>CBDDFZ010000001.1:0-3790000 GCA_965227515.1 Alphaproteobacteria bacterium
ACCCACACGCTGGAGACCCACGTCTACCGGCTGCGCCAGAAGATCGAGGCCGACCCGTCGAACGCGGAGATCCTGGTCACCGAGCCCGGCGGCTATCGCCTGGTACCGTAAACCGGTTGCCGGGCGGGCCTATCCGCCCAGCACACCCATCGTGCGCACGATCAACTCGGTCTGGCGGCGGGTGCCGGTTTTCGCGAACATCGCCTGAAGCCGGTTGCGTGCCGTGTTGCGGCTGATGCCGAGCTCGGCAGCGGCAATGGCAAGATCGACGCCTGCGCTCAACGCCTCCAGCAACCGCACCTCGGCGGCGGAGAATCCCCACAGCCGAGCCAGCGCCCGCTGCCGGCCGTCGCGCCGCTGCGCCGGATTCCATACATACACCAAGGCCGCGACTGGCATCGGCACCGCTCTGGCCGTTGGATTGACCGGCAGGACCTGGACCATCAGCGGCGCGCTGGCTTGCCCGGCGGCAATCAGCACCTCGGCGCTGTCGCCGGCGATTGCGGTACCGATCGCGGCCGCCAGCCGCGCCGCCGTCGAGCGGTCGGCACCTTGCAATGTGCCGTCCTGAATGGTCAGCGGGCCGCCCGCGGCCAACAGCGCCTCTGCACGGGCGTTGAGTTGCAGGATGGTCCCCCTATCGTCGAGCGCAAGGATGGCCCACGGCAAATGGTCAGGCGTCCAACCGTTGCGGCCGTCCGCGTGCAGCTTGACGTCCGTGCGGTTTGCCACCCGCCACGCATTGCCCAGGGCGCGGGACGACTGTCGGAACTGATCGATCTTCTCAGGCTCGGGATGGCCGTGCCTGATGTCGAACTCAAGCGAGTGAAGCAGGGAAGTTTCGCCCTCGTCGTAGACGCGCGAGCCAATGAAATAGCGCAGGCCCATCGACCGACGCAGCCAATCATAGAACTCGTGCCGATTGATGGTGGCGAGGTCGACGACCAGGCTGTCGTAGACGATATGGCCGGCGGCATGCCGCGCGCTGTAACGCACGCGCGGGTCGATGGCGTGAATATGCTCCAGATACTCTTGCCGACCGTCCTGGATTTCAGGTGTCAGCCAATTGGATAAGGCGCCGGTCTTGCGATTGAGTTCGAACGTACTGCTGCCGGCCGCGCCAAAGGCCTGACACAGGCCAACCAGACCCGCCTCGACGGCAGCCTGGCCCAACTCGACCTCGAACATCGTCTCATAGGCGGCCGCTAGCTTCTGGTGGTCAACGGCCATGGCGATGCCGCGATATCAGTTGCCCAGCAACCCGCCGGTCAGGGCGAGCAGTTCGGTTTGCCGCCGGGTACCGGTCTTGGCGAACATGGACTGCAATTGGTTGCGTGCGGTGTTGCGCGAAATGCCGAGTGTCGCGGCGGCGGTTGCCAGATCGCTGCCGCCGCCGATGCGCTCCAGCAACTGGCTTTCGGCCGGCGTGAATTTCCACAGCTCCGCCAGGACCTGCGCGCCGCCGCGGGCGTGCTGCGCCGGGTCGCGAACATACAGCACCACCGCCACGCCCATTGGCGCCGCCAATGCCATGGGGTTGACCGGGATCGCCTGGACCACGAGTGGATGAGACTCCGGGCCGCGATGCAGCAGCGCCGACCCGTTGACACCGCCGACCGCCCGGCGGACCGCGTCGCGCAGGTCCTCGTCGGCGGCACGGTCGACGGCTTCGATCGTGCCATCGGCCAGCCTCAATGCATCGCCGTCGGCAAGCAACGCTTCCGCTCTGCCGTTCAACTGCACGACGCGACCGGACGTCGCGAGTGCGAAGATCGCCCACGGCAGGTGATCCGGCGTCCACGATGACGGAACAGTCCTGCCTTCGGCTCGCGATGTCGCACGCGCCGCTCGCCAGGCGTTGCCCAGGGCACGGGACGACCGCGCAAACGCCTCGATCACCGGACGTTCCGGATGGCCGTACCTGTCCGTAAATTCGATCGAGTGCATGACGGAAACGTCCCCGTCATCGTAGAGCCGTGAGCCGAGGAAGTAACGCAGGCCATCGCTGCGGTAGAGCCAATCGTAGAACTCGTGCCGCCCGATGGCGCCGCGGTCGATGAAACGAGCTTCGTAGGCGACGTGTCCCGGCGCATGGGCCAGCGAGAACCGCATGCGCGGATTGATGGCGTTGAGATGGTCGCTGTAGCCATCTCCACCCGCGCGGAGCGACCGGCTGGTCCAGTTGCGAATTTCTCCCGTCCGCCGGTTCAGCTCGAAGATGACGGATCCGGCGCCGCCGAAGGCATCGTTCAGGGCCTCCGTAGCCTCGCGGAACGACGACTGTCCGGCGGAAGCCTCCATCATGGCTTGATATGCCCCAATCAATCCCGCCGAGTTGGGGCCACCAGACCTGTATGCGTCAGACAAACGGAAATATCCCTACAACAGACAACGCGACCCACCTTGGAACAATCACGCACTGCGTGGACGCGCACAGTACATTTGTACCATGCCGCCCAATTGACCGTCCTTCAATCCCGTTGATCATCAGCCAATAGAGATTGCCGCTTGGGAGTCACGCGGCGAGACACGGCTGGAAGACGGGGGACCACCTATGAAGACCGCGCATGCAGCGTGCACCATTATTGTCACCGCGAGCTTGCTGGCGGGTTGCGCCCAGATCACGCGATCCCAATTGCCAGCGTCAACGATCACCCACAATGGCGAGACGTTCGAAATCCGGACTGAGCTCGGAAATCAGCACAATCCAGGTGCGTACGTCGAAACCTGGTACGTCAAGACC
Source organism: Alphaproteobacteria bacterium (assembly GCA_965227515.1). Taxonomy (GTDB): domain Bacteria; phylum Pseudomonadota; class Alphaproteobacteria; order CALKHQ01; family CALKHQ01; genus CBDDFZ01. The sequence goes on from CBDDFZ010000001.1 coordinate 2,744, forward strand.
GCGGGCGGGCTCTACCAGCAATGCGCCTCGGTGGACGTTGGCCTCGATTCCACGGAAGAGGCAAAGGCAGCTAGCGCCGCCGCCGGGCGCGAGGCCTGCTACGAGATGTATGCGCGAACGCTCGACACCCCAGGCTCAGGCAGCAACGAGGGCGGCGTCAGCAATAGCGGCGATGCCGGCGGCCACAATCATTGATTGCTCGCCTAACAAATGCGGCCCGAACCTAGGGTACAAATGTACCTTCTCAAGCGATTGACACCCCCCCAATTTCATCGACGATGAAACTCCAGATCACTGTGCTTAGGCAGTAATCGGTGTGATTGGGGGACTATAGTATGAAAACAGGAATTGCGGTGTGCGTAGTCATGAGTGGTCTTGCGATTTCGGCAGCAAAATGTCCAACGGGAGAGGGGCAGGAGACCATACAAAGTGCCGCACGGGTCTTTACGGGTGCGGTCGAAAGGGTCGAATCGCGGACCGCATTCGTAAACGGCGATCAGCTGACGATCAGGGATATTTGCTTCAGCGAATGCAATTCTGTGATTGGTGAATGGAAGACTTACGTTCGTGACAAGAATGGCGAATTTGTTGCGTGCACTGGGATAGGCACCGACGAGGATTGTCACGCAACATGGGCCGCCTCCGGCCGGTCCTCCGGGCCTGGTGTCAGTGGCGGCAGCAACGAAGGCGGCGTCAGCAATAGCGGCGATGCCGGCGGCCACAACCACTAAGGCGAACCGATGGACAGGCGCCAGTTCCTGAGCGCGACAGGCGCCGGCGCACTTGGGGCCGGCGCACTAGGGGCCGGGATGGCGGGCTGCACGATCCCGCTGGCCCGGCGCCCCACGACGCCGGACCCCGGGATCGGCGCGCCATCGCCCGGACCGGCCGCCTTCATCCCGTCCTATCGCATCGACGACGCGCTATTCGATGGCGTGCCGTTACGCAACCACCCGGACGTGTCGCGCAACCTGCCGGCGGGTTATGACGGCCCCGCCGTCCTGCTGACCCGGCTGGCGCTGGACGACGCCACGGCCCGCACGGCGCTGATGCCCGTCGGCGGACATGGCATCTCCATCTCGCCGGACGGGCGCACCGGCATATTCCACTGCCAGAGCGCCACCCATACGATCAGTTTCGATCCCGCCACGCTCGACGTCATCGCGGCCACCGCACCGTTCGCCGATGCACGGGTCGGCGGCGGCCATGCCAAGTTCCTGCCCGACGGCGCGGCCTTCCTGGCCGCCGAGCGCGCGCCCTATGGTCCCTATCTGGGCGCGGCGGAGCGTCATTTCGGCCGCATCGTCATTCGCGATACCGAAACGCTGCGCGAGATCGACAGCTTCTCCAGCCACGGCGTCGCCCCGCACGACATGCAGGTGTTCGACAACGGCCGCCACGTGCTGGTCGCCAACTACGGCAGCACCCAGCCGGCATCGTGGACCAGCGACCCGGAGACCGCCCGCATCGTCGCACCGCGCGCCACCATCATCGAGGTCGCGAGCGGCCGGCTGGTCGACACCATCGCCGGCACGCCGGGCGAGACCGAGCTGCGCCACCTGGCAATCGCCGACGATGGCGCGATTGCCGCGATCCAGGTGCGCACCGGCGCGCCAGGCGGGTCGCCGGCCACCTATGCCGGGCTCGCCGCGCGCGACCGCACGCTCTTCAACGGCGACCGGGAGATGTTGTCGGCGCACATGCTGGTGCGGTCCGGCGATCGCGCGCGCGAGGTCATCGCCGCCGACCCGATGGCGATGCGCCAGGGGCTGTCCATCGCCTACGACCCGTTGGGCCACCAGTTCATGGCCACCCACCCCAGCGCGCATACGGTGGTGGTGGTCGATGCCACCAGCGGCGACATCGCCGGCGTCGTGGACACCCGCACCTGGGGCCTGGCCTATCCGTGCGGGCTGGCGCTGCACCCGGACGGCCAGACCTATCTGGTCGCCGGTGCCTTCGCCGACGTGATCACGTTCGACCGGCTGACCCACCTGCCGGTGGAGGGCCGCAGCTACCGGCTCGACGGATTCCAGCACAGCCACATGGTGGTGGCGTAGAAGACCTGCCCTCCCGCCGATCCGGCGTCGCGGCGCTAACGGATGCGCTTGCCATCGGACCCGGCGCAACGCTCTGACATCCACAATCAGTGAACCGCAGGCCGATTTGTGGCGACACAGTGATCAGGCGGTCCAAGAGCCGCCACAATCACTGAGGAGGCCCGAACAATGCGTCACGCACTCACCGCCTTCATCGCAGCAACCGCCTGTTCCTGGCTCGTAACCGGCCACGCGATCGCCGATCCCAGTCAGACGCACGTCACCCCACCCAGGACCGTTGCGCCGGATTTCGAGATTTCACCCGACTCGCTGCCGCCGCGCCTGGGCAACTATCGGGGCAATGAGATCATCCTCATCCCGCTGGACCCTGTGCCGATCGATCCGCCGACGCTGCCGTCGCTGCATGCGGTGGAAATGGTGTTGGGCCTCGACGGCCTGAAAGGCAGCGTCATCTGCTGCGACGCTAACGACAATTGCGAGCCCCTGACTCTGCCCGGCACGTGCCCTGCCGGCACCATCACCAGCAATTGCGACGACGACAACAACTGCGTCGACGAAGACCTCGACAAGGATGACGACACCAGCGACTAGGCTTGGTCCGATCTAGAACAGCCCGACGATGTTGCCGTCGTCGTCCAGGTCGATGGCATTGGCGGCTGGCACCCTCGGCAGGCCGGGCATGGTCATGATCTCGCCGCAGATCACCACCAGGAAGCGCGCGCCGGCCGCCACCCGCACCTCGCGGATCGGCACCACATGGCCGGTGGGCGCGCCTTTCAGCTCCGGGTCGGTGGAGAACGAGTACTGGGTCTTGGCGACGCAGATCGGGAAATCGCCGAAGCCTGACTTCTCCAGGTCGGCGAACTGCTGGCGCACCTTCTTGTCGGCGATGATGTCGTCGGCGCGGTAGATGCGGGTGGCCACGGTCTTGACCTTGTCCCACAGCCCCATGTCGTCGGGATAAAGGGTCTGGAACGATGCCATGCCGCTGTCGGCGATCTCGACCACTTCCTGGGCCAGGCTCTCCGCGCCGGCGCCGCCGTTCGCCCAGTGCGAGCACAGGTGGGCGTTGACGCCGGCAGCCTCCGCCGCCTTGCGCACCTCGGCGATCTCGGCGTCGGTGTCGGTATGGAACTGGTTGATGGCGACCACCGGCGGCACCCCGAAGGCGGACACGTTCTCGATATGGCGGGCCAGGTTCGCGGCCCCCTTGGCGACGGCGGCCGCGTTCTCCTCGCCCAGGTCGGCACGCGCGACACCGCCGTGCATCTTCAGCGCCCGCACGGTGGCGACGATGACCGCCGCATCCGGCTTCAGCCCGGCCTTGCGGCACTTGATGTCGAAGAACTTCTCGGCACCCAGGTCGGCGCCGAACCCGGCCTCGGTCACCACATAGTCGGCCAGCTTCAGCGCGGTGCGGGTGGCCAGCACGGTGTTGCAGCCATGGGCGATGTTGGCGAACGGCCCGCCATGCACGAAGGCCGGATTGTGCTCCAGCGTCTGCACCAGGTTGGGCTTCAGCGCATCCTTCAGCAGCACCGCCATGGCGCCGTCCGCCTTCACGTCGCGGGCGCGCACCGGTTCGCGGTCGCGAGTGTGGCCGACGATGATGTCGCCCAGCCGGCTCTTCAGGTCGGCCATGTCGCGGGCCAGGCACAGGATCGCCATCACCTCCGAGGCGACCACGATGTCGTAGCCGTCCTCGCGGCTGAAACCGTTGGCGACGCCGCCCAGCGACGACACGATCTGCCGCAGCGCGCGGTCGTTCATGTCGACCACCCGGCGCCAGGTGATGCGGCGTGTGTCCAGCCCGGCGTCGTTGCCCCAGTAGACGTGGTTGTCGACCATCGCCGACAGCAGGTTGTGGGCCGCCCCGATGGCATGGAAGTCGCCGGTGAAGTGGAGGTTGATGTCCTCCATCGGCACCACTTGCGCATAGCCCCCGCCGGCCGCCCCGCCCTTCATGCCGAAGCACGGTCCGAGCGAGGGCTCGCGCAGACAGATCATCGCGTTCTTGCCGATCCGGTTCAGCGCATCGCCCAGGCCGACGGTGGTGGTGGTCTTGCCCTCGCCGGCCGGCGTCGGGGTGACGGCGGTGACCAGGATCAGCTTGCCGTCCGGCCCATTCGCGCGGTCGCCCAGGGCATCCAGCGCCACCTTCGCCTTGTGGTGGCCATAGGGTTCCAGGTGCTCGGCCTCCAGGCCCAGCCTGGCGCCGATATCCTGGATTGGCTTCATCTCGGCCGCACGTGCGATTTCGATGTCGCTCTTCGCCATGGCGTTTCCCCCGTTTTCTGGTTCCGGAATATCGGCGCGGTGTCAGCGCGCGTCGACGAGCGACCGCAACGCCTCGATGCCGACCGGTCCGCCGTCGAACTCCGCCATCGCGTCGAGCAGCACCGACCAGACATAGCGCGCCGATGCGCTGTCGGTGACCATGTGGAAGGCCGGCGTCTCCGCCAGATCCGCGCGGATCACGATGCCGGCGAGGCGGGCAATCTGGGTCTGGGCGATGGCGCCGTCGGCGAACGCCTTGGCGCGCAGGTCGACGCCGCAGATCTTGGCGAACATCTCCGCGGCGCGGTCGCCGGTGAGGCAGAACCAGCAATTGGTGTCGGCGCGCGGCACGCGATAGGCGCGGGCGTCGTCGTCCGGCCCCGGCCAGGCGTCGTCCAGCTTCTCGACGGTGCCTTTCTTGGCCGACAGCGGCCCAAGGACCAGCGCTTCGGACGGCGCGAGGCGCGCGACCAGGCTGCCGTCCTTCTGGGCGACGGCGCGGTTGTTGTCGTCCGGCACGTTGATCTTGCGGCTGCGGAGCCAGTCGAGCGCGCCACGGCCCTTGTAGCCGGTGCGCGGCAGCGGCGAGAGATCGGCAAGGCCCATGCGGCGCGCGGTCTCCACCTCCGTCGCGGCGTCGCCGAAGCCGGTGGCGATGGCCGCACCGTTCAGCTCGGCGAAGGCCGCACCGTGGGCTTCCAGGTCGCGCCACACGAAACTGCGCCGCGCGAAATCGGTGGGGTGGAGGGTCATGCGTCAACCAATCTAGTTCGTCGTCCTCGCCCTTGTGGCGAGGACCCATGACTGAGCAAAGCTGGATTGGCGGCCCAAGATGTATCTGTCACGGATGCAGCAAAGCGCCCGCCACAAGCGGTGAGCAAGTACGATGAATTCCTGGCGCCATGGACACCAATGGGTCCTCGCCACAAGGGCGAGGACGACAATTGTGTTTGTTGTGCGATAGCCACCCCTACAACTCCTGGCGCTTGTTGTCGGGGTCGTAGAACGGCAGCGGCACAACCTCCGCCTCGATCAGCCGGCCGCCGTCCACGCGGATGGTGAAGCGCGATCCCTCCTCGGCCTGGTCCGGCGCGACATAGGCCAGACCCACCGTGTGGCCGACATTGGGCGACGCCACCGCCGAGGTGACCCTCCCGGTGACTTCCGAGCCGCGCACCACCAGGTGGCATTCCGCCGGCACCGGGTCGTTGTCGTCGACCAGCCGGAAACCGACCAGCGAGCGCTGCACGCCATTGCGGGTCTGCATCTCGATCGACCGGCCGCCGACGAAGAACGGCTTCTTGCGGCTGATCGCCCAGGCCATCGCCGCCTCGTGCGGGTTGGTCAGCCCGTCGGTGTCCTGGCCGATGATGATGTGGCCCTTCTCCAGCCTGAGCATGCGCTGGGCCTCGACGCCGAACGGGCGAATGCCCTCCGGCGCGCCGGCCTCGATCAGCGCGTCCCACAACGCTTCGCCGCACGACGCCGGCGCATGGATCTCGTAACCGAGCTCGCCGACGAACCCGACGCGCAGCAGCCGGCATGGCAGCCCGGCGACGGTGCCGGTGCGCACGCCCATATAGGGGAAGTCCTCGGCCGACAGGTCGACGTCCTCGCACACCCGCTCCAGCACCTGGCGCGACAGGGGACCCGCAATGTTGACCCCGCACCACGACGCGGTGACGTTGGTGACGTCGACGTCCAGCCGCCACTGCGCGTTCATCAGCAGCATGTGCTGGTAGACCGCGGCCACGCCGGACGTGGTGGCGGTGACGTAGAAATGCCGGTCTGAGAAGCGGCAGGCGACGCCGTCGTCGACGATCACGCCGGACATATCGGTCATCAGCACGTAGCGCGAGCGGCCCACCGGCTGCTTCAAATAGGCGAACGTGTAGATGCGGTTCATGAACTCCGCCGCATCCGGCCCGCGCACCTCCAACCCGCCCAGCGTCGAGACGTCGATCAGGCCGACCGCCTCGCGCACGTGCTTGGCCTCGGCGGCGATGGCGGCGGTGCGGTCGCCGCCAGCGCTGTAGACCGCTGGGCGCATCCACAGGCCCGCCGGCATCATTTCCGCGCCGGCCTCGATATGGCGCTCGTGCATGGCGGTGTGGCGCACCGGCTCGAAGCTGCGGCCGGCGAGGTGCCCGAAGGTCTCCGGCTGATAGGGCGGGCGGGTCGTCGTCGTGCCGACGGCCGCGCACGGCACGCCCCACTGGCGCGCCACCAGCCGCATGGTGGTGACGGCGGAGTGGCGGCCCTGGCTCGGCCCCATGCCGACGGTAGAGTAGCGCTTGACCAGCTCGATGTGATCGTAGCCGTCGGCCATCGCGTTCTTGATGTCTTTGACCTGCAAGTCCTCGTCGAAGTCGACGAAGTCCTTGCCGCCGGGGTTGGCGAAGATCGGCCAGGGATGGGTCTGGTGCTCCGCGCCGGTGCGGTTGGCCGGATCGGGCGCCGCGCCGACGTCCAGCCCGATATCGGCGGCGGCGGCATGGCCGGCCCGCCGGCCGTCCTGCACCACCGCATGCAGGTCGAACATGCCGTTGACCGAGCCGCAGGCGAACACATGGTCCGGCAACGCGCGCACCGCCATCATCGCGGTGGCGTCGTCGTACTCCAGGGTGGCGCCGGCGTGATACAGCAGTTGCGCCGCCGGCGTGTAACCGGTCGCCATGCAGATCAGGTCGCAGCGCAGGGTGTTGCCCTCGGCCTCGACCACGCCCTCGCGCGCGATCCGGCCGATCTCCAGCCCGACGACCGAGCGCAGGCCACGGCCGGGCCGCGACTGCCACGGCGCGTACCCCGCGATCACCTTGATACCGGCGGAGACCGCGGCAGCGGTGACCTCGTCCTCCACCGGGTTGGGGCGCAGGTCGACGATGGCGGCAATTTCGGTGCCCGCCCCGGCGAGATCGAGTGCCGCCGCGTACCCGTCCGAGTTGGCGGCAACCACCGCCGCGCGCGCGCCGGGCCGGATGCCGTAGTGGCGGATCATCCGCTGGGCCGCACTGGCCAACATCACGCCCGGAAGGTCGTTGTGGCGGAACACCGGCGGCTGCTCCATGGAGCCGGTGGCGACCACCACGGCGCGGGCGCGCACCTTGAACATGCGGTTGCCCTGAATCACCGGCAGCCAGTTGTCCGCGAACAGCCCTTGCGCGGTCGCACCGGTCATCACCCGGATGCCGGCGTGCGCCTCCACCTTGGCGGCCATGTCGGCAAGTGTCGTCCCGGCCATGGCGCCTTCGCCATCGAAGCGGGCGTAGGTCAGCGCGCCGCCCAGCACCGGGTTCTCGTCGACCAGCAGCACCTCGGCGCCCGCGTCGGCCGCTTCCAGCGCCGCGGCCATGCCGGCCGCACCGGCGCCGACGACGACCACGTCCTCGAACAGATACTGCTTGTCGAAATAGCCGTGGCCGTGGCCCTGGTCGACGGTGCCGAGGCCCGCCATCGCGCGGATGGTCGGCTCCCAGCGCTTCCACGACCCGTTGCGGAAGAACGTCTTGTAGTAGAAGCCCACCGGCAGGAAGCGGCCCAGCCGGTCCAGCATCATCCAGCGGTCGTTCGTCAGGCTGCCCTTGTAGTTCTGGCCGCGCACCTCCAGCCCCTCGCGGGCGGCCGTGCGGTCGGCCAGCACGTTGGGCGCGCCGGGAAGCTGGACCAGCGTGTTGGCGTCCTGGCCAGCCATGGTCAGCGGCCCGCGCGGCCGGTGGTACTTGAACGAGCGCGACATCACCTTCACGCCGTTTGCCCACAGGGCCGACGCGATGCTGTCGCCCTCGAAACCGTGGATCGGCTGGCCCTCGAACGTGAAGGTCAGCGGGCGGTCGCGGTCGATCAGCAGGCCGTCGGGCGCCGCCAGCCGCGCGGCCAGATTTGCCGGCATCATGGTCATGCGCCGCCCTCTTCAGGAGCCTGAAACTCGACCCGATCCTTGAACACCTCGCTGGCCGGATAGGTGCGCAGCATGGTGTCGGTGCGGGTGTCGCGCTCGCCGATGAACCAGTAGGCGGTCGGCACGTGGCACCACCATTCGCGGACCACGCCGGCGGTGTTGTTCTCCAGGAACACGTAGTCGACCCATTCGGCGTCGCTGCACCGGTTCGGATCGGGCATCGCCTGCACCTCGCCGGCGTTGATGAACTCCTGGGCGTTGCGCGGGCCGTTCAGCGGGCAGTCGATCAGTTTCATGTCGTCAATGCCCCGCCCCTAATGCCCCACCGAGGCGGCGCCCTTTTCGCCGACCAGATCGAACTCGTTGAATCGGTCCAGCCGGAACGGGTGCAGGATGTCGGGCACCTTGCCGGTCGCCACCGTCTCCGCCATCCGCTTGCCGCTGACCGGCGTCGCCTTGAAGCCCCAGGTGCCCCAGCCACTGTCGACGTAGTAGTTCGGCACCGGGGTCACGCCCATGATCGGGCTGAAGTCGGGCGTCATGTCGGCCATGCCGGCCCACTGCCGCACCACCCGCACGTCGGCGAGGTAGGGGAACAGCTCCAGGATGTGGGCCATCAGCCCTTCCTTGAAGTCCAGGGTCGAGCGCGTCGAGTACAAGGCGTAGGGGTCGGTCGACCCGCCCATCACCAGCTCGCCGCGCGAGCTTTGCGAGACGTAGACGTGGAGGCTGCCCGACACGATGATCGCGTCGAGGAATGGCTTCATCGGCAGCGACACGCAGGCCTGCAACGGGATGGTGCGGATCGGCAGCTTGAAACCGGCCATCGCGGCGACCACCGAGCTCATGCCCGCGGTCGCCTGCAGCACTTTGCCCGCGTGCACCGTGCCGCGCGTGGTCTCCACCTTCACGCCGCCGGCCGTCGCCTCTATCCCGGTGACCTCGGTGAGCTGGTGGATCTCCGCGCCCCGGTCGGCGGCCCCGCGCGCATAGCCCCAGGCTACCGCGTCATGGCGGGCGATGGCACCCGGCGGATGATACAGCGCACCCAGGATCGGGTAGCGCACATCGCGCGACATATTCAGTTGCGGCACCAGCCGCGCCACGTCGTCGGCCAGCACAAGCTCGGAGTTCACCCCCATGTGCTTGTTGACCTCGGCGCGCCAGCGCATGGTGCGCAGCGCCGCGTCGGTGTGGGCGAGGGTGAAGTGGCCGCGCTCGGAATACATCAAATTGTAGTCGACCTCGTCGGCGAGATCGCGATAGAGCCTGACCGACTCGTCGTAGAAGCGCACGCCCTCCGGCGTCAGGTAGTTCGACCTGATGATCGCGGTATTGCGCGCGGTGTTGCCGCCGGCGAGGTAGCCCTTGTCCAGGATCGCGACATTGGTGATGCCCCAGTCGCGCGCCAAGTAATAGGCGGCCGCCAGCCCGTGGCCGCCGCCGCCGATGATGACGACGTCGTACGATGCCTTCAGGTCGCGCGCCTTCGGGAAATGCCGCTTCTCGCGATGGCCGGGCTTCAGCCCGTATTTCAGCAGCGCGAACGCCATGGCCGGTTTCCTGTGCGGCAGTCGGACCGCAATGTACCAATTTTGGACCAATTATGGTCCGATCCTGACCATTGGATCATTTCTGGCGGGAAATGCAAGCGCGGATTGGCCAACTGGTACAGCACGCCTGCGGCGTCATGACCCGGTAACCGTTAGCCGGTAGGTTTGTGCAATGCAGCATGATTGTTGCAATGCACAAAGTTCTGCCCAATCTTGGGTATAGGATGCCCCATACGCTACCCTGACAGGAACGCCCGGGAACGCACGCGATGACGACACGCAACCTCGACAAACTGCTGCATCCGCGTTCGATCGCCGTGGTTGGTGCAACCACCCGGCACGGCGCGGTCGGCAACATCGTGATGCGCAACATGCTGTCCGCCGGGTTCGAAGGACCGGTGTTCCCGGTCAACCCGAAGTACGAGGCGGTTGCCGGCGTGCTCGCCTATCCCGATGTCGCCAGCCTGCCCAAGGCGCCCGACATGGCGGTGGTCTGCATCCCGCCGGAACCGATCCCGAACGTGATCGCGGAGCTCGGCGCGCGCGGCACCCGTGCTGCCATCGTGCTGACCGCCGGGCTGGAGGCGGTGGAGACCGAGACCGGCACGGCGCTGACCGACATGCTGAAGGCCGCCCAGCCGCACCTGCTGCGCATCCTGGGGCCGAATTGCCTGGGCGCGCTGGTGCCCCGCGCCGGCATGAACGCAAGCTTCGCCCACCTGCCCGCCGAAGAAGGCAACATCGCCTTCGTCTCGCAGTCCGGCGCGCTTTGCACCGCGGTGCTGGACTGGGCGCACTTGAACGGGGTCGGGTTCTCGCACCTGATCTCGCTGGGCAACGCGGACGACGTCGACTTCGGCGACATCGTCGACTATCTCGCCAGCGATCCCTACACCAGCGCCATCCTGCTCTATGTCGAGGCGGTCACCCACGGCCGCAAGTTCATGTCGGCGTGCCGCGCGGCGGCCCGCAACAAGCCGGTGCTGGTGGTGAAATCGGGCGTGGCGGCCGAGGGCGCGCGCGCCGCCGCCACCCACACCGGTGCGCTCGCCGGCAGCGATCGGGTCTATGACGCCGCATTCCGCCGCGCCGGCATGCTGCGGGTGGAGGACATCGACGAGCTGTTCGCGGCGGTGGAGACCCTGGCGCGCGCCCGGGTGCGCAGCGGTGAGCGGCTGGCGATCCTGACCAATGGCGGCGGCATCGGCGTGATGGCCATGGACTCGCTGGTCACCAGCGGCGGCGTGCCGGCGAAGCTCAGCGACGAGACCGTCGACCGGCTGGATGCGGTGCTGCCATCGACATGGTCCCATGCCAATCCGGTCGACATCATCGGCGATGCGCCCGGCAGCCGCTATGCGGCGGCCACCCGCATCCTGGCCGAGGCCAAGGAATGCGACGCCATGCTGGTGATGCACGCGCCGACCGCCACCGCCGACAGCGTGGAGGCCGCCCAGGCCGTCGCCGACGTCGCCCGCGAGACCAAGCCCACTGTGCTGACGAGCTGGGTCGGCGGCCAGGCGGTGGCCCCGGCCCGCGCCCTGTTCAACACCCACGGCATCCCCACGTACAACTCGCCACGGCGGGCGGTGCAGGCCTTCATGCACATGGTCAACTATCGCCGCAGCCAGGATATGCTGACCGAGACCCCGCCCTCGGTGCCGCATGGCATCGTCCGCACCGTCGACACCGCGCGGCTGGTGGTGGAGGCCAGGCTGGCCAACGGCAGCCGGATGCTGAGCGAGCCGGAGTCGAAGGCCGTGCTGGCCGCCTTCGGCATTCCGACCGTGGAGACCCACATCGTCCGCACCGCGGCGGAAGCGGCGACCCAGGCCGCCGCCATGGGCTTTCCGGCGGCGCTGAAGGTGCTGTCGGAGGACATCAGCCACAAGTCCGACGTCGGCGGCGTCGCGCTCTACCTGGAGAACGCCCAGGCCGTCGAGGCCGCGGCGACGAAGATGCTGGACAACGTGCGCGAGCGCCGGCCGGAAGCGCACGTGCAGGGCTTCTCGGTACAGCGGATGATCGAGCGGCCGGGCGCGCACGAGGTGTTCATGGGCGTGACCGACGACCCGGTCTTCGGGCCGGTGATCGTGTTCGGCCATGGCGGCACGGCGGTGGAAGTGATCGACGACAGCGCGGTCGCCCTGCCGCCGTTAAACATGGCGCTGGCCCGCGACCTGGTCGCGCAGACCCGCATTTCACGCCTGCTCGCCGGCTACCGCAACCGGCCGCCGGTCGACATGGACAAGCTCTGCATGGCGCTGATCCAGCTCTCCCAGCTCATCGTCGACGTGCCCCAGGTGCGCGAGGTCGACATCAACCCACTGCTGGTCGACGAGAATGGCGTGCTGGCGCTGGACGCACGCATCCGGGTCGCGCAGTCGACCGCGCGCGGCGGCAGCCAGCTCGCGATCCGCCCGTATCCAGAGGCGCTGGAGGAGACCGCGCACCTGCGCTCGGGCCGCACGGTGCTGATCCGACCGATCCGGCCCGAGGACGAGCCCGAGCACAATGCGTTCTTCGCCATGCTGCAGCCCGACGACATTCGCTTCCGTTTCTTCGGTCAGGTCCGCGCGCTGCCGCACACCCAGATGGCCCGGCTGACCCAGATCGACTACGACCGCGAAATGGCGTTCATTGCCAGCGCCGAGGACGAGCACGGCAAGCCGGAGACCCTGGGTGTGGTGCGCACGGTGACCGACCCCAACAACGAGCGCGCCGAGTTCGCGATCATCGTGCGCTCGGACCTGAAGCGGCAGGGCCTGGGCCGCGCGCTGCTGGACAAGATGATCCGCTATTGCCGGCAGCGCGGCACCGACCGGATGATCGGCCAGGTGATGGGCGGCAATACCGGCATGCTGAAACTGGCGACGGAGATGGGCTTCGAAAGCCACCGGCTGTCGGAACAGGACGTGGTCGAGGTCACCCTGCCCCTGCGCGGGGGTGCGGAGGCAGCGTAGGGCCAGTCAGCGCTGCCAGCGGAAATGGTCCTCGCGGCGGACGGTGCGGATATCGTCGAGGTCGAACGTCGCCATCGCGATCTGCGGCTTGTCGTCGGCGACGGTCAGCAGCCGCCCACGGCCATCGACCGCGAAGGAATGACCGTCGAACCGCGGCGCCGGATCGACCGCCGGATAGTTGGCGACCGCAATTCCCATGCAGGTCTCGAACGCCCGGCCACGCGCAGAAGCGATGCGGACATCGCCGACCACCGGATCGCGGCCCAACCAGCACGCATTCGGCACCAGCGTCACCTCGGCGCCGGCGTTGGAAAGGGTCTCGGCGGAGTCGGCATATTCCCGGTCCATGCAGATCATGATGCCGACCGTGACCGGCCCGGCGGCAGTATCGATGGACGCAACCGCAAAGCCGCCGCCGCGCGCGCACGCCACTTCCGGCGTCTCGAAGTCGCAGATGTGGACCTTGCGGTGATGCAGCACCGCCGTGCCCGACGGATCGAACAGGGTCGCGGCGTTAAAGGGGTTGCCGCCCTCGGTATCCGCTTCCAGATAGGTCGCCACCACGTGGATGCGATGGCGGCGCGCCAAGCCAGCGAAGCGTTGCACCCAGTCGCCGTCGCGCGGCGCCGCGCCGGCCCGCCAGGCGGCCTCGCCGGCCGCATCGCCGCGCGCGAAACCGACATAGCCGTTCGACCACATCTCCGGAAACACGGCCACGTCGGCGCCACGCGCCGCCGCCTCGGCCACCAGCGCATCCGCGTCCGCGTCGGCCGGATGCTGCAACAGCGCGACTGATATGGTGTTGGCCATCGTGGCCACGCATCGCACGGCGTCGGCGGCAAGTCCAGCCGGGGGAAGGCGTCAAGGGCTAGCGGCTGTATCCATGCCGTAGATGGTGAAGGCGTCGTTCTGGAATTGGACCCGGGGACCGGCATCGCCGCAGTCCGGCACGGCACCGTGGGCAGCGGCCAGCACCTCGGTGCGCAACAGCATGTAGTCGGCGCCCGTCTGGCCGAGCAGCCGGTCGATGCCGGCGCAATCGGCGGCGGCGTGCTGCGACGCCTCCCAGCTTTCCATCGCCTGCCACCCCGCCTCGGCCCGCGCGGCGGCATCAGGCATCGCGACCTCGAGCATGCGGGCCATGGTGAGGGCGGCCTGATCGGGCTGGGCGACCGAGAACAGCTTGAACTCGACATAGGCGCTGCGGCGGGCGAGCAGGCGGAACTCCAGCATGCCGACCGGAATGACGAACAGCGCATCCGCGGGCGTGTTCGTCCTGATCCAGTCGAAGCCGGCAACCTCGGCAGCATCGCGCGGCGCGGTTACCGGACGGAATGCGAGGGTCATGCCGACGAACACTAGCGAGACCAAGGCGGCCAGCAGCGCCAGATGCCGCCATGCCTTGCCGGGCCAGGCAATCGCCAGCCCGACGGCGCAGACGACCGCACCGAGCCAGGTGCCGTTAAGTGCGAGGATTGCGACGGCCGCGGCGATTGCCGCGAGCGTCCAAGGGTTCGAAACGAAGGCAGCATCGGCGCGCCAGGACCGGACTGCCGCGACAACGGACGGCGCGGCGATGGCGGCGGCGAACACGAACCAGAGTGGGCTGGTGCGGGTGGCATCGAGCACGAACAGCGGCAGCCACTCGGCGAGCCCCCAGACATAGGAGACAGCCGTCACCAGCCAGAGTGCGCCGAACGCGGCCACGACACCCAGGGCGGCGCGGCCGCGCGACGGTTCGCGCCGCTTGAGGGCCATGGCCCCGACGCCGCCAAGCACCAGGTAGAGGGCCGCCAGCACCAGGTCGTTGTTAGGCAGGGTATAGTGGTGCGGCATGCGGAACCGGTAGGCGTCGTCGAGCAGGTCGAACGCCGCGCCATTGGTGAGGCCGGGCAAGGTCGATGCCGCAGCACCCATGGCCTCAATGCCGTCGAGGACGACAGGTGCCGCAACGACAAGCGCGGATATCGCGGCAAGCGCCAATGGGCGCAGGCCGGCGCGGCCGTGGGCGAGGAACCCGAGGCCGAGGGCAAGGGATGCGTGGGCCGCCACCGCCGGTTGCGCCCACGCCACGACGCCCAGGCAGATGCCGGCGATCAGCCCCTCGCCGCGCAGCACCGCGCCGAGCGCGAAGGCGGCCGCCACAAGGGCCACGAACTGGTGGTGGAAGAACGGGCTGACATATCCGCCGAAGAAGCCGCGCCCGATGCCCGGCTCGACCACGCAGATGGCCAGCCCGAGGCAGATCGGCAGGGCCGCCATCCGCACTTGCGGCCCGTCGGGCGCGACACTGCCGACGATACGCGCCACGGCGGCGATCGCCGCCACGCACAGCACCAGTACCGCGGCGGTCAGCCCGACAGCGGTACCGACCGTGGCGCGCGCGGCCTCCAGCACCAGTGTGTAAATCCGGGCGTGGTTGGCGAACATGCGCAACTGGTCGTCGCGCGGAAAGGCTTGCCCGTCGCCGGCCAGGATCGCCAGCGGCGCATAGGCATAGTCGTCGCCAAAGGGATAGGGGATGTGGCCGGCCAGCAGGTGGGCCGCCAGACCCGCCACCACGATCCAGGCTATGTGGGCCGCATGCTGCTGCCACGACGTACCGGCGCCGCTGGTCGGCCGTGCCCACGCGGGTGTGCGCGCACGACTCTCGTGATGGTCCGAGGTGGCGGCCAACGGAAGCTCCGGTCTGGTGCGCGCTGTCGATGCGAGCGCGGCCCAACAAGACAGGAGCTAACGATGGCGGCGATTGCTGAAGATCGGGTTGATTTGGTGGTTAGTTCGGGTCCGCGCGCAGCAGCCTGCGTATCGTATCCAGGTTGAAGGCCCGGCGCTCGGCCAGCCGTTCCGGGGCCATCAGGTCGCGGTCGTAGATCACCGATCCCGTGTACTGGTTGTTGAAGTAGTAATAGCCAATGGCAGCGATGGTGATGTTGAGCTGCACCGCATCGACGCCGGGGCGGAACACGCCCTTGGCCACGCCGCGATCGATGATCGACTGCACCATCTCGATGAACGGCGGAAACGCCTGCCGGATCGGGTCCGACGCCTTTACGTGGCGGGCCTTGTGCAAATTCGCGCTGTTCACCAGGTTCAGGAATTCGGGGTTGTCCAGGTAATAGTTCCAGGTGAAGTCGACCAGCCGGTCCATCGCCTCTTCCGGCTCCATGTCCTCCAGGTGCAGGTTCCGCTCCGCCGTGCGGATGTCGATATAGGCCTCCTGCAGGACGGCGATGAACAGCTTATCCTTGCCGCCGAAATAGTGATAAATCATGCGCTTGTTGGCCTTGGCCAGGGCAGCGATGCGGTCCACCCGGGCGCCGCTGAGACCATGCTGGGCGAACTCGCGCTTGGCCGCCTTCAACAGCCTGGTACGCGTGGCTTCCGCGTCGCGGCTGCGCTTGCCCGCCGCGGATTTGGTGGGCGCCTTGTTGTGCCCGGTCTTTTCGGGCGCTGTCGTTGTCATTGGTGTCTCCCCGCGGCGCATGTCCCGCAGGCGGCGTGCCGCCGGGGCTTGCGCACTTTTTATGTTGGGCTTGCCTCTTCCGGGCCATTCGAAATAACGAACCGGTTAGTTATATAAGTGCTGGGCAGGCTTGCAAAGTCGACCGATATGGCCTGATATCTCACACAATGACGTCGCGCGCCAGGCAACTGGGTGCGCCGACGAAAACGACACAACAAGGCCTGCGGGGAGGTCATGTACGACTACATTATCGTCGGTGGAGGTGCCGCCGGGTGCGTCATCGCCACCCGGTTGGCGCAGCGCTCGGACGCGAAGATCCTGCTGCTGGAGGCGGGCCCGCGCGACACCGACCCGTATATCCACATGCCGGTCGGCTTCTTCAAGATGACCACCGGGCCGCTGACCTGGGGCTACAAGTCGGCGCCGCAACGGCACTGCCAGGGCCGCGAGATCCTGTTGCCGCAGGGCCGGGTGATCGGCGGCGGCAGCTCCATCAACGCCCAGGTGTTCACCCGCGGCGTGCCGCAGGACTATGACCGCTGGGCCAACGACGAAGGCTGCGCCGGCTGGGCGTTCGAGGACATCCGCAAGTACTTCGTCCGGTCGGAGGACAACGACACCTTCTGCAACGAGTGGCACGGCGTCGGCGGCCCGCAGGGTGCGTCCAGCCTGAACCCGCACCAGATGACGCGGGTGTTCGTGCAGGCCTGCCAGCAGTTCGGCATGCCCTACAATCCGGACTTCAACGGCGCGCAACAGGAAGGTTGCGGCGTCTACCAGACCACCACCCGCAATGCCCGCCGCTGCTCAACCGCCGTGGGCTATCTGCGCCTGGTGGCCGACCGGCCCAATCTGACCACCGAGGTGAACGCGATGACCACCCGCGTCGTGGTGGAAAACGGGCGCGCCATCGGGGTCGACTACACCGTCAACGGCCAGCCCCGCACCGCCCGCGCCGCGCAGGAGGTGATCGTGGCCGCCGGCGCCATCGGCTCGCCGAAGCTGTTGATGCTGTCCGGCATCGGCCCGGCCGCGCACCTGCGCGAGTTCGGCATCGACGTGGTCGCCGACAGCCCCGGCGTCGGCCAGAACCTGCACGACCACTACGACCTCGACATCGTCTACGAACTGGCCAGCGCCAACAGCTACGACAAGTACAACAAGATCACCTGGAAGGTTTGGGCCGGCCTGCAATACAAGATGTTCAACGGCGGGCCGGTGGCCTCCAACCTCGCCGAGGGCGGGGCCTTCTGGTACGCCGACAAGGACGCCGAAACGCCGGATACCCAGTTCCACCTGA
Source organism: Alphaproteobacteria bacterium (assembly GCA_965227515.1). GTDB lineage: Bacteria > Pseudomonadota > Alphaproteobacteria > CALKHQ01 > CALKHQ01 > CBDDFZ01. Next base: position 20,261 of record CBDDFZ010000001.1, read on the forward strand.
TGGTAGGTGCCGGTGTCGAGGCCGGCGTGCCGCCGGTGCCCTCCGGCTCCGGGCTCACCCTCAACACCTATTTTCTGCGGCCGCGCAGTCGCGGCTCGGTGACCTTGAAGAGCGCCGACCACCGCGACGCGCCCATCATCGACCCCAACTACATCGACGATCCCTATGACCTGGAAATGTCGATCCGCGGGGTGAAGATGATGCGCGAGATCATGACCCAGCCGGTGTTCACCAAGCACCTGAAGGGCGAGCACTGGCCCGGCGACAGCATAAAGACCGACGCCGAGCTCGAGGAGTATGTGCGCCGGGTGGGCCGCACCTCCTATCACCATGTCGGCACCTGCAAGATGGGCGTCGACGACATGGCGGTGGTCGACCCGCAGCTGCGGGTGAACGGCATCGAGCAGTTGCGGGTCTGCGACAGCTCGGTGATGCCGTCGATCGTCAGCTCGAACACCAACGCCCCGTCGATCATGATCGGCGAGAAAGCCAGCGACCTGATCCTCGCCGCGGCCTGAGCGCGCGAGGCCCTCGCCGCGTGTCAGCGGCGATTGACTCGGATCGGCGCATCCAATAAGTAACCAGTTAGTGCACTCGTTCGTTTTCGCTGGGGCCAAGTCTGCGTCCTGCGCAGACAACGCCAAAAAAGACACCAATAACGTGTCATGGGAGGAAGCAATGACTGACATCAAGAAATCCAGGTCAGCACAGTTCACGCGTCGCGGCGTCCTGCAGGGCGCGGCGGGCACCGCCGGCTTCGCCGCGATGGCTTCCATGCTGCCGCGCGACGTGCTGGCGCAGCCGTCCGAATGGACGCTGGTCAATTCCATGCGTTCGGTGGCGAACCCGTATCACGCGACGTTTGCAGAGGGCGGGCGCATGTTCGCCGAATGGCTGGGCGCCGAATACGAAGTGCTGGTGACCGAGGGCAACTCGGAAAAGGGCATCGCCGACATCCGCGCCATGCTGGCGCGCACCGGCGGCAACATGGTGCTGAACGTCGACCCGAACGACAGCCCAGACGCCCGCATCATCGTCGAAGACTGCGCCGCGGCCGGCGCCTATGTCGTCACCCAGTGGAACAAGCCCGACGACCTGCACCCGTGGGACTTCGACCCGCACTATGTCGCGCATATGTCGTTCGACGGCGTGCCCAGCTCCAAGGCGGTGGCCGAGGAACTGTTCAGCCGCATGGGCGGCTCCGGCGGCATCGTCGCGCTCGGCGGCATCCTGGCCAACGTGCCGGCCATCGAGCGCAAGCTCGGCCTCGACATGGCGATCGAGGAGAACGGCAATGTCGAGCTGCTGGACTTCCAGCCGGCGGACTGGAACGAGACCAAGGCGTTCGAAATCATGCAGGCCTGGATCACCCGCTTCGGCAGCGACATCAAGGGCGTGTGGGCGGCCAATGACGGCATGGGCATCGGCGCCCTGGAGGCGCTGCGCCAGGAAGGTCTGGCCGGCGAGGTGCTGGTCACCGGCATCGACGGCATCGACGCCGCCGTGCAGGCGATCAAGGACGGCGAGTTCGCCGGCACCGTGGCCTGGGACCCGCTGTGGACCGGCGGCATGGGCCTGTCCATCGGTTACCACAGTGCCACCGGCGAGATCGACATCGCCAGCGAGGGCCACGAGCACCGCGAGTTCTACGGCACCGGCATCCTTCTGACCGAGTCCACGGTCGGCGACTACGGCGCGCCGGACGAGCCCGACTACACTGACTTCTGGGGCAAGGCCCAGGGCCAGATCCAGTATCGCGGCTAAGGCGCCTCACTCTCACAATGTCGCCCTCGCCTTTGTGGCGAGGGCGGCGGAGGGGCCTGTGACGTGAAAGCGCGGGTCACTGGCTGGGGACACACCCCATGACTGACACGGCGGGGGACGGTCAGACGACGCTGGCGGCGCGAGTCTATCGCCACCGCGCCTGGGCACCCGTGGCGGTGCTGGTGCTGATCTGCATCGCCATCGCCATCGACAATCCGCGTTTCGCCGAAATCTCCAATCTGGTGCGGCTGCTGAATGCCGCCGCGGTGCCCATCGTGCTCGCCATGGGCATGACGTTCGTCATCCTGCTCGGCTCCATCGACCTGTCGCTGGAGGGCGTGGTCGCCGTCTGCTCGGTGCTGACCGCGATGATGGTGACCAACGACTTCACCTCGCTGGAACTCAGCTTCTTGGCGGTGCCGGCAGCGGTCCTGCTCGGTGTCCTGGTCGGCGGGCTCAACGGCGTCGCCCACGTGAAGCTGCGCGTGCCGTCGTTCATGACCACGTTGGGCGTCGGCTTCGCCTGCGTCGGCATCGCCACCGCCGTGCTGCAGGGCGACACCGTGCGCGTGTCCGACAAGCTGTTCCGCGACATGGCGCTGGCCCGCTTCCTCGGCATTCCGGCCGGCGTCTACCTGGCCGCCGCCGCGGTGCTGGTCGCGCTGTTCATCCAGGAGCGCACCCGCGTCGGCCGCTGGATATACGCGCTCGGCGGCGACGAGGCGGTGGCCGCCCAGGCCGGCGTGCCGATCCAGCGCACCCGCATCACCACCTTCGCCATCGCCGGCGGCTTCTTCGGGCTGGCCGGCGCCATGGTGGCAGCCCAGCTCGGCCAGGGCCATGCGCTGGTCGGCCAGGGCCGGTTGTTCACCACCGTCACCGCGGTGGTGGTCGGCGGCACCGCGCTTTCGGGCGGCGTCGGCTCGGTGCTCAACTCGGTGGTCGGCGTGCTGATCGTGGTGACGCTGTCCAACGGCATGGTGCTGATGGGCATCGACCCGTTCGTGCAGACCGGCGTGCAGGGCATTCTGATCATCATCGCGGTCGCGCTGGCGCTCGACCGCTCGCGCCTGTCGTTTATCAAGTAGGCGCGGCCATGACCCCTGTGCTGGAAATCCGCAACGTCTCCAAGTCCTTCCCCGGCGTGAAGGCGCTGGACGACGTCACCATCGAGATCCGCCCCAACGAGGTGGTCGGCCTGATCGGCGAGAACGGCGCCGGCAAGTCGACGCTGCTGAAGGCGCTGACCGGCGTCTACGACCTGGACGAGGGCGAGATCAGGGTCAACGGCACGCCGCAGCACCTGAAGGGGCCGCGCGACGCCTTCAACCACGGCGTGGTGATGGTGTTCCAGGAGCAGTCGATCCTGCCGACGCTGACCATCGCGGAGAACATCTTCCTCGCCCGCGAGGAGGAGTTCCTGCGCTTCGGCGTGCTCGACAAGGCGGCGATGAACGCAGCCGCGAAAGAGGAGCTGGCCAAGGTCCATCTCGATCTGTCGCCGTCGACGCTGTGCGCCAAGCTCAGCTTCGGCGAGCGCCAGATGGTGGAGATCGCCAAGGCGCTGTCGCTGGACAGTCGCACCGAGGGCGACATCGTCATCCTGCTCGACGAGCCGACCTCCGTGCTGGAGGCGAAAGAGGTCGAGCTGTTGTTCGAGATCGTGCGCGAGCTGAAGTCGCGCGCCGCCTTCGTATTCATCTCCCATCGGCTCGACGAGGTGCTGTCGATCTCCGACCGCATCTACGTGCTGCGCGACGGTGCGTGCGTCGGCGAGATGCCGGCGGCCGACGCCGACCTCGCCACCCTGCACCAACTGATGGTCGGCCGCGCGCTGCACCACGAATACTACCGCGAGGGTCGGCAGGGCGAGCCCGCCGCCGACGTGGCGATCGAGGCCCGCAACATTTCCTCGCGCGCCGGATTTCAGGACGTGTCGTTCAGTGTGCGGCGCGGCGAGATCCTGGGCATCGCCGGTGTCATCGGCTCCGGGCGCGAGGCGCTGGCCCGCGCCATTGCCGGGCTGGACCGGATCGACAGCGGCGAACTGCTGGTCGACGGCAGGCCCGTCCACTTCCACGGCGCGCCGTCCGCGGTCGACCATGGCGTCGGCTACCTGCCGCGCGAGCGAAAGATCGAGGGCATCGTCGCCGGCATGCCGGTGGTCGAGAACATGACCATGGCGGCGATCGGCAAGTATTTGAACCCGGTCGGCCTGATCCGCCATGCCGCCGAGCGGGCGACCGCGAAGACGTGGATCGACAAGCTGAGCATCCGCACCCCGTCCGCCGACACCTTCGCCGGCTCGCTGAGCGGCGGCAACCAGCAGAAGGTGGCGCTGTCGAAATGGCGCATCGCCGGGTCGGCGGTGATGGTGCTGGACCACCCGACGCGCGGCATCGATGTCGGCGCCAAGGAGGACGTCTACGAACTGATCCGCGATATGACGGAGGAGGGGCTCGCCATCATCCTGCTCGGCGACACGCTGGAAGAGGTGATCGGCCTCAGCCACACGGTGCTGGTGATGAAGGACGGCCGGGTCTCGGCCCGGTTCGACGCGCCGGCCGGCGGCAAGCCGAGCCAGATCGACCTCATCTCGCACATGGTCTGACGATGCAAGTCCAACCCTCATCGTCATTGCGAGGAGCGGCGCCCACGTTCGGCGTGGGTGGCGCGACGCGGCAATCCAGAGCAACATTTGCACCATCACGGCAATCGCCTGGATCGCCGCGCCTGCTGTTGCAGGCTCGCGATGACGGCATGGGTGGTATTGCCCCATGAACCCCGACCTCAAACGCCGCCTGACCGCCCAGATCCCGCTCGGCATGCTGGTGCTGCTGGTCGTCGCCGTCGGCGCGGTGGAGCCGACGTTCTTCACCGGCCAGGCCCTGCTCGGCCTGATGGCCGACACCATGACCCTGTTCCTGATGGCCTCCGGCGCCACCTTCGTCATCATGATGGGCGGCATCGACCTCAGCGTGCAGGCCATTGCCTCGATGACCAGCGTCATCCTGGCCTTCTTCCTACCGGAGCTGGGGCTGCTGGCGATCCTGTTGGCGATCCTTGCCGGCACCGCGGCCGGCGCCGTCGGCGGCTGCAGCCACACCATGCTGCGCATCCCCTCGTTCATCGCGACGCTGGCGGTGGGCGGCGTGATGCTGGCGATTGCCTATCTGTTTTCCGGTGCCGGCTCGGTCAGCGTCTCCGGCGACGACCGCGACGCCTATCTGAGCTGGATGGTCGGCGACGTCTGGGGCGTCGACAACGAGATCCTGATCGGCCTCGTCGTGTTGCTGGCCCTTCTGTTCGTCGAGATCATGACCCCCTTCGGCCGGTTCTGCCGCGCGGTCGGCTCCGGCGAGCAGGCGGTCGCGGCGTCCGGCGTGCGGGTCAACCGGGTCAAGATCTACGCCTTCATCCTGTCCGGCACGACCGCCGGGTTCTCCGGCGCGCTGATGGCCGCCCGTCTCGGCTCCGGCTCGCCGACCCTGGCCAACGAGTTCCTGCTGCCGGCGATTGCCGCCATCATCGTTGGCGGTACCGCGCTGACCGGCGGCGTCGGCGGCATCTGGCGCACCTTCATCGGCGCGCTGATCATCGTGATCGTGCGAGTCGGCATGACCTTCCTGGGCGTCGACGTGTTCTGGCACCAGATCGTGTTCGGCGTCGTACTGGTGATCGCCGTTGCCGCCACCATCGACCGCTCCAAGATCCAGATCGTGAAATAGCCCCCGATCCGCCGGGAAATGACCGTTGGAACCGGGCACGGCATCAAGCCGTTTTGCACATGGCCCGGATACTGCTATTTTCGCGTTCATGAGTCGTTGTTGGAACATCGCGTCGCAACTTGCTGGAATCACGTTGCTTTGTGCGGCGTGGTCCGCGTCCGCCCAGGCCGACCAGGTCCAGGACTGCGTCCAGGGCACGGATGTACCCGGTTACGACGCCGCCGGGGTCGACTGGCGCCGAATGGTCGCGGGCTGCAGCGGCATCATCGATTCCGGCCGCTGGGACGGTGCACGCTTGGCCTGGGCCCATAACAACCGTGGCCATGCCTATCGCCACCTGGGCCAGCACGGCCCCGCCATCGCCGACTACACCCGCGCGCTCGAGCTCGACCCGGCCCACGTCAACGCCTACGTCAACCGCGCCGTGTCGCGCGACCAGACCGGCGACCACGCCGGCGCCATCGCCGACTACAACAGCGCGCTGCGGCTCGACCCGTCGCGCGAGTATGCCAAGATCGGGCGGTCCTTCGCACAGAACGCGCTGGCCTGGGACCATTACCTCAGCGGCCAGCCGGCGGACGGGCTCGCCTTGATCGAGGCCGCCCTCGCCCAGGACCGCAGCAACCCGGATTTTCTCGATACCCGCGCCCACATCCTGGCCGCCCTCGGCCGCACAGATGCGGCACTGGAGACGTTCGAGGCGGCGGCCGCCGCCGGCAATGCCGATCTGATACGTGACTACCAGCAGGCACTGCAGCGACACGGCCTCGACCCCGGCCCGGTCGACGGCGCCTATGGCGGCGCCACGCGCACCGCGCTCGCGGCCTGCGTCCAGTCTGGCTGCCGGCTGCTGGATGGCCCCGCGGCGGGCACCGGCCCCGTGGTGGCCTCGGTCGACGTGGCGCCCCCCAGCGGCACCGCCGCCGGACCGCAACCGCGCCCAGCGGCCGGCGTGGCCTTGCCGGCCCTGTCGCCGTTCCACGCCGACGCATCGGGTCTGCCGCAATTCGCGCCGGCGCAACGGCTCCCCGAGAATATGCTGGTCGCAGATGTTGCGGCCGACACCGACGTCAGCATCGCCGACCTTCTGGTCCGGGCCGACAGCATTGGCCAGGCCAACAATCCGGGCGGCGACTTCCCGGCCCCGCCGGCGCTCGCGCCCTGGGGCCCCTCGCCCGCGCAGGTTATCGCGTCGTCGGGCCCCTCCGACATTCCGACCCTGGAATGGAATGGCGTGCCCAGCCAGCCGGACGTGCCGCCGACACCGGCGCTGGCCCCGGCCAACCGGGCACCCATCGTCGGCATTTCCGAATTGTAATCGCGCTGGCGGGCGCCTCACCCAGATGTGAGGCTTTGTCAGCAGAACCTTGCGGTTGAATCCGGGTTAATCGGATCACCGGCAATTACCCATGCCGGCCACCACAAGGAGACGCCCGCCATGTCCCGCGCCATGCGAACCATCATGTCCATCGTCGCCGCCATGCTCTTCGCCGGCAGCGCCCTGGCAGATGGGCTTGTCGACAAGACTAGCCCCTACGGCGCCGTGGAGACCATCGATCGACTGCAGGCGGTGGTGGAGAACGCGGGCGCAACCGTGGTGGCCCGGGTCGACCATGCAGGTGCGGCGGCCGGCGCCGACATGGAACTGCGGCCGACCAGCCTCATCATCTTTGGCAATCCCAGGCTCGGCACCCCGCTGATGCAGCTCAGCCAATCGATGGGCGTGGCGCTGCCCCTGCGGGTCGCCGCTTACGAGGACGAGGCGGGCGCCACCCACCTGGTCTATGAGGACATCGTCGAACTGGCCGAGGACCACGGCATCGACCCCAATGACCCGGCGGTGCAGAACGTTGCCGAAAAGCTGAATGCGCTCACCGATATGGCCCTGGCAGCCGAATAGCCCAACGGATCACTCCCCGGCGCGCAACGGCGGACCCATGGGTGCTGTGACACCGACGCCGGCGTGCGCGATCGGCGCCAGGTAGGACAGGAACAGCTCGGCGCAGTGGTGCCACGAGAAGCCCTGGGCATAGGCGCGGCACCGGGCCGAGGGGATGGCCAGCGCGCCGCGCGCCGCGCGGCCCAGGTCGTTGTCCAGCACGCCGACCGGACCGCCCGCCGCGCCGGCGCTCATCTTGGCTTCACCGATCACGTCCAGCGGACCGGGCACCGGGTAGGCCGCTACCGGCACGCCCGATGCCAGCGCCTCCAGCATCACCAGGCCGAACGTGTCGGTCCGGCTGGGAAACACGAACACGTCCGCCGACGCATAGTGGCGGGCGAGGTCCTCGCCGAACATGGCGCCGGCGAAATGCGCTTCCGGATGGCGCTGGCGCAGTTCGCCGAGCTGCGGGCCGTCGCCGACCACGACCTTGGTACCGGGCAGTTCCAGGTCCAGAAAAGCCGAGATGTTCTTCTCCACCGCCACCCGGCCGACATAGAGGAACACCGGCGGCGGCAGCTTGGCGAGCGCGCCCTCCCGTCCGCGGCGCGGCCGGAACAGGCTGGTGTCGACGCCCCGGCACCACAGCTTGGTGTTCGCGAACCCGCGCGCCGCAAGCTCGCGCCGCACGGTATCGGTCGCCACCATCACCCGTGCCGCGGGGCGGTGGAACCGGCGCAGCCAGGCATAGCTGATGGCCACCGGCAGGCGCGTGCGCGCGTGCACGTACTCGGGGAACTTGGTGTGGAACGAGGTGGTGAACGGACGGCGCGTGCGCAGGCAGCACCTGCGGGCGGCCATGCCCAACGGCCCCTCGGTGGCGATGTGGATGGCATCAGGCGCGAATGCCTCCAGCCGCGCCGCAAGCCGCCCGCCGGGGAACAGCGCCAGCCTGATCTCCGGGTAGCTGGGGCATGGCATGGTGCGGAACCCGTCCGGCGAGATGACCTCCACCTCATGGCCGATGCCGCGCAGTTCGTCGGCGATGCGGCCCAGCGTGCGTACTACGCCGTTGACCTGCGGCGCCCAGGCGTCGGTGACGATGGCGATGCGCATCAGGCCACCGTCTCGGATGGCACGGAGGCCATTTCATTATTGGCTGGCGCCAAGTCGGCACCGGCCCTCTCCCCCACCCGGCCACCCGCTGAGCATACTGACGTCGGGTGGTCGGGTGGGGGAGAGGGCTGGTGCAGATCGACCGACAGGCGATCCAATGGAGAGAAATGGCGCATTTCCGCCCACCGGACGATCTCAAGCCGGCCGTCATGGTGCTCGGCGAGGGCGGTGCAGCTCTCCACCCAGTCGCCGTCGTTGCAGTAGAGGATGCCGTCGATACGCCGGATCTCGGCCTTGTGGATGTGGCCGCAGACCACGCCGTCCACCTGCCGCCGCCGCGCCTCGGCCGCGATCGCGCTCTCGAAATTGTCGACGAACTTGACCGCGTTCTTGACCTTGCCCTTCAGGTAGGCCGACAGCGACCAGTAGCCGAAGCCGAGCCGGCGGCGGGCTAGGTTGAACCAGTGGTTGAGGGAGAGGATCAGGTTGTAGGCCCGGTCGCCCAGATAGGCGAGCCACTTGGCATGGGTGACCACGCCGTCGAACTGGTCGCCGTGCATCACCAGCAGGCGACGGCCATCGGCGGTGGTGTGAATGGTGTCGGCGGCCACCATCACGCCGCCGAAGCTCATCTCTGTGAAGTCGCGCAGCGCCTCGTCATGGTTGCCGGGCACATAGACCACCCTGGTGCCCTTGCGCGCCTTGCGCAGCAGTTTCTGCACCACGTCATTGTGGCTCTGCGCCCAATACCACGACTTCTTCAGTCGCCAGCCGTCGACGATGTCGCCGACCAAGTAGAGATACTCGGACTCGGTGTGCTTCAGGAAGTCGAGCAGGAATTCGGCCTTGCATCCACGCGTCCCCAGGTGGATGTCCGATATCCAGATCGAACGAAATCGATGCGGCGAAATCGTGCCGTGCATGCCCATCTGTCCTTCGCCCCGAATACAGTTGCGAATCGCATGTTGTGATGCGGGCGATGGGCGTTGCGTAGCAATGTTTGATGACAGAATTAAAAACCAATACTTAACTCACTTGAATCACGTCAAAAATTCACGCAACTGTAACATCGCCATTGGCGGCCAATTGCCGGGACGGGCACTGTCGGTCAGACTGTCGATATTCAGAATGGCGGCACGGACGCATATGTACCGCGGGCCACGACGCCAACCGATGTACCGGTTTTGTTGCAAGCCCACTGATGCTGTGGTTTCATGACAGTTGAGCGACGCAGTTGCTGACGGGGCTGGAAACCGCCCGCGCGCGCTCGTCAGGAGACAACAGTCAGCGACGTCGAATAGCGGGGGGCGATCAATGGCTGATCGAAAGAAGACATTACGTGACGACGACATCCGCGATGCGGAGGTCGTCAGCCGGCGCGGCTTCGGCCGGCTGTTGGTCAGCGCATTGGGCGCCGGCGGCACCGCTGCCGTTGCGGCCTGCGTGCCAGCGGGTGGCGGCGGCTACACGCCGATCTCGAATCCGTCGGGTCCCTACACCGGCATATCCGACGGCGATGCCGGCAATTTTGCCGATGCAGCCGGCTACGGACGCGGCACCTATGGCGGGTCCGGCAACTATACCGGACTGACCGACGGCGATACCGGCAACTATGCCGACGCGGCCGGTTACGGATCCGGCCAAACCTACACCGGCCTGACCGATTCCGATGGCGGCGGCTATGCCGACCAGGCGGGCTACGGGCGCAGCGGCTACTGAGCACGCCCGGCCGCATGACCAGCAGCGGCCCCATGACAACAGACCACGCACCGGGACCGGCGTCGGGAGGCGCCGACCTCGAAACACTGCGCTGGTTGCTGCATCCGCTGCCGCTCGACCGGTTCTTCAGCGACCACTGGGAACGCAGCCACTTCCACGGCCGGCGCGGCGACGAGACCTACCACGCCGGCCTGCTGTCGCTGCGGGATATTGACGGCTATCTCGCCGACCTGACCCATTTCGGCGCCTCGATCCTGCTCACCAACGCGGGCGAGCCGGTGCCGCGCGAGAAATACGCGACCGAAAGCGACCGCATCGACAGCCGGCGCGTCATTCTGGAACACGCCCGCGGCGCGACCATCATCTTCAACCAGCTTCAGGACTACATACCGTCGCTGTTCCGGTTGTGCCGCAGCCTGGAGCTGGAAACAGGCGCCAGGGTCCAGACCAACATCTATCTGACCCCGCACAACGCCCAGGGGTTCGCCACCCACTACGACAACCACGACGTGGTCATCCTGCAAATCCACGGCGCCAAGCGCTGGAAGATCTATGGCGCGCCGATCGAAATGCCGTTGCAGGGACAGCGGTTCGAGAAGGGCCGCCACCAGGCCGGCGATGCGGTGGACACGTTCGACCTGATGCCCGGCGACTTCCTCTACATACCGCGCGGGGTGATGCACGAGGCGGTCAGCGACGACAGGCTGTCGCTGCACATCACCACCGGCATCATCTCGACCACGTGGAACGACGTGCTTTTCGAATGCCTGGCCGCATTCAACCTGTCTCATGCGGCGGTGCGAGGCGGGCTGCCCTGGGGCAGCAGTTTCTCGGCCGAGGCCGCGGCGCGGGTGGCGGCTACCATCAAGGACATGGCGGCCAAATTCGCCCGCGAGGCGGACGGTGCCGCTGCGCTGCGGCGCCTGCACCAGGCCTTCCTGCTGGCGCGGCGTCCCGGACTCGACGGGCAATTGATGGCCATCCCGGGCATCGACGCCATCGGCGTCGATACCGTGGTGCGGCGGCGCGACGGATTGGCCTACACGCTGGAGCAGAACGGCGACACGGTCGTCCTGACGAGCTGGGGCGTCCAGCTCGAGCTGCCGGCGCATGCCGCCGACGCCGTACGTGCCGCCCTCGATCCACCCACGATCCGTGTCGGCGACCTGGCCGGCGACCTGGACGACGAGGGCAAGGTCACGCTGGTCCGCCGGCTGATGCGCGAAGGGCTGCTACAGCCGGCATGAACGGGCACGGCCCGGCATCGTGTCAGCCCGGTGAATTTCGTTAACCATAACGCAAGCGATTGTCGGCTACCTCTCCAACCGTCATGCAGAGTTCAGGCTGGAAAAGGTGCCGGGTGTGTTGTTGCGCGTGCTGATCCTGGTGGTCGTGGCCGTCGCCGCGGCGGCGGCGGCAGGCTATTGGCTGCCCGACGTGGTGACGCCACTGGCGTCCATTCCCCCCGCCGTGCTGGGGGGACTGGGGGCATTGGCCGGGGTGTTCGTGGTCGAAACCGTGTTCCGTGGCGCCCGCGATGCGCGCGTCGACGCGGAACTGGCGCGCCTGTCCGCGCTGGGCCGCGCGCTGGAACTGGAAATGGCCGCCGCCTCGGCGGCCGGGAATGCCATGCAGCCGACCATGACGCCCATGCCGCCGGCACCGCCGCCCGCCGATGCCGAGCGGGTCGCCCCCACGGCGCATCGCGAGCCGCATTTCTCAACGCCCAAGCCGCCGGTGCCCCTGGTCGAGCCGACCAAGCCGCTCGCAGCCCCGCCATCGAAGCAGCCGCGCAAGTTCCGCGAGGCCACCGACAAGTTCACCAAGCCGCCGACCGATGAAGAACTGCTGGCCAAGGTGGAAGAGGCGATCCGCGCCGACCGCATCGACATGCACTTGCAGCCCATCGTCGATGCCGGCGACCGCAAGGCACAGTTCTACGAGTGCTTCACCCGCCTGCGCACCGATACCGGCGTCGAGCTGCTGCCGGAGCAGTTCCTGCCGATCGTGGAGCGCGAGGGCCTGACCGCCGGCATCGACAACATGCTGCTGCTGCGATGCGTGCAGATATTGCGCCGCGCCCACCGCCGCGACAAGCCGGTCACCTTCTTCTGCAACATCTCCGGCCAGTCGCTGGCCGACCGGGTGTTCTTCGCCGATTTCCTGGACTTCCTGAGCGACAATACGCTGCTGTCGGAGAACCTGGTGTTCGAGATCGCGCACACCGACCTGGTGTCGCTGCCGGCCGAGGCGGCGGAGGACCTGCGCTCGCTGGCCGACCTGGGCTTCCGCTTCGCCATCGACCGCGCCAGCCTGGCCGACGTCACCCCGGCACTGCTGTCGGAATGGCCGATCGCATTCGTCAAGGCCGACATCGCGGAGATCGCCGCCTACGCGCAGCACGACCCCGGCCTATCGACGTTGCAGCGTCCGCTGGTGCTGGCCGGCGTCGCCATGGTCGCGACCAAAGTGGAGCGCGAGCGCCACGCCGACGTCCTGACCGGCCTTGCGGTGCGCTACGGCCAGGGCTTCCTGTACGGCGCACCCACCCCGCTGGCGATGGCCCTGCCCAGGTAACTAACGCGGGAATCACGCAGCGAAGGCGGCCGAACTTCTTGTCGTCATTGCGAGGAGCACCGCGAAGTCGGCGCGACGCGGCAATCCAGAGCAATCCAAATGCGACCACGGCAATCGCCTGGATTGCTTCGCTGCGCTCGCAATGACGGCGGCAAAGCAGTTTGTCGCGCTCCCCATTCTACGGCTCAAGCATGTGAACCTTCCGCACGTGATGCGCGACCAATGGTCGTGATCAACGCGTGGACGGGAGGTTGCCATGAGCCTGCTATTCTCTCCGAACGGACGCATTCCCCGCCATGTGTGGTGGATCGGCGTGGTCATCCTGATCGTCGCCAACCTGGTGGCGGGTCTGATCCTCGGCAAGACGCTCGGCACTGCGGCCATCTTCACGTTCGGCGGCCGCTTCGTCGTGTTCCTGGTCAGCCTGGTGTTCCTGTACGTCGCGTTCTGCCTGGCGTCGAAGCGCTTCCAGGACCGCGACCGGCCCGGGTCGCTGGCCGGCATGGTGGCCGGCTTCGGCCTGCTCAAGCTGTTCCTCGACCTCGGCGGCGTGACCGGCGACCCGTGGGCGCTGAACGGTCTGGACTACGTCTTCCTGGTCGCCCAGGTGGCCATCGGCATCTGGTTCATCGTCGAGCTTGGCTGCATGGCCGGCACCCAGGGCAAGAACCGCTATGGCCCGGACCCGCTGGAGCACACCGCCCTGCCCTACCGGCACGGACGACCCGCGCCCACCGGCGCCCCCACTGCCTCAACGCGCGACCTCCCACAATAAACCTTACCTGCTGAGCCGGCCCTCCAGCGGCATGCCGGTCAGCAGCGAGACCAGGTGGGCGGCGAACACGACCGCGGCGATGGTGGCGGTGATCGCGATCAACACATAGGGCGGCTGCCAGATGCGGCCCGGGACGTAGGGCCGGTTGTGTAGCAGCAAGCTGCCGCCGGCCACCAGCACCGAAAAGCCGAGCAGGATCGCGGTCAGGGTCAGGCCCACGGCCGTCAGCCAGCCGCCTTGGCGCTGGCAGCGCGGGTCGCGTCCTGCACGGCGGCGCGCAGGCGGGCCAGGTCCTCCGGCCGCGCCAGCCGGTGCTCGGCGTCCTTCACCAGGGACACGACCACGTCGTCACCAGCCAGCTTGTCGGCCAGCTTCAATGCAGTCTGCCACGGCACGTCGGGGTCCAGTTGCCCGTGCAGCAGCCGCACCGGGCAATCGATGGCGATCTCGTCGCGCAGCAGCAGACGCTCGCGCCCGTCTTCGATCAGGCGGGCGGTGATGACCGTAGGTTCGTCGCTGTACTGCGACGGCACGGTGACGAAGCCCTTGTCCCGGAAATCGGCGCGCTGTTCTTCGGTGGCGACCGCCCACATCAGGTCCTCGGTGAAATCGGGCGCCGCCGCTATGCCGACCAGCGCCGCCACCCGCTCAGGTCGGCGGAGCGCCACATGCAGCATGATCCAGCCGCCCATGCTGGACCCGACCAGAATCTGCGGTCCCTTCGCCACCCGGTCGAGCACCGCCACCGCATCGTCGGCCCAGCGCCCGATGGTGCCGTCCTCGAACGCGCCGTCGGACAGGCCGTGGCCGAAATAGTCGAAGCGCACAAAGTTGCGGTCGGTCTGCCGGCACATCTCGGCCAGGTACTCCGCCTTGCCGCCATACATATCGGACCGGTAGCCGGCCAGGAACATGACGCCCGGCAGCGCGGATCGCCCTTCGCTGGCGTGATAGGCGATCCGATGACCGTCTTCGCGATTGATCCACGACGGCGTGGCGGTAGAGTGATTGTCGCTCACAAGTCCTCCCTCAGCGGCAGCCGGCGGCGGCGGCTCAAGTCTCAGCGGTAATGACAGACCCTGCGGTCCATCAAGGCAACACGGCCACCAAAGGCGCGTCCATCCTGCAGGTCCTGCCCAGCATGGGCCAGGGCGGGGTGGAGCGCGGCGCCTATGACGTGGCGCTGGCGCTGGTCGCGGCCGGCCGCCGCGCCGTCGTCGCTTCCAATGGCGGCCCCTATGCCGAGGCGCTGGCCGGGCGCGGCGCCCTCCACGTCAAGCTGCCCGTGCATAGCAAGAACCCGCTGGTGATGTACCGCAATATCGGACGGCTGGCGAAACTGGCGCAACGCGAAAACGCCGGCCTGATCCATGCCCGCAGCCGGGCGCCGGCATGGTCGGCCTACTATGCCGCCCGGCGCCTGGGCCTGCCGTTCGTCACCACCTTCCACGGCACCTACAATTTCAATGGCCGGCTCAAGCGCGGCTACAACGCCATCATGACCCGCGGCGACCGGGTGATCGCGATCTCGGAATTCATCGCGGCGCACATGAAGGCGCACTACCGCGTGAACCCGGCGCGCATCCGGGTGGTGCCGCGCGGCATCGACATGGCGTTCTTCGACCCCGCCCGCCTGCCGCCGGACCAGGTGGCGGCGCGCGCCGACGCCTGGGGGCTAGACCCCGGCCGGCCGACCGTGATGCTGCCGGGCCGGCTGACCCGATGGAAGGGCCATGCGGTGCTGATCGAGGCGCTGCGCTGGCTGGGCCGGCCCGACGTGCAGTGCGTGATGGTGGGCGACGGTCGCGACGGCTATCGCGAGGAGATGGAGGCGCTGGCGCAGCGCAACGACGTGGCCGCCCAGGTGCGCTTCGTCGGCGGCAGCAACGACATGCCGACCGCCTATGCGCTGGCCGACGTGGTGGTCTCTGCCTCGACGGACCCGGAGGCGTTCGGGCGCGTATCGGTGGAGGCGCAGGCGATGGGCTGCCCGCTGGTCGCCTCGGACCACGGCGGGTCGACCGAGACGGTGATCGACCGGTCGGCCGACCCGATGCAATGGACCGGCTGGCTGACCCCGCCCGGCGACGCGGAGGCGCTGGCGGCGGCCCTGGCCGAGGCGCTGGCGATGCCGGCCGAGGCCCGCATGTCCTACGCCGACCGCGCCCGGCGCCATGTCGCACGCAACTTCACCCGTGACCTGATGTGCGCCCGGGTACTCGCGGTCTACGACGAGGTGTTGGGGGGTTAGAGCGGATCACGCCTGAGTTGGCCCAACCCTCACCCTCCCTCTCCCACTTCGCGGGAGAGGGTGATGAAGCGCCGCGACTGGCCCTAAAGATTCGGGATCCAGTCGGCCGCGTTGTGGTCGAAGTCGAAATCGTCGCCCTCGACGCTGGCGGCTTCGGCAGCCGCCGCCGCTTCGGCCGCCTCGATGGCCGCGGCCTCGCGCACCTCGGCCTCGGCGGCGCGGCGGGCCAGTATCGCCTCCGCCGTGCGTAGCGGCGCCACGTCGACGATCGGCGTCAGGTCGATGTCGGCCGCGCAGGCGCCATCGGCCTGCCACCAGGCCAACTGGTCCTGCAGCGACACGATGTTCACCACCGCCTGCCGGTCGAAATAGGGCAGCCCGGCCGCCACCTGCACCGTCTCCTGGCCGATGTAGCGGCCGATGACCGCCAGCGTCGCGTCGCGCCGCGCATCGGCAATCGCCGCGTCATCGTCGGCGGGCGACAGCACGAAGTCGTGATAGGCGGCCACGCCGCGCAGATAGGCGCGCAGGAACCGCTCCACCAGGTCGCCGCGCAGCCGGACATGGGCCGCCGTGGTCATCAGCATCGACAGGCTGATGTCCTGACGGTCGCTGCCCGCCCAGGCAACGATACGGCTGTCGCCGCTTTCGCTCAGCGGGGCCGCCAGCCGAGCCGGCAGCAAGGCCAGGTCGACCTGCCCGTTGACCACCGCGGCGGCCAGCGCGACGTCGGAATTGAGCTGCACGACCTCGGGCCCGGCCGGCGACGGCGCGATCGTGGCGTCGTCCAGCCGCGCCAGCAGGTAGCGGGCGAACGCGCCGCCTTCGCTGACGCCGATGACGCCTGCCTGCACCGGTGCAACGTCGCCGCCGCCGGGGGCGGTCCAGGCATAGTGCATGTGCTCGGCGTCCAGGCGCTCGCCACCGGCAACGATGCGCAGCCCCTCCCGCGCCGCAAGGTCGAAGGCGGTCGGGTTCAGGCGCACCAGCGCGAAATCGGCATCCTGCTGGACCAGGGCCATGCCGACGGTGTGCTCGGCGTGCAGGAACAGGAACGAGACGTCCAGTCCCTCTTCGGCGAACCAGCCCCGGTCGGCGGCGATGAACAGAGGCGCGGACGACGCGCTTGGCTCGGTCGCGATGACGATGGATTGCGCCATCGCCGGCGCGGCAAGCCCGGTGGCCAAGCAGGCGAGCGCACACGCCGCCAGCTGCCGCGTCCGGGCCCGGCATAATCTTGCCACAGCGCGCAAGTACACCATGTCTGGTCGTCTCCGATACTGCGGTGGCCGCCCCCCGGCACCCGTGCTGCATTCCTGCACCTCGGGCGGCAATCGTGGCTGGCACCGCGGTGGCGAACACTATCGGGCGCCGCGGGCGCGGTCAAATCCGCTGAACTTGGCGGTTCGGTCGCCCGGGCCGGCCGACTTGACATCGCCGTCCCGGCATGGCCATTGCGCAAGGCGTTTATGTTACAGTCAGGTAAGACGCATATGCTGCACCCGCCGCCTTCACCACTACCGACTCCATGCTGACTATCTTCCTCATCACGTTCGGCAAGGCCGTCCTCGCCGGGCTGGCGATTGCCGCCCCGGTCGGACCGGTGGGCGTGATGTGCGTGCAGCGCACCCTGCATCACGGCCGGGTCGCCGGCCTCGTGTCCGGCCTGGGCGCCGCGCTGGCCGATGCCATGTTCGGCATCGTCGCCGCGTTCGGCGTGGTGGCGGTGGCGGACTGGATGGTCAATCACCAGACCATTCTGGAGCTGGTCGGCGGTGCGCTGTTGATCGGCATCGGCCTGCGCGCGCTGATGACCCGCGCGGCGGAAAAGACCACCGCCGAGCCGCGGGGCCACCTGGCCGCGTTCGCGTCGACCTTCGTGCTGACCATCACCAACCCGATCACCATCCTGGCGTTCGCCGCCGTGTTCGCGTCGCTGGGGCTCGGCGTGGAAGAGCTGAGCATGACCGACGCGGCCATCCTGGTCGGCGGCGTCTTCGTCGGATCGGCGCTCTGGTGGTGCGGCATCGCGGCCAGCGCCGGCCTGTTGCGCGCCAAGCTGGGCGACAACGCCAAGTCGATGCTGAACGGCGTGGCCGGCGTCATCATCATCGCGTTCGGTTGCGTCGCCCTGGTCGCCGGCCTGGTCTGATTGCAGGCATGACATGCGCGCCGCGGGCCACTCCTCGGCCACGGCGCAACACTCCTGCTTCGCGGCACGTTCAGCACTCGCCCGCAGCTCGTTAGGTCATATATCCCAAGAGGCGCCAACAATTCGCACAAAAAATAGGCAGGACCAGGCACCTCTATAGATGAGCACCAGGTGCGAATACGGATTGTGTCTGGGCAGATTCACCAAAACGCCCGGAAGGACCCCCTATTTCGCAAATATAGTGCGCTACTGATTCGATCTTTTCATAGTTTGGAAATCGGTTTGATCGACATTGACCCCCAGATTCGCTCTCGGAGGTCGCGATGGGCAAGAAAAGACATTCCATTGGCAAATTCTCGGTCGCGCAGCGCCTGAAGCTCATGGTCGCGGTTCCCGTGGTCACGGCGCTGCTGCTCGGCATCTTGATCGCCGGGTATCTGTACAACCGTGCGTCGGACATGACCGCCACGGTACCGCTCGTCCAGATCGCGGAGTCGACCAGCGCGCTGGTCCACGAACTGCAGAAGGAGCGCGGACGTTCCGCCGCCTTTGTCAGTTCCGGCCGCGAAGCCCGTTTCCTGGCCGACCTTCAGGCGCAACGGTCGCTGACCGATGCCGCCCTTGCCGATTTCGACGCCCACATGAGTGGATTGGATGTGGAGGCGCTGTTCGGCAACCAGGCGGCGCAATACGCAAACGCCGGCACCGCAGTCCACGACACGCTGGAAATGCGCGGGGCGATCAACAGCGGTGAGGTCCAGGCGCAGGAGATCGTTGGCGCATACTCGGCGCGGATCGACACCCTGATCCGGCTGATGGTTGTCGCCACCGAGCATAGCCCGTCGCAGGAGGTCAAAGCGCACTTGTCACCCTACATCGCACTGGTGCGGGTCAAGGAAAGCGCGGGCCTGGAACGCGCGCTCGGCAGCGCCCTGCTCAACCAGGCTGCCGACGGCGCCTTCTCCGACCAGTTGTTCGTGACTTACAGCCGACACCTCTTCGGCGAGAGTATTTTCCTGGACGAGTTCCAGCTCTATGCCAGCGACAGCTTCGTGGCGTGGTTCGACCAGACGGTGGTGGGGCCCGACGTCGAGCAGGTCATGGCCTGGCGCGACGTCATTGCAGCCATACCCGAGACGGTGGATGCACAGGGCGTCGACGGCAAGGTCTGGTTCGACACCGCAACCAAACGCATCAACCTGATCAAGCAGGTGGAGGACCGGATCGCGGCGGAGATGGCGACCCTCGCCGCCGAGAACGAGCAATGGGCGTGGATCGAACTCGCCATCGGCATCGCCGTCATCGTGTCGATGGCCGTGGGCATGATCATTTTCACGATCAACCAGACCCGTCGCACCCTCTACGCGGTGGATTTCGTCAGCGACAAGCTGATGCGGCTGGCCAATGGCGACCTTGATGTCGACATCGAGGAACGGCGGTCCAAGCCGCGCAAGGACGAAGTCAGCCACATGTACGCCGGTCTGGTCTTGATGAAGCAGAACGCGCTGGAGCAGAGAAGGCTGCAGGCGGAGAAGCTCAGCAATGCCGAGCGCGAAGCCGAACGGACCCGCCAGTCCAAGGCGATCATCGACGCCTTCCAGCAGGACATCAGCGAGCTGGTCGCCCAGCTCACCTCGGCAGCGAACGATCTCAACACCCGCGCTGGGCAACTGACCGAAGGCGCAGAGGCAACCACCCGCAGCTCGGTGGAGGCATCCAGCAAGGCCGAATTGTCCAGTAACGCGGTTGAATCGATGGCGGCCGCGACCGAGGAAATCACTGCCTCCATTGGCGAGGTCAACCGGCAGGCCAGCGGGCTGCGCAAGAGCTCTCAGGAGGCCGCCGACGATACCATCGCGATCCATCGCGATGTGGCCGAATTGAAGGAGAAGGGCCAGCAGATCAACGGCGTCATGACCCTGATCTCGGACATCGCGGCCCAGACCAACCTACTGGCGCTGAACGCCACCATCGAGGCAGCGCGCGCAGGTGCGGCGGGCAAGGGGTTCGCGGTCGTGGCCTCCGAGGTCAAGGCGCTGTCAAACGAGACCGCCAAGGCGACCGAGAGCATCCGCGCCCAGGTGGAGGCGATGGTCGCGGCCATCGAGAGCAGCACCACCGGCATCGAGAAAGTGAGCAGCGGAATCGAAAGCGTGGGCCTGTCGGTCGAGGCGGTCGCCACCGCGGTCGACGAGCAACTCAGCGCCACGTCCGAGATTTCGCAGAATGCGGCGGAGGCTTCAAAGGGGAGCCGGGGAGCCTGCGAACATGCGCAGCAGGTGCAAGAGATCGCAACCCGGACCAACGAGAACGCGGCGGACGTGCGGTCGATCGCCGAGGGCCTGGCACAGCGCATCGGCAGCCTGCAAACACGGACCGAGGAGTTCGTCAGCAAGCTGGCAGCCGCTTAACCCGAGCGGCACCGCCAAGAAGGGCGCTAGCAGGTTGTTGAAAAACTCCGAAGAGGCTGCGAAGCATGAATATTTCGTCGAGGACAAGAAGCGGACGGCGATGTGGTGGTGGACTACCACGAGCCGTTCGCGACGCGGTCATTCGCGAAATATTCAGCTTCCCGAACGGGTTACGGTCTGATCGCGGTTCTGGTTCGTTGTGCCGGCTCACCGATGCATCCAGCATCGCTTTCGCCCAGTGGTCCTTGGGCACGCCTGCCATTCCCACAATCAGCCCCGTAACGCAGTCCTTCCGGAGTTTTTCAACAGCCTGCTAGGCCGTCAGTCCAGGTCCTCGTCGATATCGTCCGCGTCCAGCGCGCGGCGCGCGATCGCGAACGAGAATCCGGCCCGGGTCATGGCCGCCAGGTCCTTGCGGGCTTGATCGTCAGCTGCCTGGCCCCCCGGGCTCTGGCGTCGATGCGGCCCCAGACGGCGGCGTTGCGCGAACCGCTGCGCGGCAGCCAGCTCCGCGTCTTCGGAGTCCGCATCGGGATCGTCCAGCGCCGTGTCGATGGCGGCATCGTCCATGCCCTTGTTGCGCAGCACCGCGCGGATGCGCAGCGCCGAGGCGCCGCGACGACGCTCCACCCGCACCTTGGACGCGGCGTATTCCGCGTCGTCGATCAGGCCCTGGCGGACGAGCGTGCCGACCACCTCGGCAATGGCGTCGACGTAGTCGGCCACTGCCCGGTCGTCGCCGTGGTGACGCATGATCCGGCGTTGCAGGACCCGGGTCACCTGGCTTGACGGCGCCGGATAACGGGCCAGATAGTCCAGCGCCGCCTGCCGCAGCGCAGCCACCGTTAACGGCTCCACGATTGCGGCTCCACGATTGCGTTGGCGCCGGCCATGTGCCATCAACCGCGGCGGCGTGTCCCGGCGGGCGGGCGGCCGTTCCATGACACACATTGCGAGTCCATTTTGAGCACCCCCCACGTTCGCGCCATCGGTCTGGTCAACTGGCTGGGTTTCCGGTCGCTGTACATGAAGGAAGTGCGCCGTTTCCTCAAGGTCTACCTCCAGACCATCGCGGCGCCGGTTGTCACCTCCCTGCTGTTCCTGGCCATCTTTACCCTGGCGCTGGGCCGCGCCGTGACAGTGCATGAAGGCACCACCTTTGCCGCCTTCCTGGCGCCGGGCCTGGTGATGATGTCGATCGTGCAGAACGCGTTCGCCAACACCTCGTCCAGCATCATGATCGCCAAGGTTCAGGGCAACATCGTCGACGTGCTGATGCCGCCATTGTCGCCGATGGAGCTGACGCTGGGCTTCCTGATGGGCGCGGTCACCCGCGGCATCCTGGTCGGCGTCGTCGCCACCGTGGCGATGGCCTTCTTCGTGCCGGTGGGGATCGCGCACATCTGGGCGATCCTCTATTTCGGCATATCGGCCGCGATGCTGATGGGGCTGATCGGCATGCTGGGGGCGATCTGGGCGGAGAAGTTCGACCAGATCGCGGCGGTCACCAACTTCGTGATCACGCCGCTGACGTTCCTGTCCGGCACCTTCTATTCCATCGAGCGCCTGCCGGACGCCTGGCAGACGGTGGCGCACCTGAACCCGTTCTTCTACATGATCGACGGGTTTCGCTATGGCTTCATCGGCACCTCCGACAGCGACCCGCTGATCGGCGTGCTGGTGCTGGCGGCGGTGAACGGCGCGCTGCTGGTCTGGACCTGGCGCCTGCTCGCCATCGGCTATCGCCTGAAACCGTGACCCTGAAGTCATGCCCCCTGAAACCATGACCGCGGCCGGCGAGGCATCCCATCGCGCCGAGTCCGTGACGAAGGCGGTCGGCGGGTGGCGTGCGCCGGTGCCGCCCACGGCCTGGCAGGCCTGGTGGGCGATCTATGCCCGCGAGATGAAGCGGATGAAGAGTGCTACGGGGTTCATCCTGCTGCCGCGTGCGCTGACCACCCTGCTGCTGATCGCCGTGTTCGAGCTTGCCGCACCCGGCGGGCTGGCCGGCAGCACCCAGGCCCTGCCGGACGGCATCGGGCTCGGCAGCTACCTCGCGCCGGGACTGGCGGCACTGGGCCTGATGACGGCGTCGTTCGAGATGACCGCGTTCATGCTGCTGCACGCCAAGCTGGAAGGCTATATCGAGGCCGACCTGATGGCGCCCTTGGGGGCGCTGCCCCGGGTCGCCGCCTATTCCATGGCCGGCATCACCGCCGGCCTTGTGACCGCCGTCCTGATCGTCGCACTGACCGTGTTGCTGGTCGACGTGCCGTTCGCCGACCCTGGCATCGCGATCGCGTTCACCGTCGGCGGCGCCTGGGCATTGGCCATGTGCGGCGTGATTGCCGGCCTGTGGTCGACCAAATGGGATTCGCTGTCCGCCATCTCTACCTTCGTCGTCATGCCGCTGATGTTCCTGTCCGGCACATTCGCGCCGGTGGACGGGCTGGCAGAGCCGCTGGCCAGCATCCTGGCGGCCTCGCCGACCCACTTCGTCGTCGACGGCGTGCGCGCCGGACTGGCCGGAGTCGCGGCGACCGACCTGGTTGTCGGCGGCCTGGTGGTGCTGGGATTGTCGCTGCTGGCGACGGTGGCGGCGCAGCGATTGGTGGCGACCGGATACCGAACCCAGTCTTGAATGCGCACAAGGGCCTGATGCGAGCCGGGGCCTGAATGCGAACAAGGGCCTGATCGCACCAAGCGGTTGGGCCATTGGTCCAGTCAACGGTCTTTTTACATCAAAGCAGTATGGTTGATGGCGTGAGTGCGAAATCCCGCCTTCGGGTGACGCCTCCGCATGACCGGTGCCCGTGCACCCACCGACGGATCGCAATGTCAGCGAATGTTGCCAAACTGGAGCGACCTGCCACGCAAATAGCGGCTGAAGTGCCGGCGCTCGGCTTGTGGCTGGACGCGCTGCCCAGGGCCGCGGCATGTCGCTGTGACGGCCAGGTGTTCGTCAACGACCTGATGGAGGAGCTGACCGGCTATGACCGCGAGGCCCTGACCGGGGCCGAGACGTGGTCCGCGATGGCGTTGCCGGCCGGCTTCAATCTCGCCGACATCCGCGCCCCCACCGATGCCGCGCTGGCCGCGGCCGAGTCGTCCGTCGTGCCGCTTCTGAAACGCGACGGCGACCGCTGCATGGTGGAGATCGTGCGGCGCGTGCAGGGCCCCTACGAAATCTGGCTGTTTACCGACCTGACCGAGGACGTGCGCGTCGGCCTGGTCAACCTGCCGCCTGACGCCACCGATACAACGGACAACGACACCGCCCAGTCCGCCGAAAGTGCGCGGATCCACCTGGCCGAGCGCCGGCTGCGCGACGCGGTGGAGTCGGTCAACGCCGGCTTCGTGCTGTGGAATGCCGATGGGCGCATGGAGCTGTGCAACAACGAATTCGCCACCCTGAGCCCGACCGTGCAACGCACCATTGCCCCCGGCATCACCCTGCGCACATTGCTGCAGGCGGCGGCCAAGGCGGGCGAGCTGGCCATCGACACCAACTTCGATGCCTGGTGGGCAAGCTACGAGAACATGGTGGCGCAGGCCGATGTGTCGGTCTCCGAGATGCAGCTCGGCGACCGCTGGCTGCTGGTGTCCGAGCGCCCGACGTCCGACGGCGGCCGGGTCAGCGTCTACACCGACATCTCGATCCTGAAGCGCAAGGAAGAGTTGCTGCGGTCCAACGAGGACACGCTGAACGTCACCATCCAGGATCTTGAGAAGTCGCGCCTGCGGATCGAGGAGCAGTCGCAGCGGCTGGCCGAGATCGCGGAGATGTACCAGGCCGAGCACGAGAAGGCGAACCTGGCCAACGAGGCGAAGTCGCAGTTCCTGGCGGTGATGAGCCACGAGCTGCGCACGCCGATGACCGGCGTGATGGGCGTGATCGACCTGCTGGAGCGCACCCAGCTGACCAGCACGCAGGCGCGCTACATCGTGACCCTGCGCGCCTCGGCCGACGCCCTGCTCTCCCTGCTGAACGATATTCTCGATTTTTCCAAGATCGAGGCCGGGCGGATGACGATCGAGGAAATCTCGTTCGACGTGAACGAGGTTTGCACCAACGTCGAGCAGTTGTTCCGCGAGAAGGCTTCTTCGCGCGAGAACATGCTGACCCTGAAGGTCGACGACGATGTCCCGGCCAACGTCATCGGCGATCCGGCCCGCCTGCGCCAGGTCTTGTCGAACCTTGTCGGCAATGCCGTGAAGTTCACAGAGCACGGCACGGTGACGCTGCAAGTCAGCATGGCCGACAGCCAGCCCAACAATGGTGCCGCCCTGCTGTTCTGCGTCGACGATACCGGCATCGGCCTGACCGACGAGCAATGCAGCCGCTTGTTCCGCGCCTTCGAGCAGGCCGACCCGACCACCACGCGCAAGTTCGGAGGCACCGGGCTGGGCCTGGCCATCTGCCGCCGGCTGGTCGAGCTGATGGGTGGCGAGATCGGCGTTGAAAGCGAACCCGGCCGTGGTTCGCGGTTCTGGTTCACCGTGCCGGTGCAACTGTGCGAGGCGGCAAGCCCGCAGCCCCGCGAGCCAGAGGCCCCGTCGGAACCGAGCCCCAACGCCACCAAGGTCTTGCTGGCCGAGGACAATGCCGTCAACCGCATGCTGATCATCTCGATGCTGAACGAGTTCGGCTACGAGGTGGACGCGGTGGAGGACGGCGATGCCGCCGTGAGCATGATGCGCGAACGGCCGGACTTCGACATTGTGCTGATGGACATGCAGATGCCCAACATGGACGGCAAGACCGCGGCGGAAGAGATTCGCAAACTGCCGGCGCCGGCCTGCAACATCCCGATCGTGGCGTTGACCGCCAACGTATCGCCGACGCATCGGGATGCCTATTTGCGGGCGGGCCTGGACGGATTTCTGGCCAAGCCCATCGAGTGGGATCAGCTCGATGCGACCGTGCGGCAACTGGTCGACAAAGCGTCTGGCGACGATGCCGCACCGCAGCCGGAGACAAGCTCGGTGGCCAGCCTGGTCGCGGAGTTCGACAGCCTGCCCCTGATCAACCACGAGACCATCGGCCATATCGCCGACATGGTGGGCGAGGCGTCGCTGAGCAGCATGATCACGATGATGGTCGCGTCGGTCCGCGGCGAACTGGAAAAGGCGCAAACCGCCCTGGACGCCGGCGACCTGGACAGCGTCTCGGCGGTCGCCCACAGCCTGAAGGGCGTGGCCGCCAATTTCGGCGCCGAGCGCCTGGCGGCGGTGGCCAGCCAGCTACAGCACCACCAGGATCATGCCGCCAGCCCGGCGGACCTGATCGCGGCACTCTGCCAGGTGATCGAGGCCACCGACCAGGCCTTCGTCGCCCGCCTGGACTGAGCGCATAATGCCGTAGCCCTCGCCCTTGTGGCTACGACATCCACACATCTTGTCCGAGGTCGCTCGGTCTTCACAACAAACACCTCGTCGCCCTCGCCCTCCGTGGCGAGGGCCCATGTCTGCAACCGCGCGGTAGGTGTGCGAATGTCTCGAGAGATGATCCAGGCCATCAACTCCAGATTCGCCACCTTGTGCCCGCCGAACCCCTAAATTATTGGCGTATTGGACAAAAATGGGTCCTCGCCACCCCAGAAGCTTGATGGGCGGCGAGGACGACAAAATTTCTTTTTGCGGGGGTCGAGCGACTCCCTGCAAAATGTGCGAATTCAGCAGCAACAAGGGCGAGGACGACGGCGAAAAAATGCTGCCGGCTACGCGGTAGCACCCGCCCCTAAGCCATTTCGATCTGGACCTTGACCGAGTTCGCCGGCGCGCCGCGGGCGTAGTCGAACGCCTCGATGCTTTCCTTGAACCCATAGGTGTCGGTGATCAGGGGCGACACGTCGATCTGGCCGCTGCCCAGCATGGCCACCACCCGCGGCCAGATGTGGGCGTAGCGGAAGACGTGGTCGACCGTGACCTCCTTGATCGCGGCACCGACAACGTCATAGGCGATCGGCTGCCCCGGCATGCCGATATAGACGATCTGGCCGCCCGGGCAGGCGAGCTCGGGCGCTTGCGCCGCGGCGGCCTCGTTGCCCGATGCCTCGAACACGATGTCAGCACCCCAGTCGTCGGTCTCGCGCGCCACGACATCGGCCAGCTTCTCCGACTTGACGTTGACCGGCAGCACCGGGCCCATGCGTGCCGCAATCTCCAGCTTGGCTTCCGAAACGTCGGAGACGATGACCTTGCTGCACCCGCCGCCGAGCGCCGCCAGCACCGTCACCAGCCCGATGGTGCCGGCCCCGGTGACGACGGCGACCTGGCCCGGCTGGATCTTCGCCTTGGTGGCGGCGTAGACGCCGGTCGCCAGCGGCTCCACCATCGCGCCGGCGGCGTACGACACGTTGTCGGGCAGCTTGTAGGTGAAGTCGGCCGGGTGCACGACGGTCGGCCGCAGCACGCCATGCACCGGCGGCGTCGCCCAGAACCGCACGGCCGGGTCCAGATTGTACATGCCGAGCCGCGACGCCTTGCTGTTGGGGTCGGGAATGCCCGGCTCCATGCACACGCGATCGCCTTCCTTCAGGTGGGTGACGTCGCGGCCGACCTCAACCACCTCGCCCGAGGCCTCGTGCCCCAGGATCATCGGCTCGCGCACGACAAAGGGGCCGATGGCGCCATGGGCGTAGTAGTGCACGTCGCTGCCGCACACCCCCACACGCCGCAAGGCAATCCGTACGTCGCGCGGCCCGAGCTCGCCGTCCACCGCGATGTCGCGCAGCGACAACTCGTCCTTGCGCTCCAGCACCAGCGCTTCCATCGATGTTTCCTCCCGATACCCGCAAGTCTTGTTCGGCTCATACTATACCGGGTCGGAAGACCGGCCGGAAAGTGCCGCCGTCGCCACCCGCCTGGCACGGCCGATGCATCACGGGTTTTCTCAACCGGACGTCACCTGCCGCCGACACGGCACGCGATTGTGAAGTCATACGCCATGGCCAAGGCGCGGGCTGGGCCACACAATCCGACTTCCAGGCATGTACGGGCGGGCGGTCATGATGGAGGAAAGCATGCGCAAGCGAGATCGCCGGGAAAGCCGGTGGCTGGGTGCCGTCGCGGCGGCGGTGGCCATCGTCGCCCTGCCGGCCATGGCAGCGGCCAAATGCCTGCCGATTGCCCAGGGACCGGAGTACGGGCCGCTGCGGCCGATCCCGGTTGCGGCGCCCGCCGAAGGATCGGTCCGCATCACTTTCATGGGCCATTCCAGCTTCCTGATCGAGACCGCGGGCGGCGCCAGCGCGGTGACCGACTATTACGGCTTCGCCCTGCCGGTCACGCCCGACGTCGCGACCATGAACAACGCGCATTCCAGCCACTACACCAACTTCCCCAACCCGGATATCGGCCTGGTCTTGCGCGGCTGGGCGCAGGACAACCAGTCCATCGCCTCCTATGACGAGCAGGTCGAGGACTTGCGGGTCTGGAACGTGCCGACAAATGTGCGCGACACTGGCGGCACCCGCTTCAACGGCAATTCGATCTTCGTGTTCGAGGCCGCGGGGCTGTGCATCGCCCATCTGGGCCACCTACACCACGACCTGACCGACCAGCACCTGTCCGACCTGGGGGTCATCGACGTGCTGCTGGCGCCCGCCGACGGGGCCTACACCCTGTCGCACGACCTGCTGATCACGGTGATCGGCCAGATCAGGCCGAAGGTGATCATCCCGATGCACTATTTCGGCACCTACTCGCTGACGCGCTTCCTGACCAAGGTCGAGGAGGCCGGCTTCACCATCGACATCCGCGACGAGGCCGCGCTGACGATCTCGCGGCTCAACATGCCCTTCGACACGCTGATCGTGCTCGGCGACGGATAGGGCAGGCGGCCCGCACACGGCGCCGGCCACTTGATGCCGGCGCCACCTCCCCGTAGAGTCCAGCCGACCGTGGCGGGATGAAGGGCACCGCAAGCGTGCCGTCCTGCCGGATTGTCATACGGGAGGAGAAATCTCATGAAATCGCTGTTGATTGGCGGTGCCGTTGTCGTGGGCGCCATTGGCGTCACCACAGGCGCGAGTGCCCAGGATCGCGTCTATGGCGTGCTGATGAAGACCCTGTCGAACCCGTTCTGGGGCGCGATGGAGGAAGGCGTGCGCGAGGGCGCGGAAGCGGCCGGCGTCGAATACTTCCTGCAGGCGGTCGAGTCCGACCAGGCGGCCGAGCCGCAGCTCAATGTCTGCATGACCATGCTTGAGCGCTCGCCCGACGTGATGATCACCGCGGCGATCAACTCCAACAACCTGCTGCCCTGCCTGGCCGAAGCCACCAACCGCGGCATTCCGGTGGTCGACTTGGACGCGAACCTGGATTGGGACATCGCGGGCGACGCCGGCGTCGACATCGCCTTCACCATCGGCTCCGACAACGAGGCGGCCGGCGCACAGGGCGCCGACTACGTGGTCGAGCAGTTGGGCGCCGATGCCACCGGCCCGGTGCTGGTGATCGAGGGCCTGGCCGGAAACATCACCGGCGAGCGCCGCGCGCGCGGGTTCGCCGAGCGCCTGGCCGAGTTGGCGCCCGGCCTGGAGATCGTCGCCTCGCTGCCCGGCGACTGGGACCGTGGCAAGGCCGCCAACATCACCAACGACACCCTGCTGCGCGAGCCCGACCTGGTCGCGATCTTCTGCGCCAATGACGGCATGGCGCTGGGCGCGGTGGAAGCCGCCTATGCCGCCGGCAAGGGCGAGGACATCCTGATCGTCGGCGTCGACGGCAACAGCGACGCGGTCGTGTCCATCAACGAAGGCCGCCTGAACGCCTCGGTGGCGCAGCTTCCCTATCTGGTTGGCAAGCTGGCGGTCGAGCGCGTGACGGAAGTGCTGGACGGCGCCGAAGTCGAGGACTTCCAGTACGTGCCGACCATGGTGCTGACCCAGGAGATCCTGGAAGCCGGCGAGCACGAACTGCTGCAGTACGTGCGCTGACCTATCGACGCATCCGACGGAGGGGCCGGGGCGCCGCCCCGGCCCTTGCCGTGAATGCGTATTGGATAAGCCAGGACACCCGACATGACCGCCGCCATTGAAACCCCGGAACGCCGCCGGTCGCTGGCCAGCCGGTTCAGTTTCCGGCTGGAATCGCTGGCGGTCCTGATCCTGCTGGCGGTGATCATGTCGGTGCTGACCGAGACCCTGGTCGGCGTCACCTACCTGTCGTTCAACAACCTGATGAACATCCTGGTCGCCACCGCCACCATCGGCGTGCTGGCGATCGGCGCCACCTTCGTCATCGGCTCGGCCGGGCTCGACCTGTCGCTCGGCTCGGTGCTGGGGCTGTCCGGCGTGGTCGGCGCCTTCCTGGTCGTGCGCGCGGGCCTCGGCGAGCTGCCGGGCGGCCTGCTCACCATCATCGGCATCCTCGGCTGCCTGGCCGCCGGCGCCACCGCCGGGGCGGTCAACGGCCTGCTGGTCACCACCGCCAAGATCCCCGCCTTCATCGTGACCCTGGGCATGCTGGGCATCGCCCGCGGCGTCGCACTGATCATTTCCAACGGCCAGTCGATCTACGGCCTGCCCGAGGCGCTGCGCTATGTCGGCCAGGGCTGGCTGTTCCGCAGCGACGATTTTACCGGCATCCCGATGCCGGCGATCATCTTCGTGGCGCTGTGCTTCGTGATGCACTTCGTGCTCGGCTACACCCGCTTCGGCAAGTACACGCTGGTGATCGGCGACAACGAGACCGCGGCGCGCGCCATGGGCGTGCGGGTCGAGCGGCACCGCTTCCTGCTCTACGTGCTGTCCGGCGCCATGGCCGGCGTCGCCGGGCTATTGTTCATGGCGCGGGTCAATGCCGGCGACCCGACCGCCGGGCTGACCTACGAGCTGTCGGCGATCACCGCCGCCATCATCGGCGGCACCAACCTGTTCGGCGGACGGGCGAGCATTCTCGGCACCCTGATCGGCGCCCTGATCATGGGCGGCCTGCAGAACGGGCTCAACCTGCTGGCGGTGCAGTCGTTCTACCAGCAGGTCGCCATCGGGGTGGTGCTGATCTTCGCGGTCTGGCTGGACCGCCTGAACGCACGGCGGATGGACAAATGAGCCTGCTCGAACTCCAGGACGTCCGCAAACACTTCGGCTCGGTCGAGGCGCTGCGCGGCGTCACCTTCGCGGTCGAGGCCGGCACGGTGGTCGGGCTCGTCGGCGACAACGGCGCCGGCAAGTCGACGCTGATGAAGACGATCACCGGCATCAATCGCCCCGACGGCGGGTCGATCCATTTCGACGGCCACGACATCGCCCAGCGCCAGCCGGGCGCGATCCGCGAGCTTGGCATCGAGATGATCTACCAGGACCTGGCGCTGGCGCGGCAGCAGGACGTGGCGTCGAACATCTTCCTGGGCCGCGAGCCGACGAAGCGCGTGCTGGGCCTGAACCTGGGCGTCATCGACCGGGCCAAGGTGCGCGAGGAAGCGGCCAAGATGATCCACCGGCTGGGCGCGCGCGTGCCCTCGGTGGACTACCAGGTGGGCTTCCTGTCCGGCGGGCAGCAGCAGTCGGTGGCGATCGCCCGGGCGCTGACCTTCGAGCCGAAGCTCGTCATCATGGACGAGCCGACGGCCGCCCTGGCGGTACGCGAGGTCGACCATGTGCTCGACCTGATCCGCGAACTCAAGCGCCAGCAGATCGCCGTGATCCTGATCAGCCACCGGCTGACCGACGTGTTCGCCGTCTGCGACCGCATCGTCGCCCTGCGCCAGGGCCAGGTCATCGCCGACGAGGCGAAGGCCGACACCTCGATGAACACGGTGGTCGCCCACATCGTGGGCGCTGCGTAGGTTATTCTGGATTGCCGCTTCAGAGCGGCTGCCAGGCCAGCACCGAATAGGCCTCGTGATGCACGCCGCTGAAGGCTGTGCGGCGCAGCTCCAAAATCTTTGCCTGGCCCTGCTCCGCCAGGCGCTGAACCGCCGGCAGATAGCCGTGCAGATAGCCCCGCTTGCGATGATAGCGGATCATGCGCGCATCCGCCGGGTCGCCGGCATCGTAGAGTTCCAGCAGCGGCTCGATATGCAGGCACATGCGCGGGCGGGCGGCCATGATGAAGTCGAGACACGCCTGCCAGTTGCCCGAAAGCTGTTCCATGGCATGGACCGTCAGCACGGTGTCGTCGCCGCCGATTGACAGGTCGTCCGCCCCCTCCATCGTCAGCATGTTGAGCCGCTTGCCTTCGATGCGGCCGGGGAATTGCCGTTCCATCGCCGACAGAATCCGCTGCGAGGCGCCTGCCCAATCGCACCCGACAAGCCGCATCTGCGCAAAGCTGCCGGCGAGCAGCAGGATGTTCAGGCCGGTACCGCAGCCAAGCTCCACCACCGATGGCACGTCGGCCAAATAGTGATTGAGCAAGATCCGGCGCACCGCGATGCTCAGGCGGTACTCCACCCGGGGCTCGACTGCTTCGACGTAACGGCCATTCAGGCGAAAGTGGCGCTCGTCCCGGAAATATTGCGGACGCAGCGCATCCACCGTGACCGGCCCTTGGCCGACGCGCTCGGCGACCTCGCCCCAGCCGCGTTCCCAGATGTCGGACGCCTCGCCGCCGACGGACCGGAAATCGGTCGTTTCGATGAATGCGTCCAGCTCATCCGCCAGCCGGTGTTCTTCATCGCCACCGAGGATCCGGTAGGCCAGGCCATCGATATCGAGGTCGAGCTTCCCCACCGTGGCGCGGGGCACGCCCGTGATCGTCGCAAGCAACGCCTCAGAGACGGCAAGACTATTTTCCAAGGCAGCCCCCTTCAATATCGGTACGATGTCGCCTTGACCCATGGACATACGCCCCGGTTTTGGTGATACGAGGTATGGCATGGATTTCAGGATGACCGAACCCCCGCAAGATTTCGTCACCGAGCGCATCGACCGCCTCAACCGGCTGGTCGGGCAGACGAGCCTGGAAACGGCAGATCTGGCGTTCGACTTTCCCTTGCTCAAGGTGATCCGGCTGCCGGCGAGCACGATACGGCTGCTGCAGGACGCGGCGCGGCTTTATGTCTGGGAGAATCTGGCCGCGTGGTTCGGCGACGACGCCGTCGAATACGGCCCGAATATCCTGGAAGACAATATCGACAAGATCTCGTCGCTGCCAAACCGCACGCCCAACGGGCTGATCCTGCCCCGGCGCCCGGCCATGACCAGTTTCAACATGCTGCACCGCGTGCTGGTCCAGGCATTCCGGCGATTGGGGCTGACGCGGCAATTCCATGCGATCCAGCTGCCGGTCAACGTGCGCGTCGTCGTGGGCGCCGATCCGGACGCGGTCGGTAAGCGGCCATTCGCGTCGAGCAAGATCCACTCGGATTCCTGGAACAAGGAACCCATGAGCGCCGTACTGTTCAACCTGCCGCTGCTGGGCGACCCGGCCAAGATCGCGATCCGCTATTTCGCGCTCCGCCATCCGCATCCCGAGATGTTCGCGCCGGTCGACGACTATGACGTCATGCAGATCGCGGAAGAGAACCTGATCCACTACGACGCGCCGTTCGCGCATGGGCATCTGTATCTGTCGGACCAGGCATCGTTGCACCAGACGGTGAGAGCCGACGAAAGCCAGGTACGTCTTTCGCTCGACTTCCGCGCCGTCATGCACGAGATATTGCCGTACGAGAGCTACGACGTCTCCCAATCCTGCGCCCATTACGGCCGCGCCGAGACCTGGGACGGCCTTGGCGAGAAGGCCCTTCTCGCATCCGATTTTCCGCTCGACGCGTTTCAACGGAAATTGCAGCACGCGCCGCTGGCGGATGCCCATGCGGACTTGATCAATATCGATACGATGGTGCCGTCGTAGGCCCGCCGGCCAACCCAATGAGGCGGAGCCTCTATGCGCTGAGCGCGAACGGCGCGTCCGGTCGCTCGCCCGCGTGTGGTGCGGCATCGCGGTACACCCATCGAAAGCCGCCAAACCTGCAGAGCCCCGACTGACCGTCCGGCGACTGGTCGATGGCGACCAGGAATGCGTGCCTTTGGCTCTCCACCGGGAAGCTGAGCTGGCGCACCTCCAGCCCGTCCAACACATCCTGCGCGCAGTTGAACGTCTCGCCATCGAACAGGGCGAACTTCATCTGGCCGGATTGCTCGGCCAGTTCGACCGTGATCCAGGCCTGCCCGCCCGCCGCGATGGTGGCGACAACCTCATCCGGGTAGTCGAGACGCACGAACTGGCACGTCTTCGTCTGGTGGCAACTGTCGGCCGTGAGCACCATCTCGCGCGACCGGCAGCCCAGGTTCGGCGCCTCGAAAATCTCGCCGGTCGGAAGCGCCATCCGGCAGTCGAGGCCAGTCGCCGGCGCCACGCGCCGCTCGGTCATCCCGTCCTCGAACGGCATGCTCGGAAACACCTGGAACAATGAGGAGATGGCGAGCAGCGAGCGCGAAACCTCGTTGTCATGCCGCAGCATGTTGTTCTGACCGGCGAAGTACACGCTGCGGTATATCGGGCCTTGCGCATGGGCGTGGGCATCGTAGAGCGGCCTGATCAGTCGGTTGAGCGCCAGCATGAACGTTCCGGCGAATGCCCGGGACCGATCCTGTGCGTCGGGGAGCGCGGAAAACCACGCGCTGACAAAGCTTTCCTCGAAATCGGCGTAGCGCGCCGCCCAATCGCCTTCCGCGAATCCCCTCAGCACGGCCTGATAGGCGGTCGGCATGCTGCGCGACGGCGTCGTGTGCCAGGACGCGTCGTTGGCCGGTGCAACCTCCGGGTGGTCGAACAGCGTGGCGCATCCAGCCTCCAGCGTGAACAGGACGGGAAATGCGCGAATATCGTCGCGCATGGACGACCGGGAGTCGCGGAGCAGGTCCATCTCGTCTCGCGACAGGCCAAGGAAGTCCGTCTGGACCGCCGCCAGCATCTGCGCGTCGATCTCGGCCATCCGGCTCTCGGACATGCTGTCCAGCACACGCTGGCGCAGGTGGCGGCCGATGCCCTCTCCCATGACCGGATTGAACGCCATCCAATGGAGATAGGCGCGCAGGTAGAACAGCCGCGTGCTCTCCGGCACCGGAATGCCGCGCTCCGCGCAGCACGCGTCGATGATCTGGGCGCCAGCGTCGATGGTGTCCATGAAGTCCGGGCTGGCCGGCCCAAACTGACGGTTCAGGGCGTCGTAGTTCAGATTGGCATCGTGGCTGGAGAACACGATGGAGATGTCCGGCAACACATGGACCTTGCCGCAGAGCGCGCCCAGGCCGGCATGCAACGGCTCGGCAAACGTCTCGTCGCGCGTGTAGAGGGTCAGCGCCGGGCACGCGAACTTGCGCGCGTCGCTGCGCCACGTCGCGAAGTCGGTCGGCCAGTGACTGGCGAGCAGGTGGGACAGGCGGTCGAGCGGCGCGTCCTGCTCCAGCGGCGCAATCTCGCTGATCGAGACCGAGACACGGTCGCCCAGTTGCGTCATCCACACCATGCCGCCGCAGCACGCCGCGTAATCGTCGTGGTCGCGCAGGAATTGGATCGACTTGCGCACCACCGACGCGACCATGAAGTTGTCGTCATGGCACAGGGTCACGAACGGCGTCTCGACCATGTGCGCCGCGATATCGAACTGCTCGATCGCGCCGACGCCGTCGTCGAGCTGGACGTGCCGGACCGGCATCCGCTCGGCGAATGGCGCGACGATCTCCCGGTTCTGCGACCGGGAAGGCTCAGTACTGCCGTCCACGATCAGCACGCCGCCGATGGGCAAGTCCTCGGCAATCGAGCGCAGCAACCGGTAGAGGTATTGCGGGCGATTGAACGTATTGATCAGCAGCGTGTGGTCGTCGAACTGGTCTGACATCGGTGCCTGGTGCGTGTTCGTGGTGAGGGCCGGCAGGACGCGAACGCAGCTAGACCGGGTCTGACGCGTAGTAGTCCCCGGGAACGAACCGGCTCTGCCGCCGGCCGATGCCCTGATAGGCGCACGGCATGGCGTCGTAGTCCCGCGCCGGCAGCACCCGCACGTCGAAGCTGATCCGGGTTCGGTCCGTCTTGTTAAAAGGCCCGGCGTGGATGCAGCGGGAATCGAAGATGACGAACTCGCCGTAGTCGGCCGTCACCGGCTGGCAATGCGTCTCGCAGAAGCGGATCAGCCGGTCGTCTTCCTGGGTCGCCACGCCGAAGCGCAGATAGTCGCCGTCATAGGCCGCGTGCAGCGCGTTGCTCTCGTCCAGGTCCATGAGCAGCATGGAGCGCGATTCGGCGCAATTGGCCAGCGGCACCCAGACATTCACCTCCCTGGGCGGATGGCCCAGCATGATGTCCGAATGATAGGTGGTCTTGCCTGGATAGCCCGGCGCATCGGGGAAGAAGACCCGGAACGTCGGCACTTCCTGATAATAGAGCGGCCCGGCATCGACAGCCGGCTTGACGACCTCGGCGATGAACCTGCGGTAGAGGTCCTGGAACCGGGCGCCGGTCTCGTACAGGGCAATGGCGACGGCGCTCTGCTGGCTCGCATCCATCGCCTGCAATTCCGGCGACACCCACTGGTGGAGGTAGTCGAGCGTGAAATCGTCCGGCAGGTTCGCGGGCAGGATGTCCTTGTCCTGCAGGACTTGCGTGATGGCTTCGGCAAGCGGCAGGCGCGCGGGCTCGAAGCGGGACAGCACGTGGCCGGCCCCATTCATGTGCTCAACCAGGCCGGGGCGCAGCATGTCCGCCGAGAAGGCCTGGAGAAACATATCGTCTTCATAATGGACATACTTGGGATGGAACGCCTGCACTCTCATGCTCCATTTTCTCGGAAGGCCGACGGCTATTCTTGACGACGGACGCGATTCTTAAGGTTTCGCTGCCCAAAACAGCCGTCGCGCGTGTCTTTCGTC
This sequence comes from Alphaproteobacteria bacterium, assembly GCA_965227515.1. Lineage (GTDB taxonomy): Bacteria > Pseudomonadota > Alphaproteobacteria > CALKHQ01 > CALKHQ01 > CBDDFZ01. Next base: position 56,460 of record CBDDFZ010000001.1, read on the forward strand.
TCGGATCGCGCCACACAATGCCGCCCTTAGCTTAAGCGGCAGTTAACCTTAAAAGCGCAACACTGGCGGCGACCTTGCAGCAGGAGTGCCTCCGCGTGACACACATCGGCTCGATCTCAGGATACAAAGTGGCGACCATGGCCAAGCTGGCGGGTTGCGACGATGGGATGCCGGACTACCCGATCGCCGAGGACGACCTGACCGTTCGCGATAATTGCCCCGCCTGTGGCGCCAGCAATGTCGTGGACGTTTCGGAGGTGTACCTGCGTCGCGAGCTGAAGTTCCTGGCGACGTCAGTGTGCGCCGATTGCCTGTTCGTCTACCGCAGCACCTTTCCGTCGTTTCGCTGGTTCAAGGCGCGCTGGGCCCAGATCGCCTCGGCCAAGCCGGAGGTCTACAATCCCGATGTCGAGGCGGTGCGCGAAACCCGATATCGCGAATACGCGACGCTGCTCCAGTCACACCGCCGGTCCGGCAGGCTGCTGGAGATCGGCGCCGGTTATGGCGCCGGCGCGCGCATCCTCAAGGAGGCCGGCTATACGGTCGAGGCGCTGGAGCCCGAGGACGATCGCGCCCGCTACATCGAGGAGAACCTCGGCATCCCGTGCCATCGCATGGCGCTGGAAGAGTTCGAGCCGGCGGACCGGTACGACCTGATCGTCTGTGCCCACAATCTGGAGCATGTGGACGACCCGCGCGCCGAGCTGAAGCGCATTGCCGGCTGGCTGCGCGACAACGGCCTGTTCTATTGCGAGGTGCCGCTGGTGTGGAACTTCGTGGACTGGGCCGACTCATTGTTCATGGCGCACAAGACCAATTTTTCCGAGCACACCTTCGCGCGCATGATGCAGGAAAATGGCCTCGCGCACCTGGCGACCAGCTACCCGCGCCTCAACACCCCCCATGCGGCCGACCTTGGCGTCCTCATGCAGCCGTCGAAGAACCCGCAGGACGAGGCGAGCTGGCGCCACCTGTTGGCCAAGGACAGCGACAAGTCCGTCGCCGACGTCAAGGCCGCCTACCGCCACCTGGCGCCCGATCACCTGGCGCTGGACGGCGACCCTTTGCGGTTCTCGGTCCCGCACATCAGCCACTTCTTCCACGTGGTGCGCACCCAGTCGGGCGCGTTCGTCGATCGCACCGACGAAACCGGCTTTATCGAGTTCGAGCTGACCGATTGAGTTAGAGGCTGCTCGAGGTCACGCGCACGCGCTTGCCGACGGCATTTCGCCCGTCAGCGTGTACAGGCGCACACCCTCGATACGGCAGTTCGACGGCGCCCCGCGCGACAGGTCGCGAATGAACAGGTAGTCGTACCTGGTGCGACGGATCGGCAGGAACAGCTCGCCGGGTTCGTCCTCGTCGGACCGCACCACCATCGTGTCGATCTGACCGTCGTGGAACAGCCCGAACTGGACCTTGCCCGTGACCACGGCAACGGAAATTCCGAGCCAGGCCGGGCGCGTCGGGCCGAACCGCTGCAGCAACAGCGGCTCCAGATCAATCGGGATCAGGGTGATGTTGTCCTTGCGCATCAGCGCGCCCGTGCTGAAGCTGATGGTCGTCGGGACCGCCTCTGCCGTGGGGCGCGGATAGGCAATGCGGTATTGCCGGCTGTCGGCGTTCGCGACCGCGCGCTTCAGGCTGACCTCATCCGGCAGTTCAGGCGTGTCGAAGACATCGTAGAGCGTGATCGCCCGCAGGAACTGGTCGCGCTGCACGCTCTGCATCGAGCACAGGTCGAGGTGCCGCCCCCAATGGTTCGGCCGACAGGGCGGCATGCCGTTGAGCGGCTTGATCAGGGCGGTCAGGGCGCGAAGGAAGGCACCGCGGAAAAGCCCGTCCTGGTCCGGATCGTCGGCATCCGGGCCCAGCACACGCCCCGCCGACCCGGTCGCGAACGACTGCAGCAACGACTGCCAATCGCGATCGCCGATCTTGTCGAGGAACGGGCGATACTGCTCCGGAAGATCGCGGCCGGAGGGCAGAGCCATGGCCTGGTCTTCGTTCCCGGGCGCGTCCGGAATGTCGCGCAGCAGCACATCGTCGTCGATGACCGTGAAAACGGAATAGTCCAGCGTCCGGGTCTTCGACTTCTCGCTTTGCTGGAGGTCGCGTATCCAGGATGCCGCGGGCGCCGGGAGATCGAGCAGGGACCCTAGAATCTCGCCCTCCGCCAAGGCGTCGTGGTCGCTCAACCTCTGCTGCGACACTCTCTCCGCACCCTGCTCACGCACCTTGTCGCCAATGCTGTCGAACAGGAAGTACCACTTCGCCATGTAGTAGAAGTAGCACGACAGATAATATTCCCTGGGGTTCTGCGGTGCTGCTATGCCCAGGCTCTCGCAGTACTCGACCAGGAAATCGCCGACGGCCGTCAGATTTTCGCCAAACGCGGGGCTGGACGGCCCGAACTGCCGGCTCCTGGCATTCAGCCCCAGGTGCCCGTCGTGATTGCAGAACACGACCGAGAATTCAGGGATGACGTGGAACTTGCCGTGCAGCGCGCCGACGCCGATCGACAGCGGCTCGCCCATGGTCTCGTCGAGGAAGAACATATCCAGCGCGCGGCAGCTGTGGATGCGCGCGTCCGCACGCCAGGTGGCGAAGTCCGCCGTCCAGTGGTTCGCCAGGTAGTAGGCAAACCGGTCGAGCGGATCGTCCTGCTCCATTGGCGCCACATCGTGGATGGCGGCGGTGATCCGGCCGTCCTTCTTCGTGATGTAGGTCACGATGCCGGAACACACGGCGTAGTCCGGATTGGACCGCAGGAACGCGATCGACTTGCGCACCGATGAAGGGGTGACGAAGTTGTCGTCGTCGCAGCGCGTGAGATAGGTCGTCCTGGTGCGCTGAATGCCGGCATGGAACTGCTTGATCGCGTTCATGCCCGCCTCAAGCTGGACATGCTCGATGTCCATCAGATCGGCGAACTGCGCGACGACCTCCACGTTCTGGGAGCGGCTGGGCTCGGTGCTGCCATCGATCACCTGCACGCGGCCCACCGGCAGGTCGGACGCGATGTACTTCAGCGTTCGGAACAGATACGCCGGCCGATTGAACGTGTTGATCTGCAGTGTGTGGTCGTCGTAGCTGTCGGTCACGTGGCTGCTCCACCATTCTCGCGAATTGCGCGCAAATCCTCGGTCGGTAACGTTAATTTCGGCTTAGCGTGGGGTGATCTAAGCAGCTGCTGGCGGGCACGCTATTGCCGGCGCGGCGGCGAGCCAGGCCATCAACGTGGCGCGCATGTGCTCGGCCGGTATGCGGGCAATGGCATCCCGGATCGCCGGGCCGAAACTCGCCAGCATCTGGCGCTCCGGGTCGGTCGCCACGACCTCGGCGCCGCCGAGCCGGACACGGGCCTTGGCAAACAAGAAGCGCTTGAGCAGGATCCTGGCCAGGCCCGTCCGCTCCAGCATCATCAAGACCTGAATGGCCAGCGGGAAGTGGAGGCTCAGGAACCGCGGGCACAGCCGCGATCCGCGCGCGAAGGCCAGGCAGATCAGACGTAGGAACCGCCGGGGGTCGGCGCCTTTCAGGCCGGCGGTCGCCATCATCATCACCTGTTCCATCGCCCACGGGTCGTCCGCGCCGAGCAACAGCATGCGGTCGAGCGCCAAGCCCAAGGCATCGACGTCGCCGCGCTGCTGCGCGATGCGCGCGCTGAGCCAGGCCAAATGAGCCTGAAGCTGTCGTTCGGGCGAAATGGCCGGAGGCGCAAACGTGTCCGGCCACCGTGCCGCCAGATCAGAGGCGATCAGGCGGTCGACGAAGCCAAAGTCGTTGAACTCATAGGCCGGCATCACCAGGATCGACCGCCGGTCGCGTTCAAGGAGCTGCCATTGCGCCTCGATCCGCGCGATGACCCGCGATGCCAGTGCGAGACGGTCGGTGTCGACCAGGAACTCGGCAATATGGACCCAGAGCTGCAGGGAGCGGGGGTTGCGGCGGCGTGCCCGGTTCAGGGTCGTCATCAGCGCGCATGCCGCCTTGCGCCGGCCAAGCACCTGGCGCCGCAGCAGATGCTCCTGCCGATCCCAGATCGCCAGGCTGGCCAGCGCCACAAGCCGCTCATCGTAGGGCACGTCGTCACCCTCGGCCAAGGGGGTCAACAATGCGCGCCTGAGGGCGGGCTGATAGGCCTGAATGGGATTGTGCTTGGCGGCATAGACGCCGCGAACGGGCGGCGCGTCGTATCGCTGGGCACTTTCGTCTTCCTCGGCACCCATGAATGCGGGCCAGCTGACGCCGGACTTCGACATCTGCCCCAACAGCGTGACGTATCGCGCGAACTCACGCGCCGACCTGTCGGTGGTCGGCATCTGCGCGATCAGCCGGTCAAAGCCCGCCTGATCGGCCTCCACCCGGGCCAGGCAATCGGCATAGCGGTCGAGCGCCGCCTCGACATCCCTGCCGATACGATCCGGCGCGAAGTGATGGAAGACCGGCAAATCGGTATCCAGCAGCAAGCCGATTGAGCTGTCGTCCTCGCAGATGACGCAGGCGCCATGGGCCAGTGCCTCCACCAGGCGCCGTGGCGTGCAGTTCGGCGACCGGGTCGAACTGAAGACCAGCTTGCTGCCGGCGAGCAGGTCGAAATAGTCGTGCCGGTCGAGCATCTTGCCGTAGATCTCGATCCGCCGGCCGGCCGGCATCTGCGCCAGGGCCGCGAGCCGCTGCCGCTTGTCCGGATAGAACGGCATGTCGATGCCGCCGGTGAACAGGACGTCGATGGGCCGCCGCGCCGCCCCATGGTCGGCAAGACCGCTCAGGGCGCCGAGGTCGGGCCAGGTATCGGTCAGCCCGAACCCCCGGCCCAGGCACGGGCGGCCGAAACGGAGCTGCGATTCCAGGTGCTCGCCCGAGGCAATCGCAACCAGCCAATCGATCCAGCCCACATCCTGGCCACGGGCTGCGTAGGTGTGCTCCAGATCGTAGAAGTGGCAGATCTTCGGCGCGTCGATCGCGGCAAGCTGCGGCGGCAGAATGGTGAGGTTGTCGATGTAGAGTGCGTCGACCGGGCCGACCGCGGCAACCAGTTCGGCCGGGTCGGTCGCCGGTGTGATCGGCACATCGACCAGATCGGGCCGGTGGCCGATGGTCACCAGGTCGGCCACGGCGGCGTTGCGCACGGCCTCGACAAAGCGCACCAGCTTCTCGGTGCCGGAGAAGAACGCAATGCGCGGGCGTGCGATGCCCATGGCCGACGCAAGCGCCCTCTTGGCCGCGCCATCCGGCACCCCTGCCAGGCGCTCATCGGCAACCTGATCGTGGCCCAGCAGCCAATGGCCGACGGCAGAGATCAAGCGCGCGCGCGGCATGGGTGCCGCGACACGATCCAGCGCCTCGGTGCCGGCCACCTGATTGCCCAACATCACGCGGCAGATGCCCGCGACCTCCGCGTCGCCGCCATTCATCCGCAGCGCCGTGGCAAAATCTCCGGCCACCATCGCGGCATCGGCGTCGCGATAGTGCGCCTGCAATTGGCTGGCGGTTATGCGCTGCTGATACATCTAAGCTGGTCCCTGGCGTGATTAGGGGCCAGTGATCGACCATTTATGGTTAGAGGCGCGTTAAGCTGCCCGCCAATCGGCAGGCAATGCGACCGGGAGGAGGGGGGCGGTGGGGTCAGAACGGGTAGCGCAAGCCCAACAGGATCTCGTGCGCGTCGTACTGCATCTCCAGCGTGCCGAACACCGGGTCGGTGGTGGCCAGATAGCGATAGCCGCCGAAGATCGCCACCGCATCCAGGTCGAAGGTCACGCCGGCGCCCACCTGATAGGCGAGCACGGTGTCGACCTCGCTGGCGGTGATGCCGAAGCCGGTGACTTCGCCATCTTGCATTGCCGTGCCAAGGCCCGCTGAAACATAGGGGTTCGCCACTTCGCCCGGCAGGATGTCGTAGTAGGCATTGAACAGGGCCACCGTGGTGCCCAGCGTGCCGGTGATCGCGACCGGGCCGACGCCATTGACCGACGCGGTCTCGATGTTGGCCTGGCGGTAGGAGACCTCGACCTCCGCCCTCACGTTCTCGGTGAACCAGATGCCGAATGCGCCACCGCCACTGACCGGCAGGTCGAAGTCGACCGTGCCGCTGACACCGACGCCGCTATCGGTAAATGCCGATTCCGGCGTGATCGACAGGCCGGTGAAGCCACTGACGTAAAGATCGCCAATGTCTTGCGCCATCACAGGCGTCGCGATGGCAATCATGGCCGCTGCAACAGCGATGCTTCTAATGATCATGTCACGCCTCATGCACTTCGACAGAGAAAGTCAGACAGCGTAGACAATGCCTTGGACATCAAATAGATAGCGCGATCCTTGCGCATTGTCCAATTGCCTGTTGCCGACACTTGTTGACTCATAATCGTTATCAAGCCGCCGCGGTTGCGCGCGGGCGCGGCAGACGGTACTCGCGCCGGCGCTCGGTATCGCCGACCTGAAACGCGCTGCCGGGCCGCAGATAGGTATTCGACAGCGCATAGCGGCGGGCGTCCGACCGGTTCGGAAAGAACCCGCGCAATACGTGGCCGTGCAGGAAGATCACCGTGCCGCGCGGCACGGCCAAGTCCAGGCGCTCGAAGCCATCCGGCAAAGCAGCCCCAACCGGCACACCGTCGCGGGCGCCCTCCACGGGTGCTGCGTCCAGGTGCCCGGCCCGATGCGAGCCCGGGTAGAGGAACAAGCCGCCATTGCGCGGCGAGATGTCGACCAGGGCCAGCCAGGCCAATGCGAAACAGGCGGGCTCGGCCTCGAAATAGTGACCGTCCTGATGCGGGTGGAAACCGGTCGTGCCGGGCGGTGCGACGAAGAACCGGCTGTGCAGGCCGTTCGCCTGGCCACCGACCAGCCGGTCCACCACGCGCAGTATCGACGGATGTGCCATCGTCTGCTCGAACATGCCGCCACGCAGGTGCACGTTCATCTCGTCGTGCAGCTTGTTGCGGGCAAGGCTCGGCAGGCCCTGGGCCGCCTCCAGCACCGCGTTGCACCACGTCGCGGCCAGCAGCCCTTCGGCCACCGCGAAACCCTGGCGCTCATAGTCGGCGCGCAGCTTGTCGACACTATCGGACACAGGCCTCAGCCATAGGCCTTGTCGGTGAAGGCGTTGTAGCGCGCGTCGGCGGTCGCGGCATGGCTGCGATACCAGGCCAGCGTCTCGGCGATGCCGTCCTTCAACGCAACCTGCGGCTCGATGCCGATGGAGCGCGCGCGTGATGTGTCCATCAGGCGCTTCGCATCGCCGGCGGGCTTGGTGGTGTCCCACACGATCTCGCAACCATCGTCCATCAGCCCGGCGACCGTCTCCGCGACCTCGCGGATCGACACGCCGGTGCCGCTGCCCAGATTGACCGGCCTGTTCTCGCCCAGCGCCACCACGCGGGCCATGCCGCGCGCCACGTCGCGGGCGTGGATGAAGTCGCGCACCGGGCTGCCGTCGCCCCACACCGTCAGCGGGCGCTCGCCGTCGACCGCGCGGCGGATCAGGCTCGGGATCACCATCGCGTTCTCGGGGTCGAAGTTGTCGTAAGACCCGTAGACGTTGGCCGGGCGGACGATGGAGATCTTGTCCCAGCCGTACTGGATCTCATAGGCCTGGGCCTGCAGCTCGCCCATCCGCTTGGCCCAGCCGGCGAAGCGGTCGTTCGGCGACGGGAAGGTCTGCCAGACCGCGTCCTCGTGGAACACTTCGGCCGGCTCGTAGACGCCGATGGAACTGGTGAACAGATAGCGCTCCACGCCCGCGCGGCGCGCCGCCTCCATCATGTTCACCGAGAAGGTGATGGTGGGCACGAAGAAGCTGGCCGGCTTGGTGGCGCACATTTTCGGCGAGCCCTTCACGCCGACCAGGTTGAACACGATCTCCTGGCCCCGGCAGGCAGCCTCGCAGGCGGCGGGGTCGCGCAGGTCGGCGCGCACGAAGGCGACACCGGCGGGTGCGGTCGCCGGGTCGTCCAGCGAGACCACGGTGACCAGCGCGCCGGAGGCGACCAGCAGGTCGACCAGCGGGCGGCCGATCAGCCCGGTGCCGCCGGTGACCAGCACCTTGCGGCGGTTGAAGAAGGGTTCGATGGCGATGTTGTCGGACGCGGTCATGTTATCTCTCTGGGCTCATCTTTTGCTTCGTCATGGTCGGGCTTGTCCCGACTATCCACGTCTTGTTGGCTGCTCCGCAGCCATCTCGTGGATGCCCGCAACAAGTGCGGGCATGACGCGATTCGTAAGGTTGGGCCGTCACGCAGCCTTGCGTTGGGTCGCGGCGAAGGCGTGCATGGTGTCGGCGACGTGGTTCAGCGCCGCTTCGCTCAGCCCCTGGTGGACGCCGATGGAAAAGCCCCGGTCCATGACATGGCTGGCGGTGTCGAGCGGCCCGCTGATGCGGTGCGGCACCAGGTTCATCGCCGGCTGCTTGGCCAGGTTGCCGGCGATGATCGGCCGGGTCTCGATGCCATGGCGGTTCAGATACGACGTGATCTCGGCGCGGTCGAACGGTGCCGCCGGGTCGATCACCAGGGTGAAGCCGAACCAGGAATGGGTGCCCCCCTCCGGCGTGGTCTGCGGCGTGAACCAGTCGGCGTAACCGGCGAACAGCTTGCGGTAGAAGGCGGCGTTCTCGCGGCGGTTGGCGACGAAGCCGTCCAGCTTCGGCACCTGCACCAGGCCGATGGCCGCCTGCGGCTCGGTCAGGCGCAGATTGTAGCCTTCGTTGACGAACAGGAACTTGGGGTCGATCTCCGGGTGCGCGCTTGTCCAGCGCTCCGGGTTCTCCACCTGCCGCACCCAGCCATGCGCGCGCAGGATGCGCATCAGCTCCGCCAGCTCATGGTCGCCGGTGACGCAGATGCCGCCTTCCAGCGTCGTCATGTGATGCGAGTAGTAGAAGCTGAAGCTCGCCACCCGGCCGAAGCTGCCGACCGGCCGCCCCAGGTAGCTCGCGCCCATGGACTCGCACCCGTCCTCGATCAGGATCAGGCCGTGGCGGTCGCAGATATCCTGCAGTGCTGCGTAGTCGCACGGGTTGCCATAGACCGGCACCGCCATGATGGCGCGGGTGCGCGGCCCGATGGCGCGCTCCACCGCCTCCGGGTCCAGGTTCAGTGTGTCGAGGCCGCTGTCGACCAGCACCGGGGTCAGGCCGCACTGGGTGATCGGCCACAACGAGGTCGACCACGTCAGCGCCGGCAGGATCACCTCGTCGCCGGGGCGCAGGCCGTCCGCGCACATCGGGTTGGCCAGCGCCGCCAACATCAGCAGGTTGGCTGACGAGCCGGAATTGTTGCTGACACCGTGGGCGTAGCCGAAATGGTCGCAATAGGCGCGCTCGAAGCGCAGCACCTGGTCGCCCATGGTGACCCGCGTGGTCAGCATCTGGCGGGTGGCGGCCGCGATCTCCTCCGGGCCGAAGGTCGGCTCGTGCAGGCGCACCACCGGGTTGGCCGGGTCGAAGCCGGCATCGGCGTTGGCCGCCCACCAGTCGGCAATTGCGGCGTCGACGCCGGAGAATGAATCGGTCTGGTTCATCGAAGTGTCCATGGAATGCTCGGATGGATCGGTCAGGCGGCGGCGCGGCCGACATTGGCGCGCCACCAGTCGATGGTGCGGCCGATGCCCTCGTCGAGCGCGATCCTCGGCTGCCAGCCGAGTTCGTCGCGCGCGCGGGTGCAGTCCAGCACCAGGTTGAAGGGGATGGTCGGCCGGCTGAGATTGTGCTCCAGGCTGAGGTCGCGGCCCGACGCGGCAACGATGCGCTCGGCCAGTTCGCGTACCGACACGGCCTCACCGGCACCGACGTTGAACAGGTCGAACGGTGCGGTCTGGCGTTCCAGCGCCGCCTCCACGCAGTCCATCAGGTCGTCGGCGTGCAACAGGTCGCGCTTTTCCTCGCCGGTGCCCCAGATTTCCAGCCGGTCGTCGGCCTGCATGGTCTTGGTGACGGTGGCGCCGAACACGTGGCTGCGCTCCAGGTCGTACTTGTCGTACGGCCCGTAGATGTTGGAATGGCGCAGCACGGTGTGACGCGTACGGCCCAGGCCGGCGAAAAACCGGCAGATATTCTCGACGTACACCTTGGTCCAGCCGACGCCGTAGTACTTGTCGGTGATCTCGCCGCTGAAGTCGGCTTCGGTCTGCGGCCGGTCCGACGACGGGTACATGACGGTGCAGGAGAAGAACAGGAACTGGCCGACCCCGTGATCGTAGGCGGCGCGCAGCAGTACGGAGTTCATCACCGCGTTGTCGGTGACGTGCAGGTAGGGCCGGGTGGTGATGTCCTTGGCGCCGCTGGTTGTCGCGGCGGCCTGGATGATGACATCGGCGCCTGCCACGATGCGGTCGACATCGGCGGCATTGCGCAGGTCGGCCTGCACCCAACTGACGCCCCCATTGACCCCGAGATGATCGTAGGGCGGGCGCTGGTGATGGACCGCCACCACCTCGCAATCGCCGCGCGCGGCAATGCGTTCGACAAGGTTGCGGCCGATGAAGCCGGTCGCACCGCAGATCAGGACTCGTTTCACTCTAACCTACCAGACGTTCTTCTGAGATGGCGTCGCGCATGTGGGTGAGCAGGCCGGCAAGCCCCCGGTCCAGCGAGACTTCGGGCCGGAAACCAAGCTCGGCCTCCGCCCATTCGGTCGCCAGCCGCGGCGGCGGCGTGTCGGGAAACAGGCGGGCGACGGTCGCGTTCACCGGCGGATCGACCCAATGGTCCAGCGCGGCGAGCCGGTTCAGCACCTCGCGCATCGTCACCGTGCGGCCACTGGCAATGTTGTAGGCGGCGAATCCGCGCCCACCGCGCGTCATCGCCAGGCAGGCGGCGCGCGCCACGTCGTCGGCGTGGATCAAGTCGCACGCCTGGCCGCCGTCACCGCGCAGGTCGACCGGTGCGATGCGATGCGCCACCTGGTGGGCCAGCGCGAACACGGTGTGGGCGCGGTCCGGGTTGGCCACCGTACGCGGTCCGTAGATCAGCGACGGGCGCAACGCCACGATATCCATCCGCGGCTCCACGTGCTCGGCATAGGCGCGGGCCTGCGCCTCCAGCGCGCGATGGGCCCAGCCGATCGCAAACCGGCGTGGGGGCGGGTCGCCCTCCAGGAACACGGCTTCGTCCAGCACCTCGCGGTCGCCGGGATACCCCGTCGTGCTGGAGAACCAGACCAACCGCTTCACCCTGGCGCGCCATGCCGCCTCCAGCACGTTGCCGGTGACATTCAGGTTGCGCCGCATCGGGGCGATGGGGTTCTCCGCCATGGCGGCGGCCGGCGCGACGACGCCGGCGGCATGCACGACGTAGTCGTGGCCGGACATGGCGGCGGCACACTGGTCGAGTGCAGCCAGATTTGCGTGCTGCCATTGCCAGCGCGGATCGCTGTCGTGGGGCGGGGTCAGGTGGAACAGCGCGGTGATCGGCCCGACGCCCGCTTCGGCAAGCCGGGCCAGCACGTGGCGGCCCACCAGCCCGGTCGCGCCGGTGACCAGATAGCGGCCCTTCGGCAGGTCAGGTTGCATCAGAACGGTCCCTTGAACGCGCGATAGGCTTCGGTGCTGGATTGCGTGGAGGGCAATGGGATGCCGCGGCCCTGCGCGCCGACCAGATCGATGACCGCCGCGCACATATCCCTGAGATCGGGGTAGAAGGCGTCTTCCAGCGTCTTGGCGGTCGGGCACGGGCTGGGTGCCATGCCCATGCCGGCCACCGGCGCGCGCAGGGCCGCCGGATCGTTCTGGGCGATCAGCCGGCAGATTTCGGCATTGACGCCATAGCCCTGCCAGCTGGTGTCGGCGACCAGCAGGCGGCCGGTCTTGCGCACGCTGGCCAGCACCGTGTCGGCATCGATGTGGGAGACGCAGTTGAGGTCGATGACCTCGCAGTCGATGCCGTGGCCGGCCAGATGGGCGGCGGCGCGGCGCGCCTCCAGCACCATCAGCGAGGTGGCAACGATGGTGACGTCGCGGCCCGCGCGCTCGACATGGGCGCGCATCGGCAGGCGCGGGGTCTCGTCGGCGCCGTCCATCTCGAACGACAGGTCGTAGAGCAGCCGGTGCTCCAGCACCACCACCGGGCCACGGTTGTGCGCGATGGCGTGGGCGTAGTCGACGGCGATCGCCTGGGGGCTTGCCGGCATCAGGACCGTCAGGCCCGGAATGTGCGCGAACAGCGATTGCAGCGACTGGCTGTGCTGGGCGCCCTGCCCCCAACTGCGGCCGATGATCATCCTCACCATCATCGGCACCTCGAACAGCCCACCGAACATGTAACGGTACTTGGCGGCGAGGTTGATGAGCTGGTTGGCGGCGAGCAGGCCGAAATCGGCCCGGATGTGGGTATTGATCGGGTAGAGGCCGTTCAGCGCGGCCCCGATGCAGATGCCGGTGACCGCGTCCTCCGACAGCGGGGTCTCGATCACCCGATGGGCGCCATGGGCTTCCGCCAGCCCGGCCGTGGTGCCGAAGATGCCGTCGCTGACGCCCTGGCCCAGGATCAGCGTGTGATCATGGTCGGCCATCGCCGCGCGCATGGCATCGGCCAGTGCCTCGCGATAGGTGGCCTGCGGCGCCGGGATCGGAGCGGTAGCCGGCACCTCGAAATCGGCCTCAAGTCCCGGCTCAAGCCCGGGTTCAAGCAAAGCGGCGTTCGACATCGCTCAGTACCTCTTCGGTCCCGGGGAACGCGCCTGTTTCGGCGAACGCCACCGCATCGTCGATCTCGCGGGCGATCTTGACGCGCGCGGCGTCGAGCCACGGCTCGTTGCAGGTGACCAGCGGATCGCGCGCCTGCCATTCGGCCAGTTCCCGCGCGTCGCGGTGGCCCCTGGCGAACTCATCGCCGGGGCCGACATGCTCGCGCACCCGCAGCATCGGGATCTCGACGAAACGCGGCAGCCGGTCGGCACGCATGGCGGCCACCACCGGCGCCAGCTCGGCATGAACCGCCGCCGGATCGTCGCCATTCGACAGCTTCAATGCCGGAATGCCGTAGACCGCGGCATGCGCCGTCGGCTCATAGGCCTGGCGGCCGGCGCGGCGGATGTTGATGGCAAGCTCGTTGTTCTCACAGACGAACAGCACCGGCAGCTTCTGGACGGCGGCGAAGTTCAGGCTCTCGTGATAGACGCCTTCCTCGGTCGCGCCGTCGCCGAACACGCAAACGGTGATAGCGTCACTGGCGCCGCCGGGCCAGGTGGCCCGCATCGCCGCACCCACCGCATGAGGGATGGTGCTGGCCACGATGGCCGACGAGCCCATCAGGCCGACATCGGGAGCGGCCAGGTGCATGGAGCCGGCCTTGCCCTTGGCAAAGCCGTTGGCGCGGCCGAACAGCTCGGCCATCATGGCGCGCATGTCGCCGCCCTTGGCCAGATAGTGGGCGTGGCCGCGATAGGTGGAGAACAGCAGGTCGTCGGGCCGCAGGTGGGCGCACAGGCCCACAGCCGCCGCCTCCTGCCCGATCGACAGGTGCACCGGGCTCTGGATGCGGTCGCTGGGGTAGATCTCGGCGATCCGCTCCTCGACCATGCGGATGCGCAGCATGGACGTCAGCAGCGCGCGCCGGTCGGGCGCGTCCGAAATCCGCTCGGGCTCGAGCTTGTTGTCTGGGGCGGCCAGATTGGCCAGGGCAGCCATTGCGGGCACCAATCCGCCCTCCTCCGCGTTTGCCGTATGGGTTACGGGCGCGGACTATGGAGCGGTTATGCTTAAGCGCGAGTTAAGCGCTAGCCGTTGAGCCCCGATCATGAAATATGCTTGACGTACCGCGTACAGGCGACCACCTTCAGTCATGATCCTGAGCTACCGAAGCAGGAAGACCGCCCGCTTTGCGAATGGGGAAAGGGTTCCGCAGTTCGAGCCCTTCCGGCGTCAGGCCGAAAAGCGTTTGCGCATACTGGATGCCGCAACCTCAATTCAGGATTTGATGCAATTGCGCGGCAACCGGCTGGAGAGATTGCGCGGCGACCGGGCGGGGCAATACTCGATCAGGATCAACGACCAGTGGCGCATTTGCTTTGAGTGGTCGGACGACTTGAGCGGCCCACAGAATGTCGAGATCGTGGACTATCATTGAAACGCAAGCATTGAGAGGCGAATCACCGATGGCGCGCACACCGATACATCCCGGTGAAATACTGGGCGACGAACTGGATGAGCTCGGCATGAGCGCGGCGGAGATGGCGCGCATGATCCAGGTGCCCGCCAATCGGATCAGCCAGATCATCTCAGGCAGGCGAAATATCTCCGCCGACACCGCGCTGCGGCTGGGGCGCTATTTCGGCATGTCGGCCGAGTTCTGGATGAACCTGCAGCAGGCATATGAGCTGGACCTCGCGCGCGCCACATTGGGTGCCGAATTGGACCGGCTGCCGCAGCGCGAACCCAGCACCGCCACGCTCTAGAAATAGGGTTCCAGGCCGCTACTCGAACATCGCCAGGTTCAGCGGCGGCATACCGCCCATCCAGATCGCATGATCGCGGTGGTCTTCCAGGTCGTGGCCGGTGTTGGGGTGGACGAACACGATCAGCCCGTCGCGGTTGATCGCCAGCCAAGAGATCACCGCCTCGAACTGGCCGGCCGGCACGGTGAGCTGGCAGCTCCACATCGGGTGCGGGCCGACCGGGCGCTCGTGCATATGGCCCATCGGGATGCCGAAAGTGTCGCGCACGGCCTCGCACACCTTGCGGGCGCGGTCGTAGGTGCCGGCGTCGTAATAGACATGGGCGTGGTAGTCGGCGATGTGAGGCATCATCTCGTTCCGTCCTGAAATCAGCCCGTATTGAATTCAGCGGGCAGTGCGACCTCCAGCAACTCGAAGTCCCCGGAGGCATCGGTCAGGGCATGGCCTTCGCCCGCCGGCACCATGAAGGCGTCCGCCTTGCCTAGCGCGTGGTCGCCGTGGCCGTCTGTGCGCAGCGTCACCGAACCGCCGAGCACGAAGCCGAACAGCGCCGTCGCATCGTGTTGGCGGAAGTCGTGCGCGCCCTCCGCTCCGTCGGGCCGCGCCACCCAGGCGCCGGCGACACCGCCGGTTGCCACCCCGATGCCGGTGTCGCGCACCTCGTAGCCCGGCAATCGCCATGGCTGCCACGACGCCTCCGCCGCCACGTGCCGCACGAAGCGCTGACCGCCAAACACCCGGTCGGGTGACACGCGCTCGGTTGGAAGCTGCATCTCATGGTCGACCGAGGTCATGTGCGCCGCCGGACACCCCACCTCCACCACTTCCAGGCCGGGGCTCGCCTCCAGCACCCGGTGGCGGATTTGCGGCGGCTGCAGCACGCAGTCGCCGGCCTCGAGCACGAAGGGCGATCCCTGGTCCTGGTAGACCAGCCGCACCCAGCCGGCGACGCAGAAGATCATCTGGAAGCGGATGGTGTGGAAATGGACGTAGTCGGGCACCGGACCGCCATCGGGAATGCGGATGTGCGACGCAATCAGGTAGCCGCCCTGCCGGTCCGGCACCAGGTCGCGGTACTGCATGCCGGCGCGCCCGGTGCCCCATTTGCTGCCACCGTCGAAGCGGGTGACGACGAAGGACGGCACCGCCGGCGGCACCACCAGCGGCGGGGTCGCGGGCGCGAACTCGATGCGGGTGCCGTTGGGCGCGGTCAGCGCCTCGGCGGTATCGCCATCCTGGCGGGCCAGCCGCAGCACGCCGGGCGCGCCGGCGCCATTCCGGATGAGGCAGAGGCGGAGGCCGTGGCCGGAGACCGTGGCCTCGGCCGGGTGGTCGGCGGGGATGATGGTGTCGACCCGGAAGCCCAGCCGGTCGGTGAAGAACGCCAGCGTCTCGTCGAACGGCTCCGCCGGCAGCACCATCGCCGCTGCTTGGACACCGGCGTGTTTGGTTGCACCCGTTTCAACGTCCGATGATTGATGAGGTTGCGCCATTTCCTAACTTTGTTCTCGTCGCCCTCGCCCTTGTGGCGAGGGCCCATTTTGCCTACCGCGTGATGCTTGGCCAGAGATCTTCCCAGTGCGGATTCTCGCGTTCGATCAAGTTGATCTTCCAGTCTCGCCGATACTGTTTGAGTCGCTTCTCGCGCCGGATTGCGTCAATCGCGGTGGCATGAGCTTCAAAGTAGACCAACTCTTTGACGTCGTTTTGCTTGGTGAAGCCCGCGGCGACACCAGTTCGGTGCTCCCAGACGCGCCGGACGATATCGTTGGTGACGCCTATGTAGAGGGTGCCGTAGGGTCTACTCGCAAGAACATAAACATAATAGCTCATCGAGTGCAGTGTGGCCCCGAAATGGGCCCTCGCCACAAGGGCGAGGGCGACGATGAGTTTGCGAGCCGGTCTGCAAGTATCAAACCATCGGGCAATAGGAACGTCAGGTGACTTACCGCGACGGGCCGGCGCGTTCGGCCGACTTGGCCCACAGATTGACCCCGCCCTCCACGGCATGGGCGTCGATCTCGGCCAGCTCGGCATCGGTGAAGTCCTGGTTGGCAAGCGCGCCAACGCAGGCGTCGATCTGCTCGGTCCGGCTGGCGCCGATCAGCGCAGAGGTCACCCGTCCACCGCGCAGCACCCACGCCAGCGCCATCTGCGCCAGCGTCTGGCCCCGCCGCTCGGCAATGGCGTTCAGCGCGCGGGCATGCTCGATGTTCTCCTCGTTCAGGAACGCCGTGCGCAGCGACTTGCCCTGGGCTGCCCGGCTGTCGTCGGGAATGCCCTTCAGGTACTTGTCGGTCAGCATGCCCTGTGCCAGCGGCGAGAAGGCGATGCAGCCGATGCCCTCGTCCTCCAGCGTGTCGAGCAGGCCGTCGTCCTCGACCCAGCGGTTGATCATCGAATAGCTCGGCTGGTGGATCAGGCAGGGCACGTTGTTGGCCTTCAGAATCGCCGCGGCCTCGCGCGTGCGCTGGGAATTGTAGGACGAGATGCCGACATAGAGCGCCTTGCCCTGCTGCACCGCCGTGACCAGCGCGCCCATGGTCTCCTCCAGCGGCGTGTCGGGGTCGAAGCGGTGGGAATAGAAGATGTCGACATAGTCCAGGCCCATCCGCTTCAGCGACTGGTCCAGGCTGGCCAGCACGTACTTGCGGCTGCCCCATTCGCCATATGGCCCCGGCCACATGCCGTAGCCGGCCTTCGACGAGATGATCAACTCGTCACGCAGGTGCGCGAAGTCCGATTTCAGGAACTTGCCGAACCGGGTCTCGGCCGAGCCCGGCGGCGGGCCGTAGTTGTTGGCAAGGTCGAAATGGGTGATGCCGAGGTCGAACGCGCGCCGGCACAGGGCGCGCGCGTTATCCTCGCGCGCGTCGTCACCGAAATTGTGCCACAGGCCGAGCGAGATCGCCGGCAGCTTCAGCCCGCTGTTGCCGCAGCGATTGTAGGTCATCGAGTCGTAGCGGTCGGCGGCGGGCACATATTGAGAGGTCATGCGGGCGGTCCTTGAGTGGGTCGTGTCGGCGGAGTGGGCTCATGGCGCGCATCAATGCCACAACGGGGAACGAAAATCTCGCGTTCACCGGAAAGTCCCTCTGGTCTGTTTGGCTTCAGCCATAAGGAAAATGAATTTTGCATCACATTCTGACTTCCCAACCGCAGCTAAGCCAATTCGTCGACAGGTCATGCTAAGATTTAATTCTTACGATTGGGAGTTACGAGTCGCCCTAAATGTCTCTCGACATAATTATGATTCATCATTGGCTGGTGGCAAGGATCTCGGATGCCAACGCTTGGCTCGAAGTCCATGTGGTGGAGTGGTTCTTCGCGACACCCATTGGGTTGATGGGCACGGTTGCTGCTGTGCTGGCGACGCTTTCTCTATTGACAAACCGCCAACACATGCAAACGGCACAGGAAAATATTCGGCTACAGACGGTAAATATTACTCGTGTAGAATGGGAAGAGCGGGCAATTTTTTTAATATGGTTCTGGATAAAATTGAAGTATATTTCTATCTTGCACGACAATGCGCAAGATCAACTCCCCTAGTGTCTTTTGGCCACTACGAGGAGAGACAAGATTGGGAATCTCGAATTGAAAGCATATCGCCAAATGAGTTTATTGATCATTTACAAAAAACTGTAGAATTTTTTACTATTCGAGATATGATCAATAATATTTATGACGATACACACCGCATCATTTTGGAAATCCTCGAGAATAACAATGAAATGTATCTTGCTGTGAGGAATTCACTCCATCATGAATATCAGGATGCTGAGAACTATGAGCATCTTGACAAACAAATACTTGATGAGCTGGTTGCAAGCAGGATGAAAATATGGCAAGAAAAAATGAACTTATACAAACAAACTCTACAAACATACGAGAAACATATTGATGAATTGTTTTCAAACAGCATGGCTATAAATAGCGTTAGAATATTAAACCTCGCCTATGATCGATATAATAGCTTTCATAACATACTCAAGAGAGAGCTATCGCCAATCCAGACTGCTCCAAAGCGAACCAATACTCAATTGGCATGATCCGAGAGCTTCTTGCTTACTAACCAACAGCCGGATGGGGCCAAACGGCACCGAGAGGCTGGTCGATGGCCCAAGAAGCAATCGCCCCCTTTCAGCGCGGCCAATTAATCGTTAAATCCCATGGCATACTGTGTGACGGCGCGCGTCGCCGGCAATGGACACCGTTCCAGGCCGCCGTGACCTTGCGCACCCATCGGAATGATCGATGACCCGATAGGCGATGGCCCCTTAGCCGATGACCACAGCGACGCCGACATACCCACCCAGCGGATACCCGCCGCAGGGCCATCAGCATCCGGGCGGTGCCGCCGCGCATCCGGGCCGGCGCCCGTTGCGTCCGCGCCAGCGGCCGGTGAAGGACCGGGCGCACGCCTATTACCGCAACAGCATTCTGCTGGACGCGCTGGCGCTCATGATCCCGCTGGGCATGATCTACGAGGTCACGGTGGTCGGCCGCCTGTTCCTGGCCGAGGCAATCTGCCTGGGCGCTGTGCCGTTCCTGCTGATGGCGCGCGGGCGCATGCTGCTGCTCCCCTCGGCCCTGACCATCATCGCGCTCGGCGCCGGCTGGTTCGTCTGGCAGATCGTCACCGACCTGATCCAGGGCACGCCCTACGAGGACTATGCGCGCGGCTGGGCGAAGATCATCTTCTTCATGGTGAACTTCGTGGTCATCTACATGGTGATCTACGGCAACCGCAGGCGCACGGCGCTGTTCCTGGCCGGCGCCGCGGTGGCGCTGGCCGCATCGGTGATCGTGCGCCCGGGCTATTTCACCGAGGGCAACCCGTGGAAGTTCGGCTACGGCCTGCCGGTCTCGCTGGCCATCATCTGGATGTGCCAGGTCAACTTCGTCTATCGGCGCTGGGTGCTGGCGGTGGGCCTGTGCCTGCTGATGACGGCGGCCCACATGTACCTGGGCTGGCGCAGCATGGCCGGCATCTTCGGGCTGACCGGCTTCTACCTGATGGGCCAGGGCCTGCTCGGCCAGCGCGGCTCCAAGGTGCAGCCGCTGTCGAGCGCCCGTCTGTTGCTGCTGGCCGGCGCCGGCATCGCCGCGATCTTCGCCCTGTTGTCGGGCTACGAGTTCCTGGCCAGCGAGGGATACCTGGGCGAGGACGCCAAGGAACACTACGAGCAACAGGCGGCCGGCGACCTGGGCCTGCTGCTGGGCGGCCGGCAGGAAGTGGTGGTGTCGCTGGAGGCGATTTCCGACTCGCCCATATTCGGCCATGGCTCGTGGGCGAAGGACCGCAAGTACATCGACCTGCTGACCGAGCGCATGCGCATGCTCGGCTACATGGACATCAACGACGAGGTCGGGCCGTCGTACTTCGGCGACCTGATCCCAACCCACTCCCACATCACCGGTGCATGGGTGGAAGCCGGCATCCTTGGCGGCATCTTCTGGATCTGGATCCTGATCCTGATCGCCCGCAATCTGGGCTACCTGTACCAGATCCGCGACCCGATCTCGCCAATGGCGGTCTTCTTCTCCATCCTCTTGGCGTGGGACGTGCTGTTCTCGCCGTTCGGGGCCGAGCGGCGGATCATGAGCGCGTTCCAGATTGTGGTGCTGGTGTACAGCTGGGACCTGCTGCGCCAGGCCGCCGCCCAGGGCAAGATGCTGCGCCGCATGAAGCGGATGCAGCGCCGGCGCGCGAACGTGCTGCCGCGACGCCTGCCGCCGAACGTGCAGCCGCTGCCGCGCCCATCGGAGCGCGCCCGGCTGGAGAACGAGGCGGGCGACCCGCCCACCGACCAGGGCCATGGGCCGGCGCCCGGCCCCAAGCCGGCCTGACCGCGCGGCTCACCCCAGCACATCCCCCGCAGCAAGCCGAAAACGATGCGCATCTCCGTCGTCACCCTGTCGTTCAACCAGGCCGCGTTCCTGGACCGCGCCATCCAGTCGGTGCTGGCGCAGGACCACGACGACGTGGAGTACATCGTCGTCGACCCCGGCTCGACCGACGGCAGCCGCGACATCATCGAGCGGTATCGCGACCGTCTGGCGATGGTGCTGCTGGACCCCGACGACGGCCCGGCCGACGGCCTGAACAAAGGGTTCGCGAAGGCCACCGGCGACATCTTCTACTACCTGAACGCCGACGACGCGGTGCTGCAGGGCGCGTTCCGCGAGGCCGCCGCCATCTTCGCGAAACCGAAGGCGCCCGACGTGCTGTTCGGCCACGGCTACATCATCGACGATGCCGGCCGCGTAACCCGCCACTTTCGTTCCGCGCCCTGGGGGCTGAAACGCTTCGCCCATGGCGCGTCGGTGCAGATGCAGCAGTCGACCTTCTTCACCGCCGACATCTTCCGCCGCATCGGCGGCTTCAACGTCGACAACCGCACCTGCTGGGACGCGGAAATCCTGCTCGATTTCGCGCTGGCCGGCGCGCGGTTCAAGGTGGTCGACCGCTACTGGTCGCTGTTCACGATCTACGCGGAGTCGATCACCGGGTCGGGCCGCTTCGCCGAGGCGCATGCCGCCGACCTGCACCGCATGTTCAAGCGCATCGTCGGCCGCGACCAGCGCGCCAGCGACGTGCTGATCGGGCGCACGCTCAGGCTCGCGCGCTGGTTCACCGACCCGATGGGCGCGGTCCACCGCCTCTCCGACAAGCTGGTCGGCCCGCCGCGACCTGATCTCAGCCGCCTGCTACCGGCGGAATAGTTGCATTTTCATTCAAGTCGGCACCGGCCCTCACCCCCACCCGGCCACCCAGCAATCATACTGTCGTTGGGCGGCCGGGTGGGGGTGAGGGCTGGAGCAGACTTCAGCGTGAGCTGAGACTACTCAACCCGGCACGCGGATCTCGAACAACAGGAACAGGGTGCGTTGCAGGCCGATGAAATTGTCGTCGGTTACCAGCAGCAGCAACGGCGCGCCGGACGGCCCAGCGAACACAGCAGCACCCTCGACATTGTCGACGGTCATTGGCGGCCGCAGCCGCGCCATCTCGATGCCTTCGATCCGCGCACCCGGCGCAATCGCGTCGGCATCGACCCTTGCAATGCGAATGTCGGCGCCGCTCAGCAGCGAGAACCCGCGCTCCACCACCAGCAGGTCGCCGTTCGGCAGCACCGTTGCGTCGGAGACCTCCAGGTCCGGGTCGCCGGCACAGCGGAACGGCTGCCAGGTCAGGTCCGGGCCGTCGGTGTCGCTGACCCAGGCATAGTTGCCCCGGTCGTCGGACAGGTCCTCCGCCATCGCCACCAGCCGGCCGTCCGGCAGCCGGGCCAGCGATTCCAGCGATCCGTTGCGGGGCGCCGCCTCGATGCCCGGCGGCGTCGGCAGCGCGACCGGCACCGACGCGAGGCCGCCGGCGGCGTCGACCGCATAGCGCCAGACCCGGTGATCGCGCTCGAACGACACCAGCGCAGCACCATTGCCGTCGATGGCCAGCCCCTCCGCATCGCGCTGTCCCATGGAGACAGGTTCTCCGTCCAGGTCCAGCAGCCGCGCCGAGCGCACATCCGAGACACCAGTCAATATGCCGGCGTCATCGATCAACAGCCGCCCCGTCACCCAATAGCCGGTGTCCGACAATGCCAGGAATCCCGATCCGTCCGGCCAGACATGCAGCGCGGAGAGCCCACCGAAGCCGGCACCGCTGCCTTCAACGTGCAATCCGCCGCGCCACATCAGCACGCCCACCTGGTCCTGCCCCGGCGCCGATGGGTTCATCGGCAAGGCCGTGCTGCTGACCGGCACCGCCCCGTCGTCCATCAACGGGCGTTGCAGCGGGTCAGCACAGGCCACCGCCGCGGCAAGCATGGTGGCCAGAACCGTAAGGCGTATGAGAGCAGTCAAACTCAATACTCCGTGATGGACGCGGCCGGACCCTTCAACCGTCCCCAAGCCCGGCTAGACTGGAAATCGCGCTGGCAGCGCTTGTGAGCCAGCACATCATGACAGTTTACGGCGGAGGCCCCCATGACGATCGATCGACGAGACATCATTCGCGGTTTGGCGATGGCACCGGTGGCGGCGGCGCCGCTGGCGACCGTGCTGGCGAACCCGCGGCTGGCCCGCGCGGCGGCCGAGGGGCTGGAGACCGTGACCCTGTCGGTCGACGGTGTCGGCGACGTCAACGCCAGCCTGGCGATGCCGGCGACCGCGCCGGCGGCCTCGGTAGTCTTGATCCACGAATGGTGGGGCCTGAACGACCAGATCAAGGCGGTTGCCGCCGAGTTCGCCAATTTGGGCTATGCCGGGCTGGCGGTCGATCTCTACGGCGGCCAGGTCGCGACCAACCCCGATGAGGCCCGCGCCCACATGGGTGCCGTCAACGGCGACCATGCGTCCGCAACGCTCGGCGCCTGGATCGACTGGCTGAAGGCGCACGACGCCACCAACGACAAGGTTGGCACCGTCGGCTGGTGCTTCGGCGGCGGCTGGTCGCTGAACGCCTCGCTGGCGCGGCCGGTGGACGCCACCGTCGTCTACTATGGCGACGTGTCGAAGACGGCCGACCAGCTCGCCCCGCTGGCCGGCCCGGTGCTGGGCCACTTCGCCGAGCAGGACCAGTGGATCAACCACGACATGGTCGACGGGTTCGAGGCGGCGATGGACGCCGCCGGCAAGACCTACACCACCCACTGGTACGATGCGGCGCACGCGTTCGCCAATCCGACCGCCGGTGTCTATGACCAGGAGGACGCCGCCACCGCCTGGGACCGCACGACCGCGTTCTTCTCCGCCAATCTGGGGTAGGGCCGCGGCCCCACCAATACTCATTCGTCATGCCCGCACTTGTTGCGGGCATCCACGTCTTATTGGCCGCCTGAGCGGCCATCTCGTGGATGGTCGGGTCAAGCCCGACCATGACGGGTGTGGTGATTGGCTACGATGCAGCCCGTGTAGCGTCGAAAACGCGGTGGCATGTCCCATGGCCGGCCGCAACGACCCGGTGCTATAAGGCGGCATGAGCCAACCCGGCACCACTGCTGCGCCCGCGCTGTCGCCGCGCGCGGAGCTGTTCGAACTCGCCGCGACCCTGGGCCAGATCTTCGGCACCGAGGACTTCGCGCTGTTCCTCTACAGCTTGGTCAAGATGCAGCGCCAGGACACCATGATCGAGCTGGGCACCGGCACCGGCATGTGCGCGCTGGCGATGGCGCAGGCGGCGAAGGAGAACGGCGCCGGCAAGGTGCTGACGGTGGACGACGGCTCGGCCTGGCCGGATATCCAGGCCAGCATGGCGCGCGCCGGCCTGCCCCACGCCAAGGCGGCCTCGCTCGCCGCCTACATGAAAGGGCTGGTCGACCATTTCGGGCTTGCCGACGTGCTGACCTGCGCCGCCGGCAAGCTGCCGCCGTTCCCGTTTCCGAAGGGCACGGTCGACCTGCTGTTCGTCGACTACGTCCACCGGCCGGAGAACGTGATCGCCATCCTGTCGGCCTATCTGCCGCAGATGGCGCCGTCGTCGTCGATCTTCATCGATTCCGCGTCGACCTATTTCCCGACCCATCAGCTGCTGGAAAACACCGTCCACATCTTGAATTCCGGGCGCATCCCGCAGACATTCACCAAAGGCCAGTCGCCGGAGCGGCTGGCCGACCTGCGCGCGCTTGTGGAGGCCAGCCGGTTCACGCTGGTGCATCTGGTCGAGCGCAAGGACCGCGATCAGAACAGCACGGCGTGGCTGCGCATCGACCCCGCCGACGTGGTGCCTGACCCGCAGGCCAAGATGCGCATGTATTGAGTAGATGTGAGAACGGTCGGAACGGGGACTGAGCGTGGATATCGGCGCACCGTACAAGGTATTGGGCAAGGTCGACGTGGCGGAGGCCGCGAAGGCGATCGCCAAACTGCCGGCCGAGGCATGGGACCGCAACGTGTTCCGCCAGGACGTGCTGGCCGACCAGGTGCATTCCGCGACCAAGGCGATCCTGTTCCGCCACGAATGGGACCGGTGGGTCAACGTGTGGGGCATGGTCGACATGGCCCACCTGGTGCAGGAATGGGCGCGGCGGACCAAGCGCGACCCTGAGCCGTTCCTGCCGATCGGCCGCGACGAGACCGATATCGGCCCGATCTACACCTTCCCCGACTGGCGCGACTTCGAGGGCGTTCTGCAGCCCATCGTCGACCAGGTGACCGGCATGTTTGAGGCCAAATCCGGGGCCAAGCCGGGAACCAAGTCCGGCATCGTCACCCGGCTGGCGCTGGTGATGATGCCGCCGGGCTACAAGATCGCGCCGCACATCGACGGCCAGCAGATGGCGCACAAGGCGCACCGCGTGCACGTGCCGCTGATCTGCCCGCCGGGCGTGGAATACAAGGTGGACGGCAAGAAGTTCACCATGAAGCTGGGCTACGCCTACGACTTCAACAATCGGGTCCGCCATTCGGTCCGCCACAACGGCAAGAAGCCGCGGGTGAATCTGTTCCTGGACTACTACGAGAACCCGGGCCGGGCGGTCGCGCCGCCGTATGGCTACTACGCCTCCCAGCCCTATGGCCACGGTTGACGCCGCCAACCCGGCGCCGACGGATACGGACCGCAAACCCGAACGACTGGCCCTCGGCATCCTGCTCACCATGCTGGTGGCGCTGGGGCCGATCTCCACCGACCTCTACCTGCCGTCGCTGCCGCGCATCGGCCGCGACCTCGGGGCCAGCGAGCCCAGCGTGCAGCTCACGCTGTCGGTCTTCCTGGTCGTCTTCGCCGCCGCCCAACTGATCTATGGCCCGCTGTCGGACCGGTTCGGCCGCAAGCCGGTGCTGATCGGCGGACTGTGCATCTATCTGGTGGCGACGGCCGCCTGCGCCTTCGCCCCCACCATTGACTGGCTGATCGCCGGCCGCGCGGTGCAGGCGTTCGGGGCCTGCGTCGGCCCGGTGATCGGGCGCGCCGTGGTCCGCGACGTCTACGGGCGGGAACGGGCCGCCCGCGTGCTGGCCTACATGGGTGCCGCGATGGCGGTGGCTCCGGCGGTCGGCCCGGTGATTGGCGGCATCGTCACCGCCGCTGTCGGCTGGCAGGCCAATTTCGGGCTGCTGGCGGTGTTCGGGATCATGGCGCTGGTCGGCATCCGGCTGATCCTGACCGAGACCAATTTCTACCTGAATGCCGAGGCGACCCGCATCGGGCCGTTGCTGCGCAACTACCGCACCATCGCGCGCAACCGCGAATTCGCCGGCCACGCCCTGACCATGACGTTCGCGTTCAGCGGGCTGTTCACCTTCATCTCCGGCTCCTCGTTCGTGTTCATCGAGTATTTCGAGCTTTCGGAGATGGCATACGGCTTCTGCTTCGCCTCCGCCGTGGCGGGCTACGTCACCGGCTCGCTGATCACCGGGCGGATCACCATGCGGGTCGGCGTCGACCGGCTGGTGGCGGTGGGCGTCACATTCACCACCGTGTTCGGCGTCACGATGGCGGTGATCGGGCTTACCGGCATCTTCACCATCGCGACCATCCTGGTGCCGATGTTCGGCTACATGATCGGCATGGGCCTGTTGCTGCCGAACGCCATGTCGCGTGCCATCGGCCCGTTCCCGCAAATGGCGGGTGCCGCCTCCGCGCTGATGGGCTTCACCTCGTTCGGGGTCGCTTCGGTGTGGGGCGCGGTGTGCGCCAACCTGTCGACCGGCACGCCGCTGGTGATGACGGTGGCCATCGGCCTTGGCGGCACGTTGGCGATGGTCGTCTACCTGACCCTGGCGCGCGGCGCCGCGAACACCTGACAACATCAAGCATCGTCATGCCCGCACTTGTTGCGGGCATCCACGACTTTGGTCCCGGCGTCGGAAGACTTGGATGCTCGGGACAAGCCCGAGCATGACGGCGGTTTGGTTTTCGAGGAGGCGCTGTGGCACCTACGGCATGCCCATCATCACGTCGTGCCACAGCTCGGCTGGCAGCCCGCCGCCGGTGACCCGGCGCATCGGCGCGTTGTCGTCATTGCCCATCCACACCCCGGCGACCCGGCCCGGCGTGTAGCCGACGAACCAGGCGTCGCGATAGTCCTGGCTGGTGCCGGTCTTGCCGGCGACCGGCACACCCGGCAGTGCTGCCGCCGCCCCGGTGCCCCAGGCCACCGCCGCCGACAACATCTCGTGCATCTGTGCGGCGACCCCCGACGAGAGCTGGCGCCCCAGCTCGCCTGGCGCCGCACGATAGAGCACCTGGCCGTCGCGTCCCCGTATCTCGGCGATGCCGTAGGGCGCCACCCCTGTACCGCCATTGGCCACGGTGGCGTAGGCGGCCGTCAGCTCGATCAGCCGCACCTCGCCCGCGCCCAGCGCCAGGCTGGGGGTCGCTGGCAGGTCGGTGGAAAGGCCCAGCCGGTGCGCCAGCGACCGCACCTCCGCCGGGCCGACCGCCTGGATCAGCCGCACCGCCGCCGCGTTCAATGAGCGCGCGAACGCCTCCCGCACCGAGATCACGCCGCGATAGTTGCCGTCGTAATTCGCCGGCGACCAGCCGCCGATGCTGATCGGGCTGTCGTCGATGGAACTGTCCGGTGTCATGCCGCGCTCCAGGGCGGCCAGGTAGAGCATCAGCTTGAACGACGAGCCGGGCTGGCGCAGCGCATCGGTGGCGCGGTTGAACTGGCTGTTGCGGTAGTCGCGGCCGCCGACCATTGCCCTCACCGCACCGTCCAGGTCCATCACCACGACGGCCGCCTGGGCCACGTCCTGCTCCAGGCCGTGGTCGCGCAGGGTGGCGGCGACCGCCGCGGCGGCGGCGGCTTGGGCGCCGCGATCCAGCGTGGTGATCACCGTCAGGTCCTGTGCCGCGCCGACCAGCCCCACCGCCTGGTCCGCCGCCCAATCGGCGAAATAGAGCGAGGGCCGGTTCGCCTGCGCGCCGCCGGCCGCCGCATAGCGCACCACCGCGCTGCGGGCCATGCCGGCCAGTTCCGGCGTGATGAAGTCGGCATCGACCATGCTTTCCAGCACCACGGCGGCGCGGTCCTGGGCGCGGTCGGGGTTGGCCGCCGGGTTGAACCGCGACGGCGCCTTCAACAGCCCGGCCAGGATCGCCGCCTCCGGCAGGCTGAGCGTGCGCGCGGTGTGGCCGAAGAAGCGCTGCGAGGCGGCCTCCACCCCATAGGTGCCGGCGCCGAAATAGACCCGGTTCAGGTAGATGGTCAGGATCTGCTGCTTGGAGAAGCGCTGCTCGATCCACAGCGCCAGCAGCGCCTCCTGCACCTTGCGGCGCACCGTGCGCTCCGAGGTCAGGAACAGATTCTTCGCCAGTTGCTGCGAAATGGTGCTGCCGCCGGCCACGATGTCGCCGGCCATGATGTTGCTGGCCGCCGCCCGCATGATGCCCAGGATGTCGATGCCGGGATGGTCGAAGAAGCGGCGGTCCTCGGTCGCCAGCACCGCCTCGATCAGGCGCGGCGGCAGGTCCTCGTAGTCGAGCGCGCCGCCGTGATAGTCGCCGTAGGTGGCCAGGATCCCGCCGTCGGCCGCGCGCACCACCACGCTGGAGCGCCGGGTCTGGGCCAGCGCATCGTCCAGCGAGGGCAGGTCATAGGCGTAATAGGCGATGCCCGCGCCCATCACCACCACGCCCCAGATCAGCGCGATCGCCGACCAGCGCGCCACCCGCCAGATCAGCCCCGGCTGGCGTGTCGTGCGCCGGCGCCCGCCCGATTTGCAGCGTGCCGGCCGGCGTGTCGGGCGGCGCATCCAGCGCGCGAGCAGCGGCTGCTTGCTTGCCGTGCGTCGCCGGGTGGTACGGGCGCGCTTCGCCGGAGTGGCCCTGGCGGTGGTCTTCTTCGGCGCCGTGCGCTTGGCGGTCGTGCGCTTGGCGGTCGTGCGCTTGGCGGTCGTCCGCTTGGTGGTCGTGCGTTTCGCTGGCGCCCGTTTCGCGGTGGAGCGCTTTGTCGGCGTGCGTTTGGACGATGTGGAGCGCGCACTGGACTTGCGCGTTGTGCGGCGCCGGGTCGCCTTCAAGCCGAGCAGGCGCCGCCACAGTGCGGGTTTGCGGCGGGCGGACTTGCGGCGCGTGCGCCGGCGGCTGCCCGTCCGCGAGGCCGGGCGCCGGCGCCGTGTGCGCGACTCGGACGTGCTTGCCATCGCGCTGTATAGCAAAACCGGCCCGAAGGCCGAATCGTCTTGTCAGAACAAGAGCTTGTGCGAGCTGAGTCGCGCTAACGCGCGAACATTCAAGTCGGCACCGGCCCTTGTATCTCATTTTGTGGCCGCTGCGGTTATTGTAGCGGTGGCGGAGACGGGTGGGAGGCCGCAAGGCCCTTGGTCTCGAAGACCGTGGGAGAGCTTGGCACCCTGCCTGTTGTTCCAATGAACCCGAACAGTCGCTTGGTCCGCCGGGCGAGACCGCATTTGCAAGGACGGGTGATGGAACAGGTTTTCGTTGGCATTGATGTCTCGAAGGCGCGGCTCGACGTGCATGTCTTGCCGTCCGGCCAGAGCTTTGCTGTCGCACGAGACGGCGATGCTCTGGCAAGTCTTGTCGAGGACCTGGCCGGGCTGTCGCCGGGCCTGATCGTGCTGGAGGCGACTGGCGGCTACGAGGTCACGGTGGCAGCGGCGCTGGCCACTGCCGGACTGCCGCTGGCCGTGGTCAACCCGCGCCAGATCCGGGACTTCGCGCGTGCCCTTGGCCTGCTTGCCAAGACCGATGCGCTAGATGCCAAGGCGATCGCGCTGTTTGCCGAGCGGGTCCGGCCCGAACCTCGGCCGCTGGCCGACGCCCAGACCCAGGTGCTCAGCGAGCTGATCGCCCGCCGGCGCCAGATCGTCGTCATGATGACCGCCGAGCGCAATCGCCGCAGCCAGCTCACCAGCCGACGCATGGTCAAGAGCGTCGACCGCCTGCTGGCGGCCCTGCAGAAAGAACTCTCCGCCCTCGAACGCGAGCTCGATGAGACGATCCGCGGCACACCAGCTTGGCGCGAGGACGAAGACCTGCTCAAGAGCGTGCCTGGTGTCGGCGATATCACCGCCCGTGCGCTGATCGCCGACCTACCCGAACTCGGACGTCTCGACCGAAAGAAGATCGCTGCCCTCGTCGGCCTGGCGCCGTTCAACAGGGACAGCGGTACCATGCGCGGCAAGCGCACCATCCGTGGGGGACGGCGTCATCTGCGCACAACCCTCTACATGGCAGCCTTGGTCGCCAGCCAACGGAACCCGATCCTCAAGGCCTTCTATCAACGCCTGCTCCATGCCGGAAAGCCAAAGAAGCTCGCGCTCGTCGCCGTCATGCGCAAGCTCCTCGTCATCCTCAATGCCATCATCAGAGATCGGACCCCATGGCAAAACGCTTGACACAAAAGACAGTCGCTCTCCCCCACCCGGCCACCCACGACAGTATCCTGAATGGGTGGCCGGGTGGGGGAGAGGGCTGGCGCAGACTTCAGCGTTCGCCGATGCAGCTCTACAGCAAGAACTTGATCGCCACGAACCCCAGGATGACGATGGCGATGACGCCATAGCCGAACAGCGTGCTGTTGCGGTCCATCAGCGCCTTCAGCTTCGGCCCGAAGGCATACAGCAGCACGGCGAAGAACCCGAATTGCAGGGTGCGGCCGACGACCGACACCAGAATGAACGTGGCCAGGTCGAACGCCATGAACCCGGCTGCGATGCAGACCACCTTGTAGGGAATCGGCGTCAACGCGCCGATGAACACAAAGGTGGCGCCGGTCCACAGGTCGGTCGCGAACTCCGTACGGTATTCCTGGAACGTGTCGGTGAGGCCGTACAGGTCGAGCAGCCAAACGCCGATCGTTTCGTAGCCGAAATAGCCGATGAAATAACCGCCCACGCCCCCGATGACGGAGGCGACCGTGGCGACCAGCATGACCAGCCAGATGCGCCGCCGGCTGGCCAGCATCATCGGCACCAGCACCGCATGCACCGGGATCGGCAGGATGGCGCTTTCCAGCGCCGAGATGACGGCAAGCAGGTAGAGCGCCTTGCGCGTCTCGGCTTGGTGCATGCAGAACTCGACCGCCGCGCCGATGCGCAGGAACCTGGGTAGCTGCATGCAGGCCTTCCGTTCCGGGAATGTCTGGTGATGGCGGGCGCGCCGAACCGGTCGCGCCGGGCGGTTATATCCCCACAGGCCGGCATGACAAGCGGCAAGAGCGGCAGCGGCCCGACATGGGCGAACCGGCACCCGGGCGACTCAACCGCCACGCGCCACTTTACGCGACGTTAACAGCAGGCGGGCATACTCAAGCCGGCACAAAGCGGCCACAGCCGCGTGCGTGAGGCAGACAACGGGACCTGCGGGCAATGAGTCTTTCGGAAGCTGACGTCAAACGCTTGCTAGAGGAGCGCACGCCGGACGCGCGCGCCGCGACCGCCGAAAAGCTGGCAAGCCAATACTCGGCGAGCGAACTGAGCGACACCGAGCGCGCCATGGCGGAAGAGATCTTCCGGATGATGCTGAACGACGCCGCGGTTCGCGTGCGCCAGGCGCTGTCGGAATCGCTGGCCGAGTCCGATGCCATTCCCGGCGACCTGGCCGTGGCGCTTGCCAAGGATATCGACGACGTCGCCATCCCCATGCTTGAGAAGTCGACGGTGCTCTCCGACGACGACCTGGTGGAAATCATCAAGGCCAGCGGCGGCGCCAAGCAGGCCGCCATTGCCGGGCGCGAGACGGTATCGAGCGCCGTGTCCAGCGCGCTGGTCGCGACCGACAACATCGACGTTGTCGAGAAGTTGATCTCCAACGACGGCGCGGAAATCTCAGAGCAGTCGCTCGGCCATGTGATGGACAAGTTCGGCGACGATGCCCGCATCCAGGGCCCGATGGTCGACCGCGCGGCCCTGCCGCCGTCGATTTCCGAGCGGCTGGTATCGGTGGTGTCGGAGACCCTGCGCGACAAGCTGATGACCCATCACGAGCTGTCGCCGGAAATGGCGACCGATCTGGTGATGCAGTCGCGCGAGCGCGCCATCCTGGGTATCGCCAAGCAGTCGAATGTCGCCGACCTGCAGGCGATGATCGATCAGCTCCACCGCAATGGCCGGCTGACCCATTCGCTGATCCTGCGCGCGCTGTGCATGGGCGACATCGCCTTCTTCGAGGCGTCGCTGGCCCAGCTCAGCAAGGTGCCGCTGACCAACGTGCAGCGCCTTATCCACGACAAGGGCGACCTGGGCCTGAAGTCGCTCTACCAGCACGCCGCGATGCCGCTGGAGATGTTCCCGGCCGTGCGCGTCGCCGTCGACGTGATCAACGAGACCGAATACGACGGCAACGACGATGACCTGCCGCGCTACCGCCGGCGGGTCGTCGAGCGCATTCTGACCCAGTACCAGGACCTGGACGAGGACAGTCTGAGCTATCTGCTGGACCGGTTGGATTCGGTCGGCGCGATGGCGGCCTAGCTCCCATCGGTTAACGGGCGCCACGGCGCCCGTACCATTTCCGGCGAGCCCCCGCCTATCTCTTAGCGATCCCGCACGAAACGGCTATGCTCCGTCGTTCGACAACGACGAGGCACCGCCCGCAATGGCTCAACCAGCTGATGCGCGATCAGCATCGTGCGCGTGATCGCGGACGCATGAGCGCGCGCGCGGACAGCGGCCCCAAAGGCAGCCCAGAAGGCAACCCAGCAGCCGAGATCGCGCTGCACCAGGACGGCGACGTGACCGTGCTGGCGGCCAGTGGCGCGTGGGACCGGCACCAGGCGGCCGCACTCGACCGCAAGCTTGGCGAGCTGGCACTGCCTGACGGCGGGCGGGCGATTATCGACGCCTCGGACGTGTCGGTGATGGACAGCTCCGGCGCCTGGCTGCTGCACCGCACCCGCTACCAGTTGAAAAACCGTGGCATCGAAACCGAAATCCGCGCGGTGCCGGACGCGTATGCCGATCTGTTCCACCGTGTCGGCGAAGCGGCGCTGGCCGATGCGCGCGATCGCGGTATCGTGCCGTACACACCGCACCGCGACCTGGTCGAGGACCTGGGCGAGGCCACCATCGGCGGATTGCGCGCCGGCCGCGCGCTGCTCGGCTTCATCGGTGCCGCCACGGTGACGCTGGCCAGAACCGCGCGCAACCCGCGCCGGCTGCGCGTCACCGCGCTGGTCTACCACATCCAGCGCACCGGCCTTTACGCCATGCCCATCGTCGGGCTGATCAACTTCCTGATCGGCATCGTGCTCGCCTACATGGGCGCCACCCAGCTCCAGGCGTTCGGCGCGCAGATCTTCGCGGTCGACCTGGTCGGCATCGCCGTGCTGCGCGAGATGGGCATCCTGCTGACCGCCATCGTGGTCGCCGGCCGGTCGGGCAGCGCGTTCACCGCCCAGATCGGCACCATGCAGGTGAACCAGGAGATCGACGCCATGCGCACCATCGGGCTCGACCCGATGGACGTGCTGGTGATGCCGCGCATGATCGCGCTGGCGATCACGTTGCCGGCGCTGACCTTCTTCGCCGACCTGATGGGCCTGCTGGGCGGCGGCATCATGAGCATCCTGGTGCTGGATATCTCGCTGGTGCAGTTCCTCGATCGGCTGCGGGACTCCGTCTCGGTGCCGATCTTCCTGGTCGGCATCAGCAAGGCCCCGGTGTTCGCGGTGATCATTGCCGTCGTCGGCTGTTATGAGGGCATGAAGGTCGGCGGCAGCGCGGAGTCGGTGGGGCGACAGACCACCAAGTCGGTGGTCGAGTCGATCTTCCTGGTCATCGTGTTCGACGCGCTGTTCGCCATTATGTATTCATATTTGGGCATTTAAGGCATCGTGCTAGAGCATGGGCCGCGTGCCGATGCACCCGGTGCGCCGAATCCGTCAGGATATGACGGATCGATATTCTTTGCGGGGGATGGGCCGAGATTGGCAAGAGCAGCCGCAGCTACCACGGGCAACGACGTGCCGCCGAACGGATCGGCAGGGCAGCCGCAGGCGCGCGATCGCGAGGTCGTCGTCTCCATCCGTGGGCTGGAGAACCGCTTCGGCGAGCAAGTCGTTCATGACGGCCTGGACCTGGATGTCTTGCGCGGCGAGGTGCTGGGCATCGTCGGCGGATCGGGCACCGGCAAGTCGGTGCTGCTGCGCACCATCATCGGCCTGAACCGCCCGGCCGGCGGCACCATCGACGTCCTGGGCGAAGAGATCGTCGGCCGCGACCTGACCCGCGCGCCGGAGCTGACCGGGCTGTGGGGCGTGCTGTTCCAGGACGGCGCGCTGTTCAGCTCGCTGACCGTGGTCGAGAACGTGATGGCGCCGATGCGCGAGCACACCGACTGGCCACTGGAACTGGCGCGCGAACTGGCGGCGGTGAAGATCGAGATGGTGGGCCTGCCGGCGGACGCCTGCCAGAAGTACCCGTCGCAATTGTCCGGCGGCATGCGCAAGCGCGCCGGCCTGGCCCGCGCGCTCGCCCTGGACCCGCCGCTGCTGCTGCTGGACGAGCCCACCGCCGGCCTGGACCCCATCGGCGCCGCCGACTTCGACCAGTTGATCCGCAGCCTGCAACAGAGCCTGGGCCTGACCGTGGTGATGGTCACCCACGACCTGGACAGCCTGCAGGCGATCTGCGACCGGATCGCGGTGCTGGTGGACAAGCGCGTGGTGGTCGACACCATGGCGAACCTGATGCAACTCGACCATCCGTGGGTGCAGGAGTACTTCCACGGTCCGCGCGCCCGCAACGCCCAGGCCGCATCCGGCCATGCCGCCGGCACCAAGGCCGGGGCTGG
This sequence comes from Alphaproteobacteria bacterium, assembly GCA_965227515.1. Lineage (GTDB taxonomy): Bacteria > Pseudomonadota > Alphaproteobacteria > CALKHQ01 > CALKHQ01 > CBDDFZ01. Next base: position 90,567 of record CBDDFZ010000001.1, read on the forward strand.
AGCCGGCGCCGGGGCCGGGGCCAACCGGGCCGCCTGACCATGGAAACCCGCGCAAGTTATGTCCTTGTCGGCGCCTTCGTGCTGTCGCTGATCGCGCTGTTGTTCGGCTTCATCATCTGGCTGGCCAATTTCGAGTTCGGCAATACGCAGAAGTCGTACTACCTGCTGTTCAACGAGTCCGTCTCCGGGCTGAACATCGGCGCGGTCGTCAGCTATCGCGGCATCCGGGTCGGCAATGTCACCAACATCCGCATCAATCCGGACAATGTGGAGGAGGTGCGCGTCGACCTGTCGATCGACGGCGACGTGCCGATCAAGACCGATGCGGTGGCCAGCCTGCAATTCCAGGGCATCACCGGGCTCAGCTTCATCGAGATCGCGGGCGGCACGGCGGAAGCGCCGGAGCTGCTGTCCGGCAGCGAGGTCGAGACCACGGCCAGCGGGTTGCAGGAGGTGATCGCCCGCGCCCCGCAACTGATCAACGAGCTGATCGTGGCCATCGACCAGTTCAACTCGATCCTGAGCAACCAAAATCGTGCCGCATTTGCGGAGACACTGGAGAACATGGCAACGGTGACGGCAGCGCTGGCTGACGAGGAGTCTGGCGTTCCGCGCCTGATGGGCGAACTGACCGAGGCTGCCATCGCCGTGCGCGGCGCCACCCAGGACATCCCTGCCCTTGTGGAGCATATCGACACCGCCGTGCTGGATGCGTCGACCATCTTTGCCGGCGTCGAGGCCGAGATCACGCCGGCGGTCGCCGCTTTTCAGCAGGCCACCGGCAGCGTCACCGACGCGGCCGACCTGTTCGAGGCCTTCCTGGCCGAAAACCGCGACAATGTGCGAGAATTCACCGGCACCGGCCTGGTGGAGCTGAACGTGCTGATCGGCGACCTGCGCGCCGTTATCGGCCAGTTTGCCCGCATCGTCACCGAGCTGGAGCGCGCACCGTCGCGCTTCCTGTTCGGCGACGGCAACGAAGGGATTGCATTGGACTGATGATGCCGCGCCGCAAAATCCTGGCAGGCCTTGGCGCCCTGACGGGCATCGCCGCGACCGGGGGCTGCAGTGTGCTCAGCGAGCCGGCGCCGGCGCTCTACGTGCTGACGCCGAAGAGCACGTTCGACGACCTGCTGCCGCACGTATCGTGGCAGCTCATCGTGGAGCAGCCGTTCGCCGCCGCGGGCCTGGATACGGCCCGCATCGCCGTGGCGCCGGATCCCACGCGACTGGACTATTTCGCCGATGTCTCCTGGTCGGACTACGCGCCGGCGATGGTGCAGACGCTGATCGTGGAATCGTTCGAGAACTCGGAGCGCATCATCGCGGTCGGCCGCGACACCATCGACCTGCGCTCCGACTTCGTGCTGAAGACCGAGCTGCGCGAGTTCCAGGCCGAACTGAGCGGAGAGGGCCAGCCGCCGAACGTGGTGATTCAGATCAATGCCAAGCTGGTGCGCATGCCCCAGCGCATCATCATCGCGAACCAGAACTTCCGTGCCCAGGCGCGGGCGTCCAGCAACGACATCCCGGCGGTGGTCGCCGCGTTTGACGATGCCCTGGGCAGTGTGCTGAAAGACCTCATATCCTGGACGCTGAATGCGCCGCCCGATGTCGGCGTGCGCGATCCGTCGTGAACGGGCGGTAACGCAACCGCGGGGATGCGGGGACCCGGCCCGGAGCAGGCAACAATGCTCCAGCGGGGTGGATCGAAAAGGAGCGGATGACCCATGCAGGCGAAACGACCCTCATACGCAGCCGTTGTTCTGGCCGCCGCGATCGTCGCGGTGATGGCGCTGTCGCCGCTGGTCGGCCAGGCGCAGTCGCCGGACGACGGATGGTCGGCGCTGGAAGGCGGCGACATCGACATGGCGCGCCAGATCTTCGGCCCGCTGGCCGAGGCGGGCGATCCCGAAGCGCAGTTCGCCATGGGTTGGCTGTATGGCGGCGGCGGGGGCGGCGCGCCCGACTATGCGACCGCGCTCGGCTGGTATGAACGCGCGGCGGAGCAGGGCCATTCGGAGGCGCAGAACGCCGCCGGCTATATCCACGACCTCGGGCTCGGCGTGCCCTACGACCCGGACATGGCGGAGTACTGGTTCTCCCAGTCGGCCGCCGCCGGCAACCACTCGGCCATGAACAATCTGGCCTACCGCTGGTCGCGCAATGGCGAGAATCTGCCCGAGGCGCTGGATATGATCCGCTCCGTCGTCGCGCAGGACCGCAGCAACTCCGCGTTCCTGGATACGCTGGGCTGGGTGCTCTACCAGATGGGCCGGTTCGACGATGCGATCCCGCCCCTGTGCCAGGCGGTGATGCTGGAACCCGGCCACCCGGAAATCCGCGTCCACCTGGGCGATGCCTACTGGCAGGCCGGGCGCCACCTGGACGCGCAGCACCAGTGGCAGCGCGCACTCAGGCTCTATTCGGAGCCGGAAGCGCTGAGCCAGGACGGGCACACCTTCCTGACCTCGCGCCCGGCGCTGTGGCGCCAGCAGTTGCAGGACCGGCTCGCCAACGGGCTGCCCCAGGCTCCCGCGGCCCAGACCGACGACGTGAAGCCCTCGGTCGAGCACAGCTTCACCGACGAGTGCCAGGTGCCGATTACGTAGGTGTTTCGGACAATTGCGACAGGCACTCAGCCAATAACAACTTGTCGTCCTCGCCCGTGTGGCGAGGACCCATTGCCGTCCAGTGCGTCAAACGGCGACACAGTGTTTTGATCCCTTTGTGGCAGCTAACTGACAAACGCTAACGCATCGGGATCGAACATATCCCCAGGTTATTGAGACCTGCATCAGGATGGGCCCTCGCCACAAGGGCGAGGGCGACATGGTTTTTTGGTCGATGCATTCGCCCCTTCAACTGAAAATTGCGGACCCTGCACCGGTCAAATGCCTACGGCCGATAGAACTGCAGCCCGGCCCAGCGGTAGCGGCCGCTCGATGTCGGCATTGTGCAGTTCAGCCGGGTGCGGCCCGAGCCAAACGCGCCCGATATCGCCGGCACCACCGTGTCGCCGTCGACCGACAGGCTGACCACCCCGCCCTGCAGGAAGCAGGTCATCGCGCCGACATCGTAGGAGTGGCCGTCGTTCGGCGGCACCATGCGGAACGACACGTATGGCGGATTGTTCGCGCCGATCACCCGATCCACGGGCTGGATATCGGCCAGCGGCAGCGGCAACGAGCGCAGCCGCACCCGGAACTCGGTCAGGTCGGTGGAGGCATTCACCGGATAGCGTGGGAGCTGGAACAGGTCCTCGTTACGGTGGGCAACGCCCGAGTGCTGGCCGAACGCGGCGGCAAAACCCAGCCCCTCGATATGGTCGCGCAACATCAGCCCGTATTCGCCATAGGGATAGGCGAACAGCTCGGGCACCGCGCCCAGTTCCTCCCGGAAGCGCTGGCTCGCCCGCGCCATGTCGGCGGCGGCGGCATCGACGGAGAGGTCGGCCATGTGGGCGTGGGCCGCCGCATGGTGGCCGATTGTCACCCCGGCATCGCGCATCTCGCGGATCTGGTCCCAGGTCATCAGGTCGGGAATGCCCTGGTCGGTGCCGTCGGTGGAGATGAACACCGTGAACGGCATGCCGGCGGCACGCAGGCGCGGCCACGCCTGGGCGTAGACCGAGCGGTAGCCGTCGTCGATGGTGATGGCGACGGCGTTCTCCGGCAATGGCGTGCCGTTGCGCCAGGCGGCGACGATCTCCGGCAGCGGCAGCACCACGGCGCCGCTCTCCTGGATGGCGGCGATCTGCGCGTCGAACTGCGCCAGCGTGACGTTGGTGCTGGGATACTGGTCCTGGCCGAAGCGGTGGTAGATGAAGATGACCGCACCGTCGGCAGCCATTGCGTGCGTGGTACCCGCGCCGCATGCGCCGACGGAGAGAACCAGCGCGACCAGCGCGCGCCATGTCCGTTTCAGTTTCATAAGCTCAAGTATCCGTCGTCAGGTTGGCCATCATCGGGCGCGGCAACACACTGTCGCTGAGCAAAGGATGGCGTCGCGGTTCGAACAGTTGGTAGTGCCACCACTCGCGGCGATAAAAATCCCAGCCCGCCGCCGTCATGATACCAAGCAGCAGGTGGCGATTACGCTCAGCTGCGGCGGAAATATCGGTCGCGCCGTGATGGGATGCCGCGGAGAAGTCGTCGAATCCGGTACCGAAGTCGAGCGGTTCGCCGTCGCCGTTCGTCAGCGCCAGGTCGACTGCCGCACCACGGCAATGCGGCGCGCTGCCGGTGACGGGATCCGACACATAGGGTGAGTCCGGAAACCGGCGCCTGAGCGCAATCTGCGCCTCGATCGGGCGGAATGCGTCGTATATGACGACACCCAGCCCCTGCCGTGCCGCGAGATCGACCGCGCGCCGCAGATGGTCCGCCGCGGTGGCATTGAGGTAGCAGCCGGGACGGCTGTAGAGCGCGAAACCGGCCACGTTGTCGTCTCGGGCATAGCGGATATCGTGGGTCACGCCATAAAGCGCGGGCTGGATTTCTGTCAGCATGGCGGCTACCCGGTAGCGCACAGCCCGCCGCAAGCGCAAGCGAGTTCACCTGCCGCCATGCTTCTGATCGCCATCGACTGCTCGGCCGCCGCCTGCTCCGTCGCGGTGCTGCGTGACGGCGATATCGTCGCCGGCCGCGACGTGGAGGGTGCGCACGGCCATGCGGCGCGCATTATCGGCATGATCGACGACACGCTCACCGAAGCCGGTGTCGCGGCCGATGCGCTGCCCGACGCCCTCGACGAGGTGTTGGTGACGGCGGGGCCCGGATCGTTCACCGGCATCCGCGTCGGACTCGCCGCGGCGAAGGGCCTGGTGGTGGCGACCGGCGCGACGGGCGCGGCCGTCGCCGTGCCGGAGGTGCTGCGGGCATCCATAGATCCTGAAGATATCGAAGCCGGCACCGCCGTCCTCGCCGTTATCGACAGCCGTCGCGGCGACGTGTTCGCGCAGGCGTTCGCGCCCGATGGAAAGGCCGCCGGAGACATCGTCGTCGCGGACCATCCGGCCCTTGCCGCGATGGTCGCTGCCCTCGATGCGCCGGTACACATCGTCGGCGACGCCGCCGAGGCCGTCGCATCCGGATTGCGCGAGGCCGGGCATGCCCACAGCATTGCCGCCACCACCCCTCGTGGCCCCACCGCCATGGCGCTGGGCCGCCTGCGCCAGTCGCCCGGCTGGCCGGCCATCCGCCAGCCCCTGCGCCCGATCTACGCCCGCGCACCGGAGATCGGGCGGCCCGGCGGCCAGCCAAGGCAATGACAGGCCAGGGCGCCGGCGCCGATATTACCGCCCGACCGGCCACGGTGCGGGACGCCGACGACCTCGCGCGCCTTCACGCCGCATCGGTCGCGGCGAACGAGGCGCCCTGGTCCTCGCTCGACTTTCACCAGCTCCTCATGGAGCCCCACAATCGCGGCCTGATCGCTTTCGACCGGGATGGCCGGGCATGCGGGATGCTGATCTGGCGTCAGGTGTTGGAGACCGCCGATATCCTGGCTCTGGCGGTCGACCCGGCGGCGCGTCGCCGCGGCATCGCCCGCGCATTGCTGACGCTGATGATCAATGGCATCCGTTTGGCCGGTGGCCAAACCGTGATGCTGGAAGTCGCGACATCGAACGCGGCTGCTATACAATTGTATGCATCTTTGGACTTTCAGCCGGTCGGCCAGCGCCGTGGCTATTATCGCCGGCAGGACGGCGATCGGGAGGACGCACGGGTAATGTCGCTTAAGTTGTGTAACAAATGATGCATTGCACGTTTGCGTTGCTATGTGACACTTGGCCGCCGCCGTCATTTTGGAATGCAATAGCACTATCTTGAGCGCCAATTGGTCGTTGCCTGCATGTTCATCCTGGCCAGCATAAATATTACACAACATTTCAAGAAAAACAGTTGCATTGGAAAAATCGGTCGATGTATGTCTGGCTGATCTTTGCAGACTCAGAGGTCATGTGAAGACTGCCGCGCGCCAGCGGGGCAATCTGACTATCATTACAGAAGAAGGGACAAGAATGGCTGAAACCGACGCGAGGGGCGAACTGTTGGCTTTGGCATCATCCATCGTTGCAGCGCACGTATCCCACAACAATCTGCCATCTTCAGAATTACCGCAGTTGTTGAAGGACGTGTATACGACGCTGGATGAGCTCGGCAATGAACAGCAGGAACCGCAACCAAAACTTGAACCCGCGGTTCCGATCCGGAAGTCGATAACTCCGGACTTCATCGTGTGTCTGGAGGATGGCAAGAAGCTCAAGATGCTCAAGCGCCATCTGAAGACTGCATATGACCTCTCGCCAGAAGAATACCGCGAGCGTTGGGGACTGCCGTCGGATTATCCGATGGTTGCACCGAACTACGCGAAGCAGCGCAGTCAACTCGCCAAGGAAATCGGCCTCGGCAGTCGCAAGCGCAAGCGCTAGAGCTCCGCAGCCGAACGACGGCCCAGGCACGTATCGTCGCGCGCGGTCACGCTCAGCGGGGTAGCAGACGCCCCGTCAGCAGCCGATCCGTCCGCAGATGCGCCGCCCGGCCAGACCGGCATCGGACCTCACACCAAGACACCCCCGCTTTCATGCAAGGCGGGGGTGATTTGATTCCGGCCGGGCGCGTCGGCGCACGGAACCCGCGCCGAACCCGAGCAAGACCCGATCCGTATATTTGGCGCGTTTGGTTGGCCAATTTCGGCGATCAGCGCTATATTCCCCGCAGGCAAAATTACCTGGGCTTGTGCATGCTGGATCGTATCGAACGATTGGCATCGGAGAAGGGACTTAAGATGACCGACCAGCGGCGCGTCATTGCGCGCGTGCTGTCGTCGTCTGAGGACCATCCGGACGTCGCGCTGGTGCATCAGCGCGCGCAGGAAATCGACCCCAAGATCAGCATGGCGACGGTGTACCGCACCCTGCGCCTGTTCGAGGACGCCAAGTTGCTGGATCGCCACGACTTCGGCGATGGGCGCGCGCGCTACGAGGAGACCTCGAACGAGCACCACGATCATCTGATCGACGTGAATACCGGCGAGGTCATCGAATTCCAGAACGAGGCGATCGAGAAGCTGCAGCGTTTGGTGGCGGAGGAACTGGGCTACGACCTGGTCGACCACCGGTTGGAGCTCTACGGCACCCGCCGCAGCGCCAAGGGCGGTCGCTCCCGATGACGAGCAAGCCCGCCGTGCGCCTGTTCGGCAACCGCCGCATGCGCGACGACCGCGAGGCGATGCAGGACGCCGACGCCCTGCCGCGCCAGTTGGTCGACGGCCTCAGGTTCAGCAACCTGTCGGTCCGCCTGGCCCGGTCCGAGGACGAGATCGTCGCCTCGCAGCACCTGCGCTACCGCGTGTTCTATGAGGAAATGACAGCGACACCGACGCCGGAGATGAAGGAAAACCGGCGCGACTTCGACACCTACGACAATATGTGCGACCACCTGCTGGTGCTCGACATGGACCGCGGCGACAACGCCAGCGGTGTCGTCGGCTCCTATCGCTTGCTGCGGCGCGGGCCGGCGATTGCGCACGACGGCTTCTATACCGCCAAGGAATTCGACATCACGCCGCTGGAGAACTATGCCGGCGAGATCCTGGAGGTCGGCCGCAGCTGCGTCGACGTGGCGTATCGGTCCGGCCCCACCATGCAACTGCTGTGGCGCGGCATCGCCGGCTACATCGCGCACCACGAGATCGCGATCCTGTTCGGCTGTGCCAGTTTCCCCGGCACCAATCCGGAAGAGCACGCCGAGGTGATGTCGTATTTGCACCATTATCATCTGGCACCACCGGCCCTGCGTCCGAAGGCCCTGCCGGAGCGATATGTGAGCACGAACTTCATGCCCGCCAGCCAGGTCGACCGGCACCGCGCGCGGTCCGGCGTGCCGCCGCTGATCAAGGGCTACATACGGCTCGGCGGCGTGATCGGCGATGGCGCGGTCATCGACGAGCAGTTCGACACCACGGATGTGTGCATCGTCGTGAATACCGACCTCATTACCGACCGGTACTTCCGGCATTACCAGCGCGCCGTGGTCGATCGCATCACCTATGAAGAATAGTCTGACGGCCTATGATCCGGTGCCCGATGTGGCGCCGTCGTCGCCGTTTCGCTCGTTCTGGCGGCTGATCGTCTACCTGTTGTGGAACCTGCTGATGGTGCCCACCCAGGCACTGGCGGTGCTGGTGTCGAAGCGGCTGTCGAAGCGAGTGCCGATCGTCTACCACCGCAACTGCCTGCGCGCGCTGGGTTGCCGGGTGCGGCGCCATGGCCGGCCCGCGCGCGGCAAGTCGGTGCTCTACGTCGCCAACCACACCTCCTACATCGACATCACGGTGCTCGGCTCCATCCTGCAGGCGTCCTTCATCGCCAAGTCGGAGATCAAGGACTGGCCGATCTTCGGCACCCTGGCCAAGCTGCAACAGTCGATCTTCGTCGACCGCAAGCCGCAGAACGCGCGGGCGCACGCCGAGGAAATGACCAAGCGCATGATGGAGGGCGACAGCCTGATCCTGTTCCCGGAGGGCACCACCAGCGACGGCAACATGGTGATGCGCTTCAAGAGCGCGCTGTTCAAGGTGGCGGACACCCGGATCGACGACAAGGCGGTCACCGTGCAGCCCATCTCCATCGCCTATGCGCGTGTCGATGGCTTGCCCATGGGCCGCCATTTGCGCCCGTTCTTCGCCTGGTATGGCGACATGGACATGGTGACCCACCTCTGGCAGCTGCTGGGCATGAGCCGGGTCGGCATCGACGTGATCTTCCACCGCCCGGTCACGCTGGACGAGTTCGAGTCCCGCAAGGCCCTGTCGGACCACTGCCAGAACGTCATCGCGCGCGGCGTTTCCGATTCGCTCGCCGGCCACTACGCCAAGCGGCGCCAGCGGCGGCGCCTGCTGTCGCGGCGCCAGAAGGACCGGCCCGGAACCGGGGCAGCGGGCGGGGCCACGGCGCCGGCCGCCGCGTCGTCGGCGATGGCCCAACAGGCGGAGTGAGGACCATCGCAACCGCCTTCAATACCGCCATCTGTTCCGCCACGGCGCGCTTGGCCCTGCAGGGAGCACGACCGGCGTGACGAAGCGGGTCTACGTCAAGACCTATGGCTGCCAGATGAACGTGTACGATTCGGAGCGGATCGTTGAGGCACTGGCGGCCGGCGGATATCGGCCCACCGAAACGCCCGAGGACGCCTCGCTGGTGGTGCTGAACACGTGCCATATTCGCGAGAAGGCGGCGGAGAAGGTCTATTCCGACCTCGGCCGGCTGCGCAAGCTGCCGCGCGCGGACGCCAGCCAACCGGTGCACACGGTGGTCGCCGGGTGCGTCGCGCAGGCCGAGGGCGACGAGATCGTGCGGCGCGCGCCCAACGTCGACATCGTGATCGGGCCGCAAGCCTATCACCGCCTGCCCGAGCTGCTGGACAAGGTGGCCGGCGGTGAGCGCGGCATCGTCGCGACCGATTTTCCGGCCGAGAGCAAGTTCGACCACCTGCCCGAGGAGCGGGCGACCAGCGGGGCCAGTGCGTTCCTGACCATTCAGGAAGGCTGCGACAAGTTCTGCACCTTCTGCGTCGTGCCCTATACCCGTGGCGCCGAGCAGTCCCGACCGGCGGCCGACGTGGTTGCCGAGGCACGCCGGCTGGTGGCAGGCGGAGCAGTGGAACTGACCCTGCTCGGCCAGAACGTGAATGCCTACCACGGGCTTGCTCATGACGATGCGGCAAGTTCTGGCGCAACCTGGGGCCTGGGCCGGCTGATCCGCGCGCTGGCGGAGATCGAGGGCCTGGCGCGCCTGCGCTACACCACCTCGCACCCCCGCGACGTCGACGACGAGCTTGTGGAAGCCCACCGCGACGTGCCGGCGTTGATGCCGTTCCTGCACCTGCCCGTGCAATCGGGCTCGGACCCGGTGCTGGCGGCGATGAATCGGCGCCATAGCGCCGACGACTATCGCCGCATCGTCGCGCGGCTGCGCAACGCGCGGCCCGACCTTGCGTTGTCGTCGGACTTCATCGTCGGCTTCCCGGGCGAGACCGATGCCGACTTCGCCGCCACCATGGCGCTGGTGCGCGAGATCGGTTTCGTGCAGGCCTATTCCTTCAAGTACAGCCCGCGCCCGGGCACCCCGGCGGCGGACCGCGAGGACGCCGGCGAAGGCGCGGTGCCGGAGGCGGTCAAGGACGCGCGACTGGCCGAGCTGCAAGCGGAACTGCGCCAGCAGCAGACTGCGTTCAACCGCGCCCAGGTTGGCCGCACCCTGCCGGTGCTGATGGAACGCGCCGGGCGCTATGACGGCCAGATGGTCGGCCGCAGCCCGTTCATGCAGCCGGTGCATGCCACCGCGGCAGCCGCCACCGCCGGCACCGTGGTCGACGTGCACATCACGGCAGCGATGCCGAACAGCTTGGCCGGCGAACTTGCCGGCGTTCCACCAGCTTCCGAACCACCGGCGTCCGAACCGATACCGGCGGCGGACCTTGCCACCGCGGTCGGCGCGTGACCGGCATGGGGCAAGGCGCATCCACCGTCGTCAGCTTCGATGACAACTCGCTCCTGCCCATCGTCTACGGCCAGTACGACCAGAACCTGGCGCGGATCGAGCACCGCCTGGGCGTGATGCTGCGCTCGCGCGGCAACGAGGTCACGATCAGCGGCCCGGACGAGGCCATCGCCACCGCCCATTCGGCGCTGAAGGCGCTGTACGACCGCGCCGGGCACAGCCTGCCGGTGGACGTCGGCGACGTCGATGCGGCGATCCGCTTCGCGGCAGCCGGCACCGCCGCACCGGGTGCCGCCAAGGGCGCGCCGGAGGCGAGCGGCGCTATCGCCATCGACACCCGCAAGCGGCAGATCGGCGCCCGCACGCCCGGCCAGGCCGAATATATCCGCGCGCTGCAGACCAGCGAACTGGTGTTCGCGGTCGGCCCCGCCGGCACCGGCAAGACCTATCTGGCGGTCGCGGTGGCGGCCAGCATGCTAATGGCCGGCCAGGTCGAGCGGCTGATCCTCTCCCGCCCGGCGGTCGAGGCCGGCGAGCGGCTGGGCTTCCTGCCCGGCGACATCCGCGACAAGGTCGACCCGTATCTGCGCCCGCTGTATGACGCGCTGCACGACATGATGCCGGCCGAGCAGATCTCCCGCCGGCTGGAAACCGGCGAGATCGAGATCGCGCCCTTGGCGTTCATGCGCGGCCGCACGCTCTCCAACGCCTTCATCATCCTGGACGAGGCGCAGAACACCACGCCGATGCAGATGAAGATGTTCCTGACCCGATTCGGCGAGAACGCCCGCATGGTGGTGACCGGCGACGAGACCCAGGTCGATCTGCCGCCGAACGTGTCCTCCGGCCTGCGCGACGCCGCCATGACGCTGCGCGGCATTTCCGCGATCCGGTTCGTGCGGCTGACCGACGCCGATATCGTGCGACACGAAATCGTCACCAAGATCGTGCAAGCCTATGCCGCGCGCCAACAAACAGAGCAGCCCAGCGGCGACCTTTTCGATGACCTTTGAAACATGCCAGAATGCAGCGGGGTCGACGTGCGCGGGCAACCGCGTCACCCACCCGTGACGGTGTAGCGAAGATGGAAAGCGAGCACCCTCCCAGTCCTGTGCCGGCCGTAGAGCGGTCGGCTGACCTTGATGACCAATCCAACGACGTGCAAGCGGTCGCGATCTGCGTGACGGTGGACGACGATGGCTGGCGCGCGGCGCTCGCCACGGCGGACGGCCAACCGCGCGATGACGTGGAAGCGGTGGCCGAGCAGGCCGCGCGCGCCGCGCTCGCCGCGCGGGGCCCGGTGCGGGCAGCGGCCGAACTCGGCATCACCCTGACCGGCGACGCCGCCGTGCGCGACCTCAACCGCGACTGGCGCGGGCGCGACGCGACCACCAATGTGCTGGCGTTTCCGATGGATGCGCCCGACGACGTCGCACTTGGCGGGTCCGACGGCGACGCATCGCCCGTGCTGTTGGGCGACGTTGTGCTGGCCTGGCCAAGGGTGGCCGAGGAGGCCGCCGCCGCCGGCCGGCCGGTCGCCAACCACCTGCGCCACCTGGTCGTCCACGGCGTGCTGCACCTTCTGGGCTACGACCACATCGACGAGGCCGACGCCGAGGAGATGGAATCGATGGAGCGCACCGTGCTGGCCGCGCTCGGCGTGCCGGACCCGTATGCGGACCCCGAAGCGCCCGGAAACGAGCCGGGAGACGCGCCATGAGCGCCAGCGGTAACGGCCACGCTTCCGGCGGCGGCAACGGCCCGGGCAACGGGCGGCGGTTCGGCTGGCTGAAGGCGCTGTTCCGGCGCCGCAACGGCGACACGTTGCGCGACGTGATCGAGGAACTCGCGGTCTCCGACCACGCCGACATCGATCCCGACGAAGGCAGCGAACAGGCCCTGCTCGCCAACGTGCTGCGCATGAGCAGCCGCACGGTGGAGGACGTCATGGTGCCGCGGCCCGACGTGGTCGCGGTGGAGATCACAACGCCGCTATCCGAATTGATCAGCGTGATCAGCGTCGAGGCCCATTCGCGCATGCCGGTCTACAAGGAGAACCTCGACAACGTCGCCGGCTTCATGCACATCAAGGACTTGATCGGCTGGTGGGACCGCGCCGAAAGCTTCCGCCTCGAGGACATCATGCGGGAGGTGCTGTTCGTGCCGCCGTCGATGCCGGTCCTGGACCTGCTGCTGGAAATGCGCCAGTCGCGGGTGCACATGGCCATGGTGGTCGACGAGTTCGGCGGCGTCGACGGGCTGGTCAGCATCGAGGATGTGGTCGAAGAGATCGTCGGCGACATCCGCGATGAGCACGAGGACGAGGAAGACCTGGAAATCGTGCGCCGCGCCGACGGCACAGTGATCGCGGACGCGCGCATGTCGCTGGACGCGTTCGAGGAGGCGGTCGGGCAGTTCGCGACACCCGAGGAGCGGGACGAGGTGGAGACATTGGGGGGCATGGTGTTCACGATCGCCGACAGGGTGCCGGGCCGTGGCGAGGTGCTGACCCACGACTCCGGCGTCGAGTTCGAGGTGCTGGACGCCGACCCGCGCCGCATCAACAAGCTGCGCATCCGCCGGCTGCCGCCGGGGGGTAGCGACGCCTCCCACGCGGCGTCCGGCAAATGACGGCCACGCCGCCGCCTGCAGGCCAGCACGCGGTGGCGCCCGCCTGGACCCACAGAACAGCGGACTGGTTTGCCGGCCTGACCGGCCTGCGCCGCCTGGGCATGGCGTTCCTGGCCGGCGCGCTGTCGGCGGTCGCGATGCCGCCGCTATATGCATTTCCGGCGCTGTTCGTCGGGCTGATCGTGTTCGTGTGGATCGCCGACGGCACGCTTGCCGCGCGCAAGCCGCGGCGCAGCGCGTTCTGGACCGGCTGGTTCTTCGGCTGGGGCTATTTCATCGTCGGCCTGTGGTGGGTCGCCAACGCCATGCTGGTCAACGCCGACCGCTGGTGGTGGATGATCCCGTTCGCGATCGCCGGCCTGCCGGCGCTGCTGGCCGTGTTCTGGGGCATCGCGCTGACCTTCTGGCGCTTCTGGGCCCGGCGCGGCCGCGCGCGGATTCCGGCGCTGGCGGTGGCGCTGGCCCTGGCCGAGTGGCTGCGCGGCCACGTGCTGACCGGCTTTCCGTGGAACCTGCCCGGCCAGACCTGGGGACCGTTCGACAGCCTGCTGCAGTCGAATGCCTGGATCGGCGCCTATGGGCTGACCGCGCTGACCCTGCTGGCCGCCGTATCGCTGGCGGTATTTGTGCCGTCGCGGGCCGAACGCATGGCTGGCGCGGCGGCGACCGGGCGCTGGTGGCTCTTTCCCGCCGCGATGGTCGTGGTCTTCGCACTGATGGCCGTCGGCGGGCACATCAGGCTGGGCGGCGCGCCGGCGATCGACCCAGATGCGGACGGGCTCCGGGTGCGCCTGGTGCAGCCCAACATCGGCCAGGCCGAGAAGTGGGAAGACGTCCGCCGCATCCCCAATGTTTACGACCAGATTGCCCAGTCACAGGGCGACGGCCTGGACGACATCGACCTGGTGATCTGGTCGGAGACGGCGGTCACCTTCCCGGTCGACCTGGACCCGGACTGGCTGGCCCAGCTCGCGGCGGCGGCCCCGCCCGGCGGCCACCTGCTGACCGGCGTGCTGCGCGCCGAGCCGGCGACAGCCCCCGCCGACCAGGACGACGCGGCACAGTCGGTCCCCAACGCCAATGCCACGCCGCCCCCGCCGCGCCTCTATAACTCGATGCTGGTGGTCGACGACCAGGGCCAGGCCGTGGCGCACTACGACAAGAGCCATCTGGTCCCGTTCGGCGAATACATGCCCGGCGGCGAGCTGCTGTCGTTCATGCTGGTCACCGGTGGCGGCTTCACCCCGGGGCCCGGCATCCAGACTTTGGCGCTGGACGGCGTGCCGGCGTTCAGCCCGCTGATCTGCTACGAGGTCATCTTCCCCGGCGCGGTGACGTCGGGCGACGGCCCGCGCCCGGAATGGCTGCTGAACATCACCAACGACGCCTGGTACGGCGACAGTCCCGGCCCGCGCCAGCACTTCCAGATCGCGCGCCTGCGCACGATCGAGGAAGGCATGCCGCTGGTCCGTGTGGCCAACACCGGCATTTCCGGCGCGGTCGACGCCTATGGCCGCGTCATCGACACCGTGCCCCTGGTGACATCGGGCGTGCTGGACGTGACTGTGCCGCCGCCATTGCCGGACGGCACCCTCTACACCCTATGGGGCGATCTGCCGTTCTTGCTGCTCTGCGTTGCGGTGCTGGCCGCGGGCTTGTTCGTGCGCCCCGTATTGACCGCGGCCACCGGCAGCGTAAGTTGACTGACGTATGTAACCACCTTTCCCTGGTTGACTGAATACATAAGTATGACGTATTCAGCCAACCGGTTGCTCGCAGACTCGGGCCATTGGCCGCTCGAGGCGCGTCCTGTCCATTTGCCCGCACAGGTATGGCGGCACATGGCCAGTGTGGCCCGTCGGGCGGCATGATGCAGGACGGTTGGGGGGATGGGAATTTTCCCATCGCCGGATTGCTGTGCTTGACGGAGGTTCCAGTCACGATGCCCGCACCGAAGAAGAAGCGAATCGACACGACACGGCGCGGACGCGGTGGCAAGCCGCACCCGGTGGACATGCATGTCGGATCGCGGGTGCGCCTGCGCCGGACCCTGCTCGGCATGAGCCAGGAGAAGCTGGGCGAGGCCATCGGGCTGACGTTCCAGCAGGTCCAGAAATACGAGCGCGGCGCGAACCGCATCGGATCGTCGCGGTTGTACGAGTTGAGCCGGGTTCTGGACGTGCCGGTGTCGTTCTTCTTCGACGACATGCCGGACGATGTGGCGGCGGGCGACTACAGCGGCGGGCTGATGGAAGGCACGGACGAGTATGATGCCGGCGATCCGCTGACCAAGCGCGAGACCCTGGAGCTGGTCCGCGCCTACTACAAGATCACCGATGCGCCGGTCCGCAAGCGCCTGTTCGAATTGACGAAGTCGCTGGCCAAGGCGAACGAGGACCCGGCGGGCTGAACGCCGCGTCCGGCCGGTCGTTCCGTGTCGATTGATCCAAGGCGCTTGACGACGCACCTGACGGTTGCGTAAGTAGCCCGCCGATTTGGGCAGCGCCGTGTGGCGCACGAATGTCCGTAGTGCGGCATTCCACACTGCAGTTTTCCAGACACAGCAACGATACATTCTCCGGGGGTCATGGTGCGCGGCGGAAATTTCCTGTTCACGAGCGAATCGGTGTCCGAGGGACACCCCGACAAAGTTTGCGACCGGATTTCCGACTCCATCGTAGACCTGTTCCTGTCGCGGGACCCGATGTCCCGCGTGGCCGTCGAGACCCTGACCACGACCAACAAGGTCGTGCTGGCCGGCGAGACGCGCTGCGCCCAGCCGGTGACCGCTGACGAAATGGAAGCGGCGGCGCGCGACGCGGTGCGCGACATCGGATACGAGCAGGACGGCTTCCATTGGAAGACCATGGACGTCGACGTCTACGTCCACGGCCAGTCGGTCGACATCGCCCAGGGCGTCGATGCCGCCGGCAACAAGGATGAGGGCGCGGGCGACCAGGGCATCATGTTCGGCTACGCCTGCCGCGAGACCCCGGCGATGATGCCGGCGCCGATCTACTACAGCCACATCCTGCTGGCCAAGCTGGCCGAGGCGCGCCACTCCGGCGCCGAGCCGCTGCTGGGTCCCGACGCCAAGAGCCAGATCACCCTGCGCTATGTCGACGGCAAGCCCGTCGGCGCGACCTCGGTGGTCGTCTCCACCCAGCACGACGGCAGCATCGGCCAGGACGAGGTGCGCGAGATCGTCCGCCCCTATGTCGAGGCCACCCTGCCCGACGGCTGGATGTGCCCGGACGACGAGTTCTACGTCAATCCGACCGGCCGCTTCGTGATCGGCGGCCCGGACGGCGACGCCGGCCTGACCGGCCGCAAGATCATCGTCGACACCTATGGCGGCGCGGCACCCCATGGCGGCGGCGCCTTCTCCGGCAAGGACCCGACCAAGGTCGACCGCTCGGCCGCCTATGCCGCGCGCTACCTGGCCAAGAACATCGTTGCCGCCGAACTGGCGGAGCAGTGCCTGATCCAGCTCGCCTATGCCATCGGCGTGTCGAAGCCGCTCTCGATCTACGTCGACACCGGCGGCACCCTGAAGGTGGACGAGGCCGCGTTGATCGAGGCCTTGCAGGGTCTCGTCAACCTGAGCCCGCGCGGCATCCGCGAGCACCTGGAGCTGAACCGCCCGATCTATGCCCGCACCGCGGCCTACGGTCACTTCGGGCGCGATCCCGACAACGACGGCGGCTTCTCCTGGGAACGCCTGGACCTGGCCGAGCCACTGCGCGACGCCCTGAACGTTTGAGCGACGCCGCCCGGCTGCGCCAATGCCGGAAGCACCCCCGCCCGACAAGACGCCGATCCGACGGGTCTATGGTCGTCGCGCCACCCGCAAGCTCCGGCCCGGACTGCAACGCCGGCTGACCGAGGATTTGCCGCGGCTCGCCGTGCCCATGCGGCGCGC
This sequence comes from Alphaproteobacteria bacterium, assembly GCA_965227515.1. Taxonomy (GTDB): domain Bacteria; phylum Pseudomonadota; class Alphaproteobacteria; order CALKHQ01; family CALKHQ01; genus CBDDFZ01. The sequence goes on from CBDDFZ010000001.1 coordinate 107,627, forward strand.
GGCAGATGGCGGCTGGCAACAGATCGACCCCGCCACGCTGTTCGCACCGGCGGTGCGCGAGATCTGGCTGGAAATCGGCTTCGGGGCCGGCGAGCACCTGGCATGGCAGGCCGCACACAACGCCCAGGCCGGTGTCATCGGCTGCGAGCCCTACAGCAACGGTGTGGCGAGCCTTCTGCGCTATGTCGCCGAGCAGGGCCTGGCCAACGTGGCCGTCCACCATGGCGATGTGCGCGACGTGATCGACGCGCTGCCCGATGCGTCGTTGTCGCGCGCGTTCATCCTGTTTCCGGACCCCTGGCCGAAGCGCCGCCATCGCGACCGCCGCATCGTGTCGCCCGAAACGCTGGACACCCTGGGCCGCGCGATGGCCGACGGCGGCGAATTGCGGCTGGCCAGCGACGACCCGACCCAGATCGCCTGGATGCTGCAGACCGCGCCGGCGCACCCGCTGTTTCAGTGGCACGTGAGCGGACCGGCGGACTGGCAGACCCGCCCCGACGACTGGCCGGAGACCCGTTACGAGGCGAAAGCGCGCGCCGCGGGGCGTGCGCCGGTGTTCCTGCGGCTGCGCCGCCGGCGAAGAAAAGCTTGAAGTTTTCCGCCAAACGACCATAAATAGCCGTGGATGCACAAACGCTGAGCATCTGCTCCGACAAACCGTGATCTAACGCGGGTGGGCGAAAGCCCGCCTTTTTTGTTTTGCAAGCGCGGTGTCCCGGGGCCGCCCGGATACCGGGCACGAACGATTTGAGACTTGAGCCGATTTTTATGGTGGCTGTCGCGGAAGGAATTGGCGCGCGGGTCGCGCGGGAGATCGAGCCGTCGCTCGAGGCGATGGGCTTCATGCTGGTGCGGGTTCAGTTGTCCGGCACCGGCACCCGCACGCTGCAGATCATGGCCGAGCCGCTGGATGGGCGGACGATGACCGTGGACGATTGCGCGGAAATCAGCACCAACGTGTCGGCGCTGCTGGACGTGTCCGATCCGATCAGCGGGCGCTACCAGTTGGAGGTGAGTTCGCCCGGCATCGACCGGCCGCTCACCCGGCCCGTCGACTTCGCCCGATTCGCCGGGTTCGTCGCCCGCATCGAGCTCGGCACGCCGCTGGATGGGCGCAAGCGCCTGAAAGGGCGGTTGATCGGCGCCGACGACGCCACCGCGCCGGCGCGGGTGACCGTCGACGTTGACGGCGCGCGACTGGAGCTGGAGATCGGCCATATCGCGCGCGCCAAGCTGGTGATGACCGACGACCTCGTGGACGCGGCCACCAAGGGATTGCTGCCGGCACCGGGCGATGCGCCGCCCGCCGGCACCGCCGAGGCCCAGAACGAGGCCGAGGGCGGTATCGATACACATGCGCGGAACTGAGGCCGAAACAGGACCGGACGATAAGGTCCGAGGCCCGAACCAGGGGTAACAAGCTCATGGACGATTTTGCGATCAAGCGGACCGACCTTCTGCAAGTGGCGGATACGGTCGCGCGGGAAAAGGCGATCGACCGGGAGGAAGTGGTCGTGGCGCTGGAGCAGGCCATCCAGAAGGCCGGCCGGTCCAAGTACGGCCAGGAGCACGACATCCGCGCCACCATCGACCGGCGCTCCGGAGAGATCACGCTGGCCCGCTATCGCGAGGTCACCGACGAGATCGAGAACGAGATGACCCAGATCACCCCGGCCGAGGCCCAGGCGATCCAGCCCGGCATCGAGGCCGGCGAGTTCATCATCGAGCCGCTGCCGCCGATCGACTTCGGCCGCGTTGCCGCCCAGACCGCCAAGCAGGTGATCTTCCAGAAGGTCCGCGAGGCCGAGCGCGCGCGCCAGTACGAGGAATTCAAGGACCGCGTCGGCGAGATCGTCAACGGGCTGGTCAAGCGGGTCGAGTTCGGCAATGTCGCCGTCGACCTGGGCCGGGCCGAGGCCGTGCTGCGCCGCGATGAGTTGCTGCCGCGCGAGAACTTCCGCAACGGCGACCGCGTGCGCGCCTATATCTATGACGTGCGCCAGGAAGTGCGCGGCCCGCAAATCTTCCTGTCGCGCACCCACCCTGAGTTCATGAAGCGCCTGTTCAGCCAGGAGGTGCCGGAGATCTACGACGGCATCATCGAGATCCGCGCGGTGGCGCGCGACCCCGGCAGCCGGGCGAAGATCGCGGTGCTCTCCAACGACAGCTCCATCGACCCGGTGGGTGCGTGCGTCGGCATGCGCGGCAGCCGCGTGCAGGCGGTGGTCGCCGAACTGCAGGGCGAGAAGATCGACATCATCCCGTGGTCGCAGGACCCGGCGACGTTCCTGGTCAATGCGCTGGCGCCGGCCGAGGTGACCAAGGTGGTGCTGGACGAGGAAACCCAGCGCATCGAGGTGGTGGTGCCCGACAGCCAGCTCAGCCTGGCCATCGGCCGCCGCGGCCAGAACGTGCGCCTCGCCTCCCAGCTCACCGGCTGGGACATCGACATCATGACCGAGGACGAGGAAAGCGAGCGCCGGCAGCAGGAGTTCCGCGCGCGCAGCCAGCTGTTCATGGAGGCGCTGGACGTCGACGACGTGATCGCGCACCTGCTGGTGACCGAGGGCTTCTCCACCATGGAGGAGCTGGTCCTGGCCCCGACCCACGAGCTGGCCGAGATCGAAGGCTTCGACGAGGATGTTGCCAGCGAACTGCAGCGGCGCGCCATCGGCTTCCTGGAGGAGCGCGAGCGCCAGCAGACCGAGCGCAGCCGCGAACTGGGCGTTACCGACGAGCTGGCCGCCATCGAGGGCCTGACGCCGGCAATGCTGGTCAAGCTGGGCGAGAACGAGATCCGCACCCGCGACGACCTGGCCGATCTGGCCGGCGACGAGCTGGTCGAGATTCTGGGCGACGGCTCGCTGACCCTGGACAGCGCCAACGAAATCATCATGACGGCGCGGGCGCACTGGTTCGACGACGAGCCGGCAGCGGCCCCAACCGGCGAAGCCGCGGCCGAGGAAACCCCAGCCGAGGAAACCCCAGACGAGAAAACGGCGACGGACGAGGCGGTGGCTGCCGCCGAAAGTGCGGGCGACGCCGCCGGCGAGGAAGTACAGGCCTGAGGCGCACGACGACGTGGCATTGAGCGCAAGCACAGCACTGGCCGACATGGGCGCGCCTGACGAACGCCGCGAGGACGGCATCGTGCCCGAGGACGGCATTTTGAACGGCGGCCCAGACCAAAAGCACGCGGCCGACCACGGGCCCGAGGACGAGCAGGGCCCGGAGCGGCGCTGCATCGTGACCGGCGCGCGTGCCCCGCGCGATGCGCTGTTGCGCTTCGTCGCGTCGCCGGACGGCGACGTGGTGGTGGACCTGGATGCCAAGCTTCCCGGTCGCGGCCTGTGGGTCACGCCGTCGCGAGAGGTCGTCGAGACCGCGGTGCGCAAGGGTGCGTTTGCCCGTGCCGCCCGCCGCGCGGTGCGGGTGGACAGCAGCCTGCCGGCGCGTGTCGAGGCGATTCTGGTCGACCGTCTCGTCGACCTGATCGGGTTCGCGCGCCGGGCCGGAATGGCCGTCTGCGGGTACGAAACCGTGAAGGCCCGCTTGCACTCCGGCACCGCTTCGGTCTTATTGTCTGCGTCCGACCGTGATGGCGATGGGCCATCTCGGTTGCGTCGGGCGTCCGCCGCGGCAGGAGTGCGGGTCGTTGCCGCGTTGACGTCCGAGGAATTGGGCCGCCCATTCGGACGGTCTGACGTCGTCCATGCCTTGCTGTCGCAGGGCCGTCTCGCCGATCACGTGGTGGCCGGCGCTGACAGGCTGTTGCAGTATCGCCCGAAGGGGTTGGCCGGTGGCGGGCCGACCGACGACGGGCCGACCGAAATTGATGCCGGCGCAGGTGTGCCGGCTGGAGTATCGAACGTAGATGAGTGACGACCAGAAAGAAAAGACGAATAAGCCCCTGAGTTTGTCGGGTCGCGGTCGCCTGCAGCTCAACCGGCCTGTCGAGACCGGTCAGGTGCGACAGAGCTTTTCGCATGGGCGCAGCAAGACCGTGGCCGTCGAGGTGAAGCGCAAGCGCACGGTCGACCGCCCCGTCGTGGAGACGGCGAAGGGATCGGGCCGTTCCGGCAAGGGATCGACCGCGCCCTCCGGCCTGACCGACGCCGAGCGGGAGACCCGCGTCCGCGTCGTGCAGCAGGCGCAGGAACAGGCGAAGCTGCGCCAGGCCGAAGAGGAAGAGGCCGCGCGCCGCGCGGAAGAGGAAGCCAAGCGCGAGGCCGAGCGCAAGGCGCGCGAGGCCGAGGAGCGTGCGAAGGCACCGCCGCCGCCCGAGGAGCCGGCGCCCGCGCCCGAAGCAACGCCCGAGGCCGAGGCGGACACGCCGCAGCCCACGGCCGCGCCCGCTCCGCCGGCCGGCGACGACCAGGGACGCGCCGTCAAGCGCGGCCCGGCCCGTGCGCCCGCGCAGACCTCGGCGCCCGCCCAGACGCCCGAAGATGCCGACCGGCGCGACGACCGTCGCCGCACCGACCAGCGCCGCGTTGCCGGCGGCCGGCGCGGCGAGCAGCGCCGTCGTTCCGGCAAGCTGACCATCGCCCAGGCCCTGGACGACAATGCGGAGGAGAGGCAGCGGTCTCTGGCCGCCGTCCGCCGCGCGCGCGAGCGCGAGAAGCAGCGGCAGATGGACGATCAGAACCGTGGCCAGCAGGAGCGCAGCAAAGTGATCCGTGACGTGGTGATCCCGGAATCGATCACGGTCCAGGACTTGGCCAACCGCATGGCGGAACGGGCCGCCGACGTGATCAAGGCCCTGATGAAAAGCGGCATGATGGTGAACATCAACCACGTGCTGGACGCCGATACGGCCGAGCTGATCGTCGAGGAATTCGGCCACCGCTTCCGCCGGATCAGCGAATCCGACGTGGAGATGGGCCTGGAGGGTGGCCCCGACGAGGACGAGACCCTGCTGTCGCGGCCGCCGGTGGTGACCGTGATGGGTCACGTCGACCACGGCAAGACCTCGCTGTTGGATGCGTTTCGCAAGTCGAACGTCGCCGCGCGCGAGGCCGGCGGCATCACCCAGCATATCGGCGCCTATCAGGTGAAGACCGAGAGCGGCCACCTGATCACCTTTATCGATACGCCGGGCCACGAGGCGTTTACCGAGATGCGCTCGCGCGGCGCCAAGGTGACCGACATCGTGATCCTGGTGGTCGCGGCCGACGACAGCATCCAGCCGCAGACGGTGGAGGCGATCCGCCACGCCAAGGCGGCCGAGGTGCCGATTGTGGTGGCGATCAACAAGATCGACCGCCCCGACGCCAACATCGACAAGGTGCGCACCGACCTGCTGACCTACGAGATCCAGGTCGAAGAGATGGGCGGCGACGTGCTCGACGTACCGGTATCGGCGTTGAAGGGCACCAATCTCGACAAGCTGGAAGAGGCATTGGTTCTGCAGTCGGAACTGATGGACCTGAAGGCCAACCCCGACCGCGAGGCCCAGGGCGCGGTGGTCGAGGCCCAGGTCGAGCGCGGCCGCGGCACCGTCGCGACCGTGCTGGTCCAGCGCGGCACGCTGCGGCAGGGCGACATCGTGATCGCCGGCACCGAATGGGGCCGAGTGCGCGCGCTGCTGAACGACGAGGGCGAGCAGATCGAGGAGGCCGGACCATCGCAACCGGTGTCGGTGCTCGGCCTGCAGGGCACGCCGGCGGCCGGTGACGATTTCCAGGTCATCGACAGCGAGGCCCGTGCCCGCGAGATCACCGAGTTCCGGGCGCGCAAGCTGCGCGAGGCCGACAGTGGCGGCGCCCCGCGCGGCACGCTGGAGCAGATGTTCAGCGCCATCAAGGCGGGCGAGGCCAAGGACCTGCCGGTGGTGATCAAGGCCGACACCCACGGTTCGCTGGAAGCCATCAGCGCCTCGCTGGAGAAGCTGTCGAACGACGAGGTCACGGTGCGCGTGCTGCACGCTGCGGCCGGCGGCATCAACGAGTCCGATGTCGGCCTGGCCAAGGCAAGCCAGGGCCTGATCGTCGGCTTCAACGTCCGCGCCAATCCGCAGGCCCGCGAGATGGCCAGCCGCGACGGCATCGACATCCGCTACTACTCGGTGATCTACGACATCATCAACGACGCCAAGGCCCTGGTGCAGGGCATGATGGCGCCGACCGAGCAGGAGAATTTCCTGGGCTACGCGGAGATACGCGAGGTGTTCTCGATCTCCAAGACCGGCAAGGTCGCCGGTTGCCGCGTGACCGAGGGCATGGTGCGCCGTGGCGCGCGCGTGCGCCTGCTGCGCGACAATGTCGTGGTGCACCAGGGCGCGCTGTCGTCGCTGCGCAGGTTCAAGGACGAGGTCCGCGAGGTCCAGAACGGCTACGAGTGCGGCATGGCGTTCGAGAACTACCAGGACATCCAGGTCGGCGACGTCATCGAGTGCTACGAAGTGCAGCACGTGGCGGCGGAGATCGACTAGCAGTCAACGCGCCTATCCCCAATTCCGTCATGCCCGCACTTGTTGCGGGCATCCACGTCTTGCATCATTTGCACTGGTAAAGACGTGGATACCCGGGTCTCGGTCCGCCGGAAATTCGGCCGGACCGGCCCGGGCATGACGAGAGAATGTTGTTTCGACGACCATGCCTGAGAATACGCGCTCGGCATTCCTTTGGCCGAACAGCAGCGCAATCGCCTCCCTCGCGACATCGCAAATCGAGCGGTCATCGATAGGCCAATTTATCCGGAAGCAACGTATTGTCATGAGCACCCCCCACGACACCGGGCCATCGCAGCGCCAATTGCGGGTGGCCGAAGCCATTCGCCACGCCCTGGCCGACATCCTGCTGCGCGGCGACTTTCGCGATCCGGCGCTGGCCAACACATCGATCACCGTGACCGAGGTGCGGATCAGCCCCGACCTGAAGCATGCACGCGTGCTGGTGTTGCCGCTGGGCGGTGTCGCCGCCGACGAGGCGGTGGCGGCCCTAAGCCGGGCGGCGCCCTATCTGCGCGGCCAGCTCAACCGCCACACCCGGCTGCGCAGCCTGCCCCGCCTGCAGTTCATTGCCGACGACCGGTTCGCGGAGGCGGAGGCGGTGAACGCCAAGCTGCGCACGCTCGACCTGCCACCGGAAATCGACCAGGACGAGGACGACGAAACCCCTGCGAGGGAGGCCTGATCATGCGGCAGCGACGCGCGAAGGGCCGCCCGATCGACGGCTGGCTGGTGCTCGACAAGGATGGCGGCATGACGTCGACCGACGCCGTCAACGCGCTGAAGCGCATCACAAATGCGCGCAAGATAGGCCATGGCGGCACCCTGGACCCGCTGGCCACCGGCGTGCTGCCCATCGCCTTCGGCCAAGCCACCAAGACCGTCCAGTACATCATGGACGCGGGCAAGTCCTACAACTTCACCGTGCGCTGGGGCGAAGCGCGCGACACCGACGACGCCGAGGGCAAGGTGATCGCGACCAGCGATGTGCGCCCCGATGCGGACGCGATCCGGGCGGCGCTGCCGTCGTTCGTCGGCGAGATCGCGCAGGTGCCGCCGATCTTTTCCGCGATCAAGGTCGACGGACGCCGCGCCTATGACCTGGCCCGCGCCAACGAGGAGTTCACCCTGGAGGCGCGGCCGGTGCGCATCGACCGCTTCGAGCTGGATGAGATCGTCGATGCCGACACCGCGATCTTCTCCGTCGACTGCGGCAAGGGCGCCTACATCCGCGCGCTGGTCCGCGACCTGGCCGAGGCGCTGGGCACGTGCGGCCACGTTGCGGCATTACGCCGCACTCGCGTGGGCTCGATGACCCTCGATTCGGCGATTTCGCTGGAGACTTTTGCCGGCTTGGGGCATATATCCGAGCAATTGAAGCACCTGCAACCGGTGGCGATGGCGCTGGACGACATCCCGGCGGTTTCGCTGACCGATGAGGAAGCGGCTTGGTTGCGTAGCGGCCGGGCCGTGCAAGTGCTTCGCACCACGGATCTGCAACACGTTGCAAATCTCAGCGATGGGGAACATGTGCGCGCCCTGATAGGCGATGCACTGGTTGCCATTGCGCGGATCGAACGTGAGGCCGAGGACACCGACACGTCCGACCCATCGCCAAGCAAGGCGGGGCCGGGCATGGTGGCATCGGTAACGCAGCTCCGGCCGGTACGTGTGATGCAACAGGACCAACGGAGTCACTGATGTCGATTACGGCTGAACGTAAGCAAGAACTGATCGAAACCTATGGCCGCGTCAGCGGCGATACCGGGTCGCCGGAAGTGCAGGTGGCCATTCTGAGCGAACGCATTCGCAACCTGACCGACCATCTCGGCACCCACAAGAAGGACCACCACTCGCGCCGCGGCCTGCTGATCATGGTCGGCCAGCGTCGTCGCCTGCTCGACTATCTGAAGCGCAAGAATGCGGAGCGCTATCAGTCGCTGATCGAGCAACTGGGCCTTCGCCGCTAACTCTCTTGCCCCGGCGCGCAATCGACAGCATGGCCAGGGCAGTCTAAGAACATCCGTCGGGGGCCACGCGAGTTTCGCGTGGCTTTTGGCATATGCCGGTCATGGAGACCGGTTCCCGCTGCGGCCCCCGCGCCAGACCGCCCGCAGCGCCAATTCCAAAACAAAGGTCCGGCAATTCGCAGGCAGCGTGTAACGCGCTGCACGAGCGTTCCACCGATGGAACGCCAAACCGATCGGCCCCGAGAAAGACGAACCGGCCGATCCATCGTTGCCCGACCATTGGTATCCGACCGATGGCAGCGGGCACCGATCGTAGGAAGAAGGTGAGATAGACTAGATGTTTGACATCGTCCGAAAAGAAATGGAGTGGGGCGGCCGCCCGTTGGTGCTGGAAACGGGGCACGTCGCCCGCCAGGCCGACGGTGCCGTCATGGTGACCTATGGCGAGACCACGGTGCTGTGCACCGCCACCGCCGCCCGGTCCATGCGCCCCGGTCAGGATTTCTTCCCGCTGACCGTTCATTATCAGGAAAAGACGTTTGCCGCCGGCAAGATTCCTGGCGGCTTTTTCAAGCGCGAAGGCCGCCCGTCGGAAAAGGAGGTGCTGACCTCGCGCCTGATCGACCGGCCGATCCGCCCGCTGTTCCACGACCAGTTCCTCAACGAGGTCCAGGTCGTCTGCACCGTGCTGGCGCATGATTTGGAGAACAACCCCGACATCCCGGCCATGATCGGCGCGTCCGCCGCGCTGACCATCTCCGGCGTGCCGTTCATGGGCCCCATCGGTGCCGCGCGCATCGGCCTTGTCGACGGCGAGCTGGTCCTGAACCCGACCGATGACCAGAAGGACCAGACCGACCTGGACCTGATCGTCGCCGGCACCGAGGCCGGCGTGCTGATGGTCGAGTCCGAGGCGCAAGAGCTGAGCGAGGAGCAGATGCTCGACGCGGTGATGTTCGGTCACCGCGAGATGCAGCCGGTGATCGACCTGATCATCGACCTTGCCGAGGAGGCGGCCAAGGAGCCGTGGCCGGTGAACGAGACCTCGCCGGAAGACAAGGCGCTGGCCGAGCGCATTCGCGGCATGGCCGCCGACGACCTGCGCAGCGCCTATGGCATCGTCGCCAAGCAGGAGCGCCGCGAGCAGATCGACGCCGCCAAGGCGAAGGTGGTCGAGGCACTGGCTGCCGAGTCCGAGGACGGCGAAGCGCCGGGCTATGCCGGCAAGGCGCTGAAGGCGCTGGAGAGCGACATCGTGCGCAACTCCATCCTGGATACCGGCAAGCGCATCGACGGCCGCGACACCAAGACCGTGCGCCAGATCTCCTGCGAGGTCGGCATCCTGCCGCGCACCCACGGCTCCGCCCTGTTCACCCGCGGCGAGACCCAGGCCCTGGTGGTCGCCACCCTGGGCACCATGCAGGACGAGCAGATCATCGACGCGCTGGAGGGCGAGTACCGCGAGCGCTTCCTGCTGCACTACAACTTCCCGCCCTACTCGGTCGGCGAGACCGGCCGCATGGGCTCGCCGGGCCGGCGCGAGATCGGCCACGGCAAGCTCGCCTGGCGGGCGCTGAAGCCGTTGCTGCCGGGGCGCGAGGAATTCCCCTACACCCTGCGCGTGGTCTCGGAGATCACCGAGTCCAACGGCTCGTCGTCGATGGCCACCGTCTGCGGCACCTCGCTGGCGCTGATGGACGCGGCGGTGCCGCTGCCGCGCCCGGTCGCGGGTATCGCCATGGGCCTGATCAAGGAAGACGACCGGTTCGCGGTGCTGTCCGACATCCTGGGCGATGAGGATCATTTGGGCGACATGGACTTCAAGGTCGCCGGCACCGAGGCCGGCGTCACGTCGCTGCAGATGGACATCAAGATCACCTCGATCACCGAGGAGATCATGAAGATCGCGCTGGGCCAGGCCCGCGACGGCCGCCTGCACATCCTGGGCGAGATGGCGAAGGCGCTGACGACCGCGCGCTCCGATGTGTCGGACTACGCGCCGCGCATCACCGTCATCAATATCCCGAAGGAGAAGATCCGCGACGTCATCGGCACCGGCGGCAAGGTCATCCGCGAAATCTGCGAGGAGACCGGCGCCAAGATCGATATCGAGGACGACGGCACCATCCACGTCTCGGCGGTCGACAGCTCGGCCAGCGAGGCCGCGATCGCCCGGATCACGGATATCGTTGCGGAGCCGGAACTGAACCACATCTACGACGGCAAGGTGGTCAAGACCACCGACTTCGGTGCCTTCGTGAACTTCATCGGCAACCGCGACGGCCTGGTCCACATCTCCGAGATGGCGAACGAGCGGGTGGGCAAGACCACCGACGTCGTCAACGAAGGCGACATGGTCAAGGTCCAGGTCATCGGCTTCGACGACCGCGGCAAGGTGCGCCTGTCCATGCGGTCGGTGAACCAGGAGACCGGCGAGGAGATCGAGGTCGACCGCGAGAAGCGCGGCGATCGCGGGGACCGTGGAGATCGCGGCGGCGATCGTGGCGACCGGCGTCCGCGCCGTGGCGGCGGCGAGCGTCGCCGCAGCCCCGCCGAAGCGGACTGATCCGGCAATAGCTTTGACGCCCTCGCCCTCGCGGCGAGGGCCCATTGCTATCCAGGACTGTACTGAACCAGGGAGCCTGCCACTGACCGTGGCGGGCTCCAAGTGTTGGAACTCCAGGCGTTTGAAGCTGTCCTATTGACCCTGCGCGGCGGCTGCGGGAATAGTCGTCGCCGCCATGTCCGACTCAAACAATCTCAGCCGCACCGCCGCCGACGCCCTGATCGACGCCGAATGCCTGTTGCTGCGGACAGACCCGCCGTTCCGCATGACGTCCGGCATGATGACCCCCTACTACGTCAATTGCCGCCAGGTGCTCGGCGCGCCCGGCCCGCGCAGCGCCATTGCCGACGCCATGGCCGCCGCCGCACGCAACCTTCCCCCGGCCGATGTGATCGCCGGCGGGGTGACCGCCGGTGTGCCGTTCGCCACCATGCTGGCCGACCGGCTGGCGCTGCCGCTGGCCTACGTGCGCGGGGCACCCAAGGCACACGGCACCGGCGACCGGATCGAGGGTGCGGCCGTTGCGGGGCGCCGCGTGCTGCTGGTCGAGGACCTGGTCACCACCGGCGGCAGCAGCCTGGATTTCGCCGCCGCCCTGCGCGACGCCGGCGCGGAGGTCAGCCACGTGATGGTGGTGCTGTTGCGCAGCGCCACCGACGTTGCCGCCGCGTTCGACGGCGCCGCACTGACCATGACCCCGCTGACCGATATCGACATGCTGATCGCCCGCGCCGCGGCGCGCAACGCGGCCAGCGCCGAGGTCATTGCCGCGGTCCATGCCTACCAGGCCGATCCCAAGGCGTGGTCGGACGCCCACGGCGGCACCTGACTCTCGTCATTGCGAGGAGCGGCGACTTTGGTCGGCGCGACGCGGCAATCCACAGCAACGTCGCGGCCGCCACGGCAATCGCCTGGATCGCCGCGCCGACATGTGTCGGCTCGCGATGACGCCAATTTCTTGGTTTGCAACCAGCCCTATCGCTGACCCGCCACACGCGCCTGATGGCGCCAAAATGAACATTTTCCGCTTCCCGCACGACTGACAGACAAGGAGCCAAGTCGGCACCCACAGGAACGGGGGCGCTGTCATGCGTGCGAAGCGATTTTTCGGAAGCATAGCCATTGCGTGCGTTGCAGCACTGCTGAGCAGCGCGCAGGCCTGGGCCGACCGCGATCCGCCGCCGAGCGCCGATGACATGCGCCGCTTCGCCTACGACGCCATCGCGCCGCAGCCGGACGTCAACCTGCCAAATGGCAACGACGCCCCTGCTCTCGCCGTCGTCCCGGACACGGACCTGCCGCGCCGTCCCGAGAACATGCTGGACGCGGAAATCGACAAGCTGATGGGGCTGGCCCCCGGCCTGCCCGGCACGGATGGCATCGTGCTGATCGGCGAGCGACGCGTCGAACCCGGCAGCGAATAGGACCTTGGCGCGCTCTGCCCCATATCCGGTCAAGGGTGACAAGGGTTGTTGCGGAGCGATATAAGGTCCGCCACCTTGTCGGCACGACATCGATCTCGGGAGCAGACCATGAGCGCCGTCGTAGCGCTGGACACCATTGGGGATAGCGGCGACATCGAAGCCGCGATGCTCGCGCTGGGGCGCGACGCAAAGGCGGCCGCCCACACACTGGCCATCGCCACCCCGGAGACCAAGGCCGCCGCCCTGCGGGCGATGGCCGCCGCGATCCGCGATGCCGTCCCGCAGATCCTCGATGCCAACGCCAAGGACATGGCCGCCGCGACCGAGCGGGGCCTGCGCCCCTCCATGCTCGACCGCCTGAAGCTGGACGATCAGCGCATCGAGGCGATGGCGAAGGGCCTGGAGGACATCGCCGCCTTCACCGACCCGGTGGGCGAGGTCACCGCCGCCTGGACCCGGCCCAATGGGCTCAGGATCGAGCGGGTGCGCGTGCCCATCGGCGTGATCGGCGTGATCTACGAATCCCGCCCCAACGTCACCGCCGATGCCGGCGGCCTGTGCCTGAAGGCGGGCAACGCCGCCATCCTGCGCGGCGGGTCGGAGAGCTACCACTCCACCCGCGCCATCCACGCCTGCCTGCAGCAGGGCCTGGACGCCGTTGGGCTGCCGGCTGCGGCGATCCAGCTCGTGCCGACCACCGACCGCGCCGCCGTTGGCGTACTGTTGAAGATGGCCGAGTTCGTCGACGTGATCGTGCCGCGTGGCGGCAAGTCGCTGATCGAGCGGGTGCAGAACGAGAGCCGGGTGCCGGTGTTCGCCCACCTGGAAGGGCTCTGCCACACCTATGTCGATGCCGCCGCCGACCTGGAGAAGGCGCGCGCCATTATCGTCAACGCCAAGATGCGGCGTACCGGCATCTGCGGCGCCACCGAGACCGTGCTGGTCGACCGCGCCATCGCCGGTACCGCCCTGAAGCCCATCGTCGCCTCCTTGATCGACGCCGGCTGCGCGGTCCGCGGCGACGCCGACACCCAGGCCGCCGACGACCGGGTGGAGCCGGCCGAGGACGCGGACTGGACCACGGAATACCTGGAGGCCATCGTCTCGATGAAGGTGGTGGACGGCGTGGCCGGGGCCATCGCGCACATCAACGCCAACGGCTCGAACCACACCGACGCCATCGTCACCGAGGACAATGCCACGGCCGACCGGTTCCTGCGCGAGGTCGACAGCGCCATCGTCATGCACAACACCTCGACCCAGTTCGCCGACGGCGGCGAGTTCGGCATGGGGGCCGAGATCGGCATCGCCACCGGCAAGCTGCACGCGCGCGGGCCGGTGGGGGCCGAGCAGCTCACCAGCTTCAAGTACCTGGTGCGCGGCACCGGGCAGGTCCGGCCCTGACGTCCGACACGTCTTCCCAACTGCTGCCGGTGCCGCCATCGCGCTGGACCCGGAAACGCATCGGGCTGCTCGGCGGATCGTTCAATCCTGCCCATGACGGCCATGTGCACATCAGCCAGGTCGCGTTGCGCCGGTTGCGGCTGGACGAGGTGTGGTGGCTGGTGGCGCCGCAGAACCCGCTGAAGTCGACCGATGGCATGGCGCCGTTCGAAGAGCGGGTCGCCGGGGCGAAGGCACAAGTGGCCGCGGCTGGCGCCGCGCGGCGCATCCGCGTCAGCCGGTTCGAGCACGACATCGGCGTGTTCCACACCGTCGACACCTTGCGCGCGCTTTGCCGCCGCTATCGCCGCGCACACTTCGTCTGGCTGATGGGGGCGGACAATCTGGCCGACATCCATCGCTGGCGGGCGTGGTCATCGATATTTCACATCACGCCGATTGCGATCCTGGATCGGCCTTCATATTCTCTCAGGGCCTTGATCAGCGTTGCATCGCGTCGGTTCGCAAGGGCTCGACAGCGGCCGCGGCTGGCCGTAGGCTTGGCCGGAATGACGCCACCGGCATGGATGTTTCTCCCCATCCGGCGGCATGCGGCATCGGCCACCGCGATCCGAGCGCAAGGCGCAGCGGACGCGCCGCGCTCGGTTGGCAATGGGTCCGCATAAGGAGGGCGCAATTTCCGCCACAGTGTTGCCGTTCGGCAAAAGGCCGCTTGCGGCCGACGCAGTGCTGCAGATTGTTCAGCACTCTTTGGACGACGACAAAGCAGAAGATGTCGTCGTGATCGATCTCAAGGGAAAAACCAGCATCGGCGACTTCATGGTCGTGGCCAGCGGGCGATCGCACCGGCATGTGAATGCGATCACCCAGCACCTGGCAGCGGCCCTGAAGGACAACGGCGTGCGCGGTGCGCGCGTCGAGGGCGCCGAAAAGGGAGACTGGGTACTGATCGACGCCGGTGACGTCATCGTGCACATCTTCCGCCCCGAGATCAGGACGTTCTACAACCTGGAAAAGATGTGGCAGATGCCCGGACCGCAGGAAGCTGCGGTTTGAGGGCCCGTCGTGCCGCCCAGGGGCCAACGTTGAGCTAGGCCGCCATCCGTATCGTCATCGCCGCGGCGGGGCGCCTGAAGGGCCACCCGCTGCAACCGGCGTTCGATGCCTATGCCACCCGGCTGACCTGGACGCTCGCTGTGCAGGAAGTGGATGTGCGCGGCAATCTGTCGGCGGGCGAGCGCGCCGCCAAGGAAGCGGCCGGCCTGCAGAAGGCAGTCGCACCGTGCCAGACCGTGGTGGCGCTGGACAGCCGGGGTGAGCGCGCCACCAGCACCGCGATCGCCAAGCGCCTCGCGGGCTGGGCCGAGGAGGCCCGCCTGCCGGTGGGCTTCCTGATCGGCGGCGCCGACGGACTGGCGCCCGGCCTTCTCGACACCGCGCATTGGCGGCTCAGCTTCGGCCGCCAGACCTGGCCGCACCTGCTGGCCCGGGTGATGCTGATCGAACAGCTCTACCGCGCCCAGCAGATCCTCGCCGGCCACCCGTATCATCATTGATGCCAATACAGTGCGTCATGGTCGGGCTTATCCCGACCATCCACGTCTTATTGGCCGCTTCGCGGCCAGCTCGTGGATGCCTCCTCGGATCAAGTCCGAGGACAGGCTTCACACGTGCGGGCATGACGACGGAGATTGGGCAGCAGCCAGAAACGCTAACAACGACAACCTCATCAGGTACGTAGATGGGCTAACGGCCCTTGTTTGGTGGCGTGCATGAGTGGTCGTCCCTCAAGATGTCGGTGTCATACACGGAGTCGGGTTTGCCGCTCCAAGACATCGAGGAGAGACGACCATGAACTACTATGCCGGGATTGACGTTTCTTTGGAATGGTCATCGGTATGCGTTGTTGACGGCGCGGGCGGGATTGTCTGCGAGGCTCGTATTGCGAGCACGCCGGCGGGTTTGTTGTTGTGGTTTGGGTCTTTGGGGATTTCGGTTGAGCGGATTGGTCTTGAGGCGGGGCCGTTGTCGCAATGGCTTGTGCGGGAGTGCGCGCAGGGCGGTCTTTCGGTTGAGTTGCTGGAGACGCGTCATGTTGCGCGGGCCCTTTCGACGATGCCGGTGAAGTCGGACCGCTCGGACGCACGCGGGATTGCTCAGCTGATGCGTGTGGGCTGGTTTCGGCCGGTTCACTGCAAGTCTTTGGCGGCCCAGGAGATGCGGGCCCTTTTGAAGGGTCGCGACCAGCTCCGCGCGAAGCTGCACGATCTTGAGATGCACCTTCGTGGTCAGCTGCGGAACTTCGGGCTGAAGGTAGGGCACACCACCAGGCGCAGCTTTTCGACACGTATTTCGGAGCTTGTGGCGGGGCATCCGGTACTGGAGGCGGTGGCGGGGGCGCTGCTGTCGGCACGCGATGGCCTGTTGCTATCGTTCACGGCGCTGGACCGGCAGGTCCGGGCGGCGGCGCAGGCCGACGATCGCGCTCGCCTGCTGATGACGGTGCCGGGCGTGGGGAGCATTGTCGGACTGACCTACTTGTCGGGAGTGGACGACCCCGGGCGGTTTGCCTCGTCGCGCCTGGTGGGTGCGCACTTCGGCCTGACGCCGACCAAGCGCCAGTCGGGCGAGAGCGAGGTGATGGGGCGGATATCGAAGGTAGGGGACGCCGATGTGCGCTCGGCCCTCTATGAGGCGGCACACGTGGTTCTGACCCGGCCGATCGAGGGCGGCTGGCTGAAGAGCTGGGCGATGAAGCTGGCCAGGCGTGCGGGCATGAGGAAGGCGAAGGTCGCGCTGGCGCGCCGGCTCGCCGTCATCATGCACCGGATGTGGGTTGACGGCACACCGTTCAACCATGCCGGACCGGTGCGCCCGGCGATGGCGACAGCATGATGGCCGCGGCATAAGGAGAACCGACACACGAGCTTCGACGGGCACCGACACCGGCCCGTCGAGCGCCGTCCCGCGCCGGGACGATGGATCAGGTCAGGCCGCCATCCGGGATGTCGCCTCGCATGAGAGCACGCTTCCGTAGATTGGACCGACCGATCCTCGCATATCCATCTTGGCGGCGGCCCTGCGCCGACCCCGTACAGAAGCATGACCCAGGCGCCGGGACGACGAAAAAGGGATTGACCAACAATGGCCCGTTACAGAAGCCCGGATGGAGCGCAACGTAATCCGGGGACGACAAGACTGCGTCGTTACGAATTGCCCCGGATTTCACGTCGTATCATCCGGGCTACGTGACCGAGCCCAGCGGCAGAAGTCATCGACCCGTTGCCGTCATTGCGAGGAGCGCCGCCCATCTCTTGGAATGGGGGGCGCGACGCGGCAATCCAGAGCAACCTATGCGACGTCACGTCAATCGCCTGGATCGCGTCGTCGTTTCACTCCTCGCGATGACGCCACACGTAGTGGGTG
Source organism: Alphaproteobacteria bacterium (assembly GCA_965227515.1). Taxonomy (GTDB): domain Bacteria; phylum Pseudomonadota; class Alphaproteobacteria; order CALKHQ01; family CALKHQ01; genus CBDDFZ01. The sequence continues at coordinate 124,871 of CBDDFZ010000001.1, forward strand.
TGTCAGAGAATAGTGCCGGTGGTATGAGCCGGCGCCTACTCCGGGGCCAGGCGGCGCAGTATCTCGTAGAGACGGTCGAAGTCGGCATCGCCGATCTGCGCGCGGATGTCGGCCTCCACCTGGCGCTTGACCCGTTCCGCATCCTGCTGCGCCTTCAGGCCCTTGTCGGTGTAGACGATGATCTTGGCGCGGCCGTCGTCAGGGTCGGGCCGGCGCGCCACAACGCCCTCGCGCTCCAGGTCGTCTACCATCTGCTGCACCGCCTGTTTGGTGAGCCCGATCCGCTGCACCAGCACCGACTGCTTGGTGCCGCGCGGGTCGATATACGGCAGGATCGAGCCACGCGCCTCCGCGTACCAGCCATGCCCCGCCGCGACCATGCCCTGCGCGAACGCCTGCTTCCAGCGCGCGGTCGCGTTCCACAGCCGCCAGCCGATGTGGTCGATGCGGGTACTGTTGAGGGTGTTTTCATGGTCCATTAGTCAAGTCACTTGACGAAGTGCGTTCATGGTCATATGGTCAAGTTACTTGACGAGTTAATCCACGTCCAGCGCAGCCACCACCGCGAACGCTCGACGCCATGCCAACGAAGGAAAGAGCCATGCAATTCCTGATCAAGGACATCCTGCTCACCGTCATGCTGGGCAGCACCCATTATGTCGATATCGGCCAGCCGCAGCAGGCCGTGATCTACTACCAGACCGAGGAAACCGCCTACATCCGCTTTCCCGACGGCAACGTCCTGCAGGGCGACTGGAACCTGACCGAGACCGGCTATCACGTCGCCTGGCAGGGCGGGCCGAGCGCGGAATGGCGCATCGCCCATCAGCCGGGCCGGTTCTGGTATGTCGACGACACGGGCGCAGAGCGCGGCGACATCACCATGATCGTGCCTGGCGACCCGGAGGGATTGGCAGCCAACTAACGGTCCGGGTTGAAGGGGCCGAGGTCGATTGTCGTGCGGCCGTCCGCGATCAGTTCGGCGATCGCCTCCCCCGTCGCCGGGGCATCGAGGATGCCCCACACGCTGTGGCCGGTGGCGACATACGCGCCGGCCACCCCGCCGACACCGCCAACCGGGCCGATCAGCGGCAGCCCGTCGCGGGTCACCGGCCGGTAGCAGGCCTGCTCGGCGAGGATCTCCGACGACTTCAACAAAGGCGCCACCGCCGCCGCCGCATCGCGCAGTCTCTCCGCCGCGCCATCGTCGGGCGTCACCGCCGCCGCATCGGCGGTCAGCGGCTGCTCGCTGGACAGGCCGCAGACATAGACCGTGCCGTCGGGCCGCGGGTAGATCTCCGGCGACAAAGTCCCGCCCCCGCCCAGCTCCACGTCCGCAAAGACGGCATGCGCCGGCACCTCGCGATCGGGCCGAAACACCACGCTGTTGCCCTTCAGGCCGTAGACCATCGGCAGCGGCAACCACTGGGTCGCCAGCACCGACCAGGGGCCGAGCGCGATCACCGCCGCATCGCACCCGTGCGGCTCGCCATCGACCACCACCGCTTCCACGGCGTCGCCGGCGTCGTTGAGATCGACCCCATCCACACTGCCGGACAGCAGCTGCGCGCTGGCCTCCTGGGCCATTTCCATCATCGCCTTTGTGAATTCGCCGGGATGCACCTGGGCGGTGGTCTGGGTGCCGCCGAGCCGGCCCTGCAGCGCGGCACCGGCCGAAACCCAGGCCGGCAGCTCGCCGCGCCCATGGGCGGAGATGTCGCGCTGGCCGCTGGCGGCGATGCTCAGGGTCTCCATCCGCCGGTAGCCCCAGTCACGGCCCGACGTTTCGGCCGCCGTCTCGGCCAGCTCGGCATGCAGCGCGAAGCTGCGCCGGGCGAGCGCGCTGAGCGGCGAATGGTCGTTCCAGTCCAGCGCCAGGAAGCCGCCCGACTTGCCGGAGGCGGCACAGGCCACGCCGGTGCGCTCGACCACCGTGACCTCGATTCCGCGCAGCGTGAGGAAATACGCGCAGCACGCGCCGATCACCCCGCCGCCGCAGACGATGACATGCATCAGCGCGCGCTGCCCGGGATGGCCAGAGACCCTAGTGCCACAGTTTCGGCAGGCCCTCGCCCGCGCCCCACATCGGGTCGGAGGCCGGCACCGGCACGGCCGCCGTCTCGCGCACCGCGCGTTCCAGGTCGACATCGCCGGCATTGGTCACCGCGCCGTTTTGGCCCGGCGGGTAGCCGCCGACCACCTTGAACCCCGGCGCTTGCGACATCCGCTTGTGGCCGACGCCGGCCGGGATGATCACCACGTCACCCTCGTTGAAATCGGCAACGATGCCGTGGTCGCCGCCGAAGCCGACCCTGGCACTGCCGGAGATGCAGCCCAGCACCTCGTGCGCGTGCAGGTGATAGTGCCAATAGGCGAACACGCCGTTCAGCCAGGTGCCCTGCCAGCCATTGCCGTGGAACACGCCCGCGCAGCCATCGGCGCTGACCGCGTCGCTCGACAGCGCACCGCGATAGACGACCAGCGGAAACCGGTTGTTGGGAATGCCGTCGCCGGCCTCCAGCACGTAGGTCTCGACGTTCATCTCAGCCATCGGCCCGCCCCCGCATGTTTAAGGATGCCGCCGCAGTATAGCCGCCGAACGCTCGGACGGCGACGTGCCCATGACTCGTGCACATGACTCGGGCACTTCGGCCACGAAATGATCAAGACTCGGGCAGACGCAATGCAACAGCCGGTTGATTCGGCGGCCATCCAGCCTTGGCACGAGTCTTGCCCCGTCGAACGCCATAATGCGCCTAGGGTTCCGGTCGCCACCGGTCCGACGCACGGCTGGCGGCGATGCCTGGTCCGAGAGGTGCACTCCCGGTACGCCCCCATGTGAGAAATCATGGCTGGGCTTGCCGGAGCCACGGCGGGACAAAAGCCCGGGAGGCTCGACCGGCGACGCTCGAAAGGCGGTCGACCGGCGACGCTCTCCCATGGCGTTGCTTCCGGAAGGGCCTCCCCCGACACGAGAAGGGGGTCTGACATGCGCATTTTCCGAACACTGGCAGGCGGCGCGCTGGTCGCGGCGGCACTCGGCATCGCGATGGCCGCGCCATCGGGCGCCATGGCGCAGGAGAAAACGTCGTTCCGCATCGCCTGGTCGATCTATGTCGGCTGGATGCCGTGGGGCTATGCCGCCGACCAGGGCATCGTCGACAAGTGGGCCGAGAAGTACGGCATCGAGATCGAGGTCGTGCAGATCAACGACTACATCGAGTCGATCAACCAGTACACGGCCGGCGCGTTCGACGGCTGCGTCATGACCAACATGGACGCGCTGACCATCCCGGCGGTCGGCGGCGTGGACTCGACCGCGCTGATCGTCGGCGATTTCTCCAATGGCAATGACGGCATCGTCTCCAAGACCGCGACCGACATCGCGGGGCTGGCCGGCGGTTCGGTGAACCTGGTCGAGCTCAGCGTCTCCCACTACCTGCTGGCGCGCGCGCTGGAGACCGCCGATCTGACCGAGCGGGACCTGACCGTGATCAACACCTCCGACGCCGACATCGTGTCGGTGTTCACCGCGTCGGACGAGGTGGAAACGGTCGTCACCTGGAACCCGCTGCTGGCGGAAGTCGGCGCCTTCCCGGGCGCGACCGCGTTGTTCGACTCAAGCCAGATCCCCGGCGAGATCATCGACATGATGGTGGTCAACACCGAGGTGCTGGCCGCCAACCCGGACTTCGCCAAGGCGCTGGTCGGCGCGTGGTACGAGACCATGGCGCTGATGGCGGGCGACGACGAGGCCGCCATCGCGGCGCGCACCGCCATGGGCGTGGCGTCCGGCACCGATCTCGCCGGCTACGACGCGCAGCTCGCCAGCACGCAGATGTTCTTCGAGCCGGCCGCGGCGGTGGAGTTCGTGCTCAGCCCGGCGCTGATCGAGACCATGGACAACGTGCGCCGCTTCTCCGACGAGCACGGCCTGATCGGCGCCGACCTGGACTATGTCGGCATCGGGTTCCCCGGCGGCGAGGTGCTGGGCGACGAAGGCAACGTCAAGCTGCGCTTCGACGAGACCTACATGCAGATGGCGGCCGACGGGGCGCTGTAGCCCGGCGGAGACGGTGACCTTGCGTGCGGGTGGCCCGTGCCCCGGCTGATCAACCGCAAGCCGGGGCGCGAGGCGCGCCTGCTGCTCGGCATCCTGCCGTTCATCCTGCTGATCGTCGGCTATCAGGTCGCGTCGTCGGCGCGGCTGGCCGAGAACGAGGCCGACAAGCTGTTGCCCTCGTTCGCGACCATGGCGGAGGCCATCGACCAGATGGCCTTCAGCGAGGACCGGCGCACCGGGGAGTATTTGTTGTGGGTGGACACCGGGGCGAGCCTGATGCGGCTGGCCATCGGCGTGGTGGCGGCGGCCATCATCGGTATCGGCCTGGGCGTGATGATCGGGCTGCTGCCCCTGATATCGGGCCTGTTGTCGCCGTTCATGGCGGTGCTGTCGATGATCCCGCCATTGGCGCTGCTGCCGATCCTGTTCATCGCCTTCGGTACCGAAGAACTGGCCAAGGTGGTGCTGATCGTGTTCGGCATCGCGCCATTCCTGGTTCGCGACCTGGCCATGCGCACCGGCGAGATTCCGTCCGAGCTGCTAATCAAGTCGCAGACGCTGGGCGCCTCGAGCTGGCAGATCTACACCCGGGTGGCGCTGCCGATGGCGCTGCCGCGGCTGATCTCCGGGGTGCGGCTGGCGCTGGGCCCGGCCTGGCTGTTCCTGATCGCGTCGGAGGCCATCGCGTCGACCGAAGGGCTGGGCTACCGCATCTTCCTGGTCCGCCGCTTCCTGTCGATGGACATCATCCTGGTCTACGTCGCCTGGATCACGCTGTTGGCCTACGTGATCGACTACCTGCTCGCCATGCTGTCCCGGCGGGCGTTCGCGTGGGCGCACAAGACATGAGCGACGTGGCGGTGCGTGACGTCGCGAAGTCGTTTGGCCCCAAGCCGGTGCTGGAGGGGCTCGATTTCACCGTCGACAGCGGCGCATTCTGCACCATGGTCGGCGCCAGCGGCTGCGGCAAGACCACGTTCCTGCGCATGCTGCTGGGGGTGGAGCAGCCCACCAGCGGGCAGATTCTCATCGGCGGCACGCCGCTGGCGCCGGAACCCGGCGTCGACCGCGGCGTGGTGTTCCAGCGCTACTCGGTGTTTCCGCACTTGAGCGTGCTCCGGAACGTGATCCTGGGGCTGGAGTTCCGCGGCAATCGCTGGCTGGGACAATTGTACGGCGCGGCGAGGGGCGCCGCTGTCGTGCGCGGCATGGAGGCACTGGAAGCGGTGGGCCTGGCGCAAGTGCGCGACGCCATGCCGACCGAGCTTTCCGGCGGCATGCTGCAGCGCCTCGCCATTGCCCAGGCGCTGATCGTGGAGCCGCGCTTCCTGCTGCTCGACGAGCCGTTCGGTGCGCTCGACCCCGGCATCCGCAACGACATGCACGAGCTGATCGACCGGCTGTGGCGCGAGAACGACATGACCATTTTCATGATCACCCACGACCTGAAGGAGGCGTTCAAGCTGGGCACCCGGGTGCTGACCTTCGACAAGGTGCGCCATGACATCGAGGCACCGGATACCGTTGGCGCCACCATCACCTACGACCTGCCCGGCTACAACAACCGCCAGCGGCCCAGCCTGGCCGAGCGCAACACGAACGTGGCCGTGCCCAACCGGGGCGCGGCCGCCCCCACAGGAGGAAACGACCACCATGCGTAGAGCCTGCCGGCCGGTCGCCGGCGCCCTGTTGCCGGAATACCGGCGCGGCGAGCGCCGCCGCCACCACCCCGATTTCGACAAGCTGCAATCCCAGGGCTGGAAGGCGCTGGAGGGCGAGGCGGACCTGCCGGTCGCCGGCTGGCTGCGCGAGCAGGAGCGCGCGCTGAAGCTGGGTCTGCCAGGCGCGGAGTCGATCAACGACAAGGCGATCCCCACCTTCGCGCGGGGGGAGCTGCCGCACTTCGCCGGCATCAACACCTTCATGAAGGCGCCCTACGTGGAGGATGTGCGCGACGTCGGCAAGTTCGATGCCGCGGTACTGGGCATTCCGTTCGACGGCGGCACCACCTACCGCCCCGGCACCCGGTTCGGGCCGCAGGGCATCCGCAAGATCTCAGCGCTTTACACGCCCTACAACTACGAGCTTGGCGTCGACCTGCGCGAGCAGATGACGCTGTGCGACGCCGGCGACGTGTTCACCATCCCGGCCAACCTGGAAAAGACCTTCGACCAGATCACCCGCGGCGTCAGCCACGTGTTCTCGTCCGGCGCGCTGCCGATCATGCTCGGCGGCGACCATTCCATCGGCTTTCCCTGCGTGCGCGGCATCGCCCAGTGCACCTCGCGGCGTATCGGCATCATCCACTTCGACCGCCACGTCGACACCCAGGAGAAGGACCTGGACGAGCGCATGCACACCACGCCGTGGTTCCATGCCACCAACATGCCCAACGTGCCGGCGGTGAATTTGGTGCAGGTCGGCATCGGCGGCTGGCAGGTGCCGCGCGAGGGCGTGCAGGTGGCGCGCGAACGCGGCACCACGGTGCTGACCATCGGCGACGTCGAGCAGCTTGGGCCGGAGAAGGTGGCCGAAGTGGCGCTCGATGTCGCCTGGAAGGGCGCCGACGCGGTCTACATCAGCTTCGACATCGACAGCATCGACTGCGGGTTCGTGCCCGGCACCGGCTGGCCGGAGCCCGGCGGCCTGCTGCCGCGCGAGGCCTTGAAGATGCTGGGCCTGGTGGCTGCGGAGGGCATCTGCGGCCTGGAGGTGGTCGAGGTCTCCCCACCCTATGACACGGCGGAGATCACCGCCCTGATGGCAACCCGCATCGTGGTCGAGACCCTGGGCACGCTGGTCGCCCACAACAAGCTCGGCGCGCACAAGGACATCATCGACAAGCCTGTAACCTACTAGAACCCGTCATTGCGAGGAGCGACGCGAATGCGGCGCGACCCTGATAGCCAATGGGCAATCCAGAGCAACCTCTGCACGGTTACGGCAATCGCCTGGATCGCCGCGCCGGCAATTGCCGGCTCGCGATGACGGCTGAGTTATTGGGATAGGAAACCACTATGGCACCGCACGACCATCCGCATCACCACCATCACCACCCGCACGCCATCGGCCATAACCGGCCGCCGCCGGACCACACGCCGGGCCACACCCAGTGGCAGACGCCGCACCTGGACCACGCGCCGCCCACCGACGCCGGCAACGACGATGCCGCCGCGGTCGACTTCGACCTGGTGGAGGCCGCGTTCATGGAAGGGTTCGCCACCGCATCCGACCCGGTCAGCTTCCTGCGCCTGGCCGGTGTGCCGCTGGTCGGCGCCACCGACGACGGGCGCGAGCTCTGCCTGCTCAGAATCGAGGCCGGCCGCACCACCGATGTCGGCGCGCTGACGCCACAGCTCGGCGGCGGCGCGCATAGCTATGCCCCGCTGCCGAAGTCCATGGTCGGCCGCCGCGACCGGCTGGACCTGATCTATACCGACGGCGAGGCACCGGTGGCGCTGTCGCTGGCCGCCGCCCGCCGGCTGGCCGACCGCACCCCGAGCGTGTAGAGTCCGTCGATCAAGTCACGTTGAGCGGACCACATGACAGGCACATTCACGGTCGGATGCGTGCAGGTGACGGCGGGGCCGGAGTTCGAGCCCAACATCGCCGCAGCGGAGCGCTTCATCCGCCAGGCGGTCGACCAGGGCGCGGACCTGGTCTGCACGCCCGAGAACGTGGCGATGATCCAGAACCGCCGCCGGCTGATCCTGGAGCATGCGCTGCCCGAGGACGAGCACCCGGCGCTGCCACGCCTGCGGGCGGTGGCGCGGGAGACCGGCGCCTGGCTGCTGATCGGCTCGCTGCACATCCGGCTGGATACCGAGATGGCCGCCAACCGCTCGTTCCTGATCGACGACCGGGGTGAGATCGCCGCCCGCTACGACAAGATCCACATGTTCGACGTGACCCAGAAGAACGGCGAGCGCTACCACGAATCCGCGACGTTCCGGGGCGGCGACCGCGCCATGCTGGCGGCGACACCGTGGGGGCCGACCGGGCTGACCGTCTGCTACGACGTGCGCTTCCCGGCGCTCTACCGGGCGCTGGCCCAGGCCGGCGCACGCTTCCTGACCGTGCCGTCGGCGTTCACCCGCTTCACCGGCGAGGCGCACTGGCACACGCTGTTGCGCGCCCGCGCCATCGAGACCGGGTGCTTCGTGTTCGCGCCGGCGCAGTGCGGCGAACATGCCGGCGGGCGCAAGACCTATGGCCACTCTCTGGTCGTCGACCCCTGGGGCGAGGTGCTGGCGGACGGCGGCACCGAACCGGGCGTGATCACCGCAGAGATCGAGTCGACTCGGATCGAGGATGCGCGCGGCATGGTGCCGTCGCTGGAGCACGACCGTGCATTCGCCGAGCCCGTGCCGGTGCAGCCGCTCGCAGAGCCGCGCCCCGACATGGAACCCGAAGGCGCCGGGCACGGTTGAGTTGGCAACAGTTCGGCCAGCAACAGTTCCACTGGCAACAGTTGAACTTGGGCCCGATCCGCTTCATTTAGGACGGATTGTCATCTGGCTGTCATACTGGCGGCCGCCACCAGGGCGCAGGAGCGCGCACGCATGATCGTTTTCCAACTCCGCTGCGGCCAGGACCATGAGTTCGAGGCATGGTTCCGGGACGGCGCCACGTTCGACGCCCAGGCCGCGGCCGGCGAGGTGACCTGCCCGATGTGCGGCGACACCGAGGTGGAGAAGGCGCCGATGGCGCCGCGCATCAACAAGGGCTCGGCCGCGCCGGTGCGCGCACAGCAGGCGCAAGCCGATGCCGATACGGCCAGCACCGAGGATGCCGGAGCGGACCAGGCACCGAACACACCCTCGGACAGCAAATCGGTCTCGGTCCCCGAAGGCGCGAAGGAACTCGCCCGTGCTGAGATGGCCAAGGCGATGCGCGAGATGGCGCGCCTGCGCACCGCGCTCCACCACGTCAAGAAGGTGGTGGAGGAGAACTTCGAGAACGTCGGCGACGGCTTCCCAGCCGAGGCGCGCAAGATCCACCATGGCGAGGCCGAGGAACGGCCGATCTACGGCAACGCCACCGATGCCGAGGCCGAGGAACTGGCCGACGAGGGCGTGCCGGTGGCGCGCCTGCCCTGGCCCGGCCGCTCGGACGCATAGAGCGGCTGGTGCAGGCCCATAGCCTGCTAGATCGTTTTTCCCTCTCGCTGAATCGGCACCAGCCCTCACCCATTCCCATGCGGTCGCGCATCCGCGCTCCAGTTTGGCACCCGGCCGCCCAACGCTAGTCTCCTCTCAGGTTGGCCGGACGGAGGTGAGGGCCGGCACAGATCAACCGGCAGGCCCTTTAGACGATGATATCGTCTACGCTCAGCCCGTCGTTGTCGATTACAAATACCCGAATCAGCATGTCATTCAGGTTGCCGGCGGTTTCACCAACGGTGATGAAAAAGAGCTGGTGGTCCGGGTTGTTGTCGCTCTCGAACTCTGTGATCTCGAACGCGGCGTCCGGGTAGTCCGCCATGATCGCCGAGAGGTCGATCCTGTCGCCGAACTGGAAGTCGGCAATGGTGTCGAAGCCGATGTTGGGCGGGGAATCGTCGAAGGTCTCGAAGACAAATGTGTCGAAGCCTTCGCCACCGCGCAGGGTGTCCTCACCCAGGCCGCCGATCAGCCGATCCTGGTGATCGCCGCCGTTCAGCTCGTCGTTCCCGTCGCCGCCAAACAGCACATCGTTGCCGGCACCGCCATTGAGCACGTCGTCGCCGGCCTCACCCAGCAGCGTGTCGTTGGCGCCCAGAAAGTAAATCTCGTTGAAGGTCCAGGTACTGCCGTCGTCGCTGTAGTCGTCGCCGTAGATCGTGTCGTTGCCGTCGCCACCGCGCAGGATATCGTTGCCCAGCCAGCCGGCCATACGGTCGTCGCCGTTCTCGCCCTTCAGGAGGTCGTCGTCGTCGCCGCCATTGAGGCGGTCGTTGCCGTCGCCACCCTGCAGCGTATCCTCGCCATCGGCGCCATAGAGCGTGTCGTCGTCGCCACCGCCCCAGACCCGGTCGTCGCCGTCGCCGCCGTTGACCACGTCTTCGCCGGCCCCGGCGATGACGATGTCGTTGTCGTCGCCTGCATACAGGCGATCGTCGCCGCCGCCGCCGGTCATCGTGTCGTTGCCGAAGCTGCCATACAGCGTGTCGGCGCCGTTGCCGCCATCCATGCTGTCGTTGCCGATGTCGCCCTTGAGGATGTCGTCGCCGTCGCCGCCGGACATGATGTCGTTGCCGTCGCCGCCGAGCAGCGTGTCGTTGCCGTCCTCGCCGTACATGTAGTCCTTGTTGAAGCCGCCATCGATCAGGTCGTCGCCGGTGCCGCCGCGCAGCATGTCCATGCCGGCATCGCCGATCAGGTAGTCGTTGCCGCTGCCGCCATCGATGGTGTCCCGGCCATAGCCGCCATCCAGGCGGTCGTTGCCGGTGCCGCCATTCAGGTAGTCGTCGCCGTCCCGGCCCTCGATCCAGTCGTTGCCATCGTGGCCGTAGAGGCTGTCGTTGCCGTTGCCGCCATCGATGAAGTCGCCACCGAGGCCGCCATAGACGGTGTCGTCGCCATTGTGGGCATAGACCGTATCGTTGCCCGAGCCTGCGTCGATCAGGTCGTTGCCGGCACCGGCGCCGATGAAGTCATGGCCGCCAAGCGCGGTGATCTTGTCGGCACCGGTTGTGCCGGCAATGCTGTCATAGCCGGTCGTGCCGAAGATCTCGTTGTAGTCGATGAAAGGAATGGTGTTCCATTTGAAGACTGGCATGTTTTCTCTCCCACATGCTGGTCGCGCCGCTGTTGCCGGCGCGATCATTGGTTGACGGTCGCTCCGCCGTCGGCTGCCGGCGTATGTCAGTGGGAGCACGCGGTTCGTTCATCCAGGGTGTGAGGTGGATCACACTGTGATTCCGGTCACTTAGCGGCCCGAAGGGGGCTTGAAAGCCACGCAATTCGGGGGTTTCGGCAAGCTGCCGATTGACCGGGGGCGCGTTAGCTTGCAGGTTGCGCCCAACGGAGGTACGCCGATGATCGCAACGTTGAAATGGCTGGGCCTGTGCGCGCTGGCCGGCCTGTTCGCGGCCCAGTTCGCCGCGGGCGCCGCGGCCCAGGATGCGCCCGGGGGAACGGTCGACACCATCGCCATCCTGACGCCCGAGCAGGGCACGGACTACGGCTGGAACCAGCAGGGCGTGGAAGCGGCGCGCGCGGTGGCGGAGGCGTACGGCCTGGAGTTCCTGCCGGCCGAGGGGCTGGGCTATGGCGACGTGCGACCGACCTTGCGCGAGCTGGCCGAGGAAGGTGCCGACCTGATGATCGCGCACGCCAGCGGCTACAACACCGCCGCACCCGAGATCGCGGCGGAAACAGGCGTGCCGGTGGCGATCACCGACCGGCCCGACGATCTGGTGCCGGGCCAGGTCGCCGACTACACGCTCTACGGCCACGAGGGCGCGTTCATGGCCGGCGCGCTTGCCGCGCGGATGACGCGCACCGGCACGCTCGGCATCGTCGTCTCCGGCGAGCCGCCGGGGTGGAACGCGCATTCCGGCGGCTTCGCGCTCGGCGCGCGGCGCACCGACCCGACGGTCGAAATCGTCTACGCCGTCATCGGCCCCGCCGCCTATGCCGACGCCGAGGGCGGACGCCGGGTGACCGAGACCGTCATCGCCGCCGGCGCCGACATCGTCTTCGGCCAGGGCGACGGCTCCAGCTTCGGCATGATCCAGGCGGTGGAGACCACCCCGGCGGTCGACGGCGGCAAGGTCTGGTTCATCGACGTCATCGGCGACAAATCGGAGCTGGACCAGGGCCACCTGCTCTCATCCGTGCTGTGGAACATGGAGCCGGTGTTCAGCGCCATGGTGGACGATCTCGAAGCCGGCACGTTCGGCAGCCGCGGCTATGGCATCCAGCTCGCCGACGACAGCGTGCAGTTGCTGCGCACGCCACACATCCCCGACGAGGTGTGGGCGGAGTTGATGACGCTGCGCGACGACATCATCGCCGGCGAGGTGTTCGTGGAGCTGATCGCCGACGCCCGCGAGGTGCGCGACCTGATGAATGCGGTCGCGGAGGACGGTGCGCAATAACGCGCGCCGGGCCAATGTGGTCGAACGGCTGGCATCGACTGACGCGGCGGCGCAGGCCGCCGAGGCGGCGCTGACCCTCAAGGGCATCACCAAGGCGTTTCCCGGCATCGTCGCCAACGACGGTGTGTCGCTGGACCTCAGACGTGGCGAGATCCATGCGCTGATCGGCGAGAACGGCGCCGGCAAATCGACCCTGGTCGGCATCCTGGCCGGCATGCTGCAACCCGACGCGGGCAGTATCGAGATCGGTGGCACCGCCGCGCGGCTGGCATCCCCGGCCGATGCGCTCAAACGCGGCATCGGCACCGTCTACCAGCATGGCCGACTGGTCCCCAGCCTGAGCGTCATCGAGAACCTGATGCTGGGCGGGCGATGGTGGCGCACGCTCGACCGGCGGGCCGCGCGGGCCAGGTTCGACGCCCTCAGCCGCGAACTGGCCATCGACGTCGACCCCGATGCCGAGGTCGGCCGCCTCGCCCTGGGCCAGCAGCAGCAGGTGGAGATCATGCGCGCGCTCTGGCACGGCGGGCATGTCCTGGTGCTGGACGAGCCGACGTCCATGCTGCCGCCGGACGGCGTGGAGGAACTGGCAGCACTCCTCCGGCGGCTGCGCGCGCAAGGCCGCGCGATCCTGTTCATCACCCACAAGATCGGCGAGGCGACGGCACTGGCCGACCGGTTCACCGTGCTGCGGCGCGGCAAAGTGGCCGGCACGCTCGCGGCGGGCGATGCCGATCCGGAGGCGACCATCGTCGGCCTGATGTTCGGCGGTGCCGCTTCCGGTGCCGATATTGTTGATGCCGATCGACCCGGAATCGACCGCACCGGGACTCCGCGCCTGGAGCTTAGAGGCGCCGCGACGCGGGCACTGCCGGGCGAGCGGGCGATCTCGGGCATCGACCTGTCGGTCTGGCCCGGCGAGGTGCTCGGCATCGCCGGCGTCGACGGCAACGGACAGCGCCATCTGGCCGAGGTGCTGGCGGGCCAGCGTCCGCTTGCCAGCGGCACGATGCGATTGGACGGCCGGGACGTGAGCGGCGACGGCGTGGCCGGGTTGCGCAGGGCCGGCGTGCGCTACGTCACCGACGCGCGGCTTGAGGAAGGCGTCGCACCCGGCCACGACGTCGCCACCAACCTGTTTGCCAAGGCCATCGGCGCCGCCCCGCACTGGCGGCACGGCCTCACCCGCTGGTCGTCGATCCTGTCCGATGCGGCGACGCGGATCGCCGCCCACGACATCCAGACCCGCTCGCCGCGCACGCCGATCGACCACCTGTCCGGCGGCAACATCCAGCGCGTGTTGCTGGCGCGCGAACTGGCCTCCGATGCAGACGGCGCGGCGCGCCTGATCGTGTTCAACAAGCCGACCCACGGTCTCGACCTGCGCAGTACAAGCGCGACCCGGCAGGCGATCCGTGCACGGCGGGGCATGGGCGATGCCGCCATTGTGCTGATCTCCAACGAGCTCGACGAGCTGCTGGGAACCTGCGACCGCATCGCGGTGCTGGAGCGGGGCCGCGTGCGCGGCGTGGTCGACAATATGGCGGGCGCGGACCGGGCCGCCGTGGAGACGGAGATTGGCCGGCTGATGACCGGGCTGGCCGCCAATGCGCTCGGCGATGCGGCCTGACCCGGTCCGTGGCGCGCTGCGCGCCATCGTCCCCATCCTCGCGGCGCTGGTCGCAGGCGGTGTCGTGCTGCTCGCGTTCGGCGCCGATCCGCTGGCCTATTACGGCTATGTGGTGGAGCGCGGCCTGTTCTCGCCGAGCGGCCTGGAAGCCACCCTCACGCGCATGGCGCCGCTGCTGCTGATCGCGGCCGGGCTGATCGTCGCCTTCCGCGCCGGGCTGTGGAACCTGGGCGTCGACGGGCAGTTCCTGCTGGCAGCGGTCTGCGCAGCCGCAGCGGCGCCCGCGTTGCTGCCGCATCTGGGCGGCGGGCTGACGCTCGTCGCCGCGTGTGTCATCGGCATCGTGGTCGGCGCGGCGTGGTCGCTGTTGCCCGCCTTCCTGAAGGCCGCCCAGGGCATCAACGAGATCATCTCGACCCTGATGACGAGCTTCCTGGGTCTCGGGCTGGCCAACCTGCTGATCAAGACCGTGTTCGACGACCCGACCACCACCTCGCCGCAGACCGCAACCCTGGACGTCGCCGACAGGCTGGGCCGGATCGGCGGCACCACCGTGCATTGGGGCGTGGTGCTGGCGGCGGTGCTGGTGATCGCGGTGCACCTGATGATGCGCCACACCGCTATCGGCTTGCGGCTGCAAATGATCGGCGCCAGCCCGCGCGCCGCGCGCCATTTCGGGCTCAACGTGGGTGCTCTGACATTTCTCGCCTTCGCGCTCAGCGCCGGGCTGGTCGGGCTGGGCGGCGCGGTCGACGTGCTGGGCGTCCACGGCAACGTCGCCGCCGACTGGAACCCGGCCTATGGCCTGTTGGCGATCCCGCTGGTGTTCCTCGCCCGCTTCAACGGCTACGCGGTGATCGCGCTGGTGTTCGTGTTCGCCATGTTGCTGATCGGCGGCGAGAGTGCCGCCCGGCGCACCGACGTGCCGACCTTCTTCGTGCCGGTGCTGATCGCCTTGATGCTGGTGTTCCTGACCCTGGTCGAGGTCGCCGGCCAGCGCCGCAAGGTGGTGGTTTGATGGAGGCCCTGCTCACCGCGACCTTTCTCGGCGCGCTGCTGACCGGTGCCATTACCGCCGGCACGCCGTTGCTGCTGGCCGGCCTCGGTGAGCAGGTGTCGGAGAAGTCCGGGGTACTGAACGTGGGGCTGGAGGGCATGATGCTGCTTGGCGCCCTTGCCGGCTTCGCCGCCGCGCACGGCACGGGGTCGTTCCTGGCCGGCTATTTTGCGGGCGCGCTGGCCGGGCTGGCAGGAGCGGCGGTGATGATCGTGCTCTGCGTCGTGCTGCGCGCCAACCAAATCGTGGTCGGCATCGCGATCACGCTTGGCGCCGGCGGCCTGACCGCGCTGATGCATCACTTCGCCTACAGCCGCGCCCGCCCGCGCCTGCCCGATGCCGCCGACTGGCCGATACCGCTGCTGGCCGTGGCACTGGTGGCGGCGGTGTGGTGGGTCTTCCGCCACACCCAGGCCGGCCTCAACCTGCAAGCCGCCGGCGACCGGCCCGCGGCCCTGGATGCCGCAGGCGTCAGCGTCACGCGGACCCGCGCCATGGCGCTCGCCGTCACCGGGCTACTGGCCGGGCTGGGCGGCGCCTATATGTCGACCGTGGGCGCCGGGCTGTTCGAGCCGCGCATGACCGGGGGCGCCGGCTTCATTGCCATTGTGCTGGCGATGCTGGCGCGCGGCCAGCCGTTATGGGTGCTGGCCGGCGCGTTCGTGTTCGGGCTCAGCCTGGAGTTGACCACCGCGCTTCAGCTTGCCGGCATCGACGCGCCGACCGACCTGGTGCTGATGCTGCCATTCGCGCTGGTACTGCTGATGCTGCTGGTGTTCGGGCGGCATAGCCGCTTGCCGCCGGCACTGGGGATACCGTATCGGCGGTAGATCGGGTACTGGCAACAAATGAAGTCGTCATGCTCGGGCTTGTCCCGAGCATCCACGAGATGGCCGCCTGAGCGGCCAATAAGACGTGGATGCCCGCAACAAGTGCGGGCATGACGTCATGTGTTTCTTGCCGTGAAAATCATACTCAATTCATCCCGGCGAACGTCCCGCCCTTGGCCACCAGGTCGCGCAGCAGCGGGCTGATCGGCCACATCGCCGGTTCCTGTTCGGCGAAGCGCTCCAGATTGGCCAGGATCGACGGCAGGCCGATCTGGTCTGCCGTCCACATCAGCCCGCCGCGCCAGCGCGGGAAGCCGTAGCCGAACACCTCGACCAAGTCGATGTCGACCGGGCGGCGGGCGATGCCCTCGGCCAGGATGTCGGCGGCCTCGTTGATCATTGCGGCCAGCACCCGGGTGCGGATTTTCTCGTGGCTGAACGGGTGGCGGTCGACGCCGGCGCGCGCCGCCTCGTCCATCACCAGGAGCTCGATCTCCGGGTCCGGCTGCCCCACGCCATCCTCGCCATAGACGTACCAGCCCTTGCCGGTCTTGCGCCCGAGGCGGCCCATCTCGCACACCTTGTCGGCGATGGGCACATAGCGGCGCGCCGGGTCGCGGGTCGGCGCCAGCCGCTGGCGGTTGGCATAGGAGATGTCGAGCCCGCTCAGATCCTGGGTCTGATAGACCCCCATGGCGAAACCGAACTCGACCATCGCGGCGTCGATCTGCCAGGGGAGCGCACCGTCGATCAGGATGGTGTCGGCGACCTCGCGGTAGCGCGCCAGGATGCGGTTGCCGATGAAGCCGTCGCAGACGCCCGCAATCACCGGCACCTTGCCGAGGCGGGCGGCGAGTGCCAGACCTGTCGCCAGCGTATCGGCCGAAGTCATATCGCCGCGCACGATCTCCAGCAGTTTCATGATGTGGGCCGGACTGAAAAAGTGCAGCCCCAGCACCTCGGCCGGGCGGCCGGTGCCGGCGGCAAGGCGGTTGACGTCGAGGTACGAAGTGTTGGTGGCCAGCACCGCGCCAGCCGGCAGCACCGCGTCCAACGCGGCGAATACCTGCGCCTTCAAGTCCATGTCCTCGAACACCGCCTCGATGGCGAGATCGGCGGACCCGGCGGCGCCATAGTCGCTGGACCAGGCGATGGCGGACTGGCGCTCGCGCGCCGCCTCCGCGTCCATCAGGCCGCGCTTGACCGCCGCGTCATAGAGCCGGGCGATATTGGCTCGTCCGCGCGCGATGCCGGTTGCGTCGGCCTCGATCACCGTGACGGCGATGCCGGCCTGGGCGAGCGCATAGGCGATCCCGGCGCCCATGGTGCCGCTGCCGACCACGGCAGCGGATGCGATCTCGCGCGCGGTGCCCTCGCTGGCCTCCGGCGCTCGGCGGGCGGCACGCTCGGCGAAGAATATGTGGCGAAGCGCCTTGGCCTGCGGGCCGGCGCGCAGTTCCAAGAAGGTCTCGCGCTCCTGGCGCGCGCCATCCTCGAAGTCGGTCGACGTGGCCAGTTGCACCAGCCGGATGGCGTGCTCCGGCGCGATCTGGCCGCGCATACGCTTGGCAACAATCGCCTGCGCGTCGGCCAGCGCGGCCTCGTCCAGTTCAGGCGACGGACGTTCCGACAGCGGGTCAGGCGGCGTGCCGGCCAGCCCTCGCGCGGCGGCGATGGCGGCGGTCACAGGATCGTCCTCGATGGCATCGACGATGCCGAGCGCCAGCGCCGTGTCGGCCTTCACCGCCTTACCCTGGGAGATCAGATCGAGCGCGGCGGCGAAACCGATCAGTCGCGGCAGGCGCTGGGTGCCGCCGGCGCCCGGCACCACGCCCAGCGTCACCTCCGGCAGGCCAATCATGGCGCGCGGGCCGGCGATGCGCTGCCGGCAGCCGAGCGCCAGCTCGCAGCCGCCCCCCAGTGCGGCCCCGTTGATCGCCGCCACCCACGGCTTGGCCGACGCTTCGATGGCGTTGACCGCGTCCGGCAGGTGCGGCGGCATCGGCGGCGCATCGAACTCGCGGGTATCGGCCCCGGCGATGAAAGTCTTGCCCGCACCGGTCAGCACCGCGCCGACGACGGCATCGTCGTCGGCCACTTGCGCGACCGCGGCCAGCAGCCCCTCGCGCTCGGCCTTGCCGATGGCGTTGACCGGTGGCGCATCGACGGTGACGACGGCGACGTCGCCCTGGTTCTGTACTGTGACGGGCATTTCGGTCGGGGTTCGAGCTAGCGGGTTGATTTGACCGACAACACCCTAGCCGCGTGTCGCGTCCCGATACAGCGTCTATGCGCTACTCGATCAGCGATGGGTCGTCACGCCAGTCCCTCTCAAGCTCAACGGCGATGGCTAATTCGCTTGCTGAGAGAAGTTCCTGCACGGACGCCTGATCAAGATAATTGTTCGACAGTCCAAACAAGGCATACGCTTTCACCAGGTCTGCTCCAACCTCCGTTCCGTCAATGTAGATTCGGCCAAGTCGATATTGCGCCCCCGCATCGCCTTGCCGAGCCGCGAGTAGATACCAAGCGGCAGCTTCCGAAATATCCGGCGCAGTGCCCTGGCCGGCCTCATGCATCAGGCCAAGATTGTATTGCGCGAACATATAGCCTTGGTCCGCTGCCAGGCGATACAACCTGATGGCCATACCGAAGTCTTGCTCGACGCCAAGACCCTCAGCATACAGTTGAGCCAAGTTGCTCTGAGCTTGGGCCATCCCTTGTTCAGCGGCCTGCTGCAACCAACGCGCAGACTCCAAATAGTCCTGCGGAACGCCGCGTCCCAAATAATACATAACGCCAAGACTATATTGTGCGCTTGCCAAGCCTTGCTCCGCCGCCAACTGAAACCATTCGGCAGCCAGCTCAAGGTCCAGTTCTACCCCGATGCCTCTTTCGTACATCGACCCCAGAGCGGCTTGCGAAATGGCGTCACCCTGTGCGGCAGCCAGACTGTACCAACTGGCAGCCTCGAGGAAATCTTGCTGGACACCAAGTCCCATTCGATAGAAATAGCCCAGATTGTACTGGGCCAATACATCGCCCTGCTCCGCAAGCGGGCGCAAATGTTCGGCTGCGGTTTCGTAGTCACCCGCCTGGTATGCAGCGATGGCCTCCTCCATGCCGGCGTCCGCGTGGTGGGGGTGAGATCCCATCAGAAAGGAGGCAACAAATATTGCTAATGCCTTTCGCATTGCTTTCGATCCCGCGAATCGTTCCTTGACCTAACTCGGGTGCGGCGGGAGAGTCAGCGAGACTTGCCGCTTATTCGCGTTTGCAATACTGGCTTGTTTTGGCGCCAATTTTGAGTGGGCGGTCTCCAGATTGCTGACCATTGTTGATAAGAGTCCCATCGCTTGGTTCAATTGGCAAGCCGTTCAACGCGCATGCGTCGGGCAGAAGGGCCACTTGGGGTTGAGGGCTACAAACAGCCAGTGATGAAATGTGTTGGCGAGACCGCGACGAGCGATCCCGCCCGGCATTTTGCGCGGCTTACGCGGAGGCAGTCATGAACAGGGTTGCCCGTTGGTCCATCGCTGCCGTCCTTGTTCTTGCTTTCGCTTCCGGCGCACACACCCTGGCCGCGCCACCGCCGGTGGCCGACGAGGACGTGATCCGGCGCATCGTAGAGGACCGCGGCGTCGATGCCGACTGGATCGCGTCGGTGGCTCGTGGTCAGTTGACGCCCGCCATCGTGGCGGCGGCGGTTGGCCGCGTGGCGGCGGACGCGGGCGCGCTGGAGGTCGTGGCACGCCAGGGCGACGGCTGGCGTCTTCGCTTCGAGAACGGCACGTCCAGCATGTTTCTGCTGCGCGACGAGGATGGGCTCATCACCGGCCTGTTCATCACGGAACTGGTGCCTGAGGACACGAGCGTTGAGCAGCCACTGGCTGCGCTTGCTGAGTTGCCAGGCGAGACGGCGCTGATCGTAACTGCGGGCGACCAAGTGTTGGCGGCACACAATGCCGACAAGCCCCTGCTGGTCGCCTCGGCGTTCAAACTGGCGGTGCTGCTGGCCGTCCGGCGGTCGGTGGACGCCGGCACGCTGGCATGGGACCAGGTGGTGCGCTACGACGCCGCCGACGCCTCGGCCGGGTCCGGGCAACTACGTGGCTATCCCGACGGCCACCCGATCACCGTCGCCAGCCTGGCCGCGATGATGATTTCGCTCAGCGACAACACCGCCACCGACGTGCTGATCGATCTGGTCGGCCGCCGCGAGGTGGAAGCGGCCGGCGGCCCTGCACCGCTGACGACGACGGGGGAATACTTCAAGCTGAAGGCCGATGCCGACCTGCAGCAGCGCTATCTCGACGCGACGCCCGAGGAACGCACGGCAATATTGGAAGGTCTCAGCGACGCTCCACTGCCGGGCGTCGGCGACTACGCCAACGGACGCACGGCGCACGGCTGGCGGCTGTCGGTCAGCACCTTGTGCGAACTCATGACCGCCGTCGCCGACCTGGACCTGATGACCATCAATCCGGGTGCCGCTATCCGCGAGGACTGGGCCCGCATTGCGTTCAAGGGCGGCAACGACTTCGGCATCACCAATCTGACGTACATGCTGCGCCCATTGGACGGCGGGCCGCCGTTTTGTATCTCGATGACCTGGAACGAGGCAGATCACTACGACGATGCGGGCTTCGCGCTAATCGCCACCCGCATCTTCAACGTGCTGCGGGAAATCTACTGAGGCAGCACTCAGGCAGCCGCCAGCTTCACGTACTCGAAGTCGCCGGGCTTGTTGTCGATGCCTGATTTGGGCGGGGCGATCCAGCCGGCGTACTTGCCCGGCGTGTACTCCGGCACCATCAGCGACTGGATGAATGCGCCGTCGTCGGCGGTCGGCAGCCAGTCGTCGCGCCGGGCCGCCCAATCGTCGGCCGTCATCACCGTGCCGTCGGGCGCCACATGCGCCCCGGAGAAGGCGCCGATCTGGCGGTAGAACGCCTCGTGCGGCAGGGTGAACTCGAACGCCACACCTGCCTTGGCAACGATGGTGTTCCAGCGCCTGACGCCGGACATGCAGTCACTGACGTAATCGTCGCGCAGCCGCATGTTGATTGCCGACAGGGCGGGCGCGTCCTCATGGACGATCCGGCCATTGCTGAGACCGGCCACCCGGTAGGTGGCCTCGGTCAGCTTGTGGTCGTCGTCGATGCGGGTCTCGCGGAAGCGGCCCTTGATGCCGGCGTTGTAGGCGTTGGCGGCGTTGGTCGAGACCTCGGCCCCGAACAGGTCCAGCGACAGCGCGTAGTGGAGATTGAGTTTCTTCTGGATCGTCGGCAGGTCGATGACGCCCAGGTTGCGGATGCGCGCGACGTCGCGCGGGTCGTCGATGCCGGCCTCGGTCATCGCCTCGCAGGTGCGCCGGATCGTCCGCCCGATGCCGGTATCACCGACGAACATATGGTGCGCCTCTTCGGTCAGCATGAAGCGGCAGGTGCGGCTCAGCGGGTCGAAGCCCGACTGGGCGAGGCTTTCCAGTTGCATCTTGCCGTCGCGGTCGGTGAAGAAGGTGAACATGAAGAACGACAGCCAGTCGGGCGTCGCCTCGTTGAACGCGCCCAGCATGCGCGGCGCCTCGGGCGAGCCGGAATGGCGGTGCAGCAGGCCGTTCGCCTCCTCCCGCCCATCGGCGCCGAAATACTTCTGCAGCAGGTAGACCATCGCCCACAGATGGCGGCCTTCCTCGACATTGACCTGGAACAGGTTGCGCAGGTCATAGAGCGACGGCGCGGTCGCGCCGAGATGGCGCTGCTGCTCCACCGATGCCGGCTCGGTGTCGCCCTGGATCACGATCAGCCGGCGCAGCATGGCGCGGTATTCGCCCGGCACTTCCTGCCAGGCCGGCTGTCCCTTGTGCTCGCCGAAATTGATCGTGCGGCCTTCCTCCGGCGGCGCCAGCAGGACGCCCCAGCGGTATTCCGGCATGCGGACATAGCCGAACTGGGCCCAGCCCTCGCGCTCCACGCTGACGGCGGTGCGCAGATAGACTTGCGCGTCCTGAAAGCCGGCCGGGCCGAACTCCTGCCACCAGTCGAGATAGCCGGGATGCCAGCGTTCCAGCCCGCGCAGCACCCGCCGGTCGTCGGCAAGCCCGACATTGTTCGGGATCAGCGTGTCGTAGTCGACGGCGAGCGAGCCGGTCATGGCGGCCTCCGGGTGCTGACAAACGAGTATCTACTACCTGGCCAGCATACCCCGGAACCGCCCCGGTTTCAGCGCCGCGCGCGCCGATGCCGCACCATCGTGCGGACAGCGGAACTCACCACGGCAGCTCCCAGGAGATCCGGCGGTTGGCCTGGTTGGGAACCTCGTCCTCCGTCGGGATCACGAGTTCGGTCTCGCCGCGGCCCTCAACGTCGATGACGGCGGGGTCGATGCCCTGTGCGACCATCGCGTCACGCACCTCGCCGGCAACCTGCAGCGACAGCGCCATGTTGTCTTCGGCACTGCCGACCGTGTCAGTGTGCCCGATCAGCTTGACGCCACCGGCCAATATGATCGAGCAGAAGAGGTCCTCAACCATATTGCTGGTCAGCTGGTTCATGACCGGCTCGCCGCGATTGTACAGGAACGGAGCCCACTCAATGAAAACCCCGTCAAGTGCGGGCCAGCCTGCGGTTTCCTGGTCGATGCACCATTGGACATGCTCCGGATCGGCGAGGTCGGTGTACCCGGACGCCCGCACCTCTTCGGGCGCGGTGGTGTCGGCCTGCGGCCCCGCCGCCCCGCTGTCGACCGGTGTCGCCGTCGACCCGGCACACGCCGCCAGCACCAGCGCGCCAGAGCACAAAAAGCTGACGTTCAGAATTGTTGAGCGCATGATCCACCTTCAAATCCGTTTGTTACCCCCAGCATTAGGTCGCCACAGGCCGCAAACGGTTCATTTGAGGCCACCGCACGCTACGGAGATCGGGAGAACACGAACCATTCGCCGTCATATTCTATCCGAAAGGCGTTGCGGCCCTCGCCGACGAATTCGAAGTCCCAGTCGGACACGCGACTGCCCGCGCGCAGGAAAGCTGCCGTCCAGATCGGCGTTTCGGCGGCGTTGGACTCCGTCACCGACCAGTTGCCGAGAGCTTCACGGTCGTACGCATGTCTTCCCCCGCTCGTTGACGTCGTCCTTTTCTTGCCCATTGCGCCACATCGCGGTGGGGATTGCCAGCCGCACCGTCACGACGAGGGCTAGCGGACGCGCAGCGAAAAGACTCCTCGACCGACTGCGACGAGCGTAACCTGCCCGTTCGAGACCATCGGCAGTCTCGGAGAGCGTCATGAACGTTCGTGCAGTCGATCTCGACGTCGCCGTCATCGGTGCGGGTTGGGCAGGACTCGGCGTGAGCTATGCGCTTCAGCAGGCCGGCTTGCGCCATGTCGTCTTCGAGCGTCATCGCATCTGCGAGACCTGGCGCACCCAGCGCTGGTCAACGTTCCGGATGAACACCCCTAACGTCCTGTCCGTGCTGCCCGGCGACCGTTACGACGGCGACGACCCGGAAGGCTACATGACGTGCGATGCCTTCGTGGCAATGGTGGAAGGCTATGCGAGGCGGCATCGTCTTCCGGTTCAAGAAGGCAACGCTATCGCCGAGGTGCGGCCGCTGGGAGACCGCTTCAAGGTGGTGACGGCGGCCGATGAAGTCGTCGCGGGATCGGTGGTGGTGGCAACCGGCAACCTGAACGTCCCCCGCCGACCGGGCCTGGCAGCAAAGTTGCCGGACACCGTCACCCAGATCGACGGGTCCGACTACCGCAACGTGGCCGCGCTGGCCGATGGCGCGGTCCTGGTGGTGGGATGCGGCAACTCAGGCGGCCAGATCGCGGAGGACATCGCGCTTGGCGGCCGGCGCGTGTACCTCTCGACGGGCCGCAACGGCCGCGTGCCCAGAACCCACAGGAATCGCGACATTTTCCTTTGGCTGACCGACACCGGGCGGATGGCCAAGCCGCGCGAGACCGCGTCCGGCCGGGGCCTGATCGGGGCCACCCACACGATCAGCCTGCAATCGCTGAGCGCCACAGGCGTCACGATGCTCGGCCGCCTGGACGGTGCGACGGAAGATGGGACGCTGACCTTCGCCGATACGCTGGCGGAGAGCGCAGCCTATGGCGACCGGATGTCGGAAGCGCTTCGCCGCGAGATCGACGCCTACATCGATGCGGCCGGGATAAGCGCGCCGCCGTCACGGCCCGACCCCGCCGAGACGGTGCCTTCACGATTCCCCGACCCGCCGATCCGCGAGCTCGACCTGTTGGCCGAGAATGTCACTACGGTGATCTGGTCGACAGGCTTCACCGGCGATTTCAGCTGGCTAAGGGTTCCCGGCGCGACCGATGACAAAGGTCAGCCACTGCAGCGAAACTGCGTGTCGACGCCCGGCATCTATTTCGCGGGCCTGGACAGCCTGGAGTCGCTGAGGGCGGGTACGGTTCTCGCCGCCGCAGTCGAGGTGGAGGCCATCGCCAGCCACATCATGGCACATCGCGGCCACGCGCTCGGCCGCTAGTGTGGTGGTTTCGAAGTTCGCCATACAACTGCGGTGGTACCAGCGCGAACTTCGAAACCGAAAACCACACTAGAAACAATATTTTGCTAGTGTCCCAATCGAATCTGAAGTTCGATCGAGGCCAGCAGATACTGTTACGAACTTCAGATTCGGGACACTACACCCGCTTGCGGTCGAACTGCGGGCGTTGGCCGGTGCCGTACCGCCGGAGCGCGCCGTCCTCGCCGACCGCGTTCGGGCGCTGGAACACCCAGTTCTGCCAGGCGGTCAGCCGCCCGAAGATGCGGGTCGCCATCGTCTCCGGCCCGGCGAAGCGCAAATTGGCCTCCATCGCCGTCATCGCATCGGGAGAGAAGCTGGCGCGCTCCTCCAGGAAGATGCGCACCTCGTCCTCCCAATCGATGTCGTCATAAGCGAAAGTGACCAGCCCCAGCTTGTCGGCGTCCGCCGCCTCCAGCGCCTGGCCGATATGTTCCTCCGCCGCGCGCAGCGTCTCCGGCGCGCCGAGAAAGCGTGTCGCCAGCCGGCTGAGGTCGTTGGCCATCGGCAGCGCGCCGAAGTTCAGCGGCGACAGCGTGAGCGTGGCGACAGGGCGGTTGTCGCCCTCGAACACGCCATCGGCCATGTAGGTGCGGTCGCAGGCGAACGCGATCTCTGCCAGCAGACCGGCGAAGCAGGAACCCGGTTCGATCAGCGCGACCAGCGAGCGCGATGTCAGGTCGATGCGCTGCAAGACCCGTTTCCACAGAGCCAGGATCTCATTGGCCAGCCAGTGGCCGCGATTGGCGGTCAGCACGGCTTCGTGCGCCGCGACCAGGGCCGGGTCGCCGGCGGTCTTGAACACCAGCACGCCAAGCTCGGTCTCGTTGAAGCGCAGGTGAAGCAGCGCGTCGTCCAGCTCGCGCGCGCAGCGCAGCGTCCAGGCGCCGGCCCCTTCGCGGTGCAACGCGTCGGCATCTGCGGGGGCCGGGCCGTCCGGCCCGGCGATCTCGATCGTCGCGATGCCGGCCTCGCGGTCGAGCGCGACCGAGACGGTCGAATAGGTGATGGCGTCGTCGGAGATGGTGCGCTCGATGGGCGACAGCGCGATACCGCCATTCTCGATACCGCTGGCGGCGGTGCGCCCGCCCGCCATCGCGTCCGCCCGCGCGGTGACGGCGTCGGCGAACGTCGCGTTCGGCACCAACTCGTCGACAAGTCCCCAGTCCAGCGCCCGCGCACCGCGCACGCCCTCCTCCATGGTCGAGAACACGTCGGCCCGGTCGCGCCGCACCTTGCGCTTGTCGGTCACCCGGGTCAGTCCGCCGGTGCCCGGCAGCACCGCCAGCAGCGGCACCTCCGGCAACGCCACCGAGGACGTGCCGTCGTCGGCCAGCATGATGTGGTCGCAGGCGAGCGCCAACTCATAGCCGCCGCCGGCACATGCCCCCTTCACCGCGCACAGATAGCGCTGCCCGGAGTCCTTGCCAGCCGTCTCCATCGCCAGCCGGGTCTCGTTGGTGAACTTGCAGAAGTTGACCTTGTGGTCGTGGGCCGCACCCGCCAGCATGCGGATGTTGGCGCCGGCACAGAACACCCGGTCCTTGCCCGATTGCAGCACCACCACGTCGACCTCCGGGTGCTCGAAGCGCAAACGCTGGATGGCATCCGCCAGCTCGATGTCGACACCCAGGTCGTAGGAGTTGAGCTTCAGCGCATAGCCGTCGAACAGGCCAGCTTCCTCGTCCACGTCCATGATCAGGCGCGCGACCGCGCCCTCGGTCTCGATCCGCCAATGGCGGTAGTGCTGCGGTTCGGTGCGGAAGTCGATATCGGTCATGTAGCGGCCTCCGAGGCGTGGCCCAGCACGTCGGGCGCGGCGACGAATTCGGCGATCAGGTCAAGGGTGCGCTGCGGCTGGTCGATAAAGGGCGCGTGGCGGCAATCGTCCAGCATCGCCACCTGGACGGCGCCGGGCACGCCGTCCTCCACCGCCGTTATCTGGGCGCGGGTGCCGTACTGGTCCTGCTTGCCCTGGATCGCCAGCACCGGCACACCCACGTCGGCCAGCGGCGCTTCGATGTTCCAGGCTTCGAAATCCGGGTTCAGCCAGCTGTAGTTCCAGCCGCGGAACGTATTGTCGACATGGCTGTGATAGCGGGCCAGCCGGTCGCGCAAGTCGCCCTGGTCATAGGCGGCCTTGGCCTCGGCGATCGACGCCAGCCCCTGCGGCTCGGTGAAGAAGTGCGGCGCCATCAGCACGATGCCGGCAACGCGGCGGTCGCCGACCAGGCCCGCGTGGAGTGCTGCGATGGAGGCACCGTCGGAATGGCCGACCAGCACGCCGCGCCGGAACCCGATGCCGTCCAGCACCTGGGGCAGCACGCGCACCGCCTCGTCGGTCATGTAGTCGAGCGGGCGCGGCAGATCGCACGGATCGGACCCGCCATAGCCCTGGCGCGAATAGGCGAACACGCCGCAGCCGGTGGCCGCCGCCAGACGCTCGGGGACGTCGCGCCACAGCGCCACGCAACCCAGGCCCTCGTGCAGCAGCACGATGGTCGGCGCGCTGGCCGGCGCCGGCCCGACCGCGCGCGCCTCCAGCACCGCCCCGTCAACGGTCAGCCGCAGTGGCTTATCCGGTGTCCAATCCAACATGACGGTCTCCGCATAATCGCAGGCAGCGCCACCGGTCAACGGCCATGGGCAACCCGCGCCCAATTGGGGTAGTGTCGGGACAGGTACTTCATCGCTGCGATGACGGTTTTTGGGAGGACACGATGAAAATTCAAAAAATGGCTCTGCTGGGCGGGGCGGCGGCGTTCGGCGCGCTCGCGAGCATGCCGGCGCAGGCGGAGGATTACACGGTCGGGCTGCTGCTGCCCTATTCCGGTGTCTATGCCGCGCTGGGCCAGGAGATCGATGACGGCTTCGCGCTGGCGATGGAGCATTTCGGCGGCGAGGTCAGCGACCACACCATCGAGCTGGTGCGCGAGGACACCGAGGTCGATCCGCAGGTCGGGCTCGCCAAAACCCGCAAGCTGATCCTGGAGGACGAGGCCGATGTCATCGTCGGCGTGGTCTCATCCGGCGTTCTGGGCGCGATGCGCGACTTCATCCACCAGGCGGAGACGCCGCTGATCGTCGCCAATGCCGGCAACGACGCCGCGACGGGCGAGCGCTGCAGCCCCTACATCACCCGGGTGTCGTTCTCCAACAGCCAGGTCAACCGCCCGATGGGGCAATGGATGTACGACCAGGGCATTCGCACGGTCTACACGATGGCGCCCGACTACGCGGCCGGCCATCAGATGATCGACACCTTCACGGCGGAGTTCACCGCGCTGGGCGGCGAAGTTGTCGGCGGCGCCTACACCCCGTTCCAGAACACCCAGGACTTCGGCCCCTATCTGACCACCGCCCAGGAAGCCAACCCGGACGCGGTCTATGTGTTCTATGCCGGCGGCGAGGCGATCTCGTTCGTCAAGCAGTACGACAGCTTCGGCCTGAAGGCGGAAACCCCGCTCTATGGCGCCGGCTTCCTGACCTCGCCGCTCTACGTCAATGCCGAGGGGCCGGCGGCGGAGGGCATCATCGCCGCCCTGCACTACCTGCCGGTGATCGAAAGCCCGGAGAACGAGACCTTCGTGCAGGCCTACATCGACACCTACAACCGGCTGCCGTCCGAATTCGCGGTCGCCGGCTACGACGCCGGCCGCGCCATTGTCGAGGCGATCAAGGGCGGTGCCACCGACCGCGCGTCGCTGGCCGCGGCGCTGTCGTCGATGAGCTTCACCGGCCCGCGCGGCCCGCTGGAGATCGACCCGGCCACCAACAACGTGGTGCAGAACATCTACATTTACGAGACGGTCGCCGCCGAGGACGGCACGCTGACCCAGGAAATCCTGGAGGTGGTCGAGGCCGTGCGCGACGCCCCCAACGGCTGCGAGATGTAGTTACCTCGGGGATCAAGCCTACACCCAACTTCGTCGCCCTCGCCCTTGTGGCGAGGGCCCATATCCGTGCAGCGTTCGGCAGAAACTAGATTGAACCGGCGCTGCCGCCATTCGGGTAACGTCCATCCGGCTTCACGATCCCACTTGATCTGTTAGGGAGTTGGACGTGAATGGGTCCTCGCCACAAGGGCGAGGACGACAAGTTTGGGTACATGGTGATCCGCGGTCGGGACTCCACCCAGGTTTGCGCGTGATACTACCAATGGGATTGGAACGCAGACCACATGCCCAGTGACCCCTCGTTCTGGTTCGTGCAGGCGCTGAACGCGCTGCAGTATTCGATGCTGCTGTTTCTGCTGGCGATCGGGCTGACGGTCATTTTCGGCCTGCTCCACTTCGTCAACCTGGCCCATGGCGCGCTCTATGGGCTGGGCGCGTTCGTCGGCGTGTCGGCGGTGGCGCTGGTCGGCAGCTACTGGGCGGCGTTCGCCTTCGCGCCGGTGGTGGTCGCCGCCATCGGGGTCGGTCTCTACCTGGCGCTGATCCGGCGCATGCGGCGTGCCGGCCCGATGAACCAGGTGCTGGTCACCTTCGGCCTGATCTTCGTGTTCATGGACGTGT
The DNA here is from genome assembly GCA_965227515.1 of Alphaproteobacteria bacterium. GTDB lineage: Bacteria > Pseudomonadota > Alphaproteobacteria > CALKHQ01 > CALKHQ01 > CBDDFZ01. The sequence goes on from CBDDFZ010000001.1 coordinate 153,609, forward strand.
TCCGCATGATCTGGGGCGACATCGCACTCTCCATCGAGGAGCCGGCCCTGTTCACCGGCCAGACGACGCTGTTCGGCATCGTCTACCCCACCTACCGCCTGTTCATCATCGGCCTGGGCCTGGTGGTGATGGCGGCCCTGTGGCTGGTGCTGTCGCGCACCCAAATCGGCGCCATGGTGCGCGCCGGGGTCGACAACGACCAGATGGCGGCGTGCCTGGGCGTGAACGTGGAACGGGTGTTCTTCATCGTGTTCTGCGTCGGCTGCGCGCTGGCCGGGCTGGCCGGCGTGGTGGCGGCACCGATCCTGTCGGTCACCACCGACATGGGGGTCACCATCCTGATCCCGTGCCTGATCGTGGTGGTGGTCGGCGGGCTGGGCAGCCTGAAGGGGGCCATCGCCGGGTCGCTGCTGACCGGCTTCGTGCAGACGTTCGGCGCCGTGCTGGCGCCCGAACTGGCGGCGGTTGCGATCTACGCCACGCTGGCCGGTGTGCTGATCCTGCGCCCGGCCGGCCTGTTCCCCGCGCGCAGTTGACCGCCCGCAGCCTCGGATAGCCGGCCGATGTTCCACCAGACCCGCCTGAAGTCGGCCACCATGGGCCTGTTGATCGTGGCCGGCGTGGTCTACGGCGTGTCCACGGGGTTCTTCGGGCGGGAGATCCTGACCGAGGTGGCGATCCTGGCGATCCTCGCCATCAGCCTGGACCTCGTCGCCGGATATGGCGGCATGGTCTCGCTGTGCCATGGCGCGCTCTATGGCGTCGGTGCGTACGCATACGGTGCCAGCACCGCGCTCCTGGAATGGGGCACGGCGGCCGGCATGGCGATGGCGCTTGTCATCAGCACCCTGTTCGCCGCCGCGATCGGCGCGGTCACCGCGCGCACCCACGGCATCTTCTTCATCATGGCGTCGCTGGCGTTCGGGCAGATGGCGTACGTGTACCTGTTCGAGAGCCCTTATTTCGGCGGCACCGACGGCATTTTCGGCGTCACCCGGCCCGACCTGAGCGGCATCGGGCTCGACCTCAACGACTCGCTGACGTTCGCGCTCGGCTGCCTGGCGATGGTGGTGGTCGCCTACGCTGTCGCCGCCTGGGTGCTGCGGTCGGGCTTCGGCCGCACGCTGGTGGGCATCCGCTCGAACGAGGAACGCATGCGCGCCGTCGGTCTGTCGGTATGGCGCCACAAGGCGGCAGCGTTCGCGATCTCCGGCGCGCTCGCCGGGCTGGCCGGCGCGCTGGCGGCCCAGCACACCATGTTCGTTTCCCCTGGCCTGCTGCACTGGACCGTTTCGGGCGAGGCACTGGTGCTGGTCATCCTGGGCGGCCTCGGCACCCTGGTCGGCGCGGTGCTGGGGGCGGCTGTGTTCGTGTTCCTGAAGCACGAGGTCTCCGGCCTGACCGACCACTGGCACATCGTCGTCGGCGCGGTGCTGATCGCGGTGGTGCTGAGCGGCGGCCGCGGCCTCTACGGCCAGCTTGAGCACTTGGTCGCGCGGCGCGCACGCCGGGCCGCCCAGCCGGCCCCGTCGGGCGACGACGAGGACCTCCACGCCGGGCCCCGCCATGCTTGAGGCGCGCAACCTGACCAAGTCGTTCGGCGCGCTGGCGGTGACCGCCGGCGTCAGCCTGAGCATCGGCAAGGGCGAGCGCCGCGTCATCCTGGGGCCGAACGGTGCTGGCAAGACCACGCTCTTCAACCTGCTGGCCGGCACCCTGAAACCGGACGGCGGCGCCATCCTGCTCGACGGCCGCGATATCACCCGCCTGCGTGTGGATGCCCGCGCGCGCGCCGGGCTGGCCCGCAGCTACCAGAAGAACAACCTGTTCGCTGGCTTGAGCGTGCGCGAGAACCTGGCGCTCGCCGCCGCCATCGCCCAGGGCAAGTCGGCCGGCCTTGGCCGCGATACCCTGCGCGACCCCGAAATCATGTCCACGGTGGACGAGGTCACCGCCAGCGTCGGTCTCGGCGACTGGCTGGACCGCCCGGTCGATGCCGTGCCCTATGGCGCGCGGCGCCAGCTCGAGGTCGGGCTGGCGCTGGCCTGCCGCCCCCTGGTGCTGCTGATGGACGAGCCCACGTCGGGCTTCGGCCCCGGCGCCATCGACCGCTTCCACGGCGTCCTGCGCAGCCTGCCGGCCGACCTGACCCTGGTCGTCATCGAGCATGACATGGACCTGGCGTTCGACATCGCCGACCGCATCACCGTGCTGAACTACGGCGAGGTGGTGTTCGACGGCACCCCCGATGCGGCGCGGACCAGTGCGCTGGTGCGCGAGATCTATCTCGGCACCTGGGGCGAACCAGCGGGGGGCGAAGAAGCGGGCGGCGCGGATGCTTGAGGTCGCCAACCTGTTTGCCGGCTATGGCGAAACCCGGGTGCTGCACGGCCTGTCGCTCACCGTGCGGCAGGGGGAGGTCTATGCTGTCCTTGGGCGCAACGGCGCCGGCAAGACCACCACCTTGCGCGCGATCATGGGCCTGCTGCCGCCCGCGGACGGCGCCATCGTTCTGGACGGCCAGCGGCTGGTCGGGCTGAAGCCCTATGAAATCGCCACGCTGGGCGTCGCGTACGTGCCGGAGACGCGGGACATCTTCCCCTCGCTGACCGTGCGCGAGAACCTGGAGCTTGCCGGCCGGCGTGCGGGGACGGGCGGACCGGCCTGGACGATGGACCGGGTGATCGAGTTCTTCCCGGCCCTCGCCGACCGGTTGAACAACGGCGGCACCCAATTGTCCGGCGGCGAGCAGCAGATGCTGGCGATCGGGCGGGCCTTGATGATGAACCCGAGACTGTTGATCCTGGACGAGCCCACCGAGGGTCTGGCCCCCATCATCGTGCGCCGCATCCACGACAAGCTGGCGGAACTGAAAGCGTCCGGCCTGACGCTGCTGCTGGTCGAACAGAATGTCGGGTTTGCCACGTCCCTGGCCGATAGCGTTCTTATCGTGGGCCGCGGTACTGCGGTTTGGAAGGGTCCATCACAAGAAATCAAGAACGATTCCAATATACAGGCCCGTTGGCTGGGCGTTTGATACTGCCATTTGTTTGCAAAATCGGCCCGGTCGCCTTCGCCGGGCTGTCTAACCCTTAACTCCTACTCGATTTCCGATCAATGGTCCGAATTCAGGGTCTATTGGCAGTTGTGTGCTCAAAGTATGTGCATTGCGCGGTCGATGGCTGTGCAAACTGATCAACCGACACATCACATCTTGGGCAGACAAGGAGACTGGGGATGGCCCTGCGCCACATCGTATTTTCGACCACCTGTGCCGTTGCACTGACCGCCGGCGTGGTCATGCAGAGCGCCGGTGCGGCCAATGACGGCCCGCACGTCGCGCCGATCACCGCGTTCGCGCAGTCCGAACTTCAGGCGCTGCTGAGCGACGCCGTCGTTCTCGACGCCATCCGCGCGCAGAACGCCGAGACCGCCGGCATGGCCGAGGCCGACATCATCGTCCTGGACGAGGCCTGGCGGGCCGAGACCGCGGCACCCGCGCGCCCGATGATCGACGAGGTCCTGGCCAACCCGCTGTCCGTGCATCTGCGCGACTGGCAGCAGGGCCAGGCCGGCCTGGTGACCGAGGTCTTCGTCATGGACGGCGTCGGCCTGAACGTCGGCCAGAGCGACATGACCTCCGACTACTGGCAGGGTGACGAGGCCAAGTGGCAGAACACCTACCAGGCCGGTCCGGATGCGCTGTTCATCGACGAGATCGAGATGGACGAGTCCACCCAGACCTTCCAGTCGCAGGTGTCGGCTTCCATCGTCGACCCGGACACCGGCGAGGTGATTGGCGCCATCACCGTCGGCATCAACGTCGACGCGCTTTGATTGCAGCGGTGCACGGACGGCGGGCCCCAAGGCCCGCCGTCTTGCGCGCTGTCCACGCAGTCAGTTAGCCGGACCAAGACCAAAGCCGCGCCCAAGGCGCAGAATTCAATCCGCAACCGGTCCGGCTCGTTCAACGCTTGGGGTGCGTAAGGGTAGTTCGATGACAGCTGATACTGAGATGACCGATACGCCAACTGCGACGCAGACAGAGCAGAAGGCAGCGCCGTCGAAGACGTCCACCGCGAGCGTCAGCCGCAGGGTCACCACCTGGACTATCGCGGCCATCGTCGCTTGCTTCGTCGCGATCGGCGCCTGGACCATCATTATCGAGCGCGAAGCTCTGACCGACGATGCAAAGGCGAGCTTTGCCGACATCAGCACGCTGCTGGCCGACGGTGCGGCGGGCGGCTTGCGTTGGAACAAGGCTGAAGCGGTCGAGCAGGTCTACGCACAGTTCGTCACCCGCGATGGCTCGATGATCGCCGGCCTGCGCGCCATCGGTATCGATGGCAGTGTCGTCGCCGCCTATGATTCCGAGACCCTTGCGGCCGCCGATTTCGGCATGACCGCGAATTGGTTCGCTGAGATGGCCGAAGGCGGCACGGTCGACGGCGAGAACCACATCTACACCTTCACGCCCGCTGCCGACGCCGAAGGCACCGTCTTTGGCTGGCTGGCGATCGCCTGGAGCACCGATGCCATCGACGAGACGGTTACCGCGTCGATGATCAGTTCGGTCGTTGCACTGTCGATCGTCCTTGTCGTGATCAGCGCGGCACTGGCCCTCATACTGCGCGCGCAGATCGGCCGCCCGCTGGCCCGCATCACCGATGCCATGTCGCGGCTGGCCCGCAACGAGCTGGACACCGAGGTCCCGGCGCTGGAGCGGCGGGACGATGTCGGCGCCATGGCGCGCGCGGTCCAGGTGTTCAAGGAGAACGCGCTGGAGATCGACCACCTCAGGTCGGCACAGGCTGCCACGGAAGCCGAACGCGACGTGGAGCGAAAGACCCAAACCCGGCGGATGGCCGACGATCTCGACAGCTCGGTGAAGGCGGTCGTGACCCAGCTGGATCAGTCGATCCAGTCGATGGAAAGCGATGCGCGCCACCTCACCTCGATGGCCGAGCGCAATCTGGCCCAGGTCAGCGAGGCCGGCTCGGGCTCCAAGACGGCAGCGGGCAGCATGCAAGCGGTTGCCGGCGCCATTCAGCAGCTCAATGCGTCGACCGGCGACATCAGCCGCAAGGTCGGCGAGGCCGCCAACATCGCCAACGCCGCCGCCGACAACACCAAGGCGACCAACTCCCAGGTCGGCAAGCTGTCGGATTCGGCAAAGCGGATTGGCGACGTCGTCAGCCTGATTTCCGACATTGCCGAGCAGACCAACCTGCTGGCGCTGAATGCGACCATCGAAGCGGCGCGCGCCGGCGATGCCGGCAAGGGCTTCGCGGTCGTCGCCGCGGAGGTCAAGTCGCTGGCCAACCAGACCGCCCGCGCAACCCAGGATATCGGCGACCAGATCGCCGCCATTCAGGCGGAGACCGAGCATTCGGTGTCGGCGATCGAGAGCATCGCCGGTACGGTCGAGGACGTGCGCAGCATCGCGGGCGACATCGCGGAAGCGGTCAGCCAGCAGAACGCGGCGATCGAGGACATCGTCCAGAACATCAACGAGGCCGCCAACAACACCAACCGCGTGTCCGACAGCATCGGCGAGGCGGCCGACATCGCCTCCGACACCGGTCAGTCGGCGGCAAGCCTGCTGGCGGTGGCGGGCGACCTGACCGACAAGTCGAACCACCTGCAGGATGTGGTCTCGAACATCGTTGCCACCCTGCGCGCGGCCTAGATCGTTCTTCGCTGACGCTGAGTCGGCACCAGCCCCCAGCGCACGCCGGGGGAGCCATGATCGAGGGGATGGGTCCAACCGGGCCCGTCCCCTCCTGCGTTTTGGGCCGTGATCCGCCTGTACTGTGCCCCGGGCTGCACTATGCCTTGGGGGCAGGCCGCTGCTTGCGGCTCAAGACCTCGCGAACACGGGTCCGCAGATCCTGGATCGATATCGGCTTGCAGAGGTAGCCGTCGCAACCCAGATCCTCCACCTCGCGGCGCATCGATAGCCGGTCGTCGGCGGTCACCACCACCACGGCCGGCTTGATGTCGAGGTTGGAGTTCATCCACCGCAGCACGTCCGTGCCGTTGAACTCGGGCATGTGGAGGTCCAGCAGCACGAGGTCGTAGAAACCGTCGTGCAGGCGATTCACCGCGTCGCGGCCATTGCTGGCCATGTCCGGTTCACTCGCGATCTCCATCCATTCCAGCGCAGCGCGCAAGACCGCAGCGTTGGTTGGATTGTCATCAACAATCAATGTCTTGATATCGGCTTGCATGACACGATGCGGGCAGCCTGCACCGGTCGCCATACAGCGTCGGCCAGTTCCCTTGCCCGGATTCCCCAATTCATGGTTGCGCTGCACGGCGCGGGCAATAGAGCCCTAATCAGACCACCAATGCCGCGTGTTCCATGTCTATGTCAATTGCTATTGCGGCTTTGTATAGCCAGTCACGAAACCTTAAAAATGGGAAAGTTGAACTTGCCGTACTCTAAACGCCACGGATTACGCCCGGCGCAGAGGTGTTTGTGTCGCGGCGGCCGCCCGGCCCGTGCTATGGCCTTCGGCCTGTCAAACTGGAGGATGGCCGATGAGCCGCGACCACGTTGCCATCAATCGTGACGTGTGGGACGCCGACGCCAAGCATTGGGTGACGGCGGGCGAACACGCCTGGAATTCCGACGAGCCGGCTTGGGGGAATTGGCAAATACCCGAGGCGTCCCTCAAACTTTTTCGTTCCGGACTGGCGAACAAGGACGCGATCGAGCTGGGCTGCGGAACCGGGTACGTTTCTGCCTGGATGGCCCGTCGCGGCGCGCGGGTCACAGCGATCGACGTCTCTGCCAACCAGCTGGCCACCGCCCGCCGGCTGGCACGTCAGCACGGTGCCGACATCACCTTCATCGAAGGCAATGCCGAGGCCACTGGCCTGGACGCCGCCTCATTCGATTTCGCGATCTCCGAATACGGCGCGGCCATCTGGTGCCCGCCCGGCGCGTGGCTGCGCGAGGCCTGGCGCTTGCTCCGCCCCGGCGGCGGGCTGGTGTTCCTGGGTAATCACCCAATGGTGCTTCTGTGCTCACCCGAGGACGGCGCGCCGTGCGACACCACGCTGCATCGCCCTTATCGCGACATGTGGGGGGCGGATTGGACCAAGGTCGAGCTCGACCCAAGCGGCGTTTGCTTCAACCTGACCATATCCGGCTGGATGCGCCTGTTCGCCGAGATCGGCTTCACCGTCCGGGACTATCAGGAGATTTTCGCGCCTGACACCGAAACCGAGACCCGTGGCTTCGTTCCGGCCGAATGGGCCAAGAACTATCCGGTCGAGCAGGTCTGGCACCTTGAGAAGCCCGCGTGACCGCGTCAGCCTGGGAGCGCACGCCAAGGTGGGGCTCACGATACCCACGTCTCGCACCCGTGTTGCTCGACCTCTGCAACAAACTCTTTCGTCGCCCTCGCCCTTGTGGCGAGGGCCCATGGACATGCACGAGTTCGATCTGTCGGATGTTCGCTGTTAGAGCATGATCACTTAAGTCGGCACCGGCCTTCTCCCCCACCCGGCCACCCACGAGAGTATCCTGCTGGGCGGCCGGGTGGGGGAGAGGGCTGGCGCAGACTCAGCGTAAGCTGACCCTGATCTAGGCGGTGCCTCGCCACGCGGCGACAACCACGTGACGTGTCGGTGCATGGCCCAGGAATGGGTCCTCGCCACAAGGGCGAGGACGACGAGAGCGGTTGGCGGAGAACGGTTGGCGGAGAACGGTTGGCGAGCGCTGCGCAGAGTTACGCGAACCCGGATGAGCCCCGGAACGAGCCAAGTGATCCCGATCAAGACGCTTCGTCGGCTGCCTCGAACCAGTCGCGCGCCAGGTCGCCCCAGCCCGTTGTGAGCCCGTGGCCGCCCGGATGCAGGCAGAACTCGACGTCATGGCCGCTGCCGCACTCGTTCCAGATCCGGCACCAGTACAGGTCGCCCATCTCGATCGCATTCGGGTTGCTGCGGCACTGGTTGGTGGCGCGCAGCAGGGACAGCGATTCGCCGACGTCGCCCTGGTGCCAGTCGCGGATGCCACGACCCTCCAGCGGCACCACGCCGTCCTCGAAGCCGTGAATGTGCAGCATGCGGAACGGCCCGCCGGGGCAGGTCTCCTCCGGTACCGGCCGCCTGAGCGCGCCGGAGATCGACACATAGCCCGCGAACCGGTCGCCAAGCTTGCAGCCCATCAGCCAGGCCATCGAACCGCCGGCCGAGAACCCGCTGACCAGGATGTGGCGCTCGTCGACCGGGTAGGAGGCGATCACGCCCGCCATCACCGCCAGCGTGAAGGCGACATCGTCGCGCCCCACGCCGCCGGTATCGCGCGCCGGCCAGGCGCGGGTGGTGCGGCCCGGCATCATCGCGCCGTTGGGCGCCACCACCAGGTATCCGTGATCGCTGAACGCGGCGCGAATGCCGCTGCTGTTGACCACGCTGACGCCAGACGAGTTGTGCCCGTGATAGAACACCAGCACCGGCAGGGGCGTCTCGCCGTCCCAGCCGGCCGGGAACGACAGGTAGTACTCGCCCCCCTCCACCGTGCAGGGCGCATCGGCATTGCACGGCGTTTCCGCGATTGCCTGCAGCGGCCACATCGCCAGGATCGCGACAACGGTCATCCAGCGCATTGGGCGGATCCCCTCGGTTGGGTATAGTCGCCGGACGTTACACCATGGGCGCAGCACCCGGCCGTCCGCGCCCGCTCACATGGCAGTCACATATGCGCGATGGCCCGCCGGGCCGCCAATCGCTTCGTCGAACCGAGAGAACCCATACATGACCCAGTCGTCCGATCCCGCCGTCATTATGCCCGCCGATGCCGACCAGGCCACACTGCTGGTGCGGATATGGCGCCCCGCGCCAGTGGATGGCCCCAGCGTCGTCACGGTCAGGTCCGGGCAGGTTATCGACATCACGGCGACCTTCCCGACCTGTTCCGACGCGCTGGACGCTGGCGACCCGGCGGCCGCGGTGGCGGCGGCGGATGGCGAGACCGTCGGCTCGGTGGCGGACGTGCTGTCCGGGTCGGGCGGCCTGCGCCTGCTGGCGCCTTGCGATCTGCAGGCCCTGAAGGCGGCCGGCGTCACCTTCGTGAAGAGCATGCTGGAGCGCGTGATCGAGGAGCGGGCGGGCGGCGACGCCAATGCGGCCGAGGACATCCGACGCACCATCAACGCGGAGATCGGCACCGACATCGGCGCCGTGAAGCCCGGTTCGGCACAGGCCGAGAAGCTGAAGCAGAGCCTGATCGAGCGCGGGCTGTGGTCGCAGTACCTCGAGGTCGGCATCGGCCCCGACGCCGAGGTGTTCACCAAGTCGCCGCCGATGGCCGCGGTCGGCCATGGCGCGGAGGTCGGCCTGCACCCGCGCTCGAGCTGGAACAATCCGGAGCCCGAGATCGTGCTGGCCATCAACAGCCGGGGCGAGACGGTGGGCGTCAGCCTGGGCAATGATGTCAACCTGCGCGACTTCGAGGGGCGCAGTGCGCTGTTGCTGGGCAAGGCGAAGGACAACAACGCAAGCTGCGCCATCGGCCCGTTCATCCGGCTGTTCGACAGCAGCTTCTCCATCGACGACGTGCGCAGCGCCGAGGTCGCGCTGACGGTCAGCGGCACCGACGGGTTCGAGTTGACCGGGCGCTCGTCGATCAGCGAGATCAGCCGCGACCCGCTGGACCTGGCCGCCCAGACCATCGGCGCCAACCACCAGTACCCGGACGGGGTGATGCTGTTCACCGGCACCATGTTCGCGCCGACCGAGGATCGTGGCGCGGCCGGCAAGGGCTTCACCCACAAGCTGGGCGACGTGGTCACCATCTCCAGCCCGCGCCTGGGCGCGCTCACCAACACGGTGACCCACAGCGACAAGGCGGCGCCCTGGACCTTCGGCACCCGCGCGCTGATGGCCAACCTCGCCCGGCGCGGCCTGCTAGTGTCCCGAATCTGAAGTTCGTAACAGTGTTTGCTGGCCTCAATCGAACTTCAGATTCGATTGGGACACTAGCAAGTTATTGAATCTAGTGTGGTTTCTGGTTTCGAAGTTCGTCAAGATGGCTGCGGCGATAATCGGACGAACTTCGAATCCACCACACTAGCCACGGATTGAGGCACACCTGACTGTGCCTTGTTCCGGGCCGCGTGACGTGATTTAACGCGCCAACCGTCGCGGGGGGCACGGCCAAGACGGTCTCGCCGCTCCGACCTCAACGAAACGCGGTCCAATCGCTGCTGCGCCGGTACGCGGCACAGGCATGGGCGACCGACCGACGAGGGAGATCCCATGCGTATGTTCGCGAAATCTATATTCGCCGCCACATTGCTGGGCGCGGCCGCCACGTCCGGCGCGTTCGCGCAGGAGGCGGACCAAGTGGTCGCCAGGGTCAACGGCATCGACGTCACGTTTGGCGATATTCAACTGTTCTATTCAGAGCTTCCCGAACAGTACCGGCAGTTGCCGTTCGAGATGCTGTACGAGAACCTGCTCGACAACGCGATCGACGGCGTGCTGCTACTGGAAGCCGCCAAGGCCGAGAGCCTGGACGAGGACCCGGACCTGCAGGCCGAGGTCGAGCGGTTCCGCGAGCGCACGATGCAGCGCCTCTATCTCGACAACGCCATGGACGCGGCGATCACCGACGAGCGCCTGCGCGAGATCTATGACGAGATGCTGGCCGGCATTCCGACGGAAGAGGAGATCAAGGCCCGTCACATCCTGCTGGAGAGCGAGGAAGACGCCCTGGCCGTGATCGCCGAGCTGGACGGCGGCGCGGACTTCGCCACCCTGGCGCAGGAGCAGTCCACCGGCCCGTCCGGCCCGCAGGGCGGCGACCTGGGCTGGTTCACCCGCGGCCGCATGGTGCCGGAATTCGAGGAAGCCGCGTTCGCGCTGGAAACCGGCAGCTACTCCGCAGCACCGGTGCAGACCCAGTTCGGCTGGCACGTGATCCTGGTCGAGGAGCGCCGCGAGGTGCCGCCGCCGGCCTTCGAGGAAGTGCGCAGCCAGCTCGTCAACGAACTGAGCCAGGAAGTCGTCAATGACGTGCTGGCCGACCTGCGCGACGGCGTGGAGATCGAGAAGTTCGCCATGGACGGCACCCCGCTGGGCGAAGACGTGCCCGAGGATGGTGGCGAGGACGGTGGCGATGATGATGGCTCCGACGACGAGTCGGGCCCGGACGAGTAGACAGACGAGTAGACCACGGCTATGGCCAAGCACCTGCCGGTTTCGCCGCTGGCACCGGCCAGCACGCCTGAATTGCCGCCGATCGGTGGCGTCCGCCTGACCGCGGATGCCGCCGGCCTGCGCTATTCGGGCCGCCCGGACCTGACATTGGTGGCGCTGGACCCCGGCACCTCCGTTGCCGGCGTACTGACACAGTCGACCACCGCCGGGGCACCGGTGGACTGGTGCCGGCCGCGGATCCGTGGCGGCAGCGGCCGCGCGGTCGTCGTCAACGCCGGCAATGCCAACGTGATGACCGGCGAGACCGGCAAGGTGACGGTGGAGCGCACCGCCGAGGCCGCGGCGGACATCGTAGGCTGCGCGCCGGACGAGGTGTTCATCGCGTCCACCGGCGTCATCGGCCAGCCGCTCTATGCCGACAAGATCGTCGCCGGGCTGCAGAAGATCGCGCCGTCGCTCTCCGATGACGGCTGGTCGCGTGCCTCGAACGCGATCATGACCACCGATACGTTCGCCAAGTGCGCCACCGCCACCGCCGAGATCGACGGCGTGCCGGTGCGCATCAACGGGTTCGCCAAGGGCAGCGGCATGATCCAGCCCAACATGGCGACCATGCTGGCGTTCCTGTTCACCGATGCCGCGGTTGCGCCGGGCGCATTGCAAGCGATGCTGAGCCACGCCAACGACCGCTCGTTCAACTGCGTCACGGTCGACAGCGACACCTCCACCAGCGACACCTGCCTGCTGTTCGCCACCGGCAAGGCCGGGCACAAGCCCATCGACGATGCCGGCGACCGGCGGGCGCGCGGGTTCCGCAGTGCGCTGGAGAAGGTGATGGTGGAGCTGGCGCAACTGATCGCCCGCGACGGCGAGGGCGCGCAGAAGTTCATCACCGTCAACGTGACCGGCGCCACCTCGCGCCAGGCGGCACGGCGGATCGCCATGTCGGTGGCGAACTCGCCCCTGGTGAAGACCGCGATTGCCGGCGAGGACGCCAATTGGGGCCGCATCGCGATGGCGGTCGGCAAGTGCGGCGAGAAGGCCGACCGCGAGACCCTGACCATCGCCATCGGCGGCGTGCCCATCGCCGAGGAGGGCGGCGTGCGCCCCGGCTATGACGAGGCGCCGGTGCAGGCGCATATCGAGGGCCGCGAGGTCGACATCGACATCGACATCGGCATCGGCCGCGGCAAGGCCACGGTGTGGACCTGCGACCTGACACACGGCTACATCGACATCAACGCCGACTACCGGACCTGAGCCGATGACCGCGCCGGTGGACTGGATGCGGGTGGACTGGATCCCGTGGCGGACCGAGCGCCTGACCCTGCGGCTGCCGACCGAGGCCGACACCGACCTGATCGTCGCCGGGGCCAATGACCCCGAGGTCGCGCTGAAGACCGCCAATATCCCGCTCCCCTACGAGCGCCAGGACGCCGAGACCTTCATCGAGCTGTCGCGCGCCGGTTTCGAGAAGGGGCGCAGCCTGTCGCTGGTCGCCGCCGGGCGCGAGGACGACCGCTTGATCGGCTGCGGCGGCCTGTTCGTCGACTGGCTGCGCAACTCCGGCGTGATCGGCTACTGGCTTGCCAAGCCGCATTGGGGCCAGGGCTATGGCAGCGAGATCGGCCGCGCCCTGGTCGAGATCGGGTTCGAGCGCCTGGGGCTGGAGCGCATGGAAGCGGCCGCCCTGCCCGACAACCCGGCATCGATCAGGGTGCAGGAAAAGCTCGGCATGCGCTATTTCATGAGCCGCACCGACGATGCGCCGGCACGCGACAAGCCGCAGCAGGTGGTGGTGCGCCAGGTGTTCCGCCGGGACTACCTGGCGACCACGGGGCGGGTGCCGACCGTGCTGGTCGCCGCGGTGGCGCTGATCGACCCCGACGGCCGGGTGCTGCTGGCGCAGCGGCCCGAGGGCAAGACCATGGCCGGCTTGTGGGAGTTCCCCGGCGGCAAGGTGCGGCCCGGCGAGACGCCGGAAGCGGCCCTGATCCGCGAGCTGGACGAGGAGCTGGATGTCGACACCAAGGAAAGCTGCCTCGCCCCCCTCAGTTTCGCCAGCCATCGCTACGACGACTTCCACCTGCTGATGCCGCTCTATGCCTGCCGCCGCTGGTGGCGCACGCCGCGCCCGTGCGAGGGCCAGGTCCTGAAATGGGTGCGGCCGCGCGACATGAAGGACTATCCCATGCCGCCGGCCGACAAGCCGCTGGTCGCGGTGCTGCGGGATTGGCTGTAGTCTCATTGGCCGAACGACACATCGGTTCGCCGTCATGTCCCAGCCCGAATTCCTGACCACGCGCGAAGTCGCCGACCTGCTGCGGGTGAAGGAGCGCAAGGTCTATGAGCTGGCGTCGGCGGGCGAGTTGCCGTGCCGGCGGCTGACCGGCAAGCTGCTGTTCCCGCGCGCGGAAATCGAGCACATGCTGCGCGGCGGTGACGGGCCGGCGGCACAGACGGCCGGCTCGCGACCGGGCGTACTGGTCGGCAGCCACGACCCGCTGCTGGAATGGGCCGCGCGGGAGGCCGGCAGCGGGCTCGCCGCGTTCTTCGACGGCAGCCTGGACGGGCTCGACCGGTTCGCCGGCGGCGAGGCGATTGCCTGCGGCATGCACGTTTTCGAACAGTCGGACGGGTGGAACGTCAGCCACGTCAGCCGCCAGTGCGCCGATCAGCCGGCGGTGCTGGTGGAGTGGGCACGACGGCGGCAAGGGCTGATCGTCGGCGGCGGGGCGGCGGGCAGCATCCGCTCGGTCGGCGATCTGGCCGGGCGCACCGTCGCCCTGCGCCAGCCGACCGCCGGCGGGCGCATTCTGTTCGACCATCTGCTGGGTGCCGCGGGGCTGGCCGCCGATGCCCTGGAGGTACTGCCGGCCCCGGCGCGCACGGAGACCGACATCGCCGCCGCCGTCGCCAACGGATCGGCCGATGCCGCCCTGGGCCTGGAGGCGATGGCGCGCCAGTTCAGGCTCGACTTCGTGCCGCTGGTGGAGGAGCGCTTCGACCTGCTGGTCTGGCGCCAGGCCTGGTTCGAGCCGCCGATGCAGCGCCTGCTGGCGTTCTGCCGCACTCCGGCCTTCGCCGAGAAAGCGCGCGACCTGGGCGGCTACGATGTTTCCGGCCACGGCGCGGTGCACTGGAACGGGCCTTAGGCCCTGATTGTCATAACGTGTCGCCTTCGCCACCCCTTCGTCATCCTCGGGCTTGTCCCGAGGATCCATCCTTGTCCAATGCGCAAGAAATCCGGTCGGTTGGGTAGGCCGATGTGGCAGCCGCCCTCAACTGGCCTTCTGCGGCAGCAACCCGCCAGAACTGGACATCGCGAGCCTTGCATCTGAATGGGCCCTCGCCACAAGGGCGAGGGCGACAAGTGATTATGATGATCCCTCACCCGCCCGCGGCGGCGTTGGGGAAGAACAGTTGCTCGCCCTCGATGGTGTAGGACGCAATCGCCGCCTGGCCGTCGCCCGACAGCACCCAGTCGACGAAGCGCTGGCCCAAATCGGACTTCACGTTCGCATGCACCTGCGGATTGACCAGGATGATGCCGTACTGGTTGAACAGCCGCCGGTCGCCCTCCACCGCGATGTGCTGGTCGCCCTTGTTGGCGAAGCTGATCCACGTCGCCCGGTCGCTCAGCACGTAGGCCCCCATCTCGGTCGCGATGTTGAGGGTGGCCCCCATGCCGGCACCGACCTCGCGGTACCAGCCGCCGGACCCGGCGGTGGGATCGATGCCGGCCTCGGCCCACAGCCGCATCTCCGCCTTGTGGGTGCCGCTGTCGTCGCCGCGCGAGGCGAACGGCGCCGCGGCCGCCGCGATGGCCTGCAACGCCACCACCGCGTCGTCGGAGCCGGCAACCGCCGCCGGGTCGCCAGCCGGGCCGACGATGACGAAGTCGTTGTACATCACGTCGAAACGCGCCACGCCCAGCCCGGCCGCCACGAACGCCTCCTCGTCGGGCCGCGAGTGCACCAGCAGCACGTCGCCGTCGCCATTGGCCGCGTTCTTGATCGCCTGTCCGGTGCCGACCGCGACCACCCGCACCTCGATCCCGGTCTCGTCGGTGAACATCGGCAGGATATGGTCGAACAGGCCCGAATTCTGGGTCGAGGTGGTCGACTGCACGATGATGAAGTCGTCGTCGGCGTGCGCGGCATGGCCAAGTGCAATCAACGCGGTCGCAGCGATCAGGAATAGTCGGCGTAACATCGGTGTCCCCCTCGGTTCGGTTCAGACGAGCAGGCGCCCGTCGAGATAGGCGCGGCCGGCGGCACTGGCCGGGCGGTCGAAGAATTCTGCGGCCGGCGAATGCTCGGTCACCCGGCCGCGGTGCAGGAACACCACGTCGCCGGCAATGCGCCGGGCCTGGCCGGCGTCGTGGGTGACCATCACCACCTTGGCGCCACGGGCCTGCGCGGCGGCGACAATGGCCTCGATGGCGGCGGTGGATTGCGGGTCCAGGTTCGCGGTCGGCTCGTCGAGCAGAAGGAGTTCCGGCTCCGACGCCAGTGCGCGGACGACAGCAAGCCGCTGCTGCTCGCCGCCGGAGAGTACGCGCGCCGGGCGGCGGCTCATCTCGCCGAGCTGAGCCAGCTCAAGCAGGCGGGCGATGCGCCCGGCCCGCGCGGCGGACGGCACCCCGCTGGCCTTGAGCGCGTGGCCCAAATTGCCGGCGACCGACCGGCGCAACAGCACCGGGCGCTGGAACACCATCGCCACACGGCGGCGCGCGCTCGACGGGCGCATGCCGCCGCCCCAGGCAATCGACCCCGCCGTCGGCTGGATCAGCCCCATGATCAGCCGCAGCATCAGGCTCTTGCCGGCGCCGTTCGCGCCCATCACCGCCGTCGGCGCACCGGCCGCAATCGTCAGGTCCAGGCCGTCGATCAGCCGCTTGCCATCGACCGCGTAGGCCAGCCCGCGCAATGCCACCGGCAGGACCGAGCGGGCATCGGCGGGCGGCGGGACGTGGCTGTCGAACGGCATCGCGCGGTCAGCCATAGGCCGGGCGCGCGGTGCCGCGCCCCAGCGCCATCACCAGGCCGTTCACCGCCAGCGCGATCACGATCAGCACGACGCCAAGTCCGACGGCGAGCCCCAGATTGCCCTTCGAGGTCTCCAACGCGATGGTGGTGGTCATCACCCGCGTCACATGGTCGATGTTGCCGCCGACGATGATGACCGCCCCGACCTCGGCAATGGCACGGCCGAACCCGGCCAGCGCCGCCGTCATCAACGGTGTGCGCGCGTCCCACAACAGGGTCGGCACCTGGCGCAGCGGGCCGATGCCCATGGCGCGGAGCTGCTCGTCGTACTCGGCGTGCATGGCGGCGATGACCTGGCGCGACAGCGCGACCACGATCGGCGTCACCAGGATCGCCTGGGCCACGATCATCGCGGTCGGCGTGTAGAGGAGCTGCAGCACGCCCAGCGGGCCGGCATTCGACAGCAAAAGGTAGACGCCGAGCCCGACCACCACTGGCGGCAGGCCCATAAGCGCGTTGAACACCACCACAAGCGCGGTGCGGCCCGGGAAGCGCGCCACCGCCAGCAGCGCGCCGACCGGCATGCCGATGACGCACGCCACCGCGACCGCTGTCAACGTCACCCTGAGCGACAGCGCGACGATCTCCATGAGGTCGGCGTCGCCCGTGAAGATCAGGCTGAAAGCCGTGCCGAATGCCGCTCCGAAGTCCTGCATGGGCGCATTCTGTGCGCCATGGCTGGAGAAAACAACACAGAACGCATAATTACGACACAGCCTTCCGCTTGGTTGCCACAGGGGTCGGTGAAATGCGGCGAAGCGGCGCGGTCACCGCCGTCGACGGGCGGCACGCAACGCGAAATAGTTGCCGGCAAGCCACTCAACCAGACTGGAGGCCTGCGGGCGATGCACAAGGACTGGACCGAACTGACCGCAACCCTGTCCGCCGCGATGGCGGAGACCCGCAAGGGCATTCCGGAGACCACCAAGGCGTTCGGCGCGCTGGCCCAGGCCGCCACCGCGTCCGGCGCGCTCGATACCAAGACCAAGGAGCTGATCGCGCTCGCCATCTCCGTCGCGGTCCGCTGCGACGGCTGCGTCGGCTTCCACGCCAAGGCAGCGTGCAAGCAGAACGCCTCGCGCCAGGAGGTGCTGGAGACGATCGGGATGGCGATCTACATGGGCGGCGGGCCGTCGTTCATCTACGGCGCCCAGGCGCTGGAGGCGTTCGACCAGTTCAGCGACGGCTGAGGTGGGAGTTGGCGTGGCGGCTACTCAGACGGCCGCCAGGAATATGGTGAAGCCGCCCGGACAAGCTCCAAACTATTTGAGCGGTCGGCAAAGTAGGGTTGGCGTGGCGGCTACTTTGACGACCGCCGGAAATATGGTGGAGCCGAGGGGAGTCGAACCCCTGACCTCTACAATGCCATTGTAGCGCTCTCCCAACTGAGCTACGGCCCCATCCAGAATACGGCCGGCGTTTGGGGCACCGGCGCGGGGCATTCGGTTACGGTCTCGCTTCGCCGAACGCAAGAAAAAAACGACGTATGGCCGCGCAGCACGCCTGCGCGATCCCGGTCGGATCAGTTGGAATCGTCGTCGTCGTCGCCGATCGGCTCGACAATGTCGGACACCTCGTCGTCATCGTCGTCGTCCTCGATGGCGAAAATGTCGTCATCGTCGTCGTCGGTGTCGTCTTCAACGTCGTCGGCCACTTCCGGCAGATCGTCGTCGTCGTCGTCGGGCTTGGGCTTCTTGTCGGCTGGCTTCTTCGCCGTCTTCGACTCCTTCTCGGGCGCCGGCGCGGCGGTCTTCGCGGCCTCCGCCTCGGTGGCCGAGGTATCCGCGGTCGACCGCGAACGCCGGCCGCGCACCATGGCATCGGGGTCGAACTCGGTTTCGCAGCTTGGGCAAACGATGGGGCTGCGCTTCAGATCATAAAAACGCGCTCCACAGTTCTGGCACTGCCGTTTCGTACCCCACTCCGGACTTGCCACGCCGCCATCCTTTCCGTTGTGTTCATGTCATCGACGGGTTGCCGCCGCTGCGCCGAGGCACCCTGCCTGTAAGGCGGTCACCGTTCCGGCGATTCGGCCTGCCGATCGGGACCGTCAAAACGCCGCCAAACCTGGGACTGCCCCAGAGGTTTCCAAAGCGCCGGGCAACGCCGCAAGAAGGTGGCCGCGCCTGTTGCGTGGCCACCGCGTGATTCGGCCCGTGCGTGTGCCATGATCGCCATGGCCTGTCAAAGCCTAATCGCTCCGTTTCGCACCCGGCGCGACGCAGCCAATTGCCGCCTTGCGCATGGTCGCGACTATGGTATGGGTCGCCCGCCGCCAAATCGCATGCCTTCCGCGGCACACCCTGCCCGCCCCGTTCGGAGACGACAGCTTGTCCGCAGCCCATGCCCCCGACGCTTCTGGCGACCGCCTGCGCGCGGCGCAGTCCGGCCCGCTGACCGGCGCCATCGCGGTCCCCGGCGACAAGTCGACATCGCACCGCGCGCTGATGTTCGGCGCGGTTTCGGTCGGCCGCACCACGGTGACCGGGCTGCTGGAGGGCGAGGACGTGCTGGCGACGGCCGCGGCGATGCGCGCGCTCGGCGCCGACGTCAACCGCACCGGCCCCGGCGCGTGGACGGTCGATGGCCTGGGTGTCGGCGGCCTGGTCGAGCCGGACCGGGTGCTCGATCTCGGCAACTCGGGCACCGCCGTCCGCCTGATGATCGGGCTGGTTGCGAGCCACCCGATCACCACCTTCTTCACCGGCGATGCGTCCCTGTGCTCGCGGCCGATGCGCCGGGTGACCGATCCGCTGGCCGCCTGCGGCGCGCAGTTCATCGGCCGTGCAGGCGGGCTGCTGCCGATGGCGGTGATCGGCGCCGCCGACCCGCTGCCCATCGAATACGAGCTGCCGGTCGCCTCCGCCCAGGTGAAGTCGGCGGTGCTGCTGGCCGGGCTCAACGCGCCCGGCACCACGACGGTGATCGAGCGGGCGCCAACCCGCGACCACACCGAGCGGATGCTGCGCCACTTCGGGGCCGAGATCGAGACCACGGTGGAGAACGGCGTGTCGACCGTTCGCCTGACCGGGCAGCCGGAACTGACCGGCCAGACGGTGGAGGTACCGGCGGACCCGTCGTCGGCCGCGTTTCCGACCGTTGCCGCCCTGCTGGTCCCGGGCTCGCGGGTGGAGATTGCCGGGGTCGGCCAGAACCCGACCCGCGACGGTCTCTACCGCACCCTGGCGGACATGGGCGCCGACATCGTGGCCGCGAACCCGCGCGAGGTGGCGGGCGAGCCGGTCGCCGACCTCGTGGTGTCGCACGGCGACCTGAAGGGCGTCGACGTGCCGCCGGACCGCGCGCCCTCGATGATCGACGAATACCCGATCCTGGCGGTGGCGGCCGCGTTCGCCAGTGGCACCACCCGCATGCGCGGCCTGGCCGAACTCAGGGTGAAGGAGTCCGACCGGCTGACCGCGACGTTCGAGGGACTGAAGGCCTGCGGCGCCGACGTCCGCATCGAGGGTGACGACCTGATCGTCACCGGCACCGGACGCCCGCCGGCCGGCGGTGCCGCCATCCACAGCAATTTGGACCACCGGATCGCCATGAGCTTCCTGGTCATGGGGCTCGCCAGCGCCGCGCCCATCGAGGTCATCGGGGCGGCCACCATGGACACGAGCTTCCCCGGCTTCGCCGACACCATGCGCGCGGCCGGCGCGAGCATCAGCGCGGTTGAAGGTTGATGGCGCGCCATTTTCTTTTTGCCGCTTACGCGGAGTCTGCGCCAGCCCTCACCCCCACCCGGCCACCCAGCAATCATACTGTCGTTGGGTGGCCGGGTGGGGGTGAGGGCCGGTGCCGACTTGCCGTCAGGCGACGCAAGTCATAATGCCCGTCATTGCCATCGACGGCCCTGCCGCCTCCGGCAAGGGCACGCTGGCCCGCCGGCTGGCCGAACATTTCGGCTTCGCGCACCTGGACACCGGCAAGCTCTACCGCGCGGTCGGGCGCGCGGTGCTGGACCGGGGCGGCGACCCCAGCGACCCGGAGACGGCCTGCGAAGCGGCGCGCGCGCTGGATTTGACCGCCCTGGACGACCCCGCCCTGCTGGGCGAAGGCGTCGGCGGGGCTGCATCGCAAGTGGCCGCGATTCCGGAGGTACGCGCCATCCTGGTCGACGCCCAACGCCGGTTCGCGCACCAGCCGCCCGGCGGCGCAAAGGGCGCCGTGCTGGACGGCCGCGACATCGGCACCGTCATCTGCCCGGACGCCGAGGCCAAGCTTTTCGTCACCTGCGATGTCGAGATTCGTGCGAAACGGCGCTTCGACGAGTTGCGGGGACGCGGCGAAAGCGTTATATACGCAGCCGTTTTGGAGGATCTGCAGATACGTGACGCGCGCGATGCCGGTCGATCGGTGGCGCCGTTGCACCCCGCTCAGGACGCTGAGCACCTTGATACGACCAATATGACCGCCGATGACGCGTTCGACAGCGCGCTCGGCATCGTCACCGCCAAGCTGGCTGACAGCCTGGACTGAACACCCCTCCGAAGCCTGCGAAACGGCGCCACTGGCGTCATGAGCGGACGGTACCGCATGCCGCGGTGCCGGCGATTTGGACCATGTGAAGACCGCCGGACACAACCGGCTGGCCGGAACACGAAGATTGAGAAAGGTACTTATGAGCGCACAGGCCGCATCCTCTCCCGATACATCCGTGGACGACGACACCGACGAGACCGCCGTGGCGGACGCCGGCGCCGCGACCGGACGAACCACCGATGAAGACTTCGCCTCGCTGCTGGCGGAATCGCTGGAAACCCAATCCGACTTTGAAGGCACCGTGGTGCACGGCACCGTGGTCAATGTCGACGACGACAGCGTGCTGGTCGACGTCGGCCTGAAGTCCGAAGGCCGGGTGGCGCTGAAGGAGTTCATGGAGGACGGCGAGGCCGTCGAGCTGAGCGTCGGCGACACCGTCGAGGTCTTCGTCGAGCGCATGGAAGACCGCAACGGCGAGGCCGTGCTGTCGCGCGAGAAGGCGAAGCGCGAGGAGACCTGGGACAAGCTGGAAGAGCAGTTCAACAATTCCGAGCGGGTCAACGGCCAGATCTTCGGCCGCGTGAAGGGCGGCTTCACCGTCGACCTGAACGGCGCCGTGGCGTTCCTGCCAGGCAGCCAGGTCGACATTCGCCCGGTCCGCGACGTGACCCCGCTGATGCACACCAAGCAGCCGTTCCAGATCCTGAAGATGGACCGGCCGCGCGGCAACATCGTCGTCTCCCGCCGGGCCGTGCTGGAAGAGACCCGCGCCGAGCAGCGCTCCGAGCTGGTGGCCAACCTGAAGGAAGGCCAGATCCTGCAGGGCGTGGTGAAGAACATCACCGACTACGGCGCGTTCGTCGACCTGGGCGGCGTGGACGGCCTGCTTCACGTGACCGACATCGCGTGGCGGCGCATCAATCACCCGACCGAGGCGCTGCAGATCGGCCAGACCGTCAAGGTGCAGGTCATCCGCTTCAACCCGGAAAACCAGCGCATCTCGCTGGGCATGAAGCAGCTTGAGGCCGACCCCTGGGAGGGCGTGGCCGCCAAGTACCCGATCGGCGCCAAGTACAATGGCCGTGTCACCAACATCACCGACTACGGCGCGTTCGTGGAGCTGGAGCCGGGCATCGAGGGCCTGGTCCACGTCTCCGAGATGAGCTGGACCAAGAAGAACGTCCACCCCGGCAAGATCGTGTCGACCAGCCAGGAAGTCGAAGTGATGGTGCTGGACGTCGACCCGAACAAGCGGCGGATCAGCCTGGGCCTGAAGCAGTGCCTGGCCAATCCGTGGGAAACCTTCGCCGAGACCCACCCGATCGGTACCGAGGTCGAGGGCGAGATCAAGAACATCACCGAGTTCGGCCTGTTCGTCGGCCTGCCCGGCGAGATCGACGGCATGGTGCACATGACCGACATCTCGTGGGAGAAGTCGGGCGAGGAGGCGATTGCCGAGCACGACAAGGGCGACGTGGTGAAGTGCAAGGTGCTGGACGTCGATGTCGACAAGGAGCGCATCTCGCTCGGCATCAAGCAGCTCGCCGAGGATCCGTTCGAGCGCAGCTCGGGCGAAATTCGCAAGGGCGCCATCGTCACCGGCACCGTCTCGGCGATCCTGGACAACGCCATCGAGGTGGAAGTCGCGGAGGGCCTGACTGGCACCATCCGCAAGTCCGACCTGGCGCGCGAGCGTGCCGAGCAGCGTCCGGACCGCTTCGCCGTCGGCGAGAAGGTGGACGCCAAGGTCACCCAGTTCGACCGTTCCAGCCGCAAGCTGATGCTCTCCATCAAGGCGCGCGAGGTCGACGAAGACAAGGCGGCGATGGCGCAGTTCGGCTCGTCCGACAGCGGCGCGTCGCTGGGCGACATCCTGGGCGCCGCGCTGAGCAAGAAGCAGGCGGAGCAGGAAGAAGCCGCCGACGCCGAGAATTCGGACGACAGCTAGGATCTGACCACATCCCGGCGGTGGCCTCGCCTGGGGCCGCCGCTGGGCAATTTCCCCAGCTTTCCATAATGCCGGCCCGGCGCCGTCGCGCCGGTCGCACGGCTTTGTGAACCTTTCGGGTCTCCGCACAGCGCATGTTGTGCGGACGCGGGCTCTCTTGTATCTAGTGACCACGCGATTCGAGGGTCGCGCTCCGGTGCGACTCCCGGGCCGTTCTGTGGCTAGGGGAGGCCGCCGGATATGTCGCCAGCCGACAATCCTGCCTTGGTGCTGAACGCGGACTTTCGTCCGCTGAGCTACTATCCGCTTTCGCTATGGCATTGGCAGGATGCCGTGAAGGCCGTGGTGCTGGACCGGGTCAACGTGGTCGCGGAGTATGACCACAAGGTCCACTCGCCCTCCTTCGAAATGGCCCTGCCGAGTGTGATCTCGCTGAAGGAGTTCGTTGCCACCTCGCGGCGGCCGGCGTTCACCCGGTTCAACGTGTTCCTGCGCGACCACTTCACCTGCCAGTATTGCGGCGAGAACTTTCCGAGCCCGGACCTGACCTTCGACCACGTGGTGCCGCGGTCTCGCGGCGGCTTGACCACGTGGCAGAACGTCGTCACCGCCTGCGCATCGTGCAACTTGCGCAAGGGCAGCCGGACGCTGCGCGACAGCGGCATGGACCTGCTCAACCACCCGATCGAGCCGTCGCACTTCCAGCTCCAGGACCACGGGCGCTGCTATCCACCGAACTTCCTGCACCAGAGCTGGAATGACTTCCTGTACTGGGACAGCGAGCTGGAAACCGACTGAAGCCGGCCCGGCGGCGCGCCCGGATCGGTCGTCGGCACTGCCATGCCACGCTTGACCCGCTGGCAGGGGGGCCGATCACAGTAATATTTGTGCTAAATGCATATCACTTGCGCAACTTGTTGGTTCAGGTAAGGAATTGTGCACCTCAATCACGTTGCATGGGCCCGATACCTGTGCGAGGGCGTGCTTGGGGATGCAGCCGGAAGGATCGTGTTGCCGCATTTCGCACCGGAACGTCTGTTGAGCAAGACTTCTGGCATGACCATCGTTCGAACTGTTTCTTGGGTCGGGTTGGCCGCATTGGGTGCCGTGATCGGTCGCCGCAATGCGCGGAGCGCCGTCTTTGCCGCGACCTTGTCGGCAGGGGGCCTGATTGAAGCCGGCTACGCCCAGACCAATGAGCCGGCACCCGGCGATGAAATGTCCACGCTCAGGGTTGGCTACACCGAGTTCCGGCCATATTCCTTCACCGACGGGCTTGGCACCGCGCAGGGCTACTCAATCGACCTGATTCGGCATCTCGCAGAGAGCCAGGGCTATGCGCTGGAGTTTGTTCCAGGGGGTAATCCGGGCCGGGTCCTCGACCTGCTGGCCCAGGGTGCCATCGACGTCACGACGCTGCTGGCGCAGACGCCGGGCCGCCAGGAAATCGGAGCGTACACGGCAGCCGTCGGCACACTCACCGTGGACCTTATGGTCGCGTCCGATTCTCCATATCAGTCCCCGGCCGACCTGGCCGGTCGCCAAGTCGCGGTGACCGCCGGTTCCGCCGGTGTGCCTGCGGCCGCCCTTATCGACGGCGCCATCGTGGTTGAGTTCCAGCGCAACGCCGAGTTGCTTATCGCCTTGCTGTCCGGCGAGGTGGACGGCGTGGTGGCGCCACGCGAGACTTTCCTGGCCAGCGCGCGCGCAGCCGGGGTCGAGGACCGGCTTCGCGTTCTGGGCGATGCCCTGCTGGAACGGCCCCGCGGCTTCATGGTGCGGTTCGACCGCCCCGAGGTGCTGGCCGACCTGAACCAGGCGATCGACACGGTGTTGACCGAGGAATTGCTGCAACGGACCCACGAGCGCTGGTTCGGCGCCCCGTACTCGATCTTCAACGACCCGAAACTCGCCTGGTACATTGCCGGCGCCATGCTGCTTGCCGCATGCGTCGCGTTTGCCGGCGGCTGGGCATGGCTGGCGCGGCAGCGCGGCCGTATCGCGGCTCGGGAAGCCAAGGCGAACGCCGAGTTGATCGATGCCTTGGACTCTATCGACCTTGCGGTTATCCTGTTCGACCGGGACAAACGCGCCACCCGGTGGAGTAGTGCGATCCAGCGCAACGCGCCGAAGCTTGTCCCCGTGTTGGAGGCCGGCGCGTCGATGCGCGACGTCATAATCGCTGCGCGCACGAACGGATCGGTCGTTCCGGCGGTGACCATGGAGAAGGCCACCCAGTACGCAGACGAGGTTGTCGCCACGGTGGACGCAGGCGAGGTCGCCTCGCGAACCGCCCAGTTGGCCGACGGGCGATTCTTCGAAGCCCGCGACTTCCGCATAAGCGACGACATCTATGCGTCGGTGCGCACTGACATCACTCAACTTGAACGGCAGGCTGCCGAAATCCGGCTCAAGAACGACCAGCTCACCCACGCGGTGCAGCAGCTGGAGGGCTTCTGCAGCGTCGCGGCGCACGACATCCGCGCGCCACTGCGGTCGCAGAAGGCGCTGATCGACTGGATCAAGGAGGAGTTGTCGCCGTTCGAGGGCACGACGCCGAAGCCGGTGTTCGACTGTCTGAGCAATCTGGACATGCTGTCCGACCGGCTGTCGGCCCTGGTTGACGACCTGCTCACCTACGCACGGGCCGACACCTTGAACGCACAGGTGGAGGCATTCGATCCCGCCACGCGCCTGCCCAACATCCTGGCGATGTCAGGCATTCCGGACGCGTTTGACGTCTCGATTGCCGACGACCTGCCGCCGATTGCCGTCAACCCAACCGCTTTCGACATCGTCGTGCGCAATCTGTTGTCCAATGCCGTTCGGCATCATGACGAAAAGGCTGGGCGGATCGCATTGCGCGGCCGCATCGAGGATGGGGTCGCAGTGTTCGAGATCGAGGACGATGGCCCCGGTATTCCGGAGGAATTCCGCGACCAGGTCTTCGAACCGTTCAAGAAACTGAAGACCCGGCAGGAAGGCGGCGGCTCCGGCCTGGGCCTCGCCTTCGTGCGGCGCACGGTGGAAGGATGGGGCGGCCGCGTGCTGGTGACGTGCCCGCAGGCGCGCGGCAGTGTGTTCCGGTTCACAGCCCCGGCGCCGTCCGCATCCGAAATTGAGCCTCCGGCCGCAACAGCGGAAGACCGGGCCGCCTGATCGTTAGACCAGGACCACCTGGCGCCAACTCAAGCGACCATACTGTAGCAGGCCGATTCTATGCGACCGGCGTCGGCAGTTCGCCCGCCCGTGCACCGGCCGCCTTGCGCAGGCCCTCGATGATGCCCGGATAGAGCTCCAACCCATCGGCGAGAGCGGCACGCTTTCGCGCGGCGGCATTCTGCCCCGGCAGGCGCACGGCCTCCACGCCCGGGCGCGGCGGGTTGGTACGACAGGCGTCAGCCAGCCAGCCGGTCTGGCGCAGGAATGCATCGCTGCCGGCGAACGCCGACGGGTCCAGCACCTGCACGAACACGTTGGCGCCCCAGCCCTCCGGCGGATCGGCCCGGCCGTGGCCGGCCAGCGCCTGGGTCATCGCCTCGATCATCAGCGCCAGGCCATAGCCCTTGTGGCCGTGGTCGAGACCGCCGATGGGCAGGATCGAGCCCGGCGGCTCGCTGAACACGACGTTCGGGTCGTCGGTCGGATTACCGTCGGCATCGAGCAGCCATTCGTGCGGCATCGGCTCGCCGGCGGCGCGCAGGCGCCCGCTCATGCCGTTGGTGGTGATCGAGGCGCTGATGTCGATCAGGATCGGATCGCCGGGCGTCGGGATGCCGACGGCGATGGGGTCCGGCGTATAGATCGGCTTGCGCCCGCCATAGGGGGCGACCGAGGCGGCGGACGGGTCGGAGGATGACAGGATCAGCATCATGCCGGCATCGGTCGCACGCGGCAGGAAGGCCGCCAGGCAGGCGATATGGTGGGCGCGGCGAATGGCGATGGTCGCCGTGCCGTGATCGCGGGCGCGCGCGACCGCGGTGTCGATGGCATGCGCCGTCAGCCAGACGCCGGGCAGGCGATGGCCGTCCCAGGTCGCGACCGCCCCTCGGTCTGAGACGATTTCGGGATCGCCCTCCGCGCGCATCTTGCCCTCGGCCAGCGCGCCCAGATATCCGGGCGCAAGCTGCAGGCCGTGCGTGGTGTGGCCCATCAGGTCGGCCTCCACCAGCAACTCGGCAATCGTGCGCGCGCGGTCGGGCGCGACGCCGGCATCGGCGAACAGCGCCGCCGTGAAATCGATCAGGTCGGCGGCACGGTAACGATCGGACATGGGTCCTCCCAAAGGCGGTGAATCGAGCCGGAACAGCCAGGGCTCCGCAGCCAGGTACTTCTACCGGTGCGGCGGCCGCCAGGCTATTGCGACGGCACGGGCTCGGGATCGAGCGGGCAGATGGCAGGGTTGAAAGGGTCGACCATGAAGCGGAACGCCTCCAGCGCCATCCACAAATGACCGGTGCGGATCTGGCTCGCCCCTTCCTGCAAGGCGATGGTCTGGGCATAGCCGATCATGGCGAACGCGCCGCGCGCCAGGGTCTCGTCGAACAAGTCCAGGTCCTTGGTCGCCAGCGCCGGGACGTTGCCCTCCAACAGCCCGAACAGCATGAGCTGGCCGCCGGTATCGATGGGCAGTTCCGCCGCCAGCGTCTCCGGCATGATCGCCCAGGCATCCAGGTCGACCGTGCGCATGTCGTGGCGCGGACCTTCGAACGGGCATTCGATCGGCGACTGCATGGCCAGAAAGTACGGCTCCAGCTCCGCCTTGTCGGGCAGGTCGGTGCGGCCCTTGTTCCATTCCTCCAGGAACTTGCGCAACGCCTCCATGCGCGCGTCGGCAAAGGCGGCATTGAGGTTGCGGTAGGTGCCGTCGTCCTGAATGAAGCTGTTGCCCTGGGCAGCCGCGCCGCCGGCATGGGCGCCAAGCCCGGCGCAGACCGTCACGGCAAGGAGTGCGGCCCGCCCCGACCGTAACCGCCAGGGACGCAAAGCTCGGGGCCGCGCGCGCCCGGCGCCCTCGATCTCGGCATCTCCCCTGCCTTGGCCCCGATACGGCCAGCTCCCACGCGGATCGGACATCTCATACTGCCATCGGGCGTTTCGTTGCAATTTTGTCATGCTACGCGAAGAGGCTGCTGCCGGACAACGCCGGTTATCGCCCGTCAGCGCGCTTCCGCCCAGTCCATCAGGCGGCGCATGAAGGCGATACACTGATCGACCTGCGCGATATCGATGAACTCGTCCGGCTTGTGCGCCTGTTCGATGTGGCCGGGCCCGCAGATCACCGTCGGCACGCCCGCTTCCTGGAACAGCCCGGCTTCCGCGCCATAGGAGACCACGAACGTCGTGTTGGCGCCGGCCAAGTGCATGGCCAGGGATTCCGCCGCCGAGCCCTGTTCCGGCCGCAGCGCCGGGATCGACACCCGCCGCTTGGTCACCACGCCGACATCGGCGTCCAGGTCGATGCCGGGCGCGTCCCCCACCGCCAGCATCTCCGGCACGATCTCGGCATTGACGAAGTCGTCGATGCGCGCGGCGAGCGGAATGGGGTCCTCGTCCGGCAGGGCGCGGATCTCCCACTCGAAGGCGCATTTCTTCGGGATGATGTTGAGCGCCGTGCCGCCGTGGATGGTGCCGATGTGGACGGTCGAGTGCGGCGGCACGAACTCATTCGCCGGGTCGCCGGCATCGCGCAGCTCGTCGGCCAGCGCCTGCAGGCGCGCGATGATGCGCGCGGCGTAGACGATGGCGTTGACCCCGGCATGGGTACGGCTGGAATGGGCCTGGTGGCCGGTGACGGTGGTCTGGAACGCCGCAATGCCCTTGTGCGCGCTGCACACCTGCATGCCCGTGGGCTCGCCGACGATGACCGCGATCGGCGCGATCTCCGGCTCGTCGAACGCCGGCAGCATGCCGCGCACCCCGATGCAGCCGACCTCCTCGTCGTAGGAGACCGCCAGATAGACCGGCACCTTCAGCGCACGAGCCTGGAACTCGCCGGCAAGTGCCATCACCACCGCGATGAAACTCTTCATGTCCGAGGTGCCGCGCCCGAAAAGCCGCCCGTCGCGGGTGACCATCCGGAACGGGTCGCTGGACCAGTCCTGCCCCTCGACCGGCACCACGTCGCTGTGGCCGGAGAGCACCACGCCGCCGGGCTTCTCGGGGCCGAAGCGGGCCAGCACGTTGGCCTTGGCGCCGTCCGGGCTCTCGAAGCGCCGGGTCGGCACGCCGGCCTCGGCAAGCGTGCGCTCGACGAATTCGATCAGGTCCATATTGGAACGATGGGACACCGTGTCGTAGCCGATGAGTGCGCCGATCATGTCGCACGTCGCGTTCAACATCGGGTCCGTCATCATCCCTCCTGCAACAGTGGGCCTACGCGCGCCAGAACGCAGGCGTGAACAGAATCAGTATCGTGAACAGTTCCAGCCGCCCGAGCAACATGCCAAACGACAACAGCCACTTCGCCGCATCGGGCAGCGTGCCGAAGTGGGTCGACGGGCCGATGCGCTCGCCCAGCCCCGGCCCGACATTGGCGATCGCGGTCGCCGCCCCCGACACGCTGGTCAGGAAGTCCAGCCCCATGATGCCCAACGCCATCGCCAGGAAGCCGAACGACACCGCGTAGATGTAGAAGAACGCCATCACCGAGACCTGCACCTGCTCGGAGATCGGCTTGCCGTTATAGTAGGCGATGAAGACGCCATGGGGCTGCAGCAGGCGGCCGAGCTGGGCCTTGGCGGTCTCATAGAGCACCTGGTAGCGGAAGATCTTGATGCCGCAGGTGGTCGAGCCGGCGCAGCCGCCGGTGAACATCAGCAGGAAGAACACGGTCACCGCGAACGTGCCCCACAGGCCGTAGTCCGCGGTGGAATAGCCGGTGCCGGTGATGATCGACACCACGTTGAACGTCGAGTAGCGGGCGGCCAGCCCCGGCGTCAGCCCGTTGGCCAGCCACAGCCACAGGAACATGGTGACCGCAGCCAGCGCCACCATCGACAGGAACCACTGCACCTGGCTGTCGCGCAGGATGGCCAGCAGGTCGCCGCGCACGAACTTCAGGTAGAGCAGGAACGGCAGGCTGCCCAGCAGCATGAACACGGTCGCCGTGGCGTCGATCAGCCCGCTGTCGAACTTGCCGATGGAATCGTCGGAAGTGGAGAAGCCGCCGGTCGCGATGGTCGTCATCGCGTGGATGATGGCCTCGAACCCGGTCATGCCGAACGCCCAGTAGAGCAAGGCGCAGGCCACGGTCATGACGAAATAGACGGTGCCGATGGCGCCGGCGATCTGGGTGGCGCGCGGCAGCGCCTTTTCCGACGTATCGGAGGATTCCAGCCGGAACAGCTGCATGCCGCCGACCTGCAGCACCGGCAGCACCGCCATCGCCATCACGATGATGCCGATGCCGCCCATCCATTGCAGCAGGCCGCGCCAGAGCAGAATGCCGGGCGGCGCATCGTCGAGCTCCCACATCACGGTGGAGCCGGTGGTGGTGATGCCCGACATCGCCTCGAAGAAGGCGTCAGTGAAGCTCATGTCCAGGTCGGCCAGCGCGAACGGGATGCTGGCGAACAGGGTGAGCGCCAGCCAGCTTGTCGCGGTCAGCAGGAACGCCTGGCGCAGATTGACCCGGAAGCGCCCGACCTGATTGGTCAGGATCATTGAGACGCCGACAAAAACCGTAATGACGGCGGAAAGCGCAAACGACTGCCAGTCCTCGTTGCCGGCCGCCAGGTCGGCGATCATCGGCAGCAGCATGGTGACCGACAGTGTGGAGAGAAGCGCGCCGACAACCAGCAGGATGGGACGAATATCGAGCATGAGGCGTCAGCGGCAGTCGGTCTGGCGTGGCCGAGGCTGGCAGGTCAAGGGAGCCGCGCCAACCTGATCAGTTCAACCGGCCGCGCGCGTCGGGCAGGTCTAGCGGAAATGCGGGGATGGCGATATCGAGACGCTCTCCCTCGCTGCTGATCATCTCGTAGGTCCCGACCATGAAGCCCGACGGCGTGTCGAGCGGCGCGCCGCTGGTGTATTCGAACGACTCGCCGGGGCCCAGCACCGGCTGTTCGCCGACCACGCCCTCGCCACGCACCTCGTGCACGCGGCCGAAGGCGTCGGTGATCCGCCAGTAGCGATTGCGCAACTGCACGGTGTGGGCGCCGTCATTGGCGATGCGCACGTGGTAGGCCCAGACGTAATGATGATCGTCGGGCGACGATTCGTTGGGCAGGTAGACCGGCTTCACGGTGACCGAAATGGAATGGGTGCACGACGTATACATGACTGGCCTCGCCTCTCGGGCCGATAGCGCGGGCCGCGCGGCACATGGCGCCGACACGGCAGCGGGCAGGGCCCGACACTTCCGCCGCTCGCCATAAGGTCCCAGACCGTTGTCGCGATCGACGGTGCGCAAGCATTCTGCCGCCGACGCGGCCACACGCATTGCGCCGGGCCATTTCATACCCATGCGCCGCCGGGCGCAAGCCGCATCGCGTGCCTGGAGGCGATAATTGTACGTAACCGTGCGACGTCGAGCCTGTGCGATCAGGCGCACGCGTACGGCAGGCCACCGTTCAGGCGGTCGCGTACACGCGACGTACTCAACGGGCGGCCTGCCATCGACGGCAGGCGCCCCATGCCGAAGAGCCGCGCGGACCGGGCACGCATGACGCGCGCCCGATCCGCATGGCTATCATTCTCAGCCCAGTGAACGCTACTGGGTGAACGCTACCCGGCAAACGCTACTGGGCGGGCGCGTCCTCGGTCGGGGCCTCTTCCGCCGGCAGCATCAAGTCCAGCCGGCCGGAGTCCGCCGGTGCCTCGCTGTCGCCCGGCGCCGGCTCGGTTGGCGTCTCGGGGTCGGGCGCCGGCATGCTGGCGCCATCCGACTCCATCGACACCGAGACCGAGTAGTCGCTCTCGCCGTCGAACGCGTAGACGTGGATGTAGTACTGGCCCTCGCCGACCGCGGTGGCGATCACCTCGTCGGCGACACCATTGTTGTTGGACATCGCGACGATGGCGCCATTGGCATCCAGCAGTTCCACGTCCAGGTCGTTCGACAGGCCGGTGACCTCGACCACGATGTTGCCCGCGCCACCCGACGTGAACGCATAGTAGTCGTCGCTGTCGGCCAGCCCCAGCCAGTCGCCGGCCTCCAGGCCGTCGGCACCGATCATGCCGAGGTCGTTGGCCGCGTCCATGTTGTTGCCGGCACCGTCAGCCGGCGGCGGCTCGGACGACGCGGTGGACACCTCCAGCGTGTAGTCGCTCTGGCCCGAGTAGACGAAGGCGTGGACGTAGTAGGTGCCCGGCCCCACGACGACCGTCACCACCTCTTCGGTGTTGCCGCCATTGTCGGAAATCTGAAGCATGTCGCCATTGTCGTCGACGATCTCCAGGTCCATGTCCGACTGCAGGCCGCTCAGGATCGCCGTGACCTCGGTGAAGTCCTCGACGGTGATGCTGAACCAGTCCTCATAGTCGGTCACGTCCAACCGCTCGTAGAACACCGCCGAGCCGGTCGACAGGTCCAGCGGTTCCGCCGTCTCCATCGTGTTGCCGACGGTGTCCGGCGGCGGCGGGTCGGTGGGCTCCGAATACAGGTAGAGCGTGTAGTCGCTGGTCGCGCTCTCGAAAGAGTAGATGTGGATGTAGTAGCGGCCGGCCGGGATGATCTGCTGCACGTATTCGGGGCTGGCGCCGGCCACCTCCGATGCGCCCATGATCTGCTCGTATTCGTCCAGCAGCAGCAGGTCGATGTCGCCGCTCAGATTCTCCAGCGCCAGGTCGACGAAGGTCCAGTCGGTGACCTCGAAGGTGTAGTAGTCGTCGATGTCGTTGCCGCTGACCCCGTCTTCCAGCACCAGGTCGGCGATGGAATCGAGCACGCCCAGGTCGTGGGCGTCATAGATGGTGTTGCCGGCGCCATCGGCACCGCCCGCGCCATTGTCGGGCCCGGCGCCACTGCCGCCGCCGCTCTGGCCGCCGCCGGGACCGACCAGTTGGCCGGACGTCAGGTTGCCCGCCCACATGTAGCCGATCTGGCCGTCATAGAGCTCGACCCGCAGCCATTCGGTGCCTTCGACGATGCCGGTCACGGTGACCGGGTCGCCGAGCCGGAACACGTCGATGATGTAGGACCCCGTGCTCGGCCCTTCGCGCACATTGGCTTCGAACCAGGTGACGTAGTAGATGCCGTCGATCTCCTGCACCGATGGTGCCAGGTCTTGCGCGGTTGCTACCGAGGTCAGCGCCGTTGCAGCGGTCAATGCGGCCGCCAGGCAGGTGTATTTGATGCGTCGTTGAATGGACATGAACTCCGCTCGCGTCTTCTTGTGACAGGACGGCAGGCCCGCGGGGGCCGCGTTCCGGGGGCATCTGGCCGGTCCGCTAGATCAAGATCGGCTCACGCCACAGTCTGCGCCAGCCTTCTCCCCCTCACGGCCGCCCAACGATTTTATCCTGCTGGGGGACCGGGAGGGGGAGAAGGCCAGTGCCGACTTGAGTGACCAAGCTCTAGCATGGACGCCGGCAATCAAGCGACACAATGTGGCGTTTTCAGCGCCGTTGCAAGGCGCACGCGAGGCGATTTCGCGCTGCGATTGCGAACCCCGCCGGCGTGTCGGGCCAGACCCGACGTTTGTGCGAGACCACCACATGATGGCCGGTTTTGCTGGCATGATGACCGCGATTCGGGTGCCGGCGCGTTGCCGTCGAGCGTAAGCGTCGGCGCCCGAGACAGGCCCGATACGACACCCAGGAAGGAAGAGACATGCTCGACCAAATGCGCGCCGCCGTCATCGCACTCTCCGCGGCACTGGCTGCTCTCGCCACCCTGCCTGCAACCGGGCACGCGCAAAGCGGCCCCATCGAGCTGAACGAGCTGACGGTCCAGCGCCTGGAGACCCCGGTGCTGGAGTGGCTGGCCGGGCAAGGCGCCGATACGCGGCCCGACGTCGTCTTCAGCCGATCAGACCTGCTTAGCGGGCTGGATTGGTCGAAAGAAACGATGCTGGAGGAGCTGGGACGCCGATTCGAACTGGAATCGCAAGGCATCGAGGTGTCCGAGGACCGGATGAGTTTCAGCGAGTTCAGCCAGTATGTGGTCGACCTCGGCATGTCGAACGAGGTCGATCTCGATGAGATCGAGGACACGCAGAACGACAACGTGATCGATCTGGACAGTATCGAAAGCGACGGCGAGGACTCGGCGGGGGCGACCTGCAAGGATGTCCGGGTCCTCAGCCTGGCCACCATCCTCACCATGGTGCAGCCCGGCATGGAGGATGCCTTGCGGCCGGCGCTGGGCGAGCGGGCGGCGCGCTTCGCCGCCATCGGCGAAGAGATCATTCTGGCGGAAGGACCCGACTGCATCGTCCGTTTCGCCAGCCGCGAGGTCACCCTGGGCGAGGCGGTCGCGCGTCTGCACATGATTGCGGGCACCGGGCTGTCCGCCGACGACGACCAGGACGCGCCGCCGCAGCCCGACGGGCAGAGCTAGAGCCAGAGCTAGAGCTAGAGCTAGAGCTAGAGCTAGAGCTAGCGATGCGTGGCCGAAGCGGCGGCGCCCCCGCAATAGCGGTGATGACGCGCGCGCGCCGGTCGGGCAAGATCACCGGATGTCCAGCCCCGATCCCTTGAACGCCGCCACCTACTACGTCGCCGACGGGTACGACACCGACAATCGGACGCTGATGGGCCGGCGCGCGGCCGGCGAGGCCTATCTGCGGGCATTCGTCCGCCACGGCGGTGTGTCCCCGCTCTATTGCCTGACCCCCAGCGAAGCGGCGTTCCAGGCGTTCCGCACCCAGGTCGCCGGGTTCGCCGATAACCCGCCGGCGGCGGAGCATCTGTCGCTCGGCGATCACAGGGCCATCGCGCGCGCCGGCACCGTGTTCTATCCCGGGCCGGATATCGCACGGCTGGCCTGGCCGCGCGAGCCGGACCACGCCGCCGCCTACAGCCTGTGCGGGGTCACCCACACCACAGCGTCGCACGGGGTGATGGATGCCATCGGCGCGCTGGTGCACGCCCCGCTCTATGACTGGGACGCGCTGATCTGCACCAGCCGCGCGGTGCGCCAGACCATCGAATGCGTGCTGGGCACCATGTCGGAGCAGCAGCAGGCGCGCTACGGCACTCCACTGGCCTGCCGGGTGCAATTGCCGATCATTCCGCTTGGCGTGGAGTGCGCGATCTACGCCCAGGGCCGCGAGGCGCAGCGCCTGCGCGCCGGCTTCCGCCAGCGGCTCGGCATCGGCGACGGCGACATCGCGGTGCTGTCGCTCAGCCGGCTGAGCTATCACGGCAAGGCGCATCCGCTGCCGATGTTCGTCGCCCTGGAGGCGGCGGCCAAGTCGCAGCCCCGCCCGGTCCACCTGATCCTGGCCGGCTGGTTCTCCAACGACGCCCTCAAGCGGCATTTCGCGGCGGCCGCCGCGGCACTCTGCCCGTCGGTGAAGGTCCACATGGTCGACGGCCGCGACCGGACCGTGCGCACCGGCATCTGGTTCGCGGCCGAGATCTTCTCGCTGATGTCCGACAACATCCAGGAGACCTTCGGCCTGGCACCGCTGGAGGCGATGGCCGCGGGGCTGCCGGTGGTGGCGACGGACTGGAACGGCTTTCGCGAGACCGTGCGCGATGGCGAGGACGGCATCATGGTGCCGACCTGGATGCCCGGCCCCGGATATGGCGCGGACCTCGCCATGCGCCACGACCTGGGCGTCGAGAGCTACGACCGCTACATCGGCGCGGCCAGCCAGGCGACCGCCGTCGACATCAGCGCCACGCGCGAGGCGTTCGCCAGCCTGATCGCCAACCCGGGGCTGCGTACGAGCATGGGCGAGGCCGGGCAGGCCCGGGCGCGCCAGGAGTTCGATTGGCCGGTGATCATCCGCCGCTATCAGGAACTGTGGGCCGAACTGGCGGCCCGGCGCGCCGTCGGCGACCGAACGGCAACTTCGGTCGACCTGCCACCGGCACCGCCCGGCGGCCACAACAACCCGGTCCGCGACGACCCGTTCCGTGCCTTCGCCGGCTATCCGACCCACCTGATCGGGCCGCGCACCATGTTCCAGGCGGCCGACGGCGAACAGGCGCGCGCGACCGCCAAGCTGGTGCGCCGTCTCGACATGAATGTCTTCTCGCGCGCGGTGCTACCCAGCGACGCCACCCTAGATGCAGTGGTCGAGCGGCTGATCGCCAATGGCGCCACCGCCGCCCAGGACCTGGTCGAGGCCATCGGTCCCGACCACGAGCCCACCTTCTATCGCGGCCTCGGCTGGCTGGCGAAGATGGGCATCGCCGAGATCGTCTCCTGACTATCCGATTCAACGCAGTCGTGATGTGACCGGGAAGCGGCCAGTCGCTTAGCGTGGCCGCCATCCGCTTGGCAGGGGAACCATCGACATGACGACTGTTCGGTTGTTTGTGACCGGCGTGGCTTTCGGCGTCCTGGTCTCGGCCAGCGCGCTTGCGCAGGAGGCGATGCCGGACTGCGGCGGCGTCGACGCGCCCTGCACCGTGCCGCTGGGCGAGTTCTACATCGCTGCGCCGCAAGAACCGGCCGACGAAACGGCCAGCCCCATCGTCATCTACCTGCACGGCGGCGGCTCGTCCGGCGCCTCCCTGATGCGCAACCGCGGCATCGTCGACGCGATGACCGCGCGCGGCTATGTCGTCATCGCCCCCAACGGCGCGATCCCCGAGGGCCGGGACCGGCCAAGCTGGTCGTTCGGCAGCTTCCGCCCGCCGACCCGCGACGAGGCCGCCTTCATGGGCGAGTTGATCGGCTATGCCGCCAACGCCTATGGCGGTGATCCCGACCGCGTGCTGCTGACCGGGTTCTCCATCGGCGGCTCGATGGTGTGGCGGCTGGCCTGCGACGCGCCCGAGATGTTCGCCGCGTTCGCGCCGATCGCCGGCGGCTTCTGGCGCCCGTTCCCGGAGGATTGCGCCGGCCCGGTCAAGCTGCTGCACACCCATGGCTGGACCGACCAGACTGTGCCGCTGGAAGGCCGCCCCCTGCGCCCGGAGATCGAGCAGGGCGACATCTGGGAGGGCATGCAGACCTGGCGCCGCGAGAATGGCTGCGCCAAGCTGCGCGCCGACGAGTTCGAGTTCGTCGGCGATTTCTGGCACCGCATCTGGACCTCGTGCGACGAGGGCACCGCCCTGGAGTTCGTGCTCCATCCCGGCGGCCACAGCATTCCGCCCGGCTGGACCGCCATGACGCTCGACTGGTTCGAGGAAGTAACGAAGGCGGAGTAAGGTTTTACCGGCGTTTAAGCCGGATCGCGGACACTGGGCGCATGTCCGCCGATATCGCCAGCGCCACAACCGAGCCTCGATATACCCGCCGCGACGGGCGCGGCATGCCGTTCGCCGGCGCGCGCCTGTGGCCGGTGGCGATCATCGTCGCCGCTGCCGTCCTGATGATGGTGCCGGTGCTGATCTACGGCCCGCCGAACGGGCACAGCCTGCCCTTCAACATCAACTGGCATCGCTTCTTCGCCGACCAGTTCTGGCAGGGCGACCTCTATCCGCGCTGGCTGGCCGACATGAACGGCGGGGCCGGCAGTCCGGTGTTCTTCTTCTACGCCCCGTTGCCGTTCTACCTCTCCGCCCTGGTGGACGGCGCCTGCGGCGGCTGCACGCCGTTTGCCAGCCTGGGCCTGAGCGGTGTGGCGCTGCTGGCCCTGAGCGGGGTGGCGCTTTACGGCTTCGCATGCGGCCACGCCGGCAAATGGGCAGCCACCATCGGCGCACTGGTCTACATGGGCCTGCCCTATCACCTGGAGGTCAATTTCTGGACCCGGCAGGCGATCGGCGAGTTCGCGCTCTATCCGTTGATGCCGCTGGCGCTGTTGTGCCTGGACCGGATGGCCGGCCGGCGCGCACCGGCCTGGGTGATCGGCCTCGCGCTCGCCTATGCCGCGATGGTGGCGACCCACCTGCCGGGCGCGCTGTTGTTCTCGCCGTTCCTGGCGCTCTACGGCGTCATGCGCCTGCGCCGGGTGCGCGCGCTGCTGGTCGCCGCCGGTGCCGTCCTGTGCGGCATCGGCATTGCCGGCGTCTACCTGCTGCCGGCGCTGACGCTGCAGGAGGCGATCACGCCCGAGGCGTGGTGGGCGGAGTATTTCCAGTACCAGAACTGGTTCCTGGCCTCGTTCGGGCCGACCGCCAACCCAGAGCTGACCAACCGGCTGACCTGGATCGCCGTCGCCGTGTCGCTGGCGGCCCTGATCGCGGTGATGCTGGCGCGCCGCGCCGGGCACGCGCAAGGTTTCGGGGTCTGGATCGTGGCCATCGCCGGCGCCTGGGTGCTGATGACCCCGGTCAGCCAGCCGCTGTGGGCGCACCTGCCACTGCTGGCCAAGGTGCAGTTCCCGTGGCGGGCGATGATCGTGATCGATCTCGCCGCCGCGGTGACCATCGCGATGGCGGTCGACCGGGTCTGGACCGGCCGGAAACCTGCCGACCGCAAGCGCTTGCCGATCATCGGCGTGGTGCTGGCCGGCGCCGTGCTGTCCGGCGCGCCCGCGTTCGGTCGGCTCGACCCGCTGATGGACCCCAACTTCATCGCCTTCCGCGACGAGGCGATCGCGCGCGGCGTCGACACCCGCGAATACCGCCCGGCTTGGGTGGGGCACGATGTCGAGGAACTGCCGTTGCTGCGCCAGCGGCTGGACGATCTGCCCCAGGGCTGGGCCGACACCGGCGAGGCCACGGTCGCTATCGACAATTGGGGCCCGCGCGCCATCGACCTGACCGTGACCGCCGAGACCGATACGACGGTCACCGTGAAGCAGTTCTATTGGCTGGGCTGGCGCGCCCGCGGTGCCCTTGGCGCACCGGTGGAGCTGTCGCCCTCGGCACCCGACGGGCTGGTGACGTTCGACCTGCCGGCCGGCCGCCATGTCATCGAACTCCGGCTGCGGCCGATCTGGGCCGAACAGTACGGTTCGGCGATCAGCGTGGTGGCGCTCCTCTGCCTCGCGGCGCTGGCCGCCCAGGTCGGATTCGGCGGACGCGCGCAACGTCGGCAGCAGGGTTGATTTCCCGGCGCCGGATGCCCATTATTGTCGTTTGGCGAATGCCACTGCGTCCCCATCGTCTAGTGGCCTAGGACATCGGCCTCTCACGCCGAAAACAGGGGTTCGACTCCCCTTGGGGACGCCATCTTGCTACTACCCCCCTTCAGCTGGTCCAAAACCCAGAAGGGAAGCGACTTTCCGGCGGTTCGAACTCCGCCGTTTCGCGCATAGGCGGGTCTTTCGGCAAAAACCAGTTTCAGGGCCGTCCGCCTGTCCTCGAGCCGCTCCGAAATCCAGAGTTTCTGCGGGTTTCGCAAAAAGCTCATGGCGGTTCGAAATCTCTCATCAAAGCTTTGCGGCGCTACGCCGCGCTTGCGGGTTTGTCCGTCCAGCTCGGCCCGGCGTTCCTCCAGCGAGCGGATGCGGTTCTCGTAGGCCGCGATCACGGTCTCGCTGCTCGCCGCCATGATCCGGTCGAGCAAGGCTCCGACCTTCTGCTCAATTCCGGCCAGCTCTGCCTTGGCATCCCGGACCTGCTCCTCCGCGTCGGCGTTGTGGCTGTCCCACAGCTCCCGGAACAAAGCCACGGCCTGGTCCGCCGCCTCCTCCGTGGGACAGAGGGCGCGCATCTCCTCATCGAAATCGCCTTCCAGCTTCTCGCGGCGGATGGACTTGCCGTAGCTGGCGCAGCCCTTCGTCGGGCAGAGATAATAGGGATACTGCCGAGCGCGCCCGCGCGAGTAGCAGGCGGTTAGCGGTTTTCCGCAATCGCCGCAGAGCACGAAACCCCGCAACGGGAAGCTCTCATGCAGGTCCTTGCGGGCGGGCACCCTGGCCCCTTCCTTCAAGCGGCGCTGAATCGCCCGAAACGTGTCGAAACCGATGAGCGGTTCGTGCTTGGCAGGCTGGAGCCGCACGCTCCAATTCGCCAGGTCGATATATCCGGCGTAGAGCGTGTTGGTCAGGATGTCGGTGACGCGCTGATTGCGGATTTCGCCCCGGCTGTCGCGCGGGAACTCCGGGTGCGCGGCTAGGAAGCGCTTGACCTCGGCCTGGGTGTCGAAGCGTCCGCAAGCAAATCCCTCCAGCGCCTCGGCGACGATGGAAGCCAGGGGCTCGTCCCGGACCATCATCTTGCCGTGGCCGGAAACGCGCTCGAAGCGGTAGCCGAAGATCGCGCCAAACACCCAGTAGCCGTTCATGGCCCG
Organism: Alphaproteobacteria bacterium; assembly: GCA_965227515.1. GTDB lineage: Bacteria > Pseudomonadota > Alphaproteobacteria > CALKHQ01 > CALKHQ01 > CBDDFZ01. Next base: position 193,522 of record CBDDFZ010000001.1, read on the forward strand.
CGCCCGCATGCGGTTGCGGGTCTGCTCGCCGTTCTTCTGGCGCTGGTGTTGGGAGACTGAGGCCAACATGTTCTCGACCAACTGGCTGTCGGAGTCCTCGCCGAACTCGATGGACGGGGACTCCAGCCTGCCGCCGACCGACCCAATGGCGCTGCGCAGCTTGAGATGAGCTTCCAGGCCGCGCGCCAGGCGGCTGATGTCGTCGATGATGACGGCGCAGCTCTGCCCGCCCTGGCGCTTGAGGAATTTGAGCATGGCTTGCATGCCGGGACGGTCGATCAGCCCGCCGGATACGTCGTCCCGGAAAACCTCGATCACCCGGTAGCCCTTGTACCTGGCATATTCCCGGCAGCGGGTTTCCTGGGAGGCGAGGCCGTCGCCCTGGGTGGTCTGCTTGGTGCTGGAGACGCGGCAATAGATCACCGCGCTTTGCTGGGTATGGGTCTTCATCGCTTACGTCTTTCCGCCGCCGGATGACCGGGCGGCCTGTCTCATGTGCTCCTTGTCGATTCTAGGGCCTGTTGAGATTCATCGCGAGTTTATGACAGCTGCTGCGAGATGGATGATGGCGTTGAAGCTTGTGTCGGTTTTGTCTGCACGCATGGCGATTCGCTTGAACTCTTTGAGTTTGCAGAAGAAGTTTTCGATCAGATGACGCCATTTGTACATCTCGGCGTCGATTTGCAGCGGGCTGGCGCGGCGCGGATGCTGGGATATGACGATCTTGGCACCGCGCTCGTTGAGGTCAGCAACGATGGCGCTGGTGTCGAACGCTTTGTCCGCGATCATCGCCTTGAAGGAGAGTCCGTCGATGAGCGGCGGCACGCCAACCGTATCGTAGCGATGGCCGGGCAGGAGCACGAAACGCACCAGATTGCCAAGCGCATCACACAGCGCGAGGATCTTCGTCGTCATCCCGCCCTTGGAGCGGCCGATGGCCTGGCTTTGAGTCCCCCTTTTGCGCCCTGGCCGTGGCGGTGCACCTTGACAATGGTGGCATCAACCATGGCGTATTCCATGTCCGGCTCGTCCAAGCAGGCCTCGAACAGCCGCACGAAGACGTCTGCTTTGACCCAGTCGCGGTATCGCTTAAAGACCGTGTTCCAAGGGCCAAAAGATGTCGGGAGATCACGCCACGGGCTGCCCGTACGCACCACCCACAGCACGGCTTCGACAAAGCGCCGGTTGTCAGCGCCACTGCGGCCCGGATCGCTCGGCTTGCCCAAGCAATGGGGTTCCATCTTCGCCCATTGGGCGTCACTCAGTACGAATCGTTCCATCCGAAGCTTGAATCACAACCAAGCACGGAGAGGAATCCTGAATCTCAACAGGCCTTAGAGCGGGATCGTTTTATGCGGAAGCGTATCCTGCATTGACGATGTAGTTGTTGCATTCGTGTGGCTGGAACGCGTCGAGTAGTTTTCCGATACGCCGCCATGTGTCGTCGATGGTGCGCTCTGCGGCGCGCCTGAGCAGGTGCTTGAGCTTGGCGAACACCTGCTCGATGGGATTGAGGTCGGGGCTGTAGGGCGGCAGGAAGAGCAGCCTTGCGCCGGCCTGGCGCAGGGCGGCCCGTACGGCCTTGCCCTTGTGGCTGCCCAGGTTGTCCATGATGACGATGTCGCCGGGTTTGAGCGTCGGCACCAGGATCTGCTCGACATAGGCGAGGAAGGCCTGACCGTTAATCGGGCCGTCGAAGACGCACGGTGCGGTGAGCTGGTCGCAGCGCAGGGCGGCGAGGAAGGTCAGGGTGCGCCAGCGGCCGTGCGGTGCCTTGCCGACGAGGCGACGACCGCGCCGGCTCCAACCGCGCAACGGCGCCATGTTGGTCTTGGCCCAGGTCTCGTCAATGAAGACCAGGCGGGCGGGATCAAGCTTTGCCTGATGACGCTTCCAGCGCGCGCGCCGCCGCGCCACGTCGGGACGATCCTGCTCGCTGGCCAGCGCGGTTTTTTTTGAAGCTCAATCCCTCGGCATGCACAAAGCGCCAGATCGCGCCGTAGCTCACCCGGATGCCGCGATCGGCCAGCTCGCGCTGCAAGGAGCGCAAGGGAAGGTGCGGCTCGGCTGCCAAACGGGCCTGCACGAAGTCGCGATGCGGCGCCAATATGATCCGCTTGTGGCCACCGACCTTGCCCGGCGCAACACTCCCGGTGCGCCGATACCGCTGCGACCACTTCACAACCGCAGACACGCTCACATCGAACGCGGATGCCACAGAGCGAACCGTCTCACCGGCCATCACCCGGGCAACAGCACGCTCACGAAGATCATTCGAATAGGGTCGACCCATCGCGCCAGCCTCCTCTCAAGACCAACACGTTGAATCAGATTGCCACCCGAGTCGGGAATCCCCTTTCGATTCTTCCAAAAAAGACCCCGCTCTAGGCCAACGGACCAGGTGTTTGAATCGCCGTCCTTACCGGCGGCACGCTCGCCAGTGTGCGAATGTCGCCGACAGCCCTGGCATTGCGGGCCTTTGCGCCCCACTCTAAATCATGTGGATAAGGGGTGCCTGCACCCCTGCCCTCCGGCGAGGATGGGGGTAGCAAGTGCAAGGAGGCTCCGAACGAGGGGCCCCGCAAAGCGGGGAGACGTTTGGATGCCTTGCGCGCGCGAGGGGCGAAGCCCCTTAGTGGACAAGAAATACTGACAGGATAGCAAAGCATGCACAGTAGAAATTAATCTTCAATCGAAGATTTTTGATGGTACATTTGAGCTATGGCAATTTCACCGAGGTCAATAAAGATTCTCTGGGCTAATGCTGCGGGACGCTGCTCATTTGCCGGATGCCTCGAAAAGCTCTGCTTTGGCGAGGCTGCGGACCGCGCGCCGTTCACGCTAGGAGAAATGGCACATATACGCGGAGAACGACCGGGTTCAAACCGGCATGACCCAGATCAATCACCAGATGAGCGCGATAACTATTCGAACCTGATTCTGTTATGCCCAACTCATCATACGCTCATTGACAAGAAAGAAAATGAAGCCGAGTACACTGTTGACGTTCTCCACTCCATGAAAGAAAAGCATGAATATTTTGTCCTGGAGCGGCTAGATCGTATGAACGTGAAAGATAGAGCCGAACTCGTGGCCGAGATACATCGACTTCTTGCAGAAGATCGTGTTGTATGGGAACGATTTGGGCCACTTTCGGACCTCGCGCGGAAAAACCCTCATAGCGACGAAGCCCATGCTGTCTGGGTTTCGGAACGCCTTTCTACCATCGTCCCGAACAACCGCCGGATTGTTGAGCTGCTCCGGGAAGGCCATGGATGTTTTGAGGCGGCCGACCAAGGTGCCATTTCACTATTTTTGATTCACTCCAGGAGCTATGAGAAATGGGTAAATGACGAAATATCCTACGAAGCAGTAGTTCGTTTCCCGCAGGAGTTCAACGAAATGATCGAGAGGTATGTTAATGCCAGCGTATAGCGATGAGTTTCCGTGGCCGAGCCATTACGGTCATTTCAATTTTTTTGAAGAAAGAATGTCTGAACATGGTGAAGTCACATCATATGAATATTTAGGCGATGGCCTATACAATATTGCTAGAGACGATGGGGGTGAGCTAAGGGTATTTATTTGCGAGTGCTACAGTTATGGCATGGCTGAATATGAGGAGAGTGTGCAAGCGCATGGAAATATTGACGCAATTATCATCAATTCGAACTGGTGCGGCTATACGCCGGAACTAAAGAAACATTGCCGAGAACGAGAGGTCGGGGTATTTAACATCAGGGATTTTATGGCTGCACTGAATCGAGAGAAATATTGGCTCTATTTGAGCGAAGACGAAAAAGACCAGTTCGAACGATTGGGCTGGATTTAGTGGAAAATGTAACGGTATACGGATTTGGTTCATATTTTCGGGGCAGTAAGTTTGCAGAAGATATTGATATTTTGTTGCTTCACGAAACCACGTCTAAGAAGTCAATAAGCTTTGCCTTGCGGTGCAAGTCGCATATTCTATCAATATTACAGAACAGTCATATTACAATTCTCTCCATCGCGGAGGAATCTCAAGTCCGCTTCATTGAGGCGTCCAGGGGGCAGTTTCTTGGACAAGTCAGTGAGGGTAGGTTTGATGAGGACATGCGGGCAATCGGTGAGAAGATTGCCTCCCAAACAACTTGAGAACGCAAGGGAGTGATCTCGAATACCGCAACGAGCCGGGGGGATGCAACGGGGGGCGGCACGCCCCCCTTGCCAAGATGGTGTTGTAGTACAACACACATCTTGCGGAACGCCTTAATCTCAGCTCCCATGCAGACCCGGCCCATGTGAACCGGATGTGCGCCTCAGTGTGTCTCAGCCGTCGCTCTGGTCATAATCCATAGAATCTGACAGCGCAGTGCCCCCCAGCAGCCTATTCCAGTCCTCCAGCGTCTGGAACAGGGTGTTCGAACAAAATCCTCTCGGGGACGCCATTCGACGCCCAAAGTGTTGATGGCGCGTTTTTCCAGACAAGCTGCTGCTTACTGAGCCTCCTGCTGGTACAGAGTGGTGGTGCCGGCCGGGCGGTCGCGTTAAGACTCAGCCAAGGGGCGCAGGATGCTGCGCCTTGCGCAGACCAACGCACCTGACCGGACGCGACGTGTCGACTGGACTGACCACCGAAGCCAAGGATGTCCTGCAGAAGACGGCGCTGATGTCCGCCCTCTCGGCGGAAACGGCGGCGCTCATCGCGTCCACCGCAAACCAGGTCACCTACAGCCGCGGTGCGACGATCTTCCATCGCGGCGATCCGGTAAGCGCGTTTTATGCCGTGGTGGACGGCTGGGTGAAGATCAGCCGGGTCACGCAGACAGGCAACGAAGCGGTGCTGGCGGTCTACACCCGTGGCCAGAGTTTTGCCGAGGCCGCGGTCTTTCTGTTCGGCGCCTACCCCGCCAATGCAGAGGCCGCTTGCGACACGACCTTGGTCAAGGTGCCGAGCAACCCACTGAAGGACCTCATCCTCGCCAAGCCGGACATCGCGCTGGCGATGCTTGGCTCGATGTCGCGGCATCTGCATGAACTAGTCGGCGATATCGAAGCCCTGAAGACCAGGACCGGCGTGCGCCGCGTCGCAGATTTCCTGTTGTCCCTGTCGCGTATCCCGGAGGGCGGGGAGACCATAATGCTGCCGTTCGAAAAGAGCCTGATCGCCGCCAAGATCGGCATTACGCCGGAAAGCCTGTCGCGGGCGTTCTCGCGCCTACGCGGCATCGGCATCGAGGCGCGGAACGGGCACGTCGACATCGCCGATGTGTCGGCGTTGCGCGCTTTCGCCAAGGGCGACTAGCCAGATCTGGAATCCCGTTATCGTTTTCCTTGCCGCTTGACGTTGGTCAAGGCGCGACCCCTCGCGCAGGCAGATCATCCCCCTGGCGCCCATGCCGGGCGCAACCGATCACGGTTTTGGGGGATCTTGGCAATGAAAGCGATCCGGCGACTGTCTATCCAATTGTGCGCGCCAGTTTGCGCTGTCGTCGGCCTGGCCGGCGCGGCGACGGCCCAGGACGGCGATCCGGCCATGGGCGAGCGCGTCTTCACCCGCTGCAGCGCGTGCCATTCGCTGGAAGCGGACACCCATCTGGTCGGCCCCAGCCTGTCCGACCTTTGGGGGCGGGTGGCCGGCAGCCTGGACGGTTTCGAGAACTACTCCGACGCCATGAAGGCATCCGGCATCGTCTGGATGCCCGACACGCTGGATCCTTATCTTGAGAACGTCCAGGAGACGGTACCCGGCACCAACATGGCCTTCCCCGGATTGTCCAATCCGGAGCATCGCGCCCACCTGATCGCCTATTTCATCGAGCTGTTCGGCGCGCCACCGGACGACGCCGAGACCGGTGACGGCGAAAACGGCGGCTAGGCCCCGACCCGGAGAACGGCCACCGGCATTCTCAACCCGCCATGAAAGCGCGCGCGACGATCCTGCTGCTGTTGCTGGCGGCCGCGCTCGGCGTATTGCCGCACGCGGCCAGCGGGCAGGCACCTCCGCTCGCCGGCACCGAGGCGATCTTCCCCGGAGCCGACCGGTTCGGCCCCGCCGAAGGGGATCCCCCTGCCCTGCCCGCCTATCGCGGCGACGAGCAGGTCGGCTGGGTGTTTCGCAACACCGACCTGGTCGACGCCATCGGCTATTCGGGCAAGCCGATCGTGGTCGATATCGGCATACGCCTTGATGGCACGCTGGCCGGCGCGGCGGTTGTCGCCCACAGCGAGCCGATCCTGCTGGTCGGCGTGCCCGAGCAGGCCCTGACCGACTTCGTCGACAAGTACGCCGGCACCAACGTGCTGGATATCGACGCGTTCGGCGCCGCGCGGATGTCGGAGATCGAGATCATCAGCGGCGCCACGGTCACTGCCATCGTCGTCGACGACAGCATCATCAAGGCGGCGCGGCGGTTCGCGGCGGCGCGCGGCATCGGCGGCGACGGTGCACTGGCCGCCGCATCGCAAGCGCCGCAGCGCCACATCGACATGACATTGGAAGGTACCGCCGACTGGCCAACCCTGGTCGGCGACGGCTCGGTCCGGCGCCTCCAGCTCAGCGTCGGCGACGTCAGCCGCGCGTTCGACGAACAGGGCTTGGGCGACGCCACGCAGCCGGAATCCGCCAACCCCGACGACGTGTTCATCGATCTCTACGTCGCCCTGGCGACGCCGCCGACCATCGGGCGCAACCTGCTTGGTGACCGGCAATACGACCGCCTGATCGCGGAGATGGAACCGGGCGAACAGGCGATCATCGTCGCCGGGCGCGGGCTCTATTCCTTCAAGGGCTCGGGCTATGTGCGCGGCGGCATCTTCGATCGCTTCCAGGTGCTGCAGGGCGAGGTCACGACCCGGTTTCGCGACCACGACCATCAGCGCATCGCCGCGATGGCGGCCGCCGGCGCACCGGTGTTCGACGAGATCGGGCTGTTCCGCATCCCGCCCGGCGTCGGCTTCGACCCGGCGGCCGACTGGCGGCTGGAGCTGCTGGTCAACCGCCCGACCGGACCGATCGACAAGGTGTTCACCGCCTTCGACCTGACTTACCTGCTGCCCGCACACTACCTTGCGGAACCCGCACCGCAACCGGCGGCGACGCCGGACACCCCGCCACCCACGGACGACATGGCGTCCGACCAGGATCAGCTGTGGCAGGGCATCTGGCGGGCCCGCGCCGTCGACATCGCGATCCTGGCGCTCGCGCTCGGCTTCCTGACCATCGTGTTCTTCGCCCAGGACTGGCTGGTGCGCCGGCCGCGCCTGCTGCTGGTGGTGCGGGTGGGGTTCCTGATCTTCACCGTGGTGTGGATCGGCGGCTGGGCGTCGGCGCAGCTTTCCGTCGTCAACATCCTGACCGTGTTCGGCGCGTTCTTCGAAGGCTTCCGGTGGGAGTTCTTCCTGCTCGAGCCGCTGATCTTCATCCTCTGGTTCTCGCTCGCCGCCTCGTTGCTGTTCTGGGGACGAGGCGCCTATTGCGGCTGGCTGTGCCCGTTCGGCGCCGCGCAGGAGCTGATCAACCGCGCCGCCAAGGCGCTCAAGGTGCCGCAGATCAAGGTGCCGTTCTGGCTGCACCAGCGGCTGTGGCCGATCAAGTACCTGATCTTCCTGGGCCTGTTCGCGGTGTCGCTCTACGGCCTGGGCGAGGCCGAGGTGCTGGCCGAGGTGGAGCCGTTCAAGACCGCGGTCGTGCTGCACTTCGACCGCGAGTGGTACTTCGTCGCCTACGCCATCGGCCTGCTCGCCATCGGCGTGTTCATCGAGCGGTTCTTCTGCCGCTACCTGTGCCCGCTGGGCGCGGCGCTGGCGATCCCGGGGCGGCTGCGCATGTTCGACTGGCTGAAGCGCCGCCACCAGTGCGGCACCGAATGCCAGATCTGCGCCCACGAATGCATGATCCAGGCGATCCATCCCGAGGGCCAGATCAACCCCAACGAGTGCCTGTACTGCCTGCACTGCCAGCAGGTCTACCACGACGACCACCACTGCCCGCCGCTGATCAAGCGCCGCAAACGGCGCGAACAGCGCGCGGCTGCCGCCGGGCCGCCGTCGCTGGTGCCGCACCACGCGCGGCGCAAGCAGGCGGCTGCGACCCCCCAACCAAGCTGAGTTCACGCGAACGAGGAGGACTGGAGAATGTCGAAGAAGAAGATCGATAAGACCGGCGGTTCCGACGGCATCGGCCGACGGGGTTTCATTGGCGGCTCGATCAAGACCGCGGGCGTCGCCGGCATGATCGGCGCCGGCGGTGGGGCGGCGGTGACCGGCCTGGGCGGCAACGGGCTGACCCGCGCCGCCTTTGCCCAGGACAGCGAGAACGGCGCCCATGTCGGGCCGGGGCAGCTCGACGAGTACTATGGCTTCTGGAGCAGCGGCCAGAGTGGCGAGGTGCGGGTGCTCGGCGTGCCCTCCATGCGCGAGCTGATGCGCATTCCGGTGTTCAACCGTTGCAGCGCGACGGGCTGGGGCCTGACCAACGAGAGCGTCAAGATCCTGACCGAGAACCTGGCCACCGATGGCAAGGCGTATCTGGAGGCGCACGGCCACCCGTACATGAACGGCGACGCCCACCACCCGCACATGTCGTTCACCGACGGCACCTATGACGGGCGCTACCTGTTCATCAACGACAAGGCCAACACCCGCGTCGCCCGCATCCGCATGGACGTGTTCAAGGTCGACAGCATCGTCCAGGTGCCGAATGCGTCCGACATTCATGGGCTCAGGCCGCAGAAGTTCCCGCGCACCGGCTACGTCTTCGCCAATGGCGAGCACGAGGTGCCGCTGCCGAACGACGGCAGCGTGTTGGACGACCCGGAGAGCTATGTCGCCATCTTCTCCGCCATCGACGGCGATACCATGAAGGTGGCCTGGCAGGTCATCGTCGACGGCAATCTCGACAACGTGGATGCCGACTATGGCGGCAAGTACGCGTTCTCGACCTGCTACAACTCCGAAAAGGGCATGACCCTGGACGAGATGACCGCCAACGAGCAGGACTGGGTGGTCATCTTCGATATCGAGCGGATCGAGCAGGCCGTCGCCGACGGCAATTTCGAGACCTACGACGAGACCGGCGTGCCGGTGGTCGACGGGCGGCACGGCTCGCCACTCACCCGCTATGTGCCTGTTTCGCGCAGCCCGCACGGCATCAACACCGCGCCGGACGGCCGGCACGTGATGGTCGCCGGCAAGCTGGCCCCGGTGGTCACCGTGCTCGACGTCACCAGGTTCCCAGCGCTGTTCAACGACGAGATCGAGCCGCGCGACGTGGTGGTGGCCGAACCCGAGCTTGGCCTCGGCCCGCTGCACACAGCCTTTGACGGCAAGGGCAACGCCTTCACCACGCTGTTCCTCGACAGCCAGGTGGCGAAGTGGAACGTCGAGGACGCGATCAGGCACTACAACGGCGAGGACGTGAACTACCTGCTGGATAAAGTGGACGTGCAGTACCAGCCCGGCCACAACCACTCCAGCATGGGCGAGACCAAGGAGGCCGACGGCAAGTGGCTGGTGTCGCTGAACAAGTTCTCCAAGGACCGGTTCATCAATGTCGGCCCGCTGAAGCCGGAGAACGAGCAGCTCATCGACATCGGCGGCGACGCCATGAAGGTGGTGCATGACGGGCCGACCTTCGCCGAGCCGCATGACTGCATCATCGTGCGCGCCGATATCATGAACCCGAAGCATGTGTGGGGCCTGGACGACCCCTATTTCGACGACATCCGCGCGATGGCGGAGGCCGACGGGATCGACCTGGAATTCGCCCAGGACGTGATCCGCGACGGCAACAAGGTGCGCGTCTACATGTACTCCGCCGCGCCGATCTTCAGCCTGCCGAAGTTCGAGGTGAACCAGGGCGACGAGGTGACCGTGGTGATCGCCAACGTCGACGACGTCGAGGACCTGACCCACGGCTTCTCGCTGGCCAACTACGGTGTCGCGTTCGAGGTGCCGCCGCGCGGCGCGGCCTCGGCCACCTTCACCGCCAATATGCCCGGCGTGCACTGGTACTACTGCCAGTGGTTCTGCCACGCGCTGCACATGGAGATGCGCGGGCGCATGCTGGTGAACCCGGCCTGACTGGCAAGCGGGCGATGCGGGGCGGGCTGATAGCCAGGATTCTGGGACCGGTGGCGGCACTCGCCGTCGCCGGCCCAGGCGCCCTCGCCGCGACCATCGACGTTCCGGCGGCGCCGGGCGCGCTGGCCGCGGCGGTCGCTTCAGTGCGCGATGGCGACACGCTGCGGCTGGCCGATGGGGTCCATGATGGCGGCATCGCCTTGGACCGGCCGCTGATCCTGACCGGATCGCCGGACGCCATCGTCGACGGCCATGGCAGCGGCAGCGTGCTGACGATAACCGCGCCCGACGTGACCGTGCGCGGCCTGACCGTGCGCAATTCCGGCCGCGACATGTTCGAGATGGATGCCGGCATCTTCGTCACCGAGGACGGCGATCGCGCCTTGATCGACGGCGTCACCCTGACCGGAAACCTGTTCGGCGTGCTGCTGCAGGGGCCGGAGGATGCCATGGTGCGCGACAGCACCATCGTCGGGCTGGACGGCCCGCGCATCAACGACCGCGGCAATGGCGTGCAGCTATGGCGCGCGCCCGGCAGCCAGGTGATCGGAAACAGCTTCCGCCTGGGCCGCGACGGCATCTTCGTCACCAACAGCCGCGACAACACGTTCAGCGGCAACCATTTCAGCGAGCTCAGGTTCGCGATCCACTACATGTACACCCACGACAGCGAGATCAGCGGCAACGTCTCCGAGGGCAACCACATCGGGTTTGCGCTGATGTTCTCCGACCGGCTGGTGGTGCGCGACAACCAGTCGATTGGTGACCGCGATCAGGGCGTCCAGTTCAACTACACCAACGACACGGTGCTGGCCGGCAACGACATCATCGGCACCGGCGACCGCTGCCTGTTCATCTACAACGCCCACAAGAACCGGATCGAAAACAATCTCGTCGCCCAGTGCGGCGTCGGCGTGCACTACACGGCGGGTTCCGAGCGCAACGAGGTCTTCGACAACAGCTTCGTCGGCAACCGCACCCAGGTGAAGTATGTCGGGGCCCAGACCCTGGTCTGGACGGTCGATGGCATCGGCAACTACTGGAGCGACAATCCGGCGGTCGACCTGAACGCGGATGGCATCGCCGACACCGCCTATCGCCCCAACGACCTGGTGGACGAGCTGCTGTGGACCAACCCGGCGGCCAAGCTGTTGCTGGCGAGCCCGGCGGTGCAGACGCTGCGCTGGGCGCAGGGCCAGTTCCCGGCGCTGACACCTGGCGGCATCGTCGACACAGCCCCATTGATGACGCCGCGCCCGGCACACGCCGAGCCACCGGTGGAGGTTGCGGAATGAGCGCCATCGCCATTCGTGGGGCGACCAAGCGCTATGGCCGCCACACCGCGCTGGAGGACGTCAGCCTCGACATCGGCGCGGGCGAGTGCCTGGCGCTGGTCGGACACAACGGCGCCGGCAAGACCACGCTGATCAAGCTCCTGCTCGGCCTGGCGCGGCCGAGCGCCGGCAGCATCGAGGTGCTGGGCGCGGCACCGCACGCCGCCCATCGGCGTGGGCGCGACCGTGGCATCGGCTTCCTGCCCGAGAACGTCGCCCTCTACGACCAGATGACCGGACGGGAGGCACTGCGCTTCTTCGCACGCCTGAAGCGGGTCGGCACCGAGGCGGCCGACGCGTTGCTGGAGCAGGTCGGCCTGACCGACGCGGCGCGGCGGCGCATCCGCACCTATTCCAAGGGCATGCGCCAGCGGCTGGGCCTGGCCCAGGCGCTGCTGGGCGAGCCGCGCGTGCTGCTGCTGGACGAGCCGACCAGCGGCCTGGACCCGACCCTGCGCCGTGCGTTCTTCGAGATCATCCTGGAGCGTCGCCGCCAGGGCGCGACGGTGATCATCTCCTCCCACGTGCTGACCGAGATCGAGGCGCGCACCGACCGGGTGGCCATTCTGAGCCATGGCCGGCTGGCCGCTGCCGGCACGCTGGAGGACCTGAGCACGGCGATCAGGCTGAGCAGCCGCATCCGGATGGCGTCGACCGGCACCGCAGATGCCCTGGCGGGCGCCCTGGGCAGCGCGGGCGAGCTGGTCAGCGTCAACGGACGCTGGGTCGAGCTGGTCTGCACGCCCGACCAGCGCGTCGCCCTGCTGCAACGGTTGCAGTGCGGGGCGCTGCCGGTGGCCGACATGGAGATCAGCCGGCCCTCGCTGGACGACATCTACGCCCATTACGGTGGAGCACGATGACATGCGCGTGGTCCTGCTGATCGCCGGCAAGGAAGTGCGCGACGGGCTGCGCAACCGCTGGGTGGCGGCGGCGACCCTGCTGCTGGCCGCGTTGGCGCTGGCGCTCGCCTTCCTGGGCAGCACGCCGGGCGGCAGCGTCGATGCCGCACCGCTGGCGGTGACCGTGGTCAGCCTGGCCAATCTGTCGATCTTCCTGATGCCGCTGATCGCCCTGCTGCTGAGCTTCGATTCCATCGTCGGCGAGGCCGAGCGCGGCACGCTGGCCCTGCTGCTCGCCTACCCGCTCGCGCGCTGGCAACTGGTGGTCGGCAAGTTCGTCGGCCACCTCGGCATCATCGCGTTCGCCACCATCGTCGGCTACGGCATTGCAGGCCTGACGATCTCGTTCGCCACCGGTGACTGGGACTGGGCCGGTTGGGCCGCGTTCGCCACCCTGATCGGTACGTCGATCCTGCTCGGCGGGTCGTTCGCCGCCATCGCCGGCCTGGTCAGCGCCCTGGTGCGCGAGCGCGCCACCGCCATCGGCATCGCGGTCGGCCTGTGGCTGGTGCTGGTGATCCTGTTCGACGTGGCGCTGCTGGCGGTGCTCGCCGCCGACAAGGGCGCCATCGTCGACGAGGGCCTGCTTTCCGCGATCCTGATGCTCAATCCGGCCGACGTATTCCGCCTGATCAACCTCACCGCATTCGACAACGTGGCGACCTTCGGCGGCATGGTCGGGCTGGCCGATGCGGTCGCCGTCGGCCCGCTGGCGTTGCTCGCGGTGCTGGCGGCCTGGATCGCCGCGCCGCTAGCGCTTGCCGTCGCGGTGTTCAGCCGAAGGGAGCTTTGACGATGCGCACGATCGCTTTGGCTTTGGCCGCACTGCTGGCGCTTGGCGCCTGCGATGGGGACGATGACAGCCAGACCGCCGCGCTGCCGGCGCCGCAGCAGCCGGGGCGCGAGGCCATCGGTTATCTCTGCAACATGGTGGTCGCCGACCACCAGGGCCCGCACGCACAGCTCTTCCTGGAAGGGCGCGACGAGCCATTGTGGTTCTCCACCGTCCGCGACCTGTTCGCCTATCGGACGATGGCGGAGGAGGACCAGCGCGTCGTCGCCGCCTATGTCAGCGACATGGGGCAGGACGACTGGGCGCCGCGCGAGAACGGGGCCTGGCTTGAGGCCGAGGGCGCGGTATACGTTATCGGCTCCAGCCGCGAGGGCGGCATGGGCGGCACCGCCATCGTGCCGTTCGTCGACCGGGACGCGGCCGAGGCCTTCATCGCGGAATACGGCGGCAGCATCGTCGCGTACACGGCGATGCCCGCGGACGTCATCGCCGGCACCGACATGCTGCTGGACCATGACAACATGGCGATGGACCCGGACGGGCACGCGCCCGAGATGGACCATGCCGGCCATGGAGCGGACCATTGACCGGCCATCTCACGCCCCGGCTCTCGCGCCGTCGCGCGCTGACACTGCTTGCAGCCGGCGCCGGATGCGCGCTGGTGGGCGCGGCAACGCCGGGCGCCGCCGAGGCCCAGGTCTGGCGCTGGCGCGGCATCGCTTTGGGCGCGAACGCGGAGATGGTGCTGGCGCACCCGGACCGCGCTTTGGCCCGCCGCGTCACGGAACTGGCGGTGGCCGAAATCGCGCGGCTGGAAGCGATCTTCAGCCTCTATCGCCCCGACTCCGCGCTCAGCCGCCTCAACGCCGCCGGCCATCTCGACAATCCACCGCCGGAACTGGTCGCGATCCTGGCCGCAGCGAAGCGCTATGGCGAACTCAGCGGCGGCGCCTTCGACGTCACTATTCAGCCGCTGTGGCGCGTCTTTGCCGATCACTTCGCGGTCCGGGGCGCCGACCCCGCCGGCCCGCCTCAAGACGTGCTCGCCCGCGCCCGTGCCCTGGTGGACTACCGCGCGATATCGGTGGAAAGCGGTCGCATAACTTTCGCCCGGGCTGGCATGGCGGTCACCCTCAACGGCATCGCCCAAGGGGTGGTCACCGACCGGATCGCTGACCTGCTGGCCGACCACGGCTTCGACCGGGTGCTGGTGGATATCGGCGAGCTGCGCGCCGGCCTGCCGCCCGAGGGCCGTAGCGGCTGGCCGCTGCAATTGGCCGGGACTGCGGGCGATGGCGTGGCCGACCTCTCGATATCCGGCATGGCGGTGGCCACGTCGGCGCCGGCCGGGCTGTCGTTCGGCGCCGGTCGGTTCCATCATCTGATCGATCCGCGCGGCGGCGGCGCGGCCAATCGCTGGCGACAGATCAGTGTGATCGCGGCGCGCGCCGCCACCGCCGATGCGCTCTCGACCGCGCTGAGCGTCAGCGACGACACCGCGGCCGACAACCTGATCGCGGCAACGCGCCCGCATCGCGTCATTCAGGTGACGTCGTCGGGGCAGGTCTGGGATCGCCGGCTCGGTTAGACCGGGATCGGCCGGCGCAGATCAACTGAACAGCGTGCCGGCCCGGCGTGATATGTGCCAAAGCGCACACAATCACGCAATTGCGATGTCCACTCAGACAGCCTCGACCGCCGGCGATTACCTGGGGCTCTATTGTCGATCTGCTTGGCCGCACGGCGCGATATCATGCTGTTATTATGGTTAACGCCCATCACATTTCTTTTCGGGCGATGTTAGCTTGCCAGAATCTTGAATTAATTTGACGAAAAGGCCCGGCTCTGACATTCCTAACAAAAAGTTAGCATTGCGGCACGGCCCCGCGGACGCGGGTGATCCGACCCCTTGCGCGGGCGAAATGGTCGATCTTCCCGTCGGCCTAAGACACCAATAAGGGAGTAGAGCCATGGGCCACGCGCGGCATGAGCGTCCCCAGAGCGGCCACAGCACCATTTTAGCGTGCACCGGGGGAGGCTCACACAAGCACACGCTGGCCAGTCGCTTCTCCTGCGCTAAGAACACGCGAAACTGCCGCAGCCGCTCGGTTTCGCTACGCCACAGCACCGCGCTGACGGCTGCCGCTGTCGCGGGCGCCATTGCCGCCCCGTCGATCGCACTTGCGTTGCCGCAGGACGGCAATGTGGTCGAAGGCCAGGCCGAGATCATCTACGGCTCGAACTCGGTCGAGATCGTCCAGGGTTCCGACCGGGTGATCATCGAGTGGTCGTCGTTCGACGTCGGCGTCGACGAGAGCGTCAACTTCGTCCAGCCCTCGCAGCTCGCCTCGGCGCTGAACCGGGTGCTGTCGGGCCAGTCCTCGGCCATCCTCGGCTCGCTGACCGGCAACGGTCAGATCACTATCGTGAACCCGGCCGGCATCCACTTCGGGGCGACGGCGAACGTCGACGTGGCGGCGATCACCGCGACGACCATCGACATCATCAACGCCAATTTCATGGCCAACAACCTGGCCTTCGACCAGTTCAACGACGACTTCGCCAACGCCACCGTCACCAACGACGGGTCGATCACGGTGCAGGACAGCGGCCTTGCTGCCCTGGTGGCGCCGGGTGTGGCCAACAACGGCATCATCGCCGCGCGCACGGGTGCGGTGGTACTGGCGTCGGGCACGGCGTTCACGGTCGACCCCTATGGCGATGGGCTGATCCAGTTCGCGGTCAATGCCCCGACGACCGAGGCGCCGGAGGGCATGGACGCCCTCGTTAGCAACTCGGGCGAGATCTATGCCGATGGCGGCACGGTGATCCTGACGGCCGAGGCCGTGTCGGGCATTGTCGACAACGTCGTCAACATGGACGGCGTGATCCAGGCGCAGACGATCGAGGGCCGCAACGGCCAGATCGCGCTAGTGGGTGGCGACGGCGCCGGTGCGGTCAATGTGGCCGGCACCCTCGACGCTTCGGGCAACGACGCCGGCGAGGCTGGCGGCACGGTCCACGTGCTGGGCGACCAGGTGGCGCTGAACGTCGGCGCGAACGTCGACGTCTCCGGTGCGGCCGGCGGCGGCGAGGCACTGATCGGCGGCGCGTACCAGGGCGGCGCGCAGGCAGCCGGCGCTGCGCTCCAGTATCAGCAGACCGCCTCTGGCCTCAACATCATCTCCGACACGGCGTTCGAGACCGACGGCTACACACCCACATCCGACATCACGTATTTCGATGCCGATGCCACGGCGAATGCATCGGCCACCGTCGATGGCGACGGCGGCAATGTCATCGTATGGGGCGACACCGCGACAGGCTTTTTCGGCGCCGTCAGTGCCCAGGGTGGCGCCAGCGGCGGCGACGGCGGCTTCGTCGAGGTCTCCGGCGCCTCCTATCTCGACTTCTCGGGCACCGTCGACACCTCGGCGGTCGCCGGCGCGACCGGCGACCTGCTGCTCGACCCGGTCACCATGCTGATCATCCTCGGCCGGGGCGACGGCGAAGCCGACGACGACACCTCGAACCTAAGCTGGCTCGACTCCGGCGAGAACGACTTCGACGCGCTTACATCCTCGATCACCGAGTCCGAGATCGAGACGCAGAACACCAACTTCACCATTCGCGCCACGCGCTTCGTGCGCGTTGAGGATGGCGGCACCGTCACCGGCTCCTTCGGTGACGGCGTCGTGCAGCTTCAAAACAACCGCAGCCTGACCATCGAAACGCGCGGCATGGCAGGCGACGGCAACGGCGAAATCGATCTGACCGGCTCCGCCACGTTTGGCGCCGACCTGATCTTCCGCACCACCGGCAGCGGGTCGATCACGATACTCGGGTCCGAGGACGGCAGCAGAGTGTCCAACATCGTCCTCAGCAGGCTCGAGACCGAGAACGGCGATATCTCCGTCACCACCAACATCGGCAACATCACGGCCGAGAACGACCTGACGGTGACCGGGACCGGCGGCATCACGCTCCAGGCCAACGATGTCCTGACCATCGACCTCGGCGCGCTCGTCACCACGCAGGGCGGCACCGTCTCGTTCACCGCCGGCGACCGGATCGTGGTCGACGCTCCGCTCACGCTGACCGGCGACACGACGCTGACCAGCACTGGGGCCGGCAACGTCACCTTTAATTCGACAATCGACGGCACCTTCAACCTGACCGTCAACACGGCCGGGGTGACATTGTTCGACGGTAATATTGGCGGCACGACGCGGGTTGGCGACATTACCACCGATGCCGCGGGGTCCACGACACTGCAAACACTGACCCTGCAAACCCTCGGCAACTTGACGTTCAACGACCCGGTGACCGGCAGCGGCGGCTTGATCATCACCGCCAATCAGAGCGCCGGCACCACCACTTTCGCCAGCACGGTCGACGGCGGCGACTGGATCATCAACGAGCCGACGGCGCTTACCTTCGGAGGCGCGGTCGGTGCCACCACTGCGCTGACCAACTTGCAGATCATCAGCACAGGCGGTGCGGTCAACATCAATGGCGGGTCGGTGCGCGTCAACAACCTGTTGCGCCTGCGCGGCAACCTCGTCTTCGACTCACCCACGAACACGACCACGCTGCAGAGCGTGAACAACAATGAGATCCTGCTCGGCCACAGCCCGTTCAACACCATCCGCAGCGCCACCGATGGCGAAGAGTCCCTGATCATCAACACCACCGGCACGACCAGGATCAATGGTGTGGTCGGCGACAACAACCAGCGGTTCGATGCCATTACCACCAATGACGGCGGCACGACTGTGCTTACCGGCGGTGCGCTCAACCTCGCCGGCAACACGCTAACCTTCAATGACGCGGTGACGCTGGGCGCGGACACGGTGATCACCGATGCCGGCGCCGTTACGTTCAACAACACCATCGACGGCGCTTTCGGGCTGACGGTGAATGCCGGCGGCAACATCACCTTCGGCAACGATGCGACCGATCTGGTTGGCGGCACGACGGCGTTGACCAGCCTGTCGGCCACATCGACCGGCGGCCAGGTCAACGTCAACTCAGCCATAACGACCAACAATGGCGCGATCACCATCAACGCCGATCTGATCGATCTGGCAGCCGCACTGAATGCCGGCACTGGCATCGCCACCCTGGCGCCCGGTACCGCCGGGCAAACGATCAGCCTCGGCACCACGGTCGCCGGCAGCTTGAGCTTGCTCGATACCGGCATCGACCTCGTCACCGCCGGCATATTGCGCATCGGGTCGGCTACCGCCGGCTCGATCACCTTCAACAGTGCGATCAGCCCGCTCAACGCCACCACCCTGTCGCTGATCACCGGCGACGCCATTGTCGACGGCAATGCAGGGCTGGATGTCACGGTATCCAATCTGGCCATGCAGGCCGTGAACGGCATTGCCGACCGCACCGGCAACCCGATCATCGAGACTAATGTCGACACCGTCGCCGCGCGCAACACCACCGACGGTTCGATAAATATTGTTGAACAGTCGGGCGGCGGCAATCTTACCATTGGCACCGTCGACGGCGTTGTCGGCATCCGCAACGAGGTCACGGCTGGCGCACGACGGTCGACCCAGATCGAGACCAACAACGGCGATCTCATCGTCAACGCCGATATCTTCAACAGTCGCGGTAACACATTCATTGTCGCCCAGCATGTCGGCAATGGCGACCGCCTGTTCGACAACAACGCAGCGATCAGCAACTCCGACCGCCAGATCGAAATCCGTGCCAACAACATGTCTCTGGAAGGCGGCACCATCAATGCTGGCAGCAACCGCGTGATCGTGAGGCCGGAGCTTGCGGGCGTTGCGATCAATCTGGGCGGAGCGGATGCGGCTGGCGTGCTGGGACTGACCGACGCCGAGATCGACACGATCACGACGACGGGTGTGCTGCAGATCGGCCATGCAAGCTCGGGCGCCATCACTTTCAGTGGCGGTATCACACCTGCCAACGTCGACACCGTAGCGCTTCAGACCGGGGCGCAGGTCATCAATGACATGGCCGACATCAACATCGCGGTCACCAACCTGGCCATCCGCAGCGGCATGGGCATCGGCGTAACGCCAGGTTCAGTTTCCAACAGGGCGATGTTCTTCGATGTATCAAATATCGCATTCGAAAACGCCGACGATTTGGTCTCCTTCAACAGCTTCAGCGACCTGACCATCGCGGAGGTGGATGGCCTGACCGAGTCGACAAACACTTTGTTCAATACGAACATCAATGCACCGAGCATCACGTTCGCCACGGATCTCACCACGGGCCTGACGGGCCGATTCACCGCGCCCGTGATCAATGTGAACAACGGGGTGGAGGTAAGCTCCACCAGTGGAGCCCTGTCGTTCCAGAATGTCAGCGGCAACCTCACGATCAATCTCGACGGCAATCTGACGGCCCCCGGCGGCATTTCAGGCAACGGCACCATCATCAATGTCCTCAGCGACACCGGCGGCGCAGAGATTCAGGATGCGGTCGATGTGGCCAGGTCGAATGCCACGGCCGCCAATCCCGTCACCATCGACGTTGCCGTCGGCACCTACGACAGCTTCGTCGTCGACAAGGAATTCATCACCGTCAGTGGTGCGGGCAGCGACTTCGACGACACGGTCGGCACCGTGGTGCTGACCGGCACGCCGGCCATCACCATCGTGGCCAGCAACACCACAATCCAGAATATGGCGCTGACCGCGAGCGGCCTGCCGGACATCGGCATTGCCATCAACGGCGACCCGGCGGTTCAGACCGACCCGACCGACCCGGCCACGACTGGCGTCGCCGATCTGACAGGCATCGAGATTATCAATGTCGATTTCTCGAACCTCACATTCGGGGTGCTCACCATCGGCGATATCGGCGACGGGACCGCGGCGGTGGACGTGACCGTTCGCGGCAATTCCAGCGCCGACAAAGCGGTCTTCGAGGATATGACGCAGGTCGCCATCGCCGTGGGCGACACCGACAGCGACGCTGTCTACTTGATCAAGGATCTGATCCTCCAGGACGGCAGCGACGCCGACGACCTGTCAGCCGGCATCGATGGCATCGCGCTGGGCGCCATCGCGGCAGCGACGATCCAGGGCGTGAACATGACCCACGCTGCGGACTTCGACGGCATCTTCGTCGGGCCCACGCTGACCAACGCCACCATCCTGATCGGCGGTCCGACCTCGGAAGACGCCAACACGATCCGGGGCCTGAGCGACGGCATCGACACTTCGACCATCAGCGGCGGCAGCTTCATCGTTCAGGGCAACGACCTGATCTTCGGCGACGACGACGCATTCGACGTCAATGGTCAGATCATCGACAGCGCCAATGTCCAGGTCCTGGACAACACCAGCATCCTCGGCAACGAGGACGGCTTGGACTTCGGGGCGATCCTGGGCAGCACCGTGACCGTGTCGGGGAATCAATCGATCATGGCGACGGACCCAACAACTGGCAGCGACGCCATCGAGTTCGGGGGCGAGATCGGCCTGGGATCGACCGTCAACGTCACCAACAACGTCAACATTGTCGGTTTCGAAGAGGGCCTCGACATCTTCGATCTGACGGGCGGCACGTTCACCGTGGCCAACAATACCCTGATCCAGGGCCAGACCCAGAACGGCATCGAGTTCGAAGGGTTCATATTTGGTACGGCACAGGTCGTCGTGCGCGACAACACCGACATTCTGGGCGACATCTTCGGGATCGAGTTTCAAGAGGAAATCCTTGGCGCCACGTCGGTCACCATCGATGGTAACGGTACGGCGCTGCACGTTGGCGCTGCATATGATGGGTCCCAGCAGGTCGACCTGGCCCAGTTCGTGACAGTGGGCCGGATCCAAAACGGCATTGCATTCACCGCCATTTCCGGGGATGCGGCCGTCACCGTCAGCCGCAACATCATCAGTGGCGGCAACGACACCGGGGTCGATTTCGCCGGTTCGATCGACACGACCAGCACAACCGCCATCCACAACAACTTCATCCTGGGCCATGGCGGCCACGGCGTGTCGTTCACGTCGAACATCGCCAGCACGGTCGAGGTGTTCCAGAACTTCATCGCCGGCAATGGCGGCAATGGCGTCAATGTCGGGCGCGGCAGCATCGGCACCGACCTGCTGCTGGTGCAGCAGAACTTCCTGCCCGGCGCCGGGTTCGCCAACGGCAATGGCGGGTTCGCGTTCAGCCACATCGGCACCGGCACGCCGGATATCGAAGGCAATTGGTGGGGCACGCCGTTCGCGGTGTTCCTGCCCGCCGTGTTCAACGGCGTCTCGATACCGGCGCAAGTCCTGGCCACGGGCCAGGACACCAATATCGAGGCGACGCTGGGCGTCACGACCTTCGATCCGTTCGCGTTCCAGAACCAGTTCCTCGTGGCGCCACAACCGCTGCCGCCCGAGCCGCCATTCGATTTCAACGCCATCGCCTTGTCGCTTGAGTTCCCGGAGCAGACCGATCCGGCACTGGCGCCGGGCGACAGGGAATCCGGCCGCGCGGCGACCGACGCCATCAACGACTTCAACGACGTCTACGGCCTCTCGTTCGGGCTCGCCGAAACCGGCGACCTGGCCGGCCTGACACCTGCGGCCGGCGGCACCCCATGCGCCTTGTCGGTGGAGAACGGCACGCCGACGATCAGCTGCGGTTCCGGCGGCGGGCTGGAGGGCCTGTCACCGGCGGCTGGCGGGCCGGGGGGCGGCGATGGCGACTTCGGCCAGTTCCTGCAGGACTTCCTGAACGGCAACACGTTCGGCGGCGGCATCACCTGGCCTGGGTAGATCGGACCGCGAACATCCGGCAGCGGTGGCGGCGACCCGTTCTACTGCTGCTCCAATAGGGCACACCAGTCGGGCCGTGCACCGCCGTGATCGGGCAGGCCGTGGCCGAGGTCGATCATCCAGCCGGCGAGGTCGGTCCACGCACCGTCGCCGCCCATATCCACCATGACTGTGGCAATCGGCCAACCGCGCGGATCGGAGGCGAAGTCGACGCTTTGCAGCGCCACCACGCCGCCGGCATCCTCCAACAGGGACTCCAACGCCGCGGCGGCAGCCAGGCCGGCGGCCAGTTCGGCCTCGCAGGCATATTGGCCCGAGGTCATTTCCGGCGTGGCGAGGCCGCGCAGGCGGACCAGGATGTCGCCCGGCCGGTCCAGCCCGTTGAGGTCGACCCGAATGACCGATCCGGAGACGACACCGATGGCCGGAACCGCACGCGGCTGCTGCTGCGCGACGGCACCCGCCGCCAGGATGGCGAGCATGCCGAGACCGACGGCAATCGCGGCGACGTATCGGTTCATCCTTGTCTCCCAAACCCCGGCGCGCCAGCCGGGCGGCGCAGGCAATTGTAGCAGTTGCGGTTGCACGGTTCGCGATTGCGCACGCAATGCGCCGTGCGGCAATTGGGCGATCACGCCCGCTTGATGCCGCCGCTGCCAGCCCCTAGACTGCCCATTCCTGAGAAGAGAAAGTGTTTCCTGTCATGACGCAATTGAGTCGACTTGACGGTCGCCGCGCGTTCGTCACCGGCGCCGGCACGGGCATCGGCCGGGCCATCGCCAACGCGCTGGCCGGGGCCGGCGCGCGGGTTGCGGTGACCGATATGGATGGTGCCGCAGCCGAACAGGCCGCAGCCGAGATCGGCGCCGACGCGCTGGGCCTGGCGGTCGACGTCACCGACCGCGCCAGCCTGGCCGCCGGCATGGATGCCACGCTCGAGGCCTTTGGCGGCCTCGACATCGTGTGCGCCAACGCCGGCGTTTCGAACATGAAGTGGTTCGTCGACCTGTCGGAGGACGACTGGGACTTCAACATGGACGTCAACGCCAAGGGCGTTTTCCTGACCAACCAGGAGGCGGTGCGCCGCTTCCTGTCGACCAAGACCGAGGGCGCCATCGTCAACACGGCATCGCTGGCCGGCAAGGTCGGCTGCGCGCTGCTGGCGCACTATTCGGCCAGCAAGTTCGCGGTGGTTGGTCTAACCCAGGCGGTCGCGCGCGAAGTGGCCAGGCACGGCATCAGGGTGAACGCGGTCTGCCCCGGGTTCGTCGCCACCTCGATGCAGACCCGCGAGCTGGCGTGGGAAGCCTCGCTGCGCGGCACCACCGAGGATGCGGTGCGGCAGGACTATATCGACCAGACGCCGCTCGGCCGGCTGGAAACGCCGGAGGACGTGGCCGACGTCGTGGTGTTCCTGGCCAGCGACGCCGCGCGCTTCATGACCGGGCAGGCGGTCAACGTGACCGGGGGCGTCTACATGGGATAGCGCAGCGCCGCGGCGCGCCATCCAATGGGACCACCCGAAATGGCGCGACCCGAAGCGGCGCAACCACGGCCCCCCAATTCACCCGGCGGTTCAAACGCCATTTCAAACGGATCGCGCCGCATGTGGTGCTGATCACGTTCAGCGCGTCGCTGGTGCTGCCGTTGCTGTGGGTGCTGCGCACCAGCCTGACCAACAAGCTCAACGCCTACAGGCTGCCGCCGGAGTGGACGCCGCCGATCTTCGACAACTTCGTCGACATCTTCGTCGAGCACCCGTTCGACAAGTTTTTCCTGAACAGCATCATCATCGCGGTCGGCTCCACCGCCATCGCCCTGCCGCTGGCCACCATGCTGGCCTACGCCTTCTGCCGCTTCAATACAGGCGGCGTCGGCCTGCGGATCAGCGTGCTGGCCAGCCAGATGCTGCCGCCGGTCATCCTGGTGCTGCCGCTGTTCTCGGTCTTCATGACGGTGGAGCTGATCAACAACCATCTCGGCATCATCCTGGCCCATGTCACCATCAACCTGCCGTTCCTGGCCTGGATGCTGGTCTCGTTCTTCGAGGGCGACGCGCGCCAGGTGGAGGAGGCCGCCCGAGTGGAGGGTGCCAACCGCCTGCAGGCGTTCCTGTACGTCGCGGTGCCGATGGCGACCCCCGGCATCGTGGCCGCCGGCCTGCTGGGCCTGATCCTGTCGTGGAACGAATTCCTCTACGCGCTGGTGTTGTCCGGCAAGGCAACGTCGACACTGCCGATCGGATTGTCGGCGCTGGAGACCCACCGCGGCGTGGAAATTGCTCTGCTGGCAGCGGCGACCTTGTTTTCGATCACGCCGGTGTTCGTGATGCTGCCGTTCCTGAAAAAGTACCTGATCAAGGGACTGGCCCTGGGAGCGGTGAAGTAGGTGCCGGCGCCTGGCCGTAGGCGCATCAACAGGAGGAGGACGACAATGCAAGGCAAGACGTTATTGCTCGCCACCGCGGTGGCGGCGCTGCCGAGCGCGGCAATGGCCGAGACCATCAGCATCCTGATGGAGAGCGTGCCCGACACCCGCTTCGTGCAGGAGGTGGTGCCGCAGTTCACCGAGGCGACCGGCATCGAAGTCGACATCGAGGTCGTCAACTACGCCGAGATGCACCCCAAGCTGGTCCCCCAGCTGGTCGCGTCGGAAGGCAGCTACGATGTCATCGTTGTCGACTTCTACTGGGTCGGCGAGTTCATCAAGGCCGGCTGGCTGCAGCCGCTGGACGACCGGATCGCGGCGTCGGGCATGGACACCAGCGTCTACGTGCCGGTGCTGATGGACCTGGTCGGCCAGGTCGACGGCACGACCTACATGCTGCCGTTCTACAACTACGCCATGGGCCTGACCTACCGGCAGGACCTGATCGACGACCCGGACAACCAGGCCGCGTTCGAGGCCGAGTACGGCATGCCCCTGCAGGTGCCGCAGACCTGGGAGGAGTACAAGGCCCAGGTCGCGTTCTTCACCGACAAGGACGAAGGTTTCTATGGCGTGGTCAACCAGGGCCTGCGCCCCGACCCGATCGCCATGGAATGGTCGAACTACCTGTTCGCCAATGGCGGCCAGTTCTATGACGAGAACTGGAACCCGACCCTGAACACGCCGGAGGGCGTGGCGGCGCTGAACGACTACATCGGCATGATCAACGACTATGGCCCGTTGGGCGCGGCCAGCTTCGGCTTCGACGAGGCGTTCAACGTCGCGGCCCAGGGCGATGCGTACAGCTACCTGACCTACAACATGTTCCGCACCGCCTATGACGACCCCGAGCAGTCGGCGGTTGTCGGCCAGATGGAACTGGCGCCGGTGCCGAACGGCGGCTTGAACGGCGCCTGGGGGTGGGCGATCCCGGTCTCCAGCCCGGACCCGGACGCGGCGTGGCAGTTCCTGGAGTGGATCGAATCGCCCGAGATCGCCAAGCAGCGCGCCATGCTGGGCGGTTCGCCGACCCGTTTCGACGTGTTCGACGACGAGGAGCTGAACGCAACCTACCCCTACTACCCGGCGCTGCGGGCGCTGCTCGACACGTCGCACAACTTCCCGGTGTTCACCTACACGCCGGAGCTGGTCGACATCATGGGCCGCGAACTGTCGCTGGCGGTGACCGGCGAGAAGACGCCCGAGGAGGCGCTGGCCGCCATCGAGGTCGACTTCGCCGAACTGCTGCGCGAGGACGGCAAGCTCGAATAGCCGTCACGGGTTCCATCGGGGCGGCGGCCATGGCGCCGTCGCCCCAGCACCGCATCGGTAACCGCAAAGCACACCCGCATTGAGCATCTTCGATTCTACGCTGGCCGCCCGCGACCGCAGGTTCGGCGCCCTGATGGCGACACCGGCGCTGATCGTGCTGGTGGCCGTGATCGTGGTGCCGGTGGCCCTGGCGCTCGCCACCAGCCTGTTCGACTACACGCTGATCGAGATGAACTTCAACCGGTTCATCTGGTTCGACAATTTCCTGGAATCCCTCAACAATCCGGAATTCCACAACTCCATCATCGTCACCACCGCGTTCGTGGCCGCGGTCGTCGCGCTGGAGTTCGCGATCGGCTTCGTCATCGCGCTGATGCTGAACACGGTGAAGCGCGGCAAGTCGGTCTACTACACCATCCTGCTCATTCCGCTGCTGATCAACCCGGTGGTCGTCGGGCTGATCTGGCGCATGATGTTGCACCCGACCCTGGGCATCGTGAACTTCCTGATCGGCTATGTCGGCATCTCGCCCGTCGACTGGCTGGGCGACCCGACCAACGCGTTCTGGACCATCGTGCTGGTCGACATCTGGCACCAGGTCTCGTTCATGGTGGTCCTGCTGCTGGCCGGCCTGTCGGCCTTGCCGTCCGAACCGGTGGAGGCGGCCCGGGCCGAGGGTGCGGGCACGCTGCAGGTGTTCTGGCACATCACGCTGCCGATGATGATGCCGGTGATCGCGGTGACCCTGCTGATCCGGCTGATCTTCGCCATCAAGACCTACGACCTGATCTACATCATGACCCGCGGCGGGCCCGGCGACGCGACCGACCTGATCAGCTACTACATCTACCGCTCGGCCTTCGCGCGCCTGAATTTGGGCGAGGCCGCGGCGCAGGCCCTGTTGCTGCTGGTCATCGTCATCGTGCTGACCCTGATCCTCTATCGCGTCATGCGCACACAACGCTAAGCCGGGACCACCACAGGCATGGCCGACATAAGTCTACGCAACATCACCAAGCGCTTCGCCGACGGCGTCGTCGCGGTGGACGGCATCGACCTCGACATCGCCGACGGCGAGTTCATGGTGCTGCTCGGCCCGTCCGGCTGCGGCAAGTCGACGACGCTGCGGATGATCGCCGGGCTGGAGACCATCACCGACGGCGACCTCTATATCGACGGCGACCGGGTCAACGAGATGGACCCGCGCGAGCGCGACCTGGCGATCGTGTTCCAGAACTATGCGCTCTATCCGCACATGAACGTGGCGCGGAACTTGAGCTTCGGGCTCAGGCTGCGCGGCACGCCGAAGCCGGAGATCGAGCGCCGGGTGGCGCAAACGGCGGAGATGCTGGAGATCGACCACCTGCTGGGCCGCCGGCCGAGCCAGATCTCCGGCGGCCAGCGCCAGCGCGTGGCCCTGGGCCGGGCGCTGATCCGCGAACCGCGCGCCTTCATGCTCGACGAGCCGCTGTCCAACCTGGACGCGCAGTTGCGCACAAGCATGCGCACCGAGCTGATCAAGCTGCACCGTCAGCTCGGCGCAACCATCGTGCACGTCACCCACGACCAGGTCGAAGCCATGACCATGGGCGCACGCATCTGCATCATGAACGAGGGGCGAATTGAGCAGGTCGGGCCGCCGCGCGACGTCTACCGCAATCCGGCGAACCTGTTCGTTGCCGGCTTCCTGGCCAGCCCGCCGATGAACCTGCTGCCCGCGCGCCTGGTGGGCGACGGCCACGGCCTGGCGGTCGTTGTCGGCGATGCCGCGCTGCCGGTGCCGGCGGCCTTCGCCGATGCGTATGGCGCGTACAGGGATCGCGAGGTCATTCTCGGCGTGCGGCCCGAGGACCTGTCGGCCGCCGCGCCGGACGTCGCCGGCCCCACCTTGCCGGTAACCGTCAGCACCATCGAGCTGATCGGGCCGGAGGTGATCATGATCGCCCAGTTCGCAGGCCCGCCGGAACGCGAGATCGCCGCCCGCCTGCACCGCTCGTTCGATGCCGATCCGGGCGCCGAGGTGCGGCTGAGCGTCGACATGACCCAGGCGCACCTGTTCGACTCCCAGACCACGGCGCTTATCCCACGACCGGATGGCGCTTGAGTCCGGCGGCTCAATCCCCTCACTCAGCCTCTGTCTGAATATGCTCTTCTCACCAAAAGAAAACTGTCATCCTCGCCCTTGTGGCGAGGATCCATATTTGTCCAGCACTTCAACACGTTAAAGCGTAGCGCCATGTGAGGTGGCAGATACCATATCTCGATAGTCTAGGGCCTGTTGAGATTCATCGCGAGTTTATGACAGCTGCTGCGAGATGGATGATGGCGTTGAAGCTTGTGTCGGTTTTGTCTGCACGCATGGCGATTCGCTTGAACTCTTTGAGTTTGCAGAAGAAGTTTTCGATCAGATGACGCCATTTGTACATCTCGGCGTCGATTTGCAGCGGGCTGGCGCGGCGCGGATGCTGGGATATGACGATCTTGGCACCGCGCTCGTTGAGGTCAGCAACGATGGCGCTGGTGTCGAACGCTTTGTCCGCGATCATCGCCTTGAAGGAGAGTCCGTCGATGAGCGGCGGCACGCCAACCGTATCGTAGCGATGGCCGGGCAGGAGCACGAAACGCACCAGATTGCCAAGCGCATCACACAGCGCGAGGATCTTCGTCGTCATCCCGCCCTTGGAGCGGCCGATGGCCTGGCTTTGAGTCCCCCTTTTGCGCCCTGGCCGTGGCGGTGCACCTTGACAATGGTGGCATCAACCATGGCGTATTCCATGTCCGGCTCGTCCAAGCAGGCCTCGAACAGCCGCACGAAGACGTCTGCTTTGACCCAGTCGCGGTATCGCTTAAAGACCGTGTTCCAAGGGCCAAAAGATGTCGGGAGATCACGCCACGGGCTGCCCGTACGCACCACCCACAGCACGGCTTCGACAAAGCGCCGGTTGTCAGCGCCACTGCGGCCCGGATCGCTCGGCTTGCCCAAGCAATGGGGTTCCATCTTCGCCCATTGGGCGTCACTCAGTACGAATCGTTCCATCCGAAGCTTGAATCACAACCAAGCACGGAGAGGAATCCTGAATCTCAACAGGCCTTAGAGCGGGGTCTTTTTTGGAAGAATCGAAAGGGGATTCCCGACTCGGGTGGCAATCTGATTCAACGTGTTGGTCTTGAGAGGAGGCTGGCGCGATGGGTCGACCCTATTCGAATGATCTTCGTGAGCGTGCTGTTGCCCGGGTGATGGCCGGTGAGACGGTTCGCTCTGTGGCATCCGCGTTCGATGTGAGCGTGTCTGCGGTTGTGAAGTGGTCGCAGCGATATCGGCGCACCGGGAGCGTTGCGCCGGGCAAGGTCGGTGGCCACAAGCGGATCATATTGGCGCCGCATCGCGACTTCGTGCAGGCTCGTTTGGCTGCCGAGCCGCACCTTCCCTTGCGCTCCTTGCAGCGCGAGTTGGCCGATCGCGGCATCCGGGTGAGCTACGGCGCGATCTGGCGCTTTGTGCATGCCGAGGGATTGAGCTTCAAAAAAAACCGCGTTCGCCAGCGAGCAGGATCGTCCCGACGTGGCGCGGCGCCGCGCGCGCTGGAAGCGTCATCAGGCGAAACTTGATCCCGCCCGCCTGGTCTTCATTGACGAGACCTGGGCCAAGACCAACATGGCGCCGTTGCGGGGCTGGAGCCGGCGCGGCCGGCGCCTCGTCGGCAAGGCACCGCACGGCCGCTGGCGCACCCTGACCTTCCTCGCTGCTCTGCGCTGCGACCAGCTCACCGCACCGTGCGTCTTCGACGGCCCGATTAACGGTCAGGCCTTCCTCGCCTATGTCGAGCAAATCCTGGTGCCGACGCTCAAACCCGGCGACATCGTCATCATGGACAACCTGGGCAGCCACAAGGGCAAGGCCGTACGGGCCGCCCTGCGCCAAGCCGGCGCAAGGCTGCTCTTCCTGCCGCCCTACAGCCCCGACCTCAATCCCATCGAGCAGGTGTTCGCCAAGCTCAAGCACCTGCTCAGGCGCGCCGCAGAGCGCACCATCGACGACACATGGCGGCGTATCGGAAAACTACTCGACGCGTTCCAGCCACACGAATGCAACAACTACATCGTCAATGCAGGATACGCTTCCGCATAAAACGATCCCGCTCTAGATCGGGATCAGCTTCCTCCCGGACCAACCCGAACCGCCACACAAATGGGCCCTCGCGACAAGCGCGAGGGCGACGATGTGATGTGTCTTCGAGATGTTTGAGAGCGGTAGCTCAGTCCTTCCGGCGGCCCGCGCTCGATCCGGCGCGGATGCCGGCGGCAAACGCGCTCATCACGTTTTCCCAGGCGCCGCCCGGCGGCGGGTGGGGCGCGTCGCGATGGCGCTTGCGGCCGCGGGTGATCATCACCAGCACAATCGCCGCACCGATGGCGGTGCCGAGGAACAACAGGCCGATGTAGAGGGACGCGAAGATCGGCCCGACCCATTCGAAGAGGGCGAGCCAACCGGCGGCGAGCAGAAACAGCCCGCCAAGGCATAGGCAGAAGCAGATGAAGACGGCGAGCACGGCGCCCGCCGCTGCCTTGCGGATCCAACGTCCCATCACGTTTCGCGCGCTCCGCCGCGTGGGTCGATCAGCGGCGCGCCAGCAGCAGGCCGATGATGAAGCCGATGGCCGCCGCGATGCCGGCCGCCATGTAGGGCTTCTGATGCACCATCTCGTCGGCCTGGTGGGTCAGCCGCTCGGCGGCCTTGCGGACCTCTTCCGCCTTCTCCTTGCCCATGTTGAAGGCCTGGCGGGCCTTGCCGTTGGCCGCGTCGGCCGCATCCTTGCCGGCGTTCTTGGCCAGGTCGCCAATCAGCGAGGCAAGGCCGGAGATGTCGCCCTTCAACTGGTCGATCTGCTCGGACAGATCCTTGACCGTCTCGTCGGTCGCCTTCGATGTGGACGTGGAAGCCATGGTTGCGCTCCTTTGCGCTGATATGGGTTCGGGGCAGGTGTCGTCACCTTTCAACACCCCGGTTCGGCGCTGGTTCCACCCGCGCTTTGTGCACCCGCGAAAGATCGGACTGTAAGTTACAGCATCTCCTGTCGCGTGTCGCGGCAACCCACGGCAATATGGCGGCGCGCCCGCCATGGCGGGGCTTCACGGGTCCGCCAAACGAACCATGACCGACGTCTCGCAACCGACCGACCACCCGGCATCGCCGCGCCAGATAGACGATTTCGAACTGCTGATCACCGCGGCCGAGGCCTGCCCTGTGCTGGAGCGCGCGTTCCTGGCGGCGGAGCGGGAGATCTGGGCAAGTTTCCGCATCTTCGACCTGCGCATGCGCCTGCGCTCGACCGAAGCCCTGGCCGTCGGCAATTCCTGGTTCGACCTGATCCGCCACACCCTGGAGCGCGGCGTCGACATCCACTTCGTGCTTACCGATTTCGACCCGCTGCTCGCCCCCTCGCTGCACCACGACACCTGGCGGTCGATGCGGCGGCTGGCGATCGCCAGCGAGGCGACCGACGGCGGCCGGCTCTGGGCCCATGCCGGCATGCACCCGGCGCGGGTCGGCTGGCTGACCCGGCTGATGCTGTGGCCGGTGGCCCGCCGCAAGCTTGGCAAGCATGTGCGGCGCCTGCGCGCGATGGCGCCCGATGCCCGCACCGCCTATCTGAGAGAAACGCCCGGACTGGCCCAATTCGTGGCCATTGACGACGACGGCGCGGTGCGCGGCGCGCTTGGCGCCCCGCCGCAGTTCTACCCGGTGACCCATCACCAGAAGCTCGCGACATTCGACCGCGCGCGGCTGTTCATCGGCGGGTTGGACATCGACGAACGGCGCTACGACGACCCGCGGCATCGCCGCCCGGCGGCACAAACCTGGCACGATGTCAGTTGCATGGTGACCGGGCCGGTGGTCGCCGATGCCCAGGCTCATCTGGAGGCGTTCTGGCGCGCGCCGCCGGATGCGCGCGACAGCGGCGGCGGGGCGTTCGTGCGCACCGTCTCCCACGCACGGCCGCGCCCCGTTATCTCCATGTCGCCGGAGCCGCGGGTAACCGAGATCGAGGCCGCGACGTACCGGCTGATCGCGCGGGCCCGCACCCTGCTCTATTTCGAGACCCAGTTCTTCCGCCACCTGCCGCTGGCCCGTGCACTGGCGCGGGCGGCGCGCGCCAACCCGTCGCTGGGTCTGATCATGATCCTGCCCGCGGCGCCGGAGGACGTCGCCTTCGAGCACAACACCGGCCGCGACGCCCGGTTCGGCGAGCACTTACAGGCCCGGTGCGTCGCCAAGGTGAGGCAGGCCTTCGGGCAGCGGCAGTTCATCGGCTCCGCAGCCCAACCGCGCCACCACGATACCGAACACCGCGACACAACCATGCGCGCACCGCTGGTCTACATCCACTCCAAGGTCTCGATCGCCGACGACAATCTGGCAATGGTGACCTCCGCCAATCTGAACGGGCGCAGCATGCGCTGGGACACCGAGGCCGGGCTGCATATCGACGACGCCGATACGGTCACGCATATCCGCCGCCGCCTGTTCGACCACTGGCTCGGCGCCGGTGCGCCCACAGCGCTGTACGATCTGGAGACGGCGGTTCAGGCGTGGCGCGACCGTGCCGCCCACAACGCCCGCGCAAAGCCGGAGGACCGCCTCGGCTTCATCCTGCCCTACGACGTCCGGCCGGCGCGGCGCTTCGGCCGCAAGGTGCCGCTGGCACCGGAGGAGATTGTGTAGACGTTGCCGGGGCGACCGCACAAAACCGTAGCCCGGGTGGAACGGCGTGGAACCCGGGGACATTCCTTCAGCCGCCTAAGGCCCCGGATTGCGCTGCGCTTCATCCGGGCTACCCAACGGCGATGTAGCTGGTTTCGGTCGCGCCTAGATCGCCAAGATCAGATTGCCAAATACTCGTGGCGCATCTTCTCGTCGTCCAGCACCTCTTGCGCGGTGCCGTCGAACACCACCTTGCCCATGTCCAGGATCAGGGCCCGGTCGGCCAGATGCAGTGCGGCGATCGCGTTCTGCTCGACAATGACGGTGGTGATGTTCTGCGACTTGATGTGCTCCAGCGTGCGCTCGATCTCCTGCACGATCACCGGTGCCAGTCCCTCATAGGGCTCGTCCAGCAGCAAGAGCTTGACCTCGCGGGCCAGCGCGCGCGCAACCGCGAGCATTTGCTGCTCGCCGCCGGAAAGCGTCACCGCCTCCTGCTTGCGCCGTTCCGCCAGCCGGGGGAACAGCTCGTAAAGCTGATCCAGCGACCAGCCGACGGGCGGCGCGATCTGGGCCAGCTTCAAATTCTCTTCCACCGACAGGCCCTGGATGATGCGCCGGTCCTCCGGCACCAGGCCCAGGCCGTTCTGCGCCGCCTGGAAGGCGCGCATCTTGTGCAGCGCCTGACCGTCCAGCCAGATCTCGCCCTGGTGCAGCGCCGGGCTATCGACGCGTGCCAGCGCGCGCAGGGTCGACGTCTTGCCGGCGCCATTGCGGCCGAGCAGGGCGAGGATTTCGCCCTCGCGCACGTCGAAGCTGACACCCTGCACGATGTAGCTCTCGCCGTAGTAGGCGTGCACGTCCTGCACCGACAGGAATGCAGGCGCGGTGGCCGCACCGGCCGCCGGCGCGGCCTCGGTGGTCGCGGCCTGGCGAGGCGGCTGTTGGGAGATGTCTGCGGTATCCATGTCCCTACTTAGCAAACCTGGCATCGCCGTCATAGGTGTGCGCCCCCAAGATAAGCCTCCTGGACCTTCGGATTGCCCTTGATGTTCTCGGGCTCGTCTTCCGCGATCACGGTGCCCTGCGCCAACACCGAGATCCGGTCGGCCAGCGAGAACACCACGTGCATGTCGTGCTCGATGACGATCATGGTGATGCCGCGTGCCGCGATCTTCTTCAGGAGTTCGATGGTGTTGTTGGTGTCGGCGCGCGACATGCCGGCGGTCGGCTCGTCCAGCAGCAGCAGCTTCGGCTCCTGCACCAGGCACATGGCCAGCTCAAGCCGCCGCTTGTCGCCGCGCGAGAGCTGGTTCGCCACCGTGTCGGCATGGCGGGCGAGCCCGACATCCTCCAGCATCGACATCGCCCGTCCGCGGATCTCGGACTCGTCGTCCATGTCTTTCCAGCCGTTCAGCGTGAACGCACCGTCGCGCTTGGCGAAGGCCGGGATCATCACGTTGCGTAGCAGCGTCAGGTCGCCGAAGATTTCGGGCGTCTGGAACACGCGGCTGACGCCGACCTGATTGATCTGGTGCGGCTTCAGGCCGAGCAGGGACTTGCCCTCGAACTCCACCGTGCCGGTGTCGGGGTCGAGCCGACCGACGAAGCAGTTGAGCAGGGTCGACTTGCCGGCGCCGTTGGGCCCGATGATGGCGTGGACCCGCCCCTCGGCGATCTCCAGGTTGACCTCGTTCAGCGCCTGCAGGCCGCCGAACCGCTTGTTGACGTTGCGAACGGTGAGGATGCTCATGTCGGCGCTCCCCTATTCCGCCGGTACGGCGCTGGCCGGCCTGTCGGACGTTCCGTCGCCCGACTTGGCCGCATGGGTCGCGCTGCCCGGCGAGCCGCCGCCGCGCCCGCGTCGTCGGAACAGCCGACCGATGCGCTGCAGGCCCTCCATCAGGCCGCCCGGCATGAAGATGACGATGGCCATGAACACGAGGCCGAGCAGCAGGTGCCAGCCACCACCGACGAACGGGCCGACCACGGTCACCAGGGCCGAGTTCGCCCAGTCCGGCAGGAAGCTGAAGGCATCGACCAGCAACTGGTCGTTGAAGGCGGAGACCTTCTGCTCAAGGTACTTGATGACGCCCGCGCCCAGCACCGGCCCGATCAGCGTGCCGGCACCGCCCAGAATGGTCATCAGCACCACCTCGCCCGAGCGGGTCCACAGCATGCGGTCCGCGCCCGCCGTCGGGTCGACCGCCGCCATCAGCCCGCCGGCCAGCCCGGCATACATGCCGGAGATGACGAAGGCCGCCAGCGTGTAGGGCTTGGTGTTCAGGCCGGTGTAGTTCATCCGGTTCTGGTTCGATTTCACCGCCCGCAGCATCATGCCGAACGGCGACCGGAAGATGCGCATCGCCAGATAGAACGCGAAGATCGTGATGATGCCGCAGAAGTAGTAGCCGACGTTGAATTGCAGCTCGAAGCCCAGGAACGTGGTGACCCAGGTCTCCTGCATCTCCAGCCCGAACAGATTGGTGCTCGGCAGCGTGCCGCCCTGGGTGGCCCCGTCGAGGATGCGGGGATCGTCC
This sequence comes from Alphaproteobacteria bacterium, assembly GCA_965227515.1. Classification (GTDB taxonomy): domain Bacteria; phylum Pseudomonadota; class Alphaproteobacteria; order CALKHQ01; family CALKHQ01; genus CBDDFZ01. Next base: position 228,329 of record CBDDFZ010000001.1, read on the forward strand.
AGATTGCGCTGCAGGCCGTTCTCGCCACCGGTGACGGGCGTCAGCACGGAATAGGCCAGCGTGTGGGCCATCTGCGCGAAGGCCAGGGTCAGGATTGAAAAGTAGATGCCGGTCCGCTTCAGCGAGATGTAGCCGATGATCACCGAGAAGATGCCGGCCAGCAGCACGGCAAGGATCAGCGCCGGCAGCACGTTCATGGTCAACAGCTTCATCGACCACACCGCAGCGTACGAGCCCACGCCGACGAAGGCGGCGTGCCCGAACGAGAGGTAGCCGGTCAGCCCGAACAGGATGTTGAAGCCGACCGCGAACAGGCCGAAGATCACGAACTTCTGCATCAGGTCCGGATAGCCGGCGCCCAGCGGCGCCAGGATCACGGGCGCGAGGACGATCGCTGCGATCAGGCCGATCAAGAGCCAGGTGTTGGTGCGGGCACCGTGGATGGTGTTTGACATGGCTCAGCTCTCCATCACGCCCTTGCGGCCCATCAGCCCGCGCGGCCGGGCCAGCAACACGATGATGGCGACCAGATAGATGATGACCTGGTCGATGCCGGGCAGGATGCTGGTGACTTCGCTCATGGCGGCGAACGCCTGCAGGATGCCGAGCAGGAAGCCCGCCGCGACCGCACCGGCCAGCGACCCCATGCCGCCGACGACGACGACGATGAAGCTGTAGACCAGGAAGTCCATCGCCCACTGCGGCTCCGGGTTCTGGATCGGCGCGTACATCACGCCGGCCACGCCCGCAACGACCGCGGCAAGCCCGAACATGATGGTGAAGCGCTTGTCGATGTTGATGCCGAGAAGGCCCACCGTCTCGCGGTCGGCCATGCCGGCGCGCACCACCATGCCGAAGGTTGTGAGGTGCAGGAAGGCGAACACGCCTGCTATCACGATGACGGCGAACAGGAAGTAGATCGAGCGCCAGGCACCATAGACGACGCGGCCCGGCTCGAAGCCGATGGCGACCCCGAAGTCGACCATGCCGGTCAGGTCCTCTGGGCTGTCCTGGGCGATGCCGGTGGCGCCGAAGATGCCCTTGATGATCTCGTAGAGCACGATCGCCAGGCCGAAGGTGACCAGGATCTGCTCGGCGTGGGTGCGCTTGTAGAAGAACTTGATCAGCCCGCGTTCCATGATCACGCCGACCAGCAGCATCAGCGGCACGGCGATCAGCAACGACAGCGGGACGGAATAGTCGACCAGGATGGTGCCGAACTCGCCGAACCATTCCTCGACGATGGGCGTGCGGATCTCAAGCGGCGAGCCCCAGGCCGTGGTCTCGGTCTCGCTGAGAACCACGCTCTCCAGGCTCAGCACCTTGTTCAGCGCCACCGCGCAGAAGCCGCCCAGCATGAACAGGGCGCCGTGGGCGAAGTTGACCACGCCCAGCGTGCCGAAAACGATGGTCAGCCCCAGCGCGATCAGCGCGTAGGAGCTGCCCTTGTCGAGTCCGGTGATGAATTGGAGGACTATAGCTTCCATTTTCCCGCCCCTGGCCGAAGCGAACCGGCCACCCCGTCGGAACGGGGCAGCCGGTCAACATTCAACGCAACGCGTGCATCAGGTGCCCGGGTTGCACTCACCCAGCTCGCCGCCGGCGAACATCGGATGGTCGGGCGCGTAGGTGACCTGCGCGGCCGGCACCACTTCGACGACCTCGAGCACGTCGAACTGGTTCTCCGGCTCTTCCTTACCACGCACGACCAGCACGTCCTTGAAGCACTGGTGGTCCTCGGCGCGATACAGCGTCGGGCCGTTGCCCATGCCGTCGAACTCGAAGCCTTCCAACGCCTCGGCGACGCCGCACGGGTTGAAGGTGCCCGCACGCTCGCACGCGTCGGCGTAGAGGATCGCCTGCACGTAGCAGGTGTGGGCCGCCTGGCTGGGCGGGAAGCCGTACTTCTGGCCGAACGAGGTGACGAACGCCTTCGAGCCCTCGTCCTGCAGCGACCAGTGCCAGTTGGTGGAACCGAAGATGCCCTTCACGTTCTCGCCCGCGCCCTGCGCCATCAGGCGGGAGTACAGCGGCACCACGACCTCGAAGTTGCGGCCGTTGACTTCCTTCTCGCGCAGGCCGAACTGCACCGCCTGGGTCAACGAGTTGACCATGTCGCGGCCATAGTGGTTCAGCACCAGCACGTCGGCGCCGGAGTTCAGCACCGGGGTGATGTACTGCGAGAAGTCGCCGGCACCCAGCGGGGTCAGCACGGTCTCGACCGTCTCCCAACCCAGGGCCTCGGTGGCCGCGACGATCGATTCCTGCTGCGTCCAGCCCCAGGTGTAGTCGGCGGTCAGGTGATAGGCCTTGCGGTCGGCGCCATAATTGGCTTCGAGCACCGGCGCCAGCGCCGCACCCGACATATAGGCGTTGAAGAAGTGGCGGAAGCCGTTGGCCTTCTTGTCCTTGCCCGTGGTGTCATTGGAGTGGGTCAGGCCGGCCATGAAGATGACGCCGGCTTCCTGACACAGGTCCTGCACCGCGATGGCGACACCGGACGACGAGCCACCGGTGATCATGACAGCGCCGTCGGCCTCGATCATGCGGCGGGCCGAAGCGCGGGCCGCGTCGGAGTTGGTCTGGGTGTCGCCGGTCACGTAGGCGACTTCCTTGCCGAGCACGCCGCTGCCGGTCAGCGCGTTCGACGAGAACGTGTTCAGCATGCCGCCGTCGCCGCCGCCGTTCAGGTGCTCGACCGCCAGCTCGTACGCGCGCAGCTCGTCCGCGCCCTCGTCGGTGTAGGCGCCGGTCTGCGGCACGTTGAAGCCGAAGGTGACGGTGGAGCCGGTGGGCTCATTGGTGTACGCCCAGGCGCTCTTCGAGATGATCGTCGGCGCGGCGATGCCGGCTCCGACGGCGGCGCTGGTCTTCAGAAGACCGCGGCGGCTGAGTTTCAGGTCCTTCATGCATTCCTCCCTCGTGTTGTGCCTTTGGTGATGTGCCCGGCCCATCTGCCCGAGCGGCAACTGGGTCTGCCGCAGCGTTCCCCCGACCGGATGACCGTTTCCCGATCGGCTGGCCGGACGACCGAACCTTGGATGATTCGGCGTGCCGGCGGACTGCCCCACAACGCAGGCACGGCCATATACTGTGAGCGAACATGCCAAATCGGTGTCAAGATCGAAATAACTAATTGATTTGACGCCGAAAGTTTGTAAATTCACCGACGAGACGATTTGTCGATTTGTCAATTGTTGACATTGCACCGCAGCATGTGCGGGTGCGAAATGGAGCATAGGGATGTCCACCAACATCCTGGGCACGCGCATTCGCGAGCACCGGCGTGGACTGGGCATCACCCAGGCTGACCTTGCCCGCCAGATCGGCATTTCGCCGTCCTATCTGAACCTGATCGAGCACAACAAGCGCGGTATCGCCGGTGCGCTGCTGCGCAAGCTGGCCGACGCGCTGCGGCTGAGGCTCGACGAGCTGGACGGCGCCGGCGAGCGCCGCATCCTGGAGACGCTGAACGAGATCGCGGTCGCCCCGAACCTGGAGGGGCTGGGGGTCGAGGCCGAGCACGCGGGCGAGCTGATCGGGCGTTATCCCGGCTGGGCCCGGGCGCTCGCCGCGCTGGCCCGTTCCGAGCGCACCGCCACCGCCGCCGCGCGGGCGCTGGCCGACCGGCTGACCCACGACCCGTTCCTGGGCGACACCGTGCACCGCATGCTGACCCGCATCGCCTCCATCCGCTCGGCGGCGGAGATCCTGGCCGAGTTCCCGGACATCGCCGAGGCGCAGCGCGCCCGCTTCCACCGCATCGTGTACGAGGAGAGCCGCATCCTGTCCGACATCGCCGACGCGCTGGCCGGCTATTTCGACCGCGTCGACGAGACCGAGCGCACGCTGACGCCGCTGGACGAGGTGGAAGCGCTGTTCGAGGCGCGCGCCAACCACTTCGCCGAGATCGAGACCGCGGCGGTGCAATGGGCGGATGTGGCGGTCACCGGCACGCCCGAGCAGCGCTGGGAGACGGCCGCCGAGATCGCCGACACGCATGTCGGGCGGCTGATCGACCGGGTGATCGACCGGCAGCCGGAGATCGAGTCCGCGCCGGCGCGCGCCCGTGCCCGCCGCGCGCTTGTCGACTACACCGTGGCGGCGATCCTGGCGCCGATGCCGGAATTCGCCCCGGCGGCGGCCGAACTGCGCTACGACCTGGAGGCGCTGGACGCCCGCTTCGCCCTGGGGTTCGAGACCATCTGCCACCGGCTGACCGCGCTGCCCGACGGCGAGGAGACGCCGCGTTTCGGCTATTTCCGCGCCAATGCCGCCGGCACCCTGGTGGAGATGCGCGGCCTGCCCGGCCTGGCGATGCCGCGCTATGCCTCGGCCTGCCCGCTGTGGGTGCTCTACCGCGCGCAGCAGTCGCCGGAGGCGGTCATCCGCCAGCGCACCGTGTTCCCCGACGGCACCCGGTTCATCTTCCTGGGCCGGGCGCGCAATACCGGCATCTCCGGCTTCGGCCGCCCCCGCCACTACCTGACCGACATGCTGGCGCTGAGCGAGGCCGACGCGCGGCTGACCGTCTATGCGCCCGACGGTACCGTGCCGGTGGAGGAGGTCGGGCCCGGTTGCCGGCTCTGCCCCCGCGACGCCTGCGCCCACCGGGTCGAGGACCCGCTGGTGGGATAGCCGCCGCCGTCATCGCGAGGAGCCCCAATCGTCTGAGGGGCGACGAAGCGATCCAGGCGATTGCCACGACGTGGTCGACGATGCTCTGGATTGCCGCGTCGCGCTTTCAGCGCTCCTCGCAATGACGTTCAATGACTAGGAGAACCCATGTTCGATCACGTCAAGTTCGGGGTCAGCGACTTTGCGGCGAGCAAGGCGTTCTTCCTACAGGCGCTCGCGCCGCTCGGCCTGGCCGCCGTCGCGGAAGGGGAGCCGACGTACGGCGTTGAGCTCAGCCATGACGGCAAGACCTCGCTGATCCTGTTCCAGACCGACGAGAAGCCGGCGCCGCTCCATCTGGCGTTCGTCGCCGAAACCCGCCGGCAGGTCGATGAATTCCATCGCGCGGCGCTGGCGGCGGGCGGTGCCGACAACGGCGCGCCGGGCGTGCGTCCGCAGTACAACGCCACCTACTACGCGGCCTTCGTGATCGGTCCGGACGGCCACAACATCGAGGTTGTCTGCCACCAACCGGAAGCCTGAGACCCGCCCCCGTTGCGCCGCCTGCAACTCCCCTGATTACAAAACCGCGCCAATCGCCTAACCTTCCGGCAACGACCCGCGGCAAACCGGGCGGTCGGTGGGGAGAGGCAAACGCATGGGCAAGCGCGTTCTCATCGCGGAGGACGAGCCCTATATCGTCGAATCGCTGACGTTCCTGCTGGAGCGCGCCGGCTTTGCCGTGACCGCACAGGTCGACGGCATCGCGGCGCTGGAGGCGGCCCTGGCCGCCCCGCCCGACGTGATGATCCTGGACGTGATGCTGCCAGGCGCCGACGGGTTCGAGGTGCTGCGCCGCCTGCGGCGCGACCCGCGCGCCCGCGCGCTGCCGGTGATCATGCTGACCGCGAAGGGCCAGCGCGAGGACCGCGAGACCGCGCTGGACAGCGGCGCCGACGTCTTCATCACCAAGCCGTTCTCCAATGCCGACGTGGTCGCCGCCGTCACCCGGTTGGCGGACGACCTCTGATCGCTTCGGCGAAGCGCGCGCCATGTCGGACAGCACCGGCGAAGACCGTCGCGATCCTTCCGGCCGGATCGGCAACCGGCGCGACAACCAGCCGATGCGCGACCGCAAGCTGCGCGACCGGGCACTGATCCTGCCCGTCGTCGGCCTGATCCTGCTGATCCCGCCGGTCGCCAGCATCTTCCAGATCGACGGCCGCATCGGCGGCGTGCCGGTGACGCTGGCCTATATCTTCGCGGTGTGGGCGGCGCTGATCGCCTGCGCGTTCTGGTTGTCGCGGCGCTTGGGCCCCGGTGACGACGACCCGGTGGCGCCGGCGGAGGGCGCAAGCAACAGCCCGCCCGACCCGCCAAGCGCGACGACGCCCTGATGCTTTCCGTCGACCTGATCCTCGGCTTTTGCGTCGGCTACGTCGCGCTCTTGTTCGCGGTTGCCTTCTTCGTCGACCGCTGGGCGCGGCAGGGCCGTGCCGGCTGGCTGAGTTCGCCGGTGATCTACACCCTGTCGATCTCGGTCTATTGCACGGCCTGGACGTTCTATGGCGCGGTCGGCTCGGCGGCGCGCAACGGGCTGGAGTTCGCCACCATCTACCTGGGGCCGACCCTGGTGTTCGTCGGCTGGTTCTGGCTGCTGCGCAAGCTGGTGCGCATCGGCCGCGCCCACCGCATCACCTCCATCGCCGACCTGATCTCGTCGCGCTACGGCAAGTCGGCGTCCATCGCCGTGCTGGTCACCCTGATCGCGCTGATCGCCACCACGCCCTACATCGCGCTGCAGTTGCAGTCGGTCACCCGCAGCTACCAGGTTATCACCGGCGAAAGCGACGGCGCCGGCACCGCGTTCTGGATCGCTGCCGGGCTCGCCCTGTTCGCGATCCTGTTCGGCACCCGCAACCTGGACGCCAACGAGCGCCACCACGGCGTGGTTGCCGCCATCGCGGTGGAGGCGGTGGTGAAGCTGCTGGCGCTGATCGCGGTCGGCGTGTTCGTGGTGTTCGGGGTCGCCGGCGGGCTGGACGAGATCTTCGCCGACGTGCCGGACGAGGTGATCTATGGCAGCGGCGACGTGTTCGGCGCGCGCTGGCTGGCGCTGATCTTCCTGTCGGCGGCAGCCATCATCTGCCTGCCGCGCCAGTTCCAGGTGACGGTGGTGGAGAATGTCGACGAGCGCCACCTGGCGACCGCGTCGTGGCTGTTCCCCCTTTACCTGTTCGGCATGAGCCTGTTCATCATGCCGATCGCGCTGGCGGGGCTGAAGTACCTGCCCGCCGGGTCCGACCCCGACCTGTTCGTGCTGACCCTGCCATTGCAGGAAGAGCGGCACGAACTGGCGCTGCTGGCGTTCCTGGGCGGGTTCTCGTCGGCCACCTCCATGGTCATCGTCGCCGCCATCGCGGTGTCGACCATGGTGTCGAACCACATCGTGATGCCGATCCTGCTCCAGTTCATGCCGGCCAGCCGCGGCGTGTCAGGCGACGTGCGCTCGCTGCTGCTGGTCACCCGCCGGGTCTCCATCGCCTTCATCCTGGGGCTCGGCTACCTGTATTTCCGGCTGACCGGCGGGTCGGACGCGCTGGCCGCCATCGGCCTGATCGCGTTCGTCGGCGTCGCCCAGTTCCTGCCAAGCCTGGTCGGCGGCATCTTCTGGCGCGGCGCCACCCGCACCGGCGCGCTGACCGGGCTTGCCGCCGGCTTCCTGCTGTGGACCTACACCTTGTTCCTGCCCAGCTTCGGCGGCGACTTCCTGCTCGGGCCGGAGGTGCTGCGCGACGGGCCGTGGGGCATCGCCGCCCTCAGGCCGCAGGCGCTGCTGGGCCTGCAGGGCTGGGACCCGCTGGTGCATGCGCTGGTCTGGAGCGTCGGCGTCAACACGCTGCTGTTTCTGGTGGTGTCCGCCCTCAGCGAGGCGCGGGCGCTCGACCGGCTGCAAGGCGCCCTGTTCGTCGACGCATTCCGTGCGTCCGGCGGCGAGACGCCGCGCTTCGTCGCCGGCTCGGTGACGTCGGAGAACCTGTTCGTGCTCGCCCAGCGCATCCTGGGCAGCGGCCCCGCCCGCGCCCTGTTCGACGAAATCGCGCGCGACCAGGGCCGCAGCGGATCGCTGCCCGCCCCGACCGACGCCGCCATCGCCCGCCTGGAGCGCGAACTGTCGGGCTCCATCGGCGCCGCGTCCGCGCACGCCATGGTCGGCCGGGTCGCCGGGCGCGAGAGCGTCGGCATGACCGAGCTGATCGACATCGCCGACGAAACCCAGCGCCTGATCGTCACCTCGCGCCGGCTGTCGGAGAAATCCGCCGAGCTGGAGCGCGCCGCCCACCAGTTGCGCGAGGCCAACGAGCGGCTGCGCGCGCTCGACGCCCAGAAGGACGAGTTCCTCAGCCAGGTGAGCCACGAGCTGCGCACGCCGATGACCTCGATCCGCTCGTTCTCCGAGATCCTGCTGAGCCAGGACGGCGACGTATCGGACGCCGAGCGCGAGCGCTTCGTCTCCATCATCAATGACGAAAGCCTGCGCCTGACCCGGCTGCTGGACGAAATTCTCGACATCAGCCGGCTGGAGGCGGGCACGCTCAGCCTGCCGATGGGGGTGGTGGAGCCGGACGGCGCGATCAGCGCCGCGCTCGACACCGTCGCCGGCGTCATGCGCAAGAGCGGCGTCGTCGTGCACCGCGAGCCGGTGCCGGACGGGGTGCGGGTGGCGGCCAACGAGGACCGGCTGCGCCAGGTGCTGATCAACCTGCTGTCCAACGCGATCAAGTACAACACCGCGCCGGCGCCGGAGATCACCGTGCAGCCGCGCACCGACGGCAACGAGGTCACCATCGACGTCATCGACAATGGCGGTGGCGTCAGCCGGGCGGAGGCCGCCACGGTGTTCGAGAAGTTCGCTCGCGGCAGCCGTGCCGCGCGCGACCATGGCGCCGGCCTGGGCCTCACCATCAGCCGTGCGATCATGCGCACCATGGGCGGCGACCTGACGCTGGAGTTCACCGGCCGCGACACCAGTTTCTTCCGCCTGCACCTGACCCGCGCCGGCGACCACGCTCCGGCGCAAGCCGAATGACCGCCCATCGAGGATCAGCTACGCTGAAGTCTGCGCCAGCCCGCTCCCCCACCCGGCCACCCAGCAAGCATACTGTCGTGGGTGGCCGGGTGGGGGAGCGGGCCGGTGCCGACTTAAATGATCATGCATTGGCGTGCCAATGTGCTATGGCTTCGCGCGGCTGGATTCGGGGCTATTGCGGCGACGGGGCGCGACAAGATGTGTCAGGTTGTCACGTTGTTGGCACGCGTGCTGCGGCTATAACTCCGGCTGGTCGACGCGTCGTCACGCGCTCGCGTGATTTTTGACGTGCCGATGCCTGTGCAGGATCCTGTGGCCGGGGTCCGACGAGACGAGGCACTGGACCGCCAAGCCGCAAGCCTGCGGCGGGCGCCTTCACGGAGGATGGGTATGGCCGACGATGTCCATGCTGGCGCGCAAGACGCGGAAGATCCGGCACGACGCGACTTTCTGTATCTGACGACGGGCGCCTTTGCCGCCGTCGGCGGCGCGTTGTTTGTCTGGCCCTTCATCAACAGCATGAATGCTTCCCAAGATGTCATCGCGGCCGGCGTCCCGATCGAGGTCGACATCTCCGGCGTGGGCGAAGGCCAGGCGCTTACCGTGATCTGGCGTGGCGAGGCGGTGTTCATCCGCAACCGAACGCTCGACGAGATCGAAGAGGCCCGCGCGGTGCCGCTGGACGACCTGCCCGACCCGGCGACCGATGAGTCGCGGGTGAAGCCCGAGCACGACGCCTGGATCATCGTGAAGGGCGTGTGCACCCATCTGGGCTGCGTGCCGCTCGGCCAGAAACCCAGCGACAACCGGGGCGACTACGGTGGCTGGTTCTGCCCCTGTCACGGCTCCCACTACGACACGTCCGGCCGCATCCGGCTGGGCCCGGCACCGGCCAACCTGATCGTGCCGCCATACCGGTTCGCCGAGAACGACATCCTGGTCGTCGGCGAGGAGGCTGCCTGATATGAGCGGATCGTCCTCAAAGTACGAGTTCAAGAACGGCTTCGTGCGCTGGGTCGACGAGCGCCTGCCCGTCTTCAGCTACATGCAGAAGGAGTATGGGGAGTATCCGGCACCCCGGAACTTCAACTACTTCTGGAACTTCGGCGCGCTGGCCATGCTGGTGCTGGTGACCATGCTGGTGACCGGCATCGTGCTCGCCATGCACTACCAGCCCAATGCCGACCTGGCGTTCAATCAGGTCGAGCACATCATGCGCGACGTGAACAACGGCTGGCTGCTGCGCTACATCCACATGAACGGGGCGTCGATGTTCTTCATCGTCGTCTACATCCATATGTTCCGCGGGCTGTGGTACGGCTCGTACAAGAAGCCGCGCGAGCTCTTGTGGATCCTGGGCGTGATCATCTTCGTCCTGATGATGGCCACCGCGTTCATGGGCTATGTGCTGCCCTGGGGCCAGATGAGCTTCTGGGGCGCCAAGGTCATCACCAACCTGTTCTCCGCCATCCCATTGGTCGGCGAGAGCGTCACGGAATGGCTGTGGGGCGGCTACACCGTCGGCGAGCCGACGCTGAACCGCTTCTTCGCGCTGCACTACCTGCTGCCGTTCGTCATCGTCGGCGTGGTGGTGCTGCACGTGATCGCGGTCCACATCGTGGGCTCCAACAACCCGCTGGGCATCGACCCGAAGGGCCCGCAGGACACGCTGCCGTTCCATCCGTACTACACGATGAAGGACAGCTTCGGCGCCTGCGTGTTCCTGATCTTCTTCGCCGCGTTCGTGTTCTTCGCGCCGAACTACATGGGCCACCCGGACAACTACATTCCGGCCAATCCGGGGGTGACGCCGGCACATATCGTGCCTGAATGGTACTTCCTGCCGTTCTACGCCATCCTGCGCGCGGTGCCGGATATCTGGTTCATCCCGGCCAAGCTGGCCGGCGTGCTGGCCATGTTCGGGTCGCTGCTGCTGCTGGCGCTGGCACCCTGGCTGGACCGCTCGCCGGTTCGCTCGTGCAAGTTCCGCCCGGTCTACAAGTGGTTCCTGGTGCTGTTCGTCGCCGACGTCATTCTGCTCGGGTTCGCCGGCGCCAAGCCGGCCGAGGGGGCGTGGCTGGCCATCGGCCGGATTGCGACGCTGTGGTACTTCATCCACTTCCTCATCATCATGCCGCTGGTCGGCAAGCTGGAGCGGCCATTGCCGTTGCCGACGAGCATCCGCGACGCGGTACTGAAACACAGCCCGGGCGGAGGCGGGGTGCCGGCTGGCGCCGCGGCCAAGCCGATGGACAAGGCCTAGGAGACCGACAATGAAATCGTTCGTCTTTGCCGGCTTCGTCATCGCCGCCGCCAGTCTGACCGCCGGGACCGCGTTCGCGCAGGAAGAGGCCGGCCACGCCGAGGATGCCGGCGGCCACGCCGAGATCGAAATCCCATCCCACAACTGGGCCTGGGACGGCATCTTCGGCAGCTTCGACAATGCGCAACTGCAGCGCGGCTTCCAGGTCTACCAGCAGGTGTGCGCGCTCTGCCACTCGATGGAGCTGGTCGCGTTCCGCCATCTGGAAGGCATCGGCTTCAGCGAGGAAGACATCGAAGCGATCGCCGCCCAGTACACCATGGACGACATCAACTTCGAGACCGGCCAGCCGATGGAGCGTCCCGGCCGCCCGGCCGACTACCTGCCGTCGCCCTATCCGAACGAGACCGTCGGCCGCTACACCTATGGTGTGTATCCGCCGGACCTCAGCGTCATCTCCAAGGCTCGCGCGGGCGGCGCCGACTACATCTTCGCGCTGCTGACCGGATATACCGATCCGCCGGCCGATGTCGAACTGACGCCGCGCCAGCAGTACAATCTGTACTTCCCGGGCCACGTCATCGCGATGCCGAAGCCGCTGAACGACGGCCAGGTCGAGTATGTCGACGGCACGCCGAACACGGCGGTGCAGATGGCCGAGGACGTGTCCGCGTTCCTGGCCTGGGCGTCGGAGCCGAGCCTGGTCGACCGCAAGGAACTGGGCGTCAAGGTCATCCTGTTCCTGCTGGTGCTGACCGGCCTGATGTATGCGGTGAAGCGCAAGATCTGGTCCAACGTGGAGCATTGACCGGGTCCGCGCGGCGCGCGGACATCGGGCGGCCACGACATCGCCGAGGACACCATGACCCATGCGTCCGCCCCGCCGGTGGTCGGTATGCCTGTCGTCGGAATCCTGGGTGGCAGCGGTATCTATGACATCGAGGGGCTGAGCGACGTCGCCTGGCGCAAGGTCGACAGCCCCTTCGGCGATGCTTCCGACGAATTGATGTTCGCCCGCCTGGGCGACCAGCAGGTGGTGTTCCTGCCCCGCCACGGCCGCGGCCACCGCCTGCCGCCCTCCGCCATCAACTACCGCGCCAACATCGATGCGCTGAAGCGCGCCGGGGTGACGGAGATTCTGTCGATCAGCGCCGTCGGGTCGCTGCGCGAGCAACTGCCGCCCGGCATGTTCGTGCTGGTCGACCAGTACATCGACCGCACCGTCGCCCGCGAGAAGAGCTTCTTCGGCACCGGCCTGGTGGCCCACGTCTCGATGGCGCGGCCGACCTGCCGGCGGCTGGCCGGCGCGATCGCCGCCGCCGCCGCGGAATCCACCGTGCAGGTGGTGACCGGCGGCACCTACCTCGCCATGGAAGGCCCGCAGTTCTCCAGCGAGGCCGAATCCCAGCTCTATCGCATGTGGGGCTGCGACGTGATCGGCATGACCAACATGCCCGAGGCCAAGCTCGCCCGCGAGGCGGAGATGTGCTACGCGAGCGTCGCCATGGTCACCGATTTCGACTGCTGGCACCCGAACCATGACGCCGTGACGGTGGAACAGGTGGTCGGCGTGCTGCTGGACAATGCGGAGCGCGCCCGCGCGCTGGTGCACGACACGCTGCCGCTGCTGGCCGGCCGCACGACGCCGTGCGACGCCGGCTGTCACCACGCGCTGGACCATGCCATCATCACCGCGCCGAACGCCCGCGACCCGGAAATGGCCAAGCGCCTGTCCGCCGTCGCCGGCCGGGTGCTATAGCAGGCTGCCCAAGGAGTTATCCCGACCTTGCTCGACCATCTCGACACTCGCCGCCAGATCATCGACGCTTGCCTGGAGATGAACGCGAAAGGCATCAACCAGGGCACCTCCGGCAACGTGAGCGGCCGGGTCGAAGGCGGCATGCTGATCACCCCGTCCAGCGTGCCGTACGAAGAGCTGACCCCGTACGACATCATCTACATGGACCTTGCCGGCAACTGGAGCGCGGTCGAGGGGCGCAAGCCCTCGTCGGAGTGGCCGTTCCACCTGGCGATCTACAAGGCCCGGCCCGATGCCGGCGGCATCGTGCACACCCATTCCATGCATGCCACCGCGCTGTCGATGCACCGCATGGGCGTGCCGGCCTGCCACTACATGATCGGCTTTGCCGGCGGGCCGTCCATTCGCTGTGCCGAGTACGCCACCTACGGCACCCAGCAGCTGTCCGACAACGCGCTGGCCGCGCTGGATGGCCGCCGGGTCTGCCTGTTGGCCAATCACGGCATGATCGCATTCTGGGATTCGGTGCCGCGCGCCCTGTGGCTGGCAGGCGAGATGGAGACGCTGTGCGCCCAGTACTGGCGCGCGCTGCAGATCGGCACGCCGGCCATCCTGAGCGATGCCGAGATGGACCGGGTGATCGAGAAGTTCGGTTCGGGCTATGGCGTGCAGTCGCAGACGGGTGGCGGTTCGGCGGCGCGCACCGCCAAGCCGCGCAAGCCCGCCGCGAAGAAGCAGACCGGCAAGGCGCCCGGAAAATTGTCTGGCAAGACCAAGACCAAGCCGGCCGCGGCGAAGCTGCCGAAGCGCAAGTCCCGCGGCAAGCAGGGCTGACGCCTGGGCCAGCCCTGCCTGCTGAGACGGTCTGCGTCCAGGCGGCCTACTCGGCGGCCTCCTGGTCCTCGATGGCTTCCGCCGACGCAAGGCCGGCGGCGCCGGACTTTCCGCCCAGCTTGTCGCGCACGCCCTTCTCGATCTTCTCGCCGGTGTCCTCGTCGATGTTGCGCCAGTAGTCGAACGCGCGCTGCAGCACCTTCTCGCTGACGCCGTCGCACAGATGGCCGACCACGTTGTCGACGAGTCGGTCGCGGGCAGGCCCGTCCATCACGTCGCGGACCAGCGCGCCGGCCTGGCTCCAATCGTCGTCGTCCTCGCGCAACGTGTAGGCGGCGCGCACCATGTCGCCGTCGGCATGCCACAGGCCGGCTTCGTGCTCATCGGGTTGCGGCGCCGGGCCACCGTATGAGTTCGGCGCATAGACCGGATCGGATACGTTCTCGACCCGCATGTGCCCGTCCTTCGAATAGCTGTGCACGGGGCTTTGCGGCTTGTTGACCGGGATCTGCTTGTAGTTGACGCCGAGCCGTGCGCGGTGCGCGTCGGCATAGGAGAAGCCGCGCGCCAGCAGCATCTTGTCCGGCGACAGGCCCACGCCCGGCACCATATTGTTCGGCTCGAACGCCGCCTGCTCGATCTCGGTGTGGAAGTCGGTCGGGTTGCGGTCGAGCACCATCTTGCCGACCTCGATCAGCGGATAGTCCTTGTGCGGCCAGACCTTGGTCAGGTCGAACGGGTTGATCCGATAGGTCTTGGCATCCTCGTACGGCATGATTTGCCACTTCAACGTCCAGCTCGGATGGTCGCCGTCACGAATGGCGTTGAACAGGTCGCGCCGGTGATAGTCGCCATCCGCGCCGGCGAGGCGGTCGGCCTCGTCCTGGCTCAGATAGGCGTTGCCGTCGCCCTGATCGGTGTGGAAGTGGAACTTCACCCAGAACTTCTCGCCGTCGGCGTTGACCAGCGAATAGGTGTGGCTGGAATAGCCGTTCATCTCGCACCAGGTCTTCGGAATCCCGCGGTCGCCCATCAGGTAGGCGACCTGGTGCGCGCTCTCGGGCGACAGCGTCCAGAAGTCCCACTGCATGTCATGGTCGCGCATGTCGTTGTCGGCACGGCGCTTCTGGCTGCGGATGAACTGCTGGAACTTGATCGGGTCGCGGATGAAGAAAATCGGCGTGTTGTTGCCGACCATGTCGAAATTGCCCTCCTCGGTATACATCTTGACCGAGAAGCCGCGCGGATCGCGCCAGGTGTCCGGGCTGCCGCGCTCGCCGGCGACAGTGGAGAACCGGACCAGGACGTCGGTCTTGGTGCCCTTCTGGAACACCTTCGCCTTGGTGTACTTGGCAACGTCGGCGGTCGTCTCGAACGAGCCGAACGCACCGCCGCCCTTGGCGTGCGGCTGGCGTTCCGGGATGCGCTCCCGGTTGAAGTTCGCCATCTGCTCCAGCAGGTAATGGTCGTTCAGCACGATCGGCCCGTCCTGGCCGACGGTCAGTGAATGCTCCTCGCTCTGAACCCGGATGCCTGCATCGGTGGTGGTTGGCGGAGCGGTCTTCTTGCTGCTCATTTTCGTGGAACCTTTCTAAACTGCCTCAACCCGGTGATGAAACGGGCCGATGACCGCAAAGGTTCCCCGCGAACGGGCCTTTCCGCTCTACGGTATCTGAGTCACTGAACCTCGCCGACCTCCATCCGGGCGATCTCCGCGCCCTGCCAGACGATACGCACCTCCGAGACCGCGCCCTGCGGCACCGGCAGCGCGTAGCGGACGTCGCGATAGGCTACGTCGGTGGTGCCGGCCCCAAGGTCGAACAGCAGCAGCTCGAGCGTCAGCAGCGACGGCAGCGGCCCCGGGCCGGTGCCTTCGGTCGGCGCCAGCGCCGGCACGATGCCACCATTGCCCGTTTCCACCTCGCCAATCACCAGCAGCGTGGCGCCCGACGTGTCCGGCGACGGCTGCAGGTCGACATAGGCAACCCAGTTGCGCGACGGCGGCGCGCCGCCATCGCCCGACTGGCCGCCGTTTGGATCGGTGTCCGGTCCCGTGTCTGCATCGGAGTCCGCGCACTCGCCCATGCTGGCAACGCTGACGCCGGATGCCGCCGCGTCGCAGGGGCTGCTGTAGGTCGTGCCGTCACAGCCGCAGACCGGCTGGTAGATCAGGGTGCAGATCTGCGGAATCGGCTGGCAGACACCGGTCTGGTCGGCAGCGCCGCACTGCGCTTCGATCGGATAGTCGCAGAACTCGCCGGCATCGCAGGTCAGGCCGGCGATCCCGCCGCACGTCGCGCCCTGCGCCGCCAGCAACAGGTCCAGCAGCTCATCGGCGATGGCGGCACGCCCGGCAAGCACCGCCAGCGCGCACAGCAGGAAAGACATCAAGCTCGCGGTGGGCTGGCGCATATCGGTCACCTCCTTATCGGCCTGGCCGCACGGCCGTGCGGTCCCGAATGATAGGCGCGAACTCATGCCGGAATCGAGGTCGGTTGACCGGGGTTGCGGCAATGATATCGTGATCCGGCTGAAAAAGGCGGGCCGGTTTGGTTAGTCCGGCCGCCCTCCGCACTCAGATCGTTGCGGGAGGGTTCTGGCCGTACCGGTGCCTGGCGCGTTTCGACCCGCCGATCCCGGTATCGAGTCCCATGGCGTGGCGTCGGATGCAATGGTGCGTCCGCGCAACGAAAGGACTCGACCCATGCAACCTTCGATCTCATTGGTCACGCTCGGCACCGCTGACATGGCGCGTGCGCGACGCTTCTACGACACCGGCTTCGGCTGGACGCCTGTCTTCGAGATGCCGGACATTGCGTTCTATCAGATGAACGGGTTCGTCTTCGGGCTTTATGCCAACCATGCGTTTTTGGAGGACAGCCAGCGCCCGGCGTTCAACGGACCGGGGGCATTTGCGCTCGCCCAAAACGTCGCCGCCAAGGATGACGTCGTGACCGTGATGGACCAACTGGTCGCCGCCGGCGGCAAGGTGCTGCGGCCAGCCGACGAACCGCCCCATGGCGGTTTTCGGGGCTACGTCACCGACCCTGACGACCACGCCTGGGAGATCGCCTGGAACCCGGCTTGGCCCATCGGCGAGGACGGCAGGGTGACCTTCTCGCTCTGATGCCGGCATGCCGCACGCGCGGCCGGGTTGGCGGTGGCGCCAAAATGACCGACAATGGGCCGTCGGGCGGCCAGGCGCGCCGCCGCCAACCACCTGGGGAAACCGACGCATGTCATTCGCCGCACCTGTCGTGCCGCACGTGGCCATGGGCCAGGATGTTCTGGACGCGCTGGCCAGCCTGCTTGGCGACCGGCTGACCACGTCGGAGGCGGTCCGCCGTCAGCACGGCAAGGACGAGTCCTTCCATCCGGCGGTCGCGCCGGAAGCGGTGGCGTTCGCACAGTCGACCGAGGAGGTGGCCACGATCGTGCGCATCTGCGCCGACCACGGCGTGGCGGTGGTCCCGTTCGGCGTCGGCACGTCGCTGGAGGGCCATGTGGCGGCGCTGAAGGGCGGCGTGTGCATTGACCTGAGCCAGATGAACCGCGTGCTGGAGGTCAACGAGAGCGACCTGGACTGCCGGGTGCAGGCCGGGGTCACGCGCAAGCAGCTCAACGCCTATCTGCGCGACACCGGCCTTTTCTTCCCCATCGACCCCGGCGCGGACGCCACCATCGGCGGGATGACCGCCACACGCGCCTCGGGCACCAACGCGGTGCGCTACGGCACCATGCGCGAGAACGTGCTGGGGCTGACGGTGGTGATGGCGGACGGCCGGATCGTGCGCACCGGTGGGCGCGCGCGCAAATCAGCCGCCGGCTACGACCTGACGCGGCTGCTGGTCGGCTCGGAGGGCACGCTCGGCGTGATCACCGAGATACAACTGCGCCTCTACGGGATGCCGGAAGCCATGTCGGCTGCGGTCTGCGCGTTCGAAGACCTGGCCGGCGCCGTCGACACGGTGATCGCCACCATCCAATCGGGCATTCCGGTGGCCCGGGTCGAACTGCTGGACAGCGTGCAGATGGGTGCCGTGATCGCCCATTCCAAGCTGGATGGCTATCGCGCCGCCGACACCCTGCTGTTCGAGTTCCACGGCAGCGAGGCCAGCGTCAGGGAACAGGCCGAGGCGGTCGGCGAGATCGCGCAAGCGCATGGCGGCACCGGGTTCCAGTGGGCCACGCGGGCGGAGGATCGCAACCGGCTGTGGCAGGCCCGGCATGATGCCTACTACGCCGCGCTGTCGTTGCGCCCGGGCGCCAAGGGCTGGGCCACCGATGTGTGCGTGCCGATCTCCAGGCTGGCCGAGTGCATCGTCGAGACCAAGCGCGATGTCGACGCGCTTGGCGTGATGGCGCCGATCGTGGGGCATGTCGGCGACGGCAATTTCCACATGACCTACCTGATCGATCCCGACAATGACGACGAAATGGTGCGGGCCGGCGAGGTCAACGACCGGATGATTGCACGCGCGCTGGCGATGGGCGGCACCTGCACCGGCGAGCACGGCGTCGGCTATGGAAAGCTCGACCACCTGGTCGAAGAACAGGGCGACGCAGTGGACGTGATGCGCGCTGTGAAACAGGCGCTGGACCCCCAAAACATCATGAATCCAGGCAAGATCCTCCGGATGTAGAGGCCACTGCGCCGTTGTCCTTATGCACACACGCTGCTGGGCACTTGGCGGGTGTGTGACTTTTTGTTGTCAATACAATGACAACAAAAGTAAACACCGGCATCTCGTTGATTCTAAAGATATTTTGGCCGCAGACAGCATCACGGCGCTGTCATCAAAGGTTCAGGCGGCAGCGTCGCGACGCGGCGTAGACCGTTGAAATGCCGCCGCTCGCGCGATCATCAACAGACTTATCCACAGCCCCGCGTGGGCAATTTTCACCGCTTGCCGCACGGCCGCCCTATGCGGCGCTGCTGGGCCGGCTGGCGCGCCGCCGCACCAGCATGTTGAGTGCCTCCACGAAGGCCGCGAACGCCATCGCCGCGTAGATGTAGCCCTTCGGCACGTGCACGCCGAACCCATCGGCGATCAGCACCATGCCGATCATCAGCAAGAAGGCGAGCGCCAGCATCACCACGGTCGGGTTGTTGTTGACGAAGCTCGCCACCGGGCCTGCGGCGGCGAACATCACCGCGACCGCGATGACGACCGCGACCACCATGATCGGCAGGTGAGTGGTCATGCCGATGGCGGTCAGGATGCTGTCCAGCGAGAACACGATGTCGAGCGCGATGACCTGCACGATCACCACTGTGAACCCCGTGGTCGCCGCCGAGGCGACGTTGCCGCCCAGGCCTTCGCCCGGTTGCATCTTGTGGTGGATTTCCGTCGTCGCCTTCCACACCAGGAAAAGGCCGCCGCCGATCAGGATCAGGTCGCGCCAGGAAAACGCGGTCTCGAAGACCGGCTTGCCCTCGTCGCCGGAGACCGACCAGCCCAGGTCGAAGATCGGGGCGGTCAGGCCGACCAGCCAGGCGATGATGGACAACAGGGCCAGGCGCAGCACCAGGGCCAACCCGATGCCGATCCGCCGCGCCGTAGGGCGCCGATGTGCCGGCAGCTTGTTGGTAACGATGGAGATGAAGATGAGGTTGTCGATACCGAGCACGATTTCCATCGTGACCAGGGCGATCAGAGCCGCCCAGCCTTCGGCGGTAAGGAAAACGTCAAGCACCGTTATGGAATCCTTGGTTGGCGGTTCGCCTTAGAACATCGCTGACAGATGCGCTCGCCATGGCGTCCACGCAAGTGCTACACGGATCGGTATGAGTGAAACTCCCGGTACTGCGGACGACTTTGCTGAGAAGACGCGGAACCCCTTCAACGCCGGGGGCGCCGACTATGCCCGCCACCGCCCCACCTATCCGCCTGAATTGGCGGGCTTCCTCGCCGGCCTGTGCGACAGGCCGGACCACGCACTGGATGTGGGCTGCGGCAGCGGCCAGTTGTCCTGCCTGCTGGCGACCGTGTTCGCGCGCGTCACCGCCACCGACCCAAGTGCCGACCAGCTTGCCAGCGCCACCGCGTGCCCCGGCGTCACCTACCGTGTCGGCGCCGCCGAGCGGATCGACCTGGACGATGCTTCGGTGGACCTGGTGACCGCCGCCCAGGCTGCCCACTGGTTCGACCACACACGTTTCTATGCAGAAATCCGCCGGGTCGTGCGGCCCGGCGGCGGCATCGCCCTTGTGTCCTATGGCGTGCCCGAGATGGACGGCGATGTGGGCGCACGGCTGCACCGCTTCTACTGGGACGAGATCCATGACCATTGGCCGGACGAGCGCAGGCATGTGGAGAACGGCTATCGCAGCATAGCGTTCCCGTTTGCCGAGCAGGCGCCGCCGGACCTGGCCATCGTGCGCGAATGGCGCCTGGAGGACCTGGCAGGCTATGTGGGCACCTGGTCGGCGGTGCGCCGTGCGACCGCCGCGGGCGCGCACGCGCTGGTGGGCAGTTTCCTCGACGATCTTAATAAAGTGTGGGGCGCGCCAGAGCGAGTGCGCCGAATTGCCTGGCCAGTCAATGTGCGGTCGGCACGACTGTAACGCGTATGTGTATGCTTGATATTTGTCGAAATCGACGCAAGTACGTTACGATCCGGATTGCTTTTTTGGGAAAGCTGCCCACTAATTGTACCGAATGGTATCGAAAGAATTGCGACTATTGCGAACGGATAGAAGAATGAAACCGGATCGCAAACTCGTTGAACGCCACGTCGATAAGATCCTCGGCAACCCAGACTTTCCCACCGGGCGGCAAATGGTCGCCTTGCTGCATTATCTGGTCGACGCGGAACTTTCCGACGATACCGAGCGGGTCAAGGGATATGCCATCGGCGTCGACGTGTTCGGGCGCGACGCGTCGTTCGATCCGAACTCCGATGCCATCGTGCGCGTGCAGGTCGGGCGGCTGAGAAAGGCGCTGGACTACTACTATGCGACCGCGGGGGCCGCCGATCCGATCCGCATCGACATCCCCAAGGGCAGCTACCGCGTCACGTTCGAGACGAGCGACGCCGTCGACGACGCGGAGCAGACACACGGTGCGGCGCCGGACGACGAGGCAGCCCGGCGCGGGGACGAACCTTCGGGACACCAAGCGGCGCCAGAAACCCGAACGCCGGTCTTCATGCATAATGCGATCGCGGTTGGCGTGATGCCGTTTGCCGCGCTGACCGGCGACCCCGATCAGGTGGCGTTTGCCGACAGCCTGTCGGACGAGTTGACGACGAGCCTGGCACGGATCAAGGCGCTGTCGCTGGCGCCAAGATCGTCGATGTTCCAGTTCCGCGAACCGACCGATCTGCGCAAGGTGGGCAAGAAACTCGGCGTGCGTTACCTGGTCGACGGCAGCGTGCGCGAGATCGGCGGCCGTCTGAGGGTCAGCATCCAGCTCATCGACACCGAGACCGGCGCCCATGTCTGGGCGCAACAGTACAACCGGTTGATGCAGGACGTATTCGACGTCCAGGACGACCTCGTCGCCAGCATCGTGATGGAGTTGCGCAGTCGGGTCTATGCGGCGGCCCGCAGGGCGCTGGCGCAGGGCGACCCGGAAACCTGGACGCCCTGGGAACTCTACCTTGCCGCCACCTGGACGCCCGAGGAGGGTGTCAAGAGCCTGGCGAGTGAGCACGAGCATGTCGACATGGCGCGCCGCGCCCTCGCTCTGGCCCCGGGGTTCGGCCAGGCCCATTCGGTGATGGCGGAGGCGCTGTCATATCTGGCGTGCGTCGACCCGAAATCGGATACCAGCCAGCAGTGGGCCGAGGCCGCCCGCCATGCCCGGCTGGCGATCGAGAAGGACCCGACCGACGCCGACGTCGTGTTCAATGTCTCGGCCTACTATTGGCATGCCGGACGGATTGCCGACGCGATCAGCAGCACCCGCCGGACGCTGGATCTGGAGCCGCACCACATGCTGGCGCGGTTCATGTCTCGCGCGCTGCCGTACGCCGCGTCCCATGTTCCGGACACCATCATCCACGAGCTTGAGCAGTTCCTGGCCGATCTGGCGCCGGACAACGTCGCCCGCTGGGTGCCGCTGACCTGGCTCAGCCTGCTGAGCTTGAACAACGACGACTTCGCCAAGGCGGCGGAATACGGCTGGCGCACCCACGAGATCTACAAGACGCCCGATACACGCTACCGGCTGTGCGCATCGCTGGTTCAGCTCGGCGATACCGACGCGGCGGTGGAACTGATCGACGAGGCCCGCGACGACTGGCCGACCTTCGACCTGCATCACTACGCGCGCGTCACCATCCCACGGCGCCGCGCCGGCGGCCCGGCCACCGCTCGCCTGGTCGAGCTGTTCACCAAGCTGGCCGATGTCTACAAGAGCCAATCGCGCTACGTCCTGCGGGTGGTCTGACATATTCTTACATCGGCCAAAATGTGGCACGGCTGCACGGTGGGATCACCACGCGCTGGCAAGTCATGCGACGCGCAATGCGACTTTGCGAACTATTCGCAAAGTAATCGACAACTGCGACTCTGCAATTAATTGTCGCAGTGGCGTTGCGTTTCTCTCGTCAGGCCACAAGTTAGGCATTATCCTCACGGCGCAGGCGGTCGTGCAGCGCAAGGATTATATGATTGGCGCCAAATCCAAAGCTGGTTGAGCGTTATGTCCAAAAGATTCTGGCCACACTGGAATTTCCCAGTGGCGGACAGTTGGTTGCGTTGTTGCGCTATCTGGTCGATGCCGAGCTGGAGGGTAAGTCCGATCGGGTGAAGGGCTACTCGATCGGGGTCGACGTGCTGGGCCGCGATTCGTCGTTCGATCCTAATTCCGATGCCATCGTGCGGGTGCAGGTCGGCCGGCTGCGAAAGGCGCTCAACTACTACTACGCCACTGTCGGGGCGAACGATCGGATCCGCATCGAGATACCCAAGGGGGCCTATCGCGCGGTCTTCACCGAGGTCGACGCCGGCGAGGCCGAGCCGGCGCGGGGCGATGCGGGCGACGAACCCGTGGATCGGAGCACCGATCGGGTGTTCGCGACCGATGCCATCACGGTCGGTGTCATGCCGTTCATGGCGTTGACGGGCGAGCCCGACAAGAGTGCGTTCGCTGACGCCTTATCCGACAGCCTGACGACCATGCTTGCGCGCGCGCGCTCGCTGGCACTGGCGCCGCGATCTTCGACATTCCAGTTTCGCGATCCCACCGATCTGCGCCGGGTCGGCGAGGCATTGAATGTGCGATACATCGTAGACGGCACGGTGCGCCAGATGGGAAAGCAGCTGCGCGTGAACGTGCAACTGATCGATGCCGTGAGCCTGCGCCACCTTTGGGCACATCAGTATGACCGGACGGTCGAGGACCTGTTCGCGGTTCAGGACGATCTGGTCACCCATATGGCAGCGGAACTGCGCATGCGCCTCTACATAGCCGCCAAGCAGGCCGTGCGAAATCAGTCCGACGACACATACAACGCCTGGGACCTTTTCATCCAGTCAAGCTGGACCCCGGACGAGCGTATCAACTCGCTGAAACAGGAACTGGAGCACGTGGACCAGGCCCGCCGCGCGCTCGAACTGGACCCGAGGTCGGGCAAGGCTCATTCCGTCCTCGCTGAGAAGATGGCCTACTTGGCCAATGTCGATCCGGAATCGGACACGCCTGCGAAGCTTGCCGAGGCGCACAGCCACGGGCGCCGTGCGATAGAACTGGAGCCGGCGGATGCGGATGTCGTCTTCAACGTGTTGGTCCACCATTGGCATTCGGGACGGTTGGACGCGGCCATCTCGGCGGCCCGGCGGACGTTGGAACTTGAGCCGACACATCTGGTTGCGCGCATCCTGGAAATGACCATCCCGTACACGTCGGCCCCCGCGCCGCCGGGCCTGTTCGAAGAATTGCACGCCCTCGGCGCCGACATCGCGCCGGACAACGCCGCGCGCTGGGTGCTGATGACGTGGATCTGCCGGCTGCACCTCAATGACGCCAACTACGAGCCCGCCGTCGAGTACGGCTGGCGCACTCACGAAATCTATGCGACGCCGGACACCCGAAATCGGCTGTGCGCCGCCCTGGTGCAACTGGGCGACGCCGATACCGCCGTGGAGTTGATCGACCAAGCGCGCGAGGACTGGCCCACGTTCGACCTCTATCACTATGCCAATGTCGCAACGCCACGCCGCCACGGCGCCGGTCCGACGGCCCAGCATCTCGTCCGCCTGTACCGGGATCTGGCCGATGCGTACAAGGCCCAGTCGCGCTTCGTGCTCAGGGTCGTCTGAATCCAGCCACGCCCCGCAAGGACATGGCCGGCGTGCATTTTTCACCAGTCATTCTACCGCACATTAGTGTCTGCCCAGGCGCGACGATCAATTGACATCGTGCCGTTGCGTTTTGCTCGCCATGCCACACATAATGCTCCACGTCCCTGCGGCGTTGGTAGTCGCGCTACGTGTGGATTGGTTAGTGCCGCCAGATCGGAAGCTGGTTGAGCGTCAAATTGCCAACATCACAGCGAGTCCCGGCTTTCGCAGCGGCCGCCAGTTGTCGGCGTTGCTTGAGTACCTGGTTGACGCAGAGCTCAGCGGCGATGGCGAACGTGTGAAGGGCTACGCGATCGGGGTGAACGCACTGGGCCGCGACCCGTCGTTCGATCCAAGCACGGACGCGATCGTGCGCGTCCAAGTCGGTCGACTGCGAAGCGCGCTCGACTACTACTACGCCACAACAGGCGTCAACAACCCGATCCGCATCGACATCCCGAAGGGCGCCAACCGCGTGACCTTCGCCGCAGTGGACGCCGCCGACACCAAGCCTGGCGGTGCAGCAGCCGGTAACGATGGCTCACCGCAGCCAGCCGAACGCGTATTCACGTCCGACGGCATTACGGTCGCCGTGAAGCCGTTCCTCAGCCTGTCCGGCGATCCGAAGGACACCGGCTTCGCCGATGCCCTGTCGGACAGCCTGACGTCGGCGCTTGCGCGTACAAAATCGTTGATGCTGACGCCGCGCGCGTCGACGTTCCAGTTCCGCGACCCTGCCGACTTGCGCCATGTTGCCGAGAGACTGGGTGTTCGCTACGTCGTCGATGGCAGCGTGCGCCAACTGGGCAACCAATTGCGCACGAACGTGCTGTTGTACGACGCCGTCAGCGGGCGCAACCTCTGGGCCCACCACTATGATCGCACCGTCGACGATGTGTTTGCGGTGCATGACGACCTGGTCACACACATGGCGTCCGAATTGCGGCTACGCCTGTTTGTCGCCGCGTCCAAGGCAATCCGGACCCAATCCGAGGACGCGAGCAACGCCTGGGACCTGTTCATACAGTCGAGCTGGACACCGGAAGAGCGCGTGAATTCGCTGGAGTCGGAGCTTGCGCATGTGCGGCAGGCCCGTCGCGCGCTGGAGTTGGACCCGTCGTCGGGCAAGGCCCATTCGTCGTTGGCCGAGAAGATCGCCTATCTGACGTGTGTCGACCCGACGTCGGACACATCGGAAATGCATGCCGAGGCCCAGCATCATGCCCGGCGCGCGATAGAGCTGGAGCCGGCTGACGCGGATGTCATCTTCAACGTATCGATCCACCACTGGCGGGAAGGGCGGTTGCAGGCGGCCACTGCCGCGACCAGGCGTGGGCTGGAATTGGAGCCGACGCACCTGGTGATGCGCATCATGGCAATAACGATCCCATACACAGCGAAGCCCTGCCCGCCGGAGCTGATCGAGGAACTCCGCGCCATCGAAGCGGACATCGCGCCTGACAATGCAGCCCGCTGGGTGCCCGAGGCGTGGATTTCCCGATTGCAGTTCAACAATGCGAACTACGAGGCCACGGTCGAGAGCGGCTGGCGCACGCAGGCGATCTACAAGTCTCCCGAAACGCTTTATCGGTTATGTGCGGCGCTGGCGCAGCTCGGCGACGTCGAGGCTGCGGCAATGCTGATCGACGAGGCGCGTGACCTTTGGCCAACCTACGACCTCTATCACTACGCCAATGTGGTGACCCCGCGCCGTCACGGCACCGGAAGGACGGCCCAGCGACTGACTCGGCTGTATCGGGAGCTGGCCGACGCCTACGAGGCGCACTCGACCCTGGCGTCCAGCGTCGTTTGAGGACCCCCGGTCGGATTGCCAGATCCGGATGAGCACATGCTAGATCGGGATCAGCTTACGCTGAATCTGCACCAGCCCTCACCCCCACCCGGCCACCCACGAAAGTATCCTGTCTGGGTGGCCGGGTGGGGGCAAGGGCTGGCGCCGACTGAAATGATCATGCGCCAGGTCGCTGGCCCTTGCCGCCAAGCCGCCGATCACCCTAATTATCCGATATGAGCGAAGAAGCCGTTCCCGCCAGCCCCGAGCCCGATGACGCCAGCGATGCGCCCGCCGATCCTCGGCCTTCGCTGACCCGTGGCCGCGCGCTGATCCAGGCCCGGCTGAAGACAATGCCGTCCTCGCCCGGCGTCTACCGCATGCTCGATGGCCGCGGCGACGCGCTCTACGTCGGCAAGGCGGCGAACCTGAAACGGCGGGTGACCTCGTACACCCAGCTCGCCAAGCTGCCGATCCGTCTGCAGCGGATGGTCGCCGAGACCCGGCAGCTGGAAGTGGTGACGACCCATACCGAGGTCGAGGCGCTGCTGCTCGAGATCAACCTGATCAAACGCCTGAAGCCGCGCTTCAACGTGCTGCTGCGCGACGACAAGTCGTTCCCGTACATCTTCGTGGCGTCTACGCAGCCGGACGGAGAGGACGGGCCGCCGCGCTTCCCCCGGGTCACCAAGTACCGTGGCGCGCGCAACAAGGACGGCGACTATTTCGGGCCGTTCGCGTCGGCCGGCGCGGTCAACCGCACGCTGACCGCGCTGCAACGCGTGTTCCTGCTGCGCTCGTGCTCCGACAACGTGTTCGCCAGCCGGTCGCGACCGTGCCTGCTCTACCAGATCAAGCGGTGCAGCGCGCCGTGCGTCGGCCGCATCTCCGGCGAAGAGTACGACCGGCTGCTGGCCGATGCCCGCGCCTTCCTGAGCGGCCAGAGCCAGGCAGTGCAGACCCGCCTCGCCGCCCAGATGGAACAGGCATCGGCGGAGATGGCGTTCGAGACCGCGGCCGTGTTCCGCGACCGTATCCGCGCGCTGGCCCACGTGCAGAGCCACCAGGACATCAACATCGACGGCATCGGCGACACCGACGTCATCGCCGCCGCGCAGTCCGGCGGCCAGACCTGCGTGCAGGTGTTCTTCTTCCGCTCCGGCTCCAATTACGGCAACCGCGCCTATTTCCCGCGCCACGACAAGACCGACGCGCTGCCCGACATCCTGTCCGCCTTCATCGGCCAGTTCTACGAGAACAAGGCGCCGCCGGCACGCCTGGTGCTGAGCCATGCGCCGGCCGAGGCCGACCTGCTGGCCGAGGCGCTGAGCGTGCGGGCGGAGCGCAAGGTGCGCATCGCGGTCCCGCAGCGCGGCTCCAAGCGGAACCTGGTCGAGCACGCCCTCAACAACGCCGAGCAGACGCTCGCCCGCCACCTCGCCGAGTCGAGCACCCAGCGCCGTCTGCTGGAGCAACTCGCCGACGCGCTCGACCTGGACGCGTCGCCGGAGCGGATCGAAGTCTACGACAACAGCCACATCCAGGGCGCCAACCCCTATGGCGCGATGATCGTGGCCGGGCCGGACGGGTTCATGAAGGCGAACTACCGCAAGTTCGCCATCCGCAACGTGGCCAAGAAGGGCGCGAAGGCGCCGGAGGCGGCCGATGGCATGGCGGAAGACGCAGAGCCGTACGTCGAAGCGCCCCAGGTCCAGGCTGGCGACGACTACGCGATGATGCGCCAGGTGATCGAGCGCCGCTTCACCCGCGCGATCAAGGAGGACCCGGACAAGACCCGGGGGCAATGGCCCGACCTGATCCTGATCGACGGCGGCAAGGGCCAGCTCAACGTGACCCTGGAGGTGATGGACGACCTCGGCATCGACGACGTGGCGGTGGCGGGCATCGCCAAGGGGCCGGACCGCAACGCCGGGCGCGAGGAGATCTACCTGCCCGGCCGCGCCGCCCCGATCACGTTGCCCGACCGCGACCCGGTGCTCTATTTCCTGCAGCGCATCCGCGACGAGGCGCACCGCTTCGCCATCGGTACCCACCGGGCGAAGCGCTCGGCCCAGATCGCGCGCTCGGTGCTGGACGAAATCCCCGGCATCGGGGCGGCGCGCAAGAAGGCGCTGCTGCTGCACTTCGGTTCGGCGCGCGGGGTGCAGAGCGCCGGCGTGTCCGACCTCGCCCAGGTCGCCGGCATCAACCAGGGCGTCGCCCAGCGCATCTACGACTTCTTCCACGAGGGGAAGTCATAGCCATGACGGGGTTTCCTTGAGCACCGCAATCACCGAACGCCTGCGCGCGATCTGCCTGGCGCTGCCGGAGGCGACCGAGAAGGAGGCGTGGGGCGACCCCACGTTCCGCATCCGCGACAAGATCTTCGCGATGGAGAAGCGCGGCGACGGACGGGTCTCGATCTGGTGCAAAGCGGCACCCGGCAGCCAGGAGATCCTGGTCGGCGCCGACCCCGAGACCTTCTTCGTGCCGCCCTATGTCGGCCACAAGGGCTGGGTCGGCATGCGGCTGGACAACGATCCCAACTGGGACGAGGTCGCCACCGTGGTCGGGCGCAGCTACGCGCTGATCGCCCCGAAGAAGTTGGCCGCGTTGGTCGAGACATGACGCACGTAGCCAGGGTGGAGCGGAGCGGAACCCGGGGTCCTCGTCGGCTGGCGCCGAACCCGGGTTGCGTTGCACGCCACCCGGGCTACGTTCACGACCGTGCAGGCATCAAATCGACCCCGCTTCAACCATGTAGTTGTTGGCGGTGCACATGGCCGCGTCGTCGGAGGCGAGGAACAACACCATGCGGGCGAGGTAGACCGGGTCGATCAGGTCGGGCAGGCACTGCTTCTCGCGGTGCGCCTCCAGCGCTTCCGGCGTCGCCCACAAGGTCTTCTGGCGCTCGGTCATCACCCAGCCCGGCACCACCGTATTGACCCGGATGCGGTGCTTGCCGAGGTCGCGGGCGAAAGCGCGGGTCATGCCGTGCACGGCCGCCTTGGCCGAGGTGTAGACCGGCATGCCGCCCGCCTTCTCCCACCAGGAATTGGAGCCGAAGTTGACGATCGCGCCCTTGCCGGCGGCGATCATGCCGGGCGCCACCGCCTGGATGGCGAAGAACATATGGCGCAGATTGGTGGCGATGCGCTCGTCGTAATACTCCGGCGTCACCTCGTCCCAGGGGTGGCGGTCGTCGCGCGCCGCGTTGTTGACCAGCACCTGGGCCGGCCCAACCGCCTCGGCCATCGCCGCGAACGCGGTCTTCAGCGCCGCGATGTCGCGCAGGTCGCAGATCTCGTGATGGACGGTGGCGCCCGTGGCCATGAGCTCGTCGGTCAGCGCGGCACTCCCCCCGGCGTCCATGTCGACGAAGGCGATGCGCGAGCCCTGGGCGGCAAACGCACGCACGATCTGCTCGCCGATGCCCGACGCGCCGCCGGTGATGAAGACGGCAACATCCTTGAGGCTGGGATAGGTGGCAAACGCCATAATGCGCTCCTGTAATCGATTACGTAAGTGGATGGGACGGCGGAAGTTGCGGGGCGCGACGCATTCGGGACGGCGTCAGCCGTCGGCTTGCAGCACGTCGCAGATGGTGTAGATCAACAGGCGGGTCGAGGCACCACCGGGATCGGGATGGCCGATCGACCGGTCGCCCAGGAACGAGGCGCGGCCCTTGGTCGCCTTCATCGGGATGGTGGCCTCCAGCGCGGCGTCGGCCTGGGCGCAGACCTTGCGCATGATCTCGGCAGCGTCGTCGCCGGCCTCGGCCGCGGTGGCCAGCGTGCGCTGCACCGGCACCCACACGTCCAGCATGGTCTTGGCGCCGACATCGGACTTGCCGCGGGTCTTGATCGCCTCGATACCGGCATCCAGCATGTCGGCGAGGTCGCCGGGCTTGATCAGCTTCAGCTCGTCGGCCGCCTTGCCCATGGCCATCAGCAGGCTGCCATAGAGCGGGCCAGACGCGCCGCCGACCTTCATCACCAGGGTCATGCCGGCCTTCTTCAGCGCCTCGCCCATCGGCATGGCGGCGAGATCGTCGGCATTCTCGCTCAGGGCTGCGAAGCCCCGCTTCATGTTGACGCCGTGGTCGCCGTCGCCGATCGCCTGGTCCAGCTCGGTCAAATGCTGCGCGTTCTCGGCAATTGTCTCGGCCGCGGCACGGATGATGCGCGCCATCAGCGGCCCGTAGTCGACCACCATGTGTCCTCCCCTGGAAATTGAACTCGTGATTGCGGGCCAGAGTGCGGCGACAGCGGTGCGCCGTCAAGCCGCGCCTGCTTGCGGGCCGGGCCGGCCGGGGCTATCACGGGTGCGCGCGGCGACGTCCCGCCAACACCACACGGACTGAACATGATCCCTCGCTACTCCCGGCCGGAGATGGCCGCCATCTGGTCGCCGGAAACCAAGTTCCAGATCTGGCTCGACATCGAGACCCTGGCGACCGAGGCACAGGCGAAGATCGGCGCGGTGCCCCAGGAGGCCGCCAAGGCGGTGCGGGAACGCGGCGGCTTCGACGTCGCCCGCATCGACGCCATCGAGGCGGAGGTGAAGCACGACGTCATCGCCTTCCTGACCAGCGTGGCCGAGCACGTGGGGCCCGAGGCGCGCTTTGTGCACCAGGGCATGACCTCGTCGGACGTGCTGGACACCTGCCTGGCCGTGCAACTGACCCGCGCCGCCGACCTGCTGCTGGCCGACCTGGATGCGCTGCTGGCCGCGCTGGAGCGCCGCGCGCTGGAGCACAAGGCCACACCGTGCATCGGGCGCAGCCACGGCATTCACGCCGAGCCGACCACGTTCGGCCTGAAGCTGGCCGGCCACTATGCCGAGTTCGCACGCTGCCGCGAACGGCTGGTCGACGCGCGGCGGGAGGTGGCGACCTGCGCCATCTCCGGTCCCGTGGGCACGTTCGCGTCCATCGACCCGGCCGTAGAGGCCCATGTGGCGGCGGCACTGGGGCTGGCGGTCGAGCCGGTGTCGACCCAGGTCATCCCGCGGGACCGCCACGCCATGTTCTTCTGCGTGCTGGGGGTGATCGCCGGCGCGGTGGAACGGCTGGCAACCGAGATCAGGCACCTGCAGCGCACCGAGGTGCGCGAGGCCGAGGAGTACTTCGCACCGAGCCAGAAGGGCTCGTCGGCGATGCCGCACAAGCGCAACCCGGTGCTGAGCGAGAACCTGACCGGGCTGGCCCGCTTGGTGCGCGCCGCCGTGGTTCCCGCCCTGGAGAACGTCGCCCTGTGGCACGAACGCGACATCTCGCACTCCGCCGTCGAGCGGGTGCAGGCGCCGGATGCGACGGTGACGCTGGACTTCGCGCTCGCCCGCCTGACCGGCGTGGTCGACAAGCTGGTGGTCTACCCGGAGCGAATGGCCGAGAACCTGGCGGCGCTGGGCGGCCTCGTCCACTCGCAACAAGTGCTTCTGGAGTTGACCCAGGCCGGCTTTGCGCGCGAGGACGCCTATCGGATCGTGCAACGCAACGCCATGGCGGTGTGGGCGGACGGCGGGACCTTCCGCGAGGCGTTGGCCGCCGATTCCGAGGTCGCCAATGTGCTGGACGACGCAGCGCTTGACCGCGCGTTCTCGCTGGCGCCTCACCAACGGCATGTGGATGCAGTGTTCGCGCGGGTATTCGAGAAAGGCGGCCCCGCCTGATGGCCGGCGCGTCCGGCGGCAATGGCCGGCTGATCGCGGTCGCCTTCCTGCAGGCCTTCGGACTGTTCGTCTGTCTGGTGCTGGCGATGGCGATCGTCACCTCGGCCGGTCTGGCCGAGGGTGGGTTGAACTGGCCGATGATCGCGGCCGGCCTGGCCTGCGCCTTCTATCTCGCGGCCATCTGGCAATTCATTCGCAGCCTGACGTGGTTCCTGATCGGATTATTGCTGTGGTGCGTAATCTGTTTCGGCCTGTTGCTCGTGTTGCCGGAATGGATCATGCAATTCACCAGCGCGGTGCCGGCAGCGGCTGAAAATGGGTTCGCGCAATAACACCTGCGACGCGCGTACTGCCCAGCCTTTCCTTCAATTCTAGGGCGAGCGGAGAACAGTCCGAAGTTTTAGTTGAACCACTTCCCAGCATTTCAGACGATTTCGAATGGCATTTTAAGTAAATACTCTTCGTCCTTCCCTTGCACATCCTTTGATCAAACCAATCCCATGTTTGGTAATTAATTGGCCCTTAGGGAATTTCTGATTCTATCCAAATACGCAGACGACGCGAACGCCGGGATAGAGCGCCCGTTGATTGACCGCTCATACCCGGCACGCCGACCAAAATGGGGTGTACATTATGAAGACCAGCGTGCTGAAGGCCACGCTCGATGCGGTATTGGAGTCCCAGGCCGTCATTGAATTTCAGATGGATGGAACGATCCTAACCGCGAATGCGAATTTCCTCGACGCGATGGGCTATTCGCTGGACGAGATCAAGGGCAAGCACCACAGCATGTTCGTCGATCCGGCGGAAGCGAACGGAGCGCCATACAAGGCGTTCTGGGAGAGCTTGCGCCGCGGCGACTTTCAGGCCGCGGAGTTCATGCGGGTTGCCAATGGTGGCCGGACGATCTGGATCCAGGCCGTCTACTGCCCAATCAAGGACTCGCGTGGCAGGCCGACCAAGGTGGTGAAGTTCGCCACCGACATCACCGCACGCAAGCTGGAGAACGCCAACTATCAAGGACAGATCGAGGCCATCGGCAAGTCCCAGGCGGTGATCGAGTTCGAGTTGGATGGCACGATTATTACGGCCAACCAGAACTTCCTGGCCACGCTCGGCTACACCCTTGATGAAATCAAAGGCAAGCACCACCGTATGTTTGTCGACCCGGCCTACGCCGGCTCGGCCGAATACCACCAGTTCTGGGACAATCTCGGGGCCGGGCGATATGACGCCGGCGAGTACAAGCGCATGAAGAAGGACGGTGGCGAGATCTGGATCCAGGCCAGCTACAACCCGATCAGCGATCCGATGGGCAAGCCGTTCAAGGTCGTCAAGTACGCGACCGATATCACCAAGCAGGTGCTGGCGCGCCAGGAAGCCGATCGGGTCGGCAAGATCATCGATGCCAATCTGGAACAGATTGTGCAGAGCGTCACCAACGCCAACCTGCAGTCCGCCTCGGCCAACGGTGCTTCGGACCAGACCCTGACGACCGTTCAATCGATCGCCAGCGCCACGGAAGAGCTGGAGGCCACCGCGCGCGAGATCGCGCAATCCATGGTGGTCTCGCGCAGCGAGGCCGAGAAGGCGATGGCGGAGACCAACGCGACCGACACGTCGACACAGGCGTTGACGAAGGCCGCTGAGTCGATGACCAACATCGTCAAGATCATTCAGGACATCGCCAACCAGATCAATCTGCTGGCCCTGAACGCCACCATCGAGTCCGCGCGCGCGGGCGAGGCCGGCAAGGGATTTGCCGTCGTTGCGTCCGAGGTCAAGTCGCTGGCCAACCAGGTGGCGTCCGCGACCGAGCAGATCACCGACGAGATCGCCGGCGTTCAGTCGGTCTCGGCCGAGGTGGTCAATCGTCTCAACGCGATCAAGCACGCGGTCGAATCGGTACAGACGAGTGTCACTGGCACGGCCAGCGCCTCCGAAGAGCAGAGCATGACGATCCGCGAGATCGCCTCGAACATGCAGACCGCGTCCTCGGCTGTCAGCGACACCAGCGACGGGCTGAAGGGCGTCAGCCAGGCGATCGAGGAAGCCAACGCACTCGCCGACGAAGGCATCCGCCTTTACCGGGAGATGCAGTCCCAGCAAGCCGCCTAGGACCACCAAGCCCGACAGTCGCGCGTGCCGCCCCGCTACACGGCGCGCCGCGGCTGCCGGTCCGTTCTTCCCGCCCGTCGACAGGGCCGAGACCGTCGAACAAGCCCCCGCGATCTCGATAAAGCAGCGACAGCCGCTAGAACAACCTCGATAACATCATTTAATTGCAACTTGCACACCCAGTACTGATCAGCCTGTTCAGCCAACAATGCTGAACGGGCCGCCTCCCGTTGTGCCAATTGACCAATTTTTAGAACATTGATGCTCGAATACGCCTGGATGTCTTCGGAATTTCCGGTCAACGCGGGTCCGATGACGGGGCTTGGGCAATTTTTTGAGTGAAAAGGTTGGGCTGATGAACGGATCGGTGCTGAAGGCAATTCTGGCTGCGGTACATCGCTCGCAGGCGGTCATCGAGTTTGAACTGGACGGAACGATCATCACGGCCAATTCGAACTTCCTGGACGCCATGGGCTATACCCTGGATGAAGTGAAGGGCAAGCACCACCGTATGTTCGTCAGCCCTGAATATGCGGACAGCGAGGAATACAAGGCATTCTGGGAGAGCCTGCGCAAGGGCCACTTCCAGGCCGCCGAGTACAAGCGATTTGCCAAGGGCGGCAAGGAGATCTGGATCCAGGCCACCTACAACCCGGTGCTGAACGGATCCGGCAAGCCCATTCGCGTCATCAAGTTCGCCACCGATGTCACCGCCCAGAAGCTGCGCAACGCGGACTACCAGGGCCAGATCGAGGCGATCCACAAGTCCCAGGCGGTGATCGAATTCAACCTCGACGGCACCATCCTGAAAGCCAACGAGAACTTCTGCCGGGCCCTGGGCTACCGCGAGCACGAAATCGTCGGCAAACACCATCGCATGTTCGTCGATACGGCATATGCAAACTCGGACGACTATCACCGTTTCTGGGAAACGCTCTCGCGCGGCCAGTTCCTGTCGGGCGAGTTCAAGCGCGTCGACAAGAGCGGCAACGAAGTCTGGATCCAGGCCAGCTACAACCCGATCTTCGATCCTGACGGCCGCCCGTTCAAAGTGGTCAAGTTTGCTTCCGACATCACTGAGCAGGTGCATGCGCGCATGGAGGCCGAGCGCGTCGCGGAGTCCATCGAGCGGAACCTAGACAACATCGTCGAAAGCGTGAACGCGGCCAGCATGCAGTCGGCATCGGCGTCGAGCGCCTCCGATCAAACGTCGTCCATGGTGCAGGCGGTCGCCAGCGCCACCGAGGAGTTGGAGGCCACGACCCGCGAGATCGCCCATTCCATGACCATGTCGCAGACGGACGCGGAAAGGGCGATGTCGGAGACAGAGGCAACCGATTCGTCCACCCAGGATCTGGCGAAGGTCGCGGAATCGATGACCAATATCGTCAAGATCATCCAGGACATCGCCAACCAGATCAACCTGTTGGCGCTGAATGCCACCATCGAGTCCGCGCGCGCCGGCGAGGCCGGCAAGGGCTTTGCCGTGGTCGCATCGGAGGTGAAGACGCTCGCCAATCAGGTCGCGTCGGCGACTGAGCAGATCAGCGAGGAGATCAGCGGCGTTCAGACGGTCTCGGGCAAGGTGGTCGAGCGGCTGTCAGCCATCAAACGCGCCGTGGAGTCGGTGCAGACCAGTGTCACCAGTTCCGCGTCGGCCATTGAAGAGCAGAACATGGCGATGAAGGAGATCGCGACCAACATGCAGACCGCCGCGCAAGCGGTCAGCGATACGGGCGATGGGCTGAACGGCGCCAATGACGCAATTGGCCGCGCCAACGAGTTCGCCAACGAGGTGCTGCGGCTGCATCACGAATCCAAGGCAGCCCAAGCGGCCTAGCGGAGACGGCGCCCCGGCGCCGCCAGCCCCCCAACGACGAGACGGTCCGCACCCCGCAGGTGCGGGCCGTTATTTCATGCGTGCGCCCGCAATAGGCGGAGGCCGGGAATATCAGCCGGCTTCGGCCTGGAGCTGGGCCAGCGCCGTCGACAGCAGTTCTTCCATCTGCTTGCGCAGCCGGTGCTCCGACATTTCCACGCCGCGTTCCTGGAAGTCCGCCAGCACTTTTTCCACGACATCGTCGTCGCCCGGCTTCTCGAAGTCGGAGATCACGACCTCCTTGGCGTAGGCATCGGCGGCGGCGGCCTCCAGGCCGAACTGCTGCGCAGCCCACAAGCCGAGCAGCTTGTTGCGCCGGCTCATCGCCTTGAACTGCAATTCCTGGTCGTTCTTGTATTTCGCCTCGAAGGCCTTTTCGCGGTCGTTGAACGACGCCATGTCGGCATGCTCCCGGTTTCAGGTGTTTTGACGTGGTCAAGCTGATCCCCGTTATATAGGGGCTTGCAGTGCGTGCAACGACCCTGTGCGCTCAAATGGTCGAGATATTGTGCCCTGGTCCACAATGGCCGGCACATAGCGCGCTCATTGTATTGCCGGATCGCTGTTGTTATATCCACGGTGTTCACGTCAATCGGAGCGCATGTGCGCATGCGCGGGCGAAGGAGATGGCGGCCTTCCGCCAGACACCCCTATGGCACGTCGCAGACAGATCTACGAGGGCAAGGCAAAGGTTCTCTACGAGGGCCCGGAGCCGGGCACGATCGTCCAGTACTTCAAGGACGACGCGACCGCCTTCAACAACACCAAGCGCGGCACGATTACCGGCAAGGGTGTGCTGAACAACCGCATCTCGGAATATTTCATGCAACGGCTGGGCGAGATCGGCGTGCCGACCCATTTCGTGCGCCGCCTGAACATGCGCGAGCAGCTTGTCCGCGAGGTCGAGATCATCCCGGTCGAGGTGATCATCCGCAACGTTGCCGCCGGCACCTTCGCCAAGAAGTTCGCCATGCCGGAGGGCACGCCGCTGCCACGGTCCATCGTCGAGTACACCTACAAATCCGACGAATTGGGCGACCCGATGGTGACCGAAGAGCACATCACCGCCTTCGGCTGGGCGACGCCCCAGGACATCGACGACATCATGGCGCTGTCGCTCAGGATCAACGACTTCCTGTGCGGCCTGCTGTTGGGGGTCGGTATTCGGCTGGTCGACTTCAAGCTGGAGTTCGGCCGGCTGTGGAACAACGAGGAAATGCGCATCGTGCTGGCTGACGAGATCAGCCCCGACAGCTGCCGGCTGTGGGACATCGACACCAACGAGCGCATGGACAAGGACCGCTTCCGCCGCGACATGGGCAATGTCGAAGAAGCGTACCAGGAAGTGGCCCGCCGTCTCGGCATCCTGCCGGATGCCGGCCCGCGTGACATGAAGGGCCCGTCGACCATACAGTAGGCTCTAGAGCTGATCGATTGAGTCGGCACCGCGAAACCGGTCAGGGGAGCAGCCCAGAGTTGAAAGCGCACGTGATGATCATGCCCAAGACGGGCGTCCACGACCCGCAGGGCGACGCCATCGCCAACGCCCTGCGCACGCTCGGCTTCAGCGACGTGCACGGCGCGCGCCAGGGCAAGATGATCGAGATCGAGTTCGAGGGCGACGATGCCGCCGCGGCGCGCCAGACCGTTGTCGACATGTGCGAGAAGCTGCTGGCCAACACGGTCATCGAATCCTACCGCATCCACGTCGAGGCCTAGTGTCCCGAATCTGAAGTTCGTAACAGTATCTGCTGGCCTCGATCGAACTTCAGATTCGATTGGGACACTAGCAACATATTGTTTCTAGTGTGGTTTTCGGTTTCGAAGTTCGCGCAGGTACCACCGCAGTTGTATGGCGAACTTCGAGACCACCACACTAGATCGTTTCTCGCTTGCGCTGAGGCAGCCGCACCCTGAGCATCTGCCCACCTTTGAGCAAATGCTCAGAATGCCGTCTCTCGGTTCAATCGCCCCCGGTCGCGTCCAGCACCGCGCGGGCGGTATCCTCGTCGGTCACAAGGCCGGTCACCAGGCGCCCGCGCAAGGCACCGGCAATCGCCTCCAGCTTGTTGCTGCCGGTGGCGATCGCGATGATCTGGCGCGGCGCCAGTTGCTTGGGGCTCAGGCTGAGTGCCCGGGCATTGACCGACCCCTCGATCAACTGGCCGTCGCGGTCGAAGGCCCAACCGCCGATCTCGCCCACCGCGCCCAGATCGGAAAGCTCGCCCAACTCGTCATCGGTGATAAAACCGTCGGCATGAAGCGGTCCGTTCCACGACAGGTTTCCGACGCCGACGAACGTCGCCTTGGCCGATTGCGCCAGCCCGGCCAGGATGGCGACCGACCGCTGCGCGGCCAGCACGTCGCGCTCCTCCAGCGTGTCGGCGATCAACGGCGTGGGCCGGGGAAAGCATTGGCAGCCCAGCCGGTCGCCCAGCCGCATCACCACGTCATATCTGTTCGCGGACGCATCGCGCGCGATGCTGCCGACCACGGAGACGATCTTGTGCTGGGGGCGCTCCATCGGACTGATCATATCGACCATCGCCCGGAGCGCGCGCCCGCTGGTCACCGCGATCGTGGTCGGCGCGGTCGCGGAGAGCAGACGCTCCATCCGCACCGCCGCGGCGGCGGCCACGCTGGCCAACGTGGCCGGCGGGTTCTCGGCCAAGCCCGGCACCACGTCCGCCACGTCCAGCGCGAACCGCTCGCGCAGGGTCTCGGCCAACTGGGCACAGGCGCTGATCGGCCGGGTCACCTGCACGCGGATCAGTTGCTGCGAGATCGCCAGCGCGATGAGCCTTTGGGCGGCCGGCCGCGAGACGTCCAGCTTGGCGGCAATCTCGTCCTGGGTGTTGCCGGCCACGTAGTAGAGCCACGCCGCACGGGTCGCGAGGTCCAGCTTGTCGTCACTCGTTGTCATGGTCGTTCCGGGTCGCGCGATATGCTTGATCTGGGCTTTCGGTGAGCGATTATACGCGAAATGAGCGAATGATCAAAAGGGGAGGAATATCATGTATCTCGAAATGCTCGACCTGTCGGGTCGCGTGGCGGTCGTCACCGGCGGCGGCCGCAACATCGGGCTGGCCTCGGCCACCGCGCTGGCGGAGGCCGGCGCGCGCCTGGTGATCTGCGACATCGACGAGGAGGTTGGCGCCAGCGGCAAGGCGACCCTGGAGGGGCTGGGCCACGAGGTCGATTTCATCCACCTCGACGTGACCAAGCCCGACGACGTGACCGCCGCCGCCGACAAGGTGGTGGCCGACCTCGGCCGCGTCGACATCCTGGTCGCCAATGCCGGCATCGCCATCAACACGCCGGGCGAGGACACCTCGGACGCCGACTGGCTGCGGGTGCTCGACCTGAACCTGAACGGCGTCTACTGGTGCAACCGCGCCTTCGGCAAGCACATGCTGGCCGGCGGCAGCGGCAGCATCGTCAACATCGGCTCCATGTCGGGCATCATCTCCAACTACCCGCAGCCGCAGGCTCACTACAACGCGTCCAAGGCCGGCGTTCACATGCTGACCAAGTCGCTGGCCGGCGAATGGGCGACGCGGGGCGTGCGGGTCAATGCGATCGCGCCCACCTACATCGAGACCGCCATGACCCGGCGCGGCATGGACAACCCGGAATGGTACAAGGCGTGGCTGGACATGACGCCGATGAAGCGGGTCGGCCAGCCGCCGGAAATCGCCTCGGTCGTGCTGTTTCTCGCCTCCGACGCCGCGTCATTGATGACCGGCAGCGTCGTAGTGGTTGACGGCGGCTACACGGTGTGGTGAGCCCTTTCCGCAGCCTCGTTTGCACGCCATGTCACCTCACTTCAGGAGCAAGATCTTGACCCGCTTGGACGCCAAGCTCGACCGGATTCGCAACGGCACCGCCACCCGCGCCGACTTCATCATCGCCGACGCCAAGGACGGCGACATGGGCCCGAGCCTGACCTCGTGCGGCCCGGCCCGCCAGCCCGACGGCTCGTGGCAGCGCTATCGCACCCGCCAGGAGTTTCTGGACCAGGTCCAGGCCATCATCGCGCAGGATGTCGTCGACATCATGCTGACCTCGGCCTCCAACCTGGAGCTGCTGCTCGAGCGCGGCGCGTATGACGGCAGCCTGGTCAAGCCGGCGATCCGCGCCAACGACACCACCGACATCTGGCGTGTGCGGGGCGAGAGCTACTCCAAGCAGCCCTCGCGCGCGTTCCGCACCGCCACCCCGTCGCGGGTGATGTATGGGACCGCGCTGCCGTCGCCGGGTTCGCCCACCTACCTCACCGACCTGGGTCTCTACTCGGTGACCTTCAACAACGACATCGACGCCGACGTCGCGTCGCTGGAGGCGTTCGCGGAGTTCCGTGCCGAGGCGGCGGAATCCGCCTTCACCTACTTCCTGGAAGTGTTCAACCCGAACGTCGACTGCGGCATCGCGGCCGATGAGGTGGGCCACTACGTCAACGACTGCATCGTGCGCTGCCTGGCCGGCCTGACCAAGGCGGAGCGGCCGCGCTTCCTGAAGATCGTCTACAACGGCCCGAAGGCGCTGGACGAGCTCGCCACCTACGACCCCTCGCTGGTCGTCGGCATCCTGGGCGGCGGCGCCGGCACCGCGCGCGACACCTTCGAGCTGCTGAGCCAGGGCCAGAAATACGGCGCCTGGGTGGCGCTGTTCGGCCGCAAGATCAATCTGGCGGAGTCACCGACCGATATCGTGCGCCTGATGCGCGCCGTGACCGACGGCGACGTCGGCCCGGAAGAGGCGGTGAAGGCCTATCACGACGCGCTGCAGAAGCAGGGCATCACCCCCACCCGCGCGCTGGACGAGGACATCCAGATCACCGAATCGGTGCTGAAGGGGTAGCGCGCCGCCTTCCCACACACCAGCCGGCGTAGCCCGGATGGAGCGCAGCGTAATCCGGGGCCTCAAGTCAGGGTAGGTCCCCGGGTTTCACGTCATTCCACCCGGGCTACAAACGTGACCTATTGGCTCCACCTACTGGATGGTGGTGATCTTGCCGAAGTTGCGGGTGCCGCTGGCGTCGGTGCCGGTGACGCTGCCGTTTCTCACGTCGACATCGACCCTGAGATCGCCGCTGGCGGTGGCCAGCGAGATCCGGTCGGCGGTCGTGCCCTGGTTGAACATCTGAATGCGCTCACCGGTCGACGGCACCGTCAGCAGCCAGTTGCCGTCGGGCTGCCGCTCGAGCTGGCCGGGCGGCACCTGGCCGCCGCTGAACAGAATGACCCGCGCACTGAGCCCGGTGACCTGCTGCTGCACCGGCAGCACGGTGGAGGACGGGGGCTGGGTGCCGAACACCGGGGGGTTGTTGACGGCAGCGGCGCCGCCGGTCCGCTCGGCGCTGGGGCCGGAGCCGGTGCCC
The DNA here is from genome assembly GCA_965227515.1 of Alphaproteobacteria bacterium. Taxonomy (GTDB): domain Bacteria; phylum Pseudomonadota; class Alphaproteobacteria; order CALKHQ01; family CALKHQ01; genus CBDDFZ01. The sequence goes on from CBDDFZ010000001.1 coordinate 269,025, forward strand.
GTCCCGCTGCTATTGCCGGTCTGGACCGAGTTCAGCGCGGACAGGAAGTCGGTCCCGCCGCCGCTACCGCCGCCACCGGTGTCCACGCACCCCGCCAACAGGCCGGACGCTAACAACGCGGCCGCGAACGCGGTTGCTGACCTACCCCAGATGCCTGGCAACATTTCCCTACCCATCGGTTCTCCAACGCTCCAGTGCGATTTCGCTGCGCATCGGTCATACTCCGGCACGCTCCGGCCGACAACTCGGTTGATGACCGGCCCGGCCCAACGCGGCCGCCAATAACAAGACTGCCAACAACAAAATCGATGGGGAAATACGAATGCAGACTACAAACGGCGCCGGCCGGGACGGAGGCACCATGGCGGGCATCGTCACCGGCGGCACCTGGTGCGTCGACCTGAACAAGATCGTGGCCCACTGGCCGCCCGAGGACACCGCCGCCGAGATCGTGGAGATCGACGTGCATGGCGGCGGCTCGGGCTGCAATTTCGCGCTCGACATCAAGGCGCTCGACCCGACAGTGCCGGTGGAGACCATCGGCCTGGTCGGCGACGACGAGCATGGCAGGGTGCTTCTGGGCCTGTGCGACGGATCGGGGGTCGTGCGCGACCAGATGCATATCAGCGACGCGCTGCCGACCCAGTTCACCGATGCCTACTGCGTAAAATCCACCGGGCGGCGCACCCACCTTTACTACCCCGGCATCTCCACCCTGCTTTGCCCCGATCATTTCGACCTGGCGGCCACCACCGGCCGCCTGTTCCACCTCGGCCTGCCCGGCGCGCACAAGCCGATGGACAGTCCCTGGCAGGACCACCCGAACGGCTGGGCGGCGGTGCTGCAGGACGCCAAGCGCCTGGGCCGGACCACCAGCCTGGAGCTGTTCTTCGTGGCGCCCGAGCGCATGCGCGCGCTGGTGCACCCGTGCCTGCCGCTGCTCGATATCCTGGTCATCAACGACTACGAGATCGCGGCACTCGCCGACATGCCGGCGGTGGCCGGCGGCGATGTCGACCCCGCCCAAGTGCTGGCGGCGGCGCGCAAGGTGCTGGGCCTGGGCGCGATGCAGGTGGTGGCCGCGCACTACCCCGGCGGCGCCATCGCGGTCACCCGCGACGGGACCGTGGCGGCCAAGGGCTCTACATGCATCCCGGAGCGCGAGATCGTCGGCGCCAATGGGGCCGGCGACGCCTATTGCGCGGGCTTCGTCTACGGCTACCTGAGCGGCTGGGACCTGGACCGCTGCCTGGCGCTGGGCCATGCCTCGGCGGCGATGTCGCTCACCCACGTCTCCACCACCAAGGGCGTCAGGGACTGGCAGGCATGCATGGCCCAGGCCGACGCCTGGGGCTGGCGGGAAATGTCGCTCTAGGCTCTTGATTGTAGCCTGGGTGGAGCGGAGCGGAACCCGGGGTCGTTGCCGGACGGCAAGAGAAGTCCCCGGGTTGCATGCCGTTCCACCCGGGCTTCGGGACTGGTCAGCCAGCCCCGAAGCTGTCGGGGACTACCCGCGGTCGCCGATGATCAGGCCCAGCCGCGCGAAGTACTCGATCTGCTGCTGCGTCATGCGCGACATCTGCGGTGCCTGACCCTCATCGCCGCCGTTATTGTCGCCGCCGCCTCCGGGGGCAGCACCATCCGGGGCATCGCCATCCGGCGCATCGCCATCGGGCGCGCTGCCGTCGGAATCGCCTCCGCCAGAGCTCGCGTCGGCGTTCTTCAGCATCTCGACGCACTCGGCCCTGTTGAGGTCGCAATCAACGACGTCGCCCGTCGGCGTGATGATGAACCGCCCATTGCCGATGGTGTAGTGCCCTGACGCATGTTGCGTAATGCCCGTGCGTCCGGCGCCTTGCACGGTGATGTAGCTGAGGTCGCCGACTATCGAGATATTCTCGCCCTGCAGGATATGGCCGCGCAGGAATTCCTCGTACCAGTCGATGGCAAATGCACTGGAGCTCACGATCATCGAAGCCACGCCGCAAGCAATCAGACCGATTTTTTGTTTCATGACAAATGCTCCCTTGAGCGCGCGCCACACGCGTTCCCACAACGAGACCGAGCCTATCGGTTCATCAAAAAAGTCAGCACGATGTCGGGGGGCCGGCTCTCAGTGGATCGCCGGCGGACGGTGTGTCGTCGCCAATACTCGCCGCATCACAGAGATAAGGATCGTTTATGTCTGCCGCGTGGCGATATCGTGAAAACGTGCGCGGCTGGCGCGAATTGTCGGTTTAGAGTTTCCCAGGCACCGTCGCTTCCACCCACACCATCGTCATGCCCGCACTTGTCGCGGGCATGACGGTATTCGACGACCGCCGCCCTCAGTGGCTCATGATGATGTCGGTGAGCTCATTCAGCGACGTGTCGGCCTTCAGCGCGTCCTTCACGTTCTGGCCGTGGGCCATGATCGAGAAGCGGTCGCAGACCCGGAACGCGTGGTAGAGGTTGTGGGTCACGAACACGCACGACACGCCGGATTCCGCCAGTTCGCGCATGATCGCCAGCACCTTCTCGGTCTCGCGCACCGACAGGGCCGAGGTCGGCTCGTCCAGCAGCAGGATGTCGCGCTTGAAATGCACGGCGCGCGCGATCGCCACCGCCTGCGCCTGGCCGCCCGACAATTCTTCCACCAGCAGGTCCGGCGAGGTGATGCCGGCGATGCGCACGTACTTGTCCAGAATTTCGACCGCGGTCTTGCGCATCTCGCCCATGCGCATGAAGCCCAGTGGGCCCAGCGGCTCGCGGCCGGCGTAAATGTTGCGCATGATCGACATCGACCGGACCAGCGCGATGTCCTGGTAAATGGTCTGGATGCCCGCCTGCTCCGACTTCTGCCGGGTGTGGATATCGACCGGCTTGCCCAGGCGCAAGAACTCGCCCTTGTCGGGTGTCACCACGCCGGAGAGGATCTTGATCAGCGTGGACTTGCCCGCGCCATTGTCGCCAAGCAGGCCGACCACCTCGCCCGGCCGGACCTCGAAGTCCACGTTCATCAGCGCGTTCACGTGGCCGTAGCTCTTGGAGATGCCGCGCGCCTCGAACAACGGAACCTCACCGTCGGGCCGGCTGGCGCTGGCGGCGGTCGGTGCGTCCATGGTGTCTACGCTCATCGCGCGCTTCCTCCGGTTCCGGTCCCAGTCAATACGTCCACCGGCTTCAGAACTTCCGCCGGGCCACTTGGTTCACGATCACGCCGAACACGATCATCATGCCGGCAAATGCATCCAGGTAGAACGTCGGCATGCCGGCGTGGGTGACGATGTTGCTGAGCAGGTAGTAGACCGCCGTGCCGAAAACGATGCCGATCACGGAGCCGCGTCCGCCGGTCAGCGCCAGCCCGCCGACCACGCAGATCGCCACCGCATAGAGCTCGATGAAGAGCTGCGGGTTGGTTTCGGCCTTGCCCAGCCGGGTGATCGAGAACAGGCCCGAAATGAACGCGAATACCGAGCTGAGCACGAATGCCAGCGTCTTGGTGCGGATGACATTAATGCCGGCATACTCCGCCGCCCGCGCGTCGCCACCGGCGGCGAAGAAGTGGTTGCCGTAGCGGTGCCGGTTCAACAGCAGGTAGGCGATGACCGCCAAGACCAGGAACCACAGGAACGAGGCGGGCAGCCAGCCGAACAGATTGTCCCACATCACCGCCTTGAAGTCCTCGGGCGGCTTGATGGTCAGCGCCTTGCGGCCGGCATAGAGCTCGACGATGTAGGGAGCGCCGGCGCGCACGATGAACAGCATGCCAAGCGTGGTGATGAACGACGGAATCTTGAAGTAGAGCGTGATGAACGCGTTGATCAGCCCGATGCAGATCGCGACCAGCATGCCGAGGAACAGCGACACCAGCCAGGCGCCGCCGGCCGCCGTCAGCCAGGCATCCTCCGCCTCCGAGAACCAGCCCCATTCCGCGATCACCGGCGTGGAGGCGTCATAGAAGACGGCCATGGCGAACGGCGCCGCGACGAACACCGAGCCCACCGACAGATCGAACTCGCCGGAGATCATCAGCAGCCCGACGCCCAGAGCGATGATGCCGAACAGCGGGATCGCGCGCATCAAAAGCGTCGCGTTGCGCTGGGACAGGAAGCGGAAATCCTCGGGGAAGACCAGCGAGGCGATCACGCAGCCGGCCAGCAACATCAGGAACAGCATCACAACCGGACCGGCCGGGTGCATGCGCACCCGATTGAACCAGCTCGACTGCTGGTAGCGGGCCGCGGCGTCGATGGTCTGGGTGGTCGAGGCCATCGTCACGTCGACCTGCGCCTGACGATGGTGTTGAGGATGACGGCGCCGATGATCAGCGCGCCGAGCAGGCCCTTGAACAGGGTCTCGGGTGCTGCGATCAGCACCAACACGTTGTCGACGGTCTCGATCAGGGCGGCCCCCAGGATCATGCCCAGGATCGTGCCCCGCCCGCCGAACAGGTTGACGCCGCCAACGACGACAGCGGCGATCACCTTCAGCTCGAAGCCGCTGGTGATGGCGAACGACGGCTCGACCTCGTTGATCATGGTCGCCTGCATGATGCCGGCGAAACCGGCCGCCATGGCACACAGGATGAAGGCGATCAGCTTGGTGCGCCGAATGTTCACGCCAACCGCGGTCGCCGCGTCCTTGTTGCCGCCGGTCGTGAACATATGATTGCCGATCCGGTGCCGGTTCAGCAGCAGGTGGGCGGCGAAGCCCAGCACCACCAGCCAGACCATCTGCATGTAGATCGGATCGACGATCTCCCCGGTGAACAGCGTCGTCAGCAGGTCGGTCTGCGCCTCGCCGGTCTGCTCGCAGTCGCGGCAGGGGTAGAAGGCCATGCTGTCCATCTGCCCGCTGTTCGGGTTGATCGACACGAAGCGGATCACGCCACGCAGGATGAACATCATGCCGATGGTGGCGATGAACGACGGGATGCCGATCCACGCGGTCAAATATCCGTTCAGCGCACCGAAGATCGCCACGGTGAACAGGCCCGCCGCCACCGCCACGAGCAGCGGCATGCCATAGGTGGTGTAGACGATGGTGGTGATGAAGGCGGCCAGCGTGTAGGTGCCGGCGGTGGAGATGTCGAACTCGCCGCTGATCATCAACAGGCCGACCCCGAGCGCGGCAATCGCCGTGGTCGGGATTTTCAGCGCCAGCAGCACGCGCAGATTGTCAGTGGTCGCGAAGGCGAAGTCCGACGACGCGAAACTCCAGATCAGGCAGATGGCGAGAAACGTCCCGTAGACGATGACGATCGCCGAGCCCTGATAGCGCTTGGCAGCCGTCCACCATGCCGGGCCATGGTCGCGCCGGCGCGCGGCGGCCATTTCGGCATTGGTCATCTCTGTGGTCGTCTCGCTAGCCACGCTTCTTGCCCGCGCAATAACAGATCGAAGATGTACGGTGGAAACGGCCGGGCACCACCGCAGCGGCGGGCCCGGCCTTGTCTTTCAATCGGTTGCCGATCGGACGCGGCTTAGCGGTAGGTGCCGCCCCAATCCAGCGCGTACTGACCGTTCACCATGTCGATCAGGTTGTTGCCCGTATCGATGTCCGGCGGGGTCAGGCCATAGCGCACGGCGTAGGCGGCGAACATCACCGGCAGGAAGCCCTGCCAGAACGGCTGCTGGTCCATGGTGGCCGTGGTGACGCCGTTCATGATGTTTTCCATGATCTTCGGATTGGTATCGAAGCCGCCATTCGGGATGCTGTCGATACCGGCCTCCATCGCCGCGTCGGGCGCGACGGTGGTCGGCGTGGTGCCGAGGCCGACGATGCAGGTGATGTCCGGATTGGCGATCAACGCCTGGGAGATCGCGGTCAGCGCTTCGGCGTCGACCGTGCCGGTGCCGATGACCTCCGACGTGATACCCGCCGGGTCCAGCGCCAGCTGCACGCCCTCGGCACGCTCGATGGCGTAGGTCAGCTCAGGGAATTCCACCGGCAGCAGGCAGTGGTCGCCCTCGCCCAGCCCGTGCTCGTCGATCATGCGCTGGCCGATGATCCGGCCCGAGGCATGGAAGTCCTGGCCGACGAAGGCCTGGCGGGCGTTGCCGTCGGCGCCGTCGGGATCGTCGATGTTCTGCGCGATCACGATCAGCCCGGCGTCGACCGCCTTCTGCACCGCCTCGTCCAGCGCGTCAGGCACGGTGATGGTGGGCGCGACCGCGTCCTGGCCCTCGGCGATGGCGGTCTCGATCAGCTCGGCGTGACGGGCGGCGTCGCCGTCCGCGTTCACATAGGTGAGGTCGACCTGGAACAGGCGCGCGGCTTCCTCGGCGCCGAACTGCATCGGCTGGAAGAAGGTGGCACCGGAGCAGCAGTGCTGGATGAAGGTCACGCTGACCGGCGCAAGATCGTCCTGCGCCGAGGCGCTGCCGGCAATGCCAACGAGCCCCACGGCCGCCGCGGCGGCGGCCACGGCCCGCGAGAGTGCGGTTGTGTTTGCTTTATGCACGGATGTTCCTCCCATTGGTTATGACGGCAGCTTAGGTTGGGGTTGCTGCCCACACAAGCCCACCGGTTCCGGTGGGAAACTGGTCCGTTGGGTCATGGCCCTACAGCTTGGCCATGAACGCCTCGAACTCTTTATCGTCGATCGGCACCAGGTGCTCGGGGCCGGGGTAGGCACCGCTTTCCACATCGGCGCCGAACTCCTTGAACGCGGCGATGCGTTCCTCCTGCAGCCGGTCGTACTCGGCGCGGAAGTTGCGGTAGACCTTGGCGTGGCGGGGGCGGTGGCCGCGGGTGTAGCCCAGCACGTCCTCGGCAAACAGGTACTGCGCATCGCCGCCAGTGCCGGCGCCCATCGACAGCATCAGCATCGAGGTCCGCTTGGAGATTTCGGCCGCCACCCGGTCCGGCACCACTTCCAGTTCGGCCGCGAACGCACCGGCGGATTCCAACGCCTTGACGTCATTGTAGACCTTCATTGCGCTGTCGGCGGTCTTGCCCACCGCCTTGAAGCCGCCGGTCCAGGTGCATTTCGATGGGATCAGGCCGACGTGGCTGACCACCGGAATGCCCTCCGCCGCCAGTCGGGCAACGATGTCGAGGCTGGCCGCGCAATAGACGCAGTCACCGCCGGTCAGCAGCGCCTTGTGGGCGGCGCGCAGGTAGTCGTCGGTGGTGCACAGCTCGCCATAGAGCAGGCCGACCTGGACGAAGCAGTCGCCCGCCGCCTCGCGCATTTCCGGCGTCCATATCGGGGCGATGATCGACAGCATGTCGATGCCCGCCGCCGAAGCGGCCCGCGCCTCGTCGTGGCTGTCGACGAACAGCATCTTGATCTGGCGCTTGCCCTTCATCGCCAGCATGTCGGCGACGGTATTGCGCGTTCGGTTCATCGGTCCTCCCCAGGTCCGTTCTGCGCCGTCCGGTCTGTCGGTGCGACCGGTTTCGGCACGCTTTTGTTTGGCCGCGCCGGCCGCCCCGATGCATCGAGGTGCCTGGTGCTCACGCCATTGCGCTCGACACTAGGCCATACCGGCGCAGGTTCGAAAGCGCCACGACGCGGGCGGCGGCGCGTAAACGATAACAATTCTTGTGACAGGCGCGATTTGCCGGGTCGCCGGGCCCAGGCCGGCGTTGGCGGCAACGCGCCTCAATTTGATCCTCCCTGACGTATTTCTGTGTTGTTGGTACCGTTCATATCGCGTATGAACTCATTATGCGACATCAAAATTGCCTCATAATGAGCTATTCAGCTCCCGAGGTGCCACGATGAGCGAGACGCCGACCCCGCCGCGCCGCGCCACCATCAAGGATATCGCGCGGGCGACCGGCTATTCGCGCGCCACGGTCGACCGTGCGCTGAACGGGCGCGGGCGCGTGCATCCGCGCACCGAGCAGCTGATCCAGGCCGCCCGGGAGAGCCTGGTCGAGAACCCGGTCGCGCCGTTCGACGTCGGCGTGCTGGCGGGATCGCCAATGGCGGCGGAGCGGCCGGTCGAGCTGCTGTTCCAGGTCGGCCGCGGCATGACCGACCAGTTGCGCGGCGTGTGCGCGGCATCGGACCGTCCCATCGACGTGTTCGACTTCTACCAGCGCGACAACGAGGCCGTGTCCAAGGCGCTGGAGCGGCTGTGTGCCGACACCGCCCATCCGCTGGTCGCCATCGTCAAGAACGAGGCCCGCAATGCACGGATCATGGCAGCGGCCCGGCAACGCGGAAAACGCATCGTCACCATGGTGTCGGACGTCGACGCCCACGCGCGCGACGCCTTTGTCGGCATCGACGACCGCATGGCCGGGCGCACCGCCGCCTTCCTGATCGGCAATCTGCTGCGCGGCCAGGATGCGCGGGTCGGCGCGGTGCTGGGCAGTTCCAGCTTCCGCTGCCAGGAGGACCGCGAGATCGGCTTCCGCACCCACCTGCGCGGCGCCTTTCCCAACCTCACGGTCTGCGACGCGGTGCAGGGCGACGACTCCCCGGACAAGACGTTCCAGGCCGTGCGCGACCTGTTGCGCACCGAGCCGGACCTGGCCGCGATCTACAACGGCGCCGGCGGCAATGTCGGCCTGGCGGAAGCGGTCCGCGAGGCCGGCCGGGCCGGCGACATCTTCGTCATCGCCCACGAGACCAACGACACCACCGTCCCGCTTGCCGAGGACGGCCTGATCCATTTCCTGATCGGGCAGGACACCGGCACGATGCTGGCGCGCGCGCTGGATCTGGCCGCGGCGCCCGAGATTCAGGCGGACGATGTGGTCAGCCTTGTGGACTTTTTCGTCTTTACGCAGTTCAACATCGGATCGGCTGCAATCGCCTGAGGCCAACCGGGCGACGGATGCGGCCGCGTGCACGGAGGAATGCGCACCATGACCGACACCGCAATTGGCGAGCGTGACAAGCTGGGCAAACGCGACAAGCGGGGTGACTGGCGCCCGCCCTATCTGTTGAAGCTGCCGGCGCTGTTCGCCTGGCCGCCGAAGCCGCTGGGCGTGCTGAAATGGATTTTCGGGTTCCCGGGCTATCTGTGGCCGTGGAACGCGCTCTACCTCGGCATCGCGGTGCTGACCTGGTTCTTCCTGACGCCCTCGCTGGCGTCGATGCAGAGCCTGGAGATCGGCTGGATCGCCATCATTCTCGGCCGCAACCTTGCGCTGACCGTGGTGTTCTACGGCGCGTGGCACGTCTGGTTCTACATGATCAAGGGCCAGGGAACCGACTTCAAGTACACGACCAAGCCGTTCGCCACCAACAACGACACCTTCCTGTTCAAGAACCAGGTCAAGGACAATATGTTCTGGTCGCTGGTCTCAGGCGTGCCGATCTGGACCGCCTATGAGGTCGTGACCCTGTGGTTCTACGCCAACGAGTGGATCCCCTACATCAACTGGGAGACCAACCCGGTCTGGTTCGTGGCGCTGCTGCTGCTGATCCCGGCGATCCGCGAGGTCCATTTCTACTGGGTCCACCGGCTGATCCACTGGAAGCCGCTGTACGACAGCGTGCATCACCTGCACCACCGCAACGTCAATATCGGGCCGTGGACGGGCATCTCGATGCACCCGGTCGAGCACCTGCTCTATTTCTCCGGCGCGATCGTGCACTGGGTCCTCGCCTCGCATCCGATCCACGTGCTGTTCCATCTGCAGCATGCCGGCCTGTCGCCGGCCCAGGGGCATGTGGGCTTCGACCGCGTGGTGGTGGCCGGCAAGGGCGTGACCATCGGCAACTACTTCCACTACCTCCACCACAAGTATTTCGAGTGCAACTATTCCGGCGACGGCCTGCCCGTGTTCGACAAGATCTTCGGGACGTTCCATGACGGGTCGGACGAGGCGCAGGAGCGCATGAATGCGCGCTTCATGAAACGCGCCCAGGCGTCCGCCGCCGAATAGCCCGCGCGACACACCAGACTGCAAACACGGAGACCTGAATGAGTAACTGGATCGAGGCCTGCGGCGTGGATGACGTCGAGGAGGAAGACGTCATCCGTTTCGACCACGGCGACCGCACCTTCGCCATCTACCGCAGCCCCGACGATGCGTTCTATGCGACCGACGGCCTGTGCACCCACGAGAAGGTGCACCTGGCCGACGGCTTCGTGATGGACAACACCATCGAATGCCCGAAGCACAATGGGCGCTTCGACTACACCACCGGTGCCGCGAAGGGTGCGCCCGTGTGCGTGGCGCTGAAGACCTATCCGACCAAGGTGGAAGACGACCGCGTGTTCGTCGATATCGGTTAGTCCGGTGGCGGATGTCGTCATTGTCGGGGCGGGCGAATGCGGGGTGCGCTGCGCCTTCGCCCTGCGCGAGGCCGGCTTTGACGGCTCGGTCACCCTGATCGGCGACGAACCGCATCTGCCATACGAACGCCCGCCGCTGTCGAAGGAAGTGCCGGTGGCGGCGAAGACCATCGCCACCGAAGAGGCCTATACAGAGGCGAACATCGACCTTCGTCGCGGCACGCGGGTGACCGAGATCGACCGCGCGGCCAAGTCGGTGCGGCTTTCCGATGGCGGCGATGTCACCTACGACACGCTGGTGCTGGCCACCGGGGCACGGGCGCGGGTGCTGCCGGGCCTGGAAGACGCGCTCACCCTGCGCACGCTTGACGATGCCGAGGCCATTCTGGCCCGTCTGTCGCCAGGCAGCCGGCTTGCCATCGTCGGTGGCGGCTTCATTGGGCTCGAACTGGCCGCCACTGCGCGAGGTCTCGGCGCCGAGGTCACGGTGGTGGAGGCCGCCGACCGGCTGATGGCCCGGATCGTCCCCAGCGACATCGCACTGGCGGCCGAGACGCGCCACCGCGAGGCGGGCGTCGAGTTGCTGCTTGACGCCAAGGTCGACCGTGTCGGCGACGGCGAACTTCACCTGACCGATGGCCGCGCGGTGCAGGCCGATGTGCTGGTCGCCGGTGTCGGCTCGGTGCCGGAGACCGCGCTCGCCGAGGCCGCCGGCCTGGCGGTCGACCCCAACATTGGCGGCATCGTGGTCGACCACTGCTTCCGGACCGAGGACCCGGCCATCTTCGCGGCCGGCGACTGCTGCAATTTCCCGTGGGGCGGCGGGCGCGTTCGACTGGAAAGCTGGCGCGCGGCGCAGGACCAGGCCAACCACGTCGCCAACGCCATCATGGGCCGGGACGACGCCTATGCCCGCGTGCCGTGGTTCTGGTCCGACCAGCACGACCAGACATTGCAGGTCGCTGGCCTGCCCGACCCGTTCGTGCAGTGCATCCGCCGCGACATCGGCGACGGCGCCTTCATCCTGTTCCAGCTCGATGCCGATGGCGGCATATTGTCGGCCAGCGGTATCGGCACCGGCAACGCGGTCGCCAGGGACATAAGGGCGGCGGAGAAGATGATCGAAGCGGGGATCAAGCCCGACCCGGCCGCCCTGGCCGACCCGAACAGCAATCTGAAGCGCCTGCTGAGGGGTTAGTTTGCCTCGTTCGTGCCATGGTAGCGTGATCACATGGCACTGGTTTCGGGAAACTGCGGGATCTGGGGAAGCCAAATGAGCCGCGTGCGCACTGAGCGCCCACGCATCGCGACATGCATCACGTTGGCCGTAGCGGCCCTGATGTCGCTGCCAGGGACTCTGCTTGGGCAAGACACCGACACGCTCGCCGCGACCGCTTCCGGTCCGCTGACCTTCGTCGGGCAAGGCGACGATGAGGTTACTGTGCATGCGCCCGGGCCATTGGTGTTCACCGGCCAGGACCTGGGGCCGTTGACGGTGAAGGTGCAGGACACGCTGGTCTTCGCCGGCCAGGGTGTGGACACCGAATTGTTCGTCGGCCGCAATGCGCTGACATTCATCGGCCAGGGCGAGGACACACTGGCACTGTTCGTGCCCGAATCACTGGTATTTGCCGGGCAGGATTGCCTGAGCCCGCACGCCGAGCCATTGGTGGTGGCCACCGCCCTCGACGCCGGCCCGCAGGGCTGGTCGGTATTCGGCGACGCGCACGGCATGACGGTCGACGGTGGCGGGTTGCGGGTGATCGACGACGCCACTGGCGAGGTCTGGTACTGGAACGCGCCCGCCAGCTATCACGGCTGCCGCGACCACTTCTACGGTGGCACGCTCAGTTTTCGGCTGAAGGTCGACCGCACCGACGAGCCCTTTGACGACCGCGACGTCCTAATCATGGGTGCGTCCGGTGCCGCCATCTGGTTCGACACCGCGCGGAACCCTGGCGTCGAATGGACCGCCTACAGCATACCCCTGACCGCTGGCGTCGGCTGGATCGACGCAGCCACCGCTGCGCCTGCCAGTGAGGCCGTCATTCGCGCCGTGCTGTCCGATATCGAGGCATTGCGAATCCGGGGTGAATACCGCACCGGCGACGATATCGGTTGGCTGGCGGACGTGATCTTCAGGGCGCCATAGTCCGGCAGTCGCTGCCTACGACCGCCCATCTACATCTGGGCGTCGGTCAGCGCCATCACCGGGTCGGAGCCTGCCATTGCCGCGGCGCGCAGGCCGTCGGCCTGAGGCAGCACGTGGGCGGCATAGAACGCGGCGAGCGCCGTCGGGGTGTCGACCGCGCCGGTGTTGCCCTCGGGCGGCGTCACCCGCTCCTCATGCACCGCCAAGGCGCCCTTGGCCAGCAGCCAACCGCCAATGACCATGCCGGCGAGACGCAGGTACGGTGCCGAGCCTGACAGCGCATCGACCGCGCCGGTGCCGATGGTATCGGCGACATAGTCGGTGGCCGTCTCCAGCGCCAGCACGCCGGCCGACAGCGCGTTCGCGACCGGTTGCAGCCCCCGGTGGCCGCCAAGCGCGGTCGCCGTTGCCGAAATTTCCGCGCAGAGAGCACGCATCGCCGCCCCTTCGTCGCGGCCGATCTTGCGGCCCACCAGGTCGGCCGCCTGCACCCCATTGGTGCCCTCGTAGATCGGCAGGATGCGGGCATCGCGGTAATGCTGGGCGGCACCGGTCTCCTCGATGAAGCCCATGCCGCCGTGCACCTGCACCGCCGTCGACGCGACCTCGCAGGCCACGTCCGTGCACCACGACTTCACGATCGGCGTCAGCAGGTCGACGCGGTCCTGGGCGGTGGCGCGCTGTGCCTCGTCGGCGTGCCGGCTTGCCGTATCCTCGGCGGCGGCCGTCACCATGCAGAGCGCGCGGGTGGCCGCCACATGCGCCTTCATCCACATCAGCATGCGCCTGACGTCCGGGTGGTGGAGGATGGGCGCGCCCACCTTGCCGTCGCCGGCGGTGCGTCCCTGCACCCGCTCGCGCGCGTAGGCCAGGGCCTGCTGGTAGGCGCGCTCGGCGATGCCGACACCCTGCACGCCGACCGAAACCCGGGCATTGTTCATCATCGTGAACATGCCCTTCAGGCCCTCGTGCTCCTTGCCGACGATCTCGCCGACCGCGCCGCCGTCGTCGCCATAGGCCAGCACGCAGGTCGGGCTGGCGTGGATGCCCAGCTTGTGCTCCAGCGACACCGTGCGCACGTCGTTGCGCGGCCCCAGCGAGCCGTCGGCGTTGACCGCGAACTTGGGCACGATGAACAGCGACAGGCCCCGGCTGCCGGGCGGCGCATCGGGGGTGCGCGCCAGCACCAGGTGGACGATGTTCTCGGCCAGGTCGTGATCGCCCCAGGTGATGTAGATCTTCTGGCCGATCAGCCGGTAGCGGCCGGGCCCGAGGTCGGGCGCCGGTGTCGCCATGGTCCGCACTGCGCCCAGATCGGTGCCCGCCTGCGGCTCGGTCAGGTTCATGGTGCCGGTCCACTGCCCGCTGGCGATGCGCGGGATGTAGGTCTGCTTTTGCTCCGCCGTGCCGTGGGTTGTGAGCGCGGACATCACGCCCTGGTTCAACAGCGGGTTGAGCGCAAAGCTGAGGCAGGCGCCCTGCCACATCTCCTGCACCGCGGTCGCCAGCACCCAGGGCAGCCCCTGGCCGCCATAGTCGGGATCGAACGGCAGGCCGTTCCAGCCGCCCTCGGCAAAGGCGCGAAAGGCATCGGCGAAGCCGTCGGCCGACCGCACAACTCCGTTCTCCAGGGTCGCGCCCTGCAGGTCGCCGGTGCGGTTCAGCGGGGCGATCACTTCGCCGGCGAGCTTGCCGGCTTCGGTCAGGATCGCCTCGGCGAGATCGGGCGTCACCTCCCCCATGCCCGGCAGCGCGGTCACCTCGTCGAGGCCGGCGACGGCGCGCAGCGTGAACATGAGCTCGGCAACGGGGGCGGTGTAGGTCATCGGGTCAGGCTACCATGTGTGAGACGTTCTGACTTGCCACTAGCGTGCGGCAGCGGCGCGGCGCAAGCGGTCGTTGATCGCCTCGCCCAGGCCGTCATCCGGAATGGGTGCGACGGCAATGGCGGTGAACGGTGCGCGGTCGAGCGTACGCAGCATGGCGAACAGGTTGGCCGCCGCCTCGGTGGTGTCGCCGCCGGGGCTCAGGTCCAGGTCGGCATCCACGGTGCCGCCGAAGCCCAGCAGCGCCGCGCCGGGCGGGCGGGCGGGCGCGTTCATCGCCAGCGGACGCTCGGGCGCGTAGTGGGATGCGAGCTGGCCGGGCGCGCGCGGCACATCTTCATCGCCGCCAGTTTCCGGTGTGCCAAGGGCGACACCCAGCTCGTCCTCGATGGCGGCACGGGCCAGCCCGCCGGGGCGCAGCAGCACGGGGCGGGCGTCGTCGCGCAGGTCGACGATGGTCGATTCCACGCCGACCGTGCAGGGCCCGCCGTCGACCACCATGTCGACCGCGTCGCCCAGTCCGGCGATGACGTCGGCGGCCCGCGTCGGGCTCAGCCTGCCGGAGCGGTTGGCGCTGGGCGCTGCCACCGGCAGCCCGACCTCGCGCAACAGCGCCTGCGCCACCGGATGCGCCGGCACCCGCAGCGCAACGCTGTCCAGCCCCGCAGTTGCCAGCAGCGAGATCGTGCACCCGGCGGTGCGTGGCAGGACAAGGGTCAGGGGTCCCGGCCAGAATGCCTTTGCCAGCCGTCGCGCCAGCATGCCGGCCGCACCGAGCGCAAAGGCGGCGTCGGCGCTGGCGACATGGGCGATCAACGGGTTGAAGCGGGGCCTGCCCTTGGCGGCGAACACCGCAGCCACCGCCCGGTCGTCGTCCGCCCGCGCACCGAGCCCATAGACCGTCTCGGTGGGAAACGCGACCAGCCCGCCGCGCCGCAATATCGCGGCCGCGCGCGCAATGACGTCGTGGTTCGCGAGGTCCGGCACGTCAGGAGTGTTTGACAGCGTCATCGGGCAGTCATATGTCATGTTGCAGTGCACAATTTCCACAATTCGTGGACTCGGGAAAGGGCGATACCATGGCGGGCAGGGTCCTGACCATTGCGCAACAGAAGGGCGGCGCCGGCAAATCCACGCTGGCGGTCAACCTGGCGGTGGCCTGGGCGCGCGCCGGGCACACGACCGCGCTCGTGGACATCGATCCGCAGGGCTCAACCGCGCGCTGGGCCGAGGTGCGCGCCACCGACCCGGCCTTGGAAGACAGCGGTCTGTCGGCCACCGTCATCACCGGCTGGCGCACCACCAATCAGGTGAAACGGCTGGCGGACGAGAACGACGTGGTCGTCATCGACAGCCCGCCCCATGCCGAGACCGACGCCAAGCTCGCGATCCGCGCCGCCGACACCGTGGTGGTGCCGATGCAGCCGGGGCCAGCCGACCTGTGGGCGACCGCGCCGACGCTGGACATCGCCACCGCCGAGAAGCGGCCCTGCCTGATCGTGCTCAACCGGGTGCCGCCGCGCGGCAAGCTGGTGGAGCGCATCGTCGCCGAGGTCGAGGCGATGGACCGCGCCAATCTGGGCGTGGCGGCCGCGCGCATCGGCAATCGGATCGCCTTCGCATCGGCCTTCGCGGAGGGCAAGGGCGTGCTGGAGAGCGAACCGCGCGGGCAGGCGGCGGCGGAGATCAAGGCGCTGGCCGACGAATTGCTGGGCTGAGGGTCGACGATCCATGTCGGCACCGGCCGAACGAAAACGCCGGCCCTGAGGCCGGCGTCTCAAACCGCTAAATCAATCTGTCTGCGCCGTCAGACCAGCACCGGGTCGTCATCGCCATCCGACGAGCCCTCGCCAACCGACGTGTCGCCCACCGACAAGGACGGCTGGCGCTCGTCCTCGCTGGCCGAGGCCGGGGGCCGGCGTCGAGTGCGCCGACGGCGCGGCTGCGACTGGGCGTCGTCGTCCCGCGAACCCTCGTCCCGTGAGCCGTCGCCATCATTCGTATCGCCGGCATTGGCGTTCGTGCTGGCGTTGTCGGAAGCCGCCGACGCGCCCTCATCCTGGTCGCCGTCCGCCTGTGCGGGAGGCCGGCGGCCATTGGACCGGCGCGTGCGCTTTTCGCCGCGCGGATCGTTCCCCGACACCTCTTCCTGCCGGAACTGACCACCGTTCTGGCCGCCTTGCTGAGGATCGGGCATCTGCGGCTGTTCCGCCTGCAATGCATCATCGCGGTCATGGCCGTTGACCGCCGCGCCGTTGTTGTTGTGATTGCCCGCCGCAGCACCATTGGCCTGGTTCGCCTGATTGGCCGACGCAGGGTCCGTCGTCGCGTTGATCACGCGATAATAATGCTCGGCGTGCTGGAAGTAATTCTCGGCCATCACACGGTCGCCCGACGAACTGGCGTCGCGCGCCAGCGTCAGGTACTTCTCGTGCACCTGGTAGGCGTTGCCGCGTATACGAACGTTCGGCCCATTGCTGTCGAACGTCTGGTTGCGATTGTTGGTGGGCTTGCGCCCTGCGTTGCCACGGTTCCGCGGCCGCTTGTGGTTTGAGTTTTGCCTCATCACACCGTCTGCAATCCCGACACCCGCACCAATCGGTCCCATCCACGTTCGAACCGAAGCGTTCAAGGTTCAGGTGCGCCGGCTTTGCCGGTCTTCCCCGAACAGCGGGCCGATTGTCCTGCCGCACCGATAAACGGTTGCGGATTTCCCCAACTCCGGCATCGCCAAGCCGGGCCCTGGTGGCCAATTTGCCACAGCGGACCCTCCGATCCTCGACACCTCAGCGCCCGAAGACCCAAGCGGCTATCCGGCCTGCACCGAAGGTATTCGTAGCAAATTGCCGTCTTCGGTTCCAAACCAAATGAGGCTAAACGGTGGCACGGTGTGTCTTTGGCGCAGCAGGTGTTGCCACAAGGCAACGATCATGGCCGGCCAAGTCCCGCCGAATCTCCAGCGTTTTGACGCCGTGGGCGTCGAGCACATGCCGCACCGCATCGGCCTGTCCGGCGCCGATTTCGATGAACGCACGACCGCCTGGCCTGATCACCCGCGCCAGATCGACCGCGAGGGCGCGATAGGCATCCAGGCCGTCCAAGCCACCGTCCAGGGCCAGGCGCGGATCGTTGGCGCCGACCTCCGGCGACAGCCTCTCTATTTGCTCCCGTTCAATATAGGGCGGATTTGTAAGGATGATATCAACGGCCCGATCGGCAATGGCATCGGTCCAATCGCCGACCGCAAACGCCGCCCGCGACGCCAGGCCCAGCCGGCTCGCATTGCGCCGCGCGACCTCGACCGCGCCCGCGCTGCGATCGATGCCAACGCCGTGCAGGCCGGGACGCTCGTGCAGCAACGCCAGCAGCAGGCAGCCGGTACCGGTGCCGAGGTCGAGCGCATCGGTCGCCCGCCCATGCTCGGCGGCAAACGCGGCCGCCGCCTCAACCAGCACCTCGCTGTCCGGGCGCGGGTCCAGCGTATCGGGCCCAAGCTCGAAGCTCAGGCTCCAGAACTCGCGGCTGCCGACGATGCGCGACACCGGCTCGCGGCCGCACCGCCGCGCGATCGCTTCCGCGAAGGCCGCGCACGACGCCGCCGGCAGGGTCTGATCCGGGTCGCGCAGCACCTGCTCGCGGGTCAGACCGGTCGCGTGGTTGAGCAAAACGACGGCATCGCGCCTGGGTTCCTCGACGCCGGCCTCGGCCAGGCGCGTCGTCGCCGCGCGCAGCACCGCATCGACGCGCGCGCCGGGCTCGATCCATGAATTCCGGAGCACCTGGGCCACCCAGGCTAGTTCAGGGCGGCTAGCCGGGCGGCCTGGTCCTCGGTGGTCAGGGCATCGACCAACTCGTCGAGGGCAACGCCTGCCAGGATCTGGTCGAGCTTGTGCAGGGTCAGGTTGATGCGGTGGTCGGTCACCCGGTTCTGCGGAAAGTTGTAGGTGCGAATGCGCTCCGACCGGTCGCCGCTGCCGACCTGGCTGCGCCGGTCCGCCGCCCGCTCGGCATCGACCCGCGCGCGTTCGGCGTCGTAGAGCCGCGCGCGCAGCACTTTCATCGCCTTGGCGCGGTTCTTGTGCTGGGACTTCTCGTCCTGCTGCGAGACCACGATGCCGGTCGGCAGGTGGGTAATGCGGACCGCGCTGTCGGTGGTGTTGACCGACTGGCCGCCGGGACCCGATGCCCTGAACACGTCGATCCTGAGATCGCCCTCGTCGATGGCGACGTCGACCTCCTCGGCCTCGGGCAGCACCGCCACAGTGGCGGCGGAGGTGTGGATGCGCCCGCTGGATTCGGTGACCGGCACGCGCTGCACCCGGTGCACGCCTGATTCGTACTTCAGGCGGGCGAACACCTGGCGACCGGAAATCGTCGCCGACGCCTCCTTGATGCCGCCGATGCCGGTTTCCGACATGCTGATGATCTCCATCTTCCAGCGATGGATATCGGCATAGCGCTGGTACATGCGGAACAGGTCGGCCGCGAACAGCGCCGCCTCGTCGCCGCCGGTGCCGGCGCGCACCTCCAGGATGGCGTTCTTCTCGTCGGCCTCGTCCTTGGGGAGCAGCAGCACGCGGATGCGCTGGTCCAGCGCCTCGACCTTCTCGCGCGCGGGCTCAAGCTCCGCCTCGGCCAGTTCACGCATCTCCGCGTCACCATCCGGGTCGGCGATCATCTCTTCCAGGTCGGCAAGCTCGCTTGAGCTGGCGTTCAACTCACCGATCACCTGCACCAGAGGTGCCAGGTCGGCAAACTCCTTCGACAGGCTGGCATAGTCGGCCTGGCTCATCTCGCCGGCCTGGCCCAGCTTGTGCCCCACCTCCTCGTGGCGGGCGACCACCTGGGCCAGTTTCTCGGATAGATCGGATCCCGTCATCGCCGGCTCCTCAGGCCCCGCCGTTCGCGCCGGAGGACGCCACAAGTGCCGCCAGTCCATCCAGCGCCACCTGCTGCTCGACGCCGGTATCCAGGTTGCGGAACGTCGCCGCGCCCGCCGCGACCTCGTCCTCGCCCAGGATGACGGCGGCCCACGCATCGACCTTGTTGGCGTGCTTCATGCGTCGTTTCATGTTGCCGCGATAGGCGACGTCGACCGCGAAACCATCAGCGCGCAGCCGTTCGGCCACCTCCACCGCGGCGCGCGCTTGCGCTTCGCTCACCGGCATCACGGCGATGGGGCGGGTGGCCTCTGGCACGCCGGCCGACAGCATCGCCAGCCGCTCGATGCCCGCCGCCCAGCCGACGCCGGGCGTCGGCGGGCCGCCCATGGTCGGGATCAGGCCGTCGTATCGGCCGCCGGCCAGCACGGTGCCCTGGGCGCCAAGCCCGTCGGAGATGAACTCGAACGCAGTGTGGCCGTAATAGTCCAGGCCGCGCACCAGCTTCGGATCGAGCGCGTAGTCGATGCCGTGGGCGTCGAGGCCGTCGCGGACCCGCGCGAAGAAGTCGGTGCTCTCCTGGTTCAAATAGTCCTGGTAGGACGGCGCGTCGGCGACAAGCGCGCGGTCGCCCTCGTCCTTGCTGTCCAGGATGCGCAGGGGATTGCGCTCCAGCCGGGTCTGGCTGTCGGCGGAAAGCCTGGACGCCAGCGGGCGCAGGAACGCCACCAGCGCATCGCGATAGGCGGTGCGGCTGGCGACATCGCCCAGCGAGTTCAGGTGCAGCCGGATATTGCCCTCCAGCCGCAGCGCCGCCAGCAGGCGGGCGCCGACCGCGATCACCTCGACGTCGCCCTCCGGCTCCGGCACGCCGATCAGTTCGACGCCGACCTGGTGGAACTGGCGCAGGCGGCCCTTCTGCGGCCGCTCGTAGCGGAACATCGGCCCGGCATAGAAGAACTTGCACGGCACCTGCTGGGCCAGCCCTTCCGACATGAACATCCGCGCCACGCCGGCGGTGTTCTCCGGCCGCAGGGTGACGCTGTCGCCGCCGCGGTCGTCGAACGTGTACATCTCCTTGGTCACCACGTCCGTCGCCTCGCCCAGGGTGCGTTGGAACACCTCGGTGAACTCGACGATGGGCGTCGACACCGCGTGGTAGCCATAAAGTGCCGCCACCGCGCGCGCGGTGTCGATCACGTGCCGGTGGCGGCGCTCGGCCTCCGGCAACAGGTCGTGCATGCCGCGGACGGATTGCGGTTTGGATGCCATGGGTTCAGAAGGTCCTGTCGATCAGATCGGCCGCGACGCGGGCGCCCGCGCCAAACCGGCGGCGCAGACTATACCTATTCGGCCGCGATGGGCGAGCCCGCCGGTTCGCCGCCCGTTTCGGCCTCGGCCTCGATCTCGGCCGCGCGTTTCTCCACAAGGTCGACCAGATGGTCGACGACCGCCGGGTCCTGCAGCCGGTGGTGGGGCACGCCGCCGATATAGACCTGGTGTGTGCCGCGCCCGCCGCCGGTGAAGCCGATGTCGGTCTCGCGCGCCTCGCCCGGCCCGTTGACCACGCAGCCGATGACCGACAGCGTGACCGGCACGGTGATGTGGGCAAGCCGTTGCTCCAGCGCCGCCACCGTCTCGATGACGTTGAACTGCTGGCGCGCGCAGGACGGGCAGGACACGATGGTGACGCCGCGCCGCCGGAGCCCCAAGGACTTCAGGATCTCGTAGCCGGCGCGCACCTCCTCCACCGGGTCGGCGGACAGCGAGACGCGGATGGTGTCGCCGATGCCGGCCCACAGCAGGCTGCCGATGCCGATGGCGGACTTGACGGTGCCGCCCAGCGTGCCCCCCGCCTCGGTGATGCCCAGGTGCAGCGGGTAGTCGCAGGCGTCGGCCAGCCCCTGATAGGCGGCGACGGCCAGGAACACGTCCGATGCCTTGACGCTGATCTTGGTCTCGAAGAAGCCCTGGTCCTCCAGGATGCGGGCATGGTCGAGCGCGCTTTCGACCATCGCCTCCGGGCACGGCTCGCCGTACTTCTCCAAGAGGTCGCGCTCCAGCGAGCCGGCGTTGACGCCGATCCGCATGGAGCATCCATGATCGCGCGCGGCGGCCACCACTTCGCGCACCCGCGCGGCGCTGCCGATGTTGCCGGGGTTGATGCGCAGGCAGGCAGCACCCGCCTCCGCCGCCTCGATCGCCCGCTTGTAGTGGAAATGGATGTCGGCGACGATCGGCACCGGCGACGCCTTGACGATGGCCGGCATCGCAGCGGTCGCGTCCTCGTCCGGGCAGGAGACGCGCACGATATCCGCGCCGGCCTCGGCCAGCGCGCGCACCTGTGCGACGGTCGCGCCTACGTCCCCGGTGACGGTGTTGGTCATCGACTGCACGGTGATCGGCGCATCGCCGCCGACGGCAACCGGTCCGACCATGATCTGCCGGCTCTTGCGGCGGATGATGTCGCGATAGGGTCTGACGCTCATGTTCCGCTATTCCTGCTGGGCCTGTTCCTGTTGGGGCGGTTGCTATCGGGGCTGTGCCTGTTGGCACCGGCCGCCGGCCCCGTCCCCAAGACCTGTGCCATCCACCATATGTGCCGCCTCATAGCACTTATCCAGTCCGTGTGCGAACATGCGCCGCCAGATCGTCCCTCGCAGCTGCCAAATCGACGTGTACTGCGGGAACCATCGGAGCCTTGCCGGTGTTGAGGTATGGCCCCAAGTGCCAAGGATGCCCCGAATACGCCGGATACCCCGAATGCCTCGCTCCGATGAGAGGCCCGAAAGGAGGACGTCATGAACGACATCCGCACCGCACCTCGCCACCGCCGGTCAAGGCACCGGCTGGTCGCGGCACTGGCCCTTGCCCCAATGCTCGCCGCCGGCAGCGCATTAGCCGCCGGCAGCGCATTGGCCCAGGATGGCGGCCCCGACATCATCTGGCCCGGCGTTGACATCAACATCGGCAGCGATGGCTCGATAACTGTGGGCACGCCGGACTATGAACCCCAGCCCGATGGCGGCAACGGCAGCCAGGGCCGCGGCAA
Organism: Alphaproteobacteria bacterium; assembly: GCA_965227515.1. Lineage (GTDB taxonomy): Bacteria > Pseudomonadota > Alphaproteobacteria > CALKHQ01 > CALKHQ01 > CBDDFZ01. The sequence goes on from CBDDFZ010000001.1 coordinate 291,122, forward strand.
CGGGAACGGCGTGGAAGTACCGCCGGGCCACATGCCGCCCGCCGGCATGTGCCGCGTGTGGTACCCGGACCGGCCGGCCGGCCACCAGCCGCCTGCGAGCAGCTGCGCGGTCCCGGTGCCTCCCGGCGCGTTCCTGGTCTACGGGTAGCGCGGCCATACAATTACCGCGCGAACGAGTCCACTTGGCTCGATGCGGACATCGGAATGCGTTGCTGTGACTGAGGTGGCCCGCCGAGAGGCGGAAACGGCGGACCTTGGGATACGACCGACCTTGGGGTCAGCCTGTACTGCCGCCCTGTAGCTGTAACGGATCGAGCGAGACGTTGCGCATCACCTGGCCCGGCTGGCCCAGCAACGGCAGCGCGCCGCCATCGACGATGAACTCCAGCCCGCCGGCATTGCCCATGCGCAGCAGCAGGCCGTCGCGGTTCGGCACCTTGTAGATCTCGCCTTCGCGCAGAAGCCGGGTGAACACCTCGGAGCCGCCGGCATCCTTGATCTGGATCCAGCAGTCGGACACGGCCCGCAGGATGACCCGGGAGTCGGTGTTGACCTCGCCATAGACATGGGTCGCCGATGCCTCGATGGCGCTGACATCCGCCGTGGCGCCGCCGGTCGACGCGACGTCGACATCGCCCTCGACCTCGGCCGCCAGATCCTCGGGCACGTTACCGCGGCCGGCGGCCGGGAAGCCCAAATCATGCGGCGAGATGGTGTGATTGTCGCGATCCAGCGGCTGGCCGGCGCTCAGCACATCGGCAGAGTGCGGCACCGCCTCCGACGGCTGGTCCAGCGACGGGGCGGTCTGGGTGCCCGGCACCGGTGCCGCCATCGCCGTGTTCAGCGAGAACAGCGGCTCCGACACATCGCCCGCCACGCCGACCATGTCCTTCGGATCGGCGCCGGCGGTCATCACATTGCCCATGCCGGCGGTCTGGCTCATTTCTTCCGGCCCGGTGTCCGGCAACGCGGCAGCGCCGCTGAGCGCATTGGCATCGATGCCACGCGACAACCGCGGGTCGTCGGCCGCCACATCGGCATAGGCCAGCAGCGGATCGCCGGCACTGAGCGACTCGACGCCGCCGCCCGGCGTCATCATCGGGCTGTCATTGCCGGTGCCCGTCGCCTGCTCGACCTGCTCGATCAGGTGTTCCGGCACATCGGCCACGGTGACCGGACGGTCTTCCGATTCGCCGCCAAGATATTGCCACGCGCCGTAGCCGCCGATGGCCACCAGCAGCGCGATCACCAGCATCGCGGTCGCCGGCAACCGGCTTTCCGACACCGGCTCGGGGAACACCAGGGCGCACGGCGCGCGATATTCGGAACGCTCGTTGCGGAACCGCCGGACCACCTCGTCGCCGTCGAGGCCGAAGTGCTCCGCGTAGCTGCGCAGAAATCCTATGACGTAAGGCGTACCGGGCAGCTCTTCGAACCGCCCTTCTTCGATGGCCTGTAAGTAGACAACACGAATGCGCAGCACATTGGCCACGTCCCGCAAGCTCTGGCCATAGTGGACACGCGCTTCGCGCAGGGATTGTCCGACTGTGACTGGCGTTTCGCCCGGCTCTTGTCTTAAGGCGTTGTTATCGGAACGCCCTTCGCCTACGGGAAGGGAATTCAAGTCATGTGCCGGCATACCCTCGCACCCATCACCCCTTCTCAAAGCACAACCGAACCCCGATAGTCGCCCCTCCGCGGCCGACCGATCAGGCTACCCCTGTCCGGTGCACCCCTCGCCCCCGACTAGCGCCGTTCCCTCATCGCACTGTTATCGCTCGTGTCCGAACGTCTTTACCTTAGAAAATGCCGAGGGAAACCCGACCACCGATGTTGCTACCTTATCGCAGCCGAAAACGCAAAATCAAAGTCTAAATCCGCACGCCATGGTCCAGCGCAAACGACCGCAGATGGTTGCGCAGACTGGCGTTGGCGCTGTCCAGCAGATGGGCCAGATATGGGGTGAGCGCATGGGTGTCCAGACTGCGGACCAGGGTGCGCACCGCGCCCACCGATGACGGCGACATCGAGAAGTTCCGCACCCCCAGTGCGATGCAGGCCATGACCTCAAGCGGATGGCCCGCCATCTCGCCGCAGATCGCCAGCGGCACGCCGGCGCGGCGGCAGGCCGCGGCGATGTTGGCGATCATGCGCAGCGCTGGCGGCGCCAGCACATCGTAGCGGTTCGCCACCGTCGAGCTCGACCGGTCGGCGGCGAAGATGAACTGCATCAAATCGTTGGTGCCGACCGAAATGAAATCGACATAGGCGAGGATGGTGTCGAGCTGGAAGATCAGCGACGGCACCTCCAGCATCACCCCGACTCGCAACGGCGCCGGCACCGCGCCCCCCGTCGCGGCCAGGCGCTCGACTTCGCGGTCCAAGATGCCGCGGGCCTGCACCAGCTCGGCGACATCGGTCACCATCGGGAACATCAGCGACAAGGGCCCGCCATCCGCGGCCATCAGCATGGCGCGCAGTTGCGTGCGCAGGATCGCCGGGCGGTCCAGCGAGACGCGGATCGCGCGCCAGCCCATGGCCGGGTTCTCGTCGCCGGACGACCCCGCCCGAAAGTAGGGCAGCGACTTGTCGCCACCGACGTCCAGGGTGCGGAAAGTGATCGGACGCCCGCCGGCCGACTCGATGACGCGCCGATAGATCGCCTGCTGCTCCTCCAGGTTCGGAAACGAGCTGCGCACCATGAAGGCGATCTCGGTCCGGTAGAGGCCCACCCCGTCGGCGCCGGTGCGGTCCAGATGCGCCATGTCGGCCAGCAGGCCGGCGTTCAGGAACAGGCCGATCTTCTCGCCATCCACGGTAACCGCCGGCTGGTTGCGCTCGGCCTCGTACTGCGCCCGCTGGCGGTCGAGCGTGGCCAGGCTTTCCTCCACCACGCTCAGCACGTCCTCCGACGGGCGCAGCAGCACCTGGGCGGTATTGCCGTCGACCACGATCGCGTCGCCCGAATCGGACTGCGCCAGCACGCCGCGCGCACGGCCCACCATCGGGATATCCAGCGCGCGGGCGACGATGGCCGCGTGGCCGGTGGGCGATCCCTCCTCCAGCACCACGCCGGCCAGCTTCTCGCTGACGAAGTCGAGCAGCTCGGCCGGGCTGATATCACGCGCGACGATAATGGCGTTGTCCGGCAAGTCGTCGACCGTCACCTGCTGGCCGCTGAGATGCAACAGCAGCCGGCTGTTCAGCTCGTCCAGGTCCAGCATGCGTTCGCGCAGATAGGGGTCGGTGATCTGGGTCATCCGCGCCCGGGTGTCGTCGCTGACGCGGCGCACGGCGGCTTCGGCGGTCAGGCCGGTGTTGATCGCCTCGGTGATGCGGCGCAGCCAGCCCCGGTCATGGGCGAACAGGCGATAGGCGGCCATCACTTCGGTGTGCTCGCCGACCGCCGTCGCCACCTCCAGGCGCTCCATCAACGCGTCGATCGAGCGCCGCAGGCTGTCGACCGCTTCCTCCAGCCGCGCTAGCTCCGCCTCGCGATCCTCGGCGACCAGCTTTTCGACATCGGGCCGGCGGCGGTGCATCCACGCGGTGCCGACCGCAAGCCCGCCGCTGAGTGCGACACCGGCGATGCGGGCCGGCCGCGTGTCCAGCCCGTCCACCACCTGCTGCTCGCGCGGGTCGATCAGCTCGCCGGCGGCGATCAGCTCCGCCAGCACCATCGCGATGGTTTCCAGCGTCTCCAGCTCTTCGTCGGTATAGGTGCGCGGCGAGCGGTTCTGCACCACCAGCACCCCGGTCACCCGCCCGCTGCGCAGGATCGGCACGCCGATCAGCGAATGGAACGGCGCCTCGCCGGTTTCCGGCCGAAAGGCGAACTGGGGATGGTTCTGGGCCTCGCTGAGCCTGAGCGGGCGGGCGCGGGCGGCGATGTCGCCGACCAGGCCCTCGCCGACCTGAAGCCGGGTCTGGTGCACCGCCGATTGCTGCAGGCCCTCGGTGGCGAACAGCTCCAGCACGCTGCCGGCGCGCAGGATGTAGACCGAGCACACCTCGGCCACCATCTCGCCGGCAATCATCTGGGTCACGCGGTCCAACCGCGCCTGCGCCGATTCCGGCGCCGCCATCAGGTTGCGCACCCGCTGCAGCAGGCGTCGCGATGCGGCCCAGGAGCCTGAGACAGCCATGGCTACAGCCGCCGCTAACCGGCCGCGTTGTCGGCCTGGGTGCGTACCTGCAGACTGGTCGCCGCTTGGTCGACCAGCTCGGCGAGAATGTCGGACGTGGGCTGCTCGGCGGTGACCATGCCGACGCTCTGGCCGGCCATCACCGACCCGAACTCCACGTCGCCCTCGATCACGGCGCGGCGCAGCGCGCCGCCCCAGAACTGCTCCACCTCGTATTGCGCGGCTTTCAATTCCTTTGAGCCGTCGTCAATGGCGCGCAGCATCGCGCGCTGGGTCTCGGCGAAGTCGATGGTGGCCTTGTTGGCGAGCGCGCGCACCGGAATGACCGGCAGCCGCGGATCGAGCTGGACCGAGGCCACGGCATCGCGCGCGCTGGCGCGGATGAACGCCTGCTTGAACTTGGGATGGGCAATCGATTCGGTGGCGCAGACGAAGCGGGTGCCGAGCTGGCAGCCCGCCGCCCCCATTTCAAGGTAGGACACGATCACCTCGCCGCGGCCGATACCACCGGCGACGAATACCGGCACGTCGCCGATATAGGGCAGGATCTCCTGCGCCAGCACGCCGGTCGCCACCGGGCCGATGTGGCCGCCGGCCTCGTTGCCCTCGATGATCAGGGCATCGGCGCCCGACTTCACCAGCTTGCGCGCAACCGCCAGCGACGGGGCGAAGCACAGCACCTTGGCGCCGGCACTCTGCGCCCGCTCGATGGTCGCCGCGCGCGGAAGGCCGCCGGCCAGCACGATGTGGCTGACCTTGACGTCGACGCAGGTCTCGATCAGCTCGTCGATCAGGTGGCTGAGCAGGATCAGGTTGACGCCGAACGGCTTGTCGGTCAGCGCCCGCGTGGCGGCGATCTCGTCGGCCAGCATCTTCCCCGACATGGCGCCCGACGCCAGCACCCCGAAGCCGCCACCATTGGAGATGGCGGCAACCAGATTGCGCTCCGACACCCAGGTCATGGCCCCGCCCAGGATCGCGTAGTCGCAGCCCAGGAACGCACGGCCGCGCGCCCACAGGCTGTCCAGCCTGCGGCGGGCGTCGGCCGTCGGCGGCGCGGCCATGGCGGTGGGCTGGCTCACGCCGCGTCCAGCCCGTAGGCACTGTGCAGCGTGCGCACGGCAAGCTCGGTGTATTCGGCGCCGATCAGCACGCTGACCTTGATCTCCGAGGTGGAGATGACCTGGATGTTGATGCCCTTGTCGGCGAGCGCATGGAACATGGTCTGCGCGACGCCGGCATGGCTGCGCATGCCGATGCCGATGACCGAGACCTTGCTGACGTCCTGGTCGGCGACCAGGCGCTGGTAGCCGAGGCCATCCTGCTTGGTCTCCAGCACCTGCACCGCCTCGTCTAGGTCGGTGTCGTTGACGGTGAAGGTCAGGTTGGTGACCTTGCCGTCCTCCGAAATGTTCTGGACGATCATGTCGACATTGATGCTGGACTCCGCCAGCGGGCCGAAGATGGCGGCCGCGATGCCGGGACGGTCCGGCACGCCGACCAGCGTGATCTTGGCCTCGTTGCGGCTGTACGCCACGCCCGTGACGACCTGCTGTTCCACGATTTCGTCCTCGTCTACCACCAGGGTGCCGTCGCTGTCGTCGAAGCTTGAGCGGACGTGCACCCGGACCCGTTCTTTCATTGCCAGTTCGACGGAGCGGGTCTGCAATACCTTGGTGCCCGACGAAGCGGATTCCAGCATCTCCTCGTAGGTGATCTTATCCAGCTTGCGGGCCCGCGTCACGATGCGCGGATCGGCGGTATAGACCCCGGCCACGTCGGTATAGATGTCGCAGCGGTCGGCATCGAGCGCCGCCGCCAGCGCCACCGCGCTGGTGTCGGAGCCGCCGCGGCCGAGCGTGGTCACCCGGCCGTCCGGCCCGATGCCCTGGAACCCCGGCACCACCGCCACCCAGCCGGCGCCGAACGTGCCCTCGATGCCGGTGCGGTCGATGCCCTCGATCCGCGCCTTGGAATGCACCGCATCGGTATGCACGGGAAGCTGCCAGCCGAGCCAGGAGCGCGCCGGCACGCCGATGGTCTTCAGCGCCAGGGCCAACAGCCCGCTGGTCACCTGTTCGCCGGTCGCGACCACCACGTCGTATTCGCGCCCGTCCTCGCGGCCCGCCATGTCGCCGACCAGCCCGATCAGCCGGTCGGTCTCGCCGGCCATCGCCGACACCACGACCGCGACCTCGTGGCCGGCGTCGTGCTCGCGGCGCACGCGCTCCGCCACCGCGCGGATGCGTTGAATGTCGGCCACCGAAGTGCCGCCGAATTTCATCACGAGGCGAGCCATGGGGAAGGTTGTAGCCTGGGCCAGTGTGGGGTCGGGTTCAGGGTTCTTAATACGCACCGGCGCCTATATTGATGTGCAGCATGGCGCAAGAAATTGCACATGCGGCACATGGCCCCGGTCGCGCCAGGGCCGGTTGAGCGCGGGCGGCGGCTATCCATACTGAGAGTCGGGGGGCGGCGCAAGCGGGGTGAGAGGCATGCAGGGCAATACCGCACAGCACGACAACGGCACCGTCGACGCCAACGAGGCGGCCAAATTCGCCGCCATCGCCGCCGAATGGTGGGATCCGAACGGCAAGTTCCGGCCCTTGCACCGGTTCAACCCGACCCGGCTGGAGTTCATCCGCGCCCGGGCCTGCAATCATTTCGTCCGCGACCCGGCGCGGCTGGACGCACTGGCCGGGCTCAAGGTGCTCGACATCGGCTGCGGCGGCGGGCTGATCGCCGAGCCGATGGCGCGAATGGGCGCCGAGGTGACCGGCATCGACGTGACGGCGCGCAGCATCGCGGTCGCCCGCCACCATGCCGAGGCGCAGGGGGTCGACGTCACCTACCGCGAGGCGACGGCGGAGGCGCTGGCCGAGGAAGGGGCGCGCTTCGACCTGGTGCTGACGCTGGAAGTCGTCGAGCACGTGGCCGACGTGGACCTGTTCCTGCACGCCGCCGGCAGCCTGGTGGCACCGGGCGGCATGCTGATCGCCGCTACCCTGAACCGGACCAAGCGCGCCTTCGCCTTTGCCATCGTCGGCGCGGAATACGTGCTCGGCTGGCTGCCGCGCGGCACCCACGACTGGCGCAAGTTCGTGAAACCGTCGGAGATGGCGCGCGGGCTGCGCACGGCAGGGCTGTCGCCCGTGGAGGTGACGGGCGTCGTCTACAACCCGCTGTCGGGCGAATGGCGCCTCAACCCGCGCGACGTGGCGGTCAACTACATGATGGTCGCGACCCGCCCGGTGTGATTTCGGCTGGCCGGCCCTGCTCGTCGGCACTAGACTGCGTTTGCCTATCCAAGTGCGGCTAGGGTTCCGTCACAGCGGCGCAAGACCGTCGCTGTGGGCCTGGACCGAGCGCCGTTATGAGCCGACGTCTCCAAGAGCACCGCTTTGGCGACACCGCGGCAGACACCTTAAGGACCAAAAGGCCAGGGGGGTTGGACGGGCGCGCTGACGCGCGCCTGCAACCCAAAGCCCCTGAGGTGGCTCATGTCTGTTCCTGGCCTGCTGCTCGTTCTTGCCGCCGCCATCTGCCACGCGACCTGGAATTTCCAGGTCAAGAGGATCGGCGGCGGACCCGAACTGGTCTGGCTGTTCTCGGTCATCAGCACGGTCGTCTATCTGCCGATCGCCGTCATCGTGGTCATCGTCGACGAACCGGCCTTCACCGGCTGGCAGTTGGCGTTCATTGCCGGCAGCGCATGCCTGCACATGGCCTATTTCCTGCTGCTGCAACAAGGTTACCGGCGGGGCGACCTGTCGCTGGTCTACCCCACGGCGCGCGCCACCGGCCCGCTGCTGTCGACAGCGTTCGCGGTGGTCGTGCTCAGCGAGACGCTGACCGTCCAGGCTGCCATCGGCGCGACAGTGGTCGTCGTCGGCGTGGTGTGCCTGAGCGGCGGACTGCGGCGCGGGGCCCGCAAGCTCGCGATCTCGCTCGGCTTCGGTGTTGCCATCGGCTGCCTGATCGCGACCTATACGGTTTGGGACGCCTATGCGGTCACCGCGCTGATGGTGCCGCCGCTGCTGATGGACTATGGGTCGGGCGCATTGCGCGCGGCGGCGCTGGCGCCCTGGGGCATTCGCCGCTGGGAACAGGTCAGGCGGCACTGGCGCGACCACCCGGTCGCCGTGCTCGCCATCGCGCTGTTCAACCCGCTGGCCTACATCCTGGTCCTGTATGCGCTGACCTTCACGCCCGTGGTCTACGTGGCGCCGACACGCGAGCTCAGCGTGGTGATCGCGGTCATCATGGGGTCTGTGCTGCTGGGCGAGGGCGACCTTCGCCGCCGCCTGCTGTGGGCGACCGTCATCCTGGCCGGCGTCAGCCTGCTGGCAACCGGATAGATCGGGATCAGCTTACGCTGAATCTGCCCCAGCCCTCTCCCCCACCCGGCCACCCAGCAGGATACTCTCGTGGGTGGCCGGGTGGGGGAGAGGGTCGGTGCCGACTCAAATGATCATGCTCTAGCGGAGGCCCTCAGGCCCAGAACCCGGCGGGCGCGCCGCGCCAGGGCGGGGCGAGGCCGTCGATGGCGGCCAGTCGCGGGCAGTCCTCGGCATGGGCGCCCGGCAGGTAGCCGATGCCGATCAGGAACGAGCCGGTGATCTCGCCGCCGGTGAACTTGAAGGTCTTCTTGAACAGCTTGACCCAGTCCTCCTTGCGACGCGGGTGATGGGCGGCGAGCCAGGCGGCGAACCCGCCATGGCTGTCGCGCAGGCCCTGGACGACGCGCGCATTATGGATCGCCGCGTTCACCTTCAGCGCGTTGCGCACCACGCCGGGGTCGGCGAGCAGGCGCTCCCGGTCGGCCTCGTGGAACGCCGCCACCTTGTCGACGTCGAACCCGGCATAGGCGGCCGCCAGGCTGGCACGCTTTTGCAGCACCAGGCCCCAGTTCAGCCCGGCCTGGGTGATTTCCAGCATCAGGCGCTCGAACAGCCTGGTCTCGTCGGTCTCGGGCACGCCGTACTCGGCGTCGTGATAGGGGCCGTGCAGCGGGTTGGCAGCGGCATAGGCGCAATAGCCGGACATCGGGCAGCTCTCGGTCGGGTGACGGGCGGGGTGGATATGACCATCGCCCAACCCTCCTGACAACATGGCGTCAGGAGGGTATGACCGGGCACGCGCTACCAGTCGTACGGCTCGATGTCCTGCGCCTCGATCAGATAGCCGGCGCTGGCGATCTCGGTGTCGATGGACGACGCGGTCAGAATGCCGGTGACATAGACCGCCTCGAACAGGTCATCGACCTGATAGGGCTTCTTGGTGGTGACATAGACAAGCTGGTTCGGCGGCGGCGGCGGCACGTGGATGCAGGCCCCGATATAGGGGACCAGGATGAACTCGGTCACCCCGACACCGGCGAAGTCGAACGGCACCACGAAGCCCGGCAGCCTGACCACCTCGCCATTGTACTGGGTCACGACCTGGTTGCCGTAGGCCTCCAGCGTCTGCATGGCCTGGACGTCGTCGTGCTGCATGATGCCCAGCCCCTCCAGGATGCGGTCGATCTCCGCATCCTCGGGCAAAAGGTCGTCCCAGGTGATGACAATGGGCAGGTCGTCGGCCTGCGCATTGCCCGTCGCCAAGACTGCGGTGGCCGCGATCAGCGCCGCCGCGCATGTTCGAACGGTTCGGTTGCGAATGGTTCGGTCGGGGACCATGCGTTCTCTCCCAGGCTGAGGAATATCAGACACGGACGGTCATGCCGTCCGCCAGCGACAGTCGATAGGCGCGATAGGTCGGCGCCAGCCCGATCACCGTGCCGGCCGCGACGATGATCGCCAGCATCATGAGCTCGAACCCGGCCGGCGGCGCGATCTGAACGTAGAGCCCGAACTCGGCGTCGATCCACGGGCGGGCGGCGAACAGGCCGGCATAGAGCAGCAGGGTGCCGGCGATCACCCCCGCCACCGAGATCATGAACGCTTCCAGCGTCAGCAACCCGGCCACGATGTGCGGCCGCGCGCCGACCGCGCGCAGGATCGCCATCTCGCGCCGGCGCTCGTTCAGCGTGGACAGGATCATGATCATCATCCCGATCAGCGCGGTCAGCACCACCATCGCGGAAACAAGCCCCAGCGCAGTCTCGGCGGTGGAAATGAGGCCCCACAGCTCCTGCAGCGCCACCCCGGGCAGGATCGCCAGCAATGGCTCCTCCGGGTACTCGTTGATCGCGCGCTGCACGCCGAACACGGCCATCCGCGACGCCATGCCGACCATCGCCGCGGTAACGGCCTTCGGCGTCAGGTCCATCTCGCGCACCCGGTCCGCTGGTACGCCGGGACCGATTTGCGCGCCGGACCGCCAATCGACATGGATCGCCTCGATCGCCTCCAGGCTGACGAACACGGTGCGGTCGACCGGCGTGCCTGTCTTGGCCAGCACCCCGGCGACGCGGAACGGCTTGTCGTCGTGCTCGGCGAAGCTGCCGGCACCGATGCCATGCGCCACGACAATGGGCGCGTCGACCCGATAGCCCAGGTCGGCGGCGACGTCCGCGCCGAGCACGGCGTCGAACAGGTCGTCGAACACACCACCCTCGTCGAACGCCAGCGCGCGGCCGCCACGGTATTGATAGCGTTCGAAGAACGCCTGGCTCGTGCCCATCACCCGGAAGCCGCGATGGCTGTCGCCGAGGGAGATCGGCACGATCCATTCCACCCCCTCCATCGCGGCGATGTCCTGATAGCTCTCCCAGGTGATGTTGTTGGTGGCGTTGCCGATGCGGAACACGGCGTAGAGCAGCAATTGCACCGGCCCGCTGCGCGCGCCGACGATCAGGTCGGTGCCTGAGATGGTGTCGGCAAAGCTCTGGCGGGCGCCGAGGCGGACCTTCTCCACACCCAGGAACAGCGCCGTGCTGAGCGCGAGCGCCAGGATCGTCAGGCCCACCGTCAGCCAGCGGGTGCGCAGGGAGCGCATGGCCAGTCGCAGCAGAATCATGTGCCGCCTCCAGTGACGATGTCCTCCAGCCTGACGACCTTGTCGAAATGGGGCGCGAGGCCCTCGTCGTGGCTGACCATCAGCAGGCTGGCATCCGCCGCCGCCAACTGCCGTAACAGCACATCCAGGAACGCATCGCGGGCGCGAGTGTCCAGGGCGGACGTCGGTTCGTCGGCGACGATCAGCCCGGGTGCGCCGATCAAGGCACGCGCCGCCGCCACCCGCTGTTGCTGGCCGACGCTGAGGCGGCTGGCGGGCCCGGCGGTTGCCAGGTCCGACGCAATGCCGAGCGCGTCCAGCAGCGCCAGAGCCTGCTGGCGAACATCCGCCGGCGCCGCCCCCATTTGGCGCCGGCGCTCCGGCGCGAAACGCAGCGCCAGAAGCACGTTGTCCAATCCCGACACGAACGGGATCAGATTGAACATCTGAAAGATCACGCCGATATGCTCGGCGCGGAAGCGGTCGCGACGGGCCGCCGACATTGCAGACAGCGCCTGCCCCAGCACCGTGACTTCGCCGTGGCGCGGCGCGTTGATGCCGCAGATCAGGCCAAGCAGTGTCGACTTGCCGCTGCCCGACGGCCCCACCAGCAGCAGGCGCTCCCGCCGCGCGACGTCGAGTGCTTTCACATCCAGCGAGAAACCGTGGCGACGCTGCCAGCGGAAATGCACATCGCGCAGGGCAAGTGCGGCGCCGTCAACCACCGGTCTGCTCGGCCGCGCGCCGCGCCGGGCCGGCTAGATCGAACCGGTCAGGTCGAGAACCGGGTTGTCGCGCTCGACCTCATAGCCGAAGGAGCCGGCCGCCGACAGCATCTGCACGTCCAGTTCGACCGCATTCGGAAACGCGTCGAAGTAGGCGAAGTCGATGCTCGTGATGACCTCGACCTCGGCACACGCCAGTTCGTAGGCGGCGCGAAACTCGGTGTGGCTTTCCTCATGCTCGGCATGCTCGTCCGCGTGATCGTCGCCATGGTCGTCATGGTGCTCATCGGCATGTTCATCATGGTAATCGTCGTCATGATCCTCGGCGTGCTCATCCGCGTGATCGTCGTCGTGTTCGTCCGCGTGATCCTCATGATGGTCGTCGTCATGGTCGTCCTCTCCGACCAGTGTCGCCCGCGCGTCGACCACTTGGCAGCCCGCCGCCTCCGGCAACACGAACAGGTCCAACGGTCGCGCCAGCACCGCGATGGCGTCCTCGATGAGCGCCCGGTCCTCATCCGTTTCGGCGGGGTGCTCGAAGCCGACGATATCCGCGCCGGGCGCCTCAAGCTCGATGAAGACATGGTGGCCTTCGACCGCGATGTTGAAGGTGCCGTGGCCGTGCTCATGAGCGCCAAGCTCGCGGGACGGCTCCTCCGCGCTGGCGACGTTCGTGATGGCCGCAACCGCGCCGGCAGCGATGAACAATGAACGCGTCGACATCTTCGATCTTCCCCTGATGGCACCGTACAATTGGGCAGTCGGGCAGTCGGCCATTCGGCCATTCGGCCATTCGGCCATTCGGCAATCTAGTGACCGGTGCGCGCTGCGTCGCGTGAATGTTATGTTATTACATAACAGACACATGGTGTTGCAAGGGCGATGTTTCGGCAGCCGGCAATCGGGGAGGTTATCGTCGCGATGCCACCCGGGCAGATTACGGTGGAATACGGTGACAGTTTACTAATTACTTCTCAGGGAATGCGCAGATGACCTAGGGGGGCGGTTGTAATTAGTAAACTGTCACCGAAATATTGCTGTCAGCTCGATGCGAAGCCGGTTACGGCGTCCGCCGCCTCGTCCCAGGCCTGGTCGGCGGTGCGGCCGCTGCGTTTCAGCGGCTTCAGGTCGTGGTCGCCGCCCTCGATCCAGGTGACACTCACCGCCTCTGAGAGCGAATAAGCGGTGACCTCGTCAGGTCGGCCGAACGGGTCGCGGGTGCCTTGCACGATCAGGGTCGGCGTGCGCTGGCCCTCCAGGTGCGCGGTGCGGGTCTTCTCCGGCTTGCCGGGCGGGTGGAACGGGTAGCCGAGACAGGCGACGCCAACGATGGGCAGGCCGTCATCGGCGAACGGATCGGCGACCATGGAGGCCACCCGGCCGCCCATCGACTTGCCGCCAATGACGATGCGTGCGTCCGGCCTGGCCGCGGCAACATTCTCGACCACCGCGCGGAAGCGCTCGGTCAGCGCCGGCATCCGGTCCGGGCCCTTCTTCTTGCCCTCGGTGCGGCGCGCCGCCATGTAGGCGAACTCGAACCGCACCACCGCAAGCCCGCGTTCGGCGAGGCGCGCGGCGATACCGGTCATGAAGGGGCTGTCCATCGGGGCGCCGGCGCCGTGGGCCAGCACGACGACCATCGCCGCATCGGCGGGCCCGTCGACCAGCAGGTCACCGGCCAGCATGGGACGCTAGCGCTTGCGGAAGGCGTCCAACGCCACGACGTTGTCGTCGCCCGACGCGGCGTCGCCGTCTTCGGCGATCTCCAGGTCCGACGTGGGCTGGTCCCCGCCCTGCTGATCCTCGGTCTTGGTCTCGGCCAATTCGTCGGACATGCCGAGCTTGGCCGTGCCATCGGCGGACTCGCCCTTGAACTGCAGGCCGAAATTGACCGATGGGTCGGCAAACCCGGTCAGCGCGGCGAACGGCACCACCAGGCGCTCGTGGTGCTTGTTGAAGCTGAGGGTGACCGCGAAATGGTCTTCCAACACCTCCAGGCCCCAGAACTTGTGCTGGAGCACGATGGTCATCTCCTCCGGGTACTTGGCGACCAGGAAGTCCGCGATGTCCACGCCGGGCGCGGAGGTGCGGAATGTGATGTAGAGGTGGTGATTGCCCGGCAGCCCGTCTTCCGCCACCGTTTCCAGCGTGCGGCGCACCACCCCGCGCAGGGCGTCTTCGACAAACGTGTCATAGCGGATCAGCGGCGTCATCGACCGGGCGGCTCCCGTGAGTTTCTGCGGGCGCGCCGGCGGCCGCGCCAAATCAGTGGGGGGCTTCTGTTGCCCGGCGCCCCCCGAAACCGCGCTTACCTAAATTTAGGCAGCGAGTGCGATTTCGTTATCGTTCGCACCTAGGTTTTGGCCCGATAACGGCGGTACCATGCCGGGCGAAAGCACTGTCTTTACACGCACGTCGATCCTGTTTCGCCCCCATGATGCGCCCTGGAAACCCGGGCGGATAATGGTGGAGGCGCCGGGTACTGCCCCCGGGTCCGCAACGCTTATTTCACAGACCGTTTATCGCCATAGCCGAGCAAGCCCGGCAGTAAGATTATAAAGGACGTTTTGCGGTGATTTAAAGGCCCGAGGGCGTTCGGCGGGCCGAAATGCGATTCGGCACGCCGGGACTCGCATTGCTATAGTCGCCACCCGTTCCGCCGCAAGATCACGAGTCGCCCGTGCCCCTCACATCGCTCGAACAAGAGGAAATCGACCGCCAGCGCGCCCAGTCCGCCGCCACCCGGCGTATGTGCGTGCCGGCACTGGAGGAGGAGCTGTTCTCCGCCATCCCGGTGCTGGACCACGGGTTCGTGCGGGTGGTCGACTACATGGGCAGCGACGAGGCGGTGGTGCAGGCGGCGCGCGTGTCCTATGGCAGCGGCACCAAGCAGGTCTCCAACGACCGCGGGCTGATCCGCTATTTGATGCGCCACCGGCACACCACGCCGTTCGAAATGTGCGAGATCAAGTTCCATGTGAAGCTGCCGATCTTCGTCGCCCGCCAGTGGATCCGGCACCGCACCGCCAACGTGAACGAATATTCCGCCCGCTATTCCCGCATGGACCGGGAGTTCTACGTGCCGGATGCGGACTATCTGAGCGGCCTGATCGCGGGCAAGAAGGCCGACGAGCGCCAGTTGAAGCTGTTCGGCGGCGAGGAAGCCGCGGCCCCCACCGCCACCGGGCTGCAATCGACCACCAACAAGCAGGGCCGCGAGACCGGCCTGGATGTCGAGGAGGTGGGCGACGCCATCGGCAAGATCGACCGCATCTCGAAGCAGGCGTACGGCACGTACACCACGCTATTGAACGAGGACGAGCGCGGCCGCAAGAAGGACGAGAATCGCACCGGCCTGGCGCGCGAGCTGGCCCGCATGGTACTGCCGGTCAACGTCTATACCCAGTGGTACTGGAAGATCGACCTGCACAATCTGCTCCATTTCATCAGCCTGCGCGCCGACGCCCACGCGCAATACGAGATCAGGGCCTATGCCGATGTGCTGGCGGACGTGACCAAGAAGTGGATGCCGCTGACGTTCGAGGCGTTCGAGGACTATGTGCAGGGCGCCGCCAACCTGTCGCGCGGCGCGCTCGACGTGGTGCGCCGCCTGCTCGCCCGCGAAGAGGTGACCCAGGAGAACAGCGGGCTCACCAAGCGGGAATGGCTGGAACTGAAGGCCCAGGGGCTGGTCGGTTAGAGCATGATCAATTAAGTCGGCACCGGCCCTCTCCCCCACCCGACCGCCCACGAAAGTATCCTGCTGGGTGGCCGGGTGGGGGAGAGGGCTGGCGCAGATTCAGCGTAAGCTGATCCCGATCTAAAAGACTCAGCCGCCCCGGTCGCGACCTACATCTTCATATCGAACAGCAGGAACTCGGAATCCTCGTCCTCGCTGGCGATATCGAACGTCCCGGGCTCCTTGATCGCAGCGCCGTCGCCGTCGAACAGCGGCTCCCCGGCCACCGTCAGCGATCCGCGGATGAGCTGAATCCAGGCGCCACGTCCCGGCGCCAGCTCATGGGATACCCGGTCTCCCGGCCCCAGGATCGAGGCATAGAGCGCAACGTCGCGATGGATGGTGACCGAGCCGTCCCTGCCGTCATGCGAGCCGACCAGCCGCAGCCGGCCCCGCTTCTCGTCCTCCGCAACCGAGATCTGCTCATAGCCGGGAGCCAGGCCCTTGCGTTCCGGCAGGATCCAGATCTGCAGGAAATGCGCCTCGTCGATATCGGAAGCGTTGTACTCGCTGTGGCGGATGCCGGTGCCGGCCGACATGCGTTGCACATCGTCCGGGCGGATCACCGACCCATTGCCCTCGCTGTCCTGGTGGCGCAGCGCGCCATCGATCACGTAGGTGACGATCTCCATATCGGCGTGAGGATGGGTGGGAAAGCCCTGCCCCGGCGAGACGCGGTCCTCGTTGATCACGCGCAACGGCCCGAAACCCATGTGGGCCGGGTCGTGATAGTGGCCGAAGGAAAACGTGTGCTTGGACGTCAGCCAGTCGAACCGGGCGGTGCCACGCGCATCGGCGTGCCTGAGTGTGAGGTCCATCGCGTTGTCTCCCGCATCCGGCGGCCACACGACGGCCGCGCCGGGCAGGAGATGTGATCGGCGCCGCGCCAAGTCAACGGGTGGGCGTGCGGGCCGGCGCCGACTCAGCGCAAGCGAAAAACGAGCTAGTGTGGTGGTTTCGAAGTTCGCCATACAACTGCGGTGGTACTTGCGCGAACTTCGAAACCGAAAACCACACTAGAAACAATATGTTGCTAGTGTCCCAATCGAATCTGAAGTTCGATCGAGGCCAGCAGATACTGTTACGAACTTCAGGTTCGGGACACTAGCCAGCTTCGCGCAGCAAGGGCGTAGGTGCCGGCCCCGGCGCCAGCGACACCCGGTTGCGGCCGCCGTTCTTGGCGGCATAGAGGGCCGCGTCCGCCTCGGCCAGCAACGCATCGAGATCGCGCTCGTCGTACGGACCCGCCACAACCAGGCCCAGCGAGGCGGTCACCACCCCGTCGGTGCCCTGCTCATGGGGAATGCCGCGCGCCTGCAGGCCGGTGCGAATGCCCTCGGCCAGGCCCACCGCATCGGGCTGGGCGGACACCTTGAATGCGACCGCGAACTCCTCGCCGCCCAGGCGAACCGCCAGATCCTGCTCGCGCCGCAGGCTGGCGCGCAATGTCGCGCCCACCTCCACCAGCACAACGTCGCCGGCGGCGTGGCCATAGGTGTCGTTGTAGGCCTTGAAGTTGTCGACATCGATCGCCGCGATGGCAAACAGCGAACCTTCCGCGCGGGTTTGCGCCAGCAGCGCCGGCCCGTCCTGGTTGAACCGCCGCCGGTTGCCGAGCCCGGTCAACTCGTCGATCAGCGACAGGTCGCGGAACCGCTTGTGCGCGGAGATGTCCTGCCAGATGACCGTGTAGCCGACGGTCTCGTCCTTGCGGCGCAGCGGCGAGATGACGGCCTGCGCCCAGAGGGTCTCGCCGTTGGCGCGCCGCAATTCGACCTCGTCGGACCACGGGTCGCTGCCGTCGCCGAGCCCGGACAACGCGCGATCGGCCCAGCCCGCGCCCTCCTCCGGCATCCGGGCAATGTCCGACAGGCGCGGACCCACGATGTCGGCCGCGTCGCAATCCACCGCCAGGCACAGGGCGTTGGTGGCTTCGGTCACCACGCCGTCCGCGTCCAGGCGCGCGCTCATCACATGCTCGTCGAGGCTTGCCACCGCGCCCTGCACATGGCCGACCCGGCGTACCATCCGGCACAGCAACAGCGCCGCGCCGACCAGCAACAACGCACCGCAGCCGATGCCGACCCACAGCCACGGCGAAACGAACACGCTCTCCTCGAAGGTCACGCGGAACCAGCGCCGCCAGATCTCGTCCTTCTGTGCCGGGCTGATGGCGGCGAATGCCTTGTCCAGGCTGCTGGCCAGTGCCGCGTCCTCGGCGCGCACGACCATGACGACCTCGCCCAGAACCGGCAGTTCGCCATTGATCTTGATATTGGTGATCGCGGCCTGGGCCATGAAGTAGCTGACGATGGGCAGATCGGCGACGAATGCATCCCACCGTCCGGTCGCAATTCCCGTCAGGGCCTCGTCGGGCGGCACGAATTGGCCATCCTCGCCAACGCCGTGGCGGCGCAGCTCCTCCAGGGCCGGGGGCGTTCCGACAATGTCGAGGCCGGCCAGATCGGCGAAGTCGCCCACAAACGGGGCATCGGCCGCGGTGACGACGACGGTCGGAAACGTCAAGTAGGCCCCGGTCGCGATGGCCCAGCCGTCGCTCAGCGCCTTGTTGTTGGTCATGGAGTGGGAGACCAGCGCGACGTCGCCATTCTCCAGCGCCTGCATGGTGCGGCGGTGGGAGCGATGGGTGCGCAGCACCAACTCGAACTCGACCCCCAGCATCTCGCTGGCGGCAGCCAGATAGTCGCCGGCAACGCCGCTCAGGTCGCCGCCTTCATCATCGAAGATGACGATCGGAGCAAAGAAATCGCTGGCAACGGGAATGACGGGATGATCGGACAACCAGGCGCGTTCCGCGTCGGTCAGGTCCAATGTGTTCGCAGAGGCCGCCGGGACGCCCAACATCGCGACAGCCGCCAACAACGACGCACAGGCGCCGATGGTTTTTCGTGTCATGCGCAAGGCCCGCACCGTCTCCCACACATCCGGTTGAGCGTTTGGTATCGGCTTGAAACTTGTTCTCCAGGCATGCCGCCAAAATGGTTAAGAAATTGCTGACGACAGCGCCAAACAGGCCCCGCGACGTTAAGAATTGCGCCGATGGGAAATGGATGCGTCCCGCGACCACCGCCCGGCTAGCGGACCGCTACACCCACGGGCAGTGGGTGGTGCCGGAACCGAAAGCGCGGCCCTCGGCGAACCGCGCCATGGCGAATGGCTCCAGGTCGGCGACATTGGCGCCGTTGACGATGTGGTCGGCCACCAGCTTGCCGACGCCGGTCATCTTGAATCCGTGGCCTGAGTCCGCGATCATGTAGACGTTGTCGCGCACCCAGTCGAACACCGGCACGTTGTCGGCGGTGAAGGCGCCGATGCCGCCGGACATCCGGTCCTTGAACTGGGGACGGATGCCCTTGAAGCGGTCCATGAACATGCCCATGCAGGCGGTGATGTAGTCCGGGAACTCGGCCCCCGGCTGGTACTCGGCATTGGCGTGGCCGTAGGGCTCGGTGTTGGCGTTCGGGCCGACCTCCACCGGCATCGCGCCGCCCTGAATGCCCGGCCGCTCCATCCGCTCGGTGCCGTTCTTCCAGTAGATGTAGACGTTGTCCTTGATTTCGTCGCCCGAGGTCGGGTCGACGACCGGCGTGTTCATCAGCTCGATATGCAGCACCGGCGGATTGAGGCCGCGCGCGGTGGCATAAGGGCCGTCATAGTAGATCTCGCCCTCCTCCAGCCGCCAATAGGTCCAGGCGTCCTTGCCCGCGACATGGCTGCCGTCGCGGTAGCCGACATCCATCGTCATCGGCAGGCCGAGCTTCTCCCAGTGCAGCGGCGTCCACGGCCCCAGCCCCAGCACCACCGCGTCGCACGCGATCCGCCCCTTGTTGGTGACGACGGCGGAGACCCGGTTGTTGGCGAGGTCGTACTCCTCCACCTCGACGCCGGAGAAGATGCGCACGCCGTGGCGTTCGCACAGCTCGGTCAGCCCCTTCACCATCTGGGCGGTGCCGGCATATCCCGACAGCCGCTCGTGGATCACCACGTCGATGGAGTGGTGGTTGAAATCGGGCCACAGGCTCGACAGGTGGTCGCGCGCCTCCTTGCCGACGTAGAGGTCGGATGTATAGCCCGCCGCCTGCTGGCTGGCGTGCATGCGCTCGTAATCGCCGATCTGGTTCGACTCGCCGCAGGAGACATAGCCCACCTGCTGGAAGCCCAGGCGCACCGGGTCGTAGTTCCACACGTCGACCGAATGCTTGATGATCGGGTGCAGTGCCTCGGTCATGTAGAAGCCGCGCACGCAGCCGCAGGCCACCCCGGTGGACCCGGCCCCCGGCGCCGACTTGTCGAGCACGATGACGTCGGCGCCCGAGCCGCCGCGCTTCTCCAGCGCCATGGCCATGTGCCACGCCGTCGACAGGCCATGGACTCCGGCGCCGACGATGGCGTAGCGGACGGACGACGGCAGGCTATCGGTCATGTCTATGCTCCGGCCGGCGTTGTAGGGGCCGGCATTGCTATGGGATCGCTGGCTCTAGAGTTTGCCCGTAAACGACTGGTTGTGGGCGCGCAAGGTCGCATCGCTGCCGAACGCGAAGTGCTTCGACATATCGACCGAGAACTGGCTGGCGACCGTGGTGCGGCCCAGCGCCTCGGCCATCTGGCGGGTGTGGTGCGGGCCGTTGCCGCAGCAGATACCGAGATAATTGATGCCGGCGGCATAGGCCGCCTTGGCGAATTCCCCGATCTCGTAGCGATTGCAGGTGAACGGGTCGAGCGCGACCGGGAACGGGCGGTCGTCCGGAATGCAGTGGCAGCCCGGGTCGCGCAGCGACTGGAAGGTCGGCTCGGCCTCGTGAGTGCGATAGGGCACCGGCAACGCCGCCACATGGCAGCTCACCGCCTGACGCACCGCCAACGCGTGGGGCAGCATGGTGTCCGGCCCGCGATGGCAGTTGACGCCGACCACGTCCGCGCCGGCGTCCTGCAGCTTCAGGCATGCCGTCGCCGGGTCGTCGCCATCGCGCATCACCCCTTCGCGGTGGACGGACATGGTAACCACCGACGGCACCTGGGCTGTCAGCATGACTTCCAGCGCGATCAGGGCCTCCTCAAGGTAGGAGAAGGTCTCGCCGACGATGAGGTCGACCCCGGCCTCGACCGCCCAGCCGACCTGCTCCTCGAAGATGTCGCGGACCACGCGCCGGGTGCCGTCGTCGGCCGGATCGAACACGTTGGTGTTGCAGATGTTGCCGGCGACCAGCGGGGCTTCCCCGGCAAACTCGTCGGCGACCTCCTTGGCGATGGCCAGCGCCTGCCGGTTCAGCGGCTCCAGCAGGTCTTCCTTGCCGATCAGCCGCAGCTTCTCGCGGTGGCCGTAATAG
Source organism: Alphaproteobacteria bacterium (assembly GCA_965227515.1). Lineage (GTDB taxonomy): Bacteria > Pseudomonadota > Alphaproteobacteria > CALKHQ01 > CALKHQ01 > CBDDFZ01. The sequence continues at coordinate 312,018 of CBDDFZ010000001.1, forward strand.
GTGAATGCCTCAACGATGTCCGACCCGGCGCGCACGAACTCGCGGTGCAGTTGCTTCACCGCTTCCGGGTCGGTCAGCACCACCTCCGGCACGAACGGTCCGGCCTGCACATAGCCGCGGCGCTCCAACTCGAACAGATAGCCCTCGGCGCAGATCACCGGCCCGTCATTCAGCCGCTCCATCAGGCCGCGTTTGACGACTTCGACAGATACACTCATGGTCTGGCCCCCAAGCGCAAGGCGCCGCCCGATCACACTTGCGGCGCACGAATTCTGGGGCGGGGCGTTACCACCTATCGCTTTGGCGCAACAACATAAATCAAGTATCCGACAGGAAAATTCTCACCCGAATGCAACTATGTGTCGGTTTGGGACTATGATCGGTCGCAAGCGGCAAAGTGGGTGGAGGCGAGAATGACGCCAAGCAACGGCACAGGCGACGATCTGCCAGGCGACAATCTGCCAGGCGACGATCTGAACGACCTGCTCGGCGCGATGGTCGAGGCGACCGATGCGCGGAAGGCCGCGCCCGCGGCACCGTCCCTGCACGACGTGGTGCGCGCCCTCAACAGCCTGCGCACGGGCCTGCCCGGTGCGGCGCCGACCGTGGCGCGCGGCCTGGTGGAAGAGGCGCTGGGCGCGGTGGAGCGGGTCTGCGACACCCAAGTCGCCCAGGTGACCGGCGATATCAGGTTTCGCGATCTGGCCGGGCGTTGGCGCGCGTTGGCGGCAATGGTGGATTGCGCCGGCGACGGCGGCCCGGCGAAGGTGCAAGTGCTGTCGGCGACGGCGGCGGAATGGCGCCACGACGCGACCGCCGGCGAGTTCGACGACACCGCCCTGTTCGCCCGCCTCTACATCGACCCCTACATGGCCGACGCCGACCCGTTGTCGGTGCTGGTGATCGACGAGACGTTCGGCCAGCGCCCCGACGAGATCGCGGTGCTGTCGGCCGCCATGCAGTCGGCGGCGACCGCCCACACGGTCGTGCTGGCAACGGCCGACCCGGCCTTTTTCGGCGCCAACGACCTGTCCAGCCTCACCGGCGGCGGGCGCATCGGGCAGGTGCTGGCGGGGCCGCAAGCGATCGCCTGGCGCGGCCTGCGCGAGGCGCCGGAGGCGGGGCATCTGGGCCTGGTCGCCAGCGGCGCCACACTTGCGGATGGCACCGAGATCACCGGCGCGATGGCGGCCGGCATCGCCATTGCCGCCGGCGTAGCGGCCACCGGCTGGCCGGCCTATGCCTGGCCGGAGGCGGACGCGCCGGGTGCGTCGCTGGTGGTCGACCTCGACGACCGCGATGCCGGCGACCTCGCCGAGCACGGCATCATCCCGCTGGCCGACGGGGCAACGGGCGGGGTCGCCCCCGGTGCCCTGCCGTCGGCGATGAAGCCGACCCACTACCGCGACGCCCAGGCCAACGTGCTGGCACGGGCCATGGCCCAGCTCGCCTACACCATGGCGATTTCGCGCTATGCCCAGGCGATCAAGCTGATGGCGCGCGACGGCACGCTGGCCGGCGATGCGATGACGATGAGTGCCGCGGCCGGCGCCTGGCTCACCGGCTACGTGGCGGAAAGCCCCGAAGCCGAGCACCCGCTGACCGAAGGCTCGGTCAGCATCGTTGCCGTGCCCGACGCGCCCGGCGCCTTCGATGCCGAGATCGCGCTCAAGCCCGGGCTTGGGTTCGGCCGCCAGACCGCGACTTGCCAGCTCACCTTGCCGCTGCCGGACCCGGTTTGAGGGTTGCCGTAGCGAGTGGCATTAATGCCGGCTAATCTCCGCCGGCCATGAATTCGTTCACCTACATCGCCCGGCGGCTGGCCCTGGCGGTGCCCACGTTGCTGGGCGTCGCCATCATCACCTTCATCGTGCTGCGCGTGGTGCCCGGCAACCCGATCGCGATGATGATCCCGCCCGGCGCCACCGAGGCCGACATCGCCCGGCTTGAAGCGCTCTACGGCTTCGACCGGTCGATCTTCGCCCAGTTCGGCATCTGGATCGCCGATGCGGTGCAGGGCGACTTCGGCACCTCCATCAGCCTGCGCGCCGATGTGATGGACCTGGTGCTGCACGCGCTGCCGGCGACGCTGGAGCTGTGCCTGCTGGCGATCCTGATCGCGATGGGGCTGGGCGGCGGGCTGGCCGTGGTCGGCGCGCGCTTCGGCGGCTGGGCGGAAGCCGTCATCGACGGCGTTGTCGCGTTCGTGCAGTCGATCCCCGATTTCCTGTGGGGCCTGCTGCTGATCCTGCTGTTCGGCGTGCTGTTCTTCGACATGCCGATCTCGATGCGCCACGACCCGCGCGCCGCCATCGACACCGCGACCCAGTTCTACTTGCTCGAGAGTATCGTCACCGGCCGCTTCGCGCTGACCGGCGACCTGCTGCGCCATCTGATCATGCCGGCCGCCGCACTGGCATTGCCGCTGGCGGCGGTGATCGCGCGCGTCCTGAAGTCGTCGCTGAAAGAGGCGCTGACCCAGGACTACGTGATGCTGGCGCGGGTGAAGGGCCATGGCCGCTGGGCGGTCGTGATCGGCCAGGCGCTGCGCAACGCGGCGATCCCCACCGTCACCCTGACCGGGGTGCAGTTCACCTTCCTGGTCGGCGGCACCGTGCTGATCGAGAAGATCTTCTCCTATCCCGGCATCGGCGGCATGGCCATCGACGCCGTGATCAACCGCGACCTGCCGCTGATCCAGGGCCTGGTGCTGATGTTCGCGGTGCTGTTCATTGCGGTCAATCTTGCCATCGACCTCACCTACGCCGTGCTGAACCCGAGGCTGCGCCATGCGCAGTGAGGCCACTGCTATTGCACCGGTGCGGCTGCCGCCCAGACGCGGGGCGCTGGCCGCCGCGCTGACCAACCCGCGGGTGCTGATCGGCGGCACCATCATGCTGGCGCTGGCCGTGGTCGCCATCGCGGCACCCTGGCTGGCGCCGCGCGACCCGCTGGAGCAGGACTTCATCTCGTTCTTCGCCGCCCCGTTCTGGATGGACGGCGCCTACCCGGAGTTCATCCTCGGGACCGACAGCCTGAGCCGCGACATCCTCTCCCGCCTGATCCACGGCACCCGGGTGGCGCTGACCGTCGCGGTGATCGCGGCGACGCTGGCCTGCCTTCTTGGCACCGTCCTCGGCATGCTGGCCGGCTATTTCGGCGGCAAGGTCGACATGGCGATCTCCCGCCTGGTCGACATCTGGATGGCGTTCCCGCCGGTGCTGCTGTCGGTGGTGCTGGTGGCGGTGATCGGCGCCGGCCTGAACGCGGTGATCATCGCCATCGTGGTGGTGGACTGGACCCGGTTCTGCCGCGTGGTGCGCGCCGAGGTGATGGTGCAGCGCGCCCAGGACTACGTGACGTCGGCGCGGACCATCGGGCTCGGCGGCTGGCGCGTCCTGGTCGGCGAGATCCTGCCCAATGTGGCGCCGCTGCTGATCGTGCTGCTGACCCTGGAGATGGGCATCGCCGTGGTGGTGGAGGCGATCCTCAGCTTCGTCGGCCTTTCCGTCGCCTCCGACGATCCGACCTGGGGCGGGATGATCGCGGAGGGGCGCACCAACATCAACCACGCCTGGTGGCTGATGGCGTTCCCGATGGCCTGCATCGCGGTGACCGTGATCGCGCTCAACTTGCTGGGCGACGGGCTGCGCCACGCCCTGGATCCCGTACTGCGGCGGTGACACCCAACCGATAGCCATACCACCAACGTCATGCCCGGGCCGGTCCCCGTCCGTATGGAAGGGGACCGAGTCCCGGGTATCCACGTCTTCTGCGCGCGACAACTGAAGACGTGGATGCGCCCTCGGGCTCGGCCGTAGGCCGACCCAAGGACAGGCTCCTCAAGTCCGCGCATGACAACGAGGGCAGATCACGCAGGTGCCGAGTTGCTGCGGGCGACACGCAATGGCGGCCAGGGCTCCCGCACCCGCAATCCGTGAAGTGCTGCCATGCACAAAGCGCAATTGACTCGCGCGGCCTTCTCCATCAACTGATTGATTTGTTGCGACCGCCTCCATGACGGAGGCGAGGAGGACATGATGGAACACATCGAAACCGTGGACGATGCCACGGCGGCCGAAGCCGCGCCGCCCACGCGCTCCAGCAGCGCGCGCAGGCGCAGCGACATCGCCGCCGCCGCCCGTGCTTTGATCGTCGAGCGTGGGTTCGAGGGCCTGCGCACCCGCGCCATCGCCGACCGGGTCGGCATCAATGTCGCCACCCTGCACTACCACGTGCCGACCAAGCAGGCGCTGGTCGAACTGGTGGCGCAATCCCTGCGCGACGAGTTCGCCGCCCAGCACGCCGCGCGCCCGCACGAGGGGCTGTCGCCGCTGGAGCGGCTGACCACCAAGCTCGGCAATTACGAGGAAATCCTGTTCGAGAAGCCCGACGTCATCCAGGTGTTCGCCGAGCTCGGCTCGCGCGAACGGCGGGACGAGGCCGTGCACGCGGTGATGGAGCGGATGCGCACCCAGTGGCGGCATCACTTCGCCGATATCCTGCGCGACGGGCGCGCCACTGGCGATTTCCGGCCCGACCTGGACCCGGACAATGCGGCCCTGATGATTATTTCCGCCCTGGTCGGCGTGCGCAGCCATGGCAAGCAGACCCGCGACGAGTTCCACGCCTTCCTCGACGAGATCGTCCGCGCGGTCGTCAGCCCGGCGGCGGCCACTACCCTGAACGGGTCCGCGGCCTAGATGGCGGGTCCACCGCAAACCGCCGCGCCGGCCGGGGCGCAAGACCTGTTGCCGGGGCGCTGGATCGCCCACTGCGCCCTGCTGATGGCCGCGTTCATGAACCTGGTCGACGTGACCATCGTCAACGTGGCGCTGCCGACCTTGCAGACGCACCTGAATGCCTCTCCGGCCGAGCTGGAATGGCTGGTCGCCGCCTATGTGCTGGCATTCGCCGTCGGCCTGCTGCCGTTCGGCCGGCTTGGCGATATCGTCGGCCGGCGCCAGGTCTTTCTGTTCGGCGTGCTTGGCTTCACCGTCTTCTCGGTGATGTGCGGGGCGGCACCCAGCATCGGATGGCTGATCGCCGGCCGGGTGCTGCAAGGGCTGGCGGCAGCGGCTATGATGCCGCAGACACTGGCCATCGCCCAGGTGATGTTCCCGCCGCAGGAACGCGGGCTGGCGTTCTCCCTGTTCGGTCTCAACGCCGGCATGGCCGCAGTCGCCGGGCCGCTGGTCGGCGGGCTGCTGATCGCCGCCGACCTGTTCGGCCTCGACTGGCGGCCGATATTCCTGGTCAACGTGCCCATCGGCATCATCGCGATGATTGCCGGCCTGGCGTTGATTCCCAACATCCCGGGCCACCGGGGGCGGATCGACTGGATCGGCATTCCGCTCGGCGCAATTGCCGTGGTGTGCCTGGTATTCCCCTTGGTCGAGGGGCGCGGCTTCGGCTGGCCAGTGTGGATATTCGTCATGCTGGCAGTGGCGCCGGTTGCGGCAACGGCCTTCGTGATGTGGCAGCATCGCCGCGCGCGGCTCGGCCTGCCGCAGTTGTTGCCGGTCGGCCTGTTGCACAATTCCAGCTATATGATCGGTGCCGCGATGACGACGGCGCTGTTCTCCGCCATGCCGAGCTTCTTCATGTCGTTCGCGATCTTCCTGCAGACCGGTTTCGGCTTCACCGCGTTCCAGTCCGGCTACACCACCGCACCGATGCCGGTCGGCATCTTTGTCGCCTCGCTGGTCGCCGGGCGCATCGGCAGCCGCGTGTTGCACGGCCGTGTCGCGTTCGGGGCCGTGGCCGTGCTGATCGGCTTCGTCTGGCTGCGCATCCTGATCGCCGACGTTACCGATAGCGTCAATCACTGGAGTGTGGCGCCGGCGCTGCTGGTGGTCGGTCTCGGCTTGGGCACGGCCATCGGGGCCATGTTCCAGATGGTGCTGGCGACCGTGCCCGACCGCGATGCCGGCTCGGGGTCCGGCGCGCTGCAATCGTTTCAGCAGGCGGGACTGGGGTTGGGCGTTGCGGTCGGCGGCGAGATCTTCTTTTCCACCATCGCCGCCAGCGAGGCCGGGCACCATGCCACCTACGTGAGCGCTCTGACCAACGAGATCATCTACCAGTTCTGCGCCATGGCCGTGGTCTTGAGCCTGCTCGCGCTGATGTGGTGGCAGGCGAACCGCCGCGGGCCGAAAGAAAGGCAGGGCAGCGAAGGCCGCCCGACCGTGTCGGCGGTGGAGGCCTGAGCGGCGTGGCTTCGATAACCGCACAGCCCACACTGTCGCTGGAAGACGTGCGGCTGAGCGTTGGGCAGGGGCGTACGCGTACGACCATCCTGCGCGATGTCTCGCTGGACGTGCGACCCGGCGAGGTGGTCGGGCTGGTCGGCGAATCCGGCGCCGGCAAGACCATGATCGGCCGGCTGGTGCTGGGCCTGGAACCGAAGGCCGCCTACCTGGAGCACGGCACCGTCACATTCGAGGGCCTTGACCTGCTGGCCGACCATGGCCGCGCGCGGCATGCCCTGCTCGGCAAGCGCATCGCCTTGATCCCGCAGGACCCGATGAGCGCGCTGAACCCGGTGCACCGCATCGAACGCCAGCTCTGTGACGTGCTGCGCATGCACCTGGGGATGAACGCCGCCAAGGCCAGGGCCCGCGCCCTGGAGCTGCTGGACGCCGTGCACCTGCCGAACCCGGCGCGGGTGCTGCGCCAGTTCCCGCATGAGCTTTCCGGCGGCATGCGCCAGCGGGTGCTGATCGCCATCGCGTTTGCCTGCGACCCGGCGCTGATCATCGCCGACGAGCCGACGACGGCGCTGGACGTGACCGTGCAACGCCAGGTGCTGCGCCTGATCCGCGAGATGCAGCACCGGGCCGGCACAGCGATCCTGTTCGTCACCCACGACCTGGGCGTTGTCGCCAAGCTCGCCGACCGGGTGGTGGTGCTGCACGCCGGGCGGGTGCTGGAGACCGGTGCTACCGAAGACGTGCTCGCCAACCCGGCGCATGCCTACACCCGTGCCCTGCTTGCCGCCACGCCGCGCTTCGACCGCCCGGCCGACGCGCTGGTCCCGGTCAGCCCCGAACTCAACGCGCAATTGCTGGCCGAGGCGGCAGCCTCCGATGACGCATTCGTGCAATCCCTCCAGCAATGACTTCGCCGCTGACCGCTCATACATTGCGTTGACGATTTCCGCGTGAGGGCAGGCCGATGAGCACCGATACCCAGACCGCCATTTTTGCCGCCGGCTGTTTCTGGCACCCGGAGGCCGTATTCCGCCAGTTGGAAGGCGTGGTCGAGACCGAGGTCGGCTACACCGGCGGGACGGCCCGGAACCCGACCTATGAGCAGGTCTGTTCCAGGACCACCGGCCATGCCGAGGCGGTGCGGGTGGTGTTCGACCCGGCGCGGGTCGGCTATGAGGAGCTGCTGGACGTGTTCTGGCAGATCCACGACCCGACCCAGTTGAACCGTCAGGGCCCGGATGTCGGCAGCCAATACCGCTCGGCGATCTTCACCACCGACGACACGCAGCACGCGGCGGCAGAAGCTTCGATGGCCGCCAAGCAGAGGCATTTCGGCGGCGGCATCGTCACGGAAATCACCCCGGCGACCACGTTCTGGCGCGCCGAGGAATATCACCAGCGTTACGAGGACAAGCAGCGCCGCCGCTTCGGGCTGCTTTGACCGGTTGCAACAAACAACCATCTGTCGTCCTCGCCCTTGTGGCGAGGACCCATCGTTGTCCAGAAACTCAACAGGTTGAGACGAATCGGCATCTGAACTGGCGGGCGGATGGATGCGACGGTTCACCCATCCAGCTTCGAACGGCACTGGCCCGGACCGCCCCACAAATGGGTCCTCGGGACAAGCCCGAGGACGACAATGGTGTGTTTGTCGAGGAGTGTGATTCCGGTCGGCCCAAGGCCGAGGGTGGCAAGAGTTGCCTAACTACCGCCGTTGCCATCGCGCCGCTGGCGGAACGAGCGCCAGAAGTCGTAGATGGCGAGGCCCGCGCCGATCAGGAACACGACGATCAGGTTGGCTTCGAGCACGAACATGCTGACGATGCCGATGAACCACAGGAAGGCCGCCAGCGAAATGAGCGCCAGGCCGGCATCCAATCCCTTCATCAGGAAGCCTCCCCGTCCATCAGCGACGCCATGAAGTGGCGCGCGGTGCGCAGCAGTCGACCGTCCTCGCCGGCGCGGCCGACCAGTTGCACGCCCAGCGGCAATCCATTGGCGCCGGTCATCATCGGCAGCGAGATCGCCGGGGTGCCCAGGAACGTCCATGGCGCGCAGAACACCGGGTTGCCGGTGGCGCCCAGGCCAAGCGGCGCCTCGCCCGGTGCCGACGGCGTGATGATGGCGTCGTAGCGCTCGAACACCTTCTCCAGGCCGGCGTTCAGGGTGTCGCGCCAGTCGATGGCGTTCATGAACTGGATGGCGCTGACCTCGCGCCCCTCCGCGAACAGGTCCTTGGTGACCTGGCTCAGCTTGTCGGCGCCGCGCTTCTCGTAGTGGCCGAGGTTGCGCGCCATGCCGGAGCACATCAGCGCCTGCTGCGCCGGCCACGCCTCGGCGAACACCGGGCCGATATCGACCTCGTCGCAGCGGTCGCCCAATGCGTCCATCAACTCGGCGAACGCAGCCTTGGTGTCGTCGTCGGCCTCGTCCCAGTGCGGCGTCTTGACGAAGGCGAACAGGGGCTCCACCGGCGGTGTCGCGGTCGCGGTCTCATGCAGGCGGGAGGCGGCGCGCGGCTGGGTCGCCGTGTCCGCCGGGTCGAAGCCGAACAGCACGTCGGCGGCCAGCGCCGCACCGTCCACGTCGCGTGCGAACAGGCCGATGGTATCGAGCTGATGGCACTGCAGCAGCGTGCCGCCACGCCCGATGCGGCCGTGGGTCGGCTTGTATCCCACCACGCCGCAGAACGAGGCCGGCCGCACCACCGAGCCCTTGGTCTGGGTGCCGATGGCGAGCGGTACCATGCCGGCGGCCACCGCCGCCGCGGAGCCGGACGACGAGCCGCCCGGCGTGCGGTTGGGGTCGTGCGGATTGCGGGTCTTGCCCGGCGAGAAGAAGGCGAGCTCGGTCGACACCGCCTTGCCCATGATCACCGCCCCGGCGGCACGCAGCCGCGCGGCGACGGTGGAGTCGCGCTTCGGCTGGCGCCCGGCGTCCAGCACCGTGCCGTTCTCGGTCGGCATGTCGCAGGTGTCGATGATGTCCTTCAGCCCGACCGGAATGCCGTGCAACGCGCCCAGCGGCTGGCCGGTGCCGCGATAGGCATCCAGCGCCTTGGCCTGGTTGATCACGTGCTCCGGGTCCAGGTGGGTCCAGGCCTGCACCTGCTCTTCCTTCGCCTCGATCTCGGCGAGGAAGGCGCGGGCGACGTCGACGGCGGAAACCGCGCCCGTCGCCAGCTTGTCGCGCAGGTCGGCCAGCGGCCAGTTGACCAGCTGCGGATCGACGGGACGTTGAACACTGGGGCGGTGAACGTCAGCCATAGACCAGCTCCGGTAGCCAATGCACGATCTCCGGGAACACGTAGACGATGATCATCGACAGGAACACCATCATCAGGAACGGCATACAGCCCCGGAAGATCTGGACAAGGCGCACGTGTGGCGGCGCGATGCCCTTCAGGTAGTAGGCGGACATCGCCATCGGTGGCGTCAGGAACGACGTCTGCAGGTTCAGTGCCACCAGGATGCCGAAGAACAGCGGGTCGATGTCGAAGATCGGCAGCAGCGGCAGGAAGATCGGCACGAAGATGATGACGATCTCGGACCATTCCAGCGGCCAGCCGAGCAGGAAGATGATGAACTGCGCCAGGATCAGGAAGCACAGGCCGCGCAGGAACGGCAACGCCTCGTCGGAGACCGAGAAGATGTCCTGGAAGAAGATCGCGATGCCGTCGATGTGGGTGACCACGAACTCCTCGACGAGCTGCTCGCCGCCGAGGTAGGAGAACACCGACGAGAAGGTCCAGGAGCCGACGAACAGCCAGCACACCATTGCCGAGGTGCGCACGGTCAAATAGACCGATTCGCGCATGCCGTCCCACTTGGTGCCGCAGGCGACCGCCGCCACCAGCGGGAAGCCCAAAGTGAAGGCATCCAGCAGGTGCCACAGCATCGGCGCTTCCGGGTCCGGATGCACGGCCCCGGTGACCAGAATGGCGGCGACCGCCACTGCCAACCCCAGGATTGCCGCGAAACCGGCAATGCGCAGGAACTGGTTCTCCAGCCGGTTGCTCGCCACATTGCGCGCCAGCCAGTGGAACAGGGTGCCCATCACCAGGAGGATCGCGCTCAGCCCGAACACGAACGCGGCATAGGTCGCCACGTCGGACAGGGTGTCGCCCAGCGTATACGGCGCCTCCGCCGCTTCCTCGCCCTCGGCGGCCTGGGCCGCGGCTTCCGCCGCCTCCTCGCCGCCGCCGAACAGCCAGCCGGCGATCTGGGCCACGATCATCACCGCCAAAGCCAACTGGAATGCGCGCATCAGCAACGAGCGGACCGTGCCGTCCTGGGCAGCCTTCGCAAGCAAGCCGATCAGCGGCTGGCCCGTGGTCGCGACCAGCAGCGTCAACACCGCCGCGACCGCCACCCACAGCCCGGGCGGCCATTCGGTGATGCCCTGCACATAGCCGAAGAACATGCCGGCGAACATGACCAGGATCAGGATGGCAAAGGCGCCGAAGGCGCCGAAGGCCACGCACGGCAGGAAGCCCAGGCGCGAGCCGCCGATGGACCACGCCGCCCACGGCGGCACGTGCTTGTCGGCGCCGCTGAAGAAGCCGTGCAACTGGTAGCTCGCGGCCAGCACCAGGCCGCCCAACGCGCCGATCGACGCCGCCTCGGAGGGTGTTGCCAGGCCGAACAGGATCGCGCCCAGCACCGACAGGATCAGGATCGCCAGCGGCACGAACGACGTTGCCATCATCCGCATCACCTCACCGCGCGAAACGCCCTCGTAGGTCTCCTTCGGCGGCGGCGGCGCGATCTTCGGCTGCAGTGCTGCGCGGCCGATGACGTAAACCACGTAGAGCCCGGCCAACAGCGCGCCCGGCAGCAGCGCGCCGGCATAGAGCTGGACGATGGAAACGCTAGAGGTCGCCGCATAGACGATCAGCATGATCGACGGCGGGATCAGGATGCCCAGCGTGCCGCCGGCACAGATGACGCCGGATGCGAACTGGGTGTCGTAACGCGCCTTCAGCATCGCCGGATAGGCGAGCAGGCCCATCAGCGTGATCACCGCGCCGACGATGCCGGTGGCGGTGGCGAACAGCGCGCAGGTGATCAGGGCGGCGACCGCCATGGAGCCCGGCACGCGCCGGGCGGCGATTTGCAGTGATGAGAACAAACGGGCAACAATATTGGCGCGTTCGACGATGTAGCCCATGAACAGGAACAGCGGCACCGCCGTCAGCACGTCGTTCGACATCACCGAGTAGGTCTGGTTGACCAACAGGTTGAACACCCGGTTGTCGAGCAGGTTGTCCATGCGGGCGGCGTCGAAATAGGCGTAGTAGCCAAAGCCCACGCCCAGCGCCATCAGGGTGAAGGCAATCGGGAAGCCCAGCATGATCAGGACGATGAAGACGCCCAGCATCATCACGCCGATGGTGGGATCGCTCATGTCCGGTTGGGTCCGCTCTTGTCTGGATTGTTTTCGTTATCGGGCGATCCGCCCGGCGCAGCCGCGTCCTCGTCCCGCGTCAAGCCGGAGGGCACATCCACCGCCTCGCTGCCATGCAGCAGCACGTCGCGGGTCTTCTCGTCCAGGAGCTGCTGCTCCATCTCCTCGACGTCGGCGGCCTTCGGCGGCCAGTAGCCTTGTTGGATGCAGATGATGCAGCGGAAGACCTGGGCGATGCCCTGCAGCACCAGCAGGGCGCCGGCGGCCGGCATCACGGTCTTGAACTGGAAGATCGGCACGTTGGCCGGGCTCATGACGCTGACTTCGCCGGCATTGTTGTTGTAGCCCCAGGACTTGTCGGCGTATTCCCACCCGGCGAACACCAGCGCCAGCACGCCGGGGAAGAAGAACAGCACGTAGAGGATGCATTCCATGATCGCCTGGGTCCGCGGCTTCCACAGGCGGTAGAACACATCGGCGCGTACGTGCCCGTCGCGCGACAGGGTGTACGCGCCGGCCATCATGAACAGCGTGCCGTACATCATGTACGAGATGTCGAACGCCCAGGACGTCGGGTCGCGCAGCAGATAGCGCACGAACACCTCGTAGGCGACACCCAGCGTCATGATCATGATGCACCAGGCGAACGCCTTGCCGAACCAGGACGACAGTTTGTCGGCGAATGCGATGTAGGCTCTCATCTTGGGTCTACGAGCGTACGCTTCTCACAGGTGACAGGTGACGATATCGACGGACGGCGCGAAACGGCGACGCCCGCCGGGTGACAAGTACGAACACTGGCAGCGGCGATCCAGATCGGCGCCGGGTGGGGGAAGTTGGCCGGCAACGAGCTTGGCCCGCGGGGGTTGTTGCGCAAAGCGCGCGCCGGTTGCAACAAAATTTCGGCCTGCCCGCGAAATGCGGGATCAATGTTGCGTGTCGTGCGCCGGCCCTGCCGCCGCCGGCGGCAGGGGTACAAAGGCACCGTCACCCACACGATCGACGGCCGTCCGCCGCCGGTTGCCGATCAGCCGAGCTCGTCCTCCCAGGCCGCCTGGGCGTCGCCCAGCGCTTCCTCGGGCGTCTTGTTGCCGGCGATCATTTCCGCCAGCTCGTCGCTCAGCGTGTTCATCAGCTTCGGCGTCTCCGGGATGGTCGGCCACGGGAACGCATTGCTGATCGCCTGCTCCACCGCGTCGGCCTGCAACGGCGCGAACTCGCGATACGCCTCCATCGCAGAATGGCGGATGGGATCGACGCCGGTCTTGTTGTTGGTCAGCACGTCGATATGGGTTTCCTTGCTGCCCGCCATGCGGACGAATTCCCACGCCATGTCGACGTTGTGCGACCCGGAGGAAACGCCGAACCCGAAGCCGGCATTCATCGCCGGGCGGTGCACGGTGTTGTTGCCGCCCACCGGCATCGGCACCACGCCCCACTTGTCGACGATTGAGCTCTGCTCGGGGTCCTGCGCCCAGGTGCCCATGTCGGTCCAGAACTCGATCATGCCGCCCTGGCCGCCCAGGAACACCGGGATCGAGTTGCCGAACTCGGTCTCCGCCGGGGTCGGCAGAGCATAGGGCGCCGCATCCAGGATCGCCTGTGCGGCGCCGATGGCGGCGTCGGTGGTCAGCGCCGGTGCGCCGTTGGAGTCCAGGAAGTCGCCGCCGAAGCCGCCGAGCCGGTTGGCATAGGTGGAGCAGATGATAATCGGCACCTTCAGGCCCATGATGATGCAGCCATAGATGCCGTCGCCGCTCTCCGCCTCGGTGATCGCCTTGGCGACCGCGGTGTACTCGGCCCAGGTGGTCGGCGGGGTCTGGCCGTTCCGCTCCAGGATTTCGGCATTGTAGAACAGCACGTGGGTGTCGCCGTCATAGGGCAGGCCATAGCGGCGGCCGTCGACCAGCGTGTAGGCGTCGTAGAGTGCGCCGAGATAGTCGTCGGGATCGAGGTCGGCGTCGGCGGCGATGCGGTCGGTCACGTCCAGCAGCACGCCGTCGCGCGCCAGCGCTTCCTTGTCGGCGTACCAGTACTCGAACACGTCCATCTCGTTGGCGCCGGACACCACGTCCAGGGTCGCCTGCGCGGTGATCTGGTCGTAGGGCACCTTCACCGCCTCGACGGTGGCGCCGGTCAGCTCGGCGAACGCGGCCGACAGCGGGTCGATCGAGCCGGCATGCGGGTTGATGACCATGAATCGCAGCGTCTCGCCGGAGAAATCGGCGGCGCGGCCCAGCTTCATCAGCGCCGGGTTGGCGAGCAACGGCCCGGCCAGCGCGGCCGAGGCAGCACCGCGCACGAACCGGCGGCGGGTCACCCCGGTGTTTTCGGCAGGGGCATTCAACAGGTTGGACAGTCTGCTCGTCACGATCTCTTCCTCCCGTGCGACGGTCATGTCGATGGGCCTTTGCGGCCCTTGGCGCGAACCATAGTACAGTCGGCGCGCGGTGTGTACACCCGCGACGCGGTCTCCCCGCTTTGGCCTGCGGTATGGCTGTTGCATCGCAAAACGATGCGCTACAAGCGCGCGACTCACTCAAAACTCGGCAAGGCGGGGACCTGGAATGAACGTAGATGGACATGCGGCGCTGGTGACAGGCGGCGGATCGGGCATGGGGGCCGCGACGGCGCGGGCGCTGGCGGCGGCAGGCGCCAAGGTGGCGTGCCTGGACGTGAACATGGAGGCCGCCAATGCCGTGGCCGGCGAAATCGGCGGCATCGCGGTCGAATGCAATGTCGCCGACGCCAAGAGCGCGGAAGATGCGGTGGCCGCGGCGCGCGACGCCCATGGCCCGGCGCGCGTGCTGATCAACTGTGCCGGCATCGCCACCGGCGCGCGCCTGGTGGGGCGCGACGGGCCGCACGACTTCGACCTGTTCGCGCGCACCATCAACATCAACCTTTTGGGCTCGTTCAACCTGATGCGGCTGGCCGCGACCGATATGGCCGGCATGGACACGCTGAACGAGGATGGCGAGCGCGGCTTCGTCATCAACACCGCGTCGGTCGCGGCATTCGACGGCCAGATCGGCCAGGTCGCCTACAGCGCGTCCAAGGGCGGCATCGTCGGCCTGACCCTGCCGGCGGCCCGCGAGCTGGCGAAATTCGGCATTCGCGTGGTCACCATCGCGCCCGGCATCATCGGCACGCCCATGATGTCCGGTCTGCCGCAAGACGTGCAGGACAGCCTGGCCACCCAGATCCCGTTCCCGTCGCGCCTGGGCCGGGCCGACGAATATGCCTCGCTGGTCATGCACATTGCCGGGAACGAGCTGATCAACGGCGAGACCATTCGGCTGGACGGCGCCATCCGCATGGCGCCGAAATAGGTCGTCCCGCACCCGACGCCGCGGCGCGCTCGATTGCCGTGGCAACGGAAACCTTATGTTAGCGCCGCCATGCCACCTTGGGGCCAGGCCAGGTAGCCCCAAGGGTCAGGTATGACCGTCTTCTTGCGCATGATGCGTTCGACCCTCGCCATGCCGGTGCTAGCCACCGGCATGGCGGTGGGTGCGACGCAGGCCGGGCCCGCCTGGGCCGAGTCGCCGCTGGCGGTCCGCGACTCGTTCTGCGGCATCCGCCGCGAACTGGTGCCCACCTCCGTCGACCCCCAGCTTCACTTCTTCGGGCACGACGACCGGTCGCTGGTCGACAGCAGCCAGTTGCCATGGCGCGCCGTCGGCCTCGTCGTCTCTTCGGCCACCACCCAGTGCAGCGGCGTGCTGATCGACGATGACGTCCTGCTGACCGCCGCCCATTGCGTGACCGACGCCAACGGCCGGCCGGTGCCGAGCAACAACATCCAGTTCTATGCCGGCGTGCGCGACCGCACCTATCAGGCCACCGCCGCCGTGGTCGACATCGTGGTGCCCGGAGCCTACCGGGGCCGCGAGGGCGACATGGCCCATGACTGGGCGCTGTTGGAACTGGCCACGCCGATCGGCGCTGAGATCGGCTACATCGAGATCTGGCGGCCGGATTCCGTCGCCGTCCTCGGCACCGGCGGCTCCAACGGCCAGCAGGTCGCCCAGGCAGGCTACAGCATCGACCTGCCGTTCTCGCTCAGCGCGCACCGCGGCTGCTCCATTGGCAACGTGTTCGCCAACGGCACCTTCGCCCATGACTGCGACACCCTGCCGGGCGATAGCGGCTCGCCGCTGTTTCTCAGCCAGGACGGCCGCGAGTACGTGGTCGCCATCGACGTGGCGGCGGAGTGCGACACCGACGGCCGGGTGGTGCGCAACATCGCGGTCGACGTGCGTGGCTTCTACGAGGCCTATCGCAGCCTCGCCGGCCGCCCCACCGCCCGGGTGATTCGGCTGGGCGAATGAAGCGATGGTTAGAGTCAGCGATGGTTAGAGTCATGGAGGCCGATCCATGTTAATGACGGGCCGGCGCCGATAACGCCAATATGATCGCTTGAGTCCGCGACAGCGGCGCTCGGTCGCGCTATCTGCTCGCGCAATTGTTGCCTGGTCGAACTGCGTGCCGCCCCCGGACCCCGCCATGCGTGTTGCCATTCTTGTTGTGCGCTGCCGAGTGTGGCTTGCGGCCGGGCTGCTGGCGCTCTGGCCGGGCGGCGCCTGGGCGCAGGAGTTGCGCCAGTTCTTCGGCGCAGACGACCGCATGTTCGTGGACGCCAGCGCCTATCCGTGGCGCGCCATCGGGCAGGTGCGCATGCAAAGCGGCGCCACATGCACCGGTGTGCTGGTCGAAACCAACCTGGTGCTGACCGCCGCCCACTGCTTCTTCGACGACAACGACCCCGAACGGCGCGACGAGGCGGTCAGCTTCGTCGCCGGGCTCGATGGCAACAGCTATGTGGCGCTGGCCAGCATCGGGTCGGTCTTCCTGGCGCCTGAATTCAACAACCTGACGTTCTCGCGCAGCCCCAATGCCGACGGGCTGGACTGGGCGTTCGCCATGCTGGACGACGACATCGGTACCGAGATCGGCTTCATCCGGGTGCTGCGGCTGAGCGAGGGCGAGCTGCACGCGGTGGCCGACGGGGGCTGGCTGACCGTCATCCAGTCCGGCTACGGCTACGACCATCCGCGCCAGCAGATGGCGCACATCGGCTGCCGCATCGTGCGCATCTACGACGACAACACCATCCACCACGAGTGCGATACCGTGGTCGGCAACTCCGGCTCGCCGCTGTTCGTGAAGCTCGGCGACGAGTACTTCGTCATCGCCATCGACTCCAAGCAGTACTTCAACCTGGACGGGCCCTACGATTTCAACACCGCGGTCGACGCGCGCGGCATCTATCCGCACTACTACGTGATGACGCAGGTGTTCGGCGCGGATTAGGGGACTTTTGGGTCCGAGTTGGCGCAGGCAGGGCGATCTGGTCTAATTCGTGCCGCCACGCGACAGCCCGCCGCCACAACACTTCGCTGAGAGCGCGTCATGCCGAACCCCGCCACCCCCGCCGCCGACAGCGGCTATCGCCTGCGCAACGAGCGCCAGTTCATCGACGATGAGGGCCTGCGCTCGCCCCTGGCGCGCACGGTTGCGGGCAACAGGTCGGGCGAAGACGCATCGGTGCTGCTGGACGACGCGCAGATCGCGCATCTCCTGGCCAATGGCTACCTGACCCTGACGCCCCGCCTGCCGGCCGCGTTCCACGCCAACGTATTCGCGCGCTTCCTGGAGATCGCCGGGCGCGACAGCGACAGCGACACCGGCAACAACATCCTGCCGCTGGTGCCGGAGGTGCATTGTCTGTGGGAGGACCCGGTGGTGCGCGGCGCGCTCGACAGCGTGCTCGGCCCCGACAATTGGTTCCTACACCCGCACCGCGCCTTGCACTCCAACCCGCCCGGCACGGCGCCGCAGGTTTTCCACCACGACACCTACTGGGGCTATAAGCGCAAGGTGCACAACCACCACCCCTGGTGGGTGATGATCATGTACTACCCGCAGGCGATCTATCCCGAGATCGGGCCAACCGGCGTGGTGCCAGGCACCCACACCATCGCCCAGCGGCTGGACGACATCGACCAGATCGAGGTGCCCGGCGAAGGCGCCGGCGGCACCTGCATGCTGATCCACTTCGACCTGTGGCATCGCAAGATGGAGAACTTCACCGACCTCGACCGCTACATGCTGAAGTGCCAGTTCGTCCGCCTGCGCCCGCCGGAAGCCCCGACCTGGAACAACAGCAGCCATGACTGGCAGGCGCCGCGCAGCCAGCCGGCCTATGCGATGGAGCCGGTCTGGCGGGAACACTGGGCATGGCTGAGCGGCCGCGCCGGCACCCACGCGCCCTCACCGGAGGCGACCGGCGACCTCGACGTCGGCGAACTGCGCCGGGGGCTGGCCGACACGGACCCGGCGCGGCGGCGCGAAGCCATTGCCGACATCGCCCGGCAGGGTGCGGCGGGCACGCCACTCATTCCCGATCTGGCCGATTTGCTGAACGATCCGTCGGAGCCGGTCGGCCTGTCGGCGGCCTATGCGCTCGGCGCGCTGGGCAAGGCCGCCGTGCCTGCACTCGTCGCAGCCATGCAGGCCAATGACGGCGAGAACGTCGACGATGCCCGCGTCTTCGTCGACGAGGGGCAGAAGAGCGAACTGGAGATGCAGGCCCGCAATGCGGCCCACGGTCTCGTCGCGGTCGGCAGGGACGCAGCACCCGCGCTGATCGACGCCTACAAGGGCGCGCGGCCCCGGCTGCGCAAGTACATCGCCTTCGCGCTCGGCGAGATCCGTGACGACAGCGCCGCCGCCCGCAGCGTGCTGATCCGGGCGGCCACGGACGCCGACGACAATGTGCGCATGAACGCCGTCGAGGCGCTGGGGCTGCAAGACGCCTCGCCCGGGATCATCGCGGCACTGGCAACGTCACTGACGGACGAGGTCGACGAGGTGCGGTTCAACGCGGCGCTGGCGCTGGCACGTCACGGTCCGGCCGCGGAACCCGCCACCGACGCCCTGCTGGCGGCTCTGGACGACGGCAACCGCTACGTGCCCGGTTACGCCATCGAGGCGTTGGAGCGGATCGGCACCCCGCGCGCGACCCAGGCGCTGCTAACGCATCTGAAGGGCGCGCGCTGGTGCCCGCTGACCAGCAACAACAGTTTGTTCTGAGTCGCGCTCCCCGCAACCAAAGATTATGTCGTCCTCGGCCTTGTGCCGAGGACCCATTCATGAGCGAGACACAAGCCCCCCTCATGTAGTCGGCTCCTGTGGGGCAGCGTCAGCCGGACGACCGCCACAACGACGGAGCACAATCTCAACCTGTTGATTCCTTGGCCATAAATGGATCCTCGGGACAAGCCCGAGGATGACAATTTGGGAATATGAGGGGTGTTCAACTCCCCAGAACGGTGGCCAGTCCGGTTTCGTCCAGTTCCTCGGGCGTGAAGAAATACATCTCGTTCCATGGGGTGGCGAGCGCCGGGCGCCACGCATCGGGGTCGACGCCCAGATCCTCCAGGTGCTGCATGCAGGCCGCGGCGAGCTGCTGGCCACGCCGCAGCCCTTCCACCGTGTCGCCGACGCCCTGCTGGGTGATGTAGACGCGGTGGACGCCGATCCAGCTCGTCGCGTCCGCCCGCCGCGCGACCCCGCCGGCAAACGCCAGCGGGCAGGCCGAGGCACAGAGCCCGTCCGGCTCGACCAGCGTGTCCAAGCCGCGCTCGCGGATGTAATTGCCCATCGCCATCGCCTCCACCAGCACACCGCCGGGGCTGTCCAGCAGCACTTGCTCGGCCGTTTCGCCGTGGCGCTCGTCGAAGGCGATCAACAGGTCGAGCGTCCCTGAGACCATGCGGCCGCGCGCGACGATGGTGGGCCGGCCGCCGACCTCTTCCAGGGCGAAGGTCATCGCAGCACCCTCGATATCGTTCTCGGATGGCGCACGCTCCGGCTCGCCCGGGTGCAGTTCCGGCACGTAGCGGCGCACCTGGTCGCCAGGCACCGGTGGCGGCCCGTCGCCGGGATGGGTGTAGCCGGGCGGGGTGCGGATGGTCGGCGGCAGCGGGTCGTTGCGGTCGGTCAGCTCGCCGGAGCGGCCGACCGCCTGGGCCATGTCGAAGCCGACCAGCCCCAGGCTGACGGCAACGGTGCCGGCGGCAATCGCGACGATGGGCGTCGTCTGCCGCAAGCGCGCGAACAGTGCCATCGGCTCAGGCCCGCGACTTCGGGTGCTTGGCGCCGGTCGGCCCGATGGGCGTGACGGTGGATGTTGACGGGACGGGCGATGTTGACGGGACGGGCGATGACGGCGCGACCGGTGCCGGCGCAACCCCCCGCTCATGCTCGCCGCTTTCGACTTCGCCGTCGGTATCGTCCTTGTCGGGCGCCTTGCGATGGGCGGCACCTTGCAACGCGTTCAGCCGCTCCAGCGCCACCAGGGCCCGGTTCAGCTCGGCCACGGTGACGTTCTCGGAGACATCGTGGATGCCTTCCTGAGCGCGGATGACGCCATGGATCACCATCAGTATCAGCACCAGGACCGCCGGCATCATATCGATGGCGATGGCGCCGGCCCATGACGGCACGAACTCGCCGGCGTACATCAACACCGCCTCGGCGGCGCTGACCGGCTCGAAGCGAAACGGCGCCACATCGGGCCGGGCCAGCACATCGGCGGCGGCGGCCGACAGCGCGGCACTGGTGGTGCCGATGGCCTCCGCGACCGACTCCACCACCGCCTCCTGGCGCTGGCCGAGGTCGCTCTGGCCGCCGGAGGGCGCGGGACGCACGAAGGTGGTCGCGAAATCGTCGGCGGCGCGGCGCACGGCGGGCGCGACCGAGCTTTGCTCCAGCGCGGTGATCACGCCGGTGAGCGCGATCGCCTCCTCGGCGAAGGCGACCGTGCGCTCGTCGATGGGGGCGCCGCTGATGCCCGTGGTCAGCCGGCGCATGGAGACCAGGTGCTGGCTGCCGCGCTCGAACAGCGCCGCCACCTCCGGCCGGCTCGCCCGGATCTGCTCGGCGAGGTCGGAGAGCTGGTCGGCGGTCTGGGTCAGCAGCGCCACCACGGTGCCGTGGCCCGACGTGCCGGTCAGCGCGCCACGGCTTTCCTCGCTGGCGGCCATGTCCTCGAAACGTGCTGCGGCCAACTCCAGGTCGGGCAGCAGGGTCTCGGCGGCCAGCGCATTCTCGTGTGCCTGCTCCAGCCGTTGCTGGTATTCCTCGGTGGCGGTGGCCAGGTGCTGCTCGACCGCGGCGGAACCCGCCAGCGCGGCCGCGTTCAGCCAGCTCGACATCGCAACGATGGCGACCGAGCCGGCGATCATGCTGGCGATAAGCCCGACCCGGCTGCTGGTCGACCGCATCGCGGGCAGGAAGCGGATCAGGTAGGCCCAGAAGGCGAAAATCGCCACCGACACGGCAACCGAATAGATGAACGCCCCGCCCACCGACAGCACGCCGGTGTCGTCCAGCAGGCCGCGCACGCCCATGTAGGTCCAGTAGCCGCTGCCGGTGGCCAGAATGGCCAGCGCCGCCGTCGTGGTGGTGTCCAGCGCCTTCAAATTGCGCCTGAGATCGTGGCTCATGATCGAATGGTCCCCGTCGCCGCGCCGGTCGCCGATGATGCGTGGCAGAATGGTGCATCTAGAGCGTGATCGCTCAAGTCGGCACCGGCCCGTTCCCCCACCCGGCCACCCACGGCAGCATCCTGATTGGGCGGCCGGGTAGGGGAGTGGGCAGGCGCCGCTTCAGCGTAAGCTGGTCCGAATCTATGGTGGCGTTTGTGGCGGCAAGGTGGCGCGCCGGCCCGGCTGGCCACGCCGGAGCTTCACACGAGGATGTAGTTCACGATCAGGAATATGCTGGCGCCGGTGGCCATGTAGCCGAGCAACGCCAGCAACCCGTCCTCCGCCACCAGCGCAAGCGCGAAAGCCGTGATCGCGGCCGCCGGCGCCGCCGCGCCGAAAGGCACGATCTCCAGCGCCGGCAGCATGACCGCCAGCATCACGCAGGCCACCGCCACGCAATAGACGGCCGGTCCCTTGACGAAGTAGTGCATGCGCGGGCGCAAGAACCTGTCGATCCACTTGGCGGCCGGCTGGACCTTCTTCGCCGCCTTGGCCAGCTTTTTGGCATCGACCGAGCGGTTGGAGATGAACCCGGGCAACCAGAAATGGTCCTTGCCGATCAGCAACTGAACCGCGAACAGCAGCACGATGACGCCGAACGCCGTGGGCACGCCTGGGATACCGCCCACCGGGGTCAGCACGATGACGCCGAAGACCAGCAGAAAAGGGCCGAACGAGCGTCGGCCTATCTCGTCCTGGATGTCGCCGATGGAGACCTTGTCGTTGCGGTCGCTGACCGTCTGCAGGCTCTCCAGCACGTCCTCCAGGTCATGCAATCCCTCTCTGTCGGACATCGTCAGTCGCTCATGGCAAAACGGGTCACGGACCTAACAGGCTGCTAAACCGTTTCCGATTGCATTCGTTCCCAGCGCGCAGGCCGCCGATACAACACGGGCTCAGGACGCCTCGACATACGCCTCGCACTCGATCTCGACGGTCAGGCGCGGATCGACCAGTGCCGACACCTCGACCAGCGTGGATGCCGGCCGGTGCTCGCCGAAGAAGCTGATGCGCCGCGGGTTGATCGCCGCGCGGTCGCCGATATCGGTCAGGAACACCCGCACCTTGGTCACATGCTCAGGCCCGGCGCCGACGGCGGCCAGGCACTTCGCCATATCGTCCATCGCCAGGTCGAACTGGGCCACCGTACCGCCCGGCACGTTGCCGTCCGCATCCATGCCGACCAGGCCGGAGACCCACACCACGGGCCCGGCCCGGGTGACGTGGCAATAGTGGCTGACCGGGGCCATCACCCCCGGCACCATGACGCGCTCGATCATCGGCTTTGCCTCCCCTTTACATATGGGCACGTTTATCCGGCTCGCCGGCAGCGCGGACAAGAAAAAGCCGCCGGGCGGGTGCTCGGCGGCTAAAGTCACAGGGAGAATTCACGTCTTGGGAGACATGGAGGATCTGACGATCCCGCGCGCCCCGGCACTCCAAGTGTGGGACTCGGCCCACCGGGACGTAACGAAATGGATACTCCGTTGGCGGGCGGGGTTGCACCAGACGCAACATTGCAGGCCGGCCATGCGCTCCACGCATAACTGAAACGCTTAGAATATCCTGGCTGTCAAGTTTTTTGACTGTGTGTCAACGTTTTCATTTTCGGTGCGGCTGGTCAGGTCTTCGAGATCGCATTGCCGCCATCGGCGAACAAGGCCGTGCCGGTAACGAAGCTGGCCTGGTCGGAGGCCAGGAACAGGGCGGCGCGCGCGATCTCCATCGGGTCGGCGATGCGCTTCAGGGCGTGCAGCGACCTGACGAACGCCATCGTCTCCGGATCGCTGCCGAACTCGCCGGCCATCGGCGTGTCGGTGCCGCCCGGCAGCAGTGCGTTGACCCGAATGCCCTGGCTGCCGTGCTCAACGGCCAGCGACCGTGCCAGCCCGACGAGCCCGGCCTTGGCGGCAGCATAGGCCGACATGCCCGGCATGCCCACCGCATGACCGACGAACGACGAGGTGAAGATCAGCGATCCGCCACCGCGCGCCAACATCGCCGGCACCTGGTATTTCGCACCCAGAAACGCCGCCGTCAAATTGGTGTCGACCGTGTCGCGCCAATTGGTGAGGTCCATGTCGGCGACGGCGCCCATCCGGCCGAGGCTGCC
This sequence comes from Alphaproteobacteria bacterium, assembly GCA_965227515.1. Lineage (GTDB taxonomy): Bacteria > Pseudomonadota > Alphaproteobacteria > CALKHQ01 > CALKHQ01 > CBDDFZ01. Next base: position 335,306 of record CBDDFZ010000001.1, read on the forward strand.
GGCATTGTTGAAGGCGACGTCGAGACCGCCGAACCGCGAGGCCGCGAGGTCGACCAGCGCGTTGGCATAGGCTTCGTCGCGCACGTCCCCGGCGAGTGCGGCCGCCTCGCCACCGGCGTCCGCGATCTCGGCGACCAGCGTGTCAAGCTCGGCCTGCCGCCTGGCGCCGGTCACCACCCGCGCGCCCTCCTGCGCGAACAGCCGCGCCGCCGCGCGCCCGATACCGCTGCTGGCGCCCGTCACCAGGGCCACCTTGTCCTGAAGTTGCATGTCCGTCCTCCGCGTTGTCATGCGGAGGAACGAACCAGTTGGGACCGGCCGCAGCCACCCGGTTCTTGCGTTGTAGGGAGATTACTCCATCCCGCGCGGGCGCTTCTTTTCCGGGTCGTAGAACGGGAACCGCACCACCGTCGCCGGAATGCGCTTCTGGTGGCCGTCGATCTTGCCGACCTCCACCTCGGTGCCCTCGTCGGCAAACTCCACCGCCATGCGGCAGAGCGCGACGTTCTTGCCCAGCAATGGCGAGCGGCAGCCGGAGGTGACGACGCCAATCTGGCTGCGCCCGACATGGACGCAGTCGCCATGGCCCGCCGGCTCGTTGCCGGCCAGTTCCAGCCCGACCAGCTTGCGTTGCGGGCTCGCCTTGCGCTTCTCCAGCGCCGCGCGGCCGATGAAGTCGTCGTCGTTCTTCAGGGCCACCGTGAAGCCGATGCCGGCTTCGAACGGGTCCACCTGGTCGTCGAACTCATAGCCGTAGAAGATGAGGCCTGATTCGATCCTGAGCACGTCGAGCGCGCCCAAGCCGAGCGGCGCGATATCGTGGGCCTCTCCAGCGGCGAACACCGCGTCCCACACGGCAGGCGCGTCCTTGGGGTGGCACCACACCTCATAGCCCAGCTCACCGGTGTAGCCGGTGCGGCTGACCATCACCGGAATGCCGTGGAACCCGCCGATGCGCCCGATGGTGAACTTGAACCAGTCGATCTCGGCCACGGCGGGCTGCGCCGGCGGCGTCCACACCACCTCGGCCAGCACGTCGCGGCTCTTCGGCCCCTGGACCGCGATGTTGTGGATCTGGTCGCTGGCGCTCTTCACCCACACCCGCCAGCCATGCGCCTCGGCCTGTTCGCGCAGCCAGATGCCGCCATAGTGGTCGCCGCCGATCCAGCGGAAGTTGTCCTGGCCCAGCCGGAACAGCGTGCCGTCGTCCAGCATGCCGCCGGTCTGGTTGCACATGGCGGTGTAGACGATGCCGCCGGCGGCCAGGCGCTTCACGTTGCGGGTCAGGGTGTACTGCAGCAGCTCCTCGGCATCTGGTCCGTTCACCTCGAACTTGCGCAACGGCGACAGGTCCATCGCCACCACGCCCTCGCGGCAGGCCCAGTATTCCGCCTCCAGCCCCTTGTTGTTGAAATGGGTGGGCAGCCAATAGCCGCGATACTCGGTGAAGTTGCGGGTCAGGGCCGAGGTGCGCGGGTGAAACCCGGTTTCCTTGGTCATCTGCGGTTCGGCGTCTGGTGTCATGCGATAAGCCACGGCGCGTTGGAAAGACTGGTTGGCGGCATAGACCCGGACATGGATGTCGGTGGGCACCCAGCCATTGGCGGGATCGATGTCGTCGGGACAGGACGAGGAGGCGCAGACCAGGTCGGTGCCGGCGCGGAACAGCACATGGTCGCCGGGGCGCGACCACGGCTCGTCGACCAGGTACTGGTTGTGCTCGTCGATGGCGGTGTTGAAGAACAGGTTGATCGCGGCCCAGCCCTTGCGCGGCGCCACGCCATAGTCGGCCAGCGCGGCATTGAAGTTCTCCGAGCAGTTGGCATGGCCGAAATAGCCCATGTCCTCATAGTAGCGCGCCGTGCAGGCGAGCCCGAAGGTGTCGTGCCGGCCGCAGGTGTCCTGAATCACCTCCAGCGTCGCCTGCATGTCCTGGTCGAAGTATTTGGCGTGCAGGCCCGGCGTCGGGTAGCCGAGCCCGATCAGCGAGCGCGTGGTGGTGGCGTCCAGCGGCCGCTCGATCCCCTTGTCGAGCAGGCGGGCGTCGAACGCTTGCAGGTCGGAGCATTGCCGGCCCGACACGTCGATGATCTGCAGGTACTGCCCCGCCTCCACCCGATAGGCGATGGCGGTGGCGGCATCGACCCTGGCCTCGAACACCGGTTCGGCCAGCGGCGGCGGCAGCGGATGCGCCACGGTCTCGGTCACCCGGGCGCGGGTGATGGTGACCTTCAGGTCGGTCGGCGGGGCCTGGTCGTGCGGCGACATCGGGCCGCCGGGGGCCGCGACCGCCAGCGTGCACACACCCTGGGCCGTGAACGCAAGTTCCGCGCCGGGCGGCGAGTCCGCATCGTCGAACGCCCGATGCACCCGCCGGCCCTCGCCATCGCTGGCATTGGCGGCGAGCCCCAGCACGCCGGTGTCGCCCGTGCCATCGGGCAGCACGGCGGCCACCAGACACGGCTGGCGGCCCTCCGGGTCGGTCACGCGCACCGCATCGCCAGCGGCCAGCGCAACGGTCAGCGACCCGCCGCCTTTCACCCGATAGCGCTCCAGCCCGGGCACGAACGGCACCAGTCCGGGCTCGCGCAGGCGCGGCCGTTCGACTGTCGGTGCAGTGCCTTGCAACTGGGATGCTCCGTTCATGGCGAAGACTATGGGCCAGGCAAGATTGGAATACAAGCGGTCCAAAATTGGTTTGCAATTGGTCCATTCTGGATCGGGCGCTTGGGGCTTGAGAAGGGTGCTGCGCCATGGCTATCCTGCCCCATGGCCATCGACGAACGCGCGTTGCGCGATGCGCTGGGCGGATTTTGCACCGGCGTTACAGTAGTGACCGCGCAAACGCCGGAGGGTGAACGGCTCGGCATAACCGTGAGCTCGTTCAATTCGGTATCGCTCGATCCGCCGTTGATCCTGTTCAGCCTGGACCTGAAGGCGCTCTCCATCGAGGGCTTTCGCGCCGCCGGCAGCTTCGCCATCAATGTGCTGAGCGCATCGCAGGAGGATATGTGCCTGCAATTCGCCCAGCCGAAGGGTGACAAGTGGGCCGGGGTCGATTTCCGGTACGGCGAGACCGGCGCCCCCATTCTGGACGGTTGCGTGACCACCTTGGATTGCCGCACCTACGCCATCTACGACGGCGGCGACCATCTGATCTTCGTCGGCGAGGTCGTGGACATCGCGACCGACGCGGCGGTGCAACCCCTGCTCTACTATCGCGGGCGCTTCCACCGGCTGTGATCGCCAAAGAGCTGCAATCTCGCGGGAAGTCGCCGCGCGATGCGCCAAAATGACCGCCAAGAAATGGCTGGTTAATGACAGCCAGTTAATCTAACCATCGCGGTCGCGCACGCCGGTTCATCCCCCGATGAGTCCCTTCCGAAGGGCGAGCGTGCGCCGTCATGAGGTGAGTGCCGATGTGCGGCTTGGTAGCCGTATTCGATCGATCGGGCCGGCCCGTCGACGACGGTCTGGTGCTTCGCATGCGCGATACCATCGTGCACCGCGGCCCCGACGATGCCGGCCTGGCCCATCCGGCGGCCTTCCCAACCTCCTCCACAACGACATCCAGCGACGACGGGACGGACCCCACGGTCGCCCTGGGCAGCCGCCGGCTCGCGATCTTGGATCTCAGCGCCGCCGGGCACATGCCGATGGTGTCGGCGGACGGCCGGATGATGCTGGCCTACAATGGCGAGATCTACAATTTCGCCACGCTGCGCGCCGAGCTCGAGGCCGAGGGCGTATCGTTCCGCTCCCGTACCGACACCGAGGTGGTGCTGGAAGGCCTGGCACGACACGGCCCGGCGTATCTCGAGCGGCTGGTCGGCATGTTCGCGCTGGCGGCCTGGGATGCGCGGTCCCAGTCGCTGCTTCTGGCACGCGACCCGGCGGGCAAGAAGCCGCTCTATACGGCCTGGGCCGGCGACCGGCTCTATGTCGCCTCCGAGATCAAGGCGCTGTTGTGCGCGCCGGAACTGACCCGCGCCATCGACCCGGTGGCGCTGCAACAGTACATGACGCTGCAATTCGTGCTGCCGCCGCGCACGCTGTTTGCCGGCATCGGCAAGCTGGCGCCCGGCGAGGCGATGGTGGTGCCGCGCGCGGGCGAGGTCCGCCGGACCCGGTTCTGGCAGCCCTACGGCCATGTCGACCGGGATCGCGACTGGCACGACCATGCCCGGCTGGTCAGCGACGTGCGCGACGCGCTGGACCGCGCGGTCGCCGAACGCATGGTCGCCGACGTTCCCATCGGCGCCTATCTCAGCGGCGGGCTCGATTCCAGCCTGGTGGTGGCGCTGATGCAGCGGCACACCGACCGGGCGGTCGATGCCTTCACCATCACCTATCCCGAGCACCCCGACGCCGACGAGCGCGCGTTCGCGCAGATCGCCGCCGATCATACGGGTGCGCGGCTTCACACGGTGCCGGTCACCGAGGCGAACGCCCTGGATGGCCTGGACGCCTATGCCTGGCACGCCGACGTGCCGATCGCCGATCCGGCCGCCGTAAATGCCTTCTGGACCAGCCATGGGCTGCGCACCCACGGCGTGGTCGTGGCGCTGGTCGGCGAGGGCGCCGACGAGCTGTTCTTCGGCTACCCCGGATATTTCCAGTACCAGCGGATGGCCCGGCTGTGGCGCGCCAACCGATGGCTGCCGCGCCCGCTGCGGCGGCTGGAGGGCGCGGCGCTGGCCTGGGCGATGGCGCGGACCGGGCGGGCCCGGCACGCCGACGTTGCGCGCCGTCTGGTCGACCTGGACACCATGTTCCTGACCCACGAGACCGGATTCGACCTGCCTGAGGTGGCGGGGCTGTTGGGGGCGACCTCGCCGACCCTGTCCGCCGGCCCCAGCGCGGGCCACGCCGTCGCGGACCTTCAGGCCGGCTTTTCCGCCGCGACCGGGGGCGACACCCTGAAGCTGGTCAGCACCACCGACCTGATGGCGCGGGTGGCCGAGAAACTGCTGATGCGGGTCGACAAGATGTCGATGGCGCATTCGCTGGAAGCCCGCGCGCCTTTCATGGATCGCCGGCTGATCGACCTGGTGCTGCCGATCCCCGGCGACCTGCGGGGCCGCGCCGCACCGGGCCGCGCGCCGGAAACCAAGGGCCTGCTGCGCGCGGTGGCCGAGCCGCTGCTGCCGCCCGAGATCATCCGCCGGCCGAAGATGGGCTTCCAGCCGCCGATCGGCCACTGGCTGGCCACCAGCCTGGGCGACCGGTTCACCGACATCATCGCCAAGGGCCGCATCTTTGCCGACGGCATCTTGCGGCCGGAGCCGTGCAAGGCGCTGCTCGCCGCCCATCGTGCCGGCGGCGGGCGTCACCAGGTGAAGCTGTGGAACGTGATGTCGCTCGCCCTGTGGTATGAGCGCTTCGGCGTGAACGGGGTCGTGGGCATGGCCGAGGCGGCGTGACGATGCCGCGCCTGCTGGAACCGAAAAACCGGCCGCTGCCGTCCGATATCCGCGAACTGACGTCGGTCCGCTTCTTCGCCGCGATCTGGGTGGTCATCCTGCACTTCGGGTTCGAGCTGCCGGTCCCGCTGGCGGAGGTCTCGCCGGTGTTCGAGCGCGGCGACCTGGGCGTCGACCTGTTTTTCATCCTGTCGGGCTTCATCCTGACCCACGTCTACCTGGACGGGTTCGCCGACGGGCGGTTCTCCTACCCGCGCTACATCCTCTACCGCCTGGGGCGCGTCTATCCGCTGCACCTGGTGACCTTGGCGGCCGCGATTGCGGTCATCGTGCTCGCCCAGGCCATGGGCGTCGCGGCCGAAGGGCCGGTGCCCTGGGGCGACCTGCCCGCCCACCTGCTGATGATCCACGCCTGGGGCACCACGGGCCAGACCGCCTTCAACGACCCGTCATGGTCGATCAGCGCGGAGTGGTTCGCCTATCTGGCGACGCCGGTGTTCTTCTTCATCGCGGTCAGGCTGGGGCGGTGGCCCATCGCCTTCGTCGCGGCCGGTGTCGCGCTGGTGCTGGCGGCCGACCAGTTCGCCAGGTACGTGATCGGCCGGCCGCTGACCCTGCTGATCCTGGACTACGCCGTGTTGCGCATCGCGGTCGAGTTCCTGCTTGGCTGCGCCCTCTACAAGCTGAGTGCGGCGGTCACATGCACGCGCTGGGTTGCCACGGCAATGGCGGTGGCGTGCGCCGTGGCGGCGCTGGCGCTGCTGCATTTCGGCGTCGATGCCATCGTGGTCGTGCTGCTGCACGGCGGGCTGGTCTTTGCGCTGTCGCAAATGTCCAAGCACAGCGCGGGCAACCCGATGCGCTGGAACGCGCTGGTCTACCTGGGCGAGATTTCGTACGCGATCTACATGTGCCACGCACTGGTCGACCGGGTGTATTTCTTCGAGGCCAAGAACCTGCTTGGCTACCCATCCGGCCTGCCGCTGCCTTATTGGCTGCCGGCATTTATCGTGCTGTTCGCCGCCGCAGCGATTGCCCATCACTGGATCGAACTGCCCGGCCGCGTGCTCGTGCGGCGCTGCACCGACCGCTGGTTCCCGAAACGCGACCCCATCAGCACCCAGATCGTGCATTGAACTCTTCTCAGCTTCCGCTGAAGTCTGCGCCAGCCCTCGCTCATTACCCTGCGGTCGCGCATCCGCGCGCCCTTTTGGCACCCGGCCACCCAGCAGGATATTGTCGTTGGGTGGCCGGGCCGGGCAGAGGGCCGGTGCCGACTTGAACCGAAAGCCAGCTTGGTTCTCGCCTGCCGTCGCGCGACCCACTATGGTGCCGGCGTTTCGCAGATCCAACGCACGCACGGCATGACAAACGACAGCAAAGACAACGCCAAGACCCAGGACGACCGCACCGCCAACAAGATGTGGGGTGGCCGGTTCGAGACCGCGCCCGACGCGGTGATGGAGCAGATCAACGCCTCCATCGGCTTCGACCAACGGCTCTACCGGCAGGACATCGCCGGCAGCCTGGCGCACGCGCGCATGCTGGTGGCCCAGGGCATCATCGGCGCCGCCGACGGCCAGCAGATCGCAGATGGCTTGGCCGAGATCGAGCGCGAGATTGACGACGGCCAGTTCGCGTTCTCCACCGCGCTGGAAGACATCCACATGAACGTGGAGGCCCGGCTGACCGCGCTGATCGGCCCGGCGGCCGGACGGCTGCATACCGCGCGCTCGCGCAACGACCAGGTGGCGACCGACTTCAAGCTGTGGGTGCGCGACGCCATCGACAATGTCGATGGCCTGCTGGCCGACCTGCAGGCTGCCCTGATCGGGCAGGCCGAAGGCCACGCCGCGACCCTGATGCCGGGCTACACCCATCTGCAGACCGCGCAGCCGATCACCTTCGGCCACCACCTGCTGGCCTATGTGGAGATGTTCGGGCGCGACCGGGGCCGGTTCGCCGACGCCCGCGCACGGCTGAACGAGTGCCCGCTGGGTGCCGCGGCGCTGGCCGGCACCGCGTTCCCCATCGACCGCGCGGCGACGGCGCAGGCGCTGGGCTTCGACCGGCCCACCGCCAACTCGCTGGACAGCGTCTCGGACCGCGACTTCGCGCTTGAGTTCCTGTCCGCCGCCGCCATTGCCGCCACTCACCTCTCACGCTTCGCCGAGGAGCTGGTGCTGTGGAGCAGCCAGGAGTTCGGCTTCATCCAGCTTAGCGATGCCTGGACCACCGGCAGCTCGATCATGCCGCAGAAGCGCAATCCCGACGCCGCCGAACTGGTGCGCGGCAAGGCCGGGCGCATTATCGGCGCGATGATCGCGCTGATGACGGTGATGAAGGGCCTGCCGATGGCCTATGGCAAGGACATGCAGGAGGACAAGGAGCCGGTGTTCGAGGCCCATGACAGCCTCGCACTCTGCCTGGCCGCCAGCGCCGGCATGGCGCGCGACATCCAGGCCGATCCGGCGGCCATGCGCCGGTCGCTGGAGCGCGGCTTCCCCACCGCCACCGACCTGGCCGACTGGCTGGTGCGCGAGGCCGGTTTGCCCTTCCGCGAAGCGCACCATATTACCGGTCAGGTCGTTCGACTGGCGGAGGAGCGGGGCTGTGGCCTCGCCGACTTGCCGCTGGACGGCTTGCAGGCCATCGAGCCGAAAATCACCGACGCGGTCTATGCCGCGCTCGACATCGACCGGGCGGTTGCCAGCCGCAACAGCCTGGGCGGCACCGCGCCCGACCGGGTGCGCGACGCCGCCGCCGCCGCCAGAAAGAGGTTCCTGTGAAGATCCAGCCCGTAGCGTTCACTGCACATGCAACTGCCGGACAGTCCACTGGGCGCGCGCCGCCGGCCGACGACCTGGTGCTCTATGAGCTGGCCGGCGTCGAGGGCCGGGTCTTCAGCCCGTTCTGCTGGCGCGCGCGCCTGGCACTGGCCCACAAGGGCCTGGCCTTCACCTGCCAGCCGACCGTCTATGCCGAGATCGCCGGTATCGGCGACGGCACCCACAAGACCGTGCCGGTGCTGCAGCACGGCACCACGTTCGTCCACGACAGCGCGGCCATAGCGGATTACCTGGAGACCAATTGGCCGGACCGGCCCTCGCTGTTCGGCGGCATCGCCGGGCGCGCGCTGACCGACTTCGTGAAGGCGTGGACCGAGTCCGTGCAGCCGCGCCTGATGCAGATGATCTGCGTCGACATCCACGACCATCTCGATCCCGGCGACCGCGATTATTTCCGCGAAACGCGGCAGCATCGCCTGGGCAAGGCGCTGGAGGACTGCCAGGGCGCGCGGGACGGCAATATCGAAGCCTACAGGCAGGCATTGCAGCCGCTGCGCGCGGTGCTGGGGGCGCACTCGTTCATCGGTGGGGAGGCGCCGCTCTATGCCGACTACATCGTGCTCGCCATGTTCATGTGGGCGCGCTCGGTCAGCCCGTTCCAGGTGCTGGCCGACGACGACCCGATCCGCGGCTGGATCGGGCGCTGCCGTGGGCTGATGGGCGAGGTGATGGACGGCACGGTGGGCTATGACGAAACCCTCCGATAAAGGAAACCGCCTGGGCCTCGCGACCCGGGTCATTCACGCCGGCCAAGAGCCCGACCCCACCACCGGCGCCATCATGACGCCGATCTACGCCACCTCCACCTTCGTGCAGGCGAGCCCCGGCCAGCACAAGGGCTATGAGTACGCGCGCACCGCCAACCCCACCCGCGGCGCGTTCGAGCGCTGTATCGCCGACCTGGAGAACGGGCGGGCCGGCTTCGCCTTCGCCTCCGGCATGGCGGCGACCGCGACCGTGCTGGAGCTGCTGGACTCAGGCGACCACGTCGTCGCCATGGACGACCTCTATGGCGGCACCTACCGGCTGTTCGAGCGCGTGCGCAAGCGCACCGCCGGGCTCGATTTCAGCTTCGTCGACCTGACCGACCCGGCGGCGCTCGACGCCGCGATCAAGCCGAACACCCGGATGGTGTGGGTGGAGACGCCGACCAACCCGATGATGCGGCTGGTCGACCTGGCCGCCATCGCCGAGCGCGCCAAGCGGCACAACATCCTGGCGGTCGCCGACAACACCTTCGCCACCCCGGCGCTGCAGCGCCCGCTGGACCACGGCTTCGACATCGTGGTGCACTCGGTGACCAAGTTCATCAACGGCCATTCCGACATGGTGGGCGGCGTGGTGGTGGTCGGACCTCGGCCCGAGCTGGCCGAGCAGATGGCGTTCCTGCAGAACGCGGTCGGCGCCATCGCCGGGCCGTTCGACAGCTTCCTGGCGCTCAGGGGGGTAAAGACCCTGTCGGTGCGCGTCGACCGCCACAACACCAACGGGCAGGCAATTGCCGCCTTCCTGGAGGCGCACCCGAAGGTGGAGCAGGTGATCTACCCGGGGCTTGCCAGCCACCCACAGCATGAGCTCGCCAAGCGCCAGATGACCGGCGGGTTCGGCGGCATGATCACCGCCACGCTCAGCGGCGGGCTGGACCAGGCGCGCCGCTTCCTGGAGCGGGTGGAGATCTTCGCGCTGGCCGAGAGCCTGGGCGGAGTGGAAAGCCTGATCGAACACCCGGCGATCATGACCCACGCCTCGATCCCCCCGGAGGTGCGCGCCGAACTCGGCATCTCCGACGGGCTGGTGCGGCTGTCCTGCGGCATCGAGGATGTCGACGACCTGATCGCCGACCTGGAGCAGGCGCTGGCTTAGGCCGCGAACTCTCGCGCCGTCGCACCGCCCGGCCGACAGTACTCGGCAAGGCTTCAATCCTTAACGACATATTAAAGCTTGTGATCGCGGTCACAGGCCGCGCTCGAATTGCGGCCGTGGTGTGAAACCTTTTGGGCAAGTGCGGCGACCACTGGATATTCGGCCCAACAGAGGCCGTAAATAATGAGACGGAGAAGAGACCAATGTTGAAGAAAACCATCACCACCTTTGTCGGCGCTGCTGTGATTACTGCGGCAACTTCGGCTTCACTGTTCGCAGACAACGGCGCGGCACCCGCCGCCGGCGTGGCGGTCGACCAGGCGGTGGCACCGGCCATCGTCACCGCGAACCCGACGCCGACCCTGCCCGACGACGACACGCTAGACCGGTTGGTCGACCTGCTGGGCCCTTCCGTGCCGCGCCCGGATATCGGCAACTTCGCATCGCGGCCCGGCGGCATCGACGGCAAGACCTATTGCTGCGACCAGCAGGACAACTGCTACGAGGTCGACCTGCTGACGCTCTGCCCGGCCGACTGGATCAAGACCCACTGCGACGACGAAGGCAACTGCGAGGACGAGGAGTAGTCGTGCCGGCAGCCATCCCTCCCTCTGAGCTGCACCCACGACACAAGGCACCCGGGCGGTCTCCCACCGTCCGGGTGCACGCATTTGCCCGGTCGGCGACGACCGGTCAGTCGCCCAATCTGGCACTACACGCATTGCCGCATGGCCTTGAGCGCCGCGCCTTGGCAATATCGCGTCGCGCGCGCCGGCTCGATCCAGGCGCAGCTCACCGCTCGGAGGGACAGACATGCTCAGAATGGCGCTCCTGCCCGCGACAGCCTTGCTGTGCGTCTCGGCCCAGTGGGTCACGGCGCAAGCCGACGACCGTTGGATGTCGATCCCGGCGCCGCCGCCGATGCCCGACGCCGCCGAAAGCGGCCTCGCCCCGGTCAATGGCATCGAGATGTACTACGCGGTCTATGGCGACGGGGACGGCACGCCGATCCTGCTGGTCCACGGCGGGCTGGCCCATGGCGACGTCTGGGCGGCCCAGGTGGCCGACCTGATGACCGACCACACGGTCATCGTCGCCGACACCCGCGGCCACGGCCGCTCCAACAATGACGGCAGCGTCTACGCGTACGATCTGTTGGCCGAGGACTACCTCGCCCTGCTCGACCATCTGGGCGTCGACGCCGTGCACCTGGTCGGCTGGTCCGACGGCGCGAACATCGGCTACACGATCTCCACCGCCGCGCCCGAGCGCCTGGCCAGCCATTTCGCCCACGCCGGCAACGTTACCCTGGATGGCATCGACCCCGCGGTGGAGACCGACGAGGTGTTCGGCGCCTATGTCGGCATGATGGCCGCGGACTATGTCGCGATGTCGCCCACGCCGGACGGCTTCGATGCGTTCATCGAGGGGATCGTCGCCATGTGGAGCAGCGAGAAGCCCGGCGCGTTCGAGGCGCTGGAGGCGGTGACCGTGCCCACCCTGGTGGTGCAGAGCGCATATGACGAGGCGATCCTGATGGAGCACGCCCAGCGTATCGCCGACACCATCCCCGGTGCCGCGTTGCTGGTGCTGGAGGACGTCAGCCACTTCGCGTCGTTCCAGGCGCCGGACGAATATACGGCGGCGATCCGCGCCTTCATTGACGGCTTGGAATAGGGAGCAACATGACCGCAAGCCCGATCACCTATCTGCTCTGGAACGACCTCGTCGGCGTCACCCGCACCCGCGGCGTGCCGTCCGACAGCCTCGACAAGCGGCTGGAGGCCGGCCTCGGCTGGGCCTGCGCCGGCCAGGCGCTGACCCCGTTCGAGGACATCGTCGACAACCCCTGGGGGCCGATGGACGAGGCGCGGCAGGTCCCCGACCCCGCCACACGCTTCACCATTCCCGGCGACGAGACGACGCCGCCGATCGACGCGGTGATCTGCGATTCCAGGATGGGGCCGGACGAGGATTGGGACTGCTGTACGCGTACGTTCCTGCGCAAGGCGCTGGATGACTTGCACGCGCAGACCGGGCTGAGCCTCAACGCCTGCTTCGAGCATGAGTTCCTGATCGAAGGCGAAGGGTTCGCGGCCGCGACCCCATTCTCGTTCGCCGCCGCGCGCCAGGCGCACGGCCTGCTCGCCGACATCCAGGCGGCGTTGATTGCCGCCGGCATCGGTGTCGAGGCGATCGAGCCCGAATACGGCACCGGACAGTATGAGATCAGCACCGCACCGCGCGCGGGCTTGAAGGCCGCCGACGACGCCCTGGTCGCGCGCGAGGTGATCCGCGAGATCGTGCGCCGGCGCGGCTTGCGGGCGACGTTCACGCCGAAGCCCGGGCCGGAGATGGTCGGCAACGGCGCGCATGTCCACATCAGCCTGGCCGACAGCGACGGCACCAACACGATCTACGAGCCGAACAGTACGTTTGGCCTGTCGGAAACCGCGCGGCACTTTTCCGCCGGCATCCTGCGCCATGTCGATGCGCTGGTCGCATTCACCGCCGCGGCCCCGGTGTCGTACTACCGCCTGGGGCCGCACCATTGGAGCTGCGGCTTCCGTGCCATGGGCGTGCAGAACCGGGAGGCGGCGATCCGCGTCATCCACGGCACCGCGCGCGATCCCGCCGCCATTGCCGCGGGCACCAACCTGGAATACCGCCCCATCGACGCGGTCGCGTCGCCCTATCTGGCGCTCGGCGTGCTGGTCCGCGCCGGGCTGGACGGCATCGCCCGCGGCAAGGAGCCGCCCAAGCCTGCGACCATGGACCCGGCGGAGATGAGTGCGGCCGCCGCCAAGCGCGCCGGCGTGGTGCCGCTGCCGTCGTCCCTGGGCGACGCGCTCGACGCCCTGGAGAAGAACCGCACCGTGCGCTCGTGGTTCTCAAAGCCGATGCTGGAGACCTACATCGCGCTGAAGCGCTGGGAGATTGCGGCCGCCGAGGACCCCGCCGCGGACATGTTCCAGCGCTACCGCGACGCGTACTAGTTCTGCCATGCCGATCACCGCACCCACCGACTACATCGACCACCACTGCCATGGCGTGGTGCCGCACGACCTGGACCGCGCCGGGTTCGAGGCGCTGTTCTCCGAGGCGCACCGGCCGGGCAGCGGCGGGCTGCTGAGCCAGTTCGACAAGCCGCTGGGCCTGATGATCCGTCGGTTCTGCGCGCCGGTGCTGGACCTGGAGCCCCATGCGGACCCTGACGCCTATATCGCCCGCCGCCGGGAACTGGGCGTCGCGGAGGTGAACCGCCGGCTGGTCGGCGGAGCGGCCATGGCGGCCCTGCTGGTCGATACCGGCCACCGTTCCGATGCGATCCTGGATTGTCCGGCGATGGCCGAGGCGGCCGGCGCGCCGGCTCTGGAGGTGGTGCGCATCGAGGCGGTGATGGAGGAGGTGGCGCGCGGCGGTCCGGACGCCGCCAGTGCGCTCGACCGCTTCGCCGACCTGCTGGCCGAGCGATCCGCCGATGCGGTGGGCCTGAAGTCGATCATCGCCTATCGCGCCAGCTTCGATGTCGACCCCAGCCGGCCGCCACGGGCCGCGGCCGATGCCGCGGTCGGACGCTGGCTGGCGGCCATCCAGACCGACGGCTGGTCGCGGCTGGAGGACCCGGTGCTGCTGCGCCATTGCCTGTGGGTCGGGCTCGACCTCTGCGCCGAGCGCCGGATGCCGCTGCAACTCCATGTCGGGTTCGGCGACCGCGACATCATCATGCACCGCTGCGACCCGACCGTGTTCACCCGCTTCCTGGAGGCGGCGGAAGGCCGCGACGTGCCGGTCACCCTGCTGCACAACTACCCGTTCCAGCGCGAGGCCGGCTGGCTCGCCGAGGTGTTCTCCAACGTCTATTACGACGTCGGCGCGGTGCTGAACTACACCGGGGCCATGGCCCACAGGGTGCTGGCCGACGCGCTGGAGATGGGGCCGTTCACTAAGCAGCTCTATAGTTCCGATGCCTTCGGCCTGCCGGAGCTGCACTATCTGGGCCGGGTCCAGTTCGAGCGCGCGCTCACCCGGATCATGGACGAATGGATCGCGGCCGGCGACTGCACCGCGGCCGATGCCGAGCGCATCGCCGCGATGATCGCCGGCGGCAATGCCCGGCGGATCTATCGGTTGGCTAGCTGAATCCGACAGCCTCCTTTGACATCCCCTTGACATCTGTCGCCTGAAAGGCGACATCCACGCATGCGCATAAGGACCATCAGCCACAAGGGCCTGCGCCGCCTGGTGGAGAATGACGACCCGCGCGAAATACGTCGCGATCTGGAAGGCAGGGTCAGGCGCGTGGTGACCGCTTTGGTCCTGGCGCACGACATGGCGAGCATTATGGCGCCACCCGGCTGGCGCCTGCACCAATTGACGGGCGACCGCGCCGGCACATGGAGTATCAGCGTGTCCGGCAACTGGCGCATCACCTTCCGGATCGAGGAAGGCGAAATCGCCGGTCTGAACCTGGAGGACTATCACTGATGAGCGACACGCCGGTCACCATCGGCATGACACCCTGCCATCCCGGCGAGTTCATTCGCGCCGAGGTGCTCGACGAATTGCACCTGTCGGTGACCAAGGCAGCACAGCTGCTGGGCGTAGGGCGTCAGGCGCTGTCCGACCTGGTCAATGGCAACCATCGCCTGACGCCGGAGATGGCGCTTCGGCTGGAGAAGGCCTTCGGACTCGACATGGATACGATGCTGCGCATGCAGGCGTGGTGGGACGCATGCGCCATGCGCGAGCGTGCCGACACCGTCGACGTTCGCCCCTACATGCCTGCAGCGTCGTAAGGGCACGCCAAATCGCCGCGTGCGGGTCGACGCGCTCGGCCGGCATCGCCATATTGGACGCAATCCCTTCCGGGGTCAGCCAGGACGCCAGAACCGCAATGCCGGAATCGCCATGAACGACACGCCCACGCTCACCACAGCGCGCAACGACGACACCGGTTTCGGCGCGGCCATCTCCAGTGCGGAGGAAATCGTCGAGGAGGCGCGGCAGGGCCGCATGTTCATCCTGATCGACGATGAGGATCGGGAGAACGAAGGCGACCTGATCATTGCCGGCGGCTGCGCCGACGCCGCTGCGATCAATTTCATGGCCAAGTACGGCCGCGGGCTGATCTGCCTGGCGCTGGAGCGCGAGCGGGTCGAGGCCCTGAAGCTGCCGCTGATGCAGCAGACCAATGCCAGCCGGCTCTCCACCGCCTTCACCGTCTCCATCGAGGCGCGCGACGGCGTGACCACAGGCATTTCCGCCGCCGACCGGGCGCGCACAATCGCGGTCGCCATCGACCCGGCGAGCGGGCCCGCCGACATCACCACGCCGGGCCACATCTTCCCTCTGCTGGCGCGCGACGGGGGCGTGTTGGAGCGCGCCGGCCACACCGAGGCCGCGGTCGACGTCGCACGGATGGCCGGTCAGGGCTCCTCGGCGGTGATCTGCGAGATCATGAACGACGACGGCACCATGGCGCGCCTGCCCGACCTGGTGGCGTTCGCGCAGTACCACTCGCTGAAAATCGGCACCATCGCCGACCTGATCGCGTTCCGGAAGCGCACCGAAAGCCTGGTCGAGCGCGTGTCGGAACAGTCGCTGGACAGCATTCACGGCGGCCATTGGCGCACGCTGATCTACCGCAACCGCATCTCCGGCGCCGCCCACGTGGCGCTGGTGAAGGGCGAGATCGACCAGGCCACCCCCACCCTGGTGCGGGTGCACGCGCTGAGCGCGCTGCAGGAGGTGCTGGGCGACACCGCGACCGGGCGCATCGGCGACCTGCAGAACGCCATGCTGATGATCGCGGAAGCCGGACGCGGGGTGGTGGTGCTGATCCGCGACCCCGGCGTCGACGACATCGCCGCCCTCGGCAAGACCGACCCGCACGCGCCGAGCACGTCGGAGCTGCGCGACTACGGCATCGGCGCGCAAATCCTGCGCGATATCGGGGTGCGCGACATGGTGCTGCTGTCGCGCTCGCAGACCACCATCGTCGGCCTGCAGGGCTACGATCTGCAGGTGGTGGAACGGCGCCCGATCCAGGGGCCATACGGCGGCGCAGATTAGGTCTTAATCAGCTTGCGCTGAAGTCTGCGCCAGCCCTCTCCCCCACCCGGCCTCCCAATCAGGATACTGTCGTGGGTGGCCGGGTGGGGGAGCGGGCCGGTGCCGACAAGATCATGATGCTGACATTGTGATTGCGCGCACACGCGCGGGTCCGCAAACGGCTTGAAAGCGGCACGGCACCACCCCATCTCTTCTTAGTCTGGAATAATTCTAAACTAGGAAGAGGAGCACCGCCGTGTCGACCCCGACCAACGATCTGCCGCAAGACACCCGCAACACCGTTATCGGCATCCTGAATGACCGCCTGGCCGATGCGATCGACCTCGGCCGCCACGCCAAGCAGGCGCACTGGAACATCAAGGGCCCGCACTTCATCGCCCTGCATGAGCTGTTCGACCAGGTGCACGCCCACGCCAACGACTATGTCGACCTGATCGCCGAGCGTGTGACCACCCTGGGCGGCAAGGCGGAAGGCGACATCGCCACCGTGGCGGCGAAGTCCACCCTGCCGAAGTACCCGTCCGACATCGTGGCCGGCAGCGACCACGTCGATGCGCTGTCCGCCTCGCTGGCGACGTTTGCCGCCCAGGCCCGCGCCGCCATCGACGAGACCGACAATCTGGGCGATGCCGTCAGTGCCGACATCCTGACCGAGGTGACCCGCGGCATCGACACCGACCTGTGGATGGTGTCCGCCCATAACCAAGCCACGTCGTAGGTTGGAGAGGGCCGGTGACGAACTACCAGATCGGCACGGTCGACACCGCCACGACGAAGCAGATCCCGTAGGCGAGCAGGCGATAGCCGCGCTCGCCGCGGGGGTGGCGTTGCACGCGGCCGAACGTCAGCGCGCCGGCCAGCACGCCAATCGCGAACATCGGCATCGCCATCAGGCCCAGACGCACCGGCTCGGCCGCCCACAGGTCGTTGATCCAGAAGCCGACAACCGACCACACGGTGGTCAGGCCGAAATAGACGATGGTGTTGGCGCGCACCCGTTGCGCGTCCGACTGGCCGGCGAGCCAGAACAGGATCACCGGCGGCCCGCTGACGCCAACCAGTCCCCCACTGAAGCCCGAGGCGGCGCCTACGGCGACGGTTGCCGCCGCGTGCGGCTTGCGGTGATAGCGCCAGCCCGCCGCCAGCGCCACGACCGCGGCCAGGATGAACAGGCTGATGACCCATCGCACCAGGGTCGGGTCCAGCGCCGCCAGCAGAAAGAGGCCGATCGGCAGCGTGACCGCGGCGCCGGCGAACAGCGTGCCGACCTCGCGCCAGCTACAGCGTTTGACCTGGGACGCGAACAACGGGACCGACGCCGCCAGATCGGCCATGAACAGGACCACAATGCCGATGGTCGGCCCATAGACGGCGCTGGCGATCGGCATCATCACCATCGCAGCACCGAAGCCGGCGAACCCGCGCACCAGCCCAGCCAGCAGCGCGCCGCCGGCGACAACCGCGAAGTTCCAGTCGATCAGCGCCGCAAACGGCTCAAGCACAGTCGCAAGGTCTCGCTGCGGCGGCGCTCACCCCTCCAGGCCGCCCAACGACACTATGCTTTCCGGGTGGCCGGGAGGGGGAAAGGGTCGGTGCTGACTGAACAACAGATGCAGTGCCCTTACGCCGCGGCACGGTTGCCGTAGAGCGCCTCCAACTGGTCGCCATAACGCTCGCGCAGAACGTGGCGGCGCATCTTCAGCGACGGCGTCAGCGTGCCGTCCTCGATATTGAACGGCTCGGTAATGATGGTGATCTGGCGGACGCGCTCGATCGCCGAGAGCTCCTTGTCGCCGGCGCGCACCGCTTCGGTCACCGCGGCCTTGAACTCGGCATTATTGGCCAGCTCGGCCATGTCACCGGAGGCGCCGTGCTCGGCCGCCCAGCCCTTCGCCCATTCCGGGTCGGGCACGATCAGCGCCACCAGATAGGGGCGCTTGTCGCCATAGACCATCGCCTGCATGATTTCCGGGCGCAGGCAGATCACGCCTTCGACCCGTTGCGGCGAGATGTTGTCGCCGCCGGAATTCACGATGATGTCCTTCTTCCGGTCGGTGATCTGGATGTAGTTGTCCTCGTCCAGATGGCCGATGTCGCCGGTGTGGAGCCAGCCGTCCTTCACCGTTTCCGCGGTCAGGTCGGGCAGCCCCCAATAGCCCTGCATTACCAGCTCGCCACGGACCAGGATCTCGCCGTCCGCGGCGATCCTGACCTCGACCTCCGGCAATGGCGGGCCGACCGTATGCATCTTCACCTTGTTCGGGCGGTTGACGGAGACCACGGGGCCGGATTCGGTCTGGCCATAGCCCTGCAGCACCCGCACCCCGAGCGCGGTGAAGAAGATGCCGACCTCCGGGTTCAACGGCGCGCCGCCGGAGACGAATGCCTTCAGGCGGCCGCCGAAGCGCCCCCGCACCTTGTCCCGCACCGCGCTCTCAAGCCGCTTGTCCATGAACCGCTCGACGAAGCTCAGGCTCGACGGGTCGTGATACTTCTTGGTGCCCAGGTTGAGCGCCATGTGGAACAGCTTGGCCTTCAGGCCGCCGGTCTTCTCGACACCGCGCAGCACGCGGGCGCGCATGGTCTCGTACAGCCGCGGCACCGCCGTCATGATGGTCGGCTTGGCCTCCACCATGTTGGTCGCCAGCTTGTCGATGCCCTCCGCATAGTAGATCTGCGCGCCGATGGAGATCGGGAAATGCAGGCCGGCGGCGTGCTCGTAGGAATGCGACAACGGCAGGAACGACAGGAACACTTCCTCTTCCAGCCCGAATTCGCCCAGCACCTCGTTGGCGCCCATCACGTTGCACAGGATCGCGCCATGGCTCAGCACCACGCCCTTCGGCTTACCGCCGGTGCCGGAGGTGTAGATGATGCAGCAGGTGTCGGTGCGCTTGCCTTCGGCCGCCCAGGCCTCAGCCTGCGCGATATCCGCCGGGGCGGACACCAACTGGTTCCAGTCCAGCAGCTCGATGCCATCGGCGCCGGCGCTGTCGGCCCCCGCCATGCTGATGACCTTGGTGCACGTGGTGCCGGCCGACGCCTCCACCATCGCCTTGGTCAGCGCGGGCGTGGACGCGATTGCCAGGATCGCCCCGCTGTCCGTGATCACATGACGGTGATCGTCGATGGTGAAGGTCGTGTAGACCGGGGTCGGCACCGCCCCGATGGTCAGGATCGCCAGGTCCGAGATCGTCCATTCCGGCCGGTTCTCTGAGGCGATGATCACCCGGTCGCCCTTTCTCACCCCCGCCTGCTTCAGGGCGGCGGCCAATGCCGACACCTGCTGCAGCGTCTGCGACCATGTGACCGGGCTGTACTTCCCGTTGGTCTTGAACCACATGAAGGGGGCGTCGCCGGCGATTTTCGCGCGGCCAAAGAACATGCTGGCAAGGTTGTCGAGCGCCTTGTAGTCGCTGATCTGCATGCCGCAATTCTCCCTGATTCGTCTTGTTGTTATAAGCCACGACGAAAGCCACGGCGATGGCGCGGTGCCGGTGGCGTTGTTAGTGGGTCGCCCGCGCCGGCGCCGTCGACGCAGGGCAACCATGAAAGGATGACAATATGTGGGCAAGCGCACGAATGGAAAGGTCCCAGGCCGAAACCGTCACCGACAATGAGCAGGCCGCCGCGATAGGCGCCCTGCCGGAATGGGACCTGAGTGCGCTCTACAACAGCATCGACGCGCCGGAGATCGAGGCGACGCTGGGCCGCGCCGATACCGACGCCGCGCAATTCGCCGCCGATTTCGAGGGCAAACTCGCGACGCTGGACGGCGCGGCGCTGGGTGCCGCGGTGGCGCGCTACGAGGCCATCGACGAGGCGCTGACCAGGGTCATGAGTTATGCCGACCTGGTCTCCAGCCTGGATGCGCTGGACCCGGCGGTGGCCAAGTTCGCCCAGACCATGCGCGAGCGGCTGAACGACATCTCCAAGAAGACGCTGTTCTTCGCGCTTGAGATCAACCGGCTGGACGACGACCACATCGCGGCCTGCCTGGAGGCGCCGGAGCTGGCCCACTACAGCGCCTGGCTGGACACGGTGCGCGCCTTTCGCCCGCATCAGCTCAGCGACGAGCTGGAGCGCCTGTTGCACGACAAGTACGTGGCCGGCAAGGCCGCCTGGGTGCGCCTGTTCGAGGAGACCATCGCCGCGCTCAAATTCCCCATCGACGGCAAGGACCTGAGCTCGTCGGAGGCATTGCACCGGCTGTCGTCGGCCGACCCCAAGGTGCGCGAGACCGCCGCCCATGTGATCGGCAAGGTGCTGAACGACAACATCCGTCTGTTCGCCCTGATCACCAACACACTGGCCAAGGACAAGCAGATCGAGGACGAGTGGCGCAGCTTCGCCCGCCCGATGTCCAGCCGCAATCTGGCCAACCAGGTCGAGGACGAGGTGGTCGACGCCCTGGTGTCGGCGGTGCGTGACGCCTATCCCCGCATTTCCCACCGCTATTACGGCATGAAGGCGAAGTGGTTCGGCGTCGACGCGCTGAACTATTGGGACCGCAACGCGCCGCTGCCGGACGAGGCGGAGCGCACCATCCCCTGGGCCGAGGCCAAGCGCACGGTGCTGGACGCCTATGGCGGCTTTGCGGGCCCGATGGCCGACATTGCCAACGAGTTCTTCGAGAAGAACTGGATCGATGCGCCGGTCAAGGCCGGCAAGTCGCCCGGCGCATTCGCCCACCCGACCGTACCGTCGGCGCACCCGTTCGTACTGTTGAACTACCAGGGCAAGACCAACGACGTTATGACGCTGGCCCACGAGCTGGGCCACGGCGTGCACCAGGTGCTGGCGGCGCGCCAGGGCCATTTCCGCAGCCAGACCCCGCTGACCCTGGCCGAGACCGCCAGCGTGTTCGGCGAAATGCTGACCTTCCGCGCCATGTTGGACGCCGAAAGCGACCCGAAGCTGCGGCGCAACATGCTGGCGGGCAAGGTGGAGGACATGATCAACACCGTCGTGCGCCAGATCGCGTTCTACGAGTTCGAGCGCCATGTCCATGAGGAACGGCGCGCGGGCGAGCTGACCTCCGAACGGCTGGGCGAGATCTGGTTCAAGGTGCAGCGCGAGAGCCTGGGCCCGGCGATCAAGCTGGGCGACGACTATGCGACCTACTGGTCCTACATCCCGCACTTCATCCACACGCCGTTCTATGTGTACGCGTACGCATTCGGCGACTGCCTGGTGAATTCGCTCTACGCGGTCTACCAGAACGCCGATGCCGGCTTTGCCGACAAGTATCTGGAGATGCTGGCCGCCGGCGGCACCAAGCGGCACAAGGAGCTGCTGGCGCCGTTCGGGCTCGATGCGTCGGACCCCAGCTTCTGGTCGAAGGGCCTCGGCGTCATCGAAGGGCTGATCGAAGAGCTCGCCGCCATGGACGACGCCTGACCGCCATGGCCGACGGCAGCCGCATGGGTTCCGAGGACGCCACGGTCGGCGGGCGCATCCGCCGCTATGCCAAGGTCGGCACCGCGGTCGGCGGGCTGGCCGCCCGCATGGCCGGCAACCGTTATCTCGGCATCAAGATCGACCGCGAGAAGCACGCCGCGGACCTGCGCGCCGCCCTGGGCGGCATCAAGGGCCCGTTGATGAAGGCGGCGCAGC
This sequence comes from Alphaproteobacteria bacterium, assembly GCA_965227515.1. Taxonomy (GTDB): domain Bacteria; phylum Pseudomonadota; class Alphaproteobacteria; order CALKHQ01; family CALKHQ01; genus CBDDFZ01. The sequence goes on from CBDDFZ010000001.1 coordinate 357,132, forward strand.
TTCTCTCAACAATCCCTGACGCGCTGCCCTCCGCCTATGCCGAGGAACTGGCGTCCCTGCAGGCCAACGCACCCTCCATGGGCTGGCCGTTCGTCAAGCGGCGGATGGCCAATGAGCTTGGCCCGGACTGGGCGAGCCGGTTCGCGTCGTTCGAGCGCACCGCCGCTCATGCCGCCTCGCTGGGCCAGGTGCACCGGGCGACGGCCAAGGACGGCACGGCGCTCGCCTGCAAGCTGCAATACCCGGACATGGCGTCGGCGGTGGAGGCCGACCTGAAGCAGCTCAAGCTCGTCTTCGGCATCTACGAGCGCTACGACAAGGCGATCGCCACCAAGCAGATCCACGCCGAGATCGCGGCCCGTCTGCGCGAGGAGCTGGACTACGTGCGCGAGCGCCGGCACATGGCGATGTACCGCACCATCCTGGCCGGCGAGGACACGGTGCATGTGCCCGATGCGGTCGACGAGCTGTCGACCGCGCGCCTGCTGACCATGAATTGGCTGGACGGCCAGGCGATGATGGACTTCGTGCGCTCCGACCCGCCGGTCGAGGCGCGCAACCAGGTCGCCTACAACATGTTCCGCGCCTGGTACGTGCCGCTCTACACCTGCGGCGTCATCCATGGCGACCCGCACCTGGGCAACTACACGGTGCGGCCGGACGGCGCGATCAACCTGCTCGATTTCGGCTGTATCCGCGTGTTCCAGGCCAAGTTCGTGCGCGGCGTGATCGACCTCTACAAGGCGGTGCGCGACGACAACCGCGACCTGGCGGTCCACGCCTACGAGACCTGGGGTTTCGACAACCTGACCGACGAGGTGATCGACGTCCTTAACACCTGGGCGCGGTTCATCTATGCGCCGCTGCTGAACGACCGGACCCAGAAGATCGAGGAAACCAACGCCACCCGCTATGGCGCCGACGTGGCGGAGAAGGTGCACGCCGAGCTCAGGCGCATCGGCGGCGTTACCCCGCCGCGCGAGTTCGTGTTCATGGACCGCGCCGCCGTTGGCCTTGGCTCGGTGTTCATCCACCTGAAGGCGGAGATCAACTGGTTCCGCCTGTTCCAGGACCTGATCGCCGACTTCGACGAGGACGCGGTCGCTGCCCGCCAGGCCGAGCTGATGCACCAGCACGGGCTCGACGCGCCGGCGTAGGTGGGGCGTGACTATTGAATTGTAGTGCGATTCGCATTACATCTGGCCGGAAAGGAGCCATCGGCCATGCTCGACCTGCCCGACACTAACACCAGCAACGAAAAGCAGACCCGGACCACCCAGGTGCGGCATGGCGACGATTTGGCCGATCTGATCGAACGCGCATCTCGCGCGCTGGCCGTCGACAAGTCGGTGTTCCTGCGTGCCGCCATCGCCAGCGAAGCCACCCGCGTGCTGGAGGCGCAGTCCAGGCATGTGCTGACGCCACAAGACGCGATCCGTTTTGCCGCAGCCCTCGACGCACCGCCGCCGCCGACACCGCGCGCGCTTGAGGCCGCCGAGGCCTACCGCCGCCGCGTGGTTCATGCCGACTGACGGCAGCCCCCTTCGCATAGAGCGTTTCGACCCGACGCGGCATGTCCGCGCCGATTTCGATTGCGGGGTCGATCGCCTGAACAACTACCTCAAGCTGACCGCGCGCAAGCAACAACACGACGACCTGACCCGCGTCTACGTCGCAGTCGCGGACGGCGATGCAGTCGTCCTTGGCTACAGCGCCATCAACCTGGGCATGATGAACGTTGGCGACCTGGCCCGCCGCCCACGTGGCGCGCCCGCACACGGCGAAATCCCGATCCTTTTTCTTGGCCAGGTGGCCGTGTCCGCCCAGGCACAAGGGCAAGGCATCGGCGGGATCTTGATGCACCACGTGTTCGAGAAAGCGTGCACAATAGCCGATCAGGCTGGCTGCCACGCCATCGTGCTCGACGTCATGGCCGACGGGGGCGACGAGGCCTTCGAACGGCGGAAGGCGTGGTATCGCGCCTTCGGCTTCCAGCCCTTTGCCAGCAACACCGCCCGCATGTTCATGGTGATGAAGCAGGTACGCGCGATTACGGGACATGGGCGGTAGCCCGGGTGGAGCGTAGCGCAACCCGGGGATCGGACGCCGGTCAGTGGATCAACCCGGGTTTCGTTTCACCTCATCCGGGCTACGGCCGGTCGCGGGCGCGGCCGGCTTGAACGCGTTCACCAGCAGGATGCCGGCGAAGATGACGCCGATGGCGCCCCACACCCAGCCGCTGGGCACCTCGTCGAACATCAAGTAGCCGACGATCAGACCCGATGCGGCGATCATGTAGCTGATCTGGCTGAAATAGACCGGTCCTGCCAACCGCTGCAGCTCGAAATACAGGATGAAGATGACGCCGGACGCGACCATGACGCCGATGGTCGCCCAGTCCCCGTCGTGCTCCACCGGCAGCGGCAGGTAAAAGTCGCCGGTGACGGCCATGACCGGCAGCAGCCACAGTGCGGCCGCGGTCAGCAGCCCCACCGCCAACGTCAGCGACGAGGCGCCGGGCGGCCAGGCCCAGGCCCGGTAGACATTACCGATGGCGAGCGCCAGCGGCATGGTGAGCCCGATCAGGAGCCAGACATAGGCTTCCTCCGACGGCAGCGCGGACTGCGGCAGCACGATCATCAGCGTGCCGACCAGCCCGAGCCCGATGCCGGCCGCGCGCAGCAGCACCCAACGCTCCAGCCCGACCGCGAACGCGATCCCATAGGTGAACAGCGGCGACAGCGCGTAGAGCACGCCGGTCAGCCCGGCGCCGATGGGCACCACCACCAGAAACGCCAGGCTGTTGGAGTAGGCGTTCGAGATCAGCCCCGAGATCGCGTAGTAGCGCAGGTAGCGCGCGCCAAGCTCGATGCGCTGGCCGCGCAGCAGGGTGAGCGCGGTGATCGAGACCGCTCCGCCGACGCAGGTCCAGAACGCGAAGGCGATGGGCGGCACGCCGAGCGGGATCGCGATCTTGCCCATACCGAGCATGACGCCCCACAACCCGCCAAGGACGATCAGGATGACGAGGGGGAGCATGGGGTGTTGGTAGCAGGTCGGGACGGGCGGCGCATTTTCATCGCCATAGCACTATTTCGGGCGCGTGGTGTGTTCTTGCTGCCCTTGTAGCCCGGATGGAGCGCAGCGCAATCCGGGAAGCGGCGGGGCACCAAGGACTCACCCCGGATTTCACTTCGTTCCATCCGGGCTACGGCTTCAAGCGTCTGCCGCCCCATACCCGCCACCGCCAGGAGTAGAGATCTCCAGCACGTCGCCCACGGCCATATCGGTGCCGTCGGTGCCGGCCAGTTCGTCCACCGAGCCGTCGGCGCGCAGCACCCGATTGCGGCCGACAGCGCCCGGTTCTCCGCCGGCCATGCCGAAGGGTGCGACCTCGCGGTGGCCGGAGAGGATGGAGGCGCGCATCGCCTCGCCAAACCGAAGCCGGCGCACCACGCCGTCGCCGCCATGCCAGCGGCCGGCCCCACCGCTGCCGCGCCGCACCGCGAAGCTCTCCAGCAGCACCGGGAAGCGCCATTCCAGCACCTCCGGGTCGGTCAGCCGCGAATTGGTCATGTGGGTGTGCACGGCCGACGCCCCGTCGAAGCCCTCGCCCGCGCCGGCGCCGCCGCAGATGGTCTCGTAGTACTGGTGGCGGTCGTTGCCGAAAGTGACGTTGTTCATGGTCCCCTGCGCCCCGGCGAGCACGCCGAGCGCGCCATAGAGCGTGTCGGTGATGCACTGGCTGGTCTCGACATTGCCGGCGACCACGGCGGCCGGATAACGCGGGTTCAACATCGAGCCCTCCGGCGTCACGATCTCGATCGGCTTCAGGCAGCCCTCGTTCATCGGGATGTCGTCGTCGACCAGAGTGCGGAAGACGTAGAGCACGGCGGCCCGGCATACCGCCGACGGCGCGTTGAAATTGTTGGGCAACTGGTCTGACGTGCCGGTGAAATCCACCTTCGCGCTGCGGCCCGCCTTGTCGATGGTGATGGCGACCCTGATCTCCGCGCCATTGTCCATGGCGTACGCGTACGATCCGTCGGCCAGCACGTCGAGCACGCGGCGCACCTGTTCCTCGGCATTGTCCTGGACATGGCCCATATAGGCCTGCACCACGTCGAGCCCGAACTGGCCGACCATCCGCCTGAGTTCCTGCACGCCCTTCTCGCACGCCGCGATCTGCGCCTTCAGGTCGGCGATGTTCTGGTCGATGTTGCGGGCGGGGTGCGGGCCCTCGGCCAGGATCGCGCGCATCTCCGCTTCCAGGAACCGCCCGGCGTCGACCAGCAGCACATTGTCGAGCAGGATGCCCTCGTCCTCCACCGTGCGGCTGTCCGGCGGCATCGATCCCGGGGTCAGTCCACCGATATCGGCGTGGTGGCCGCGGCTGCCGACGAAGAACAGCAGCGTCTTATCATCATCATCGAATACCGGCGTGATCACGGTGACGTCGGGCAGGTGGGTGCCGCCATTGTAGGGCGCGTTCAGAACGTACACATCGCCCGGACTCATCGTTCCGTCGCGGGCGCGGATGACGGCGCGCACGCTCTCGCTCATCGAGCCCAGGTGGACCGGCATGTGCGGCGCGTTGGCCACCAGCGACCCGTCGGCAGCGAAGATGGCGCAGGAGAAATCGAGCCGTTCCTTGATGTTGACCGAATAGGCGGTGTTCTGCAGCGCCACGCCCATCTGCTCGGCGATGGACATGAACAGGTTGTTGAACACCTCCAGCATCACCGGGTCGACCTCGGTGCCGACCGCGAACGCGCGCTCCAGCGCCACCACACGCTTCAGCACCAGGTCGCCACGGCCGGTGATTTTGGCCTGCCAGCCAGGCTCGACGATGGTGGTGCCGGTCGCTTCCAGCACGATGGCCGGGCCGTCCAAGGTGGCGCCCGGCGCCAGTGCGGCACGGTCATAGAGCGGCGTGTCGCGCGCCTCGCCCGCGATCACCATCGCGCCATGGCCCATCGGGTCCGGTGTGTGTGCATCGGCGACGTCGTCCGCGTCAGCCGCCTCTTCGGCCGCATCCGACAGGCCGACCGCCTCCACCGCCACCGCCTCCACGATCAGCGGCTTGCCGTCCATGACGAAGCCGTACTGGCGCTTGTGCGCGTCCTCGAACGCCGCAACCATCGCGTCGCGCGCACCAAGCGGCACGGCGAGCGCGGTGTCGGTGCCCTGGTACTTGATATGGGCGGCGGCATGGACCTCGATGCGGTCTTGCGCGATGCCCTGTCCCGCAACCTCGGCTTCTGCCTCCGCGCCCAGTTCCTCGGCGATGGCGGTCGCCTCGTCCAGCGCGTCGTCGAGCCCGCGCTCCACCGTGCGCTCGCGCAGCGCGCGGATCGCCGCCAGCCCCATGCCATAGGCCGACAGCACGCCGGCATAGGGGTGGATGAACACCGTCGTCATGCCCAGCGTGTCGGCCACCTGGCAGGCATGCTGGCCGCCCGCCCCACCGAAGCAGCCGAGCGCGTACTTGGTGACGTCGTAGCCGCGCTGGATCGAGATCTGCTTGATGGCGTTGGCCATGTTCTCGACCGCGATCTGCAGGAACCCCTCGGCCACCGAGGCGGCATCGCGCCGGTCGCCGGTGTCGCGCTCGATCCGGTCCGCAAGCTCCGCGAACTTCTCCGCCACCGTGTCGCGGTCCAGCGGTTGGTCGCCGTCCGGCCCGAACACTGCCGGGAAATGCTCGGGCTGGATGCGCCCCAGCATCACGTTGGCGTCGGTCACCGTCAGCGGCCCGCCACGGCGATAGCAGGCCGGACCGGGGTTCGCCCCGGCGCTGTCCGGTCCCACCCGATAGCGGCTGCCGTCGAAGTGCAGGATCGAGCCGCCGCCCGCCGCCACGGTGTGGATGCGCATCATCGGCGCGCGCATGCGCACGCCGGCAACCTGGGTCTCGAACGCGCGCTCGAACTGGCCGTCATAGTGCGACACGTCGGTGGAGGTGCCGCCCATGTCGAAGCCGATCACCCGGTCGAAGCCGGCCAGTGTCGCGGTGCCGGCGATGCCAACCACTCCGCCCGCCGGGCCGGACAGGATCGCGTCCTTGCCCTGGAACAGGCGCGCGTCGGTCAGCCCGCCATTGGACTGCATGAACATCAGCCGTGTGTCGCCCACCGCCGAGGCCACCCGGTCGACATAGCGGCGCAGGATCGGGGTCAGATAGGCATCGACCACCGTGGTGTCGCCGCGCGAGACCAGCTTCATCAGCGGGCTGACCTCGTGGCTGACCGAGACCTGGCCGAAGCCGACCTCGCGCGCGATCTCGGCCGCGCGGGCCTCGTGCGCCGGGTAGCGGTAGCCGTGCATGAACACGATGGCGACCGCTGTGAAACCGTCTTTCAGCGCCTGTTCCAGCCCCGCACGCGCCGCATCCTCGTCCAGTGGCGCAAGCTCGGTGCCGTCGGCCGCCACCCGGCCGTCGACCTCGATCGCGCGGCCATAGAGCAGTTCCGGCAGCACGATGTTGCGGGTGAACAGGTCGGGCCGGTTTTGATAGGCGATCCTCAGCGCGTCGCCGAAGCCCGTGTTGATGAGCAGGCAGGTCGGCTCGCCCTTGCGTTCCAAGAGCGCATTGGTGGCGACGGTGGTGCCCATCTTGATGTGGGCGACCGCGTCCGCCGGCAACGCATCGTCCGGTCCCACGCCCAGCAACTCGCGCATGCCATGCAACGCCGCGTCGGCATAGCGCTCCGGGTTCTCCGACAGGTGCTTGGCGGTGACGATGGCGCCGTCGGGCCGGCGTGCCACGATGTCGGTGAAGGTACCGCCGCGGTCGATCCAGAACCGCCACTGCCCCGCGTCAAGCTGGCCGCTATCGCTCATTTCCAGGCCAGCAGTTGGATGCCACCGCGCGTGAACCGTTTGAACTCGGTCCGCGAGAAGCCGACCCGCTCAAGGAATTTGCCGATGTTCGCCCTGGTGAAGTAGAGCCGGTGATCCGGCGCGCCCAGGTCGCGGGTGACCGCGGTGCCGAAACGGTACTCGTTCAGATCGGGCGTGGTCAGGTATAGCACACCGCCCGGCGCCAGCAGCTCGTGCAGGCGGCGCGCGAAGGCGGTCACATCGAAGGTGTGCTCGATCACCTCCGAGCAGTAGATGCCGTGAAACGTGCGGTCGGTCTCGAACTCTTCCAAGGGCGTGTTGGCGAAGCGGTAGTCCGGATAGGTCCGCGCCGCATGGTCGCGCAGGATCTGGCTCAGCTCCACGCCCTCCGCCTCCAGCCCCAGATCGTGCGCGGCGGCGACGAAAATGCCGACGTTGGACCCAACATCCAGCAACCGGGGGCCCTCCATCCGCCGCTTCAGATAGGCGGCGCGGCGCCGGGAACGGGCGTACTTGCGCTTCAGCTTGGTCTGGTAGCCGGCGATGTAGTCGCGCGCGACCTGGTCGTAGTCCAGCGGCGGATCGGTCGGCGTCGACGCCGCCTCATCCAGGCAGGCGTAGCCGCTCGACGGGTAGATCATCCATTGGAAACCGCGCTGGACCACCAGCGGGCGGCGCTCGGTGGCACCGGAGATGGGGCAGGCGGGCGGTTCAGTCACGGGCGAAAGGCGTGTCCTTGCTTGCGTTATGAAGGGCGACGGGCATATTGGCCCAGGTGGCACCCCTTGGGGTGTAGCGCTTTATGGAAGACGGTCAATAGTGCAAATCTTCGGCAAACTGTTCGGTGCGGCGGCGGGGTTCGCCATCGGCGGCCCGCTGGGCGCGCTGCTGGGCGGCATGGCCGGTCACGTCGCCGACGAGATCCAGCGCGATCCGGAGGACGGGCGCGGGGCCGCCAACGACCAGGACCGGATCGGCCAGCAGGATACTCGGTCCGGTGACCGCAGCGGCCCGTTCGACGCGCGCCAGTCCGCCAAGCCGGTCGCCTTCACCATCGCCGTCATCGTGCTCGGCGCCAAGCTCGCCAAGGCCGACGGCCATGTGACCAAGGACGAGGTCGCCGCCTTCAAGGAAATCTTCCACATCCCGGCCAGCGAGGCGCGCAATGTGGGCCGCCTGTTCAACCAGGCGCGCAAGGACAGCCGGGGCTTCGAGCCCTATGCCCGCCAGATCCAGCGCATGTTCCGCGACAACCCGCGGGTGCTGGAGGAACTGATCGACGCCCTGTTCCACATCGCCCGCGCCGACGGCACGGTCGGCGACGAGGAACTGACGTTCCTGCGCCGGGTCGCCGAGTTGTTCGGTTTCGGCGACCGTGATTTCGAACGGATGCGGGCCGCCAATCTGGGCCCGAGCGCCGACGATCCCTACCAGGTGCTTGGCCTGACGCACGATGCCAGCGACGACGAGTTGAAGTCCGCCTATCGCCAGCTGGTGCGCGAAAACCACCCGGACACGCTGGTCGCCCAGGGCCTGCCCGACGAGTTCGTCGAAATGGCGAACGAGAAGCTCGCCACCATCAACAACGCCTACGACCGCATCCGCAAGCAGCGCGATAGTTCCTGAGCTATGGCGGCTGCGCCCCTTCTGTCGTTGCGCGATGTGCGCCTGAGCCTGGGCGGCCATCTGGTCTTCGCCGGCATCGACCTGCACCTGGCCGCCGGCGAGCGGGTGGCGCTGGTGGGTCGCAACGGCGCCGGCAAGTCGACCCTGTTCCGGCTGCTCTCCGGCGAGACCCAGCCCGACGCCGGTACCCGCTATGTCGAGCCCGGCACCGCCATCGGCGTGCTGGAACAGGACCCGGTGTTGCCCAAGGGGTCTACCGTCGCGGACTACGTTGGCGGCAACGATGGCGGCGACACGTTCGAGCCGCACGAGGTCGACACCGTGCTGGCGGCGGTGGGGCTGCCGGGCGACCGGCTGGTCGATGGGCTGTCCGGCGGCGAGGCGCGCCGCGCGGCCCTGGCGCACGCCCTGTTGCGCGGCCGCGACGTGCTGCTGCTGGACGAGCCGACCAACCACCTGGACATCCAGATGATCGAGTGGCTGGAGCGGCGGCTCGCCAGCTTCCGGGGGGCCGCGCTGGTGGTGAGCCACGACCGCGCCTTCCTGCGCGCGATCTCCAACCGCAGCGCCTGGATCGACCTGGCGACCCTGATGACCAGCCCGCACGGCTTCGACAGGTTCGAGGCGTGGCAGGAGGAGACCTATTCCGCCCGCGAGGCCGAGGGCGCGAAGCTGCGCCAGCACCTGAAGGCGGAGGAGCGCTACCTGCAGCGCGGCGTGACCGCCCGGCGCAAGCGCAACCAGGGTCGGCTGGCCAAGCTGGCGGAGCTACGCCAGGCGGTGGCGGCGCGGCGCACCGGCGCCGACATCAAGATGGAGCTGGCGTCGGGCGGCCACCGCGGCAAGGTGATGGTCGAAGCCGAGGACCTGACCAAGAGTTTCGAGACCCCGGCCGGCCGGCTGACCGTGGTGGAGGGCTTCTCCACCCGCATCATGCGCGGCGACCGGGTCGGCATCATCGGCCCCAATGGTGCGGGCAAGACCACGCTGGTGAAGCTGTTGACCGGCGAGCTGGCGCCTGACGCCGGCATCGTCAAGCGGGCCGAGGGGCTGGCGGTCGCCACCTTCGACCAGCGCCGGGCGGACCTGGCCCTGGACGACACGCCGTGGGAGGCGCTGTGCCCCGCCGGCGGCGACACCGTGTTCGTAAATGGCCGCGCCAAGCACGTCGTCTCCTACCTGCGCGACTTCCTGTTCGACGAGGCACAAGCCCACGCCAAGATCTCCACGCTGTCCGGCGGTGAGCGCGCCCGGCTGGCGCTGGCCCGCCAGTTCACCATCGCCGCCGACCTGCTGGTGCTGGACGAGCCGACCAACGACCTCGACATGGAAACACTCGACCTGCTGCAGGAGATTCTGGCCGACTATGACGGCACCCTGATCCTGATCAGCCACGACCGCGACTTCCTCGACCGTCTGGTCACCTCCACCATCGCCATGGAGGGCGGCGGCAAGGCCGAGGAGTTCGTCGGCGGCTACAGCGACTACATCCGCCAGCGCACGCCGAAAGCGGAATCGAAGGCCACGCGCAAGGCATCGCCCAAGGCCGCCGAGAAGCCGCGCAAGGCGGCACGCCTCAGCTACAAGGACCAGCGCGCGCTGGAGCAGACCACCGCGGAGATCGACCGCCTGACCGGCCGCCTGAAGGCGCTGGACGACCTGCTGGCCGATGCGGACCTGTTCGGCCGCGACCCGGACAAGTTCCACCGCGCTGTCGCCGAGCACGCCGAAGTGGCCGAGGCTCTCGCCGCCGCCGAGGATCGTTGGCTGGAGCTGGAGGCGATAAAAGAGGCGCTGGCCGGGTGACTCACCGTCTCGCAACCGCAGGTTCGTCGTCCTCGCCCTTGTGGCGAGGACCCATCGTCGTCCAGTACTCCAACCCATCCGTGCGCGTACCAAGCCTCCGCGGCAGCCCCGAGTCCGTCGGCAAAGACCAACCTCATCGGCAACGATCGCGCTGCCACTGGCATAGGCCCTCGCAACAAGTGCGAGGGCGACGATGGGGGGTTGCGAAAAGGGAGTTGATAAAGGCGGGATGTGTGACTGCCGTAGGCAAGAGACTGAGGACGCCAGGGTGAGGCTGCGGTGAGCCTCTTCGATATCAACCGCTTCCGGGTGGTCGACCGCCCCTCGCCCTCGTTCAATGAACGGCGTGGCGGCGGGCCCATTGACACACTGGTGCTGCACTACACCGGCATGCTGTCGTGCGAGGCGGCGCTGGAGCGGCTGTGCGATCCCGAGGTCGAGGCCAGCGCCCACTACACGGTGGACGAGGACGGCACCATCTACGCCCAGGTCGACGAGGCCCAGCGCGCCTGGCATGCCGGCGCGTCCCACTGGCGCGGCGCCACCGACGTGAACAGCCGCGCCGTCGGCATCGAGATCGTCAATCCCGGCCACGAATGGGGCTACCGCCCGTTTCCGCCGCCGCAAATGGCCGCCGTCATCGCGCTTTGCCAGGGCATTCTCTCGCGCCACCCGATCCCGCCGCGCAATGTGGTGGCGCATTCCGACATCGCGCCCTCGCGCAAGGAGGACCCCGGCGAACTGTTCGACTGGCCCCGGCTCGCCCGCGCCGGCATCGGGCTCTGGCCGCAGCCGGGCGAAACACCGACGGACGAGGGCGCGCGATTGCTGGCCGCCGCCTTGGACGCCGTCGACCATGGCGACGCCACGGCCCAGGCCGCCGCGCTTGGCGCCTACGGCTATGGTGTTGAGGACTACGGGTTGGAGGCCTGCCTGATCGCCTTTCGCCGCCGCTACCGCCCGTGGTGTATCCTGTCCCGGTGAGACTCGGGGATAGCGCCGATGACTGCTGACACACTGATCTACATCCTTATCGCGATCGCCGCGGTGACTCTGGTGCTGGTGGTGGTGCACCTGCTGACCGCGGGCCGGCGCGGCGGTTTCGATTCGGCCCCCCTGCTCGGCCGGTTCGACGCGCTGGCGGAGGCATCCGAGCGTGCCGAACGCAGCCTGGTGTCGCAGTTCACCGACCGCAGCAAGCAGGACCTGGAGCAGGCGAAGGAACTGCGCGGCGAGCTGCGCGAGACCTTCACGTCCTACGGCAAGTCGGTGGCCGACCAGGTGGAGCAGATCCGCAAGGCGCAAAAGGACCAGCTCGACGTGTTCTCCGAGCGCCTGTCGGAAAGCCTGCAGGCATCCGCCCGGCGCATGACCGACATGATGGAGGGCATGGACAAGCAGCACGTGGCGCTGCGCACCCAGCTTGATGCCAAGCTGAAGGAACTGCGCGAGGAGAACGCCAAGAAGCTCGACGAGATGCGCCAGACCGTCGACGAAAAGCTGCAGGGCGCGCTGGAGAAGCGGCTGGGCGAGGCCTTCAAGCAGGTGTCGGAGCGGTTGGAGAAGGTGCATCAGGGCCTGGGCGAGATGCAGACCCTGGCGTCGGGCGTCGGCGACCTGAAGAAGCTCCTCACCAACGTCAAGACCCGCGGCGGCTGGGGCGAGATGCAGCTCCGCGCGCTGCTGGAGGAGATGCTGACGCCCGACCAATACGCGGTCGAGGCGCCGGTGCGCGAGAACAGCCAGGAGCGGGTCGACTTCGCGATCCGCCTGCCCGGCCGCGACGACGCCGACGAGACCCCGGTCCTGCTACCGATCGACGCAAAGTTCCCGCGCGAGGACTACGAACGGCTGGTCGACGCCGCCGAGGCCGCCGATCAGGTGGCGATGGAGGCCGCGTCAAAGGCGCTGGAAGCCCAGGTCAAGGAATCCGCCAAGAGCATCGCGCAGAAATACATCCACCCGCCCGGTACCACCGATTTCGCTGTGATGTACCTGCCGACCGAGGGCCTGTTCGCCGAAGTGGTGCGCCGTCCCGGGCTGGTCGACCAGGTGCAACGCGCCCACCGGGTGGTGATCGCCGGGCCGACCACCTTCGCCGCCATCCTGAACAGCCTGCAGATGGGCTTCCGCACGCTGGCGATCCAGAAGCGCTCCGGCGAGGTGTGGCAGGTGCTGGGCGCGGTGAAGCACGAGTTCGGCCTGTTCGGCGAGGTGCTGGGCAAAGTGAAGAAGAAGCTGCAGGAAGCCAGCAACCACATGGACAAGGTGGACGTGCGCAGCCGCGCGCTGACCCGCAAGCTCAGGAACGTCGAGGAACTGCCGTCGGCCGATGCCGGCACCGTGCTGCGGCTCGCCCCGATGGTGGGCGACGAACCGCCGGAGGACGAGTCATCGGGGGATGGCGGCGACGCCGGCACAGAGCGCGAGGAACTGACGGGGTAGGCACAACGCCAACCCCATTCTTGTCATGCCCGCACTTGTTGCGGGCATCCACGTCTTATTGGCCGCTTGAGCGGCCATTTTCGTGGATGCTCGGGTCAAGCCCGAGCATGACGAGTTGATAGAGTTCCTTACAACGGCCAGGGGTAGACCCCGAACAGCCATTGGTGGACGTGAAGCACCACCAGCCACGCCAACACGGCGCCGCCGATCCGGGCCAGGTCCCACCACGAGAAGATGGGCCGGTTGCGCCCGGCGAGCATCGCCGCGAACGGCACCCGTGAGGTAACCGCTTCCACCACATGGAAGTTGGCCTCCGGGTCGGCGCGGCGCTTGGCGTCGATGGTGTGCATGCCGACCAGCGCCAACGCCAGCAGCCCGCCGAACAGCACCACCGAGCCGACATCGCCATTGGCGAGCAAATGCGCCAGCGCCCACAGCGCGATGGCGCACAGCACCGGGTGGCGCGCGATCGCCTTGAACAGCGGCAACCGCACCGGCCCGCCGTCGCGCGGCGGATCGTCGGGCAATGCCGGCATCCGGGTCGATTCGCCACCGATCAGCAGGATGAAGCCGAGCGGCACCAGGATATTGGCGACCCACACCGCCCACGGCCAGTACCACAGCATCTGCGGCATCGCCTCGCGGTGGCCGAGGCCGATCAGCACCAGCAGCACCAGCGCCAGCAGGGCATAGGCACCGCGATAGCCGTTGGCGCCCAACCGCGCGATCAAGCGCCCGCGGATCGCCGGCGACGCCAGCACCAGGTGCGAACCGACGAATGCCGCCGTCGCCACGATCAACAGGATCAGCCAGCCATCCATTGTACTTCGCTCCACCGCCAAGACTGTTGCTGAAGTATGTACTATGAAGCCTAAACCAAAGAGGGCGCGGCGCTTTGGCCAATCTGCTGTTCTATTCCCAGACCGACGATCCGGAGGCATGGCGCGCCGCCATCCAGGCCGCGGGGCCGGAGATCGCAGTGCGCGTCTGGCCCGATGAGGTGGACGACCCGGCCGCCATCGACGCCGCCCTGGTATGGAAGCCGCCGCCTGGCTTCGTCGCGCGCTTTGCGAACCTGAGGCTGATCCAGTCGCTGGGCGCCGGCGTCGACGCGCTGGTCGGCGATGCGACCCTGCCCGATGTGCCGGTGGCGCGGCTGGTCGACCCCATGCTGACCCAGTGCATGACCGAATACGTGGTGCTGCAGGCGCTCTACCACCACCGCGCGATGGCGACTTTCCGCGCGAAGCAACAGGCGGCGGACTGGTGGCAATGGGTGGCACCACCGGCGACCGAGCGCACGGTCGGCATTCTGGGTCTCGGCGAGCTTGGCCGCGACGCGGCGGCGAAGCTTGTCACGCTCGGCTTCCGGGTGCGCGGCTGGAGCCGGCGTCCGCGCGACGTCGCGGATGTCGAGACCTATCATGGGGCCGAGGGCCTGGAGGCCATGCTCGCCGGCGCCGACATCCTGGTCTGCCTGCTGCCGTTGACCGCCGACACCGAGAACATCCTGAACGCCGGCCTGATTGCGCGCCTGCCGCGCGGGGCGGCGCTGATCAACTGTGCCCGCGGCGGCCACCTGGTGGAAGAGGACCTGATCCCCGCACTGGAGTCCGGCCAGCTCAGCGGTGCCTCGCTGGATGTGTTCCGCACCGAGCCGCTGCCGGCCGATCACCCGTTCTGGGCCCGTGACGACATCGCGATCACGCCCCATGTGGCCAGCATCACCTACCCGCCCACCGCCGCACGCCTGGTGGTCGAGAACGTCCGCCGCGCCATGGCCGGCGAGACGCCGCTACACCTGGTGGATCGCACCACCGGCTATTGAGTGGAGCGTCTCAGGCCGATCGCGCCACAGAGGAAGTCCGGCGGGGCCGCCTGGTGGGCGGCGGCGATGTCGGCGATCAGGGTACGCGCCTTCTCCGGAAACGGCGCCACCCGGCGCGTCGACATGTCGATGTGGAGCGCCAGTTGCTCGAGCGTGGCGGCGCGCCAGCCTGCGGTTCCATGGAACATTTCGTGGGCGAAATGAATCCGCTTCTCGTCGGCGGCGATGACGGTGGAGGCGAAGGCCATCGGGTCCCCCTCTGCAATCTCACGCTCATAGCGGATGTGCGCCTCGACCGCGAACATCGACGCGTCGTGGCGCTGGCGGTAGCCCTCGCCAACGTCGATCAGGTCGAACAGCGCGTCGGTGGCATGATCGAACGCCAGCACGTAATAGGCGACGTTCATGTGGCCGTTGTAGTCGATCCACTCCGGCCGAACCGGTTCGTTGTGCAAGCGTAACGGTGTAGCTACCTTCGTCATCAGGGTCCCACTATTTTGTCGAAGCTTGCGCTGACGTCCGCGCGCTCCAAAATGCGTCGTCGAGACATGGGTGCGGCGCTGCGCCACTGGCGCCCGCGCCTCCAAATGCCGAAATCTAAAGCGGGCTCGGGCCAAACGCGACCCCCATACCCGACCTGGAGGCCTGCATGACCGACCTGCCATCCGTTCGCCCGCCCGCATCGCCGCACAAGCCTCAGGTGGAACTCAAGCGCAGCCTGTCGCTGCCGCTGGTGGTGCTCTACGGGCTCGGCGTCACCATCGGTGCCGGCATCTATGTGCTGATCGGCGCCACTGCCGAGCGTGCCGGGGCGCATGCCCCGATGGCGTTCGTGTTGGCCGCGGTGATCATGGCGTTCAGCGCCGCCTCCTACGCCGAGATCTCCGGCCGGTTCCCGGTCAGCGCTGGCGCGGCAGCCTATGTCCGCGCAGGCTTCCGCTGGAACTGGCTGTCCACCGCGGTCGGCCTGCTGGTCATCGCATCGGGCGTTGTCTCGTCGGCTGCCATCACCGTCGGCGCCGCGGGCTATTTCCGAGAGTTCATCGACGTTCCTCCCGAGATCCTGGTCCCGATCATGGTGGTGATCGTCACCGCCATCGCGGCGTGGGGCATCATGGAATCGGTGCTGCTCGCCGGCCTGTTCACCGTGCTGGAGACCGGCGTGCTGCTCGTGATCATCTTCAGCGGTATCGCCGGCGACCCGGCGATGCTTGCCGACCTGCCGGAGATCGTGCCTGCCCTCAGCGATAGTACAGCATGGCTGGGGCTGGGGGCCGCCGGCCTGCTCGCCTTCTTCGCCTATATCGGCTTCGAGGACATCGTCAATCTGGCCGAGGAGGTGAAGCGGCCGAAACGCACCCTGCCCTGGGCGATCTTCCTCACCCTAATTATCGGCACCTTCGTCTACATCCTGGTCACCTACGTGGCGCTGCACGTGGTGCCGGTTCCCGAACTCGCCGCCTCCACCGCGCCATTGAGCCTGGTGTTCGACCGGGTCACCGGCCTGCCGCCTGCCACAGTCACCGTCATCGCGATCACCGCCACCCTGAACGGCGTGATCATCCAGATGATCATGGCGTCGCGGGTCTTGTACGGCCTTGCACGCCAGGGCAGCGCACCAAGGATATTTGGCCGCGTCAATGCACGGACCCGCACCCCCATCATCGCCACCGGAACGGTGGCCACCATCGTGCTGATCCTGGCGGTCGCCTTCCCCCTGGAAGGGCTGGCTGAGTGGACCTCGCTGATCGTGCTGCTGGTGTTCTCGCTGGTCAACGCATCGCTGCTGTTGCTGAAATGGCGTGGCGAAGCGGCGCCGGAGGGTGTAGTTCGGGTGCCGATCTGGGTGCCGGCCTGTGGCGTGCTGACCTGCCTGGGCCTGATCGCCGCCGGCTTCCTGGGATAAGACATTCATTGTTAGTCGGCACCGGCCCACGGCTCTTTGCTATACGGTCGCACATCCGTGCTCCCGGTTGGCACCCGGCCAGATAGACATGATACAGGGCGGCCGGGTGCCCAAGAGGCTGCGCGGACGCGCGGCCGAAGTGAGGATAGACGAGGGCCGGCGCAGAATCAGCGTCAGCTGGGTTAATAGGCACGCACAAGAAACCAACCCTGGGAGGGGATACGAACATGCAACCCGTCAAATGGGGCGTCATCAGCACGGCGAAGATCGGCGTCGAGAAAGTCATCCCCGGCATGCAGAAGAGCGACGCCTGCGACATCGTCGCCATCTCGTCGCGCAATCTGGACCAGGCGAAGGCGACGGCCGAGAGGCTCGGCATTCCGCGTGCCTACGGCTCCTATGAGGAAATGCTGGCCGACCCGGAGATCGAGGCGGTCTACAACCCGCTGCCGAACCACTTACACGTGCCTTGGTCGATCAAGGCCGCCGAGGCCGGCAAGCACGTACTGTGCGAGAAGCCGATCTCGATCACCCTGGACGAGGCGACGTCGCTGAAAGACGCGCGCGACCGGACGGCCAAGCTGATTACCGAGGCATTCATGGTGCGCTTCCACCCGCAGTGGCAGCGTACGCGCGAACTGGCCCGCTCGGGCCGCATCGGCGAGGTGCGCGCGATCCAGGGCTTCTTCAGCTATTTCAACCGCGACCCGGAGAACGTGCGCAACATCCTGGATATCGGCGGCGGTGCGAACTACGACATAGGCTGCTACCCCATCGTCACCGCGCGCTACGTGTTCGGCGAGGAACCGCGCCGGGTGGCCGCCCTGGTGGAGCGCGATCCCGACTTCGGTACCGACCGCCTGACCTCGGCGCTGCTCGACTTCCCGTCCGGCCAGCTCACCTACACCTGCTCGACGCAGCTTGTGCCGTACCAGCGCATGAACGTCTATGGCACCGAGGGCCGGATCGAGGTGATGATCCCGTTCAACGCGCCGCCGGACGAGCCTTGCCGCATCCGCATCGACGACGGCTCCAAGCTGGACGATGCCTCCGTCGAGGTGGAGGAATTCCCGGTCTGCGACCAGTACGAGCTGCAGGGTGCCGCGTTCTCGGAGATGGTGCGCAACGGCACCGCGCCGGAATTCGGCCTGGAGGACACCGTCAACAACATGGCGGTCATCCTGTCGGTGCTGAAGGCTGGCGACAGCGGGGGTTGGGTGGAGCTGTAGGATTTCGTGCCGGGCATCGTAGCGTCGTAGCCCGGGTGAAACGACGTGGAACCCGGGGACTTTGTCCCGGCAATCGCAAGGATTCCCGGGTTCCGCTGCGCTCCACCCAGGCTACGGGGGCTGGCGCGCCTTCACACAAGGACGTCGCCCTCGCCCTTGTGGCGAGGGCCCACTCCCCTCATCGCGCGAAATCTGCCATGGATCCTCGGGACAAGCCCGAGGATGACGGTAGTTTCTTGGTGAGAGAAGTGCGTTCGGCGGCGGCCGGGACTACGTTCAGCCCGTAGCCTGGATGGAGCGGAGCGCAATCCAGGGCAACAGTGTCGTCATCCGAAACCATTGCCCCGGAATATGCTGACGCTCCTTTCGGGCTACGCGGTTTGCGCAAAAAACAACGGGCCCCGGCGATAAACCGGGGCCCGTTTGCATTCAGCGATGGGTGTGAGGCTTACGACGGCAGCAGGTCGCCGGTGTCGTCCACGGAGTCGTCCAGCACCGTGCGCAGCTTGGTCAGCGCCTTGGCCTCGATCTGGCGGATGCGCTCCTTGGTGACGCCGAACTCGTCGCCGATCTCGGCCAGCGTGCTCTTCTCGTTGGCCAGATAGCGGCGGTCGATCACGATCCGCTCGCGCTCCGACAGATTGTCCAGCGCGCGGTCGATCCAGGTGCGGCGGATGCCGCCGTCGATGGAACTCTCCGCCAGGTCGTCCGGGCGCATGTCCTCGTCGATCAGGAAGTCCTGGAACTCATCGCCGCTCTCGTCGCCCACCGGCGCGTTCAGCGACCGGTCGGGCTGGTTCAGGTGCGACTCCATGCGCGCCACCGCGGCCAACGGCACGTTCAGCCGGTCGGCGATGGTCTGGCGCTCCTCGTCGGTCATCATGCCGTCGCGCGCCCCCGCCACCTCGGCACGCAGGCGCCGAAGGTTGAAGAACAGCGACTTCTGCGACGCAGTGGTCGCGATCCGCACGATCGAGGCATTGCGCAGCACATAGTCCTGGATCGCCGCCCGGATCCACCAGGAGGCATAGGTCGAGAACCGCACGTCACGCTCCGGCTCGAAGCGCGCCGCGGCCTCCATCAGGCCGATATTACCTTCCTGGACGATGTCGTTGTACGGCAGGCCATAGCCCCGGAACCGGCCGGCCATGCGCACCACGAACCGGGTGTAGGCGGTCACGAGCTGATGCAGCGCATCCTCGTCGTGATCGTCGCGCCAACGGCGCGCCAGCTCGGCCTCCTCATCGCGCTCCAGAATGGGCGCGCGCATGGTCGCCGCGATATAGCGACGGCCGGCCGCATCCGCATATCTCTCCGAACCCTTGTCCATGGCTCGATCTCCCGTCCGCCGGGCCGCGCGTGGACTCTCCAACGCGGCGCGGTCGCGGACCTGTAAGCCCCCCGCCACCGCAACATTAGCAAATTGGTGTCGACTCGAAAATAATTATTCGTTCATGAATTTTCAAGGTGGGGTCAATTGGCCGCGACCGGCCCGTGATGCAGACCACGATGCGGCCATGAGCGGCGTTGCAAGAGCCCGCACGGCCCGAACCGCCGACCGAAAGAAATTCTACACTATTGCGCCAAGGCGCGCCGAAAAATTCATTGTGATGTCGGGGCAAGATTCATTCTTGTGGCGATATTCAAGGGTTATTAACGACAACAGTACAATCTGATTGTGTCAAGAAAGTTACGCCAGTGTTAATGGCGAGAAGGGCAACGCTTCGAAAGGGCAAGTATCACGGACACGTCCGCTGCGCCGCAGTGGGGGGCGCGTCCCGATGGAGAAGTTGCCATGATCGGAATTCGAACCCTGACCATCGTTGCCGCCGCCAGTGTCGCGGTCGTTGCCGGCGCCGAAGCGGCGTGGGCCGAGAGCAACATGGTGTGCGGCGACCGCGACGAGATCGTCTCCGAGCTGCAGAAATCCTGGCAGGAGCAGCAGACCGCCATCGGCATGTCGAACAACGGCAGCATGGTCGAGGTCTTCAGCTCCGACACCGGCACCTGGACCATGCTGATGACCATGCCCGGCGGCCCGACCTGCATGATCGCGGCCGGCCAGCACTGGGACCAGCACCAGATCACCGAAGTCGTCGGCGAGCCGGTCTGAATCGTTTCTCGCTGACGCGGAGTCGGCACCAGCCCGCACCCCCTCCCGGCCGCCCAACGATAGTATCCTGCCTGGGTGGCCGGGAGGGGGTGAGGGCAGGCGCAGAACAAACAAGAGCACTCTGAGCGCGATCTTGTAGCCTGCGTTCGGCCCGCGCGTTGGCACGGGCCATGGGCGCTGTTATATCGGTGGCATGATCACCGATGACCTGATTCAACCGTTCCAGATCGACGGAAACGCGGTGCGCGGGCGCCTGGTCCGCATGGGCCCGGCCGTCGACACCATCCTGGAGCGCCACGACTATCCGCCGCCGGTCGCAGCCCTTCTGGGCGAGGCGCTGGCGCTTTGCGCGGCACTGGCGGCAACCCTGAAATTCGACGGCGTGTTCTCGCTGCAGGCCAAGGGCGACGGCCTGGTGCGCCTGCTGGTCGCCGACGTCACCACCGACGGCAATCTGCGCGGCTATGCCCGCCTCAGCGACGACGGCAGCGCGCCGCTGCCTGACGGTAGCGATGCCGAGACACCCTCGGTCGCCGACCTGCTCGGCAAGGGCTACCTGGCCTTCACCGTCGACCAGGGGACGGACACCGAACTCTACCAGGGCATCGTGTCGCTGGAGGGCACCAGCCTGACCGACTGCGTGCACCACTATTTCCGCCAGTCCGAACAGTTGCGCACCGGCGTGCGCCTGGCCGCCCAGCGCACCGGCGACGGCTCCTGGCGCGCTGCGGCCCTTATGGTGCAGGCGCTGCCGGACGAGAACGGCGGCGATGCCGACGAGAACGCCGAGGACTGGCGGCGCGCGATGGCGATGGTCCGCTCGTGCACCGAGGACGAGATGCTGGACCGCGAGCTGGACCCGGACCGGCTGTTGTTCCGGCTGTTCCACGAGGACGGCGTCAGGGTCTACGAACGCCGCGCGCTCAACGCCACCTGCCGCTGCTCGCGCGAGCGCATCCAGGCGGTGCTGCGCCAGATCGGCCGCGAGGAACTGGCCGACCTGAAGATCGACGGCGTGGTCGAGGTGACCTGTGAATTCTGCAACACGACCTACGATTTCGATGACGAAGCCCTCGATGCCGTCTTCGCCACCCATTGATCGCTCGTTGGAAAATGAGCAGGAACCGCTCATTTCCCGTGCGGCACCGGCCCACACCCCCTCCCGGCCGCCCAGTTCAGCATACTGTCGTTGGGGGGCCGGAAGGGGGTGTGGGCTGGAACCGAATTCGCCAGAAGGCGTGAACGCCACCCGGCGCACCGCGCTGGGCTGGATCGCCGGTGCTGCGGCGGCCGGTGCCGGGTTGGGCGTGGGCCTGACCGCCTGCCAGTCGGCGGCGCCGATCAGCGGCGTGCCGACCATGACCTTCGCCCATCTGGCGCCGATCCGGCTCAACGTCGGCGAGCGCCAGATCGTCGAGATGCCGTCGGCCGGCGGCGTGGTCGGGCTTGGCGCCCCGGTCCCGGTGACGCCGCGCGAGGCCATCACCCGCTGGGCCGAGCAGCGATTCCAGCCGGTGGGCTATCTCGGCCGGGTCGAAATCGTCATGTTCACCGCCTCGATCGCGGACATCCCGCTCGCCCGCAGCGACGGACTGGATGCCGTGTTCCGGGTCGAGCAGTCGGAGCAGTATCAGGTCAACATGGACGTGCAGGTGTCGGTCAGCGGCCTGCCGAACACCTCGCCGGGGGCAGTGCGCGCCCAGGTCGAGCGGACCCGTACCGTCCCGGAGGACGTGACGCTGCAAGAGCGCGACGAGGTCGCCTTCGCCCTGGTCGAGGACGCGATGGCGGCCCTGGACGCCGAGCTCGCGGCGCAAATCCAGGCTAGCTTCGGGCCGTACTTGGCGGTTTAGCGGTTAATAACAACACTATTGTCGTCCTCGCCCTTGTGGCGAGGACCCATGGAAATGCGGGGCTCAAGACGAGCCAGATGTGTTCGAACCACTATGTGCAAAGCGCGTCCGACGACCGCCACTGACGCCGCGAATCTCATTTAACGCATTGTGATACTGGAGAAAAATGGATCCTCGCCACAAGGGCGAGGATGACAATGAGTAATACCCGCCCCTACAACCCCGCCTTGGTCTCCGCGATCAGGCCGTCGACCACCGCGCGCAGGGCCGCCTGCTTGTCGCCGCCACCCTTGACCGCCGCGTCGAAGGCGGCGCGCTGGCGATGGGCGCTGGTGCCGCTCTCCAGGATGGTGCGGGCGTGCGCCACCGCGTCCATGCAGTCCAGCGCCCGGGCATCGGGGCGGATCAGGTCCATGATCTCGCTGAACAGGTCGGCATAGGGCACGACCTTGCCCTTGCCGAAGTCGATCAGCCCGCCGTCCATGCCGTAGCGCTGGGCGCGCCAGCGGTTCTCGGCCACCAGCATGTTGGCGTACGAGCGCCAGCGCTGGTTGTCGCAGCGCAGCCGCCAGAGCATGCGCAACAGGCAGACATAGATCGCGGCGATCGCCACCGTGTCGGCGACGTTGGTGCACATGTCGCAGACCCGCACCTCCAGGGTCGGGAACCGGCAGCTTGGGCGCACGTCCCACCAGATCTTGCTGGCATCCTCCACGATGCCGGCGCCGACCAGCATCGCGACGTGGCGCTCGTACTCGCCGAAGCTCTCGAACTTCTCCGGCAGGCCGGTGCGCGGCAGTCCGTCGAACACCGACAGCCGATACGACATCAGGCCGGTGTCCTCGCCCTCCCAGTACGGCGACGAGGTGCTGAGCGCCAGCAGATGGGGCAGGAAGTAGGTGATCTGGTTCGACATCTCCGCGCGCAAGTCGTCGTCGCCGACGCAGACATGGACGTGCATGCCGCAGATCAGCATCCGCCGCGCCGGGCCGCCGATGGCCTCGGTCAGCTCCAGGTAGCGCTCCTTCGGCGTCGGCTGTTGCGCCATCCAGCGCGCGAACGGGTGGGTCGAGGCCGCGATCACCGCATAGCCGAACCGCTCGGCCTCCTCGATCACGGTGCTGCGCAGCCGCTTCAGGTGCTCGTCCGCCTGCCGGATCGAGGTGCAGACCGGCGTGCCAACCTCGATCTGCGAGCGCAGCAACTCCGGCGACACCTGGCCGGCCAGCCGCTCCTCGCACGCGCGCATCAGACCGGGGTCGGGGTCGGCCACCAGGTCGCGGGTCTCGGGATCGACCAGCAGGTACTCCTCCTCGACACCGATGGTGAACGGAGGTTCCTCGATCATGCGGCGCCTCCGTCTGCCGTGGGCAACCGGCCGATCCCCAGGCTGCGCAGGATCGGTGCCATCGCATCGGCCAGCAAGTCACCCCACCGGGTGCAGCCGGCATCGTCCTGCAAGTGGTCCTGGCGGATCTCGATCAGCGCATGCGGCAGGCCCCGCGGCTCGGCATGGTGCTCGACCGTGTGGCCAAACAGGTCGCGGGCCGAATACGGCTCGTTGTCGCCGACGCAGATGTCCGGGACCTTGGCCAGCGCCGCCATCAGCGGCACCGGCAGGCGCGAATCCTCGTTCCACAGCACGCCGACGTCCCACTGGCGCTCGGACCCGTCGCGCAGGCACGGCGTGAACGAATGCACCGAAAAGAACCCGACCACGTCGTGCGCCGCCGTCATCCGGTCGAGCGCCCCGGCGACCGCGCCGTGATAGCTGCGATGGCAGGCAGCAAAGCGCGCCTCCCGCGCCGCCGCGTCCAGGTGGCGGTTGCCGGGCACGACCTGGCCGTCACTGATCGCGGGGATCGCGGTCGGGTCGTCCTCTGTGCGGTTGCAGTCCACCACCAGGCGCGAGAAGCCGCCCAGCACCGCCGGCGCATCCAGCCGGTCGGCCAACCGCCGCGTCACCGCGGCGGCCCCCGGGTCCCAGGCAATGTGCGCGGTCCGTGCCGCCGGCGTCAGCCCCAGATCGCCCAGTTGCTGCGGAATGCTGTTCGACGCGTGGTCGCACACGATCAGCAAGCCGACATTGCCGTCGGGATTGTAGAATTCGAACGGCGGCGGGTCGGCGGCGGTCAGCAGGCCGGGCCCCGCAGCGCTGTCGGCGGCGCCCCGCGCCGCCTCCC
The DNA here is from genome assembly GCA_965227515.1 of Alphaproteobacteria bacterium. GTDB lineage: Bacteria > Pseudomonadota > Alphaproteobacteria > CALKHQ01 > CALKHQ01 > CBDDFZ01. The sequence continues at coordinate 380,964 of CBDDFZ010000001.1, forward strand.
CCGCATGATCGAGAACGGCATCCATGCATGACTTTTAGGACCAAACCCCGGCACGCGGCAATGCGGTTCACCAGCGCAGCCTTTCGATGCTATCCAGGGTGCCGCCAACCAGGGGAAACGCCACCATGCCGAAACTCGCCGCCAACCTGTCCTTGATGTTCACCGAAGTGCCGTTCCTGGAGCGCTTCGGGCGCGCCGCGGCCGCCGGTTTCAAGGGCGTGGAGTATCTGTTCCCCTACGATTTCCCGGCCGAGGAGATTGCCGCACAACTGGCCGAGCACAAGCTGGAGCAGGCGCTGTTCAACATGCCGCCGGGCGACTGGGACGGCGGCGAGCGCGGGCTCGCCTGCCTGCCGGGCCGCGAGGGCGAGTTCCAGGACGGAGTGGCCAAGGCGATCGAGTACGCGCGGATCATCGGCTGCCCGCGCCTGCACGTCATGGCCGGCGTGGCACCGGCCGGCGCCGACCGCACCTCGCTGACCGAGACCTATGTCGCCAACCTGAAGTTCGCCGCCCAGGCGCTGAGCGACGCCGGGATCGTCGGCGAGATCGAGCCGATCAACAGCCGCGACATCCCCGGCTTCTTCATCAACACCAGCCGGCAGGGGATGGAGATACTGGCCGCCGTCGGCAGCCCGAACATGCGCCTGCAATACGACATCTATCACATGCAGATCATGGAGGGCGATCTGGCGCCGACCATCGAGCGCCTGCTGCCGCACATCGAGCACATGCAGCTCGCCGACACGCCGGGGCGCCACGAGCCGGGCACGGGCGAGATCAACTATCCCTTCATCCTCGACCACATCGACAAGCTGGGCTATGGCGGCTGGATCGGCTGCGAGTACCGCCCGGCCGGCGAGACCGAGGCGGGTCTCGGCTGGGCCAAGCCCTATCTGGAGGCGGGCCGCTGAGCATGGCGCCCGTCGAAGGGCCCACTGCCCTGCAGCCAGCCGCATTGCTGCGTGAAATGTTCGACGCGGCGGTGCGCGCGGCCGACCCGATGCACGTGCTGGCCGACCATCTGCCCGAACCGCCGAAGGGCCGCACCATCGTGGTCGGCGCCGGCAAGGCCTCCGCACAGATGGCCGCCGCGGTCGAGAAGCACTGGCCAGGCCCCGTAGAGGGCGTCGTTGTCACCCGCTATGGCCACGCGGTGCCCTGCCGGCACATCGAAATCCTGGAGGCCGCCCACCCGGTGCCCGACGAGGCCGGGGTCGCCGCCAGCCGGCGCATCCTGGAAGCGGCCGAGGGTGCCGGCCCCGACGACCTGGTGCTGTGCCTGATCTCCGGTGGCGGCTCGGCGCTGCTCACCCTGCCGGCGCCGGGGCTGACCCTGGCCGACAAGCAGGCGGTGAACGGCGCACTGCTGGCCAGCGGGGCCGCCATCGGCGAGATGAACACGCTGCGCAAGCACATCTCGGCCATCAAGGGCGGGCGGCTGGCCGCGGCGGCTGCCCCGGCGAAGGTGGTGTCGCTGCTGATCTCCGACGTGCCGGGCGATTCGCCGGCGGTCATCGCCTCCGGCCCCACGGTGCCCGACCCGTCGACCCGCGCCGACGCGCTGGCGATCCTGGACCGGCGCGGGGTCGAGGTGCCGGATGCGGTGCGCGCGCACCTGGAGTCCGCCGACTCCGAGTCGCCGAAACCGGGCGACCCGGCCTTCGACGGCAACGAGATCGCGATGATCGCGACCCCGCAGAAGAGCCTGGAAGCCGCCGCCGACGTCGCCCGCGCGCATGGCGTGACGCCGATGATCCTGGGCGACGCCATCGAGGGCGAGGCGCGCCACGTCGCCAGCGTCATCGCCGGCATCGCCGGCCAGGTGCGCCGCTATGGCCAACCACTGCCCGCACCCTGCGTGCTGATATCCGGCGGCGAGACCACGGTGACCCTGGCCAAGGGCCAGCAGGGCGGATCGGGGGGGCGTAACAGCGAGTTCGCGCTGGGGCTGGCGGTCGCGCTGGATGGCGCCAAGGGTATTTTTGCGCTGGCAGCCGACACCGACGGCATCGATGGCTCCGGCCCGCATGCCGGGGCAATCGTCACCCCGGATACCCTGGCGCGCGCGGCGGACGCCGGGGTCGACCCCTATGCGGCACTCACCCGCCACAATTCGCTTGCGGTGTTCCAGGCGCTCGGCGAAACCGTGGAAACCGGGCCCACGCTCACGAACGTCAATGATTTCCGCGCCGTTCTGGTGCTATCAATGGCGTCCTGACGTCAGCCACTGAGCGGCACGCTCACCGCCCGGCCGCCCTGGGCACACTGTCGTCGGGCGGCTGGGCGGGGGAGCAGGCCGGAACCGACTTCGACAACGGCCGCGCCCGTGGCCGTTGGGAAAGGGAGTAAGGCGCATGCGCCGACAACGTTGCGCCAAGATCGTCGCCACGATGGGGCCGTCGACCAACGACGAGGCCACCATCGCCAGCCTGTTCAATGCCGGCGTCGACGTGTTCCGGCTGAATTTCAGCCACGGCAGCCACGCCGACCACAAGGCGCGGTTCGACATGATCCGCAATGTCGAGCGCAAGACCGGGCGGCCAATCGGCATCATGGCCGACATGCAGGGCCCGAAGCTCAGAATAGGCGTGTTCAAGGACGGGCCGGTGATGCTGGAGACCGGGCAGGAGTTCCGCCTGGACCTGGACGACACGCCGGGCGACGCCACCCGAGCGCACATGCCGCACCCTGAGATTTTCCAGGCGATCTCGCCCGACACCGACCTGCTGCTGGACGACGGCAAGCTGCGCCTGCGGGTGGAAGCCTGCGGCACCGACTTCGCGCAGACACGCGTCGTCACTGGCGGCCCGCTGTCGGAGCGCAAGGGCGTGAACGTGCCCAACGCGGTGCTGCCGCTGGCCGCGCTGACCGGCAAGGACCGCAAGGACCTGGCCTATGCGCTGGAACTGGGCGCCGACTACATCGCGCTGAGCTTCGTGCAGACGCCCGACGACGTGGCGGACGCCCGCAACCTGGTCGACGGGCGCGCCGGCATCGTGGTCAAGCTGGAGAAGCCCGCCGCCATCGACCGGCTGGACGGCATCATCGAGCTGGCCGACGCGGTGATGGTGGCACGCGGCGACCTGGGCGTGGAGATGCCGCCCGAGGACGTGCCGGGCCTGCAGAAGCGCATCGTGCGGCGCTGCCGCATCGCCGGCAAGCCGGTGATCGTCGCCACCCAGATGCTCGATTCGATGGTCGGGTCGCCGTCGCCGACTCGCGCCGAGGCGTCGGATGTCGCCACCGCCGTGTTCGACGGCACCGACGCCGTCATGCTGTCGGCCGAGACCGCCGCCGGCAAGCACCCGCTGGAAGCGGTGCTGATGATGAACCGGATCATCCGCCGCACCGAGCGCGACGAGCTCTACCGGGTGATCATGCAGGCCGCCCATCCGGACCCGGAACGGACCACCGCCGACGCCATCACCGCCGCCGCCGCCCAGATCGTCAACACGATCAAGGCGTCGTGCATCGTGACCTACACGTCGTCGGGCTCCACCACCCTGCGCGCCGCGCGCGAGCGCCCGGCAGTGCCGATCCTGGGGCTGACCGCGAATCTGGGCACGGCGCGCCGGCTGGCACTCGCCTGGGGCGTGCACTGCGTGCACACCGAGGATGTCGAGTCGTTCTCGGACATGGTGGAGAAGGCAACCCAGATCGCGCGCCGCGACGAGTTCGCGGACCGGGGCGACCGGATGGTGATCACTGCCGGCGTGCCGTTCGGCACCCCTGGCGCGACCAACGTGCTCAGGGTCGCCTGGATAGAGGACTGAAGAAATCCAGGTGTCGCCCTCGCCCTTGTGGCGAGGGCCCATGGATGTGCAGGGCTGGAGACAAAACTGAAGCGCTCGATCAACCGGGCGCATAGCGCGTCAGTCGACCGCCACCAACCCCTCACTCCGCCTCCAACCTATTGGAATACTGGGCGTAAATGGATCTTCGGGACAAGTGTTCGGCCAGGGGAGATAGCTTACAGGCGTTCGGGGACATGGTTGACACTCTTATTGGTGTGGTTGGCTTCCGATTTTGGAGTCGGCCATGCCTTGGCAAGAGGTGTCGATCGTGGATCAACGGCGTGAGTTTGTGATGCTTGCCTCTCTGGATGGCGCGAACGTGAGCGCGTTGTGCGCGCGGTTCGGGATCAGCCGCCAGACCGGGCACAAATGGCTGCGTCGGGCGGGCTGTGCGGGGGAAGGGTTGGCGGATCGCTCGCGTCGGCCGCGCCACAGCCCGCGCCGCACGGAGGCGCGGATCGAGGCGGCCGTGCTGGCGGTGCGCGATGCGCATCCGGCCTGGGGCGCGCGCAAGATCGCCCGTTGCCTCGAACGCGACGGGATCGCCCCGCCTTCGGCATCGACCGTTCATGCGATCTTACAGCGCCACGAGCGGGTGCCGCCGCGACGCCAGACAAGCCACGCCTACACGCGCTTCGAGCGGCCGGCGCCGAACCAGTTGTGGCAGATGGACTTCAAGGGACGGGTGCAGGTCGACCGCGGCCTGTGGTGCCACCCGCTCACGGTGCTGGACGATCACTCGCGCTTCTCGTTGTGCCTGCACGCATGCGACAACGAGCGCACGGCCACGGTCAAGCAGCTGCTGGCGCGCACGTTCCGGCTCTACGGTCTGCCCGATGCGTTCTACCTCGACAACGGCTCGCCCTGGGGCGGCGGGGTGCCGGGGCAGTGGACCCCACTCAGGGTGTGGCTCTTGAAGCTCGGCGTCGAGGTCATCCACGCCCGCCCATATCACCCGCAAGGACGCGGCAAGAACGAGCGCTTCCACCGCACCCTGGACGCCGAGGTGTTCGCGCTGCGACGCTTGCGCGATCTCGCCCAGGTGCAACAGGCCTTCGATGAATGGCGCCCGGTCTACAACTCCGAGCGGCCGCACCAGGCCTTGGACATGAACGTGCCGGCCAGTCGCTACCGGCCCTCGACACGACCCATGCCCGACACCCTGCCCGAGCCCGAATACGGACCCGACGACATCGTCCGCAAGGTCGGGGCAACCAAGTTCTACGTCAGCTTCAAGGGAAGGCTATGGCCCGTGCCACGCGCCTTCGCCGGCGAGCGTCTCGCCATCAGGCCGCGCGGCAACGACGGACGCTACAGCGTCTTCTTCGGCGCAACCCAGATCGCTGACATCGACCTTACAATATGAGAAAAATCCAACCATCAATGTGTCAGCTATGTCTCCGAACAACTGTCAACCATGTCCCCGGGCCATACAACAAGCCCGAGGATGACGGTAATGGGTTGGTGAGACGTGTGAGTCCATAGGCCACACGGGCGAGGACGACGAGGAAGCTTCCGCCGAAATAGAAACGCCCCCAACGCAAGCGTGGGGGCGCCAACCGAATCGGGAGGGTCGTACAGACCCTCCAGCCAGCGAGTTCGTCAGTCGGAGAAACCGACGGTCGAGCCGTCGATGTCGTCGTCAACCGGCTCCAGCATCTTGGCGGTCGACTGGTCCTTCGGCAGCTCGCCGCGCGACGTCACATAGGTGATATCGGTGGCGGTCATCGGGTCGTTGCCCATCGGCGCCATGCACTCAACGCACGGTCCGTCGCCGGGGGAGGCCAGGTCGGCCGGACGGGCGCCATCTTCGTCGGCAAACGCCGAGACCGAGGTGGCGACGCCGACGACGACTGTCGCCAGGATGGAAGTTGCAAGTGTGCGCATGTCCGCTCGCTCCTGATTGCTGAGGGCATTCAGCCTGAAGAATTGCTGGGACGCAATATGCGACGCGAAATCTGGCGAAAATTGGGGGGCGCTTTGTCGGTGCGGAGATTTTTTGTTTCCGCGCCGTTAACGCCGTTAGTTCGGCGGCAGTGGCGGCGGGTCAGATCGGCCTGGTCGCCTGCTCCAGCCACTGCTGCACCTCGTCGTCGACCAGCGGCGCCACCACTTGGCGCACCCGCGCGTGATAGGTGTTCAGCCAGTCGCGCTCCGCCGGGCTCAGCATATCGGCCACCACGCAAGTGAGGTCGATGGGCGCCAATGTCAAGGTCTCGAAGGCCAGCATCGGCCGCTCGGCAGCGTCGTCGCCATTCTCCACCACCGCCACCAGGTTCTCGATTCGGATGCCGTAGGCGCCCTCCTTGTAGTAGCCGGGCTCGTTGGAGATGATCATGCCCGGCTGCAGGGCGACCGCGTTCGGCATCTTCGAAATTCGCTGCGGGCCCTCGTGGACGCTCAGATAGCTGCCGACGCCGTGGCCGGTGCCATGGTCGTAGTCCAGCCCGGCCCGCCACAGCGGCATCCGCGCCAGGGTGTCGAGCTGGGAGCCGGTGGTGCCGACGGGAAACCGCGCCATGGCCAGGGCTATGTGGCCCTGCAGCACCCGGGTGAAGCGATCGCGCATCTCATCGCTCGGCGTGCCGATGGCCATGGTGCGGGTGATGTCGGTGGTGCCGTCCAGATACTGCGCGCCGCTGTCGACCAGCAGCAGCGAGCCCTGGTCAAGCGGGCGGTTGGTCGCCGGGGTCGAGCGGTAGTGGATCACGGCCCCGTTCGGCCCGGAGCCGGCGATGGTGTCGAAGCTGGGCTGCTGGATATAGGCCCCTTCGGCGCGGAAGGCCGCCAGGCGGTCGACCGCGCCAAGCTCGTCGATGCCGCCCTGGGCGCCCTCGCTGGCGATCCAGTGCAGGAAGCGGGTAACGGCCGCGCCGTCGCGGCGGTGGCTGGCGCGCATGCCGTCCAGCTCGACCTTGTTCTTGCAGGCTTTCGGCAGCAGGCACGGGTCCGCCGCGGCCACGATGCGGCCACCCTTCGCCTTCAGCCGCTCGAATACCCAGCCGGCGGCGGTCTGCGGATCGGCGCGGACCACCGCACCGGCCTCGGCCAGATCGTCCAGCGCCGGGGCCAACGCCGCGCGCGGTTGCAGCGCCACCGCATTGCCCAGGTGCGCGACCAGGTCCGGGCTCGCCTTGCGCTCGTCGGTGTAGAGCGCGATCGAGCCGTCGTCGCGCAGGATCGCGAACGACAACGGCAGCGGCGTGTTCGGCACGTCGGCACCGCGCACGTTCAACAGCCAGGCGATGGATGCCGGGTCGGTCAGCACCACGGCCTGCTGGCCGGCGGCGGCAAGCTGCTCTGCGATCTCCGTGCGCTTCTCCGCGCTCGAGCGGCCGGCGAACTGCAACGGGTGCGGCACGATCGGGCTGACCGGGGTCGCCGGCTGGTCGTCCCACACCGCATCCAGCGGGTTGTCGTCGACCAGCACCAACTCGGCGCCGGCCGCCTGGCAGGCCTTCTGCCAGCGCCCGATGGTCGCGCCGGTATGCAGCCAGGGGTCGAGGCCCAGGCGGTCGCCCGGCTTGAGCGCGCCGCGCACCCAGTCCCACGGCGGTGTCTCGATCAGGTGTTGCGGGTCGTAGGCGCCCATGTCGACCTGCTTGCGAACCTGCAAGGTGTAGCGGCCGTCGACGAAGATGCCGGCGCGGTCCGCCAGCACGACCGCGACGCCGGCCGAGCCCGAGAAGCCGGTCAGCCAGAGCAGGCGCTCCGCGTTCGCCGGCACGTACTCGCCCTGATGCTCGTCGCTGCGCGGCACCACGAAGCCGGTCAGCCCGCGCCGGCCGAGTTCGGCGCGCAACGCCGCCAGCCGCGCCGCGTGGGCCGCCTGGTCGCCGCCAATGGCGTGCTCCACGGTGCCCGCGATCTGCGCCCGCATGCGCTCCAGTTCCGCCGAAAGCTCCGGCTGACGGTCGACATCCAGTCCGGCGTCGACCAGCCGCAGCCAGTCGTCGGTCGGCGGCGGCGGCGCGGCGGCGATGCCCTGCAACAGGTCCACCACCTCGTCCAACGGCCGCTGGATGCCGGCCTCCTTCAGCAGGCGGTCGAGCTGGGCGCGGTCGGGCGTCGACAATTGGCCGTCAGGCATCGCGGGCGTGTCCATATCCGTTGGGGGGGCGCATCGTACCATGCGGGCGGTGCATCACCAGAGTCACCCAGTCGTCGATGGTTTGGCGCCCCAGGGGATGTGGCATCGGCAGCAGGCCGTGACGGCGATAGGCCAACTGCACGCGCCGCGCCTGCCACGTCAGGAAGCCGGACAGGACCAGCGTGCCGCCCGGCGCCACGGCGGCGGAGATATCGCGCGCCATCTCGCGCAGGGGGCGGGCCAGAATGTTGGCGACGATCAGGTCCCATTGCCTGTCGCGGCCGAGCGGCCGCCGGGCCACCGAATGCCCGACGCGCAGCCGCAGCCACGGCGCCATGCCGTTGACCTGGGCGTTCTCGGCGGCCACCGCGACCGAGACCGGGTCGATATCGACGCCCCACACCGGCTGGCGCCACAGATGCACCATCGCCATCGCCAGCACCGCGGTGCCAGTGCCGAGGTCGAGCTGGCGAAGCGGACGCCGGCGTTTAGCCAGCCGCTCCAGCGCCAGCAGGCAGCCAAGCGTGGTCGGGTGCTCGCCGGTGCCGAAGGCGGCCCCCGCCTCCAGCCGGATCGCGCGGTCGCTGGCGCGCCTGAGCCCCCGGTCATGGGCCGGGTGGATGACGAAGCGGCCGATCCGGCGCGGCTTGAACGACTTCAGGTTCTCCGCCACCCAGTCGACATCGGGCAGGGTTTCGACATCGAGCGCGGGCGGGTCGTCGCCGGTGGAGGCCGCGGCCAGGGCCGTCAACGCATGAACGTCGGCCACTGCCTCGGCCGGGATCGCGATGACCTCGACCCGCCACGGCCCGCCCGGCGACATCTCGAACGCGCTGACCGCGCCGCCCAGGTCTTCCAGGGCCTCCGACAACGCCGGCACCATCTCGGCCGGCGCGGTCATGCCGACGGCAACGCGGCGGTCTGGCATCTCTGTGGTGTCCGGTGCGGTCAGGCGTGCGCGGCGGGGATGACGAAGCGGGCCAGCACCCGCTTGTCGCCGGCCTTCTCGAAGCTGACCGCCAGCTTGTCGCCCTCCACGGCGGTCACCAGGCCATAGCCGAACTTCTGGTGGAACACGCGCGCGCCCTCGGCAAAACCGGTGTCCGGCTCGGCGTCTTCGATCACTGTCGCCACGCCCTCGATCTCCGCCGGCGCAGCGCGCCGCGCCATGCCCGGGCGCTGGCGCATGTGGTCGTAACGCTGACCGGGCGCAGAGGTACGGCCACCGCGCCGCCAGATCGGGCCCCAGTCGGTCGTCCGCACCCCACCGGCGTCGAACGCCGCGTTGGCCTCGCCGAAACCGGGCACAGCGCCGACCGTCAGGCCGTCGGTGCCGATCTGGCGGGTGTGGTCGTCCGGCAGCTCGTCGATGAAGCGCGACGGCATCGCGCTCTGCCACAGATTGTTGATCCGCCTGCTGCCGGCATAGGACACGTACGCACGTACACGCGCACGGGTGAGGCCGACGTACGCCAGCCGGCGCTCTTCCTCCAGCGACTTCAGCCCGCCCTCGTCCAGCGCGCGCTGGTGCGGGAACAATCCTTCCTCCCAGCCCGGCAGGAACACCGTGTCGAACTCCAGCCCCTTGGCCGAGTGCAAGGTCATCAGGCTGACCATGTCGCCGCCGCTGGCCTCGCCCTGCTCCGCGACCAGGCTGACATGCTCCAGGAAGCCCGCCAGCGTGTCGAACTCCTGCATCGCGACGATCAGTTCCTTCAGGTTGTCGAGCCGGCCCGGCGCGTCGGGCGCCCGGTCGGCCTGCCACATGGCGGTGTAGCCGGATTCGTCCAGCACCAGGGCAGCCAGTTCGTCATGGGCCATGGTCTCGGCCATGGCGCGCCAGCGGTCGAAGTCCTGCACCACGCCGGCGAACGCCTTGCGCGCCCGCGACGGCAGCTCGTCGGTCTCGACCAGGGCGCGGATGGTGGCCAGCAACGGCTGTTGCAGCTCGCGCGCGGTCTGGTGCATCTGCGCCAGGCTGGTCTTGCCGATGCCGCGCTTGGGCGTGTTGATGATGCGCTCCAGGGCCAGGTCGTCGTCGGGCTGGGCAATCACCCGCAGGTAGGCGAGCGCATCGCGGATCTCCAGCCGCTCATAGAAGCGCGGCCCGCCGATCACGCGATAGGGCAGGCCCAGCGTCAGGAACCGTTCCTCGAACTCGCGGGTCTGGAAGCTGGCGCGGACCAGGATCGCGATCTCGTTCAGCGCATGGCCGTCGCGCTGCAGCCGCTCGATTTCCTCGCCGATGGTGCGCGCCTCGTCCGGCCCGTCCCAGGTGCCGCGCACGGTCACCTGCTCGCCGGTGTCCTGCTCGGTCCACAGGGTCTTGCCAAGCCGCCCCTCGTTGTTGGCGATCACGCCGGCCGCCGCCCCCAGAATGTGGCCGCCGGAACGGTAGTTCTGCTCCAGCCGGATCACCGTGGCGCCGGGGAAATCCTGCTCGAACTTCAGGATGTTGCCGACCTCGGCGCCGCGCCAGCCATAGATCGACTGGTCGTCGTCGCCGACGCAGCAGATGTTCTTGTGGCCCTGGGCCAGCATGCGCAGCCACAGATACTGGCTGACGTTGGTGTCCTGATATTCGTCGACCAGCAGATAGCGGAACCGCTGCTGGTACTCGGCCGCCACGTCGGGGAAATTCTGGAACAGGGTCAGATTGTGCAGCAGCAGGTCGCCGAAGTCACAGGCGTTCAGGGTCTTCAACCGCTCCTGATAGGCGGCGTAGAGAGCGGTGATCTTGCCCTCGGCGATATCGCCAGCCTCGGCCGCGCCGATCCGGTCCGGGGTCAGGCCGCGATCCTTCCAGCGCTGGATCACGCCGTTGATCAGCCGCGCCGGCCAGCGCTTGTCGTCGATATTCGCGGCCTGGATCAGTTGCTTCAGCAGCCGATGCTGGTCGTCCATATCCAGGATGGTGAAGGTCGGCGTGAGCCCGATCAGGTCGGCGTGGCGGCGCAGGATGCGCGCGCCCAGCGCGTGGAAGGTGCCGAGCCACCACCCCTCGACCGAGCGGCCGAGCATCGCGCCGACCCGGTCCTTCATCTCCCGCGCCGCCTTGTTGGTGAAGGTGACGGCCAGGATCTCACCCGGCCGCGCACTGCCGGTGGCCAGGATGTGGACCAGCCGGGTGGTCAGCACCCGGGTCTTGCCGGTGCCGGCCCCGGCCAGCACCAGCACCGGGCCGTCGACGGCGGCCACAGCGGAGCGCTGCATCTCGTTCAGGCCGGCGAAATAGGGCGGCTGCGGGGCTGTGAGTTCGGCTGACATCGGCTCCTCGGGAGTCTTGGAACAAACATGCGACTCCGCATCGGTGAGGGCAACACTACCGTGTTTCACCGCCGCACCACACCACCTTGTCAGCCTTGACCGAGGCACAAGTAGATGGGCTAACGGCCCTTGTTTGGTGGCGTGCATGAGTGGTCGTCCCTCAAGATGTCGGTGTCATACACGGAGTCGGGTTTGCCGCTCCAAGACATCGAGGAGAGACGACCATGAACTACTATGCCGGGATTGACGTTTCTTTGGAATGGTCATCGGTGTGCGTTGTTGACGGCGCGGGCGGGATTGTCTGCGAGGCTCGTATTGCGAGCACGCCGGCGGGTTTGTTGTTGTGGTTTGGGTCTTTGGGGATTTCGGTTGAGCGGATTGGTCTTGAGGCGGGGCCGTTGTCGCAATGGCTTGTGCGGGGATGTAGCGAGGGCGGTCTTTCGGTTGAGTTGCTGGAGACGCGTCATGTTGCGCGAGCGCTTTCGACGATGCCGGTGAAGTCGGACCGCTCGGACGCACGCGGGATTGCTCAGCTGATGCGTGTGGGCTGGTTTCGTCCGGTTCACTGCAAGTCTTTGGCGGCCCAGGAGATGCGGGCCCTTTTGAAGGGTCGCGACCAGCTCCGCGCGAAGCTGCACGATCTTGAGATGCACCTTCGTGGTCAGCTGCGGAACTTCGGGCTGAAGGTAGGGCACACCACCAGGCGCAGCTTTTCGACACGTATTTCGGAGCTTGTGGCGGGGCATCCGGTACTGGAGGCGGTGGCGGGGGCGCTGCTGTCGGCACGCGATGGCCTGTTGCTATCGTTCACGGCGCTGGACCGGCAGGTCCGGGCGGCGGCGCAGGCCGACGATCGCGCTCGCCTGCTGATGACGGTGCCGGGCGTGGGGAGCATTGTCGGACTGACCTACTTGTCGGGAGTGGACGACCCCGGGCGGTTTGCCTCGTCGCGCCTGGTGGGTGCGCACTTCGGCCTGACGCCGACCAAGCGCCAGTCGGGCGAGAGCGAGGTGATGGGGCGGATATCGAAGGTAGGGGACGCCGATGTGCGCTCGGCCCTCTATGAGGCGGCACACGTGGTTCTGACCCGGCCGATCGAGGGCGGCTGGCTGAAGAGCTGGGCGATGAAGCTGGCCAGGCGTGCGGGCATGAGGAAGGCGAAGGTCGCGCTGGCGCGCCGGCTCGCCGTGATCATGCACCGGATGTGGGTTGACGGCACACCGTTCAACCATGCCGGACCGGTGCGCCCGGCGATGGCGACAGCATGATGGCCGCGGCATAAGGAGAACCGACACACGAGCTTCGACGGGCACCGACACCGGCCCGTCGAGCGCCGTCCCGCGCCGGGACGATGGATCAGGTCAGGCCGCCATCCGGGATGTCGCCTCGCATGAGAGCACGCTTCCGTAGATTGGACCGACCGATCCTCGCATATCCATCTTGGCGGCGGCCCTGCGCCGACCCCGTACAGAAGCATGACCCAGGCGCCGGGACGACGAAAAAGGGATTGACCAACAATGGCCCGTTACAGAAGCCTGGGTGAAACGAAGTGGAACCCGGGTTTCGCTACGCTCCACCCGGGCTACGTCAATCAGCCCTGCAGCAGCCCGTTCGCCTTCAGGAACGCCGCGAGCTTGGCGTGCTGGGCGTCGGTCAGCGGCCAGCAGGCCGGCGGGCGGGTGGACCCGCAATCATTGCCGATCAGCTTCAGCGCCGCCTTCACCCCTGGGACGTTGGCGCCGCCCATCTCCTCGGCGCGGATTTCCTCGAACGCCTTCATGCCGGCGATCAGCGCGCGCGCTTCGGCGTAGTCGCCCGCCTCCAGCGCGGTGTTGATGGCGACGCTGCGCGCCGGCCACACATTGATCAGCCCGGAGGTGAAGCCGCGCGCGCCGACGGCATAGAACGCCGGCGCCCAGACCTCGGCCAACCCACCGACCCAGACGATATCGGGGTCCCAGGCGGCGATCGCCTCGGCCAGCTTCAACGGGTTGGGGGTTGCCCACTTGACCCCGATCACGCCGTCGACCGCGCAAAGGTCGGCGATGGCGCGGGTGCCGATGGCGTCGTTGCGCAGGTAGAGCATGATCGGCAGGCCGCCGCCGGCATCCGCCACCCGCCGGGTGTAGTCGACCAGCCCGCGCGGCGACACGAACGGGTCCGGCGGCTGGTGGATCATCAGCGCGTCGGCACCGGCCTCGACCGAGGTGCGCGCGAGCCGGCAGGCATCGCCGATGCTGCGACCGACACCGGCGATCAGCGGTGCCCGGCCGGCCAGATGGGCCGCTGTCGCGCGCACCATCGCCTCCGCCTCGTCGGTGGTCAGGGAGTAGAACTCGCCGGTGTTGCCGTTGATCACCGGCAGGTGCACGCCGGCCGCCAATGCGCGGTCCAGCACCGGTTCCTGCAAGGTCGGCGCGATCAGCCCGTCGCCATCGAATGGCGTCACCAGAATGCCGGACACACCGGTCAAAGCCGCGCGCAGGCGCGCCGTGTCTTCGCCCACCGAATTCCTCCCAGGTTTCTTGTTTGGCCGCGATTGGCCTTGCCGCCGACCCGGCCGCAGCGCCATAATCGGGCATCCGGAAAACAGGATCAATTGGGCGAATGCCCATCCGTCGCCGCTGCGCTGCGCGCGAGCGAACGCAACCGGGGGAGGACCGAGCCATCAACACCGAACAAGCACTCCGCGAAGTCGGCATCACGGAACTGGAGCTTCGCCCGGAGGAAAAGAATTCGTTCGACGAGAACGGTTTCTTCGTCACCGAGGACGTGTTTACGCCCGAAGAGGTGGAGATCATGCGCAACGAGTTCGACCGGCTGATCGAACTCGAGGGCGATTTCGGCGGGCATGAGGTCCACATCGAACCGGGGGCGCCGAGGCTGGCCAACCTGTTCAACAAGTCGCCCGAATTCGACCGACTGCTGAAGTGCCGGCCGACGCTGGTGGCCGCGCACTACCTGCTGGGCGAAATCCACACCTATTCGCTGAACGGCCGCAACCCGCTGAAGGGCCAGGGCCAGCAACCGCTGCACTCCGACGTCCCACGGCAGTACCCGGACGACTGGCGCGCCATCAACACCATGGTGATGCTGGACGACATGACCGAGGACAACGGCCCGACCCGCGTGGTCCCCGGCTCGCACCTCTGGTCGCCGGTGAACGTGCCCGACGTCAATCTGCTGCCGGGCGAGACACCGGTGTTCGACCCGGCGTTCGCGGACAAGATCCCCGAGGATCCGCAGGCGCCATATCCGGGCGAAGCCTACCTTACCGGGAAGGCGGGCTCGGTCGGCGTCACCAATGGCTGCGTATGGCACGGCGGCACCGCCAACAGGTCCGGCAAGTCGCGCCGGGTGCTGCACCTGGCCTTCGGCCGCCGCGACATCACGCAACAGACCATCGAGCGCGACCACCTGACCGACAGCCTGGCCGCGCGCGCCTCCCCGGCGATGCGCTACCTGCTCGACATCGAGGGCGCGGAGGTGAAGGTGCACGGCTACCCGCCGCTGCCGACCAAGGCCGAATCCTGGTCCTATCTCAACCAGCAGGGCGAACGCGTGCTGCAGCGCTGAGCGGGGCGCGGCGACATGCCTGATATCGACGCCGGCGGGCTGGAGCGCCTGGTCGCCGGCATCTTTGCCGGTGCCGGCTGCCCGGCGGCCGAAGCCGCCACCGTGGCCGGGCACCTGGTGCTCTCCAACCTGGTGGGGCACGACTCCCACGGCGTGATCCGGGTCGGGCCTTATCTGGAGTGGCTCGACAAGGGCATGGTGCGCGCCGGCCAGACCCCGACAGTGGCGTTCGACAGCGACGTCGCGGCGGTGGTGGACGGCAATCTCGGCTTCGGACAGGTGACCGGCGAGACGGCGGTCGACACCGGTGTCGGAAAGGCCCGCGCGCGCGGCATCAGCATCGTCGGCACCCGCAATGCCGGCCATCTCGGGCGCATCGGCCATTGGGCCGAGCGCGCGGCCGCCGCCGGCATCATCTCCATGCACTACGTCAACACCTCGGGCTTCGGCATCCTGGTCGCCCCGTTCGGCAGCACCGAGGTGCGCATGTCAGCCAACCCGATGGCGTTCGGCGCGCCGCGTACGGCAATGGGCAGCCAGGAGGCGGGCCCGCCCATCATCCTCGACATCTCCACCGCCGCCATCGCGGAGGGCAAGATCAAGGTCGCGCGCGCCGCCGGCACCGAATTGCCGCCGGGCACCGTGGTCGATGCCGATGGCAAGCCGACCCGCGACCCGAACGCGTTCTACGGTCCGCCGCGCGGCGCGATCCTGCCGTTCGGCGGCCACAAGGGTCACGGGCTTTCGATCATGATCGAGCTTCTGGCCGGCGCACTGACCGGCGGCGGCACCACCGACCCGGACGGCGCGACCGCCAACGCGCTGGTCAACAACATGCTGTCGGTGTTCATCGCGCCCGAGGTGATGGGCACCCAAGGCGTGCTGGCCGACGAGACCGAGAAACTGGTCGCCTGGGTGAAGAGCGCGAGCCCGGCGACGCCCGGCGGCGAGGTACTGATGCCGGGCGACATCGAGCGCGCGACCGCCGCCCGGCGCCGGGCCGAGGGCATCCCGCTGGCCGACGACACCGTCGCCGAACTGCGCGCCGCCGCCGAACGTTTCGGCGTTGATGCGACAGTGTTGGGTGGCTAGCTAGAGCCGATAGAAGCGCCGGGCGGTATCGGCCAGCACGTGAGCGCGCCTGGCATACGTCAGCGCCGCCAGCAGCTCGTCGCTCACCGCGACACAGCAGTTGTAGTCGACGGCGAGCTTCCTCTAATTGACTTAAAAAGAAATCTAATCCCTTATTGCCTTAAAGGGTTTTTTGTCTAGGATAATTCTAACTTCGTTTAGATCATCTAATGCCTTTGGATCAAGAGCCAGAAGATGATATAGATCTTCAAATGCGCTGTGCCCACATTGGTCCTTGATTTTTTCCACAAATTTCTCCGACGAGGTTGTTTTTTCGATAAGATCAATTACGCGCTCCGCCGCTATTCCATATTTAACTTTCACATAGTCGACGAAATTGTTTTCGCGAAGATCATGTATCTTTCTGATATGCTGTAGTCTTTCTTCTTCTTGTTCTATTAGTTTCGTGGAATCCTGTGGCGATACGGCCCTCACAATTGTTTCAAGATATGATTTCAATGTTCCATTTATTGATTTGAGATCGTCAATTTGAGTAGCGAGGGCCTCCAACTGCACGCGATTCGATTCTCGACT
The DNA here is from genome assembly GCA_965227515.1 of Alphaproteobacteria bacterium. Classification (GTDB taxonomy): domain Bacteria; phylum Pseudomonadota; class Alphaproteobacteria; order CALKHQ01; family CALKHQ01; genus CBDDFZ01. The sequence goes on from CBDDFZ010000001.1 coordinate 397,359, forward strand.
CAAAAAATCTCTGAATAGCCCAGCCCACTGCTCCCTCAGCCAGCCTTCAATTTCCCTGACATTATCAAAAGGATGGACTGGATTATTGCGAGGCCGATTCAATATATCTTCAATTAGTCGAAAAATGTTAATTGAGTCCACGTGTGCATACTCAATACCTAAATTGTCTCTGTTTCGCAGAAATGTTCTGTATTCCGCATAAACATTTTGCTCAATTAGAATGTAAGTTGCCACATCTCTTTTTACCGCTTGGTCAAACTCCTTTTTTGTAATACTATCATAACGCTCAAAAAATGTGGGTTTTGGCTGAGGATCCTCCGAACTTGCAGCACTCCCATATCTACCTCCAATAATCAATACATATATGTCTACATTATCTACTTCTCTATAGCAAGATTCATCGAGCGGCAAATCGGGAGAGTATGCAATGTCACCTTTTTCAGACAACACTGGCTCAAAGCCCAAAGATTCTATAAAGTTATCAAGTGAAGACCTAAGATACTTTAGATCATAGTAAGTTGAACTTATAAATACACGCGGCTTTGGCATATTCAGCCCCGATGACTTTAATCAAGCTTGTTTTCGAATTCTGGCCATCTGAATTCAAAGACATTTATCTAAGGGCAATAGATCAGCGTTGTCAAACTATTATTACAGAATTTGAACACGGAATAGACATTCGATTCTCGAGTTTGTGGGCGTCATCCTGTCGCAATCACCCGACTGCGCCGGCCTTCGCCTGCTCGCCCATGATGATCATCGCCAGCACCTCGTCCTTGGTGACGTCCTCGGTGCGCACGGTGCCAACCATGCGGCCGTTCTTCAGCACGCTGAGGCGGTGCGACAGGGCGAACACGTCGTGGATGTCGTGGCTGATCAGGAAGATGCCGATGCCCTCCGCCGCCAAAGTGCGGATGAGGTCGCCGACCTTCTCGGTCTCCTCCGGCCCCAGGGCGGCGGTCGGCTCGTCCATGATCAGCACGCGGGCGTTGAAGTGGATGGCGCGGCCGATGGCCACCGCCTGGCGCTGACCGCCCGACAGGTTGGCGACGATCTCGTGCAGCGACGGCAGGTGGAGCTTCAGCCGGTCCAGCACCTTGCGGGCCTGGTGCTCCATCGCCTCCTCGTCCAGCAGGCCGAACCCGGTTGTGGTCTCGCGGCCCAGGAACAGATTGGCGGTGGCATCCAGATTATCGGCCAGCGCCAGGGTCTGGTAGATGGTCTCGATGCCGAGCGCGCGGGCATCGCGCGGGCTGTGAATCCACACCGGCTGGCCGTTGACGTAGATCTCGCCGGCATCCGGCGCGTGGACGCCGGCCAGGATCTTGATCAGCGTCGACTTGCCGGCGCCGTTGTGCCCCAGCAGGCCGACCACTTCGCCGGGGTAGAGGTCGAGCGAGACGTCCTCCACCGCGTGCACACCACCGAACGTCTTGGTGATGTTGCGCATCTCGACCAGGGGAGCTTCGGCTGGCGGCGGTTCGCTCATCTGCTCCTCCGCTGGAATGCCATGTCAGCGACGACCGCCGAGACCAGGACGACGGCGATCACCATCTTCTGCTTCGGCGAGTCGATGTTCAGCATCACCATCCCGCTCTCCAGGCTCTGGATGAACAGCGCGCCCAGCACCGCGCCGAAGATGGTGCCCACACCGCCGGCCAGCGACGTGCCGCCGACCACGGCCGCCGCGATCACCTGCAACTCGGTCATGGTGCCGGTGGCATTGGTGGCCGCGTTCAGGCGGGCGGTGATAACGATGGCGGCCAGTCCCGCCAGGAAGCCCATCAAGGTGAAGGTGTGGACCACGACACGGCGGGTGTTGATGCCGACCAGCTCGGCGGAATCCGGGTTGCCGCCGATGGCGTAGATATAGCGGCCGAACTTGGTGCGCGCGGCCACGAACCCCATCGCCACCGCGACGCCGAGCAGGATCAGCACCGGCACGGCGATGCCCATCGGCTCCTCCGACCCCGGCCGGTTGTAACTGTTCATGATCATAACGAAGCCCAGCACCACCACCGACCAGAACACGATCATCGCCGCTTCCATTTGCGGCGGGCGCACCGGGAAGCCGTAGCGCACGCGCTTGCGGCGGGTATTCAGCATGCCGAGCGAGATCGCGACCACGCCGACGACACCGACGATCCAGCTCCAGGTCTCGCCGATGGTACCGAACAGGCCGCCGCCCAGGATCTGGAAGGTCTCGTCCAGCGGCGCGACGGTCACGCCCTGGGTCACCACATAGGCGGCGTTGCGATAGAACATCAGCCCGGCCAGGGTGACGATCAGCGCCGGCACCCTGAGGTAGGCGACGATCAGGCCGTTGACCAGGCCCAGCAGGGCACCGCCGGCCAGCATCGCGACAACCGTGACCCACCAGGCATTGGGATCGTCCAGCCCCAGACCGCGGAGCTGGAGCACCGCGCCGCAGACACCGATGAAGCCGAGCAGCGACCCGACCGAGATGTCGATGTTGCGGGTCACGATCACCAGCACCATGCCGGTGGCCATGATGCCGACGGTGGCGAACTGAACCGACAGGTTGAAGAGGTTGCGCGCGGTCAGGAAGTTGAAGTCGGTGCCGATGTGGAGGCCGATCCACACCACCGTCATGATGACGATCAGCGCAAGCAGGCGCGGCGCGATGCCGGTGGCCAACGCGATCTGGCGCATCTGGTCACGCATTGTGAGGCTTCACTCGCAAGCAAGCGGCAACCGCCGACACGCAGCCGGCGGTTGCCTCAGGTCAAGACGATGAACTGTCGGCTGCTGGCCCTGCTATTGGCACTGGGCCGGCGGGTTCTCGGTCACGCCCTGGCACAGGTCCTCGACGCTGATCCATCCGGTATCGACGACGAGGTCCAGGTTGTCGCGGGTGATCGCGATCGGCTCCAGCAGGATCGCCTGCTGCGCCTGGCCAGACGGCGTCTCGTAGTCGACGGCGCCCTCGAGGTCGGCCATCGCGGTGCCCTCGCCCAGCGCGATGGCGGCTGCCGCGGCGGTCTGGCCCAGAGAGTACGAGTTCTTCCACACCGAGACCGTCTGGTCGCCGCGGGCGATGCGGTTCAGTGCCGCGATGTCGCCGTCCTGACCCGACAGCGCGATGCCGTGCATGCCCTGGCCGGCCAGCGCGGCGGCGGCACCGCCGGCCATGCCGTCGTTCATCGACAGCACCGCATCGATCTCGTTATTGGTCATGGTCAGGATCTGCTCCATGGCCGTCTGCGCCACATCGGGCTTCCAGTTCTCGATGAATTGCTCGGCCACGACCTCGATGGCACCGCTGTCGATCAGCGGCTGGACGGCCTGCATCTGGCCTTCCTTGAACAGGTTCACGATCGACATCGACGGATCGCCGTTGAGGATCGCCCAGTTGCCGGACGGCTGCGCCTGAACCAGCGCCTCGCCCATCAGGCGCCCGACCGCGATGTTGTCGAAGCTGACGAAAAGGATGTCGGTCATGTCGACCGGCACGTCATAGGCGATGACAGGTATGCCGGCGGCTTGCGCCATCTGGATGGCCGGCACCACGGCGAAGCTGTCCTGCGCCAGTACGATCAGCACGTCCGCACCGCCGGTGATCAGGCCCTCGATATCGGTGATCTGCTTCTGCGGGTCGGCCTGGGCGTCAGCGCTTACATATTCCCACCCGGTGCCTTCCAGCACATCCAGGATGCCGGCCTCGTCGATCCGCCAGCGTTCTTCCTGAAAATGGCGCCAGCTGACGCCAACGATCTGGTCCTGGGCGACGGCCGCCGTACTCGTTCCCACGACGGCGCCAGCCAGCGCCGCCACGACTGCACAACGATAGGCGTTCATGGGTCCAACTCCCTCCCGGTAAGTTTTTGCAGGACTTTTCTTGTGTCCTCGCCCCATGAGTATACGGCGATTCCAGGCCCACGCAATTGCCCACCTTGCGGCCCACCTGTGCTGTACCGCCTCGCCCAGCCGTAGACTCGACGTTTAGTTGCATTAGTTTAGGCGAAAACTTTCGCCCCGCCGCAGCCTGCCAGCAGGCGCTAACCCACGTCCTTCCACACGCCATTGGTGTCGCGGCAGGCGGTATCGGATTCACTGCGCGTACCGCTGTCCTCCACGAACGTCACTGTGTAGTCGCGGCAGAACAGGCCCGACTGGGTTTGGTAGGTGCGCACCGGCAACACAGTCCCCTGGTGCCCGGTTGCCGCATCCTGCCAAGATTCCGCCACCCCGCTCGGATTGCCCTCCAGCGCAATCTGGATCGCGGTGCGAACGACACCGCTGCGCGCGGGTCCGTTGCCGCTGCCGCCGCTATTCAGCGACAGGCACCCGCCCAACAGCATCGCCGTCAGGCAGGCGATTGTCGTACGCCGATACGCCGACGCGCGCACGGAAACGCTATTGCCAGCCATTTTCGATCAGCTCCTGCTCCTCGGACGCGGTCAAATCGTCCCCAACCTGACGAAGGTCCTCCGGATCGGGCGCCTGCCCATCGAAATAATCGAAGGAACCGCCGCTTTGGCCGGATTGGCCGCTGAAACCGCTTTCACCCGAGCCGCCGCTGCCGCCTGAACTGCCGCTGCCGCCAGAGCCGCCGGACCCACCACTGCCGCCGGAGCCGCCAGACTCGCCGCCACCCGAGCCCGAACCGCCGGAATGGCCATCGTCGTCATCATCGTCGTCGTCGTCATCGCCGCCGCCGGAGCCGGAGTTGCCGCCACCGCCGGGACCGGAATTGCTGCCGCCGCCGTCATCGTCGTCGTCGTCATCGCCACCCTTGTTGTGCACCAGGTAGCCGTCCGCGAAATACGTATGGTCGCCGGCCAGGAGCAGGTTGAAGACCTCCAGCTCGGGATCGGCGTCGTGCGCGTCGATGGACACCACCGTCTCGTGGTCCATTTCGACCACCGGTCGCGGCGCCAGGGCGGTCGCCCCTTCGCTAAGGCTCGCCATCTCCACCCGGCCGCGCGCCAGCCGGTCGCCGGGGGCCAGCGTTGACACCGCCATCGACGCAACCATGCCGGGGGCCTCGCGCCGCGTCGCCATGGCGTCGATCGCTTTCCAGCCGTTGGCGGTCATGAACGGGTGTTCGTCGGTCACGAACGGACGACCGCCGTTGAAGCCGTAAAGCTTGCGGCTGCCGAGCCGGGGCCGCTCGATGCCGATCACACGGTTGGCCCGGCCGCCGCGCCCCATTACCAGCATGCCGACGGCGACTTGCGCGATCGGCAGGCTGCGGCCGTTGGCCAGCAGTACCTCGGTCTCGCCAGTGAAGCACGACGACGCGTGGGCCGCGTTCAGAATGCCGTCGTCCGTGCCGGTGGGCAGGGTGACCGGCGCCGTGGCCATGGTCAGCGCCACCAGGCTTGTGGTCGCCAGCAGGCGTGCGTTACGGCGGAATGAGTTCCTTGGCATCTCCAACCTCCCGATCGTCAGCCATGCCGCGGTTATGCCCCGCGGGAACAATGCCGATAACGGCGCGACGCGGCTTTCCATCCGCACATGAAACAAGATTAATGTGGCGAAGGAATATGTGCCTGGGCCGTTATCGCATGTGGACAGGGACAAACATGGCCGAGCCAGCCACGCATGGATGAACTCAGCGGTCGACGCATGATCGAGATGCTGCCACGACTGCGGCGCTTCGCCTATGGCCTGTGCGGCGATCCGCATGACGCCGACGACCTGGTGCAGCACACATGCCAGCGGGCCATCGACCGGTTCGACAACTGGCGGCCCGGCACCAGCCTGGAAAACTGGATGTTCGCCATAGCGCGCAATGCCTACCTGGACCTGTACCGCAGCCGACAGGTGCGGGCCGACCATGCCGCCGCCGTGCGCGCCACGACGGACGGCAGCCTGGATGGCGAAGGGCGCGCGGAGCATGGCGTGATGATCGGCGAGATTGTGCCGTTGCTTGGCCGGATGCCGGAGGATCAGCGCACTGCCCTGCTGCTGGCCCTGGTGGAGGGCCTGAGCTACCAGGAAATCGCCGATATCCAGCAGGTCCCGGTCGGCACCGTGACCAGCCGCATCGGCCGTGCCCGTCAGACCCTGCAGCAGGCCCTGTCCAGCGAGGCCGGTACGCCGCATCAGCGAGAAGGAGGTGAGTTCGATGTCGCACGCCGTCAGTGACGCGACCCTGATCGCCTACCATCATAACCGCCTGTCCGAGCGCGAGGCCAGGGACGTTGCGGCAACCCTGAAGGCGGATCGCGAGGCCGCGGTGCGCCATGCCGCGCTGGTGACCGAGATCTCCCTGCTTGGCGTCGCGGTCGGCCGCATCGACCGCCTGCCCGCGCCGCCCGAGGCCGAGGACATGATCAGAGCGGCCACCACAAGCGGACCGCGCCGGTCCAACCGTGGCGCGGCCTGGCTCAGCCGCGGCGCTGCGTTCCAGGCGCTGGCGGCGTCGCTGTTGCTCGCCATCGGTGTTGCCGCCGGCTTCGCGGTGGCCGAATGGCGCCACGCCCGCGATGCCGAGAGCCAACGTATCGCCGCCCAAGACCTGGAGCAGGCCCGCGCCCACAGCCGGCAGACCGCGCTGAACATGCTGGCCAGCGGCAACTCCTACCTGCTCGCCGCCGACGACCGGAGCTGGACGGTCGAGGTGATGCCGGTGCGTACGTTCCAGAACGCAAACGGCGCGTTCTGCCGCGAATATCGGGAGACCTGGCAGCTCGGCGCCACGGTAGGTGAGAGCTACCGCATCGCCTGCCGCGACGAGGTCGGCAACTGGCAAGCGGTTGCAACGCTGCAAACGAGCTGATGGCCGAGGGGCGGTGCACGTGATCAACGGCAAGGCGCTCGCGGACCAGCGCACGGCGGAAGGCGCCGATCCGCCCGTTATCGACATGCGCGACAAAGGCATCGGTGATCTGGTGGTCACCTGCTGGCTCGCCCACAGTGCGGCCGCTGTCGGCCGCGAGCTGCGCATCAACCCGCGTGGACTGGACACGGTGTGCCATCTGCTCAGTGTCACCGCACCGGTGCTGACCACGGCGGACGCCGACAACTGGGCCAAGACCGACGGCATCGGTCACCGCTTCGAGTACGCGCAGGTGGCGCAGGGCCGCCCGATGACCCGCTTCGGCGCCTGGGCGCAGTCGCTCGGCCTGCCGGGCCTGCAGCCGGTACGACCGCGCTACAGCGAGGCCACCGACGAGGCCGACTGGGCGGAGGAGGCATGGGCGGCCTCGGCCGAGCCGGGCCAGTTGCGGGTCGCCATGTTCCCGGAGGTGGCGTGGCTGATACGGCGCTGGCCGCCGGCCTATTTCATCGACCTCGCCGACATGCTGAAGGCCAAGGGCGCGGCGATTGTGATGGTCGGGGCAACCAAGGACATGGTCAGCCAGATGGGCAGCCGCTGGTATGCCGCCTTCCCGCTGCCCCGGACGGCCGCGTTGATGGCCCGCGCCGATATCGTGATCGGCAACGATTCCGGGCCGGCCCATCTGGCCGGCACCATCGGCACGCCGACCTTCGTTGCCGCCGGCCCCACCGACGGCGACCTGGTGTTCGCCCATGACGACAATGTGCGCTGCGTCGGCCTGCCGCCGGGAAGGCTCGCCTGCCACCCCTGCCACTACGCGGTCGCGCGCGGCTATCGCGACGCCTGCAAGGTCGGCGGCTGCCAGGCGCTGATGACGCTGACCCCCGACGCGGTGTTCGACTGGCTATGGCCGCAAGTGAAGTCTGCGTCGGTACGCAAGGACAGGTGATCCGCGCCGTCGTACTAAACTCTGGCAGCACGGTATCCGACGTCTACATGGACAACAGCTGTTGTATAGTGGCGTCAGCAACACCCTAGAGCGGGATCGTTTTATGCGGAAGCGTATCCTGCATTGACGATGTAGTTGTTGCATTCGTGTGGCTGGAACGCGTCGAGTAGTTTTCCGATACGCCGCCATGTGTCGTCGATGGTGCGCTCTGCGGCGCGCCTGAGCAGGTGCTTGAGCTTGGCGAACACCTGCTCGATGGGATTGAGGTCGGGGCTGTAGGGCGGCAGGAAGAGCAGCCTTGCGCCGGCTTGGCGCAGGGCGGCCCGTACGGCCTTGCCCTTGTGGCTGCCCAGGTTGTCCATGATGACGATGTCGCCGGGTTTGAGCGTCGGCACCAGGATTTGCTCGACATAGGCGAGGAAGGCCTGACCGTTAATCGGGCCGTCGAAGACGCACGGTGCGGTGAGCTGGTCGCAGCGCAGAGCAGCGAGGAAGGTCAGGGTGCGCCAGCGGCCGTGCGGTGCCTTGCCGACGAGGCGCCGGCCGCGCCGGCTCCAGCCCCGCAACGGCGCCATGTTGGTCTTGGCCCAGGTCTCGTCAATGAAGACCAGGCGGGCGGGATCAAGTTTCGCCTGATGACGCTTCCAGCGCGCGCGGCGCCGCGCCACGTCGGGACGATCCTGCTCGCTGGCGAACGCGGTTTTTTTTGAAGCTCAATCCCTCGGCATGCACAAAGCGCCAGATCGCGCCGTAGCTCACCCGGATGCCGCGATCGGCCAACTCGCGCTGCAAGGAGCGCAAGGGAAGGTGCGGCTCGGCAGCCAAACGAGCCTGCACGAAGTCGCGATGCGGCGCCAATATGATCCGCTTGTGGCCACCGACCTTGCCCGGCGCAACGCTCCCGGTGCGCCGATATCGCTGCGACCACTTCACAACCGCAGACACGCTCACATCGAACGCGGATGCCACAGAGCGAACCGTCTCACCGGCCATCACCCGGGCAACAGCACGCTCACGAAGATCATTCGAATAGGGTCGACCCATCGCGCCAGCCTCCTCTCAAGACCAACACGTTGAATCAGATTGCCACCCGAGTCGGGAATCCCCTTTCGATTCTTCCAAAAAAGACCCCGCTCTAGCATGACGACCGCTAAGCAGCTCACGCCGCGCAAAAATAATTTGCGTATGGCGTTACGAGAAGACCTAGATCAAGTACTCGTCGATAGCCTGTTGGCAATGGGGTGATCGGGTTGAAGAGAGACATTATCTTGTTCAGCCTTCAGCCGAACGAAACCTCTAATTACCTTCTCGGTATACTCATACCAACCTTGGCGTGTCCCGGTTAATATCGACCCATGGGCTGGCTGTTTCAGTCTATTAATTCTTTGATTGAATTGTGTACGACTCAGGGCCGGACCAGAACATTCTTTCATTATTCTATTGTATGAGCCAAAAATATCTGTGCTACGTCGTTTCAATTCATGACCGTCCGCTGCTGCCCAAAGTATATATTTGTAGTCATCGCTGTATTTTTGCGTTGCAGTCTCATACGGGCCTTTTAGCCGCATTTCCATCGCGTCAGCAGCATCCGCCATAGCTTGTTCAAAAAGAGGAGCGGTAACCTTACCTCCGTTTTCTGCATGAAAGACTCTCCAAAATAGTTTCTCCGAAATAAAATGAACGTAATGAGGAAAGCCATCGCTAATACGAGCTATTCTTATTATCGTAGTTTCATCGATTTCTATCTCAAGTTTATTTGCCGCAAATTTTACTATTTCAAACCTCGCCTCCCACGGCAATTGCCCGAGATTAACCGTATGAAAATATCTATCGGCGCTGCCATGAGCAGCCATAATAGCATCTACGCTTTCACCTAAACCACAAAAAATAAATTTAGATGAAATGTGCTTGTCTGATATCTGTTTTATAAAATTGGTAAACAGTTCTTGTTCTCCCCTATTTACAATTTGATCAAACTCATCGATTATCACTACAGGCTGATCAGCATACGTTTCGGATAGAAATTTCATCAATCGAACGGCTTCATTTACTGAACTTGGCTCATTTATTTGACCTTCATGCATTGTCTTGCTACTACCCAAGGTAATGCCAAATTTCGCAAACTCTACCTTCTGCTGCTTTATATTCGCAATGACAAGAGGGCTTTTTGCTGCTGCCTCGTCAAAAATGTCACGAACTACGCTGCCAAAACTACTTTGTGTATCGCATCCAATAACAATTGGATCTGCACTTGCCCCAGCGGCGATACCAAAAGCAGCTGTTTGAGCAAGAGAAGACTTACCCACACCTCTCAATCCGTGTATTAATACATGTCGACCTTGTTGATATAATGCTTGCTTGATACCTGCTAATTGTTCAGCACGACCTCGGAGGAATTCTTCTGATTGCAATGGCTGAGCGGGCGACAATACTTTCGCCAAAGCCATACCGAACTGATGCTCTTGCTGAGTTGATACGGGGCCCAAGCCTGGAAGGATTTTGTTTGCCATAGGTACAATTATACCCGGACATTAAACATAGTCACACCCTCTTACCCGAGGGCATAAAACAATGTGTGGAGAATGGTGCCGCCGGGGTGAATTGAACACCCGACCCCACCCTTACCAAGGGTGTGCTCTACCCCTGAGCTACGGCGGCACTGAGCGCGGTAACGCGGTCGGCGCCTATATGGCACGCGACCTTGACCATGGCAAGCATGGCTCGCCCTTCTCCACACCCGTCATGGCCGGGCTTGTCCCGGCCATCCACGAGAATGGCCGCTTGAGCGGCCAACTAGACGTGGATGCCCGCAACAAGTGCGGGCATGACGAGAATGAGAAACGATTGCCTGCGTATGCCACGCAATGGTTAAGCAGCGATCAATTCGAACTTGTCGACATCGACCAGCCCGCGGTCGGTGATCTTCAGGTGCGGGATCACCGCCAGCGGCAGGAACGCCATCTGCAGGAACGGCTCGCCAAGCGGACAGCCGAGGTCGCGCACCGCCATGCGCAGCGCCTTGAGCTGGGCGCGGACCTCCTCGTGCGGCCGGTTCGACATCAGGCCGGCGACCGGGAACGGCACCTCCGCCGCCACCTGCGTGCCGTCGACCGCGACGAAGCCGCCCTCGATCTCGATCAGCCGGTTGACCGCCAGCGCCATCTCCCGGGGATCGGCGCCGACGACGATGACGTTGTGGCTGTCGTGGCCGACGGAGGAGGCGAGCGCGCCGCGCTTCAGCCCCATGCCCTGCACGAAGCCGCGGCCGATGTTGCGGTTCTTGCCGTGGCGGGCCAGCACGCAGACATGGGCGATGTCGCGCGCCGGGTCGGCCCGCCGCACGCCGCCGAACGCCGCCAGCTCCAGCATGCGGTGCTCGGTCACCACCTGGCCCTCGACGATGCCGATCACCGGCGTGGTGCCGCCGGCGCCCGGTGTCTCGAACACCTCCGGCGTCACCGGGTCGAGCTGGATCGAGCGGCGGCCGACCTCCGGGATCGGCGGGCGGGCCGCGAAGGTCTCGTCGTCGACCAGGCGGCCGCCACGGATCACCTGGCCGACCGCGCAAGCCTCCAGATCGTCCAGCAGCACCAGGTCGGCGCGATAGCCGGGGGCGACGATGCCCCGGTCGGTCAGCCCGAACGCGCGCGCCGCCGACCATGTCGCCGCCCGGTACACCGCACCGACATCGGCGCCGTACGCAATCGCCGAGCGGATCAGATGGTCGATATGCCCCTCCTCGCCAATGTCGAGCGGGTTGCGGTCGTCGGTGCAGAACGACAGGAACGGCGCGGTCACCGGGTCGATCAGCGGGGTCAGCGTCACCACGTCCTTGCAGGCGGACCCGTCGCGGATCAGCACCTGCATGCCCTTGCGCAGCTTCTCGCGCGCCTCGTCCAGGCTGACGCTCTCGTGGCAATTGTGGATGCCGCAGGCGGCATAGGCGTTGAGCTCGCGCCCGCTGACCAATGGCGCGTGGCCGTCGATATGGCCGCCGCTGAACGCCGAAAGCTTCTCCAGCACGCCCTCGTCCTTGGCGAAGATGCCGGGGAAGTTCATGAACTCCGCCAACCCGATCACCTGCGGATGGTCGCGATGGGGCAGCAGGTCGGCGGCGGTGAGGGTGGCGCCGGCGGTTTCCAGGTGGGTCGCCGGCACGCAGCTCGAGAGCTGCACCCGCAGGTCGACGGCGAGGCCCAGGCTGGCGTCGAGGAAGTACTCCAGGCCGGCGCTGCCCAGCACATTGGAGATCTCGTGCGGGTCGCACACCGCGGTCGTGGTGCCCTTCGGCAGCACGCAGCGGTCGAACTCGCCCGGCGTGATGCAGCAGGACTCGACGTGCACGTGGGTGTCGATGAAACCCGGCGCCACCACCTTGCCGCGGCCGTCGATCTCCCGCGCGCCGCGATAGTCCTCATAGGTGCCGACGATGGTGTCGCCGCAGATCGCGATATCGCCCTCGGCCAGCTCGCCGGTGGCGACGTTGAGGAAGCGCGTGTTGCGGATGACCAGATCGGCCTCGCCCCGGCCCAGCGCCTGGTCGATGCGGCGGGCGAGATCTTCTGGCGTCAGGTGCTTGGGGCGGATGGTCATGGGTTGTCTATCGTTCAAGTCGGCACCGGCCCTCTCCCCCTCCCGGCCACCCAGCAGGATACTATCGTTGGGCGGCCGGGAGGGGGAGAGGGCTGGCGCAGAATTCAGCGTTAGCTGCTGTCAGCCAGTGTGACTCACCTGCACGGGATGTGCCAATTCACGTCTGTCGGACGCTAGCCGGAAACACCAATCGTCATGCGCGGACTTGATGTATGGCCCGGGGACATGGTTGACAGTTGTTCGGAGACATAGCTGACACATTGATGGTTGGATTTTTCTCATATTGTAAGGTCGATGTCAGCGATCTGGGTTGCGCCGAAGAAGACGCTGTAGCGTCCGTCGTTGCCGCGCGGCCTGATGGCGAGACGCTCGCCGGCGAAGGCGCGTGGCACGGGCCATAGCCTTCCCTTGAAGCTGACGTAGAACTTGGTTGCCCCGACCTTGCGGACGATGTCGTCGGGTCCGTATTCGGGCTCGGGCAGGGTGTCGGGCATGGGTCGTGTCGAGGGCCGGTAGCGACTGGCCGGCACGTTCATGTCCAAGGCCTGGTGCGGCCGCTCGGAGTTGTAGACCGGGCGCCATTCATCGAAGGCCTGTTGCACCTGGGCGAGATCGCGCAAGCGTCGCAGCGCGAACACCTCGGCGTCCAGGGTGCGGTGGAAGCGCTCGTTCTTGCCGCGTCCTTGCGGGTGATATGGGCGGGCGTGGATGACCTCGACGCCGAGCTTCAAGAGCCACACCCTGAGTGGGGTCCACTGCCCCGGCACCCCGCCGCCCCAGGGCGAGCCGTTGTCGAGGTAGAACGCATCGGGCAGACCGTAGAGCCGGAACGTGCGCGCCAGCAGCTGCTTGACCGTGGCCGTGCGCTCGTTGTCGCATGCGTGCAGGCACAACGAGAAGCGCGAGTGATCGTCCAGCACCGTGAGCGGGTGGCACCACAGGCCGCGGTCGACCTGCACCCGTCCCTTGAAGTCCATCTGCCACAACTGGTTCGGCGCCGGCCGCTCGAAGCGCGTGTAGGCGTGGCTTGTCTGGCGTCGCGGCGGCACCCGCTCGTGGCGCTGTAAGATCGCATGAACGGTCGATGCCGAAGGCGGGGCGATCCCGTCGCGTTCGAGGCAACGGGCGATCTTGCGCGCGCCCCAGGCCGGATGCGCATCGCGCACCGCCAGCACGGCCGCCTCGATCCGCGCCTCCGTGCGGCGCGGGCTGTGGCGCGGCCGACGCGAGCGATCCGCCAACCCTTCCCCCGCACAGCCCGCCCGACGCAGCCATTTGTGCCCGGTCTGGCGGCTGATCCCGAACCGCGCGCACAACGCGCTCACGTTCGCGCCATCCAGAGAGGCAAGCATCACAAACTCACGCCGTTGATCCACGATCGACACCTCTTGCCAAGGCATGGCCGACTCCAAAATCGGAAGCCAACCACACCAATAAGAGTGTCAACCATGTCCCCGAACGCCTGTAAGCTATCTCCCCGGGCCGAACACTTGATCCGCGCATCCACGAATTAAATGCTTCACCGGTGTCGGATATCCAATCTGCAAAAAAAGACGTGAATGCCCGCAACAAGTGCGGGCATGACGAATTCGATTGCTTCTAAGCCGCCTTGTCGGACTTGGCGGCCTGCCAGCGGTCCAGGATATCGCGCGCGCCGTTGGTGGCCGGGTCCATCGCCTCGTCGTGGTTCGGGCGCTTGGCGGTCAATTCGATGACATAGCCATTGGGGTCGCGGAAATAGATCGAATCGATGAACGCGTGGTCGGAGATGCCCCGCGTCTCGATGCCGGCGGCCTTGCCCTTGGCCATCATCGGCTCCAGCACGTCGGGCTGCACCTCCAGTGCGATATGCAGGTCGAAGTCGCGCTGGTCCTCGAACTCGAACGGCTCGTCCGGCGCCTCGAAGAAGGCCAGGTAGGACCCGTCGTCCATCTCGTAGAAGGTGTGCAGCACGTTGGCGTCGCGGCCGGTCTTGGTGGTGTTGATCTCCAGGCTGCCGGCCAGCGGCAGGCCCAGGAAGTCCTCGTAGAACCGGCGCGTTTCCTCGCTGTCGCGGCAGCGGTAGGCGTTGTGGTGCAGCCCCTTGATCATCGTCGTCTCCCGCAGGTGCAGTCGTAGGTTGGCATTCATGTGGGCCGAAACGCAGCCGTTGGCAAGGTTGGACGGTGACTGGCCCACGGACACACTGGATTGTCATCCTCGACCGCGGCGCAGCCGCGTGTCGGGGATCCATGGCGGGTCTCGCTGCCGGGTCAAGCAAATCGGCACCGGCCCTCTCCCCCACCCGGCCACCCAACCAGGATACTGTCGTGGGCGGCCGGGTGGGGGAGAGGGCTGGCGCAGACTTCAGCGCAAGCTGATCCCGATCTAAGGAAACCCCGTCGACCCATCCGGGCGCGGCAGCAGCTTGCGCTCCCAATGCACATAGCGGTCGGTGGCGAGGTAGTCCTCGTCGATCTCCACCCCCCATCCCGGCCGGTCGGGGCGTAGCTCCAGATAGCCGTCCTTCGGCAGGTAGGGATCGTGGACATAGGCGGCGCGCTCCGGGTCCGCGGTCATACCGTCGCTGTCGTAGGCCGCCCCCATCGGCAGCCGGTATTCCAGGATCTTGAAGTTCGCCACCGACGCGCAGAAATGCACGTTCACCGCGGTCGCCAGCGGGCCCATCGGGTTGTGCGGCGCGACCGGCACATAGTGCGCCTCGGCAATCGCCGCGATCTTGCGCATCTCCAGCAGCCCGCCAACGACGCACACGTCGGGCTGGATGATGTCGGCGCCGGCCACCTGCAGCAGGCGCAGGAACTCGTACTTGGAATAGTAGCTCTCGCCGGTGGCCAGCGGACAGCGGAGCTGCGCCTTCAGCCGGCCCCACGCCTCGATGTTCTCCATCCGCATCGGCTCCTCGTAGAACAGCGGATGAAACTCGGCGAGCGCATTGCCGAACTGGGCGGCCTGCCACGGCTCCCACAGCCGGGCGTGGGCGTCGAACGCCAGCTCGATGTCGTCCGGCAGTTCTGCGCGCAAGGTGCCGACCCAAGCGGCGGTGCTGTGCAGCACCTCGCCCCAGGGGCGGGCGTGGATGTCGACGCGATAAGGGCTGAGCTTGAAGGCGGTGAAGCCGAAGCCCTCGCGCATACGCAGGCAATGGTCGACCAGCGCTACCGGGTCGGGCGCGGCATAGATGCCCTGGTAGACGCGCACCCGGTCGCGCGCATGCCCGCCCAGCAGCATGTAGACCGGCACGCCGAGCGCCTTGGCCGAGATGTCCCACAGGCACTGATCGATCGCGGAGATCGCCGCCAGCCCCAGCGCGCCCGGCGGGAACCGGTGCAGCTGCAGCAGCTTGAGGGTGATGTACTCGACCCGCCGCGGATCGTCGCCGGCGATCTGGCCGGCCAGGTATTCCAGCAGCGGCGGCAGCGCCCGGTCCGGCCCGTGGTTATAGCACTCGCCCCAGCCGGTGATGCCCTCGTCCGTGTCGATGGCGACGATCACGCGCGGCCGGTCGCGGTCCCGCGACATGAACGAGCGCAGACCGGTGATGCGCATGTCCGCTATCCGGCGAAGCGGGCCTGCGGCACGCCCTGGACGCCAAGCCCGGTGATCGCGAACAGGCTGCCGGCCTGGGGCTGGTCGGCCACGCGCTCCGGCGTCAGGCCGACGCCGATGGTGGTGACGTAGAGCACGTCCAGGTTCGGGCCGCCGAACATCGGCTTGGAGGGGCGCTCCACCGGCATGTCGACGATGCGGTCGATCTTGCCGGCGGGGGTGATGCGCACCACCTGCCAGCCGTTGACCCCGGCCATCCAGTAGCAGCCATCGGCATCCACCGTGCCGCCATCGGGCCGTCCGGCGACCTGGGTGGCGTCGAAGAAATCGCGCCGGTTGGTCGGCGTGCCGTCGTCGATGTCGTAGTCGCAGGCCCAGATGGTCTGCACCGCCGGGTTGCTGTCGGAGAAATACATGGTCCGCCCGTCGGGCGAGAAGGCGAGGCCGTTGGTGGTGAATATCTCGCCCAGCCACGGCGTCACCGACAAGTCGGGATCGAGCCGGTAGAAGCGGCCCTGGCGTGCGGGTTCGCCGCCGTCCTTCATGGTGCCGGCCCAGAACCGGCCTTGGCAGTCGGTGGAGCCGTCGTTGAAGCGGTTTTCCGGCCGGTCGGTTTCCGGGTCGGTGATCGGCGTCTTGCTGCCGGCGGTCATGTCGACGGCGTAGAACCCGGTCTTGGTCGCGACCACGAGCCCGCCCGACTGGCGCACCGCCAGGCAGCCGACCGGCTCGCCCAGGTCCATGCCGTCGTTCCGGCCGCTCGAAGGGTCGTAGCGGTGGACCAGGCCGCCGACGATGTCGACCCAGTAGAGCGCCTGCTCCTCCACGTCCCAGACCGCGCCCTCGCCGAGCTGCGAGCGGCTGTCGACCACGCATTCGATGTTCACTGTTGCATCCTCCCTTCCCGGCTCCCCTTCCCGGTTGCCGGCACACTACAACAATCGGTGGCGGCTGGGGCCACATCCATCAACGGCCGCGACAAGTCTGCACCGGCCGGGTTAGGTATTGCCCCCGGCAACACCAGCGATCCGGAACCGAGGGGAGAGACACGATGAAATACGGCCGCATATTGATGACCGGGGCCGCCGGCGGCATCGGGCGCGCGATCCGCGCGAAGATCGGCCATCTGGCCGACACGATCCGCCTGTCCGACATCGTCGACATCGCCGACCCGGGCGCCAACGAGGAGGCGGTGACCTGCGACCTGGCCGACTTCGCCGCCGTGCGCGATCTGGTCGAGGGGTGCCAGGGCATCATCCACCTGGGCGGCATCTCGGTCGAGCGCCCGTTCAGCGAGATCGTCCAGGGCAACCTGATCGGCGTCTACAACCTCTACGAGGCGGCGCGCCAGGCCGGCACCCGGCGCATCTTCTTCGCCAGCTCCAACCACGCCATCGGCTTCCACGACCGCGAGGACCAGCTCGACGCCAAGTCGCTGACCAAGCCCGACGGCATCTATGGCGTCTCCAAGGTTTATGGCGAGGCGATCGCCAGCATGTACTTCGACAAGTTCGGCATCGAGACCGCACGGGTGCGCATCGGCTCATGCTTCCCGAAGCCGACCGACCACCGCCAGCTCGCCACCTGGCTGAGCTATGACGACCTGGTGCGCCTGCTGGAGTGCATGTTCCGGGTCACCCGGCTGGGCTGCCCCGTCATCTATGGCGCGTCCAATAACGCCGAGCAGTGGTGGGACAACAGCCATGTCGGCTATCTGGGCTGGCAACCCCAGGACAGCGCGGAGGATTTTCGCGCCGAAGTCGACGCGGCGGTCGAAAATCCTGCCTTCGACGCGCCCGACGTGCTCTATCATGGCGGCGGCTTCACCGCCCAAGAAAAGCACTTTCCGCCGCAAGGCTGATTCCACAGGGCTGACCTCCCGCACAAGAACACAACATCCGGAAACGCCTGAAACCTCGAGGTAGCCGACATGCTGACCGAACCGCCACGCCTGACCATCCGCCGCACCATCGACCGCCCGCCGGCGGACCTGCTGGCCTGTTTCGCCGACGCCCCCACCGGCTGGCTGACCGACGCCCAAAACGGGCGCGGGTCGTTGGACGCCGCGATCAAGCCGATCGCGCCCGACGTTGAAGGCATGGCGCGTTTTGCCGGCCCGGCGATCACCTGCTGGTGCGGGCCCAACGACAATCTGGCGCTGATGTCGGCGCTGTCGATGGTGGAGCCGGGCGACGTGCTGATCGCCGCGTCCGAGGGCTTCAACAACTCCGGCATGCTGGGCGACCTGTTGGCCGGCATGGCGAAGAACAAGGGGGCCGCCGCCATCATCACCGACGGCATGGCCCGCGACTGGGAGGGGCTGGTCGGGGTCGGCCTGCCGATCTACAGCCGCGGCATCACGCCGAACTCCTGCGTACGCAGCGGCCCGGGCAAGATCGGCTTCCCGATCGATGTCGGTGGCCGGTCGGTCTCGTCCGGCGACCTGCTGGTCGGCGACCGCGACGGGGTGGTGGTGGTGCCGCGCAGCGAAATGGAGACAGTGGCCGCCAAGCTGGAGCAGGTGAGCGCTGCGGAGCGCGCGGCGGAAGCCGCGGTCAAGGGCGGCCGCACCGGGCTCGACGAGATCGCCGAGCTCTTGGCCTCCGACCGCGTGCAGTACGTGGATTAGGGGGCTTTTGCCGCGCTGACGCGCAAACGGCGCCGGCCCACTCCCCCACCCGACCGCCCGATGATACTGTCGGCAGGCGCCCGGGTGGGGACGCAACCCAGCACCATCAGGACTTCCGATCAGGCAAGTTATGCACCCACACCATCCCTTCTGGGTCGGCACCGGCTGGAAGATGAACAAGACCCTGGCCGAGGCGGAGGCCTATGCCGACGCCTTGCGCCAGGCGTTTGCCGCCGCGCCGCCAACCGTGAACGTGTTCGTCGTGCCGCCGTTCACGGTACTGCGCCAGGTCAAGCAGCGGCTGGCCGGCGCGCCGGTACTGGTCGGCGCCCAGAACATGCACTGGGACGATACAGGCGCCTGGACAGGCGAGATCTCGGCGCCGATGCTGACCGACTGCGGCGCCGATCTGGTCGAACTGGGCCATTCCGAGCGGCGCACCCATTTCAACGAGACCGACGCAGCGGTCGGCGGCAAGGTCGCCGCCGCGCGCCGCCACGGGCTGATCGCCCTGGTCTGCATCGGCGAGACGCGCGACGAGCGCGAGGCCGGCGCGGCCGACGAGGTGCTCGCGCGCCAGACCCGAGCGGCGCTGGCCCATGTGCCGGGCGCGAACCCGGCCGAGGTGGTCTTCGCCTACGAGCCGGTATGGGCCATCGGCAGCGGCGGCGAACCCGCCACCCCCGACTACGCCGAAGCGCGCCACCGCGCCATCAAGGCGGCCGCCGCCGAGACCATGGCGGCGACACCGCAGGTGCTCTATGGCGGCAGCGTCAACGCGGACAATTGCGCCGGCTTCGCTGCCCAACCGTCCATCGACGGGCTGTTCATCGGCCGCGCGGCATGGGATGTTGCCGGCCTCATCGACATTATCGGCCGGGCCACCGCGGCGCGCGCCGCCGCATGACCGAACGCCAGGGGATCAGGTTCGCCGTCATGACCAAGCAGAGCAACATCGACGCCGGCTGCAATCGAATTCCGGCGGGCGGCTGACTGGCGCAGCCATGCAGGACCGGGGGGCAAATGGCGCCGGCACGCCGCCGGCGGGCGCATTTCAAGTGCGGAATGCCGAGATTGCCGACATGGCGGCGGTGCGCGAGATCTATCGCCAGGAGGTCGAGAAGGGCCTGGCGACGTTCGAGGAATCGACCCCCAGCGTGGCGGAACTGGAGCAACGCCGGCAGGCGATCCTGGCCATCGGCCTGCCATACCTGGTCGCGGACGCCGGCGGCACGGTATTGGGCTACAGCTACGCATCGAACTTCCGGCCGCGGGTGGCCTACCGCGCGACGGTCGAGAACTCGGTCTATGTCGGCCGCGAGGCGCGCCGCCGCGGCGTCGCCCGGGCCTTGCTGACCGAGCTGATCGCGCGCTGCGAAACGGCCGGCAAGCGGCAGATGATTGCGGTCATCGGCGATTCGGCCAACACCGCGTCCATCGAACTGCATCGCCAGCTCGGGTTCCGCATGGTGGGCACCCTGGAGTCGGCCGGGCTGAAGTTCGGCCGCTGGGTCGATGTCGTGATCATGCAGCGCGCGCTGGATCGCAGCACCGAACCGCCGACCCGCTACATTCCCAGCACGCCATGAACTTTGCGGTCCCGGGATCGGTCCCTGCGCCGTCTCGTCACGCGCTGTGGGGGTGACCGCCGACCGGCGCCGAATTATTCTGCGCCAGCGCAAGTGGAACAATCAGCATCGTCGCCTTGCCGTGGCGACGACTGCACAATGGACGGAGAACCCCCATGGCCAGCACGACACTGCATGCACCGCGCGAGCGGCTGAGCAAGGACGCCATTCACCTGCACCACGCCATCGTCTCGCTGATGGAAGAGCTGGAGGCGGTCGACTGGTACCGCCAGCGCGCCGACGATTGCGAGGATGAGGCCCTGAAGGCGATCCTGCTGCACAACATGCGCGAGGAGATGGAGCACGCGGCCATGGTGCTGGAGTGGATTCGGCGGAACAACAAGGACTTCGAGGAGCAACTGAAGGACTTCTTGTTCACCGACAAGGAAATTGCCCACCACTGAGCTTGATCAGGCACCGCCCGATCGCAGCCCAAACATGCAGACGGCGGGGCACATGGCCCCGCCGTCGCCAACCAACAAGAACTGCCCGGAAATCAGGCGGCGGCTGAGATCGCCGTCCCGTCCCGTTCGACGCCCAGGGCCGCCCGCAGCCGGGTTCGCGCCCGCGACAGGCGCGAGCGGATCGTGCCCACCGCCACGTCCAGGATGCCGGCGGCCTCCTGGTAGTCGTGGCCCTCCGCACCGACCAGAAGCAGAATGCGGCGATCCTGCTCCGACAGGTTCGACATCGCGCGCCACACGTCGTTCATCTCGACATGCGCGGTCTGGCCCGCCGGTGACGGAAACAGGTCTTCGCAGGCCGTGGCATCCATGCTGCCGACCCACTTGCTGCGGCGGCGCAATTCGTTGATGTGCGCGTTGCGAAGAATGGTGAACATCCAGGCGCGCAGGTTCGTGCCCGGCTGGAACTGGTGCAGGCGGCGCAACGCCCGCTCCAGGCTGTGCTGTACCAGATCGTCCGCGCGATCCTCATCTCGGGTTAGTTTCCGTGCGAACGCGCGAAGTTGCGGGATAAGAGACTCCATCTCGCGAGGCAATTCACTGGACATGTCCCAAACTCCTGCTTGGTAAAACCCCAATATGTTCGGTGCAGACTAGTGCCAGCAAACTAGCGTGCAACGACTTTCGTATGTGGTGGATACTCCTGTGGATGCAAATGTGACGATTGATTTGTTACCTCTATTTAATACGACTATGTCAATTACTCCACATACGTCAGTGACGTCAGTTACATAATCCAGGCCGCACGTGGCAGCGTGGCTAACTTAGGTGAACGAGCCCGGGTCCGCCGCGTGCTATAGAACGTGCAATCGGCCCCGATACGGGCCGCGAAACCCAAGCGGAGGCTTGAATGGGCCAGAAACAGGCGCCCAAGCGCAGCGAGAAGCTGCAGCTGATGTTGGATCAGGAAGAACTGGCCGCGATCGAGGATTGGCGGTTCCGTAACCGCATGCCCAGCCGCGCCGCCGCGATCCGGGAACTGCTCCGCCGCGGGCTGAACAGCGGCGACGACGCCGACGACATGGTCGTCAACGGGTCGACCACGGAATACCGCGTCGTGGCCGACTAAGGCGTGCCTCGCCTACGTTAAATCGGCCCCGTCGGCCCGGCGCGCCGCGACGATCTCCGCGATCTGCGCCGAAGCTTCGTCCAGATCGGTCTTGTCGGCCTCGATCCGTTGCCGCTCGCGGGCGAAATCCACGGCCCGCTGGCGCATCTTGTCGATGTCATCCAGATACGCCGGCTCGCAATCAGCCGCCAGGTCCCTCAGTGCGCCCATCAGCACCTGGGTGACCTCGGCGAACCCGGCCCCGTCGCGCGCAATCGGGCGAAACGCCCGGTGCAGCATGCTGGCGAAGTTGGGCTTCGGCATGGTGACCCGCCCCTCCGCCCGGCTGGACGCCGGATAGCGGTCCGGCGGCACCTTCGCGGCGCAGTGCAGCAACGCACTCAGATAGCCAACCGTGGTAATCGCGGTCTGCGGGTCGTTGATGCCGGGCGACAGCGCGCGCACCGCCACCTCCGACAGCAGCTCGAACCCCAGCATCGGGTCGGCCTCGTGGCTGCGCTCGAACCCCACCACCACCGTATCGCGCAGGCAGGCGACCAGCCGCTCGTCGCTCTCGTCCAGGCCCTGGACCCGCAACAGAGGGCGGTGCTGGTGCACGAAGCTGCCCTCCTTGATCTCAAGCCGGATGCGCAGGTCGTGCTCGGCCGCCAGGTCATCGAGGGCGGCAAAATCGATCAGCTGCACATAGCCCGTCTCCGGCTTCGCGATGGCGCTCGAACCGGCGGTGTCAAACGGCAGCGGGACCGGCTGATCGGCCTGTGTCGGCGAAGCCAGGAACGCCTCCAGCACCGTCTCCGCCTGCCGGTGCACGCGCGCCACGACCCGGGTCAGCTTCAGGGCGTTGGCGACGTGGTCGATCCACTTGATGAAATAGCGGATCACCGCGGCCACCAGCGCCAGCGTGATGACAAAGGTGATCGACAGCCCGGCCTCGGCAATGTCGTTCAGCCCCATCAGCAGCAAGGCGGTGAGGGAGAACACGAACGTGGCCAGGAAGGTCGAGAACGCGTTCTGCGTCACCCGGTCGGCCAGCAGTTCCGGCACCGTGCGCGGGCTGGCCTGGCCGGAGCTTTGGCTCAGCACCAGCATCAGCACCGACAGGGTGACGGTGGTGACCGTCAGCATGGCGCCGGCCAGCAGGCGCAGCAGCTCGGCGACCGTCGCGCGGTCGAGCTCCGGAATCCACGGCAAGGCGCCGCGCGGCACGTAGTTGTCCACGAACGCCACCGCGACCGCGACGATCACCGCCAGAAGGCACGTGGCGGTCGGCCGGAACCATAGCGCGGAACGTATGCCTTGCAGCTTCTTGCGCAACGCCGAGAACATGAGCACCCGATCCGAGTAGTCGATGACCTTGCCGGCAGCATGCCGCATGACCGGCGCCGTGGCACCCCCCCCAGGACGTCTCCCCCAGGACGCCTCCCCCAGGACGCCTCCCCAGCATCCAACCCGACAACAGCGCGGCGCGGATAAGGTTGCCGCTGGAGCCTTATCCGCTCAGGCGCGGAACCCGATCCACCCCCGAAGCGTTGAGCAGACAATCGCGACCGCATGGCTTCGACCGGCGGCGCGGGTTCCGCTTCAAGGCGCCAGCAGCGCCGATATCCAAGAGGAGAGAGACATGAATTCCGAACAACTGAAGGGCAACTGGAACATCCTGAAGGGCAAGGTCCGCCAGAAATGGGGCGACCTGACCGACGACGATCTCGACCAGATCGAGGGCCGGCAGGAGGAATTGATCGGCCGGATCCAGAAGGCCTATGGCATTTCCAAGGAGGAAGCGAAGCGTCAGGTCGACGACTGGGCCGCGTAGCCGGTCAGGTCGCGCATGCCGGCGGGCTGCCAAGGCAGGCAGAGTGACCAGGTAGTGACGGACCGGCGTCGGCGCGTATCGGCGCCGGTCCAGCCTGCCCCGCATCCGAACCAAGACGCCAAGAAAGGATCGAAGCCATGTTGATGTGGGCACTGGGATTTCTGGTTCTGGCGGTCGTGGCCGCCGTGTTCGGCTTCGGCGGCGTCGCGGAAGCCGCTGTCGATATCGCGCAGATCCTGTTTTTCGTCTTCCTCGTCCTGCTCGTGATCTCGCTCGTGCTGCACTTCACGCGCGGCGGGCGCCGACGCATATAGCCGGGCAGCCGCACCGCCGAAGGATCACCCGCCAAAACGCGTTCCGCCGTTGTTATAATTGCTCTAAGTTGGGGCGGAGGCAGGGTCCCGGCGGCAAGATATGGCAACAGACGCGTTCCTGGAGGACATCAAACAGGTGACAGTCCACCTGATCAGGAAGCTTGCGCCGGTCTTCAGGTTCGACGACGAGCTTGAAACGGCGATCAGGCTGTTGTCGCACAACGAGGTCGTCTTCGGACGGCATGACGAGATCATCGCCGAGGGCGATCCGTACGAGTACGTCTACCTGCTGCATAGCGGCTGGGTGGTCCGCTCCAAGATCCTGGAAACCGGGCAGCGGCAGATCGTCAACTTCGCGCTGCCGGGCGATTTCCTGTGCTTCAACGCCGCCTTCTTCCTGAACGCGGACTACCATTTGACCGCGCAGACCGAGGTGCATGCCGCGGTCATCCCGATCCACGGGTTCTCGGACATGCTGGCAACCCATTCGCGGCTGTCGCTGATCCTGTCATGGACCAACGCGCGCGAGGAATCCCTGCTGTCGGAGCGGCTGGTGTCACTCGGCCGGCGCAGTGCCAAGGAGCGCATGGCCCACTTGTTCTGCGAGCTGTGGCGCCGGTTGGAACTGCTGGATCTGACCGACGGCAACCGGTTTCCGTTGCCGATCACCCAGGAGGACCTGGGCGACACGCTGGGCCTGAGCGCCGTTCACGTCAACCGCACGCTGCGCAAGCTGCGCGACGAGCAACTGATCGCGCCGACCCCGCACCACATCCGCATACTGGACAAAGCGGGGCTGGAGCGCGCCGCCGGCTTCGATGAAGGCTACCTGCACTTCTCGGAGATGCACCAGGTGGCCTGGAACGATTAGAGCACGATCATTCCAGTCGGCACCGGCCCTCTCCCATTTCCATGCGGTCGCGCATCCGCGCTCCCTTTTGGCACCCGGCCACCCCGCAGGATACTCTCGAGGGTGGCCGGGTGGGGAGAGGGCTGGTGCAGATTCAGCGCAAGCTGATCGTATCGTTCGCCACCACCCCAACCGGGTCAGGTGGATTCGTCACCGTCCACGGCGTCCACGGTCTCTTCGACGTCATCGCCAACGCCGCGGATCGTGTTCTCACACGCAGCGGCGCCCAAGAGCAACGAGCAGGCGAGCAGCGCGAAAATCGGGCGCAGATAGGTCATGGTTCTTCCTCTCTCGTGCCGCCGACAAAGCGACAGGTTGGTGGAAGAGCGCCGGAATGGCGCGTCAGATGCTGTCGTCCACGGCATCCACCGTTTCTTCCACGTCGTCACCGATCCCGCGGATGGTGTTGTCGCAAGCAGCAGCACCCAGCAGCAAAGCGCAGGCAAGAAGCGCAAGGAACGGACGCAACAGGGACATGACAGTCTCCTTTCACCGGTTGGTGCCGAGGCCGGCACCCTGGGGGTCATCGCGCGACCGCTTACAACCCGCCTGCCCGCGGACACGGCGGTTCAGCGGTGTAAACGCCACAAACTACAATAGGTTCCGGCGCCCGTCGAACGATGCCGGTCGGATGGGAGGGGGCATTGCGCCTCAGCCTTCGGAGGGCTTGATGCGCGCGTCCAGGCGCTCGCCCGAGTCCGCATCGAACAGGAAGCTCAGGTTCGGATCGATCCGCACATCGACATCACTGTCGAAGCCGACCTCGAATTCCTTCGGCATCTTCACGGCCACCGTGTCCTCGCCCACGCTCACCGTGACCAGCGTGACATCGCCGGTCAATTCCGCCGCATAGACCCGGGCGCCGAACGTGCCGTCGCCCTGGCCGACGATCTCGGAGTCCTCGGGCCGGAACCCGAGCACGGTCTTGCCGGCGTTGTTCGCACCGGCCCCTTCCACCGGCAGGCGCATGCCCGGCGCCTCGAACACGCCATTGCTCAGCGCGCCATGGACGAAATTCATCGGCGGCGAGCCCATGAACCCGGCCACGAACAGGTTCGCGGGGTTGTTGTAGACCTCGCGCGGGGTGCCAAGCTGCTGCAGCACGCCGAAGTTCATGATGGCGACCCGGTGGGCCAGGGTCATCGCCTCGATCTGGTCGTGGGTCACATAGACCGTGGTGGTGCCCAGCTCGTGCTGCATGTGCTTCAGCTCGGCCCGCATGAACCCGCGCAGCTTGGCGTCCAGGTTGGACAGCGGCTCGTCCATCAGGAAGATCGACGGCCGGCGCACGATGGCCCGGGCCAGCGCCACCCGCTGCCGCTGGCCGCCGGAGAGCTGGCGCGGATAGCGGTCGAGCAGCGTTTCCATGTGGACCTGGGCCGCCGCGTCGCGGACCTGGCTGTCGCGCTCGCTGGGCGGCACCCCTCGCACCTTCAGCGGGAAGCCGATGTTCTCTGCCACCGTCTTGTGCGGATAAAGGGCATAGGACTGGAACACCATCGCGATGTCGCGGTACTTCGGCAGCACGCTGGTCACTTCGGTATCGCCGATGTGGATGGTGCCCGAATTGGCCTGTTCCAGGCCCGCCACCATGCGCAGCGCCGTGGTCTTGCCGCAGCCGGACGGCCCCAGCAGCACCAGGAACTCGCCGGGCTCCACCTCGATGTTGAGGTCCTTGACCACGTGCACCGAACCGAACCACTTGTTCAGGCCGGTGATCGCAAGCCGCTTGGCCTGCTTGCCCTCCTGCTGCGTCGCGGGCGCCATCGTTTCCACTGCACTCATCCTTTAACCGCCCCCAGCAACACACCTTTCGAGATGAAGCGCTGCAAGACCAGCGCCAACAGAACCACCGGAATGATCATCACGATGATCACCACCGACATCGACCACCACAGGATGCCGCGCTCGCCCGCATTCATCGCCGCGACCAGGATCGGCATGGTCTGCGCGTCGGACGTCGACAGGAACAGCGCCAGCAAATACTCGTTCCAGGCCAGGATCAGCACCAGAAGAGTGGTGGCGGCCAGGCCCGGCCGCGACAGCGGCAGCACCACCTCCCAGAACGTGCGAATGCGTGACGCGCCATCCAGTTGCGCGCTTTCCTCCAGGTCGATCGGGATCGAGTTGAAGAAATCGTACATCAGCCAGACCACGATCGGCAGGTTGACCACGGCGTAGGCCAGGATCAGCGCTAGGTGGGTGTCCAGCAGATGGACCTGCTGGAACATGATGTAGATCGGCACGATCACCACGATCGGCGCCAGAATGCGCTGCGAGATGATCCAGAACAGGATGTCGCCATTGCTGACCGAGCGCTTGAAATAGCGCCCCAGCGCGCGGGCCAGGAACAGGAACAGCGCCACCGCGACCGACATGGACAGCAGCCAGTCGAGACCCAGATACCCCATCGCCAGGAAGGCCAGCACCATCGACAGCACGAACAGCATGATGACGCCGAACTTCGGCTTGTACTGGATGCGCGCCAACGCGTAAGCGGCCATCGAGCCCACGATCATGGCCAGCACCGTCGACAGCGGCGCGATGATCAGCGAGTTGAGGTAGGCCGCGATGGTGTCTTCCCAGTCGAAGACGAACAGCTCCTCCCAGGCGTGCAGGCTGGGCTGGAAGTCGATGAAGGGGATGTAGTACGGCCCGTCGTTCACCGTGATCGGTTCCTTGAACGACGTGATGAACACCCAATAGATCGGGAACAGGACGAAGATCGTCCACGCGATCAGCAGCGAATAGACGACGATCTTGGAGCCGACCGCGGACTGGCCGATACCGGGCGGCTCGAACAGCCGCTTGTACAGGCTGCGGTGCTGGCCGGCCTGGATGTCCTGCGCACTCATGCGGTTTTCCTGACCCGTCTGAGGACGACCAAGTTGAAGAACGACACGCACACCACGACTGTGATGAACAACAGCAGGTAGGCGATGGACGATGACTTGCCGAGGTCGTTCTCGCGCCAGGCGAAGAACGCGCTCAGCGTCATCGACTCAGTGGCCGTGCCCGGCCCGCCGGAGGTCATGATGTTGGGCAGGTCGACTATTTTGAACGCCTCGATCATGCGGATCAGCAGCACGGTCGCGGCGACCGGCAGCACCTGCGGCCACGTGATCTCGCGGAAGATCTGCCAGCGGCTGGCGCCGTCGACCTCGCCCGCTTCGACCATGTCGCGGGGTATGTTCTCCAGCGCGGCCAGCATGACCACGAAGATGAACGGGATCCACTGCCAGCTATCGCCGATGATGATGAACATGCGCGCGGTCCACGCGTCGCTGGCCCAGGCGAAGTCGCCGAGCCCGACCCACTGCCACACCGGCGCCAGCGGCCCCTTGGTGGTGTCGGCCATCATGCGGAACGAGTAGCCGACACCGATGGGCGTGATCATCAGGGGGATGAAGAACACCACGCGGAAGAACGTGCGGCCCCGTATCTGTTGCGAGCACAGGAACGCGAGCCCCAGCCCGATGAAGAACTGAATGCCGCAGCCGACGAAGACATAGAACAGGGTCTGGCTGATGGTGCCGATGGTCTCGCCCGCCAGCAGCGTCATCGAGAGCATGATGATGATGCCGTAACCGATGACGGCGGTGATCATGCGGCCGATGAAGCCGAGCAACCAGAACTCGCGCCGGCAGTAGTTGACCATCCACCAGATGATCAGGATGCCGCAGATGATGATGACGGCCCACCCCAGCACGCCCGGCCATGTCAGCTTGCCGAGCACATAAGTCTGCTGCGACCCGAAGAACTGCTTGCCGAAATTGTCGAACCAGACCAGGCGGATCCGGTCGAGGCCGGTGAGCTTGAGCCGCGACAGCGAGATGATCAGGGACGCGACCAGCGGGAAGATCGAGAACAACAGGATCAGAACCACCGCCGGCGTGATGAACAGCTTGCGCGACTGGCTGTCCAGCCACTCGCTGAACCGGACCATCAGCCGCGGCCCTTCGGCCGGGTCCTCGCCATGCGCGTTCGGCCCGATGGTGCCGCGCAGGAAACCGAGTTCGGCGACGAACCATGCCAGCACCGCGCCGCCCAGGACGACGAAGGCGAGGCTGAACGGGCCGGGACTCCACAGGATGGTGTCCTCGTCCGCCCCCTCCGGTCCGATCTGCCAATTGATCGTCGGGTTTTCGGTCAGGATCAGGCAGCGCAGCAGGATCAGCAGGCCGACCGGGATCAGCGCGTAATTGCCTGACTTGTCGCGGTCCTGGAAACGTTTGACCGCGATACACAGCAGGAACAGCAGCAGGATGACGTCGACCAGGGTCGACGCGAAGCGGCCGCCGACGGTCAGCAGCAAGCCGACGTCGAAGCTGCGCCACAGCAGCAACTGCGTGAACAGCGTCAGCAACAGCAGATAGCCGACCGCGATCCACCACCCGTGTCGGGGCAGGCGCCCCTGCAATGATAGGAAGTACTTCATCCTGAAGGTCTTGCGGCCTTGGGCTTGGAGACGTGACGACGGCGGGTCACGGCAATGTTCGCTTCATCGCGACGCGCGGGCCCGTCAGGCCCCCGCCAGCGCACGGCGTCCGCCGGGGCGCCCGCAACGGCGGCACCTGCAGCGACGGCACCCGAAGCGACGAAAATGTAATTGGAAACGTGTGGCGAGATGGCCGGCGAGCGGACGGCAGCGGCCAAAGGGCTCCACCGTCCGCTCGTCGACAACATCATATCTCAGCCAACCTGGCTGGCCACCAACCTAGTTGGTGATGCCAAGCGACAGCCGATAGATTTCGAGCTGCTCGTCGCGGCCGAAATCTTCGGTGATCTCATCCCAACCTTCCTCGATGTTGGCCACCGCTTCTTCGGCGGTGATCTCGTCGGCGAGGAAACGGGCCAGCTCGCGATCCAGCACCACGCCGGTGTAGGACTGCGCACCCGGGATGCGGATGTCGGAGGCCATGTTCGGGTGGTTCAGGCTCGCCAGAATGGCGCCGAGGTAGTTCTCGGCCGCTTCCTGGCTGAAGCCGGCATCGACCCACGGCTGCACGTTCTCAAGCTGGGACACCCGGTACGGGTTGTAGCCGGTCCAGCCCTGGGTGACGTCGTAGTTCGACTGAGCCGCCTGGTTCATATACGACAGGAAGTCATAGGCTGCCTGCTTGGTCAGGTCGTCGGCCGCGGCGTTGATGCCACCGGACCAGCCACCGAACGCGGCGAACGGCGAGTAGTTGATGCCGTCCTCGGCGTACGGGCAGATTTCCGGCGTGCAGTCGACCAGCTCGCCGCTCTCACGGTCCAGCACGCGGCTGGTGCCCGGCATGATGATCGCGCCCATCTTGTCGCGAATCGCTTCCGCGTTCGGATCGATGGACAGCGGGCCGATGTCGCCCCAGTCGATGGCCAGCGCGCAACGGCCGGTGGTGACCAGCGCACGGGTGTCGCCGATGTCGTGGTTCAGCTCATCCGGCGGGCCGTACTCGCCGGTCGCCTTGTAGATGCGGAACGCCTCGGCCCACGCCTCGTTGTTGACGATCGGGTCCATGGTCTCGGTGTCGAAGTAGATGCCCTGGCCGGTGCCCTGGGTCTGCACGAAACCGGCGGCAATCGACATCACCGCAAAATAGGACTGCGCGTTGCGCTTCTTGAAGATGCACGAACCGTAGTCGGGCTCGCCGTCACCGTTCATGTCCATGCCGTGTGCCGCGGCGGCGACGGCCATGTACTCGTCCCAGTTCCGGGGCGGCTCCATGCCGAGCTCGTCAAGCACATCGGTGCGGTAGTACAGCATCTGGAAGTCGCCATCGATGGTGACCTGATAGAAGCTGCCGCCGATGTTCATGGAATAGTCGCGGAAATACGGCGCGATGTCGTCAAGGTCGATCAGGTCGTCCTCGGCGATGTAGGGGTCCATGTTCTCCAGCAGGCCGGCATTCACCAGCTCCACGCCCCAGCCGGCCTGGTAGACACCGATGTTGATCGAGTTGGTGCCGGTCTCCCAGTCGGTCAGCAGCTTCTGGAACAGCTCCGCGAACGGCACTTCGTTGACGTTCACCTCGGCGCCGGTCATCTCGGTGAATTCCTCGCCGCGCTCAACCATGCGCTGTGCGATCACCGGGCCCGGGCGGGTCAGGATTTCCAGCGTAACGCCCTCATAGGGCTTCTCTTGCGCGTTCGCCGCGCCGGCCAGCGTCATCACCAGCCCGACAGCGGTGAGGCAGCCAGCCCCCACACGCCACCTGTTGACGGTCTTCGCCCTCACGTCCATTGGGTTTCCTCCTCTTGGTACCCGATTTCTTGTTCAGATTGCCGGAAGTCCCCGCGTCGCCCGCACGTCGGTCGTCGCATTCCCCCAGAACCTTTTCCTACGCTAGTTCGAAACGGCAGATAAGACAATCGGCAGCGTCGGTTCAAGCGCCATGGGTACCGCAGCCGCCGCGAAAACGTTTAACTAACTGGTTATGGCATTGCGCCTTGTGACACGCCGTGGCTAGACGCCGTCGAGATCGAGCGTGCAGTCCTGCCAGGTGCCGCCCTCGGCGTTCGACTTCGCCGCCGCGGCCACGAACTTGATGCCCCGCGCCCCATCCTCCACCGTGGGAAACTCCACCAGGCCGGCCGGCAGGTCCAGACCGTCGCGCCGCGCCTCGATGGCGACCCCGAGCTCGGTGTACAGGTTGGCCCAGGCCTCGAACCAGCCTTCGGCATAGCCGCGCGGCAGGGTGACGTAGCGCTCCATTTCCGCCGCCATGCCGCCGCCATTGCCGCGGGTGATCAGCCGGGTGGCCTCGCCAAGCGGGGTGTGCGCCAGCTGCTCGGAGCGGTGCTGCATCCACTCCAGGCTGCCGTCGTCGCCATAGACGCGCAGTTGCAGGCCGCCACGGGTGCCCGCCGCGACCTGCGTCACCATCAGCGTGCCGGGCACGTCGCCGGCGAAACGCACGTTCATGAACGCGGTGTCGTCCATCGGTTTCGGCCGGCTGCAGACGTGGAACTCGGCGCGCAGCTTCTCCATCTCCAGCCCGCTGACGAAGGTCGACAGATGCCAGGCATGGGTGCCGATGTCGGCGGCGGTGCTGGCCATGCCCGATTGCTCCGGCTTGGTCCGCCAGGCGAACTGCTTGCCTTCCTCCGCGCCCGGCATCGCCAGGAACTCGTCGAAATACTCGACGTGGATCTGGCGCAGCCGCCCGACCGCGCCGTCGGCCACCATGCGGCGCATCTGGCGCACCATGGCGTTGGCGGCGAAGGCGTGGGTCACGCCGAAGACGACGCCGGCCTTGCGGGCCCGGGCGACCAGGTCGACCGCGTCCTCCAGGGTGGTGGTCAGCGGCTTGTCGCAGATCACGTCGATGCCGGCGTCCAAGAACGCGCAACAGATCTCATAGTGGCTGTCGTTGGGGGTGACGATGCACACGGCGTCGATGCCGTCCTCGCGCGCCGCCTCCTTCGCCGCCATGTCGCGATAGTCGGTGTAGGTGCGGTCCTCGGGCAGGAACCATTCCTTGGCCGATGCGATCGCCACTTCGGGGCGGCGCGACAGCACGCCGGCGGCGATCTCCCACCGGCCGCTGATGCGCGCCGCCGTGGCCTGGATGATGCCGATGAACGCCCCCTGGCCGCCGCCGACCATGCCGAGCCTCAGGCGCCGCCCCGGTTTCGGAAACCCGCCCTCGAGCGCAAACATATCGGCCATCGCCGTCCTCCCCCTTTTTCACGCGCGCGGCGTAGACCAAGTCCAACTACCGCTCAACACTAGTCGACGCCCTCGGCCTTGTGCCGAGTGCATCAAGGTTTTGGGTCGCGCAAACACCCTCTGTCGTCAACGCCACCAGTGGTTGGACCCGACGTCCTTGCGTGCCGACTGCAGCCGGCTGGGATCGACGATGCCGTCGTCCTCGATATCCAGCAGATAGCGGTGGGCCGGGCTCATGCGGTCATAGAGCGCGGGCGTCAGATGGGCGCGCTGCACCAGTTGCTGCGGCAGGTCGCGCCGGGTGTAGGTCAGGTGCAGCACCCGCCGGCGCTTGCCGCTGGTGTTCAGGGTGCCGGCGTGCCACAGGCTGGAATTGATGATCGCCACGCTGCCGCGCGGTGCCGTCAGCTTCACCTCGCCGGGATAGGGTGCCGACAGGTCGTCGGGCACCCGGGCCGCGTCCTCGGGCGACAGCGGCCCCGGTTCCCAGTCGCCCTGGTTGACGTAGGGCACATTGATCGGCGCCCAGAGATGCGAGCCCGGCACCACCCGCGGCGGCCCGTTGTCGGCCACGATGTCGTCGAAGGCGACGATGGCGTTGGTCACCCACCAGTCGCGCGGGTGCAGCTTCGGGCAGTCGACGTGCAGGTCCTGGTGGCCGCCGCCTTTCAGCGGCTCGCGCAGATTGGCGCCATGCACCTTGAAGTCGCCGAGCAGATAGTGGGTCGCCGCCAGCAGCGGCGCGATCTCCAGGCAAGCGTCGAACGCGTCGGACTTATTGAAGATGTCGGAGACCCGGCGCGCCGTGGGCTCGACATGGACCTCATGCCCGCCCTCGTCGCCCTCCACCGCCGACAGCCGGTCGAACGCCTCGCCCATCGCCGCGCACTGCGCCGCATCGAACACGCCCTCGCGCACGAAAAAGCCGTCCGTGTCCAACTTCGCCCGTTCGGCGGCGATCATGGCATCGTCGTCCACGCCCAAGGCTTGAAGTGCTGATGTCGTGTCCATGTGGTGGGCTCCTTCCAATACCGGCCTCTATGCCAATGGCCCGTCGCCCGTGGTGCGCCGGGGCGCCAGCGCCAGCCGCCCCATCACCGTATAGCGGGTGGCGCCGCTGCACGCCGGAATGTTGTTGGCGACACGGTTCTTAGCCGCGAACGCCAGCGTAGCGAATTTGATCGCCTCCTTGAACTGCGCCGGGATGCCGAATTCGTCGGTGGTGGTGAGCCTGACCCTGTCCGGCAGCTTGCCGGCGATGAAGCCCATCAGCGCCTTGTTGCGGCTGCCGCCGCCGCTGGCCGCCACCAGGTCGATGCCGCCCAAGTCCGGGATGTAGTCGCGCAGCGCAATCGCGATCGATTCCGCAGTGAAGGCGCAGAACGTCGCCATCACGTCCTCGTCGGGCAGGTGCGCATACTTTTCGATCATGCCGTCGCAATAGGCGGCCCCAAAGTCGAGCTTCCAGGCGCTGCGCGGCGGCGGGCGCTTGAAATAGGGATGGCTCAAGAGGTCGGCCATCATCTCCGGGTTGACGGTGCCGGACGCGGCAATCGAGCCGTCCGGATCGTAGGCCTTGCCGAACACCCGCCGTGCGGTGTGGTCCAGCATCACGCAACCGGGGCCGGTGTCGAACGCCATCATCTTGCGGCGGTCCGGATTGGCGAGCTGGAAATTGGCGATGCCGCCGATGTTGAGCGTCAGCATCGGGCGCTCGTTGCGGAACGCCACATAGTCCAGATACTGCATCAGCGGGGCGCCGGTGCCGCCGAAGGCATGATCGGCGGCGCGGAAGTGCGAGACCACGTCGATGTCGGTGTTGCATGCGACGACCGAGGAGTCGCCGATCTGCAGCCCGCAGGCATAGGGGCCATCCAGCCAGCGGCCGACCAGGTCGTCACCGTTCGGATCGACCTCGTCCAAGCGGGCATGGTCCGGCGGCTCCTGGTAGATGGTCTGTCCGTCATAGCCGATGACGAACACGTCCTCCGGCCTGGTGCCGGTCTGGCGCAGCAGGGTGCGCGCGGCCTCCGCATAGCAGGCGCCGGCAATGTAGTTCAGCCGGGTCAGGTCGAAGATCGACAGCTCGTTGACGAACGCCTTCTGGACCAGGGCCTCGACCTTCTCAGGCCATGAATGCGTATAGCCCTCGACGAATCGCGGCCGCGTCGGATGCCCATCGTCGGCAAGGTCGGTCTCGGCCAGCACGGCATCGATGCCGTCGAACGACGAGCCGCTGTTCAGGCCCAGGATCAGCGCCATGGCATTCCTCCCAACATGTTGTTTTCCCGATCTAGACGGGCAGCGCCCCGACAAGTCAATATGACTGCCGCATTGCATCAACGCATCGCGCCGTCATGGCGCGGCGCACGACCATTCGACCGAGGGCGCACATTGTCATCCAACGTACCGGCGTCATCCAACGTACCGGCGTCATCCAACGTACCGGCACTGGCGGTTGTTTTCGATTGCGACGGCGTGCTGGTGGACAGCGAGGCGCTGGCCTATCGCGTCGCCGGCGATGTGCTGGCCCGCCACGGCGTGGACATCGAAACAGACGTCCTGATGAGCCGGTTTCTCGGCCAGCCGCTCACCACCATGACCGCGGTGTTGTCGGATGAGCATGGCGTCGACCTGTCGACCGGCTTCGAGCCCGATATGCGCGCCCAGATGCTGGTGGCGATGGAAACCGTCGATCCGATCCCGGGGATCGACGACCTGCTCGCCGGCCTGGGCGTGCCCCGCTGCGTCGCCTCCAGCAGCGAGATCGTGCGGGTGGAGACCGCGCTGACGTCGACCGGATTGATCCGCCATTTCAACGGCCACCTCTACACCGCCGAGATGGTGGCGCGTCCGAAGCCGGCGCCCGACCTGTTCCTGCATGGGGCGGCCCGGCTCGACACGCCGCCCGAGCGTTGCGTCGTGGTGGAAGACAGCACCTCCGGCGTCAAGGCGGCGATCGACGCCGGGATGACGCCCATCGGCTTCGCCGGCGGCAGCCATGCCATCGGCGACGGGTTTCGCGATCGCCTGCGCGCCGCCGGCGCGGTGGAGATCGCCGAGGACACCGACGAGCTCGCCGCCGCATTGCACGCCCGGCTGGCCGGCCGCGCCTGAAACCCCCGGCTGTGCGGCGGGCGCGAGTGGCTTACATCCAGCGCGCGATCATGCGGTGCTGCACATTGGCCAAGGCGGCGGTGCGGTAATAGGCCAGCAGTTCCCGCAGCGGGTCGGCCATGCGGTCGACGCCCGATATGAACGCCACCACCACGCCGATGGTGGTCTCGCCCTGCAGCGCCAGATAACCGCCGACCAGCAGCACGCCCAGCGGCGCGAAGGCCGACAGCACGTTGCTGAGACCCTTCATCATGAACTTCAGCACGAATGTGCGCATGCGGTTGGCATAGATGCGCCGCAGCTTGCCATCCAAGTCCTTCTGTTCGGACCTGTCGTCGCCGTCCCCGCCTGCGTTGTCCCTGCCCGCGTCGTCCATCTCGGCCACCATGTCGCCGAGCTCGCGCATCAGCGCCACCCGCCGCTCCACCAGGCGGTTGATGTAGTGCTGCACCACCGGCACCAGGATCGCCTGCGGCACGATCAGCACCAGGCTGACCAGCGCGACCACCGGCTCCACCACCACCATGTACCCGCCGATGGCCAGCAGGATGCCGACATTGACGGTCGGCTGCGACAGGCCCTCGCCAACGAAACCGCCCAGCTTGTCGATCTCCGGGCCGATCACCGAGACCGCCTCGCCGCTGTGGCGGTCGCCGTCGTCCTTCTTGTCCGCGCCGTCGGCGGCGTCCTCACTCGCCTGCGATGCCCGCCGCCGGTAGATGCGCGACAGGGTGATGCGGTTGAACCTGATGGCGCTCTCGCTCAGCCAGCCCTGGTACATGCGCAGCACGAACTTCAGGCCGGCATGGACAAGGATCACACCGGCATAGACGGCGCCCAGAATCAGGATCGCCTCCATGTCGAATTCCTGGCCGATGCCGTTGATGATGCGCCGCTGCAGTTCCAGCGGCACCATGCTGAGCGCGGCCACCACCAGGGCCAGGCCGCAAATCGCATACTGATGGCGGCCGCTCATCCGCCAGACATAGCCGAGCAGGGTCGCCGAGGGCTTGCCGTCGCCGCCTTCGTCGATCTGTCGTGGGGGGATCGATAAGCCGAGCATTGCGCCCGCGCGCCAGTGGCTCAGGCGGCGCGGCCCATGGTCACGCCGGCAGCATGACCATGGACGGGTCGCGCAGGTAGGGCGGCACCCAGCCCAGGATGTCGCTGGTCGGCAGCACCTCCTCGGCAAGCCGGATGCCCAGTGTGTCGACCGCGAAGGCGCGGCGGGCCTGCATGCGCTGCCAGGCGGCCGGATGGGCGTTTGCCAGTTCCTGCCGCAGGGCGGCATCGGCCAGCACCACGCCATCCTCCGCATTGGCGCCGAAATGGCCGCCGGACGTGACGGGAATGATATCCATCTGCAGGGCCATGCCGGACTTCAGCGCGATCTGGCTGTCGGCGAAGAAGGGGGAGGACAGCCATTCGTCAACATGGGTCAGGTGGCCGGGATTCAGGGCATAACGCTCGATGGCGCCGCCGAGTTCCGCCTCCACCGCCGCAACGATGTCGCCACAGCGCGCGCCGATCCGCAGGCTCTCGTACCAGGTGACCATCGCCGCGCAGTACGGCGTCAGCACGACATCGAGCCAGTCGCGGTCGTGGCTGGGCAGGCCGGACGCATCGAATGCCACATATCCGGCGCGCACCGAGTTGGCGCCCCATCCGCCCATGGTCATGAACAGCGGGTCGCCGGCCGCGATCTTGCGCCCGCTGGGACTGGCGAGCCCCAATGCGGTGCGCTCGCCCGACGCGACGATGGGGTGATAGTTCAGCGGCTGGCCGATCCAGCCCATATGGCCGGCCAGCGCGTGCTCGCTGACCCCGGGCTCGATGGCGCGGATCGCCCGCAGCACGCCCTGTGACGCATGGGTGGCGGCGAACTCGAACGCGGCGATCTGTGCCGCGTCGTTCAGCGTGCGCAGCCCGCCATCGGCCGACATCAGCAGGCCGGTGGCGTTGACCACGCGGTCGCGCCCGCCCGCCAGATCGGCCAGCGCATCGACGATGAACGCCGGCACCTCGCTCTCATGCTCCGGGTCGGCGCTGTCGGCGTCTGAGAAGGTCTTCCAGCCGGCCAGACCGACCCGGCCCGCGCCGGCAATGCCGCACTCCGCCAGCACATCGCGCACCGAGCGGCGCTCGCTGCGGTCCTGGTCGATCAGGCTGAAGCTCTGGCACAGCCGCACGTCCAGTTTCAGCGGGCTGACCCGGGCATAACTGCCGCCCTCGTTGCCGACCAGCAAGATCGGATCGCTGGCTTCGTCCCCGGACAACACCAGCAACCCTTCTTCGAACCGCGGGTCATAGCCGCTGAGATAGACCAGATTGCCGACATGCTCGCGGTCGCCATAGACCACCAGCGCGTCCATGCCGGCCTCCGCCGCGCGGCGTCGCGCCGCGGCGATGCGTTGCCCATAGACGTCACCGGGAATCTCGGGGCAGGCGGCTGGCGCCGTCAGCTGCGGCGGCTCCGCCAGTCCAAGTTTGAACGACCGTGCCATATCACGTCCCCTGTCGTGGAAGTCGGCTCCAGCCCGCACCCCCTCTCGGCCACCCAGCAGGATACTCTCGTTGGGCGGCCGGGAAGGGGGAGGGCCGGTGCTGATTTCAGTGTCAGTTGACCCAGGCCTTATCCCACCTCTACCCAGCGCTTCTCCGCCGTCGACTTCAGGCAGGCATCAACCAGCCGCATCAACCGCTCGCCATCGCGGAAGGTCGGCCATCCCGGCGTGCCGGTGGCCACCGCGTTCACCACTTCGCTGACCTCGATCGCCTTGAACTCGTTGTAGCCGACCGCGAAATTGGCCACCGGGTTGAAGGCGGCATACGCCTCCTGCTCCGGTCCGGCGTCGATCTCGCGCCAGCCCTGCTGGCCGGCCGGGTCGTCGGTGGCGTAGTAGCGGATGCGGTTCACCTCGTCGTAGTTGAAGCTGAGCGACCCCTTGGTGCCATAGATATCGTAGGTCTGCAGGAACCGCCGCCCAGTAGCGACCCGGCTGACGTCGATGACGCCGCGTCCGCCGCCGGGCAGCCGGCACATCAGGTTGACGTAGTCGGGGTTGGTGACCGGGCGCATCTCGGCATCTTCGGGCATGGCGGCCGCCACCCCGTAACCGAACCCCTCCTGATAGGGCCTGGCCGCCGTCACCACATCGGCATCGGCGATCAGCGCGGACGGGCTGCCGATCAGGTAGTCGACCAGGCTGAACACGTGGGTCGCGATGTCGCCCACCGTGCCTGTCGGCGCCAGGTCGCCGTCGCACCGCCACATGAGGGGGGCCGCCGGGTCGGCCAGCACATCGACGTGCATGGAGGCGCGGAACAGCTGCACGTCGCCGATCTTGCCGTCGCGCAGCAGGTTGCGCGCCGTCGTGTGCGCCGGGTTCTTCGGGAAGTTGTGCCCGATGTGGGTGACAACGCCCTTGGCCGCGGCCAGGTCGGCCAGTTCCTTGGCCTCGGCCGCGGTGTCGGTGAACGGCTTCTCGCAATAGACGTTCTTGCCGGCCTCCAGCGCCGCCTTGGCAACCTCGTAGTGCAGGTAGTCCGGCAGGCAAATGTCGATCAGGTCGATGGACGGATCGTCGATCGCCGCCCGCCAGTCGGTGCCGGTCGGCGGATCGCCGACCAGCTTCGCCATCGCGGCGACGCCCTCCGCGTTCTCGTCGACCAAGAGCGCGATCTCCGCCGCCCCGCGCCGCCCGCCGAACAACAGGGCTGTGTTGCGATAGCCGAGCGAGTGGACCTTGCCCATCCACCCGCAGGCGCCCAGAACGGCAACGCGAACCGTTTTCATGCCACTCAGCCCGGCACGTAGTCGCGGGTGGCCTCCGGATCGCCGGTCTCGTACGGCACCGCCAGCAACTCGGCCCATGCCTCGTCGGAGATCGGGTGGTTGGCCCAATCCAGCGTCTGCTGCACCCGCTCGGCCTTGGAGATGCCGGCGATGGTGGACGTTATCAGCGGATCGCGCAGCGAGAATTGCAGTGCGGCCGCACCGGTCGGGATGTTGTGGCGGGCGCAGATCGCCTCGATCCGGCGCACCGGCGCCAACA
This sequence comes from Alphaproteobacteria bacterium, assembly GCA_965227515.1. Classification (GTDB taxonomy): domain Bacteria; phylum Pseudomonadota; class Alphaproteobacteria; order CALKHQ01; family CALKHQ01; genus CBDDFZ01. Next base: position 436,854 of record CBDDFZ010000001.1, read on the forward strand.
TCGCCTCGTCGGCCGGCTGGTAGCAGTAGAGCGGCGCGTTGTCGGAGCCCTTGGCCAGCACGCCGCTGGCATAGGGCGCGGCATTGAGCACGGCGATACCGCGCTCTTTGGCGAGCTCGAACATCGGCGCGGCGTTGCGGTTCACCAGCGTGTAGCGGTTGTGGCTGATCAGCGCGTCGAAGTCCCAGTCGCGCAGGATGGGCATCATCACGTCGACCTTGCCGGCAGCAAGGCCCACGCAGCGCGCCAGCCCCTCTTCCTTCATCTTCATCAGCTCGGCCAGCGACCCGTTCGGGCCGGTCACCTCGTTGATATCGGGCACATATTCCGGGTCGTGCAGGTGGAGGATGTCGATCTTGTCGACATTCAGCATCTTCAGGCTGGTTTCAAGCGACCGGCGCGCCTGGGCGGCATCGAACCGGTTGGTCTCCATGTCGCGGTCGAGCTTGCTGGAGATGACGAACCCGTCCGGCACGCCGCCGCGCGCCTTGATCACTTCGCCGATCCGCTCTTCGCTGTTGGAGTAGTTGCGCGCCGTGTCCAGGAAGTTGACCGGGCCGGCGAAGATCGCCTCGACCGCCTTGTGGGCGCGGTCCAGGTCGACGGAATAGCCATAGGTGTTCGGCATGTCGCCGATCGCCGAAGTGCCGAAGCAGATGGTGGTAACGCTCGGCCCATTGGGGCCGATGGTCTTGGTCTCGACGGCCGCGTTGTCCGGCATCGGGTCCTCCCGTGTTGTCGTTTTTCGTTTGGCTGGGCACGCCAGAGCATTTGTAGCGCCCCTCAATGTGCAATGTGGCGCGGACAAGCGGGTGAAGGCAAGCCGCGTCATCGGTTCCCAATGCGCCATTTGACAGCGACGCGCGGGCACTGTCAGGTGGCGCGGCTTTCCTTCAACCGCAGCCTGGACCAACAACCGACCATGCTATCCAACGTGCACCACATCGAGGTCGAGTGGGGCGACTGCGATGCCGCCGGCATCGTCTTCTACCCGCGCTACTTCGAGTACTTCGACGCCTGCACCAACCGGTTGTTCGAGGCCGCGCTGGGGACGAAGAAACGGCAGTGGACGGCGCACTACGGCATCGTCGGCATCCCGATGGTCGACACCCGGGCGCGCTACCACAGCCCGTCGCGCTATGGCGATGTGCTGGAGTTCACGACCACAGTCACCGCCCTCGGCGGCGCCAGCTTCGAGATCGCGCACCGGGTCACCAACGCCGGCACGGTGGGCGTTGAGGGGGTCGAGAAGCGGGTCTGGGCCGGCCGCCACGCCGACGACCCGTCACGCCTGACCGGCCACCGCATCCCCGACGAGGTGCGGGAGAGGTTGGGTGGTTGAGAAGTTACGGCACCGGTCGGCAGCAGATCCTGCACACCACCGTCATTGCGAGCCGCCAGCAGGCGGCGCGGCAATCCAGCGATTGCTGATACTACGGTAGCGTAACTCTGGATTGCCGCGTCGCTCCGCTCCTCGCAATGACGCGCGTGGGTCGTCCCCTAGAACAAGTTCTCCTTGGTCGTGATCGGGCACCAGCGCGCGATGCGCAGGAACGGCACCAGCACCGCCAGCGCCTCCTTGGTGCCGATACGCTCCAGCGCCTCCACCGCATAGCCGACCGTGTAGCGATTGCCGTCGGTCAGCGCCTGCCTAAGCGCCGGAATCGCCGGCGCGGCTTGCGGGCCGAGGCGGGCGAGGGCGAGCGCCGCGTTGAAGCGCACCTCGTCGTCGTCGTCGAACAGGCCGTCGGCCAGGGTCAGCGCGGCCGCGTCGGTGCCGTGCTTCAGGCCCAGCGCCTCGACCGCGTTTAAGCGCACCGCCGGGTCCTCGTGACGGCAACCGTCGATCAGCGCGCTCATCACGGCATCGTCGTCGCAGTCGAGCTCGCCGAGCGCGAAGCACGCGTACTTGGTCACACGGGGCTGACCGTCGGCGGCCAGGTCCAGCAGGGCCTTGCGCGCCTTCTTGCCCATCGCCAGCAGGCCGTGGGCGGCGTTGCGCGCGACCATCTCCAGCTCGCTCTTCTGGCCCTCGTCGATGAAGCAGCGCGCATCGTCGACGTTCTCGCCGTCATTGCCCCGCATGGCCTCGACCAGCGGTGCGATGGCCGGCTCGCCCAGCGCCGCCAGCGCGTAGGCGGCGTTCAGACCGACGACCTCGCTGTCGTCGCCGAGCAGCGCGATCAGGTCCGGGATCGCGGCCTCGCCAGCGCTACCCAGGGCCGCCACGTCGCACACCGCCTTGGCGCGCTCGTGGTTGTCGGTCGCCTGCAGCCCCGCCGTCGCCGCCGCCACGTCGGCATCGCCGCCGGGCTCGGCCGGGGCCAGATCGCGATGGCCGAGCCAGTGCCAGTGCGCCCGCCACACCGGCGTCATCGGATAGGCCGGCACCTGCGCAGGGTCCTGCCATTCGTCCTGCGCGCTGTCCCAGGTGACGCCCGTCGGGCGCTGCATGCGGATGAACTCGAACTTCACCATGAACCGCTTCAGGTTGGTGAGGTTCTTCATCTTCCGGTGCCAGATGTCGTAATGGATCATCATGCAGGTACCGGTCTTGCCGGACGCGCACGATCCGATCTGGTCGATATCCTCCAGCCGCTGGGCAATGCACTGGCTGCCGGGAATGACGCCGGTGGGGCCGATCTCCGGATAGATGTCCTGCGGGTAGTACATGATCATCACCCACCACGGATGATGATTGTGCACCTTGCGCTTGTAGCCCCAGTAGCTGTCGTGGTGCCAAACCTGCGGGTCGGTCCCGGGCGGGTTGTCGTGCAGCACCCGGTGCGGGTGCATCAGGTAGTTGTCGCCCAGCACGCTGGTCAGCGCGCCCTTGACCACCGGGTCGTCGAACACGAGCTGCAGCTCGGGCACCACCGGCAGCAGGTTGTTGCCGGGATTGTCGTCGTTGTCGGCGCCGACGATCTTGTCGAAACGCTGGAACAGGTCCTGGTGGAACTCGACCGGCAGATCGGGGTTCAGCAACAGGTAGCCGTTGGCCAGGAACTGGCGCATCTGCTCGTCGTTCAGCAGCCGAGGCTCGGTCTGGGCGAGCAGGTCCGGGCGCTGGTTCTGGGTCGACACGCCGTCGCCGTAGTCGAACAGGCGTTGGTATTTCCACTGCTGTGAGCCGGCTTGCCCCTGCATGGCGTGTTTCCTTCCCTAGGCGATATTGTTGGATTGATGGTGATTATAGCCAAAGGTCGGAGGAATACGAACAAGCAAGGGCCATGCAGCGACGGTCACGACCCGCGTGCACCTGCCTGGTCGATAATCTGCGGTGCGAACCGCTCGCTGAACCCGCACAGGAAACCGAGCACGACGATCTTCATCAAGTCGACGCTGTGGGTGTCGGCCTCTGCCGCATCGTCGGAACCGGTCTGTCCCACAGCGAAGTCGAGGCCCTCGATGCTGACGATGCCCGCCGAGAGCACCGCGTATACCGCAATCGAGAAAATCAGCGCGACCAGCACCTTGAAGAAGCTGCGCCGGCTGACGGCACCGGGATCGTAGCCCGTTTCCGGCAGATTCGGGATCGACATCGCCTGCGAGGCGACAGCGCCTAACAGGGCCGCGAACAGCAGGACCGCAAGCTGGTCGAGGTCGAACACGAGCCAGGCAGCGTTCGGGAAGAAGACCTGTGCGCCTACAAGATACAGCAGGCCCAACACGACAATGGGCCCAAGCGCAAGCAGCAGGCCCGCCACCGCGGCCATGCCGGTGCGGCCATGGCCCCAACGGTAGACCAGCCGCATCGACCAGCTCCTGTGCCAGTTGTACTGCAGCTCGGCGTTGTCGGTCAGCTTCTCGGCCACGCCGATATTCGGTGACGATCCGACCAGCGCGTTTGTGCCGTCAGCAACAAAGCTGGCGGTAAGCCCGCGGTGCTTGTGCGGCAATTCCTCGCAACGGCGCGCGACGACCAGAAGCCGATGTATGACCGCCTTCAACGGGTCCGTCAGCCCGGCTTGGCCGGTCAGCGACCGCAGATTTGCTATGGCGGAGTCGAGATCGTCGACCGTCGGCGCCGGGCCGCCCGTCACGCCGTTGAGGGGCGGCGTATCGGGTGCCGCGATTTCATCGGGGGCATCGGCCTCGTCAGGAACGTTCGCTTCGTCAGCGACGTTGGCGGGATTCAACACAGCATCGGACATAGAAATTCTCCGTAATACAATTCTCCAAAATCCAACGAACGCGGCGCCAAATACCCGCCGCGCGTTCCGGGCTGCCGTTATTGCGGCAATCCAGTGAACCAAATACAAGGTTATCGAACTTCTGAGGGCGGCGCAATTGGCAGGCTCGGCTGCACTTGCACGTCCATCGCACAAGCGCGGAACTCGCCATGGACGACCATTTCGAGACCAACCTGAAGCGGTGGGACGAAGCGGTCGACGTCCATGTCAACTCGGCCACCGAGGTCTATCGCCTGGCCGACTTTCGTGCCGGCGCCGATACCCTGGGCCCGATCGAAAGCAGCGAGATCGGCGATGTGGCCGGCAAGTCGGTGCTGCACCTGCAGTGCCATTTCGGGCTCGACACGCTGAACCTCGCGCGGCGCGGCGCGACGGTGACCGGGCTCGATTTCTCGCCGAAAGCGGTCGCCGCCGCCCGTGCCCTGGCCGCGGAGGCGGGGTTGGAAGCGGCTTTCGTGGAAGGTAACGTCTATGACGCGCCTGACCTGATCGAGGGCCGTTTCGACATCGTCTATGTGACCTGGGGCACCATCGTCTGGCTGCCCGACATCGTGCGCTGGGCCGACGTGGTGGCCCATTTCCTCAAGCCCGGCGGCTTCCTGTATTTCCTGGACGGCCATCCGACGGCACTGATGTTCGAGCAGGAAGGCGACAGGCTGGAACTGCGCTACCCGTATTTCGAAACCGGGAACCCGATGACCTTCGACAGTGCGGGCACGTACACCGGCGACGACTATGCGTTCAGGAACACCCGGACGTTCGAGTGGCCGCATGCGTTGTCGGAGATCGTCAATGCACTGCTCGGCGCGGGGCTGCGGCTGGACATGCTGAACGAGCACCAGCGGCTGGCGTGGAAACTGTTCGCGATGATGGAGACCCAGGACGACGGCATGGAGGCGATGCCGGCCGGGGCGCTGCAACTGCCGCTGGCATTCTCACTGAAGGCGTCGAAGCCCGGGTAGGGCACGAACAATCAGGTCTGTGCCAGCTGATCCGCGACTACGCGATGTACGCGTACAAATCGCTTGCCGTGGCGGGAACGATGATCGGCTCGTCGAGGTAAAAGCCCATCAGGATCTTGTCGGCGGTGGTGTGGTTCGAGCCCAGGGGCAGCAGCAGCCGCTCGAACATCGCCTCGTCGCGCGGGTTGGACCCATAGCGCGCGGTGCGGTGCACCGGCTCGCCGGTGTCCGCGCAGAGCTCGAAGTCAGTCAAGCTCAGCCGGGCGCTCATCGGATCTTCGGCATCCGGCAAATAGGTGCCGGTCAGGTCGTGCCCCTGATACTCCACCAGCTTGGTGCCGACCAGCCGATGGCGGAACCGGCACGGCGCGCGCTCGACGTCGAAAATGGAGATGTTGCGCAGCCAGGGCTTGATGTCCTCGGGGTCGAGGTCAGACCGTGCCGGCATTGGTTGGCCGTTGCACAACGATTGCCATACCGACAAAAGACCGGCCAGTTCGGGGCGCATGTGGTTCATGCCACGACGGTAGGTTCGGAATGGTTAACCGTTCCTTACCGCGTTGGCCCGGAAAAGTATTTATTGCCCGGAAACGGTCCACAATCGTCAAGAAAACCGTTCGGGCGTGCCGCGACACCACATCGGCCGGCGATTTCGCTTGCCCCGCCGGCCTATTCAGCCGCGACACGTTCGACGGCAGCGACCGCCGGCGCCAGCTTGTGGAAGGCGCCGCCCTTCATGATGCCGTCCAGCCGGTCGGCGTCCTGCAGGATGGCGATATCGGCCAGCGGATCGCCATCGACCAGCAGAAGGTCGGCATAACAGCCGGCGCGCACCTCGCCCAGTTCGCCGGCCATGCCCATCAGCGCGCCACCGTCCCGGGTTGCGGCACAGATCGCCTCCATCGGGCTGTAGCCGAACAGCTCGACGAAGTGCACGAGGTCGCGCGCATTCGTGCCTTGCGGGTTGCAGAACAGGCCATAGTCGCCGCCGGGCAGCACCTTGATGCCGCGCTTGCGCATCTCCTGCCCGTTGGCGACGATGGTCGCCAGTTCCTCTTCCAGCCGCGCGCGGGTCACCGCGTCGTGGTGCACGCCATAGCGGTCGGCCTCGTGCAGCAGCGTGTAGGGGAACCCGGGCGTGGGCGCCACGAACACGCTGTCACGCACGCTCTCCAACATGTCGATCGCCTCTTCGTCGGCGAGTGCGGCGTGGTAGACCACTTTGACGCCGTGGCGCACGCACATCTTCACCGACCCTGCGCTGGTCGCATGCGCGGCCACACACCGGCCCCGTGCCCGCGCCTCCTCCATCACCGCGGCCAGTTCGGCGTCGCTGATGACGGTGGCGTCGGTGCCGGCCCCCCAGTCATAGAAACCACGGTCGCCTGACACGTTGATCTTGAAGGTGTCGACCCCGTCGCGCGCGGCATGGCGGCAGGCGGTGCGGAAGGCGTCGGCGCCGTTGGCGGTGATCGAGAAGCGGATGGTCGCGGGCAAGGTCAGCTCGACCGTGTCCAGGTCGCCCAGATTGCCCGACGGCGTGATCTCCTGGGTGGCGGCGCGCAGGCGCGGCCCCGGTATGCGCCCGGCGTTGATGGCGTCGCGAACCGCGACGTCCAGCCTGGGCTTGGCGGCCGCCGCGCTGAAACAGCTCGTGAAGCCCTGGTCCAGCAACAGGCGGGCATTCTCGATGGTGGCGATCAGGTGCTCTTCCACCGGCAGGCGCACCGATTCGAACAGGTCCTGGAAGTTCAGGAAGCTGAGGTGGGCGTGGGCTTCCACCAGGCCCGGCATCAGGGTCCGGCCACGCCCGTCGATCACCTCCGCGCCGCCACGCGGCAGGGTCTGCGGCGCCCGTGCGACCGCCGAGATGCGCTCGCCGTCCACCAGGACTTCGCCATCGAAGGCGTCCGCGCCGGAGCCGTCGATGATGCGCACATCGGTGAAAAGATACATCGTTCCCTCCCGGATGCGCTCGTGCCCGCCGCGATTTGGCGGGCGGCCGCGCGCAGTTTTCGGGGATTATTGCACTATGCCCTCGCACGCGGCCAGTGCCGTGCGGGTCAGCGTGACGGGCGCCGGCGCCAGATAGGCCCGCTGGGGGTGATCCTCAACCGGCAATATCGTCACCTCGCCGGACTCCGACACGTCCGGCCAATGGGTCGCGCCGCTTTCGCCTTCCAGCACCGGGCCATCAGCCAGCGCCGCCTCGTCCAGGCCTTCGAAACGCATCACCACGGCATAGCCGGCATCCAGCAGCGCCCCGATATCGGCGTCGGTGTACTCGCCGGCGGCCGGCCCCCAGTATGCGCGCCAGTCGTCGGCATCCTTGAAGGTCAAGGTCAGGGTCAATGCGCCGCCTTCCAGCGCGCCGAACAATCTGTGGCCGCGGGCCAGGTACGCCGCGACCGTGCCGGCCTGGCCGGTCAGCAGCAACGGCTCGCCGGTGGGGCCGATCCAGCAGGACGCGAAGTCGAAGTCCCCGAAACCGCTGTCGTCGGGCGCAGGCGGCACGACGATCATCTGCGGCCGCTCCGCGTCGCCGTCGGACTCCATATCGCCCGGCACGTCGTCCGTCGGGCGGTCCACCCCCTGAATCACCTCGACCAGGGGTACATCAGCGTCCGCCGAGGGCGATTCGGGCTCGGTCGGCTCCGTATCGGCAGGCGGCGGCGCCGGCACGATGACCTCGACGCGCACGCCCTCGGCCAACAACCGGACGTCCTCCGCGATCGCCGACGTGGCAAGCACCATGCCCGCCACCACGCCGGCCACAACGGCAAGCGTCGGTTTCCACGCAGGAAGAAGAGGCGGCGAGACACACGGCCAGCCAGCCCGTTCGGCCCGAAGCGTGTCCCTGCTTGCCATGGTCGTTGCCGCCCGCGCCGGTTGCGTCAGATCACGCTGAAGCCGGCGTCGATCCGGATGGTGGCCCCGTTGATGAGGTCGGACGCCGGCGACGACAGGTAGAGCACAAGGTCGGCCACCTCGACAGGCTCTCCGAACCGGCCGAGCGGGGTGCGGTCCAGCATCGGCTGGCCCTTGGCCGGGTCGCCCCAGACCTCGCGCCCCAGCTTGGTCATGATGATGGTGGGGCACACGGCGTTCACCTGGATGTTGTGCTTGGCCCACTCGCAGGTCATGTCGCGGGTCAGCGCATTCAGCCCGGCCTTTGAGGCCGAATAGGCCGCGTGACCGTCGATGGCGATGACGCTGGCCTGGGAGGAGATGTTGACGATCTTGCCGGCCTTCTGCGCGATCATCTGCGGGGCCAGCGCCTGGGCGAGCAGGAATGGCGCGCGCAGGTTGATCGCCATCGTCTGGTCCCACACATCCACCCGCGCCTCGAGCAACGGCTCGATGATGGCGATCCCGGCGTTGTTGACCAGAATATCGACCGTGCCGAACGCCTGCAGCGCCGCCGCGGCCGCCGCCTGCGGTCCTTCCACCGTCGACAGGTCGGCGCTGATGGTATGGCAGGCGCGCCCCATGTCGCGCACCTTGGCGGCGACGCTCTGCAGCCCCGCCTCGTCCATGTCCACCGCGGCGATGTCGGCGCCGGCGTCGGCCAAATTGCAGGCGATCTCCTCGCCAATTCCCTTCGATGCGCCCGTCACCAGGGCACGCTTACCGGTCAGCGCAAAACGCTCCATCCAGCGAGACACTCGATTCCTCCCAAATTCTTATTTTGATGCAACCTGCATCAACGGCGCCGCTTGCCGTGACTAAAAAATTTTGCAAGGACTGGACAAGTTTTCAACCGCCATGTCGAATGGGGGCCCGAACTCAGCGGCAGCAAGACCGCATCGACGAGGAAACGCCAGCTTGACCACTTCGGTGGCCGACCGCCCCAGGCCCATAGGCCTGCTGAATTTGCCACGATGGATGACGTCCGATCATCCATTGCCGTGGCTCGCACCGCTGTTCGCCATGATCCTGGCCTTCGGTATCTTCCCGCTTGGCTACGCGGTCTGGCTGTCGCTTCACGTGAAGAACCCCTACACCCGCGAGAACGAGTTCGCCTGGTTCGAGCAATGGGGCAAGGCGTTCGGCGACAGCGAGATGTGGAACGCGTTGATGATCACGTCGATCTACACCGTGGTCTGCCTGTTGTTTCAGTTGCTTCTTGGCTTTGCGATCGCGCTGTTGCTGGACAGCGACCGCAAGGGTTATGGCGTGATGCGCGCGCTGATGACGTTGCCGTTGGTGGTGCCGCCTGCGGTCACCGGCATGATGTTCCTGCTGATGGAGGACGCGCAGTTCGGTGTGCTGGCCTATTACCTGGAGGCCATCGGGCTCGCCGACCCGGAAAACCCGATCCTGGCCAACATCTACACGGCCCTGCCCGGCGTCATGCTGGCGGATATCTGGCAGTGGACGCCGTTCATGGTGCTGATCATCCTGGCCGGGCTGCGCGCCCTGCCGAAGGAGCCGTATGAGGCGGCCTCCATCGACGGTGCCAGCTACCTGCAGTCGCTGTGGTATCTGACACTGCCGATGCTGGGCCGCGTCATCGCGGTCGCCGTTCTGATCCGCACCATCGATCTGTTCCGCGTGTACGACTACGTGTACGTCATGACCGCCGGCGGACCTGGCAACGCGACCAGGACGTTGAGCGAGTATGCCGGGCGCGAATTCACCACCGCCAACTTCAACTACGCATCCACCATCAGCCTGCTGATGCTGATTCTGCTGAACATCATCTGCTTCACGTTCATCAAGTTCTCGCGGGTGAGGTTCTGATGCCGGAAAAGCGGATCATAACGGTGCGCGATGTCGTCGCCTGGCTGGTGGTGCTGATTTTCATGTTCCCGCTGGCCTGGTGGATCCTCGCCTCGTTCAAGCCCTACACCGACATTTTCACCACCGAGCCGGTCTATTTCAGCTTCGAAGCCACGCTGGAGAACTACCGGATCGCGCTGCTTGGCGAATCGCGCATCGACTTGAGCGAGGGCATCGGCGGCCAAACCGGCGGTGCGTCGAGCTACTACTCCATTCCCACCATCCTGGATTCGATAATCATTGCCGTGGGATCGACCATCCTGGTGGTTTTCCTGGCGACGCTGGCCGGCTATGCGCTGTCTCGGTTCCCGATGCGCGCCAAGCAGCACGTCGTTTTCTTCGTGCTTGCCCAACGCATGATGCCGCCGATCGCGGTCGCCATTCCCCTGTTTTTTATCTTCCGCGACCTGGGCCTGCGCGACACCCACATCGGGCTGATCTTCGCGCACACGCTGATCAACCTGCCGCTGGCGACGTTGCTGCTGAAGAGCTTCTTCGACGACGTGCCGCGCGATCTGGACGAAAGCGCCATGATCGATGGCGCGACCCGCACGCACGTGTTTTTCCGCATCATCATGCCGCTGGTGCGCGGCGGCATCGCGGCCACCGCGGTGCTCTGCTTCATCTTCTCGTGGACCGAGTTCCTGATCAGCCTGCAACTCACCACCAGCATCCGCACCATTCCGGTCAAGATCAGCACGTTCGTCACCTCCACCGGCACCGAGTGGGGCCTGATCACCGCGCTGGGCAGTGCCGCCCTGGTGCCCAGCCTCATCTTCATTCTCCTGGTTCAGCGCCACCTGGTCCGTGGCCTGACGCTGGGCTCGCTGAAAGACTGACGGCGAGCTCGCGCACATGAAGAACAGCGACCAGCCAACTTGAGGGAGGAAGCACATGAGCTTCAAAGAGTTCGATCGGAAGACATACATCGCCGACATGGCGGGCAAGTACGCCCGGCGGGAGATTTCGAAGCGTACGTTCCTGAAGAAGATGGCCACGGCGGGCGTCGGTTTCTCCGCCTTCGCTTCGACCTTCATGGGCGGCGGACGGCCGTTTGGCGGATTGACCAATCTGGGCACCGAGATGGCTGCTGCCCAAACGCCGGACGACGTCAACGCCTGGCTGCGCGATGTCGGCCAGCAGTTCGCCGGCACCACCATCCGCTACACCTCCGAAGCGACGCCACCGACCAACGTGGCCAGCGAGATCAAGTCGGAGTTCGAGGAACTGACGGGCATCAATGTCGAGATCGAGATCGTGCCGCTGGAGCAGGTCTTGCAGAAGGCCACCCTGGACGCACAGGCCCAGCTCGGCACCTACGACCTCTACTATCTCGACCAGGCCTGGGCCGCGCTGTTCTCGCCCGACACCATCAACCCGCGCGAGCTCTACGAGTCGAACTCGGAACTGGCAATGCCAGGCTACGACTGGGACGACTTCTCGCCGCCGCTGGTGGACGGCATCGCCACCGCCTATGGCGAGATGATGGGCGTGCCGTTCGACATCCCGATCGCGATCCTGATGTATCGCCAGGACCTGTACGACAAGCACGGCATCAGCGTGCCCACGACCATGGCCGAGTACATGGAAGTGACCAAGGCGCTGCATGAGGCCGAGATCGGCAACGGCATCTATGGCACCACCGGCCAGTTGAAGTCCGGCCACTACTCGCTCGAGTGCGACTGGACGATCTGGCTTTGGGCGCATGGCGGCTCCATCTTCGGCGCGGATGGCATGTTCTCGGGCAATGATGAGCAGGGCATGGAAGGCCTGCGTTACATGCTGGAGCTGGTCGACTACATGCCGGCCGCGGCCAAGACCTGGACCTGGGACGGCCAGTGGCAATCGATGGCCCAGGGCATCGCCGCGCAGTGTATCTCGTGGGGTGAGTTCTTCCCCGGCCTCGACGGCGGCGATTCCGCGGTCGGCGGCGGCCTGATGTCGGCGGCGATCCCGCCGGAGGAAACCTCGGTGCGCTCGCCCGACCAGGCCGGCTTCAACGAGATCCCGCACATCGGCCACCAGGGCGGTTCGTCGATCGCGCTGTCGCGCTACTCACAGAACCAGGAAGCGGCGTGGTTGTTCATGCAGTGGGTGACGTCGAAGGACATCGTGGCCCGCAGCTCCACCGTGGGCGGCGGCGCCTCGCCGGTGCGCCTGTCGGCGTTCAGCGACGAGCGCGTGCTGGCCGCGGCGGTTCCAGGTGCCGGCACCACGCGCCACTTCCCGGCCATTGAATGGACCATCAACAACCGGATGGGCTCCGAGCCGGACCTGCCGAGCTGGCCCGAGATCGCCAACAACGTGATCCCGGTGGAACTCGGCAAGCTGCTGGCCGGCCAGTACGACTCGCCGGAAGCCGCGATGGAAGTGATTGCGGAGAAGACCAACGAGCTGGCCGCACCGTTCCGCGGCTGATCGTTGGGGTAACGTGCGTGCGGGCGGGGCTTCGGCTCCGCCCGTTTGCTTATTGGGCTGAGTCTGGATCAGCTTACGCTGAAGTCGGCGCCAGCCCTCTCCCCCACCCGGCCGCCCATCAAGAATACTGTCGTTGGGCGGCCGGGTGGGGGAGCGGGCCGGTGCCGGCTTGGCGTTGGCGCGGCGCGCAAACGCCACAAAAATGGGATTCATGGCTATGGATTTGTTCCGCCTGGACAACGAGATCGCCTTCGTCACCGGGGCCGGCAGCGGCATTGGCCAGCGCATCGCCGTGGCCTACGCCGAGGCCGGGGCCGACGTGGCCTGCTTCGACCTGCCGAGCAGCGATGGCTTGGCCGAGACCGTGTCTCGGATCGGTGGCGCGGGGCGCCAGGCGCTGGCGCTGACCGGCGATGTGCGGTCAGAGGACGACCTGGCCGACGCCATTGCCGCGACCGAGCGCGATCTGGGGCCGATCGGCATCGCCGGCAACTGCGCCGGCATCGCCAACGCGGCACCGGCCGAGGAGATGGCCGCCGACCAATGGCAGCGCATGATCGACATCAACCTGACCGGGCTGTTTCGATCATGCCAGGCGGAGGCGCGCGCGATGCTGCCGCGCAAGCGCGGCTCGATCATGAACATCGCCTCGATGTCGGGGTCGATCGTCAATCGCGGTCTGTTGCAGGCCCACTACAATAGCTCCAAGGCGGCGGTGATCCATCTGACCAAGAGCCTGGCGATGGAGTGGTGCGAGCGCGGACTGAGGGTGAATTCGATCAGCCCCGGCTATACCGCGACGCCGATGAACCTGCGGCCGGAAGTCGCCGAGCAGGTGAAGCAATTCGAGGCCGACACGCCGATGGGCCGGATGGCGACCGTCGACGAGATGGCGGGGCCGGCGGTGTTCCTGGCCAGCCCTGCAGCGGCGTTCTGCACCGGTGTCGACCTGATCGTAGATGGCGGCTTCGTCTGCTGGTAGCGGCCGGCACCGGCCGCCTCATCCGTGCCGGCACCCGTACGAGCAAATGGATCGCGGTGTCCGGTCGCAGTCGGCAGTGCCGTCGCCACGATCGGTTGATCAAGTGCGCGTCTACTAGCCGATATTAATCCCATTGAAAGCCTGGTGAGCGAAAACTTGCGGCATGTAGCGCTGCTCGACGGTCGCAATTTCGACCGTCGCACGCACCCCCACACGAACGAACAGTTGAACCATGATGAAACAACACATCCTGCCGCTCGCCAGCCTAATGGCCGCCGCGCTGGTCTCGACCGCCGCCCTCGCCGTCGACCCCACGCCGGACGCGGAGACGCCGTCAGCGCCTGTTCCGCCCGCCACCTGGCAGGCCGATGTCGAGGCCGCCGTGATGGCCGATGTCGCCCGCATCCTTGAGGCACCCATCGTCGCCTACACGGTCAACGCCCAGAACCGGCACCATGCCGACCTGACCCAGGCCGACATCGACGCCCTGGACGGCACCTGGCGCAGCGAGCGCGAGGCCGCCGAGCAGCCGCTGATCTCCGCCATCCTGTCGAACCCGGCGTCGACCTACCTGACCCGCATGCAGGCACAGTCCATCGGTCTCTATACCGAGATCTTCATCATGGACGCACACGGGCTGAATGTCGGCCAGAGCAACATCTCCTCCGACTTCTGGCAGGGCGACGAGGCCAAGTGGCAGGAGACCTATGCCAAGGGGGCCGGCAGCGTCTTCGTCGACGAGCCCGAGCTGCGCGAGGACATCGGCATCTGGGTCGTCCAGGTGAATGTTTCGATCGACCAGGACGGTCGGGCCATCGGCGCCGCAACGTTCGAGGTCAATCTCACCGAATTGTCGCGCCGCACCGCGGCCGCCGCGAGCTGAGGTCCAATCCCATGAAGCCGTTCCTGAACATGAAGGTCAGCCGCAAGCTCATCGTTGCGTTTGGCGTCCTGCTCACCATCAGCATCACCGCGTGTGCGATCGTGCTGATCAATCTTCTGTCGATCCAGTCCGCCAATCTCGCGACCGAGAATGCCAATCGCGCGCAGACGCTGATTGCGGCCGCCGACCAATCGCGCATCCATGCGGAAAGCGCGATGCGTTCGCTGATCCTGTCGGGCGATCTTGCCTACAAGGACCGTTTCGAAACCGCCGTGGCCGAGTTGCAGGCCGCCCTGCCGGAAATCGCCGAAATGGCGGACGGCGAAGGGATCGACGTCGTGTCCACCGCGATCCAACGGTGGCTGGACGAGATCGCCACCGTGCAGCTCGGCTATATGCTGAGCCCGCAGACGGTCGATCTGGCGCGCGCTATCGAGGTCTCGCCAGACCGGGTTGGCATGCAACGGTCGATCGAGGCCGCGTTCAATGACATGCGCGCCAGCGCCGACGCCATTGTCGTGGAAGCGACCTCCGGCGAAGAAACCCTGCTCGAGATGTCGCTCGCGATCCTGGCTATTGCCGCCGTCATGCTGATCGGCAGCGCCATCGCCATCTGCTGGCTGTTGAACCGCACCGTCGGTGTGCCCATGGGCCAGCTTGCCGGCACCACCGCGCGCCTGGCCGAGAAGGACTGGGACGCCGCCCTGCTGTCGACCGAGCGCACCGATGAGATCGGCGCCATGAACACGGCGCTGCAAACCTTCCGCGAGAACGGCCTGCGCGCCGAAGAGCTGGAAGCGGCGCAGGAGGCCGAGCGCGAGAAGCAGCTGGCGCGGTCGCGCCAGATCGAGCAGCTGGCCAACACCTTCGACCGCGAGTCCAGCGACATGCTCGACGCGCTGACCAGCGCCGCGGCGGAGATGCAGGCGACGTCAAAGACTATGACCGAGGTGGCCCAGGAGACCACCTCGCGCGCAGCCGCAGTTTCCGCCGGTGCGCGCGATGCCGGCGGCAATGTTCAGAGCGTCTCGGCCGCGTCCGAGGAGCTGACCTCGTCGATCCGGGAGATCTCCAGCCAGGTCCAGAAGGTGAATTCGGACGCCGGCTCGGCCAGCCGTTCGGCCGGCGATGCCAAGACCCAGATCACCACGCTGGCCAGCGCCAGCGAGCGGGTCGGGCAGGTCGTTGCCATGATCACCGAGATCGCCGAGCAGACCAACCTGCTCGCCCTCAACGCCACCATCGAGGCCGCCAGGGCGGGTGACGCCGGCAAGGGTTTTGCCGTCGTGGCGAGCGAGGTCAAGGCATTGGCCAACCAGACCGCGAAGGCCACCGACGAGATCCGGCAGCAGATCGATGCCATCCAGAACCAGACCCGCGTGTCGGTGGATGCCATCGGCAGCGTCGCGTCAGCCATCGACCTGGTCAACGAGGCATCCGCGTCCATCGCTGCGGCGATGGAGGAGCAGTCGGCGGCGACCGGCGAAATCGCCCAGAGCGTCAACATGGCCTCCAGCGGCACCGACCTGGTGGTCGACAATATCGCCGGGGTCAGCGAGGGCGCTGCGGCAACCGAAACCTCGGCCCAAGATGTCCATCAGGTGGCGCAGGAACTATCCCGGCGCGCATCTCACATGGACGACAACATCAAGACCTTCCTGTCGGCCATCCGCGCGGCGTAGTTCGGCGCCGACCGGCTGAGAACCTCAGGACATATCGCCGTCGAGCGCGCGATGTGGCAGCAAGAATCGGATTTCGCGCGCCTCCCTCCCAGGATATGAGGACGCCAGCGCAGCCGAAGGGCGCGTTGGCTCCTCATCACAAACCCCTGGGTACACCTGAGAGATGGCAACTGCAGCGATCGCAAGACCCCCGTCGAACATGCTCGACAGGGCCATCGATGCCCGGCTCGACGCCATAGACTGGGTCGGGGCTCACGCCGATCTCGATGCCCAGGGCTGGACGATTGTGCGCGGCCTGCTGACCCGGACCGAGGCCGACCAGGTCTCCGGACTCTATGAACAGGATGCGGGATTTCGCAGCCATGTCATCATGGCGCGGCACGGCTTCGGTCGTGGCGCATACAAGTATTTCAGCTATCCACTGCCGCCGCTGATCCAGGCGCTTCGCACTGCCGCCTATCCCCGGCTCGCGCCGATCGCCAACCAATGGCAGGAACGCATGGGCAAGGACACGCACTTTCCCGCCGACCATGCCGGGTTTCTCGAACGCTGCCATCGGGCCGGGCAGGTCAGGCCCACGCCGCTGCTCCTCGAATACAATGCGGAAGACTACAATTGCCTGCATCGCGATCTCTACGGCGAGCATGTCTTCCCGTTGCAGATCGCGATCCTGCTGGATCAGCCGGGCGACGATTTCGACGGCGGCGAGTTCGTGATGACCGAGCAGCGTCCACGGATGCAAAGTCGGGCGATGGTCCTGCCGCTGGCCAAGGGCGACGCCGCAATCTTCGCCGTGCATAGCCGCCCGATGAAGGGGACACGCGGCTATTATCAGGTCAAGATGAACCATGGCGTCAGCAAGGTCCGTTCCGGACAACGGCACACGGTCGGGGTGATCTTTCACGATGCGCTCTGACACGCCCGCCCTCGCCCTCGACGAGCATCAAGGCAGCAAGGCACGGATCGACCTGGGGGCCCGTGCCCTTCTGCTGCGCGGCTTCGCCAGTGCGTGCGCGCCGGAACTGCTGGCTGCCATCGGCTCGGTTGCCGAGGTTTCGCCATTCCGCCACATGGTAACGCCGGGCGGGCGGCAAATGTCGGTGGCGATGACCAATTGCGGCGACGTTGGCTGGTTCACGGAGCGTTCCGGATATCGCTACGACGCGTTGGATCCGGCGACCGGCCAGGCGTGGCCGGCAATGCCGCGCCCGTTCCTCGAACTCTCGGTCGACGCGGCCAAGGCAGTGGGCTTCGACGCCTTCCGCCCCGACGCCTGTCTGGTCAATCGATACGCGCCGGGTGCGCGCCTGACCCTGCACCAGGATTGCGACGAACGCGATTTCGACCAGCCGATCGTGTCAGTGTCGCTCGGCCTGCCGGCGATCTTTCTCTGGGGCGGCACGAAGCGCACAGACCGGGCGCAGCGCGTGCCGTTGATCCACGGCGATGTCGTCGTCTGGGGCGGTCCGGACCGCCTGAGGTTTCACGGCATTCAGCCGTTGGCAGCCCCCATATCCGACCGGAAGCACCCGCTAACCGGTGCCCACCGCTTCAACCTCACATTCAGGCGCGCGCGCTGAGGACTCATCATTCAAGTCTGCGCCAGCCCTCTCGCCCACCCGGCCGCCCAACGGCATTATCCTGTGGGTGGCCGGGTGGGGGTGAGGGCCGGTGCCGACTTAAGAATTCAAACGGTGGCGACCGGGGTCGCCGGCGAGCCGAACGACCCCGGCAGGCGCAGCGGCGGCGCGGTGAGCAGGAAGCGCGAGCGCTTGTGCGGCCTCAGCCACGCCGCCAGCTCGCTCAAATACCAGATCTCGCCCAGATGGATGCCGAGCTGGAACAGGCAGGTGCGGTGCAGCGGAAGGCCGGGGTAGCTGCACGGGTCCTTGACCTCGATCTCCGGCCGGTCCGGGTAGGGAAAGCCCTCGACCGCGAAATTGTCCGCGATCAGCACCGCGATGCCCGAGTCCTCGATCCAGTGCAGCAGCCGCTCGTCGCGGCCGTCCAGTGCGCTGTGGGAGTTGTGCAGCACCTCCGGGTCGGGGTCGCCGCCCATGTCGATGATCGCCTGGCCGTAGCCGGTGTGCAGGCACAGCATGTCGCCGGTCTCCACCTCCACCCCATCGGCGGTCATCACCCGCATCAGGTCGTCATAGCCGACCAGCTTGCGGTCGCGGCCGAAGTGCGCGAACAGGTCGACCAGCACGCCGCGGCCCTGCACGCAGGTCACCGCCATGTTTTCGATGCCGAGCCGGCGCGCGCCGGGCCCGCCATCGGCCGCCGCATCGTCCTGCGGGCCGACGATGTCGGCACCGCCCCGGTAGCCGTTGTAGTAGACCTGCTCGGCCTCGCCGTCGCCATCGGCATCGAACATCGCGCCGACATGGCCCAGGGAATCCCACTGGGTCGAGTACTGCGTCCACAAGGTGACGCTGTCGTCGCAGGATATGTCGTTCCAGTGCGGGTCCTGCAGCGCCATCGGGAAGTTTACGAACGGCGCGCCCTGCGCGCGCATTTCGATGCCGCGGCGCGGCGGGTGCCGGTCGGACACCAGCAGGTTGCCGCCGGGCAGGTCGAGCGGCAGGCTGAGGCAGAAGGCCAGGCCCTCGGTCACCTCGCGCATCGCCGCCAGCCGACGCTCCGGGGTGATCAGGTTCAGGCGCCCGATCTGGTCGTCGGGGCCGAAATCGCCCCAGTTGGAATGATCGGGCCGCTGTGCCCAGCGCTGGCTCATGATGTCCCCTCCGCGTCCTGCCGTTCGGCATTGTCGATGTCGTGGTACATGGTGATGGGCGGATACGCCGCCGGGTCGGTGATCACGTCGAGCAGGCTGAGCCCGGTCCGCGCGAACGCCGCGTCCAGTGCAGGGCCGATCTCGCCAGGCGTATCGATGCGCTGGCCGTGACCGCCGCAGGCCGCCGCGATGGCGGCATGGTCGACGGCAGCGAACCCGCACGCCTCGGTGTGGTCGCCATAGAGCCGGTCCTCGGCATGCTGCTGATAGCCCAGTATCTGGTTGTTCAGCACCATCAGGGTCAGGTCGAGGCCGAGCCGGCGCACCGTCTCCAGCTCCGACCAGACATGGCCGAAGCCACCGTCCCCAGCCAGGCAGACCACCCGCCGGTCCGGGTGCGCCACCTTGGCGCCGATCGCCATCGGCAGCCCCCAGCCCAGGCCGGCCATGCCGCGCGGGGTGATGAAGCGCATGCCGGCGCGCCGCGTCCGCAGTTCGTTCGCCACCCAGATCGAGGCATAGCTGGCGTCGGCCACCACGATGGTGTCGCTGTCGATGCGCCGGTCGAGTTCGGCCATCAGGCGTTCCGGGCGAACCGGCGCCATCTCCGAGGCCCTCACGGCGTCCGCCTCGCTTGCGTGCCGGTCACGCGCCGCCGCGATCGCTGCCTCCGCTTCGGTGCGGGCAGCATTGTCCCTGGGCTGCAGCGCATCGCACAAGGCGTCCAGCGTGGCCCGGGCGTCGCCGACCAGGCGCAGCGCCGGGTACGTACGGCCGATCTCCTGCGGGTCGATGTCGATCTGGATGTAGCGGGCGTCCGGCGGATAGAGCTTCCAGCTATCGGTGCCGTTCTGGTTGGTGCGGTTGCCGACCAGCAGCACCACATCGGCGGCTTCGACCAGGGCGCGCATGTGGCGCGCCATGCCGCGCGGTCCCATGAAATAGCCGATCACGCCTGGTGACAGCGGGTGGCCCTCGTCGACCGCGCCCTTGCCCATGGTGGTGGTGGCGACCGGCAGGCCGAATTCATCCTGCAAACGCGTGAGCGCGCCAACGGCGCCGGAGGCGTGAACGCCGCCGCCGGCAATCACCAGCGGCTTGGCGGCGCCGGCCAGCAGCCGCGCCGCCTCGGCAATCGCGGCGGGGTCGGCGACCGGGCGGTCGAGCGGCCAGGTGCCCGGCGCTTTCGGGCGTGCCGGCAGGCGCATCTTCGACGCTGGTTCCGGCACCGCCTGCTCCAGCATGTCCTGCGGCACCAGCAACACGGCTGGGCCGGGGCGCCCGCCGGCGGCAGCCGTGAACGCCATGTCGACATAGTCGTCGATGCGGTCGATGCGTCCGACCCTGCGCACCCATTTGGCAACGCCGCTGAACAGCGCGAAGTGGTCGATCTCCTGGAACGCGTTGCGGTCGGCGTTGGCGGCCGGCACGTCCTGGACGATGGCGACGACGGGGATGGAGGCTTTCAGCGCTTCGGCAAGCCCGGGGACCAGCAGGGTCGCCGCCGGGCCATTCTGGGCGCAGACCACGCCGACCCTGCCCGAGACCCGGGCGAACCCGTCGGCCATGGCGGCACCGGCGTTCTCGGTCCGGTAGGCGACCTGGCGCAGGCCGTATTCGGGCGCCACTAGCAGGAATGCGGAGGGCAGGCTTTGGCCGAACACGGCGTCCACGCCGTGCCGGGCCAGCCCCGCCGCCAGGGCATCGGCCCCGCAGGGCCTGGGAAACTTAAGGTTCTTGCGCGGGGCGATTTCGCGCCGCTCGGCATCCGTCTGCATTGACCTCCCCCGGTGCCCCGGCCATTAGGAAGGCCGGGTTGCCGGGGAAGCATAACCACGGGGAGAGGTGCTGCACACCCGCGCGCAACGCACGGCTGCCCTGCAGAAACGGTCGACGCGACGCCCTACGCCGGCGCGATGTCAGGAGGCGCCGGCCACGGCGTCGACCGCGTCATCCAGCTTGCGCTCCAGATTGCGGAACCGTTCCATCAGCGCGTTCAACCGTTCGCGCGACGATCCCTGGTCGTCGTCACGGCGCGCCTGGCGCGGGCAACGGAAGCGGCGTCCGCCGGACCGGGTGCCATGCTCTGCCCGGCGCGGCATCAGCCATGCCAGCAGGCCATAGCCGACCACGACGCCCATGGGGAAGAACACCAGGGCCACGATGGCGGCGATGCGCACGACCTTGACGCTGGCGCCGAAGCGCGACGCCAAACCCGCGCACACGCCGAACAGGATCGCCCTGTCGCTGGCGAGACGGTGCTTGACCCGGCCGCTGAGATTCCTGCCCCCATGATGCCGGCCGCCATGACGATGCCGCCCGTGACAGCGATGATGCCGGCGCCGGCGCATGCGGTCGGCCTGGCGGACCTCGTCATAGCCCTCGCCGTCGCGGCCATCCGGGCCCAGATAATCGTCGGAATAGGTGTGGGTCACCTCGGTTCTCCCTGTCCTCGTCAATCTCGGCCAGCAATATCGCGGCCACCCTCTCGGTTCGATCCGCCAGCCTTCAGGCCTTCTTCTCGCCCTGATCTATTTGGTTGTCGGTGCCCGCCTGCGCCAGCTTTTCGCGCAGCGCGGCAAGCTCACGCTCGACCGTGTCCTCCGCCGCCAGCTCGGCGAACTCCTGCTCCAGGCTCTTCTTGCGGCCAATTTCCCGCGCTTCCGCCGCACCTTCCAGCGTGTCGAGCCCGTTCTCGATGTCCTCGAACCGCTGGAACGCCGCCCTGATGCGGTCGTCGTCATGGCCGTGCCGGCGATGCCGCTGGCCGTGATGGCCGTGACCGCCGTGGCGGCGCGAGGCGAGCGCGCGCTCACGCTTCTTGGCGTCGGCCAGCTTGGATTCGAGCTGCGAGATATCGGCGCTGGTCTGGTTCAAGGTCTCTTCCAGCTCAACTAGCTGGTTGCGCACGCCCTCGGTCTCGTCCATCAGGCGCGCCCGTGCCGCCAGCGCGCCGCGCGCCAGGTCCTCGCGGTCGCGGCCCAGCGCGAACTCCGCCTTGCGGTGCCAATCCTCGGCATCGCTGGCCGCGCGGTCGATGCGGCGCTGAAGCTGCTTCTTCTCGGCAATGCCCCGGGCCGCGGTGGCGCGCACCTCCACCAGGGTGTCTTCCATTTCCTGGACGATCATGCGGATCACCTTGTGCGGGTCCTCGGCCCGGTCGAGCAGGGCGGTGACATTCGAATTCACGATGTCGCCGAGCCTGGAAAAAATGCCCATCGTTGTCTCCGTCGGTGTGGGCCGATCCGGCCGGCCCGATGACCGCTACTCCGCAAGGGGCGTGCCAAACCTCGAATTTTCCGATAAGACATTGTTCTATAATTATTATTCGGCCGCGCGGTTGACGTGCCATCAAACTGCAGATTGGTGAATAATCCAAAGAATTGGTGTTTTTTCCCAACTACCGACTACATTTCCCATATGGCAATCGACGAGCTGCCCACCCCCATCGGCGAGGCCCCGGCGTTCCACGACATGCTGGACCAGATCTCGCGGCTGGCGCCGCTGGACCGGCCGGCGCTGGTCATCGGCGAGCGCGGCACCGGCAAGGAGCTGGTGGCCGCCCGCCTGCACTTCCTCTCCCCGCGCTGGGAGGGGCCGCTGGTCAAGGTCAACTGCGCCGCCCTCAGCGAATCGTTGCTGGATGCCGAGCTGTTCGGCCACGAGGCGGGCGCCTTCACCGGCGCCACCCGGCGGCGGCCCGGCCGTTTCGAGCTGGCCGACGACGGCACCCTGTTCCTGGACGAGATCGCCCAGGCCTCCGCCGCGATCCAGGAGAAGCTGTTGCGGGTGATCGAGTATGGCAGCTTCGAGCGGGTCGGCGGCACCGAGACGCTGCATGTCGACGTGCGCATCGTGGCGGCGACCAATGTCGACCTGCCGGCGGCCGCCACGGCAGGGCGCTTCCGCGCCGACCTGCTGGACCGGCTGGCGTTCGACGTGGTGAACGTGCCGCCGCTGCGCGCCCGTCCCGGCGACGTCGCGCTGCTGGCGCAGCACTTCGCCGCAACGATGGCCGCCGAGCTGGACCGCGACCGGTTCCCCGGCTTTGCACCGGCGGCGCTGAAGGCGCTGGAGGCCCACGTCTGGCCCGGCAATGTGCGCGAGTTGAAGAATGTGGTCGAGCGCGCGGTCTACCAGTCCGCGGCCGATGCACCGGTCGATGCGATCACCCTCGACCCGTTCGCCTCCCCCTGGCGCAAGGCGCTGGGGGCCGACGCCCCGGCACCCGCCACCGAAGCGCCGCAAGAGCCATCCACTACAGATGACGTTGCAACAGACCTGGGGACCCGACCGCTCGATCTGGCCGCCACCGTTGATGCGTTCGAGCGCGGCATCGTCGAGCGCGCGTTGGAGGCTTGCCGCCACAACGGCCGCGCCGCCGCCGAGCACCTGGGGCTCAGCTACGACCAGTTGCGCCACCGCCTGCGCAAGCACGGGCTCTAACGCGGGAACGTCAGAGATCCACAACCACCATCACCACTGAAGCCAGCAGCAACAGCGCGAAGGCGATGTTGGCGATCCGCCCCTTCACCGGGTCGCGCAGCACAGACGACAGCGCCGCCCCGAAGCCGAGCCACGCCGTATTGACGGTGACGATGACGAAGGTGAGCGCGGCGACCTTCGCGGCCGCGTCCAGCACCGGATCGTCGGGCACCAGAACCCGGCTGGCGTGGACCGCGCCGATGGCGGCATAGGCCTTCGGATTGGCAATCGCCAACGCGAAGGCCCCGGCGAACGAGGGCGCACGGGCCGCCGCATCGGCGCCGGCGACAACAGGCGCGGTCGCGATGCGCCAGGCCAGATAGACGATGTAGAGGGCCGCCAATACGGTGATCAAGGTGACCAGCGCCGGCTCGGCCAGCACCAGCCCGGTGACCCCGGTGGCGATCAGCAGCAACACGACGAAGGTTCCGGCAGCGATGCCGGCCATGTAGGGCAGACCGCGCCGCGCGCCATAGGCCGCCGCAACCGCCGCCGTGCTCAGGGTCGCCGGGCCAGGGCTGCCCATCAGCGGGTAGGCCGCCATCCACAGCAGCAAGACGTCCTGCAGCATTTGCGCCCCTCATGAAACGGTCGCAAGATCGGGCCATGGATGTCCGTCCGGGGTCTTGAACGAATGTGCACGTCCGATCGGCAGCGGCGGCAAAGCTGGTTCGCGCCCCTGGCCGCGGGCGGCAGCATCGACCGCGCGCATGCATTCTTCGACGGCGTCGCCTTCTCGCCCCACCGCCATGACACCTATGCGGTCGGGCTGACCACCCACGGGGTGCAGTCGTTCGGCTATCGCGGCGCCGACCGCCATTCATGCGCTGGCGACGCCTTCGTCATCCAGCCGGACGAGCGCCATGACGGCCGCCAGGGCACCGAGGGCGGCTATGGCTACCGCATCGCCTATCTGGCGCCGGCCCAGATCGCGGCGGCCTTGGTGGGCGCTGCCTTGGGAGGCCGCGCCCTGCCCCATGTCGACGGCGCGGTCAGCCGCGACCCGAGGCTGATCGCCGCGGTGGCCGGGCTGTTCCCGGATGCGGGGGAGGATGCCGGGGACGCCGCGGACGACCTGCACGCCACGGGCGCCATCGTGCGGCTGGCGGACACCATGGCCCGGCTGGGGTGCGCAACGGCGCGGCGGCCGGGGCCGTTGGACACAAGGGCCATGCAGCGGATCGGTGATCATTTGCGGGCCGAGGCTGCCGCGGGCGTATCCATGGCAGACCTGGAGCGGGCCCACGGCATCGACCGCTGGACGCTGAGCCGGCAGTTCCGCCGCGCCCATGGCGTCAGCCCGCACCGCTACATGGTGTTGCGGCGCTTGGACATCGCGCGGCGGGAGATCGAGGGCGGGGCCGGGCTCGCCGATGCCGCGCTTGCGGCCGGTTTCGCCGACCAGAGCCACATGACGCGGCAGTTTCGCGGAACCTACGGTGTCACGCCGGGGGTGTGGCGGTCGCTGGTGCGCGGCGGACCCGGCGAATGCCGATCCTGACCTACCCCTCCATCATCTGGCGGGCCATCTCGGCGAAGTTGCGCTCGACCGCCTTCGAATCGGCGGCAAGCCCGTCGGCCACGCCGCTCGCCATGTCGCCGAAGATCAGGTCCTCCGCGCCCCGGTCCAGCCCGTCCATGATCGCGGTCACCACCTCGTCCGGCGTCAGCTTCGGCATCTCCAGCCCCGCGGTCATGTCGGTGTCGACCGCGCCGGGATAGACCCCCATCACGTGGGTGCCCTGGCTGAACAACTCGCCACGCACCGCCTGGGTCAGCGATTGCAGCGCCGCCTTGGACGCGGAATAGGTGCCGAGGGCGGGGAAGTTCACCAGCCCCAGGATCGAGATCATGTTGACGATGGCACCGCCGCCGTTCGCCTTCAGCACCGGCGCGAACGCGCGGATCACGTTCAGGGTGCCGAAATAGTTCACCGCCATCTCGGTCTGGGCATTCGCGGTGTCGGGCCGCGCGATCGCCGGCGTGTTGAAGTTGACCCCGGCGTTGTTGATCAGCAGCGACACGTCGGGTGCGGCCGCCGCGGCCGCCTCGCACTCCGCCGGCACCGTCACGTCCAGCGCGATCGGCAGCACCCGGCCACCGCCGGCCGCCACAAGGTCGGCGATGGCGTCGGGCCTGCGGGTCGCGGCATAGACCGTGGCCGCCCCGGCCGCGACCAGCGCCGGCACCATCGCCCGCCCGATGCCGCGGTTGGTGCCGGTGACGAACACGGTGGCGCCAGAAACTTGCATGTCGAAGACCTCCCCATTTTCCCGGACCGGATTGGGCGGATCGGGCGCGCGGATGTCAAGGTCGTCACGGCATTGACCGGTCGCGCCGGCTCTCGATAGAGTCCGCGCGACGGGTGGGGACGACAGAGGGAGAGACCGCGTGCCGGGCACCATGATCGACATTACCGCTGCCGATGGCGGCACGTTCCAGGGCTATCTGGCGCTGCCGGAGAGCGGCGGCGGGCCTGGCCTGGTGATCCTGCAGGAGATCTTCGGCGTCAACGAGTCGATGCGCTGGGTCGCGGACTACTTCGCCGAGGAGGGTTATGCCTGCCTGGTGCCGGACCTGTTCTGGCGCATCGAGCCGGGCATCGAACTCGGCCACAGCGAGGAAGAGGTGGCCACGGCGCGCGAATACCTGGGCCAGCTCGATGTCGACCAGGCGATCCGCGACATCGGGTCGTCCATCGAGACCCTGCGGGCCATGCCCGCGGTGGCCGACGGCGGCGACGGCCGGGTCGGCGCGCTGGGCTTCTGCCTGGGCGGGCGGCTTGCCTACCTGACCGCCGCGCGCACCGACGTCGATGTGTCCGTCGGCTATTACGGCGTCGGTATCGAGAACCACCTGGACGAGGCCAAGTACATCGAGTGCCCGATGGTGCTGCACTTCGGCGCCGAGGACGGCATGACCCCGCCGGAGACCATCGACCGCATCCGTGCGGCATTGGCCAGCCACGAGGACGTCGACATCCACGTCTACCCCGGCGTCGGCCACGCGTTCTACACCCCGCAGCGCAAGAGCTATGACCGGCCGGCGGCCTGGATGTCGCATTCGCGCACCATCGCCGCACTGCGCCAGCGCATGGGCCCGCACTACGACCTCTCCCAGCTCTGGGACAAGCACTGCGAGTACGAGTTCGCGACCCGCGATGTCGACGCCACCATGTCGACCATGGTCGCCCAGCCCTACGTCAACCACATCCCGACCATGACCGGCGGCGTCGGCTATGACCTGCTGCACCGGTTCTACAAGAACCACTTCATCCCGAAGACGCCGGCCGACACCAAGCTGGTGCCGATCAGCCGCACCATCGGCGCCGACCGGGTGGTGGACGAGATGCTGTTCTGCTTCACCCACGACATCGAGATCGACTGGATGCTGCCGGGGGTGGAGCCGACCGGCAAATATGTGGAGGTGCCGCTGGTCGCCATCGTCTGCTTCCGCGGCGACAAGCTCTATCACGAGCACATCTACTGGGATCAGGCGAGCGTACTGGTGCAGATCGGCAAGCTGGACCCGGCGGGCCTGCCGGTCGCCGGCATCGACACCGCCAAGAAGCTGGTCGACGAGTCCAACCCGTCCAACACGCTGATGGACCGCTGGTCGGAGAGCGCGGAGGCGGCGGAGTAGGGTCACCTGCACCATCGCGCCGCCGTCACGCGTTTGTTGTTTGCCGCCAATCGTAATCGGTGGGGATAGTTAACGCCGTCACCCAGCACTCGTGACGGAGCCCTACCATGACAACCGACCTCGTCTATCTCGCGCTGACGGCGCTGCTGACCGCGGCGCTGTGGATCCCCTACATCCTGGGCCAGGCGACGGCCAACGGCCTGCTGACTCCGGCCAATTACAAGGACCCGACGCCGCGCCCGGTGCCGCTGTGGGCGCAGCGCGCCAACCGCGCCCATCTGAACGCGGTCGAGGTGTTCGCGCCGTTCGCCGCCCTGGTGCTGATCGCCCACGTCACCCAGCAGTCCAGCAACATGACGGCGTTCTGGGCCGCGCTGTTCTTCTGGACCCGCGCCGCCCATGCCGTGATCTATCTGGTCGGGTTGCCCTACCTGCGCACGCTGGTGTTCATTGCCGGCTTCGTGAGCATCGTCGGGCTGTTCTTCGCGGTGATTTGACCGCGCGCCACGCCATGTGCCGCAGTACGTTCGTAACAGGGACATTCGTAACAGGGGGGATAACCGTGGGGGGATAACCAACGGGAGTCCGGACCTATGAATTTCGACGGAAACGGCGTCATCGACTGGGATGCCTCCAAACATAACACCCTGATTGCCGCACCTTTCGACGACGAAGGCACGCTCGAGTTTGAAATGGACGGCTACCGGGACAAGTGCTTCGTCTTCCAGTCCGGCGAGACCAAAGCGGACAAGGCGGTTGTCGGCAGCATGGGTGTGTTCGAGGTGGACGACGCCACACTCGCCACGCTGACCAATGACATCATCATCCTCGGCCACGGCGACTACCTGGACAGAATTGCCAACGGCGATGACGAGGAGCTCTCCGCCAACGACATGGCCAAGTGGCTGCAGGACAACGGACTGCCACTGGCCTATGGCGGACGCATCTGGATGTGGAGCTGCCATGGCGGCGTGCCCGGCGGCTTTGCGCAGGCCGTCTTCATGCGCCTGTACAATCTGGGCTACCACAATATCAGCGTGTCCGGCCCGCGCTACATCACCGGCCCGATCCCGAGCGTGATCCCCGGTGTGCAGTCGGTGCCCACCGGCCACACGGATGTCGGCGCGACATTCACGACCGATTACGCACTGATGTCGGGTCCATCGGGCGGGCCAAAGACACCGTGGGTGCCCGGCACGGCAGCAGCCTACGCAAACATGCGCGTCGGCCAGCGGCACGACTTCCTGCACTACGGCCGGGAGCTGCAGTAGCTCAGGACCGGCTAACGCTGAAGTCTGCGCCGGCCCAGCACAGGCCATACTCGGCCTAGACCACCTGCAGGGTCCGCTCGACCACCCAGTACGCCGCGACCGTCGCCACGCCGGCGAGCGTAGCGTGGCGGGCAAAGACAAGCGCCTTGGCGGACATCTGCGCGATCGCCCAGGTCACGGCGATGGTCGCCGCCAGGATCGCCATCTGCCCGATCTCGACGCCGGCATTGAACGCGGCGAGCGCCGAAACCAGATCCGGTGCATCCTCGCCCAGGATATCGCCGAGAACGAACGAAAAGCCGAGCCCGTGCAGCAGGCCGATGCCGGCCATGATCCAGGTCGGTCCCAGCCGGTGCCGCCATGCCGTGATGCTCGCGTAGAGCACGGTTGCAGCAATCGCGGTCTCCACCGCCGAAATGAACCAGGGCCATGTCGGCGTCGCCCCCAGCACCGTTGCCACCAGAGTGACCGAGTGGCCCAGGGTGAAGGCGGTGACGACCCAAATCAGGCGCTGGACCAGACCGATCGCCAGGGCGAAGCACACCACCAGCAGCACGTGGTCGAGACCGACGAGGATGTGGATGACACCCTGCCAGGTGAACGCCAGCACCGTGCGCAGCCAGGACCCATCGATCAGCACTGGATTGAGCAACTGTCCCGCGCTGGTCAGCGACCGCGGCGGGTCCTGCCGACCGTCGACCAGATGGTTGTCGATGTCGACGCCGGCCACCAGCGGGAGCTCCGGCAGTCCGGAACGGACCGCAATCGATCCGGCGGCCAACGGTGCATCCAGCGCCAGTACGTATTCGACGACCGCCTCGCCGAATACCGGGTCCTGTGCCGCGCCCGGCTGCGCCAGGGACTCGGCCGCGCCCGGTACGGTGGCGAACAGCGTATCGGGCACGGATGCGGCCACGCGCCATTCGCGCAGCTTAGCAGTGACCTGGCGTCCGTTCTGCGTCCAGACCAGGCTGTCGGCCAGGCGGTCTGCCCAGGCGGCATCGAACTCCTCGACCGCGGCGAGCGAGATACGGAACCGTACGGCGCCAGTGACAGATTCGGCGTACAGAAATGGGGTCTGTATGCCGCCACTGGCTTGCGCCGACGTGATGACATCGGAAAACAACAGCGGCGCCGGCGCGCGCACATAGGCAACGAGCTCGCCATCGCTCTCGGCGACGACGATGGTGCGTATCTTGGTACCGGCGCTGAAGTGTGCCGCGGCCGAGCCAGACGCTGCGGCGAACAGGATGGCGGCCAGCAACGCACGCCAGGTGTTTATTGGAGACATGACGCGGCGCGACCGGTGCCGCGACGTGGCGGAAGTGCAAAAACACTGCCGCCACGCCGCCGAAACGCATCAGTCCGTCAATGCCGGATACGGCAGGTCACGGTCGGTGACGCGGCCGAACCCGTCGATCACCACGGTGTCGGGATACACCTCGACGATGGCGTAGGCGGTTTCCGTCGCGGTCTCCACCATGCCCTCGACCGTCACATAGTGAATGCCGTCCGACACGCCATAGTGGCCAGCATGATTGTGGCCGTTCAGATAGGCCATGACGTTGTCATATTGACCGAGCAAGGCAACGACGTCCTCATAGTTCCAGAGGTTGTGGATGTCCTCCGGCGCCAGCGGGTAGTGGCCCATCACGATGACCTTCTCGCCGGCCGCCTGCGCGGCTTCGAGCTGGCCTTGCAGCCACGACATCTGCTCGTCGGAAAGGCCGCCATTCCAGGTCTGCGCGTTCACCTTCTCCGCGGCGACCACGGCATCGTACATGGCCACCGAGGCCTCGTGCCGCGGCGTGCCTTCCGGGTTGGCGAACAGGCTGAGATCGTTGCCGTCGATGACGATGAAGCGCACGCCGTTCTCGACGAACTCGTAGTAGCGGTCCTCCATGCCGAGGTAACTGGGCACGGTGCTCACATAGTCTGAAGCGACCGAGTATTCGTGGTTGCCGAGGACGAACCAGTTCTCGGTCTCAACGTTCTCATAGATCGGCAGGATGTGGGTGTAGGCATCCACGTGCCGGTCGATGATGTCGCCAAGGGTGACGACGAACGCGAGGTCCTCTTGATTGAGCGCGTCCACAGCCTCCGAAAGCTTCCACAGGCTGTTTGCGTAGTAGCGCGTGCCGCGCGGCGGCGCCGGGGCGTACTGGGGGTCGGCGATCACGCCAAAACGCACCAGCGGCACGTCTTGGGCGGCGGCCGGAACCGAAAGGGCAACGACTGACATCGCCAGTGCTCCCAACGATGCAAATAAGGTGGTCTCATGCATGGCACTCATTCCCATCCAGGTTTGTCGAGATGGAAATGTAGGTCGCGACCGATGATGGCTGTGTGACCCGCCGGCGAACCTTTCGTTAACTATAATTGCTGGCACGCGGCCGGGGATTCGTCGCGCACGGACAGGCTGCGGACTGCAGATAGGTCAGGATCAGCTTGCGCTGATCTAAGTCGCCAGCTTCGAGATGAGACTGCCGCGCCCGCGCGGCATGGAGACGACGCCGGCGGCAAGCCCTGCCGCGACCGCCGCGACCACGCCGAGCAGCACCGGCAGCAGCGCGCTTTGCCAGGTGACGACACCTGCGACCCGGAGCGCGCGTTCGGCCAGCCAGTCGCCGCCATAGAGCCCGGCCGCGCCGCCGAGGGCCGCCGCCAGCACACCGATCGCCGCCACCTCGCCCAGCCGGGCAACCGCGATCCTGAGCCGCGACGCGCCGACCAGCGCATAGGCCAGCCCCTCGCGCGCCCGGGCGTCGGCGTCGGCGGCGATGACGGCGGCAAGCGCGATGCCGCCGGCCGCCAGCAGCGCCATCGCCACGGCGAAGGCCGCCGTCGCGGTGCCGCCGACCAGCTCCTCGAGCTGGCGCAGCAGGGTGCGCACGTCGATGACGGTGACGTTGGCGAAGGCGTCGTTGACGCGTTCGATCAGGCTGTCGATGGCCGCGTCCGACCCCTCGATCTGCGCGTGCCAGGTATGCGGCGCGGTCATCAGCGGCTGCGGCGAGGCGACGATGATGAAGTTGGAGCCCAGCGCCTGCCAGCGCACGTTGCGCACATTGGCGACCTCTCCGGTCAGCTCGCGGCCGAGCACGGCGAAGGTCACCTGGTCGCCGGGCCCGATGGCGAACGCCTCCGCCACGTCGTCGGAGATCGACAGCAGCATCGGGCCGTCATAGTCCTCCTCCCACCAATAGCCGCCGCTCCACACCCCACCGGGCAGCGGCTCGGCGGTCCAGCTCACGCCGTGGTCGCCGGTGATGACCCAGCGCTCGGAGAAGTCCACCAGCGCCTCGCGGGCCGGCACGCCGTTCACCTGGGTGATGGCGCCGCGCAGATTGGCCTGCAGGTCGACATCGGTCAGGCCGTCGGTTTCGGCGAGCATGTCGTTGAGCACCAGCCGCTGCTCGGGCTGTACGTCGACCAGGATCAGACCGGGCAGGCGGCGCGGCAGGTCGCTCTGCAGCCGGGCGTCCAGCGCGGCGCTGACCGCGTCGACGGCGACGATGGCGGCGATGCCGATGCCGATGGCGACGGTCTTGGCGGCGGCGGCCTGCGGGTCGGCGAGCGCGCGCATGGCGGCTGCCAGCACGAAGCCGCGCGGCCGGAGCCAGCCCGCGACCAGCGCCACGACGCGGCCGAGAATCCAGAGCGCGACGGCGAACGCGGCCAGCCCGGCGGCGGCGATGCCGCCGATGCGCGGGTCGGGCAGGCGCAGCACCGAAAGCGCCATCGCGCCCACGATAAGCAGCAGGCCGACGATGACCAGCCACCCGGCGCGCGCGGCGGGCGGCTCGCCACCGCGCATGGCAGCACCCGCCGGCACCCGCGCGGCGGCGGAGATCGCCGGCACCGCGGCCCCCAGCACGCCCAGCAGCATCACGCCAAGCGCCGCAGCGCCAACCGTCGGCAGCAGCTCGAACACCCCCGTCACCGGCAGCGCCAGCGCCAGGAAGTCGAGGATCAGCCAGGCCGGAATCGCAGCCAGCACCAGGCCGATCAAGGTCGCCACCAGCGCCGCCGCCATCAGGATCACGCCATGCAGGGCCGCCACCGTGCCACGATTGGCGCCCGACAACCGGTAGAGCGAGATGGTGCGGCCGCGCTTGCGCACCCAGGCGCCCGATGCGGCCCACGCACCCGATATCGCCACCGCCATCGCGGCGACGCCGGCAATGCCCATGAACGTGGTCGTACGCTCCACACCCTGGCGTACGCGGTTGGAGACGTTGGCCGGCGTGCGTACGCGCCAGCCGGTGGAGGGTTCCAGCTTGCGGATCTCGAACATGCTGGCGGCGACGTTCGCGCCCTCGGGAAACGCCACCCGGTAGCGGAAGTCGACAAGCGAGCCGAACGTGACGAGATGTGCCGCCTCCAGCGCGTCGTCCGAGATCAACAGTCGCGGGCCGACCATGAACGCTCCGACGCCCAGGCGGTCCGGCTCCGCGGTCAGCACGCCGCGCAGCTCGACAACGATGTCGCCGAGCACCACCATGTCACCGACATTGGCATCCAGCCGGTCGAACAGCGTCTGCTCGCCGACCGCGCCGTACGTGCCATCTCGCGCGGCCAGCAGGTCCTGGATGTCGCCCTGGGGCGCACGTACGGTGCCATAGAGCGGATAGAGTTCGTCCACGCCGCGCAACTCGACCGGGGCGTTGCGGTCGTCCAGCCGCACGGTGGAGCGCATGTCGGCCACCACGGACACCTGGCCCAGGGCTTCCATCGCGGCGAGGGTGCCGGGGTCGAGGCGCACCGTCGGCACCTCCAGTTCGACGTCGCCGCCGACGATCGCGCGGCCGTTGCGCTCGAAGGCGTCGCCGGCGCCACCGCCGATCATCCACACCAGCGCCAGCATGGCGGTGCCCAGCGCCACCGCGGCGATGAAGAGCTTCAGCCCGGCGAGGCCGGCGCCCAGCTCGGCACGGACAAGCCGTCCGAGGATGGAGAAGCGGGAGTGCCGGGTGCCGCTCATGAAATTGCCATGCCCACCATCGTCATGCGCGGACTTGATCCGCGCATCCACGACTTGGCATCGACCGCCGAAAGACGTGGATACCCGCAACACGTGCGGGCATGACGATCTTCTCTTGATTCAAGCCGCTCAGCCATCAGGGACCAACCGGCCGTCTTCCAGGCCGATGGTGCGGTCGCAACGCTCGGCCAGCGCCGGGTCGTGGGTGACCAGCAGCAGGGCGGCGTTCATCTCGCGCGCCATCTCGAACATCAGGTCGATGATCTTGGCGCCGGTGCGCTGGTCGAGGTTGCCGGTGGGTTCGTCGGCCAGGATCAGCTTCGGGCGTGCGACGAAGGCGCGCGCGATGGCGACGCGCTGCTGCTCGCCGCCGGAAAGCGCCGAGGGGCGGTGGGTCAGCCGGTGGCCGAGGCCGACCGCCTCCAGGATCGCCCTCGCCTTCTTGCGCGCCCCGCCGACACCGGCCAGGGTCAGCGGCAGGGCGGCATTCTCCAGCGCGGTCATCGCCGGCACCAGATGATAGGCCTGGAAGACGATGCCCATGGAGACGCGGCGCATGCGGGTGCGCTCGGCCTCGGAGGCACTGGCGAGATCGGTGCCGGCAACCAGCACCTTGCCCTCGTTGGGCGTCTCCAGCCCGCCGATCACCGCGATCAGCGACGACTTGCCGGAGCCGGACGGCCCCATGACAGCGATGATCTCGCCGGCCGCGACATCGAGGTCGATGCCGCGCAGCACCTCCACCGGCCCGGCCGGAGTCGGATAGGCGAGCTGCACGCCGCCAAGCTCCACCACGGGCGCCGATACCTGAGCGGAACCTTGGGCAATCGCGTCTTCGGTGGTCAGCAAGTGCGGACATCCTGTCGGAGAAGCATTTGATGAACCTAGGCATGACGGCAGTGGGCGGCCAGCACCGTCGCGATCACGACGCGGTGAATGGCGCTTTGGACGAGGATTGTCGGGTGTTCTGTATTGTGCCAACCTCAGCGCGATAGTTAGCAGCGATATTAGTCGGGTAACTTCATGGGCATCTCATTCGACCCCGCCACACCGGGCAAGGACTTCAGCGAGGTGCACGGCAAGATTGTGGATGCGCTGGTCAGCGCAGCAACCGCCGAATACATCGGGGTGCTGCGCAACCTCTACGATGTCGTCACGTCGATCCGCCAGAAGGCCCGCACCCAGGAACAGGCGGCGTGGTTGCTGTGGTGCGAAGCGGTAGCCTATGCGCTGGCCGACTTCTTCGATTCCGCCCACCTCCACCGCCAGCCGGAGAAGGACGAGCTGACCGACCTGGTGGCCGAGGTGCTGGGCCAGTCGGCCACGCACTGCGCAGGTGCGGAACTGACCAACGCCACGCTGGCGGACCCGACCGATCTGGCGATGTACCGTGCGCTGCGCGAGGACTGGCCAACGCGCGTCAGCCAGGTCGCGCCTGACCATGGCAAGGACCCCGAGGCGTTGCGGCGCCTGCTCGACCGCTGTTTCGCGCGCCGGTTCGTGGATGCGCGGGTGCGTGGCCGTGACCAGTACACCGCCATCGAGGCCAGTCTGGGCGGCAACATCGCCGCCGACATGCAGCGCTTCGACGAATGGCAGCGCTATTACGACTTCCTGCGCTGGCAGGTGGAGGAAAAGCCTCTATTCGGCCAGGACGAGGGCGGCGCCGCGCTGGCGCGCATGTTCGTGCCGCTGCGCTGCCACTGGATAGAAGACGAGGACGACGGAGAGGCCGCCTCACAATTCAGCAGCGAGTATCCGACACTCGCCGTCATCGCCATGCTCAATGACACACTGGAAGCCTGGCTTGACGAAAACGATACGGAAGACCTGCTGCGCATCGTCACCGGAGGCCCCGGCAGCGGCAAATCCAGCTCGGCGCAGATGTTGGCTCACCGGGTGGCCGCCGCTGGCCGGTGCAACGTACTGCTGGTGCAATTGCAGGGCATGGATATCACCGCGCCCATCGACGGCATCGTCGACCAATACATTGGACTGGCGCGCGCCGGGCAGGCTGCTCCCCATCACAATCCCATCGAAACCCTCGACCACGACCACTTGCCATTGCTGCTGATCTTCGACGGGCTAGACGAGGCAGCGCCCCCGGACCGGACAGGCGACGACGTCGCCAGGACGTTCATCGCCAATCTGCGCCAAAGGTTGCGCGCGGCCCACCTGATGGCACGGGCGGTACGCCTGCGTGCGTTGGTGCTTGGGCGCACAACAGCAGCGGACAATGCGATAGATTCGATTGCGTTACCCGGACACGCGCTGTTGCGCGCCGCACCTCTGTGTCCGCTGAACGAAGACCGGCTGAATCTGAGCGGCACGGTGGAGCTTGGTTTCGCCGACAACGCCCCCGACGAAATCG
The DNA here is from genome assembly GCA_965227515.1 of Alphaproteobacteria bacterium. Lineage (GTDB taxonomy): Bacteria > Pseudomonadota > Alphaproteobacteria > CALKHQ01 > CALKHQ01 > CBDDFZ01. The sequence continues at coordinate 472,246 of CBDDFZ010000001.1, forward strand.
AGCTGGTCGATCAGCGCAACCAGTTCTGGGCGAACTATGTCGCGGTCAGCCCGGACTGCCCGCCCAAGCCACCCGAGGGGCTGTTCGGCGCGACACTGGATGACCTGACGATTGAGCCGCTGCTGCTCTACCTGCTGATGTATTCCGGCTATATCGCCAAGAACTGGCCCAAAGCGTTGGAGAACCGCAACCGGGTCTACGAAGAGATCTTCCGCAAGGTCCACCAACGCGACGTGCACGAAAAGAGGCTCCATATCAAAGATGAGCTGAAGTCGGAGGGCGATTTCTTCACACTGATGGAATGCCTTGGGCTCGCAGCGTGGCGCGGTGGCGGGCGCACCGGCAGCAACCAGCAGTTCGAATTGTTGCGCGACAAGATCTATGCCCGTGAATATGAGACGAGGTTTGCGAACATCGACAACGCCGACATCGACAATGTCGCGCTGCAATTCTACACGCAGCGCCCAGGCGGCGATCAACCGGGCTATGCCTTCATCCACAAGTCTTTCGGCGAGTACCTGACCGCACGGGCACTGATCAATGCCGCGGAGAAATGGACGCACCAGCACGCCGGTCACCCCGACCGCATCGCTGCCGACTGGCTGCAGCTGACCGGGCCGCAAGAGATCACGGCCGACATCCGTCATTTCATGGACGACGAAGCCCGCCTGCGGTCCGGGGTCGACGACCCGCAGAAGGTCGCGCGAGAACGGATCGACGAACTTATCCCCGTCGTCAACCACACCTTGCGTGACGGCTTTCCTGCTCACGTCGACCTCGAAACTGGCCGAGACAGCAGCGACGTGACGTGGCGGCAGCGCGAATCCATGCAAGCCAGTGCCGAACGCGCTCTGTATTTCGTCATTGGTTCATGGAGTGCCGTCGCTTTCCCAACGGACACGGGTACCATGCAGAACGGCGGAGGCTTCCCAGCAGGAGCTATTGCCATCGAATGGCCGGACGACAACGCCGCCAATTCTCTTATAGATCGCGCACTGAATGACGGCCAAGGTAGAATGAATCTCAGGGCCTTGAACTTTAAGGGCTCTGAACTTAGCTTTGCGTTACTTGTTGGTGCTGACTTAAGCTATGCCTCTTGCAGAGACCTGCACTTGGTTGCCGCCAATATGACAAATGCGATTGCAAGATTCTCAGATTTCTCTAACGCACTACTTATTGGCTCTAGCTGCTCAAGTGTCGATCTATCTGGCGCAAACTTGACCGGTGCAATATTTGATCGGTCGGATTTGATGCAGGCGAAGCTGAATAACGCAAGACTGGAACGAACCCGCTTCATTCGTGCAAACTTGGCCAAGGCAAGCCTTGAGGGTGCTGATATTACTGGAGCGGACTTACGAGGCGCCAACTTGTCTCACGCCAAGGGCCTCACCAAGTCGCAACTCGATCAAGCCGTCGGCAGTGAGGACACCATCCTGCCCGAGGGCCTGACCCGGCCGGCGCATTGGTTACCGCAGCCGACAGAGCAAGGCGAAGACCGTCCTGAACCGCACGACTACGAAGTGTAACGGCGCTACCCCATCCCCGCTTTGCGCTGGCGTTCGGGGATCAGGCCCTTGGCGTAAGTCTGCAGCACCACTTGCAGCAGCAGGCCGATCAGGAACACGCGCAGGTACGACGCGCGGGTGATCCATTCCGGCGGCAACTGCCCGGTGACAAGCTCGGTCGCCGACCACAGCGCCCAGATCAGCATCGGCCCGACGATGGCGCCCAGATTGTTGCCGCTGCCGCCGACGATCAGCATCACCCAGACCAGGAACGTGGTCATCAGCGGCTCGGTCGCCTCCGGCACGATCACCTTGAAGGCGTGGGCGTTCAGCGCGCCGCCCAGGCCCATCAGCATGCCGCCGACGACGAAGGATTCCAGCCGGAAGCGCACGACGTCCTTGCCGGCGGCCGCGGCGGCGATGTCGTTGTCGCGGATCGCGCGCATCACCCGGCCCCAGGGCGCGCGCACCGCCCGCTGCAAGATGAGGTAGAGCACCACCACGATGGCCAGGATCAGCGCAAGCTGGGCTATTTCGGCCCAGGGTGCCGGCAGCTCCTCGAACGGGCGCGGAATGCGCTGGATGCCGCGCGGGCCGTTGGTCAGCCACAGCTCATTCTTCAAGATCAGGCGCAGCACCTCGGCAATACCGATGGTGGCGATGGCAAGATAGTCGCTCTTCAGGCGGATGCAGGTGATGCCGACCCCCAGCGCCAGCACGCCGGCGATCAGGCTCGCCGCCAGCATGCCGACCGGGATCGGCAGCTCGAACCCGCCCACATGGCTGTCGGACGCCGCCGAGGTCAGGATCGCGGTGGTGTAGGCGCCAATGGCGTAGAAGCCTGCAATGCCGGCATTGAACAGGCCGGTGTAGCCCCATTGCACGTTGAGCCCGAGCGCCATCACCGAATAGATCCCGCCCATGGTGGCGAGCGAGATCAGGTACATCATGATGCCGTAGAGCGAGTCGTCCATTGGTGCCGGTCGGTTGCGCGCAACGCGGAGCATACTGCCGCCGGGCGCAGTTTACGGCAAGGCGGGCGGCCATGCCCCGCGCAATACCAACACCGTCATAATTCGTTAGGGTTTTGGGCGCAGGGTAGCGCGGTATTTTCCCCCGAGTCGGTGACCGCCCCTATGCAAAACGCCCTGGAACGTATTCTCGTCCGCCTGATGCTGCGCTGGAACTGGCGCGCCATGTGCCGGTAGGTTTCTAAGCCTTCACCGCTGCAGCCGCCCGTTCGCGCCGCGCCTGGGCGATGATCTGCAGCGCCGACCACGTGAACAGCCCGGCCATGCCCGCCGCGACCGCCAGGTCCGGCCAGCCGGTCTCTGTCAGCCACACCGCCGCCGCCGCAATCATCACCGCGACGTTGCCGATGGCATCGTTGCGCGAGCACAGCCAGACCGAGCGCACATTGGCGTCGCCCTCGCGATAACGCACCAGCAGCCACACGCTGGCCAGGTTGGCCAGCAGCGCAAGCACGGCGATCGGGCCCATCACCTGCGCCTCCGGCACGCCGACGACAAAGAGCTGGTAGATCGTGGCGCCCAGCACCCACAGCCCCATCGCCAGCAGGCTGACGCCCTTGATCAGCGCGACACCGGTGCGCGCCGCCACCGACGAGCCGATCACCGCCAGCGACAGGCCGTAGGTGATCGCATCGCCGGCGAAATCGAGCGCATCGGCCTGCAGCGCCTGCGACCCGGCCAGGTGGCCCGCCGCCATCTCGATCGCGAACATGACCGCATTGATGGCGATCACCGCCCACAGCCGGCGCTTGTACGCCGCCGACATGCCGTCGAACACCGCGCCGTGACCGCAGCCGCCGCTCATGATTGCGTCCTTGCATCCATAGCCATATGCGCCATGTAGTATCTCTAGTGACTAGAGGTTCAAGGGGTCGTTTGCGATGTATTCGATCGGCGATCTGGCGCGGCACACCGGCGTGAAGGTGCCGACCATCCGCTACTACGAGGAGATCGGCCTGCTGGCGCCTGCTGAGCGGACTGCGGGCAACCAGCGCCGCTATGACCGCGCGGCGCGCGACCGGCTGGGCTTCATTCGCCATGCCCGCGACCTGGGCCTGCCGCTGGAGGCGATCCGCGAACTGGTCGAGCTGAGCCTGCACCCGAACCAGCCGTGCGCCGACGCCGACCGGATCGCCAAGGCGCAACTGGCCGCCGTGCGCGACCGCATCGCGCGGTTGCGCTTGCTGGAGTCCGAGCTGGAAAGGATCGCCGACGGTTGCGACCACGGCGCGATCAAGGATTGCTACGTGATCCAGGCGCTGGCCGACCACTCGCTGTGCGCCACCGCGCATGATTGATTAAGTGACGTCGGCGCCAGCAACAACCGACTTCGCGCGAGCGAGACCTTCTAGCCGAAGCTGAAACCCCAGACGATCGCCACCGCCGCTGTGGCGCCGGCGAAGATGGTCAGCCCGACCCAGCGATTGGCCTTGAACTGCCGAAGGCAGCTCTTCGGGTCGCCCAGGCGCACGGTCCATACCTGCACGCCCAGCAGCAGGGTCGCGCAGCCGGTGCCCACGAACCACGGCCAGGCCGCCCCCGCCAGTTGCCCGGCGATGCCCCACAGCACCGATCCTGCGACGTAGAACACGACCAGCCATTGCTTGGTGTCGTCGCCGAACAGCCGTGCCGTCGATTTCACCCCGATCAGCATGTCGTCCTGGATGTCCTGGTGGGCATAGATGGTGTCGTAGCCGATGGTCCAGGCGATGGCGCCGGCATAGAGCACCAGCGCCGGCCAGTCGAAGCTGCCGGCGGCCGCCGTCCAGCCGACCAGCGCGCCCCAGCTGAACGCCAGGCCCAGGAAGAACTGCGGCCACCAGGTGATGCGCTTCATGAACGGATAGACCGCCACCAGCACCAGCGAGGCGGCCCCGACGGCAATGGTCAGCCAGTTGAATTGCACCAGCACCGCCAGCCCGACCAGGGCCTGGGCAGCCAGCCAGATCCACGCGCCGCGCACGCTGACCCGGCCGGACGGGATCGGCCGCAAGGCGGTGCGCGCGACCTTCATGTCGATGTCGCGGTCGACGATGTCGTTGAACGTGCAGCCGGCGCCGCGCATGGCGATGGCGCCTATCATGAACAGCGCGGCGTATAGGACATAGGTCCAGCCGACCGGGCCCGGCCATGCCAGCCCCATGCCCCACAGGCAGGGGAAGTACAGTAGCTCCCAGCCGATCGGCCGATCGAGGCGCGAGAGCTGGAGATAGGGCTGCCACGCCGCCGGCATCGCCGCGATCAGGCCAGTGGTCGCGATGTCGCTGCGCTCGGTGGGGGTCGCGATGTCGCTGCGCTCGGTGTTGGTGGGGGTGGGGGTCGCGGTCATGGCCGATCCATGCGCCGATCCCGTCGCCGGTGCAAGACGCGGTTCGTCACATGGTGTTGGCGTTTGCCAAAGGCGGGCAATGGAGCCAACTTGCCGCCATGGACGAGTTTCGATTGCCGACAGAGCTATGGGTGACCGCGCATATGCGCCGCTGCTCGGTGGAGGGCGTGCCGGCGACCATCGTGCGCAAGGGCGAACCCACCTTCGGCACCGTGGTGCTGAAGCTGAACCATCTGGGCGCCGGGTGCCGGGTGCTGACCCAGGCCCGCGACACCGAGGGCCGGCTCGGCTGGCTGGCGGCCCTGGATGGCGCATTGGTGCCGGAGGCGGATGCCGATGCCTATATCGCGCGCACCCTGGATCTGGACGAAGATGCGTGGGTGATCGAAATCGAACACCGGGACGGCTGGCACCCCTTCGAAGGCAAGGTTCTTTAGGGCTCCGCGCCTCAAATCGCGGCGGCGGCGGCCCTGTGCCGCCCATTTTTATTCGCTTTTGAACATCGGATTTTCGCTTGTGAAAACGCGTGCCCCGTGTACCATGCGCCCGATTGCCGCTAGCATGGCGATCGGCCACGTTGGACCGCCGCACGCCTAGGCCCCGCGTCCAACGGCAAACGAAACGGCCATGACAAGAGCCAAACCGGGAGGAAATGTGTTGAGAACCAGTTTGTTCGCCACTGTGGCAGCAGTGGCCCTGGTCTCCGTTGCTCCGGCGAGTTTCGCCGGCATGGAAGAGGCCGAGCGTTGGGTCGACGAGGAGTTCCAGCCGTCGGTCCTGACCCGCGAGGAACAACTCGCCGAAATGCAGTGGTTCGTTGATGCCGCAGCCCCCTATGCGGGCATGGAGATCAACGTGCTGTCAGAGACGATCCCGACCCACACCTATGAGTCGCAGGTTCTGACGCAGGCCTTCTTCGAGATCACCGGCATCCGCGTCAACCACCAGCTCCTTGGCGAGGGCGAGGTGGTGCAGGCCGTGCAGACCCAGATGCAGACCGGCCGCAACCTGTATGACGCCTATGTCAACGACTCCGACCTGATCGGCACCCACTCGCGCCTGCAGTTGGCCACCAACCTGACCGACTGGATGGCCGGCGAAGGCGCCGACGTCACCAACCCCATGCTCGATGTCGAAGACTTCATGGGGATTTCGTTCACCACCGGACCGGACGGCAAGATCTACCAGTTGCCCGACCAGCAGTTCGCGAACCTGTACTGGTTCCGCTACGACTGGTTCCAGCGCGAGGATCTGCAGGCCCAGTTCAAGGAGATCTACGGCTACGATCTCGGCGTGCCGGTGAACTGGTCCGCGTACGAGGACATTGCCGAGTTCTTCTCGGTGCATGTCGGCGAGATCGACGGTGTCCAGATCTACGGCCACATGGACTACGGCAAGCGCGCGCCCGACCTGGGCTGGCGCATGACCGACGCCTGGCTGTCGATGGCCGGCGCCGGCGACGTGGGCCTGCCCAACGGCGTGCCGGTGGACGAGTGGGGCATCCGCATGGAGGAAGGCACCTGCAACCCGGTCGGCGCTTCGGTGTCGCGCGGTGGTGCCGCCAACGGCCCGGCTGCCGTCTACGCGATCCGCAAGTGGGACGAGTGGCTGCGCAACTATGCGCCTCCGGGTGCCGCCAGCTACGACTTCTATCAGTCGCTGCCGGCGCTGGCGCAGGGCAACGTCGCCCAGCAGATCTTCTGGTACACCGCGTTTACCGCCAACATGGTCGCCCCGCAGAGCGAGGGTAACAATACGGTCGACGAGGACGGCAACGTGTTGTGGCGGATGGCGCCGTCGCCGCATGGCCCGTACTGGGAAGACGGCATGAAGCTGGGCTATCAGGACGCCGGTTCCTGGACGCTGTTCAACTCCACCCCGGTCGACCGCCGTGCCGCGGCCTGGCTGTATGCGCAGTTCGTGGTCTCCAAGACCGTGGACGTCGCCAAGAGCCATATCGGGCTGACCTTCATCCGTGACAGCACCGTGCGCCACGAGAGCTTCACCGAGCGCGCACCGCAGCTCGGCGGCCTGGTCGAGTTCTATCGCTCGCCCGACCGCGTGATGTGGTCGCCGACCGGCATCAACGTGCCGGACTATCCGAAGCTGGCGCAGATCTGGTGGCAGCAGATCGGTGACGTGAACTCCGGCGCCTTCAGCGCGCAGGAGGCCATGGACCGGCTGGCGTCCGAGATGGACCAGGTGATGGCCGGCATGCAGGCCGCCGACGAGCAGGCCAACATCTATGGCGGCTGCGGCCCGCGCCTGAATGAAGAGCAGGATCCGGAATACTGGCTCAGCCAGCCCGGCTCGCCGAAGCCGATGCTGGACAACGAGAAGCCGCAGGGCGAGACCATTCCCTACGACGAACTGGTCGCGCGCTGGCAGGAGTAGTTCCGGCCAAGGCCACGTGCCAATGACGAATGGGGGCCTTTCGGGGCCCCCATTCCACGCCTTTCCCTGCAATACCCACTGCCAAACCGCGCATTTCGCCTTAAGGTTTGGCTGCGGCCCGCGCGGGCGCCGATGACCGACGCCTGGCATGGCCCTGAACTGTGATGGCCCTGCGTGAATGACCCTGGAACTTTACGACGTCGAGAAGCGGGTGGGCGCGGAAACCCACATCTACCCGACAACGGTGTCGTTGGCGGAGGGCGAGTTCAACATCCTGCTGGGCACCACGCTGTCGGGCAAGACGACGCTGATGCAACTGATGGCCGGGCTGGAGCGGCCGACATCCGGCACCGTGCACCTGAACGGGCGTGACGTCACCGCCGTGTCGGCGGCCAAGCGCAACGTCTCCATGGTCCATCAGCAGTTCATCAATTATCCCAATTTCACCGTCTTCGAGAACATCGCCTCGCCGCTGAAAGTGGCCGGCATGCGCCGCGACGAGATCCGGACCCGGGTCGAGAAGGTCGCGGAGATGCTGCGCCTGAGCCCGATGCTGAAGCGCAAGCCGTCCGAGCTGTCGGGCGGCCAGCAGCAGCGCACCGCGCTCGCCCGCGCCCTGGTCAAGGATGCCGACCTGGTGCTGCTGGACGAGCCGCTGGCCAACCTGGATTTCAAGCTGCGCGAGGAACTGCGCGACGAGTTGCCCCGCCTGTTCGAGGATCGCGGCTGCACCGTCGTCTACGCCACCACCGAGCCTGGCGAGGCGCTGCTGCTGGGCGGCCATACCGCCACCCTGCACGAGGGCCGGATCACGCAATTCGGGCCGACCGGCGCCGTTTATCGCCAGCCGCACGACCTGACCACCGCGCGGGTGTTTTCCGACCCGCCGATCAACACCGCGCCGATCACAAAACACAGCGACCGGGCAAGCTTCGGCAGCACCGCCGCCTGGAAGGTGACCGACGTCCTGCGCCCCCATGGCAACGGCGTCTACACCATGGCGATCCGGCCCCATTTCGTCAGCCCGGTGCGCCGCTCCCCGGACGACGTGGAAGTGACCGGCGAGGTGCAGGTGGCCGAGCTCAGCGGATCGGAGAGCATCGTTCACTTCCGCCTGCACGACGGCCGCTCGTGGGTGTCGCAGTCCCATGGCGTCCACCCGTTCAATGTCGGCGACCAGGCACGCATGTACTTCGACCCGCGGCGTTGCCTGTACTTCGACGGTGCCGAGCGGCTGATCGGCTTGCCGGACGACGATCAGGGCAGCGCAGACGCCGGCGTGGCGCACGCCATGGGCGGGGGCGACTGAGCCATGGCCAAAATCACGCTCGATGCCCTGCGCCATTCGTATGTCGACAACCCCAGCGCTGACGAAGACTGGGCGCTGAAGCAGATGAGCATCGAATGGTCCGATGGCGGCGCCTATGCGCTGCTGGGGCCGTCCGGTTGCGGCAAGACCACGCTGCTCAACATCATCTCCGGCCTGCTGACCCCGACCGAGGGGCGGGTGCTGTTCGACGACCAGGACGTGACCCAAGAGCCGCCGGACCGGCGCAACATCGCCCAGGTGTTCCAGTTCCCGGTCGTCTACGACACCATGACCGTGCACGACAATCTGGCGTTTCCGCTGCGCAACCGCGGCGTGCCGGCGCGCCAGGTGGAAGAGCGGGTGCGCGAGATCGCCGAGATGGTCGACCTGACCGACATGCTGAACCGCCGCGCCGCCGGGCTGACCGCCGACGGCAAGCAGAAGATCTCGCTCGGCCGCGGGCTGGTGCGCGCCGACGTCAACGTCATCATGTTCGACGAGCCGCTGACGGTCATCGACCCGCACCTGAAATGGCGGCTGCGCTCGCAGCTGAAGGCGCTGCACCAGCAGTTCGGCGCCACCATGATCTACGTCACCCACGACCAGACCGAGGCGCTGACCTTCGCCGACAAGGTGGTGGTGATGCACGACGGCATGGTGGTGCAGGTGGGCACTCCAGTCGACCTGTTCGAGCGGCCGAAGCACACCTTCGTCGGCCACTTCATCGGCTCGCCGGGCATGAACGTGCTGCCGTGCACCATCGACAATGGCGCGGCACAGTTCGGCGGCCAGACCGTTCGCACCAATGGCGCCGCCCGTCCGCCGGAGCGTGCCGCGCGCATCGAGCTGGGGGTCCGGCCTGAGTTCGTCGAGTTTGCCGACAGCGGGATTCCCGTGGATATCGTCAAGGTCAGCGACGCCGGCCGCTATCGCATCGTCGATACCAGGGCCGAGGACCATACCGGCGGTGCCGCGCGCATCCAGCTCCTGGTGTCGGAGGACGGGGTCATCCCTGCCGAGAAGGCATTCGTCACCTTCGACCCGGCGCACACCCAGGTCTATGCCGACGGTTGGGCGGTCGGCCACTCCAGCGCAACCCAGGGCTGAGCGATGGCGCGGCGACTGCAAAACAACAAGGCCTGGCTGTTTGTCATTCCGGTGGTGGTGCTCGTGGCGTTCAACGCCATCATCCCGCTGATGACGGTGGTCAACTATTCGGTCCAGGAAACCTACGGCAACAACATCTTCCTGTGGTCGGGCCTGAAGTGGTTCGAGGACCTGTTGGGCTCCGACCGGTTCCAGGGCGCATTGTGGCGGCAATGCCTGTTCACCGGCATCATTCTGCTGATCGAGGTGCCGCTGGGCGTCGCGATCGCGCTGACCATGCCGCGCAAGGGGCCCTGGGTCTCGGTCTGCCTGGTGCTGATGGCGCTGCCCCTGCTGATCCCGTGGAATGTGGTCGGCGCGATGTGGACTTTCATCGCGTTGCCTGACCTCGGCCTGCTCGGCCGCGCGCTGAACGGGCTCGGCTTCGACTACAACTTCACCCAGCAGCCGTTCGATGCCTGGTTCACCACCGTCCTGATGGACGTCTGGCACTGGACGTCGCTGGTGGTGCTGCTGGCCTATGCCGGTCTGCGCTCGATCCCCGATGCGTACTACCAGGCAGCCCGCATCGACGGCGCGCGGCGCTGGTCCGTGTTCCGCCACATCCAGTTGCCAAAGATGAAGCGGGTGCTGATCATCGCCATCCTGCTGCGCTTCATGGACAGCTTCATGATCTATACCGAGCCGTTCGTGCTGACCGGCGGCGGGCCCGGGTCGTCCACCACCTTCCTGTCGATCGATCTGAACAAGGTGGCATTGGGCGAGTTCGCCCTGGGCCGCGCCGGCGCCATGTCGCTGGTCTACTTCCTGATCGTGCTGCTGCTGAGCTGGGTGTTCTACACCGTGATGACCCGCAACGAGGACCAGTCATGAGGCGCCAACCTTCATGGAAGTGGGTGGCGCCGACGATCTACATCGTCTTCCTGATGCTGCCGATCTATTGGCTGTTGAACATGTCGTTCAAGACGACGAACGAGATTCTCGGCGGCTTCTCGCTGTGGCCGGAGCAGTTCACGCTGGAGAACTATGCCACCATCTTCAACGACCCGACCTGGTATTCAGGCTATCTGAACTCGATCTACTACGTCGTCATCAACACGGTGATCTCGGTGACGGTTGCGCTGCCGGCGGCCTATGCCTTCTCGCGCTACCGCTTCCTCGGCGACAAGCACCTGTTCTTCTGGCTGCTGACCAACCGCATGGCCCCGCCGGCGGTGTTCGCGCTGCCGTTCTACCAGCTCTACGACGCCATCGGCCTGTTCGACACGCCCTTCGCGGTGGCGCTGGCACACTGCCTGTTCTCGATCCCGCTGGCGGTGTGGATTCTGGAAGGCTTCATGTCCGGCGTGCCGCGCGAGCTCGACGAGACCGCCTATGTCGACGGCTATTCGTTCCCGCGCTTCTTCGTGCGGATCTTCATGCCGACCATCGCGTCGGGCATCGGCGTCGCGGCGTTCTTCTGCTTCATGTTCTCCTGGGTCGAGCTGCTGCTCGCAAAGACGCTGACCCAGGTGGAGGCGAAGCCGATCGCCGCCGTCATGACTCGCACCACCAGTACCGCCGGTTACGAGCTCGGCCTGCTGGCGGCGGCCGGTTGCCTGACCATCATACCGGGGGCAATCGTCATCTATTTCGTGCGCAACTACATCGCCAAGGGCTTCGCCCTGGGGCGGGTGTGATGGACGGCCAGCGCAGTGATTGGAGCCTGTCATGCTAGGGCTTGCCTACGGCATGTACTGGACGCGGATCGACGCCGTGCTCAACTGGGCGTTCGGCTGGATGGCGTGGACCTTACCGACCGGCCTGTTCTTCGTCGGTATCGCGCTTGCCTTGGTCGCGATGGGCGTCTGGGAAGCCGTCAGCCCCGGCGGCGGCCCGCGCGACGGCATCCTGGGGCTCAGGACCACCCGTGGCGACCGCCTGTTCATCTCGCTGTTGGGGTCGGCCTTCATCCACCTGCTGTGGCTGGCCTTCCTCGGCGAACCGCTGCTGTGGGTGGCGACGATCATCGCGGTGGTGTATGCCGTGCTGGTGTTCTGGCGCGTGTGACGCCTGCGGCGAATGCGCGCCGCACCAAACTCGCGCCGCAAACGTTCCATATCGGTATTGAGCGAGATCGCTCGCAATACTGATGACGGACGGGCCGGATGACGCCGACACCTTTGCTAGACACCGTGACCGAGCCGGCCGACCTGCGCCGGCTGGACCCGCAGGATCTGCCGCAACTGGCCGACGAGTTGCGCCAGGAGTTGATCGACGCGGTCTCCATCACCGGCGGCCATCTGGGTGCCGGCCTCGGCGTCGTCGAGCTGACGGTGGCGCTGCACTACGTCTTCGACACGCCGCGCGACAAGCTGATCTGGGACGTCGGCCACCAGGCCTATCCGCACAAGATACTGACCGGCCGGCGCGACCGCATCCGCACCCTGCGCCAGCAGGGCGGGCTCAGCGGTTTCACCCGGCGTAGCGAGAGCGACTACGATCCCTTCGGTGCCGCCCACAGTTCCACGTCCATCTCCGCCGGGCTCGGCTTCGCGGTGGCGCGCGACCTGCGCGGCCAGGACCACAAGGTGGTTTCCGTGATCGGCGATGGCGCCATGAGCGCCGGCATGGCCTATGAGGCGATGAACAACGCAGGCGCCCTGAACGCCGGCATGATCGTGGTTCTGAACGACAACGATATGTCGATCGCCCCGCCGGTCGGCGCGATGTCGAGCTATCTGTCGCGGCTGGTCTCCTCCAACCCCTACCGGTCGCTGCGCCAGGTTGCCAAGCGCATGGCGCACCGCTTCCCCGGCCCGTTCGCCGAGGCGGCCCACCGGGCGGAGGAGTTCGCGCGCGGCATGGTGGCCGGCGGTACCCTGTTCGAGGAGATGGGCTTCTACTACATCGGCCCGGTCGACGGCCACGACCTGGAGCACCTGGTGGCGGTGCTGGACAACGTGCGCCGGTCGCGCCATCGCCGCCCCGTGCTGGTCCACGTCGCCACCCAGAAGGGCAAGGGCTACGCCCCGGCGGAGGCGGCAGAGGACAAGTACCACGGCGTCGCCAAGTTCGACGTGGTCACCGGCACCCAGCGCAAGTCGGCCAGCAACGCGCCGAGCTACACATCGGTGTTCGCCCAGGAATTGGTCGCCCAGGCCGAGCGCGACGACCGCATTGTCGCCATTACCGCCGCCATGCCCGGCGGCACCGGCATCGCCAAGTTCGCCGAGCGTTTTCCGCGCCGGACCTTCGACGTCGGCATCGCCGAGCAGCATGCGGTCACCTTCGCCGCCGGGTTGGCGGCCGAGGGCATGGTGCCGTTCTGCGCCATCTATTCCACCTTCCTGCAGCGCGCCTATGACCAGGTGGTCCACGACGTGGCGCTGCAGCATCTGCCGGTGCGCTTCGCTATCGACCGGGCCGGTCTGGTCGGGGCCGATGGCGCCACCCACGCCGGCGCCTATGACATCACCTATCTCGGCTGCCTGCCGGACATGGTGCTGATGGCCTGCGGCGACGAAGCCGACATGAAGCACATGGTGGCGACCCAGGTCGCCATCGACGACCGGCCGTCGGCGCTTCGGTTCCCGCGCGGCGAGGGCATGGGCGTGGAGCTGCCGGAGGGCGGCACGCCGCTGGAGATCGGCCGCGGGCGGGTGCTGCGCGAGGGCAGTGCGGTTGCCCTGTTGAGCTATGGCGGGCGGCTGGCGGCCTGCCTTGAAGCGGCCGAGACGCTGGCCCAGCACGGCCTGAGCGCGACCGTGGCCGACGCCCGCTTCGCCAAGCCGCTGGACGCCGACCTTGTGCGCCGGCTGGCCACCGGCCACGAGGTGCTGGTGACGGTGGAGGAAGGGGCTGTCGGCGGGTTTGCCGCCCAGGTGATGCAAACGCTGGCCCACGCCGACCTGGTCGGCGGCAGTTTGAAGCTCAGGCCGATGACGTTGCCCGACCGGCTGATCGACCATGGCGCCCCGGCGGCGCAGTACACCGACGCCGGCCTCGACGCTGCGGCCATCGTCGCCACGGCCCTGTCGGCGCTCGGCATCGAACGGGCCGCCGCGACGGGAGCGTAATCGGCGGGTGAATAGCCTATGACACTTTCGCTTAGTCGGCACCGGCCCTCTCCCCCACCCGGCCGCCCAGCAATCATACTGTCGTTGGGCGGCCGGGTGGGGGAGAGGGCTGGCGCAGAATAGATGCAAGAATCACTTGATCACCTGCGGTCGTGGATCGGCCGCAGCCGCACCGCGGACGACCGCATCGACCCCTGGCACGTGGCGGCGATGCACGCGACCCTGGACCGCGCCGGCGATCCGCCGGGGCCGGGCGACGCCCTGCCGCCGGGCTGGCACTGGCTGTTCTTTCGCGAGGCCGAGCCGGCCCGCGCACTTGCCAGCGACGGCCATCCGGCACGCGGCGCGTTCCTGCCGCCGGTGCCGCTGGACCGGCGGATGTGGGCCGGCGGGCGGTTGTCGTGGCAGGCGCCGATCCCGGTCGGCGCCGACGCGCGCCGCACGTCCACCGTTCTCGATGTGACGGCCAAGCAGGGACGCAGCGGGCCGCTGGTTTTCGTCACTGTCGGCCATGAGATCGCGGTCGATGGCACGGCGGTTGCGACCGAGGAACACGACATCGTCTATCGCGACGCGGACTTGGCGGCGCGGCCGGCCGCCGGCACACCGCCGCCCGCCACCGACCCGTGGCAACAATCGCTGGTGCCGGATCCGGTGCTGCTGTTCCGCTATTCCGCGCTGACGTTCAACGGGCACCGCATCCACTACGACGCCGACTACACCCGCGATGTCGAGGGGTATCCCGGCCTGATCGTGCACGGGCCGCTGACCGCGACCCTGTTGATGGGGCTGGTGGCCGAAGGCGCCGGCGCGCCGCCGGCAACGTTCGATTTTCGCGCCCGCGCGCCACTGTTCTGCGGCGAGGCGCTCAGCCTGTCAGGCGGTCCCGATGGAAATGGCGGCTTCGCGGTCGCGGCCTACGGTCCGGAAGGCCGGGTCGTGATGACCGCCGAGGGCAAACTTCAGGGCTAGAGCGGGATCGTTTTATGCGGAAGCGTATCCTGCATTGACGATGTAGTTGTTGCATTCGTGTGGCTGGAACGCGTCGAGTAGTTTTCCGATACGCCGCCATGTGTCGTCGATGGTGCGCTCTGCGGCGCGCCTGAGCAGGTGCTTGAGCTTGGCGAACACCTGCTCGATGGGATTGAGGTCGGGGCTGTAGGGCGGCAGGAAGAGCAGCCTTGCGCCGGCTTGGCGCAGGGCGGCCCGTACGGCCTTGCCCTTGTGGCTGCCCAGGTTGTCCATGATGACGATGTCGCCGGGTTTGAGCGTCGGCACCAGGATTTGCTCGACATAGGCGAGGAAGGCCTGACCGTTAATCGGGCCGTCGAAGACGCACGGTGCGGTGAGCTGGTCGCAGCGCAGAGCAGCGAGGAAGGTCAGGGTGCGCCAGCGGCCGTGCGGTGCCTTGCCGACGAGGCGCCGGCCGCGCCGGCTCCAGCCCCGCAACGGCGCCATGTTGGTCTTGGCCCAGGTCTCGTCAATGAAGACCAGGCGGGCGGGATCAAGTTTCGCCTGATGACGCTTCCAGCGCGCGCGGCGCCGCGCCACGTCGGGACGATCCTGCTCGCTGGCGAACGCGGTTTTTTTTGAAGCTCAATCCCTCGGCATGCACAAAGCGCCAGATCGCGCCGTAGCTCACCCGGATGCCGCGATCGGCCAACTCGCGCTGCAAGGAGCGCAAGGGAAGGTGCGGCTCGGCAGCCAAACGAGCCTGCACGAAGTCGCGATGCGGCGCCAATATGATCCGCTTGTGGCCACCGACCTTGCCCGGCGCAACGCTCCCGGTGCGCCGATATCGCTGCGACCACTTCACAACCGCAGACACGCTCACATCGAACGCGGATGCCACAGAGCGAACCGTCTCACCGGCCATCACCCGGGCAACAGCACGCTCACGAAGATCATTCGAATAGGGTCGACCCATCGCGCCAGCCTCCTCTCAAGACCAACACGTTGAATCAGATTGCCACCCGAGTCGGGAATCCCCTTTCGATTCTTCCAAAAAAGACCCCGCTCTAAGGCCTGTTGAGATTCAGGATTCCTCTCCGTGCTTGGTTGTGATTCAAGCTTCGGATGGAACGATTCGTACTGAGTGACGCCCAATGGGCGAAGATGGAACCCCATTGCTTGGGCAAGCCGAGCGATCCGGGCCGCAGTGGCGCTGACAACCGGCGCTTTGTCGAAGCCGTGCTGTGGGTGGTGCGTACGGGCAGCCCGTGGCGTGATCTCCCGACATCTTTTGGCCCTTGGAACACGGTCTTTAAGCGATACCGCGACTGGGTCAAAGCAGACGTCTTCGTGCGGCTGTTCGAGGCCTGCTTGGACGAGCCGGACATGGAATACGCCATGGTTGATGCCACCATTGTCAAGGTGCACCGCCACGGCCAGGGCGCAAAAGGGGGACTCAAAGCCAGGCCATCGGCCGCTCCAAGGGCGGGATGACGACGAAGATCCTCGCGCTGTGTGATGCGCTTGGCAATCTGGTGCGTTTCGTGCTCCTGCCCGGCCATCGCTACGATACGGTTGGCGTGCCGCCGCTCATCGACGGACTCTCCTTCAAGGCGATGATCGCGGACAAAGCGTTCGACACCAGCGCCATCGTTGCTGACCTCAACGAGCGCGGTGCCAAGATCGTCATATCCCAGCATCCGCGCCGCGCCAGCCCGCTGCAAATCGACGCCGAGATGTACAAATGGCGTCATCTGATCGAAAACTTCTTCTGCAAACTCAAAGAGTTCAAGCGAATCGCCATGCGTGCAGACAAAACCGACACAAGCTTCAACGCCATCATCCATCTCGCAGCAGCTGTCATAAACTCGCGATGAATCTCAACAGGCCCTAGAGCACTTTTCAGCTAGTCGGCGCCGGCTCGCCGGCAATGCTGCCGCTGCTGCCCTGCGGCTGGCCCAGGCCGACCTGGGCGGACGCGGTGCCCAGCGATACGATCGACGCGATGGCCGCGGCCATGCCTGCCCAAAGCGCAGGCGATGCATTGAATGTCATCTGAAGATGTCCCCTTGCTGGCCGCAATTGCCGTGGCGTCCGGCATGCAACGCCGCCGCAGGGTTTGAGTATCCAAGAAATACGGCGGATTGTTGGCGTGGACGACGTATGCGGCATCCGGTGATCCGCCTCACACCTGCGCCGCCTCACCCAGCCCAGATATTGATATGCGCTGCGGCCCCGGTTCCCTCTCCCGTCCGGCCGCCGCGTCGCAGATGCGCGTCGCCACCGGTTCTCTGCCGGTGGCGGCCGCGTGCTACTTCTTCTTGGTCAGGTAGTCGGACCAGCTGGTGACGCCCATCTTGATCATATGCGACGTCAACTCGACCAGCCGGTTGGCGTCGACCAACATGGTCATGCTGATCGCCACCTTCCCGTCTTCGCGCATTTCCATGCCCGTGACCTCGACCGTGCTTGGCGGATACTCCCCCGCATCGGGCATCCGGTCGGACTTGGGTAGATCGGTCATGCGCATTGGTCTCGGCGCGGTGTGGTGCGCGTACGCCATGTCTGTCGCAGCCGCAATCCGGTGCGACGGCAAAGCATAGCTTGCCGCGGCCGCGGCGTCATCCGGCGCTAATGCAGCGTCGCCGCCTCCATCTCGTTCTGATGGATCAGGCTGATTGCGGCCTCATAGCTGGGCGCCATCGCCAGCTTACGGCCATTGGCGGCGCATACCGCGAAACCGGTGCTGCCGTCCTTGTCCACCTGCTTGATGTAGGCGACGTCGTTAACGCCAAGGGCCGCAAGGTCCTGGGTCGTGATTTCGCGCCATTGTTGTGCCATGTCCATGGTGCACCTCCTGGCTGGATTAATCGGACGTCGCGGCGCTGGTTGGCGCGCGCTTGGCCCTACCTGTTGAAGTTGCTGCAGCTTTCGTGCCGCCACCACCTTCGGCGTCGCGAATGGCAATTTTGCGGACGTTCTCGTGCGCCAGCGGCTGGTTCAGGTCAATCATCAGCAACCCATTGCGCAAGCTGGCGTCCCGCACTTCCACGCCGTCGGCCAGCAGGAAGGTGCGCTTGAACTGCCGCGCGGCAATGCCACGGTGCAGGAATACGCGCCCGTCATCCTCGTCCGACTGGCTGCCGGCGACGGTCAACTGGTTGGCCTCGATCTCGATGTGCAGGTCGTCGAGGGTGAATCCGGCCACCGCGAGCACGATCTGCAGACGGTCTGGGCCAAGCCTCTCGATATTGTATGGGGGATAACCGTCGGGCGCGGCCTTGGTCATCCGGTCCAGCGATCGCTCGATCTGATCGAAACCGAGCATCAGCGGGCTGTTGAACAGCGACATTCGTGCCACCGTCACCTCCATGCGTGAGCGTGAACGGCGATCGGGCCCTATGGGTGCACGCATGGAGTACGTCCTGTGTGCAAACTTCAGGCACCCGTCCGCGCGGCCGACCCTGTCGGCATCGGCCGCAGGTCAAGAAATGGGGCGCGGCAACGCGGAAATCAAGGAATTGGAACCGAGGGTCGGATGTCCGGCGGCCCGTTGCCGGCTACAGCGCCTCGTCGCCGCGCTCGCCGGTGCGCACCCGCACCGCCTCGCCGATGGGCATGACGAAGACCTTGCCGTCGCCGATCTTGCCGGTGTTGGCGGTGGCGCGGATGGTTTCCACCACCTGGTCCACCAGGTCGTCGGGCACCGCCACGTCGATCCGCACCTTGGCGACGAAATTGATGTGGTACTCGGCGCCGCGATAGACCTCGGTCTGGCCCTTCTGGCGGCCGAACCCCTTCACTTCCGTCGCCGTCATTCCGGCAACGCCGATGCCGGTGAGCGCGTCGTGAATGGCATCGAGCTGATGCGGCCGGATGATCGCCACCACCATTTGCATAGACCTGTCTCCTTCGCCCCGCCCGTCTTACTCACCCCGGCAGCGCACGCGTCCACGGTTTCGAACGCCAGCATAGCGCATATCGGATGACATGCAGCAATGACCGTGCCGCAATGTGCCCGAGCCATGCGGCATGGCGGTCAAGTGTGGTCGTAGCCGCGTTCGCCATGGATGTTGATGTCCAGGCCCTCGTTGAGCACCTCGTCGTGGACCCGAATGCCGACCAACGCGCGGCAGACCACGGCGATGATGGCGGTGACGACCAGGGTGTAGGCGAGCACGATCAGGATGCCGACAAGCTGGACGGTGAACTGGGTGCCCGCCTCGACCCCGCCGAGGCCGGCGCCGCCCAGCGACTCCGCGGCCAGGAACGGCAATACCAGGGCGCCCCAGATGCCGCCCAGCCCATGGACCGCGAAGACGTCCAGGCTGTCGTCCACCCGGCAGCGGCGCTTCAGCACGCCAATCGCTTCCTGGCACAGGATGCCCGCGACGCCGCCGATGATCAGCGCGCCGACCGGGCCGACATGGCCGGACGCCGGGGTGATGGAGGCCAGGCCCGCCACCATGCCGGTGACGATGCCGACCAGGCTGGGCTTGCCGTGGCGCAGCCATTCCCAGCCCAGCCACGTCAGCGAGGCGGTCGCGGCGGACAGATGGGTCACCAGCACCGCCGACACCGCATCGTTGTTGGCGGCCCCCGGCGAGCCGCCGTTGAAGCCGAACCAGCCCACCCAGAGCATGGAAGCGCCGATCATCACCAGCACCGGGCGGTGCGGCGGCTGCACGTGCTCGGGGAAGCGCGGCGCGCGGCCGACCAGGATTGCCAAGACCAGGGCCGCGATGCCCGCCGTCTCGTGCACCACCACGCCGCCGGCGAGGTCCTGCACGCCGACGCCGTTGAACAGGCCCCAACTGCTGTCGGCGCTGAGGATGCCGCCGCCCCAGACCCAATGCGCCACCGGCGCGTAGCACAGCAGCATCCACAAAAGGCTGAACAGCATCACGAAACCGAACTTGATGCGCTCGACGAAGGCGCCGACGATCAGCGCCGGCGTGATGATCGCGAACGTCATCTGGAACACGACCGTCAGCAGTTCGGTGGTCGACCCGTCGTCGGGCGCGCGCGACAGCGACAGCAGCAACGCGGCATCGAAGCCGCCGAACCAGCCGGCGTCAGGCCCGAAGGCGATGCTGTAGCCAATGACCATCCAGCCGATCGACACGACGCAACAAATCGCGAAGCAGTGCATCAGCACCGAGACGACGTTGCGTGCGCGCACCAGGCCGCCATAGAACAGCGCCAGCCCCGGCAGCGTCATGAACAGGACCAGCGCGGTTGCCGTCAGCAACCATGCCGTGTCGGGTGACGACATGCGGTACCTCACATTTCCCAAGACAAGGCCGCCCGAACGGACGGCCGCGAACCGACGCCTGATGGAGCGCCTAAGCCGAACTCCTACGCCCAGGTGCACATTTCTTGATCGGTTTTTGCACGCGGCGTGTGCGGAATGCCATATCAGCCGCCTGTTTATTGGGCAAGTGACAGGTTCGCCGGGCGCGACCGCGGCCCGCGGCATCGTGCGTGCAACCGCCCCGGCGATGGCCTACAGTCGCCCCTCGCAAGGTACAGAAAGTCTGGGGGTCGGCCGCGATGGCAAACAGGTACGTACGGTTTCTGACGGGCGCCATGGCGGCGGTATGTGCGTCCGGGGCGCTGCCCACGACGGCATCGGCCTATGAACTCTGGCTGGCCGGCATCTATTGCACCAGCGAGGCCAACCACAGCCTTGGATCGGACTCCGACGAGACATTCGTCATTGTGACGATATTCGACAACAACACGGGCGAATTGCTGGCCGGGCCACTGCTGCTGCCGCGGACGGCGGATGACGAGCCGACGTACTGGACCGATGTCGATGCCGGCGAATTTCGCGACTACTACTACGACATCTGGTCCGGCGGCGCGCGCGACCTGTTCATCGACACCCAGGTGTGGGAGTACGACAGCCATGCCGCCAACGCGCTGCGGGTGCTGGTCAGCATCAATATCGCGCTCGGCGTCAGCCTGATGACAGCAAATCCGGTCTATGGCGCGGGGGCCGGCGTGGCCGCAGACATGGTGGCCCAACGCATGCTGGAGGACCTGGAGTCGGCCGACCATGACTTCATGGGCCGGGCAACTACGGTGATTCTCGGATCGGACATGGAAGCCTGGGCGCGCGAAAGCCACTACTACGACCACAACGATGCCGGTGAGCGCCTGGAGTACGACTTCAGCGTCGAGACCGCCGGCCACGGCGCCAAGTACGTCGTATATTTCGACATATTTTAGGTCATGATCGTTTCGGTCGGCACCGGGTTGGCACCGGCTCTCACATTAACGAACCGGAAGGATCGGGTGACGTGCGAAACCGCTATGTTGTTCTGTGCGCTCTGGTGGCGGCAACCGCCGTCACCGCCCCGGCAAGCGCCGACCAGAAGGACAAGGCCCAGCCGCCCTTGACCGAGGACCTCTGGGGCGTGGTGGGGTGCGATCTCGAATGGCAGTTACACTCGATCAACTCGGATGCGGCGCTCGATCTGTCCGTCGACAACTTCGCATCGTTTCCGATCCAGCTCATCTGGCTCGACTATGAGGGCGGGCGCGTGCACTACGCCGACATCGCGCCCGAGCAATCGCTGGTGCAGGGCACCTATTTCACCCATCCCTGGGTGCTGGCCGACCTGAATGGCAATTGCCTGGACATCGTCGTCCCGGCGCAGAGCAACCACGGCGAGCCACCGGCAATGTGGGTGCACGTGTTCGACGACGGCGCGGCCATGCTGGCCGAATAGGCGGAAGGCGCTAGCCCCTAATCCAGCATCGCGAAGGCCTTGGCGAAGAAGTCCTCGGCGCCGAAGTTGCCTGACTTCAACGCCAGGGCCAGGGTCGGAGCGCCCAGGTCGGCGCCGGCCGGCGCCTCGGTCCACGGCACGCCGGGATCGATCTCCGGGCCGATGCGCAGCATCTCGACCCCCAGGGCGGAGACCACGGCGCCTGCGGTCTCGCCGCCGGCGACGATCAAGCGATGCGCGCCGCCGCCGACCAGCCCGCGGGCGATCTCGCCCATCGCGCGTTCGATGGCCGCCCCGGCGCGGTCGCGGCCGTGACGCTGCTGAACGTCGGCCACTTCCTGCGGATCGGCGGAACTGTAGATCAACACAGGTGTCTCGGCCGGCTGCGCCAGCGCCCAGGCGATCGTCTCGCCAGCAACCTCCGCGCCTGCAACGATGCGGTCGACATCGAGCTTGGCGGTCGGCCACGCCTTCTCGGCAAGCGCGATCTGGCCGCGGGTCGCGGCACTGCAACTGCCGGCCAGCACCACGGACCGCCCCTCGGCGTTCGGCAACGTTGGCGCCTGCGGCCCGCCAAGCGCGCCGTGGTCGCGGAAATTCGCCGGCAGGCCGAGCGCGATGCCGGACCCGCCGGTGATCAGCGCGTGGTCGGCCGCCGCCCGCCCGATGGCGCGCAGGTCGTCGTCGGCGATCACGTCGACCACGCCATAGCTCTTGCCCGCGCCGCGCAGGCCGTCCACTGCCGCGGCGATGGCCGTGGCGCCCGCCGCGACCCGCGCATGGGGCACCAGCCCGACCTCGCGCGCCGATTGCGCGCCCATCAGCCGGACGAGGTCGCTGTCGCGCATCGGCGTCAGGGGATGGTCCTTCATCGACGATTCGGCGAGCAGCCGGTCGCCGACGAACAGATAGCCCTGATAGATGGTGCGCCCGGTGCCGGGAAAGGCCGGGCAGACCAGGGCGAAGTCGGTGTCCAGCGCATCCATCAGCGCATCGGCCACCGGGCCGATATTGCCCTCGGCGGTGGAATCGAAGGTCGAGCAGTACTTGAAGAAGATCTGCCGTGCGCCCTGGCCGCGCAGCCAGTCGAGGGCGGCCAGCGATTGCGCCACTGCGTCATTGGCCGGAATGGTGCGCGATTTCAGTGCCACCACGACGGCGGCGGCATCGCCGATGTCGAGCCCGGGGCGCGGCACCCCGATCACCTGGACCGTCGACATGCCCTCCTTGACCAGGGTGTTGGCCAGATCGGTGGACCCGGTGAAATCGTCGCCAATGGCGCCCAGCAGCACACTCATTCCCGTATTCCCCTCCGTACGCGTACGTGCCACCGCCCCGGCGGCACGTCGCGGCTCACCGCACGCCGCCTGTCGTCAGCCCGCGGATCAGCCATCGCTGAAAGAACGTGGCCAGCAAGTACACCGGCACCATCGCCGCCAGCGACGCCACCGCCATCTGCCCGAACCGCAACTGCCGGTCGCCCTGGTAGAGCGACAGACCCACCGGCACGGTCTGGGTCTCGGTGCCGCGCTGGAAGAACGAGGCCAGCAGGAACTCGTTGTACGACAGGATCATGCAGATGATGCCGGTGGACACGATGCCCGGCATCATCAGCGGCACCACCACCTTCGCCAGCACGCCGAAATAGCCGGCGCCGTCGATGGTCGCCGCCTCCTCCAGCTCCGCCGGCAGCCGGCGCACGAAGCTGGACAGCAGCCAGAACGCCACCGGCAGGTTCATCACCCCGTAGACGAGGCCCAGCCCCCACACCGAGTTCGACAGGCCCACGGTGCGCAACAGGTAGAACAGCGGGAACAGCGCCACCACCGGGGGCGCCACATAGGTCGCCAGCACGAACGCCGGCAGCACCTTGCCGCCGACCCGATGCCGCACGATGGCGTGGGTCGCCGGCACCGCCACGATCAGCGTCACCAGCATGCCGACGATGGCGGCAATGGCCGAGTTCTGCAGATAGGTCGGCATGTCGATGGCGCCCGCGCTCTGGACGTCCAGCGCCGCCGGATAATTCTGCCAGTGCCACGCGTTCGGGAAGAACCCGCTAACCGCGATGTCGTCCTGGCTCTTGAACGACACCATGATGAGATAGAGGATCGGGAACACGAAGAACGCGACGGCGACCGCCGTGCCGATCCAGCGCCCGATCGGCAGCCGCGGCCGGTAGGCGCCTGACGCGTGCGTTTGCGCGGTGGAGACGGTCATGCCAGCCGCCGCTCGGCCACGTCATGGCCGATGGTGAACGGCAGCGTGATCAGCCCGACCACCAGCGCGAACACCAGGGTCTCGGCCGACGCCAGCCCGATGTCCATCTGCTGCACGCCGACCTCGTAGATCTGATAGCTGGAGACCATGGTCACGCTGCCGGGTCCGCCGGCGGTCAGCACGTGGATCAGATCGAACACCTTGAAGCCGATCACCAGCTTCAGCACCGCGATGGCCAGCAGGGCCGGCGCCAGCATCGGCAGGGTGATGCGGAAGAACACCTGGCGGTCGGTGGCGCCGTCCAGCTTCGCCGCCTCGTAGACGTCCTCCGGCAGGGTCTGCAAGGCGGCGTACGTCATCAGCGCCACGAACGGCGTCCATTGCCACACGTCGGCCAGCATCACTGCCGGGAACGCCAGCAGATTGTCGCCCAGGAAGCTGACCGGCGCGCTGATCAGCGACAGGTCGGTCAGGAAGCTGTTCAGCCAGCCGCCCTGCGGCATGTAGATTAGCTTCCACATGATGCCGACGGTGATCGGCGGCGTCATCAGCGGCAGCAGGATGATGGTGCGCAACACCTGGCGGGCGCGCACCGCCCGGTCGACCAGCAACGCGACCGCAATGCCGGTCAGGATGGTCACCGCCGTCGTCATCAGCGCGAACAGTGCCGAGCGCCACAGCGAGTTGACGAACATCTCGTCCTCGAACGCGTCGGCGTAGTTCTCGCCGCCGTTGAGGTTGCCGCCCAGGTAGTCGAGCGACCGGTCGCTGAAATCCAGAAAAAAGGGCGCCGCCAGGTTGGCGTCCAGCAGCGACAGCACGATGAGATAGAGGAACGGATAGACCGCGAAGACAATCAGCCCGAACAGCAGCGGCGTCACGCAGGCCCAGGCCGCCAGCCGCCGCCGATCGAACTGCCGGGGGGCCGGCCGCCGCCTGCCGAGGGTCCGGCGCGCCTGTGGAGATGCGTCCATCGAGGTCATCTACGCCAGACCGGTGGCCAACTCTCGCGGTTTAGAAAAGGAACGGGCCGAACCACAGGGTCCGGCCCGCAATGCATTCGGGTAGGCCCGACTAGAAGCTGAGCTTGCCCGGGAAGTAGTGCTCGTACGCCAGCTTGTAGTCGGCGCTGTTGGTCAGGTCGTAGTAGGCGACCCGGTCCGACCATTCGCGCTGGCTCTCGACGACGCGGCCGAAGAACTCGTCCTGGGTCAGGTCGGCAAGGACCGTATCCCACGACTCAAGCTGCGCGGCCATCACCGACTCCGGCGTGCGGTAGACGGTGACGCCATCCTCGTTGATCAGCTTCTGCAGGTCGGCCGAATACTGGTTCATCGCCAGGCCGTAGTTGGCGGTGTTCGCCGCCTCGGCGCCGTGCTTCAGGATCGCCTGCATGTCGGGGCTGAGGCCCTCGTACACATCGCGGTTGAAGATGATCTCGAAGAACTCGGCCGCCTGGTGGTAGGAGCCCAGCATGTAGGTCTTGGAGACGTCCTGCGCGCCGAACCGGCTGTCCGACGTCGGGTTGTTGAACTCGAACGCCTCGATCACGCCGCGCTCCAGCGCCGGCACGATTTCGCCGCCCGGAAGCTGGGTCACGTTCAGGCCCATGCCCTGCATGATGTCCGTGGCCAGGCCGACGGTGCGGTACTTCAGGCCCTGCATGTCCTCGGCCGAGGTGATCTCGTTCTTGAACCAGCCCAGCGGCTGGGTCGGCATCGGCATCGCGAAGAAGCCGACGAGGTCGAGGCCCAGGATGTCTTGCACCAGTTCGTTGTACAGCGCTTCGCCGCCGCCATAGTGGATCCAGGCCAGGATCTGCGAGGCATTGGCGCCGAACACCGGGCCGGTGCCGAACAGCGACGCGGCCTTGTTCTTGCCGTACCAGTACGCGGTCACGGTATGGGCGCAGTCCAGAACGCCGTCATGGCAGGCGTCCTGCACCTGGAAGGCCTGCACCACCGCGCCGGCCGGCAGCAGGTCGATGGTCAGACGGCCGCCGGACATGGCGGCGACGCGGTCGGCGTACTGCTGCGCCATCTCCTGGAAGATGTCGCTGGCGCTCCAAGACGACTGCATCTTCAGGACGACGGCGTCCTGCGCGCGCACGATGGCGGGCGCCGCCAGCGTGCTGGCCGCTGCCGCGGCAGCAACGGTACCGGAATTCTTCAGGAATTTACGGCGGCCGGACGTGGCCGCGGTCTTGTCAGACATCTGTGTCCTCCCTTGGCGCCGACTTGACGCCGGCATCGTATCTGTGAGCCGCCCCCGGAGCTCCGCGCCCGGATTCGTGCCCGCTTTTTCGCTCTGCCGAGACCGCGTCCTGCACGCGCAAACGCGCGTCCAGTGGCAACCCCCACTCGCGTACCGGACAGGCTTACAGATTGAGAGCCGGTTACGCAAATGTTGCGCGCACGCGAAACCGTCCCAGGCATACACAATCTGGGCATGGGCATGCCGGCAAGGCTATACGTTCGCGCGCGTGTGCTATTGTCCCCCCGCCCGCGCGTCGCCGCCCGAACACAAGCCATTGCAATGCCCGACACCGACAACCTCCGTCCCGCCGATGCCACCCAGCTGCGCGAGTTGATCGCCTGGGCGGCGGCCGAAGAGCACCCACTGGAAATCGTCGGGACCGGCACCCTGCGGACAGTGGGACGCCCGATGCAGACCGCGCACCTGGCGTCGCTGGCCGCCCTTGCCGGCATTCGCGACTACGCGCCGGAGGAACTGGTGCTGACCGCCGGCCCGGGCACGCCAATGGCGGAGATCGCCACGGCGCTGGGGCAGGCGCGCCAGCAACTGGCGTTCGAGCCGCCGGACCTGGGGCCGCTGCTTGGCGGGACTGCCGGTGGCGGCACATTGGGCGGTGCGATCTCGGCCAACCTGGCCGGGCCGCGCCGCATCAAGGCCGGCGCCGCGCGAGACCACTTCCTGGGCTTTTCCGGCGTGACCGGGCGCGGCGAGGCGTTCAAGGCCGGCGGCCGAGTGGTGAAGAACGTCACCGGCTACGACATCTGCAAACTGGTCACCGGCGCATGGGGCACCCTGGTCGCCCTCGACGAGGTCAGCGTCAAGGTGCTGCCGGCGCCGGAGGCGACCGCCAGCCTGGTGCTGGCCGGACTGAGCGACGATGCCGCGCAACGGGCGATGAGTGCTGCGCTGAATTCCAGCCACGACGTCTCCGGCGCGGCACATCTGCCGGCCGGTATCGCGGCCCGCAGCCCGGTCAAGCCGGTGGCGGCCGCCGGCGACGCGGTCACCGCGATACGGCTGGAGGGTTTCGCGCCATCGGTGGCCGCGCGGGTGGCGGCCCTGCGCGACGAATTGGCGGGCCACGGCAACGTCGATGTTCTGGAGGGCGACGACGCGCTCGCCCTGTGGGCCGATATCCGCGACGTGGGCGCGCTGGCGCCGCCGCACACGGCCATCGACAGCGCCTGCGTGTGGCGCGTCAGCGTCACCCCGACCCTGGGGGCGGACGTGATGGCGCGGGTGCGGGACGCGGCCGAGGCGCAAGGCTACTACGACTGGGGCGGCGGCCTGCTGTGGATCGCGGTCTCCGGCCAGCCGGATGGTGGCGCCGGCGCCGTGCGCGACGCGGTCGCGGCGGCCGGCACCCCTGGCCAACCGGCAGGCCATGCCACCCTGATCCGGGCACCGCAGGCCGTCCGCGCCGCCGTCGACGTGTTTCAGCCGCAAGCGCCCGCGTTGGCCGGTCTGGGGGCTCGGCTGAAACAGCAGTTCGATCCCAACGGCGTGCTCAACCCCGGACGGATGGTGCCGGGGGTATAGGACCGGCCGCTGGCACGGTGCCGGTGGACCCAAACCAGCCGAATTGCCGTGCGCGTCCCGGGCAATGCGCTATAACCGGGCGAACGCTACACGCAGCATCGAGTCGGGCCCGGATCGCGCGCGTTCCATGCAGATCTACCTCCCCATTGCCGAGATATCGGTCGACGCATTCTTGTTGATCGGGCTTGGGGGGATTGTCGGCATCCTGTCCGGCATCTTCGGTGTCGGCGGCGGCTTTCTGATCACGCCCCTGCTCATCTTCGTCGGCATTCCGCCGCCCGTCGCGGTCGGCACGGTGTCGAACCAGATCGTCGCGGCGTCGGTTGCCGGCGTGGTCGCCCATTTCCGGCGCGGCAATGTCGACCTGTTGATGGGCTGCGTGCTGACCGCGGGCGGCCTGGTCGGCACGGTTGCCGGCGTCTTCCTGTTCCAGCTCCTGCGCCAGATCGGCCAGGTCGACCTTGTCATCAGCCTGGCCTACGTCATTTTCCTCGGCTCGATCGGCGCCACCATGGCGGTGGAGGCGACCCGCGCCATGCTGCGGTCCCGGCGCGGCGGGGCGGGACGGCGCAAGCTGCACAAGCACACCTGGATCCACGGCCTGCCGTTCAAGATGCGCTTCCGCAAGTCGAAGCTCTACATCAGCGCCATCCTGCCGCTGGGTATCGGCTTCGCCGTCGGCGTGCTGGCCGCCATCATGGGTGTGGGCGGCGGCTTCATCATGGTGCCGGCGATGATCTATCTGCTGGGCATGCCCACCGCCATGGTGATCGGCACCTCGCTGTTCCAGATCATCTTCGTCACCGCCAGCGCGACATTCCTGCACGCCGCCACCAACCAGACCGTCGACATCATGCTGGCGCTGCTGCTGCTGGCCGGTGCGGTGGTGGGCGCGCAGTTCGGCACCCGCCTGGGCGCGAAGCTGAAGGGCGAGCAGTTGCGCGGCCTGCTGGCGCTGATGGTGCTGGCGGTGTGCGGCAAGCTGCTGGTCGACCTGGTCACCACGCCGGCGCAGATGTTCGAAGTGAGCCCAGCGCTGTGAGCACCCCATGACCCTCGCCACGACCACGACACAGGGTGCTACCCGTAGAGCCGGCGCCACCGCCCGCTGGCACGGCTGGGCCGTGGCCGCATTGCTTTGCCTGCCGCTGGGCGCGGCAGCCCAAACGCCGGTGATGGCCGACCTGTCATCGCACACCATCGAGATCGATACCCGTTTCATCGGCACCGACGTGGTGCTGTTCGGCGCCGCCGACGGGCCGACCGATATCGCCGTGGTCATTCGCGGGCCGCGCGAGAGCTTCGTGGTGCGCGAAAAGACCAATGTCGGCGGCATCTGGGTCAATGCCGCCGGGATCGAGTTCACCGACGCGCCCGGCTTCTACGCGGTGCTGTCCACCGGAGCGTTGAGCGACATGCTGCCGGCGACAATCCTGGACCGGCACGAAATCGGCACCAACCGGTTGCAGCTCGGCCCCTCGGCAGCGGCGCTGGCCGAACGCACGCCGGGCGAAATCGACCGTCACCGGCGAGCACTGCTCGAGACCATGCAGCGCAGCGACCTCTACCTTGCCGAGCCCGGCGCGGTGTCCTTCCTGGGCGGGCGGCTGTTCCGGGCGGACGTGCGGTTTCCGGCCAATGTCCCCACCGGAGCCTACAAGGTGGACGTCTACACCCTGCACGAAGGCAACGTTATCGGCGCCCAGTCGATCCCGCTGATCATCCGCAAGGTGGGGCTGGAGGCGGACCTGTTCGATTTTGCCAACGGCAGTCCGGTCCTCTACGGTATCGTGGCGGTCCTGGTCGCGATCGCGGCCGGTTTCCTGCCGCGGCTGTTCGGCGGCAGAACGTAGCTGCGGGCAGGCGGGCGCACGACTCCGCGACGGAAGAAGCCAAGAGGGCAGAGATACCGATTGCGCGATAAGGGCCGAAGCACAAGGCCACGGCGCAACGAGGGATGAGGACACGAGATGGCCGAACAGGAGCCATCGCAGGACGACACGGAACAACCGGCGGAAGAGAACGCGGAACGCATCTTCCTGGCGGTGGTGGACGACTCGCCGGAGTTCAGTTCGGCGCTGCGGTTCGCCGCACGCCGGGCCAAGCGCACCGGCGGCCGCGTCGCGCTGCTCTATGTCATCGAGCCCGGCGATTTCCAGCACTGGCTGTCGGTCAGCGAGCTGATGCGCGAGGAGGCGCGGCAGGAGGCGGAGGCGATCCTGCGCCGCCACGCCGCGACCTGCCAGGAACTGAGCGGCAAGATGCCGATCCTGCACATTCGCGAGGGCAGGCCCAGCGACGAGCTGCTGGCGCTGTTGGAGGAGGAGCCGTCGATCTCGGTCCTGGTGCTGGGCGCCAACCCCGGCTCCAAGGGCCCCGGCCCACTGGTCAGCTATCTGGTCGGCAAGGCGGCCAATCGCCTTTCGGTGCCGGTAACGATCGTTCCTGGTACTTTGGACGGCGACAAGATAGACCTGTTGACGTGACTATTTGACCTGAGCTGGGGTCGTCGGGGGACGCTTACAGGATCGGACCAGGATGGACAGGAAACACCCGAACAATTCTCGTGGATGGCGGTTGGCGGCATTGGGCGCCGTGGCCGCATTGTGCATGGGGGGCACGACCGGGCCGGCGACGGCGCAAGGCGGCGTGGTTCCGAGCAACGGCCAGTTGATGCTGGCCGACACGTGCGACGTGACCTTCGGCGGCCGCCTGCTGGAAGAATGCGATTGCCTGCTGATGGTGATCGGCCAGGGCGGAACGTACGTGCTGAGCAGCGTCAACCTGGGCTGTGAGGGCTATGCCGGTATGGCCGGCCAGTTCCAGGGCGAACTGGGCTCAACCTCCGGCCTGCAACTGGCCTACGAGCGCAACTACGCGCAGGTGCAAAGCTCGCGCATGCAGGTCAGCGCCAGCCAGGCCCAATTGGCCGCCGTGGCGAGTGAGGCCGGCTGGCTGTTGCTGCGCCTGGAACTGCTGGGCCCGACGATCTTCGAGAACTCCCTGGGCCGCATCTGCATCGACGGCGGCAGCGGTTCGCAATGTTGAATTGAGCTCAGGGCATCACGCGCCGTCGACGGGACCTTAAGAAGCGGCGGGTACGGTTCGGCCATTCGGCTCGCGTAATGCAGCGCCGACACTCTCTCAGCCATCGGCGGCGCGATGATCGTCATCTCCAACGGGTTTTCCAAGTTCCACCTGGCGATCGCCGCCAGCGAGATGGCGCGGCGCGACCGGCTGACGGCGATGCTAACCGGCGCCTACCCGACGCCGTTCGTGCGCCAAGTGGTCAAGCGCCTGGGCGGCCACGCCAAGCTCGCCCGCCTGCTGGCCCGCGCCGAGCAGGTGCCCGACGCGCTGGTCCATCCGCTGTGGATGGGCGAGGTGATGGACGGGGTGGCGCGGCGCTTCCACGGCAGCCCGCTGAACGGGCTGGCCGGAAAGCTGGAGGTCGCGGCCCACCGCCGCTATTCCAAGGCGGCGGCGACCGCGCTGCGCCGCCACGGCGCCGGTGCGCGCATCTATCACTATCGTGCTGGCTTCGGCGGCCCTTCGGTGGCGACGGCCCGCGCCATGGGCATGATCCCGGTCTGCGACCACACCATCGCCCACCCGGCTCTGGTCGGCTATCTGGTCGAGAATGCCGGCGCGATGCCGCCGGCCGACGTGTCGCCGCCGCTGGACGGGTTCTGGACCCAGGTGATGGACGACATCCGGCTCGGCGACCACATCGTGGTCAATTCCGACTTCGTGAAGGACACGTTCGTCAATCGCGGCTGGGACCCGGACAAGATCACCGTGATCTATCTCGGCGTCGACGACGCGTTCCTGGACGGGCTGCCGCCGCGCGACGTGGACGACGCAACCGATGGGCCATTGCGCTTGCTGTTCGCCGGCCATCTGAGCGCGCGCAAGGGCGGGCCGGACGTGGTCGCGGCCTTCAACATGCTGGACGATGTCGACTGGCGGCTGGAGATTGCCGGCAACATCGAGCCGGCGGTGCTGGCCGCCGACCCGGCGTTTTTCGAGGACCCGCGCGTGGTCCGGCTCGGCAGCCTGTCGCGTGCCGAGCTGGCCAAGGTCATGGCACGCAACGAGGTGTTCGTCTTCCCGTCGCTGGCCGAGGGCTCGGCGCGGGTGGTGTTCGAGGCGCTGGCCGCCGGCTGCTACGCCATCGTCACACCGAATGCCGGGTCAGTGGTGCAAGACGGGGTGCACGGCGCCCTGGTGCCGCCGGGCCGTCCGGATGCCATTGTCGATGCGGTGCGCGCCGCAGCCGCCGACCGTCCGCGTACGGCGCAGATCGGCGCCGCCAACGCCGCCGCCGTGCGCGACCACCACCGCCAGCGCCACTATGGCGATGGTTTGGTGGCGCTCTACGACCGGTTGTTGGGGAAACGAGGCGCGTCCGGCGTCGCCAAACCCACCGGTTGACGCCCTCGCCCTTGTGGCGAGGGCCCATTTGTGGGGCGGGCCCAGCCGTTTCCGAGAGACGCTGCCAAAGCCGGCCCGGTCACAGCACCTGCCGCCACCCCGGACGGCGTTTTGCCTCAAGCCATTGGTGTATTGGACGAGAATGGGTCCTCGCCACAAGGGCGAGGACGACGATAATCTCTTAGGCCCCCAGGGCGCGCTTCAAATTGCCGTCGATGGCGTCGAAGAAGCCTGCCGAGGTCAGCCAGTCCTGATCGTCGCCGACCAGCAGCGCCAGGTCCTTGGTCATCTGGCCGCCTTCCACGGTGTCGATGCAGACTTTCTCCAGCGTATCGGCGAATTTCTCCACTTCGGGCGTGCTGTCGAACTTGCCGCGGTACTTCAGCCCACGGGTCCAGGCGAAGATCGACGCGATTGGGTTGGTCGACGTCTCCTTGCCTTCCTGCCACTGGCGGTAGTGGCGGGTGACGGTGCCGTGCGCGGCCTCCGCCTCCACGGTCTGGCCATCGGGCGTCATCAGCACCGAGGTCATCAGGCCCAGCGAGCCGAAGCCCTGCGCCACCGTGTCGGACTGCACGTCGCCGTCGTAGTTCTTGCAGGCCCACACGAACCCGCCTTCCCACTTCATGGCGCAGGCGACCATATCGTCGATCAGCCGGTGCTCGTAGGTCAGCCCGGCCTCGTCGTACTTGGCCTTGAACTCGGTGTCGAAGATCTCCTGGAACAGGTCTTTGAAGCGCCCGTCATAGGCTTTCATGATCGTGTTCTTGGTCGACAGATACAGCGGATAGCCGCGCTGCAGGCCATAGTTCATGCAGGCGCGCGCAAAGCCGGCGATGCTCTCGTCGACGTTGTACATCGACATCGCGACACCGCTGCCCTCGAAGTGGAACACCTCGTGGCTGACCGGTTCGCCGCCGCCATCGGGCGTGAAGGTCATGGTCAGCTTGCCCGGCCCCGGCACCTTGATATCGGTGGCGCGGTACTGGTCGCCGAACGCATGGCGGCCGATCACGATCGGCTTGGTCCAGCCCGGCACGTAGCGCGGCACGTTGGAGCAGATGATCGGCTCGCGGAACACGGTGCCGCCGATGATGTTGCGGATGGTGCCGTTGGGCGAGCGGTACATGCGCTTCAGCCCGAACTCCTCCACCCGCGCCTCGTCCGGCGTGATGGTGGCGCACTTGACGCCGACCCCGTACTTCTTGATCGCGTTGGCCGCATCGACGGTGATCTGGTCGTCGGTCTCGTCGCGCTTCTCGATGCCCAGGTCGTAGTATTCCAGCTTGATGTCGAGATAGGGCTCGATCAGCCGGTCCTTGATCCACTGCCAGATCACCCTGGTCATTTCGTCGCCGTCGATCTCAACGACCGGTGTCTTCACCTCAATCTTGCTCATCTGATCCTCGTCTGAGAGTCCGATTTACGCGCGTCGCTCTCATTGTACTCATTGTACGCCAGCCCTCATCCCCACCCGGTCAGCCACAGAACGCATCATGCCTGGGTGGCCGGGTGGGGGAGAGGGCCGGTGCCGAATTGGCGCTAGAACAACGCGCTACATCCATTTCTGTTTCAGGTCGGACTGCGGCTGTGCGGTTTCCGCAATGGCGGCGGGTACGTCGGCCACGTCCGACACCACCGTCACCAGCCCGCGGTGTTCCGGCCCCAGATAGCCGGTTGCCGCCATATCGTCCAGCAACGCCGTCAGGTGGCGCCAGTAACCGTCGACGTCGATCACGATCACCGGCTTGTTGTGCAGCCCGAGCTGCCGCCAGGTCACGATCTCGAAGGTCTCGTCCAGGGTGCCAAGCCCGCCCGGCAGCACCAGGAAGGCGTCGGACAGCTCGGCCATGCGCTGCTTGCGCAGGTGCATGTTGTCGACGATTTCCAGCCGGGTGACGCCGGAATGGCCGACCTCGTGCTCGTGCAGGAAGGTCGGGATGATGCCGATCACCTCGGCCCCCGCCTCCAGCGCGGCATCGGCCACCCGGCCCATCAGGCCGACGCGACCGCCGCCGAAGACCAGCCGCCAGCCATTCGCGCCGCACATCCGGCCCAGCGCGTCGGCCGCGGCCTTGTGCGTGTCGGGGCCGCGATTGGATGACCCGCAATAGACGCAGACGCTGATGCCGGAGGTGCCCGGCCCCATGTCTGCGGACTGTTCCGGGGCTTTGGAGCGTTCCATATCTGAGGACTGTTTGGGCAATCGCCACTCCCACGGGCGCGCGCCGCCCGGTGGGCGGCACACGGCCCGACAACAACAAAAAGCGCCGAACGGGGGCTGCCCGATCGGCTGTCGCACCAGCCTATGCCAGACCCGGCGCCAACAGGCAAGTCCCGCACCGTCCAGGCGGCGGCGAGCACCGGTTTGGCGCGCCCGTCGCGTTCATGCCATATTGCTGTGCCTGACTGGTTGCGCCGTTAGGTGCTAATGCTGTGCGTCCGAGACGTTGGGCTGTGCCGCGTCGCGCGGCGTATCGCCCGCGCGATGGACGCAATTGGAGATCCGATCCCGTGAACAAGTCTCTCAGCCTGGTGATTGCGGTTCTGGTCATCGCGGTGGCGATTGCCGTTTATGTCGGTTCGCTCGAGGACGAGGAGCCCGACCCGCAGACCGGCCCGGATAGCGACGTCAGCGATACCGACACGGGTGACGACACCGACACGGGTGACGATGCCGACACACCGGAGGATGCCGATAGCGATACGCCGGCCTCCGACGATGCTACCGACGAGCCGGCGTCCGATGACGCAGTTGATGAGCCCGCATCCGACGATGCGGCTGACGAACCGGCGTCCGACGACGCCACCGACGAACCGGCTTCCGATGACGCGGCTGACGAACCGGCGCCTGACGATGCGACCGATGAGCCCGCATCCGACGACGCCACCGACGAGCCGGCGTCCGACGACGCCACAGACGACGCCACAGACGAGCCGGCATCCGATGACGCCACCGACGAACCGGCATCCGACGACGCGGCTGACGAACCGGCATCCGACGACGCCACCGACGAACCGGCATCCGATGACGCGACCGACGAGCCGGCATCCGACGACGCGACCGACGAGCCGGCTTCCAACGACGCCACCGACGAACCGGCATCCGATGACGCGACCGACGAACCGGCATCCGACGACGCGACCGATGAGCCGGCATCCGACGACGCCGCGGCGGACGATGCTCCCGGTGACATGGACATCGACACCAATGCGGCGATCAGTGTCGAAGATCCGAACGCGGACGCGCTCGAACTGCCGCTGGAGCCCGAAACGCCTGACGCAGGCGACACCGACGCGGCGCCCGCCGACGAAGACGCAACGGTCGAAGATGACCCCGATATCGCGCCGGACGATCAGTCCGACGCCGCCATTGGTGACGCGCCCGACGCAAGCCTGGCAGACGTGGCGGACGAGACACCCGCCGTGGATATCGCCGAGGACGTGGCCGAGGACACGATCGACGAAGCGGTTGAGGACCTTGCCGCCACCGACGGCCCGGTCGATGTGCCGGTGGCGGTGGAAGACGCCACTGCCGAAGACGTGGCCGAAGACGTGGCCGAAGACTTGGCCGAAGACTTGGCTGAGGATGTCGTCGAGGACTTGGCCGAGGACGTCGTCGCGGACGGGACCGAGATTCTCGGCGACGAAACAGCGCCTGACGCGGTCGACCCCGCGCAGGAGGTCGTCGAACACATCGTCACCGATGCCGCTGATGAGATCGCGGAGGATCTGGCGGCTGTCGACGACGCGCCGATCGACGAAGCGGCGCCG
Organism: Alphaproteobacteria bacterium; assembly: GCA_965227515.1. GTDB lineage: Bacteria > Pseudomonadota > Alphaproteobacteria > CALKHQ01 > CALKHQ01 > CBDDFZ01. The sequence continues at coordinate 507,890 of CBDDFZ010000001.1, forward strand.
GGCGACCTCGTCGACGTGCCGGCGGAGGATGGGTTGCCGGCTGATGACACCGGCCCCGTTGTTGCCGAGGACACGCCGGAGGTCCTGGACGAGGATGTGGCGGTCGTCGAAGACGCGCCAGTGGACGATGTGCCGGTGGCCGATGTGCCGGTGGCCGATGCGCCCGTGAACAATGCGCCGGTGGACGATGCGCCCGTGGCCGATGCGCCCGTGGATGAAATGCCAATCGACCAGGCGCCAACCGATACCGTGGACGCCGATGTCCTGGAGCCCGACACCGACGTCGCGGACGCGGATGTACCGGCCGAGATCGCCGACACCGACGTCGCGGACGCGGATGTACCGGCCGAGACCGCCGACACCGACGTCGCGGACGCCGATGTGCCGGCCGAGACCGCCGATGCCATTGAGACGATCGGCGAGACCACGGACGAAACGGTTTCGTCGGTGGTCGACTTGGCCGACTCCATCGCGGAATCGCTGGCGAACCCATCCGAGACTGCGGATGCGGATGCGCCCGACACCGAGGCGCCCGACACTGAGGCGATAACCGCGCTGGACGACCCGGTCGAGCCGGCGACGCCCGACGAGCCCACAGCAGACCAGGCCCCGTCCGACCGGCCGGCGGACGATCTGCGCCCCCGCGACGAGTCGACCCTGGTCGACGCCATGCCTGAGCAGCCCGACGACCAGGATGGACCGGTCGCCGATGTGGCGGACGCGGCGGATATGGCCCCAGAAAACACAACGGAAGAAACAGCCGAAGACCCAGTGGAAGACGTTGTGGCAGACGCCGTCGAAGACGGCCCGGTCGCGGATGTGGCGGCCGACGGTGTCGACGATGCCGCCGACCCGGCCTCCGAGGACGGCACCAGCACGCCAGTGATCGCCGGCGTGCCCGGCGATGTGCCGGAAGAAACCGACGCCGCCGTCGTGGAGGCGCCGGGCGACAGCCTGAACGGCGATGAGGTCGCCATTCTCGACCGCCCATCGCTGCTGCCGTCTGACGACACGCCGGATCAGGACCAGGCCGCCAGCGATGAGCCCGCCCTGGACGCGCCGCTGGATACCGGGCCCAACACCGCCTCCGACGTGCCGGATTCCGCCACCGCCATCGGTGAGGACGCGCCCGTGCGCACCCTCAGCGACAGCCAGCAGGACGTGGAGGAGGGGCCGACCTACGACGTGGTCCGCGTGTCCGGCAGCGGCATGCTCACCATCGCCGGCCTCGGCACGCCCTACACCAAGATCGTGCTGACCAAGGACGGCGAGGTCATCGGCGAGGAAATCTCCGACTCCCAGGGCAACTGGGTGTTCTTCGGGCTCGATCCGCTGCCGCCCGGCGTCCATCGCATCGGCGCCATCGAGATCAAGCCGGACGGCTCGCAGGTGCCGTCTGAGAACCTGGTGCTGATCGTGGTGCCCGAACGCGGCGCCGACATTGCCGGGCGCACCGGCAACGACCGCGCCGACCAGCCATTGGTGATGCTGGTGCCGAGCGACGGCGGCCCGGCCTCTGTCGTCATGCAGGTGCCGGAGCCCGACCAGCCTGTGGTCGCGGATGCGGCCGATGCCGAGGAGGGCGACAGCCCGATCATCTTCGATCGGCCGGCGATGCCCGGCGCGGACGACGAGGCGGTTGCCGACAATGATGCGGCCGACAGCGATGTCGTGGAGCCGGCCGAGGTGGCCGACGCCTCCGCCGATGAACCGATTGACGGCCCAGTGGATAGTTTGGCCAGCGACGACCCGGAGGACAGCGCCCCCATCGGCGATCTGGCGCTGGCCGACCCGGCCGACACGCCGGCGCCCCTGGTGCCGGACCGTACCGTCGAGGACATCGCGGTCGATCCCGATGTTGCGGAAGACGGTCCTGCCGACGACGGGTCCGAGGCCGATGAGGCGCCCCTGCTGTCGCGCACCCCGATGCCGGAAGGCGACGAAACCGGAGAGGACGCCGACATCGGCGTCGGCGTGGTCGACTATGACGACGGCGGCGTTATCAACTTCACCGGCGACGCACCGCCGGGGGCGACCGTGCAGGTCTATCTCGACAACGTCGCGCTGGGCATCACCGAGGCCGAGCCGAGCGGTGCCTGGCAGCTCGCGCCGACCCAGGTGGTGCCGGTAGGCCGTCATGAGATCCGGATCGACCAGATCGCGCCCAATGGCGACGTGATCGCCCGCATCGAACTGCCGTTCGAGCGCGCGGCCCCCATCGACGACATGCCGACCAATGCCTATGTCGTGGTGGAGCCGGGGCAGAGCCTGTGGCGGATCGCGCGCCGGGTCTATGGCGAGGGCATCCGCTACACCGAGATCTATGCCGCCAATGCCGGCCAGATCGCGGACCCGAATATGATCTATCCGGGCCAGGTGTTCATCATCCCCAACGGGTGAGTCCATTTCGTCATTGCGAGCGAAGCGAAGCAATCCAGGCGATTGCCGCGACTATGCCCGAGATGCCTCTGGATTGCCGCGTCGCGCCCGCCCTCGCTTGGCGATAGGGCAGGCGCTCCTCGCAATGACGGCAAAGTTCCGCAACGCCACCGCCATCGCAACCGCGCTTTCGGTGCCCCGCCACTGCTGACATAATGTTGTCAGTAGGGGCGGGGTAAACCTCCACCATGCGGCGTGCCGACCGGTTGTTCCAGATCATCGAGTTTCTGCGTGCCCGCCGGCGCGCGGTAACGGCGCACGAGATCGCCGAGACCCTGGAGGTCTCGGTGCGCACCATTTATCGCGACATGGCCGACCTGGTGATGTCCGGCGTGCCGATCGAGGGCGAGGCCGGGGTCGGCTATGTGCTGCGCGACGGCTTCCACTTGCCGCCGATCATGCTGGACCGCGACGAGATCGAGGCGGTGGCGCTGGGCATGGCCCTGGTATCGCGCTGGGCCGATCCGCCGCTGGCGTCCGCCGCCGAGCGGGTGCGGGCCAAGCTCGCCTCGGTGCTGCCGCGCCATATGTCCGGTGACTTCGCCAACGCCATGCTGTTCGCGCCCGCGTTCCCCGGCAATTTCGGCGCGCCGGAGGTGATGACCCAGTTGCGGCTGGCGGTGCGCGAGCGCCAGCGGGTGGCCCTGAACTACACCGACGTCAACGGCAACAACACCGAGCGCGAGGTCCGCCCGCTGGGCCTCGCCTTCTTCGCCCCGCACTGGACCCTGGCGTCATGGTGCGAGTTGCGGGAGGATTTCCGCACCTTCCGGCTCGACCGGATGCTGAAGGTCTTGCCGACCGGCACCAATTTCCGCGACGAGCCCGGCAAGCGGATGGCCGACTACGTCAAGCGCTCGATGAGTTGTTGATTCTTTCGATTCTGGCTCGCAGCCCCTCCTTCGAGCAGGCTACCTGATCTTCATCAGCCCCCACGCCTCGCCCGGCTCCTGCAACAGCAAGCTATTGTCGTCCTCGCCCTTGTGGCGAGGACCCATTCATAGCCAGTACTTCAACGGGTTGAGGTGAATCGCTGTGAGAGGTGGCAGGCGGCCGGATGCGATGGTCCGACTCAGCCAACTCCTTTCGGCACTGGCCCGGACCGCCCCACAAATGGGCCCTCGCGACAAGCGCGAGGGCGACGGGGTCAATTCCGCGGTGGTGGCGGGCCCTGGCCCGGCCGTGGCGGCGGCGGGCCTTGTCCAGGACCTTGGCCTTGTCCGGGACCTTGTCCCTGCCCCGGCCCTTGGCCCTGTCCGGGTCCTTGCCCCTGCCGACCGCCGCCGAGGGTGAACGACGGGTCGGGCGTACCCATGAAGCAGCGCGGAATGAACGGGAACGTGTCGGTCAGCACATAATGATAGATGCCGCCCGGGTATTCCGGCGTCGCCGCGAAACGGCCGTTGCACTGGTCGAGGTCGCCCAGGCCCGGCACGTATTCGTAGTCCTGCACGAACGTGCCGTCATGGGCGCCGCCGGGACCGCCGGTGCGCTGGCCGCTCCTGACCCGCCAGCTCGACCGCAACGGCACGACCTGGCCGCCGGCAACCGACGGGTCGGCATAGCCGGTGCGAATGTAGATCGGAAAGCCGTCGGCGGCCCAGCCGATCAGCTGGCCGTGGCCGTCGCCATGCACCCGCGCGGCCAACGCCGCCGGGATGCCGTGATAGTGGTAGGCGCCGGTCGGCTGCACGTGGGCATTCTGGCTGTCGACACCCAGATTGATGCCACCGCCCAGCGCCTCGTACTGCCAGCCGGACTGCGGGTTGCGGTTCCAGTATTCGGCCGCGCCCGGATCGAACGGCACGCCGTTGACCGCGATGCCGAACTTGCCGAGCGACACATCTGTCGGCACGCCTGTCATCTGCGGGGTGGCCGGCACCCTGAATGCAAAGCTCTGCGCCGAAATGGCATTCGGGTTGCCGCTGTTCGGGAACTGGCCGACGGCATGGTCGGGAATGCCATTGGACACGATGACCCGATAACCGCCATCGACCGAGATGTTGACCTGGTTGGACTGCGCGGCTGCCGGCAGCGACGCGGCGCCGAGCGCCATCAGTGCCCCAGAAAACAGATACGCGCGCGCCAACCGCCCCGCAGCTACCTTGGTCCCCATGAATTCGCCTCGTCGTCGGATGCCCGGATGGCGTCCAGCCTACCACTGGCAGGCATCGCCGGCGGCGCGGCGTTGTCGCACCCCACCGCCGGATTGCGCCGTTACGCCGCTTCGATGCGCGTCCACGCCTCGTCGTAGTACTGGGTCGTCTCCTGGCCAAGGAAGAGCTGCGCCTCGCTGTTCGCCAGCACCTCGTCGGACGGGAACACCGCCGGGTTTTCCAGATAGTCGGCGTCCATCAGCTCCTTCGCCGCCGCATTCGCGGTGGCGTAATAGATGTACTCGGCGATGGCCGCATTCACCTCGGCATCGTGGATGAAGTTGATGAACGCGTGCGCGTTCTCGGGGTTTGGCGCGCCATTGGGGATGCTCAGGCAGTCCTGCCACAGCAGCCCGCCCTCCTTCGGCACCACGTAGGAGATCTCGTCGTCCTCCTCCATCACCTGCAGGATGTCGCCGTTCCATTCCATGGTCAGGTCGACCTCGCCCGACAGCAGCAGGTCCTGCCCGTTGTCTGGCGCGAAGGTCTTGATGTTGGACTTGGCGCGGATCAGCAATTCGACCGCCTCGTCGATCTGGCTCCGGTCCTGGGTGTTCATCGAATAGCCCAGGTACTTCAGCGCCATGCCGATGACCGTGGTCGGCTCGGAGAGCAGCGCCACGCGCCCGGCGTACTGGTCGGAATCGAACAGCGCCGCCCAACTGTCCGGCACGCCATCGACCTCGGTGGTGCGATAGCCGATGCCGATGGTGCCCCACATATAGGGCAGCGAGAACTTGCGGCCGGGGTCGAAACTGGCGTCCTGGAACGCGGGCTCGATGTTGGCGATGTTCGGGATCAGGCTGTGGTCGAGCTCCTGCAGCATGTTCGCTTCCATCATCCGCTCGACGAAATCGTTGGTCGGCACGATCACGTCATAGCCGGGATTGCCCTCGCGGAAGCGCGCGAACAGCTCGGCGTTGTCGGCGAACAGATCGTAAGTGACGTCGATATCGGTGGCGTCGGTGAAGTCCGACAGCGTGCTTTCGCCGATATAGGTGTCCCAGTTGTAGACGTTCACCTCACCGGCGGCGAAGGCGCGGCGGCTGACCGCCGGCAGGGTGATGCCGATGGCGGCGACCCCCTGCAGGAAGGTGCGGCGCTTGAGCGAGAAAGGCGATGCGACGCCGCGGCGGCGGCGGTTGGGCGTCATCATTGGTTGGTCTCCCCCACAATCGAGACGGTGAATTTGGCGGTCTTGCTTGCGCGAAGTCGGCACCAGCCCGCACCGACTATTTTCAAGTCGATGCAACACCCTGCGTGGAGGACTGTCAACGCAGCATCGCGCGCGTGGAAGTCAGGCCGCGTTCAGGTCCCTCGCGGTGGCGTCCAGCGCCTCGCTCAGGATCGCGATCATCTCGTCGACCTCGGCGTGGCCGATCGTCAGCGGCGGTGCGAACAGCATGCTGTCGCGGGTGGCCCGCATGATCAGTCCGCTTGCGGTGCAGTGGTCGCGGCAGGTCTCCCCGGCCAGGCCGCGCGGGTCGAAAAAGCGCCGCGTGGCCTTGTCGGCGACCAGTTCCACCGCACCGATCATGCCCTGGTGACGGATTTCGCCGACCAGTGGGTGATCGACCAGCGGCCGCAGTTTTTCGGCCAGATAGGGGCCGATGTCGTCGCGCACCCGGTCGACCAGCCCCTCGTCGCGCAAGATGCGCAGATTGGCCAGCGCGACCGCGCACGCCGCCGGATGGCCGGAATAGGTGAAGCCGTGGGCGAACTCGCCGCCGGCCGCGAACAGCCGGTCGCCGACCCGCGGCCCGACGCCGACCGCCGAGATCGGCAGGTAGCCCGACGACAGCCCCTTGGCCATGGTCATGATATCCGGCGCGATGTCGAAGGTGTCGCAACCGAACCAGTTGCCGGTTCGCCCGAAGCCGCAGATCACCTCGTCGGCGATCAGCAGGATGTCGTGCGCGCGGCAGATGCGCTGGATTTCCGGCCAATAGGTGGCGGGCGGCACGATCACGCCGCCGGCGCCCATGATGGGTTCGCCGATGAACGCGGCGACGTGCTGCGGGCCGATATCGCGGATGCGCTGCTCCACCCAGCCCGCCGCGCGCAGGCCGAAGTCCTCGGGACCGAGGTCGCCGCCGAGTTCGTACCAGTAGGGCGGATCGACATGGGTGAAACCCGGCAGCGGCAGGCCGTCCAATTCGTGCATCGCGGCCATGCCGCCCATGCTGGCGCTGGCCATGGTCGAGCCGTGATAACCCCAGTAGCGCCCGATGAAGACGGTCTTTTCCGGCTTGCCCTCGGCGCGCCAGTAATGACGCACCATGCGCGCGATGGTGTCGTTCGCCTCCGAGCCGGAGTTGGCGAAGAAGAACCGGTCGATCCCCTGCGGGGTCAGGACCGACAGCGCCGCCGACAGCTCGGCCGCCGGCGGATGCGTGGTCTTGAAGAAGGTGTTGTAGTAGGGCAGCTCCAGGAGCTGGCGATAGGCGGCCTCGGCCAGTTCCTTGCGCCCGTAGCCGACATTGACGCACCACAGCCCGGCCATGGCGTCCAGGTACCGCCGGCCGTCGGCATCCCAGATATAGACCCCATCGGCGCCGGTGATCACCCGGCTGCCCTGCGCCGCCAGCGACGCGAACTCGGTGAACGGGTGCAGGTGGTGCGCGGCATCGTGGGTCTGCAAGTCGCTGAACCCCGCCGGCGGGGCGGTCGTGGTCGTCGTCATCTAGGGCCTGTTGAGATTCATCGCGAGTTTATGACAGCTGCTGCGAGATGGATGATGGCGTTGAAGCTTGTGTCGGTTTTGTCTGCACGCATGGCGATTCGCTTGAACTCTTTGAGTTTGCAGAAGAAGTTTTCGATCAGATGACGCCATTTGTACATCTCGGCGTCGATTTGCAGCGGGCTGGCGCGGCGCGGATGCTGGGATATGACGATCTTGGCACCGCGCTCGTTGAGGTCAGCAACGATGGCGCTGGTGTCGAACGCTTTGTCCGCGATCATCGCCTTGAAGGAGAGTCCGTCGATGAGCGGCGGCACGCCAACCGTATCGTAGCGATGGCCGGGCAGGAGCACGAAACGCACCAGATTGCCAAGCGCATCACACAGCGCGAGGATCTTCGTCGTCATCCCGCCCTTGGAGCGGCCGATGGCCTGGCTTTGAGTCCCCCTTTTGCGCCCTGGCCGTGGCGGTGCACCTTGACAATGGTGGCATCAACCATGGCGTATTCCATGTCCGGCTCGTCCAAGCAGGCCTCGAACAGCCGCACGAAGACGTCTGCTTTGACCCAGTCGCGGTATCGCTTAAAGACCGTGTTCCAAGGGCCAAAAGATGTCGGGAGATCACGCCACGGGCTGCCCGTACGCACCACCCACAGCACGGCTTCGACAAAGCGCCGGTTGTCAGCGCCACTGCGGCCCGGATCGCTCGGCTTGCCCAAGCAATGGGGTTCCATCTTCGCCCATTGGGCGTCACTCAGTACGAATCGTTCCATCCGAAGCTTGAATCACAACCAAGCACGGAGAGGAATCCTGAATCTCAACAGGCCTTAGAGCGTATTCAATGTAATCGTGATCAATTCTGTTTCCTGTCCGGCGAGGCAGTCCGGCAGGAGCGGTCCGCAGCGCGATGCCGAAGCATCGGGCAAGGATCGCGACGCAGCGGATGCCCGCCGGGTGGAAACCCATGTGGGCCGGGCGCCGTTGGCCGGAGGCCGCGTCGCTCGTCCTCGAATATGCTTCGGCATGTCCTTCGTCCTCGCTCCTAACCTCCGGCCAATGGCGCTCCGGCAGAATGACCTCGATTGCACTGAACACGCTCTAGGCGTGATCCGTGGCTGAAGGGGCGCGTGCTGTGCAACGCCGCGCAGCAGATTATCCACTATTGGCGGCACCTCATAGCGGCAGGCGCACCACCGCGCGCAGGCCCCCGGCGGGCGAGGTGTGCAGGGTCAGGTCGCCGCCATGGCCGCGCACGACGTCGCGGGCGATGGTCAAGCCCAGCCCAACGCCGCCGGTGGACGGATTGCGCGACGGGTCGAGCCGGTGGAACGGGCGGAACACATCCTCGCGGTCGGCCTCGTCGATGCCGGGGCCGTCGTCGTCGATGGTGATCTCCACCGCTTTGCCGCGCCGTGCCGCGGTCACCGATACCTTCTCGGCATAGCGCAGCGCGTTCGACAGCAGATTGCCGATGCAGCGCCGGAATGCGTTCGGGCGGATCACCAGCCGGCTCTTGGTCGTGCCGGAGAAGCTGACCTCGCCGCCCTGCCGGCGCGCGCCCGCCACCAGGTCCTCCAGCAACGGGTCGATGTCGGTCTCCACCGCCGGTTCCTCGCCCTCGCCGCGCGCGAAAGCCAGATACCCCTCGATCATGCTTTCCATCTCGCCGATGTCGCGCCTCAAATCGTCGACATCGGGGCCGTCGCCCAGCATGGCCAGTTGCAGGCGCATGCGGGTGAGCGGCGTCTTCAGGTCGTGGCTGACTCCGGCCAGCATCTCGGTGCGCTGCTGCATCTGGCGCTGGATGCGGTCGCGCATCAGCCCGAAGGCGCGTGCCGCCTGGCGCACTTCCGACGCGCCCTGGGGCCTGAACTCGCCCACCTGCTGGCCCTTGCCGAACCGGTCGACCGCGCGGGCGAGCCGGCGGATCGGCCTGATCTGGTTGCGCATGAAGATGATGGCGATGGTGAACAGGATGATCGAGGTACCGACCATCCAGATCACGAAGACATAGGTGGTGAAGCTGAACAGGCGCTCGCGCGGGGCGATCACCTGCAAGACGCCGTTCTCGAGCTGGATCCTGATCTCGACCTGCCGGTCGCCGTAATCGGCATCGACGGTGAACGGCCGCTCGATCCGCGCGACGATCTCCTCGGCAAGCTTGGTGCTGAGGGTGTCGCGCCCCGGCTCCGGCAGCGGGTCCGGCAGCACCTCGCCCTCGTGCATGCGGAACTGCAAGCCCAGCCGGCGCATGGCGTAGAACGCGGCCAGGCTCTCCGAATCCGTGGCGTCCAGCCGGTCGCGGATGTCGATCACCAGGGCGATCTCGGCGACCACGGCACCGGCCAGCCGGCGCGCGATCAGGTCCCAGTGGTTTTCGTAGAAGATGAAGGCCAACCAGACCTGCAACAGCACCGCCGGGGTGACGATGATCATCAGCGCCCGGCCGAGCAGGCTCTTCGGCAGCACCGCCTTGACGCGCTGGCGGATGTTCATGCGCCGCGGCCCGGATCCGGCGCGCGTATTTGGGATCGCGACCACCTAATCCGGCACCAGCACGTAGCCGATGCCCCGCACGGTCTGGATGTAGCGCGGCTGGCGGGGGTCCGGCTCGATCTTGCGCCTGAGCCGCGTGATCTGCACATCCACGGCGCGCGCAGTCCCGGTGTCGCTGTCGTCGATCAGGTCGTCGCGCGACACCGGACGGTTGGCGGAGGCGGCCAGCACCCGCAGCAGGCCGACTTCGCCCGAGGTGAGGCGCACCGGCGCGTCGCCATCGGTCAGCCGGCCGGACACCGGCTCGAACACCACCTTGCCGAAGCTTATCGGCGGCACCTCCTCCACCACGGGCACCGCCTTGGCCCGGCGCAGGATGCTCTGGATCCGCAACAGCAGCTCACGCGGCTCGAACGGCTTGGCCAGATAGTCGTCGGCGCCATGCTCCAGGCCGGTGATCCGATCCTCCGGCTCGCCACGCGCGGTCAGCAACAGGATCGGCACGTCGTTGGTGCGGCGCAGCTCGCGCGTCCAGTCCAGGCCCGACTGGCCCGGCATCATGATGTCGAGGACCAGCGCGTCGAAATCGAACAGGCCCATCTGGTGCTTGGCCTGCCGGGTGTCGGCGGCCACGGTCACCCGAAAGCCGGTTTCGGCCAGATAGCGCTGCAGCAGCCGGCGCAGGCGCTCGTCGTCGTCGACCACCAGTACATGCGGTGCCTCGTCATCGACCGGTCCTGGCGCGGATGCCGACATCTTCCGGACGCCGCGCTACTTGCGGTCCGGCCGCGGCCGCGGCGCCGGCAACGGCATGTCCCTGTTATGCTCGTCCATGATGCCGGACATCACCTTCTTGAACCCCTCCACCGCCTCGGCGCCGGCCTCGCGATAGGCCCGCGCCACCCGGGCGCGCTGGTTGGCGGTCAGCTCGTGTTCGAGTTGATGGCCCTTGTCAGTGAGATAGAGCAGGCGCTGGCGCCTGTCTTCCACCCCGGTCACCTGCTCGATGTAGCCGTCCTGCACCAGGCGGCTGAGCACCCGCGACAGGCTCTGCTTGGTGATCTTCAGCACGCCGAGCAGGTCGCTGACCGTCAGCCCCGCCGACCGGCCGACGAAGTAGATCACCCGGTGATGCGCCCGCCCAAGGTTGCGCTTGGCCAGGATGGTGTCCGGCTCGCCGGTGAAATCGCGATAGGCATAAAACAGCAGCTCGATGCCCAACCGCAGCTCCTGGTCGCGCAGGAACAGCGGATTGGGCGGAATTTTTATGTCAGCCATGTTGACATATCTTTTTTCGGATGTTACGCATGATACCTACAGACGGAAACGAAGTTGCGTCACAGGGCCGCTGGGCGGACATTCATTGCGGCAGGCGCGTTTCGAGGCTCCACGGGCAACTCCTTTCAGTGGGAACGACAACCAATGGCTCTCATCCCTTTCGACGACCGCGATGGCAAAATCTGGTTCAATGGCGAGTTTATCGACTGGCGGGACGCGAGGGTACACGTTCTGAGCCACGCCTTGCACTATGCGAGTGCGGTGTTCGAGGGCGAGCGGGTCTATGGCGGTGACGTCTTCAAGCTGACCGAGCATTCCGAGCGCCTGATTTTCTCCGGCAAGGTTCTGGATTTCGACATTCCGTACTCGGTCGAAGAGCTGGACACGGCGACGATGGAAACGTGCCGCGTGAACAGCATCGGCGACGGCTATGTGCGGCCGATCGCGTGGCGCGGCAGCGAGATGATGGGGGTTTCGGCGCAGAACACCCGCATCAACGTCGCCATCGCCACCTGGCAGTGGCCGGCCTATTTCACGCCGGAAGCACGGTTGCAGGGCATTCGCATGGCTTTCGCCAAGTACCGCCGCCCGGCGCCCGAGACGGCACCGGTGCACGCCAAGGCGGCCGGTCTCTACATGATCTGCACGCTGTCGAAGCACGAGGCGGAGCGCAACGGCTACAACGATGCGCTGATGCTGGACTGGCGCGGCCAGATCGCCGAGGCCACCGGCGCCAACATCTTCCTGGTGCAGGACGGCGTGCTGCACACGCCCAAGCCGGACTGTTTCCTGGACGGCATCACCCGCCGCACCGCCATCGATCTGGCCAAGGCACGCGGCTATGAGGTGGTCGAGCGCGCAATCATGCCCGACGAGCTGGCCCGCACCGACGAGGTGTTCATCACCGGCACCGCCGTGGAAGTGACGCCGGTGCGCGAGATCGGGCCCTATCAGTTCAAGGTCGGCGACGTCTGCCGCACCCTGGTCGAGGACTTCGACAACATGGTGCAGCGCCGTGACGCCAATGCCGCGGCCGCCCAGGCAGTGGCAGTCTAGCGCCAATCTACTGATTTCGTTCGATGTTCCCAGGGCGGCGCCGATGCGCCGCCCTCTTGCGTTTGTGCTGCCGCAACTCCGCCGTATTGTGCCGCTGGACTGCCGGCCCATTCAACGGGGCCAGTCCCCCGATCCCCCCGCCCGAAGGAGCGCGCGATGACGGTTCACCACAGGTCGGTTGCGCAAGCGATCCTCAACCTGGCCTTCGACCGGCGCGCGCTGCTGCGCGGCAGCGCGGCGACCGCACTGCTGGCGCCCCTGCATCCGGCGCTGGCCCAGGACGGCGATGCAAGCCCGGGCGGCTCCGCGCCGGGCATCGACATTCACTGCCACATCTTCAACGCCGCCGACCTGCCGATCCGCGGTTTCGTGGAGAACGTCGTCTTCCAGCTCGAGGACTTCGGGCAGTGGCCGAACGAGGTGCTGCCGGAGCTGAACGACGTGCTGCCGGAGCTTCTGGAGCTGATCGTCGCCATCCTGAAGACCGGCGCCCCAAGTGCTGCTGAGGAACTGGCGCTGCTGCCGGCCCCTGAAGACGCAACCGATCCGCGCTGGAACGAGGATGCCGGCACCGGGCTGGACGACTGGAACACGGACAAGGAGCGGATCTCGCGCGCCATGGGCGAGTATTTCGCCGCCCTGTTCACCGACATTGCCGATTCCGACATCCTGTCGCTGTTCGAGGAGCCCGACCTGAATAACCTCTTGGGGGCGGTCCAGTCCGGCCTGCAGATCCAGAGCCGCATCGTGCTGTTGCGGCGGCTGGTGGACGAGGTGCGCGAAAAACTGGCCACCGAAGGCGCGGACATCGACCTGGATATCGACGACCTGATCGACTTCGACGTCGATTTCGACATCGACCTGGATCTCGACCTCGACTTCGACATGGCCGCCGACCTGCTGCGCGGCAATTTCAGCGGCACCGACGAGATCGTCGATGCGATGACCGATGCGCTGCAGCAGGTGGTGGAGCACGTGCTGGACTGCGACGGCGACCTGTGCCGCGTCATCGGCTGGACCCGCCGCTTCCTGCGCTACCGCTACCAGAACGCCAACCGGCTGATCGCGCTGTATGGGGAGGACGCCAATCTGGGGCTGGTCACACCGGCCGTCGTCGACCTGTCGTACTGGCTGGCCGACGCGCCGCAGCAGGATTCGGAACTGGCGGCGCAGATCGAGGTGATGCACCGCATCTCGCTCACCCGCGACGCGGTGAAGGTGCACGGCTTCGTGCCGTTCGACCCCTGGCGCGACATTGCGCCGGCGCGCGAGGACCGCCGCTTCGAGCCGCCCGGCCCGTCGTTCGCGATGGTGGAAACGGCGATCGCCACCCAGGGCTTCGTCGGCGTCAAGCTCTATCCGCCGATGGGCTTCCAACCCGCCGACAACCATCGCTCAGAGCGATATCCGCGCGAGTTACGCCGCATCCGCGGCTTCGACGACAAGATGAACGCGGCCCTGGACCATCTGTTCGGCTGGTGCGCCGCCAACGGCGTGCCGGTGATGACCCATACCGCCAACAGCCAGGCCGCCGGCGACGATTTCGGCGAACGGGCCGACCCGCGCCACTGGCTGGCGGTGTTGGAACGGCACCCGGAACTCAGGCTGAACCTGGCGCACTTCGGCAATTTCACCGCCGCGATGCACATCGACGGCCGACCCGAGGACACCTGGGAATGGACCATCGGCGCGATGATGGCCGCACCGGCCTTCCCCAACATCTATGCCGACATCAGCCATTTTGCCGAAGTCTTCAACGACCGGGTGCCGGCGACAGTGCGCAACCGCATCGCCAACCTGCTGGCCCAGTTTATCGAGGCATTCGATCCCGGACTCGACTACCTGATGTTCGGCACCGACTGGGTGATGACCGGCATCGAGCGCGGCTATCGCGGCAATGTGGACGGGGTGCGTGACCTGCTCGCGGAGATCGGCGTGGGCGCGGACGGTCAGGCAAGGGTGTTTGGCGGCAACGCGGCCCGCTTCCTCGGCCTGCAGTCCGGCGAACAGAACCGCGGGCGGCTGGAGAAGTATTATGCCCAGCATGGCCTGGATGCCGGCTGGCTCAGCCGGTTTGGCTGATCGGCGTTACTCTTGCCATGAGAGAGCAGTGGCAAATGAACCAATACCATCGTCGCCCTCGCCCTTGTGGCGAGGGCCCATCCGAATGCATGGTTGATTGCGTCCGCTTGCCACTGATTGTCGATGCAGCAATGCTTGCGATTGCAACCGCCGCACCGTTCCGTGAGTTCCACTTGAGCCTTTGGCGTGCAGGACAAAAATGGGTCCTCGGGACAAGCCCGAGGACGACGATGTCGCGATATTGAGGGTGACATAGGCGAGTTCGTAACCGACAGCCCCCTACCGCGCCGGACCGACCGAGAGATAGTAGAACGGGCCCGGCGGGCCGATGAACACGAAGTACAATGGGAAAAAGAACGGGCACCCACTGGCGATCCAGTCGCCGAGCGCGTCGCGCGTCTCCGGTCCGATGCCGGCGGGTGGGTGATCCTCGTGGCCCAGTTCGGTGATCGTGATGCTGCCGAAATAGCCCAGGCGGAACATGGCGTTGCGCCATTCATAGCCGCCAACATGGCCGTCCGCGGCGGCCGTGGAGATCAAGTCCCAGGCCGCATCGACGTCCCCGCTTCTGCACGCCGCAACGATCTCGCCGGTCGGCGCCACTATGCTGTTGTCCGGGATCGCCCGGGCACGCTGGAAGACGGCGGTCGCGTCGTCATATTGCTCCGCGATGATCAGAACGGTGCCTAGCAGCTGCTCCGGCCCCATTATCGGCACCAATGGGTCGAGCGCGTAGGCCTCGGCAGCAGCGCCATCCTCCTCAAGCAGCGCGATGGCACGCTCCAGGTGGCCGAGCGCGGCTTCGGTCTCGCCCAGGCTCGCCTCTGCAAAGCCAAGCACCGTGAGTTGCGCAATGTCATCGGGCGCCGCATCGAGCGCCGCCCGCAGGTCGTCGCGCGCCGTTTCAAATTCGCCTTGCGAGGCGGCGCGCTGCACCAACAGCAGGCGGCCGCGCTCGCCGCGCGCCACCGCGTCGTCCGGCTGCAACCGGATCAGGTTGTCGAGCGCGGTGCGCCGCTCTTCGGTATCTGTGGTCAGGTTCGCAATGCCACGCCAGGCCGCGGCGAGATCGGGGTCTGCCTCGACCGCATCGCGATAGGGGTGAAGCGCGCGCCCCGGCGACTCGCCGCGGGTGAACCAGCCGGCGTAGGCCATATGCCACTGCGCCAGTTCCGCCCCTTCGTATTCGCCTGACTCGATCAGTTGCCGGCAGGCAGCGCGGGACTCGTTGATGTCGGCGCCCTCGGGATCGGCAAGACAGAGGTCTCGCAAGGCCGAGTCGTCGGCCATCAGCACGATCACCACCACGGCGACGATCGCAGCCACGGCCAGCCCACCGGCGGCGAGCAAAAGGCGACGCTTGTTTCCGGGCGGGTTACCAGGCGGGCTCATTGATGGTCGGCCTCCCTCGTCCGCATGCTAGCCAGACCGAATTGAATGTCCATGCCACAGGCCCCCTATTGACAACCGGCATTGTGGCGAGATTATAGTTGTATGTTACAACTATTTGGGACCGAGCAGTGACCACGGCGCAAGACCGGGACCAGATCGACCGCATTCGCAGCGCATCCAGGCTGCTGGTGCGCGAGTTGGGGTTCATGCGCCCGACCCTGGCCGACACCGAATTCTCTGCCTCGTCGGTGCACGCGCTGATCGAGATCGGCGGCGGGCGGGCAAACACTGCGACGATGCTGTGCGACCGGCTGCTGCTGGAAAAGTCGTCGATCAGCCGCCTGCTCAAGCGTCTGCAAGCGGAAGGCTTGGTCGCAGGGGTGCGGGATGCCGAGGATGGTCGCAGCAAGCGGCTGCGATTGACGCCGTCCGGCGCCCGGGTCCTCGAACGCATCCATGCTTTCGCCCGCGACCAGGTTGCCGGCGCCACCCAGCCCCTGCCTGCCGACATGGTCGACGGGATCGAACGCAGCCTTCGTGCGTACGCGTACGCGCTGAAAGCCGCCCGAACCGGCGATACGCGACCCAGGGAATCGCCGGCATGTCGTATCGAGGCGGGCTACCGGCCTGGCCTGATCGGCAGGCTGGTGGCGATGCAGACCGAGTACTACGCTGGCACGGTCTCGTTCGGCCGCGCGTTCGAAGCCAAGGTCGCGACCGAGATGGCCGCGTTCATGGAGCGCGCCGACCGGCCGATGAACCGGACCTGGGCCGCCCTGTCCGGCACCGATGACGAGATCGTCGGCGGCATCTCCATTGATGGCGAAGACCTGGACGGCGAAGACGGGGACGGCAGCGTCGCGCACCTGCGCTGGTTCATCACCGGCGACGCTGTCCGGGGCAAGGGCGTCGGCCGCGACCTGCTCGGCACAGCCATGGCCTTTGTCGACGACCGCGGGTTCGCGGAAACCCGGCTGTGGACCTTCGACGGGCTTGCCGCCGCACGCCGGCTCTACGAACAGGTGGGGTTTGTGCTGGTCGAGGAACAGGCCGGCGCGCAATGGGGCCGCGAAGTCCTGGAACAGCAGTTCGTGCGCCGCCGGCCAGCAGCAACTCGGTGAGCTAACGGCCCAGGAATGTCGCCCCAACTGGCACGCCGAGCTCTTCCAGCGCGGCAAGAAACGTTGCGTTCAGGCGGACCGCCAGATTGCTCCGGTCGCAGACATTGCTGCCGCCGGGCAGGCTGTGCCGGGCGTGCACCGCGACCACGAAACGCCGGGTGCCGATGGCGACGTGGAGCGGCGCACCGGACGCGCCGACGTCGCTGTCGCAATCGTGGATGATCACGCCGGCGGTGTACGTGTCTTCCAGGCAGGGCGGCGGGATAGTGCACCCAGCCTGCACGTACGGCTGACGGTCGAGATCGGCGTGGTAGCCGGCCAGCACCAGGCGGTCGGCGATGCCGGGCAGCGCGGCGTCGGCAATGGGCCAGGGCACGAACGGCACGCAACCGGGCACCGGCGCCGCCAGCCGCATCACTGCCCAGTCGTCGGCGTCGTCATGACTGGCGCCGGTCGCCACCGACCCGGCGATGACTTGGATGGACGCGCCACCGGCGGCGGGAATGAACTCCATGCGGTCGGCATAGGGCGTGCCGTCGGGGTGGGCGACCGTGTGGCGCGCGGTCGCCAGCACGTCGCACGCGCCGATCAGAAAAGCCGTGCTGCCGACTTCGCCCTCGGGATAGAGGATGCCGAGCGCCGACATCAGCGCGGTATCGCCGCTGTCCGCCGGCACCCGGTCGTCGGGGCCGATCACATCGACCGGTAGCGCCGGCGGGCCGGAGACATCAGGTGCGATGAGCAGGAACCAGCCAAGCGGCAGCAGGGCCGCCGCGGCAATCACGACTGTGGCCGGCGCAGGCGGCGATAACGCGTGACGGCAATGGCGAGGCCACCGGTGAACACCAGCACGCCGATGACGGTCGGCAACCAGAGCGTCGCCGACGCCTCCGGCTCGTCCTGCAGGTCGCTGGCGAAGTACGCGCCGGCAATGGCAAACACCAGGCCGACCAGCATGATCATGAACGGGGTCGAGCCGATGGCGTAGAGCACCAGCAACGGGTTACGTGACTGGCCGGCGTGGACCGCATCCAGCTTGGCCTGCAGGCCTTCGCCCTTCTCCAGCACGGATTCGGCGAGATCGCGCATTTGCGGGTCGAGCTTGTCGAGCTCGCGCCGCAGCTTGGGGTCGGTTTCCTGCATCGGTCGTTCGCGCGCGGATCGGCCGAAAATGCCCGGCTAGGCCGCCTGCTCCGGCATGCGGAACGGGGAGATATCCGCGTCCGGGTCGTCGTCTGGCGTGAACTGGATTTCCAGATGATTGCCGTCCGGATCGTAGTGATTGACCTGGCGGACGTTGATCTCCGGCACGATCGAGACCCAGTAGGGAATGTCGTTGGCGCGCAGCTTCTCCAGATAGGCGTTCAGGCCCTTGCACATGAAGGCCACGTGCTCCATCTGCGGCTCGCCCACGTCCATCGGCTTGTCCATGGTCACCAGGTGCACCACGGCGCGGTCGTTGCAATAGAGCCAGGTCCCGCCCATGCCGAACGGCGGACGGTAGCCGTCGGTCAGGCCCAGGATCTTGCGGTAGAAATCCGCCATCGCCGGTTCGTTGGCGGTGCGAATGTTGATGTGGTCGAGCCACTGGATGGACATGGCAACCTCCCCGAGATTTGCCGGCAGTCTACACCAGCTAATCGGCAACGCCCAGCCGTCGCGGGGCGGATATGGCGTGTGATCAGGCCGGCGCGCGGGTGGTGACGCCGTTCTCGGCGAACAGGTCGCCCAGCTCGCCGGTCTGGTACATCTCGCGCACGATGTCGCAACCGCCGACGAACTCGCCCTTCACATAGAGCTGCGGAATGGTCGGCCAGTCGGAATAGGTCTTGATGCCGTTGCGGATCGAGGGGTCGCTCAGCACGTCGACGCCCTGGAACTCCACGCCCATCTCGCTGAGCACGTGCACCACGGCCGCCGAAAAGCCGCACTGCGGGAACATCGGCGAGCCCTTCATGAAAAGCACCACCGGGTTGTCGGTGACCACTTGCTTGATGCGTTCGTGGGTCTGGTCTTCGCTCATATCGCGCCCTTCTCAGCGTCGTCGTGGGTGACAGTCCTGCCTATCATCAGTCTTGTGGGGGGACCGCGGTGTGGAGTTGCAAGGCATGCAGTTGCTCGCCCATGCCGCCTTTCAGGGCCGCATAGACCATCTGGTGCTGGCGCACGCGGGTCTTGCCGCGAAACGCCGCAGAGGTGACGTGGGCTGCATAGTGGTCGCCATCGCCGGCAAGGTCCTGGATCAGCACCTCCGCATCGGGCAGCGCTTCCTTGATCATGCGTTCGATGTCTGCTGCGGCCATGGCCATAGCGTGCGCGATATCCCCTGTAGACGACCGCGTATGCGGTCAGCCGGCTTTGCCGGACATATAGCGCGGCATCCAGATCTCGTGCAGCACGCGCAGTTCAGCCACGGAAAGTAGTCGGTTGTCGTCGACAGTCAAATCGGTTCCGTCGACGGTGCCGATGCCGGCGACGGCGACGTCGGCCTTGTCGGCGGCCTGCAGCACCTCTTCCAGCCGGTCGGTGGCGACGATGTAGCGGGCCTGGTCCTCGCCGAACAGCCACCCATTGCGCGCCAGGCCGGCGTCCATGCCAGGCGGGATCGAGATCCTGGCGCCCAGGCCACCGGCCAGCATCATCTCGATCAGCGCCACGATCAGCCCGCCATCGGAGATGTCGTGGCAGGCGCTGACCAGGCCCTGCCGGATCAGGCTGCGCACCAGATTGCCATGGCGCCGTTCGGCCACCAGGTCGACCGGCGGCGGCTCCCCGTCGCTGCGGCCCAGCATCTCGCGCACGAACAGCGATTGCCCCAGCCACCCGGTCGCACCCGGCCGGTCGCCGATTACAAGCAGGGTGTCGCCGGTGCGCTTCAGCGCCAGGTCGACGCGCTGGTCGTAGTCGTCCAGCAGCCCGACACCGCCGATCACCGGCGTCGGCAGGATCGACTGGTCGTCGGTCTCGTTGTAGAGCGACACGTTGCCGGACACGACCGGGAAGTCCAGCGAGCGGCAGACATCGGCCATGCCGCGGATGCAGCCGATGATCTGGCCCATCACCTCCGGGCGCTCCGGGTTGCCGAAGTTCAAATTGTCGGTCACCGCCAGCGGGCGGGCACCCACTGCCGTCAGGTTGCGCCACGCCTCGGCCACCGCCTGGGCGCCGCCGCGCGCCGGATCGGCATGGCAATAATGCGGGGTGCAGTCCACCGTCATCGCCAGCGCCTTCCGGGTGCCGTGCACGCGCACGACGGCGGCGTCGCCGCCGGGCCGGGATAGCGTGTCGCCCATCACCGAGCTGTCGTACTGCTCCCACAGCCAGCGCTTGCTGGCGACCGCCGGGCAGCCGACCAGATGGCGGATCGCCTCGACATAGTCGACCTGGCCGGCGGCCTGCAGGTCCACCGCCACCGGCGGCGGCACCGCGATCCACGGCCGGTCATAGGCCGGCGCCCGCTCCACCAGGGCGGTCAGCGGAATGTCGGCCACCACCTGGCCCTCATGACGCAGTACGATGTGGTTGCTGTCGGTCAGCCGGCCGATGGTCGCGAAATCGAGCTGCCACTTGTCGAAGATCAGCCGGGCCTGCGCCTCCTTGTCGGGGCGCAGCACCATCAGCATCCGCTCCTGGCTTTCCGACAGCATCAGCTCGTAGGGCGTCATCTCCGGCGCGCGGGTCGGCACCCGGCTGAGGTCGAGCTCGATGCCCAGCTCGCCCTTCGCCGCCATCTCGACGGACGACGAGGTCAGGCCGGCCGCCCCCATGTCCTGGATCGCGATAATGGCATCGGTCGCCATCAGCTCCAGGCAGGCCTCCAGCAGCCGCTTCTCGGTGAAGGGGTCGCCGACCTGCACGGTCGGGCGATTGTCGGCACCCTCCTCGTCGAACGCGGCCGACGCCATGGTGGCGCCATGGATGCCGTCGCGCCCGGTGCGCGCACCGACATAGACCACCGGGTTGCCGACGCCGGCGGCGGCCGAGGTAAAGATGCGGTTCTTGTCGGCCAGCCCCACGGTCATGGCGTTGACCAGGATGTTGCCGTTGTAGCTGTGGTCGAAGCTGCACTCGCCGCCCACCGTCGGCACGCCCATGCAGTTGCCGTAGTCGCCGATGCCGGCCACCACGCCCGACACCAGATGGCGGGTCAGCGGATGGTCGGGGCTGCCGAACCTGAGCGCGTTCAGGTTGGCGACCGGCCTGGCGCCCATGGTGAACACGTCGCGCATGATGCCGCCGACACCGGTCGCAGCACCCTGATAGGGCTCGATGAACGAGGGGTGGTTGTGGCTCTCTATCTTGAACACCACCGCCTGGTCGTCGCCGATGTCGACCACGCCGGCATTCTCGCCGGGCCCGTGGATCACCGCCGGCCCCTCGGTCGGCAGCATCTTCAGCCAGCGGCGCGAGGACTTGTAGCAGCAGTGCTCCGACCACATGACGGCGAAGATGCCGAGTTCGGTGTGGTTGGGCGCGCGGCCGAGCAGGGCGTTGATGGTGTCGAACTCGTCGAGCGTCAGCCCCATCAGGTCTTCGGGCACCTCGACGAGCATGTCGTCGCTCACGTCTCGGCTCCAGCCGTGGCCGGGGTGCCGGCCGTCTTGCCCGCCGCTTTGTCCGCCGACTTGCCGCCCGCCAGTGCCTGCAGCAGCGCCAGGCCGTCCTCGCCGCCCAGCGCCGGTTCGATCATCCGTTCCGGGTGCGGCATCATGCCGACCACATTGCGCGCCGCATTGCAGATGCCGGCGATGTTGTCGACCGAGCCGTTCGGGTTGGCCTCGCGGTGGATCTCGCCACGGCGGTCGCAATAGCGGAAGACGATGCGGTTCTCGTCGCGCAGCGTCGCCAGCGTGCGCTCGTCGGCGGTGTAGTTGCCGTCGCCGTGCGCCACCGGCATGCGCAGCACCTGGCCGGTCGAATGGGTGCAGGTGACCGGCGTCATCGCCGACTCGACCTTGATATAGATCTCGCGGCAGACGAAGCGCATCTGCGCATTGCGCAGCAGCGCGCCCGGCAACAGGCCGCATTCGACCAGCACCTGGAAGCCGTTGCAGATGCCCAGCACCGGCACGCCCTTGGCCGCGCGGTCCTTGACCTCGCGCATGATCGGGCTGGCCGCGGCCATGGCGCCGGGGCGCAGATAGTCGCCATAGGCGAACCCGCCGGGCAGGACGATGGCGTCGCAGTCGGGCAGCACGCCGTCGGCATGCCAGACCATGCGCGGCGGCACGCCGGTGATCTTCTCGATCGCGACCTTGGCGTCGCGATCGCAGTTGGAGGCGGGAAAGACGATGACGGCGACGGTCAAATGGCGGACCCGGTCAAAAGATATGGGAAGCGGCGGTCGGCGCGACGCGGCCGCATCATAACGATCATCGGTCCACTGTCGCTAGTGGTTCGATTCGTCGCGGCGCACGCGATATGCGCCCCCCAACCGGCACCCATGCCCGCTTCGCGATGTTCCCGGCCGCGGTTTCGACCTATATTCCGGTGAAACAACGAAATCGGACCCGCCGCTGAGCGCCGGTCCGGCAATAACAGGCGCGGAGGACCATGGCCAAAGCGGCAAAAGCCCCGGCGGCGATATCGCTGGACGACCGCTACGAGCAGCTCGACGGGCGGGTCTATCTGACCGGCACCCAGGCGCTGGTGCGCCTGCCGATGATGCAGCGCCGGCGCGACGAGGCGGCGGGCCTGAACACCGCCTGCTACGTCTCCGGCTATCGCGGCTCGCCACTCGGCGGGCTCGACCAGCAGATGTGGCACGCCAAACAGTTCGTGGAGCGCCACCACATCAAGTTCCAGCCCGGCGTGAACGAGGACATGGCGGCGACCGCGATCTGGGGCACCCAGTCGGTCCACCTCTACGGCAAGCCGAAATACGACGGCGTGGTCGGCATCTGGTACGGCAAGGGCCCCGGCGTGGATCGAACGGGTGACGTGTTCAAGCACGCCAATCTGGCCGGCACCTCACCACATGGCGGCGTGTTGGCGCTGGCCGGCGACGACCACATGGCGAAGTCGTCGACCACCGCCCACCAGTCCGACTTCGCGTTCGTCGACGCCTCGATCCCGACCATGAACCCGGCCGGCGTGCAGGAGTTCATGGACCTGGGCCTCTATGGCATCGCCATGTCGCGGTTCTCCGGCCTGTGGATCGGCATGAAGTGCGTCGCCGATACCGTGGAGAGTGCCGCGTCGGTGTCGGTGGACCCGCAGCGGGTGAACATCGTCTTGCCCGAAGACGTGCCCAACACCCCCGGCGGCCGCGGCGTGCGCTGGCCCGATGGCATGCTGGAGCAGGAGGCCCGCCTGCACGAGGTGAAGCTGCCGGCGGCGATGGCGTTCCTGCGCGCCAACAGCCTGGACCGGGTGATCTGGCGGCCGAAGGGCTCCCGGCTGGGCATCGTCACCGCCGGCAAGTCCTATCTGGACGTGCGCCAGGCGCTGGACGAGCTGGGCGTCGACGAGGTCGACGCCGCGCGCCTGGGCATCGCGATGATGAAGATCGCCGTCACCTGGCCGATCGAGCCGAACGGCATCGCCGCGTTCGCCGACGGGCTGGACGAGATCCTGGTCGTCGAGGAGAAGCGCGGGCTGATCGAACCGCAGCTCAAGGACATTCTGTATGGCATGCCGGCCGACCGGCGGCCGCGCATCGTCGGCAAGCGCGACGAGAAGGGCCGCGACCTGTTGCCGGCGCCGGGCGAGCTGACCCCGGCGCGGATCGCGCGCACCATCGCCGCCCGCCTGAAGCGCATCGAGGACGTCGACGACCCGGAGATCGCGGCCAAGCTGAAATGGCTGGACCGTAAGGAAAAGGCGATGCAGCGCGTGACCGCGCCGCTGCAGCGCACGCCCTATTTCTGTTCCGGCTGCCCGCACAACAGCTCGACCAAGATCCCCGACGGCAGTGTCCAGCTCGCCGGCATCGGCTGCCACTACATGGTGGTGTGGACCGACCGCAACGCCAAGACCTTCAGCCAGATGGGCGGCGAGGGCATGGCCTGGTGCGGCGCCAGCGCCTTCACCGAAATCCCGCACGCCTTCGCCAATCTGGGCGACGGCACCTATTTCCACAGCGGCATCATGGCGATCCGCGCCGCCGTCGCGTCCGGCGCCAACATCACCTACAAGATCCTCTACAACGACGCGGTGGCGATGACCGGCGGCCAGCCGGTGGACGGGCCGCTTAGCGTGCCGCGGATCACCCAGCAGGTCCGCGCCGAGGGCGTCAACCGCATCGCCGTGGTCACCGACGAGCCGCAGAAATATCCGCTGGCCGCCGGTTTCGCCGAGGGCGTGACCATCCACCACCGCGACGACCTGGACGCCGTGCAGCGCGACCTGCGCGAGGTGAAGGGATGCTCGGTGCTGGTCTACGACCAGACGTGTGCGGCGGAGAAGCGGCGCCGGCGCAAGCGCGGCACCTTCCCCGACCCGGCGCGCCGGGTGGTGATCAACGAGCGGGTGTGCGAGGGCTGCGGCGACTGTTCGGTGCAGTCGAACTGCCTGTCGGTGGTGCCGGTGGAGACCCCGTTCGGCCGCAAGCGCGCCATCGACCAGTCGTCCTGCAACAAGGACTATTCGTGCCTGAAGGGCTTCTGCCCCAGCTTCGTGACGGTGGAGGGCGGCAAGCTGCGCACGCCCAAGACCGTGAAACCGACCACCGATCCGGCCCGGCAATGGACGGCGGAGGTGCCCGAGCCCGATCTGCCGGCGGTCGACGCGCCCTACAACATCGTCGTCACCGGCATCGGCGGCACCGGCGTCGTGACCATCGGCGCGCTGCTGGGCATGGCCGCCCACATCGACGGCAAGGGCTGCTCGGTGATGGACATGACCGGCCTGGCGCAAAAGGGCGGCGCCGTGGTCAGCCACATCCGCATCGCCGACGAGCCGGACGCGCTGCACGCCGTGCGGATTGCCGCCGGCGGGGCCAATTTGATCCTGGGCTGCGATATGGTGGTGACCGCCGGGTTCGAGACCATGGCCAAGGCGCAGAAGGGCGTGACCCGCGCCATCGTCAACGACAAAGAGACGGTGACCGCCGATTTCACCCGCAACCCGGACCAGCCCTTCCCCGGCGACGGGCTGCGCCACACCATCGTCCAGGGTGCCGGCAAGGACGCCGCCGAGTTCGTGTCGGCGACCCGGCTGGCCACCGCCCTGCTGGGCAATTCGATCGCCACCAACCTGTTCATGCTGGGCTATGCCTGGCAGCGCGGCCTGGTGCCGGTGAGCGCCGAGGCGCTGGAGACAGCCATCGCGCTCAATGGCGTCGCGGTGGAGGCGAACAAGCGCGCCTTCCTGTGGGGCCGGCGCGCCGCCGTGGACATGGCGGCGGTCGAGCGGGCCGCCGCACCCCTGGACGCCGAGAAGGACCGACCGAGTGCCGAGCCGGTGCCGGACACGCTGGAGGCGATCCGCGCGCACCGGGCGGAATTCCTGGTCGGCTACCAGAACCGGGCCTATGCCGACCGCTATACCGCACTGGTCGACAAGGTGGCCGCCGCCGAGGCGGATCGCGCACCCGGCATGAGCGGGCTGGCCGAGGCGGTCGCCCGCTATGCGTTCAAGCTGATGGCCTACAAGGACGAGTACGAGGTCGCGCGCCTGTTCACCGACGGTGCGTTCATGAAGCGGGTGCGCCACATGTTCGACGGCGACTACAAGCTGAAATTCCACATGGCGCCGCCCGTTCTGGCCGACCGCGACCCCGCCACCGGCCATTTGCAGAAGAAGGCCTATGGCCCGTGGATGATGCGCGCGTTTGCCGTGCTCGCCCGGCTGAAGGGGCTGCGCGGCACCTGGGCCGACCCGTTCGGACGTACCGCCGAGCGCAGGCGCGAGCGGGCGATGATCGCGGCCTACGAGCGCACGGTGGATGAGCTGATCAGCGGGCTCGATCACGACAACCATGCGCTGGCGGTGGAGATCGCCAGCCTGCCCGAGCACATCCGCGGCTATGGCCACATCAAGGAGGCGTCCATCGACGCGGCCGAGGCGCGCCAGGCCGAGCTGTTGGCCGCGTTCCGCAATCCCGTCGCGCCCACCGACATCCAGGCCGCCGAGTGATACCCCGTCGCGTGATTGCCCGGCCCGTGCCATCATGGCGCCATCAAACGAGGGTATGCACAACCTCGCGGCAGTGATCTTTAGGGGGAGAAGCTCATGCGCGCAGTCGCATCGGCCGTTCTGGCCACACTGATCGGATCGACATCCGCCTACGCCATCGACGAGGGATGGACACCGCAAACCGGCGACGACTATGTGCGCGCCGCGTGGGTGTTGTACGACCAGACGTGTGGGGTGAGTCTGGAGCTGCCCGAAAGCGAATTGACGGCTCTGCTGGGCGCGGACGGTGCGGGCAAATGCACGCTGATCAACGAGATCGCCCAGGTCTACCTGTCGCACGTGCTGGCGCTGGAGGAAGCGCAGAAGCGCGCCGGTCTGGAGGTCGACCTGCCGCCTTTTCCGGACTTCGAGGACGAGATTTCCGCGCGCATAGCGGAGTTGGTCTCGGGCAGCGGCACGCCGGCGTGGCACATCGTGGCCGATCCCAATCTGTCCGGCGCGCCGATCAACATCATAACCATGGCCGTCGATGCGTCGATGCTGAGCTATGGCATGGCGCAGCGTCTGGCCATCAGCACGGCACTCGCGAACGATCCCGAGGTTTTGATGTTGGACGAGCCGACGACGGCGCTCGACGCCGAGACGGCCGCCGCCGTCGAGGCGGCGATGGAGGAAGCGGAAAGCGCCGCAGCCGGCAGCGCGGCGGGAGCCGATGCGGTCTCTGTCGAGCCGGCAACGCCAGATGCCAGCCAATAATATTTCAGGGACGGTTTACTAGATTCCAGATTTGCTGAGCGCGGACGGGACCCGCGGTTCTAATTTAGTAAACCGTCCCCGAAACAGATGGCGCCACACGTAGTGGGAGGGCCAGCAAAAAGTGCCGTTGGTAGAATTCTACTGCCCGGTGCTGATCGGGATGACGCCGTTCACGTTGGCGTCGCTGAGGTCGCCCTCGATCGGATTGCCGTCCTCGTCGACGGCAGCGCGCAGCACCACGATAGAGATGCGGCGGTTGATCGGGTCGTAGGGGTCTTCCAGCAGCATCGGCTCGCGGTCGGCGCGGCCGACCACCCGGGTGATGCGGTCCTCGTCGATGCCGGCGGCGATCAGCGCACGGCGGCTGGCATTGGCGCGGTCGGTCGACAGCTCCCAGTTGCCATAGCCATTGTCGTTGGCGAACGGGCGCGCGTCGGTGTGGCCGGTGATCATGATCTCGTTGGGGATTTCCGCCAGCGCCAGCGCGATATTGGCCATCAGGTTACGGCTGTTCTCGGCCATGTCGGCGCTGCCTGACGGGAACATCGCCTGGTCCTCGCCATCCACGATCTGGATGCGCAGGCCCTCCGGCGTCTCTTCGATGATCAGGTTGTCGGCGAATTCGTTCAGCTCGGGGATCGAGTCGATTGCCGCGCGCACGTCCTCAGCCACCTGGTCAAATTGGGCCGCTTCGCGCAGTGCCAGCATCTCGGCGAAGTCGGCATCGGTCAGGCCGGCCAGTTCCTGCAGGGCGTTGTCGTCCATGCCGGCCAGTTCTTGCACCACCTCGTCATCCATGCCGGCCAACAGTTCGCCCATCGGCATCTGGCCGGGATATTCCGAGCCTTCCGGCGCTTCGCCGCGTGCGAGGGCGCCGATCTCCGCTTCGCCCATGGCCATGTCGCCGATTTCGGCCTCGCCCATCGCGAGATCGCCGATTTCGGCCTCGCCCCGCGCCAGGTCGCCTTCGGCCGCATCGCCCTGCGCAACGTCGGCGTCGGCCGGATTGCCGGCAGCGTCGCCATTGTCCGCCTGACCGGCCGACAGATCGCCATTGGTCATCGTGCCCTGGGCGAGATTGCCGTCGAGCAATGCCCCCGGCGCGCCGTCGCCATAGTCCTCGGTGCCGGGCCGCAACAGGCCCTCGATCTGCTCGCCGTAGTAGGCCAGGCCGTTGTCGCCCTCGGTCAGGTCTCCGGGCGGCCGATCGCCCTCGCTGTCGGACGGGTTCTCGATGCCCTGGGCGGCGAATTCGAACACCCGCTCCAGCGCCTCCGGGTGGCTCATGATGTCGATGCCCTCGGCCTCCAGGGCGTTCATCACCTCCTGATACGAGGTCTGCTCGACCAGTTCGGCCAGCATCTCGGGGTGTTCGACAATATAGACCCCGTCCTCGACCATGTTCTCGATCATCTCTTCGGCACTGGTGCCGGAGAAAGTGCCGTTGGCCGGTCCACCGAAATTGTCGTCGCTGGAGTCGGGCAGCGACAACACGATCTCCGCCGGCGTGCCCGACGCCCGCAGCATGCCTTCGGACATGATCGAAGTGCCGCCCAGGATGCCGCCGGCGCCATGGCCGGACGGCCGCGCGTTCGACGGGGTGAAATAGTTGGCGATGCCGGTGAGCTGGTCGGGGCTGGTGGCGTTGATCAGCCACATCAACAGGAAGAACGCCATCATCGCCGTCACGAAGTCGGCGTACGCGATCTTCCACGCGCCGCCGTGGTGGCCGTGGTCGCCCGCCTTCTTCTTCTTGACAATGATCGGTGCCAGTTCGGCGTTGGCCGCCATGTGGTCTTCCTACCTGCTGACGCGACCTTGCCGGCGTCGTGCCGCGCCACGCGTCATGTCACGATCACACCGCCGGCAGGTTGCCGGTCGCTTCTTCCACCTCGGCGAAGGTCGGCCGCACGTTCGACAGCAGCGTCTTGCGCGCGAACTCGATCGAGACCTGCGGGGCGTAGCCCTGCATGTGGGCGAGCAAGCCGGTCTTGATGCACTCCAGGTACTTGGAGTCCGCCTCCTGCGCCGCCTTCAGCGCGCTCGCCATCGGCCCGACCATGCCATAGGACAGGAAGATACCCAGGAACGTACCGACCAGGGCGCCGGCGATCAGGCCACCCAGCACCTCCGGCGGCTGGTCGATGGCCGACATGGTCTTGATGACGCCCAGCACGGCGGCGACGATGCCCAGCGCCGGCAGGCCGTCGGCCATGCCCTGCAGCGCGGACTGGGCGGCGTGATCCTCGGCGTGGTGGGTTTCCAGTTCCTCGTCGATCACCGACTCCAGCTCATGCGGGTTGTCGGTGCCCAGGGTCAGCATGCGCAGGTAGTCGCAGACGAACTCCACCGCGTGGTGGTCCTTGTGGAAATTCGGAAACTGCTTGAACAGCTCGCTGTCGTGCGGGTTCTCGACGTGCGCCTCCAGGGCCAGCATGCCCTTGGACTTGGCCAGCCGGAACACCTGGTAGAGCAGGCTGAGCAGTTCGAGATAATCGTCCTTCTTGAACCGCGGCCCCTTCATGGAGCGGCCGAAGCCCTTCAGCGCCTTGACCAGCACGCTCTTCGGATTGGAGATGACGATGGCGCCCGCGGCCGCACCGCCGATCATCATCAGCTCGAAGGGCAGCGCCTTGATGATGACGTCAAGCTTGCCGCCGGCTGCGATATAGCCGCCGAACACCATGACGAAAACGACAACAAGACCGATGATGACGAACATTCGGGCGCGCGCTCGATGCTGATGCGAACAGAACGCGGCGACTCAAACCTATTTTGGTTAAGGGGCAGTGAAAACCGGCCGGCCCAGTTCGATAATCTGTTCAGCCGGCGCCATCGGTGCGGAACACGGTCCCGATCTCGGCCAGCGCGGCGACGATGGCATCGCCATGCGCCCTGCTGCGGGTCTCGATCAGGAACTCGATATCGACGTGCTTCACCGACGTTTCCAGCGCCAGCCGGTGGTGGGCGACGTCGACGATATTGCCCTCTTCCGCCGCGATCCGGTCGACGATGCGGGCCAGCGCGCCCGGCCTGTCCTGCGCCTGGATGCGCAGCCTGACCAGCCGGCCGTCGACGATCAGCCCACGGGTCAGGATCGAGGCGAGCACACGGTTGTCGATGTTGCCGCCGCACACCACCGCGCCGGCATTGCACCCGGCGAAGGCGGCGTTGTGGGCTAGCATGGCGGCCACGCCGGCGGCACCCGCGCCCTCCGCCACCACATTGCCGACCTCGGCCAGCAGGCTGATCGCCTGTTCGACCTGGCTGTCGGTGACCTGCAGCACCTCGTCCACCAGTTCGGCGATCACCGCGCCGGTCAGCGCACCCGGTCGCGCGACCGCTATGCCTTCGGCCAGGGTTGCGCCGCCGGGCAAGTCCGGCCCACCGCGCACGAACGTGGGATAGCGGTCGGACTGCACGCCGACGATACGGATCTGCGGCCGCAGCGCCTTGGCGGCGACCGCAATGCCGGCGATCAGCCCGCCGCCGCCGACCGGCACCACCAGCGTGTCGAGGTCCGGGGCGTCGGCCAGCATCTCCAGGCCGACCGTGCCCTGGCCCGCCATGATCGCGGGGTCGTCATAGGGATGCACCGGCGTCAGCGCCTCTCGCGCCGCCAGCTCGTCGGCAAAGCCGATGCAGTCCGCCAGCCCGTCGCCGTGCAGGATGACCCGGGCGCCATGGCGCTCGGTCGCCTCGATCTTGGTGAAGGGGGCCGACTGCGGCATCACGATGGTGGCGGGAATGCCGAGCCGCCCGGCGTGGTAGGCGACGCCCTGCGCGTGATTGCCGGCGGAGATCGCGATCACGCCGTTCGCCCGCGCCTCGGCGGGCAGGCTGGCAAGCTTGTAGAGCGCGCCGCGCGCCTTGAACGAGCCGGTGACCTGCAAGTTCTCCAGCTTCAGCCACAGCTCGCAGCCCAGCCGACGGCTCAGAGAGGGTGCGCGCACCGTCGGCGTGCGCACGACCTCGCCCTCGAGTACGACCGCTGCGGCCCGCACATCGTCAATGCCGATCGCCAGCGCCATGGCGCTCAGGGCGACGCGGGTTGCAGGGTCAGGCTGCCGATGGCGGTCGCGCGGACGCTGTCGATATCCGTTGCGATGGTGAAATAGTCCGCGTCACGCCAGCGCTCGGCCAGGTGCGACCAGTAGGACGAGAACGGGTTGTCCGATTGTCCCGGCGCCATCGAGAACCGCGAGTTGGCCAGGTCCGACAGATCGTAGACCGCCCGGTAGCCGGCGCCGTGGCCGTTGCGGAACGGCATGTCGCCGCCGCCCCGCGTGCCGCCGGCCATCACGGTCGAACCGGAGCCGCCGGTTTCCACCGACGCATCCAGCCAACCGCCAACGAGCGGGATCATGCCGAAGATCTGGTGGCGGAAGTCGGCCTGGTGCGCCTCGCCCCAGCGCCATTCGGCCATGTCGTCGCCGTAGATGCCGGTCAACAGGTCCAGCCCTGCCAGCAACGCCTGCTCCTTGGCCCAGGCGCAATCCTCAACCACGTCATCGGTGGCAACGTTGTCGCACCAGTGTTCCTGGCCGGTGAAGACATTGACGATCAGGGTGTCGCTGCCCAGCGCGCCTTCTTCGAACAGCTCCGCCAGCTCGTCGCCGAACAGAACTTCCGGCATCTCCCGGTCCCAGGCGGCATAGATCAGGGGCTCGGCGGCGTCGGCGGCCATGTTGCCGTCCCAGCCGCGCAGCATCTCGACCGCGGCCTGGGCACGTGGGTTGCGGAACTCGGCATCCAGGTAGAGCGGCAACAGCTTCTGTACGGCCAGCGACAGGGTGTCGTGCTGCATGGCCTGGAAGCTTGCGATGTCGTGGGTCTCGCGCGCCTCCAGCATCTGGTGGATGCGGTCGGAGCGATAGGCCGGGATGTAGGTGTGGCCCAGGAAGTACGGATAGTCGTCGTCGATCAGCCGGTTGTTGGCGTTGACCAGCAAACCGGACGACGGGTTCAGGCGGCGCGGCAGCCCCTCGATCGGAATGCGCCCGGTCCAGTCGTACTCCCCAGTCCAGCCGGGCGCGGGGATCGTGCCGTCGCCGGCGCCACGGATCGGCACCCACGCCGGCGCATAGAGCCCGATATTCCCGTCGGTATCGGCGTAGTGCATGTTCTGCTGCGGCGCATTGAACAGCGAGGCGGCGTCGACGAAGCTCTGCCAGTCGGTCGCCTGGTTGATGCCGAGCATGCCCTCGGCGGTACGGTCCGGCGAGAACAGATAGGGTGCGGCCAGCGCGACCACCTGGTCGGGTTCCAGCAGGTCCTCGGTATCCTCCGGCCGCAAGTCCGAGATGATCGGGCCGTGGCGGCTGACGCGCACGGTGAAGGTCTCGGTCTCGCCATTGGCCAGGTAGAGCGTTTCCTCGCGCACCTCGAACGGCTCCGAGCCGTCCGGCGTCAGATAGGCGTCCGGGTTGTCGGGGTCGATCCGCTCGACGAACAGGTCGGCCATGTCGGAGTGGGAGGTGGTGAACCCCCAGGCGATGTGGCCATTGTGGCCGACGATCAGCAACGGCACCCCCGGCGTGGTGCCGCCGACCAGGTTCATCCCCGGCGCTTCGATATGGGTGAGGTACCAGGTGCCGGGCAGGCCGTGGCGCAAGTGAGGGTCGTTGGCCAGCAACGGCGCGCCTGTGTCGGTGTGGCGGCCGTCGACCACCCAGGCGTTGGAGGCATCCCACGGCGTGCGCATCGGCTCCGGGATTGCCTGCACCACCCGCGCCCAGTCACGCTGCAGCATCGACTGCTGCTCCGCCGGCAATGTCGGGCCGTATTCGGAGCCCGGATATTCCGGGAAGAATTCGGTGGCGAGTTCCGGCCCCAGCAACTGCTCCACTTGCAGGCGCTCGATCTCGCGCATGAAGTTCCAGCCGGCCAGGAAGATCGCCATCACCTTGCCCCAGACCAGCGAGTCCGCCGGGCGCCACGGCTCGGGCCGGTAGTCGTCCAGGTCCAGGCTGACCGGCAGCCGGGCATAGATCGCCGGCGACCACGCGCCCTCGTGGGTGTCCAGGTAGGCGTTCACCCCGGCGGTGTAGGCTTCGACAACGGCGCGCGCATCCGGCGACATATCCTCAAAGGCCTGTTCCGCCAGCCGATAGAGGCCCAGCGTGCGGGTCAGCTTGTCGAACTCGATGGCGAACTCGGCGGGGATCAGCTCCGACAACCGGCCGGCGCCGAGACGGCGCATCTGCTCCATCTGCGGCAGGCGGTCCTGCGCATGGGCGAAACCCAATGCAAAATAGGCATCATGCGGATTATCTGCCTTGATATGCGCAACATAGTTTTCGTCACGCACAATATCGACCGGCGCCGACAGGCCCTCCACCAGCACCGTGCCGTCGATCTTCGGCTCCGAACTGGACAGCCAGATCACCAGCGCGCCGATCGCCAGCACCACCAGAACGACAAGGCCGCCGACCAGCCAGCCGAGGATTTTCAGGGTGCGTCGGATCGGCCGTTTCATGACGCGCCCGCCTCCGGCCCATCCAGCCACTGCATGATCGCGTTGCGGTCGGCATCCAGGTCGGGCGCCGCCGGCCGATAGGTCGTATCCGCCATATCGGAGAGCTTGATCGGGTTGCCGGCGACCTTGAAACCGGCGTTGGCGCCGGCGCCGATCTCCGCCACCATGTTGCGCGCATGGACATGCGGATCGGACAAGACGTGGGCCACGTCGTTGATCGGCCCGCATGGCAGGCCCGCCGCCTCCAGCCGCCGCAGCCACGCCTCGACCGTGTCGGTCACCAGCGCCGACTCCATCTCGGCCTGCAGGGCGTCGACATTGGCAATCCGGTCCTCGTTCGACAGGAACCGGGTGTCGGCCGCCAGTTCCGGCCGCCCGAGCGCGTTGGCGAGCTTGGCGAACAAGCTGTCGTTGCCGGCGGCGATGATGATGTGGCCATCGCCGGCCCTGAAGGCGGCGAACGGCGCGATCGAGGGGTGGCGCGCGCCCAGCGGCCGCGGCGCCTCCCCGGTCGAGGCGAAGCGGGCGATCGCGTTCTCCAGGATCGCCACCTGGCAGTCCAGCATGCCGACATCGACGTAGCAGCCGATGCCGGTGGCGGCGCGGCGGACCAGGGCCGCGTTAACGCCGACGGCGGTGAACAGGCCGGCGGTAATGTCGCCGATGGACGTGCCGACGCGGGTCGGCGGGCCGCCGGGATGGCCGGTGATGCTCATGACCCCGCCCATGCCCTGCACCACCATGTCGTAGGCCGGGCGCTGGGCGTAGGGGCCGGTCTGCCCGAAGCCGGAGCAGGCGGCGTAGACCAGCTTGGGAAAGCGCGCGTGCACGGCATCCCAGCCATAGCCGAGCTTGTGCATGGTGCCGGCGCGGAAATTCTCCACCAACACGTCGGCGCGGCCCAGCAGCCGGTCGAACACCACCCGGTCGGCCTCGTCCTTCAGGTCGAGCGCAATCGACTGCTTGCCGCGGTTAAGCGAGAGGAAATAGGCCGACTGGCCGTTGACGAACGGCCCGAACGAGCGGCTGTCCTCCCCGGTTTCCGGGCGTTCCACCTTGATCACCCGTGCGCCCAGGTCGGCCAGCAACATGGTGCAATACGGCCCGGCCAGCACCCGGGTCAGGTCGATCACCACCAGACCGGCCAGCGGCCCGGCCGCATGGGGTTGGGCTTTGTCGATGAAATCTTCAGTTGATCCAGGCTGGCTGTTCATGCCACTCCGCTTCACACCAAGTCGTCGCTGCGCCGCCCGCGGTCCCTTTCGGCGTCCGGGCTTCGGCCGGCGGCGACCCTAGCAGGCTGCCGACCCATGGAACAGAAGCACGTTCTGGCACTTTCCCGTGAGGGGTTCCACAAGGTTGCCTACGTAGAGTGGGGCGATCCGGATGACCCGTGCCCGGTGGTCTGTGTCCATGGCCTGACCCGCAACGGGCGCGATTTCGACCCGCTGGCCAAGGCGTTGGCCGATGCCGGCCGCCGCGTCGTGTGCCCGGATATCGTCGGGCGTGGCCTCAGCGACCGGCTCGATGCCGCCGATCTCTACGGCTACCCGCAATATTGCAGCGACATGGCGACGATGATCGCGCGGCTGGACGTCGACGCGGTGGACTGGGTCGGCACCTCCATGGGCGGGCTGATCGCCATGTTCCTGGCCCAGCACCGCAACGTGCCGATCCGCCGGCTGGTGATGAACGACATCGGCCCGTTCGTCCCGAAGGCATTCGTTGCCCGGCTGCGCGACTATGTCGGTCAGGCACCCGAATTTCCGGACCTGGCCGCCGCCGAGGCCTATCTGCGCCAGATCCACGCCCCGTTCGGCGACCTTGACGACGATGCCTGGCGCCATCTGGTGACCCACAGCACATGGCGGCTGGAGGGCGGTGGCTTCGTGCTCGCCTACGACCCCAAGATCGCCGTCCCGCTCCGCGCCGGTGGCGACCCGACGGATATCGATATGTGGTCGTTCTGGCCCAACGTGCGGATGCCGGTCTTGCTGGTCAGAGGCGCCGAGAGCGACCTGTTGCTGCCGCAGACCGTGCAGCGAATGGCCAAGGACTACCAGGGCTCGGCCTTCGAGGTCTTCGAGGTCGAGGGCGCCGGGCACGCACCGGCGCTGATGGCCGACGATCAGATCGCGGCCGTCCAAGACTGGCTGGCGGCGTGAACGATGAGCCAGGGCGCGCCGCTGATCCTGACCGGGTTGGCGCGTGACCTTGGGCTGACGCCGTTTCGCCCGCGCCTGCCGTGGGTCGGCCCCGACCTGCAGACCATGCGCAATCTGCTGATGGGCCATCGCCCGGACCTCAGCGACTTTCCCCAGGAACGGCACGTCACGCGCATGCCGGACGGGGACCAGCTGATCAGCGCCCTGAACCTGCCCACCCAGCCGGCGCCCGACGCACCGCTGGTGGTCATCGTCCACGGCATGACCGGCTGCGCCGACAGCCGCATCGTCAGCACGACCGCGCTCTGCCACCTCAAGCGGGGCTGGCCGGTTCTGCGGCTGAACCTGCGCGGCGCCGGGCCGTCCCGCGCGGTGTGCCAGGGCGCCTACCATGCCGGCAGCAGCGCGGACATTGCCGCCGTGCTGGCTGACGTGCCGCCGGAGTTGCGCGAGAACGGCATGGTCGGCGTCGGCTTCTCGCTCGGCGGCGCACTGCTGCTGAAACATCTGGGCGAGACGGGTGCCGCGAGCGGATTGCGGGCGGCGGCCAGCGTGTCGGCGCCACTGGACCTCGCCGCCTCGGAACTGCGATTGCGGCGGCGGCGCAACTGGATCTACCGGCGCGAGCTGTTGCGCGACCTGAAGGCCCAGGCGGTCGACCATATCGGCCGCATGCCGGCGGCGCGCCAGCGCGCGGTGCGGGCGGCGCGCAACATCGCCGCCTTCGATACCCATTTCACCACCGCGTTCACCGGCCACACCGATGCCGCGCGTTATTACGAGGACTTCGCGCCGTTACGCTATCTGGCCGGGATCGAGACCCCGACCCTGGTGGTGCACGCGCTGGACGATCCATGGATCGCGCCGGCGCCATACCGGGCGCTCGCCCACCAGCACCACCCGCACATTTCTCTGGCGTTGTCGCGCAAAGGCGGCCATGTCGGGTTTCATGGCCGGCACGACACGGCGCCGTGGCACGACCGTGCGGTCACAGCGTTCTTCGAGCGGGTTATCGGACCGGAACTTACCGTCGCGTAGGTCGTTCCGCTACCGGAATGATCGTTAGAATCTGTACGTTTGCGGCGACTTGATCCAAGTTGTGGTCAAGTATGCCCCTCACCCTCCCAAACCTATCGGTTCGGGCCCCTCCCTCTCCCACGCGGGGAGAGGGGGAAACACGGCCGACAATGACCCCTCCCCCAAGCCTGGGAGAGGGAGGGGCCCGGCCGGCAAAGCCGGACGGGAGGGTGAGGGTTGGTCTGATTCTGCTGCTGTTTCTTGAAACTAGCGGTCGTTGGAGTGCCCGGCGCGGTGCATCAGCCGGGCGACCAGCTCGTCGAGCTGCTCCAGCGTCTTGTAGCGCACGGTCACGGTGCCGCCGCCGGCGCCGCCATGGCGCACGCCGACCTTGAGGCCGAGCGCATCGGTCAACTCCTGCTCCAGGGCGGCGGTATTGGCATCCGGCACCGGCCGGCCGCTCGCCCGCTTCGGCGATTTCGGCTGCTGCGCCAACGCCTCGGCCTGACGGACGTTCAGCCCCTTGGCGACGATCTCGTTGGCCAGATCGCCGGGCCGCTCGGCGGTCAGCAGCGCGCGGGCGTGGCCCGCCGTCAGCCGACCGTCCTCGACCATCGACTTCACCGAGCCGGGCAGCGCTAGCAGGCGCATCATGTTGGCGATGTGGCTGCGGCTGCGGCCGATGATGTCGCCAAGCTGCTCCTGGGTGTAGCTGAACTCCTCGATCAGCCGGCGATAGCCGCCGGCCTCCTCCAGCGGATTGAGGTCCTGGCGCTGCAGGTTCTCGACCAGGCCGATCTCCAGCGCGCCGTGGTCGTCGATCTCCCGCACCACGACCGGCACGTCGTGCAGCTTTGCCCGCTGTGCCGCGCGCCACCGCCGCTCGCCGGCAATGATCTGGTAGCGGCCGGGATTGCCCGGCTCGCGGCGCACGATGATCGGCTGCAGCACGCCATGGCGGCGCACCGATTCGGTCAGCGCGGCCATCTCCTCATCGTCGAACACCTGGCGCGGCTGGAACGGCCCCGGTGCCAGATCGCCGATCGGCAAGGTCTGGGTCGCCTTGCCCTCGCCACCTGACGGCGCGGCACCGCCGGCGCCGTCCTCCGGATAGTCGTCGCCGAGCAGGGCGGAGAGGCCGCGCCCGAGCTGGCGCCGCTTCGGCGCGGCGGTCGTCCGCGCGCTTTCGTCCTGAGTCACTGTCTCAGTCACTAAGTTGGTTGCCGGCATCGCCGCAAGAACTCCCCTGCCAATTGCACATAGGCGCGCGCGCCCGGACAGCGCCAGTCGTAGACCAGCACCGGCTTGCCGTGAGACGGCGCCTCGGAGACGCGCACATTGCGCGGCACCACGGTGCGATAGACCACGTCGGCGAAATGCGACCGCACATCCTCCGCCACCATGTCGGACAGGTTGTTGCGCCGGTCGAACATGGTCAGCACCACACCGCCCAGCACCAGCCGGTGGTTGAAGTTGCGGCCGATGCGGTCGATGGAGCGCACCAGGTGGCTCAGCCCCTCCAGCGCGAAGAACTCGCATTGCAGCGGCACCAGCACCGAATCGGCGGCGGTCAGGGCGTTCAGGGTCAACAGGCCCAGCGACGGCGGGCAGTCGAGCAGGATGTGGTCATAGACCTCACGCGCCGGCGCCAGGCCGTCGTGCAGGCGGTGCGCGCGGCGCGGCGCGTCGACCAGCTCCAGCTCAGCCCCGAGCAGGTCGGGCGAGGCCGGCGTGATGAACAGGTTCGGAATGGTGGTCTCGCGCGCCACATCGCGCACCCGCGCCGCGCCGCTCAGCACCTCATAGATGTTGCGGGCCCGCTCGGTGGACGGCACGCCCAGCCCGGTGCTGGCATTGCCCTGCGGGTCCATGTCGACCAGCAGCACCTTCTTGTCGACGGCGGCGAGCGCGGTGGCGAGATTGATCGCCGTGGTGGTCTTGCCCACGCCGCCCTTCTGATTGGCGACGGCGATGACCTTGCCGGGATGAGGCGCCCTAAGGGTCGGTTGGGGAGCCTGGTTCGGCGCCTGCTGGGGCGCGGTGCGGGTGACGACGACGGACATAGCCTACCTTCACGATGGCGCCGCGCTGATCGCTGGCACTGGGGACGATTTCGGCCTCCATACTCCAACACTTTGTGGCTTCGGTCAACTCATCCCCAATATCTTGTGACTTGAGAAATAGGCATGTTCCCGAATTTTCGCCCGCATCCGCACCGGATTCGCCAATGAAAGGCGCTGCATAGGCGACGAGTTTCGCAAGCGGCGCGAGGGCGCGCGCGGTCGCCACATCGGCCCGCCAAGGCGTCAGATTTTCGATCCGCGCGGCATGGACGCCAACTTCGAGACCCATGACGCGGGCCGACTCGCGCAGAAAGGCGCACTTGCGCTGGTCCGACTCGATCAGGTCGACATGGCAACCGGTGGCGGCCGCCAGCACCAGCCCGGGGAAACCCGCCCCGCTGCCGAGATCGACGATGCGCGTCGCATCTGGCGGCAGATGACCGACGAGTTGCAGTGAATCGAACACATGGCGGTGCCAAATATCGTCCAGCGTCGACTTGGCGACGAGATTGATCCGGGCCTGCCAGCGCCGCAGCAGGTCGACATGGGCGGCCAGGCGGTCGGCCGTTTCACGTGAAACACCGGTGGCGGCGCGGAGATCGTCAGGCCCGAAGATGCGGCCCGGCATCCGGATCAGGCAGAAAGCTGCGTCGCGCGCTTGACGTGGCGCAACAGGGCGACCAGGGCGGCCGGCGTGATGCCGGGGATGCGGGCGGCGGCGGCAAGGTCGGCAGGCCGCGCGGCCGCGAGCTTCTCCCGCACCTCGTTGGAGAGGCTGCCAACGGCGCCGTAGTCCAGCTCGGCCGGCAGCCGCAGCGACGCATCGCGCCTGTAGGCGACGATATCGGCCTCCTGGCGCTCGATATAACCGGCATAGAGCGACTCGATGGCGAGCTGGTCGACCACGTCCTGCGACACGTCGCGCAACTCCGGCCAGAGGGCACATACGTCTTCGGGCGCAACATCGGGATAGGCGAGCAGGTCGAACGCGGACCGCGCCACACCGTCGGCCTTCACCGCAATGCCCTTGCCGCGCAGCACATCGGGCGACGCCTTGTGGGCCGCAAAGGCGGCGCGGCCCGCATCCAGCGCTTCCACCCTGCGCTCGAACACCGTCTGCCGCGCCGATCCGACGCAACCGGCCGCCACGCCGACCGGCGTCAGCCGCAGGTCGGCGTTATCGGCGCGCAGCCGCAGCCGGTACTCGGCGCGCGAGGTGAACATGCGATAGGGCTCGGTGGCGCCACGGGTGATCAAATCGTCGATCATCACGCCGATATAGGCCTGGGTGCGGTCGAACATGACCGGCGCGCCGCCGCCACAGGCCAGCGCCGCGTTCAAGCCGGCGACAAGCCCCTGGGCCGCCGCTTCCTCGTAACCCGTGGTGCCGTTGATCTGGCCGGCGAGATAGAGGCCCGGCAGACGACGGGTCTCCAGCGTCGCGTGCAACTCGCGCGGATTGACATAGTCGTACTCGACCGCATAGCCCGGCCGCACCATTTCCGCGCGCTCCAGGCCCGGAATGGTGCGCAGCAACGCCGCCTGCACATCCTCCGGCAGCGAGGTCGAGATGCCGTTCGGATAGACGGTCGGGTCGTCCAACCCCTCCGGCTCCAGAAAGATCTGGTGGCGTGGCTTGTCGGCGAACCGCACCACCTTGTCCTCGATGGACGGGCAATAGCGCGGCCCGACCCCGCCGATCTGGCCACTGTAGATCGGCGAGCGGGCGAGATTGTCCCGGATCAGGGCGTGGCCGGCGTCCCCGGTATAGGTGACGTGACAGTCGATCTGCGGCGTGGTGATCCGGTCGGTCAGCCACGAGAACGGCACCGGCGGATCGTCGCCCTGCTGACGCTCCAGTCCGTCCCAATCGATGGTGCGGCCGTCGAGCCGCGGCGGCGTACCGGTCTTCAGGCGGCCCATGGCGAAGCCGTGACGTGCGATGGTCTCGGCCAGCCCGATGGCGGGCGCCTCGCCTACCCGGCCGGCCGGCCATTGCCGCTCGCCGACATGGATTGTGCCGCGCAGGAACGTACCGGTGGTGATGACCACCCGCCCCGCCGCGAAGGTCTCGCCGTCCTCGCAGATCACGCCGGCAACATGGTCGTCGTCGTCCAGCACCAGATCCGCCGCGGCATTGGCGACGATGTCGAGGTTCGGCTGTTCCGCCAGCGCCTGTTGCATCGCCGCGCGGTAGAGCGCGCGGTCGGCCTGGGCGCGCGGGCCGCGCACGGCAGGCCCCTTGCTGGCATTGAGGATGCGGAACTGGATGCCGGCGCGGTCGATCACCCGGCCCATCACGCCGTCCAGGGCGTCGATCTCGCGGACCAGATGGCCCTTGCCTAGACCACCGATGGCCGGATTGCAGGACATTTCGCCAATGGTGTCGCGACGATGGGTGAGCAGCAGCGTGCGCGCGCCGACCCGAGCGCTGGCAGCCGCGGCCTCACAGCCGGCGTGGCCGCCACCGATCACGATGACGTCGTAGGAATGTTCGGAGCGCGCGCTCATGGCCGGTTGCTATATGGCTCCCGCCAGCCCAAGTCAAAGCCTCCAGGAAACGGACCGCCCGTGGCGGTGTTTCACGTGAAACATCGGCGGCTTAGGCGGCGGCGCTCACTTGCCGATGCAGAATTCGGCAAACAGCCGGTCGAGCACGTCCTCCACGTCGACAGTGCCGACCAGGCGTCCGAGCCCGGCGAGTGCCGCGCGCACGTCCTCCGCCGCCATGTCGACCGACGGCGCCTCGCCGGCCCGTTGCAGCGCCGCAACCGTTTCGCCAAGCGCCTGACGCTGGCGCTGGCGCACGACGACGCCAGACACATCGCCCATGCGCCCACGCACCGCGTCTTTCAGGGCGGATACCAGCGTATCCATCCCCGCCCCGGTCAAAGCCGAGACGCCTAGTTCGTGCGGCGCCGCCGTCGACTCCCCCGCCAGATCGATCTTGTTCAGGACGTCAAGACGGATCGCATCGGGCGGTAGGTCCAGAGCATCATGGGCGCCCGCCGCCTCATCCGCCGCGCGCACGACAATGACGACGTCGGCAACGGCACCCCGCGCCCGTGCCCGGCGCACGCCCTCCATCTCGATCTCGTCGCCGGATGCACGAAGTCCGGCGGTGTCCGCCAGCCGCGCGGGGATGCCGCCGATATCCAACCGTGCCTCCACCACGTCGCGAGTGGTGCCGGCGCGCGGCGAGACTATGGCCAGGTCGGAGCCGACCAACCGATTGATCAGGCTCGATTTTCCGACATTCGGCGGGCCGAGCACGGCAATCGACACCCCATCCCGCAGCGCCCGCGCCGCCTGTTCCGAGCCAAGGCGGGTCCGGATATCGCCCGCAATGGCCGACAGGCCGGCCCGCACCGTGTCGAGCAGATCGTCGGGCAGGTCCTCGTCGCTGAAGTCGATGGCGGCCTCCAGCCGCGCCGCGACGTCGACCAGCCGGTCACGCAGGCCCATCGCCCAGGCATGGGTGGACCCATCCGCCTCGCGCGCCGCCACCCGGCGCTGTGCCTCGGTTTCCGCGGCGATCAGGTCGGCCAGCCCCTCCACGGCGGTCAGGTCGAGCTTGCCATTGTCGAAAGCGCGGCGGGCAAACGCGCCCGCTTCGGCCAGTGCCACCCCGGGCACCGCGCACGCGGCGGCCAGCACCGCCTCCACCACCGCCGGGCCGCCATGGACGTGGAATTCGGCCACATCCTCGCCCGTGAAGCTCGCCGGCGCCGGAAACCACAGCACCAGCGCCCGGTCGATCGCCTCACCGGCCGCATCGCGCAGGGTGCGCAGCGTCGCCTGGCGCGGCGTCGGCAGCGCAACGCCCATCCGCGCCAGAACGCCGGCCGATGCCGGCCCCGAAAGCCGGACAACCGCGACACCCGCGGGCGGCGGCCCGCTGGACAGCGCGACGATGGTCGTCATGCGGCGCTCAGCTCAGCGCGTGCCCGTCATTCACCCGGCTTCTTGTCGTCGTCATTCGGGGTGTCGTTGGCGCCAGCCACGCCGCTCGCCTTGGCCCAGAATGCCTTCTGCAGCGCCTCGAACCCCTCCATCACCGCCTTGCCGGCACCGCCGGAGGCCCAGGCCTTCAGCACGTCCTGCGCGTCCGACGCGCCGACCGCCTCCTCCAGCTTGCGCTTCCATTTGGAGATCACCGCGTCCTGCATCGGCTTCACGTCCGGCAGGCCCAGGAACGCGCGCGCCTCTTCCGGTGTGCATTCGATATCGACCTTGAATTTCATTGCGTCCTCCACCTCACTCAGCCATGCCCTACTTGACCATAGATATAAGCACGCCAGCCGAAGTCGGGAGCATTCATGTCGCGCAATCGCCTCTCAGAGGCCACCAGTCCCTATCTGCTGCAGCACGCCGACAACCCGGTCCACTGGCAGCCCTGGGACGACAAGGCGCTGGCCGAGGCGACCGAGACCGGCAAGCCGATACTGCTGTCGGTGGGCTATGCCGCGTGCCACTGGTGCCACGTGATGGCGCACGAGAGCTTCGAGAGCCCCGAAATCGCGGAAATCATGAACCAGCGGTTCGTGAACATCAAAGTCGACCGGGAAGAGCGGCCGGACCTGGATTCGATCTACCAGGCCGCGTTGGCGCTGCTCGGCCAGCAGGGCGGCTGGCCGCTGACCATGTTCCTGACCCCGGAACGCCAGCCGTTCTGGGGCGGCACCTATTTCCCGCCGACCTCGCGCTATGGCCGGCCGGGCTTCGCCGACGTGCTGACGAGCGTCGCGGACGTCTATGCCAAAGAGCCGGACAAGGTGGAGACCAACGTCACCGCGCTGCAGAACGCGCTGGCGGAGATGGCGAGCGCCACCGAGCCGCAGCCAATCGACGATACGGTGCGCACCCGGATCGCCAACCACCTGGCCGAGCAGTTCGACGCGATCAACGGCGGCCTGCAGGGCGCACCGAAATTCCCGCATTTCCAGGCCGCCGAGCTGCTGTGGCGCGCCTATCTGCGCACCGGCACCCAGGCCTATGCCGAGCATGTGCTGCTGATGGCGGAGCGGATGTCGAACGGCGGCATCTACGACCATCTGGGCGGCGGTTACGCCCGCTACTCGGTCGACGAGCGCTGGCTGGCCCCGCATTTCGAGAAGATGCTGTACGACAACGCTCAGATGATCGACCTGCTGTGCCAGGTCTGGCAGGGCACGCGGCACCCGCTGTTCCGCCAGCGCGCCGTCGAGACGGTCGACTGGCTGACGCGCGAGATGCTGGCCCCGGCTGAACAGGGCGTCGCAGGCCAGGCGTTCGCGGCCACCCTGGACGCCGATTCCGAGGGCGAGGAAGGCAAGTTCTACGTCTGGTCGGAGGCGGAGATCGACGAGGTGCTGGGCGACGACAGCGCACTCTTCAAGGAATTCTACGACGTCACGTCGGGCGGCAATTGGGAGGGCAAGACCATCCTCAACCGGCTGGAACGGCCGGAAGATGCCGACGAAGCGACCGGTGAGCGGCTAGCCGGGATGCGGGCCAAG
This sequence comes from Alphaproteobacteria bacterium, assembly GCA_965227515.1. Lineage (GTDB taxonomy): Bacteria > Pseudomonadota > Alphaproteobacteria > CALKHQ01 > CALKHQ01 > CBDDFZ01. The sequence continues at coordinate 551,644 of CBDDFZ010000001.1, forward strand.
CTATTGGAGCGGCGTGCCGGACGGGTACGGCCCGCGCGCGACGACAAGGTGCTGGCGGACTGGAACGGCCTGATGATCGCAGCACTGGCCAACGCATCGGCGGTGTTCGACCGGGCGGATTGGGCCGACCTCGCCACCGGCGCCTATGCCTATGTGAAGGCCACAATGTCGGCTGACGGGCGGCTCGGCCATGTCCGCCGCCTCGGCCAGACCCAAGCCCACGCCACCATCGACGACTATGCCAACATGATCCTCGCCGCACTCGCGCTCTACCAGCTCGACGGCGCCCAGCACTATCTGGACGATGCGGTCGCGTGGCTGGAGACCGCCGACGGCCACTATTGGGATGCCGAGAGCGGCGGCTATTTCGCAACCGCCGACGATGTCGGCGATGTCATCGTGCGCACCCGATCCAGCCACGACAGCGCCCAGCCGGCCGGCAACGCCCTGATGGCCGAGGCGCTGGCCCGGCTGTGGCTGATCACCGGACGCGCCGACTACCGCGACCGCGCCGAGGCCGTGGTGCACGCCTTCTCCGGTGGGCTGTCGCGCTCCTATTTCCCGCTGTGCGGCCTGATCAACGCGGCCGAGGTGCTGGAGGCGGCCCAGCAGGTGGTGATCGTGGGGACGGCAGGCGATGCGGCCACGAACACGCTGGCGCATGCGGTGCACAGCGTGCCGGCACCCAACAAGACCGTCATCCCCGTCGCCGATGGCGGCACGCTCCCGGCCGACCACCCGGCCCACGGCAAGCAGATGGTGGACGGCCAACCGACGGCCTATGTCTGCGCCGGCATGGTGTGCTCGGCCCCGGTCACCGACCCCGCCGCGGTGCGGGCCGCGCTCGGCGCGGGAGACGCGGCATGACCGGCGAGCGCGCCGGCGCGGTTACGGAAGGGGTGCTGCCCACGCCTCTCGGCACCGTCAGCGTGCGCTTTTCCGGCAGCCAGTTGACCAGCCTGCAATGGGCCGGTGCCGAGGAGACCGAAGCGACCCGCCGGGCGTTGCGCGACCACGCCGGCTTGGCAGCGCTCAACGACCAGCTCACGCGCTACTTCAATCGCGAACTCAAGCATTTCGATATCGAAATGAATGCCGCGGGCTCAGACTTCCAGACCGCGGTCTGGGCGCAGATGTGCGCCATCCCCTACGGCACCACCAGGACATATGGAGAGATCGCCGCGGCGGTCGGTGGCCAGCCGCAGGCGGTCGGCTGGGCCTGCGGGTCCAACCCCATCGCCATCGTCCAGCCCTGCCACCGGGTCGTCGCCAGCAACGGCACCGGCGGCTTCAGCGGCGCCGACGGGGTGCCGGCCAAATGCGCCCTGCTGGCGCTGGAAGGCGCGATGCTATTATGAATGCCTGCAACCGATGCGGCGCGGCACGCCGCGCGCCAAACACGACACAAGCAATCGAATCGAGGGGGACCGATGCCCGAAATCCAGATCAGCGCCGCCGACGGCGGTGAATTCATGGCCTATGTTGCCGCGCCGGCGTCCGGCGGGCCGGCACCGGCGATCCTGGTCGAGCAGGAGATCTTCGGCGTCAACCAGGTGATGCGCGACCTGTGCGACGGTTACGCCGCCCAGGGCTACCTCGCGGTCTGCCCGGACCTGTTCTGGCGCCAGGAGCCCGGCATCCAGCTCACCGACAAGACCGAGGCCGACTGGGGCCGCGCGTTCGAGCTGTACCAGGGCTTCAACGAGGCGGCCGGCGTGGCCGACATCGCCGCCACCCTCGCCAAGGTCCGCTCCATGGACCAGTGCAACGGCAAGGTCGGCGCGGTCGGCTATTGCCTGGGCGGCAAGCTCGCCTATCTCACCGCCACCCGCACCGACGCCGATTGCAGTGTCGGCTACTATGGCGTGGCGATCGAGGCGGCGCTGGACGAGGCCGTCGCGATCAAGGGCCCGCTGATGCTGCACATCGCCGAGAAGGACCAGTTCTGCCCGCCCGAGGCCCAGGGCGCGATCAAGGACAAGCTCGCCGGCAACGCGAAGGTCACCATCCACAGCTATGCCGGCATGGACCACGCCTTCGCCCGGGTCGGCGGCGAGCATTTCGACAAGGCGGCTGCCGAGCAGGCAAACGCCCGCACGGCGGCGTTCTTCAAGGAACATTTGGGCTAAGAAGAACGAGCCCGTCACCTTTCTAACTCCGTCATGCCCGCACTCGTTGCGGGCATCCACGAGATGGCGGCGGAGCCGCCAAAGAAAGACGTGGATGGTCGGGACAAGCCCGACCATGACGACTTTGAATGGGACTGAACACATGACCAAGGCGATCAGGATTCACCAGCCCGGCGGGCCGGCAGCGATGGTGTGGGAGGACGTGGAGGTCGGCGACCCGGGCGCCGGCGAGCTGCGCGTCCGCCACACCGCCGTCGGGCTCAACTACATCGACACCTACCACAGGAGCGGGCTCTATCCGCTGCCGCTGCCGGCGACCATCGGCATGGAGGGTGCCGGCGTCGTCGAAGCCGTCGGTGACGGCGTAACCGGCTTTGCTGAAGGGGATCGTATCGCCTACGCAACGATTCCGGGTTCGTATTCGGAGGCCCGCCTGATGCCGGCGACGAAGGCGGTCAAGATACCGGACGGCATCGAGGATCGCACCGCGGCCGCGATGATGCTGAAGGGCATGACAGCGGAATACCTCACCCGCCGCACCTATCGTGTGGAAAAGGGCGACGCGGTGCTGTTCCATGCCGCGGCCGGCGGCGTCGGCCTGATCGCCTGCCAGTGGCTGAACCATCTGGGCGCGACGGTCATCGGGACCGTCGGCTCGGCCGACAAGGCCCAGCTCGCGACCGATGCCGGCTGCCACCACGTCATCAACTACCGCGAGGAGGATTTCGTCGCCAAGGTGAAGGACATCACCGGCGGCGCCGGCGTCGCCGTGGTCTATGACGGCGTCGGCAAGGCGACCTTCATGGACTCGCTGGATTGCCTGCGCAAGCGCGGCATGATGGTGACCTTCGGCAACGCCTCCGGCCCGGTGGACCCGTTCTCGCCGGCGATCCTGTCGCCCAAGGGCTCGCTCTACGTCACCCGGCCGACGCTGATGGACTATTGCGCCACGCCCGAGGACCTGAACGCCAGCGCGAGCGCCCTGTTCGACGTGGTCAAGTCGGGTGCGGTCGGGATCGAGATCAACCAGACCTATCCGCTGGCCGACGCGCGCAAGGCGCATGAGGACCTGGAGGGCCGCAAGACGACGGGCTCCACCGTGCTGATGCCTTGACCGCAGGCTTGACCATTGCGGTGAAGCCGGTACGGCCACGCGATTGGGGCAGAATATTGGCGCATCGCGTTGCGGCCGGCGGGCGCCATGCCTATATACCCGGAGACAGCTGGCACGAGGCATGCGCCCGGTGCCGGCATTTTCTGTGATCGCGTGCTCTGTGTCGCCGGTTGCCGTCCGGGGCCGGCCGAAGACGCGATATCAACCGTGGGGGCCTCGAACAGCGCTGCTGTGCGGGCTGTGGAAAGCCGGACCGGGAACCCGCCTCCGAAGGGAACCCAGCGTCCGATGGGCCTGCTGAGAAGGGAATGAGTTCATGAGCAAAGTTATCGGCATCGACCTCGGCACCACCAACTCGTGCGTCGCGGTCATGGAGGGCAAGGACGCCCGTGTCGTCGAGAACGCCGAGGGCGCGCGCACCACGCCGTCCATGGTCGCCTTCTCCGACAGCGGCGAGCGCCTGGTCGGCCAGCCGGCCAAGCGCCAGGCGGTCACCAACCCCTCCAACACGCTCTATGCCATCAAGCGGCTGATCGGCCGCCGGCACGACGATCCGGTGATCGAGAAGGATCGCGACATCGTGCCGTACAAGATCGTCGCCGCCGACAATGGCGACGCGTGGGTGGAGGCCGACGGCAAGACCTACAGCCCCAGCCAGGTGTCCGCCTTCATCCTGCAGAAGATGAAGGAGACCGCCGAAGCGCACCTCGGCGAGCCGGTCACCCAGGCGGTCATCACCGTGCCGGCCTACTTCAACGACAGCCAGCGCCAGGCGACCAAGGATGCCGGCAAGATCGCCGGCCTGGAAGTGCTGCGCATCATCAACGAGCCGACCGCGGCCGCGCTGGCCTATGGCCTGGAGAAGAAGAGCGCCGGCACCATCGCGGTCTATGACCTGGGCGGCGGCACCTTCGACATCTCCGTGCTGGAGATCGGCGACGGCGTGTTCGAGGTGAAGTCGACCAACGGCGACACGTTCCTGGGCGGCGAGGACTTCGACAAGCGGATCATCGACTATCTGGCCGACGAGTTCAAAAAGGAGCAGGGCATCGACCTGCGCAGCGACTCCCTCGCCCTGCAGCGCCTGAAAGAGGCGGCGGAGAAGGCGAAGATCGAGCTGTCGTCGTCGAACCAGACCGAGGTCAACCTGCCGTTCATCACCGCCGACCAGTCCGGTCCGAAGCACCTGAACATCAAGCTGACCCGGGCCAAGCTGGAGGCGCTGGTCGACGACCTGATCGAGCGCACGGTCGGCCCGTGCAAGGCCGCGCTGAAGGATGCCGGCCTGAAGCCGAACGAGATCGACGAGGTGATCCTGGTCGGCGGCATGACCCGCATGCCCAAGGTCATCGAGACGGTGAAGCAGTTCTTCGGGCGCGAGCCGCACCGCGGCGTGAACCCGGACGAGGTGGTCGCCATCGGCGCCGCCATCCAGGCCGGCGTGCTGCAGGGCGACGTCAAGGACGTGCTGCTGCTGGACGTGACCCCGCTGAGCCTGGGCATCGAGACCCTGGGCGGCGTGTTCACCCGCCTGATCGACCGCAACACGACGATCCCGACCAAGAAGTCGCAGACCTTCTCGACCGCCGAGGACAACCAGTCCGCCGTGACGATCCGGGTGTTCCAGGGCGAGCGCGAGATGGCGGCCGACAACAAGCTGCTGGGCCAGTTCGACCTGATCGGCATTCCCGCCGCCCCGCGCGGCGTGCCGCAGGTGGAGGTGACCTTCGATATCGACGCCAACGGCATCGTCAACGTGTCGGCGAAGGACAAGGGCACCGGCAAGGAGCAGCAGATCCGCATCCAGGCCTCGGGCGGCCTCAGCGACACCGACATCGAGCAGATGGTGAAGGACGCCGAGGCGCACGCCGACGAGGACAAGAAGCGGCGCGAGCTGGTCGAGATCCGCAACCAGGCCGAAAGCCTGATCCATGCCACCGAGAAGACGCTCTCCGAGCACGGCGACAAGATCCCGGCCGACGAGAAGTCGGCGGTCGAGTCCGACGTGGCCAGCCTGCGCACCGCACTAGAAGGCGACGACAAGGCCGCTATCGAGGCTGCGGTCCAGGCGCTTGGCCAGTCGTCCATGAAGCTCGGCGAGCACGTCTACAAGTCTGCCGAGGGCGGGGAAGCCGGGCCGGAAGGCCAGGCGTCCGGCGAGGAAGCCCAAGGTGGCGGGGACGACAACGTGGTCGACGCCGACTTCGAGGAAGTGGACGACGACCAGTCCAAAGACAAAGGCAATTGATCCGAACCGGCTGAACCAGCTCTAGGACGGATCAATGGCAAAACGTGACTACTACGAGGTTCTCGGCGTCGACCGCGGGGCCGACGCCGACGACCTGAAACGGGCCTATCGCAAGCTCGCCATGCAGTTTCACCCGGACCGCAATCCGGGCGATACCGATGCCGAACGCCAGTTCAAGGAAGTCGGCGAGGCGTACGAGATCCTGAAGGACCCGGAAAAGCGGGCTGCCTACGACCGCTTCGGTCATCAGGCCTTCGAGGCCGGGATGGGCGGCGGTGGCGGGCGCGCCGGCGGCGCTGGGTTCGACTTCAATTTCGCCTCAGGGTTCGCCGACATCTTCGACGAGATGTTCGGCGACGCCATGGGCGGACGCCGGCGTGGACGCGGGCGCGGGTCGGGCCGTGGCGCCGACCTGCGCTACGACATGGAAATCACCCTGGAAGAGGCGTTCGCCGGCAAGCAGGCCGGCATCCGCGTGCCGGGGTCCATCCAGTGCGACACCTGCAACGGCTCCGGCTCCGAAGGCGGGGCCGCGCCGGTCAACTGCTCCACCTGCGGCGGCCACGGCAAGGTACGCAGCCAGCAGGGCTTCTTCACCATCGAGCGCACCTGCCCGGCATGCCAGGGCGTCGGCCAGACCATCGAGACCCCGTGCAAGGACTGCAGCGGCTCCGGCCGGCTGCAGCGGGAACGCTCGCTGTCGGTGAACATTCCGGCGGGTGTGGAGGACGGCACCCGCATCCGGCTCGCCGGCGAGGGCGAGGCCGGGTTGCGCGGCGGCACCAATGGCGACCTTTACATCTTCCTCGCCATCCGGCCGCACGACTTCTTCAAGCGCGAGGGCGCGGACCTGTTCTGCCAGGTGCCGATCACCATCGTCGACGCCGCCCTGGGCGGGTCGATCGAGGTGCCGACCATCGACGGCTCGCGCGCCAAGGTGACGGTGCCGTCCGGCACGCAGAACGGCAAGTTGTTCCGGTTGCGTAACAAAGGCATGTCGGTCATGCGCTCCAACGCGCGCGGCGATATGTACATCGAGGTCGGGGTCGAGACCCCGGTCCACCTGACCCGGCGCCAGGAAGAGCTGTTGCGCGAGTTCCAGGAGGCCGGCGGCACCGAGCGCAAGCACAGCCCGCAGTCGGCCGGCTTCTTCGCCAAGGTGAAGGAATTCTGGGACGACCTGACGGACAGGTAGAACAGACCGCCTCTCTCCATACGCCCCTACTTGTCACCCTCGGCCTTGCGCCTGCTGGGCTCATACTTCACACCAACACAACATCGTCATCCTCGGGCTTGTCCCGAGGATCCATTCATGGGGCGGTCCGCGCCAGTGCCGATCGAAGCTGAAGTGGTGAGCCATTGCATCCATGCGCTCGCCAATCCAGGCGCCGAATCACCTCAACCTATCGAGGTTCTGGACAAATATGGGTCCTCGCCACAAGGGCGAGGACGACAATGGTTTAGTTCTTGAGAAATCGAGCGAAGCCTTGCGAGATGTGCGAAGCCCGCAGGGACAAGCCCGAGGACGACGGTGTGAATTTGCCAATCAAGTAGATGGGCTAACGGCCCTTGTTTGGTGGCGTGCATGAGTGGTCGTCCCTCAAGATGTCGGTGTCATACACGGAGTCGGGTTTGCCGCTCCAAGACATCGAGGAGAGACGACCATGAACTACTATGCCGGGATTGACGTTTCTTTGGAATGGTCATCGGTATGCGTTGTTGACGGCGCGGGCGGGATTGTCTGCGAGGCTCGTATTGCGAGCACGCCGGCGGGTTTGTTGTTGTGGTTTGGGTCTTTGGGGATTTCGGTTGAGCGGATTGGTCTTGAGGCGGGGCCGTTGTCGCAATGGCTTGTGCGGGAGTGCGCGCAGGGCGGTCTTTCGGTTGAGTTGCTGGAGACGCGTCATGTTGCGCGGGCCCTTTCGACGATGCCGGTGAAGTCGGACCGCTCGGACGCACGCGGGATTGCTCAGCTGATGCGTGTGGGCTGGTTTCGTCCGGTTCACTGCAAGTCTTTGGCGGCCCAGGAGATGCGGGCCCTTTTGAAGGGTCGCGACCAGCTCCGCGCGAAGCTGCACGATCTTGAGATGCACCTTCGTGGTCAGCTGCGGAACTTCGGGCTGAAGGTAGGGCACACCACCAGGCGCAGCTTTTCGACACGTATTTCGGAGCTTGTGGCGGGGCATCCGGTACTGGAGGCGGTGGCGGGGGCGCTGCTGTCGGCACGCGATGGCCTGTTGCTATCGTTCACGGCGCTGGACCGGCAGGTCCGGGCGGCGGCGCAGGCCGACGATCGCGCTCGCCTGCTGATGACGGTGCCGGGCGTGGGGAGCATTGTCGGACTGACCTACTTGTCGGGAGTGGACGACCCCGGGCGGTTTGCCTCGTCGCGCCTGGTGGGTGCGCACTTCGGCCTGACGCCGACCAAGCGCCAGTCGGGCGAGAGCGAGGTGATGGGGCGGATATCGAAGGTAGGGGACGCCGATGTGCGCTCGGCCCTCTATGAGGCGGCACACGTGGTTCTGACCCGGCCGATCGAGGGCGGCTGGCTGAAGAGCTGGGCGATGAAGCTGGCCAGGCGTGCGGGCATGAGGAAGGCGAAGGTCGCGCTGGCGCGCCGGCTCGCCGTGATCATGCACCGGATGTGGGTTGACGGCACACCGTTCAACCATGCCGGACCGGTGCGCCCGGCGATGGCGACAGCATGATGGCCGCGGCATAAGGAGAACCGACACACGAGCTTCGACGGGCACCGACACCGGCCCGTCGAGCGCCGTCCCGCGCCGGGACGATGGATCAGGTCAGGCCGCCATCCGGGATGTCGCCTCGCATGAGAGCACGCTTCCGTAGATTGGACCGACCGATCCTCGCATATCCATCTTGGCGGCGGCCCTGCGCCGACCCCGTACAGAAGCATGACCCAGGCGCCGGGACGACGAAAAAGGGATTGACCAACAATGGCCCGTTACAGAAGCCCGGATGGAGCGAAGCACAATCCGGGGAAATGGCCACGGCTGGCGCGGAATTACCCCGGGTTCCACTGCGTTCCACCCGGGCTACGGAGAAACATCGCCCTCAATTCAGTTTCGCGCGCAGTTGCTGGATCAGAGCGGCGGTCAGGTGGCGGCGCGACTGGCTGTCATCGCAGGCGAGCGATTCCTCCAGCGTCATGACGGCGGCGCGCAGATTGCCGAGTTCGGCATGCAACATCCCCATGTCGCGCCAGGCGAGCGGGTTCTGCGGGCCGATCCAGGTCATCGCCTCCACCACGGCCAGCGCGTCCTCGAACCGGCGCTGGCGGATCAACCGCAGGCGCAAATTCTCCTGCAGCCGCATCAGGATGTCCCGGTTGCTCAGGGGCGCGTGGTGGGCCGGTTCCAGCTCCGCCTGCTCGCCCAGCGCCGCCTTCACCAACCGGCGCAAATCATGGGCTTCCAACAGATTGCCATTGTGGAACGGATCGACGACAAGGCGCCCCTCCGCGCCGCTCAGCGCGATCAGGAAATGGCCGGGGAAGTTCATGCCGTCGGCCGGCCAGCCCTGGGCGCGGGCCACGTGCAAGTAGATGATCGACAGCGCGACCGGCAGGCCCTTTCGCCGGTCGATCACCCGCAGCAGATTGGCATTCTGCAGGTCGTTATAGGTGTCCTGGTCGCCGCTGTAGCCATTGGCCCCGGCGATCACCGCGCGCAGGGTTTCCACCCGTCCCGATAGCCCGTCAGCGCCTTTCAGCGCCACCGCCTCGGCCATCGCCTGCAAATGGCGGCGATAGTGGTCCAGGTCGGCGCCAGGCCGGGTGAGCAGGCCCAGGCGCAGCGCCACCTCGGTCAGGTCGACGTCCTCGTCGGTCTGGCCGCCGACGTCACGCAGATACTGCTTGGTGTCCGTGTCGAGCACGCGGTTCCCGTGGCGGGCGCGCAGCTGTGTGACTCCGGCCGCGGCTTCCATCACGCGCCCGCTGCCGCCGGCCGGGCTATTGTGCCACTCCCGCTATTGCGCCGCCACCGTCGCGTGGCTGACCACCTCGCGCACATAGGGCACGTTGCGCGCATGGGCGATCACCCGCTCAGCCTCCCAGGAGCTGCGCGCCTGACCCATGATGTAGATGATCGCGTTGTGGGTCAGGATGCCGAAGTTCACCGCCTTGATCTCGTTGTCGAACAGCAGCTTGGACTCCATCCGGCTGGTGATGACGGTGTCCTGTGCCGTGTCGAGAAAGCCCGGGTCGCCGCCGACCGTGAGCTCGTCGATCACTTCGGCCACGCCCTCGACAGCCGCGGCCAGCGCAATCGCCTCCGCCCGGTCCGCCTCGGTCGCGACATTGCCGACCACCAGCACCCGCCCGTTGCGCACCAGGGTGCTCAGGTCCCAGAACGAGTCGGTGGCATGGTTCAGCCAGGCGTTGTTGACCTCCACCTGCAGGCCGGCGTCGCTCAGGGTGCCGTCGACGCCGCGGTACTCGGTGGCCGCCACCCCGGCTCGAGCCCCGGCGCCCAGCAGCATCGTGCCCGGGCCGCACGCGGCCAGGGGCGCGGTCACTGCGCTCAAAAATACCAGCAACAACAATGATCGTTTCGCTGCCGAAACAACATTTGCCGTCGGGTGGGTCGAACGTCCTGTCGGCCGGCTGAATACGGTACGCATGGTTTTGGACCCTTCATCGCGACTCGGGGCGCCATGCATCCACAATATGCCGGGGCAGCCGCCAAGGCGACATGGCGACCACGTCGAAGCGGATGTCGTGGCCGGCCAGCGCAGGCCGGCGGGCGACATAGCCGCTGGCGGCACGCTCGATGCGCTGCCGCTGCCGGGCGAGCAGCGCACCGGCGGCGGCATCCGTCTCGCCGCGCTGCTTCACCTCCACGAACGCCACCACCCGCCCCCGGCGCGCGACGATATCGATCTGGCCGAGGGATGAACGCACGTCGCGCTCGACGATGGCGTAGCCGCGCAACCGCAGCCACAGCGCCGCCAACGCCTCGGCCCGCAAGCCCCGGCGCTGCGCCCGGACCTGGCGCTGGCGCCGGTCAGCGCCGCGGTTGTCCCTTGTCATCGTTCAACGCGCATCGTCATCGCCCGACAGGGCCAGCGCCCGCCGATAGACCTGCCGCCGCGGCAGGTTCATGGCGCCCGCCACCGCGTCGACCGCATCGCGCAGCGACATCGATGCCAATGCCGCCTTCAGCGCATCGCCGACACCGGTCTCGTCCGGCGCGTCGCCGGCATTGGCCGCGCCCGGCCCGATCACGAGCACGATCTCGCCCTTGGGCGCCGGTGCCGCGCCGAAGCGCGCGGCGAGCTCGGCCACCGTGCCCGTTTCCACCGTCTCGTGCAGCTTGGTGAGCTCGCGGCAAACCGCGGCGTCGCGCGGCCCGAATACCGTTGCCAGCGCCGCCAGGGTGGCGGCGATCCGATGCACCGACTCGAACAGCACGAGTGTGCCGGGCACACCCGCCAGGCCAGCGATCGCCTGGCCCCGCGCGCCTGGCTTGGCCGGCAGGAAGCCTGCGAAGTGGAAGGCGTCGGTCGGCAGCCCGGCCACGCAGAGTGCCGCCATCACCGACGACGCGCCGGGTGCCACATGAACGGGCGTACCCTGGGCGCGGGCATCGGCGACCAGGCGGTAACCGGGATCGCTGATCAGCGGCGTGCCGGCATCGCTGACCAGCGCCACCACTTGCCCCTCCGCCAACGCCGCGAGCAGGCGCGGTCGCACTTTCGCCGCATTATGATCGTGATAGGACGTGGTGCGCGTCGCAACGCCGTAGCGATCCAGCAGGCGGCGGGTGACGCGCGTGTCTTCGCAGGCAACGAGGTCGGCCCCGTTGAGCACGTCCAGCGCCTTCAACGTGATATCGCCCAGATCGCCGATCGGCGTCGCCACCACATGCAGGCCCGGCGCCGGCGGGCGCCCCGCCGATGGCCAGTTTGCGGGCACCGGCGCGGCTGTGGTGGGTCGTTTACTTCGCATGCCGGCCTGGGTAGTTTGCGGGACCGAAAAATCACTCGACGGTCCGTCGGGTGGCGCAAGCATAAATGACGGCGCCATGGCTGGCGACAATGGCCACCGCGGCAAGGCGGTAAGGCGATGCCAGAATGGGGTCCAAAAAAGCGGAATCAGGAAGATGAGCGAAAGGGGATGCGCATGACTGGCCAGTTGGCACGAAATAACGAGGCACGGATCTCTGGAAAGAAGGCAGCCGGCTTGCTGGGCCGCGCCGCAGTTGTACTGGCGACGGCGGGCCTGCTCGCCGCCTGTGGCGCGACACAACGGGCCGCCACGCCGCAATTCGGTACCGGTCCGACCGGGCCAGTGGTTGGGCCGGTCCAGACGGCCGCGCCGAACGTCGACGGCCAGGTGACGGTGGCGATCCTGCTGCCGCTTTCCGGGCCCGACGCCTCGCTTGGCCAGACCATGCTGAACGCTGCCCAGATGGCCGCGGTGGAGACCGGCGGCCAGAACTTCGTGCTGATCGCCAAGGACACCGGCGGCACGCCCACCGGCGCCACCGCCGCCGCCCAGGCCGCCATTGCCGAGCGCGCGGACCTGATCGTCGGCCCGCTGCGCGCCGAATCGGTTGCCGCCGTCGGCCCCATCGCCGCCTCTGCCGGCATCAACGTCATCGGCTTCACCTCGGACACCAGCGTGGCCGGCCCCAACGTCTTCGTCATGGGCTACACCCCGGAAGAGCAGGTCGACCGCATCCTGGCCTATACGGCACGCCAAGGCACCTCGGTAGTCGCCGCCCTGGTGCCGAACAGCCGCTATGGCAGCGTGGCCATGTCGGCGATGCAGGCGTCCGCCGGCCGCTACGGCGTGGGCGTCGGCACCGTCCAGACCTACGACCAGAGCCAACCCGACCATCGCGCCTCGGTGGAGCCGCTGCAAAGCGGCGGGTTCGATGCCCTGATGATCCCCGATTCCGGCGGCAGCCTGCAGCGCATCCTGGCGTTCGTCGGCTACTACAACATCAACACCCAGGCGCAGATTCTGGGCACCAGCACCTGGTACGACAGCTCGACCCTCAGCGAGCCGGCGTCGGTCGGCGCCATCTTCGCCGGCGTCGACACCACGTTGCTCGCGAACTTCGAGGCCAAGTATTCCGGCGCCTATGGCGGCCAGCCGCCGCTGGTGGCCGGCCTCGCCTACGATGCGGTGGGCCTCGCCGCCAGCCTGGGCCGCAATCCCGAGGAGCAGGCCTTCGACCGCAACAACATCGCCAACCCGAACGGTTTCGGCGGTGTACTAGGCGCATTCCGCTTCGGCGGCAATGGCGTCGCCGAGCACGGCCTGGCGGTGCTGCGGGTGGAGCAGAACGGCTTCAGCGTCATCGATCCGGCACCGGGCAGCTTCATCGGGTTTTAATTAGGACTCAGCTCACGCTGATCGGCTCCAGCCCTCTCCCCCACCCGGCCACCCACAGGATACTGTCGTTGGGCGGCCGGGTGGGGGAGAGGGCTGGCGCAGACTTGTTTGGAACCTAACTCAGAAGATAACCCAGGACCGCATTGAGGCGGCGCGCGCCCTGCGCCGTGGCGCGGACGTGCGTGCCGTCGCAGTGGAGATCGCCTGACCCGACCATCGCGTCGAGCCGGCTCGGAGGGATCAACGGGCTGTCCACGCCAGCCTCGATCGCGGCCAGATCCACCCCTTCGGTGAGCCTGAGCCCCATCATCAGCCGCTCTTCCGCCAGCATGCGGGGCTCAAGCGGGTCGCAGGCCCGCATGCCGTGGCCGTTGGCGGCCACCGCCTTCTGCCATGCCTCCGGCGCGCGTATGTTCTCGGTGGCCCGCCGGCCGCGGTCCCCGTGTGGCAATCGCCCATGCGCCCCCGGCCCGACGCCGACATAGGGGGCGTGGCGCCAGTAGGTCAGATTATGACAACATTCCTGACCTGCCCGCGCGTGGTTGGAGGTTTCATAGGCCGGCAGCCCCGCCTCTGAGGTCATCACCGCGGTCAGATCGAACAACGCCGCCCCGGCATCGTCGTCCAGCGGGCTCAATTCGCCGCGCGCAACAGCGCGGGCAAACCCGGTGCCGGGCTCGATGGTGAGCTGGTAGAGCGACAAATGTCCCGCGCCCACCGCCAGCGCATCCGACAGCGCCGCACGCCACGACGCCGGCGACTGGCCCGGCAACGCATAGATCATGTCGAAGCTGAAGCGTGGGAACCGTCGCGCCGCCATCTCTACCGCCGCCCGCGCCTCCGCCGCGCTGTGACGCCGGCCCAGAAACGCGAGCGTGTCGTCATCGAACGACTGCACGCCGATGGAGACCCGATTGACCCCGGCAGCGGCGAAATCGGCAAACCGGCCGGCCTCTGCGGAGCCTGGATTTGCCTCCACCGTAACCTCCACAATTGGATCGACGGACCATAGTTCCGCCACCGCGTCGATCACCGCCCCGGCCGCCTTACCGCTCATCAACGATGGCGTGCCACCCCCAAAAAAGATGCTCGTGACCCTATTATTCTGGGTCTCATACGCAAAATAGGCCAATTCACGCCGAATGGCCGCGACCCAGGCCGCCTCATCGAAAGCGTCGCGCACGTGGCTGTTGAAGTCGCAGTAGGGGCACTTGGAGGCGCAATAGGGCCAGTGCACATAGATGCCGAACAGCGCGTCGGCCGCGTCGACGGACGGCCTGACTTGGTAGTCCCCTGTTGGCATTGACCCGGATTGGTCCATTCGTTTCAGGCCGGGGTCTCAGGCAACGGCGCGCGATGCCGGTGGGTCCTCGACCCGCTCCGCCGGGAAGTGGATCGTCGCGGTCGTGCCGCTGCCGGGCGCACTCACCATCGACAGATGGCCGCCATGCAGCTCGACCAGCTGCTTCACCAGCGGCAGGCCCAGGCCGGTGCCCTGCACCTGCTTGTTATAGACGTCGCCGACCTGGACGAACGGCAGCATCGCCTGGTTCAGTTCATGCGGGGTCATGCCGGTACCGGTGTCGGCAACCGAAAGCGTCAGGCCGCCGTCCGTGTCGCGCGCGTAGGCGACCCGCACGCGCCCGCCGCGCGGTGTGAACTTCATCGCGTTCGACATCAGGTTGATCAGGATCTGGCGCATCCGGCGCTCATCGGCGCGCACGCAAATATCGGGAACAGTCGCGTCGGGCCAGTCCACGGCCACCCCGGCCTGGCCGGCCGCCGGCGCCAGCAACTGGATGCAGGCCTTGATCGATGCATGCAAGCTGACCTTTTCCTCATGCAGGTTCAACTGACCGGCCTCCGCCTTGGAGAGGTCGAGCAGGTCGTTGATCAGGTCGAGCAGGTGGGTGCCGCTTTCATGGATCATGCCGGCATATTCGGTCTGCCGGCGCGTCGGCTCCTTGCCCAGGATGCCGAGCTTGATCATTTCGGAGAAGCCGATCACGGCGTTCAGCGGCGTGCGCAGTTCGTGGCTGACATTGGCCAGAAAGGCCGACTTCGCCTCATTGGCCAGTTCGGCCGTGTCGCGGGCGGCACGCAGGTTTTCGGCCAATGCCGCGCGTTCGAATCGCAGCCAAACCGCATCCCTTTGGCTCTTGTGGTGCTCCAGCCCGACCTTGATCAGATAGACCAGATAGCAGAGCACCAGCACTTCCAGCGCCACCATCGTCTCGCCGCCGACCATGGCGCAGCCGACCAGCAGCTCCGCCAGCGTCAGCGTGGGGACCACCAGAACGCCGATCTTCTGCGTCGATACCTGGATGATCGACGCACCGACCAGGCCAGTGATGGCACAGGCCACGAAAGCCTGCCCGATGGGGTCTAGCTGGTACATGAACAACGGCGCCAGGCTGCCCCAGGCCCCCATCGTCACGGCCATGCTGACGAAGTAGTACCATCCCCAGCGTGGATAGTGTTCCAGCGGCGGCCGCTTCAGCTTCCATTTCAGCAGCAACGCCGACCGCACGAGCAGCACGGCAACCATGGCCCCGGCCCAGATCCAGGGGTCTGGACCGGCAATACGGGTTTGCAGCGCGTATAGGAGGGCCGCCAGAATAATCGGCGTCAGAACGGTGGAGGTGGCCACCATGCGCCAGGCATTGGCGACCAACTCGGCGTCTGTGCGTGCCGCAAGCGTGGCGGCACTGCTGCCACCATCCGTCGCTCTGGCTTGATCTCGCAAAGGCCGCCTCCATCAACCGAACTGCCGCCGCCGCGCGGCGCCAGCACAATCGTGGCGGATTATTACCAAACCGACCGTAACCTAATCCCAAACGCGCGTCACGATGTGCGCTACCGCCGGTAGGCTGGCCGATCTACAGCTTCAATCAGCCGTCGATCAGGCGATCCAGCAGGCGCCGCAACGCGATGGCACGATGGCTGTAGCGCGCCTTGTCCTCGCCCGGCATCTCGCCGAAGGTGCGCTCATCGCCGTCGGGCACGAACATCGGGTCGTAGCCGAAGCCATGCGGCCCGCGGGGCGGCCAGACCAGCGTGCCGTCGACCCGGCCGTCGACCACGATCTCGCCTTCCGCGCCCGAAAGCCCTGGCCATTGCAGTACGACAACGGAGATGAAATGGGCGCGCCACTTGTCCGGCCCATCGCCGTCCGTTGCCGCGACCCGCTCGTTGAGCTTGGCCATCGCCATGCCGAAATCGCGTTCCGGGCCGGCCCAGCGGGCGGAATGGATGCCGGGCGCGCCGTCCAGCGCCGGCACCACCAATCCCGAATCGTCGCCGATTGAGGGCTTGCCGGACAGGTCGGCCGACGACTGCGCCTTGATGCGGGCGTTGTCGACGAACGAATCCCCGGTTTCCTCCGGTTCAGGCAAGCCGAGCGCGCCGGCGCTGTCCACCGAAACGCCCCAGGGCGCCACCAGCTCGCGCATCTCGGCCAGCTTGCCCGGGTTGTGGGTCGCCAGCACCAGGCCGCCGGCCAGCGCATCGGTCCAGGAGCCCGGCGCCATCATGCGCCGACCTTGATGTCGCCCACCCTGACATCCCCGAGGGCAGCCCGCTGCAAGACCACCAGCCGCGAAATCGCGCCTTCGGCCAGCGACAGCATGGTCGACAGCGTGGTGCGCGGAAACGGCTCCTGCTCGGCGGTCGCCTGCACCTCGACGATGCCGCCGCTGCCGGTCAGCACGAAGTTGGCGTCGGTCTCCGCCGTGCTGTCCTCGGCGTAGTCCAGGTCCACCACCGCGTCCCCGCCGCAGATGCCGCAGGAGATCGCGGCCAGATGGTCGACCATCGGCACCCGGTCCAGCGTGCCGGCCTTCACCATGCCGTGGAACGCCAGCGCCAGTGCCACGAAACCGCCGGTGATGGCGGCGGTGCGGGTGCCGCCGTCGGCCTGGATCACGTCGCAGTCGACCCGGATCTGCCGCTCGCCGAAACCGCGCAAATCGGTCACCGCGCGCAGGCTGCGGCCGATCAGGCGCTGAATTTCGTATGTCCGCCCGCTCTGCTTGCCGCGCGCCGCCTCCCGGTCGGTGCGGGTGTTGGTCGACCGCGGCAGCATGCCGTACTCCGCCGTCACCCAGCCCTTGCCCGTGTTGCGCAGGAACGGCGGCGGCTTGTCCTCCACCGAGGCGGCACACAACACATGGGTGTCGCCGAACCTGGCCATGCACGAACCTTCCGCGTGCTTGAGGAAGTTCGGCTCCAGTACGACACGGCGCATTTCGCTCGCGCCACGTCCGGACGGTCGTTGATAGGCCATAACCCTCTCTATCCTGATGAATCCGGTGCGGCATACCAGCCGGCTCCGGCCGCGCAACCGTCATCCCCACGCTGCGCGAACCACGGGCCGACCGCAGCGTTGACGCTGGCCGGCACGAACCTTACATACCGCCAAGCCTTCCGGCCACCGCCCGCTTGGGTGGGCGGCGCGCCGAAGCGGCCATTCGATACGCGGGGTGGAGACCAACTGCAAGCATGGCGACCGGTGGCAATCGTGGCGACCCGACGCAGGCGACCAATCCGATGAAGGGGTTGGATCGGCGCGCGCGCGACGTGCTGCGCCATGTCGTCGACGCGTTCGTGGAGACCGGGGGGCCGGTCGGCTCGCGCAGCATCTCGCGCCACATGTCGCTGTCGCTGTCGCCGGCAACGATTCGCAACGTGATGGCCGACCTGGAGGACGCTGGCCTGCTCTATGCGCCGCACACGTCCGCCGGGCGGCTGCCGACCGACGCCGGGCTGCGGCTGTTCGTCGACGGTATCCTGCAGGTCGGCGAATTGTCGGACACCGAGCGCCGCAGCATCGAGAGCAGTTGCCGGATCGAGAACCGCAACGTGCAGCGGGTGCTGGAAGCCGCCACCGACACCATGTCTGGCCTGGCCGCGTGCGCCGGCCTGGTGGTGGCGCCGAAGTCCGACGCGCCGCTGAAGCACATCGAATTCGTCAACTTGGCGCCGGGGCGGGCCCTGGTGGTGCTGGTCACCGGCGACAACCAGGTCGAGAACCGCGTGATCGAGGTGCCGGTGGGCCTGCCGCCCTCCAGCCTGGTGGAGGCGACCAACTTCCTGAGCGCCCAACTGGTCGGGCGCACGCTGTCGGAGGCGCGCACCGCGATCGAGCAGGAGCTGTCGACCCAGCGCGCCGAGTTGGACGCGCTGACCAAGCGGGTGGTCGCCGCCGGCCTGGCAAGCTGGACCGACGACGGCTCCGACGACGGCCTGCTGATCGTGCGCGGCCAGTCCAACCTGCTGGCCGACGTCAGCGCGGCGGAGGATCTGACCCGCATCCGCACCCTGTTCTCGGCCCTGGAGCGCAAGCGCACAATGCTGCAGCTCATCGACTCGGCCGGGTCGGCGGATGGCGTGCAAATCTTCATCGGCGCCGAAAGCGACCTGTTCGACCACACCGGCTGCTCGCTGGTGATCGCGCCGTTCCGCGACAGCCAGGAAAAGGTGGTCGGCGCTGTCGGGGTCATCGGCCCCACGCGCATCAACTACGCCCGCATCATCCCGGTCGTCGACTACACCGCCCAGGTCATCGGGCGGATGTTGCCCGGAAGCGGCATCTCGGCCACCGATCAGGTCGATAGCTAATCAACTTGGCATCATGCCTATAATTCTCGTCACGAATGTAAATATCATCGAACCGACGGAGCAGTAATGAGCGACCCCAAGCGACCGGACAGCACAGAGGGCACCTGGCCGCACGACGACGGCGGCGTCTCCGGCGCACCTGGCGCGGAGCACGCAGCCGACACCCCGCCGCCCGAAGGTGACCCAGGCGACGACCCGGCTGCCAACGACCCCAGCGATATCGGCGGCGACGACGTGCTCGCGGCATTGCAGGCGGAAAACGCGCAACTGCGCGACCACGTCGTGCGCACGCTCGCCGACATGGAGAACCTGCGCAAGCGCACCGACCGCGAGAAGGACGATGCGCGCAAATACGCCGTCAGCGGCTTCGCCAAGGATCTGCTGACCGTCGCGGACAATCTGGAGCGCGCGCTCGCCGCAATGCCGAGCGGCGACGATCCGCAGGCCCAGGCCGCCAAGCCGTTGGCCGAGGGCGTGGAGGCGGTGCAGCGCGAACTGATGGCCGCGTTCGAACGCAATGGCGTGCAGCGGATCGAGGCGCTGGGCGAACCGTTCGACAGCAATTTGCACGAAGCGGTGATGCAGGCGCCCTCCGCCGACTACCCGCCGGGCACCGTGTCCCAGGACCTGCGCACCGGCTACACCCTGCACGGGCGGCTGTTGCGCGCGACCATGGTGGCAGTGGCGACCGCACCGGCCGGTGGCGCCGCAGCCGACGACGGGGTCGACAAGACGGTCTAGATCGGGAGCAGCTTACGCTGAATTTGCGCCAGCCCTCTCCCCCACCCGGCCACCCACGAAAGTATCCTGCCTGGGTGGCCGGGTGGGGGAGAGGGCCGGTGCCGACTTAAGTGATCATGCTCTAGGTCTTGAGAGTCGCCAGGTCCGCCGCCCGCATCCGCGCATAGCCGCGTTTCGCCGCCGCAGGGCTGCGGTTGGCATAGCAATAGACGCAGCCGTGCGGGCAGGTGTCATAGGCCCCGATGTCGCGGGATTCCGCGCACATGCACCCCGGGCGGTTGCCTTTGATGCGCGCCGTCATCTCGTGTCCCGCCACCCTGGACAGTCGGGCGCCGTCGATGCAGGCCGCGGCCCCTAACGGCGAACCCTTCGCCTCGACCGAGGCCAGCAGGTCCGGCTGCGCGCACAAGGTGGCAGCCAGGCCATGCGCGGCGGCGATGCCAGCCAGGTCGCGCAGCAGCGCGGCCTTCTCGGCGGGCGGCGGATCGTGCCACGTGACACCGTGCGCCGCCGTCATCCGGTCCAGGTTGCGCCGAGTCTTGGCATAGATCGCGGCGAACGACAGCACGACCTCGCCGGTCAGGCCCGCCAGCTCTGCCGCCAGCCGCGCGAATTGCCGGCGATGCCAATCAGGCGGCGTCGCATCGGTGATCAGCACAGGGTCGTAGCGCCAGACCACCGCATCCGGGCCAAATGCCGCCCGCATTTGGCGGAAAACGGCGATCTGATGCGCGGTCGACGGTACCGAGGCATCCAGCGCGCGCGGGTAGCCGATGACCGTGAACTGCACAACGAACGGCCACTTCTCGCCGTGCAGCCGCGCCAGCGTGGCCATGAAGGGCGCGGGATTGCGGGTCCAGAACACGAAGCCGTCGACCGAGGCGCGGTCCAGCGCCACCCGGGTCGGCGGCCCGCCATAGGGATTGGCCACCTCGCATACCCCGCGCGCCAGTTGCGCCGTGAACCAATCGCCGTGAAAGGCGGGAATGTCGGTGCGGTAGGAGGCGGAAACGATCATCGCGACCCGTGAGATCAGGCGGCCCGCGCCACCTATACTCCCTCCTTTGCGTCGTAGAGGCACCATTCGGCGACCGCGCAGGAAGGGCAAGCCGGCTTGCGCGCCTTGCACACATAGCGGCCATGCAGGATCAGCCAGTGGTGCGCGTGCTGCAGCCATTGCTTGGGCACCCGGCGCAACAGCGCCTTTTCGACCTCCAGCGGGGTCTTGCCGGGCGCGAGCCGGGTGCGGTTGGCGAGCCGGAACAGGTGCGTGTCGACCGCGATGGTCGGCTCGCCGAACAGCGTGTTCAGCACCACGTTCGCGGTCTTGCGCCCCACGCCGGGCAAGGCCTCCAGCGCGGCGCGGTCGTGGGGAACCTCGCCGCCGTGGCGTTCCAGCAACTGTTCGCTCAGCGCGATCACGTTCTTCGCCTTGTTGCGGTAAAGCCCGATGGTCTTGATCGCCTCGCGCAAGCGCTCCTCTCCGAACGCGACCATCTTCTCCGGGGTGTCGACATCGACGAACAGGGGTGCGGTCGCCTTGTTGACCGCGGCGTCCGTGGTCTGCGCCGACATCACCACCGCCACCAGCAGGGTGAAGGCGTTCTTGTAGTCCAGCTCGGTCGTCGGTTCCGGATTGGCCTTGGCCAGGGTTGCAAAGAATGCGTCCACCGACGCCTTGCTCATCAGCTTCTTGGCCATGTGCCCCGCCAACATTTCCGTGGTCATCGTACCGTGGGCGTGACGTTCGGTCGCAAGCGCGCCCGATGCCCCCCACGCGCGCCATTCATATCATCAGGAACGACATTGTCGCGGACCAAAGGCACAGGCATCCTGAACCGGCGATGACAGCCAACCCAACCACCGATAACCCCGACGGCCCGGGCGCCCCGGTGATTTTCGACGCGGTGCTAACCCCGCACCGCAGCATGTCGCCGCGCGTCGCCCGCATGCTTGTGCTGGGCTTCGCGCTGATCAGCGCCACTGCCGGCGTTGCCTTCGTCGCCAATGGCATGTGGCCGATCGCCGGCTATTTCGGGCTCGACGTGCTGCTGGTCTGGTTCGCATTCCGCGCCAGTTTCCGCGACGCGCGCCGGTTCGAGACCGTGCGCCTGACGCCTGTCACCACCACGGTGCGGCGCGTGCTGCCCAGCCGCCAGGAGCGGAGCTGGTCGCTCAACACCGCCTGGCTGAAAGTGGAACACGACCCGGATGCCCTGCCGGCGCGGCCGATCACGCTGCGCAGCGCCGGCAAGTCGCTCAGCATCGGCCGCTTCCTCACCCCCGGCGAGCGCGGCGACCTGGCCGATGCCCTGCGCGCGGCGCTCGCCCGGCTGCGCGGGCCACACCTCGGTTGACTACACCCCGGTTGAGCGCACCCCCGCTGACGGCCGACACGCCGGCCACGCCGGAACCCCGCGTTTCGCAGGGCAGCAGTTTGCGCACCGGGCCACTGGAACTGGCGATGGTGGTAGCGCTGGGCTGCATCTGGGGCGGCAGCTTCACGTTGATAAAGCTGGGCGTCGAGACCATCCCGCCCGTCACCCTCACCTTCACGCGGATGCTGATCGGCGCGGCCATTCTCGGCGCGATCTGCGCCATCCAGCGCACCCCGTGGCCACGCGGTCGCGGCGTCTGGCTGGTCATGCTGGGCGTGGCGCTGGCCGGCAATGTGGTGCCCCAGGTGCTAATTTCCTGGGGCGAGACCCGCATCGATGCAAGCCTGGCCGCCATTCTGATGGCGATGATGCCCATCGGCGCGCTCGTCATCGCCCATCTGCTGACCACCGACGAGCGATTGTCGGTGCGCCGGGTCTGCGGCGTCGTGCTCGGTTTCGGCGCCGTGCTCGTGCTGGTCGGCCGCGATGCCCTGGCCGGCATGGGCGGCGCCGTGATCGCGCAGCTTGCCGTCGCATTCGGCGCCATGAGCTATGCTTATTCCGCCGTGCTCAGCCGCCGGCTGGCCGGCGTGCCGCTGCTCAGCCTCGGCACGGCGACACTGACGCTGGGCGCGGTGGTGCAACTGCCGGTGATGCTGGCGTTCGAGGCGCCCTGGCGGCTGGAGCCCTCGACGACGTCAATGCTGGCCGCGGCCGGGCTCGGCGTGGTGTCGACCGGGGTCGCCACGCTGCTCTATTTCGCCGTCATCACCCGTGCCGGCGCCACCGTGCTGGCCATGAGCAACTACCTGGTGCCGCTGGTCGGCGTGCTGATCGGCGCGGTGTTCCTGGGCGAGGCGATCAGCTACGCCGCCATCGTGGCGCTTGCGATGGTGATGGCCGGGGTCTGGCTGATCAGGACCAGGGCTTGATTGTTTCAGCGTACACTTCCCGATCCCACTTCCCTTAACCCGGTCTTTACCAGCGCAGGCGCAAGACAAAGCGTTTCTTAATCATGCCCCGTTGGCCACGGCCCGCAGGCCATCCAGCGGGGGGATGCCGGAGAGCGCTGTGTCAGGCACCAAGTTCATCGTCGAGACCTACAACGGCCATGCGTGGGTCACCCACACCCGCAGCGACGACCTGGATGCCGCCGGCCATGCCGCCCGCGCCCTGCTGGCGGAAGACGCCAAACAGGCGATCCGCCTGACCAAGAGCACGTTCAACCCGAAGACCTACGATTTCGAGAACAGCATCCTGTTCTCCCACGGCCGCATCCGCGCCCAGTGGCTGCCGAAAGTGAAGACATTCGTTGCCGCCGCATCGTTCGCCGGCGCCGGCGTGTTCGGCATGGCCGCCGTAGCCGACAGCGCGTGGCTGAGCGACATGTTCGACGCGCCCACCCAGGCGGTCGCCCAGTTCTTCAATCCGTCCTACGACGACCCGCTGCCCGCCGCATCCGCCCGCCCGATGGCGAGCGACATCGATCTTGCCGCCCTGGCCCCGGCCGCCGGGTCCCATGGCGACGTCCCGGCAGACATCGAACCTATCGCCGAACAATTCGACTGTGATGCCTTCATGTCCGGCCACAACACCGACGTACCGGCGGAAACGGCGGCCGATACCATCGCGCTCTGCCGCAGCGCGACGGATGGAAATGCTCCCGCCCAGCGCGACCTGGGCCTGCTCTATCGCGACGGCAATGGCGGCGTGGTCCGCGACGACGCGATGGCCGTCGGCTGGCTGCAGCGCGCGGCACGGTCCGGCGAGGTTGCGGCCTATGCCCCTCTGGCCGCCCTGTTGCTGGCCGATGAGGAAAATACGGAGTCCGTCGAGCGCGCCATCGGCTGGCTGCACGCCGCCGCCGTTGCCGGCGACAGCGACAGCGCCGTGCAGCTCGCCGCGATCTATCGTGCTGACGAGCTGGTGGCGCCGGACCCGCGGATGGCGCTTGCCTACGACATGATGGCGGCCGAACTGGGCGAGACCGACGCCATGCGCCGTGTCGCCGACGCCTTCGCGCAAGGGATCGGCACTGTGCAAGACGAGCGCGCCGCCGCCCGCTGGCAGGCGCGTGCCGATGCGGCCGAAACTCCAGTTGAAGCCGTCACCGTGAATGGCGCAAGCAGCGAAGCTGCGGCGCCGCAGCCGGCGATTGTCACCCTGCAATGGGAATCGCCCATCGCCGAAGCGCAGGCCCCGGGCGGCGCCCTGGCGATGCCGCCGGCGTTCTCGGCCATCGGCGCTACGCTTGACAGCGGGGTCGACATGGACAGCGACTTCACCGCCCCGGCCGGCGCGCTGGGGGCCACGTTGGCTGACGCGCATACCCCTGCCGCGCCCGCGACGCCTGATGTGCAGTGGGCGGCACCGACCCTCGGACCGGCGCTGAGCTAGATCGGCTTACGCTGGGTCGGCGCCAGCCCGCCGTGGCTTGGCCGGGATCAGCAGGCTCTCGATAGACCTGAACGCCGACCAGCAGGCATACCAGTAGCGGCGCCTGCCGAACCCGCCGGCCTTCAAGACGCGCCCGTGGTCGAACCAGACCAGGAACACGACGCCGCAGAAGAACGCGCGCTGTAGGCGCACCCGCCAGGCGTTGCGCCACGGCGGACCGCCCACGCGCAACCGGCCCAGGGTGCCGGCCTGGAACACGACATGGGCACGCTCGTCGCGCAGGATTTCCGCGCAGATCGAGCGCAGGGTTAGCGATCCGGTCGCCCGCGCAAGGGCCTGGTAGTACACCAGCGCGATCAGTTCCGCCGTCAGCAGCACGGAAATCGCCAGGTCCAGCCCACCGAGCTTGCGGACGTAGCGGAAGATGGTGTCGGTCCAGTCCCGGCTGCGCTTGGCCAGCCCGCAGTCGTCCATGAACCGTCCGAGCTCGGCCGCATGGCGCTGTTCCTCGCGAATGAACAGGCGGCAGGCATAGGAATAGGAATGGTCGCCAGACTTTTGCGCATGCAGGTCGGCGTGGTGCTGCAGGAATCGCCCGTCGGAGTTCTCGCCGAGCTGGAACTTGGCGATGGACCGTCCAATGGCACGCCGCTCTTCGGCGGTCAGGCCGTGGTTGTCGTTCCAGATGATGGCGCGCCGCGCCGCCAGATTATTGCGGAAATAGGCCACCCAGGGCCCAGCGGGGCCGAACGGTGCCGGCTGCAATGTTGCGTGCGCTTCGCGCGCCGAAACCACCGCGCCGCTGGAACGGGCGCCGCGACCGGTCTGCTCGAACATCCGCATCGATCGATCGCCCCCTCTCGGTCTCTGCAAGGTGCGCGGGCGCCGACTGCGGCAGTCAAAGCCCGAGCACGTCGCGCATTGTATACAGACCCGGCGGCTTGCCGGAACCCCAATGCGCCGCCCGCAGCGCGCCACGGGCATAGATCTCCCGGCTGGTGGCGACATGGCCCAGGGTCAGCCGCTCGTGCTCGCCCGCGAAAACGACTGAATGCTCCCCGGTCACCGTGC
The DNA here is from genome assembly GCA_965227515.1 of Alphaproteobacteria bacterium. Taxonomy (GTDB): domain Bacteria; phylum Pseudomonadota; class Alphaproteobacteria; order CALKHQ01; family CALKHQ01; genus CBDDFZ01. Next base: position 576,707 of record CBDDFZ010000001.1, read on the forward strand.
CGCCGCGCATGGTGGCAAACCCGATGTCACCCGCGCGGCGCGGGCCGGTGATGCCGTCGCGGACCGACTGGCGGACCTCGCCCAGCTCGACCCCGCGACCCGCCGCCGCCTCGCGGCCCAGCGCCAGGGCGGTGCCGCTGGGCGCATCGACCTTGCGGCGATGGTGCATTTCGCAGATCTCGATGTCCCAGTCCGCGCCCAGAATGCCGGCGACCTGCCTGGTCAGCGCCTGCAGCAGCACGACGCCGACGCTGGTATTGGGCGCATGGATGATGGCGGTGTGGCGGGCGGCGCGCGACAAGGCCGCCTCCTGGTCGTCGGACAGCCCGCTGGTGCCGGCCACATGGACGCAACGCGCCTGGGCCGCCAGCTCCGAATGGCGCTCGGTGGCGGCGGGCGACGTGAAGTCCAGCACCGCGTCGGCAGCGGCGAACAGCGGCACCGGGTCATCGGTCACCGAGACACCGATGGCTTCCCGGCCAGCGAGCTCGCCGGCATCGCGGCCAAGCGCGGGCGAGCCCGGGGCCTCGGTCGCCCCGCTGACCACCGCATCCGGGTCGTCCAGCACGGCGGCCACCAACATCCGGCCCATATGGCCGGACGCCCCGACCACCACGATATTCAATGCCGCCATCGGCCGCTCCTGAAGTTGTCTCGCGCCAGCGAAAATCTCTCAGCGCCGCGGGAGCATGACTTTTGCGTTGCGGATGGTCAACGCAGCGACGATGGTTGCGGCCATGGCGCTCGTCCTTTCCGTCACCGCGCTGCTTGCCAGCCTATTCCTCCTGGATGCCAGCAACGGACTGCTGGGCACCGTCCTTGCCCTGCGCCTTGGCGCCGCCGACGTGGGCCGGGAATGGGTCGGCCCCGTGCTGGCCTGCTACTCCATCGGCTTCATCCTCGGCGCGATGCTGTGCGCGCGCATCATCGCGCGAGTCGGGCACATCCGCGCCTTCGCCGCCTTCGCCGCCATTGCCTGCTGCATCGCGCTCGCCCACTCGCTGACCGCGAACCTCTACATGTGGGCGTGGATGCGCGTCGTCACCGGTTTCTCGCTGGCCGGCATGTTCATGGTGGTCGAAAGCTGGATGAACGAGCGCGCGGTCAACCGCATCCGCGGCGTGATGCTCAGCCTCTACATGATCGTCCATTTCAGCGGCGCCGGCGCCGGCCAGTTCCTGCTGAACCTGGCGCCCATCGAGGGCTACCACCTGTTCGTGATTGCGGCGATGATCGGGGCGCTGTCGCTGGTGCCGCTGGCGCTGACGACCAGCGAGCAGCCACGGGTGCCCACGCCGGAGCGCTATGGCCCCCGGCAACTCTACAAGGTGTCGCCCTTGGGGGTGTTCGGGGCGTTCGGCACCGGCATCATCTCCGGCACATTCGGGTCGCTGGCGGCGGTGTTCGCCGGCGACATGGGCATGGATATCGAGCAGATCTCCATCTTCATGGGCTTTGCCCTGCTTTCCGGGCTGTTGCTGCAGTTCCCCATCGGCCTGCTGTCGGATCGGATCGACCGGCGCTGGATCATCGTCGGTACCTTCGCGGTCCCCGGCGTGCTGGCGATCGCGATGTCGGTGCTGGTGCTGGTGGCCGCCGACCAGATCCCGGCCTGGTTCATCATCGTCGGCGCCTGTGCCTTCACCGCGGTGGTCTATACGCAGTACGCCGTGTGCGTCGCCCACGCCAACGACTTCGCCGGGCCGGGCCGGACCACGCAAGTCTCCGCCGGGCTGGCCATGATCTGGGGCTGCGGCCTGGTGCTGGGCCCGATCGTCACGTCCATCGTGATGGCGGCCATCGGGCCGGCCGGCTTCTGGATGTTCTCGGCGTTGACCGCCGTCGTCGTGGTGATCGTCGCTGTGCTGCGCATGCGCGCGCGGCCAACGGTGGACTCGGTCACGCCCTACGTGCCGGCCTATGAGCGCGCGACCCCGGCCGCCGTGGTGCTCAACCCCGGTGTCGACCCAGACGACGTCGACAGCCTGGCCCAGTACGAGCCGCCTGCCGAAGATGAGCATCCGGCGGACGAGGAGGCGACCGCCGTCACGCCGAACCTGCCCGCGACGCCCGAGCCGCCGGCCGACGCCGCGTTCGAGGATGCGGAACCGCAGCCGCGCTAAAGCACGACCCAAACCAGGTCAGATTATCGGGGAAATGCCGGCGCCTTGCTGTTTCCGGGCGCCGACTGGAATCTTCAAAACGCCTAGAGCGCGTCCTCGATCCAGGCGTAGAGATCGCTCTTGGCCATGTTGCCGACCTTGGTCGCCGCCAACTGACCGTCCTTGAACAGCATCAATGTCGGAATGCCGCGCACACCGAACTTCACCGGCGTGTCCGGGTTCTCGTCGATGTTCAGCTTGCCGACGATGATCTCGTCCGCCTTGTCGCGGGCCAGCTCTTCCAATGCAGGCGCGATCGCCTTGCAGGGGCCGCACCATTCCGCCCAGAAGTCCAACAACACGGGCTTGTCGGAGTTCAGGACGTCCGACTCGAAGCTCGTATCCGAAATTGGCTTGGTATCCATGACAATGCTCCCAACCCTTCGGGCAGCGGTTGCGTCCGCCACACGGTCACCTGCGGCTAGCCGCCGGCCAGCACCATGTAGGCTGATGGTCAAACGTGTCAAGCTAGGTCGGCTCGATCCAATTCCGCATCGGCCAGACGGTCGGCGCGCGGCCCGGCGGTCCAGATCAGCCAGCACTCGACCGGCCGGTCCGGGAAAACCCGGCGCAAGACCGAGCGATAAAGTGCCATTTGCCGCAGATAGGCGGGCGGCGTTGTGGCGACGGTCGCGGGCGGCGCGCGGTTGGTCTTGAAATCGGCGATGACCACGCGGTCGTCCAGGACGCTCATCCGATCGACCTGGCCGGAGATTTCCGCACCCTGGTGCACGCCGACGATGGGCACCTCGGCCAGGCTGCCGGGCCCGAACAGCCGCGCCAAGTCCGGGGCGCCGATCACCGCCAGCGCCTCTTGCGCCAGCGCCCCGGCCTCCGCCTCCGGCGCGCCGGGCCAGCGCCGTGCCACCAGCCGCCGGGCGGCGGCATCGCGGCGGTCGGGCGGCACTTCCGGCAACGCCTGCAGCATCGCATGGATCAGGTTGCCGCGTTGCCGGGGGGTCAGGTCCCCGGCGGCCGTGTCCGGGCGTGGCGACAGCACCGGCGGCGCCTCCTCGAACCCGCCTGACGGCGACGCAACGACCGGTCTCGGCCGCTCCCGCGCCGGATCGTTTCGAGCCCAGAACGGCAAAGGCGACCCCGTCACTTCGGCGTCCGGCGCGCCTGTATCGCGTGGAGTTTCCTTTTGGGGGCAGGCGTAGCGCCATGCGGCCAGGTCCTCCAGTCCGGCGCCGCCGGTAACGCCGTCGGGCACCTCCGCCGCCGACAAGTCCTCCAGGCCGGCGCGCACCAGCCCATGCCACGACTCCTCGACCGCGCCGGCATTCGAGGCCGGCTCGACACCACAGACATAGAGCCGGTCCTCGGCGCGGGTCATGGCGACATAGAGCAGGCGGTGATACTCGCGCCGCTGCGCGGCCTCGGCCAACTGGTGGGCCTGGCCGATGGTGGCGTCCTCATCGTCCCGGCGCGGCGCCCACAATGGTGCCGCCGCCCCGCTCGCGGCGCCACGCACCGCTGGGTCCGGCTGCCAGAAGACACGGTTGCTCACCTTCGGCCGGCCGGTCGTGTCGGGCAGGAACACCACCGGCGCCTGCAGGCCCTTGGCGCCATGCACCGTCATCACCCGCACCACGTCGGCGCTGCCCTGCTCCGGGTCGCGCTTCACTTCCACGTCGCTCGATGCGAGCCACTGCACGAAGCCGATCAGCGACGGCGCATGCCGCGCCTCATAGGCAAGCGCCAGGCTCAGCAGCTCGTCGATGGGGTCGGCGGCATCGGGGCCCAGGCGGCGGAGCATGCGCTCCCGGCCGCTGACATCATCGCCGCCGCCATCCCCACCTCCATTGCCATCGCGCGCGTTCAGCATCGCCTCGACCAGCGCATGAGGCGACAGCCGGGCCGCCATCCGGCGAAAGTCCTCGATGGTGGCATGGGCGCGGCCAAGCCGGCTGTCCGGGTCGGTCTCGGCTTTCTCTTGGAGGGCTTTCCACAGCCGCCGGCTCTGCCGTCCTGCCGCCAGCGCGAACAGATCGTCCTCGTCGCAGCCCAATAGCGGCGATTTCAGCGCCGCCGCCAGGGTCAGGTCGTCGTCGGGCAGCACGATCACCCGCGCGAACGCGATCAGGTCCTGCACCGCGATGTGGTCGGTCAGCTTCAGGCGGTCGCGGCCTGCCACCGGCACGCCGCGCGCCTTCAGCTCGCGCACCAGCATGTCGTCCAGCGCGAAGCGCCGCCGCACCAGCACCAGGATGTCGCCGGCGCGGATGGCGCGGCCCTTGGACTCGAGCACCTCGTTGCCGATCATCGCGGCGATGCGGTCGGCCAGCCGGGTCGCCAGCCGCGAGACCGGCGAACGCTCCTCGGTCGCCTCCACCGGCGGCTTCCACGGCGGCGGCGTGTCGTCGACCGCGCGCGGCTCCAGCCCCCACAGCTCGACGAAGCCGCCGGCGCCCTCGCGATGCGCCTTGTGCTCCAGCCAGTCCCGGTCGCGCTGCTGCACGCCATCGGCGGCGGCCGGCCGTTTGAAGACCGCGTCCACCGTGTCCAGCACGGCACGGACGGATCGGAAGGACGTGCCCAATGCAATGTCCGAGAAGCTATAGCCCGCATCGCATATTTCGGTTTCGAAATGAGTGCGCATGGCGCCGAACAGGGCCGGGTCCGCGCCCTGGAAGCTGTAGATCGACTGCTTCTCGTCGCCGACGGCGAACACGGTGCGCGGCGGCGGGCCGGCGGCATCGGCGGCGTGGGCGAAGAACTCGTCGGCCAGCAGCCGCATCACTTCCCACTGGTCGGGGCTGGTGTCCTGCGCCTCGTCGATCAGGATGTGGGCGAGGCCGCCGTCGATCTTGTAGTGGACCCATGGCGCGATGCCGGGCTGGCGCAGCAGCGCCAGGGTGCGCGCGATCAGGTCCTCGTAGTCGAGCGCGGCGCGATAGGTCTTCATCGCCTGGTAGCGCGCGATCACCGCGTCGGCGACGCGGACCAGCGCTGTCGTCCCCGCCAGCACGCCCGCACTGAGCAGTTCGTCGACAAAATCGACGATCCGCGCCTGCTCCCGCGCCAGTGCGTCGGCGGCATCGGGATCGGCCTCGCTCACCTTCTTGGTCGCCAGGGTCTTCTGCGGCGTGCCCTTCTGGGTTAGCCAGACCCTGCGATACGCCCCGAATCCGGCGCGGCGCGCGGCCTCGTCGCCAGCCAACCAGCCGGCGATGGCCTGGCCGCGGGCACCGTCGGCGCCGCTACCGCCGAGCAGGGCGACGGCGGCCCCGCGCAGTCCTTCGCGGTCGAAGGCGCCCTCGGCGCAGGCGGCGGCAATCACCGCTTCCGGCGTCACCGGGCCGGGCAGCCCCAAGACACCGGGGAGGGCGGCCAGCGCGCCCCGCAGCCCGCCATGGGCATCGATCCATGTGGAGAGCTTGCCGCGCGCGGCGACCATGCCGCGCAGCAGGTTGTCGATCTCGTCGGCGGAGATCTGGCCGGCCAGCAGCGACAGCGCCTCCGCCACGCCGTCGTCGGCATCTTGCGCCACCGTCAGCACGTGCATGCGCGCGGCGGTCAGCAAGTCGGCGGCCTCCCGCTCCTCGATCACGCCGAAATGCGGCGCGACGCCGGCCTCCAGCGGAAAGCGGCGCAGCAGCGACTGGCAGAAGGCGTGGATGGTCTCGATCCGCAGGCTCTCGCGATTGTCCAGCACCTCGGCGAACAGCCGGCGCGCATCCTCCACGGTCTTGCCGGCTATCGGGCTGTCGGCTATTGGGCTGCCAGTCAGCGCGGTCAGTTCCAGGCTCAGCTCGTGCGGCGCGCAGGTCGCCCAGTGCGCCAACCTGTCGGTCAGCCGGTTGACCATCTCGCCAGCCGCCGCCTTGGTGTAGGTCAGGCACAGGATGCGGTGCACCGACGCCCCGCTCAGCAACAGGCGCAGCACCCGGTCGGTCAGCACCTTGGTCTTGCCGGACCCGGCCGAGGCCGACACCCAGACCGACCCGCCGGGCGTGCTGGCGGCGAGCTGTTCGCCGGTGGGCTCGCCCTTCCGTGGCTCGGCAACGGCCTCGCTCATTCCGGGTCCTCCCCGCCGACCGCGCTCCATTCGCTGGTCCGGGCCAGGTGCTGGTAGTCGTCGTAGCGCGGCGCGTGCTTCGGCGACGGGCGGGCGAGATAGGGCGTGGCCGCGTCATCGAAGCGGGCGACGAGGCCGGCCAGCCCCGTCTTTGCCTCGGCGATCACATCGTCGGGCGGGCCCTTGGTGGCCGATTTCACCTCGCCGGCCGGCACCAACCCGCCGACCCGCCAGTACTCGAGCGCCGAGATCGCGGTCGCCGACACGCCCTCGAACCCGCCGGCCAGCACCATCGCGCCCTCCAGGGTGAGCTGCGGGGCATAGCCCGCCGCCACTTCGGTCGCCGAGGGCGGTGCGCCGGTCTTGTAGTCGATGACCCGCGCGGTGCCGTCGGCCAGCAGGTCGATGCGGTCGGCGGTGGCGGACAGGGTGAACGGTCCGGCCTGGCCCATCACCTCCATCTCGCCCTTGCGCTCGGTGACCGTGCGGGCGATGGCGTGCGCGCGCTCGTCCTGCCGCTCGGCGAACCAGGCGGCGACCCGGGCGATCCTGGGCCACCACAGGGCACGGATCGCCGGTGAATCGATACTGTCGTCCAGCACCTGGCGGCCCAGCGCCAGCAAGGACTCCAGCGTGCCGGGACCATCCCCAGGGCCGTCCGAGGCGACGAAGCGGTCCAGCACGTCGTGCACCACATTGCCGAAATCGGCCGCGCCGGGCTCCTCGTCCAGGTCGTCGAGCTTGCGCAAGCCCAGCACATGGCGGGCATAGACCGCATAGGGATTGCGCCGCCACATCTCGATCTGGGTGACCGAAAGCCGGCGCGGGCGGGCGGCCACCGGCGGCGTCGGGGCTGGGCGGGCAACCGGAGCCAAGCCCTTCGGCCGGTCGAGCGCGGCGGCCCAGGCCAGCCAGTCGCCGGATGCGAAGCGTGTGGCCTCGCCGCCGCCAAACGTGTCCAGCGTCGCATCCAGGCGCAGCAGCCAGCGCGACGGCGTCGTCGGCGCGCCATCGACCCTCAGCGCACGGGTCAGCATCACTTCCGGCGCGGCGAAGCATTGCGCAAAGTCGTGCGCGGAAAGCCCGATGCGGCGGTCGGCGCCGGGCAGGCCGAAGGTGGCGCGCATCGGCCGGCTCATCCACGGGTCGATGCCGGGGTCCGGCGGCCAAGTGCCGTCGTTCAGGCCGCCCAGCACGACCAAATCATGGCGCTGCAGCCGTGCCTCCAGCGGTCCCAGGATCGCCAGCCGGGGGTGGGTGCCGAACCCGGGGCGGACGGTCACGGACTCCAACCCGGCGGTCAGCACGGCGAGGTAGTCGTCCGGCGTCAACGGTGCACAGTCCGCGGCGGCGACCCCCAGGTCGTCCAGCACTTCCTGCGCCGCATTGCCGTCATCGCCCGCCCAAAGGCTGTCGGCGCCGGCCAGCGCCTCGGCGGCGGCGATGTGGGCGGCCAGATAGTCGGTCAGCGGCGCGGTGGCGCGCGGATCGGTGCACAGCGCGGCGAGCGGGCCGAGTTTCGCCTCCAGGCTGTCGAGCCACCCCAGCCAGCGCGTGCGATGGTCAGCCGCATCGTCGGCGGCAACGCGGGCGCGCAAACCCTCGAACCCCGGCGCCGGGCGCGGGCCGCGCAGGTAGCGCCGCTCGAAGGTGCGGATGTCGGCATCGTGGGCGCCGCGCATATCCTCCGCCACCAGCGGGTGATGCAGCAGGGCGAGCAGGGGCACCGGCGCCAGACCCTCGATCGCCGCCTCGAGGAGATGCAGCAGGTACCGGCCCGCGCGGGACCGCGACAGGCGCCGGCCGGCACTGTCGTCGATGGCGATATGCCAGCGCGCCAGCAGCGCCGCCACCCGCGCCGCCAACTGCCGGTCGGGGGTGACGAGCACGCCGGTGCGCTCCGGGGTCTCCAGCACGCCGCGCAGGGCCAGCGCGATCGCCGTCGCCTCGTCCTGCGGCGTCGGGCAGTCGACCCGGGTGACGCCAGCCATCGCCGAGCGCACCTGCGCCGCCGGAAAGTCCTCGCGGGGCACGTCGCCGGTGCGCGATGCCGGCAGTTGCGCGATGCCGACGAGCCGCAGCCGGTCCGGCATCGGCGGCGGTTCGTCCGGCGCGCGCGGCCAGTCGGCAACTGCCTCGCGCGGCAACCCCATCTGGTCGAGCAGGTGCTTCAGGCCGTATTGCGGATGGGTCGGCCCGACGGCCGCCCAGTCATCGTCATCGAGGGCGCGGTCCAGGCCGGGCAGGACGACCACGCCGTTCGGCAACCCCGCCACCGCCGCCACCAACGCGGCGGTTGCCGGCACGGTGCCGGTGGTGCCGGCGGCGAAGATCGGACCATCGGGCGGATTTGCGCGCCACGCCGCCGCCATCGCCCGCAACAGCCGGTTGCGCCGATCGGCCGGGTCGATCAAGCCCATACCGTCGAGGATCCGCGGCCAGTGCTCGGTGACGATGCGCAGGAACGCCACCGTGTCCTGCCAATGTTGCGGGTTCGGCAGGTCGACCAGATCGGCCAGGCGCGCCCAGTCCAGCCCCTCGGTGTGGACCTGGTCGACCAGCCGCGCCAGCTCGTCGGCCAGCCGCAACGCCATGTCCTGGGTGCCGGCGAAGGTGCCGCCGCCCTGGCGGATCAGCCGGGCCAGGATCAAACGGCGGCGCATCTCGCCGATGGCTGGCGGGATATCCGCGTCGCCGATCAATGCGTCCAGACCGAGGGTCTCAGGTGCATCGTCGTCCGGGGCGCCGAACGTCGAGATGCGCGGCAGCAGCAGGCCGTCCCGCGCCCCGTGGTGCAGGAACGCTGCCCGCAGCGCCCGCTCGGCGCGCCGGGTCGGCAGCAGGATCCGGGCGCGGGCCAGCGACATCGGGTCGGTGCCGATGCGGGCAAGAATGCCGTGGGCCAGCGCATCGACGAACGACCGGTCGGCCGAGATCGTGAAGACGCTGCCCGAGGCGGCCATTATCCTGATTTAGGTGTACAGGGCGTGCAGCAGGTCGCCGGCCAGGAACGCCTCGGCCTCGCGCAAGGCGGCGGGCGTGCCGACGTGGAACCACTCGCCGTCGTGGTTGAGCCCGAACAGCCGCCCGGCCGCCTCCGCCCGGTCGAACAACAGCTTCATGGAGAACGGGTCCGGCGGCAGATTGACGAAGACGCGCGGGTGCACGATCTGGACGCTGGCGAAAGCGAATGGCGCGGAATGTCCTTCCTCGCGGCCGGTCAGGTGGCCCATCGGATCGAGGTCATAGTCGCCCAGGCCGTCATAGCCCAGGGCGCGCGCGGTCGATTTGACCAGCAGCAGGATGTCCATCCGTTCCGGGTCCCACATCGCCTGCATGCGGTCGAGCGTCGGCATCGGCCCGTCGAGCCAGAACGCGTCGCCGTTGATGACGAAGAACGGGTCCGGCCCCAGCCGGTCGAGCGCCCTGCGCACGCCGCCGCCAGTGCCCAGCAGTTCCGGCTCGTGCATCACCTCAACCCGCGGCGATTGCCACAGCGACAGGTGGTTGGCCAGCCGGTCCGCCAGGTAGTGGGCATTGACCACAACATCGGTGATGCCGGCCTCCACCAACCGGTCGAGGATGGTGTCGATCAGGCTGCGGTCGGCCAGCGGCAGCAGGGGCTTGGGCGTGGTGTCGGTCAGGGGACGCATGCGGGTGCCCAGCCCGGCGCACAGCACCATTGCCCGCGTGATTGGGGCTCGGGTGATGGGCGCGCTGGACGCGGCGGCGGTTTCGGACGGCGCGGTCATGGCGCCATGTCTGCAACGCGCGCGCGGCGAAGGCAAGCCTCAGCCGGCATCGGATGCGCCAATCTCGCGCCATGCGGGACGGGCGTGTTGCGCGAACCACGCGGCGACCGGCGCGTTGGCCGGATGGGAGAGCGCCGCGTCGAGCCGCCGCCACGTGCGCTGAAGATGCTGCAGTGGCTGGGCGGCGAGACCGGCGCGGGCGGCGATCCGCCCCAGGCCGCCCAGGATCTGGCAGGCGCGCTGCGCACTGGCGACCGCCATTGCCGTCTCCAGCCATTCCCCGGACACGCCCGTGACCCCTTTGAGGAAGCGATCTGTCGCCGCCATCACCACGTCGGCCGTCGCATCGCGGCGGACGTCCTGCAACAGGCAGGCGAGGTCGAAGCCCGCCGGCGCCAGCACCGCGTCCTGGAAATCGATCATGCCGCAGCGGCCAGGCGGCGGCCGGTCCGGCAGCCAATAGAGATTGCCGGGGTGGAAGTCGTAATGGGCCACCGCCAACGGGCCGTCCATCGCCGTTGACCAGGGCGCCCGCCACGCCGCAATGAACGATTCCCGCACGGCAGGGCCGTCGGCCTTCGGATCGGCCAGCGGCAGGTAGAAGTCGACGAACCGGGCCGCCCGCAGGCCCGCCTCGGCCGCGTCGAACACAGGCACGGGCTGGCCCCCACTGCGCGACGCGTCGTGCATGCGCACCAGCACATCCACCGCCGCGTCGTAGTACGGCGCCGGGTCGGCCCCCGCATACAAGAGATCGGACATGGATTGCGCGCCGTAGTCCTCGCACAGCAACAGGCCCTGCGCCGGATCGACTGCGAGGATCGCCGGCACGCTCAGCCCGGCCGCGTCCATCCAGCCATGCACGGCGACGTGCTGCGCCATGGCGCCGCCGGGCCAGTCCATCAGCACCGCCGATTGCCCGCCCCGGCTCAGACGGCGGAACCCGCGCGTCGACCAGTCGGCGGCGATGGGGCTTGCGGCCGCATCGCCCCAGCCCGCCGCATCCAGGAACCCGCGGACCGTATCTTCGTGCTTGCCCATTAAATCATTTCGCATCTGCAACGATCTTTGCCCAGCGTTCGGTCCAGCGCTGGCCGGCACGCCAGGTGAGCTGGCGCGCACTGTCCGGCGCGGCATCGGCGCCAGCCTCGTCGACCGCGGCGAAGCCGAGCCAGAGGCAGTCCCGAGGCAGCAGTGCGGCGATCCGTTCCGGCCACTCGATCAGGCTGATGGCGGAGGCGAACGCGTCGTCCAGGCCCAGTTCCTCCGCCTCCGCCTCGGTTTCCAGCCGATAGGCGTCGACATGCCAGATCGGGGGTTCTGCTTGGTCGTAGACCTGCACCAGGGTGAAGGTGGGGCTGGCCACGGTCAGCGCCGGGTCGCCGGTGGCCGCCCGAATGAAGGCGCGGGCGAACGCGGTCTTGCCGGCGCCGATCGGGCCGCTGAGCGCGATCACGTCGCCGGCGCGCGCCACCGCGGCCAGTGCTGCCGCCAGCCGCTCGGTGGCCGCCAGCGACGGCAGGCCCATCTCGCCCTCGGACGCCGCCCCGGGCGCGTTACCGACCGCTTGATCGTGGCGCACAACGCCCCCATGTTGCGCCGATGCAATCCACCCAGACAAGCGATCCCATCCGCACCGACATCGTCGTTGTCGGCGCTGGTCCGGTCGGGCTGTTCAGCGTGTTCGAATTAGGCATGTTGAAGATGCGTGCCCATGTGGTCGACACCCTGGCCACCATCGGCGGGCAGTGCGCGGCACTCTACCCGGAAAAGCCGATCTACGACATTCCGGGCTTCCCCGCGCTGTCGGCGCAAGAGCTGGTCGACAACCTGGCCGAACAGGCGGCCCCGTTCGAGCCCACCTATCATCTGGGCGAGCAAGTGACCGGCGTCGCGGCCCGTGCCGACGGCCGGTTCGACGTCACCACCAGCGGCGGCACCCGCCTCGATTGCGCCGGCATCCTGATCGCCGCCGGCGCCGGCGCCTTCGGCCCCAACCGGCCGCCGCTGGACGGCATCGAGGACTTCGAGGGTACGAGCGTCCACTACATGGTCCTGCGCCGCGACGACTTCGCCGGCAAGCGGGTGGTGATCGCCGGCGGCGGCGATTCCGCGGTGGACTGGGCGCTGGCGCTGCACGACGTCGCCGCGCACGTGGCGGTGGTGCACCGGCGGCCGAAGTTCCGCGCCGCCCCGGAATCGACCTCCAGGCTGGCGGCGCTGGCCGACAGCGGCGCGCTGGAGCTGGTCGTGCCCTACCAACTGGCGGGGCTGGAGGGGGACCGGGCCAGCGGCCGGCTCGACGGCGTGGTCGTCGCGACCCTGGACGGCGCGCGCCGCGTGCTGGAAGCGGACGTGCTGCTGCCGTTCTACGGGCTCTCGATGACCCTCGGACCCATCGCCGAATGGGGCCTGAACATCGACCAGCACCACATCGCGGTCGATCCGTCGACCTGCGCCACCAACGTGCCGGGCGTGCACGCGGTGGGCGATATCGCCACCTATCCCGGCAAGCTGAAGCTGATCCTGACCGGGTTCAGCGAGGCGGCGATGGCCGCCCACGCGCTCTACGACCGGGTCCACCCCGACACCGCGCTGCACTTCGAGTACTCGACCACCAAGGGCGTGCCCGGGGCGTAGTTCGCGCGCGTTCGTTGCATGGTTGCGCATTCCGCTCCCAGCCGGGTTCGTCGCCCTCCTCGCGCTTGTCGCGAGGGCCCATGTGCGGGGCGGGCCGGGCCGTTGCGGAAGGAAGCCGTAACGTTGGCCCATCGAGACCCGGTGTCTGCCTCATCGTGAGGCGACTACATCAACTTGTTCATAAGCTCGGACAGAAATGGGTCCTCGCCACAAGGGCGAGGACGACAGTAACTTTTTTTCTGCTGCGATTGAGTGACCCGGCGACGAAGTGCGTGGTCACGATAAGGCCAAACCCGAGGATGACGATGGGGTGAAGCGTTAAGACGCCAGCATCGCTACTCGGCCGACAGTGCCTTCGGCGGCTCGTAGTCCAAGAAACGCTCGGGTATGGCGGTTGCCGCCTTGGCATCCAGCGGCAGCCTGACCACGAAGCGGGCGCCGGCCTCCTGGTTGGCATCGACCTCGATGCTGCCGCCATGGGTCTCGACCACGCTCTTGACCAGGGCGAGGCCAAGGCCCGGACCGGACCGCCGCGAGCGCGGGTCCAGCCTGACGAAGCTCTCGAACACCCGCTTGTGCGCCTTCTCCGGGATGCCGATACCGGTATCGGCCACCGCCAGCACCATGGTGTCGCGCTCGCGCGCCGCCGAAACCGTGACCCGCCCGCCGTTCGGGGTGAACTTGATGGCGTTGCTGATCAGGTTGAACAGCACCTGTTTCAGGCGACCCTCGTCGGCCACCACCTCGCCGACGTTGCGCGGGCAATCCAACTCGATCTCCAGGCCCTGCTTGCGCGCCCATTCGCGGGTGGTCGCCGCCACGCTGTCCAGCAGGTCGGGGATCGACACATCGGTGAACTCCAGCTCGAACCGCCCGGCCTCGATGGATGCCAGGTCGAGAATGTCGTCGATCAGCGTCAGCAGGCGGTAGGACGCATCCAGGATGCCGCGGGTGTACTCGCCCTGGCGCTCGTTCAGCTCGCCGAAATAGCGGTTTTCCAGAATCTCGCAGAATCCGATGATGGCGTTCAGCGGGGTCCGCAGTTCGTACGACACGTTGGCCAGGAACTCCGACTTCAGCACGTCGGCGGCCTCCAGCGCCTTGGTACGCTCCTCCAGCGCCCGGGCGACGCGGATGCCGTCGGTGACGTCGATATAGCTGAACAGCATGTTGCCGTCGGGCAGCGGCACCGCGGCGTAGTCCAGCACCGTGCCGTCGGCGCGTTCCACCTTGCCGGAACTGGCCCGCCGCTCGGTCACGTCGGTGATCATCTGGGTGCCGAAATTCCCTGAATCGTCGGCATCGTCGCGCAGCAGCGGCGCACACTGCTCCACGAAGTCGCGCACGTGCAGCTGGCTGTGGCCGTCGCTCAGGTCCAGGCTCCAGATCTTCTCGAACGACGGGTTGCTCAGCTTCAGCCGGCCGTCGCTGCCATAGACGGCGACGCCTTCGTGCATATTGTCCAAGGTCTCGCGGTGCACCGCGACCGAAGTGTGGTACGAGCGTTCGATCGCCAGCGTGTCGGTCACGTCCTCATAGGTGAACACCAGGCCGCCGAACGGATGCGGCGAGATCACCCGCCGCAGCGCCGTGCCGTCCGGCAGGTAAAGCTCGTCCTGCAGGGTCGAGAGCACGCTGTTGAACAGCTTCATCTGCTCGCGCTTGTAGGCCGGGAAGTCGGCGTATTCCGGCACCTTGCGCAGCTCGCGCAGCGCCTCCAGCACCTCGCCATAGGTGGGCCCGGCCTTCAGCCACTCGGAATCCAGGCGCCAGACCTCGGCATAGGCCGGGTTGTGGAAATTCATCCGCCCATCGGCGCCGAACATGGCGATGGGGATCGCCAGATTGCGCAGCACCGCGGCGTGCGCCTCGGTATGGCGCTGCAGGTCGGTGCGCGCATCCTCGATGTCGGTGCGGTCGACCGCGATGCCCGCCATCCTGCCGCCAAGCAGCGAGAACTCGGTGAAGCGCAGGAACCGCCGCGAGCCGCCGATGATGACATGGCCCTCGGCCTCCTGCACCCGGCGGGTCCGGTCGACCTCGCGCGCCAGGTCGCGTCCGTCCGCGCCCAGCACGCCGGCGGCCAGCTCCCGCTGGCTGGCGACCGCGGCCTGGCCGTTGCCGGTGTCGACGCCCTGGCCATAGGCGGTGTTGGCATAGGTTAGGCGCAGGTCCGCATCGCGCAGCCAGACCGGCATCGGCAACGCATCCAGCAGGGCGGTCATGTCGTCGCGCACGTTCTCCAGCGCGCTCACACGCTGGTCCGCCTTGCGCAGGCGCTCGGCCAGTTCCGCGACCGGCAACAACCAGATCGCATCCTCCTTACGGCGACCCTCGCCACGGATGCCGACGGCGGCGAAATCGCGGCCATTGCCCCGGCTGCGCACGTCCAGGCGGAAGGGCGTGCCGTCGCCGCGCAGCGCCGCGATGGCGCGCTGCAGCGGCACCCGGTCGGCATCGCGGAACAGATCCAGGAAGCCCGCCAGGTCCATAGTGGCCCCAGGCGTCGAGGCTGCAGGGTTGGAGGGCGCCGATCCGGCGCCAGGCGCGGCGTCTTCCGCGGTGGCGGCCAGCTCGCCTGGCGATCCGGCCAAGAACACCAGGCGGTCGCGGTCCCACGCCACCACGGCCACCGGTGCCGAGGTGAGGATGCCGTTGCCTTGGATACCGAACGGCTCCACCGGCTTGCGGCTGCGCCAAAGGAAGACGACCAGCGCGACGCCGGCCAGGATGGCGGCGATGGCGAGCCCCAGAAAAACGCTGGCGATGTCCAGGCTGGGTCCGGCCGCACCACCGTCGCCCACCTGGGCGAGCGCGCGCGTCGGACCGGCCGCCAAGACGGCGACAACGATGGCTTTGATGTTGATCCAGCGCGCGGCCGATCGAGGGTGCGGTCCCACTGACCGCCCCAAAGGTCGCCGGGGGCGCGACGCGTAGGTCATGCGGCCAATCTACGCCGATGCGCCCGGAGGCTCAATGCGCCCGGGCAATGCACCCGGGCAAGCATCCATTCTGGCGAAGGCTAGTGTGGTGGTTTCGAAGTTCGCCATACAACTGCGGTGGTGCCTGTGCGAACTTCGAAACCGAAAACCACACTAGAAACAATATGTTGCTAGTGTCCCAATCGAATCTGAAGTTCGATCGAGGCCAGCAAATACTATTACGAACTTCAGATTCGGGACACTAGTAGCGGTAATGGTCCGGCTTGAACGGGCCTTCGGTGGCGAGGCCCAGGTACGTAGCCTGCTTCTCGGTCAGCTCGCTCAGGTTCGCGCCGACCTTCTTCAGGTGCAGCCGGGCGACCTTCTCGTCCAGGTGCTTCGGCAGCACATAGACCTTGTTCTCGTAGTTGGCGTGGTTCTGCCACAGCTCGAGCTGCGCCATGGTCTGGTTGGTGAAGGATGCCGACATCACGAAGCTGGGGTGGCCGGTGGCGCAGCCCAGGTTCACCAGCCGGCCCTCGGCCAGCAGGATGATGCGCTTGCCGTCGGGGAACACCACCTCGTCCACCTGCGGCTTGATCGCCTCCCACTTCATGTTGCGCAGCCCATCGACGTCGATCTCGGTGTCGAAGTGGCCGATGTTGCAGACGATGGCGCGGTCCTTCATCGCGCGCATGTGGTCGACCTCGATGACGCCGACGTTGCCGGTGGCGGTGACGAAGATGTCGCCCTGCGGCGCCGCCTCTTCCATGGTCACCACCTGATAGCCCTCCATCGCCGCCTGCAAGGCGCAGATCGGATCGACCTCGGTCACCATCACCCGGCAGCCGGCATTGCGCAGCGAGGCGGCGGAGCCCTTGCCGACGTCGCCATAGCCGGCGACCACCGCCACCTTGCCCGACATCATCACGTCGGTGGCGCGGCGGATGCCGTCGACCAGGCTCTCGCGGCAGCCATACAGATTGTCGAACTTGGACTTGGTCACGCTGTCGTTGACGTTGATCGCCGGCACCTTCAGCTCGCCCGACTTCTCCATCTCATAGAGGCGGTGCACGCCGGTGGTGGTCTCTTCCGACAGGCCGCGGATGTCGGCCATCAGCTCCGGATAGTTCTCGTGCATCCGCTTGGTCAGGTCGCCGCCGTCGTCCAGGATCAGGTTCGGGCGCCAGCCGTCCGGCCCCTCGATGGTCTGGTCGATCGCCCACCAGAACTCCTCGTCGTTCATGCCCTTCCAGGCGAACACCGGCACGCCGCGCTCGGCCACGGCGGCGGCGGCATGGTCCTGGGTTGAGAAGATGTTGCACGACGACCAACGCACTTCCGCGCCAAGCTCGGTCAGGGTCTCGATCAGCACGGCGGTCTGGATCGTCATGTGCAGGCAGCCGACGATGCGCGCGCCGGCCAGCGGCTTGGCGGCGCCGAACTCCTCGCGGGTCGCCATCAGGCCCGGCATTTCGGTCTCGGCGATCGCGATCTCCTTGCGACCCCAATCGGCCAGGCTCATGTCGGCGACTTTGAAGTCCTGCACGGTCATTTCTACGGCTCCTGAATAAGGGATGGCGCGCCTCGCGGCTCGTTATGGCCTCAAACCCCAATGGGTCGGCGCGGGCGTATGTAAGGCGGCGATGCGCTATAGCAGAGCGGGTGCGCCCAAACAACCGTAGCTGGCGCTGCACGAAATCCGGCCGGTCGAAGCTCAGCCTTGCGGCGGGTCGTCCTGGTCCTCGTAGAAGCCGGCGGCGACCAGCGCGCACAGCGCCTCCAGGGCCAGAACCGCCTCGCGCCCCGCCACGCGCACCTCCAACGAGCTTCCCGGCCCGGCACCCAGGTACATCAGCCCCATGATGCTGCGCCCGTCGACAACGGTATCGCCACGGGCGATCTCCACCGCGCAATCGAACTGCTCGGCCAGCTTGGTGAACTTGGCGGCGGCGCGGGCGTGCAGGCCCTTCTTGTTGCAAACCTCGACCCGGCCGACCAGTTGGTCGCCCACGGAACCGCCGGACGAACTGCCAGACATCTCGCCAGGCGGTTCGCCGCTGCCGCTCACACGCTCTCCAGCAGCTTGGACGCAACGTTGATGTACTTGCGCCCGGCCGCCTGGGCCTGGTCCACCGCGTCGGCCAGCGATGCCTCGCCGCGCACGCTGGCCAGCTTGATCAGCATCGGCAGGTTGACGCCGGCGATGACCTCGACCTTGCCTTCGCTCATGGCGGAGATGGACAGGTTGGACGGCGTGCCGCCGAACATATCGGTCAGCACGATCACCCCGTCGCCGGTGTCGGCCGCGGCGATGCTGTCGACAATGTCCTGACGGCGCTGTTCCATGTCGTCGTTGGGGCCGATGCACACGGTTTCGATCCCCGTCTGCGCGCCCATCACATGCACCAGGGCGGCAATGAATTCCTCAGCCAACCGGCCGTGGGTGACCAGCACCAGTCCAATCATTGCATTCGATCCAATTCCCTCTCGGGCCAATAACCCCGTTCAAGTCCGGGCGGCGTCGGCGTCGGCGGCACCCAGGTCGCGGTGCAGCGCGGTCACCATCCAGTCCCGCTCGCTCAGCCAGTCCGCCAGACGGCGCGTAACATAGACCGAGCGGTGGCGTCCACCCGTACACCCAACCGAGATGGTCAGATAGCTTTTCCCTTCGCTGGCATAGCGCGGCAACAGTTCCGCGATCAAGCCGGTCAGCCGCTCGAAGAAGTCGGCAAAGCCCGGGTCGGCGGCCACATAGTCCGCCACCGGCGCGTCCAGGCCGGTCATCGGCCTGAGTTCGGCGTCGTAGTGTGGGTTGCGCAGGAAGCGGACGTCGAACACCAGGTCGGATTCCCGCGGCAGGCCGCGCTTGTAGGAGAACGACTGCACGAACACGGCCAGCGTCGGCGCGGTTCCGCCGAACGCCGCCATCAGGCGCGAGCGCAGGTCGGCGGGGGCCGATTGCGAGGTGTCGATCACGATGTCGGCAAGCTCGCGCAGCGGCGCCAGGCGCTTGCGCTCCAGCGATATGCCGTCGGCGACAGGCCGGTCGATGGCCAGCGGGTGGCGGCGGCGCGTCTCGGTGAAGCGCCGCATCAGCACGTCGGAATCGCAGTCCAGGAACACCACCGAGACCATCAGCCGGGCCTGGGCCGCCAGCGCGCCGATCTGGCCGATGAATTGCTCGGCGTCGAAGTCGCGGGTGCGGATGTCGATGCCGATGGCCAGCCGTGCCGGTGCGTTGCCGCCGGCGACCACGTTCTCCAGCAGCGACAGCGGCAGGTTGTCCACCGCCTCGTAGCCGGCGTCCTCCAGGATGTTCAGCGCAGTCGAGCGGCCGGCGCCGGACATGCCGGTCACCAGCACCAGCTGCGTCGCCCGTTCGCCAGTGTCGGGGGTGTCGGTAGTGTCGGCCATATCGGCGCCGCCCCCGGCTTCGCTGCCGCTCATGTGGCCATCGCCCCGGCCAATGCGATCTTCACCTTGGCCACCGCCGATGCCTCGAACGGGTCGAGCGCCAGGGTCGCGATCGCGCACCCCGCCAGCTCGGCCGTGGTGGCCTGTGGCAGCCGCTCGACGTCCACCGCTGCGACCAGGTCGATCGCCAGCGCCAGGCGTGCCTCGCCCAGATACGCGACCCGCATCAGGCCGACGCCACGCACTTCCAGCATGCCGGCCAGCGCAGCCGGCGCGCTGGCGTAGACCTGCCCGTCGCGCGCCGCCAGATCGACCCGGTCGTCGGCCACCAGCACGCCGCCGGCATCGATCAGCCTGAGCGCCAGATCGGACTTGCCGGCGCCCGAAGGCCCGCGCAGCAGCACACCGTGGTCGTCCAGGGCAACGCAGGCGGCGTGGATCTGCACGGGGCCGTCAGCCTTTCACCAGGTTCAGCAGCGACGGGCGGTAGTGCGCCACCGGCGGCACGCCCGTATCCGGCACCTTGGCCAGGTCGTCGCAACGGCGCAGCAGCACCGCGTCCTCGGCAAAGGGCCGCGCCATGAAGGCATCCATCGCCGCCGCGTCCATCGGGCCGCCCTGCAGCTCCAGGCTCAGCACCGATGCCGGCGACAGCCCGTCGAAATAGGTGGCGTCGGCAGCGCACAGATAGCGCTTGGCATCGACATGCAGGCGGATCGGCTCGGTCATTTCCGGCCCGAACCAGCGCGCCAGATAATCGGCGGCGACGTGCTCGTGCTCGCCGTCGATGCCGTTGGCGGCAGTGGTTTCGTCCTCATGGCCCATGAGGTGGCCGATGTCGTGCAACAGGCCGGCGGCAACCAGCGCGTCCCGCCCGGGCACCTGTTCGGCGAGGTGTGCCGCCGTCTGCAGCATGTGCTCGGCCTGGGTCACCGGCTCGGAGAAATAGGCATTGCCACCGCCGTCCCGCAGCAGGACCAGCAGCGTGTCGACGATCGGATTTCCGGCCATCTCAGAACAGCTCCCCTTGCTGTCTTGCCGGTTTGTCGGCTGGGGACTTGCTGGCCGTTTGCTTCTTTGCCGTTTGTATCTTAGCCGGGGCCTTGCCCGCCGGGGCACCTGACACAACCGCCGGCACCTCGGCATCGGGTCCGTCGGCGAATTCGATCCGCACCTCGTCGCCCGCGCGCAGCACACCGGCCCGGGTCACCGGTTTGCGCGCGGCATCGCGGACCACGGCGAAGCCGCGCGCCAGCACCGCGCGATAGGACAGGCTCTCCAGCGTGCGGCCCTGGGCAGACAGGTCGCGCCGGCGGCTTTCCAGCCCGCGCGCCACCGCCGCCGCCATCCGCGCCTCGAGGTCGGGGAGCTGACGGCGATACTGCCGCGCCTGTACCGCCAGCCGGTCGGGCGACAGCCGCGACGCCACATTGCCGAGCCGGCGGTCAGCCCGGCCGAGAGCGCGCTCATAGGCGGCAGCCAGGCGCTGGCTTGCCAGCCCCAGGGTCGCGCGCTGCGCCGCCACCCGCTCGCGCGGGCTGGTCAGGCGGCCGGACGCGATCTCCAGGCGATGGCGGGCGGCGCGCAACGCTGCGGCGGCATCCTTGCGGGTCGCCTCCCAGCGGTCGTCGAGCCGCTGCCATGCCGCTTGCAACAGGCGCTCCGGCTCGGGCAAGCCACGGGCGAGCCCGGTCAGATAGTTGCGCCGCTCGGCCATCAGCCGGGTCAGACCGCGACGCAGACGGGCCTCGTCCTCGCCGACGCGGGCGGCCAGGTCGGCGCGCACCGGCACCGCCATCTCGGCGGCGGCGGTCGGCGTCGGCGCGCGCACGTCGGCGGCGAAGTCGATCAGCGTGGTGTCGGTCTCGTGGCCGACGGCGGAGATCAGCGGAATGGCGGAGGCCGCCGCTGCCCGCACCACCTCCTCCTCGTTGAAGGCCCACAGATCCTCCAGCGAGCCGCCACCGCGCGCGACGATGATCAGGTCCGGGCGCGGCGGGTCGCCATCTTCGGCCAGCGCGTTGAAGCCGGCGATGGCGGCGGCCACCTGGCCAGCGGCGGCTTCGCCCTGCACCACAACGGGCCACACCAGCACCGGGCGCGGAAAGCGGTCGGCCAGCCGGTGCAGGATGTCGCGGATCACCGCCCCGGTGGGCGAGGTGACGACGCCAATCACCTCGGGCAGGAACGGCAGCGCCTGCTTGCGCTCGGCATCGAACAGACCCTCTTCGGCCAGCTTGCGGCGGCGCTCCTCCAACAGCTTCAGCAGCGCGCCTTCGCCGGCCATCTCCATGCTGTCGATGACGATCTGGTAGGTCGAGCGCCCGGCATAGGTGGTCAGCCGGCCGGTGACCACGACCTCCAGCCCCTCTTCCGGCCGCACGCCGAGACGTCCCACGGTGCCGCGCCAGACGACCCCGTCCAGCACCGCCTTGTCGTCCTTCAGCTTCAAATAGCAGTGGCCGGAGGCGGGGAAGCTCGGCCGCGAGATCTCGCCGCGCACGCGCACATGGCCGAACTCGCCCTCGATGGTCTGCTTCAGCGCCCGCGACAGGTCGCTGACCGACTGCACCGGGACGTTGCCCAGCGGATCGGGGCCTTCAGTATTCAGGTCCGGCTCGCCGGGCGCGCCCGGCGGAAAGCGAGAATCGAATTTGCCACCGCTCATCATGGGCTACTATCTACGCCAACCATGACAGTTTTCGAAGCGGGGAGCGCACATGCGGGTTCTGGTGGTGGGGTCAGGCGGGCGCGAGCACGCGATCTGCGCGAAACTGGCGCGCGATGCCGGCATCTCGGCGGTGTGGTGCGCGCCGGGCAGCGCCGGCATCGCCCAGGACGCGACCTGCGTGGACGTCGCCGTCACCGACCTTGACGGGCTGGTCGAGGCCGCGCGGGCGCAGGCCGTCGACATCGTCGTTGTCGGGCCGGAGGCACCGCTGGTGGCGGGGCTGGTCGACCGTCTGGACGCGGCGGGCATCCCGGTGCTGGGGCCGACCGCGGCCGCCGCGCAACTGGAAGGCTCCAAGGCCTTCACCAAGGATTTGTGCGCGCGGGTCGGCATCCCCACCGCCGCCTATGGCCGCTTCTCCGAGCCGGCAGGCGCCAAGGCGTTCGCCGAGGATCTGGGCGCACCTCTGGTGGTGAAGGCGGACGGGCTTGCCGCCGGCAAGGGCGTCGTCATCGCCGAGACCATGGCCGCCGCCCATGATGCCATCGACGGCATGCTGACGGCAGGGCGGTTCGGCGACGCCGGCGCCGAGATCGTGGTCGAGGCGTTCCTGGAGGGCGAGGAGATCAGCCTGTTCGCGCTGAGCGACGGTGCCGCCGTGGTGCCGTTCGGCTCGGCCCAGGACCACAAGCGCGCATTCGATGGCGACCAGGGCCCCAACACCGGCGGCATGGGCGCCTATGGGCCGGCGCCGCGCATGGACGACACCCTGACCGCCGAGGTCATGCACCGCATCATTCACCCCACGGTGGCGGAGATGGCGCGGATGGGCATGCCGTTCCGCGGCTTCCTGTTCGCTGGCCTCATCCTGACCGACCACGGGCCGCAATTGCTGGAATACAACGTGCGCCTGGGCGACCCGGAGGCGCAGGTGGTGCTGGGCCTGCTCAACACCGACATGGCCGACATCCTGGGCGCGGTCGCCAAGGGCTCCATCGCCGACCTCAGGCTGGACTGGGCCGACGAGGTCGGGCTCAGCGTGGTGATGGCGACCAACGGCTATCCCGGCGCCTATGTCCGCGGCAGCGAGATCGCGGGGGTCGAGGACGCCGCCGCCCGGCCGGGGGTGCGCATCTATCACGCCGGCACGTCGGGCGGCCCCGGCGCCTGGCGCGCCAATGGCGGCCGGGTGCTGAACGTGGTCGGCACCGGGCCGGACTTCGCCACCGCGCGCGAACGGGCCTATGGCGCGGTCGACGCCATCGACTGGCCGGACGGCTTCTGCCGCCGCGACATCGGCTGGCGGGTGGTGGGAGCAGGCGGTTAGCGCGCTCTGGGCGGCGTAGTTATCGCGATTGCCCCCTCACCCTCCCAAACCTATCGGTTCGGGCCCCTCCCTCTCCCACGGGGAGAGGGGACCCGCCGGCGCGCCTTCAACCCCTCTCCCGCATCGTGGGAGAGGGAGGGGCCCGGCCGGCGGAGCCGGACGGGAGGGTGAGGGCCGGCGCAAGACCTTGCTGGCAGGCCGCACAAAAAATCCCCGGCACCGAGGCGCCGGGGTGAGTCAGTCACGTGATGGGAGCAGATCTCCTCCACGCCGCCGGAATGGCGGCGCGCCGGAGGTGTGAGCCTCGCCTATCTGGCGAGGTGGAGGCGCACCGCCTGGACGGTGAAGTTCCCCGCCAGGTTGAGCGCCAACTCAGGTGTGTCGGAGCCGACCTTCAGGCCCGACCACAAATCCAATCGATAGGCGGCGGTGTTGACGCCGACGCGTGCCGCGTTGCTGGCCGTGCTGCCGCCGACCAGCAGGCTGGCCTGGCCGAAGCCATGGGCGGTGCGGCCGAACAGGGTGACCGCCTCGATATTGCAGCCCTGGAACGCCGCCAGGTTGAACAGGTCGTTCAGGCGGATGCGCTGGCCGCTCACCTGCACATTCACCTGCCGCTCCAGCACCTGGCAGTTCGGCTGCGGCTGCGGGTTCCAGCCGGGGTTCCATCCCGGGTGGCCGCCGCCTTGACCGCCACCCTGGCCATTCGCCGGCGCGAGCTCGATGCTGATGCGGGTGATCTGCACGCGGCCGTTGACGTTCAGGCGCATGCGGTTGAAGTCGTCGCCGATCTCGGCGTTGCCGCCCGGGTCCAGCACCACCCGGCTGGTGTTGCGGGCGAACGCCTGGTCCGCCAACTTGTCGTCCAGCAGCAGGGCCAGCGTGCCCCATGTCGCATAGGGCGTGGTCTCGATGATCACGCTGCGCACGGTGCGGCCGCGATAGGCGGGGCCAAGATTGGCGATCTGGCGCAGGCCGATGGTCTCGTTGGCGACCAGGCGGTTGACCGGGACGGCGATCACCTGCGAGGGGCCGCCATTGCCCCAGTTGCCATTACCCCAGTTGCCATTACCGGGATGGTTGCCCCAGTTGCCGTTGTTCCAGTTTCCGTTGTTGCCGTTGCCCCAGCCGTTGTTGCCCCAACCATTGTTGCCGGCATGGCCGTTGTTCCAGCCGCCGCCATTGCCCCCGCCATTCCCCCAGGCGATTTGAGGCGGTGCACTCAACGCTGGCGCGTCGTCCTGCCCGGAATAAAGGGGCGCCGCCATGGCCTGGCCGGCCAATGCCAGCAGGCCGAGGCCCGCGATTGCCGTCTTGACGATCATGTCCCGCTCCTGGTTGCTTGATCGCATGGTCCAGAGTCTTTCGAACCGCGGCTGTCGTTCTGTGCACCGCGTGCGTCCGATGAGCGGAATATGGCGCCGCGCCGCATTGCGGCTGTATGGCCCGGGCGTTATTTGTTTGTTGGAAGCCTTAAAAGGAAATAACAGGCGCGCTATTCCAATTTACCGGCGCGCAGGCCATGTCTTCGGCATGATGATCAGGAAAGATTGCATCAGCGCGGCCGCCATTGCATTGGCTCTACTGTCGGCGAGTGTGCCCGCAGGCGCGCAAAACGGTTCCGCCCCCGACCTGCTGTCGATTCTCTCGCAATTGCAGCAGAACCCGGCCTATGCCGGCCAGATCGTCGGCACCCAGGCCTATCGCCCCGACCCCCAGTCCGACCGCGTGCTCTACCAGGTGCGCATCCTGCGGCCGGACGACCAGATCATCGTGATCTACATCGATCCGGCGACCGGTCAGGTGGTGAACCCAAATTGAAGTAACCTTCTCCAAATTGCGCTAGCATGACGCCAGCGATGTAGGGAGGCGTCATGCGCGTGCTGCTGGTGGAAGACGATGCCGATCTGGCCGACCAGATCGCCAATGTGCTGCGCGGCGAGCATTTCGCCGTCGACATGGTCGGCGACGGCATCGCCGCGGCGGAAATGGGCGTCGCCGAGCCCTATGACGCGGTGATCCTGGACCCCGGCCTGCCCGGCATGGACGGCATCAGCGTGCTGCGGCGCTGGCGCGAGAAGGGCCTGACCATGCCGGTCATCGTGCTGACCGCCTCACGCAAGGAAGTCTCCGACATGAAGGAGGCGGTGCGCGCCGGCGCGACCAACTACCTGACCAAACCCATCGACATGGAGCTGCTGCTGGACTGGCTGCGCGGCGTGGTCAATTCCGCCGGCCCCAACACCTCGCCCGCCGTGCTGACCGCCGGGCGGATCAAGATCGACACCCAGTCGCTGCGCGTGTTCCTGGACGGCGCGCCGGTCAAGATCACGCCGACCGAATACCGCATCCTGCACTACATGGTGGTCAACCGGGAGCGGCCGGTGTCGGCCGAGGAGCTAGTCAAGCATAATTTCGATGGCGAAACGAGCAAGACCACGGCTGAGATTCCGGTCTATATCAGCCGCCTGCGCGACAAGCTCGACCGGCGCTTGATCCAGACCGAGTACGGCTTCGGCTATCGCCTGGTCTGCGACGACGACGCGGCACCGGCGGCCTAGCGCCGCGCGGCCGGCCAGCGCCCCCTCCAAACTCACGCACCCGAACGGCCATGCGTCTCAGGCTGCCGCCAACGCTGATCGGCCGGGTCACCACGGTCGCCGTCACCCTGTCGGTGCTGGCGGTGCCGATCATCTGGGTCTCCGCCGACATCATGCTGCGGATCTTCGCCGAGGGCGTGGTCGACAGCCAGCTCCGCACTTTCGGCCAGCAGTTGCGGGGCGCCCGCGCCGCCGCCCAGGGCACCGGCGACTTCGCCTTCATCGAGCCCGACCTGCAATGGGTCTGGCAGATTAGCGTCGACGGCGCGGTCGAGCACCGCTCGATCGCGCTCGCCATCCCGGATGTAGAGCTGCCGGGGCCGGAAAGCGACGGGCCGACCCGCAGTTTCGAGGTCGACTTCGAGGACACGGCCATCGGGCGCTTGCGGCTGGCCACCCGCACCGCGCTCGAGTCGGAGGGCGAGGGGGCATTCACGCCGGTGACCTACACCGTCGGCATCAGTTCCGAGCGCTATCAGGGACTGGTTGATGTCTACGTCGACGACCTGTCGACGCTGGCGCTGGTCGCCACCGTGCCGACCTTCGTGTGCCTGGCCGCCCTGGTGGTGGCGGTGCTGCTGATCCTGCGCCTCAGCCTCAACCGGGTGGAGCTGGCGGTCGACCGGTTCCGGCACGGCGCCACCGAGCGCATCGAGGGCCGGTTCCCGACCGAGCTGGCCCGCCTGATCGCCCAGGTGAACGAGCTTCTGCGCCGCAACGCCCAGATGCTCGACCGCACGCGGCGTTATGTCTCCAAGATCGCGCACGACCTGAACCACCCGATCGCGGTGCTGACCAACATGCTGAAGGGCACGCCGCAGCAGGACGACGCGCAGCGGCAGCTGGAACGCATGGGCGGGCTGGTAGAGCGCTACACCACGCTCGCCCGCGCGGTCGGTCCCGGCGCGCTGACGGTGCGCGAATGCCAGGTGCGGCCCGTTCTGGACGACACCGCCGACAGCTTCCGCCTGCTGTTCCGCCGCACACCGCTGGAGATCGCGGTCGACTGCGCCCCGGACCTCGCCTTCCCGGTGGAGACGGCGGACCTTGAGGCGATCCTCTCCAACCTGGTCGGCAACGCGCACAAGTACGCAACGGCGCGCGCCCGCATCTCGGCAGCGCGGGACGCCACCGGGCTGACGATTACCGTCGACGACGACGGCCCCGGCATTCCGGCGGCGGCACGCAAGACCGCTGTGGCCTGGGGCCGACGGCTGGACGAGGCGCCGCCCGGCTCCGGCTTCGGCCTCACCATCGTGGCCGACCTTGTCGAGCTCTATGGCGGCAGCTTCGCGCTGGATGAATCGCCCATGGGCGGGCTTCGCGCCGAAATCACCCTGCCTGGCCCGTCCGGTGCGGCGTTGGAAGCGGAACAGCCGGACGGCATGCCTGGCCGCGCATAGCGCTTGCCTTGGCGGCGCGGCACTGGCACGGTCCGCCGCACGCAATTCCCGGCACCCACCACCGCACGGATTTCATGACAGAGACCAGCCAACAGGCGAGCCTGGACGTGGTCGGCATCGGCAACGCCATCGTCGACATCCTGTCCCACGCCGAAGAGGACTTCCTGCAGCAGCACGCGCTGACCAAGGGCGCGATGAACCTGATCGACACCGATTTCGCCGACCGGCTCTATGCCGCCATGGGACCGGCGGTGGAAACCTCCGGCGGGTCGTGCGCCAACACCATGGCCGGCGTGGCCTCGTGCGGCGGCAAGGCCGGCTACATCGGCAAGGTGCGCAATGACACCTTCGGCAAGATTTTCACCCATGACATCCGCGCCATCGGCGTCGACTTCGACACCACCATGTCGATCGACGGCGCGCCGACGGCCCGCTGCCTGATCCTGGTCACGCCGGACGCCCAGCGCACCATGCACACCTATCTGGGGGCCTGCATCGAGCTGGGGCCGGAGGATGTGGATGCCGAGATGGTGCAAAGCGCGGCCATCACCTATCTGGAGGGCTATCTGTGGGACCCGCCGCGCGCCAAGCAGGCGATGCTGGACTCCGCCAAGATCGCCCATGATGCCGGGCGCACCGTGGCCCTGACCCTTTCCGACCCGTTCTGTGTCGAGCGCCACCGCGACAGCTTCCGCGGCCTGATCGACGATCATGTCGACGTGCTGTTCGCCAACGAGGCGGAGGTGATCTCGCTCTACCAGGCGAAGGACTTCGACGAGGCGGCGCGCGCGGTGCGCGCGCACTGCAAGGTCGCGGCGCTGACCCGCAGCGAGAAGGGATCGGTGGTGGTCTCCGGCGACAACATCGTCGCCGTGCCGGCCGAGCCCGTCGAGCGGGTGGTCGACACCACCGGCGCCGGCGACCAGTACGCGGCCGGGTTCCTCTATGGGCTGGCGCGCGGCCGGTCGATGGCCGACTGCGCGCGGATGGGCGGCATCGCCGCCGCCGAGGTGATCGACCATCTCGGCCCGCGACCGGAACGGCCTCTCAGCAAGCTGATGCAGGCGGTCGGGTAGTTCTGCCGCTGCACCCACGGCGCTCGATTGAATCCCTACACTTGGACGCCTATCGTTGGTCGACTCGGGCACCGGGAGGCATACGATGGGCACCGTGCGATTTGGCTCAAAGGGCGTATGGATCGGCTTCATGGCGGGGGCCATGGCTGCCGCCTGGGCGCCGCTGGCGCTCGCGCAAGACGGCGAGGCGGAGGTCGGCCCCAATGGCGGCATCGTCAGCCACGCCATGGTCATGTTCGGCGAGCCGAAATACGCGCCCGGCTTCGACCATCTTGACTACGCGGTGCCCGATGCGCCGAAGGGCGGCACGTTCCGCCAGCACGTCATCGGCACCTTCGACAGCCTGAACCCGTTCATCCTGCCCGGCGCCACCGTGACCGGCGCCCATTTCTGGAACCAGACGCTGATGGCGCGGGTGTGGGATGAGCCGTTCACGCTCTATGGCCTGATCGCCGAGACCGTCGAGATGCCGGAGGACCGGACCTGGGTGGTGTTCAACCTGAGGCCGGAGGCGCGCTGGCACGACGGCACCCCGATCACCGCAGAGGACGTCAAGTTCTCCATCGAGACCATGGTGACGCTGGGCACGCCGCGCCGCCAGCAATATGCCGACGACATCGCGTCGATCACGGTGCTGGGCGATCGGTCGGTGCGGATCGACTTCACCGACAAGGCCAACCGCGAGACGCCGATGATCATGGGCCTGATGCCCATGGTCTCCCAGGCCTATTACGCCGAGCATCCGTTCGAGGAACCGACGCTGGAACCGCCGCTCGGCAGCGGCCCCTATCGGGTGGGATCGGTCGATGCCGGCCGCAGCATCAGCTATGAGCGGGTCGAGGACTATTGGGCCGCCGACCTGGGCCTGAGCGCCGGCCATTACAATTTCGACCGACTGACGTTCGAGTATTTCCGCGACGCCACCGTGGCGATGGAGGCGTTCCTGACCGGCGCCTACGACTTCCGCGGCGAGGGCGATCCTTCGCGCTGGGCGAGCGTCTATACCGGCCCCGCCGTGGACGCCGGCGAGATCGTGCTGGAGGAAATCGGCAACGCCCGCCCGTCCGGCATGAACTCGTTCGTGTTCAACACCCGGCGCGAGATTTTCGGCGACTGGCGGGTGAGGCGCGCGCTGGCCTATGCGTTCGACTTCGAGAGCCTGAACGAGACGCTGTTCTACGGCGCCTACAGCCGAACCACAGGCCTGTTCGACAATTCGCCGCTGGCGTTCAGCGGCGTGCCCGAGGGCCGCGAGCGCGAGCTGCTGGAGACC
Organism: Alphaproteobacteria bacterium; assembly: GCA_965227515.1. GTDB lineage: Bacteria > Pseudomonadota > Alphaproteobacteria > CALKHQ01 > CALKHQ01 > CBDDFZ01. The sequence continues at coordinate 605,970 of CBDDFZ010000001.1, forward strand.
GTGGCCGACCAGCTGCCGGACGGCATCTTCGACGAGCCGTTCGTGGTGCCGGGCACCGAGGAAGGCGCCACCCTGCGCAGCAACCTGCGCGAGGCGCAGATGCAGCTCGCCGAGGCGGGCTGGACGGTGCAGGACAACGTGCTGACCAACGAGGCCACCGGCACGCCGATGGCTTTCGAGATATTGCTGGTCACCCCGGCGAACGAGACCATCGCGCTCGCGTTCGCCGACAATCTGGCACGCTTGGGCATCGAGGCGCGGGTCCGCACCGTTGAGTCGGCGCAATATCAGGAACGGCTAACCACCTTCGATTTCGACATGATCATGTTTCGCTGGAACGTGACGCTGTCGCCGGGCAACGAGCAGTTCCTCTATTGGAGCACGGCGCAGGCCGACCAGGACGGCAGCCGCAACTATGCCGGCATCCGCAATACGGCCATCGACGCATTGATCGGCGAGCTGGCCAACGCGCGCACGTCCGAGGAGCTGACCGCCGCCGCCCGTGCCCTCGATCGCACGTTGATGTGGGGCTACTACTTTGTGCCGCTCTACCACGTGACGTTCGACCGGGTGGCCTACTGGCAGGGCTTCGGCCATCCGCCGGAACCATCGCTCTACGGCAATGTCCTGGAGGCGTGGTGGGCGGAGCCGGTGGAATAGGCAGGCCAGCGCGCGATGGCCACGTTAGAGGTCGTGACCGGGGACATCACCCGGCTTGAGGTCGACGCCATCGTCAATGCCGCCAACACCAGCCTGCTCGGCGGCGGCGGGGTCGACGGCGCAATCCATCGCGCGGCCGGGCCAGACCTGGTCAAGGCATGCGCGGCCCTTGGCGGCTGCGAGACCGGCAGCGCCAAGCTCACCAATGGCTTCCGGTTGCCGGCGCACTATGTGATCCACGCGGTCGGCCCGGTGTGGCGCGGCGGTGCGTCCGGCGAGCCGGACCTGCTCGCGGGCTGTTATCGCACCGCCATCGATCTGGCCGCCGAGCATGAGATCGCGAGCATCGCGTTCCCGGCGATCTCCACCGGCATCTACGGCTATCCGTTGCAACCGGCCGCCGAAATCGCTGTCGGCACCGTGCGCACGGCCATGGACTCCCGCCCGGCGCTGGCTCGCGTGCTGTTCTGTTGTTTCAGCGATGGCGACGCGGCGGTGTATCGCGAGGTGCTGGCGCGGGGCTGACGATCACTTCACCATCTCGCCCCTTGCCGCGACCTTCGGCATGTGATTGAACAATGGACGCGAGCAGCCTGGGTCTGCTCGACATTTCAGACACGGTGGAGAAGGGCGGACCAATGTTCCGCAAGGATCGCGGTGCGAAAAGGCCGGAACGCGGCAGCGCGAACGGTGCGGCACGCACCCAGCCAACAGTGGACATGGCGCGGCTGCGCCGCCCGGACGCCGGCGAGAAGGCCGCAAGCAATGGAGCGCCCGCTTCCGGACCGGCGGCATCCGGCCCTGCCACACCGGCGGCGCGGTCCAACGGCACACCCCAAGGCGCGGCGCACGGCTCACCGGCTGCGACCAACGGTGCGCGCGGCGCCAAATCGGCCAAGGCCGCGCCCGATATGGCCGACCAGGGCAAGCCCAGAGCGGGCAGGCCCGCACCGGCCGCCCCGGCCCAGCCGCTGGATCACGACGTTCCGCATATGCCGCCAGGTGGGCTGGCCGCCTCGCCGATTGCCGCACTGCGCACCAATTGGCTGCGCGCCTCGGCGCCCGCCATGGCCGACATTCCCAACTTCCCCCCAAAACGGGAGCAGCCCGTGGCCCGCGTCGACTCGACATCGCTGGATCCGCATCGCCACCCCGACAACCGACACGGCGACAGCCGCCTTTCCGATGGGCGACACGGCGACAGCCGTCACTCCGATGGGCGCCTCTCCGATAGCCGCATGCCGGACGGGCGCATGTCAGACGGGCGCATGTCCGATAACAGGCATGTCGACGTCGGCCGGCGCATGCACATTGGCCGCGACATCACCATCAGCGGCGAGATCAAGTCCTGCGGCCTGCTGGAGGTGGAGGGCAGCGCCGATGCCCAACTCAGCGACTGTGGCATGCTGCAGATCGCGGAAACCGGCAGCTTCCACGGCACGGCGGTCGTGGAATCGGCGGAGATCAGCGGTCGTTTCGATGGCGAGATGACCGTTTCGCGCCGGCTGACCATCCAGCCGGGCGGCCATGTGATCGGCAACATCACCTATGGCGAGCTGGAGATCATGCCCGGCGGCAAGATCAGCGGCAGCTTCCAGCCCGCGCCGGAGAACTCGGCCGCGGCCGCCGCCCTGGGGCAGGACGACGAGAGCACCCACAGCGAAGATGCGGCGGACGACGCCTCAGCAGCGCCGCCGGCCCGCCCGTCGGCAAGCTCGGTGCTGCAGGCAGACACCGCCGAGCCACCGGCGCCAACCCCCGGGCGCACGCCGACCCGCGCGGTCAAGCCGGCCAGCAACGGCTGACGGCGGCCCGCCGCCGCGCCGGCCCGGTCGCCGATCCATACCGCATCTACTACGGACACGACCGGCATGGCCCTTACCGTCGCGATCCAGATGGACCCGATCGAGGCGGTCGACATCGACGCCGACTCCACCTTCGTGCTGGCGCTGGAGGCACAGCGGCGCGGCCACCGGCTCTATCACTACCTGCCGCAGGCGCTGACCTATCACAGCGGCGAGGTACGTGCCGCCATGCGGTCGCTGGAAGTGCGCCGCAACCACGGCAACCACTACACGCTCGGCGAGTTCGAGAACACGGCGCTGACGGCGGTCGACGTGGTGCTGATGCGCCAGGACCCGCCGTTCGACATGGCCTACATCACCGCCACCCACATGCTGGAGCAGGTGCACCCGGACACCCTGGTGGTGAACGACCCGGCCGAGGTGCGCAACGCGCCGGAAAAGCTGTTCGTCACCAAGTTCCCCGACCTGATGCCGCCGACACTGATCACCTCCGACCGCAAGGAGATCGACGCCTTCCGCGCCGAGCACAAGGACATCATCGTCAAGCCGCTGTTCGGCAATGGCGGCGCCGGGGTGTTCCACATCGGCCCCGAAGACGAGAATCTGAACGCGCTGATGGAGCTGTTCACCGGCATGTACCGCGAGCCGATCATCGTGCAGCGCTACATGCCGGAGGTGCGGGCCGGCGACAAGCGGATCATCCTGGTCGACGGAGAGGCGGCGGGCGCGGTGCTGCGGGTGCCCTCGGCAGGGGAGGCGCGGGCCAATCTGCACGCCGGCGCCAAGGCGGTGAAGGCCGAGATCACGCCGCGCGAGCACGACATCTGTGCCGCCATCGGCCCGGAGCTGAAGGCGCGCGGGCTGATCTTCGTCGGCATCGACGTCATCGGCGACGTGATGACCGAGATCAACGTCACCTCGCCCACCGGCCTGCAGGAGATCGACCGCTTCGACGGCGTCTCCCTGGAAGCCCAGATCTGGGACGCGATCGAGGGGCGGTTGGGTTAGGCGGCATACGGTGTGTCAAGTCGTTTTTAATTGCCACTTATCGATGCATTACCCATATTGCAGATATGAAGAAGGCTCTGGACCTACGGCGTGACGCCCGGAAAGGTCTGCGACGCGCGCCTACAGGCACAGCCGCAAGAATCGAGTCTATTCTTCGGGCATTTGCCACAGGCAACCCTCCCGCCAATGCCGACATCGTCGCCATGCAGGGCGCTACCGGCACTTATCGGCTGCGGGTCGGCGAGTGGCGGGCCATATTTAGGGTCACGGAAGACTCCGTGATTGTGGAGCGGATCGCGCCACGTGGCGCGGCCTACAAATAGGGCTAAACGCACATGGGCAAGCTGAAGTTGGTTGATGAAGCGACCATGCCATCCATATCCGCCGGACAACCGTTCGTGGCGGTGCCGGCCGCGCTTTGGGCCGCTCTCAACGCCAGCGCCGGCATAAACTTGGCCGCGGTCGATTCCACCACGATGGACGAAGAGGATTGGGACGACATGGCCCTCCTCCTCGCCACGCGGTACTTGGACGCCGTCGAAGGTGAGCCGGCGGAGATCACCGAGATGATCGACCGCAAGGGGCTTCATCCCATTGCTGCATGGCGGCGCCATCGCGGCTTGACGCAGGCGGCATTGGCCGTCGAGGTCGGCGTAAGCCAGGACCATATCAGCCGGGTAGAACGTGGGTTGGATCGGCCCAGCGTCGAGCTTCTCGTCCGCCTCCGAGATACCTTGCGCAGCGGCACTCTGGACGCGCTGCTCCCGGACTGACTCCAATGGGTGCTTCTTGAAGTTGGGCTCGTCCGACTAGGCTGTGAGGACAGCCGAGAGCAGGGGCGCATCGGCGCAGATCGAACCAAGTATTCTAGGCTCCTTCGCCGGAAACCGCGCCGTTGTCCGGCATCAGGAACACGTCCCGCGCCAGGGCGGAGGTCAGGCGCGACGGCGCGTACCAGCGTTCCAGCACCTGCTTCGTCAGCAAATCCGGGTTGCGGTCGATGAAGTCGGCGACGCTGTCGTGGGGTACCGTCGCCATCCGCTCGGCGATCATGCTGAGAAATGCCAGCGTGATGGTCAGATTGAACTTTTCCGGCACGCCGGCCTTGGTCGCGACCCCCTTGATCGCGTCGGCATAGCGCACCGCCGCGTCGAGATACGGATAGCGGCGAAGCATCTCGCAAGCGACGCCGACATGGTCGCGATGGCGGAACGCGCTGACATCGATGGTCTGTTGCTCCAGCGCATCCGTCAGCGCCGCATAATGGGTGTCGGTCATGGCGCGACCCCTTCCTGCAGGTTGTGGCTGTCGTCGGCGCCGAGGTCGAGGCCGTAGACCGCCTTCAGTTGCGCGATCTTCTCGATCGTCTCGTCCGAAAACGGCGCCCTGCCCTCGAAGCAGTGCAGCGCCATGCCTTCGATCAGCTCGGCGACGGAGATGTCGAGATACTCGGCCAGCCCCTTCAGCACCTTGAGCAGGCGTTTTTCGAGCCGCACCCCGGTTTGGACACGTTCGATGTTCTTCATATGACGTTATATAGGTACCAAGATAACACTTGTCAATGCGGTGGCGAGGCTGGCGCCTGCATTGTGCGTGCGGTCGCACCATGGCCGCTCTATGATCCGACGAGCCAACCGCCCACATTCCTTGGTTATTCATGGTCGCACGCTGTTCCACCGTCGCCTTCCAGGGCATCGACGTCCTGGACGTCGACGTGCAGGTGCAGTTCGCGTCCGGGCTGCCGGCGTTCTCGGTCGTGGGCCTGCCCGACAAGGCGGTGGGCGAGAGCCGGGAGCGGGTGCGCGCCGCCCTGAACGCGCTGGGGCTGGCGCTGCCGGCGCGGCGCATCACGGTCAATCTGGCGCCCGCCGACGTGGTGAAGGAGGGCAGCCATTTCGACCTGCCGATCGCGCTCGCCATCCTGGCGGCGATGGACGCGATCCCGGCCGATGCGCTGGCCGGCTATACCGCGCTGGGCGAGCTGGCGCTGGACGGTGCGATCCTGCAGGTCGCGGGCGTGCTGCCGGCCGCGCTGGGCGCTTCGGCCAAGTCCAGCGGGCTGATTTGCCCCGCCGCCTGCGGGCCGGAAGCGGCCTGGCTCGGCGACATCGACATCATCGCCGCCCCCTCGCTGCTCAGCCTGATCAACCACTTCAAGGGCAGCCAGGTGCTCTCCCCGCCCGCGCCGCCGCCAGTGGACGACACTGCCCACGCGCCCGATATCGCGGAGGTGAAGGGGCAGGAGACCGCCAAGCGCGCGCTGGAGATCGCGGCGGCCGGTGGCCACAACCTGCTGATGATCGGCCCGCCGGGTGCCGGCAAGTCGATGCTGGCCGCGCGCCTGCCCGGCCTGCTGCCGCCGCTGTCGTCGGCGGAGGCGCTGGAGGTCAGCATGATCCACTCCATCGCCGGCACCCTGCCGGACGGGCGGATCAGCCAGGTGCGGCCCTATCGCGACCCGCACCACTCCGCCTCGCAGCCAGCGCTGATCGGCGGCGGCCTGCGCGCCCGGCCCGGCGAGGTGTCGCTGGCCCATAATGGCGTGCTGTTCCTGGACGAGCTGCCGGAATTCGCCCGCCAGACGCTGGAGGCGCTGCGCCAGCCGCTGGAAACCGGGCGTGCGGTGGTCAGCCGCGCCAACCACCACGTGACCTACCCGGCCAGGGTACAGCTGATCGCGGCGATGAACCCGTGCCGCTGCGGCCACCTGGACGACCCGTCGCTCGCCTGCTCGCGCGCGCCGCGCTGCGCCGCCGACTACCAAGCGAAGATCTCAGGACCGGTGTTCGACCGCATCGACCTGTTCGTGGAAGTGCGGGCGATGCGCGCGGAGGACCTGACCGCGCCGGCCACCGGCGAGACCAGCGCGCAGATGGCGGCCCGCATCGCTGCCGCCCGCGACCGCCAGACCGCGCGGTTCGCCGCACTTGGCGCGGCCGAGAGCGTGCGCACCAATGCTCAGGCCGATGGCGACGTGCTGGAGAAGATCGCCGCGCCCGACGAGGCCGGCAAGGCGCTGCTCAGCGAGGCGGTCGGCCACTTCAAGCTCTCCGCCCGCGGCTACCACCGGGTGCTCAGGGTGGCCCGCACATTGGCGGACTTGGAGGGGACGGAAGCCATCCGCCGCCAGCACATCGCCGAGGCACTCACCTACCGCCGCATGCCGCTGATGCGGTAGTATTGACCGCTCAGGCCATCGAACGGCCACCGGCATCGCTAAGGCAATACCCAGTGTCCTCATTCCGCCCGGAGTATGTCGAAGCCCTACGCCTGTTGGCGCGGGCGTCGAATGACATGGCGGCCCGCGACCTTCCCAGACCAATCCTGGTGGGTGGCGGTGCCGTTGAGTACTACACGGCCGGCCATATTCCCTCGGGGGACTTCGATCTCGTCGAGCCATATCAAGACGAGCTCGAAGAAGCCTTGATACGTCAAGGCTTTGAACGACCGTCTGGTCCCGGGCAGTTGACTCGAGGCTTGGTCCACCGAAAGCTGGGCATTGGCGTCGAGGTTGTCAGCGGCCAACTCATGGATGGACTAGCCAACAGTGCCTATATGCGCCTGATACCAACCGATGACGGCGAGATCGCTGTTATCGGTATCGAAGACCTCATTTCCGACCGGATCGGCCAGTACTTTTCGACACCAAGTGGCGTACCGGAGATGCTCGCACAAGCCACTGAATTGCTTATCGTCGCCAAGGCTCTCGACGACGGTTACGACAGAGACTATCTAGACAGGCGTATTCGCGAAGAAACGGCGGAAGACTGCAGCCTAGAGGCATTGGAGCAAATGATAGATGCCCGTTCGCGGCAATAGTCTGGAAGAGCAAGCGGCGCTTGTGAGGCAGCTATGCGAGGCGCGTGGCATCGACCGGCTGCCTGTGCCGAAGAACTCCGGCAAGCGCCGCACGCCGGAGAAGCGCGCCCTGTTGCGCGAGATCCGCCGAGTCTGCAAGGAACAGGGCCGCGAGCCGCCGTTCGAGGCAAACTTCTAACCAACCGGTTGCGCCTACTCCGCCTTCTGCAGCATCCGGCCGAGGCGGCGGCCGCCGAGCACATGGATGTGGAAGTGGGGCACTTCCTGGCCGCCATGCTCGCCGGTGTTGGCGATGATGCGGTAGCCGGTCTCGGTGACGCCTTCCTGTTTCGCGATCTCGCCGACGGCCTGCCACAGGGCCGCGTGTTCGGCCGGCGACGCGCTCTCGGCGAAGTCCTGGGACGAGACATAGGCGCCCTTCGGGATCACCAGCACATGGGTTGGCGCGGCCGGCTGAATATCGCGGAACGCCAGCACGTGCTCGCTCTCATACACCTTGTCGCACGGAATCTCGCCGCGCAGGATCTTGGCGAAGATGTTGCTGTCGTCATAGGCCATGCGCGCACGCTCCCTGGATATTGGCAGGACCGGCGAGCAAGGCCCGCCAGATCCAATCGACTCGTTGCTGGTTACCCGATCTCGCCAACAAATAACATTGTCGCCCTCGCCCTTGTGGCTAGGGCCCATTCATGTGCGGGTCTCGCCGCCCCAAGTGTTCTGCCATCAACGTGCAATGCATTGAATTCGCCCGCCCCGAAGAAACGTGAGCACCTTAACTTATTGATATCTTGGTCATAAATGGATCCTCGGGACAAGCCCGAGGATGACAATGAGGGGTGGTGCTGGGCTGGCGGCACAATGCCCGCAGTTAGCGCGACAAGCGCGAGGATGACGAAGAGAGAAGGGGGTCGGGCGCTACGACTTGCCCTTGCGGGCGGCCTTCTCGGCGAGGCCCGACTTGCCCTCGCGGCTTTCCAGCATCGCCCAGACCTCGCTCGGCACCACACCGGTCGACGCCCACAGCACGATCAGGTGGTAGAGCAGGTCGGCGCTTTCCGAGATCACCTGGCCGCGTTTGCCCGCGGCGGCGGCGATCACGGTCTCGACCGCCTCCTCGCCCATCTTCTGGGCCGCGCGGGCCGGACCCGCCGCCAGCAACTGCGCCGTGTAGGAGGTATCGGGATCGGCATCGCGCCGGTCGGCCACGGTCGCGAACAGACGCTCGAGCACCGTCGCATCCGCTGAGGATTTGTTTGCGCTCATACCGCCCCTCCCGTGTGCGCGCCCACCGGGCGCACCGGCACCCCGCACGCAGCCATATGCGCCTTGGCGTCGGCGATCGTTGCCTCACCGAAATGAAATATCGAGGCGGCCAGCACCGCCGACGCCCCGCCCTCGGTCACGCCCTCGACCAGATGGTCCAGATTGCCGACGCCGCCGCTGGCGATCACCGGCACCGTCACCGCGTCCACCACCGTCCTGGTCAGCGCGGTGTCGAAGCCGATCCTGGTGCCATCGCGATCCATCGAGGTCAGCAACAGCTCGCCGGCGCCATTGGCGACCATCTTGCGCGCCCATTCGACCGCGTCGAGGCCGGTCGGCCGGCGCCCGCCATGGGTGAACACTTCCCAGCGCGGCGGCTCGCCCTCGCCCGACACCCGCTTGGCGTCGATGGCGACCACGATGCACTGGGCGCCGAACTTGTCGGCGGCCGCGGTCACGAACTCCGGCTTGGCGACAGCCGTGGTGTTGATCGACACTTTGTCGGCGCCGGCCAGCAGCAGCCGGCGAATGTCCTCGATCTCGCGCACCCCGCCGCCCACGGTCAGCGGCATGAACACCTCGTCGGCGGTGCGGGCGACCACGTCGTACAGGGTCTCGCGCGCCTCGTGGCTGGCGGTGATATCCAGGAAACACAGTTCGTCGGCGCCCTGGCGCTCATAGACCGCGGCCTGCTCTACTGGGTCGCCGGCATCACGCAGGTCGACGAAGTTGACCCCCTTGACCACCCGGCCGTCGTGGACGTCCAGGCAGGGGATGATGCGCACCTTCAGCATCAGGCGGCCCCGCGCAGCGCGGCGAGCCCGGCAGCCGGGTCGACACGGCCGTCATAGAGCGCGCGGCCGCAGATGACGCCGGCGATGTTGTGGTCCGCGCCGGCATCGCGCACCGTCTCCAGGTCGGCCAGCGACGACACGCCGCCGGAAACGATGACCGGGGTCGAGATCGCGTCTGCAAGCGCGGCCGAGGCGGCGACATTGGGCCCGCCCATGGCGCCGTCGCGGTCGATGTCGGTGTGGATAATGGCGGCCACCCCACAATCCTCGAGCCTGAGCGCGAGGTCGCGGGCGGTGATATCCGCGGTCTCCGCCCAACCGTCGATGGCCACCCGACCGGCGCGGGCATCGATGCCGACCGCGATCCGGCCCGGATGGGCGGCGCAGGCGGTGCGCACCAGATCGGGCGACTGTACCGCCGCCGTGCCCAGGATCACCCGGGCGATGCCGGCGTCCAGCCAGCGGTCGATCGCCGCCATGTCGCGAATGCCGCCGCCGAGCTGGGCCGGAATGTCGATGGCGTCCAAAATGGAAGCAATCGCCGCCGCGTTCTCCGACCGGCCGGCAAACGCGCCGTCCAGGTCGACCACGTGCAGCCATGCGAACCCGGCGTCGGCGAACTGGCGCGCCTGGGCGGCCGGGTCGTCGTTGAACACCGTGGCGCTGTCCATGGCGCCGCGCAGCAGGCGCACGCACTGGCCGCCCTTCAGGTCGATGGCTGGAAACAGGATCACGTGCGTAGAACCTCGGGCAGTCGATTGTGCGGATGTCTGGAAGCGCTCCGCCGACGCCCGCGATACTCAGCCGTCGAAGTCCTGCCTCAGGTCCTTGGTGTAGTGAAATCCGCGCACGGTTTCACCATCAATCATCGCATACGCCGGATCGGTGCCCCAGCACACGAAGCCGCGATGCTCGTACATCGCGATGGCGGCGCGCTGGGTCTCGCGCACGTCCAGCTTCAGGAAGGCATAGCCGCAGTCGCGCGCTTCCGCCTCGATCCGCGCGGTCAGCCCGTGGGCGACGCCATGGCCGCGTGCCCACGGCGCCACGAACGACGTCGTCAGCAGCGCGGCGTGGGCCTGGGCCTCGTTGTTGCGCGGCGGATGCTGGAGTTGGGCGGAGCCGACAATCACGCCATCCAGCCGGCCGACGAACACCTCGCGCCCCGGCACCAGCAGCACGCCGTTCCAGAACGCCTCCAGCACGTGGGTCTCGGGTGGCGTCAGCCAGCCGAATCCGCCATCGGCCTCGATCGCCTGAACCGTGGCGTCACACAGATCGTTCAGGTCGTGCGCGCTCAGCTTGGTCAGGCGCTCGATGCGGACTTCGGCATCGGCGCGGGAGGGGGAGGTCGGAACGGTCAGTGCGGCGGTGTCGTACTTCATGGGCTCCAACTTAGGAAGTTGCTGAGGATTTTCAGCCCCACGGCCTGGCTTTTTTCGGGATGGAACTGGGTGCCGACCATGTTGTCACGGCCGATCACGGCGGCGAACGGCTTGCCATAGGTGCTTGTCGCCAGCACCGCCTCATCCTGATCGACCACCATGGCGAAACTGTGAACGAAGTAGACATGATCGCCCGGATGCAGGCCGGCGAGCACCGGGTGGGGCGGCGTGCGCACGTCCAGCTCGTTCCAGCCCATGTGCGGATAGCGCAGCCCGTTCACCGGCGCGTCCGGCTCGCGCAACGGGCGCACCTCGCCTGTCACCCAGTCGAACCCGTCATGGCGGCCGAATTCCAGGCCGGCGGTCGCCATCAGCTGCATGCCGACGCAGATGCCCAGGAACGGCCGGCCGCGCACGCGCACCGTGTGCTCCAGGGCATCGCGCATGCCGTCGACGGCCGCGAGCCCGCGCGCGCAGTCGCCGAACGCGCCGACCCCGGGCAGCACCACGCGGTCGGCATCGGCGACGACTTGCGCCTCGTCGGTCACCACCACGTGCTGGCCATCGCCCACCGCCGCCGCGGCACGCTCCAGCGCACGCTCGGCGGACCGCAGGTTTCCGGACCCGTAATCAACGATGGCAACCAGCGACATGGTGCAATTTCCCCAACGACGCGGGCCCGCAATCGGCCGCCTGAACCGACCGGGCCAGCCTGCAACGGACTCGAATTTTCTTGATACCTCGGGCGATGATACCAAATCCCCTTGGTTTGGTGCATCCTGTCTCCACAGCCGGCGACGGGGGGAGGGGCGCGGCTCCATGCAGCTCGGCGCCACCCGCATCACGCCGCAATCACATACTCGTCGGAGATCATGAGCACATCCGCTGACACGCAATGGCACGGCACGACTATCCTGTCGGTGCGCAAGAAAGACCGGGTGGTCATCGCCGGCGACGGCCAGGTGACATTCGGCAACACGGTCATGAAGGCAAACGCCCGCAAGGTGCGGCGCCTGGGCGATGGCCAGGTGATCGCCGGGTTCGCGGGCGCGACGGCGGATGCCTTCACGCTGTTCGAACGCCTGGAAGCCAAGCTGGAGCAGCATCCCGGCCAACTGGTCCGCGCCTGCGTCGAGATGGCGAAGGACTGGCGGACGGACCGCTACCTGCGCCGCCTTGAGGCGATGATGGCGGTGGCGGACAAGTCCTCCAGCCTGGTGCTGACCGGCAATGGCGACGTACTGGAGCCGGCGGACGGCCTGATCGGCATCGGGTCGGGCGGCAGCTTCGCACTGGCGGCGGCGCGCGCGCTGGAGCCGGTGGACGACATGGATGCCGAGGAGATCGCCAAGCGCGCGATGGCGATTGCGGCCGGCATCTGCATCTATACCAACGACGAGATTATCATCGAGAGTTTGGGCACATGATGGAAGCGACCAACAAAGCGGTATTTGCCGAGAAGGAGCCGCCGAAGGACGACAGCGACGCCAAGCGCGCGTTCAGCCCGCGCGAGATCGTGTCCGAGCTCGACCGGCATATCGTCGGCCAGAACGACGCCAAGCGGGCGGTGGCCATCGCGCTGCGCAACCGGTGGCGCCGGCAGCAGCTTCCAGAGGATCTGCGCGAGGAGGTCCTGCCCAAGAACATCTTGATGATCGGCCCCACCGGCTGCGGCAAGACCGAGATCGCCCGCCGGCTGGCCCGGCTGGCCGACGCGCCGTTCATCAAGGTCGAGGCGACCAAGTTCACCGAGGTCGGCTATGTCGGCCGTGACGTGGAACAAATCGTGCGCGACCTGGTGGAAGCCAGCATCACCATGACGCGCACGCGCATGCGCAGGGATGTGCAGGCACGCGCCGAAATCGCGGCCGAAGAGCGCGTTTTGGACGCTTTGGTGGGCGATAATGCAGGCGCGGCGGCCCGCGAGTCCTTCCGCCGGCGGCTCAGGTCGGGCGAACTCGACGGTCGCGAAATCGAGCTCGAAATGGCCGATACCGGTGGCGGTTCGATGCCGACTTTCGACATTCCGGGCATGCCGGGCGCCCAGATCGGCGCCATCAACCTCAACGACATCCTGGGCAAGGCGCTGGGCGGCCGCACCAAGAAACGGCGCATGACGGTCGCGGAATCCTACGACGTGCTGATGGAGGAGGAGAGCGACAAGCTGCTGGACGACGAGAAGGTGGTGCGATCGGCCATCGAACAGGTCGAGCAGAACGGCATCGCCTTCATCGACGAGATCGACAAGATCACCGCCCGGTCGGAGCGGCAGGGCGCGGACGTCAGCCGCGAGGGCGTGCAGCGCGACCTGCTGCCGCTGATCGAGGGCACCACCGTCAGCACCAAGCACGGCGCGGTCAAGACCGACCACATCCTGTTCATCGCGTCGGGCGCGTTCCATCTGGCCAAGCCGGCGGACTTGCTGCCGGAACTGCAGGGCCGCCTGCCGATCCGCGTCGAGCTGAAGGCGCTGACCAAGGACGATTTCCGCCGCATCCTGACCGAGCCGCAGGCAAGCCTGGTCACCCAGTATGTGGCGCTGATGGGCACCGAGGAGATCGAGCTCACGTTCAGCGACGATGCCATCGACGCGCTGGCGGCGCTGGCGGCCGAGATCAACGAGAATGTTGAGAACATCGGCGCCCGGCGGCTGCACACGGTGCTGGAGCGCCTGCTGGAGGACATCAGCTTCACCGCACCCGATCGCGGCGGCGAGGCGATCGAGATCGACGCCGCCTATGTCACCGAGCGGGTGAAACCGCTGGCCGAGAACGCCGACCTCAGCCGGTTTATCTTGTAGCTGGCAACTTAACAGGCAACCTCAACCCTCACCCTCCCGTCCGGCTGAGCCGGCCGGGTCCCTCCCTCTCCCAAGGCTTGGGAGAGGGTCGGTTGGTCGTGCCGAAACCCCCTCTCCCGCGAAGTGGGAGAGGGAGGGGCCCAAGCCTGCCCTTGGGCCGGCGAATGCCGGTCCCGAGGACCGACAGGCTTGGGAGGGTGAGGGCATGATCAGCGACCAACCCCGGCCGCGGAACGCGCCTAGTCCCGCTCTCCTAATCCCTGGGCGGGCGGTTGCGGCGCAACAGCACATAGTAGGCGCCGACGCCGCCGTGCTGTTGCTGGGCCTGGGAGATCGCGACCACATGCGGGCGCATGTCCTGCCCGTTCAGCCACTCCGGCAGCATCTTGCGCAGCACGCCGCCGCCCTGGCTCACCGAGCCCTTGCCGGTCACGATCAGCACGCAGCGGCTGTTGGCCATCCGGCATCGGGCGATGAAGCTGTGCAACCGGCGGTGGGCCACCGCTTGCGTGTCGCCATGCAGGTCCAGCACCGCGTCCACTGGCAGCCGGCCCTTGCGCAGCCGGTCGAAGGTCTTGCGGTCGACACCATCGATGGCACCGACCTCCAGGTCGCGCCCCGCCCACGCGCTTCTCGGCGGCACCGTCGGGCGCGGCACCGGCGAATGGTGGATATGGGGCCGCCGCGGCCCCTCATCTTCCGGATCGCTGTGCCGATTGACCTTGGCATCTGTGCGCGCGCGGCGGTTCTCCAGGCGGCGCACGTCGCGCGTCACCTGATGCCAGAGCGCGGGGTCGTCGTCCGAACGCTTGGTCACAGCGGTCCCGTGGTTGGTGGCAGCATCGCGCAGCGGAGGAGTCGCGTGGCGTCGCCGCGCCACCACCGCCGCGTGTGTCACGTGTCACATAGTGTGGAATTCGTTAACGAGAATGATGTGGAGGTTCAGCGGGCCGTGGGCGCCCATCTGGATCTTCTGCTCGATGTCGCCGGTGCGCGACGGGCCAGTGATGAAGTTGACCGTCCGTGGCATGGCGCCGGCGCCCGCCCCTTCGCCCTGCCGGGCCGCAAGCGCCCGCACCGCATCCCAGCCATCCTCGTAGCTGCCGACCACGCGATCCGCCGGCAGCACCACGATGTGGGTGCCGGGCAGGAAGTTCAGAGTCGCCGGGTGATCGGGGCCGGAGACGGCCATCAGGGTGCCGGTCTCGGCAACGCCGGCCAGCGCGCTGGTGACGCCCACTTCGGTGCGCCCGTCGGGCAGGCCGGAGGCGACGCTCAGCATCGGTGCCTGCCCCCACGGAATGGCAGTGACGACCTCGTCCTCGGTGGCGACGATCTCGGTCGGCAGGTTGCGCCCGGCCAGGAACTCGGCGATCCGTTGCGGCACCTCGTCCAGCGTCGCCACGCTCTCCACCGTAGCGCTGCTCTGCGTCGCCATGCGCTCGAACAGCTCGCGCAGGCCGGCCTGGTCAAGGTCGATCCGGGCCGGCAGCAGATTGCGCTTGGGCGCGCGCAGGCCCTGCTCCAGCTCAGCGGTCTTGGCGTCGTCCAGCGGCCCGCGGCCAAGGCCGGCCCGCACCGCGCCGAAAATGGCGTCGCGGCCGCCGCTCATGTGGCGCGCGCGCCGCTCTTGGCCGCCTTGTGACGGCGCCACGCGCCGTGAAAGCCGCCAGTTGCCGGTGCCGGCAGGTCGCGCCCGGCGGTCCAGCCACCGGCCAATGGCGCCCGGCTGAGCCGCCCCCGGCCGCGCGCCAGCATCCGCAAGCCACGCGCGGCAATGCCCGTGCTTAGCCGATAGAGCCAGGGGCGCGTCGCCAGGAACCGCCACAGCCCCAGCCCGGCGCGCACGGTCGCGGGCGACTTGCGCTGCTCGTGCTGGCGCTCGCGCCATTTGCGCATCAGCCCCGGCAACGGAATGCGCATCGGGCACACCGCCTCGCAACGGCCGCAGAAAGTGGAGGCGTTCGGCAAGTCGCCCACCTTGTCCAGCCCTACCAGTGCCGGCATCCACACCGCGCCGACCGGGCCGGGATAGACCGAGCCATAGGCATGGCCGCCGATAGAGCCGTAGACCGGGCAGTGGTTCATGCAGGCGCCGCAGCGGATGCAGCGCAGCGCCTCGCTGAACCCCTCCGCGATCATCCGGGTGCGCCCGTTGTCCAGCAGCACCACGTGGAACGCATCGGGGCCGTCCGGGTCGCCTTCCCGGCGCGGCCCGGTGGAGAACGTCGTGTAGCTGGAGAATTCCTGGCCGGTGGCCGAGCGCGCCAGAACCCGCAGGATCGTGCTGCAATCCTCCAGCGTCGGCACCACTTTCTCGATGCCGGCGATAACCACGTGCACTTTCGGCAGCAACTGGGTCAGGTCGCCATTGCCCTCGTTGGTGACGATGACGGTCGAGCCGGTCTCGGCCACCAGGAAATTGGCGCCGGTGATGCCGACATCGGCGCCCAGGAACTGCTCGCGCAGCACGTCGCGGGCTTCGTCCAGCAACTGGCGCGGCTCGGTCAGCGGGCGTTCCGGCGGATAGGCCTTGTGGGCGGCGTAGAACGCCTCGCTGATCTGGTCCTGAACCACGTGGATGGCCGGCGCGATGATGTGGCTGGGCGGTTCCTTGCGCAACTGGATGATGTATTCGCCCAGATCGGTCTCCACCGGGGTGACGCCGTTCGCTTCCAGGAACGGATTGAGATCGATCTCCTCGGCCACCATGGACTTGCCCTTGGTCACCGTCTTGGCGTCGACCCCGCGGCAGATCTCCAGCACGGCGGCGCGCGCCTCGTCGACGGTCGAGCACCAGTGCACGTGGCCGCCGGCTTCCGTGACCTGGCGCTCGAACGCCTCCAGGTAGAAGTCCAGGTGGGCCAGCGTGTGGTCCTTGATGTCGCGCGCCTTGTCGCGCAGCGCGTCGAATTCGGGCAGCAGGTCGATGGCGGCCTTGCGCTTGCCGACGAAACCGGTCTTGGCGTTGTCGAGCGCCTTTTGCAGGATCGGCTCGCGAAGTGCCTGGCTGGCGTTGGCCTTGAAGGCACGGCTGTCCATGTGCATCTAGCGGCCCTCCGCCGGCATTGCGACGGCATTTGCCCGTTCACCGGGCGCGTCGCCGATGCCGGGCTCGTCGGTCAGGCCGGCCAGCACCTCGGCGACGTGGCGCACCTCGACGTCCGCGCCCAGGCGGCGCAGCTTGCCGGCCATGTTGAGCAGGCAGCCCAGGTCGCCCGCCAGCAGCAGGTCGGCGCCGGTCGACACGATGTTGCGCGCCTTGTCGCTGACCATGCGGTCGGAAATCTCGGGGTATTTCACACAGAACGTACCGCCGAACCCGCAGCACACATCGGCGTCAGGCAGCGGTGTCAGCGTCAGTCCGTCCACGCCCTCCAGCAGCGCGCGCGGCTGCGCGGCGACGCCCAGCTCGCGCAGGCCCGAGCAACTGTCGTGATAGGTCGCGTTTCGTGCAGCACCTACTGTTTTAGGTTTCAGGCCCAATACATCATGCAGGAAGCTGATCAGCTCGTGGGTCTTCGCAGCCAGCCGCTGGGCCCTTTCACGCCATTTGGCGTCATCCGCGAACAGCTCGGGATAGTGCTTCACGATCATGCCGGCGCACGAGCCGGAGGGCACCACGACGTGGTCGTAGCCCTCGAACGTCGCGATCACCTGGCGGGCGACCGCCTGGGCGGAACGGCGGTCGCCGCTGTTATAGGCCGGCTGGCCGCAACAGGTCTGCGACCGCGGCGCGTCCACCGTGCAGCCGCCCTGCTCCAACAACTCGGCCGCCGCCACGCCGACCGACGGGCGGAACAGGTCGACAAGGCAGGTCACGAACAGCGCGACCTTGCGCGTATCGGTTGCGCTGGCGCTCATGTCCAACGGCTCAGCTGTGCTGGCACGGCATTCAGTCCGCGGTCTCGATCTGCAGCTCGCTCACCTGTGCCGGCAGGAACAGGAACAGGCGCCCGACGCCGCTCATGGTCTCCGCCGCCTCGACCGCTTCCTCGCCGGTGCCCCAGTACACGGCCCCGGCCGAAAACCCTTCAACGCTGGGATCGTCGTCCTGGGTCACCACCATGCGCTGGATGCGGAAGTTGCTGGACGTGGTCACCCCGGTGTCGATCCACGCCGGCAGGCCGATCGGCAGCAGGCGCGTGTCGACCGCCAGGCTGCGGCCCGGCGTCAGCGCGAAACCCTGGGGCCCGACCACTTCGGCGGCATTCGTGGTCTTGAAGAAAACATAGCGCTGGTCGAGCTGGATGGCACTGGCGCCACGGTCCGGCTGCTGGCGCATCCAGTCCACCGCATCACCCCAGCGCGCGCCCTCGCGCGGCAGCACGCCACGGCTGATCAGAACGCGCACCATCGACGACGGCGCATAGCCATTGTCGCCATCCGCCACCACGCGGGTCGCGGTGCCGTCGCCATAGACGATGATGCCGGCCCCTGCCTCCTGCATGATGTAGAGCGCCAGCGGATCGTCCACGAAGCCGAGCTCCAGGTTCCGCCCGGCCAGCGCGCCATCCACGATGGCGCCGCGGTCGTAATAGGGCTCCATGCCCCAGTCGACGACCCGGCCGGTATTGGTCTGCAGCGGCCAGTCCTCCGGCAGATCCTCCGCCTGCAGTTCCACCATGTCGTTGGGGCGCATCAGGATCGGATAGGTGTAGCCGGCGGTCGACCGGCGCGTCGCATTGACGAACGGCTCGTAATAGCCGGTGATCAGTGCCTCCGGCACCTCGACCTCGATCACCCGATAGGGCTGGAACGCCTCCTGGAACGCGGCGCGCAGCGCCTCCGGATCCTCGCCGGCGGACAGAACGGTGTCGCAGGGCAAGAGCCAGTCGCCCACCACGCCGGCGCGCCCGCCGAGGCCGAGCGGCTGGCTGGGCTCCGACGACCGGTAGATGTTGCAGGTCTCGCGCAGCGCCGGCAGCACTTCGGCAAGATTGTCGTCGGACCAGCCGTTGAGGCGGCTGTATTGGACAGGCTGCAAGGTGTAGCCGGCGTAGTTGACCAGGCGGGTATCGACCGTGCGACAGCCCGCCAACGTGCCCAGCGCGACGATGATCGCCACCGCGATGCACAACGGCGCCGACACGGCGACCCCGCCGCGTGCAGTCCGCGCTTGTTCCATGTTCATGCCCCCATCGTCATGCCCGCGCACGCGCGCTCCGAACAGATACCTTGGAACGCACGGCCAGACGAGGACTCAGTCGGGGCTGCGGGTGGCAGAGAGCTGCCAATTGGGGTCGGGGCTGCGGGTGTCGCGCTCGAAGGTCCAGATGTCGGTGATTTCGGCGATGTAGTTGGGATCGCCTTCGATGATGCGCCCTTCGTCGTCCTTCAGCACGTTGACCTGCTCGCTGACGAAGGTCACCGTCACCCATGCGGTGCTGGTGCCGGAAATACCGGCCTCGGTGATCTCCACCGACTTCAGCCCGATCAGGGTGGTCTCCTGGGTCTGGCCCTCGGCCTTGCGGCCGTCGATCACGCCCTCGAAATTGCGCATCACGCTGTCGCTCAACAGCGGGCGCAGGGTGGCGGTGTCGCCCTCCGCGAACGCCTTGACGATCATCTCGAACGCGGCGCGCGCACCGCCCACGAACTGCTCGGGGCGGAACGACTGGTCGTTGCGCACGATCTCGCGCAGGCCCGCGGCGGCCGGTCCATCGGGGATTTGCGGCGGCGCGGCGGCGGCACGGTCCGGCAGGCTGACCACGTTGTCGCCGCCCTGGTCATTGCCATGCGCGGTAGAGCTCGCGCCGTCCTTGCCCTGTTGCGAGCGCGATTGCAGCGGGCTGACGGTGCGGTGGTCGCGTTCATGGCCGGTGCGCCGGCCCAGAACGTTGCGCAGCCGTATCACCAGGAACAACGCGATCATCGCGAAGATAATGATGTCGAGGAACTGGAATCCACCGCCCATCGGTCTCTCATTCCCATTTCGCCGGAAGGTTTGCCGTCGCGCCGGCGAAATCGTCCATTCGCGGGGCCAAAGCCTGTGCGCTACGCGGCCTCGACAAGTTGTCCACAATATGCTTGTCGGAACAAAAAATGCAATGCCGCGCACCCGCCGGCAAGGACATTACGTCGCTACCGCGGCCCGTGTATCCGCCTGCCACATGCTCATGGGAACCGATTCCCATGAAAATACGGCAAAGGAATGCCGCTTTACTCGCATCGGCCGGCGCTTGTCGGTATCCACCGGCCGTTCGGTTCGCCACAGCCCCGCCGGAGACCTCCCCGGCCGTGCTGCTCAGCGGCTCTCGTACCATTGCATAACATATGGCCGGCAGTGACATAACCCCCGTTCCGAACGCCGCGTCCCCGGGTAGACGACAGGCAAGCGGCTAAGTCGCGAGTTGCCGCCCGGGATGATCCGTGCTAGCCGTCCGCAGCCATTGCGACCGGCGCCACGGTCCTCGACCGGCCTCCACCAGGCCCGAGACCCATGGGCCCCGGTCCCAGCGATATCACGCTCGAAAACACGCGGAGCCATTCATGTCGGAAAATAACGGTCCAGCGCCCACCAACGGGGGTGCTGCCGGCACGCCATCGTCCGATCAGCCGTCCGGACAGGCCGCCGGCCAACCGGGACAGCAGCGTCAGCGCCAGATTCCGCTGATGATCCGGAACCAGTACGTCAAGGACCTGTCGTTCGAGAACCCGCGCGCGCCGAATGCGCTGCCGCAGGGCCAGCAGCCGCAAATGCAGGTCGAGGTCGACGTCGAGGTCAACGCGCGCGGCGCCAACGACCATGAGGTGGCCCTCAGCCTGAACGTCACCGCCAAGTCCGGCGAGGAGACGCTGTTCCTGATCGAGCTGCACTATGCCGGCCTGTTCCAGGTCGCCAACATGCCCGACGAGATGCGCGACCTGCTGCTCTATATCGAGGGCGGGCGCATGCTGTTCCCGTTCGCGCGCGCCATCATCGCCAACGTCACCCGCGACGGCGCGCTGCCGCCGGTGCTGTTGGCGCCGATGGACTTCGCCGCACTCTATCAGCAGAAGACCGGCAAGCCGCTGCCCACGTTCGGCGCAGCCCAGGGCGCGCCGGGCGCCGGCGGTGCCGGCGGCGGCCAGGCTTAGATCGCGGTTCGCTGACGCTGAAGTCGGCGCCAGCCCTCAATTCCGCCAGATCGGATCGGTCAGGCCCGCCACCATCTCGGCATGGCGGGCCAGTTCCGCCTCGCTCGCGGTGTGCGGGCGCGGCGGGCGCTTGGTCCGTTCCGCGACCTCGACCTTGCGCCGTTTCTGGGCGGCCAGCTCGAAGCCCGGCTGCCGCCCGCCCCGCAATTCCAGATAGACCTCGGCCAGCAACTCGGCGTCCAGCAGGGCGCCGTGCTTGGTCCGCGCCGAATTGTCGATGCCGAAACGCCGGCAGAGCGCGTCCAGGCTGGCCTGTGCGCCGGGAAACCGCCGCCGCGCCATCGACAGGGTGTCGACCGCGCGGGCCGGCGCCACTTGAGGCAGCGACAGCCGCTTGAACTCCGCGTTCAGGAAGCCGATGTCGAACGAGGCGTTGTGGATGACCAGCGGGGAATCGCGCAGGAAATCCACCAGCGCGTCGGCGATCTCCGCGAACACGGGCTTGTCGGCCAGGAACGCCTCGCTCAGGCCGTGCACTTCCTCGGCCTCCGGCGGCATGTCGCGTTCCGGATTGATGTAGCGGTGGAACGACACGTCCGTCGGCACGTGGTTGAACAGCTCGATGCAGCCGATCTCCACGATCCGGTCGCCGCCATTGGCGTTCAGACCGGTCGTTTCGGTGTCCAGCACGATCTCACGCATTTCTTTGCCCTATAGTCTCGAAGTTGATCGCCGCAACGCGTTCAACAGACGCACAACCTGCGCCCGACCGAAGCGGTGATCAAGTCCTGTCCGGACCACATCGTCCGCGGCCCGCCGCTTGGCGGCATCAGACCATTGCTGCGCCAGGATGCCGTCAAGCCGCGCCCTGCTCATGCCGGGCCGGCCCAGCACCCGCGCGTCGCGCACCCGGGCCGGCGCGCTGGCGGTCCACACGACGTCCATCCGCCGTTCCGCACCGGTTTCGAACAACAGCGGAATGTCGAAGCCGACGATATCCGCCCCCGCTTGCGCCCAGCGGCGCAGGAAACGGCGCTCCATGGTGCGCACCATCGGGTGGATGATCGCCTCCAGACGCGCCAGTGCCGCCGGGTCGTTGAACACCACCCCGCCCAGCCGCTTGCGGTCGACGACACCGTTCGCGACACACTGCGGAAACGCACGCGCGATCGCCGGCAGTGCCGCCCCACCCGGCCCGGCGACCTTGCGCGCGGCGGCATCGGCATCGAACACGGGCACGCCCAGATCGCGCAGGTAGCCGGCCACCGTCGACTTGCCGCTGCCGATGGTGCCGGTGATGCCAATCCGCACCGGCCCGGTACGCGGATAGCGCCGGCGGTTGCGGGTCATAGCGTCGACAGCACCGTCCCGCGCAATTGGTCGTCCACGGGCGGTTCCTGGCCGAACCAGGCAGCAAAGCCAGGCGTTGCCTGGTGAAGCAACATGCCCAGGCCGTCGACGGTGCGCAGACCGCGTGCCCGGGCATCCGCCAGCAGCGGGGTCTCCAACGGCGCGTAGACGATGTCATAGACGATGGCATCCGGCCGCGTGGCGTCCAGCGAAAGCGGCAGCGGATCGTGCCCGGTCATGCCCAGGGAGGTGGTGTTGGCAATGACGTGCACATCGGCCAGCACGGCGGATCGTTGCGCCCATGGAACGATCTGCACCGGCATCGGCAACACATCCGCCAACGCCGCCGCCCGCGCGTCGGTCCGGTTGCAGACCAGGATATCGGAAACGCCCGCCTGGTGCAGCCCGACGGCGATGCCCCGCGCCGCACCGCCGGCGCCGAGCAACAGCACCGGTCCGGCATCGGGCCGCCAGTCCGGCACGCTCGCCCGCAAATGGGCCACGAACCCGATGCCGTCGGTGTTGGTGGCGCGCAGCCGTCCGTCCCCGTCGATCCAGAGCGTGTTCGCCGCACCGCTGGCGCGGGCGACATCGTCGACCGCATCGACCAGGTCCATCACCGCCACCTTGTGCGGCACGGTGACATTGGTGCCGGCCAGCCCCAGGGCACGCAATCCGGCAATGGCTTCGGCCAGTTTCTCCGGCTGCACCGCCATCGGGACATAGACGCCGTCGATAGCCAGCCGGTCCAGCCAGTGATTGTGGATCACCGGCGAGCGCGAGTGGGCAATCGGCCAGCCGATAACGCCGGCGACCCGCGCGGCCCCGCTCAACAAGCGTGTCATGGGAAAGTCCCCATCATGAGGAGATCGCACCATGGGTGCGCAGCATCGTCAGCAGCGGCAGCAGTGGGAGGCCCAAGACGGTGAAATAGTCGCCTTCGACCCGGTCGAACAACTGTGCGCCCAGGCCTTCCAGCTCGTATCCGCCGACGCTGGCGCAGGCGCGCGCGCCCACGGTTGCCAGATAGTCGTCAAGGAACGCGTCGCTGAACGGACGCATGGACAGCCGGGCGGTCTGGTTATGGTGCCAGATCCGCGATCCGTTCTTGGCCAGCACGACAGAGGCGACCAGGCTGTGCTCGCGGCCGCGAAGCTCTTGCAGTTGCGTGCGGGCCCGCGCCAGGTCCGGCGGCTTGTCGAAGGTGCGGTCGTCCATCGCCAACACCTGGTCGGCGCCAATGACCAGCGCCTCGGAGTCCTGGCGCGACACTTTCACCGCCTTCAGTTCAGCCAGCGTCTCGGCAATGGCGTGCGGCGGCGCATCCTCGGCCCGCAGCGACAGCTTCACCTCGTCCTCGTCGACCCGGGCGGGCACGATCTCGATGGCCACACCGGCGGCCTGCAGCATCGCGGCACGCGCCCGGCTGGCCGATGCCAGGACGACGCGCGGCCTTTCGTTCGCCGCGCCGCTCACGGTTCCTCCGTGTTGCGGGTCTGCCGCTTGTAGAGTTGCAGGATGGCCGCGGCCGTCTCCTCGATCGACCGCCGGGTGACATCCAGCGTCGGCCAGCCCTGGCGCGCGCACAACAGCTTCGCCTCTTTCACCTCCGCCGCGACCTGCTCGGGATCGACATAGGCAACGTCGCGCTCCTCCTGCATCGTCGCCAGGCGATTGCGGCGCACCTGCACCAGCCGCTGCGGATCTGTGGTCAGCCCGACCACCAGCGCGTTCTTGCAGTCCAGCAACTCGCGCGGCGGCGCCATGCCGGGCACGATCGGTACATTGGCGGCACGGATACCGCGATTGGCCAGGTACATGCACGTCGGTGTCTTCGACGTGCGCGACACGCCGGTCAGCACGATCTGGGCTTCCGACAGCCGGGACAAACCCTGGCCGTCATCGTGCGCCAGCGCATACTGCATCGCCTCGATGCGTTCGAAATAGCGGTCGTCGAGCTCATGCTGCCGACCGGGCTGGTTGCGATGGCTGGTGCCGAGATAGTCCGACAACGAGGCCAGCACGGTATCCAGCACCGATATGCAGGGCACGTTGATCGTGCGGCAGGCCTCGATCAACTGGCGGCGCAGATTGTCGTCGAGCAGCGTGAACAGGACCGGACCGGGCCGCTCGGCGATCTGGTCGATGGCATCGCGCAGTCCCCGTTCGGTCCGCACCATTGGCCACAAGAACTTGTGGGCATGGAAATGCTCGAACTGCACGATGCACGCGCGCACGACACCAAGGATGGTTTCGCCCGTCGCATCCGACACCATGTGAAGGTTGAACTGCTGCGCCGGCTCGATTTCGTCATGCGGTTCGGACATGGCCCTGCTGGTCGCACCGCGGCCCGAAACTGTCAAGCCACCTGTCCACGCGCCCGGCTTGAAAACCGGTGGATAGACGCCACCTTATCCACACTTACCCACTGTCCACAGCGCCCGCCTTCCGCACCGCCGCACATCCGGTCGTGTTATCCACCGGCCGCACGCCTGTGCATGTGCTTTTCACCATGCATCCAATCTCGGGGATAACCCATCGGCTATCGAAACCGGGTTCATGCCATCCACAGGTCTCGGGTCGACACGGCCCATGTTCAGCACGGCTTGCGCATCTTATCCCCGCTATGGGTAGCGTGTGCGCTCAAGAGATCGGGGATTTCGCATCGGCCGGTGCATAACCGCGCACCAATGGGTTTTCCCCATGACTCTCGCCACCTACAACTACATCAATTCAAGAATCAGATTCCTTTAGGGAGAAGGTAGTGGTGCAGAGCACCCGAACGGCATGACCCTGGCATCGACGACCGCAATACAGCGTGCGGCACCTTTTCTGCGCGTGCTGGCAGGCGAGCGCCGCGACCCGGTGCCGATCTGGCTGATGCGCCAGGCCGGCCGCTATCTCGCCGAATACCGCGCGGTGCGAGAGCAAGCCGGCGGGTTCCTGAACCTCTGCCTGACACCGGAACTGGCGGCCGAGGTGACCCTGCAACCGATCCGCCGCTATGGCTTCGATGCTGCGATCGTGTTTGCTGACATCCTGCTGATCCCGCATGCGCTGGGCCAGGAGGTGGGGTTCGTCGCCGGCGAGGGCCCGGTGCTGGCCCCGATCCACCATGCCGATCAGGTCGCGCGCCTGGGGCCCGCGGACGGCGTGGACGACGACCTGGCGCCGGTCTATCAGACCTTGCGGATATTGCGGGAGACATTGCCGGCCGACGTGGCGCTGATCGGGTTCGCCGGCGCGCCATGGACGGTCGCAACCTACATGGTCGAGGGCCGCAGCGGGCATGACTTCGCCCAGGTGCTGGCGTGGGCGCTGGAAGCACCGGAGACGTTCCAGGCTCTGATCGACCGGGTGGTGGAGGCGACCGTCGTCTATCTGCGCGGCCAGATCGACGCCGGCGCCGATGCGCTCCAGCTCTTCGATACCTGGGCCGGCATGCTGCCCGGCGATGCCCGCGACCGCTGGTGCGTTGAGCCCACGGCGCGCATCGTCGCGGCGATGAAGCAATACGCGCCGTCGGTGCCGGTGATAGGCTTCCCGAAGGGCCTGGGCACGGACCTGGTGGACTTCGCGGCGCGGACCGGGGTCGACGCCGTCAGCATCGACCAGCATGCCGACCGTGCCGCGATGGCGGCCGCACTCCCGTCCGGTCTCACCGTGCAGGGCAATCTCGACCCGCAGGTTCTGATCGCGGGCGGCCAGGCGATGCGCGACCAGGCATGCGACGTGTTGCAGGCTTTCGCCGGCCGGCCGCATGTGTTCAACCTTGGCCATGGCATCGACAAGACGACGCCGCCCGACCACGTCGCCGAACTGGTGGAGACGGTGCGGGCCTGGCAGCCCAACAGAGGTTAGTGCAGCGCATGTGGGGTGAGCTTTATCCTTGGCTGAAGGCGCTGCACGTTCTCAGCGTCATCGCCTGGATGGCCGGCATGCTCTATTTGCCGCGGCTGTTCGTCTACCATTGCGACGCACCGCCGGGCACGCCGACCTCGGAAACCTTCAAGGTGATGGAAAGGCGGCTTTTGAAGGGCATCATCAACCCGGCGATGATCGCGACTTGGGTACTTGGGCTGATCTTGCTGTTTGTCTACGAGCTCTACACCCAGCCGTGGATGCACGCCAAACTGGTCTTTGTGGTGGCGATGTCGGCGGCGCATGGATTGATGGTCGGATGGTGGCGCGACTTCGCGCTCGACCGCAACGTGCGTAGCGCCAAATTCTACCGCATTGCCAACGAAGTTCCGGCGGTGTTGGCAGTGGTGATCGTGATCCTTGCCATCGTAAAGCCGTTTTGACCGCATTGTGTTGGGGGAGTTGACGTTTCGGTTTGACGGCAGGCACTGCATTCGCTACATCAGTGAACGGTTCCCGCCACATCAAGATGGTTCGCCGCCGGCCCGAATTGCGTAGGGCTTGGCGCGGGTGCGAATAAGCGGCACCTGCCGGAACATACCCGTCGCGTTGCCCCGTCACGATGCTGTGTCCCATCTACATCTTGGCCACCGGCGTGGCCGCCACAACTCCATGAGCGGTTCATGAATCTTCAGGAATTGAAGGCAAAGAAGCCAGCCGAGCTGTTGGCTTATGCCGAGGAGCTCGAGATCGAGAACGCCAGCAGCTTGCGGCGGCAGGACATGATGTTCGCCATCCTCAAGCAACTGGCCGAGAACGAAGTTCCGATCTTCGGCGGTGGGGTACTGGAGGTGCTGCAGGACGGTTTCGGGTTCCTGCGCTCACCGGAAGCGAACTACCTGCCGGGGCCTGACGACATCTACGTATCCCCCAGCCAGATCCGCCGCTTCAGTATGCGTACGGGCGACACGGTGGAAGGTCAGATCCGGTCCCCGAAGGATGGCGAACGCTATTTCGCCATGCTGAAGGTGAACCAGATCAATTTCGAGGAAGTCGCCAGCGTTCGCCACCGGATCAACTTCGACAACTTGACCGCGCTCTATCCCGACGAAATGCTGCGGTTGGAGGTCGAAGACCCCACCGTCAAGGACATGACGCCCCGCATCATCGACCTGATCTCGCCGATCGGCAAGGGCCAGCGCGCCCTGATCGTGGCGCCGCCGCGCACCGGTAAGACGGTGATGATGCAGCAGATCGCGCACTCCATCTCGGCCAATCACCCCGAGGTGTACCTGTTGGTCCTGCTGATCGACGAACGGCCCGAGGAAGTCACCGACATGCAGCGTTCGGTGAAGGGCGAGGTCATCAGCTCCACGTTCGACGAGCCGGCCTCCCGGCACGTACAGGTCACCGAGATGGTGATCGAGAAGGCCAAGCGCCTGGTCGAGCACAAGCGCGATGTCGTGATCCTGCTCGACTCGATTACGCGATTGGCACGCGCGTACAACACCGTGGTGCCGTCATCCGGTAAGGTGCTGACCGGCGGTGTCGACGCCAATGCCTTGCAGCGGCCGAAGCGCTTCTTCGGCGCCGCCCGCAATATCGAGGAAGGCGGCAGCCTGTCCATCATCGCCACCGCGCTGATCGACACCGGCAGCCGCATGGACGAGGTCATCTTCGAAGAGTTCAAGGGCACCGGCAACTCGGAGATCGTGCTCGACCGCAAGTTGGCCGACAAGCGTACGTGGCCGGCCATCGACATCGGCAAGTCCGGTACGCGCAAGGAAGAGCTGCTGGTCGACAAGGGTACGCTGTCGAAGATGTGGGTGCTGCGCCGTATCCTGATGCCGATGGGCGTCACCGACGCGATGGAGTTCCTGCTCGACAAGCTGCGTCACTCGAAGACGAACGACGACTTCTTCCAGTCGATGAATCAGTAGCGCCGGTTCCGCGCACGGGTGCGCCGACGCACGCGCACGACCGGCACGATGCACCGTACGTGCACCGCAATCCACTGATATACTGCAATAAATTGAACCGGTTGGCGCGGTAGCAGCCAGATGGCCCTGCTCTATTCAGCCAATTCGGCCAAGGCGTAGCCGGCCGACCGGACCGTTCGGATGATGTCGGTCTCGCCCTTGCCGTTCACCGCCTTGCGCAGCCGCCGTATGTGTACGTCGACCGTGCGTGGCTCCACGTACACATCGCGACCCCAGACGGCATCCAGCAACTGCTCGCGCGAGAACACGCGGCCCTTGTGGCTGAGGAAGTGCTTCAGCAGGCGGTATTCGGTCGGCCCCAGGTGGATCGAGCGGCTGCCGCGGGTCACCCGGTGGGCCGCCAGGTCGATCTTCAGGTCGCCGAAGGACAGTTCCTCGGCGCGTGCCGACACCGTGGAGCGGCGCAGCAGCGCGCGCACCCGTGCCACCAGTTCGTTGGGGCTGAACGGTTTGACCACATAGTCGTCGGCGCCGCTGTTCAGCCCGCGCACGCGGTCGGCCTCCTCGGTCCGCGCCGTCAGCATGATGATCGGGATGTCGCGGGTGGTATCCGACCGCCGCAACTGGCGGCAGATCTCCAGCCCCGAGACCAGGGGCAGCATCCAGTCCAGCAGCAGCAGGTCGGGCTTGTGTTCGCTGATCGCCATCATGGCTTCCTCGCCATCGGACGCGACCGCGGTCCGAAACCCTTCCTTTTCCAGATTGTAGCGCACGACCTCGGCAATCGAGGATTCGTCTTCGGCGATCAGGATCAGTGGTTCCATGGCAATGCGTCTGTAGGCCTCGGATCTCAGGTTTTCAGTGGCCTGCGTGGCCGGGGCGCCAATGGCGGTACCGGTGGCGGTGCGGATGTCATTGCTGGGTGGTTGTGTCATCGCCAGCAATCTGCGGCATGGCCATCTCGGACAGGTCCGACTTCGGCCGTGGGTCGATCAGGTAGGTGCCGTCGACCAGGAAGTGGATGGTCTCGGCCATGTTGGTGGCATGGTCGCCGATGCGCTCGATGTTCTTGGCGATGAACAGCAGGTGGGTGCACGCCGTGATGCTGCGCGGATCCTCCATCATGTAGGTCAGCAGCTCGCGGAACAGGCTGTTGTACATCTCGTCGACCTCGGCATCGCTGGCCCAGATCTCCTGCGCCAGGTCCAGGTCGCGCTCGATATAGGCGTCGAGCACGCCCTTGATCATGCCCTGGGTGGCGCGCCCCATGCGCACGATGGCGCCGATCTGGGGCATCACCGGCGACTGCAGGATGGCGATGGTGCGCTTGGCCATGCTGGCGGCGTAGTCGCCGATGCGTTCGATGTTGTTCGACATCTTCATCGCCGAAACGATTTCGCGCAGATCGCCGGCCATCGGCTGGCGCAGTGCCAGCGTCCGCACGGAATGCTCAGCGATGCTGAGTTCGTCGGCGTCGATGTCGCGGTCGCTGCGCCGGGCCTTCTCGGCCAGGTCGGCATTGCGTTGGCTCAGCGCCATCAGCGCCATGTTGAGCTGCGCTTCCGCCTTGCCGCCCATGCGGGTGATCATCTGCTTCAAGGTCTTCAGGTCGTCGTCGAAGGCCTTCACCGTGTGTCCGGAAGGGGCCGCAGCGCTCATCGTTCGAACTCCGTTCGGGTCCAGGTGTGTAAGGGCACGGGTGCGCGGTCGCGGTCGATCAGCCGTAACGGCCGGTGATGTAGTCTTGCGTCTTCTTCTGCTGCGGACTGGTGAAGATCTGGTCGGTCTCGCCGAACTCGACCAGCTCGCCCAGGTGGAAGAAGGCGGTGCGCTGCGACACGCGGGCCGCCTGCTGCATGGAGTGGGTGACGATCACGATGGTGAAGTTCTGCCGCAGCTCGTCGATCAGCTCCTCGATCTTGGCGGTGGCAATCGGGTCGAGCGCGGAGCACGGCTCGTCCATCAGCACCACCTCCGGGTTGACCGCGATCGCGCGGGCGATGCACAGGCGCTGCTGCTGACCGCCGGAAAGCCCGGTGCCGGGGTCGTTCAGCCGATCCTTCACCTCTTCCCACAGGCCGGCCTTGGTCAGGCTCTCCTCGACCAGGGCATCGACGTCCGCCTTCTTGGAGACCACGCCGTGCAGGCGCGGGCCATAGGCCACGTTGTCGTAGATCGACTTCGGGAACGGGTTCGGCTTCTGGAACACCATGCCGACGCGGGCGCGCAGTTGCACCACGTCGATCACCGGGTCGTAGATGTCCTGGCCCTCCAGCGCCAACAGCCCGGTCACGCGACACCCGTCGATGGTATCGTTCATGCGGTTGATGCAGCGCAGGAACGTGGATTTGCCACAACCGGACGGGCCGATCAGCGACGTCACCTGGTTCTCGTAGATCGAGAGGTCGACGTCGAACAGGGCCTGCTTGGCGCCGTAGAAGACGTTGACAGCATTGGCCTCGATCTTGCCCAGCGAGGGTGCCTGGACCGTCGCGGCTTCTGATGCGGCTAAAGGTTGCATGGGCTTTACCACCGTCGTTCGAACCGTTTCCGGAGGATGATCGCGATCGCGTTCATGGCGATCAGGAATACCAGCAAGACCATGATGCCGGCGCTGGTTTTTTCAACGAAGCCGCGCTCCGGGCTGTCGGCCCAGATGTACACCTGGACCGGCAGCACGGTCGCGGGACTGAGCGGGTCGGCGGGTGCTGCGGCGATGAAGGCGACCATGCCGATCATGATCAGCGGGGCGGTCTCGCCCAACGCCTGGGCCATGCCGATGATGGTGCCGGTCAGAATGCCCGGCATGGCCAGCGGCAGGACGTGATGGTTGATGGTCTGCTGGTGCGACGCGCCGACGCCCAGTGCGGCCTCCCGAATGGAGGGCGGCACCGCCTTCAGCGCGGCACGGGTGGCGATGATGATGGTCGGCAGCGTCATCAGCGCCAGCACCATGCCGCCGGCGATGGGGGCCGAGCGCGGCAGGCC
Organism: Alphaproteobacteria bacterium; assembly: GCA_965227515.1. Lineage (GTDB taxonomy): Bacteria > Pseudomonadota > Alphaproteobacteria > CALKHQ01 > CALKHQ01 > CBDDFZ01. The sequence continues at coordinate 636,723 of CBDDFZ010000001.1, forward strand.
GAACACCTGCAGGAACACCGCCAGGCCCAGCAGGCCGAACACGATGGACGGCACGGCGGCCAGGTTGTTGATGTTGACCTCGATCAGGTCGGTCCACTTGTTCTTCGGCGCAAACTCTTCCAGATAGACCGCCGCGGCGACCGCAATCGGGAACGCCAGAACCAGGGTCACCAGCATGGTGAAGATGGAGCCCACGATGGCGCCCCAGATGCCGGCCAATTCCGGCTTGCGGCTGTCGGCCGAGGAGAAGAAACTCCAGGCGAAATCGGCGCCGACCAAGCCGCGGTCCACCATGTCGTCCAGCCAGATGAGCTGCTGCTCATTCAGCCGGCCCTCCACGCCGCCGGCGAGTGTCCGCTCGATATTGCCCTTCAGCACCTGGATCGGGTCGTCGGCCAGCGGCGCGGTGAGCTGAATGGTCTGGCCGATCAGGCTCGGGTCGGCCATCACCATGTCGCGCAGGCTGTAGCGCGCGCCGTCGCTGAACAGGCCGCGCAGATCACGGTTGGCGTCGCGTCCGGACACGTCCGGGAACAGCGCGGCGATCGACTCGTCGATCAACCGCTTGTAGTTGGCCTTGGACAGGATGGCGCTGAAGGCTTCTTCCAGCGTCGCGCGCTCGTTGACCTCTTCCGGTGTCTCGTTGCCGTCCGCCGCGCCCAACACGGCGAGCGACGCCCGCACATCCTGCGGGTCGACGACAGCGGGGTCGACATAGACTTCCAGCGTCGCCTCGTAGGTGTAGAACGCCGACCAGCCCTTCGACACGATGACGACCAGCAACAGCACCAGCATGGCGATGGCCGCACCGATGGCGATCAGGCCGTACATGCGGAAACGGCGCTCGGCGCGATAGCGCTTGCGCAAGTGCTCGGGCGACAGCACCAGCGCCTTGCGGCCGCCGGGCTTCGCAGCGCCAGGAGTTGCAGTGTCGGGCGCCGCCGGTGTGCCGGGCGCACCGTGTGCGGTCGTATCAGTCATATTTTTCCCGGTATTTGCGCACCACGCGCAGCGCGATCACGTTCATGATCAGGGTCACGACGAACAGCACCAGGCCCAGGGCGAACGCCGCCAGCGTCTTGGGACTGTCGAATTCCTGGTCGCCGGTCAGCAATGTCACGATCTGCACCGTCACCGTGGTCACCGCTTCGAACGGGTTGGCGGTCAGGTTGGCGGCGAGGCCTGCGGCCATCACCACGATCATGGTCTCGCCGATGGCGCGGCTGGCGGCCAGCAGCACGCCGGCGACGATGCCGGGCAGGGCCGCCGGCAGGATCACCTGCTTGATGGTTTCCGACTTGGTGGCGCCCAGGCCGTAGGCGCCATCGCGCAGGGATTGCGGCACCGCGTTGATGACGTCGTCGGACAGCGACGAGACGAAGGGAATGATCATGATGCCCATGACCAGCCCGGCCGCGAGCGCGCTTTCCGACGCGATGTCGATCTCGACGAAGCGCGGCTCCAGGTAACCGTCGGTCCAGGTGCGCGGCAGGTAGTCGGTCAGCAGTACGTCGGCCTGCAGCGCGGTGCTCGTGAAGGTGTAGTCGAACGCGGTCGGCACGGTGGTCTGGGCGAGCTCGACCAGATAGCCGACCAGTTGCTGGCGCAGTTCGTCGCGCGCCGCGCCGTCGCTCACCTGCGCCAGCACCGGCGCCAGATGCTCGTCGACGAAGGACTCGCGATAGCCGTCCAGCAGCATCGGCGACAATAACCAGTTGATCGCGTCCTCGACCGAAATCCCCAGGTCGCGGATGATAGGGGCCACCGTGATGGCGGCAAAGAAGCCGTAGACCACGGTCGGCACGCCGGCCAGCACCTCCAGCACCGGCTTCACGGTGCCGCGGAACTTCGGCGTGGCATATTCCGACAGGAAGATCGCCGACATCAGCCCGATGGGCACCGCGACAAGCAGCGCGATGAAGCTGATCAGCAGCGTGCCGGCGAACAGCGGGATCGCGCCGAACTTGCCGGAAGACCCCACCTGGTCCTCGCGGATCGCGGTCTGCGGGCTCCATTCCAGCCCGAACAGGAAGTCGAACACCGGGATCTGCTCGAAGAAGCGGTAGGACTCGAACAGTAGCGAGAGCACGATGCCGACGGTGGTCAGGATGGCGATCAGCGAGCACCCGATCAGCGCGTACTTGACCACCCGCTCCACCAGGTTGCGCGCCCGCAAGGTCGGGTTGATGCGCCGCATGGCGTAGGCCAGGCCCAGCGCGGCAATGGCCAGCGCGATCACGGCCAGTGCCCAGAAGCTCAGGCTTTCCAGCTCGTTGTAGTGCTCGGCCGCCGCATTGATCTCGGGCAGGTTGTTGGCGGCAACGGCGTTGCCGCTGGCCAGGTTGTGGATGTTGTTGAGCACCAGGCCCAGCTCGTTCTCGGGCAAGGCTTGCAGGTCCGCCGGCAAGGCGTCGATGACCAGGGAGTCGATGATGCCGCCGGACAGCACCAGCCACAGCAGGGCGAAGATCAGGCTGGGGATGGCGCACCAGATGGCGACGTAGAAACCATAGAAGCCCGGCAGCGAGTGCAGCGAGCTGGGTCGCCCGCCCGCCGTCGCGACGGAGCGGCGCCGGCCGAAGAAATATGAGATGGCCGCCAGCGCGCAGATGGTCAGCAACAGGATGATGGATTGCATCGCTCGGGCTTTTTGGGCGCGTGGGCTTCTGGGCGCTTTGGCGTTCTGACGATCGGGTACGCGTGTCACACGAAACGGCCGGCTCCCGAAGGAGCCGGCCGCCAAACAGATGCCTGGCTTAGGACATCGGCTCCAGAGCCTGGGCCGACGCAGCCGCGTCTTCACGCTCGCCGTCGGGCAGCGGGATCAGGCCGATCTCCGGCAGGTAGCCATCCGGGCCCCAGGCATATTCGTCGGTGAACGCCGCGACGTATTCCTGGATGCCGGGGATGACGCCGACGTGCGCGTTCTTCACGTAGAAGAACAGGCCGCGCGAGATCGGGTAGTCGCCGCTGGCGATGTTGTCGAAGGTGGGCACGACGCCATTGACCAGGGTGCCGTGCAGGGTGTCGGTGTTCTGGTCCAGGAAGCTGAAGCCGAAGATGCCCAGCGCAGCCGGGTTGGCCTGCAGCTTCTGCACGATCAGGTTGTCGTTCTCGCCGGCCTCGATGAAGCGGCCGTCCTCACGCATGGTGGCGCAGACGCTCTCCATCTCCTCTTCTGGCAGCGCGGTCACCGCCTCGAACTCCTCGCAACCGACTTCCATCACCAGCTCGACGAAGGCGTCGCGGGTGCCGGAGGTCGGCGGCGGGCCCAGAACTTCGATCTGGACGGCCGGCAGCGACGGGTCGATGTCCGACCAGAAAGTGTGCGGGTTGTCGACGATCTCGCCGTCCACCGGCACCCTGGCCGCCAGCGCTTGCCATATCTGCGGGATGGTCAGCTCGTAGGTCTCGGACTCGTTGGAGTTGGCGAGCACGATGCCGTCATAGCCGATCTGTACTTCGGTGATCTCGGTCACGCCATTGGCGGCGCAGGTCTCGACCTCGGAGTCCTTGATGGCGCGCGACGCGTTGGTGATGTCGGGGTGCTCGACGCCGACACCGGCACAGAACAGCTGCAGGCCGCCGCCCGAGCCCGTGGACTCGATCACCGGCGGGTTGAACTCGGTGGTGTTGGAGAATTCTTCCACCACGGCGGTGGCAAACGGAAACACCGTCGACGATCCGACGATGCTGATGTAGTCGCGCGACTGGGCCATCGCGCCGGTCGTGCCGGCCGCTGTGGCGCACGTCGCCAGTGCCGCGATCGAAATGAGTCCGTATCGCATATCGAAGCTCTCTCCCTCTTCCCTGGAACCGCCCCCCGCAAGGTCTCCGGCGAGATGGCGCTGGACTGGTAATCCGGTTCGGCCCGTTTCGCTTGCCCGCGCCAATGTGCCGTTCGAAGTGTGCAGTGCAACATGCGGCGGCAGGGCAGGTGTCTCAGGGCTCGAGTCGGCAACAGCCGACGAGAGGGGCTTTAGGAGCTTTGAGTTAATCCACTAAGTCAGTTTGAAGAATCTTTTGTGACACCTCTCGCAGGTGCAAAAAGCGCAATACATCCGTCACAATGCCATTCCGCGAGGCGCTGCGGGACGTTGACATGGGTGCCAGCGCGCAATCGCCGGACTTGCACACAGGTTTTCCCCAGGCGGCCGGGCCAGCGCGGGCGGCGCGGACTCCATGGCAAGCGGATTCCGGTCAGTCGTGGGCGGCCTCGTCCTCGTCGCCCCCGGCGGCCGGCCAGTGGACGGTGAAGGTGCTGCCAACACCCAGCTCGCTGTCGATATCCAGCACCGCGCGGTGGCGGCTGACGATGTGCTTCACGATGGCAAGGCCCAGGCCGGTGCCGCCCTGGGCCCGCGACCGCGCCCGGTCGACACGGTAGAACCGTTCGGTGATGCGCGGCAGGTGCTCGCGGGCGATGCCCTCGCCCCGGTCGCGCACGGCCATGCTGATGCTGCCGACGCCGGCCTCGGCGCCGGCGCGGCGGGGCTGGGCGGCCCGCGAGATCGTCACCTCGATGCGGCTGCCGTCCTTGCTGTGCCGGATGGCGTTCTCCACCAGGTTCTCCAGCACCTCCTGCACCTGGTCGGCGTCGCCGTTGATCATCGCCGGGCTGTCCAGGCCCTTGGCCACCAGGCGGATGTCGCGGCTGCTGGCGCGCTGTTGCTGGGATTCCATGACGCTGGTGACGATGTCGGCCAGGTCCACCTGGTCCTCGGGCGGCAAGTGTTCGTCCAGCTCGATCCGCGACAGCGACAGCAGGTCGTCGATCAGGCGCGCCATGCGCTGGCCTTCGGTGTCCATCAGGCCCAGGAAGCGGGCTTGCGCCTCCGGGTCGTCCTTCGCCGTGGTGCGCAATGTCTCGATGATGCCGATGACGGTGCTCAGCGGCGTGCGCAGCTCGTGGGACACGTCGGCCACGAACTCGCCGCGCAACTGCTCGGTGCGGCGCATGGCGGTCAAGTCGTGCAACAGCACCAGCACCGCCGGCGGCTGTGCCGCGGGGCCGTCGCCGTCGCGCTGTTCGAGCGGGCCGTCCATGTGAGGCAGGTGCTCGACCACCGCCTTGAAGGTGCGCGAGACCGGCACCGGCAGCTCGAACTCGACCTCGCGCCGCGCGGCGCCGGTGAAAATGTCGTTGATCGCGTCCAGCAGCAGCGGGGTGCGCACGATATCGCTGATATCGCGGCCGATCAGCCGGTCGCCGAAGATATCGCGCGCGGCCACATTGGCGCCGGCAACCTCGCCCTCGTTGTCCAGCAACAGCAGGGCGACCGGCAGGTTCTCGACGATCTGTGCATTGGTCCGCGCCTGCTGCGCCGCACGGCGCCGGGCGGATTCGCTGGTGCGCACGAGCTGGCGCACGGCGGCGACCAGCCGGCCATAGCCGGTGACCGAGACAATGCCCGCCGGGCCGCCGCTGGCGCGCTCCGCGAACTCGGCGAGCGCCCGCAGCCGCCGGCGCTGCAGCCAGCCGACACCGACCGCGGCCAAGGCGGTGGCGGCGACACCTAAAACGAATGCCAGCCACGACACCTCGCCGTACAGCGTCAGCACGAACAGCACCACCGCCACCGCGGCGACGATCATGCCGAGACCACTCAGGCCCCCAAGGGTCGAATGCACCGGTCGCATTGCGGCCTAGCTGGTTGCTTCCGTTTCGCCGCGACGCGCTACGCGGTCCGTGTGTACGCGCGGGTATGGCAAATGCCGCGCGGTGGCGCCGTGCCAGGGCGTACAGTCAACTTATACCAATTGTAATCCAAGGCCAGTTCTGGATCGGCGTTCGTTGAACCTGCGCCAACCCCCACCTGACCTGGCCGCACAGCCTGCTAGTCGGATTCGCCGCTTTGCACCAGGGACTCATACGCCACCAGGGCGGCCGCGTTCACGATGTCGGTGGCCGACGAACGCATCTGCACCACTTCGACCGGATGGGTCAGGCCGAGCAGGATCGGCCCCAGAATGGTGCACCGGCCAAGCTGCTGGACCAGCTTGTACGAAATGTTGGCCGTGTGCAGCGATGGCATGACCAGCACGTTCGCCGGCCCTTGCAGGCGGCAGAACGGATAGAACCGGTCCCTCAGCTTCGGGTCCAGCGCCATGTCGGGCGCCATTTCGCCGTCGTACTCGAAATCGGCGCCCGACTGGTCCAGCTCGGCCACCGCGTCACGCACCAGTTGCCCGCTCTCCCGCCAGGGATTGCCAAAATTGGAGAACGACATGAAGGCGACGCGGGGCTCGTGGCCCATGCCGCGGACATGGCGGGCGGACTGGGCGGCGATCTTGGCGAGGTCGCGCGCCGTCGGCCGCTCGTTGACGCTGCTGTCGGCGATGAAGACGGTGCGGCCGTTGGAGCGCACCATGGCCAGCCCGAAGGCGATCCGGCCGGGCTCCACGTCGAATACCAGCCGCACTTCCTGATAGGAGACGCCGAAGCTGCGGGTCAGGCCGGCGATCATGGCGTCGGCATCGCCGCAGGCCACCATGCAGGCGGCGAACACGTTGCGGTTCTGGTTCACCTGGCGCTGGCAGTCGCGCAGCAGCATGCCGCGCCGCCGCTGGCGCTGATACAGGTACTCGGTGTAGCGCTCGCGCTCGTCGGCGAGCCGCGCGTTGTGGATTTCCAGGTCGTCGGCGTCGTGTAGCCCGAGCCGCTGGATCGCCTCGGCGATCCGTTCCTCGCGCCCGATCAGCACCGGGGTGCCGAAGCCGGCCGCGCGGAAGGCGAGGGCCGCGCGGATGCTGCGCTCTTCCTCGCCCTCGGAGAACACCACCCGCCGCGGGTTCTTGCGCACGGTGTCGAAGATCTGCTCCAGCACCGCCGCGGTCGGGTCCAGCCGCGCTTCCAGGGTCTTGCGGTAGGCTGGCATGTTCTCCATCGGCCTTCGGGCCACGCCGGAGTCCATTGCCGCCTTCGCCACCGCCGGCGGCACATGGGTGATCAGCCGGGCGTCGAACGGCACCGGCACGATGTAGTCGGGGCCGTATTGCAGGCGCTGGCCGCCATAGGCTGACGCCACCTCGTCGGGCACGTCCTCGCGGGTCAGGGTGGCGATCGCCTCCGCCGCCGCGATCTTCATCTGCTCGTTGATGGTGGTCGCGCGCACGTCCAGCGCGCCGCGGAAGATGTAGGGGAAGCCCAGCACGTTGTTGATCTGGTTCGGGTAGTCGGAGCGGCCGGTGGCGACGATGGCGTCGGCGCGCACCTCCTTCACATCCTCTGGCGTGATCTCCGGATCCGGGTTGGCCATGGCGAAGATGATCGGCTGGTCGGCCATGGAGCGCACCATGTCCTGGGTCATCGCGCCCTGCACCGACAGGCCGATGAAGGCGTCCGCCCCCTCCATCGCCTCTTCCAGCGAGCGCGCCGACGTGGTGCTGGCGTGGGCCGACTTCCACTGGTTCATGCCGGCCTCGCGCCCCTGGTAGATGACGCCACGGCTGTCGCAAATGATCACGTTGTCGTGACGCACGCCCATCGACTTCAGCAACTCGACGCAGGCGATGGACGCGGCGCCCGCGCCGTTGGCCACGATCTTCACGTCCTCGATCGACCGGCCGGTCAGCTCCAGCGCGTTGATCATGCCGGCGGCGGTGACGATGGCGGTGCCGTGCTGGTCGTCGTGGAACACCGGGATGTCCATCATCTCGCGCAACCGCTGTTCGATGATGAAGCACTCCGGCGCCTTGATGTCCTCCAGGTTGATGCCGCCGAAGCTGGGGCCGAGCAGGCTGACGCAATTGACGAACGCGTCGACGTCCTCGGTGTCGATCTCCAGGTCCAGGCCGTCGATGTCGGCGAAGCGCTTGAACAGCACCGCCTTGCCTTCCATCACCGGCTTGCTGGCCAGCGCGCCGATGTTGCCGAGCCCCAGCACCGCGGTGCCGTTGGAGATGATCGCCACCAGATTGCCGCGCGCGGTGTAGTCGAACACCAGGCTGGGGTCGTCGGCGATTTCCAGGCACGGCGCCGCGACACCCGGCGAATAGGCCAGCGACAGGTCGCGCTGGGTGGTCAGCGGCTTGGTGGGGGCGATCTCCAGCTTGCCCGGCCGGCCGGAGCGATGCATCGCAAGCGCATCCTGGGCGAGGGTGGATTTCGGCGCGGACTCAGACATGGAGGTTCCTCTGATGGATTCGCGAGCAACGGGAGGGCGAATGCGCGGTGCGCGCGTCACATGAATTGTTACGTGGCCAGCGGGCGCGAGACAACCGCCGTTTCCGGCCATTTGTGCGGTCCGCGTCGAAGCCGCCGCTTGTCCTTACAAACTTATAACAGCGGCTCCATTCGAAATTTATCGCCCCTCCCCCAAATCTCCCACAACGCGGCACAGCGGCAGCCGCCCCTGAGAGACACAAAGTCAAAGACACGAAGGATGAACGCCATGAAGAAGTTGATGATCCTCGGCACGACCGTCGCTTTGGGCTTGAGCGCGGCTGCCTGCGGTACCACCCCGACCGACCGTGCGATTTCGGGCGCGGCCATTGGCGCCGGCGCCGGTGCGCTGGGTGCGCACATGATGGATGGCAATGTCGGCAACGCGGCCATTTGGGGTGCCGGACTCGGCGCCGGCGCGGGCCTGCTGACCAACCCCAACCAGGTCTACTTCGGCGAGCCGGCCTGGAACGGCTACGGCTACTAGGTTTGAGCGATCCAATCAGCGTGAGCTGATCCAGAATTCAGTTTTGCGGCAACCGGGCCTCGGCCTGCCCCTCCCCGTCCTCCGACCGTCAGTCGGGGTCCGGTCGGCCACATGAACGTGGCCGAAGCTGCAAATTGGCGCCGCTCGTGTCAGGCATGGCACGGGCGGCGTCGTGTTTTTCGGTAGGGCGACAAACCCAATGCGACGATGCACGCAGGGTTGGCGTGGCGGCTGCGTGCATCGTCGAAACAGACTCTTGCGCACGTGAATTTGCCGGCGATCCGCGATAAGGTCCGCGCGACCCGATAGCCCATCCTCCACCGCCGGACCGACTGGCCTTGGCCACCCAAACCGCTGCCGCATCCAGCAAGAAAGCTGACCCGTCTCCGGTGTCGTCCATGGCGGGCGCCACACCGATGATGCAGCAGTATCTGGAGCTGAAGGCGCGCCACCCGGGCTATGTGCTGTTCTACCGGATGGGCGACTTCTTCGAGATGTTCTTCGACGACGCGGAGAAGGTCGCCCCGGTGCTGGACATCGCGCTGACCAAGCGCGGCAAGCATGCCGGCGCCGACATCCCCATGTGCGGCGTGCCGGTGCACCAGGCCGAGGCCTATCTGCACAAGCTGACCGAGAACGGCTTCCGGGTCGCGGTGTGCGAGCAGATGGAGCCGCCGGAGGATGCCAAGCGGCGGGGTGCGAAGGCTGTCGTGCGGCGCGACGTGGTGCGCCTGGTCACCGCCGGCACCCTGACCGAGGACGCCCTCTTGGACGGGCGGGCAAACAACAACCTGGCCGCCCTGGCCGAGGCCGCCGGCGACCTGGCGCTGGCCTGGCTCGATATGTCCACCGGCGAGGTCGGCGTGCAGGCGCTTGTGGCAGGCGAGCTGCCCCTGGCGCTCGACCGAGTGGCGCCGCGCGAGCTGCTGCTGCCGGAGCGGCTGGCCGAGAAACCGGATCTGTTCGACGCGCTCGGCGCGGTGAAGGCGGTGCTGGTGCCGCTGCCCAACCCGCGGTTCGACAGCCGCAACGGCGCCGACCGCATCGCCGAGGCCTATGGGGTGAAGGTGCTGGACGGTATTGGCCGTTTCAGCCGGGCGGAGACGGCGGCATTGGGGGCCGCCATCGACTATGTGGCGCTCACCCAATGCGGCGCGATGCCGGCGCTGCGGCCGCCGGTGCGGCTTGCCGCGGCCGAGGTGATGCAGATCGACCCGGCGACCCGCGCCAATCTGGAGCTGGTGCGTACGCTGGGCGGCGAGCGCAAGGGCAGCGTGCTGCAGGCCATCGACCGTACGCGTACGTCGGCGGGCGCGCGGCTGCTGGCCGGGCGGCTGGCGGCACCCTCCGCCGTGGCCGACGAGATCAACCGCCGGCTGGACGGGGTGGCGTTCTTCGTCGATGCCCGTGACCATGCCGGCGCCGTCGACGCGGTGCTGCGCGAGGTGCCGGACCTGCAGCGTGCCATGTCCAGGCTGGGCGTCGACCGGGGCGGGCCGCGCGATCTGGCGATGGTGCGCGACGCGCTGTCCGGCGCGGCGGAAATCCGCAGCCGGCTGACCGCGGCACAGGGCCTGGGCCTGCCGCCGGCATTGGCCGAGGCGGTGGCACGGCTGACCGACCAGGCCGCGCTGATCGACAAGCTGAGCCGGGCGCTCCGCCCCGACCTGCCGACATCGCCGCGCGAGGGCGGGTTCATTGCCGCAGGCTACGCGCCGGAGCTTGACGAGCTGCGCTCGCTGCGCGAGGACCGCCGTCGCCACATACTGGACCTGGAGGCGCGCTACCGCGACGAGGCCGGCGTCAAGGCGCTGAAGGTGCGCAACAACAACGTCCTCGGCTATTTCGTCGAGGTGCCCCAGGCCCATGGCGAGAAGCTGGCCGGCCACGAGGCCGAGGACGGCACCAAGCCGTTCGTGCATCGCCAGTCGATGGCCAACGCGATCCGTTTCACCACCACCGAGCTTGCCGATCTGGACCGGCGGCTGGCGGAAGCCGGCGACCGGGCGGTGGCGCTGGAGCTGGCGTTGTTCCAGGAGCTGGCCGGCGACGTGAAGGCGCGCGCCGCGGAGCTGGCCGACACCGCGGTCGGCCTGGCCGAGATCGACGTCGCCGCGGGCCTGGCGACACTGGCGACGTCCGAGGGCTATGTCCGGCCCCAGGTGGACGACGGCCGGGCCTTCCGCATCGCCGGCGGCCGTCATCCGGTCGTCGAGCAGGCGCTGCGCCGCGAGGACGACACCCGCTTCGTCGCCAACGCCTGCGACCTGTCGGATGCCGGCGAAGCCGCCGGGGACGATGTGAAGGAAGGCGAGGACGCGAGTGCCAGCCGCCTGTGGCTGGTGACCGGGCCCAACATGGCCGGCAAGTCAACCTTCCTGCGCCAGAACGCGCTGATCGCGATCATGGCCCAGGCCGGCAGCTTCGTGCCGGCGGACGCCGCCCGCATCGGCGTGGTCGACCGGCTGTTCAGCCGGGTCGGCGCCGCCGACGACCTGGCGCGCGGGCGCTCGACCTTCATGGTCGAAATGGTGGAGACGGCGGCGATCCTGAACCGGGCGACCGCCCGCAGCCTGGTGATTCTGGACGAGATTGGCCGCGGCACCGCCACCTTCGATGGCATGTCGATCGCCTGGGCCTGCCTGGAAGACCTGCACGAGCGGGTCGGCTGCCGGGGCCTGTTCGCCACCCACTATCATGAGCTGACCCAGCTCGCCGCGCGACTGGAGGGCCTGACCTGCCACACGGTCAGGGTGCGGGAATGGAAGGGCGAGGTGGTGTTCCTCTACGACGTGGCGCCGGGCGCGGCCGACCGCTCCTACGGCGTTCATGTCGCACGGCTGGCCGGGTTGCCGGCGCCGGTGGTGGCGCGGGCGGAAACCATCCTCGGCTTGCTGGAGGCGCGCGCCCAGGCCAACCCGCAGACCGCGCTGGGCGACGACCTGCCGCTGTTTCGCGCTGCCCTGGACCAGGTGCCGCCGCCATCGAAGACAGCGCCCGATCCCGCCGCCGATGCCGCTGTCGACCTGCGGGCCGCCGCGCTTCTCGCCCGCCTGCACGCGGTCAATCCGGACGAATTGACCCCCCGCGCCGCGCTCGACCTGTTATACGAACTGGCAACGGCGGCGCGCGGCGACGGCGAATCGGCGGACGCCGAGCAAGACATTAACCACTAGCGCGCTAGTGCATGATCAAATAAGTCGGCACCGGCCCTCTCCCCCACCCGGCCACCCAGCAGCATACTATCGTTGGGCGGCCGGGTGGGGGAGAGGGCTGGCGCAGACTTCAGCGAAAGCTGATTCTGCTCTATGTCCGTGGCGTGTGCCATTACTCGTGAGACGGTTTGATGCCGGCGTACAACGTTACGTCTCCCAGGGCGATTATCGACCGCAAGGCGCTGACTCTCGCCATCACCACCTTTGCGGCGGAGAACAGTGCGCCAGAGGCGCGCAAGTTCGTGGCCGCGCGGCTGGACGAGGCGCTGTCGGTCGGCGACGAGGCGGTGCGCCGGCGGTTCGAGAACGGCGCGTCCGGGGCGGCGACCGTGCGCGCCCGTGCCTATCTGATCGACCAGATCATTCGCGTCATCTTCGACTATTGCGACCGGGTCCTTTATCCGACCAGCGGCCCGACCAAGGGCGAACGGCTGGCGGTGGTGGCGGTCGGCGGCTTCGGGCGCGGCGAACTGGCGCCGTTCTCCGATATCGACATCATGCTGCTGCGCCACTACAAGCCGACGCCACGCGGCGAGCAGATCGTCGAGGCCATGCTCTACATCCTGTGGGACTTGGGGCTGAAGGTCGGCCATTCGTCGCGGTCCGTCGACGAATGCATCAGGCTGTCGCGCCGCGACGTCACCATCCGCACCGCGATTCTGGAGGCGCGCTGGATCTGGGGCGACCGTGAGCTCTACGACGAGCTGAACCGCCGCTTCACCTCGGAGGTCATCCGCGGTACCGCGCGCGAGTTCGTGGAGCTGAAGCTGGCCGAGCGCGAGGAGCGCCACCAGCGCATGGGCGACAGCCGCTATCTGCTGGAACCCAATTTGAAGGACGGCAAGGGCGGCCTGCGCGATCTGCACACGCTGGCCTGGATCGGTAAGTACGTCTACGAGGTCGACAGCGTCGATGCGCTGGCCAGCCGTGGCGTACTGACCCGCGCCGAGGTGCGGGTGTTCGAGAAGGCGCAAGAGTTCTTCTGGATGGTGCGCTGCCACCTGCACTATCTGGTCGGCCGCGCCGACGAGCGCCTGACCTATGACGTGCAGCCGGAGATCGCGGCGCGCATGGGCTATACCGACCACGCCGGGTCGAGCGGGGTCGAGCGCTTCATGAAGCGCTATTTCCTGATCGCCAAGGACGTGGGCGACCTGACCCGCATTTTCTGCGCCAACCTGGAAGCCGAGCAGCAGAAGCCGAAGCTGAGGTTGCCGCGGCTGTGGGGGCGCACGGCCGACATCGCGCCGTTCGAGCTGGACAACGGGCGGCTCAGCGTGCCCGACGACAGCGTGTTCACCGACGACCCGGTCAACATGCTGCGCCTGTTCCATGTCGCGCTGTTTGAGGATCTGGATATTCACCCGAAGGCGCTGCAGATGGCGCGGCGCGGGCTGAAGCGCATCAATGCGGCGGTGCGCAAGGACGAGCAGGCCAACAAGCTGTTCCTGGAAATCCTGTGCGCCGACAAGCAGACCGGGCCGATCCTGCGGCTGATGAACGAGGCCGGCGTGTTCGGCCGCTTCGTGCCGGAGTTCGGCCGTATCGTCGCCCAGATGCAGTACAATATGTACCACGTGTACACGGTGGACGAGCACACGATCCACGCGCTGTCGATCCTGAACGACATCGACGCCGGCCACCTGACCGACGAGCTGCCGCTGGCCAGCGAAGTGGTGCACCAGGTGGTGTCGCGCCGTGTGCTGACCGTGGGCGTGATGATGCACGATATCGCCAAGGGGCGGCCGGGCGACCACAGCGAGGTCGGCGCCAAGCTGGCCCAGCGGCTGTGTCCGCGCCTGGGCCTGAGCGAGGAAGAGACCGAGACCGTTGCCTGGCTGGTGCTGCACCACCTGAGAATGAGCGACACCGCGTTCAAGCGCGATATCGGCGACCCGAAGACCATCGAGGACTTTGTGGCCCTGGTCCGCTCGCCGGAGCGGCTGCGCCTGCTGCTGGTGCTGACGGTGGTCGATATCCGTGCCGTCGGCCCATCGGTGTGGAACGGCTGGAAGGCATCGTTGCTGCGCGAGCTTTATCACGTCACCGAGGAGGCGCTGACCAGCGGCCTCAACGTCGACACCGCATCGCGCCGGGTGGAGGGCAAGATCGAAGCATTGCGCGCGGCGCTGCCGGACTGGGACGCCGATGCGCTGGACACACACATCGCGCGCGGCACCACGCCTTACTGGCTGACCTACGATGTCGACACCCTGGCCGCGCACGCGCGCATGGTGCGCCAGGCGGAAGCCGACGACCTGCCGTTGATGGTGACCAGCCGCATCGACGAGTTCCGCGCCGTGACCGAGGTGACGATTTACACCCAGGACCAGCCCGGCCTGTTCTCGCGCATTGCCGGCGCGCTGACGGTGGCCGGCGCCGACGTGGTCGACGCGAAGATCTTCACGCTGTCCAACGGCTGGGCGCTGGATACGTTCTGGATCCAGGACAATCTGGGCAGCGACGGCGCGCCGGCGGCGTTCGCGCGGCCGGAACGGCTGGCCAAGCTCTCCAGCATCATCGAGCAGAGCCTGACCGGGCGCATCCGCGCCAACCGCGTGCTCACCGAACGTGCGTTCAAGCCCAAGCGCAACAAAGTGTTCAAGGTGGCGCCCCGGGTGCTGATCGACAACAAGGCCAGCGCCACCTGCACGGTGGTGGAGGTGAACGGCGCCAACCGGCCCGGCCTGCTGTTCTCGCTGACCAGGGCGCTCAACCAGAGCAATACGGTCATCAAGTCGGCGAAGATCTCGACCTTCGGCGAATTGGCGGTGGACGTGTTCTACGTGCAGGACCTGTTCGGCACCAAGATCTTGCACAGCGGCAAGCAGGACGCGTTGCGTGCCCGCCTCTATGCGGCGCTGGAGGCGCCCGGGACCGGAGACGCCGGCGGCCTGCCGCGCGAGCGCTCGGCGGCCGAGTTCGCGGTGGCGCCGCCGCCCGCCATCGACGCCGCGGAATAGGCGCGACTCCTTCCGATGTCCCTGGTCCGCGCCGTCGCGACCGTTGGCGGCCTGACGATGGTCAGCCGCGTGCTCGGCTTCGTGCGCGATGTGCTGATCGCGTCGCTGCTCGGCGCCGGCGCGGTGGCGGATGCCTTCTTCGTCGCCTTCCGCCTGCCCAACCTGTTCCGCCGCCTGTTCGCCGAGGGCGCGTTCAACGCCGCCTTCCTGCCGCTGTTCACCGGCCAGCACCAGGCCTATGGCCCGGCGGCCGCGCGCGCCTATGCCGGGCAAGTGCTGGCGGTGATGCTGGTGGTGCTGGTGCCGTTCACCGTGCTGCTGCAGATCGCGATGCCCTGGGTGGTGTCCGCCATCGCGCCCGGCTTCGACGACCGGCCCGAGGCCTATGCGCTGGCCGTCGAGTACGGGCGCATCACCTTCCCCTACCTGATGATGATGGGGCTGGTGGCGCTGTTGAGCGGTGTGCTGAACGCGATCCACAAGTTCGCCGCCGCCGCCGCCGCGCCGATCCTGCTCAACATCGTGCTGATCGCGGCCCTGGTGGTGTTCGTGCCGCTGTTCGACGATGCCGGCATGGTGCTGGCCTGGGGGGTGGCGATCGCGGGCATCGGCCAGTTCCTGTGGCTGGCGATCGCCTGCGGCCGGGCCGACATGCTGCCGGCGCTGCCGCGCCCGCGCATTACGCCGAGCACGCGGCGGTTCGGCCGGCTGATCCTGCCCGGCGCCATCGGGGCCGGCATCATTCAGATCAACCTGTGGATCGGCACCGTGTTCGCGTCCACCATCGACGGCGCGGTCTCCTGGCTCTACTACGCCGACCGGGTGAACCAGTTGCCGCTGGGGGTGATCGGCATCGCGGTCGGGGTCGCCCTGCTGCCGATGTTGTCGCGCCAATTGCGCGCCGGCGAGGACACGGCGGCGATGGCGAGCCAGAACCGGGCCATCGAGTTCGCGCTGTTCATGACGCTGCCGGCGACCGCGGCGCTGGTGGTGATTCCAACCTCCCTGGTCGACGTGCTGTTCGAGCGTGGCGCGTTCACCGCAGCGGATACCGCCGCCACGGCTGGCGCGCTGGTCGCCTATGCCGCCGGGCTGCCGGCCTATGTGCTGATCAAGGCGCTGCAGCCGGGCTTCTTCGCGCGGGAGGACACGGCCACCCCGGTGAAGATCGCCGCCGCCTCGGTCGCGGTCAACATAGCGTTGACCCCGCTGCTGATGTGGCCGTGGGGCCATGTCGGCATCGCGCTCGCCACTGCCATCGCCGCCTGGCTGAATGCCGGCCTGTGCGCACTGGTGCTGTGGCGGCGCGGCCTTATCCGCGCCGACGACCGCCTGCGCCGGCGCCTGCCGCGCATCGTGCTGGCATCGCTTATCATGGCCGGGTTGGTGTGGGGTGGCGCGGAACTCCTGTCCGGCTGGCTTGCCGCCGGCACCGGGCAGGAGATCGTCGCCATCGCCGTCATCGTGGCGCTGGGGCTGATTGCCTATTTCGTGCTGGCGCGGCTGACCGGCGCGGTCGATGGCGCCGAACTGCGACGGTTTCTGCGGCGCCGGCCCCGCACGCCGGCCGACGAGACCGATGCTTGACTTGCCGGCGACCTAACGGCCATATCGGGCCGCTTTCCGAATGGAGTTCCTCATCACATGAGCCGTATTTTCTCGGGCATCCAGCCGTCCGGCGACCTGCACCTCGGCAACTATCTCGGCGCGATCCGCAACTGGGTCGGCCTGCAGCACGAATACGAGTGCCTGTATTGCATCGTCGACCTGCACGCGATCACGGTGTGGCAGGATCCGAACGAGCTGCGCGAGAGCATCCGCGAGCTGACCGCGGGCCTGATCGCCGCCGGGCTGGACCCCGACCACAACATCATCTTCAACCAGAGCCAGGTGGCGGCGCACGCCGAGCTGGCCTGGGTGTTCAACTGCGTCGCGCGTATCGGCTGGCTGAACCGGATGACCCAGTTCAAGGAGAAGGCGGGCAAGCACCGCGAGAACGCCAGCGCGGGGTTGTTCGTCTACCCCAATCTAATGGCGGCCGACATCCTGGCCTACCTCGCCACCCACGTGCCGGTGGGCGAGGACCAGAAGCAGCACCTGGAGCTGACCCGCGACATCGCGCAGAAGTTCAACCACGACTACGGGGTCGAGTTTTTCCCGGTGGTCGAGCCGCTGATCTTCGGTGCCGCCACCCGGGTGATGAGCCTGCGCGACGGGTCCAAGAAGATGTCGAAGTCCGATCCCTCGGCCCAGTCGCGGATCAATTTCACCGACGATGCCGACGCCATCGCGCTGAAGATCCGCAAGGCGAAGACCGACCCGGAGCCGATGCCGGGGCCGGAGACGCTGGACGACAAGGGCAACCCGAAGGCCGAGGCGGCCGACGCGCGGCCCGAGGCGTTCAACCTGCTGTCGATCTATGCCGCGCTGGCGGGCACCGACCTTGCCGCCGCGGTGGGCGAGATGGCCGGCCAGCCGTTCAGCGCCTTCAAGGGCCGGCTGACCGAAGTGGCGGTCGAGGTGCTGGGGCCGATCGGGGCCGAGATGAACCGGCTGATGCAGGACAAGGCGGAAATCGACGGCGTGCTGCATCGCGGCACCGAACGCGCCCGCGCGCTGGCCCAGCCGGTGATCGAGAAGACCTACGATATCGTGGGGTTGCTGCGGACCTGAACGTCGGCGTGGCCCAGCCGCAGGTTGAGAGAGGGCCACCCACCAAATCCAATTGTCGTCCTTGGCCCGAGCCCAACTCTTGGTTGGGCGAGGCGCCGAGGACCCATTCCCGATATCGCGCGATCCTAACCATGGATCCTCGACTCGGCGTCCATCTGACGATGGCGCCGGTCAAGGATGACAAATGGAATGGAGGTGAGCCGGCGGTCGGCGGACCGGGCGGCGAAGCGGGGCGATTGGGCTAGCCGGCAGCCTTGATCATGGCCTCATAGGCCGCGACCTGGCGCTGGGCGGCCTTGCGCCCGGCGTCGTCCTTGGCGTCTTCCAGGTCCTCGCGCAGGTCCTTCAGCTTGGCCTCGGCGGCGGCCCGGTCGATATCGGCCACCGCGACCGCGTGCTCGGCCAGCACGGTGCAGCGCTGCGGCGTGACTTCCGCGAAGCCGCCGGCGACGAAGATGCGCTCGGAAACCTCGTTGCGGGTCTTGTAGACGTCGATCACGCCGGGCCGGACGGTGGAGATCATCGCGGCGTGGCGCGGCAGCACGCCGAAATTGCCCTCGGCGCCCGGCACCACGACCATGGCCACCTCTTCCGAGGCGAGCAGGCGCTCCGGCGAAACCAGTTCGAATTCCAGCGTTCCGTCAGCCATGAGAGGCTCCTGCCCACTTTCCCAGCTTCGTCATGCCCGCACTTGTTGCGGGCATCCACGTCTTTCTACTTGGCCGCTCATGCGGCCATCTCGTGGATGGTCGGGTCAAGCCCGACCATGACAGATAGTTCTTTCGTCAGGCCGCCTCGGCCGCCATCTGCTTGGCCTTCTCCACCGCCATGTCGATGGTGCCGACCATGTAGAACGCCGCTTCCGGCAGGTCGTCGTATTCGCCGTCGACGATGCCCTTGAAGCCCTTGATCGTGTCCTCGATCTGCACGAACTGGCCCGGCGAGCCGGTGAACACCTCGGCGACGTGGAACGGCTGCGACAGGAAGCGCTGCAGCTTGCGGGCGCGCGCCACCGTGATCTTGTCCTCTTCCGACAGCTCGTCCATGCCCAGGATGGCGATGATCTCCTGCAGCGCCTTGTAGCTCTGCAGGATGCGCTGCACCTCGCGGGCGGTCTGGTAGTGCTCCTCGCCCACCGTGCGCGGCTCCAGGATCCGGCTGGTGGAGTCCAGCGGGTCGACGGCCGGGTAGATGCCGAGCTCGGCGATCTGGCGCGACAGCACCGTGGTGGCGTCCAGGTGGGTGAAGGTCGTGGCCGGCGCGGGGTCGGTCAAGTCGTCGGCCGGCACGTACACGGCCTGGACCGAGGTGATCGAGCCCTTTGTGGTTGAGGTGATGCGCTCCTGCATGGCGCCCATGTCGGTGCCAAGCGTCGGCTGATAGCCCACGGCGGAGGGAATGCGGCCCAGCAGCGCCGACACTTCCGAGCCGGCCTGGGTGAACCGGAAGATGTTGTCGATGAAGAGCAGCACGTCCTTGCCCTCTTCGTCGCGGAAATACTCGGCCTGGGCCAGGCCGGACAGGGCGACGCGGGCGCGGGCCCCCGGCGGCTCGTTCATCTGGCCGAACACCAGGGCCGCCTTGCTCTCGCCGTCGGGCTGGATGACGCCCGATTCCATCATCTCGTGATAGAGGTCGTTGCCCTCGCGGGTCCGCTCGCCGACGCCGGCGAACACCGAATAGCCGCCGTGGCCCTTCGCGATGTTGTTGATCAGCTCCTGGATCAGCACCGTCTTGCCGACGCCGGCGCCGCCGAACAGGCCGATCTTGCCGCCCTTCGGATACGGGGTCAGCAGGTCCACGACCTTGATGCCGGTGACCAGCTGCTCGGTCTCGGTCGCCTGGTCGACGAACTCGGGCGCCGAGCGGTGGATCGGCATCGAGCTCTTGGTCTTCACCGGGCCACGCTCGTCGATCGGCTCGCCGACCACGTTCATGATCCGGCCCAGGGTCTCCGGCCCCACCGGCACCAGGATCGGCTCACCGGTATCGGTGACCTCCTGGCCGCGGACCAGGCCCTCGGTGGTGTCCATGGCAATGGTGCGCACCGTGCTCTCGCCCAGGTGCTGCGCCACCTCCAGCACCAGCCGCCGCCCGTCGAGGTCGACGTGCAGCGCGTTCAGGATCGCCGGCAGCTCGCCGTCGAACGAAACGTCGACGACCGCGCCCAGCACCTGGCTGATCTTGCCGACGCTGTTGGAGGATTTCGCTTTTGCCATTGTGCTCTCCCTCGGCCGGGTCCGTCCGGGACCGGCGCAACTAACTCTACAGCGCCTCGGCGCCGGAGATGATCTCGATCAGCTCGCTGGTGATGACCGCCTGACGGGTGCGGTTGTAGGTCAGGGTCAGGCGCTCGATCATTTCGCCGGCGTTCCGGGTTGCGTTGTCCATCGCGGTCATCCTGGCACCCTGTTCGGAGGCGAAGGATTCCAGGATGGCGCGGAACAATTGCACCGACAGGTTGCGCGGCAGCAGGTCGGCCAGAATGGCGTCCTGCTCCGGCTCGTAGTCATAGGCCAGCTTGCCGCCCGCACCGTCGCCCTCGGCATCCGCCGGCTCGTCGTCGTTGGCCGGTTCGGTGACCGTGAACGGAATGAGCTGCTGGGCGGTGACGATCTGGGTCAGCGCGGACTGGAAACGGTTGTAGATGACCGTGCAGACGTCGAACTTGTCCTCGGCGAACGCCGTGGCGATCTCCCCGGCGATCTGATCCGCGTGGTCGAACAGCGGCACCGGCTTGACCAGTTCCTCATAGGTCTGGACGATCCGGCCGCCCATGTCCCGGCGCAGCACGCCAGCGGCCTTGCGGCCGACGATGGTCAGCTCCACCGTCTTGCCCTCGGCCTCCAGGTCGCGCACCTTGTGGCGCACGTTGCGCACCAGGTTGGCGTTGAAGCCGCCGCACAGCCCGCGGTCGGACGAGATCACCACGATCATGTGGCGGTCCGACTTGCCGTTGCCGACCAGCAATGGCGAGGCGCTCTTGTTTCCGGCCGATCCCGCCGCCAGCGAGCCCAGCATGCGCTCCATCCGCTCCGCATAGGGGCGGGCGGCCTCCGCCATTTCCTGCGCGCGGCGCAGCTTGGCGGCCGCCACCATCTTCATGGCGGCGGTGATGCGCTGGGTCGCCTTGGTGGTGGCGATGCGGCCCTTGAGGGCTTTCAGATTGGGCATGCCGGCTTCCGTCTGGCTTGCAAGAGCGTCGCGGTCAGTCGGCCGACACGAACGACTTGGTGAACTGCTCCGCCACCTTGGTCAGCTCGGCGTCCAGATTGTCGTCAAGGGCCTGCTTCTCGCGGATCTCGTCCAGAATGTTGCCGTGCTTGTCGCGCACATGGGCCAGGAACTGGCGCTCGAAGTCGCCGATCTGGTTGACCTGGACCCCGTCCAGGAAGCCGCGCACGCCGGCGAAGATGGCCACCACCTGCTCCTCGACCACCATCGGCGAGAACTGGGGCTGCTTCAGCAGCTCGGTCAGGCGCACGCCGCGGGCCAGCAGGCGCTGGGTGGCGGCATCGAGGTCGGAGGCGAACTGCGAGAACGCCTCCATCTCGCGGTACTGCGCCAGTTCCAGCTTGATGCGGCCGGCGACCTGCTTCATCGCCTTGATCTGGGCCGACGAGCCGACGCGGCTGACCGACAGGCCGACGTTAATGGCCGGGCGGATGCCCTTATAGAACAGCTCGGTCTCCAGGAAGATCTGGCCGTCGGTAATGGAGATGACGTTGGTCGGAATGAACGCCGACACGTCGCCGCCCTGGGTCTCGATCACCGGCAGCGCCGTCAGCGAGCCGCTGCCGTTGTCGGCATTCAGCTTGGCGGCGCGCTCCAGCAGGCGCGAGTGCAGGTAGAAGACGTCGCCCGGATAGGCTTCGCGGCCCGGCGGGCGGCGCAGCAGCAGCGACATCTGGCGGTATGCGGTGGCCTGCTTCGACAGATCGTCATAGATGATCAGCGCGTGCATGCCGTTGTCGCGGAAGTACTCGCCCATCGCGCAGCCGGCATAGGGCGCCAGGAACTGCATCGGCGCCGGCTCCGACGCGGTGGCGGCGACCACGATGGAATAGTCCATCGCGCCGAATTCCTGCAGCGTCTTCACCACCTGCGCCACGGTCGAGCGCTTCTGGCCGACCACGACATAGATGCAATAGAGCTTCTTGGACTCGTCGTCGCCGTCGTTGATCGACTTCTGATTGATGATGGTGTCGACGGCGACGGCGGTCTTGCCGGTCTGACGGTCGCCGATGATCAGCTCGCGCTGGCCACGGCCGACAGGCACCAGGGCGTCCAGCGCCTTCAGGCCGGTCTGCATCGGCTCGTGCACCGACTGGCGCGGGATGATACCGGGCGCCTTCACGTCGACCAGGCGCTTTTCCTTCGCCTTCAGCGGGCCCTTGCCGTCGATCGGATTGCCCAGCGCGTCGACGACGCGGCCCAGCAGCTCCTTGCCGACCGGCACCTCCACGATGGCGCCGGTCCGCTTGACGGTGTCGCCTTCCTTGATCTCGCGGTCGTCGCCGAAGATGACGACACCGACATTGTCGATCTCAAGGTTCAGCGCCATGCCGCGCACGCCGCCCGGAAACTCGACCATCTCGCCGGCCTGGACATTGTCCAGCCCGTAGACGCGGGCGACGCCGTCACCGACCGACAGCACCTGGCCGACCTCGGCGACATCGGCCTCCGAGCCGAAATCCGCGATCTGCTTCTTCAGGATGGCGGAAATTTCCGACGCACGGATTTCCATGCCTTAAGCCCCTCTCATTGCAGTCTGCAGCCGCTGCAGCTGGCTGCGCACCGACGTATCGATCATCCGCGACCCGACCTGAACGACCAGCCCGCCGATCAGCTCCTCGTCGACCTCGAAATCCACACTGACCTTCGACCCCATCGCCTTGCGCAGGGCCTCGGTCACGCTCTTGGACTGTTCGTCCTTCAACGGTTTCGCCGACACCACCCGGGCGCGCTCCTCGCCACGGCGGCGCGCCAGCTCGGCCAGATAGGCCCGGATCATCGCCGGCAGCGCGAACAGGCGCCGGTTGGCGGCGACCACGCCCACGAAATGCCTCACGATGTCGCCGATTTTGGCCTCCGCCAGCACTGCCTCCACCGCTGCGCCCTGTTGGTCGCGCGGCACCAGGGGGCTGCGCGTCACGGTGCGCAGGTCTTCGCTGCCCTGCAGCAAATCCTGGATGGTGGCAAGATCGGCGGCGACCGCATCATGCGCCTTTGCTTCATCGGCGAGGTCGAACAGCGCGGCCGCATACCGGCTCGCAAGTTCTGATACGCCTAGTCCTTCGACTGCCACGCTGCGATCCCTGACGCTCTTTCGGATAGCCTGTTCAGGAGGGTGCCGGACCCGCCCATTCAGGCAAGCGACAGCCCGCGGTCGGGGTCCCCGAAACCGGGGAGGTTGGTATCATACCGCCGCGGGGGGCGCAAGGCGTGCCGGCGCGCGTTTTCGGGCCAATTTTTCATCATGCAGGGCGGCAAAAGCGCGCAACGGGCAGCGATCAGCCAGCACCGTTGGCCGGCAGCGCGAACGAGGCGATCCGATCGCCCAGCAGGCAGCCGAGATAAACCCGCCTGCCCGTTGGATGCCCCGATGAATGGAAGGCCAGGCTGGAGATGTTTTTCAGCGTGGTGTCGCCGACGTTGTCCAAATGCGGGCGGCCCATGGCGTGGGCGCGATAGGCGGCCTCCACCCGGTCGACATGGGCGGGGTCGGGATCGGCCAGCACGGTCGACAGCGTGCCGTCCCGGTCCAGCCGCAGCACGCTGTTGGAGACGATGGACACGATCCAGAGCCCGCGATCGGGCGCGAACGCCAGGCCGTCGGGAAAGATGCCGGTGCCGAACTCGGCCACGGTCTCGCGCGGGCCAAGGTCGCCGTCGGCGCGGATCGGCAGGCGCGACAGGCGTCGGGCGAAAGTCTCGTTCACGTAGAGCCATTGGCCGGACGGGTCGACCAGGCATTCGTTGGTATAGCCCAGCCCGTCGGCGGCAATGCGCGCGTGGCCGCCCTCGATGCGCGCGACGAAGCCATCGGCGATGTCGCTCCGGTAGGCCGCGGCGCGCGGCTGGTGGCGGGTGCTGACCGTCGCCCAGATCCGCCCGGCGGCGTCGGCATGCACGAAGTTGGTTGGCGGCAGAGGCGCGCCATCGGCTTCCAGAGCGACCGGGCGGCAAGTGCCGTCGGCCGCCAGATGATAGATGCCGCCGTCCGTGTCGCCCAGGTGCGCGATCAAGTATCCACCATCTGGTGCGAGGCAGATGCCGTTGGGCTTGAGGGGAAACGATGTCGACAGGATGGTGTGCTGGCTGCCGTCCGGCGCGATGGTGGTGATGCCGCCGCGCCAGTCCGCGACATGCAGCGTGCCCGCGTCGTCGCAGACCACGCATTCCGGCCGGGCGAGGTCGCGCCCCACCCATTCGACGTCTGCGATGTCCAGTTGCAATGCGCCCATGCCCGCTTCATAGCATGGTCGGTACGACGGGCCGGCAGGGAAGCGGAATGGCGCAGGACAAACTTCGGGTGGCCGGCATCGGGGCCGGCTATTTCAGCCAGTTCCATTACGACGCCTGGGCGCGGATGGACGACGTCGACCTGGTCGGCATCGCCGACACCGATGTCGGCAAGGCCGAGGCGATGGCCGGCGCACACGGCGCACCGGAGGTGTTCGCCTCGGCCGAGGCGATGCTGGATGCGGCCCGGCCCGATCTGGTCGACATCGTTACCCCGCCGGCGACCCATGCCGCCCTGGTGTCCCTGGCGGCGGCGCGCGGCCTGCCGATGATCTGCCAGAAACCGCTGGCGCCGACGATGGCGGAGGCCCGCGCCATCGTGGCGACGGCGGAGGCGGCTGGTGCGGACCTGTTCGTACACGAGAATTTCCGCTTCCAGCCCTGGTACCGCGAGATCGCCCGGCTGCTGGCCGGCGGCGCCTGCGGCGACGTGTTAAACGCAACATTCCGCCTGCGCCCCGGCGACGGCCAGGGCCCGGACGCCTATCTGGCGCGCCAGCCATACTTCCAGCAGATGCCGCGTTTCTTGGTCCACGAGACCCTGATCCACATGGTCGACACCTTCCGCTTCCTGTTCGGCGAGGTGACGGCGGTGCAGGCCCATCTACGCCGCTGCAACCCGGCGATCGCGGGTGAGGATGCCGGCATCGTGGTGCTGGCGTTTGCCGGCGATACCGTAGGGACCGTCGACGGCAACCGGCTGGTCGACCACGCCGCCGAGAACACCCGGCTGACCATGGGCGAGATGTGGGTCGAGGGTACCGGCGGCACGGTGCGGCTGGACGGTGACGGCAACCTCTACCACCGCGCCCACGGCAGCACGGAAGAGCGCCGCCACGGCTACGCCTGGACCAACCGGGCTTTCGGCGGCGACTGCGTGCTTGCCTGCCAGCGCCACATCGTCGATGCGTTGCGCGGAACCGGGCGGGCGGAAACCCGTGCCGCCGACTACCTGCGTAACATCGAGATCGAGGACGCGATCTACGCGGCGGCCAAACAGGGCCGCAGGATCACGCTCGCCTTCTGAAGAAAATCACCGCGATGACGATCAGCGCCAGGGCCAGCGCGTACCATGTCAGCGCGTATTCCAGATGGTCGTTGGCGAGGTCGACCACGACCGGCCCGCGCTCTGGCAACGGGTCGATGCCGTCCGGCGCATCGACATAAGCTTCCAGGCGCACCAGCACCGGCAGCAGGGCGTCCACGCCGGCGGCCTCGGCCATCGCTTCGCCGTCGAACGCGTGCCACAGATTGCGGGCCGGGTCGTTGCCGGGCGTCATCCAGCCGGCCGTCAGCGGCACCCGCAGCACGCCGACGAACGAGACCTCGCCGGAGGGCGGCGCCAGTGCCGTGGCATCGCCGTCCTCCAACGGCACCCAGCCGCGGTCCACGAGCAGGGCGCCATCGGCATCGGCGGGCAGGAACGGCGACATCACGTTCAGGCCGGCGCGGCCGGCCTCCGACGCGCCGGGCATGAACAGCACGGCGGGCGCGAATTCGCCGGTCAGCGACGCGCGGACGAACTCCACGTCATCGCTCTCGATGGAGACGTCGCCGAATGCCACCGGGTCGGCGCCCAATCGCGCCTCGGCGGTGGCGACGATCTCGTTCTTCTCGCCCAGGCGGACGAGCTGCCAGGAGCCGAGCCCGATCAGCACCAGCACCGCGACAGCGGCGGCGAATAGCTTCCAGGCGCGGGCTGAAGTACGTGCAGTCATTCAGGCGAAGGGCTCGGTCAATGGTTGCGAGGGGGCGGCACTCTCGGGGATGACGGGACCGATGGCAATTGCTTATCCTGAAGCGGGCCGCGTCATTGGCGATCCGAGCCAATTTGAAGCACCATATTGCTCGAGCGCATACTGCATCGATGTTGGCGTTGGGGGGGGCGCTTCCACCATGCAAGCCACGATTCTGGGAGTCCTTTTTGGAGCCGCGGTTGCTGGACTGACCGCGAGTGCCGCGGCCGAGGTGCCGCTGACCTGTCCGGATTACGACACCCTGCCGCCCACCGCGCTCAGGGCGGCCCCGATCAATTTCGCCACCATGGGCCCCGGACATGAGCCCATGGAAGGCGTGCAGGGCTTCACCGATGCGGACGAGGTCATCTTCAGTCGGGGCCTCGAGTCCGAGGTCGCGGCCCTGGATGGCGACGACACGGTCTTCGTCTACGACCCGCATGGCGAAACCTTCGTGGTGGGTGGCCGGGGCGCCGACACATTGGTGTTGTGCTCGATGCGTGCCTACGACGCCATTCTGATACCGGGCGACTTCCACGCGCCGGACGAGGCTGCCGACACCATCGTCATACAGCCAGCGGTCTTCGCCAGCGGCACGCCCGGCTTTGCCCGCATTATCAGCATCCGGTCGTTTATCGTCGGCGTCGATACGCTGGTCCTGCGTCTGCCGCCGGGCGCGGACATCTCTGTGGAGGCGTTGCCGGACTACAACCGGACCGAAATCGTTGTCGGCGACACCCGGCTGGAAATCGATCATCCGCGCGAACTGGTGGAAGGCAGGCTCGATGGGTTCCTCAGCCTGGACAGTCCCAGCTTGGTGATCGAGACACAGACATTGCCACCCGGTCTCATGGTTGGCGTGGCCGAAGGGCCTCGCGATGCCCCACCCGGCTGCCCATCGCCCGAACAGCCGCCGAGCGGCGCGGTGACCTTCACTCCGGGTGTCGACCTTGGGCCAGGGCACGGACCGCCCGGAGATCCCAACCTGCTGACCACCGGCGACGACGTCGTGCTGGCGCAATGGCTGGCAACGGATATGCCGCTGGATGCGCGGCCCGGCGACGACACGATATTTCTGTACGAACCATACAACAACGCGCTGCCCAGCGCCGGACCGGGCCGTGACGTCATTGTCGTCTGCTCGATGACGGAACTCGACTTGACGGTGTTCCCCAGCCGCGGCCGGACCGACGACGAGCCGGACACCATCGTCATCGAAAGCGCGGCGTTCCAGAACATTCCGCAGGGATTGCGCCGGCATATCACGGTGTGGGCGTTCTTCGTGGGTGTCGACAGGTTGGTCCTGCGTGTGCCCGAGGACCTGACCGTCGCCACCGAGTACAACGATCTGCTGGGTGCCACCGATATCACGGTGGGTGACACGCTGGTCACTGTGCTGCATCCGCCAATCGGCCTGGACGAACGGGTGGCGCCGATGCTCGACCGACACAGCGACAGCCTGGTGATCGAGACCGTGGCGGCAACGGCACAGCCGACTGAGCACCTCCCCGACGCGGCACGCACGGTGCCGGAGGGTTGCCCCTTCTTCCACACCCTGCCCGCAGACGCCCAGATCCCGCCGATGGGATATGCCGATGTCGTCCCTGTGGACGGGCACCATGACACGTTCTTCGATCCGTTTGTTTTTACCAACGCCGACGACGTCATCTATGGCTGGCGCACAGAGCCGACCATCCAGGCGGCCGGCGGGGACGACACCGTCTATCTCTACCATCCGCGCAGTGGCGCGTCGGTAACCGGTGGCCGGGGTGACGATGTGATTGTCGTCTGCTCGATGTCGGAATTCTACGTCGCTCTCTGGCCAAGCCGAGAACTGGACGACGATCGCGACATCGTCGTGATCCAGCCCCAGGCGTTCACGGCCATTCCGCTTGGTTTCCAGCGCACCATTCAGGTGTTCGACTTCCATCCCGCATACGACAGGCTGGTGCTGCGGGTTCCCGAGGCGCTGGACGTGACGGTTGAGCCCAGGCCTGGCACCTATAACGACACCATCATCACTGTTGGCGCGACGACGGTGCAGGTGCTGCCGCCCCAGATCGCGGGCGAGGACGCACCGCTAGTGAACGTGGGGGACGAGGCGTTGGTGATCGACAAAGTGGCCGGCGTCGCCATGGACGTGCCAGCGATCGCGGCGCCGCGCCCGACCCCGGCGGAATGCCCGGACGTCGATGCACCGCCGGCGGGGGCTGTCTTCACACCGACAGCCGAGGACGGCCTGCCCCAGGATCTCTACGATGGCGGCTTTCAGTACACTTTCACCTCCGGCGACGACGTGGTCATGGCCGTCCGGCCGCAAATCGGCCCGGAGGGTCGTGGCGGCGACGATACGATCTTCGTGTACGATCCGGTGGACGGGGCGGGCGCCATGAGCGGGCCCGGACGCGACATCGTGATGTTGTGCACGATGAGGGCCTACGCGGCCTTTTTCGACCTCCACGCCGATGCCGATCCCGACACCTTGGTCATAGAGGCAGCAGTCTTCGAGGGCATCGCGGACGGCTACCTTCGCGAGATTACGGTGCAGGGCTTTGTGGTCGGCGTGGACACGCTCGTGTTGCGGGTGCGGGCTGGAATGGATGCGATCGCTGAACCGTTTCCGCAATATGGACAGTCAAGGGTTACCGTGGGGCGCACGGCGATCGTTGTCCGCCATCCATTCCTTCCCGACGGTGAGGCGTCCTTCTTGCGCGGAGGTCAGGCCAGTTTGGTGATCGAGCCCGCCTCGTAACGCCTCGAAGCTGTCGACCCCAGTGCCGCACCATACGGTGGACCCAGCGTGAGCGGGCCCTGATCTACGACCCCTCGAAATCGCTCCGGCGGTGGCGGAACTGCAGCGCCACGACATAGGCCTTCAACGGCCGCATCGACGCCAGCGTCAGGCCGAGAATGACCACGGGCCAGATGACGAGGTGGAGCCAGTAGGGCGGCTCGAACGTCGCCTCCACCCACAGCGCGGCGCCAACCACCACCGCGCCCAGCACGAACACCAGGAACACCGCCGGGCCGTCGCCACTGTCGTTCTCCGCCAGCTTCAGGCCGCAGACCTCGCAGGTGTCGACCACGGTCAGGTAGCCCTTGAACAGCTTGCCCTGGCCGCAGCGCGGGCACACGCATTTCATGCCGGCGCTCATCGGCGATGGCGAGAGGTAGCTCATCTTTGGGTCATGCGCCTGTCATTGGCCGACGTCGCCACCCGTTGGGGTGCGGCCGGATCAGCCGCCCCACCAGTAGACGGCGGCGAACAGGAACAGCCAGACCACGTCCACGAAGTGCCAGTACCATGCGGTCGCTTCGAACCCGACATGGTGCTTCGGCTTGAAGTGGCCGGCGGTGGCGCGGAAGAAGCATACGATCAGCGCGGTGGTACCGACCATGACGTGGAAGCCGTGGAAACCGGTGGCCAGGAAGAATGTCGACGGATAGATGCCGTCGGTCAGGCCGAACGACGCATGGCTGTACTCGATCGCCTGCAGCGCGGTGAACGCGAGCCCGAGCAGGACGGTCAGCCCCAGGCCGTAGACCAGATGCGGCCGGTTGTTCTCGATCAGCGCTTCGTGCGCCCAGGTCACGGTCACGCCAGAGGTCAGCAGGACCAGCGTGTTGAGGAACGGCAGGTCGAACGCGTCGAACGCCTGGATCCCCACCGGTGGCCACGTGGCGCCGGTCACCTCGACACGGGTGTACTGGATGGCCTCGTCGTAATAGAGGCTGGCATCGAAGAACGCCCAGAAGAACGCGGCGAAGAACATCACCTCCGAGGCGATGAACAGCGCGATGCCGTAGCGATGGCCCAGCGCGACGACCGGGTTGTGGTGGCCCTCGTGCTCGGCCTCCCTCACCACGTCACGCCACCACAGGAACATGGTCAGGAACACCAGCGCCAGGCCGATCAGGAACAGCCACATGCTGCCGTATTCGTCGCTGCCTTCCTCGACCGGCTTCATCGCGATGATGGCGCCGAACAGCATGATGCCGCCCGAAAACGCGCCCAACAGCGGCCAGGGGCTGGGATTGACCAGGTGGTAGGGATGATTGGGCTTTGCGTGCTCTGCCATCGTGGTGCTCTGATCTGTGCCTGGGCCGCCCAGGGCGATGCGCGTTGGTGCTAGTTGTAGCTCAAAGAATCGGGCTGCGCGACCGCGCTGGTCTGCGTCGCATCGTCCCGCGTTTCCGGCGGGGGCATGTAGACGTAGGTCAGCGTAATGTCGGTCACGTCGTCCATGTTCGGGTCGTCGTCGAGCGCGGGGTCGAGGTAGAAGGCGACGGCCAGTGGCACGGTATCACCGGGCTGGATCGTCTGCGCCTCGAAACAGAAGCACTCGACCTTCACGAAGTACTGACCGGCCTTGGCCGGAGTCACGTTGAACACCGCGGTGCCGGTGGTCGGTCGCGAACTCAGGTTCTCCGCCTCATAAAACGCGATCACGTCGCGGCCGACCTGCACGTCGATGTGCTTCTGCGTCTCGGTGAAGCGCCAGGCCAGGCCAGGCGACACTTCGGCGTAGAAGCTGACCTCGATGGTGCGGTCGATCGGCACGACCTGGCGGTCAGCGGCGTTCTCCACCTGCGGCGTGCCACCGAAGCCGGTCACGCTGCAGAACAACTCGTAAAGCGGCACGGCGGCGAACGACAGCCCGGCCATGCCGACGGTCAGTCCGGCAAGCAGCAGCGCGGTCGAGCCGGCGCGTCGCGCCGGTGCCGGCGCGGTCCCGGCGGGTCCGTCGGTGTGCGCCCGGTCAGCCACCGGCGGTATCCAGCTTGACCACGGTGATGACGTAGAACGCGATCGCCAGCACGGCGAGCACCGCCAGCAAGGCGGTATTGCGCTGCCGGCGCTTGCGCTCGAACGCGGCCTTTTCCTCGGCGGTCATCGATACGGTCTGCTGTGTCACGGGGTCACGTTCCGTCATGGTCCGTTGGGTCATTGAGTATTGGCTCACTCGGAAAACTGGCTCACTGACTGGCTCACTGGCCGATCCGGAAGGCCGCCGGCATCTCGGTCAGGCCGAGGCCGCCGTCGACCATCAGCACGGCGAACAGGATGAACAGGTAGGCGATGGAAAACGCGAACATCCGCCGCGCCGGGCCGATCAATGCCTTGCTCTCGCTGTCGTCGGGCGCGCGCAGCACGCGCCAGCCGTGGGCGATGAACATCACGCTGGAGACCACGGCCACCCCGCCGTAGAGCCAGCCGGCGACGCCCAGCAGCGCCGGCAGAATCGCCAGCGGCAGCATCAGGACCGTGTAGGCCAGCATCTGGCGCTTGGTGGCGCGCACGCCAGCGGTCACCGGCATCATCGGCACCCCGGCGTCGGCATAGTCGCCGCGGCGGAACAGCGCCAGCGCCCAGAAGTGCGGCGGGGTCCAGAAGAAGATCAGCGCGAACAGGCTCCAGGACACCGGGTCGACCGTGCCGGTCACCACCGTCCAGCCGATCATCGGCGGGAACGCGCCGGCGGCACCGCCGATAACGATGTTCTGCGGGGTGCGGCGCTTCAGCCAGACCGTGTAGACGAAGACGTAGAACGCGATGGTCAGTGCGAGCAGGCCGGCGGCGGCCCAGTTGACCGCCAGCGCCATCATGGTGACCGAGCCCACCGCCAGCACGATGCCGAAGCCCAGTGCGGCATCCGGCGCCATCCGGCCGGCCGGGATCGGGCGGCTGCGGGTCCGCCGCATCACCGCGTCGATGTCGCGGTCGTACCACATATTGATCGCCGCCGATGCGCCCGCGCCAACCGCGATGCACACCACCGCGATCACCGCCAGCACCGGGTGGATACCGCCGGGCGCTACCGCCATGCCGGCCACCGCGGTGAACACCACCAGCGACATCACCCGCGGCTTCAGCAGCGCCACATAGTCGGACACCGACGCCTCGGTGACGCCATAGGCGCTCTCACCGACGAACGCGCCGCCCATGGGCAGCGCGTCGTTTCGGTTCTGGCTGGCGCTCAGGTCTGTCACGCGGCGATCCGTCTCGTCATGGTGCTGTCGCTCGGGACACGTTCATTCCGGGCGACCGGCAGGGCGCGCTCAGTGCGCGCCGCGCGGCCGGTCCTCGAACTTCGGCAGCTCGTCGAAAGTGTGGAACGGCGGCGGCGACGACACTGTCCATTCCAGAGTGGTCGCGCCCTCGCCCCAGTAGTTGGCGGCGACGCGGCGGCCCCGGGTCAGGGTGTAGAGCGCCAGGCCGACGAAGAACAGGGTCGACGCGAACGAGATGTAGGCACCGATCGACGACACCATGTTCCAGCCCGCGAACGCATCCGGATAGTCGATGTAGCGGCGCGGCATGCCGGCCAGCCCCAGGAAGTGCTGCGGGAAGAAGGTCAGGTTGACGCCGATGAACGTGGTCCAGAAGTGCAGCTTGCCGGCCCACACCGGATACTGGCGGCCGCTCATCTTGCCAATCCAGTAGTAGAAGCCGGCGAAGATGGAGAACACGGCGCCCAGGCTGAGCACATAGTGGAAGTGCGCGACCACGTAGTAGGTGTCGTGCAGCGCCACGTCCATGCCGCCATTGGCCAGCACCACGCCGGTGACGCCGCCGATGGTGAACAGGAAGATGAAGCCCAGCGCCCACAGCATCGGCACCGTCAGCTGGATCGAGCCGCCCCACATGGTGGCGATCCAGGAGAAGATCTTGATGCCCGTCGGCACCGCGATCACCATCGTCGCCGCGGTGAAGTAGGCCCGCGTGTCGACGTCCATGCCCACCGTGTACATGTGGTGCGCCCAGACGATGAAGCCGACGAAGCCGATGGCCACCATCGCGTAGGCCATGCCCAGATAGCCGAACACCGGCTTCTTCGACATGGTCGAGACGATGTGGCTGATCATGCCGAAGCCCGGCAGGATCATGATGTAGACCTCGGGGTGGCCGAAGAACCAGAACAGGTGCTGGAACAGCAGCGGGTCGCCGCCGCCTTCGGGCCGGAAGAACGAGGTGCCGAAATTGCGGTCGGTCAGCAGCATGGTGATGGCGCCGCCCAGCACCGGGATCGCCAGCAGCAGCAGGAACGCGGTCACCAGCATCGACCACACGAACAGCGGCATCTTGTGGAGCGTCATGCCCGGCGTGCGCATGTTCAGGATCGTGGTGATGAAGTTGATGGCGCCCAGGATCGACGACGCGCCGGCCAGGTGGAGGGCGAAGATCGCCATGTCCATCGACCAGCCGTTATGCGCCCCTTGCCCGGTGCTCGAGTTCGGCGGGTAGATGGTCCAGCCGGTGCCCGCGCCCTCGCCGACGAAGGCGGAGGCCAGCAGCAGGATGAAGGCCGGCACGATCAGCCAGAAGCTGATGTTGTTCATGCGCGGGAACGCCATGTCGGGCGCGCCGATCATCAACGGCACGATCCAGTTGCCGAAGCCGCCGATCATCGCCGGCATGACCACGAAGAACACCATGATCAGGCCGTGGGCGGTGATGTAGACGTTCCACGCCTGGCCGTCGGGCGCGCCATCCGGGGTCAGCAGGTGCTGAACGCCGGGGTCCTGCAGCTCCAGGCGCATGATCACCGACATCAGGCCGCCGATGAGACCGGCGACCACCGCGAAGATCAGGTAGAGCGTGCCGATGTCCTTGTGGTTGGTCGAACAGAACCAACGCACGAAGAAACCGGGCTTGTGATCGTGATGATCGTGCGCGTGCCCGTGATCGGCGGTGTCGGTGTGGTGTGCCATCAGTCTCTTGCGTCCTGTCGCTGCCGCGCCGTGTGGCGTGGGCCTATGTGCGCCTGTGAGCGGTCTCGCGGCGCTGTCGTGTGCGCTCAGTCGTCCAATGCGGCCAGATCGGTCGCGGATCCTTCGCCCGGCACGTCGCCGGGCTCGCCGTCGCGGGCCGCCAGTTCCTCGGCCACCCAGGCCTCGAACTCTTCCGGCGTCACCGCCCGGATCTCGATCGGCATGTAGGCATGGTCGCGGCCGCAGATTTCCGAGCACTGGCCGTAGTAGGTGCCCGGCTCGTTGATCAGCGCCCAGGTTTCGTTGTTCCTGCCCTTGATCGCGTCAGTCTTCACGCCGAACGCTGGCATCGCGAACGAGTGCAGCACGTCCTGCGAGGTGACCAGGAAGCGGATTGTCGTGTCGGTCGGCAGGATCAGCGCGTTGTTGGTCTGCAGCAGGCGCAGGTTATCCGGCACCTCCTCGCTGCGGTCCAGCACGCTGGTGATCGAGATGTCGTCGTGATCCGGGTACGAATACGACCAGTACCACTGGTGCGCCGTCACCTGGATCGTCATGTCGGGGTCGGCGGCGCGGTCCAGGAAATACAGGATGCGGAAAGACGGCACCGCGATGGCCACCAGAATGATGACCGGGATCACCGTCCACAGCACCTCGATCAGCGTGTTGTGCGAGGTCGTGGAGGGCGTGGGATTTCGCTTCTCGCTGAACCGCCAGACCACATAGAGCAGCAGCGCCAGCACGATCACCGAAATCACGATGATGATATACAGCAGGAGGTCGTGGAACCAGACGAGCTCCTCCATCGACGGCGTGGCCGGCGCTTGCAGGCCCATCTGCCACGGCTCCGGCTGCGCCGCCGAAGCCGCACCTGCCGCCATCAGCGCGCCCGCCACGGCCAACAGGCCAGCCATCGTCTTCCAAATGCGGTTCATCACACCCCTCGTTGCCATGCCCCCGGATACCATGCCCTGGATATCACGTTCGGGGTCGCCATGCTCTGCTTGTCATGGCGGGCTGACCGCGTCATGCCGCAACAAAATTGCCGCGCCGATTTCACGATCGCACGTTGCGCGCTTATATTAAACGGGTGCGCCTGTCGCGAATGCGGCATATTGTCCGAAATCCTTGGAAAACCGTGGATTTCCTGACTTGCGCCCCGGGCTATGGCCGGGGCTATCCACCGCCGCAGAAAGGGTTTTCTCCATGTCCCACCTCGCCACCACCGACGACCTGTTCTTCAACCGCGCCGGACTCGACCGGCCGCGGGTCGAAGGGATCGTCGCCGACGCGCTGGATGGGGCCGACGACGGCGAACTCTATCTGGAATACACCCAGTCGGAGAGCCTGAGCTATGACGACGGCAAGCTGAAGAGCGCCAGCTTCGACACTGCCCAGGGGTTCGGCCTGCGGGCGGTGGCGGGCGAGGCGACCGGCTATGCCCATGCCGGCAGCCTGGACGAGGATGCGATGCGCCGCGCCGCCGGCACCGTGCGCGCGGTGGTGTCCGGCCATGCCGGCACCGCCGCCGAGGGGCCGTCCGGCACCAACCAGCGCCTCTATGTCGACGACAACCCGCTGTCGGCGACGCCGTTCGAGACCAAGGTCAAGCTGCTGCAGGACATCGATGCCTACGCGCGCAGCCGCGATCCGCGCATCGCCCAGGTGATGGCGTCGATCAGCGGCGAATGGTCCGCGGTGCAGATCGTCCGCGCCGACGGCCAGCGCGCCGCCGACGTGCGCCCGCTGGTGCGCCTGAACGTGGCGGTGGTCGTGGCCGACGGCGACCGGATGGAAAGCGGCAGCATGGGTGCGGGCGGCCGGGTGGCGTTCGATCTCTACCTGCAGCCGGAGACGTGGCAGGGCCAGGTCGACGAGGCGGTGCGCCAGGCGCTGGTGAACCTGGAGTCGGTGCCGGCGCCGGCCGGCGAGATGACCGTGGTGCTGGGGCCCGGCTGGCCCGGCATCCTGTTGCACGAGGCCATCGGCCACGGCCTGGAGGGCGACTTCAACCGCAAGAAGACCAGCGCGTTCTCCGGCCTGATGGGCGAGCGCGTCGCGGCCCCCGGCGTCACCGTGGTCGACGACGGCACCATCCCCGACCGCCGCGGGTCGCTGACCATCGACGACGAGGGCACGCCGACCAGCCGCACGACGCTGATCGAGGACGGATTGCTGGTCGGCTACATGCAGGACCGCCAGAACGCCCGGCTGATGGGCATGCGGCCCAGCGGCAACGGCCGCCGTCAGTCGTACGCCCACGTGCCGATGCCGCGGATGACCAACACGGTGATGCTGAACGGCGACAAGTCGCCGGACGAGATCCTGGCCAGCGTCGACAAGGGCCTCTATGCGGTCAATTTCGGCGGCGGCCAGGTCGACATCACGTCGGGCAAGTTCGTGTTCTCCGCGTCGGAGGCCTACCTGATCGAGGGCGGCAAGGTGGGCGCGCCGGTGAAGGGCGCCACCCTGATCGGCAATGGCCCGGACGTGCTGACCAAGGTCGGCATGATCGGCAACGACATGGCGATGGATCCCGGGGTCGGCACCTGCGGCAAGGAAGGCCAGGGCGTGCCGGTTGGCGTCGGCCAGCCGACCATGCGGGTCGACGGCCTGACCGTCGGCGGCACGGCGCAGTAGGCCATTCGGCTGGCGGGCGCCGCGATGGGGTCGCAGGCAGCGGTGGCCCGGCTGCGGGTGGCGCGCGGGGCCGACGACGTCGCCCATATCCGCCGGCTGTTCCTGGCCTACGGCGAAAGCCTGGGTTTCAGCCTGTGCTTCCAGAACTTCGACGACGAGCTGGCCGGCCTGCCGGGCAAGTATGCGCCGCCGCGCGGCGAGCTGTGGCTGGCCTTTGCCGGCGACGATGACGCGGTGCCCGTGGGGTGCGTCGGCGTGCGGCCGTTCGACGATACGACCGCGGAGATGAAGCGGCTCTATGTTGCGCCGGCCGGGCGGGGACTGGGTCTCGGTCGCCGGCTGGCCGAGGCCGCGACCGGGTTTGCGCGCGACGGCGGCTATCAACGAATTGTGTTGGACACCATCAGCCGGACCATGGGCACGGCCGAGCGGATCTATCGCACGCTGGGCTACGCGCCGTGCCAGCCCTACTACCACAACCCGGTGGAGGGCGCGGTCTACTACGAATGCGCCTTCACGCGTGCCGGGCTGGCGCCGGACGCAAATGCGTAGAAAACTAACCTTTCGTAAACGTCACGGTTAACAGTTCTTAACGGGATTATGATATACCGTCCGCGCGTCACGAAGCGGTCCAAACGCCGGCAGGTACCGCCAGCGTCGGGCCGCGGTTGATTCCGGCGGTTGATCGAGGATCCCCCTTGGTAAACATGCGCAATGCGCACCTTTCCAGCGACATGCAGGCCATCCTGGCCGGTTGCCTGCGGATCGCCGATGTCATCGGGGTCGGGCTGGCTGGCGTCGTCGCCTACCTGATCCGCGAGGGTCATGCCGACATGGGCGTCACCTATCTGGTGGCGCTGGCCATCGGCATGCTGCTGATCCTCAACTTCATGCAGTTCGCCAAGCTCTACACGGTGCAGTCGCTGCGCAGCGGCAGCGCCCTGCTGGGCCGCCTGATCGGCGCCTGGATCGCGGTGCTGGTGGTGGTGCTGGCGTTCGGCTTCTTCTCCAAGACGTCGGAAGGCATCTCGCGTATCTGGTTCCTGCTGTGGGCGCTGAGCGGGCTGTCGTTCCTGCTGTTCAACCGGGTCGTCGCGTCGCGCATCCTGGCGCACTGGAACCGGCAGGGCCGGCTGCGCGCGCGGGTCGCCATCGTCGGTGCCGGCGGGCTCGGCGAGCGGCTGGTGGAGCACTTGCGCGAGCATGGCGGCAACGCGATGTCGGTGGTGGGCGTTTGGGACGACCGGCTGAGCCGGGTGCCCGAGAAGATCGGCGGGTTCGACGTGCGCGGCACCATCGACGACTTGATCGCCTACACCCGCAACAATCCGGTCGACGACATCATCGTGGCGCTGCCTTGGAGTGCCGGGCCACGAATCCGCCAGATGGCGCGCAAGCTCTATGTCGTGCCGGCGAACGTGCGCGTGTGCCCGGACCTGGTCGGCTTCGGCATCCCGCTGCGCGGCTTCTCATCGTTGCAGGGCGTGCCGCTGCTCAACGTCTACGAGCGTCCGCTCGGCGGCTGGGGCGTGATCCTGAAGGCGATCGAGGACAAGGTGGGTGCGGCCCTGATGCTGGCGCTGTTCGCGCCGCTGATGCTGCTGGTGGCGCTGGCGGTGAAGCTGGACAGCCCCGGCCCGGTGCTGTTCCGGCAGAAGCGCTACGGCTTCAACAACAATGAGTTCAGCGTCTTCAAGTTCCGCACCATGTACCAGCGCACGGTCAAGGACGAGGACGGCGTGCCGCAGGCAACCAAGGGGGACGCGCGCATCACGCGGGTCGGCGCCTTCCTGCGCAAGACCAGCCTGGACGAGCTGCCCCAGCTCTTCAACGTGCTCAGGGGCGAGATGTCCATCGTCGGCCCCCGGCCCCATGCGGTGGCGCACAACGAGAAGTACGGCCGCATCATCGACGAGTATATGTGCCGTCACCGGGTCAAGCCCGGCATCACCGGCTGGGCCCAGGTCAATGGCTGGCGCGGCGAGACCGAGACGCCTGAAAAAATGAGCATGCGCGTCCAGTACGACCTGTATTACATAGAGAACTGGTCGTTGTTGCTCGACGTCCGAATCCTGTTCATGACCGCATTCGTCGGTTTTGCGCACCGCAACGCCTATTAGCCGCTTCCCCCGCCACCGATCCGAGCTGTCCATTCGTGGCCGACAAGCCTGATACCAGCCCGCCGCGCGACGGATTCGCGTTCGTGATGTTCGCGCTGATGCTGGCGTGGGCGCCGCTGCCGTTCGCCAGCAACACGGTGATGTTCAGCAACGTTCTGGTCGTGCTGGTCGGCTTGGCGGCCCTGGCGTGGGCGCTGTGCGCGTTCCGCGACGCCCGGGTGAACATGGTGCCGTTCCGCCGCTACCGCTGGTTCGTCTGGCTGACGCTGGCGCTGACGGTGTGGGTGATCGTCCAGAACGCAAACTGGACGCCGTCCGACTGGCACCATCCGTTCTGGCGGTCGGCGGGCGCGGTGCTCGGCATGCCGGAGATCGGGTCGATCGGGTTGACGCCGAACGCCGGCTACCAGACCCTGCTGCGCATCCTGGCCTATATCCTGACGTTCCTGCTGGCGATGCAGCTCGGCCGGTCCGGCGAGGGCGCGGCGCGGGTGACCTGGCTGGTGATCCTGATCGCCATCGCCTATGCGCTCTATGGCCTGATCATCAAGGTCGGCGATCTGGAGATGGTCGCCTGGGAAGAGAAGATCTTCTACCAAGACAGCCTGACCAGCACGTTCATCAACCGCAACAGCTACGGCACCTTCGCGGCCCTTGGCCTGCTGGTGATCTGCGGCATGCTGTCCAGGCGGATGCGCGCCACCGGCGCCCTCGGCTCGCTGCGCGGCGGCGCGCTGGCCGCGTTCATCGACCGGCTGACCGCGCGCGACTTCGTGCTGTTCGCGGGTTTCATCATGGTCGGCAGCGCGCTGTTGCTGACCAATTCGCGCGGCGCCAGCCTGTCGTTCCTGGTTGCCGTCATCGTGCTGTTCCTGCTGATCGCGGCGGGCCGGCGCTCCTGGCGGGCCAGCACCCTGATCGCCGGCGCCATCATCCTGGCCGGCGGCTATCTGGTGTTCAGCGCGTCCAGCGCCGGGCTGATCAGCCGGCTGCTGGAATTCGATCGCGACATCGTCGCCCGGCAGGAGGTGGCGGCGATCACGATCAGGGCGATTGGCGACCATCCCTGGGTCGGCACCGGCTTCGGCAGCTTCCAGGGCCTGTTCGCGGCCTATCGCGATGCGTCCATCGACCCCGCGGTCGCGATCTACGACAAGGCCCACAACACCTATCTGGAATGGGCGTTGGAGGCGGGCTTGCCGGCGACCGTGCTGATGGTCGGCACCATCGGCTTCATCGCGATCATGTGCGCGCGCGGTGCCGTCGTGCGCCGCCGCAATACGAT
Organism: Alphaproteobacteria bacterium; assembly: GCA_965227515.1. Classification (GTDB taxonomy): domain Bacteria; phylum Pseudomonadota; class Alphaproteobacteria; order CALKHQ01; family CALKHQ01; genus CBDDFZ01. The sequence goes on from CBDDFZ010000001.1 coordinate 676,244, forward strand.
CTACCCGGCGGTGGGCGCGGCGGCGACCACGCTGGTCGCGGTGCACGCCCTGGTCGATTTCAGCCTGCAGATCCCCGCGGTCACCGTCTACTACGCCGCCATCCTGGGTGTCGGCTACGCCCAGTCCTGGTCGACCGCCGGTGACGAGCCGGTCTCGCGGCGGCCGGTGGGCGGGCTGGAGGACTGGCGCGCGCCCGAACGCGCCTGAACGCCATGTCTGACCCTCGCCATGTCTGACTCTCGACCGGGCCGCGCCGATTTCGCGCACCTGATGGAAATCACCACCCGCTGGCACGACAACGATGCCTATGGGCACATCAACAACGTCGTCTACTACGCGTTCTTCGACACCGCGGTGAACCGCTACTTGATCGACAACGGGCTGCTCGATATCGACCACAGCCCGGTGATCGGCCTGGTGATCGAGACCAAGTGCACCTACTTCCAGCCGATGGCGTTCCCCGACCTGGTGACCGCGGCGCTGCGGGTCGCCCGCCTGGGCACTTCCAGCGTGACCTACGAGATCGGGCTCTATCGCAACGACGATGACGAGCCGGCGGCACTCGGTACCTTCACCCACGTCTATGTCGACCGACAGACCCGCCGGCCATGCCCGCTGCCCGACAACGTGCGTGCCGTGCTCAGCCGACTGGTGATGCCGCCAACTCCAGGCTGAGCCGCTTATGCGGACCGTTTGCGCCAGGATGTCGCAAGCGAAGACGCTGGCCACCGGTCGCAGCCTTGCCACATTGTGTGGTCAGCCTCCGCGCGAACCGAACGGATGTTAGGCGGGTATGACATCGCAACACGCCACCTATATCGGCACCGGCAGCCGGCGCATTTCGGCGACGGCCGTGGGTCTCGGCGTCTGCATCGTCAGCGCCGCCATGCTGGTCGGCGCCCTGGCGTTCCAGTACATCGGCGGGCTCGACCCCTGCCCGCTCTGCCATCTGCAGCGCTATCCCTACATCGCCGCCCTGATTCTGGGCGCGGCCTCGATCTGGGTATCCGGCGGCATGCGCGCGCCGCTGCTGGTGCTGGCTGCGCTGGCGTTCTGGACCACTGCCGGCATCGGCTTCTACCACGCGGGCGTCGAATACGGGTTCTGGCCCGGTCCCGATACGTGCTCCGGCGCCGCTGAGCTGTCGGTCGACATGCTGCAGGACTTCTCCACCGGACAGATCGAAGTGCCGACCGTGAGCTGCTCCGACGCGGCATGGACGCTGATGGGCATCTCCATGGCCGGTTACAACTTCCTAATCGCCGGCTTCGTCGGGCTCGTCACCCTGGTCGCCGCACTGCGCACGCGGAGCGCGCGATGACGGATGCGCCCCGCCGCCCGCCGGCCCTGCCCGGCGATCCCGATTGGGATGCGCAGGTCGCCCGCATGGTGCGGGTGGACCACGCCGGCGAGTACGGCGCGCGGCGCATTTACGACGGGCAGCTCGCTGTGCTCGGCAAGACCGCGCACGCGGAGACCATCCGCCATATGCGCGACCAGGAGACCGAGCACCTGGAAACCTTCGACCGCCTGGTTGTGGAGCGGGAGGTGCGGCCGACCGCGCTGCATCCGCTGTGGCATGCGCTCGGCTACGCGCTGGGGGCGGCCAGTGCCGCCATGGGGCCGAAGGCGGCGATGGCGGTGACCGTCGCGGTCGAAGAGGTGATCGACGAGCACTACAGCAAGCAGGCCGAGAAGCTGGCCGGCGAGGACCCGGAGCTGCACGGCATCGTCGAGAAGTTCGCCGCCGACGAGCGCGAGCACCGCGACATCGGCCTCGACCACGGGGCGCGGGAGGCGCCGGGCTACGAACCGCTGTCCGCCGCCGTCAAGGCTGGTTCAAGACTGGCAATCTGGCTGTCGGAGCGGATTTGAGCGATGTAAATCGATTGTGGATGGTCACAACGTCGGCTCAGCTTGCCTACCATTGCGGATCATCACGATCAGTACGACATCCTCTACATTTCGGTAGTAGATGTGGTGTGAGCGATAAACATATCTGCGATGGGTGTCGTTGAACCTGACCCCGATATCGGGATTCCTGCCAAGTAGCTCGAACGCCTGATAGAGGCCTCGCAAGTATTTCTCTGCCTGATTGGCGCCAAATGTCCGGTCGGTGTAGCGCGCAATGTCCACAACTTGGGCGATTGCCCGCCGACTCAACCGGAATGTCATGGAGACTTATCGTTCTCCGCGCGCACTTCGGCGAGGATATCCTCTACGGTGTGGTGCTCAGCGATTCCGCTCGCATCAGCCTCCGCTAGGTCACGCTCAATTAGGGCGCGTTGTTGCTGGGGCGTCAGGCTTTCCCAGAGCGCAATGTCGGCTTCGGTCGGATTGACCGTCGACGAGAATCTGATCGCGGAGATGTCGAGGGTTTTCGTGTCGTCCATGGAGGCAACTCCTTCGCCACCCAAGATAACGCCGCTGGAGGCACATTCAACCGACATCGGCCTCTGTCCCAATCAGGATCAATCCACCTGCAGCAACTGACCTTTCAAATACGCGGTTTCCGGCAGGTGCGGGTGGACCGGATGATCGGGGGCGGCGCCGACAGTGGCCAGCACCCGGCCGGTGCGCCGGGTGTCGTTGAGCCCCTTGGCGACGCAGTCCGCGAATGTCTCCGGCGAAATGTTGTGGGAGCATGAGGCGGTGAACAACAGGCCGCCCGGCGCCACCAGGCCGGCGCACTGGCGCGCAAGCTTGCGGTAGCCGCGCGCCGCCGCCGGCACGTCCTTCTTCGACTTGGCGAACGCCGGCGGGTCGCAGACCACAATATCGTAGCGCTCCCCCGCCTCCCGCTTGGCTTCCAGCGCGGCGAATGCCTCCGCCCGCTCGAACCGGCAGCGCGCCGCGACACCGCTGGCGTCGGCAGCCTGTTGCGCCAACTCCTGCGCCGGTGCCGACCGGTCGACACCGACTACCTGGGCCGCGCCGGCCACCGCCGCCTGCACCGCGAAGCCGCCTGTGTGGCAATAGACGTCCAGCACCCGCGCGCCGGCGGCGAAGCCGGCGACCAGTGCCCGATTGGCCCGCTGGTCGAAGAACCAGCCGGTCTTCTGCCCGCCCGTCAGGTCGGCCAGGAAGGTGGCCCCGCCCTCCGGCACCTCGACCGGCGCATCGGGCGGCGTGCCGACGACATGGGGGGTCGCGTCCAGCCCCTCCAGCGCGCGGGCCGGCGTATCGTTGCGGAACTGAATCGACTGCGGCCGGAAGCGCTCGGTCAACGCTTCCTCCAGGGCGGGCCGCAACCGCTCGAACCCGGCGACGTTCACCTGCACCACGAGATGGCGGTCGAACCGGTCGACGATCAGGCCGGGCAGGCCATCGCCCTCGGCGTGGACCAGGCGATAGAATGGCGCCCCGGTCAGCCGGGCGCGCAATGCCGCGGCGCGCTCAAGGCGCGCATCGAGCCAGCCGGCGTCGATCGGCGTGTCGGCCTTGGTCGTCAGCAATCGCGCCGCGATCAGCGGCCGGGGGTTGAAGAACGCGGTGCCGAGGTGCCGGCCCGTGCTGGCCACCAGATTGACCAGCGTGCCGGGCGGCAGCTTGCGCTCGGCGTCGCCCAGGCGCAGCTCGTTGGAATACACCCAGGGGTGGCCGGCCAGCAGCCGCCGCTCGCGTTTCGGCGCCAGATGCAACTGGGGATAGGGCGGCGTGTCTTGCGAAACCGCCGCTTTGGCCTGCGCCGTCGCTTCGCTCACGCCGGCGCTTTGGCGGCCAGCGGTTGGGCGAACTGCAGCTCCAGGTCCCATGGGAAATAGATCCAGGTGTCCTGGCTGACCTCGGTGATGAAGGTGTCGACCAGCGGCCGGCCTGCGGGCTTGGCGTAGACCGTGGCCAGATGCGCCTTCGGCAGCATCTCCTTGATCACCCGCGCGGTCTTGCCGGTGTCGACCAGGTCGTCGACGACCAGCAGGCCCGTACCGTCGCCCTCCACCGATTTCAGGATGCTGACCTGCCCCTGCCGCTTCTCGTCGTGGTAGCTGGAGATGCACACGGTGTCGATCAGCCGGATGTCCAGCTCCCGCGCGACAACGGCCGCCGGCACCAGGCCGCCGCGGGTGATGGCGACGATGCCCTGCCATGGCTGTTGCGCCATCAGGCGCCAGGCCAGCGCCCGCGCGTCGCGGTGCAGTTGCTCCCAGGAAACCGGATAGTTCTTGGTGTAGGTCGGCTCGTCGGCCATGGCCACTCCCGCAGCGACGTGATCGGTGAAGGCCCGGACTATGGGCCAGCCGAGTCTGTGGCCCAGCCGACGCGCCCGCGTCAAGGGGAATGGGTCAGGAATTCACGCCCGAGGCAATCAGGCGCTGAGCCCTGGCTTTTCCAGATAGCAGCCGCTGATCCGCCAGCTTCCGTCGGGCTGGCGCTCCATCCGGTAGCGCGCGATCACCGGCTCGCCGTCCGGCCCGACCAGATAGACGTCCTGGATCGGCTCGGCGCCGGTGGTATCCAGGTACTGGAACTCGACATATTGCGGCCGGTAGACCGGCATGTAGCCGGAGATCACCATGTCCATGAAATAGTCGGGGCTCTGGAACTGCAGCTGCAGCATCGGCGATGCGTAGGAAAAAGCTTCCACGCGATCGTCGCGCTGGAAGGCGTCGAGCTGCGACTGGATGGTGGCGATGATCTGGGAACGGTCGGCCTCGCTGACGGATTGCGCGAGCGCCGGCTGGGACAGGGCGGTACCCATCCAGGTGACCGCCGCAACGAACAAGGCTCGTGCGATTAGGCGATGCATGGTCGCTCTCCGCGTGTCGTTCGTAAGAAAGGTTAACCCATGCGGCGGGCAACGTCATGTGACAGGGCGCACACTTGACGGCAATGGTTTTGTAAGCGCGATATGCGGCGGTGCGGTCGAACCCGCGCGACGCCGTTCGATTTCTTGGGGAGAACACCATGGCCTCCGTCGCAAACTCGCCGGAAGCGCGGGACATTGCCTACCACCTGCACCCGTACACGAACCTGCGCAAGCTGGCCGAGGACGGGCCTTTGGTGATCGCCCGGGGCGAGGGCATCCACGTCTACGACACCAACGACAAGCCGTATATCGAGGGTCTGGCCGGCCTGTGGTGCGCCGGGCTGGGCTTCTCCGAGCAGCGCCTGGTGGAGGCGGCGACCCGCCAGATGGAGAAGCTGCCGTTCTACCATGCCTTCACCAACAAGGTGTCGGACGTGTGCACCGAACTGGCCGAGCGGCTGGTCAGCCTGGCGCCGGTGCCGATGTCGAAGGCGATCTTCGAAAGCTCCGGCTCCCAGGCCAACGACACCGTCATCAAGATCGTCTGGTACTACAACAACGCGCTCGGCCGGCCGGAGAAGAAGAAGTTCATCAGCCGCAAGCGCGGCTATCACGGCGTCACCCTGGGCGCGGCGAGCCTGACCGGCCTGCCCTATGCCCAGGTCGACTTCGATGTGCCGTTCCCGTTCGTGCGCCACGTCACCCCGCCCCACACCTTCCGCGAGATGCAGCCGGGCGAGGACGAGGCCGCCTTCGTAGACCGGCTGGCGCAGGAGCTGGACGACCTGATCGAGGCCGAGGGGTCGGAGACGGTGGCCGCCTTCATCGCCGAGCCGGTTCAGGGCGCGGGCGGCGTGATCCTGCCGCCTGAGGGCTATTTCCCGAAGATCCAGGCGGTGCTCAACAAGCATGACGTGCTGATGATCGCCGACGAGGTGATCTGCGGCTTCGGGCGCACCGGCAACTGGTGGGGCAGCCAGACCTTCGACATCAAGCCGAACATCATGTCGATGGCCAAGCAGCTGACCGCCGCCTACATGCCGCTGTCGGCGGTGATGATCGACGACAAGGTGTTCCAGGTGCTGGCCGACAACAGCGCCAAGCGCGGCAATTTCGGCCACGGCTACACGTACTCGGGGCACCCGGTGCCGTCGGCGGTGGCGCTGGAGACGCTGAGGATCTACGAGGAGGACGGCATCATCGAGCGGGTGGCGGCCATCGGCCCGCACCTGCAAGCCGGGCTCCGCGCGCTGGGCGACCATCCGCTGGTCGGCGAGGCACGCGGCATCGGGCTGATCGGCGCGTTGGAACTGGTCGCCGACAAGGAAACCAAGGAGGCCTTCCCGCCGGAGCGCATGGTCGGGCCGGCCGTCGTCGCCCACTGCCAGCGCCACGGGCTGATCCTGCGCAATCTGCCGGGCGATGTCGTCGCGGTGTGCCCGCCGATGATCATCACCACCGCCGAGATCGACGAGTTGCTGAAGCGCCTGGGTGCTGCGCTGGACGATGCCTACGCCGATATCCAGGCGGCGGCCTGAGGCGGTATCTCATTTGACGCCCTCCGCCTTGTGCCGAGGGCCATGCTCTTGCAAGGCTGGTCACGAATGTCGTTTGTGCGTGGCGAGGGTGCCATGCTGGCCGCCAGCCGTCTGCCATCTACGCGGCGTAACGCCAGGCAGTCGGTACGCGTTCGGGACATGGATGGGTCCTCGCCACAAGGGCGAGGACGTCGATGGTGTTTTTGATCAGATAGAGTCCGTCGCGGCCTGATCCAATCAGGCCCGCGGCCTATTCGACCGGCTCGCCGTCGACCACGGTCTCGTTGTCAACCGCCGCGTCGTCGTCGACGGTCATTTCCTCCGGCAGCGCGTCTTCCTCGGCCGCTGCGTCGTCCTCCGCATCGGCCGCGTCGATCATCGAGCCGAAGGCGGGGCGCGGCGGCTCGGTGCCGCGCCAGTTCCAGTCGCGGTCGAACATGATCGGCAGGCACCCGGACACGGCGACGCCAAGCGCGATGGTCGTGGACAAGGTGAGAAGGCGCATCGGGTTACCGTCCTTGATCTTGTACTGAACGCGTTGTCCGGCTGTGGGCGGCGGAGAATCGCACGTGCCCTGAGATTGAGCACGCCGAACATGGCAGCGGACGCGCGCCAAGGCAAGACCGTCGGTAACGCGCGCGCCAACGGCCACTCACTCCACAATCAGCGCTTCGACAAAGTACTCGATGTTGTCGGCGTTGCGCATGGCCAGGGCGGGGTCGTCGCGGGCCAGCGCCAGCGCGTCGTTGACGCCATAGACGATGTCGTCGGACGCGACGCCGCGCTCCATGTGCGAGACCTCGTGGATAACGGTGCCCATGCGGGTGTCGAACCCGCCCTTCAGGTTGGTCTCGAAGAACGAGTTGCCGAAGCCGATCCACGCGTTGCCGTCGATCTCGATCATCGTCCAGCCGTAGAGCGGCTCGTTGCGGTCGCACACCATCTCGATCGGATCGGCGTCGTGGCGCAGGCGCTTGTGCAGGTAGCGATAGATGCGCAGCACCTGGTTGACGTTGGCGCCGGTGCCGAACCAGCGGTCGAGCTCCCAGAGCGTGATCTTGCTGGGATGGGCGCTGCCCAGGTCCAGGATTACGCTGACCAGCGCCTCCTCCGCCGCGACCATCGCCTCCAGCACCTGCGCGCGCTCCGCCGGGCTGCACTTTTCGTAGGTCAGCGGGACGCCCTTGCCCTCGGCGTGGGCCGCGGGCGTGCCGGCAGGCAGGGCAAGCGCAATCAGCACGGCGACGGCGACAAGGCGGAGGGTCAAGCGCATGGCTGGACTTCCTATCCCATCTTGCGGCGCAGATGGTTGATCAGGTCGACCTTTGTGATCAGGCCCAGGAACGCGCCCTTGTCCGCGATCACCGCAACGCGCCCGGCGCGGAAGATCGGCAGCAGGTCGGCGATGTCGGCATCGGGGGCCAGGGTGTCGACCCGGCGCGACATGGCGCTGACCACCGGGCGCTGGAAGGCGGACGCCTCGCCGAACGCCATCGCCAGCACGTCGCTCTCGTCGATCAGGCCGATCACCTGGTCGCCCTCCATCACCGGCAATTGCGATACGTCGGCCATGCGCATGCGGCCATAGGCCGACAGCAGGCTGTCGTCGCGGTCGGCGGAGACCACGCCCCCCGCACCCACAGGCCGGGCGATCAGGTCGCGCAGGTCGCCGTGACGGTCGCGCTCCTGGAACCCCTGCTCGGTCATCCAGGCATCGTTGAACATTTTCGACAGGTACTTGTTGCCGCTGTCGCAAATCAGGGTCACCACGCGCTTCGGCGCGGTCTGTGCCCGGCAGTAGCGCAGCGCCGCCGCCACCAGGGTGCCGGACGACGAGCCGGCCAGAATGCCCTCGCGCAGCAACAGGTCGCGCCCGGTCGCCAGTGCCTCGGCATCGGAAATGCGGATCGCGCTCGTGGCCAGCGAGATGTCGCAGTTCGGCGGCACGAAGTCCTCGCCGACGCCCTCCACCACCCAGCTCCCCACCGGCTGGCGCTGCTCGCCGAACTCGACCATGTCGGCGATGACCGAGCCTTCCGGGTCGGCCACCACCATCTCCACGTCCGGCGCGGTCTCGCAGAAATAGCGGCCGAGGCCGGTCAGCGTGCCGCCGGAGCCGACGCCGCAAACCATGGCGTCCATGGTCCCGTCCATCTGCCGCCAGATCTCCGGGCCGGTGGTGGTCTCGTGCGCCTTCGGATTGGCCGGGTTGGCGAACTGGTTGATCCAGAACGCGCCGGGCGTTTCGGCGGCCAGGCGCTCGGCCATGTCCTGGTAATAGGCGGGGTGGCCGCGCTCGACATCGGAGCGGGTGGTCACCACCTTGGCGCCCAGCGCGCGCAGGTGGTGCATCTTCTCCTGGCTCATCTTGTCGGGCATGACGATGGTCAGCCGATAGCCCTTTTGCGCCGCCACCAGCGCCAGGCCGAGCCCGGTGTTGCCGGCGGTCGCCTCGACCAGGGTGCCGCCGGGCGCGATGCTGCCGTCCGCTTCCGCCGCCTCGATCATCGAGAGCGCCACCCGGTCCTTGATCGAGCCGCCGGGATTCTGGCTTTCCAGCTTGACGAACAGCCGGCACGGGCCGGTATCGAGCTTGGTCAGCTCCAGCATCGGCGTGTTGCCGATCAGGTCCAGGACGGAACGCGGTGGGGTCATGAGAAGTTCGGGACTCGCGTCGGGTCGGTCGGCGCAGGCTTGATCTTACATGCACAAGAGCATGATCGCTGAAGTCTGCGCCAGCCCGCTCCCCCACCCGGCCGCCCAGCAGCATACTCTCGTGGGCGGCCGGGTGGGGGAGCGGGCCGGTGCCGGCTTCGGCGCAAGCTGATCCTGCGCAAGCTGATCTAACTCATACATGGACCGGTGGCCTTGTCAGAGCAAGCCGGCTTGCGCATATGTTGGGCAAATCCCGCGCGCGGCCCTCCCTCCACCGGCCGCGCTACCTAACGCAGATTCAAGGGACCTGTCATGGCAGAAACCCATACCTTCCAGGCGGAGGTCAGCCGCCTGTTGGATATCGTCGCCCACTCGCTCTATTCCGATAAGCAGATCTTCCTGCGCGAACTGATCGCCAATGCCGCCGACGCTTGCGACAAGCTGCGCTATGCGGCGCTGACCGACCCGGACCTGGCGGGCGACGGCAACTACGCGATCACGCTGACCGCGGACAAGGACAGCCGCACCGTCAAGGTCGCCGACAACGGCATCGGCATGAGCCACGACGACATGGTCGGCAATCTCGGCACCATCGCCAAGTCCGGCACCTCCGACTTCCTGGCCCAGATCAGCGGCGATGCGAAAAAGGATACCAACCTGATCGGCCAGTTCGGCGTCGGCTTCTATTCTGCGTTCATGGTCGCCGAGAAGGTGGAGGTGGTCAGCCGCAAGGCCGGCGAGGACGAGGCCTGGCGCTGGACGTCCGACGGCAAGGGCAGCTTCGAGATCGAGCCGGCGATCGCCTCGCCGCTGCTGGAGGTGCCGGAGCGCGGCACGGTGGTGATCGTTCACCTGACCGAGGACCACGCCGAGTTCGCCGATGCCGCGCGCCTGCGCGAGGTGGTGCGCGCCTATGCCGACCACATCGCGGTGCCGGTGTCGCTGGCCGCCACGGACGAAGCGGGCGAGGACGGCGCGCCGGAGGTGCTGAACAAGGCCTCGGCGCTGTGGACCCGGCCGAAGTCGGAGATCGACGACGACCAGTACAAGGAGTTCTACCAGTATGTCGGCCAGGCGTTCGACGACCCGTGGCTGACCATCCATTTCCGCGCCGAGGGCGTGATCGAATACACAGCCCTGATGTTCGTGCCGACCTCGCGGCCGTTCGACCTGTTCCGGCCCGAGCGCAAGCACGGCCTGAAGCTCTACGTGAAGCGGGTGTTCATCACTGACGATTGCGAGGGGCTGGTGCCGGGCTGGATGCGCTTCGTGCGCGGCGTGGTCGACAGCCCCGACGTGCCGCTGAATGTCAGCCGCGAGATGCTGCAGCACAACCCGGTGCTGGGCAAAATCCGCTCCGGCCTGGTCAAGCGCGTGCTCTCCGAGCTCGACAAGAAGGCGGAAAAGGCGCCGGACGACTACGCCACCTTCTGGGAGGCGTTCGGCCCGGTGATGAAGGAGGGCATCTATGAGGACGATGCCAACCGCGACGCGCTGTTGAAGCTCGCCCGCTTCACCACCACCCGCACGGTGAAGGAGGGCGGCAAGCCGATCTCGCTGGCCGACTACATCGGGCGGATGGCCGAGGGCCAGGAGGCGATCTTCTACGCCACCGGCGACAATCTGGAGGCGTTGAAGCGCAGCCCGCAGCTCGAGGGCTTCGCCGCCCGCGATGTCGAGGTGCTGCTGCTGACCGACCCGGTGGACGAGTTCTGGGTGCCGGCGGTGCACGAGTTCGAGGGCAAGGCGCTGACCAGCGTGGCGCGCGGCGGCGCCGACCTGGACAAGATCGCCAGGAAGGACGCGGCGGCCGAGGAAAGCGACGGCAAGGACAAGAAAGAGCAGAAAAAGGACGACGCGGCGCCGGCCGCCATCGATGCCGTTATCGCCGCCTTCAAGGTGGCGCTGGGCGACGCGGTGGAGGACGTGAAATCGTCGAACAGGTTGACCGACAGCCCGGTCTGTCTCGTCGCCGGTGAGAACGCGATGTCGATGCACCTGGAGCGGCTGCTGAAATCCCACGGCCAGCTCGAAAACCTGAGCCAGCGGGTGCTGGAGCTGAACCCCGGCCATCCGCTGGTCAAGCGGTTGAACGACATGGCGGCGAAGGACGCCAAGGACCCGGTGCTGGACGAGGCGGCGCACCTGCTGCTGGACCAGGCCCGCATCCTGGAGGGCGAGCCGGTGCCCGACCCGGCCGCCTTCGCCCGCCGCATGAGCCAGGTGATGGTCGCGGGATTGGCGTAGGGGCTGCGGTTCGACCGATACGCCCCTGTTATCGTTGGGTTCGACCGCCACTATCCATAATCATTGTCGTCCTCGCCCTTGTGGCGAGGACCCATTTATGTCATATATATCAATAGGTTGAAGTATCTCGTCACCCTAAGTGGCACTTGCGAGCCTGCGACGGGCCTTTCTGCCGGATTCTGTCGGCACCAGCCCGGATCGCCCCGCAAATGGGCCCTTGCGACAAGCGCAAGGGCGACGGCGGACGAAAGCAAGAGTGGGGCCCAAATGAAATGCCGCTGCCCTTGACATTTGGGCCCCGGACCCACTAATACCCACCGCTCGGCATCAGCCTGCAGCCGGAAGAGCGGGCCGTTGATCTATTGACCGAAGGCGGATCCGATGAAAGTCGTGAGCTCCTTGAAGACGATTAAGAAGCGCCACAAGAACTGCCGTGTCGTGCGGCGGCGTGGGCGCGTCTACGTCATCAACAAGACCAACCCGCGGTTCAAGGCCCGCCAGGGCTGACCGCGCGGTCGCAAGTTTCCCCATCGTTGTCATGCGCGGACTTGATCCGCGCATCCACGTCTTGGTGCGTCTGCGCCATTTGACACCCGTGCGCCGTGCGCCCCATTCTCCGGCCATGCCTTCGTAACACCGGAGCGGCCCCATGCGCATGCCCACGCCCGATGCCGGCACCATCGCCCGGCGCCACCAGATCGCCGCCGACCTGCGCGCCATCGTGCCCGGCGAGGGCGTGATTGATGCCGCCGAGGAACTCGCGGTCTATGAGAGCGACGGGCTGACCGCCTACAAGCAGCCGCCGCTGCTCACCGTGCTGCCGGAAACGGTCGACCAGGTCAGCCGCGTCCTCGCCTACTGCCACAAGCACAAGATCAAGGTGGTGCCGCGCGGCGCCGGCACCTCGCTGTCGGGCGGCGCGCTGCCGCTGGCCGACGGCATTCTGCTCGGCATGGCCAAGTTCAACCGGGTGCTGGAGATCGACTACCCCAACCGCTGCGCCGTGGTGCAGCCGGGCGTCACCAACCTCGGCGTTACCCAGGCGGTGGCGGCCGACGGCTTCTATTACGCGCCCGACCCCTCCAGCCAGATCGCCTGCACCATCGGCGGCAACGTTGCGGAGAACTCCGGCGGCGTGCACTGCCTGAAATACGGGCTCACTACCAACAACGTGCTCGGCCTGCAAGTGGTGCTGATGGACGGCGAGGTGGTGCGCATCGGCGGCAAGCACCTGGATGCGGAGGGCTATGACCTGCTCGGCCTGATGATCGGGTCCGAGGGGCTGCTGGGCGTGGTGACCGAGGTGACGGTGCGCCTGTTGAAGGCGCCGACCACCGCCCAGGCGCTGCTGATCGGCTTCCCGTCCAGCGAGGACGCCGGCGAGGCGGTGGCCCAGATCATCGGCGCCGGCATCGTGCCCGGCGGCATGGAGATGATGGACAAGCCCGCCATACACGCCGCCGAGGCGTTCGTCCATGCCGGCTACCCGATGGACTGCGAGGCGCTGCTGATCGTGGAGTTGGACGGCCCGCCGGCCGAAGTCGCGCACCTGATCGGCGCGGTCGGCGACATCGCGAACGGCTGTAAGGCGACCTCGGTCCGGGTCAGCAACGACGAGGCCGAGCGGCTGCAGTTCTGGGCCGGGCGCAAGGCGGCGTTCCCGGCGGTCGGCCGCATCTCGCCCGACTACTACTGCATGGACGGCACCATTCCGCGCAAGCAGCTCCCCTTCGTGCTGAAGCGGATGACAGAGCTGTCGGAGAAGCACGGGCTCAGGGTCGCCAACGTGTTCCACGCCGGCGACGGCAACCTCCACCCGCTGATCCTCTATGACGCCAACAAGCCCGGCGAGCTGGAACGGGCCGAGGCGTTCGGGTCCGACATCCTGACCCTGTGCGTGGAGGTCGGCGGCGTGCTGACCGGCGAGCACGGCGTCGGCGTGGAGAAGCGCGACCTGATGCCGGTGCAGTTCGGCGAGGACGACCTGAAGCAGCAGCAGCGGGTGAAGTGCGCCTTCGACCCCGACGCGCTGCTCAACCCCGGCAAGGTGTTCCCGCAACTCCACCGCTGCGCCGAACTCGGCCGCATGCACATCCACCGGGGCCAGCTGCCGTTCCCCGAGCTGGAGAGATTTTGATAGGTCCCATCTCTGACTACACCTGCGATTACTTGAACAACCAATAGTGCCTATCCAAATGGCTCCGTGGAATCATCCGAGTCCTGCTCATCTGGCTTTGGCATTGGTCGCGTAATTTCTGCTTCTCTTATGAGCTCTGACCGAAGATCTCTTCTTGAGATAACCCAATTGATATGAGACGAGAGACCATCAAGATCAGGAAATATCGACGCAACATTAATCCCAAAATGATCCAGGTCGAGCAAGAGGTCAGATTTTATACATGCAGGCACCTCAAATTTTTTGATTTTTCCGTATGAGCCGCCTAGTACCATTTTTTTGTCGGGTGGGCCATGAATTGTGAAAACTCCCGATTGTCTTGATATTCGAGAAGCGTATGCGGTCGGACGGAATAGGCTGAGACCTTCGTATTCGAGCGGGTGGATATTTTCGCGCTTCACATAGCTGTTGGGCTGAAATGCATAGATTGCACCATCCAAGTCGTTGTGAGCATTTGCAGCAAAGTACGCTGCTATCAACGGGTTGGTTGACCAATCAAGCAAGCGGGTCGGAAAGCCATGGTGTTGCGCAACTGAAAGCCAATCCCAGCCATCATTCGGGCTGAACCGAATGTATTCAACTGCCCTACGTTTCCATGACTCAAAATGCAGCTTTTCATTTTTTGACATAACTTTCGATCTACCGGCTTTGGGAAGCAAGGACCAACTAGAGTTTGAATGACCTCGATAGAACCAATCATAACCGCCCCGCATGTCTTTAGTATTAGCATAGAGGTCAGCTAAGTTTTTGATCTTTTCTGGCATGGCACGCACAATGCCTCTTATTCTCGTTAGCAAGCATAAGCTGGGAGATGCACAGTGGAAAACCGGATACCGCTCCATTCGACGCAAGTTGCCGACTCTGTCTAAGCCGCACCATACCACGCCCCTCGGCCGCGGCCGTGGAGTTGCAGATGGCCGCGTTCCACGAGCTGGCGGAAGTGGCCTTTCAGGGTGTTACGGCTGGCGCCGGTCAGGGTTGCGGCCTCGCCGATGGTGATGCGGCCGTGGTCGCGGACGTGGTCGAGCAGGCGCAGCGACAAAGGCGGCAGTTGGTCCGCCAGCAGCTTCTCGTTCTCGACCTTGGTGCGCAGGCGCCGCATCTGGGTGTGCAGGGCCCGCATGAAATAGGTCAGCCACGGCTGCCAGTCCGGGGCATCGGACTTGAGCGTCGCTTGGGTGCGCCGCAATGCTAGGTAATAGCCCTCCTTGGTGCGTTCCACGACGCTTTCGAGCGAGCTGTACGGCGCGTACGCGTACCCTGCCCGCAGCAACAGCAGCGTGGTCAGGATACGGCTGAGGCGCCCGTTGCCGTCCTGGAATGGGTGGATGGCGAGGAAATCGACCACGAACGCGCCGATGACGATCAGGGGATGCAGTTTGCCTTCGCTCAGTGCGGCGCGCGTCCAGTCCACGAGCGCGGTCATGCGCCGTGGGGTTTCGAATGGCGTAGCCGTCTCAAACACCACCGCAATCTGCCTGCCTTCCTCGTCGAAGGCGGCGACGTTATTCGGCGTGGTCTTGTAGCTGCCGCGATGCCAGTCGTCCTTCTCGCTGTGGCGCAGCAGATCGCGATGAAGCTGTCGGATGTGGTTCTCGGTCAGGTCGATCTCTGACCAGGAGGCAAATATCGTCTCCATCGCCTCGGCGTAGCCGGCCACTTCCTGTTCGTCGCGGGTGGCGAAGGCCCGGATGTCGAGGTTGGCCAACAGGCGCTCAACCTCGCGGTCGGACAGCTGAGCGCCCTCGATGCGGGTGGACGAGCCAACGCTCTCGATGGTCGCGATCCTGCGCAGCGCCGACAACCGCTCCGGCGCCAATCGGCCCAGCGCCTGCCAGGCGCCCTTGAACTCGTCGATCTCGGCGATCAACGACAACAGTTCGGGCGTGATGTGCAATGAGCCAATGGCGACCATGCGCCATTTATACACCCATTTACACCCGATTAGGAGCGGCAGTTGACCAAGGGGTGACAGTGACGCGCGGTTGCGCCGACGCCTGCTTCCGGGCCACCATCGATTGGACGAATTGACATGGCATGGGGGCCTGACATGTACGACCGAGAGTGTGTGACCTGGATTGCCCTGGCGGCATCGTCCCTGTTGGCGGCCAACGCGGCGGCCCAGGAACCGTGTGGCGGGGTGGAGCAACCCTGCGAGGTCGAGGAGGGCGTCTATCACGTCGCCCTGCCTGACGGGGTCGAGAACCCGCCCGCCGTCATCTACTTGCACGGCTATGGCGGCGCGGGCCACAAGACGCTGGCGAAAGAGGCATTCGTCAACCAGTTCACCGACCGCGGCTACGCGCTGATCCTGCCGACCGGCCAGCCCGACAAGGCGGAGAACCCGGGGTTGGACTGGGGCGCGCTCGACAATCTGATCCTGCCGCGTGACGACGTGGCGTTCCTGCAGGACGTGCGCGCCGACGCGCTGGCGCGCTTCGGCCTCGATCCGGACCGCATCCTGATCGCCGGCTATTCGCGCGGCGGTTCGATGGTGTGGGAGATGGCCTGCGAGGCGCCGGACAGCGCGCGCGGCTTCGCGGCATTGGCCGGCACGTTCTGGGAGCCGATGCGGGCCACCTGCGCCGGCCCGGTCGACCTCCACCACACCCACGGCTTCACCGACCGTACCTTGCCGCTGGAGGGCCGCGTGCTGCCGTTCGCCGGCATGCGCTTCCAGCCGATCGACATCCTGACCGCGCTCCGGCTGATGACCGGGGTCAACGGGTGCAGCCAGCAGGCGAATACGAGCGACACCGAGGGCGCGTTCTGGGTCAAGTCGTGGACCGACTGCGCCGCCGGATCGCTGACCCTGGCGCTCTCGCCCGGGGGCCACGGCATGCCGGATGGCTGGGCCAACCTGATCCTGGATTGGTTCGAAACGCTGGAGTAGGCAGCGGCGCGCCTTAGCTCACCGGATCGAGGCCGACCGCCGCGCGGCCCTCGTCGGTCTTCAGCGAGAAGTCGGTGCCGAGCCAGTCGTCGGCGCCCGGCCCGCACAGATAGGCGATGGCGCGCGCCACCCATTCCGGCGGGATGTGCACCGAGAAATCGAGCTGGCTGACCGGGTTGATGCCCGACGCCTTGATCTGCACCTGCATCTCGGTCGCCACCGTGCCGGGGCTCAGCCCGACCGCGCGGATGCCCTGGTCGCGGTACTCCTTGTCGACGCAGCGGGTGAGCGACAGCACGCCGGCCTTGGTGGCGCAATAGTGGCTCCACCCCTCCAGCGCGCCGGTCGCCGCACCCGAGCTGATGTTGATGATGGTGCCGCCGCCGCGCGACACCATCTCCGGAATCGCGAAACGCAGGCCGTAATAGACGCCCTTCAAGTTGATATCGACCACATGGCTCCATTCGGCCGGGTCGCTGTCGGCCAGCCGCGCCACCGGCTCGATGACGCCGGCATTGTTGACCAGCACGTCGAGGCGGCCGGTGCGGTCGACGGCTGCTGCCACCAGGTCGCGAACGTCATCGGCGCTGGCGACATCGCAGGCGACTGCGATGGCACTGCCGCCGCCGGCCCCGATCTCGAGCGCGATCTCGCCGATCCGGCTTTCGGTCCGCGCGGCGAGCACCACGGTCGCGCCTGCCTCGGCCAGATGGCGGGCGGCGGCCTCGCCGATGCCCCGGCTGGCGCCGGTCACGATGATGGTCTTGCCGGCAATGTCGGTCATGGCGCGGTCCTTCAACTGAAAGATGTTCGATAGGGCCGGTCAGCCCACGGCGGGGATGATGTCCTCCGCCAGCATGGCGCGCAAGTCGCCGACGTAACCGTCGGAGCGTGCCGGGCGGTTGGGGTCGGAGGTGATGGCGACGGTCAGTGCCGCGTCAGGCACCACGTAGAGGAGCTGGCCGCCATAGCCCCTTGCGTAGCGCACTTCCGCGCCGCCCAGCTCGGTCGCGAACCAGCCATAGCCGTACCGGTCGCCGGAATAGGGCGAGCGGGTGCGCGGCTGCCAGCTCGCCTCGATCCAGCCCTCGCTGACCACCCGCTGGCCGTTCCACACCCCGCCCATGCGCGCCATCTCGCCGAAGCGCCACAGCGCGGTCGGCGCCAGCGCCATGTTGTTGCCGCCCATGTAGAAGCCCTGCGGGTCGCGGGTCCATGGCGGCACTTGGATCTCCAGCGGCGTGCCCAGCCAGTCGCGGGCCAGCGCCAGCAGGCTCTGACCGGTCACCTGCGACAGCACCGCGCCGAGCACGTGGTAGCTGCCGGTGGAATAGAGCATGCGCCCGCCCGGCACGTCGATGAACGGGCGGGTCAGCACATAGCGCACCCAGTTGCCGCTGCCGACCCAGGCGCCGTAGTTGGGGCCGGAGGTGCGGTCGAGCCCGGCGCGCATGGTCAGCAAATGGTCGACGGTGATGTCCTGGACCAATGGATCGGCATCGGCCGGCACCAGGTCGCCCAGCAACGGCGCTACCGGCGTGTCGGGCCCGGCGATCAGGCCACGGTCGATGGCGATGCCGGTCAGGATGGCGACGATGGTCTTCGACGCCGACTTGACGTTGGCCGGGTAGTCGAGCGACGGGCCGCGAAACGCCTCCGCCGCAACCACCTCGCCGCGATGGCCGACGATCATGCTGTGGAGCTGGTCGAGGCCGCGGGCGCGTTCGACCGCGCGGGCCAGCACGTCGGTGTCCAGGGCCGGCAGCGCCGCGCGCGCGAGCGGAGCGGCAGCGAGCGTCCCCGCCGCCGCGGCGCAACCGGCAAGCACGTCCCGCCGGCGAAGTTTCGTTTTTGCCATGACGGCAGAATTGCGCCAGCGCGACCGTGAGATCAACTCATCGACGCTTCACACCCGCGTCATCTCGCCGACTCGATGAAGACGCCCTTGCCACATGGGTTATGCCATTCACACATCTCGATTGCGGTTGCTCCATTTCTCCAAAAGACGCTCGACTCCCTCGGCCTTGTGCCGAGGGTCCATAGCAACGCCGGACGCGATTGGCGGGCGGGAAGGCATCAACATCTGATGCAGCAACCACTCCAAGGACAATATCCAGGATCGGTGGCATATCGCCAAACCATTGGAGCGAATGCGAAAATAGGCCCTCGGCACAAGGCCGAGGGCGTCAACTTTCTAGGCGCGTAGCCTGGGTGAAGCGTAGCGAAACCCGGGTTCCACTTCGTTCCACCCAGGCTACGGGGTTCCATCCAGGCTTCTGTAACGGACCGTTGTTGGTCAATCCCTTTTTCGTCGTCCCGGCGCCTGGGTCATGCTTCTGTACGGGGTCGGCGCAGGGCCGCCGCCAAGATGGATATGCGAGGATCGGTCGGTCCAATCTACGGAAGCGTGCTCTCGTGCGAGGCGACATCCTGGATGGCGGCCTGACCTGATCCATCGTCCCGGCGCGGGACGGCGCTTGACGGGCCGGTGTCAGCGCCCGCCGAAGCTCGTGTGTTGGTTCTCCCTATGCGGCGGTCGTCTTTGCCATTAGGCCGCGGCCATCGCCGGGCGCACCGGTCCGGCATGGTTGAACACGGTGCCGTCAACCCACATCCGGTGCATGATCACGGCCAGCCGGCGCGCCAGGGCCACCTTCGCCTTCCTCATGCCGGCTCGCCTGGCCAGCTTCATCGCCCAGCTCTTCAACCACCCGCCCTTGATCGGCCGGGTCAGGATCACGTGCGCCGCCTCGTAAAGCGCTGCACGCACGTCCGCATCGCCCACCTTCGAGATCCGCCCCGTCATCTCGCTCTCGCCCGACTGGCGCTTGGTCGGCGTCAGACCGAAGTGCGCCCCCACCAGGCGCGACGACGCAAACCGCCCAGGGTCGTCCACCCCCGACAAGTAGGTCAGACCGACAATCTCCCCCACCCCCGGCACCGTCATCAGCAGACGCACCCGAGCGTCCGCCTGCGATGCCGCTCGGACCTGCCGGTCCAGCGCCGTGAACGAATGCAGCAACCCATCTCGTGCCGCCAGCAACGCACCCGCCACCGCCTCCAAGACAGGATGCCCAGACACCAATGTCGCAATACGCGCGGCAAAGCGGCGCCGCGTCGTGGGCCCTACCTTCAGCCCGAAGTTCCGCAGCTGACCGCGAAGGTGCATCTCAAGGTCGTGCAGTTTGCAGCGAAGCTGATCGCGCCCCTTCAAGAGCGCGCGCATCTCCTGAGCCGCCAAAGACTTGCAATGAACAGGCCGAAACCAACCCACACGCATCATCTGAGCAATCCCACGCGCGTCCGAGCGATCCGACTTCACCGGCATCGTCGAAAGCGCTCGCGCAACGTGACGCGTCTCCAGCAACTCAACCGAAAGACCACCCTGCGCGCACTCCCGCACAAGCCATTGCGACAATGGACCCGCCTCAAGACCAATCCGCTCAACCGAAAAACCCAGACCCTCAAACCAAGCCAATAAACCCGAAGGCGTGCTCGCAATACGAGCCTCGCAGACAATCCCGCCCGCGCCGTCAACAACGCACACCGATGACCATTCCAAAGAAACGTCAATCCCGGCATAGTAGTTCATGGTCGTCTCTCCTCGATGTCTTGGAGCGGCAAACCCGACTCCGTGTATGACACCGACATCTTGAGGGACGACCACTCAACTCAGCCAAAAAAACAGGACCGTTAGCCCATCTACGGGATTAGGCCGCTTTCTTGTTCAGAGTCACCTCGGCCAGCGAGGTCAGCTCGCGGTCGACATCGTATTCGTTGTCCAGGTTCTGCTGCAGCAGGGTCTTGGCGGTGTCGTTACCCAGCAAGTCGGCCCATGAGACCAGCGTGCCGTAGCGCGCGATGCCATAGTGCTTGGCGGCCTGCAGCGCGGCCACGATGGCGGCGTCCATCGCCTGGTCGTCGTCGCAATCGGCGATGATTTCGTCGGTCTCGTCGATGATGCCGTTGATCGCCGGACAGGTCTCGCCGCGCGGCTTCAGGTCGATGGTCTCGAACACGCTTTCCAGGCGCTCGACCTTCTTGTCGACCTCGTCGCCGTGGGTGTTCAGGAAGTTGGTCAGCGTGTCGAAATTGGCCTTGGCCTGCATCTTCGGCATCGTCGTGCGCATGCGCTTCTCGGCGTAGTAGATGTCGCGCAGGAAGTGCTTGAACAGGTCGTCGAGCGAAGTCATTGCCATGTCGTCCTCCGGAGCGTTCCGGGAGCCGGCGCACCAGGACGCGACAACGCTCCCGTTGTTGGGGTCAATCCCACAACGGAGGAAAGGCTCGAAGGTTCCGGCTGTACCGGCGCGTAGCCCGGGTGAAGCGCAGCGAAACCCGGGTTCCATTTCGTTCCACGCAGGCTACCGGGTTCCACCCGGGCTACGGGATCGACAAGTCCCTGATCTAGTGCTCCCGGGGCGCGTGCTTGTTCAGGATGCGCTGCAGGGTGCGGCGGTGCATGTTCAGGCGCCGCGCCGTTTCCGAGACGTTGCGGTCGCACTGCTCGAACACGCGCTGGATGTGCTCCCAGCGCACGCGGTCGGCCGACATCGGGTTTTCCGGCGGCGGCGGCAGCGAGCCCTCGTGCGCGGTGAGCGCGGCGGCCACCTGGTCGGCGTCGGCGGGCTTGGGCAGATAGTCGACCGCGCCGGCCTTGATCGCGCTGACCGCGGTGGCGATGTTGCCGTACCCGGTCAGCATGACGATGCGGCAGTCCGGGCGCGCGTCGCGCAGCACCGGCACGATGGACAGGCCATTGCCGTCCTCCAGCCGCATGTCGATGACCGCGAAGGCGGGTGGCTTGACTGCAATCGCCTCCATCGACTCCGCCACCGACGCCGTGCCGACCACGGTGAAGCCGCGCTTCTCCATCGCCCGGCTCAGGCGGTTGCGTAGCGGCGCATCGTCGTCGACGATCAACAGATGGCGGTCGTCGGCGGCGTTGGGACCCGCATTGGTTGTGTGGGGTGACGATCCGCCGGGTGGCGTTGTTGTCATATCCGGCTGCCTCCGGTTGGGCTGGCATTGGGCGCCACGTTCGCGGCCGCCCCTGTTGTGATCGCCCCTGTTGTGATCATTGACAATTGTTCGGGGGACCAGGTGATGGTGACCGCGGCACCACCTCCTAATTCGCGCGGAACGTTGCCATAAGTCAACTCGGCACCGGTTCGGGCGAGCAGGGTTTCGGCGATGAACACGCCCAATCCCATGTGTCCGGTGCGTACCCGCTTGCCGCCGCGATGGGTGGCCCGCCGGCTGGACACATAGGGCTCGCCGAGCCGGCCCAGGATGGACGGCGCGAAGCCCGGCCCGTCGTCGGACAGCACCACGCTGACCGATTTCGGGGTCCAGCTTGCGGTCAGCGTCACATTGGTGCGGGCAAACTGCACGGCGTTCTCGATCAGCGTGCCGAGGCCCTGGCGCAGTTCGGCGGAGTTGGCGGCGATCGGCTCCTCGCCCTCGCTGTCCTCGCACACCACCTCCACCGTGACCGTCTCGTGCTCGTGCGCCATCGCGATGTCGTTGAGCAGGGTGCTCAGGGGCAGGCGGGCAAACGTGGTGTCGGTGCCGGTGGTGGAGTCCAGAGGGCGGGTGGACAAGCCGGTCAGGATCTCGCGGCAGCGGTCGGTCTGGCTCAGCAGCAGGGTGATGTCCTCGCGCAGCGGCCCTTCCGCCGGCAGATCGTCCTTCAGCTCGTTGGCGACCACCGCGATGGTGGCGAGCGGAGAGCCCAGCTCGTGCGCCGCCGCGGCCGCCAGCGCGCCGACCGCCGACCGGCGCTGTTCGCGCGACAGGGCGACCTGGGTCACCGCCAGCGCGTCGCTGATGCGGCGCCCCTCCTCCGCCACCCGGCCGACATAGACCGCGATGAAGGCGGCGCTGATGCACACCGCCGTCCACAGCCCCAACAGATAGATCGACGGCACCGAGAAGCCCATTTCGTCGGGCAGCGGTAGCGGTTCGTGGAAAAAGGCGATGAAGCTCATGCACAGGATCGCGAGCAGCATCAACGCGACAGTGATCCAGCGCGACAGGATGGAGGCGGAGATCACCACCGGCGCGATCACCAGGAACACGAACGGGTTCTCGATCCCGCCGGTCAGGTAGAGGAGGGCCGTGAGCTGGATGATGTCGTAGCCCAGCATGAACGCGGCATCGCGGTCCGAGACCCGCGGCAATGTCGGCCCGAACAGCTGCACCGCCACGTTGAGCACCACCGACGAGGCGATCACCAGCATGGCGGCGATGATCGGCAGTTCGTAGCCGAAGCCATAGCGCACCACCAGGACCGCCGCGAACTGGCCGGCGATCGCGCCCCACCGGATCAGGACCAGGGTGCGCAGGCTGACCGGCGCCGGGGTTTCGCCGTGCATCTCCGGCGGCACCGCGCGCACGACGCGGCCCTCCAGGCTCTCCCGCGCCGGGGTGGGCGGGTCGTTCTGTGCTCCCGCGGTTGCGGTCGCCGTCATTCGGGACTCCAGCGCTCTGTCCTGCACAATCCTGGGTGCGCGCAAGGTTTGCGCCGATTTGGCCCCGAAAGGCAAGCGTGCCGGCGCCAATCGTGCCGCGTCGTGCTGCCAGTCTGGACGGAAAAGCGTATACTTCTGGCCAACCGAGTCGCGCCGTCGTGCGGGGGCATGGCAGTTCACTTGCCGAGCGATTGATAAGTAGCTCGGCCCATGGGGTGATGGAACTGGGCGGCGGTCTCTGGCAACCCTTAACGCGGTTGGAGATCCAACATGCTGAAGACACTGCACGCCATCACCCTGGCCGCAGGCTTGGCCCTCGTCGCCGCCTTGGCGCCGGCACCGGCCGACGCCCAGGGCTATTCCGACGAGCAGCAGCTGGTCGACGAGGCGGCGCTCACCCTGCACACCCTGCTCAACGACCCGAATTTGCGGCCGCTGCGCCAGTTCATCAAGGACGCGCGCGCGGTGCTGATCGTGCCCGAGCTGCTGAAAGGCGGTTTCGTGTTGGGCGCGGAAGGCGGCAACGGGGTGTTCCTGGTCCGCGGCGCCAACAACACGTGGAGCGATCCGGCCTTCTACACCCTGGGCGCGGGCAGCATCGGCCTCCAGATCGGGTTCGAGGCCAAGGAAGTGGTGTTCACCATCATGAACGATGGTGCGGTGATGTCGATCCTGGACGACCAGGCCAAGCTGGGCGTCGACCTGAGCGGCGCGATCGGCCCGATCGGCGCCGGCCTGGAAGTGGCGACCACGACCAACTTCGACCAGGACATCTTCGCGTTTTCCAACGGTGTCGGCCTGTTTGCCGGCGGCGCGTTCGAGGGCGCGGTGATCGCCCGTCGCGACGACATGAACGAGGCGTATTACGGCCCCGGCGCCAACGCCTACACCATCACCCAGCAGTGGCTGCATACCAACCCGGGGTCGTCGGGACTGCGCTCGATCCTGGCGCTGACTGCGATGAACTGACGGTTGCGCGGGCTGCAAGCCGCCCGCGCCTCGCAGCAGCGGGCCACCCAAGGCATGCGTGCGCGCGGTCCAGGTGAGCCCGATTTTTAGCGTCGTGCTCGCGCCCGTTTACCTGCCATTTAGCGATCTTGGCTAGGCTCGCACCGAGATGAGCCTCATCCGTGTGTCGCCATGAGCCAGAAACCGCCGCCCCGCCCTATCGACGAGGAACGCCGACAGCAAGTGCTGAACGGCCTGTCGTTGCTCGACACCGAGCAGACGCCGGAATTCGATCGCGTGGTTTGGCTTGCGAAGCGATTTTTTCGAACGAAAATCGCGCTGATCTCCCTGATAGACAACGATCGTCAGTGGTTTCTCGCGGCCGATGGCCTCAGCCAACGCCAAACGCCGCGGGACCACGCGTTTTGCGCTCACGCCATCATGTCCGAAGAGGCGCTGGTCGTGCTCGATGCCGCGCAGGACGCGCGTTTTGCCGGCAATCCGCTGGTCGTTGGGCCGCCGCACATCCGGTTCTACGCCGGCGTGCCGATCAAGATCGACGGTGCGACGCTCGGCACGCTGTGCGTCATCGACGACCAGCCTCGGCAGGACCCGAGCGCGGAGGATCTGGCCATTCTGGTCGAGCTGGCGCACGTGCTCGAGGATGAAATCAACCTGTGGCGGCACGGGCGCAGGACGGTCGTGGCGCTGGAACGCGAGCTGCGCGAGGCCAGGAAACGCGCGTAGGCTGTTGTTGCCGCGAAGGCGCGACGTCGCGCCCTCCCGAGCCACCATCCGCAAACCCTGCCCAAGGCCGCATGGTCCGCTCGCGCGGCGCCCCACCCCAAGTGACGCCCCACCCCAAGTGACAATGCCGTGTGCGGTGCACACACGGAGGTTTGCGGGCTCCCGCCAGCCGTGTAATGTCGTCGCCAATCGGCCCGCCGATCGCGCGGGCCATAACGATGGCGCCCCCAAGACATATTCGGCCCATCGTCGAGGATGGAAACGGCCTCAGATCGGCACGGAACCGGACGCGGCCGTCATAATGGGAGACACCTATGCACCAAGTGCTTCGCACACTATTGCTCGGCACCGCGCTCAGCGTCGGCGCCGCGACCGCGGCCTCAGCCGCGACCCTGGTCTATTGTTCCGAAGGCAGCCCCGAGGGCTTCAATCCCTCGCTCTACACCGCCGGCACCACCTTCGACGCTTCGTCGAAGCCGATCTTCAACCGTCTGGTCGAGTTCGAGCTCGGCACCACCAACGTGGTCCCCGGCCTGGCGGAGTCCTGGGAAGTCTCCGAGGACGGCCTGGAGTACACCTTCCACCTGCGCGAAGGCGTGGCGTTCCACAGCAACGACGACTTCACGCCCAGCCGCAACTTCAATGCGGACGACGTCGTGCACAGCTTCATGCGCCAGTGGGATGAGGGGAACCCCTACTTCGCTGTCACCCCCGGCAGTTACGAGTATTTCGCCGCGATGGGCATGCCGGACCTCTTGGCGTCGGTCGAGAAGGTCGACGACATGACGGTCAAGTTTGTGCTGAACGCGCCCGCGGCGCCGTTCCTGGCCAACATGGCGATGGACTTCGCGTCCATCATGTCGCTGGAGCATGCCGAGGCGATGATGGAAGCCGGCACGCCGGAGCTGATCGACCTGGAGCCGGTCGGTACCGGGCCGTTCCAGCTGGTCGACTACCAGACCGACGCGGTGATCCGCTATCAGGCAAACGCCGACTACTGGGCCGGCGCCCCGGCGCTCGACATGCTGATCTTCTCGATCACGCCCGACGCCAGCGTGCGCTATGCCAAGCTGCAGGCCGGCGAATGCCATGTGATGCCCTATCCGAACCCCTCCGATATCGAGGACATGCGGGCCAATCCGGACATCAACATGATGGAGCAGGAAGGCCTGAACGTCGGCTATCTCGCCTTCAACACCGAGAAGGAGCCGTTCACCGACGTGCGGGTGCGCCAGGCGCTGAACATGGCGATCGACAAGCAGGCGATCCTGGACATCATCTTCCAGGGCGCCGGCTCGATGGCCAAGAACCCGATTCCGCCGACCATGTGGTCGTACAATGACGCCGTCGAGGACTATCCCTACGATCCGGAGGCGGCCAAGGCGCTGCTGGCCGAAGCGGGCTTCCCGGACGGCTTCACGACCGACATCTGGGCGATGCCGGTGCAACGCCCCTACAACCCGAATGCAGGGCGCATGGCCGAGCTGATCCAGGCCGACTGGGCCGAGGTCGGCGTCGAAGCCGAGATCGTGTCCTACGAGTGGGGCGAGTATCTTCAGCGCTCGCGCGACGGTGAGCACCAGACCGTGCTGCTCGGCTGGACCGGCGACAACGGCGACCCGGACAATTTCCTGTACGTGCTGCTGAGCTGCGATGCGGCGAGCGGGGCGAACCGGGCCCGCTGGTGCTATGAGCCGTTCGACGAGCTGCTCATCCAGGCTCAGCGCAGCACCGATCAGGCGGAGCGGACAGCGCTCTACGAAGAGGCGCAGGTCATCTTCAAGGAGCAGGCGCCGTGGGTGACCACCGCGCACTCTGTGGTGTTTATGCCCATGCGCCCCGAGGTGCAGGGCTATGTGATCGATCCGCTGGGCGGTCACAACTTCTACGGCGTGTCGCTGGCCGAGTAGGGCCGACCCGCTGAGGTAACGACGCGAGGGCCGTCCGGACGAAACGGGCGGCCCTCCGTGTTTCCGGGCTTGGACCGCAAACCGCGCGATGCTGCAGACGCTAGTTAGACGTGCCGTCATCATCCTCACCACCTTCATAGGGGTGACGCTGCTGGCCTTCGCGCTGATCCGCCTGATCCCGGGCGACCCGGTGCTGCTGTTGGCGGGCGAGCGCGGTCTGGACGAGGAGCGGTATGCCGAGCTGCAGGCGCAGTTCGGATATGACCGGCCGATCCTGGAGCAGTACGCGATCTACATCTCCGGCGTCGTGCAGGGCGACCTTGGCGTCTCGATCAAGACCAAGCGGCCGGTGCTGGAGGAATTCTTCAGCCTGTTCCCGGCGACCCTGGAGCTTTCGTTCTTCGCCATGGTGTTCGCGATCGTGCTCGGCATACCCGCCGGCGTGTTCGCGGCCCTCAAACGCGGGTCGGTGGGCGACCATCTGGTGATGGGCACGTCGCTGGCCGGCTATTCCATGCCCATCTTCTGGTGGGCGTTGCTGCTGATGCTGCTGTTCTCGGTCACCTGGGACATCACCCCGGTCTCCAGCCGGCTGAACGTGATGTACTGGGTGCAGCCGGTGACCGGGTTCATGCTGATCGACACGCTGCTGTCCGACCAGCCGGAGGCGTTCTGGTCGGCGCTGCACCACCTTGTGCTGCCGTCTATCGTGCTCGGCACCATCCCGCTCGCTGTTATCGCCCGCATGACCCGCTCGTCGATGCTGGAAGTGCTGAACGAGGACTATGTGCGCACCGCCCGCGCCAAGGGCCTGAAGCCGCTGCGGGTGGTCGGCCTGCATGCGCTGCGCAACGCCCTGATCCCGGTGGTGACCGTGATCGGCCTACAGGTCAGCGTGTTGTTGACCGGCGCCATCCTGACCGAGACCATCTTTGCATGGCCCGGCATCGGCAAGTGGATGGTCGATGCCATCGGCCGCCGCGACTACCCGGTGGTGCAGGGCGGCGTTCTGCTGATCGCCACCACGGTGATCCTGGTCAATCTGCTGGTCGATATCCTGTACGGGTTGATCAACCCGCGCGTCCGCCGCGCCGCCTGAGCGGAAGGGCAGACATGGTCCAGCGCGACATCGCCATTATCGGGGTCGATTGGGGCACCAGCAACCTGCGCGCGGTGGCGATGGCCGCCGACGGCACTGTTCTGGACGAGCGGGCGGCGGCCAGGGGCATCATGAAGGTGCCGGCCGACGGGTTCGGCGCGGTGCTGGACGAGACCATCGCCGGCTGGTGCGCGGACAGCGGTGCCATGCCACCCATCGTGCTGTCGGGCATGATCACCAGCCGCCAGGGCTGGGTCGAGACCAGCTATTGCGCCTGCCCCTGCGACGCGGCGATGCTGTCGGCGGCGATGGTGGCCCACACCGTGCCTGACGGGCGCGTGCTGCATTTCGTGCCCGGCCTGTGCTGGAACGCGCCCGACGGCACGCCGGACGTCATGCGCGGCGAGGAAACCCAGCTCATCGGCATGCTGGGGCGAGACGCTCAGGTGGTCTGCCTGCCGGGCACCCACAGCAAGTGGGTGTGGATCGAGGGCGGGCGCATCGACCGCTTCCGCACCTACATGACCGGCGAGGTGTTCGAGGCGCTGCGCGACCACACCATCCTCGGCCGCCTGATGGAAACCGGCGGCCATGCGCCGGATGCGTTCGCCGCCGGCCTGTTGCAGGCGGCGCGGCCCGGCGGACTGCTGAACCACCTGTTCTCGGTGCGCACCAATGGCCTGTTCCAGCGCCTGGCCGCGGCCGACCTCACCTCCTACCTGTCAGGCCTGCTGATCGGCCACGAACTGCACGCGGCCCTGGTCGACGTCCCCGCCGGCACCCCTGTCACCCTGGTCGGCAGCCCGCACCTGACCGGGTCCTATGCCGATGCGCTGCACGCGCTCGGCCGGCGAACGGCTATCGCCGATCAGGATGCGGCGGCACGGGGCCAATGGGCGCTGGCCAACGCCGCCGGTTTGATCGCCTCAGGAAGCGCGTCATGACCACATTCGCCGAAGCCGCCAGCGTCCTGCCTCTGGTCGCGATCCTGCGCGGCATCCAGCCCGACGAGGCGCCGGCCATCGGCCAGGTGCTGGTCGACGCCGGGTTCCGGCTGATCGAGGTGCCGCTGAACTCGCCGCGCCCGTTCGACAGCATCGCGGCATTGGCCGACGGGTTCGGCGACCGGGCGATGGTTGGCGCGGGCACCGTGCTGAGGGCCGAAGACGTGGCGCGGGTGGCCGATGCCGGCGGGCGGCTGATCGTGATGCCCCATGGCGATGTCGAGGTGATCCGGGCGGCGAAGGATGCCGGGCTGGTGGCGATGCCGGGGATCGCCACGCCGACCGAGGCGTTCGCGGCGCTGGCGGCCGGGGCCGACGGCCTAAAGCTGTTCCCGGCCGAAGCCAGTCCGCCGCCGGTACTGAAGGCGATGCGGGCGGTGCTGCCGCCGCAGGTGCCGGTATATCCGGTCGGCGGCATCACGCCGGAGGCGATGGAGCCTTATGTCCGCGCCGGGGCCAGCGGCTTCGGGCTTGGCTCCGCCCTCTACCAGCGCGGGGCCAAGCCGGAGCATGTGCAGATCAGGGCGATATCGTTCGTGCGCGCCTGGCAGCGCATCCACGGCCAGGACGGATCGATCCAGGTTTGATCGGGACTCTATAGCCCCGAGCCGATTTCCTCGTCGTCGTCGGTGCCGCCGCTCTCCAGCTCTGCCGCCTCGTCGGCGGCCTGCCCCGCCATCGGCATCGGCAATGGCTCGGCGGGCGTATCCGGGGATGGCTCAACGGCTCCGGTCAGCGGTTCCAGCAGCGCGACCAGATCGGCGCGGTCGTTGGCGGTGGCGTGCGCCAGCGCGGTGAACCCCTCGGCATCGGTGAAATCGGCGTCGGCGCCATGCGCCAGCAGCAGCTCCACCATCGCGCGGTCATCCACCAGGACAGCCAGGATCAATGGGGTCAGGCCACCGGCGCCGAGACGGTCGAGCGGGTGGGCGACCGCAGCTTCATCGGCGTCGCCCTCGCCGATGGCTTCGCTATCGCGGCCGGTTGCCGGCATGGCGTCGAGAAGGCCTGCCACCACCATCCGGTTGCGGCCGACAATGGCCCAGTCCAGGGCGGTCAGCCCGTCGCGGTCCGGCAGCATGGTGTCGGCCGCGACGCCGGCATCGATGTAGCCGAGTGCCGCCGCCACGTCGCCGAAGGCCACGGCGGCGCTGAAGCCGGTGGCCGGGCTGTTCTGGTTGCGCATCGCCTGCATGGTGTTGGCGCCCGGCACCACGGTGGCGACCGGGTCAGCGTCGTCCGCGGGGGATGTCTGCGTGCACGGGTACAGCGGCGCTGTCAGTCCCGGCGTGATCGTGATGTTGGCGATGGTCAGCCAGACCAGCTCCAGCGTGCCGTCCTCGTTACGCAGATAGCGCGCGCTGGCCCCGTCCTGATAGCGCACGGTCGCGGCAGGCGTGTCGGCCGCCGGGGCATAGGCGGCGACGTCCCGCGCCGCCGGCCGTCCGGCGCCGTCGATCCGCACCTCCATGCCGGACAGGAACGCCACCGCATCGCGGTGACAGGTCTCCGGGCTCAGGGCCCACTGGCCGGCCAGCAGCCCCGGTTCGCTGGACGCGGTTTCCAGGGCAATGGCCGTGTCCTCCGCAACCGAACGGGGCACGCTCGGCTGCTCCAGGCCGCCGGCGGTGTCGCCGGCGATCCCGGCCAGCGCCTGCTCGACATCTTCCGCCAGGCTGCGGCTGATGCTGCCGCGCTCGCCGTCGTCGAACAGCCCCAGTGCCGTGTCGCGCATATCCACGGCCCATGGGTGGTCGGTTTGCAGGCCGACGACGAAGACCGCCGCCGCCAGGCCGAGCACGGACACGCCACCCAGCGCCGTGTGACGCCGCCCGAGCCCCATGCGGCGCGCCATCACGCCGGACCGCAGATCGGTCGCGCCCGAGGCCGGGCCCAGGCGCTTGGGTTTGGTCAGCGGCGCGGACGGCCGGGTGCCGGACGGCAATTGGCGTCCGTCGGCAAGGTGGTCGGTATCGGGGGGCACGTCGAAACTTCCTTCGGGGGCATGTCCGTCGGGCGCGGCAGGCGGCGGCTCGGGCATCGGCGGGCGCGCTTCGGCGACGATGGTGGCGACATCGCTGTTGGGTCGTCGCAGCGACGAGATGATCGCCAGCCGCACCTGGGCTTCCGGCCGGCGCTCGCGCAGAACCGCCATCGCGCGACGCGCCTGGTCGGGCGTGTCGAACCGCGCGATCGTGGTCCATTGATCGCCCGCATAGGCCTCTACGTTGTATGCGGTGACAAGCTCTGTCGCGCCAGACGCCATTGGCCGTCGACACTTCCCTGCGCAGTTGGCGACTCGGGCTCAAATCGTGCCGGAGTTTAGCGCATTTCAGCGCCGATCTGCACAATGACCGCGCAGATGCGGTAGAGCCGCACCTGCGACATACTGGATATTGTGGGGCCGGTTTGGACGGCCGGCGGAGGTTTCAGCGCAAGCTGGTCAAGACCGACAGGGTCAGACGACGGGTACGCTGCACTCGTCCGGGATGCCCGGCAGCGGGTCGTCGACATTGTCCGGCACCGCCTGCGGCGCCGGCAGGCCCTCGGTCAGGCGGCGTTGCACCTCGCCGGCCAGCATCAGGCCCAGGCCTTCCGCGAAGTCGGCGCCATTGTCGCTCAGCGCTTGCGGTTCCTCCAGCAGGCGCATGGCGCGCTGCCACTGGTGTTGGGCGTCGAACGCGCGGCCCATCTGCCAATAGGCATCGCCCAGGTGCAGGCGCAGCTCGGGGTGGCCCGGCTCCAGGATCACCGCCTCGCAGATGAAACGCACCGATTCAGCGTATTCGCCGCGCTGGTAGAGCACCCAGCCGAGGGTATCCAGATAGCTCGACTCTTCCGGCACCAGCTCGACCAGGTCCTGCATCGAGGCCAGCGCCTGATCCAGATTGCGGTTCTGTAGGGCCCACAGATAGGCCAGGTTGTTCAGGGCCATCAGGTTGCCCAGCTCGGCCGCCTGCTCGTACCAGTATTCGGCCAGGTCCGGATCGCGCGGGTGGCCGAGGCCGAGGTCTATGTGGAAGCCCAAATTGACCATGGCCTGGTCGTTGCCCAACAGGGCGGACTGCTCCAGCCACTCCACCGCGGCCGCGCGGTCCTGCTTGACCCCAAGGCCATCGGACAGCAGCAGGCCCATCCCGTATTGCGCGTCGGCGTCGCCGGCCTGCGCCTCCGGCAGAAACAGCTCGTAGGCCGAGCTGTAATCGCCTCGGTCGTAGGCGTCCCACGCCTCATAGGTATCGGCGACGGCCGACGGCGCAACGGCCAGAACGGCGATGGACGCAGCGATACCGAGTGCGGCGGCGGACGTGGTGGCCGGGAGTCGACGCGCGGCTTGGGTCGGGCGCATGGATGCGAGCCTCCAGGATGTTTCAGGCGTGAAGGTGGGTCGTGTCAGCAACGACTTCAACGCAATATTCCGGATGAATGTGGCTCGACGATGACACTGTTGCGTGTTTGCACCTAACAATTTCGCGCCAGTGGCCGTGCGCCGGCGCGCCGCAGTGATACCCGGGCGACACCCGGACGACACCGGGACTCGTGCCGGAACAGCGCAAGACCTTGCCGGTTGGTAAGAATAAATTGTTTGGCTGGGTCGAATGCTCGCTTGAATGCCGGGCCGCGATGACTAGTTTCGATGTCAGGAGGGCCCGATCGAAAGATGATTCGGCACGCGCCCCAGCGCAGCGCGACGGAACGGAGTTGGCTGCCCGCACGGTTGCATTCGGCTGTCGGGATCGTGGCCGCTTGCGTTGGCGCCGCCCTGGCGGTGACCGCATGCCAGGGCCCCTCGGCGAGCGCGACCTCCGCCTTTCCTGCCACCACCGAAGAGGCCCTGCTGACGCTGGCGCCGATGCTGGAGCGCACGGCCCCGGCCGTCGTCAACATCTCCGTCGAGATCGATGTCGAGCAGGACCTGCCGCTGATCCTGCGCGATCCGGCGGTGCGCCGTTTCTTCGACCTGCCCGACGACCTGCCGACGGAACGGCAGATCACGGCGGGTTCCGGCGTCATCATCGATGCCGACTCAGGCCATATCGTCACCAACCATCATGTCATCGCCGGCGCGGAGTCGATCTGGGTGACGCTGCGCGACGGGCGCAGCTTCCAGGCCGAGCTGCTGGGCAGCGATCCGCCGACCGACATTGCCGTCCTGCGCATCGACAGCGGTGGGCTGAGCGAGCTTGCGGTGGCGGACTCCGACGCGGTGCAAGTGGGCGACTTCGCGGTGGCGATCGGCAACCCGTTCGGGCTCGGCCAGTCGGTCACCACGGGCATTGTCAGTGGCTTGGGCCGGGCCGGCCTGCTGCGCGACGGCTATGAGGACTTCATACAGACCGATGCGTCGATCAATCCGGGCAACTCGGGCGGCGCGCTGGTGAATTCGCGCGGCGAGCTGATCGGCATCAACACGGCCATCCTGTCGCGCAATGGCGGCAATATCGGCATCAGTTTCGCGGTGCCGAGCAACATCGCGCGCGACGTGGCGCAGCGGCTGCTGCAATCGGGCGAGATCCAGCGCGGCAATCTGGGCGTCACGATCACCGATATCTCGCCCGGCCAGGCGCTGGAGCTTGGCCTTGGCACCACCAACGGCGCGATTGTGGCGGCGGTGGCGAACGGTTCGGCGGCGGCTGCGGCGGGGCTGGAGGCCGGCGACGTGATCGTCGCGGTCGACGGTCGCGCGATCGTGAGCGCTGCGGCATTGCGCAGCCGGGTGGGCTTGCTGCGAATAGGCGACAAGATCGAATTGACGGTTATCAGGGACGGCGTCGAACGCCAGGTGGCGGCGGAGGTCGGTCAGCCGATCTGACCGCGCGCCAGAAGATATTGGCCCGCACGCCGGAAATGGCGGCCGGGCTCGGGGGAACCGGCAATGCCCGTAGAGGCGCGCCGGTTCGCACAGCGGCCACGGGGAACAGACCCTCTGCTCCGGGTGGACCGCTAGAGATCAGGATTGGGGGAATTCTGCGAGGCATGTTGCGCCGCGCCTTGGTGTTTATCCTAGCGCTGCTTGGTCCAGCCAACGCCTGGGCCGAGCTGCCGCCGTTCGTCAACGACGACGGCGTGCCCAGCTTGTCGCCATTGTTGCGCGACGCGTCGCCGGCAGTGGTCAGCATCTCGGTGATCTCGAACTCGCCGGTGGAAGACAATCCACTGTTCCGCGACCCGTTCTATCGCCGCTTCTTCGACCTGCCGGGCTTGCCGCCGTTCGCGCCGGGCCCCGGTCCGCTGCGGGTCAGCGCCGGGTCGGGCGTCATTGTCGACGCCGACCAGGGCTTCGTGGTGACCAACCACCACATCGTGGCCAACGCCAGCGGCATCGAGGTCGTGCTACGCGACGGTCGCCGCCTGCCGGCGGATCTGGTCGGCACCGACGCGCCCACCGACATTGCGCTGCTGCGCGTGGCGGCCGACGGACTGCCGGCCCTGGTGCTCGACCGCACGGTGCCGCCGGTGATCGGCGACTTCGTCATCGCGATCGGCAACCCCTTCGGCACCGGCCAGGTGATCACCTCCGGCTTGGTCAGCGGTGTCGGCCGGGTCGGCATCGACCATATGGGCTTCGACGACTTCATCCAGACCGACGCACCGATCAACCCCGGCAACTCGGGCGGTGCGCTGATCGATCTCAGGGGGCGGCTGATCGGCATCAACAGCGCCGAGCTCGGGCCGGCGGGCGACCATATCGGCATCGGGTTCGCCGTGCCCAGCACCGTTACGGCGCTGGTGCTGGATCAACTGGCCGCGTATGGGGAGGTCCGGCGCGGCCGCCTGGGCATCGCGTTCCAGGACGTGACCCCCGACATCGCCGAAGCATTTGCATTGGCAGCCGCGGACGGGGTGGTCGTGACCCGGGTCGAGCCGGGCTCGGTCGCGGCGATGGCCGGTATCGTCAGCCGGGACGTGATCGTCGCGATCAATGGCCGGCCGATCCGCGACGGCGACGACCTGCGCAATGAGGTCGGGCTGGCGCCGGTCGGCGCGCCGATCGAGATCGGCATCGTGCGCAATGGCGAGCCGATGGCGCTGATCGCCGCCCTTGGCGACCTGGTGGAAGGCCCGATCGACGACGGCACCACCTTCGATGCCCTGCATGGCGCGGTGTTGCACGACATCCTGCCTGGCATGTCGCTTTATGGCCGCGAGACCGGGGTCCTGGTGGGCACGCTGGACGCCGGCACCCGCGCCGCACGCCTCGGCCTGCGCGAAGGCGACATCATCATCGGCATCAACCAGCAGACCATAAATAATCTGGCCGAACTGGCGGGGGCATTGGCGCAGCCCGACCGCTCGCTGGCCCTGACCATCCGGCGCGCCGGGTCGACGATCTTCCTGGTGATCGGTTGAGTTGTTTGGACTTTTTGAGTTCAAGTCGGCACCGGCCCTCTCCCCCACCCGGCCACCCCGCAGGATACTTTCGTGGGTGGCCGGGTGGGGGAGAGGGCTGGCGCAGATTCAGCGTAAGCTGATCCCGGACTAACTATGACACCAAGTGCGCGAACGCTTTCGCCACGGCAGCGTAGACCGGGCGCTTGAACTCCACGATCAGCCCCGGCACCTCGTCCAGCGGCACCCAGCGCCAGGCGTCGAATTCCGGCGTGCCGTGGGCGGCGAGGTCGATCTCCGCCTCGTCGCCGGTGAACCGCATCGCGAACCAGCGCTGGGCCTGGCCGCAATGGCGGCCGCGCCCGACCCCCGGCGGGAAGTCGTAGGCGAGCCAGCCGTCGATCTCGTCGATCATTTCGACCGAAACGATGCCGGTTTCCTCGGCCAGCTCGCGCTGCGCTGCGAGCGCTGCGTCCTCGCCCTTGTCAATCCCGCCCTGCGGCAACTGCCAGGCGTCGGCCACATCGGCGCGGCGCGCGACGAAGACGAGACCCGCCGGGTTGAACAGCACGACACCGGCGCAGCGGCGATAGCCCTTACCGGGCTTGGCGGTCGGGCGAAGGCTCATTCTAAGATGGATGAGGTCAGTTGACCGCGACCTGACGGGTCACCACGGCGGACAGGGGGGCCAGGCCATAGCCGCGTCGCACCATGTCGCGGGTCCAGATCGCCAGCCGGTCGATGGTCACCGGATAGGCGCTGCCGATGGCCACCGCCGTGCCGTCACGGCGCGCCATCGATTCCACCTCGTTGAGCGCGGCATCGATGGCCGGGCTGGCCGCCATGCTGTCGATCCGGGCGTCGCTGACCACCACCGGCAGCCCGATGGCGGCGCCGACGCGTTCCGCGACATCGCCGACCGCCGCCCGGTTGTCGAGGTAGACCAGGCCGCGCGAGCGAATCTCCTCCAGCACCGGCTGCATCGCCAGCTGGTCGGCGGCGAACCGTGAGCCCATGAAGTTGCCGACGCCGACATAGTTGGTGGCGCGCGACAGCACCCACTCCAGGCGCTCCATGTTCTGTTCCGGTGTCAGCGAGGTCATCAGCGCCCATGGGCCGGGGTCGCTGCCGGGGTAGTCCGACGGCTCCATCGGCAGGTCGATCAGCACCTCGTGGCCGGCTGCCCGGGCCAACGCGATCCATTGGTCGAGGCCACGGGCATAGGGTGAGAACGACAGCGTCACCGCGCCCGGAAGCTGCTGAATCGCGGCCTCTGTGGCGCTGCTGTTGAGCCCGAGGCCGGTGACGACGATGGCAATCAGCGGCGGGTCGCCGGTGTCGTCGAATGGCCGCGCATAGGCCTGCCAGGGCTGGTCGCCGGAGACGCTGACCGTCGGCAACGGGCCGACATCGGCCAGTTCGACAAGCTGCGGATCGGGCTCGCTGGAAAGCGCCAGTTCCACCGACGGTGCATTGGATTGCGCGGGTTGCGGCGGCGCTGCCTCGACCGGCGGCGTCTCGACCACGGGAGCTTCGGCGACCTGCGGTGCGTCAGCGACCCGCGGTGTATCAGTCTCGTGGGTCTCGTCGTTCTCGTGGTTCTCGACTGCGGCATCGGCCACGTCGGCGGTTTGCTCGGGCGCGGTCGCGTGATCGTCGTCCGCGAGCTGTTCGTCGGTGGCCGGTTCCGGCCCATCGGTCTCGTGGACGTCGTCGGCCATCTCGGGCTGGCCGGCGTCGTGATCCGTTGCTGGGTCGTGGTCCATCGCGGCATCGTCGGCCGCCGCGACAACGACCTCCGCTTCATCGTCCGGCGGCTGTTGCACCACCACGGCCGGCGGCGTCTGGCCGAGTGCCGGACCGGCATCGTCGCTTGCCGGCGCTGCGTCATCTGCCGGTGCATCGCCGGCGTGGTCTTCTTCCAGCACCTCCAGGCCAAGCATGGAGACCAGATCGAGGGACTCGCGCGGCTGCACCGGCATCGGGCCGTGCAAGCTCGGCTCGCCAGGCGCGCGGGAGGGGTGCTCGGTTTCGTCCACCGCTGCGGTTTGTGTCGGCGCCTCGTCCACAACAGGCGCGGCATCATGCTCGTCGCTGCCAGTGTCCTCGGCGGGCACGGCATAGTCGTCGCCATGGTCGGCAACGTCGGCAGCCTCGGCCACCGCATCCGCGTGATCGTCCGGCGCGACATGGTCGTCGGGAGCGTGTTGATCGTTGGCGCCGTGCTCGGGCTCGGGCGCCGGCGGCAATGCCGCGACAGGCTCTGCCGTCTCGTCGCCGTGCTCATCATTCGCACTGTCCGCCGGAACGTCTGAGTCGGCATCGGGATGGTCGACGCGCTGCCAGGGCAGATCGGCCTCCGCCATCATCGGGTCGGGGACGTGACCGGTTTCGGCTTGATCGCCACTGTCCGGCGCATCGGTATCGGCTGCCGGGGTATCGGCTGCCGGGGCGTCGGCTATCGGGGTATCGGCTGCCGGCGTGTCGTCAGGGCCGGATGGATCGGCCTCAGCCAGCGAAATGCCGCGATCGGACGTGTCGGAGGGCGCCTCCGCCGCGCCGTCCACGGACGCCGGGGCGCCGGGCACCGGGAGCTGGCTGACATAGACGGCGCCCGCGGCGAGCGCGCCGACGACCAGCAGCAGCAATACCCACGGGATGGCGCGCCACATCAGCGTTGTCTCCCAAACCACCCCCCGGCGCGGGGGGCCGTGCGACCCACCGCCATGCCAACAATCGCGTGCATGGTCGGTGCGCCGTCACCTTGTGCGTGGCCGGGCGTGCGGCCGGCGATTCCAGCATCGCCGGCCGCGCACGAGTCGGCCACGCGGGCCGTATGTCATTATGACTACACTATTTCGTGTGCGATTGCCTAATCGACCGAGGCAAACAGCGAAATGCCATGGATCAAGTCGATGGCACGCTGCAGTTGATAGTCCTCGATCTCTTCGGCGACCTCTTCGGCCTGGTCTTCGTCTTCGCTGCTGTCCAGCGCACCGCGCAGGTCGGACTCGCGGATGCCCATCTCTTCCAGCGTCTCCAGGATCGCCTGTTCGACGATGATGTCCGGCACGATGCCGACGGCCTGGATCGACCGGCCCGAAGGCGTGTAGTAGCGCGCCGTGGTCAGCTTCATCGCGACGTTGCCCGGCAGCTCCATGATGGTCTGGACCGAGCCCTTGCCGAAGGACTGGGTGCCGACGATGATCGCGCGGCGGTGGTCCTGCAACGCACCGGCAACGATCTCCGACGCGGAGGCCGAGCCGCCATTGATCAGCACCACGACCGGCAGGCCGTTGGCCAGGTCGCCGGGGTCCGCATTGTGGCGGGTGGTGTCGTTCGGCCGGCGCCCGCGGGTGGAGACGATCTCGCCGTGCTCCAGGAACGCGTCGGCCACCTCGATCGCCTGGTCGAGCAGGCCACCGGGGTTGTTGCGCAGGTCCAGCACGAAGCCTTCCAGGTCGTCGCCCAGCTCTTCCTGCAGGTTCTCCAGCGCACGGGCCAGGCCGGGCTGGGTCTGCTCGGTGAAGCGGGTGATGCGGATGTAGCCGACGTTGCCCTCGGTGCGATAGCGCACGCTATCCACGGTGA
This sequence comes from Alphaproteobacteria bacterium, assembly GCA_965227515.1. Classification (GTDB taxonomy): domain Bacteria; phylum Pseudomonadota; class Alphaproteobacteria; order CALKHQ01; family CALKHQ01; genus CBDDFZ01. The sequence goes on from CBDDFZ010000001.1 coordinate 714,603, forward strand.
TCACCGCGCGGCGCAGGGTCACGTCGAACGGCTCGGTGTCCTCGCGCGCGATGGTCAGCACGATCTCGGTGTCCACCGGGCCGCGCATCAGGTCCACCGCCTCGTTGAGGGTGAGGCCCTGTACCGAGGTGCCGTCCAGGTGGGTGATGTAGTCGCCGGACTGGATGCCCGCCTCGGCCGCCGGCGTGTCGTCGATGGGCGTCACCACGCGGACGAAGCCGTTCTCCATCGTCACCTCGATGCCGAGCCCGCCGAATTCGCCACGGGTCTCGATCTGCATGTCGGAGAAGTTGGAGAGGTCGAGGAAGCTGGAATGGGGGTCGAGCGACGCCAGCATGCCGTTGATGGCGGCTTCGATCAGCTCTTCGTCGCTGACTTCCTCAACATAGTTGGCACGCACCTGCTCGAAGGCCTCGCCGAAGCGATCCAGCATGCGGTACGTGTCGGAAGTGGTCTCTTGGCTGAGCGCGGAAGCCGCCCCCCAACCAAACAGTGCGACCGCCGCCACGGCGACGACTGTGTTCCGGGTCATTCGTCCATCCCGTCTTTGTCTAAGAGAAACCAATCTTTCGGATTGATCGGCACGCCATCGTGCCGCAACTCCACGCCAATCGACACCACGCCTGCGGTGCCGGGTGTGGGTGCATCTGCCGCAATTCCAATAGGCTCGCCGCTCAGAAGCCGGCGGCCAACCGCCGTGTCGATCCGCGACAATCCTGATATCACCGTATGATATCCCTCGCCATGATCGATGATCAAGACGAGCCCGCGCCCTGGGAACGGTGCCGCGTAGGCAACGACCCCGCCATGCGGGCTGACAAGCTGCGCCCCCGGTCGGGCTGCGATGTGCAGGCCACGGCCGACCAGGCCGAATGCATCGACGACATCGAAGTCGAGGCTGACATCGCCGGTCGCGGGCAGGCGCAGTTGTCCCGACGCCGCGGCCATCGAAGCCCCATCCGCCAGATAGGGTGACAGGTCGGTTTCGATGGCGGCCAGAACCACTGGTGCCGCCGCGCCGAACTCGACGGTCACAGTGGGCGCGTCCACACGGGCAAGGCGCAGGTCGTCCATCAGGCCAGCCAGGGCGTCGACGTGCTCGGCCAGGGATTCGGAACGGTCGTGTGCCGCGGCGAGCGCGCTGTAGCGCGCACGATGCATGTCGTCCAATTCGGTGTGGATGCCGGCAAGGGTGGCGCGCTCCGCGTCCAGCCGGGCCGACGCCCGCGCCACCTTGGCACGCTGGTCCTCGGTCTCGCGGCGCAGTTCGGTCAGGTTCGCCGTGCGCTCTGCCATCGCGGCGACCTCGGCGCTGAGCGCCGGCGCCAGGGTGGAGAGCACGACACCGGCGCGCACCGCGCGATTGGGATCCTCGCCATTGGCCAGCAGGGCGAGCGGCGATGCGGCGGCCACCTGATAGAGCGCCAGGGTGGCGCCAGACAAGCGTGCCCGGTCCTCCACCAGTTGGGCCTGGGCAGTGGCCAGTTCGGCGTCGATGCGCACCAGGCGGGCCTCCAGTTCGGTCAGCAGGGCTTCGGCGTCCTGCACCGCGCGCGCGGCGACCACCAGCCGGTGCTGGGCCGCTTCCGCCTGTTCGCGCAACTGTTCGGCTTCCTGTTCCAGCGCCTGCTCTTCCAGTTCGGATGACGCCTGTTCGCTCGTGGTCTGCTCCAGCAGGGCCGCCACCGCGTCCATGTCCAGTGCTTCCGGTGCGTCCGGCCCGTCCGCTGCATCCTGCGCCAGGGCAGGCGCGACGCCGCCGAGCAATGCCACCGATGTCGCCATCATGGCTGCACGGCGTGCCCAGGTCGAAGCTCGAGGCAGGCGGTTCACGTCATTCACGCGGAGATTGATTCGCAAGCAGTATGGCAAACCTATGACGCATCGCAGGGCCCGGGCACACCGATTTCGCCACAAATGACGCAGCGGTGAAGGCGCGTGCGGTGTCGCCTCCGGCGAAGCTGATTCCAACTTACCTGCCTGGATCGTCCAGCGCTTCGATGAAGATGGCGTCAACGCCAATCGCGATGCCCGGCGGATCGAGGACGATTTCGCCCGTGGAGACGATGTGGGTATCGAAACGGTCCGGCCCGGCACGGCGGTGATGGATGACCTTCCTGCGCTCCGTGTCGAACACAAGATAGTGTGCGATGGAGTTGACCTGGGCGTAGCCTTCGAGTTTGGCAACCAAGTCGATCGACTTCGAAGAGGGCGACATGACCTCGACGACCACGATGGGCGCGTTCAATTCCAAAGCGTCGGCAGGCGGTCTGGGCCCGCAGTTTACGGAGGCGTCGGGCTCGAACGCGGTTTGCGCGTTGATCCTGACGGTCATGCCGTCTGGATAGGCGCGGCATTCGACGCCGGCCTTTTGGATTGCGTCGCGCAGAGCCACTGCCACCGCCAGCTTGACGTCGGCATGCTCGACGCGTTCCGGCGCCATGGCGACCGGCGTGCCATCCAGCAGTTCGTACCGCGCGGCCTGCTGCGCTGCCCATGGCAGGTACTCTTCCACTGTCATAAGTCTGGCAGCCGATTCGGACATGCTCATGGACCTCGGGCACCGGATTGCAGGCCGGCAGTCTAACACATCGGCGGTTGGGCTGGCGGCCAAAACAAAGGAGCCGCGGGCGTTGGCCCACGGCTCCCTGTCATTCCAGGTGGCCCGCCCCTGAAATCGATCGGGGCAGAGCCGGCAACCGGGCGCGGGCCTAGAAGCCCATGCCGCCCATGCCGCCCATGTCACCCATGTCGGGCGCGCCACCGGCCGGCGCCTTCTTCTCCGGCTTCTCGGCAACCATCGCCTCGGTGGTGATCAGCAGGCCGGCGACCGAGGCCGCGTCCTGCAGGGCCGCTCGCACGACCTTCGCCGGGTCGATGATGCCCGCCTTCACCATGTTGACGTACTCGCCGGTCTGGGCGTTGTAGCCGTAGCTGGCATCGCCCTTCTCGACGAGCTTGCCGACGATCACCGACGCATCGTCACCGGCGTTCTCGATGATCATCCGCACCGGGGCCTGCAAGGCACGGCGGACGATATCGATGCCGACGCGCTGGTCGTCGTTGTCGGCCTTCAGCTTGTCGAGCGACGAAGAAGCATAGAGCAGGGCGACGCCGCCACCGGCGACCACGCCTTCCTCGACCGCGGCCCGGGTGGCGTGCATGGCATCGTCGACCCGGTCCTTCTTCTCCTTCACCTCGACCTCGGTGGCGCCGCCGACGCGGATCACCGCAACGCCGCCGGCCAGCTTCGCCAGACGCTCCTGCAGCTTCTCGCGGTCATAGTCCGAGGAGGTCTCCTCGATCTGCTGACGGATCTGGTTGCAACGGCCGACGATGTCGTTCTTCTTGCCGGCGCCGTCGACGATGGTGGTCTCTTCCTTGGTGATCGAGACGCGCTTCGCCTTGCCCAGCATGTCGAGGGTGACGTTCTCGAGCTTGATGCCCAGGTCCTCGGACACCACCTGGCCGCCGGTCAGGATCGAGATGTCCTCCAACATGGCCTTGCGGCGGTCGCCGAAGCCCGGCGCCTTGACGGCCGCGACCTTCAGGCCACCACGCAGCTTGTTGACCACCAGGGTGGCCAGGGCCTCGCCCTCGACGTCCTCGGCGATGATCAGCAGCGGCTTGCCCGACTGCACCACGGTCTCCAGCACCGGCAGCATCGCCTGCAGGTTGGAGAGCTTCTTCTCGTGGAGCAGGATGTAGGGGTCTTCCAGCTCGGTGACCATCTTCTCCGGGTTGGTCACGAAGTACGGCGACAGGTAGCCGCGGTCGAACTGCATGCCCTCGACGACCTCGAGCTCGGTCTCAAGCGACTTGGCTTCCTCGACCGTGATCACGCCCTCGTTGCCGACCTTCTCCATCGCGCGGGCGATCATCTCGCCGACCTGCGCGTCGCCATTGGCGGAGATGGTGCCGACCTGGGCGATCTCGCTGTTGGTCTTCACCTTCTTCGACTGCTTCACGACCGAAGCGACAACCGCCTCGACCGCGCTGTCGATGCCGCGCTTCAGGTCCATCGGGTTCATGCCGGCGGCCACGGCCTTGGCGCCCTCGCGGACGATGGCCTGGGCCAGCACGGTGGCGGTGGTGGTGCCGTCACCGGCGATGTCGTTGGTCTTCGACGCCACCTCGCGCACCATCTGCGCGCCCATGTTCTCGAACTTGTCGGCCAGCTCGATCTCCTTGGCGACGGTCACGCCGTCCTTGGAGATGCGCGGCGCGCCGAAGCTCTTGTCGAGCACCACGTTGCGGCCCTTCGGACCCAGCGTCACCTTCACGGCATCGGCCAGGATGTCCACGCCGCGCAGCATGCGCTGGCGGGCGTCAGCCGAGAAGCGGACTTCTTTCGCTGCCATGTCAAACCTCTCTCTTGGGTGGCCGCGCGCATCGTGCCTGCGGTCAGCAGGGCGCGCAGCCGGTCATCTTGAATTGCTCGGAAACGAAAAAAGGCGCGCCTTAGGCCGCCTTCTTCTTCTTCGCCGCACCCGTGGTCTCGATCACGCCCATGATGTCGGACTCTTTCATGATCAACAGGTCTTCGCCGTCGATCTTGACCTCGGTGCCGGACCACTTGCCGAACAGAATGGTGTCGCCCGCCTTCACGTCCAGCGGCTCAACCTTGCCGGCATCGTTGCGCGCGCCGGGGCCAACTGCGACCACCGCACCCTGCATCGGCTTTTCCTTCGCCGTGTCCGGGATGATGATCCCGCCGGCCGACCGTTCCTCCGCATCGATGCGGCGGACCACAACACGATCGTGCAATGGCCGAAATTTCATATCCATCCTCCAGTCGATGTGCTTTTTCGAAACGAACCGCTTCGCGGGTTCGGGCGCCATAGCAGCAGCGTTGCCGCCATTTGTTAGCACTCTCCCCTCACGGCTGCTAACGGCACGTAGGAAATTGCGGAAGTCGTGTCAAGGTGAGTCGGCGGCCAGGGGCAAAAAATTTGCATTTACCGCAGCGATCGACCGCCGGCTGGCAGCAGTCAACGACCAAGGCTGCTAAAGTATTGATTCAGCAAGACTTAACCGTTGCAGCCCAGACTCGTGGCCGGGATAATCGACCCCATGCAACGCCGATATGCCGGACCGAAGGCCTCGATCTGGCATGAATCTGGCAGTGCATGGAGAGCTGGCCCATGCCCAAGCTCAGCGGTTGCCTTCGCGGCGGCTGGGCTTGGGGGCGGGCCGGCAGGCAGCCCGCGCGATGCCGTTATGGCAGCGATGCGGTGCCGAATGCAAGCGCGCCCTTTGCAACCATGTCCATTCACTTGATGTGGGGGTGCCATGCGCGACGTTCGACGGCCAACCTGGGAACAGCCGGACCGGCAACAGCCGATCGCAGGTTCGGGGCTTGCCCAGCAACTGAACGACTTCCGGCTGACCTTGGCCGAAATCACCTACCGAATGCCCGACCACCAGGCGATGTTGCAGACCTTTGTCTGGCAGGGCCTGGACCGGGCGCCCGACTATCCGCGCTTGCTGGCGTTCCTGAACTACTGGCGCGAGAACCTGGACGGGCCGCTGCATTCGGTGCGGGTCGGCCAGTCGCAGGTCCTGGCCGCGCCGCGCTACCGCAACCAGCAGTCCTCACTCCTCGTCCACTGACCGCACATCCACCGCGCCGGTTTCGGGCGGCACCGTGCCGTCGCCGCCGTCCCAGTCGTCGGGATCGGGGGCGACCGGAATGACATAGGCGCCGCCCAGCCAGCGATGCAGGTCGACATCGCGGCACCGCGCGGAACAGAACGGCCGAAATTTCCCATCGGCCGGCTTCCGGCACAGCGGGCATTTCGCGGCACCGGTTGCCGAGCCCGTGCCCGGTGCGTCGCCGGCATCGTCGTTCGCAGCAGTTCGCCGTGTATCGCTCATGAAGGGCGGGATACCACACCAGGTGCGCGCCCCGTCAACCGCCTGCGTCAACTGCCTGGACCGCGGGCAGGGCCCTTCCGGTCGCGCTATTCCGGCATGGGCGGCATGGTGGCGGCGAAGCTGGGCCGGTCGGCAATCGCCGCCTGTACCGCCTTCACCCGCGGTGCGGCGTCCAGAAGGGCCGCGCCGTCGGGCATGTTGCCGACATAGAACAGGATCGGGGCCAGGAACGCGTCGGCCAGCGTGTATTGGGCGCCGCACAGATAGGGCCCCTCGCCACTCGCCAGCGCCTGCTCCATGGTGGCCAGCCGGCTGGCTGTCTTGTCTCGCCCGGCGGTCACCGCCGCCGCGTCGGGCGCGCCATCGGGCCCGGTGGGGAAGATATACTGCAGCACATAGGCGCGGATCGCGTCGTCATAGAGGTAGTCGCAGCAGACCGAGATCCAGCGGTCCATCTCCGCCTCGCCCTTCGCGTCGCGGGGCCGCAACGCAGGCCCGTCGAAGGCGGCGTCGATATATCGGGTGATCGCCGGCGTTTCGTGCAGCACCAGATCGCCATGGCGGAAGCCGGGCATCTTGCCATAGGGGTTGACCGCCAACAGCTCGGGCGCGCCCGGCCCGGCCGGCTCCAGGTCGTAGGCGACGCCCTTCTCCTCCAATGCCATCCGCGTGGTGCGGACGAACGTGCTCTGCGGCGCCCCAATAACCTTGACATCGGCCATGCCGGCCTCCCTCGTTGCCGTGCACGGGTGCGCACGGACGTTATGTAAGATAGTGCTTACGTAATGGGCGGCGGCTCGGCTGACAAGGTGTGAAAGGACGGGTCATGGACACGATTTCGGGAGGGTGCGAGTGCGGCGGCGTGCGGTTCCAGGTGGCCGGAGAACTGCGCGACGTGGTGAACTGCCATTGCGGGCAGTGCCGCCGGACCCACGGCCATTATGGCGCCTACTCGGGCTGCAAGCTGGAAAACCTGGCGTTCGACAACGATGAGACGCTGACATGGTACGACTCGTCCGACGAGGCGCGGCGCGGCTTCTGCAACCGCTGTGGCGGCAGCCTGTTCTTCGAGTTCAAGGGCTCAGGCAGTATCGCGATCTCCGCCGGCATGCTGGACGAGCCGACAGGGCTGAAAACCTCGGGCGACATCTATCTGGCGTCCAAGGGCGACTACTACGACGTGCCAGACCAGGGCGGGTTCCGCTACGAGGGCTCCCATCGCTGACGCTGTTGCGATGCGACCGGCCGTACGCGTACGTACGGGGGAACGCACGGGCTTCTTCGCCCGCCATGTCGGTGTGAAGACGGTATTGGACTAGCTGCTGCCGGAGCGTCAGCGAGGGCCGGCCTGCGACGTTTGGTGCGGCGGAGAGTGCGTGCCGGGGCAGAGGTTATGGCCTAACAATCCGGGGCAATGGAACTCCACGACGTCTCCGCCTGGTTCTATCCGATCGCGGCCTTCGCGGTCCTGATCACCGGCATCTCCAAAAGCGGCTTTTCCAGCGGCGTCGGCTCGCTCAGCGTGCCGATCATGGCGATCGCGATCTCGCCGTTGGCCGCCGCCGCCATCATGCTGCCGATCCTCTGCTTCATGGACCTGATGACGATCTGGGCCTATCGCCGGCAGTGGGACAAGCGCAACCTGTTGATCCTGCTGCCCGGCGCCATGGTCGGCATCGTCATCGGCGCGCTGATCTTCGACAGCATCGACGAGAATATGGTGCGCCTGATCCTGGGCCTGATCGCGCTGCTGTTCGCCCTCAACTACTTCGTCAGCCGGCGCGCCGCGCTGAAGCCGCGCCGGGGCCACCCGGCCGTGGGCGTGGCCTGCGGCACGGTTGCCGGCATCACCAGCTTCATTGCCCATGCCGGCGGGCCGCCGGTGCAGTTTTTCATGCTGCCGCAGCACTTGCACAAATCGGTATTCGTCGGCACCAGCGTGATCCTGTTCTTCGCCATCAACCAGGCGAAGATCATTCCCTACGCGCTGATCGGCCAGTTCTCGGCCGAGAACCTGACCACGGCCCTGGTGCTGGCGCCAATGGCGCCGATCGGCATCTTCCTGGGCCTGAAACTGCACAAGCTGGTCAGCCAGGAGCTGTTCTACAAGCTGAGCTACGGCATGATGGTGATTGCCGCCGTCAAGCTGCTATGGGACGGCATCGCCGGCATGGTGGGGTAGGCGACAGTCATGCGCAACGCATTGATCTCACACCAAGATCGTCATCCTCGGGCTTGTCCCGAGGATCCACGAGAAGGCCGCGCAGCGGCCTATTAGACGTGGATGCCCGCATCAAGTGCGGGCATGACGGTATAGGAGAGGCTGCACAATAACAGCGATGTTGGCGCGCGCCTCTAACCCTTCACGCTCAACCCTTCACGGCGCCGGCAACCAGCCCGCGGATCAGGAAGCGCTGGATCAGGGCGAAGAACACGCAGGCGGGGATCAGCGCCAGGAAGCCAGCGGCCATCATCTGCCCCCAATTGACCGCGAACTTGGAGACGAAGTTGAGGAGGCCGACTGGGAAGGTCGACGACCCCTCCGAATTGATCAGCATCAGCGCGAACAGCAGTTCCGACCAGGCGGCGATGAACACGAAGCCCAGGGTCGCGGCCATGCCGGGCAGCGTCAGCGGCAGGATGATCCGGCGCAGGGCGGCCGTGCGCGTACAGCCGTCGATCATCGCCGACTCTTCCAGTTCCTTCGGGATGCCCTCGATGAACGACTGCATCAGGAAGGTGGCGAACGGCACGTTGAAGGCGGAATAGACCAGCACCAGCCCCCACAGGGTGTTGGTCAGGCCCAGCGGGCTGAGGATCTGGTAGATCGGCGCGATCAGCATCACCAGCGGGAACATCTGGGTCAGCAGCAGCAGGAACACGATGGCCGCCTTGCCGCGGAAGCGGAACCGCGAGAACGCATAGCCGGCGGCCGCTGCGATCAGGGTGACGATGATCGCGGTGGAGCCGGACACGATGACCGAGTTGGTGAAGTACTGCGGGAAGTCGGTCTGCGACAGCACCACCCGGAAATTGTCCAGCGTGGAGAGCGACGGCCACAGTTGCACGCCTTCCGAATACAACAGGTCGTCGGGCGTGACCGCGATCTTGAGCAGCCAGTAGAGCGGGAACAGTGCGAACAGCACGTAGCCGGCGACCGCCACGTAGCGCCCCGCCGAGATGGTGATGCCCGTCGCCGAGCTGCGGTCGGTGACGATCACCCCACACCTCGTCGCCCTCGCCCTTGTGGCGAGGGCCCATCGCGGGGCGGCACAGGATCTATCCCCGAGTGGGCCGATGCGTTCTGGGCCGCGGCGCCCCATGCATCATCGCGTCTCAGGGACTGATTGCGTTCAAGGCCATAAATGGGTCCTCGCCACCCAAGAGGTTTGATTGGCGGCGAGGACGACGATGGGGGTGGTAGCATAGCGGCGCGACAACGCATCCCTAGTTCACCTTCGGCAGCACGCGGCGCATCCACAACAGCAGCACAGCGTAGGTCAGCAGCAGCGCCAGCAGCACCGTCGCGACGGCGGAGGCGTAGCCGAAGTCGAGCTTCCGGTACGCGGTGGTGAAGATGTAGCTGGCGACCGTGGTGGTGGAATGGGCCGGCCCGCCGCCGGTCATGACGATGATGATGTCGGCGAAATTGGCGATCCAGATCGTGCGCAACAGCACGGTGATGGCGATCATCGGCGCCAGGTAAGGAAGCGTGATGCGCGCGAAGCGCTGCCACGGCGTGGCGCCGTCGATGGCCGCCGCCTCGTAGAGGTCGGTGGGGATGGATTGCAGCGCGGCCAGCAGCGTGATGGCGAAGAACGGGATGCCGAACCAGACGTTGGCGACGATCGGCCCCCACATGGCGAGCGCCGGGTCGCCCAGGATGTTGTAGGGCTCGTCCAGCAGGCCGAGGTCGAACATCCAGTGCGGCAGCGGGCCGATCACCGGGTTGAACAGCCACGCCCAGTTCAGGCCGGACAGGAAGGTCGGCACCGCCCAGGGCAGGAACACCAGCGCCTGCACCACGCGCCGTCCCAGGAACGGCCGGTTCAGCAGCAGGGCAAGCCCCAGGCCGAGCAGGAGCTGGAAGATCAGCGAGCCGCCGGTCCACCACCCGGTCTGCCACAGCGCGCGATAGAAATAGCGGTCGTCGACCAGCGCCTCGTAGTGATCGGTGCCGATCCATTCGGTCTGGGCGAACGGGTTCAGCAGCTCCATCTTCTGGAAGCCGAACGTCAGCCCCAGCACCAGCGGCACGAACATCACCGCCAGCAGCAGCACCAGTGCCGGCGACAGATAGGTCCACGGCTCCAGCGCGCGGGTCCAGTCGCCCCGCCCTCGAGAGGACTGGCGCCGGACCTTGCGATCCGGCGCCATCGGCATGGTGGCGGAGCTTATTGTGCCGCCAGCCATTTCTGCTGGGCCTCGGTCAGGTAGTCGGCCCATTCGGTCACGACCTCGTCGACCGTGCGCTCACCGAGCAGCATCTCCTGCGCGGTCTGGATCGACAGCACGTCGGCGAAATAGGCGTACTCTTCCAGATAGGCCGGGTAGGGCAGCGGCTCCCAGCGCGGGTCGTTCAGCTCGGTCAGCCAGCCCGCGAACTGCTCGCCGGCGAAATAGGGGTCGTCGGCCGCCGCGTTGCAGATCGGGATCACGCCGACCAGCTTGGCCCATTCAAGATTGGCCTCGCAGCCCGACAGGAAGGAGATCAGCTCGAAGGCCGCGTCCTGGTCCACCGTGCCCGTCATCATCGACCAGCCGGCGTAACCGATGGACGGGTACGACTTGCCGTTGGGGCCCAGCGGCAGCGGGGCGACGGCGAAGTCGTTCGGGTCCATGTACTGCGACACCGCGATCAGCGCGTCCGGATCCTGGTCCAGCATGGCGCAATTGCCGGAATAGAAGCCGGCGACGATCTCGTTGAAGCCCCAGTTCACGCTGTCGCGGGGCGCCCAGCCGTTCTGGTAGATGTCGACCAGCATCTGCGCGCCGGCCTTGGCCGCGTCGCTGTAGAAGATCGACTGGCCGTCCTCGTCGAACCACTGGCCCGACCCTTCCATCGCGGTCATCGCCAGCAGCCAGCCGGTGGTGCCGCCGGGCCCGCCGCGCAGGCAATAACCGGTCTTGCCGTCGCCGAGCGCGGTCACCGCCTCGGCCGCGGCGACGAAGTCGTCCCAGGTCTCCGGCGGCCCGTCGAGGCCGGCCTCGGCGAACAGCGTGGTGTTGTAGAACAGCGCGCGCAGATAGAAGCCGTAGGGCACCATGTGCAGGCTGCCGTCGACCACGCGGCCGTACTCGATCGCTGCTTCGCTGACCGTGTCCTTGCCGTCCCAGGCCTGGAACATCGCTTCCATGTCGACGAGCTGGCCGTTGTTGGCGTAGAGCGACATCCACCGCTCAGGCATCTCGACCACGTCGATGGTCTGCCCGCCCTGCACCATGGTCGCCAGCTTCTCGAACGCCTGACCCCAGGGCAGCGAGATGATCTCCACCTCGACGCCGGGATTGGCGGCTTCGAACTGGTCGACCAGCCCCTGCAGCAGCTCGGTGCGCGGCGGGCTGGTGATCACTTCGACCAGGGTCAGCTGGGTCTGGGCCAGTGCCGGGGTGGCGAAGGCGCCGGCCAGCAGCCCGGCAAGCGTGGTTTTAACAACCATGCGTTTCATCGATCTATCCTCCTTCGTTGACCAGATCTTGGTTCTCTCGGGTCTCTTGGTTCGGTGCGGCCGTCGTCGGGTTGTCCATTGTTTCGGCGGCCGTCGCGGCCGACAACGCCTGGGCGAGGTCGGCCCACAAATCGTCGGCCCCTTCCAGGCCGACGCTGAGGCGTATCAGGCGGTCGGATACGCCGAATGCGATCAGGGAATTGGCGGTGTCCTGGGTCAGCCCCAGGCCGAGCTGGGCCGGAAACACCAGGCTCTCGTGGCCGCCCCAGCTCACGCCGAGCCGAAAGATCTTCAGGGCGTCGCAGAATGCGGGCACGTCAACGCCGGCAGCGACCTCGAAGCCGAACAGGCCGGAGTGGCCGCTGAGATAGGGGGACGCGTCGGGCCCGGGCAGACGCACCCGGGTGACATGCGGATGCGCACGCAGCCGCGCGGCCAGGGTGGCGGTGCTTTCCATGTGGCGGGCCATGCGCAGATGCAGCGTGCGCATGCCGCGCAACAGCAGCCAACCCTCGAACGGCGACAGCTTCGGCCCGAGCAGCGGGAAGGTCAGCGATTTGATGCGCGCCATGTGGTCGTGGTCGGTGACGATGACGCCGGCCACGGTGTCGGAATGGCCGGACAGGTACTTGCTGGCCGAATGCACGACGATGTCGACGCCGTGCTCAAGCGGGCGCTGGAACACCGGGGTCGCCCAGGAATTGTCGATGATGCTGGTGACGCCGTGGCTGCGGGCGAGCGCGGCAAGGCGGGCGATATCCTGGGTCTCGAACGTCAGGCTGGTCGGGCTTTCCAGGTAGAGCAGGCGCGCGCCCGGCAGCGCCGCCGCGACCGCATCCTCGTCACGTCCGTCGACATACTCGGTGGTGATGCCGAACCGCCGGCAATGCTTCTCGAACAGGCGAAAGGCATCTGGGTAGACGTCGCGCACGCACACGATGCGGTCGCCGGCCGCCACATGGGCGAGCACGGCGGACGAGATCGCCGCCATGCCGGACGAGACGGCGCGGGCCGCGGTGCCGCCCTCCGCCACCAGCACCTTGTCCTCGAACGCCTGGACGGTGGGGTTGCCGACCCGTGAGTAGACATGGGCGGTGTCGCGCTCGTGGAACCGGTCCTCCATCGCGCGGTAGCTGTCGAACGTGAACAGCGAGGACTGCACGATCGGCGGCACCACCGCGTTGAACGGCAGGTCCTCGTCGTGGGTCATCAGCGTGTCGAGCGACAGTGTGCGCGGCTCGTCCGGGGCGGGTGACGGGCCGGCAGGTGGTGGGCCTTTTGGGGGCATGTCGTCGGTCATGGGGCACCTATGGCGTCCAGCTCCTCGAGCAGGATGTCGAGGATGCGGCCGATGGCGACGCGGGCCGCTTCGGCATCGCGCGCGGCGATGGCGTCGGCCAGCACGCGATGCAGCGGGAAGCTTGCGTCGCCATAGTCCTTGTCGCGGAACGGCGTGTCGTAGGCGGTGTCGAACGCCACCTGCAACTGGCCGATCAGATGGCTGAAAACCACGTTGTGGGCGCCGTCGTAAATCGCCTGGTGGAACGCGCGGTCGTGGTCGTGGGAAGCGCCATAACGCGCATGCGCGGCATCGAGCGCGCGAAAGCGCTCGGCGATGATCTCCAGCTCGGCATCGGTGGCGCGCTCGCAGGCCAGGCCCACCACCTCCAGCTCCAGTGCGCGCCGCACCTCCACCATCCGGCGCAGGGCCTCGCGCTCGAACTGTACCGCGACCGGCACGTGGCGGGTGTCCGGGTCGACCTTGGTCAACAGGAAGGTGCCGCTGCCCTTGCGCCGCTCGACCACGCCCAGCGCGGCCCAACGGCTCAGCGCCTCGCGCACGGTGGACCGGCCGACGCCCAGCCGCTCGGCCAGCTCGCGCTCGGCCGGCAGGCGGTCGCCCGGCTGCATGGCGGTGCCGCCGATCAGGGCGGCCAGCCGTTCCAGCACCACGATGTCGCGCGACTTGGTCTCGACCGGGCGCAAATAGCGCGCGACGTCGTCGCTGGCATCGTTACCCGAGGGCGTGGGGTGGCTGTCGTTCATCGTTCCGACGCCATATTGGTCATGTTGTCAGACCAATTTCAAGTGGCGGCAGTTAGTCACCTGGGGCTGGACGCTACCGGTCCCGTTGTGGCGGTCGGGCATGTGGCCCAGGGCAGCCACACATAACGGTTGGGGTTGCTCGATCGATGCAACATGAAGAACCTGTCGTCCTCACCCTTGTGGTGAGGACCCATTTATGTCCCGAAACTCAATAGGTTGGCATCGATCGACATCTGAATTGGCGGTCGACCGAATGCGATAGGCCCTACAGCCCGTTGTCTTCAGCACTGGCTGGGACTGCCACGCAAATGGGCCCTCGCGACAGGTGCGAGGGCGACGACACTTGTGTCTATTGAGGCAACCGTTACCGAACGCGCTTCGGCGACTGGCCTACCGGGTCGTCGCGGAGAAGTCCCAGTACAGTTCGCGGGCGCGGCGGAACATCGGCCCCGGCTGCAGGTCGCGGTCCTCGAACCGGGTGCACGGCATCACCTTGCCGTAGTTGCCGGAATTGAAGATCTCGTCGGCGTCATTGAGCTCGCCGGGCGCGATCACCCGCTCATGCACGGTGATGCCGTCATCGCGCAACAGCTTGATCACCCGCTGGCGGGTGATGCCGTTCAGGAAGGTGCCGTTGGAGACCGGGGTGTGCACCTCGCCGTCCTTGGCCATGAACAGGTTGGCGAACGCGAACTCGGCGATGTTGCCCATGGCATCGAGCACGACAGAGGCGAAATAGCCGCGCCGCTTCGCCTCTTTCATGGCGAGCCCGAGATTGGGGTAGTGGCACGACGCCTTGGCCAGGGTCGGCGCGGCGGCGGCCACGGGGCGGCGATGACCGGTGATGCAAGCGCTGAAGCCGTCGGCGGACGGCAGCGGCGCCACCCACATCACCAGCGCGAAGCGGGTGCTCTCCGGCTCCGGGGCGATGAAGCCTTCCTCGGCCCAGAACATCGGCCGCACATAGATCGCGGCGCCCTCGGCGAAGCGCCTGGCGCCGTCATGGACCAGTTGCTCGATGTCACCGGCGGAGATGTCTGGCTCGAGCCCCAGCTCATGGGCCGAATTGATCGCCCGCGCGCAGTGGCGGTCCATATCCGGGGCCATGCCGTCGAAGTGGCGCGCGCCGTCGAACACCACCGAGCCCAGCCAGGCGCCGTGGGTCGACGCCTTCATCAGATAGGGGTCGCCCTCGTGCCAGCGGCCCTCGAAATAGGTCAAGCGCTCCATGCCGCCTCCCGGGGTTGCAGTCTGCCCCGGTTATGGCGCGGCACAGGCGCGTTTACAATAAGGGCGTCACCTATTCCGGCGCGGTGTCCAGGTCGGAAATACGCGGGCGGAAGAACGCGCGGTGATAGACCGGCTCGTCCGGCTGCACGAACCGCAGCAGTATCGATTCATAGTCGTACCACGCCTCGCCGATAATCACGGTCTCGCCCTCCGGCAGCACGAAGCCTTCCGGCAGGTTGGCCGCCGCGCCGACGACGGTGCCGATATCGCTGTCCTGCACCAGGTCGCCCAGCTCGCTCAGCTGCCAGGCGATGCGGGCGATGTCGTCCTCCTCGCGGGTGACGGCGGTGATCGTCACCAGGCCGTTGGCCGAGATGTCGAAGGGGGCGGCGATGTGCGGCGCGATGCCGAACAGGGACTGCACCTCGGCCAGGGTGACGTCGTCGTCGGACTGGGCGACCAGGTCGGCCACCGACGAGGAGACGCGCTCCAGCTTCTGGTGCAGCAGGATATAGCGGCCGATCTCGACCGATCCGAGCAGCAGCACGATCAGGATCGGAAAGACGAAGGCGGATTCGACCAGAATGGCGCCGTTTTCCGCCCGCAGGAAACGGACGAACGGAGACATCGATCGCCGCGCCCATACCTGGGCGCTTTTCATGATCGCGGTCATCAGATGATATCCCATGGCTCGTTGCGCACAGCCACGCTGGCGCTGATGGTGAACAGGCCCTCCTGGCCCAGCAGGGACGCCATGAACGGCGTGAACAGCGCCCATTCCGCGTTAACCCTGTACATCACGATCTCATTGGCATCGCCCGCGCCCGGCGTGCCGGGGTCGCCATCCCAACTGCCATTGCCGTTGGTGTCGACATAGGGCTCGCCGTCGTCGTACTCGCCATTGGTGTTGACGTCGGTATAGGGCTCGTCGTCGGCGATCTCGGCGAAGCTGTCATAGACGCTGACGTCGACGTTGCTGCTGTCGATGGTGAGCAGGCCCAGGGTGCGCTGTTCGACGATGGAGATGATGTACTCCTCGCGCGACTGGCCCTCCATCTCCAGGCCGGTCAGGCCGTAGCGCGCGGCGTCGCGCACGCTGCTCTCGACCATGATGTTAAGGAACATCACCATCGAGACCTCGACGATGCCGATCAGCGTCATGATCAGCAGCGGGCCGATCAGCGCGTATTCCACCATCGCGGCACCTTCGCGCTCGCGCCGCCAGCGTGCCGCCAGCCGCGCCATGCGCGACGCCGCGATTGCCCTGCCGAGCGCGCGTGCGTTAACGTTCATTGCAACCCGTCCCGTGCTGTCCGCGCACGCCTTTGAACTTCTGTTCATGATGGTCACCGTTTACCAAGAAGTAATCTTGTCGGAGTACTGCCGTTAACCATAGACCGACCGAGAGGCCCTGAAGGATGAGACCGCCCCGGATGATCAAGTCCATGAGCATTCGTCGATCCCTCGCCACGGCAGTTTGCTGTGTGGGATTGACGGCCTGCGGTAATTTCGACCTGAGCCGCATCTTCGATGGCGAGACCTCGCAGGCTGCCGAGGACTCCGAGCGACTGATCCGGATGGGCGACTACGCGCTGGGCCAGGGCGACCGCGCGACGGCGTTCGCGCTCTACCAGCAGGCCCACCTGCGCGACCCCAACGCGACCGACCCCCTGCTGCGCCTGGGTGCGATGAACTCGTCGCTGGGCGCTTACAGCTCGGCCGCGGAGGCTTACGAATTCGCGGCGGTCAACGACCCCGACAACGCCGATGCGCTGCGCGGCCTGGCCAACTCGCTGCTGGCGCAGACCATGCCGGAGCAGGCGCTGCCCTATCTGTTGCGGGCGGCGGAACTGGAAGACAGCGCGTCGCTGCGCAACAGCCTGGGCGTCGCCTACGACCTTATGGGCGACCACCTCTCGGCCCAGCAGCACTACCAGCTCGGCCTGTCCGATGCGCCGGCCGACACCGACCTCACCAACAACATGGCGCTGTCGCTGGCGCTGGGCGGCCAGTACGACATGGCCATCGGCATGATCGAGCAGATCGTCAGCAGCGGCCGCGCCAATGTCCGCCATCGCCAGAACCTGGCGCTGGTGCTGGGCCTGGCCGGCCGCGACGACGAGGCCGCCGCGGTGGCGCGCATCGATCTCGGCCCGGCGCAAGTCGCCGCCAATCTGGACTACTACCAGCTCCTGCGCTCGATCGAGCCGTCGTCCGCCCGCGCGATCGCCATCGGCGGCGGCATGGGCGCGCCGGAGGAAAGCGCGTTCGCGCCGCAGGACGGCACGCTGATCGGCTGGCTGAACAGCGATCCCACCGCCCACGACTGGCGCATCGGCACCGACGACGTGGCGGCGCATCTGGCGCGCGCCTGGCTCGACGACGCCGGCGTGACCGAGATGGACACGCTGATCGCCAGCCATATCGAATAGCGGCCAACCGACAATTCGAGCGGCTGACGCCCTCGCCGGTGCGGCAGCCAGGGACCCAGTCTTCGCAGTCGGGTCGCTCAATCCCCGATACAATCCAGTGATGTCGTCCTCGCCTTTATGGCGAGGACCCATTGTTGTCCCGCATGCCGGGCGTTGAGTGACATGCTCTGTCTTGGAGGGCAGTTGCCCGTTCCCGATGGGCCCAATCCGCCAGCATTCTTCGGTGCTCGACCAAGACGCCCCGCAAATGGGCCCTCGCGACAAGCGCGAGGGCGACGATGGTGTGTTTGCCCGCGTAGCAAAGCACATGGCGCCATTGCGGCTTGTCGCTCTCGGCACGGGGGCCGAGGCCGTCGCATATTTTGCGAAGCAGAAGGCCGACACCATCAGAACACGTCCTTGATGGCGTCGATGGCGTTCAGCACCGACGGCGCCAGCAGCACGATGAACAGCGGCGGCAGGATGAAGATGATCATCGGCACGGTCAGCACGGCCGGCAGCCGGGCCGCCTTCTCCTCCGCCTTCATCAGCCGCTCGTTGCGCAGCTCGGCGGCCAGAATGCGCAGCGAATGCGCCAGCGGCGTACCGTATTTCTCGGTCTGCATCAGCGTGTTGACCAGGGCGCGCATGGCCGCCAAGCCGGTCCGCTGGGCCAGATTGTCCAGCGCCTTGCGCCGTTCCGGCAGAAAGCTCAGCTCGACCGACGTCAGCGCCAACTCCTCGGCCAGGTCGGGATTGCTCAGGCTCATTTCGTCCGCGACCCGGTTGATCGCGGAATCCAGGTGCAGGCCGGCCTCGGCGCAGATCACCAGCAGATCCAGCGCATCGGGCAGGCCCTTCTGCAGCGATTGCTTGCGCTTGGAAGCCCGGTTGTAGACGTAGATGTCGGGGCCGAAATAACCCAGCAGGCCGGCGCCGATGACCGCCAGCATCTTGCCGAACCCGGACAGTTCGTAGAGCTCGGCGATGTAGACCGCGAACACCGCCACGCCGACGAACACGATCGGCAGCGCGATCTTGGCGAACATGAACTTGACCGGCGCATCCGCGCTGCGGATGCCGCCGCGCGACAGCTTCATGTTGAGCGCTTCGGAGCTGTGCGACTTCATCAGCTTCAGTTTGCTGACGACAGTGCGCATCAGGCTCATCGCGGTTTCGCTGCTACGGCGCCGCTTCGGTGCCAGCGCGTCCTCGCGCAGGGCGGCGCGGTGTGCCAGCAGCTGGCGGGCGCGCTTGGCCATGGTGTTGTTGGGCACCAGCGCCATCCACAGCGCCAGCACCGTCAGCACGGCGGCCACCGCCGCCAGCGTGACGATGAAGTCGCCGGTCTCCATGCCGAACGGGATCAGGTCTTCAAGGCTCATATCTCGAACCTCACCATCTTGGCCATCGCGGCAAAGCCGCAGAACAGCCACAACAGGCCGATCGCCAGCAGGACCTGACCGCGGGAATCGTAGAGCAGCGGATCGGAATAGCCGGCACTGATGGTGTTCAACAGGAAGAACATGACGAACGGCAGCGAGCCGATGATCAGCGCGCTGGCGCGTGCCTCCGACGACAGCGCCTTGATCTTCAGCTTGGCCTGCGCCCGCTTGCGCAGGATGTCGCTCAGGTTGGTCAGGGTCTCGGCCAGGTTACCGCCGGTCTCGCGCTGGATCGCCAGCGAGATGACGAAGAACTTGAACTCCGGCATGCCGATCCGCTCGGCCGCCGCCCACAAGGCTTCGTCCACCGACTTGCCGAACTTGATCTGCTCGGTGATCGTGTGGAATTCGGTGCCCACGGGCGCGGCCATCTCGTTGCCGACCGTGGTCATGGACTCGGTGATCGGCAGGCCCGACTTCAGGCCGCGGACCAACAGGTCGATCGCCTCCGGAAACAGCTTGGTGAACTTGGCGCGCCGGCCTGCGATCATCCGGCCGACGACGAAGTGCGGCACCAGCAGCCCCATCACCAGGCCGAACAAGGCACTGGCGGCCAGCGGCAGGCCGATGAACTGCTTGATCAGGAACGTGAAGGCCATGATGGCGATGAACACCGCCATCACGTACTCGCCGAGCTTGATGTTCTTGCCGGTGCGGCCCAGGCGGTATCGCAACAGGTCCGGACGCGGCACGAAGCGCTTCACCGCCATGTCGACGACGCCGAACGAACTGTCGGACGTCTTGATGCGCAGCTCCCGCGGCGCCTGCTGGGCGTCTTCCTCGACGTACTCGCCCTTGGCGCGCCGCATCACGGCGTTGGTGCGCCGCCGCCGCTTGGCACTGTTGTCGTTGCTGGCGGTCAGCGCGAGCCCGAGCAGCAGCACGACGAACACGGCGCCCACGCCGAGCAGCAGCATCGGCATCGGAATGCCGGCCACCTCCATCTCCATGAATCCGTCCATGCGTCGCGTCCTC
This sequence comes from Alphaproteobacteria bacterium, assembly GCA_965227515.1. Lineage (GTDB taxonomy): Bacteria > Pseudomonadota > Alphaproteobacteria > CALKHQ01 > CALKHQ01 > CBDDFZ01. The sequence continues at coordinate 734,256 of CBDDFZ010000001.1, forward strand.
GTCGCTGCCGGCGTCCGGGCTACATCGCCTCGATCAGCGCCTGGTGCAGGCCGAAGTACTCGGCTTTCTGCAGGAAGTGCGGGCGCACGCCGGTGCTCTTGAAATTGCCGTAGAGCTCGCCGCGGTCGTTCTCGCCCTCGAATTCGAACTTGTAGAGCTCCTGGGTCACGATCACGTCGCTTTCCATGCCGATCACCTCGACGATGCTCTTGATCCGGCGCTTGCCGTCGCGCATGCGGCTGATCTGCACGATCAGGTCGACGGCGCTGGCGATCTGGGTGCGGATCGCCTTCGACGGCAGGTTGGCCGTGCCCATGTTGATCATGTTTTCCATACGGACCAGGGCGTCGCGCGGCTGGTTGGCGTGCAGCGTACACAGCGACCCGTCGTGGCCGGTGTTCATGGCCTGCAGCATGTCCAGCGCCTCGGCGCCACGCACCTCGCCCAGGATGATGCGGTCGGGGCGCATACGCAGGGCGTTGCGCACCAGGTCGCGCATGCTGACCGCGCCGGTGCCCTCCAGGCTCGGCGGCCGGGTTTCCAGCCGCACCACATGGGGCTGCTGCATCTGCAGCTCGGCCGCGTCCTCGATGGTGACGACGCGCTCGCCGTGGTCGATCAGCTCCGACAACGCGTTCAGCAGCGTCGTCTTACCGGAACCGGTGCCGCCCGAAACGATGATGTTGAGGCGGGACCGGGCCGCGATCTTCAGGATCGTCGCCATCTGCGGGGCCATGTTGCCCTGGCCCGCCATCATGTCGAGCGAGATCTTCTTGCGCGAGAACTTACGAATTGAGATCGAGCAGCCGTCCAGCGCCAGCGGCGGCGCGATGACGTTCACGCGGCTGCCGTCCAGCAGGCGCGCGTCGCAGATCGGGTTCGATTCGTCGACGCGCCGGCCGACCCGGGTGACGATGCGGGTGGCGACGTTCATGACGTGGGAATTGTCCTGGAACCGCACGTCGGTCAGTTCCAGCTTGCCGGCCCGCTCCACATAGACCTGGTCCGGGCCGTTGACCATGATGTCGGTGACGCTCTCGTCGGACAGCAGCGGCTCCAGCGGGCCCAGGCCGACCATGTCGTCGACCAGCGCCTGCACCAGGTCGCGGTGTTCGTTCTGGTTCAGGTGCAGGCGGATCTCATCGCGGATCTCGGCGACCACACCGTCCAGCTCGCGCACCAGCGCATCGGCCTCCAGCGCGGAGGCGGTCTCGATGTCGATGCGCTCCATCAGCACCGGCTTCACCCGGTTCATCGCCTTGGTGATGGTGCCGTGGGTGGCGTCGGACTTGGCGCGCCGCTCGGCCGCGGCGGACCGCGGCGCCGGCGTCAGCATCTTCTGGATGTCGGTGGCCGACAGCGGGCCGTTGCCGCCGATGGACTCCGCCGTTTCTTCCGGCATGGGGCCCAGGGTGTCGGACGTGGCGGTCAGCAGGTCTTCGACCAGGCGGGCGATCAGTTGGCGCTGTTCCAGCAGGTCGACGGAAATGTCGTCACGGTCGAGGACGGTGACGACGACATCGCTGACCCGGCCGGCCAATTCGCGCCGTTGCAGGCGGCGTGCCGCCGACGGCCTGATTTGGTCGAACACGTGCGGGCGCAACATCTCGTGGACGGCATCGACATTGCCGCCCCCGAACGCGCCACTTCCCGAGCCATTCGTGCTCGTATGATCAAGCATACCTGCTCTCTTTCAGTGCGGCCATTGCATGCCCCCCCATGGGCGGCTGGTCGCTTCCTGGCCTGCCGCCGCAACTACTTCTTCTTTTCTCGTCCCCCGAAAAGACTCAGTTTGTGCTTGCGCCGGCCTTCCTCCAGGCCGGCCGCAACACCTGTGATCTGGCGCAGTCCTGCGCCGGTACGCGAACTCTTGGCGGTCAGGGCCAGGGGCTTTGCCCCATTGGCGATGGCCGCCGCTTTCGGATCTTCCGGAATGACCAGGTCGACCGACCCTTCCAGGTTGCGCTCGAAGTCGGCCTGGCTCAGCTCGTTGCGCTTGTTGACGCCCAGGCGGTTGACCACGATCTGGATATGGATGTCGGGCGAGATCTTGCGGACCGCGTTGCGGATGCGCACCGTGTCGCGCAGGCCCGGCAACGTGAAATCGGTCACGATGACGACCGCGCTGGCGACGCTGAGCGCCGTGGTGTCTTCCACCATCAGGTAGCGCGGCAGGTCGACCACCACCATTTCGAAGGCCTGCTGCAGCTCGTTCAGCAGGTAGGTGATGCCCTCGCCGCGTATCGGCACGGTGTCGTCGACCGGCTCCTCGGAACTCAGCACATAGAGGTTGTCGCCGTCGTGCACCAGGGCGGAGGCGACGAACAGGCTGTCGATGCGATCGGGGTTGGACAGCACGTCGCGCAGCCCGTGGCCGGGCTCAAGCTCCAGCATCAGGGCGGCGGTGCCGAAATGCATGTCCAGGTCGACCAGCGCGGTGCGCTGCTTGTGCTCGTTGGCCAGCAGCCACGCCTGGTTGACGGCGATGGTGCTGGCGCCGACGCCGCCGCGGGTGCCGATGACGGCCATCACCCGGCCGCGCGGCCCGACGTCCTGCTGTACGGCAGGCGCATCGTTGCTGGCGGTCAGGAGCGCGCGCCTGAGGTCGGTGCTGGTCAGCGGCTTGATCAGGTACTCGCTGACGCCCGCGCTGACCAGGGCGCGATAGAGCGACACGTCGTTCTGGTTGCCGATGGCGATGACGGTGGTGTCGTTCGGCAGGATCTCGCGCACCTTGGCCAGGTCGGCCATCGGCGCCGGGGATTCGGAAATGTCGACCAGCAGCAGGTCGGGCGCCTGTTCGGCGTTCAGCGACCGGCACGCTGCCTCGACGCCGCCCTCGCACACCTCGACCCCGCGCCGGCCGCCCGGCACGACGCGGCTGACAACGTCCATGGTCGGATCGTCGCAAACGAACGCCAGCACCGGCGTGCGGCTGGCCGGACGTTTGGAGTGTCCCATCGTGACTTCCGCCAGGCTCATATGCTGTTGTCCTCAGGTGCAACCAGAGGGGTAATCTCGCCGGTCCGGTATCGCACGATGCCGCCGATGGCGCTGTCGGTATCCACGCCCCAGGTCGCCGCGGGGCCGTCGATCAGCTCCTCGGGATTGGCCACCATCCGGCTGAGGTTCAGCGCATTGGCGCAGCCGAACGGCATCGACTGCCGGCCCTCGTAGCCGGGCAGCGTGTCGCCCAGGCAGGCGGTGGGCACATAGATCACGCGCTTGACCGTCACCACCACATTGTCCTGGCCGCTCAGGGAATCGACCATCGGCGTGATGCGGTGGCCGCGCAGCGCGAACGCCTCCACGACCGCGGCCGCGCGTTCCGGCCCCAGCGGGCCGCCGACGGTGGCGTACAGTTCGTCGTTCGCGGCGATGCCGTACTCGTCGATGAACATATTCAGGCGCACCATCTCGTCGAGCGACGGCTCCACCGCGCCCGGCGCGTACGCCACCATGTAGTCGATCTCGCTCTGGTACCACTCGAAGGCGTTGCTCGACGGCATGGCAGCGTCCAGCCGCGGGTCATAGGGCCCGCCCACCGGATGCTTGAACTCGGAACACCCCGCGGCGGCAAGCCCGCCGGCGGCGACAACGACCAGTGATTTCAAGATGCGCACGTTCATCTGTCCTGCTCGGTATCGGTTCAATTCAGGATGAAGCCCGCGCCGCCAACCAGCCCTTGCGGCTGGCCGGTGGCGGCACCGCGCCCGGCGGTGCCGATCGGCACGCTGGCGGCCGGCGGGTTGTCCAGCGCCGAGACGCCGCGGAACTCATCGGACGGGCTGACGATCGGCGCCTGGGTCGGCGGCTGCACCAGATAGGGGGTGATCACGATGACCAGCTCGGTCTCGTTGCGCTGGAACTCCTCGGACCGGAACAGCGCGCCCAGGATCGGGATGTCGCTGACGAACGGCAGGCCGCTCACCGTCTCGCTGCCGCTGTTCTGATACAGGCCGGCGATGGCGAAGCTCTGGCCGCTGCCCAGTTCCACCGTGGTCTCCGCGCGGCGGGTGATCAGCGACGGCACGTTGAAGCCGTTGAGCTGGACGCCGCCGTCAGGCGACAGGTCGCTCACCTCCGGGCGCACCCGCATGCTGATCAGATTGTCGGACAACAGGGTCGGCGTGAAGGCCAGCGAGACGCCGAACTCACGGTACTGGATCGTGATGTCGCCGTTGTTGCCGGCCACCGGGATCGGGAACTCGCCGCCGGCCAGGAAGCTGGCGGTCTCGCCGGACACCGCGGTCAGGTTCGGCTCGGCCAGGATGGTGACCATGCCCTCGTTTTCCAGCGCATCGATCATCGTGTTGATGTTGCGCCCGGTGCCCTGGTTGCCGAAGTACAGGCCGTAGCGGTCGCCGTTGCGGATCAGCTGGTTGGACTGGGTCTGGTTGTCGAACTGGATGAAGTCGAAGCCCTGGGCGATGCCGAACAGGAACGTGCCCGGGTTGGTCAGGGTCTCCCAGTTGATGCCGAGCTGCTCGACGACATTGCGCTGCACCTCGGCGATCCGGACCCTGAGGTTGATCTGGTTGGGGCCGTGGACGCGCGCGCGGTTGATCACCTGGCCGTCCGGGCCGACGAACTCGCCGGCGATCAGGCTCAGATCGGCGGCCTCCACCGCGGAGTTCACCGCGCCGGTGATGACCAGGCTGTCCTCGACCGCGCTGACGACGACGGTGCTGTCGGGCGCGATGGCGTCGACGGCGGTTGCCAGCCGGCTGATGTTCGGGACCACCTGGATCGACAGGTTGGCGATGACCTGGTCGCCCTGGCCGACGGCATAGAGGTTGGTGTCGCCGGGGCCGACGCCATAGACATAGATCAGGGTCGGCGACATCACCTCGACGTCGGCGATGTCCGGATTGGCGATGAACACGGTCGCGGCCGGCCGGTCCAGCTTGAAGAGCTGGCCCTTGTTGATCTCGAGGGCGACGGGGGTGACCTGCGCCTGCACGGCTTGCACCGACTGCGCCATAGCCGGCGCCACCGCCGCCATCAAGGCAGCGCAGATGACGGCCATAACGCCTATCACGCGGTCTGCACGCAGCATGGTCACTGCCATCGAAAGTCCTCCGGGGGGCTACTATTCGTCGCCGTCGCGGCCCGAGCCGCCACGGAAAATAATCACTGTCGGTTCTGCGTCCGGCGCCGGCTCGTCGGCCGAGACCTGGTTCTCGTCGGCCGGGCCAAGCAGGATCGACACATCGGAATCGAGGGTGAAGGTCTGGCCTTCGTACGTGCGCTGCTCGGGGGCATCGGCGCCACCCAGGCCGGCCAGGGAACTGGCGATGCGGTCCATGAACGAGTCATCGTCGCCCTGCGCGCCCTCTGCGTTCGCCGAGGCGGGCACCTCGGCCAGGCTGCGCAGGCTGAGCGACAGCGAGCCGAGCTGCAGCATCACGCGCACCTTCTCGGCCTGCTCCGGCGTCACTTCCAGGGTGGCGGTATTGGCGAGCACGGGGCCGGCGGACTGCTCCACCATCTGGTCGATGGCGAGCACGCGCACATCGGTCAGCACGGTCTCGCTGGCACGGCGCACCTGCACGCCCTCCGCCGTATCCTGGCGCACGGCATGGGTCAGGATCACGTCGACGCGGTCGCCCGGGAACACCAGGCCGGCGATGCCGGACGTCTCGTCGACCGGGACGGAGATCGCGCGCATGCCGGGGGTCAGCACGGCGGCGAGGAAGCCACGGTCGCCGGGCTTAACCACGCGGTTCAGGGTGATCGGCTCGCCTTCGGCAACGCCGGTGCGCACCACCGAGCCGATGAAATCGTCGATGACCATTTCGCCCTGCTCGATATAGGCGTCGGCCACGTTGTCCAGCGGCCACGGCTGCCAGCGCAGGTCTTCCGGTTTCACGAACCGGCCCGCCGACATCGGCTCCACGGCCACCAGGACCTCGGTCGCCTCGACCTCGACACGTTGGACTTCGCTGGCGGCAGCGCGCTCGTTGGCAAGCCACTCGCGCGCGAAATAGATCGTGGCACCACCCACGATCACAGCCAACAGTCCCAAAATTGCGACCCGCATGAAGTCTAACTCCTCGACTGGGCGCCTATTCCTGCGCGCCCGGCCTCTCGCTCTACGATGCAGCCACCGTGGTTAACAATTTGTAAGCCACGGCCAGTGCGCCGCATCCGATTGCAACGCCATACGGGACCGGATGCTTCAACGGCCCCGCCTTCCTGGCGCCCCCCATTTCGGCGCCACCAGTCTCGGCACTCGCCGTATCCGTCTCGGACGGCGGCGCGCCATTCGGCCGCCTGTCCATCGACGAATGCGCGTCCGATGAACGTGCGGCAGACGTATTCGTCCGGCCGGCCGAGGTCGATGTTTCGATGACAGGCGCTGGCGATGCGGATACTGACCGCACACGGTCCCAGCACCTTTGGCCCCACAAGACAAACATGGTTAATATAGGCTGACCGGCCATAGAAGGTGCGATTTTTATTGCCAGCAGGATCACAATTCCCAGAGCACCGCCGACGACGGCGGTGACCAGCGCAAAAAGCACCGCATGATCCGGGCCCGCCCACAGGGCAATGGCCGCGATCAGCTTGGCGTCGCCGGCCCCGAACAGGCGGGCGGCGAAGCAGGCAAACCCGATAACCAGCGCGATGGCGCCGACGGCAAGTCCCCACCGCGGATCGACAGCCGGCCAGGCCGCGATCACCAATGCCGGATAGAGCAGCGCGATCGCCGCGCAGATGCGGTTCGGAATCTTGTAGGCCGCGACGTCGCAGGCGACAGCCCACAGAACGAGCGCGACGAACAGGCAGATGACGACCGTTTCTATCGACAATGGCGGCATGGCAATGGCGAAATCCCGTCCCGGTCGCCGTGGGGGACATCCGGGACATGCGTGGTTCCTGGGCTCAACAGGTCGAGCCCGAGTACACCACAAGAGTGTTAACCACAAAAGAATGTGGCCGCCTTGAGGCAAGGACCGGTCCGGTCCGACTTTGCCGCACGGCGCAACGCATGCTCCCCCGCCTGCGATCTGCCTCCCTCGGTCAGGTTCAACTAACGCCTAGAGCATGATCATCTAAGTCGGCATCGGCCCTCTCCCATTTCCATGCGGTCGCGCATCCGCGCTCCCTTTTGGCACCCGGCCGCCCAACGACAGTATCCGGCTGGGTGGCCGGGTGGGGGAGAGGGCTGGCGCAGATTCAGCGTAAGCTGATCCCGATCTAATCTGCGCCAGCCCGTTGCGTGGCCCGCAAACGACCGAACCGGCTGCCCGTACCGCCCGTGCTAGCGGAAGGTCGGACAGCCGGCTGGCCATGCATTCGGGCGGCGCAGGATGAAACTGGGGAAGGGCGCGCCGCCCGATGTTGTCTTGCGTTATCCGGACATCCGCGCCGGGGGAGGTTGGTCGACCCGGCGCGAAGTGTCTCAGGCCTTGGCTTAGGCGCCGGAGCCCGTGCCGGTGCCGGAACCGGAAACAGCGCTGTCCAGCTCGGTCGAGACGGTGGAGAACATGGTCTCCAGGCTGTCGCCCATGGTGGCCAGGGCGCCGATGGCGGCGACGGAGACCAGGGCGGCGATCAGGCCGTACTCGATGGCGGTGGCGCCGTCTTCGTTGGCAGCGAACTTCTTGAACAACTGGATCATCTGGGTAACTCCTTAGCACAGGTGGATCGGTGCGTTCCGATGACCTGAGAATGCGCCAGAAGTTCTAAAAGTGTCTTAACGCGAAAGTACAAAATGATACAAATCGAACAATCGAAAAGTATTCGATCAGTCTAATCAAAATAGAGAAGCATTTTATCTTTCGGCACTTGCCTCAAATTTTAGGCAAATTTCTGGTGCCGGGGCGTAGGGCGGTTTCACCCGTTGCTGAACAGGACACGCGCCACATCGGTGAAGGTCTCCGCGCCGGTCTCGCCGACGGCGAAGCTCTCGGAGATCGTCAGCCCATAGCGCTCCATCCAGATCGCCGGTATGCAGTGGAATGTCATGCCGGGCTCCAGCACCGTCTCGTCGCCGGCGCGCAGCGAGCAGGTCAGCTCGCCCCAGGTCGGCGGGTAGCCGATGCCGACCGGATAGCCGATGCGGCTGTCCTTCTCGATGCCATGGCGGGCGATGACGGCGCGCCACGCCTCGGCCAGGTCGGCACAGACGCGGCCGGGCCGCACCGCCTCCAGCACCGCGTTCAGGCCCTCGGCAATCACCTTGGCCACGTCGGTCATCGCAGGCTCCGGCGGGCCGACCGTGACGCAGCGCGACAGCGGCACGTGATAGCGTTGCCGGCAGCCGCCGAGCTCGATGTAGTAGAGGTCGCCCTCGACCAGCGGATCGTCGGTCCACGACAGGTGCGGCGCCGCGCACATATCGCCGACCATCGCGTTCGGCGGCTTGCAGGTGAAGGTGCCGCCGACGTCCGCGATGCCGCCGGTGGTGATCCGGTAGGTCTCGGCCATCACGTCGCACTGGCGCACGCCCACCTGGGCGGCGGCGACGCTGGCGTCCATGGCGGCGGTGGCGATCCGGCCCGCCTCGCGCATGTAGGCGAGCTCCTGGGCGGACTTCACCATCCGGCAGCGGTTGACCAGCAGGAAGGCATCGACCAGGTCGGCATTGGGCAGGCCCGCGGTCAGGATCGCGTGCCAGCGCGCGGTGTAATAATAGTCGTCCATCTCCACGCCGATGCGGCCGGTATCCCAGCCCCGTTCGGCCAGGATCTCGACCAGCCGGTCCATCGGGTGGCGCTCGGCGGAGGCGACGTAGTTGTCCGGATAGGGGACGATCTTGTCGTCGTCCATATAGACCGTGCGCTCCGCCCCGGCGGCATCCATGGCCCGGCCGAACCAGATCGGGTCGCCCTCGCCCGGCACGATCACCATCTGCGGCGTGTAGAACGACCAGCCGTCGTAACCGGTCAGCCAGAACTGGTTGGCCGGGCTGGCGACCAGCAGCAGGTCCAGCCCGCGCTTGGCCATGGCGGTGCGCACGCGGGCCAGCCGGCCTTCGAATTCGGCGCGGGTGAAGAGTGCGTTGGTCACCACGCACCCCTCGGATCGCGTAGCCACGGATCGAACCTTGGCGGCATCAGGCCGGCCTGGAACCACTGCACGAACGTAAAGATCGAGAACACCGGCACGCCATAGCGGCGGCGGATGGCAGCGGCGTAGGGCATCATGTTGGTGCACTCCAGCACGATGGCGCCGATGTCCGCGTGGTTGTCCATCAGGTCGGCGGCGGCGTCGAGCAGGTCGAGCTCGGCGAGGTCGCGGTCGAAGTCGGCCTCGTCGTCCAGGATTACCCGGTTGAACTCGCGCCCGTTGTCGGTGCCGACGATGGGGGTGTCCAGCGGCACGTTGGCCGCCCGCAGGTGCGCCTCGGTCAGCGACGCCTTGTCGATGGTGATCACCCCCACCCGCTTGCCGGGCGGCAGCATCGCCTGGGCCATCGGCACCTGCATCAGCGAGGATGAGGCTACCGGCACTTGCACCGCTTCGGTCAGGGTGTCCTGGAACAGCGACAGGAACCCGCAGGTGGTGGTCAGCCCGTCGGCGCCGGTCGCGACCAGCTCGCGCGCGGCCTCGATGAAGGCGTCTTCCAGCCCCGCCGCCTGGTGGCGCACCACATGGTCCGGCGAGGCCCCCTTCACCTGCTTGTAGAGCACCGGGAACGGCCAGGTGAAGGCGTTGCCCATGTCGCCCGGTATGCGCGGGAAGCGGGTCTCCAGCATCAGGATGCCGACGACGGCGCCATAGACGGTCTTGCCGCCCGGCTGCTTGCCAAGAGAGGTCGCGCTCGGCGCGTGCGTGCCCTGGATTGTCATTGTACCTCCCCGATTGGCTTGCCCTGGCGGGAAATGTATACCGGATCGTCAAGGGAAGGGGATGGCTGATGCCACATGAGGGGTCCAACGCGCCGAACGGGGCCGAGGCGCTGGTCGAGATGCTGCGCCTGCATGGCGTCAGGCACATCTTCGGCCTGTGCGGCGACACCTCGCTGCCGTTCTACGACGCGCTCGCCCGGCTCGATCACGGCATCACGCACATCCTCACCCGCGACGAGCGCCACGCCGCCTACATGGCCGATGCCTATGCCCGGGTGACCGGCCGGGTCGGCGTTTGCGAGGGGCCGAGCGGCGGCGGCGCCACCTACATCCTGCCCGGCGTGGTGGAGGCGAACGAAAGCTCCGTCCCGGTGCTGGCGATCACCACCGATGTGTCCACCGCCTCGCGCGGCCGCTTCCCGCTGACCGAGCTGGCGCAGGACCAGCTCTTCCGCCCGCTGACCAAGTGGAACGGCATGCTGGACCGTGCCGACCGGCTGCCGGCGCAGGTGCGCGCGGCGTTTCGCGCCATGACCACGGGGCGGCCGGGTGCCGCCCATCTCGGCCTGCCGTTCGACACCCAGGTGGCGCAGGTGCCGCCGGAGGAGCTGTGGGCACAGCCGGAGCTGGGCCGCTATCCGGCGTGGCCGGCAGCCCCCGATCCCGACGCCGTCGATGCGTTCATCGAGCGCCTGCTGGCGGCGAAGCGGCCGGTGATCGTCTGCGGCGGCGGCGCGGTGATCGCCGGCGCGGAGGCCGCCCTTGCCCGGCTCGCCGAGCGGCTGAACCTGGTCGTCGCCACTACCATCAGCGGCCAAGGCGCGCTGGCCGCCGGCGATGCCAATTGCCTGGGCGTCGTCGGCAGCAATGGCGGCACCCCGGCCACCCGCAAGGTAGTGGACGGTGCGGACCTGGTGGTCTTCATCGGCTGCCGGGCCGGATCGGTGACCACCGAGCGCTGGCGCAGCCCCGGCCCCGGCGTGGCGGTCATGCACATCGACGCCGACCCGATGGCGATCTCGGCCAACTATCGCACCGACGTGGCGCTGGTCGCCGATGCCCGCCTCGCCCTGGAGGCGATCAACGACACGCTCGATATTGCCGATGCCACGGCGCCTGATTTCGGCGGCGCGGCACTCGTTGCGGAAGCGAAACGAGAGAAGTTCGCCGCGTTCGAGAAACTGGCCAACAGCGACGACACGCCGATCAAGCCGGAGCGCACGGTGGCCGCGCTTGCCGCCACCTTGCCCGACGACGCCATCGTCACCGCCGATCCCGGCACGCCATGCCCGTATCTGTCCGCCTATTTCGAGGCGAAGCTGCCGGGCCGGCGCTTCATTACCAACCGGGCGCACGGGGCGCTTGGCTACGCGCTGCCGGCCGCCATCGGCGCCAAGGTGGGCCAACCCGATGCGCCGGTGGTCGCGGTGATGGGCGACGGCAGCTTCGGCTTCGCGGTCGGCGAGTTCGAGACCGTGGTCCGCCTCGGCCTGCCGATCAAGGTGGTGGTGTTCTCCAACGCCGTGTTCGGCTGGATCAAGGCGGGGCAGAAGGTGGGCTACGACGAGCGCTATTTCTCGGTCGACTTCGGGCGCACCGACCACGCGGCGGTTGCCGCCGCCTATGGGCTGAAGACCTGGCGGGTGGAGGCGCCCGGCGACCTGTCGGCGACTCTGTCGGCGGCGCTGGCCCACGACGGCCCGGCGCTGGTCGACGTGATCAGCCAGCCCCTGCACGAGGCCCGCGCCCCGGTCAGCGAGTGGGTGGCGTGATGTCTCCAGCACCCGAAAAAGTCGTCATCATCGGCGCCGGCATCGTCGGCGTCGCCACCGCGCTGCGCCTGCAGGAGGCCGGCATCGCGGTCGAGATCGTCGACCGTGGCCCGCCCGGCGAGGGCACATCGTTCGGCAATGCCGGCGTGCTCGCCGCCGCGTCGGTGGTGCCGGTGACCACGCCCGGCCTGCTGAAGCGCACGCCGAAGATGCTGTTCTCCAAGGACGGGCCGCTCCACCTGCGCTGGTCCTACCTGCCCCGCATGCTGCCCTGGCTCAGCCAGTACCTCGGCCATTGCAAGCCGGAGCGGGTGCGGGCCATCGCCGCCGGGCTGGCGCCGCTGGTCGGCAACAGCCTGGAGGAGCATGAGGCGCTGGCCGCCGGCACGCCCGCTGCAAAGCGCATCCAGCGCCGGCCCTACGTCTTCGTCTACCGCGACAGGGCAGCCTTCGAGGGCGACGGTTTCGGCTGGGAGCTGAGGCGCGCCAATGGCTTCACCTGGCACGAGGCGGAAGGCGACGCGGTGTTCGAGCGCGAGCCGGCCCTGGCCCGCCACTACCGCTTCGCGGCGTTCTGCGAGGACCAGCACGGCATCGTCACCTCGCCCGGCGACTACGTGAAGGACCTTGCCGCCCACTTCGTGGCCCAGGGCGGCACCATCACCCAGGCCGCGGTCGAGGGGTTCGACCAGGCCGACGGCAAGGTCACGGGCATTCGAACCGCCACCGGCGCAATCGCGGCCGACACCATCGTGGTCGCGGCCGGCGCGTGGTCGGCGCGGGTGCTTGCCGGCCTCGGCATCAAGATCCCGCTGGAGAGCGAGCGCGGCTACCACGTCGAGTTCGTCGGCGGCACGCCGCAACCTCATGGTGCGTTGATGGTCGCCGATGCCAAGTTCGTCATCACGCCGATGGACGGACGATTGCGCGCCGCCGGCATGGTGGAGTTCGGCGGCCTGGACGCCGGCCCCTCGACCAAGCCCCCCGCCACCATGATCCGCCGCATCGCCGAGGTGCTGCCCGGCATCGAATACGCCAGCCACCGCACCTGGCTGGGCCACCGCCCCGCCACCACCGACAGCCTGCCGGTGATCGGGCCGCTGAGCCGCCATCCCAACGTCCACCTGGCGTTCGGCCACCATCATGTCGGGCTGACGAGTGGTCCGCGCACCGGCCGCCTGGTCGCCGACACCATCACCGGGCGCCACCCGAACATCGACCTGAGCCCCTACAGTGCTGCGCGGTTTAACGCTTGAGGGTTCGCGCGACCTCACCCTATGCTGGCATTCACGCGGCAAAGCCCGCCGATGCAGGGAACCGTCGAGGGAACGAAGGAGACCAATAATATGCGCAAGACATTGATTCTGGCCGCGGCCGCCACCGGCGCCGCGTTCATGGCATCAGCCGCCCAGGCCGAGACCTGGGACATGCCGATGGCCTATGCCGCGACCAACTTCCACTCCGCCACCGGCGCTGAGTTCGCAAGCTGCGTCACCACCGGCACCGGCGGCGCGCTGGAGATCGTCACCCACCCGTCCGGCTCGCTGTTTGCGGGCGCGGAGATCAAGCGCGCGATCCAGACCGGCCAGGTGCCGATCGGCGAACGCCTGCTCTCCGGCCACCAGAACGAGAATGCGCTGTTCGGCATCGACAGCGTGCCGTTCTTGGCAACCTCGTTCGACGATGCCGCCCGGCTGTGGGACGTGGCCGAGCCGGCGATGTCGGAGCTGTTGGAGAGCCAGAACCTGAAGCTGCTCTACTCGGTGCCGTGGCCGCCGCAGGGCATCTACACCAACAAGCCGATTGAATCGATTGGCGACCTCGCCGGCGTGAAGTTCCGCGCCTACAACATCGCGACCGAGCGGCTGGCCGAGCTGGCCGACATGATCCCGGTGCAGGTCGAGGCCGCCGAGCTGAGCCAGGCGCTCGCCACCGGTGTCGCCGAGGCGTTCATCTCGTCGGGTGCCACCGGCTATGACCGCAAGGTCTGGGAGCACCTGAGCCACTTCTACGAGGTCGATGCCTGGCTGCCGCGCAACTATGTGATGGTGAACCTGGAGTCCTGGAACGGCCTGGACGAGGCGACCCAGAACGTGATCCTGGGCTGCGCCGAGCTGGCCGAGTATGCCGGCACCTGGCGGGCCAAGGAGTACACCGGCTTCACGCTGCAGGGCTTGCGCGACGGCGGCATGACCGTCGAGCGCGCCGGCGAGCAGCTCGCCGGCGACTTCCGCGCCATCGGCGAGACGATGACCGCTGAGTGGCTGGAGCAGGCCGGCGACGAGGGCCAGGCGATCATCGACGCCTTCAACGCCGAGTAGCTCCAACCACAAGCCAAGGGTCGTCATTGCGAGGAGCAGAGCGACGCGGCAATCCAGTGCATCGTTTCGGCAAGTCGTGCCATCGCCTGGATCGCCGCGCCCGCTGATGCGGGCTCGCGATGACGGCATTCTTATTGTGTCGTTGCTCCCTCCCAACACATCAACCGCACCATGACCCGCGGGCTGGCGATACTGCGCCGGGTGCTCGACGGCCTCTATCTGGCCGGCGGGGTGCTCGGCGCGCTGTTCCTGATCGCCATCCTGGTCCTGATCGTGGCGCAGATGGTGGCGCGGTGGACCTCTACCACCCTGCCGGGGGTGGCCGAGTACGCCGGCTATTGCATGGCCGCCTCCTCGTTCTTCGCGCTCGCCTACGCGCTGAACAAGGGCGCGCATATCCGGGTCAGCCTGTTGCTGACAGCGCTCGGCCGCCACCGCCGGATCGGCGAGATCTGGTGCTATGCCATCGGCGCCATCACCGCGGTGTTCTTCACCTGGTACGCCATCGACGCCACCTGGCTGTCCTACAAGATCAACGACATCAGCCAGTCGCAGGACGCGACCCCGCTGTGGATTCCGCAGCTTTCCATGGCGCTGGGGGCGCTGTTGCTGTCGCTGGCGCTGGTCGACCATCTGGTGCGCATCGTCTTCACCGGGCACCTGGGCGCCGAGCGGGCCGGCCTGGAAGATCAAAGCCATGCGGAATAGGCGCCACTTCATGCGGTGCAGACCATGAACGAGGTCTATCTGATCGGCGCGTTCCTGTTCGTGCTGTTCCTGTTGCTTGGGACGGGCGTGTGGATCGGGCTCGCGCTGATCGGCGTCGCCTATGTCGGCATGGAACTCTCCATGGAACTGGCCGGGCAGCGCCTGTTCCCCGGCGACACCATGATCACCAAGATCTGGTCGTCGTCTTCGAGCTGGACGCTGACCGCGCTGCCGCTGTTCATCTGGATGGGTGAGGTGCTGTTCCGCACCCGCCTGTCGGAGGACATGTTCAAGGGCCTGGCGCCCTGGATGGCGCGGCTGCCGGGCGGATTGCTGCACACCAACGTGGTCGGCTGCACCATCTTCGCCGCGGTCTCGGGCTCGTCGGCGGCCACCCTGACCACGGTCGGCAAGATGTCGATCCCGGAACTGCGCAAGCGCGGCTACCCGGAATTCATGACCATCGGCACGCTGGCCGGGTCGGCCACGCTGGGCCTGATGATCCCGCCGTCGCTGACGCTGATCGTCTATGGCGTCACCATCAACGAGTCGATCACCGCGTTGTTCTTCGCCGGCATCCTGCCCGGCCTGGTGCTGGCCGGCCTGTTCATGGCCTATGTCGTGGCCTGGCATTTCCTGCGGCCCAACCAGCGCCCGGCACCGGAACCGCGCATGCCGTTCCTCGACAAGCTCAGGAACTCACGCTTCCTGCTGCCGGTGATCTTCCTGGTCGTGCTGGTCATCGGCTCGATGTATTTCGGCTGGGCGACCCCGACCGAGGCGGCGGCCTTCGGCGTGCTCGGCTCGATGGCGCTGGCGGGGTTGCAGCGGTCGCTGACCTGGCGCTCGTTCACCGCCAGCCTGATGGGGGCGACCCGCACGTCGTGCATGATCGCGATGATCCTGATGGGGGCGTCTTTCCTGTCGGTCTCGATGGGCTTCACCGGGCTGCCGCGCAACATGGCGGACTGGATCGCGTCCATGGAGCTGTCCCGGTTCGAGCTGATCATGGCGCTGATGGTGTTCTACATCATCATCGGCTGCTTCCTGGACGGCATCTCGTCGGTGGTGCTGACCATGGCGGTGGTGGAACCGATGGTCCGCGACGCCGGCATCGACCTGATCTGGTTCGGCATCTTCATCGTGGTGGTGGTGGAGATGGCGCAGATCACGCCGCCGATCGGCTTCAACCTGTTCGTCATGCAGGGCATGACCCACCACGAGATCGGCTATGTCGCGCGCACCGCGCTGCCGATGTTCGGCCTGATGGTGGTGATGGTGTTCCTGCTGATCGAGTTCGAGGGGCTGGCGACCTGGCTGCCCACCACCGTCCGCGAAGGCCCGGGGTAGGCTTCAAGCGAGAGACATGTAGCCTGGGTGGAGCGTAGCGAAACCTGGGTTCCACTTCGTTTCACCCAGGCTACGACACTTGCGTGGGCGGCGATGACGGCGTGTTACACATTCCGCTGAAACGGTGCCGCCAGCAGGCGCAGGATGTTCTGGTCGTGGCGGTCGGGCACGCCGATCGGCATGTCCAGGCGGCGCGGGTTCGGGCTCTTCGAGCCGAAGATGCGGTCCCAAACGCTCAGCACATTGGCATAGTTGGAGTTGAGGTCGCGCGCCTCGGCATGGTGGTGCACCCAGTGGATGCCGGGGGTGACGATCACCCACGACAACGCCCGGTCCACCGCTGGCGCGATGCGGATGTTGGAGTGGTGGAAAAGGGCGGCAGCCAGCACCAGGGTCTCGGCCACCAGCACGGACGTCAGCGGCAGGGCGAGCGCCAGGATCACGCCCAGCCGCGCGGTCGCCGACAGCAGCACCTCGCCGATATGGAAGCGCACGGCAGACGTGGTGTCGAGCGTCGTCTCGATGTGATGGACGTGGTGGAACCGCCACAGCACGTCCAGCCGGTGGTTCAGTCGGTGCCACCAGTAGATCAGGCAGTCGTAGATCACCAGGTCGATGGCCAGCCCTAGTCCGCCCGACCACCAGTCTGGGCGCTGCCACAGCGGATCATTGGCCACCCAGGCGGTAACCGGCACGATGATCAGGATCGAGGCGCCGGTATTGACCAGCCACAGGCCGACATTGCGCACCAGGCGCGCGACATCGAACACCGTGCGAATGGCGGCCGCCGGCTGCCACCGTTCCCAGGCGAACAGCACGGCGAACACGGCGGCCACCGCGACGGTCTTGTACGTCAGCAGGTCTTCGACGGTCATGCATGCTCCATGGCGGCCGGCACCATATCAGAGCTTCCGCCCAGGCGGTGATGACGGCTTGTCGAGCCGATGTGAACACCGTTAGAAATTCCCTCATGAAACTCGCTACCTGGAACATCAATTCGGTCCGCCTGCGCCGGCCGATTGTCGACCGGCTGATCGCCGAGCACGCGCCAGACGTGATCTGCCTGCAGGAAACCAAGGTGCAGGACGCCGACTTCCCGCACGCCTTCTTCCAGGAGCGCGGCTACAAGCACCGCGAGATCTATGGCCGCAAGAACTGGCACGGGGTTGCCATCGTCTCCCGGCTGCCGTTCAGCGCCTCGGGCCGGCGCGACTGGTGCGACCTGTCCGACGGCCGCCACGTGCACGCCACCATCGGCGATGCGGGGGGCGAGGGCATCGAGGTGCACTCCTACTACGTGCCGTCCGGCGGCGATGTTCCCGACCCGGCACAGAACGAGAAGTTCGCCCACAAGCTCAGATTCATGACCGAGCAGACCGACCACTGGCGCGAGCTGCGCGATGACAACGCCAAGCGCGTCATCGTCGGCGACTTCAACGTGGCGCCGCTGGAAACCGACGTCTGGTCGCACAAGCAATTGCTGGACGTGGTCAGCCACACACCGATCGAGGTCGAGCACCTGGCGGCATGGCAGGACGCCGGCGGCTGGGTCGACGGCGTGCGCCGGATCATTCCGCCGGCCGAAAAGATCTATAGCTGGTGGAGCTACCGCGCCAAGGACTGGCGCGCGTCGAACCGCGGCCGGCGGCTGGACCATGTGTGGGTGACGCCGGCGCTGGCGCCCGCGCTGACCGGCATCGAGGTCTTGGCCGACGCCCGTGGGTGGGAGAAGCCCAGCGACCACGTGCCGGTGATCGCGACGTTCGAGGTGTAGGACGGCGGCCTTCCTACGAGTAGTCACTGGATCCGAGCCAAAAACACATTGATGCCCTCGGCCTTGTGCCGAGGGCCCATCTAGCCGCCCCCTGCGGTCGATCGGCAAGAATCCTCCGATGTCCAACGGCGTTATTGTCTCGCCCCATCCGGGGTGTTGCGGGCCGGTTCTGGCACCGCGCCCGATATTGCCATGGGCCCTCGGCACAAGGCCGAGGGCGTCAAGATGGGATTGAGAAGCTACCGCGCCCGGGGGTGGGCGGCATCGTAGACCTTGCGCAACTGCGCCATATCGACGGCGGTGTAGCGCTGGGTCGCGGCCAGCGAGGCGTGGCCGAGCAGTTCCTGGATCGTACGCAGGTCGCCGCCGCCGGCCAGCAGGTGGGTCGCGAAGCTGTGGCGCAGCGCATGCGGGGTGGCGTGCTCCGGCAGGCCCAGGGCCGCGCGCACCAGGCGCATCGCCTTCTGGGCGACCGCGGGCTGCAGCCGGCCGCCGCGCGCGCCCCGGAACAGCGGTGCGTCCTCGCTCGCCGGGTAGGGGCACGCGTCCAGATAGGCGGCGACGGCCTGCTCGACCACCGGCAGCACCGGCACCTGGCGTACCTTGCCGCCCTTGCCGAGCACCCGGACCCGGCCATCCGCCGGCCGGTCGCCCGCGTTCAGCGCCAGCGCCTCCCCGATGCGCAGCCCGCAGCCATAGAGCAGGGTGAGGAGCGCGGTGTCGCGCAGGCCGATCCAGTCCTGGTCCGCCATCGCCTCGGCGGTCTCCAGGGCGGCGACCGCGTCGTCGGGCGCCAGTGCCTTCGGCGTCGTCACCGGCAGCCGCGGCCCGCGCAGCACGGCAGCCGAGGTGTTCTTGCACACGCCCTGCCGCTCCAGATGGCGGAAGAAGCCGCGCACCACCGACAGCCCGCGCGCCACCGAGGTCTTGGCCATGCCGCGCGCGGTGCGGCGCGCCAGCCACGCCCGCAGGTCGGAGACCGAGACCGCGGCCAGCGTTGCCTGTGTGACCGTGGCGCCCGTGTGCTCGCTCAGGAATCCCAGGAAATCCGCCATATCGCGGCTGTAGGCGGCGACCGTGTGGGCGGAACAGTTGCGCTCCACCGCCAGCCGATGGCGCCAGCCCTCGACAAGGCCGCGCACGTCGTCGCCAACGCTGTCGGCGAGCGGATCGGCCAGGCCAGGCGCTGCGTCGGGCGGTCGAGTCGGCATGCGGCCATATTACCGATGCCCGGGTCGAATTGGCGCCGCCGCATTAACGTCTCAACAACAGCGGGCTGGCATGCTCGGACGCATCGGCTCGCGCCGCATGTGGTGGCGGGCCCTCATGGTCAGGAAGATCGCAATGCGCAACATGATCATCGGCGTGTTTCTGGGCGTCGGCCTGGTGTGGGTGGCCTGGACCTATCTACGCTCCGACATGAACTCGGAATGCTACGACGCCGGCCAGCGCGGCGACTACGAGCGCCAGGTCGAAGCCTGTACCGCATTCATCGACCGCGCCTCGATGGTCGGCCTGGATGCCGCCGTGCTCTACAACAATCGCGGCTCGGCCTATCTGGCGCTTGGCCAGTACGAGGAGGCGCTGGCCGACCTCACCGCGGCGATCGAAGACGAGCCGGAAATGGTCAACGCGCTGCTGAATCGGGCCGCGACCTATGCGCAGATGGAGCGGTACGAGCGCGGCATCGAGGATATCGACCGCGCCCTGGCGCTGGTGCCCAATTCGGTGACCGCCTATGTCGGGCGCAGCCGCTTGCTGCGCGAACTGGGCCGGATGGAGGAGGCGCTGGCCGACCTGGACCGCGCGCTGAAACTGGCGCCGGCCAACTTCACCGCCCTGCACGACCGCGCCGAGCTGCGCGACCATCTGGGTGACAATGTCGCCGCCATCGAGGATTGCAACGCGGTGCTGGCGCTGTCGCCGGAAGATGCCAAGTGCCATTATCGCCTGGCGTGGCTGCACTATCGCCTCGACGGGGCGGAGCAGGCATTGGTGCATGCCACCGCCGCCCGCGAACTGGTGCCGCAATCCTCCTACGTCCACGACATCTACGCCCGTGTCGCCGTGCGGCTGGGCCAACTGGATGACGCATTGGCCGCGTTCGACGATGCGCTGGGGCAGGAAGACAGCGACTACGTGCTGCGCCTGGAGCAGGCCCTGCTCGACAACGGCTACAATCCCGGCCAGGTGGACGGCGAGCCGGCACGCGAGACCTTGCAGGCGATCTCGGCCTGTCTGGGCGACGGCTGCGGCCTGTTCAACTGATCGCGAGCCGGTGGCGGCCGCCATTGCGGCGCCTCCGAGGATGACCCAAGGTCCCGGTTCCTGAGCGAACCGAGGACCGCGCAAGCATGACATTCAGGATCAGTGAGCGATGGCGCCGTGCCGCCGTCGCGGCCATGGCTGTTGCCGTGGTTGTTGCTGGGGCGGGCGCATGGCTGATGGGTGCCATGGCGCCGGCCCATGCGTGCAGCCTGACCACCGATTGCATGGTCGATGGCGGCACCTACCGTGTCGCCGTGCCATGGCAATGGGACGGCGCGTCGCCGTTGCCGGTCGCGGTCTACTTCCACGGCCACCAGTCCAGCGCCGAGGCCGTCCTCAACAACGAGAGCCTGGTGCGCGGCTTCTGGGAGCACGGCATCCTGCTGGTGGTGCCCAACGGCCGCGAGCGCACGTGGTCGAACGTCGGCGCACCGACCTCCGCGCGCGATGAGATGGCGTTCATGGATGCGGTGCGCGCCGACGTGCTGGCGCGCTGGCCGGTCGATACGGACCGCCTGTGGGCCACCGGCTTCAGCCAGGGCGCCTCGGTGGTCTGGGACCTGGCGTGCTATCGCGGCGGCGACTACGCCGCCTATGTGCCGTTCTCCGGCGTGTTCTGGCAGCCCTTGCCCGAGGCGTGCCCGACCCCGGTCTCGCTGCGCCATGTCCACGGCACCCGGGACACCGTGTTCCCCATGGAGGGGCGGCAGATCGGCGCGCAATGGCACCAGGGCGATGCCGAGGTCAGCATGGCGCTGCTGCGCGAGGCCAACGGATGCGCCGACGATCCCGACACGGTCATCGAGGAAGGGGTGCTGAGCTGCCGTGTCTGGTCGTCATGCCAGTCGGGCAAGGAGCTTCGGTTTTGCACCTTCAATGGCGGCCACGAGCGCCCGGCCGGCTGGATCGACGGCGCCTGGAACTGGGTGGCGGCGCAGGCGGGCGCGGACTGATCTCAGAAGTATCAGCCCGGAGATGAGGGCGGACGCTGTCGCCCGCCGCGCCGGCGGCGGCGTGACGTCCCTACGGGCGCGATTGACCCCCGCGCGACATCCGGTCGTTCCGCTGCCGCACAGGGTCTGTCTTCTGCGGTGGCGTCCGATGTCCCGTTGGCGGCGCCATTGGTCCGCACCACACGCTCCTGCGGCCAGACGATCGTGGCGGTCGTGCCTTCGCCAACCTTGCTCTCGATCTCCAGCCGCGCGCCGTGCGTCTTCAGGATCTTGGTGACGATGGACAGGCCCAGCCCGGACCCTGGCTGGTCGCGCACGTACGGGTCCTCGCCGCGCTTGAAGGGCTGCATGACGGCGGCGATCTGGCCCTTCGGAATGCCGACGCCATTGTCGGCAACGCTGATACGGATCGTGCCGGCCGGTTCCAGCACCGTGGAGACGGTCACCCGGCCGTGGGGCGGCTTGGTGAACTTGGTCGCATTGGTCAACAGGTTGATCAGGACCTGTGTGAAGTGGCGCGCGTCGCCGCGCAGGGTGACCGGCTGCGGTGCATCGGCGGCTTCCAGGCGGATGCCCTTGGCCGAGGCCTGCACGCGGAGCAGACCAACGGCACGTTCGATGGAGTCCGCCAGCGAGAACGTCGTCTCGTGATGCTCGCTCGATCCGGTTTCGATGAACGACACGTCGGTCAGGTCGTTGATCAGCGCGGTCAGGTGCTTGGCGCTGGTGTTGATGTGGGCGATGTATTCGCGCCGTTTCTCCTCGGGCAGCACGCCGAATGTGTCGCGGTCCAGGATTTCGGAGAAGCCGACGATGGCGTTCAGCGGCGTGCGCAGTTCGTGGCTCATATTGGCCAGGAACTCGGTCTTCATGGTGTTGTCGTGCTCGGCGCGGCGTTGCGCCTGCACCACCTTGTCCGCCGCCTCGCCGATGCGCGCGAGCATGTCGTTGATCGAGGTCGCCAGCGCGCGCATTTCCCGTGGCGCATACCAGGAAAGCGGTGGCAGGCGCACGGCCGGTTGCGCACTGTCGATGGACTGGGTCAGCGCTAGCACCTGGCGGATCGGCTTGGCCAGCAACCCGGACAGGACCCAGGCAACCGCCAGCGCGACCGCGATGCCAAGCGCCAGCACGCCCAGGCCGGACTGCCTGATGCCGCCGATCTCCGCCTCCAGCTCGGCGACCGGCTGCGGCACCATCACGCCCCAGCCGCTGAGCGGCGCGCGCGTATAGCCGGCGATCATGTCGGCCTCGAACGCGGGCGAGTAGAAGGTCATCACGCCGGTCTCGCCGCTGATGATGTTATCCACGATCGGCAGGGCGGACAGATTGCGCCGTTCCGCCACCCAGGTCGGGTTCGGGTGGGCCAGCAAGTTGCCTGCGCTGTCGACGATGGCGGCGTGCCCATTCACGCCGAATGCGATCTGGCGCGCCAGTTGTTCGAAGAACGCGGTATCCAGCGCGCCGACGGTCAACAGGCCCTGGGACTGCTCGGCGATGTAGACCACCGGTTGGCCGTCGGGCCCCGCCGTCACGCCACTGAAGGCGACCGTCCCGCCCGCCGCCAGGTCGCGCAGCATGGCCAACCGCTCCGGCGGCACGGTTTCCGGACAGGTCAGGTCGTTGTTGATGTAGCCGGCCAGCACGGTGCCGGTGTCCTGTTCCGCCAGGCAGACGTGGCGGAAGTGCATGTTGGAGAGCAGCGGTTCCAGCGCCAGCGGCGTCCGTCCCGCCACGATGTTCTCGCGCAGCAGCTCGAACACCGCCATTACGTCGGTGTAGTACCGGTCCAGCGCGACGCCCAAATTGCGCGCCATCAACAGATGGGCGCGCGCGGTATGTTCAAGGTCCTCGTCGATGGCGCGGGAGAACGGCCAAAACCAAAAAACGACCAAGGGAATGATCGTTACCAGCGTCAGTGCAGCAAAGATGATCCGCCTGACGCTGAAGAGCCTGTGGGGGACAAGCGATTTCAACCAATTGGCCCATGGTCGGTCTATCGTCGAAACTAATGATGGACCGGCCCGGAACCAGGCGCAACCAACTTCACGGTGTTTGCAGAATCAGGCCTGAGCCGCGTTTGGATATTTGCCGGCTGGGGCCCTCAGGTTCCCAGAGCATGATCATTTAAGTCGGCACCGGCCCTCTCCCCCACCCGGCCGCCCAGACATCATACTGGAGTTGGGCGGCCGGGTGGGGGAGAGGGCTGGCGCAGACTCAGCGTAAGCTGATCCCGATCAAGTCAGCCTCCCAGTTGCCGCTCCAGCGCGTCGAGGGTGCGGTAGCACGGCATCACCTTGTGGACGCTGGCATTCGGCTCGCGGCCCTCGGCGATGGCGGCGAAGAATTCGCGGTCCTGCAGCTCGATGCCATTCATCGACACGTCGATGCCGCTGAGGTCGATTTCCTGCTCGCGGCCGTCCACCAGGTCGTCGTAGCGCGCGATGTAAGTGCCGTTGTCGCAGATGTAGCGGAAGAAGGTGCCGAGCGGCCCGTCATTGTTGAACGACAACGACAGGGTGCAGATCTTGCCACCGGTTGTCTTGAGCTGGATCGACATATCCATGGCGATGCCGAGCTCCGGGTGCAGCGGGCCCTGCACCGCGTTGGCGGTCTCCAGCTCCTCGCCGGTCTGGTAGAGGAACAGGTCGACGGTGTGGGCGGCGTGGTGCCACAGCAGGTGGTCCGTCCACGAGCGGGGCTCGCCCTTGGCGTTGATGTTCTTGCGGCGGAAGAAGTAGGTCTGCACATCCATCTGCTGGATGGCGAGTTCGCCGGCATCGATGCGGCGGCGGACCCATTGGTGCGACGGGTTGAACCGGCGGGTGTGGCCGACCATGCAGACCAGGCCGGTCTCTTTCTGCTTGGCGGCGACCGCCTCGGCGTCGGCCAGGCTGTCGGCGAGCGGGATTTCCACCTGCACATGCTTGCCGGCGTCCATGCAGGCAATGGCTTGCGCTGCATGCATCTGGGTCGGCGTGGCCAGGATCGCGGCGTCGACACCCTCCATCGCCAGCGCCTCGTCCAGCTCGGTGGTGGCGAGCGGAATGCCGTGCTCGGCGGCGACCCGTTCCGTCGGCTCCTGGCGGCGGCCGACCAGGGCCGCGACCTCGATGCCGCCGATGTTCTTGATGCCGTCGAGGTGCTTGAGGCCGAAGGCGCCGCCGCCGGCGAGGATGACTCTCATTCAACTAACTCCAATAAAGGCGAGTGGTATTGTCGACCAGCAGCCGCTGCTGCAGGTCTGGCGTGGTCGCGATCCGGGGGATGAAGTCGACCAGCTTGCCGTCGTCCGGCGTGTGGCTCTTCATGTTCGGGTGCGGCCAGTCGGTGCCCCACAGCACGCGGTCGGGAAATTCCTCCACGATCGTGCGCGCGAACGGCACCACGTCGTCGTAGTCGACCGGTCCGGAGGCCGACAGGCGTTCCGGGCACGAGACCTTGGACCAGAAGTTCTCGTGCTCGCGCATCAGCTTGCGGAACAGCGCGAACTCGGCGCCGTCGACCGGCTTGGTCACGTCGGGGCGGCCCATGTGGTCGACCACCACCGTGGTCGGCAGGGCGGCAAAGAAGTCGTAGAGCTCGGGCAGCTCGGCCGCCTCGAAATAGATCACGATGTGCCAGCCCAGCGGGCGGATGCGCTCGGCGATCTCCATCAGGCTGTCGGTGGGCAGCGCGTCGACCAGCCGCTTGACGAAGTTGAAGCGCACGCCGCGCACGCCGGCGGCATTGAGCTGCGCCAGCTCCAGGTCGCGCACCTCGCGCTTCACGGTGGCAACGCCGCGCGCCCGGCCGTCGCTGTGCTCCAGCGCATCGACCAGGGCGCTGTTGTCGGCGCCATGGCAAGTCGCCTGCACGATGACGTTGCGCTCGAACCCCAGGAAGTCGCGCAGCGCCCAGAGCTGGTCCTTGGAGGCGTCGCAGGGGGTGTACTTGCGCTCCGGCGCGAACGGGAACTGGTCGCCGGGCCCGAACACGTGGCAGTGCGCGTCCACCGCGCCCGGCGGCGGCACGAACGCGGGCTTGGTCGGGCTGGGGTGCCAGACCCGCCAGTCCGGCGGGTCCATCTGGAAGGTGCGGCCCATGGGTTAGGTTCCTGCCACTGTGGCGTCATTGCGAGGAGCACCGCCCGCTTGAGGGCGGTGCGACGCGGCAATCCAGAGCGACGTCTCAACCGCCTGGGCAATCGCCTGGATTGCTTCGTCGCCCACGCCAGGCTTGGGCTTCTCGCAATGACGGTATTGTGCGGGCGGGTGCATCAACCGCTCCTACAGCCCCCGCGCCTTCAAGGCGGCGTCCAGGCGCGGATAGACCCGGCGGGCATTGCCCTCGAACACCTTGTGGCGGTCGGTCTCGGAGAGGTCGAGCGCGTCGATGTAGCGTTTCGTGTCGTCGAAGTTGAACCCGGTCTCCGGGTCGATGCCGGTGACCGCGCCCACCATCTCCGACCCGAACAGGATGTTGTCGACGTCGATCACCTCGAACAGCAGGTCTATGCCCGGCTGGTGATAGACGCAGGTGTCGAAATAGACGTTCTTCATCACGTGGGTGGCCAGCGGCGGCTGCTTCAGCATGTCGGCGAGGCCGCGGTAGCGCCCCCAGTGATAGGGCACGGCGCCGCCGCCATGGGGGATGACCAGCCGCAGATCGGGGAAGTCCTTGAACAGGTCGCCCTGGATGAACTGCATGAAGGCGTTGGTGTCGGCGGCGATGTAGTACGAGCCGGTGGCGTGGAACGCCGGGTTGCACGAGTTGGAGACGTGGATCATCGCCGGCACGTTCAGCTCCACCATCTTCTCGAAGATTGGATACCAGTAGCGGTCGGTCAGCGGCGGCGATGTCCAGTGGCCGCCCGACGGGTCAGGGTTCAAATTGCAGCCGACGAAACCGAGTTCGTTGACGCAGCGCTCCAGCTCGGCAATCGAGTTGACCAGGTCGCCGCCCGGCGTCTGCGGCAACTGGCACACACCGATGAAGGTCTCCGGATAGAGCTGGGTGACCCGCCAGATCAGGTCGTTGCAGGCGCGCGACCAGGCGAGCGAGGTCGCGGCATCGCCGACGTTCTGCTCCATCCGCGAGGCACGCGGCGAGAATATGGTGAGGTCGGCGCCGCGCTCGCGGATCAGCCGGAGCTGGTTGGTCTCGATCAGCTCGGCGATCTCGTCGTCGGAGATGTCGGGCCGGGTCGGCTCCGGCAGCGACGGGTCCGCGATGCGCGCCTTCTGCGCGTCGCGGTAGTCGATGTGCGCTTGCGGCACCTTGGTGTGATGGCCGTGGCAGTCGATGATCATCATGGCCGCCCAATACCCCCCGGCTCGATTGATTCTAGCAGCGCGTCCAGCATCGCATCCAAGCCGCCCGCTTCCAAGGCCTGGCGGCGTTCGGCGGACCAGTCCTGGCGCGCGGCACAGGCGCTGCTCATGGCCGGGTCGAGCCCTGCGCCGGCCACCGTGACCGCGACCTCGCGCATCTCCTCGGCCCGTCGGCGCCCGTGCTGCAGCGAGCGCGAGATCATGTATTCGGCGATCTTCGGCCAATCCATGCCCGGGAACAGGTCGTCCAACGAGGCCAGCACCGTGCCGTCGACGCCATAGTGGCGGGCCGCGATCAGGCTTTCCGACAGCAGGCTCTCGATGCCCTTGATCACCACGCTGCGGCACATCTTGGCGGCCGATGCCTGACCGAGGGTGTCGGAGAACACCGACATGCCGGCGAAGCCCAAGGCCTGCGCGATGGGCAGGAATTCAGCCGCATGCGGCCCGCCGAGCAGGATGGAGGTGGCGATCCGCTTCGGCCCGATGGGCGACATGGCGACCGCCTCGACATAGCGCCCACCCGTGGCCTTGATATGGCCTGCGGCCCCAATCTTGGTCGCCGGGGCGGCGGAGTTGATGTCGACGAACCAGGTACCGGGCGCAAGGCCTGGCGCGGCGGCCTGGGCCGCGTGGACGGTGTTGGCGGCGGTGACGGCGCAAATGACCAGATCGGCTTCCGCAACCGCGTGCGCGGCGGTGGTGCCGGCGCGAACCGGTGTGCCGGCCAGTGCGCGCGACGGTATGCTGGCCGGGTCGTCAAACAGCACGTCCCAGGCGGTCAGCGAGAGGCCGCCACGCGCGGCAAGGTCGGCGGCAAGTATCTGGCCGACCTCGCCGAAGCCGACCAGCGCAACATGCGAGATTGCGCTCACCGCCCCGGCCACACCGACGCGGGCACGTACACCTCGCCCGACATCAGCTTACGAGCGGTACGCAGCAGGGCGGCACGGCGCACCACGATATCGGCACCGGCGCCCTCGACCTCCATGTCGACGGTGAAGAACCCGGTCGGGTGCTCCACTTCCAGCCGGGCCGCGCCGTCCGTCGCCGGCGGCACCCGTGCGATGTCCGATCCGACCGCGCCGTCGATCATGCAGCCGGTGGCGACACTCACCGCCGCCAGCACGCCGATCGCCTCGTGCACCCGGTGCGGAATGAAGCTGCGTGTGGAGATCGCGCCTGTGCCGGCTGGTGGCGACAGCAGCGTCATCTTCGGTACCGTCTTCGCGGCCACGTCGCCCAGGTTCATGCGTGGGCCGATTTCCAGCCTTATCCGCTCGACCCGTTCCTTCAGGCTGGCGTTGGCCTCCAGGTCGGCCGGCGCTTCGCTTCCATCGAGGCCGAAATCGGCGGCGCGCATCAGCACCACCGGCATGCCGTTGTCGATGGCCGTGACCTGGATGCCGTCGACGGTGTCGGCGACGTTGCCTGTTGGCAGCAGCGCGCCGCAGGTCGACCCGGCAACATCCAGAAAGTCGATGGGGATCGCGGCGGCGGTGCCGGGCACGCCGTCGATGCGGGCGTCACCCTCGTATTCGGGCATGCCGGCCGGCGTCGACACGTGGGCGACGGCCAGGCTCTCGGAATTCACCATGAAGATGCGCACGTCGGTGGTCGTGCCGCTGGCTTTCACCAGCCCATGCTCGATGGCCCAGTGGCCGATGCCGGCCAGGATATTGCCGCAGTTCTGGCTGTCGGAGACCTCGGCCTTGTCGACCACCACCTGCAGGAACAGGTAGTCGACGTCGGCGTCGTCGCGGGTCGACGGGCTGACCACCGCGATCTTGCTGGTCAGCGGGTGGGCGCCGCCGACGCCGTCGATCTGGCGCACATCGGGCGAGCCCATGGCGGCGAGCAGCACCCGGTCGCGCGTCGCGGGGTCGTCCGGCAGGTCCGCTTTGGCGAAGTAGAGGCCCTTGGAGGTGCCCCCGCGCATCAGCGTGGTCGGGATCGCGGTCAGCATGATCGCGCTATCCGCCACCCAACACAGTCGTCATGCCCGCACGTGTTGCGGGCATCCACGTCTTTGATCGACCGATGCAAGAAAGACGTGGATGCGCGGATCAAGTCCGCGCATGACGCTGAACGGTAAGGTGTGGCCACTATTCTAGTCCCCATCTCCCTGGTCGACGTACTTCAGGCCCCGTTCCGCAAGCCGTTCGCGCATGTTGTAGATGTCGAGCCCCAGTTCTCCGGCCGAGAGGCGCGCGCGCTTGTCGGCCTCGTTGGCCTCGCGTGCACGCGATTTCTCCAGCACCTCGGCGGCGCGGACGCGCGGCACGATCACGACGCCATCGTCGTCGGCCACCACCAGGTCGCCGGGGTTGACGGCGGCACCGGCGCACACGATGGGCACGTTCACGTCGCCCAGCGTCTCCTTCACCGTGCCTTGCGCCGACACGCACTTCGACCAGACCGGAAAGCCCATCTCGGTCAGGTCCCGCACGTCGCGCACACCGGCGTCGATGACCAGCCCCTTCACGCCGCGCGCCTGCAGCGAGTGAGCCAGCAGATCGCCGAAATAGCCGGCATCGGAATAGGAGGTGGGCGCCAGCACGATCACGTCGCCCGGCTGGCACTGCTCGATGGCGACGTGCAGCATCCAGTTGTCGCACGGGGCGGCGGAGATGGTGATGGCGGGGCCGGCGATGTGCGCGCCGGGATAGATCGGAGTGATCGCCGGCGCCAGCAGGCCGCTGCGGCCCTGTGCCTCGTGCACGGTGGCGACGCCCAGCCGCTCGTCGGCATAGGCCGCGACGAGGCCAGCGTCGACCCGCTGGATGTTCTGCACTACGACCGGCATGTGTCCTCCCTCTCCAGTTCGCCGGCATTATGCCGTCCTCGGGGCTTCGACGGAAACGGCTTGTTCGGGCTGGCGTCGACCTGAACTCCACCGCTAAGCTCGGACCCAACACGAAAAGGGGGGATCAAGGCATGATGCGCGTTTCCGCGCCTTTGGCGGCCTGTTCGATGGCGCTTGCACTGGCGCTGCCGGCATCGACGGGTGCCGTGGCCCAACCAACCGTCGCCGCGTCCGCCGCCGAGGAGGCCGCCGACCGCCAGGCATGGTGCGAAGCCGATGCTCCGGCCTGCGCGCTTCTCGACACGGCGATCGCTACCTCGTTCGAGATGGACCATGACGTCTGGGTGCGTTGGGCCGTCTTCGGCACGGCCGGGGCTCTGATCGACATTGGCCGGCCCTGGGAGGCGCTGGACCTTCTCGACAACGAGACGGGTGAATTCGGATACGACACGGAGGCGTTGTGGCAAGGACTCGGGTTCGAGCACGCCGAGCATGAGTGGCTCGCGCTTGCGCTGCGTGCCCAGATAGCCGCCGGGCTGGATGATGGCGCGACGCGCTCCCTGGAGCGGATTCGCACGCTGGCCGATGGATCGGACAAGCCGCTCAAGACGTTCCAGCTCATCAAGTCGCTGGCCGATGCCGGCCTGGTCGACGAGGCGCGCGCGCGAGCGGCCGACGCGATCTCTCAGTTCGACGACGGCACCCCCGACTTCGACCTGGTGCTATGCGCGGAGCTGCTGGTGCACGCCGGACTGTGGGATGAAGCGCGAACTCTCGCCCTTTTGGTCAAGGCGGCGGCCCACCGCAATCAGGCCCTGGTCGTGCTGGGCATCGCGCTGGCCGAGGACGGCCAAGTCGGCGCGGCCTGGGACCGCCTGGCAGAGATGGTTGCCGAAGAAACTGAAAACAGCGACCCGGAAACACAGTGGCGGCCAGATGAGATCCTGTCGGCGATCGCTTCGGCCTACGCCGACGCGGACCATCTGGACTATGCCCGTGAGACCGCAGGTCGGATCGGATCGGAGGTGCAGGCGGATCTGTCGGCGGCGCTGTGCAGCATCGCCATCGCCGAAGCGCGCGCCGGTGAAATCGACCAGGCGCTACAGACTGCCGACGCCATCCCGGGTCCAAACCTACATGCGATCTGCCTGGGCCGCGTCGCCGCGCGCGTTTCGGCTGCAGGCGACCCACGCGGCGACTCGATTCTGGATCGGGCGTTGGCCCTTGCCGAAGAGCAGTCCGCATCGCTGACCGGTGAGCTGAGGGTGCGCATCTGGATTGGCGGTGCGTTCGCCGATGTCGGCCTCGGCGAGAGGGCGCGCGATCTGATGGTCGATCCCGAGCGCGTAGCCCGGGCGGGCGACCTCGACGCCAAGTTCTATGTGCAGATGCTGCTGGAGGCGTTGCTCGCGCTCGAAGAGACTGGGTAGTCGCGCGCCACAACCTTCAGAACGGCAGGCCGATGTATTCATAGGCCATCAGCGCCTGCGCTTCTTCAGACATCAGCAGCACGTCATAGGTGTTCTGGCGGATCTTGCTGTCGAACGGGTCCTCGCCGGGGAACACGTGCAACAGCTTGGTCATGCGCCACGACAGGCTGGCCGATGCCCACACCCGCTTCAGGGCGGTCTGCGAGTAGCTCTCCAGATAGCTGTCGGACCCGGACTTGTAGTGCTCGATCAGCGCGCGCGACAGGTAGTAGACGTCGGAAAACGCGAGGTTCAGCCCCTTGGCCCCGGTCGGCGGCACGATGTGGGCGGCGTCGCCAGCGAGATACAGGCTGCCGTACTGCATCGGCTCGGCAACGAAGCTGCGCAACGGCGCGATCGACTTCTCGATCGATGGACCGGTCACGACCTCGCGCGCCAGGTCGGACGAGAACCGGGACAGGAACTCCTCCCAGAACCGGTCGTCGGGCCAGTCGTCGATGCTGTCGCTCAGGTCGCACTGGATGTAATAGCGGCTGAGCATCGGATTGCGCTGCGAGGCGAGCGCGAACCCGCGGTCGTGATAGGCGTAGACGATCTCGCTGACCGGCGGCACCTCGGCCATGATGCCGAGCCAGCCGAAGGGGTACGCGCGCTCGTATGTGTTGAGCACGTCCGCCGGTATGGTCGTGCGGCTGATGCCGTGGAAGCCGTCGCAGCCGGCGATGTAGTCGCAGTCGAGCCTGTGCGCGACGCCGTCATGGGCGTACGTCACGTACGGCGCACCCGTGGTCAGGTCGTGCAGGGCGACGTCCAGCGCCTCGTTGACCACGTTGCCGCCCTCACGGGCGCAGGTGTCGTAGAGGTCTTCGGTGATGACCGTCTGCCCGTACGCCATCATCGGCTTGCCGGTCCAGCGCACGGTGTCGATGAACATATCCGGCTTGTCCTGCCAGACGATGCCGCACCCGTTCTTTTCCTTGCCCTCGCGCGCCATCCGCTCGCCCAGGCCATAGTCGCGCAGCATCTGGATCGTGCCGGCTTCCAGCACGCCGGCGCGGATGCGGCCCAGCACGTACGCCTTGCTGCGCTGTTCCAGCACGACATTGTCTATGCCGCTGAGGTTGAGGATGTGGGACAGCATCAGCCCGGCGGGGCCGCCGCCGATAATGGCGACCTGCGTGCGGTTGTTGGCCATATTCCGTCAACCTTCCCCGGATCGGTCCCGCCCTATCGCGGCCAGTAGCGCCATGACCCTGCGGCGGTTTGCTCCCAGATCCGAATAGCCGACCCGCGATGCGCTGTAGATGGCAAGCGTTGCCCTGTCGGCGCCGAGCGGGATGATGTCGACGAGCACGTCATCGACAAAGCGAAAGATACGCGAGGTCTGGGTGAAACGGAACTGCCGGGTGTCCTCCGCGACGATCTGCGTACGCCCCAGCCCGGCGATGGCATCGCGCACGCGTTGGCGCAGGGTTTCTGCGGGGCAGGCATAGGTAGGCGCCGCCGCATCCGGCGGGCGGTTGGCATAGTTTTCGGGGCAGACGAGATAATGGTTCGGCGAGGTGCGCTGGGGCAGGTCTTGGAAGTCATAGCTGGGCACGCTTGTCATGCCGCTACGGGCCACGGCCCTGAATCAGCGGGGCCGGGTCGTCGATCATGATGGTCTGGCGGCGTACCGGCAGGAAGCCGGCGCGCTGATACATGCCGAGCGCGCGCGGGTGGTCCATGTCGCAGGTGTTGATGGTGACCTTGGCGGTATCGCCGTCCCAGGCCCGGCGCACCGCCCAGTCGATGATGTAGCGGCCGAGGCCACGGCCGATGAACTCCTCCACCAGCCCCAGGAACTGGATGTTCGGGGTGGCGGTGCGGCGGCGGTCGATCTCGACGAAGCCGCCAGGCACGCCCTGTACGTAGAGGACGTAAATCTCCACCCCCGGGTCGTGGATGATGCGGCGCAACTGCGCGTCCGACATCACCCGGCGTTGCCACCACATCCAGCGCGCGCCGACGGTCTCGTACAGGTAGCGGTAGAACGAGACGGTGGGCTCGTGGGCGCGCAACAGCGCCATTTGCAGGGCCGGTGGCGGCGGATGGGCCGGGCCGGGATGTGCCGTCATCTCCAGGTAGGTGATCGTCACCTCGCGCTGTGCCTTCGGCGCGTCGGCCGGATCGTTGCCCAGCCAGCGCTGCCACAGCATGTTGGGGCTCAGCTGGTAGCCCAGGTTCTGGTAGAAGCCAGCGACCGCGGCATTGGTGTCGCGGATGAACAGGTGCATCTTCGGCAGACCCTTGGCGGTTGCCCATTCCTCCGCCGCCTGCACCAGCCGCCGGCCATAGCCGCGGCCCTGCCTGTCCGGCGCCACCGCCAGATAGTACATATATGCGCGGTGAGCATCGTGGCCGACCAGGACGCTGCCGACGGGCGGTCCGTCCTCGGTTTCCCGCGCCACCAGCACGACGCCGTGGCCGGTGGAGCGCGCCAGGTCCAGGTCGGCGTCGGGATCGTTCCACGGCCTGGTCAGGCCAACCGCGCGCCACAACGCGGTGACGGCCTCGCGGTCGGCCTCGGCGAACGCACGGACGGTCAGACGCGCCGGCAGCACGGTCATCGGCGGCAGCTCCCGGTTCGCTAGGTCTCGACCGGCGTGTCGCCGGGGCGGCCCCATTCGGCCCACGAACCGTCATAGACCGCGGCGTTCGGCTGGCCGACCAGATAGGCGCCCAGCGCCAGAACGCAGGCGGTGATGCCGGAGCCGCAGCTGCACGTGATCGGCCGGTCTAGGTCGACGTCGGCGGCAGCGAACCGGGCGCGGATGGCATCGGCATCCACCACGGTCTTGTCGTCGGGGTCGATCAGGTCGACGAACGGCAGGTTGCGGCTGCCCGGAATATGCCCCGACCGGCGGCCGGGCCAGATCTCCGGTGCCGTGCCGCCGAAGCGCCCGGCGTCGCGCGCGTCCACGATGGTCTCGGGCGCGCTGCCCATCAGCGCGTGCACATCTTCGATCGCGGCAACCAGCTCGGGCCGGAAGCGCGGCGTCAACGTGCGCACGGCGGCCAATGCGGTGCCGGACTCCGTCTGCCGGCCCTCGGCGAGCCAGCGCGGCAGGCCGCCGTTCAGCACCGCCACCTTGTCGTGCCCGAACACCCGCAGCATCCACCAGGCGCGCGCCGCCGACATCAGCCCATGGGTGTCGTAGACCACGACCTGGCTGTCGTTGCCGATCCCCAGCGCGCCGACCGCGTTCGCGAAGCGCTCGGGCGACGGCAGCATGTGCGGCAGGTCGCGGTCGGTGTCGGCGATGCCGTCGATATCGAAGAACCGCGCGCCCGGGATGTGGGCGTCGGCGAACTCGGCGCGCGGGTCGCGGTTGGCGTGGGGCAGGTGGTAGGTGGCGTCCAGCACCACCAGGCCCGGGTCGGCAAGCTGGGTTTCCAGCCAGTCGGTTTCCACCAGCGCGTCGGGATTCGCGTAGCCGCCGGACATCGCGCTCAATCCACCAACTCGAGAGACACGCGGCGGTTCTGCTTGCCCTTGCTCTGGATCTTGACCACCTCGACCTTGCCGATCTCGCCGGTGTGCGCGACATGGGTGCCGCCGCACGGCTGCAGGTCGCGGCCGACGACCCGGATCAGCCGCACCTTGCCGCTGCCGCTGGGCGGCTTCACCGCCATGGTCTTGACCAGTTCGGGCTGGGCGGCCAGCTCCTCGTCGCTGATCCACTCCATTTCCACCGGATCGTCGGCGTCGATCAGGCGATTGAGCTCGTCGGTCAGCGCCGCCTTGTCCGGCGGTGCCTCGTTCATGTCGAAGTCCAGCCGCCCGCGCCCGTCGCCGACCTGGCCGCCGGTAACCGGATAGGTCAGCACCGCCGACAGCAGGTGCAGGCAGGTGTGCATGCGCATGTGGCGGTGGCGGCGGTCCCAGTCGATCTCCGCGGTCACCGTGGCGCCGACGGCCGGCGGCGTCTCGCCCTCGGCCGGCACGTGGACCACCTCGTCCGGCGTGTCGCCCTTCACCGCGGTCGCGATGGCCACCGCGCTGCCGTCGGCCAGCCGCAGCACGCCGCTGTCGCCCGGCTGCCCACCGCCGGTGGCGTAGAACACGGTGCGATCGAGCACGATGCCGCCACGGTCGTTCACGGCCGTCACCACGGCGTCGCACGATTTCAGATAGGGCTGGTCGCGAAACAGGGCCTCGGTCATGGGCGTTTCCGGAGCCTCATTTGGGCGTTGGGGGTCATGCATCCATCCACGGTGGCGTCGGCAGGTCTTTGGAGCGCAGGAATTCCGGGTTGAACAGCCGCGACATGTACCGCGATCCGGAATCGCACAGCACGGTCACGATGGTGTGGCCGGGGCCGAGCTGCTTGGCCAACCTGATGGCGCCGGCGACATTGATGCCGCTTGACCCGCCCAGGCACAAGCCCTCATCGGTCAGCAGGTCGAACGTGGTCTGCACGATCTCGGTATCTGGAATGCGGAAGGCCTCGTCGATGACGATCCCTTCCAGGTTGGCGGTGACGCGGCCCTGGCCAATGCCCTCGGTGATCGACGAGCCCTCGGCCTTCAACTCGCCGGTCTTGACCCAGCTATAGATCGCCGCGCCGTGCGGATCGGCCAGGGTGATCTTCACCTCCGGCTTCTTCTCCTTCAGGAATGCGCTGACCCCGGCCAGCGTGCCGCCGGTGCCGACCGCGCTGACGAAGGCGTCGACCTTGCCGTCGGTCTGCTCCCAGATCTCGGGCCCGGTGGTGCGATAGTGGCCGAACCGGTTGGCGGTGTTGTCGAACTGGTTGGCCCAGAACGCGCCGTTGGGCTCGGTCACCGCGAGTTCGGCCGCCAGCCGGCCGGAGACCTTCACGTAGTTGTTGGGGTCGCGATAGGGCACGGCCGGCACCTCGCGCAGGTCCGCGCCGCACATCCGAAGCGTGTCCTTCTTCTCGTCGCTCTGGGTGTCCGGGATGACGATGACGGAGCGCATGCCGAGCGCCTGGCCGACCAGGGCGAGCCCGATGCCGGTGTTGCCGGCGGTGCCTTCCACGATGGTGCCGCCCGGCTTGACCAGGCCCATATCGAGGGCGTCCTGCACGATGGCGAGTGCCGCGCGGTCCTTCACCGATCCGCCGGGGTTCATGAACTCCGCCTTGCCCAATATCTCGCAGCCGGTCTCTTCCGATGCTTTGCGCAGGCGGATCAGGGGCGTGTTGCCGATGGTCTCCAGGAGGCCGTTCTTGATGTTCATGATGTCGTTATCCGTCGGTATCGGCCCAGGCGTCCCGGACCTCGTCGTGATGCAGCATCAGCCATTGCAGGGCGATGATCGCCAGCGCGTTGCTGATCTCGCCCCGCTCCAGCATGGCCACCGCTTCGGCGAACGGCACCACGAACGCGCGTATGTCTTCGTGCTCGTGGGGCAGGCCATGGATGCCGGCCACGCCGTCGCTGTTGATGTGGGCGACGTAGCAGACGACGACCTCGTTGGTGCCGCCCGGGCTGGAGAGATATTGCGTGATCCGCCGTATGGCCAGCGGCGCCCGGCCGATTTCCTCGACGCACTCGCGCCGCGCCACGCTGTCGTAGTCCTCGCCGTCCTCCACCAGGCCGGCAACCACCTCGATCTGCCAGGCCGGCAGGTCCGTCAGGTGGGCGCCCAGCCGGAACTGCTCGATCAGCACCACCGTGTCGCTCACCGGATCGTAGGGCAGCACCGCCACCGCCGGTCGGCGGATGAACATCTCCCGCTCCATGATGTCGGTCCAGCCGCCACGGAACAGCTTGTGGCGCAGCTTCATCACGTCCATGCGGAAGAACCGCCGATAGGGCGTTTCGCGCTCGAGAATCTCGACGTCGGAGGAGTCCATGGCGGCCGATTGTCAGAACAAGATGGCGGCCATGGATAGACCGCGACGGGGCCGAGCGCAATGCGCCTCGGCTCGCCCGCCGGTCTCAGGTGCGGTCACAAGAAGTCCATGCGGCAACCGGTCACCCTCCCCGACGAATATTTGAGTGCTCATATGGTGTTAAGACGAGCGACCAGGTGAAGGTGGCACGGCTTGAGGATCGCCCGTGTAATCGCGGGCGGTGGGCATGTGTGCTTTCTAAAGAAGAACGAGGCTGTCGATGACAAGACTTGCAATCGGATGCCTGTTGGCATCGTGCGTGCTGATCGCGGGTTGCGCGCAACGCGTGGCGCCGACCACCGACGACGGTGTGGAGCCACCGGATAACGAGGCCGAGCTGGCGGTGGTGCCGGCGTCCACGTCGGCGCCGTCGGTGGTGGTTTCCGACGATCCGCCACGTGAGTTGCGGTTCACGTCGCAGTTGTCCTCCAGCCAACGCGCCGTCATCCGTTCCGAACTGGCCGAGATGACCGGATTGAACGCGGCCTTGTCCGGGGCGACGGCGGTGGACATCGACCTGAACGCGGACGGCACCAACGAGGTGCTGGTGATGATCAAGAACAATGCCTGGTGCGGGTCCGGCGATGTTTGCAACATCTGGTTGTTCGGCCAAACTGCGGACGGGTGGCGCCAGCTTGGCAGCGGCCGGGACGCGGGCTCGTGTGTCTCCGTGTTGCCGACGGCCACCAACGGCTACCGGGACCTGCGGTTGCACGGCCAATGTGCGGTCGAGATGTGCACGTTCGACCTGCGCTATGACGGCAACCAGTACCAGTGGGACGGCAACAGCGACTGCGAAGAAATACCGGAACTGATCTTGAGACAGCCGTAACGTGCCAGGCAGGTGTGTCGCGGCGACCGGGCCGAACCGCCATGCGCGGCTCGGCCCGGCTTTGTTGCGCAACATTCGCGCGCTGGCACAAACATTACAGTCGAGATAGCATTCGCGCGCTCGCCGGTTCGGCGGGCGGTTCGATGTCATCACAAAACGACGGCTGCCGCGGTCCGGGTGGCCTGGTTCCGTCTTGGGGAGGTGCGCGATGCCGACGATGAATATCTACATGCTGGTCACCGACGGAATTCTCATGGGGAACGAGAGTAAGAGAGTGGCCGACGTCTTCGCCGGTTTCGCAGGTTTCGTGGGCCTCCAACGC
The DNA here is from genome assembly GCA_965227515.1 of Alphaproteobacteria bacterium. Lineage (GTDB taxonomy): Bacteria > Pseudomonadota > Alphaproteobacteria > CALKHQ01 > CALKHQ01 > CBDDFZ01. Next base: position 771,807 of record CBDDFZ010000001.1, read on the forward strand.
ACTAACGCGCCTGCGGCGGACCTCAATGTTTTTATGGCGACAGAATTTTATTATGGCGCGAACGCACGTCCTAAGGCGGACCGCAAGAAGGTCGAAAAACTGGCTCGAACTCTTTCACGCGGACACGGCAACAGCCTTGTTTTTCCAGGGACTATTATACAAGAAAAGGGCGACGGTATTAAGAACAGGTTGCCGATCTACTTCAACGGCAACGAAGTATTATTGCATTCCAAACGAAGCTGGGGCGGGTCCCGCACGGCGGACGGCTCGAGCGGTGGCGCCGCCTTCATTGCCGGCGAAAAGGATCCCACATTCACTATCACTGTTGCCGGCACCCAGTACACCTGCGGGGTCGAAATCTGCATGGACCACCAGGCCGGCGATCTCGCTGGCTATCTGGCGCAGGCGGGTGCGGCGGTCGATCTTCATTTCATCGTGGGCAACACGGTGGGCGCCGACCAGAACAACCTGTGCGGCACAACTCTCTCTGTGCTGTGTAACGCCAACATGGGCATAGCTGCCGGTATGCTAGCGCTGGGCAGCCGGGTTTTTGACAACGCCGGAACAGAGGTGGCGCATGCTACCCAGACGATGCACGAAAAGTCGTGGACCGGCTTGGTTTTTTGATCCCCGTGCCACGGCACTCCCAGGTCGCGACCTTCCCATTCCGCAATTCGGGCCACAATTCGGGCCACAATTCGGGTATGCCGGCACCGCCGCCGGGCCACCCAGATAGGATACTACCGTTGGGCGGCCGGGCGCCAAAAGGGAGCGCGGATGCGCGCCCGCACGGAAATGGGTGTGGGCCGGCGCAGATAAGCCGAAAGTTGCTCTAAGCCGCCGACAGCTCCTGCTCCAGTTCGGCGATCTCCGCGCCGCCGGCCATCAGCGTCCTGATCTCGTCGGAGTCCAGCTCGTCGGTGGTGCCGCTGCCGATCACCCGGCCGCGGCTCAGGAACGTGAACCGGTCGGCGATCAGCTTGGCGTGCAGGTCGTTGTGGGTGATCAGGATGATGGCGATGTTGCCCAGCCCCTGCACCCGCTTGATCATGCGCAGCACCTCCATCTGCTGCTTCTGGCCCAGGGCCGAGGTCGGCTCGTCCAGGATCAGCACGTTGGCGCCGAAGTAGATCGCGCGCGCGATCGCCAGGGTCTGGCGCTGGCCGCCGGACATGGTGCCGATGGGCTGGTTCGGATCGGCAACGTCGATGCCGAGCTTGCCCATTTCCTCGCGCGCGATGCGTTCCATCCGCGGCACGTCCAGGAACTTGAACGGTCCCGCCCCTCTCCTGAACTCGCGCCCCATGAAGAAGTTGCGGGTGACCGACATCAGCGGCACCAGCGCCAAGTCCTGGTAGACGGTGCCGATGCCGGCGTTGGCGGCGGCGCGCGGCGAGCCGAAGTGCACCGCCCTGCCGTCGATCAGGATTTGGCCTTCGGTCGGCTGGTGCACGCCGGACAGCGTCTTGATCAGGGTCGACTTGCCGGCGCCGTTGTCCCCGAGCAGGGCGTGCACCTCGCCCCGATAGGCGGTGAGCGTGACGTCGGCCAGTGCGATGATATTGCCGAAGCGCTTGCCGACGTTGCGCACTTCGATCAGCGGTGTATCGGCCATGGCTCAGCTCCCGCCCGTCATGCGTCTGCGGATATAGGTATTGAAGGCGACCGCCAGCAGCAGGATGCCGCCCAGGAACACGCGGTACCAGTCGCCGTCGATGGTGGTGTAGTTGAAGCCCAGATTGACCATGCCGTAGATCAGCGCGCCCAGGCAGGCCCCGATGATGTTGCCGTAGCCGCCGGTCAGCAACGCGCCGCCGATGACCGACGCGGCGATGGCCTCCAGCTCCTTCAGATTGCCGCGCGCGGCATCGACCGCGCCACCCTGGAACAGCAGGATCGCGCCCATGATGGTGGCGCAGAGCGCGGTGATCATGAACAGCGAGATCTTGACCGCGTTCACCGGCACGCCGACCGAGCGCGCGGCCTCCGGGCTGCCGCCGGCGGCATAGATCCAGTTGCCGGGCCGCGTGCGCGACAGCACGATGTGGGCGATCACGGCCAGCACCAGCAGCCAGACGATCGACATCGGCACGCCGACATCGATGATGATCTCGTTGTCGCCGCGCATGAACGAGGATTCGAAGGTGAACAGGTCGCCGCCGAAGAACCAGGCGATCGAGTAGATCTCCTCGCTCATGCCGGAGAAGCCTTCGACCTGGGTGTCGCCGTGAATCCAGCGCATCGAGACCAGCATCGCGCCCCGCAGCAGGAACAGAAACGCCAACGACACAATGAACGATGGCAGGCGGGTCGCCACCACGATCAGGCCGATGATGGCGCCGATGCCCATCGCCATCACGATCGTGATCAAGAGCGCGAGCCAGACCGGCAGTTCGGCCTCATGGATCAGCATGCCGAGAATGGCGCTGGAGAACCCGATCATCGAGCCCAGCGACAAGTCGAACTCGCCGCCGATCATCAACAGGCAGGCGCCGATGGCGATAATGCCGAGCAGTGCGCACACGTTCAGCCAGTTGAACAGGCCCTGGGGCGAGAACATCTGCGCGCTGGCGGCAAACGAGAAGAATATCAGCAGTACGACGAAGCCTGAGATGGCGCCCAGTTCGGGCCGCGCCATCAGGCGCGTGATAAACGACTGGGTGTAGATCCGCTCGTCGACGTCGGGTTTGGGCGACGCGTCGGCTTGTGTTTCGGCGGTCATGGCAGCTTACCCGCAGCGTATCGGGTGGACGGACCCTCATGGTGCGCGGACGGCGATGTCTTGCGCACGGTCCGGATACGGCAGGGGCGGCACCGCGATACGGCACCGCCCCCGACGCAACTAATGCAACCTTGGCACGGCCCTGAGATCGGGCCGCATCCGGGCGGCTAGCGGTACTGGCCCGCCAGCTCCAGGACCTGTGCGGCGTTCTCCTGGGTCACGAAGCCAGGGCCCGACGGGATGTCGGCGCCGGGCAGCAGCCCATACTGGTTGTAGAGGTGCAGCACCACCAGCGGCATGTAGCCCTGCAGGAACTGCTGCTGGTCGATGGCGAAGGCCACGTCGCCGGCCTGGATGCCCTCGACCACGCCGGGCGTCAGGTCGAAGCAGCCTAGGTGGATCTGGCCGTTCAGGCCCAAACCGGTCAGCGCCTTGACCGCGGCCTCGCACACGTGCGGGCCGGTCGCGAACACGCCGTCGATCTCGGCATCCGACGACACCGCGGCGGCGGTGCGCGCCTCGATCTCGGCCGGATCGTTGGTCACATCGATCATGTTGAGCTCTTGGCCCAGACCGTCGAAATAGCCCTCGCAGCGCTGCACCAGCGCGACGTTGAAGGCTTCCTGGTTCAGGCAGATGCCCTTGGTCACGCCCGCCGCGGCCGCGCGTGCGCCGCCTGCGCTGCCGGCCTCGTACTCGGGCTGGCCGACGTGCATCAGCACACCCAGCTCACCCGCGACATCGGCGCCGGAATTGATCGAGACCACCGGGATGCCGGCGGCGACGGCGGCCTGGATCGGCCCGCCCAGGATGTCGGCATCGGGGATCGAGACGACGATGCCGTCGGGACCCTGCGCGATGGCGGCCTCGACGATCTGGCCCATCTCGACCAGGTCGCCGGCGGACGGGTGGCGGTACTCGAGGCCGACACCCAGATCGGCGGCCGCTTCCTCTGCGGCGCGCTGCACGACCGGCCAGAACGGATCGGTGCCGGCGGTGTGGGTGACCATGATGTAGGTCTCGTCCTGCGCCATGGCGCCGTTGGCCAGCGCGGTGACGCCGGCAAGCGCCGCAGCGGCGCTCAGCATGATTGTCTTGTGCATGTCTCTTTGCTCCTCCCAAGAGATCGTGATTGGCGTCATCGGTTCTCCGGTGCGCCGGGCCACTATCGGCCCTTACTTCGTGGCCAAAAAATACAATCGGCCTGCGTATGTAAAGGCGATTTTGTCCGGCGCGAAGGCCAGCCCCGCGCGGTGCGCGCGCGTTGCCGTCCGTGGGCGCATTTCCGGCCGTCCACGGATTGTCGTTTGACAGATGCGCACGTGTTCCCGATAATCTTCGCAGGTTCAAGCGTTGGCAATGCGAACACGTCGACGGCAAATCCCCGCAGGTGGATCAAGTAAAACGCCAACCCGTTGCAAGAAAATATCACAAAAAAATGGGGTGCTATTGATGCGGTACGCTGAGCGCGCACTGCGTTTTGTTGCGCGTGGCCGCAGGCCAATGCCTTCACAACGATTTTCGAGGGAGAATTGAGCATGTCCGACAAGAAATGGTGGAAAGATGTCCACCCCGGTATCCCCGATGTGGCCGAGCGTCTGCGCAAGGAAGAGATCAGCCGGCGTGAATTTGTCCGCACGGCGACCCTGCTCGGCATGTCGGCGACCGCGGCCTATGCGGTGGCGGGCGAACTGACCGGCCAGGGCGCGGTGCCGGCCGCCGAGGCGCAGGACGGCGAGCCGACGATGGGCGGCACCCTGCGCTGCGGCATGCGGGTGCAGCAGATGAAGGACCCGGCGACCTTCGACTGGACCGAGAAGTCGAACCAGGCCCGCCACGTGCTGGAATACCTGGCCAAGACCGACGCCAACAACATCACCACGCCATACCTTCTGGAAGGCTGGGAAGCGTCGGAGGATCTGAAGACCTGGACGTTCAACCTGCGCCAGGGCGTGAAGTGGAACAATGGCGACGATTTCATCGCTGAGGACGTGAAGGCCAATTTCGATCGCTGGACCGACCCGGAAGTCGGCTCGTCGAACGAGAGCCTGTTCTCGTCGCTGGACGGGGTGGAGATCGTCAATGACCATCAGGTGCTGCTGCATCTGAAATCGGCCGAGCTGGCGATCCCGGAGAACCTCTACAACTATCCGACCGCGATCACCCACCGCAGCTTCCAGGAGACGGGCGCCGACTTCGAGGCGAACCCGATCGGGACCGGCCCGTATGAGCTGACCGACTTCGAGGTCGGCGGCGTGTGCCGCCTGGCCAAGCGCGATCCCAGCCAGTACTGGGGCGACGAGGTCTACCTCGACGGCATCGAGTACATCGACTTCGGCGAAGGCACCGGCCCGTCGGTGCAGGCGCTGCTGTCCGGCCAGGTCGACACCGTCTACGAGATCGGCGTCGAGGAAATCGAGGTCATCGAGAACGAGGCCGACCTGCGGGTGTACGAGGCGATCACGGCGCAGACCGGTGTGGCGCGCATGCGGGTGACCGAGGCGCCGTTCGACGACGTGCGCGTGCGGCAGGCCGTGGTGGCCTGCCTGGACAACGACCGCCTGCTGCAGATTGGCTATCGCGGCCGTGGCGCGCCGGCGGAGAACCACCATGTCTGCCCGATCCACCCGGAATACTTCGCCCTGCCGCGGCTGTCGCAGGACCATGAGCGGGCACGGGCGCTGCTGGCCGAGGCCGGCCACGCCGACGGCATCAACATCACCATCGACGTGCGCCAGGCGCCGGCATGGGAGTTGAACACCGTCACCGCGATGAAGGAAATGTTGGAGCCGGCCGGCATCAACATGGAAATCAACGTGATGCCGAGCTCGCAGTACTGGGAGGTCTGGGACAAGACGCCGTTCGGCTTCACCGCCTGGACCCACCGCCCGCTCGGCGTGATGGTCATGAACCTGGCCTACCGCTCCGGCGTGTCGTGGAACGAGAGCGCGTATTCGAACCCCGAGTTCGATGCCGCGCTGGACGTGGCCAGCGGCATCCTGGATCCGGTGGAGCGTGCCAAGCAGATGGAAGTGGTGGAAGGCATCCTGCAGAACGACGCGGTGATCGCCCAGCCGCTGTGGCGCGCGGTCTACACGGCCGCCAATACCAGCGTCATGGGCCGGGTCTGCCACCCGACCTACTATCACCAGTTCAACACCGTCTGGCTCCAATCGTCCTGACGGTTCGGTGATGCGGGCGGCGGTCGATACGCCGCCGTCCGCCCTTCTCCGCAATCCACGGGCCCGCGCCGCCCAGGCGCCTGGTTTCGAGACCCGATGACTGCGGACACGACCTGATCCGGCTGCAACCCGGAGGGCCTGCAAAGCGACATGCTGGTTCTGATCGTCAAACGCATCGGCGTAACACTGCTGACGATGTTGGTGGTGTCGATCCTGCTGTTCCTGATCTTCGAGCTCAGGGTCGACAATGTCGCGCTCAAGGTGCTCGGGCCGTACTCCACCGAAGAGCAGCGCTCGCTGTGGCTGGAGGCCAACGGCTACTACGACCCGTTGGTCGAGCGCTATCTGCGCTGGCTGGGCAATGCCCTGGTCGGCGACTTCGGCGAGTCCGTGCAGTTCAAGCGGCCGGTCAACGACCTGTTGTGGGACCGGCTCGGCAACACCGGTCTGCTCGGCGGCGTGGCGATGGCCGTCATCATCCCGCTCGCCCTATTCCTGGGCGTCATCGCCGGCATGCGCGAGGGCTCGATCCGCGACCGCACGATCTCGGTCACCTCGATCATCACCACCTCGATCCCCGAATTCGCCAGCGCGATGTTCCTGATCTCGATCTTCGCGGTGGCGCTGGCCGGCACCGGCTGGTCGCTGGACGGGGCGACCAACATGGCCGACGGCATCCAGTTCAGCGAGCTGATCCTGCCCGCCGCGGTGCTGATCCTGTATGACTTCGGCTATGTCGCGCGGATGACCCGGGCCTCGATGGCCGAGGTGATGACCACCCACTACATCCGCACCGCGGTGCTGAAGGGCCTGCCCTACCGCCGCATCATCACCAAGCACGCGCTACGCAACGCGCTGATCCCGCCGTTCACGGTGATCATGCTGCAGTTCAACTGGCTGTTGTCCGGCGTGATCGTGGTCGAGGTGGCGTTCGCCTACAAGGGCTTCGGCTTCCTGTTGCTGGAGGCAGCGACCAATGACGATATCTACATGATCCAGGCGTGCTCCATGGTCGCCGTGCTGGTCGCGGTCGCCACCCAGACCATCTCCGACATCGGCTACGGGTTCCTGAACCCGCGGATCAGGTTCTCCTGATGAGCGCGGTCGCGGAATCGGCGCCGGCAGGGCGCAGCTTCGGGCAGGCTTTGATGGGCGCTTTGAGGTCGTTCGCGCTGTTGCGAGAGAGCAAGGTCGGCATGGTCGGCGTCGGCATCATCCTGCTGTGGATCGTGGTCGCGATCACGGCGGGGTGGATCGCGCCATATGACCCGAACCGGACCATCAATCGCGAGATGGTGCGGCCGTTCGAGACCGTGCCGGTCGACGTCGCGTCCTACCCGTCGATGATGGTGCGGGTCAGCGGCGTGCCCGACGACGTGTCGTTCTCGGAAGGCGAGCGCGAGGGCGGCGACTGGGTGGTCACCGGCTACGACATCCTCGACACCCGTATCGTCCTGCCGGAGGACGCGGAGGGGACGATCTCGTTCCCGGTCGAGGCCTGGGAGGTGTTCCGGGAGACCGACCAGGACGGCAATGAGATCGTCACCTTGGAGGACCTGACCTCCGGCACGCTGACCTATGACATTTCCGCCGCCATGGCCGAGCAGGAAGCGGACGACGCGGAGGACGTGTCGGACGCCTATGGCAACGCGTACGGGCAACAACAGCCGCAAGACGACAGCAATGACGTTTCGTCCGGCTATGGCAACGCGTACGGCCAGCAGCAGCAACAGGCGGAGCCGGAGGAGGAGGTGGGCCTGCCCATCGACCTGACCGAAGGACTGCCGGTCAGCTACGTGCTCGGCACCGACCATTCCGGCCGCGATATCTTCTCCCGCGTGCTCTATGGCTCACGTACGGTGCTGATGTACGCGCCGTTGGCCACCATCTGTGCGTACTTCGTCGGCATCCTGCTCGGGCTTGCCGCCGGCTACTACCGCGGCTGGGTGGATTCGGTGCTGTCGTTCATCGGCAACGTCATCCTGTCGTTCCCGGTGCTGGTGCTCTACATCGTCATCATCTCGATCATCGGGGCGTCCGGCTTCAACATCGTGCTGGCGGTCACCTTTGCCAGCGCGCCGGGCATATTGCGTATCGTGCGCGGCCTGGTGCTCGACCTGCGTAACCGCGAATACGTGGCGGCGGCCCAGACCCGCGGCGAGTCGAGTTGGTACATCATGCTGGTGGAAATCCTGCCGAACGCGCGCGGGCCGCTGATCGTCGATGCCTGCCTGCGCATGGGCTACGTCACCATCACTATCGGCGTGCTCGGATTCCTGGGCCTCGGCCTGCCGCCGCCCGATCCCGACTGGGGCGGCATGGTGAACGACGCCCGCAACAACGGTGCGTTGACCAACATGCACACGGCGCTGTTCCCGTGCATCGCCATCTCGTCGCTGGTGCTGGGGCTGAACTTGCTGGCCGACGGCCTGCGCGAAGTATCCCTGAGGGACTAGCCCATGAGCAGCAACGGCCACGACACCAACACCGCCCGGGCTGGCCTCGACGCCGACGCCCCGCTGCTGGAGATCGAGAACCTGTCGATTTCCTACTTCACCCGCGCGGGCGAAGTGCCGGCGGTGATCGACTTCAACCTGACGCTGCAGGCCGGTGAGGCTGTCGGCTTGGTCGGGGAGTCCGGTTGCGGCAAGTCCACCGTCGCGATGGCGGTGATGCAGTACCTGGGCGGCAACGGCAAGATCGTCGGCGGGTCGGTCCGCTATAAGGGCCGCGACATGACCCAGATGGGCGAGGAGGAGCTGCGGCGCATCCGTGGTGCCGACATCGCCATGGTCTACCAGGAGCCGATGGCGTCCCTGAACCCGTCGATGCTGATCGGCATGCAGCTGATGGAAGTGCCGATCTTCCATGAGGGTGTCAGCCGGGAGGAGGCCGGGGAGCGGGCGCGGGAAATCCTGGCTAGCGTGCACCTGCCGGACCCGGACCGGGTGATGAAGTCCTACCCGCACCAGATCTCCGGCGGACAGCAGCAGCGCGTGGTGATCGCGATGGCGCTGCTCTCCAACCCGTCGCTGCTGCTGCTGGACGAGCCGACCACGGCGCTGGACGTGACGGTGGAGGCCGGCATCGTCGAGCTGATCGCAGAGATCAGCGAGAAGTTCGGCACCGGCATGCTCTACATCTCGCACAATCTGGGGCTGATCCGCGAAACCTGCGACCGCATCTGCGTGATGTACTCCGGCCAGGCGGTGGAAACCGGCGACATCGCCACGGTCTTCAACAAGCCGACCCACCCCTACACCAACGGGCTGTTCGGCTGCATCGCGCTGCCCAGCGCCGACCGGTTCGCGCGCCCGCTGACGCCGATCCGGGGCAACCTGCCGCTGCCGCACCAGCGCCCGAAGGGCTGTTATTTCGGGCCGCGCTGCGACTTCTTCCAGGCCGGCCGCTGCGACGGCGACCTGATCCCGATGTATGGCGTCGACAACACGGATGAGCACCAGGTGCGCTGCGTGCGCTGGGACGAGATCGACTGGGACACCTACACCCCCGACGTGGAGCCGTTCGAGCGCCAGGACGCCGGCGAGGAGGTGCTGAAGGTCGACGCGATGTCGAAGTACTACCAGGTCAACAAGTCGGGCTTCGGCGCGTTGATCGGCGGCGGCGAGGTGCGCGAGGTCAAGGCCAATGAGAGCCTGACCTTCACCGCGCGCGAGGGCGAGACGGTGGCGATCGTCGGCGAGTCCGGCTGCGGCAAGTCCACCTTCGCCAAGGTGCTGATGGGCCTGGAGACCGCGACAGGCGGCGAGCTCATCTTCATGGGCACCGACATCGCCGAGGTCGAGGTAGAGGATCGGTCGCGCGAGCAGATCGGCTCGCTGCAGATGGTGTTCCAGAACCCGTTCGACACGCTGAACCCCAGCCAGACCGTGGGCAGCCAGATCAGCCGGGTGATCCGCAAGTTCGGCGTCGAGAGCGACCCGCGCAAGGTGCGCCAGCGCATGCTGGAGCTGCTCGACCTGGTGAAGTTGCCGCGCGCGTTCGCAAAGCGGCGGCCGCGCCAGCTCTCCGGCGGCCAGAAGCAGCGCGTCGGCATCGCGCGCGCGTTCGCCGGCGAGCCGAAGACGGTGATCGCCGACGAGCCGGTCTCAGCCCTCGACGTGTCGGTGGCCGCCGCCGTCACCGGGCTGCTGCTCGACCTGCAGCGGCGCAACCGCACGACGCTGCTGTTCATCAGCCACGATCTGGGCGTGGTGCGCTATCTCGCCGACCGCATCGTGGTGATGTACCTCGGCAAGATCATGGAGCAGGGCACGGCCGACGAGATCTTCTCGCCGCCCTACCACCCCTACACCGAGGCGCTGCTGTCGGCGGTGCCGGTGGCAGATACCAGCGTCGACAAGCGCAAGATCATTCTGGAAGGCAACATGCCGAGCCCAGTGAACCCGCCGTCGGGCTGCGTGTTCCGCACGCGCTGCCCGCGCAATCTGGGCGCGATCTGCGAGGAAGAGGTGCCGCCAGTGCAGGAGCCGACGCCGGGCCACAAGATCGCCTGCCACATCCCGCTCGAAGAGCTGCGAGAGACCGACCCGGTGTTCAAGATCCTCGACGCCAAGGAAGGCCTGGCGGCGGGAGAGACGCGGGTTTAGGGGAACGCCATCGCGTTCCAAGCGATCAGTAACGTGCTTGAATTTCTCGAAGAGCATCCAAAGACCAGACTGTTGTGTGCACGTTTCCGACCCTAATATTGTGTCGTCCATATCTAGTTGGAGACGGTCAATGCCCTGGCCGAATTATTGGTGCTCTGGTTACAATAGTTCATAGTATAGTGGGCTGGTTGATCGACTAAAGTATATGCGAATAGATCCCAAATCTAATATTTGATGTTCCGCAAAAAAATGAAAAACGCAGAACGAGCCAGCTCATTCGCAGAAGTAGAACACAATATTCGCCAAAGTGGATGGAGTAGAACTCCTATTTATTCGCAACGACCTCGATATTTAGCTATACTGCATATGATGCTTTGTTCATTATTTAATGAGCAAGACTCATTAGTTTGATGAATCCCGCTTCAAGATCCACGCCTAGCGCATCTTGATAGTTTTGCTGGGCCTGATCAACAAATCGCGCGCCTGGCGTCTTGATGTCGCGCCACAAACCACCTAGGTCCGAGGGGAAATATTCCAAGGTAATGCCTGCGATAAACGCAGTGTAGTATGCAGAAAAGTAGTCACCGCGCTCAATGTGTCCGGCTATCTGATCAACCATCATTTCCTCAAATACTGCCCTGGTTTCCCGGATGATATCTCTCGGAGGGAGTATATTTGGATCAGCAAAATTGTCGTCAATGATCGACTTGCCATCATTGATTGCGAGCGGTTCGTCAGCGTGGACATTCTCGACTGAAAGGCAGGCGGTGAATAATACAACAACCACACTCATAGAATGCAAAATTCTCATGACTGATCTCCTGTCGTCGCTATATATGCAGTGTGGTGTGTTTCAATTAGTTCCCGTGCCTTCTCAAGCAAGTGAGCCCGCAACGCCGGCCTTACCCCTGCCCGCAATGAAGACCAACCGCCATTCCTTTTTACTTGCGTCTCAACCATAGCTAAGTACGCAGTAATCGCTGCGCCACAGCTCTGGAAAGCGCTATCGATGGCTGAATCTATATGTTGCCCGTCCGCTACATGATGTGCGGCCCCAAACTCTGCACAGACAATAAAATCTCGAAAGCGACTTTCTAGAGAATTTGTGCCTGAGGTGCTCGATCCACTGGAGGCAACGCAGCCCGCTAGAAAGACGACCAAAGCTAGTATGCCAATTCTGTGATGCATAAATCTGCCTCGTTCACCTCTGCTTCGATACAATTTTTTTCTATCACGCCGTCTGGTTGGTGGCAATTATTCCAATTGGGGGTTTATGGAAATGTTAGTCACAACAGCAAGCGTAGATGGGCTAACGGCCCTCGTTTGGTGGCTTGCATGAGTGGTCGTCCCTCAAGATGTCGGTGTCATACACGGAGTCGGGTTTGCCGCTCCAAGACATCGAGGAGAGACGACCATGAACTACTATGCCGGGATTGACGTTTCTTTGGAATGGTCATCGGTGTGCGTTGTTGACGGCGCGGGCGGGATTGTCTGCGAGGCTCGTATTGCGAGCACGCCGGCGGGTTTGTTGTTGTGGTTTGGGTCTTTGGGGATTTCGGTTGAGCGGATTGGTCTTGAGGCGGGGCCGTTGTCGCAATGGCTTGTGCGGGAGTGCGCGCAGGGCGGTCTTTCGGTTGAGTTGCTGGAGACGCGTCATGTTGCGCGGGCCCTTTCGACGATGCCGGTGAAGTCGGACCGCTCGGACGCACGCGGGATTGCTCAGCTGATGCGTGTGGGCTGGTTTCGTCCGGTTCACTGCAAGTCTTTGGCGGCCCAGGAGATGCGGGCCCTTTTGAAGGGTCGCGACCAGCTCCGCGCGAAGCTGCACGATCTTGAGATGCACCTTCGTGGTCAGCTGCGGAACTTCGGGCTGAAGGTAGGGCACACCACCAGGCGCAGCTTTTCGACACGTATTTCGGAGCTTGTGGCGGGGCATCCGGTACTGGAGGCGGTGGCGGGGGCGCTGCTGTCGGCACGCGATGGCCTGTTGCTATCGTTCACGGCGCTGGACCGGCAGGTCCGAGCGGCATCGCAGGCGGACGATCGCGCTCGCCTGCTGATGACGGTGCCGGGCGTGGGGAGCATTGTCGGACTGACCTACTTGTCGGGAGTGGACGACCCCGGGCGGTTTGCCTCGTCGCGCCTGGTGGGGGCGCACTTCGGCCTGACGCCGACCAAGCGCCAGTCGGGCGAGAGCGAGATGACGGGGCGGATCTCGAAGGTGGGCGATGCGGACGTGCGTGCAGCGCTTTACGAGGCGGCGCACGTAATCCTGACCCGGCCGATCAAGGGCGGGTGGTTGAAGAGCTGGGCGATGAAGCTGGCCAGGCGAGCCGGCATGAGGAAGGCGAAGGTCGCGCTGGCGCGCCGGCTGGCCGTGATCATGCACCGGATGTGGGTTGACGGCACCGCGTTCAACCATGCCGGACCGGTGCGCCCGGCGATGGCAGCGGCCTAATGGCAAAGACGACCGCCGCATAGGGAGAACCAGCACACGAGCTTCGGCGGGCGCAGACACCGGCCCGTCAAGCGCCGTCCCGCGCCGGGACGATGGATCAGGTCAGGCCGCCATCCAGGATGTCGCCTCGCACGAGAGCACGCTTCCGTAGATTGGACCGACCGATCCTCGCATATCCATCTTGGTGGCGGCCGTGCGCCGACCCCGTACAGAAGCATGACCCAGGCGCCGGGACGACGAAAAAGGGATTGACCAACAATGGCCCGTTACAGAAGCCTGGGTGAAACGAAGCGGAACCCGGGTTTCACTGCGTTCCACCCGGGTTACGAGAGCTTGCCGCCTACAACGACCGCAAATACGCAATCAACGCCGCCATGTCCTCGTCGGTCATGTTGGCGTAGGCGTAGGTGCCCATCGGCGGCAGCAGCTGCGAGCCGTCGGGCCGCACGCCGGTGGTGATGATCTGGACCAGCTCCTCGTCTGAATAGCGCTCCAGGGCCGCTCCGGTGATCGGCGGCGAGACGCTGACGCCCCACGGGCCGTGGAACGGGAAGCCGCCCTGGTTCAGCGCGTTCTCCAGGTCGGGCGCGCCCATTGGGCCGGGCGACGAGTGGCACTCGGTGCAGTGGCCGAGCGGGCCTGCCAGGTATTCGCCATACGCCAACTGATCGGCTGGGTCGACGTCGGCCACGCTGTCGATCGGCGGGCCGTAGGCGGGCGGCAGTGGCACGTGGTACTCGGACGGCTGCACCTCGTTCTCCACCGCCGGCACTTGCCTGAGATAGGCGATGATCGCGTCGACATCGTTGTCGGAAAGCCCGCGATAGACCTGGCACGGCATCGGCGGGCCGATGATGGCCCCGTCCGGCCGCAGGCACTCGCGGATGGCGCGCGCGATATCCTCGTCGCTCCAGGTCCCGATGCCGGTTCCCTCGTCGGGCGTGATGTTCGGCGTGAAGACCATGAACACGCCGGGTTCCTCGATCGGCAGGCCGCCGGCCAGTTCCATGCCGGGGATCAGCCCGTCCTGGTTTTGCGGCGTGTGGCAGTTGCCGCAATTGACGATGGACTGCATCAGGTAGGTGCCGCGCTCCAGCGGCGTTTGCCCGGTCGCCACGGACGCGCCGGTCGCCAGGCACAAAAAAACGGCCGCGGCAGATGCGCCACGAACCGTCCACTTCCCACCGAACTGCATTGAACCCTCCCCAATTTATTTTGTTCGATTTCGCGCCATTCGCGGGCGCCACGCAAGGGAAATATTTTGATGTTCGTGTCCGGCGCGGTCCCGGGCGTCACGCGGTGCCGGGCCCCGGTTGCCACAGTTCGATCGGGTTGCCTTCGGGATCGTGGATGCGGGCGAAACGGCCGATCTCGACACTGTCCCATTCGGCGCGGGTCTCGACCGCGATGCCGGCGGCTTCAAACTGGGCGATCATCGCGTCCAGGTCGTCGACGCGGAAGTTGATCATCCATTGCTGCTCGGCCCGGCCGAAATAGTCGGTGTCCCGGTCGAACGGCGCGAACACGGTGGTGCCGGCCTGCTGCTGCCAAGGCGGCACGCCGGCGTCGACGCCCAGGTGGTCCTTGTACCATTGCACCAGCGCGTCCGGGTCGCGCGCGCGAAAGAACACCCCGCCGATCCCGTTCACCTTCTGCATGACGTTGTCCCTCTTGGTCGCGGAGACTCTACCTTGTCGTGAGATTGCACTTGATTGCCGGCCACGCCACAACGACATTAGACAATATGGACGATTTGTCCATTCCAGGATCAGGGGAGTCACGAAGATGCGCACGATGTCTGCCACGGAAGCCAAACAGGCGTTCGGGCGTGCATTGGATATCGCCCAGCGGGAGCCGGTGGTGATCCGCAAGCAGAACCGCGACGTCGCCGTTCTGGTGTCCGCGCAAGACTATCAAGAACTGCGCAGGGCGCGCATTGCAGAGCTGGAGGCGCTTTGCGACGACATTGCCGCGGATGTGGCGCGCAAAGGGATGACGGAAGAACTGTATGCAGAGCTGATGAAGGATGTCGATTGAGCGGGTGGTTCTGGATACCAACGTTCTGGTCAGCCGCCTCATCAAGCCGTCATCGGGCGCCGGCCAAGCTGTCTCGCTGGCGTTCAGACGGCACCTGGTCCTGACATCGGAAGCGCTCCTGTTCGAGATTGTCGATGTCCTCAGCAGGCCCAAATTCGCTTCGACCATCGAGGTGCCCGCCGCACGGGCCCTGATACGCGCATTGGCAGGTGCGACCGAGCGCATTGCGATCAGCACCGATGTCGACGTCTGCCGCGACCCCAAGGACAACCATGTGCTTGCTCTGGCGCTGGATGGCATGGCGAGTGTCGTCATTACCGGCGACAGCGACCTGCTGGCTTTGCATCCGTTCAGAGGCATTCCAATTGTCACGCCGCGGCATTTCCTGGAATTGGACGCCGGCTGACCCTGCCCTCCACACGGCACGGCACGACCCCGTCCCGCCAACACACTGTCGCCGCATTTGCCGCCAACCGTGCCGCCATCAACGATTTGCGGAGGTGTGGCGATGAACGGTGTGCGGATCGGGCTCGGCATGGCGGCGGCTGCCGTCGGGCTGGCGATGTCGGCTGGGGCGGCCCAGGCGTTTTGCGGGTTCTACGTGGCCCAGGCGGGCACCGACCTGTTCAACGAGGCGTCCAAGGTCATCTACGTGCGCGACGGCGACCGCTCGGTCATCACCATGGCCAACGACTATCAGGGCGAGCTGACCGAGTTCGCGCTGGTGGTGCCGGTGCCCACGGTGCTGCGCGAGCAGGACATCGACGTGGTCGACCCGGCGGTCATCGACCACCTGGACGCCTACACCGCGCCGCGACTGGTCGAGTATCACGATTTCGACCCGTGTGAGCCATTGCCGCTGCCGACCGTTGGCGCGACCTCTGCACCGGAAATGGTCGACAGCGCGCCATCGCTCGGTGCCGCCGGCCTCGGCGTGACCATCGAGGCCGAGTACACCGTCGGCGAGTACGACATTCTCATTCTGTCGGCCGCCGAGAGTGCCGGCCTGCAACTGTGGCTTTCGGCCAACGGCTATCAGGTGCCGCCCCAGGCCGAGCCGGTGCTGGCTGACTACATCTCCGCCGGCATGAAGTTCTTCGTCGCGCGGGTGAACCTGAAGGAGCAGTCGGCGCTGGGCTACAGCTATTTGCGGCCATTGCAGATCTCGACCGTCTCGCCGGAGTTCATGCTGCCGATCCGCCTCGGCATGGTGAACGCGAAGGGCCCGCAGGAGCTGTTCGTGTTCATGCTGAACCGCACCGGCCAGGTGGTGACCGTGCATACCCCGACGGTGCAACTGCCGACCGGCTCCAACGTGCCGCTCTACGTCGCCGACAATTTCGACGACTTCTACCTCGCGATGTTCGACCAGCAGGTGGAGCGCAACAACATGCGCTCGGTGTTCATGGAGTACGCGTGGGACATGGCGTGGTGTGATCCCTGCGCGGCCGATCCCCTGTCCGCCAGCGAGCTCAGCCAGCTTGGCGTGTGGTGGGCCGATGGCGGCGACGGCCAGGCGCCCGACGTGTTCGTCACCCGGCTGCACCTGCGCTACTCCGCCGAGTCCTTCGCCAACGACCTGGTGTTCCGCGAGACCGGCAATCGCGACAACTTCCAGGGCCGCTATGTGCTGAACCATCCGTTCCGCGGGCCGGCCACCTGCGAGGCCGCGGAGTCATACTTCCGCAGCCTGCCCAGCCGGTTCGAGACCGAGGCGCAGTCGCTGGCGCAGCTTACCGGCTGGTCGATCAACGAGATCCGCCGCCAGATGGAGGCGAATGGCCAGCCGTTCGATGCCCATCGCGCCGCCGATGACGACGACTTCTGGGACGACCACCAATAGCGATGGGGCGCCAGCGGCGGTTCGGATCAGGGCGGCCGCCGCGCCCGACGCCGATGCGCTGACCGCCCTGGCCCGCCGGTCGAAGGCGGCCTGGGGCTATCCGCCCGAGATGACCGCCCGGTTCGCGGCCGAACTGACGGTGACGCCGGAGTTGATCGCGCAGGGGCACACCTTCGTTGCGCAGTGCCCCGACGGCGGCCCGGTTCTCGGCTTCTATGAGCTTGCGATGCTGGGCGATGGCCAAGCCGAAATCGGCTTCATGTTCATCGACCCGGCCCATATGCGCGCCGGCATCGGCCGCGCGCTGTGGGCGCACATGGTCGCCCATGCCGCGTCCCAGGACGTGCGGGTCATCGAGATCGACGCCGACCCCAACGCCGCCGGCTTCTATCGCGCCATGGGCGCGGTCGACCGTGGCGCACGGCCCTCTGCCAGCATTCCCGGCCGTATGCTGCCGTATCTCGCGTACAAGGTGTCCGCCCAGGACCCCAAGACTCGAATGTAATAAAACAGCAACGAGTTGAGATTTGCGGGCGCGTTTGACTGCAAAGCGATTGATGTTCCGGCTGTCATCCGCTAAAATACATTGATACTGAAGAAGATATTTCAGGAGTCATTGGCATGCGCATCGCGGCCTTCAATGTCGAGAACCTGTTCGATCGCGCCAAGGTATTCAACGACACCGACCCCACGGCCCATCAGGACGTGTTGGACGCCCATGCGGCCCTGAACAAGCTGTTCGAAAAACCGGCCTACAGCGATGCCGACAAGGCGCGCATGCTCCAGTTGTTCGACACGCTCGGCATTCTGAAACGCGACGAGGGCCGGTTCGTCCATTTGCGCAAGATCCGCGGCAGGATCGTCACCCGGCCCCGCAGCGGCCCGCCGCGCATCGTCGCCGACGGACGCGACGACTGGGTCGGCTGGGTCGAACTGAAGACCGAGCCGGTGAACGAGGTCGCGATGATGAACACCGCCCGCATGGTGCGCGACGCTGCGGCGGACGTGCTGGCGGTGGTGGAGGCGGAAAGCCGCGTGGTGCTGAAGGAGTTCCACGACATGGTGCTGACCGAGGTCGGGGTGCCTGCCGGCCAGGGGTACCGGCATATCATGGTGATCGACGGCAATGACGGGCGTGGCATCGACGTCGGCCTTGCCACCCGCGACGGCTATCCGATCGGCTGCATGCGCAGCCACGTCGACGACCTGAAGCCGGACGGTCAGCCGATCTTCAGCCGTGACTGCCCGGAATATGAGGTGACGACGCCGTCGGGCGCGCGGTTGGTGGTGCTGCCCAATCACTTCAAGTCGAAGTACGGCGGCAACGACGCCGCCAGCCGCTACAAGCGCCGCGCGCAGGCCGAGGCCACCGCCAACTACTACCGGCGTTTGCGCGACGAGGGCTTCGACAATGTGATCGTGCTGGGCGATTTGAACGACACGCCGGACAGCGAGGAGTTGGCGCCGCTGCTCTCAGGCACCGACCTGAAGGACGTGTCCGGGCACCCGTACTTCACCGCGTTCCAGTTCCGCGCCGACAACGGCCATCGCGGCATCGGCACCCATGGGCTGGGCAACGACAACACCAAGATCGACTATCTGCTGCTGTCGCCGGCCCTGTACGGGCGCGTGACCCTGGGCGGGCTGGAGCGGCGAGGCATCTGGCCCGGCAAGCGGGTCAAGCGGTGGGACACCTATCCGCAGCTGAGATACGAGCACCACGCCGCATCCGACCATCACCTGATCTGGGCGGACATCGACATTTGACGTTGCCCGCGCCGCATGCGGAGATGTGCACCTGCCACTTCACTGCGGACGAGCATCATGACCGAACCACGCTTCCCAGATGGCGTCGCCTATGTACGCGGCGACTACCGGCCGATGGCCGAGGCGACGATCTCGGTGCTCGACTGGGGCTTTCTGCGCTCCGACGCCACCTATGACGTGGTGCACGTCTGGCAACGGCGCTTCTTCCGGCCCGATGCCCATGTCGACCGCTTCCTGCGCTCCTTGGAACGGCTGCGGCTCAGCCTGCCGGTGGACCGCGACGGGCTGATCGACATCCTGAAGACCTGCACCGCCAAGGCCGGCCACGACGACGCCTATGTCGAGATGATCTGCACCCGCGGGTTCTCGCCCACCTTCAGCCGCGACCCGCGCGATGCCGACAACCAACTGATCGTGTTCGCGATCCCGTTCGGGTGGATTCTGCGGCCGGAGGAACGCGACCGTGGCCTCGACATCATCATCAGCGACATCCCGCGCATCCCGCCCGCGTCCGTCGACCCGACGGTGAAGAACTATCACTGGCTGGACCTGGTGATGGGGCTCTACGACGCCTATGACAAGGGCGCCAGCAACGTGGTGCTGGGCGATGGCGCCGGCAACGTCACCGAAGGGCCGGGCTTCAACGTGTTCGCGGTCCAGGGCGGCGCGGTGGCGACGCCCGCCGTCGGCACCCTGGAAGGCATCACCCGCGACACCACGCTGAAGCTCTGCGCCGAGCTCGGCATCCCGGCGGAGACGCGGCTGGTGTCCGCCGACGAGCTGCGCGGGGCCGACGAAGTGTTCATCACCTCGACCGCAGGCGGCATTATCCCCGTCACCCGCATCGACGGTGCGGCGGTGGGCGATGGGGCAGCGGGGCCGGTCTATCGCCGGCTGGTCGACCTCTATTGGGCGAAGCACACCGATCCGGCCTGGACGACGCCGGTGGACTGAACGGCAACGGCTCCAGCAGGCTGCTGGATTCCGTAATTCGCCACAATTTGTTGCTAGAGCGCGCTTGCGGCTCCAGCAGGAGTGCAGACCATGCCAGTTCTCAGCAGACGAGCATTCGTTGGCGGCAGCATCGCGGCCATGGGCCTCGCAGGCTCAGGTGCGGGCGCCCTGGCCGCCGGTTATGAAACATACGGTGACCTGCCCTGGTGGGTGCACCGGCTCGACGTTCTCGCGACGCTGCTGCGCAATGGCGGGATCGACCGCGAATATTGGCAGGGCAGCATGGAGGATGAGCTCCACGCCGTGGCGTTCGATAGTTTCGCCGCCGACATCGGTTTTGACCGGTTGCGACAAGACGCAACGTTCGCGGCGCGCGGACCTGCGCGCATTCCGATTGATTTTGACGGATTGGATCGCGCACTCAATGTCGCGTTCGAGCTGGTTGCCCTCGATACCGGTCGCGGCATCGCACCCCATTTTCACAGCAATCGGGTTTGGGCGCAGGTCACATTGGCCGGCGCGTTCCATGTCCGCCGCTTCACCACGCTTGAGCAAGACGCCGAGACGGTCTTGCTCGATCGCCACATGGACATCGTTCTGGGCGACTACACGATCCTGTCGTACGGCGCAGGCCACGGCAACGTTGCCTGGCAGGTCGCCACCGACCCCACATTCCTGCTGGAAATGAGCGTCACGCTGCCGGGCGACGAGATCTCGTACGTGGATATCGAGGCCGCGACGGAAGTGGAGGATGAGCGTCTACGCGCGCCACTGATCGACGATGCAACCGCGCTGGCGAAATACGGCTGAGGTCCGATCACGTTTTCCGCGGCCGTTGACTATGTAAGCAAGTGCTTACATATTGGTGCAAGGAGGACTTGCACCATGATCAGTCTGCACGACCGCCGCTATCCCGGCGAAACCGATGCCTACCGCGCGGCCCGCGACGCCCTGCTGGCCGAGGAGATGGCGCTGCGCCGCCAGGTCGAAGCCGTGGCGCGGCACCGCCGCGACATGCCGCTCGGCGGGCGGGTGGCCCGGGACTATGTCTTTTCAGACGCTCGTGTCGGCGGCGATGGCGGCGCGGTCGCATTCAGCGCGCTATTTCAGGACGGCAAGGATTCGCTGGTCGTCTACAGCCTGATGTACCGGTCCGGCGCCAAGCCGTGCCCGATGTGCACCGCGTTCCTGGACAGCCTGAACGGCAATGCCGTGCACATCCGCCAGCGGGTCAACCTGGCGGTGGTGGCGCGTGCCTCGGTCGGGGAGCTGCAGGACTTCGCGGCATCACGCGGCTGGGACCGCCTGCCGCTGCTGTCCTCGGCCGACAACACCTACAACACGGACTACTTCGCCGAAGCGCCGGATGGCGACCAGCTGCCGGCGCTGAACGTGTTCGAGCGCACCGGCGACGGCATCTTCCACACCTACGGCACCGAGATGTTCTTCGTCAGCCCGGAAGCGGGACAGCATCCGCGCCATGTCGATGCGCTGTGGCCGCTGTGGAATGTGTTCGACCTGACCCGCGCCGGCCGCGGGGAGAACTGGTGGCCACAGCCGAGCTACGGGTAGGGCAGCGGCGCGACCGCATGGAAATGGGAGAGGGCTGGCGCAGATTCAGCGTAAGCTGATCCCGGTCTAAGCCGCCTTGCGGGAATCGCTCTGGCCGCTGACCGTCACGACCTTCATGCCGATGTTGGTGAAGATCGCCTTGCGCACCGCGGCCATGGTGTGGGCCTCGCCTGCGCCAAGCGGCGTGTCGATGGTGATGACCCGGCCGACGTGGTCACCGCCCCAGAAAGCGGCACTGACGATGTCGGAGCTCATGCGCAGATTGATGCCCCAGCTCTCGCCCAGGTGCTTGCCGCGCGCGATGCTCTGCGCGATCTGGCTGAACACCGGGAACGCCAGACTGCCGCCGGGCATGTACCAGACCAGGCGGCGCGCCGTCTTGGCCCAGCTCTCGTCGACGTTGGTCGCCATCGGCGGCGCGTTGAAGGTGACGAACGGCACCTTCGCCTGGTAGCCGACCACTTGCGCCAGCCCGCCGCCCAGCGAGTGGCCGCAGATCGAGATCGTCTTGGTGCCGAATTTCGCCTGCGCGAAGGCCAGCAACTGGGTCGCCGGCGTCACCTGTTTCGGTAGCTGGCCGACCGCGAGCCGGATGTCGGCGGCCACGTCCATCAGGCCCTGGCGCATGCCCTTCTCGGTCTCGGTGCCCTTGAACGCCACCACGCAGTCGCCGCCACGGATGTAGATGGCGCCCTTGAAGCCCTCCACCGGGTCGGTGACCATTCGCGCGCACTCGAAGCCAGGGACCAGCGTGTCGCCGCCGCCGATTTCCGAGACTTGGTAGACCTTCGAACAAATGTGGGCGTACTCGTTGAGCATCAGGGCCATGGCCACCTCCTGCGCCGGCGGATCGCGATACCGGCGCAGGCTACGCCCAATTCATTGTGCAATTGCTGATGCTGGCCCGAAATGTGGAGATGCATGCACCGGCGTTGGTGCGCCGGCAGCGGGGGCGTAGAATTACGGTCGCGCCGTAGTGGGAGGCTCGCGAATGCCGGTGGACGTGCCACAAGGACCGCCTGATGTGCCAGCGGCGGCCGCGCCTCCGCGCAAGCGCGTGCGCGTCGGGCCGTTCTCGATCTCCGTCACCCTGGCAACGAGCATTGGCCTGCTGGTGTTTGCCGCCGCCGCGGCGGTGCTGGTGATCGGCTTCAACACGGGCCGTCAGAACACGCTCGACCTGTTGAACGACCGCTCGATCGAGATGGTTGCAACCATCGAGACCGGCGTGCGCAACCACCTGGAGCCGGCGCGCGATCAGGTCGAGTGGCTGGTTTCGCTGGTCGAGAGCAAGCGCGTCGACCCGCGTACCGATGCGCAGCGGTTCGTCGACATGATGGTCGGTGGGCTGGCGGCGACGCCGCAAACCACAGCACTTGTCTATGTCGATGCCGATCTGCAGGAAATGTCGGTCGCGCGAAACGGCGACACGCGCGAAGCCGACCGCAGCCGCGATGACATGATGATCGCGCTGCAGGAACGGGCGCGGGCCGATGGAGAACCGTTCTGGGGCCCGCTGACCTATGTGCCCCCGCCGTCCGACATCTCGTACGTCAACTACCTGCACCCGATCTACGTCGACGGCGCCTATGTTGGTGTGCTGGCCAGCGTGATCTCGATTTCCGAGATGTCGCTGCTGGTCACCGATGTCGGCGGCCTTTACGACGCGACGGCATTCATCCTGTACGGCGAAGACCGTGTGCTCGCTCATCCCAACCTGACCGGCGGACACGCGGACCTCAGCCCCGACAATCCGGCGGTTGCACTGGATCGGGTCGGCGACCTGGTGCTGGCCGGCGCGCCCGGACGCGAGCCGATGGAGCAGTTCGAGCCGGCTGCGCTGGCCGGTGTCGAGGTCAGCGACGTCGGGCTGCCCGATGGCACCCACATCATGTTCCGCAAGCGCATCGACGGGTTCGGCCATACGCCGTTGGTCATCGGTGCCCACGCGCCGATCAATGTGGTGGACGAGCAGATGCGCCGGCTGATCGATTCCGGTGTGGCCGGGCTGATCGTGCTCGCCGTGGCGCTGGTGGCCGCCATCGTGCTCGGCAAGATGATCGCGCGGCCGATCCGCCGGGCGGCGGAAATCGCCGGCAGGATCGGCGACATGGACCTGGAGGGCGTCAGGCCGATGCCGCCCAGCATGATCCGTGAGCTGAACGAGCAGGGCGTCGCCTTCAACCGCATGCTGGTCGGCCTGCGGTGGTTCGAGGCCTATGTGCCGCGCCGGCTGGTGCGCCGCCTGATCCGCCGCGGCCAGGACGTGCAGTCGATGGAGCGGGACCTGACCATCATGTTCACCGACATCGTCGGCTTCACCACGATGGCCGAGGACATGCCCGCCGGCGACATCGCCGACGAGTTGAACGCGCATTTCCAGTTGCTGGCCGACGCCGTAGAGGCCGAGGGCGGCACCATCGACAAGTTCATCGGCGATGCGCTGATGGCGTTCTGGGGCGCTCCGGACGACATGGACGACCATGGTGCGCGTGGGTTGCGGGCGGTGCGGGCGATGGCGGTGGCGGTGAACGCCGACAACGCCCGGCGGCGCGCGGCGGGAAAGCCGGCGGTTCGGGTGCGCATCGGCCTTCACACCGGCCCGGTCGTGGTTGGCAATATCGGCGTGCCGAGCCGGATGAACTACACCATCGTCGGCGATGCGGTGAACACGGCGCAGCGCATCGAGGCGCTGGGCAAGCAGTATGACGACGGCGCCGACGTGACCGTGCTTGTCAGCGCGGCGACGGCCCGCGCCGCGGGCGAAGCTGCCGCGGACCTGGAGGCGCTGGGCGACGTGGAGCTGAAGGGCCGCAGCCATGCCATCGGCGTCCTGCGCTGCCGAACCGCCGATCCGGCGGCATAGCGTCCCCGGCGGCATAGCGTCCCCGGCGGCATAGCGTCATTGTGTCGTTACGCGGTGCGCCGTTCGTACGGTGTGATAGGTTGCCGCCAGACAGGGATGCGCCGGGGAGGCACGATGCGCGCAACGGATAACAAGACCGCGGGTTACAAGGACATTCCGGGGACGTTCGTCTTTGACGCGGAGAACTCGCGCAAGGGCTATCACCTCAACATGTTCATGATGTCGCTGATCAAGCCGGAGAACCGCGAGGCGTTTCGCGCCGACGAGGCGGCCTATCTGGACCGGTTTCCGCTGACCGAAGCGCAGCGCGCCGCGGTGCTGGAGCGCAACTGGAACGGCATGCTGGAGAACGGCGGCAACGTCTATTACATGCTGAAGCTGATCGCGACCGACGGCATCGCCTTCGAGGCGGCCTACGCCGCCATGGCCGGGATGCCGCGCGAGGAATTCCGCGCCATGATGCTGGCGGGCGGGCGCTCGCCTGAGGGCAACCGCCACCTCGCGGATTGGGAAGGGAGCAACGCCTGATGGCGCGCATCACCGCAGGCGTCGGCGCCTCTCACGTGCCCCTGGCGGGCGTCGCCATCGACCAGGGCAAGACCCAGGACCCCTATTTCAAGCCGATGTTCGATGGCTTCGAGTTCTCCAGGTCCTGGATTCGCGATGCCGCGCCCGACGTGGTGATCCTGGTCTACAACGACCACGCCACCGAATTCTCGCTGGAGATGATACCGACCTTCGCGCTGGGCTGCGCGGAGCGTTATCCGATCGCCGACGAGGGCTGGGGCCCGCGCCCGGTGCCGGAGGTCATCGGCCAGCCGGAACTGGCCTGGCATATGGCGCAGTCGCTGATCCTCGACGAGTTCGACATCACCATCGTCAACAAGATGGCGGTCGACCACGGGCTGACCGTGCCGATGTCGCTGATGTTCGGCCAGCCCGAGGCGTGGCCGTGCCCGGTGGTGCCGCTGAGCGTGAACGTCATCCAGTACCCGCCGCCCACCGGCAACCGCTGCTTCCAGCTCGGCAAGGCGATCCGCCGCGCGGTGGAGTCGTTCGATGACGACCTGAACGTGGTGATCTTCGGCACTGGCGGCATGTCGCACCAGTTGCAGGGGCCGCGCTCGGGCCTGATCAACAAGGCATTCGACACCAACTTCCTCGACAAGCTGGGCCCTGCGCCCGAGGAACTGGTCGCCATCGACCACGAGTACTACCTGCGCGAATCCGGCTCGGAGGGCATTGAGCTGGTGATGTGGCTGATCATGCGCGGCGCGCTGGGCGAGCACGTGCGCGAGGTGCACCGCCACTATCACGTGCCGATCTCCAACTCCGGCTTCGGCCACATCATCCTTGAGAACACGGCGTAGTGACGCGGCATATGCCCACCTTCTCCGACGTCATTGCGAGGAGCGCCGCGCAATGAAGTGGAGCGGTGCGACGCGGCAATCCAGAGCGACGTTGGTTTCGGCGCGGCAATCGCCTGGATCGCCACGCCCGCTTATGCGGGCTCGCGATGACGGGTGGGGTGGTGGGGGACCACACCCATGAGCGCCAACCCCATAACAGGCGCCGAGGCGCTGCTCAGGAGCCTGAAGCAGAACGGCATCGACCTCGTCTTCGCCAATGCCGGCAGCGACTTCGCGCCGATCATCGAGGCGTGCGTGGCCCTCGGCAAGTCCGACGAAGTGCCCGAGTTCATCATTGCCACCCATGAGAACGTCTGCCTGTCGATGGCCCATGGCTACTACCTGGCCACCGGGCGCATGCAGGCGGCTATGGTGCACACCAATGTCGGGCTGGCGAACGCGACCATGGGCGTGCTCAACGCGCGGTCCGACGACATCCCGATCTTCGTGCTCTCCGGCCGCACGCCGCTGACCGAACACGCCCGGCTGGGCAGCCGCCAGAACCCGATCCAGTACGGCCAGGAGATGTTCGACCAGACCAGCCTTGTGCGCGACAGCGTGAAGTACGACTACGAGCTGCGCTATGCCGAGAACGCCGCCGACCTGGTGTCGCGCGCGGCCTCGGTGGCGCGGTCGGAGCCGGTGGGGGCGGTCTATATGTCGCTGCCGCGCGAGCCCTTGTGCGAGACCGTGGACTCCATGCCGGATGGGCCGATCCAGGTTGCGGGCTCCGTGCCCTATCCCGACCCGGCGGCGATCCGGGCGGCGGCCGATGCACTGGCGTCGGCGCAAAACCCACTGATCGTCTGTTCGCGCGGCGACCCGGCCGGGGCCGTCGAGGCCGAGCTTATCGCGATTGCCGAGGAGAACGACATCGCCGTCGCCGAGGTCTTCTCCACCCGCAACATCATGCCGACCGACCATGATCTATTGATCGGCCCTAACCTGGTGGCCCACCTGCCCGCCGCCGATGCGGTGCTGGTGATCGACGCCTCGGTGGCGTGGATGGAGGCAAAGGTGCAGCCGGCGGCCGACGCGACGGTCATCCATCTCGGCCCCGACCCGCTGTTCGCGCGCATGCCGGTGCGCGCCTACCGCACCTCGATTGCGATCCAGTCCAATGTCGCCGCTGGCTTGGCCGCCCTGCGCGCGGCCCTGCCGGGCACCAGGCGCCCGGAACGCCGGGCCGCGATCCTGGAGAAACACCGTGCGTTCTTGGCGGCGATGGACCGCAAGGCGGCCGATGGGTCGCAAGGCACGCCGACCAAGGCGTTCGTCGCGCGCGCGGTGTCGGACCGTCTCGGCGACGACGGCGTGGTCTTCGCCGAGCGCGCCGGGCCGGTCGCCACCTTCCGCATGGCAGGCGGAAACCGCTGGTTCGGCAACACCCAGGCCGGTGGGCTCGGCTGGTGCCTGCCGGCGGCGCTGGGCTACCAGATGGCCAACCGCGACCGGCTGGTGGTGGCGATGATGGGTGACGGCTCGTATGTGTTCGCCAACCCGACGGCCAGCCACCAGGTCGCCGCCGCCAACGACCTGCCGGTGCTCACCGTCGTGCTGAACAATGGCGGCTGGGATGCGGTGCGAACCTCGACCCTGGATGTCTACCCCGACGGCGCGGCCGCGAAAGCGAACCGCATGCCGATGGTGCACTTCGAGCCGGTGCCGGACTATGCCGCCATCGCCGCGGCCAGCGGCGCCTGGTCACGCAAGGTCGACCAGGCCGGCGATGTCGCCGCCGCGCTCGATGCCGCCATCGAGGTGGTGCGTAGCGAACGCCGCCAGGCCCTGCTCGACATCACCGTGCTGCCGGATTGACCGGCGCCCGGTCCCCGCTACGCCTCCTTCAGGGCCTTTCTCAGGCCGATGAAGATGCACACGCACATCGCCAGCAGCACCAGCGCGAACGGGAAGCCGGTGGCGATGGCGGCGGCCTGAAGGGCGGCCAATCCGCCGCCGATCAGCAGCGCCGCGGCGACGATGCCCTCGAACAGGACCCAGAACACCCGCTGAGCGACCGGCGCGTCGATCTTGCCGCCGGCTGTGATCATGTCGATCACCAGTGAGCCGGAATCCGATGAGGTGACGAAGAACACGATCACCAGCACGATGCCGATGAACGAGGTCACCTCCACCCATGGCAGCGCTTCCAGCATCTTGAACAGCGACAGTTCCGGCGTCCACGCCGACACGGTCTCGGTCACGCCGGTGTAGCCGTCGTTGATGAACTGGCCGATGGCGGTGCCGCCGAACGACGTCATCCACAGCACGCAAACCAGCATCGGCACGATCAGGACGGCGATCAGGAACTCGCGCACCGTGCGGCCGCGCGAGACCCGGGCGATGAACATGCCGACGAACGGCGACCAGGAAATCCACCACGCCCAGTAGAACGTGGTCCAGCTCTGCATGAAGCCCTCGTCCTCCCGGCCGATCCAGTTGCTGAGCTCTGGCAGATTGACGACGTAGCCGGCGATGTTGGTGAAGAAGCCGCCCAGCACCTCCAGCGTCGGCCCGACAGCGATGACGAAGATCAGCAGGATCAACGCGAGCAGCATGTTGATCTCGCTCAGGCGCTTCACGCCGCCATCTAGGCCGCGCAGCACCGAGATCAGCGCAATACCGGTGATGCCGAAGATCAGCAGGATCTTGGCCAGGTCGTCGGCGGGAATGCCGAACAGATAGTCCAGGCCGGCGGTCGCCTGCTCGGCGCCGATGCCGAGCGAGGTCGCCAGCCCGAACAGGGTCGCGAACACCGCCAGCACATCGATGATATGGCCGGGCCAGCCCCATACGCGCTCGCCCAGGATCGGATGGAACGCGGAACGGATGGTCAGCGGCAGGCCGCGGTTGTAGGAGAAGAACGCCAGTGCCAGCGCCACCACCGCATAGATCGCCCACGGGTGCAGGCCCCAGTGGAAGATGGTCGCCGCCATGCCGATGGCGCGGGCCGCTTCCTGGTCGGCCGCGTCGACACCCAGCGGTGGGTCCAGGAAGTGGTTCACCGGCTCCAGCACGCCGAAGAACATCAGGCCGATGCCCATGCCGGCGGCGAACAGCATGGCGAACCAGCCGGCATAGGAGTAGTCCGGTTTGGCATCCGCGCCGCCCAGCCTGACCTTGCCCAGCGGGGAGAAGATCAGCACCACGCAAAAGATCACGAATAGGTTGGCCGCGATCATGAACACCCAGTCGAAGGTGGATGTCAGCCAGGGCCGCAGTTCGGACAGGAAGGTGCCGACGGTCTCCTGAAAAATGATCGTGACCGCCACGAAGACGATGATGGTGATCCCGGAGATCAGAAAGACAGGATTATGGATATCAAGTCCCAGGAACTGGACGTTGTCCTGACCGACCTCGTAGTCGGTATCCTGCGGGTCGGGAATATTGGTTTGGTCTGTCACGGAACCGGACTCCCATAGCCTGGACGGGCCTGAAGTCCGGGGGACCTTGCCGGCAAGGACGCTAAGGCGGTTCCTGCCTCACCGCTACTTTGCCGAGATTGGAGCCTCAGGCATCGTGCGCGATTCGTTATGTTTCAATTCAGTTGCAGATGCGAACGCGCCTGTCCAGGCGCACTGCCGCTTTTTTGGGCATCATGTGGCGGGAATGCCGACCCTGAACGTCGTGCCGGCGCCAGGCGTGCTGTCCACATCCAGGGTCAGGCCGTGGCTGGAGACGATCTCGTCGACGATGGCGAGCCCCAGCCCGGCGCCCTGGGACTGCGGTCCCTGGGCGCCTTCGCGCCGGTAGGCGGCGACCTGCTCCGGCGTCATGCCGGGGCCGGAGTCGGCGATCTCGACCACCACCCGGTCGCCGTCGCGGGTGGCGGAGACCGAAACGCTGCCCTCCTCGGTATATTTCACCGCGTTCGACACCAGGTTGTTGACCAGCCGCATCATCGGCAGCGGCGGCACGGCGATGGCGGCGTCCAGCCCCTTGCAGTGGAATTCCAGGCCCTTGGCGTTGGCCTCCTCGCGGAACATTTGGTCGACCGTGTCGGTGATCAGGGTCAGCGCATAGGGGTCGACGGCGGTGCCGGCATCGTCCCGGGTCGCGGTGTCCGCCCCGACACCATCGTCGCCGTCGGTCTCGTCGTCTTCGTCCGGCAGCGTGTCCGATTTCGCATCGGCGATGTAGGCGCCGGTCAGGCCCTCCAGATAGTCGAACGCCTCGGCCAGCCGCGCCCGCGTTTCCTCGCTGCCCTCGGTGGTCAGCGCGCGCATCGACAGGCGTAGCGAGGCCAGTGGCTGGCGAATGTCGTGGGAGGCGGTGGCCAGTTGGCGTTGCCGCTGCTGGGCCAGGTCGCGGGCGCGGGCATAGTTCTTCTCGGTCTCGAACAGCTCCCGGTTCAGCGCCGCGTCGCGCTGCGCCGCCTCCACCTCGCGCTCCAGCGCGGCCTCGTACTCGCGCCGCAACTGCAGCATGTAGCCGGCGAACGTGGTCATGGTGGTGATGCTGATGAACAGGTAGAGCACGCGCTGGAAATTGCTGAGCAGGAACGCCGGCAGCGCGATGTCGAGCGCGACCGACCCGGCGATGGCCAGCACGGCGATGACCAGGATCGCAGCACCGATCAGGGCGGGCCAGCCGGGATCGCGCCGCCGGTGCACGGCCGGCAGCATCACGATGACGTGGCTGCCCAGCATCAGGAAGTTCAGCGCGTAGCCGACCAGCAGCAACGGCTCGGTGATGTCCAGCGGCACCAGGGCGTTCAGCGCCATGCTCAGGATCGCCAGGCCGTAGAGGGCCCGGACAAGCCGCTCGCCGCCCGGCTGTTCCCGCCGCAACTCTGCGGCGACATAGAAGCCGAAGCCGGCCATGACGAACAATTCCGGCACCGCCGCGATCATGTTCCATTCCGGCCATCCCGGCCAAAGGAACTGGAACGCGAAACCCTCCGACTGCGCGATCAGCAGCAGCGCCAGCGCGAACAGCGCCGCATAGAGCAGGCCGACCCGCGCGCGCATCGCGATGTTGAACAGCACGAAGAACACCAGCGACGCCAGGGCGAACGCGTAGAAGATCGCCGATACGGTTGCGTCGTCGATAAGGATCGAGCGCAGGCTGTCGGCTGTCTCGATGGTGAATTCCAGGAAGTCCGGGCCGCCGGCCTGGTGCTCGATCATGATCAGCGAGGTCTCGCCGGGCCGCACGCCGAAGGAGTCGCTCTGCAACAGGCGGCTGGCGATCGGCCGGGTGTCGAACGGCGTGTCCGCGGCGCTGTCCAGCAGCGTGACCGGCGGGTCCCCCTCCGCCACCATGTACATGCGCAGGACCGGGCGGTAGGGAATGCGGGTGGAGACGTACCACTCGCCGATCTTGACGCCGGTGTTGGTCACTTCCAGCGCCAGCCAGTAATGGGAGTTGTTGTGGCCGAAATTGAGGTCGGCGCCGTCAACGTCGACGCCGCCGCCCGCCGCCAGCACCTCGAGCGCCTCGTCCAGGGTGAGTTGGCGGTCCTGGTCGGCAATGTAGGTCAGCGTGGCGCCGCCGATCTGGGCCGGTTCGCCCGGCGACAGGTCGAGCGCGATCGCTGTCGTCACCGCGGTGGCCAGCGTCAGCATCAGCGCGGTCAGGGACATGGAGCCACCGAGGGCTCGCCATATCGGCCGGATCAGGCGAGAATGGCTCATCGGTCGGCGCCCGCGCCGCGCCGCGACACAACGAGCCGCCGGAGCCGCATTTGAGTGCCAGCGATCCCTTCGTTCGACGCGTCGTCATCGCCGACGATCACAAGATCGTCCGTGCCGGCCTGCGCGCCGCGTTGGAGGCGCCGGGCACAATGGCGGCGGCACCCATCGAGGTGGTCGAGGAAGCGGGCGACGGCCTCGCCGCCATCGCCGCGGTCAAGCGCCACCAGCCGCACCTGCTGTTGCTGGACGTGTCCATGCCCCACGCCGGCGGGGTGGAGGTGCTGCTGGAAGTGCGGCGCTGGAGTCCGGATACCGCCGTGGTGGTGTTCACCGGCGTCACCGCGCCCGGCCTGATCAGCGACCTGATCGACGCCGGTGTCGATGGCCTGTTCTCCAAGGCCTCCGACGACACCGAGCTGTTCGAGAAGCTGCCGCTGATCCTGCACGGCGGGCGCCATATCTCGCAGACGTTCGTCGACCGGCTTGAGGCGCGGCCGGCGCGCACCGAACTGACCGACCGGGAGCGCCAGACCCTGAACATGATCATCGCCGGCCGGTCCAACAAGGAGATCGCCAGCGGGCTCGGCATCAGCATCAAGACGGTGGACAAGCACCGCACCAGCCTGATGCAGAAGCTGAACGTCTCGTCGGTCGCGCAACTGATGGCGCTCGCCCTGAAGGAAGGGCTGATCGATCCGGCGCAGGAACTGTGAACGGGCAATCATCGCGGGAATCCTAGCACGGCGTGCCGTTTTGGGAGACGGGCTTGGCGGGATGGTTCGCACCACCCCGCCGCGCACCGCCTGCGTTGTGTCGGTTGAAAGTCAGCTTCCCAGGTCCTCGGCCGCCATCATCGGCCCGAAGGGTCCGCCGGACTGGCAGGCCTGGTTGCTGCGCACGTCGAAGATGGTCCGGTCCGAACCTGCGGGGCAGGAGAAGCAGCGCCCAAGCCCGATATCCCAGAAGCCCTGACCGCCATTGCTGCCGACACGCTGCGTGCACTGGGGCGTGTAGCTGGGCGGCGGGTTGACGCCGATACCGCCGCCGCCCCCACCACCGCCGCCACCGTTGCCGGGCGCCACGGTGACGCAGGCCGACAGGCCGCTGGCGGCGGCGAAGACGATGGCCGACAGGATGGCGCCCCGGCGCTTCGCGGAGGTCTTGGAGATACGGTTCATGGTTGTGCTCCCTTGAATTGGCCGCGCTGAGGCGACCGTGTTGCGATGGGGGAGATGTGAGGGCGCGGGCGCACTTTCTGTATGGGGTCGATCCCCCATATTGGCCGGCCCCGGCGCGCAGGTCGGGGAGCGGGGACGCGCCGGGGCCTTTAGGCCGGGGGTCAGGACCCGGCCGTCATGAACATGACCGGCTGATAGATCGGCTGCTGCGGGTAGCCGTAGCCGGGGGCACCCACCGGATTGCCATAGCCGGGATTCCCGTAGCCGGGATTGCCGTAGCCCGGGTTCCCATAGCCCGGATTTCCGTAACCGGGGTTCCCGTAGCCCGGATTGCCATAGCCGGGGCCCGGGTTGATCACTCCGGGACCGCCGATCCCCGGATTGCCGATCCCCGGATTCCCGATTATCGGATTGCCGATGATCGGGGCGCCGATTGGCGGCTGCAGCCCTGGCGGCACCGGCTGACCGACGATCGGCGGCGCCAGGCCGGGATTGTTGGCCATCGGCACGCAGGCCGACATGGCACTGCCGACGGCAAGCACGAGGGCGGCGGCGACGCCCATTTTGCTGCGGTGGGCGCGGGTGCGGCTGGAACGGGACTTGGTGTGCGTATTGCGGGTCATCGTTGGCTCCTGATGTTGGCCGCTGCGGCGGCCGTGTTTCGATGACCCAAACCTATTCACCGCCAGCCACCCGCAGTATGGGGCCGACACCCCATTCTGCCCTGCTGCCAGCGCGCGATTGACGACAGACCGACCAGTTGGTATGTCCTCAATCGAGGAGATAGCGATGTCGACGACGGCCCCGGCCAAAGGCAAGAGCGCGCGGCGGGCGGCACACGCCGCTGCGGACGACGGCGGCAATGCGCGCACGAAGCTGCTGAACGCCGCGCTCAATGTGATCCGCGCTCAAGGCTACGCCGGCACGACGGTGGACGACCTGTGCAGCGCCGCCGGGGTGACCAAGGGGGCGTTCTTCCATCATTTCGACAGCAAGGCGGACTTCGGCGTCGCGGCGGCCGATCACTGGTCGCGGGTAACCGGCGCACTGTTCGCCGCCGCGCCCTATCACGCCCATGACGACCCGCTGGACCGCGTGCTGGCCTACATCGATCTGCGCAAGGCGCTGCTGACCGGGGCGTTGGAAGAGTTCACTTGCCTGGTCGGCACCATGGCGCAGGAGACCTTCGCCACCCAGCCCGAAATCGCCGCCGCCTGCGGCGCCTGCATCGGCGGCCATGCCGGCACGATTGCCGAGGACATCCAGGCGGCGATGGACCGGTACGGCATTGCCGGGGACTGGACCGCAGAGAGCCTGGCCCTGCACACCCAGGCCGTGCTGCAGGGCGCCTTCATCCTGGCCAAGGCCAAGCCCATCATCAATCCCGCCACTAAGCCCACCGGCAAGGACGCGGCCGCCATCGCAGCGGACAGCGTCGACCATCTGCGCCGCTACGTCGAACTGCTGTTCGGCCGCGGTACGCGAACCGCCGCGACAGCCACGAAGGGAAAGGACACGCCATGAAAGACATCTCCCCCTGCCTCTGGTTCGATGGCAACGCGCGGGAAGCGGCCGAGTTCTATGTCGGCCTGTTCCCCGACAGCCATATCGACCAGGTCATCGCATCGCCTGCCGACACCCCGTCGACCGCCAAGGGCGAGGAGCTACTGGTCGTCTTCACGCTGCGGGGCCGGCAGTTCATCGGGCTCAACGGTGGGCCTGTCTTCACGTTCAGCGAGGCGGTCTCGTTCAGCATCGACTGCGACGACCAGGCCGAGGTCGACCGCTACTGGGATGCGCTGACCGCCGACGGCGGCAGCCCCAGCGTCTGCGGCTGGTGCAAGGACCGGTTCGGGCTGTCGTGGCAGGTGGTCCCGCGCCGGATGATGGAGCTGATGGCGTCCGACGACCGCGACGCCGCCGAACGCGCCATGCTGGCGATGCTGGCCATGGGCAAGCTCGACATCGCCGCCCTGGAGGCGGCCGCCGCCGGCGAACGGGCGGCCTGAGCCGCATCACCACGTGGAGGATACGACCATGACGTATATCGATGGCTTCCTGGCCGCGGTGCCGACCGGCAAGCGCGCCGAGTACCTGGATTTCTGTGAGAAGGCCGCGCTGGTCTTCAAGGACCACGGCGCACTCAGCGTCGTCGACGGCTGGGGCGACGACGTGCCCGACGGCGAGGTCACCTCGTTTCCGCTGGCGGTGAAGTGCCAGGATGATGAGACGGTCGCGTTCGGCTGGGTGATCTGGCCGTCGAGGGAAGCGCGCGACGCCGGCATGGAAAAGGTGATGGCCGATCCGCGCATGGCGCCGGACGCGATGACGATGCCGTTCGACGGCAAGCGGATGGTGTTCGGCGGCTTCGAGACGATCTACGAGACCTAGATCGGGATCAGCTTACGCTGAATCTGCACCAGCCCTCACCCCCACCCGGCCACCCACGAAAGTATCCTGTCTGGGTGGCCGGGTGGGGGTGAGGGCTGGCGCCGACTGAAATGATCATGCTCTAGGCCGTGCGCGGCCAGCGAAACTGGTGTGCCCGTCTGCGCCACCACCGTCATGGCCGCAGCGGCGGCGATTTGAGGTACAACGGCCGGTGCGGATTCAGCGTAAGCTGATCCCGATCGAAAAGGGGAGGGCCATATGAGTGCCGAACCGATCGCTGCAACCGCCATGGACAGTGACGAAGCACGGCAGCACCTGAACGCGCACGGCTATGTGGTGCTGGAGAACGCGATCGACCGTGCCGCGGCGCGCGAGCTGAAGGCGCTGGTCGACCGCCGCATGGCGATTGAGCGCGCGCAGCCGTTCGATCCGGGCGACGGCCCGTCCCACCCTGACGATGCTTTCTTCGCCGAGGAGGTCGGCCCTTTCACCGCCGGCAAGGCCGAGCGCGCGCGCGTCGTGCAGCGCATCCGGGCCGATCGCGCCCGCGAGTTCGACACGCCCTGGCCGGTGGAGCCGGAGCACGTCTGCATCAGCTTCTTCCACATCCCGACATTGTTCGACGACGGCCGCTCGCAGCGGGTGTTCAACCTGATCAACAAGGAGCCGGCGTTCGCGCCGCTGATCGAGCACCCGGCGGTCATGAACATCATTGACGCTGAACTGGGCCGCGACGCGGTGCTGCTGGACGTCAGCATCAACAATGTCGGCGCCCACACCGAGAGCGGCGGTTGGCACGTGGACTCCCCGCTCAGCATGGCGCCCGAGCCGCTGCCCGACTTCACCCTGTCGATCCAGACGGTATGGATGCTGGACGACTTCACGGCCGAGAACGGCGCCACCCTGGTGGCGCGCGACAGCAATCTGACCCGCCGCCAGCCACCGCCGAACGCGGCGGACGTGGCCAACCCGGTGGTGCTGGAGGGCCCGGCGGGCTCGGTCGCGATCTGGCTGTCGCAGACCTGGCACCAGCACGGCGGCAACAGGACCGACACCCCGCGCACCGGCGCCATCGTCCAGTACGGCCGGGCGTGGATCAAGCCGTTCGTCGACCTGCGCACGCCGATGACGGCGGACCAGGCGGCGCAGTTCTCGCCGCGCCTGCGCTACATGATGGGCTGCAACGCCAACGCCCCGGTGCGGGGATAAGCTCGAAGTTTTTTTGCGTCATGCCCGCACTTGTCGAGCCTACGTTCAGTCGTAGCCCGGGTGGAACGTAGTGAAACCCGGGGACATACCTTCACCTCTCTGTGCCCCGGATTGCGCTGCGCTCCATCCGGGCTTCTGTAACGGGCCATTGTTGGTCAATCCCTTTTTCGTCGTCCCGGCGCCTGGGTCATGCTTCTGTACGGGGTCGGCGCAGGGCCGCCGCCAAGATGGATATGCGAGGATCGGTCGGTCCAATCTACGGAAGCGTGCTCTCATGCGAGGCGACATCCCGGATGGCGGCCTGACCTGATCCATCGTCCCGGCGCGGGACGGCGCTCGACGGGCCGGTGTCGGTGCCCGTCGAAGCTCGTGTGTCGGTTCTCCTTATGCCGCGGCCATCATGCTGTCGCCATCGCCGGGCGCACCGGTCCGGCATGGTTGAACGGTGTGCCGTCAACCCACATCCGGTGCATGATCACGGCGAGCCGGCGCGCCAGCGCGACCTTCGCCTTCCTCATGCCCGCACGCCTGGCCAGCTTCATCGCCCAGCTCTTCAGCCAGCCGCCCTCGATCGGCCGGGTCAGAACCACGTGTGCCGCCTCATAGAGGGCCGAGCGCACATCGGCGTCCCCTACCTTCGATATCCGCCCCATCACCTCGCTCTCGCCCGACTGGCGCTTGGTCGGCGTCAGGCCGAAGTGCGCACCCACCAGGCGCGACGAGGCAAACCGCCCGGGGTCGTCCACTCCCGACAAGTAGGTCAGTCCGACAATGCTCCCCACGCCCGGCACCGTCATCAGCAGGCGAGCGCGATCGTCGGCCTGCGCCGCCGCCCGGACCTGCCGGTCCAGCGCCGTGAACGATAGCAACAGGCCATCGCGTGCCGACAGCAGCGCCCCCGCCACCGCCTCCAGTACCGGATGCCCCGCCACAAGCTCCGAAATACGTGTCGAAAAGCTGCGCCTGGTGGTGTGCCCTACCTTCAGCCCGAAGTTCCGCAGCTGACCACGAAGGTGCATCTCAAGATCGTGCAGCTTCGCGCGGAGCTGGTCGCGACCCTTCAAAAGGGCCCGCATCTCCTGGGCCGCCAAAGACTTGCAGTGAACCGGACGAAACCAGCCCACACGCATCAGCTGAGCAATCCCGCGTGCGTCCGAGCGGTCCGACTTCACCGGCATCGTCGAAAGGGCCCGCGCAACATGACGCGTCTCCAGCAACTCAACCGAAAGACCGCCCTGCGCGCACTCCCGCACAAGCCATTGCGACAACGGCCCCGCCTCAAGACCAATCCGCTCAACCGAAATCCCCAAAGACCCAAACCACAACAACAAACCCGCCGGCGTGCTCGCAATACGAGCCTCGCAGACAATCCCGCCCGCGCCGTCAACAACGCATACCGATGACCATTCCAAAGAAACGTCAATCCCGGCATAGTAGTTCATGGTCGTCTCTCCTCGATGTCTTGGAGCGGCAAACCCGACTCCGTGTATGACACCGACATCTTGAGGGACGACCACTCATGCACGCCACCAAACAAGGGCCGTTAGCCCATCTACGGGTTTTCTTGCCAATGGCATCTTGAGGTCGCGGCTGATTGCGCCGCGCCCCTCACCTTCCCAGCCTATGGCTGGGCCCCTTCCTCTCCCGCACCGCTTCGCGGCGGGGAGAGATGATTTGGACGCGCTTCGCGATGACGATGTAGGCACCTACCGCTGGTCGAGCTTGATCTCGATGCGGCGGTTCTGGCGCAGGGACTCGTCGTCCTCGCCCTCGCTGAGCGGCTGATATTCGCCGAAGCCGGCGGCGACCAGCCGGTTGGGCGGAATGCCGCGCGAGATCAGGTATTCCACCACCGAGATCGCGCGCGCCGACGACAGCTCCCAGTTCGACGGGAACTCGCGGGTGTTGATCGGCACCACGTCGGTGTGGCCGTCGACCCGCAGCACCCACTGGATGTCGTCGGGAATGGTATCGGCGATGCCGAGCAGTGTATCGGCGATCTGGTCCAGTTGCGCCCGGCCTTCCGGGCCGATTCGCGCGTCGCCCGAGGCGAACAGCACCTCCGACTGCAGCACGAAGCGATCGCCGACGATGCGGATGTCCTCGCGGTTGCCGATGGCCTCGCGCAGGCGGCCGAAGAACTCGGACCGGTAGCTCGCCAGCTCCTCCACCCGGTCGATCAGCGCGGTGTTGAGCCGGTTCGACAGGTTGACGATTTCCACGTCCTGCTCGGCGATATGAAGTTCGGCCCGGTCCAGTGCACCGGTCAACCGTTCCAGTTCGGCGCGCAGCGCCATCAGTTCCTCGTTAAGGGCGCTGATCCGCTCCGCCGCCTCCTCATAGCGGGTTTCGGCCACCACCAGGTCGGCTTCCAGGCTGCGGTTCTCGTCCCGCGTGGCCGTCAGGTCGCGATAGAGCTGGCCGGTGTCGGCGCTGGCGTCGGCCAGATCGCTGGCCATGGCGGCAAGGTCGGCGGCGAGCCGCGCGCGTTCTTCCTCGCTCAGAGCAAGCGCGTCCTCGGCTTCCTGCAGCCCCGCCGACAGCTCGGTGATCTGGGTGCGCAAGGCATCGCGCAGCGCCGTCAGTTCGCCGATTTCGACCAGCCGCGCCTCAAGCGTGGCGTCGCGGGCCGACAGGTCGGCTTCCTGGGAGGCAATCTCGTCCTGCAGCTCCTCGGTGCGGGCCAGCAGCAGCGCGATCTCCGAATCCCGCTCCTCCATGTCGGCGAGCAACTGGTCGCGCAGGGCCAGCAAGGCGGCGATCTCCGACTCCCGGCCGGCGAGGTCGCTGTTGAGTTGCGTGCGCAGGGCGACCAGGGCCGCCAGCTCGCCACGCACCGCGGCCAGCTCGCGCTCCCGCGCGGCCACGGCCTCGTTCAGTTCGGCGACATAGGCTTCAAGGTCCAGTACCTCGGCCTCGGCAGCACTCAGGTCTTGGCGCAGTTCGTCACGCTCGCCAACTGCCGCCGCCAGCGCGGCGTCGCGCTCGGCCAGCGTCTGGGCCAGTTGCTCCTGCTCGCGGGTCAGTGCGTCCAGCGCCGCCTCGCGCTCGGCAAGCGCCTGGGCCAGCAGCTCGCGCTGTGCCTGGGCCTGGGCGGCCAGGGCAGTCTGCTCGTCGATGGAGTCGGCGAGCGCGGTCTCGGACTGCTCCAGTTCGCTGATGGAGGCTTCCGCCAAGGCGGCCCGCGCCAACGCGGCATCGCGCTCGGCCAGCGCCGTTGCCAGGTCGTCGCGCACCTGGGCCAGTTCGGCCAACTCGGCGACCTGTGCCGCCATGTCGTCCTCGAGTGCGGCGCGCGCCAGTTCCAGTTCGGCGATCGCGGCATCGCGTGCGTCCAGGGTCTGGCTCAAGAGGTCGTACTGGTCGGCGGCCAGCGCCAGCGCCGCGTCGCGTTCCGCCAGCGCATCGGCCAGCGCCTCGCGCGCGGCCTCCAGCGATGCCAGGTCGCCCTCTGTCTCCGCCAAGGTGCCGGCAAGCTCATCGCGCTCGGCGGTCAACGACGACAAGGCGGCATCGCGCTCCGCGACGGCGGCCGCCAGTTCGGCGCTGCGCTGCTGGGCCAGCGCCAGGGCGGCGTTACGCTGCGCCAGCGTCTCCGCCAGCGCATCGCGGGACTGCGCGGCCTGGGCCAGTGCTGCCTCGGTTTCCGCCAGTGCCGCGGTCTGGGTGTCCAGGCGCTCGGTCAACGCATCGGCCTGGCCGGAGGCGGCGTCCATCTCGGCTTCCAGGCCGCTGATCGTTTCGGTCTGGTTCGCCATCGCGGTCTCGAGCGCCTCGGCCATCGCCCCGACCTCGTCCAGCGCCTCGTCGCGCGCCGCCAGGTCGGCGGCCAGGGTATCGGTGCGCGCTTCCAGTTCGGCGATCAGCGCGTCGCGCTCGGCCAGCACCTCGGCCAGTGCCGCGCTCCGTTGCTCGGCCGCCGCCAGCGCCGCGTCGCGCTCGGCCAGCAGCGCTTCCAGTTCGGTCTCGCGGGTGGCGAACGCGAGGATCTCGTCCTCGCGTTGCTCCAGCTCGGCGTTCAGCGCGTCGCGCAGCGCCATCAGCGCCACCACCTCCTTGCGCAGGTCGCCGATGACGCGACGGTCGCCGGCCAGCGACTGCTCCAGGTCGGTGGCCTCGGCCAGCAGACCCTCGATCTGCAACCCCTGTTCGTCGAGCGAGGCCTGCAGCCGGTCGCGCAGCGCGGTGAGGGTGACGATTTCCTCGCGCAGCTGATCGCGCTCGGCCTCGGTCTCCGCCAGCGAGCCGGTCAGGGTTTCGGCCTGGGCGGTCAGCGCCGCGATCTCCTCGTCGCGCCCCGCAAGTTCGGATTCCAGCTCGTCGCGGATGGCGTAGAGGACCGCGATCTCCTCGCGCATGTCGGCGACAGTCTCGTCGCGCGCGGCCAGGTCGGCGGCGGTCTCGTCGACCTGCAGCTCCAGTGCGAGAATGCGCTCCTGCTGCTCGCGGCTGAGCGCGGAAAGCTGCTCGTTCGAGGCCTGGGCATCGGCAAGCTGGCCCTCGAGCGCGCTGAGCTCCTGGCGCAACTGGTCGCGCAGGGCGGACAGCGCGGCGGTTTCCTGGCGCACATCGGCAAGCTGGTTGGTGCGCTCCAGAAGCTGGGTGTTGAGCTGCTCCGAGAGTTGGTTGAGATCGGCGATGGAGCCGTCGCGCGCGGCCACCTGCGCACGCAGGTCGTCGCGCAGTACGATGAGCGCCGCCACCTCGGTGACCGCATCCTCCAGGTCGGCGGCGAGCGCATCGCGTTCCGCTTCCGCGGTGGCCAGGCTCTCGGACAAGTCGTTGCGGTTGGCGTTGGCGTCGGCGAGTGCTGCCTGCAGGGCCGCGATATTGGCTTCGCGGCCCCCCAACTCGGCCTCCAGACCGGCGGCGCGCTCTTCCTGTGCTTCCAGCAACGCCGCCAGTTCCACCACCCGGTTCTCGAGCTGGCCGCGCACGTCGGTCAGGGTCGCGATGTCCTGCTCAAGTGCGGCGAGGTCCAGGGCCTGCTGGCTGATGGTCGCATCGCTCTCCGCGATCGTCTGCTCGGCCTCGGCAAGCTGTTGCTCGGCGGAGTCGGCGCGCGCGGTCGCCGCCGCCAGCCGGCCTTGCAGGCCGACCCGGTCGGTCTCCGCGGCTTCCAGGGCAGCCGTCAGCTCATCGCGGGTGGCGGTCAGGTCGCTGACCTGGGCGCTCAGTTGGTCGCGCGCGTCGTTGGCATCGGCCAGGTCGGCGGTCAGGGAGTCGACATTCAGGCGCAGGTCGGCATTGGACTGGCGTTCCAGCACCAGCATGCTGTTGAGCTCGTCGACCAGCTCGTTGAGTTCGCTCAGCCGCTCGTCGCGCCCGATCAGCGCGTCGTTCAGGAAGAACTGGGAGATGGTGAAGATCAGCAGCAGGAAGATGATGACCATCAACAGCGTGGCCAGGGCATCCACGAAGCCCGGCCAGATGTTGGGGCTCGACCGCCGTGTCCGTGTCAGGCCTGGCATGCCGTGGTCACTCCGCCATCATCCTTCGCGTGGTGTATGAACATGCGGTGCCCGCCGCTCGGCAGGACTTAGCTTCGCGAATCGTCCGCCAGGGCCGCGATGGTGCGTGTCAGCGTCTTGATCTCGCTGCGGATCTCCTGCACCGCGTCGCTGCGGCCGGCCGCCAGCTCGTCAAGCAGCCGGGCGGCATAGATCTCGATGTTGCGAATGTGCGAGCGAGACGCATCGTCGAAGCCCATGTTGCCGCTGGACATGCTATCCGACAATCGGGCCAAAATCGGACGCAGTTCCACCTGGGCCTCGGCCAGCCGCACCATCAGCGCCTGCTCGGCCTTCATCTGGTCGGTCAGCGTGGTCAGCCGCTCGGTCAGCGCCATCAAATTGGCGTTGGTCTGCGACCGCCCTTCCTCGCCGCGCACGATGGTGCGCTGCAGGCTCTCCAGGCTTTCCGCCGACTGCTCAAGAAGGGCCTGGATGTAGGCCGGCACCGACCCTTCGCCCTCGGCCAGCAGCGAGCCGCTGGACAGCCGGGTGACGCTGGAGAGCCACTCCTCCAGGTCATTGTAGAAACGGTTCTGCGCCTGGCCGGCCTGCAGTTCGAGAAACCCAAGGGCGAGCGAGCCGGCAAGGCCGAACAGG
Source organism: Alphaproteobacteria bacterium (assembly GCA_965227515.1). GTDB lineage: Bacteria > Pseudomonadota > Alphaproteobacteria > CALKHQ01 > CALKHQ01 > CBDDFZ01. The sequence goes on from CBDDFZ010000001.1 coordinate 813,751, forward strand.
GACGAGCTGAACGCTGTCCCCATGCCCGAGATCGGTTCCTCCAGCCCGCGCTTCAGGTCGTCGAAGATCGACGGCAGGTCGGCGCCGCCGGTCACTTCCATCGCCTCGATCACGTCGCCGATGGCCCCCACCGTCTGCAACAGGCCCCAGAAGGTGCCCAGCAGGCCGAGGAAGATCAGCAGGCCGATAAAGTAGCGCGAAATATCCCGCGACTCGTCCAGCCGCGAGCCGATGGTGTCCAACAGCGAGCGCATCGACGCGGTCGACAGGCTGACACGCCCCACCCGCTCGCCGAGCAGCGTCGCCATCGGCGACAACAGCTTCGGTGGCTTGGTGATCGGCGTGTCCACCTTCATCTGGCGGTAGTTGTCCAGCCACGCCACCTCAGGCCCTAGCAGAACGACCTGGCGGAAAATGTGAATGATGCCCAGCACCAGCACGCCCAGGATCATGCCGTTCAGCACCGGGTTGGCCATGAAGGCATCGACCAGCGCGCCATAGATCAGCGCGACGCCAATGGCGAACAGCGCCACGAAGGCGGCCATGCGAACCAGGTAGCGGTATGGCTTCGTCATCGGTTCCGACCGGGCACCGGGGTGGCTTCAGGCGCGCGGGAACATGCGCAACGGTGGACGGCGGCCACGGGAGTCGACCGCCACCGACCGTTCATGCCCTGGACGGCTGGCAATGGCAATGTCGGAACGGGGGCAATGACGGAGCGGGTGCGCTGACACCTACCGGGCCGCCTACTGGCTGACCAGCTCCAGGTCGACCCGGTCCTGCGGCGCTTCGGTGCGGTGGCCGAGCGCGCGCACGTCCATGCGCGGCCCGCGCACGCCCTGCTCGATCAGATAGGACCGCACGGCCAGCGCGCGCGACAGCGACAGGCGCCGGGCGACACTGGCGGTGTCGACGGTGCCGGCCGCATAGGCGCGGATGGTGAGCCTGAGGCTGTCGTCGCTCAACAACTGCTGCGCCACACCGCGCAGCTCATCGAGCGACTCCTGCGGCAACTCGCTCTCGCCGTTCGGGAACGCCACCGAGACTGCGATGCCACCCACCGAGGCCACGTCAGGCGGCGGCGGGGGCGGGTCTTGTGCCGGTGGGTCTTGGGCCGGCGGATCGGGCACCACCGGGTCCGGCGGCGGCGGCAAGTTGTCGTCGCCACTGGCCGTCTCGGTGGGCGGCGGCGTGGGTGTCGGTGTGGGCGGCGGCGTCACGTCGACCACGTCGTCGTCGCGCGTGCCGGGTGGCGGTGGCGGCGGCGTGATCTGCGGGTCCGGCGGCGGCGGTGGGTCGGCCGGCGGCGTTGCGCTGGCGATTGCCGGCGGGTCCGGCGGCGCCGCGGGTGGGTCGGGCTGAAGCGCCGGTGTCGGCGGCGGGGTGGTCGGCTCGTCGACGATGGTCGGCGGCACGAAGTCGCTGTCCGCGGCGGCGGTGTCCTGGCTCGGCGCCTGCGGCGGCGCGGGTGGCGGCGTCACGTCGGCGGAGGCCGGCACATCCGTGCGCTCGACGATCACCGGAACGGCCGGCACGTCGGCCGGTGCCGGCGGCAGGTCCGGCGGTGCCGGAGGGGTGGCCGAGGCGACCTGCGGCGTCTGTGTCTGGACCGGTTGGGTAACCTGGGGCTGGACGACCTGCGGCTGCGCCACCTGCGGCGGGGTCGCCGGCAGCACGGCGGTGCCGTAGCTCAGTTGCGCCTGGGCATTGCCCGGGGCCGGCACGCCTGGCTGGATATAGAGTTGCGACCCTGGGGCCACCGGTCCCGGCACGTTCAGGCCGCCGGCCTGGCCATAGACACCGCGCGGGTAACCGGGCGCGCCCTGCTGGCCATATGGCTGCGCATAGCCTTGGCCGTATTGCTGCGGCGGCGCATAGGCGGCCACGCCGCCCTGGTTCGCGTAATATGGCGGCTGGTAACCGCCGCCGAGCACGCTGGGGTCGTACATGATGCTGCCGCCGCTGCCGACGACCGCGCCGCCACCGTAGGGCTGGCCGTAGGCCTGGCCATAGGCAGGCTGACCGTACGGCTGACCGTAGGCCGGCTGGGGCGCGGCACCGCCCTGCTGCAGCGCCGAATAGGGCACCGGACCGCCGGCGAACGGATCGACGACCCCGTAGCCCTGGGGCTGGCCGTACTGCGCCTCGGCCGCGGCACTGACCAGAACCATCGCGGCCGATCCCAGAAGGGCGGCCTTGCAGATGCGCAGGCGCCCTGTCGCTGTGTTGGTCGTCGCTTTGTCGGTCATGGTGTCAATCCTGTCGCGTCGACTGCATTGATGCGGTGGGGCATCGTCACCCGCCTCGCGGGCCCCGCGATGGCGGCCAACGCCGCACATGAGCCCTCATCAAGGGCGCCGAATGTATTCGATCTGGCGTCGCCTACCCTACGCATACCCTATTCTCGGCTGGAATGCGGCAAATCTTGGACACGGCCGCACGAAACCTAACCGAATCGTCATCAACCCACCATAACGGGCGAACATGGTTAACGAAACGTTTTGCCGGTCGGTTCGCCGCGGCGGTGTTATCCCGCCGTCTTCAGCACCTTCCTGAGCGCATTGTGCACATTATCGTTGCCCGCCAGGATGCTGAGCTTGCCGATCGGGTCCGGCCCGCCGGCGACGTCGGAGACCATGCCGCCCGCCTCGCGCACCAGAACGATGCCGGCCGCCATGTCCCAGGGCGAGATCGTGCCTTCCCAGAAGCCGTCGAACCGGCCGGCCGCGGTGTAGGCGAGGTCGATGGCAGCCGAACCGAAGCGGCGGATGGTGGCCCCGGCATCCGATACCTTGTCGAACTCGGCCAGGAAGCGGGCCCGCTTGTCCGGCGCCAGCGCGGATCCGGGATTCAGCCCGGTCGCCAGCAGGCAGTCGGTCAGCTTCACCCGGCTGGCCACCCGCAGCCGCCGGTCGAGCGCGCGCCGGTCGGCGACATAGGCGCCGACGCCGCGTTCGGCCCAGAACAGCTCGTCGCGGATCGGGTCGTAGACGACGCCGGCAATCACCTCCTTGTCGCGCTCCAGCCCGATGGAGATCGCCCAGTGCGGAATGCCGTGCAGGAAGTTGTTGGTGCCGTCCAGCGGGTCGACCAGCCAGCGGTGCTGGCCGTCGCCGGCCACCTCGCCGCCCTCTTCCAGCAGGAAGCCGTATTCGGGGCGCGCGCGCTCCAGCTCCTCGCGGATGATCTTTTCGGCACGGAAATCGGCCTGGCTGACGAAATCGCCCGGCCCCTTGCGCGAGACCTGCAGGTTCTCGACCTCGCCGAAGTCGTGCAGCAGGCTGCGGGCAGCCTTCAGCGCCGCCTTGGCCATGACATTGATGGTGGGCGACCGGCGCGACGTGGCCATGACGGACTCCTGGAACGAGAGAATGGCCCGGCGGCAGCCGCCGGGATGGGCGCGGAACGAGAGCGGGCTGGCGCGCCCTAGTCCTTCGCGCGCTCCACATAGGTGAAGTCGACGGTGTTGACCACCACGCGGGTGCCGCTCTCGATGTGCGGCGGCACCATCACGCGCACGCCGTTCTCCAGCACCGCCGGCTTGTAGGACGACGACGCGGTCTGGCCCTTGACCACCGCATCCGCCTCCACGATCTCCATGGTCACGTGCTGCGGCAGGGTCACCCCCAGCGTCGAGCCCTCGTGGCTTTCCACCGTCACCATCATGCCTTCCTGCAGGAACTTGGCGTGCTCGGCGCCGATCAGGTCTTCGCCGACGGTGATCTGCTCGTAGGTCTCGTTGTCCATGAAGGTGTGCTGGTCGCCCTCGGCGTAGAGATATTGATATTCCTTCTCGTCCAGCCGCGCGCGCTCGACCGTTTCCGACGCGCGGAACCGCTCGTTCAGCTTGGTGCCGTCGCGCAGGTTCTTCAGCTCGACCTGCATATAGGCCGGACCCTTGCCCGGCTTGACGTGCTGCACCTTGACCGCGCGCCACAGGCCGTCCTGGTGCTCGATGACGTTGCCCGGACGGACCTCGTTGCCATTGATCTTCATGGATTGGGTTCAGTGGTGGTTGGAGTTGCGCGGCTTATAGCGGTGAGAACCGCATGGTTCAATGCTAGCGGTTATGATGGTCCTGCTGCACCAGCGCCATCAGCCCGGCCTTGTAGGTCGGGTATTGCGGCGCCCAGCCCAGCTCGCGTTTCAGCTTGGCGTTGCTGACGCGCCGGTTGGCGGCCCAGAACGAGCGCTTCATGGCGCTCATCTCGGCGGTGTCGAAGTCTTCCTCCGGCGGCGGGTCGATGCCGAGGAGTGCCGCGGCATAGGCGATCACCTCCGGCTGCGGCGCCGGCGCGTCGTCGCAGACGTTGAAGGTGCGCAGGCCGCTCGGGCTGGCAATGCACAGCTTCAAGGCCGCGACGATGTCGTCGACATGGATGCGCGAGAACACCTGGCCCGGCTTGACGAGGCGGCGCGCGGTGCCGTCGCGCACCTGATCCAGCACCGAGCGGCCCGGCCCGTAGATGCCGGCGAGCCGCAGGATATCGACCGCGATGCCGGTGTCGGCCTGAAACCGCGCCCAGGCCGCCTCCGCCGCCACACGTCGCCTGGACCGTGCATTCGGCGGCGCGACGGGCGTGTCCTCGTCGACCCAGGCCCCGCCGGCATCGCCATAGACGCCGGTGGTGGCGAGGTAGCCGACCCAGCCCAAGGCGGCACGCGCGGGCTGCGATCGCAGTGCGGCCAGGGCCACGTCGGGCGTGTCGGACTCATCGTCGGGCGGGGTCGACACCAGCACGTGGGTCGCCTCGGCCAGCGCCGCCGCCATCGGCTCGTCGGGCGTGCCGCCATCGAAGACATGGGGCTGGAAGCCGGCGCGGCGCAGTCCGGCGAGCCTTTCGGTGCTGCGGGTGGTGCCGTGGACCGTCCAGCCCTCGGCCAGTAGCGCGCGGCCCAGCCGGGCCGCCACGTAGCCAAGCCCGAAACAAAAGAGCTTCATCAGTTGCGACTAAGCGCCAGTTCGCCGAGCGCCTTGGCGATCTCCCGGTTGAAGGCGCGCACCGCCTCGGCCGGGCCGTCCGCGTAGTCCCACACCGCCGTCACCACGGCGATGAAGTCGGCACCGGCGCGCACCAGCCCGCCGCAATTGGCCTGGGTGATGCCGCCGATGGCCACGCACGGCACCTCGAAGATGTCCTGCCACCAGGTCAGCAGCTCGGGCTCGGGCGCGAACTTGCGCGGCTTGGTCTCGGTGGGGAAGAACGCGCCGAAGGCGACATAGTCGGCGCCGCCCTCCGCCGCCTCCATCGCCAGATGGCGGGAATCGTGGCAGGTCACGCCGACGATGGCGTCCTCGCCAAGCCAATCGCGGGCATCGACCAGCGACGCATCGGACTGGCCGACATGTACGCCGTCGCAGCCGGTTTCGGCCGCCAGGTCGGGCCGGTCGTTCATGATGAACGCCACGTCGCGCGACTGCGCGATCGGCGCCAGACGCTCCGCAGCCCGGCGCACGGTGTCGTCATCGACATCCTTCAGGCGAAGCTGCACGCAGGCGACGTCATCGGCGTCCAGCGCCGCCGCCAGCGGGTCGGCGAACGCGTCCGGGTCCAGCGCCGGCGGCGTGACAAGATAGAGCCGGCAGGTGCGCGGGTCGCTGCCCGTGTTCGGGTCAGACCCCGCGCCCTGAACCTTGCTCATTCCTTGCCCTGGTAGATGTCGATCAGCTTGGCGAGCAGCTCCTTGGCGTCGTCGTAGGAACGCTGGAAGCTGTTGCGGCCGATGATCGAGCCGTTGCCGCCGCCGTCGCGGATGTCGCGGGCGTCCTGGAACACGGCGTCGGCGCCCTTGGCCGAGCCGCCGGAGAACACCACGATGCGGCGGCCGTCGAAGCAGCATTGCATGATGTGCGCCACGCGCTCGGCCTGGGTCGCGAACGCGATCTTGTGCTCGCGATAGACCTTGGCGGCCTCGTCCTGCTCCAGGTGGTCGGTCGGCAGCTTGACCTTGACGATGTGCGCCCCGAGCAGACAGGCCATGTGCGCGCCGTAGCCGATGACGTCGATGCCGGTCTCGCCGGCCGTCGACATGGCGCCGCGCGGGTAGGACCAGACCACGGAGGCGAGGCCAACCGCCTTCGCCTCGGCGATCATGTCGCGCACTTCCTCGTACATGTCATAGGTGTGGTCTGAGCCGGGGTAGATGGTGAAGCCGACCGCGACGCAGCCCAGCCTGAGCGCATCGTCGATGCCGGCGGTGATCGCCTGGTCGTGGCCGGCGCCGGCGGCCAGCGTGTTGGCGCTGTTCATCTTCAGGATCAGCGGCACCTGGCCGGCATAGGTGGAGGCACCCGCCTCCAGCGCGCCCAGCGGCGCGGCGTAGGCGTTGAGGCCGGCGTCGACGGCCAGCTTGAACAGATAGTGCGGGTCGTAGGCGACGGGGTTGGGCGCGAAGCTGCGCGCCGGTCCGTGCTCGAAGCCCTGGTCGACCGGCAGGATGATCATCTTGCCGCTGCCGCCCAGCCGGCCGTTCATCAGCAGGCGGGCGAGGTTGGTCTTGGTGCCCGGATTGTCGCTCTCGTAGTTGTCGAGGATCCGGCGCACCTTCTGTGTCACGCGCATGGCGGAACTCCAAATCGGTCGTAGGGGGTCTGGATAATTCGCGGACGCGAAAGTGCGTCAAATGTCGCCGGCGCGCAACCAGTCACGACATGCGCCGCCCGGGTCCTTTTGCAATCGCAGGTCGAGCACGGGTGGGGCGCTTGCCAGAAGCTCCGCGCCGCAGATGCGCGCCAGGGCTTGCAGACTGGCCGCGGCCGGACCGTCGTAGACGAGGCGCCCGGCGCCCAATTCCAGCGCCAGCATGGCCCGCCCGGCGGCACCGCCGCTGTCGAACATGCAGTCGGCGTCGACGTCGGGCCAATTGGCCTGCGCCTGGCGCGTCATGTCGAGGAACCACGCCGGCCCGGCGAACAGCGCGGCGTCGGCATGGTTGATCAGGGTGACCGGCACGCCCTCGAGTGCGGCGGCCTGCAATGCGAGTTCGGCCTCGGCGAGCCCGTGGACAACGACGGCACGACCCGATGTCGGCTTGGACCCGGAGTCACGATCGGTTGACCGCGTGGCGCGAGACTTGCCCATCGGGCGTGTTCGCCACGCGGCTGCGCCTTGCGACAGGTGAAGTCCGGGTGGTTTGGCAGGTCCGGTCATCGGTGCAACCGACCATACCACCGGCATTCCGGCTGTGCACCCTGCGGGTGAGCGGCGTGGCACTCCCCTGCGCGCGCCAGGACCGCCCCGTGAAAGAGGGGCGGAAACCGGAGCGGCTTCGGCTACGCGAACCGCGTAGCAATGTAGATGTTAGTGGGCTGCGTGCACACCATTCTGGCCGCGGGCGTCATGACCACGCGTGAGGGCGGACCACAGCATCATCGGCGCGCGAAACACGGCGCGCATGGCGCGGGACATGCCGGCGCCCACGGCGTCTGCCTGCATCTGACGGGCACGGTGGATGTGAAACTGTATCTCGGCATCTGTAGGCACGGAATCGATCTCCAAGTTCGTGTGGTGCAACATCGGGGCACCTCCTTTTCACGGGCAGGTTTCGGCAGAATTGCCAATCAGGCTGCTGAACGAAACACTTGGATATAGTTGGGGACTACTGACCTATTGTGCAGCGCAATATGCGCATGGCTTCCATGCGCTGAGCGCGGATGGAAAGGCCATCCGCGCGCCCGCCATTAACTCTGTTTCCACACTTCGGTGATCCACACGACTTATCGTGCACGCAGGAGCTGCCGGGCGGTCACCGTTGGCGGTACCGCGAAATGAGGAGTGTCGGCACACGTGTGGTCGGTTCCGCCGGGTGCAAAAATCGATTAGATTGGGGCCATGAACGATCGGACACCGCCTCTGCCGAAGTTCATGTATGTCACGCCGCCCCGGCCGTGCCCCTATCTGCCCGGCCGGATCGAGCGCGACATCTTCATGGAGCTGAACGGCGACGACCCCGACGGCATGCACGTGCGGCTTGCCCGGCTGGGCTTCCGCCGCAGCCATAATGTGGTCTACCGGCCCGATTGCCCGGGCTGCCGCGCCTGCGTCTCCGTGCGCGTGGTCGCCAACGAGTTCCGCCCCCAGCGCAGCCTGCGCCGGATCTGGCAGCGCAATGCCGACCTGCACGTCACCGCGCGTCCCGCCATCGGCAATGCCGAGCAGTTCGCCCTGTTCAGCGCCTACCAGAACGCCCGCCATGGCGAGGGCGAGATGTCGTACATGACACTGGACGACTATTGCGGCATGGTCGAGAACACGGTGGTCGACAGCCGGGTGTTCGAGTTCCGCGACAGCAGCCACCGGCTTGTGGCCGCCTGCCTGGCTGATGTGATGCGCGACGGCTATTCCGCCGTCTACAGCTTCTTCGATCCGGACCTGGCCGACCGCAGCCTGGGCACGCACGTGATCTTGTGGCTGATCGAAACCGCGCGCCGCGAGCAGCAGCCATACGTCTATCTCGGCTACTGGATCGGGCGCAGCGCCAAGATGGCCTACAAGACCCGGTTTCGGCCCATCGAGGCGCTGAACGGCCAGTCCTGGCGCCGGCTGGATAGTTAGCACCGTCGCCGGTCTTGCACGCTGAGGCGTACGCAAGGCTGCCCACGCTCCGCAGTTGCGCAAGAGTGCCGCGCGCCTATACTCCTGCCGATGACATTGACATGACGCCGCCGCGCGCTCGGGGCGCGGGGCAGAGAATTAAGGGCCAGTGCCGCCGACGGGCGCCCACCGCCCACAAACAAGCCTACACACGACAGGGAGATACCACGTGAAACGCCGCAATTTCCTCGCCACCGGTGCGGTGGCCGGTGTCGCCGCAGCAGCGAGCAACCTGCCGAAGCCGGCAATCGCCCAGGACGTCCGCGAGATCAAGCTGGTCACCACCTGGCCGAAGAACTTCCCGGGCCTAGGCACCGGCGCGCAGCGCTTCGCCGACCGGGTGACCGCGATGACCGGCGGCCGGCTGAACGTCACCCTCTACGCCGCGGGCGAGCTGGTGCCGCCGTTCGAGTCCTTCAACGCCGTCTCCAACGGCGACGCGGAGATGTATCACGGCGCCGCCTATTACTGGCAGGGCAACTCGACCGCGTTCAACTTCTTTGCCGCGGTGCCGTTCGGGCTCACCGCCAGCGAGCTTAACGCCTGGATCTATCACCTCGGCGGCCAGGAGCTGTGGGACGAGCTGGCCGGCCGCTTCAACATCAAGTGCATGATGTGCGGCAACTCCGGCGTGCAGATGGGCGGCTGGTTCAACAAGGAAATCAACAGCCTGGACGACATGCAGGGCCTGAAGATCCGCATGCCGGGCCTGGGCGGCGAAGTGCTGCGCAAGGTCGGTGCGGCGGCGGTGTCGCTGCCGGGCGGCGAGATCTATCCGGCGCTGGAATCCGGCGCCATCGATGCCACCGAGTGGGTCGGGCCGTGGAACGACCTGGCGTTCGGCTTCTACAAGGTCACCCAGTACTACTACTATCCCGGCTTCCACGAGCCCGGCACCGCGCTGGACCTGGGCATCAACCTGGACTTCTGGAACAGCCTGTCGTCCGAAGACCAGGACATCATCTCGGCCGCCGCGCAGGCCGAGACCACCAACATCCTGGCCGAGTTCGACGCCCGCAACTCCGATGCGCTGGCCACCCTGCTGGACGAGCACGGCGTGGAGCTGCGCCGCTTCTCCAACGACGTGCTGAACGCCATCGGCGAGAAGTCCGGCGAGGTGCTGACCGAGGTGGCGGAAGCGGGCGACGACCTGACGAAGCGCATCTACGACAGCTTCATGAACGCGCGCCAGATCGCCATCGGCTGGACCAAGCTGTCCACCGGTGCGTTCACCGACGCCCGCCTGCTGCCGTTCCCGTACGGCCGCGCGCCGGAATAGGCGCCGGTCCCGACGGCACGACGTGACGCCCACCTGGCCGCGCGCCGGGTGGGCCTTGCCCATATGAGGCGCACACGATGCTTCGACCATCTCCATGATCGAAGGCCTTCAGTGTATCCACCGCCTGATTGACCGCATGAGCCGCGTGATCGGGCTGGTCATCGCCTGGTACGCGGTGTGGATGGTGGTCATCCAGTTCGCCGTGGTCATCATGCGCTATGTGTTCGGCTACGGGTCGATCCAGATGCAGGAGTCCATCGTCTACCTGCACGGTGTCCTGTTCATGATCGGCGCGGGATACACCCTGATGGTCGGCGGCCATGTGCGCGTCGACATCTTCTACCGGGACGCCCGCCCGACCCGGAAAGCCATCGTCGACCTTGCCGGCGTCTGCCTGCTGCTGCTGCCGTTCTGCGTCATCGTGATCATCGTGTCGTGGGGCCCGGTGCTGCAGTCGTGGGAGACCATGGAGGGCTCGCGCGAGACCAGCGGTATCCAGGCGGTCTACCTGCTGCGCACGGTGATCCCGATCTTCGCCCTGCTCGTCGGCTTACAGGGCATCTCGGTGGCGGTGCGCGCGATCCTGACCCTGCTGGGCCACGAGCCGAGGCCGATCGCGTCCGACGCGGCGCGCGAGGGCGCATGACGGGCTGGAACGCACAGGGCCGCAAGCCAGGCCGAAAGCCGGGCCGAAAGCCAGGCCACTTGCCATGGAGCTGATCGCCGGCGCGATGTTCCTGGTCGCCATCGTCGTGCTGATGGCGGGCTTCCCGGTTGCCTTCACCCTGGGCGGGACCGCGCTCGCCTTCGCGCTAGGCGGCCTGGTCGCCGGCGTGTTCGATATGTCATTCGTCGGCTTTCTGCCGGCCCGCATCTTCGGCACCATGACCAACGAGGTGCTGATCGCGGTGCCCCTGTTCGTGTTCATGGGGGTGACGCTCGAACGCTCCAAGGTTGCCGAGGAACTGCTGGAGACCATGGGCCAGCTCTTCGGCCGCATGCGTGGCGGGCTCGGCATCTCGGTCACTGTCGTCGGCGCGCTGCTGGCGGCGTCGACCGGCATCGTCGGCGCGACCGTGGTGACGATGGGGCTGCTGGCGCTGCCGACCATGCTGAAACGCGGCTACAGCGCGCCGCTCGCCTGCGGGTCCATCGCCGCTGCCGGCACCCTGGGCCAGATCATCCCGCCTTCCATCGTGCTTGTGCTGCTGGGCGACCAGATTTCCAACGCCTATGTCGACGCGCAGCGCGAGTTCGGCAACTGGTCGCCGGAGCCGGTGTCTGTCGGCGACCTGTTCGCCGGCGCGCTGCTGCCGGGGCTGATGCTGGTCGGCCTCTACCTGCTCTATCAGCTCGCAATGGCGCTGTTCCGGCCGTCCTCCTCGCCGGCGATGCCGGCCGCCGAGGGCGACGGGCTGACGATCGGCCGCGTCATGCACGCGCTGGTGCCGCCGCTGGTGCTGATCGTCGCCGTGCTGGGCTCGATCCTGACCGGCATCGCGTTCCCCACCGAGGCCGCCGGTGTCGGCGCCGTCGGCGCCCTGCTGCTGGCGGGCATGCGCCAGCCGGGCAAGTCGAAGCTGCCGATCTATGCGGCGTTCTTGGCCCTGCTCGCCTTGCTTTTCCTGCAATCGGCCGCCGACCTGCGGGTGACCCGCGATGAGATTTCCTCCGGCGACTACGTCTGGATCGTGGTCGCCATGGTGCTGTGCGCGGTCGTCGCCTGGGGCCTGCTGGTGGCGCTGTGGCGCACCTTGCTCAACGACATCCTGGGCAAGGTCGCGATCTCGACCATGGAAATCAGCTCCATGGTCTTCATCATCCTGATCGGCGCGGCCCTGTTCAGCCTGGTGTTCCGCGGCTATGGCGGCGACGAGGCGGTGAAGGACCTGTTGATCAACGAGGGCACCGACGCCGACATCGTGCGCTCCATCGCCCTGGTCATGCTGGTGATGTTCGTCCTCGGTTTCTTCCTGGATTTCCTGGAGATCACGTTCGTGGTGGTGCCGGTGGTGGCACCCGCCCTGCTGGCCAACGACTTCATCAGCCCGGTCTGGCTCGGTGTGCTGATGGCGATGAACCTGCAGACCTCGTTCCTGACCCCGCCATTCGGCTTCGCGCTGTTCTACCTGCGTGGGGTGGCGCCACCCCAGGTCTCGACGATGCAGATTTATCGCGGCGTATTGCCGTTCATCGTCATCCAGATCATCGGGCTCGGCATCCTGGCGCTGTTCCCGGAACTGGCGACCTGGCTGCCCGAGGTCCTGTTCGCGTGAGCGACGGCGCCAGTTCGACCGGTTCCGGTCCGACGGGCCCCAAGCCGTCCGGGCCATCGCGCATCGTCCTTTTCAAGTCCGGGTTCCAGTACGGCGCCATCAACATCTTCGTCGACGGCCTGGCGCGCGGGTTCGCTGGCCTCGGCTACCGGACCGACATCGTCCAGGCCGACGCCGACGAGGACCAGGTGCGCGCGGATCTGCGGGCCGCGCTGGCCCAGCCGCAGGACGTGTTTGCCGTGGTCGGGGCTGGCGGCACGCTCTGCGATCTCGGCTCCGGCGGCCAGAACCTGTACGTGCGGCTTGGCGTGCCGTACGTGGCGTACATCACCGACCATCCCAGCTATGCGCTGCAACGGCTGTCGCGGGGCGGCAATCTGGTGGTGACCTGCGTCGACCGCCAGCACGTGCCGTTCCTGCAAGCGGCCGGTTTCCGGCACGTACACTTCGTGCCCCACGGCGCCGACCCGCCGGCAGCGCCGCCGCCACCCTTCGCGGCCCGCACCCAGGGCATGATGCTGGCCGCCACCGCAGCGGACCCTGGGCCGATACTGGCCGAGTGCCTTGAGGAGCGCGAGGGCATCGCGCGCGACCTGTTCCGGGACATCGCCACCCGCGAGGACCTTGCCACCATGGCGGATGTCGAGGCCGCGCTGGACGCCGACCCGCGCACGGCACAGGTGCCCGATCTCGCCCGGTTCTCCGGCACCCGGATCATCTGGCTGAACGATTTCGAGCGTCTGATCCGGCTGGTCCGCCGGCTCGCCCTGGTCAAGGCGCTCGACCGCCCCGGCACCGCGCTGGACCTCTTTGGCAAGGGGTGGGACGCGTTCGGGTTCGCCCATCATCGCGCACACGGCCCGGTACCGTTCGACCAGATCCTGGCGCTGCACGCAGACTACCGGTTCACGCTGCATCCGAACCCGTTGTTCACCGAGTCACCGCACGAGCGCCCGCTCTATGCGGCGCTGGCCGGCTCGGTGGTGGTGACAGACGGCAACCCGCTGCTGCGCGCGTTGCTGCCGTTCGGCAAGGCCGCCATCGGTTTCGACCCGGCCGAGCCCGATTGGCCGGCGCAACTGGCCGCGCGCCTGACCGACAGGGGCACCGATTTCCAGGCCATCGCCGATGAAGGGCGCCGCATCGTTGCCGAAGGGCACACATGGGCCCATCGCGCCGCCGCCATCGTCGAAGCCGTGAAGGCATTTACGGCATGACGATAGTGGTTGGATGCAACCAACTGTGCTGACGACGAGATGCATTTCTTTGCGCGTAGCCTGGGTGGAGCGCAACAGAACCCGGGTCTGACTGGCACAGGACCCTTGTCCCCGGGTTTCGTTTCACTTCGCCCGGGCTACGACTGGAGCGCGTTCAATCGCGCAAGCCGTCGCGCAACCATGCGGTGACGCGGCGCCTCAGGTCCGGGTCGCCGCCCAGCCGGGCTGCGAAATCCTCCAGCGCGTGGTCCGGCGCGAAATGGCCGGCGACCCGGCGCAGGATGTCGGCGGTCGTCGATTGCGGCGTCGTGCGGCCCTCGGCGATAACGGCGGCCAGCGCCACGGGCGCGCCGCCTGCTTGCAGAATGTCCCCGCCGCCCAGATAGGCCTGGGCCTCGGCACGCTGTACGCCATCCGTGGTGGTGACAGACCCGACCGGCAACGCGGCGCGCTCATAGTTGCCGCCCTCGCTGGCATCCATCCGCTTGAGTTGGGCGGGCGACAGCCATGTCACCGCGACCCGCACGGTCACGCTGGCGTGCTCGACGATGCGGGCGGGCACCGCGCCATAGCTGGTGATGCGGGCGGCATAGACCACGTCCCAGCCGGCCAGCTCCACCGGCTCGACCAGGATGCCGTCGTCGACGGGCAGGTCCGGGAATTTCAGGGCAAGCTGCTGCGGGGCGCGGTTGGACCCGTAGGCGACCACCGGCACCCGTCCGGCGCGGTGGGCCGCGATCTGGTCGGCCGCCTCCAACGCTTCCAATCCGCCGCCATGGTGCAGATAGGCGTGGTCGGGTGCGCTGTAGGGGTAGTGGAGGGCGCGGACGACCGCATCGAACCGGCCGTGCACGCTCAAGTCCTATTCGTCGTCGCCACCGTCGCCGTCAGACTCGGCGTCGTCGCCTTCGCCCTCGTCCTCGGCTGCATCCGCCACCCGGGTCGGGTCGCAGCGCTGGGTGGAGATGTTGACCGCCACGTCCTGGGCGCCGAGATAGCTGGTCAGCGCATTGCTGGCGATGGCGTAGGAGACGTGGCCGACCTCATTGGCGTCGACGTTGATGAAAGTGTTGATGCCGACCACCCGGCCGCAGCGGTCGACCAGCGGGCCGCCGCTGTTGCCGCTGGAAATGACGGCGGTGTGCGCCACCACCGGCAGGCCGCCGCGCAGGGTCTGCATCACGCTGACCTCGCCGCTGGTGATCGCCAGGTCCGGCATTGCCGACAGATCGCCGCCCAGAAGCAGGTTCATGTTCTGGTCGTTGAGCACGATCAGTGCAGGGAAGCCGGCGGAGACCACGCTGTCCAGCTTCTCGACCGAGGTGGTGAACGACAGCGTCGTCGCCACGTTGGCGCCCTGCACCCGCAGCAGCGCGAAATCGGGCGTGCCCGGCTCGTTGGTCTCGGTGCGCGCCACCACGGTCGCCTGGGCAAGATGGCCCAGCGCCTGGCTGGCGACGAAAATCTCGTTCGGGCGTGCGCTCGCGACGACGTGGCTGTTGGTGGCCAACAGATCGGGCGCGACCCAGAACGCGGTGCCCATCTCGAAACCGGTACCGCGCGGCGTGGTGATGACCAAGGCGGCGGCCGCCTCCAGCAGGTCGACCAGGGTGCCGCTGTGCACCGGGCCGGCAGCCCCTTCCGGCGGCACCACTGGCGTGGTGGTCACCGGGGGGCCGAGCGGATCGGCGATGCTGCACACATCCTCGTCCAGCGCGTCGCGCAGCCGGGCGATCTGGTCCTCGAGCTGCTCGTTGATCGCCTGCTGCACGGCGACCAGTTCCTCGACCTCCTCGGTGGTCAGGTCGGTCTCGTCGCCCTCATCGGCATCGGCAAGCGCGCCGCCGTTGCCATCATTGCCGTTGCTGCCATCGGCCCCGCCGGTCTGGCCGGGTGGGGTGTTGTCGGCCACCTGCTCGGCGCCATTGCCGGCGAACTCGCGGAAGGCGAGCCACGCGGCAACGCCGATCAGCAGGATCACGGCGGCACTGAACGCCCAGAACCAGGGCTGGCGATGCCACGGCCGGCGCTCCACCGGCGGTGGAGGCGGCGGCGGGAACGCGCCCAGCGGTGCGGCACCCCCCGGTTGACCCGGCTGTGCGGCTTGTGCGGCACCAGCCCCCATGCCAGCGGCAGCGGCACCCCCGGCCACGGCGGCACCGGTCGCGATGCCCGCGGCACCGCGGCGGCGCCCGGTCGACGGAATGCCGTGCTTCGGACGCTCCGCGGTCTGGTAGCGGCCCAGGGTCGCCTGGAAGTGGCGCTGCTGCGCGTCGGGATCGTCGCCGACGGCGGCGGGGACGAAGCCCCAGTTGGTCAGCACCACCTCGCCGTCGATGTAGTAGATGTCGGACTCGCCCGGCACCATCGTCGCCTGGCGCAGCAGCGGCCCGACCTCGGGATCGCGATAGTACTTGCCTATCTTGGCCAGCCGGTCGGCGAGCTGCGCCTCGGCCGCCGCGCGCGCGGAGCCTTCCAGTTCGGCGAAACTGACCATGTCGCCGCGCTGCGCGCTGTACCAGGAGATCTTGTCGCCGATACCGCCGTGCTCCTGCGCCATCACCGGCTCGGCGAACATGGTCGCGGCATCCGGGCCCAGCTTCTTGGTCAGGAACGCCTTCATCTGCTCATAGGCGCGCACGGCCGGGCGCCCGGCGGCCTGAAGGGCGTGGACATCGACGGTGGATGTCTTGCGAACGATACGTGGGTCAGCCATCGCCGGGACGACCTTTCAATGAGTAGTCAGTCTATTTTGCCGCGTGGGGCCGGACGATGGTCAAGGAATATGGTGGGAATGAGGCGCCAAGTACCCTGACTGACAAGCCTGCACCAGCCCTCTCCCCCACCCGACCGCCCGCTGAGCATACTGTCGTCGGGTGGCCGGGTGGGGGAGAGGGCCGGCGCCGATTTCGTGATTGCAACAGGCAATCAATGCGAAGCGTCACCAACGCTTGAGCGGTGCCCGGTTCACCCGTAGTTTGCCGCAAACAGTAGGCGCAAGGAAACACCATGGCAGATCGCGATCCGCAAACCCCCTCCCGCACCCGGTTGCAGCCGGAACAACTGCGCAGCCACCGCTGGTACGGGGTGAAGGACCTGCGGTCGTTCGGCCACCGCTCGCGCACCAAGCAGATGGGCTTCGCCGCCGCAGACTATGCCGGGAAGCCGGTTATCGGCATCGTCAACACGTGGTCCGACATCAATTCCTGCCATTCCCACTTCCCGCAGCGGGTGCAGGAGATCAAACGCGGCGTGTGGCAGGCCGGCGGCTTCCCCATCGAGCTGCCGGCAATGTCGCTCGGCGAGCCGTTCGTGAAGCCGACGACCATGCTCTATCGCAACTTCCTGGCGATGGAGACCGAGGAACTGCTGCGCTGCCACCCGATTGACGGCGTGGTGCTGATGGGCGGCTGCGACAAGACCACGCCGGCGCTGTTGATGGGTGCCGCCTCGATGAACCTGCCGACGATCTATTTCCCGGCCGGGCCGATGCTGCGGGGCAACTGGCGCGGCAACACCCTGGGCAGCGGGTCGGACGTCTGGAAGTACTGGGCCGAGCTGCGCGCCGGCAACATCGACGAGGACGAGTGGGCGGAGATCGAGGACGGCATCGCCCGCGCGCCGGGCACCTGCATGACCATGGGCACGGCGGCGACCATGATGTCGCTGGCCGATGCGCTGGGCATCACCTTGCCGGGCCTGTCGTCGGTGCCCGCCGCCGACAGCCGCCACGCCCAGGGCGCCTCCATGACTGGGCGGCGGATCGTCGACATGGTGTGGGAGGATGTGAAGGCGCGCGACATCCTGACCGCCGCCGCGTTCCGCAACGCGATCACCGTCGACATGGCCATCGGCGGGTCGACCAACGCCATCATCCACCTGATGGCGATGGCGGGGCGCGCCGGGGTCGACCTGAAGCTCGACGACTTCGACGCCATCAGCCGCACCACGCCGCTGCTGGGCAATGTGCGCCCTTCCGGCAAGTACCTGATGGAGGACTTCTACTATGCCGGCGGCATCTCCGCGCTGATGAAGCAGCTCGGCGACGCGCTCGACCTCTCCTGCCGCACCGTGAACGGCAAGACGCTGGGCGAGAACATCGCCCGCGCCGAGGTGTGGGAGGAGGACGTGATCCGCACCCCCGACCGCGCCATGGGCAAGGAGGGCGGCACCGCCATCCTGCGCGGCAACCTCGCCCCCGACGGTGCGGTGATCAAGCAGTCGGCGGCCGAACCGCACCTGCTGACCCACACCGGCCCGGCGGTGGTGTTCAAGGACTACAACGACATGGCCGCGCGCATCGACAGCGACGACCTGGACGTGACGCCGGACAGCGTGCTGGTGCTGCAGTCGGCCGGTCCGCTGGGCGGCCCCGGCATGCCCGAATGGGGCCAGCTGCCGATCCCGCGGAAGATCCTGAAGCAGGGCGTGCGCGACATGGTGCGGATTTCCGACGCGCGGATGAGCGGTACGTCATACGGCACCTGCGTGCTGCACGTGGCGCCGGAGAGCTTCGTCGGCGGGCCGCTGGCGCTGGTGCAAGACGGCGACATGATCACGCTTGACGTGCCGAACCGCGCGCTGACGCTAAACATCAGCGACGAGGAGCTGCAGGCGCGCAAGGCGGCCTGGACCGCCCCGCCGCGCCAGTACCCGCGCGGCTATGGCGCCCTGTTCTCGCAGCACGTGACCCAGGCCAACCAGGGCTGCGACTTCGACTTCCTGCACGAGACCGAGGAGGCCGTCACGGAACCGGAGATTCATTAGGTCCGATTCCGCCTGAACGAGTTGGCCCTCACCCTCCCGTCCGGCCTTGCCGGCCGGGCCCCTCCCTCTCCCACTGCACGGGAGAGGGGTTGGAGGGCCGCCCTTCGCCCTCTCCCCTCGTGGGAGAGGGCGGGCCCCAAACCTGACCTTGGGCCGGCCTTCGGCCGGTCCCGAGGGCCGCTAGGTTTGGGAGGGTGAGGGGGACAATACGTTACGCTGCGGCCGAGGTAGGCAATTGTGCCTGGACCTCGACGTTGTCCGCTTCATCCTCCACCGACTCGTCTAACTTCAGTTGCGCCCGTTTCAGTGACCGCAAGTGGCCATGCAGCGCCTCGGCGTCGTAGCCGTGCATCATCAGCCGGAAGCCGGTCTGCAGGCTGGGCAGCGGCACCAGCGGATGGCGGTTCTTGACCAGCGCCAAGTGGTCGCCGGTGCCGAGAATGCGCGCGACGTAGATCGCGATGGTCTCGTCGAGTTGCAACGAATTGGCCGCGCGCTCGAACCCGCTGCGGCTGAGCAGCAGCAGGTAGAGCGGCGTGTAGAGCTCGATCGCGGTCTGCACGTCGATGAATCGCCACCAGCGCTTCGGCGGCACCTTGAAGTCGAATGCGCCATCGGTGATCGCCGAGAAGTTCACCCGGTCCGCAGGCACGATCTCGCGCTTTTGCGCCTTCAGCCCGGCGTTCAACTCGATGATGAAGTTGTAGAGGTTGAGGTCGTGCTGGACGAAGGTGTTGCCGAGCAGGTCCTCCAGACCGCGCGGGCGCAGCGGGTGGGCCTGGATGTCGACACCCGCCACGTTGTCGCGGATGAAGCCCAGGATCTCGGTGCCGACGTGGAAGTGGCGCAGGATCAGCATATTGGCTTCCGGCGTGCCGAACGCCTTCAGCCCCCAGTAGATCAGCCGGTGCAGCAGGCGCGGTGCCTGCGGCCAGCGCGGCATGATCCAGCGGAACACGTGGATCAGCACGAAGAAGGTCAGGATCAGCGGGCGGACAGCCGGCAGGAACCAGCGCCGGCACCAGCTCGCATTGCCTGAGATCAGCGCGTGCTTGGCCTGTGCGTCGACCGGCAGGCTTTCGTCCAGGGTCAGGGCCAGCCAAGGGTCGGGGTCGGTGCGGTCGAACCCGGCGATGCCGCTCTCGCGATCAGACATTGTCGATCTCCTCCAGCTGCAGCACGTAGAGTCGCGCCGTCACCTTGGCGGTCTTGACCACAGCGGCCGCGGTCGCTTCATCGGTCACCGCCTCGCCCAGGGCCGCCTGGAACTCGCCCATGTGGTCGCCGTCGTGGGCGCCATGGTGGAGCAGGAAGCTCACCGCATCGTCGCCGAGGCCGAGCTGGTCGCGGATCGCCTCGCCCCACGCCTGTGCCTTGTGCGCGCCCAGCCCCTCGATCACGAACATCGCGCCCAAGAGGTCGAACGGATCGGGGCGGGAGGCGCGGTGATACATCCAGGCGGACAGCGCCTCGGCCCCGATGTTCTTCGGCGCCGCGCGGATGTCGTCCAGAGCGCCGCCGACCGCGACGTAGTTGTCCTCCAGCATGCGGAAGTCGCGGTGCTCGGTCAGCGCGTGGCGCAGGAAGCGGGTGCGCAGCGTGCCGCGCACGGGGTCGATGTTGCTGGCCGCGCGCGCGATCCAGCCCGCGCCCTCCACCACCTGCTGGCGATGGTTGCGCAGGAACGCCAGATAATCGGCACGCCTCAGCGCGCCGCGGTTGAGGCGCTCGATCAGCGGCACCCGGTCGAGCGCGGCTTCCATGTCGGCCCAGACCACCGCCAGCCCGCGCATGAGGGCAGGGATCGACGGTGCGGCGCACTTCTTTTCCATATGAGTCATCTCAAACCACCGTCAGCAGCATGAACGAGACGATGCCGCGCCCGCTCTCCGGCACCACGCACAGGATGCGCTGCCCGGCCTCGAGCGCGCCGGAATAGAACAGCTCCTCGATCATGATGAAGAGGGCGGCGGCCCCGGTGTTGCCCTTGGTCGCCAGGTTGGAGAACCAGCGCTCCTCCGGGACCATCGCGTCGGTGGCGCTGAGCAAGCGCACCAGTTCCTCGCGCAGCGAATGCGCGGAGTAGTGGCAGAGCTTCCAGTCGATGGCGTCGGGCTCGATATGGCCGTCGTCGACCGCGCGCAGGTACTCGCCGACCCAGGCGCGCATCATCCGTTTCAAGAGCGCGAAGTCCTGCAACAGCATGACCGCGCCGTCCCGCGCCGCGTCTGCAGGGCTGGCATAGTGGCTCCACGGCTGGCCCGGCACCTCGGCGCTGGCCGGCGCGCGGCCGGCGTACATGCAGGGCTCGAACCGGTCGGCGAGCGAGACCAGGCTCATCCAGTCGACCCTGAGCGACGGCCCGTGCTCGTTCGGCGTCGGCTCCATCACCAGCGCGCCGGCGCCGTCCGACAGCGTCCAGCGCAGGAACTCCGCCGACATCCGCGTGGCGTCGTCGGCCAGCACGGGTGCGGCGTCGTGATAGAAGCCGGGCTGGAACCAGCGGCTGGAGAACTCGCTGCCGGTGACGACGGCGGCCTGGCGCTCGCCCGCGCCGACCATCAGCGACGCCATCCGCACCGCCATCATCGAACTGGCGCACACGCTCTGGAAGCTCGCCACTTCCAGGGCACCAATGCCCATCTCGGCCCCCATCTCAGCATGAACGGCACTGGCATGCCCCGGCACCAGGGCATCGCCCTGGGTAGTGGCGGCGGCCAGGAAGTCGACCTCGCCGCGCGCGACTTCGGCCCGGCCGAGCGCGGCGTTGGCCGCCCGCGCCGCCATTCCGGCATTGGTGTGGCACGTCGTGCCGTCCGGCTTGATGGCGTAGTGGCGGGTGGCGATCCGGTTCTGGCGCAGGACCATGCGGCCCAGCCGTTGCGAGCGGTCGTCTATCGCGCCGATGTAGTCGATCATGCGCTCGTTCGTCACCGGCGCGCCGGGCAGGTACCTGCCGGCCGCGGTGATGTAGCAATGGGTGTTTCTCATGCCGTCCTCGACCAAATGAACAACGTTCAGTTTTGCCATATAGGTATAATTGAACGTTGTTCAATAACGGAGCCGCGTCAGGCATGAGGAATTTTCGTGGCCGAATGGGGCAGCGATAGGAGCGGCCCGGGGCCGCCTCAGAGAGCTGGTGCCCGGCGGGCGGCAAGACCGGGCAAATAGGCCTCGATCAGCGCGTCGATCAGGCTGTCGACGCTATCCTCGCGATGCATGCCGCCCTGGGCGGCGAGGATGCAGATGCCGTGCAGCGCGCTCCACAGCACGCGGGCGTGGCGGCGCAATGCCGCGCGTTCCGCCGGGTCGTCGTCGGGCCGGAAATATCCCGCGATGGCCCGCTCGGCCAGCGCCAGCGGGCGCTCGACCTTTTCGCCGTACCAGTCGGCAAGCGGCAGGTCGCGGGTGGAGGGCGCCTCGATCACCGCACCCCAGCGGCCCGGGTTGTGTGCGATGAAGGCGACGTAGCGCCGTGCCAGCTCGCGCAACTGCTCCTCGGCCGTCTCGCCCGCCGGGGTTGCGGTCAGCGCGGCATAGAGGTCGTCCAGCGTGCGCGCGTTCGCCCGCGCGATCAGCTCGTCGAGGTTGTCGTAGATGTTGTAGAGGGTGCCGATGGTGTAGCCCATGCGCTCGGCGACCGCGCGGGCGGTGACGGCACGCAGCCCGCCCTGTGCCGCCAGCGCGGTGGCGGCATCCAGGGCCAGATCGCGTTTCTGTTCCAAGGTGTGGTCGGACCGGCGGGCCATGGGACTCCTTGAAGGCGATGATGCGCCAGCCTAGCCGGTTCGGCCTGCCGCCGTCACTGTTGGCCGCATCGCGGCGGCCGAAAACGAAACGGCACGGCCGAAGCCGTGCCGATTGTTGCCAATGCGCAGTCTGTGCCAGCCCTCTCCCCCACCCGGCCACCCAGCAAGCATACTGTCGTTGGGTGGCCGGGTGAGGAGAGGCCCGATGCGGACTTCAATGACTAGAACCTATCCGGCGCGCACCTTGGCGACGAAGGCATCGACCTCATAGGCCAGGGTCTCGGCCTGCTGCGACAGGTCGGTCGCGGCCTCCACCATGGTTCCGGCGGCTTGCCCGGCGTCCTCTGCCGACATGCTCACCTGGCCGATGTTGTCGGTCACCTCCTGGGTGCCCTGGGCCGCGTCCTGCACGCTGCGTGCGATCTCCTGGGTCGCCGAGCCCTGCTCGTTCATCGCCGCGGCGATCGCCGACGCGATCTCGCTGACCTCGCCGACGGTCTGTCCGATCGCGCGGATCGCTTCCGCCGCATTGCCGGTGGCGCTTTGGATCGAGGCCACTTGCTGCGAGATGTCGTTGGTAGCTCGCGCGGTCTGGTTGGCCAGGCTCTTCACCTCGCTGGCTACCACCGCGAAGCCCTTGCCGGCCTCGCCAGCGCGCGCCGCCTCAATGGTGGCGTTCAGGGCCAGCAGGTTGGTCTGCTCGGCGATCTCGCCGATCAGGCGCACGACCTCGCCGATCTCCTGCGCGGCGTCGACCAGACTGGTCACTTCGGCATCGGTCTGCTCGGCCTTGCGCGCACCTTCCGCGGCGATCTCCGAGGCGCGGGTGACCTGGCTGCCGATCTCGGTCACCGAGGCATTCAGCTCCTCGGTGGCACTGGCAACCGTCTGGACGTTGCCGCTCATCTGCTGCGCCGCGGTCGCGACGGAGCCGGAACGGTTCTTGGTGTCCTCCGCGTTGCCGGCGACCGATTCCGCCATCGCCTTCACCTCGGTGAAGGCGGCGGCCACGGCGTCGACCACGCCCTTCACCGACGACTCGAAACTGTCGGCCAATTCGGTGACGGCACGGCGGCGCTCGGCCTCGGTGCGCTTCTCGGCCTCCGCCTGCTCCGCGCGCAGGCGATCCATCTCGATCATGTTGTCGCGGAACACGACCACGGCGCGCTCGATATCGGCCACCTCGTCACGCCCGGTCGGCTGCTCGATGCCGATATCGGTATTGCCGTCGGCAAGCTCGGTGACCGCCGCCGTGACACGCCCCAGCGGACGGGTGATGCTGCGCACGATCACGACGCACAGAAACGCCGTCACGACAAGCAGCACGGCCGAGAGCCCGAGCTTGAACACGACCATCTCATTGGCGGCGTCCTCGAGCACAGTGGCCTCGTGAGACAGGTCGCCGGCGACATGGTCCTCGACCTCTTTCATCAGGTCGATCTTGCCGGTCATGGCCGCCAACCACGCCACAGCCTCGACGCCGCCGGTGTGGCCGACCTCGACGCTTTCCAGTGCCGCTTGCCGCATCGCCTCGACCTCGCCGACGACGGGATCGGACATGGCATGCTCCATGTGCTCGACTTCGGCGGGCAGCGCATGGGTCACGAAGACATCCTGGAACGTCTCCTGCATGGCGATCAGGCTCACGAAGTTGCGATAGAGTGCCGGATTGAATTCACCGGCCGCGAACCCAGCCGCGCCCATCGCGCGTTCCTGTCCGGCCCGTTCCTTGGCCTGCAGATAGGCGGTGTACGCCGCGATCTCGTTCAGGACGGTCACGTCGCTGGCGAGCGCCTTCATCGACTCAACGATGTCCAGGAGGTCAGAAATCGTTCCGGTGTAGTAGCCCGCCATCTCCGGCACGGTCGCGGCGGTGTCGGACACGGCACCGCGCATGTTGTCCAGCTCCGTCAGCCGGGCCATTGCAACGTCGATGCGACGGGCGAACTCGGCGTCGTAGCCATCGAATTCGAACGCCGCGAGCGCGCCCTCAAGGTTGGCAATCCGCTGATCGGTCGCGTCGCGTTGCCCCGGCAGGCTGTCGGCAAAGCTGGCGCCGCCGCTACTGATGAAACCGGCGGACATGCCGCGTTCCTTCTGCAGCTCGTGCACGACCTCGCTGACGCTGGGCGCCAGATCGGTCAGCTTATGAAGACGCGCCATGCGACTGGATTCGCTCAATGCGTCCATCACCTGCATGGCTGTGAACACCAACATGGCCAAGACCGGGACCAGGATCGCGACCGCGATACGCGTGCCGATCTTGAACCGGGACAGTACTTTCGTCATCGAGATATCAACCTTTCCGCAACGTCGGGGAGGCGTCTGCACCTACGCTGGCTGCACACCGCGCGGCATCGCCAATCCCTGGAACACATGCGGGGCGGACCATCGCTCAGTGGCCTCACTCCCCCATCGAACGGGGGTCGTATCACTGGGCCGGTTAAGGACTGCCTAAATAATAGTCAAACGAGCACTGCGTGGTAATACGAACGACCTCTCTGACACGGTAAAGTTGGCTATTGCTGCGGGGTATACGATCAATGCGTGTATCATGAATTGGGGCGGCCCCTGATTGCCGCCCCAATGAATGCTTGCGGTATGGAAGTCTTGAGTGGGTCCGTTACTTCAGCACGAGTTCCACTCTGCGGTTCTGGGCCTGGCCCAGGTCGCTGGCGTTGCTCGCCATCGGTGCTGCCATGCCCACGCCGACCGGGATCAGCATGCCGGCATCGACGCCGTAGCCGCTGGCAAGCGCCTGGACCACGGCCTCCGCGCGCTGCTGCGACAGCGCGAGGTTGTAGGCGACGCCGCCCTGATTGTCGGTGTGGCCGACGACGATGAACTCGGCGTCGGGCCGGGCCTGGATGTGCGCCGCCATCTCGGCCAACTGGTCGTTCGCCTCCGGGCGCAGGACCGCGCTGTCGAACTCGAACATGATGGCATGCAGCGCGACATGGCCGGTGGCCGACAACTCGTCGGCGATCTGGGCGCTGTCGATGATCTGGATGTTGATGTCCATCGCTTCGAGCTCGATCAGGTCCAGCTTGGCATAGGTATAGCCGCGGGTGGGGCCGCCGCTGTTGTTGTTCGCGGTGACGTAGAGCGACAGATAGACCTGGTGCTCGCCCTTGTTCAGCACCGCGGCGACGTAGCGCTGTTCGCCGTAGTTGTCGCCCAGGCCCTCCACATAGGGGACGGCGGCATGGTTGAAGTTGCGCCCGCCGCATTCCTCGGCCGCGCACTGGTAGATGATCTCGAAGCCGAGCCCGTCGAGCGCCAGCACGTAGTTGCGCATCACCTCCAGCGGCGACCGGTCCTCGGGCAGCAGGTAGGTGATCTCGGTGACCTCGCCTTCCAGCGGCAGGGTGTGCTGCAGGTTGTCGTTGATGCCGCCATAGGCCGTCGCCGCCTCGAACAACAGGTGATAGGCATCGTATGACGCATGGTCGTAACGGACGATCTCCGCGCCTTCGTACCGCGGAAGGATCGGGTGGTCGGAACTGCCGGCCACGTCGGCCGCCATCGCGCCGGCGGTCGCCGCACCGCTCAGCACCAGCCCGGCCAGAATGGCCGAGGTCTTCATCGCACGCTTGGACATTGACCTTCTCCTGATGAGGGTAGTGTCCATGGGTGTCGCGGCGGGCAGGCGCGATGTTCAATCGCTGTGCGGGACGCTGGCCGGGCGCGGCGGCCAGTTTCTCGGCGCAGATCGCGCGCCGCCTTGCCTCGGGGCCGGTTTTTCGGCACTGTCCGCGCGGTTCCTCACCGTAGCCGACCGATGCCCCAACACGCCGGAGACTTTCCATGGCCGACACCGATTTCGACGTCATCTACATCGGGGCCGGCCCCGGCGGGTATGTCTCCGCCATCCGGGCCGCCCAGCTCGGGCTTGAGGTCGCCGTCGTCGAGAAGCGCGGTGCGCTGGGCGGCACCTGCCTGAACGTCGGCTGCATCCCGTCGAAGGCGATGCTGCAATCCTCAGAGCTCTATGCCGAGGCGGCGCACGGGCTGGAGGCCCATGGCGTCAAGCTGGGCAAGGTCACGCTGGACCTGAAGACCATGCTCGCACGCAAGTCGAAGGTGGTGAAGGACCTGACCAAGGGCATCTCGTTCCTGTTAGACAAGAACGAGATCGAGTGGATCGAGGGCACCGGCAAGATCCTGGAGCCCGGCAAGGTGCAGGTGACCGACGACGACGGCGAGACCTCCACCATCACCGCCGATTCCATCGTGATCGCGACCGGCTCGGAATCGACGCCGCTGCCGGGCGTGGACGTCGACGAGAAGCAGATCGTCACCTCCACCGGCGCGCTGGAGTTCGACAAGGTGCCGAAGCACCTGGTGGTTATCGGCGCCGGCTATATCGGCCTGGAGCTGGGCTCGGTCTGGCGGCGGCTGGGCGCGGAAGTCACCTGCGTGGAGTTCCTGGACCGCATCACCCCCGGCATGGACGGCGAGATCGCCAAGGCGTTTCAGCGCGTGCTGACCAAGCAGGGCATCAAGTTCAAGCTGGGCACCAAGGTGACCGGCGCGAAGACGACCAAGACCCAGGTGACCCTGACCCTGGAACCGGCCAAGGGCGGCGACGAGGAGACCCTGAAGGCCGATGCCGTGATGGTGTCGATCGGCCGCCGGCCCTACACCGAGGGCCTGGGGCTGGAGGACGTCGGCGTCGAGATGGACAAGCGCGGCGTGATCCAGGTCGACGAGGCGTTCCAGACCTCGGTCGAGGGCATCTACGCCATCGGCGACTGCATTCCCGGCGCCATGCTGGCCCACAAGGCCGAGGAGGAGGGCGTGGCGCTGGCCGAGATCCTGGGCGGCGAAAAGGGCCACGTGAACTACGACGTCATCCCCGGCATCGTCTACACGTGGCCGGAGGTGGCCTCGGTCGGCAAGACCGAGGAGGCCTGCAAGGACGAAGGAATCGAGATCAAGGTCGGCAAGTTCCCGTTCACCGCCAACAGCCGCGCGCGCGCCAACGCCGACACCGACGGCATGGTCAAGATCATCGCCGATGCCGAGACCGACCGGGTGCTGGGCTGCCACATCATGGGGCCGGACGCCGGCACGATGATCCACGAGGTGGTGGCGGCGATGGAGTTCGGCGCCTCGTCGGAGGACATCGCGCGCACCTGCCACGGCCACCCGACGCTGAACGAGGCGGTCAAGGAGGCCGCGCTGGCGGTCGACGGACGGGCGCTGCACATCTAGGGTGTTTGCTAGGCGCGTCTGGCACGGAGGGATCGACATGACGATGGCAAGCAGCGCAGGCCGATGGACCGGTATCTCGATGGCTGCGGCCTTCGCAATGTTCGCCCTGGCGCCCGACGCCAAGGCCGAGACCTACTATTTGGTCTGCGCGAACGGCGGCCAGATGCAGATCGACATCTCGGACGACTTCGCGACCGCGGAGGCATTCCACAACAACACCAGCAGCGGCCTGCTGGAGCGCGTGCCCACCGCCAATGGCATGCGCTATGGCTACGGCGCGTTCCAGGTGTTCCTGAACGGCCAGTTGACCGAGGCCCAGGTCGACTGGAACGGCCTGGAGACCACTTGCGTCCGCGACACCGGCACCACTGGCCCGTCCTCGAATATCGAAAGCGCCAACAGCCAGAACGGCAACGCATCCGGCAATGCATCCGGCAATGCCTCGGGCGGCGGCGCCAACCTGCCGCGTTGGACCGACGACGGCACCTACGAGCTGGAAGGCGGGGAGACGGTGTCCGCCGCCTCGGTGACCCACCAAGGCGTCATTCTCGTCGCCAGGTGCACCCCCGGCGGCAGCACCGTCGGTGTAGAACTCCTGGCGACCGGCGACTTCGCGCCCACCTGGGACGCCGTCATGGTCGATGCGACCGCGGGCGACGATCCCGACACCTTCGTGGCGTTTTCCGGTGGGGCGATCGGGCCGTTCGGGTCGAGCTTCGCCGCGTTCGACGGCAGCGTCGGAATCTCGCCGGCCTTTGCCGTGGGCAGCCCGGTGGTTTCAGGCCTGATTGTCGAGTCCGCCGTCACCTTCACGTTCAAGGATCAGTCCTGGAGCTTCCCGCTCGGCGGATCGAAGGCAGCCATCTGTGCCGCGTTGGCCCGCTGCGGCCTGTCGCAGCCCAATTGCGTCTGACGTAGGGTCCGCCGCGCCATGGACCCGTTCTCCACCCGCAGCCTGGGCAAGTGCGGTGTCGACCTGCCACTCCTGGGTCTTGGCGGCGCGCCGCTGGGCGATCTCTACGACACCCTGGATGACAAGGCGGCCGCCGCGACCCTGGACGGTGCCTGGCAGGCCGGGGTCCGCTTCTACGACACCTCGCCGTGGTACGGGCGCGGCCAGTCAGAGCACCGCATGGGCCGCGCGCTCTATCGCCGGCCGCGCGACCAGTTCATCCTGTCGACCAAGGTCGGCCGCGTGTTCCGCGCGCCGCTGGACCCGCCCGCGTTCGACACCGGGTTCTGGGCCGGCGGGCTGCACTTCGAGCATGTGTTCGACTACAGTTATGACGGCGTCATGCGGTCCTACGAGGACAGCCTGCAACGGCTGGGCATGAACCGCATCGACCTGTTGCTGATCCACGATCTGGACATCGCCCACCACCAGACGGACGCGCGCGTCACCGCCTATCTGACCGAGATGGCGAATGGCGGCTGGCGCGCGCTGGAGGAACTGCGTAGCGCCGGGCTGATCGGCGGCATCGGCGCCGGCATCAACGAGACCGGCATGATCCCGCGCTTCCTGGACCTGGTCGACATCGACTTCTTCCTGGTGGCGCTGCCCTACACCCTGATGGACCAGGACGCGCTGGAGGTCGACTTCGCCCAGTGCGCCGCGCGCGAGGTGGGGATCGTCATCGGCGCGGTCTACGCCTCCGGCATCCTGGCCACCGGGCCCACGCCGGACGCCTACTACCGTTACCAGCCGGCGACGCCGCACGCGCTGGACAAGGCACAGCACATGGAAGCGGTGTGCAAGCGCCATGGCGTGTCGCTGGCGGCCGCCGCGATCCAGTTCCCGTTCGGCCATCCCTCGGTCGCCTCGGTGATCCCGGGCGCGGTGTCTGCCGACCAGGTGCGCTGGAACGTGGAGAACATGCGCCGCGACATTCCCGCCGACCTGTGGGCCGAGCTGCGCGCCGAGGGCCTGATCCACCCCAACGCGCCGGAGCCTGGCTGACCGATCATTCCACTGCCGGTTTGGTTTCCAATATTGAATGCATCTAGAAGCATCGAGAGTTGACATTCGTTGTCATATTTGACAACATCAGTCGATGGAAAATGACACGCGGCCGATCGGCTGGATCAAGGCTGCGTTGAAAGACTTCAAGAAGTTTCCTGATCCGGTCAGAGACCGCATCAATGCCGCCCTCACGATCGCAGCGGAGGGCCGTAAGGCTGACATCGCCAAGCCGATGAAAGGCCTGGGCATCGGTGTGATGGAAGTCGCGCTACGCCACCATACCGGCGCCTACCGCGCCGTTTATGTGACTGAGATCGCCGGGTCGTTGTGGGTGGTGCATGCTTTCCAAAAGAAGTCCAAGACCGGGATCAAGACACCGAAGTTCGAGGTCGATTTGATCCGTAACCGGCTGAAGCGGTTGCGAGAGGAGTTGTTGGATGAGTGACGACAATGAGCTGGTACACGGCAGCGGCAATGTTTACCGCGATTTGGACGACAGGGATGCCGATGTGAAGCAGGCCAAGGCTATCCTGGCGGCCCGCATCATTGGCGTGCTTGATGACCGCAAGCTGAGTGTGCGCAAGGCCGGCAGTCTGACCGGCTTCACGCCAGCCGATTTCTCGCGGGTGAGAGGAGCCGATCTCGGCCGGTTCACAGTCGACCGCCTCATGAAAATGCTGCGAGCGTTGGATGACAGCATTGAGGTCAGTATTCAGTTCTCTCGGCGCGCATCCAGGTCGGTGGAAGCACCGGTGCCTTCCAGCTGAAACGCGCGGACTGCCCCCTGCCCGTATTGCGCGTGGCGGAACCCGCCCATTCGGCCTACCATCGCGCCAAACTAGAACCGTGGACGGGGAGAGAGATGCTCAAGACGACCGTGGCCGGCAGCCTGCCGAAGCCGGCATGGCTGGCCGAGCCGGAGAAGCTGTGGGCGGCCTGGAAGCTGGATGGCGACGGCCTGGCTGAGGGCCAGCAGGACGCAGCACTCGCCTGGCTGAAGCTGCAGGAAGACTGCGGCATCGACATCGTCTCCGACGGAGAGCAGTTCCGCCGCCACTTCGTCCATGGCTTCCTTGAATCGATCGAGGGCATCGACTGGGAACGGATGACCACCATGGGCATCCGCAACAACCGCTATGACGCGCAGGTGCCGACGGTGACCGACCAGGTGCGCCGGCCGACCCCGGTCCATGTCGCGCAGGCCAAGTTCTGCCGCGCCCACACCGGACATCAGCTCAAGTTCACCCTGCCCGGCCCGATGACGATCTGCGACACCATCGCCGACGCCCACTACGGCAAGCGCGCCGACATGGCGATGGCGTTCGCCGAGCTGCTGAACGACGAGGCGCGCGAGCTGGAGGCCGCGGGCGTCGACGTGATCCAGTTCGACGAGCCGGCCTTCAACGTGTTCATGGACGAGGTGAAGGACTGGGGCATCGCCGCCCTCCACCGCGCCATCGAGGGGCTCAAGTGCACCACCGCCGTGCACATCTGCTACGGCTACGGCATCCAGTCCAACATCGACTGGAAGAACTCGCTGGGCGCGGAGTGGCGCCAGTACGAGGAAATCTTCCCGGCCCTCAACGACAGCCGCATAGGCCAGGTGTCGCTGGAATGCGCCAACTCCCATGTGCCGCTGGAGCTGATCGGCCTGCTCAAGGACAAGGACGTGCTGGTGGGCGCCATCGACGTCGCCACCAACGACGTCGAGACGCCGGAACAGGTGGCGGCCAATTTGCGCGCGACCCTGGAGTTCGTGGCGCCGGAGCGCACGGTGGCCTGCACCAATTGCGGGCTGGCGCCGCTGCCGCGCCACGTCGCCGAGGGCAAGCTGAAGGCGCTGGGCGCGGGTGCGGCCCTGTTGCGCCGCCAACTTGGCTAATAGTTGCGGCGTCAATCCACCGGCGACCCATTGGCGTTAAGTATTATGAAGCGACGTTAAGTGTCGCGACCAGGCCATTATCTGGCAGAGTTCATGACAAGTAGTTCATGAGTACGGTGGGCGAAGGGCGAAAAGACCCGCGCGCCGCAATATAGCGTTTTGGTCAACCGAAGTTGGGAGGAGACTGAAATGACATATCTGAAGCGATACACATCCGCCGCCTTGGCAGCCGGGCTTGCGGCCACGCTCGCTGTCACCGCCTGGGCCGACGAATGGACGTATGTCGAGCCCGAAAAGGTCGGCATGTCCAGCGAGCGTCTGCAACGCCTGACCGACCACATGCAGGCCTATATCGACAGCGGCGACATCGCGGGCATGGTCATTCTGATCGCGCGCGATGGCGAGGTGCCCTACGAGAAGGCGCTGGGCTTCCAGGACCTGGAGTCTGAGACGCCGATGCAGGCCGACACCATCTTCCGCATCGCGTCGCAGACCAAGGCCATCGTTTGCGCCGGCATCATGGTGCTGCAGGAAGAGGGCCTGCTGCTGGTCGACGAGCCGCTGGGCAAGTACCTGCCGGAGTGGATGGAGACCACCGTCGCGGTCGCCAACGACAGCGGCGGCTATGACGTGGTGCCGGCCGACCGGCCCATCACCATTCGCGACTTGCTGACCCACACGTCCGGCATCCCGTACGGCGCGTGGATCAACGGGCTGACCGACGATGCGTGGGCAGAGGCCGGCTTCTCCGGCTGGTATTTCGCCAGCGACGACCAGCCGATCCGCGAGCTGGTCCGCCAGATGGCCGACCTGCCGATGATCGCGCAGCCGGGCACCGAGTGGATCTACGGCTACAACATCGACGTCCTGGGCGCGCTGATCGAGGAGGTCTCGGGCCAGACGCTCGACGTGTTCCTGCAGGACCGGTTCTTCGACCCGCTCGGCATGGCCGACACCCAGTTCTACCTGCCGGCCGACCAGGCCGACCGGCTGGCGACCGTGTACGACCGCAACGAGCCGGGCGTGCTGACCCGCGCGTCCGACGAAGGCGCGATGTGGGATCAGGGCAAGTACATCATCGGCGAGGGGCCGAACGTCACCCTGTCGGGCGGCGCCGGCCTGCTGTCGACCGCGCACGACTACTCCGTCTTCCTGGAGATGCTGCGCCGAGGCGGCCAGTCGATGGACGGCGCGCAGATCATGTCGCCGATGTCGGTCAAGCTGATGACGACCGACCACACCGGGGACATTCCGTTCCGCCCCGGCGCCGGTTTCGGTTACGGCTTCCAGGTGGCGCTCGACCAGGGCGTGCTCGGCATTCCCGGCAATGAGGGCGAATACCGCTGGGGCGGCGCGTACCACTCGACCTACTGGGTCGACCCGGTGGCCAACATGGTGGTGACCGCGTTCACCCAGTTCGGCGAGACCGGTGGCATCGACGACCAGGGCAAGCTGCGCGCGCTGGTCTATCAGGCGATTCTGGACTGACGCCTGTCAGTTGAACCACGCGATGGCGCCAACGCCTGTGTTGGCGCCATTTTTTGTCCGGTGATGTCCACATCCCTCGCCGTCATTGCGAGCGAAGCGAAGCAATCCAGGCGATGGCCCAACTACTCTTGTCATTCTTGGCCCGAGCCCCAAGCAGGGGCGAGGCGCCGAGAATCCATCGCTGGGCCAGGTCCAGAGTTCGCCTGCTTATTCAACGGCCTAACGGCCAACTGCAGGCGTATTGGACAGGAATGGACCCTCGAAGCGCCGCGCCCAACTGGCGCGCCGGTCAAGGGTGACACGTGTGTTTACGAGGGGTGGGCCCCTACTCCGCCGCTTTGGCCGGCGTTGTGCGGTCAAACTGGAGTGCTGCGAGGCGGGCGTAGAGGTCGTTGTCGGCGACCAGCTCCTCGTGGGTGCCCTGGGCGACCACGCGGCCCTCGTCCAGCACCACGATGCGGTCGGCATCGCGCACGGTGGCGAGGCGGTGGGCGATGACCAGGGTGGTCCGCCCGGTGCGCAGCTTGGCAAGTGCGGCCTGCACCTTGGCCTCGCTCTCCGAGTCGAGCGCGCTGGTCGCCTCGTCCAGCAGCAGGATCGCCGGGTCGCGCAGCATGGCGCGCGCGATGGCGATGCGCTGGCGCTGGCCGCCCGACAGCCGCACCCCACGCTCGCCGAGCTGGGTGGCGTAGCCCTCCGGCAGCAGGCGCACGAAGTCGTCGGCGGCGGCGGCGACGGCGGCGGCCTCCACATCGGCGTCGCTGGCATCGGGCCGGCCGTAGCGGATGTTGTCGGTGACCGAGGCGGCGAAGATCACCGGCTCCTGCGCCACCAGGCCGATGCGCGCGCGGATATCGGCGGGGTCGGCGGTGCGCAGGTCGACGCCGTCGATGCTGACCGCGCCCTCGGCCGGGTCGTAGAACCTGAGCAGGAGCTGGAACACCGTGGTCTTGCCGGCGCCTGAGGGGCCGACCAGCGCCACGGTCTCGCCGGGCTGGGCCTCCAGGGTCAGGCCGTGCAGCGCCGAGGTGTCGGGCCGCGACGGATAGGCGAAGGTCACCCCGTCGAACCGCACCCGCCCCTCGCCCGGCGCGGGCAGCGGCACCGGCGACGCAGGCGGCGCGATCTCGGCCGGCGCGTCGATCAGCTCGAACAGCCGCTCGCTGGCGCCGGCGGCACGCTGCAGGTCGCCCATCACCTCGCTCAGGCCGCCCACGGCGCTGGCGGTGATGATGGCGTAGAACACGAACGCCGACAGGTCGCCGGCCGAGAGGTCGCCGTCGATCACGCCCTGGCCGCCCATCCACAGCATCGCCACCACCGCGCCGAACACCAGCGCGATCACGGTCGCCGCCATCATGCCGCGCACCTTGGTCTGCTTCAGGGCGGCGCGAAACGCGGCATCGATGCGCGCGGCGAAGGCATCCCTGTCCAGCGGCTCGTGGTTGAACGCCTGCACGGTGCGGATCGCGTCCAGGCTTTCGTGGGCGTAGGCGCTGGCGTTGGCCAGCTCGTCCTGTGCGGCGCGCGACATGGCACGCACCTTGCGTCCGAAATAGATGATCGGCGCCACGATCAGCGGCACCAGCAGCAACACGATGCCCGTCAGGCTGACGTTGGTGATGATCAACAGGATCACACCGCCCAACAACATCAGCCCGTTGCGTATGGTTGTCACCGCCGTGGTGCCGATCACCAGATGCAGGACGCTGGCGTCGCCGGTCAGGCGCGCCAGCACCTCGCCGGTCTTGGTCGCCTCGAAATAGGTGACCGATTGCCGGAGCACGTTCTCATAGGCCGCGCGGCGGATGTCGGCCGCCACCCGCTCGCCGATCCAGTGCACCAGATAGGCGCGGAAGAAGGTGGCCCCCGCCAGCACAGCCACGATGACGCAGAGCGCGATGACGATGCCGCCGAAGGTGCCCTCGTCCTCCGGCGCGATGCCGTCGTCGATCAGCGTGCGCAGCATCAGGCCGACCGAGAGCAGGCTGCCGGTCGACGCCAGCAGCGCCAGGAAGGCGAGCCCGACCCGCATCTTGTAGGGGCGCACATAGCTGAACAGGCGGCTCAGCGCGCGGACGTTGCGCGAGCGGTCGCGGTCGCCGGCCTGTTGCGACAGGCGGCTCAACGGCGGTGGGCCTTCGAGGCGGCGGGCAAAGAGCTGGGCAAAGCGGCAGGCAAGGCTTGCAACCCGTGCCCGGGTTCGTTATGAACCCCGCTTCCTTGCAAGGGGTATGAGATGAAAAAGGACATTCATCCAGACTATCACGAAATCACCGTGGTGATGACCGACGGGACCGAGTTCAAGACACGCTCGACCTGGGGCAAAGAAGGCGACACCATGAAGCTGGATATCGACCCGACCACCCATCCGGCGTGGACGGGCGGTGGCCATCGCCTGATCGACACCGGTGGACAATTGGCCCGATTCAACCGGCGTTTCAAGAATCTCGGCCTCGGCTGACGCGATTTTGAGAGCGGCGTAACGTCGCCGCTCTCTCAAGGGCATCGGTAACGCCCTCGCGCCCGACGCGGGGGCGTTTGCTTGTGGGCGGTGCGGTTGTGCCGTTCCCCCCATTCCTTTCCTTGACGCCCTCGGCCCCCGTGCCGAGGGCCCATGGTTTTGGCAGGCTCTGCGAGCGGTCAACGGGCGCTGGCATGCGAGCAGGCGCATCCGCCATTCATGCCGACCATGCCAGATGAAACCCGCAAGCCGTAGCGTGTTGGACCGAAATGGGCCCTCGGCACAAGGCCGAGGGCGTCAAATCTATTGAAGCGCTACTCCGCGGCTTCCGCCGTTGGCTCCTCCGGGGTCCAGCGCAGCACCGGCTGGCGGGCGGCGCGGGTCTCGTCCAGCCGGCGGCGCGGCGACATGCGCGGCGCGTCGTGGAAGAAGTCGGCGTCGCCGGATTTCGCCCGCTCGGCCAGCGCCCGCATCGAGCCGATGAGCGTGTCGAGGGCCGCCTTGGACTCGGTCTCGGTCGGCTCCACCAGCAGCGCGCCGTGCACCACCAGCGGGAAATAGACCGTCGGCGGATGGAAGCCTTCGTCGATCAGCCCCTTGGCGATGTCGAGCGTGGAGACATCGGTGCCCTTCAGGAAGCGGTCGTCGAACAGCGCTTCGTGCATGCAGGTGCCCTCGAACGCCGGCGTCATCACATCGGCCAGCGAGGCCTGGATGTAGTTGGCATTCAGCACCGCGTCGCCGGAGACCTGGGCCAGCCCGTCGCGGCCATGGCTCATCATGTAGGCGAGCGCGCGGGTGAACATGCCCATCTGGCCGAAGTAGGCTTTCAAGCGGCCGAAGGGATGCGCACCCCCGGCATCGGCCGCGTGCTCGACCGGCTCGAAGTTGTCGCCGTCGCGCGCAACCCAAGCAAGCGGCGCGTAGGGCGCCAGCGCTTCTGAGAACACCACCGGCCCCGCGCCCGGACCGCCGCCGCCATGGGGCGTCGAGAACGTCTTGTGCAGGTTGATGTGCATGGCGTCGATGCCGAGGTCGCCGGGCCGCACCCGCCCGACGATGGCGTTGAAGTTGGCGCCGTCGCAGTAGAAATAGCCGCCGACGCCGTGGATCGCCTCGGCGATCTCGATGATCTCGTTTTCGAACAGCCCGCAGGTGTTGGGGTTGGTGATCATGCAGCCGGCAACGTCGTCGCCCAGCTTGTCCTTGAACGCGGCAAGGTCGACCCGGCCACGGTCGTCGCCAGGCACCGCATCCACCGTATAGCCGCACGCGACCGCCGTCGCCGGATTGGTGCCGTGGGCGGACTCCGGCACCAGCACGCGCTTGCGGGGGTTGCCGCCCGCCTCGTGCGCGGCGCGGATCGCCAGCATGCCGCAGAGCTCGCCATGGGCGCCGGCGGCGGGCGACAGAGCCACCGCCGGCATGCCGGTCAGGGTCTTCAGCCAGTGGGCCAGCCGGTCCAGCACCTCATAGGCGCCCTGCACGGTGGCGGCGGGCTGCAACGGATGCACGTCGGCGAAGCCGGGCAGGCGTGCCACCTTCTCGTTGATGCGCGGGTTGTGCTTCATGGTGCACGAGCCGAGCGGGAACAGCCCGCTGTCGATGCCGTAGTTCCACTGGCTGAGCCGGGTGAAGTGGCGCACCACCACCGGCTCCGACAGGTCCGGCAGGCCGATCTCGCCCTTGCGCTCCAGCCCGCCGAGCTTGTTGTCGGAGAGGTCGGTGTCAGGCCAGTCGACGCCGCACTGGCCGGGGCTGCCCTGCTCGAAGATCAGCGGCTCTTCGAGCTGCAGGGCGCGATGCCCGCTGGAGGTCTCGATATCGGTCATCACAGCACCTCCTTCAGCGCCTTGGCGAAGGCGGCGATGTCGTCGTCGGTCGTGGTCTCGGTCGCGGCGACCAGCAGCAAGTCGGCCACATCAGGGTTGTCCGGCAGCAGGCGGCTGACCGGCACCCCGCCCAGCACGTCATGGCCGACCAGGGCGTCGACCACCCCGGCGGCCGGCTTCGGCAGCCTGACCGTGAACTCGTTGAAGAAGGTCTGGTTGATGACCTCGACACCTTCAATACCGCCCAGCGCCTCCGCCGCGCGCATGGCGGTGGCGTGGTTCAGCGCCGCCAGCCGCCGGAGCCCGGTCTCGCCCAGCAACGTCATGTGGATGGTGAAGGCCAGCGCGCACAGGCCGGCATTGGTGCAGATGTTGGAGGTGGCGCGCTCGCGCCGGATGTGCTGCTCGCGGGTGGAGAGTGTCAGCACGAAGCCGCGCTTGCCGTCGGCATCCACCGTCTCGCCGCACAGCCGGCCGGGCATTTGGCGGATGTACTTCTGGCGGGTGGCGAACAGGCCGACATGGGGGCCGCCGAAATTGACCGGGTTGCCGATGGACTGGCCCTCGGCGACCACGATGTCGGCGCCCATCTCCCCCGGCGCGGCCAGCAGGCCGAGTGACACCGTTTCGGTGACGACGGCGATCAGCAGCGCCCCGGCCTCTTGGCAGGCCTTGGCGAGCGGGCGCAGGTCGTGCAGCTCGCCGAACAGATCGGGCGTCTGCACCACCACGCACGACGTATTGCCGTCGATGGCACCGGCCATATCCTCGGCAGCGCCCGGCGCGGCATCCTGCGCCGCCACCTCGAAGCCCAGGAAGTGGGCGTGGGTCTCGACGATCTCGCGATAGTGCGGGTGCAGCGCGCCGGAGAGCACGGCCCGGCCGCGCCTGGTCGCCCGGTTGGCCATCATCACCGCCTCGGCGCACGCGGTCGATCCGTCGTACATGGAGGCGTTGGCCACATCCATGCCGGTCAGCAGCGCGACCTGGGTCTGGAACTCGAACAGCACCTGCAGCGTGCCCTGGGCGATCTCCGGCTGATAGGGCGTGTAGGCGGTCAGGAACTCGCCGCGCTGGATCAGATAGTCGACGGCGGCCGGCACATGGTGGCGGTAGACCCCGGCACCGACGAAGAACGGCCCGTCGCCCGCCGGCCTATTCTTGCCGGCCAGCAGGCGCATGGCGCGCTCGACCGACAGTTCGTCCTGATGGTCCGGCAGGTCGAGCGGCGCTTTCAGGCGGCCCGCCGCCGGCACGTCGGCGAACAGGTCGTCGACGGTATCGACCCCGATCGCGGCCAGCATGGCCGCCCGGTCGCCCTCGCTGTGCGGCAGGTAGCGCATCAGTCGAGGCCCTTCACGTAGTCGGCATAGGCGCCGTCGTCCATCAGCCGCTCGAGGTCGCCCTTGTCGGCCAGCTTCAGCTTGACGAACCAGCCGCTGCCCTCGGCGTCCTCGTTGACCATGGCCGGCGTCTCGTCCAGCGCGCTGTTGACCTCGATCACCTCGCCCGACACCGGGGAATAGATCTCGCTGGCGGCCTTCACCGATTCGACCACGGCCACCTCATCGAACTGGCCCACGGTCTTGCCGACCTCCGGCAGCTCCACATAGACCACGTCGCCAAGCTGTTCCTGGGCGTAGGTGGAAATGCCGATGGTGGCGGTGTCGCCGTCGATGCGGACCCATTCATGCTCTTTCGAATAATGCATATGCCTACTCCGGTGGGTGTGCGGTCAGTTTCAGCGGTGGTAGCGGTGGGGTGCGAACGGCAGCCGGACGACCTCGGCCGGCAACGGCTTGCCGCGCACGATGACGTCGACCTCGGTGCCGACCTTGGCGTGGTCGCTGGCGACGTAGCCCATGGCGACCGGGTGCTCGACCGTGGGGCCGAAGCCGCCGCTGGTCACCTCGCCGATGGCGTTGCCGGCCTTGTCGTGGATCTCGCTGTGGGCGCGCACCGGCGCGCGGCCGGTGGGCTTCAGCCCGACGCGCTTGCGCGGCGCGCCGTCGGCGATCTGGCGCAGGATCGTGTCGGCGCCGGGGAAACCGCCTTCTTCGCGCCGCTGCTTGCCGATGGTCCAGGTGAGTGCGGCTTCCACCGGCGTGGTGGTGGTGTCGATGTCGTTGCCGTAGAGGCAGAGGCCCGCCTCCAGGCGCAGGCTGTCGCGCGCGCCCAGTCCGGCCAGCTCGACCTCCGGCTCGGCCAGCAGCGCCTCGACCACGCGCACCGCGCCGTCCGCGGCGATCGAGATCTCGTAGCCATCCTCGCCGGTGTAGCCGGAGCGGGTGGCGAAGCACGGCACGCCGGCAATCTCGGCATCGGCGCAGGTCATGAAGGCCATGTCGCGCAGACCGGGCGCCAGCCGCGCCACCGCGTCCGCCGCCTTCGGGCCCTGTACCGCCACCAGTGCGCGGTCGGGCAGCGGCGTCACCGTGCAGGTGCCCGCCATCGCCGCCGTCATGTGCTGAATGTCCTCGGCCTTGCGGCTGGCATTGACCACGGCGAAGTAGTGGTCGCCGCGATTGGTGACCATCAGGTCGTCCAGGATGCCGCCATTGTCGTCGGTCAGCAGGCAATAGCGCGTGTGCCCGACCTCCAGCCCCTTGATGTCGGCCGGCACCAGGGTCTCCAGCGCGGTGGCCGCCTTGGCCTGATCGGCCGCGCGAATTTCGACCTGGCCCATGTGCGAGACGTCGAACAGGCCGGCCGCGGTGCGGGTCTGGCGGTGCTCGGCCATGATGCCGTCGGCGTACTGCAACGGCATGGCATAGCCGGCGAACGGCACCATCTTGGCGCCATGAGCGCGGTGCAGCGCGTCCAGCGGCGTGGTTTCCAGATTTTCTTCGGTCAAGGCCGCCCTCCGCACAACAGGTTGGTACGCCACGCCGGCCGTGGCCCGCGCGCATACCCCGCTCTGTCGGAGGACCTGAGAGATTGCCCGCGCCGCCCATCACGATGCCGGTAGCGCAGGTTTCCCCGTCGGTGGACCGGCTTGTGGGCCGGCCGCTTTCCAGAGGTGCCTCGATCTGCGGTCCGTTGGCCTGAGAGTTTCCGGGGCGGTTGCTCCTTCGGCGCCGGCGCAAGGTGTTACCCTCTCACCGGACTCTCCCACAGACGTCAGTGGCGATGTCTGGTCAGACTAACCGGCTGGCGGAGAGTGTCAATGCGGCTGCGCCCGTCCGTTGTGTTAGTCTGAGAGGGCTGTGATGCGAGTCGTCTAAACGCCCAACGCTCAGGAACTACCACTTAAGAATCAATGGCAATTGCAGAGCACCCACGACCTGGCACAATTCTGTTGTGTGATTTTGATACTGGGTTTCTTCCTCCCGAGATGGTCAAAAGAAGGCCTGTGGTTGTAATTAGCCCAAAGATATCTGTTCGCGCCCGATTGTGCACAATAGTTCCAATTAGTACTGAGGCGCCACGACCGCAAATGGCGTATCACTACGAACTTCGCGACCTTGACCCGCCACTCCCTCCGCCGTGGGATGTTGGTCCAAACTGGATCAAAGGCGACATGATCTATTCGGTTAGATTCGAGCGACTGGATTTCTTCCGCTACGGAAGGGATGCGAACGGAAAGCGCATTTACCGATACGAGATACTTCCAGAGGAAGATCTAAAGGCAGTGAGACGTTGCGTCCTCAGTTCCCTTGGCTTAGCCAGCTTGACAAAGCACCTTCCCTAACTCATATCTTGATACGAGTGCTGCTCTCGCCGCAAGGCGATCAGCGTCTAAGACCCTTCGGGGCACGCCGCGCACCAAGCGACACCAAGCTTTCGCGCGGCGTCGAGCAAGCCGGGCGGCACAAGGACTGTGTCGCCCTTTTTTTTGTTAATGTCGGTGCAAGCATTCTGCCGGTGCCACGCGCCTCCACTCTGGCCTACCCGCCACCAAGCCGGTTGTACTGCAGCTCGTCGGACGAAAGCTGGAAGCCGACATAGACCGTGTAGCCGCGCCCGCTGTCGACCCCGCCGGGTAGCGGGATCGTCTCGCCCACCACCTCGCGCAGGCCGATGCGGTTCTCGCCGTCGTCGAACGACACGGTCTGGTCGAACACCTGCTTGCCGATGATGGTCTGGTCCGGCCGCGCCACCGCGACATAGAACTGGATCGCCTGGCTGTCGGCCGCCATGCCGGTGTTGCGGTCGAACACCATGGTCAGCGCGGTTTCGACGAAGACGTCCTCGTCGGAATAGTCGCAGTCGACCAGCACCTCCACGATCTCGCCACGCACCGCGACCTCGTCGGGCGTCGCCACCGCGCCGCCGAACCGGATCAGTTTGGAGGTTTCGGCCACCAGCACCACATCCGGGCAGCCGATGGTGATCGCGTCGCTCTCCGTCCCGCCGCAGGCCGCCAGTGCCGACGCCGCGGCGGCCATCGCAACGAAAGGTGCGACCTTGCGAACCGCCCGCTGCATCGCGGGCTTGCCTTGCCAACGCTGAAACTTCATCTTCCGATCGTCACGACTGGTGTGCCCCGATGGTTGGCGCGGACCCGGCGGTGCGGTGAGTTGCCCGCGAAGGCGCGGAGTCTAGTTGCCCCGGCGGCTACCTGCAATGGCCCCTGGCAGCAATGAACCGCCGGCCGCAAGCGACGAGAGCAAACGACACGATGCCGCCCGACACGTCCAAGCCGAAGCTTCCCGATACGGCAAAGCCGAAACTTAGGGTGCTGCTGGCCGCGCCCCGCGGCTTCTGCGCCGGCGTCGATCGTGCGATCCGCATCGTCGAGCTGGCCCTGGAGAAGTTCGGCGCGCCGGTCTATGTGCGTCACGAGATCGTGCACAACCGCTATGTGGTGGCGGGCCTGGAGCAGAAGGGGGCGGTGTTCGTGGAGGAGCTGGACGAGGTGCCGGACGACGCGCCGGTCATCTTCTCCGCCCACGGGGTGCCGAAGGCGGTGCCGGCCGAGGCGCGGCGCCGCGCGCTGACCTATGTCGACGCGACGTGCCCGCTGGTCAGCAAGGTCCACCGCGAGGCCGAGCACCACCACGCCAACGGCTGCCACATCGTGCTGATCGGCCATGCCGGCCACCCCGAAGTCGTCGGCACCATGGGCCAGTTGCCCGACGGCGCTACCACCCTGGTCGAGACGGTGGACGACGTGGCCGGGCTCGCCTTCACCGGCGGCCAGGACTTGGCCTTTGTCACCCAGACCACGCTGTCGGTGGACGACACCGCCGCCATCGTCGCCGCTCTGCGCGCGCGCTATCCGGCGATCCAGGGGCCGAAGCGCGAGGACATCTGCTATGCCACCACCAACCGGCAGCAGGCGGTGAAGGCGATCGCACCGCGCTGCGACGCCCTGATCGTGGTCGGTGCGCCGAACTCGTCCAACTCGCGCCGGCTGGTCGATGTCGCCGCGCGTGCCGGCTGCGCCGACGCCATGCTGGTGGAGCGCGGCGGCGACGTGCCGCTGGACCGGCTCGCCGGCATTGCCACCCTGGGCATCAGCGCCGGGGCCTCCGCGCCCGAGATCCTGGTCGACGAGGTCATCGATGCCTGCCGCGCCCGCTTCGACATCACGGTGGAGCATGTCGACGTCGTGCGCGAGGACGTGACCTTCAAGCTGCCGCGCGCGGTGGCCTGAGCGCGATGGCCCGACCCATGCTCGACCTGCCCGCAGCCCTGCCCGGCGCCCGAAACGCCAGTAGTATGTCTGGGCGGCCGGGTGGGGGTATGGGCCGGCGCCGAATTCGGCGCACGCCAGTGCGCCTGATTTAAGATGGCGGTTTATACCGAGGTCACCGACGAGGACCTGGCCACGTTCGTCGCCGACTACGACATCGGCGAGGTGGTCTCGGCCAAGGGCATCGCAGAGGGGGTGGAGAACTCCAACTACCTGCTGCAGACCACCGGCGACAGCTACATCCTGACCCTCTACGAGAAGCGGGTGAAGGAGGAGGACCTGCCGTTCTTCCTCGGCCTGATGGACCATCTGGCCGGCGCCGGCTTTACCTGCCCGACCCCGATCAGGGCCCGCGACGGCGTGGCGCTCAGGGCACTTGCCGGCAGGCCCGCCGTCATCATCTCCTTCCTGAAGGGCATGTGGCCGCGCCGGGTGCAGCCTTATCACTGCGCCGAGGTCGGCACCGCGATGGCGCGCATGCACGTCGCGACCGAGGACTTCACCATGACCCGCGCAAACGCGCTGTCGGTGGATTCCTGGCGGCCGCTGTTCCAGTCGTGCCGGGACCAGGCCGACAAGGTGTGGGCCGGCATCGGCGATACGCTCGATACGGAGCTGGCCGTGCTGGAGGCGGAGTGGCCGCAGACCCTGCCCACCGGCGTCATCCACGCCGACCTGTTCCCCGACAATGTGTTCTTCCTCGGCAAGGCGCTGTCGGGCGTGATCGATTTCTACTTCGCATGTACCGACTGCCTGGCCTATGACGTGGCGATCTGCCTTAA
This sequence comes from Alphaproteobacteria bacterium, assembly GCA_965227515.1. Lineage (GTDB taxonomy): Bacteria > Pseudomonadota > Alphaproteobacteria > CALKHQ01 > CALKHQ01 > CBDDFZ01. The sequence goes on from CBDDFZ010000001.1 coordinate 856,896, forward strand.
CGCCTGGTGCTTCGAGCAGGACGGCAGCTTCAACGTCACCAAGGCGCGCCGTTTCCTGGCCGGTTATTGCGAGGTGCGCCCGTTTACCGATGCCGAACTCAACGCGCTGCCGTTGCTGGCGCGCGGGGCTGCAATGCGCTTCTTGCTCACCAGGCTCTACGACTGGCTGAACCTGCCGCCCGGCGCCATGGTGCAACCGAAGGATCCGATGGAATATCTCTACAAGCTGAAGTTCCACGCCAAGGTCAACGACCCCGGCGAGTATGGGCTGGACGCACGCCGGGTGGCCGGCTTCGTCTCACCATGGCTGTGAGCGCCGCGAGCATGGTCGAGGCCTTTACCGACGGTGCCTGCTCGGGCAACCCCGGCCCCGGCGGCTGGGGCGTGCTGCTGCGCTACAAGGGCGTGGAAAAGGAGCTGAACGGCGGCGCGCCCGAGACCACCAACAACCGGATGGAGCTGATGGCGGCGATCTCCGCCCTGGAGGCGCTGAAGCGCCCGACACGCATCGCCATCCACACCGACAGCACCTATGTGCGCGACGGCATCACTCGCTGGATCGAGGACTGGAAGCGGCGCAACTGGCGCACCGCCGCCAAGAAGCCGGTGAAGAACGCCGACCTGTGGATGCGCCTGGAAGAGGCCACCGATGGGCACGACGTGAGCTGGCACTGGGTGAAGGGCCACGCCGGCCACCCGGAGAACGAACGCGCCGACGCGCTGGCCCGCGCCGGTATTCCGCGCTTCGACGGGGGCGACGAAGGCGAGGCGTTCGAGGAGGCGGACAATGAGCATGCTTGACCGTTTCCGTCTCGACGGCCGGGTGGCGCTGGTCACCGGTGGCGGGCGCGGCATCGGGGCCGCGACCGCGCGGGCGCTGGCCGATGCCGGCGCGATTGTCGTGGTCACCGACGCCGATGGCGACGCGGCCGGCGCGGTGGCCGCCGAACTGGAGCTCGGCGAGGGCCATGCCATGGACATCACCAGCGACGAAGGGGTCGCTGCCGTGTTCGCCTCGGTGGCCGACCGCCATGGCCGGCTCGACATCCTGGTCAACAACGCCGGGCGCGGCGCGCGCATGCCGGCGGTCGACATGAGCCTCGACACCTGGGAACAGGTGATGGCGGTCAACCTGACCGGCAGCTTCCGCTGCGCCCAGGCCGCGGCCCAGCTGATGCAGACCGGCGATGGCGCCCCGGTCGGCGGCTCGGTGATCAACGTCGCCTCGATCATGGGCCTGGTCGGCGGCGGGCTCTACCCCAATGCCGCCTACCAGACCAGCAAGGGCGGGGTGGTCAACATGACCCGCACCCTGGCGCTGGAATGGGCGCCCGACAACATCCGGGTCAACGCCGTGGCCCCCACCTTCGCCCGCACCGCGCTGACCGAAAAGCTGCTGTCCGACGGCGAGATGGAGCGTGCCATCGTCGACAACACGCCGATGGGCCGGCTGGCCGAGCCGGAGGAGGTGGCGTCCGCCATCCTGTTCCTTGCCGGTGACGGCGCCTCGATGATCACCGGGGCCATCCTGCCGGTCGACGGCGGCTGGACCGCCCGATGAGTGCGGGCGCGCACGGCGATTCCTCCAAAGAGGGCGAGCGCATCGCCAAGGTCATGGCACGTGCCGGGCTGTGCTCCCGCCGCGATGCGGAGCGCTGGATCGCGGATCGCCGAGTGAAGGTGGACGGGCGGGTCATCGACAGCCCGGCGACCATCGTCACCGCCGCCAGCAAGATCGTGGTCGACGGCAAGCCGTTGCCTGCGGCCGAAGCACCGCGGATGTGGCGCTACCACAAGCCTGACGGGCTGGTGACCAGCCACAAGGACGAGGCCGGGAGGCCGACGGTGTTCGACCGGCTGCCCGACGACATGCCGCGGGTGATCTCGGTCGGGCGCCTCGACCTCGGTACCGAGGGGCTGCTGCTGCTGACCAATGACGGCGAGCTGGCCCGCGCCCTGGAGCTGCCATCCACCGGTTGGAAGCGGCGCTACCGCGTACGCGTACACGGCAAGCCCGACCCGGCGCGGTTGGCGGCGCTGGCCGACGGCATCACCGTCGACGGTGTGCGCTATGGCGCGATCGAGGCCACCGTCGACAGCCAGCAGGCATCCAATGCTTGGCTGTCCATGGGGCTGCGCGAGGGCAAGAACCGGGAAATCCGGGTCGTGCTCAACCATCTGGGCCTGCAGGTCAACCGGCTGATCCGGGTGGCGTACGGGCCGTTTCAATTGGGCGGGCTGGCGCGCGGCATGGTCAAGGAGGTGAACCCCGCCGTGGTGCGCCAGCAACTCGGCGCCCTGCTGCCGGGGCGGCTGCCGGCAAAGAACGAAGGTGACAAGGCCGCGAAATCCGCCGGCGGCACAGCCAAACGGCGCGCGTCGCGGGCAGCGCCGCGCAAGCCCACCAAGCCGCCAAGTCAGGACCGGCCGGGCCATGCGCATCGTCGCCGGAAAACATAGGGGACGCCGGCTGGAGGTTCCGGCCGGCATGGACGTACGCCCCACCACGGACCGTACGCGCGAGGCGATCTTCTCCATGTTGCAATCGGGCCGGTTCGCCGGAGAGTCAGGCGGCGACCGGGTCGCCGGTGCGGTCGTGGCCGATGTGTTCGCCGGTTCCGGCGCGCTGGGGCTGGAGGCCCTGTCGCGCGGCGCCGCGTTGGCGGTGTTCGTCGACAACGGCCAGCCGGCCCTGCGCGCCCTCCAGGCCAACATCGCCATGCTCGGCGAGGCCGCCTCCTGCCGGGTGATCCGCGCCGATGCCCGCCGCCTGCCGACGGCGCCACAGGCCTGCGACCTCGTGTTCCTGGACCCGCCCTATGGACGCGGCCTGCTGGAGCCGGCGTTGCAGTCGCTGGCCAATGCGGGCTGGCTGACTGCCGATGCGCTGCTGGTCTGCGAGGCCGAGAGCGGGCTCGACGCCCCGGAGGGATATTCTGTCCTCGACCGGCGCACCTACGGACGCAGCGCCATTACCTTGATGATCCGCAGTGTTTGAACGCGAAAAGCCCTCCCCCATGGGACTGGGGGAGGGCACATGATCGAGCGCAGTTGCGGGGTTCGATACTCGATCACGTAGCTCGCGTGTTTGATCGTTCACCCTTACTCGATCACCAGGGTGTCGTTGGCGCAGAAGTCGAAGCCGTAGCCGTCCATCTCGTAGCCGTCGGCCCAGACAACCAGCACGTCGTAGATGCAGTGGTCGCCGTTGGAGCTCAGCTCATAGACGCCGCCGGCCGGCAGGATGTCGTTGCCCAGCACGTCGGTGCCCCAGTCGGCGGCGTAGTCCGGCGAGATGTAGACGTAGTGGATGTCCATGCCGCTGGCGTTTTCCAGGGACAGGTTCGACGCGGCCTGGGCGGCGGTGGCGGCGGCCAGCACGCCGGCGGCGGCGATCGTTGCGACGGCGGTATTCCGGATGGTCTTGAACATGATGGTTGCTCCCGTTTTCCCCGAGGGGTGATCCAAGTGGCTGTGGGCTGTTTGCCCTGCCGATGAGTTGGATTTGGGAACGCTTGAGACCCCTACCTGTGAACCAGATCACCGGGCATGCGCATTTGACTGAACCGCCCGAACGCGGGCTGCACGCGACACGCCACGACGACAATCGGGCCAGCCGCCCCGCCGTTCGTGTAAGCTGGCGGCAAGGCCGTGCCCATGGGCCGGGCAAACAAGATGGGGAGGCAGCGATGGCGACGTCCGAAGCGGTGGATGGGATGCCGCGACCGCTGAGCGCCGACGAGGTCGCGCGTTACCACGAGCGCGGCTACGTCACGCCATCGGTCAGGTTGCCTGACGATACCCTGGCGGCGCTGACCGCGGCCACCGATGCCCTGATCGCGGCCAATCCGGAGACGCGGCCGGAGGACCTGGCTGTCCCGCACGTGGCAGGCGGGGCCAGCGGCCGGCTGAACACGCCGGCAGACCTGCGCGAGACGTTCCTGGAGATCGGCCGGCATCCCAGCCTGGTCGGCGCCGCGGCCCAACTGATCGGACCCGACATCATCCTGTGGTCGAGCCATGCCTTCTGCAAGCCGCCGTCCACCGGGGCCGCCGTGCCGTGGCACCAGGATGGCGCCTACTGGCCGATCAAGCCGATGGCGACGTGCTCGGTCTGGATCGCCATCGATGCATCAGGGCCCGAGAACGGATGCCTGCGCGTGGTCCCGGGCAGCCATGCCGAGGGCCTGCTCGCCCACGGCCGCGAGGCCGACAAGGCGCTTGCGCTCGACTCCGCCGTCGACCCGCAGGCGTTCGACAGCGCGGCGGCCGAGGACGTGGTGCTGGCGCCGGGGGCGCTGTCGTTCCACGACGTCCATCTGGTGCACGGCTCGGAGCCGAACCGCTCCAGCCGGTCGCGCCGCGCGATGGTCTACCGCTACATGCCCGCGCACGCGCACTACGACCGCGCGACGCCGGACTATGTGATGGGCAATGGCGGGGTGATGCACTGGGCCGACCGGCCGATCTGGCTGGTGCATGGCCAAAACCGCCACCCGGGCAACGTGGTGCAGGCCTAGAGCATGATCACTTAAGTCGGCACCGGCCCTCTCCCCCACCCGGCCACCCACGAGAGTATCCTGCTGGGTGGCCGGGTGGGGGAGAGGGCTGGCGCAGATTCAGCGTAAGCTGATCCCTGTCTAGGAACGCCAGTTCCCACCACCTCCCGTCGTCATGAGCGTTGTCAGTTGCGTTACAACACACACCATTGTCGCCCTCGCGCTTGTCGCGAGGGCCCATTTGCGGGGCGGTTCAGACCTGTGCCAAAGGGAGATGGTTGCGTTGACCCATCGAAACTGGGCGTTTGCCACATAGGGAGTCAAACCACTCTGACCTATTGATATACTGGACAAGAATGGGTCCTCGCCACAAGGGCGAGGACGACAATTTCTTCTTGTTGCGAGGGTCGAGCGAACGCGCACCAAAATGTGCAAGCTGCGCGGGCCGCAAAAAAGCGCGTTACGCCGGCCCTGACATCAAGGATCGTCGCCGAAGATGCGGCCGATCGGGATCGAGTAGTTGACGCTGATGATCTCGGTGCCGGGGTTGCGGTCGCCGAGGTCGGCGTTTGAGATGTGGCTGAACCCGACCGACAGGCGCGAGTAGTTGTCGAACCGGTAGCCAAGCTCGACGCCGGACCGGAACTCCAGCGCGTAGCCCAGGTCGGGCCCGTCGCCGTTGTTGTAGTAGCCGGCGCCAACGCTGCCGGTCAGCACCACGCGGTTGCCGAAGTAGATGTCGACAAGGCTGCCGGCACCGATCCAAATGGCCGAATCGCTGGTCACTTCCACGCCGGCCCAAGGCTTCAAGTAGAAGAGGTCGTCGTCGTGTCGGTACTCGATGCGGAAGTCGCCGGCCGAGTTGTCGTTGCGGATCACGTCGAAGGCACCGACACCCAGCGTCAGGAACGCTGGATCCTCGGCCGATGCCGACCCGACGGTCATGGGCGCCGCCGTGGCGGTGAGTAGCGCGCCCGCCAGCACGGTGCGCGCCAGGAGCATGGGTGCGAATCGGGTCACTGGAGCATTCTCCCTGTTTCGCGGGGGATCATAAGCGGGCCGGGGCGTGTTGCAAGCCGCGATGGGCGAACCGCGATGCGCACGGGGCCATGCCGTTATTCCACGCGGTTTGCCGCATGGGCCACGATCTCGCCGAACTCGGACAGGAATACGGAGCCGCGCACCGTGCGTTGCAACAGCACGTTGCGCCGGTCGGCCGGGTCGCGGCGCCGCTTGACCAGGCCGAGATAGGACAGGCGGTCGATGGCGCGGGTGATCACCGGCTTGGTGACGCCCAGGTCGGCCGCGAGCCCGCGCACCGTGTGCGGCGGCTCGGTCTTGTAGATGGCCAGGATCACCGCCATCTGGCGCGCGGTCAGGTCGGGACCGTCGCGGCGCACCGATTCCGAAATCGACAGCCGCCATACGTCAAGCGCCTGCTGGGGCGACAGCTCGGGCATGCGAGAGTCCTAGAGTACTTTCCGTGTGGGCTGGCGCCGGTTCAGCGTAACCGACAAACGATCTAGCGCCCGCGCGCGTCGACCGGCCAGATCGCCTCCAGCGCCTCGCCGCGCACGCAGTGATAGGCATTGTGCAGGTTCACGGTCGGGTCGCAGTGCGGCACCACGCATTCGACCATGTGGCCGGGCTCCAGCGGCGGCAGCGCCTCCCCCAGCTCCAGCCGGCCGTGCTCGTCGCCCATGAAGCCATAGGCGATGTCGGTCGGTGCGCCGCGGGCCACCCGGGGCGGCGGGCCGTCGGTGGCGAACGCCTTCAGGCCGCCATCGGTGGTCGCGGCATTGTGCCGGTTGGCGCTGACCACGGCGGCGGCCACGAACAGGGCCGGCTCGAACGGCCAGGCATTGCCGCGCGGGCCGACGTCGATGTACTGGACGTCCATGAACGGGTAGGAGCCAACCTGCAGCTCGGTGAAGACGCCGAGCTCGGTCACCAGGTCGAAAGTGCCGGTGCCGCCGCCGCTGATGATGGCGGGAGGCAGGCCGGCGCCGGACAGGTCGTCGCGCACCTCGCTGACGACACGGCCCAGCTCGTCGGTGGCGGCGGTGCGGGCATCCACCCCCTCGATGTGCTGATGATGGCCGGCATAGGCCTGGATGCCCTCGAACGTCAGCGCGGGCGCGGCGTCGATCGCGCGTGCCAGCGCCACCATATCCGCCGGTGCGGCCCCGGTGCGGTCCAGCCCGACGTCCAGGTCGACGATCAGGCGCAGCGTCAGCCCGGCGGCGGTGGCGGCATCGTTCAGCACCGGCGTCATCCGCGCATCGTCGATCACGCACATCGCGTCGGGAGCGCGGCCGGCCAGGGCGATCAGACGGTCGATCTTCACCTTGGTGGTGACCGGCGAGGTGATCAGCACGCCGGCGACGCCGCCGTTCACCATCGCCTCGGCCTCGCCCATGGTCGCGCAGCAGATGCCGACCGCGCCCGCCGCCGCCTGGCGTCGCGCGATCTCGACCGATTTGTGCGACTTGGCGTGCGGCCTGATCTTGATGTTGTTGCGCGCGGCATAGTCCGCCATCGCCGCCAGATTGCGCTCGAACGCATCCATGTCCAGCACCAGCGCCGGGGTGTTCAGCCGGCCGCGGGCGTCGGGCGCACCGATCAAGGCGGCGTTGGGGGAAAGCTCCGGCGCTGTCGCCGTATCCGGATGTTGTGTCACGTCAGCCTGCCTTTTCTATAGCACGTCTTGTTCGATCTGGTTCAGCCCGCACCTCTACCCGGCCGCCCAACGATAGTATCCTGTCTGGGCGGCCGGGTGGGGGTGCGGGCCGGTGCCGACACAGCGTAAGCGAAAAACGCTCTATCCGCCCGATTGCTCTATGCGCTCGATCTCGGGCCAGAACTCGTTGAAGACCTGGGCGCGCACCCCGGATTCGAAGGCGCTGCCATGGTCGTTGTTGGGGTGGTAGTAGCGGGCAAAGGCGCGCTTGACCGCGGTGAACCTGCCGGCCTGGGCGGCCGGATCGTTGGCCACCGCCGCGGCGGCGACCTGGGGCTGGCGCAGCCGCTCGACCTCCAGCTTCAGCATCGAGGCCCGGTTCTCCGCCTTGCGGGCGCGGTCCTCCGCTTTCGCCAGCCGATCCTGCAAATCTTTAATCTGATCCATTGCCGCCACATTTTCGCCGCCGACCGGTCGAAGCTATAGCACCCTCGAAACGGGGGCAGAAGGGTTCGGTTGAACACCAGTCGTTCGTGTCTTGGACGTGAAGTCGGCTCCGGCCCTCACCCCCACCCGGCCACCCCGCAGGATAATGTCGTGGGTGGCCGGGTGGGGGTGAGGGCCGGCGCAGACTCAGTGTCAACGTCCGACGACACAGCTCCGCGGTTGGCCTTGAGGTGCGGCGAAACTCAAGGGTCGTTCCGCGTCCGTCACGGACGCGGGCGTGACCCGGGATTGTCACTGCCCTGGCGGCGAATTCGCGGTAGACTGTCGGCACCGGCCTAGCGCGATTTCACTCTTGCCAGGAGTCAATAATGACATTGTTCGATCGACCCGATTCAGGGCGACCCGATTCTAGGCGACCCGATACGGGACGACGCCGCTGGGGGCGGGGCAGCACGATGCTGGCCGGCTTCGTGATTGCGGCAACCCTGCCCATGGCCTCGGCCTGGGCGCAGGACGACCTGACATTGCGCCGGGTCATGCTCTCCACGGGCGGCGTCGGCTATTTCGAGTACGAGGCGACCATTTCGGGCGATGCCGCGCTGACCCTCGATGTGCGGCTGGACCAGGTCAACGACATCCTGAAGAGCATCGTGGTCTATGACGACCAGGGCGGCATCGGCGAGATCAGCCTGCCCGGCCGCGAGCCGCTTTCCGACGTGTTCCGCGAGCTGCCGTTCGGGCCGGAGGCGCTGTCGTCGCCGGTGGCGCTGTTCAATGCGCTGCGTGGCGCCGAGGTGGAGGCGCGCGGGTCGCGCAACGTCACCGGGCGCCTGATCGCGGTCACCGCCGAACAGGTGCAGCTGCCGAACAATGGCGGCCTGATCACCCAGCACCGGGTCAGCCTGATGACCGCCATCGGCGTCCAGCAGCTGATCCTGGAAGAGGCGGACGCGCTGAGCTTCGTCGATCCGGAGCTGCAGGAGCAGGTCAGCACCGCGCTGGCCGCGCTGGCGCAGCACAACGAGCGCGACCGCCGCGAGATCTCGGTGCAGACCTTCGGCGAGGCGGAGCGCACGGTCCGCGTCGCCTACGTGGTCGAGGTGCCGCTGTGGAAGTCATCCTACCGGCTGACCATGTCCGACGATCCGGCCGCCGAGACCGCCGAATTGCAGGGCTGGGCGGTGATCGAGAACATGAGCGGCGAGAACTGGGCGGACGTCGACCTGACCGTCGTTTCCGGCAATCCGGTCACGTTCCAGCAGGCGCTCTACCAGTCCTACTACGTCGACCGGCCGATGGTGCCGGTCGAGGTGCTTGGCCGGGTGATGCCGCGGCTGGACACCGGCGCCATCGACATGCGCGACCAGTCGCCGGCCCCACCGCCGGCCGCGCCGATGCCCGACGGGCTGGGCCGGATCGAGGCCGAGCAGGCCGTCGCCGGCATGATGGCGCCGGCCGACACCGCCGAGGAGTATTTCGGCGGCGACGCCATCGGCTATGACATGGACGACCAGCCCATGGGCCAGGCCCAGATCGTGGCGGCCGCCAGCGTCGAGGCGACGACCCAGGTGATGTTCCAGTTCCCGGAGCCGATCACGGTCGACAGCGGCCATTCGGTGCTGGTGCCGATCGTCAGCCGGGAGATTCCGGCTGAGCGGCTGTCGCTCTACCAGCCGGACACCCATCCGACCCACCCGCTGGCGTCGGTGCGTCTGACCAACGACAGCGGCAGTGGCCTGCCGCCGGGCGTGCTCACCATCTACGAGCGGACCAGCGCCAATGGCCTGGTGGCGTTCGTGGGCGATGCCCGCCTCGCCGCCCTGCCGGTGGGCGAGGAACGGCTGCTGAGCTTCGCGGTCGACCAGAAGGTGAAGGTGCTGACCGATTCCGCGGGTAGCCAGGAGATCGCCAGCGGCCGCATCGTCGACGGCGTGTTGATCCTGACCCTGCAGGAGCAGTCGACCACCACCTACACCATCGATGGCGCCGCCACCGAGCCTCGTGTGGTGATGATCGAGCATGCCCGCCCGTCCGGCTGGGAGCTGATCGTCGACGAGACGCTGGAAGTGGAGATGACCGACAACCACTACCGCATCGAGCAGCCGGTGGGTGCCGATGAGACGGTGGAGGTCGAGGTCACGCTGGAACGCCCGATCTCCCAGCGCGTGGAATTGCTCAATATGTCGAGCTCGCTGATCGAGTTCTACTCGTCGGCGGAGGCGCTGTCGGACGAGGCGCGCGCGGCCATTGCCGAGATGGCGGAATACCGTGCCGTCGTGGCGGAGATCGACCGCGAGATTTCCACGCTGGAGGACCGCTACCGCGAGGTGGTGACCGACCAGGCCCGCATCCGTGAGAACCTGGACACCATTCCGCGCGATACCGACCTCTACCAGCGCTATCTCGACCAGTTGGCGACCCAGGAAGACGAGCTTGGCGCGCTGGCGGTTTCCCTGGCCGATGCCAAGGAGCGTCTGGCCGAGGCCCGCGAGGTGCTGGGCGAGTACGTGGTCAACCTTAACTACTTCTGATAGTCGATCAGAGGGTTAGGTTCGCCTGACAGGGCCGCGTCGGCAACAGCCTGCGCGGCCCTGACTTCGAACGGGATCGACCCGTTGGCCTGTACAGGCTCATAGTTCGTGTGCATCGAGGACACCCCCTCACCCTCCCAGCCGTTGGCTGGGTCCCTCCCTCTCCCGCGCGGGGAGAGGGATAATGCGAAGCCGACACCCCCTCTCCCGCAAGGTGGGAGAGGGACGGGAGTGTGAGGGCCGCCTGGCCGCCACCATGCGCAAGGCGCATCGCTTCAGTACCACCCCATGTCGCGTATGGGCACGGTCTCGCCGTCGGCCATGACGACCACGCAGTCGTCGATCCAGATCGGCCCCTCGGGCGGAGGCGGCAGCAAGGTGAGGGTCTCCACCATCGCCTGGATGCGCTGCCAACTGCCCAACAGATCCGCGCGGCCCTCTGCGGAGAGGCCGCACGAGATCAGGATGTCTTCCGGCATGGTCTGGGTGTAGCCACACGCACCTTGCGCGTCCTCGCCATCGATGGTGTGAACCATCATGAAGCTGGCGCGGGCGGGGTGCGGCATCTCGATGGCCGCTGGCGCGCATGTCTCCAACGCATCGACCAGGTCGCGCAGGGCGGGCACCAGCACCTCGGGGTCGGCGGCGCTCGCCGTGGCAGTGCAACCGACGAGCAGTGCCAGGGCTGAGGCGAGACTCATCCGCATGCTGTCCTCCTTGTTCTTGTTCTTTGACAGACGCCAGCTTTGTCGCGGCTGGCGGAGGACAGGTTCAAAATGCGGCGTCAGCTATCGTCGCGCACGCCCACGATCTCGGCCAGAACCGTGTGCCCGTTGACGAAATTCGCGACCATGTTGGCGTACATCTCCCAGAACCGGTCGCCCATCATGATGTGGAGCCCGATCTTCGGGCGGCCCGCCTCCGCCACGCGCGCCCGCATCGCCTCGAACCATTTCAGCGCGCTATCTGTCTTGTCGCGGTGCGAGCGGATGGCAAACCCCGCCGCCGTCACCAGGTCGGCCACTTCGTCGGGCGTCTTCAGAAAACTGGTGCTGGCGTCCGTCGCCCACGGCGTCGGATAGCTGGGGTCGCCCGCCGGCCCCAGGCAGATGTCGTAGAGCCCGAACGTGGCGCCCGGCCGCAGCACGCGGGCGATCTCGCCATAGAGCGCGGCGCGGTCGGCGATGTTCATCGCCACGTGGATCGTGAAGGCGCCGTCGAACACGTGGTCGTCGAACGGCATCGCGCACGCGTCGGCAACCTGGAACACCACCGTGTCCGACATGCCGACCGCGTCGGTCAGGCGCTCGGCCGCCGCGATGTAGGACGGCGTCAGGTCGATGCCGCTCACCGTCGCCCCGCTGATGGCGGCGATGCGGCGGGCCGGACCGCCAACCCCGCAGCCGACATCGAGCACGTGGTCCGTCGATGCGAAACTCAGGGCCTCGGCGAACTCCACCGTCGCGTCGCGGCCGCGCACATGGAATTCGTCGACCGGTGCCAGGTCGTCGATGGTGAGGTTGTTCGGGTCCTTGGCCGCCGACCGTGCGGCCGTTAGCAGGCTCTCGGCCAGGTCGTCGCGGCCGTAGTGGCGGGCAACTGGGTTGTCGGCAACCATGGGCGATCCTCCTCTGCCGCATCCGCTGGAATTCATAGCGCGTTCGACGCCCACAATCATTCGTGATTGCGCGGGTCTCGGCCGGGCGGTGCCCTATAGTCGAGAGCTCCAACCATGAACACCAAAACAATGGCGAGGGCGAGGTGATGAGAGGCTTGGCATTTGGCGTGGGCGCGGCGGTACTGGCCGTGGCACCCGCCGCTATGGCACCGGGGGCAATAGCGCAGCAGGACTTCGATGCCGTGGAGATCGAGACCATCGATCTGGGCAGCGGCGTCTACATGATGGTCGGCGCGGGCGGCAATCTGGGCGTTTCGGTGGGCGACGACGCAACCGTTCTGATCGACGACCAGTTCTCGCCGCTGACCGACAAGATCAATGCGGCCATCGCCGCCCTGTCAGACAATCCGGTGGAGGTGGTGATCAACACCCACTGGCACTTCGACCACACCGGCGGCAACGAGAATTATGGCAACCAGGGCGCGATGATCTTCGCCCACGACAATGTGCGGGTGCGGATGAGCGGGCCGCATCGTTTCGAGGCGTTCGACATGGATCTGCCGGCCTCGCCCGATGCTGCCTTGCCGGTTGTGACCTACGATGACGGCCTGACCCTGCATCTGAACGGGCAGACCATCGACGTCATCCACGTCGACCCGGCACACACCGACGGCGACAGCATCGTCGTGTTCCGCGAGGCCAATGTCGTCCACCTGGGCGATGTGTTCTTCAACGGCCTCTACCCGTTCGTCGATCAGAGCTCGGACGGCAGTGTCGCCGGCGTGATCGCCGCCGCCGCGATGGCGCTCGACATGATCGACGACGACACCAAGGTGATCCCCGGCCACGGCCCGCTGGCGACCAAGGCGGACCTGCAGGCCTATCACGACATGCTGGTGGGTGTGTCGGGCGCGATCCAGGCCGGCATCGACGCCGGCCAGAGCCTGGAGGAGATCATCGACGGCGGTGCGACGGCGGCCTACGACGAAGCCTGGAGCGGTGGATTCCTCAAGGGGCCGGACTTCGTCACGATCCTGTACGGGATGATGGCGGAGCAGTAGAGGCGGCCCTGGCCAGATCGCGCGCGACCGCGCCGACCACGCTGGCCCAGTCGTTCAGCGCCGGCTGGCGGTAGAGCCGCATCGACGGGTACCACGGTGTCGCGGTGCCCGTCTGCCGCCAGCGCCACTCCGCGCCGAACGGCAGCATCGTCCACACCGGCCGGCCAAGCGCGCCGGCCAGGTGGATGGGCGCGGTGTCGACCCCGATCACCAGGTCCAGCTTGGCCATGATAGCGGCGCTGTCGGCGAAATCCTTCGCCGTCAGATCGGCGCGCACCAGCCCACCGCCCAATGGCGTGGCCGACGCGCGGTCCGCCTCGGCCCCGAATTGCAGGCAATGGAAGGCAACGCCGTCGATGCCAAGCACCGGCGCCATCGCCTCGAAGCGCAGCGAGCGGTAGCGGTCGTCGGAGTGGGACGGCCGGCCGGCCCAGACCAGGCCGACGTTCAGCATGCCGGCCACGCAGCCGTCATAGGCCGCATCGGTGGGCGGCCGCATGTACGGCATCGGGCCGGGCAGGTCGGCAACATCGATCTTCAGCCGCGCGGCAAGCGACAGCAGGGGGATGTGATAGTCGAATTCGGCGCAAGACTCGGTCGACACCGCGACCGCGTCGACCCCATCGACGGTGGCGATCAGCCGCGCCAGCGCCCGCTCGCACAGTACGACGATGCGCGCGCCTTGAGCCACCGGCCGCCGCCGCAGTATTGGCACCAGCCGGATGAATTGCAGCGTGTCGCCGAACCCCTGCTCGGCGTGGACCAGCAGGGTCTTGCCGGCGAGTGGTGTGACACCGTCCCACATCCGGTCGTCGGCGCCCTTCACCTTGGCGAGGTGGCCATGCAGGTCCAGCCGCGCCTCATAAGCCGGCCAGCCCGCCGCGAGGTCGCCTGAAATCAGGTGCAGGTGCCCCATGGCGTAGCGGGTGCGCGGGCTGCCGGGCGAAAGCCGTTGCAGGCGGGCCATGGTCTTGTGCGCCGCGTCGAGCCGGCAGAGTCGGATTTGAGCCGCCGCCAGCCAGAACAGGGTGTCCGCGTCGTCGGGGGCCAGCATGGCGGCGCGTTCCAGCAGGACGACAGCCGGCAATGCGCGGGTCTGGCGCAAGTGCACGCGGGCAAGCCACCGAAGCGCGCCCACATTGTCCGGGTCCAGAGACAGGGCTGCCTGGAAGGCGTGCTCGGCGGCATCGAAGTTGCCGAGCCTGTTGTGGGCGGCGCCGGCCAGAATGCGCAGGTCGGCGCGGCGCGGCGCCAATGCGCACGCACGCTGGGCCATCTCTTTCGCGGCAAGGGTATCGTCCTTGCTGCCCCGGTTCATGCGTTGGGTCGCACCGGCCAACAGGGCATCCAACAGGTCCGGGGCGGTTTCCAGCGCGCGGTCGAAGACCTGGATGGCGTCGTCGGTGTGGCCACGCCGGGCCAGCAGATTGCCCAGGTTCTTCCACGCGGCAGCGAAACCGGGCGACAGTGCGACCGCCTCGCGGAAGGCCTTTTCGGCGCCGTCCGGATCGCTGTCGAGGGCAAGGCCGAGCTGGTTGTGGGCGTCGGCGAGCTGCGGATTGCGGGCGATGGCCTGTCGCGCGGCGCTTGCCGCCATGCCGCCATGGCCGGTCACCCGCAGCGCATGGGCGAAGAAGCTGAGTTGGGCCGCCGATGCGCCGTCGTCCGCCACGGCCGCGCGCGCCTGGTCGGCCGCCAAGGGCAGGTCGCCACGGGCAAGCGCCGCACCGATCGACCGCTGCGCGGCGTCGGCGGATAGGTCCGTTTCCTGGGGCGCGATTTGCGGCATCTCGGTCCGGTCGGAACTGCTGCGACCGGACCAGTCTAGTCAGGCGATGACACCATACGGTTAATTGCCGTTAGGGCCTGGGGGCGCCAGCCTCATCTGAACAGGCTGCTGCGCCCCTCCTCGAACGCGGACAGCTCGTCGTCCCAGCGCGCCGCGTTGGCGTCCAGCGCCCAGTCCGCCATCACCACGCCCAGGCTGGGCGCGTCGATCTCGAACGCGATGGCCCGGTTGGCGACGTCCAGGCCGATCACCTCGTTCATCGTCAGCACCACCACCAGGTCATGGGTCGGCGAGACGACGATGTCGATGATGTCGACCGTCATGTCCATGATGGCGTCCGCATCCAGCGGCATGTCGTTGGACGGCGTCAGGTTGGACGGGGCCGGCCCCAGCCCGGTCTCCAGATAGGCCGAATAGCGCGGTGTCAGCGCGTAATAGGCGGGCACCGTGGCAAACGTGCGCGCAAACCATTGGCCGAAATAGCGGTCGATATGCACCGGCATGTAGCTGAAGTCGGGCTCGCCGAGGCTGTGCAACTCGGCGACCGAGATGTTGACGTCGGATTCGCCGCGCGCATAGGCGGCATAGAGTTCCTCCACCGCATAGTCGAACGCGGCGGGTTCAAGCACCTGGCGCGCATCGACCTGCAGCAGGTCGGCGGCAAGGCCCTCGCCGATCCAGCGGCAGTCGCTGCCCCAGTCGGTCGAGGGGTGCGCCCACATCGGATAGGACAGGAAGCTCTCGTACGACCAGCACACGGCGCCGTTCACCACCGCGGTGACGTAGCCGTATTCCTCATGCACGAAAAAGTCGTGGTTCTGGGCCAGGGCCTCGAAGTCCTCCGGGATCAGGGACTGGCGGATCGCGGCCGTCGCCTCCGGCTGCCGCGATACCCATACGGTTGCGACGTCGAAAGAGCAGTCGTCGCCGACGCAGAACTCCTGCGGCCGGTAGTCCACCTGCCCGATATGCCACCAGCCCTGCTGCTGGGGCGTGATGAGGTGATCGGCGATCAGGCGCCCGTCGCCATAGCCGTTCTCCAGCGTCATGTAGTAGGTGGCGTAGCCGTCGTCCTGCCAGGTGCCGAGGACCAGGCCCACCGGCCGGCCCTGCGGCGACAGCGTGGCCGCGGCCATGTCGAGGATGCGGGACAGGGCGTCGTCCAGGTTGGCGGCGGGCGGCACGCCCCCATCATTGCCCAAACCATCATTACCAAGGCCGTCATTGCCTAAGCCATCATCGATCTTGCCGTCGCCGGGGTCGGAACCCGGCACCTGGTTGTCGACGATGTTGGCGCCGCCGTTCTGACCGGGCGTGTCGATCACATTCGCCCCTGACTGGTTGACCGGGGACCCGTTGCAGAAGTCCTCCATCCGCTCGATGGCCTGGCGCGACCCGTTCAGCGTGAAGCTGACGGACAGGTTGCTGCCGTCCGCCGCGAACAACTCCAGGCGCTGACCGCTGGCAAGGATCTCGCGCGTGTCCAGCCAACGGTCGAAGGAATCGCCGCTCACCGGTGTCATGTAGACGTCGTTCAACCCGTTGTAGACGTCATACCTGCCCAGGAAGGTCGTGCCCACATAGAGGTCGGCGAGCGAGAAAGGCGGCTCGGGCTGGTAGGTCGCGGGACCGCCGAGCACGAAAACGCCGTCGCACTGGATGCCGAACGAATATTGGACGTCGCCGGAGGCGACGATGGCGGTCGGGGGGTAATAGCACTCGTCGCCGCACTCGCCCTCTTCGGCGGGGAATGCCTGCCAGCTTTGCGGGGATTGGGCGTGTGCGCCGGTTGTGATCGCGGCGACGGCGAAACCAAAGGCGACGGCGAGCGGGAATCGGGGAAATGCGTGCATGTGTGCCATTCTCCGGCGCGAATGTGGCGGGCGTGGGATGTGCCGCGGACCGGCCCGTTAAACCATCGCTGCGGTATGCCGGGCAATGGCGCAGACCTGCCGCCAAGCCACGTTTTTGTTGCCCCGGCGCGCGCGGACGCGATATGCAGCGCCAAGTGCGCCTGATCGACCGCTGCCCAGTGGTTGCCACAAAGGCCTGAGATACCGCTGGCCTGACGGTCGCGACGCCAGAGCGCCAACCGCAGCGTGTCCACCCCCCGCAGGACCATGATTACTGTCACCGACCTCGTTTACGACTATCCGGGCCTGCGCGCCCTGGACGACGTGTCGTTCACCATCCAGCCGGGCACCATAACAGCGCTGGTGGGTCCGAACGGCGCCGGCAAGTCGACGCTGATGCGCTGCATGGCGGCGCTCGACCGCCCGATGGCGGGCAACGTGGTGATCGACGGCATCGATGCCCACGAGCATCCGCGCGACACCCACGCCCGCATGGGCTATCTGCCGGACTTCTTCGGCCTCTATAACGACCTGACCGTGCGCCGCTGCCTGGAATACAAGGCGGCGGCCCAGGGCCTGCCCAGGGACAAGCGGGTCGAAGCGGTGCGCACCGCGGCCGGGCGGATGAACCTGGAAGACCGCATGAACCAGCGCGCCGGTGCGCTGTCGCGCGGCCTGCGCCAGCGGCTGGCCATCGCCCAGGCGATCATCCACGAGCCGAAGGTGGTGATGCTGGACGAGCCGGCATCGGGCCTGGACCCGGAAGCGCGCATCTCGCTGTCGGAAGTGCTGCGCGGCCTGTGCGCCGACGGCATGACGTTGATCGTCTCCTCGCACATCCTGTCGGAGCTGGAAGACTACGCCACCGACATGCTGATCATCCGCAACGGCAAGCTGGTGGACCATCGCGCACTGGACGGCCGCGACGCGGCCTCCGGCGCCGCGCCGACCCAGCGCATCAACGTGTCGCTCGCGGCCGCGGATGCGCGGCTGGCCGAAGTGCTGGAGGGGATCGAGGGCGTCAGCATCCCGGCGGTCGAGGGGCGCAACGCCACCTTCAGCGCGCCGGCCGACCCGCAGGCGCATGCGGCCATTCTGGCGGCCCTGCTGGCGGCCGACCTGGCGGTGTGCAGCTTCGGGCCCGACAAGGCGCGGCTGCGCGACGCCTACATGGCCCAGCTCGGCGACGGTGCCGGTGGTGGTGCCGGCGCGGGAGGCGGCGCATGAACCCGGAATTCGTGCGCAACATCTGGCTGGAGCTGACCGGCGCCCGGCTGGTTCTGGTGATCGGCCTGATCGGCATCATCTCGCTGGCGGTGTGGATCAGCCCGACCACGCCGATCTCCGCCGTCGAGCTGGTCTCGCTCATCCTGTTCTACATCATCACCGTGTTCTGGGGCTGCCGGCGCGCGGCGAACACGGTGGCGGGCGAGGTCGCGGGGCACACCTGGGAGGGCCAGGTGATGTCCGCCATGGGCGCGTGGTCGATGAGCTGGGGCAAGCTCTTCGGCGGCACGTCGCTGATCTGGCTTGCAGGCCTGATCTGCCTCGCCAACTCGTTCGCGGCCGAGATCCACACCCTGGACGTCGGCACCGCGCTGGCCAATGTCGGCCTGCGCATGGGGATCGCCTTCTTCGGCCAGGCGGTGGCGTTCACCGGCGCCCTGGTGATCCTGCGCAAGACGCCCATCGGCAAGCCGATCGGCGCCACCATGAGCCAGTTGCTGGGCATCGCGGCCGCCATCGGGATCAGCTGGGCGCTGGCGCCGACCGCGACCCAGTACGACTGGATCTTCGATATCGCCCAGGCGCAGACCACCGGCTTCTTCGACGTCAGCTGGTACGGGCTGGACGCCGGGTCCAACGTGTTCCGCCTCGCTTCGATGGCCGTGTTCCTGGCCTGGGTGTGGCTGGCCGCCAACCGGATGATGCGCGGCGCCCTGCAGTACCAGAGCTGGCCGTGGGCGTGGACCGCGTTCGTCATCTTCATGATGGTCTATATGTGCGGCTTCATCTCCGCGATCGCGGACTACGAGCGCTACATGGCGGTGGCGTTCACCACCTCGGTGGTCCTGCTGTATCCGGCGGTGCTGAGCGATCTGAAGGACCCGATCACCTATCGTTGGCTGGGCAACAACCTGAAGCGCCGGCAGTGGGGCATGGCCCTGACGCGCATGCCGTTGTGGATGGTCGGCATGGCGCTGACCGTGATCGTTGCCGTGCTCCTGGCGCCGATGGTGCCGTTCACCCGCGAGGGGACGACCGCGTTCTGGGAATACATTGCGCTGGCCGCCCTGGACCCCAACGCGGAGTCCACCTCCGGCATCACCAGCGCCTACATCCTGGCGGTGCTGCTGTTTGCGGTGCGCGACATCTGCGTGGTCCACATGCTGGCGTTCTCGCAGGCCGGCCGCTTCTCCGACGTGTTGGCACTGATCGTGCTTCTGGTGCTCTACTCGGTGCTGCCGATCGTGGCGCTGGCGGTCAAGCTGGGCGACTTCACCGCCGCCTTCGTGCCGGTGGATATCGGCCGCCCGGCGGTGACGCTGATCCCGATCGCGGTGCAGGCGCTGGTGATGCTGTTCCTGGTCCGCATGGTGGCGCGCAACGCGATGAAGCCGGTGGTGCGCAAGCCGGCGGAAGCGGCGCCCGCGCCGGCGGCAACCGAAACGGCTGGCTGAGCCGCGCCGGCCGCTTCTGACCTTGTTGGCGTATTTTTGGGGGGTGGACGCATGACGGATCGACGGTTGCTGGCGCGTGACAGCAGCCCGGTGGATGGCGATGCCGTCGCCGCCTTCGCGGCCGGCCTTGCCGGACATGCCATCGCACCGGGGGATGGCGACTACGAGACCGCGCGGCGGATCTGGAACGCCCATGTCGAGAAGCATCCCGGCCTGATCGTGCGCTGCGCGGGCATCGCCGACGTGGCGGCGGCGGTGAAATTCGCTCGGACCCACGACATCCTGGTGTCCATCCGGGGCGGCGGCCACAACGTCGGCGGCCGGGCGCTGTGCAACGACGGCATGGTGATCGACCTCTCCGGCATGCGCGCCATCTACGTCGACCCCGAGACCCAGACGGTCCGCGCCCAGGGCGGTGCGACCCTGGGCGACCTGGACCGCGAGACCCACGTGTTCGGGCTTGCGGTGCCCACCGGCGTTGTGTCGCGCACCGGCATCGCCGGTCTTACCCTGGGCGGCGGGGTCGGCTGGCTGGTGCGCAAGTACGGCTTCACCTGCGACCACCTGCTGTCGTGTCAGCTCGTGACCGCGGACGGCGACGTGCTGACCGCCAGCGCGACGTCGCACCCCGACCTATTCTGGGCGCTGCGCGGCGGCGGCGGCAATTTCGGCGTCGTCACCTCGTTCGAGTACCAGGCGTTCCCGGTCTCCACCGTGCTCGGCGGCATCATCGCCTTTCCGCGCGAACTGGCCCGCGACGCAGTGCGCCACTACCGCGCATTCATGGAGACGGCACCCCTGGAGCTGACCGCGCACACCGCACTGGTCACCCTGCCTGACGGCACCGAGGCGGTGGCCTACCTGCTGTGCTATTGCGGCGACATGGCCGAGGGCGCGCGCGTGATCGCGCCGCTCCGCGAGATCGGGACGCCGGTGCTGGACACGGTGGCCGAAACCCCGTTCCCGGTGCTGCAGAAGATGCTGGATGCCGGCAACCCCGACGGCGCCTACTACTACTGGAAGTCGACCTTCATTCGCGACCTCAGCGACGAGGCCATCGACGCCATCCTGGCCCAGGCGGACCGGCTGCCCTCGGAGCTGTCCGGCATCGTGATCGAGCTCTATGGCGGCGCCACCAATGTCGACACCGCACGGGCCGCGTTCGCCCAGCGCCAGTCGGAGTACGACATCGGCTTCATGGCGCAATGGCGCGACCCGGCGGACACCGACGCCCATGTCGGCTGGGCGCGGGCGGCGACCGACGCGATGCAACCGTTTGCCAGCGGGGCCTTCCTGCCGAACTTCCTGGGCCAGGAGGGCGACGACACCATCCGCGCCGCGTTCGGCGATGCCTATCCGCGGCTGCAGCAGATCAAGGCGCGCTACGACCCAACGAACTTCTTCTCGATCAACCTGAACATCAAACCGGCCGCTGGTTAGGGCGGGTACCCGGCCTACCTATTCACACCCGTCATGCCCGCACTTGTGGAGCCTGTCCTCGGACTTGATCCGAGGAGGCATCCACGTCTTGTTGGCCGCTTCGGCGGCCATACTCGTGGATGCTCGGGACAAGTGTTCGGCCCGGGGAGATAGCTTACAGGCGTTCGGGGACATGGTTGACACTCTTATTGGTGTGGTTGGCTTCCGATTTTGGAGTCGGCCATGCCTTGGCAAGAGGTGTCGATCGTGGATCAACGGCGTGAGTTTGTGATGCTTGCCTCTCTGGATGGCGCGAACGTGAGCGCGTTGTGCGCGCGGTTCGGGATCAGCCGCCAGACCGGGCACAAATGGCTGCGTCGGGCGGGCTGTGCGGGGGAAGGGTTGGCGGATCGCTCGCGTCGGCCGCGCCACAGCCCGCGCCGCACGGAGGCGCGGATCGAGGCGGCCGTGCTGGCGGTGCGCGATGCGCATCCGGCCTGGGGCGCGCGCAAGATCGCCCGTTGCCTCGAACGCGACGGGATCGCCCCGCCTTCGGCATCGACCGTTCATGCGATCTTACAGCGCCACGAGCGGGTGCCGCCGCGACGCCAGACAAGCCACGCCTACACGCGCTTCGAGCGGCCGGCGCCGAACCAGTTGTGGCAGATGGACTTCAAGGGACGGGTGCAGGTCGACCGCGGCCTGTGGTGCCACCCGCTCACGGTGCTGGACGATCACTCGCGCTTCTCGTTGTGCCTGCACGCATGCGACAACGAGCGCACGGCCACGGTCAAGCAGCTGCTGGCGCGCACGTTCCGGCTCTACGGTCTGCCCGATGCGTTCTACCTCGACAACGGCTCGCCCTGGGGCGGTGGGGTGCCGGGGCAGTGGACCCCACTCAGGGTGTGGCTCTTGAAGCTCGGCGTCGAGGTCATCCACGCTCGTCCATATCACCCGCAAGGACGCGGCAAGAACGAGCGCTTCCACCGCACCCTGGACGCCGAGGTGTTCGCGCTGCGACGCTTGCGCGATCTCGACCAGGTGCAACAGGCCTTCGATGAATGGCGCCCGGTCTACAACTCCGAGCGGCCGCACCAGGCCTTGGACATGAACGTGCCGGCCAGTCGCTACCGGCCCTCGACACGACCCATGCCCGACACCCTACCCGAGCCCGAATACGGACCCGACGACATCGTCCGCAAGGTCGGGGCAACCAAGTTCTACGTCAGCTTCAAGGGAAGGCTATGGCCCGTGCCACGCGCCTTCGCCGGCGAGCGTCTCGCCATCAGGCCGCGCGGCAACGACGGACGCTACAGCATCTTCTTCGGCGCAACCCAGATCGCTGACATCGACCTTACAATATGAGAAAAAACCAACCATCAATGTGTCAGCTATGTCTCCGAACAACTGTCAACCATGTCACCGGGCCATACAACAAGCCCGAGTATGACGACGAAGGTGGAAGCGGACGCCTCAGCCCGCCCGCGCGGCCATCCGCTCCGCGATGGCGAGCACGCGGTAGGCGCTGCGCACCACCGGCAGTTCGACCAGCTTGCCGTCGACCACCACCAGCCCGCTGTCGGCGGCCTCGAACGCCTGGGTGACGCGGCGCGCCTGGGCGATGGCCTCGTCGCTGGGCGTGAAATGCGGCTCGATGACCGGCAGCTGTTTGGGGTGGATGGCGCCCTTGCCGGTCATGCCAAGCTCGGCCGCCAATCGCGCCTCGCGGTCCAGCCCCGCCTGGTCCTGCAGGTCGAGCCACGGCACGTCGATCAGGTCGATGCCGGCGCTGGCGGCGGCATGCACCAGCCGGGAGCGGGCATAGACCAGCGCTTCCCATGTCGGCGCGACCCTGAGCTCGGCGGCCATATCGACAGCGCCGAACAGCAGGGAGTCGATGCGCGGGCTGGCGGCGGCGATCTCGTGGCAGGCGGCCAGCCCCTCGTTGGTCTCGATGATGATCTGCAGCCGGATCGGGCTCGCCACCGCGGTCAGCAGGTCGTCGATCAGCCGCACCTCGTCGGGCGACTTCACCTTCGGGACCATCAGGCCCGGCGGCGGCTTCGCGCTATCCAGGATCGCGGCCATGTCGGCGAGCCCGTCCGGGCAACGCAGGCTGTTGACCCGCACCAGCAGCTCGATGGCGCCGTCGTCCTCGTGGGCGGCGAACATGGCGAGGGTGTCGGCGCGCGCCTGGGCCTTGTGCTGGGGCGCGATGGCGTCTTCCAGGTCGACGCACACGATGTCGGCGCCCGATTTCAGCGCCTTCGGGAACATGGCAAGCCCGCTGCCTGGCACGAACAGGAAGCTGCGGCGCGGGCGAATCCGGTGGTTTTCTGTCATGGGGATATGGTGGCTTCAGCCGGTGGGCGGCGCAATATGGCGGGCTGTTTCGTCGCGCGGCACGCCAAGCCACAGCACGGCGATGGCGCACGCCACGCCGGCGACCATCACCATGGGCATGGCCAGGATCGGCAGGCCAAGCTGCAGGAAGCTGACCGCGACCGCGCCGATGGCCCCGCCGGTCATCTGGATGAAGCCCTGGAGGGCGGAGGCGACCCCGGCCCGTTCGGGAAAGCGCGACAGCACCTGGGTCACGGCGGTCGGCATGAAGATGCCGAGGCCGGCGACATTCACCACCATGGTGCCGACGAACAGGAACTTGTGGACCAGGCCGAACAGCGGGAACGCCAGCATCAGCCCGACGGCCATCGCCATCAGGGCCAGGCCATAGGCCGCCAGCCGCCGCGGTTCGATCTTGCCGGCCGCGCGGCGGGAGACCATGCCCCCGATGATGAAGCCGGTCACCGCCACCGGCGGATAGAGGCCGTATTCGGAGGGGCTGACGCCAAGCTCGTCGATCAGCAGCGCCGGGGAGCCGGCGAAGAACGCCGCCATGCACGAGAACACGCAGCCGGCGGTCAGCGCGTAGGCCATCGCCGCACGGTTGGACAGGACGACGCCGTAGCTGCGCACGATGGCGCGCGTTTCGATCCGTTCCAGCCGCTTGCGCGCGGTCTCCGGCAGCTTGACGGCGGCGAAGGCCAGCACCGTCGCGCCGACCGCCAGGGTCAGCCAGAACGTCGCCCGCCAGTCCAGGTGCTCTTGCGCGATGCCGCCGATCAGCGGCGTCACCCCCGGCACCAGGGCGAAGGCGATGGTGATGGCGGCGATGGTGCGGGCAAGCTCGACCCCGTCGAAGCTGTCCCGGGTCGCGGCGCGCGACACCACCATCGCGCCGGCGGCACCCATCGCCTGGACCGTGCGGGCCGCCAGCAGGGTGGCGATGTCGGTGGAGAGCGCGCAGCCGAGCGTACCGGCCAGGAACAGCGACAGACCGACGAACAGCACCGGCCGGCGGCCATAGCGGTCGGTCAGCGGGCCGTATACGAGCTGCGCGCAGGCATAGGCGAACATATAGATCGCCAGCGTCTGCTGGGCGACGCCGGCCTCCACACCCAGCGCGCGGGCCACGAACGGCAGCGAGGGCGTATAGATGTTGGAGGCGAACTGGCCGACCGCGGCCAGCGCCGTCAACAACACCACGCTGCCCAGGCCCGGCGCGAGGCGCCGCGACCGTGTCTCGATCGCCATGCCGCCTTGTGGTCACCTCCTCGCGTGACCTTCCCCCAAGGCGGCCAGCACCCGCACCCTATAGGCGTGGCGCTAAGGGATCAAAACGTAATCGGAGGCGTCGACCTGCCCAGCGGCGCCGACCAGGCGCACCGTGTCGATGTAGGTCCAGGCGGCATCGAACATATCGATGTAGGCGTCGGCCCCGGCGTCGTTCACCACCACATTGTCCACCCCATAGAGCTCGATCAGGTCCAGCCCGTCCTGAAAGTCCTTGATGGTGTCGTAGCCGTGCCCGGCGCCGGTGTCGGTGATGCGGAAGATGTCGGCACCGCCGTCGCCGATCAGGGTATCGTCGCCGGAGCCGCCGTCCAGCGTGTCGCTGCCGGCACCGCCGCGAAGCTGGTCGTTGCCGTCCAGCCCGTACATATCGTCGTCGCCGGCCCGCCCCTCGAAGCGGTTGCTGTTGGCATCGCCATAGAGGCTGTCGTCGGCGCTGCCGCCGATGGCGCCTTCCATCTCGATCAAGGTCTGGAACCGCGCGAAGCCATCTGACCCGTACATCGAGAACAGGTCGACGAACACGTCGGTGGTGGCGGCGCTGAAGTCGGCGGTGTCCAGGCCGGCCCCGCCGATCAGCACGTCGCCGCCATAGCCGGTGCCGCCGTCCAGCAGATCGTTGCCCCGGTTGCCGATGAGGGTGTCGTCGCCGTCGCGCCCGATCAGCGTGTCGCTGCCGCCGCCGCCGCGGATGACGTTGCGGCCGGCATCGCCGGCGATGATGTCCGCCCCGCTGCCGCCGGTGACGTTCTCGATGTCCTGCAACTGGTCGATGCCGGTGCTGCCGCTGGCGATGGCCTGGTCGACCGCGCGCTCCAGGTCGATATCCAGGTCGTCGCCGGAGTTGCCATAGTCGGCGAGGTCGATGCCGTCGCCGCCGGCCAGGGCGTCATTGCCCGTGCCGCCGCGCAGGGTGTCGTCGCCGACGTCGCCGAACAGGTCGTCGTCGCCACCGCGCCCGACCAGCGTATCGTCGCCGGCCAGCCCCCACAGGTACTGATCGTCGCCGTCGCCGCGCAGGATGTCGTCCTCATAGGTGGCCCAATATTCCTCGAACCCGGTAACGGAGGCGGTCAGCAGCCCGCCATGGGATACCAGCTCGTTGCCGGTATCGAGCAGGTCCAGCTCGGCGCCGTCCGCGTTGTAGATCAGCAGCAGCCGGTCGCCAGTACCGGCGCCACCGTCAAGCACGTGGTCGCCGTACCCGTGGATGTAGACGTCGTCGTCGCCGTCACCGGCGAAAATGGTGTGGTCGCCGCCAAGTGCCGCATCGACGGTGAACCAGTCATCGCCCGCCCCGCCATAGGCGGTGTCGCTGCCGCCGCCGACGACGATCTGCAGGATGTTGCCGGTCGGCGCCGCGCCGGAGGCGTCGATGATGTCGTCGCCGGCGCTGGCGAAGACGGTGAACCAGGAATTCGGCGCGCCGGTGCCGCCCTGGGCGACCATCGCGGTGTCGATCTCGATGCTGGCCGCGCCGTCGAGCTGGATGTTCTCGATGCCGGACATGCCGGCAAAGTCGGCGGCGGCGTAGGTGCCGCCCCCGAGATGGACCGTGTCGAGGTCGCCGCTGCCGCTGCTCAGCCCGCCGGCGATGATGTCGCCGCCGGAAAGCGTCGTGGGGTTGAGAAAGAAGTCGTCGGCCAGATAGTCGGCGCCATTGAAGACGTCGAGGCCGGCCGTTCCGGTGAAGGTTGTCATGGGGGTGCTCCGGGTTGCCGCAAGTGCCCTGAACAGGCTCAGCGTCGTGCCGATTGGCACCACGCCCCGGTGCTACGCGCGCAGGCGAATGACCCTGCGCGCCAGGCGCTCAAATCACGGAATCACCCCGGATGGGGCGGGATCAGGGCAGGTGGTCTTCCGCCCAGCCGATGCGGAAATAGCCGGTACCCTCAATGGTCAGGCACGGCAGGTCGACGCCCAGCTCCGCCATCGGGTCGTGCTCGGACGCGCAGGCGGCGGCCGGATCGACGAAGATGGTGCCGCCTGTTTCCAGCACCCGCTCGGTGCCGCCGACCAGGTCGCAGGCGATGGCATCGCAGGCACAAGCGCCGCCGGTGATGACCGTGCGCTCGGCCTCGCTCAGCACCACCATGCCGTCCTCGACCGCCCAGGTGCCGGCGCGGCGGGGCACCGTTTCCTCATGCAGCGCGCCATCGGCCTCGCACAGATACTGGTCGCCGAATTCCCAGCGGCCGTCGCGGAACAGCGCGAAGTGGTCGGCATAGCCAGCGCCGATGCCGCCGGGCGTGATGTAGTAGAAGCCGGCGAGGTCGTCCTGGCCGAACGCGGAGCCGCTGCCTGCCAGTAACAGCGCGGCGAAGGCTATCGGCGGCAGGCGGTCAGTTCGACGCTTCGCGCAGCTTGGCATTTGTCACCTCCAGCCGGTGCGCCAGCTCGCGCATGATCTCGATCGCCATCTGGGGGAACTCGGTGATCAGGCGGAAGAACAGGTCCTTCGAGATCTTCAGGGTCTCGAGGTCGGAATTCGCGGTGACGGTGGCGGTTCGCGGCACGTCGCACAGGATCGCGATCTCGCCGACGAAGTCGTTGCGCCCCAGATTGGCCACCCGGATCGCGCCCTGCGGGCTGGCGATGTCCACGCCGGCCTCGCCGTCGATGATGATGTAGGCGGCATCGCCGGGCTCGCCCTGCTTGAACAGGGTGCGGCCGGAGCCGAATTTCAGGCGCTCGCTGGTGAAGGCCAAAAGCTTCAGCTTCGAAGGCTCAAGATTGGCGAACAGAGGTATGCGGCGCAGCAGGTCGACTTCTTCTTGCAAGCTCACCGGTCATCTCCCCCTTCACGCGTCTGCCGCTTGCGTCCAAGCGGCATCTGACAGACTAGAGCACTATTCGGTTGATCTGCGCCAGCCCTCTCCCCCACCCGGCCGCCCAGACAGGATACGATCGTTGGCCGGCCGGGTGGCGGAGAGGGCTGGAGCCGACCTAGCTTAGGCAAAAACCGATCTGGCGCGAGCTTCGGCATGTTCGCTACTCCGATGCGATCAGGTCGTTCAGCGCCGACCCTTCGCCGCTCAGGTCTTCGTAACTGCCGGACTCGATCAGCCGCCCGCCCGACATCACCATGACGTGCTGGAAGTACATGGCGTGGCCCGGCCGGTGCAGCACCCACAACATGCCCTGGTCCTCGCGCAGCTTGATCAGGTTTTCCATCAGGCGGGTGTGGGTCGGCCCGTCCAGCGCCGACGTGGCCTGGTTCAGGATCAACAGCTTCGGGCGCTTGAGCAGCGAGCGCGCGATGGCGACCTTCTGGCGCTGGACGCTGGACAGGCGCGCGCCGGCGACACCGGCCTGATAGGTCGTGCCCACCCGCATCACGCTCTTGCGCAGGTCGCGCGCGTCCAACACCTCGCCGACCAGCGTGCCGATGCGCTGCTCGGCCTCCGGCTGGCCATAGGCAATCTTGCCGAACAGGATGTTGTCCTGGATCGAGGCCGGCGCGTTGTACTCGTCCGGTGCGTAGAACGCGATGCGGCCGTTCAGGTCCGCCGGCAGATTGTCGTGGAACAGCTTGCGCGCCGCCACCAGCTTCGTCTCGATGGTTTCGTCGATCAGACCCAGGCGATGGCGCGCCGGAATGATCTTGAACGGCAGCGACAGCAGCCGGTCGCGGTCCTCGTCCTGCAGCTCCTCCAGCGAGCCGCGGCCAACCCGGTTCAGGATCGACTGGAACTCCGGCAGGTCGTCGGACTGGATGAAGCTGAACTGCTCGAAGAACTCGTGGCCCGGCGGCAGGTCGGCGAACAGCTCGACCATCGTCTCGGCGACCTGCCGGCCCATGTTCAGGAAGGTTCCGGTCAGGTCCGCCTTGTCCAGCACCCAGCGGACATATTCGTGGTTGGCGACCCGATCGACGTCGATGGCGTCGCCGACCGGATTGCCGAACAACAGGTTTTCCGCCACCGAGGCATTGCTGTTGTAGCTGTCGCGGTCGAAGCGCTCGACCAGGGCGCCGTCGTCGGGGTGCTCGGCCAGCGTGTCGCGCAGGGCCGCGCGCGCGTCCAGGATGTTGCTGGCGATATCGGCCTGGCGCTCCGGGTCGATGTGGCCGCGCAGGCCGAACTTGTAGATGTCCTGTTCCAGCTCGACCGCGCGCAGGATTTCCAGCGCTGCCTCGATCAGGCCCTCGCGGTCCTCGACCCCGGCGGCGGCGTAGTCGATCCAGTCCAATTCGGAATCGTAGGGCGAGTTGCCCGCGTGCATCGCCTCGGCAAGCCATGCCTTGCGGTCGTCGTCGGCGCTCGCCTCGGCGCCCGCGTTCGGCCGGTGGCGCAGCCCGTAGGTCAGGTTTTCGGCCACCGAAGCGGCGAACAGATAGGCCGACGGGCCGACATAGCCGATATCGCGGCCGATGATCGCCTCCGGGATCGTCGCGGCCGGCTGGTCGCCAAAGCTCAGCGAACCGCTGGTCGGCGCCAGCAGCCTTGCGACCAGCAGCGCCAGATCGTCCTTGCCGCTGGCACCGTCGCCGACCACGGCCACGTGCTTGTCCATCGGCAGGGTGGCCGAGACCGCCTGGATGCGCGGGCTGCCGTCCTCGTCCGCCAGGCCGGTGTTCGACAGCGTAATCGGGCCCGACAGCGGTGGCGCGTCCTCGGCCGGCGCCTCCTGCTGCGCCTCGTCCATCAGGCCGGGCGGGTCGAACTGCTCGATCACCTGCTCGTACTTGATCCGGGAGTCGGCCTGAAGTTGGTAGAAGGCCAGCAGCTCCTTCCACGGGCCGGACAGGTCCTTGTAGGCGGCCAGAACCGCCACCAGGGCGCCGAACGTCAGGTCGCCGTTGATCACCAGGTAGCCGCCGACCGAGTAGAAGAAGAAGGGCGTCAGCTGGGCGATGAAGTTATTGAGAAACTTGATGAAATACTTGCGGCGGAAAATCTCGTAGCGGATCTCGTAGATGGTGCCCAGGCGGTCGGAGATATCGGTCCGCTCCAGCGCGGACGTGTCGTGGGCATGCACCTCGCCCACCCCGGCGATGGTCTCGCCGATGCGGTCGGCCAGCTTGCGCACGGTCCGCACCCGTCTCTTGGCGAGTTGGTTGACCCGCGCCTGCAGCTTCGGGATCAGGTACATCTGGATCGGGTAGAGCGAGATCGCCAGCACACCCAGCATCCAGTCCTGGATCATCATGAAGCCGATCAGGGTCAGCAGGTAGCCGCCCTGGAACGCCGGCGTGATGATCGCCGCCCCCATGAACCCGCCAAGCGGCTCCACCTCCGACGTGATCATCGGGATGATCTCGCCCTGGCTGACCTTGCGGAAGTGGGGCAGCGGAAACCGCAGGATGCGGCCGTAGAGCGTGTAGCGCAGCCGGCGCAGCAACTGCTCGCCCAGCCGTCCCTGGGAGACGTTCAGGTAGTATTTGATGCCGCCGTTGATCACCACCATCAGCAGGAACAGCAGGCTGAGCACGATCAGGAAGGTGATCTGGTCGAAGTCGATCGTGATGTCGGTGAACGGCACGGTCAGAAAATACGGATCCTGACCGCCGATGGCTTCATTGACGATGACTTTCGGCAGGTCGAGCGAGAAATACAGCACCGGAAACGTCAGCACGGTAACGAACAGCAGCCAGATTTGCTGCCCGGACGAATGGCGCCAGATGTAGCGGTAGATATTTTGGTCCATGCGCGTCCTGGGCGCGTTCTGGCGCCTGCGTGTCGACCGGTTTCCCGATTCTCAGACACCCGCACATGGCGGGCGGTCACAGGTATAGATCATTTTCAGCCATGGGGAAATCGGCTGCCGCAAGGCAGAATTGGCGGCGTCATGTGTTGGTCGCGGGCGGGCTTGCGTGCCATAGTGCCCGCGCCTGCGCACGCAGGGCCGGCCGACACCGGCTGCGGCGGTTGCGTCCGATCGGGAAACCGGGTGGCAGGGGAGGCCGCCCGAAAGGCGACGTGGGGGAGGGACGATGGAGGCGACGGCGAGCATCCGCATCCTGATCTATAGCCACGACACGTTCGGCCTCGGCCACTTGCGCCGGTGCCGCGCCATCGCCCACGCCATGGTCGAGCGCAACAAGAACCTGTCGGTGCTGATCCTGTCCGGTTCGCCGATCATCGGCAGCTACGACTTCCGCGCCCGGGTCGATTTCGTGCGCGTGCCCGGCGTCATCAAGTTGAGGAACGGCGAGTACACGTCGCTGTCGCTGCTGGTCGACACCCAGCAGACACTGGACATCCGGGAATCGATCATCCGCCACACCGCCGAGATCTTCGACCCGCACCTGTTTCTGGTCGACAAGGAGCCGCTTGGCCTGCGCGGTGAGGTGAAGCCCACCCTGGAGGTGCTGAAACACCGCGGCACGCGCCTGGTGCTCGGCCTGCGCGACGTGATGGACGAACCGGCCAGCCTGGCGCCGGAATGGCAGCGCAAGAACGTGATGCCCGCGCTGCAATACCTCTACGACGACATCTGGGTCTATGGGCTGCGCGAGATCTGCGATCCGCTGGAAGGGCTGTCGATCCCGCCATCGGTCCGCGCGAAGATGCAATACACCGGCTATCTGCAGCGCAGCCTGCCGGCCACCGCCAGCGGTGCCGAGCTGGATGAGCGCATCGGCCGGCGCTATGTGCTGGTGACGGCTGGCGGCGGCGGCGACGGCGAGAGCCTGATCGACTGGGTGATCTCCGCCTACGAGCACGACCCGACGCTGGAGCCGGCCGCGCTGATTGTGTTCGGGCCGTTCATGGCGCCGGACCATCGCGACGCCTATCTGGCGCGGATCTCCAAGCTGGACAATGTCGGCGCCCTGGTGTTCGACGCCCATATCGAATCCCTGATCGACGACGCCGTCGGCATGGTCACCATGGGCGGCTACAACACGTTCTGCGAGATCCTGTCGTTCGACAAACCGGCGGTGATCGTGCCGCGCACGGAGCCACGCATGGAACAGTACATTCGGGCCGAGCGGGCGGAGGCGCTGGGCCTGGCCCAGATGCTGCCCGACGACGGCAGCCGCGTGCCGCAGGCAATGGCCGATGCCATTCGCCAGTTGCCGCATCGCCGCAAGCCGTCGAGCGCGATGATCCCCGGCATGCTGGACGGGTTGGACATGGTGAACCGGTTGATGCTGCGCGCCATCGGCCAGCCCGACCACGGCCTTGAGGATGTAGCCCGGCGGGTCGGGTCGTGAGCATGGCGGACGTGATGAACCGGCCCGGTGGCGGGCGCCTCGCCGTGGTGGTGAAGGGCTATCCCAGGCTGAGCGAGACCTTCATCGCGCAGGAAATTCATGGCCTGCAGAAGCGCGGCATCCCGCTGGTCATCGTTTCGCTGCGGCACCCCTACGACCCCGGCACCCACCCCATCCACGACCAGATCGACGCGCCGGTGATCTACCTGCCGGAGTACCTGGAGGACGACCGCGAGCGGGTGCGGCGCGCCTGGCGCACGGTGCGCGAGCGGCCCGGCTATCGCGAGGCCTGGAACACCTTCCGCGCCGATTTCGCCCGCGACCGCACCGACAATCGGATCAGGCGCTTCGGCCAGGCCATGGTGATGGCGGCGGAACTCCCGGAGGATGTGAGCGCGATCTACGTCCACTTCCTGCACACGCCGGCCTCGGTCGGCCGCTATGGCGCGCGGATTCTGGGGCTGCCCTGGGCTTGCTCCGCCCATGCCAAGGACGTGTGGACCACGCCGGAGTGGGAGATTCGCGAGAAACTGGCCGACATGGAATGGCTGGTCACCTGCACCAAGATCAACGCCGAGCACTTGCGCGGCCTGGCGGATGATCCGGACAAGGTGTCGCTGCTGTACCACGGCATCGATCTCGATCGTTTCGGCGAGGTCCAGGGCTCGGGCGAAGTGCGCACCGGTTTCGATCCGGACAAGCCGGTACGCCTGTTCAGCGTCGGCCGGGTGGTGCCGAAGAAGGGGTTCGACGACCTGATCCGCGTGCTCGCCAGCCTGCCGCGCACCCTGCACTGGCACTGGACCCACATCGGCGGCGGCGCCCAACTGGAAGAGATGAAGCACCTGGCGCGGGGTCTCGGCATCGCCGACCGGGTCGACTGGCTGGGACCGCAGAACCAGGACGTGGTGCTGCTGGGCTACCGGTCTTCGGAGCTGTTCGTGCTGCCGTGCAAGATCGCGGAGGACGGCGACCGCGACGGGCTGCCCAACGTGCTGATGGAGGCGCAGAGCCAGGCGCTGTGCTGCCTGTCGACCGATGTCTCCGCGGTGCCGGAGCTGATCGAGGATGGCGTCACCGGCGTGCTGGTGCCGCCGGGCGACAAGATGAGGCTGGCCGAGCAGTTGATCCGGCTGATCGGCTCGCCCGGCCTGCGCGGGCAGCTTGGCCGCAATGGCGCCGCCAATGTGCGCAACCGCTTCAACCACGAGGACGGCATCGGCGGCCTGGCCGACCGGCTGAACCGCCTGCGCGGCGCCGATCCGGCGGCCGTGCGCGCCCCGGGCTCCGGCGCGGCACCCGACCTGACGCCCGCCAACCAGCCCTGATAGTCCCGTGCGCGTCGCCTTCTATGCGCCACTGAAGGCGCCGGTCCATCCGGTGCCGTCCGGCGACCGGCGCATGGCGCGCCTGCTGTTCCAGGCGCTGCGGACCGGCGGCCACGATGTCGAACTGGCCTCGACCCTGCGCGCCTACTGTGCTTCGCCGGACTTGCTTGGCGAACGACAGCGCGCGGCGGAAGCGGCGGCGGCACGATTGGCCGGCGGTTTGCGTGCCCGGCCGATGCGCGACCGGCCGCGGGCGTGGCTGACCTATCACCTCTATTACAAGGCGCCGGACTGGATCGGCCCCACCGTCGCCCGCGCGCTCGAGGTGCCGTACCTGGTGGTCGAGGCGTCCTCGGCCCCGAAGCGCCTGGCCGGCCCATGGGCGCCCGGCGAGCGGGCAGTGGCGGCGGCGCTGGCGCGCGCCGAGGCGGTGCTTTCGCTGAACCCGCGCGACGACGACGGTGTGATCGCCCATCTCGACCGTAGCGACCGCCTGTTCCGGTTGCCGCCGTTCCTGGACGTGACGGCCTATGCCGATGCGCCGGCACGGCGGGAACGGGCGCGCGCGGACCTCGCGGCCGAATACGGCCTGCCATTGGATGGCACGCCCTGGCTTGCCACCGTCGCGATGATGCGTTCGGGCGACAAGCTCGCCTCCTACCGTCTGCTGGCGGCGGCGCTGGACCGGCTGGCCGGCACGCCGCTGCGGCTGCTGGTCGCGGGCGATGGCGAGGCCCGCGCGGAGGTGGCGGCGTTGCTCGGCAACCGCGCCGTCTTTCTGGGCGAGCTCGGTCCCGACCGGCTGCTCGACCTCTATGCCGCGGCCGACCTCTATGTCTGGCCGGCGGTCAACGAGGCATTCGGCATGGCGTTCCTGGAGGCACGCGCCGCCGGCCTGCCCGCGGTCGGCGGCAACGAGGGCGGCGTCGCCGGCGTGATTTCCGACGGCGAGACCGGTCTTTTGGCGAATCCGCGCGACCCGGATGCGCTTGCCGATTCCATTCTGTCGCTATTGCGCTATCCTGAAACCCTGCGGCGGATGTCGCGGGAAGCACTCCGGTCCGCCGCGGCCGACCACAATATCGATCAGGCAGCGCAGCGGCTGACCGCAGCCATTGCGTTCGCACGTGAAAACCGCCGAACGGGCTCATGACGCAACTCGCCATCATCCGACACGGTCCCACCCAATGGAACGCGGCGCGCAAGCTGCAAGGCCACACCGACGTACCGCTCAGCCGCGAGGGCCGGGCGATGGTGCGCGGCTGGCGGCTGCCGGACGAGCTGCGCGACCACAGATGGGTCTCCAGCCCGCTGAGCCGGGCGCTGGAAACCGCGCGCATCATGGGCGCGCCGACAGATATCGGCCTCGAGCCACGGTTGCGCGAAGTCGGCTATGGCGACTGGGAGGGGCGGACCTACGCCAGCATCGTGCGCGAGATCGGCGAGGATGCGATGAACGCGCTGCAGGCGCGCGGCCTGGACTATCAGCCGCCCGGCGGCGAGAGCCGTCGCGAATTCCACGACCGGCTGAACGACTGGCTGCGCGACATCGCCCACGAGGGCGGCCGCGTGCTGGCCTTCGCCCACCAGGGCGTCATTCGTGCCCTGGCCGCCATCGCCCACGACTGGGACTATCTGGGCAAGCCGCCGGGCCAGCTCTCAAGCCTGAAGATCCGCGCCGTGGCCCACTATTTCGAGGTGGCGGACGGCGGCAAGCTGACCATCCGCACCCTCAACGTGCCGCTGGCCCAAAGCGCGCACGCCGTCAGCGCCGACCCCATGGTCGGCCGCTAGTTCATGAGCCAGTCGCCGAACATCCGCACGTTCAAAATCGCCGTGTTCCCCGGCGACGGAATCGGGCGGGAAGTGATGGCGCCGTGCCTGGTGCTGCTGAACGACGTGATGGCGGCGGCCGGTGATGCCCGGCTGGAGTTCGTGGAGATGGAGGCCGGCGCCGACCTCTATCACCGGACCGGCGATGCGCTGCCCCAGGAGACACTGGATGAGGCCGGCCGCGCCGACGCCATCCTGCTCGGCGCCATGGGCGACCCCAACATTCGCTATGCCGACGGCCGGGAGATCGCGCCGCAGGTCGACATCCGCGAGGCGTTCCAGCTCTTCGCCGGGGTGCGGCCGATCCGCACCTGGCCGGGCCTGCCGTCGGTGCTGAGCGATCCTCGCGCGGCGGCGCTGGACGTGATCCTGATCCGCGAATCGACCGAGGGCATGTTCGCCGGCCGCAAGTCGGGCGTGGTCACCGCCGATGTGGCCCACGACACCATGACGATCACCCGTCCCGCCAGCGAGCGGCTGTTCGACTTCGCCTTCACGCTGGGGCGGCGGCGCAAGGCGGCGGGCCATCCCGGCCGGGTCACCTGCGTCGACAAGGCCAACATCTTCGGCTCGTTCGCGTTCTTCCGCTCGATATTCGACGAGCGCGCCACGCACTATGCGGACGTCACCGCGGAGCACTGCCACGTCGACGCGGCGGCCATGCACATGGTGCGCAGCCCGTGGTCGTTCGACGTGATGGTGACCGAGAACCTGCTGGGCGACATCCTGTCCGACCTGGGCGCCGGGCTGATGGGCGGCATGGGCATGGCGCCGTCGGCCGACATCGGGGCCGAGAACGCCGTGTTCCAGCCGTGCCACGGGACCGCGCCGGATATCGTCGGCTCCGGCAAGGCCAACCCGACGGCGATGTTCCTGTCGGCGGCGATGATGCTGGACTGGCTGGGCGAGCGGCATGCGGTGCCGGGCTGCCGCACGGCGGCGGGCATGATCGACGGCGCGGTGCAGGCCGCGTTCGCGCACGGGACGCTGAAGCCTTTCGAACTCGGCGGCGACGCCGGGCTGGACGCAATCACCGGTGCGATCCGCGGCGAGCTGGAGCAGCCGGCGGGTTGATCGTGGACAGCTTGCGCTGAGTTCTGCGCCAGCCCTCTCCCCCACCCGGCCACCCACGAGAGTATCCTGTCTGGGTGGCCGGGTGGGGGAGAGGGCCGGTGCCGAATTGAACGACAAGGAATAGACCGAATACCCTGGGTCCCCAATATCAGCAGGGGCAAATGTTTGATGGAGGCGCGACATGGGCGTGATGATCGACGGCCAGTGGTTCGAGGGGTTCCACAAGACGCGCAAAACCGGCGAAGGCGGCCGGTTCGTTCGCCAGCAGTCCAAGTTCCGCAGTTGGGTCACCGCTGACGGCAGCGCCGGTCCCACCGGCGAGGACGGCTTCGCGGCCGAGGCGGGCCGCTATCACCTCTATGTCTCCCTGGCATGCCCGTGGGCGCACCGCACCCTGATCTTACGCGCGCTGAAACGGCTGGAGGACGCGATCTCGCTGTCGGTGGTCGACTACTTCATGGGCGAAAACGGCTGGGAGTTCAGCGACCGGCCCGGTGCGGTGCCGGACACGGTGAACGATGCCGCCTTCCTGTATCAGGTCTACACCACGGCGGAGCGCACCTATACCGGACGGATCACGGTGCCGGTGCTGTGGGACAAGCAGCGCAAGACCATCGTCAACAACGAGTCCGCCGAGATCATCCGCATGTTCAACACCGCGTTCGATGGGTTGGGCGGCGGTGTCGGCAACCCGGACCTGGACCTCTATCCCGAGGACCTGCGCGACGAGATCGAGGCGGTGAACGACCGCGTCTACGACACCGTCAACAACGGGGTCTACAAGTGCGGCTTCGCCACCACCCAGGACGCCTATGACGAGGCCATCGGCCCACTGTTCGACACGCTGGACTGGCTGGAGGCGCGGCTGTCGCGGCAGGCGTTCGTCGCCGGCGACCGGCTGACCGAGGCCGACTGGCGCCTGTTCACCACCCTGGTGCGCTTCGACCCGGTCTACAACACCCACTTCAAGTGCAATGTGCGCCGTTTGGTCGACTATCCCAACCTCTGGGCCTACACGCGCCAGCTCTACCAGATGCCGGGGGTCGCGGGGACGGTGAACTTCGACCACATCAAGGGCCACTACTACACCAGCCACGAGTCGGTGAACCCGCACCGCATTGTGCCTGCAGGCCCGCTGGTCGACTTCGACGAACCTCACGGGCGCGGTTGAACGGTCTGGCCGCCCCCTGAGATCTGTCGTCCTCGCCCTTGTGGCGAGGACCTATTTGTGTCCAATACGCCAATAGACCCAATAGACTACGAGTGTGACTGGCGTTTGCGGCGGCTACGGAGCGGTTCGTCAGGCTCAAGCCACCGGGCACGGACCACGCCGTCGGCGAAATGGGCCCTCGCCACGGCGGGCGAGGGCGACGAGAGATGGATGGATGATGCCCGAAGCACCCCGACCTGACCGCTATGGCGCGGTCGCCCAGGCCCTGCACTGGATCATGGCGCTGCTGATCGGCGCC
The DNA here is from genome assembly GCA_965227515.1 of Alphaproteobacteria bacterium. Classification (GTDB taxonomy): domain Bacteria; phylum Pseudomonadota; class Alphaproteobacteria; order CALKHQ01; family CALKHQ01; genus CBDDFZ01. The sequence continues at coordinate 893,970 of CBDDFZ010000001.1, forward strand.
ATGCTGGTGGTCGGCATCTACATGCTGCGCCTGCCGCAGGCGGAGAAATTCCCCGGCAAGATCGGCTACGACCTCTACCAGCTCCACAAGTCGGTCGGGCTGGTGGTGCTGGTGCTGGCGGTGCTGCGGATCGGCTGGCGGCTGACGCACCGCGCGCCGCGCCTGCCGGCGACCCTGAAGCCCTATGAAAAGGGGCTGGCCCATGCGAGCCACCTGGCGCTCTATCTGCTGATCCTCGCCATGCCGCTGAGCGGCTGGCTGATGGTCTCGGCCAGCGAGCTGGCCCATGGCATGCTCCCAACTCGCTTCTTCGACCTGTTCACCGTGCCGAACCTGCTCGCCGCCGACGAGGCCGCCGAGGCCACGCTCGGCCAGGTCCACACGGTCCTCGCTTTTGCCGCAATCGCGGTGCTTGTGCTGCATGTCGGCGCGGCGCTGAAGCATCATTTCGTATTGAAGGACAACGTGCTGTTGCGCATGTTGCCGTTCACCCGGCTGAGGTCGACGCCCGGGGATTGATCCACCACACACAGGTAGGAGCCCGCATCCATGATCCGTCCCGCCATCGCCGCTGCGACAGTCGCCGCCCTGGCCGTTTCCGCAGTCACAGGCCAGGCCATGGCCGCCACCTGGGCGGTGGATGCGACCGAGGACGCGCTGACCTGGATCGTGCCGTTTGCCGGTGAGACCCGCCTGGGCCGATTCGAGCGTTTCGACGCCGATATCCAGTTCGATCCGGCCGATCCGGCGTCGGCCAGCGTGACCGTGGTCGTGGATATGTCGAGCGTGTCCACCGACAACGAGGAAGAGGACCTGGAACTGGCCAAGCCGGAGTGGCTGGATATCGCCGGCCAGCCGACCGCGACGTTCACCGCCCAGGGCTTCGAGCCGCTGGAGGACGGTCGCTATCGCGCCGCCGGCACGCTGACCTTGCGCGGCGCCTCCAACCCGCAGGTGCTGGAGTTCGCCTTCGATGTCGAGGGCGCGACCGCCCATGTGGTGGGCGGCACCGTGATCGACCGCATCGCCTATGGGGTGGGCCAGGGCCAGTGGGAGAACGACGACGTCGTCGGCTTCTCGGTCCAGGTCAACTTCGACCTCGCGCTGCACCTTGCCGACTGACGAACCGACCGCCGCACCCCGGCAACCGGACACGCCCGCGCAACCGGAGACGCCGGAGGCCAAGGACGGCGGGCATGATGCCTCGCCACGCCCGCTGTCGCAGGTGCTGGTCGAAATGACCGAGCGCGGCAGCGAACGCATCTCGCTGGAAGAGATCGCGACCGCGCTGGCGGACCGCAGCTTCGCGGCGATGCTGCTGCTGTTCGCGGCACCTAACATGCTGCCGCTGCCGCCGGGCGCCTCCGGCGTGCTGGGCGCGCCGCTGGTGCTGATCGCGTTCCAGTTGATGATCGCCCGCGATCATCTGTGGCTGCCGAATTTCTTGCGCAAGCGGTCGGTGGACCGCAGCAAGTTCCGCCGGGTGGCGGAAAAGCTGCGCTCCAAGCTGGAGCGGCTGGAGAAGCTGGTGCGGCCGCGGATGTGGCCGTTCCCGCGCGCGTTGACCGAGCGCTATGTCGGCGTCGTCACCCTGCTGCTGGCCGTCATCCTGGCGCTGCCGATCCCGTTCAACAACATGCTGCCGGCGTTTGCCATCGTGGTGCTGAGCCTGGGCCTGATGGCGCGCGACGGCCTGTGGCTGCTGTTCGGCACGCTGTTGTTCCTGGGCTCCGTCGGCATCATCGTGGCACTCGCGTTCGCGCTCGACTTCGCGGCGTCGGAACTGCTGTAGCAGGTTCCGCTCGCCGCATTGCGCTTAACCGTTTCCCCCTAACCGTCATCCTCGGGCTTGTCCTGAGGATCCATTTTTGTCCAATCCGCCAAAGGGTTAAGTGCTGCTCGCACAGCTACGGGGCGATCGCCTGATATGGCAATCTGCATCACGATCGGATCAAGCCGGACCCATCCGGTCCCGCGGCAACATGGGCCCTCGCCACAAGGGCGAGGGCGACGATGGTGGGGGTTTTCTGTTTGGTCGAACCATCTGTGCTGATTGGAGAAATGACATTCAGCGCGTGAAATTCACGGCTTGACGTTCAATCAAGCTGCCAGTACCCATGGCACGTGAGCGACAAATCGAAAATCGAGACCGAGCTGGACTTCCTCACCGCGCTGGAGGAAGGCACGGTGGTCACCCAGATGACGCTGGCCAAGCGCGTCGCGGTCTCCGTCGGCCTGATCAACGCGCTGCTCAAGCGCGCCGTCGGCAAGGGCTTCGTCAAGGCCAAGTCGGCGCCCTACAAGCGCTATGCCTACTACATGACGCCCACCGGCTTTGCCGAGAAGGGGCGGCTGGTCCGCGAATACCTGGAAGCGTCGCTGAAGTTCTTCCGGTCCGCGCGGCTGGAGTACTACACACTGGCGATGCGTGCGCGTGGCGCCGGCAAGAACCGGCTGGTCTTCGTCGGTGCCGGCGAGCTGGCCGAGATCGCCCTGCTGGCGGCGCGCGAGGCCGAGGTCGATATCGTCGCCGTGATCGACACCACCACCAACCGGGCGAAGTTCTGCGGCCTGCCGGTGGTGCGCGATCCGGCCGACCTGAAGAATGGCGCCCTGAATGGGGCACTGAATGGCATCGACGGCGTCATCATCACCGACCGCACCCGGCCGCAGGAAGCGTTCGAGATGATGCGTACGCACTACGCCGACACCGAGATATTCACCCCGCCGCTGCTGCGCATATCGCGCCGGCCGGTGGAGTTCAGCCCCAAGGTCGCCGGATCGTGAGCATGCCGGCGAGAGCTAGATCATGAAAGCCTGGTACGTCGTCAGCACCCTGCCCAACCAGGAGGTTCGGGCCCAGACCAATCTGGTGCGCCAGGGGTTCCGGCCCTGGCTGCCGATGATGAAGCGGTCGCGGCGGCACGCCCGCAAGCTCGACACCGTGCAGGTGCCGCTGTTTGCCGGCTACCTGTTCGTGGAACTGGACGTTGAGCGCGAGCGCTGGTCGCCGATCAACGGCACGTTCGGGGTGCGCAAGCTGTTGAGCCAGGGCGACCGCCCGGTCCCGGTGCCGCATGACTTCGTGGAGGCGCTGTCCGCGTCGCTGGACGACGACGGCACGGTGAAGGTGCCGGCGCCGGCCTTGCGCCCCGGCCAGAAGGTGCGGATGATCGCCGGCCCGTTCGTCGATTGCGTCGCCACCCTGATCAATCTGGCTTCGGCCGACCGTATTGCGGTACTGCTCAACGTGCTGGGCCGTGACGTTTCGACCGTGGTTTCGTCGCGCATGGTGGCCCCCGCAGGTTGACCGGACGGTAGAAGCGTGGCCGGCCCACGGTCCGCCGAGCGCGAGGGCGTGCAAGTTACATGGCAGTATTGGTCACCGGCTCGGCAGGCTTTATCGGCTTCCACACCGCGCGCGCGCTCTTGGACCGCGGCGACACGGTGGTCGGCGTCGACAGCATGGACCCCTACTACGATCCGGCGCTCAAGCGCGCCCGGCATGACATCCTGGACGGGCTGGCAGGGTTCAGCCGGCATGAGATCAGCGTCGCCGACCGCCCCGCGCTGGAAGCGGTGTTCGCCGAGGTCAAGCCGAAGCGGGTGATCCATCTCGCCGCCCAGGCCGGCGTGCGCTACTCGGTGGAGAACCCGCACGCCTATGTCGACGCCAATCTGGTCGGCTTCACCAACATCCTGGAATGCTGCCGGCACGGCGCGGTCGAGCATCTGGTGTTCGCCTCCACCAGCTCGGTCTACGGCGCCAATGCACTGATGCCGTTCGAGGAGCATCACGGCGCCGGCCACCCGATGAGCTTCTATGCCGCCACCAAACGCGCCAACGAGCTGATGGCGCACGCCTACGCCCACCTCTATGGCTTCCCCTGCACGGGCCTACGGTTCTTCACCGTCTACGGGCCATGGGGCCGCCCCGACATGGCGCTGTTCCGCTTCACCGAGGCGATCCTGGCCGGCCGGCCGATTCAGGTTTTCAACAATGGCGACATGGAGCGCGATTTCACCTATGTCGACGACATCGTCGACGCGGTGGTCGCGGTGAGCGATCGCCCGCCGGATGCCGATCCGGCCTGGGATGCGGCAAGCCCGCACCCGGCGACCGGCCGCAGCGGTGTCGCGCCCTATCGCATCTACAACATCGGGCGTGGCCAGCCGGTGCAACTGATGGACTTCATCCGCGTGCTGGAGGACAAGCTGGGCGCCAAGGCGGAACTGGAGATGCTGCCGATGCAGGCCGGCGACGTGGCCGCGACCAGGGCCAGCATCGACGCGCTGACGGCGCTGACCGGCGTGGCGCCCTCGGTGTCGGTGGAGGAAGGTGTGGGCCACTTCGTGGCGTGGTACCGCGACTATTATGGCGTCTGAGATGGTGGCATTTGGAAGCACGCACGGGCGGCGGATATCGGTCATCGGGCTGGGCTATGTCGGCCTGCCGGTGGCGACCGCGTTCGCGGCGTCCGGCACGCCGGTCGTCGGCTTCGACATCGACGCCAGGCGCATCGCCGAGCTGGGCAAGGGCTACGACCGCACCGGCGAGGTGGCGCCGGAACGGCTTGGTCTGCCAAACTTGCGGCTCACCGACGACATCGCCGCCTTGGCCGACGCCGATTTCCACATCGTCACCGTGCCGACACCGATCACCAAGGCGCGCCGCCCGGATCTCGGGCCGCTGCTCGCCGCGACCGCCACCGTCGGCAAGGCGCTGAAGGCGGGCGACATCGTGGTCTATGAGTCCACGGTCTATCCAGGTGCGACCGAGGAGTCCTGCGTGCCGCTGCTGGAGCACACCAGCGGCCTGGTGTGCGGCCGCGACTTCCACGTCGGCTACTCGCCGGAGCGGATCAACCCCGGCGATGCCGCCCACCGGTTCGAGACCATCACCAAGGTGGTCGCCGGCTGCGACGCCGCCACCACGGCCATCATGGCCGCCGTCTACGGCTCGGTGGTCGCCGCCGGCATCCACCAGGCGCCCTCGATCAAGGTGGCGGAGGCGGCGAAGGTGATCGAGAACACCCAGCGCGACCTCAACATCGCGCTGATGAACGAGCTGGCGCTGATCTTCGACCGGGTCGGCGTGCGCACCAAGGACGTGCTGGCCGCCGCCGGCACCAAGTGGAACTTCCTGCCGTTCACGCCGGGCCTGGTCGGCGGCCACTGCATCGGCGTCGACCCCTACTACCTGACCGACAAGGCGGAGGCGCTGGGCTACCACCCGGAGGTGATCCTGGCCGGGCGGCGCACCAACGACTTCATCGCAACCTTCGTCGCCCAGAAGCTGATCAAGCTGATGATCGGGCGGGACATCGCGCCGCGTGGCGCGCGCGTCGGCGTGCTGGGGCTCACCTTCAAGGAGAACGTGCCCGACTTGCGCAACAGCCAGGTGCCGGAGATCGTGTCGGAACTGGCGGACTACGGCATCGACGTGCTGGTCCACGATCCGATGGCCGACCCGGCCGAGGCGCGGCACGAATACGGCCTCGACCTGGTGCCGTTCGAGGATCTGGCGCGCCTGGACGCCCTGGTGCTGGCGGTGCCGCATCGCACGCTGCTGGAGATGGGCGTCGATGGGCTGTGCGCACCCATGCGCGCCGACGGCGTGGTGATCGACGTCAAGTCGGCGCTGGACCCCGCCGACGTCGGTCCGCCTCGCATGTACTGGAGCTTGTGAGTTCATGTGTGGCGTGGCCGGGATATTCATTCCGGGCGGTGCACCGAACGATGCGCTCCACGGCGGCATTCGCGCCATGACCGAGCGGCTGCATCATCGCGGGCCGGACGGCGGCGACACCTGGCTGGATGCGGATGCCGGCATCGCGCTCGGCCAGCGGCGGCTCGCCATCATCGACCTGTCGCCGGCCGGCGCCCAGCCGATGCAGTCCAAGTGCGGGCGCTATGCGATTACCTACAACGGCGAGATCTACAACGCTGCGGAGATGCGTGCCCCGCTGGAGGACGCCGGCCTCTGTTTTCGCGGCCATTCCGACACCGAGGTACTGCTGGAGGCGATCGCGCGCTACGGCGTGCTCGCCGCCGTGCGTCGGACGGTGGGCATGTTCGCGTTCGCGGTGTGGGACCGGAAGGACCGCACGCTGACCCTGGTGCGCGACCGGCTCGGCATCAAGCCGCTGTACTGGGGCCCGGTCGGCGGCGACGGGACGCTGGGGTTCGCCTCGGAGCTGTCCGCGTTTGCCGCGCACCCGGCCTGGCGCGGCGAGATCGACCGCCGGGCGCTCTCCGCCTATCTGCAACTCGGCTATGTGCCAGCGCCGTTGTCGATCTGGCGCGGCATCGCCAAGCTCGCGCCCGGCACCATGCTGACGATTGCCGCCGACGGCAGCCAGCGGACCGAGGCGTTCTGGTCTCTGCCGGCCCAGATCGCCAACCTGCGGGTGTCGTCCAAGCCGCCGACGGCCGAGATGCTGGCACCGCAGATCAAGGCCTGCATCGCGGACGCCGTGAAGTGCCGGCTGGTGTCCGACGTGCCGCTTGGCGCGTTCCTGTCAGGCGGCATCGACAGCTCGCTGGTCGCCGCGCACATGCAGGAAGCCTCCACCCGCCCGGTGAAGACCTATTCCATCGGGTTCGAGGATGCGGCCTATAACGAGGCCGACTATGCGGCCGCCGTCGCGCGCCGGCTCGGCACCGACCATACCGAGCTCACCATCAGCGAGGCGGCGCTGCTGGACATGGTGCCGGACATCCCGTCTATGCACGACGAGCCGTTTGCTGACTCCTCGTCGATACCGACCCATGCGCTGAGCAAGCTGACCCGCGCGGAGGTGACGGTGGCGCTCTCCGGCGACGGCGGCGACGAGCTGTTCGCCGGCTACCACCGCTATCTCTACTCGGCGCGGGTGGAGCGGTGGCGCAACCGCCTGCCGGGCCCGGCCAGGGCGCTGGCCGCCGGCACGCTGAAGGCGATCCCGCCCTCGGTCATTGCCGGCGTGGCGGGTGCGCGCGGGCAAGGCATGGCCGACCGCGTCACCAAGTTCGCCAATGCGCTCGCCGCCGCCGATGCCGATGCGGCGTACGGTGCTACCGTGCGCTTGTGGCACGAGGGCGACCCGGCCGACTGCCCGGCGCCGGAAGCGCCGCCACCATTGCTGCGGCGGCCGGAAGAGCGCATGCAGTATTTCGACATGCTGACCTACCTGCCCGACGACATCCTGACCAAGGTCGACCGGATGAGCATGGCGGTAGCGCTGGAGGTGCGTGTGCCGCTGCTTGATCACCGGCTGGTCGGGCTTGCCTGGCAGTTGCCGTTCGAGGCCAAGCTCAGCGGCGGTGTCGGCAAGCGCATCCTGCGCGATATCCTGGCCGAATACCTGCCGGCGGACCTGATCGACCGGCCGAAGATGGGGTTCGCGGTGCCGTTGCGGCGCTGGCTGTCGGGGCCGCTGCGCGAGTGGGCCGAGACGCTGGTGGCCGATACCGACTGGCAGGGCGCCTATGGGCTGGCGCCGGAGACGGTGCGGCGGGACTGGCAGGGTTTCGTGCGCGCCGGACGGCCCAATGCGCACCGCATCTGGTCTTTGCTGGCGCTGGCCGGCTGGGGCGCCGGCATGGCGTCCACCAACACGAGGGCTGCTGCCGCATGAGCTATACGAACTCCGCCTACGACCGGGACATCGGTGCCGAGGGCCGGCAGGCGGACGAAGGCGCCGTGCGCCGGATGTACGAGCACGCGCCCTACCCGGACTTGGGCGCGAACCTGAAGGACGCCGCGTCGTTCTTCGCGCCTGTTGTGGCGCGTTACGGCGCGCGGGCCGACCGCCTCAGCTTCATCGATGTGGGCTGCGGCACCGGCCACCTGCTGGTCGGCGCGGCGAAGGCGTTCCCCGGCTGGACCTGCCATGGCGTGGACCTGTCGCAGGCATCCCTGGATGTCGCCCGGCAACTGGCCGACAAGCATGGCGCGACGGTGGAACTGGCGCGCGCGAGCTACCTCGACCCGCTGCCGTTCGAGACCAAGACGTTCGACCTGATTTCGGCCCAGGGCACGATCCACCATGCCGCCGACCCGGCCGGCGCGCTCGGCCGGCTGCGCGAGGTGCTGGCCGACGACGGCTATCTCTCGATGCACCTCTACGGCTGGCGGCTGGACCGCGGCAAGTTCGAGGTCAAGGAGATGCTGTCGATCCTGGAGCCGGACCTGTTCGCCCACGACACGCGCTTTAAGCGCTATCGCGAGCTGATGGCCTACCGCAACCGCTGGACGCTGCGCCGCCTCGCCGCGATATCCCCGCTCGACATCTATGTCGGCCTGAAGACGGCATTGCGCAACGCGCGCCGCCGCCGCCGGGGCCAGAGCTGGTCGCCGCCGTGGACCGACGACTACACCAAGGTCGACGCGCCGTGGATCGACCATTTCTGCCATCCGTGCGAGCGCGCCTATGAGGTGCCCGACGTCGAACGGCTGGTGCGCGACAGTGGTTTCGAGGTGGTGGAGATGCGCACCCAGGGCCGGCCCGACGAGCGCTGGCTGCCGCCGGAATGGCGCGCGCAGTTCCGCAGCCTGGACCCGTGGCAGCAGTATCGCCTGATGGAGTTGCTGTCGCCGTCTGAGACGTCGTTCAACATGGTGCTGAAGAAGGCGGGCGTTTAGCACCTTCCTGCAACCAACCACCAACTCGTCGCCCTCGCCCTTGTGGCGAGGGCCCATTCGTAAGCAATGTCAGGTATGTGCGATCTTCGCACATCGTCGATGCAGCAAGGTCCTTCGGTGACTGCCACAGTGCTCCGAGAACGGCCGTCAACCATTGGCATGTCGGACATAAATGGGTCCTCGCCACAAGGGCGAGGACGACGATAAGGAGCAGTGATCGTTGTTCGGAACTGTCAGCATGCCGGTCGGCACGGCGCCGTAGGCGGTTCGCGATGACGAGTAGCGTTGGTGTGACCCTTGCCTACCCCGCCGGCGGTGGGGCCACCGTCGTGGTCTGCTTGATCCGGCTTTCGCGGTAGGCGATGTAGATCGAGCTGGCGAAGATCACCGCGCCGCCGATCCAGGCATAGGGGCTTGGCACCTCGTTCAGCACCAGGTAGCCGAGCACGCTGGCCCAGACGATCTTCAGGAAATCGAACGGCATCACGGCGGTGGCGTCGGCGCGGCGCAGCGCCTCGGCCAGGGTGAACTGGGCGCAGTTGCCCAGGATCGCGATCACCACCAGCCAGCCCATCTGCGGCCATGTCGGCCAGTCCCAATAGACCAGGGCCGGCACCAGGATCAGCACGGTCATCATGGCCGACGAGTAGGCGGTGATGGTGGCGCTGTCGGCGTATTGGGTCAGGCGCTTGATCACCAGCATCGACACCGCCCAGATCAGCGCCGACGTCAGGGTGAGGTAGGGGCCCAGTTCCATCGGGCCGAAGCCGGGCCGCAGCACGACTAGCACGCCGGCGAAGCCCAGCACCAGGGCGACGATGCGGCGCGACCGCCACTTCTCGCCCAGGAACAGCCAGGCACCGGCGGCAGCGAACAGGGGTGCTGTGAACATCAGCGAGGTGACGGTGGTCAGCGGCGTCATGCTCAGCGCGGCAAAGAACGACAGCATGGCAGCCGTGTTCATGAACGCGCGCACCCCGATCAGCTTCAGCCCCTTGCCGCGCGGCACCGGCACCCGTCTCGGGATCAGCCAGGCGAACAGGAACATCGCCCCCAGCCCGCAGCGGAAGAACGCGACCACGAACGGATGCAGTTCCTGCACCGCAGTCAGTTCACGCACGCATACGTGCATCAGCGAGAACGAGATCGTGCTCGCGATCATAAAGGCCAAGGCTGCGAGCATGCGTTCTCCGGATCGGCGGGGCGCCGAGCTTACCAGTCAGGCGATGAGCTGTGGCCTGCAATTATCTTCTGGCAGCCCTGCGGCCGACAACGCTCTCGCGGTAGTACATGTAGACACCGCTGACCACGATCACGCCGCCGCCGATCAGCGTCCAGTGGTTCGGCACCTCGCCGAACACGATCAGCCCGCCGAGCGTGCCCCAGATCAAATGCACGTACAGGAACGGCGCCAGGTTGGAGGCGCTGCCGTGCCGATAGGCGTAGATCAGGAAATAGTGGCCGCCGGTCGCCAGCACCGCGAAGCCGAAGAAGCTCAGCCAGTGCACCAGGTCGGGCGGCACCCACACGAACGGCATGTAGACGCTGTAGGCGGCCGAGCCCACGGCGGTCGACCAGAACAGCACGCAGATCGGGTCGGTGTTGTCGCGCATGGCGCGGGTGATGATGATGACGAGCGCATAGAAGAACGCCACCGCCAGCGGCGCCAGCACGATCAGGCCCAGATCGTCGGACTGCGGCTGCACCACCAGCAGCATGCCGACGAAGCCGAACCCGACAGCAGCCCAGCGGCGCGGGCCGACGTGCTCGCGCAGCAGCGGCACCGACAGCGCGGTCATGATCAGCGGCGAGACGTACTGGATCGAGAGCGCCGTTGACAGCGGCATCCGGCTGATGGCGGTGAAGAACAGGCCGGTGCAGATGGTGAGCAGGATGCCGCGCGCGAACGCCAGGCGCGGCTGGCGCGGCCACCAGCCATGGTCCGGGTGCGGCTTGCGCAGCACCATCAGCGCGGTGATCGACAGCAGGCTGAACGTGAACCGCGCCCAGATCACCACGTCGATGGGCAGGTCGCGCGACAGCGCCTTTGCCAGCACTTCCATGCCGGCAAAGCACGCCGTTGCCATGACGACCAGCAGGATGCCGCGGGTGGCGGCGGTCATTGGGCGTCCGGTTCAGAATCCGGGTCGGAGGACGGCGTTCGACCGTCGCCGATGAGCAGCCATTGCATGCGGCCGGGGCCGGTGTTCGCGCCGTCGACGGCGGTCGCCGGGTCGCTTGTGCCATCTGTCGGCACGATGGAGGGCAGGACGCCGTCGTCGGGCGCGTCGCCGCCCATCGGAATGACCGCCGCGTTGGCCCCCAGTGCCAGCAGCATCAGCGCCAAGTCACCGGCGACGCGCGGGCTCTCCGGCGGCAGCGCTGCCCACTGGCCCGTGACGTCGCCGAGTGCGGCCAGCACCGGCGGCCAGCCGCCCTCGCCCGGCGGCGGCAGTTCGGTCCAGCCGGCGGAGGCTGCGCCGCGGCGGGTCGCGCGCCAGTGCGTCAGCGATGGCACCAGACTGGCGCCGACCGGCAGCCGGCGCAGCGTGTCCAGGGTCGCCGGCAGGTCGGCCCAATAGGACGGACCGGCGGCCACGAAGATGTGGGCGGCACCGTCGAGCGCGTCCGTCAGTGCGGCGCGGTCGACCCCGAACGGCCCTCCGTCGCCGTCCTCCGGCATCAGCACGTGCAACGCATCCGGGCGGATCACCCACACCACACCGGTGCCCGACACACCTTCGCCGACCGCCATCATCAGCGCCTCGTCGCCTGCCATGGCCCGCCGCAGCCGCCAAAGTGCCACCGGCCTGGCCGTCACCAAGGTCGTCAGCAGGGGCGACTGGCCCTCTAGTGCGTCATTGGCGGCGGCGACGCGGGCAAGCGCGTCGTCGCGGCCGGCCGCCAACGCGTCCATGGTGGCGGAGACGCGAAAGCGCGGCAGGACCGCGTATTCGGCCATGAGCTGCCGGTCGAGCTGGTGCCATCGCGCCACCGCGTCGGCACGCTCGGCCAGCCCCGATGCGGCCGCATTGCCGCGCGCCGCCAGCACCGGCACCAGCCGGTCGACGACAGTGGCGGACAGCCGCTGGCTGGTCGCGATCTGCGCGGCGGCCAATGCGTTGGCGTGCGCGCTCAGGTCCGAGGTCTCGTCCTCCACCGCCGTGCGGGCGAGCGCGATGGCGATGTCGGCGGTCTCGCGGGCCAGACCGTCGCTGGCGAGCCCGTGGGTCAGAGCGGCTTCGGCCGCGCGCAGGGCGGTGTCGAAACGCTGCCGGGCAACGGTGCGCGCGCCGTCGTCCGCCGCAAGTGCCGCCTGCCCGGAGACGGCCGCGACCATCAGCGGGTGCTGGCTGCCGAGCGACAGGCCGATGGCGGTCTGGGCGACGGCGAACAGCGGCTCGGCCCGCACCGGTTGCCCGTCGCGGGCCAGCAGCCGCGCCAGCATCGTCGCCGCTTGCCCGAGCTGCGGGGTGTTGGGCCCGTAGGTCGCCTCGATGGCGTCCAGCATCGCGCGCTGGGCCGCGATCGCACCGACCCGGTTGCCGGTGGACTGGGCCAGGGCGACGCGGGCGCGGTAGGCGGCGATCAACGCGCTGTCGTCGGTCGACCGGTCGTCGATGGCGATGGCTTCGGCCATCCGCACCAGCCGGCCGGCATGGACCGGCTGGTCCAGCGCCAGCCAGTGCTGCGCCAGTTGCGCCGCCAGCGATGCCGCCACCGGCGCCGGCAGCACCAACTCGGCATCGGGCACCCGCTGGCCGCTCTCGTCGTAGATGCGGCTCAGGTCGCGTTCGACCGCGGTCATCACCAGGTCGGCCTGCACCGGATCGCTGGCCAGCCGCAGCGCCTGGGCGAAGGTGATCAGGGCGGTCAGGCGCAGGTCGCTCTGCGGGTCGGTGTCGTTGGACACCAGGCTGACCGCGGCGCGCGCCGCCTCGACCGCGACGTCGGCGCGGCCGACGATCAGCGCCAGCCGCGCCCCGGTCGCCAGCACGGCGGCACGCTCGCGGCGCAGGGCGACGTCCTTGCCGTCCACTTCCATGGCCAGCGCCAGCGCATCGCCGGCGACCTCGTTGGCGCGGGAGAGGCGGCCGAGCGCGCTGAGCGCGGTGGCGTACTGGCGCATGGCGTGCAGGCGCAGCAGCGGGTCGTCGATACCGGCGGTGTCGATGCGGGCGACGATCTGGCCCAGCAGGGCCTCGGCATCCGGCATGTTGCCGCGCTTCAGCTCGTAGTCGGCCAGCCTGAGCTGTGCCGCCACCGCGCGGTTCACGTCGCCGCTGGCCAACGCCTGCGCCATCAGGCGGCGGGCGGCACCGACCGCGGCCTCCACGTCCAACGCCTGCACCCGCGCCTCGGCCAGCATGTCCCGCGCCGCCAGTGCCTCCGGCGCATCGGCCCGGGCTAGCACCACGACGGCGGGTTCCAGCAGGTCGACGGCATCCGGCGCCAGCCCGTTCAGCATCAGGGTCTCGGCATACTCGAACGCCAGCCGCGCGGCGGCCGGATGGGCGGCGCCGAAGCCGGTGCGCAGAGCGTTCAGCGCATCGTCATAGAGGCTGAGCGCCTCGGTCACGTCGTCGGTCAGCCAGGCCAGCGTCGCGGCGGCCTGCCCGGTCGCCGGGTGCACCGGCCCCCAGATGGCGTCGAAGATCGCCAGCGCCTGGCGCGTGTCCGCTTCCGCCTGCTCCAGATCGTCGATGGCGATGTACTGGTTGGCGCGGCCCATGAAGGCATTGCCGGCAAAGTTGTTGTCCAGGCCCTCGCCGGCCTCGCTGCGGGCGATCGCCTCGTCGTAGAGCGCGATCGCCGCTTCGGTGTCGCCGCGTTCCGCCGCCAGCGTCGCCTGTCCGGTAATCGCATCGACGGTGCGCCAATGGTTCGGCCCCAGCGCGTCTTCGAACAGCGCGCGCGCCCGGTCGTAGTGGGCCGCGGCAGCATCGAAATCGCCGGCCAGCGTGTGCGCCTTGGCAAGCTGCAGCAGCAGGAAGCCGGTGGTCTCGGGCTGGTCGCCGAATGCCTCCTCGCTCAGCGCCAGCGCAACCTCGCCAACCTCCGCCGCCGCCGCGAAATCGCCGGCCTGGAACAGGTCGCGGAACGCGGCCACCTGGTCGCGCAGCTGCACGTCGGGGGGCACTTCCGGGGTGTCCTGCGCCACGGCACCGCCTGCGGCGAGGCAAAGTGCGACCAACAGCGCGGATGCCATTGTGCGGGCGGATCGGGCCTTGCGCTCGACCGCTTTGGCGACGATGTTAGGCGCCGTCTTTGCGCGTGGTCCGCCCGGCACCCGGGTGTGGCTGCCGACCGGCGCACTGCACGATCTGCGCAAACAACAAATCGAAGTCCGCGCCAGGTTTGGGCGCAGCGACCTTACGGAGGGGAGACGGGATATGAGAACAATCAAGGGACCGGCCATTTTCCTGGCCCAGTTCGCCGGCGACAATCCGCCTTTCAATACGCTGTCGTCCATCGCCGACTATATGGCCGGACTGGGGTACAAGGGCCTGCAAATCCCCTCCTGGGACAGTCGCATGATCGACCTGGAAAAGGCGGCAGAAAGCCCGACGTATTGTGACGACCTCAAGGGCATGCTCGCCGACAAGGGCCTGGAAATCACCGAGCTGTCAACACATTTGCAGGGCCAGTTGGTGGCGGTCCATCCGGCCTATGACGCAGCCTTCGATGCCTTCGCGCCGGAGAAGGTGCACGGCAATCCGGCCGCGCGCCAGGAATGGGCGGTCAGCCAGCTTCATCTGGCGGCGCAGGCCTCCAAGAACCTGGGTCTGTCGGCGCACGCCACGTTCTCCGGCGCGCTGTTGTGGCCGTTCATGTACGCATGGCCGCCGCGCTCCGCCGGGTTGGTCGAGGCGGGCTTTGCCGAGCTCGCCCGGCGCTGGCGGCCGATCCTGGATGCGTTCGACGAGGCCGGGGTCGATGTCTGCTACGAGGTGCATCCCGGCGAGGACCTGCACGACGGCGCCACGGTGGAGATGTTCCTGGACGCGGTCGACCAGCATCCGCGCGCCAACATCCTCTACGATCCCAGCCACTTCGTGCTGCAGGCGCTGGACTACCTGGAATACATCGACCTCTATCACGAGCGGATCAAGATGTTCCACGTCAAGGACGCGGAGTTCCGTCCCAACGGCCGGGTCGGCGCCTATGGCGGCTACCAGGGCTGGGTCGACCGCGCCGGGCGCTTCCGCTCGCTGGGCGACGGTCAGGTCGACTTCAAGTCGATCTTCTCCAAGATGGCGCAGTACGACTTCGAGGGCTGGGCCGTGCTGGAGTGGGAATGCGCCCTCAAGCACCCGGAGGACGGTGCCCGCGAAGGCGCGAAGTTCATCGCCGACCACATCATCAACGTGACCGAGGTGGCCTTCGACGACTTTGCCGCCGGCAGCGTCGACGAGCAGGCGAACCGCCGCATGCTCGGCATTTCGTAGGGAGGCCGGGATGAGCGAGACCTCACAACGCCGCCTGCGGCTGGGCATGGTCGGCGGCGGCCAGGGCGCCTTCATCGGCGCCGTGCACCGGCTGTGCGCGCGGATGGACGATTGCTTCGAGCTGGTGGCCGGCGCCCTGTCGTCGTCGCCGGAGCGGTCGCGGGCCTCCGGCGCGGAGCTGGGCCTGGCGCCCGATCGCATCTACGACGACTACCAGACCATGGCGCGCGAGGAGGCGGGCCGCGACGACGGCATCGATGCGGTTGCCATCGTGACGCCGAACCACATGCACCACGGCCCGGCGGTCGCGTTCCTGGATGCCGGCATCCACGTCATCTGCGACAAGCCGATGACGACCTCGGTCGCCGATGCCGTCGATCTTGTCACACGGGTCCGCCAGTCGGGCCTGGTGTTCGCGCTGACCCACAACTACACCGGCTACCCGTTGATCCGTGAGGCGCGCGACATGGTGGCGTCGGGCGAACTGGGCGAGATCCGCGTGGTGCAGGCCGAATACGCGCAGGACTGGCTGGCCACCAAGCTGGAAGACACCGGCATGAAGCAGGCCGAATGGCGCACCGACCCGGCGCGGTCGGGGGCCGGCGGCTGCATCGGCGACATTGGCACCCATGCCTACAACCTGGCGAATTTCGTCACCGGCATGCGGCCCGACACCCTGTCGGCGCAGCTCACGACTTTTGTGGACGGGCGGGCGCTGGACGACGATGCGCAGATCGCGCTGCGCTACGGCAACGGCGCGCGCGGCCAGCTTTGGGCGAGTCAGGTCTCGGTCGGCAACGAGAACGGCCTGACGCTCCGGGTCTATGGCGAGAAGGGCGGGTTCTCGTGGGGCCAGGAGAACCCAAATGTGATGACCTTCGCGCGGCTCGGCGAGCGCCCGCAGGTGGTCACCCGTGGCGGTGGCGGCCTGGGTGGGGCGGCGGCCGCCAGCACCCGCGTGCCGCCGGGCCATCCGGAGGGCTATCTGGAGGGCTTCGCCAACATCTACCGCGATGCGGCGGCGAAGATCCGTGCCCATACGGCAGGCGAGGCGCCGCCGGAGTCGGCGATGCTGGTGCCGACGGTGGAAGACGGCGCCCATGGTATGAAATTCATCGAGGCGGCGGTCGAATCCAGCCGCAACGATGCGGCTTGGGTCAGTCTGGAGCTGGACATCTGAGCGACGATATCGCGCTGGAGCCCGGCGTCGGCCGGCTCCGGCGTTTCTTAGCCCTGTTCGGTGCCGGCGCCGACGGCCCTGCCGCGGTCGGCGAAGCGATTCGTCGTGCCGAGCTGGCGGGTTTGCGCGTCGCCACCATGGCGCGGCTGATCGCGATCGGCGTGGTCTTCGTCTGGCTCACCATCCTGATCGGCAATTTCGACATCGTCGCCTTCTACTGGGCGATGCTGGCGCTGTTCGCGCTCAGCACCATCGCGCAATACCAGGTCGGCAAGCGCGAGCCGCCGTTCTGGATCTCCAGCATCGCGTTCCCGACCCTGGATATCGTGCTGATCTGCCTGGCCGGTCTGTGGCCCAACCCGCTGGACCCGGAGGCAGTGCCGCCGCCGATGGGGCTGAAGCTCTCCAACCACATCTATTTCATGCTGATCCTGTGCACCAACGCGCTCAGCTATGTGCCCGGCCGGGTGGCGTGGACCGGCATTGCGTCCGGCGCGGTCTGGCTGGCGGCGGCGTTCATCATCAGCTTCATGCCGGGCATGACCACCGAGTTCGTGCTGATGGAGGACGGCGGCGCGCCCTGGTACGAGCAGGCGATGCGGGCCGATTTCGTCAATTTGAACGACGCGATCACGGTCGCCATCGTCTATGTGCTGGCCGGGCTGACCCTGGCGGCGGTGGTGCAGCGCGCCCGCCGCATGGTGCTGCGCCAGACCGCGACCGCGCGGGCGCGGGCCAACCTGACCCGCTATTTCCCGCCCAACGTCGTCAAGCAGTTGCAGGAGCGCGACCAGCCGTTCGCCGACGTGCGCCAGCAGAAAGTGGCGGTGATGTTTGTCGACATGGTGGGCTTCACCCGCCAGGCCGAGGGGATGACGCCGCAGCAGATGGTCGGCTTCGTGCGCCAGTTCCACCGGCGGATGGAAGGCATCGTGTTCGCCAATGACGGCACGCTGGACAAGTATCTGGGCGACGGCCTGATGGTCACCTTCGGCACGCCGGCCACCGGGCCGCGCGACGCCGCTGACGCGGTGTCGTGCGCACTGGCCATCCAGGTCGACATGGCGGCGTGGAACCGCGAGCGCGCCAGCCATGGCTTGCCGCCGGTGCGGGTCGGCGTCGGCATCCACTATGGCGACGTGGTGATGGCGGACGTGGGTGCGGCCCGCCGGCTGGAGTTCGCCGTGCTCGGCGACACGGTCAATGTGGCGAGCCGGCTGGAGGAACTGACCCGCGGCCTCGGCGCCGACATCGTCGCCAGCGACGAGGCGATCCAGGCGGCCCAGGCCCAGGGCGCCGATGTGTCCGGCTTCCGGCGCGCGCCGGCCCAGGCCCTGCGTGGCCGCGACGCGCCGATCGAGGTCTGGCTCTGCGGCGTCGAAGCTGACAGCTAGAGTGCCTGTGTTTATGGTCTAGCGGCGCCATTCGGCGCCAACATGCCAACAGCATCGTTCTCGTCATGGGGGGAGACATGACAGGACCTCAGGAACGGCCGTCGCTGCGCCACCGCCTGTTCGCCGACTTCATGGCGAAGGCGGACGACGAGAGCCACCGGCTGTATGCGGAGAAGAAGCAGGCGCTGCTCAGCGCGTTGCGCGGCCGCGTGCTGGAGATCGGCCCCGGCACCGGGGTCAATCTGCGCTATCTGAGCCCCGAGGTGACCTGGATCGGGGTCGAGCCGAACACCGCCATGCACCCGCACCTGCGCGCCGAAGCGGAGCGGCTGGGCCTTGCCGTCGAGCTGCATACCGGCATGTCGGAGGCGCTGGGTGTCGAGGCCGGCAGCGTCGACATCGTGCTCAGCACGCTGGTGCTGTGCTCGGTCAGCGACATGCGCCAGGTCATGGCGGAGGTCCAGCGGGTGCTGAAACCTGGCGGCCGGTTCGTCTTCCTGGAGCACGTCGCCGACCGGCGCTGGACCTTCCGCTGGATGGTGCAGAAACCTATGCCGTTCACGCCGTGGCGGTTCTTCTCCGACGGGTGCGATCCGGGGCGCGACATCGGCGCGGTCATCGCCGCCGCGGGGTTCGAGGACGTGGACTGCACGCCGTACATGCAGGACGGCCCCGGCATCATCCTGGCGATCAACCGCCCGCACATCTGGGGCTCGGCCCGCAAGCGGACAACTGTGTGATCAGGCGCCTTGCAGTGCCCGCGCCGCGGGTCAGGCAGAGACGAGAGTCCAGAGTTGCCAAAGGCCCAATGCCATAACAGCGGCAAATGCAGCGCGCCCGCCATCGCGGAGTAATTTGGTCCACCATGTGATTTTCATATCGCTGGGTTGGTCCTGCAGTTCGTACACCCACCAACTCATCAGACGAATGGCGACCATGATCAGGGTGCGTCGTACGACATCGACATCTGAAATCCTGAGTGCGAATGAAAGCACATCGTCAGCCTCAGGTCGTCCGACAGGCTTGTACACATAGTCTTCCGGATCATCGATTTCTCCGGAATTTCTAATGTAGTCCTCGCTAATCTCCTGAACGAATTCATACCTCAACATGAACAGATAATCGTGGACCACGGAAGCTTCGGTGTGCCCGCCCGTCCTGGAGATCAGCCACCGAAACACCCAAGGAATGCTTGAAAAATCGGTATGCACAATCTTGTGCGCCTGACAGCAAGTGATCGGGCAGTTTCTAGATTTGCAATCTCGCTTGCACTCTTCGCCCAGGACCGGGTTTAGCTTGCTCTCGAGGATCCATTGGTAAGGGGGAATGACAAAATTCTTCGTCTCATCGCCGACTGTGTAAGAAAAATGATAGGGTTTATCGAAGAAAAACAGATCACCGAAGTCGACGTTATCTGGGCACGGGCGCGCGTTGAATCTGATCAGTGCCATATGACTTTCAAATGCGAACTCTGTAATAGGTTTTCGCATAATAAACTCCTAAGAAATACAACTATGAGTTGGATTATGCCGGACCTGATCCGATATCGTCAAACTAATTAGGGCGCGCACGGACTGAGCCGGATGTCCGGCCAACGTTCCCATTCAACGTCGCGGCGCCACGTCAACGCATCCCTCCAGATCCCAGATAGACCGCCCCACGTATTTTGCGATTGCGAGTGAGTTGCAACTGCAATATAGATCGACGGCAGAAACAACCTGCATGATGGCCATGAGGGGAACGGCGCGGGCACGCGCGCGCCGCTGGGGCGGTTGTGCCTGGCAGCCACGTAAAGGAGGCACTGAGCCATGCGAATCTCAACGGAAACGACACGACAATTCAGGCTATTGGCGCCGGCTGCGGCGGCACTGGCGCTGGTACCGCAAGCGGCCAGCGCGGCGGATGAAGCGGCGGTCATGGCCAACTATGCCGACATCGCGCATGCGATCTATGCCGATGCGCTGACCACCGCCGGGACCCTGAACGAGGCGGTGCAGGCGTTGGTGGAGAGCCCGTCGCCGGTGACCATGGCGGCGGCTCGCGGCGCCTGGCTGGAAGCGCGCGCCGCCTATCAGCCGTCGGAGGCGTTCCGCTTCGGCAACCCGCTGGTCGACGACTGGGAGGGCCGGGTCAACGCCTGGCCGCTGGACGAGGGCCTGATCGACTATGTCGACACCGGCGCCTATGGGTTCGAGAGCGACGAGAACATGCTCTACACCGCCAACGTCATCGCCAACCCGACGCTGACCTTCGGCGGCGAGACGGTGGATGCCTCGGTCATCGATGCCGCGCTGCTGCAGGACACGTTGCAGGAGGCCGACAATATCGAGGCGAACGTCGCCACCGGCTACCACGCCATCGAATTCCTGCTCTGGGGCCAGGACCTGAACGGCACCGATGCCGGTGCGGGCGACCGCCCCTACACTGACTATGACGCCGCAAACTGCACCGGCGGCAATTGCGACCGGCGGGCGGAATACCTGCTGGCCGCCGCCGAGCTGCTGGTCGCCGACCTGGAAGAGATGGTGGCGCTGTGGGACGACGACGGCGCTGCGCGCGCCGAGGCGGCGGACGCCGGGCCGACCGCGATCGTCACCGGGCTCGGCAGCCTGTCATATGGCGAGCTGGCCGGCGAGCGCATGCAGCTCGGCCTGTTGCTGCACGACCCGGAAGAGGAGCATGACTGCTTCTCCGACAACACCCACCACAGCCACTACTACGACCAGGTGGGCATGCAGGCGGTCTATCAGGGCCAGTATGTCGGCATCGACGGGCATGTGGTGGCCGGGCCGTCGCTGTCCGACCTGGTGGCCGCGGCCGACCCGGCCCTGGACGCGCGGGTGCAGGCGCTGATGGATGCGACCTCTGCGCGCATGGCGCACATGGTGGCGGTGGCCGAAGGTGGCGTCGCCTATGACCAGATGCTGGGCCAGGGCAACGATGCCGGCAACGCCGTGCTGCAGGGGGTGATCGACGCCCTGGTCGCACAGGCCGGCGGCTTCGAGGAGGTGGTCGCCACCCTGGGCTACGACGTCAGCGGGTTCGAAGGCTCCGACAGCCTGGACGATCCTGACGCCGTGTACGAATAAGCGGCCGGCGAGCCGCGGGAGCTGCAATGAACGGCGCAAGGCGCGCCATCCGTTGGGACATCATGGCCGGTGGCCTTCTGGCCGCCGGCCTCGTTGCGTTGTGCGACGGGCTGGTGTCGCTGCCGGTGGGTGCCGAGCAGCCGCCCGATGTGTCGGCCGATCAGCTACCGCGGCCGGAGACGCTGCCCATGATGTTGGGCGGCGACGGTACTCTGACCCGCGATGCCGGGCGCAACGCGTTCTCGCAGCCGATGGCGAACCTCTCGTTCGCCGAGCGCGCCAGCTTTAACATCGGCAACGCGATCTTTCGCCGGCCGTGGGTGGCGGCCCCGTCGTCCACCCGCAGTTCCGACGGCCTCGGCCCGCTCTACAACGCCCGCGCCTGCCAGCACTGCCACCTGAAGGACGGCCGCGGTCACCCACCGGAAGCCAACTTCCCCGACGATACCGCGCAATCGCTGCTGGTGCGGCTGAGCATCCCCAACCCGAGCCTGCCCGGCGGCGTGCTGCCCGAGCCGGTCTACGGCGGTCAGTTGCAGGACCTCGCCCTGCCCGGCCTGATGCCCGAGGGGCATCTGTGGACCGACTGGACCGAGACGCCGGTCGAGCTGACCGGCGAAGACCCGGTCATGCTGCGCGCGCCCGAGTATCGCATCGTCGACCCGGCCTACGGCCCGCTCCATCCAGACCTGATGATCTCGGTCCGTGTCGCGCCGCCGATGATCGGCCTCGGGCTGCTCGAGGCGGTGCCGGACTCCGCGATCCTCGCGCTCGCCGACCCCGAGGACGCCGACGGCGACGGCATCTCCGGCCGGGCCAACCGCGTCGACAGCGCCATTGCGGGGCCGGACGCGCTCGGCCGCTTCGGCTGGAAGGCCAGTGTCGCTACCCTGGCGGAGCAGAACGCCAGCGCCTTCAACGGCGACATCGGCATGTCCACCAGCCTGGTCGACGCGCCCTGGGGCGACTGCACCGAAGCGCAGGCCGATTGCGTCAACGCGATCCACGGCATCGACGACGACTTCCCGGTCGAGGTCGACGACGAGCTGATGGAGGCGCTGCTGTTCTACACCCGCACCCTGGCGGTGCCGATGCTGCGGGGCCCGGACGACGCCGAGGTGCGGCGCGGCGCGGAGGTCTTTGTCGAGCTTGGGTGCGCTGCCTGCCACAATCCGTCGTTCGAAACGGTGGCCGACGCCGCGCTCCCGGCACTGGCCGGCCAGACAATCTGGCCATTCACCGACCTGCTGCTGCACGACATGGGGCCGGGCCTCGCCGACAACCGGCCGGACGGGCTCGCCAATGGGCAGGAGTGGCGCACGCCGCCGCTGTGGGGCATCGGGCTCACCGAGACTGTCAGCGGCCACACCTATTTCCTGCATGACGGGCGGGCCCGCAATCTGACCGAGGCGGTGCTGTGGCACGGTGGCGAGGCGGAGGCGGCCCGCAACGGGTTCGCCGGCTTGCCGCCCGAGGACCGCGCCGCCCTGATCCGCTTCCTGGAGGCGCTGTGATGCGCATGGCATCCGTCTTTCTGGCCGCGAGCATGGCCGCGGGCGTGGCCGCGCTGGCCGCCGGCCCAGCCTCGGCACAATTGCCCGACACGCTGCAGCCGGGCCTCAACGCGCGCATCGCTGCGGCCCACGCGGATCTGGCCGACGCTGCGGCGGATCTGGTCACCCACGTCGGCGCCTTCTGTGCCGGCGACGCCGACCGTTCTGCGGCCGCCGACGCCTATCACGCCGCGGCCGACGCATTTATGCCGATCCAGTGGGCCGGCATCGGCATCGCGATCGCGTTCGACCGCCGCTTCCGCCTCAACTTCTGGCCCGACGACACCAACGCGATCAGCCGCCAGCTTGCCGAGGCGGTGACGGACCAGCCGCCGGAGCTGTTGACGCCGGAGGGCATGGCGGACGCCAGCGTCGCCCTGCAGGGCCTGCCGGCATTGGAGCGCCTGCTGTTCGGCCAGCCGCTGGCCGAGCCGGGCACTTACGCCTGCGATCTGGCTGTCGCCATCGCCGGCAGCGTATCGGCGGTATCGACCGAGCTGGCGGACGGTTGGGCCGACCCAGCCGGCCCGATGCTGGCGATGGATGCCGAAACCTATCTGGATCACGTGTTGAGCGGCATCTACGGCCATCTGGAACTGGTCGGCGACCGCAAGATCGGCCGCGTGGCCGGACCGACCCTGGACGAGGCGCGGCCGCGCCGCAGCGAGGCGTGGCGCTCCGGACGGTCGCTGCGCAATATCGCCCTCAACCTGGAAGCCGTGGAGTACGTTCTGTTCGGTTCTGGAGGAGAGGGCCTGTTGGTGGATTTCGCTGGCACGCCGGCGGCCGAGGCGCTTGCCCAGCTCGAGGTCCACATCTCCGTCGCCCGGGCGCTCGCCGAACCGATGCGCGACCACACCATGGCCGACATGCTGGCGACCCCCGAGGGCCACGCCGCGTTGCTGGACTTGCGCAAGGCCATCGACGCGATCCGCCAGGACCTGGCGCTGTCGGTCTATCCGGCGCTGGGGCTCAGGGTCGGCTTCAACAGCGCGGACGGCGATTGATGGCCCATTGGCTTTCCCGCCGCGAGGCCCTGGGTGGGGCGGCCGCTTTGGCGGCGGCAACGCTCGTCGGATCGGCGCGGTCGACCTTTGCCGCACCAGCTTCGGTGCGATTGTTCGGCAGCGCGCTCGATCGTGGGGGCGACAACGCGCTGCGGCTGGCGGTTCCCGGCGGCGAGGCGATGCAAATCGCGTCGCTGCCGGGCCGCGGTCACGAGGTTTGCGTGTCGGACGACGGCTCCGTCGCGGTGGTGGTGGCGCGCCGCCCCGGTACCTTTGCGGTTGCATTCGATCCGGCAAGCCTGGAGATCCTGCGGCGTTTAGAAAGCCCGCCTGACCGGCACTTCTATGGCCATGGCGCGTTCTCGCGCGATGGGCGGCTGTTCTTCGCCACTGAGAACGCATTCGACGAGGACGGGGCCGGGCGGATCGGCATCTACGACGTGGCGGACGGGTTCGCGCGGGTCGGCGAGTGGTCGAGCCATGGCATCGGCCCGCACGACCTGGTGCGCGCGCCCGGCGGCGACTGGCTGGTCGCCGGCAATGGCGGCATCCGCACCCACCCCAACACCGGGCGTGCCAAGCTGAACGTCGACACCATGCAGCCGAGCGTGGTGGTGGTGGATGGTGCCACCGGCGCGCTGGTGGCCGAGCACCGGCTGCCGGCCGAGCTGCGTCATCTCAGCCTTCGCCACCTCGCGATCCGCGACGATGGCCGGCTGGTGGTCGGCGGCCAGTGGGAGGGCGATCCGACCGTCCACACGCCGCTGGTGGCCGTGGGGTCGCTGGCGGACGGCATCGCGCCGGTCCCGATGGCGGACGGGCAGACCGCGGCGCTCGCCAACTACATCGGCAGCGTCAGCCTGTCACCGGATGGACGACTGGCCGCCGCCTCCGCGCCGCGTGGCGGGCACTGCGCCATCGTCGCGGTCGACGGCCCGCTTCTGGTCGACATGCTGGCGATCGAGGATGTCTGCGGCACCGCCCCCGCGCCGGCCGGCAGCGGCCTCTACCTCAGCGACGGCCTGGGCCGCCTGCATACCTATGACGGCGGCCAACTCACCCCGGTCGACGTGGTGCAGGCGCCTTACGCCTGGGACAACCATTTGGCCGTACTGCCTGGTTGAAGGCACAAGGCGCCGTCCTCACCACCCGCCTTCGTCGTCCTCGCCCTTGTGGCGAGGACCCATTCCTGTCCAATGCGGCTGCGTTTCACTGGTTTCGCAGTCGAATGGGGACGACCTTGGGCCATTGGCCCGCGGCGACGACCAAGCCATGGGCGCACGTATCGCATCCGGCATTGCGATGGGCCCTCGCCACGGAGGGCGAGGGCGACGAGGTGTTTGGTTGCGAACATCGAGTGTCCGCGCGCCCGCTCCTGAGCCTACCAATAGCTCTGGGTGAGTTCGGCGTAGGTGTCGTAGAAGGCGCGCGCGTCGACCGCCATGTTCCAGTCGAACGGCCCGCTGTCGTTGAACAGCACGGCACTCTCGATGGCGATCACGTAGTGGCGCCCGCCCATCACCACCATGAACGGCGAGCCCGAGTCGCCCTGCAGCGTGTCGCACTCGTGGAACACGGTATTGTCGTCATAGACCTCGGTCAGGCGGCAGCCGATGTGCGCGCTGAGCTGGTACTCGCTGTCGGCGCTGTAGCCGGCCTGGCTGACCGCCAGCCAACGGCCCAACGCGGCGTCGCGCAACTCGTCGGACGTCACCGGGTACACCGGCACGAAGCCGGCCTGGGCGCCGATCCGCTCGTCCAGGATCACGAACGCCCAGTCGAAGCCGTCGACGTCATGGGTCTGCATGCTCAGCACGTTGTCGTAGTTCGGCGAGATGTAGACCTCCGAGATGCCGGCGCGGGCGACGTAGTTGCCGCCGTTCTCGCCGGCGACGAACTCCACCGGCCAGTCGCGGTCATTGCTGTCGGAATACATGAACAGGCAGTGGGCCGCGGTCAGCACCACCTGCTCGGAGACCAGCACGCCGGAGCAGATGCCGCCGCCCTGCATGTAAAGCTTGCCGATGGCGCTCCACGGCTGCTGGGAGGAGTCGACGAACACCCGGTCGTCGCGGCCGAAGAACACGCGATAGGCGTCGTCGACGGTGTAGCCGCCATATCCGCCGCCACCGCCCCCATAGCCGGGATTGGGGTACCCGCCACCGCCATAGCCGCCACCTCCTCCGCCGCCGCCGCCATAACTCGGCGTCCATTCGTCGATGATGTTGGGGCCATTGCCATAGCCGCTGGCATAGTCGTCGATGATGTTCGGGCCGTTATAGCCACCCCCGCCGCCACCATCGCCGTAGATGCCACCCCAGGCGCTGTATCCGCCCTGGCAGTCGGCGACATCGGTGCCGTACAGGCACGCACCGGTGCCTTCGCCCGGATGGTCGCATTCGTTGTCGTAGGCAAAGACGCAATCGTTGGCGCCGAGCGCGTAGTTGCGTCCGCAGTCGTAGCTGTCGGTGCCGAACGCGCAATAGGCCGGGTCGACGAGGCCAAGCTCGTCGCACTCGCCGTCATAGGCGTACTGGCAGGAATTGTCGTTGGCCTGCGCCGTCCCGGAAATCGACAGCGTCACGGCCATCAGCGCGCCGCCGAATGTGGCGGCAACGGCGAATGGTCTCAGGCCGATGCGACGGAGATCGTGTCGGTTGCGGCCGTTGGTCATGTGCGTGTGCGTCAGCATGGTGCCCACCTTGTCTGTCTGCTCTCATCCGACCCCATGTGGGGGATGCCTACCGGGCCGCTGCCGCGCGCGGATTCTATGGGGTAGACACCGAGCACCCGCGCCGGCCGGGCCGCGCGCCGATATCGCCGCAACTATCGCCGTCCGGCACCGGGCCGGCGCAGTCGATGCTCTAGGCGGGGACCATGCCGGGCCACCACGGCGAGAGCATGACCGGATTGTGGCAAGGCGGGGTAAATGCGCCGCGTCTCCCGGGGTTCAATGAAATGCCCGGCCTCGGTGATCTGGTTCACAGGTTGGCGCGGCTGGCGTTCCCAAATCCAACTCATCGGCAGGGCAAGCTATCGACCACTGGGCCCACAGCCACTTGGAAAACGGGAGCAACCATCATGTTCAAGACCATCCGGAATACCGCAGTCGCCACCATCGCCGCCGCCGGCGTGCTGGCCGCCGCCACCGCCGCCCAGGCCGCGTCGAACCTGTCCCTGGAAAATGCCAGCGGCATGGACATCCACTACGTCTACATCTCGCCGGACTACGCGGCCGACTGGGGCACCGACGTGCTGGGCAACGACATCCTGCCGGCCGGCGGCGTCTATGAGCTGAGCTCCAACGGCGACCACTGCATCTACGACGTGCTGGTCGTCTGGGCCGACGGCTACGAGATGGACGGCTACGGCTTCGACTTCTGCGCCAACGACACGCTGGTGATCGAGTAGATCAGCTTGCGCTGAAGTCGGCACCGGCCCTCTCCCCCACCCGGCCACCCAGCAGGATACTTTCGTGGGCGGTCGGGTGGGGGAGAGGGCTGGCGCAGACTTGAATGAGAAGCGACAGCGCATCACAGATATGACCGGGTGACCAACGCCGCAATCGCCCGGGCATAAGCCCTCCCCCACGCACGCGGGGGAGGGCTTCTCGCGTTTGGAACCTGACCAGCGCAAGCTGACCATCAAGCCAGCATGATGCCCTGCACGTTGGCGTCGTAGCCCGGCATCCAGAACTGCGCCACGCCGGCATCATCGAACGTCACCGTGTAGGTCAGGCCGGCATCGTTGGTGATCACCAGGAAACTGGTGCCCGAGACGCGGTCGCCCTCGGCGGCGTCATAGTCCTCGATCCGGTCCAGCTCGGCGAAGTTGGCGGCTGTCTCGGCCGGCGTGTCGCCGAACAGCGGGATGCCCGGCGCGCGGTCGTCCTCCACCATGATGAAGGTGTCGGCGCCGGCACCGCCAACGAAGGTGTTGTCGCCATAGCCGCCCATCAGGGTGTCGTCGCCCTCGCCGCCGACAATCAGGCGGCGGCCGTCGGTGTCGGAGGCATAGATCCTGTCATTGCCGGCACCGCCCAGCAGGATGTCGTTGCCCGGCCCGCCGGTGATGGTGTCGTCGCCATCGCCACCGTCGAGCGTGTCGTCGCCTGAGCCTGCGACCAGCCGGTCGTTGCCCGCACCGCCCAGCAGCGTGTTGTTCCCGCCCGAGCCGAACAGCTCGTCGTCGCCGTCTCCGCCGTTCAGGACATCGTCGCCCTGGCGGCCGTCCAGCCAGTCGTTGCCGGCGCCGCCATCCAGCACGTCGTTGCCCGCGCCACCGTCCAGAACGTCGCTGTCGGCACCGCCGAACAGGATGTCGTCACCCTGGAAGCCGCGAATCTCGTCATTGCCATCGCCACCGTACAGCGTGTCGTCGCCATCGTACGGCGACAGCGTGTGGAGGTAGGTGCCGCCGACGATCAGGTCGTCACCGGTGCCGCCGCGCACGATGTCGTTGCCGTCGCCACCCTCCAGATAGTCGTTGCCGTCATGTCCGTTCAGGGTGTCGTCGCCGGCATCGCCCAGCATTGTGTCGTCGCCACTGCCGCCGATCAGCTCGTCATTGCCGGAATAGCCGGTCAAATAATCGTTGCCGGCATCGCCATCGAGGACGTCGTCGCCCGACCAGCCGCCAAGCTCGTCATCGCCGTCGCCCCCGGCCATGACGTCGTCGCCCATACCGCCGAACATGGTGTCGTCGCCATCCTGGCCGTCCATGATATCGTTGCCGACACCGCCTTCCATGATGTCGTCGCCGGTGCCGCCGAGCACCCGGTCGTCGCCTTCGCCGGCGATCAGCCGGTCGTTGCCGTCACCGCCCAGCAGCGTGTCGTTGCCGGCAAGCCCGATGACGGTGTCGTCGCCGCCCGCGCCGTTCAGCGTGTCCTGGGCGCCGCCGCCGGCGATGGTCTCCGGTTTGTCGGTGCCGTCGATCACCCGCGACGTGTCGAAGCCGTAGATCAGCTTCTCGGGATCGAAGTCGACGATCGGCTTCTTGAATGACAGCGACCAGTCGAGGTCGCGGTCGAACTTGCCGCGCAAGAAGGCGCCGGTGGCCATGGCTGAGGCTCCGTTGTTGACTGCCCGCGAAGAGGTGGTGCCGACGTAGATTGGCGGCGAATGTGGCGACGGCGTGCAAAGGCGCGGGCAAGGCGCGTACCGCCATTCACATGGCCGTCACGACGGATTTTGGAGTACCGAACGGGCTGTGCGCCGCACCGCGCCCTATCCCCGGTGACGCGACCGCACTATTGTTGGCGCCGATCCCATTGCGGAACCATCGACACACACAATGCGCAGGCGCGCGGGCACTCGCCCGCTGCGCGACAGGAGGCACCATGACAGGCTGCATCGTGGGCTGGGCCCATTCCAAGTTCGGCAAGCTGGAAGACGACGATCCGGAATCGCTGATCACCGGGGTGGCCCGCGCCGCCCTGGCGGACGCCGGGGTCGAGGCCAAGGACGTCGATGCCATCTACCTCGGCTGGCATAATGGCGGCTTCTCGAAGCAGGACTTCGGCAGCTCGCTGGTGCTGCAGACCGACGACGACCTGCGTTTCGTGCCGGCAACCCGGGTCGAGAACGCCTGCGCCACCGGCAGTGCCGCCATCCACCAGGGGCTGAACCACATCGCCGCCAACAAGGCGCGGTTCGTGCTGGTGGTCGGCATGGAGAAGATGACCGCCACGCCGGGGCCTGAGATCGGGCCGCTGCTGCAGCGCGCGGCCTATCTGAAGGAGGAGGCCGACATCGAGGGCGGCTTCGCCGGCGTGTTCGCCCGCATCGCCCAGATCTACTACCAGGCCTATGGCGACCAGTCCGACGCGCTGGCCCACATCGCCGCCAAGAACCACCACAATGGCTGCGCCAACCCCTACGCCCAGTTGCGCAAGGACCTGGGCGTCGAGTTCTGCCGCGAGGTCTCCGACAAGAACCCGATCGTCGCCCCGCCGCTGAAGCGCACTGACTGCTCGCTGGTCTCCGATGGCGCCGCCGCCGTGGTGCTGAGCGACGTCGACACCGCGCTCGGCATGGACAAGGCGGTGGTGTTCCGCGCCCGCCAGCAGGTGAACGACTACCTGCCGATGAGCCGGCGCGACATGACCCGGTTCGAGGGCTGCGCGCTGGCCTGGTCGCGCGCGTTCGAGGAGGCTGGCGTCACCCTGGACGATTTGAGCCTGGCCGAGACCCACGACTGCTTCACCATCGCCGAGCTGATTCAGTACGAGGCGATGGGCCTGACCGCGCCCGGCCAGGGCGCCCGTGCGGCGCTGGAGGGCTGGACCGCCAAGGACGGCAAGCTGCCGGTGAACCCCTCCGGTGGGCTCAAGTCGAAGGGCCACCCCATCGGCGCCACCGGCGTGTCGATGCACGTGATGGCGTCGATGCAGGTGAAGGGCGAGGCCAACGATATGCAGGTGCCCGACGCCAAGCTCGCCGGGGTGTTCAACATGGGCGGGGCTGCGGTCGCCAACTACGTCTCGATCCTGGAGGCGCTGCGGTAGTTCTCCGACGTCTCGTCCTTGACCGGAGCCAAGCCATCTTCGGTGGTTTACCTATCTCGTCATGCCCGCACTTGTTGCGGGCATCCACGCCTAATAGGCCGCTGCGCGGCCTTCTCGTGGATGCTCGGGACAAGCCCGAGCATGACGATGTTGTTGTTGGCGGCTCTTGCGCGCGCAATGTTGCCGTGACGGAAATCTGCGATCCAATCCGTTTATGACCGAGCACTCCAACCTCCTTCCCGTCCTGCGGGACATGGGCCTGGTGGGCGCGGACGAGACGCCTGCATTCATCGCGCTGACCGGCGGGGTGGCGTCGGACATCTGGCGGGTCGACGCGGCGCGCGGGCCGTTCTGCATCAAGCGCGCGCTCGCCAAGCTGAAGGTCGCGGCGGACTGGCGCGCACCGGTGGAGCGCAACGCCTATGAAGTCGGCTGGCTGCGCGCGGCCGACCGTATCGTGCCGGGCGCCGCACCCGCCGTGCTGGGGCATGCGCCCGACGAGGGTCTGTTTGCGATGGCCTGGCTGGACCCGGACCGGCATCCGGTCTGGAAGGCGGAACTCTTGGCCGGTCGCGCCGACCCTGATTTCGCCGCCAAGGTCGGCGACGCCATCGGGCGCATCCATGCCGCCACCGCGGGGCGCGACGATATGGCGGCGACCTTTCCCACCGACGCGGTGTTCTGGGCGATCCGGCTGGAACCCTATCTGATCGCCACGGCGACGGCGCACCCCGACCTTGCCGGTCACCTGCGCGCGCTGGCCGAACGCACCCACACCACCAAGCGCACGCTGGTCCACGGCGACGTTAGCCCGAAGAACATCCTGGTCGGTCCCACCGGCCCCGTGTTCCTGGATGCCGAGTGCGCCTGGTATGGCGATCCCGCCTTCGACGTCGCCTTCTGCCTCAACCACCTGCTGCTGAAGTGCGTGCCCCAGCCCGGAGCGGCACCCACCTTCCTGGCCGCGTTCGATGCGCTGGCCGACGCGTGGCTGGCCCGGATCGACTGGGAGCCGGCGGCGGAGGCGGAGGCGCGCGCCGCGACCCTGCTGCCGGCGCTGACACTGGCGCGGATCGACGGCAAGTCGCCGGTCGAGTACATCACCGACACAGCGGCGCAGGACCGCGTGCGCACCGCCGCGTGCAGGATCGTTCAATCCGGCGCCGACACCCTCGCCGCCGTGCGCGCCGCCTGGAACAAGGAAATCGCCGCATGACCGACACCCGCATCACTGCCGTCACCGGCCGCCGGGTGTGGGATTCGCGCGGGCGCCCGACCGTCGAGGCCGAGATCGCGCTGGCGAGCGGCGTCACCGGCCGGGCGATCGCACCCGCCGGGGCCTCCACCGGGCGCCACGAGGCGGTCGACAAGCGCGACGGGGGCACGGCGTTCGGCGGGCTCGACGTCGCAGGCGCGCTGGACGCACTTACCGTCGAACTGGCGCCGGCCCTGATCGGCCGGAATGCGGCGGACCAGGCCGGCATCGACAAGGTGCTGAGCGAGACCGATGGCACGCCTGATCTGGCCCGTTGCGGCGGCAACGCGGTGATCGCGTGCTCGATGGCCACCGCCCATGCCGCGGCCGCCGCCGCCGGGCTGCCGTTGTGGCGTTGGCTGGCCGCCAACGCGCCGGTCACCGACATGCCGATCCCGGAGATCCAGGTCTTCGGCGGCGGCGCGCACGCCAGCCGGCGGGTTGACATGCAGGACTTTATGGTGGTCGCGGTCGGCGCCGCCCACATCGCCCAGGCATTCGACTGGACCGCCGAGGTCTATCGCGCTGCCGGCGGGCTGATGGCCGAGGCCGGCAAGCTCGCCGGGGTGGCCGACGAGGGCGGCTGGTGGCCGCAATTCGAGGGCAACGAGGACGCACTGGATTTCCTGGTCCGCGCCATCGAGCGCGCGGGCCTGCGTCCCGGCGAGGATGTCGCCATCGCCCTCGACATCGCCGCCACCCAGTTGCTGGACGGCGAGCATTACCGGCTGGCGGCGGAGGATCGGCGCCTGGACGGCGACGAATGGCGCGAACTGCTGCTCGGCTGGTGCCGGCGCTACCCCATCGTGTCCATCGAGGACCCGTGCGCGGAGGACGACTTCGACGGCATGGCGGCGTTCGTGGCCCAGGTGCCGGCCGGCATCATCACGGTCGGCGACGACCATCTGGCGACCGCGCCGGAACGGATCGCCGATGCCGCCGGCGCGCGTTCCTGCACCGCGGCCCTGATCAAGCCCAACCAGGCCGGCACGCTGACCCGCGCGCACCACGCCCTGAACGACGCCCGCGCCCATGGCTGGGCCACCATCGTGTCGGCCCGCTCCGGCGAGACCGAGGATGTGACCGTGACCCATCTCGCCGTTGGCTGGGGCGCCGATCAGCTCAAGGTCGGCTCCTTCACCCGTTCCGAACGGATGGCGAAGTGGAACGAGTGCCTGCGCATCGACGAGGCCCTCGGTGGCGGCCTGCCGCTCCGGCGGCCCCGGGCGTGGGTTGGAGGATCGTAGCCCGGGTGAAACGAAGTGGAACCCGGGTTTCGCTGCGCTCCACCCAGGCTTCTGTAACGGGCCATTGTTGGTCAATCCCTTTTTCGTCGTCCCGGCGCCTGGGTCATGCTTCTGTACGGGGTCGGCGCACGGCCGCCACCAAGATGGATATGCGAGGATCGGTCGGTCCAATCTACGGAAGCGTGCTCTCGTGCGAGGCGACATCCTGGATGGCGGCCTGACCTGATCCATCGTCCCGGCGCGGGACGGCGCTTGACGGGCCGGTGTCTGCGCCCGCCGAAGCTCGTGTGCTGGTTCTCCCTATGCGGCGGTCGTCTTTGCCATTAGGCCGCTGCCATCGCCGGGCGCACCGGTCCGGCATGGTTGAACGCGGTGCCGTCAACCCACATCCGGTGCATGATCACGGCGAGCCGGCGCGCCAGCGCGACCTTCGCCTTCCTCATGCCCGCACGCCTGGCCAGCTTCATCGCCCAGCTCTTCAGCCAGCCGCCCTCGATCGGCCGGGTCAGAACCACGTGTGCCGCCTCATAGAGGGCCGAGCGCACATCGGCGTCCCCTACCTTCGATATCCGCCCCATCACCTCGCTCTCGCCCGACTGGCGCTTGGTCGGCGTCAGGCCGAAGTGCGCACCCACCAGGCGCGACGAGGCAAACCGCCCGGGGTCGTCCACTCCCGACAAGTAGGTCAGTCCGACAATGCTCCCCACGCCCGGCACCGTCATCAGCAGGCGAGCGCGATCGTCGGCCTGCGCCGCCGCCCGGACCTGCCGGTCCAGCGCCGTGAACGATAGCAACAGGCCATCGCGTGCCGACAGCAGCGCCCCCGCCACCGCCTCCAGTACCGGATGCCCCGCCACAAGCTCCGAAATACGTGTCGAAAAGCTGCGCCTGGTGGTGTGCCCTACCTTCAGCCCGAAGTTCCGCAGCTGACCACGAAGGTGCATCTCAAGATCGTGCAGCTTCGCGCGGAGCTGGTCGCGACCCTTCAAAAGGGCCCGCATCTCCTGGGCCGCCAAAGACTTGCAGTGAACCGGCCGAAACCAGCCCACACGCATCAGCTGAGCAATCCCGCGTGCGTCCGAGCGGTCCGACTTCACCGGCATCGTCGAAAGGGCCCGCGCAACATGACGCGTCTCCAGCAACTCAACCGAAAGACCGCCCTGCGCGCACTCCCGCACAAGCCATTGCGACAACGGCCCCGCCTCAAGACCAATCCGCTCAACCGAAATCCCCAAAGACCCAAACCACAACAACAAACCCGCCGGCGTGCTCGCAATACGAGCCTCGCAGACAATCCCGCCCGCGCCGTCAACAACGCATACCGATGACCATTCCAAAGAAACGTCAATCCCGGCATAGTAGTTCATGGTCGTCTCTCCTCGATGTCTTGGAGCGGCAAACCCGACTCCGTGTATGACACCGACATCTTGAGGGACGACCACTCATGCACGCCACCAAACAAGGGCCGTTAGCCCATCTACAACGTCCGGTGCGCCTCAACCCGCCGCGATGTACTGCTCCAGTGCGTCGCGTTCGTGCTGCAACTCGCCCAGGCGGTGCTTCACCACGTCGCCGATGCTGATTATGCCGACCATGCGGTCGTTGCGCATCACCGGCAGGTGGCGGATGCGGTGGTCGGTCATCAACTGCATCAGCTTGTCGAGCGTGTCGTCCGGCGTGCAGGTGATGACGTTCGCGGTCATGTAGTCCCTGACCGGCCCGTCCAGGCAGGTGGTGCCGTGGGTGGCCACCGCGTGCACGATGTCGCGCTCCGACAGGATGCCGTCGACCGCGCCCGCGCGGTCCGAGACGACAATGACCCCGATATGCTCGCGCTGGAGGGTCGCTGCCGCGTCGGCCATCTTGGAGCCCGGCGTGGCGTGAACGACCCTGTTGCCCTTGTCCTTCAGGATGGCTGCAACATGCATGGCGTCCTCCGCCTTTTCTTCTGATTTGGGGGACAAGAATGCTACCGCAGTCGCGCGGAATGTCGACCGGCGATTTGGGGGTGAATTGCTGACCTAAGTTCGCATTGCCTGATACCGACTGCGCCAAGAAACAGCTCAAATTCTTCGGCGTCATCAACACAGTTGAGCGCTTCCAACCACTATCGTCATGCCCGCACTTGTTGCGGGCATCCACGTCTTTGGATCGGGCGATGACAAGTCGTGGATGGTCGGGACAAGCCCGACCATGACGATTGTGAATAATTTCAATGAGTTCCAATCTCATCGCGAGGACTGAAATGACGACGCGATCCAGGCGACTGACTTGACGTCACGCATGTTGCCCTGGATTGCCGCGTCGCTCCGCTCCTCGCAATGACGGCAAGGGCGCGGGAGATGGCGCCACTAGCCCAATAGCGTATATGGCCCCAAAAACGGTTGTCGCATTCACTGGTCCCCGCACCGACACGAAAGAATCGCACTAACCCCCAAGCGGCCAGACGATCACGATCAGCGGCACCGCCACGGCGACGATCAGGATTTCCAGCGGCAGGCCCATCCGCCAATAATCGCCGAAGCGATAGCCGCCCGGCCCCATGACCAGGACGTTGTTCTGGTGGCCGATCGGGGTCAGGAAGGCGCACGACGCGCCGATCGCCACCGCCATCAGGAACGGGTCTGGGCTGACGCCCAGCGCAATCGCGATCTGCGCGGAGATCGGCGCCATCACCACCGCCGTGGCGGCATTGTTCATGATGTCCGACAAGGTCATCGTCACCACCAGCACGATGGCCAGGATGATCACCGGGTCCAGCGCCGCCCCCACGTCCAGCACCAGGCCGGCGATCAACGCGGTGCCGCCGGTCGCCTCCAGGGCGCCGCCGAGCGGGATCATGGTCGCCAGCAGCGCGATCACCGGCCAGTCGATGGACTGGTACATGGCGCGCGGCGTGATCGTGCCGCTGACCACCATCACGCCCACGGCGAGCGCGAACGCGACCGCTGCCGTGGTGACCCCTGCCGCCGTCAGCGCGATGGCGCCGATGAAGATCGCCAGCGGCAGCCAGATGTTGCGATTTGCCGTCAGCGACAGGGCGCGGGTGGCGAGCGGCAGGCACCCCATCTCGCGCGCGACATCCGGCAGCGCGTCAAGCTCGCCCTGCACCAGCAGCACGTCGCCGGCGACGAACGGCACCTCGCCCAGCCGGCGCTTGATCGGCCGCCCCTCGCGCGCGATTGCCAGCAGGTTGGCGCCATAGCGGCGGCGGAAATGCAGGCGGGCCGCCGAGCGGTTCTCCACCGCGGCGCCCGGCTGCACCACCATCTCCATCAGGCCGACGTCCTCGGAACGCAGGTCCTGGGTGTCGAAGTCGGCGCGGCCGACGAAGTCGATGCCCGTCTTGCCGACCAGGTTCTTCAGATCCGCCGGGTCGCCGCGCACGATGACGATGTCGCCCTGGGCGATCTCCATCATGCGCAGGCTGGAATAGAAGCGCGCGTGGCCGCGAATGATGCCGACCACCGCGACCGTGTCGCCATGGTCCTTTTCCAAGTCGCGCACAGTGGTGCCGATCAGCTTGGCG
The DNA here is from genome assembly GCA_965227515.1 of Alphaproteobacteria bacterium. Classification (GTDB taxonomy): domain Bacteria; phylum Pseudomonadota; class Alphaproteobacteria; order CALKHQ01; family CALKHQ01; genus CBDDFZ01. The sequence goes on from CBDDFZ010000001.1 coordinate 929,807, forward strand.
CCTTCGCCGATCTTCAACTCGGTCATGTAGTCGCGAATCTCGAACGCCTCTTCCGCCGATTGCCGGCCGCGCCGGTCGGTGGGCACCAGGCGCCAGCCGATCAGCACGACGAAGATGACGCCGGCAATGGCGACCAGCGCGCCGACGGGCGAGTAGTCGAACATCGAAAACGGCTCGCCGGCCGCGCCCGCGCGGTAGTTGGCGACGATGATGTTGGGCGGCGTGCCGATCTGGGTGGTCAGCCCGCCCAGGATGGTGCCGAACGACAGCGGCATCAGGATGTGGGAGGGCGACTGGCCGTTGGCGCGGGCGTTGCGCAGGGCCAGCGGCATCAACAGCGCCAGCGCGCCGACATTGTTCATAAAGCCGGAAATGAGGGCGCCGACCCCGGTCATCAGCGCGATGTGAACCATCGTGTTGCCGGTCAGCCCGGCCAGCCGGGCGGCCACGATGTCGAGCAGGCCGGAATTCTGCAGCGCCTGGCTGATCACCAGCACGGCGGCGACGGTGATGACGGCGGGGTGGCCGAAGCCGGAGAACGCGTCGCCCGCCGGCACCACGCCGGCCAGGGTCGCGGTCAGCAGCGCGCCGCAAGCCACGATGTCGTACCGGAACCGTCCCCAGACGAACAGAACCAGGGCGATACCCAGCACGGCGAAGATGATGATCTGTTCGGTTGTCATGCCTGCTCGCCGTGCTCAATCCTATGTCGCCGGCATTTTCACGGCCGGCATTTTCATTGCCATTGGGGCGCCCTACTATGGCGGGGGGCGAGGCCAAGCGAAAGCAGGTGACATGGCGAAATTGGAAGTCCACCAGGTTCCGGTGCTCAGCGACAACTACGTCTATCTGGCGCACGACCCGGAGACCGGCGACACCGCGGTCATCGACCCGGCGGTCGCCGAACCGGTGATGCAGGCGGCGGACGCGAAGGGGTGGCGGATCACCCACATCCTGAACACCCACCACCACAACGACCATGTCGGCGGCAACATGACGATCCAGGCCGCGACCGGCTGCACCATCGTCGGACCGCGCGCCGACGAGGCCCGCATCCCCGGCATCCAGGTCGCGGTCGGCGACGGCGACACCTATGCGCTGGGCAGCCAGGTGGCGCAGGTGTTCGACGTGCCCGGCCATACCCGCGGCCACATCGCCTACTGGTTCGCGGACAGCGACGTGCTGTTCTGCGGCGACACCCTGTTCGCGCTGGGCTGCGGACGCCTGTTCGAGGGCAGCCCCAAGCAGATGTGGCATTCGCTCGGCAAGCTGCGCGACCTGCCGGGTTCGGCCAAGGTCTATTGCGCGCACGAATACACCCAGGCCAATGCGCGCTTCGCGCTGACCGTCGAGCCGGAGAACGAGGCCCTGGTGGACCGCGCGCGCGCGATCGACGGCCTGCGCCGCGAGGGGCAGCCGACGGTGCCGTCGACCCTGGCCGAGGAGCGCGAGACCAACCCGTTCCTGCGCGCCGACGCGCCAGAGCTGGCCGCCGCCATCGGCATGGCCGGCGCCGATCCGGTCAGCGTGTTCGCCGAGGTCCGCGCCCGCAAGGACCAGTTCTAGAGTTCTTTGTATTCAAGTCGGCACCGGCCCTCTCCCCCACCCGGGCACCCAGACAGCATACTTTCGTTGGGCGGCCGGGTGGGGGAGAGGGCCGGCGCAGACTTCAGCGCAAGCTGATCGAAAAATCATCCCACCTTACCCGGAGTACCCAATGAAGCTGTTCTATAGCGCGACCTCTCCGTTCGTGCGCATTGTCATGGTCACTGCCCACGAGCTTGGCCTGGTCGACCGGATCACGTTGCAGCCGGTCTCCGCGACACCGGTCGACCCGCCGGCGGAGCTGCTGGCGGTCAATCCGCTGGCCAAGGTGCCGACCCTGGTCACCGACGACGGTCTGGCGCTCTACGATTCGCGGGTGATCTGCGGCTATCTGGACGGGTTGGCTGGCGACAAGGCCCTGATGCCGCCGGAAGGCCCGGGGCAGCGCACCACCGAGCAGCGGATCGCGCTCGCCAACGGCATCCTCGATGCCGCGGTGCTCTCGATCTACGAGAAGCGTTTCCGGTCGGCGGAACAGCAGTCCGGCGCCTGGCTTGCCGGCCAGCGCCGCAAGATCGACAGCGCGCTGGATGCCCTGAATGTCCAGGCGGAGGGTTGGCAGGACGCCCGGTTCGGCCTCGACAAGATCGCGGTGGCCTGCGCGCTCGGCTACCTGGACTTCCGCTTCGGCGATGCGGACTGGCGCAACGGGCGGCCCGCCCTGGCGCAGTGGTACGGCCAGGTTTCCGAACGGCCGTCGATGACCGCGACCGTGCCGTCGGACGCCTGAGTATCGCCCCATTTTTCTCCCAACGTGCGCGGCGCTCGGGGCACGTGTTCACACTGGTGTGACGGCGCGGTGCCGCAGCCTTGCTGCAAACCCCCTTGGCAGCGGCACCGGGTCGCCATTATTAAGGCGTATTCATATTTTATGTTCGCATTCATAGGCGCATGAATTTGCGGGGGCCGTGGCGTCTAACGTCTTGACGCGGCACCGGAATTGACGATCCAAGTCACCTGACGCATTCTGGGGGCCGTTCGGCCGGCGAAAATGTGTCGGGTTCGCGCGTAATCGAGTGGGGAACATGGTGGCCGTCATGAGACCGTTGTTCGCTGGAACACTGCTCCTGATTGTCTGGTGCCTTGGCACGACCGGCATATATGCCGACGATCGCGGTGCCACGCGCCAGAATGAAGAGCTTGGGCCGGAGCGTCGTGTCGCGCTGGTCATCGGCAACAGCGACTACGAGCACACCGCCCGGCTGGCCAATCCCATCAACGACGCCGAGGCGATGGGCGATTCGCTGACCGAGCTTGGATTCGAGGTCTACCTGGGCATCGATCTCGACAAACAGGCCTTCGACGCCCTGATCTACCAGTTCATCATTGCGCTCGACGATGCGGATGTCGGGCTGTTCTTTTACGCCGGCCACGGGCTGCAGGTGGACGACATCAACTATCTGGTGCCCGTTGACGCGCGCCTGGAGCACGAGGCTGACCTGTTCTACCAAGTGGTCCGCGCCAACGACATCGTCGCCCAGCTTTCCCGCCCGGACTTCATGGGCCTGGTGTTCCTGGATGCCTGCCGCAACAATCCGCTTGCGCGCAGCCTGACGACCACATCGCGCAGCGTCGGCCGCGGCCTGGCCGAAATGCGGACCAGTGCCTCCGGCACCCTGATCGTCTATGCCACCGCGGCCGGCGAGGTCGCCTACGACGGCGACGGCGACCACAGCCCGTTCACCCAGGCCCTGCTGAACAACATCAACGAGCCCAATCTGGACGTCCGCCTGATGCTGGACGACGTCGCCGCCGAGATGCGCGAGGTCACCGACGGCGCCCAGACGCCGTGGGTGCACTATGCGCCGACCGGCAACTCGTTCCAGTTCAATCCGCAGGTCCAGGTTGTCGAGAACCCGGAGACCGATGGGCCGCCGGAGATCGACGGCGCCCAGGTGGCCGTCTACGACGCGCAAGCCGCGATCCAGCTCTACGTGCAAGCGACCACGGCCACCGATCTGGAATTGCAGCGCGTGCTGCTGGAGCAGTTCATCGCGACCTATCCGGAGCATCCGCTGGCCATTCCGGTGGCGCAGAAGCTGACCGAGGTGATCCAGGCGATCGAGGCGGCGCGTGCCGCCGTGCCGGACCCCGACCGCGACAATCCCCCCGCGGGTGATGTCAATAATCCGCCGGTGGTCGCCCCGACCCGCACCCTGGAGCTGGATGCCGACGCCGGCGAGGCCGAGCTTGGCATCGACAAGCCCTCCGACGAGGATGGCGACGATCTCGTCATCACGGTTCTGGAGCTGCCGCGGGCCGGCGACGTGCTCTCGCGCGGCATCGCCGTGGCGGTGGACCAGGAACTGTCGCTTCTGCAGCTCGGCGCGCTGACCTACGTGCCGGACCCCGAGTTCCAGGGCTCGGCGGGCGTGTTCCGCTACAGCGTCGACGACGGCAACGAGGATGGCGTCGTCGAGGGCCTGCTGCGGATCAGCCTGCGTGCGCCCAACCAGTCGCCGATCATTCCCGACGTGCTGCGCGTGAACGTGCCGATCGATGCCGAGACGCACCCGCTGCGCATCCCGGCGCCCATCGACCCGGACAACGATGTCCTGACGCTGCGGACGACGTGGCTGCCCAACAGCGGCACCATCGAGATGAACGGGCGCCCCATCGGCCGCTTCGAGGAACTGACCATCTATCAGCTCACCGCGCTGACCTATCGCCCGGATGGCGAGGCCACCGGTCAGGTCGGCTCGTTCGAGTACGAGGTCAGCGACGAGCGCGGCGGTGTGGTGCGCGGCATCGTGCGCATCACCATCGTCACCCCGAACCTGCCGCCGGTGCTGGCCGACCAGCGCTTCGTGGAAGTGACAGCCAGTGCCGAGGGTGCGCCGCTGGAGCTGTCGCTGCCGACCGATCCGGAAGGCGACGCGCTGTTCTTCCGCATCACCTGGCTGCCCAGCCGTGGCGAGGTCCATCTTGGCGCGCAGGCCCTGAGCATTGGCGACACGCTGACCGCGCGCGATTTCGGCCGGCTGGTCTATGTGGCGGCGGCCGGGCATTCCGGCGACGCCGGCTCGTTCGAGTTCGAAGTCACCGACGAGACCAACGATCCGGTGCGCGGCATGGTGCGCATCACCGTGGTGGCGCCGGACCAGCCGCCGCAGGTGGTGGAGAACCAGGCCGTCGTGGTGCAGGCTTCGGCCGGGGCCGCGTCGCTGGTGTTCGACGCGCCGTCCGACAGCGGCGACGACAGCTTCGAGGTGACGATCCTGGAGCTGCCCTATCGCGGCACCGTGACCCTGGGCAACCGCCCGCTGCGGGTGGGCGACACCATTCCCGGCGACGAGTTCGCGCAACTGCGCTACGAGCCGTCGGCCGGCCATGTCGGCGATGCCGGCATCCTGCGCTATGCCGCGGCCGACGCGTCCCATTCCCCCGTCGTCGGCGAGGTCGCCATCGCGGTGGAGAGCGACAACCGTGCGCCGTGGGTGCCGGAGTTCCGCGAGATTTCGGTGCCGTCCGGGACCGCCACCAATCTGGGGCTGAGCCTGCCCACGGATCCGGACAACGATCCGATGACCGTGCGCATCCTGCAGCTGCCCTCGCCCGGCGAGATGCTGCTGAACGGCGGCGTGGTCCGGGTTGGCGACGAATTCGCCCACCGCGAGCTGGCGGCGCTGGAGTTCCGCGCCACCGCCGTGGACCTGGCATCCAGCCGGTTCAGCTATGAGGTCGACGACGGCCGCGGCGGCGTGGTGCCGGCCAGCGTCTCGCTGTCGGTCGAGCCGGTCGCGAACGCCCTGGCCAGCGGCCCGCTGCCGTCGGACCCCGGCGGCACCTTGGCCGATGCCCTGGACATCGGGTCGATCGACGGCCAGGACCTGGAATACACTGGCAGCGTCGATGCGCTGGATGTGGACGACTACCTGCGGTTCGAGATCGGCAGCTGGTCGGCCGTCGAGATCGAGATCGACGGCCTGGAGGATGACGCCGACCTGATCGTGTGGACCGAAGACGAGCGGGTGGCCGGTTCGTCGGAGTTCATCGGCCAGGAAGCCGAGGAGGTGCAGCAGATCCTGCCGCCTGGCGTCTACTACATCCACATTCTGGGCTACGAAGGCGCGGTCACGCCCTACGTGCTGAGCGTCTCGGCGGAGCGTGCCAACCAGCCGCCGGCCGACACCATCGGCAACAGCGCCGCCAACGCCGCGCCCTTGGGCACCGTCACGGCGACCAACGTGCTGCAGCGGAGCGAGCGGCTGGACCTGATGGACGAGGAGGATTGGTATTCCTTCACCATCTCCCAGGGCATGACCGTGCTGGTGCAGACCACCGGGCTGAGCCAGGACATGGACCTGGAGCTCTATGACGCCAACGTCAATTTCCTGCAGTCGAGCAACGAGGGCGGCTATCGCGACGAAGCCATCGCGATGCGCCTGGAGCCGGGTACGTATTACGCGAGGGTCTATGTCTACTCCGGCCAGTCCGACTACACGGTCAGCGTGCAGCAGACGCGCGACGACCTGGCCGGCAACGATCTGGACACCGCCACCAATCTCGGCGTGGTGACCGGGCAGGTCGTGCGGTCCGACTGGGTCGGCGCCGGCGACCAGAACGACTACTACGCGTTCCGCCTCAACGGCGACAGCGACCTGACGCTTTCGCTGACCGGTCTCGCCGGCGATGCCGACATGGATCTGATGAACGGCATTGGCGAGATCCTGTTCAGCTCGACCAATGTGGAGCTGGCGGACGAGTACATCGAGGCGTCGTTGCAGGCCGGCGACTATTACGTCCGGGTGCTGCCCTATGAGGGCGAGACCGAGTACCAGCTGACCGTGGACGTGAGCCGGGCCGAAACGCTGGCCGAGCTGCAGGCATGGGAACAGGGCTGGAGCCAGGAGGAGCGCCGTGTCGTGCAGCGCGCCCTTGCGCTGCTGGGCCACTATGACAGCACCATCGACGGCATTTTCGGTGGCGGCACGCGGGCGGCGATCGAGGCCTACCAAGTCAGCATCGGTGCCACCAACGTCACCGGTTATCTGTCGCGCAACCAGCGCATCAGCCTGTCGGTGGATGCCGCCGACGCGGCCATGGCCTTGGCCGAGGCCGCGGCCGTGAACGCGCGCTCCGCGGCATCGGCACCGGGCGCGTCGTACGACGAATACAACGGCGGCGACACCTATGAGGGCGATCGCGGCCGGGTCGGCTTCGGCGTCTACACCTGGTCGGCGGGGCACACCTACGCCGGCGAATGGGACGGGTCGCGCGACGGCTATGGCGTGCTCGATATGGTGCAGGGCGCATGGTACGGCGGCCAGTGGGCGGAATCGGTCTTCACTGGCTTCGGCGTGGTGATCAGCCCGGACGGCGACCGCATGGCCGGCGAGTGGCACATGCCGCCGAGCGCCGATCTCGACACCGGCATGAACGGCGTCGGCATCATTCAATACGCCGACGGGTCGGTGGAATCCGGCGTGTTCCGCGACGGCGTGCTGGTGGAGCCGTTCTAAGATAGAGCGGGATCAGCTTGCGCTGAGTCCGCGCCAGCCCTTTCCCCCACCCGGCGCGCTGCCCGGGCAGGTTGGTGGGCGATGTGCCGGTTGCGCCGTGGCAATGTATCAACGTACTTGCATATGCACGCCGATGTATAAAGGTGCCACGGTCGATTCGCCCCGTGCGCGGCGTCACGGCGGTGGGCATGTCGTTTGCCGCCCGCCAAGTGCCGCCGTCCAACGGGAGATGCCGACCGGCGACGCACGCCACTGACCGGGACAGCTTGATGACCGTTCGATTCGCAGACAGCACACTGGCCGCGGCAGTGCTGGCCGCGACACTCTGGGTGGGATCGGGCACGGCCTTCGCCGACCTCGAATCCGGGCTCGCCGCCGCCGAGCAGGGCGACTATGCCACCGCCTATCTTGAGCTGAAGCCGCTTGCCGACGAGGGCGATTCCACCGCCCAGTACAACATCGGCGTCATGTTCCAGCGCGGCCTGTATGTGCGCCAGGACGTAGTCCGCGCGGCGGAGTTCTATCAGGCCGCGGCCGAGCAGGGCCATCCGATCGCCCAGTACAATCTGGGCCTGCTGGCCGAGCAGGGGCTGGGCATCGAGCAGGACTACGAGCTTGCCCGCCGGCTCTATGAGGCGTCCGCCGCCGAAGGCTGGCCGCACTCGCTGATCAACCTCGGCCGCCTCTACGCCAATGGCTATGGCGTGGAGCAGGACATGCAGGAGGCCCTGCGGCTCTATCGCGAGGCCGCCGACGAATACGACCTGCCGTCGGCCCAGTTCAACATCGGCCAGCTCTACGAGCGGGGCCGTGGCGTGCCGGAGGACCTGGCGGAAGCCGCGCGCTGGTATGCGCTGGCGGCGGAGCAGGGCTTCCCCCGCGCGCAGCTCAATCTGGGCAAGCTGTTCCTCAACGGCGTCGGCGTCGAACAGGACCTGGACCGGGCCATGGAGCTGTTCCAGGCCGCCGCCGCCCAGGGCGACGGCGCCGCCATGTACAACATCGGCTACATGTACCACGAGGGGTTGGGCGTCGACCGCGATCCGTCCGAGGCCGCCAAGTGGTACGAGCAGGCGGCCACCGCCGGCAGTGCCGCCGCCGCCAGCCATCTCGCCTATCTCTACGAGGTCGGCGAAGGCGTGGAGCAGAACACCGAGACGGCGCTGTTTCTGTATGCGCGCGCGGCCGAGGCCGGCGACCCGGTCGCCCAGTACAATCTGGGCCGCATCTTCGCGGTCGGCGAGCTGGTGGAGCAGAACCTCGACCGGGCGTTCGAGTTCTACATGGAGTCCGCGCAGCAGGGCGAGCCGTTGGCGCTCTATAGCCTGGCGCTGATGTACGAGACCGGCAGCGGCGTCGAGCAGAACCTGCAGCACGCCATCCAGCTTCTCAACCTGGCCGCCATGCGCGGCCTGCCGGAAGCCGAAGCGAAGCTGGAGGAACTGGGTGGGGTCGCCGGCGACGCCGACGAGAACATGGACCTCACCGCCCCCGAAGGCGGATCTGACGGGGACGGGTGATTAATTCGGGGACAGTTTACTAATCATCATATCGGCCTGTAGGGGTCGAAGATTCTCAGGCAATAATTAGTAAACTGTCCCCGAATTAACGGCAGTTGCCCGAACTGATACGCTCGAAATGACGCCGGGATGCCTCAGCGCCCGCCGCTGACGTCGATGACCGCCCCGCTGACATAGGACGACCGGTCCGACAGCAGCCACATCACCGTGTCCGCCACCTCGGCGGCGGTGCCGGCGCGGCCGGCCAGCGGCACGGTCTTGGCCATCGCCTCGAACTGCGCACCCTTGCCGTAGATCTCGTGGATCTCGGTGTCGATCAGGCCGGGGCGCACCGAATTGACCCTGATGCCTTCGTGGCCCAGTTCCTTGGCGAGCCCGATGGTGAAGGCATCGACCCCGCCCTTGGTGGCGGCATAGGCGGCCATGCCCGGCAGTCCGCCGGTCTTGGCCGCGACCGACGAGATGTTGACGATGGCGCCGCCCGGCCCGCCGAGCGCGGTCGACATGCGGCGGATCGCATGCTGGGCAGCGGTGAAATAGCCGGTCAGGTTCAGTGCCCACAGGGCCGCCCAGTCGGCCGGGTCGGTGTCGGCGACCCGCGCCATCGGGCCGATCACACCGGCGTTGTTGACCAGCGCATCGAGGCGGCCGAACGCCTGGTCCACGCCCTCGAACAGCCGCGCGGCATCGTCCGGCACCGCCATGTCGGCCTGCAGCGCGACCGCCCGCCCGCCGGCGCCCTCGATCTCGCGCACCAGGGCTTCGGCGGCGGCGGCGCTGCTGTTGTAGTTGATCGCCACGGCGTAGCCGTCTACGGCCGCGGCACGCGCGACTGCCGCACCGATACCGCGGCTGGCCCCGGTGACCAGCACAACCTTTTCCGTCATCTTGAATTCCCCCTTTTCCGGCGCTTGCCGCCCCGCGAGACGCGCAATGTCACATCTGCCTGCTTGTGCTGGCACCCGGCATCATTCGTCGCTATCGTCCCCCACCAATAACAACGATCCGTGCAGGAGGGGAGTTCGGAATGCGCCTTCAGGACAAGGTAGCGATCGTCACCGGGGGCGCCCGGGGAATCGGGCGGGCGATCGCCGAGGGCTATGCGCGCGAGGGCGCGACGGTCGCGGTTTGCGACGTGCTGACCGCCGCGGCGGAAGCGACCGCGGAGGAGATGGGCGGCAAGGCGTTTGCCGTGGCGGTGGACGTGACCGACCAGGAGTCGATCGACGCCATGGTCGCCAAGGTTATGGAAAAATGCGGCCGCATCGACTTGCTGGTCAACAATGCCGCCGTGTTCGACCTGGCGCCGCTGGAGGACATCACCCAGCGCAGCTACGACCGGGTTTTCGACGTCAACGTCAAGGGGCTGTTATTCGTCACCCAGGCCGTGGTGGCCAAGATGCGCGAGGGCGGCCATGGCGGCAAGATCGTCAACATGGCGAGCCAGGCCGGCCGGCGCGGCGAGCCGCTGGTGGCGGTCTACTGCGCCAGCAAGGCGGCGGTGATCAGCCTCACCCAGTCGCTCGGGCTCAACCTGATCAAGGACAAGATCTACGTCAACGGGATCGCGCCGGGCGTGCACGACACCGACATGTGGGAAGAGGTCGACGCCCTGTTCGCCCGCTATGAGGGCCTGGAGATCAAGGAGAAGTTCCGCCAGGTCGAGGCGGCGCTGCCGATCGGGCGCTTCGGCACCGCGGAAGACCTGGTCGGCGCCGCGATCTTCCTGGCGTCGTCCGAAAGCGACTACGTCGTCGGCCAGACCATAGACGTCAACGGCGGCAACTGGGTGTCGGGGTAGGGAAAGCCGCCCCTCGCCATGGCCATCGCCACCACCGCAACCGTGATCGACGACACGCGCGCCAAGCGCAATGTCGGGGTGTTGTTCCTCACCCATGCCATCCTGGGCGCCCAGATGCCGATCCACATCATCCTGGGCGGGCTGGCCGGTGCCCTGTTGGCGCCGGACCCGGCGCTGGCGACCCTGCCGATCTCGTTCACGGTCCTGGCGTCGATGTTCACCGCGGCACCGGCATCGCTGTTCATGGGGCGGTTCGGCAGGCGGACCGGGTTCCTCACTGGGGCGCTGGCCGCGTCGCTCGGCGGCGCCTGTTGCATGGCAGGCCTGTTCCTGGGCAGCTTCGAGCTGTTCCTTGCCGGCAGCGCGCTGCTCGGCATCTACCAGTCGTTCCAGGGCTATTACCGGTTCGCCGCCGCCGACACCGCGTCGCAGGCGTTCAAGCCGAAAGCGATTTCCTGGGTGCTGGCCGGCGGCCTGATCGCTGCCCTGCTGGGGCCGGAGATCGCCCAGAACACACGCGACTACCTGACGCCGGTGCCCTATGCGGGCGCCTATGGCGCCACCCTGCTGGTCAACATCGTCGGCGCCGTGGTCCTGCTGTTCCTCGATATCCCGACGCCGCCGCGCCGCGTGCGCGGCACCAGCACCGGCCGGCCGCTGGGCGTCATCCTGCGCCAGCCGAAGGTCGCGGTCGCCATCATCTGCGGCATGGTCAGCTTCGCGCTGATGAGCCTGGTGATGACCTCGACATCGCTGGCCATGGTGGGCTGCGGCTTCTCGCCCGACGATGCCGCCGATGTCGTGCGCTGGCACGCGTTCGCGATGTTCGCGCCCAGCTTCTTCACCGGCTCCATCATCGCCCGCTTCGGCCAGATCAAGGTGATGTCGGTCGGCCTGGTGCTGCTCGCCGGTTGCGGCGCCGTCGCGCTGAGCGGTGTCGACCTGACCCAGTTCTACGTCGCGCTGATCCTGCTCGGGCTCGGCTGGAACTTCGGCTTCATCGGCGCGACCAGCCTGCTGGCGAGCGCGCATGAGCCCGAGGAGCAGGCCAAGGTGCAGGGCCTGAACGACTTCCTGGTGTTCGGCCTGGTCTCGGTGGCCTCTTTCAGCTCCGGCGCGCTGCTCGACGCCCATGGCTGGGACGTGGTGCAGTATGCGATGGCGCCGGCCCTGGTGCTGGCCGGCGGCGCCATCGTCTGGCTGGTGCTGCGCGGACACCACCGCGCGGCGTGAGACGGGGCGTCTCCGGGAAACAGGCCTGCTTCGGCACCGCCAATTGACGACAGTTGCTTGCAGACCTGAGCCCACCAACCATCGTCGCCCTCGCCACAAGGGCGAGGACGACGCATAGTTCTGGCTACTCGGCGGCGGCGGCCGCGACGGGCTGGATCTCGATATCCAGGTTGACCGGCACCGGCTTGGTCAGGATGTCCAGCACCGGGCAGTGGGCGTTGACCGCGCCGCGCAGCATCTCGAGCTGCTCGGGCGATGCGCTGGACTGCAACGTCACCGTGCCGTGGATGCCCTGGTAGCCCGGCCTGACGCTGTCGTCGACGGCGAAGAAGCCGCGCAGGTCGATGTCGCCGTCGAGCTTGACCGAGACCTGTTCCAACGGAATGCCGAGCGCGGTCGCATAGGCGCGGTAGGTGATCTCCTGACAGGTGCCGAGGGCCGCCAGCACCAGTTCCACCGGGTTCGGCCCCTTGTCCGTGCCGCCCAGCATCTCCGGCTCGTCGACCTCGACCGCGTGGTCGCGCATGGCCGCGCGGGTGTGCAGGCCCTCCTGCAACGCCGACGCCGATGAGAACGTCACCTTCGCTGCCTCGGGGTCGGCCTGGAATTTGGCCTGGGTGTCGACGATCACCTGGCGCAGTTGCTCGCTCATGTTGGGTTACCTCCCTTGTCGCCCCGGCTGCTCGGGGTCTGTGCGGGGAGTTCAGGCCAACTGCGGCACGGCCTTCAACAAACGAATTCTGACGTTGGCGCGCCTCAAGTTCACAAGGCCTGAATTAACAGATCGGACTACTTGTATGGATCGGCGGCGTCGCGCAGGCCATCGCCCAGGAAGTTGAACGCCAGCACGACGATGATCACCGGCACCATGGGGTAGATCAGCCACGGGTGCAGCACCACGTCGGTGAAGTTGGTCGCCTCCTTCATCAGCACGCCCCAGCTCACCGCCGGTGAGTCCAGCCCCAGGCCCAGGTAGCTAAGCGCGGTTTCGGCCAGGATCATGCCGGGGATCGACAGGCTGGCCGACGCGATCAGGTGGCTGGCGAAACTCGGCAGCAGGTGCCGCCCGATGACCCGCGAGGGCTTGGCGCCCATCAACTGCGCCGCGGTGGCAAAGTCCTCCTCGCGCAGCGACAACAGTTTCGAGCGCACCGCGCGGGCAAGCGACGGCCAGTCCAGCAAGGCCAGGATCAGGGTGAGCCCGAAATAGATCCACACCATGTCCCAGGTCGCGGGTAGCGCCGCGGACAACGCCATCCACAATGGCAGTTGCGGGAACGAGCGCAGGATCTCGATGATCCGCTGCACCGTGCTGTCGACTAGGCCACCGTAGTAGCCGGCCAGGCCGCCGAGCACGATGCCGAGCATGAAGCTCAAGGTGATGCCGACCAGGCCGACGGTCAGCGAAATGCGCGCGCCATAGATCATGCGCGACCACACGTCCCGGCCCAGCCGGTCGGCGCCCAGCCAATAGAACACGCCATCCTCTGGCGGGCAGATGAAGTGGAAGTCCATCTCGATCAGGCCGAGCCAGAAGTACTCGTCGCCGGAGCAGAAGAAGCGCAGAGGTTGCGGGTTCGTCGTGTCCTCGCCCCAGACCGGCAGGAAGGTCTCTGTGTCGATACCCTCGTTCTTCACGCCATAGACGAACGGCCCGATGAACTCGCCCTCGTGGAACCAGTGCACGTCCATCGGCGGCAGGAAGATGTGGTCGTTGGACCGGGTCTCCAGCGCGTAGGGCGCCAGCATCTCGCTGAACAGGACCGAGAGGTAGAGGATCGCCAGCACGACGGCGGAGATGACGGCCAGCCGGTGGCGCTTGAGCTTCCACCACATCATCGTCCACTGCGACGCCATGTAGTAGCGCTGCATCTCCGGCGACATTTCGGTTTCGGCGGCCGGCTCGAACGGATCGTCGGAGACGAAGTGCGGCAGCCGGTCGGGCGGCGCGTCGCTCACCGGGCGTTCCGGGCGGCGTCCGGTCATGTCGCTCATTTGGTCTGCCCCCCGCCGAGCCGGATGCGCGGGTCGAGCACCGCGAGCAGCAGGTCGGACAGCAGCATGCCGAGCACGGTCAGCGCGGCCAGGAACATCAGGAACGAGCCGGCCAGGTACATGTCCTGCACTTGCAGCGCGCGCACCAGCATCTCGCCGGTGGTGTTCAGGCCCAGCACGACGGAGACGATGGCCGCACCGCTGATCACCTCCGGCAGCAAATTGCCGATGTCGGCGATGAACGGGTTCAGCGCCATGCGCAGCGGGTACTTCACCAACAGCTTGCCGCGCGGCACGCCCTTGGCGCGGGCGGTGACGACATACTGCTTCTGCAGCTCATCCAGCACATTGGCGCGCAGGCGGCGGATCATGCCGGCCGTGCCCGAGGTGCCGATGATCACAACCGGCACCCACAGGTGGGACAGGAACGAGCCGACCTTGCCCCACGACCATGGCTGGTCCCGGTACTCGTCGTCCAACAGGCCGCCGATGTCGGTGTCGAACCACTCGTTGGCCAGATACAGCATGACGATGGCGAGCAGGAAGTTCGGGACCGCCAGTCCGAGGTAGCCGATGAACGTCGCCAGGTAGTCGCCCGGGCTGTACTGGTAGACGGCGGAGTAGACGCCGATGGGGAACGCCACCGCCCAGATGAACAGGATGGTGAAAAAGTTCAGCAGGAAGGTGAAGAAGAAGCGGTCGCCGACCACCTCCGACACCGGGCGGCCGTAGTCGAACGAATAGCCCAGATTGCCGCGCAGCAGGTCCCACAGCCACGAGAAGTACTGCTCGATGAACGGCCGGTCGAACCCGTACTCGGCCATCAGGAAGTCGAGCTGCGCGCGCCCGGCCGGCCCCTGCGCCTCCAGCTCCGACAGCATGTTGGAGATGATGTCGCCCTCTGGCAGCTGGATAATCACGAAGATCAGGAAGCTGATGACCAGCAGGGTCGGGATCATCACCAGCAGTCGATGGGCGACATAGCGCAGCATGTCGGTCGGTTATGCCGGCTTTCCCTCTCCCGCGCCGCGAAGCCGCACGCGGCGCGGCCTGGGAGAGGGAGGGGCCCAGCCGCAGGCTGGGAGGGTGAGGGCATCGGCGCGGTGGTCAGCGCTCTCGCGGCGACGAAGGCGAGAAGACGTCATTGCTGCCCGCACCTCCAGGCCGATGCGCGGGGTCAAACCATTGCCCTCACCCTCCCGCAAACCTTCGGTTCGCGGGTCCCTCCCTCTCCCATCCTGCGGACGGGCGAGGGTAAATACGGCGAAGGCGCGTGGCGGCACTATTCCATCCAGAAGGAGTCGGGGCGGTACATGCCGAACTGGGCGCCGGGGTCCCAGTTGTAGATGCCGTCCACCGGCACGTTGTGCAGGCGGTTGGACACCACCACCGGCTGCGGCACCTGATTGACGGTGCCGATGGTGAAGACGTTGTTGGTGTAGATCTCAACCATCTCCTTCCAGATCGCCGCGCGTTCCTCGCTGGAGGAGGTCTCGCCCCAGTCGAGATAGAGCTCCATCAGGCGCTCGGCTTCCGGCATGTCGACCGCCAGTCCGGCACCGCCCTTGGTCTCGTAGAACTGGCCCCACATCGGCCACTGCCACTGGTCCTGGGTGGTCGGTGCCAGCTCCCACGGCGACATGTCGGGGGTGGGAATGCCGTTATCCAACCCGTTGAACACCGACATGATGGTCTCGCCGGAATAGATGCGGTTGCGCAGCGCCTCGCGCTCCTGGGGCCGGATGAAGATGTTGA
Source organism: Alphaproteobacteria bacterium (assembly GCA_965227515.1). Classification (GTDB taxonomy): domain Bacteria; phylum Pseudomonadota; class Alphaproteobacteria; order CALKHQ01; family CALKHQ01; genus CBDDFZ01. Next base: position 945,178 of record CBDDFZ010000001.1, read on the forward strand.
CGCCGATGTTGCGCCAGCTCTCCGCGATCAGCTCCAGCATGTCGGAATGCTCGCTCGACTCACCGGTCGTCTCGACCACGATCACCACCGGACGGCCATCGGGCAGCAGGCGCACACCCTCGTCGTTGCGCTCGGCCAGCCCCATCTCGTCCAGCAACGCGTTTGCCGCGTCGTAGTCCAGCGTGACCCACTTGTTGGCGACCGCTTCCTCGTACAGCGGACTGGCCGGCAGGATGGTGTTGGCCCCCGGGGTCGCCATGTTGAAGAACAGGGCAGCGTTCAGGTCGTCGCGGTCCACCGCCATCGACAGCGCGCGGCGGAAGCGCACGTCGCGCAGCACTTCGCGCCACACCGGATCGGCGGCGTTCAGGTTGGGAATGATGGCCATCCGCGAGCCCTGGCCGGTCCGCCACAGGTTCATGGTGTAGTCGCGCTCGCCCTCGTTCTGCTTCAGGAGCGGCGCGTCGGTCAGCGACAGGCTGCGTGCCTGCAGGTCGCTGTCGCCGGTGGCGGTCTTGGCGGCGATCAGGTCGCCGGCGGCGATGTCGACATAGACGGTATCGATGTACGGGAGCTGGTGGCCGGCGGTGTCGATGCGGTGATAGTAGGGATTGCGGGTGAAGACGTAGCGGTCCGACAGCTCGTCGGACTGCAGGATCCACGGCTGCAGCGTCGGCAGGTCGTCATTGTCCTGCCGGTGCAGATTGTCCAGGTCGTTGTGCAGCGAGGCCCAGGACCGGCTCTGGTTTTCCTCGACCATGGTGGCGATCTCGCCCGAATCGCCGTAGTCGATGTGGAATTGCTTCAGATAGTGGGCGGGCCGATAGATGAACAGCGGCGAGGCGCCGGCCAGCGCGGGAATGAAGAACGGGTTCGGCGCCGGCCACGTGTAGCGCACGGTCTGTTCGTCGATCACCTCGAACTCGGGCGGCGAGCCGCCCACCAGCATCTGCACCGGCGGGCCCGACGGCGCCAGCTCGGGGTTCAGCGCCACGTCTTCCCAATAGTAGCGGAAGTCCTCGGCGGTAAACGGCGCGCCGTCCGACCACTTATGCCCCTCGCGCAGATGCAGCGTGAAGATGCGCCCCTCCTCGACCGTCAGGTCGTCCAGGACGTCCGGCACGATCTCCAGGTCTGGGGTGAAACCGACCAGCCGCGAATAGCCATAGACCGTCATCAGCCGGGTGTCGCGCGAGCGGCCGAACAGCATCCGCATGGTGCCGCCGTACTGGCCGGTGACCTTGCCCTCGGCCTCCATGTCCACGATCAGCGGGTTGGCCGGGATGCGGGCGTCCACCGTCGGCAGCCCGTCGATATCGATCAGCCCCTGGAAGAAGGGCGGCTCCTGCATCGTCGGCACTTGCGCTGCGGCGACTGAGATTGCGCAGGCCCCAAACAGGCTAGAAAGTAGGATCGGCTTCATCATCGTGGCGGCTCCGTCGGCTCATTCGAGCTTGTTTATGGACATTCAGGCGGCAACTCGGGGCGGTTCAGCGGTCGCGCGCACGAAGTGTTCCTCCCCCAGGTCGATCATAGACGCAACTTCTCCGGGCGTCAGCCGGAACGGCTCCGGCCAGGCCGCGGGCACCGAGGCCTTGCCGTCCATCAGCGCCCCCAGGTCGAGCTGCGCGCGCGGGTCCGGCTCCGGCACCGCGGCCAGCAGTGCCTGGGTATAGGGATGCACCGGGTTGCGGAACAGCACATCCCGTGGCGCCATCTCCACCAGCCGGCCGGCGCACATCACCGCGATGCGGTCGGCGATGTAGTCGACGACGGCCAGGTTGTGGGAGATGAACAGGTAGGTCAGGCCGAGCTGGCTCTGCAGGTCCTTCAGCAGGTTGAGGATCTGGGCCTGGATCGAGACGTCCAGCGCCGACACCGGCTCGTCGCAGATCAACAGGTCGGGGCGCAGCGCGAGCGCGCGGGCGATGCCGATGCGCTGGCGCTGGCCGCCGGAGAAGCTGTGCGGGTAGCGGCCGAGCCAGCGCGGGTCGAGCCCGACGAGCTGCATCAGCTCGCGCACCATTTCGCGCCGGTGCTCGCGGTCGCCGATGCGGTGGATCACCAGCGGCTCGCTGACGATGTCGGTTACCGTCATGCGCGGGTTCAGCGAGCTGAACGGGTCCTGGAAGATGAACTGGATGCGGCGGCGGAACGCGATCAGGTCGTCGCCGGTCAGGCCCAGCACGTCGGTGGGGTCGTAGCCGCCGTGGAAGGTGATGCTGCCGGCATCGGGCGACAGCGCCCGCATGATCACCTTCGACAGCGTGGTCTTGCCGCAGCCGCTCTCGCCGACCAGGCCCAGGCACTCGCCGCGCCTGATCTGCAGGCTGACGTCGTCGACCGCCAGCACCGAGCCGGTGGGCTTGGTCGACAACCCTGTCTTGCGGATCGAGAACGACTTGGAGATGTGGGAGACGTCGAGCAGCACCTTGCCTTCGGCGGCACCCTGGGGCGCGTCCTCGCGGGCCTGCATCAGGTGGCCGGTGGTCGGCTTGATCTCGCGCAGCGGGGTCAGCCGCTCGCCCGGTTCCATGTCGAAGCGCGGCACCGCGCGCAGCAGCGCCTTCAGGTAGGGGTGGGACGGCCGGTCGTAGATATCGTCCAGGGTGCCCGATTCCATCACCCGGCCGTGGTACATCACCACCACCTCGTCGGCGACATTGGCGACCACCCCCAGGTCGTGGGTGATCATCAGCACCGCCATGTTCAACTCGCGCTGCAGGTCGCCGATCAGCTTCAGGATCTGGGCCTGGATAGTAACGTCGAGCGCCGTCGTGGGCTCGTCGGCGATCAGCAGCGACGGCCGGCAGACCAGCGCCATGGCGATCATCGCGCGCTGGCGCAAGCCGCCGGAGAGCTCGAACGGATAGGTGCGGATGGCGCGCACCGGATCGGGGAAACCGACCATGTCGAGCATCTCCACCGCCAGCTCGCGCGCCGCGCCGCCGCGCACGTCGGAGTGGAGCTTGATCGCCTCGCCGATCTGGTTGCCAACGGTGTGCAGGGGCGACAGCGAGGTCATCGGCTCCTGGAAGATGATCGAGATCGAGCCGCCGCGAATCTTGCGCATGATGCGCGATTTCGGCGACAGCGCCGCCAGGTCGACCGGGCCGCCCTGGGTCTTCGGGTCGTTGAACAGGATCTGGCCGCCGGTGATGGCGCCCGCCTTCGGCAGCAGGCCCATGATCGCCTGGCTGGTCACCGACTTGCCAGAACCGGACTCGCCGACCAGCGCCACGGTGGTGCCGGCGCGCACCCGGAACGACACGCCGTCGAGGGCTTTGACGACGCCGGCGCGGCGCAGGTTGAACTCGACCTTCAGGTCGCGCACGCTCAGCAAGTCACTCGCGTTTGGCGTCTCGCTCACGGTTGGCGTTTCGCTCACTGGCGGGCCTCCACCGGCGCCTGGCCTTCGCGCTCCGCCGCCTCGGCCTGCTCGGCAGCCTCGGCGGCCATCATGTCCTTGGTCGGCACCGCGAAGCCCATCGCGGCGAAGTTGGCGCAGCTGCTCTCGCTCACCGGCAACCGGTTGGCCAGTGCGGCATTCGCGGCCTGGGCGACGATGTCGTCGAACCCGTCGAGCTGGGAGTCGATCCTGAGCGTCGCCTTGTCGTCGCGCAGCACGAGCTGCATCCAGCCGCGCTGGCGGTCGCGCCGGGTGGAGAAGTATTTCAGCTTCAGCCGCCGCAGCCGGGCCATGTCGACGCGGGTGTTCCACAGGCCATTGGCCTGGACGCCGCTGTCGTCGGTCGTGATGGTGGTCGACTGGCGAACGTAGGTGCGCACGCCGAAGGCCACGAACATCAGCGCCAGCGCGCCGAGCACGTACAGCATCGCACCGTCGGGCATCACCAGCAGCAAGGGGCCAAGGGTCAGCAGCAGGCCCACCCCGGCGCGCACGTAATCGCCCATGATGGCACGCCGGTCGTAAGTATGTGCGGCTGGCGTGGCGAGATCGGCCATTAGGTCCCCAAGAAGCGCCGGCTCAAGAAACGCCCGCTCAAGAAACACCCACTCAAGAAACACCGGGTGCGCGAAAGATCACGTCCGATGCGACCCAACAGGCGGCGGGATGGCCAACCATAGCCGAAAGCAGGGCCTCGATGAATGCCCAAGTCGCGTCGTCATGGTCCAGATGGTGTGTCATCAGGCCGGTGGGTTCATTCGCGTCCACAACGCCGGTGCGGCGGTCGCGCAAATGGCCGGTCAGTGCGCCGAGTGCTGCCGCATTCCCCACGAAACCGCGCGTGCCGCGCCAGTCGATGACGTCGACATGGGTGTTGGCCACCGCAAGGCCCGGCACCGGCGTGCGCGGCCCGAAGGTGGAGAGCCCGGTGAAGCCGAGGGCCGGCAGGCGCTCGACCAGCGCCGGCGCGATGCGGTTCCATGGCGGCACCAGGGCCGGCACGAACCGGTCGCCGAAAAGGTCCGTCAGCCGCGCCCGGCCGCTGGAGAGGTCGCCAGCCAGGTCGTCGATATCGCGGCTGCCGCCCAGCTCGATCTTCTTGCGCCGCTTGCCGGGGGCGGCCGGCAGGCTGTTGTCCTGATGCGCAATACCGTGTTGCAGCACCTGCACCAGCGGATGGGCGGCAACCTCTGCGGCGAGCGCGGGCGTGCACGACGCCGGAATCACCGCAAGGGCCAGCGGCACGGCAAATGTGTCCGACAGGCCGATCAGCCGGTCGAGGTCCGCCGACGGCGCGGTCGCGTCGTCGTCGCGCCACCACAGGGTGGCGGTGCGCCCGGCCTCACCCCAGCGGTCGAGCTCGGCGGTCAGGTCGGGCCAGCCGGCTTCCATTTGGGTGCTCATTTGGACCGGTGCAGGGTCTCGATGGCCGCCACCGTGCCCCGCGCGCCATCCAGATCGAGGGCGGCGACGGCGGCCGGCGGCAGCGATACGGCCTTGTCGAGCGCGGCGGCCAGCGCATCGGCGTCGAGGTCGGCCTCGCTTACCACGACGGCGCGACCACGCGCGGCGAGTGCCGAGGCCCGCTCAGGCTGTTCGGTCTCGCCGCTGCCGGCGAACGGCACCAGCACGGCGCGGGTCTGGGTCACGAGCACATCCATGACCGTATTGTAGCCGGCCTGGGAGATCGATGCCCGCGCGCCGGCGAGACAGGCGAGGAAATCGGAGCGGTGGCGCGCCACCGTCAGTCCGTTGCCGGCCCGCGCGGACAATCGGGCGAAGTCCTGGTCGGGCAGGTTGTCGCCGGTCAGCAGCAACCACGGCGCGTCGGCCAGGCTTGACCGCGCCCGCGCGTCCACGGCGGCGTTCAGCAGCGGACCGCCAACCGCACCACCGCCGGCGGAGACCACGACGCCTTGTCGATGTGGCGCCGGTGCTGGCGGCACTGGAGCGACAAAGCCGGTGTAGCCCACCTTGTGTGCGATGGCGTCCGCCGGCCCGAAGCTCTCCTCCAGCCGGTGCACCGCCGGGTCGCCATGCACCAGCACGGCATCGAAGAACGCGTCGACGGTTGCCACCGTCTCGGCCTCGCGTTCCGGCTTGCGGCGTTGCAGGATGTCGCGGATCGAACAGGCCACCATCGGCCGGGGGTGGCGGGCGTGCGCGCGCTCCAGCAGCGGCAGCAGCTCGAAGCGCATTTGCCGGCGGCCGAACGGAAACGCCTCGACCACCAGCACGTCGGGGCGTACGTCGTCGAACGCGGCGATCAGCGCGTCGCGGCGCGCGGCCTTGCCGGCATCGTCCAACGGTCGGCCGTCCTCCATGACCAGGCCGCTGAAGTCGGCGTCGGCACTGCGCAGCGGCGGCAGCTGCACGGTGCGCACGCCGTCGAACGGCATCATGGCCGACGGCATGCCGCCACTGACCGCCACCGGCGCATGACCGGCCGCGTTCAGCGCACGCGCGATCAGCGCCACTCGCCGCAGATGACCGACGCCCAGCAGGTGCTGGACATAGATCATCACGCGCAAGGGCTGGCTCATCGCTCTGCGGTCGTAGTCGGGGCGGTGGTTGTCGGAGCGCTCGCGGGCGGGGGCGGCGGAGGTGACCGGCGCAAGTGGCGCAGCAGGTCGGTCGGCGGACGGGCGACCGCGCGCAGCAGCGTGCCCGTGTGCTCGTTCAGCATCCGCATGGTCGCCGGCAGCACATGCAGCACCATCAGCACCTCGGCCACGGCGGCGGCGATACCGGCGCCGGCGAGGTCCAGCCATTCGATCAGCGGCCAGGCGGCGGCCAGCGACAGGGCATTCACCGCAACATAGTACGCCGCCATCCGCCGGTTGCGGTTGGTGGCATACATCACCATCGCGCTGGCGAACCAAATGGCGTAGGCGACCATCGCCACCAGCAGGCCGGAGAACAGGTCGAACCGCACCGCGACCTCGCCGTTCGTCCACAGGTCGACGAACCAGGGCCCCAGCAGCGCCATGCCGATGGTGGCGATGCCGACCGCCCAGACCGCGATCTGCAAGGCGGCGGCGTGCAGCCGGCGCTCCATGGCGGTGTCCTTCTTGCCATGGGCGATGGAAATCTCGGGCCGGAGCGTGCCGTGGAAGGCGTTCAGTACGCTGGTGGTCACCCGTGTCAGCATGCGCAGCACGTTGAACACGGTGACGGCGGCCGGGCTCAGCACCACGCCGACCATGATCACCATGCCTTGCAGGTTCAGTGCCTGCCCCAGGGTGATGGCGATATATCCCATCGCCGGGCGGGCGGTGGCCCTGAACGTCGCCTTGGTGGCGTGGCGCACGCCTATTTTGACCCAGGGCGCGTGGCGGCGCACCAGCAGGCGGATGCTGACCAGGCATGTGGCCTGCGAGCACAGCATGGCGGCGGCAACGGTGACCGGCCCGTAGCCGAGGCCGGCAATCAGCGCGAGCAGGCCGAAATCTGCCAGCCGGAACAGCGACAGCGCGGTCGCGCCAAGCCCGTAAGCACCGATGCTGACCAGGCCGGCGTTCATCAGCCCGCTTTGCAGGCCGCACACGACCATCAGCAACTGCATGGTCAGCACCAGGGCCGCGTCGGTGTTGTCCAGCATCGCGAAGTTGAACCAGTCGCCCAGCGGCGCCAGCCAGGCCACGGTGGCACCGATGCCGGCCACCGCCAGCGACATCGCGGTGATCAATATCCAGCTCGACTGGAAGGTCTCCAGCGCGGCATCGCGCTTGCCGCCGGAGACCTGCATGGTCATCGCATTGATGGTGGCGGTGGTGAAGCCCAGGTCCGACAGCACCAGATAGGCCGGCACCGCGGTCAGGATCAGCCACTCGCCCATCAGGTCCGGGCCCCACAGCACGATCAGCAGGGGCACGGTCGCCAGTTGGATCAGGATGTTGACCGGCTGGGCGACGGCCTGGCCGCCGAGCCCGCGCAGCAGGCGGCCCTTCACCGTTTGATGGGCAGCGGTCTGTTGGGGCTGGACCGGTTGCTCGGTCATGGCCGGGCTGGGCAGGTGGCGGGCGCGCTCACCGGCCGGTCTGCAGGAACTTCCGCTCTTCGCCCTGCAGCACCAGGCAGGTCAGCACGCCGGTGGCGTAGGCGCCGGTGTCGATGCCGATGCGGTTGACCCGCTCCTGCGGTTCCGGCGCGATGGTGTGGCCGTGCACCACCATGTGGCCCAGGGCGGCCTGGCTGCCCAGGAACTCCTCGCGGATCCACAGCAGGTCGTTGCGGTGCTGGTCCTCCAGCGCGACGCCGGGGCGGATGCCCGCGTGCACGAACAGATAGTCGCCGTCGCTGTGGAACAGCGGCAGGTTGAGCAGGAAGTCCTTGTGCGCCTGCGGCAGCTTGGCCCGCATCTGCGCTTGCGCGTCCTCCAGCCTCAGCTTGATGTCGTTGGTGTCGCTGCGCATGGCCACGCCATAGCTCAGCATGGTCTCGCCGCCACCGTTGCGCAGCCACATCCCGCCGATGGAGATATCCTCCAGGAAGCTGACCATCGCCTCCTCGTGGTTGCCCATCAGGTGGACCGCCTCGAACCCCTCCGGCGGCCCCGAGATCAGCCGTTCGATGACGGCCGCCGACTCCAGGCCGCGGTCGACATAGTCGCCCAGGTAGACGATGACGTTGCGCCCCGCCGCCGGCCAGTCGCTGCCTTCCCGGTCGCTGGCGATGCGGTCCAGCAGCGCGTCGAGCAGGCTGGCGCAGCCATGGATATCGCCGATGGCATAGATGCGCGTATCCGGCGCCGTGCGCGGCACGGCCGTCGGATCAGCCGCCGGCAATTTGGCGCCGCCGAACAATTTGCGCAGCATGTCATCGTCTCCGATCGCCTGTTCGGGGGATGTGGGTGCGGGCGATTTATACATGCTTGGCCGATCGGGTGCTATTGCGTGTGAAGGGGGGCGGGGGCGAGGGGCGATGTGCCGCCGGCTACCGCCCTGCGGCGGCGCGGCGGACCCGCACCGGCGGGCGCGGCGGCTCGGCATCGCGCAACAGCCTGTCGATGTGGTGCCCCTGGTAGAGGCCGACGCCGAAGCGCGCGCCCAGCTCCAGCGCGCCGGTAGTCTCGCAATGGCAGAAGATCACGCGCGACGGATCGTTGGCGCGGATCGACTGCCCGAACCCGGACAAGCCGCCATTCTCGATCTGGTCGACGGCGGTTGCGTCCACCTGCACCTTCACGAAATCGATGCCGAGCCGCGCCCGGTCGACGAACGCCAGCGACTGATGGCTGATGCCGTCGAGCGAGATGCGGTAGCCGCGCGCCGTTGCCAGGTCGCGGGCGAAGTAGAACCGCGCCAGGTCGGCGAACGCGTCCACCACCTGGAACTCCAGCATCACGGTGCCGCGCGCGGCTCCGGGCAGCGCCTCGTCGAACTCCAGGAACGCCGGGGTCAGCACGGTGGCAATATTCAGGTTCAGGCTCAAATACGACTGGCCGCGGATGTCGCCGGTGTTGGCGACCGCGCGCAGCATGCGCTGGTCCAGCGTCTCGGTGAAATGGCGGAACAGCCACGGATTGGCGCGCAGATCGCGGCCCGGCACCAGGGTCCGCTGCAAGTCGGGCACCGAGAAGAAGCGCTCCCACAACACAGGGTTCGGCGCGCCATTGGGGGTGACGGCGCAGATCGGCTGGCGGCGCAGCAGGCCCGACAGGTCGGACCGCGCGATCATGCTCTCGCACTTCGCCAGCATCTCGGGCTCCAGCGGCGCCATGGGGGCTGGCGTTTCGGATGGCGCCTCGGCCTCGGCCATGGCGGCGCGGCGCGCGATCGCCTCCGCATTGCGCAGTGCCTCGGCATGGGCGCGGAATGCTTCGTAGTCGGTCTCAAGGTCGAACCAGGTCGCGAATTCCCGCCCGCGGGCGTCGATCTGCGCTACCGGGTCGTCCGGGAACATATGCCGGAGCTTGATGACCCCGTGGTCGATGTCGCGGACCTGCGCGTCCCTGGCGATGAACACGATATCGCCCTCGGCGAGCTGGTAGGTCTGGCCCTCGAAGACGCGGACGTGGTCGGCGAAGGTCTGGGTCGCGGCGCGCAGATATTGCGGGCGGCGGTGCTCCGGCGCCAGGCGGGAGAGATGGATGTGCACCGCCATGCGGCGCTCGCGGTGACGCGCCAGGCGCACGACCGCGTCATACAGCTGGGCGGCGGGGTTGCCGTCTGACGACGGCGGCGCGTGGATGGCTTCGGCGAGCGACATGGCCCGGCCACCATGGCCGACAGAGTTTGTCGAATGGTGAATTCGCCACAAATGCCCGCAACACGAAAACGGCGGCCCGTGGTCGATGTCTCCGACCACGGACCGCCGATGGTTGGACCCTGTTTCGGTCAGGGCGGGATGCTGGTGGGATCAGTCAGCCCACGCGGTGCAATAGGTCGGCCGATAGCCGGGCGACCCTTGCGAATAGTCGGTGTACCAACTGATGCAGTTGTCGTCGTTGAAGCAGGCCGCCAGCAGCGGCGCGAGAAGTGCAATCGCCAAGATAGCCTTTAACATTTCGGTTCCCCTCCCGAATGTCGACATGACAGGCAGCCCAACGTGGCCGGCGTTGCGAACGTTCGCGGTCCGCGTATGGCCAAGTCGGGACAGGCAGGTACTAGGCGAGGTTGTTCATCGGAACGCTCAGCCTCCGCGCTTGTGGTTCTTGTGTGTGATCATTGCTTCGACGGTGCCGCGCCTCGTGGATGGCAGGATTTTCGGACGCGACAGTTGGGCAGATGGTGCGCCACCTGGGCGATGGCGTGGCCATTGTGGGACCATTTCGCGCCGGCGGAGGTGCTGGCGTGGCGCGATCGGGGCCGCAACCGGCGCCAGGTTGGCGCGTGCGGCGTGGCCGAAGCACGATTGACACCCAGTCATGACTGGCTTACTCTTTCAGTGTGTTGCTGAGTTTTTAGTATGAATGTTTGTCTTCAAATTTCTTCGAAACTCAAATTTGGATGTATAGAGATGGCGATTAATATAACGAAATTTCATTTCGACTCAGATATAATACTGGTTCGCTTCAAGAAGCGCCCCTGTACGAACTATGATTTTGGAGATCTATTTTTCTTCAAAGAGCCTTACGAGTTCCACTACGAATTCGACGGAGATCCGAAGAACGTCAAGAGATTCGTTATCCCCCCGTTCCTCGGCATGGAGAAGCCGGATTTCGATTCCGGGTTGCTCGAATGCAAGAGCACGGAGTCCGAGATCCATACGGATTTCTCCAGCGTACCCTGGGTTTTTCGGTGGTTGATCTCGCGCACGGGCGCATATACCGAGGCCTCGATCGCGCACGATTACCTGTACATGCTGCGCCATGAGTATGTGCAGAAGCGCACCCGTGAGTTCATCGCCGCCCACAACAATCGATATCAAGGCTATTGCAGCGAGGAAGTCGGACGCGAAGAAGCCGACCAGGCATTCTTCAGGGGCCTTATCGACTCCGAGGTGCACGATGTTCGCTATCGGCTGATCAAACTCGCGATCAAACTGGGTGGTCAACGGGTGTATGGCGACAAGACGCTCAAGAGGAACGAGAACGAAGACGTGCTTGCCCGCAAGCGCCGGATCGGTCGCTATGCATTTACCGGTGTCTTGTTGTCGGGCGTCGTTACACCGATTGCGTGGGTCGTGACTGCTCTGGCATAGCCCAGGCTCGCGCCTACCGCTCGGTGAACGCGGACTCCGCGGTGCGGGTCACCCGGTCGGTCAGGTAGGCCAGGATGGTGCGGGTGCCGATTTGCAGGTCGACCATGGTCGCCATGCCGGGCAGCACCGGGAACTGGCCCTCTTCCTCGCCCAGATAGGTGCGGTCGGTCCGCACCCAGACCTTGAAGTAGGTCATGCCGGTGTTCTGGTCGACGGTGGCGTCGGGCGCGATCTCCTCCACCACGCCCATCAGCGAGCCGTAGGTGATGAAGTCGTAGGTCAGCACCTTCACCTCGGCCTCCATGCCGAGCTCGATGAAGCCGATGTCCTCGTTGGCGACCGACGCCTCCACGATCAGGGTGTCGCCGATCGGCACGATGTTGAGCAGCGGCTCGTTGGCGACGATCGACTGGCCGACATTGTTGACCACCAGGTTCTGCACGATGCCGGCCTCGGGCGCGGTGATCGACAGGCCCGCCTGCTCGGTCTCGCTAAGCTGCAACTGGCTCGACACCGCGTCGAGGCGGTTGCGGGCGTCGGCGAGTTCGGCCAGCAGCTCGGCGCGCCATTGCTCGTCGACCGCGGCGCGCTGGGTCCTCGCCTCGTTCAGGCTGGAGCGCGCCGCCGCCAGGTCGGACTCCGCCGCAACGATGCCGGACCTGAGCTCGACCAGGAACGCCAGTGCTGAGTCGTAGTCCTGCTGCGAGTAATTACCCGAGGCCAGAAGCTCGGCGTAACGGGCGACCTGCCGCTCGCGGATGGTCAGGGTCTCGCGCATGCCGCTCAGGCTGGCCTCTAGGGAGGCGATGGCTTCCTGGCGTTGCGCGATGGTGGCGTCGGCGACGGCGCGGGCCGAGTTCAGCGACGACTGCCGCGCCTCCAGCAGGTCGAGCTGGTTGGCGGCCAGATTAGGCGCCTCGTCCAGCACCGCGTTGGGGAACAGCGGCTCGGCCTCGGTGGCCTCCGCCTCCAGCCGCGCGACCTCGCTCAACAGGGTCAGCCACTGGTTGCGCAGCCCGGTGCGCTCGACATCGACGAACTCGGCGCTCAGCACAAGCAACACGTCGCCGGCCTGCACCAGATCGCCCTCCTCGACCATGATCTCGGCCACCGTCCCGCCAAACGGGTGGTTCACCACTTTCACCCGGCCGGCGGGGCGGACCTGGCCGTTGGCGGTGGCGACCTGGTTGACCTCGGCCATCGAGGCCCAGACGACGAAGACGCCGAACAGGACCGCGACGGTGATGATCACCCAGCGCGCATAGGGCGAATGGCGGCGGTCGGCCACCGCTTCCACATCAGGCAGGAACTCGGCGAACCGGGACGGTATGCCCTTGCGCTGGCCCTGCGCCGGCGGCGCGTTGCGTTTGGCCGGCAGCTTGCCGCCGGGCTTGCGCGCCGGGGGCTTGCCCTGGGCTGGGCCGGGAGTTGCGCCGGGGGTGGCGCCTGCGGCTGCGTCCTGCGCGCTCATGTGTCCTGATCCCCGGTTTTCGTGCCCTGTGCCTCGTTGGCCTGCGCGTTGGTGGAAGGGGCTTCCTTGGTGGGAGCAGTGCCCCCGGCACCGGACTCACCGGCGGAATTGCCGTCAGCCGCTTGCGGGCCTGTCGAGGCCTGCGGACCTGTCGAGGCCTGCGGACCTGGCGAAGTCTGCGGACCTGGCGAAGTCTGCGGACCTGACGGGGTCTGCGGACCCGGCCCTGGCTGCGGGTTCTGGGCACCCTGCGGCCCCTGTCCTTGTTGCTGCGGACCCGCCACCTGTTGCTGCGGCGCCATCCGCTCGCGGGCGTAGGCGGTGACGTCGCGCGGAGTGCCCACCTTCTCTACCTGGCCGTCGACCAGCAGCACGGCGGTGTCGGCGATGTAGAGCGGCGCCATGCGGTGGGTGATCATGATGATGGTGCGGTTCTGCGCGTGACGGCGCAGGCTGCGCAGCAGCATCTCCTCGCTCGCCGGGTCCAGCGCGCTGGTCGCTTCGTCCAGGATCAGGATGCGCGGGTTGCGGATCAGCGCGCGGGCGACACAGATCAGTTGGCGCTGGCCGGCCGACAGGCCCACGCCGCGCTCGCCGATCTGGCTGTCATAGCCCTTGGGCAGGCGCTGGATGAAGTCGTGGGCGCCGACGAACTTGGCCGCCGCTACCGCGCGCTCCGGCACGTCCAGCGGCTGGCCCATCATGATGTTCTCGCGCACCGAACCGCTGAAGAGCTGGGATTCCTGCGGCACCACGCCAAGCTGCGACCGCAGGGCCGCGCGCGACACGTGGGCGATGTCGGTGCCGTCGACCAGCACCCGGCCCTGGGTCGGCTGGTAGAGGCCCTGCAGCAGCTTGACCAGCGTGCTCTTGCCCGAGCCGGAGGGGCCGATGATGGCGGTGACCTTGCCGCTGTCGAACTTGATAGAGACGTCCTTCAGGATCGGCGGCTGGTCCTGCTCGAAGGTGTAGTAGACGTTCTCCACCGCGATATCGCCGCGCAGCGGCGGCTGCGGCGCCACGTCGCCCGGGTTCTCCTCCGTCGGGCTGTCCATCACCTCGCTCAGCCGCTCGAAGGCCGCGCGCACCTCCTGCACCTGGTACCACGCGCTGACGACCTGGCGCAGCGGCGCCAGCGCGCGGGTGGTCAGGATGGAGGCGGCGATCAGCGCGCCGATGGTCAGGTCTCCGTCGATCACCAACGTGGCGCCGAGCACGATGACCAGCAGGCCGAACAACTGTTGCAGGCTGGTGGTCAGGCCGGTCAGCCAGTTGGAGAGGTTGTGCGACTTGAAGCCGTGCCATGCCGCAGTGGCCAGCCTGCCTTCCCAGCGGCGCTCGACCTCGGATTCCAGGCCCAGCGACTTGATGGTGACCGCGTTGTTGATGGTCTCGTTCAGCGCCGAGGTCTTGGCCGACAAAGCGGTGAAGCTTTCCGCGATCAGCTTCTTCTGGCGGCGGTGGAACAACAGCGACACCAGCACGAACAGCGGGATCGCGCCCATTGCGATGAAGCCGAACAGCGGGCTGATGAACATCAACGCGGCGATGAACAGCGCCACGAACGCCAGATCGACGATGGTCATCGGCATCTGGCCGGTGAAGAACGCGCGGATGGTGTCGAGCTGGCGCAAGCGCTCCGATATCTGGCCGCTGGGCGCGGATTCGAAATAGCGGAACGGCTGGTGCAGCAGCCGGTGCACCACCTCGCCGCCGATCAGCGCGTCGATCCTGGCCCCGGTGTGGCTGGAAATGTAGCCGCGCGCCACCCGCAGCACGAACTCGAAGCCGTAGACCGCCAGCATGCCGATGGCGAGCACGGTCAGCGTGTCCAGCGCGCGCTGACCGATCACCTTGTTGTAGACGGTCATCATGAACAGGGGCGCGATCAGCGCGAAGATGTTGATGACCAGCGATGCCAGCAGCAACTCGCCCATCACGCCGCGCACCCGCCGGCCGATCATGCCGCGCCAGCCGGCGGTCTGCGCCGTGCGCCCGGCCTTGTCGCCGACCCCGGTGTCCGGCTTGACCAGGATCGCTTCGCTGCATGCGTCGGCGATCTGCGCCGGTGTCACGGCGCCGCGGTCGCCGCTCACCGGGTCGACGACGATGATGTCGTCGCCCTCGCGGCCCACCGCCAGACGCACCAGCCGGCCTTGTTTCGGGATCAGCACGTAGGGCGGCGGCATGCTGGCCACGGTGCCCGCGGACACCGGCTCGCGCGCGGACTTGTAGCCCAGGCGCTGCGCCACACGGATGAACGACGAGATGCTCATGCCCCGGCGTGGCACCGGGGCTGCGCCACGCACGTCAGGCTCGGATACCGGGCGGCCGAAGAAATGGGTCAGGCGGACGAGGGCGGCCAGCAGATAGTCGGCGGCCGCGGCGCCATCCGCCCGCGCGGCACCGGCCTGGCCTTCCGCGCCTTCGGCTTCGGTGTTCGTGGGCTGGCCGTCCTCGGCATCGGGCGTCTCGCGGTCGCCGTCGTATCCCTCAACGTCGGTGGCACTGCTGGTCAAGGCTGCGTTTTCCTGATGTCTTGCCTGCGCATTCGCCGCGTCGCCCAATCCGCCGCCAAATCCGATGGGCGCGTGCCCTCTACCTGTGATATTGCCGGTGAACCGTCGGCGGCGGAACGGCGACACCATAGAGCATCGGCGGCAGAGGGCATAGCCACAGTCCGCGACCGCTTGCCGGGGCCGCAGCGCGACACAAGACACCGCGATTCCGGCAAGTTTGCGTCAGAGCCCGCGGCCCAACATTTGGTTAACGGACGCGTGCTATTGTGCCTGCCGTCCGCCATTGCTTCTTGCGCGCGTAACGAGCAATGTGCGGGGCCGACGACACGGCAGACCTGTGCCTTGTTTGTCACAAATGGTTACAAAGGGATCGGAAGTCCTGAGATTGTAAGGATTCCAATGGTTAACGCCGCGATTCTACATCGAGAAAGCCCGAATTTCCTTTGATTTTCGCGGGCTTTGCGCGTATATCGAACTGGAATCGGACGGCGAGATGTTATCCCTCGCGAGCGGTGAAAGTGTTGCAGAAAGGGCGTACAGCGTGATGCTTCGAAAGGTATTGATGGCGACCGTGGCAACCAGTCTCGTGGCTGGCGCGACGGCATTTGCCGAGACCGGAGACGATGCTTCGGCCGACCCGTTCTACGTGCCGGACCCCGCTGCGCTTGGCCTGCCGGCCGATGCGCTGCCGGGTAGCGCATTGCCCGAGCCGGTGCTGGCCGACCCGGTGCTGCCGGGCCTGCCGCTGGCAGCCGATCTGCCGCCGGTCCCCGTCGATGTGATTGAGTCGCTGATCCTGGGCACCCCGGGTGCCTCGCAGGTTCTGGACGACTATGTGCGCGGCACCACCGGCGCACCCGAGGCGGCGTCTGCAACGTCCGCCGACCGCGCCCTGTCGGTGATCTACGAGCTGCGGAACTACTCCGAAGTCGTGCCGCCGGATCAGTTGCTGGCCGCCGCCGATACCGTGATGGATGTCGCCAGCCGCTTGGTCTGCCCGGCACAGATCGTCTGCATCGAGGTGCGCGACGACTTCCGGCCGGCGCCGGGTGCGATCGCATTCGATTTCGGCGGTCCCGATACGCCGCTGCGCGAGGGCTTTCAGCGCATCACCGCTGCCGACCCGCGCATTTCCGGCCGCAATATTCAGGAGATTACCCGCCCCGGCGGCCACTCCCTGATGCATGACGGCCTCTCTGGCGTGGAGAACATCACGGTCGACGTGCCCGCCGGCGAGTACCGGGTGATCTTCGTGACCGATTCCAACGGTACCCGCAACCTTGAGCGCGCGCCGTTCGGCCAGATTATCTACATCAACGATTTCGACTACAACGTGCCGGTGTCGGAGCCGTCGCTGTGGCCGTACATCGTTTGGTTCGGCCCGCGTAACCCGTCGAATTCGCACACCGGTGGTGCGCTTCAGGTCCGCGCCGATGCGCCGACCGGTCAGATGGACATCACCATGAGCTTTGCCTCAGCTGCAGGCGGACCGGACGGGGATGATTGGGATACCTATATCACCGCGTTGGTGCTGGAAGACGTGAACATGCCGACCGACCTCGGCGCCACCCAGGAAGCGACCACCCAGCTGGTGCCGCCGGAGCAGTGCCTGTTCCTGGACGTGCTGGTGGCCGATCTGCTGCAGGGCTTGGCCCCGGCGGCGGGCACGCCTGACGACTGCAACGTGCCGAGCCCGAATTCGCCGGACTGCCTGCAGTAGGCTGGTCTGGGCCATTCGGCCCTCAGGTTCGATATGACATCGGGGCTCGCTGCGGCGGGCCCCGTTTCATTTTGGCGGTTGGCCGCCTTAGAATTTGGTCTGTTGCGAGACGTGACCGGTTAGCGGCTATCAGGTGCGCCAGAAGCGCTCCTCCGCCGCGAGCTTGCGATACGCCTTGGCGGCATCGTCGCGCACCGAGTCCAGCTTGACGGCAATCCGCCCGGTGATCAGGCCGCTGGCGCGTGCCAGAGCCACGGCCTCGCCCGGCAGCCCGTTGCGCTCCACGAAGGTCAGCAGCGTGTGCGCCACCACGGCGTCGTTCAGCCAGCCAAGGGCATCTTGCAGACGCCGCAGGCGTTTCAGCACCCTGGCCGTCTTGCCGCGGCCGTAGAGCTGGGCGAAGAACTCGGCGGCGTAGCGCAACTGCTTCACCCGGATGCGCAACTCGTGCATGTCGTCGAGGCTGATCTCGTCGAGACGGTCGCCCAGCGCGCGCACGGCCTTGTCGCGTTTGGCCAGCACCTTGCACGCCAGCTTGCCGAGCGGCTTCTGGCTCCTGTCGACCGGCCCGGCACCCATTTGCCGGCCGGCGTTCCAGGCACCGACGCGCAACCACAGGCGCGCGAAGGTGGGGCTTTCCAGGTGCGCGGCAACCGCCTCGTGCGCGCTTTCGCGCAGCGCCTGCACCCGGCGCGCCAGCACCTGCAGGCTGTTCTCGGTGGGGTGGGCGGCGACGATGGGCGGCAGCGTCTCGGTCGCGAACACGTCCAGGTCGCGGGCATGGCCCAGGATGGCGGCGGTGCGCTTGACCTCGCGCTTGAGCTCGCTGCGCTCCTCGCGTGTCGTCACGGTGTTGAACATGGTCAGCGCGGCCCGGAACCGGCGCAGCGCCACCCGCATCTGGTGCACGCCCTCCACCACATCGCTGCCAGCCAGGATGCTCGGCACGTTGGCGACCGCCTGTTCCGCGCAGCCGGCAATAACCGAACTCAGCGCTTCGTTCACCGGCATCTGCGGCGTCAGCGCCGCCGCAGCGGCCGAGACCGACTTCTGGCGCAGGTCGTGCACCAGCATGTAGCCGCGCACGCCCTTGCTGTGCGGGACCAGCCTGAGCGCGTGGCGCTCCGACAGCGACAGCGCCAGGTCGTAGATGCCCTTGGTGTCGCCCGAGACCAGCTCCAGCTCGATCTCGGAGACTGCGGTCTCCCGGTCGCCGGCCCGGATGGTGCCCTGGTCGATCGCCAGGTCGACCACACTGCCGTCCGGCAGCGCCAGCCGCCGGGACGTACGCTGGATGTCGGTCTCGAACACCTGGCGCAACAGGCCGCGCGCGGCCGCCCGGCCCAGCGCCTCGGCAAACGGACCCGGCGCGCGCACCGGCCATTCCGGGGAGGCGCTGTCGACAGCCCATTCCAGCTCGTCGCGCACCGCCATGCCCGCCCGGGTGCGCCGCCCCTGCTTGATGCCCTGGATGTACTTCCGGCCGATGCGGCGGACCCGCAGGACCAGGTCGTTGCGAAACAGATCCAGGGTGTCGTTGTCGTAGTAGGTGCTGACCAGCCGCTTGGTCTTGGCGCGGTCGATTGCCAGCGCGCGCACCTGAGGGTCGTTGCGCAGTGCGGCCATCGCCTCCGGCGCGACCGCCAATGCCAGCTCGATTTCCTGCACAACGTCGGCGGCTGCCGGGGTTTTTGCGGAGGCCCGGTCCGATTTCGCGGATGCGGTCGGGGTGGAGTCCGGTCCGGCGCCGCGAGCCGCCATCGGCTACACCAGCGCCTTCGGGAAGGTGTAGTCGACAAGCTCCATGTTCGACGGCTCCACGTTGGCCCAGCCGCCCTTGTGGCGATAGACCGCCAGGGCGCATGTCGGGAACGAGTCCTTGACCGCGCTGCCCGCTGTGGCATCGCCGTTTTCGGCCAGCATGACGGCCAGTTCCTGCAAGCCCGGGTTGTGGGCCACCAGCATCAGCGTGCGGACATCGGCGTCCTGCGCACGGATCACCGCCAGGCATGGCTTCGGTGCGGCCATATAGAGCTTGCGCTCCACCGCCACAGTCACGTCTTTTGCCCCGTCGCCCAATGCCGTGAGGAGGCGGGTGACGGTGTCCTGCGCGCGGGTCGCGCTGGAGGCCACGATGACGTCGGGGACCAGCTTCTTCTGAGCCAGATACGCGCCCATCAGCATCGCCGCCCGTTCTCCACGCTCATTGAGCGTGCGGTCATGGTCGGCAGATGAGCCTGACTTCCAGTCCGACTTGGCGTGACGTAAGAGAAGCAGCGTTCTCTCCGTCATGTCCTCCTCAAATGTTGCGGTTTTATGACAGTGCGTCCCGAATTAGGCAGGTTCTCGGATACTAGCGCAATGAGCCAAATTGTCTCTGCCTACGCGCGTTTTGCCGGCGGAATTTGTTCGTGACGCCGACGAGGACTGGTAACGCGGGGCCGCGCCGCGTCCTGCGGCTGGCATTGCCGGTCATCGTCTCCAACGTCACCGTGCCGCTGATCGGCCTGGTCGACACCGCGGTGATGGGCCACATGCCGGACCCGGCCTATATCGGCGGGGTGGCGCTGGGTGGGCTGCTCTTCAATTTCGTCTTTTGGAGCTTCGGCTTCCTGCGCATGGGCACCACCGGGCTGACCGCGCAGGCTTTCGGCAGGCTCGACTCGGCACGGCCAGCCGACGCGGAATTGGAGCTGCGGGCGTTGCTGCTGCGCGCGCTGCTGCTGGCGTGCGCTTGCGGGCTCATCATCGTCGCCTTGCAATGGCCGATCGCGGCGGTCGCGTTCGCGATCATGGACGGCAGCGCTGCGGTGGAAGACCTGGGCACCATCTATGTGGCGGTCCGCATCTGGGGCGCGCCGGTCACGCTGGCCAGCTATGCCGCGCTGGGCTGGCTGTTCGGCACCCAGTCGGTCAAGTTGGCGGTGGCGACCCAGATCGTCACCAACCTGCTAAACGTGGCGCTCAGCCTGCTGTTCGTCCTGGTCTTCGGCTGGGGTGTGGCGGGCGTTGCCGCCGGCACCGTGGTGGCCGAGGTGCTGGGCCTGGCCTTTGCCGTGGTGCTGGTGCGACGGCGGCTGGCCGAGCTGACCGGCGCACCGTCGCTGCGGGTGCCGCGCCATGTCGTGCTCGACCGCAAGGCGCTGGTGCGGCTGGCGTCGATCAACGCCGACATCTTCGTGCGCACGCTCTGCCTGGTGTTTGCGTTCGCCTGGTTCACCGACCGCAGCGCCGGCATGGGCGACGTCTTGCTTGCCGTCAACGCGGCGCTGCAACAGCTGGTTCAGTTCATGGCCTACGCGCTCGACGGCTTCGCGTTCGCGGCCGAGGCGCTGGTCGGGCAGGCCGTCGGCGGCGGGCGCCGCGCCGATCTGCTTGCCGCCATCCGGACCACGACGCTGATGGCTGCCGTGGTCGCCGCCGGCTTCGCGCTCGCCTATCTGGCGCTTGGCGGTGTCTTCGTCGATCTCCTGACCGACATCGCGCCGGTGCGCGCCACGGCGCGGGACTATCTGGTCTGGGTGGCGGTGCTGCCGATCCTGGGGGTGTGGAGCTACCAGCTCGACGGCATCTTCATCGGCGCGACCATGGGCCGGGAGATGCGCAACGCCATGCTGGCGACCCTGGCGGTCTACCTAGCGTTCGGCTACTGGGCGATATCGGTTTGGGACAATCACGGCCTGTGGGCGGCGCTGGCCGTGCTGATGGTGGTGCGTGCGGTGACGCTGGCGGCCTATCTGCCACGCGTCCTGCGCGCCGCGGATGCCGGGGCAAAGACGACTTAGCTAGGGGATCGCTGGCATTGCATGCGGCGAGGCGGAGGGCGGTTGCGAGACGCAGTGTCCGCCGGCGACACCCGGCCGCCGGCGGTATCTACGGTCCAGGGGAGCGAGTTTCAGATCCAGATCTCGATGCCGGAGTCGAAGCCGCCGTTGGTGACCTCAGAATCGGCGAGGGTGCTGATGCGGTAGTTGAGCTCGATCTCCTCGAGGCGGTCGGGATCGGACTCGCCGTAGTCCGGGGGGCCGTCCTTGATGAAGCCCTGCTCCTTCAACGCTTTGACGATGTCATTCTCGTCATCGGAGGCCGGGGGGTCTTTCGGGTCGCCATCCTGGAAATTGATCTCTTCGCCTGCCATGAACACCTCGGTGGTCTCGGCAGCCGAGCCGGCCGTGGTGGTAGTCGAGCCCAAGCTTTCGCCGAGCAGGTCAACGATCTGCTCGGCTTTGCCATTGCTCAGGTTGAGGATGTCGCTGAGCAAGTCGTCCTGTGCATTTGTGCCGGGGTTTCCATTGGTGCCGGTGAAGGAACCGAGGCCGGACGTGCCTGTCGAGACAATGCGGTTGGCGAGCTGATCGATATGCTGCTGGTCGATAATGTCGGTGTCTGATTCTTGAGTGACGAAGATCTGCGGCATGATGTTTCTCCCAACTTTCTGTGTGATCAGTGAAGGGAGTTACGCGGCAGCTCCGATTCTGGATGCAGGCGGGGCGTGACGGGGGTCACACGGGCGCGTGTAGCGGTGACGACCGTCACAACATGGCTGCGAGAACTGGCTCGCGAGCGTACGGTCTGCGCCCGATGCCCTAATCCCGATGCCCTAATACAGATGCTGGCCGCCGGTGACGAACACCTCGGTGCCGGTGACATAGCCGAAGTCGGGCGTGCAGAGCTGGAACACGGTCGCCGCCACCTCCTCCGGCGTGCCCATGCGGCGCAGCGGGATGGTCGGGATCAGCGACTCATACTCCGGGCCGATCATCTCGGTCGCGATCTCGCCCGGCGCCACCGCATTCACCCGCACGCCAAGCTCGGCGAACTCCACCGCCATCTCGCGGGTCAGCGCCGACAGTGCCGCCTTCGACGTGCTGTAGGCCGAGCCGGCGAACGGGTGGATCGAGTGGCCGGCGATGGAGGTGATGTTGACGATGGCGCTGCTGGCGCCCTTCGCCCCCTTGGCCAGCGCCGCGCCGAAGCCGCGCGCGAGTTGCAGCGGGGTGAAGAAGTTGAGCTCGAACACCTGCCGCCACGCCGCGACATCGCCGTTCAGGCAGCCCAGCCGCTCCTTGAACGGGGTCTTCGGCGAAACGGCGGCGTTGTTGACCAGCCCCTGCAGCGGCCGGCCGTCCAGCTTCTCCAGCGCCCATTCGATGAAGGCGGCCACGTCCTCGGCATCGAACAGGTCGGTCGCCCGGTGGTCGGTCCAGTTGGGATCGCGCAGGCAGTGCTCGGGCACGTCCTCGCGCGAGCAGGTCAGGATGCGCCAGCCCTCGTCCGAGAACCGCTTGACGGTCGCATGCCCGATGCCCCGGCTGGCGCCGGTCAGGATCATCGTATTGCGATCTTCGTCCATGGTGTGCCGTGCTCCCCGGCGTGTGGGTTTTACCGAGGCGAATGCCCCGAGACCTATGTGCTGCCCGCGCGCGCTTTGTCCAGTTCGATCTTCAAATCGTCATGCAGGGCCTGCAATGGTCGCGCCGCGTCCATCGTCAGCCAGGTCATCTCGCCGGGGTCGTTGCGCAACTGGCGGCGGACCACGGCGGCGTCGGCGTCCGATGCATCGGGATTGGCGGTGTCGCCGGCGCGCGCGGTCACCCGGGCGACCAGCACGTCCTCGTCGGCGTCCAGCCAGACGCCCAGGAACGGCACGTCGAGGTCGCGGGCCACGGTCTCCGCCCGCTCCCGGCCGTCCAGGCGGTCGAAGGTGGCATCCAGCACCACAGAGCGGCCCTGGGCCAACACATTGGCGGCGGTGTCGTAGAGCAGGCCATAGACCCGCGCGCTGACGTCGGACGCATACGCCTCGTCGGGCGCGGGCTCCTCCGGCGCCAGGCCCAGCAGGCGCTTGCGCTCCACGTCGCTGCGCACGACCACCGCACCCGGCGAGCGGCCGATATCCGGAGCGGCCACGCTGGCCAGCGAGGACTTGCCGCTGCCGGAGCGCCCGCCGATGGCGACCAGCATCGGTGGGTCCGGCGCCAGATAGTCGATGGCGATGTCGAGATAGGCGTTCACGGTGGCGCGGGCGTGGTCCATGTCGGTGTCGCCGCCGACGCGGGCGTTGAGTGCGGAGACCTTGGCCCGCACCGCGGCGCGGCAGGACAGGAACAACGGCAGCGCCGCCAGCCCGCCGCGCTCGTCGACCCGGTCGAGATAGCGGTTCAGCACGGCGTTGGCCTGGGCATCCATGTCGCGGTGGTGCAGGTCCATCAACAGGAAGGCCAGGTCGTACAGCACGTCGGTGCAGGCGATGTCCTCGCTGAACTCGATGCAGTCGAACAGGGTCGGCTGACCATCGACCACCACCACGTTGCGCAGGTGCAGGTCGCCATGGCAGTAGCGCACCCGGCCGGCGGCGCGGCGGGCGTCGAGCAGCCCCGCCACCCGCGCCAGATGCTCGTGCGACGCCTTGGCCAGCGCCTCCACCTTGCCGCTGTCGCACAGGTCGGCCATCTCGCGGAACTCGTCGATATTGTCGTCGACGATCCAGCGCATGGCGTCGGCGCCGCCCTTGTCGGTGCGGACCTCGGCCGCGCCATGGAACGCGGCGATGGCGTCGGCAAGGTGGCGCACCAGGGCCGGCGACAGGTCGCCGCGCGCCGCCATCCGGTCGAGCAGGCAGTCCTGGTCGAACCGCGCCATCTCCACCAGCCAGTCGACCGGCGCGCCTGCGCCATCCACGGCAAGGCCGCCGTCCGCCGCGCGGGTCACCGGCATCGCACGGCGGTAGATATCCGGCGCGGTCCGGCTGTTCAGCCGCACCTCCGCCTCGCAGGCGATCCGGCGCAGGTCGGCCGTGCTCAGGTCCATGAACGGGAACTTGACCGCCCGCTTCAGTTTCCAGGCGTGGTCGCCGGCCAGCACGACGATGGCGCCGTGGGTGTCGATCCGTTCCACCTCGGCGCCGCCATGGCTCGCCGGGTCGGTGATCAGCCGGATGACGTCATCCTGGTCGGCGTTGCCGGTCATGCGCGGTGCTCTTGGGCGAAATTCAGGGGTAGAGGCTCTCGGTCGTCCAGCCTTCCCCATCGGCGCCGTTATCGCCACCGGCCCGGCGGTGGAAGACGATGCGCTCATGCAGCCGGAAGGGGCGCTGCCGCCAGAACTCGATCCGCTGCGGATCGACCCGGAAGCCGGACCAATAGGGCGGCCTGGGAATGTCGCCGATGGCATAGCGCGCGGCGTACTTGGCGACCGCCCGCTCCAGCTCCCAGCGGCCCTCCAGCGGGCGCGACTGCTGCGAGGCCCAGGCGCCGATGCGGCTGTCGCGGGGCCGGCTGGCGAAATAGGCGTCGGCCTCGGCGTCGTCCACCGGCCGGGCCGCGCCCTCGATGCGCACCGCGCGGTCCAGCGACTTCCAATGGAAGCACAGGGCGCAATGGGCGTTCGCCAGCAGCTGCGCGCCCTTGCGGCTTTCGAAGTTGGTGTAGAACACGAAGCCGGCGGTGTCGTGGCCCTTCAGCAGCACCATGCGCGCTGACGGACGCCCCTGCGGGTCCACCGTCGCCAGGCACATGGCGTTGGCGTCCTTCGGCTCCGATTTCCACGCCTCCGCCAGCCACTCTGTGAATTGGTCGAACGGCTCACTATATGGAACTTCAGGGGCGTTGATGGTGTTGTCCGTTGTGTTGCGCATGGCAATACGGTCTCCAGCCGCAATCAGTCGGCTTTCGCCAAGGCTTCGGTTGAGGGGAAAACCGATCGGTCGCAGCTATAGCACGACGGGCGCGGCGGATGGGTCTGTTTATCGGGTCCGAAAGCCGCACGGCACCAGGCAACGTAGGGATTGCCGCATCGCAAGAATACCCATCAACCGCCCAGACAAGGGCTAGCCAGAGAGGCTCAAGAAAATGACGAAACTGAAGGTTTTGGTCGCGTCCGTTGCGATGGCATCGACGGTGGCAGCGTGCAGCAGCGGCAGCAGCGGCAGCAGCGGACCTCCGGGCGCGGTCGTCGGCGCAGGCGCCGGCGCGATCGCGGGCGGCGCCATCGGCTCACAGTTCGGCAGCGGCAGCGGCAACATCGCCGCGATCGCCGGCGGCGCGTTGCTCGGCGCCGTGCTCGGCGGCGCCCTCGGTGCGGCGGTTGAGGCGAATGACGAGGCCGAGGCCAGTGCGGCGGCGCAAACGGCGCTCGCGAACGGCGACGGCCAGCCGGTGCAGTGGAACAACCCGCAGACCGGCAACTACGGCTCGTTCACTGCGACGCCGGCCCCCTCCTATGGCGCGGGCTGCCAGAAGGCGGAGAGCATCGTCTACGTCAATGGCCAGCAGCAGGTGAACGAAACCTACGTCAGGTACAATGCACAGACCCAGCGCTACGAGCCCTGTGCCTGACGCCATTCGTCACCAAGCCAGTATATGACGGCTTGAGCGCCGGTCACGCAGCCCGTGGCCGGCGCTTTTCATTTGGGCTATGCGGCATCGCCGCACACGGGTCACTGGCAAGGCACACGCGCGGCACCGCTTCATATTTCGGCCATAAAGCAATGGGATATGGGATTGCATCATCGCTAGTGTGCTGTCAGTCTCCGACCATCCTCAAAAACAAACGCAACGAGGCCACGAACATGAAGGGTATCAAGATCATCGCAGCGACCGTCGCGATTGCCGCGACGACCGCGGCTTGCCAGGGTCCGTCGAACACGCAAATCGGCGCCGGCGCGGGCGCGCTGGCCGGTGGCCTGCTCGGCTCGCAGTTCGGCAGCGGCACCGGCCAGATCGCAGCGACGCTGGGCGGCGCGCTTCTGGGCGGCCTGTTCGGCGGCGCGGTCGGCTCGTACATGGACGAGCAGGACCAGCAGCAGGCCAGCCAGGCGACCTACTCCGCGTTGGCGCAGCCGACCGGCCAGCCGGTGAGTTGGAGCAACCCGCAGACCGGCAACTACGGTCAGGTGACGGCGACCCCGGCACCGCAGTATGGCGCGAACTGCCAGAAGGCAGAGAGCATCATGTATGTCGACGGCCGCCAGGAAGTGGTCGAGATGTACGTGTATTACAATCCGCAGACCCAGCGCTACGAAGAGTGCTGATCGGCGGTTGACCTGGGACTGGGCCGGTCCGGAGGGCGGTCGGACTGCACGCGATGCAGTGGCCCGCGGTTGATGGATGGGCATGCGACCGGCCAGTCGTTGCATAGCGCGCTGAATTCCAGGCGCGGGAAATGACGTGACGGCGCTTCTCGGTTTCCAAATGCGGCGCGCCGCAGAGGAAGACTGGGGAGCGCCGTTCGCGTATGCGCGGCAGTAAGCTGCGGTCGATAGCAGGGCGGTCGATGCGCCGTTTCGAGAAATGTGCCGGCAAAGACGGCGTCTAGGAGGGAATGCAATGTTCGAAGGGTTCCGGATAAAGCTTGCCGCCGTGAGTCTCGGCGCCTTGGTCGTGGGTGGCGTTGCCGGCTGTGCGGCGCCGCCGCCTGACGAACTGGGCGAGGAAGGCTCGGGCGGCATCGCCCAGGGCGCGGCCGGTGGTGGCGGTGGCGGTTCGGCCGCCGACGTGCTGGCGGACGCTGGACCCGACGGCACGTCAACTCCGGTCGATCCCGATGCCGATGCGACCGCGGACGCCGATGCCAATGGCGACCAGCAGGTCGCCAGTGCCGGCAACCTGACGGGCAGCGTGCTCGATTCAGGCCGCGGCGCGGAATTCGGCAGCGCGCTGTCGGCGGAGGACATCGGCTACTTCCAGCAGGCAGAGATATCGGCGCGGACCGCGTTCGTCAGCGACACCATCACCTGGCGGAACCCCAGCAATGGGCACGCCGGCACCATCACCGTGCTCGGTGAGCGGCAGGTCAGCGGCCAGAGCTGTCGCGACCTGTTGATGACCGCAACCGTGGATGGCCGCCAGAACACCGAGACGGCGACCATCTGCCGTGTCGCCGCCGGCCAGTGGACCGTGCCGGCCTAAGCGGCGTCGTCACAAGATTGTCCTCTACTGTTGCCTCGTCGCCCTCGCCCTTGTGGCGAGGGCCCATTTCTGGGGCCGTACGCGACAGTGGCTGGAAGAGTGAGCAGACTGGCCAACCTCACCCGCCCGCCCACCATTTCAGGCGTCGATTCACCTCGAACTATTGAGATTTTGGACAAGAATGGGTCCTCGCCACGCCGCTTCGCGTCGGGCAAGGACGACGAACATGGAGGCAGCTACTAAGCCTGCCCTTCCAGCCCCATCAGGCCACGGGCGAAATCGTCGGCGGTGAAGGGACGCAGGTCCTCCGCCGTTTCGCCGACGCCGACTGCGTGCACCGGCAGGCCAAAGCGGTCGGCCAGCCCCA
This sequence comes from Alphaproteobacteria bacterium, assembly GCA_965227515.1. GTDB lineage: Bacteria > Pseudomonadota > Alphaproteobacteria > CALKHQ01 > CALKHQ01 > CBDDFZ01. Next base: position 972,216 of record CBDDFZ010000001.1, read on the forward strand.
CCACAACGCCGCCCTTGGCGGTGCCGTCCAGCTTGGTCATCACCAGGCCGGTGATCGACACCATCTGCTGGAAGATCTCCACCTGCTGGTGCGCGTTCTGGCCGACGGTGGCATCGAGCACCAGCACGGTGTCGTGCGGCGCTGACGGGTCCTGCTTGCCGATCACCCGCACCACCTTGGCCAGCTCGTCCATCAGGTTCTGCTTGTTGTGCAGGCGGCCGGCGGTGTCGACCAGCAGCACGTCGCTGCCGGCCTCGCGCGCCTGGGTCAGGGCATCGAAGACCAGGCCGGCGGCATCGGCGCCGGTGGCGCGGGAGACGACGGGCGCGCCGACCCGCTCACCCCACACCTGAAGCTGCTCCACCGCCGCGGCGCGGAAAGTGTCGCCGGCGGCCAGCATCACCGACAGCCCCTGATCGCGGAACTGGCGGGCGAGCTTGCCGATGGTGGTGGTCTTGCCGCTGCCGTTGACGCCGACGATCAGCACCACGTGGGGCCGGTGGCCGCGATCGATGGCCAAGGGCTGCGCCACCGGGGCCAGGATCGCGGCGGCCTCGTCGGCCAGCGACTGGCGGATCTCCTCCGGCGGCACTTCCTTGCCGAACTTGGTCTCGGCGAGCTTGGCGGTCAGCTTCATCGCCGTTGCCGGCCCCAGGTCGGCGGTGATCAGCAGCTCCTCCAGCTCCTGGAGGGTGTCGTCATCCAGCTTGCGCTTGGTGAAGATGGCGCTGACGCCATCGCTCAGCCGCGACGATGTGCGGCTGAGGCCTGCCTTCAGCCGTGAGAACCAGCCTTTCTTTTCACTCATGCTGCTACCGGCATCGATGCGGCGCGCAGCCGGTCGCCCAGGCTTTCCGAGACGTGGACGTTGGCGATGCTGCCGACGGCCAAATCGGCTGGCATGTCGACCGGCGCATAGTGCTCGGTGCGGCCGATGCCCGGCTGCTCGACCAACACCGGCAACGACCGCCCGACCATCGCAGCGCAATGCCGCGCCACGGCAGCGGCGCCGGCCTCGCGCAGGCGGGCGGCGCGTTCCTTGCGACGTGCGGCCGGTACCTGCGGCATACGTGCCGCCGGGGTGCCGCTGCGCGCGGAGTACGGGAACACGTGCAGCCAGGTGAGGCCGCTGTCTGCGACCAATGCCAGTGTGTTAGCGAACATCGCCTCGGTCTCGGTTGGGAAACCGGCGATCAGGTCGGCGCCGAAGGTGACGTCCGGTCGCAGCGCGCGGGCGCGGGCGGTGAGCGCCACCATGTCGGCGCGGTCGTGGCGCCGCTTCATCCGCTTCAGCACCATATCGTCGCCGGCTTGCGCGCTGAGATGCAGGTGCGGCATCAACCGCGGCTCCTCGGCAATGGCGCGCCACAGATCGTCGTCGAAGGCCGCCGGGTCCAGCGACGACAGCCTGAGCCGGGGCAGGTCGGGCACCAGCCGCAGCAGCCGGCGCACGAGCTGGCCGAGACGCGGCGCGCCCGGCAGGTCGGCGCCGTAGCTGGCGATATCGACCCCGGTCAGCACCACTTCGCGATAGCCGTTCTCGACCAGCCTTTGCACCTGCTCCACGACGGCGCCGACCGGCACCGAGCGGTTGTTGCCGCGCCCATAGGGGATGATGCAGAAGGTGCAGCGGTGGTCGCAGCCGTTCTGTACCTGGACATAGGCGCGGGTGCGGCCGTCGAACCCGTCGACCAGATGATGCGCGGTCTCGCGCACGGTCATGATATCCTCGACGACGATCTCGGACCCGGACCGGATGCTGGCCCACGTCTCCGGCACCAGCTTCTGCCGGTTGCCGACGACACGGTCGACCTCCGGCATCGCGGCATAGCTGTCCGGCGCGATCTGCGCGGCGCAGCCGGTCACCACGATGCGCGCGGCGGGACGGTCGCGCCGGGCGCGGCGGATCGCCTGGCGCGCTTGCCGCTCGGCCTCCGCCGTGACTGCGCAGGTGTTGACGATGATCAGGTCGTCGCCACCACCGGCCTCGGTGGCATGGCGGCGCATCACCTCGGACTCATAGGCGTTCAGGCGGCAGCCGAAGGTCAGCACCTCCGGCGCATTGTCGCGACTGCTACTCATGCGAACGACCATTCGCCGGAGAAAGCGTGAGCAACCGGGCCGGTCAGCGTGACATGGCCGTTGTCCAGCCATTCGATCTCCAGGTCGCCGCCATCCAGGGTGACGGTCCCACGGCGGCCGGTCAGGCCGCGCCGGTGGGCGGCGACCAGGCTGGCGCAGGCCCCGGTGCCGCACGCGCGGGTCACGCCGACCCCACGCTCCCACACCCGCATGCGCAAGCGGTCGGCGCCGGTCCGCGAGATCACCTCGACATTGGTGTGCTCGGGAAACATCGGATGCAGCTCGATCTCCGGGCCCAGCACGTCGATGGGCACCGCCTCGGCATCCTCGACCACGAACACGCAGTGCGGGTTGCCGATGGAGACCGCGACCGGGTCGTTCAGCCGGCCGGCGACGACATCGGGCACATGCAGGGTATCGGCCTGGCGCGCCAGCGGCACCTGTTGCCAGTCCAGCCCGACGGCGCCCATGTCGACGGTGACGCGATGGTCGCCCACAACGTCGGCCAGCAGTAGGCCGGCATTGGTCTCGATCCTGAGCCCTTGCGCGCCGGCGCCGGTCTCCGCCAGCCACCAGGCTATGCAGCGGGTGCCGTTGCCGCAGGCCGAGACCTCCTGCCCGTCGGCATTGCGGATGCGCATGAACGCGGTGGTGTCGGGCCGTTGCGGCGGCTCTATGGTGATCAGCTGGTCGCAGCCGATGCCGGTGCGCCGGTCGGCGATGGCGCGCGCCATCGCGGCGTCGATCGACACCGGGTGCGCGCGCGCATCGAAAACGACGAAGTCGTTCCCCAGGCCGTGCATCTTCTGAAAGGGCGTACCAGTCATGACGGCCCCTTATATTGGCCCGTTCGCGGCGATGTCCACATCGCCCATGCGCGCAGTGGGCGCGCACAAGCCAGCCATGCGTCAAACATTGATGCTCCCCGGCTCAGATGCGCTAAAACCCTCGCCACGTTTCGCACACCCGATACGGTCGAAAGGATAAACACAATGGCACGACCGCGGATTGGCAGAATTCCCGCACGCGACCTGCTGCCGTTCACCGACGCCCGCGCCGCGGTGGACCGCATCCGCGAGATTTACGACGGCAGCATGCGCACCATCCGCGACCGGTTCGCCCAGTTCGCCGCCGGCGACGATGTCGGCGGCCCGGTGCACGCGCACTACCCCTATGTGCTGATCCACGTCGATGCCGAGCCGCATTCGCTGGACACCCGCATGGCCTATGGCTTCGCGCGCGGGCGCGGCAATTTCGGTACCTCGCTGACCAGGCCCGACCTGTTCGGCGACTACTACGTCGAGCAGATCGAGAACCTGCTCAGCCACCACGGCCCGCCGGTGCATGTCGGGGTGTCCGAGCGTCCGATCCCGCTGCATTTCACCTTCGACCTGTCGCTGGGCGAGGGCACCGACACCCTGACGCCGGAGCGCCTGCAGCGGATCAAGGACTTTTTCGACGTCCCCGACCTGACCCAGCTCAACGACGACATCGCCAATGGCGACTTCCTGCCGCCGGTGGAAGAGCCGTGGCCGCTGGCGCTGTTCGAGGCCGAGCGGGTGGACCTGTCGCTGCAACGGCTGCGCCACTACACCGGCACCGACCCGCAGCACTTCCAGCGCTTCGTGCTGTTCACCAACTACCAGTTCTACATCGACGAGTTCATCGGCATGAGCCATGCCCTGATGGCGAAGCCCATCGAGGGCGACCCGGCGGACGCCTATACCGAGTTCGTCGAGCCGGGCGAGGTCATCACCGTGCGCGGCAGCGGCCTGGATGGGCCGAAGCCGACCCGGCTGCCGCAGATGCCGGCCTATCATCTGAAGCGCGCGGACGGCGACGGCATCACCATGGTCAACATCGGCGTCGGGCCGTCGAACGCCAAGACCATCACCGACCACATCGCGGTGCTGCGCCCGCACTGCTGGATGATGCTGGGCCACTGCGCCGGCCTGCGCTCCAGCCAGCGCCTGGGCGACTATGTGCTGGCCCACGGCTATCTGCGCGACGACAAGATCCTGGACGAGGAGTTGCCGGCCTGGGTGCCGGTGCCGCCGATCGCCGAGGTGCAGGTGGCGCTGCAGGACGCGGTGGCGGAGATCACCGGCGCCTCGGGCTACGACGTCAAGCAGGTCATGCGCACCGGCACCGTTGCCAGTATCGACAACCGGAACTGGGAACTGCAGAACGCCAACAGCGCGCTGGGGCGGTTCCAGAAGTCGCGCGCCATCGCCGTCGACATGGAATCGGCCACCATCGCCGCCAATGGACTTCGCTTCCGCGTGCCCTACGGTACGCTGTTGTGCGTGTCGGACCGGCCGATCCACGGCGAGCTGAAGCTGCCCGGCATGGCCGACAGCTTCTACCGCAACCGGGTCAGCCAGCACCTGCGCATCGGCCTGAAGGCCATCGACATGCTGCGCACGCGCGGTGCGTCCAGGCTGCATTCGCGCAAGCTGCGCACCTTCGACGAACCGGCGTTCAGATAGAACCCAGGCAAGGCAACCGGCATCTTGCGGCCGGTCCAGACTCAGCAACGGGGGAAACATGGCCCTGGACATCGACCACTACCGGACGTTCGCGCGCTACAACGCGTGGGCGAATTCGCGTCTCTATGACGCGTGCGCGGACCTGAGCGCGGAGGAATACCACGCCGACCGGCCGGTGTTCTTCCGCTCCATCCACGGCACGCTGAACCACATCATGGTCGGCGACCGGATGTGGGTGGCGCGGCTGGACGGCGGCATGGCCGACATCAAGACGCTTGATACGATCCTCTACGCCGACCTGGCGGCCCTGCGCGCGGCGCGCGAGGCCGATGACGCCGACCTGATCGTGCGCACCGACCGGATGACGAACGACGACCTGGCCACCATTCTCAGCTACAAGACAGCGACCATGGGCGACCAGACATCGCCGGTGCACGAGATGCTGACCCATCTGTTCAACCACCAGACCCACCATCGCGGCCAGGTCCACGGCTGCCTCAGCCAAACGGCGGTGGCGCCACCGCAACTGGACCTGATGTACTATCTGAGGGACGTCAATTGAGCGCTCAACCCCCCTTTGGCCAGCCCCCCTTTGGCCAGCCCCCGTTTGGTCAACCTCCGTTTCGGGGCCAGTGCCTGTGCGGCGCGGTCCGCTACACCGCCACCGCGCCCAGCCTGTGGGCCGCGCACTGCCACTGCGGCTACTGCCGCAAGGCGCAGTCGGCCGCGTTCGCCACCTGGGTCGGCTTCCAGGCCGACACGGTGGAGATCGAGGGCGCGGAGCATTTGAGCTGGTACGGGCCGACCGAGTACGCCGAGCGCGCGTTCTGCACCAAGTGCGGCACCACGATCTTCTACCGCTCCGAAACAGGCGCGCCGGGCGAGTTGCACATCACCCTGATGTCGTTCGACGACCCGATCGACCGCGCACCGCAGGCGCATGCGTTCTACGACCACCGCGTGCCGTGGCTGGAGGGGATCGACGACCTGAAGAAGCGCACGTCCGACAGCGCGATGCTGGCGCCCTACACCGCGATCCCGAAGCTGGACGAGTAGGGGGCTCCAAGCACAAGACCTGCAAGCTTGTGCCCAAGGCATTCGATCATTGGTGGAGCGTTGCCATTTCCCTCTCCCAGCGGTACGCGCGGGAGAGGGAGGGGCCCGCGAACCGCAGGTTCGTGGGAGGGTGAGGGTCAGGGCTGTTGCGTATGCCCTTCCACAGCATTGAGGACAAGATCGCCGGTCTCTTGCCCACGACAATGGGAGATCGCAACCGACCGCGCCGTGCCCCTCACCTTCCCAGCCTGCGGCTGGGCCCCTTCCTCTCCCGCACCGCTGCGCGGCGGGGAGAGGAGACAGGAGCGCGCGTCAGCCCCGCTTCCAGGTGGTGCCCGCAGGCCCATCCTCCAGCACAATGCCGGCCTCGGCGAGGGCGTCGCGGATGCGGTCGGCCTCGGCGAAGTCCTTCGCCTTGCGGGCCTCGGCGCGCGCAAGAATCTGCTCTTCAATCCACACTACATCTTCAGATGTCGAGCCTTTGAACCAACGGGCAGGCCCAGCCTCTAAGAACCCCAACAACGCTGCATTTTGCTGGAAAGTCGTTCGCATGCCGGCGGCAACTGAATCTTTGGAATTCAGTATCTCGGTTGCCTGTCTATCCAAGATGGTTATTGCAAGTGGCGTGTTGAGGTCGTCGCAAAGGGCATCGAGAAATGCCATTTCCTCCGCCAAATCCACCTCAATTTCTTTGGGCTCTGGCAGCGATTGCGTCCGCTCTAGGGCACGATACCAACGATCAAGTTTCGCCCGTGCTTCGGCCACCCCCGCCTTGGTGAAGTCGATCGGCTGGCGGTAGTGGGTGCGTAGCAGGGTGAGCCTGAGCGCCTCGCCAGGGAACTCGTCCAGCAGTTCGCGCACGGTGTAGAAGTTGCCGAGCGACTTCGACATCTTCTCACCCTCGGCCATCAGGAAGCCGTTGTGCATCCAATAGTGTGCGAACGCCTCGCCCGGGTTGGCGCAACGGCTCTGCGCCAGCTCGTTCTCATGGTGCGGGAAGGTGAGGTCGATGCCGCCGCCATGGATGTCGAAGGTCGGGCCGAGATAGCGCTCGCTCATCGCCGAGCATTCGATGTGCCAGCCCGGGCGGCCCCGGCCCCAGGGGCTGTCCCAGCCCGGCTGGCTGTCGTCCGACGGCTTCCAGAGCACGAAATCGGCCGGATCGCGCTTGTAAGGGGCCACGTCCACGCGCGCGCCGGCGATCATCTCGTCGCGGTTGCGGCCGGACAGGCGCCCGTAATCGGCCATCGACGGCACGTTGAACAGCACGTGGCCCTCGGCCTCATAGGCGTTGCCGGCGGCGATCAGCCGCTCGATCATCGCGATCATGTCGCCGACATGGGCGGTGGCGTGCGGGCGCTGGTCGGGCGGGGCCACGCCGAGCGCGCCCATATCCTCGATGTACTGCCGCTCGGTGCGTTCGGTCAGCGCGTCGATGGTCTCGCCGTTGGCGGCGGCCCGGTCCATGATCTTGTCGTCGATGTCGGTGACGTTGGACACGTACGTCACGTGGTCGGCGCCGTAGGTATGGCGCAGCAGCCGGATCAGCACGTCGAACACCACCGCCGGGCGCGCGTTGCCGATGTGGGCGTAGTCGTAGACCGTGGGCCCGCAGACATAGACCCGCACGTTGTCATCGTCGATGGCGACGAATTCGCGCTTGGCGCGGGCGAGCGTGTCGTGGATGTGGATCGGCATGGCGCTGACGTTCATCGGGTATGGCGTTCGGGAGCGCCGTCATAGCACGACGCCGCGCGCGCACAACCCCATGCCGCTTGCCCAGTGCCTGTTCCAGGCGCGCAAAGGCCGCCTGCCTTTCGACACGCGGCCTGCAACTTGAGATCGGACGACCCGATCGAAACGTCAGGTCAGAAGCCAGCGCGGCAATCCTCCCCACCCACACAGGCGGGATTGAAGAGGGTGCCGGGGGGCGGCTACCGATCTAGTTTGGTCGTGCTGGGATCGGTTGTACTGGGATCAGCCGTGCTTGGATCAGTCGTATTGGGACTGATCGTAGATGTAGCCCGCGGCCGCGCCCACGCCGGCGCCGATCAGGCCACCGGCCACCGGGTTGCCGTCGGTCAGTGCCGCACCGGCCGCGCCGACGCCGGCGCCGAGCGCGCCGCCGGACAGCACGCGCTGCTCGGTGTTGTTCAGGCCAGCGCAACCGGCCAGGCCAAGGGCGAGGATCGTCGCGGGCAGAACGAAGTTGAAGCGGCTCTTCATGACAACCTCCTGAACGATGGTCTTCATCGCGGAAAGTGTCCGCTAAGTCGTCCCAAGATCAATTGGGGCCATTCTGGGCTATTTCAAGGCAGGATTGTGCCGATGCATTAATTGTTCGACATGAACCCGTAATGATCGTCCGTCGATCAGCATCCACGAGACTGTCGACCGGCACACAGGCCTTGCTACGCCCTAGTCGTCGTCCAACTGATCGACGACATAGCCGGCCGCGGCACCCACCACGCCGCCGACCACGGCACCGCAGGTGATGCAGCCACCGGTCAGCGCGGTGCCGATGACGCCGGCGCCGGCGCCGAGCGCGCCGCCCGAGAGCACGCGTTCTTCGGTGGAATCAAGCCCGGCGCAGCCTGATACAAGCAGGGTTGCAACCACGGCACCCGTCAAAGGGGCGAACAGCCTTGGCATCGGAATCTCCTGGTCAAAACGGTGCGCGCACACCCCCGCTATCGTCGACCCCACATCACATTAACAATAACTCATAGTCAACTGCGATTCAAAGATTATTTCATTCTGCACCGTGGATGTCCCGTTACCGGTTGTCCATGATGGCCGCGCGCCGACACAGGCCGATCGGCCTGGGCGTGATCGGTCATACGTGGCATGATCGACCGCAACAATCGACAAGACCCGAGGAAACCGACCATGGCACGTCCGTTGCCAATCGCCATTGCGCAATTCCTGGCCGTCGACGGCGACAAGGCCGGCAATCTGGCCAAGGCGCTGGATGCCATCGACACCGCGGCGGACAACGGCGCGCGCCTGGTCGTGCTGCCGGAACTGTTCACTGGCCTGGGCTATCGCGACGAGGGCTCGTACCGCACCGAACTTGCCGAGCCCATTCCCGGCCCGATCTTCGAGGCGCTGGCGGCACGTGCCCACCAGCACGGTGTCTACGTCACCGGCAGCTACTACGAGGTCCGCGACGGCGCCTACCACAACGCCGCGCCGCTGATCGGGCCGGACGGCGGCCTGATCGGCATCTATCGCAAGACCCACCTGTTCGACGTGCCCAACCGGGTCGACATTCCGCCCGGCATCATCGAATCGCGCAAGGTCGCGCCGGGCCGGGAACTGCCGGTGTTCGATACCGACTTCGGGCGCATCGGCATCACCATCTGCGCCGACCTGCGCTTCGGCGAGGTCTATCGCGCGATGGCGCTGAAGGGCGCGACCGCCATCCTGTGCATCTCCGCCTTCCTCAGCCCCAGGCTCGACCACTGGGAGTTCCTGCTGCGCGCCCGCGCCACCGACAACCAGGTCTGGATGATCGCCAGCGGCCAGGTCGGCAAGGACGCCACTTCCGGTGTCGCGTTCGCCGGCCGGTCGATGGTTGTCGACCCATGGGGCGTGGTCACCGCCACCGCCAGCGACGATGAGACCACCGTGCAGTCGACCGTCGATCTCGACTATGTGGACGTGATCAGGGGGCGCTGGAACCTGTTGGCGCAGCGCCGGCCGGAGCTCTATGGCGACGACACGGCGGGCGGCAGGGCCGAAGCCGCGGAGTAGGCGGGGCCGGCGCGTTTCCAGGTAACTATGCAGTTAATTAGCGGCGTGCTAGGGTCCGTCCCAATCATCTGAATAAGGGGAGGGGATGCCATGCAACCGACCGATCGGGTCAAGGTGGGCCACGGCGATCTGGAGGTGACCGCACTATCGTTCGGGGCGGCCCCCATCGGCAATTTCGTGCGCGAGATGAGCGAGGAGGATGCCGGCGCGTTGGTCGCGCGTGCCTGGGATGTGGGCCTGCGCTACTTCGACACCGCCCCCTACTACGGCCATGGACTGTCGGAACTGCGCACCGGCCAGGGGCTGCGCTGGAAGAATCGCGACGACTATGTCGTGTCCTCGAAAGTCGGGCGGCTGCTGAAGCCGGCGCCGCGCGGCGCGATCGACTTCACCCCTTGGGCCAATGCGGGCGCCTTTCGCTGCGCGTTCGACTATTCCTACGATGGCACCATGCGCTCTATCGAGGACTCCCTGCAACGGCTGGCGCTGGAGCGCATCGACATCGCCTTCATCCACGACTGCGATCACTTCACCCACGGCGACCGGGCCGAAGAGATGTTCGAGGCCGCGATGAAAGGTGCCGCCCCGGCCCTGCTCAAGCTACGCGACGAGGGCGTGGTCAAGGCGGTCGGGCTGGGCATCAACGAGTGGCAGTTGTGCGAGGAGTCGCTGAAGCGCCACGACCTGGACTGCTTCCTGCTCGCCGGGCGCTACACGCTGCTGGAGCAGGAGTCGCTCGACGGCTTCATGCCGCTGTGCGAGGCGCGCAATGCCTCCGTCGTCATCGGCGGCGGCTTCAACTCTGGCATCCTGGCCAAGGGCACCATCGAGGGCGCGCGCTACAACTATGCACCGGCGCCGCCGGAGGTGATGGACAAGGCGGCCAGGATCGAGGCGGTTTGCAGGGTCCACCAAGTCCCGCTGGGGGCCGCGGCCATGCAGTTCGTGATGGCACACCCGGCGGTCTCGTCGTTCATCGCCGGCGTGCGCACCGTCGCGCAACTCGACCAGAACGTCGAATGGTTCAGCCACCCGATCCCGGGCGAGATTGTGGACGGAACTGAAGGCGCAAGGCCTGGTGCGGGAGGATGCGCCGACGCCGTGAGGCGTCTTCGGGCCAGCCGGTGCCGGACCTGACGCGCCTTGGAGGTTAGCGGGGCTTCAGAGGTTGGCCGGGTCGGTCTCGACCCAGATTTCGAACTCGTCGCGGCAATAGATCTCGACCTCCACGCTCGCCTCCGGGCTCGGCTGGTAGGTCGTATCGCGGCAGAATTCGCCGGCCCCATTCTGCGTCGTGGTCAAGATGGTGATCCGCGAGACCTCCTCGGTCTCCGGGTCCATCCACTCAAGCGCTTCGCCGTCCGGCAGGTACTCCAGCGCGCGCTGGGTCGAGACCGCGCGCGCATCTTCCGTGCTGGAGGCGGCCCCGAAAGGGTCGCCGAACAGGGCACATCCGGCAATGGTGTGGACAAGAACACCGGCCGGCGCCAAGCGCAGCCAGAACCGGCTCGAGGCGGCAAATTGCATCAACATATGAACGCGTCTCTACAAGGCTTCGGTTGGTTTCAACGCAGTGCTCTGGCTACCTCAACGCGGTTAATCAACGGCTAAGCCATGCATCGCAGCGGGTCCGCAACGCCAGGGCCTGGGCGTCCTGGAACATCCTTCATCGGCCCCGCCGTCATGCGATCGCCCGGGAAGGGAACTGATCCCTGGCGGCATCCGGATCGGCCAGCCGCAGTGCCAGCGTCACCGTCGTGCCAGAGCCGGGCTGCGAGGTGATCGTCACCCGGCCGCCGTGCCGCTCCACGCACGACCGCGTCACGTTCAGGCCGATCCCCATGCCGCCGTGATGCCGCGACGTTGCGGCTTCCAGCTGCCCGAATGGCCGCAGCACCTGTTCGATTTCTTCGGCGGTCATGCCGGGGCCACGGTCGCTGACGGCGATCTGCACTGTCGGCTCGTCATCGGTCACCGCCGCCGAGACCACCACCTCGCCGCCGGGTTTGCTGAACTGCACCGCATTGCGGATCACGTGCATCAGCGCGCGTCCCAGTTCTTCGGGCGTACCGAGCACCAACAACGCGCATACGCGATCGCTGGCTCGGTCCACCAATAATGAAACGTCGCGGGACTCGGCCATGGTCAGCAGGTTGGACCTGGCGGCGTCGAGAATGGCGCCGACGGCAATGCGCGGGACGTCCGCCCCCGTCGCATGCTGGCCAGCCTGGGCGATATTCAAGATGTCGGTGACGATTTCGAGCAGGTTGTCGGACGCCGTCTCGATATGAGCGACATAGTCGCGCTGCTGCTCGGACAGCGCGCCCGCTATCCCGCTCTCCAGCAACGAGGTGAAACCCTTGATGTGGTTCAGCGGTGTGCGCAGCTCATGGCTGGCCGTGGCCAGGAAGTCGGCCTTCGACCGCTCCGCCTCCACCTGGGATTCCAGGGCAAATCGGCGCATGGTCTCCAGGCGCCGTTTCTCGCTGACGTCGCGGAACAGGAACACATAGTGCCGGTCGCGTGAGATTTCGCGGCCAGGCTGCTGCTCCGCTTCGATGCTGGCCAGGGCCAGTTCCAGATCCAGGTCGGAGCCGTCGGCGTGGGTGCCGGTCACATCCACCGGGTAGCGGGTCCTCGGCACATCGCTGCCGGTCCGAACCATGGCAAGCAAGGCGGCGAGGAATGGATCGGCCGGGCTGATCAGCGAGACGGCGTCACGCCCGGCCAGATCGTCCAGTTCCCGGCCGAACACGGCAAGGCATGCCGGGTTGGCAATCAGGACGACCCCGTGCCGATCCGTGATCAGCACAGCGTCGATGCTGGTGTCGACCACGCTGCGCAGCAGGGCCTGGCGGCGCGCGACCTCGCGATTCTGCTCGGCGATGCGCCGCGACTGCGCTTGCATGTGGCGCCCGGCCTGCACGGCATAAGCCACCAGCAGCGACACCATCACCGGCGCCAGATCGAGCTTCAGCGACCAGATCGCATAGAGCAACTCGGCCAACACGAACAGCCCGGCAATCTGCAGCACTGCGGGGACCAGGGCATCGATCAGCCCCTGCTCACGCTGCAGGCCCGGGGCCGCGGCCGCCACCAGGCAGAGCGCAAGCACGAACCAGAGGGCGTCCAAGGCGCTGACGGTACGGCCTTGGGCCAGACTCTCGTATCCGGTCGCGATGACCAAGGGGCCGGGGAGATTGCCCCACCGCGGCACGGTCAGCATGTCGCCAAGTTCGATCGCCGAGGCGCCGACCAGGACCGAACGGCCTTGCACGATCGCCGGGTCGAACTGCCCGGTAAGCACATCGGCGAACGACACACGCGGCAGCGTGCGGATGTCGATGGCGAAGTCGATCAGGAAGGTCTCGGCCGTGTCCGGCGGCACACCGCCCAACAGCGCCGTGGCCATGCTCGGCACCGTCTGCCCGTCAATTCTTTCCACCGTGTTCATACTGCGGACGATGCCATCGCCGTCGGGGCGCACGTTGATCGATGCCAGATTGGCATCGCGCATCAAGGCGGGAATCGGCCGGTCGACCACTGTGTCGAAGCCGCCTTCCGGTCGCGGGACTGGCTGCCGGAATATGGGCAGGATCAACCGGTCGCCCGCGCGCGCGGCGGCGGCCGCCAGCAGATTGTCGTGGGCTTCGACCGACGGACTGGAGAAGCTGACGTCGAAGGCTATGCGCTCCGCCCCGGCTTCCAACAAGCGATCCAGCACAATGGCATGGTGGCCGCGCGGCCAGGGCCACTGCTCCAACCGTTGCAGGCTCGGCGCATCGATCTCCACGATCACCAGGTTGCCGCCGGCGGCAACGTCTTGCGTACGCATGCGCAGGTCGTGCAGCCCGTTGTCGACCAGACGAAATCCGCCGAATGCATAGACCGCCACTGCCAGCACCGCGATGGCGATGACTTCACCGAACCAGCAGCATGTTCGCTTAGTCACCAATTCGTGTATCCATCAACAACGCTGGCCATGAAATTGCCCGATGCCGGCGGCGCTGCGCTTGCGCGGCACCCGAAACCGTCCGCTTGACTGTGATGTTACGGATATCTAACAAATTTGAAATGATCTCGCTTTGATAAGGGGCCGACTTGGTATTTCTGTGTGCGTGACCCGGCCTCGGTTCGGTTGGGTATGTCATTGGGAACTCTTGGCATGAGACTGGAAAACATTCGGTTACTGTCGGTGCGAGCGTTGTGCATCGTGGCCGCGACAACGTCGGCGGCAACGATAGCCGCCGCCGATCCCGCAGTGGTGGAGGACACCGACTACTGGCGTGTGGTCGAGGTAACCGGGACCGCGGTAATGCAGGCCGGCGCGAATCCGTGGAACGAAGCGACGCCGCTCAAAGCTGGCGATGTGGTCGGCCCGTATCAGTCGATTGCCACCGAGGCGGACGGCACGGCCGTTCTGACGCGCGGCGAGGACGTGATCGTCGTCTATCCCGGCACGTCGATCGCGCTGCCCGCGCCAGCCGCCGACCAGACGGAGACCCACATCCTGCAGCCCTCGGGCCAGGCGTTCTATTCGGTCGACCCGCGGCCGGAGCCCGAGTTCACGGTCGAGACGCCATATTTGATCGCCGGCGTGAAGGGCACCGAGTTCGCCCTGACCGAGAACGGCGCCGTGCTGGAGGTTGCCGAGGGCGTCGTCGGCGCGGCCAACCGGGGCAGCGGCGCCCAGACCGATGTGCCGGCGGGCCGCACCGTTGACGGAGCTGCCAGCGGCCAGCCGTTCACGGCAGCCGCACTGAACCCCGCGGCGGCCGCACAGTGGAGCGCCCTCAGCGAACAATTGGAAGCCACGGCCGACGCGCGCGCCGATGCCGTCTCGGACTTTGTTGAGGTCGAAACCGAAACCGTATCTCCGGGCAACAGCAACGGAGCCGGCAACAGCGGCAACAGCAACGCTGGAGGTAACAGCGGCAACAGCAATGCCGGTGGCAACAGCAACGGTAACGGCAACAGCGGCAATAGCAACGCCGGTGGCAACCGTGGCAACAGCAACGCTGGCGGCAACAGTGGCAACAGCAACGCTGGCGGCAACAGCAACGGAAACGGCAACAGCGGAAACAGTAATGCCGGCGGCAATGGGAACGGGAACGGCAACAACTAATCTGGATTCGGCTTAGGCCGAACCTGAGCTTGCCGCCTGCGTCGACATTGCCGAGGCGCCCGTTCCATCACCGCTTCGTCCTGGTACCTCTACACTGAAATCGGGTGGCGCGCCGGTGAGTGCACGTGCTCCGGCCGCACGCCGAGCCCGACGAGCGCCGCGAGCTTGCCCTGCAGCCAGGGCACATGGGCGATGATCCGGAACGGTAGCGGTGGCTTCGGCGCCTCGCCGCGCGCCGCCAGGATCGGTGCCAGAATGCGCTTCTGCGCCTGCACCTGCATGAACTGGGTCGCCTTCACCGGCCACAGACGGCGCTTGCGCAGATCGGGCAGGTCGTCGTCTGTCAGGGCGCCGTCGGCCAGCTTGGCCGCGAACAGGTTGGCGGCGGCCACCGCGTCCTGGATCGCCAGGTTGATGCCGACCCCGCCGACCGGCGACATGGCGTGCGCGCTGTCGCCGATCATCACCAGGCCCGGCAGCGCCCACTGGCGCAGACGGTCGATCCGCACCGTCAGCAGCTTGACGTCGTCAAAGCTCTCGACCGCGTCGATGGTCTTGGCCAGATGCGCAGACGTCCGCGCCACCACGTCGTGAAACGCGGCAATGCCCTTCGCGCGCTCCGCCTCGGCGCCGCCCTTCGCGATCACGAACGCGCACTGGAAATAGTCGCCCCGGTCGAGGCTGATGACGATGTGGCCGGCGCCGGCATTGAACAGCGTCGACTCCGTCGCACCCGGCGGTTTCGGCACCTTGAACCAGAGCACGTCGATCGGTGCGCCGATGTCCTCGACCGCCAGGCCGGCCTTTTCGCGCACCGTCGAATGGCGGCCGTCCGCGCCGAGCACCAGCTTGGCGCTGACCTCAAGCGGACCGTCCGGGGTCGTCGCCTTGACACCGGTCACCCGGCCATCCGCACGCGCCAAGTCTTGCACTTCCGCGTTCATCTCGATGGAGAAGGTGGGCAGCGACGACGCCGCGGAGACCAGGAAATCGAGGAAGTGCCATTGCGGCATCAGGGCGATGAAGCGGCAGGTCGCCTTCAGGCGCGAGAAGTCGGTCATCTCGAACCGTTGGTCGCCGATCACGCCGCCCAGCCGCTCCACGCGCTGGTGCGGCCGCTGCAGGAAGCCGTCGAGGATGCCGAGCTCGTGCATCACCTCCAGGGTCGACGGATGCACCGTGTCGCCCCGGAAATCGCGCAGGAAGTCACCGTGCTTCTCCAACACCAGGGTGCGGCACCCGGCGCGCGCGAACAGCAGGCCGGCCATCACGCCGGCGGGTCCGCCACCGGCAACGCAGCAGTCGACTTCGATGTGACGTGTCATGTTGGTCCTCGCTCGACAGCGCAATGGCGCCGACGGTCAGGCCACCAGGGTCAGCCGTCGCGCATGTCGCACCAGGCGACGAAAATGGCACTCAGCTCGTCGCGCTTGGCTTCCAGGTCCTCCAGGCTCGCGACCTTGAAGCTGCGCGCCTCCTTGCTGTCCCCCTCCAGGTGCGGGAACGCGCCCGGGATCTCCGCGCCCTTATGGAACATCAGGCTGGCGTGCTTTTTCGCCTTCGGAAAGAAGCTGGCGATGTTGCCCTTGTAGACGAAGGTGGGCGCCTGCCACTTGATGTCCTCGGTAATGCGCGCGTCGGCCGCCAGCGCCAGCTCGCGGATCGCGGCGACCACCTGCTTCATCGGGTTGTCATAGGCGTCCAGCCACGCATCGACGACCGGGTTCTTGTTCGCCATGGCCTCGCACTCCCGTACGGAATATTTTGGATCGAACGATACACGATCCGGGCGGGAGGGTGCAGGCCGCCTTCGCCGCTCACAAGAAATTGGCCGCACGCATCGACGGCCCGCACGCCAAGGAGGACGCATCCATGACCGACGACAGGGTCGCCATCATCACCGCCGGCGGCACCGGCATGGGGGCTGCCGCCGCGAAGCGCCTGGCCGCCGACGGGCACAAGGTCGCGATCCTGTCGTCCTCCGGCAAGGGCGAGGCGCTGGCCAAGGAGCTGGGCGGCATCGGGGTGACCGGGTCGAACCAGTCGAACGACGACCTGGGCCGCCTGGTCGACGCGGTGCTCGACGCCTGGGGCCGCATCGACGTGCTGGTGAACAGCGCCGGCCACGGCCCGCGCGCGCCGGTGCTGGAGCTGACCGACGAGGACTGGTACCGCGGCATGGAGGTCTACTTCCTCAACGTGGTGCGCCCGACGAGGCTGGTGACGCCGGCGATGCAGGCCCAGAAGGGCGGCAGCATCGTCAACATCTCCACCTACGCGGCCTACGAGCCCGACCACAAGTTCCCGACATCGGGCGTGTTCCGCGCCGGCCTGGGCGCGTTCGCCAAGCTGTTCGCCGACAAGTACGCCGCCGACAATGTGCGCATGAACAACGTCCTGCCGGGCTTCATCGACAGCCGGCCGGAGAAGGAGGAGTTCCGCGTCACCATCCCGATGCAGCGCTACGGCCGCGCGGCGGAAATCGCCGATGTGGTGGCGTTCCTGGCCTCCGACGGCGCCGGCTACATCACCGGCCAGAATATCCGGGTCGACGGCGGGCTGACCCGGGCGGTGTAGAAATGACGATCATGCGGTCGATGCCGCGACGTTGATGGGCAAACCGCGCGGAAAATCCCTATATGTGACCGCAACATGACGCCCCCGCCCGCCCCCCGCGACCGACCTGACGACGACAGAACCGGCGATGACTGGCTTGCCAGCGTGCCGACGTTGGCCAACTTCGCCGAGGCCGCCGACCCGGCGCGCTATGCGCCATTGCCGGATGACTGGGTGATCGGCGTGTCCGACGTGGTCAATTCTACCACCGCCATTGCCGAGGGGCGCTACAAGGCGGTCAACGTGGCGGGTGCGGCCACCATCAGCGCGGTCGGCAATGCGCTGGGCGGCCCGTTGCAGTTGTTCGCGTTCGCCGGCGACGGCGCCCACTTCGCCATTCCCGCCAGGCACCGCGCCACCGCCGAGCTGGCATTGGCCCGCATTTCGGACTGGGTGGGGCGCACCCTGCACCTGGACCTGCGCGTCGGCACCGTGCCGGTCGCCGACATCCGCGCCGCCGGACTGGACGCGCGGGTCGCACTCTGGGCCGCGTCGCCCGACGTGCGCTACGCCATGTTTTCCGGCGGCGGGCTGGAATGGGCCGAGGCGCAGTTGAAGCATGGCACGGTTGCCGTATCGGCCGCGGCCGACGGCACCGACCCCGACCTCAGCGGGCTGTCCTGCCAGTGGGGCGCTATCCGGCCGAAGCAGGGTGCGATCCTGTCGCTGATCGTGAAGAAGCCGCCGGACGCGAGCCAGGACCGCTTTGCCGCGGTGACCGACGCCGTGCTGGCCGAGCTGGAGGGCGAGGGGCGGCCCAACCCGGTGCCGCAGCAGGGGCCGGACGTGCAGTGGCCGAAGGGCTCCATCTACCTGCAATCGCACGTGTCCTACGGGCATCAGCCGCACTGGCTGCGGGTGACCAAGGTGTTCCTGTTCCAGGCGATGGCGTGGCTGGTGTTCAAGCTGGGCCTGCGGATCGGCCGGTTCGACGCCACCCGCTACCGGCGCGAGATCGCGGCCAACACCGACTTCCGCAAGTTCGACGAGGGCTTGCTGATGACGGTGGATTGCACGCCGGAGACGGTGGAGCGGCTGCGCGCGATCCTGGACGCCGCCGAGGCCGAGGGCGCGGTCCGCTATGGCATGCATGTGCAGGACGAGGCGCTGATGACCTGCCTGGTGCCGTCGCTGGTGGATTCCCACCATATGCACTTCGTCGACGGCGCCGGCGGCGGCTATGCCGCAGCCGCCCAACGGCTGCGCGAGCAGCCCAACATCGCCTGAGCGCGGCGGGTGGCCAGGGCTGGCCAGTCACGCGAATGGTGTGATCCAATGCCCTCTACTGTCACCACCCACACAGTTGATCGGAGCCCCTACCACCACCGTCATGCCCGCACTTGTTGCGGGCATCCACGTCTTGTTGGCCGCTCAAGCGGCCATCTCGTGGATGGTCGGGTCAAGCCCGACCATGACGATTGGATTTGATTTCAACGTGTTGGCTCGCCATTAACGCAATCAGTCTTGCTGCTGTGTCATTGCGAGCGCGGCGAAGCAGTCCAGGCGATTGCCGGGCTGAATGAAAGTCGCACTGGATTGCCGCGTCGCGCCGAATCCTCGGCGCTCCTCGCAATGACGAGAGCAGCGGCTGCATGCTGTCGCCGGTATCAGTCAGGTTTGCAGAACGGATCGCCCGGCTTGCAGAACTTCAGCGGCGACTGCCCGCCCGCCGCGGCGGTCGCGACGCCGGGATCGGCGGCCATGAACGCCGACGCGGCCTCATCGACGGCGGCGGCGTAGGCGGCCAAAGCCTTCTCCCGCACCGCAAGCGCCGCCTCGACGGTCGGGCGGATCTCCTCCATCCGTTTCTGACGCTCCGCGTTGACGCGCGCTCCCATTTCGTCAGGCGACAAACTGCCGGCCTCGACCAGCGCCTGCTGCTCGGCGGCAAACGCCTCGACCGCTTGCATCGCCGGGCCCCACAGGGCGTCCGCCGCCTTGTCGGTTTCCGCCACGCTAGCGGTCCAGGTCTGCTCCGCCCGGTCGACCGCGGCGACATAGGCCGCCTCCGCCGGTCCATCGGCCGCGTCGGGCACTGCGGCGCCGATCATGGCGCGCAGGGAGGCATAGCCCTCGAATCCATCATGCCGCGCGGCGATATCGCCGCCGCGAAACAGCAGCAGCGACGGGAACACCTCGACCTCCCACTGCGTACTCAGGTCCTTGTGTTCGTCGCCATCCACGTCGGCGATGACGATGTGGCCATCGAACTCGGCCGCCAGCTTGCGCAAATGGGGCTTCATCTTCTTGCACGGGTCGCACCATTCGGCCCCGACCTCGATCCACACGGGAACGTCCGATGACCGGATCAGCGATGTCGCGGATTCCGGGTCCAGGCTGCGCATCGGGCTGGTTGCCATCTGCTGCTTTCCTTCTCGCCAAGGCTGCCGCGAGGCAAGTGTATGAGCAGAAATTGAGGCACGCAAATGGCCGGGCACAACCCGGCCTGCCCGTCCATGGCGGCCCGGCTACCCTTCGATGGCGGAGAAGTCGGCGACCTGGCCCATGGTATCGCGGATTTCGGCCAGCAGTTTCAAGCGGTTGACGCGTAAGTCGGCATCGTCGGCGTTGACGGTGACGTCGTCGAAGAACGTGTCGACCGGGCCGCGCAATGCCGCCAGCGCCGCCATCGCGGCAGGGAAGTCCTCGGCATCCAGAGCCTGGTCGGTTGCCTTGCGCGCCTTGTCCAGCGCCTTGGCAAGCGCGGTCTCCGCCGGGTCCGCCAGCTTGACGTGGTCGGCCGGCGCGGCATAGGCGGTGCCGTCCTTCTTCTCCTCGATGCGCAGGATGTTGGCGGCACGGCGATAGGCGACCAGCAAATTGGCGCCGTCGTCGCTCTCCAGGAAATTGTCCAGCGCGTCGACCCGCGCCATCAGCCGTACCAGGTCGTCGTCGGCGGAACTGGCGAACACCGCGCTGATCCGGTCGTGCCGCCGGCCAGCGCCCCGCAGGTGGACCTTCAGCCGGTCGGCGATGAAATCGAGCAGGTCCGCGTCGATGGCCGCGTCGGTCATGTCCTTGGCGACCTTGGAGATGTTCTCCAGCGCCTCGGCAAAGGCCGCCGTCAGGCGTACGCGTACGCCGTTCTCCAGCACCAGCCGGATCACGCCGATAGCGGCACGACGCAGGGCGTACGGGTCCTTCGAGCCGGTGGGCTTCTCGTCGATGGCCCAGAAGCCGACCAGGGTGTCGATCTTGTCAGCCAGCGCGACGGCCACGCTGACCGGCGCTGTCGGGCAGTCGTCGTTCGGCCCGGCCGGCGCGTAATGCGCCGCGATGGCATCAGCCACCGCCTCCGGCTCGCCATCGGCAAGTGCGTAGTAGCGCCCCATGATGCCCTGCAGCTCGGCGAATTCACCCACCATGCCGGTCACCAGGTCGGTCTTGGCCAGCAGGCCCGCGCGCACGCAATCGTGGATGTCGGCGCCGGGAATGCTGGGCGCCAGCGCCTTGGCCAGCAAGGCGATGCGATGCGCCTTGTCGTTGACCGTGCCCAGCCGGGCGTGGAACACGATGTCGGCCAGCCGCGGCAGCCGGCTTTCCAGCGTGTGCTTGCAGTCCTGGTCCCAGAAGAACTTGGCGTCGGCCAGCCGGGCGCGGAGCACGCGCTCGTTGCCGGCGACGATGGCCGCCCCGCCGTCCGCCGCAGCCAGATTGGCGACCATGATGAAGTGCGGCGCCATAGCGCCATCGGGCGTACGTACGGTGAAGTACTTCTGGTGCGCCTTCATCGCCGTGCTCAGCGCCTCGGCGGGCACGTCCATGAACTCGGCGTCGATGGCGCCCATCATCGGCACCGGCCATTCGGTGAGGCCGGCGTTCTCCGCCACCAGCCCCGGCTCCAGGTCGGCGACCAGCCCGGCGTCGGATGTCAGTTTCTCCGCGCCCTCGCGAATGATGTTGGCCCGCTGCTCCGGGTCCAGGATCACGTGTGCGTCGCGCAGGCTTGCACGGTAGGTTTCAAAATCGCCGGCCGCGATCGGCCCCGACGACATGAAGCGGTGGCCGCGCGTCTCGGCAACGAACGGAATGCCGTCCACCTCGCCCTCAAGTGCAGCGCCGTCGAACACCGCCAGCACATGGTGCAGCGGGCGCACCCAGCGCGGCCCCGGCCATCCCGAGCGCATCGACTTCGGCCACGACAGGCTGGAGATGGTGTCCTTGACGATCGTCGGCAGCACCTTGACGGTCGCCTGGCCCTGGCGCTCGATCACCGCGAACCAGAACATGCTGCCCTTCAACTCGCGCTGCTCGAGCTGGTCCTGGGTCAGGCCGGTCGAGCGCAGGAAGCCCTGGAACGCCTGTTCCGGCGCGTCGACGCGCGGGCCCTTGCGCTCGTCCTTCACGTCGGGCTGCGCGGTCGGCAGGCCGTCGACCACCAGCGCCAGTCGGCGTGGCGTCGCGAAGGCGCGCGCGCTGTCGAACGAAAGACCGGCGTCCTCCAGGCCCTTGGTCACCAGGCGCTTCAGGTCGTCGGCCGCGCGCGCCTGCATGCGGGCCGGTATCTCCTCGGAGAACAGTTCCAGCAGGAATTCAGCCATCGTCTCGTCCCAAATGCATTCCACTAGGTCCACGCACGCGCATCCACCCGCCGTAGTGGCGGCCCTCTTTTGTTGGTACGCGGGGTTTGCGTGGTCAGTGGAACCGATTGGGGGTGGTTTACCCGATCGCGGCGCGCCGCGCCATGCGTGGGTTACTCGATTCTCATTCCACAAGGATGCGCTGTTTGGGGCGCACGATGGCGTCGGTCATGCGGGTGACCCGCGCCATGACGCGCACGTCGTGGACCCGCACCGCGGCCGCGCCGCGGGCAATCGCCATTGCCACCGCGGCGGCCGTGCCCTCCACCCGGTCGTCGGGCGGCAGGTCCAGGGTGTGGCCGATGAAGCTCTTGCGCGACGGGCCGACCAGCAACGGCAGCCCGAGCCCGGCCAGCGCGTCCAGCCGGTTCAGCAGGTCCAGATTCTGGCCGATGGTCTTGCCGAAGCCAATGCCGGGATCGAGCAGGATGCGCTCGCGCGGGATGCCGGCGGCCTCTGCATCGGCCACCCGCTGCGCCAGATCGGCAGTCACGTCGCTGACCACGTCGTCGTAGTCCATGTCGACGTAGTGCCGGCCGAGGTCTGGCCGGTCGGGCCGCGACGCCACCCGGTCCGACCGCGAGCGGTTGTGCATCAGCACCACCAGCGCCTCGTGCGCCACGGCAACGGCGGGCATCTCGGGGTCGGCGGCCAGCGCCCAGATGTCGTTGACGATGACGGCGCCGGCGCTGAGCGCTGCGTCGGCCACCTTGGCCTTGCAGGTATCGACGGAGATCGGCACGTCGGTGGCCGCCCGAACCGCCGCAATCGCCGTGGCCGCGCGCGCGGCCTCCACGTCCTCCGGCACGCCGGGCGCCCCCGGCCGCGAGCTCTCCGCGCCGATGTCCAGGATGTCGGCGCCGTCGGCGACCTGGCCGGTGGCCTTGGCCACCACCGCATCGACATCCATCGCGTCGCCGACGATGACGCCATCGCCGGAGAACGAGTCCTCGGTGATGTTGATGACACCCATCACCAGGGTGCGCTGACCGAACCCCTGCAGGTCGGCCCACCGGCGTGGTTTGCGCGCCCCCCGCATACTCATGGTGCGCTCATATCGTGCGCACGGCGAGCATCGCCCAGCCCTCAGCCCTGCTGGTCGTTCCCAGCGTCCGCCTCTTCGGACTGTGCCTCCAAAGCCTCGATATAGGCCGCCCCCTTGGCCAGTTCCGGCGTGTTCTCGATGCGGTCGATCAGCGCGTCGATGCGGGCCGGGTCGATCTCATGGAACATATTGCTCATCACCAGGACCCCGCGCCACCAGGCGTCCAGGATCGCGATCTCGGTGTTGGTCTCCGGCGCGCCGCCGGTGTCCACCGCCAGCTTGGCCAGGTTCTCGTAGACGTTCTCCGCCTCCTCGACCTGCTTTTCCTCGCCCAGGTCGGCGACCAGGTTGACCGAGGCCTTGGCCAGGCGCAGCCGCTCGTCCGGCAGCGCCTTCTCGGCCAGCCCGATTTCGGAAAGCTCGCCATACATCGCCACCGCATCCTGCTCGCGCTGGTGGCGGGCGTTGATGACGAACAGGTTGAAGGCGGCGCGCGAGCGCTCCAGGCGCACTTCCGGCAGCACGTCGGCCGCCGACGCCATTTCGACCAGATCGGCGTAGAGCGCGCCCGCCTCGTCGAACTTCTCCTGCTCGGCCAGCAGCATCACCAGGTTGCCGCCTGATGTCGCCTTGGCGATCACCGCATCGACATCGGCATCGGCCGCCTGCGCCTTCACCTTGGCGGCTTCATAGCCGCGGCGCCCGGCATCGAGCTGCGCCGACTTCACCTGCTCCTGGATCTTCGCCGCCTGCTCATCGGCGATGCTGGTGTCGCCGGCCGGCGGTGGCGGCGCCTTCTTGCGCACCGGGCCCAGGCTGATCGAGCCGGTTGTCACGCGCGGCTGCGGCTTGTCGCCATCATCCGCGTTGTCGGGGGTATCATTCATGGCCGCCTCCACGGGGGTTGGGCCGCCGCGCTACCGAAACCGGCACCGGGGGCAGACTGGGCACGTGCCGCTCAGCGCCCGGCCGCCTTGCCCAGGCGCAGACGCAGCGCGTTCAGCCGGATGAACCCGGCCGCGTCGCGCTGATTATAGACACTGTCCTCCTCGAACGTCACGTGCGCCAGCGAGTAGAGCGAGCGCGGCGACTTGCGGCCGACCACGCTGACATGGCCCTTGTACAGCTTCAGGCGCACGGTGCCCTCCACGTGCTCCTGGCTCTTGTCGATCAGCGCCTGCAGCATCTCGCGCTCGGGGCTGAACCAGAAGCCGTTGTAGACCAGCTTGGCGTAGCGCGGCATCAGCTCGTCCTTCAGGTGCGCCGCCTCGCGGTCCAGCGTCAGCGATTCGATGCCGCGATGGGCCGCGTGCAGGATGGTGCCGCCCGGCGTCTCATAGACGCCGCGCGACTTCATGCCGACGAAGCGGTTCTCCACCATGTCCAGCCGGCCGATGCCGTTGGCGCCGCCGAGCTCGTTCAGCCGGGTCAGCAGGGCGGCGGGGCCCAGAAGCTCGCCGTCCACCGCCACCGGGTCGCCGTTTTCGAACGAGATTTCGACGTAGGTCGGTGTGTCGGGCGCATCCTCCGGCGCGACCGAGCGGGAGTAGACATACTCCTCCGGCTCCTGCCACGGGTCTTCCAGCACCTTGCCCTCGGCGGAGATGTGCAGAAGGTTGGCGTCGACCGAGAAAGGCGCCTCGCCCCGCTTGTCCTTCGGCACCGGGATCTGCCGGCTCTCGGCATAGTCGATCAGCTTGGTGCGGCTGGTCAGGTCCCATTCCCGCCAGGGCGCGATGATCTTGATCTCCGGGTTCAGCGCGTAATAGCTCAGCTCGAAGCGCACCTGGTCGTTGCCCTTGCCGGTGGCGCCATGGGCTACCGCATCGGCGCCGGTGGCCGCCGCGATCTCGATCTGGCGCTTGGCGATCAGCGGGCGGGCGATGGAGGTGCCGAGCAGGTAGACGCCCTCGTAGAGTGCATTGGCGCGGAACATCGGGAACACATAGTCGCGCACGAACTCGTCGCGCAGGTCCTCGACGAAGATCTCCTTGATCCCCAGCATCTCCGCCTTCTTGCGCGCCGGCTCCAGTTCCTCGCCCTGGCCCAGGTCGGCGGTGAACGTGACCACCTCGCACTGGTACGTATCCTGCAGCCAGCGCAGGATGACGGAGGTGTCCAACCCTCCGGAATAGGCGAGGACGACCTTGTTGACGGGCGTGGACTGAGACATCGGCAAACTCTCTTGGAACAGTGGGAACGGTGGTGTCCGGCGGGGAAAGCGAGCATGTAGCGGTGGCGGTGCCTGCGATGCAAGCCTGTCTTGGATCAGGATCAGCTTGCGCTGAAGTCCGCGCCGGGTTCAGGCTGCGGCGCGAATCACTCAACGGCGGGCATCACAGGTAGACCTACGTGCGACATGAAATCAGCGGCGGCCTGACCGCCTTGGCCCTCATCGTGGCGATACTGGCGGCGGTCGGCTTCCTCGGCAGCGAGTTCGGGGCGTTCGATATGTTCAGCCATCCGCGCCCGCTGTTCGTGCTGATTCTCGCGGCGCTGTGCGTGCTGCTGCTGATCGTGCGCGCCTGGCGGCGGGCGGCGGCGAGCTTGATCGCCGCCATCGCGCTGGCTGCCACCATCGCCATCGACATTCGCGAGACCCAGCCCGATCCGGCGGAGGTGACGGGGCCGAGCTTCACGCTGCTCAGCTTCAATGTGCTGTGGTTCAACAGGCGGGGTGCCGAAATCGTCGACATGATCGAAGAGCGGCACCCGGACGTCGCCGTGATCCTGGAGGCGCAGGCGCTGTTCGACCAGATGGACCGGCTGCAGGCCCTCTATCCCCACCTCTCCGGCTGCGAGACGCTGCCGCAATGCGACCTGCTGGTGCTGTCCCGGCTGCCGGTCGACGACGTGCGGCGCAGCGGCCTGATTTACGGACAGCCGCGGATGGCCGTGGTGAGCTTCACCCTGGACGGTACGGCGGCGAACGTGGTCGGCATCCACCTGTCGAAGCCGTACCACGACAACGCGCAATGGGTGGATACCGACATGGTGTCCCGCGGGCTGCGAGACGTCGAGGGGCCGACCGTGCTGGCCGGGGACTTCAACGCCGTGCCGTGGTCCTATATCTACGCGCGCCTGATCGGCGGCCACGGCTTCGGCGCGCCGGGTGGCTACCGGTCGACCTGGCCGGCGAGCTTCGGCGCCTACGGCATGCCGATCGACCATATCGCGGTGCGCGACGGCGCGGTCGTGACCGCGATCGCGCCGCTGGAGGATGCGCTCGGCTCAAACCACCGCGGATTGTGGGCCGAGGTCAGGCTGCCGGCGGCCGATCCGAGCGCTGAACCGGACACACAGCCGGTTGAGGATCAGCAGCCGCCGGCTGACGATCCGGACGCACCACAGGCTCCCGATACGACGCAATAGAACGCTTTTCAGTTTCGTAGATGGGCTAACGGCCCTCGTTTGGTGGCGTGCATGAGTGGTCGTCCCTCAATCTATTCGGTGTCATGCACGGAGTCGGCATTGCCGCTCCAAGAGACCGAGGAGGGACGACCATGAACTACTATGCCGGGATTGACGTTTCTTTGGAATGGTCATCGGTGTGCGTTGTTGACAGCCGTGGCGACATTTTATGCGAGGCTCGTATTGCGAGCACGCCGGCGGGTTTGTTGTTGTGGTTTGGGTCTTTGGGTTTTTCGGTTGAGCGGATTGGTCTTGAGGCGGGTCCATTGTCGCAATGGCTTGTGCGGGAGTGCGCGCAGGGTGGTCTTTCGGTTGAGTTGCTGGAGACGCGTCACGTTGCGCGGGCCCTTTCGACGATGCCTGTGAAGTCGGATCGCTCGGACGCGCGTGGGATTGCTCAGATGATGCGTGTGGGTTGGTTTCGGCCTGTTCATTGCAAGTCTTTGGCGGCACAGGAGATGCGCGCGCTCTTGAAGGGTCGCGATCAGCTTCGCTGCAAACTGCACGACCTTGAGATGCACCTTCGCGGTCAGCTGCGGAACTTCGGGCTGAAGGTAGGGCCCACGACGCGGCGCCGCTTTGCCGCGCGTATTGCGACATTGGTGTCTGGGCATCCTGTCTTGGAGGCGGTGGCGGGTGCGTTGCTGGCGGCACGTGATGGGTTGCTGCATTCGTTCACGGCGCTGGACCGACCGATCCTCGCATATCCATCTTGGTGGCGGCCGTGCGCCGACCCCGTACAGAAGCATGACCCAGGCGCCGGGACGACGAAAAAGGGATTGACCAACAATGGTCCGTTATAGAAGCCTGGGTGGAACGAAGTGAAACCCAGGGAAAGGGAGCCGATGGGTCCAAGACCCCGGGTTGCGCTTCGCTCCACCCGGGCTACATGGCTGGATTCACGCTTTTCAACAACACAACACTGTCATCCTCGGGCTTGTCCCGAGGATCCATTTATGTCCGTTATTTCAATGGTTTGCGGGCAATCTACGGTGTTGATGGCGGTCCGCAGATACGCATTGCACCGTCAGAAATGGTCATGACAGGCAAGTCCCGGTTTCCGCATTTCCATGGGTCCTCGCCACAAGGGCGAGGACGACGGAGAGAATTTTCTGGGTGCAGGAAATCCGGGCGCCGGCGCGCCGGCGAGTTAAGCGCTCGCCCGCAGGCGCTCGCTGGCGCTCTTGAGCTGGCCGCAGGCGGCGAAAATGTCCCGCCCGCGCGGGGTGCGCACCGGCGAGGGGTAGCCGGCGTCGGTCACGATCTCGGCGAAGCGGCGGATCGCGTTGTTCGACGAGCATTCGTAGGGCGCGCCCGGCCACGGGTTGAACGGGATCAGGTTGATCTTCGACGGGATGCCGCGGATCAGGTTGACCAGGGCGTGGGCGTCGGCGGTGCTGTCGTTCACGCCCTTCAGCATCACGTACTCGAAGGTGATGCGGCGCGCGTTGCTGGCGCCGGGATAGGCGCGGCAGGCCTCGATCAGCTCCGCCAGCGGGTACTTGCGGTTCAGCGGCACCAGCCGGTCGCGGATCTCGTCGGTCACGGCGTGCAGCGAGACCGCCAGGTTGACACCGATCTCCTCGCCGCAGCGCGCCATCATCGGCACAACGCCGGACGTCGACAGGGTGATGCGGCGCTTCGACAGGCTGATGCCCTCGCCATCGGAAATGATGCCGAGCGCGGCCTTGACGTTGTCGAAGTTATAGAGCGGCTCGCCCATGCCCATCATGACGATGTTGGTGACCAGCCGGCCCTC
Organism: Alphaproteobacteria bacterium; assembly: GCA_965227515.1. Lineage (GTDB taxonomy): Bacteria > Pseudomonadota > Alphaproteobacteria > CALKHQ01 > CALKHQ01 > CBDDFZ01. The sequence goes on from CBDDFZ010000001.1 coordinate 1,000,135, forward strand.
TTTCGGCGACGGCCACTCGCCCAGCGCGTCGCGCGCCACCATGAGCTGGCCGACGATCTCGCCGGGGCCGAGATTGCGCACCAGCCGCTGGGTGCCGGTGTGGCAGAAGGTGCAGGTCAGCGTGCAGCCGACCTGGCTGGAGATGCAGACGGTGCCGCGATCCTCCTCCGGGATGTAGACGGTCTCGATCTCGCGGCCGTCGGTCTGGCGCAGCAGCCATTTGCGGGTGCCGTCGACGCTTTCCTGCAACGTCGCGATGTCCGGGCGGGCGATGGTGAAGTGCTCGGCCAGTTGCGCACGCACGGTCTTGGAGATGTCGGTCATGGCGTCGAAGTCGGTGACGCCGTGGGCATAGAGCCACTTCCAGATCTGGTTGGCGCGGAACCGCTCCAGGCCCAGCTCGCGCACCGCCTCGGCCAGCTCGGCGCGGGTGATGCCGACCAGATTGCGCCGGCCCTCGGCACTGCTGTCCGGCGGCGCGAATACACTGGCGTGTGCGTTCAAACCCATGGATCGATCTCTCCGCCGGCTCGTGTTTTCTTGCCGGCTATTCCCAAGCCTCGCCGCCGCCCGAATCGCTGTCCCCACTGTCAGGCGCCGGCCGGGGCTCGCCAACCTGGTTGGCGATCGGCGTCAGCGACCGCAGATAGGCGATCATCGCGTCGCGGTCGGCGTCGGTCAGCTCGCTGGTGGTGTTCTTGACAACCTCGCCCATGCCGCTGCCGGCGAAGTCGCCCGCCGGGTCCATGCCGGAAACGAAGAAGAACCGCAAGTCCCCATCCGACCAACGGCCGATGCCGGTGGCCTCATCAGGCGTGATATTGGGCACCGCTCCGCCCTCCGGCCCTTCCGCCGCCCCGGCCAGCAACATGTCGTCGATGCGCGCGCCCATGAAGTCGCGCGGCGTGTGGCATTCGCCGCAATGGGCCAGGGCGGAGACGATGTAACGCCCGCGTTCCCAGACCGCGTCGGCGTCCGCCACCTCAGGTAGGGGGCCCTGGTCGAAGTTCAACACCTTCCACACCGCCAGCGCCGGGCGGAAGCCGAACGGGAACGCCACCTCGTGCTCGGTATTGGCTTGCGCCGCTGTCGGCAGCGAAAAGATGTAGGCCTTCAGGTCCAGCATGTCGGTGACCGACATCGCGGTGAAGCTGGTGTAGGGGAAGACCGGGAAATAGTCGTCGCCGCCGGGCGACACGCCCTGGCCCAGCGCGCGCACGAAGTCCTCGTCGCTCCAGGCACCAATGCCGTGTTCGGGGTCGGCGGTGATGTTGGGGCCGTAGAAGGTGCCGAACGGTGTCGCCAGCTCCCGCCCGCCGGCAAGCAGCACCGCGTCGTCCGCCTGCGCGGTGTGGCAGCCGGCGCAACCGGCGGCGGCGAAGATGTAGGCCCCGTTCTCCACCGATGGCGTGTGGTCCGGCAGCACCACGTCGCTGCGGGTCAGCCAGCGCGCGCCCAGGAACACCACCAGCGCACCGATCACGCCGAGGACGGCCAGCCCGACCAGCCATTTCAACAGTCGCCTGGAACGTGTCGCCATCGCCGTTCTTCCCGCGCGAAGTTTAGTGGGGCCACCAAAAGCAAAGGGGCCGCGTTACCGCGACCCCCGCCAATCTAACGTATGCGACCGGCCAAGCGCCAACCGCATCTTTGCGCGTCGTTTGCGCGAGGCTACTCCGCGCGATAGGTGTCGTGGCAGGCGCCACAGGACTGACCGACGGCACCGAACGCCTCGCCAATCGCGGCAAGATCGCCGCCTTCAGCCGCGGCCACGAGCGCCGCCGTGGCTTCCTGGGTGGATTCCGCCGCGGCGACGAAGCCGTCCCAGTCTTCCCAGATCACCGCCAGCGCCCGGTTGTCGGCGCCTTCCATGCTGCCTTCCGGCGTCGCGTCGACGATCATGCCAGCGAGCGCGTCGAGCGCCTGAGCGTGGCCAAGCGCATGCTCGGCGAAGTCCACTTCACCGCGCACGATGCGCGACATGGCGCCCATATGCGCGCCCAGACCGCCCATGACGGCTTGGCGATACTTGATCGTGGCCTCGTCTGCCTGGGCAATGGATGCCGTGGCACCAAGGACGGCGGCCACCGCCGCCGCGCCGATCAAGCGGATGTTTCTGGGGGTCATAGGCACTCTCCCGCGAAGTGAACTGTGAACTGCGTCGTTAACGCTATGCCAAGCACAGCCGACACAGCCATTCACAAGCCGGTGACGCCGGTTGACGTGGCCGTGAACGGGCGTGACGGCCAGCCATTAGAACCGGATCGCTTCTTGCGGCGACCTAAAGCATGACCATTCAAGTCGGCACCGGCCCTCTCCCCCACCCGGCCACCCACGAAAGTATCCTGCCTGGGTGGCCGGGTGGGGGAGAGGGCTGGCGCAGACTCAGCGTCAGGTGATCCCGACCTACGGGTGTCGTGACTTCCGCGACCGGAATAAGGAATCCGCCATGGCGACCATGCCCGTGAACACGCTGCTGAAGATCGGGACCGTTCTGGCCTCGGCAGGTGCGGTCGCGTTCCTGACCATGGCATTCCTTGGCCCGCAGCTCCGCCATCAGGTGGTGCTGGAAGCGCCCCAGGCCGACACCTGGTTCCCGCGCCGTGCCGCACGTGCGGAGGCTGCGGCGGACAATTATCGCTCGGGCGGCTTCGATGAGACCCTGGCCCTGCTGCTGGCGCGCGCGATCGACGGGTCGGCGCCGCGGCCTGGTGCACCGATGCCGAACATCGTCCCGGAATGAGCACCTCTCACTCGTCTGCAAGCTCGGCGATGTCGCCGACGCGGACGCCATCCTTCTCGCTCTCCGGCAGCGCATCCAGCATGGCTTGAACGGTCAGCCCGCTCTGCGGGTCGGTCAGGCCGGGCGCAATCTCCGCCAGCGGCTGCAGCACGAAGCCGCGCTCGGCGATCCGCGGGTGCGGCACCTCAAGCTCAGGGGTCTCGATGATCAGGTCGTCGACGTAGAGAATGTCGATATCGACCACCCGCGGGCCGTAGCGGTATGTCGGCTGACGGCCGACCGCGGACTCGATGGCCTGGGTCCGGGCCAGCAGCGCGCGTGGCACCAACTCCGTCGTTCCGATAGCGGCCATGTTGAGGAAAGCCGGCTGGTCCACGACATAGCGTGGGGCCGTCTGATACACGGCGGATGCGGTCAGGTCGGCCACGTGGGCGGCCAGTCCGTCCAGGGCCGCGCGCAAGGCGCCGGCCCGATCGCCCAGATTGGCACCCAGCGCCAAGGCGACGCGGTGCATCGCCGGCCTCTCCCTAACCTAACGATCCGGACCGCTGAGCGCGGCGCGTGGCACCAGATGGTGGGCTGGCACGTCCTCGCGCAACGTCATGCCGACCACCCGGTCGATCTCGGTCGCCAGCACCTCGGTCCCCGGCCGGGCGAACATCAGGTCGTCGCGGGCCAGGGTGGTGCCGGCCGCCAGGTCGCGTGCCGCGATCACGCCCTTGCGCACCAGCGGCAGCAGCGACTCCTCGCTCGGCTGCCGCGCCTTGTCGGCCAAGCCGACAGCGGCGCGGATCTCCGGCACGATGGCCACCAACGCGGCCAACTCTTGCGGCTCGTAAGACAGCGCGTGATCGCGGAAGGTGCGGCCCTCGCGCCGGTCGGTGACGTGCACCTCCAGGATCGGCGCGCCCAGCGCGACCGCCGCGTAGCACGCCGCCGGGCCGATGACGTGGTTGGAGAACCCGACCGTCACGCCATAGCGTTCGCGCAGCGCCGGGATCACCGCCACATGCGCCTCGCTGGCAGGGGTGGGGTAGGCGCTGGTGCACTGCATCAGGATCAACCGGTCGGCCAGCGCGTCGGCGCCGATCTCCTCGCGCGCCCAGCCCACCGCCTGGTCGATCTCGTCCAGCGTGCCGAGCCCGGTGGAGATGATGATCTTGCGGCCGGTCGCCGCCGCGGCGCGAATCACCGGCTCGAAGGTCAGGTCGCCGCTGGCGATCTTGATCGCCTCGCCCAGCTCGGCCAGCAACGGCACCGCATCCTCGGTCACGGCGGTCGAGAAGAACGCGATGCCGGCCTCTGCGGCCACCTGTGCCAGCATGCGGTGGGCGGCTTCGTCCAGCGCGAACCGGCCGACGCGTTCCAGCCGCTCGGCGTCGTTGGCGGCGGCATAGCGGGCCGGCGTGTAGGTCTGGAACTTCACCGCGTCCGCGCCGGCGTCGGCGGCCAGGCGGACCAGATTGGCCGCGGCTTCCGGATCGCCCTCGTGGTTGACGCCGATCTCGGCCACCACGGCCGTTTCCACTTGCAGGTCCTTGCCAAAAATATGCATCTGCTCCGCCGCCTATTCCGCCGCCAGAAGTCGAGGGGCCGCCCGGTCGGCATCCGATGCCGCCGGCCGGTCGGTGAGTGTCAGGAACACGAGCTTGGCGAGCGTGCGCGCCTTCGCCTTGGCGCCCGCCATGTGGTTGAGGACGCCGCGCCAGCCGCCGGCCGATGGCGCGCCGGACAGGTCGTAGCCCACCGCGCGGGCGCTGCGCCCGCAGATCGCGGCGATCAGACCGAGGGCGCGGTCGTCCAGCCGGTCCTTCCAGCGCTCGTTCGGTGTGGTCACCACGCCGCTGCCTTCTTCCTGCGGGTCGTTGCTGGTGCCATAGGACAGGGCGGCGATGCCGGCGGCCAGCGCCGCTTCGTCCATCGCCGGCAGGCCGAGGGCGGCAAACAGTGCGCGCGCCATCGCCGCCGGGTCGCGGGTCAGATCCTCGAACCGCAGCACCACGGTGCGGTCGGGATGGCGGCGGGCCAGCCGGCGCTGCTGGCGGGTCATGTTGCGCCAGTGCAGCGCCGTCTCGACGATGTCGCGCGGCTGGACCGCGAAATCGGTGTCGCCACGGGCATCGGCATGGCGCTTGGCCATGGAGGCGACGGCACCGCGCGGGTCGCGCACGATCATCACGAACCGGCCTTGCGGGAACGCTGCCGGCAGCTCGTCGACGCCCCAGAAGTCGTTGCCCTTGTCCAACCACGCCACCATGCCGGCCGGGTCGCGGCGCTCATCGGGATCGAGCGCCACCGTCAGCGGATAGAGCTGATAGAGGTCGTGCAGGTTCTTTTCCGCCGCCGCCAGATTGGACAGCCGCACATAGGCCTGGCTGCGCGCCTGGTCCAGGCTGTCGCGCACCTCGGCGCGGCGCAGGTAATAGGGCGTCCACAGGAGCTGGCGCCACAGCCGGTCATGCACCTTGCGGCGATAGCGCCAGACATGGACCATGAAGGCACTGGGGCCGGCCATGGCAATGACGCCGGGGTGGAGCGCGATGATCGACTGCAACAGCGATGTGCCGCCGCGCGCGCTGCCGACGACATAGATCAGCCGCTCCAGCGCCTGGCGGGGCGGGCCGCCCAAAGTCTCCAGCAACTGGTCGCGCAATGTCTTGGCGTCGCGCAATGTCTTGGCCATCGAATATGGAGGGGTCCAGACGGCGCGCGTCCGGCGCCGAAACCGGGCGGATCATTCACCACGTGAACGAACGGGTCAAGCTGAAATTCATGGCGTGAATTTCAAACCGGCGCGCCATTCGGCCGGCCCGGCCCTGGCGGTTTCGCGCCGTTATCGCTGGCCAGGGGCAGCGAAATTGCCTATCCAGGACGCGGTCGTGCCGCGCGGATGCGGCGGCACTTCGTGGCACGCGCGAGCAGGTCCGCGCGACGCCCGTCCATTCCGACACGCGTGCATCCGGGGTTCCCCTTCCTGAGACCGCCATTCCCTGTCGATGCCATCGGCCGGCGCATGTTCTATGGCTGGGCGGTGCTGTTCGTGGCCGCCGCCGGCATGTTCGTCAGCGGCGCCGGGCAGTCGTTCAATTTCTCCGTCTTCGTCGAGCCGATCGAGCGCGAGCTCGGCATGACCTCCACCGGTGTCGCCAGCGCCTATGGACTGGCGACCCTGGGCGCCTCGTTCCTGCTGCCCTATGTCGGCCGGCTGATCGACAGGTATGGCCCGCGCCGCGTGCTGCTGGCCGTGTCGGTGGCCCTGGGGGCCGGCTGCGTCGCGTTCTCGTTCGTCGCCGACCCGGTGACCCTGACCCTGGGCTTCGCGGTGCTGCGCTTCCTCGGCCAGGGCGCGATGATGCTGGTCTGCGGCAACATGGTGGCCCAGTGGTTCGCGGCCAGGCGCGGGCTTGCGCTCAGCCTGATGACGCTCGGTTTCGCGGCGTCGATGGCGCTTTATCCACCGCTCGGCGCGCATCTGATGGAGGGTGCGAGCTGGCGCGACGCGTGGCCCTGGTTCGGCGGCCTGACCCTGGTGCTGATGGTGCCGCTGGTGCTGCTGCTGGCCCGCGACAAGCCGGAGGACTTCGGCCTGAAGCCCGACGGCGTGGGGCGCAACGGGCGCCCCGACGATGCCGGCCCGCAACCGGTGTGGGCGCAGCCGGACCGTGGGCTGTCGCTGACCGCGGCGCTGCGAACGCCGGCGTTCTACATCATCGCCGCCGGCATGTTCGCGATCTCGATGCTGTCGACGGCGCTGCACATCTTCCAGGTGCGCATCCTGACCAGCCAGGGCATCTCGGACGATACCGCCGCGCTGGGGTTCACCGTGTCGGCCATCACCATGGCGGCCGCGATGCCGCTGCTGGGGCGGTTGATGGACAAGGTCGACGCCAAGCCCGTGTTCATGGCGGCATTGTTCGTCCAGGCGCTGAGCCTGCTGCTGGCGTCGCTGGCGACATCGGTGCCGCTGGCGCTCGCCTACTCGGCCGTGTTCGGCATCACTAATGCTTCGAGCCTGGTGCTGGCCAGCTTCATATGGCCGCGCTATTTCGGCCGCCGGCATCTGGGTGCGGTGCAGGGCACCGCCACCACCATCGTGGTCGTCGGCGCCTCGGTCGGGCCGACGCCGTTGGGCGCGGGCTACGACCTGTTCGGCGACTTTGCGCTCACGCTGCAGTTGCTGGCCGTCGTGCCGGTGGCGCTGATCTTGCTGGCCGGCTGCCTGAAGGTGCCGGCGGAGATGGAGCCCACGTGACGTAGGATCGAGGTCAGACGATCCCCATCCATGTCATCGCCGCCAGGGTCACCACAGACGCGAAGGCGGAGATCAGGCCGTATTCGATGGCGGTGATGCCATCCCGGTTGGACAGAAATTCCTTCAGGCAACCAAGTCGCTTCGACATTACAGGATCCACCACTATCGCCGCGCCGGATCGTTGCAGGCGGGCTTGTTGCGGGGGTCCGGCGCCAGCCGTGGTTAACGCCGGGTTAATGTTCGAAAGTGTCTCAACAGCCCTGTGTATTTGCAGCAAATTTTATGTAACGGCGTGTAACAATCGGGGGCGACGCAAACGAAAACGGGGCCGGCATGGCCGACCCCGCTTCAATGTTTGGCTTTTGAATCCGACGGGCGCAGACAGCGAAACGGCCGGCGCCCCACACGCCGACCGTCCGCACCCCCATGCCTATCGCATCGCAGGCTAGAGCATGATCATTCTAGATTTCCAACAGGCGCGTCTCTTGCCGATCAGGCGCCGCTGCCGCTGCCGACCGACGCTGCGCCGATCTCCGAGGATACCGTGGTGAACATCGTCTCCAGGCTGCCGCCCATGGCGTTCAAAGCGCCGATGGCGGCGACCGAGACCAGGGCCGCGATCAGGCCGTACTCGATGGCGGTTGCACCGTCTTCCTCGGTGAAAAAGCGCTTCAACATGACCAGTGCCTCCTGCATTCGATCGGTTGATGTCTCGTCCAGGACGGCGCCTCATTCCGTCCTCGCAAAACAACTGTGCCAAAAGCGAGCGGCATTCGCAAATAGATTTGTGTATCGTTGTGTAAAATTTGAAACACAAACAGCGGGATTTTTGTCGATGGTATGGTAAACACTTGGTAAATACACTGCATTTACCATTAATGAATATTACTTCTGAGGGATATCGGCTACAAAAGACGGCGTCGCCGACTAGCCGAACACGCGATTGGCACAACAAGAAAGGCCCGCCGTGACGGGCGGGCCTTGTTGGGGTTGGCGTGTTCTTGCGCTGAGGTGGGCGATCAGCCGCCCGATCCGCTGGTCGCGCCATCGATGGCGGTGGACATGGTGCCGAACACGGTCTCCAGGCTCTCGCCAAGGGTGCCGAGCGCCGCGATCGCGCCGATTGCCACCAGGGCCGCGATCAGCCCGTACTCGATGGCGGTGGCTCCGTCCTCGTCCTGCCAGAAGCGCTTCAGCATCGTCGTTTCTCCAATCCTGCCTGGGTGTGGGGCCCAATGCGGAGGTCGCTCTCGCGCCACCGCCGCAATCAACTGCCACACTTATGCCAAACATCTCCAAAAATCGCAAACAAAAATCATAGATTTGTTTCTGATTATTATTTCAATTATGAGGTATTTTTGCCATAAAATTGACAATACATTATCCTAATTACTTTCGATGCTCGGTATCGGGCCGGGTCCGCCTGAAAAATAGGCACGGCTGACGCGGGTGAGGCCACTTGGAAATCGGTGGGCGGTGTGTTCAACTATGGGTCGCTGCGGGCGCACCGGTGCCTAGGCGACGGAGAACGACACGGGTTTGCCAGGAATGCCACATGAGTGAGCCGCAAGGCGGCGAGCCGCGCTGGGCCTTCGACGAGATGAGCGGGCTGGACGGTGTGGTGCGACAGCACTACCAGGCCATCCAGCGCTGGATCGACGAGATGCCGGCCGATGTGCTGGCCGCCAAGAAGGCGGAGGCCGAGCTGCTCTACAGGCGCATCGGCATCACCTTCGCGGTCTATGGCGAGGGCGGCGACCCGGAACGGCTGATCCCGTTCGACGTCGTGCCGCGCATGTTCACCGCCAACGAATGGACGCAACTGGAAGCGGGCCTGCGCCAGCGCGTGACCGCGCTGAACAGCTTCCTGCAGGACATCTATGGCCAGCAGGAAATCCTCGCCGCCGGCCGCATTCCGCGCGAACTGGTGCTGCTGAACGACGGCTTCCTGCCGGAGATGCACCACCTGACGCCGCCGGCCGGCGCGTTCACCCACATCGCCGGGGTCGACATCGTGCGCACCGGCGAAGACGATTTCTATGTGCTGGAGGACAACGTGCGCACCCCCTCCGGCGTCTCCTACATGCTGGAGAGCCGCGAAGTGATGATGCGGCTGTTCACCGACCTGTTCGAAACCCATCCGGTGGCGCCGGTCGACCAGTACCCGGAGGAACTGCTGAACACGCTGGCGTCGTGCGCCCCGCCGGGCTGCAACGGCGAGCCGACCATCGTGCTGCTGACGCCGGGCCGCTACAACAGCGCCTATTACGAGCACTGCTTCCTGTCGGACCTGATGGGCGTGGAGCTGGTGGAGGGCCAGGACCTGTTCGTCATCGACAACGTGGTCTACATGCGCACCACCCGCGGGCCGCAGCGGGTGGACATCATCTACCGGCGGATCGACGACGACTATCTGGACGCCCTGACCTTCCGCCCCGACAGCGTGCTGGGCGTGGCCGGGCTGTTCAACGCCTACCGCGCCGGCAACGTCACCATCGCCAACGCGCCGGGGGCGGGCATCGCCGACGACAAGGCGATCTATTCCTACGTGCCCGACATGATCGACTTCTATCTCGGCGAGAAGCCGATCCTGAACAATGTGCCGACCTATCGCTGCGGCGAGCCGGAGGACTGCGGCTACGTGCTGGACAATCTGGAATCGCTGGTGGTGAAGGAGGTTCACGGCTCCGGCGGCTACGGCATGCTGGTCGGCCCCCGGTCGACCGAGGGCGAGCGTGCCGCCTATGCGGAGCGGGTGAAGGCCGATCCCGGCCAGTTCATCGCCCAGCCGACCCTGGCGCTCAGCACCTCGCCGACCTTCACCGATGCCGACATCGCACCGCGCCACGTCGACCTGCGTGTCTTCGTGCTGGCCGGCCGCGACATCCGCATCGTGCCGGGTGGGCTGACCCGGGTGGCGCTGAAGGAAGGGTCGCTGGTGGTGAACTCCAGCCAGGGCGGCGGCACCAAGGACACATGGGTGCTGCGGTGACGGACGGTCTATCGCCATGCTGAGCCGAACAGCCGACAGCCTCTACTGGATGGCGCGCTACATCGAGCGGGCGGGCAATCTGGCGCGTACTCTGCAGGTGGCCGACCGGATGTCGATCGTCGCGCGCAAGACCGCCGACAACCCGACCGAGTGGCACTCCGCCCTGGTCACCGCGGCGACCGAGGTGGCGTACTACAACAGCCACGACCGCGCCGACCGCGACGGCGTGATCGACTATCTGGCGCTGGACAGGAACAACCCGTCGAGCATCATCTCGTGCTTCGAGGCCGCGCGCGCCTCGGCCCGCGCCGTGCGCGCGGCGCTGACCAGCGATATGTGGGACGTCGTCAACGGCACCTGGCTGGACCTGCAGTCGGGCCGCATCCTGGAACTGCGCCGCCGCGACCTGAGCGCGTTCCTGGACTGGGTGCGCGAGCGCACCGTGCTGTTCAGCGGCACCGCCGACAGCGGCATGCTGCGCAACGACGCCTTCTACTTCGTCAATCTGGGCACGCACATCGAGCGGGCGGACAGCACCGCGCGCATCCTGGACGTCAAGTATCACATCCTGCTGGAGCCCGATCAGGAGATCGGCGGCGGTGTCGACTATCACCAGTGGGCGGCCGTGCTGCGCGCGGTGTCGGCGCTGCGCGCCTATCACTGGATCTATCGCGACCGCATCAAGCCCTGGCAGATCGCCGAGCTGTTGATCCTGCGGCCGGAGATGCCGCGCTCGCTGTTGTCGTGCATGGGCGAGGTGAAGTGGAGCCTGGACAAGCTGGCGGCCGACTATGGCTGGACCCATGAATGCCAGCGCTCGGCCGGCTGGCTGCATTCCAGGCTGACCTATCGCCGCATCGACGACATCTACCAGAGCGGCCTGCACGAGTTCCTGCGCGAGTTCATCGACAAGACCGGTGAACTGTCGAACGAGATTGCCCGTGCCTATCTGTTCTGATCCGGCGCCGCACCGTCGCGCGGTCAGGCGAAAGGGGGCCTGATTCAAGCCATGCAGCTGCATATCCGCCACCTGACCACCTATACCTACTCCGAGCCGCTGACCTACTCGATCCAGAGCCTGCGCCTCACACCCAGGGGGTGCGGCAACCAGCAGGTCATGCGCTGGTCGGTGACCGGCATGGACCGCGGCCGCCTGCCCGAGGTGATCGACGCCTTCGGCAACCCGGTGCAGACATTGTCGGTCACCCGCCGGCCGCAGCGAGACAACCTCGCCGCGATGCAGGACCCGAACCACAATTTGTGGGCAGGTGGCCAGTCGCAATCGCAATCCCAGGCGCAGATTCAGGCGGACGACGAAGAAACCGGCCCAGCCGACGAGATCGTGATCTGGGCCGAGGGCGACGTGGTGACCCAGGACAGCCATGGCATCATCCGCAACGCCGAGGAGACGTTCCCGGTCGACTTCTACCTGCGCGACACCCCGCTGACCGAGGTGAACGCGGAACTGGGCGATCTCGCGGACAGCGCACCCGGCGACAGCGACGACGTGACCCGCATCCACAAGCTGATGCAGGCGATCCGCGACCGGGTGGAGTACCGCACCGGCGTCACCCACGCCGCCACGCCCGCCGCGGTGGCGCTGGAGCACGGCCATGGCGTGTGCCAGGACCACGCCCACGTACTGATCGCCTGCGCGCGCCATCTCGGCTATCCGGCCCGCTACATCAACGGCTACATGCATGTCGAAGGCGAGGAGGACGGACCCTACGAGGCGGCCCACGCCTGGGCCGAGATCCATCTGCCCGACCTGGGCTGGGTCGGCTTCGATCCGGCCAACCGGGTCTGTCCCACCGAGGGCTATGTGCGCATGTCGGTCGGCCTGGACTTCGGCAGCGCCACCCCGGTGCGCGGCGTGCGCACCGGCGGCGGCGAGGAAACGATGACGGTGGAGGTCCACGTCTCGCGCGTGGATTAGGGGGCGGCAATACGCCTACCGATTCCGGGATAGCGCACCGGCCTCGAATCGCCGAATATGACGCCATGACATACTGCGTCGGCATGCTGCTTCGCGACGGACTGATCATGGTGTCCGACACCCGCACCAACGCGGGCGTCGACCACATCTCCACCTACCGCAAGATGACCGTCTGGCAGAAGCCCGGCGACCGCGTGATCGCGCTGATGACGGCGGGCAATCTGTCGGTGTCGCAGTCGGTGGTGAACCTGCTGAACGAGGCACTGCCGGAGGACGGCTCCGACCCCCCCGACGACCCGAACGCGCCCGACAACATCATGACCGCGCCGTCGATGTTCCGGGTCGCCCGGCTGGTCGGCGAGGCGGTGCGCCAGGTCCGCACCAACGAGAAGCCGACGCAACTGGCCGACGACAGCTCGTTCTCGGTCTCGCTGATGCTGGGCGGGCAGGTCCAGGGCCGCACCCTGCGCATGTTCCACATCTACGACGCCGGCAATTTCATCGAGGCCAGCGAGGACACGCCGTATTTCCAGCTCGGCGAGCACAAGTACGGCAAGCCGCTGCTGGATCGCGCGATCACGTTCCAGACCGGGCTCGGCGACGGGCTGAAAGTGGCGCTAATCTCGATGGACTCGACCATGCGCTCCAACATGACCGTGGGCATGCCGCTGGACGTGGCGGTGATCCGGCGCGACCAGCCGGAAGTCGCCCTGCAGCACAGGATCGAGCCCGGCGACCCCTATTTCAACGACATTCGCGAGCGCTGGTCTCAGGCGCTGCGCCACGCCTATACCATCCTGCCCGACGCCGACTGGGCCACGCTGGATTGAGCCGGCGATGACGGACCTGCCAGACTGGCCCACGGACATAACTGACAGCGGTCGCGCGCTGGCCGCCGGCACCTATTTCTTCGAGGATCTGGCGGTCGGCGACCACTGGAAGACCGGCGCGATGACGCTGACCGACGCCCACATCGTGGGTTTCGCCGGGCTGTCGGGCGACTTCTTCGACCTGCACATGGACGACGAGTTCGCCCGCGACTTCGGGTTCTCCGCGCGTGTTGCCCACGGGTTGCTGGGGCTCTCCCTGCTGGACGGACTGAAGAATCGGGCCGACGTGCGCATCGCCGCCATCGCCTCGCTCGGCTGGTCATGGGACTTCAAGGGGCCACTGGTCTCAGGCGACCGCATCTCCGGCCTGGTTCGCATCAACCAGCTCCGCATGACCTCCAAGCCCGGCCGCGCGTTTTGCGAGCTGGCGCTCCGGCTGATCGGCAATGGCGAGACGATCGCCCAGGACGGCAGCACCCGCATGCTGATCCGTTGCCGAGAGAGTTCGGCCTAGGGCCTTTTCAGGGCGGTTTCGCCCAAACCGTGATGATTTCGGGGCACCGCGCAGGGTTGGCTCCCAGGCGGCGTGGAAGGCGCATCGACCGGCCAAAGAACGGCTGGTCATGCCAACCAACGCCGATAAGGAGTGCCACCATGATCAAGACCGCCATTCTCGCCGCCGGCCTCGCCGTTGCCACCACCGCCACTGCCCTGGCGCAGATTTCGGCCACCACCGCCGGTCAGGACATGCTGCACGAGATGGAGATTTCGCTGGTCACCGCCAACAACCGGTTGGCGCAGGTGCCGCTCTCCGACCTGTCGCAGGTGACCGACATCATCGCGCATCTGGGCAACGACGCCCGCGTCGTGCACGACGCCTTCTACAACAACCCGGTCGACACCAGTGGCGTGTGCAGCCGCGACGACATCATCCAGACCATGGACGAGCTGAACCACGTGGTGCTGACCTATCGCGACAACCTCGGCAACCCGCCGGCCGACCTTGTCCTCGCCTTCGAGTTGCTGACCGACCGTCTCGACACCATCGAGCACCGTCTGGCCGACGCGATGAACCAGGCCGAGGCCGGTTGCTGATCGGGGAATAGTTTGCTCGAGCGGGGGCGGTCAGCAATGGCCGCCCCTTCTTGCGTGTTCCGATGCCGAAAATTTGAGCCAACAACTGACCGTTGCGGTTATCCGGATATTAATCCACGCTGCGCGAGGATCGCTCAAGTCGGCACCGGCCCTCTCCCCCACCCGGCCACCCAGCAGGATACTATCGTTGGGCGGCCGGGTGGGGGAGCGGGCTGGCGCCGATTCAGCGCAAGCTGTTATTGATCCACGTGACATAGGCACGTCGACGACCCCGAAGTTGGACCTGCCAGATGGCGACCCTGAACCGCAGAACACTGCTGCGCGGATTGGCCGGCTGCGGCGCGATGAGCGCCACGGCGGCGTGCGGCGGCCTGCGCTCGGCGACCGGCCCGGCCGGACCGGCCAGCGGCGCGGGCTTGGCGTCCACGGCTGACGTATCGGCCGAACTCAACGACCTTTCCAGCCTGCGCGCCCATCCGCCGATCGACGGCGTGGTGGTGCGGGTCGCCGGCCACACATTGCCGGGCGACGGCGGCGGCGGCGTGTTCACCTGGGTGCCCGGCGCCAATTTTGCCGACGACGACGGCATCTATGTCGCCTCCCAGCTCATCGCCGAGGGGCGGTGGGTGCGCGACTATGGCGATGAGCGCCTGAACGCGAAGTGGTTCGGCGCCAATGGCGATGGCGCGCGCAACGACGGGCCGGCGCTGGAACGCGCCATGGCCTGCGCCGCCGCCATGAGCACGCCCCTGGTCATTCCGTCCGGGCGCTATCTGGTGACCAGCAACGTGAATGCCGAGGTGGCGGCGGGCGAAGAACTACGCGTGATGGGCGAGGGCGCCACCATCGTGCGCACCGGCGGCGACGGCCGGCTGCGCTTCGATGCGCCGCTGGTGACCACCGCCCGCCTGGCACAGACGGTGGCGCAGGGCGACACCCAGGTCGTGGTCGACGATCCGGGTGGTGTCGCACCCGGCGACATCATGGAGATCATGACCGGCATCCGGGTGTCGTCGGTGCGCGAGAGCAGCTGGACCATGACCTGGTTCGGCACCGTCACCGCTGTCAACGGCAACCGCATCACCCTGGACGGCCCGTCGGACTATCGCTTCCACCCCTTCCGACGGCTGACCTACCGGATGGACGGCAACACCCGCGACGTGGTCTACCGCATCTTCTTCGGCGGCGAGGAACGCGACGTGGTGGTCAAGCTGGACGGCCGCACGCTCAGGGCTGGCGCCGACTACGCGATCTCCGGCAATCCGGTCAGCGGCTACGACATCAGCCTCAATGCCGCTCCGCCCGCCGGCGCGATGCTGTCCCTGGAGACCCGGGAATCGATCGCCGCGCGCTTCTTCCGCGGCGGCCGCCTGCATGTCAGCGGGCTGAAGTTCGAGTCCGATTTTCTGGTCGCCGGTGGCGTGACCTACGTCGACAGCCGCGGCCTCGCGCCGCGCGGTGCGCGCTTCAGCGATATCGAGATGCACGAGGCGAACCCGCCGCATTACCCGCAAACCGGCTACCCCAGCGGGCAAAGCTTCGACCTGTTCGACGCCGGGCTGATCGAGGGCCTGGTGGAGAACGTCACCGTCTATGGCGGCCGTTATGCGGTGAAGGCCGGCAAGGGGCGCAAGACCGTCTATCGCAACATCGTCGGCCGCAAGTGCTGGGCCGTGTTCGCATCGTTCAGCGCCGCCGACAACCACGTGCGCTCGCTGAAGGCCATCGACTGCACCCTCGCCGCCGACAGCCACTATGCCCACCGGCAATTCGTCGACGGGGTGGAATCGGTCAATGGCTATGACGGCATGAACCACCGCGCCAATGGCGGCGTGCTGCGCAATGTGCAGGTGGTGAACACCCGCTCGCCCGGCTCGCCGGGCCTGCCGTTCGGCGTCAGCCAGGGCTCGCCGCTCTATGACCACCTGATCGCCGACCCCCAGGACAACCCGTTCTTCATGTACGTGCACGCCGAAAACGGCATCGCCAACGACATGCTGATCGAGAATGCGCGCTTCTCGGCACCCGGCGATGGCGAGGGCTATGGCCTGTCAGGCACCCTGCTGCACCGGCTGACCTTGCGCGACGTGGACACCGACGGCTACTTCTCCATCGACGGCAACGGGCCGCCGCCGATCCGCCACCTGGACATCGACGGCTTCACCTGCCGGGCGGCCAATCTGCGCGGCATCACCGACACCATCTCGGCACGCGGGCTGGTGTGCGGCCGGATACGCCTGTCGGGCAGCAGTGCCGGCATTGACGGCCAAGGCGCGATCACGTTCGCCGATTGCACCATCGACGGCGCGATGGCCGGCCGCGACGGCCTGTTGGAGGACGACGGCCCCAATGGTCATGGCGAGCGCCACTTCACCGATTGCCGTTTCGTCAACGCCGAGCGGCTGTTCGTGCCGGGCGCGTGGGCGAACGCATCCCACAACACGCGCCGTTATGTGTTCGAGCGCTGCCACTTCGACCTCTCGGCCGCCAGTGCCGACGATGCCTATCCCGCGCCGGCCAGCGAGAACGGCGCGCTGGTGTTCCGTGACTGCACGTTTGCCGGCGTCGCGCCGCCAACCGGCTGAAAGCGGCCGCCAGCGCCGGCCATGCGGGCAGGGACCCCGCGCATATTAGTCAAATTTTAGCCGAATGCCGGCAAGCTGCGGCTGTTTGCCGATGAGCACGCCGCTGACGGAAGGGCTCGGTCCGTGAATGTTCGATCGATAAACTGCCTGGTCGTGGATGATTCCAAGGTCGTCCGGTCCGTCGCCCGCCGCATCCTGCATGAGCTGGATATCGACGTGGCCGAAGCCGAACACGGCGAAGAGGCGCTGCGGATGATCCGCCGGGACATGCCCGACGTGATCCTGCTGGATATGAACATGCCTGTGATGGACGGCATGTCGTTCCTGCACCATGTGCGCGACGAATTCGGAGAGTTCGGCCCTACTGTGATCTGCTGCTCGACCGAGAACAGCGCCACGCAGGTGCAGAAGGCGATCGAGGCCGGTGCCAGCGAATACATCATGAAGCCGTTCGACGACACCATCATTCGGCTGAAGCTGGAGCAGATCGGCATCCTGCGCGACCGGCTTGCAAGCTAGGCAATCGGTTTCTTCTTTGTGGATCTCAGTGCGCCGCCGACGAAACGGCGCGCGCGCAATTTGTCGTTAATGCCACGTTAAGCTGGGGGCGCGACTCTGTCTGCAACGATTGCGACTCAAGGCAAAGTGCATGTCCCGTAGGCCCCTGCCAGTCCAGGCAATGCTGGCGCTGTTCATACTGGCGATCATCACGGTGTTGATCGTCGGCGGCAGCATTGGCGCCTACATCATTGCCGAGGACAGGGCGACCGAGACAGGCGAACGCTCCATCGAGCAGACCGGACGCGTGCTGCAGAAGGAGATCGCGCGCTCGCTGCAACTGCGCGCGATGGCCGCCGGTGCCCAGGCGACAATGCTCGGCACGCTCGGTGGGCCGTGGCGCGACAGCAGCTTCGGCAACGATCTGGGCCACGAACTGGCCGACCAGCCGCCGGGCTACGTCATCGTCGCCAACCGGGACGGGACCATCATCGCCGCCGACCGGCCGCGTTTCGTCGGCCTGTCTGTGGTTATCCCCGAGACCGACAGCCGCTTGTCTTTGCACAACCAGGCTGAAGTGTTCGGCCAGCTTGGCGTGGAGGCATCCGCGTTGCCGCGCGGCCATTTCGCCTTGGCATGGCAGCAGCCACTGGCCGCCGACGACCCAATGAGTGCCGCACAGTCCGGCGGGTCGGAGATCCTGTTGATCACCGGCGTCCAGACACTGGAAGTGTTGCGGCTTCTGGAAGCCGCCGTTGACGCCAAGGGCGGGTTTGCCGCGCTGCTGTCGGACGACGGCCGCGTCCTCACGGCGTTGCCCGAAGCCTCCGGCGCCGATGCGCGCGCGATGGTCGGACCGCGGCTGGCGCTGTTGAGCGAGACGACGCCGCCCTTCACCGAGCTCCTGTCCGGCACGATTGCCGGGACCGAGACCGACTGGTTGCTGTCGGCTCGCGCGATCCCGCAAACCAACCTGGTCGTGATGGTGGGTGTGCCGGCCGACGCCGTGATCGCGGCCGCCGACATGGACGGCTGGGTGCTTGCCATCGTGCTCGGCCTGTCGCTGAGCGCGCTGGCGGTCCTGACCTACTGGCTGGTGCGCGCCGCCTACAGGCAGCGCAGCATCGAAAGCGAGCTGGCGACCATCACCGAGCGCCTCAACCTCGCGTTCGAGGGCAGCAACGACGGCGTCTGGGACTGGGACACCGAGCGCAACCGCGCGTTCTATTCGGCCCGCTGGTGCGAGATGCTGGGCTACCGCCCGGAAGATGTGGAGCAGGTGCCGCAGAGCTGGATGACGCTGCTGCATCCCGACGACGTGGACGATGTGCGCAACGCCATGCAGGCACACCTGGACGGCAGGGTCGCGGTCTATCAGCACGAGCACCGGATGCGCTGCGCCGACGGCCGCTATCTGTGGGTGGAGTCGCGCGGCAAGGCCCCCGACGCCCCCGACGGCCGCCGGTATCGCATGGTCGGCACCATGACCGACATCGAGGAGAAGAAGCGGCAGGAGCAGGTCATCCTGGCCGCCCGCGACGAGGCGGAAGCGGCGGATCGGGCGAAGAGCGACTTTCTGGCCACCATGAGCCACGAGATCCGCACCC
The DNA here is from genome assembly GCA_965227515.1 of Alphaproteobacteria bacterium. GTDB lineage: Bacteria > Pseudomonadota > Alphaproteobacteria > CALKHQ01 > CALKHQ01 > CBDDFZ01. The sequence continues at coordinate 1,018,673 of CBDDFZ010000001.1, forward strand.
CCATCAACGGCGTGCTGGGCATGACCACGCTGTTGCTGCGCACCGCGCTGACCTCCGCCCAGAAGCGCTATGCCGATACCATCAAGAGCTCCGGCGAGACCTTGCTGGCGATCCTGAACGACATTCTGGACCTGTCGAAGCTGGAAGCGGGCAAGCTGGACCTGGAGCACGCCGACTACCGCGTCGCCGACGCGGTTGGCGCCGTGGTCCGCCTGTTGGAGCCGCACGCGCGCTCCAAGCGGCTGCAACTGGCATATGACCTGTCGGGCATCGACACCAAGTACCTGCACGGCGACCAGACGCGGCTGCGCCAGGTCCTGTTCAACCTGGTCGGCAATGCGATCAAGTTCACCGACGAAGGGCGCGTCACCGTCACCGGCCAGACCACGACGCTGCGCGACGGGCGTGTCGCCCTGGCGTTCGAGGTGACCGACACCGGCATCGGCCTGACCGCGGACCAGATGTCCCGCCTTTTCCAGAAGTTCCACCAGGCCGACGTCTCGACCACCCGCCGGTTCGGCGGCACCGGCCTCGGGCTCGCGATCTGCCGCCGCTTGGTCAGTGCCATGGGTGGCGAGATCACGGTCGAGAGCACCGAGGGCGAGGGTGCGACCTTCCGCTTCTACATCGTGTGCGACAAGGCCTCAGCCCCGGTACCGCCCCTGCACGCCGACGATACGGCCCGTCAGGCAAGTTCGATTCCGCCCAGCCTGACCGTACTGGTGGCCGAGGACAACGACATCAACCGTACGCTTGTACGCGAGCTGTTGGGGCCGCACGTACGGCGCCTGGACATGGTCGAGGACGGCGCGCGGGCCATACAGGCGGCGCGCGCCTTTGCCTATGACGTTGTCCTGATGGACGTGCAGATGCCGGGCACCGACGGGCTGTCGGCCACCCGGCAGATTCGCGCGCTTGGCGGCCATTGGGCCGACTGCCCGATCATCGCGCTGACGGCCAATGCCATGGCCGACCAGATCAAGAAATACCTCGACGCCGGCATGACCGACTACATTACCAAGCCGGTCGATTGGAACCGCCTGTTCTCCATGCTTGCCGGGATCACCCCGCTTGCGGGTGTCCCAGCGAATGCCGGTCCGAGCACGGCTTCCGACGAAGCCCGCAAAACGCCCGAGGGAGATGCCACTGGCGCCGCGACCGACCAGAGTCCGGTCGAAGACCATGGCTTCTCGTCCCTGGACCTGCTCGACGAACCGGCATTGGCCGAGATCGTGCGCGTGATCGGCCAGCCATCGGTCGCCGACCTGCTCGACACACTGCTCGCGCAGTCGGACCAGTGCGTCGCAACTCTGCGGTCCGCCACCGCGGCCTCGGAATACCGCGTGCTGGGCCACACCCTGGCCGGCGCCGCCGGCAATTGCCGGGCCACGCGCCTGTCCGCCATCGGTCGCGCGGTCGAGAGTGCCGCCGGCGATCCGCTCTCCATCGCGCACCTGACGGGCGTGCTGGCCACGACCGTGGCGGCAACCCGGGCGGCGGTCGAGGAATGGAAGGCGCGCAACGCCCCAAAGCCCTCGTCAGATAAGGGGCCCACGCCCGACGAGGGGCCGGCGGCGGATGACGATCCGCACCAGCCGCCGATGGTGGTGAACGGTTAGAGCCTGTAAAGGCGGCACTGACCCTCTCCGCCGCCCGGCAACCCGGCGAATCAGACTCAGTCGCCTTCGAACGTCACATTGGCTGCCGACCAGTTGCCCGCCTTCAGGTCGCCGGGGTCGATCCAGAACTGACAGACACCGGCACTGGCGAACGACCAGCACATCATGTCGTCGGAGGCGAACTGAATAAGGAGGTGCCTGCCGGTATTCTCCATCGCCGCATTGCCCTGGATGGAGATCGGCACGCCGAACATTTGATGCCAGCCATGGATCGGCAGCCGGTAGTCGCGGTCGATCTTCGTCCGCACCCCCTCCGGCAAGGTGGCGAACGTATCCCGGTCCGCCACCGCCATTTGTAGCAGCGTCATGTCTTCGACCGTTCGAAGCAAATGGCCACGGCTGGGCAGAAATGCCCGGAACCGCCCCAACGCCTGTTCAAGGACGGCTTTCAAGTGCTGCGCGTCCTGACTGGACATCCGCGTCCAGGGGTCGTTATCGCCGGCCCAGGCCTGAACCTCGGCGACGAATGCGGCGAACGCCTCCCGCTCCTGGAGCTGCTGTCGCTGGCCGGCAATCCGCGCAAGTAACCGCAGCTGCCAACCCTCACGCGCCGGGCGGATCGACAGCAAGGACGCGCCCAGCATATCGGCCATCTCTAGCGCGGTGCGCCACCATTGCGGCCGCGCCGCGATATCGGCCTCCTCAAAAACAGCCTCCGCGGCGAGATTGAACTGCCGCCGCCGATACGCGTCGGACAGCATACCCTCCAGTTTCCGGATTGCCGTGTCAGGGCCTGCGTCGTTGGTCGTTTCGACAGCTATCAGGTCAATTGGCCAGCACGGAAACAGCGGCGCGCCTGTTCGGTCGCCCGTATAGCCCAGCCGGCCGCCGACCTCTTGAAGATCGGGCAGGCCGGCGGGTGGCGTGGTATTTTCCCCGTCCTCGCCGGCAGGGACGTGGATTACCGCGCCATCGGCGTTCGCCGAAATGAAGAAGGCAAGAGCACCGTTCCGGGGCAAGTCCGGCATGGCGGCAACGCGCTGGATGGCCGCCAGATCGATCTGCGCCAGATGGTGCATCGGTCGCCCACCGGCCAGGGGCCAAGGCCGGCTGCCCAGCCTCGGCGCCCCACCCAACCAGCTTGTCGCCGTCTCCCATCGTCCATCCCCGCGGGCCTGCCGCACGAGCACAATGGCCGGTCGCGAATGGCTGACGGACTCACCATCCAGGAACTGGGCGACGAATGCATCGCCCTTGTCCCACAGGTACTGCACCGCCGGTGCCACGGCCTGGATCACGCGCGAGAAGTCCGCGCGCCCCTTGGGCGACAGTTGGCCCGACGCCCCCCTGTCCAGTGGGGCGCTTAGGAATGCCGGCAGTTCGCTTTGCAGGATGGCGATTGGCTCCAGAACCATCGGGTAGCGCTCGATCGGATCGCCGATATTCTCGATCACGTCGTAGAAGATCTTGACCGCCAGTTGCCCACCAATCGAAAGCTGCTCGAAGCCGGGCGCATCGCTCAGATCGCGAATGTCGTTGCGTGAGTCCAAGATGGCCGCCGGCAGCAGCGCATAGGCGCCCGCTTTGGACCCCCCAATGTCGTCTCGCTGCCGCAGGCGTCGCAGCCCTTCGGCATAGGCATCGCGAACAGGCTGCTCTATAGACGTCACACCGTCGGGCTCTGCTGTCAGCTCGCCTGGGCCAATCGCTTGGAGGCGCGCTTGCGCGAGATCGCATCCCGCTCCCGCTTGCGTACGCGTACGTGCGACGGCGTCACCTCGATCAGCTCGTCGTCATTGATGAACGCCATCGCCGTTTCCAGGGTCTGGCGGCGCGGCGGGGTCAGCAGGATGGCATCGTCCTTGCCGGCGGCGCGCACGTTGGAGAGCTGCTTCGCCTTCATCGGGTTGACATCCAGGTCGTTGCCCCGGCTGTGCTCGCCGACGATCATGCCCTCATAGACCTCGCTGCCGGGCTCGACGAACAGCGCGCCGCGGTCTTCCAGGTTCCACAGCGCATAGGCCGACGCCTTGCCCGACGCATTGGCGATCAGCACGCCGGTGCGCCGCTCCTCGATCGGGCCGCGATGGCCGCCATACTCGGCGAACACGCGGTTCAGCACGCCGGTGCCGCGGGTATCCGACATAAAGGTGCCGTGGTAGCCGATCAGGCTGCGCGACGGTGCGCGGAACTCCAGCCGCGTCTTGCCGCCGCCGGTGGGCTTCAGGGCGAGCAGGTCGGCGCGGCGCCCGGTCAGCTTCTCCACCACCACGCCGCTGAACTCGTCGTCGACGTCGATAACGACGTCCTCCATCGGCTCCTGCAGCGTGCCGGTGTCGTCGGTACGGAACAGCACCCGTGGACGACTGATGGACAGCTCGAAGCCTTCGCGCCGCATGGTCTCGATCAGCACCGCGAGTTGCAGCTCGCCACGGCCGGCCACTTCCATGGCGTCCTTCTCGGCCGCCTCGCGTACCTCGATGGCGACATTGCCCTCCGCCTCGCGCATCAGGCGCTCGCGCAGCACCCGCGACGTCAGCTTGTCGCCGTCGCGCCCGGCCAGCGGCGAGTCGTTGACCGCGAACGTCATGGCAAGCGTCGGCGGGTCGATCGGCAGGGCGGGCAGCGCTTCCGCATCGCTCGACGTCGCCAGCGTGTCGGCGACATTGGCCTTGGTCAGCCCGGCAATGGCGACGATGTCGCCGGCGTCGACCCGGTCCACCGGCACCCGCTCCAACCCCCGGAAGGCAAGCAGCTTGGTCACCCGGGTCGACTCCACGATGCCGCCGTCCAGCCGGATGGCATGCACGATCTCGTTCACGTTCAGCGAGCCGCTGTGAATCCGGCCGGTCAGCACGCGGCCCAGATAGGGGTCGCGCTCCAGGGTCGTCGCCAGCATGCGAAAGCCGCTTTCCTGACCGACCTCCGGCGGCGCCACGTGGCCGCAGACGGTCTCGAACAGCACATCCATGTTGCCGGGCCGCTGGTCCGGCGAGGTCGCGGCCCAGCCTTCCTTGGCCGACGCGAACAAGGTCGGGAAATCGAGCTGCTCCTCGCTGGCGTCCAGCGCCGCGAACAGGTCGAACACCTCGTCGTGGACGGCGTGGGCACGCTGGTCGGGCTTGTCGACCTTGTTGATCACGACGATGGGCTTCAGGCCCAGCTTCAGCGCCTTGCCGACCACGAACTTGGTCTGCGGCATCGGCCCCTCGGCGGCGTCGACCAGCAGCAGCACACCGTCGACCATGCTGAGAATGCGCTCCACCTCGCCACCGAAGTCGGCGTGGCCCGGCGTGTCGACCACGTTGATGCGCGTGCCCTGCCAGTCGACCGAGGTGCACTTGGCCAGGATGGTGATGCCGCGTTCGCGCTCCAGATCGTTGGAGTCCATGGCGCGCTCGGCCATGCGCTGGTTGGCGCGCACAGCGCCGCTATGGCGCAGCAGGCAGTCGACCAGCGTGGTCTTCCCATGATCGACATGGGCAATGATCGCGATGTTACGCAGGTTCATTCGCTCGGGCTCGCGTGCGGGGCAACCTCAACGGACTGGCGAAGCCTTAAGGCCAAGTCGTCAACAGTCCGTTGCGGAAAGGCACCGTTGGTGTATCGGGGAGCGGCCGTCAGGGCCGCGCGCACCCTATAACGCGAGCCGCGGCGGGTTACAACGCCGAACCGCCCAACAAGCCGTTACCAAAAACCGTCACCAACAACGTTTGCAGGCGCGGAAGCCGGCCGCCTCGGCGGCGGCGCGGTCGTCGAACAGGCGGACGTTGCGGCGCAGGGGCGTGCGCGCCGGGCAGCCGGGCCGGCAGACGATGCCGGTGGACGCCACCCCGATCACGTAGGTATCGGCGGCCCGCCGCGCGACGATTCCGGCCCATTCGCCGTCATTTGCCGCGCGCCCCTGGGTTCTGTGGTGTGCCGCCATTGCTCGCCTCCTCATCCGCGAACCAGGAGACTGCGCAACCAAGAGCGGATCAGCCACCCGTTTCTTGCGATTCCCGGCTGGACTTCGCCGCCGGCACGAACACCGGCTGTTCGGCGGCGATCCCCTTCAGCTTGTAGCAGCCGGCCTGGGTGAACTGGCCCGGCACCGCGTCGCTGAACGCCTGGCTGACCAGGATCGGCTCGCCGAGTTCGGAACACAGCCCCTCGATGCGCGAGACCAGGTTGACCGCCGGGCCGATCACGGTGAAGTCGAGCCGGTGCGGCGCGCCGATATTGCCGTACAGCACCTCGCCCAGGTGCAGCGCGATGCCGAAGTCCAGCGCCGGGCGCTCCTCGCCCCTGGTGAGGTTGTAGATTTCCACCGCGGTGCGGGCGTCGCGCGCGGCCTGGTAGGCGGCCCGGCAAACCTCGCCCGGGTCCGCGCCGTGATGCAGCGGGAAGATCGCCAGCACCGCGTCGCCGATGAACTTCAGGATCTCGCCGCCATGGCGGTCGATGGCGTCGTTGACCATGCCGAAGAAGTCGTTCAGCAGCCCGATCATCTCCACCTCGGGCAGGGTCTCGGCATGGGAGGTGAAACCGCGCAGGTCGCAGAACCACATGGCGGCGCGAATGCGCTCGCCGTCGCCGCGCTTCACCTGGCCATAGAGCACGCGCTCGCTGGCGTGGCGGCCGATATAGGTATCGAGCAGGGCATGCGCGGTCTCGCGCAGGCTGAACGCCTCATAGAGCCGGCCCAGCATCGGCATGGTGTTGCGCAGGGCGGCCACCTGTTCGTCGCTGAACCCCGACGGCCTGTCGGTGGTAACCGCCAGCGTGTTGATCTGGTCGTTGGCGAACGGCATCGGCAACGCCAAATAGTCGGTGCCCCCGGCCTCGGCCAGCCGCCGCAGCAACGGATAGTCGGCAATCGCCGCGCTGTCGGTCAGCCGGAAGCGGACCTCCGGCGCGTGGTCCTCGGTGATCGGCCGCAGCGGGCTGGACACGTAGTCCGGCAACGGCTCGGTGCGGTGCGGCGCCGGCCGGTAATTGACCTCGTCCTGCCCCACTTCCCAGCTGAAGGTGGTGGAGCGCACTTGCGGGTGCAGCACCCACACGCCGACGAACAGGCGCATCAGGCCCATGTCCATGGACTGCAACTGGTCGATCAGGCTCTTGGTCAACGCCACCGCATTGCGCGCCCGCCAGGCCTGTTCCACGAACCAATGCGACATCCGGTCGACGCCGGAGCCGAGTTGCACCACCTGGGTCTGCGGTTCGGGCTTGCCGACCAGTTCGATATCGTCGACGCGGTCGGGATAGAACGCGACATAGTCCTTCAGCGCCGCCAAACCCTTGATCGGCGCCGGATAGGCCCACACCGCGTTCTCGACGATTCGGTCGCCCAGCCTGATCGACCAGTACGCCGCCTCGCCCTTGTACGGGCAATAGGTGCGATGGTCGCTCGGCTCCAGGATACCGGCGCGCACGTCCGCCAGCGGCACGTACCACGTCGGCGCCAGCCGGGACTCGCGCAATTCCAGCGGCCGGGTGGTGTCGGCAATGACCTCGCCGCCGAGCCACACCTTGATCCGCTCGTCGTGGGCATAGAGTTCGACGCGATAGCCGTCCTTCTCGACGGCCCCGATCGGGTCCATGGCAGCGGTGGTGGCGGTGGTGGTGGCAGCGCTCATATCGATTTTCCCGGCAGAAATACGATCCAGGCCATGCAACCCGGGCAGTGTGGAGATAGGCCCGCTTGTGGGTCAAGCCAACCTCGGGATCGCGATTGTGAACGCGCACATGCCGGCAGCGCGCGGAGGCCGGCCAGGAAACTGGTGCAACGCGCCGCCGGTTTGGCTAAATAGCCACGCGCCTGCTGAGCATCGTTATGGCCAGTACGCAAGCTGCCGCGCCGCCGAACGGCGGCACCCGCCCAATGTGGTGGCGCGCAGTGCAGGATTTCCAACGCCATCGCCAATGCAACGTCGACACGAGGCCCGGTCGATGCCGCGATGGCCGGCAACCGACCGGATGTGCAAGCGAATGGACCTTGTTCTGACCAATGCGCGGGTGGTGACGCCGGACCGGGTGACCAAGGGTCACGTCGCGGTGGTGCAGGGCCGCATCGCCGCCGTTGGCGACGGAGGCAGCGATGCGGCGGGGGCCATCGACCTGGACGGCGACTTCCTGATCCCCGGCCTGATCGACCTGCACACCGACCATCTGGAGCGCCATTTCAGCCCCCGCCCCGGAGTCCACTGGGACGGTGTGGCGGCCGCCATGTCGCACGACGCGCAGATCGCCTGTGCCGGCATCACCACGGTTTACGATTCGCTCGCGCTGATCGGCGGCCGGGAGACCAACGACCGCCACCAGGTGATGGGGCCGATGATCGACGGGCTGAGCCGCGCGGTCGCCGGCCGCATGCTGCGCGCCGACCATCGCCTGCACCTGCGCTGCGAGGTGGTGGAGCACGACGTGGTCGAGCGGTTCAGCGCCTATCTGGACAACCCGCTGCTGCAGCTCGTCTCGGTGATGGACCACTCCCCCGGTCAGCGCCAGTTCACCAATATCGAGACCTACAAGAAGGCGCACATGCGGGTGCTGAAGCTGAACGCCGAGGAGATGGACCGCATGGTGGTGGAGCGCATGGCCGCGTCGCGCGAACACGGCCCGACGAACCGCACCCGGCTGGCTGAACTTGCCCGCGAACACGGTCTGGCGTTCGCCAGCCACGACGACGAGACCGGGGAACACGTTGCGGAGTCCGCGGCGCTTGGCGTCACCATCGCCGAGTTCCCGACCACGGTGACCGCGGCGGCGGCATGCCGCGCCAATGGCATGCACATCGTGATGGGCGCGCCGAACCTTGTGCGCGGCGGCTCTCACTCCGGCAATGTCGCCGCCGCCGACCTGGCGGCACGCGGGCTGCTCGATATCCTGTCGTCGGACTACGTGCCGTTCAGCATGCTCCAGGCCGCGTTCGCGCTGTCCGGTCCGCCGCACGGCCACGACCTGCCAAGTGCCATTGCCACCGTCACCCGCAACCCGGCCCGCGCCGCCGGCCTGGACGACCGGGGCGCGATTGAGGAAGGCCTGAACGCCGACCTCGTCCGTGTGTCGCTGGTCGGCGGCATGCCGGTGGTCCGCGCGGTGTGGCACAACGGTGAGCGCGTGGCATGAGCGAGAACTGGGCGGCGGCACCGCGCTACGCGCTTTACTTCACGCCGGCGCAGGGCTCCCCGCTGGCGACGTTCGGCGCGCAGTGGCTGGGCCGCGACGTCGGCGACGGCCGCATCGTCGAACAGCCAATGGTGGCGGGCTTCACGCCGGAGGAACTTGCGGCACTCACCGCCGATCCGCGCCGCTACGGCTTCCATGCCACGCTGAAGGCGCCGTTCCGCCTGGCGCCCGGGCGATCCCTCGGCGACCTGTTGGAACGCCTGTCGATCTTCAGTGGCATGCACCGGGCGTTCAGGGCACCGCCGCTGCAACTGGCCAGTATCGGCGGGTTCCGCGCCCTGGTGCTGAGCGACCGCTGCCCCGAGATGGACGACCTGGCCGCTGCCTGCGTGACCGGGTTCGAGCCGTTCCGCGCCGAGCTGAGCGAGAACGAGATCGCACGGCGCGAGGCGGCGGGGCTGGACGACGAAGAGCGCCAGAACCTGCTGACGCTGGGCTATCCCTACGTGCTGGACCGGTTCCGTTTCCACATGACGCTGACCCGCCGGGTGGACGATGCGCTCGGCGCGCGGGTCGATGCGGCGCTGGCGCCGCTGGTCGCACCCCATTGCGCCGAGCCGCTGACGGTCGATGCCGTCACCCTGTGCGCGCAGGCCGGGCCGGACCAGCCGTTCGTGCAATACGCGCGGTGCGGGTTGGGGCAGGGGTAGCACCCTTCCCGTTGTTATTGCTTGACAATCCAGAGAGTGGCAACGCGCTGGCCACTCCAATACCCCGCCGTCATGCCCGGGCCGGCCGCAAGGCCGAGACCCGGGTATCCACGCGGTCATTGCAGGACGCTGGCGTCGCCAGGGACTGTCATCAACTGCGTGGATGCGCGGATCAAGTCCGCGCATGACAGTTAGTGCTATTGCCGCTCACACGAACCGCTTGCGCAGCACCTGGGAGCCGATGTCGACCAGGCTGACGACCACGATGATGATCAGCATGATCGCCGCGGTCTCCGCGTAATAGAAGCCGCGGATGGTCTCGTAGAGGATCTGGCCGATGCCGCCGGCGCCGACGATGCCGAGCACGGTGGCGGAGCGCAGGTTGGACTCGAAGCGGTAGAGCGTGAACGAGATCCACAGCGGCATCACCTGCGGGATGACACCGAACACCACTTCCTGCACCCGGGTGGCGCCAGTGGCGCGAATGCCCTCCACCGGGCGCGGGTCGATGGCCTCCACCGCCTCGGAGAACAGCTTGGCGAGGATGCCGGTGGTGTGGATCCACAGCGCCAGCACGCCGGCGAACGGCCCGAGCCCGACCGCCGAGACGAACAGGATGGCGAAAACGATCTCGTTGATGGCGCGAAACGCATCCATCAGCCGGCGCACCGGCTGGTAGACCCACCATGGCACGATGTTGGCCGACGACAGCACGCCGAACGGCACCGCCAGAACGACCGCCAGCGCTGTGCCCCAGACCGCGATCTGCACGGTGATCAGCATCTCGTCCATGTAGATGCGCCAATCGTGGAAGTTGGGCGGGAAGAAGCCCTGGATGTAGCGCAGCATGTTGTCGGCGGACTCGATCAGGTCGCCGGGGCGCATGTCCGCGCCGTCCCACGACCACGCCAGCAGCCCGGCGATCACCGCCCAGGCCGCGACGTTGCCCCAGGTACGTTTCAGGTTGCGCGGCGGCAGTGCCGCCGTGCTGGAGTGCAGCGTCATCTGGGTCACGGTCGGGGCACGCATGTGGTGGATGTCAGGCTGTTCGAGCGACGGAATCGCGGGAGGAGCATGATCACCTAAGTCGGCACCGGCCCGCTCCCCCACCCGGCCACCCAGCAGGATACTTTCGTGGGCGGCCGGGTGGGGGAGAGGGCTGGTGCAGACTTCAGCGCAAGCTGATCCTGATCTAGTGCCCCGTCCCGGCGGGGACGGGGCACCGGTGTCGGCGCCGGGCGGCTACATCGCCGCGTTGGTCACGATCTCCAGCGTCTCGAGCTGGGAGTCGATCTCGGCCAGCGCGGCCGCCTTGTCTTCCTCGCTGAGCGCCTCGTCATTGAGGACGTTCAGGCGGTCGCGGAACAGGCGGAGCTGGCGGATCGGCAGCAGCTGGTCGTTTGAGGAATTGGTGAACGCGGCCTGACCGTCGCTCATGCCGGCCAGCACGGCCTGCGCCTCTTCCACATTGTCGCCGAGGCGCCCGTAGGTGATGAAGAAGCCGCGGATCATGTCCTTCAGCTCGCTGCTGAGGTCGGCGCGATAGACGATCGGGTCGCTCGGGATCAGCGGCGACGTCCAGATGACCCGCACGTTCTCCACGATCTCGGGCTGGTTCATCGCCGTGCGTTCCCACTGCTCGGAGTTGTTGGTGGCGGCGTCGACCTGGTCGTTGGCAACGGCCATGAAGTTGGTCTCGTGGTTCGAGTTGCGCACGTTCTCGAAGCACTCGTTCGGGTCGACGTTGTTCTGCGCGAACACATAGAAGCTCGGCACCAGATAGCCCGAGGTGGAGTTCGGGTCGCCCATGCCGAAGTCGAGGCCGGTGCCGCACGCGGCCAGCAGGTCGTCCAGGGTCTGGAACGGGCTCTCGGCCGGCACCAGGATGTGGCTGTAGTAGCCCTGGGTGCCGTCGGTCTTGGTCTGGCGGGCGAACACCTCGCCGCCGGCACGGTCCACCGCCTCGATGGCGGAGGCATTGCCGAACCAGGCCACCGTCACCTGGCCGAAGCGCATCGCCTCGATCACGCCGGCATAGTCGCTGGCATAGAAGCCTTCGACCGGCATGCCCAACGCCTCGGACATATCCTCCAGGAACGGCTCCCACTGGCGGCGCAGGTTCTGCGACGATTCCGTCGAGATGATGCCGAAATTGATCACGTCCGGGTCGCCGGCCAGCGGCTCCGGCTCGGCGCTGGCCAGGCCAGCCGCGAAAAGGACACCGGTAAATGCCGTTCCGGCAACGAGATGACGGATCATGCCTTCCTCCTTCGTTGGGTCTGAGATGAATTCGGGTGGTGGGGTGCGGTCAGGCGGTGGCCATGGCCTCGATGCCATCGGCCGTCATTTTCCGCCTGTCCGGCAGTGGGGCAGAGGATGAGGGTCCATCCTCGGTGCCAGCAGTGGGCCCAGTGGGCAGGATCAACTCCTCGCTCTGGGCGCCGTAGAGCTCGGTCAGGAAGGCGGGGGTCAGCTTGGTCGAGGGCCCGTCGAACACGACCTGCCCGTCGCGCAGCGCGATGGTGCGCGCGCAATAGGCGAAGGCGTACTCGACCTGATGCAGCGACACGACGACGGTGATGCCCATCTCGCGGTTCACGCGGGCCAGGATCTCCATCACCCGCCGGGCCGATTTCGGGTCCAGCGACGCGATCGGCTCGTCGGCCAGGATGATCTCGGCCTGCTGGACCAGCGCCCGCGCGATCGCCGCGCGCTGCTGCTGGCCGCCGCTGAGCGTGGACGCACGCTGGGTGGCGCGCTCGGCGATGTCGACCGCTTCCAGCGCCTGCATCGCCAGCAGTTTCTCGGCCCGGGTGAACAGCCCCAGGCAGCCGCGCCAGCCGGGAATGCGGCCGAGCACGCCGAGGACGACGTTGGACAGCACCGTCAGCCGGCTGACCAGGTTGAACTGCTGGAAGACGACGCCGACGCGGGCGCGCACTTTCCGCGCGGCCGATGTCGGCCGGCCGTCGTACTGCACCACATGGTCGAGCACGTTGACGCAGCACGCATTGCGCTGCCGGTCGGCGCTGATAAGACCGGCAATGTTGCGAATGAGGGTCGACTTGCCGGAGCCGGACGCGCCGATCAGCGCGACCATCTCGCCGCGGTCGACGGTCAGGCTGACGCCATCCAGCGCGCGCTTGCCCCCGAACGACTTGCTGAGCTTTTCGACTTCGATCGCCGCGGCCATTCCCCGTTCCCTCGGGGGAAAAGCCTATTCACGCTCGGCGAGGCTTTTATTTCCGATCGTTGAACTTTTTATGGCGGGTCGGTGCAGAGCAACCGTCAGCGGATGCAACGGCTGGCATCGTAGTCGTAAACGCCGCCGAGCTCTGTGCAGAAGTCCGGGCTGGTATCGGGCGTGTTGCACCCCGGCTGGCTGGTGTCGCCGCCGACCAGGCAGTCGACGCCGCTGGTGACCTCGTTCTCAATTGCCTGTTGGCAGCCGGCCAATGCGGCAAGCCCGACCACGGCGACGAACGCCGAGACCCCGGCCGCGCCGGTCAGTGAGGAAACGGCGCCGGCAAATCGCCGCCGCGAATGGTTGACGATCATGGAACCCCCCAGTTCAACCGGCACCAAACGGCAGCGGCACAGTGACGTTGACCGCCCAACCTGCCATTGGCAAGTAGTTTCAGCCGTTCCGATGCCAGACCTGCCCGTATTCCTCGCACAGCAGGCGGTGCGGCGGCTCGTCCTCCTCGACATCGGGAAAGCGGCCGACCGGCTCGTGAAAGCGATTGTCGCCCAGGTCGTCGCTGACCAGCGATACCTCGCCCACCATCACCCGGCCGCCCTCGGTGCTGAGCGCGTGATACTGGCCGGGCCTCAGCGTGATGCTCTCGCCGGCGCCGAGGCGCAGCTTCTCGCCGGGGCCGACGACCCGCCGCATGCCATCGACCTCCACCTCCATCGGTTCGCCGCTCAGCTCACCTTCCTCGTCGGCCTGGTGCAGTTCCACCACCAGCGTGCCGCCGCCGCGGTTGATGATGTCCTCCACCTTGACGTGGTGATAGTGCAGCGGGCAGCGCTGGCCCTCGTCCAGCATGATGATCTTCTCGCAGTACATCTTGCCGGAGCGGTTGCGGATGTTCTCCGGCTTGCCGTTGCGGATGGTGAAAATGGTCAGCCCGCAGCGCGCGAAGTCGTCCTGGCCGAAATCGGTGATGTCCCAGCCGAGATGGCAGTCGACGATGTCGCGCACCTCGTCGCCCTTGGCCGACCAGTCGTCGGGCGACCAGTCGGCGAACGGGGGCAGGCGAAAGCCGTTGGCGCGAAAGAACGCGTCGGCCTCGCGGATGGCGTGGTTGATCTCTGAGCGCTTCATGGCATTCCTCCCGGCGGTTTTGCCGGCAGGATAGGCTGCACCGATGCCGCCGTCATCAACGGCGGCCTAATATTCATTCCAGTCGGTACCGGCCCGCGCCCCGTCCCGGCCACCCAGGAATCATACTGTCGTTGGGTGGCCGAGAGGGGGTGCGGGCTGGCGCCGACTTCAACACGACTTCAATACATAGAACTACGGCTGGACGCAGTTGTTCGCCGCGCTGTCCCAGTAGCCGCCGAAGTTGGTGCACATCTGGCGCGCAATGCCCTCGCCGGTCTCGTCGTCGGGCTGCGACGGGTCGTCGTTCTCGCCGAAGCGCGCGCCGTTGGGGCCGCGGACGTCGTCCTGCAGGTCCGATCCCGGATGCCCCGCCTGGCATTCGACGCCGGTGAACAGGCCGCACTCGTAGCCGCCGTCGGAGGTGACGCCAGGCGCATAGGAGCGGGCCGGCGCGGAACTGCCCTGGCAGCCGGCGAGCGCGGCCGCGACAGCCATCATCGCCACGGTTCCGATTGACAGGAATGAGCGACCGGCCGCCGGCCGGTTGTTTCGAGACACACGCATATGACCCCCGACGTATGTGGTGATGACCCCAACGGAGGGTCGTACAAGCAACGAAGGGTGTCAGGCTAGCGCACTTTGATGGCGGACAACAGTGCGGTAATCGGCACGCGCCAACCGCAGCCTGGCCAACCGCAGTCTGTATGTATCAGCCTCGGCCGAACCAGCGGCGGCGGCCGCGGCGTTCGCCGGCCGGCGCGGTGCGATGCTCGGCGGGGTCGTCCAGCGTCTGGCCGGACGCCAGTTCCAGCGCGGTCCGGGGGTCGATGAATGGCCAGCGCCGGCAGATCAGGGCGGCGGCGCGATGAACGGCCTGCTCGGGCGAAGCGGTGCAGGCGGCTTGCCAGCGCGCCTGTTCGACGATGGCGACCAGTTCGTCGCCATCGATGGCCGCTTCTTCGGCATCAGAACCGAGGTCGTCATCGTCCGCGGCGTCCTGCGACGGGATGGGGTCGCCCCCGTCGACAATGGAGGGGTCGGGTCCATGCAACCAGCTGAATGGGGCGCGCGTCACGGCAATCCGGCCTGCAGTAGGGCGTGGCCCGTTCGACCACGCGGGGGATGCCGACATTTGACCCCGGCTTGGTTAACCGATGGTTGCGATCCTGGGCGCCATCAATCCGCGCCGCTACGCATCCGGTCCACCGCCACCGCCTTGATCAGCGCCCAGACCCTTACCCCCGGCGCGAGGCCGAGCAGGTGGCGGGCGCGCTCGGTAACCCGGGCGATCAGGCGCACCTCGCCCGCATCGCCGTTGGCGGCAATCAGCACATCGACCTGGGCGTCGTTGACGGCGCCGATGTCGACGACCGTCGCCTCGATCTGGTTGAGCACGCTCAGCCCCCGCGGTTCCACCACCGCCAACGCCACGTCGCGGGCCAGCACGCGCAGGCGCACCGCCGTGCCGACCGGGTCGGGCAGCGCCGGCACCCGGAACGTGTTGCCGCCGCAGCGCAGTTCGCTGAGCCCGTGGGTCAAATCCTTGCCGGCGACCCGGGCCTGCAACACCACGCCGGCATCGCCCTCGCCGAACGCGGCCTGCAGGTCCAGCCGCTGGGCCAGATCGAACAGCGGCCCGTCCGCCCGCACCATGCCTGCATCCAGCACCACCAGCCGGTCGGCCAGCCGTGCGACCTCGCGGAAGTCGTGGCTGATATAGACCATCGGCAGGCCGACATCGTCGCGCAGCCGCTCGATCAACGGCAGGATCTGTGCCTTGCGCGGCGGGTCGAGCGACGCCAGCGGCTCGTCCAGCACCAACAGTCGCGGGCGGGCAAGCAGCGCCCGGCCGATGGCGACCCGCTGGCGCTCACCGCCGGAAAGCGTGTGCGGCCGCCGCCGCAACAGGCCGCCCAGACCGAGCAGTTCGATGATTTGCGCGCGGTCGACCTTGACGCGGCCATCGTCCGCACGTGCCGCGCGCCGGGCGCCATAGTCGAGATTGCCCTCCACCGACAGGTGCGGCAGCAGCAGGCCGTCCTGGAACACATAGCCGACGCGGCGGCGTTCCGGCGGCAGGTTGATGCGCCGCGCGCCGTCATAGACTGGCGTGCCATCCAGCCGGATGTGGCCGCTCTCCGGCCGCGCCAGCCCGGCGATGGCGTTGGCGATGGTGCTCTTGCCGGCGCCGGACGCGCCGAAGATCGCGGTGATGCTTCCCGCCGGGGCCGCGAATGCCGCCTCCAGACGGAAATCGCCGCGCCTGGCCCGGATCGCGATGTCCAGCCCGCCCGCCGGCGCGGCCATGGTCGCTTGTCCCGTCATGACCCTGCCTGCCCGATCCTGCGGCGGGCACGGGCGGCAAGTGCCTCCGATGCGAGCAGGGCCGCGAACGCGATCACCAGGGAGATCACCACCAGGCGGGTCGCCTCGTCATCGTGACCGGGCTGCTGGGTGAGCTGGAACAGGGCCAGCGGCAGGGTCTGGGTTTCGCCCGGAATGTTAGAAACGAAGGTGATGGTGGCGCCGAATTCGCCCAGGCTGCGCGCGAAGGCGACGGTGGCACCGGCCAGCAGGCCGGGCAGCGCCATCGGCATGGTGACCGACCAGAACGCGCCCCACGCGCTGGCGCCCAGCGTGCGGGCGGCCAGTTCCAGCCGGCGGTCGATGGTCTCCAATGACAGGCGGATGGCCCGCACCATCAGCGGGAACGCGATCACGGCCGACGCGATGGCCGCCCCCTGCCAGGTGAAGGCGACCGTGATGTCGAAGGTGTCGTACAGCCAGCCGCCGACCGCGCCCCGCCGGCCGAGCACGACAAGCAGCAGGTAGCCCACCACGACCGGCGGCACCACCAGCGGCACATGGACCAGCGCGTTGAGCAGCGCGTGGCCGGGAAAGCGCCGCCGGGCCAGCAGCCACGCCACCGCGACGCCGAACGGCAACGAGCACACGGTGCTCCACAGCGCGACACGCAGGCTCAGCACCAGCGCTTCCAGCTCGAACGGGGTCAGCGACAGGTCCATTCTAGTGTCCCGAATCTGAGGTTCGTCACAGTGTTTGCTGGCCTCGATCGAACTTCAGATTCGATTGGGACACTAGCAAGCTATTGAATCTAGTGTGGTTTCTGGTTTCGAAGTTCGTCAAGATGGCTGCGGCGATAATCGGACGAACTTCGAATCCACCACACTAGGGTGCGATCAAGATCGGTACGGCCATCGGATCAAGGTGCGAGCAGGCCATGGGCGATGAGCGCATCACGCCCCTCCGGCCCCGCGATGAAGGCACAAAACGCCGCCGCGGCCTCGCGGTCGCCATCGGCGACGATGCCGGCCTGATAGACGATGGGCGCGTGCAGCTCTGCTGGGATCTCCAACAGGATGTCAACGCCGTCCGTATTGGCGGCGTCGCTGCGATAACCGATGCCGGCGGCGACCTCGCCGCGCGCCACCAGCACCAACAGGGCCGCCGCATTGGCGGCATTGACCAGCCGGGACTCGAACTCGGCCCACACCCCTGCCCCCTGCAGCGCCTCGCGGGCATAGGTACCGACCGGGGCTGCCGCCGGGTCGCCGATGGCCAGCCGATCGTCGCCGACCAGCCTCGACAAATTGGCAAGCGTGGCGAGCGGTGCCTCCGGGGCTGGCAGATCCGCCGCGCGCATCACCACCAGGCGATTGCGCGCGATCGCGGTCACGCTGTCGGCCGTTACCGCGCCCGCCGCCGCCAGATAGGTCATCCAATCCACATTGGCGGCGACATAGAGATCGGCGGGCGCGCCCTGTTCGATCTGGCGCGCCAGCATGCCGCTGGATCCTGGCACGATCAGCAGATCGTGGCCGGTCTGCTCGTGGAATGGCACGCGCATTGCTTCGATGACGTCGGCAAGGCTGGCAGCCACATAGACCCTGACCTCGCCCGCGAAGGCCTGCGCGCCCGACAGTGCACTCGACAGTGCAAGGGCGCCGATTGCCACGACGATGGCCAGGGCGGCAGCGAGGAAGGAGCGCCCGGTTGCGCGCAGATGGGTCAAACGGTGTGCCAGTTCTGGTGCCATGTCGCGGGCTGATTCGGGGGCCTTTTGGAGACCGCCATCGACCTGCAACCCATATCGGGCGGTTGCACGCGCGGTTGTGCTGGTCCAAGGGCCTGTGTTAGTGCAAGAGTTACATAATCAAGAGGGATTGGGCATGCAAAGCCTGATCCTGGGGGTCACGAGGGAGATACGTGATGAAGAAATGCATGTTGTTGGCCGGTGCTGCGGCCACTGCGATGACCGTGAGCGGTGCGGCGTTCGCCGGTGCGGACCTTGATGCCATCGTCGAGCGTGGCGAGCTGATCTGCGGCGTCAGCACCGGCCTGGCCGGTTTCTCGCTGACCGACAGCGAAGGCACCTGGACGGGCCTGGACGTCGACTACTGCAAGGCCGTCGCGGCCGCCATTCTCGGCGATGCCGGTGCCGTCAACTACGTGCCGTTGAGCGCGCAGCAGCGTTTCACCGCCCTGCAGTCGGGCGAGGTCGACCTTCTGTCGCGCAACACCACCTGGACGCTGACCCGCGATACCTCGCTGGGCCTGAACTTCGCCGGCGTCACCTTCTACGACGGTCAGGGCTTCATGGTGCCGGCCGATCTCGGCGTGACCAGCGCGATGGAGCTGGACGGCGCGTCGGTGTGCGTGCAGACCGGCACCACCACCGAGCTGAACCTGGCCGACTTCTTCCGCGCCAACGGCATGAGCTATGACGCGGTGGTGTTCGAGAGCCTGGAAGAATCCAAGACCGCATTCTTCAACGGCCGCTGCAACATCTACACGACCGACGCCTCGGGCCTTGCCTCGATCCGCTCGGTGGATGCGCCGAACCCGGCCGACTACGTGATCCTGCCGGAGCTGGCCTCGAAAGAGCCCCTGGGCCCGGCCGTGCGCCATGGCGACGACCAGTTCCTCGACATCGTGAAGTGGGTGGTCTACGCGACCATCGAGGCCGAGGAAAAGGGCATCACGATGGACAACGTGGCTGACATGGCCGCCAGCAGCGAAGACCCGACCGTGCAGCGCCTGCTGGGCCAGACCCCCGGCATGGGCGAGGCCCTTGGCCTGTCCGAGGACTGGGCGGTCAACGTGATCTCCGCCGTCGGCAACTATGGCGAGATCTTCGAGCGCAATGTCGGCCCCGACACCCCGCTGAACCTGCCGCGTGGCCTGAACGCGCTGTGGACCGATGGCGGGTTGATGTACGCAATGCCGGCACGCTGACCGGCGATAGGCGATAGGACCGGGTACGCCACGGCGGCGCGCCCGGTCCGCTCGCTCCCAACAGCACCAGAACCATGTCCCGGACGCCCGCGCAGGCGCCCCCCGCTCAAGGTCTATTCAGCGGCGGATTGGGCAACGCCACATTGCGCGCCGTCATCTACCAAGTCGTCTTCGTCATCGTCCTGGTGGCGCTCGGCTGGTGGATCGTCAACAACACCATCGACAACCTGCGTGAACTGGAGATCCAGGCCGGCTTCGGCTACCTGTCCGAAGAAGCCGGCATGCCGATTTCCGACACGTTGGTGTCGTATGCGGAAACCGACACCTACTTCCGCGCGTTCATCGTCGGCGTCCTGAACACGCTGAAGGTCGCGGCCGTCGGTGTGGTCCTGGCCACTATTCTGGGCACCATCGTCGGTGTGTCGCGCCTGTCGCACAATTGGCTGGTGGCCAAGCTGGCGTCGATCTACGTCGAGACCGTCCGCAACATCCCGCTGCTGCTGCAGCTCTTCTTCTGGTACTCGCTGATCACGGCGATCCTGCCGGAAAACTCAGATCCGTTCTTCCTGACATCGACCGTCGTGCTGTCCAAGGCGGGGCTGCTGTATCCCGTGCCGGTGCCGCACTTCGGCTGGCTGCTGGCGGTGATCGGCATCGTGGTTGCCATCGGCATCGCATTCTACCTCAAGCGACTTGCGCACAAGCGCCAGGACCAGACCGGACAGCCAATGAGCATCTGGTACTGGGTGATCCTGGCACTGATTGTCTGCCCGGCCGCGGGCTGGGCAATTTCCGGCGCGCCGACCGAGTTCATCTACCCGGAGATCAACCGCTTCGGCGTGCGCGGCGGCGGCTCGATCTCGCCGGAGTTCATGGCGCTGCTGCTGGGCCTGGTGATCTACACCGCCGGCTTCATCGCGGAGATCGTGCGCAGCGGCATCCAGGCCATCAGCCACGGCCAGACCGAGGCGTCGTTCGCGCTCGGGCTGACCCGCGGCCAGACGCTGCGGCTGGTCACGCTGCCGCAGGCGATGCGGGTGATCATCCCGCCGATGACCAGCCAATACCTGAACCTGACCAAGAACAGCTCGCTGGCGGTCGCCATCGGCTATCAGGAACTGGTCTCCATCACCAACACGACGTTGAACCAGACCGGACAGGCGATCGAGCCGCTGGCGCTGGCGATGGCCATCTACATGACCATCAGCCTGTCGATCTCGATGTTCATGAACTGGTACGACAAGAAGATCGCGCTGAAGGAGCGGTGAGGTGACGGCGGAAGACACAACCACTCCGCGCACCGAGGTGCCCCTCAGCGCGCGGCTCGCCGCCAACCCGGTCACCGCGTGGGCGCGTTCCAACCTGTTTTCGAGCTGGTGGAACGCCATCCTGACGCTGATCTGCGTGGTGCTGGCGTTCCTGGCATTGTCCAGCCTGCTGAACTGGGCGGTGTTCGACGCGATATGGTCTGACGTGGAGGCGGCGGTCTGTAAGGACCAGCGTGCCGCGGCGGCCGCCTATCAGGCGCAGCAGGCCGAGATCGCGGCCGGTGTCGAGTTTGCCGAGCAGGACCTTCTGGAGCAGACCAGCTCCGGTGCCTGTTGGGCCATCATCCACGAGAAATACCGGCTGATCCTGTTCGGCCGCTATCCTTTCGCCGAGCAATGGCGGCCGCTGATCGCCATGGTGCTGTTCGTCGGGCTGGTCGGCATCTCGTGCTATCCGGGGGCCTGGGGCCGCCCGTTGATGGTTGCGTGGCCGGTGGGGCTGGTCGTCTGCGGCTTGCTGATGTTCGGCGGCGTGTTCGGCATGGAATTCGTCGAGACCGCGCTGTGGGGCGGGTTACCGCTGACGCTCATATTATCGGTCTTCGGCTGCGTGCTCGCGTTCCCGATCGCGATCCTGCTCGCGTTGGGGCGAAGATCGGAGATGCCGATCATCAAGGCGATCTGCGTCGGCTTCATCGAGCTGATACGCGGCGTGCCGCTGATCACCATCCTGTTCATGGCCAGCTTCATGATCCCGCTGTTCCTGCCGGGCAAGATCTCGGTGGACAAGCTGGTGTTCCCGCTGTTGGGCTTCGTCATCTTCACCGCCGCCTACCTGGCCGAGGTGATCCGTGGCGGCCTGGCCAGCCTGCCGCGCGGCCAGTACGAGGCCGCTGACGCGCTGGGGCTCAGCTACTGGAAGAAGACGCGGCTGATCATCCTGCCGCAGGCGTTGAAGAAGGTGATCCCGCCGATCGTCAACACCATCATCGGCGCGTTCAAGGACACCTCGCTGGTGGTCATCATCTCGCTGACCGACCTGCTGCTGGCCGCGCGCTCGGCGTTTTCGGACCCGGAATGGCGGCCGTTCTTCGTCGAAGTCTACGTCTTCACCGCGTTGATCTATTTCGTGTTCTGCTTCTCGATGTCGAAGTACAGCCAGTGGCTGGAGCGCGATTTGGCTAAGGGCGAGCGCCGATGAGCGCGGCGCCCCAGGACCGGAGCCCACCCATGAGCGACATTGCCGACGGCACCAACGCCGCCATCATGATGACCGGCGTGAACAAGTGGTACGGCCAGTTCCACGTGCTGCGCGACATCAACTTCACGGTCAACAAGGGCGAGAAGCTGGTGGTGTGCGGCCCGTCGGGCTCCGGCAAGTCGACGCTGATCCGCTGCGTCAACCGGCTGGAGGAGCACCAGTCGGGCTCGATCGTTGTCGACGGCATCGAGCTGACCAACGACCTGAAGAACATCGAGCTGGTGCGCCGCGAAGTCGGCATGGTGTTCCAGAGCTTCAACCTGTTCCCGCATCTTTCGGTGCTGGAGAACCTGACGCTGGCGCCGATCTGGGTGCGCAAGATGCCGAAGGCGGAGGCCGAGGAACGGGCGATGCACTACCTGGAGCGGGTGAAGATCCCGGAGCAGGCCAACAAGTACCCGGGCCAGTTGTCCGGCGGCCAGCAGCAGCGCGTCGCGATTGCGCGGGCCTTGTGCATGCGTCCGAAGATCATGCTGTTCGACGAGCCGACGTCCGCCCTGGACCCGGAAATGGTGAAAGAGGTGCTGGACACCATGGTAGAGCTGGCCCGGGAGGGCATGACCATGGTCTGCGTGACCCACGAGATGGGCTTCGCGCGCCAGGTGGCCGACCTGGTGGTGTTCATGGCAGACGGCGAGATCGTGGAGACCGCGCCGCCGGAGGACTTCTTCTCCAACCCGCGCGAAGAGCGCACCAAGCTGTTCCTCAGCCAGATTTTGCAGCACTAGGCGCCAGCAAACGCCTCAGTCCGGCAGCTGCAGGTCCATCACCACGAACACCGTGACCGGGTCGCCGTTGGGCGCGGTGCGGTCCTCAAGCCGGCCAATGACAGCGATCTGCCCGCTGTGCTGGCTGACCGCGCCCACCACGCGCTCCCGCAACAAGTCCTCGCGTGCGCCGATCAGCGGCTCGAACTCGATCAGGTTCAAACGGTGCTCGGTGCCGTCTTCCGCCACCGCGATGGTCCAGGTCGGGCAGGGCGCACGAATACACACGATGCCGGCGTCGCGCAGCAGGTAGTTCTCGATAGCCGCGGCGGGTTCGGCGGCAACGGCCGCGTTCGGGGCAGCCGATACGCACCCCAGCGTCGTCACCGCGGTCAATAGCAGCGCCGCCAAGGCGGTACGCCGCACTGTCATGATCATGGCACACCTCGAAACCGGTCTCGGGTCGCCCATCCCTGCCTTGCCAAGCTCCAACTTGGCGATCAATGTTGGCGCAACCAAGGCGCCCCGTCGGTCGCGTTCGTATTTGGGGTCGGTCGCGACCCGGCTCGGGCGCGGGAGGACGCGTCATGCGATCGCGCATCCGGCCTGGGTTGGCTGTTCTCTCCGTCGCCATGGCGGCGGCGTTCGCCGCGCCCGCCGCCGCGCAGGACTGCTCCGGGACCTGGGCAATCCTGACCGGTAGCCAGCAGATCAGCGGCGCCACGGCGCAACCGCTGCCGGCGCAGTCGGTCGACACCACCTGGGTCATGCGCCAGACCAGCGGCAGCGGCGATCTCTACGGCACCTGGCGGCTGGTGCGCATCGTGTCGGAGTTCCTTTTTCTGCAACCGCTGCCGGTCGTGCCGCCGCCCAGCTACTACAACACGCAGGTTGGCGCCCAAGTGTTCGCCTGTGCCGACACATTCACGGCCACCTCCTCGGTCCACGCCTGCGACTGGGGCGTCGACTACCAGGTGACGCCGCAAGGCATCTTTCTGGGCCAGGTCCAGGTCGGCAGCGCAAGCCCCGGCCTGCTCACCATCACCGAGCCGGGCGTGCCGAACATGCCGAGCCTGACGATGACCGGCACGCCGGCGCCCATCGACGGCCTGGTCAGCCTGTCCGCCACCGCGCAGCGCAACTCCGCCAACGCGCCTCAGGCCTACAGGGTGTTCCTCACCGTCCACGTTCGGCCCGGCCAGCTGCTCAGCCGGGTCGAGCTGGTCCATTTCTTCAGCGGCGTCTCGCAATCGCCGATGCAGGTCAATCCCGACCGGGCATCGGGCACCATCGTGCTGACGTTCGCCGGACTTAACGGCCTGCCCGACCACGTTCTCGACCAGCCGATGTCGTTGATGGTGAACATGGGCGACTGCCGGATCGCCCGAAGTATCACCTTACGCGGGATACTGGTGCCGTGAGTGGCGTCGCCTATTTAAGTCGGCACCGGCCCTCTCCCCCACGCGGCCACCTACGTGAGTATCCTGCTGGGTGGCCGGGTGCCAAAAGGGAGCGCGGATGCGCGACCGCATGGATATGGGAGAGGGCTGGCGCAGATTCAGCGCAAGCTGATCATGCCCTAGAGCGGGGTCTTTTTTGGAGGAATCGAAAGGGGATTCCCGACTCGGGGGGTAATCTGATTCAACGTGTTGGTCTTGAGAGGAGGCTGGCGCGATGGGTCGACCCTATTCGAATGATCTTCGTGAGCGTGCTGTTGCTCGAGTGATGGCCGGTGAGACGGTTCGCTCTGTGGCATCCGCGTTCGACGTGAGCGTGTCTGCGGTTGTGAAGTGGTCGCAGCGGTATCGGCGCACCGGGAGTGTTGCGCCGGGCAAGGTCGGTGGCCACAAGCGGATCATATTGGCGCCGCATCGCGACTTCGTGCAGGCCCGTTTGGCAGCCGAGCCGCACCTTCCCTTGCGCTCCTTGCAGCGCGAGCTGGCCGATCGCGGCATCCGGGTGAGCTACGGCGCGATCTGGCGCTTTGTGCATGCCGAGGGATTGAGCTTCAAAAAAAACCGCGCTGGCCAGCGAGCAGGATCGTCCCGACGTGGCACGGCGGCGCGCGCGCTGGAAGCGTCATCAGGCAAAGCTTGATCCCGCCCGCCTGGTCTTCATTGACGAGACCTGGGCCAAGACCAACATGGCGCCGTTGCGCGGTTGGAGCCGGCGCGGTCGTCGCCTCGTCGGCAAGGCTCCGCACGGCCGCTGGCGCACCCTGACCTTCCTCGCTGCCCTGCGCTGCGACCAGCTCACCGCACCGTGCGTCTTCGACGGCCCGATTAACGGTCAGGCCTTCCTCGCCTATGTCGAGCAGATCCTGGTGCCGACGCTCAAACCCGGCGACATCGTCATCATGGACAACCTGGGCAGCCACAAGGGCAAGGCCGTACGGGCCGCCCTGCGCCAGGCCGGCGCAAGGCTGCTCTTCCTGCCGCCCTACAGCCCCGACCTCAATCCCATCGAGCAGGTGTTCGCCAAACTCAAGCACTTGCTCAGGCGCGCCGCAGAGCGCACCATCGACGACACATGGCGGCGTATCGGAAAACTACTCGACGCGTTCCAGCCACACGAATGCAACAACTACATCGTCAATGCAGGATACGCTTCCGCCTAAAACGATCCCGCTCTAAGTAACCTCGGGTAGCGGCGTTTCCTGCAACCGGCCGCCCAGGCGGATCGGCGCGATCCGGCGCGCCAGCCCGGTGGTGTCGTCGGTTTCCACGAACACGCCGCACAGTGTGGCCGGCGACATCGCCGGCGACAACCGCTCGCCCGGCATCTTGTTCACGAAGCGCGCGACGGCGGGCTCCTTCTTCATGCCGATCACCGAATCGTAGTCGCCGCACATGCCGGCGTCGGACATGAAGGCCGTGCCGCCGGGCAGGATCTGCGCATCGGCGGTCGGCACGTGGGTGTGGGTGCCGACCACCAGGCTGGCGCGGCCGTCGCAGAAATGGCCCATGGCCATCTTCTCGCTGGTCGCCTCGCCGTGGTGGTCGATCACGATGGCGGCCACGTCACGCCCCAGCCGCTTTTCCGTCAGCACCGCCTCCACGGCGGCGAACGGGTCGTCCAGCGGGTCCATGTAGAGGCGCAGCATGACATTGACCACCAGCACGGCCCGCCCGTCCGCCAGACCGTAGACGTTGGCGCCGCGCCCCGGCGTGGCGCGCGGGAAGTTGATCGGCCGCAGCACCCGATGGTCGTGGGCCAGGTGGTCGACGATCTCGCGCTGGTCCCAGACGTGATTGCCGGTGGTGATGACGTCGACGCCCGCCTCGTGCAGGCGCAGTGCGATCTTGGCGGTCAGCCCGAAGCCGGCGGCGGCGTTCTCGCCGTTGACGATCACCAGGTCGAGCTTCAGGTCCCGGCGCAGGCGCGGAATGTGCTCGATGGCGACGTCGCGCCCGGCACGCCCCACGATATCGCCGCAGAACAGGATACGCATCAGCTTGCGGCGGCCATGTCGGCGGCAGTATCGGCGGCAACCGGCGCCACGGCCGTGCCACGCTCGGTAACGATGCGGTCGCACGGCTGATCGGTGGCCTCGCGCGGCACATGCGGCATGCGCTGGCCGGCATAGGCCACGCCGATGGCGGCGACATTGCGGGTCGGCCGGGCGGCGGCCAGGGTGCGGTCGTAGTAGCCGCCGCCATAGCCCAGGCGGTAGCCGGCGTCGTCGAACGCCAGCATCGGGATCAGCATGATATCGGGCTCCAGCACTTCGGCATCGTCAGTGGGCTCGCTGAGGCCCCAGGCGCGGGTGATCATGCGCGCGCCGGGCGACCAGCGGCGGAACACCAGCGGCTGGCCGCGCGGGGTCACCACAGGCATGGCGCAGATGGCGCCAGCCTCGTGCAAGGCGTACATCGTCGGCAGGACGTCGATCTCGCTGCCGATCGGCATGTAGGCCGACACGATCCTGCCGCCGGGCGCGGGCACGCAACCGGCCAGGTGCCGCCACAGGCTGGCGCCGGCATCGGGCGCGCTCGCGGCCAGTCCTGCGCGGCGGCGCTCGGCCTGTTGCCGCAGTGCCGCCTTGTCGGCGGATATGGATGCCGTTTCGGCCAAGGGCGCGTCACACTCCGAACGTGGGTTGCGATTGTCAGGCCGGGTCGGGTCGGTTCCGGTCCGGTCCTGAGGCGGCGGGGTCGCCCAGCCGAGCCGTACCTGCCGTCGGCGAAAATTCCCTCTAGGCCTGTCACTGACAGGTGGGCGCCGTGTAGCCGCGGCCACGACCGCGGCAGGGACAGCTCCCATAGAGGAGACATTGGCCCCGGGGAATTGGTACCTGACGCACAGGACAGCCCGACCGGTAGCGCGGACCCTAGCGCAAAAAACGTTGCGATTGTATTGGATTCTCAGGGTCTTGAGAGACCGCCGGGCAGCGGCCTGCACCGCTATACCCGCAGCGTTTCCAGCCGGGCGGCCAGCTCTTCCAGGCGCGCGCTTGCCTGGTCCAACGCGCCGGCGGCGGCATCGTCGCCGTTGGCCATCGGGTTGCCACCATTTGGGCGGCCGGCACCCTCCCCGCCATCTGCGACCGTGCGGCGCAGGTCGTCGAGCTCGTTGTAGATATCGGCCATTTCGTCGGCGACCAACAGGCTCGTCAGCACCATCAGATGGGTCTCGCTGAAGGTGCCGGAGGCATCGGCCAGCCGGGTCGCGCGCTCGTCGATGTACTTGGCGAGGATGCGCAGGTGGTCTTCCTGCCCATCGTCGCAGGCGACCTTGTAGGTCTTGCCGTGGATGATGACGTCGATCCTGGCCATGGCGGCGCGTCGGCTCCTGTAGCGGGTCTGGCGGGTCAGCCGTCGCGGCCGTCGCCCGATGCCTGGCTCAGAATGCCATCGATCTCGGCGATGGCATCGTCCAGGCCGGCAACGACCTCGGCGGTCACTTCGCTCAACGCGTCATAGCGCGCGCGCCAGGGTGTTTCATCAATCGCCCCCGCCGGCGCCTCGCTGACCTTGGCGTCCACGGCGGCCTGCACACGGGCGATGGCGGCTTCCAGGCGTTTCTTCGACTCATCTATGCGCGACATGAAGCCTCGAAGTGTTGGGGGGCTCGGGCTCGACAGCGGGTCCGCCCACGGGCCTTCGCGATCCCACGCGCAATGCGCATTGCGGCTCCATTGGGCCCCACCGTGCATCTCGCGCTGACAGCACCTGTCCCGGGCCCGCGACACTCATAGGCGTTGACCGACAACATAGGCTTGCGGCAAAACCACCGTCAACACGCGCGCATCCGATCAATCCCGACAATGTTGGCCCGACAATGTTGGCCCGACCGCGCCCGCCCGATAGAGTTCGCCCGATCGTGTTGGCCCGACAGCGTTGAACGGATCGCCGGGGGGCCGCACAGCCGCTGGCGGCCGGTCAACGCGTCGCTCCGGACCGCTTCGATATGACCAGGGCCCGCCGCCGCGGGCGAATTGTGTGGAGTAGTGTTTTCATGGCCGCATCGACTGCCGCTTCAGCCACCGGACCCGCAGACGTGACCCATGCCGATCTGGCCAACGCGATCCGCGCGCTGTCCATGGATGCGGTGCAGGCGGCGAATTCGGGCCATCCCGGGGCGCCGATGGGCATGGCCGACATGGCGACGGTGCTGTTCCGCGACGTGCTGAATTACGACGCCGCCAGCCCGAACTGGCCCGACCGCGACCGCTTCGTGCTGTCCAACGGCCATGGGTCGATGCTGCTCTATTCGCTGCTGTACCTGACCGGCTATCCGGAAATGACGATCGAGGAGATCAAGAATTTCCGCCAGTGGGGTGCACGCACCGCCGGCCACCCGGAATACGGCCATGCGCCGGGCATCGAGACCACGACCGGGCCGCTGGGCCAGGGCCTGGGCAACGCGGTCGGCATGGCGATGGCGGAACGGCGGATGGCGGCCGAGTTCGGCAGCGACCTTGTCGATCACCATACCTATGCATTTGCCGGCGATGGCTGCCTGATGGAGGGCATCTCCCAGGAGGCGATTTCGCTGGCCGGTCATCTGAAGCTCGGCCGCCTGATCGTGCTGTTCGACGACAACGGCATTTCCATCGACGGCGACCTGGCGTTGGCCTCGTCGGAGGACCAGCAGGCCCGCTTCGCCGCCGCCGGCTGGCACGTGCAGGCCATCGACGGCCATGACCCGGATGCGATCAAGGCCGCACTGGAGGCGGCGAAGGCGGCCGGCGACCGCCCGTCGATGATCGCCTGTCGCACGGTCATCGGCTACGGCTCGCCCAACAAGGCAGGGACCGGCGGCGTGCACGGTGCCGCCCTTGGCGATGCCGAGATCGCGCTGACGCGCGAGAAGCTCGGCTGGCCGCATCCGCCGTTCGAGATCCCGGCGCCGATCCTGGAGGCGTGGCGCGGTTTCGGCCGGCGCGGGTCCGATGCGCGCTCGGCGTGGTCGGACCGGCTGGCGGCGGCCGACGACCATGCGCGCGCCGAGTTCCAGCGCCGGATCGACGGCGACCTGCCGGCCGGCCTGGCCAGCACGGTGACGGATGCGCGGGCCACGCTCGTCGCCGAGAAACCGAAGGTCGCCACCCGTGTCGCGTCGCAGAACGCGCTGGAGGTGCTGGCCCCCGAACTTCCGGAGTTGATGGGTGGGTCTGCCGACCTGACCGGGTCCAACAACACCCGCACCAAGGCGTTCGAGATGACGGCGTTTTCCGCCGACAGCTACGACGGCAACTATGTGCACTACGGCATCCGCGAGCACGGCATGGCGGCCGCCATGAATGGCATCGCGCTCCACGGCGGGCTGATCCCCTATGGCGGCACCTTCCTGGTGTTCACCGACTATCTGCGCCCCTCGCTGCGGCTGGCCGCGCTGATGGGCCAGCGCGTGATCCACGTGATGACCCACGATTCCATCGGTTTGGGCGAGGACGGGCCGACCCACCAGCCGGTGGAGCACCTGGCCGCCCTGCGCGCGATGCCCAATGTCTTCGTGTTCCGGCCCGCCGACGCGGTGGAGACGCTGGAGTGCTGGTATCTGGCGCTGGAGCGGCGCGGCGGCCCCTCGGTGCTGGCGCTCACGCGTCAAGGATTGCCGGTTGTGCGCGAGGCCGACGTGGCGGGCACCGATGCCGACTTCGCCTGCCGGCGCGGCGGCTATCTGCTGCGCAAGCCGGCGGAGGATCGCCAGGTGACGCTGATGGCATCGGGCTCGGAGGTTGAAATCGCGCTTGCCGCCGCCGACCTGTTGGAGCAGGAAGGCTGGGCGGTGGCGGTCGCGTCCATGCCCTGCATCGAGCTGTTCGACGAGCAGTCGGACGTCTATCGCAAGTCGGTGCTGGGCACAGCACCGCGGGTGGCGGTCGAGGCCGCGCTGATGATGGGCTGGGACCGGCTGGTCGGCCCGCATGGGGCGACGGTCGGCATGACCGGGTTCGGCGCATCGGCGCCGGCGGATGAGTTGTACGAGCGTTTTGGCATTACACCGGCCGCGGTGGCCGACGCGGCACGCGCCGCGCTGCGCCGCGCCGCCAAATAGCAGAATCGGAGGAATTGGACATGGCAGTGCGTGTCGCCATCAACGGCTTCGGCCGGATCGGCCGGCTGGTCCTGCGGGCCGCATACGAGCAGGGCCGCGACGACCTGGAATTCGTCGCCATCAACGACCTGGGCTCGGTGGAAGCCAACGTGCACCTGGTCAGCTTCGACAGCGTGCACGGCCCCTATCCGGGCAACGTCAGCCACGGCGACGACTGGATGGACCTGGGCAAGGGCAAGATCAAGGTGCTGGCCGAGCGCGACCCGACCAAGCTGCCCTGGGGCGAGCTGGGCATCGACGTGGTGATGGAGTGCACCGGCATCTTTACCTCGAAGGAAAAGGCGTCGATGCACCTGGAGGCCGGCGCCAAGCGGGTGCTGGTGTCCGCGCCGGCCAGCGGTGCCGACATCACGGTCGTCTACGGCGTCAACGACGACAAGCTGGAGGCCGGCCACAAGGTCGTGTCCAACGCGTCGTGCACCACCAACTGCCTGGCGCCGGTGGCCTATGTGCTGAACCAGGCGATCGGCATCGAGCGCGGGTTCATGACCACCATCCACTCCTACACCGGCGACCAGCCGACCGTGGACACGCTGCACAAGGACCTGCGCCGCGCGCGGGCGGCGGCGGTGTCGATGATCCCGACCAGCACCGGTGCGGCCAAGGCGGTCGGCCTGGTGCTGCCTGAGTTGAACGGCAAGCTGGACGGTACCGCGATCCGGGTGCCGACGCCGAACGTCTCGCTGGTCGACTTCAAGTTCGACGCGGCGCGCGAAACCTCGGTCGACGAGGTCAACGGCGCCATCCAGCAGGCGACCGGAGGCCGGCTGAAGGGCATTCTCACCGCCAACGACAAGCCGCTGGTCTCCACCGACTTCAACCACAACCCGTCCAGCTCGACCTTCGACCTGACCCAGACCCAGGTGCTGGAGGGCAAGTTCGTGCGCGTGCTGTCGTGGTACGACAACGAATGGGGCTTCTCGACGCGCATGTCCGATACGGCCATCGCCATGGGTGCGCTGGACGGCTGAGTGCCGAGTTCGGTCGATATGGCCGATATCAAGGTGGCCGATGTGGGTGGCCGGCAAGCCGACGACACTGGGGATCTGCGTCGGTCCATGCGGCCGGACATGCTGGTGGTCGCCGGCCTGGTGCCGGCCGGGTCGCGGGTGCTGGACGTGGGTTGCGCCGACGGTGCGCTGCTGCACTTCCTGACCACCACCAAGCAGGTCGACGGGCGCGGCATCGAACTCAGCCAAGCCGGCGTCGAGGCGGCCGCCCGGCGCGGCCTGTCGGTGGTGCAGGGCGATGCCGACCGCGACCTCGCCGAATACCCCAGCGACGCCTTCGACGTGTGCATCCTCAGCCAGACCATCCAGGCGACCCATGCGCCGCGCAAGGTGCTGGAGAACCTGTTGCGCATCGGCAAGAGCGCCATCGTCTCGCTGCCGAATTTCGGCTATTGGCGGCTGCGCTGGAAGCTGGTGACGACCGGGCGGATGCCGGTGACCGACCGGTTGCCGGACCCGTGGTACGCCACGCCCAACATCCACTTTTGCACGATTGCCGATTTTCTCGACCTGTGCCGCACCATGGGGATCAGCGTGCGCGAGGCCATCGGCCTGGACGAGGATGGCCGCCGCATCGCCACCTCGGCGCGCAGCCGGTGGGGCAATCTGAAATGCGCGCAGGCCGTGTTCCTGCTGACGCGGCCGAAGAACTGAAGACGGAGGGTTGACGATGGACGGCGCCACGGTGCTCGACGACGCGGTGCTGGCCGAACTCGCCGACGATGTCGGCGCCGACCTGCTGCCCGAGTTGATCGAAACCTTCCTGGAAGAAACCCGCGAACGCCTGGTGCTGATGGCGACCATGTGGAGCGAGGGGAATATTGCCGGCCTTGGCCACGAGGCGCACACCCTGAAGAGCACGTCCGGCAGCTTCGGCGCGCTCGCCCTGCAGGCCGCCGCCGCCCGGCTGGAGGCTGCCTGTGAGACCAACGACGCAATCGCGGGCGATGTCGTCGGCGCTTATGCCGATGCGGTCGAGGTGCGCGGCCCCGAGGCGGTAAGCGCGTTCGCGGCGCGGTTGAGGGGGTAGCACGGCAGGAAGCGGTGCGCGTGAAGCTAAGTGAAACCCGGGTTTCGCTCCGCTTCACCCAGGCTACGGAGTCTTGTTGCTCAACTCGGCGAGGATTTGCGCGCACGCCTTGCTCAAGGCCGCCAGGTCGTACTCGACGATTTCCCAAACTGTCTTCAGATCGATTTCGCCGTACTCATGGCGCGCGATGTTGCCAAAGCCACGAATGCCCGACCAATCCAGACCCGGCGCGTGTTCCTCGGCATGATAGCCAATTCTTCTGGCTGCTTCGGAAATGCACTGCAGAGAATAGATTACGGACCGTTGAGTGCGCGCGTCGCGCACGAAACCGTCGAACCCGATGCCGTCGACGTCGCTCGTGATGGCTGCAATGTATTCCTGAATATCCCGATAGTGCCGCGATGGATCGCTAGAATGCACGCACCGATTCCTCCGAGATTCGCTCTCTCAGGCTCTCGCGATAGATCGGGAACACCACCAAATCGACGTGTCGACCTAACAACTTGGTCAGCCAATCGCGCAGGTCCTCCACCAGCGTAATTTGGCGAAATCCTTTCTGGCGCGCCGAGTCCTTCATGTGAATGCACAGGTCGACGTCCGACGACGGTCCGTCTTCATCGCGCGCTACCGATCCGAATATGTCGACGTGCTCGACGCCTTGTGCCGTGAGCTGGTCCCGGTGTGACAGCAAAGTATCGATGATGTGCTGGCGAGTGTGACGATCGCGGCGGGTCATTTCCCAGATATCGTGAGTTTGGCGCATACTTCAAGCTCACCCGGCATCTCGCACCCTTGCCGCGGCGGCTATCTGGTCGGGACGGGCTTTTCGCCGGAGTAGTCGTAGAAGCCGCGGCCGACCTTGCGGCCCAGCCAGCCGGCCTCGACATACTTCACCAGCAGCGGGCAGGGCCGGTACTTGCTGTCGGCCAGCCCCTCGTGCAGCACATGCATCACCGACAGGCAGGTGTCGAGGCCGATGAAGTCGGCCAGTTCCAGCGGGCCCATCGGGTGGTTGGCGCCCAGTTTCATCGAGACGTCGATGGACTGCACCGAGCCGACGCCCTCGTAGAGGGTGTAGACCGCCTCGTTGATCATCGGCAGCAGGATGCGGTTGACGATGAAGGCCGGGAAGTCCTCCGACACGGTCGGCGTCTTGCCGAGCCGCTCCGCGAGGTCATGCACGGTCTTGAAGGTCGCCTCATCAGTGCCGAGCCCGCGGATCAGCTCCACGAGTTGCATGATCGGCACCGGGTTCATGAAGTGCATGCCCATGAACTTGGCCGGCCGGTCGGTCGCCGCGGCCAGCCGCGTGATCGGGATCGACGAGGTGTTGGACGCGATGATGGTTTCCGGCGGCAACTCCGCGCACAGCTTCTCGAAGATCGACCGCTTGACCTGCTCGTCCTCGGTCGCTGCCTCGATCGCCAGGTCGCAGTCCGACGCGGCGGACAGTTCCAGCGCGCCCGACAGGTGCCCCATCGCCGCTTCCGCCGCCTCGGCCTCCATCTTGTCGCGCGAGACGAGGCGCTTCAGGCCCTTCTCGATGTGCGCGCGCGCCCGGTCCAGCTGCTGCTGCGACACATCGATCATCACGACGTCGATGCCGGCGACGGCGGATACTTGTGCGATGCCGGCGCCCATCTGGCCGGCGCCGATGACGGCAATCTTGTCAACCATGGTCTCTCACTACGTGTGGTGCACGGCCGGCCCCGGTTGCCCCATCGGGCGCTAATCCAGGGCGTCGGCCAGTTGAGGCAGAATTTCAAACAGGTCGCCGACCAGTCCGTAGTCGGCGATCTGGAAGATCGGCGCGTCCTCGTCCTTGTTGATCGCGACGATGACCTTGCTGTCCTTCATGCCGGCCAGGTGCTGGATGGCACCGGAGATGCCGACGGCGATGTAGAGTTCGGGCGCCACGACCTTGCCGGTCTGGCCGACCTGGTAGTCGTTGGGCACATAGCCGGCGTCGACGGCGGCGCGGCTGGCGCCGACCGCGGCGCCCAGCTTGTCGGCCACCGCCTCGATCAGCTTGAAGTTGTCGCCGGACTGCATGCCGCGTCCGCCGGAGACGACGATGCGCGCTGAGGTCAGCTCCGGGCGCTCCGACGCGCTCAGTTCCTGGCCGACGAAGCTGGACAGGTCGCTGGCATCGGTCGGCGCCACATCCTCGATCGCCGCCGATCCGCCGTCCGCCGGCGCCGGATCGAACGCCGTGGTGCGCACGGTGATCACCTTCTTGGCGTCGCTGGAGCGCACGGTGGCGATGCCGTTGCCGGCGTAGATCGGCCGCTCGAAAGTGTCGGCGTCGACCACGCCCTGGATGTCGGAAATCTGCTGCACGTCCAGCAGGGCCGCCACCCGCGGCATCAGGTTCTTGCCGGCGGTGGTGGCGGCGGCCAGCACGTGGTCGTAGCCGTCTGCGACCGCAACCACCAGCGGCGTAATGTTCTCGGCCAACAGGTGCTCGTAGTGCGCGGCCTCCGCCTTGCGGACGGTGCGCACGCCGGCCACCTTGGAAGCGGCCTCGGCGGCCATGCCGCAATCGGCGCCGCACACCAGCAAGTCGACATCGCCGCCGATCTTCTGTGCCGCGGCCACCGCGCTCAGCGACCCTGGCTTCAGCGCGCCATCCTCGTGCTCGCAAATAACGAGGCTTGCCATCAGATCACCTTCGCTTCGGTCTTCAGCTTGTCGAGCAGGGTCGCCACGTCGGGCACCTTGACGCCCGCCGCGCGGCCTTCCGGTTCCACCACCTGCAGGGTTTCCAGCCGCGGTGTCGGGTCGACGCCCAGGTCGTCCGGCGACAGGGTCTCGATCTCCTTGCGGCGCGCCTTCATGATGCTGGGCAGAGAGGCATAGCGCGGCTCGTTCAGCCGCAGGTCGGTGGTAACCACCGCCGGCATCTTGAGCGCCAGCGTCTCCAGCCCGCCGTCGATCTCGCGCGTCACCTGCGCGGTGCCGCCGTCGATGGCCAGCTTAGAGGCGAAAGTGCCCTGCGGCCAGCCGAGCAGGGCGGCCAGCATCTGGCCGGTCTGGTTGGCGTCGTCGTCGATGGCCTGCTTGCCCAGGATCACCAGGTCGGGCCCGTCGCGCTCGACCAGGGCCTTCAGCATCTTGGCGACGGCCAGCGGTTGCAGCTCGACGCCGGTCTGGACCAGGATGCCGCGGTCGGCGCCCATGGCGAGCGCGGTGCGGATGGTCTCCTGTGACTGGGTCGGGCCCAGGGACACCGCGATGATCTCCTCGACCGTGCCGGCTTCCTTCAGCCGTACCGCCTCTTCGACGGCGATCTCGTCGAACGGGTTCATCGACATCTTGACGTTGGCGGTCTCGACACCCGTCTTGTCGGCGCGCACCCGCACCTTGACGTTGTAGTCGATGACCCTCTTGACGGCGACCAGGACCTTCATCGGTGGCGCTCAATCCCCCTGTTCTTGCACTGTCCGCCACGGCAGGCGGAACCCTGCCGATCAGGCAGGGCGGCGAAGCCTATGTCGCAGTGCAGCATGTGTCAATCGACGGCGCCCCACCAACGGCGCTGGCCGTCACGACTTGTCGCCGGTCAGCATCATCAGCGCCAGCAAGGCTATGGCCACGCCCTGGCAGATGACCCGGGCGCGCATCAGCCGGTTGCCATAGCGCTGGTTGATCTCGCCACCCTTGTTCATGACGATCACCCCGGCGACCAGCACGCCGACCGTGGCGACCAGGGAGATGATGAAGGCGACGGTGAAGAACGTGTTCATGGCGCGGTTTCTACAGCAAGTGGTTCCGCCCGGCCATGGACGGTGGGTCGCAGGGTTACGAGGACTCTATGGCACCGGCCCTCTCACCCACCCGGCCACCCAGCAGGATACTCTCCCATTGGAATTTTGGGCGGCGGCCGGGAGGGGGAGAGGGCTGGCGCAGACTCAGCGTAAGCTGATCCCGATCTAGTCCAATCCCCAGGTTGGCGACAGGCCGGCGACCTGGACGATGCGGCGGTTGTTGGCGCGCAGCGCGCCGACGGCGGCCATCTCCTGGTCGCTGAGCGTGAAATCGAAGATGTCGATATTGGCCTTGATACGCTCCGGCGTGCGGCTCATCGGAATGGTGACAACGCCCTGCTGCACCATCCACCTCAGCGCTACCTGTACCTCGGTCTTGCCATAGCGGGCGCCGATGCCGGCCAGCACCTCGTTGCCCACCAGTTCGCCCCGCGCCACCGGGCAATAGGCGGTGATGACCACGCCATGGCCGGCCGCGGCCTCCTGCAATGCCGATTGGTCGAGCAACGGGTGGAACTCGACCTGGTCGTTGGTCACCCGGCCGTTGGTCATCTTCATCGCGCGCGCCAGGTCCGGCGGCTCGAAGTTGGAGACGCCGATATGGCGCGCCTGCCCCGCATCCTGCGCCGCCATCAGCATCTCCAGCGTGCGCTGCATGTCGAACTGCGGGTTCGGCCAGTGCAGCAGCAGCATGTCGACATAGTCGAGCTTCAGGTCGGCCAGGCTACCGGCGACGGTGTCGGCGAACTTGCCCGGCGCATAGTTGTCCGGGTGCACCTTGGTGGTGACGAACAGCTCGTCGCGGGCCAGCCCGGACTCGCCGAGCATGCGCCCGACATCGCGCTCGTTGCCGTACATCTGGGCGGTGTCGAAGTGGCGGTAGCCCGCCTCCAGCGCCGCGTCCATGGCGCGCGCCGCCTCCGGCCCGGTCAGCGGATAGGTGCCGTAGCCGACCAGCGGGATCGTGCCGCCGTCGTTGAGCTTTGCTGATTCGATCATAATCTAGCCTTTGCGTCCTTCGACCAATTGCCAATCATTCAATAGTCGTCATTGCGAGCCGGCTCCAGCCGGCGTGGCAATCCAGGCGATTGCTGCGATCTCACGACTGGAATCCCTGGATTGCCGCGTTGCGCCCACTGTCTTTGGACAGTCGGCGCCCTCGCAATGACGCTGGCGTCAAATATCCGCGTAGACGTGGGTCTCGGCCTTGCCGCCGGGGTGGGTGACCGCGCCGGCATGGGCGGGGCCGACGGTGGCGGCATACTTCCACAGCGTGCCGGCCTGATAGTCGGTCTCGCGCGGCTTCCATTTCTTGCGGCGTTCTTCCAGCGTCGCCTCGTCCAGGTCGACGTTCAGGGTGCCGGCGGCGGCGTCGATCTCGATGATGTCGCCGTCTTCCAGCAGGCCGATGGGGCCGCCCACCGCCGCTTCCGGGCCGACATGGCCGATGCAGAAGCCGCGGGTACCGCCGGAGAACCGGCCGTCGGTGATCAGCGCCACCTTCTCGCCATTGCCCTGGCCATAGATCGCGCTGGTGGTGGACAGCATCTCGCGCATGCCAGGCCCGCCCTTCGGCCCCTCATAGCGGATGACCAGCACCTCGCCTTCCTGGTAGCGGCGCTCCAGTGCCGCCGCCAGCGCGTCCTCCTCGCGGTCGAAACACCGGGCCGGGCCCTTGAACTGCAGGGTCTTCATGCCGGCGATCTTCACGATGCCGCCGTCGGGCGCCAGATTGCCCTTCAGCCCGACGACGCCGCCGGTGTCGCTGATCGGGTTGGTGACCGGATAGACCACCTTCTGGTCGGTCGGGAAGGCGACCCCGCCGTAGTTCTCGCCCAGGGTCTTGCCGGTGACGGTCGGGCAGTCCTCGTGCAGGTAGCCGCCGTCCATCAGCGTCTTGATCACGATGCCGACGCCGCCGACCTCGTACAGGTCCTTGGCCACATACTTGCCGCCCGGCTGCAGGTCGGCGATGTAGGGGGTCTTGCGGAAGATGTCGCAGACCTCCTCCAGGCCGAAGTCGATGCCGCACTCGTGCGCGATGGCGGGCAGGTGCAGGCCGGCATTGGTCGACCCGCCGGTGGCGGCGACCACCACGGCGGCGTTTTCCAGGCTCTTGCGGGTGACGATGTCGCGCGGCCTCAGCCCGGACTTGATCAGCTCCATCACCGCCTCGCCGCTGGCCTCGGCATAGGCGTCGCGGCTGTCATAGGGTGCGGGCGCGCCGGCCGAGTTCGGCAGCGCGAGACCCATCGCCTCCGACACGCAGGCCATGGTGTTGGCGGTGAACTGGCCGCCGCACGACCCGGCCGACGGGCAGGCGGCGCATTCCAGCTCATGCAGGCCCTCGTCGTCCATGTTGCCGGCGGCGTTTGCGCCGACACCTTCGAACACGTCGACGATGGTCACGTCCTTGCCGCGGAACCGGCCCGGCAGGATGGAGCCGCCGTACATGAACACCGACGGCACGTTCAGGCGCACCATCGACATCATCAGCCCGGGCAGCGACTTGTCGCAGCCGGCCAGCCCGACCAGCGCGTCGTAGCAGTGACCGCGCACGGTCAACTCGACGGAGTCCGCGATCACCTCGCGGCTGATCAGCGAGGATTTCATGCCGGCATGGCCCATGGCGATGCCGTCGGTGACGGTGATGGTGGTGAACTCGCGCGGGGTGCCGCCGGCCGCCTTCACGCCCTTCTTCACCGCCTGCGCCTGGCGGGAGAGCGCGATGTTGCAAGGGGCTGCCTCGTTCCAGGTGGTCACCACGCCGACGAAGGGCTGGGCGATCTCTTCGGCCGTCATGCCCATGGCGTAGTAGTAGGCGCGGTGCGGCGCGCTCTTCGCGCCAACCGAGACATACCGGCTGGGCATCTTCTGCTTGTCGAAATTCGGGTTCGCACCCATGAAAGTCCCTCCCGTTTGTAATCACGGGCATGGGCCCGCATGTTGGCGGCATCATCGTCGGGTGGCACCCAGAGGGCAAGCGCCTGCGTCTTCATGGCTGGTGCGCGCCGGGTGCAACCGTCGACAGGGTGCCGCCGTCCCGCTATCAAGGCCGCACTGCAGGTGGCGGAGACGAACCGATGGCCCAGATCAAGATTTTCGCGCGGCGCGACCATATCGACCGCCACCGCGCCGTCATCTCCGACACCGTTCACGAGGCCATGCAGCGTGTGATGGGGCTGCCGGCGATGAAGCGCTTCCACCGCTTCATCGCCTTCGATCCGGTGGACATGCTGGCGCCACCGGACCGGTCCGACGCCTATACGATCATCGAAATCATCATGTTCGAGGGGCGCAAGCCTGAGACCAAGAACGCGCTGTTGCACGCGCTGATGGACGGTCTGGCGGCCGCGGTGCCGATGCCCATCGCCGACATCGAGATCACCTTGATCGAGACGCCGCGTGCCAATTGGGGCATCCGTGGGCAAACCGGTGAGGAACTTGCGCTCAACTACAAGGTTGAGACTTGACGATGGTAGTGCAGAAACAGACTTCGAAGGTGGCGCGCTGGCTTTTGGTGTGCGCCCTCGCCTGGATACCCGCGAACGGCGCCCTTGCGGCCGAACTGCAGGTCGACCTCGGCGATTGGTGCGACGACCGGCCGGTCGTCTGCCAAGCCATCGCACAGGCCGTCGAGACGTCCAATCTCAGCGCCACGATCCCGGAGAGCCACCACCCCGAAGTCGTTGAGCGTCATACCCAGTTGCTGGTGGCGGCCGGGCTGGGCCAAATGGGTTTGGACGACGAAGCCCACCGCATCTTCAATGTCTGGCTGTCGCGGGCACGGTTCCGAGAGCATGCGCAATCGCTGATCACCGTCGCTGGCGCGCTCTATGACGCCGGCTATTGGGACGATGCCGATGCCGCAGTCGCGCAAGCCCTCGCCATCATCGCCGGCCGCCCGCTGCGCGACCGGTCAAGTGTGCTCGATGCGCTGGCCGAGACCTATGTCCGGATCGGCCGATGGCGCGCGATCAAGGACTTGTTCGCGACGCAGCCCGATTGGATTAACCCCGACGTGCGCCTGGCAATGGCGGAGGGGATGGTTGAGGAGGGTGCGCTCGACGATGCGCTCGCCGTGGCACGGAACATCAGCTATCTCACCCATCGCCTGGCGGCGCTGTCGCACGTGGCCGTCGCAATGGTGGCGGCGGGCCGCGGGCAAGAGGCCGAACCCTTGGTCGCGGAGATGATGGCCGTGTTCCCTGAGTTCGACGATGGGTTCCTGCGCCACAAGTACATAGGGCCCGTCATAGACGGCCTGGCGGCGGTCGAGGACTGGCAGGTGGCGCTGGAGATCGCACGGGGCGAGACCGACGACAAGAGCCGGTTCGTCGCGCTGATCGCGCTGGCCGAGGCTCAGTCGGCGGCCGGGCTGTTGGAGGATGCGCTGAGTACCCTTGAAGGTGCTGCCAGCGAGGCGGTTGCCGGCACCCACGGCGGCCGCGGCGAGTTCCTGGACACCATTGCCGCCCTTGGCCGGATCGGCCACGGCGAGGACGTGCTGGTCTTCGTGCGCGACTACGACGACGCCGAGTTGCGCGACGATGCCCTGGCGCGGATCGTCGAAGGCACCGCGACGGCCGGCGACTGGCGCATCGCCGGGGTAGCCCTGGAGAGCATCGGGGATGCCACGACCCGCGCGACAGCGGCAACTGTCCTGGGCAGGGCGCTGGCGGCGGCGGACATGCCGGATGAAGCGGCGGCTGCATTCGCGGCTGCGCGCGACGCCATTGTCGGCTTGGACAGCGTCGCCAGCCGCAGGCGGGAGCTGCCAGACATCGCGGTCGCGCAGATCGAAGCCGGCTTCATCGAAGAGGGCATCGCGACCGGAACGATGATCGAGCCGGATGGCAGCTCGGTGCACAGCCACGTCGCCAAGTACGCCGCCATCGCGCTGGCGCAAGCCGGCCGCTGGGACGAGGCGATGGCGCTGATGGCCGACATGAGCGATGCCGGCTTCAGATACAACGACGTGATCGAGGGCGTGACGGCCGCCCGAGTTGACGCCGCCGTCTCCGCATTCGATGGCTGAGCGAGGCAAGACCATGAAAGGCGCCGAACTGTTCGTGCGCTGCCTGGAGAACGAAGGCGTCGAGTACATCTTCGGCCTGCCGGGCGAGGAAAACATCGACGTGATGGACGCGCTGATCGGCAGCCCGATCCGGTTCGTCACCACCCGGCACGAGCAGGGTGCCGCCTTCATGGCCGATGTTTATGGCCGGCTGACCGGACGCGCCGGCGTGTGCATGTCGACGCTCGGGCCGGGCGCCACCAACTTGATGACCGGGGTCGCCGACGCCAACATGGACC
The DNA here is from genome assembly GCA_965227515.1 of Alphaproteobacteria bacterium. GTDB lineage: Bacteria > Pseudomonadota > Alphaproteobacteria > CALKHQ01 > CALKHQ01 > CBDDFZ01. The sequence continues at coordinate 1,059,623 of CBDDFZ010000001.1, forward strand.
GCGCACCGGTCGTCGCCATCGCCGGCCAGGGCGACACCAACCGCCTGCACAAGGAAAGCCACCAGATACTGGACCTGGTGAACCTGTTCGAGCCGGTCAGCAAGTACGCCACCCAGATCGCCGAGGCGGAGATCATTCCGGAAGTGGTGCGCAAGGCGTTCAAGGTCGCCGAGACCGAAAAGCCCGGCGTGGCGTTCATCGACTTCCCGGAGAACATCGCCGGCGACCCGGCGGAGCGCGCCAACCAGGAGGGGCCGGAGCTCGCGCCGCTGAAGGTGCAGTCGCCGCTGATGCCGAACGCGCCGGCCGGCAAGTGCGCCCAGGTGGCCGACCTGATCTGCAACGCCAAGGCGCCTGTCATCATGGCCGGCAACGGCGTCATCCGCGACCGCTCGTCCGACGCGCTGGTGGCGTTCGCCGAGGCGCTGAACATCCCGGTCGCCACCACCTTCATGGCCAAGGGCGCGATCCCGTTCAGCCACCCCCTGTCGCTCGGCGCCATCGGCCTGCAGGGGCGCGACTACGTGGCGTTCGGCTTCGACCGCGCCGACCTGATCATCTGCGTCGGCGTCGACATGGTCGAATACCCGCCGCGGCTGTGGAACCCGAACGCCGACAAGCGCATCGTCCACATCGACGAGAGCCCGGCGGAGGTGGATACCCACTACATCCTGGAGGCCGGCGTCGTCGGCCAGATTTCCGACAGCCTGGAGCGGCTGGCGACCAAGGCGCGGCGGCTGCCCGACAGCCCGATCCACAAGTTGCACGGCGTGGTGGCCGACATGGTGGGCGAGCATGCCGACGACACAGGGTTTCCGGTCAAGCCGCAGAAGATCGTCTGGGACCTGCGCCAGGTGCTGGCGCCCACCGACATCGCCATTTCCGACGTCGGCGCCCACAAGATGTGGATGGCGCGCATGTACCAGGCCGAGGCGCCCAACACCTGCATCATCTCCAACGGCTTCGCCTCGATGGGGATCGCGTTGCCGGGCGCCATCGCCGCCAAGCTCGCCTATCCCGACCGCAAGGTGGTCGCGGTCACCGGCGACGCCGGGTTCCTGATGAACTGCCAGGAGATCGAGACCGCGCTCCGGCTCGGCCTCGACTTCGTGGTGCTGATCTTCAACGACAGCAAGTACGGGCTGATCGAATGGCACCAACTGCGCCACTTCGACCGCGCCACCAACATCGGGTTCAACAACCCGGATTTTGTCATGTTCGCCGAGAGCTTCGGCGCGAAAGGCTACCGGGTGGAGCGGACCGAGGACCTGGTGCCGACATTGGAAGCCGCGCTGGGCGACGGCACCGTCTCCATCGTCGACTGCCCGGTCGACTACGCGGAGAACATGAAGCTGACGGAACAGCTCAAGGCGCTAACGTCGCCGATTTAGGATTCTCTGCAATAAGCCATCCTGTCGTCCTCGCCCTTGTGGCGAGGACCCATTCTTGTCCAATACGCCGAGAGTCTTCAGTGAATCACGGTCAGAACTGGCGGCGGCCGGATCGTCTGGTCCAGCTCTGCCTGCCTCACTCGGAGCCGCCCCGGTCCGCCCCGCAAATGGGCCCTCGCGACAAGCGCGAGGGCGACATTATGGGCTGGTCGCGAGACCAAGCGACCTGAACGGTCAGGCCGACTGAGCTTCCTCGCCGTCCTCCGCCTTCCACGCGGCCCAGCCGAGCTGGCGGGCCGCGGCGACGGCATCGGCGATCGGGCCCGCGTGGGGCCGGCCGGCCACCGTCACCAGGCTGATCGTGCGATAGACCTCGGGGTCGATGATCGGCCGCGTCTCGATGCCGTCCAGGATGGGCAGGAATTCCGGCATCAGCGTCATGCCGAGCCCGGCCGCAACCATCGCCTGCACCCAGTCCTCGCGCTCGCTCATGAACTTCATGTCGACCCCGGAATACGGGGGTGCGATGCCGAGCTGCGCGAAGTTCGAGGGGAACTCGCAGTGGATGCGCTTCACGTACGGCTCGCCGTCGATCTCGGCCAGGGGCACCGCGTTCATGTCGCCGAACCGGTGGCCGGGCTTGAACGCCACCAAATAGCGCTCCCGGTAGAGTGTCAGTGGGCGCAACGTGTCTGGAAATGTCGGGCGGGTCGACAGCGCCACGTCGATCTCCGACTTGAGCAACGCTTCTTCCAGTTCCTCGCAGTTCGCGTCCCAGATCTCCAGCCTCAGGCGGGGCGAAATGGCGCGCAGCGCATTGAGGTAGTCGACCAGCCGGTTGGCGGCAAAAGTGGAGGTCACGCCGAACCGCAGCGTGGTGTCGCGGTCCAGATACCGCTCCGCCTCCTTCTTGGCCCGGTCGGTCGCGGCCTGGGCCTCCGACAGGTGCTGAAACATCAGCCGGCCCAGGTCCGTAAGATGGGTCAGGTGCCGCTCCCGCCGGAACAACTGGCCGCCGAGCTGGTCTTCCAGCGCCTTGACCGCGCGGGTCAGGGTCGGCACGGCAACCCCGCATTTCTCCGCCGCGCGCGTGAAGTTGAGCGTGGTCGACGCGGCGAGGAAGTATTCGATTTGCCGAAGATCCATGGCTCCCCCTTCAGGCTAGCAGCGGCCGGACCGGGCGCCAGCGCTGATGCACCGACATACCATGCGACATCTTCAGCCGGCACGACTTTCATGGCAATGCGGCGCTGTTGGCGCGATCCGAGGGACATCCCCCGAACGAGGCAATACGAACGTTGCGTCCGATGCAACAAGACGTTGCCTATTGCGTGGGTTCAGTCCGCCAGCGCGATGGTTCATATGAATCCCAGTCGCGGCCGAATGGGGGCCGGAGATGAAACCGAGGAGAAATTGGCCATGCGTTCCATGTCTTTCGTAATCGCAGGCGGTGTCGACACGGTGGTCACGGTGACCGAGGACGTGGGACGGCTCAGGTTCGAGCTGACGCCCACCGAGGATGGCATCGGCGAGGCGCAAACCCTTAACTTCGGGCCTGTCGAGGGCGAGACGTTGGAGACCACGTTCGGCGGCGGCACCGACCGCGCCGTCTTCGATGAGCCCGTCGCCCTGATGTCGCGGGCGTCCGGCAAGCTGGAAAGCCTGACCGAGCGCGAACTCGACATCCTGAACCTGCTGGCCAGCGGCTTTGCGAACAAGGTGATCGCCTACGAGCTGGGGATCGCCGAAGCGACCGTGAAGGCGCACCTGAAGAGCATGCTGCGCAAGCTGGGCTTCGCCAACCGCACCCAGGCCGCGGTCTGGGCGGTGCAGAACAATTTTCCCGTCGCACGGCACCATGAGCCGGCGGTCGGCCGGGCGTAGATCAGGATCAGCTGGCGCAGACTTAGATGACGAAGCTCTAGACATTAACGCGCGGTGGCGGGGGCGAGGTGATTTCAGGGCGATTTCAGGATCGGCGCAGGGACGCGGCGGCGGGAGCGTAGCAGGCGGACAAGCGGCCGCCGTGCCGCACCTCCGATATGAGGACGCCTGCGATGATTTGGACCCTGAACCCCGCCGTCGCCGCCGTAGTTGCCTACAATGCGCTGCCGCCCCGCGCACGCCCGCCGAGGCGCTGCCGATGGAAGCCGGTCACGCCGGCGGGGGAGCGCCGGCCGAAAACGGGTTAGTTGTCATGCGGCCTGCTGGCGCCGCCTGAGCGCCAGCCACACCAGCGCCACCGCGACGACGATGAGGGCCGAGGCGGCGGTCGCGATCACTGCGATGGCCGGCACGATCGGCGAATAGTTGGTCGCGGTGCGCGAGAACAGCCACTCCGGCAGCGTGGTGTCGGCGCCGGTGGTGTAGATCGACAGCGGCAGGTTGCTCCACGACAGCAGGAAGCCGAACAGCCCGCCAGAGATGATGCCGGGCATCAGCGCCGGCAGCGTCACCTCGCGGAACACCTGCAGCCGCGTGGCGCCCAGGTCGTAGGCCGCCTCTTCCTGCGCCACGTCGTAGTCGTAGAGCCGGATCGAGATCACCAGGGTGACGATGGGCACGATCCAGACCAGATGGGCGACCACCGCGGTCTGCCAGCTCGGCGTCACACCGGCGGCGGTGAACGACAGCAGCAGCGCCAGCCCCAGCACCGGCTGCGGGAAGAAGATCGGCAGCATCAGGATGCGCTGGAACCACTTGCGCCCGCGCCAGTCGTAGCGCGCGAAGGCGAGCGCGCCGAAAATCGCCAGCACCACCGCTATCACCACCACCCCGAGCGCGATCTTCAGCGACGTCAGGTGAAGCGTGGTCGTGGTGTAGTCGGACAGCGCGTCGGTGTAGGCGTCGGTGGTCCACTCCCGGTGCGGGAAGCGCATGTAGCGGCTGTTGGCCAGCGAGGCCAGCCCGACCGAGATGATCGGCAGGTACAAGAGCCCGATGACGGCGACCAGCCAAACGCCGAGCACCCCGCCACGGCCTTTTATGGAGGTGTTCTTGGCCATCTATCGCACCAAACGGCCCGCGGATATCGCACAATGCATCGGCTTGTGCTGGCGGCCACACAAACATCCACAAGCGTCGCCCTCGCGCTTGTCGCGAGGGCCCATTTGCGTGGCGTCCTCAGCCATTGCCATAGTCGGCTGGTAACGCTGGCCAGCCGCAATTTGACGACCTCCCCGGTCGATACCGATTCCTCCAGACCGATCGGCGCGCTGGACAAGAATGGGTCCTCGCCACAAGGGCGAGGACGACAATGGGGTTGCGGAGAAGAGCCTAAGGTGTCGCAAGAATCCGGGTGTCATCGCCCCGCTCCTATCGCCCGATCAACCGGTCGAGATCGACCCGGCGCATGATCGGGAACACCACCAGCGCGGTGAGCAGGATGACCAGCATGGTCAGCGCGGCGCCCAGCGGCCAGTCCTGGGCGTAGTTGAAGCGCTGCTCGATGGCGCGGGCGACCACCGTCACCGCCTGACCACCCAGGATCGCGGCCTCCGAATTCGCGCCGAGCGACAGCACGAAGGTCAGCAGCGCGCCGATGGCGATGCCGGGCGAGGTCAGCGGCAGCTCGATCTCGCGGAAGATCTGCCAGCGGCCGGCGCCCAGGTCGCGCGCCGCCTCCACCTGGTCCTTCGGCACCAGCGAGAAGCCGAGCAGCAGCGGGAACAGCATGAACGGGAAATGGACGTAGACCAGCCCGATGAGCGCGGCGAGGGGGGTGTTCAGCACGGTGCCGAGCTGAAAGCCGAACAGCGCGTTCAGCGTCCCGTTCATGATGCCCCCACCCGGCATCATGAACAGGGACAGGCCGAACAGGCGCACGCTCTCCGAAATGAAGATCGGCAGCGCGATCAGGATGGTGGCGACTAGCGCCCAGCGCCCGGCGAACCGGGTCAGCGCCTTGGCCGTCGGCCAGGCCAGCACCAGGCAGATGATGGTGGTCAGGCTGGCGCCGATGCCCGACCACATCAGCGGGCGCCAATAGCCGTCGGCGAATGCGGACTCGTAGTTGGCGAAGGTCGGGTCGCCGGTCAGCTCGAAGGTGCGCGGCTCCATGAAGCTGGTGATCGCGACGATGACGATGGGGGCCGCGAACCCGATCAGCAGAAACAGGCCCACGGGCAATGCCGCCAACACGCCTGGACTGATGCGCCGGCTCGCCAAGGCTCAGTCCCGCGTGCGCGCCGCGTTGGCGAGGTCGAAGCCCCAGCGGCCCTCTTGCCCCACCGCCAGCCCGGCGGTGGCGGAGGCGGGCAGCTCGGCGGTCAGCGTGGTCTCGCCGGCGCGCAGATGGAACTGGGTGCGCGAGCCCAGCATGTAATCGCTGTCGATCCGCGCGGTGAACGCGACGTCGGCCGCGCCGCCCTCGCCCAACGGCCGCAGGTGCTCGGGCCGCACCACCAGATAGGCGGCGTCCGAGCCGGCATCGGCGGGCAGGGCCGCGCCGAGCTCCGGCAGGCCGCCATCGGCGATCCGGAAGATGTTCACCTCGCCCATGAACTCGGCGACGAAGCGGGATGTCGGCTGGCTGTAGATTTCTTGCGGCGCACCGATCTGCACGATCCGGCCGTCGCGCATGATCGCGATCCGGTCCGACATCACCATCGCCTCTTCCAGGCTGTGGGTGATGTAGATGAAGGTCTTGCCGGTGCGCCGGTGCAGGTCCTTCATCTCGACTTCCAGGATCTTGCGCAGCCGGTAGTCGATGGCCGACAGCGGCTCGTCGAAGAACAGGATCTCGGGGTCGGAGGCAAGCGCGCGGGCCAGCGCCACGCGCTGCCGCTCGCCGCCCGAGCACTGGGTCACCGCGCGGCCGTAGTAGCTATCCGGCAGGCGGACCAGGGCCATCAGCTCCAGCGCACGGGCCCGCCTGGTCGGCTTGTCCACCCGCTTCATCTTCAGCGAGAACTCGATGTTCTCGCCCACCGAGCGGTGGTTGAACAGCGCCAGCGACTGGAAGACCATGCAGGTCGGCCGCTTGTTGGCCGGCATGGTGGTGATGTCGGCACCGCGCAGCCGCACGGCGCCGCTGTCCACGGTCTCCAGCCCGGCCAGCACGCGGATCAGCGTCGACTTGCCGCTGCCGGACGGCCCGACGACCGTGAAGAACTCGCCCTCCGCGATCGCCAGCGACACGTCGTCGACCGCATGGATATCACCGAAGGTGCGGTTCAGGCGGTCCAGCGCCAGGAATGGGGTCGCGTCAGTCATTGCGCGCAACGACGCAACGCCCTCACCCGGAACCCGGATGAGGGCGCAGCATTGTCAGACTTGCTGCCGAAATGAACGGTCGACAGGTCAACCCCGCTCGCGCACGGCGGCGGCGTAGATGTCGTACAGCCGGTCGTAGTCGGGCACGATGTCGAACTCGGTCGCGTTGGCGATGCGCTCGTCGAACTCGTCCCACTGCAGCGCGTCGAGCTGCTCGGTGGTGAACTTGGAGATCACCTCCTCCTGCGCCATCTGGCTGACCGGCTGCAGATTGCCGTTGCCGTTGGCCACGATGTAGGCGGCGTCCGGCGTGGTGATCCACTCCAGGAAGTCGATCGCCGCGTCCAGCGGCTCGGGGTTGGCGACCGCCGAGTTGAGCTCGATCCAGTTGATGCCGCCCTTGCCGTCGGCCGGGCCGCTGTTCGGGGTGATCGCGTAGAGGTTGGTCGCACCCTCCAGCCGGGCCGACGTCACCGAATAGGTGCCGCCGGTGACGTAGGCGTCGATCTCGCCGTTCAGCATCGCCAGGTTGAGCTGCACGAAGTCGGTGGTGATCAGCTTGGCGTTGTCGATCCACATCTTCGCCGTCGCCTCGAACTTGGCGATCTCGTCCTCGGTCTTCTCGCGGAACGGATGCACGCCAGCACCCATGCAGATGTCCATCACGTTCCAGTCCTCGTAGGCCAGGATGCCGTAGCGGTCGGCGAAGTCCGGATTGTTGAACAGGTCCCAGCCCTCGTCCTTGGCGGTCGCCGGCGAGATGACGTCGGTATTGACCACGAAGTCGAAGGTCTCGAAGCGTTGCACCACGCCCAGCAGGTGCGCGTTGTCCTCGCTCATCGACCAGTAGTAGGGCGGCGCGAACTTCTCGAACATCTGCTCGTAGAGCGGAAAGAACCGGTCCTGCGGCAGCTCGCGGATCAGGCCCTCCGGCCACAGCTGCTTGCGTGCCCAGGGGTTGTTGATGTTGATGAAGTCCCACACCGTGGTCTCGCCAGCGCGCAGCCGGTTGACCGAGGTCGGGTCGGAGATATGGATCTCGTAGCGGATGTCGCCGCCGGTCTCTTCGCGCCACATATCGAGCAGGCGCGGGTCGGCGTACGCGTCCCAGGTCAGCAGCGACAGCGGGCGGTCCTGCGCCATCGCGCTGCGGCCGCCGAGTGCCGCGGCGCCGGCCGCCGCACCCATGCCGGCCAGCACCTGCCGGCGGGTCGCCTGCATCGACCGCAGGCCCATGTCGCGGACCGGGTTGCGGGCGGCGAGCGCCCCAAGCTTGCGTTCAAAATCCATGACATCCCCCTGCTGGCTGTAGGTCGGAATAGGTGTTCGCACATATGTGCGAACACGTGCACGCGCCGCATTATCGCGTCGCGGTTGGCGGTTTGTCTACCGTCGTGGGTGCACTGCAACATGGGGCCGGCGCCACGGCACCGCCCCATGCCGGCAAATCGGAACGCGGCCTACACCGTGCGCCGGGCCGCGTCCCACTCCGATTCCATGAAGGTCTTGGCGCGCGCGGCGAGGTCGCGGCTGTCGCTCCACAGGTTCCGCCAGACCGCCAGCGCGGTCGACAATTGCGGGTCGACCACGGCCGACGAGAAGGATTCGAAAACGATCGCGCCGTCATAGGCGATCTCGTGCAGGGCGCGGAACACGGCGGTGAAGTCGATGGTGCCGGTGCCCAGATATCCGCGATGGCTCTCACCGATGTGCACGTAGCCCAGGTGCGGGGCGCAGTCGCGCAACGCCTTGCCCAGCACGCCGTCCTCGATGTTCATGTGATAGGTGTCGGCGTGGACCACGATGTTGTCGGCGCCGATTTCGTCGATAAAGGCGGAGGCCTGCGCCAGCGTGTTCAGCAGGTTGGTCTCGTAGCGGTTCACCGCTTCCAGCCCCAGCGTGATGCCCGATGCCTTGGCGTTCTCGGCCAGCCGGGCGAGCACGGCGGCGCAGTTGGCGCGGCCCTGGGCGCTCGGCGGGTGGCCGTACTTGCCCAGCGCCGAATAGATCACGCCGCCCATGTATTTCGACCCGATGTCGCGGGTGACCGCCAGCGCGTCGTTCAGTAGCGCCTCGCCCCGCGCGACCGCATCCGGGTTCTCGCTGGAGATGTCGCTGTCGAAGGCGAGGCCCAGCGAGCAGGTCGCGGTGATGCCATGGCTCTCGAGCTGGCGCTGGGTGCGCGCGGCATCCACCTTGGCCGGGTCGAGCAGCGGGATCTCGATCAGGTCGTAGCCGAGTTCCGCGGTGCCGGCGATCGCGCGTTCGCTTTCGTCGGCCGACCAGCCGCCGACCCAGACCAATGCATGCACACCGAATATGCTCACCGTGTTCCTCCCATTTCGCGATAGTTGGTTGTCGCCGCAATCATGCATATTGCGACGACGGGGCCGCACGGAAAATCTGCGGCGGCCACTCGATTTCGAACAGATACCAACGACAACGACGGGGGGCGGATTGATGGATCAAGACCGGGCGCGCAGGGCCAGCGACACGATCTGGCGGCACTGGCAGGACGGCACGGTGATGGACGCACTGGATACGGACCTGGCGCCGGCGTCCCGCGCGGACGGTTACGCGATCCAGGCCGGGCTGGAGGCGTTCTCCAAGCAGCCGCGGGCCGGCTGGAAGATCGCGGCCACCAGCGAGGCCGGCCAGAAGCACATCAATGTCGACGGGCCGCTGGCCGGGCGGCTGCTGACCGAGCGGCTGGCCGACGACGGCGCCGAGTTCTCCATCGAGGGCAATCGCATGCGGGTCTGCGAGCCGGAGTTCGGGTTCCGCTTCGCGCGCGACATCGCGCCCCGCGAGACGCCTTATACGGTCGATGAGGTGATGGCGGCGACCGGGGACCTGCATCCGACGTTCGAGCTGCCAGATTCCCGCTACACCGATTTCACCGTGGTGGGGGCCGCGGCCTTGATCGCCGACGACGCCTGCGCGCGCGACCTGATGGTGGGGCCTGCGGCCAGCGCCGACTGGCGCAGCATGGACCTCGCCCGGCACAAGGTCTCGGCCTCGGTGGAGGGGCGGATCGACCGCGAGGGCACCGGTGCCACCGTGCTCGGCGATCCAAGGGTCGCGCTCACCTGGCTGGTCAACGAGGTCGGCTCCCTCGGCATCACGATCCGCGCCGGCGAGCTGGTCACCACCGGCACCTGCATGATCCCACTGGCGCTCGAACCCGGCGACCGGGTGACCGCGGACTACGGCGCGCTTGGCCAGCTCAGTATGACGGTCTCGAGCTAGCGCGGGACGGGGTCCGAGCTGCGAACTCGATCACGACCCTCAGCCCCGGGCCGTTGTCTTCGAGCGCCAGCCGGCCCTCGTGCAAGTCGACAATGGCCGCCACCAGGCTGAGGCCGAGCCCGCTCCCCGGCGTCGTGCGGCTGCGCTCCAGCCGGTAGAGGCGGCGCAGCACGTTCTCGCGCTCGCCTTCGGGAATGCCCGGCCCGCTGTCCGCGACGACGAGCCGAACCGTGCCGCTGCCGGCACTGACGCCGACCTCGATGTCCCCGCCCGCTGGTGCGTGGCGCAGCGCATTCTCGATCAGGTTGGCGAACACCTGCCCCAGCAGCGCCTTGTCGCCCGCGACGGCCGTCGATGCATCGGCAACGTTGCACGAGAGACGGTGGCCGCTGTCTTCGGCGGCGGGTTCGTAGACCTCGCAGAACGTCCGTGCCAGGCCGCCCAGGTCGACGTCGGCGAAGCGGTTTCGCGCCGACCCGCCCTCGATCTGCGCAATCTGCAGCAGCGCCTGGAATGTCTGCACGATGCCCCGGGTCTCGGCGACGGCCTGATCCGCCAGTTCTCGGGAGGGGTCCGACAACTCCGGCCGCGCGCTCAGCTTGTCGAGCAAGACCGTGACCCGCTGGATCGGCGTCTTGAGGTCATGGGCGATGTCGGTGGAGACTTGCCGCAAGGACGCGATCTGCCGTTCCTGGGCGTCGGCCATGCGGTTGATGCGGCCGCCGATCCGGCCCAGGTCGTCAGTGTGGCCTGACGGGGCGTCTACCCGTGCCGCGAAGTCGCCGCTGGTCAGGCGGTCCAGGGTGGCCTCGATACCGGCCAGGCGTCTGGCCGACCTTCGCGCCAGCAGAACGCCGCCGCCGATGACGAGCACGGCCGTCGGCACCAGGCTGAATAGGAAGACGGACAGGAACGCCTCGCCCAGGTCGTCCAGCAGTTCGGCACTGACCGCAACGGTCAGCACGCCGCCATGGACGGTCTCGGTCAGCGCCAGATAGTCGCCGTCGATGCCGGCGCGGCCCTCGTCGTCATCGTCGAAAGCGATGGCGCGATAACCCTCCTCGCCCACGGGGAGTGCAGCGGTGCCGACCTGTTCGCCGTCGGGCGTCAGATAGCTCAGCAGCCGATAGTCCGGCGAGGTGCCCCGCGACTGTGACTGCACCAGATCGGCAATGGCGCCTGCGTCGGGCAGTGCCCTGAAGCCCGCCATCTCGTGGTCCAGGGTGGTCCGCAGCGTCTCCTGGGCGTTGTCGCGGACGATGGCGAACGTCGCCGCCAGGCTGACCAGGCTGACCGCCGCGAACAGGGCCGCGATGGCGACCGAGAGCCGGAGCGGCGTCGATTTCCAGACTTGGGCGCTGCCGAACACGGCATCACTCCTCGATGCGATAGCCGGAGCCGCGCACGGTCTTGATCAGCTCGGTCTCGAACGGCTTGTCGACCTTCGCCCGCAGGCGGCTGATTTGCGTCTCGACCACGTTGGTGTGGGTGTCGAAGCTGATGTCCCAGATGGCTTCCAGCAGCATGGTCCGGGTTTGCACCCTGCCCTTGCGGCGCAGCAGGTGCTCCAGCATCGCGAACTCGCGCGGCAACAGGTCGATCGCCTGGCCGGCGCGGGTCACCTGTCGCCGGACCAGGTCCATCTCCAGGTCGCCGGCACGCAGCACGGTTTCCTGCTGGGTCGTGCGCGGCCGGCGGGCCAGTGCCGCGACCCGCGCCGAAAGCTCGCCGAACGCGAACGGCTTGACCAGATAGTCGTCGCCGCCGGCGTTCAGCCCCTCGATGCGGTCATCGACGCCGCCGAGCGAGGTCAGGAACAGGGCGGGGGTCTCGTTGCCCGCGCCGCGCAGGGTCTTGACCAGCGACATGCCGTCCAGGCCGGGCAGCATCCGGTCGACGATCAGCAGGTCGTAGTCCGACACGCTGGCCTTAACCAGCCCGTCGCGGCCGTCCTCGATCAGGTCGACAATGTGCCCTTCCTCGCGCAGCCCGTCTGCGATGTAGGCGCCGGTGGTCTTGTCGTCCTCGATGACGAGTATCTTCATGTCCGCCTGCCGTCGTGGTGGCCCCAACGAAGGGGCCACCGGTTTCCTGCCACGGTTTTCAAGACATTACGACCTAGTCGTCGTCCTCCTCGTCGTCATCATCCTCGTCCTCATCTTCCTCGTCGTCTTCGTCCTCCTCATCTTCGTCATCGTCTTCGTCGACCTCGGCCACCATCGTGCCATCGGCCAGCGTGTAGAGCATGTCCTGCTCCGAGCCGTCGGCCATCATGATCTCGAATTCGACGACGCCGTCGCCCGGGGTATCATCGCTGTATTCCGCGCCAGTGACCGTGCCGCCGGTCTGTGCCTCGACATCCGCGACGACCTCGGCCACGGCGGGATTGTCGGCCAGGAACGCCTGCAGCGCCTCCGGCGTGTCATTGCCTGACGCAAAGGCGAGCGAGCCGGTGAAGGCCGACACGCCGACGAGGGCGGAGGTGGCGGCGAGAATGATCTTGTTGCGGGTCATGATGTTCTCCTTGGGTCGTATTCGGCGGGGCCATCCCGTCCGATGAGTTCGATCTAAGGAGCGGCGTTCACGTGGCCCTGACGGCCCGATTACATCTGTGTAAAGTCGACAACGCGCGCATAACAACGGGCCGCCGGCTCGGGTCAGGCGCGCCGGGAAGATGCGGACAGACTTTCGGCCGTGGCTGGCCTTCCTGGATACAGTTCGAACCGAGCGTTACCAGGAAATTGTGGGTCTGGGGTCGGGGATTCTGGTCCTAGAGCTAAAGGCGACGGCGTGAGCCGGCCGGTAGAGGCCGGGCATTCTACGCCGTTGGCCCAGTCTGGCGGGCAGAACCCGGCACATGATTGGCTGAGCGTAGTCCAATACCTCGCTGAGACCGATATCAACGGTGAAACCCCAAAGGACGGCCGGCATCGATGTTGCCGCTGACGTGTCCGATCTCACTACGGGAACCTGCAGGGTGAGGGGAGCACCTGCGGCCAGTTGATCGGCGCTATCAAGGCGAATTGCCCAGTTCGCACCCCGAGGTGCCTCGATGTCGTTGGATACGGCCAGTTGAACTCGTGAAAGTCACGGGTCGCTCGATATCTGTGGAGCCGACGTCGCCAAGCGGGCGCTCGCGCTCGATGGGTACGAGGGGAGCAGACACAGCGTTAAATTCGCCCCTGTCGAGGGCGGTCTTCTGCAACGCGGGATTCGGCAGCGCCGCTTCGACCGCGGTGCTTGAGGCGTTCCACAGCTCCTGCGCCGCTCTCGTGATGGGCTCGATGTCGTTCGAGCCGTCATTCTGAACAGCGGCCGTGAACCGCGTAATGGCCTTCTTCAGTGCCGTCAGGGTGCTCGCGCTGTCATCGAGGCTCGGCTTCGCAAGATGGGTGTGCACCTTGATCGCGAGTTTCTCCAGCGCGGATGCGCCGCTGCGACCCGCCGGCCGACCCGATGGGCACGATCCGGGAATCGCCGGAAACGGTATCGCTCATGGGACGCCATGCTAAAGCTCGCCGACCACGGCGTCGATGGTCAGGCATTCGCCCGGCGCACCGGCATCGACGTCATCACCGTAGGGTAAAGACGGCCTTCTCGGTCTCGCGGTTGTCGAATTTCCGGAACGCCTCTTCCGCCTCGTCGAGATCGAACAGGTGCGTGGCGAGTTTCGACAGGTCGATGTCGTTCTCCTGCACGGTGCGGACGATGTCGTCGTACTCGGGCAGGCTGAAGTACCACGACCCGAACACGGTGAGCTGTTTGCGCAGGAGCTGTTCGCTGGTCCGGATCGTGGTTTCGGCCGCCTCGCCGACGAACGCCACCTTGCCATAGGGCATGGTCGCATCGAGCGCCATGTTCTGCGCAGCACCATTGCCGGAACAGTCGATGGCGCCGGCAAGCCCCGCCCCACCGGTCAGGTCCGCCAGTTCCTCCAGCACGGTCGGCGCGGTCGGGTCCACGGTGTGGTCGGCGCCGAGGCCGGCGGCAAACGTACGGCGGTCGGCAATCGGATCGAGCGCGATCACGCGCGCCCCCAGCGCCTTGGCCGCGAGCACGCCGGCCGACCCCATCGGCCCCAGGCCCCAGATGCCGATCGTGCCGGCGCCCGATGCGCCCAGCTTTCGGCAGGCGCTGAACAGGGTGCCGAAGGCATCGGTGGATATGGCGGCGGACACATACGACATCGTGTCCGGCACCCTCAGGCAGTTGCGCTCCGGCACCACCAGGTACTCGGCATTGCCGCCGTCGGCGGTGAAGCCCAGGCACTTCCAATGGCCGCACAGGTGCATGTTGCCGGCACGGCACCATGTGCAGGCCCCGCAGCCGAGCGCGAGGTAGACCGCCACCCTGTCGCCCGCCTTGAAGCGGCTCACACCCTTGCCGACCGCCTCGACGATGCCGGCCGGTTCGTGACCGGTGACGCACTTGCCGGCTGCCTCGCCACCCACCACGGCATTGCCGTAGTAGAGGCTGAGATCGCTGCGGCAGATGCACGAGGCCTTCACCGCGATCAGCACGTCGTTCACGCCGGGCGACGGGTCCGGCACCGAACGTACCTCGACGCGGCGGTCACCCGGCAGAAACACGGCTTTCATGGCTTCCCTCCCCAGTCCGCCTTTTTGCGGCGTGTTAGTCCGATACCTCGAGGCATTGCTCCATCGGCCGCACGCTGACGGCGAGCGGCGTCTCCATCCGGTCGGCTTGCGCCTCCCAGTCGTCGAAGCGGCCATAGGCGGCCCAGATGGTGGAGCCCGACGGCAGCTCAGGATACTCGTTTTCGCCATTGGTGCCCCAGTTGACCCAGCCGCTGTCGTAGCGCTGGACGATCTGCATCCGCGGCGACGGCCGGTTCATGTAGCGCACGAAGGCATAGCCGGTGCGCGGGCTGTATTCGCAGGTCTTCTGGGCGTTGAGCGCGAAGATGGTCTGCTGCGGCACCTTGTTCACGTCGACCGCGTCGTCGGTGTAGTGGAAGTGAGTGTGGTCGCGGTCGCTCCAGACGATCTCGTTGGCCGAGCGCCAGATCTTCTCTACCTCCGCTTTCAGAACATCTTCCGGCAGCGCCTTCTCGACCGCGCAGAACAGGCGCCAGTAATTGTCCCAGTGCCAGGTGGAGGGGTCCTGCGCCGGATCTATGCCGAGCCGATCCATCGCCTTGGCCAGCGCTTCCGGCTCGCGCTCCTGCAGGTCGCGCAGCCGCGCCAGCAAGATCTCCGCATACAGGTCGCCCTCGCGGTAGGCGGTGCCGCCCTTGTGGCGATAGGTGGAGAGCATCAGGTTCGACTTGCCGCTCTCGATCTCGTCGCCGACGGTGATGCGGTTGGCGCAGCGCCGACCGTCGATCTCGGTGTCGAAGTCGTCGACGAAGTAGGTGCGGGTGAACAGCGGCGTGCCCACATAGAAGCGCCACACGACCTCGATCGTCTTGCCGCGCAGTTCGGGGCGCAGGCCCTCCGGCACGTCGACCGTCATCCGGTACTGGCACGTCACCGGACCCTCGCAGATGACCTCGAAGCTAGCGACGGCGTGGGCCGGCGGGTTGATCAGCCCATTCTCCGGCGTAAAGAACGGGCCGTAGACGCCGCCGAAGGCATTGGCGTTGCCGGCGATAAGGTTGATGCGCTGGTCGGTCTGTTCGAAATGGCGGATGCCCCACTTGCTGGCGCCGTCGCCGCGCGCGGTGCCGGTACACAGTTCCAGCACGTAGCAGCCGGTGTCGAGACGGCGGAAGCCGTCACCGAGTTTCGGCTCGAGGATGCGGATGCCGTCCGGTTCGCCGTCCATCGGTTCGTCCGACAGCCAGACCGCATAGCGGCGCCGCGCCTCTCCGGCTGCCAGGGTCACCGGCAGGCACAGGGTCGCCGACACCGGCGCGCCCTCGGCGTCCGCGTGCCACTGCGTCACCTGCGCCGGCACGCGCCCGCCCTCGGCATCGGTGACGGCGATACCGTCGCGGTGCGGGCGCACCCGGTCGAGCGAAAGAGTGAACTCCACCGGCTCCGTAATCCTACCGCGACCGAGCGGATCGACCACGTCAACCGGTATGCAGAATTGCGCCAATGGCTCGGTCATGCCGTTTTCCTTCCGACGTATGTGCTGGCGTGTGCGCTGGCAGGAATGCGTGCTGACGGGCCGGTCATTTAATCGCCCCCATGGTCACGCCGCGCCGGAAGCTGCGCTGGGTAAAGATGTAAAGCAGCAATATCGGCACGAACATGATCACGCAGGTCGTGGCGACCAGCTCGTAGTTGAAGGTGAACCGCCCCATGAAATCGATCACCGACACGCTGAGCGGCATCAGGTCCTGCTGGGTGGCGATGACCAGCGGCAGGAAGAAGCTGTTCCAGGCCCACAGGAACTCGATCACCGCCAGCGCGCCGATGCCGGGCAGGCTGACCGGCACCATGATGCGGACGAGGATCTGCAGGTCGCCGCAGCCATCCAGCCGGGCGGCGTCGATCAGGTCGCGCGGCACGTCGCGCAGGAACGTGGTCATCAGGAAGATGCCGAACGAGAGCCCCAGCGCGATCAGCGGCAGGATCATGCCGACATAGCTGTTCAAGAGGCCCCAGTCCTTCAGCAGGTTGTAGACCGGGATCAGGATCGAGACCTCGGAGACCATCAGCCCGACCAGAACCAGCACGAACAGCACCTGCTTGCCGACGAAGTCGTAGACAGCGAAGGCGAACGCCGCCAGCGACGACAGGATGATCGTCAGGATCGTCACCGCGCCGGAGATCAGCAGGCTGTTCAGCACCGCCTGGTAGTAGCCGCGGTCGACCAGGACGAGGCCGTAATTCTGCCAGCGCGGATCCTCGGGGAGCGCGAACACGCTGGCGATCAGCTCGCCCTGCGACTTCAGCGAGGTGACGAACAGCAGATAGACCGGGGCGATCGAGATCACGGTGAAGACGATCAGGACCGTGTTGGCGCCAAACGCGTTGACCAGCCGGTTCATGCCGCCGCCATCCGCGCGGCGCGCGCGCGCGCGTTCCATAGCAGCAGCACGCTGAGCGCCAGGATGATCGCGGTCAGCACTGTGCTCATGGTCGCGGCGTAGTGCACCTGGCCCTGGCGTATGAACAGGTCGAACATGTAGACGGCGACGATCTGGGTCGCGTTGTCCGGCCCGCCCTTGGTGGCGACGTAGATGATGTCGAAGAATTTCATCGAGCCGATCACTGTGTAGACCAGCACGAACACGATGGTCGGCCGCAGCAACGGTATGGTGATCCGCCAGAACTGCTGGATCGGACCGGCGCCGTCGATGCGGGCGGCATCGTAGATTTCCGGGTCGATACCCTGCAGGCCGGCGAGGAAGATCAGGGTGCAGAAGCCGTAATAGCCCCAGCTTCCGATCATGTTGACCGCGACCAGCGCGGAGCCGGCGTCGCCCAGCCAGGGGCGCGCCAGGCTGGCCAGCCCGATCAGATCCAACCCCTGATTCAGGGCGCCGAACGTGGGGTTGTAGATCCAGCCCCAGATGATCGCCGCCATGATCGGCGCGACAGTGGCGGGCAGGAAAAAGACGGTGGCGTAGAACAGCCGGGCGCGCCGGTGCACCAGCAGGACCGCCAGCACCAGGCCGATGGTCACGGGCACGACGATGCTGAGCGCCACCCAGATCAGGTTGTGGCCCAGCGCGCGCAGGAACAGGTCGTCGGAGATCAGCCGCTCGTAATTGTCGAGGCCAACGAACTGCACCGCGGATTCGCGGCCGGCTTCCGGCGTCAGCGTGCTGAGGATGCCATTCTGGGCGATCGGATAGAATATCCACAGGCCCAGGTACAGAAGGGCGGGCGCCAGGAACAGGTACGGCGCTGGTGTCTTGTTCGGCATGTCCGCCTTCGAAATTGCTGGAGGGGCGCGGCCGCGACGTGCGGCCGCGCCGAGAGTGGGCCGGGCGGGAGGGCTAGGGCTCCCACACCTCGCCGGCCTCGGTCGCCGCCTGCATCTGCTCGTCCAGCTTGGCAAGGAACTCCTCGGGCGGCGTGTCGCCGGTGAGCACGCCCTGGATGTCGTTGTACATCACGAACGTCACCCGCGGCGGCGCCGTGGTGTGGAACGCGTCGACATTCAGGTCCTGCATCGCCGCTCCGGTGGCGAAGGCGTCGGCGACGACGCCGGCCATGCCGTAGGTCTCGAAGTCGATCGGCGTCTTCTGGATCGGGATGGTGTAACCCTCGGTGACCCAGGTCTCCAGCCAGCGCGGATCGGACACGAAGTCGATGTATTCGGCCGCCAGGTCGGGCACCTTGGAGCCGGCCCAGATGTACCAGGCGGAGCCTTCCGACATGTGCGTTGCCTGGGGCACGCCCTCCTTGAACTGCGGCATGTAGAAGACGTCCAGCCGCTCCTCGGGCATGTTCTCGATGACCGTGTGGATCACCCAGGTGCCGGTCCAGATCGCGGTCGCCTGGCCCGAATAGAACTGCAGCAGCGCATCGTTGTAGGACGTGCCGTTGAAGCCGGGACTGAAGCAGTCGTGATCGACCATCTGCAGGATCAGGTCCAGCGCCTCGCGCGGTTCCGCCGAATTCCAGGGCTGGCGCCCCTGGAGCAAGGCGAGCCCGACATCACGGCCGCCGACGAGGGCGGTCACGTCGGTCCACATGTTCACCGCCGGCCACAGATCCTGGTTGCCGAGCGAGATCGGGATCAGTCCCGCCTCGCTGGCGGTGTCGCACCATGCCAGCACGTCCTCGAACGACTGCGGCGGCTCCAGCCCCAGTTCGGCGAAGATTTCGGTGTTATAGTAAACGTACTCGAGATCCTGCTCCCACGGATACGCATAGAGCTTGCCGCGGAAGGAGTTGCGCTCGATGGCCCACTGCGGCAGCCGATCGAACCAGCCATACTGCTCCGCATAGGGCGTAAGGTCGGTCAGGTAGCCGGCATTGGCGTAGGCGGTGAGCCCGGCACCCGACGGCCAGCTATAGAACACGTCCGGCGCCTCGCCCGAGGTCAGCGCCAGCTCGACGGCGTTGCGGATCGGGAACCCGCCGCCGAACACCGAGCGCGAGAACACCACGCACGGGTGCTCGGCCTGGAATTCCTGATGAATCTTTTCGATTGCCGGTCCCGCAGCCGTCATGCCGTAGTACTCGAACTGATCCCAGACGGTCAGGATCTGCCGGTCCTCTTCGGCGCATTCCTGGGCCGATGCGGTAGCGGCGAGGCCGCTGGAAACCGCCATCGCCGCGGCAATCATCGTCCAACGCTTCATTCGCTTTCCTCCCGGTTGCCGGCCGGTTCGGGCGCTTTGGCGGGCAGCGGCGGCACGACGCCGTGCCGGCGGGCGCCCGTCCGGCAATTCGAACAGGGTAGGTAGAAGCCCCCGGCCGGGAAACAGCGATCTCGTGCGGATTGGCCAAAAAATATCCAGAATGGATAATTGATTATGTGTCAGGAAGTAAGGGCGTTTTCAGTCCGCTGCTGTACGCGTGCCAGTACACCGCGGGGCGGGTGCCGGTGCAGCAGCATGTCGTGGATTTCCTCGCCCAGGATTTCAATCAGGGTGGAGATGCCGGGCACCGGCGGCCGGGGCCACATGCGCATGAAACCGCGGCTATGGAAATCGTCGATGGCATCGATCATCGGCGAGCGCGCGCGCACCTCGGCGTCGCGGCAGACGCTGAGCCTGGCGCAGGCCAGGTTTCCGTTCATACTGAACAGCTTCATCACCTCCGGTGAGGTCAGCGAGCGTATCGCCGTCCAGGCCGCCTCCACCCGTGCAGGCTCGAGATTAGCCGGAATTGCGAGCGCATAGCCGCCCATCGGCGTGATCGGCCGCCCGCGTGGGCCCACCGGATGCGGCAGATATCCCGTTCGCCCGAAGGCCGCGCAGTTTTCGTTGAGCTCGAAGACCGGCGCCAGCAGCGAGTGGGAATAGGCGAAAGCGGACTCGCCACGGGCGAAGGTGGTCGCGCGGTCGTACCACGCCATGCCGAGGATGTTCGGCGGCGAGTGGTCCATCAGTTCGCGCATGAACTCGGCCGTTTGCAGCGCCTCGTCGCTCAGGAACTGCGGCACCGGCCGCCAGTCGCGGTCGACCGCCGCATCGAACCCGCCCTCCGATGCGGGAAGGCTCAGCACGCTCTGGCCGAAGGCGGCCATCATCATCATGAAGCTGTGGCCGAGCGGCGTGCCGCGCGCGGCGTTCCACGACACGCCCCACATCCGCTCGCGCGTTCTGCTGACCAGCGGCAAGGCCCGCACTAGGTCTGCCGCCG
This sequence comes from Alphaproteobacteria bacterium, assembly GCA_965227515.1. Classification (GTDB taxonomy): domain Bacteria; phylum Pseudomonadota; class Alphaproteobacteria; order CALKHQ01; family CALKHQ01; genus CBDDFZ01. The sequence goes on from CBDDFZ010000001.1 coordinate 1,079,712, forward strand.
TCCGCGGCGGCTCCAGGTCCAGGCCCTCCAGCACATCGGTGCGATAAACCAGCATCTCAGCCGTGGTGACGATGGGTACGCCGTAGCTGCGGCCCAGGTATGAGGCGCTGGAAAGCGCGTCGGGGTAGAAGTCCTCCAGGTCGGTTCCGGCGGATGCGATCAGGTCGTCGAGCGGCCGCAGCACTCCCTCCGCGGCCAGTTCGCCGAACCAGGGCAGGTCGCAGGCAAGGATGTCGTAGCGCGAACTCGCGAGCCGGGCGTTCTCCAGTATCTGCAGGCGCAACCGGTCGATGGATAGCGCGCGGCTGCTGATGGCGGTGCCGAGGATCAGCTCGACCTGACGTTTGAGCGTGTTCATCGCGGTGAATGTCGGGTCGGCGTGCAGCAGCAGGCGCAGGCCCGAGCCCGCATCCAGCCGGCGGTTGAGCACGACCGGCGGGCCGATGATCCGATCCCGGGCGGTCGCGATGCTGCCCCGATCGGCCGCTCCGCTCTGGGCGACGAAGCTCGCCAGATGTTCCCGAAGCTGTCTGGCCAGGAGACTCCAGCGCCGGAGCAGTTCGTCGGTCGGGTGCAGCGAGAACGACCGGCCGCTGCGCGTGCGCGGCCGGACCATCACGAAGTCCGATGCCCGCAACCTGTCGATCAGACGCATGGCCGAGCCGTAGCTCATCCCGGAGGCGGCGACGGCCGACGACGTGGTGACCACCTGGCCAAGGAAATGGCTGCGCAGCAGGTAGAGGATCATTTTCAGACCATGCGGGCCGCTCCGCAGGCCAAAGGTGTCGGACACCTCCACGTCGAGCTGTTCCACAAGGTCGAGCACACGAAGCTGCGCGGGATTACCCGGCAGATGCGCGGGACCGACGTCGCCGCGCTCGTAGGGGCCTTCTGGCTCACGAACGACCGGATGCTTCATCCCGTCAGGTTAGCATGACGAGGCGCTGACGAATGATACCATCCGACAAGATGGACCGCGGCGGTGGGTCGCCAGCACGCGAAGATCCCAACGGCGACATGCAGGCGAGCCGTCCGGACCATGCGGTCACTCCGACCGGTCGTCGGTGGTGAACAGGGCCGCGATCCGCCAGCCATCGCCGGTTTCCACCGCCAGCATGCTGACGAGAAAGCGCAGCTCGCTCGGCGCGGCGGCCTGGCCGATCACCAGCGTCAGCGGCAGGTGCAGGAAGCCGCTTCGTCAGAAATGACGACCGGCGTGGCGTTCTCAAGATCCGGCTCCACCCGCAAGACCTCGGACTTCTGGAACACCGCCGTGCGGCTGACTATGGTGTCGGCACCCCAATAGGTCATGCCGTTGCTGACCCACAGGAATTGCGGCGTGGATACCTCAGCGTCGAGCTCTTCTACCCGGTCGAGTACACGAAGCTGTACCGGAGCGGCCAAGTGTAGCGCAAGTCCGACGTGATTTGAACTTCGAGGGGCCATTCGACACACGATCTGGTACTCGACTCTTTTCGAGCCACAAGCTATGCTGCTCAAAAAGCAGGCAAGGGAGGAAGAAGGATGTAGTGATCGAAGGTGAGGTCATGACCACCCATTACTCCCTGAGCAGCTTTATCCGGCAAGCTGCAAACCGCCATTTGGCGGAATATGCCGAGCATAATGCCATCGACCTCGGCACCGACATATCGCAGCTTAAACCAAGAACATTCCAGCCTATTTTCGAGGCAGTCATGGCGCTGCCGGAGGACGCGCGCGCCGCTATAGATGCAGACTTCCGGAAGGTCGCATTGCTGGGCAACCAAGCCGGGTTACAGCACTTGCGCGCAGAGGCCGACCATAAGGGTTTGGACCTTGGTTCCGCACTGCAGACCCAGAACAGCTTTCTCAACAAAGCGTTCTGGGCCTTCTTGAACCATCGCAACGTCTTTGACCGAGCATCACGGTTCGCGACGCCGCATCTGACCGGACGCTACTGGAAGCGCGGGCTGCCGCTCGTCAGCGCACCGGGCATCGAACTCGGCGACCGGGTAGACGTCTTGAGAGAAGCCATCAGCCTTCACTTCTTCAAGGAAGAGGGGCGCGGGCGGGCTTGCAAGGTCGACTACGACGCCCGACGACCGAGCCACATGTTCTACGCCTTCCCAGAGGATTACCCCGCCGCCCCGCTGGCCTGGTTGCGCGATGAACTGGCGCCACATCCGTTCCGGCCAGCCTTCGAGGTTGTGTTTGTGTATCGCGACGATGACGGCACCCTTGACGTGTATTTCGAGGGCGCGAAAGCGAGCGTCGATCAACTGTGGCAATTGTTCGCCAGATCGGTCCTCGGGCTCACCGACCTGCCGACGCTCACAAAGCCAGCCTACTGGCTGGAGCCGCTAAAGTCGTCCTCGTTCTCGTTCACTTGGCCAATTCAGGCACCTATCACCTCCGTTCGAACCAAGCGCCTGACGTTCGCGACGATGGGTGACACGCCGACCAGGGTCTCAGTGACGTCCGATGTCTCGAATGATGGATCCGCTCTTCACCGCGCGATCGATCGACTATTCGTTCGAGATGGGCCATCGGTGGGGCGCATGTCGCTCAATCATGCCAGGGTCGTCGGTGCTCAGTTGCAAGCGGTCGTAGACCATCACGACGGCACACGGCCCAAAACGCGCTCTTTCGATATCTCAGAGCAGTCTTGCGCTCTGAAGCATGATGGAGATGACCTGCACTTGCGGCACATGCTAGCCGCCAGCGGCATTGACCGAACCACAGGTTTTTCAAGTGATGACGCCCCAGCAGGATCGCGCACTCAACGCGCTGCTGAGTGATTTGATTGCTCGGCTTGCTGCCTCGGGCGGCGACCCAATCTCAATCCAAAGGGATGAATTCCGACCCCCTCAGCATGGCGGCCTGCGGGTGTTTGAAGCTCAATATCTCCTGAGTCCCATTGAGCCCCGAAGGTCGGTTATCTGCGACGGCTGCGAGCGCAGATGCCCTATGGAGGTGACATTTGAGGCCAGGCGAGGCAGACCGGCAGACGCCTTCGTTGTCTGCGACAAGCGCACGGACATAGCTCGAGTTCCAGTTGATATGCGTCGGCTGTCCCGATGGTCGCTATCCCTGCAAACAGTCGGCCACGTCCTCAAGTGGGTGATGCCAACAAGCCAATATCCTTATCGCCTTGACGGTGACGAGTTCTGGAGACTGGGGCGGTTTGCACAACACAGCCACAAGGATGAAACGGTCGACGTGGTCCTCCTGGAGCAACTCGGCGACCAGCCAATGGAAGCCGGCCTCGTGATCGTGCTTTCGCGAACTTCGCAACCCATTGGCGCTGGCGTTGTAGCTCTACCGGACCTGCTGTTGGTCAAGGACGGCCGCCTGAGCGTCAACAGGACCGCACTCCGCCGCGCCCTGGAAGGGCCTCGCGAAGACGATGGCCGCATAGCGTGTGAAATCCGCTTCGGCCTTGGCGAAATCCTGCTTGTCAATCACGTGACACGGCAGCGAACCGTCCTTGCGCGTCCAAATTTCAACTCGTCGAACGACAACGCATTTCAGGTGCTTTTCGCAAAGCCTGGCGTGAGATTCACACTCTCGGAACTTCGCGCGGCCGCAGGGGACCAAACAATCGTAGGCCTGCACAAATTGGTCGAGAATCTCCATTTCGAAGGGCTGTTAAAGGCGGTCTTTTTCCGCGTATCGAAGGATGCGATCCAGTTTCGAAGACATGTAACCGTAGGCGAACTTGCCACCCATGGCATCGATCCGAGGGAAATCGTCTAACACTGTCGGTTCGCTCCCGATCCATCCCCATCCGTCCCTTTCTATCCCCACCATGACGACGTGAGCCCGCCTGCGGCCGTATCCGGTCGTCATGGCAAGGTCGATTCCCGATCCGCTCGATGTCGTCGCGATGCGGCTGCGCTGCCTCGAAGACGCTGACCTGAGCGAGGTGGAAGCGGTCGAAGCCGGGCGCAACTTGGCCGGCTTCATTGCGTTGCTGGCGCGGATCGACGGCGCGCCATCCAAGCGAGGTGATGCCAATGAATGTGACTGAAGTGGAAATCGCGTTCGTTAAGCCGCGAAACGGGCTGATCGCGTTCGCCAGCTTGGTGCTCGATGACCAGCTCTACCTCAGCGGCATCGCGATCCATCGCAAACTCGACGGCGGCGGCTACCGCTTGACCTACCCCACCCGCAAGATCGGAGACCGGTCGATCGACATCTTCCATCCAATCCGGCGGCCAATTGGCCAGGCCATCGAGACGGCCATTCTCGAAAAGCTGAACGACGTAGTGAGCAAGTGCGATGCTGGATACGGTTGCGCTGAGTCTCGACACACGCGCCTTTGAGATCCTCGATCCCGGCCGGTTCAGTCCCTCGGCAGTGGGCCTGCTGCAGCCGCCCTACTACCCGCTCGGCGGCCGAGGTAACATTGCCTGCGTGCAGAACCCGACCAAGGCCGACTTCGCGGCCGGACGCTACCTGCCGAGGCTGACGCTGGCCAAGCGCAAGGTGCGTGGTGGATTCTCGATCACGCTCCGGGTCGAGTTTTCCGCACCCAAGTTGGTCTACGGGAACAACTTCGACGAGCTGACATCGCGCGAGTTCGACGTGGTGGTCGATACGCTGCGCCACGCGCTGGCGAGCATGGGTGTTCGGGTCAGCGACTACGACCTACGTGCAGCCAACGTCTCGACGGTGCACTACAGCAAGAATGTCTGCTTCACCGACTACACGACCTGCTCAATGGTGATGCGCGAACTCGACCTGATCGACCTCGACGGTCGCCTGGATCTCTCGCATACCGACTACCGCAACAACGGTCACGCCATACGCTATCACGCCAACAGTTTCGAGCTGACGTTCTACGACAAGATGCGCGACCTGGAGAAAGCCAGGTTCAGCGAGAAGCGCGCAATCGAACAAGACAATCGTATTCAGGCCGACCTGTTCAGCGAGCGGGACGATCTACCGAAGCAGCTCGAGGTCCTGCGGATGGAGGTCCGGCTGGGCAACCGCACCAAAATCAAGGGCCTGCTGAAGCGCATCGGCGCCGACATCGAGCCGACCTTCGCGGCGCTGTTCGATGCAAGCCTGGCCAAAGACGTGCTGCTGCACTTCTGGGAGCAGATCAGGCGGCAATTGCCGCTCGCCGGACAGACCGCGGACCGCCGGCCGGAGGAGTTGCTGTCGACCCTCGCCGCTGCTTCGGACGGCAACGCGCGACCCGGCGCCCTTCTGCAGCAGCTCGGTTGCGTCCTGCTCGTCGCCTCGGTTGGCGTGCGCGGCGCCGGCGCCCTGATGAGCCGCCATTGCAGCAACCGATCCTGGCAACGCTACAAACGGCAACTGCGCGAACTGAACATTCCAGCCACGAATCGGTTCAGCGCTCTTGACCAGGTGGGCGACACCCTGTCCAGATTCCACCCCTTGAGACTCGCCGACATCACCCAACTCACGTGAGAGACCACACTGATGGCCATCAAGAAGTCAGAACTCTACGCCTCGCTGTGGGCCAGTTGCGACGAGTTGCGCGGCGGCATGGATGCCAGCCAGTACAAGGACTACGTCCTGGTGCTGCTGTTCATCCGCTACATAAGCGACAAGTATGCCGGCGTGCCCTATGCGCCGATCACGGTACCCGAGGGCGCCAGCTTCAAGGACATGGTCGCCCTGAAGGGCAAGCCGGACATCGGCGATCAGATCAACAAGAAGATCATCGGTCCGCTGGCCAACGCGAACCAAGAGCTGTCGCAGTCCGACTTCCCCGACTTTAACGACCACACCAAGCTGGGCAGCGGCAAGGAGATGGTTGACCGGCTGACCAACCTGGTCGCTATCTTCGAGCGCAAGGCGCTGGATTTCTCCAGGAACCGGGCCGACGGCGACGACATCCTGGGCGACGCCTACGAGTATCTGATGCGCCACTTCGCCACCGAGAGCGGCAAGAGCAAGGGCCAGTTCTACACGCCGGCCGAGGTAAGCCGGGTGATGTCCCAGATCATCGGCATCCGAAGCGCCGTCACCGGGCCCGACACCACCGTCTACGACCCGACCTGCGGCTCCGGGTCGCTGCTGCTGAAGGTGGCCGACGAGGCGAGAACCACGGTCACGCTCTACGGCCAGGAGAAGGACGCCACCACCAGCGGCTTGGCGCGAATGAACATGATCCTGCACAACGTGCCTACTGCGCTGATCATGCAGGGCAACACGCTGACCGACCCGAAGTACAGGGACGGCGAGGCCCTGAAGACCTTTGACTACGTCGTCGCCAATCCGCCCTTCTCGGACAAGCGCTGGAGCACGGGGCTCGACCCGCTGCACGACCCGCATCATCGCTTCCAGCCGTTCGGCGTGCCGCCGGCCAAGCAGGGCGACTATGCCTATCTGCTGCACATCGTGCGATCGCTGAAGAGCACGGGCGCCGGCGCCTGCATCCTGCCGCATGGCGTGCTGTTCCGAGGCCATGCCGAGGCCGACATCCGCCGGGCCCTGGTGCGCAAGGGCTACATCAAGGGCATCATCGGGCTGCCGGCCAACCTGTTCTACGGGACCGGCATCCCGGCCTGTATCGTCGTGGTCGACAAGCGCGACGCCGCGGCCCGCGAGGGCATCTTCATGATCGACGCCAGAGCCGGGTTCATGAAGGACGGGCCGAAGAACCGGCTTCGGTCCCAGGACATCCACAAGATCGTCGACGCCTTCAACCGGCAGCAGGAGATCCCGAGCTATGCCCGCATGGTCGGCTACGCCGAGATCAGGAAGAATGACTTCAACCTCAACATCCCGCGCTACATCGACAGCCGGCAGCCGGAGGACCTGCAGGACATCGAGGGCCACCTGAAGGGCGGGATCCCGGTCTCCGACATCGATGCGCTGCAGCGCTACTGGGACGTCTGTCGCGGCCTCAGGACAACCCTGTTCCGGGACAACCGCCCCGGCTACGTTGACCTCGCTGTCGACAAGGCGGAAATCAACGCAACGATCTACGGCCATCCTGAGTTCTCTGCCTTCGTCGCAGACATGAACACCCACTTCGCCGCCTGGAGGGACCGCAGCGCCGCGACTCTGAAGGCTCTCGCCGCCGGGTGCGACCCGAAGCAGGTGGTCTTCGACCTTTCGGAGGACCTGCTGGCGCACTATGGCGGCAAGCCGCTGATTAACGGCTACGACGTCTACCAGCACCTGATGGACTATTGGGCCGACACGATGCAGGACGACTGCTACCTGATCGCCGCCGACGGCTGGCGGGCCGAGACCTATCGCGTCATCGAGACAGTCAAGAGCGGCAAGAAGAAGGGCCAGGAGAAGGACGTAGGCTGGGCGTGCGATCTGGTTCCCAAGCCCTTCATTGTCGAACGGTATTTTGCAGACGAGCAGGAAGAAATCGAGCTGCTCACCGCTGACATCGAAAGTGTCATCGCGCAGCTGGCCGAACTGGAGGAGGAGCACGGCGGAGAGGACGGCGCATTTTCCGAGTTCGAGAAGGTCAACAAGGCCAACGTAGCGGCTCGCCTAAAGGAGATCCGGGGCGACAGGGACGCTAGAGACGAGGCCGCCGCGCTCAATGACTGGATCAAGTTCGACAGGCAAGAGACCGATCTCAAGAAGCGTTTGAAGGATGCTGAGGCCGCGCTCGACGCCAAGGCTTACGCCCACTATCCGAAACTGACCGAGCCCGAGGTCAAGGCGCTGGTGGTGGACGACAAGTGGCTCGCCACACTGGATGCAGCCATCCATGGCGATATGAATCGCGTGAGCCAGCAGCTCTCTACGCGCGTGAAAGAGCTTGTTGAACGATACGAGACAGCTCTGCCGCAATTGGCCAACCGCGTGGCGGAACTTGAAGACAAGATAAAACACCATCTCGAAAGGATGGGGTTTGCATGGACCTAAGCAACGAGTATAAGAAGACAGAGTTGGGAAGACTTCCAAAGAATTGGAAGATTGAACCTGCGCGCAACTTTTCGACAATAAGAACAGGTCCATTTGGAACAGTCCTCAAGGCATCAGAGTATTCAAAGACAAGCGGTGTACCGCTTATCTCAGTCGGCGAAATTCGCGAAGGATTCCTGGAAATTTCCGACCGCACGCCGCTCGTTTCTGACGTTGTCACGCGACGACTGCCTCAGTATGTCTTAAGAGGGGGCGACATCGTTTTTGGAAGAAAAGGTGCAGTTGATAGGTCTTCGTTAATAAGAGAGTGGCAAGCCGGTTGGTTCTTAGGATCTGATGGCATATACATGAGGCTGAACATAGATTTACATGAGGCCTATGTAGCATATCAATTTCAGAGCGCGCGTGTCCAAAGTTGGCTTCTTCAGTACGCTCTCGGCACTACGATGCCGTCGCTTAATCAAAAAATACTTGGCGAAGTTCTTATCCCTCTCCCGGCCACAAGAGCCGAACAGGAAGCTATCGCCGAGGCGTTGGGCGACGCAGATGCCCTCATCGAATCCCTAGAGCAACTCATCTCCAAAAAGCGCCAGATCAAGCAGGGCGCCATGAAGGTGCTGCTCACCGGCCAGCGGCGCCTGCCTGGATTTGACGGGAAGTGGAAGGTCAAGACATTTGCGGAGCTGTTCACCTTCAGCGGTGGCTATACCGCTTCACGCGCCCAGCTTTCCGGGGAAGGACACTGTTACCTGCACTACGGAGACATCCATGGCGCGACGAAGACATGTGTTGATACGAGCGTCGACTATCAGGATATACCTAAGCTCGATATCGATCTCATGCAGGTCCCGCCTAGCGCTATACTAAAAGACGGCGACGTCGTTTTCGTTGATGCTTCGGAAGATGACGAGGGAACGAGCAAACATATCGTCATTGCAAACCGCAACAATGTGCCGTTCATAGCTGGCCTTCACACAATTGTTGCCAAGAGTAATACGAACGACCTCGTTCATGAATATCGCCGTTACTGTTTTCAAACGACAGCGATCCAACAGCAGTTCCGATTTTACGCGGTTGGAACGAAGGTATCTGGCATCAGCAAGGGCAATATTCCCAAGCTATCCCTTCCGGTCCCCCCAACTGCCGAACAAATCGCCATTGCCAGCGTCCTGTCCGACATGGATGCCGAGATCGAGGGACTGGAGGCCAAGCTCGTCAAGGCCCGGCTCATCAAGCAAGGCATGATGCAGGAGCTGCTGACGGGAAGGGTTCGATTGGTATGACCCCCATCGGCCAACCCGAACGCGCGACCCAGAACAGGGTGATTGCCCTGTTCCGCGATGAGCTTGACTACCGGTTTTTGGGCGCCTGGAGCGACCGGGTCGGCAACAGCAACATCGAGGAAGGTCTGCTGTCCGAGTGGCTGACAGGACGCGGATATTCGGGCGCGCAGATCAACGCGGCGCTGCACCGGCTTCGTACCGAGGCGAGCAACCACAATAGGACGCTCTACGGCAACAACGCCGCCGTCCACTCCCTGCTGCGGTACGGCGTTCCGGTCATGACCGAGGCCGGTAAGCCAACCGAGACCGTCCTCCTGATCGACTGGGACGACCCGGTCAGCAACGACTTCGCAATCGCCGAGGAGGTGACGCTGTCGGGAGACCTGACGCGCCGACCGGACATCGTGCTCTACGTCAACGGCCTCGCGATTGGCGTGCTGGAGCTGAAGAACAGCCGCGTCTCGATCGGCGACGGGATCCGGCAGTGCCTCTCCAACCAGAAGCCGGAGTTCCATCAGTGGTTTTTCACCACGGTGCAGTTTATCTTCGCCGGCAACGATTCCGAGGGCTTGAAGTACGGCACGACGGGCACTGAGGAAAAGTACTTCCTGAAATGGAAGGAGGACGAAGCGGACGACTCCCGCTTCAAGCTGGACAAGTACCTGTTGAAGCTGTGCGAGAAGCACCGGCTGATCGAGCTGATGCACGACTTCATTGTGTTCGACGGCGGGATCAAGAAGCTACCGCGCCCGCACCAGTATTTCGGGATCAAGAAGGCACAGGCCTTCGTCGAGCGCCGCGAGGGCGGGATCATCTGGCACACCCAGGGCAGCGGCAAGAGCATCGTCATGGTGCTGCTGGCCAAGTGGATCCTGGAGACCAACCCCCATGCCCGCGTCGCGGTGATCACCGACCGCGACGAGCTGGACCGGCAGATCGAGCGCGTGTTCCGCGACGCCGGCGAGCCGATCAAGCGGACCAGCAGCGGCCGCGACCTGATGCGGCAGCTGGGGGAGGCCACGCCGCGGCTGCTGTGCTCCCTGGTGCACAAGTTTGGCGGCAGGGGCGTCGACGACTTCGAGGCGTTCATCCGGGACCTGGAGGCCCAGCCGAGCCGGGCCGTGGGCGAGGTCTTCGTATTCGTGGACGAATGCCATCGGACCCAGAGCGGCCGGCTGCATCGGGTGATGAAGGCAATGATGCCGGACGCGGTCTTCATCGGCTTCACGGGCACGCCACTATTGCGCAGGGACCGGCAGACCAGCCTGGAGGTCTTCGGCGGCTACATCGACACCTACAAGTTCAGCGAGGCGGTCGAGGACGAGGTGGTGCTGGACCTCGTGTACGAGGCCCGCGACATCGACCAGCGCCTTGGCTCCGAGAACAAGATCGACGCCTGGTTCGAGGCGAAGACCAAGGGGCTGAACGACTGGCAGCGGGAGGAGCTGAAGCAGAAGTGGGGCACGATGCAGGTCGTGCTGAGCTCCCGCTCGCGCATGGACCGGGTCGTGGCCGACATCCTGTTCGACTTCAGCGTCAGGCCGCGCCTGTCCAACCAGCGTGGCAATGCGATCCTGGTGGCGTCGAGCATCTACGAGGCTTGCAAGTACTTTGCCCTGTTCCAGAAGACGCCGTTCAAGGGCAAGTGCGCGATCGTGACGTCATACAATCCCCAGGCGCAGCACGTGACCCAGGAGGAGACCGGCGCCAACAGCGAGACCGACAGGCAGTTCATCTACAACACCTACATCGAGCTGCTGAAGGGCATCGAAGCCAAGCCCAACATGACGAAGACCGAGGCCTACGAGGAATGGGCCAAGGCGCTGTTCATCAAGGAGCCCGCCAACATGCGGTTGCTGGTGGTGGTGGACAAGCTGCTGACCGGCTTCGATGCACCGCCCTGCACTTATCTCTACATCGATAAGTCGATGCAGGACCACGGGCTGTTTCAGGCGATCTGCCGGACCAACCGACTGGACGGCGACGACAAGGATTTCGGCTTCATCGTCGACTACAAGGCCCTGTTAAAGAAGGTCGAGAACGCGATCGCGGTCTACACCTCGGAGCTGGACCGCAGCGCCGGTGGCGCCGACCCCGAAGTATTGCTGCAGGACCGGCTGAAGAAGGGGCGGGAGCGGCTGGACAACGCCATCGAGGCGCTGGCGCTGCTCTGCGAAGAGGTCGAGCCGCCCAAGGGCGAGCTGGAGCACATCCACTATTTCTGCGGCAACACCGAGATCCCGACCGACCTTCAGGACAGGGAGCCACTGCGGTCGGCGCTTTACAAGCAGACGGTCGCCCTCGTGCGCGCCTACGCCAATATCGCGGACGAGCTCGAGGCAGCCGGGTACAGCGGCGCCGACGTTGCTCGCATCAAGCAGCTGCTCGACCAGTACCTCGACATCCGCGAGATCGTCCGCAACGCCAGCGGGGAGACGATCGACCTGAAGGCCTACGAGGCCGATATGCGGCATCTGATCGACACCTACATCGAGGCCGACGAGCCCCGGAAGATCTCTCCCTTCGATAACATGAGCCTAGTCGACCTGATCGTGAAGACAGGCATCGCCGACGCGGTTGCCTCGCAGCTCGGTGGGCTTAGGGGCGACAGGGACGCGATCGCCGAGACAATCGAGAATAACGTGCGCAGCAAGATCATCAGGGAGCAGCTGAACGACCCGGCGTTCTACGAATCCATGTCGGCACTGCTCGACGAGATCATCGACGCGCGAAAGGCCAAGGCCATGGCCTACGAAGAATATCTCCGGCGGATCGGCGAGCTGGCGAAGATGGTTGCCACCGGCCAGGCCGAGGATACGCCGAAGGCGCTCGATACGCCCGGCAAGCGGGCCCTGTGGAACAACCTCGGCAGGGACGAGGCGCTTGTTCTGAAGATCGATGAAGCCGTCCGGGAGACTCGACCCGAGGGCTGGCGCGGCATCCAGTCTCGCGAGAACGTTATCAAGGCGGCCCTCTATGGCGTGCTGCAGGATCAGGAGGAGGTCGAACGCATCTTCCTCGTGATCAAGGCGCAGAGCGAATACTGATGGTCACCCAGCTCGACCTTGGCGGCATCGCGGTCGACGTGGTGTTCAAGGATATCAAGAACGTCCATTTGAGCGTGCACCCCCCGACCGGGCGTGTGCGCATCTCGGCGCCGACCCGGACCAACCTGGACGCCATCCGCGCCTTCGCGATTTCGAAGCTCGGCTGGATCAAGCAGCAGCAAGGCAAGCTGCGGCAGCAGGAGCGCGAAAGCCCGCGCGAATACCTCGAGCGCGAAAGTCACCATGTGTGGGGCCGGCGCTACCTGATGGAGATCAGGGAGGCCGAGGCCCCGCCACTGGTCGAGCTGACGCATCGCAAGTTGGTTCTTCGCGTCCGTCCCGGCACCGATGAGGAGGGCAGAGAAGCGGTCGTCGCCGAGTGGTACCGCGGCCAACTCAAGCAAGCCGCCCGGGCCTGGATCATCAGGTGGGAGCCGCGTCTGGGCGTTAAGGTCCGGCGGCTGTTCGTGCAGCGCATGAAGACGAAGTGGGGCGGCTGCAACCCTGAGGCCGGAAGCATCCGCCTTAACTCGGAGCTCGCCAAGAAGCCTCCTGAATGCGGGGAGTACGTCCTGGTGCATGAAATGGCCCACCTGATCGAGCGGCATCACAATGATCGGTTCGTCGGCCTTATGGATCGACACCTGCCGCAGTGGCGGGCCCACCGCGATGCCCTGAACGCCGCGCCGCTGGCGCACGAGAGTTGGACCTACTGATCGAACCGACGCGCCACTTGCTACGTAGCGCGTATCGGCCTATATGGACGGAATGAATGATCCTCTCGTTCAGATGCAAGGAGACGGAACGCATCTGGCAGGGTCTTGCCAGCCGGAAGTTCCCGGCCGCCATCCAGGATCGCGCGCTGCGCAAGCTGCGTCAGCTGGACGCGTCGCGGACCATGGACGACCTGCGCAACCCGCCGGGCAATCGGCTCGAGGCCCTGAGAGCGGACCGCGCAGGCCAATGGAGCATCCGCATCAACGACCAGTGGCGCATCTGCTTCGTCTGGCGGGAGGGCGACGCGAGCGACGTCGAGATCGTCGACTACCATTGAAGGCCGTAGTGAACCGAAAGATGTAGCGATGGGCCAGTTGCGCAACCCACATCCGGGGGAGATCCTCCGGCATGAGTTCCTCGACGAGATCGGCATGAGCCAGAACGCGCTTGCCCAGGCGATCGGCGTGCCGGGCAACCGCATCCACGCCATCGTCAACGGCACCCGCTCCGTGACGGCGGAGACCGACCTGCGACTGTGCCGGTTCTTCGGGTTGTCAGAAGGCTATTTCCTACGCCTGCAGAACGCCCACGACACCATGGCGGCCAAACGGCGCATAGGAGCCGAGGTCGAACAGATTGCGCCCTACAAGCCCCAGGAGGCGGCCTGAGCCATGAAAGCCATCATCCTCGCGCGCGTCTCAACCAAGGAGCAGGAAGAGGGCCATTCGATCGGCGCCCAGCGTCAGCGGCTCGCCGACCATTGCGCCCGCAAGGGCCTGGATGTGATCCGAACCTTCGAGTTGATCGAGTCGTCCACCAAGGGCGAGCGGCGCAAATTCATGGAAATGATTGAGTTTGCCAAAGGCCAAGGCGAAACGGTCGCAATCGTTGCAGATGCCGTCGACCGGTTCCAGCGCAGTTTCCGCGAGTCCGTGTTGATCGACGAGCTGATCCGCAGGGAGCAGGTCGAACTGCACTTCTATCGAGAGAACATGGTCATCGGGAAGGACGCAACGTCGACCGACATCATGCGCTGGGACTTTTCGGTCATGGGTGCCAAGTCCTACACCCTGAATCTATCCGAGAACGTGCGGCGCAGCCTGGAGTACAAGCGCCGCAACGGCGAATGGAGCGGCAAGGCGCCGCTTGGTTACCTGAACGCCCGCGATGCCGACAACCGCAGCACGCTGGTGCATGACCCAGAGCGTGCCTTCCTTGTCCGAATGCTGTTCGAGGATTATGCCAAAGGCTGCTTCTCGATCAGCGGCGACCTTGTCCGAATGACCCGGGAATGGGGCCTGACCAACAAGACACGCAAGGGCGGCTTTTTGACGGGCGGTCAGATCCATACGATCCTGACGAACCCGTTCTACCACGGCGAGATGTGCATCAAGGGGAAGCTCTACCCTCACAAATACGAGCCGTTGATCACCAAGGACCTGTTCGACCGCTGCGCGGCAGTGCGCGAGGGCGCGGCGCGCCCGACGGCGACGCGGTACTCAGAGAAGCCCTTTGTGTTTCGCGGGCTGCTGAAGTGCGCCATCTCGGGACGGACTGTCACCAGCGACCTGAAGAAGGGCCGGCACGTCTACCTGATCTGTCGCGACCCCGACGATCCTGAACGCAAACTCTACGTGCCCGAAGGCGACGTTCTGGACCAGGTGATGGAGAGCTTCCGGTCGATTCAGATCCCGCCGGCGCTGCTCGAGGCATTGCTGACGCACATGAAGGCGAGCCACGAGGCCGAGAACCGATTCCACAAGGACGCCATCACCGGCCTGCGGGGCGAGCACGACAAGATCCGCGATCGGCTCGACGCGCTGCTTGATATGCGGCTCGACCAGAGTATTACGCAGGCTGAGTACGACAAAAAAGCGCGTGACCTGAAAGACCGCAAGGCTGAGATTGCGGCGCGGATCGAGCAGCACCAGGACGGCGAGTTGACCTTCCGCACCACGCTGGAAAGCTTGATATCTCTGGCCTCACGCGCGGCCGACCTGTTTGAGCGTTCGAACATCGACCAAAAGCGGCAGTTGCTCGCTTTCGTGTTTTCGAACCTGCGGCTCAGGGGCAGAAAGCTAGAGTTTTCAATGCGCTCGCCCTTCGACCTGATGGTCGGCCGGGCCGATTATCCAGATTGGCTGGGGGACCTGGATTCGAACCAGGACTAAGCGGGTCAGAGCCGCTCGTTCTACCGTTAAACTATCCCCCAAGCAGGGTACCGCGTGCCGCCGGTTCTGGCCCGGGCGGCGTTGCGGGGCATTTCTCTAACGCGAACGTGCGCGTATTGCAATGCGCGACCGCTGCCCGCAAGCGACGGTGCCACGCCGCCTCGCACGGCGCCGGGCGCATCCCCGGCCGCGCAAAAAAGCACTGGCCACCCCAGGGCGGTTCGCGCATGCTGACGGTTGAGATAAGAGGAACACCACCAATGCGCAACCATGGCGGGTCGGGCACACTCCCCGGCGCCGAACCGCCACCGAGTGATACGTCCGGCGCGGGCCCCCGCCGTGCAAGCCCCCATCGCCCCACGTACGCCGCGGTCGATATCGGCACCAACAACTGCCGGCTGCTGATCGCGCAGCCGAGTACGCGTGCGCGCGAGCGGTTTCGCGTGGTCGATGCGTTCTCGCGCATCGTCCGCCTTGGCGAGGGTGTTGGCGAGAGCGGCGTGCTGTCGGAGGCGGCGATGGCGCGCACGCTGGCCGCGCTGCGCATCTGTGCCGACAAGATCGCCCGGCGCCATGTCGAGGCGACATGGGCGGTGGCGACCGAAGCCTGCCGGCGCGCCGCCAACGGGCAGGCGTTCCTGGAGCGCGCGCGGGCGGAGACCGGCCTGGAGATCGAGATCATCGGCGTCGAGGCCGAGGCCGAACTGGCGGTCCATGGATGCCGCACCCTGATCGGCTGGAATCATGCCAATGCCCTGGTGTTCGACATCGGCGGCGGCAGCACCGAGGTGATCTGGGCTGCGGTGCCGGCGGGCGGCGACGGGCCGATCACGCTGCACGGCAGCACGTCGGTGCCGATGGGCGTGGTCTCGCTGTCGGAGCGCTACGGCAGCGCGGCACTGGCCAATGGCGCATACGAGGAGATCGTCGGCACCCTGGGCGAAGTGCTGGAACGCTTTGAGCAAGAGCATGGCATTCGCGAGGTCATCGCCGCCGGCGATGTGCAGTTGATCGGCACGTCGGGCACCGTGACCACGCTGGCCGGCATACATTTCGGGTTGCCGCGCTATGACCGACGGCGGGTCGACGGATGCTACCTGAGGACCGAGGACGCGATGGCGGTGACGCGCCGCCTGCGCGGCCTGGACCGGGAGGATTTGTCAGCAGTGCCGTGCATCGGGCGCGAGCGCGCCGATCTGGTGGTCGTGGGGTGTGCGATTTTGGAAGCGATCTGCCGGACCTGGCCGATCGAGGTGATGCGGGTGGCCGACCGGGGCCTGCGCGAGGGCATGCTGCACCGGCTGATGGCCGGGTCCGCCGTGCCGGCGGGCCGGGCCTGACACCTCCCATGGCCAGGGGCGGCGGCAAGGGCAGCAAGGGCGGCAAGGGCAAGGGCGCGGGTCGCAGCGCGCACCGCCCGCTCGCCCGGCGCGACCTCACGGTCAAGGTGCGCACCGCGAAGCGGCGGCCACTGTCGTCGACCCGCTGGCTGCAGCGCCAGCTCAACGACCCCTATGTGGCCGAGGCGAAGGCGCGCGGCTTCCGCTCGCGGGCCGCGTTCAAGCTGATCGACATCGACGAGAAGTTCAGCCTGTTGAAGCCAGGCCTCAAGATCGTCGACCTGGGTGCCGCGCCCGGCGGCTGGACCCAGGTGGCGCTGGAGCGGCTCGGCGGCTCGGGCCTTGTCGTCGCCGTCGACCTGCAAGAGATGGACCCGGTCGGCGAGGCCGTCATCATCCACGGCGACATGGAGGAGGAGGCGGTCGCGGCCCAGGTGCGCGCGGCACTCGGCGGGCCGGCCGACCTGGTGCTCAGCGACATGGCGGCCCGCGCGACGGGACATGCCAACACCGACCATCTGCGCACCCTGGGGCTGGCGGAATCGGCATGCGCGCTGGCTTGCGAGCTGTTGCGCCCCGGCGGCGATTTCGCGGCCAAGGTGCTGCAAGGCGGCGCGCAGGGTGAGTTGCTGGACACGCTGAAACGCGCGTTCGCCACGGTGAAGCACTTCAAGCCGCCGGCCAGCCGGTCGGAGTCCGCCGAAATGTACGTGGTCGCGCGCGGCTTTAGACCAGCCGCGTAAATATTAACCCGGCTTGTCCGCGCCTGCGGCCAGCGTATATACCAGCCCATCTCTTAACAGTGCGGAGTCGGGGTGGCGCGATGCAGATCCGTGAGGCGTTGACGTTCGATGACGTACTGCTGCAGCCGGGTGCCTCGCGGGTGCTGCCCGGCGAGGCCGACCTGTCGACGCGCCTGACCCGCGCCATCGACCTGCGCATTCCCCTGCTTTCCTCGGCCATGGACACCGTGACCGAAAGCGCGCTGGCGATCGCCATGGCCCAGGCCGGCGGCTTGGGCATCATTCACAAGAACCTCGATATCGAGCGTCAGGCCGAGGAAGTGCGCCGGGTGAAGCGGTTCGAGGCCGGCATGGTGGTCAACCCCATCACCATCGAGGATGGGGCGCCGTTGCGCGCGGCGCTGGCGCTGATGGAGGGCCACAACATCTCCGGCATTCCGGTGACCGGCGAGGGCGGGCGGCTGACCGGTATCCTGACCAACCGCGACGTGCGGTTCGCCAGCGACCCGGAGCAGCCGGTCAGCGAGCTGATGACCCGCGACCTGATCACGGTGCGCGAGGGCGTGGGGTCCGACGAGGCCAAGCGGCTGCTGCACGAGCACCGGATCGAGAAGCTGCTGGTGGTGGACGACGACCACCGCTGCATCGGCCTGGTCACTGTGAAGGACATCGAGAAGGCGCAGCGCTACCCCCAGGCGTGCAAGGACGAGCGCGGCCGGCTGCGCACCGGCGCCGCCACCGGCGTCGGCGACGACGGGGTCGAGCGGGCGCAGGCGCTGGTCGAGGCTGGCAGCGACGTGATCGTGGTCGACACCGCGCACGGCCACAGCGCCGGTGTGCTGCGCGCGGTGGAGCGCATCCGCACCCAGTCCAACTATGCCCAGATCATCGCCGGCAACGTGGCGACGGCCGATGGCGCGCGCGCGCTGATCGATGCCGGGGCGGACGCGGTGAAGGTCGGCATCGGCCCGGGGTCCATCTGCACCACCCGCGTGGTCGCCGGCGTCGGCGTGCCGCAGCTCACCGCCATCAACGACGTGCGAGAGGTCTGCCGCGAGGCCGGCGTGCCCCTGATCTCCGACGGCGGCATCAAGTCGTCCGGCGACATCGCCAAGGCGATCGCGGCCGGCGCCGACGTGGTGATGATGGGTTCCATGTTCGCCGGCACCGACGAGGCGCCGGGCGAGGTGTTCCATTACCAGGGCCGGTCCTACAAGTCCTATCGCGGCATGGGCTCGCTGGGCGCGATGGCGCGCGGCTCGGCAGACCGCTATTTCCAGCAGGAAATAGGCGACAGCCTGAAGCTGGTGCCGGAGGGGATCGAGGGCCGGGTGCCCTACAAGGGGCCGCTCGCCGCGATCATCCACCAGCTCGTCGGCGGCCTGCGCGCCGCCATGGGCTACACCGGGTCGGCCACCATCGCCGACATGCAGTCGGGCTGCACCTTCCTGCGCATCACCGGCGCCGGCTACCGCGAGAGCCATGTCCACGACGTGGCGATCACCCGCGAGGCGCCGAACTACCGGCAAGAGCTGTAGGTCGAGCTCAGGCTGTGACGGCAGCGGCGGAATCCATTGACCTCTCCCGTCATTGCGAGGAGCGTTGCGCCCTTGAGGGCAACGCGACGCGGCAATCCAGAGCTGTTTTTCCGCCGCCACGGCAATCGCCTGGATTGCTTCGCTCCGCTCGCAATGACGGCGGGAGTTGTCAGGCCATCGTACCATTGGGATGACACCGTCGGCACGCGCGGCGGCGGCGATCGAGGTGCTGGACGAGATCGCCGTCGGCGAACGCCCCGCGGACCGCGTGCTCGGGGCCTACCTGCAGGGCCGGCGCTACATCGGGTCGAAGGACCGGCGTGCTATCCAGGACATGGTGTTCGGCACCCTCCGCCGCCTGGTGCTGGCCGACTGGTGGCTGGCGCGGCGCGGCCGGCCGGTGGATGCACGGGCACGGCTGATCGCGGCATTGGCGCTGGAAGGCGATGGCGCGGCGTTGGCGGCAGCATTCGCGCCGTCGCGCTATGGCGCGGCCCCGCTTGACGCCGACGAGTTGGCGTTGGCCACTGCTATTGGTGCCGGCGATGCCGATGCGCCGGACTGGGCACGCGCGAACGTGCCGGAATGGCTGGCCGGTCATTTTGCCGAGGCATTCGGACCGAACTGGCCAGCCGAGGCCGACGCGCTGAACCGGCAGGCGCCGGTCGATCTCCGCGTCAATACACTGAGGACCGACCGCGCCGAGGTCATGTCGCGCCTCGACGCCATGGGGATCGCGGCTGCGCCGACGCCGATCGCGCCCGACGGCCTGCGGGTTCAGGGGCGGTTTGCCAGTGGTGCCGCGCTGGAGCGCGAGGGCCTGTTCTCGGCCCAGGACGAAGGCTCGCAGGTCATCGTGGCGCTAGCGGGTGCCGCACCCGGTATGGCCGTGCTCGACATGTGCGCCGGTGCCGGCGGCAAGGCGCTGGGCCTGGCGGCGGCGATGCGCAATCAGGGCGAGCTTGCCGTGTGGGACAACGATGCCGCGCGGCTCGACCGGCTCGCGCCACGCGCGGCGCGGGCTGGGGTCACCATCGCGGCGCCCAGGGTCGTCGACGCCACCGACGCGCCGCCCGATGCGGGTGACGGTTTCGACATCGTGCTGGTGGACGCGCCGTGCACCGGCATCGGCATGTGGCGGCGCCAGCCGGATGCGCGGCTGCGGATCGACGAACGGCGGCTCAACGACCTTGTGGATATTCAGGAGCGTTTGCTGCGGCGGGCGGCGGCGCTGGTCAAGCCCGGCGGCCGGCTGGTCTATGCCGTCTGCTCACCGTTGTCGTGCGAGGGGGCAAACCAGGTCGCCGCGGTGCTGGATGCCGTTCCCGACATGGACGCTATAGCGATCGATGATCTGTGGCCGACCTGCGGCCTCGGCGGAACGCCGCCACGCGAAGCGGCGCCATCTCGCGGCATCCTGCTGTCGCCGTTGCGCACCGGCACCGACGCGTTCTTCGTCGCCGCAATGTCGAGACGGGGGGATGTAGAAAAAAAGGGCCGCGGATAATCTGCGGCCCGAGGTCGAGGGAGGAAACGCCGATAAGGCAGTACCGGGAATACGGCTAAAATATGAAGTAAACGTTAACCATGTTCGAATTCGCATAAAATTCGAGGAATCTTCCCTAGTGATCGCGCGGTTGCTAACGCACCGTCGACACCTAATTAATCGGTTGATTTCACAGAGTTTCTGGATTCGCCTATAGTCGCCGTATCGAGTGTTTGCGGCCCGGCTGTGAGTTCACAAACAAGTTACCGCATGCGAATTGGCTTTGGCTCCTGTGGCGCGCGGCCCCGAGTCGCCGCGCCCCGAGTCGTTCCGTTCCGTCGTTGGCGTTGCGATGCGACCCAGGGTGCCTGCACGGCGAATTCGACGGCGTGCCGGGGCTTTGCATCGACCTTGGCCGGGACGACCAATGCCATCGCCAACAAGCGCGACGCGCCGCGTCCGTGAACGCAGCGCGCCTCGCCCGGCAATGCCTTTCGCTCAGCCCTCCGGATTGGGGTCGGGGTAGAACGGAGACGGTTCGAACTCCGATCCGCCGCTGCCGAAGCCGACATGCCATTGCCGGTCGCAGATCTTCATGTTGCCGTTCTCGTAGTACTCATAATGGCCGCTGCCGCCGGCGCTGAACACGCCGGAAATCGCCCGGCCGACGGCGCGGATGGCCTTGCCCAACCAGCTGAAGAAGCCTTTGGATTCGGCCGCGTCCATCTCGACAGCCTGCTGCGTGATCGGCCGATCGATGGTGAAGCCCTGATCGGCCAGGGCCGCGATCGCGGCACTGCGCAGTCCCGGCATGGCCGAGTCCGCGCTCGCCAGGGTTTCCTGGCAATAGCCGTCGGCAACCCAGGCTGCCGCACCGCGTTGCGCCTGGGCTTGCGTGTATTGCCCGGTGAACGCGATGCGCTGGGCCAGCAGATGGCGAATGCCGTCAAGATCGCCGGTCAGGCAGTAGGTGTAGGTCATGGCGCGCACTTCCGGGTTCACCGGCAACTCGGCCATCGTGGATTGCGCGAAGACAGTCGACGCCGAGGCAAACAGCATCACCGCCGCGATGATTACGCGTTTGAACATGTCAACTACTCCAGTCGTGGTCAGGGTGGAAACGACCCCTGCTACGCACTGGCTCGGCGACCCCTGCGCGCTGTTCACGAACCCGTGATGACAGGGGCTGACTAAGGCGCAAATTGGGCATTTGGGTGGTGTTCGGCGGGCACCGAATCAGCGTGAGCCGATCCCGATCTAAGCGGGTGACGGCAGCGCCAGCCGCAACAGGTCGCCGTCGGCGGCGTAGTCGCCGTCACTGCCGGCGAGCGACTGGTAGTGGGCACGGATATTGGCGGCCGCCGTACCGTGGGCGCGGTTGAGCTGGCCGCGTTCGATGCGTGCCGGCGCCAGCTCGACGCTGGCGGGACGATTGCCCTCGAACCGCACGGTGAACACCAGCGACCAGAGGTTCTGGTAGCCGAGGAAGCGCCAGTAGTCGGAAATGGTGTCGCCGGTGTCGTAGAGGATAACGCCGTCGCCATGCGGCTCGGCGCGCTGGAAGATGTGCGCGGAGTGGCCGTGCACCACGGCCGCGCCGGCGTCGATCATGCGGCGGGCGAATTGCTGGAAGTGCAACGGCGGCTCGCGGCGGAAGTTCGGCCCCCAGTGCAGGCTGAGGATGACGATATCGACTTCCTTGGCCAGCGTGCGGATGCGCGCGGCCAGCGCCAGCGCCTGGTCGCTGTCCGGCAGGATGCGCATGAAGTTGGTGCCCGAGCGCGCTGCCGTGGCGCCGAATTCCGGCACGTTGTCGGTGGCGCCGATGATGGCGATGCGCTTGCCGCCCAGGGTCAGCAGCGCCGGTTCGGCGGCGTCGTCGGCGTTCAGCCCGGCGCCGCAATGGGCGATGTCGCCGTCGTCCAGGAACCGCAGGGTGTCGGCCAGCCCCGGCCGGTCGAAGTCCAGCATGTGGTTGTTGGCCAGATTGACCGCGCGCACGTTGCCGGCGCGCAGCACGTCCACCGCCCAGGGCCGGGCGCGGAAGTGGAACGCCTTGGTCACCCCCAGGCGCCACGGCCGCGGGTGGGTGGTGATCGGGCACTCCAGATTGGCGATCACCCCGTCGGCGTCGGTCAGCAGGGGCGCCACGTCGCCCCACACCCATTCCGGCGGGTGCTCCTCCAGCACGAAGTTGAACTCGCGCGCCAGCATCACGTCGCCCAGGAACACCAGCTTGGGGCCGGCGGCGGTCACGTTTCGGCTGGCTCTTGTCGGGTCACGCCGGTCAGTCGATCGCCCGGTCAGTCGATGGCGATGTCGCGGCGCGCCGCCGACAGCGACACCGTGAACCCGGCGACCACGTTGACCAGGCTGATCACCGTCAACACGAAGAAGCTGGACGTGCCTGTCGCCGGCAGCAGCAGGAAGCACAACAGGCAGACCACGAACACCGCCATGGTGACGACGTGGTTCAGCGCGGTGGCGCGGCTGGTCCGCGTCGACTTGATGATGTCGATCAACAGCGCGAACAGGGCCAGCGCCAGCAGCAGGTCGACCAGCCGCAGGCTCCACAGCGCGTCGGAGAACAGCGGCACCGCCACCAGTTCGCCATCCAGCAGCGTGTTGTCGATCAGCGCGAGGACGATGTGGATTGCGACCACGATGCCGAGGAACGGGATGAACGAAATGACACCGGTCTTGCGGTCGCTCGGCCGGCCGTCACCCAGATTGACCACCATCGTGTTCTCCGTCTGCTGTCGCGGTGCATGTGCGATCCGATATGGGGGCGAATCGCCGTGACCTCCAGGGAACTTACCCTATGAATCGCACCATATCATGGCGGCCCGGATTGTTTCGGCGGCCCGCTAGCCCTGGGCGCAGGACACGCACGTTGGCGCGGCCGGGTCCAGCTCCAGGCGTTTCGGCTCGATGGGCTCGCCGCACTGCACGCAGTCGCCGTACTCGTCGTCCTCGATCCGCTTGAGCGCGGCGTCGATGCGCTGCAGCGCGACCTCGCGCCGGCGGGTCTGCTCCTGCGCCATCGCCTGGTCCTGCATCGCATCCATTCGCGACAGGCGGCCCAGGCGCTGCTGGTCCAGTTCGACGGGAGCGCGGTCCTCCTCGGTGGTGTCGACCAGGTCCCGCAGTTCTGCGCGCATCTCCATCAGGCGCTTGCGCGCGGCGTCGACATCGATCGCTTCCGGAGTGTCGGCCATGGCGGTCACCGCACCGGCCTGGGGGCGCTACGCATTCCAGGCTCCGTCATTGTTCAGGATGCTGCCGGTCACGTTGTCGGTGTGCGGGCCGCACAGATAGGCGACCATTTCCGCGATCTCCTCCACCCGGCCATAGCGGCCGATGGGCGAGCGCGGCAGCATCGCCTGCGCCAGGTCGCCGTCCTCCGGGTTCATGTCGGTGTTGATCGGGCCGGGCTGCACGCAGTTGACGGTGATGCCCTTGTCGCCCAGGTCGCGCGCCCAGGCGCGGGTCAGGCCGGCCATGCCGAACTTGGTCATCGAGTAGAGGTCGATGCCCGGATAGGGCACGGTTTCGCCGAAGATGCTGCCCACGTTGACAATGCGCCCGCCGGCCTGCATGGCGCCCGCGGCCGCCTGGGCCAGGAAGAACGCGCCCTTCAGGTTGACCGCGACGTTGCGGTCGAAATCGTCCTCGGAGCAGTTCAACAGGTCGGCGCCGGCCAGGATGGCGGCGTTGTTGACCAGGATGTCGACGCGGCCGTGCGCGGCGGCGATGTCCGCGATCAGCGCGCGGCCAGCGGCGATGTCTCCGGCGTCGCATTGCGCGGCGCGCGCCGTCACGCCCTCCGCCCGGCACGCCTCGGCCACCGCCTCGGCGGCATCCGCATTGTTTTGGTAGGTCAGCACGATGTCGGCGCCGCCATGGGCCAGCCGCTTGGCGATCGCCGCCCCAATGCCACGGCTGCCGCCGGTGATGAATGCCACTTTTCCGGCCAGGGGCCTCGTCTCGTCTGCCATCGGGTCCTCCCAGTTTGGCCCGGTGCGCCGAGCCATGTTGTTAGGAGACCACTCTAGAGGCGACGGTGCGGTCCGGCTACCAGGTTCGGAAGCGGCCGGTATCCATGTGCAGGAAGTTGGAGCTGGGGTAGTAGCCGACCCCGCCCGCGGCCAGGTCAAGGGCGGCATCGCGCAGCACCGACAGCGGGATCTGGGGCACGGTGATGTCCATCGCCCGGCCCTGCATGTGCAGGCTGTCCCTGGCGACGCCGGAATGGCCGCTGTCGATCAGCATCTGGTTGGTCGCCGGAGAGCGATAGCCCGACAGCACCACGAACTCCGGCGCGGTGCCGGTGCGCTGGGCGACCGCCCACACCATGTCCAGGAGCTTGGTGTCGACGGTGATTTCCTCGCCGGTGCGCCAGTCGCGCATGAAGCGCTTCATCTTGGACAGCTCGTTCTGGTCGTAGTCGCCGCGCTGCCAGTACATGGTCTGCAGCGTCTCTTGGGTGTGGGCGTTGCGCAGCTTCAGCACCCGGGGCGTCAGCCCCCATTCGGTCGGACCGCGCCACGGGCTGACCCCCACGTCGGGCTCGAAGAAGCCTTCGTTGGTCGGGCGGGTGAACAGGCTGAACCCGTCGCCGGTGTTGCGGTAGATCGACGGTGAGCCGGCCAGCGCCGGGCCGGCGGCCAAGCTGAGAGCGGCGGCACCCAGGGTGCGCAACGCATGGCGTCGGCTCGGCCGGTCAGGCGAGCCGTTCGGCGTCAAGACGTCCTGATGTTCTGTTCCGTCCGGGCACGCCTGCGGGCGCGCGGACGACGGGGAGCTGTTGCGCATGACGTGTCCTTAGTCGGCCCATGGTGAACCGATCGCTAACGCGCGCAATCAATTTTCGCTGAATTGCGGAGATGGCCGGTTTGTCGCAGCTATTTCGGCGCGCCGGCCATGATCTCCGTGGCGAGCGCGGTGATGGCGGACCAGTCCGCGGCCGCGATCAGGTTCGCCGGCATCATCCAGGTACCGCCGACGCAGGCCACGTTCGGCTGCGCCAGGTAGTTGCGGTAGTTGTCCATGTTCAGCCCGCCGGTGGGGCAGAAGATGGTGTCGGGGAACAGCGGGTACATCGCCTTCAGGGTGGCGGTGCCGCCGGTCTGTTCGGCCGGAAAGAACTTCAGCGCGTGGAACCCGGCCTCGCGCGCGCGCATGACCTCAGAAATCGTCTGCGCGCCCGGCAGCAGCGGCACGTCGCACCGCCGCGAAGCATCGATCAGCGGTTGCGTCAGGCCGGGGCTGACCGCGAATGCCGCCGCCTGGTCGGCCGACGCATCGAGCTGTGCCGGCGTCAGCACCGTGCCGACGCCGACGGTGGCGTGCGGCAGCGCTTCCTGCAGCGCGGCAACCGCCTCCAGCGCCAGCGGCGTGCGCAGGGTGATCTCCAGGGTGTCCATGCCGCCCGCGCTCAGCGCGCGCCCCAGCGCCACCGTCTCCTCCACGTCGTTGACCGTGATGACGGGGATCACCCGTGCGGTCGTCAGCATATGTGGCAGGTTCATGGCGAATTCCCTGGATTTCCGTGGATTTGTAAACGGGAGCGCGGTTTGTGGCGCAGCGGCGGCAGCACCCCGCCTGCGTTAACGATACACCACCACAGTTGATCGCTAACATTTCAATTTTTGCGCAAATGCGTGCCATAGCCGCACGCCACCTTGATCTCCAACGCCGGACTGCGGCGGAGATCGCGCGCCTGTCCCCTTGCATCGGTTGGTGCATGTGGCGCGCGGTCGCGCCGGCGGAGACACACGACCTGAACGTGGGAGATCAAGATGATCCGTAATGCAAAGGCAATGATTGCCGCCCTGACTGCTACCACCGCCCTGGCTGCCGCTCTGGCGACCGGCGCATCCGCCGCCGAGACCGATGCCAGCGACCTGTTCGAGGGCTGCACCACCCAACACTGGGAAGCCTATGGCGATGCCGTCGAGAACATGGATGGCGACGCGCTGATGATCCTGGTGCGCGAGATCGAGACCTGCGAGCCGCTGCGCAACACCGCGCGTGTGCTGTTGTGCGAGATCGATCCGGTGGCATGCCTGCCGCTGGTCGAGCCGGCCGCTGGCGATCCTCAGGAGCGCCCGGCGTTCTTCGGTGTTCCCGAGGGCCCGTACGCCATCGTCGACCCCTATGGTCCGCAGGGGCCGAATGACGGCGGCAACACCAACCCGACCAACCATGGCGATGTCGGCCCGCCGTCCAGCAGCGGCAACGACCGCCCCGGCATCGATACCGGCGGCGACACCTTCCAGCAGGGATCGTTCACGATCCAGCAGTAACCCAATTCATCCGCGCGTTGAGTATCAGTGGCGTGCTCTAGCGGATGGGAGCGGCCGCCGGTCAGGATCGACCGGCGGCCATCTCTTTTTTGGTCACGTCGGCGTCAGCCCGCTGGAACACATCACCGATGGCCGGCGGCCAGTGCGACATAGTGGTCGGCGTTCCAGGCCAGATAGCCGGCTTCCTCGTCGCTGAGGCTGCGCTTCATGCGCGCCGGGTTGCCGACCCAGAGCTCGCGCGACTGCATCACCTTGCCGGGCGCCAGCACACTGCCGGCGGCCAGCATCGACTGCGGCTTCATTTCCGCCCCGTCCAGCACGATCGCGCCAATGCCGACCAGCGCACTGTCGCCGACCGTGCAGCCATGCAGCTTGGCGGCGTGCCCAACCGTGACGTTGGCGCCGATGATGGTCGGCAGTTCGCGGCGGTCGTCGTTGAACACGTGAATGATGGTGCCATCCTGCACGTTCGACCGCGCGCCGACCACGATGCGGCTGTCGTCGCCGCGCAGCACGCAGGCGTACCAGATGTTCGCCTCCGGCCCGATGGTCACGTCGCCCACCACAACCGCGCCCGGCGCCACATAGGCGGTCGGGTCGATCCGCGGCCACTGGCCGGCGAACGGGCGGATGATCGCGCCTGGGTGGGCGGCCAGCAGCCGTTCCGGATCGATGTCTGTCATGGTGTTTGGGTCCCGTGTTGCGATGCCAATCCTACAATCCAGTACGCGCCTTGTGGGCGATCAGGTCCATCAGCCGCTCGTCGCGCCACGCTTGGCGCTCGTCCAGCTTGTCGGCCGGCAGCAGCTCGCGGCGCTGACCCTCCACCAGGTCCAGCAGTTCGTCGCCCAGATCGGGCGTTGGGCCCATGCTCTCCAGATAGGATTCCATCACCCCGCGATAGCGGGTCAGGTAGTCGCGGATGCCGCCGGGCGCATTGAGGTCGATGGTCTCCATCGGGCCCATGAACGCCCAGCGCAGGCCGATGCCGTCGCGCAGCCCGATGTCCACGTCTTCCACCGTCGCATAGCCGTCGCGGACCAGCCGCAGCGCCTCCAGGATCAGGGCGGCCTGCATGCGGTTCATGATGAAGCCGGCCACTTCCTTGCGCATCACGATCGGCGCATGGCCGGCGTCGCGCATCAGGGCGGCGGTGC
Source organism: Alphaproteobacteria bacterium (assembly GCA_965227515.1). Taxonomy (GTDB): domain Bacteria; phylum Pseudomonadota; class Alphaproteobacteria; order CALKHQ01; family CALKHQ01; genus CBDDFZ01. The sequence continues at coordinate 1,107,353 of CBDDFZ010000001.1, forward strand.
GGTCGACGCTGGCCTGGTCGGTCCATGGCGAGGGCACCACTTCGACGGCCGGCACCAGATAGGGCGGGTTGATCGGGTGGGCGACGAGGCAACGATGGGTGCCGGGCAGCCCCTCGGTGAACGCCGATGGCAGGATGGCGGAGGTGGAGCTGGCGATCACGGTGCCCGGGCCGGCGGCGGCGTCCAGCTCGGCGAACACCTGGCGCTTGGTCTCGACGTTTTCGAACACGCATTCCTGCACGTGGGCCGCACCGTCCAGGGTGTGGGCCAGATCGTCGGTCGCGGCGATGCGGGCGCCGACCTCGGCCGGGGTCTGGCCGCGAAGCAGATCGCGCTCGGCCAGCATGTCGAGCAGCTCCAGCGCCGTGCCGCGCGATTTTTCCGCCGCGCCGGCCGCGGAATCGTAGAGCCGCACCTGCGCGCCCGCCCGTGCGAAGCTGATCGACCACGCACGGCCCACCAGGCCCGCCCCGATCACCGCGATATTCCCGTTCATACCTGTCCTCCCCTCTCGCCGTTCCGGCCCGTTCTTCAAATCGGCGGCACAATGCGCGGGATTTGCAGCCCTGTCACTGGCAAGAGGCAAGTTCCACCGGTATTTTGCGCGCTCGGTTCCACCTGACGGAAAGGCTCCGCATGCCCGGACCTCTAGACGGATTGCGCGTGTTCGATCTCAGCCGCATCCTGGCCGGCCCCACCTGCACCCAGCTGCTCGGCGACCTGGGCGCCGACGTGGTGAAGGTGGAGCGCCCCAATGCCGGCGACGACACCCGCGCCTGGGGCCCGCCCTACCTGCAGGACGCCGACGGCGCCGACACCACCGAGAGCGCCTATTACCTGGCCGCCAACCGCAACAAGCGCTCGATCGCCATCGACCTGGGGGCGGAGGCGGGACAGGCGCTGATCCGCCGGATGCTGGCCGAGGCCGACATCATGATCGAGAACTTCAAGGTCGGCGGGCTCAGGCGCTACGGCCTTGCCTACGATCAGGTCGCGGCCGACTTCCCGCGCCTGATCTATTGCTCGATCACCGGTTTCGGGCAGTTCGGCCCCTATGCGGAACGCGCCGGCTACGACATCATCGCCCAGGCGATGGGCGGCATCATGAGCATCACCGGCCAGCCGGACGGGCCGCCGACCAAGGTCGGTGTCGGCATTGCCGACGTGATGACGGGGATGTATGCCTGCAACGCCATCCTGGCCGCCCTGCACCACCGGGAGAAGACCGGCGAGGGCCAGCATATCGACATCTCGCTGCTCGACTGCCAGATGGCCTGGCTGATCAACGAGGGCACCAACTACCTGGTCTCCGGCAATACGCCGCAGCGGCGCGGCAACGAGCACCCGAACATCGTGCCCTACACCGTGTTCCAGACCACCGACGGTTACGTCATCCTGGCCGTCGGCAACGACCGGCAGTTCCAGGACTGGTGCGCGTTCGCCGGCGCGACCGAGCTTGCCGCCGACCCGCGCTTCGCCACCAACGCGAACCGGGTGCGCCACCGTGTCGAGCTCTACGAGCTGATGCCGCCCTATATGCGCCAGCGCAGCAATGCGGAGTGGATCGACGGGCTGAGCGCGCGCGGCGTGCCCTGCAGCCCGGTCAACGACATCTCCCAGGCCCTGACCGATCCCCATGCCGCCGCCCGCGAGATGGTGATCGAGATGCCGCACCCGCTGGCGGGCGACGGCAAGGCGCCGATGCTGGGCAATCCGATCAAGTACTCCGCGACGCCGGTGAGCTATCGCAACCCGCCGCCGGTGCTGGGCCAGCACCAGGCCGAGGTGCTGCGCGACTGGCTGGACGCCGACGATGGCGCCATCGCCGGATGGCAGGCGGACGGCGCGTTCGGATAGATCGCGGGGCGGCATTCGCGCCGCATGAAATTGCTGTTGCGCCGGCATCCGGTCCTTCACATCCGGGACCGAACCGTGCGATATCACGTGATGATGGCCAACCGGGGGCTGCGGCCGGCGACATGGCCGGCACGTCGGAAAGTGCGGTCCGGCCGGCCGGCGCAATCCCCAACATGGCGTAGCCTCCCCGAGGATCGGGCGGGGCGCGCGGCCCAGATGCACGATGCACGACGCACGATGTATCGGGCCGGCGCCAGGGTAGGGCTGAACGACGACCACACGGCATACGTGAGGGAGGATGCTGAGGGATGTCAATTTTCGGGAAGGGAGAGCGTAGCGATGGCCAACCGGAGCGTAGCATGACCAGCGCGGCATCGGGGGGTGCGTCCAGCGCTGCCAGCGCCGCGAGCGGATCGGCCGCGGCCGCCACCGCGACGCCCAATCTGTCGGCGGTCCACAACACCGCGCCGGCTGCGTCCGGGGCGTCGGATATGTCGGTGGTCAGCCGTGGGCTGACGATCACCGGCGACGTCCAGGGCGACGACGATGTTCGTATCGACGGCACCGTCAAGGGCGATATCACCAGCCGCACCCTGATCGTCAGCGAGGGCGCCACCGTCACCGGTTCGATCGATGCGGACACCATCGAGGTCCATGGCACGGTGGAAGGCGAGATCGTCGGCAAGACGGTGAAGATTTCCGGCAGCGGCAAGCTGGACGGCGATATTTCCTACACGACGCTGTCGATCAACGACGGCGCCGTCGTCAACGGGCAGCTGCGCCATTCGTCGTCCGCCAAGTCCGGCGGCGCCAAGTCCACATCGTCCGCATCCGCCGCGTCGTCGTCCGGCAAGCCGTCGGGCAAGGATAGCGCTTCATCCAATGAAAAGGGTGGCGACGACAAGGGCGGTGACGACAAGGGTGGCAGCGGGTCCTGACCCTGACGTCCCCGTGTGACGATCCGGAACTGGGCACGGGCCGGAGCCTGCGATGGCGCTGAAATTTCGCCGCGGCGACCAGAGGCCGCCGCCGAGAGCGGGCAGTGGCGGGGCGGACAGTGGCCCGGCCGAAACGCCTGACCGGGGCGCGCCCGGCCTCAAGCTGCCGCAACGCACGGTGCTGGGGCCGCACCTCTCCATCAACGGCTCGCTGCGGGGCGACGACGACATCGTCATTCGCGGCCGCCTGGTCGGTAACGTGCGCGGACGGCGGGTGGAAGTGGCCACCGGCGCCGCTGTCGAGGGCGACATCACGGCCGAGGAGGTGCGCGTCGGCGGGGCGGTGAAGGGCAATGTCGAGGCCGCCCGGATCGAGGTCGCGCGCGGCGGCGGCATCGAAGGGCGGCTGGAGAACGACGGCTCCTGCCTGATCGAGGGCGAGATCGAGGGCGACATCAACTCGCGCGACGTGTTCATCGCCGTCGGTGCCGAGGTCGATGCCGTCATCACCGCCGACAAGGTGCGCTCCGCCGGGGCCATCGACGGGGTGATCGAGTCCACCGACCTGAAAATCGACGAGACCGGCCGGCTGCGCGGCGATATCGACAGCGACGGCCGGGTCGAGATTGCCGGCAAGGTGGAGGGCAAGATCCGCGCCCGCACTGTCGTCATCGCGGAGGGCGCGCACGTCGCCACCGTGATGAAGACCGGCGAGGCGGACGTGGCCGGCACCCTGACCGGCGAGGTGGTCTCGGCATCCGTCACCATCGCCGCCACCGCCTATGTCGATGCCACCATCGTCCACCATCAGATGAAGGTGGAGGACGGCGCGGTGGTGAAGGGCTCGCGCCCGTGGCGGCCGAAGAAGTACCTGCTGGACCGCGAGGAAGGCGAAACCGCGGCGGATTAGATCGGGATCAGCTTACGCTGAAGTCTGCGCCAGCCCTCTCCCCCGCCCGACCGCCCACGAAAGTATCCTGCTGGGTGGCCGGGTGCCAAAAGGGAGCGCGGACGCGCGACCGCATGAAGATGGGAGAGGGCCGGTGCCGACTTAGATGATCATGTTCTACTTCCTGACCAGCCGCGCGATGAAGAACCCGTCCATGCCGCCGCGGTCGGCCCACATGGCGGGCAGGGTCTGCACGTCGCCATCGTGCGTGATGGCATCGGCAAGGCCGGGCAGTTCGTCGGCTGAGATGGGCCGCCTGGCGATGGCATCGTTGTCTGCCAGCGCCGCCGCGACGATATCCGGGCCTTCGTCGGCCTCCAGCGAGCAGACCGCATAGACCAGTGTCCCGCCGGGGATCAGCAACGACAGCGCGTGGGCCAGCAGGCGCGCCTGCACCTTCGCTTGGCGGGCGATGTCCTCCGGGCGGCGGGTCCAGGCGAGGTCCGGGTGGCGGCGGATGGTGCCGGTCGCCGAGCACGGCGCATCGAGCAGGATGCAGTCGGCGGGCTGCGGCGGCTGGTAGCTGGCGGCGTCGGCCTGGGCGATCTCCGCCTTCAACTGCAGGCGCGCGAGGTTCTGGCGCACGAGGTCGAGGCGGTCGCGATCGCGGTCGAGCGCGGTGACGGCGGCCCCCATGGCGGCCAGTTGCGCGGTCTTGCCGCCAGGTGCGGCGCAGAGGTCGAGCACCCGGGCGCCCGCCGCCGGTGCCAGCAGGCGCACCGGCAGGGCCGCCGCGGTGTCCTGCACCCACCACGCGCCCCCCGTGAAGCCGGGCAGCGCGTCCACCGGGCCGGCATTGGCGAGCCGGAGCGTACCGGTCGGCAGCAATTCCGCGCCCAGTTCGCGCGCCCAATGATCGGCGGTGGCCGGATCGCGCAGGCTCAGGTCCAGCGGCGGCACCTGCGCATGTGCCTCAGCCATCCGCGCAGCGGCGGCCTCGCCGAACCGGGCGGTCCAACGCCGCCACAGCCAGTCCGGCGTGTTGCGCTGTACGGGCGGTATCTTGGCCGGTGGTTCTTCTCCGGCCTCCCCCTCGCGCACGATCCGGCGTAGCACGGCATTGACCAGGCCAGTGAATCCGCCGAGCTTGGCGGCGCGGGTCAGCGCCACCGCCTGGTCGATGGCGGCGTGCGGCGCGGTGTCCAGATAGCGCAGCTCACACACGCCGAGCCGCATCGCGTGGCGCGCGGCGACGGCCGACTTGGCGAGCTTTTTCGACAGGCAGGCGTCGATGGCGGCGTCGATGTCCCCCAACCGGCGCAGCGTGGTGGCAACCAGCGCGCGGGCGAACCGCCGGTCGGTCGGGTGCGGCAGGTCTGGCGCCTCGGCAAGCGCCCGGTCCAGGGTGACGCCCGTGTCCAGCACCTTGGCCAGCACCGCCATGGCCTGCCGGCGCGCGGGCGTGGGGCGCGTCGGATGCCCTCCACCGCTGCCCTTGCGGCCGTCGGCGCTCAAAACTGTTCTGTGGTGAAGGTCCAGATCGCCGTATTGGCGTCGATCTCGCGGCTGTGGCGTCCGGCGATCAGGCCATAGAGCGCCGACTGCGCGCCCGGCCAGGTATGGCCGCCGCCATTGACCACGATATGGACCAGCGGCTGTGAGCAGCCGAGGTAGCGGATGATGTCGACCGTGGTGCCGTCCAGCGGGCGGTTGGCCAGGTGAGCGGCAATCTCGGCGCCGGTGCAGATGTTGCGCACGGCCCAGTTGTTCATCGTCCAGTCGACCGAATAGGCGGTGCCGCGATCCCGGTCGCCGATATCGGCAATTGGGCCGCCATAGTAGGGCACCAGCTCGTCCTCGGTGCCGTGGATGAACATCATCGCCACCGGCTGGCCGCCCGGGCATTCGATGCCGAGCGGCACGTTGGCCGCGACCACGGTGTAGGCGGCGAACAGGGCCGGTGCCTCGCACGCCACCCTCAGCGCCATCATGCCGCCATTGGAGATGCCGGCGACCGCGGTGCGCGTCCGGTCGATGGTGCCGGCGGTGGCCAGGGTGTCGACGAGCGCCAGCAGGAAACCGACGTCGTCGGACGAGCCGGACGGATGGTTCGCGAGCATCTCTGACGTGCGGCCGTCGTTCCAGTGGTTGGCGGTCCCTTCCGGGTAGACGACGACAAAGCCCAGCTCGTCGGCGGCGTCGTTCAGTTCGGTGTAGCGGCGCATCACGTCGGCATCGCCGGCACCGCCATGCAGCGCGAACAGCGCCGGGGCCGGCAGGGTGAGCTGGCTCGGCACGTGGATTTCGTAGGTGCGGGCACGCCCGTTGACGAGCAGGCTCTCGGCTGCCGCGGGTGCTGCGACGGCAAAGGCCATGGCGAGGGCGATGATAAGGCGGGCGATCATGGCGGCGCACTATAGCCGGCGTTGTCGCCGTGCGACAGTCGACGCTTGACGCCCCGCCGCCGCATTCGGCAGCCTGACACGAAATCATTCCAACACACGGGAGGGAATGGAGATGGACCCAGCCGAGCTGGCGTTGCTGGCCGACGTGCTGCTGCCGGGGAGCGCCCGGTATCCGGCGGCAAGCACGGTCGGCGTCCACGGCGTGATGGCGGACCGCCTGCGCAAGCTGGGCGGGACCGCGCTGCTGGAGGCGCTGGCCGACGCGATGGCTGGCAGCGGCGGGCCGCTCGGCCCGCTCGACCGGTCGGCGCGGCAACAGGTCGTCGCCAGGCTCGAGGCCGACCATCCGGACCTGTTCGGCCATGTCAGGCTTGCCGCCTACACAGCCTACTACGAGAGCCCGGCGGTGGTCGCGGCGGTGCGCGCGTCCGGCATCGCCTACAACGATGCGCCGCAGCCGAACGGCTATGCGATGGCGCCGTTCGACCCGGCCAATCCGCAGGATGCGCCCACCCATCGCCGTGGCGGCTATGTCGCCACCGGCGCGGTGCGGCGCGTCGACTTGTCCACATTGCCCGAGGACCCGCTGGCGCCGGAAATCGTCGACCAGAACCTCGGCGTGGCCACTGGGCGCGGCAACCTGTCGTCCGGTACCCGCAAGGATGCCGGAGGCCGGCCATGACCGGTACCCGGCCCACCATCCATGACCCGGTCGACGTGGTGGTGGTCGGCGCCGGACCCGGCGGGGCGATCACCTCGATGGTTCTGGCTGAGCAGGGCATCAAGGTTGCCTGCCTGGAGCAGGGGCCGTGGTTCCGGCCGCAGGATCGCCCGCACGCGTCGACGGACTGGGAGTGGCGGCGGCTGACCGACTGGTCGACCGCGCCGAACGTGCGCGCCCGGCCCTACGACTACCCGGTCGATTCCGTCGACGAGAGCACGCTGATGTGGAACGGCGTCGGCGGCGGCACCGGCATCTACACCGCGACCTGGCCGCGCTATCGCCCGTCGGACTTCCGCAAGGGCGACGAGCATGGGCTGGCCCCGAACTGGCCAATCGCATACGAGGATCTGGCGCCGTTCTTCGAGAAGGCGGACCAGGCATGCGGCGTCGCCGGCTGGGCCGGCGATCCGGCCATGCCCGAACGCGGGCCGTTCCAGACCCTGCCGGTGCCGCGCGGCGGCATGGGGCGCATCGCGGCGGCCGGTTTCGACAAGCTTGGGTGGCACTGGTGGCCGATGCCGATGGCGATCCTGTCCCAGCCGCACGCCGGCCGCCCGGCCTGCAACAACTGCGGCAACTGCCAGAACGGCTGCCCGACCGGGGCGATGGCCGACATGGCGGTCACCCACTGGCCACGCGCGTTGGCCGCCGGGGCGGAATTGCGCACCGAATGCCGGGTGGAGCGGGTGGAGACGGATGACCGTGGCCGGGCGACCGGCGTGGTCTATGTGGACCGCAACACCGGCGTGCGGCACTGGCAGCCGGCCGACGTGGTGGTGCTGGCGGCCAACGGTGTCGGCACCTCGCGGCTGATGCTGCTGTCGGAGGGCGCGCGGCATCCGAACGGGCTCGCCAACAGCTCCGACCAGGTCGGCCGCAACCTGATGCACCACACCCTCGGCATCGTGGAGTGCTGGGTCGACGACGTGACCGACTGTCACCAGGGCATCATCTCCGCCACCGCGATCTGCGAGGAGTTCGCCGAGACCGACACCTCGCGCGGCTTCGTCAACGGCGTCACCCTCCACATCGTGCGCATGAACGGGGCCGGCTACCAGGCGCTGGGCTCGCACTCGGGCAATGTCGCGCCCTGGGGTGCCGGCCACCATGACTGGTTCGAGCGCCACTTCGCGCGCGGCATCGGCATCCTGGTGGTCGGCGACGACCTGCCGCGACCGGACAACCGAGTCACCCTGTCGCCCGACGTGGTCGACAGCGACGGGCTGCCGGCGCCGCACATCGCCTATGGCATGTGCCGCAATGACGCGCGGCTGGCGCAGTTCGGGCTCGACCGGGCGGTGGAGTTCGCCGAGGCGGTCGGCGCCCACGACATCAAGGTGAACCCGTTCCGCAACGAGGCGGGGCGTTACGCGCCGCCGGCTTGGCACCTGCTGGGCACGGCGCGGATGGGCGACGACCCCACGACCTCGGTGGTCAACAAGTGGCACCAGGCCTGGGACTGCCCCAACCTCTACGTCATGGACGGCAGCGTGATGGTGACCGGGGCGGCGATCAACCCGACCAGCACGATCACCGCACTCGCCTACCGCGCGGCCGAGCGGCTGGCGGCGCGTTTCGCCGAGGCGCGCACCGCCGATGGGCCGCTGGAGGATTGAGGGAATGTCAAATTTCCCCCTCACCCTCCCAGACCTGACGGTCTGGGTCCCTCCCTCTCCCACGTGGGGGAGAGGGGCTTGCCGCCTCGTTCCCTCTCCCTCTGGGAGAGGGAGGGGCCCGGCGCCAAAGGCGACGGGAGGGTGAGGGTCGACCTAACTGCCACGTTCCATCAGCGCGGTTCGTACCGATAGCGCACGTATGGCGGCGTCTCGTCGAGACGCTCCTCGGCGGCGGTCATGCCGAAGCGGTCGTAGAACCGCCGGGCCTCGGCGTGGTCGGGCGCGCATTTCAGCTCGAACGCGCCGCCCAGCACGTCGGCTGCCATCAGCAGCAGGTCGCGGCCGATGCCCTTGCGGCGCCATTTCGGGTCCACGACCAGGTAGTGGACAAACCTCTCCGGCGTCCACAGCGTCGCAAGGCCGACGATGCGGCCGTCGTTATCTGCCACCCAGAAGTCCTCGCCCTTGGTCTTGCGACGGAAGTCGGCCTCCGACTGCGGGTCGTCAGGGTCGAGTTCGGTCATCACCCGCGCCCACAGCCGCGCGCAGGCGGCCTGTTCTCGCGGACCGGCGGGCCTGATGGTGATCATGCGGTGCTCGGTTTGCACTGAGTGAAACGATGCTCCGACACCAGCAATCCCCCGTCGTCATGCCCGCACTTGTTGCGGGCATCCACGTCTTGTTGGCCGCTTGAGCGGCCATTCTCGTGGATGCTCGGGACAAGCCCGAGCATGACGAAATTTGATTGTCGGACCCCTACGCCTACTCCTTCACCGCGCCGGTCAGGCTGGAGACGTAGTACTCGACGAAGAACGAGTAGAAGATCGCCACCGGTATCGAGCCGAGCAGCGCGCCGGCCATCAGCGAGCCCCAGTGATAGATGTCGCCCTGGACCAGCTGGGTCAGCACCGCCACCGGCACGGTTTTGTTCTCCGACGACTGGATGAACGCCAGCGCGTAGATGAACTCGTTCCACGACAAGGTGAACGCGAAGATGCCGGCGGAGATCAGCCCCGGCACCGCCAGCGGCAGGGTTATGCGCCACAGGATCTGCAGTCGCGACGCCCCGTCTATCAGCGCACACTCCTCCAGCTCGTACGGGATCGACTTGAAATAGCCGATCAAGAGCCAGGTACAGAACGGTATCAGGAACGTCGGATAGGTCAGGATCAGCGCCATCGGGCTGTCGAACAGCCCGAACTCGAACACCATGGTCGCCAGCGGGATGAACAGGATCGAGGGCGGCACCAGATAGGCCAGATAGATCGCCAGCCCCACCCACTGCGAGCCCTTGAAGCGCAGGCGCTGAATCGCATAGGCCGCCAGCACGCTGGCGAACACCGAGATGAAGGTGGCCACGACGGCGACCACCATGGTGACGATCAGCCAGCTCGGGTAGTCGGTCTCGAACAGCAGGAACTCGATGTTGTCCAGGGTCGGCGACTCTGGCCAGAACGGCGTGTGTTCGGAGTAGTTGATCAGCTCGTCGTTCGGCTTCAGCGTGGTGACGGTCATCCAGTAGAACGGAAACAGCAGGATGATCACGAAGCACGACAGCGGGATGTAGAGCATCACGACCCGGCGCGGGACCGAGTCCCAGCTCTTCGGACCGTGTTGCTCCTTGGCGATGCTGACGCTGCGCTCGGTTTCCTGGATCGCGTCAGTCATCCTTGCCTCCCTGCTGCCACTTACGCTTGGCCAGCGCGAAATAGCTGAAGAAGGTCGCCGCGATCAGGAACGGGATCATCGCCACCGCGATGGCCGCCCCCTCGCCGAGTTGCGCCCCCGGCACGCCGCGCTGGTAGGCCAGCGTTGCCATCAGGTGGGTTGAGTTGACCGGCCCGCCACGGGTGATGGCGTAGACGAGCTGGAAGTCGGTGAAGGTGAAGATGACCGAGAAGGTCAGCACCACCGCCAGGATCGGCATCAGCATCGGCAGGGTGATGTTCCAGAACCGCTGCCATGGCGAGGCGCCGTCGATCATCGCCGCCTCGTAGAGCGAGGGCGAGATCGTTTGCAGCCCGGCCAGCAGGCAGATGGCGACGAACGGGATGCCGCGCCACACATTGGCGGCGATCAGCGACATCCGCGCGTTCCACGGGTCGCCAAGGAAATCGATATAGGTCTCGCGCCAGCCCAGCACGTCGACCAGAAGGAACGAGATGATCGAGAACTGCGGGTCGTAGATCCACCAGAAGGCGATGGCCGACAGCACGGTCGGCACGATCCACGGCACCAGGATGATGGCACGCAGCAGCGACTTGAACGGCAAGTGGTTGTTCAACAGGATCGCCAGCCACAGACCGAGCCCGAATTTCAGGATCGTCGCGGCGACCGTGTAGAGACAGGTCCACCACACCGACATCCAGAAGACGCGGTCGCTGAACAAGAGCTCGTAATTGAAGCCGCCGATCCATTCACCCATGCGGCCGATGCGCGTGTCGGTGAACGCCATCCATATGCCCAGGCCCAATGGGTAGGTCAGGAACAGCAGCAGCAGCCCGGCGGCCGGTGCCATGCACAGGATGATCAGGAACTTCTTGTTGTCGAACAGCCGGGATATCCAGTTGTTCTGATAACCGGCCGTTACCAGGTCCTCTGAGGCGGTCGTTGCCACTTAAGGTTCCATCGCGATGTCAGGATGGGTGCGAACCCCCGCCGGCGCGCGTGGCCGGCGGGGGCACGGGTTCAGCTGTTACGGGCCCAGAAAGTTCGGGCGCCCGATCAGCGGTAGTAGCGCAGGCAGCGGCGCTCGGCCTCTTCGGCGGCCTCTTCCGGCGTGGCCTGGTCGGCGCACACCGAGGCGACCATCTGCACGACGATGAAGTCGGACAGAACCGCGGCACTCGCCTCGCCGATCGAACCCCTGTAGCCATCCCACAGCGAGTCCGAGATCACGCTCTTGTACGCTTCGTGCTTCGGATCGGTCGTCCAAACCTCGGACTCCTCGTAGGCACTCAGCGGGTGGCCCCAATAGCCGATGCAGGCGTTCAGGTACGGGTCGTACTGCTCCGCCTCCATCATGAAGGTCATGTAGGTCTTCGCGGCATTCGGGTACGGCGAGTAGTCGAAGATCATGCCGTTGACGATCAGGCAACGCTCGGTCGCGAAGCCCACCGGGCCGATCGGCATCCGCGCGTGGAACGTGTCCTCGGCCAGCGCCTGCAGCGCCGGGTCGTCGGATGTCTTCAGCGCGTAGTAGATGGAGATGCCGTTCTGGGTCCAGCTGATCTGGCTGTCGACGAACGCCTTGTTGTTGGACGCATCCAGCCACGCCAGCGTGCCCGGAATGAAGGTCTCGTACAGCGACTTGCCGTAGCGTAGGGCCTCGATCGTCTCCGGGCTGTTGATGATGACGTTGTCGTCCTCGTCGGTGACCGCGCCGCCGAAGGCCCACAGCAGCCAGTTGCACCACGCATTGCCGTCGCCGACCGCGTTGCCGACGGCCAGGCCGCCCGGCGTGCCCATCTCGTTGAGCTTGGCGCTCATCGCCAGGAAGCCCTCGACGTCCGACGGCGGCTCTTCGTAGCCTGCCGCCTGCAGCATCGACTTGCGATAGACCACGCGACCGCCGGAGGCGCCCAACGGCATGGCGATCCAGCGCCCGCCCGACGTGCCGTAGCGCTCGGCCAGCGGATACCAGCCGCCGTACTTGTCGCCCAGATAGCCGGCGATGTCGCTCAGGTCGACCAGGCTGTCGGCGAACTTGTGCGGGTCGTCCGACCACGCATAGACGATATCCGGCCCCTCGCCGACATTGGCCGACACCGCGGTGCGGGGGCGCAGGTCTTCCCAGCTCTCCACGTCGACCGTCACCGGAATGCCGGTGGCGTCGATGAACTTCTGGGTGTTCTCCATGAACAGGCGTTCGTCGCCGTCGACGAACTTGGAGGGACGCAGGACGCGCAGTTCCGCGCCGTCCTCGATCGGCAGGTCGGGCATCGTCGCGCCCGCGTTGACCGGGATTTCCGCGCGCAGGCCGGTACCGAACAGCGTGGTGCCGGCCAGCGCGCCGGCGCCGAGTTTGATGGTATCTCGTCGAGTGAATCGAGACATGCAACACCTCCCTAGTCGACCGCAATTCAGCAGCCTGATTTGTTTTTGGGAGGGGCATCATGCCCAATCGCCACTAACGGCGCAACAGACAGCTTTTGAAGTTCAAGTATTTGTCGGTGCAGGAAAAATCGACCCTGTCGGATGCTTGCGCTGAATCCGATCTAGATGCCGAGGCAGCCGCCCTCGGTCCACTCGCGCAGGCTGGCGCGCAGGTCCTCGGTCAGCCGGCCGTCGATCGCACCGCGGTAGTAGCCGAACTCGCGCAACGCGCCCTGGAGCTGCCCCAGCGAGAAAGCCCCGAATTCCGCCGCGCGCAGCCGGTCGGTCATCGCAACCTCGACGAATCCGAGCTTGCACCAGGCATTGGCGCGATTGTTGTACGCCTCGCCCACACGCGGCGCGATGTCGATGGCGCGGTCGTAGTCGTCGATCGCTTCCTGGTAGCGGCGCATGTCATAGAACATGCGGCCCCGATTGATGAGGGCCATGGGGTTGCGCGGATCGAGCCGGATGGCGGCATCGTAGTCGCGGATCGCATCCTCGCGCGCACCCAGATTGGCATTGGCGATGCCCCGGTTCAGGTACGCGCCGGCCATCGTCGGCGAGATCGCGATCGTGCGGTCGAAGTCCGCCACCGCGTGCTCGAACTGGTCGAGCCTGATGTGCGCGATGCCGCGGTTGAAATAGGCGGTCGGCTCGTCCGCGTCCAAGTCGATGGCGACGGTGCAGTCGTTGACCGCGTCCTGGTAGCGGCCGATCTCGATATAGGCCAGGCAGCGGTTGTTGTAGGCGGCGGCGCGCTGGGCCGGCGCCCACCGTTCCAGGTTGATGCCCTCGGTGCAGGCGGCGATGCGCGCGGTCCAGTCCATGTTGGCGGACGCGCCGAGCAGGCAGTCCTCGGCCGACGTGCCGGCACTATCGGCCGCCTGTGCCCGCGTGTGTCCGGGTGCCGCGGCCAGGGCCAGCAGGCCCGCGACCAGCAGCGCCGCCAGCCGGCGACCAGGGGCGGGGAATCGGACGTTCGACAGGGTCATTCGAAGCACGTGCATGCGGGCGCCACTGTTGGTGGATTGCCACCTGTTGCACCACAGATACCTGCAAGAGTTGGTTAACGGCCGGAAGGCGCGCTCCGGGTTCAAGGATCGCGAACTTGCGAGAACACCGCCAACGAAAATTTTATCGGCCCCACAGCTTGCCTCTTGAGCGGTTTGGAGCACATGGTACCCCTCATGCCGCCTACGGGGGCACATACGCAACAGGCCTCAACATCACAGAAATGGAAATTACGGGGAGAGAGCAATGCACTTCTTGAAGTTGTCGGCGACCGCCGCCGCCGTTCTCGCGGCGAGTAACGCGCTGGCGTTTGCGGCGGACGCACCGGGCCCGCTGGTCGACGCACAGTGGCTGTCCGATCATCTGGACGATGCCCAGGTACAGATCATCGATCTGCGCGGCGGCGACGAGAACCCCTACGCTGCCGGCCACATTCCGGGCGCCATCAGCGCGCCGTACGGCAGCAGCGGATGGCGGGCGCAGATGGACGGCGTCATCGGCATGTTGCCGCCGGTGGCCGATCTGGAGGCTCTGATCGGCGGCCTGGGCATCGACAACGACACCCATGTGGTGCTGGTGCCGTTCGGCGAGAACACCTCCGACTTCGGGGCCGCCACCCGCGTCTATTGGACCTTCAACGTGCTGGGGCACGAGGCGGTCTCGATCCTGGACGGCGGCCACGCCGGCTGGGTCTCGGCGGGGCTGGCACTGGAGACCGAGGCGGCGACGCCGGAGGCGGCGACCTTCGTGGCCGATCTGCAGGAGGACATGCTGGTCAGCGACGAGGACATCGCTGCGGCCATGGCCGACGGCGTGACCCTGATCGATGCGCGCCCGCAGGAGCAGTTCATCGGCGACGCGGCGCACCCGCAGGCCTCCCGCCCCGGCACGATCCCGGGCTCCATCAACTTCCCGCACAGCGTGGCGTTCGGCGATGGCGGCAACGCGGTGCAACCGGCCGACACGTTGAACCAGCTCTACAACCTGGCGGCTCCGGCCGCCGCGCCGGAGGGCCCGGCGATCGCGTTCTGCAACACCGGCCACTGGGCCTCGGTCGCGTGGTTCGTCGGCAGCGAGGTGATGGGCCGCGACGTGCAGATGTACGACGCCTCCATGGTCGGCTGGACCGCCAATCCCGACAACCCGGTGGTGAACGGCGAGTAAGTCCGAATCCGGCCGGGCATGCGACGGGCGCCGTCCCCAGCGGCGCCCGTTTCTTTACCTTCGTGACGTCTTGACCTGGACAAATAGGTGATAGCTCACGTCTCGTCGAATTGGGGTTGATTTGATTCAAATATTGTTTGACAATTGTGTCTGCGAAAGAACTTCTCGCTGCATACAATTGTGCACTGTATGTCGGTATACGATAAATAGAAATATTGGAGATCGATATGGAATCAATTACCCGGGCATTCGCTAGATTTGTTGAGCGAGATACGTTTTATATAATTGGCGGTCTAAGCGTCTTGTGGTCGATAGGTCTAATTTTTGGACACGATTTTTTGTCTGATACGAGTCGAGGGGCGGGCTTTGAAGATCCGTTTCTTTCTCTAAGCACAGCCACCATCCTGATTCTTGTTGTAATAAGTTACGTCTTAGCAATCTGTATACAGGTGATATTTGGATTGACGCCGATTGTAAACACTGGGCTATATTATAAGAAAAATAGATTCTTAAAATTCTGGTATGAAAAAGAAACAAGAAAGAATTGGCCAATTATCGAAGATGACACAAATTTGGATGATATTTACTATGAATATCATGAAACAATTGACAAAGATAAGCGAGCTGCTTTTGATCGCCAGGCGTCACTTAAGCATATCGGCCATACAGTTGGGAGTTGTTGGATGGTTACATCTATAATTGTATTTTTCTATTCATGGAAATATTCGAATCAAGATTATGTTCTGGTGGGTGCAATCATTTTTGCTCTATCTGTGATACTTATTCTTGAAGGATGGATTAAAGGTATTCAAATTTCTGTTCAGTTGGCCGCATGGAAGAAGCGTCAAAGCGAGCGAATTTCTACTACGTCAATTGAATGAGCCAAGTGTAGAGTTCCTTTTAGTTTCCAAGGAAATTTTTCATGAATTTCCAGAGCGTTTCAATAAATCAATGTGCGAAATTTTTTTTGAGGTAAGCTGACACAAACGGTCCGTTTTTCCGGGGCGCGAATTTCCGGTATTGGCAATCTAGCCTAACTAGTCATACTTGGGTCGGAATGATGCCAGACTTCATCGAAAGGTTTTCACTCACCGGGCAGCGGGCGTTGGTGACCGGTGCGTCCAAGGGCATCGGGGCGGAGATCTGCAAGGTGCTGGCAGACGCCGGCGCCGACATCGTGGCGGTGGCGCGCGACGAGGCCGGGCTGGAGGAGGCGCGCACGGCGGCCGAGGCGGCGGGCCGCGAATGCCTGCCGGTGGTCGCCGACCTGACCACCATCGACGGGCCGCAGCGCGCCGCCCAGCGGGCGCTCGACCACTTCGGCACCATCGACATCCTGGTCAACAACGCCGGCACCACGACCACCGACTCCATCCTGGACACCAAGATGGAGGACTGGGACCGGATCATGGCGGTCAACACGCGCGCGCCGTTCCTGCTGATCCAGGCGCTGGGGCCGCAGATGATCGCGCAGAAGCGCGGCAAGATCGTCAACGTCACCTCGCAGACCAGTGCCGTCGCGCTGGAGGATCACGCCGTCTACGCCGGCTCCAAGCATGCGCTGAACGCGATCACCAAGTGCGTGACGGCGGAGTGGGCGCGCCACAACATCCAGTGCAACGCGGTGCTGCCCACCGTGATCCTGACCCCGATGGGCGAGAAGGTGTGGGGCGACCTGGCCAAGGGCGACCCGATGAAGGCTAAAATCCCGGCCGGCCGCTTCGGCACCGTCACCGAGGTCGCCGACCTGGTGCTGTTCCTGTCGTCGCGGGCGTCCGACATGATCAACGGCAGCCTGGTGTTCCTGGACGGCGGCTACACGTCGCTGTAGGGCGCATTATTACGGTGACAGTTTACTTAAATCTCGAAGGTTTATGGGTCGGACCAAACTCGGTTGGAATTAAGTAAACTGTCACCGTAATAATTTCTATGCCGCAACGTCATGTCGCAGTCAAATGCGGCACCGCGTCGCTTGTGGACCGTTAAAGCACCCGCAAAATAAAGCGGAAGAAAGCACGCGCTGATTAACTGGCGCGGCATTGCGGGGAGGCAGGACGATGACGGTCACCGACCTCGAATACACCAACGATAACCAGGACGCCGACATGCGCCAAGACATCCCCGGCACCACGATCTTCGACGGTCGCCAGGCGATGAAGGGCTATGCGCTGAACAAGATGTGCTACTCGTTCAACAGCGCCGAGAACCGGGCCGAATATCTGGCCGACCCGGAAGCGTACTTCGACAAGTACGGCCTGAACGAGACCCAGAAACAGGCCTGCCGCGACAAGAACGTGCTGGCGATGATCGAGGCCGGCGGCAACATCTACTACCTCGCCAAGTTCGCCGGCATCTACAAGCTCGGCGTGCAGGATGTCGGCGCGCAGCAGACCGGCATGTCCGTCGACGCGTTCAAGGAGAAACTCAGAAGGGCGGGAGACTGACCATGGCTGTCATTCTAGGCGGGCTCACCACGTCGCACATTCCGGCCATCGGCAACGCCATCCACAACCAGCTCTACGACGACCCGTACTGGAAGCCGTTCTTCGACGGTTATCCGCCGATCCGCGAATGGCTGGGCGACCACAAGCCCGACGTGGCGGTGAACATCTACAACGACCACGGGCTCGGCTTCTTCCTCGACAAGATGCCGACATTCGCCATCGGTGCCGCGCACGAATACGTCAACCAGGACGAGGGCTGGGGCATCCCGCAGCTGCCGCCCTTCCCCGGCGACCCGGAGCTGTCGTGGCACATCATCGAAAGCATGGTCGAGGACCATTTCGACATCACCTCGTGCCAGGAACTGGCGGTCGACCACGGTTTCACCGTGCCGATGCAGCTGTTCTGGCCCGGCGCGCCGAACAACCCGGACATGCCGCGCACGGTGCCGATCAGCGCCAACACGGTGCAGCACCCGATCCCGACGCTGGCGCGCGCGTTCGCGTTCGGCAAGGCGCTCAGGAAGGCGCTGCTCTCCTACCCCAAGGACATCAAAATCGTGGTCATGGGCACCGGCGGCCTGTCGCATCAGCTCGACGGCGCGCGGGCCGGCTTCATCAACAAGGACTTCGACCGCATGTGCATGGAAAAGATCGTGACCGACCCTGAGTCGCTGACCACGATCTCCAGGCGCGAACTGGTTCGCCAGGCCGGATCACAGGGCACGGAATTCCTGATGTGGCTGATGATGCGCGGTGCGCTGGGGGATGAGGTGGTGCCGCTGTCGCAGCACTACCACATACCGATTTCCAACACCGCTGCCGGCACCATGTTGTTGGCGTGCGCGGCCTGAGGGTTCGACGGGCTACTCCCGCGCCTCTTGCCGGCCCCAAACCGCCTCGGCAAACGCCCGGTCGGCCAGGGCGGTGGTCAACTCGTCGATCAGGGTGCGCGCCGCATCGATAGCGTGCGGGTGGGCACTGGCTGTAAGCAGCCTGGGCAGCATGCTGTTCATCAGTGGCCAGAACGGATGCAGCAGGCCGCTCGGTTGTCGCGCCGCGTGCAGCAGGGTGTGCACGGTGGCGGCCATGCCGGGCGAGATGCCGCCGGCCGCATTGGCGATTCAGCGCCGCGACCTCGGCTGGCGCCAATGCGGGATGGCGCATCAGTTCGGGCGCGATGGAAATGGCATCGCCATTGGCGGTGGGCCAGTAGTCGGCCGCAACCACATCCCACAGCAGGTATTCGCCAGATGCCGTGTTGCGCGCCGTACCGAACACCAGCGCCGGATCGGCCTCGGTCTCGGGTTGCATGGCATGGGCCAGAACCAGGTAGACGCCGCCGTCGGGTGCGCGCGCCGGCACACCCTGGCTGTCCAGCCATGCCAGCATTGGCGCATCGTCGCCGCAGCCGGCACCGATCGGGCGGCGTCCGGGCAACGCGGGGTCCGGGCCACGCGCGCCCGTGATGGCGCCGTGCCACGCCGCCTGCTGCCACGACAATGCGTCGATGGGGGAAATGGCCGTGTCGGGGTTGAACAGCACGGCAGCGCCGTGGACCCTGCCGCTCCCGTCCCTGAGCAGGGGTGCCGCGCTGGCACCCGATGCCGTGCCGGGAGCATCTTCCTCCCGGTCCGTATCGTTCACCGAGCTTGCGGCCAAATGCGGCGAGGCGGGGTTTTTGACATGGGATTTCCACGGGCTGCAACGATGGGGGATGCGCGCCATAGGTTCCTACGTGGCTAGTTTGTTCGTGTATGGTTCATGATTAATACCACACAATGTATGTATACGTATGCTAGAATACATAGTCAACAAATTCTCACCATGAGGGTGTTGCTATTCGGGCGCAGAGGGGTGGCGGTTGTTGCACGGGGTGTGGGCCGGGACTATCGTGGCCGCCGGCCGGCACGCGACGGGGCGGTGGCACGGACCTGAATACCCAATTCCGGGCACGGCTGCCGGGAATGGCGGGAATCAAAGGGGCAACCCAGAGGGCATATGTCAGCAGCGCGCGAGCCGGAAAGTTCTAGAGACGGCGCGGCACCCGGCCGCGTCCACCTGGTCGACGGGTCCGGCTACATCTTCCGGGCCTATCACGCCCTGCCGCCGATGAACCGGCCGGACGGTACGCCGACAAACGCGGTGTTCGGCTTCACCAACATGCTGTTGAAGCTGATCGAGGACCTGGCGCTGGACGAGGAGTCCGGCAACGAGGCGCTGGTGGTGGTGTTCGATGCCGCCAAGGTCAGCTTCCGCAACGACATCTACGCCGACTACAAGGCGCACCGGCCGGACCCGCCGGAGGATCTGATCCCGCAGTTCGCGCTGATCCGCGAGGCGACGCGCGCGCTGAACGTGCCGTGCATCGAGATGCAGGGCTACGAGGCCGACGACATTATCGCGACCTACGCGGAGCAGGCTGTGGCCGATGGCGCCGACGTGGTGATCGTGTCGTCCGACAAGGACCTGATGCAGCTCGTCGGCAATCACGTCTCGATGCTGGACCCGATGAAGAACCGGCCCATCGGCCCGGCCGAGGTGGTGGAGAAGTTCGGCGTCGGCCCCGACCGCGTGGTCGACGTTCAGGCGCTGGCCGGCGACAGCGTCGACAATGTGCCGGGCGTTCCCGGCATCGGGGTCAAGACCGCCGCCCAGTTGATCGGCGAGTATGGCGACCTGGAAACCCTGTTGGAGCGGGCCGGCGAGATCAAGCAGCCGAAGCGGCGCGAGAACCTGATCGAGCACGCGGAGATGGCCCGTATCAGCCGGCGGCTGGTGGAGCTGGACCGCGCGGTGCCGGTGGAGCTGCCGCTGTCGGCGCTGAAGGTGAAGGCGCCCGATCCCGAGGTGATGATGGGCTTCCTGCGCGAGAACGACTTCAAGCGCAGCATCGCCCG
This sequence comes from Alphaproteobacteria bacterium, assembly GCA_965227515.1. Taxonomy (GTDB): domain Bacteria; phylum Pseudomonadota; class Alphaproteobacteria; order CALKHQ01; family CALKHQ01; genus CBDDFZ01. Next base: position 1,127,396 of record CBDDFZ010000001.1, read on the forward strand.
CGCAGAGGCGCTGTTCGGGCTGGAAGGCGACGGCGGCGAGGTTTCGGCCGCCACGGTGACGCCCGACGAGGTCGCCTATGAGCTTGTCGACACCGAGGAGGCGCTGGACCACTGGATCGCAGACGCGATGGCCGCCGGCATCGTCGGTTTCGACACCGAGACGACCGGGCTCGACCCGATGCAGGCCGATCTGGTCGGCGTGTCGCTGTCGGTGGCGGCCGGGCGCGCCTGCTACATTCCGCTGGGCCATCGTGCGCCGGGCGACCTGGAGGCGCCGCCCACCCAGATCGCCATGGACGCAGCACTCGCCAAGCTGAAGCCGATGCTGGAATCGCCGGGTGTCCTGAAGGTCGCGCACAACATCAAGTACGACATGCAGATCATGGCCCAGCGTGGCATCCAGGTCGGCCCGTTCGACGACACCATGCTGATCTCGTACGTGCTGGATGCCGGCGCCCACGGCCATGGGCTGGACGAGCTGGCCGAACTCCACCTCGACCACACCAACATCAAGTTCTCCGAGGTCGCCGGCAGCGGCAAGGCGCAGGTGACGTTCGACCGGGTGCCGCTGGACAAGGCCCGCGACTACGCGGCCGAGGACGCCGACATCTGCCTGCGCCTGCACGGGCTGTTGAAGCGTCGCCTGCTGGAGGACCGGTTGGTCACCGTCTACGAGACGCTGGAGCGGCCGCTGGCGCCGGTGCTGGTGGCGATGGAGGGCGAGGGCATCAAGGTCGACCGCGCCGAACTCGCCCGCCTCAGCATGCACTTCGCCGAGCGGATGGCCGAGCTGGAAGGCGAGATCCACAAGCTGGCCGGCCACCCGTTCAATGTCGGCTCGCCGAAGCAGCTCGGCGAGGTGCTGTTCGACGAGATGGGCCTGAAGGGCGGCAAGAAGGGCAAGACCGGCGCGTACTCCACGTCTGCTGACGTGCTGGAGGGCCTGGCGGCCGAGGGTCATGACCTGCCGGTGAAGGTGGTGGCGTGGCGCCAGGTCTCCAAGCTGAAGAGCACCTATTCCGATGCGCTGCAGGACGAGATCAACCCGAACACCGGCCGCGTGCACACGTCTTACGGCATGGCCATCGCGTCGACCGGCCGGCTCAGCTCCACCGATCCGAACTTGCAGAACATCCCTGTGCGCACCGAAGAGGGCCGCCAGATCCGCAAGGCCTTCGTGGCCGAGGACGGCCACAAGCTGGTCAGCCTCGACTACTCGCAGATCGAGCTGCGCCTGCTCGCCCACGTCGCCGATATCGCGGCGCTGAAGCAGGCGTTCCAGGACGGCCAGGACATCCACGCCATGACCGCCAGCCAGGTGTTCGGCGTGCCGCTGGCCGACATGGACGCCGCCACCCGCCGCAACGCCAAGGCGATCAACTTCGGCATCATCTACGGCATCTCCGCCTTCGGGCTGGCGCGCAACCTGGGCATCCCGCAGGGCGAGGCCAAGGCCTATATCGAGGCCTATTTCGAGCGCTATCCCGGCATCCGCGACTACATGGAGGAGATGAAGGCGTACTGCCGCAAGCACGGCCATGTGCGCACCATCTTCGGCCGGCGCATCAACATCCCCGGCATCGCCGACAAGAACCCGGCCAGGCGCGGGTTTGGCGAGCGCCAGGCGATCAACGCGCCGTTGCAAGGGGCCGCGGCCGACATCATCAAGCGGGCGATGCGCCGGGTGCCGGCGGCGATGGCGGACGCCAAGCTGACCGGCCGCATGCTGCTGCAGGTGCACGACGAACTGCTGTTCGAGGTGCCCGACGCGGAGGTCGACGCCACCATCGAGGCCGTGCGCGAGGTGATGCAGTCGGCGCCGTCCCCGGTATTGGACCTCGCCGTCCCGCTGGTGGTCGAGGCCGGCGTCGCGCGGAACTGGGCCGACGCGCACTAAGGCCTGTTGAGATTCAGGATTCCTCTCCGTGCTTGGTTGTGATTCAAGCTTCGGATGGAACGATTCGTACTGAGTGACGCCCAATGGGCGAAGATGGAACCCCATTGCTTGGGCAAGCCGAGCGATCCGGGCCGCAGTGGCGCTGACAACCGGCGCTTTGTCGAAGCCGTGCTGTGGGTGGTGCGTACGGGCAGCCCGTGGCGTGATCTCCCGACATCTTTTGGCCCTTGGAACACGGTCTTTAAGCGATACCGCGACTGGGTCAAAGCAGACGTCTTCGTGCGGCTGTTCGAGGCCTGCTTGGACGAGCCGGACATGGAATACGCCATGGTTGATGCCACCATTGTCAAGGTGCACCGCCACGGCCAGGGCGCAAAAGGGGGACTCAAAGCCAGGCCATCGGCCGCTCCAAGGGCGGGATGACGACGAAGATCCTCGCGCTGTGTGATGCGCTTGGCAATCTGGTGCGTTTCGTGCTCCTGCCCGGCCATCGCTACGATACGGTTGGCGTGCCGCCGCTCATCGACGGACTCTCCTTCAAGGCGATGATCGCGGACAAAGCGTTCGACACCAGCGCCATCGTTGCTGACCTCAACGAGCGCGGTGCCAAGATCGTCATATCCCAGCATCCGCGCCGCGCCAGCCCGCTGCAAATCGACGCCGAGATGTACAAATGGCGTCATCTGATCGAAAACTTCTTCTGCAAACTCAAAGAGTTCAAGCGAATCGCCATGCGTGCAGACAAAACCGACACAAGCTTCAACGCCATCATCCATCTCGCAGCAGCTGTCATAAACTCGCGATGAATCTCAACAGGCCCTAGAAGGCACTGTGCCAGACACGCATCGGGTGCGAAGGTTGTTGCAATTAGAGATTGTCGTCCTCGCCCTTGTGGCGAGGACCCATGGACATGCAGTGCTCGTTACACGCCTGATGTAATGGGGCTTCGTTGCGTAAGGTGTGTCGACCGGCCGCCACGAACGCCGCACGTCACTATTAGTCCGTTGAAGATCTGGACAACAATGGATCCTCGGGACAAGCCCGAGGATGACGATGGTGGGATGGTGGGAAGCGCGCCGCCAACAGCCTGAGGGGCGGTGAAGATGGTTGGTTGGCGTGGCGCCGGTTTGGAAGTCGGCCAAGCAACACCGCGCGTCGGGGCTGCCGCTACACTAGCGATATTATCCGGCTGGGGCCGCCGGTGGCGCCCACCACCTTGGGCACGCCGACCACAATGGTGGCGCCGACCGCGGGCACGTCGCCCAGATTGGCCAGGCCCTCCGCGACCCAGCGGCCGGCCGGCAGCCACGCGCAATGCGCGGCGAAGTCGGTCGACGGGCCGTGGTCGAGCGACAAGGTGTCGATCCCGAGGCCGACCACGTCGCGCTCCTCCAGCAGCATCCGCACCGTCTCGACGTGAACACCGGGAAAATGCATGACGCCGGCATCGTCGGCGTTGCGGTACCCAGGACCGGGCACATGGCGGTCCCAGCCTGAATTGACCGCGAGGCAGCATCCGGCCGGCAGCGCGCCGTGGGTCGCTTCCCAGGCGCGGACATCGTCGGGGGTCAGCACCGTGTCGGGGTCGTCGTCGGCGCGCGCGCTGATGTCGATGACGGCGAGCGGCGCCACCAGGTCGTCGACCGGGATCTCCTCGACGGTGCGGCCGTCGGCGGAGAAATGGATCGGCGCGTCGATGTGGGTGCCGATGTGCTCATGGACATGCCAGCGCTTGAAGTTGATGCCGGTGGCGGCATGGGTCATGAAGTCTTCCAGCACCAGCCACTGGTCGCCGCTGGCGGTGGGGAAGGTCTCGGTCAGCGGATGGGTCAGGTCGAGCGCACGGCTGAAGCTGCGCTGGGCGGCCGTCGCCGCGGGTGCGGGCGAAGCCCCGCCGCGCGCGCCGTCGGCCGGGCCGAGCGCGGCCGCCACATGATCCATCACCCTTGGTGAGCACATCACCGCCTCCTCGTTGCGTCTCCGGCGCCATCGACTGCTATAGTCGCAGCCCCTCTCTCCGCCCTAACGTAATCAGCTTACGCTGCAATCGGCGCCAGCCCTCACCCCCACCCGGCCGCCCAACGACAGTATCCTGCTGGGTGGCCGGGTGGGGGAGAGGGCCGGTGCCGACTTGAATGATCAAGATCAAGGAGCAGCATATGGCGAAAGACGGCCAGCTCGCCAATGTCGTGGATTTCTACGAGACCCATCCGATCAGCGAGAAGCAGATCCTGGACAAGCTCGCGGCCGACGGCGTCGATACCGCCGGGCTCAGTGCCGGAGGCCTCAGCGAGGACACGCTGCAGAACTACGACCAGGACCATTTCGGCGGGTTGCAGGCGAACGATGCGCTCGCCGCGCTCGCGGGCCTGGACGCCGACACCCACATGCTGGACGTGTGCTGCGGCCTGGGCGGCCCGGCGCGCTACTACGCCCACAATTTCGGCTGCCGGGTCACCGGCCTGGACCTGACCCAGCCTCGGCTCGAAGGCGCGCGGCGGTTGACCGAACTGACCGGCCAGTCGGACCGGATCGCCTTCCAGTACGGCAATGCGCTGGAGATGCCGTTCGATGACGCGAGCTTCGACGTCGTCATCAGCCAGGAGGCGTTCTGCCACATCCCGAGCAAGGACCGGCTGATTTCGGAATGCGTGCGCGTGCTCAAGCCCGGCGGGCGGATGGCGTTCAGCGACATCCTGGCGACGGAAGCCACAACCCGGGACACGCGCGAGCGCATGGCCAATGACATGAGCCAGTTCGAGCTGAGCACGGCCGCTGAATATATCGCCCGGTTCGAAGCCAATGGCTGCACGGTGGACTATGTCGACGACCTCGGCCCGCTGTGGCGCGAGATCCTGGTCGACCGGCTGGCGATGTATCGCGGGCTGAAGGGGCAGACGATCGAGCGCTTCGGCGTCGATCACTTCGAGAAATGGGACCGGGCGTACGCCTTCTTCGTCGCGCAGTTCGCCACCGGGGAATTGAGCGGCGGGCGTTTCCTGGCCAAACGTTAGGAGACGACCGTCGCGGCGTTGTCTCCCGCCCGCAGTTGCATGCAGGCGGGAGACCGCTGAACCGTCATCGCAGCGCTAATCGCTCAGATGCGCTCGCCAGATGCTCTCATCAGATGCTCTTGGCGTATGACTTGATCACGAAGTCGTCGCCCAGTCGGTTGACGTAGTTGGACACCCAGTAGAAGCCGCCCGGATCGCCGAGCCAGCGCCGGAAATCGGCCGACCGTTCGAAGTAGAAGATGCCGTAGTTGGGGTCGAAGAAGACCGCGTCGGCGCCGACGAAGGCCGCGATCGCATGACCACCCGCCGGCCCGTGAATGCTGATGATCTTGTACGACCACCTGGTGGCCGAGTGATCGCCGACGACCGCGCTGCCGAGTTGCCTGCCGAACCAGGATTTCACGCGGATATTGGGGCGAAACGGACCCCGGTTCATCGATGTCGACAGATGCTGGGTCGCATCGTGCATCTTCTTTTGAGGGACGACGCCGTGCCGAGCCAAAAATTCCTCGGTGAACTGGTCCTTGGCCAACTCCCTGCCTTGGGGCGTCGTATTCCCCGGCAAGGCGCCAAGCGCGTCGGCGTAGTTGATCTGGTTGATAGCCAGGCCTACGCCCTCGAACAGGCCGCCACTGCGCGACCTCCCCGAACCCATGGTCCGCGCCACGTCGGAAAAGAGCCCAGGCTTGTCATTGGCGTGGTGCGCGACCCACCCCATGCAGAGCGACTTGCACACACCTCGTGCAGCCTGCGGTATCAGCGCCATGATGGCGCCGAGGCCTTCCCCCCAACTGCCCTGATCGAAGGGTTCCAGCAAATGGCCATTGAAAAGGCCGACTGAACCGCGCACATACGCTTTCTCGCCAAACATGGACTGTCTCCTTCACCCCAGAGCGTGTTCGCCAAACCAGCGATGCTCCATCCGGTGCGTTGGCCCGGTGCGTTGGGCCGGTGAGCTGTTACGGTGAGACAACACGGCGGCCCGTGGGCTTATTCCGGGCGTTGCGGTCGCCAGGACGGGCGGGCTGTGACGGGCGTCACAACGGGCGGATTGAGAACAAGGGAAATCAAAGCGCGCTGCTTGGCGGCCAGCCTGTGCCGCGGGCAATCGAACCGCGCAATTTTGGTCATGGCCGACGGCGCATTGATACGACCAGAGCCCGATCGAGACCGGGGCGGTCGGTCACGGCCGGCGTGTCGGGTGCCGCCTCAGGACCGTTGCAGCAGTGTGGTCACGGTCTCGAACACCGCGTGGAACATCGGTTCGGTCAGCCGGCCGGTGTTGGTGTTGTATCGGGAGCAGTGATAGCTGTCGATCAGGCGCAACCCGTTCGGCAGGTCGTGGACCGCGCCGTGGCCGAACTTGCAGTGCGACTTGCGCAGACCGGCGGCGGCCAGCACCGCGCCGTGGGCGCCGGTGCCGAGCGCCAGCACCGCCTCCAGGTTCGGCATCGCCGCCAATTCATCGGCCAGGAACGGGCGGCACTGCGCGAACTCCGCGCCGACCGGCTTGTTTTCCGGCGGCACGCAGCGCACCGCGTTGGTCAGCCGGCAGCCGACCAGTTCCAGGCCGTCATCGGGCGACTTGGCGTAAGCGCCGCGCGCCAGCCCGAACTTGACCAGGGTCGCGTAGAGAAGGTCGCCGGCATAGTCGCCGGTGAACGGCCGGCCGGTCTGGTTCGCCCCGTGCAGGCCAGGCGCCAGTCCGACGATCAGGAGCCGGCCGGTGGTCGGGCCGAAGCTGGGTACCGGCGCATTGTGATAGCTGGCCGGCAGACGCGCGCGGTTGTCGGCGCGAAAGGCCGCCAGGCGCGGGCACAACGGGCAGTCGCGCCCGGGCTGCTGCGGCCCGGAGGCATGCATTCCGGACATGGCTGACAATATATTTTATCTAGGCCCGTGGGGCAGCGCGAGGATCAATCCTCGTCGTCGTATTCCTCGCCGTCCTCGTCGTCGTAGAACTCTTCTTCCTCGCCTTGCGGCTCGTCATCGCGGCCGCCACCGCCATGGTCGCGCTTGATCAGCGGCGCAAGCTGTTCCAGTTCGACGAAGTTGTCGGCCTGCCGGCGCAATTCGTCGGCCACCATCGGCGGCTGGGTGCGCACGGTGGACACGATCGACACCCGCACGCCCTTGCGCTGCACCGCCTCGACCAGCCGGCGGAAGTCGCCGTCGCCGGAACAGATCAGGATGTGGTCGACCTTCTCGGCCATTTCCATGACATCGATGGCCAGCTCGATGTCCATGTTGCCTTTGATCTTGCGCCGACCCATGGAGTCCGTGAACTCCTTCGTCGGCTTGGTGACCATCGTGTAACCGTTATAGTCGAGCCAATCCACCAGCGGCCTAATTGGCGAGTAATCCTGATCTTCAACCAGCGCGGTATAATAAAATGCTCGAACCAGCCAGGTGCGTGTCTTGAAGAGTTCGAGCAACCGACGGTAGTCGATGTCGAAACCCAACGAGCGTGCGGCGGCATAAAGATTTGAGCCGTCAATGAACAGGGCAACGCGTTCCTGTTCGTAGAACTTCACGCCCGGAATCTGGTTTGTCATAGGCTGCAATTCTCACATTTTCGTGGTTGGGTGGACACTGCATCGGGCTTTTTGCCTGGATGGGATGTCACGGTCCATCAATAGGATATCCGACCTATAGCCGAGCGGGTCGCCAAGCGCAAATATCACGCCTGCGACAATCAGGCGTCGCCAACATATACGGGCTGGCGGCGCACAGGGATCAGTCGTTATTGAATTTGCATGTTATGGTCCCTATAACTCAGGGTTTGACAACAATCCAGTGAGGGTGCCGCATGGCGCGTGTCACAGTAGAGGATTGCGTAGAACGCGTCCCTAACCGTTTCGAATTGGTGAAGCTGGCCTCGCAGCGTGCGCGCGAGATCTCCGCCGGAGCGACGTTGCTGCTGGAGCGCGACGACGACAAGAACCCGGTGGTGGCGCTGCGCGAGATCGCCGAGGTCGACGGCGAGCCGTCGCGGCTGCGCGAAGCGCTGGTGCAGAGCCTGCAGCGGCAGGTGGATGTGGACGAGCCCGAGGACGACGACCTGGCGCTGCTGCCGGCCCATCAGCCGGTGCCGGATATCGACGAGCCGCAGCCGGATGTGGGCGACGCCCAGATGCCGCAGTTCCAGGATGCAGAAGAGGCGGTCGACGAAGACAACGCTTAAAGTCTCGGTCTCACCGTGGGGCGGGCCCGGCCACGGCCGGGCATCGCCACTGGTGTTGAAGCTGTTGCGCGGCCCCTGCGCCAGCCGGGGCGGTATAGTACCCGCAGCGCCGCCCATGCGCCCGACTTGCCAGGCAGCCGGTCGCGGCACGCGTCGGCCGCCGCCGCGCGGCGCTGATATCCCGATACGATCTGTCGTTTCGCCCCTCGGCCCGCGCGTTGGCCGAACGCGGGGGCGCGCCGCATGATCCGGCAATACGAACTGGTGGACCGGGTGCGCGCGTACGATCCGGCGGCGGACGAGGCGGCGCTGAACCGCGCCTATGTCTTTGCCATGCAGGCCCATGGCTCCCAGGTCCGCGCCAGCGGCGACCCGTATTTCTCCCACCCGCTGGAAGTGGCGGGCATCCTGACCGACCTGAAGCTCGACAGCGCCTCCATCGTCACCGCCTTGCTGCACGATGTGGTGGAGGACACCGAGTACTCGTTGGACCAGGTCGAGGAGCGGTTCGGCGGCGAGATCGGGCGCCTGGTCGACGGCGTCACCAAGCTGTCGCGGATCGAGCTGCAGTCGGACCAGACCAAGCAGGCGGAGAACTTCCGCAAGCTGGTGCTGGCGATGTCGGAAGACATCCGCGTGTTGCTGGTCAAGCTGGCCGACCGGCTGCACAACATGCGCACCCTCCACTTCATCAAGTCGGAGGACAAGCGCCGCCGCATCGCGCGCGAGACCATGGACATCTATGTCCCGCTGGCCGAGCGCATTGGTCTCAACGATATCAAGGCCGAGATGGAGGACCTGGCGTTCGTGGAGCTGAACCCGGACGCGCGCGAATCCATTGTCACCCGGCTGGAGTTCCTGCACCGCAACGGCAACGACATGATCGACCGCGTCATCGGCGCGCTGGGCGATCTGTTGGCCGAGGCCGATATCGACGCCGAGGTGTCGGGGCGCGAGAAATCGCCCTACTCGATCTGGCGCAAGATGCAGCACAAGAACGTCGGTTTCGAGCAGCTGGCCGACATCATGGCGTTCCGGGTGGTCACGTCCAATCTGGGCGACTGCTACCAGGCCCTGGGCGTGATCCACAGCAAGTACCGGGTCGTGCCGGGCCGCTTCAAGGACTACATCTCCACGCCGAAACCCAACGGCTACCGCTCGATCCACACCGGCGTGATCGGCCCGTTCCAGCAGCGCATCGAGCTGCAGATCCGGACCGCCGAAATGCACGCCGTCGCAGAGCGGGGCGTGGCCGCGCACTGGCAGTACAAGCAGAGCGACGTCAAGACCGATGGCAAGCGCTATCGCTGGCTGCGCGACTTTCTGGAGATCCTGGAGCAGGCCGCCAACCCGGAGGATTTCCTCGAACACACCAAGATGGAGATGTTCACCGACCAGGTGTTCTGCTTCACGCCGAAGGGCGACCTGATCGACCTGCCGCGCGGCGCCACGCCGGTGGACTTCGCCTATGCCGTCCACTCCGAGGTCGGCGACCATTGCACCGGCGCCAAGATCAACGGCCGTATCGTGCCGCTGCGCACGGTGCTGTCGAACGGCGACCAGGTCGAGGTGACGACCAGCCCGTCGCAGATGCCGTCGCCCACCTGGGAGCGGTTCGTCGTCACCGGCAAGGCGCGGGCCCGCATCCGCCGCTTCGTCCGCCAGCAGCGGCGCAACGAGTACATGGACCTGGGCAAGGCGATCCTGGTCAAGACCTTCCGCCAGGAGGGCCAGACCCTTGGCGAGAGCGCGCTGGAGCAGGTGCTCGGGCGGTTCCGCGTGTCCCACGTCGAGGACCTCTACGCCGCCGTCGGCGAGGGGCTGCAGTCGGCGGTGGAAGTGCTGCACGCCGTGTTCCCGCAGACGGTGCCGACCCGCAAGGTGAACGGCACCGCCACGCCGGCGGCTGACCTGGAGCGCGAGCGCCCGCGCGAGAAGGCGACGACCACCAACGGCATTCCCATCGCCGGCCTCATCCCCGGCATGGCGTTGCATTTCGCGCGCTGCTGCCATCCGCTGCCGGGCGACCGCATCGTGGGCATCGTCACCACCGGCAAGGGCGTGACCATCCACACCGACGACTGCCCGACGCTGGACGGCATGCGCGATACGCCGGAACGCTGGCTGGACGTCGACTGGACCGACGAGAGCGTGGGCACGGTGCCGTTCGTCGGCCGCATCCAGGTCACCGTCGACAACACCCCGGGCAGCCTGGGCACGCTGTCGAACATCATTGCCAAGAACGGCGGCAACATCTCCAATCTGAAGATCACCAACCGATCGACCGACTTCTTCGACATGCTGGTCGACATCGAGGTGCAGAACGCCGACCACCTGCAGGACCTGATCGCCGGGTTGCGCACCAACAAGGTGATCAACTCGGTCGACCGCGCGCGCTGACCCTTCGGGCGACTTTGACACCATGATCATCGGCATCGGCATCGACATCATCGACATTCGCCGCGTGGAGCGCACGCTGGAGCGGTTCGGCACCCGGTTCACCGAGCGCTGCTACACCGAGATCGAGCGCGCGAAGTCCGACCGCCGCATGCGCCGGGCCGACAGCTATGCCAAGCGCTATGCTGCCAAGGAAGCCTGTGCCAAGGCGCTGGGCACGGGATTGCGGCGCGGCGTCTATTGGCGCGACATGGGGGTGGTCAACCTGCCTACCGGCAAGCCGACCTTGGCGCTGACCGGTGGGGCGGCCGACCGGCTGGGCGAGATCACGCCGGACGGTATGGTGCCGTCCATCGAGCTCACCATCACCGACGAATACCCCCTTGCGCAGGCAATGGTGATCATCTCCGCGGCACCTGGGGTCTCGCAGCCCTGAATCGCCGTGCTCGCGGACCCGTGGATTGACAATCCGGTTGCACACGCCACCTTGCGTCTATATGTCCTGGCAGGCGGTTCACCTGCGTGTCCGGCAGCAGCGCGCACGCGTGCCAAGCACCCCGTGCCCGGAGAAACTGCCCAATGCATGCGACATGGAACAGGTGTCGGCTGGACCCGGGCCTACGGACAGGGCCCGTTAGCTTTGGAGCTTCCGATTAGTTCGACAACCAAGAGCAGCGGCAAGGTCAAGCGGCGGTCGGGCTTCGGCGAGACCATCCGCACCGTGATCTATGCGGTGCTGATCGCCATGATCGTGCGGACGGTGGCGTTCGAGCCCTTCAACATCCCGACCGGATCGATGATCCCGACGCTGATGGTGGGCGACTACCTGTTCGTCTCCAAGTACACCTATGGCTACAGCCGCCACTCGCTGCCGTGGTCGGCGCCGCTGATTCCGGACCGCATTTTCGCCAGCGACCCTGAGCGCGGCGATATCGCGGTGTTCAAGCTGCCGGCGGACACCTCGCGCGACTACATCAAGCGGATCATCGGCCTGCCGGGTGACACCATCCAGGTGACCGGCGGCATCCTACACATCAACGGCGAGCCCGTGGAGCGCGAGTTGGTGGGGCCGACCACCTATATCGACCGCCTCGGCCACCCGGTGGACGTGCTGGAGTATGTGGAGACCCTGCCGAACGGCGTGGAGCACGTGATCTTCGAGGTCAACGACAACTCCGGCTACGACAACACCCGCGCGTTCGTGGTGCCGGAGGGGCATTTCTTCGCCATGGGCGACAACCGCGACAAGTCGAAGGACAGCCGCGACTCCGGTGTCGGCTTCGTGCCGATGGAGAACCTGGTCGGCCGGGCCGAGATCATCTTCTTCTCCACCGACGGCACGGCCAGCCTTTGGGAATTCTGGAAATGGCCGTCCGCCACGCGCTGGGGCCGGATCTTCAACTCCATCGACTGATGGTGTGCCCGGCGGCCGGATCCGCACCTGCATTCCGACATGGCTGAGATGGCAGGCGCATCGCGCGACGACCTTGCACACAGCCTCGGCCACACGTTCGAGCGGCCGCAATTGCTGCGTGCTGCGCTGACCCACAACAGCGCGCGGCGCGATGGCGGCGTCGCCTCCGAATACCAGCGGCTCGAGTTCCTCGGCGACCGTGTGCTCGGCCTCGTCGTTGCCGAGTTGCTGTATCTGACCTTTCCGGGTGACGACGAGGGCAACCTCGCCGCCCGCCATGCCACCCTGGTGCGGCGCGAGGCGCTGGCCAAGGTGGCCCGTGCCATCGACCTGGGCCGTCATATCGTGGTCGCGCCCGGCGAGGCGGAGGCCAATTTGCGCAAGAACCCCGGCGTCTTGGCCGACACCTGCGAGGCTGTAATCGCCGCGATCTATCTCGACGGCGGTCTCGATGCCGCCCGCCGGTTCGTCGAGGCGAGGTGGCAGCCGTTGATGGACGCGGCGCCGGCGCCGCAGCGCGATCCCAAGACGGCGCTACAGGAATGGGCCCAGGCCCGCGGCCTGCCGCTGCCCGTCTATGCGGAGGTCGCACGCTCCGGTCCCGACCATGCGCCGGTGTTCGTGATGACCGCGACAGTGGAGGGGATCGCGCCGGCCGAGGCGGAAGGCACCTCGAAACGGTTGGCCGAGCAACGCGCGGCGGAGCGGTTGCTGGAAACGGTATCCGGAAATGCCGAAGCAGGCGCGGCCCGGCAGGCCGGGGGCGGTACGGGGTGAGCGAGACGCCTGAAACCAAGTGCGGCTTCGTCGCCCTGATCGGCGCGCCGAACGCCGGCAAGTCGACCCTGCTCAACCGCATGGTTGGCACCAAGGTCTCCATCGTCACGCCGAAGGTGCAGACCACGCGCGCGCAGGTGCGCGGCATCCTGGTCGCCGGCCAGACCCAGCTCGTGTTCATCGACACGCCGGGCATCTTCGCACCGAAGCGCCGCCTGGAACGCGCGATGGTGGCGGCCGCCTGGTCGGGCGTGTCCGATGCCGACCAGGTCGCCCTGCTGGTCGACGCACGCCGCGGCTTGAAGGGCGGCACGGCGGAGATCGTCGCCCGGCTGGCCGAGACCCGCGACGACGCCATCCTAATCCTCAACAAGATCGACTTGGTGGCGCGGCCCAGCCTGCTCGGACTGGCGGCGAAGCTGAACGAGGTCGGCCGCTTCGCCGAGACCTTCATGATCTCGGCCGAGAAGGGCGACGGGGTGGACGACCTGGTGCGCCATCTGGCCGACGCCGCGGCACCCGGGCCGTGGCACTACCCGGAGGACCAGCTCTCCGACTTCTCCGACCGGCTTATGGCGGCAGAGATCACCCGCGAGAAGCTGTTCCTGGCCCTGCGCGAGGAGTTGCCCTACGCCCTGACCGTGGAGACCGAGGGCTGGACGGCGTTCGAAGACGGCAGCGTGCGCATCGACCAGACCATCTATGTCGGCCGCGACAACCACAAGGGCATCGTGCTCGGCAAGGGCGGCCAGGAGATCCGCGCTGTCCGCGAGGCGGCGCAGAAGGAGATCGCGGAGATCCTGGACCAGCCGGTCCACCTGTTCGTGTTCGTCAAGGTGCGCGAGGGCTGGATCGACGACCCGGAACGCTACAGCCCCTGGGGCCTCGACTTCGACGCGTAGGTATGGGTGAGCTTGCGCTGACCAGAGCATGATCATTTAAGTCGGCACCGGCCCTCTCCCCCACCCGGCCACCCACGTGAGTATCCTGCTGGGTGGCCGGGTGGGGGAGAGGGCTGGCGCAGATTCAGCGTAAGCTGATCCCGGTCTAAGCATAAGCGACCAATAATCTATTCCGTATCCCGCCGCCGATAGACCAGCCAGTAGACCATCGCCACCAGCACACCGCCGCCGATGATGTTGCCGGCGGTGACGACGGCGAGGTTGACGATCATCCCGCCGAAGTCGACTGCCTCCGCGCCGGACAGCCAACCCACCGGGATCAGGAACATGTTGGCGACCGAGTGCTCGAAGCCGAGGGCGACGAAGCCGGCGATGGGAAATACGATGGCCAGGATCTTGTCGGTCACCGACCGGGCGGCGAAGCACAGCCACACCGCCAGGCAGACCAGCACGTTGCACAGGATGCCGCGGATCAGCATCTCGCCCAGCGGCAGCGCCACCTTGCCTTCGGCGATGGCGGCGGCAGTCGCCGCGACCCCGCCATCGGCCATGCCATAGATGCCGGACCAGTGGGCGAAGAACGCGGTGGCCACCGCGCCGATCAGGTTGCCCAGATAGACCAGCCCCCAGTTGCGCAGCAGCCGGCCGGTGGAGATCAGCCGGTCGGCCCAGCCGAACACGATCAGGCTGTTGCCGGTGAACAGTTCGGCGCCACCGACAATGACCAGGATCAGGCCGAGCGAGAACGCTGCACCGCCCAGCAAGCGGGCCGGCCCGAACCCCATGCCGCTGTCGGTGACCACCACCGTGTAGAGCATGGCGCCAAAGCCGATGAAGGCGCCGGCCAGAATGGCCAGCACCAGCGTCGGCACGGTGCCGAGCATGGATTTGGCGACGCCCGCCGTCTCCACCCGGCCGGCGATCTCAGCCGGCGTGTAGGCATCCCAACCGGTGTTCTGCGTCATGTCCACGATCCTCTGCCAATACCCCTAGTGCATAGATAAGCACGGCATTGCCGGCGCGTAACCGGTCCAACAGTCGCGCAAGGCTGTGGCGAGTTGGCACGCGCAAGCCGATAATCGCGACCATGGAATGGAGCGACGAGGCGGTGATTCTGTCGGCGCGGCGCCATGGCGAGGCAGCCCTGGTGGTGAACGTGCTGACGCCGAGCCAGGGCCGGCATGCCGGCCTGGTGCCGGGCGGCGCCGGCTCCAAGCGACGCGCGACCTACCAGCCCGGCAATATCGTGCAGGCGCGCTGGCGGGCGCGGCTGGCGGATCATCTCGGCACCCTGACCTGCGAGCCGGTGACGACGCTGTCGGCGCTGTGCCTGGACGATGCGGAGCGGCTGACCGCGCTCACCGCCGTGTGTGCGCTGACCGAGGCCTGCCTGCCCGAGCGGCTGCCGATGCCTGAGCTGCACGACGCCGTCGTCGGCCTGTTGAGCGCCATTGCCGCCGATATCCCCGACTGGCGGGTGCGCTATGTGCGCTGGGAGCTTGGGCTGCTCGCCGCCTTGGGCTACGGCCTCGACCTCAGCGCCTGCGCTGTGACCGGGGAGACCGAGAACCTGGCCTATGTCTCGCCCCGCAGCGGGCGCGCGGTCAGCGAGGACGGGGCCGGGCCCTATCGCGAGCGCCTGTTGCCTCTGCCGGCCGTGCTGCTGGGTGGCGACAATGCGGAAACCGCCGACCTGGTGGCGGCGCTGACCACCACCGGCCATTTCCTGGAACGCCACGTGCTGAGCCTGATGGACAAGCCACTGCCCGACGCGCGCCACCGGCTCCTGACGCGTTGGCGGCAGTGAAGCCGACGTTGTGCTTGTACGGGTTTAATCCGTACACTACATTATGACGGGATTGGAGAGTTTCAATGCCACGCAACGTTGCCGATAACCAGCGCCTGGAACTGCGCCTCAAGTCGTCTGAGAAGGCGCTGTTGGCGCGCGCAGCCGCTTTGCAGCGCCAGGACCTGACCGGCTTCATTCTCAGCTCCGTCCTGCCACGGGCTGAGCAAGTGTTGCGTGAGACAGAGACGCTGCCGCTGTCCGCCCGCGACAGCTTGCGCGTGCTCGAGCTGCTCGAAAATCCTCCCGAGCCGACCGATAGGCTGATCCGCGCGGCCGCTGCCGACAAACGGCTGGCGTGACTTCCGCGCAGTGGATCGAGGCGCCCATCGGCAAGCAACATGATCGGGCAAGCTTCGATTGCGGTACTGCCGAACTCAATGACTACCTGAAGCGGTTCGCACGCCAGAACCATCGCCTCGGCGGCGCCAAGACGTTCGTGGCGGTATTGCCGAATGAGACGAAGCGTGTCCTGGGTTTCTATTCCCTCAGCCCGGCTAGCCTGCAATACGAACGAACGCCTGACATTGTCCGCAAAGGCTTGGCACGGCACGACGTGCCCATGTTTCGTTTGGGCCGCCTGGCTGTCGATGTGAGGTGGCAGCGGCGGGGACTAGGCGGCCAACTCTTGATCGCTGCTGCGCAACGCTGCATGGCGGCTGCTGAGGAAGTCGGTGGGGTCGGTTTGTTGATCGATGCCAAGGATGACCGCGCTGCCGCTTGGTACGAGGGTTATGGCGCAGTCCGGCTGAACGATGAGCCGAACTGCCTGGTGATCGGATTTGCTACGATTCGCGCGGCAATCGAACGCGCGCGTTCACCGGGACTATAACATTCTAGGCCGTTTCCAGCGCCTTGACGCCGGGCAGGTCCTTGCCCTCCAGCCACTCCAGGAACGCGCCGCCGGCCGTCGACACATAGGTCATGTGCTGCTCGACGCCGGCATGGGCGAGGGCGGCCACCGTGTCGCCGCCGCCGGCGACGCTGGTCAGCGTGCCGCCGATGGTGGCATCGGCCACGGCCTGGGCGATGCGATTGGTCGCGACATCGAACGGCGGCACCTCGAACGCGCCCACCGGCCCGTTCCACAGCACGGTGCGGCAGGCGGCGATGCGGGCGGCGATGTCCTCGGCCGCGCGTGGGCCGATATCCAGGATCATGGCGTCGCCGGGCACCTGGCCGATGTCGACGATTTTGGTGTCCACGCCCTCGGCCAGGCTGGCGGCCACCACGGCGTCGACCGGCAGCACGATCTCGCAGCCGTTGGTCGTGGCCGTCTGCATGATCTGCCGCGCGGTATCGGCCAGGTCGCGCTCGCACAGCGAGGCGCCGACGTCGACACCCTGGGCGTGCAGGAACGTGTTGGCCATGCCGCCGCCGATGACAAGCTGGTCGACCTTGCCGCTGATGTTGCCCAGCACGTCGAGCTTGGTCGAGACCTTGGCGCCGCCGACAATCGCCATCGCCGGGCGGGCGGGGTTGCCGAGCGCGGATTCCAGAGCTTCCAGCTCGCCCTGCATGGCGCGGCCGGCCGCTGCCGGCAACAGGTGGGCGAGCCCCTCGGTCGACGCATGCGCCCGGTGCGCGGCAGAGAACGCGTCGTTGACGTAGAGGTCGCCTGACTGGGCAAGCGCCGCCGCGAAGGCCGGGTCGTTCTTCTCCTCGCCGGCGTGGAAGCGCAAATTCTCCAGCAGCAGAATGTCGCCGTCGCTCATATCCGCCACCGCTTCCGCCGCGACGGGACCGATGCAGTCGCGCGCGAAACCGACCGGTCGGCCGAGCGTTTCCGCCAACGCCTCGGCGACGGGGGCCAGCGACATATCGTCGACCCGCGCGCCTTTCGGCCGCCCGAAATGGGCCAGCAGGATGACGCGGGCGCCACGGTCGGCAAGGTCGGCCAGGGTTGGCACCACCCGCTCCAGCCGCGTGCGGTCGCCAACCACGCCGTCTTTCATCGGGACGTTCAGGTCCACCCGCACCAGCACGCGCTTGCCGGCGACATCCAGATCGTCCAGGGTTCGAAATCCGGCCATGGTCGAAGTCCTCCTGTGGAGTCAACGCTAACGCCGTTGTCGGGTTGCAGGCGGCGGACGTCAACTAGCGCGTATCGCCGCATGGTCATGGCGGCGTCATATTCCCATGTTGAGTGGCAGGTGTGAGCGCATCAGCGACAGAGGCACATATGTCCGACGCCATGGCCATCGATGCTCGGGATGACGGCACCAGGGGCCCGGCGGGCCCTTCGATCGGCCAGCTCGCGCGTTTCGCCTGGTTCTACGGCTCGTACCGGCTGGCCGAGCGCCGCGTGGAGAAGGTGGCGCTGCCCGATGAGCTGAGGGGCCGTATGCCGGACCGCAAGGCGCTGGTGGGCTCGCTGTTCGACCTGCTGCGCCAGGACCACGCCAACATCGCCAATGGCGTCTATCCGGCGCCGGCCGACTGGGCCCCGCGCCCGCTCTCCTGGCTGGGCAAGGCGCGCGCCTTCTTCGGCGACTTGGCGGCGGTCGACGCGCGCCGCCACGCGCCGGCCGGCAACCGCGAGGTGCTGGCGGCGGACCCGGCAGTGGTGGACGGCTATCCGCGCTACTACGCACAGAACTTCCACTACCAGACAGACGGCTACCTGAGCGACAAGTCGGCCAGCCTCTACGATTATC
Organism: Alphaproteobacteria bacterium; assembly: GCA_965227515.1. Taxonomy (GTDB): domain Bacteria; phylum Pseudomonadota; class Alphaproteobacteria; order CALKHQ01; family CALKHQ01; genus CBDDFZ01. The sequence continues at coordinate 1,145,484 of CBDDFZ010000001.1, forward strand.
AGGTCGAGGTGCTGTTCACCGGCGGGGCCGACGCGATGCGGCGGATGGCGATTCCGCCGCTGGTCGACGCCTTCGCGCGCACGGCCAAGCGTTCGCCGAGCATTCTGGACCTGGCCTGCGGCACCGCGCGCACCGGACAATTCCTCAAGGACCGCTGGCCGCGCGCCCGGCTGACGGCGATGGACTTGAGCCCGTTCTACCTGGCCGAGGCGCGGCGCCAACTCAGGCGGCGCAGCCGGGTCGAGTTCGTCTGCGCCAATGGCGAGGCGATCCCGCTGCCCGACGATGCCATGGACGCGGTGGTGTGCGTGTTCACCTTCCACGAGCTGCCGCCGAAGATCCGCCCGATCGTGGCGGCTGAGATGGCGCGAGTGGTGCGGCCCGGCGGGCGGGTGGTGCTGGTGGATTCGCTGCAGCGCGGCGACGTGCCGGACTTCGATGCCCTGCTGGAATTCTTCCCCATCGCCTATCACGAGCCCTACTTCACCAGCTATCTGGACGAGGACCTTGAGCGCCTGTTCCGCCAGGCCGGTCTGCTGCCGCGACGGGTCGAGACGGCCTATCTGGCCAAGGTCTGCGTGTTCGACAAGGCGGGTTAGTTTTCCCCCTCTCCGTCCGCGTCACCGTCGGGGCAGACAAACACAGCGCCATTGTCGTCAAAGCCGACCACGTCGCAGAGTTCGTATTCCTCGACGTCGTAGGCGGGCAACGGCTCGCGGCCGGCGAGGCCGGGCCGGTCCCAGTCCACGAACTGCAGCGTCACCTCGAATTCCGCGACCGTGCCGTCGCGATCCAGGATGTAGGCAACCACCCTGAGCGGCCCGACGTCCGGACGGTCGACGGTGAAGGTGAACAGGCCGGTCTCCAGATCGGGCCGGACAATCGCGCTTTGCGTGACACCTCCGGAGCCCAGGCTCGGACCCGAGGCGAGATAGGGCGCGTCGACCGTCAGCGTTGCGGACGCATCGGTCTCCACCACCAGCGTGTGGTCGCCCGACGGCCAGTCGAAGTCGGCGCCCTCGGGCAGCCGCAGCGACCCGGTGACGACGATGCCGCCGCTGCCGACCTCGGCGACCTCGGGCAAAGGCGCCAGCAACAGGCCGAAGGTGTCGCTGTTGTCGACCCCGACCACGGTCAGGATCAGCGGCTCCGGCGCGCCGGGGGTGGAGATCACGATGGTCTGGCTGCCCTCGGCCGGGTGCCAGGCAGCCGGCAGCTCGCCGTCGCCCCATCGCGCGATGCCGTCGTCGCCGCTGATCGGCCGTGCGCCGATCAGGCCGACCTCGCCATTGCCCTCGACCGACAGGCGCAGGGCCACGTCCGCGCGCGGTGCGCCGTCGTCGTCGGGCGCGGAGGATACCACCATCACCTCGATGGGGATGGGGGTGTCGGCATGGATATCGACATCCTCGATCCGGTAGCTGCCATCGGGCTGCAGATAGCCGGCCATGCCGGGCCCGAACGCCAATTCGATGTCGGTCGGGTGGTCGGTGAAACGGACCGGCGCCTGCCCCAGTGCGTCACCCCACATGGCATAGCGCCCGCCGGCGCCGACGAACCGGATCGCGACGTCGCCCGGATACTCGCTCGCGGCGAAGACGGTGAAGCGCCCGTCTTCGTCCGGCGCCACCACGACCGCGATATCGCCGCCGAGAGTGCCCGCCGTGTCGGACAGGGTGGCTAGACCGTCGGTGATCGCGCGAATGCCGTGCAGATCCTCATCCCAGCCGATCGGCGCGGCCTGGCCGATCTCGCCGTCGCGATTGGCGACCCTGCGCAGAAGCTGGGCGTGCAACTCGATCTGCTCGGCGCTGGCAGCCATCGCCTCGGCGCTCGCCGGCACGATCCGGCGCACCTCGACCACATAGTCGTAGGTCTCGATCTCGCCGGGCCGCTCGGCGCGCTCACCGTGGGCCACGGTCAGCAGGAACGGCGTGATGGCCGGCTCTGCCGGGGTGGCAAACGCGATCCACGCAATACCGTGGCTGTCGGTGACGGTTTCGGGCGCGCCGCCCGCCGGGCCGTCCCATTCGACCTCCACCGTGGCACCGCTGACCGGCAGCCACGCGCCACCGACCAGGGCCACTACCTCGACCTCGCCGGCCATCTCGGTGCCGGCAAGGACCGTGAAGTCGCGGTGCGGATTGTCCTCGTCGTAGGTATCGGCCGGCTGCAGGCTGGCCAGCTCCACCCGCCAGGCCGCCCCAGCAGGCACCTGGTCGGCCGGGATCGCATGGGCGACCAGCACCGCGTGCGGCCCGGAGGCGCGGGCCTGGCGCCAACCGTCGGGCGTCGTATATGGGCCAAGCTCGTCGGCCGGCGCCGCGCCGGCCGCGGTCATCATCTCGTCCAGCACGTTCTCGGCATCCAGCAGGTCGTCGACATCGTGCTCCTGGCCGGAAACCGCCGGCTCGCGGCTGATGCGGATATTGCGCGGGGTGCCGTCGCTGGCCTCGGTGAACTGGATCAGGATGTTGTCGGTGGGGGCGTCGGCGCCGGGCGGCGTGCACGTCACCACGACAGAGGCCTTGCCGGTCACCGTCCATTGCAGGCCGGCGACCTGCAGCCGATGGCCGTCGATCACCACGTCGTCGGAAAGCTGCAGGAAGTACGCCGGGCTCAGGCCCATGCGGTCGAGTTGGGCGCGGTACTCCAGCAGCACCCGATCCAGAAGTTCCGCCAGTTTCTCCTGCGCCAGTGCATTGCCGGCCCAGTTGCCCGCGTTGATCTCCTGGGTCGCCAACCAGCGGGCGAAGTTGTTCATTTCCTGCGACGCACTGGTGTGGTCGAGCCACTGGTGCATGCGCAGGGACACGTTCGACAGCGCGCGATGGAAGCTGACGTCGAGCACGCCGTTGGTGAAGGCGGAGAACAGGTTGGAGCGCCAGTTCTGCGTCACCGGAAAGCCGCGGATGAAGTTGCCGGTGAACGACTTCACCATGTTCACGCCGACGCTGATGATGAACTGCTTGGCGAGCGCGCGCACGCTGCTGACACTGGCCGTGCCGCCGGTCAGGACGGTTGCCGCGCCGTCGATGACGAGGCCGACGCCGACCGCGCCCGCTTCCTGCAGGAAGTCGACCACCATGCCGGCTGCCCGGTGCCCGCCGAAGTAACGGCTGGCGGCGGCCTCGCAGGCGTTCTCGCCATCCAGCGCGTTGCTGAGGTTGTAGGACAGGATCGCATCTATCTGGCCGTCGTCATCCACGAACGGCGACCCGTGGATCGGCTCGGCAACCGGGCGATAGAGCGGGATCAGGGCGAAGTTCGTCGCCGTGTCTGCCGGCGGGAAGACCGTGGCGCTGTAAAGCGCGATGCCGCCGCCCAGGTCGCGAGCGGTCATGTCGGTCTCGCTGCCGCCATGGACCAGCAGCATCCGGAAGTCGTCGACGTTGTCGGCGCGCACCTCGGCTTCCACGCTCACCGCGCCGCTGCCGCCCTCCGGCAGCGGGATCACCAACGGCTCGGCCGTGCCGGCATAGGGCGCGACGGAGTGGGACAGTCCGCCGCCGCTGATGCCGATCCGAAGAATGTCGATGGTCGGCGCCTGTTCGACGATGGACGACTGGGCAGCCGCGGGGCCGATGCCGGCCAGCACCCCGGCCAGTACCCAGGCGAGCAATGCCAGTGCCGCGCAAATGCCCGCTGTCCCGGTGCGATTCGCTGCCCTCATGTCCGCCGCTCCCCTGCCAACTGTGACGCGAATTTGTCACGCGGGCGAGCATATGCGCCAACTATGGCAATTTGGCGTGGCTTGAGGGGTATTACCGGCAATTGGGTTGTTCGCCCGTTCCCGAAGTTGATAGTTTCGGCCCGACTCCAAGGCATAGCGCAGCAGGGGATAATGGCGGGGCCGAACCGTGGGTGATGCAACCGTTGATGATGCAGCGGGGGATTTGCAACTCTCGGTCCTGGAGCGCGCCGAAGAACTGGAGGCAATCCAGCCGGACTGGCAGGCGCTCTATCGGGCGATGCCCGACCGCAAGTTCCACCAGGATCCCTATTGGGCCCGGCGTATGTGGGCGCGGGTGGAAGAGCGCAGCGACCGCACGCCGCTCGTCATCGTCGGGCGGGTCGCGGGGCAGATCCGGCTGATCTGGCCGCTGGTCATGTATCGCCGCCGGTTCTGGCGGGTGACCCAGGCGCTGTCGGAGGAACTGGTCGATTTCGACGCCATTGTCGTGGCGCCGGAACCGCAGGCCGACGCGTGGTGCCGCGCCGCCTGGGCCAAGATGATCCAGATCACCCGGCCGGACATGGTGGTGTGCCGCCGGATGCCGGCAGGCTCGGCGATGGACCGGCTGGTCGGCCAGGACCGCTGGCGGTGGGAGAAGCCGTCATGCTCCCCCTATGTCGACCTGACCAGGTACGCCGGCTGGGACGACTACTACGCCCAGCTCAGCAAGAAGACCCGCAGCACCATTCGCAACCGCCGCAACCGGCTGGCCAGGTTCGGCGCCGTCCGGTTCGACGCGGTCGACGACGCGGCGGAGGCCGAGCGGCTGATCGGCTGGATGTTCGATGAGAAGCTGCGCCGGCTGGGCACCCGCGGCGAGGCGGTCAAGGACCGCATGACCCATGCCCAGTTCAGCCACGACGCACCGTTCCTGAGCGATGTCACCACCCAGGGGTTCCGCGACGGCCAGGTCGTCGTGTTCGGCCTCTATGCCGATGAGGATATCGTGGCGGTGATGACCGGTTTCGTCGTCGGCAAGTGCCTGGTTGGCTGGCTGTTCGGCTATGACGGGCGGTTCATGCCGGGCGCGCCGGGCCGCACCCTGGTGCTGGAAACCATCAAGTGGGCGCAGGCGGGCGGCATGGAGACGGTCGACTTCATGCCCGAGCCCGAGGACTACAAGTGGGAGTGGACGGAACTGTCCTATGGCGTGCGCGACGTGCGCATCCCCACCACGCTGTGGGGGCGGTCGCTGGTCGCCTGGCACCGCAGCTCGTTCCGCGACATGGCCAAGGCCGCCTACCTGAAGATGCCGCGCAACCTGCAGGCGCTGGTGCGCCGCTCGTCGATGCGCACGGCGGGGACAAAGGACGGCCGGAGCTAGGCGCCCTTTGGTGCATTAGATGCCCTCACCCTCCCAGCCTGCGGCTGGGCCCCTCCCTCTCCCAAGCTGGGAGAGGGGATTCGACCGCGCCTTTTCACCCTCTCCCGCGAAGTGGGAGAGGGAGGGACCCGGTCGGCGTAGCCGGACGGGAGGGTGAGGGTCCGTAACGTTACCTGAACAACGCCTCCATCGCCGGCTCGATGCGGGCGAAGACCGACATGACGTTCTCGCCGTTCAGCGTGACCAGGCCGTTCGCCGGCATGACGAACTGGTAGAGCCACGTCGACGGCCCGCCCTCGGCCGCCTCGACGATGGCCTCGGCCTCCAGCACCGCCGCGACCTCGTCCGCGGTCTGCTGGTCGATCAGATGGGCGACGACCAGCGGCGACAGGATGTCGGTCAGCCGCACGTCGGCGCCGCCGGTCACGAGGGTCGGCGATTGCGGGTCAGCCAGCAGGTCGCCGTGGACCGCGATCTCGGCCGACAGGATCGCCATCTCCAGGTCGTAGACCAGCGACGCGCCGGCGTGCAGCAAGGCCCCGGAGAACGCATCGGCGACGCGTTCGATCACATCCTCCGGATCGAGGGTCGGATCGAGCATGGCCGCGTCCAGTTCGTCGGCGATCACGCCCACCGGCACGTTGCTGGCGCTGACGCTGATCGAGCCCCGGTGCGGGATCAGGGCCTCGATGTCGATATCGTCGGCGTAGTTCAGCGGGAACTCGAACGTGAACCCGTCGATGGCGAACAGGAAGTCCAGGCTGGCGAGGTCGCCGCGCAGGCCGTCCGCCGACAGCGCGACCTCCTGGTAGGCGATCTCGTTGCGCGCCAGCGGCTGGTCGGTGACATAGTCCTCCACCACCGTGCGGTAGTCGATGCTGTCATAGAACGGCGGCATGTCCATGACGGTGATGAACGCCAGCCGTTCAGGGTCCTGCTCGTCGTAGCTGTCCAGCCGGTCGGCGGCGATGTCGCCGATGACGGTGGCCAGTTCCTCGACATAGTCGCGCCATTCCAGCATCGGCACGTCGGTGAACCCGAGCTCCGCCTGGATGGAGCCGATGGTCTGGCTGCCGCCCATGCCGTCCTGCGATGTCATGCCGGTCAGCCGGTACCAGCCCTCGGCATCCCAGTTGCCGTTCTCACCCTCGATGAACGCGAATTCCGACTCGTAGTTGTCGACCACGATCTCGATGTCGAACGCGCCACCCATCGCCAGGTCGTCGAACAGCATGCCGAGCCCGATCGACATGGCCATGTTGTCCATGTTCGACACCAGCGCGGTGGGGTAGTCCAGCGCGTCCGACCAGACGCCGCTGATGGTCGAGACGTCATATGACAGGCCGAGGATCTGCTCGCCGTCCAGGGTCGCGGCCATGGTCCACGGCCCCGACATATCGAACCCGGTCAGGTCCGGGTCGTCCTCGCGCGGGTCGAGATGGATCACCATCTCGCCGAACGCGAAGTGCAGCATCGAAACGGGCTGGACCGGCGGCTCGTCGTGATCGGGTATCAACTCCCGGTCCGGTTGCTCGTCGTCCGGTCCCCCATCGTCCGGTCCCATGGGGCGCAGGTCGGACGCGTCGGGGTCGACCTCGAACTGCAGCACGAAGGCGGGGATCGTCAGCCGGTAGCGCGCGCCATCCACGGCGACGTCGATCGGCGCCGACCAGACGATGGTGCCGCCCAGCGTCTCCTCGACATCGGCGAAGAAATTGGCGAAGTCGGCCTGCAGGACCGCCGCCCCGGTGGCGTCCGCCGCCTGTGCCGGACTGAAGGTTGCGAGAGCGGCAACGAGCGCCGCGGCGCTACACGTCGTCGAACTGAAAAGGTATGGTTTCATTGTTCTTGCCTCTGGAACATGATCGTTCAAGTCGGCGCCAGCCCTCTCCCCCACCCGGCCGCCCAGATAGCATACTTTCGTGGGCGGCCGGGTGGGGGAGAGGGCCGGTGCCGGTTCAGCGCGAGCTGACACGATCAAGGTGTATGTCCCACATCCCACTGTTTGGATGGCACACTTAGTGCGCCAAGTGGGCCGAAATTTGGCGCTGTTCACGAGACACGAAAAAGGGCCGCGCCCGAAGGCACGGCCCTGTTGCATTGGGCTGAGAATTCGGTTCCAGCCCACACCCCCTCCCGGCCACCCAACGATCGTATGCTGTCTGGGCGGCCGGGAGGGGGTGTGGGCCGGTGCCGCACTGAAAATGAGCGTGTCGCGCTCATTTTCGAGCGAAGACTCAGAACGGCATGTTGCCCAGCAGCGGGTCCAGGTCCTGGCCGTTCATGCGCACTTCGCCGCCTGAGGTGATCTCGAAGTCATAGATCGTCAGCGGCGTGCCGTTGGCATCCTCGTCCGCCTGCCCCATGGCCTGGATCATGGTCATGGCCGCGGCCTGCTCGTTGCCGACCGTGCGCCCGACCTCGTCGATCATCGCGGCCATCTCGTTGACCACGATGGTGAGCCCGCCGCTGGTCATGAACGGCGAGCTGGCGTCGGCGGCGATACCGCCTTCGAACTGGATCAGCCCGGTTTCCCAACCGATGTCGCCGACGATGTCCATCGACGTGCCGGACTGCAGCATCAACTGGACGAACTGCTGGCCCAGCATCGGGCCGACGGCATCCATGTCCTGGATCTCGCTGCCGCCGACGGTGTCTTCCAGCGCCCCCCAGCCCAGGCCGGTGGGTACGTCATTGGCGGTGATCTCCACGTCGACGATGGTCGGCACGAAGTTCTCCGGCACGTCGCCCTGCGGGATGTCGAGGCCCTGCAGGTAGAAGCTGAGAATCCAGTTCGAGGTGTCCTCGCCCAGGCCGAAGATGCCGAATTCGAAGCTGTGCTCGTCGATGAACACCTGGTCGCCCGGCGCACCGCCGGTCAGCCCGGCGACGTACCAGCCCAGCGAGAAGTCCTCGACCACGGTCGGCATGTCCAGAACCAGCCGCTTGATCATGGAGAAGAGCTCGAGCTGGCTGCCCGGCTCGTCCAACTGGCCGTCGGTCAGGCCGTGCTCCTCGGCATAGTCCATGTATTCGCTGAACGCGAAGCCGCCGAAGTTCTCGTAGAAGGACAGCTCGGTGAACTGCAGCGGGACCTGGCCCTCGACCTCGGCGACCAGATCGGCGATGCGGATCTCGGCGTCGCCGTCCCACAGCCCGGGCCGGGTCTCCAGCATGTTCAGCACCAGCGACAGCTCGGCCACGGTCAGCCGCCCGTCGTCCATGTCGGCGCCCTCTGTGGGCTGCGCGACCAGGTTGTCGAACAGGATGTCCAGGCTGGTGGCGTAGTCGATGTCCGCCGACCAGTCTCCCCCGATGTGATGGTTGCCGATGATGACCTCGCCGCTGCCGTCCTCGCCGTGGATGACGAACGTCACCGGCTTGTCGCCCTCGCCGAAGGTCGCGTCGAAGCTGTACATATCCGGGTCGACCGGGTCCGGCACGATGGTGATGGTCAGGTCGCCGAAGTCCGCGCCGCCTAGCTCGATGGAAGGCACGTCCGGGTCGCCTATCACCAGGGCCAGATCGGCCAGGGTCACGACGTAGGCCTCGCCGTCGATGGCGACATCGATGCCGCCGGCCGCCGCGATCGTCGTCGCGGCACTGGAGGAATCTTCCAGCCACGCCTCGACCGCCTGCTGGATACGGTTCGCCTCGGCCTGGTTGGCGGCGGACGCCGGCGCGGCCCAGACGGCCAGCGCGGTGGTGGCGAGCAAGGCACTGAGAGTGGCGGATCTGGAACGGTGTCCGATCATGTCGTGTGCTCCGGTTCAGATGGGCGACGGGCCGGGCGGGTGCGTCCTGCGCCTGAGCGCGGCCCGATGAAACTTTGCATTCGGTATTGGCAGAATGTGGCAGCACTGCGGTAACGCGGCCAGCATTTGATGTTGCACATCTTGGCGCGAGCCGCCAAATCTTGCCCATGCATATGGGCCACGCTCCGGCACAGGGCCGCGTTACCGTCAAGGCCGTGCTCGGCCCGACCAATACCGGCAAGACGCATCTGGCGATCGAGCGCATGCTGGCGCACCGCAGCGGCATGATCGGCCTGCCGTTGCGCCTGTTGGCGCGGGAGATCTACGACCGCATCGTCACCGTGCGCGGCACCCGCAGTGTCGCCTTGGTCACCGGCGAGGAGAAGATCGTCCCGCCGTCGGCGAGCTACTATGTCTGCACGGTGGAGGCGATGCCGCTGGACATTCCGGTGGAGTTCCTGGCCATCGACGAGGTGCAGCTCGCCGCCGACGCCCATCGCGGCCACGTTTTCACCCAGCGCATCCTGGGCGCGCGCGGCATCTCCGAGACCATGTTGCTGGGGTCCGATACCGCCGCCCCCCTGTTGCGCAAGCTGTTGCCGGGGCTGGAAGTGGAGCGGCGCGAGCGGTTGTCGCGGCTCAGCTACGCCGGCCCGCGCAAGCTGCATCGCCTGTCGCCGCGCACGGCGGTGGTGGCGTTCTCGGCCGAGGACGTCCACGACATCGCGGTCGCATTGCGCCGCCGGCGCGGCGGTTGCGCGGTGGTGATGGGCGCGCTCAGCCCGCGCACCCGCAACGCCCAGGTGGCGATGTACCAGGCCGGCGAGGTCGACTTCCTGGTCGCCACCGATGCCATCGGCATGGGCCTGAACATGGACATCGACCATGTCGCGTTCGCCAGCACCACCAAGTTCGACGGCAAGCGCATCCGCACTCTGACCGACGCGGAGATCGGCCAGATCGCGGGGCGCGCCGGCCGCCACCTGCGCGACGGCACTTTCGGGGTCACAGACCGCCAGTATCCGTTCGAGCAGGAGCGGATCGACGCGCTGGAAGCACACGACTTCCCGCCCGCCTATTGGTTCACCTGGCGCAATGGGTCCATCGACACCCGGAACCTGGCGTCGCTGAAGGCCAGCCTGCGCCAACCGCCGCCGCAGCCGTTCCTGGTGCCGGTCGCCGACGCGGTCGACCAGGCAACCCTGGATGCGCTGACCGAGCAGCCAGACCTTGCCGCGCTGGCGCAGGACCGTGACGGCGTCGCCCTGCTGTGGGACGTGTGCCAGATCCCGGACTTCGTCCAGGGCTCGGTGGCGAGCCATGCCCGCTTCCTGGGACGTGTGTTCGCCTATCTGCGCGGGCCCGACGAGCGGCTGCCGACCGACTGGGTCGCGCGCAACACCGCCAAGCTGGACAACCAGACCGGCGACATCCCGGTGCTGCTGGACCGGATCGCACGCATCCGCTCGTGGACCTATCTGGCGCATCGCGCCGACTGGGTCGACGACCCCGACCACTGGCGCGAGCGCACCCGCGATATCGAGGACCGGCTGAGCGACGCGCTGCACGACCGGCTTACCGACCAGTTCGTCGATCCCTACGGTCCGCAGCACGGCCGCCGCCGTCATGACGGGCCGGCGCCGGTGGGGGTGGTGCGGTCCGACGAGGTGCTGCTGGACGGCACCGCCATTGGCGTCATTCAGGGCCTGAGCTTCATGCCGGCGCCCGACGGCGAGATCGACGCGGTGACCCTGCGCCATGGCCGGCGCGGCGAGGATGGGGCCAGGGCACGCGCGGTGCGCCAGGCGCTTCGGGGCGCGGTGCCGGCGCGGGTGCGGGCGGTCGCAGAAGCCGCCGACGCCGATTTCAAGCTGGGCGCGGACGGGCACGTGCGCTGGCAGGGCCATGCGGTTGCCAAACTGGTGCGCGGCGACGACATCCTGCACCCGAAGGTGGAGCTGGTCGGGAACCTGGAACTGTCGCCTGACGACCGGGTGCGGATCGTGGCACGGATACAGGCCTGGCTGGCGGCTGAGCTGGCCACCCGCCTGAAACCGCTGTTCGATCTGGCGAGCGCCAGTCTGGGCGGCCATGCGCGCGGCATCGCCTTCCAGTTGGCCCATGGGTTGGGCATGGTCTCGCGCGCCAGCGTGCGCGCCCATGTCGATGGGCTGGCCACCGGCGACCGGCGGGCCTTGCGCGCGCTGGGAGTCCGCATCGGGCGGGCGAGCCTGACCGTGACCACGCTGCGCAGCCCGCTGGCGGCGCGCACCCGCGCGATGCTGTGGTGCCTGTGGGCTGGCCAGGACGTGCCCAACCTGCCTGCGAGGGGTGGGCGCAGCGTGCCGGCCGATCCGGCGGCACCGGCGGCGTTCTACGAGGCGCTGGGCCATTGGCTGGTCGGCCGTCGCGCGGTGCCGATCTCCAATGTGGAGTGGATCGCCGGCCGCGCCGGCGCCACCCTGCGCAAGGGCGTGCTGGCCCCGACCCCGGAGCTGGCATCGTGCGCCGACCTGACCCTGGCCGAATTGCGCGACCTGTTGTCCCGCCTGGGCTATCGGCGCGTGCAGGGTGCGGACGGCGTTCACTTCCGCCTGCACGGCAGGCGCGACCGGCCACGCGGCAACGCCGGCAAGGGCGCCAAGAAGCCGCCCGCCGAGCGCAACGACCAGGCCAACGCCAAAAATAAGTCCAACGGCAAGCCTGGGCGCAAGCCGGACGCCGCCCAGAGCGAGCCCGTCAAACAAGTTGCGGATACCCGCGCCAAGCCGCCGCGTCGCCGCCGCAAGCCGCCGGCTGCGATCAATCCCGACTCGCCCTTTGCCGTCCTGCGCGACCTGAAGCGACAGCTCGAGCGCGGCCGATGAGCGAGGATGCCGCCCGGCAGCGACTGGACAAATGGCTCTGGTTCGCCAGATTCTACAAGAGCCGCACGCTGGCCGCGGCGGCCTGCAACGGCGGCAAGATCAGGGTCAATCGCGCGCCGGTGGCCAAGGCAAACACAGCGGTGAAGGTGGGCGACGTGCTGACATTCGCCCGCGGCCCCCACGTGCGGGTTATCGAGGTTGCGGCGCTGGGCGTGCGCCGTGGGCCGGCGCCGGAAGCGGCGACACTCTACGTCGACCTGCAGCCGCCTGAGCCGCGCAAGGCTGCGCCGGAGAGCCAGGAACAGGCGCACCGCGCACCGGGCAGCGGTCGGCCGACCAAGCGCGACCGGCGCCAGATCGACCGCATTCGCGGCCTCGAGTCATGATGCGCCTCCGCCCCGCCGCGCCGTGGGGCATGGAACGGGAGACAGGACCATGTTCGGTCGGCTGAAAGAGTTGTTTGTCGTCGAGACCGATATCGCCGACGACGCGGGCGGCTCTGGCGAGGGGTTCGACGACGTGCAGTTGGCGGCCGCCGCCCTGATGATCGAGACCGCCAGCCTGGACGACCATTTCGGCGAGGACGAGCGTGCCGAGATCAAGCGGCTTGTGCGCGCGGAGTTCGCGCTCGACAGCGCGGTGGCGGACCGGCTGATCGCGGCGGCGGAACTGGCCGCGGGCGACGCCACCCATTATCAGCGCTTCACCCAGACGCTGAAAGACGCTTATGACGACGCCGAACGCACCAGAATGATGGAAATGCTGTGGCGGGTGGCCTATGCCGATGGCCAGGTACACGATCTGGAAGCAAGCATGATGCGCCGCATTGGCGGGTTGCTCTATATTTCGGATCGTGACAACGGTGCGGCGCGCAAGCGGGCCCTGGCCGGGCGCGACGACCCGTTGACGGCCGATTGACGAACTGACTTTGCTACACGCCGGCGCGCATGCCGGCGAGGGAGGGATGAGCGAATGACCTACGTGGTGCTGGAGGCCTGCATCAAGTGCAAGTACATGGATTGCGTCGAAGTCTGCCCGGTCGACTGCTTCTACGAAGGTGAAAACATGCTCGTCATCCACCCGGATGAGTGCATCGATTGCGGCGTGTGCGAGCCCGAATGCCCCGTCGAGGCGATCGTGCCCGACACCGAGCCGAACATCGACAAATGGCTCGAAGTTAACCGTGACTACGCCGAGCAATGGCCGAACATTACCCAGAAGGGCGCGTCGCCAGACGATTCTGACGATTGGAAGGACGTGAAGGAAAAGGCCGAACATTTCAGCCCGAATCCCGGCGCCGGGGATTAACCAAGTCAGCTACCGCCCGGCACTTTTTTGTACAAAAACGGCGGATTTTGTGGTAGCTTACTTGGGTTGAGGTCGGTGCATTGCAGGCTTGGGTGAAGGTTTGTGGTTAACGCTTTCTCAGTCTTGGCAGTGCGCGGTCACCCTAGTGAATTCGCCGTGAGGCTAGGCGGACGCTGACGTCGGCCGGATCACAAATTGGGCGGAATTCACCCGTAGGATCAAGCGAACGACGACACTCCGTTCGAACAGGAGTTCGAGCGCTGTGGGCGTTGTTGTGAGTCGCCGTTATTGCGCGTTGAACGAGGGCTGAACAGACAAGATGTCGGAAAAGATGGATTTCAAGCCGGGTGAGAGCGTCGTCTATCCCACCCACGGTGTCGGTAAGATCGAGGCGATCGAAACCCAGACCATCGCGGGCCATGAGCTGCGTGTGCTGGTGGTCAGCTTCGAGAAGGACCGGATGACGTTGCGGGTGCCGATCAACAAGATCGGCGCGTCGGGCCTGCGCGCGCTGAGTTCGCGCCAGCAGATGGACAGTGCCCTGAAGACCCTGAAGGGCCGGGCGCGCACCAAGCGCACCATGTGGAGCCGCCGGGCGCAGGAGTACGAAGCGAAGATCAACTCCGGCGACCCGGTGTCGATCGCCGAGGTGGTGCGCGATTTGCACCGCTCGTCGAACCAGCCGGACCAGTCGTACAGCGAGCGCCAGATCTACCAGGCGGCACTCGACCGCCTGGTGCGTGAGCTGGCGGCGGTGGAAAGCATCGGCGAGACCGACGCGGTCACCAAGCTGGAGCAGGTGCTGGAAGCCGCCTGAAGCGGAGAGTCCTGACAGATTAGAAGGGCCGGCGGGGCAACTTGCCGGCCCTTTTTCGTCAGTGGGGCCGAAAGGACCGCCTGAACGCGAGAAGCCCTCCCCCGCGTGCGTGGGGGAGGGCTTATGCCCGGGCGATTGCGGCGTTGGTCACCCGGTCATATCAGTGTCTTGCGCTAGCGCTTTACTCGATCACGAGGGTGTCGTTGGCGCAGAAGTCGAAGCCGTAGCCGTCCATCTCATAGCCGTCGGCCCAGACGACCAGCACGTCGTAGATGCAGTGGTCGCCGTTGGAGCTCAGCTCATAGACGCCGCCGGCCGGCAGGATGTCGTTGCCCAGCACGTCGGTGCCCCAGTCGGCGGCATAGTCCGGCGAGATGTAGACGTAGTGGATGTCCATGCCGCTGGCGTTTTCCAGGGACAGGTTCGACGCGGCCTGGGCGGCGGTGGCAGCGGCCAGCACGCCGGCGGCGGCGATGGTGGCGACGGCGGTATTCCGGATGGTCTTGAACATGACGGTTGCTCCCGTTTTCCAAATGGCTGCGGGCGTCTCGCCCTGCCGATGAGTTGGATTTGGGAACGCCTGAAACCCCACCCTGTGAACCAGATCACCGCTGCCGCGATTTCCGGTGAACCGTCGAAGATTCTGGGCGCCTTACAGCGCTTCGCCCGCCAGTTCGGCGCGGAGTTGCTCGACCCGCACCTGCGCGCTGCCAAGCATCGGATAGACCTCGAGCGCCTGCTCATAGGCTTCCAACGCGCCCTCGGGCTCGCCCAGCGCATCGAAGATCATGCCGAGGCCGCTCAGCGCCCCGAAATGGCGCGGCTCAAGCTCCAGCGTCTTCTGCACGTCGGCGGCTGAGGCCAGGTAGTCGCCCATGTAGAAAAGCACCGTGGCCCGCTTGTTCCAGGCCTCCGCATAGTCGGGCGCATATTCGATCAGCGCGGTAAAGGCGTCGGCGGCGGACTCCAGGCGATGCTGGCGCATGGCGTCGATGCCGCCCAGCATCATGATCTCCGCTTCCTTGTCGTCGGTCGCGATCCACCGCACCCAGATCTCGCGCTCGACCGCCTGCGCCTCGGCGGGGTTTTCCGCCGCCGCCAGCCGATCGAACAGGGTGGGCAGTTCCGGGTCGGCTTGGTCGGCCAAGGCCGGCGTGGCCAGCGCCACCACCGCAAGAATGCCCTGAACACGTGCCAAGAAAGTCATCGCCGCTCTCCCGCTAGCTGAGCATGGCTGTGAGCCTACACCCGCCGCCGGCACACACCCGATCACGATGGCGCAATGGCGGTGAGTTCAGCGAGGCGCGCGATCACGGCGTCGGGGTCGAGGGTGGCGAGATCGTCGACCCGCATCACCGCGACCGCCGGGCCGCGCGGCGCGATCAGAGCCGGGTCGGACGCGGCGGAGAACACCACCAGCGACGGCGCGCCGATGGCTGCCGTGCCGTGCATCGGGCCGGTGTCGTTGCCGACGGCCGCCGCGGCGCCGCGCGCCAGGGCCAGCACCTCGACCAGGCTGGTGGCACCGCCGAGGTCGATGGCGTCCGGGCAGTCGCGCCTGACCGCCGAAATCGTCTCCGCCTCCTGCGCGGTGCCGATCAGCACCGGCGCGATGCCTTGCCCGGCAAGCCAGCGCCCGACGGCAGCGAAGTGTGCCGCGGGCCAGCGCTTCTCCGGCCGGTGCGGGGCGCAGCCGGGCACGATGAGGGCGTAACGTTCCGGCAGGTCGAATCGCGCGACGTCGGTATCGACCCAGTCGAACGACGGCGCCGGCACGTCGGCGATGCCGCTGAGCGCAAGCTGCGCGCGCTCCCGGTCCATGATGTGGATCGCGCGGCCGGTGGGCTTGACGTAGCGATGGGTGGCGCCGGCGACGGTGCCGTTCCATTCCGGCCGCCGGCCGACCAGGGCGCGGAACATGGTGGCGGTGCGGTCGGACCGCTGCAGGTCGTAGACATGGGTCAGCCCGGCGCCGCGCAGCCGGCGGACCAGGCCCAGCCAGGCGCCTGGTTGGGTGAGCTTCGGCTTCGGGTCGACCCAGACCTCGTCGAACCATCCGGTCGCCTCGATCAGCGGCACGAACGGGCGGGTGGTCAGCATCAACAGGCGCGCGTCCGGGTGATGGCGCCGGATCGCCTGGAACGGGCCCAGCGACATGATGATGTCGCCCAGCGCCCCATGCTTGATGATCAGGACGGTCTGCATGGCGCCACTTACACGCCGGTTGTGCAACACGGCAACGCCTGTGCGCAAAATTTGCCGGGCCGCGCCGAAATGAACTACATCAACGGGGAGGCAATCACTCGACGTCGCGGAGTCGATGGACGCACACGGTCAGGATAGCGCAACCGGCGATGACGCACGGCCGCACGCGGTCGAGAGCGAGATCACCCTGTCGGCGCTGGTGGTGGCGCACAACGAGGAAGACAACCTCGATGAGTGCCTGGGCGCACTGAGTTTCGCAGACGAACTGGTGGTGGTGCTGGACCGCTGCACCGACCGCTCGGCGGAGATTGCGGGGCGCTACACCGACCGCCTGATCGAAGGCGGCTGGGAGATCGAGGGCGACCGCCGCAACACCGGCATCGATGCCTGCAAGGGCGCCTGGATCCTGGAGGTCGATGCCGACGAACGGGTCTCCAAGGCGCTGGCGGACGAGATCGTCGGCGTCATCCGCCAGGCCCCATACGGCTATTTCCTGATCCCGTTCGACAACTATGTCGGCGGGCGGCTGGTACGCTATGGCTGGGGCGCGCAGTTCGGCGTGGGGGCGGCGGTGCGCCTGTTCGCGCGCGGCGCCAAGCGCTGGGGCCGGCAGCGGGTGCATCCGAAGCTGGACCTGAAGGGCCAGCGCATGACGCTGGAAAACCGGATGGACCACTATGTCGACGACAGCATCTCCGACATGCTGCGCCGGCTCGACAACTACACCACGCTGGCCGCCCAGGACATGCGCGACACCGGGCTCAAAGGCTCGCTGTTCCACAACGCGCGGCGCATCTTCTCCCGTTTCTACAAGTGCTATGTCGCGCGGCGGGGCTACCGCGAGGGCAAGTACGGCTTCCTGATCGCGCTGATGGCCGGCCTCTACCCGATCCTCACCTACCTGAAGGCCCATCTGGAAGACGAGTGATCGGAAGCGTGACGTGATCCGGTTGATGCAGGTGATGGCGGGCGCGCCGAACGGCGGCGCGGAGGCCTTCTTCGTGCGTCTGGCGGGGGCGTTTCAGCGCCGTGCCGGCGACCTGGACCTGGCGCAACAGGTGGTGATCCGCCGCCATCCGGCGCGGGCCGCGGCATTGCGCGCGGCTGGCGCCAGCGTGGCGGAACTCGGCTTCGGCGGCGGCATCGATATCTGGACCGCGCGGCGCCTGCGCCGGCTGGCCGCCGATTTCCGCCCCGACATCGTGCTCGCCTGGATGAGCCGTGCCGCCGACCATTGCCGCCGCGCGATGTTGGAGCAAGCGCCAAAACCCTTACTCATGGCGCGGCTCGGCGGCTACTACGACCTGAAGCACTACAAGGGCTTCGACCACCTGGTCGGCAACACCCGCGAGATCGTGGACTGGATCGTGGGCCAGGGCTGGCCGGCCGAGCGCGCCCACTACCTGCCGAACTTCGTCACCGCGACGCCGGACCCGCCGCTGCCGCGCGCCACCTTCGACACATCGGAGGGCGTGCCGCTGCTGCTGGCGCTGGGCCGGCTGCACGAGAACAAGGCGTTCGATGTGGCCCTGCGTGCGCTGGCCCAGGTGCCCGATGCGCATCTGTGGCTGGTGGGTGAGGGCCCGCTGCGCGCCGACCTGGAGCGGCTGGCGCAATCGCTCGGTGTGGCCGACCGGGTGCGGATGCCCGGCTGGCGCGACGACATGCCCGCACTGATGGCCGCCGCCGACATCGCCATCTGCCCCTCGCGCCTGGAACCGCTGGGCAATGTGGTGCTGGAAGCGTGGGCGCACGGCCGCCCCATTGTCGCTGCCGCATCCGCCGGGCCGGCAGCGCTGATCGACGATGGCCGGACCGGCCTGCTGGTGCCGGTGGAAGACGCCGACGCGCTGGCCGCCGCCATCCAGCGCCTGATCGCGGAACCCGACTGCGGCCGCGTGCTGGTCGATGCCGGCCGCGCCCACTATGACGCCAACTTCACCGAGGAGGCGGTGGTGGGGCAGTACATGGACCTGTTTCGCGCGGTGACCGCCGACCGTGCGACAAGCGCCGTGCGGGAGCGCGGCTGATGTGCGGCATCGCCGGCGTGATGATGACGGCGGACGATCCGCCCGAGCCGGATGTGCTGACCGCGCTGGCCGATGCGCTGGCGCATCGCGGGCCGGACGGACGCGGCACCTATCGCCAGGACCAGGTGGCGATGGCGCAGACCCGCCTCGCCATCATCGACCTCGCCACCGGCGACCAGCCGATCAAGGGCGTCAACGGCCAGGTCCTGGTCGGCAATGGCGAGATCTACAACTACATCGAGCTGCGCCAGGAGCTGGCGGGCGCCACCTTCAACACCAAGTCGGATTGCGAGCCGCCGGTCCTGCTCTACAACCGCGACGGGCCGGCCTTCGCCGACAATCTGCGCGGCATGTACGCATTGGCGATCCACGACCCGGTCGCCGGGCGGCTGGTCCTGTCGCGCGATCCGTTCGGCATCAAGCCGCTCTACTACACCGAGATGCCGAAGGGCTTCGCCTTCGCGTCAGAGCCGCAGGCCCTGGTCGCGGCCGGCCTGGTCGAGCCGCGCGAGGACCCGGTGGCGCGCGCCGAGCTGCTGCAGATGCAGTTCAGCACCGGCCCGAACACGCCGTTCGCCGGCATCAAGCGGCTGCAGCCGGGCGAAACGGTGGTCGTCATCGGCGGGCGCATCCTGGAGCGGACCCGCCGCCATGCGCTGCCAACCACGGCCGCGCCGCCGACCGATGAGGCGACGGCGCTGAAGACGCTGGACCGGCTGCTGACCGAGAGCGTCGACCTGCACCAGCGCTCCGACGTGCCCTATGGCATGTTCCTGTCCGGCGGCATCGACAGTTCGGCGATCCTGGCCCTGATGGCACGGCTGAACGACCAGCCGGTGCGCGCGTTCACCGCCGGCTTCGTCGGCAACGAGGTCCACGACGAGCGGGCGCACGCGCGGGTCGTCGCCAGGGCGGTGGGGGCGGAGCATATCGAGGTCGAGGTCGGCGAGGCAGACTTCTGGGCCACGCTGCCCCGCATCGCCGCGGCGCTGGACGATCCGGTGGCCGACTATGCGGTGGTGCCGACCTTCAAGCTGGCCGAGGCCGCCAGCCAGGAGTTGAAGGTGGTGTTGTGCGGCGAGGGCGGCGACGAGCTGTTCGCCGGCTATGGCCGCTACCGCAGCGCGGTGCGCTCGTGGCTGTGGGGCGGGCGGGGCATGCGGGTGCGCGGCATGTTCGACGACATGGGCATCATCCGGGGCGCATTGTCGGGCTGGCGCGACGGTGTGGACGCCGCCGAGGCGACGGCATCGGGCAATGCCGGCTACTCGCGCCTGCAGATTGCCCAGGCGGTCGATTGCGCCGACTG
This sequence comes from Alphaproteobacteria bacterium, assembly GCA_965227515.1. Lineage (GTDB taxonomy): Bacteria > Pseudomonadota > Alphaproteobacteria > CALKHQ01 > CALKHQ01 > CBDDFZ01. The sequence goes on from CBDDFZ010000001.1 coordinate 1,164,835, forward strand.
GCTGCCCAACGACCTGTTGACCAAGGTCGACCGCTGCCTGATGGCGCACGGCCTGGAGGGCCGCGTACCGCTACTGGATACGGAGGTCGGCGCCTTCGCCTTCAGCCTGCCCGACAAGCTGAAGGTGCGCGGCCGCACCGGCAAGTGGTTGTTGCGCCAGTGGCTGCACGAGGCGCTGCCAGAGGCCGAGGCCTTCACCAAGAAACGCGGCTTCTCGGTGCCGGTGGCGCACTGGATCCATGGCCGCGGCGCGCAACTCGGCCCGCTGGTGGCCGATCAGGCGGGGGTCGCCGCCATCGCCCACCGCGACCAGGTGGTGAAGCTGTTCCTCAGCGACGACAAGCGCCACGGCTTCGCCGCCTGGACGCTGTTGTTCTATGCCCTCTGGCACCAGCGCCACATGCTGGGGCGCGACCCCGGCGATGGCGACGTGTTCGACGTGCTGAGCCAGAAGTCTGGCTAAAGTAAGCCGGCACCGGCCCTGAGCGAAAGCTGATCGCGGTCTGGCAGGCAGCTAAAAAACGCCGGATAGGCCGCGCAGACCGGCGGCAGGGGCGCCAGGCTCAGTCGTAGGGCGCGAAACAGCCGCGCACGGCTTGCAGGATGCCCGGGTAGGTCGTTTCGACCATTTCGAACGACCGTGGCTCGAACCCGTCTTCGGCGATCCGCGTCTTGTCGTCCTCGCTCATCGGCGACATGGCGTCGATGGCGCACTCGCAGCCGATCTCGGCCGCCTGCGGGACTTCGGCAATCTCGGCATTGGACCGGCACGCCGCCAGGGCCGCGTCATCCGCGGGCGTGGCAAGGGCGCCGGATATCGTGGCCCCGATCAGGGCAATCGTGAGTGCCGGGACGGCAATGGCATGTCGCATGTCTGGACCGACCTTCATGGTGGTGGCTGGCATGGTGTGGCATGGCGGTTAGACGCAGCCATTGTGGCAATAGCGTGATGACACGGCGGTTGGCGCGATAGCGATCTCCGAGCATAGTCGCCGGCATGGACACTGCGACAGCACTGATCATTGTCGATGTACAACATGCCATTGACGATCCGGTCTGGGGGCGTCGAAGCCAGCCGGACATGGAATCCAACCTTGCAAGCCTTCTGCGTGCGTGGCGGTTGAACGGTTGGCCGGTCGTGCATGTTCGCCATGATTCGACCGAGCCGTCATCGACCTACCGGCCGGGCCAGCCGGGCAATGCTTTCAAGCCCGAGGTCGCGCCGCTGAACGGCGAAGCGATTATTGCCAAGCGCACCAACAGCGCCTTCATCGGCACGGACCTGGAGCCATGGTTACGCGGGCGCGAGATCGGCAATCTCGTCATTTGCGGCGTGCTGATCGAGAACTCCGTCGATGCCACGGTGCGGGTTGCCGCAAACCTGGGGTTCTCGGTCATGGTGCCGGCGGATGGCGTTGCCGCGGTAGACCGTGTCGACCGCAATGGGCGGCGCTGGCCAGCCGAGGACGTGCAGGCGCTGTGGCTATCGGTCCTGGATGGCGAGTATGCCACCGTCGCTACGACCGCCGACCTGTTGGCGTCCTGAGCGCAATGACGGCAATAGGGGTCAAGAACGGCCGAGCCACGTAATCCGCCGAATGTGCGCATCGGCGCGGGCCAGCTCAACGGGCGGATATGCCCGGCCGCGATCATAGGCATGCACGTGCAGCGCGGCATAGCTGCCCATGAACGGCTCGAACGCGATGCGCAGGACCGGCCGGCGCCGCGACAGGTTGATCAGCAGGCGGGTGAACGCGCGCCTGCGATCCTTCGGGAACTGATACAATACGATCGTATGCATCACACAGACCGGTGCCCGGCCGGGGGTTATCAGTGCGGGCAGGGCGGCCATGGCGTCTGCGGCCATGATCTCCGGCGGATCGCGGCGCGCGATCTCCAGCGCTGCATGGAGGGTGTGGCGGCGGGAGGTCTCCTCCGGCCAGACCAGGGCGCGCAGCCAGCGCCGGTCGTCGGCGTCGCGCACGTCGAGGGGGGCGAGGTCGATGCCGATCCGCCGGCCCACCGGAACCGGCCCATCGGGCGGGATCGCGCGGCTGCCGCGCAGCCGCGGTGAGATCCGCACCGGGGAGGCCGGGTCGCCCATGCGGCCGCGATGGCCGAAATCGTAGCCAAACCTGTCCCAGAGCTGGTTGAGCCCGGCACTGGTGCCGACCTCGATGACATCGATCGGCGCGACACCCAGCGCGCCCCCCAACAAGCCCTGGGCCCGCAACCACTGGAAGGCGAGATAGAGCACAGCGCTGCGCCGTGCCTCGTTGGTCGAGACCCTGCGCCTGGCCACCAGCTCCGCCAACGGCGCGCGGTGCACGCGGCAGAAATCCGCGAAGTCGCCGGCCGTTTCGGGGCCGAAGCGGCCACCGTCGCTCAGGTCCGGGAACGACCGGCGCAAGGGGTGGTCCGTGCCATCCAGCAGCAGCGCGTGAATGGCGCTGAGCAGGATGTTGGCGGGCGGCTGGCCGGGCTGGCGGCCGGCCAGTATCTCCAGCGCGACCGGGTCGTCGGCCGCGCAGGCCGCGAGTTGCGCATAGAGCGGTGACAAGCTCGGCGCCTCGCGGGTGGCGAAGCGCCGCAGCCTGGCAACCGTATCCGTATGGGTTGGCGTGTCGGTATCGGCGGTCATTGTGCGCCGCAGCATAGAGCCGCGGCGCCGGAAGTCACGTCCTTCTGGCCGGACGTCAGGCCCTACTGGACTGCGCCCGCGAAGGCGATGACCTGTTCCTGCTTGGTGTCGCCGGCGACGGCCACCGTCATGGTCTCGGTCTCGCCCTGGAAGGTTGCGCTCACGTCGTAGCTGCCGCCCGGCAGGTCGACCAGCACCCACGGGCCGCCGCAGATCACGTCGACCACGACCTCGCCGTTGGCATCGGTGATTTCGGTATGCACATCGGCCACGAAGTCGCCGTTCTGCTGCGCGTACACCAGCTTCAGCGTGTAGTCCGCGGTCTCCGCTTCCGCGCGGGCCTCCGCCCCGACGCCCGAGCAGATCGGCTCCTGGGCGAAGGCGCCGGCAGTGCCAGCCATCAGGACAGTCAGCGCCGCCGCGGCGCCGTGCAATCTTGCCAGTCTCATTGCTCATCTCCTTGATGTGCAGGTGATGTCGGAACACATGGGTTGCGCCGCGGGTTCCGTCATCTTGCAATTGTGTCATCCGGCGGAACGTCGGCATTTGGCCGCATGCAACAGGCTTGTCCCGCAACGCGCCACCGCATAATGTGAAGGCAGGGTGGCAATTGGGGTTGCCGCCTTTTTGTTCAATCGGCGCGATGGCGCCGCCACAAGCCCGGACGGCATTGCACTGGCCGGGCGGTTGGGGAGGATTAGGAATGAAGTTGCATACGACTGCGCTCAGCGGTGCGCTGGGCCTTGCTATCGCCGCTGCGTTCGGCGCCTCGGCCCAGGCCCAGGAATTCACCCTGCGCATCCAGACGCACTATGCGCCGGAGACCCCGTCGGGTCAGCTGGCCCAGCAGTTCGTCGACGACGTCGAGCTGATGTCGGGCGGCCGCCTGGACATCGAGATGTTCTTCTCGTCGTCGGTCGTCGGCTCGGTCGAGACCTTCGACGCCGCGGCCACCGGCATCCTTGACGGCGACATGACCGGCGGTGCCTACCAGACCGGCAAGAACCCGGCGTTCCAGTTCGTCGGCGACATCATGGGCGGCTACGACACCCCGTGGCAGCAATATGCCTGGCTGTACTACGGCGGCGGCTACGACGCGGCCAACGAACTGTACAACCAGTTCAACATGCAGCTGATCGGCTGGTGGGTGTACGGCCAGGAATCGCTGTCCTCGTCGGCGCCGCTGGCCGGACCGGAGGACCTGGTCGACTGGAAGTTCCGCTCGCCTCCGGGCCTTGAGACCGAGATCTTCGCCGAGCTTGGCGCCAGCCCGATCGTGATGGACTTCACCGAGATCTTCACCGCGCTGGAGACCGGCATCATCGACGGTGCCGATGCCTCCGGGCTCGCCAACAACGTCGGCCTGGGCCTCTATGACCTGGTCGATCACGCGACCTTCCCCGGCTTCCACTCGATGCCGTCGGACCATCTGGCCATCCGCAAGGACGCCTGGGACGCGTTGCCGGCCGACATCCAGCGCATCATCGAGGTCGCCATGCAGAAGCTGGCGTTCCAGACCGCGCTGACGTTCGAGGTCAAGAACAACGAGGCCGCGGCGCAACTGGTCGCACAGGGCGTCACCCTGCACGACTGGTCGGCAGAGGATCGCCGGTCGTTCCGCGAGGCCGCGCAGGCCATGTGGCAGGTGTGGGCCGACAAGACCCCGGAAGCGCGGGCGCTGGTCGACAGCCACATCGAGTTCATGACCACGCTGGGCCTGATCCAGTAACCCATCGGACATGACCCTGGTTGGGCGGGCCCGCCGGCGCTGATGCCGGCGGGCGCGTTCATACTTGCTCCGGTGCTGCCCGTGCGATTGACGGCACGGGACGCCAGGCTGAGGGAGACGCCCGTTGGTCGAGCATGAAGTCACCGGCTGGATGGACCGGGTGTCCATCGCGATCAGCCGGGTCGCGATGTTCCTGGTGGCGGTGATCGTCGCGATCATCTTCTTCGAAGTCGTGATGCGGTATCTGTTCGAGAAGCCCACCTTGTGGGTGAACGAGATGTCGCTGTGGATCGCGGGCGGCATCTACCTGCTGGCCGGGCTCTACGTCATGCAGCAGCGCGGCCATATCAGGATCTTCATCCTCTACGACATGGTGCCGCGCAAGGTGCAGCGGCTGTTCGACCTGATCTCGACATTGCTGATCTGCATCTTCGCCGCCGCCGTCGTGTGGGGCGGCTTCAACGAAGCCTGGGAAAAGCTGATGCGGTGGGAGACGTTCGGCACCGCGTGGGACCCGCCGATACCGGCCACCATGAAGCCCTTGATGCTGATCACCGTGGTGCTGATCGCGCTGCAGTCGGTCACCAACCTGATCGCCGACTGGGGGCGCAAGGAGAAGGAGACCCACGCCATCGCCGAGGACGTTCCCGACGACCTGGTTGCCGACCTGACCGGCGCCAAGAAGGCGGACTGAGTTCACCATGCACCAGTTCCCCGCGATCTAGGACGACACGACATGGATATCGGCACGATCTCGGTCGTTCTGCTGCTGGGCATCCTGTTGCTGCTGGCCATCGGCATGCCGCTGGGCTTTGCCTCGGGCTTTCTGGCGCTGGTGGTGCTGGTGATGAAGTTCGGGCCGGACCTGCTGTTCGGCAATTTCGGCACCGGGCCGCTGAACATCCTGGCGCAGCGAATATACGGCTTGATGGTCAGCTACCCGATCATATCGGTGCCGCTGTTCATCTTCATGGCGGTGATCCTGGAAAGATCGGGCATCGCGCGCGACATGTACAACAGCCTGAATTTCTGGCTGTCGCGCACCCGTGGCGGCATCGCCATCGTCACCTCGATCATGGCGATCATCATGGCCGCCATGTCCGGCATCATCGGCGGCGAAGTGGTGCTGCTGGGCCTGATCGCGCTGCCGCAGATGCTGCGCCTGGGCTACAACCGCAACCTGGCCATCGGCACCATCTGCGCGTCCGGCTCGCTCGGCACCATGATCCCGCCGTCGATCGTGCTGATCATCTACGGCCTGATCACCGAGACCTCGATCAAGGCGCTGTTCACGGCGTCGTTCCTGCCCGGATTCATGCTGGCCTCGTTCTTCATCGTCTACATCATCGTGCGGTCGAACCTGCGCCCGCACGAGGCGCCGCTGCCGGGCGAGAAGCCGGAGGACATTTCCCGGTCGGGCACGTTGCTGTGGGCGTTCAAGTTCTTCTCGTTCCCGGCCATTCTGGCGCTGTCGGGCGTGGCCCACTGGGTGTGGGACTGGGGCTGGAGCATCATTGGCGTGATGCTGGCCGCGTACGCAGTGCTGATGTTCTACGTGAACAAGTACTTCCCCTCGACGACTGCCCCGCTGAAAGAGGGCGAGCCGAACGTCCGCCAGAAGGCGCTGATGTTCTCCATCCTGATGATGATGCTGGCCGTCGGAATCTCGATTGCGCTGTTGCTGCGGGCAGGCTTCATCCATGCGGTCGGCCGCAACGTGGCGGAAGAGGGCGAGGACATACCCGGCCTGGTCTCCGACTCATCGGTCCTGTGGATTGCGGTCGTCCTGTCAATGGTGACGGCGGTGCTCGCGCTGCTGGTTTCGCCGGAGAAGCGCCGCCAGACCTGGGCCCACGGCAAGGGCCTGATCGCCCCGCTGCTGGTGGTCGGCGTCGTGCTGGGCTCGATCTACGGCGGCATCACCGGCATCACCGAGGCGGCGGCCATGGGTGTCGTCGCCGTCATGCTGCTGACCATCATTCGCGGCGAGATGAGCTTCACGCTGATCCGCGAAGCGCTGATGCGCACCTTCAAGTCGACCGGCACCATCATCTGGGTCACGTTCGGCGCCACGGCGCTGGCGGGTGCCTACACCATTGCCGGCGGGCCGACCTATGTCGCCAACCTGATCATCGGCGCCGACCTGCCGACGATGAGCGTCATCCTGGTGATGATGGTGATCTTCCTGATCCTGGGCGCGTTCATGGACTGGGTCGGCATCGTGCTGCTGGTGATGCCGGTGTTCCTGCCCATCGTCACCCGGCTGCCGGTCGAGGAGATCGGCTATATCGGCACGCTGTCGGCCTCGTTCGTGCCGGTGTGGTTCGGCGTGGTGTTCTGCATGAACATGCAGGTCAGCTTCCTGAGCCCGCCGTTCGGGCCGGCCGCGTTCTACCTGAAGTCGGTGGCGCCGCCGGAGATCTCGCTGACCGACATCTTCCGCGGCTTCCTGCCGTTCATCGCAATCCAGATCCTGGCGCTGGCGGTGCTGCTGGTCTGGCCGGGGATTACCGAGCTGTTCTTCTGACGCGCTGTGAACGGCTGAACGGGCGCTAAAGCACCGCCAGCCCGGTGCGGGCGACCAGGGCCTCCAGCGCCAGGGTGCCGACCAGGGAGTTGCCGTGCTCGTTCAGCCCCGGCGACCACACCGCGACCGCCATGCCGCGCGGCACCACCGCCAGAATGCCGCCGCCGACGCCGCTTTTGCCCGGTAGGCCGACGCGAAAGGCAAACTCGCCGGCGGCGTCGTAATGGCCGCAGGTCAGCATGATGGCGTTGATGCGCCGGGCACGCAGCGGCGACACGATCTCGGCGCCGGTTGCCGGGTCCTGGCCGCCGTTCGAGAGGTAGAGCCCGGCCCGCGCCAGGTCGCGGCAGCTCATGGCGATGGCGCACTGGTGGCAATAGACGTCGAGCACGTCGTCGACCGCGTTCTCGATGTTGCCGAACCCCTTCATCACGTTGGCCAGCCCGGCGTTGCGGAACCCGCACGCAAGCTCCGACTGCGCGACCGTTTCGTCGAACGCGATGTCGGCGTTGCCGGAGACCTGGCGGACCAGGGCGAGCAGGCGCTGCTTGGCCTCGGCCGCGCCGAATTCGGATATCGCGATGTCCGTCACCACCAGCGCGCCGGCATTGATGAACGGGTTGCGCGGAATGCCAGCCTCGGCCTCGAGCTGCACGATGGAGTTGAACGGCGTGCCCGATGGCTCGCGCCCCACCCGCCGCCACACCGCCTCGCCAACCGTGTTCAGGGCCAGCGTCAGCATGAACACCTTGGAGATCGACTGGATCGAAAACGGCTCGCCGGCGTCGCCCGTGGCATCGCAGGTGCCGTCCCGGTGGGCCAGCGAGATGCCGAACCGGTTCGGGTCGACGGCGGCGAGGGCCGGAATGTAGTTGGCGACCCGCCCCTTGCCGCGATGGGGTGCGATTTCCTGCGACACTTCTTCGAGTGCGGTGTTCCATTCCATTCAGCGTGATCCCATTTGCGGTTGGCCGGCGCCTGCAGTTGCGCTATGCGACCCTTTCCTCGGCCTGCCGACACCTGCCCACGGCATGCCGTTTCAGCGAGACCCAAAGTGACCTATTGCCTCGGACTATATCTCAAGGACGGCCTTGTGCTGGCCTCCGACAGCCGCACCAATGCCGGCGTCGACCACATTGCGCTGGTGCGCAAGATGACCTTTTTCGGTACACCCGGCGAGCGCATGCTGGCGCTGCTGTCGGCCGGCAATCTGGCGACCACCCAGGCGGTGGTGACCGTGCTGCAGCAGCGCGACGTATCCGGCGACGGGCCGTCGCTGGGCAAGGCCGCCACCATGTACGACGCCGCCCAGATCGTTGGCGACACCCTGCGCGAGGTGCTGGCGCGCGACGGCGATAACGTGCGGCCCTTCGGCGACCCAGGCGCCAGCTTCCTGCTCGGCGGCCAGATCGCGGACCAGTCGCACCAGCTCTATGAGATCTACCAGGCCGGCAACTTCATCGCCGCGTCGGCGGAGACGCCGTACCTGCAGATCGGTGAGACCAAGTACGGAAAGCCTATTCTGGACCGCGTCATCAGGCACGACAACGACCTGCCCAGCGGGTGCAAGTGCGCGCTTCTGTCCATGGATGCCACCTTCCGCAGCAACCTGGCGGTCGCGCCGCCGATCGACCTGCTGAGCTACACGGCCGGGTCGCTGGTGCCGGAGGAGCATCGCCGGCTGGAGGAGGACGAGCCCTATCTGGTGGAGTTGCGGCGCCAGTACAGTCGCAAGCTGATGCGGGTGGTGAATGGGCTGCCGACCCCGCCCTGGCTGAACGGCAAACCGGGAACGAAAGCATGAGCATGGACGCCGCCACCTCGGCCGCCACGCCGGCTGCGACCGTCACCGCGCTGAACGCACGCGCGGTGATGGTGCCGATGGCCCGCCCGCTGGTCACCAGCGGCGGCGCGGTGGAGATCGCGCCCCTGGTCCTGGTCGATATCGAGGCGGACGACGGAACCGTCGGCCACGCCTACGTGCTGACCTACACGCCGCGTGCGCTGGCCGCGACACTGGCGGTGTGTCGCGATCTCGCCGATCTGGTCGTTGGCCAGCCACTGGCGCCATTGGCCCTCGACGCCCGGCTCCGGCAGACCTGCAAGCTGGTCGGGACCACGGGCGTGATCGGCATGGCGCTCGCCGGGCTGGACATGGCGGCGTGGGACGCGGCGGCGAAATCGGCCGGCCTGCCGCTGGTGCGGCTGCTCGGTGCCACGCCGCGCCCGATCCCGGCCTACAACAGCAACGGGCTGGGCATGATCGGCGCCACGGCAGCTGTTGACGAGGCCAAGGCGCTCGCCGAGGGGTTTGGCGCCATCAAGGTCCGGCTCGGCTATCCGACCGTCGCTGAGGACCTTGCCGTGGTCGAAGCCGTTCGTGCGGCGGTCGGTCACGAGATCACGGTGATGTCGGACTACAACCAGTCGCTGACGGTGGCCGAGGCACGCGTGCGGGTGCGGGCGCTGGCGGATGCCGGCCTCGCCTGGATCGAGGAGCCGACCCGCGCCGACGACTACGCCGGCTACGCCGAGATCAGGAACGTGTCGCCGACACCGATCCAGCTCGGCGAGAACTACTGGGGCCCGAACGACATGGCGGCGGCCATCGCCGCCGGTGCCGGCGACTATATGATGCCGGACGCGATGCGGATCGGCGGCGTCACCGGATGGATGCGCGCCGCCGCCCTGGCCCAGCCGGGCGGCATCCCGCTGTCGAGCCACCTGTTTCCGGAAGTCAGCGTGCACCTGCTGGCCGCCACGCCGACCAGCCATTGGCTGGAGTATGTCGACTGGGCGGGCCCGATTCTCGCCCAGCCCATGACGCTGACCGACGGCCACGCGCTACCGGGCGTGGCGCCTGGGACGGGCATCGCCTGGAACGAGGAGGCGGTGGCGCGCTACCTGGTTTGATCTTGCGTTATTGCCGGCAGTAGGGCGTGTCGTAGGCGTCGGTCAGGGGCTCGAAGTCCGCCGGGCAGCCATAGCAGATGTTGCCGACGACGATGGTCGGCTGTTCGGGCGTGGAGGCCGGGCAGCCCTCGGCGAAGTACTTGCCGTAGAACCGTGCGCGCACCGGCTCGATATCCGCCGGGCTGCCGATTTCCGATGTCTGCGCATCGGGGGCGCACGCACCGTCGACCGTCACCGCCCGGTCGGTGCGGACATAGCCCGGCGGGCACGCCCAGCACGATCCGCCCAGGTCGTCGGCATAGAAACCCGGGCCGTAGTTGAACTCCCGGAACTCCTCGCAGACCGAGGGGCCGAGCCGCTCCGCTGCGGCGACCAGGGGTGCCACTGCGTCCGCATCGATGGGGTCGGTCGGCAACGGGTAGGAAATTGCCTGGTCGCGACAACCGGCCAGCACCGCCAGCACACAGAGCCCCGCCGCCGCGAGCGTGCGGTTGAGTTTCAAGCGGGGGAAGCGCGGCGTGGGGGACAAGACCGTCATGACGCTCTACCCATACGCCAAATTTGCGTAGGATTGAATTGGCCATGAGGGGCATGGCCGGAAGCCCCGACACCGTAGATCCGAGAAAACGCGTGACCAAACCGCCCGAACATCATCCTTCACCGCGCCTTGCCACCGTCGCCGCCCAGGCCGGGCAAGCGCTCGATGCGGCCTCCGGCGGCACGGTCGCGCCGCTGCAGCCGTCGACGACCTATGCGCGCGATGCCGACTACGCGCTGATCAACCCGGCACATGAGTACGGCCGCGACGACAACCCGACGGTCGCGGAGGCGGAGCGGGTGCTGGCGCTGCTGGAGGGGGCGTCGTCGGCACGCTTGTTCTCTTCCGGCATGGCGGGGATTTCCGCCCTGTTCCGCAGCCTGCCGCCGGGCGGCCACATCGTGGCGCAGGCGCCGATCTACTATGGCGCGGTCGATTTCTTGCGCCGGCATGCCGAGCGCACCGGCACGCCGCTGACCCTGTGGGACCCGGCAGGCGGTACGCCGCTGGCCGACACGCTGCGGCCGGGCGAGACCGTCGCGGTCTGGCTGGAGGTTCCTTCCAACCCGCTGTTGCATGTGGCCGATATCGCCGCGGCGGCGGAGGCGGCGCACGCGGCCGGTGCCGTGCTGGCAGTGGACAGCACCGTCGCGACGCCGGTGTTCGCGCGTCCCTTGAGCCTGGGTGCCGACATCGTGTTCCACTCCGCCACCAAGTACCTGAACGGCCACTCCGACGTGCTGGGCGGCGTGCTGGTCACCAACGACGACGACAGCGCGCTGTGGCGGGCCGTCCGTGACGAGCGCCATGTGAGCGGTGCGGTGCTGGGCGCGTTCGACGCCTGGCAACTGGTGCGCGGGCTGCGCACGCTGGCGGTGCGGGTGCGCGCGTCGGCGGAGAATGCGATGGCGGTGGCCGAGGCCGCAGCGGCGCATCCGGCGGTATCTGCGGTGCACTATCCGGGGCTGCCAAGTCATCCGCACCACGCCATCGCGGCGCGCCAGATGACGGGCGGCTTCGGTGGGCTGATGTCGATTCAGGTGCGCGGGGGACGGGCTGCCGCGCTGCGCGTGGCCGGCGCCATGCGCGTGTTCGTGCGCGCGACCTCGTTGGGCGGGGTCGAAAGCCTGGTCGAGCATCGCCACTCCATCGAGCCGCCGTCATCCGGCGTGCCCGAGGATTTGCTGCGGCTGTCGGTGGGTATCGAGGATCGCGACGACCTGATCGAGGACCTTGTGCAAGCGCTGAATAGTGTTCGCGATGACGGCTGAGCGTTCCGGTTCCGACAAGGCGGCTGCCCGGCGCGCGCGCCAGGCCGACGCCCTGCGCGCCAATTTGCGCCGGCGCAAGCAGCAGGCGAAATCCATGGCGCAAAAAGGCGGCGGATCGGGCGGCGGCGGCGGCACGCCCACGGCGCAGCACGAGGCGCCGCCGAGGCCTGTCCGCGACGAAGACGACCGATCCGATTGGTGACGTCATTCAGGTGTCCTATATGTGGAGTATGAATGCGCGTCTCGCGCACGGTCGAGGAGATGCTGAGGATGCTTGAGCTGATAGGTCGGCGAGGTCGTGCCCTGGCGGTGCTGGTGGTTGGGACCGTCCTTGGCCTCGCGACCGCGGCGCCGTCGTTTGCCCAGGGCGATGTGTCGCCGTTCTTTGGCCGGTGGGCCATAGATGGCGAGACGATGCCGGCGGATGCCGTCGATCTGTTCGGTGCCGATGTGTCCGAATTCGCCATCACGTTGGAAGACGACGGCGACGGCTTCGAGGCCGACGCCGTGTTGCCGGTGTTCGACGACGGTGCCCACGAAATGGACGAGGTCGACGCCGAGTTCGAGCCGGCCAGCCGGCCCGGTCTCTACCAGCCCGAGGAGGTCGGCGACCCGCTGGACGACGAGCCGCTGATCTGGGCCGCGGTCGGCGACGCCAGCCTGGTCATCGGCCGGCTTGGGTTCGATGACGACAGCGGCCTGCATCAGGTGCTGACGGTTACCATGCTGCGCGACGGCGACACCATGACCGTGCGCGTGGAGAGCCTGGTCGGCGATGCACCGCCAATCGTGATGACCGCCACCCTGGCACGGAGGTAGCGATGCAGGCTTTTCACAAGCTGTTGGGGGCCGCCGTATGCGGCATCGCGGCGTTCGGTCTCGCAATGGGGGGCGTGGCGGGAGCCGCCGTGGCCGCCGACCCGGGCCCATTCATGGGCGTCTATGTCGGCCAGGCGCAGGTCACGCTGGGCGGCCCTGACGAGGGCGTGGAAGTGCGCGACCTCGACGTGATCATCCAGCCCATCGACGATGGCTTTCGGATCGATTCGGTCACGGTCAATCACGAGGGCGACCGCTTGTCGCCAGACGTGCGCCGCCGCAGCGCCAGCATGAGTTTCGTCGAGAGCGATGTCGACGACGTGTTCATGCGCGATTTCGAGCTGGACATGTTCTCCAACACCCAGGACCAGAACCCGCTTGCCGGCGACCCGGTGCAGTGGGCGCGGATCGAGGGCGACGCCCTGCTCGTCTACTCGTTCGTGATCGACGATGACGGCAGCTATGTTCTGTCGACCTATCGCCGGACCCTGACCAACGGCGGCATGAGCCTCTACTTCAGCTACACCGTGAACGGTGAGATCGTGCGCGAGGTGGAGGGCGACCTGATCAAGGTCGATAACGTGGTCGACGACATCAATCCGTAGATCTGTATCGGCTGGCGCTGAAGTCTGCGCCAGCCCTCTCCCCCACCCGGCCACCCAGAAAGCATACTGTCGTTGGGCGGCCGGGTGGGCGAGAGGGCCGGTGCCGGCTTAATCAGTCGTACGAGTGTTTTCTACCACGCGGCGCAGCTCTGCCAGGCAGGCCTCACGGCCGGGGCGGAAGCCCTCGCCGCGCCACCAGGCGATCACCTGCCGCAGCACGTCGCCGACCGCCGGCCCGGGCGCGGCACCCAGTGCCAGCACATCGCGCCCGGCGAGCGGGAACGCCGGGATCGGCAGGGCCGCGAGATCGTCGGCCAGCCTTGCCCAGCCGTCCGCCAGGTCCCCATCGGATGCCGACCGGGCGACCAGGCACTGGGCCAACGCGCCGCCCCGGCCCAGGTCGAGCAGTGCTGCCTGCCGCGCTGCCTTGTCGGCCTCAGGCGCAATGCCGGGGTGGCATCCGTCTCGCCCGGCAATGGCGGCCAGATAGAGGTCGTGCTCGGCCCGTGACAGGCGCAGGCGTTCGGCGATATGCGCGGCACCGGCGGAGGTCAGCAGCGCCAGCAGCACGACGGACGGCGCGGTCGCGCCCACCTCTTCGGCCAATGCGCGCGCAGCCTCGGCACCGGGGCCGGTGACGACGGCATGGCCGCGGGCAAAGCCCGCATGATCGTCCAGGCCCGGTGCGATATGGGCCAATATGCCATCCGCGATCATGTCGCCGACCGCCTCCACCGCGCGCGCCTGCGGCAAGGTGCGCAGGATTTCGGTGCGGATGCGTTCGCCGGCCAAACGATCCAGTCCGTGCACCAGCGCCTTGCAGGCAGCGCGCGCCGGTGCATCCAACGGCGGGGTGCCGTAGCCCGCATAGAAGCGGAAGAACCGCAACAGACGCAGATAGTCTTCCTTGATGCGGGTTGCCGGGTCGCCGACGAAGCGCACCCGTCCGGCCTTGAGGTCGGCGGCGCCGTCGAACGGATCGAACACCTCTCCGTGGCGGTCGCAATAGAGCGCGTTGATCGTCAGGTCGCGGCGGGCGGCGTCCTGGCGCCAGTCGTCGGTGAAGGCGATTGTCGCGCGACGCCCGTCGGTGTCGACGTCGCGGCGCAGGGTCGTGATCTCGATCCGCTGCCGGCTGGCGACTGCGGTGACCGTGCCGTGGTCGATGCCCGTGGGTATGGCCCGGATGCCGGCATCCGCCAGCAGGGTCATCACCTTGTCCGGCTGCAAGGTGGTCGCGAGGTCGACATCGGTGACCGGCCGCCCGGCCAGCGTGTCGCGCACGCAGCCGCCGACGAACCGCACCGCACCGCTGGGCAGGGCGTCAAGGACGCGCTGAACGGCGGGCCCGTTCATCCATTCGCCTGCAATCTTCAGCATCTTCCGTTACCGCGTGCCCCGGGCATGACATCGGTTATGCCAGAGCCTATGGTGCGGCCGCATCACGAAAGGGCGTTGGGGCACCCGTCGCCGCCATGTGGGAACAACAATCGGAAGGCATATCGTGACGGAACTGCGCACTGCGCTCGATCAGTTTTCGCGAGCGGTTGCATCGGACGATCCCAAGAAACGTGCCGAGGCGGCGGACGATCTGGGGGATGTGATCGAGGAGGCCGACTTCGGGCGGAACGAGGCCGAATCCGCCGCCGCCATGTTGCTGGAGATCGCGTACCACGACGGAGACGACGTGGCGCGGGAGGCGCTGCTCAATACGTTGTGCATGCTGGTGGCGCGCTATCCGGCGCTTTCCCTGCGCTGGGAATTGCTGACCGAGTTGCTGGACACGATTGACGCCACTTTGGTGCCATATGTGCTGGAGGCGCTGTCCTGGGCCAAGGATCGCCGCTTGCGCCCGGTCTTCGAACGCTACATCGATCACCCGGACCTGCAGGCGCGCGACGCCGCCGTCCAGGGGCTGCAATTCATCGACTCCTGACCCGTCGGACGCAGGCCCGGCGCCCGCGCTGTCGCCTACTCGAAGCGCCCCGGCTGCAATTCGCCGTCGATCAGTTGCGTCGGCACGTACTGGCTGCCGGGCGGGTTGCGCTCGAACTCGGCCACCAGCAACAGCACGGCCGCCATCAGAACCAGCCCGACGCCGCCCAGCACCAGCCACGGTGCCCGGTCGATCAGGCCCTTGGCGGTGCCTTGACCTGTGTTGTCTTGGCCCGTGTTGTCCTGACTGGTGTTGTCCTGACCGGTGGCGCCGGTGCGGCGGAGTGTCAGCCAGCGATAGCCCAGGTAGAGCACGGTGGGTGCCAGCAGGGGCAGCACGACGGTGAGCAGGATCCGTATCATGAGGCCGGCACCTCGGTGTCGTCACCGTGCAGGTGCCGCGCCAGGCTGGCCAGCATGCCGGCGGTGGCGCCCCAGATGACATGGCGCCGGTACGGCACTTCGTAGAACGTGCGCTTGCGCCCGGCGATGGTGCGCGCCGCCCGCCGGAAATTGGCCGGGTCGGTAACGTGGGCCAGCGGCGCCTCGAACACGTCGGCCACTTCCTCGGCACACAGATTGAGTGCGGGCAGGACGCGGATCAGCCCGACGACGGGGGTGACCAGGAAGCCGGTACCGGTGACATATTGCGGCAGCCGCCCGAGGACGCGGATGTGGTCGCGGCTCACCCCGATCTCCTCCTCGGTCTCGCGCAGCGCGGCGTCGACCGGGTGCGGGTCGTCGGCGTCGATGGCGCCGCCGGGAAAGCTGATCTGGCCGGCATGCATGCGCAGGTCGGCGCTGCGGATGGTGAACAGCACGGTCAGGTCGGGTGTGCGTTCGACGATCGGCACCAGCACCGCCGCCGGCCGCAACGCATCGACAGGCGTGTTCGGATTGGCGCCCATGCCAGGGTTGAGGTCGGCATCGCCGATGGCCGCCAGGTCGCCCAGGTCGGCGCCTTCGCTGAACGCCGCCGTCAGGCTGGAGCGTGTGATCAACGTCATGGCGCGAGCCTGCCGAGCTCGAAATACGCGCCGCTGCTCCACACCCCGAGCACATTGTCGTGACCGGCATCGCCGTTTTCGGTCGCCAGGGCCACGTCGACCAGATGGTAAAACACCGGGCGCGCCAGCCGCGCCTCCAGCCGGTCGCGGACGTGGACGTAGGGCGACGGTTCGCCGGATTCGGGGTCGATCTCGACCCGCAGCGGGTGGTCGGCGCCGGCGGTAACCCAGTCGTCCAGATTGGTGCGGAACTTCAGCGTCTGGCCGCGGCCCCGGCCGTCGACCGCCATTTCCACCGCGATGAAAGGGGCATCGTCCACATCGATGACGCCGCGCTCCACGGGGGTCACCAGCCAGAAGCGCCCGTCATCATCTCGCCGTAATACGCTTGCAAACAATTTGACCAGCGCTTTGCGGCCGATCGGCGAGCCGTGATACAACCACGTACCGTCCCGGGCGATCCGCATGTCAAAGTGTCCGCAACTTTCGTCCGCGTATGATTTGGTGTCGCCAATTGGCACGGACGATGCAGAGTTTCCGAGAGACGACAACCCAAGGGACGACAGGGCGCGACTGGCGGCGTGGTCACGCGAGGTTTCGGCGGGGTTTCGGGACATCTCTACTGCTCGAAATCGTGATCGTTCATCCGCCGCGGGTTTGACCTATATGGTATCGACAAGGCCACTATGGGAGAGGCAAGCGTGAGCTTGACGGAAGACGCCGCCGGCATCAACCCGCCGGCGACCGCGCCGCAAGGCGGCGGAAACGACGACATTGCGCTGGTGCGCGAGATCGAGGCGCTGGCCGAACGGCTGGTGACCGTGCGCCAAACCATCGGCAAGGCGATCTTCGGCCAGACCGAGGTGGTGGAGCAGTCGCTGATCTCGCTCCTGGCCGGCGGCCATGCGCTGCTGATCGGCGTGCCCGGCCTCGCCAAGACCCGGCTGGTGGAAACGCTGGGCCGCGTGGTCGGCCTGAACGAGCGCCGCATCCAGTGCACGCCGGACCTGATGCCGGCCGACATTCTGGGCGCCGAGGTGCTGGAAGAGACCGCCGACGGCAAGCGCGCCTTCCGCTTCATCAAGGGCCCGGTTTTCAGCCAGCTGCTGATGGCCGACGAAATCAACCGCGCCAGCCCGCGCACCCAGTCCGCGCTGTTGCAGGCGATGCAGGAGCGCCGGGTCTCGGTGGCCGGCCACTATCACGACTTGCCCGCACCGTTCCACGTGCTGGCGACCCAGAACCCGCTGGAGCAGGAGGGCACCTATCCGCTGCCCGAAGCCCAGCTCGACCGTTTCCTGCTGCAGGTCGATGTCGGCTACCCGGACCTGGACGCCGAGCGGCGGATCCTGCTGGAGACCACGGGCATCGACGAGGCCACAGTCGACCAGGTGATGAGTGCGGAGGACCTGATCGCGGCGCAGCAGATCATCCGCCGCATTCCGGTCGGCCAGAGCGTGGTCGACGCGATCCTGAACCTGGTGCGTGCCGGCCGTCCCGATGCCGCCGGCAATGAGCTGGTGCAGAAGCATGTCGCCTGGGGGCCCGGACCGCGCGCCAGCCAGGCGCTGATGCTGGCCACCCGCGCCCGCGCCCTGCTGCAGGGCCGCTTGGCGCCGTCGGTGGACGACGTGGTGGCGCTGGCGCCGCCGGTGCTGCGTCACCGCATGGCGCTGAACTTCGCCGCCCGGGCGGAAGGCGTGGGCCTGACACAGGTCATCGATTCGCTGACCGCACCGCTGCAATAGGCCCGGCGAGCGCTTCGTGTCACTCGCGATCCAGCAACGCGCCGAACACATTGCCGGCACTCTGCCGCCCCTGCTGGCGGCGGCGGAGCGGATTGCCGCCAATGTCACGCCCGGCGGCCACGGCCGCCGCCGCGTCGGCCCCGGCGATGCGTTCTGGCAGTACCGCCGCTACGACCATGGCGATCCGGTGCAGCGCATCGACTGGCGGCGCTCGGCCAAGGGCGACCACCTGTTCGTGCGCGAGCGCGAGTGGGAGGCGGCGCAGTCGGTGTGGCTGTGGTGCGACCAGTCGCCGTCGTCGCGCTATGCCAGCCACCGGACGCTGCCGGAGAAGGCCGACCGCAACGCGATCCTGGGCCTGGCCCTGGCGGCCCTGCTGGTGCGCGGCGACGAGCGCATCGGCCTGTTGTCGGACGATGACGGGCCGGGCCTGCGCGCTGCCTCCGGGCGCGCGGCGCTGAACCGGCTGGCGGAGGCCATGCTGTCGCGGCGCGGCGAGGCGAAGGCCAGCCTGCCCCACGCCGATGCGGTGCCGCGTCACGCCCATGTGGTGCTGATCGGCGATTTGCTGGCGCCGTTGCAGGAAACCGAGACCGTGGTGCAGCAATTGCTGTCCAGGCGGACCAAGGGCCACCTGGTGCACGTGCTGGACCCGGCGGAGACCAGCCTGCCGTTCACCGGCCGTACCCGGTTTGAGGGCATGGAGGCGGAGGGCTCGTTGCTGATCCGCCGCTCCGAGGCCATTCGCGACGATTATCGCGGCCGGCTGGACAGCCACATCGCGGGTCTGCGCGACCTCGCGCGGCGCACCGGCTGGACCTACAATCTGCATGTCACCGACGGGTCGCCGGAGAGCGCCTTGCTGTCGCTCTACATGGCGATCGCAGGGTAGGGGGCGGCAAACATGCTCACCCTCGGCGCTCTGGCGTTTACCGCACCGTGGATCCTGGCCGCGCTGATCGCGCTGCCGATCATCTGGTGGTTGCTGCGCGTCACCCCGCCGGCGCCGAAGCGGGTGCTTTTCCCGGCGATCCGCCTGCTGTTCCAGATTCGCCAGCGCGAGGAAACACCGGCGCGCACGCCGTGGTGGCTGATCCTGCTGCGCCTGGTTCTGGCAGCCCTGGTGATCCTGTCGCTGGCCGGGCCGGTGCTCAATCCGTCGTCGACCGGCGGCGGCTCCGACCCGCTGGTCGTGATCGTCGACAATGGCTGGACCTCGGCACGGCAATGGGATGCGCGCCAGGCGATGCTGGATGATTTGCTCGCCCAGGCGGAGCGCGACGGCCGCACGGTCGCGGTGCTGACCTCCGCGCCCCAGGCGACCGGCGAGCCGCCCCGGGTGACCGAGTTCATGGCCGCCGTCGACGCACGCGCGTTCGTGCAGAGCCTGGCGCCGCAGCCGTGGCCGGTCGACCGGGTCGCGCTGGCCGGCGCCGTCGATGCGTTGACGGTCGACGGCCCGGCGCAGACGATCTGGCTGGCCGATGGCGTGCGCAACGACGACGGCGACATGATCGAGGAGATCCTGGAGCAGGCGCAGCGCTGGGGCCGTGTCACCGTGGTGCGCGACGACCCGCGCGACAGTGCGCGCATGGTCGGCGAGGTGCGGCTGGACGGCGACAGCCTGATAGTGCCGGTGCACCGCCTGCCGGACGCCGCCCCGGATGTGCTGACCGTCGTCGCCTATGCCAGCGACGGCCGGGTGCTGGCCCGCGTCGACACCACGTTCGGCGAGGCCGAGGACACCGCCGAGGCCGTGCTGAGCCTGCCGAGCGAGGTGCGTAACGAGCTCGGCCGGGTCGATATCGAAGGCGAGGCCAGCGCCGGTGCGGTCGCGCTGATCGACAGCCGCTGGCAGCGCCGCCCGGTCGGCCTGATCACCGATCAGGTTGACGACAGCGCGCAACCGCTGCTCGGCGAGCTCTATTATGTCGAACGCGCGCTCGACCCCTTTGCCGAACTGGTGCGCGGCCCGCTGGACGAGATCGCGACCGACAGCGTCTCGGTGCTGGCGCTGACCGACAGCCGCGCGCTGAGCGACGACGAGATCCAGGACCTGACGACCTGGATCAGCAATGGTGGCGTGCTGGTCCGCTTCGCCGGGCCGCGCCTGGCCGAGGAGGATGACGGGCTGGTGCCGGTGCCGTTGCGCTTCGGCGACCGCCAGACCGGCGGCGCGATGTCCTGGAGCGAGCCGGTCAGCCTGGCGTCGTTCGATGACAACAGCCCGTTCCGTGGCCTGGTGGTGCCGCCCGACGTGCTGATCGAGCGCCAGGTGCTGGCCCAGCCGACCGTTGACCTGGGCTCGCGCACATGGGCGCGGCTCGACGACGGCACCCCGCTGGTCACCGCGCAGCAGATCGGCGACGGCTGGCTGGTGCTGTTCCACGTCACCGCCAACACCAACTGGTCGACCCTGCCGCTGTCCGGCCTGTTCGTGGACATGCTGCGCCGGCTGGTCGACATCAGCGCCGGTGTCATCGCCGGCGAGGGCGAGAGCGGCGGCCCGCTGCAACCGGTAGAGCTGCTGAACGGCTTCGGCCAGCTGGTCGACTCCAGCCCGATCGCGGCGGCCATCGACCCCGCGACGTTCCAGGAGGTCGCCATCGGCCCGCGCAACCCGCCTGGCTTCTATGGCCTGGACGCGGCGCGCACCGCGCTGAACATCGGCGAGCGTACGGCGTCGCTGGAGGCTTGGCCCGCGCTGCCGGCCGGCGTGGTGGAAATGGACTACGCCACCGAGACCGAGATCGAGCTCGGCCACTGGCTACTCCTCGCCGCCTTCGTGCTGCTGCTGGTCGACATGCTGATCGGGCTCGCCCTGCGCGGCCTACTGTCGCCGATGGCGCGCTCGCCGGCCGCGATCCTGATCATGGCCCTGGTGTGCGCCGCCGCGGCGCCGCCCAATGGCTATGCGCAGTCGGCTGGCGTGGCGGGCGACGATCTGGCGATCCTGGAGGCGGTCAGCTCGTTCCGCCTCGCCTATGTCGAGACCGGCATTCCCGAGATCGACGAGGTCAGCCGCGCCGGCTTGCAAGGGCTTTCCATCGTGCTGACCCAGCGCACCTCGGTGGAGCCGGGTGAGCCGGTGGGCGTCGACCCGAACACCGACGAGCTGGCCTTCTTCCCGCTGATCTACTGGCCGGTGGTGCCGGAAGCCGCACCCCCGACGGCGGAGGGCACCCAGCGCCTGAACGACTATCTGCGCTTCGGCGGCGTGATCCTGTTCGACACCCGCGACGCCGCCCCCGGGTCCGGCGGTGCGCTGGGCGGCGCCAGCGATGCCACCCTGGCGCTGCGCGGCATCGCCGAGGGGCTGGACATCCCGCCGCTGACCCCGACCCCGCCGAACCACGTGCTGGCGAAGGCGTTCTATCTGCTGGACGAGTTCCCCGGCCGCTTCGTCGGCGGCGATGTGTGGGTGGAGCAGGGCGAGGCACAGGTGAACGACGGCGTGTCGTCGGTGATCATCGGCGGCCACGACTGGGCCGGCGCCTGGGCGATCGATATGTATGGGCGCGGCGTGCTGCCGGTGCAGCCCGGCGGCGAGCGCCAGCGCGAGATGGCGTTCCGCTTCGGCGTCAATCTGGTGATGTACGCGCTGACCGGCAACTACAAGGCCGACCAGGTGCACATTCCCGCCATTCTGGAACGGTTGGGGCAGTGATGGCGCGCCTCCTTCAAACACCATCGTCGCCCTCGCCCTTGTGGCGAGGGCCCATGGCTGTGCCATGCGTGGTGACTGCCAGGCCAATCGGAGTTCGTCCGCGCGTTGTTTCGCGTATGGGACAGGAATGGGTCCTCGCCACAAGGGCGAGGACGACGGTGAATGGTGGTAGGCAAGACGTGGATGCCCGCAACAAGTGCGGGCATGACGGCGAGGAAATTGGACCGGCCGCATGACCGAAGCGATTTCCATCCACTTCGCCCCGGCGTTCGACTGGCCGTTCCTGATGGTGATGGCGGTCGGCATCGTGCTGGTGTCGGCCATCGGCATCTGGCGCGCTGCGCGCGGCGTGTGGTGGCGCCTGCTGGTCGGCCTGCTGGTGATCCTGGCGCTGGCCAACCCCTCGCTGATCGAGGAGCAGCGCGCGCCGCTGGACGACATCGCCATCGTGGTGGTGGACGAGAGCGCCAGCCAGCGCATCGGCGATCGCGAGGCGCAGACCGACGCGGCGCTGGCCGAGGTGATGGCGCAACTGGAGCAATTCGAGACCCTGAACGTGCGAGTCGTCAACGTGGAGGGCGGGGCCGCCGGCGCCGCCGACCAGGGCACGCTGATGTTCGAGGCGCTGGAGCGCGCGCTGACCGATGTGCCGCGCGACCGGCTGGCCGGCATCATCGCGCTGAGCGACGGCCAGATCCACGACGCCCCCGCCGCCGAGGGCCTGGCGCCGCAATCCGACGCCGCCGACGAGGACCCCGAGGCGGGCGACAACCCCCTTGTCGGCACCGGTGGGCTGCCGTTCGCCGCTCCCTTCCACACGCTCCTGACCGGCTCGCCGGACGACCGCGACCGCCGCCTGCAGATCGTGGAGGCGCCCTCGTTCGGGCTGGTCGGCCGCGACCAGATCGCCACCATCGTGGTCGAGGACACCGCCGGCAACGGGTCCATCGCCGACGTCACCGTGCGCCAGAACGGCGAGGTGACCGCGACCCTGCCCGTCATCATCGGCGAGGAGACCGAGATCACGCTCCCCATCGAGCATGCCGGCTCCAACGTGTTCGAGTTCGAGGTGGCGCCCGGCGAGGACGAGCTGACCATCGTCAACAACCGCGCCGTCGTCGACGTGAACGGCGTGCGCGACCGGCTGCGCGTGCTGCTGGTCTCCGGCGAGCCGCACGCGGGCGAGCGCTCGTGGCGCGACCTCCTCAAGTCCGACCCGTCGGTCGACCTGATCCACTTCACCATTCTCCGCCCGCCGGAGAAGAACGACAACACGCCGGTGACCGAGCTGTCGCTGATCAGCTTCCCGGTGCGCGAGCTGTTCGAGATCCAGATCGACGAGTTCGACCTGATCATCTTCGACCGCTATCGCCGCCGTGGCGTGCTGCCGCCGGTCTACCTCGACAACATCGCACGCTACGTCGAGAACGGCGGCGCGTTCCTGGAGGCGGTCGGCCCCACGTTCGCCACGCCTCTGAGCCTGTTCTACACCCCGCTGGGCGACGTGCTGCCCGGCACGCCGAACGGCGAGGTCTATGAGGAAGGCTTCCTGCCCGAGATCACCGAGATCGGGCTGAGGCACCCGGTGACCGACCCGCTGACCAGCTTCATCGGCGAGGACGGGTTGCCGACCTGGGGCCGCTGGTTCCGCCAGATCGGCAACCGGCCGACCAGCGGGGCGACGGTGATGACCGGCGTTGCCGGCGAGCCGCTGCTGATCCTGGACCGGGTCGGCGAGGGGCGGGTCGCCCAGCTGATGAGCGACCAGATCTGGCTGTGGGCGCGCGGGTTCGAGGGCGGCGGGCCGCAGCAGGAGTTGCTGCGCCGCGTCGCCCACTGGCTGATGCGCGAGCCGGCGCTGGAAGAGGACGTGCTGCGCGCCGACGTGGAGGGCGACCAGATCGTCGTCGAGCGGCGCACGCTGGAGGATACCGACGCGCCGGTCGAGGTGACGTTCCCCGATGGCGAGACCGTGACCATCGAGCTTGGCCCGGCCGACGAGCATGGCGTGGCGCGCGGCGCGCTGGCGGTGGGCGACGCGGGCTTATACCGGCTGGACGACGGCACCCGGGTGGCGCTGGCCGCGGTCGGCGGCCTCAACCCGGTCGAGTATGCCGACGTGCGCGCGACCCCGGCGCTCTTGTCCCCGGTCGCAGCGGCCACCGGCGGCGGCATCTCATGGCTCAGCGAGGACGGGGTGCCCGACATCCGCATGGTCCGCCCCGACCGCCCGGCCTCCGGCACCGACTGGATCGGGCTCCGCGCAAACGGCGACTACGTCGTCACCGGCGTCCGCGACATCCCCCTGCTGCCCCCGCTCGCCGTGCTGATCCTGGTGCTGGGCGCACTTTTGGTTGCGTGGCGGCGAGAGGGTCGATAGACTTACCCGTTATCAGTAGATAGGTTTTTGAGGACGGCAATAGGTACAAGTCTAAAATTCCAGGGGACCATTAGATGAGATGGCTTGCATATTCCTTGGCAATTCAAATTGTGATTCTGGCGATAATTGTGGCGTGCCAAGTCTTAGAAGTCTATAATTTGGATAAGGAGCCATTGTTTCTTCTGCTTATATCTGTATCTTTAGCATTACTCGTTGTCACGCTTACGGGCGCGTTGAGCGATAAGTCTAAAGGCGCCTCGCCGATTGACACAGAGCCAGCTGTCAATTCGACTAACACGAACAACGAAACAATGGAGGACGCGCAATCTTCAAAGAGAGATAATCTGACGCGACCACGGGCGACCGCTGTATTATCCGAAATCCAGATAGGTTTTCTTAAGATTCGGGAAATTGTCTTATCCAGTGCCATTGTCGAGGTAATTGCTTTTGCAATTTTCACTTGGGGAATTTTGTACTTCACTTCCGATCATGTGCAGCAGATTCAAGAAAGAAATGAGAACGAGATTGCGCGCCTGGAGGGTTTGTATCATCAACTTGCAATGGGTACAAATGACTATCCCATAGAGTTTCGACTCTCTGTAGATTGTGGACAAAATATCAAGCCTTACTATGCTTACATCCCACAGAATTGGCTGAACTCACCTGAGGCGATCAATACAAAAGACTTCAACCCTGACTATGGAATTCTTCTCTCAGAAGATGATTCGGACCGCTTTGTTCTTGTCTCTCAGCGCCTGGTTGACCGGGACTTCCTGAGCCAAATGGATAGGTTCTTCGTGAATTCGAGGATGGAAACGCATGAGTTGCAGCCTGTGCCACTGCAAGATGTGTTCGCAGAACGAAAGGGCGGATTGGAGTTTGAGATCAATGTTGAGACCTACAGAAATGATTCAAGTACCAACGAATCGTTGGAGTTCCGGAAGCGCATTGTCCTAGCGCTTAGTATGAACAGCGAACTTTCCACGGACACCATTCAAATTTGTGGAGAGGAGGGCGGTTAATGTGCTTAGATTTGACAATATTGTGCTTTAAAAAATTTGTTCAAATACAAATAGGCCAATTTATTCTATTTTCAGTACTGATAGCCATGTCTAATCAACAATCTTTTGGGCAGGGTGTTGTTGAGATACCAGCGGCTGACTTATATTTGCGACTGGCCGAGGAATATCACGCAGACGGCCCAACATTTTTGGGTAAATTTGACGCGTTATTTCAGACAGAGACAGAGGATCACGCCAAAAGGTTTACAGAATTTGTTCTTAGTCGATTAATAGATGACAGTTCAGGATCTGAAAATATTGGATATAGGCAAGCAGATTTTCTCATATCTGCATTGTCAGAGGAATACTGGAGTGGAATTTGGAATATACACGCAAGTCAGGAGGAGTTCTTCATTGATAAAATTTATGAACTGTACTTAAGTGAATCAAATCAACGCGATCGCGCAGCGCTAGATAATATACTTGCTCGTTCGCCAGGACTTTTCTTCTCGGCTCAGGCGATTAAACTGAGCCCGGGTGACTTAGATTCTTATGAATTGAAGCTATTGTTGCTCATCGAGATGGCAAAGTTTACAGACAGTCGATTTGCACTGGCGGCTGCAATTGAATACTCGGATGTGCTAGTAGAGAGATGGGTAAATGAAAATGAAGGTGTGGAGTCACTGTTCGAGTCTGAGGCAATTCTCTGTTCAATAATGGCGGATAGAAGCTGCTTCTGCGAGAACGGCGATGTCGAGAATTGCCCCGCTCCACAGCCGGGTTGGCTGGCACCGACTCGATACTTCATTTCCTCGCAGAACTTGGAGACATTTAACTCAGACTTGCGAAGGCGCGCAAGGGAAGGGTGGCGACTGGCAAATGACATTGTTTTCCGACTTTATTTGCTCCGAACCATGCAAAATCAGTTTGTTAGGAATGTCTATCCGGAAGCGGCGGTAATCTATCTGGAGAGTTGGGACCCTGTAGAAGAAAATGGACAGCTTCAAGGCTTCGAGTCGGCGCCGACCGATGGAAATTTCATAGATGGTGTGTTTATGGGAAACATGTGGGATGGATTTGTATATGAAGGTCTTTCGGAGTACGTAAATACTACATCGTTGGGGGATCAGCTCAGGGAATTGGGTGAGCCAGAGATCGAAGCCGCAAGCAATGGAGAGATGGTGGCTGAGTTGGGGCGAATAATTAGTGCTTTTGATTTCTTGAGTTGGACGGTTTTTGCACAGTCTTTTTTGCGAGAGGATGAGGCGCAGGCGGCTTTATCTGCAATATACTCTTGTTTTTTGGAGGAAATTGGAGGTTCGGATGACCAGTGGAGTTCCTTTGATCCGAGAGTAACAACACCGAATTCAAGTGGGTATATTGGTGTAGCATTTGGGCAATTTGATCTGACAGATTCAGAACGAGAGTTAATTGAGTCGTTTTTACTGACGTGTGGATATGATTCGTTTTGGTCGACTCGTGGCGTAATTCATTAGCACAGGCAGCTAATGGCTCACTTCGCGCTGTCGATTTCAGCCGGTCGGGCGCGCGGTCGTAGCCATAGGCATAGACCGTCTCCTCGCCCTCGCCGATTTCCCGCGCGCCATTGACCGCCACTGCGGACTGTTGGGCGGAGGCCAGTGCGTTGTCGTCCTCTTGCTCAAGCTCCTGCGTTGCCCTGCCCGTGCAATAGGTGACGTGCGTGTTGCTTACCTCGGGCCGAACTTGGCGCGCTGCCCTGCGAGCTTGTTGGCCATGGCGTTGTCCTCCGTGCGGGCAGGCTACGTGTTGCCCCAACTGCTTGTCACGATTGGCCGACAGTCCGAGGGTCAGTATCGGTCGTGGCGCGAGCGGTGGAATTCATCACCGGCGCTCGGCCGGGCTTTCTTTGTCGGCACTTGATCCAGGATGACGGCGATCGTGCCACCCCTCCATTCAAAACAGATACCCCAGCATGTCGATGGGGCCTGCGGGCCAGGCGGCGGCGCCGACCGGCTTGACCTGGAAGACACCGCCCAGGTCCTCGTGTTTCAGGCCGACGCTGCGGCCCTGGTGCAGCGCCAGCCACGTCGTATCGGCCTCGGCCAGGGTGCGATAGCCGTTGCTGAGATAGAGCGACGGGTCGTCGGCCATCAGGATGAGGAAGTCGACACCACCTGAGCCGCTGACATGGCCCTCCAGCGCACCCAGCATCCCCGAGCCGAGGCCGCGCCTGCGCCGGTCCGGATGCACGCAAAGGTCGATGACGCCGGCCACCTTCAGGATGGTGCCGCCGACGTTGATGTTGCGCACGTCGAGGCCCGCTTGGCCGACAATGGCACCACCGTCCCGCGCGATCACCCGCATGTGCGGCAGCTGCTTGAAATAGCTGCGGCCCTGGAACGCGCCGTCGAAGCAGAGGTCGAGCAGGCCAGCCAGCGCGGCATGGGTCTCCGCGTCGATCCGGTGCTCGTTCATGACATTGAGGTCGATGCCCATGGCGGGGCCTCCATGGCGGGGGTGAGCCGCGGGGCGAACGGCAATGATGGGGACCGGTCATCCGCGAAGCCGTTCCGTACGTATCATGAGTTGTTATCAGCTTACGCTGAAGTCTGCGCCAGCCCTCTCCCCCACCCGACCACCCACGAGAGTATCCTGTGATGGGTGGCCGGGTGGGGGAGAGGGCCGGTGCAGACGTGAACGATGTTGGAGCTTCATGACCGATACCGCCCACCCCGGACTGCGCCGCGACCTGATCGGGCTCGCCGCCTGGGTCGTGCTGTGCCTGGCGGTCTCGGCGGTCGGCGGGCTGATCACCGCCGGCAGCGTGGAGAGCTGGTACCCGACGCTGGAGAAACCCTCGTTCAACCCGCCGAGCTGGGTGTTCGCGCCGGTCTGGACCGTGCTCTACGTCGCCATGGGCGTGGCCGCGTGGCGGGTGTGGCGCCGGCGCCATGCCGGGTCTGCCAGGGCGTTGGTGGTCTTCGGCGTGCAACTGGCGTTGAATCTGTTGTGGTCGGCGCTGTTCTTCGGCCTGCAAAACCCCGGCCTGGCGCTGATCGAGATCGTGGTGCTGCTGATCGCCATGGTCGTCTGCGGGCTGATGTTCTGGCGCATCGACCGCTGGGCCGGCCTGCTGTTCGTGCCCTATGCCGGCTGGGTGGCGTTCGCCACGGTCCTCAACGCCGCGATCTGGTCGCTCAACTGAGCACATCCGCGTAAGCTTGCCCCGACACAGGATCACGCATCCGTCGCGGGGAACATCGGGTCATGTCGCAGGAAGAACAGCGCCTCGTCCGCTCGGCACGTGCGCGGCTGTCGTTCCGCGACGAGGAGGTGGCGGCCCAGCGCGCCGCGTTCAGGGCGCGGGCCTTCGCGCTGATCGGCGTTGCCGCCCTCATCACCATGCTGACGCCGTGGCCCGGCCCGGTGTTCTATTGGGGCCTGCTGGTCCTGTTCTTCGTCATCGGCTATCTCGGCTATCTGGTGTCGAAGTCGCCATGGGGCCGCCCGGCCCATCACTACGCGGTGGTGTTCGTCGACTTCGCGCTGCTCGCGTTCACGCTCACCTTCCCCAACCCGCTGGCGCCGTTCGACCTGCCGCCGCAGGCCTCGCTCCGCTTCGGCAACTTCATCTATTTCTTCTTCCTGCTGGCGAGCCTGGCCTACGTCTACCGCCCGCGCCTGGTGCTGTGGGGCGGGTTCAGCGGCGCGGTGTGCTGGACCGTGGCCGTCACCTGGCTGGCGACCCTGCCCGACACCGTGTTGGACGCGCCGGGCGACAACGTCGCCGAGGTTTTCCTGCGCCTGATGGCCGACCCGTACTTCGTCTACATCAACGTGCGGGTGCAGGAAGTCGGCGTGCTGATGCTGACGGCGGCGCTGTTGGCGTTGGCGGTGAAGCGGATGCGGCTGATCGCGATCCGCAAGGTGGAAGCGGCCGAGCAGCGCGCCAACCTCGCCCGCTACTTCCCGTCCCAGACCGCCGATCTTCTGGCCGACAAGGAGAACCCGTTCACCACCCCGCGCGAGCAACAGGCGGCGGTGCTGTTCGCCGATGTGGTCGGCTTCACGACGTGGTCGGAGACGCAGCCGCCGGCCCGCACCATCGCCTATCTGCGCGAGATGCACGGCCTGCTGGCCGAGACCATCTTCCAGCGGCACGGCACGCTGGACAAGTTCATCGGCGACGGGCTGATGGCGACCTTCGGCACGCCGGCACCGGGCGAGCGCGACGCCACCAACGCGCTGCATGCGGCCCTGGACATGGCCGACCGGTTCGAGGCGTGGCGCGCCACCCTGTCCGAGGCCGACGGCGGTGGGCTCAGCCTCGCCATCGGCGTGCAATTCGGCCCCGTGGTGGTGGGCGATGTCGGCGCGGAAAGCCGGCTCGAATTCGCCACCCTGGGCGACGTGGTCAACGTGGCAAGCCGGCTGGAGGCGGCGACCCGGCAGCACGGTTGCCGCGTGCTGGTCGGCCGGGCGCTTGTCGAACGCGTGCGCCGCGAGGCACCCGACGATGCGGAGGTGCTGCTCGGCCGGTTGGAGGAGATCGGCGACATCGCGATCCGGGGCCGCGCCGCGCCGGAGTTCGTCTACGCGCTGCGCTGAACGTTCATTCGTACTCCTGCTCGCGCTCGATCATGTCAAAAACGAGATTTACGAGGGGGATTGGCCATTCGACACCGTAGTACTCCATATTGCTCCACAGGATCTCGGCTTCCTCCGGCGTCTGGAACGCCGGCCCAAAGTGCCGAGGATAGAGCGCTTCCATCATGTTGATGGTCTCCAAGCCAAGCTTTCGTCTCTCGTCAGTTTGTCGGCGGGCCGGTTCATGAAGGAGTAGGAAATAGAAACAGACAACTATTCCAATTATCAAGTACAAGATCACCAAGAATCTCATGTTGTTGATAGCAACTATTCCTAAAAACCAAGCTGAAAAGTGCAAGACAAAAGGTGATGAAACGAGGATAAAGAGCTTGATGAATGTTGGAAAAGATTCCTTGAAGTCTAGGCGCCAGCGCGTTTTGTGTCGGCTCGCCATCAAGCCTAGCTCGCGCATAGTCTCGTAGTATGTGATGCCGTACCTATACATCGCGGCCGCGAACAATTCCGCGGCAAGGAGTTTGCCCACTTCCAGGGAGCGGAACGGCAGATCGAGAAACGTCTCGGTCGCCCGCTCCAGGGCCGCCACGTCGACATGCGGCGGCCGATTGGCGCGCATGCGCGCTTTCGGGTCCGGGTCGGGCGCCCAGAACACCTCCGGCGGCTTCAGCAAACGGTTGATCCGGCGGCCATCTGGCGCAGCGAATGCCCCGCGGGCCGTGTCGACGATATCGGTGGCTTGCTTCAGCAGCCTAGCGAACGCGTCATCGGACAGCGCGTTGCGTGCGGCATGGCGCAGGGCGGTGTCCGTGATCTCGCGTAGCAAGTGCGCGTAGACCGACGCTGCAATCCCGTCGGAGTCCGCGGTGGTGAACGCGCTGCAAGCGCTCAGGCAGGCGGCAATGGCTTCGTCACGCTGGGCTTGCCAAAGCGCTGGTATCGGTAGCGGCGGGTCTTCGAAATTGTCCGACAGAAGTGAAATCCGCTCGTTGTGCCAGCCCGATCGCCCGGCAAATATCGAGGCGTGCCATTACGAGAATATAGTAACAAATATTCTATCATAATGATGCGCGAGGTTGGGCGAGCCGGGGTGACTGATTGCTGCGCAGTTTGACACAGATTGCACGCGACGGCCCAAGGGTCGCCCCCACGATTGCCCTGGGCGTGGATATGCCCGAGACTGCGCGCCCGAACCCGTCCGCCACTCATCCGGAGCACCGTGCCTTGTCCGACACTGCCGCCAACCCTCGTTTCCCGTTCCCCGCCAAGCCCGTGGTGGCGATGGCGCATTTCCCGCCGCTGCCGGGCGCGCCCGGCTATGACCGCGACGGCGGGCTCGCCAAGATCATGGACTGGGTGGCCGCCGACCTGGATGCGCTGCAGGCGGGCGGCGTCGACGCGGTGATGTTCGGCAACGAGGGCGACCGGCCCTACACGTTCAAGGTGCCGGCCGAGGGTGTCGCCACCATGGCGGCGATCATCGGCGAGCTGAAGCCGGCGCTGAAGGTGCCGTTCGGCGTTAACGTGCTGTGGGACCCGTCGGCTTCCGTCGCTCTGGCCGCCGCCACTGGCGCCACCTTCGTGCGCGAGATCTTCACCGGGGTCTATGCCGCCGACATGGGAGTGTGGGCGCCCGACGCCTATGCCGCCATGAAGCTGCGTTCCGACCTGGGCCGCGCGGACGATCTGGCGCTGATCTTCAACATCAATGCCGAGTTCGCCGCTCCCCTCGACACCCGCGCGATCGCAAAGCGCGCGCAGAGTGCGGTGTTCTCAGCCCAGGCCGACATCATCGCCGTCTCCGGCCCGATGACCGGCGAGGCGGCCGAGCAGTCCGACCTGCGCACGGTCAAGCAGGCGGTGGGCGACACGCCCGTGTTCGCCAACACCGGCGTGCGGGCGGAGACGGTGGCCGACGTGCTCTCCATCGCCGATGGGTGCGTCGTCGGTACCGCCCTCAAGCACGGCGGCGACACCTGGGCCAAGGTCGATCCCGACCGGGTGCGGCGGTTCATGGACGCGGCCAGCGGCGCGCGCTGAGCATGGCGGACCATGGGAAGGGCGACCGTCGCCTGGCCATCGGGCTTGACATCGGCACCACGTCGACGGTCGGCATCCTGATCGACACGGATGGCGGCACGCTGGCCAAGGCGACGCGGGAGAGCGATCTCTCCTCGCCCCATGCCGGCTGGGCCGAGGCCGACCCGGCGCAGTGGCGGCGCAACGCGATGGCGGTGCTGGGCGAACTGGC
The DNA here is from genome assembly GCA_965227515.1 of Alphaproteobacteria bacterium. GTDB lineage: Bacteria > Pseudomonadota > Alphaproteobacteria > CALKHQ01 > CALKHQ01 > CBDDFZ01. Next base: position 1,196,451 of record CBDDFZ010000001.1, read on the forward strand.
GGCGGCCGCGCGGGCGCCAATCGGCGCGGTCGGCGTCACCGGCATGCTGCCGGCGCTGGTGCTGCTCGACGCCGAGGGGCGGCCGCTGCGCCCCAGCATCCAGCAGAACGATGCCCGCACCGAGCGCGAGATCGCAGAGATGGCGGGCGACACCGACGTCGACGCCTTCTTCGCCATGACCGGCCAGGGCATCACCCAGCAGCTCGTCGGCCCGCGCCTGCGCTGGCTGGAGCGCCACGAGCCGGACGTGTTCGGCCGCATCGACACGGTGCTCGGCGCCTACGACTACATCAACTTCGAGCTCACCGGCGTGCGCTCGGTGGAGCGCAACTGGGCGCTGGAGGCGGGCCTGCTGGATGCCGCCACCGGCGCGCCCGACCCGGCATTGCTGGCGCTGGCGCATTGCCAGCCGGACTGGCTGCCGGCACCGCGCGACGGGCACGAGGTGATCGGCGCGATTACTGATGCGGTGGCGGCGGAGACCGGGCTTGCCGCCGGCACGCCGGTGGTGGCCGGCGTCGCCGACCACGTGACCTCGGCGTTCGTGGCCGGTGTCATCGACGAGGGCGACATCCTGATCAAGTTCGGTGGCGCCGGCGACATCCTGCTCGCCACCGACCGGCCTCGCCCGGACCCGAGGCTGTTCCTGGACCTGCACAACCGGCCCGGCCTGTGGCTGACCAATGGCTGCATGGCGGCCAGCGGCAGCGTGCTGAAGTGGATCGCGCGCGAGATTGCCGGCGGGCGCTATTCCTATGCCGAGCTGGACGAGATGGCGGCGGCGGTGCCGCCGGGGGCCGGCGGGCTGGTGCTGCTGCCCTATTTCCTCGGTGAGAAGACGCCGCTGCACGACCCGAACGCGCGCGGCACGCTGGTCGGCCTCGGCCTCCACCACAAGCTGGGCCACATCTGGCGCGCGGCGCTGGAGGCGGTGGTGTTCGGCTTCCGCCACCATATCGAGGTGTTTACCGAGATGGGGCTGGAGGTGCGGCGGGTCCGCTCGTCCAACGGCGGGTCGGAGAGCGCGGTCTGGCTGCAGATCGCCGCTGACGTGCTGCAGATGCCGGTGACCCACGTGGCGGGCCATCCCGGCTCGTGCCTGGGTGCCGCCTACACCGCCGCGGTCGGCACCGGCATGATCGAGGGCTGGGACAGGATCGGCGACTATGTCAGCGAGGGCCGCACCTATGCGCCCGATGCGGACGCGAAGGCGGCCTACGACCACGCCTATGGCCTCTACCGCGAGGTCTACGAGCGGCTGAGGGACCTCTACCCGCGCCTGGCGGGGCCGTAGCACCCACCAATTGTCATCCTTGACCGACGCACCCAGAACTTGTTCGGGGCGCCGGGTCGAGGATCCATGGCCGGTTTCGCGCGATGCCTGGAATGGACCCTCGGCGCTGCGGCCGAGGGTGACATTATTGGGGACCGGCGCGCCTATCCCTTGGCAGCCGGCGGCTGTATGACGATCCGCGACAGGATGCGGCGCACCATTGGCGCCACTACAAGCACGGTGGGGAAGGCGAACGCCCACGACGAGACCCATGAGCTCATCCAGGTGCCGAAGAACGCCGGCGTCAGGCCTAGCGCGATCAGCGTCGCGACGCCGGAGACCATGAACGACATCAGCGCCGACAGCAAAAAGCCGAACGCATAGGGCTCCAGCCGCTTGGGAATGAAGGGACGCACTGTGTGCTCCGTTATTGTGACCGCGCGCCCGGATCTTTCATCGCACCGCGGCGTCGGCGGTTCCGTCAGCGGCAAAGCGCCTTCTCATGCGCGCCGACTTGAACAGGAAGACGGATATGCCGATGTAGGCGGCAATCTCGACCACATAGGCGATGTCGTAAGCGAGCCCATCCAGGTAGTCGAACGTCTCGACCGTGCAGATCGACCCCAGGACGGTGTAGGCGATGGCCATGGCGAACGGCGTGTGGCGCCAGCGCGATTTCCAGCCGATCAGAAACAGCGGTCCGGCGACCAGAATCACAGCGAAATGCAGGAACTGCAGCCCGGGCGGAAAAGCCGGGTTTTGCAGCGGGATCAGGACGGTCTGGCCGGTAACATATTCGAACAGCCCCAACGCGCCCCACAGCGCCAGGAACGTCGAAACCAAGAGCAAGAAGACCTCGAACAACCAGGCCGCGGTCGCCATCTGGAAACCTTGAAGCCGTCACTTCCGCCGCCGCGCCGGGGGCTGCCGCTACACCCAACCCCCATCCACGATGTAGCTCTGGTTGGTCATCGCGCTCGAATCGTCGGACGCCATGAACAGCACCACGCGGGCCATGTCCTCCGGCACCAGCTTGCGTTTCAGGCACTGGCGGTTCATCAGCTCGACCTCGCCCTCGGGCGTCAGCCACAGGTTCTTCTGGCGCTCGGTCATGATCCAGCCCGGCGCGATCGAGTTGACCCGGATGTTGAACTCGCCCAGGTCGCGGGCGAGGCTGCGGGTGAGACCAAGATTGCCGGACTTGGCGGCGGTGTAGGCGGCCATGCCGCCCTGGCCGATCATCCAGCTGGTCGAGCCGAAATTGACGATGACGCCGCCGCCGGCCTGCTTCATGCCAGGCGCCACCGCCTGCGCCGCGAAGAACTGGTGGCGCAAATTCACCTCGAACCGCTCGTCCCAGTACTCGACCGTCACGTCTTCCAGCTTGTGGCGCTCGTCGTGGGCCGCGTTGTTGACCAGCACGGTGATGGTGCCGAGTTCGTCGGCCACCTGCTTGATGCAGGCGCGCAGCGCGTCGATGTCGCGCAACTGGCAGGGCAGAAACATCGGCGCCGGGTGGCCGGACGCGGCGATATCGTCGACCAGCGCCTTCGACGCATCTTCGGCGATGTCGACGAACGCGACCTTGGAGCCCTGCTCGCAGAACCCGCGCACGATGGCGGCCCCGATGCCCATGCCGCCGCCGGTGATGAAGACGACCTTGTCCTTCAGGCTGGTGTAGACGGTGCTGCTGGTGGTCATTTGTTCTTGCCCTCGCTGGCGCTCGGAAGTCGGCGCCGGCCCGCTCCCCCACCCAACCGCCCCAATGATACTGTCGTCGGGGGGCTGGGTGGGGGAGCGGGCTGGAGCCACGAGATGAGCCATCCGGCTCATCTACTCGAACGGCTTCGTTACTTATTCATGCGGTTGTCGACCAGGTCGCCGACGACGGCCGGATCGGCCAGGGTCGAGGTGTCGCCGAGCTGGTCGTGCTCGTTGGCGGCGATCTTGCGCAGGATGCGGCGCATGATCTTGCCGGAACGGGTCTTCGGCAGGCCGGGTGCCCACTGGATCAGATCCGGCGACGCGATCGGCCCGATCTCCTTGCGCACCCAGTTGCGCAGCTCCTTGCGCAACTCTTCGCTCGGCTCCTCGCCGGCGATCAGGGTGACATAGGCATAGATGCCCTGGCCCTTGATGTCGTGCGGATAGCCGACCACGGCGGCCTCGGCCACCTTGGAATGGGCGACCAGCGCGCTTTCCACCTCGGCGGTGCCCATGCGGTGGCCGGAGACGTTGAGCACGTCGTCGACCCGGCCGGTGATCCAGTAATAGCCGTCTTCGTCGCGGCGGCAGCCGTCGCCGGAGAAATAGCGCCCGGGGTAGGTGGAGAAATAGGTCTGGATGAAGCGCTCGTGGTCGCCGAATACGGTGCGCATCTGGCCCGGCCAACTGTCGGCGATGCACAGATTGCCCTCGCACGCACCCTCCAGCGGGTTGCCGTCATTGTCGACGATCAGCGGCTCGACGCCGAAGAACGGCCGCGTCGCCGAGCCCGGCTTCAGCGTCGTTGCGCCGGGCAGCGGCGTGATCAGGATGCCGCCGGTCTCCGTCTGCCACCAGGTGTCGACGATGGGGCACCGCCCGTCGCCGACAGTGTTGTAGTACCAGAGCCAGGCTTCCGGGTTGATCGGCTCGCCGACGCTGCCGAGCAGCTTCAGCGAGGCGCGCGACGTCGTCTTCACCGGGCCTTCGCCCTCGCGCATCAGGGCGCGGATCGCGGTCGGCGCGGTGTAGTAGATGTTGACCTTGTGCTTGTCGACCACCTGCCAGTGGCGCGAGGCGTCCGGGTAGTTCGGCACGCCCTCGAACATCAGCGTGGTGGCGCCATTCGCCAGCGGGCCATAGACGATGTAGCTGTGGCCGGTCACCCAGCCGACGTCCGCCGTGCACCAGTAGATGTCGCCGTCGTGGTAGTCGAACACGTACTGGTGGGTCATCGACGCGTAGACCAGATATCCGCCGGTGGTGTGCAGCACCCCCTTCGGCTTGCCGGTGGAGCCCGACGTGTAGAGGATGAAAAGCGGGTCCTCCGCGTTCATCGGCTCCGGCGGGCAGTCGTCGGAGGCGTCGGCGACGATGTCGTGGTACCAGTGGTCGCGGCCGTCGACCCAGTCGATGTCGCCGCCGGTGCGCTTGACGACGATGACGTGGCTGACATGGTCGCAGTCGGGGCGGTTCACGGCGGCATCGGTGTTCGCCTTCAGCGGCACCTTGCGGCCGCCGCGCAGCCCCTCGTCGGCGGTGATCACCATGTGCGACTTGCAGTCGGTGATGCGGCCGGCAAGCGAGTCCGGCGAGAAGCCGCCGAACACGATCGAGTGGATGGCGCCGATGCGTGCGCAGGCCAGCATGGCGACCGCCGCCTCCACGATCATCGGCATGTAGATGGTGATGCGGTCGCCCTTCTTGGCGCCCAGCGCCTTCATCGCGTTGGCCAGCTTGCAGACCCGCGCGTGCAGCTCGCGGTAGGTGACGCGGTCGTCCTCGGACGGATCGTCCCCCTCCCAGATGATCGCGGTCTGGTCGCCGCGCGTCGCCAGGTGGCGGTCCAGGCAATTGGCCGAGGCGTTCAGCACCCCGTCGTGGAACCATTTGATATGCAGGTCGGACGCGTCGTAGGAGACGTCCTTCACCTGGGTATAGGGCGTGATCCAGTCCAGGCGCTTGCCGTGCTCGCCCCAGAACCCCTCCGGGTCGTCGACCGAGCGCTTGTACATCTGCTGATAGCCGGCGTCGTCGACGTGCGCGCGCTTCGCCCATTCGTCGGAAACCGGAAACACCTCGTCGTGCATCTGCCCCTCCCCGTTCGCTTGGCGTGACAAGCGATTGTTGGGCTTTGATTAGCGCGCGGGCCGAGGCGGTGGCAAGTGCGCACAAGGGCGCGGGCCTTGCGGCGAACGCATCGCCATGCCAGATCACGCCAATGATTCGCATCACCGACAACCTGGCCATCGACGAGGCCCTGATCGAGGAGACGTTCGTGCGCGCCGGCGGGCCCGGCGGCCAGAACGTCAACAAGGTCTCCACGGCCGTGCAACTGCGCTTCGACCTTGCCGCCTGCGACAGCCTGCCGGCGGAGGTGAAGGCGCGCGCGGTGCGGCTGGCCGGCCAGCGTCTGACCAAGGAAGGCGTAATCGTGATCAGCGCCGAGCGCTTCCGGACCCAGGAGCGCAACCGCCAGGATGCGCTCGACCGGCTGGTCGAGCTGCTGCGCGAGGCGGCCTGCCGCCCGCCGAAGCGGATCGCCACCCGGCCGACCCGGGCCTCGAAGAAGCGCCGGATGGACAGCAAGACGCGGCGGAGCCGCACGAAGCAGTTCCGGCAAAAACCAAACCCGCGAGACTGACAACACACTGCCTTTTCTCAGGTACCGCCCCACCCGCATCGGCGACAATGCCATTTGTTCGATGGCGCACGACGGGGTGACCCAGGCATGGCCAACACACCCCGGTCCATGCGTGCGGTTGCAGGCCAATCGCCTATTCTCCTGTTTAGGTTGACATCTCACTTCCGAGAGTCTCCAATTTCAATTGGCAAGGGCGAATGCACAATTCAGTGCACTCCAAGCCAGTGCTACAGAACGAATATTTGGATATATTGTCGAATCTACCCAAATAAACAGGAAAGATAGTACAGACATGGCAAATAATTACGCAACGCTGCGGAAGTACAAACCCACCATTATCTCGGTCTTCGTGGGATTTGCGGTCGCTTTGGCGATTTTGGTTTTTGGGCCAGAGCTTATGCTAGGAGCAGAGACTTCCAATATAGCGAGCATTTTTTTGTTTGTTCTTGGTATCGTTTTGTTAATTTTGATTATTGGCGGCCTGGCTCTATTATTTCGTGCTCACAATCTTTCGTTTCATCCCTATGCATTTGCATTGCCAAGTGGATCGATAAGGGCATGCATTGCATTGGGGTTACTTGTTGCATTCGTTGGGGGAAGTTTTATTTTGCATTCCGGTATCGGTAATATTTCATATGAGTTGATTAAAGAAGATATTACAGAAGATCCAAAGATTAACACCGAAGAATTATTTTCCGTCAAGGTTGGCGCAACATATTCGATCTACGCTCGAATCGATAGCGCAGGGAAAAATGAATTCGCGCAGCAAATTTTGACCACACTTGCGACGGCGCTTGCGGCTGTCATTGGCTTCTATTTTGGCAACAGGGCGACCATTACGCCTGCCGATGAGGATGAAGACAGTGACACCGGCGAGTTGGCCCAACAATACGTAGCCAGAGCAGTTGCGGCCGTATTGCGGGTCGACCAAAACAGGGCGCGTCGCGACGACATCGCAGCCCAGGTGGAGGCGGCCACTGGAGCCGATGTCAATCCAGACCAAAGGGACGCCGACCTCAAGGCGCTCGAGGACATCAAGGCTAACCTGGAAGTCAAGCGTCAAACTGCCGTCGCCCAGGAAACGGTCGCCCGGGCAAAATCCGTGGAGATCAGCAGCGCGGCGTCGGAGCAGGCGCGGCAAGTCCTACTGAGCGAATGCCAGGAAGCGGCCACTCTCGGCGAAAAGGCGGCTACTGAGGCCAGCACGCACACCGCAAGGCTGGACGAAATCGAAAAGCGGTACCCCTAGTCCGCGCCGGCCACACCCTTCCCTGTCACCCCGACAAGATCATTTCGTTGGGCGACTTGGAAGGGTGTGAGCCGGTGTGGACTAGGGCGATCCATGCACCGGCTTGCGGGCCGTCGCGTAGATGACGTTGGTCTCGACCGCGGTAGTGCCGGCCTGGCACAGCGCCGCAATGTTGTCGGCGCGCACACGCGCGGCGGTCTCTGGGTCCATCTGGTCGACAGTCCAGCGAAAACCCGAGCCGAGCACGATGGTCCACCAGTCTTCGGGCGTCGACATCGCCTGCGTGCCGGCTTCGGCGTCCGCAGCCGGCCGATGGACACCGCCATCGCGCAACAGAGCCTCGACGGCGGGCGGGTGGATCAGGTCATCCCAGGGCCGATATGCGCCGTCGAGCGTGGGGCAATGGCGCCCGACCGCGGACCAGAACAGTGTACTGCCGGGCGCCAGGAAGTTCGGCCCCCAGGTAGTGATGGCCAGCACGCCACCCGGCTTCACCATGCGCCACAACTCGGCCACCTGGGCGGCCATGTCGGGCACGAAGAACAGGGCGAACACACAGATCACCGCGTCGAAACGCCCGTCGGCATAGGGCAGCGCCTGCATGTCGGCACGGATGAAGGTGGTGTTGTCCAGGCCTGCGTGGCGCGTCTTGGCCTGGGCAAGATTCAGCAGCCCTTCCGACAAGTCGGCGCCGATCACGCGCCCGCTGGTGCCGACCGCCTTGGCCGCCGGTATGGCCGAGGCGCCGCTGCCGCAACCGACATCGAGCACGGTCGCACCCGGTTGCAGGTTCAGGCGGTCGACGGTCCGGCAGCCATAGCGGTCCCAGAACGACAGCGCCGGATGGTCGAAGTGGTCGGCCGCCGCATCATATGTCGCCGCCGCGCGAGCCTCCGGAGTCAATTGGGTCATCAACATCGTTCGAATTCCTCATGGCGGGACGGGAGGGGGCGCTGCGTTGGCGCCCGCCTCCTCATCTCGGGTTGCGGCAAGAGCTAACTTCCGGCGGCCACCGGCAGGTCGCCGGCGCTGCCCCATTCGGCCCACGAGCGGTCGTAGACGCGGACCTGCGGGAAGCCGAGCAGCCTGAGCACGAAGTAGCTGTGGGCGGCGGCCTTGCCGTTCTGGCAGTGCACTGCGATGTTGCTGTCCGGCGTGACGCCGTGAGCCGCGAAGTGGGCGCGCAAGTCGTCCAACGGGCGCATCGTGTCGTCGTCGTCCAGGTTCTCGACCCAGGGGATGTTGGCCGCCCAGGGAATGTGCCCGGCGGCGTAGGCATCCGCGCCACGCACGTCGATGACAACCAGTCCGTCGTCGTTCCGGTGCTCCAGTAGCCAGTCGGCCGACGCCATGCGCCGTGGGGAGAGGCTGGGCGAGAAGTCCGACGGATAGACGAACGGATTCACGGTCGAGGTGTCGTGCCCGGCCGCCTGCCATGCCGGGAACCCGCCGTCCAGGATGCTGACGTGGCGGTGGCCGAAATACTCCAGCAGCCAGAACAGGCGCGCGGCATGGAAGCCGCCACGGTCGTCGTAGATGACCACGTGGTCGTCGGCCCAGATGCCACGGGTGCGGATCAGGTTGACCAGCACCTCTTCTGACCATAAGTCGCCTTCGACCGGGGTGTTCGGGTCGATCAGGTCGTCGGCGGCGAGATGTACGGCGCCTGGGATGTGACTGTCGTCATATGCAGCGCGCGGCCGCACGTCTACGATCACCAGGCTGGGCGTCATGTCGGGCGCGGCCACCATGTCATAAAGGCCGTCCGCTGAGACCAGTATCGCGGGATAATCAGGGTCTGCCGCATAGGATGGTGTGGCCGCAAGCAATGATATTGTCAGCCCGGCAATGACGGCCGGGCGCGACATCAAACGTTGAAAAGTCATGGCTCATGTCTCCTGTGCGGCCCCGACTGTTGCCGGAGCCGCACGGTGGTTCCATTGTCGAAGGTCAGGCCGGCTGCGGCACGATCCGCAGATAGGGCTTCGGCGCGTCCCAGCCGTTCGGGAACAGGCCCTTGGCCTGGTCGTCCGTCACCGCCGGCACGATGATCACGTCCTCGCCCGCCTTCCAGTCGGCCGGCGTCGCCACCTTGTGGTTGGCGGTGAGCTGCAAGGAATCGATGCAGCGCAACAGCTCCATGAAATTGCGCCCGGTGCTCATCGGGTAGGTCAGCATCAGCTTGACCCGGCGGTCCGGCCCGATCACGAACACCGACCGCACGGTCGCGTTATCGACGGCGGTGCGGCCGTTGGCGCTGGTGCCCGCATCGCCCGGCAGCATGCCGTAGAGCTTGGCGACGCTGAGGTCGGTGTCGGCGATGATCGGATAGTTGGGCGCGATGCCCTGGGTCTCTTCGATATCGGTGGCCCAGCTCGCGTGGTCCTCGGCGCAGTCGACGCTGAGACCGATGACCTTGACGTCGCGGCGGTCGAACTCAGGCTTCAGGCGAGCGACAGCACCAAGCTCGGTGGTGCAGACCGGGGTGAAGTCCTTCGGGTGGGAAAACAGGACCACCCAGCCGTCGCCGGCATAGTCGTACAGATTCAGCGGCCCCTCGGTTGACTGCTGGGTGAAGTTGGGGGCGATGTCATTGATCTTCAAAGTCATGCGAATGCTCCATCGTGACAGTTTGGCGTGCGGCGGCGCTGGTCTTGCGCTGCCGGCGCGGGTTCATCGCCGGTGTTCTTCAAATCCCTGCGATTATTCTGTGTGTCCCGGCGTGTCGCCCCATATGGAGATGCGCGGCGATCGAATCCTGAAGCTTTCCGACTGAAATTATGAAGGTTTGAAATGTTCGTTTTGAATGATTGGCTGATTGATCCCGCATCCCGCCGCGCCACCCGCGGGGCGCAGACCGTACGACTTTCACCGAAAGCGATGGCGGTTCTGGAAACCTTGCGCGCGGCCTCGGGCGCCGTGTTGTCCCGCCAGGAACTGCTCGGACAGGTATGGCCGGGCGTGACGGTGGGCGAAGAGGTGCTGACCCATGCCATCGCAGAGCTGCGGCGCGCGCTGGGCGATGACAGGCGCCGGCCGCGCTATATCGAGACCGTGCACAAGTCGGGCTACCGCCTGATTGGCGACGAAGCGTCGCCGGTCGCCGGGGCCGCTGTGCGCGATATCGCCACCTACGCAACCTACCTGCAGGGCAGCGAGCTGTTCTTCCGCGGCGGCCAGCACAACGTGGAGCTGGCGGTCAGGACCTTCGGCGAGATGGTGGCCGCCGAGCCGACCAACGTGCTGGGCCATGTCGGCATGGTTCGCGCGCTCTTCCTGAAGAGCCGCTATTTCGGCGGTGGGATGCTGGACCAGGAGCTGTTGGACCGGCACGCCCACCAGGCCATGGTGCTGGCGCCCGCGCGGGCCGAGGCCCATGCAAGCATGGGCGTGGCGCACGCGGCCGTCGGCCGCCACCAGGATGCGTTGGCGAGCTTCGCCACATCGGTGCGGTTGGACCCGCACGGCTGGGAGGCCCACTACCTGATGGGCCGGATTTGCCTCAGCCAGGGCGACTACCGGCTTGCGGCACTGATGCTGGAGCGGGCGGCGACCCTCAGGGCCGACGACTTCCACTCGCAGATGCTGGCGGCGAAGGCGCGGCGGTTCCTGGAGGACGAGGTCCAGTACCGGCGCAATCTGGTGCTGTCGCGACAGCGCATCGAAGCCCATGTCCAGGCCGCGCCCGACGATTTGCGGGCGTTGACGGACCTGGCCTTCTGCGCCATCGAGCTTGGCGACACCTCGGCCGGCATGGGTATGACCGAGCAGCTACTGGCAGGGCCCGACGACGGCCATTTCTTCTATCTCGTGTGCGCGCTCGCCCGCGTCGGTGAAAAGGCGCTGGCGCTCGATACGTTCGAGAAGATCATCGAGCACGGTTGGAAGGACCATGCCTGGCTCGCCCACGACCGCGACATCGACAGCCTGCGCCAGGAACCACGGTTCGGGCGCCTGCAATCGGAGTTGCAGGCGGCGTGAGGCTGCCGCCAATCCCCTCACTTATCGTCGCCCTCGCCCTTGTGGCGAGGACGACAAAGAAAAAGTGCCAAAGTTGGTGCGGCTCTGGGCGAACCAAGAGGCACGGAGGCCGAGCGCGTCACTAACCTGGTCGTTCCAGCGTAAGCCGAGCCTGACCTAGTGACTCTCGCGCGGTACCGGGGCGCCGGACTTGCCGACCAGGAAGTCGAGGTCGGCGCCGGTGTTGGCCTGCTGCACGTGGTCGACATAGAGCTTGTAGTAGCCGCGCTGCCAGCCGACATCAGGCGCTGTCCATTCGGCGCGGCGGCGCTCCAGCTCCTCGTCGCTGACGTCCAGGTGCAGGCGCCGGCCCTTGACGTCGAGCTCGATCATGTCGCCATTGCGCACCAGCGCCAGCGGGCCGCCGACGGCCGCCTCCGGTGCCGTATGCAGCACCACGGTGCCATAGGCGGTGCCTGACATGCGCGCGTCGGACACGCGGACCATGTCCTCCACGCCCTGCTTCAGGATCTTCTGGGGCAGCGCCATGTTGCCGACCTCTGCCATGCCGGGGTAGCCCTTCGGGCCGCAGTTCTTCAGCACCATGATGCAGGTGGGGTCGATGTCGAGGTCGGGGTCGTCGACCCGCGCCTTGTAGTCGTCGATATCCTCGAACACCACCGCGCGGCCCTTGTGCTGCATCAGCGCCGGCGTCGCCGCCGATGGCTTGATGATCGCCCCGTCCGGCGCCAGGTTGCCGCGCAGCACGGCGCAGCCGGCGTTGGCCATCAAGGGCTTGTCGAACGGCATGATGACGTCTTCGTTCCAGTTCTTCGCGTCGGCGATGTTCTCGCCGATGGTCTGGCCGTTGATGGTCAGCGCGTCCTCGTGCAGCAGGCCCTTCTCGGCGAGCTGCTTGAGGACCACCGGCAGGCCGCCGGCATAATAGAAGTCCTCCATCAGGTACTTGCCCGACGGCATCAGGTTCACCATGCACGGCACGTCGTGGCCGAGCTCATCCCAGTCGTCGAGCGAGATGTCGACGCCGACGCGCCCGGCGATCGCCAGCAGGTGGATGACCGCGTTGGTCGAGCCGCCGATGGCGCCGTTGGTGCGGATCGCGTTCTCGAACGCCTTGCGGGTGAGGATGCGCGACATGCGCATGTCCTCGTGCACCAGTTCCACCGCGCGCTTGCCGACCATGTGCGCGAGCACCGAGCGGCGGCTGTCGGCGGCCGGGATCGCGGCGTTGGTCGGCAGGCCCATGCCCAGGCTCTCGACCATCGAGGCCATGGTGGAGGCGGTACCCATGGTCATGCAGTGGCCGACACTGCGCGACATGGCGGCTTCGGCCTCCATGAACTGCTCGGTCGACATCTCGCCGGCCTTGACCATGGCGTCGTACTTCCAGACGTGGGTGCCGGAGCCGACGAGGTCGTGGCCGTAGCGGCCGTTCAGCATCGGGCCGCCGGAGAGCGTGATGGTCGGCAGGTCGCAGCTCGCCGCCCCCATCATCAGCGCCGGGGTGGTCTTGTCGCAGCCGACCATCAGCACCACGCCATCCAGCGGGTTGGCACGGATCGACTCTTCCACGTCCATGGCGGCCAGGTTGCGGAACAGCATGGCGGTCGGGCGCATCACCACTTCGCCGGTGGAGGTGACCGGGAATTCGAGCGGGAAGCCGCCGGCTTCGAAGATGCCGCGCTTCACCTTCTCCGCGAGGTCGCGGAAGTGGGCGTTGCAGGGGTTGGTCTCGGACCAGGTGTTGCAGATGCCGATGACCGGCCGGCCGTCGAACAGATGGCTCGGCAGGCCCTGGTTGCGCATCCACGAGCGGTGGGCGAAGCCGTCCTTGTCCTTCTTGCCGAACCATTCGGTCGAGCGCAGCGCGCCGCTGGGCGCATGGGTCTCGACCTCTCCGTTCGAGGTGCCGTTCGATTTCTTCTTGTCGCCGCCGTCGGCCATCGTATTTCCCTCCCGAAAATCTCCGGCCTTGCGACCGTGTGCGGCGCGATCATAGAACCCGCCGCCGCATTGCGCGATACTCATCCACGCATTGCGGCATTGTATCTAACGCAGTCTGCGCCGGCCCTCTCCCCCACCCGGCCGCCCAACGACAGTATGCTAGATTGGGTGGCCGGGTGGGGGAGAGGGCTGGTGCCGATTTAGCAGAAGAAGAGAGTCTTGCATGGCTGGTAGGCCCATCATCGGCGTGACGCTGGACAGCGAGCAGGCCGACGCGCCCGACCGCGCGCGCTATTCGAAGTTCCCGTGGTACGCGGTACGGCAGAACTATTGCGCAGCGATTGCCGCGGCCGGCGGGCTGCCGGTGGCGTTGCCGCACGAGCCCGACCGCGCCGGCGACTATCTGGACCTGATCGACGGGTTGCTGGTCACCGGCGGCGCGTTCGATGTCGACCCGGCGATGTTCGGCGCCGGCGAGCGCCACGCGACCGTGGTGACCAAGGACCGGCGCACCGCGTTCGAGCTGGCGGTGACGCGCGGTGCGCTCGACCGCGAGATGCCGGTGCTTGGCATCTGCGGCGGCCAGCAATTGCTGCACGTGGTGCTGGGCGGGACCCTGATCCAGCACATCCCCGACGCGGTGCCGAACGCGCTGGCCCACGAGCAGCCGAACCCGCGCGACGAGGCCGGCCATTCGGTCGCGGTCGCCGCCGGCACGCTGCTGCATCGCATCGCCCAGGCCGACGAGTTGCAGGTCAATTCGGCCCATCACCAGGCCGCTGCCGACGCGCCCGACGGCGTGGTGATCAATGCCCGCGCGCCGGACGGGGTGATCGAGGGCATGGAGGCCCCCGCCCACCGCTTCTGCCTGGGCGTGCAGTGGCACCCGGAGTTCCACATCTCCACCGCCGACGCCGCCATCTTCCAGGCGTTTGTCGGGGCGAGCAGGTAGGGTGCCTACGCTGCCACGGCTCGCTCACACCATCCGCTAACCGATGACCGATCACATCAAACGGATGGCCGACAATCTCGGCCGCCTGCTCGCCAACCGGTCCACCGTGGCCCGGGTGCATGCCGCCGCGTCCCGCGCCGAACCGGAGGTGAGGATCGCCATCGCCAGCCTGCTGTCCGTCATCCAGGGCGCGCGGGTCGTGGGCCTCGATCACGAGATGAAAAGCCTGGGCTCGATCGACGAGAAGCTCGCCCGTATCGACAGCCTGAGCCAGCTCCGCGACACGCTGCGCTACACCCTGGTGCTCGGCGGTATGAACTTCGCCAATCAGGTGCTGGCCGCGGCGGATCATCTGCTCAAGCGCGGCCTGCGCTGCACCCGGCTGGAGGCGACAGAGGGCCAGAAGGGGTGGGCGCGTGGCTATATGGGCGTCAACAGTAACTGGCTGACCGGCGACCGGACGGTGTTCGAAATCCAGTTCCACACCGAACTGACCTGGTACGCCAAGACCGAGAGCCACGGCGCGTACGAGGTGTGGCGCCAGGACCCGAGCAACATCGCCAAGCGCGAGGCCAACACGCAGCGCTACCGCGAGTGCTTCCAGGTCGGCGCGGGCAAGCTGGGCGTCGAGCAGTGGAAGCTCGACGGCACCCGCGAGGTGCTGAACCGGTGGTTTGCGCAGAACGGTAGCAAAGCCTGACCCGAGGAGGGCCTGGGCGGGGTCACACCAGGTTCTTTACGTCGGACGAGAACGTGGGGAAGGCGAACACCTGCGCCTTGAGCTGCCCGGCGGTGATGCCATGCTTCATGGCCAGCGCGAACAGGTGGATCAGCTCTTCGCCCTGGTGGCCGACGAGATGCGCGCCGAGGATGCGGTCGGTGCCGTCCTCGACCAGCGTCTTCGCCCAGGCGACCGTCTCGCCATAGCTCTTGCCGGAGAACCAGCCGGTCATGTCGTTCACCGAGGTCTTGAACTTGAGCCCGCGTTCGCTCGCCTCCGCTTCGGTCAGACCGACCGCGCTGAGCGCCGGTACCGTGTAGACGCTTGAGGGGATGGCCGCGTAGTCCGGCGTGTGCGTTCCAACGTCGACGATGTTGCGGCCGACGATCTGGCCCTCGTAGGTCGCGATCGGCGATAGCTGGGCCGAGGTCGACAGCACGTCGCCGGCGACCCACACGGCGGGGTTGGTGGTGGAACGCAGATGGTCGTCGGTAACGATGCGCAGGCCGTCGTGCGCGACATTGGCGGCGTCGAGGTCTAGGCCCTCGATATTTGCGATGCGGCCGGTGCCATTCACCACGCGGTCGGCAACGATGGCACGGCTGTCGCCGTCCACCGTGTAGCGGACCTCGAGCTGGTCGCCGTGGGGCGCGATGGCCTCGATCTTCACGCCGGTCTGGACCTGGATGCCGATGCGCTCGCTTTCGGCCCGGATCCGGTCGACCGCGTCGGCGTCCATGCGCGGCAACAGCCGGGGCAACGCCTCCAGGATCGTCACCTGCGCACCGGCCCGCGCATAGACGTGGCTGAACTCCATCGCGATGACGCCGCCGCCGACAAAGACCACCGAGCCCGGCAGCGTACGCTCCGACAGGACGTCGTCGGATGTGATCATCAGGTCCGCGCCGGGGATCGGCAGCGGCCTGGTTCTGGATCCGGTCGCGATGACGATGTTGTCGGCGGTGAGCGCGTCGTCTCCGACCTGTACCGAATTCGGGCCGGTGAACCGTGCCCGGCCGCGAAACACGGTACCGCGCTTGGCCGCAAGGTCGGCCATGGCATCGGGAATGTGGCCGATCATGTCCTTCTCGCGGTCGATCAGCTTCGCCCAGTCCAAGGTCGGCTTGCCGACCGAGATGCCGTGAACGGGGGCGCGTTCGATCTCGTCGAGCGCGTGGGCGGCCGCCACCAGCACCTTCTTAGGCGTGCAGCCGCGATTAGGGCAGGTGCCGCCGAAGTCGCGTTCCTCGATGAACGCGATCGACTTGCCCGCATCATGCAGGATGGCCGAGGCGCCGAACCCGGCGTTGCCGCCGCCTATGATGATGACATCGAAATGCTGGCTCATGGCTGAGAGCTCCCATTGCTGCAACGGTCGCCGTTAATTCGCGGCGCCGTTGGTCTGGTGGTCCTGAAGCTCCTCCAGTTGTTCCCTCAGTGATGCGTTCTCCGCCTTCAGGCGCGAAATCTCATGGCGCAGGTCCGACAGGTGCGGCTCCAATTCGTCGAGCGTCAGGCGCTGTGGGATGTGCTGCGGGCAATTCCAGTCGAACGCGGCTATTTCGATGATCACCGCGCGCTCCGGCCGCGCCTTGTAGCCGTCGACGAAGAGCTGCTCGATCAGGGCGGGATCGTCGGCGATGTCGACCAGCCGGGCATGGCCCCAGATCTTCAGCCGGGCGCGGTTGGGATAGTCCATCAGGATCAGCGCGACCCGGCCGTCGGACGCCAGATTGCCGGTGCTGATGTACTGCCGGTTGCCGCGGAAGTCGGCGTAGCCGATGGTGTTGGCGTCGATCACGCGCAGGAAGCCCGGCGGGCCGCCCCGAAACTGCACATAGGGCCATCCCGTCTCCGACACCGTGGCCTGGTAGAAGCCGTCGCGGGCCTCGATGAACGCGGCCTCGTTGATGGTCAGCGTGGCGTTCGGCTCGACCTCGGGCGCTGTGAACCGGGCATAGGACTGCGCGGAGCCCTGGCGGGTCTGCTCATCGAGCACGGCCGGCGTGAAGGCGATTTCTGCAAAGGCGCGGGCCATGGGCTCCTCCGACACGCGGTGCGGGGGATGCGCGCCCAACGGCAGGGCGGCCCATCATAAATGCACCGATCAGTTCACTTACTGTCGAGAGATGGTGCGCCCAGCGGGCTCTGTCAACCGCAATCGAGACCCAAGATAGGATGAACCTCGGTTCTAGCCCGCGCGATAGAAGGCGTTCACGGCCGGCACGAACTCGATGCCGGGGATGCGCGCGCGCCACTCGTCCTTCCGCGCCTCGGTCCAGTCGGCATAGAGCTTCACGTCCGACGGGCGGGTCAGCACGCCGCCGGACAGATAGGCGTGGTGTTCCTTCACATGGGCGCCGAGCAGGTGCGCCTCCAGCCCCTCGTAGCGCCGAAACACTTCCATCCAGCGATAGGTCACTTCGTCCGCGGTCTCGGCCACCCGCATCTGCAGGTGCACCAGCATGTCGGGCTCGATCTCCTTCACCTGCGCCTGCACGCCGGCGGACCGGCGCTCGTATTCCGATGCGTGGTCGGGATGGACATATTCGAATGCTTCCAGGACGAAGTAGCTCATGTGGATTCCGTGCCGATTCCGATGATCAAGTGACGCAGGCATGTTGCCCTAACTGCCACCAGCGGGCCAAGCTACCGCTCACGTGATTTCAAAAAAGGGGAGCGAAACGCATGGCCGACATGCCCACCGTGATCGACGAGAACACCATGTCCAACAGCTTCGTGGGCGACACGAAGCAGGTTTGTTTGGTGACGCGGGACTTCTATCGCACGATGGAGGGCATGGTGCGCGCCGGCATCGGCCCGTGGCGCGTGTACACCTTCGGCCCCGAAACGATGACCGATATCACCTATCGCGGCAAGCCGTCCCAGCACGCCATGAAGCTGGGCCTCGCGTTCTCCGGCGACATGTGCTGGGAGATCGTGCAGTCGCTGGCCGGCCCGAACATCTACGAGGAGTTCCTGGAGAAGCACGGCGAGGGCATCCACCACATCGCGTTCACCTGCAACGACATCCCGTGGGAAGAGCAGATCAGGTCGTTCGAGGACCGCGGCTACACGATGATCCAGTCAGGTCTGTGGCAGGGCAAGTTCCCGCATGCCTATTTCGAGACCGAGGGCGAGACCACGACGACCTTCGAGATCTATGCCAACCCGAAGGACTTCTCCTGGCCGGAGCCGGAGGAGTGGTACCCGGCCCCGCCGCCGGGCGCCTGACGGCGGGGATGTGACGGCGCATCACACGCGTCAGCACGGCTCCATCTGCAACACGGGACTGCCATTCAGGAAGTTGACGTTCAGCCGGCGGCCAACGGCGGTGTCGAAGAAATCGACCTGCATGGTCGAATGCCACGTCTCGCCCTCGCCGCCGCATGACGACTGGATGATCCAGGACAGAGCCGGGTTGCCCTGCGGCTCGATCGACAGGAAGTCGCAATAGGACTCGTAGAAGCCAACGCCGGTGCCGCTGAAGTTGGCGAACGGCGCGTCGCCGCTGTCGACGCAGTTGGCGCCGACGGAGCCCCAATAGCCCTCGAACAGCCAGCGGCCGTTCACGAAACCCTGCGCGGGCCCGGGCGCGGCCGGACTTGGCTCGGCCTCCGCCGCGATATTGCCACTCCACCCACTGGGCAATGTGAAGAACTGCCATTCCTGGTCGGGGTGCGTCTCGCATGCCCAGACATTGGGCTGCCCGCCGTCGTACGCACCGTGTTGCTGTAGGTTCAGGCACATATTGTGCGCGCGGTTTCGGATCTTGAACCAGCCGCCACCGATGTCCTCCACGCGCCACTCCTGATCAGGGTGCGGCTCACACGCCCACACATTCGGCCGTCCACCGTTGTAGGCCTCATGCGGCTGCAAGTTCAGGCACATATTCCAGGACCGGTTGCGGATCTTGTACCACCCGCCGCCAATGTCCTCGATCCACCACTCCTGATCCGGGTGCTCGACGCAGCCGAAGACGTCAGGGAAGCCGCCGTTAAAAGCGCCCTGGTCGCGCAGGTTCAGGCACATGCTCCAGCCGCGATTGGCGATCTTGAGCCATTGATCGTCCCAGGCCTGGGACGCGCCGGCAAACAGGCCGAGGTTGAAAAACACGACGCATATGCAAACGAATATTTTCCCCACAGCGCTGATCATTTTGTGTTCCTTTTTTGGCAAGCGGGAACGGACGTCGCTGCCAACTTAAGACGGGCGCCGCTGTAAGAACAGGTATTTTGAATATTGCTAGAACGAGATCGCGCCGGACAGCGAGATGATGTCGACACTGTTCTCGTAGGTCGTCATCAGATTGCCGCGGACCCGGTCGGCGCCGGTGGCGGTCAGGTTGATGTCGCCATCGTCGACGAAGATGTGGGTGTAGGCAATGTCGAGGCTAACACCCTCCACAGGCTCGTATCCGATGCCGGTGGAAATCCACAGGCGGTCGTTGCCAGGCACCCGCGGCGTGCGCTTGTTGTCCGGTATCGGCGTCTGGTCGTAGGCGACGCCGAGGCGGAAGTCGAAGTCGCCCGGCGAATAGGTCACGCCCAATGCGGCGAACCAGGTGTCCTCCCAGTTCTCGGGCGTCACGCTGGCGGCCTGGGCCGGATTGGCGAAGACGATCTCGATGGTCTCGAACGAGCTCCAGTTGGTCCAGGCCAACTCGCCCATCACCGCCCATTCGTCGTCGAACTCATGGTAGGCGCCGGCCGAGACCACGTGGGGCGTGGACAGGCGGGCCGTCACTTCGGTGTTGACGAACGCGCCGCCCGAACCGGCCGCGACTGTCGGTCCGATGCCGTTGCCAAGGTCGAACGTCGCATCGCCGTGCAGCTTATGGTTGACCTGCGAGCGGTAGGCGAAGCCGAACCGGGTGCCGTCCCACGGCTCGAACAGCACGCCCGCGTTCACGCCGAAGCCGATGTCGTCGCCTTCCACCTGGGTGGCGCCGTCGTTGATCAGCGTGCCCGACAATGCGCCGACGCCGGCCAGCGTGCCGAAGTCGATGGCCGATTCCAGCTTGGCATAGGCGTACTGGATCTGGGCGCCGACACCGAACGAGAACCAGTCGTTGACCTTGAACGCGGCCACCGGGTTGACGTTGACCGTCGCCAGTTCCGAGTAGGTGCCGTGGTAGCGGCCGACGAAGGTGGGGTCGTTCTCGGTCTTCAGGCCATAGGGCGCCGTCACGCCGATGCCGAGCCGCGCCACCGGGTGCGGCGACCACATGGCGTAGAGTGCGGGGATCGGCACGCCGGACCCGATCTCGCCGGAGCTTGTCGAGCCCTGGATGGTGGAGCCCAGGGCCGTGGTGGCGGTGGCGGAGTCGGCCCGCGCGCTGGGCAGGATGTAGCTGACGGTGGCGACCAGCTGGTTGCCCTCGAACCGCGTCAGCCCGGCCGGGTTGAAGAACATGTAGCTGATGTCTTCGGCACCGGCGGTGGCGCCCGCGAACGCGTTGCCCTGGGCCGTGCCGCTCTGTTCGCGAATGGCGAAACCCGAGGCTTCCGCGACGCCGCACGCCAGGGTCAGCATGGTGCCGCCAAGCAGGACGGCGCGGGACAGCGAGGAAGCGGACTTCGGCATGGGGGACCCTCCGAGAAGGCCGTGGCGCCGAAGTATAAGACCGGCCCCCGCGCAAAGGGGCGAAAGGATTAGGCGCCAGCGGCCCGGATTTTCTTGTTAAGCGCTAGCCTATAGTCGGGCTTCCGCAACACCGCCGTCCAGCCTTTTCGAGGCGATACTGCCCAAAAAGTGTGCGTGTGCGGGCGCCCAGCCACACCCGCGCCCGGCTATACCCGCGCCCGGCGAAACGTGGCATGCCGGCACCTGTGCGAACGACGGGTGAGGAATGGCGGAGACGCCGCGCGCCCGGCTGGCGCGCGAGCCGCGCGGGGTCAGTGGGTGATCTTCGGACCCAGCGCCTTGGCCTGATCGACCCAGGACGTGACCTGGCTTGCCGACGGCACCTGGCGCACCAGCTTCTTGGCCTCGTTCACCTCCACCATCTTGGCGGCCAGGTTCTCGGGCTTGCGGTTGCGCAGTTCCTTGACCGTATCGACGCCGGCGGCCTCAAGCAGTTCGGAGTATTCCTCGCCAACGCCCTTGATGCGCATGAGGTCGGCCATGTTGGCCCACTTGAGCAACTGAGACTCGGAAAAGCCGGTGGTGCCCGCGGTTTGCTTGCGCCCCTTCGCCGACGCGCATGCCTCAAGAAGCTTGTCCGTGGTGGTCAGTCCCGCCTCGCTCAGCTTGGCGGTATATTTGGGTCCGATGCCTTCGATTTCGCTGATTCTGTAACCCATGGCGGCGTTTCCTCTCTGATTGGGGGGAATCCACGCGGAATTGCGACGCTACTCTACCTAGCCGGATTCCCCAGCACGGACCAGCCCGTTTTCCTTGCATATGCGACAGTTTGCGGACATCGCGATAATGCTAGGATGCACAAGCAGTGTCATTCGGCCTGACGTTGGCGCCCACGCGGCCCGCCGACCGACCAGGCCATCTACCGCGAGAGGGCCGCATGGGCGAGGGCAACGGAACCCATCCGAACGGGCTATTCATCGGCAAGGGCGACGAGGCGCAGTACCTCGATCTCGCCTATGCCAACCGGCACGGTTTGATCACCGGCGCCACCGGCACCGGCAAGACCGTGACCCTGCAGATCCTGGCCCAGGGTTTCTCGGACGCCGGCGTGCCGGTCTTCGCGCCGGATATCAAGGGCGACCTCGCCGGCATCTCGCAGGCCGGCGAGATGAAGGATTTTCTCACCAAGCGCGCCAACACCATCGGTCTCGACCCCTACGTCATGGGTGGCGCGCCGGTGGCGTTCTGGGACCTGTTCGGCGAGGACGGCCATCCGGTGCGCACAACCGTTTCGGAGATGGGCCCGCTGCTGCTGTCGCGGCTGATGGGGCTGAACGACGTGCAGTCCGGCGTGCTCGACATCGCGTTCCGCATCGCCGACGAGCAGGGCCTGCTGGTGCTCGACCTGAAGGACCTGCGCGCCCTGCTGGTCCATGTCGCAGAGCAGGCGAAGGACATCTCGATCACCTATGGCCAGGTCAGCCGGACCTCGGTCGGCGCAATCCAGCGCCGTTTGCTGTCGCTAGAGGAACAGGGCGGCGACAAGTTCTTCGGCGAGCCTGCGCTGGCGCTTTCGGACCTGATGCGCAAGGACAGCGCCGGGCGGGGCGTGGTCAACATCCTCTCCGCCTCCGCGCTGATGACCGAGCCGAAGCTCTACGCCACCTTCCTGATGTGGCTGCTGGCCGAACTGTTCGAGCAATTGCCGGAAGTGGGCGACCCGGACAAGCCGAAGCTGGTGTTCTTCTTCGACGAGGCGCACATGCTGTTCCGCGACGCGCCGCCGGCACTGGTGGAGAAGATCGAGCAACTGGTGCGGCTGATCCGGTCCAAGGGCGTCGGCGTGTTTTTCGTGACCCAGAGCCCGCTCGATATTCCGGACCGGGTGCTGGGCCAGCTCGCCTGCCGTATCCAGCACGCGCTACGCGCCTTTACCCCGCGCGACCGCAAGGCGATCGCCGCGGTCGGCGACACCTTCCGCCAGAACCCGAAGTTCGACGCCTCGGCGGTGATCCCCGAACTCGGCATCGGCGAGGCGCTGGTCTCCACGCTGCAGGCCAAGGGCGTGCCCTCGATGGTGGATCGCACGCTGATCAGGCCGCCGGCCTCGCGCATGGGCCCGATCAGCGAGCAGGAACGGGCGGCGATACTGGGCGAGAGCCCATTGCGGGCGATCTATGGAAAGGCGATCGACCGCAAGTCGGCCTACGAGATGCTGCAGGGACGGGCCGACGAACGGCCGATGGACCGCGCCGGCGACGGCGATTACGAAGGCTGGGGCCGCCCGGCCAGGACAGGCGGCGGCTGGGGTGCCGCCGGGTCGACCGAACGCGCCGAGGTGCAGCGCGACGAGCAGCCGCGCGCGCGGTATTCCCGCGACCGCACCTCCGGCGACGATGGATGGGGCAAATCGAAGTCCCGGTCGTCCAGCCGGCAGACCGCAGGCGAGGCATTCATCAAGTCATTGTCGCGCAGCGCCGGCACCCAGATCGGCCGCCAGCTCACCCGGGGCCTGCTCGGCTCGCTGTTCGGCGGGCGTTAGAGCGCCGCGAAACTCATTCCGCGTAGATGGGCTAACGGCCCTTGTTTGGTGGCGTGCATGAGTGGTCGTCCCTCAAGATGTCGGTGTCATACACGGAGTCGGGTTTGCCGCTCCAAGACATCGAGGAGAGACGACCATGAACTACTATGCCGGGATTGACGTTTCTTTGGAATGGTCATCGGTATGCGTTGTTGACGGCGCGGGCGGGATTGTCTGCGAGGCTCGTATTGCGAGCACGCCGGCGGGTTTGTTGTTGTGGTTTGGGTCTTTGGGGATTTCGGTTGAGCGGATTGGTCTTGAGGCGGGGCCGTTGTCGCAATGGCTTGTGCGGGAGTGCGCGCAGGGCGGTCTTTCGGTTGAGTTGCTGGAGACGCGTCATGTTGCGCGGGCCCTTTCGACGATGCCGGTGAAGTCGGACCGCTCGGACGCACGCGGGATTGCTCAGCTGATGCGTGTGGGCTGGTTTCGTCCGGTTCACTGCAAGTCTTTGGCGGCCCAGGAGATGCGGGCCCTTTTGAAGGGTCGCGACCAGCTCCGCGCGAAGCTGCACGATCTTGAGATGCACCTTCGTGGTCAGCTGCGGAACTTCGGGCTGAAGGTAGGGCACACCACCAGGCGCAGCTTTTCGACACGTATTTCGGAGCTTGTGGCGGGGCATCCGGTACTGGAGGCGGTGGCGGGGGCGCTGCTGTCGGCACGCGATGGCCTGTTGCTATCGTTCACGGCGCTGGACCGGCAGGTCCGGGCGGCGGCGCAGGCCGACGATCGCGCTCGCCTGCTGATGACGGTGCCGGGCGTGGGGAGCATTGTCGGACTGACCTACTTGTCGGGAGTGGACGACCCCGGGCGGTTTGCCTCGTCGCGCCTGGTGGGTGCGCACTTCGGCCTGACGCCGACCAAGCGCCAGTCGGGCGAGAGCGAGGTGATGGGGCGGATATCGAAGGTAGGGGACGCCGATGTGCGCTCGGCCCTCTATGAGGCGGCACACGTGGTTCTGACCCGGCCGATCGAGGGCGGCTGGCTGAAGAGCTGGGCGATGAAGCTGGCCAGGCGTGCGGGCATGAGGAAGGCGAAGGTCGCGCTGGCGCGCCGGCTCGCCGTGATCATGCACCGGATGTGGGTTGACGGCACACCGTTCAACCATGCCGGACCGGTGCGCCCGGCGATGGCGACAGCATGATGGCCGCGGCATAAGGAGAACCGACACACGAGCTTCGACGGGCACCGACACCGGCCCGTCGAGCGCCGTCCCGCGCCGGGACGATGGATCAGGTCAGGCCGCCATCCGGGATGTCGCCTCGCATGAGAGCACGCTTCCGTAGATTGGACCGACCGATCCTCGCATATCCATCTTGGCGGCGGCCCTGCGCCGACCCCGTACAGAAGCATGACCCAGGCGCCGGGACGACGAAAAAGGGATTGACCAACAATGGCCCGTTACAGAAGCCCGGATGCAGCGGCGCGCAATCCGGGGCCTTTAGTGCTGGAAGGCTGGGCGATGGAAGGTATGTCCCCGGGTTTCGCTGCGCTCCACCCGGGCTACGATTGTTGGTGCCTTCCGATCGCAACGGTCATGCAAAAGGCCGCGCCCAAAGAAGGACGCGGCCCTTGGCAGTTCGATTCTGAAGTGAGCGTCAGGCGGTGGCCTGGGCGGCGCGCTGCAGCGATTCCTTCAGCTTGTTCTCGGCGTCGATCAGGTCCTGTTCCGCCGCGCGGCGCTTGGTGCGCCCTTCCTCGGCGATGCGGATCGAATCCTCGATGGTGCCGATCAGGTTCTCGTTCGCCGCCTTCACGACCTCGATGTCGTAGATGCCGCGCTCCATCTGCTCGCGGATCTGCGCGTTGGACTGGCGCAGATTTGCGGCGTTGGCGCTCAGCAGCTCGTTGTTCAGGTCGTGGACCGCCTTCACCGTCTCGCCGGCCTCCGCCGCGCGATACATGGTCACCGCCTGGGCGAGCTGGGTCTTCCACAGCGGGACGGTGTTCAGGAGGGCGGACTGGATCTTGTTGACCAGCATCTTGTCGTTTTCCTGCACCAGCCGGATGGAGGGCAGGGACTGCATGACGACGGTGCGGGTCAGCTTCAGGTCGTGGACCCGGCGCTCCAGCTCGTCGCGCGCCGAACTCAGGTCGCGCAGCGCCTGGGCATCGGCCATGTCGCCGGTTTCCTCGGCCTTCTTCGCCAGCGCCGGGATGTCGGTCTCGTCCAGCCGGCGCAGCTTCTCCTCGCCGGCGGCGATGTAGTCGGCCAGCTCGTGGAAATACTCCAGCGTCGACTCATACAGCCGGTCGAGCATCAGGATGTCCTTCAGGAGCTGCTGCTTGTGCTTGTCCAGCGTGTTGGTCAGGCTGTCGATCTGGTTGCCGACGGTCTCGTACTGCTGGATGAAGCGGGCCACCGGCGAGATGGCACCGAACATGCGCGCGATGAAGCCCGGCTTCTTGCCGTCCTTCAGGTCGTCGATCTCCAGGCCGCGTACCTGGAGCATCATGTTGTTGAGCGCTTCGCCGGCCGGGCCGGTGTCCTTGTTGCGCACGCCTTCCAGCATGGTTTCCGACACTTCGGTCACCTGGCGCTGGGCCTGTACGCCAAAGGCGATGATCGAGTGCGAATCGCTCATGTCGATCTGCTCGATCAGACTCTCTATCTTCTGCTTCTCTTCCGCCGACGCCTCGTTGTAGACGACGATGTTGGCGGCAGGTTCGGTCAGCGTCTTCAGCGCCTCGTCAGGCACTTCGGTTGCGGTCACGGTGGGTGCGGCAACCGTCTGGGTCTGGGTCTCGCTCATATTGGTTTCCCCGCTGGAGGCAGCTTGGCGAACAGATCAGCCCTTATAGCCCAATTGCCGATAACCACCAACGGCCCGCATCGCCGCCGAAAATGCCGGGTCGCGTGTGGGGGCGCGGGCACATCGCGGCCGTTTGGACATGGCCACATTGTCTCACGGCAGGCCGGGTGCTATGTGCTGCCCGTCCGTCGGCGACGCGCCGACCCGAAATTGCCGGAGCGCCGTTTGCCGCCATGACGCATCAAGCGTCCACCCCCCAAGCGTCGACCAATGACTCCGCCGATTCCGCTACCGCTGTCGAGGTTTCCGTCGTCGTGCCGGTGAAGGACGAGGCCGACAACATCCTGCCGCTGATCGCGGAGATCGACGCCGCACTGACCGGCCGCCACGCTCATGAGATCGTCTATGTCGACGATGGCAGCGGCGACGCCACGCCGGCGCGCCTGCAGGAGGCGAAGGCGCGCTTCGGCCAGGTGCGGGTGCTGCGCCACGCCAATTCCTGCGGCCAGAGCCGGGCGGTGCGGACCGGCGTGCTGCATGCCCACGGCCGGCTGGTCGCGACCCTGGACGGCGACGGCCAGAACGACCCGGCCGACATCCCGGCGCTGCTGGCGAAGTTCGCGGCGGAGGAGAACACTGGCGGCGGGCAGCCCTTGGGCATGGTCGCCGGCCAACGCGCCAAGCGCCAGGACAGCTGGGTCAAGCGCCGCTCGTCGCGGATCGCCAACGGCATCCGCCAGCGCCTGCTGAACGACGACTGCCGCGACACCGGCTGCGGGCTGAAGGTGTTCTCGCGCGAATGCTTCCTTGCGCTGCCGTATTTCGACCATGTACACCGATTCCTGCCTGCCCTGGCCAAGCGCGAGGGCTATCGAGTCGCCTTCGTCGATGTGAACCACCGCCCGCGCACCCGCGGCCAGTCGAAATACGGCGTCATGAACCGGCTGTGGGTCGGCATTGTCGATTTGCGCGGGGTGATGTGGTTGAACCGGCGCAGCCGCCGGCCCGACAACATCGAAGAGGTCTAGGCTTGACCAACTAAGTCGGTACCGGCCCTCTCCCCCACCCGGCCACCCAGGCACTATACTTTCGTTGGGCGGCCGGGTGGGGGAGAGGGCTGGCGCAGACTTCAGCGTAAGCTGACCACGATACGGCTTGACCTACCGACCGTGCACCAGACGAGAGAAGTGACCGCGTGCTGGACGACATTCTCGAATATTTCCAACTGACGGACCTGAGCGCCGGCGACATCATCTGGTACGCCGTCGGCTTCTTCGGCCAGTTCCTGTTCTTCCTGCGCTGGGTGGTGCAGTGGCTGATGAGCGAGCGCCGCCGCCGCAGCGTCATCCCGCTGGTGTTCTGGTACTTCAGCGTCGTCGGCGGCCTGACGTCGCTGGTCTATGCCGTCTACATCCAGGACCCGGTGATCACGCTGGCCAACCTGTTCAACTCCATCGTCTATATCCGCAACCTGATCCTGATCTACCGCGAGAAGACCGAAACGCGCGCGGCGGCCGACGATGCCGCGCCCGCGGCGCGGTAGCGGCCAGCCATTGCCGCAATGACCGAACTTGCCGGCCCGGTTCCGAAGCCCGGCGCGGGCGTGGTGGTGGTTCGCGGCGACGAGGTTCTGCTGATCAAGCGCGGCAAGCCGCCGAGAATGGGCGATTGGAGCATTCCCGGCGGCCGTCAGGAGCCGGGTGAGACCATCCGCGAGTGCGCGTTGCGCGAGGTGAAGGAGGAGACCGGCCTCGACGTCGAGCTGGCCGGCCTGGTCGATGCCGTCGACATCATCGTGCGCGACGACGATGGCGTCATCACCATGCAGTACATGCTGGCTGACTTCGCCGCGCGCTGGGCCGGCGGCGAGGCCGTGGCCGGCGGCGACGCCGCGTCGGTGCATTGGGTGGCGCATGCCGACGTGCCGTCGCTCGGGCTGTGGTCGGAGACCGTGCGGGTGATCGACGAAGCGGTCGCGCTGGTGAAGGAAAAGGCTGCCCGGGCCGGCTGAGGTTGGTGGGGGGACAGGCCGGCCCGGGCCAGTTTTGGCGCCGTTGGTGCGTGCGAACAGGAGACGGCGCCAAAGTCGTCGATGGGGTGCTAGAGCACGAGAAAATCCGAAATCAGGATGTCGGCCGGATCGACCAGATGAACCGGCTGTAGGTTGGAGTCGTAGTTCAGCACCACCAGCACGGTCTGGCCCTGGTAGGTGACGTGGGTGTCGGCGCCGCTCTGGAAGAACCCGGTTCCGCCCAGCTCGTCGCCTTGCCAGCCCTTGTAGTCGAACACGAAGTCGAAGCCCGTGCCGGCGCCGAAGTCGAACAGCTGTGCGCCTGTGCCTTGGGTCATGCCGCGCACGAACAGGTCGTCGCCCTGGCCGCCGTGCAGCTCGTCGCCGTCGCCGCCGCCGACCACGATGTCATCGCCGTCGCCGGCCCAGATCTCGTCGAAGCCCGCGCCGCCGTACAGCAGGTCGTTGCCGCCGACGCCTGATAGGAAATCGTCGTCGCTGGCGTCGTCGCCGAACATGATCGCGTCGCTCGGGTTGCCTTCGCCGAACAGCTCGATGCCGTTGCCGAGGATCAGGTCGTTGCCGGTGCCGCCATAGGCCTCGTCGTTGCCGGTGCCGCCGATCAGCCAGTCATCGCCCTCCTGGCCGGCCACGAAATCGTCGCCCTGGCCGCCCAGCACGGTGTCGTCGCCTTGCTCGCCCAGCAGGTAGTCGCTGCCGCGGTCGCCGACGATCATGTCGTCGCCTTCGCCGCCATAGGCCGAGTCGGGGCTGTCGCTGTCGAACGGGCCGGCTTCGATGAAGGGGGCATGGCCGCCCCAGATCGAGTCGTTGCCAGCGCCGCCAATCAGGGTGTCCCAGCCATTGCCGCCGGAGACCAGGTCGTTGCCCTCGCCGCCGTCCAAATAGTCGCTGCCGTCGCCGCCGAACAGGTAGTCGCTGTCATCGTGGCCGAACATCACGTCGGCGCCGGCCTCGCCAAACATGCGATCCTGGCCGGTGCCGCCGCCCAAATAATCGTTGCCGCCGCCGCCCAGCATCGTGTCGTTGCCGGCCTGGCCATAGACGTGGTCGTTGCCCTCGCCGCCGAAGGCCCAGTCGTTTCCGTTTCCGCCCTCGACGGTGTCGCTGCCGTTCTCGCCGGCCAGCACGTCGTCGCCATCGTTGCCCAGCACGGTGTCGTCGCCATCGCCGGCCCAGGCCCAGTCGTTGCCGAGGCCGGCGTCGATGAAGTCGTCGTCGTCGTAGGTCCAGACCTGGTCGTCGCCTTCGCCGGCGAAGACCCAGTCGGCGTCCGCGAACTGGCCGCCCAGCGCCATGCCGGCCACGATCACGTCGTTGCCGCTCTGCGCGAAGATCGCGTCGTTGCCCAGATAGGTGACGATCTCGTCCACCCAGTTGGTGCCGACGATGATGTCGTCGCCGAAGGTGCCTTCGAAGTGGCTCGGCGGGGGCGCGAATTCTGGCAGCTCGCCGAGCGCGGGGAAGCGCTGATCGATATCGTCGCCAGAAAAGACGAAGTCGTTCAGGCGGGAGTCCGTTGTACCGTCGCCGAAGGCGATGCCCTTGGGTGTCGATGCCTTGCTGTCCGATCCGGCAAGCGCGTCGCGGCCGGTGCTCGCCCACAGCGTGTCGTTGCCGCCGGCTTCGGAAAGAACGTCACGGCCAATGCTCGCCCACAGCGTGTCGTTGCCGCCGGCCGCGGACAGTGGATCGAACAAGCCGTCGATGTGGGCATCGGCGTCGATCTCAAGCCCGTTGATGGCCCAGAAGGATTTGCCGTCTGTCATCGATCCTCTCCGTCACGCCCACGACTGCGGTGGGTTCTGTCAGGAGAGGTCGCGGCGTGCGGTCGCCGGGTTCAAAGAAATTGGCAAAAAAGTGTCGGCAGGGCGGCGCAACGGTGTCCCGACGGTCGCTCCAGGGATGACGGCACTTAATGAATTGTTAGTCGGCTAAAGCCAATTCTGTTGGAGTCCGACCCATGTGTACGGCCGCAGGTGGTCCCCGCAGGAGCCGATGCCACCAGCCCACGCAGCGATGCGGTCCACACGAAAGCAAACGGGTCGGTTTGGGGTCCCGGATGAGCCGGTTTCGGCCCATCGGTGGATCGACACAGCGTCACCAGGCAGGAGACGGGCAGTGATCGAACAATTTGCAGGACGACCGGCGGCCGGTGCGATCGCTGGAGCACGCCTTCGGTGCGCCGCCGCCATCGCGGCTGCGGTGTGCCTTGCGGCCGGCACAGCCACGGCCGAGGTCGACTCCGTCGAACTGACCGACTACTGGACCGTACTGGTGGTCGATGGCACGGCTTATCGGCGCGAGGGCGTCAATGCCTGGAACGACCGGGCGCCCATCGCGGCCGGCGACCTGATCGGTCCATATCAGTCCATCGAGACGGGAGCCGGCAGCGAAGTGCTGCTGCTCCGCGACGACGACATCATTCGTGTCCAGGCCAATACCGTGATCCAGTTGCCCGCGCCGGAGGTGGGCGGACCCGAGACCACGGTCGTCCAGCCGGGCGGCGATGCATCCTACGCCGTCGGCTCGCGCGACGAGCCATCGTTCGAGGTGGTGACCCCCTACCTGGTGGCGGGCATCAAGGGCACGCGGTTTGCGATTACCGAGAACGCGAGCCGCCTGTCGGTGACCGAAGGCCTGATTGGATTGTCGAGCGCGGGCGGCTGCGGGTCGGTCGATGTCGGCGCGTCGTCGTCGGTCAGCGTTTCCGACCCGTGTACGGCCATCTTCGTCCTGGAGCCGCTGACCGAACTTGAGATCGAGGCCATCGACGAGGGCCTGGAGCTCGCCCTGAACGACGACGTGACCGGCGGAATTGGCCTGCCGCTGGGCGGAGGCGGCGGTCCCTTGAACGACCTGACCGAGACCCTGAATGGCGCGGCCGGGGGCCTGGGCGGCGCGGTTGGCGGTGCGGTTGGCGCGGTCGGCGACACCTTGGGCGGTGCGGCTGAGTCGCTCGGTGGCGCCGCGGAGTCGCTGGGCGGTGCAGCCGGAGGTGCGGTCGGCGGTGCAGCGGATTCAGTTGGCGGTACGGCCGGAAACGCGGCGGGCGCAGCCGGCGATGCGGTTGGTGGTGCGGCAGATTCGGTCGGCGGCGCGGCCGGTGACGCGGCGGGTGCGGCCGGCGATGCGGTGGGCGGCGCTGTCGACTCAGTTGGCGGTGCCGTGGGCGGCCTCCTGTGAGCAAGAGCCCGCACACCCGCCATCGCCTGACGAGCTAGCGCGGTGGCGATGTTCCTGAACCGCCGGTTGGGGGCGGCGCTTGCTGTCTGTGGCGTGTTGGGCGCGTGCGGCCATGCGACGTCAACGGCCACCACTGCAACTGATGTCGCACCGGCAGCTCCAACGGCGGCCGAACTGGCCGTGCAACTGGCATTGGAGAACCTGCCCGACGGCCAGACGCTGGAATGGAGCGACGCCGATACGGCCGCGGGCCAGGTCGCGATCGAGCGGACGTTCATGTCGCCGGATGGACGCCACTGCCGCGACTACGCCGTCGCCCAAGCGGCGGCTTCCGGCGAGACCACGGTCGCGTCGCACAGTGCCTGCCGCGACACCGGCGGTGTGTGGCGCGTGACGGCCGTGCCTGCGGGATCGCCGCCGGTTGACGGTACGTCGTAGGGCCGGTTCCGGCCTGACGAATGCGGATCAGCCGTTGCGGTACGTGTAGCCGTAGCCGTTGATGGCCGGCACGCCGCCGAGGTGGGCGTAGAGCACTTTCGACCCCGCCGGGAAATATCCCTTGCGCACCAGGTCGATCAGGCCCTGCATCGATTTCCCCTCGTAGACCGGGTCGGTCATCATGCCTTCCAGCCGGGCGGCCATGCGGATGGCATCATTGGTCTCCGCCGAGGGCACGCCATAGGCCGGATAGGCATAATCCGGCAGCAGCGTCAGGTCGTCGTCGGTGACGTCGCGGCCCAGGCCCACAAGGTCGGCTGTGTTGCGGGCAATGTCCATCACCTGGGCGCGGGTCTGGTCGTAGGTGCCGGAGGCGTCGATGCCGACCACGTTGGCGGCGCGGCCGTCGGCGGCGAAGCCGACCGCCATGCCGGCATGGGTCGACCCCGTCACCGTGCACACCACAATGTAGTCAAATCGCAAGCCGCGTTCGGCCTCTTGCGCGCGCACCTCCTCGGCGAACCCGACATAGCCCAGCCCGCCCAGCGGATGCACCGAGGCGCCGGCCGGAATGGCGTAGGGCGTGCCGCCCCTGGCCTTCACGTCCTCCAGCGCGCGCTCCCAGCTGTCGCGGATGCCGATGTCGAAGCCCTCGTCGACCAGTTCGATCTCCGCACCCATCACCCGGCTGAGCAGGATGTTGCCGACCCGGTCGTAGACCGCGTCCTCGTGCGGCACCCAGCTTTCCTGCACCAGCCGGCATTTCAGCCCCAGCTTGGCGGCGACGGCGGCGACCTGGCGGGTGTGGTTCGACTGCACGCCGCCGATGGTGACCAGCGTGTCGGCGCCCGACTTCAGGGCGTCGGGCACGATGTATTCCAGCTTGCGCAACTTGTTGCCGCCGAACGCGAGGCCGGAGTTGCAGTCGTCGCGCTTGGCGTAGATGTCGACCGCGCCGCCCAGGTGCGCGCTCAGTCGTTCCAGCTTCTCGATCGGGGTCGGCCCGAAGGTGAGGGGGTAGCGTTCGAACTGATCGAGCATTGGCATGGTTCGTGCGGCACCGATTCTTGTCATGGCGGGCGATGGGTCGACATTAGGATGGCGCGGTGTGGCATTCCAGGGCCGCGTTGCTAGGGACCGATAAGCTGAGCGCATGACCGATACCCTGCTACTGGTGTTCATCTTCCTCGCCGCCGGCGTTATCGCGGTGCCGATCGCGAGCCGGCTCGGCCTCGGCTCGGTGCTCGGCTACCTGATCGCCGGCATCGCGCTCAGCCCGTTGCTCAGCGCCATCGACGTCAACGTCACCTCGATCCAGCACGTCGCCGAGTTCGGCGTGGTGATGATGCTGTTCCTGGTCGGGCTGGAACTGGAGCCGAAGCTACTGTGGCAGATGCGCATGCGGCTGCTCGGGCTCGGCGGGCTGCAGGTCGCGGCGACCACGGCGGCGGTGACGGGCATCGCGCTGGCGCTCGACCAGCCGTGGACGGTGGCGCTGGTCATCGGCCTGGTGTTCGCGCTGTCGTCGACCGCGATCGTGCTGCAGACCCTGAACGAGAAGGGGCTGACCAAGAGCGACGGCGGCCAGGCGAGCTTCTCGGTGCTGCTGTTCCAGGATATCGCCGTCATCCCGATGCTGGCGCTGATCCCGCTGCTGGCGATGCCGGAGCTGATGGACCTTGTCGGCGATGCTTCTCACGGTGATGGCGGACATGGCGCAGAAGGTGGGGAAGCCCACGGCAGCGGCCTCAGCCTGGTCGACGGGCTGAACGGTTGGCAGACCGCGCTGGTCACCCTGGGCGCGATTGCCGCCGTCGTGGTCGGCGGCAGCTACCTGACCGCGCCGATCTTCCGCTTCATCGCCATGGCGCGGCTGCGCGAGCTGTTCACCGCCACCGCGCTGATGATCGTGGTCGGCATCGCAGTGCTGATGTCGCTGGTCAACCTGTCGCCGGCGCTGGGCACGTTCCTGGCCGGCGTGGTGCTGGCCAACAGCCAGTACCGCCACGAGCTGGAATCCGACATCGACCCGTTTCGCGGCCTGCTGCTGGGCCTGTTCTTCATCACCGTCGGCGCCAACATCAGGTTCGACCTGCTGGCCGACAACATCGGGACGGTCGTCGGCCTGACCTTCGGCCTGATCGCGCTGAAGGCAGCGGTCCTCGTCGTTCTCGGCCTGGTCTTCAAGATACGCGGCGCCGACCGCTGGCTGTTCGCGCTCGGCCTCGCCCAGGCCGGCGAGTTCGGGTTCGTGCTGTTGACCTTCACCGTCGACCAGGCGGTGATCCCCACCGATATTGCCGACCTGCTGGCGCTGGTGGTGGCGATCTCGATGCTGCTGACGCCGTTGCTGTTCATCGCCCATGACCGGCTGATCTCGCCGCGCTTCACCGGCGACGGCGAGCGCGAGGCCGACGACATCGAGCCGGAAGGCAGCGTCATCATCGCCGGCCATGGCCGGTTCGGCGGCATCGTCAACCGCATGCTGCGCGCCCATGGCTACGAGACCACCGTCGTCGACTACAGCGCCGCACAGCTCGAAATGCTGCGCACCTTCGGCATCAAGGTCCACTATGGCGACGCCACCCGGCCCGACCTGCTGCAGGCCGCTGGCATCGACAAGGCGAAGCTGCTGGTGGTGGCGATCGACGGGCAGGAGCGGATCACCGCCCTGGTCGAGCACGTGTTCAAGCACCATCCCCATGTCCACGTGATCGCGCGGGCGGTGAGCCGCCATCATGTCTACGATCTGTGGGCGGTCGGCTGCCGCGACGTCATCCGCGAGACCTATGACAGCTCGCTGCGCGCCGGACGCTCGTCGTTGGAGGCGCTGGGCAAGTCGCACGCCGAGGCTGCGCGCATGACCCGCGAGTTCGAGGACATGGACCGCGAGTCGATGGTGGAGCTGGCCGAGCTCTATCGCCGCGACGTGCCGGCCCACCAGAACCCGGCCTACATCGCCAAGGTGCGCGAGCGCAGCGCGCGGTGGGCACAGCAGCTCAGCGGCGGCCGCGCAGTCGAGACGCCTGATGACGCCGACGTAGACACGGACTTGGACAGAGACAGCGGGTAGCCGAACGGAACCGACCCGGATCAGGGCGCAGCGTTTGTCATGAACGCGTCTCGGTAGATCGCCTCGATACGCTGCGCCTCATCGTCCGTCAGGGCTTTGAATTCGCGCTCGCGGGCCCGGCCGGACAGCTCGCCATCGTTCTGGCGGAGAAACCGGAACAGCAGGTCGATCATGCGCTCGGGCATTTCCAGGAAGGCTTCGATCTGCCGGCGAAACCCGTCATAGCGACGCAGGAAGTCGGTCTCCGCCGGTAGGTCGTGCTCGATCGTGCGCTGAACGCAGGCGTAAAGGAACTCGGCATGCGGCGTCGCGTCGAAGAACCGATAATAATCCGCAGTCTCGTTCAGCACGTGGATATTGGATCGCTCTGTCGGCTCCCACTCGATCAGCGGCAACATGCGCCGTGAATAGGTTTCCAGTACCACGCGATAGTCGTCGATCTGTTCCAGGATCGCCGCCGAGATGGGAAAGACCACGCCCGGCGGGTTGAAGCCGCGCTGGGCCAGGACGTGGTGGATCAGATAGCGATGGATGCGGCCGTTGCCGTCTTCGAACGGGTGGATATAGACAAAGCCGAACGCCAACACGGCGGCGGCGATGACAGGGTCGAGCGCGCGCGCGGGACCACTATTGAACGCAATCATGCCCTCTATGAGTGCTGCCAGGTCCTCGGGCTTTGCGCTGACATGATCAGGCAAGGGCATGCTCGTTTCACGGTCATGGTCGCCAATGAATCCGCCTTCGTCGCGGAAGCCAAGCCGGACAAATCGGGCGTCGCCGACCACGATCTTCTGCAACCGCCGCAGTTCATCGCCGTCAAGGATCTGTCTTCCGGCCTCGCCCAATGCGCGCGCCCAGCGCTGGATGCGGTCCTGCGGTGGACGTTCGCCCTCAATGGTGTAGCTTGCCCGCGAGTCTTTCAGCAGTAGAAAGGCAGCCGTGCGCGCAAGCAGGTCCTTTGGCACCCGCGCGACGATATCCTGCGCTTTGGCAGGCAGGTCCATGGCCACGAATTGCTGTAGTGCCTCGGTCCGAAAGACCATGGGGCAGAAATCGGGCGTTCCCGGCAGATTGTTGCGCACCCGGTAGCGCGATTGGTTTGGGCCTTCCGCGGCCCATTGCAGGCTTGGGTCGGCAGCGGGTACATAACGACCGCCGGTAGCGTCGGGCAAATTCAGACGCTCGCCAAGCGTCCACTCGTAAAGAAACCAGATGCGCCGCGCATAGCTCCCCGTTGGCGTGTTGCGGACCAGCGATTCTATTGGGCCGGGACCCGTCGCCAGGAACAGCCGCTTCAGCACGGCAAGATCGACGCCCTCGTATTTCAAGGCGAAGGTCAGGTGACCTTCGAGTGTCGCCGCAGGGGCGTGACGCGGCGTCATCAGGCGCCAGCCTTCTGTCTCCCTTATGCGGTGATGTTCGCCGATGGCCGAGAGTGTGCGGGGCAGAGGGACTTCTAGCTCCAGAGCCCCGATAAGGGCGCCATAGCCTACAGGAGTCGCTTTCTCAGGAAGTCGTCGTTCCTGAAATACCGTCACGGGGCCTGAAAACTTGTCCCTAAGAATTCCATCCATGAAAATTGTAACCCAGGTCCTTATCTGTGTTCCTGATCCTGTTATCTCTATGATAAATGATCCTAAAGCATGAAAAATGATCCTGACAACCGAAATGCGTGAAAATTGAAAATTAGGTCGACCCGCTGCGATCCCCCGCATGACCAACGCAATAGCCCGGCGGCTATGACGAAGATGCAAGCGGCTAGCAGGAGCGGTACCGATTGCGGCGGCGGCCTGGGTCCGCTACAACCCGGCGCGCATCCTCCTCCCCACCGATAAACCAAGAGCGGTTATGGCGTCGTACCAGTACGTTTACGTGATGAAGGGCCTGTCCAAGAGCTATCCGGGCGGGCGCGAGGTCCTGAAGGACATCTGGCTGAGCTTCTTTCCGGGCGCCAAGATCGGCGTCCTGGGCCTGAATGGCGCCGGCAAGTCGACCCTGCTCAAGATTATGGCCGGGATGGACGACCAGTATAATGGCGAGGCGTTCGTCGCGAAGGAGGCCAGCGTCGGCTACCTGTCGCAGGAGCCGGAACTGGACGCGTCGAAGACCGTCGCGGAGAACGTGATGGAGGGACTGGCCGGCCTGAAGGCGCTGGTCGACGAGTTCAACGACGTCTCGATGCGGTTCGCCGAGGAGATGAGCGACGACGAGATGAACGATCTGATCGCGCGCCAGGCCGAGCTGCAGGAACAGATCGACGCCGCCGACGCCTGGGACCTGGACCGCAAGATCGAGATCGCGATGGACGCGCTGAGGTGCCCGCCCGGCGAGTCGTCGGTGGAGAAGCTGAGCGGCGGCGAGCGGCGCCGGGTGGCGCTGTGCCGGCTGTTGCTGCAGCAGCCCGACCTCTTGCTGCTGGACGAGCCGACCAACCACCTGGATGCGGAGTCCGTGGCCTGGCTGGAGCGCCATCTGGAGGCCTACACCGGCACCGTTGTGGCGGTGACCCACGACCGCTATTTCCTCGACAACGTCGCCGGCTGGATCCTGGAACTCGACCGTGGCCGCGGCATCCCCTACGAGGGCAACTACTCCGGCTGGCTGGAGCAGAAGCGCAAGCGGCTGGAGCAGGAGCAGAAGAGCGAGGCGGCGCGCCAGCGCACGCTGGACCGCGAGCTTGAGTGGATCCGCCAGTCGCCGCGCGCCCGCCAGGCCAAGAGCAAGGCCCGTGTGACCGCCTATGAGCAGTTGCTGGCCGACGCCCAGGACCAGGCGCCCGAGCGCCAGCAGATCACCATTCCACCGGGGCCGCGGCTGGGCGACACCGTCATCGTCGCGGAGAATTTGCGCAAGGGCTTCGGCAACCACCTGCTGATCGACGAACTGAGCTTCAAGCTGCCGCCGGGCGGCATCGTCGGCGTCATCGGCCCGAACGGCGCCGGCAAGACGACGCTGTTCCGCCTGATCACCGGCCAGGACACGCCGGACAGCGGCACCATCACCGTCGGCGACACGGTGGAGATGGCCTATGTCGACCAGTCGCGCGACGTGCTGGATGCCAACAAGTCGGTGTGGGAGGAAATCTCAGACGGGCTGGACGTGATCCAGCTCGGCAAGCGGCAGGTGCAGAGCCGCGCCTATGTCGGCGGCTTCAACTTCCGCGGCTCCGACCAGCAGAAGAAGGTGGGCCAGCTCTCCGGCGGCGAGCGCAACCGGGTGCATCTGGCCCGGATGCTGAAGTCGGGCGCCAACCTGCTGCTGCTCGACGAGCCGACCAACGACCTGGACGTCGACACCCTGCGCGCGCTGGAAGAGGCGCTGCTGGAGTTCGCCGGCTGCGCGGTGGTGATCAGCCACGACCGCTGGTTCCTCGACCGCATCGCCACCCACATGCTGGCCTTCGAGGGCGACAGCCACGTGGAGTGGTTCGAGGGCAATTACGAGGACTACGAGGCCGACCGCAAGCGCCGGCTGGGCGACGCGGCCGACCAGCCGCACCGCATCAAGTACAAGCCGCTGACGCGGTAGGGAATCTCGATTGGACCATATGGCGTCCAAACTGTCGAGAGAAGTTGCGGTCAATTAAACCATCGTCGCCCTCGCGCCTGTCGCGAGGGCCCATTTGCGGGGCAGCCCTGGGCGGGGCCGATAGAGGCTGGTGCGGTTGGCCCATCGAACCCGGCCGCCACCACGGATAGCAAACTGCCGCGCCCCATCGACGCTGGGGACAACAATGGGTCCTCGCCACAAGGGCGAGGACGACAATTTCTTTGCTGGCAAGGATTGTGCCCTGCATCGCGGCACATGGACGTCGCATAGGCCCGGATCGCCGCGCCTAGAGCGGGGTCTTTTTTGGAAGAATCGAAAGGGGATTCCCGACTCGGGTGGCAATCTGATTCAACGTGTTGGTCTTGAGAGGAGGCTGGCGCGATGGGTCGACCCTATTCGAATGATCTTCGTGAGCGTGCTGTTGCCCGGGTGATGGCCGGTGAGACGGTTCGCTCTGTGGCATCCGCGTTCGATGTGAGCGTGTCTGCGGTTGTGAAGTGGTCGCAGCGATATCGGCGCACCGGGAGCGTTGCGCCGGGCAAGGTCGGTGGCCACAAGCGGATCATATTGGCGCCGCATCGCGACTTCGTGCAGGCTCGTTTGGCTGCCGAGCCGCACCTTCCCTTGCGCTCCTTGCAGCGCGAGTTGGCCGATCGCGGCATCCGGGTGAGCTACGGCGCGATCTGGCGCTTTGTGCATGCCGAGGGATTGAGCTTCAAAAAAAACCGCGTTCGCCAGCGAGCAGGATCGTCCCGACGTGGCGCGGCGCCGCGCGCGCTGGAAGCGTCATCAGGCGAAACTTGATCCCGCCCGCCTGGTCTTCATTGACGAGACCTGGGCCAAGACCAACATGGCGCCGTTGCGGGGCTGGAGCCGGCGCGGCCGGCGCCTCGTCGGCAAGGCACCGCACGGCCGCTGGCGCACCCTGACCTTCCTCGCTGCTCTGCGCTGCGACCAGCTCACCGCACCGTGCGTCTTCGACGGCCCGATTAACGGTCAGGCCTTCCTCGCCTATGTCGAGCAAATCCTGGTGCCGACGCTCAAACCCGGCGACATCGTCATCATGGACAACCTGGGCAGCCACAAGGGCAAGGCCGTACGGGCCGCCCTGCGCCAAGCCGGCGCAAGGCTGCTCTTCCTGCCGCCCTACAGCCCCGACCTCAATCCCATCGAGCAGGTGTTCGCCAAGCTCAAGCACCTGCTCAGGCGCGCCGCAGAGCGCACCATCGACGACACATGGCGGCGTATCGGAAAACTACTCGACGCGTTCCAGCCACACGAATGCAACAACTACATCGTCAATGCAGGATACGCTTCCGCATAAAACGATCCCGCTCTAGATCGGGATCAGCTTACGCTGAATCTGCGCCAGCCCTCTCCCCCACCCGGCCACCCAGCAGGATACTTTCGTGGGCGGTCGGGTGGGGGAGAGGGCCGGTGCCGACTTAAATGATCATGCTCTAGTCGTCGAAATAGGCGCAGTCCAGGCTGTCCGGCGCGACCCGCTCGAACGTGCGGCTGGCCGCATCGTAGGTCCACGCCTCGCTGGGCGGGGCGCCCGGCGACCACACGGCATAGATCGGCTCGTAGGCCCCGTCGAGCGCGTAGCAGGTGTCCGAGCCCACCAGATTGCGGCCACCCAGGTCCAGCAGCAGCGACGTGACGACCCGCCACTCGGTGATGCCGCCATCGTCCTGCCGCGCATTGGGCACCGCGATCATCACCGTGCCCTGGTCGCCACGGGTGTAGGACGTGGCCCACAAGCTGTCGTCAGCCCCCGGGTCGCCGCCGACCAGCCCGCCACCGTGGTCGCGCCAGCCATTGGCCAGCACCTCGCCATGGCTGTTGGGGACGATGTCGCCGGCAAAGAAGTCCAGGCTGGTCGGCCAGCCCTGCTGGTCGGCTTCCGCCAGCTCTGGCGGCCCCGGCATGCACGCCGCCAAGGCGAAGACGGCAGACACGGCCGCCACGGTGGCGGCCACGTTCCTGATGCCGATCGACATGGACATGGAATGGATTGCCGGAATGCCGCCGCGGCGGCTGCCTGCTTAGCCCAGGCGGTCGCGCAGCGCCTGGATAAGGCCGGAGACCTGGCCGCCGTTTTGCTGCAGCACCGAGGCGTATTCCTCGCGGAGGGTCTGGGCAATGCTGACACCTTCGACCGCCACGTCGATCACCACGTGGGAGCCGTTGCGCATGCTGATGCGCCAGTCGACCCGGGCGCTCTCGCCGTTCGGGCTCTCCACGTAGGAGGTCACGATGGCGCCGGTATCGCCGTCGGGCGAAACCCGCTGCACGTTGAAGCCCTCGCCGCTGTATTCGCCGAAGCGGCCGGCATAGGTGTTCACCAGCATGTCTTCCAGCACGCCGTAGAACTCGGACAGCTCGGTGTCGGTCGCCTCGCGGCGATAGCGGCCGAGCACGAAGTTGCCGATTCGCGGAATGTCGAAATTGGCCACCAGCAG
The DNA here is from genome assembly GCA_965227515.1 of Alphaproteobacteria bacterium. Lineage (GTDB taxonomy): Bacteria > Pseudomonadota > Alphaproteobacteria > CALKHQ01 > CALKHQ01 > CBDDFZ01. The sequence continues at coordinate 1,236,579 of CBDDFZ010000001.1, forward strand.
GCTGCGGAACTGCGCCTCGCGCTGGGAATCGGACATCGACGCGTTTGTCAGCGTGGCAATGGCCTCGTCGCCCAGCGTCGAGACGAAAGTGTCGGCGCCTTCAACCGCTGAATCTGCGCGCGCGCTCCATGCCGGCACCGCCATGATCACGGCGAGGACAAAACAGCGGAAGAACGGGACCATCACTTGCTCCAAGATCTGTTGGTGCGACGCATGTACCAAGACTCCTACGCGGCAATTGGGCCCAAAAAGGGGCGAGTCACCGCCAGTCGGCATCGCCGCGGCATCTTGCCTTACGGACGCAAGGATATATTGCGGTCCCGTAACCTGCGCCAGTGATATTTCGGTCAGATGGGCTTGAAGCCCCATTCGCCATCGCCGCAGGCGTGACCGCCCGGCAACCGTTCCGTTTGCCCCATAGCCGCAGGCAGGCGGCCGGCCACAGGCGGGCCATCACAGACAGGCGGCTACAGGCAAGGGGTCAGGGGCTGTCGACGTCCTCGAAGGGATTGTCGAAGTCGTCGAACGGCTCCGGCCCGAACGGCGAATCCTGGTCGCCCAGGTTCTCGATCTGGGCGTCGCGCCGCTGGCGATAGGCCGAGCGCAGCCGGGCGTAGAAATCGACCGCGTCCTCTTCCAGGGCATCGAGGGTGTCGATGCTGCGCACCCGCGAATCCACCGCGGTGCCGACCGAGCGGTAGAAGCGCAATTCGGACTGACCGGCGCGCAACGACCAGATGTTGAACGGGTCGGTAAAGAAGTCGACCACCAGGCCGCCGACGTCGCGCGCATTGGACGGGCCCAGGATCGGCAGCACCAGATACGGCCCCTCGCCGACGCCCCAGACCGCCAGGGTCTGGCCGAAATCCTCGCGCTCGCCGGGCTGGTCGTCGATGTCGACGATGACGAAGATGCCGCCCAGCCCCAGGGTGGAGTTGGTCATGAACCGGCCCATGGTGTGGCCGGCGGCATCGATGTCGCCCTGCAGCACCTGGTTGATCAGGGTGACCGGCTCGGTCAGGTTGGTCAGGAAGTTGTGCACCGCGTCCTGCACCGGATAGGGCACCAGATCGCGATAGGCGACGGCGACCGGCCGCAGGATGATGGTGTCCACGCCATCGTTGAGGTTCAGTATGTATCGGTTCAGCGGCTCAAGCGGATCGTTGACGTCCGTGCCGGGCCCGGCGTTGGAGCTGCACCCGGCCATGGTCGCCAGTGCGCCTGCCAATGCGGCGGCGCCGCCAAGATTGCGCAGGCGTTGCTTGACCAGACTCTGATTGCCCAGACGTTGGCTGCCGCGATCGAACTGGGATTCGATCAACAATTCTCGTTCCTTCCCCACAACGCGCCCAAGTCGGCTGCACATTGTTCCAACTCGTCCGCATTAAAAAGATGCCGTGCCGCCGAGTGTGGCATTGGCACAGCCGTTGTTGCAGATTTGCAACATATGCGCATCACCGGTCAACGAATGCCGTGACCGGCCGCAATATTGTTGCGGGTGGCTAAGAATGTCTGAACGGAAATGACTTGTCTGCACGATGCCGAAGGGGAGGTCAGGCAACCGACGGGGCCCGTCGGCAAGAGCGCTGACTCACCTGACTTTTCTTTTGGGTTCTCCGCGTTGCGACAAGGGAAGCCTCTAGTAGGGGCAAGGGAAACCAAACCTGCATTTTCTGCACGCATACTGAGCGGCAATACCAATGCAAGCTGGGTTGGAGGATTGAGTGTGGGCACCATTGGTGTCGAGCACGACATTTTCTTGCCGGTGGCATGTTCGTCGTTCGAAAGTCATGCGAATGGTTAATTTCCGTGAGGTGCGGGCGACGCCTTTAGGGAATCATTTAGAGGTCTGGTGTAGCTTCAGCGGTGCTTCGTTGCTGCGCCAATGCCAGCAGAATCTTCAGGCAGGCGTTCGAATTGCGTTGGGGAAAAGCAAGAAATGTCAAATAGCCGAGATTACGAGACAACGGCGCAATGTGCGGAGTCGGCCATCGCACGGATGCGCGACTCGCACAATCTCCCGACACCAGAGCATTTCGAACTGTGGTTCAGTTATTTCCAAGGTTCGCGCCCCGAGTTGAATGATGTGATCGACCAGGCGGTCGAGGGCGGCGAGGACATCACCGACGAAATGCTGGATGAGCTGTATCACCGCTTCTTCATCCAGGACTCCTCGGACTTCGTCATCAACAGCACGACCGAGGAGATCGAGGCGACCATCGAGCAGGTCATCAATCTTGTCGGCCGGGCGGGCAGGGACACCCGCGATTTCGGCAATGAGTTGGACGGGGCATCCGGCCGGTTGGACGGCACCGTGGACCCCGAGGTGCTGCGCGAGATCGCCGTCGGCCTGCAAGAGAGCACGCGCCAGATGCTGGAGCGCAGCCGGCGCATGGAAGTCCAGCTCTCCAAGTCCAACCAGCAGATCATGGAATTGCGCACGCACCTGGTCTCGGTGCGCGAAGAGGTGATGACCGACGGCCTGACCGGTGTTTCCAACCGGCGCCATTTCGACTCCGTGTTGCGCGAATTCGCCGGCCGGGCGTCGCGGGACGGCCAGCCGCTGACCCTGTGCATGATCGACATCGACTACTTCAAGCGCTTCAACGATACCCATGGCCACCAGCTCGGCGACGAAGTGCTGAAGCTGGTTGCGAAGATGTTGAAGGACTCGACCAAGGGCAGCGATATCGTCGCGCGCTATGGCGGCGAGGAGTTCGCCTTGCTGCTGCCCAGCACCACTCTGCGCGATGCAACCCAGCTCGCCGACAAGATCCGCACGGTGGTGGCCAAGAACAATCTGAAGAAGCGCACGACCGGCGAGTACATCGGTTCCATCAACCTGTCGGCCGGGGTCAGCCTGTACCGGGCGCACGAGGCTCTGGAGAGTTTTGTCGAACGCGCCGACTTGGGCCTATACTTGGCCAAGAACAGTGGTCGGAATCGCGTATGCAATGAGCTCATGCTCGCCAGCGACGTCAAGGAAGCGAGCTGACGGCACTGCCGGGGCGCCGCTGCTGACAGCGGTTGCCCACTGCGCCGGCCACGGCGCGCCCTCCGAAAGAAGAACCAGCCCCCATTTTCGACCGTTGCCCGGCCGGGCACGACGATGACCGCCGGATGATGACCGCGGGACGGTGGCAGCGTGTGTGGGACCGCATCCGGCATGGCCCGGCGCGGCTGCGCAATGCCGACCAGGTCATGCTGCTCGTGCTGGCGGTGGGGCTGGGGGTCGCATCCGGCTATGCCGCCCTCGGCTTTCGCCTGCTGATCGAACTGATCGACGACCTGCTCCTGGACACCGGCCGCGCCGGCACGCTGTTGCTGGCCGACATCCCGTGGTGGCAACGCCTGCTGGTGCCCGCCGCCGGCGGCTTGGTGATCGGGATCGCGATCCGCTATCTCACGCGCGACCGGCGGCCGGAGGGGGTGGCCGATGTCATCGAGGTCTACACCCGGGGATCCTACCGGCTGAGCCTGCGCAGCGGGCTGACCCAGGCACTGATCAGCGCGTCGTCGATTGGGGTCGGCGCGTCGGTGGGCCGCGAGGGGCCGGTGGTGCACATAGGGGCCGCGGTCGCCAACTGGCTCGGCGGGCGGGTTCGGCTGCGCCGCGATCTGGTCAGGGTTCTGATCGGCTGTGGCGTTGCCGCCGCGGTCGCGGCATCGTTCAACGCGCCCATTGCCGGTGTGTTCTTCGCGCTGGAAGTGGTGATCGGCCACTACGCGCTGACCGCGTTCGCGCCGATCGTTATCGCTTCGGTTGCCGGCACCATGATCTCGCGCGCCCATTTCGGCGACTTTCCCGCCTTCATCGTGCCGGCGCACGAGCTGGTCTCGCTGTGGGAGTTCCCGGCATTCGCGCTGCTGGGCGCGGGCGGGGCCCTGGTCGCGATCGCCTTCGTTCGGGCCACGGCCCTGGTTCAGACGGCGGCGAACCTGACCGGGCTGCCGACGACATTCCGCCCGGCGGTCGCCGGCCTGTTGACCGGCCTGATCGCGCTGGCGGCCCCCCAGGTGCTCGGCGTCGGCTATCCGTCCACCGATGCCGCGCTCAACGCGGCGCTGCCCATCGGCATGCTGCTCACACTGCTGGTCGCCAAGTTCGCCGCAACCGCTATCTGCCTGGGATGCGGCTTCGGCGGCGGCGTGTTTTCGCCGTCGCTGTTCATGGGCGCCATGTTCGGCGGCGCCTTCGGGCTGACCGCGGCGACCGTGTTCCCGGACCTGGCATCGTCGCACAGCGTGTACGCCATGGTCGGCATGGGCGCCTTGGCCGGGGCGGTGCTCGGCGCGCCGATCTCCACCATCCTGATGGTGTTCGAGCTGACCGGCGACTATCCGCTGACGGTCGCGCTGATGATTGCCACCGTCGTCGCCAGCGTGGTGATGCGCGAGGCGCGCGGCGAATCGTTCTTCACCTCCCAACTGCGCCGGCGCGGCCGCGATGTCGCGGTCGATCGCGCCGCACTGATCCTGGATGGACGCACGGTCGGCGAGATCGTGCGGGCCAATCCTTCGACGATCGCGGCCACCGCGCTGTTCGACGAGGTGCGCGAGCGCCTGCCGTTCGCCGGCGAGGGCGAGTTCCAGGTCGTGGACGAGGACGGGCAATGGCACGGGGTGATCACGGTGCAGACGGTCCAGGATCTGTTGAACGACGGGCCGGACGACACCCATGACCTGACGGCGGCCGATATCGCGCGCGCCGATCGGCCGGTGCTGGCGCGCGGCGACAGCCTGGAAACCGCGCGCGCGCACCTCGACGCTTCCGAAGCGGTGCGCCTGCCGGTGGTGGAGACCGTGGAATCGAAGCGGTTCGTCGGCGTGCTGGACGCGCGCGACGTGCTGCGCGCCGTGCATCGCGCCCTCGGCGACGCCAGCCGTGCCACCTGACCAACCGCCCGACGGATGAGGCGGCGGACGGGTCTTGCCGCCATAATTTGGTCACGACTTCATGGCCGGATGGTCGCGCGGGTGCCGAACAAACGGGCCGAATCGTGAATTTTGGACAGATTTCCGACAGGTTTGCGGGTCCTTCCACGCCGGCAGCGCTACGACGTGGCGTGCTGGCGCGATTGAGAAGCTGCCTGCGCACGCGCGCCGGGGTGCCGCTGGCTCTGGCGGTTGCCGCCGCCGCGCCGACCGCGGCGGAGGATCGGACTGAGCGCGAAGGCGAGGTCATACCTGCCGAGCTGACCCAATCGCTGCTGGGCATATGGCACGCCGAACTGCGCGACGAGCACGGCGCACCGATCTCCTGGCAGATCGATCTGAGGCTTGACGGCTCGTTCGAACGGGTCATCACCGATCGCAGTGGCAATGAGGTCAGCCGGGCCGGATCGTACGAAGTCGATCAGCAGACGATCCGGCTGTTCTACCTCGGCACGGATGCCGACGAGCAACCGAACGCGACCGCATTGAACTTTGCCGACGCGGTCAGCCTGGAGACCTATTTCTACCGGATCATCAGCGAGGCGGAGTTGGCCCTGCGTCCGACCTTGTGCCGTGCCGATCCCTGCCAGTGGACCGCCAGCCGCGAGAACTAGGACTCGTTCTTGGCAGGCGCCGTAAGGTCCAGTACGTAAGCCTCCATCGGGTCCTCGGTGGCATCTGGGGCGTCCGGTGCCGCGGCGGTGAAGCCGTTGCGTTGCAGCACGCGGGCGGAGGCCGGGTTGGTCCGAGCCACCACGCCGACCAGCCGTCGGACCCCGCCTGCCCCGCGACACCAATTCACCAGTCCGGCGATCATCTCGGTGGCAAGGCCGCGCCCCCACCATTCGTGCGCCAGCAGATAGCCGATCCTGACCTCGCCGGTTGCATCGTCCTCGTGCAGCAACATCAGGCCGACGACGTCGTTGCTTTCGATTTGGTCCTGTGGCTGGGCAACCAGCACGGCGCCTTCGGCCAGGCGGTCGGCCAGCCATTCCGTCGCCGCCGCGATGGAGTCGACGTGTTGCCAACCGGGCGGCAGTGCCGCTGTGACGGCCGGGCTCAGGATGTCGACCAGGCGCGCCGGCAACGACGGCATGCCGGCGTCGCCCAACCGGGTCACTGTCAGTCGCGCCGTCGAGAAACGGCATTCGCGAGAGATTCTTGCGCCGTCGTTCACCATCCACCCAGGATTCGGCCATTCCGGCAGCTAAGCAAGAGCCACGATCCCTTGCGGCGTGAGAGTTGACGTGGCCGCCGCGCGCTGATTCTGATGAACGCCGGTTGGGCGACTCGCAGCCCGGCAGGCGACAACAGGTGCGAACCGATGACGGGATTGAGCAGGCTGCGGCGCGCGGTGGCGATGATGGCGGTTGCGCTGGCCGCGTTTCTGGTGCCGGCCGCGCAGGCGGACGAGCAATTGCCGCTGCCGCGTTTCGTGTCGCTGAAGTCCAACGAGGTCAATGTGCGCCGCGGCCCCAGCCGCGACCATCAGATCCTGTGGACCTATCAGGTGCGCGGCCTGCCGGTGGAGATCATCGCCGAGCACGATGTGTGGCGGCAGATCCGCGATTGGGAGGGCGGCCAGGGCTGGGTCTATGGCGGGCTGCTCTCGGGCGAGCGCACCGTAATGGTGCTCGGCGAGTTGTCGACCATGTACCTGCAGCCGGTCGCCGACACCCGCCGGGTGGCCGAACTGGAGCCCGGCGTCGTTGCCGAACTGGTCGCCTGCGAGACCGATTGGTGCCAGGTCTCGGTGGAAGGCTATACCGGTTGGGTGGACCGCAACCGCCTCTGGGGCGTCTATCCGGACGAGATCGTCTCGCCCTGACGCGGCGGTCAGGGCGCAGACTTCAGCAACAGCGGAACCGGATCAACCGGCGGCGCGCAGCTTGTTGTCGCCGGCAAGCGAGCGTCCGTGCACGCCGCGCATGCCGGAGACCGGCGCGAACGCGGACGACACGCCAAGCACGGTTTCGGCACCGCCAAGGAACAGATAGCCGTCCTCTTCCAGGATCGACGAGACCCGGCCCAGAACTGTCGACTTGGTCTCCTGGTCGAAATAGATCAGCACGTTGCGGCAGAAGATGACGTCGAATCGCCCCAGCATGGTGAGCTCGTCGAGCAGGTTGTATTCCCGGTAGTTGACCATGGCGCGCAGTTCCGGCGCGATCGTCCACTTGTCGCCATCCTGCTGGAAATACTTGACCAGCATGCGCACGGGCAGGCCCCGCTGCACCTCGAACTGGGAATAGACGCCGGCACGCGCCTTGGCCAGCATCTCGCGCGACAGGTCGGTCGCCACGATTTCAACCTTCCAGCCGCGGAGCTGCTCGGCGGCCTCGGCCAAGATCATCGCCAGCGAGTACGGCTCCTGACCGCTGGAGCATGCAGCGCTCCAGATCCTGATCTTGCGGCAGGCACGACGGGCGTCCAGCAGTGCGGGCAGCACGTTTTCGCGGAACTGGTCGAAGGGCCGGATGTCGCGGAAGAAGAACGACTCGTTGGTCGTCATCGACTCAACGACATCGTCGACCAGGCGCATGTTGGTGCCGCGCCGTACCTCGCCCACCAGCGCTTCCAGGTTCGCCAGCCGATACCGCCGCGCGACCGGGTTGAGCCGGCTTTCCAGCAAGTACATCTTGTCGCGGCTGAGCACCAGGCCCGACCGCTTTTTGAGCATTGCCGAAATGAAGTCGAAATCGTCGATGGAGATTGTCATGCCGCATGCCTCATGGCGTGATCGCGGAGATACCGTGGAATGTCGACCAACGGCAGGATCGCACTGCAAAGACCGGTTGCCGCCGCGGCCCGGGGCATGCCCCACACCACGCTCGACTCCTCATCCTGGGCGATCGCCAGACCGCCGGCGCCGACAATGTCGGTAAGGCCGGTGGCGCCGTCTTGGCCCATTCCAGTCAGCACGACCGCGAGGGCCCAGTCGCCGTATGCCTTGGCGACCGAACGAAACATTGGATTGACCGACGGCTTGCAGAAGTTTTCCGGCGGTCCGTCGTCGATGTGAACAACGTGTGCGCTGCCTTCGCGCCGCACTGTCAGGTGGTGGGCGCCGGGCGCGACATAGATGCAGCCGTCCTCGACGGGCATGCCTTCAGTGGCCTCGACCGCGCGCATCTTGGAGCACCGCTCGAGGTGCTGGGCCAAGATCTTGGTGAAGGTCGGCGGCATGTGCTGGGTGATGACCACCGGCGCGGTGAGCTGGCCATTGAGGGCGGTGAACACATCGATCAGTGCGCGGGGCCCGCCGGTCGAACTGCCGATTGCCACGATTTTCGGGGTTCGGCCGACCCACTGCGAGGGCGTCGGCCGCAACGGATACGCTTCCCCGCCCTGACCCGCAGCCTTCGCGCTGGTGGCCGCGACCTGCGGCCGGGCGACGGCAACCGCCGCAGCGACCTGGCGCGGCGCGGTGCCGGATGAGCCAGCCACCGGTGCGGCGACGCTCTTGCTCGCGGGCATCGTGCCGGGCCGGGTGGTGCCGGTCTGGGTCGTGCCGGGCCGGGTGGTGCCCAGGCGCGACTCGCGTCGGGCGAGGGACGAGGTCCGGCGTTGCTGGCGCGCGGTGTGCAGCGCCCTGATCTTCGTCAACAGCTCCTCGCCGAACGTCGCCGTCGGGTCTCTGCTGTCCAGCGTCGACGGCTTGGTCACGTAGTCGGCGGCACCCATGGAGAGCGCGCGCAAGGAGATATCGGCATTCCTCTGGGTCAGGGTCGAGGCCATGATGACCGGCACGCCGGGGGCCGCGGCCAGTATCTCCGGCAATGCGGTCAGCCCGTCCATGATGGGCATCTCGATGTCCAGGACGACGACGTCGACCGGGTTGTCGCGCACGTACTCGATCGCGCGCCGCCCGTTGCCGACCGAGGCCGCGACGGCGAGATCGTCGGTCGCGGTCAGGATGCGGCGCACGATCGTGCGGTAGACGGTGTTGTCGTCGACCAACAGGACCCGTCCGCGCCCGTCCGCCGGATCGCGCGTTATGGGGGTCATGCTCATACAGGCGTTCCGATCTGGGCCAGCTTGGAGCGAATGATTTCGCTGTCGAACGGTTTCATGATGTAGTCGTCGGCGCCGGCGGCCAGCGCGTCGACGATGCGGTCCTGCACGTTCTCGACCGAGCAGATCACCACTCGCGGCTGCTCCGTGTCGGACATCGCCCGCAGCGACCGCAGCACTTCGATCCCGTTCATATTGGGCATGTGCCAGTCCAGCAGCAGGCCGTCCGGCATCTCGCGCCGGCAAAACTCCAGCGCTTCATCGCCGTCTGCGGCCTCCGCGGTGCGGAAGCCCAGTTCGGTCAGGATCTTGCGCGTGACGATACGGATCACTTTGGAGTCGTCGACGATAAGCCAGAGCATGGCGGTCGCATCTCTTCGTGGTTGGTTGCTGCGTCTACGGCGAGGAGGTCTTGTCAGGCCGCCATCTGGCGCCCGATGGTGAGCAGTCGGTCCACATCCAGCACCACCATCAGGCCTTCCTTCAGGCGGTACATGCCGACCGAGATTTCCCGCCAGGTCTCGTCCAGCGTCATCGGATTGCGCTCATAGGCCGAGGACGGGAGGCTCAGCACCTCGCCGACGGAATCGATCAGCAGGCTGTAGAGTTCCTTGTCGTGCTCCACCACCACGGCCATGCCTTCCTCACCCTCGGGGCGGGACGGCAGGCCCAACCGGCGGCGCACGTCGATGGCGGTGACGATGCGCCCGCGCAGGTTCAGCGCGCCGGCCACTTCCGGCGGGGACAGCGGAATGCGCGTGATGCGCTGCGGACCCAGGATGTCCTGGACGCTGAGCACTGGGATGCCGAACAGCTGGCCATGCAGGGTCAGGGTCACGAAGTCGGCATGGTCGCGCTTGGCGAGGTCGGCGACTTGCGACCCTTCATGGGTCTTGATGTCAGACGGGTTGGTCATGCCGCACCTCGTTCACTCGTAATGGTTTCGCTGAGCGTCATCAGCAGGCCGTCGCGGTCGGTCTTGGAGACATAGTCGTCGAAGCCGACAGCGCGGCCGCGTTCCAGATCGCGCGGCGTGCTGTGCGACGACAGCGCGATGATCGGGGTCGACTTCCACAGCAGGGAGTCGCGTACCGCCTCGGCAAGCTCGAAGCCGTTCATGTCCGGCATCTCGATGTCGCTGACGATGACATCGAAGACCTTGCCGCTCTCGCACAGCGCCAGGGCTTCCTGGCCGCTTTCCACCGCGGTGACGGAGTAGCCGGCCGCATTGAGCAGCGGGTTCAGCATGTTGCGGAAGAACGGGCTGTCGTCGACCAGCAGGATCTCGCGCTTGTGGCGGTCGTCCTCGGTGTCGGCGGAATCGACCGCACGGAACCAGTCGGCGTGGGCCTGGTCGAGATAGTAGCCAGCGTCGAGGATGTCGGTTGCCTTGCCCTCGATCACCGCGCTGCCGATGTAGCCTGGCTTGTCGCCCGACAGCTCGACCTTCAGGTGGTCTTCGACGATATCGATGATCTCGTCGACGATCAGGCCCATCGACAGCTCGTCGTCGGCGAACACCAGGATCGGCTGCTGGCCCTCGGTCTTGGGCTCGTGATCCTCGCTGATCGAGATCAGCGGCATCAGCCCGCCACGGTACTGCACCATGGGACGGCCGCCGGACCACTCGATCTTGTCGATGTCGATCTCCTCCAGGCGCGCAATCAGCGCCAGCGGCACCGCCTTCGGGCAGTTGTCGCCGGCCTTGAACACCAGCATGGCGATCTGGTCGTCGCTGGACTTGGCCCGCGCCGCCTTCGCCTCCAGGCGTTCCTTCTCGATCACGCTCTCGCCGGTGGAGGCGGCAATGCCATTGGGATCCAGGATCATGATCACGCTGCCGTCGCCCAGGATGGTGTTGCCGGAGAACATGGTGATGTTGCGCAGGATCGGCGCCACCGGCTTGACCACGATCTCCTCGGTGTCGAACACGCGGTCGACCACGATGCCGAACACGTTTGCGCCGACGCGGGTGACCACGATGAAGTGGTCGGAGCTGCCGTGCAGGGTCTTTTCGCCTTTGCCGCCGCCGTTCGCGGCGCCTTTGAGCGATTTGACGGAGTCGGCATCGTCCGCATTGGCGTCGTCGTCTTCCAGGCCCAGTTCGCGGGCCGGGGTATCGCCGCCGAGACCCAGGATGTCGCGCAGCGAGACCAGCGGCAGAATGCGGTCGCGCAGGCGCAGGACGGGGGCCTGGTTGATCATTTCGATGCGGTGCTCGGAATTTGCGGACACGCGCACCAGTTCCACGACGCTGAGCTGCGGCATGGCAAACCGCTCGCCGCCGCACTCGACGATCAGCGCCGAGACGATGGCCAGGGTCAGCGGGATCTTGATGATGAACTGGCTGCCGTTGCCCTCGGTCGAGTTCAGTTCGATGGTGCCGCCGATCTGCTCGATGTTCGTGCGCACCACGTCCATGCCGACGCCGCGGCCGGACACGCTGGTCACGCTCTGGGCAGTGGAGAAGCCGGCCCGGAAGATGAACTGCTGGATCTGCTGATCGCTCATGCCTTCCAGCGCCTCTTCCGAGGACAGGCCGTTGTCGACGATCTTCTTCTTGATCTTCTCAAGGTTGAGGCCGCGACCGTCGTCGCTGATCTCGATGATGATATGGCCGCCCTCATGATAGGCGCGCAGCACGATCTTGCCGGTATCCGGCTTGCCGGCCTGCTTGCGCTCGTCCGGGGTCTCCAGGCCGTGGTCGGCGGAGTTGCGGACCATGTGGGTGAGCGGGTCCTTGATCAGGTCCAGCACCTGCCGGTCCAGCTCGGTGTCGGCGCCGACCATCTCGAGGTCGATCTTCTTGTCCAGCTCGACCGCAAGGTCGCGCACGATGCGCGGCAGCTTCGACCAGGCATTGCCGATCGGCTGCATGCGCGTCTTCATCACGTTTTCCTGCAACTCGGACGTGACGTGGCTGAGGCGCTGCAACGGCGGAACGAACTCGCTGTCCGACTGGTTGCGCACCATCTGCAGCAGCTGGTTGCGGGTCAGAACCAGTTCGCTGACCAGGGTCATCAGGCTTTCCAGCAGGTTGACCCGGACGCGGATGGTCTGATTGGCGACCGCGGATTCCTTCGCGTTGCCGCCGGCCTCGGCCGTGGCCTCGTTGGCCGGAGCCGCCGCGGCGGCCGGCTTGGAGTCGGCGGGCTTGCTGTCGGCCGGCTGGGTGTCGGCCGGCTGGGCTTCGGCCGGCTGGGCGGCGTCTTCCGACGCTGCCTCGGCGGCGGGCTCGTCATTGGCTGGGACTTCGGCGGCGCCATCGTCGATGATCATCTCGATCGACTCATCGGCACTGGCATCAGCCTCGACCACAACCTCGGGGTCGGGGGCGGCCTCTTCGGCGGCAGCGGGCGCGGGCGCCGCGCCGGCGTCGCCGTCGACAATCGCGTTCAGGCGGGAGATCAGCTCGCCGTCATCGCCCTCCGGCTCGACCTCTTTCGACTCTAGCTCGGAGAGCAGCCACTTGATGCGGTCGATGGACTCCAACACGGTGGAGATGGTCGACGGCGCAACATCCAGCTCGCCATCGCGGATCTTGCCGAGGACGTTTTCCGATGCGTGGGCAACCGCTTCCAGCCTTGGCAGGCCCAGGAAGCCGCACGTGCCCTTGATGGTGTGGACCAGTCGGAAAATGTTGCCCAACAAGTTCGGATCGTTGGGGTTCTGCTCGAGCTGCACCAGTTCAAGGTCCAGCACCGACAGGCTTTCCGACGTTTCGGTCAGGAACTCTGTGAGAAGATCATCCATGGCAATAAAATCCGAACTCCAGCGGTCGGGGCGCCGGCGCTGAATGTCCGTGACGCCGGTCGAGTAGCCGGCAAAATTACGGTGAAACACCCTAAAAAGGCGTAAAATGACCTGGCGGAAAGCAGCCGGCCGGTTGCGCGCGACGCGTTCGAACACACGCGGTAGCTGGAAATTCGCGCTTTTGCGGCCGTTACAAATTTACATAAATGTTCCGGCCAGTGTGACCGGCACACCGCCCAGGCCGAGCTTGAAGTGGGCGACGCCGGGGGCGCCGGTGGTGTTCAAGCCGCCGACATCCAGGAATCCGTGGCCGGCATCGCGCAGGCGCAGCATCGCCTGCCACAGCAACAAATTGTGGGCCGCCGCCTGCCGGCCCTCCGGCCCGGTCCAGCCCACGTGATAGGTCGCCGCCGACCCGTGCCCCACCAGCATGACACCGGCAATCCGCGCCTTGCCGCGAAGCGCCACCAGCGTCAGAACACTGCGCCGGCCGGTCGCCAACAGGGCGTGCAGCGCGGCGGCATCCGGCGCCTTGTGCCGGCGTGCCCGCCGGAATGCGTCATGTTCGCCGATCAGCCAGTCGGCATCCGCGCCAGCGCCGTTCGTCGCGCGTACCCGAATGCCGCTGTTCTCGGCCTTGACCAACAGGTTGCGCCACTTGCCGGCCAACCCGGCGCGCAACGCCGCATCGTCGCGGGCGAGATCGACCCAGGCGGTGTGATAGCCGGTCATCACCCGCCGCATGCCAGCGCCGCGCATGGCAGCGACGACGGAGTCGGCGAACGGCAGGTCGGGCATCCACAACAGCACGGCACCACGGCGCCAGCGGTAGCGGCTGCGGACCGCGCGGAAGGTCGCGTCCAATGTCGTCGCATCGGGCGGCGCCAGCCAGGCCGGGCCGCGCAGGATGTGGCCCAGCCGCAGGCCGGCAAAGCGCTCCTTGGTCAGCACCTGCAGGACGCCAATCGTCTCGTTGCACTGCCTGATGGCGCAGCGCTCGACCCCATGGCCGGCCGCCAGGGTCGCGAACGCCGTGCCGTAGGCCCAGCTCTGCTCGAGCGCCGGCTGATGCGCGCGCGCAAGAAATGCATTCCAGCGGCGCTCCGGCAGGTCGGTCCAGTCGAGGGCGACCGGAGAGATCGGCGCCACGCCGGACGCCATGGCGCTGCTAGGCGACATCGCTTGCCCGCGTGCGCGAAATCGGCAGACTGCCGGCATGGGACTCCCGACCGAGCGCAGGAAAGCCGCCAGCACGCGTTCGTCGCCGGCACATGCCGATCGATTCCCCGGTCCGAAGTTCACCGGCTGGGCCTGGGCGTATTTCGGCATGTTCGTCGCCGCGCCGATCCTGCTTGTCGCGCTGTTGCTGGACGTGGTGGCCTACGCGGTGACCGCCTTGTGGTTCGACACCTGCTATGGCGTGCTCTGCCTGTTCTGAGGGGCTGCGGCCGCCAGGCCGAATCGTGCCGCCACGAAAGCGTGACGGACGCCGCACAATACTGGGGGCGACCACGCGCGGAAAGCTCCAGCGAACGGTGAGTAAACGCGATATCGGGAAGACTAGGCCGGCCCGTGGGCGCCGTGCCGCTGCTCAATCGATGAACTTGAGCTCCGCGGCCGCCATCTTGCCGTTCTTGCCGCGCACAAGTTCGTATTCGACCCGCTGACCTTCCGGCAGGCCCTCCAGGCCCGACCTTTGGACGGCTGAAATATGAACGAATGCGTCTTTCGATCCGTCGTCAGGCACGATGAATCCGTACCCTTTGGTTGTATTGAACCACTTCACGGTGCCTGTCGGCATCGGCCTACTCCAAAAGGTTGCGCTCACGAACGGTGCGCAAACTAACCGTGCTCCAGGGGGCTTCCGACCACCAACGCACAGGCACTTAGCCGACCCGCAGCGCCAGTATGTCGCACGGAGACACCCAAGGCTTAACTTTCCGGAACAAGATGTCAACGGGTTGTTCCGGGCGCATCGACACTTTTTCTGGCGTTTCGCGCCCGTGACACTTTGATGATTTTGCCGGTCTGCAACCGGAGATCGCAAACTCCGCACGCTGCTTGCGCCGGGGCCCGGTCAACAACCGTATCTTAACTGTATCGGCCGAAAACCGGGGCGTTACCCAGTATGAGAACGGAGAGTCCGGTGAGTGAAAGCCTCGTCGCCGAGCCACAGGAAGTGTCTGAGGACTGCATCCACCATTTCTTCTACCTCAGTTCGGCGTCCCGGATGCTTGCAGCGTCGGAACTGGAAGCGATTCTTGAGGTGTCGCGCCGCAACAATGCGGCCGCGGGCGTTACCGGAATGCTGATCCATCACGAGGGGACCTTCATCCAGTATTTGGAGGGACCGCACGATGCCGTGGTGGCAACGGAGCGGCGCATCCGCCGCGACCGGCGCCACTCTGGCGTGCTGACCCTGTCGCAGGGCACCGACGGCCGCCGGCTGTTCGACGGCTGGAGCATGGGCTTCGCCAACGCACCGCAACTGGATGCGCAGGCGGATGCTGCCGGCGGGGCCTTCGATCTGTCTTGGCACGAACTGGACCGGCGCGTGCCGGAAGGTTTTCCGGATCTGATCCGCACCATGATGCGCCAGGTCTATACGTCGTCACGCTGACGCGCCGCGACGGCCGGTTGGCCGCGCAGGCTGGACTCCGGCCCACCGACCCCAATATCTCACTATCGTAGAGCCGGGCGCCCCGCGTGGGCGGCGCGTCGGCGCATATGGTTGTGGTGCGGCCTGCCAGCGGTGACAGAGATGAAACAGAACCAGATACCGGACCCCGGCGTCATCTTCCGGATGGTGGGCGAGGACTATGCCGGCGCCGCGACGCTGCCGATGGGCGAACGCGAGCTGGCCGAGCTTTCGCTGTGGATCGTCGAGGCGGGGCTCGCCCAGACCACCGACGAGGCGCTGGTGGCCGGCCTGGCGGACCGCCTGGCGGCGCTGGGCATTCCGCTGCTTCGCGTCAACATGAGCTACACCACCCTCCACCCGACCATTGCCGGGCGCGAGCTGGAGTGGTGGCGGGACAATGCCTCCGTGGCGCTGAACCTGTGGCAGCGCGAGAGCATGGAGCAGACCAACGCACGGGGCGACAGGCCCTACCCGTACATGCTGAAGAACGACGTCGCGGCGATCCGCGCCGACCTGACCGACCCTGAGCACCAGGCGCGCTTTCCGCTGTTCGCCTCGCTCGCCGAGATCGGCGGCACCGGCTACTACGGACGCATCTACCGGCTCGCCGAATCGCAAAATCCGCAGGTCTTCAACGGTGTCGCGATCTCATGGGTGACGGACGGCCCGGAGGGCATGACCGACGCCTATGTCGAGATGTTCGAACGGCTGCTGCCCTACATCGTCTCCGCCGCCAGGGGCATGGCGACCGAGACCGTCGCCCGGGGCCTGCTGGAAACCTATATCGGGCCGGACGCCGGCCGCCGCGTGTTCGGCGGGACGGTCACCCGCGGCGATGCCGAGACCATCCGCGCGGTGATCTGGTTCGCCGATATGCGCGGCTTCACCAAGATCGCCGACACGCTGCCGCCGGACCAGTTGATGGCGCTGTTGAACCGGTATTTCGAGGTCATGGTGGACATCGTCATCGCCCATGGCGGCGATGTGCTGAAGTTCCTGGGCGACGGGCTGCTGGCGATCTTCCGCGATGCCGATGGCGGGCCCGCATGCAAGCCTGCGCTGGCGGCGGCGCACGAACTGCAGGGCGCGCTGGCGAAGCTGGATGCCGAGCAGGCGGCGGCCGGTCTGCCGCTGGCCGGTTTTCGGGTGGCGCTGCACGTGGGCGAGCTGCTCTACGGCAACATCGGCGGGCGTGACCGGCTGGACTTCACCGTGCTGGGCCCGGCGGTGAACGAGGCGAGCCGGATGAACGCGCTCGCCAAGTCGCTGGAGCAGGACGTGATCGTCTCGTCCGCCTTCGCGCAAGTCTGCGACCGCGCCGACGCCTGCCAGGTCGCCGGCGGCCTGGTCTCCCTCGGCCGCTATGCCTTGCGCGGCGTCGGCGCGCCCCAGCACCTCTACACCCTGGACACGTCTGGCGATGTGGAGGCCGATCCGGGGCGCGGGCATCAAGAGGGCGATCAAGAGGGCGATCAAGAGGGCGGCGGTTAACGCCATTTTATGCATGCGCTGCCACAGTGCTCCGGTCGAGCATCGAGAGCACGGACGGCGCCATGAAGGCTTCCACCACCGCATCCCCGCCACATCAGCAGCCTGCCGCGCAGGCGCCCAAGCCATCGACCGCACAATCGCCCACTGCGCCACCCAAAGTGGCCCAGGGCGACGGCCCGGACGTGATGCTGTCGGTGGTGGTTCCGGTGTTCAACGAGGAAGAGACCATCAAGGTCTTCCTGGACCGTGTGGAGCCCATCCTGCAGTTGGTCTGTGCCCCGCAGGCCTATGAGATCGTGTTCGTGGACGATGGCAGCCGCGACCGCACGGTCGACGCCATTCTGTCGGCGCGCGGCGACAACCCGTCAGTGCGCCTGGTTCGGCTTTCGCGCAATTTCGGCAAGGACATCGCGCTGACCGCGGGCATCGACCATGCCGTCGGCGCCGGTGTTATCCCGATGGACGTAGACCTTCAGGACCCGCCGGAAGTGATCCCGGCGATGGTGGAGGCGTGGCGCAACGGCAATGACGTGGTCTACGCGACCCGCGCGCGGCGCGAGGGCGACGGGCCGCTGAAGCGGTTCAGCGCGCGCTGGTTCTACACCGTGCACAACTGGTTGGCCGACGTCCCGATCCCCCACGACACCGGCGACTTCCGCCTGATGGACCGCCGGGTGGTGGAGGCGCTGAAGCTGTTGCCGGAACGCAACCGGTTCATGAAGGGCCTGTTCACCTGGGTCGGCTTCAAGCAGACCGGCATCGAATACGAGCGCGCGGCCCGTGCTGTCGGTGACAGCAAATGGCGCTACTGGAAGCTGTGGACGTTCGCGCTGGACGGCATCACCGCGTCGTCGACCGCGCCGCTCAGGATCTGGGGCTATCTCGGTGCCTTCATCGCGCTGGGCAGCTTCGCCTATGCCATGGTGCTGGTGATCCAGGGCCTGCTGTTCGGCAGCGAAGTGCCGGGCTACACCTCGCTGATGGTGGCCGTCCTGTTCATGGGCGGCATCAACCTGCTCACCCTGGGCATTATCGGCGAATATCTGGGCCGCACCTATGCCGAGGTGAAGAGCCGGCCGCTCTATCTGGTCAGCGAACGCCATGGCGTGGCGACCGCGCCCGCCGTGCTGCCGGTCGACCAACCGACCGTGCCGGCGCAGGACTACACGGTGGCGGCGGAATGAGCGTGGAGACCGCCGTGCCGCCGCGCCACCTGTTCCTGGAACTGGTGCGCTTCGGCATCGTCGGCGTCGCCGCGACCCTGGTGCATGTCGGCGTGGCGGTCGCGTGTGTCGAGGCCGCTGGCCTGGACCCGTTCGTCGCCAACCTGCTCGCGTTCACCACGGCGGTCGGCATCTCCTATGTCGGTCATATGTACGTGACGTTCGGTGCGCGCGGCGCCCATGCGCAGCGGCTGCCCCGTTTCGTCGCCACCGCCCTGTTGGGGCTGGGCCTGAACCAGTTGATCATGGCGACCTGGGTCAGCGCCCTGGAATGGGACTATCGTGGCGCGCTTGCCATCGTCGTGACCCTGGTGCCGGCGCTGACCTACGCGGTCTCCAAGAAGTGGGTGTTCGGCGGCCACGCCCACCGCGCTGCCGAGACCGCGCGGTAACGGTTTCTGGCACTATCCCTTTTCGTCATGCCCGCACTTGTTGCGGGCATCCACGTCTTGTTGGCCGCTCAAGCGGCCATTTTCGTGGATGGTCGGGTCAAGCCCGACCATGACAGTCTTGGCTTGTATTGCCGGCGCTCGTGCGGATCAGACCGACAGCGCGGCGCGGTAGGTGTCGAGCAGGGCCTCCATCTCCTGGCGGTCGGCCGGCTCCATCTTGCGCAGGCGAATCACCTGGCGCATGGTCTTCGGGTCGAAGCCGTCCGACTTCGCCTCGGCATAGACTTCCTTGATGTCGGCGGACAGCGCCGCCTTTTCCTCTTCCAGCTGCTCGATGCGCTCGATGAAGCTGCGCAACCGCTCGACCGCGACTCCGCCAACGTCTGCGCTCCCAGCGTCTGTGCCTGCTGCGGCGCTGCCCTGTTCGCTCATGCCATCCCCGTCCGAATCCAGAATTGAGCGGCGCACAATATGGAGGCCGCCTGCCAGGTGCAAACCTGGAATTCGATATCCCTACTGCTGATGCTGGGCGGCGAACTGGTCCAGCTTTTCCTTCGGCGCCTCGGTCTGGTACTTGGCCTTCCAGTCGCCGTAGGACATGCCGTAGACGATTTCGCGCGCGCCCTCATAGTCCAGGTCGACGCCCTTGTCCTCGGCTGCCGCGCGGTACCATTTCGACAGGCAGTTGCGGCAGAAACCGGCCAGGTTCATCAGGTCGATGTTCTGCACGTCGGTGCGCTCGCGCAGGTGGTCGACCAGGCGGCGGAACGCGGCGGCTTCAAGCTCGGTCTGGGTCTGCGGGTCGATGTCTGGCATGGCGGCCTCCGGCTGATGATGTAGGTTTCTATCCATGTGGGGCGTGAGGCGGCTGGTCGTCAAGCTTTGGGCGTCAAGCGTATCGCCGTCGCAGCAGGAGGTATTCGTGACTGCCAAGACCGGCTTCGACACAAAGCACCCGAAGGGGCAGACCGCGTTCCTGCTCGACAGGTTCGGAGTCACGCTGGTGGTGGATGTCGGCGCCAATCGCGGCCAGTACGCGCGCGGGCTGCGCGACCATGGCTATGGCGGGCGGATCGTGTCGCTGGAGCCGCTGTCGGAGGCGCATGCCGCGTTGGAGGCTGCGGCGGCCGGCGACCCGGCCTGGACCGTGGCGCCGCGCGCGGCGGTGGGGGCGTCAGCGGGCACCGCCACCATCAACGTCTCCGCCTCGTCCGACATGAGTTCGGCGCTCGCTTTCACCGCGGAGACCGAGCGCCACTTCGCATCCGACCGGTTCGTCGCCGCGGAGACCGTGCCGCAGACCACGGTGGACGCCGTGCTGGCGGAACATGCGCGGCCCGGCGACCGGGTGTTCCTGAAGTCGGACACCCAGGGGTTCGAGTTGGAGGTGCTGAAGGGCGCGGCCGCCAGCCTGCCAACGATCACGGGCCTGCAACTGGAGGTCTCGCTACACCCGATCTACCAGGGGCAGCCGGGGTTCGCCGACGTGCTTGCAGCGGTGGCAGTGCACGGCTTCGCCATCCACCAGGTGATCCCCGGCTATTTCAGCCGCCACCACGGCCGCATGCTGGAGATGGACGCGGTGCTGTTCCGGGAGGGGTAGTAGCTCAGAATCGTAGCCCGGGTGGAGCGCAGCGCAACCCGGGGTAAATCCGTGCCGCCACCCGTAGTCCCCGGGTTCCGTTCCACTCCACCCGGGCTACACCCCCCGCACCAGCACGTGGCGTTTCTTGCCGGCGGAAAGCTTGATCGCGCCGTCGGGCCCGGCGTCGGCGGAGGAGACGGTGACGCTGTCGTCGGCAATCGGCGTGTCGTTCAGCCGGGCGCCGCCGCCCTTGATCAGCCGTCGCGCCGCTGAGTTACTGTCAGCCAGCCCGGCGCGGGCCAGCAGCACGAAGGCCGGCATGCCGGCGTCCAGCTCCGCCGACGGCACCTCCACCGTCGGCAGGCCGGCGGCGGTGGCCCCGGCCTCGAACGTCGCGCGCGCGGTCTCCGCCGCCTGTTCGGCCGCCGCGTCGCCGTGGGCCAGCCTGGTCGCCTCGGTCGCCAGCACCTTCTTGGCATCGTTGAGTTCCGCGCCCTCTAGCGCAGACAGCCGTGCGATCTCGTCCATCGGCAGCTCGGTGAAATAGGCCATGAACCGGCCGACGTCGCCGTCCTCGGTGTTGCGCCAGAACTGCCAGTAGTCGTAGGCGCTGAGCCGCTCCTCGTTCAGCCACACTGCGCCAGCGGCGGTCTTGCCCATCTTGGCGCCGCTGGAGGTGGTGATCAGCGGGCAGGTCAGCCCGAACATCGGCGGCGCGTCCTGGTCATCGGCCGCCGCCACCCGGCGGCCCAGCTCGACGCCATTGACGATGTTGCCCCACTGATCCGACCCGCCCATCTGCAGACGGCAGCCGAGGCGGTTGCGCAGCTCCACGAAGTCGTAGGCCTGCAGGATCATGTAGTTGAATTCCAGGAACGACAGCGGCTGGTCGCGCTCCAGGCGCAGCTTCACGGAATCGAAGCTCAGCATGCGGTTGACCGAGAAATGCCGGCCGAAATCGCGCAGGAACGGGATGTAGGTCAGCGTGTCCAGCCAGTCGGCATTGTTGACCATGATGGCGTCGGTCGGCCCGTCGCCGAAGGTCAGGAAGCGCTCGAACACCTTGCGGATGCCGGCCATGTTGGCGGCGATCGCCTCGTCGGTCAGCAACACCCGGCTCTCGTCCTTGCCGGAGGGATCGCCCACCTTGGTGGTGCCGCCGCCCATCAGCACGATCGGCTTGTGGCCGGTCTTCTGCAGCCAGCGCAGCATCATGATGCCCATCAGGCTGCCGACGTGCAGGCTGTCGGCGGTGCAGTCGAAGCCGATATACGCCGTCACGGGCTCGCGCGATGCCAGGTTGTCCAGCGCGGCCGGGTCGGTGCATTGATGCAGGAAGCCGCGCGCCTCGAGTGTCGACATGAAGTCCGACGTGAACGCGCTCATGACAGTCAGGTTCCGTTGATGCTTTGATTGATGGCGGGCGCCTCGTCTACCATCCGGGCTTCGACATGCCAACGGACGATTCGTGCAAAGGGTCGAGGATGGAAGCCCGCAACCGCGTCTACACCGCGCTGGGGTTGATGACCGGGACGTCGGTCGACGGCATCGACGCGGCGATCGTCCGCACCGACGGCGACCGCATGGTCGAGCGCGGCCACTGGTCCGGCGCACCGTTTCCGGACGGGCTGGAGGATCGGCTGCGAGCTGCCCTTGGCGCCACCGCGCCGACCCCGCAGATCGCGGCGCTGGAGACCGACTTCACCCGCGCTCACGCGCCGGTCGTGGCGGCGCTGATCGAGGCGGCCGGGCTGTCCGCGGGCGATATCGACGTCATCGGCTTCCACGGCCAGACCCTGTGGCATGACCCGGCCAACCGCCGCACCTGGCAGATCGGCGACGGCGCGTTGCTGGCGCGGCTGACAGGCATTCCGGTGGTCAACGAATTCAGGCTGGCCGATGTGGCGGCCGGCGGGCAGGGCGCGCCGTTCGCGCCGCTCTATCACGACGCGCTGGCCACCGGCCTGCCGCGCCCGCTGGCGGTGCTGAACCTGGGGGGCGTCGGCAACGTCACGCTGTTGCGTGCGGACGAACCGCCGCTCGCGTTCGACACCGGCCCGGCGAACGCGATGCTGGACGACTGGATGGCGGCGCGCACTGGCGCCTCGTGCGACCGCGACGGGAAGGCGGGCGCGGCGGGCACAGTCGACCGCGATCTGGTGGCCCGCTGGTGCGCCGATCCCTATTTCCGCCTGCCGGCACCGAAATCGCTGGACCGCAATGCCTTCGCCGTACCGGGGCTGGGCAGCCTGTCGACCGAGGATGGGGCTGCGACGCTGACCGCCTTCACCGTCGCCAGCGTGGCGCTGGCCCGCGACCTGCTGCCGGAAGCGCCGGCGCGCTGGCTGGTCACCGGCGGCGGCCGGCACAACCTGACGATGATGGCGATGCTGCGCGAGGCGCTGGGCGCGCCGGTCGACCCGGTCGAGGCGGTCGGCTGGGATGGGGATGCCATCGAGGCGCAGGCGTTCGCCTACCTCGCGGTCCGCAGCCTGAAAGGCCTGCCGCTGAGCGTGCCGTCCACGACCGGCGTACCCGCTGCGACCACCGGTGGCCGCGTGCACACGCCCGCGGGGTCCGCCTCCGGCGGCGGCGCCTACGCCAGCTCGGTCAGCCGCTGATCCAGATAGGTGTCGACGTGGCCGATCATCTCGGCCATGTGGTCGGAGAAATAGTGGTTCGCGCCGGGGATCACCTCGTGGGTGATGGTGATGCCGCGCTGCAGGTTCAGTTTCTCGACCAGCTTGGCGACGTCGTCCGGCGGCACGATATCGTCGCGGTCGCCGTTGACCATGATGCCCGAGGCCGGGCAGGGCGCCAGGAACGCGAAGTCGTAGAGATTGGCCGGCGGCGCCACCGAGATGAAGCCGCTGATCTCTGGCCGCCGCATCAGTAGCTGCATGCCGATCCAGGCGCCGAACGAGAACCCGCCCACCCAGCAATTGCGGGCGTTGGGGTTGTAGGACTGCAGCCAGTCGAGCGCCGACGCCGCGTCCGACAGTTCGCCCTCGCCACGCGCATAGGTGCCCTGGCTGCGCCCTACGCCACGGAAATTGAACCTGAGCGTCGAGTATCCCCGCGAAACGAAGTTCTGGTACAGCGCATAGACCACCTTGTTGTGCATCGTGCCGCCATGCTGCGGGTGCGGGTGCAGCAACAACGCGACGGGTGCGTTCGGCTCCTTGCTGTGGTGGTACCGGCCCTCAAGGCGACCCTCGGGGCCGCTGATAATCACGTCAGGCATGTTTGATGTGCGCCTCTTGGCATGTTCCTAAGGTCTCGCAGGCAGTGCGTAGCGTCACTCGATGGGCTGGTGGGTCTGTTGATCGCGCCGCCGCGTGGCCTATATGGTGCTTCCTGGGGTGCATGTGGTACCTGTTTGTCCAATTATTGGCAAGCAAACGGCACTTTTTCGGCGGTCTGGGAGGACCCAATGTTCACGCGCCTACGCGACGACATGCGCGCCATCCGGCAGCGCGATCCCGCCGCCCGGTCGACGATGTCGATCCTGTTCTGCTATCCCGGCCTGCATGCGCTGATCTTCTATCGCACGGCGAACCGCTTCTGGCGCTGGCGCTGGCGGTTCCTGGCGCGCTACGTCTCCGCCATCGGGCGCTGGATGACCGGCATCGAGATTCACCCCGGCGCCAAGATCGGCCGCGGCTTCTTCATCGACCACGGCATGGGCGTGGTGATCGGCGAGACCGCCGAGATCGGCGAGAACGTGACGCTGTATCACGGCGTCACCCTGGGCGGTGTCTCGCCGGCGGTGGACAGCCACGAGCAGCGCAACCAGAAGCGTCACCCGACGCTGGAGGACGGCGTCATCGTTGGCTCCGGCGCGCAGGTGCTTGGCCCCATCACGGTTGGTGCCGGCGCGCGGGTGGGCGCCAATGCGGTCGTCACCAAGGACGTGGCCCCGGCGACCACGGTGGTCGGCATTCCGGCCCGCCCGGTGAAGCGCGCGCAGGATTTGGATACGGCCTTCGCGCCCTATGGCACCCCGCTTGGCGACGTGCCCGACCCCTCGTCGCGGGCGATCGAGGGCCTGCTGGCGGAGATCGGCAAGCTCGGCGCCCGGGTGAAGGAGCTGGAAGACCAGGCGGCGGCCGGCAATGGCCGGTTCCCCGACGCCGACGCCGACCGCCCCGCAGGCACCCCGCGCCCCGATTGTTGAGCTGGGGGCCTTTTTTCGTAGCCCGGGTGGAGCGTTGCGAAACCCGGGGCAATGCCACCGCCGCTGAAGGTCCCCGGGTTCCATTTCATTTCACCCGGGCTACGCGACCGAGCAAGGCGTCGCGATGACCCAACCCACCTACCTCGACTACAACGCGACCGCGCCGCTGCGGCCAGAGGCACGTCAAGCGATGACGGCGGCGTTCGACGTCTGCGGCAACCCGTCCTCGGTCCACGGTTTCGGTCGCGCGGCCCATGCGCTGGTCGAGGACGCCCGCGAGACCCTGGCTGACGCGCTGGGCGTCGCGGCGGCGAATGTCGTCTTTACCGGCGGCGGCACCGAGGCCAACAACGCAGCGCTGAGTGATACCAGCGGGCGGCCCCTCATCCTGAGCGCCATCGAGCACGACAGCGTCCGCGCGATGGCGACGGACCGGCCGGATGCGCATGTCGCGCCGGTGACGCCCAACGGCACGGTCGACCTGACCGCGCTGGAGGCCGTGCTCGACCGCTGTGACGGCCCGGCGGTTGTCGCGGTGATGGCGGCCAACAACGAGACCGGCGTGGTGCAGCCAATTGCCGAAATCGCCGCCCTCGTGCATGGGCGCGGCGGGCATCTGCATTGCGATGCCGTGCAGGCGTTCACCAAGATCGCCATGACGGACGCAGTGGCCGGCGCCGATACGCTGGCAGTCTCCGCCCACAAGTTCGGTGGGCCGCAGGGTGTCGGCGCCTTGGTGGTACGCGACGGCGTCTCGCTGCCGCCGCTGCTGCGCGGCGGCGGGCAGGAGCGGGGCCGGCGGGCCGGCACCCACAACGTCGCCGCCATCGCCGGCTTCGCCGCGGCGGTGAAGGCGGCGATAGCCGACGAGGGCCTGCCGCAGCGGCTCGCCGAACTGCGCGATGCGATGGAGGCGCGCATCTTGGCGGCGACCAATCGGGTCGAGGTGGTGGGTACCGCGTCGCCACGCCTGCCGAACACCTCGTGCCTGCTGCTGGACGGCATGTCCGCCGACATCCAGGTCATGCGGCTCGACCTCGCCGGGGTCGCGGTCAGTGCCGGGGCGGCCTGTTCCTCGGGCAAGATCGCGCCCAGCCACGTGCTCGCCGCCATGGGCTATGACGACGCCGCGGCGGGGTCCGCCATCCGGGTCAGTCTGGGCTGGGCCACCACCGCCGACGACGTCGACCGGTTCGCGGATGCCTATCTCGCGCTGACGCGTTAGCCATTGGCTAACGCGTTAGATGTCAAGTCTGCGCCGGCCCTCTCCCCCACCCGGCCACCCACGAAAGTATCCTGATTGGGTGGCCGGGTGGGGGAGAGGGCTGGTGCCGATTTGGCGTTTACGCCCGACAACTCACCGAAACCGCCCTTGCCAATTCCGCCCCGCCTATTGTACGTCCGGCGCAGCCCGCCACCGGAGACGCCCGTATGCCGAAAATGACGTTCATCAGCCCAGACGGCCGCCGCACCGAAGTCGATGCGCCGCTAGGCCTGTCGGTGCTGGAGATCGCCCACCGCAACGGCATCGATATCGAAGGCGCCTGCGAGGGGTCGCTCGCCTGCTCCACCTGCCACGTGATCGTGGACAAGGACTGGTACAAGAAGCTTGAAGATGCCAGCGAGGACGAGGAGGACATGCTCGACCTCGCGTTCGGGCTGACCGCCACCTCGCGGCTGGGCTGCCAGATCATCATCACCGAGGAACTGGACGGGCTCACCGTGCGTCTGCCCGACGAAGTCCGCAACATGATGGGTTGAGGCGGGACTACGCATTCCTATGGGCCTCGATTGCCATGACCGAAGCCGCCTCGGGTGGTGAATCAACCAAATTGACGCCCTCGGCCTTGTGCCGAGGGCCCATTGATGGGCTGTTCCCGGTGTCGAAGGCGATGCACATATCGCGCGTGCCACGGAACATCAATGATCTCCGTCGTAGACGCGTGCTGAACGGATTACGGCCCGCGTACTGGCCGCAAATGGGCCCTCGGCACAAGGCCGAGGGCATCATGTATTTCTTTTGGAAGTGGCGATGACCGGCGGCCGGAACCAGCGCCTGTTCGAGCGCCTGCGCGACGGGTGTTCCGATGAATGGCGCGCCTATGTCGAGCACCGCTTCGTGCGCGAAATGGCCGCCGGCACGCTGCCCGAGGCGGCGTTTCGCGCCTATCTGGTGCAGGACTACCTGTTCCTGATCCAGTTCGCGCGGGCCTACGCGCTGGCCGCCTTCAAGAGCGACCGGGTCGCGGACATGAAGAGTGCCGCGACCGGGCTCGACGCGATCCTCAACACCGAGATGGCCCTCCATGTCGGCTTCTGCGCCGACTGGGGCCTCAGCGAAGCGGACATGGCTGCCGCGCCCGAGCATTCGCACAACATCGCCTACACCCGCTATGTGCTGGACTGCGGCATGGCTGGCGATTTGTTGGACATGCATGTCGCGCTGGCGCCCTGCATGGTCGGCTATGCCGAGATAGGCGCGCGGCTGGTCGCCGACCCGGCGACCGTGCGCGACGGCAATCCGTACTGGCGGTGGATCGAGACCTACGCCGCCGACGATTTCCAGGCGGTGGCGGCCGAGGAGCGGGCGATGCTCGACCGGCTGGCGGCGCGCACCGGCGTGGAGGCGCGGTTCGAGCGGCTGCAGGACATCTTCCGCACCGCGACCCGCCTGGAAGCCGGGTTCTGGCAAATGGGCTTAGACCTTCAGGACGCGCCCCTAGCCTCCTGACCTGAATCGCCTTGCCGTACCCGGCGGCGTCAATAAAATGTCATGCAGACTTTCAAATAAGGGTCACAATCCCCATATGGCGGGGTTCTGCCGAACGGCGTGATGTAGCAGAAGAACAGAAAAGCTGAAGACATGAGCGTCGCCTATTCACAGGATTTCAAGTCGCGCAGCCGCACCACCCGCCTGTTGCAGTCGCCCATCGGCGGCGCGATGACCGGCTGGTGGGTCGACGGCCCCGCGCTCCACACCGTGACCCGGCTGATGTTCCCGCTGAACCGCATGTGGGCGGCGGCCAATCTGGTGGGCACCGATGTCGAGCGGTTCGCCGATACGGTGCCGGCGCGTTTCCCGGCCAGGGCCCAGCGGCAGATCGAGCGTGGCCTGGAGCGTATCGCGACCACCCGCGACGCCTTCGAGAACGCGCGCGCGGCGCACCGCGAGCTGTTCTGGGGCGCGGGCAGTGCCGACGAAGAGACATTGGTGGCAGCCGAGGATGCCAGGCTCGCCGCCAGCGACCGCTACATGGCGAGCCGGCTGGCGTTCTGGTCGTTGCGCCTGCGCACCCGGATCCCGGCGGTGCGCGACGAGGTCTGGTCGCCGGAGCGCCTGTTCGACAGGTTCGAGTCGGCCATCGCCGACCCGGCGGAGGTCTACGGCCTGCCGGACCTGCCCGACGTGCAGGCATCGCGGGCGCTTACCATCAATCCGACCCGGCGCGACTATTGGCTGACCTACCGCTCGCCGTCGCCTTTCATGAACGACATCGTCACCGCGCGGGTGCGCGAGCCCATCGGTGTCGACAACCCGCCGACGCTGATCTTCGGCTCCGGCGTCGGCATCGACACCGACCTGTCGACCGACCCGATCAACGACTACGACCACTTCATCGCCCGCGGCGTGCGGGTGGTGGAACTGGAGACGCCGTGGCACTCGAACCGCTGCCTCGAGGGCTGGTGGTCGGGCGAACCGTTCTTCGGCCAGGCGCCGTTCGGGCCCATCGCGCTGTTCTCGGCCGAGGCGTTCGATTTCGCGACTCTCACCCGCTGGGCGCGCGGCAACAGCACCGGCGCGGTCGGCATCGGCGGGGTCAGCCTCGGCGCGCTGGCGGCCCAGATGGCCGCCTGCAATGCCGACCTGTGGCCCACGGTCATGCGGCCCGACGTGATGTTCCTGGTGACCGTGGCCGATGGCCTCGACCGCATGGTCTACGACAGCGCGATGGCGCGCACGCTCGGCATGCGCAAGTCGCTGGAGAAACACGGCTGGACCCGCGAACTGATGGCGCGCCTGCGGCCGATTGCCGATCCGGTGCGCCCGCCGGCCATGAAGCCGGAGGACATCGTGATGGTGCTGGGCACCAAGGACACGGTGACGCCGTTCGAGCGTGGCATGGCCTGCGCCAAGGCGTGGGGCGTGCCGTCGGAGAACCTGTTCGTCAGCCGCCGTGGGCACTTCTCCGCGCCGCTGAACACCATCCGCGACCACAGCGCGGTCGACCGCGTGGCGGCGCGGTTGCAGGCCGGCGCCTGAGCCGGCCGGGACCGCGGACAGGGCACCCGGCGACGTGGCCGCGATAACCGACACCACGACCGGGCTTTACCGCATTCCGCTGCCGGTGGTGCTGAGCGACAGCACCCATGGCGAGATGGCCGCGTTCGAGCTGGTGACGGCGCGGGTGCGCGATGCCGACGGCGTGGTCGGTGTCGGCTACACCTACACGGTCGGCCGCAATGGCACCGCGGTCGCGGCGACCGTTCGCGACGAGCTCGCCGAGCTGATCGCCGGCCAGGACGCAGACCTCATCGAACACCTCTGGCAGCGCATGTGGTGGGGCACCCATTATGGCGGGCGCGGCGGGGCCACCGTGCTGGCGATCTCCGCCGTCGACATCGCGCTGTGGGACCTGAAGGCCAAGCGCGCGAACACCGCGCTGTGGCGGCTGCTCGGCGGCTATGACCCGCGTGTGCCGTGCTATGCCGGCGGCATCGACCTGGAGCTGCCGCTGAACGACCTGCTGCGCCAGACCGATGGGAACCTGGAAAAGGGCTTTCGTGCCATCAAGATGAAGGTGGGCCGAGAACGCCTGCGCGAGGACGTTGAGCGGGTGGCCGCCATGCGCGCGCATCTGGGCGACGGCTTCCCGCTGATGGTCGATGCCAACATGCGCTGGACGGTGGACCAGGCGATCCGCGCCGCCCGCGCGTTCGCCGACTATGACCTGACATGGCTGGAAGAGCCCATCGTGCCCGATGACGTCACCGGCCATGCGCGGGTGCGCGCCGAGGGCGGCCTGCCGATTGCGGCCGGCGAGAACCTGCGCACGGTGTGGGATTTCCGGCATCTGATCGCCGATGGCGGGGTCAGTTTCCCCGAGCCCGACGTCACCAATTGCGGCGGCGTCAGCGGCTTCATGAAGATCGCGCGGCTGGCCGAGGCATTCAACCTGCCGGTCACCTCCCACGGCGCCCACGACATCACCGTGCAATTGCTTGCCGCCTGCCCCAACCGCTCTTATCTGGAAGCTCATGGTTTCGGCCTGGAGCGCTTCGTCACCCGGCCGTTCGAAATTGCCGACGGCAAGGCGATAGCGGCCGATGTGCCGGGCCACGGCGTGGATTTCGACTGGGAGGCGCTGGCTCGCCTCTAACAGCCGCGGAGGCGACGAGATGGTGTCCAAGAACGAGCGGTGGCCCGACCTGGGCGCGACCGACTGGTCCGCTACCCGCACGGCGCTGCACCTCTATCTTCAGGTCGTCGGCAAGTACAAGCTGGCGCGCACGCCGTGGCTCAACCACTCGTGGCATGCGACGCTGCGGGTCACGGCGCGCGGCCTGACCACCATGCTGCTCGACGACGACGGGCTCGGCGTCGAGGTGATCTTCGATCTTTCGGCGGATCATGTCGTGGTCGAGACATCGGCCGGCGCGCGCGAGACGGTGCCGCTCGACGAAACGTCGGTGGCGTCGTTTCACCAGGCATTTCGGCATGCGCTCCGCACGGTCGGCGCCAACGATCGTTTTCACGGCACACCGAACGAGATCCCGGACCCGGTGCCCTTCGCCGAGGATCGCGCCGCGCGGCCCCATGACGGCGATGCGGTGCGACGGCTTCATCGCGCGCTGGTCTCGGCCAACGCCGTCATGGAGCGGTTCCGCACCGGCTTCATCGGCAAGTCGAGCCCGGTCCACCTGTTCTGGGGCAGTTTCGACCTGGCGGTGACCCGGTTCTCCGGCCGACCGGCACCGCTGCATCCGGGCGGCATTCCCGCTCTGCCCGACGAGGTCACGCGAGAGGCCTACAGCCACGAGGTGGCGTCTGCCGGCTTCTGGCCCGGTGGCGGCCCGGTGGAGGACGCGGCGTTCTACGCCTACGCCTACCCTACGCCGGACGGCTTCGCGGCCGCCAAGATGTCGGTGTCGGACGCGTATTTCCACGAGGGGGCGGGCGAGTTCATCCTGCCCTATGCGGCGGTGGCCGGCGCCCAAGACCCGGAGGGGACGTTGCTCGCCTTCCTCAGCAATACGTTCGATGCGGCGGCGGACCTGGCCGGCTGGGATCGAGACCGCCTGATCTGCGATATCGGCGCGCCGCTGGTGCCGCGCGCGCTATAGGGCCTGGGCCGCGCCGTCAGACGCCGCGGCTGGTCAGGATCTCGTCGAGTTGGCAGGTGACACGACCGACGAGTTGGTCCGGGGCCGCATAGGCTGAGGCATTGGCCAGCCGCGTGTTCGGGTGCCAGGGCCGGCGGTCGGTCACGCCCAGATTGGACCAGTCGACACCGCGCACCACCCGGATCGCCGGCACCCCGAGCCCACCGGCCAGTTCGCATACCGCGGTCGGGCCGGCGACCAGTGCATCCAGGCACGTCAGCATTGCTGCGAGCCCGTTCAGATCCTCGAACACGTCCAGGTCCGCCGGATCGATCATGTCGACCGCATTGTCGGCGGCGAACCGGCTGAGTTCCTCGGCCGCCTCGCCGTATTGCAGGTTGACGAAACGCAGGCCGGGCCGCTGCAGCAGCGGCAGCCATGCCGACAGCGGGCAGGCGAGCTTGGCACGCACGCCGTCGCTCACGCCACTGCGCCAGCAGAACCCGACCAGCGCTTGCGCCTCACCGGGGGCCTGCGCGTCGCGCCAGGCACGCCAATGGTCGACCTTCGCCGGGTCGGCGATCAGATATGAGGGCGCGGACGGGAATGCGTCGATGCTGGGGCGGCACAGCCCGGGCAGGCTGCCGGCGGCAATGACGGAGTCGACCGACACCTGGGCCAGCCAGGGTCGGTGCGACAGCCGGATCTGACCGTCGGACGTGACCCGGTTCGGCCGCACTTCGCAGGTCGGGAACGAGCGCACGAACAGGTGCGCCAGCCGCGGGTCGCACTCCAGCACGATGGTGGTGCGCTGCCAGCGGTCGATCAGGTCCGGGATGCAGCTTGCGAACAACAGCTCGTCGCCGACGCCTTGCTCGGCTGCGACCAGCAGACGGCGACCGGGGTCGCTCTTGCCATCCCAGACCGGCAGGTCGCCCGGCAGCCGAACCGCGTTCGCCACCTGGTGGCGGGCTTCCAGCAGCGCCCACCCCTTGGCCAGATCGCCGCGATGCAGGCTGAGCTGCCCCAAATTGACCGAGGCGCCGGCATGGGCCGGGTCGGCGGCCATGGCGGTTTCCAGCGCGTCGACGGCCTCGTCGATGCGCTCGCACGACCACAGCAGGGTGCCGCGATTGTTGTGGGCGGCGGCAAATGTCGGCGACGCGGCGATGGCGGCGTCGAAGGCGCGCATGGCTGCCGCTTCCTCGCCGCGCTCCTGCAGCAGCACGCCCATGTTGTTGTGGGCGTTCGGATCGTCGGGCGCGATGGAGATGGCGGCCCGGTAGCTCGCCAGAGCGCCCACGTCGTCTCCCAATGCCGCACGCAAGAGGCCAAGGTCGTTGTGAACCGTCGCATCGTTCGGGCTCAGTGCGGCGGCGCTGGTCAGCGCCTCGCAGGCGGCCGCGATGTCGCCGCACGCCTTGTGCAATTCGGCCAGGTTCTTGTGGTAGACCGCCGCCTCCGGGCGCCATTCGATGGCGCGCATGATCAAGGCGATGCCGAACGGCGTCTTACCCATCTGGTGGGCCAGCACGCCGGTCAGGTGCAGCACCTCCGGGTCTTCGGGCTTGGCCGCCAGCATGCATTGATATGCGGTCAGCGCCTCGTTCAGCCGGCCGGCGCGGTGCAGCCCCAGGGCCTGTTCCAGCGCGACCGTCATGCGGCGGTGCGCGCGTCGTCGGCGAGCAGGTCCAGGGCGGTGTCGATGACCGGCTGGAAGTCGCGGTCGTCATGCCATTCGCGCGACAGCCACACCAGTTTCTGCTTGCCGAACCATGGGCTTTTCTCGCCGCCGAAATTGGCCCAGTCGCTGCCACGCATCAGCCGCAGCGTCGCCGTGTCGACCGCTGCCGACAGCATGGCCACCGCCGTGGGCGCGGAAATCACCAGATCGAGTGCCGCCATCAGGTCCGACGTGTCGGCGAGATCGTTGTACTGGTCGAGGTCGGGCGGATCGAGCACCGTGACCCCGGTGCCGGCAACGGCCTCGTCCCATTCCGACGCGCCGGCGTCGTACTGCAGGTTGACGAAGGTCGCCTCCGGCATCGCCTCGAACAGGTGGCGCCACGCGGAGACAGGCGGGAACCGGCTGTTGCGCCAGGCATCGCTCAGGCTGCTGCGCCAGCAAAGCCCGATGCGCTTGCCGCGACCGTTCGCGGCCAGCCATGCATCCCACTTCGCCTGGCCGGCCGGGTCGGGCCGCAGCACCGGGGCCACGCTGCCGTAGGGCGGCGTCAGATAGCGCGGCAGGTCGCCGTGGCAGGTCACCACATCCACGGGCTCGAACCGGCGCACCCAGGAGTAGTCGGTGTTGATCTGCAAGCCCTGGACGGTGCCCTGCACCGGCAGCACCGTGGCCGTGGGGAACGAGCGCTGGAACAGGTCGACCAGCTTGACCGCGCATTCGATCACCACCTGGCCGTCGGGACCGACCTGGTCGATCAGCGCCGGGATGCAGGATGAGAACGCGACCTGGTCGCCGATGCCGAGTTCGGAGATCACCACCACACGCTTGCCGGCCAGGTTCTCGCCGCGCCACATGCGGTCGCGCAGCAGGGCCGGCAGCGGCTCGCCGTTGACGCGCCAGCGTGCCTCATAGTCGCGCCAGCCTTCCTCCAGCCTGCCCATCGACAACAGGGTGAACGACCGCGCCATGCGAACCTCGGCGTTGTCGGGGTCGAGCGCCAGCGAACGGTCGTAGGCGTCGATGCTGTCGTCCAGCTTGCCGGTCTCGCAGGCGACGACGCCGAAATTGGCTTGCATGCGCGCGTTGTTCGGGGCCAGTGCGGCGGCGTGCTTCAGCACCTCGAAGGCATCGTTGTAGTGGCCGGCGTCGACCTGCTGGCGGCCGAGCTCGGTCCAGCCCTGCAGGTGTTCCGGCGCGTGGGCCAGACCCTCGCGCAGCGTCGCGATGCCGCGCTCCGGATCGCCGGCCTGGGCGTGCGCCCGGCTGAGCAGGATGCGCGCGGCCATGCGGTCGGCGACCACTTCCACGGCGGCGCCCAGAATGCGGATCGCATCGCCGGGGCGACCGGCGGCCGAGGCCATGCGCGCCAGGTCCTCGTGCAGGTCCAGGCGGTGCGGTGCCGCGGCCAGGGCGGCTTGCATCAGCTCCTCGGCGCGCTCCAGGTCGCCATCCTTGCCGGCGATCAGCGCGGTCAGGCGCAGGGCCTCGGGGTCCTTGGGGTCGCGCAGCAGCGCCAGCCGGCACAAGGCGGTGGCGGATTGGGTGTTGCCGGATTCGAGCTGCGTCGCGGCGCGACCAGCCAGCGTTGCGCCAGCACTCATGACGTGAATGCGCTCATGATTTGGAGAAGTGGGTGCGGACGTCTTCAACCAGCCGGGCCAGCTCCTCGGCGCGGTCGCTATCGCGCGCCATGGTGAACTGCTTGACGCTGGGGAACCATGGCGAGCGTTCCTGGCCCAGGCAGGACCAGTCCGATCCGATGATGACGCGCCAGCACGGCACGTTGACGGCGCCGGCGATCTGCGCCACCGCCGTCGGCGCGGAGATGACCCCGTCCAGGGCGGCGATCAGGCCCGAAGTGCGATCCAGGTCGTCCTTCATGTCGAGGTCGTCGAAATGGTGCAGCTTGATGCCGGTCGCGGCCTCGAACTCGGCCCGTTCGGCGCCGCTTTCGTCGTATTGAAGGTCGATGAAGGTCACGCCCTCCAGCGACCCTAAGGCGTGGAAGTCCATCAGCGACGCATACAGCCAGTCGCGGTTGGCGGCCTTAAGGCCGCTGCGCCAGCACAGGCCGAACTTGCGGTTGCCGTCGATGCCCGCCAGCCGTCGGCGCCATCCGGCGACGGTGCGGCCGTCCGGCTTGAACAGCTTGCCGGAGCGCCTGAACGACGCCAGGTCGGGGCGCACGAATCCCGGCAGGGACCCGGCGGCGATATAGACGTCCGGGCGCTGCGCCTGGGGCAGGGCGTCCAGCCAGGTGTAGCTATGGCGGCGCAGGCCCTCGTCGTCCAGCCACGTGACCGCCGGCCGCACCGTGGCGTCCGGAAAAGCGCGCTGGAACACCGGCACCAGCTTCGGCGCGCACTCGATGACCACGTGGTGCGCCAGCTCGATCGCGTCGGGGATGCACGACGCGTACATGATCTCGTCGCCGATGCCCTGCTCGGCGGCGACCAGCAGCGACAGGCCGGTCAGGTCGTCGCCGTCCCATTGCGGGATCGACAGGTGGTCCTGGATGCAGTCCAGCCCGGCGACGCCGCGCGCCCAGCGCGATTCGTAGAGTTCGAAGCCGCCTTCGAGGTCGCCGGTGCCGAGCTTGGACAGGGCCAGGTTCCACATCGCGTCCTTGTGTTCCGGCATCAGGTCGATGGTGCGGCTGAGGGTCGAGACCGCCTGGTCCAGCCGACCGGTCTCGATGAACAGGACGCCCAGATTGTAGAACACCTCCGGGCTTTCCGGCTTCAGGCTGAGCGCGCGATAGAAGGCGCTTTCCGCCTCTTCCACCCGCTGCAGCTTGTGCAGGGCGCTGCCCAGGTTCATCAGCGCTTCGGGCCACGCCGGCTTGCGGTCCACGGCATCGCGATAGGCGACGACGGCCGCGGCATAGTCTCCGGCGGCACTCAGCGCGTTGCCCAGGTTGTAGTGGGTGGCAACGTCGTCCGGGTCCAGGGTCAGGGCCGACCGGTAGGCGATGGTCGCTTCCTTGTACGCGCCCAGCCGCGCCAGACACACACCCATGTTGTAGTGCGACGGCGCGTGCCCGGGCTCGGTCAGGATCGCACGGCGATAGGCGCCAAGCGCCTGGGTCTCCTGACTGGCGGCCTGCAGCGCATTGCCGTGGTAGAAATGGAACAGCGCGTTCTGGGGATTGTTGCGGCTGGCAACCGACAGGTGACGGATCGCAGACTGGGTGTCGCCGTCGCCCAACTCCACCATGCCCAGCAGGAATCGCGCGCTGGCGTTCGACAGGTCGGTGGACAGCACCTGCATGCAGATCTGCGCAGCGTCGGCCAGTTGGCCTTCGTTGAAGAACTGGAGCGCGCGCGCGAGCGATGTGTCGGTGGCGGTTTGCATGGGCGCACTATTGCGCCAAGACGGGAAACAGTTTCTTACCTGCACGAATTTTAGGGGCATTTTTTCTGTATTTTCAGTGCCAACGGCATGGCGCGAGATTCCGGCGCTGGCATCGCCGCCGATGCCGATTTGCCGACTTTGCACGTAATGGGGAACGATCGCGCCTTGCCCTGGCGGCGAGAATGACGATATGGAAGCGTTGGGAGGTTGGTGCGGACGTAACCCTCGCCAACCCGGTCAGGTCCGGAAGGAAGCAGCCGTAACGAGACTGTTGCGGGTCGCTGCCAGCCTCCTGCATTGCCCTGTGCGAGGTGTGCCAAGCGCGCCGTTGCGCCGTGGGGGCGATGCCTGCATCCGTGCCCAGAGCGGAGCAATGGGCAAGCTGAGCATTGAGCATAGGGCCGACCTGCTGGATGAGCGACGCGCCGCCCCAAGCCACCCCTGAAACGAACGATTCCGACGCGATTTCGCAGGGCGCGGACCCTGACGATACCGCCACCGGCGCCTTGTTCGGCGATGTGCCCGGCCCTGACGGCGCGCCGACCTCAGAACCAGCCGAAGCAACCGCGTCAGACGCCGGCCAATCCGACAACGGTGCCGCCTATCTGGTGCTGGCGCGCAAGTACCGCCCGCAACGCTTCGCCGATGTCATCGGCCAGGATGCGCTGATTCGCACCCTGACCAACGCGATCACCGCCGGCCGCGTCCACCATGCCTATCTGCTGACCGGCCCGCGCGGGGTGGGCAAGACCACGTCGGCCCGGCTGATCGCCCGCGCGCTGAACTGCATCGGGCCGGATGGCAATGGCGGCCCGACGGCGGAGCCCTGCGGGGTGTGCGAGAACTGCACCGCCATCGGCGCCGACCGCCATGTCGACGTGATCGAGATGGACGCCGCCTCCCACACCGGCATCGACAACATGCGCGAGGTGCTGGACGGCGTGCGCTACCGCCCGGTGTCGGCGCGCAACAAGGTCTACATCATCGACGAGGTCCACATGCTGTCGCGCAGCGCCTTCAACGCGCTGCTGAAGACGCTGGAGGAGCCGCCGGACAACGTGGTGTTCATCTTCGCCACCACCGAGTTCCGCAAGGTGCCGGCGACGGTGGTGTCGCGGTGCATGCGCTTCGACCTGCGCCGGGTCGCACAGGACGAGTTGGTCGCCTATCTGGCCCAGGTCTGCGCCAAGGAAGGCCGCGAGGTTGCCGACGAGGCGCTGCATCTGATCGCCCGGGCGGGCGAGGGCTCGGTCCGCGATTCGCTGTCGCTGCTGGATCAGGCGCTGGCCCTGGGCGGCGCGGATGCGGCGCTGACGTCCGACCAGGTGCGCACCATGCTGGGGCTTGCCGACCGCAGCCAGGTGCTGGACCTGCTGGACCTGGTGGCGAAGGGCGACGCGGCGGGCGCGCTCGACCTGTTCGGCACCATGTACGCGGCCGGGGCCGACGCCACCCTGGTGCTGCAGGACCTGCTCGATACTACCCATGGGCTCACCCGGCTGAAGCTGGCGCCGACCGAAACGCCGCCGCCGGGGCAGAGCGCCGAACAGCACCGCCGCGCCTCGGAACTGGCCGAGCAGCTCACCCTCTCGCGGTTGTCGCGGGCCTGGCAGATGATGCTGAAGGGCGTTGCCGACGTGCAGACCGCGCCCGATGCCCATGCCGCGATGGACATGCTGCTGGTGCGCATTGCCTACGTCCACGATATGCCGACCCCCGGCGACCTCGCGGCGCTGCTGGCCGGCGGCGCGGGCGCTGCCGCACCGGTACCGTCGAGTACCGCACCTGGCGGCGCTCCGGGGCAAGGCAGCCCGGCGGCGACTGCACCGGCGGCGACTGCACCGGCGGCGACCGCTCCGGTGGCGGCTGCACCGGCCGCGCAGATTGCCGACAGCGCACCGCCGGCCGATCAGCCGCCACCCTATGACGAGCCGCCGCCCTACGAGGCCGATCCCCACGACGCGCCGCGTCAGGCAGCCCCCAGGCAGGTGCTGGCGCCGCAGTCCTTCGCCGATGTGGTGGCGCTGGTCTATGACAAGCGCGAGGGCATGCTGCACGCCCATCTGCGCACCAGCGTGCACCTGGTCAGCTTCCGTCCCGGCCATATCGAGTTGCGGCCCGGCGCCGATGCGCCGAGCGACCTGGCGCCGCGGCTGAGCCAATTGCTGACCGAATGGACCGGCACCCGCTGGCTGGTCGGCATTTCCGACGAGGAGGGCGCGCCCACCCTCAGGGAGCAGGAGTCCTCGCTGGCCGACGCGCGCGAGCGCGAGGTGCGCGAGCATCCCCTGGTCCGTGCTGCCCTGGAGACGTTCCCGGGCGCCGAGATCAGGGCGGTGCGGGATCGCGTGCGCCCCGACGACCTTGCCACCGACGACAGTGCAGCCGATGGCGATGCAACCGACGACGGCGACGACGCGCCGGAACTGATGAGCGACGAAGGATAGACAATGAAGAACCTCGGGCAACTGATGAAGCAGGCCCAGCAGATGCAGGCCAAGATGCAGGAAATGCAGGAGGCGATGGCATCCGCCGAGATCACCGGCCAGTCGGGCGGTGGCATGGTGATGGTGACCCTGAACGGCAAGGGCGAGGCGCGCGGGCTGAAGATCGACCCGGAACTGCTGGACCCGAACGAGACCGAAGTGCTGGAAGACCTGGTGGTCGCCGCCTTCAACGACGCCAAGGGCAAGGTCGAGTCCTACACCCAGGAGAAGATGGCCGAGGTGACCGGCGGCCTAGAGCTGCCAGGCGGCATGAAGCTGCCGTTCTGAGGCACGGGCGCCTGGCGCGCCCTTTTCCCCCGAATCTGCATCGAAAGCCCGGACCTTGGCTGGAGCGGAGATAGACCGCGTCATCCAGTTGCTGGCGCGGCTGCCGGGGCTTGGCCCCCGCTCGGCGCGCCGCGCGACCTTGCACCTGCTGAACCGGCGCGAGGCGTTGCTGGAGCCGCTGGCGCGCGCGCTGGGCGAGGCGGCTCAGGCGGTGCGCCAGTGCGGCACCTGCGGCAACCTGGACACAACCGACCCATGCGCGGTCTGCGCTGATCCGAAGCGCGACGGCACGATCGTGTGCGTGGTCGAGCACATCGCGGACCTGTGGGCGATGGAGCGCACCGCCGCCTTTCGCGGCCGTTATCACGTGCTGGGCGGCACCTTGTCGGCGCTGGATGGCGTCGGGCCGGAGGACCTGCGCATCGGTGTGCTGATCGAACGTATTGCGCGCGACGGCGTGTCGGAGGTGATCCTGGCGCTGAATGCCACCGTAGAGGGACAGACGACGGCGCACTTCATCGCCGAGCGGCTGGCCGACAGCGGCGTCACCGTCACCCGCCTGGCCCATGGCGTGCCGGTCGGCGGCGAGCTCGACTACCTGGACGACGGCACATTGATGGCGGCGCTGAAGGCCCGGCGCCCGGCCTAGATCGGCATTCGGCACCAGCCCTTATCCCCTTGACCTGTCCGTTGGATCGCCCACAAATCAAGCCATGCCCCGACCGCGACTCTTGCTGATCACCATCATGGGCACGCCCGACAAGGTGCCGCCCGGCATCTATGACGACGCGCCGGACGGCCCCGACGACCGGGCGTGGTTTCGCACCCGCTTGGCCGAGTTGGGCATGGATAGCGGCTTCGACTATCTGGAGGCCGACGGCTGCATGGACGAGGTGCTGCCGGCGCCGGCGCTGGCCGACGCGGTGGTCGTTGGCGGCAGTTGGCATTCGGTCTACGAGGACCATCCCTGGCAGCGCCGGGTGCTCGACTGGCTGCGGGGCTGGCGCGCCACCGGCCGGCCCTTGTTCGGCATCTGCGGCGGACACCAGATGGCCTGCGCCGCGCTGGGCGGCACGGTCGAGCGGATGACCGGCGGTACCCACGCCGCGACCGACATCGTCGAGGTGACGTCGGCGGGCCTCGCGCATCCGATGTTTTCCGGCTTGCCGGCGCGGGTGAACGTCCACCTCGCCCACGACGACCATGTGACCGTGCTGCCGGCGGGGGCCAGCGTGCTGGCCACTTATCGCGACACGGTGATGGCGCTGGACCTGGGCGGTGGCTGGTGGACCACGCAATTCCACCCGGAAATGTCGCGCGACTGCATGGTGCGTGGCTGGAACCACCTGGAGCCGCGTCACAGTGCCAACTACACCGACCGTCACGACGGGCTGCCGATCATTGCCAACGTCGCGCGGTCGTGGCTTGCCGGACGGGCCAGCGATGCTGCGTAGCTTCCTCCATCCCCTGCTGTTGCTTGGACTGCTGGCGGCGGTGTTCGCCAGCCCGATGGCCCATGCGCAAATGCCGCCGGTCGAGACCGAGCCGGGCGACCCGAATTCCATCGAGATCCAGGCTGAGCGGTTGGAGGAACTGATCGCAACCCTGGAGGACGAGACCGCGCGCAACCACCTGATCTCACAGCTCAGGCTGTTGCTGCAGGCGCAGACCGAGGTGGCGCAGGAGACCGAGCCGCGCACATTCGTCGGCCAGATCCTGGACGGCGTGGCCGAGCAGGTCGTCGCGGTGGGAGACTTCGTCGACATCCTGGTCGAATCGTCCGACGAGATGCTCAACATCGGCACCTGGCTGTTCGAGGAAGTCGACAGCGAGGCCGGCCGGGAGCGCTGGGCCGACATGCTGCGCACGCTCGGCATCGCCCTGGGCGCCGCTCTACTGGTGCGCTGGCTGGCGCGCACGGTTCTGGGGGGCATGCGGCGCCGGCTCGCCAACCAGCATCTGACCGGCATCTGGCACCGTGTCCGCCGCTACCTGGTGGTGGTGGTGATCGACATCATCCCCATCGTATTGCTGACCCTGGCCGGCTATCTCGCGCTCGGCGTCCTCGAACCCTCGTTCGTCGCGCGGCAGATCACGCTGTCGGTTCTGGAAATTCTGATCGTCTATTGCGCGACCACGGCGGTGCTGCGCCTGATCCTGAGCCCCGATTCCCGGCCGATCAGATTGGCGCGGATGACCGATGCCGGCGCGCGCGACGTGTGGCGGCGGCTGCGCGCCATCGTGTTCGTGATGGCGGTGGCGGCGGGCCTGGCCAATGCCGGCCTCGCCATGGGCCTGCCGTGGGGCGCGCGCACGGCGTTCCTGATCCTGGTCGGCCTGGCCATCGTGGTGATGGCGATCCGCCTGATCGTGAAGCATCGCCGCACGTTCGCCCGGCTTATTCGGCGCGCCGGCCCGGTCAGGGGCGCCGGCGCGCGGGTGACCAAGGCGATCGCGCGCAACTGGCACGTGGTCGCCATCGGCTTCGTCATCGTCGCCTATTTCGTCTATCTGGCCGCCGGCGATACCGGCGTGTTCGACCTGTTGATGACGGCGGCGCTGACCATCGTGGTGCTGGCCGTGGCGCGGGTGGCTTGGGCGGTGTCGCGCGCGCTGTTGCCGCGGCAGATCGAGTCCGAGGCCGCGCCGGCCGGCGGTGCCGACCTGCCGGCCGAGATGGCCGACGGGGCGGACAGCGAGCCGGAGGATGACGCCAAGGCCGCGCAACGCACTGCCGTGCAGGCGCTGGTTGATGCGCTGCTGAAGGGTTCGATCTTCGTCCTGGCGGCGGCGGTGCTGATCGATCTGTGGTTGTTCGACCTGTTCGACTGGTTGGGCAGCGACAGCGGCCAGGACGCGCTGTCGGGCATCATCTCGGTGGTTGTCGTGCTCGCCATCGCCTATGCCGTCTATCGCGTGGTCATCATGCTGATCGCGCGGGCGCAGCGGGCGGCGGACACGGCGCAGACCAACCGTGCGCGACGGCTGAAGACGCTGATGCCGCTGTTGCGCAGTGCCGCCATCGTCGTTCTGGGCGCGATTGCGCTGTTGATCGTGCTGGCCGAGGTCGGCATCGACATCACGCCGCTGCTGGCCAGCGCCGGCATCATCGGCATCGCCATCGGCTTCGGCGCGCAGAGCCTGGTGAAGGACGTGATCACCGGCGGCTTCATCCTGATCGAGGACTCGATCGCCGTCGGCGACGTGGTCAATGTCGGCGGGTTCGCCGGCGTGGTGGAGGCGCTGTCGATCCGCTCGATCCGGCTGCGCGACGTGCACGGCACGGTCCACACGATCCCGTTCGGCGAGGTGGCCACAACGTCGAACCTGACCCGCGACTTCTCGTTCTACGTCATCGACATGGGCATCTCGTACAACGAGGACACCGACCGGGTGGTCGCGGCGATGACCGAGGTGCTGGACGAGATGCGCCGCGAGCCGGACTACCGCCGCGAGATCATGGAGCCGCTGCAGGTGCTGGGTGTCGACGCGTTCGGCGACAGCGCGGTCGTCATCAAGGTGCGCATCAAGACCAAGCCGATGTCGCAATGGACTGTCGGCCGCGAGTACAATCGCCGGGTGAAGAAGAAGTTCGACGCGCTGGGCATCGAGATTCCGTTCCCGCAGGTCACTATCAATCGCCCGGCCGTGCCAGGCCATGCGCCGGATGCCACCAACCTGCCGTCGTCTGATGTGTCCGGTCCCGTCCAGCCCGGTCCCGCCCTGCCCAGCGACGGCGACATGCAGTCGGCCGACGGCGAAGGGCCGCGTTAGGGGTTGATCGTTCAAGTCGGCACGGCCGCAGGTTTTTGCGGCGCCCTTTGATTGCCATTATGCTATGGGAAGCTGATTGAACGCTGGCGCTCTCGGGCGCTGGGTGGCGCGGACGAGCGGATAGAGGGCACCATGGGTCTTTGGGACAAGATCACCGGCGAATTCATCGATATCATCGAGTGGTTGGATAATTCCAACGACACGATGGTCTATCGGTTCGAGCGCTATGGCAACGAGATCAAGTACGGCGCGAAACTGACGGTCCGTCAGGCCCAGGAGGCGGTGTTCGTCAACGAGGGCCAGTGCGCGGACATCTTCGGCCCCGGCATGTACACGCTGGAAACCCAGAACATGCCGGTCATGTCCACCCTGCAGGGGTGGAAATACGGCTTCTCCAGCCCGTTCAAGGCCGAGGTCTATTTCATCTCCACCCGCCGCTTCACCGACCTGAAGTGGGGGACCAAGAACCCGATCATGCTGCGCGACCCCGAGTTCGGGCCGATCCGGCTGCGCGCCTTCGGCACCTACGCGATGCGGGTCTCCAAGTCCGATGTGTTCATGCGTGAGATCGTGGGCACCGACGGCCACTTCACCACCGCCGAAATCACCAACCAGTTGCGCAACCTGATCGTGTCGCGGTTCGCCAACATCATCGGCCAATCGAAGATTCCGGCGCTGGACCTGGCCGGCAACTACGACCAGCTCGGCGAGTTCCTGACCGAGCGGCTGGCGCCCGAGTTCGACGCCTATGGCATCGAGCTGACAAAGTT
Source organism: Alphaproteobacteria bacterium (assembly GCA_965227515.1). Classification (GTDB taxonomy): domain Bacteria; phylum Pseudomonadota; class Alphaproteobacteria; order CALKHQ01; family CALKHQ01; genus CBDDFZ01. The sequence goes on from CBDDFZ010000001.1 coordinate 1,279,470, forward strand.
CCTGGTCGAGAACATCTCGCTGCCGTCGAAGGTGGAAGAGGCGCTGGACAAGCGCACCAGCATGGGCGTGGTCGGCGACCTGTCCAAGTACACCCAGTTCCAGACCGCCGAGGCGATCGGCGATGCCGCCGACGCACCGGGCGGGGCCGCGGCCAGCGGCATGGGCATGGGCATGGGCTTCGCGATGGCCAACCAGATGGCGCAGAACTTCGGCCAGCCCGGCGGGAATCAGGGCGGGAATCAGGGCGCGGCACAGCCCGCCGCCGCCGCACCGCCGCCGCTGCCGCAGCAGACCCAGTATTTCGCCGCGCTGAACGGCCAGCAGGCCGGCCCGTTCGACATGGCCGCACTGCAGGGCCAGGTATCCTCCGGCCAGGTGACCCGCGACACCCTGGTCTGGTGCGCCGGCATGGCCAACTGGACCAAGGCCGGCGAGGTCGCCGAACTTTCCAACCTGTTCGCCGCAGCGCCGCCACCCTTGCCGCCGGCATGAGGTTTCGGCCGCCTGGCCGCTGACAACCGATTATCCGCCCTGGCCCGATATTCGTTCGGGCCCGACGATCAGTTCGATTCACGACGGGACCATACGGCATGAGCATGCGCGACGACTTGACGCCTCCACCCCTGGACGAGGCGGCGCCGGTCGACGAAGTGGACGCCGCGACCGATGCCGAGGAAGCGGCCTTCGACCGCCGCGAGCGGCAGTTCCCCTGCGAGCAATGCGGCAGCAACCTGGCGTTCAAGCCCGGCACCAGCCACCTGGTCTGCCAGTATTGCGGCCACGACAACCAGATCCCGCAGTCCGAAGCCGACATCAAGGAGCTCGATTTCGAGCAGGCGCTGCGCGATGGCGCCGCGCAGATGGAGATGGAAACGACGCGCGTGGTCCGCTGCGAGGGCTGCGGCGCGGAGTTCACGCTGGACCCGAACATCCAGGCGGAATCCTGCCCGTTCTGCGACTCTCCACAAGTGGTCGACGGCGGCAGCAACCAGCACATAAAACCGCAGTCGCTGTTGCCGTTCGGCCTGGACCAGAAGGCCGCACGCGGCGCCTTCGCCAAGTGGCTGGGCGGGCTGTGGTTCGCCCCCAACAAGGTGAAGAAGTACGCCCGGGTCGATGGCGAGCTGAACGGCATGTATGTGCCGTACTGGACGTACGATGCCGCCACCACCACCCACTATCGCGGCCAGCGCGGCACCCGCTACACGGTCACGGTGGGGTCGGGCCAGAACCGGCGCACCGTCACCAAGATCCGCTGGCGCAACGTCAGTGGCACGGTGTGGCGCGACTTCGACGATGTGCTGGTGCTGGCCAGCAACACGCTGCCACGCAAGCAGACCGAGCGGCTGGAGCCGTGGGACCTGGAGAATCTGGCCGGCTACGATGACGCCTATCTCGCCGGGTTCCGCGCCGAGAGCTATCAGATCGACCTGAAGGGCGGCTTCGACCTGGCCAAGAAGATCATGGAGCGCCAGATCCGCCGCGACATCCGCCGCGACATCGGCGGCGATGCCCAGCGCATCCTCTCGATGACCACGCAACACCGGAAGGTGACCTACAAGCACGTGCTGCTGCCGATCTGGGTCAGCGCCTACCGGCAGGGCGAGAAGGTCTGGCGCTTCGTTGTCAACGCGCGCACCGGCGAAGTCCAGGGCGAGAGGCCGTACAGCTGGGTCAAGATCGGCTTTGCCGTGCTGGCAGTTGTGGTTGTGGCGGCGGCCGCGTGGTATGGGTTCGAATACTTCTCGGCGCAATAGATTTGCAACGAAGACTGTTTCGGTGACGAATGGTTAACGAACGTTCACCTAGGGTGTGCGCCACAGGCCGATCACATCATATCGGAACCAGGGTTTGGCTACATCGCTGACAGAGCTGCGCACACTACCGGTTGCGGCGGAAGCCGTGCCGGATGCCGATATCTTGTTGGCCGCCATTGACGACCCGCTGATCGTTGTCGAGACCGACGGCGACCTCCTGCCGGCCAACGAACCGGCCCAGTCGCTGGTTGACCGGTACGCCGATGCCGATCCGTCTCCGCTCGCCGAAATTTTGACCAAGAACGCCGGCCGCGTGGCCGCCAGCGCCAAGGCGACCTCCGAGGTCGTCATGCTGGCGGATACCGGCTGCATCAAGGTGGTGACCTGGCCGATGCCGGACGGGCGCGCCCTGTGCCTGGTGCGCGACGCCAGCGTCGAGATGAGCCTGCGCAACGTGCTGGTGTCGTCCCGCCAGCGCTACAAGGACCTGGTCGAGGCGGTTGCGGACTTCGTGTGGGAATGCGACCCCGCCGGGTCGTTCGTCCACATCTCGCACCATGGCGGCATGGGCTATGACGCCGACGACCTGATCGGCCGTGACCCGGACAAGTTCGTCGCATCCCGCAGCGCGGCACGCTGGCCGGCGACGGCGACAGAGCCGGTGCACGGCCTGGACGTGTGGGTGACCGGCGCCGCGGGCAAGGATATCTGCCTGACACTGGACGCCGTGCCGTTCGACGACGGCGTGGACGGCCGGCGGGGCGTGCGCGGCATCGCCCGCGATGTCACCGAGGTGCGGATGCGCGACCAGCAACTGGCGCGCGCCCAGACCCGCGAGCGCATGGTCAGCAGCATCCTGCAGGCGATGCGCACCGAATGGCGGCCCATTGACATGCTGCGTGCCGCCGCCGGCACCATCCGGCGTGAGTTCGGGGCGCTGGCCTGCGCCATCTATCGGCCGGACCAGGACCCGGCCGACGATGCACCGCTGGTTGCCGCCGGAACGCCGCTGGAGCCGCAGAGGACCCGCCGCCTGCGCCGCGCGCTGGCGACCGACGCCCTGGTGATGCACGACACCTCCATTGCCTGCCCGGCGCTGGGCATGGCGCTGCAATGCCGCGGCCGGCGCATGGGCGTGCTCGTGGTCTGGCGTGCCGCCGACCGGCCGGCATGGTCCGACAGCGACCTCAGCATGCTGCATGCGCTGGAAGTGCAAATCGGCACCGTGCTGCAGCAGCTCGCCGACTTCGAGCGGTTGGCGGAGCTGTCCCGCACCGACGAGCTGACCGGCCTGTTGAACCGGCGGGCGTTCACCGACGACATCACCTCCGCCATGGCGCGCGCGCGTCGTGTCAGCCAGCCGGCGGCGCTTCTGTACGTCGATCTGGACAACTTCAAGCTGTTGAACGACATGCACGGCCACGATGCCGGCGACAACGCCCTGCGCGAAGTGGCGGCGGTGCTGACCCGTGCCGTGCGCCCGTACGACATTGCCGCGCGGATCGGCGGCGACGAGTTCGCGCTGTGGCTGGAGGATATCGAGCCCGCCGCGGCCGCCCGCCGCGCCCGCCGCCTGCTGGGCGATCTGCGCCGCTGGGCGATGTTGCAGCCCGGCACCTCGCGCCCGCTCGGGGCGTCCATCGGCGTTGCGGTCTTCGATCCCAAGGCCGAAGAGCCGGCAGCCGCCTTCATCGACCGGGCCGACCGGGCGATGTATCGGGCCAAACAGGCCGGGCGCAACCGCATCTCCATCGCCCGCGCGCCGAAAGCCCCGGCGGACAAGGCCGCCAAGGCGGCAGGCGACACCCGGGCGAAAAAGGCTTAGGCCCAAATAGTATCTGGCGTTTCGCACCCGCCCGAGGGTGCGAAAGCGTTGATTTTGCGCGCCTTTCGCAGCCCGCAACTCCCGCCGACCCCCCTACAGCTTACTCCCCTTGGACGGATTGTCCGGGCACGGGGCGCGTCGTATCTGGAGTCCAGGCACCCATCTCGAAACTCCGCTCGGCGAGTGCTCACACGACAATTGGGGCATGTCATCAGGAGGGGGCGGCATGGGCACCGGCGCAAGGCCGGTCCCGGCCGGATGACGCGCAGAGGAGACCAGGCCGTGAAGATTAGCTCTAGTACCAAGGCGAAGATCAAGGAACTCGGCGAGGACGTGGCGCCGGAAGTGTTGGCGATCGGGCTCGGCCAGACCGCCGGCGTGATCGAGGAGTTTTCCGGCTTCCCGGTGACGTTGCTGCTGGAAGCCGGCATGACGATCTACGAGATCATCGAGGCGGTCGAGAAGAACGAGATGATCGCCAACCCGAAGCTGATGCTGCACGGGTTGGGCGAGGGCAACTCGCCCCAGGTCAAACACTACATGCGCGTCCGCAAGGCCAAGAAGATCGGCGGCGCGATTTACAGCTTCACCGGCACCGGCCTGCAGGTCGGGTTGGACGTGGCCGGCTTCGGCATGGGCGGCGTCGACGCGTTCGGCCTGGCCAAGCACGGCGCGGCCGAAGCCTCCACCGTTGCTCACCTGACGCGGCTGGCGATCCTGTCGCGTAAGGTCAAGGGCAGCCGCTATCTGACCGATCTCTTGGAAGACATCGTCAAGGTCAAGCTGGCCAAGGCCACGGTGCGCGGGGGCAAGTTGGCGGCGGCCGCCATCCCCAACTCCATCGCGTCCAACGTGGTGTCGATCGCCGTGTCACTGGGGGCGGCCACGGCGTCGTCGCTGTTGAAGGAACTGGTCAACCGGGTGGCCTGCGAGCTCCATTGGCGCGCCTATCAGGAACTGACCATCGGCCGCGTCCATGGTGGTGGCTTCGGTCCGGCGTGCAAGATGGTGCAGGAGATCATGAACCACACCTTATCGACCGACTTCGTACCGACGCCCGACACCAAGAAGTTCTTGCTGGAGCCGGGCGGCTATCTGGTGATCAAGGACAAGCTGAGCATGCTGTGATGCTGGTGCCGCGCGCTGCGGTTCTCGCTCGATAGTGACGGCCCGGCCGTCCGGCGATGGCAAGCATCGCCGGGCGGTCGTTGCTTGTGGTGGGTGCGAACGTCGGTCAAGATGGCGTGGCAAGACGCGTGGACGATGGGATCTGACACCGCCTGGTGGATGGCGCGACTGGCCGGACAACCCAGGGAACTGGGCGGTCGGCGCGCCGCTGGGCTTGGGAGAGTGTGTCGCATGCCCACCGTCAACAACACCAACAGCACCGTCATTGCCCGCGCCAACTGCGCCTGCTGTGCGTTCGGCGCGCTGTTCAACCTGAGCGCGCACGATGTGATGACCCAGATTTACGGCATGCTGGGCCGCAACGTGCCCAGCGGCAGCAGCCAGGAAAATGCCGGCGACGACGCCTTCGCCATAATCTGGATGGAGGCGCACAACGAGCAGCCCGGTACGGGCCTGCACCTGCTGGAGCAGCAGCTTGGCGGGGTTGTCCAGATGCTTCAGCACAAGGGTGTGCAATGCACGCAGCTTGGCACCGTGCAACAGCCGCTGACCAAGTGGCAGGCGATCCAGACGGTCAGGCGGTTGCCGGAGGGCACCCGTTTCCTCTGCCTGACCGGCGAGAACATGGGGGCCGGCATGGCGTTGCAGCCGCACTGGACCTATAGCCAGGTCGAAGACGGTGTCGGCATGTACTACGACTACCAATTGAACACGACCGATCCCCATGTGACCGACCAGCTCAACTACGCCCACCAGCGGACGCTGGATTTCAGGGCCCGCTTGCGGCATCGTCCGCAGGACAATCTGTGGGGCCGCCCGCTTGTGTCGATGGAACCTCTTGGACCGCTGGGGCAGCGGCTCGACGATGACCAGGGCCGCGCGGTTGTGTTGCAGATCCACTGACGGTTTCTATGGGCCATGGCGGGCGACGTTTGATGCTGACGGTTTGGGGGCGGGCGACCTCGTCCAACGTACAGGCGCTGATGTGGTGCATCGGCGAGCTTGGGCTGGCGTATGAGCGCCACGATATCGGCCACCGCTACGGCGGCACCGATACCGACGCGTTCTTCGCGCTGAACCCGAACCGGACCGTGCCGGTGATCCAGGACGGCGACAACCCGCCGCTGTGGGAGACCGGCGCCATCCTGCGCTATCTCGCCGCCCGCTATGGCGCGGCCGCGCTGGGTGACGCCTTCTGGCCCAGCGACCTGATGGCGCGCACCGAGGTCGACCGGTGGACCGAGTGGGCGAAGCTCAACGTGGCGCTGACTTTCACCCGGCCAATCTTCTGGAAGGTGGTGCGCACCGCGCCCGGCGCGCGCGACCACGCCGCCATCCGCGCCGGCATCGACCATTTCGAGGCCAACCTGGCCATCGCGGCACCGCGGCTTGGCGCGCACGCCTATCTGGCCGGCGACGACTTCACCCTGGCCGATATCCAGTTCGGCCATGTGCTCTATCGCTACTATGACATCGACATCGCGCGCGCCGACCTGCCCGCGGTCGCCGACTACTACCAGCGGCTGACCGAACGCCCCGCGTTCCGCGAGCATGTGATGATCTCGTACGAGGAATTGCGGGTGCTCTGACCGGCGCGCGTCACCCGCGCCACATCGACAAAGCCCGCGCGCTCCAACATACTCGCCGGCCCATGGCCGACCGCGACTGGACAATCGACGCCGCACACCTGCCCCGGCATGCCAACGAGGGCACGCTGGAGCGCGGCCGCGATGACTGGGCGGCCGCCATCGACGCATGCGATCCCGCCGAGGCGGACAGGGCTGCGCGCGCCCGGTTGCGCGAGGGCGAGAATGCCGCGCTGTTCGACGCGGTCTTCGCCAACTCGCCATTTCTGACCCAGCTCGCGCTGCGCCATGTGCCGTTGTGTGCGCGGCTGCTGGCGACCGGCCCGGACGCGGCCATGGCGCACATCCTGGACGGTCTCGAGCAGGCGTTCGCCGATCCGCTGTCGACGGCCGACGCCGGGCGCATGCTGCGCCGCGCGCGCCAGCAAGCCGCCCTGGTGGTCGGTCTGGCGGACCTGGCGGGTGTGTGGACCTTGGCCGAGGTCACCGGCGCACTGACGGACTTCGCCGACCTGGCGGTGCGGCTGGCGCTGCGTACGCTGATCCGCGAGGGCGGGACGCGCAAGGCCTGGACGCTGCCGGACGTCCCGGACCCGGAGCGGCATTTCGGCCTGGTCTGCCTGGGCATGGGCAAGCTCGGCGCGCGCGAGCTCAACTACTCGTCCGACATCGACCTGGTGCTGTTCCATGACGACCAGTGGATCGACGGCGCCCGGGCCGGGGAACTGAACACCGCGTTCGGGCGGGTCGCGCGTGGTCTCACCGGGCTGATGGATAACCGCACGGTCGACGGCTACGTCTTCCGCACCGACCTGCGCCTGCGCCCCGACCCGGGCGCGACCCCGCCGGTTATCGCCCTGTCGGCGGCCGAGACCTACTACCACTCGGTCGGCCAGACCTGGGAGCGGGCGGCGATGATCAAGGCCCGCGCCATCTGCGGCCATCCCGGCGCGGTGAAGGATGCCCAATCCATCCTGCACCCGTTCGTCTGGCGCAAGCACCTGGACTTCTATGCCATCGCCGATGTGCACGCGATCAAGAACCAGATCCACGCCCACAAGGGCGGTGCGAAAATCACCGTGCGCGGCCACAACATCAAGCTGGGGCGCGGCGGCATTCGCGAGATTGAGTTCTTCGCCCAGACCCAGCAGTTGATCTGGGGCGGGCGGCTGCCGGCGCTGCGGGTGCCGGCGACGACGAAGGCGATCGCGGCCCTGCAGAGCGCCGACCTGATCGGCGCCAAGACCGCCGAGGAGATGGTCGCCTCCTACGCCTATCTGCGCAAACTCGAACACCGCCTGCAGATGATCGACGACCGCCAGACCCACACGGTGCCGGAGGACGACGAGGGCCTGGCCCATATCGCCGCGTTCATGGGCTATCCCGACGCCGAGCCGTTCGCCGCCGACCTGACCGCCCATCTGGAACGGGTCCACCGCCACTATGCGGTGCTGTTCGAGGAGGCTGCCCGGCCGCGCAGCACGCCGGGCAATCTGGTCTTCACCGGCTCCGACAACGACCCGGAGACGATGGAGACCCTCCGCGGGCTGGGCTTCGAGGATCCGGAGCGGATCGCGCCGCTGGTTCGTTCCTGGTTCGCCGGGCGCTACCGCGCCATGCGCACCGAGCGGGCCAACCACCTGCTGACGACGATGCTGCCCGACATCTTGGCCGCGTTCGGCCGCACCTCGTCGCCCGATGCGGCGGTTGTGCGGTTCGACCGGTTCATCAGCGGGCTGCCGTCGGGCGTGCAGTTGTTCTCGCTGCTTTATGCCAACCGCCACCTGATCGCGCTGTTGACCGAACTTCTGGGCACGGCACCCCGGCTGGCCGAGCTGCTGGCGGCCGACAGCGGCCTGTTCGACGCGGTGCTGCAGCCCGGCTTCTTCGAGGACCTGCCGACCCGTGAACGGATCGACGCGACGCTAGCCGAGCGGCTGGAACAGGCGGGCGATTATCAGGACGCGCTCGATACGGTGCGCCGGATGGCGGCGGAAGTGCGCTTCCAGGTCGGGGTGCAGATGATCCACGGCGGCCAGACGGTCGATGCCGCCGGCAACGCGCTGAGCGACCTGGCGGACGCCGTGATCTGCGCCCTGCTGCCCTGGGTGGCCGACGACTTCGCGCAGAAGTACGGAACCCTGCCCGGCGGCGCGTTCGCGGTGGTGGCGCTAGGCAAGCTCGGCAGCCGGGAGCTGGACCGAGCGGTCGGACCTGGACCTCGTCTTCATCTACGATGTCGAGGACGAGAGCGCACGCTCCACCGGACCGCGCGAAATCGGCGCCGGCCAGTACTACGCCCAGTTCTGCCACCGCCTGATCGCAGCACTGACCGCGCCAACCGCGGAGGGCAAGCTCTACGAGGTAGACCTGCGGCTGCGCCCGTCCGGCAAGAACGCGCCGATCGCGGTCACCGCCGATGCCTTCGCCGCCTACCACGAGGAGGCCGCGTGGACCTGGGAGCATCTGGCGCTGACCCGCGCGCGCATCGTCACCGCGCCGCCGACGCTTGCCGCGCGCATCTCCACGGCGATCAACGCGGTCATCGCGCTGCCCCGCGATCCGGGTGAGCTCGCCGTCAGCGTCGACGACATGCGCCGCCGGGTGCAGAAGGAATTCGGCACCTCCGACTTCTGGCAGGTCAAGCACGTCGACGGCGGCCTGTTCGACCTGGACTTCATCGTCCAGTACCAGGTGCTGTGCCACGGCCAGAAGGTCGCCGGCCGTCGCCGCGACAACGGCACCTGGCTGGAGGCGCTGGAGGAAGCGGGCGCGGTAAGCCGTGAGATGGCGCATAGCCTGCAGGCCGACCTTGGCCTGTGGCGCACCGTCCAGGCATTGCTGCGGCTGACGGTCGAGCAGCGCTTCGATCCGGAGGCAGCACCGGCCGCGCTCCGCGCCATGCTGGTGCGCGCCACCGGGGCCATTGACTTTGACGCCCTGACCGCGCAGATCGCAGATGCGGCGGCGGATGTGCGCCGCCACTATGACGAAATCATCGGCGCGCCCGCCGAAGCGGCACGGCGCGCATCCGAACAGCAGGAGGAAACAGCATGAGCTTGGACGTCGGTGACAAGGCGCCCGATTTCTCGATGCCCACCGATGGCGGCGGGTCGGTCTCGCTGGCCGACCTGAAGGGCAAGAACGTGGTGCTCTATTTCTACCCGAAGGACGACACGCCGGGCTGCACCAAGGAGGCCTGCGGTTTTCGCGACAACCTGCCCGATTTCACAGGCGCCAACGCCACCATCATCGGCGTGTCGAAGGACAGCCCGGCCAAGCACGACAAGTTCAAGGAGAAGTACGAGCTGCCGTTCACCCTGGCCTCCGACGAGGACGGCAAGGTGTGCGAGGCCTATGGCGTGTGGGTGGAGAAGAAGAACTACGGCCGCACCTACATGGGCATCGACCGCTCGACCTTCCTGATCGACGGTGAAGGCGTGCTGCGTGGCGTGTGGCGCAAGGTTCGCGTCGACGGCCATGTCGACAAGGTGCTGGCGGCGGCGAAGGATCTGTGACCGTCGCAGTCCAAACATTGCGTGGCCGCGCGCGCGCCGTCCTGGCGACGGGCGATGCGCGCGGCAAGGCGGCGGCGTCGCGGGCGGCCGCCGCGTGGTGGCGGGGTGCCGGCGCCCCATCCAATGATCGCGCGCTGGGCGACGCCGGTGCGCCGGACCGGCCGGGACGTCCCGCACGTCCCCGGCTGGTGCCGCCGGGCCGCTTGCCACGGCGCAAGATCGGCGCCGCGCCAGCCGGCCGCATCGCGCTCCTGCATGCCATCGCCCATATCGAGCTCAACGCCATCGACCTGGCCTGGGATATCGTCGCCCGGTTCGACGTGCCCGACCTGCCGCGCGCGTTCTTCGACGACTGGGTGCGAGTGGGCGACGAGGAGGCGATCCACTTCGGCCTGCTCGCCGACCGGCTGGAGGCGCTGGGCGCCGCCTATGGCGACCTGGATGCCCATGACGGACTGTGGCAGGCGGCGCGCGACACCGGCCACGACCTCGCGGCCCGGCTGGCGGTGGTGCCGCTGGTGCTGGAGGCGCGGGGGCTGGACGTCACCCCCGGCATGATCGCCCGGCTGGACGCGGTCGGCGATGCCGACAGCGTTGCCGCGCTGGAGCGCATCTATGCCGACGAAGTGGGCCACGTCGCCGCCGGCAAGCGCTGGTTCGAGTGGGTCTGCGCCGCCCGCGGCGAAGATCCGCGCAGCCACTGGATCGAACTGGTCCGGCGGCATTTCGGCGGCGCCGTGCGACCGCCGTTCAACGACGAGGCCCGCGGCCGAGCCGGGTTGCCGGCGATGTGGTATGGCGCTCTGGGGTACGCCGCCTTGGACGGCGTGCGGGAGCCGGTCGAGGCATGAGGCGCCTTTCCACCATCTGCGCGATGTTGATCGCCTGTCTTTGCATGGCGGCCGGCACGGCCATGGCGCAGAGCGCGCGCGAGATCGAGGCGGTGCAGGACCGTCTGACCGAGCTTGGCTACGATCCCGGGCCGGTCGACGGCATGCTGGGCAGCCAGACCGCGGTCGCGGTCGAGGAGTTCCAGGCCGATCTGGGCTTGCCGGTGAACGGCGAGATCGACCTGGCGCTGATCACCCTGCTCGGCGCCCACCCGGACGAGCCGGAACCGCTAGAAACGGTGCAGGCGCGGCTGGGCGACATCCTGGGCAGCCCGTGGGACGCGGTGGCAGCCGACGCGGCCCCTGCATACTGGAATCCGCCAAGCGACACCTCCGGCTGGCCGGCGTTCGGCGACCACGCCACCGCCACCCGGTTCAGCGGCAACGCCACCTTCGTCGACCTGGAGAGCCACCCCGACGCCCGGACCTTTCAGTCCGCGCTGGCCCGTGCCATCGGTACACGGCCCGACTTCGCCGGCGCCTATACGCTGGTGCAGATCGGCTGCGGTACGTCCTGCCAGGCGATCGCGCTGGTCGATGCCCGCGATGGCGCGGTGTTCTTCGGGCCGACGGCGGAGGCCGGGCTCGACTACCGCGCCGACAGCCGGCTGATCGTCGTCAACCCGCTGCAGAACCTGCGCGACGCCTATGGCGACGAGATTCCGCTGTGGGCGGCGACCCGGTTCTATGTCTTCGACGGCACAGGTTTTCGGGAGATCAGCGTGGATACGGCGGGCACACAGGACGACAGGGAGTAGCGCGGCTTAGCAAGCCCAATTCACCCTCTTCGTCATCCTCGGGCTTGTCCCGAGGATCCATTTTCGTCCAATACGCCAATAGGCTAGGCGATATTCGCTGCACGTCTTGGCAATCGTTTTGAAAGCTAAGTCGCATCACCAACGAGCGAATGTCGGCCATTGTAAGCCTTGCACATGAATGGGCCCTCGGCACAGGGCCGAGCGCGTCGAATGGTATTGGGCATGGGGCGCTACCCCGCCGTCGCCAGGCGCGGCACCGGGGTGTCGCGGATCGGCCAGTTCAGCACCGCCGCCAGCACGCCGAGCCCGGCGGAGATGTACCAGATCAGGTCGAAGTTGCCGGTGGCGTCGAACACCACGCCGCCCAGCCAGGCGCCGAAGAACGCGCCGACCTGGTGGCTGAGGAACACCACCCCGAACAGCGTCGACATGTAGCGCGGGCCGAACACCTGGGCGACCAGCCCGCTGGTCAGCGGCACGGTGCTGAGCCAGAGCAGGCCCATGGCGCCAGAGAACACCAGCACGCTCACGCTTGTCGGCGGGACCAGCACGAACACGATGATGACGGCGGCGCGCGCCGCGTAGATGAAGCTGAGCAGGTAGGGCTTCTTGTAGCGGCTGCCGAGCGCGCCGGCGCCCAGCGTGCCGATCACGTTGAACAGGCCGATGATCGCCAGCGACCAGGCGCCGACCTCCGGCGGCAGGTTGCAGCTCGCCACGAACCCCGGCATGTGGGTGGCGATGAAAGCGACGTGGAAGCCGCAGACGAAGAAGCCCAGGGTCAGCAGCCAATAGCCGCGGTGGCGGGCAGCCTCGGCCAGGGCGGCGCCCAGCGATTGCAACGGCTCGGCGGCGCTTGACGTACGGTCCATCTTGCCGGCCAGCGCCAGCGCGCAGGGCAGCGCGATCAGCATCAGCCCGGCATAGATCATCAGCGCGGTCGACCAGTCGGTGGACTCGATCAGCCACTGGCCGGTGGGCGCCATGGCGAACTGGCCGAACGAGCCGGCGGCACTGCCGATGCCGAGCGCCATGGAGCGCTTCTCGGGCGCGTGCGCGCGGCCGATCGCGGCCAGCACCACCGCGAACGCGGTGCCGCTCAGCCCCAGCGACAGCACGAAGCCGGCGCCGAACTGGAACATCAGCGGTGTGCCCGGCATCGCCATGATCAAGAGGCCGGCGATGTAGAAACCGGCGCCAACCATGATGGTGCGCGCCGCCCCATAGCGGTCGGCAATGGCACCGAAGAACGGCTGGGTCACGCCCCACATCAGGTTCTGCAGCGCGAACGCCAGCGAGAAGGTGCCGACCGCCCAGCCCAGCTCCAGCCGCATCGGCTCGATGAACAGGCCGAAGCTCTGTCGGATGCCGAGGTTCAGGAACAGGATCATGCCGCCGCAGATCAGCACCAGCAGCGGCGTGACCGCGCGGCTGGGCACGGCGGATGTGGGGGGCGCGGTCATGATGGCGTTGACCTACACCCAAGGCGGCCGGATGGCGACCGTTTTGGCGGAATGGCTGCATTGCGCCGATGGCTGGGCCGGCGCCTGGGGCCCGGCGGCCGTCATTCCGCTCTCAGTTCCTTCATCCGGAACATATGCGCGAAGAACGTGCTGTCGGTCATGACCCTCAGCAGCACGGCGATGGCGGCAGTTGCCGCGACGGCGAAGGCGAGCCGCCCGGCGACGATGGAGATGGCATCTGCGCCCAGCGCGATCATCAGCAGGGAGTCCTCGATGATGCTGTGGGTGAAGCCCATGAACACGCACGCGAGGAAGATTTGGCGCGGCGAGACTGTGTTCGACCTGGCCTCCTTGATCAGCAGGCCGCCGCCATAGGCGATGCCCAGGAACAGGCCGATGGCGGTGAGGTGCTCGGCCTCACCACGGATGCCGGCCAGCCGCAGCAGGGGCGCCAGCAGCCACATCATCAGCCGCAGCAGGCCGGTGACCTTCAGCAGCTCCAGGCCCCAGGAGAGCACGATCAGCACGACCAGCATCCAGAACATCGCCTCCGCCAGGCCCAGGGCGAACGCCTCCCAGTCGGGTGCCGCGTCCATAGGCACCCACGCCGGGTCGACCGGCGCCGACAGCCATCCGGTCGCGGAAAGCACCTGGTGCAGCGCGATGGCGAAGACCAGGCCGCCCAGCACGCGCAGCGCTGTCGTCACGAGCATGCCGGGGCCGGCCTTCTGGATGATCTTCTGCTCGATGGGGAGCGCATGGGCGAACAGGATGAGGGCGGAAAAGACGGTGACGTCCGCCACGCTGAGCGCGGAGACCGGCACCAGCGTGAAGAGCAGCGGGATCGCGCCCCAAAGGCCGACAACCATGGCGGTCAGCCAGGCCAGGCCCAGCTCCGGCGGCAGCCCGACCAGGTCCATGACGGGCGACAGAACCGGCGCCACCGCCTCGAACACGCCCAGCCGCGACAGGATCTCGGCCACGACGGTGACCGGCACGATGATCCGCAGCAGCAGCCAGTAGATCGCAAGCGATTCCAGCGTGTTGCGGCGGAGGAAATCGAGAAGCGGCGTGAGCATTGGCGGTCAGGGTCCCGAGGCGGTGTGCTCCCGTCTTATGACCGATGTCGCATGAAATTGGTGGTCAAAGATTGCGCGTGTTTGCAATATTATTGCAGAAGCAGGTGATGGCCGGGGCGCCGGGATGGATCGGATCGACCGGAAGATTCTCAACCTCATGCAGCGCGATGCCGGGCGCACCAACCTGGCCCTGGCCGACGAGGTCGGCCTGTCGCCCTCCACCTGCCTGCGCCGGGTCCAGCGGCTGCGCAAGGCCGGCTTCATCGACCGCATCGTCGCGATCCTGAACCCGGCGAAGGCCGGGCGCGCGATCAAGGCGGTGGTGACGGTGGAGCTGAAGTTGCACGGCGAGCAGCACATGCGCGAATTCCTCGATGCCGCGCGCGGCGAGGACGCGGTCTCCCACGCCTATGCCGTGACCGGCGCGTCGGATGTGGTGCTCATGCTGCGCCTGCGCGACATGGAGGAGTACGACGCCCTGTGCGACCGGCTGTTCCGCGACCAGACCAACGTCGCCCGCTTCTTCACCATGGTCATCATCCGCACGGCGAAGGAAGAAACGGCGATCCGGCTGTGAGCTAGGTCAGGTTGCGGGTCAATAAAGGCCAGGCTGGTGTAGTGCGACCACGCAGATGGCCGCCACCACCCCCGCGACCGAGGCGCGAATGTAGGGCCGGCTGAGCTCCGGAAAGCTGAACAGCTTTGCCATTGGCAGGCGCCAACCGGTGATGCGGCCCTCGCCGACCAGCCGATGCCAGACCTGGACCGCTTGCAGCCCGAAAAAGCCGCCTATGGCGACCGCGACGCCCAGCACGATCCAGAGGATGAGTTCGATCTCCATGAGACCCTCCCGGTGTTATTCCCCGGGGCATTGGCGTGTGTGACGCGCCATCGGCCCCGGGCTTGGGTTGTTGTTGCCCAGGCGGTCGCACGGCGACGCGAAAAGGTTCATTTGGGGGAGTGGGTGCGGAGTCTATGAGCGGTCCGTCACATAACGTCCTTATGTGTGTTGTTGACTGGTTTTGTTGGAGTTGGCTAAGCCTCACCAGCCAGATGCAGTTTTATCGGTCAGTGCCTATCCACAAGGTCGCTGGCCAGTCTGCATTGGTGGGCATGGAACAGTTGCATAGGAGCAATACACACAGCAATCACCTGGCAGCGGTTTTAAAACGACCTTGCAGCCCTTGCAATCATAAAACCACTGACATGCGTCAGTTGGCATAATTTCGGTCTCTACATGGCCGCAATTGGGGCACGTAATCGTTGACTCAGGTATTAATGGGTTCTCTTTTTGCGCCATAGTGCAACTCCGATGATTGCAAGTGATATTGCAAGTATAGATAACAAGACATCATCTCGGTATACATAGCCAGTGACGCCTGATAATCCGATCGCACCAAGAAGCCACGGCAACAGCGGCGTGAAGCAGCACAACGCAGCGACAATCGTTCCTATGATCCCGGTACTAAGCAGTTTCAGTTGTTTTCTCCGGCGGCTTGGTTAATTGGACGCTGAGACCTCCGTCTCCGCATTACTCCGAAGCCAATCGGAAACGCCAGCACGACTATTCCAGCGGTGGCAATGGGACCGAGATCGCCAAGCCAACCGAACAGTCCCGCCAAGATTGAGCCAACAACGGCTCGACCGAGACAGCACACAGCCAACAATGGTGTTACGGCCGCAAATGTCACCAACATCGCGATCGGCTTGTCGCTCATTGCGCTCACGTCTATTCCATGAGTGTTGTTGGGTAGCCGATGTCGATGGCGGTCTGGATGATGTCATCCACTCTGACCACGCTGTCTTCGAAGATGACCTGCGTCGTGCCGACATCATTGCGATCAATATCCAATATTACGACCTCGCTGACACCAGGGAGATCAGCGAGCGTTTCTCGCAGGATGTAGCTGCATGACACGCACCACAGACCGCCGATGGCGAGTGTTGCGGACTGCTCGTCTGCTCGCGCTTCGGGCACACTGTTCGAAACGAAGGTGGCAGCAGCGAGAGCCGCCAACGACGCAAATCTTGCGCTCATGTTGCAATCTCCATTGATTACGCCGGAATACCAAGAAGCCCCGGAGCGACGTAGGGAAACGCACCAGCAGCGATGACAACGACGGTGGCCACCCAAAGCGTCGTCTTCACCATGCGATTTGGCAATGGTCGGCTACATGCTGCTTCCGGTGTACATGCTTTGGGGCGTCGGTAGACGAGATAGAATCCATATCCCAATGCCGCGATGGTAAAGGCGATGAAATAGGGCTGGTACGGTGTGAGTGCGGACAGATTTCCCAACCACGCGCCGCCCATGCCAAAGCTGAACAGGATAAGCGGGACGATGCAGCACGACGATGCAGCAATCGCGCCTAAGATGCCTCCCGCCGCGATCAACCCGGGCCTGCGCAAATTGCGATTTGCCGCCTGATCATTGGCGCGTTTGTTTACATCCATAGTCATGGCGTGTTATCTCTAGACTCTGTAGCAACTACAAGGTCAAGGACAAATTTTTGTGACGACAATCGCTGGTGGCGCACTAATTACGCGCGGTCAGTTGGCCAAGCGAGAAGGCTGTCACCTTGAGACAATTCGGTACTATGAGCAGATCGGGCTTCTGAATACGCCGTCACGCTCGGATCGCGGCTATCGTCTCTATTCCACGGAGGATCAACGTCGCCTGCGCTTTATCAAGCGTGCCCGCGAGCTAGGCTTCAGTATAGATGAACTAAGAAGCATGCTTTCTCTCGTGGATTCACACACATACACATGTGCTGATATCCGTACGCTGACCTTGGATCATCTCAACAGCATTCGTCAAAAGATTGGCGACCTGAAGCGACTGGAGCGAACACTTGCTCGCATCTCCAGCGAATGCAGTGGAGCTGCAGTTCCAGATTGCCCCGTTTTGGATGCTTTGTGGAATGACTAGGCCGCGAAACAACATCAGGCAGGCGTACGTGGCGCAGCGATGATGATAGCGGCTCCGATGAGACAGACGGCAGAGCCGATTAAGTCCCAACGGTCCGGTTTGACACCTTCGATCAACCGCAGCCAAGCGAGTGAGCTTGCGATATAAACCCCTCCGTAGGCGGCATATGCGCGCCCAGCGGCGGCGCTGTCGACCAACGTGAGCAGGTACGCGAACAAGGCCAGTGATGCCATTCCCGGAAGAACCCACCAAATAGGCTTATCGAGACGAAGCCACGCCCAGAATGCGAAACATCCGGCGATTTCGGCGATGGCAGCGCCGATGTAGGTGGCGACAGTCGGCATGTTGATCATCCCCATATTCAGCGATTGACGCCCGAATCAATATTCGTCTCAAGGGTTCCGTTGAGGAGAGCCTGAATTGAGTCGCGGCGCCTGGAACTCGATCCTTAGTCGCTTACGACAATAGTGCGCACGTGGCGCCAGGGAGAGCGTCCCCATCGCGCTCGTCGGGACCATGGCGAATTGCAGATATTTCAGCATCGAACCCACTACGGTTCGCGGCCATGTCTCGGCGGCTAATGGGAAAGGGGGTTCATCAACATGGCCGTGGCCGACAGCAGGGCAGGTTCACGACGCAGACCCATTTTTGAGTTAAGAATCAGCAAGTTGGGTCAGACGGAACCCCGCCAAATTTTCCACTGTTTCAATATTGCGATCTCGGTACGCGTGAGTGATCGCGCGGGGGAAGGTTCCGCCGCCCCTAAAACACGTCCTCGACCACGTCGGAGCTCCATTCCAGCGCCTCGTCGATAGCGTCGGCGGCGGCGTCGATGCCGTCACCGGCGACATCGGCGCTCCAGTCCCAGGCCTGCCCGCCGGCTTCCAGGCTGGCGTCCCAGGCCTGGTTGCCCACCTGGGCCGACCAGTCGACGGCGTCGGCACCGGCGGCGGCCATCCAGCCGACACCGTCTATGCCGTTCTCCACCGTCCAGATCCAGGCGTCCCGCCCGGCCAACTGCATGTCGGCCCACAGGGTGGCATAGGTCTCGCTGTCCACCGCCTGGTCGTAGACATCGCCAGCGCCTGCCCATGCCTCGGCCCCGGCGCGCTGCGCGGCGGCCCAGGCGAGCGCGCCCAGGTTGGCCGCATCCTCGCCAATGCGGTCGAGCGCGGCATCGGTCTCCGCCTCGATCTGGTTCCAGCTCGGATCCTCGGTATTCTCGATGCTCTGCGGGCTGTCCGCCCCGGCCGCCCCGACAATCGCCAGGATCGGCAGCAGCATCAGGGCGTGGCGCAGTGTCTGCATTACACAACCCTCCTTAATCGTTTGAACGCTTTGGCGTTATTCGGCACCAGCCCTCACCCCCACCCGGCCACCCAGCAATGATACTGTCGATGGGTGGCCGGGTGGGGGAGAGGGCTGGCGCAGACTTCAGCGCAAGCTGAATCCAAACAACCCTTTCTTACAAAGGTAACACGATATGGTCACCTGTTACGGCGCGCGCAAGGCTGACAGCGTGCCAACCGGAACGCATTCAGACTTAGCCATTGCATCACCAACACGGTGACATTATGGCATAGGGGCGCAAGTTTCGTTTCCTGGTAGCCGGGATTGGTTCCGGGGGAGCCATCCAGGGGGGAACGAACCCGAGAACGACAAAAGAGTGTCGTCAGGACAATGGATGCATCCAGCCCTGTCGCGTCCAAGGACGCGGCTGCGATCGAGACCGACGTTGTCATTGTGGGGGCCGGTCCGGTCGGTTTGTTTGCGGTGTTCGAGCTCGGTTTGCTCAACCTCCGCGCCGAAATCATCGACATTCTGGGGCGGCCCGGCGGCCAGTGCGCCGAGCTCTACCCGGAAAAGCCGATCTTCGACATTCCCGGCATTCCGCAGTGCACCGGGCGCGAGCTGACCGACGCGCTGTTGCAGCAGGTCAAGCCGTTCGAGCCCGGGTTCCATCTGCGCCAGATGGCCGACAGCCTGAGCAAGCGCGACGACGGGCGCTGGCAGCTGACCACCGACACCGGCACCGTGCTGGTGGCGCCTGTCATCGTCATCGCGGCCGGCGGCGGCAGCTTCGTGCCGAAGAAGCCGCCGATCAAGGGCATCGAGGAATACGAGGGCAAGTCGGTGTTCTATGCGGTGCGCGAGAAGGCGCAGTTCGCCGACCGCGACATCGTGGTGGCCGGCGGCGGCGACTCCGCGCTCGACTGGGTGCTGGAGCTGCACGAGAACGCGCGCTCGATGACCCTGGTGCACCGCCGCGACGAGTTCCGTGCGGCGCCTGATTCGGTCAGCAAGATGCGCGAACTGGTCGACCAGGGCGCGATCAAGCTGCTGATCGGGCAGATCGGCGACCTGCATGGCGAGAACGGCGCGCTGACCGGCATCGACGTCACCACCAAGGACGACGGCCGGACCCACACCATTCCGTGCACCCGGCTGCTGCCGTTCTATGGGCTGACCACCCGCCTGGGCCCGATCGCCGAATTCGGGCTCAACCTGGAGCAAAACCGGATTCCGGTCGACACCGAGAAGTTCGAGACCTCGGTGCCCAGCATTTTCGCCATCGGCGATATGTGTTTCTACCCCGGCAAGCTGAAGCTGATCCTGTCCGGCTTCCACGAGGCAGCCCTGATGTCGCACGGCGCGTTCCACGTCGTGCACCCCGACAAGCGGCTGAAATTCCAGCACACCACGTCCAATTCCGCGCTGCAGGCGGCGGTGGGCGGCGAGGCCGGCTGATCGTCTGCCGTACTCCACGGGGCCTTAATCCACAGGTCACATCTGTCTGTGAGACTGACGTAGCGAGATTTCCGCACCGGCGCCTTGCGGCTGCCATGTTCGCGGTCAGACTGGGCTGGCCTTTGGCGAAGTCGGCACCGGCCCTCTCCCCCACCCGGCCGCCCAACGACAGTATGCTTGCTGGGTGGCCGGGTGGGGAAAGGGCTGGCGCAGATTTCAGCTTCAGGAAAAGCCAGCGGCGCGGCGGCGTAACGGCGCGGCGTTGCGGGGGCGGCGATGGCCGGTAAGGGAATACCGAGACGGGGACAGCCTATGCTGCGACTGTTTGCGATGATCATGGTGCTGGCGCTGCCGGCGCCCGCACTGGCCGACCGGCCGCCGCTGCCGAACGAGCTGGTTGCGTTCATCGATTCCGTGCTGCTGCACGACGATCTCTCGATCTTCGGGTCCACCGGCACGGTGGAGCACCAGGTCTCGCGCTGGGACAAGCCGATCAACGTCTATGTCAGCGCCGACATCCCGGCGCACACGCGCGACCGGGTGTGGTGGCACCTGGACCGGGTGCGCGCCCTGACCGGACTGGAGATCAACCCGGTTGAGCGCGAGGCGGCCGCCAACATGCGCATCATTTTCATTGAGGGCGAGGCGATCCGCCAGTTGGCGGGCAACACGGATACGCTGTGCCTGACCGAATACACCCCGGCGGTGGGCGCCATCGACCAGGCCGACGTCTACATTCCCCTGGAGGAGGCGGGCTGGATGGACAACTGCCTGGCGCACGAGCTGCTGCACGCGCTGGGCTTCTATGCCCACCCGAAGGACAACGACAACCGAAGCGTTCTGGAACAGGGCGCGCCGATGCAACTGCGCACCTTCACCATGCTGGACGCAGCCGCCCTGCGGGTGCTTTACGACCCGCGGCTGAAGAGCGGCCTGGCGCGCGAGCGGGCGCTGCCGCTGGTGCGCACCATCGTCGACGAACTGATGGCCGAATGGCCGGAGACCCATCCGGTGATACGCCCCGGGCAATACCTTGCCCGGGACGTCTTCGATCCGCCGAAGCTGGATGATTGATCGGGGAGTCGGCCCTTGGGGAGGTCGGGTATAGGGCCGGGTCGATCAGGCGGGTGCTTCTCCGGCGGACCTGTCGGGTTCGCGGCTGGTGGCGACCGTGAAGCCTTCCCACAGCTCGTCGCTGACCCGGTCGTCGGTCATGCAGCCATGGTGCTCGGGCGCCAGAATGACGTGGTCTTCGCTGCCTGCGGCCTGCGGCAGCCGGTAGGGCGGAATGTGATAGGACTCGGGCTCTTCCACCAGCACGTAGCGGTCCTCGTCGGCGTCGAAGGCCCAGACGAAGGTGCCGGCATCGGTCTTGCCGCATAGCCGATGGTGGCCGTTCACCAGTTCGGAGCGGTCCACCCACAGCCTGTCGCCCCAGATGTAGCCCACCCAGCGCCGGCATCCGTCCGCGTGGTCGATGATGTCGGCCGAGTAGCGGAAGCTGGGATTGTAGGGATCGTTCACCAGCAGGATGGCGGTGGACCGCAACACCCGCTTCGGGCTGTCGGCCTGCGCCGTGCTGCTGTCCTTGTGAATGAACGTGCTGGCGGCCGCATCCTTGAAGAACGACATGCGATACGCCCACACCGGCGCCACGTCCATCAGCGACGGCCACGAGACCTGGCTTTCGGAGTTGGCGCCCGCGCCATCAAACAAAGTGGAATGCTGTGTTGAGTCGAGAAACAGGTTGCTCATTGCGTCCCCCAGTGTTTGTAACGGCGGCGTTAACGTTAACCGCCTGTTAACCAGGGACATGATGTGGACGGAAATTCACACTCGGCTGTGACAATTGCCGTCCGCCGGATGTGATAAAACTCACACGTGGAGATAGCGGGCCGGGCGTGCCTCAGGTGAATTCGGAGATCTGCGCCCGCAGCCGGGATACGTCGGACACCAGGATGCGGCGTTGGCTGACCTCCATGATGCCCTGCGACGCCAGATAGTTCAGCTCGCGCGTCACCGCCTCGCGGTGTGTGCTCACCCTGAGCGCCAGTTCCTGGTGGGTCGGCGCCGGGTCGATGACCGCCTCGTTGCCGCCGCAGCCGACCGCCTCGCACAGCCGCAGGATCTCGGCCTGCACGCGCAGGCGGACCGGCAAGGTGGAATATTCGAACACGCGCCGCGACAGGCCACGGATCTTCATCACCAGCAGCTCGCACAGCTTCAGGCCAACCACCGGATAGGTCTCGATGACGTGGCGGAATGCTTCCGAGTCCATGCGTGCGATCAGTGACGGTTCGGTGGCCACGACAGTGGCGGACCGCGGCGCGCCGTCGATGGCGGAAAATTCGCCGAACAACTCGCCGGCGAAGATGTCGAGATAGGGCACTTCCTTGCCGCCGCTGGAAAATCGCTTGGCCTGGGCCGCGCCCTCGACAATGAAGAAGATGTCGCTGGTCGGCTCGTCCTGGCCCAGGATCTGGCGGCCGGCGGAGTAACGCGCCCACTTGCAGGCCT
Source organism: Alphaproteobacteria bacterium (assembly GCA_965227515.1). GTDB lineage: Bacteria > Pseudomonadota > Alphaproteobacteria > CALKHQ01 > CALKHQ01 > CBDDFZ01. The sequence goes on from CBDDFZ010000001.1 coordinate 1,301,669, forward strand.
GGCCCACGTCTTCCGCATCCTCCACCGACAAGCCGGCGAAGATGGAGATGCCTTGCAACAGACCGGACCGGCCGCCCGACATGACGCTGCCCCTCCGCGCCTTGTACGTGGTGCCAAATTGCGCCGGCCAAGACCCGCGATCGTCGATGCGGTGCTTATTGCTGGCGCGCGAACCTATCTAACACTGCACGAACAAGTGTAACGCGGCTTCGCGTCATGTGCGTAGCGCCATGTCGCACCGGGATGCGGGCGCGGCCGCGCCTGCGATCACAAGAACGTGAGGGGTGGCAGTTCGTTTGAAGTTCGGCGCCGGCACCGAATTCGCAAACGGTTTGCCTAGACCGTTTCTCGCTTACGCTGAGTCGGCACCGTCCCGTACCCACCTTTGTCATCCTTGACCGGCGCACCCGGAACTTGTTCGGGGCGCCGTGTCGAGGATCCATGGTTGGCATCGCGCAAACGGTGGAATGGATCTCCGGCGCTCGGCCCGTCGCTTCGCTTGGACCTCGGCCGAGGATGACAATGGAGCGGATGTTGGTCCGCTGCAACCTGAGGTCACTTTGGCCCGACCAGCGACCTGGCCTGACGGCGGTACAAGTTTGACGCCCGACGCTCTACGCTGCCGCGAAATCCTGGCCCAGGGCGGCGCGGACCTCCTCGGGCATCACCGCCATGTGCTGATAGGCCTGGTGGCGGAAACCCAGCACCACCTGGGTGCCCGGCGCGCGGAACGCGGCAATCTGGGCGTCGGTGAACGGGAAATGCACGAACTGAACCGCGCTTGCCTTGCCGTCCGCGGTGGTGCGGTCGACGTCATCGGCGGCCACGCCCTTGATCTCGTCACCGGCGACCGAGAGCACCACGGTCTCCTCGATGCCGCCCAGCCGCGAAAGCGCCGCCTGGCGCCGGGTGCGGTCGTCGATCTCCAGCATGATGGTGGCGACCAGCTCGCGGCCGTTCGGCACCAGCGGGTTGTAGGCGGCCAGTTCGTCGGCGATCTGCTCCTCGCCGCCACGCTCGATGAACAGCATCTCGTGGATCTGATGCAGCATCGTCTCGAAGCTCTCGAAATAGAAGGTCGCGAACGGGCCAACCTCCATGCGGCGGTGGCGCTTCACGCCGGCCATGGCGGTGCGCCGCTCCTTGCGCACGGCCTCATAGTCGGCCATGGGCATGATGTCGTCGCGCGTGATCTCTGTCCTCAGAGCCATTGTCTCATCCATCCTGAATTCTTGGGCCTGAATTCTTGGGCCTGAAATTCTGGGCCCAATCGTGTGGGCCGGAATGTTCGCAGCGTTGGAGCGTCGCCCTCAGGCGAGGCCGTAGGCGCGCGCGAACAGCTCGATCGGGTGCGGCGCGGTGGCCGGCACCTTGCTGCCCCCGTCATCCTTGGCGGCCAGCCGTTCCATGCCCTGCACGATATGGTCGCCGGCCAGCGGGCATTCCGAGGCGACATGCGCCTTGGTGCTCTCCAGGGCCTTGCGCGCGACCGGACGGCCGACCTTCAACGCGACCTCGAAATTCTCCTTCATGATGCCCCACGAGCCGCCATGGCCGGAGCAGCGCTCCACCACTTCAAGGTCGGCATCGGGGATCAGGCGCATCATCTCGGCCGCCTTCTGGCCCATGTTCTGCGCCCGCGCGTGGCAGGCGATGTGCAGCGCCACGCCGCCGTCCAGCGGCTTCAGGCCGTCGGCCAGCCCTTCCTTGCGCGCGATATCGACCACGTACTCGGTGATGTCGAAGGTGGCCTGCGACAGCCGTTTCACACCCTCGTCCTCGGGCAGGATCAGCGGCCACTCGAACTTCAGCATCAGCGCGCACGACGGCACCAGGGCGATGACGTCCCAGCCGTCGGCGATCTTGGCGGCCAGCGCCTGGGAGATCGTGCGCGCCCGCTCGGCCACGTTCTCGATGTTGCCGTGCTCCAGTTGCGGCATGCCGCAGCAGGTCGGGTACATCACCTCGGTCTCGACGCCGTTGTGTGCCAGCACATTGCGCGCGGCCACCCCGATGTCGGGATTGTTGTAGTTGGCGAAGCAGGTGGCGTAGATCACCGCCTTGCGGCCGTGGGCCGGCGCCTTGGCGTTCACCTGCGGCGGGTTGCTCTTCGCCCGCGCGGTGAAGGTCTTGCCGTGATACTTCGGCAGTGCCGCGTCGCGGTCCACGCCGGCGACCGATTCCATCAGCTTCCGCGTGGTCTTGTTCTCGCGCTTGGTCGCCCAGTTGGCCAGGCCCGGCGCCATGCCGGCCAGCTTGCCGTTGCGGTCGGTCTTGGTGAGCTGGTTCGCCCAGGTGCCGGTCTTGCCCTGCTTGTGCTCGATGGCGCGGGCGCGCAGCATCAAGTGCGGAAAATCGATCTGGAACTCGTGCGGCGGCACGTAGGGGCACTTGCTCATGAAGCACATATCGCAGAGCGTGCACGCCTGGACGACCGGCGCGAAATCCTTGCTGTCGACGCTGTCCAGTTCGCCGGTCTTCGACTCGTCGATCAGGTCGAACAGGCGCGGGAAGCTGTCGCACAGATTGAAGCACAGCCGACAGCCGTGGCAGACGTCGAACACACGCCGCAGCTCGGCGTCGAGCTTCTCAGTGTCGTAGAAATCCGGGTTCTGCCATTCGATTGGATGGCGAACCGGCGCATCGAGGCTGCCTTCGCGCATCGGCGGCTCCCCAACGATCAGGCCCAACGATCAGGATTGGGACGAAACGGCTGGATTGGGAGAACGCTTGGCGGTGCCGCAGGCACACCGAGGTGTGCGCCGCGGCGCCACTCAAGCACTCAATTCAGCGTCGGGCCATCCTGGCGGCGGTTTCCCGGCCAGGGTGGCCCGACGATGTCAGGCGGTCAGCCCAGCTCGTTCAGAGCGCGCTGGAAACGGCCGGCGTGAGACTTCTCGGCCTTGGCCAGGGTCTCGAACCAGTCGGCAATCTCGTCAAAGCCCTCTTCACGCGCGGTGCGGGCCATGCCGGGGTACATATCGGTGTACTCGTGGGTCTCGCCCGCGATCGCCGACTTCAGGTTGTCCGAGGTCGAGCCGATCGGCTCACCGGTGGCCGGGTCGCCGACTTCGCGCAGGAAGTCCAGGTGACCATGGGCATGGCCGGTCTCGCCTTCCGCCGTCGAGCGGAACACCGCTGCGACGTCGTTGTGGCCTTCCACGTCAGCCTTCTGGGCGAAGTAAAGATAGCGGCGGTTCGCCTGCGATTCGCCGGCAAACGCGTCCTTCAGGTTTTGCTCGGTACCAGTTCCACTCAACGATGGCATCATAACCCTCCCGTCTTGAATTCGAATGCCGTTGGACGACCGATGCATGACCTTGCGGAGTCATTCCAACCTGCAAAAACCAAGGTTGATGATTATAACCGCGCACTCGCGCTGTCAACAGATTAGAATTATTCTAGATATATGTGACCTGCGGTCGCAGGCGGCGAAACAGGCAGTTCGAGAAGGGTGTTTTGGCGGGTCAGCGCGTGCGCACGCGCACGATCACGTTGATGTCCGCGATGTCGTGGCCGTCGGGTGCTGCCGGCAGCTTATCGAACGACACGTCCTCGGGCTCGATGTCGGTGATCTGCCCGGAGTCCTCGTAGAAGAAGTGGTGATGCACGCTGGTGTTGGTATCGAAGTACACCCGGCCCGGCTCTACCAGCACCTCGCGCAACAGGCCGGCTGCCGTGAACTGGTGCAGCGCGTTGTAGACCGTGGCGAGCGAGATGCTGTTGCCGGCGCGGCGCGCCTCGTCGTGCAACTGCTCGGCCGAGACGTGACGCGGGCCGGTGGCGTATAGCAAATCCGCCAGCGCGACGCGTTGACGCGTCGGCCGCAGGCCAGCCTCACGCAGCCGCTCCGATATGGCTTCTTGCCGATCCATTTCCATCATGGCGTTCATGACATCACCATCCTGCCGCCTCAAGGCACCGGTGCGGGTACGCCCGCACCGTCATCAATGCGACAAAATGGTTTGTTCCGCGCCGAAGGTCAATTGCCCGTGGAAATTCGGTCCACAAGTTCGCTCACGGTCGGGACGTAGCCGTTCGAGTAGAACGGGTCTTCAGCGAACCGATAGGCGTTGTGCCCGGCAAACATCAGCTGGTCCTCGAAACGCGGGGAATGGCTGATTTCCTGCAGCGTCTTCTGGATGCAGAACGAGCGCGGATCGGCCTTGCGCCCGGTGGAATAGGGCTCCACCTGCGACCAGTTCGAGAACGCGCAACTGCTGAGGCAGCCCATGCAGTCGATCTGATCGGTGCGGATCTGTTGCTGGGTCTCCGGCGTCACGTAGATCAGCGTCGAATCGGGTGTGCGCATGGCCTCGGTATAGCCTTCGGCCACCCAGGCCTCGGCCCGGGTCTTGTCGTGCGCGGTCACGAAGACCGAGCGCTTGCGCGCGCCGATTGACAGCTCGGTGTCGAGGTCGCCCAGGGGCTCGGTCGCGTATGCAACCTGCCGGTCGGAGCGCGCGATCAGGTCAGCCATGAAGTCGTTGCGCACCGCCGACGAATAGAAGCCGGTGGGGCTGAACTTGTGCAGCACCACGTCGCCTTCCTCCAGGCTCAGCAGCCGCTGCTTCCAGGCGTCGGAGATCGGGCTTTCCATGGTCAGCAGCGGACGGGTGCCGAACTGGAACGCCACCGGCGCCACGTCCGGGTCCTCGATCCAGTCGGCCCATTCGCGCAGGAACCACACGCCGCCGGCCATCACGATCGGCACGTCGTTCAGGCCGAAGCTGTTCATCATCGCGCGCAAGGCAACGACCCGCGGATACGGGTCCTCCGGCGACTCCGGATCCTCGGCATTCGAAAGGCCGTTATGGCCACCGGCGCGCCAGGGATCCTCATAGACCACCGCGCCCAGCCACTCCGGGAACTTGTGATAGGCGCGCTTCCACAGCGCACGGAAGGCACGGGCCGACGACACGATCGGATAGTAGTAGACGCCGTGCTTGGCGCAGATTTCCGACATCTTGTAGGGCATGCCGGCGCCGCAGGTGACCCCGTCGATCAGCTTGCCGACCCGCTCCAGCGCGCCGCGCAGCACCAGCTCGGCACCCGCCATCTCCCACAGGATGTTCATGTGGATGCGGCCGTTGCCATTGGCGTACTCATAGGCGATGCGCGCCTGGGCGCAGGCACCGTCGATGGCGTAGGACAGCAGTTCCTCGTGGCGCTCACGCCGGGTGCGGCCGCGATAGACCTGCGGCACCAGATTGCCGTCGGCATCGAACGAATCGGCATTGACGCCGGAGAAGGTGCCGACGCCGCCTGCTGCGGCCCAGGCGCCGGAACTGCGCCCGTTGGACACCGAAATTCCCTTGCCGCCCTCGATCAGGGGCAGGACTTCCTTGCCGGAAAGCTTGATGGGTTGAAGCGACAACATGCGGCAGTTGGCCTTTCAGATCTCAGTGGTCGGCACGGTTTTGACGTTGTTTGTGCGGCGCTGCAACGCCGATACCCTTATCTGCGTCCGGCCGGATGCGTTTGACCACACTTAGGGCAAAGTTTTTTCAGATTTGCTGGTCCGCCAAGGCTTTCGCTGCGGCTCGCTGCTCCACGCGGTGGCCGGCAAAGGCCATGATGGCGCCGACCAGGATCAGGGCGGCGAACACCAGCGGCAGCGGGCCGGTCCAGAAAAATGCCAACGTGACCGCCATCACGATGGCGCAGATGGCGGCGACGGCCGTGGCCGGTGGCACGTACTTGTTGATCAGAACCATGACGGCGGCGACCAGCAGGATCAGCAGTGCGGCCTGTTGCAGGATGATCCAGATATCTATTTCTGCAGCGCGTGCCAGCGCCTCGCGGGACGCCGCAACCATCTGTTCCAGGAATGCGACCGTCTCGGCGGAGACCTCCGGGTCGTCACGATACTGGTCGATCAAGCCGGGCCATTCCGAGATGTTGTCCTCGGTGATGCCGTCGTGCCGAGACAAGATACCGATTGCCTGAAACGCGTCGTCCGTGCTGGCCGACTGACGCAGCTGCACCAGGTCGCCAACGTCGCCAATGCTTTCCGATATGTCCAAACCGGCATCGATGGATGTCTTGAAATAGAACAAGAGCCCGAAGCCGATCAGGAAAATCCCTCCCCATATCCGCAACATGGTTGGGCACTCCCAGAATGACGCCGGTGTCCCGGCCGTCGTGCCGGAAAAGACCAGAGCGTGTTCCGGCTGCTACATGCCGCCCATTTGGCAGATGATGTGCCATTCCTCCTCGGTCACCGGCTGGATCGACAGCCGCGAGTTCTTGACCAGCACCATGTCGGCCAGTTCGGGCCGCGCCTTGATGTCGGCCAGCGTGACCGGGTTCGGCATCGGCGCCACGGCGGTGACGTCGACCATGCCGAACTTGGTATCCGGCGCCGATGGGTCCGGATACCAGAGCTTGGAGACCTCGACGATGCCGACGATCCGCTTCTCGTCCACCGAATGGTAGAAGAAGCCGCGGTCGCCGATCTGCATCGCCTTCATGTTGTTGTTGGCCTGATGGTTGCGGATGCCGTCCCATTCGGCGGTCCCATCGCGTACCTGATCGTCCCACGACCAGGCGCCCGGTTCTGACTTCAACAACCAGTAGGCCATGGGCTCAGGCGCCTTCCGCCGCGCTGGCGTTGAAAATGCCCTTGCGCATGCGGGTGATGACCACGCTTTCGAACAGGCCGCCCTTGGTGAACGGGTCGTTGGCCGAGAACGCTTCCGCCTCGGCGCGGGTGTCGACGTTCACCACCAGCAGGCTGCCGGTCATGGTGTCGTCCTCGTCCTGCAACGTGGCGCCGGCCAGCACGATCTTGTCGTTCTGGCTCTTCAGGTACTCCAGGTGCTCCGGCCGCAGCGACATACGCAGGTCGCCGGTGCCGGGCTTGTCGACGCAGTAGACCGCCCACAGCATGATGTATTCCTCCCCGAATTGGATGGCGTTCTGCCGGGCCGGATGCAGCCCGGATCGAAACTTGGATGCGGCGGCAAGCTAGCCTAATTCGCCGCGCGTGCAAATCGCCCCAATGCTGACGGCTCAGGACCGACGGCTCAGTGCTGCCGGCTCAGCGTGTGGGCCGTGGCGCGGTGGCCGGCCAGAAGTTGAAGGCGATGGAGATCCGGACCTGGTCGCCGCGATAGGGGCGGACGGCGTGGCGCACCCACGACGGGAACAGCAGCATGTCGCCGGCGCGCGGCGGGATCATCTCGCTGGCGCCCATCGACACCGCACCGGGTACCGCCGGCACCAGGTCGGGCGCCAGCATCGCCGGCGCGGCTCCGCGCGGATCGTAGAGCTCGAACTCGCCGCCGAGCGTCGGGTCCGCCTCCGCGCCGCCGGTTTCCACCCAATACGTGCCGGACCACACCGATCCGGGGTGGATGTGGCCCTCGTTCGCGTTGCCGTACCGGTTGACGTTGGCCCAGATATTGTGGGCCCACTCGATGTTGGTCGGCTGGCCGGCCCGGGTCTGGGTCATGCGGCCGGCGGTCTGCTTGGCGAGGTCCAGCACTTTGGCGGTGGCCGGCCCGCCCCAGTCCATCATGTCCCAGTCCGATTGCCAGCCGCCCAGATTCGAATGGTCGGTCGAGGGCGCGGCCTCGGCACGCTTCAGGATCGTGTCCTTCAGCGCGGCGTTCAGGGCAGCCGCGTCGGGCACGTGCACGATCACCACCGGGGTGGCGAACAACTGCACGACCTGGACTTCGATACTCACCGGCGGGCTCATGGCCGTGCCTCCGTAAGTTGGGGCGTGTCGGTCCCGGCCGCGACCGCGTCGGGCGGGGCCATTTCCTCCAGCGGCCATCGCGGGCGCGGCACCACGTTGCGCATGCCGGCCTCGCCGGCCATCAGCCGCTCCAGCCCGGCCCAGGCCACCATCGCCGCGTTGTCGGTGCAAAGCGCCGGTGCCGGCGCGACGAAGGCGAGCCCATGCGCCTCGGCGACGCTGGCAACCCGTGTCCGGAGCGTCCGGTTGGCGGCGACACCGCCGGCGACGACCAGCGTCGCGGGTGTGTCGGGCAGTGCCGAAATCGCGTTGGCCAAACGGTCGGCCACGATGTCCGACACCGCGTCCAGGAACGCGGCGCACAGATCGGCCCTGGCGTCCGCTGCATCGTCGTCGGGCAGGTCGGCGATGGCTTCGGCGTGGCGGCGCACCGCCGTCTTCAGGCCGGACAGCGAGAAGTCGCAGCCGGGGCGGCCCAGCATCGGGCGCGGCAGCGAGAACCTGGCGCGCGCGCCGGTTGCGCGCTGTGCCTCGGCCTCCACCGCCGGACCGCCGGGATAGCCCAGGCCCAACAGCTTGGCTGTCTTGTCGAAGGCCTCGCCGATGGCGTCGTCCAGGGTCCGGCCCAGCACCTCGTAGCGGCCGACACCGCGCACCATCGCGATCAGGCAATGGCCGCCGGAGGCGAGCAGCAGCAGGTAGGGAAACGCGACATCGTCGGTCAGCCGCGCGGTCAGCGCATGCGCTTCCAGGTGGTTGACCGCGACGAACGGCACGCCGCGCGCCAGGGCGGCGGCCTGCCCGGCAACCGCGCCGACGATGACGCCGCCGATCAGGCCGGGCCCGCTGGTGGCCGCGACCCCGTCGACGTCGGCCCAATCGACGCCAGCATCGGCCAGGGCGCGCGCCATCACCCGGTCGATCAGCTCGACATGGCCGCGCGCCGCCACCTCCGGCACCACGCCGCCATAGGGCGCGTGATCCTCGATCTGGCTGTGGATCGCGTTCGACAGGATGCGCGCATCCGGCGCGCCGTCGGTAACCACCGCCGCCGCCGTCTCGTCACAGGATGTCTCGATGCCCAAAACGATCATCTGTCGCCTTCGCTTGTCATGCATGCTGGCAGATTGGCCCTCCAGCCGCTAGGTACAGGAAATGAGCACCTCGTCGCACCCCATCCTGCGGATCGGCACCCGTGGCAGCCCGCTGGCCCGCGTCCAGGCGACGATGGTCGCGGCGGGTTTGGCCGCGCACCACCCGGACCTGGCGGGGCCCGGCGCGATCGAGACCGTCATCATCACCACCACCGGCGACCGGGTGCGCGACCGGCCGCTGGCCGAAATCGGCGGCAAGGGCCTGTTCACCAAGGAGATCGAGGAGGCGCTCTACGACAATCGCATCGACCTTGCCGTCCACTCGATGAAGGATGTGCCCACCGTGCTGCCGGATGGGCTGTTCATCGCTGCTCTGCTGCCGCGCGCCAACCCGCACGACGTGCTGATCCTGCACCCGGATGCACGGACCGGAGACGGAACGGGGCTTGCCGCCATCGCGCCGGGACGGGTGGTCGGCACCTCGGCGCTCAGGCGGGCGGTGCAGATCCAGCACGCGCGGCCCGACCTGAAGGTGGTGCCGATCCGCGGCAATGTCGACACCCGCATGGCCAAGGTGGCCGACGGCACGGTGGACGCGACGCTGCTGGCCCTGGCCGGTCTTGAAAGGCTGAACCGCACCATGGACACCCACCTGTTGCTGACGCCGGACGAAATGCTGCCGGCGGTGGCGCAGGGCGCCATCGGTATCGAGTGCCGCGAGGGCGACGAGGCGACGGTCGCCCGGGTGGCGGCGCTGAACGACCCGGACACGGCAATGGCGGTCGCGATGGAACGCGGTTTCCTGGCCGCCCTGGACGGTTCCTGCCGCACGCCGATCGCCGCCCACGCCACCCGGAACGATGGCGGCTGGACGCTAGACGGCCTACGCGCCGACCCGGACGGCGGCAATCTTGTGCGCAGGGTCTGGAACCTGGACGGCGCGGGCCGCGCGCGCGACGAAGCCGCCGCATTCGGGTTCGACTGCGGGCGCGCGCTTGGCGGCGCGGGCGGGCACTGATCGTGGCGCGCCGCATTCTGGTCACCCGGCCGCAGCCGGATGCCGACGAGACCGCCATCGACCTGCGCGCGATGGGCTGGACGGCGATGTGCGCGCCGATGCTGAAGATGGTGCCGATCCTGCCGCCGCCGGAGGCCGATGTGCCGCGCATCGACGATGTGACCGGGGTGGTGCTGACCAGCCGCAACGGCGCGCGGGCGCTGGCGCTGCACCCGCTCTCCGCCAGGATCATGGAACGGAACTTGCCGATCTACACCGTGGGCGATGCGACCAAGTCGGCGGCGCGAGCCGTCGGCTTCGCCAATCTGGTCAGCGCCGGCGGCGATGTCGAGGATCTGATCGCACTCATCGTACGCCAATGCGATCCACCGCGTACGCACCTGTTGTATGCGTGCGGGCGGCAGATCACGGTCGATCTGGCCGCGCGGTTGAGCGCATTGCGTCTGTGCTGCGATGGTTTTGTCGTCTACGACATGCAGGCGGCCGACATGCTGCCCGACGACGTGGTGCGGGCACTGGAGGCCGGCAATCTGCAAGCGGCGATGTTCTATAGCGCACGTACGGCGGAAGCGTTCATTGCGTTGGCGGATACATACGGCCTGAGCGAGGCGGCACAGTGCCTCGCTGCCGTATGTATCGGTGCGGCCGCCGCTGATGTCTTGCGGTCCGCCGGTTGGGATGACGTGACGGTTGCGGGGTCACCCGATCATGCTGCCATGCTGCGGTGTGTACGTGCGATGGGCGTTGGCCGCGACTAGACCGCGGCGGGTGCGTACGCCTCCGCATCGCCGCGCTGCCTGCCGTACAGGGCGCGTTGTCGCAGCATCGCAAAATGGAACCCCGGCCGCATTTAGCAGTTGTGCATGTGGCCGCGTGTGTGTCATCTCAATAACGTACGCGTGGTGCTAGCGAAGGTCAGTCAATGGCAGATGACCCCAAGACGCCTGATGAGAAGAATTCGCCCGACCCGCTGTCCCCAAATGCCGAAAAGGCGCAGGACGCGCAGCCGGACACCAAACCCGCCGATGCGGACGCTCAGGCAACCGCGGGCGGTGCGCCATCCGCGCCTGACGGCGACGTGGTGGCCGCGCCCGTGATCGCGGCGTTCGGCGGCATCCGGCCGACGGCGAACAAGCTTGGCATACCGGTCAGCACCGTGCAGGGCTGGAAGCAGCGCAACACCATCCCCGCGCAGCGTATCGCGGAGATCCAGAGCGCGGCGCGTGCCGACAGCATCGACCTGACGCTGGAGGCGGTGCCGGCCGACGACGACGCCGGTGCGTCAACGACCACGACTGAAACCACGACCGAAACCACGGCCCGCCCGAGCGGGCCGGCGGTTGCGCGGGCCAGTACGCCGGGCCGGGCCAGTTCGCCGGGCCGCGCTCCGCGTAGCGGCGGGCGTGCGTCCCAACCGACGCGATCCGGACAACCGACGCGACCGGGGCGGCCGCGCGAGCCGATGCGGGTGATGCCGATTACTGAACCGAGTGGCAGCTCAGGGCCAAGCGGCAGCTCAGGGCCAAGTGGAAGTACCAGTGGTTCTGCCGGAGCCAGTGGGCCGAGCAGCACAAGCAGCACGGGAAGTGGCCAATCGAGTTCCGGGCCTTCCACACCCGCCACGCCGACGCCACCGACCCCGCCCACGCCGCCGGCCCCGCCGGCACGCACCGACGAGACATCCGGCGGTCGTGGCCTGCTGGTCGGCCTGCTTCTGGTGCTGCTGTTCGCGGTTGTGTGGCCGATCGTCTACCCGATGCTGGCCGGCGACGCCGATGCCGGCGGCGCAGATGCCGACGCATTGTCGGCGGAGATCGCCGACCTGCAACAGCGCCTGGACGCGGTTGAGGCCGCGGGCGGCGCCGGCGATGACGCGGCCGTCGCCGAACTGCGCGAGGCGCTGGACGCCGTCCAGGCAAACGTCGCCAGTCTCACCGGCACGTCCGATCAGATCGATGCCCTGAATGGCGAGATCACCGAGTTGAAGGCGTCGCTCGCCGCCGTGGCGGGGGCCGTCGGCGATGGCAATGGCGGCACCGTCGATCCGGCGCTGTTCGCCGGGATCGGCACCCGTCTGGACGATCTGACCGCGCAGCTTGGCGCGATGCAGAACGTGATCGCCGCCCTGGAGGGCCATATCGAGACCCTGGGCGGTCAGGTTGCTGCCGTCGAGCAGCAGGCCGGGTCGAATGCCCAGGACCTGGCGCAGGTGGGCGAGGCGACCGACGCCTTGTCGGCTAGCCTGGCCGAGGTGCAGGCCGCACTCGATGCCGCGCGCGGCGAGATGCAGTCCATGGCCGAGACGCTGCAGGCCGACCTGGACGCGGCCACGGACAACCTGTCCCAGCGCATCGACATTCTGGCCAACCGCGACGACGCCGCGGCCGACGGGCAGGCGGTGTTGATCGCGCTCGGCCAGCTCGACGACCGGCTGCGCTCGCCGGATCCGTTCGCGACCGAGCTGGAGAGCCTGGCCGCCATCATCGCCGCGCGGCCGGAGCTGGCCAGCCGGCTGGATCCGACCTTGGCGGGCGTGCAGGCGGCGGTGGGCGATGCGGCGGCGACCGGCGTGCCGACCCTGCGCAGCCTGCGCATGGAATTCGACGATGTGCGCCGCGCTGTGCTGCAGGCCGATCCGGAGCCGCCGGAAGACACCATCGACGAGGTGCTGTCGGAGGTGAGCGACCTCGTGACCATCTCGCGCATCGACGAGACCGGCTACCAGTCGGTCGACGCGATCCTGGTGACGGCCGACGAGCATCTGGCTGCCGGCGACCTGGGCAGCGCGGTCGAGGCGATGGCGGCGCTGGACAATTTCGGCCCCGGCTATGCCGCCGCGGCGGCCGACTGGCTGGCCGAAGCCCGGCTGCGCGTCGCCGTCGATGCCGCGATGGCCGACATGCAGGCCGCGGCCCTGGAAGCGTTCCGGCCGACCGATCCCGGCACGCCGGACAGCGACAGCGAATGACTCATCTCTAGCGCCCGCGAACGAGAGATCTGACCACCCATGCGCGTCGTCATCTTCTTCTTCGTCCAACTCGCCATTCTGGTGGCGATCGGGCTGTTCCTGCAGTCCCATCCCGGCGCGGTCACGCTGGAGTGGCTGGGCTACCGCATCGAAACCAGCATGGGCGTGCTGGCGGTGGCGCTGGCCGTGCTGGTGGTGGTGGCGGTGTTCGTCCATCGGCTGTTGCGCACCGTCATCCTGACGCCGGGCCGGCTGGCCGACTGGTGGGTCTATGACCGCGAGAAGCGCGGCTACAAGGCGCTCTCCACCGGCCTGGTCGCCGCCGCTGCCGGCGACACCGACGAGACCCAGCGCCAGGCCAAGCGCGCGGGCGCGATGCTGCACGACGCGCCGCTGGCGCGCCTGCTGTCGGCCCAGGCCGCCCAGATGCGCGGCGAGGAGGATTCGGCGCGGCGCTACTTCGAGACCATGCTCGAGGAGTCCGACACCGCGTTCCTGGGGTTGCGCGGGCTGTTGATGCAGGCATTGCGCGCCGGCGACAGCGCACGCGCCCTGGAGCTGGCCGAGCAGGCGCACGCCCTGCGGCCGAAGGCGCCGTGGGTGTTGCAGACGCTGGTCGACCTGCGCGCCCGTGCCGAGCAGTGGCCGAAGGTGCTGGAGACGGTGACCCAGGCCGCCAAGGTTGGCGCCTACACGCCGGCCGAGGCCAATCATGTGCTGGCGGTGGCGAACACCGAGGCGGCGCGTGCCGCCGTGGCCGATGGCGATGTCGACGCCGGCCTGCGCCACATCCGCCAGGCACTGAAGGCCGAGCCGGGCTTCGCGCCCGCCGCTGTCCACCTGGCCGACCTGCATCGCGCGGCGGGCAAGCCGGCCCGCGCCGCCGACGCCTTGATCAAGGCCTGGACCAACCGGCCGCACCCGTCGATCGCCGACCAGTTCCGCAACCTCTATGCGGACAACAAGCCGGCGCAGCGGGCCAAGCGCCTGCGCGCGCTGGCGGCCGCCAATCCCGACCATCCGGAAAGCCACCTGGTGCTGGCCGAACTCGCCATCGACGAGGAGAACTGGGAGGAGGCGCGGCGCGAGCTGCAGCAGGTCAGCGAGGATGCCGTGGGCGCGCGCGGTTACATGCTGCTCGCCGAGGTCGAGGACCGCGCCGGCACCGACCCGGCCGCCGTGCGCGAGCTGCTCGACAAGGCGGCGATGGTCGGCCAGCACGTCGGCTGGCAGTGCGATCACTGCGGTACCCAGGTCGGCGAGTGGGCCAGCCACTGCCCGAAGTGCGGCAGCTTCGCCACCATCGCCTGGCAGACCCTGATGATCACGCCCGACAGCGCGCACATCATGATCACCGCGCCCAAGCGCCCGCCGGCGCCCTCGATTGCGGCGCCCGCCGATCCCCCCGCTGGCGCCAAGACGGATGCGGCAGCCGTCGAGGACGTGAAGCCGGTGACGAACGATGCCAAGTCGTCGGAGCCAACAGCGAAGCCCGCGGCAGCAAAGTCAGGCGCGAAGGACTCCGGTACCGGCAAGGGCAACGGTCCGACAGCCACTGGTGCCGCAAAAGTGAAGGTGGGCGCCGAGACGGCGGTCGAGGGCCAGCCCAGAAAATAGCCGCGACAAGACACCCCCGGGCCTTGCCGGCGGCGGCATCCCCAGCCTACCATCGCTGCTGCTGAGTTTCGGGGTGGCTCCCCTTGATCCAGGACGGGGATGAGATCGATGAACCAGGTATGGGGATTTGCGCTGGCTGGTTGCGTGACGATGCTGTCGGCGACCGCCGGATTGGCCAGCGAACAACCCGCGCGCGAAGACCAGATCATCCAGAACCCATCCGATGCCGGCCTGGTGCGGGCTGGGGAGAACCTGCAGGCGTTCAACGCGCCGCCGCCGGTGGGTGAGGGCTTCGGCTTCGATACCCATGCTGCGTCCCCTGCCGAGCCGTGCTCCAGCGAGGATGCCGGCGCGTGGCGGGTGATGGTGCTGCATGGCCCGGACCAGCCCGAGATCGTGACCGGCGGGCTCGACAGCGCCTCGCCAGGATCGCGCCTGTTGAGGTTGGAACCCACGTGCTGAGTCTATTTGCGAAAATGAGCGGGAACCGCTCATTTTCAGCGCGGCGCCGGCCCACACCCCCTCCCGGCCACCCAGTTCACGATACTGTCGTTGGGCGGCCGGGAGGGGGTGTGGGCTGGAACCGAATTCTCAATCAAACGAAAAGAATCCGGCCGTCCGCATTTGCGTGCGGGGCGGCCATCCTGGCCAGCGCGACGGCGCAGGCAGCAAACACCGATATTACATGGGACTGGGTGCTGAGCGACGACGCCATGGAGGTCGCCACCGGGCTCGACTATCTGGGCGTCGACGGTTTCGACACGCCGGCCAGCGCGGTCGCCCACCATGCCGCCCATGGTACGCGGATGTGGTGCTACCTCTCCGTCGGCACGCTGGAGGACTGGCGGCCGGACCTCGGCGCGTTCGAGGCGCTGGACGCGGCCACCGGCGAACCCTCGTTTATCGGCGATGTCTATGACGAGTGGCCGGACGAGACCTGGCTCGACGCCGGCCGTTTTGCTCTGTTCATGCCGCTGATGGAGGCGCGGCTCGATATGTGCGCGGCCAAGGGTTTCGCGCTGGTCGAGTTCGACAATGTCGACGCCTTCGACAACGACACCGGTTTCGACATCTCGCGCGCCCAGCAGGTGGCCTATCTGCGCGCGCTGGCCGCCGCCACCCACGCGCGCGGCATGGGGGCGATCCTGAAGAACGTGCCGGACCTGACCGCCGAGCTGGCGCCAGAGTTCGACTTGCTGCTGCTGGAGGACTGCGTGCTGAACGGGACGTGCGCCTCCGCCACGCCGTTCCTGGCCGCCGGCAAGCCGGCGCTGAATGCCGAGTACCCGGAGAACTACGACGACGAGCCGTTCGATGCCGCCGCCATTTGCGGGGAGGTGGCCGCGGCCGGCATCAGCGGCATCCTGAAGCGCGCGACGCTGGACGGCCACAACATCCCCTGCCAGAAGTGAGCACGAATACCAGGGCCGGTTCGCGCTAGGCGTATGCCAGCCCTGCATGTGCAGTGGAGGACCAACATATGCCCGGTCCGTTGGACGGCATTCGCATCATCGACCTGACCAGCATGATCTCCGGCCCGTTGGGGACGCTGATCCTGGCCGACCAGGGTGCTGACGTGATTAAGGTCGAGAACCCCAAGGGCGGCGATCACGCGCGCCAGGTCGCCACCCGCCGTGGCGGCT
This sequence comes from Alphaproteobacteria bacterium, assembly GCA_965227515.1. GTDB lineage: Bacteria > Pseudomonadota > Alphaproteobacteria > CALKHQ01 > CALKHQ01 > CBDDFZ01. Next base: position 1,317,714 of record CBDDFZ010000001.1, read on the forward strand.
TCTCCGCCTCGTTCGTCAACAACAACCGCAACAAGCGCTCGGTGGCGCTGGACCTGAAGCGGCCGGAAGGCGTGGCCGCCGTCAAGCGGCTGGCGGCGACCGCCGATGTGGTGATCCAGAACTTCCGGCCCGGCGTGGCCGACCGCATCGGGGTCGGCGAGGCGGCGATCCGCGAGGCCGCGCCCGACATCATCTATGTGTCGATCAGCGGCTTCGGCGAGGACGGGCCCTATGCCCACAAGCCGGTGTTCGATCCGCTGGTGCAGGCACTGACCGGGCTGACGACGGTGCAGGCCGGCTCCGACGAGGCCCGGCCGCGGCTGGTGCGCACCATCCTGCCCGACAAGCTGACCGGGTTCGCGGTCTCCCAGGCGGTCACCGCCGCCCTGCTGGCCCGCGCGCGCACCGGCGTGGCCCAGCATGTGCGGCTGTCGATGTTGGACACCATCATCGCGTTCCTGTGGTCGTCCGATATGGGCGGGCACACCTTCGTCGGCGACGAGTTGCCGGCCGAGACCGCGCAGAGCTGGATCGACCTGATCTACGAGACGGCGGACGGCTTCATCAGCGTCGCCGTGATGCGCCTGAAGGAGTGGCAGGGGCTGGCGCGCGCCTGCGAACGGCCGGAATGGCTTGCCGACCCCCGGTTCCAAAACTCGGAAGGCCTGGACAAGCATCGCGGCGCGCGCCTGGAGCTGACCCAGGAGGCGCTGAAGGAACGCAGCACCGCAGACTGGCTGACGCGGCTGGAGGCCGAGGATGTGCCCTGCGCGCCGATCCTCACCCGCCGCGAGGTGATCCGCCATCCGCAGGTCCAGGCCAGCGGCATCGTGGTGGAGCACGACCACCCGCAGGCCGGCCGGGTGCGCCAGACCCGCACGCCGGCAAGATTCTCCGAGACAACGCCCGAATACCGCAGCCCGGCGCCGGTCCTGGGCGCCCACACCCGCGAAGTGCTGGTCGAGGCCGGGCTCTCCGACTCGGAGATCGCCAAGCTGCTGGACGGGGGTGTCGCAGTCGATTCGGACAGCGAAACAATCGAGAAGAGCGGAGCGGCGGCATGATCGATTTCTACTATTGGCCGACGCCGAACGGCTGGAAGGTCTCGATCCTGCTGGAAGAGCTCGGCATTCCCTACAACACGATCCCGCTCGACATTCGTTCCGGCGCACAGTTCACGCCCGAATTCCTGGACATCAGCCCGAACAACCGGATGCCGGCGATCGTCGACCACGACGTGCCCGGAGACCCGGTGACGGTGTTCGAGTCGGGCGCGATCATGATCTATCTGGGCGAGAAGACCGGCCGGTTCTGGCCGACCGATTCGCTGAAGCGCAAGCAGGCGCTGGAATGGATGTTCTGGCAGGTCGGCAACCAGGGGCCGATGGCCGGCCAGCTCAGCCACTTCGTGAACTATGCGCCACAGGACCAGGCCGGCTATGGCCGCGAGCGCTATGCCAACGAATACGACCGCTGCCTGGGGGTGATGGACCGCTGGCTGGAGGGCAAGCAGTACTTCCTGGGCGACGACTACAGCGTCGTCGACATGATCAACTGGCCCTGGATCTTGATTGCCAAGCCGCTGGGGGCGGACCTGACGCCGTTCCCGCATCTGGCGGCGTGGCGCAACCGGGTGAAGGAACGCCCGGCGGTGCGGCGCGGCGTCGATCTTGGCAAGGACTACCGCCCCGGCCACCCGGACGAAGCGGCCCGCAAGGTGCTGTTCGGCCAGACCGCGGCATCGGTGCGCGAACGCACAAGCTAGGGTGTCATTCGCTTTCGCTCAGTCGGCACCGGCCCTCTCCCCCACCCGGCCGCCCAACGACAGTATCCAGTTTGGGTGGCCGGGTGCCAAAAGGGAGCGCGGATGCGCGACCGCATGGAAATGGGAGAGGGCTGGCGCAGACTTCAGCGCAAGCTGATCCTGACATAGGGTGCGGCCCGCGCTACTCCGCGTCCGCCTTCACGACCGTGAGATGGCCATGATCGGCCTCTCGCAGCATTTGTCTTATCGACATCGGGCCCTTGCGACTGGCTGGCAGATTCGCCCGCGCGGTGCGCAGATCTGACTCGGCCTTGCCGAGGTCGCGCAGCGGACGCCGCAGATATGGGCTAACCAGTTGCTCAGGCTCGTTTTCGTCAATGTAGTCCACAGCTTTTCCCCACCGTTTTCCACAATATGTAGTGCCTCCTGGCAACCAATACGCACGATCTGCGGTTAACAAGGCGTTAACAGGGGGCAACCTGTGCGAAAATTCACACGCAACATACGGGCCGCTGCGGTGCCGCGCAGTGCGCGCGATCACTCACGATTTCATAACCCTTCCAGGACGTCGCGCATGCCCTCGGCCAGCTCGTCCAGACCGCCGTCCAGGATGTCGCGTGCCGGGTCGTGGGCGGCGGGTCCGTCGCCAGCCTCGTAGGCAGCGATGGCGGCTGCCTCCGCGTCGCTGAGTTCGCGCGGCGGCGTACCCTCGGGCGCGGTGGTCTCGTATTGCAGGTAGACCATCGGGTCGGTCGCCTGGGGCAGCAGGGCCGGGTCGATGTCCAGGAACCCGATGCTGCCGACGGCGGTCAGCGGCGTGCCCCCGCTGTAGCTGCCCTGGGAGAGATACTGGCGCGCGTCCGCGATGGCAGCACCGGACTCGTCGTCCGCAACCGGCACCAGCGCCATCGGCGAGATCTGGAACGGCGCGCCGAACAGGCCGGAGACATGGAGGCCGCCGGTCGCGGCTTCGGTCCGGCCCGGCTGCACCACCGGGTCCGCGAAACCCCAGAACGCCAGCAGCTCGGCGGGCGCACCCTCCAGCGTCAGGGTCAACTCCAGGGTTAGCGGCGCATAGTCCAGGCGTTCGGGCGCATGCGCGTCGGCCAACGCGAAGATGTGGTCCTTGAAGACGTTGTCGTCGTCGTGCCGGTGCACCTCGTCGATCACGCGGCCGGTGACCGAGAACGCGGCGTCGATGACACCGTCGATCCGGCAATAGGGCGGCGCGTAGCGGTCCGGATAGGGCGGTGCCCACTCGCACGGTGCCATGTAGGTGTAGATCACCACGCCGTTCCCGCTGACGCTGCCGTCGGCGGCGACGTCGACCGCGCCATAGAGGCCGAGGACGATGTGGTCGACGGCGTTCTCGCCGGCCATCAGCTCGACCGCGCCGGCCAGCGGATAGCTGACGATGGCAACCGGCGCATCCGTCTCCAGCGCATTGCCGGCATCGGCGGCGATGGCGGATGCGGAAAGCGCCGTTAGCACTGCGGCGGCGGATGCGATTCGGTGAAGATGCGGGCGGATGTGCGGACGCATGGGACCCTCCTGGTCTTTGTGGGCGTCAGTTCAGCATGAAGTGGATGAAAAACGGCTAATCTTCGCGGAAAACGGGACGGCGTACCTGCCATCCCGTCCCCGAGCGGTGGCTACCAGCCCGGCGGGCAGAAGCCATTGCCGCCGTTCGCGTAGCCGCTCCCATAACCGTCGTTGCCGTAGCCGGCATTGTATTGCGGCCAGCCCTGCTGCGGGCCGGGCTGCCATTGCGGGCCCTGGGTCTGATAGCCGGAGGTCTGGTCCTGCGTCGGGCCCTGGTTCCATGGGTCGGTCTTGCCAATCCAACTCGCCAAATAGTCGCGGACATATTGCGAGTTCCAGTCGGCGGCCTGTTCCACCACATCCAGCAGGTCGCCATTGCGGTCGACGATCAGCGTGGTCGGAAACATGCTGACGCCGAGGTAGTTGGTCACCTCGCCGCCGCCGTCGACATAGGAGGTCATGCCCCTCAGGCCCAGCCGCTGTTGCAGGAACTGGTTGATCTGGGCGGGCGGCGCCTGGTCCGCGGCGATCAGCACCACGCGGCCGCCTTGCGGCACCAGCCAGTCGTTCAGCGCCGCGAGCGATGGCAGTTCTTGCAGGCATGGACCGCACCAGCTTCCCCAGATGTTGACCACCAGCGGCTCCGGCCCCAGGAGATCGGTCACCGGAACGATCGATCCGTCGGGCGCGTACAGCCGTGGCACGTAGTCTTGGTCGCCATAACCTTGGCCTCCATTACCCTGGCCCCCATAACCCTGGCCCCCGTAACCCTGGCCCCCGTAACTTCCCCCTTGCGGGTTTGCGGCTTGCGCGCCGACGCTGGCCGTACAGGCGGCCAGCAGTGCGGCAATGGCAGTGGCTCTCATGGATCCCTCCATCATCCTCGTGCCGCCGCACATGCCTATATCTGCCGTGAAATGTGGCCGGTCGAAGGCCCTGGGGTGGCGGAAATGGAGCATCGGGTAATGATTTGCGCCCGCGCCTCCCCGACCGGCCCTCAATTGGGGCGCCGCAACCCGGTATGCGCCACACGCATGGCTGGACGGGCGAATTGCCTTGACGCGCCCGGCCCTGGCCGATACCCGAAAACTGTTCCCGAATGCCGGCTATGGTGCGCGGCAGGGTTCCGGGAAATCTGTCATCGCTACCATCACGACATCACCGGCGTCGGCGAACGGCGCCCCTGCGGCGCGGTCGGGCCCCGGCTTCGCGGAATTCATCGCGCTCATGGCGCTGATGACCGCGTTGATGGCGCTGTCGATCGACCTGATGCTGCCTGGCTTGGGCGAAATCGGCGGCGACCTCGGTGCCGGCGACGAGAACGAGCGCCAACTGGTGCTGACCATGCTGTTCCTGGGCCTTGCCGGCGGGCAGCTTCTCTATGGCCCGTTGTCGGACCGCTACGGGCGCAAGCCGCCGCTTTATGTCGGGCTGGCGATCTTCGTGGTCGGCTGCGTGATCTCGATGCTGGCCGGCGACTTCACCACCATGCTGATCGGCCGCCTGCTGCAGGGTATCGGTATCGCCGCACCCCGCGTGGTCTCGCTGGCGCTGATCCGCGACCGCTTTGCCGGGGACGGCATGGCCCGGGTGATGTCGCTGATCCTGGCGGTGTTCATCCTGGTGCCGATGGTGGCGCCGGCCATCGGCCAGGGCATCCTGCTGATCGCGCATTGGCGGGTGATCTTCGCCGCCCTGATGGTGCTCGGCGTCATGCTCGGCATCTGGTTCGCATTGCGCCAGCCTGAGACGCTGCCGCCGGAACGGCGCTCGCCGCTGTCGGTCCGCCACATATGGCATGCGACGGTCGAGACCTGCACCAACCGCACGGCGGCGGGCTACACCATCGCGGCGGGGCTCATCTTCGGCGCGTTCCTGGGCTACCTGAACTCGGTGCAGCAGATCTTCCAGGAGCAATATGGGCTCGGTGTCTGGTTTCCGGCGGTGTTCGCGGCATTGGCCGTCTTCATCGGCGCCGCGTCGGTGGCCAATGCCCGGCTCGTGATGCGCATGGGCATGCGGCGGCTTTGCTACATGGCACTGTACGTCCTGGCCGCGATCAGTTGCGTCTTCACCGTGGTGGCGCTGTCGACCTCGGGCCATCCGCCGCTGTGGTCGATGATGGTGTTCCTGTCGGTGTGCCTGTTCTGCTTCGGCTTGTTGTTCGGCAATTTCAACGCGGTGGCGATGGAGCCGCTGGGCCACATAGCCGGCATCGCCGCGGCGGTCATCGCGTCGGTCACCACGTTCATCTCGCTGGCGGGCGGGCTGGTCATCGGCCAGATGTACGACGGATCGGTGCGCCCGGTGGTCATCGGGTTCGCGGTGCTGTCGCTGATCTCGATTGCCGTGGTGAAGTGGACCGACAAGGGCCGGGTGCCGGCCCGATCCGGGCGCGGGTTAGTCTAGCCTCTTTCCCTCACGGCGCGAGCGAGACCACCATATCGGCATCGGTCCCATGCCAGGCGCCGTCGTCGGCCCGGCAATAGGTGCCGCGCGACTGGATCTGGGCATCGGCGCCCAGGTAGGCGACGCTGCGGCATGGCTGGCCGTCGGGTCCGATGGCGGTGTCGACGATGGTGACCGTGGTATCGGTCTGGCGCACCTGGTCGATCACCCGCACGGTCTCGCCGTCGGGCAGGAACTCCAGCGCCTGCTGCACCGATTCCTGGAATGCCACCACGGTCGGGTCGCCGCCCGCCGCCGGCATCAGGGCAGCGGGGTCGAGGTTGGCCAGCGACGACTCCACGATCAGGCAGCCGCTCAGGCCGGCCAGCGCAAGGCAGGCGGAGGCGACGGGAACGAGCGGCAGCTTGCGGGGGCGGTGATGGCGTCGGTCAGTCATCGCACGGGTCCTGATCGGTTCTGAAGGGTCGTTGCGAGCCTCTCAAAGATGCACCGGGACCGGTTGCATTCGTCTTAATTCCGGGCGTTTCGGTTGTTCGCCGCTAACCAACTCGAACGTGCGTGACTCCAACCGCCGCCACACCGCCGTCCTTGCAATGCCAAAGTGTTGCCGCATATTGCTTGTTGCATCGCGGCTCTGGGCTGCGACCCCAAGCTCTCGTCACACGTGACGGGATATCGCCACACATGAAGGGTATGCCAGATGCCAAATCCCATGATCATCGCGCGCCGGATCGCCAGCTTGGGCGCCGCGGCGGTGACGGCAGCCATGATCGCCGGTCCGGCCTCTGCCGTGACGCCGGCGGTTCTCTCGCCCGCAGACCAACAGGATGTTTCGCGGATCGAGAACTACCTGAATTCGATCACCTCGATGGAAGCGCGCTTCCTGCAGATCGACCCCAGCGGCAATAACGTGCAGGGCACGCTGTTCATCCTGCGGCCGGGCCGGCTGCGGTTCGAGTATGACGAGCCGTCGCCTATTCTGATCGTCGCGGACGGCACGTGGGTGCACTACCACGACAAGGAGCTGGACCAGACCTCGCGCGCGCTGATCAGCGACACGACGGTGGAGTACTTCACCAGCTCCAACCTGCGGCTTTCCGGCGACATCACCGTCACCGCGTTCAACCGCAACGACGGTTTGTTGAACATGACCATCGTCGACACCAACAACCCGGACGAGGGCGAGGTGACCTTCACCTTCGATCCGGAGCCGATGAATTTGCGCCAGTGGGTGGTGCGCGATCCGGACGGCAACGAGACGCTGGTGGCGTTGTTGACCTTCAAGTCAAACGTGCCGTTGGACACGGAGATGTTCTACTTCTACGACTGAGCCTTCCAGTTCGGTTTCGGTCGCAGTTTCAGCGATGCCCGCACATGCTGCGGGCATCTTTTTTTCATCGAAGCGGAGGTGGAGAGGGCTGGCGCGGTTTCCGCGCGAGCCGATCCTGACCCAAACGTCGCGCGCAGCTTCCGGCGCGGCGATTCTGTGTGGTAGTCTCCGCGCCGCTCACATCAGACTCAAGACGAGGTTCGCCGGGCCATGGCCGGTCATTCCCAATTCAAGAACATCATGTACCGCAAGGGCGCGCAGGACGCGAAGCGCGCCAAGCAGTTCGCCAAGCTGGCGCGCGAGATCACCGTCGCCGCCAAGATGGGCCTGCCCGACCCGGCGATGAACCCGCGCCTGCGCGGCGCCATCTCGGCCGCGCGCTCGGCCAACATGCCGAAGGACCGCATCGACCGGGCGATCAAGCAGGGCACCGGCGAGGGCGACGACGCGAACTACGAGGAGGTGCGCTACGAGGGCTATGGCCCCGGCGGTGTGGCCTTTATCGTCGAGACGCTGACCGACAACCGCAACCGCACCGCGTCCGACGTGCGCTCGTCGTTCAACAAGTTCGGCGGCACCCTGGGTGAGACCGGGTCGGTCGCCTTCATGTTCAACCGGCTGGGCGAGATCGTCTATCCGGCCGACGTCGCCAGCGCCGACGAGGTGTTCGAGGCGGCGTTGGAGGCTGGCGCCGACGACGTGCAGAGCCTGGAGGACCGCCACGAGATCCACTGCGCGCCCGACGATTTCAACGACGTGCGCGACGGGCTGGAGAAGGCGTTCGGCGAGGCGCAGTCCGCCGGCCTGGTCTGGAAGCCGGAGACGACCACCGAGGTGGACGAGGACAGCGCGCGCACGGTGCTGAAGCTGATCGAAAGCCTGGAAGACAGCGACGACGTGCAGACCGTGTCGGCCAATTTCGACATCGACGACGAGATCATGGAGCGTCTGAGCGCCTGAGTTCGGGCGTCCGGACGCATGACAGGGGGCGGCATCCGCGTGAGCCAGACCGCCATTCGCCTGATGGGCATCGACCCCGGCCTGCAGCGCACCGGCTGGGGCATTGTCGATGTCGACGGCTCACGGCTCAGCCATGTCGCCAATGGCACGGTCGCCTCCACCGCGACCCTCAGCCTGGCTGAACGGCTGGCCGAGCTCTACGCCGGCCTGAGTTCGGCGATCGAGGCGCATCGCCCGGCCGCCGCCGCGGTGGAAGAGACCTTCGTCAACAAGAACCCGAACTCCACCCTCAAGCTCGGCATCGCCCGCGGTGCCGCGCTGCTGGCGCCGGCCCTGTGCGGCCTGCCGGTGGCCGAGTACCCGGCCAACCTGATCAAGAAGACCGTGGTCGGGGTCGGCCATGCCGACAAGGCGCAGGTGATGGCGATGGTGAAGGTGTTGCTGCCGGGCTGCCCCATCGACGGGGCGGACGCCGCCGATGCGCTGGCGGTCGCGATCTGCCACGCCCATCACGGCACCGCGCGGTCGTGGTCGGAGAAGGCGAGCAGGCCCGGGGGCGTGGCGGCATGATCGCGCAACTCTCGGGCCGCATGGTCTCGACCGACGAGGACACCGCCGTCATCGACGTCAACGGCGTCGGCTACCTGGTGCATTGCGCCAGCCGCACGCTCGGCCGCCTGCCCGGCCCCGGCGAGGCGGTGACGCTGTTGATCGAGACCCATGTCCGCGAGGACCGTATCCAGCTCTTCGGTTTCGCCGATGCCGGCGAGCGCACTTGGTTTCGGCTGCTGACCGGGGTGCAGGGTGTCGGCAACAAGGTGGCGCTCGGCATCCTGGCGGCACTGTCGCCGAACGAACTGATCCAGGCGATCGCCGCCCAGGACAAGGCGGTGCTGACCCGCGCGCCCAGCGTCGGGCCGAAACTGGCGCAACGCATCGTCAGCGAACTGAAGGACAAGGCAACCGGCATCGCATTTACCCCGTCGCCTGCCGCCGGCACGGTTGCCCCTGCCGGTGCGGCCGCCGGCGTCGACAGCGACGCTGCGGCGGACGCGGTCTCCGCGCTGGTCAATTTGGGCTTCGGGCGCACCCAGGCGGTGGGCGCGGTCGCCAATGCGGTGGCGTCGCTGGGACCAGACGCCAAGGTCGAGGGCCTGATCACCCAGGGGCTGAAGGAGCTTAGCCAGTGAGTGCCATCCCTGGCGATGACGACCGCCTGGTCGAGACGGCGGAGACCGCCGGCGACGGGGCGGAGCGTGCGCTCAGGCCGCTGTCGCTGGACGCCTTCATCGGCCAGGACCAGTTGCGCGCCAACCTGACGGTCTATGTCCGCGCCGCCCACGCGCGCGGCGAGGCGATGGACCATGTGCTGCTCAGCGGCCCGCCGGGACTGGGCAAGACGACGCTCGCCCAGATCATCGCCCGCGAACTGGGGGTCAACTTCCGCGCCACCTCCGGCCCGGTCATCGCGAAGGCCGGCGACCTGGCCGCGGTGCTGACCAACCTGGAGCCGCGCGATGTGCTCTTCATCGACGAAATCCACCGCCTGAACCCGGCGGTCGAGGAAATCCTCTACCCGGCGATGGAGGACTTGCAGCTCGACCTGATCATCGGCGAGGGGCCGGCGGCGCGCTCGGTGCGCATCGACCTGCCGCCGTTCACCTTGATCGGCGCCACCACGCGCTCCGGGCTGATCACCACGCCGCTGCGCGACCGCTTCGGCATCCCGCTGCAGCTCGATTTCTATTCGCCGGAGGAACTGGTGGCGATCGTGCGCCGTGGCGGCGGTCTGCTCTCGGTACCGCTGACCGACGACGGCGCATTCGAGATCGCCCGCCGCTCCCGTGGCACCCCGCGCATCGCCGGGCGCCTGCTGCGCCGGGTGCGCGATTTCGCGGTCGTCGACAGCCTTGACGAGGTCAACGCCAAGGTGGCGGATGCGGCATTGGCACGGATGGATGTCGACAGCCAGGGGCTCGACGCGCTCGACCGCCGCTATCTCCGCTGCATCGTCGACAATTACGCCGGCGGGCCGGTGGGGGTGGAGACGCTGGCCGCCGCCTTGTCCGAACAACGCGATGTGCTCGAAGAAGTGATCGAGCCTTACCTCATCCAGCAGGGCTTCCTGCAGCGCACGCCGCGCGGGCGCATGGTGGCGGCACGGGGCTGGAAGCACCTGGGCGTCACCCCGCCGGCCGAGCAGCCGAACGCCCGGTCCGACCCGCAGCTTGGCCTGGCCATCGACGAGCGCTGGACCGCCGATGACTGAGTTGCCGACGCCTGACGCTGTGATGACTGACGCGCCGCGCCACGTCTTTCCGGTGCGGGTCTATTACGAGGACACCGATGCCGGTGGCATCGTCTACCACGCCAACTACCTGCGGTTCGCCGAGCGCGGGCGCACCGAATGGCTGCGCCAGAGCGGGGTCGACCATACCGAACTCAGGCGCGACGGCGGCCTTGTTTTCACCGTAAAGCGGTGCGACGTCGAGTTCGTGAAGCCTGCCGTGCTGGACGATGCCTTGCAGGTCGTGACCACGTTTCTGGCCGTGCGCGGCGCCTCGTTCGACCTGCGCCAGACCGTGGAGCGGGACGGCGAGGTGCTGGCCGACCTGGGCGTGAAGATCGCCTGTGTCGACGTGTCCGGCCGGCCGGCACGACTGCCCGGCGATCTGCGGCGCGGCCTCGCCGCGCTGGTTGCAGGCCCGGCGCAGTCATAATACTGATACGCCGCGCTTGCGCGCCGACTCGGCAGGGCGGACCCGATTCGATTGAGCGCACGGGCCGCAGGATATTTGGAGCTCACCCGGCGGCGCCCGCGATTGGCGCGCCCGGACCGCAAAGGCACTTGGATTACCCGACATGGAACCCACTGAAGACGGCCAACTAACCGGCGAAGGTATCGTCGACCTGACGGTCTCGCCGATGGAGGATCTGGACCTCGTCAGCCTGTTCATGCAGGCGGACATCGTGGTCAAGGCGGTGATGGTGCTGCTGGTACTGGCCTCGATCTGGTCCTGGGCGATCATCATCGAGAAATGGCTGCGCTTTGCGCGCCTGAAGCGCAATGCCGACAAGTTCGAGGATGCGTTCTGGTCCGGCGGCTCGCTGGAAGACCTCTACGACCGCATCGGCAACGCGCCGGCCGACCCGATGGCGGCGGTGTTCGCGTCCGCGATGCGCGAGTGGCGCCGCTCGGCGGTGCAGTCGACCTCCGACGTCATCCACAGCCTGCAGGACCGCATCGAGCGGGTGATGTCGGTGACCATCGAGCGCGAGAGCGAGCGGGTCGGCAAGCGCGTCACCTTCCTGGCGACGGCGGGCAGCGTCGCGCCGTTCCTTGGCCTGTTCGGCACCGTCTGGGGCATCATGAACACGTTCACCGCGATTGCGGCGATGAACAACACGACCCTGACCACGGTGGCGCCGGGCATCGCGGAGGCGCTGTTCGCCACCGCCATGGGCCTGTTCGTCGCCATTCCGGCGGTCGTCGCCTACAACCGGGCGGCAGATTCCATGCGCCGCTACACCGCGCGACTGACGAATTTCGCCACCGAGTTCGCTGCCATCATTTCGCGCCAATTGGACGCGAAGGCTTAAGCATGGGCGCAACAATTCGGCACCAGCCCTCTCCCCCACCCGGCCCCCCACGAAAGTATCCTGGCTGGGTGGCCGGGTGGGGGAGAGGGCCGGCGCAGACTCAGCGCAAGCTGGACTAAGATTGGGCGAAGAGGAGCTGCGGGATGGCCTTCAATCTGCGCCAGGGCAACCAGGACCGCAATGCGCCGATGGCGGAGATCAACGTCACGCCGTTCGTCGACGTGATGCTGGTGCTGCTGATCGTCTTCATCGTCACCGCGCCGCTGCTTGCGGTTGGCGTGGACGTCGACCTGCCGCAGGCCGACGCGCCGGCGCTGCCGTCCCAGGACGTGCCGCTGGTGGTCTCCATCGACCGTGATGCCAATGTCTTTCTGGGCGATGAGCCGGTCGAGGTCGGCCAACTGGCCTCGCAGCTCAGTGCCATCGTCGGCGAGGACGAGAACCGGCGCATCTTCGTGCGCGGCGACCAGACCATCACTTACGGGCGGATCATGGAAGTGATGGGTCTGATCATCCAGGCGGGCTTCACCCGGGTCGCTTTGGTCGCCGAATTGCCGAGCGACCGCTGAGCAGGCGTTGCGGATGATCCCCACGGTCAAGCGACCGAACCGTCGGAGCACCGGGCCATGAACGGCGCGACACTGCCGTTTGCCGGGATTGCGTCCGTGCTGCTGCACGTTGCCGCCATGCTGGCGGTGATCTTCCTGAACTTCGAGGACATCGAGGAACCGCCGTTTGCGTTCGCGGTCGGCATGGTGTCGCTGGACGAGATCACCGCGGCGCCCAACGTGGCCGACATTGCGCCGCCCCGCCCGGATGTGACGCCGGACGAGCCAGCGGGCCGCGAGGCGGCACCGGTGGAGGAGGTCAGCGACCTGCCGGAGCAGGCGCAGACCGCCGATCCCGCGCCGGCTGCGTCCGACCAGCCGGACGCGCCCGATGTGGCCGAAGTGCCGGACCGCGCGCCCGATCCGCTGTCCGACGCCGCGAACGATTCGCCCGACGTGCCGGACGTGGCCGACACACCGGCGGACCCGCCGCCGGCGCTCGCTGCCGCACCGTCACCGCCGGAACAGACCGCACCCGATGTGGCCGATGCCGATCCCGTGCCGCCGGCGCCCGACGCCCCGGTGCAAGACGTGCCGAACGCGCCGGTGCCGGAACTGCCCGACGCGCCGACTGGCGCCGAAAGCGCCGACCAGGGGCCGCCGGCCGCCGATCTGCTGCCGCCACAGGCGCCGGAGCGCGATCCGACCGTGGTGGCCGCGCTGGAGGCGCCCGAGGCGCCGCCGGAGCAGGACGTCCAGCCGGTCGACGAGCCGCAGCAGGCCGAGGACCAGGCCCCGGTGCCGGAACTGGCGGCCCTGGACACGCCGGACGTGCCGGTGCCGGACCTGATGCCGGCGCGGACCGAGGATCCCTCGCCGCCGCCACCGCCGCCGCAGCAGCAAAGCCCGGTCACGGACGATTCGGCGGAGCCGGCCGAACAGCCCGACGAGATTGCCAGCGTGCTGCAATCGCTGACCGATCCCACCTCGCGCGCCCCGGACTCGGCGGATGGGGCGGCAAGCGGCCCCGGCTCAGGTGGCCAGGACGGCGCCGGCGTGGCGCCGCTGGGCGCGCCGGTGCGGGCCGAACAGGTGCTTGGCGCGCCCGGCGTGGACGCGGTGCGGCGTGCGATCAAGCCCTGCTACAACCCGCCGTTCGGGGCGCAGGGGGCGGAAAACATGCGCATTCCGATCCGCGCCACCTTGAACAGCAGTGGCGTGGTGATCGATGCCCAGATCGTCGAGCAGAACAACATGGGCGATCCGGTCTATCGCGCCGCCGCGGATTCGGCGCGTCGCGCGCTGTTGAACGGCGCCTGCCAGCCGCTGCCGCTGGCCAGCAATTTGTGGCCGCAATGGCAGTACATAACGTTCAACTTCAGCATGGATGACATGTTATGAGATGCCGCAACCTTGCCAAGATTTTGGTTTCAATTGGCCTGGGCAGTCGGTAACGACAGCCGATGTTACGCGAATCGGCTGGTATTGCTCGACTTGCGCGAGAATGCGCTCCGGGAGCACGCGGCAGAACCTGCGGCAACAGGGAGGTCGCCCGCTGGGTGATCCATTTGGGGGATGATCGATAACATGAAACATGCCACGTCTCGGCGCGGGGCCTTGTTGGCCGCCCTGCTGGCCATGGCTGTCGTGGCGTTCGGCGTGGCGGGCCAAGGCCAGGCGCGTGCCGAACTGGTCATCGACATTACCGAAGGCACGGTCGAGCCGCTGCCGATCGCGATTCCGGATTTCACCGGCGCCTCGCTGGAAGGCTCGGAACTCGGCCGTCAGATCGCCGGCGTGATCACGTCGGACCTGGAAAGCTCCGGCCTGTTCCGCCCGATCGCGGTGCAGAGCCTGCCGCAGACCGCGCAGCAACTGGCGGCGGATGCCGGCCCCGACTTCGGGCTGTGGACCAGTTCCGGCGCCCAGGCGCTGGTGACCGGGACGTCGACGATCCAAAGCGACGGGCGGCTGTCGGTGGACTTCCGGCTGTGGGACGTGCTGGCCAACGAGCAGATCGAGGGCCTGAACTTCACCACCGATGCCGACAACTGGCGCCGCATCGCGCACAAGATCGCCGACGCGATCTACGCGCGGATCACCGGCGAGACCGGCTATTTCGATACCCGCGTGGTCTATGTCGCGGAATCCGGCCCGGCCGACCAGCGCGTTAAGCGGCTGGCGATCATGGACCAGGACGGCGCCAACCACGCCTATCTGACCGACGGCAGCTATCTGGTGCTGACACCGCGCTTCTCGCCGTCGAACCAGACCATCACCTACGTCGCCTACATCAACAACCAGCCGCGGGTGTACCTGTTCAACCTGGAGTCGGGCCAGCAGCGCTCGCTCGGCGACTTTCCGGGCATGACCTATGCGCCGCGGTTCACGCCGGACGGCGGATCGCTGCTGATGAGCCTGGATCAGGGCGGCAACAGCGAGATCTATCGCATCAACCTGGCCAGCGGGGCGCAGACCCGGCTGACCAACCATCCGGCGATCGATACCGGCGCCAGCATGGCGCCCGACGGCGCGCGCATCGTGTTCGAGTCCGACCGCAGCGGGTCGCAGCAACTTTACGTGATGGGTGCCGGCGGCGGCGGCGCGCAGCGGATCAGCTTCGGCGAGGGACGCTACGGCACGCCGGTGTGGTCGCCGCGCGGCGACCTGATCGCCTTCACCAAGATTCTGGGCGGCAAGTTCTATATCGGCGTCATGCGGCCGGACGGCAGCGGCGAACGGCTGCTGGCCGAGGGCTTTCTGGTCGAAAGCCCGACCTGGGCGCCGAACGGGCGCGTGCTGATGTTCTACACGCAAAGCCCCACCACATCGGCCGGCCAGACGTCGGCCCGGCTGTTTTCCGTCGACCTGACCGGCTTCAATCAGCGTTCGGTCGGTTCGCCGGGGGACGGATCGGATCCGGCGTGGTCGCCTTTGCTGCCCTGATGGGATGTGCCGGGCGCGGCGGTGTTGCCGCTCCGGCGGACTCGCACTTCACGATAGTTTGCGGTGCTTTTTGAGCGGCGCTGCAGCCCTGCTATTGGTCAACAAAGCTCAATGGTCGTGAGAGGGTAAGGATGTTTCGTACGGTTTTGGCATTCGTGGGAATCGCGTTCCTGCTTGCCGCCTGTGGGTCGGACAGCAGCCAGACCGGCAATCAGGCCGCGATTTCGCAGCCGGTGGTCGCCGGCACCGCAGGCCCGGTGCCTGGCACGCAGGAGGATCTGCGCGTCAACATCGGTGACCGGGTGTTCTTCGACTACGACCAGTCCACGTTGCGGCCGGAAGCGCGCCAGCTTGTGGAGCGCTGGGCGCAGTGGCTGAACCAGTATCCCAATCTGCGGGTGACCCTGGAGGGGCATGCCGACGAGCGCGGCACCCGCGAGTATAACCTGGCCTTGGGCGCGCGGCGCGCGAACGCGGTCCGCGACTACCTAGTGTCTCTCGGTATCTCGGGCGCGCGGCTGGCGACGATCAGCTACGGCAAGGAACGGCCGGCGATCCCGGGGTCGAACGAGACGTCGTACTCGCAGAACCGCCGCGGCGTGATGCTGGTGAACTAGGCACGCGGCGCGTGTAGGTCAGGGTTTCGAGCAGTTTGTGGAGAAAGGCGATGGTCGGGTTTCGTCGCACGACAGGTAGGGTTCGCATCGGCAGCTTCGCCGCCGCCGCGGTGGTGGCGGTCATGGGGGCGGCCGGCGCGTCGGCGCAGGACTCGAACATCGGCCTTCTCTACGACAAGCTCACGACCCTGGAAGCGCAGATGAGCGACCTAACCAACCGGGTCGAACGGCTGGAATACAGCGTGGGCCAGTTGACCCAGCGACTTGAGGCGCTGGCCCGCGACGTCGACTTCCGCTTCAACGAGCTTGGCGGCAGTTCGGGCAGTTCCGGCGCGGTGTCGCCGTCGCTGACCGCCCCGCAGCCGCCCGGCAATAACGGTGGCGGCAATAGCGTCGGCAGCAGCGATGTCGCGGCACCGTCGCAGACCGCCTCGCTGAACATCCCGAATGGAGAGGCGGAGCAGCAGTTCCAGTTCATCCGCCAATTGCTGGACGCCGGCGACTATCCCACCGCCGATGCATCGTTGCGCCGGTTCATCGAGCAGTAT
Source organism: Alphaproteobacteria bacterium (assembly GCA_965227515.1). GTDB lineage: Bacteria > Pseudomonadota > Alphaproteobacteria > CALKHQ01 > CALKHQ01 > CBDDFZ01. The sequence continues at coordinate 1,333,979 of CBDDFZ010000001.1, forward strand.
CCGACCCATCCGCTGGCTTCGAGCGCGTTCTTCTGGCTGGGCGAGATCTACTACGACCAGCGCGACTACATGCGCGCGGCGGAGACCTATGCCGCTGGCCTGTCGAACTATCCGCAGGGCTACAAGGCGCCGGATACGCTGTTGAAGCTGGCGCTGGCGCTGACCGAGCTTGGCCGGGCGAGTGACGCCTGCGCCGCGCTGAACCAGCTCCAGACCGCTTATCCGACGGCCCCGTTCAACATTCAGCAGCGCGCCATCACGGCGCGTGCGACCGCGGGCTGCGGCTGATCGCAACTCCCGACGCGACCGAACGGGCGGCGGCCGGCACGGACAACGCCGCGGCGCTGACCGATGCCGATTTCGGCAGCCGGATGGCGCGGTTCGCGCCGTTCGAGCCGTCACCGACTGTGGCTGTCGCGGTATCGGGCGGCGCGGACAGCATGGCGCTCGCCTGGCTTGCCGGGCGGTGGGCGCGGCAGGCCGGCGGGCGGACCATCGGATTGATCGTCGACCACGGCCTGCGCCCGGAAGCGGCGGACGAGGCGGCGCGGGCGGCGGCCTGGCTGACCGCCATGGATATCGAGGCCCATGTCCTGACCGTGTCGGCGGCCCCGCCGGCCACCGGCAATGTGCAGGCCTGGGCCCGCGACCAGCGCTATCACGCCATGGAAGAGTGGTGCCGGGCGCAAGGCGTTCTGCACCTGCTGGTCGGCCATCATGCCGACGACCAGGCGGAGACGGTGTTGCAGCGCCTGGCGCGCGGCAGCGGCGTCCATGGCCTGTCCGCGATGACGCCGTGCCGGATGCTGACCCATGTGCGTGTGCTGCGGCCGTTGCTGAGCTGCGCGCGCGCCGCACTGCGGCGAACCTTGCAGGCGGCGGGGCAGGACTGGCTGGACGATCCCTCAAACGAGGACGAGCGGTTCGACCGGGTGCGCCTGCGCAAGGCGCTGGCAAGCCTAGCGCCGGAGAATGCGGTGGGCCAGCACCTGGCGGATTCCGCCGCGGCGCTGCAACGCGCCCGTGCGGCACTGGACACGGCGGTGAGCGCGTGCCTGGCATCGGCGGTCACCATCGACCCGGCGGGCTATGCCTGGCTGCTGTCCGCGCCACTGTGCGCGGCCCCGGACGAAGTGGCGCACCGGGCGATGACGCAATTGTTGGCCTGCATTGGCGGCGGCGCGCATCCGTCGTCGCAAGCGGCGGTGGCGCGGGTGGTCGACACGGTGCGCCAGCACGCCGGCGGGGCCCGCACCCTGGCCGGTTGCCGGCTCGTCGCCAAGACCCATGGGTGGCTGATTTGTCGCGAAAACCGCCGGATTCCGGCGCCTTTGACGTTGCAGCCGGGCGACATGGGGCGTTGGGACAAGCGGTTCGTCTGCCGGCTCGATTCCACGGCCCGAGGCCCGATGACGGTGCGGGCGCGACAGCGTGGCGACCGCCTGGGCAGCGAGGCGATCGGCATTCCGGGGCCGGCACGGGCGGGCGTTCCGGTGGTGGAGGCGCTTGACGGCCGCATCTGGCTTCCCCACCTCTATCGTCGGGCGGATGACGCAGGATCCGTGATGGCTTGCCTGTCGGTGGCGTTCGCGCCACATCGTCCGTTGAGCGAGCCGTTGGTGAAGGTAAGGCCCGCGTAGGTGATGGTTTCTGAGGGCTGGCGCGGACTTCAGCGTGAGCTGACGCTGTTCAAGCGCGCTGATGGCATGACGGTTGCGTATTTGCTACAATGCCCCTGAAGCTGGGGCTGCCATGATGGCTTGGCCGTGATGGCTCTGATGGGCGGCGTTCGAGGAAGGACGATCAGTTGAACAATTTCGGCAAGAATATCTTGTTGTGGGTGATCATCGGCTTGTTGCTGCTGGCACTCTTCAACCTGTTCTCCACATCGGGCGGGCGCAGCGGCCAGCAGGCGGTGGGCTACACCGAATTCCTGGAGCAGGTGGACCGCGGCCAGGTCCGCGAGGTCACCATCCAGGGCCACAACATCACCGGCCAGACCCAGCAGGGTCTCGTTTTCCAGACCTACGCCCCGGACGACCCGATGCTGGTCGACCGGCTGATCGCCTCCGGCGTCAACGTGTCGGCCTCGCCGCCGGACGAGGGCATGCACCCGCTGCTGTCGATCCTGGCGTCATGGCTGCCGTTCATCATCCTGATCGCGATCTGGATCTTCTTCATGCGCCAGATGCAGTCGGGCGGCGGCCGGGCCATGGGCTTCGGCAAGTCGCGCGCCAGGCTGCTGACCGAAAAGGTCGGCCGGGTGACGTTCGACGACGTGGCCGGTGTCGACGAGGCGAAGGACGAGCTGCAGGAGATCGTCGAGTTCCTGCGCGACCCGCAGAAGTTCCAGCGCCTGGGCGGCAAGATCCCGAAGGGCGCGCTGCTGGTCGGCCCGCCCGGCACCGGTAAGACGCTGCTGGCCCGCGCCATTGCCGGCGAGGCCAACGTGCCGTTCTTCACCATCTCCGGCTCCGACTTCGTGGAGATGTTCGTCGGCGTCGGCGCGTCGCGGGTGCGCGACATGTTCGAGCAGGGCAAGAAGAACGCGCCCTGCATCATCTTCATTGACGAGATCGACGCGGTCGGCCGCCATCGCGGCGCCGGCCTGGGCGGCGGCAACGACGAGCGCGAGCAGACGCTGAACCAGTTGCTGGTTGAGATGGACGGTTTCGAGTCCAACGAGGGCGTCATCCTGATCGCCGCCACCAACCGGCCGGACGTGCTGGATCCGGCGCTGCTGCGCCCGGGCCGCTTCGACCGCCAGATCGTGGTGCCGAACCCGGATATCCTGGGCCGCGAGAAGATCTTGAAGGTTCACATGCGCAAGGTGCCGCTGGCGCCCGATGTGGACGCGCGGGTTGTCGCGCGCGGCACGCCGGGCTTCTCCGGCGCCGACCTGGCCAATCTGGTCAACGAGGCCGCCCTGATGGCGGCGCGGCGCGGCAAGCGCATGGTCACCATGGCCGATTTCGAGGCCGCCAAGGACAAGGTGCTGATGGGCTCCGAGCGCCGGTCCATGGTGATGACCGAGGACGAGAAGAAGCTGACCGCCTATCACGAGGCCGGTCACGCCCTTGTCGGCCTGAACACCCCGGCCAGCGACCCGCTGCACAAGGTCACCATCATCCCGCGCGGCCGCGCGCTGGGCGTGACCATGATGCTGCCGGAGCGCGACAAGTACGGCTACACGCTGCAGGAGGTCACCTCCAAGATCGCGATGATGTTCGGCGGTCGGGTGGCCGAGGACCTGGTGTTCGGCCGCGAGAAGGTGACCACCGGTGCGGCCGACGACATTCGCCAGGCGACCAACCTTGCCCGCAAGATGGTCACCGAATGGGGCATGTCGGACCGGCTTGGCCCGTTGCGCTACTCCGGCGATCAGGAGGAGGTGTTCCTGGGCCACTCGGTGACCCAGACCAAGAACACGTCCGATGCGACGGCTAAGATCATCGACGAGGAAGTGCGCCGGCTGGTGGAGGAAGGGCAGGACCGCGCCCGTACCATCCTGACCGAGCACCGCGATGACCTGGAGACGCTGGCGCAGGCGCTGCTGGAGTATGAGACCCTGAGCGGCGAGGAAGTGGAGGCGCTGCTGCGCGGCGAGTCCATCAATCGCGATGAGGACAGCGGCAGTGCGCCGACCACGCCGCCGCGCTCCTCGGTGCCGACCAGCGGCGCCGCCGGCGGTACCGGCGACCGCAAGCAGGACGGCGGCATCGGCCCCGAGCCGGAGCCCCAGGGGACCTGACGCCAGGGGACCTGACGCCCGGGGACCTGACGCCCGGGCACCTCACGCCAGGTTGGGGGTTAGGGTAGGCCCACTCAGCGCAAGCGCAGAACGACCTAGCTTCTGTCAGATGTAGACCGAACCGGCATCGGGCGCCGCATGGGTTGGCGGCCGGCCGGGCGCGTGCCCGCGCGTGCCGGTATCGGTGAAGATCGCCCGGATGTGCGACGACATGGCGATGTCCATGTCCAGCATCACCAGCTTGCAGATGGCGGCCTGTATGCCGGCGAGCGCATCGTCGTCGCTGAATGCGTCTGCGGCGCAGCGCAGAAATTCCTGCAGCATCGCCGAATAGCCCGCCGAATAGAGCGAGGGAATGCCGCCGGCCTTGCGATGGGCCGCGCCGACCTTGATGGTCCGCCGAATATAGGCGTCACCGAAGTCGCAGGCGAACAGCCCCAGCCAGTGCTCGCGCTGTTTCTCGAACAGCCTCTTGTCGTCGGTGGCGGCCAGGATCTTGTCGATCTGGGGGTCCATGCGAACCACCCGGTAGAATGCGTGCATGATGTTGTCGAGGTCGCGCGTGACCACCGGAATGAACGGCTCCAGGACGGGCTTGGTCGTTTCGTCGATGCCGAACAGGCGCAACCGGCCCGGCAGGTCGATGGTGGCATTCTTCATGGGAGCGGCTCGATGCTCGTCGCGTTGGCGGCCGGCAGGACCGCAGCCCCGATGTAACGCCGTCACGGTTTGCCGTTGGTTAAACTGGTCGGGCCGATTGCGACAAAGACTGCGGCAGTGCGCCGACCGCGCCGACGCGCTCCTCGGTACTGACGGGCGGGGCCGCCGGTGGCACCGGCGACCGCAAGCAGGACGGCGGCATCGGCCCCGAGCCGGAGCCCCAGGGGGTCTGGCGTCCACGAGCGCCCGTGGTCAAACTAGGTCGTGACCAATCTTGCGGGGCCGCGCGATGCGCGGCCCTGATGTCTTCTAGCGGCTACTCCGCCGCTCTCGCCGGTGGCAAAGCCTGGTCCGTTTCGTCAGGCTCATCTTGATTTGCACCTTTGCCTTCGCAGGGCTCTTCATCCTCCGACAGCCGGTCTTGGCCCTCAAGCCAGCGCTCGAGTTTGTATAGTGGTTCATTGAGCCAGGGCCGCGTGCGTAGCCAACGCAGTAGACCGGGAGCCGTGTTGCCTTCATCCGGTGCGCCGCCAGTGCGTTCAAATGCGATGGCCCAGGCCGCCCTGATCTTGCTGCGAATTTGTCGCTTGGCATGGCGTGATACTGCCCATAGCAGCGCAAACCAGCCCATCAGCACGACGACAGCCGTTGGTATGCCCGCGAGTTCTTCGGCGGCCAACTGGTCAACAAACTGCATATATCCGGTCCAGAAGTTCCATTCGAGCGTTGCCAAATAGAGCAGTCCGGCAGCAACAAGTGTCACCACGCTGGTCACGAATACGCTGTTGGTCAGCCTGCGCAGGAAGACGAAGTCCGCAGCGCTTTGTTGTGCTGCGAAGCGCTCGACCGGATGGACTTCTTCAATGTCGGGCGCGTGCGGTGGCCCGACAATGTATTCGGCGGGCAGGTTCACTGGCGCATAATCCGTCGCACCGGTATGCAGACGATACAACGCGCTGTCATGAAAGCGGGCGTCGATCCCATTGCGCGCACAGAGGCTTTCGATATGCCGGGGCTTGTAACGATAGAACCAAGCCATGCCGGCGCGAGAGTTATAGAGTTTTCCGTGCGTGCTGCATTCGCGGTTGAACTCCTTCCGCAGATCGGCGTCATAGCGCAAGTCATGATCCGCAGCTCGATCCATCATCCAGATCAGCGAAATGTGGGCTAACTCGTCCTTCGGATATCCGCCGCCAACGTTGGCGTGTACACCCGCAAACCATATCTGCTCGATCCAGTCCGCCGGCTTGCCGGTGGCCGGATTCGTCTGGTCCCACATCACGGGCTCGAACGTCCGCCGCTGGTCGTCGATCGAGAGCACGTGGCATGCCTTGTCCACGACACAGGGGTCGAGCCGACGATTTGAGAATCGAAACCTGTATATGAGCCTGTTCCAGATATCCGCGACGATATCGATCGGGAAACCGACCGCGTCAACCGTATCCCAGACACCGATGAACCGGATGTGCCTGGAATCGCCGTGGACGAGCTTTTTGATGGCATTCGCCTTGTTGGGGCTCGGCCGTGCCTGCAACGTTAGCCGATGGGCACGATGGATCGCCTCAGACAAGAGCAACGTGCCGCATTTGTGCGGATCGATCACGCCAAACCTGGCAATAATTCCGCCAACGATACGGATCGTGTAGGCGCCCCGGCTGAACCCGAAGAGATAGATGTTGTCGCCGGGCTCATATACTCGGCACAACGATTCATAGAGTTGGCGGACGTTCGCCGACAGGCCATGGCCGATTGCGCCGCCCAGTAGCCGCATTACCTTGTTGCCTTCGGTGCCGACCCCATCGTCATGAAATGCGATTTGTTTGGGTTCGACCTCGTCGGTGTTTGTCGTGGCGTCGACCGCCTTGAAGATTCGCCAGACGTTTGTCGCGCGCATCTTGCCGCCGCGATTACCGGTGCCGTCCGAGCACAGGACTATGTTCTTCGGCATGTCAAAATTCCTTCGAGCAAGCATTTGAATATGCCGCCAGGGTGCCAAAAGACGGCCGCTGGCACAAATCAAAACCGAATCAATGCTCGAAGGGCTTCGGTGGGCGTTGTACGGATCGCCGGGCGATCGATCGGAGGGTGCGGGCCTGGACTCCCGCCTACGAACCGTCGTCGCCCCAGTCCAGCCGCTTGCGGTAGATCGTCGACGCGCTGATGCCGAGCCGGGCGGCGGCGCGCGGGATGTTGCCGCCGCAGGCGTCGATGGCGGCCTCGATGAAGGCGCGTTCCACGTCCTTCAGCGGGCGGATGTCGTCCTCGGTGCGCGGCAGCCGGTTGATCGCCATCGGCGCCTGGCCGCCGTCGGCCTCAATCGTCGATGGCGCGGCGGGGCTGGCGGGCGCCATGTGGGCGGGCGCTGCTGCCTGCCCGGGCAGGCCGTGATGCTGCGATACGGCATGCTGGGTTTGGGCCATCATCGCCGGCAGCATGTCCAGCGTCACCGCATCGCCGTCATGCAGCACCACGATGTTGCGCACCACGTTCAGCAGCTCGCGGATATTGCCGGGCCAGGTGTGCGCCCTGAGTGCGGCGATCACCTCGGGCGAGAACGACTTGAAGGCCTTGCCCTCCTCGGCCGCGAAGCTCTCAAGCATCTGTTCGGCGATCTCGATCACGTCGCCGTCGCGCTCGCGCAGCGGCGGCATGTGCACCGGCACCACGTGGAGGCGGTAGTAGAGGTCCTCGCGAAAGCGTCCCTCGGTCACTTCCACCAGTGGGTGGCGGTTGGTGGCGCAAACGAAGCGCACGTCGACCGAGACTTCCTTGGTGCCGCCCACCGGGGTGAACCGGCCAGTCTGGATGAACCGCAGCAGCTTCGACTGCAGGTTCAGGTCCATCTCGCAGATCTCGTCCAGGAACAGGGTGCCGCCATCGGCCTGGGCCGCCGCGCCCACCCGGTCGGAAATGGCGCCGGTGAACGCCCCCTTGTGATGGCCGAAGATCTCGCTCTCGATCAGGTCGCGCGGGATGGCGGCGCAGTTCAGCGCCACCAGCTCCGCCTTGGCGCGCCCGCTGCAGGCGTGGATCGCCTCGGCGCACAGCTCCTTGCCGGTCCCGCTCTCGCCGGTGATGAACACGGTCGCCTTGCTCGGCGCCGCACTCTCGATGGTGCGATAGACCGCCTGCATCTTTGGCGAGGCGCCGATGAATTTGTGGTAAGTGTTGCGCGGGCCGTCGTGGGGTTTGACGTCGGCCAGCCGCCGCATCTGGGTGCGCTGGCGCACGTTGCCCAGCGCGGTCAGCAGGCGGTCGGCCTTGAACGGCTTGACCAGGAAGTCGGTGGCGCCGGCCTGCATCGCCTCCACCGCCACGTTCACCGACCCGTGTGCGGTGATGACGATAACAGGCGGCGGGTCGTCGTCGACGATGACCTTCGACAACAGGTCGAGCCCGTACATATCGGGCAGCTTCAGGTCGAGCAGGATGGCGTCGGGCGCGGCCTTGGCCATCAGGTCCAGTGCCGCGCCGCCGGTGGCGGCCACGGTGCAGGCGTATCCGCCCTGCTCGAGGTAGCGCGCATAGACGCGCGACAACGAGGGCGAATCCTCGATCACCAGAATATTGGAGAAGCTCTTGTCCGCCGCGGTTCCGGCGGCTGCGCCGAATTCAGAACGGTGCGACGCCGGTTCGGCCCGATCCATTGCCCATCATCTCTGTCGCCTGGGCGGGCAGCGGCCCCAGGCACACCTGGTTCCGCCCCGCGTCCTTGGCCAGGTAGAGCGCTTGATCGGCAGTATGAAGGATTGATTCAGGCGTGTCGATTGCCGGGTCGGCCTGGGCCACGCCGATGCTGACGGTGATCGACAGCATGCCGCTGACGGTCGACAACGGCATCGCCGCGACCTCGGCCCTGATCCGCTCCGCCACGATGCGCGCCGCGGCGGCATCGGTTTCCGGCATCAGCACCGCGAATTCCTCGCCGCCCAGGCGGCCGATCAGGTCGTTGCGCCGCATGCAGTCCATGACGCTGGTGGTCAGGCAGCGCAGCACCTCGTCGCCGGCCTGGTGGCCATGGCTGTCGTTGACCGCCTTGAAGTGGTCGACGTCGATCAGCGCCACCGACACCGGGCTGCCATATCGGCGCGCGCGCTCCAGTTCCTGGGTCAGGCGCTTCAGGTAGTAACGGCGGTTGGCGGCGCCGGTCAGGCCATCGGTATTGGCCAGCCGGGCCAGCTCGGCATTGGCGTGCTTCAGCTCCTGCTGGCGCGCCCGCAGCCGCAGCATGTTGCGGGTGCGTGCGGTCAGCTCGATCGGATCGACCGGCTTCTTCAGGAAATCGTTGGCGCCGATGTGAAGCGCTTCGTAGAGCGCTTGCGGGCTTTCCTCGGCGGTGATGATGACGACCGGCACGTCCATCAGATGGGCCCGTTGGCGGAACTGGCGCAGGAACGTCAGGCCGTCCATCTTCGGCATCACATAGTCCAGCAACAGCACGTCGGGCGCATGGGACTCGCACCACGCGATGCCTTCGATCGGATCGACGAAGGTTCGGGTCGTGACGTCCTCGATCGACTGGACCAGCTTTTCCAGCAGCATCGCATTGGCGAGGATATCGTCGATGATGACGATCTCCATCGGCGCCGGCGCCTTGTCGTCTTCCTTGGGAGGAATGTCGGTGTGTTGGGCGGCTTCAATCAGCATGCGGGCGATGGAGCTTCTTCTGCGCGTTGTGCACGATCGGCCCAACATTCCGCCGCCGGTCGCGACGTCGGCGGCATACGCGTTGGGGAGTCTATGCGGTCGGTGCGCGGGCGCGAGGTTGGTTCCAGGCGCGGCCTGCTCACTGACCTGCATCAATCCATACGTATCAAAGCTGAGCGTACCCTTAACGGCCCGGCGTCCGGTCGGGCCTCATGGGCGCGGGAATCGGGGCGATAGGCCGTTGCGAACGCGGGACAATCGTGCTGCGGGCCATCTAAAGCCGCCGAACGGGCGCCCGGCATGGACAGGACGGGTCGGACAAATGAGCGGTCGGAGAGATAGGTGACGGATCGTACCGGAGACATGGGTAACACTTTTGGCCTTTTGGCCGGGGGTGTTGATGCCGTGGAGACGGAGTACGGTTATGGAGGAACGCCTGCGGTTTGTGGCCCGTTTGCTGGAAGGCGAGAGCATGAGCGCGGTTTGTCGGTCTTTCGGGATATCCCGGAAGACCGGCTACAAGATTTTCAAGCGGTATCAGGCGGAGGGTGTGCATGCGCTGAGCGACCGGTCTCGCCGCCCGGTGCGCTACGCCAACCAGCTGCCGGCCGCGGTCGAGCGGCTGATCGTCGCGACGAAGAAAGAGAAGCCGCACTGGGGCGCACGCAAGATCCGGGAGGTGTTGGTGCGCCGTCTTGCCGGCGACGTGCGCATTCCCGCCAGGAGCACGGTGCATGCGGTGCTCGACCGCCACGGCCTGGTCCAGCGCGCCCGGCGCCGGCGCCACAAGGCGGCGGGCACGCCGCTGTCGACGGCCCATGTCCCCAATGCGCTGTGGTGCACCGACTTCAAGGGCGAGTTCAAGCTCGGCACCGGCCGCTATTGTTACCCCCTGACGGTGACCGACCAGGCCTCGCGCTTCATCCTGGGCTGCGAAGCCCTTGAGACGACCAAGGAGGCGCATGCCTTCCCGGTCTTCGAGCGCCTGTTCCAGGAGTTCGGCCTGCCCGATGCGATGCGCTCCGACAACGGCCTGCCATTCGCCAGTCCGAACGGGCTCTACAACCTCTCCAGGCTCGCGGTCTGGTGGCTGAGGCTGGGGATCGCGATCGAGCGCATCAAACCCGGCCATCCGCAGCAGAACGGCCGCCATGAACGCATGCACCTGACCCTGAAGAAGGAGACCACCAAGCCGGCCGGCGCCAACATCCTACAGCAGCAGGCCCGCTTCGACGCCTTCGTCGCCGAGTTCAATACCGAGCGCCCGCATGAGGCGCTCGCCATGAAGTGCCCGGCAGAGGTCTACACCCCCTCAGCCAAGCCCTATCGCGGCTTGACCGAGCTCGACTATCCGTTCCACGACCGGGATGTCGTCGTCACCTCATGCGGGCGGCTGTGCCTGCACCGAAAGAAGATCAACATCTCAACCGTCATGGCCGGACAGCGCCTGGGAATCAAAGAGGTCGACGAGGGCATATGGCTCGTCAGCTTCATGCACTACGATCTCGGATACATCGACCTGGAGCAGAAAACACTGCAGACACTCGACAGCCCGTTCGGCACGAGGTTGTCACCCATGTCTTAGGTACAAACTGTTACCTATGTCTCCGGGTCGGACAAAAGGCGAGTTGGAGCGGGTGAGGGGAATCGAACCCCCGTCTTAAGCTTGGGAAGCTCCTGCTCTACCATTGAGCTACACCCGCGTCGCACCGGTCGGTCCGCGTCGCCCGAGGGCCGCCACCGGTCCGCCGATCGGGATTGATACCGACGTTGGTCCGGGCGCGGCCAAAGCGCGCTTTGCGTTTGCCGCCCGTGCGATGCGATAATGAGTTATGTCGCGCCTGTATTCAATCGTCGGGTCGGCTGGCAGCGCATCCGCTTTGGGAATCGTATGCCGGTGTGGCGAACTACTTGCCACCCCTGTGAGTCGGCAGGCTGCGCAAAAGCAAAAACGGGCGCGCGAGGGCTCTGTGATCAAATTGCCGCACGGTGTTGCAAATTCATCGCAGTGGTTCGCGCAGGCCAATAACGCCATGGAAACAAAAGAGTTTTTGACAACGCACCGGCCTGTGGTGCATAGTCTGGGGGTGTTCGATTGCTTCTGGGCGGCCATTCGGCAGTCCGTCTGCTCAGGCGTTCGCTTGCAACCCGCAGCGATTTAGGTACAAATTGCAGTCGCAAAGACCAGCGGTCGGCGTTTGAGCTGGCGTGTCGGTAACTGCCTGAATGGAGGCACGAAGTTAGTTTCGAGCGTTCGCATCATCAGGTTCGCGCCAGATGCCGGAGCTCGTGAAAATGACGAGGGTTGAAATCCTCACGATGAAGGAGGCGTTAGTTTCATGAGGAGTGTGACGGAAATGACACGAGGCGTTAAGGCTTGCGTCGCCGTTGGTGCCTTGGCGCTCGTTTCGGGTTGCGCCACGGGTTGGAACCTCGATGCATTGCAGTCGGCGGAGCGCGTTGGCGACCCGTTCACTGTGGCGCTGGCGAACGAATACCAGGCCCTGGCGGAATACGAAGCCAACACCATGCTCGACTGGACCGATGCGGATTACTTCGCAATCAAGGGTCTGGCCGCAGCGGGTGGCGAAGTGGTGCTGCCGGAAGACACGGCCAACTGGTACGTGCCGGAAGCTCACCTTGCCGAGCTGACCGATGCCCGCGCCCAGTTGCTGGCCGCGCTGGACAGTGGCGCTCGCGCCAACCAGCCGGAAGTGGCCGCGCGCTGTCAGGTTCTCTATGACTGCTGGATCGAGCAGGCTGAAGAGAACCATCAGCCGACCCACATCAGCGCTTGCCGCGACAACTTCTACGATTGCTTGGCCTCGCTTGGTCAGGTTGTCGTCGTTGCCGATAACTTCGTCATCCTGTTCGACTTCGACAGCTCCGCGCTGACGGCAGCCGGCCAGGTGGTCGTGAACGAGGTTATCGCCGCGGCGTCCGCCGATCCGAGCCTGCCGGTGCAGTTGGTTGGTCACACCGACACCGTCGGTTCCCCGGCCTACAACCTGCGCCTGTCGCTGGCCCGTGCCGAGACCGTGCGTAATGCGCTGGTCACCGGTGGCGTGCAGCCGAACCGGATTTCCATCGAAGGTCGTGGTGAGACCGATCTCGCCGTTCCGACTGGCGATGGCGTCCGTAACCAGGCCAACCGTCGTGTGGTCGTGACCCTGTTCTAATCGACCTGACGGATCGTTACAGAGAGCGGCGCTGCTTCGGCAGCGCCGTTTTCTTTTGGGGCATTGGCCAGCGGGCCGACGGAGCGCGGGGCCGTGCCCGGCACCCCTGATGGCGGCTACCGGAGTCGTCGGAACATCCGCCTTGCCCAATGGGCCCGCCACCTGCCACAACCGGAAAGCCGGCACGTCACGCGCGGCCCGGGCGGTGACCGGCCATAAGGCCCATTGGACGTGACCGCTGCCAACCTCGCTCGGCCCCAACCAGGATTGCCTGACGTGCCGCGCGCGACCGTGCCGAACCAAGAACCGCCGCCAGGAAACGCCAGCCGATGAAGCGCATTATCATTCCCGATCACCAGCCCGCCGAGGAGGATGTCGAGCGCGCCGCCGCCGGCGCCGACATCGCGCTCGATATCTATCGGGTCCAGCAAGGCGAGAAGATCGATGAAGACGTCTGGCGGCGCTGCGACGGGATCGTCGCCTGGCACGAGGCGCATATCGACCGGGATCGAATCGCCACCTTGGACTCGTGCCGCATCATCGTGCGCGGCGGTGTCGGTTACGACAATATCGCGCTGGAAGAGGCGGGCGCGCGGGGCATCGCGGTCTGCAACGTCCCCGACTATGGCACCACGGAGGTTGCCGACCATGCCATCGGCCTGATGCTGGCGCTGACCCGCAACCTGATCGGCTATTGGGACGATCTGCGCGCCGAGCCGGAGGCGCATTGGGCCTGGCACCGCGGACGGACGGTGCGGCGGCTACGCGATCTGGTGTTCGGTGTGGTCGGCCTGGGCCGCATCGGCACCGCGGCCGCCCGGCGGGCTGCCGCGTTCGACATGGATGTGGTGTTCTACGACCCTTACCTGCCGGACGGGCACGAGCTCGCGGTCGGTTATCGCCGCGCGCTCAGCCTGTCGCAATTGCTGACCGAGGCCGATGTTCTCAGCGTCCACACCCCGCTGACCGAGGAGACCCACAATCTCATCGACGCCGATGCGCTGCACGCCATGAAGCCCGATGCCGTGCTGATCAACACCGCGCGCGGCGGGGTGGTTGATCCGCAGGCGGTGCTGGAGGCACTGCTGGATGGCCGCCTTGGCGGTGCCGGGCTCGATGTGTTGCCGCAAGAGCCGCTGCCGTCGGCACACCCGCTGACCAAGGCCTGGATCGAGGATCATCCCGCCCTCAAGGGGCGCCTGATCGTCACGCCGCACGCGGCGTTCTACAGCCCGCAAGGGCTGCGCTTCCTGCGCCACAAGGCAGTGGCGACGGCAGCCGAGTTCCTGCGTACCGGCGTGCTGCGCAACTGCGTCAACCGGCAGTACCTGAAGCAGACCTAGCTGGCCGGCCCGCCCAGATGTACACGCCGAAGCTGTTCGCGCTGGACGACCGGGATGCCGCGCACGACATCATCCGCCGGCACGACTTCGCGCTTCTGGTCACCAGCCTGGACGGTGCCCCGGTCGCCACGCACCTGCCCTTCCTGTTGGACCCGGCGCGCGGGGAGCACGGCACGCTGATGGCCCACATGGCGCGGGCCAACCCGCAGTGGCGCGATTTCGAGGCGTTGCGCGGGCGCGGCGTCGACGTGCTGGTCGCCTTCACGGGACCGCATGCCTATGTGTCGCCGCGCTGGTACGGGCCCGGCGACGCCGTGCCGACATGGAACTACCTCGCGGTCCATGCCTATGGACCGGCGCACGAATTGGACGATCCCGCTGCGGTTCGTGGCTACCTGGAGCGCCTGGTGGCGACTGCGGAAGCGGGCGCACCAACGCCCTGGTCCCTGGACGGCCAGTCCGAGCGATACATCGACGGGATGATGCGCGGCATCGTGGCGTTCGAGGTGCCGATCCGGCGCCTGGAAGCCAAGGCCAAGCTCAGCCAGAACAAGGATGAGGCCACCCGGGCCGCCGTTCGCGAGGAACTGGCCGCCTCTGAGGATCCGGCGGCCAGGTCCGTCGCTGAACGGATGCGCTCTATCTGACTATCTGACGATTTCCATCAGCGCATCGGCGCGGTCACGCGCCAACTCGACACGACAGCCGTGACTGGCGATTCCGGTGCCGCTGCCGCCGCCAAATGTGGTGCCGACGAACGCGCACTGCTGGTCGCGGTAGGCGATCCAGGCCGTCTGTGACGCTTCCAGGGCCGGCACCGCCATGCTGCGCCCGGTTGCGTCGTCGATCTCCGCGGCTGCATTCATCGCGAAGCCAAGCGCAAGCTCCATGGCCGCGTCCGCCGCGTCTTCGGCGGCGCCGACGCAATTGCCGATCTCGATCTGGCTGTTGAACTGGACGCTGCACTCCTCCACTGGGCCAGCTGTCGCGGGCAAGGCGGCGGCGAGGGTCGTGGCAACGGCGATGGCCGGCGCGCCGAGAGTGGCCATGAGATGGGTCATCGATATCATCGAGAGACTCCTTGTCTGCAAGATTGGATAGCTATGGATGCGTATTTGGGCAGGGACTTTGGGGGACACTGCCCATGTGTGTCGATACATCGCCGCGATGCTGCCTTGCAGCCTCAACCGCACGGATACTGCGCCTTCGCGCGACGCGTTTGCTTGCTCCGGCCCCAAGCAGTGTGTAGGCTGCCTTCACAAACCGGCCGGACAGGCCCGCGCTGCGCCACTCAGGGCGTCTGCTATGACTCAGCGGTGCGGGACTGAACCGGACGATGGATAATCCTGGTCTGGCGACTTGGGGGAGGCGATGGCATCCGTAAACGTTGAGAATGTCTTCAAGGCTTATGGCACCGTGGAGGTGATCCACGGCATCAGCGTGGACATTCCCGATGGCGAATTTGTGGTCCTTGTTGGACCATCCGGTTGTGGCAAGTCGACCTTGCTGCGGATGATCGCCGGCCTGGAAGACATCAGCGGTGGGGAAATCTCCATCGGCGGCCGGGTGGTCAACCGGGTGCCGCCGAAGGACCGGGACATCGCGATGGTGTTCCAGAACTACGCCCTGTATCCGCACATGACCGTCTACGACAACATGGCGTTCAGCCTGAAGCTTCGGAAGGCGCCGAAGGCGACGATCCAGGAGCGCGTCAACAAGGCGGCGAGCATTCTGAGTCTGGAGGACTATCTGCAGCGCTATCCGCGGCAGCTCTCCGGCGGTCAGCGCCAGCGCGTGGCCATGGGCCGTGCCATCGTGCGCGACCCGCAGGTGTTCCTGTTCGATGAGCCGCTGTCGAACCTGGACGCCAAGCTGCGCGTGCAGATGCGCACCGAGATCAAGGCCCTGCACCAGGAGCTGAAGACCACGTCGATCTACGTGACCCACGATCAGGTCGAGGCCATGACCATGGCCGACCGCATCGTGGTGCTACATGACGGCATCGTGGAGCAGATCGGCACGCCGCTGGAACTCTATGACACGCCGGCCAATCGCTTCGTGGCGGGCTTCATCGGCTCACCGTCGATGAACTTCATCGAGGGCGTGCTGCGCCGTGACGGCAACTCGATTTTCGTCCAGACCCCGGACGAGAGTCGGCTGCCGGTGCATGGCGATGTGGCGGCAAACGACGGCGCCAGCGTCACCTATGGCGTGCGGCCCGAGCACTTGCAGATTGCGGCCAACCCGGCGGACGGCTTCTCCTCGGAGATCATCGTTGTCGAGCCGACGGGCGCCGACACGCTGGTGTTCTCCAAGGTCGCCGGCCAACAGATCTGCGCGACGTTCCAGGAGCGCCACAACTTCCAGCCGGGCGATGCGGTCCATCTGCAGCCGAGCCCCGGCACCGTGCACCTGTTCGACGGCCAGTCCGGCGCGCACCTGTAGGCGCCAGACCGACACCAGTTAGGAAAGGCCCCTGCCGCGGCGGGGGCCTTTTTTCGTGGCATTGGGTCTTGTGGGCCGAAACGTCGATTCTCTGGGCGCTCGCGATGCAACCAATACGTTTGTCACCCTTGACCGGCGCACCGACAAGGCGTGGCGCGTCGAGGGTCCATTTCGGTCCAATCCGCCTCAGCAAAGTCAATCGGCCTTCGCTATTGCCGGCAATTTTCAGCCCCGGCTCAGCGATGGATTGCATGTTTGTTTTCTCCCTTCTTGGTAGGGAGGGGACGCCGACGGGCACTCCGAGTAATGGATTGGTCTATGCGACCGTGAGGATCTCGGACCCGCCGGCGTCGCGGTCGTACACGCGAACGGAAGTATGGGCTTTTCGCCCGCATGCAATCCGGCGTGCAGACCAGATGCTGACTATGACGGAGGTGATATTGTCCGACAAGCTCTACATTGGTGTGGACGTCTCGAAGGGTTGGCTCGACATCGTCATCGACGGTGAGGGGTCGGCCGTGCGGATTGATAATGCGCCGGCCGCGATCGAGACCTGGCTGGCGACACTGGTGCCGGCGCGCATCGGGCTGGTGGCGTTCGAGCCCACTGGCGGTTATGAGCACGTGCTGCGGCGCTGCCTGGCCGAGGCCGGGCTGCCGTTCGCGCAAGTGCATCCCAACGAGGTTGTCGCCTATCGCCGCCAGCGTGGGGTGCGGGCCAAGACCGACCGCATCGACGCGCGCCTGCTGGCCGACTTCGCTGCCAACGAACTCGCCCGTCGCGGGCTCGGCGCCATGGTCGAGGGCGATCCGGCGCTGCGCGAGATGGTGGCGCGTCGGCGCCAGCTCGTCGATCTGCTGCAGGCCGAGCGTTGCCGCCAGGAGCATGCCGACGGCGCTGTCGTGCGCGACAGCCTGGAAGCCACCATCGCTCTCCTGCGCCAGTCCATCGCCCAGATCGAACACGCCATCGACCAGCACATTGCAGGCGATCGGGCGCTCAGCCAACGTGCCGCCAACCTGAGAACGCTTAAAGGGGCCGGCCCGATCACCGTCTACACCCTGCTCGGCGAACTGCCTGAACTTGGACGCCTGGGGCCAAAGCAGATCGCAGCCCTCGTCGGTCTCGCCCCGCAAACCCGCCAGAGCGGCAAACATACCTACCACGCCACCACCGGACACGGCCGGCCCGGCGTGCGACGGGTGCTGTTCAACGGCGCAAGATGCGCCATCGCCCACAACCCCGTCCTGCGCGACTTCTACCAACGCCTCACCACCGAATACGCCAAGCCACCAAAGGTCGCCCTCGTCGCCGTCATGCGAAAAATGCTCGTCATCCTCAACGCAATCGCCCGAGACAACAAACCCTGGAAACACGCCGCTTGACACCAAACACGGAAGATCCTCGGCACCTCGCCCCGCTCCGGGGCTCGGGCCAAGGATGACAAAAGAGATGTGGGCGTCTGTCATCGTCGCCCCGTTATTGCAGCGAGCGCCGGCCCTAGTTCAGTACCGCAGCGCCCAGGCGGCGATGATGCTGCGCTCCAGCTCGCGGGCGCGGTTCAGCCAGGCCCGCGCCTCCGGCGGGATCGACGAATCGCGCATGTTGAGCGAGGCGTCCATGGCCTGCCGCTTGGCGATGTCGGACACGAAGATCGCGAAGCCCAATGTGCGGCCGGACGCGGTGTCCAGGAAGCCCGCGAGGCCGACGGCATAGGCCATGGTGCCGGTCTTGGCCCGCACCGCGATGGTGGCCGCGCCGGGGTCCGCGTCCTGGTTCAGCCAGCTCCCCCACTGGATCGACGGCAACAGGCCGTTCAGGTCGGGCGTATCCGGCCGGTTGGCATAGTTCAGGATTGCCGCCATCTGCGCCGGCGACACCCGTGTTTCGGAACTGAGGCCGGAGTGGTTGATCATGTCGTAGCCGGCCCAATTGACGTCCGTAATGCGGGTCTGCAGCCAGGCCGTGTTCAGCCGGGCGGCATGCTCCAGGCTGGCGACCGCGGAGCCGCTGTTGGTGCGCGCGGCGATCAGGCCGGTCAGTTCGGCGGCCAGATTGTTGCTGTGCTCGAGCACCCCGGCACAGATGGTCGCGAGCGGCTCGCCGGCATGGCTGACCAGCGTGCGCGCCGTTGCCGGGGTGATCCGCTGCACCGGGCGCGCGAGCTGGACGCCCTGGTCGGCCGCGACCGCGCGAAAGGCCATCGCGGCGTGGAAGGCGGCATTGCGCACCGGCAGCCAGACCCGGCCCTCGCCCTCCAGATTGCCGGTGTAGAGCCAGTGGTCGCCACCGTCGCCGCGCTCCTGGTAGTCCAGCACTGCGCCCAGCGCGCCGCCATTGGCGTAGCTGATCCAGTCCACCGGCACCACCGAGCGGTCGGCATAGGCCGCCAGGTCGAATTCCAGCCCGCCACCGCCCGGCTGCCAGCCCAGCGAGACCCGGTTGAAGTTGATCGACAGCGCGCTGACGCCGGGATTGTAGGACGCTACCTCCGGCTGCTGCGCGGTGATCTGGCGCACGTTCGGCAGCCAGGAAACGTCATAGTAGAAGGCGCCGGCCACCCGATCGACACCGGCCGCCTTCACCTGCTGGGCGATGGCGATCAGCGAGTCGGTGTCCAGGAACGGGTCGCCATAACCGCGCAGGTAGAGGTCGCCCACCAGCACGCCGCCGGAGATCTCGCCATCGATCCAGACGTCGGTGCGCGGCTGGTAACCGGGCCCCAGGATGCCGAGGGCGGCAACCATGGTCGGCACCTTGGCGACCGATGCTGGGATGAAGCCCTGATCCGGGCGGCCGGCGGCCAGTCTCTCGCCGGTGGCCGGGTCGAACAGCACGTAGCCCACCTGCTCCAGCGGGAAGTTGCGGGCGCGGACCAGGCCGTCCTCGTCCACCTGCGCCCAGGCTGCCGGTGCCACAAGAACCCATGCCAGCGCGAATGCCAACAGCCGCCAATGCATCGCGGTGCCACCGCCGTCTCTCGGTGCCATCATCGCCCACTCATTCCCGTCTATCCGATTCGGCGCATCAATAGCGCATTCGGGCCGGCGGCGGAAACGCCGCATCGCTCTGTTGCGGGCGCAACCCGATCAATTCTGCGCGGCGCTGACGGTCAGGTTGACGTCGCCGAAGAAGACATAGCTCAGGAAGGTCGGGTCGCCGGTCTCCGCGAACTGGGCGCGCAGGTCGCGCAGCACCGCGGCCGGATGCACGTCGCCGCCACCGGCCGCCGGCATGGCGGCATAGAAATCGGCCGCGAACCGGGCCGCACTCTCATCGAACACCGGCCACAGCCCGCCGATGAAGCCGAGCGCGCCGGCATCCAGCACCGCGGGCGCCCAGCCGTCGACGAAGTTGGCCACATACTGGGTCTGGGCGACGTCGCAGGCGTTGAAGAACACCAGCACGTCGTCCAGCACGGCGCTGCCGATCATGCCGCGCCACGACATCAGGTCGAGTTCCGCATCTTCCAGCGCGATCGCGAAGTACGGCACCGTCTGGCCGTCGCCGCGCACGACGCCGTGGCCGGCGAAGTGGATGATGCCCGCCGGCGCGCCGGTCAGCAGGCTGAAGACGGCATTCAAGGTGCCCGGCACGTTGCGGTAGCCGGGCATGGCGCCGATCGCCGCCAGCTCCACGGTCTGGTAGGACAGCCGGTCGGTGGCGTCATAGCTGGGCGCGACCGCCGCGATGGTGTCCAGGTGCAATTCCTGCGACGGGCGCGGGCGCACGATCTCGTCGCCGCCGACATGCCAGCGCGCGATCTGGAACTCCGCGCCCATATAGTTGCGCGCGTCGCCACCGCCGGGCGGCACCGGGCGCATCAGCTCCCACGGCAAGATCGGGTTGTTGCTGTAGACCTGGATGGTGGAGAGGTCGACGTCAGGATTGTCGATCAACTCCCACAGCGCCTCTTTGAACAGCTCGGGCGCGAACTCCTGGTAGAGCCGTTGGCCGAACCCGTCCAGGCGCAGGCGTGCCAACTGCACCTCGCCGGCGTCGGCGGACCCGTTCTCGGTCGGATGGGTGGCGCCGCGCGCCTGCAGGTCGCGGTGGCGGGCATCGACGAAGCCGCGATACTGCTCGCGCAGCCAGTCGGTGGTGGACGGCGGCACCTCGAACTCGCCGATCAACAGGCCCTCCAGATAGGGCGAGGCGATAATCACCTGGCCGCTGCCGAGTGCGGCCGGGTCGTCATAGTCGATCCGCACCGTCAGGTCGGGCTGAAGCGTGAGCGCGGTCGGCGCGATCTGATTGGCGTCGACGACGGCGATCTGCTGCCCGCCGCCGTCGGTCGGCCCGTTCTCCGCTGGCACGGCGATTACCCGCGCCACTTCCGCCAGGAAGCTGCCGTCGTGCCACAGGGTGGCGCTGATCCTGGCCGTGGACTGCTCGGCCAGCGCATCGGTGGCGCGCAGCATGAACAAGGCCCGCGTGCTGTCGCCCACCGTGGTCAGTTGCACCGTTGCCGCCGGATCGCCGCCTTCGAACGCGAACCCCGGTGCGTGCACCACGACCGAGATGTCCCAGACCGGATTGTTCGGGTCGTCGACCGGCAGGTCGAAGGTGAGCAGACCATCGTCGCCCACGGAGGCTGCGCCCGCTGAGATTTCCAGCGGTTCCGCGAATGGTGCGGTGCTGAGCCAGACCATCACCGGCACCAGGTCTCCCGGAGCAGCGGTATCGGGTGTCTGGAGCGCCGGATAGCGCGAAACCTGCTCGGTCACGGGCGGTGGCGGTGGCATCGGCTCGGCCTGCACGTCGGGCAGCGGCTCGGTCATATCGACGAAGCCCAGAACGATGATGTCCTCGTCGGCGGCCATCGGTTCGTCAGCCGGCTCGTTGGGCACATCGTCGGCGCTCACAACAACGGGTGGCGACTGTGACACGGCGCCGGGCTGGCCGGTCTCCGTCGCGTCGGCGTCAACGCCCGGTTCTTCGTAGACCTCGGGCACCGGTTCGGCGACGGGGTCGGAGACGGCAGGCTCCGGCACCGCCGGCGCGGTCTCTGGCATTGGCGGCACGCGGCCGGTATCGCCACCGTCACCCGCTTCCGCCAGCAGCCCCACAACCTCTTCGCGCGCGAGGGCTGCGAGCGGATGGTCGGGGAAGAGCGCAATCAGCTCCTCCAGGATCCATCGCCGTTGTTCGGGGTCGACGCTCATTTGGGCCTGCAGGTACAGGTCGATCGCGCCCGATGTTGGCGAGGGCGGCTGCGGCGCGTCCGGCGCCTGGTTCAGTACGATGGCGCCGTCGCCGGGTGCCTGGGCAGCGAACAGGTTGCTCCATGGCTCCTGGGCACCGTTGGTGGCGGCGATAACGTCGCTTCGCACCAGTTCCAGCAGCATATCCAGACCGATGCCCGGTGTTGACAGGTTCCGGAGCAATGCATTGGCGAAGACCGAGCCAGCGCCGTCGCCATCGCCCGCGCCATCGAATGTCACCATGTCGGGCTGGGCGGCCATCAGCACCGCGACGTTCGACGGTGCGGCGATCTGTGCGAGCCCGCGCGGCGGCGGCGCGCGATCCGGCCAGTCGAATATCCTCGGCAGTCCGGTCACGTTGGCGTCGACAAGCAACACACCTGCCAGGTCCGGCCGGTCGAACACCCGCACGACAGTCTCAAGCTCGACCGCCGTTGCGACGAGATCGGCAGGGTCGTTCACGTCGGCGCCGATCGGCAACAGATAGTTGCGACCCTCCAACTGCACCGCGTGACCGGCGTAGTAGACGAGGCCGATGTCGGCCTCGTTCAGATTGGCGGAAAACGCTTCGATCCGAGAGAGAAGCTGGTCGGCGTCGGCATCCAGGCTGAGATCGACCTCAAACCCCAGCTCCAGCAGCACCACCGCAACGTTGGTGGCGTCGTAGGCCGGGTCCCTCAGCGGCGGCAAGTTCCGATAGCCGGCGTTGCCTATGACCAGTGCTATCCGGCGCTCAGCCGCCGTTTCGGCACCGGACGAGCCGGGCCAGCCGGCCCAGGTCATCAGCGCCGCCGCGATCACGGCGAGAAAACCGAGCGCGACCATGGCGCGGCGACGCGGTGCGGCGATCGGCGGTGCGATGAACACTCTTGCGCTCCCCAGGCAGTGGCGCGTGCGTTTGGAGCATATGATCGCACATCCGATCACACAAATGCGGCATCGCCGCGGCGCGCCTGCGGCCTGCTAGGCTCTTGCATCCTGACAGTAATGCTATAGTTCCGGCGACGCACCAACGCGCCTGTCACCAGCTCATCGCGGAGGGGCCATGGCCTCCTACGACTACGATCTCTTTGTCATTGGCGCCGGCTCCGGCGGCGTCCGCGCGGCCCGCATCTCGTCCGGCCACGGCGCGCGGGTCGCCATCGCCGAGGAATGGCGTGTCGGCGGCACCTGCGTGCTGCGCGGCTGCGTGCCGAAGAAGCTGCTGGTCTATGGCGCCCACGTTGCCGAGGAGTTGGAGACCGCCGCCGGCTATGGCTGGGACATCGAGGGCGCGCGCCACGACTGGGGACGGCTGATCGCCAACAAGGACACCGAGCTGGACCGGCTGAACACGGCCTACATCAACACGCTGGAGAACGCGGGCGTCGAGATCATCATGGGCCGGGCCACCGTCTCCGGCCCGCACGAGGTGACCATCGACGGCCGCACGATTACCGCCGGCATCATCCTGGTCGCCGTCGGCGGGGCGCCGTGGAAGCCGTCCTACGAGGGCATCGAGCACGCGATCACGTCCAACGAGGCGCTGGACCTGCCGCAACGGCCGGACTCCATCGTCATCGCCGGCGGCGGCTTCATCGCGGTCGAGTTCGCGGGCATCTTCAATGCGCTCGGCTCCGACGTCACCGTGGTCTACCGCCGCGACCAGATCCTGCGTGGCTTCGACGACGACGTGCGCGACTTCCTGGCCGAGGAACTGCGCAAGAAGGGCATCGCCATCCGCTATGGCGTGACCGGCGAGAAGATCGAGCAGGCCGGCGGACGCCTGCGCTATCACCTGAGCGACGGCACCGTGCTGGACGCCGACCGGGTGATGTACGCGACCGGGCGCCGGCCGAGCACCCAGGGGCTGGGCCTGGAATCTGCGGGCGTCACGCTGACCGAGGGCAACGGCGCGGTGGTGGTGGACGACGACAGCCGCTCGTCGGTGCCGTCGATCTTCGCCGTGGGCGACGTCACCGACCGCATCAACCTGACCCCGGTGGCGATTGCCGAGGGCCACGCCTTTGCCGACACCCAGTTCGGCAACCGGCCGCGCCAGGCCAACCACGCCAACGTGCCGTCGGCCGTGTTCAGCCAGCCGCCGGTGGGCACGGTGGGGATGACCGAGGCCGAGGCGGGCAAGGCCGGCCACGCGGTCGATATCTATCGCTCCGAGTTCCGGCCCATGAAGCAGACGCTGGGCGGCGGTTCGGAACGCGCGATGATGAAGCTGGTGGTCGACCGCGAGACCGACCGGGTGCTGGGCGCCCACATGGTCGGCGCCGACGCGCCGGAAATCGTGCAGGGGGTGGCCATCGCCATCAAGTGCGGGGCGACCAAGGCGGACTTCGACGCCACCGTCGGCATTCACCCCACCGCGGCGGAGGAGTTCGTCACCATGCGCACCCCGGTACGTCGCGAGGACCGCAAGGCCGCCGAATAGCCGCCGCTGTTACCTGCCGTTACACATCGTCACACGGCGCTGTCCGGTATCCGCCGCGCTTGGATACAATTCGCGCGGGTTTTGACGAAAATGCCAATTACCTTTATTACAATATTAACCTTTTTCGCACCCCGCGCGTTCGCTAGCCTGTTTCCCGACGGTGATCGGTTGAGTGGCGGTTTCGGGGCGCGCTCTTATCGCAGCCCCGCTTCAGGTAGCGTCGCTCTTGCATGGTCGATCGGGGGACATGACCATGCGCCGGGGCCGTCAACCGCTGGGGGGCGGCGGCGGGAGGGGGCTGAATTGCCCCCTCCCGCACGTTTCTTTGACCCGATGAAAGTCTCACGACATTCGTTAACGAAAGATTAACGGGCCGGCCAAGTGGCCTCGGCCCTGGATTCTTTCCGCACTTCGGCGTATATCAGCCGCCCGCACCCGCGCGGGAACGGCGGTTTTGCGCGCGGAAACGATGAACG
Organism: Alphaproteobacteria bacterium; assembly: GCA_965227515.1. Lineage (GTDB taxonomy): Bacteria > Pseudomonadota > Alphaproteobacteria > CALKHQ01 > CALKHQ01 > CBDDFZ01. The sequence continues at coordinate 1,358,109 of CBDDFZ010000001.1, forward strand.
AACCTGATTGGGGGGAGGTGCAGCAGCACTAGGCGCTGCACCGAGTTTGAGGAGACAAGGTCATGGCTGCACAATGGACGCCTCAGTCCTGGCGCGAAAAACAGGCGCTGCAGCAGCCCAACTATCCGGACGCTGCGGCCGTGGCGCGCGCGGAAGAAGAGCTGCGCAGCTTTCCGCCGCTGGTGTTCGCCGGTGAGGCACGCGCGCTGATAGGCGAGTTGGCCGAGGTGGCCGACGGCAAGGCGGTGCTGCTGCAAGGCGGCGATTGCGCCGAGAGCTTCGCCGAGTTCCGGGCCAACGACATTCGCGACACCCTGCGCGTGCTGCTGCAGATGACGGTCGCGCTGATGTGGGGCACCGGCATGCCGGTGGTGAAGGTCGGCCGGTTGGCGGGCCAGTTCGCCAAGCCGCGCTCCGCCGACACCGAGACGGTGGACGGCGCCGAGTTGCCCAGCTACCGCGGCGACATCATCAACGGCATCGAGTTCGAAGCGGCGGCGCGGGTGCCCGATCCGGAACGGATGATCCACGCCTACAACCAGTCGGCCGCCACGCTCAACCTGCTGCGCGCGTTCACACGCGGCGGCTATGCCGATCTGCATCAGGTCCACGCCTGGACCATGGACTCCCTCGACGGCTCGCCGGCGGCGGAACGCTTCGGCGAGGTCGCCGACCGCATTGCCGAGGCGCTGGACTTCATGCGCGCCTGCGGCATCGACCAGTCCGTCCCGCAGGTTTCCCAGGCCGATTTCTACACCTCGCACGAGGCGCTGCTGCTGCCGTACGAAGAGGCGCTGACCCGTCAGGACAGCCTGACCGGGCGCTGGTACTCGACCTCCGCGCACATGGTGTGGATCGGCGAGCGTACCCGCCAGTTGGACGGCGCCCACGTCGAATACGCGCGCGGCATCGGCAACCCGATCGGGCTGAAGTGCGGCCCGACCATCACGCCGGATGAGCTGCTGGCGCTGATCGACGCGCTGAACCCGGACAACACGCCCGGCAAGCTGACGCTGATCGTGCGCATGGGCGCCGGCCGGCTGGAAGACCGGCTGCCGCAATTGCTCCGTGCCGTCGAGCGCGAGGGGCGCAAGGTGGTGTGGTCGTGCGATCCGATGCACGGCAACACGCTGAAGTCGAGCACCGGCTACAAGACCCGGCCGTTCGAGCGCATTCTGGCCGAGGTGCGCGAGTTCTTCGACGTGCACTACGCCGAGGGCACCCACCCGGGCGGCGTGCACTTCGAGATGACGGGCCGCGACGTGACCGAGTGCCTGGGCGGCGCCCAGGCGATCACCGAGGAGCAGCTCGCCGATCGGTATCACACTCACTGCGACCCGCGGCTGAATGGCAGCCAGGCCCTGGAGCTGGCTTTCCTGATCGCCGAGCAACGCAAGCGCGAGCGCAACGACGAGCGGCTGCGGCGCGCCTCGTAGGCACGCCGCCCGATCCGCCGCGGCCGCGCCGCGACCCCACGCACGGAGGGCCTTGCGATGCCCGACGACCAAGTTGCCGGCCCGCCGGTCAGCCTGTCGGACGATGACGTCCGGCGCCGCACCGACCAGTATTTCAATCGCACCAAGGAAACGATCGCCCGCCACGGCGACACCCAGGTGACCTACGCCATCTTCATGCGGCGCCCGGTGGTCTCCGCCTTGCGGCTGGCAATTGCGTTCCTGGAGGCGACGGCGAAGTCGCGCGGCACGTCGTTCGAGATCGAGCGCTGCCAGGACGAGAGCAAGTGGGTCGGCGCCGGCGAGCCGCTGATGTACCTGACCGGCTCGTTCTATCACCTGGTCGATTTGGAGACGATCTACCTGCAGAAGATCGGCCCGCCGTGCGTTGCCGCCTACAACGCCTATACCATGTGCTCCGAATTGCCGAACGTGGCGTTCCTGGCCATGGACGCGCGCCACTGCGCCGGCCGCGAGATGGCCGACATGATGGCCTATGCCGCGTCGGTCGGCAGCGCGCGGGCGCAGCGCAAGCACGGCGCCAAGGGGTTCGTCGCCAATGCCAACGACGAGACCGCGCACTATTTCGGCCTGGAGCGCGGGCGGGGCACCATGCCCCACGCGCTGATCGGTTATGCCGGCTCCACGGTGCGGGCGGCCGAGATGTATCGCGAGACCTATCCCGACGAGGACATGGTGGTGCTGGTCGACTATTTCGGCCGCGAGGTCTCCGACAGCATCGAGGTGGCGAAGCGGTTTCGCGACCTGGCCGACAGCGGCCGGCTTTCGGTGCGGCTCGATACCGGCGGTGGCCGGTTCTGCGAGGGCCTGGATACCCAGGAGTCCTATGCGGTGCTGGAGCGCAACGTGCCGGAGGCGATCCGCGGCTACCGCAGCGACGACGACCTGCGGCACCTGATCGGCACCGGCGTGTCGGCGGCGGCGATCTGGCACATGCGCGAGCAGCTCGACGCGGCCGGCTTCGGCCAGGTGAAGATCGTCGCCAGCTCCGGCTTCGGCCCGGCCAAGTGCCGGGTGATGGCGATCGCCAATGCGCCCATCGATGTGGTGGGCACCGGCTCCTACCTGCCGGAGAAGTGGTCGGAGACGTATGCGACCGCGGATATCATCGAGTATGGCGGCACGCCACGGGTCAAGGTCGGGCGCGAGTTCCTGTTCCGGCGCGCCTGAGCGCAGGCACATGAACCCGGGCACGTGAACCCGGACACTTAACCCGGTCTGGGGTCGCGCCGGCCTCGAGTTGCTGGCAAGCTGTGCCGGTCACCACGAAGCGAGGGGCCGGCCATGCCGCTGATCGACATCCATGTGCTTGAGGGCGTTTTCACCCCTGAAGAGAAACACCAGCTGATCACCGAGAGCGCCAAGGTATTCGGCAAGGTTGCCGGCAAGCCGATGCAGGATGCCACCTCGGTGCGCATCCACGAGGTGCCGAGCGGGTGCTGGGGCGGCGCTGATGCGGTGTGGACAACCGAACGCGCCCTGGCGCTGAAGGCCGGCACCTAGAGCGGGATCGTTTTATGCGGAAGCGTATCCTGCATTGACGATGTAGTTGTTGCATTCGTGTGGCTGGAACGCGTCGAGTAGTTTTCCGATACGCCGCCATGTGTCGTCGATGGTGCGCTCTGCGGCGCGCCTGAGCAGGTGCTTGAGCTTGGCGAACACCTGCTCGATGGGATTGAGGTCGGGGCTGTAGGGCGGCAGGAAGAGCAGCCTTGCGCCGGCTTGGCGCAGGGCGGCCCGTACGGCCTTGCCCTTGTGGCTGCCCAGGTTGTCCATGATGACGATGTCGCCGGGTTTGAGCGTCGGCACCAGGATTTGCTCGACATAGGCGAGGAAGGCCTGACCGTTAATCGGGCCGTCGAAGACGCACGGTGCGGTGAGCTGGTCGCAGCGCAGAGCAGCGAGGAAGGTCAGGGTGCGCCAGCGGCCGTGCGGTGCCTTGCCGACGAGGCGCCGGCCGCGCCGGCTCCAGCCCCGCAACGGCGCCATGTTGGTCTTGGCCCAGGTCTCGTCAATGAAGACCAGGCGGGCGGGATCAAGTTTCGCCTGATGACGCTTCCAGCGCGCGCGGCGCCGCGCCACGTCGGGACGATCCTGCTCGCTGGCGAACGCGGTTTTTTTTGAAGCTCAATCCCTCGGCATGCACAAAGCGCCAGATCGCGCCGTAGCTCACCCGGATGCCGCGATCGGCCAACTCGCGCTGCAAGGAGCGCAAGGGAAGGTGCGGCTCGGCAGCCAAACGAGCCTGCACGAAGTCGCGATGCGGCGCCAATATGATCCGCTTGTGGCCACCGACCTTGCCCGGCGCAACGCTCCCGGTGCGCCGATATCGCTGCGACCACTTCACAACCGCAGACACGCTCACATCGAACGCGGATGCCACAGAGCGAACCGTCTCACCGGCCATCACCCGGGCAACAGCACGCTCACGAAGATCATTCGAATAGGGTCGACCCATCGCGCCAGCCTCCTCTCAAGACCAACACGTTGAATCAGATTGCCACCCGAGTCGGGAATCCCCTTTCGATTCTTCCAAAAAAGACCCCGCTCTAAGGCCTGTTGAGATTCAGGATTCCTCTCCGTGCTTGGTTGTGATTCAAGCTTCGGATGGAACGATTCGTACTGAGTGACGCCCAATGGGCGAAGATGGAACCCCATTGCTTGGGCAAGCCGAGCGATCCGGGCCGCAGTGGCGCTGACAACCGGCGCTTTGTCGAAGCCGTGCTGTGGGTGGTGCGTACGGGCAGCCCGTGGCGTGATCTCCCGACATCTTTTGGCCCTTGGAACACGGTCTTTAAGCGATACCGCGACTGGGTCAAAGCAGACGTCTTCGTGCGGCTGTTCGAGGCCTGCTTGGACGAGCCGGACATGGAATACGCCATGGTTGATGCCACCATTGTCAAGGTGCACCGCCACGGCCAGGGCGCAAAAGGGGGACTCAAAGCCAGGCCATCGGCCGCTCCAAGGGCGGGATGACGACGAAGATCCTCGCGCTGTGTGATGCGCTTGGCAATCTGGTGCGTTTCGTGCTCCTGCCCGGCCATCGCTACGATACGGTTGGCGTGCCGCCGCTCATCGACGGACTCTCCTTCAAGGCGATGATCGCGGACAAAGCGTTCGACACCAGCGCCATCGTTGCTGACCTCAACGAGCGCGGTGCCAAGATCGTCATATCCCAGCATCCGCGCCGCGCCAGCCCGCTGCAAATCGACGCCGAGATGTACAAATGGCGTCATCTGATCGAAAACTTCTTCTGCAAACTCAAAGAGTTCAAGCGAATCGCCATGCGTGCAGACAAAACCGACACAAGCTTCAACGCCATCATCCATCTCGCAGCAGCTGTCATAAACTCGCGATGAATCTCAACAGGCCCTAGTCGGGCGGATGGCGCCGGAGACCGTCGAGCGCGCCTATGCCTGCTTCGTCAGAAAGACACTGATCTCGTCGCACAACAGCGTCGGGAACCGCTTCTTGAGCCCAAGCCTGCCGCCCACCGGGACAACCCTGTCGACGCGCAGCGCGTTCAGGCCGGCAATGCGCTCGATCGACTCCAAGGTGAAGTAGTGCAGGTGGTTGCCATCCCATTCGCGCTTGTCCCACCAGTCCAGCGACGAGGTGACCGGCAGCCTGCCGCGCAGGACGCGCATCCGGTTCTTGATGCCGGTGATCAATGGCAGGTTCACGATGGCAACCGACCTGTCGTGCATGACTTTGTGGAGTTGTTCGAACGAATGAAAGGGATCGAACAGGTGCTCGAAAATCATGAGCGCCACGATCAGATCGAATTTTTGATCGATGTCCCAATCATGATCTAGGTCGCGGTGCACCAATTCAACGTTATCAAATCTATTCATGCCGAGCGATCTATCGACAATATCGATGCCGAGATACGTTTTGGCATATTTTGAGTAGATCTTGAAATATTGTGGACCGCCATAGCCGACTTCAAAAACAGAAAATTCTCCCTGGTGTGATCGAAGAAAGTCATAGACGGGATAGTAACGGTCTCCCGGGGAGATTTCGGCCTCCTCGACAAATGTTACAGCCGAATCCTCGGCCTGCAGCCAGTTTTCATGAGACCGGGCGTAAAATTTCTCTGACGGTCCGGTTGTCTGCATAAGACCGGCATCCCCAGTTGCCACAAATTTGAAACTTGAAGACGGACATAAATTGGCAGTTAACGCGCTCGACTATTCTGAATCCCCGTCGTGAGTTATGCAACCAATAATAGATATGGTCTCCGCGCATCGGTGACGGCAGGCCGGTTTGCATCCGGGGTTTGCATCGGGGCGGCATTCGCGGTCCCGGTGCGCATGTCACCGGGGTCGACGGACCGAGATCGGATCGGAAATTTTTTTTTTTGAGCGGTCGGAGAGATAGGTGACGGATCGTACCGGAGACATGGGTAACACTTTTGGCCTTTTGGCCGGGGGTGTTGATGCCGTGGAGACGGAGTACGGTTATGGAGGAACGCCTGCGGTTTGTGGCCCGTTTGCTGGAAGGCGAGAGCATGAGCGCGGTTTGTCGGTCTTTCGGGATATCCCGGAAGACCGGCTACAAGATTTTCAAGCGGTATCAGGCGGAGGGTGTGCATGCGCTGAGCGACCGGTCTCGCCGCCCGGTGCGCTACGCCAACCAGCTGCCGGCCGCGGTCGAGCGGCTGATCGTCGCGACGAAGAAAGAGAAGCCGCACTGGGGCGCACGCAAGATCCGGGAGGTGTTGGTGCGCCGTCTTGCCGGCGACGTGCGCATTCCCGCCAGGAGCACGGTGCATGCGGTGCTCGACCGCCACGGCCTGGTCCAGCGCGCCCGGCGCCGGCGCCACAAGGCGGCGGGCACGCCGCTGTCGACGGCCCATGTCCCCAATGCGCTGTGGTGCACCGACTTCAAGGGCGAGTTCAAGCTCGGCACCGGCCGCTATTGTTACCCCCTGACGGTGACCGACCAGGCCTCGCGCTTCATCCTGGGCTGCGAAGCCCTTGAGACGACCAAGGAGGCGCATGCCTTCCCGGTCTTCGAGCGCCTGTTCCAGGAGTTCGGCCTGCCCGATGCGATGCGCTCCGACAACGGCCTGCCATTCGCCAGTCCGAACGGGCTCTACAACCTCTCCAGGCTCGCGGTCTGGTGGCTGAGGCTGGGGATCGCGATCGAGCGCATCAAACCCGGCCATCCGCAGCAGAACGGCCGCCATGAACGCATGCACCTGACCCTGAAGAAGGAGACCACCAAGCCGGCCGGCGCCAACATCCTACAGCAGCAGGCCCGCTTCGACGCCTTCGTCGCCGAGTTCAATACCGAGCGCCCGCATGAGGCGCTCGCCATGAAGTGCCCGGCAGAGGTCTACACCCCCTCAGCCAAGCCCTATCGCGGCTTGACCGAGCTCGACTATCCGTTCCACGACCGGGATGTCGTCGTCACCTCATGCGGGCGGCTGTGCCTGCACCGAAAGAAGATCAACATCTCAACCGTCATGGCCGGACAGCGCCTGGGAATCAAAGAGGTCGACGAGGGCATATGGCTCGTCAGCTTCATGCACTACGATCTCGGATACATCGACCTGGAGCAGAAAACACTGCAGACACTCGACAGCCCGTTCGGCACGAGGTTGTCACCCATGTCTTAGGTACAAACTGTTACCTATGTCTCCGGGTCGGACATTTGGAGGGTGGTGCCGATGGAGGGACTCGAACCCCCGACCCACGCATTACGAATGCGTTGCTCTACCGGCTGAGCTACATCGGCAGTATCCGGTGGCAAATATCCGGCGCGAACGCCCGAAAATCGCGCGGACCATAGCCGATATGGGGCTGGAGCGGCAAAACAAAAGTCCCGCGCAAGCGGGTGGCACGCTAATTCATCCTTGCCCATTGATCATCGTCGTCCTCGCCCTTGTGGCGAGGACCCATCGTTGTCCAGGGCTCCAACCGATGCCGCGTGCAATATGGTTCGGATGGCCATCGCACGAAAGGCATAACGGCACGTCGTTCGAGCGCAGCGACGCGCGAACTGAGCCACGCACTGGAATGGGCCCTCGCCACAAGGGCGAGGGCGACGAGCGTTTTTTGTCTGCGAAGGGCAAGGCCGGCTGGAAGTGCTGGTGTCCCGCGCGCTCAGTCGATCTGCGCTTCCAGGGTTTCAAGGCGGTCGGCCTCGGCCGCCGGTTTGTCCCAGCGGATGCGGTGGACGCGCGGGAAGCGCATGGCGACGCCCGACTTGTGGCGGTTGGAGCGCTGCACCGCGTCGAACGCCACCTCCAGCACCAGGGACTGGGTCACCTCGCGTACCGGGCCGAAGCGGTTGGTGGTGTTGTTGCGCACGAAGCGGTCGAGCTGGCCGAGTTCCTCGTCGGTGAAGCCGAAATAGGCCTTGCCCACCGGCACCAGTTCGTCGGTGCCGTCCTGGGTCTCGCGCCAGCAGCCGAAGGTGAAGTCGGAGTAGAAAGACGAGCGCTTGCCGTGGCCGCGCTGGGCGTACATCAGCACGGTATCGACCAGCAGCGGGTCGCGCTTCCACTTGAACCACGGCCCTTTCGGCCGGCCGGCGAGATAGGGCGCGTCGCGGCGTTTGAGCATCAGGCCCTCGATGCCGGCCTCCCGCGCGCCGTCGCGGATCGTGGCCAGCCCGGCCCAGTCGTCGAACGCCACCAGGTCGGAGAGGTCGAAACGCGGCCACGGGCGCCGCTCCAGCCAAGCCGCCAGCCGGGCGCGGCGGTCCACCAGCGGCAGGGCGCGGATGTCCTCCGGCCCGTCGAACAGCATGTCGTAGAGGCGCACGAAGGCCGGTGCGTCGCGCAGCATCTTCGCGGTCACCGTCTTGCGGTTCAGCCGCTGCTGCAGGTCGTTGAACGAGCCCACGTGCCAGCCCTCGTCCTGGTCGAAGCGGCCGACCAGCAGTTCGCCGTCGACGACCACGTCCTCGTCCAAGGTGTCGGTGACGTCGGGGAAGGCGGTCGAGATATCGTCGCCGGTGCGCGAGTAGAGCCGCGCCGCGCCGCCGCGCCGGGCAAGCTGCACCCGGATGCCGTCCCACTTCCATTCGGCGAGGTAGTCTGCCGGGTCGAGCTTCGGCAGGTCGGCCTCCACATCGATGGGATTGGCCAGCATCAGCGGCCGGAACACGTCGGTCTGCGAGATGTCGGGGCGGTCGGTGTCGCCAGCCAGCCAGTCGAACACGTCGCGGTAGGGCGGCGCGAAGGCGTGCCACACTTCCTCCACGGTATCGGCGGACTGGCCGAATGCTTGGCCCAGCGCGGTCTTGGCGAGCCGTGCCGACACGCCGATGCGCAGCGCGCCGGTGATCAGCTTCAACAGCGCCCAGCGGCCGGTGGCGTCCATGCCGTCCAGCCAGCCGGCGACGATATCGGGCACCTCGCCACGCTTGGCCATGGACAGGGTGTCGACCACGTGGGTCAGCGAAGGCGCCAGCCGTTCCGGCGGCATGTCCGGATCGGTGCCGCCGACCGCCGCGCGGTTGCCGTCGGGCCAGATCAGGGCGGCGGTCTCGGCCAGGTCGCCGACGAAATCGTACGACCAGCCGAACAGCACCGGGTCGACGCGTGCGTTCACCAGGTCCCGGATCATCGCCGGCTTGGCCTGCTTGATGCTGAGCGCGCCGGTGAAGGCGGCCATCGCCCAGCCGCGGTCGGCGCGCAGTGCCGGGTCGCGCGCCTCGCCCAGATAATCGGCCAGCAGCGCGAGCTTGGCATTGCGCGATGCGGTGTAGGACAGGGCGTCCAGCAGGTCGGCGAACGGCTTCATGCCGAACAGGTGGCCGCAGCCCTGCCCGCGGTCAACAGTTTGGTGCAGTCAATCGCGTGAGGGGATCAGCTGGTGAACTGGCAGCGTTCCCAGATCTCGCCCTCGTTGTCGGTGCTGTCGACGTGCACGCGGATCGTCTGCTCGTTCAGCTGAAACATCAGGATGCGCTCGCCCGCGACCGGTTCGCCGTCTGGAATGTCATAGGCGAAAGCATGCCGGGTGTAGTCGCCGGTCAGGGTCAGCCCCGTCGGGGTCACGATCTCCGGCCCACGGATCGACATCCGCTGCTCGCCGTTGCACCAGTTGCCATCGATGGCATCGGCCAGGGCCGTGCCGGTGGTCAGTGCGAAGGCCGCCGCCACAACCGCGGCCCCCAGTAGCGCGTGCCGTTTCATTGCCTGCCTCCCTGCCGGTTGGATCATCTTTCGCTTACACTGAATCGGTGCCGGCCCGCACCCCCACCCGGCCACCCAGACAGGATACTATCGTTGGGCGGTCGGGTGGGGGGGTGCGGGCTGGTGCCGACTTCGCGTACGCGACAAGCAAACAAGCCCAGCAATACAGCCGAACGGGCCGGCAGGGAAATCACAGGCTGGCTATGTGCGCGGGCTCAGCTCTCGCGCGGTGCATAGGTCATCAGGCTGACCGCGGCACCGCCCGGGTCGGCAATCGTCGCCATGCGGCCGACGCCGGGAATGTCGAAGGCCGGCACGATCACGGTGCCGCCTGCCGCCTGGGCCTTGGCCACCCGGTCGTCGACATTGTCGACGGTGACATAACCCATCCAATGGTCGGGGACCCCGGCCATCTCCGGCGTCTTCGGCATGATGCCGCCGACCGGCGTGTCGCCCACCTTCAGCACGGTGTAGGTGAAGGCCTGCATGTCCATGTCCTCGGCCGTCCAGCCGATCACGTCGGTGTAGAACGCCTTCACCTTGTCGGCGTCGCTGGTGCGCAGTTCGGCCCAACTGAAAGCGCCATGGGTCTGAAACGGATCACTCATTGGTATTGCTCCCTGTTAATCTGCTTGATGGTGAAAGCGCACAGTAAGCGATTGCTTACATACGTGCGACCGAATACTAGCCCATCGGCGATGACGTTTCGGTGACGCGCCGCGCCGGGGGATGCGGGAGGAAGACATGAGCGTGAGCGACTGGCTGGTCGGCATGGACGACATCATGGCGCGGCTGGAAGCGGACCCGGAGAACAGCCGCGTGCACTATCCGATCCGCCACGGCAGCATGCGGGTCGGCATCTACGCGCCGCGCGGCGAGGACCCGCAAAGCCCCCACACCCAGGACGAGCTCTACATCGTGGCCAGCGGCACCGGCGTGTTCATGCGCGACGGCGAGCGCCGGCCGTTCAAGCCGGGCGACCTGATCTTCGTGCCCGCCGCCGCCGAGCACAGGTTCGAGGACTTCAGTGACGACTTCTCGGCCTGGGTCGTGTTCTGGGGACCGCATGGCGGCGAGCGATAGCGGCAAGGTCTCTCCCCATACGACAATTGGCCCGAATTTCGCATTTGTTTGGCTTCGGAATTGCTGACACTCTTGTGCCGGGAAACAGGGGGAGCCGGGCGCATGCTCGACACGATCATCAGGGGCTGCAATCTGCAGGACGGGCGCACGGGCATCGACATCGGCGTGAAGGATGGCGCGATTGCCGAGGTCGGCCACGCCCTTGACGCCGAGGCCAATGAGGAGATCGATGCCACCGGCCGGCTGGTGGTGCCGCCCTTCGTCGACTGCCACTTGCATCTCGATGCGGTGCTGACCCACGGCAACCCGCGCATCAACGAGAGTGGCGAGCTTTACGAGGGCATCGACCTGTGGGCCGACCTGAAGGCGACCCTGACGCCCGACGACTACAAGCGCCGCGCCATCGACTACTGCCACTGGGCCATCGCCCAGGGCACGCTGGCGATCCGCGCCCACGTCGATACGTGCGATCCCCGGCTGGCGCAGGTGGAGGCACTGATCGAGGCGCGCGACGAGATGCGCCCGTACATCGACCTCCAGCTCGTCGCCTTTCCGCAGGACGGCTACTACCGTTACGAGGGCGGGGTGGAGCTGTTGCGCCGGGCCATCGACATGGGCCTGGACGCGGTCGGCGGCATCCCCGACTTCGAGCTGACGGCGGGGCTGGGCAACGAGTCCGTGCGCGAACTGGCGGAACTGGCGGTCGACAAGGGCCTGCTGGTGGACATGCACACCGACCAGACGCTGGACCCGCAATCGCGCCAGATCGAGGCGCTGACCTGGGAGACCAAGCGGCTGAAGCTGGGGTCGCGGGCCAGCGCCAGCCATTGCACGTCGCTGACCACGTTCCACGACAACTACGCGATGAAGCTGATCGCGCAGATCGCCGACGCCGGCCTCAACGTGATCGTCAGCCCGATGACCAGCGCCACCTGCCTGAAAACCATGACCCGCGTCTCCGAGCTGTGGGATGCCGGGGTTAACATCGGCTTCGGCCAGGACTGCGTGATGGACCCGTGGTACGCTTTCGGCATGGAGGACATGCTGGATGTGGCCCACATGGCGATCCACTTCGGCCGCCTGCTCAGCGAGCAGCGCAAGGCGCAGGTGTTCAACGGCATCACCTATGGCGGGGCGCACGCCCTCAGCCTGGAGCGCTACGGCCTGGAGCCGGGTTGCCGCGCCGACATGATCCTGCTGCAGGCCTCCACCCCGATGGAGGCGGTGCGTACCAAGGCGGCGCGGCTGAAGGTGATCCGCGGAGGCCAGACCATCGCCGAGACCGCGCCGCGCCAGTCGACGGTGACCCTTGGCAATACCAGCCGCACCGTCGATTTCTCGGCCGAGAGCGTGCGCCATTGACCTGACGCTGCCGACTGGCGGCCCACCCCACAACGATTTCGAACCACACAAAGCCCGAACCACACAACGAGGGAGTTTGGTAATGACAATGCGTTGGATGCTGACCGCCGCGACGGCGACCGCGACCGCCGCGATGCTGGCCGCGTCGGCGGCAAGTGCCCAGGAACCGACCAGGGTTGCCGCGATCTACACCGTGCCGGTCGAGCAGCAGTGGGTGAGCCGCATCCACAAGGCGATGCTGGCCGCCCAGGAGCGTGGCGACATCACCTATGAGTGGGCGGAGAACGTCGCCCAGACCGACAACGACCGCGTGGTGCGCGAATATGCCGAGTCAGGCGTCGACCTGATCGTTGGCGAGGCGTTCTCTTGGGAGCGCGCCGCCCGCGACGTCGCTGCCGAGTATCCGGAGATCGCCTTCCTGATGGGCTCCAGCTTCGGCCCCAGCGGCGAGAACTTCGCGGTGTTCGACAACTGGATCCATGAGCCGTCGTACCTGACCGGCATTCTGGCCGGCACCCTGACCGAGTCCAACAAGATCGGCATGGTCGGCGGCTACCCGATCCCCGAGGTGAACCGGCTGATGCACGCGTTCCTGGACGGCGCCTGCTCGGTGAACCCGGACATCGAGTACGTGGTCACCTTCATCGGCAGCTGGTACGACCCGCCGAAGGCCAAGGAAGCGGCATTCGCGATGATCGATGCCGGCGCCGACCTGATGTATGCCGAGCGTTACGGCGTGTCGGATGCCGCACAGGAGCGCGGCGTGCTCGCCATCGGCAACGTCATCGACACCGAGGCGGAATACCCCGGCACGGTGGCGGCCAGCGCCATCTGGCACTTCGAGCCGACCGCCGACCAGGCGATCGAGGCGGTTGCCGCCGACGTGTTCGAGGCCGCCGACTACGGCCAGTTCAGCTTCATGGCCTATGGTGGCGGTTCGGTCGTCTATGACGAGGAGCTGGTGCCGGCCGACGCGGCGGAAGCGATGCAGGCGATCGAGGCCGACATCAACGCCGGCATGTTCCGCGTCAACGTCAACGACAGCGAGCCGAAGTCGGGCACGTGCGCCGACCGCGGCTAGTTCCGTTGCGGGGCGGCACCATGCCGCCCCGTCCGTCGAACCGCATATACAATTGTCATCCTTGGCCGGCGCACCTTGAACTTGTTCGGGGCGCCGCGCCGAGGATCCATTTTCGATATCGCGCGATGCTGACCATGGGTCCTCGACGCGCCGCCCTGGGCAAGCCCGGTGGGCGGCGGTCAAGGACGACAGAAGTCTTATCACTTCATTCGCCTGCTAGCCGATGACCTCCAATCCGCCCAACCACACCGTCCTGTCGATCCGCGGGGTGACCAAGCGGTTCGGCGACCTTGTGGCCAACGAGGCCATCGACCTGGAGCTGGAGGCGGGCGAGATCCTGGCCCTGCTCGGCGAGAACGGCGCCGGCAAGACCACGCTGATGAACATCCTGTTCGGCCACTATGTCGCCGACGAGGGGCACATCGAGGTCGCCGACGAGGCGGGGCATCTGCGCCCGCTGCGCCCCGGCTCGCCGCAGGCGGCGCTGGCGGCCGGCATCGGCATGGTGCACCAGCACTTCACCCTGGCCGAGAACCTGACCGCGCTCGACAATATCGTGCTCGGCACCGAACCGATGTGGCGGCCGTTCCAGCGCAAGCGCGCCGCCATCGCGCACCTGAAGGCGCTGATGGCACGCGCCGGGCTGAGCGTCGACCTGGAGGTCCCGGTGGCGCGCCTCTCGGTGGGCGAGCGCCAGCGGGTGGAGATCCTGAAGGCGCTCTATCGCGGCGCGCGCGTGCTGATCCTGGACGAGCCGACGGCGGTGCTGACGCCGCAGGAAAGCGACCAGTTGTTCGAGGTGCTGCGCCGGCTTGCCGCCGACGGCCTTGCCGTCGTCTTCATCTCCCACAAACTCGCCGAAGTGGTCGCGATCAGCCGCCGAGTGGTGGTGATGCGCGCCGGCCGCCTGGTCGCCACCACCGACACCGCCACCAGCGGCCCGGCCGAGCTTGCCGCCCTGATGGTCGGGCGCGAGGTCAGCCCGCCGAAGCGCGAGCCGCAGCCGGCCGGCGCGCACCTGCTGCGGATGTCGGCGGTAACGGTGATCCGGCCGGACGGGCGCACCGGCCTCGACGCGGTCGACCTGGACGTGCGCCACGGCGAGATCGTCGGCATCGCCGGCGTCTCCGGCAACGGCCAGACCGCGCTGTCGGACGTGGTGGCCGGGCTGGCGGCCCCGCGATCCGGTCGGATCGAGATCGATGACGCAGACTACCCCGTGCTCAAGCCGCGCGCGCTGTTGGACGCAAGCGTCGGCCGGGTGCCGGAGGATCGCCACCACGACGCCGTGGTCGGCGACATGGCGGTGTGGGAGAACGCGATCCTGGAGGAGCACGCGACGCCCCGTTTTGCCCGGCGCGGTTTCATCGCCCGTGGGGAGGCCATGAGCCACACGCGGCGCATCATCGAAGGTTACGACGTGCGCGGGCGTGGGCCGCACACCCGCACCCGCCTGCTTTCCGGCGGCAACATGCAGAAACTCGTCCTGGGCCGGGTGATGGAGCGCTCGCCGTCGCTGATCCTGGCCAACCAGCCGACGCGCGGGCTTGATGTCGGCGCGGTCAGCTACGTCCACGGCCAGTTGCTGGCGGCGCGGGGCCGGGGTGCCGGCGTGCTGCTGATCTCCGAGGATCTGGACGAGCTGTTCGCGCTCGCCGACCGCATCGCCGTCATCTACGCCGGGCGCCTGTCGCCGCCTGAGCCGACGGAGGAACTGGACCGCGAGCGGGTCGGCCTGATGATGGCGGGCCACGCTTCCGATACCGATTCGGGAGCACACCATGCGGCTTGAGCCACGGGATTCGGTGCCGCTGTCGCTTTCCATCGGCGCGCCGATCTGTGCCGGTGTGGCGGCCCTCATCCTGTCGGCGATCCCGCTGCTGTGGGCGGAGGCGAGCATCGGCGAGGCCATCGGCCTGATGTTCGAGGGCGCGCTCGGCTCGCGGCTGGCGATCACCGAGACGCTGACCCGGGCGACCCCGCTGATCTTCACCGGGCTGGCCGCCGCCATCGCCTTCCGCGCCAAGCTGTGGAACATCGGCGCCGAGGGCCAGCTCTATATCGGGGCGCTGGCGGCGGTCGGCATCTCCATGTGGCTTGGGCCAGCGGACTCGTTCGCCTCGCCGGAGGGGCTTGCCGCCGAGCCGTGGCTGATGATCCCGCTGACCATGCTGGTGGGCGCGATCGCCGGCGCCGTCATGATGCTCGGCCCGACGCTGTTGAAGCTGTTCGCCGGCGTCGACGAGGTGGTCACCACGCTCTTGATGAACTTCATCATCCTGCTGTTCGTCGGCATGATGCTGGAAGGCGCGATGCAGGACCCGATGGGCATGGGCTGGCCGCAGACCCCGCCGGTCATGGAGTCCGCCGAGCTGCCGAAGCTGATCCCGCGCACCCGCCTGCACCTGGGCCTGGTGCTCGGCGTCATCGCGGCGTGTGTGCTGTGGGTGATGGTGCAGCGCTCGGTCTGGGGCTACCGGGTGCGCGCGGTCGGGCTGAACCCGCGCGCGGCGGCATTCGCCGGCATGCCGGTCACCCGGGTGATGCTGGGTGTCGGCGCGCTCTCCGGCGCGCTGGCCGGGCTCGCGGGCGTCAGCGAGGTCGCGGGCGTGAAGGGCTATGTCACCGAGGATCTGTCGCCCGGCTTCGGCTACAGCGGCATCGTCGTCGCCATGCTGGCGCAGCTCAATGCGCTCGGCGTCATCGCGGCGGCGATCTTCATCGCGGCGGTGTTCGTCGGCGCCGACTCCATGAGCCGCGCCATCGGTGTGTCCACCTATCTCGCCAACCTCGTCGTCGCGCTGTCGCTGCTGACGATGCTGCTGGCCGGGCTCGCGGTGCGCTACCGCATCCGCTGGCGGTAGGTGCGGGACCATGTTCGAGCAGGCCATCGAGATCTTGTGGACCGTGTCGTTCTGGGCGGCGGCGGTGCGCATCGCCACCCCGCTGATCTTCGGCACCCTGGGCGAGCTGATCTGCGAGCGCGCCGGCGTGCTGAACCTGGGCATCGAGGGTATTTTCACCGCCGGCGCCATGGTCGGCTGGCTCACCGTCTACCAAGGCGGCGGGCTGTGGGGCGGCGTCATCGCGGCCGCCGCCGTCGGCATGGTGTTCGGGCTGGTCCATGCGTCGCTGGTGGTGCCGCTGGGCCTGTCGCAGCATGTCTCCGGCATCGGCGTCACCCTGCTGGCGACCAGCCTGACCTATTTCACCTACCGCATGATCCTGCCCGATGTGGACACCCCGCCGCGGATCGATCCGTTCCAGGAGCTGCCGATCCCGCTGTTGTCCGACATCCCGGTCATCGGCCCGGCGCTGTTCCAGCAGACCGCGCTCACCTACCTCGCGTTCATCTCGGTGGTGGTGGTCGCCTACGTGCTCTACCGCACGCCGCTGGGGCTCGCGGTGCGCACGGTGGGTGAGAACCCGGCCGCCGCCGAGGCCCAGGGTATCGACGTCTATCTGGTGCGCATGGGTGCGGTGATGGTGGGCAGCGCCTTCATGGCCATCGGCGGCGCGTTCCTCACCATGTCGGCGTTTAACGCGTTCTTCTTCGAGATGGTTGGCGGGCGCGGCTGGATATGCATCGCGCTGGTGGTGTTCGCGTCATGGAAGCCCGGCAAGGCGCTGCTCGGCGCACTGCTGTTCGGCGCGTTCGATGCCTACCAGGTCCGCCTGCAGCAGATCGTCGGCGGCGACGTGCCCTACCAGCTCTTCCTGATGCTGCCCTACGTGCTGTCGATCCTGGCGCTGATCGTGATGTCGCGCCGCGCCGCCTACCCGCAGGCGCTGATGGTGCCGTACCGGAAGGGGGAGCGGTAGTCTGCTGCCCAGACAAGGCGGCCAAGCCTGTTCCAAGACTCCGTCATGCTCGGGCTTGACCCGAGCATCCACGAGATGGCGGCAGCGCCGCCAAGAAGGAAGACGTGGATGCCCGCAACAAGTGCGGGCATGACGAATAGGGAATTGGATGTCGACGAACTACCGCTCGCCCACGCACACGATGTTGGGCACGTAGCGGTCGATGGCGGGACCGACGAACAGGTCAGTGTCGCGCAGGTAGAGGTGCGCGCTGGGCCCGCCGTCCAGGTTGATCGCGCGGTCGATCACCGCTCCATCCGGCAGGCGGAGGGCGGCAAGGAAGTCGGCGAAGTCCTTCAGCGACAGTGACGTGCGCTTTCCGGTGGGCAGGCCGAAGAGGATCGGCCCGGTGACCGCGATCAGCACGACGTCGCCCCGGTCGGTGATGGCGAACGCCACCCGGTCGTCGCGCGGGCCCTGGCTGACCAGCCCGTCGTTCTGGTTGTCGCGCACCAGGATCGGTTTGGACTGCACCGCCTCCTCGACGCCGTCGCGCGCATCGCCCTGCAGCTCATGCCAGTACAGAATCGAAGCGGCGCGTTCGCCGCCGACCACCAGCGCACCGCCGACCTGCCAGCCGACCCATGGCGCGGTCTCGGCGCCGGAGGCCATCGTCCAGCCCAACGGGTAGAACGCGCCGTCCTCGATGCCGAAATAGCCGCCGGTGATGGTCGCCGCCATGCCGCCGCACGGCCCATCCGCATAGAGCTGGCGGTTGTCCAGTGTCTCGGCGACGTGGACGACCCGCACGTCGAACACGTCGGCGGGGAAGGCGGCGACGACGGCGGTCATCTCGACGCCTTGCAGCGGTGACGGCGCCGTCGATTCGCAAATGGTGGAACCGCCGCGGCCCGCCGCGCAGTCGAGATCGAGCAGCGGCGTCCACGGCGTCTCCTCGGCGAATGCGTGTGTCGCCAAACTCAATACCGCGACGACTGTGATTGCTCGAACCGTCATTTCAACTACCTCGCCATCACCCGACCATACCGTCATGCCCGCACTTGTTGCGGGCATCCACGTCTTTGCAACAGGCGATGTAAGGCGTGGATGGCCGGATCAAGTCCGGCCATGACGATTGTGTTTCTGAGCTCACATTTCGATCTCGCGTTTGGAGGCGAGCAGCGGGTTCGGATGATCGGCCTGCGGTCCGCCGCTTCCGTAGGGCCGGGTGATGATCTCCAGCAGGTGGCCGTTTGGGTCGTCGAAATAGACGCCGCGCCCATCGTCCCAATGGTTGATCGCACCGGGATTGTTGCGGAACGGATCGGCCCAATGGTCCATGCCGCGTTGCCTGATCTTGTTGAAAATGTCGTCAAATTCGTCCTCGGAGACCAGGAACGCGAAATGACGCTGCCTGATCTCGCCATCGTCGTCGACGAAATCTATAGACGTGTCGCCGACCTGGACCACCGCGAACGGCCCCATGGCGACCGGCGCCGGCAGTCCGAGCAGCTCGGCATAGAACCTCGCCGTCGCCTCCTTGTTGCGGGCGCTGGCGATGGTGTGGTTGAGCTGGATGGCCATGGCGCGATCCTCCCTCTTAGTTCGGCTGATCTAGGGCGCGGATGCCTGCACGCAACATGCTATAGAGCCGGCGCCGACTTCAGCGTCGGCAGACGACGATCGGACAGTGGAGGGGACATGGACCTGATCATCCGCAACGCCAACCTGCCGGACGGGCGCTCCGGCATCGACATCGGCATCGAGGGTGGGCGCATCGCCGCGGTGGAAAAGGCGCTGGGCGCGACGGCGGGCGAGGAGATCGACGCCACCGGCAATCTGGTCACGCCGCCGTTCATCGACCCGCATTTCCACATGGATGCGACGCTGAGCCTGGGGTTGCCGCGGATGAACCAGTCCGGCACGCTTCTGGAGGGCATCGCGCTGTGGGGCGAGCTCAAGCCCGACCTGACCCAGGAGGCGGTGGCCGAGCGCGCCATCGACTACTGCCGCATGGCCATCGGCCAGGGCCTGCTCGCCGTGCGCACCCACGTCGACATTTGCGACGACCGCCTGCTGGCAGTGGAGGCGTTGCTCGACGTGAAGAAGCGGATGGCGCCCTACATCGACATCCAGCTCGTCGCCTTTCCGCAGGACGGCTATTACCGCTACGCCAAGTCCCACGAGAACCTGGTACGCGCGCTCGACATGGGCGTCGACGTGGTCGGCGGCATCCCGCACTTCGAGCGCACCATGGACGACGGGCGCCGCTCGGTGGCCGCCCTGTGCGAGATCGCGGCGGAGCGCGGGCTGCTGGTCGACATGCACTGCGACGAGACCGACGACCCGAACTCGCGCCACATCGAGAGCCTGGCCTTCGAGACCCAGCGGCTGGGGCTGGAAGGGCGGGTCAACGGCTCGCACCTCACCTCCATGCACTCCATGGACAACTACTACGTCTCCAAACTGATCCCGCTGATAGCCGAGGCCGAAGTGTCGGCCATCGCCAACCCGCTGATCAACATCACCATCCAGGGGCGCCACGACACCTACCCCAAGCGGCGCGGCATGACCCGGGTGCCGGAGCTGATGGCCGCTGGCATCACTTGCGCCTTCGGCCACGACTGCGTGATGGACCCCTGGTACTCCATGGGCAGCGCCGACATGCTGGAAGTGGCGCACATGGGCCTGCACGTGGCGCAGATGACGGCGCTGGACCAGATCGACGCCTGCTTCCAGGCGGTCACCGCCAACGCGGCCAAGATCCTGCATCTCGACGGCTATGGGCTGGCGCCCGGCTGCAACGCCGACCTTGTGGTGTTGCAGGCGGAGAACCCGTTCCACGCCATCCGGCTGAAGCCGAACCGGCTCTATGTGCTGCGCCGGGGCAAGGTGATCGCCAGCACCGCGCCCAAGACGGTGGAGCTTGCGCTCGACTGAGCGTCAAATGGACTTCGTCGTCGTCCTCGCCCTTGTGGCGAGGACCCATGGGCGTGCCGGCTCGAAGCGAGCCTGACGTAGTCGATCCGCGCGACGCGACGTGTGTTTGCCGACCGCCAACCATGCCGAGCTTCGCCTTTAAGTTGTTGAAATACTGGATATAAATGGATCCCCGGGACAAGCCCGAGGATGACGATGGCGTTATGGCGAGATGTGTCGTTCCAGAGGCGACAAGGGCGAGGACGACGATGGGGTGGTGACCCTAACCCTCCTCCGCCGGCAGGCCGTCGATCGTCAGATCCATGCGGGTGTCGCCCGTGGTCAGGCCCACCGTCGCGCCGTGCATCGTGCACAACAGCTTGACGAAGCTGGCGCCGACCGTGCGCACCTCCGGCACCGTCTGGGTGGCCTGCGGGCTGAGCACCGCAATCACGCCCTCCGCCATCTTGATCGCGTCGCCGACCGCCGACACCGAGAGCTTGGCCTTGCCGGCCTGGGCGCTCTCGTCCAGCGATACCGCCACCTCGCCGCCGCGCGGAATGAATTCGGCGGCCAACGGCACCGCGTTCAGCACCACCTGGGCGGTGTCGATCGGCAGGGTGACGTAGGCCAGCCCCGGCGACACGGTCCATGCCAGCTTGACCCGCGCGGTTTCCACCACCGGGCGTAGCACCTCCAGCATCGCGTCGGGCGCCTGGCCCGAACCGCCCGAATAACCGTAGGCGACCCGGTAGTATTGCAGCCGGTCGCGCGCCGCCTGTGCCGAACTGCCGATCAGGTCGAAGGCCTCGTCGTCGGCCAGCCCGCCACCCTCGCTCGCCAGTTCCAGGCCGTTGTTGACGGCGGCGACGGGGCTGATCAGGTCGTGGCACAGGCGGGACGCCAACAGGCGGGTCAGGCGCAGCAGTTCGGTGTCGGTCATAGGGGGTTCCGATGGTCAGTCTTGGCTGGGCAGCGGGGGCGCCGCCATGCGGGGCCGACCGGCTTGCCGGGTGAGGCAAACAGGCGCATGTTGCGCCGGTCGGTTGCATCAGCATTGGCGATACGCGCTTGTGCCGGGTGCGTCAACCGTCGTGGAAGCAGGGGCTCGGCCTGGGTGGCGCAGACGCGCGCATTGGCCCGGACATCCCGCTCAATCCCCGCTCAAACCCCATATAACCAAGGACATGGCGTGTCATCCTTTCTGGTCCCCGGCGATTTCGTGACCCATCCGCAGCGTCCGGAATGGGGCCAGGGCCAGGTGCAGTCGGTCATCGGCGACCGGGTGACGGTGAATTTCGAACACGCCGGCAAGCTTTTGATCAACACGGCCGTCGTTGACTTGACCCCGCTTGGCGACGACAAACAGGGGTGATCGGTTTTGGAGCATGCCTTGAGTAACGACACACCCACGGCCGAAACGGTTCGCCGGCGTATCCACCCCGGCAGCGGTCGGCGCAACGCGGTGCCCCGGCCCAAGGGACGCGGCGTGTCGGACGCGGCGGTGGCCGAGGTTCAGGCCCTGATCGGCGACGGACCGCACGCCCGCGACCTGTTGATCGAGCACCTGCACAAGATCCAAGATGCCAACGGCTGCCTGTCGGCCCCGCACATGGCGGCGCTGGCGCACCTGATGGATCTGGCCCTGGTCGAGGTCTACGAGGTCGCCTCGTTCTACGCCCATTTCGACATCGTGCTGGATGGCGAGGCGCCGCCCGCGCCGCTGACGGTGCGGGTGTGCGACAGCCTGACCTGCGAGATGATGGGCGCGCAGAAGTTGCTGGCCGATCTGCCGGGGCGGCTGGGCGAAGGCGTGCGCGTGGTGCGTGCGCCCTGCATGGGGCGCTGCGAGCAGGCGCCGGTGTGCGAGGTCGGCCACAACCATGTCGGCCACGCGACGGCGGACGGCATCGCGGATGCGGTGGCCGGCGGCGCCACCCATCCGGTGAACCCGGACCACATCGGCCTGGACGCCTATCGCGCCGACGGCGGCTACGCGCTGCTGGAAGCGTGCCGGGACGGCACCCGCTCGGTCGACGAGATCATCGAGGCGCTGGAGCATTCCGGCCTGCGCGGGCTGGGCGGTGCGGGCTTTCCCACCGGGCGCAAATGGCGGTTCGTGCGCCAGGAGCCTGCGCCCCGCCTGATGGCGATCAATGCCGACGAGGGCGAGCCCGGCACCTTCAAGGACCGGGTCTACATGGAGTCCGATCCGCACCGCTTCCTGGAAGGCACCCTGATCGGCGCCTGGGCGGTGGAGGCGGCGGACGTCTACATCTATTTGCGCGACGAATATCCGGGCCTGCACAAGCTCCTGGCCGACGAGATCGCGGCGCTGGAGGCGGCGGGGCTCGGCGGTGGGGTGAAGCTCCACCTGCGGCGCGGTGCCGGCGCCTATATCTGCGGCGAGGAATCGGCGATGCTGGAGAGCCTGGAGGGCAAGCGCGGGCTGCCGCGTCACAAGCCGCCCTTCCCCAGCCAAGTCGGCCTGTTCGGCCTGCCGACGCTGATCAACAACGCCGAGACGGTCTATTGGGTGCGCGACATCGTGGAGCGCGGGCCGGACTGGTTCGGCAGCGAGGGCAGGCGGGGCCGCAAGGGCCTGCGCTCGTTCTCGGTCTCCGGCCGGGTGGCGGCGCCGGGCGTCAAGCTGGCCCCGGCGGGCATTTCGGTGCGCGAGCTGATCGAGGAATATTGCGGCGGCATGGCACCGGGGCACAATTTCAAGGGCTACCTGCCAGGCGGCGCCTCCGGCGGCATCCTGCCGGCATCGATGGACGATGTGCCGCTCGACTTCGACACGTTGCAGGACCATGGCTGCCTGATCGGCTCGGCCGCTGTGGTGGTGCTGTCGGACCAGGACGACATCAAGGCGGTGGCGCTGAACCTGATGCGCTTTTTCGAGGACGAGAGTTGCGGCCAGTGCACGCCGTGCCGGGTCGGCACCGAGAAGGCGGTGCAGCTGATGGCGCGCCAGGACTGGGACGTGCCGCTGCTGGAGGAACTCTCCACCGCGATGATGGACGCGTCGATCTGCGGCCTCGGCCAGGCCGCGCCGAACCCGCTGTTGTGCGCGTTGAAGTATTTCAAGGAGGACCTTGAGCGTAGCCCGGATGAAGCGTCAGCGTAATCCGGGGACTTGGTCGCATGTGCTGACCTCAGCCGGTGGTCCGTTATCGCCGAAACCGTGTGCCGGGCGGCACCTACTTCTTCACGGTGACGTTGAGTGATCGGCGGTCGGCGCTACTGGTCGAACGAATCAACGATCTACGGGCAGCTTTTCGCACGGCCAAGCGCGAGCGTCCCTTCATGCTAGATGCGATCGTCGTGCTGCCGGACCACTTGCACGCGGTCATGACAATGCCGCAGGACGACGCCGACTTCTCCGGGCGCTGGCGCCGCATCAAGGCGCTATTTGCACGCAGCCTCGGTGTTTCGCCCTGGCAAAGCCGATTTTGGGAGCACACAATCCGCGACGAGGGCGACTTCGCGCGACACGTGGACTACATCCACTACAACCCGGTGAAACACGGCTTGGTGCCGGCGGTTGTGGAGTGGCCCCACTCGTCGTTCCATCGTTATGTACGGGCCGGGATACTGTCCGCCGACTGGGGTGGATCGACCGCCGCCGACGAGGGGCAATTCGGCGAGCCGTCGGACAAATAGCGATAAATCGTCCCTTGGACGAGTTGGCGCCGTGGTCTAGGACATAGGTAGGACTAGGGACTGCTAGACTCCCGGATTACGCTACGCTCCATCCGGGCTACGCGACCGCGCAAGCTCGCGATGACGGCGAATGGGGAATGCCATGACCGACCGCATCAGTTTCACCCTCGACGGCCGTGAGGTCGAGGCGGCCCCCGGCGAGACCATCTGGCAGGTGGCGAAGCGCGAGGGCACCGAGATCCCGCACCTGTGCTACCTGGACGCGCCCGGCTATCGCCCGGACGGCAATTGCCGCGCCTGCATGGTCGAGATCGAGGGCGAGCGCGTGCTCGCCGCCTCGTGCATCCGCAAGCCGGCCGACGGCATGAAGGTGAAGACCGCGACCGAGCGCGCCAGGACCGCGCGGCGGATGGTGATGGAACTGCTGCTGGCCGACCAGCCGGCGCGCGCGACGTCGCATGACCCGGACTCCCGTCTCTGGCAGTGGGCGGACGCCACCGATATCGCCGACAGCCGGTTTCCGGCGCGCGCGACCCCCGCCGACGACATGAGCCACCCGGCGATGGCGGTGCAGCTCGACGCCTGCATCCACTGCAATCTGTGCGAGCGCGCCTGCCGCGAGGTGCAGGTCAACGACGTCATCGGCATGGCCCATCGCGGCGCCCACGCCAAGATCGTGTTCGACTTCGACGACCCGATGGGCGACAGCACCTGCGTCGCCTGCGGCGAGTGCGTCCAGGCCTGCCCCACCGGCGCGCTGATGCCGAAGACGGTGCTGGACGAGCGTGGCCACAAGGCCCACACCGCCGACCGCACGGTGGACTCGCTCTGCCCCTATTGCGGTGTCGGCTGCCAGCTCACCTATCACATCAAGGACGACAAGTTGCTGTCGGTCAGCGGGCGCGACGGCCCGTCGAACATGGGCAAGCTCTGCGTGAAGGGGCGGTTCGGCTTCGACTACGTGCACCACCCACACCGCCTGACCGTGCCGCTGATCCGCAAGGACGGCGTGGCGAAGTCGGCGGAGGACAATGTCGACCCGGCCAACCCGTGGACCCATTTCCGCGAGGCGACGTGGGAGGAGGCGCTGGACCGCGCCGCCGCCGGGCTGGCGCGCATCCGCGACGAGCATGGCGGCAAGGGACTGGCCGGCTTCGGTTCGGCCAAGGGCTCCAACGAGGAGGCCTATCTGTTCCAGAAGCTGGTGCGCACCGGCTTCCACACCAACAATGTCGACCACTGCACGCGGCTCTGCCACGCCTCGTCGGTGGCGGCGCTGATGGAGACCATCGGCTCCGGTGCTGTGACCGCGCCGTTCTGGGAGTGCCTGAACAGCGACGTCATCATGGTGATCGGCGCGAACCCGACCGTGAACCACCCGGTGGCCGCCACCTTCATCAAGCAGGCGGCGAAGCGGGGCGCCGAACTGATCGTCTGCGACCCGCGCGGCCAGGGGCTCAGCCGGCACGCCACCCATCGCCTGCAGTTCCGCGGCGGCACCGACGTCGCGCTCTTGAACGCCATCATGAACGTCATCGTCGCCGAGGGGCTGGTCGACCAGCAATATGTCGCCGGCTACACCGAGGACTTCGAGCGGCTGAAGGCGCATGTCGCCGCCTTCCCGCCGGAGGACATGGCGCCGATCTGCGGCATTCCCGCCGACGAGATCCGCACCGTGGCGCGCAAGTTCGCCACCGCGAAGGCCGCCATCATCTTCTGGGGTATGGGCATCAGCCAGCACGTGCACGGCACCGACAACGCGCGCTGCCTGATCAGCCTTGCGCTGATGACCGGCCATGTCGGCCGGGCCGGCTCCGGCCTGCACCCGCTGCGTGGCCAGAACAACGTGCAGGGCGCGTCCGACGTCGGCCTGATCCCGATGGTGTTCCCCGACTACCAGTCGGTGGAGACCGACAGCATCCGCAAGCACTTCGAGGAGGTGTGGGGCGCGGAGCTGGACCCCAAGCGCGGGCTGACGGTGGTGGAGATCGTCAACGCCATCCTCGGCGATATCATCCGCGGCATGTACATCATGGGCGAGAACCCGGCGATGTCGGACCCCGACCAGCATCACGCCCGCTCAGCGCTCGCCAAGCTGGAGCACCTGGTGGTGCAGGACATCTTCCTGACCGAGACCGCGTTCCATGCCGACGTGGTGCTGCCGGCAAGCGCCTTCCCGGAGAAGGATGGCACCTTCACCAACACCAACCGCCAGGTGCAAATGGGCCGCCGCGCGCTGCCGATGCCGGGCCAGGCGCGCCAGGACTGGGAGCTGATCCAGGAGATCGCCCGGCGCATGGGCCTCGACTGGTCCTACACCCACCCGCGCGACGTGTTCGCCGAGATGCACCGGGTGATGCCCTCGATCAAGGGCATGAGCTGGGACCGGGTCGACCGCGAGGAGTCGGTGGTCTATCCGGTCGACAGCGAGGACGAGCCCGGCCACGAGGTGATCTTCGGCGACGGTTTCCCCACCGCCAGCGGACGCGGCAAGTTCGTGCCGGCCGACGTGCTGCCGCCCGACGAGACCCCCGACGACGACTACCCGATCGTGCTGACCACAGGCCGCATCCTGGAGCACTGGCATACCGGGGCGATGACCCGGCGGGCCGAGGTGCTGGACGACATCGAGTCGTCGCCGCTGGTGCACATCCACCCGCGCGACCTGCGCGACATGGGGCTGGAGCCGGGTGCCACCGTGGAGGTCGCCACCCGGCGCGGCGAGATCGTGCTGCAGGCGCGCGCCGACCGCGACGTGCCGCGCGGCATGGTGTTCATCCCGTTCTGCTACAACGAGGCGGCAGCCAACATCCTGACCAACCCGCAGCTCGACCCGTTCGGCAAGATCCCGGAGTTCAAGTATTGCGCGGCACGGGTGCGGCCGGTGCAGGCCGCCGCAGCGGCGGAGTAGCCAGGGCCGCTGCTACCGGCCCCACCGTGACCGCAGGGCCGCAATCGAAGTGAGTTCGGGGCCGATCACGAACGGCACCCCGGCGCCGGCTGACAGGTTGAAGATATCGCCGGGGACCGATTCCCTGACATTGCGGTGGAAGTCGGCATTGCTGAAACAGCGGTCGTAGATGGGTGTGCCGCCCTGGCTTGGGTCCACGGCCTGGCCGGAAAAATCGAAGCAGATATCGCCCGATGCCGTGTCGACCTGGTACGGGGTTGCGACCACGCCCGTGTTGCCGGGATACCAGAGGTAGGATCTGCCGTCGGCGCCGTAGTACTCCACCTGTGTGCCGTGCTGGGCGCTGTAGTGGAGCAGCGTGCGGCCCATGATCTGGGCCGCAGGGTTCGACTGGTTCGACTGGGCCAGAAACGCAGGCTCAGCCCGAGCTGCAATTGGTGCAATGGATGGTTCGCTGGCCGCGGCCTGGACGAGCGGGCCGCAACCCAGCAACAGCAGCCAAGCAACCAGGATGTTCAGACGGGCCCGTCCCCTCGACCCCGCCGGCTTGCGACGGCGCTGGCACATTTGTGCCGAGAGGGCATGGGTGGCGTCGCGCATCTTGCGGCAAGTGCCCCCGGCACAGGGCCGAGGGCACCGAATGGGCAAGGACTACTGAACGGCCAGCGGCTTCACCACCGGGGCGTCGTTCTCCATCAGCGGCAGGTCGTTCTCGGTCGCGCCTGTCCTGAACTCGTAGACGCCGAGCTCGCCGCTGTCGCCGTGCAGCATGGCGATCACCGTGTCGCCGGACGCGACCGGGAACTCCAGCGGCACCACCACATCGGTGTGGCTGCCGGCCTCCAGGTACAGGTGTCCGATGGAATCCGGCGCGACGATGTCGCCGTTCTCGTCAGTGGCGTGGATCACCACGAAGCCGTCGACCGGCATGTCGACGCTGGCGACGGTGATGCTGTCGGTCGCGACCTGGTCGGCAACGGTCACCATCGCCATCTCGGGCGCGGTCATTTCGGTTTCCATCTCGGCATCGGCCGAGCCGGACGACTGGCATGCCGACAGCAGGGCAGCCGCACCGGCGGCGGCAATGATGGACATGAACGTGCGATGGCTCTGGATCGGCATGCGAGATCTCCCCAAAAAAGGTATTGGGCCGGAATGGCCAGACGTGGCCAGGATCGGCCACGAATCATGATTTTCGACACTACAGTCGGGCCAGCGCGCCGGCCAGAGCGTTGCCGCAAGATCACGTAGAATTTCTCGTAATGTTTCGTGTCGGGGGCAGGTCCGCGCGGATCTAAAGCGTTGTGGCGTGGACCGGGTCGTCGATCGGCGGCTTCACGGTCATGGAGAGGAACCGCGCCTGGAACCCTTCGCGCTGCGGCGAACAGGCCATCGGCCCGATCCGGGCGGCGGCCGTCGCCATGAAGTCGGCCACCCGCAACAGGCGCCACTCTTCGCCAGTGTGGAAGTGAGCCGCCACCGCATCGCCCACCCTGGTCAGCCGCACCTGCTGCGGCCCGGAGATCGTGGGCATCTGCACCACCGACCAGTCGGATTGGCCGCGGGTGACCACGATGCTGAAGTTGGTGGCGCCGTCGGTGTACTCGATGCCGAGCTTGATCCAGTTGGCGGCGTCGACCCGCAACATCATGCCGGCCTGGTCGTAGAGCGTCTGGTAGTCGCCCTCGAAGGTCAGCACGGCGGTGAAGTCGCCCTCCACCGGCGACAGCAGGGCATGCCCGTTGTCGCGATGGAAGTTGTAGAGGGTACCCTGCCAGAAGTCTGTCTTCTCACCGGTGGTCAGCGAC
This sequence comes from Alphaproteobacteria bacterium, assembly GCA_965227515.1. Classification (GTDB taxonomy): domain Bacteria; phylum Pseudomonadota; class Alphaproteobacteria; order CALKHQ01; family CALKHQ01; genus CBDDFZ01. Next base: position 1,386,367 of record CBDDFZ010000001.1, read on the forward strand.
AGCACGCCGCCGTCCAGCGACCAGTCGGGGGGCTCGTTGAGCCATTTGGCTGCTGACAGGTCGATCTCGGCCATTGGCGACTCCTGCATCGGTTCCGATCGGTCACTGGTATCGCCCCCGACCCGGTTTGCCAAATCGGAAGCCGGCCGGGATTGCGGCAAGCGCTTGTCCGGCGCGTTGAACAATATCCGACCCGGCCGCGTCCTACTAACCGACAGAGCAAACCTGCAGCTGGAGGGATCGGATGTTCGACGTGACCACTTTGTTGGCGCCGTGGGCGGCAGTTCTGAACGACGGGCAGGCCACGACCGACAAAGCCGAAAGTACGAGCAAGACCTTCAGCGGCAAGGAGGCGGCCGGCGAAACGGCGCCCGAGACAGCGACAGGCAACCCCGACCTCGCGGCGGCATGGGGGGCACCCGGCACGGACCCGGAGCCGATCGTTTGGCCGATTGACGACTGGGTCAACCCCAATGAGATCTACGGCACATTCGGCGACGACGTGATCGTCGGCAGCGCCCGGCATGACGACATCATCGCCTACCTCGGCAACGACGTCATATTCGGGCTCGAAGGCAACGACGTCATCGTCTCGGGGATGGCGCTGGGCGGACAGTTCGAGGATGACGACCACGTGTTCGCCGGCAGCGGCGACGATGTTGTCTTCAGCCATGACGGCAATGACTGGATCGCCGGCGAGGGCGGCAACGACTGGGTGTGGGCCGGCGAAGGCAATGACGAAATCTATGGCGGCACGGGCAACGACGTGCTGGCCGGCGAAGGCGACGAAGACACGATCCACGGCCAGGACGGCGACGACTCTCTGTTCGGTGGCAGCGGTTTCGACTGGATCTACGGCGGCGATGGCCGCGACCAAATCTACGGCGGCACCTACGGCGACGCGCTCCATGGCGAAGGCGACGACGACCGGATTTATGGCGGCCATGGCCGGGACACAATCACGGGCGGTTCCGGCAACGACGTTGCCTTTGGCGACGAGGATGCGGACAGCATCCAAGGCAATAGCGGCAACGACCAGTTGTTCGGCGGTCTGGGCGCCGACTCGATGAGCGGCGGTCTCGGCGACGACATATTGTTGGGCGGTGACTTACCTGGTTATGGCGGCGTACCCGGTTTCGGGTCGACCGAGTTTGGCAACGACATACTGATGGGTGGCCAGGGCGCCGATCGGATTTTTGGCGACGGCGGCCACGACAGCCTGGCAGGCGAGGCTGGCGGGGACGCGCTGTTCGGCGGCGACGGCGACGATGTCATCACCGGTGGCAACGGCGATGATTTCATGATGGGCGGTGCCGGCAACGACCGCATGTTCGGCGGCAACCACAGCGACATGATCTTCGGAGATGGCGCCGAAGCGGGCGGCCCTTGGGCAAACTACCTACAGGGCGTCGCGCTTGGCACCGGGGCGGCCGGTGACGACGAGCTCAGCGGTGGCGGCGGCAACGACCTCGTCGTCGGTGGCGAAGGGCTGGATCAGGTCCGGGGCGACGGCGGCGACGATATCCTGGTCGGCAATGGCGACGGCGATGTGCTGACAGGCGACGGTGGCGCCGATTTGTTCGTGCGCGGCGCCGTGCTTGGCGACAATCCGGAGGGCGGCAACATCTTCTTCGGCGGCGGCACGGGCTTTGACTTCGTGACCGACTATGACGGCGCCGGGGGCGACCAGGCCGCCGGTCTGGGCTTTTTCCAGAGCGGCGTTGACACCCACGTGACCGGCGCCGGCGGCGAGGTGGTCCTGGTTCTGCAGAACTACGACAGCACACTGAACGTGGTGAACCTGGTCGATCCGGCCTCGATCAGCCTGTTCGACTTCATTCCGCTCTAGCAGGCGGCTGCCGAATACCTCCGGAACGACGGCGTTACGGGACGGATTGCGGCAAGAATCTGTCCGTCCCATTGAACAATATCCGGCCCGGCCGCGTCCTACTAACCGACAGAGCAAATCTGCAGCCGGAGGGATCGGATGTTCGACGTGGCCACCTTGTTGGCGCCATGGGCCGCATTTCTGAGCGACAGCCAGGCCCAGACCGACGAAACCGAAAATGCGACCAAGACCCCCAGCGGCAAGGAGGCCGCCGGCGAGACGACGCCCGAGACGACGGTGTTCGGCATCGACCTCGCGGCGGCATGGGCGGCGCTGGGCCCGGATGTGGAGCCAATGGTCTGGCCAGGGCCGTCCGAACCCGGCGGTCTCGACAACCCCAGCGCCATCTACGGCACCTTCGGGGACGACGTCCTTGTCGGCACCGAAAAGGACGATGAGATTGTCGGCTACCTCGGCAACGACGTCATCTACGCGCTCGGCGGCAACGACTTCATCATCTCGGGCATGGATCTGGGCGAGCAGTTCGAGGATGACGACTACATATTCGCCGGCAGCGGCGACGACATAGTCTTCAGTTATGACGGCGATGACTGGATCGCCGGAGAGGCTGGGCACGATTGGGTTTGGGCCGGCGAGGGCAACGACGAAATCTATGGCGGCATCGGTAACGACTTGCTGGCCGGCGAGGGCGACGAGGACACGATCGACGGCCAGAGCGGCGATGACAAGCTGTTTGGCGGCAGCGGTTTCGACTGGATCTACGGCGGCGACGGCGATGACTACATCGATGGCGGCACCTACGGTGACGCGCTGCATGGCGAGGATGGCGACGACTACATCATTGGCGGCCACGGCAGGGACACGATCACCGGTGGGTCCGGCAATGACCTGATTCGAGGCGATGATGACGCTGACACGTTGCAAGGTAACAGCGGCAACGACCGGATGTACGGCGGTCAGGGCAGCGACAGCCTGACCGGAGGCCTGGGTGACGATCTGTTGCTCGGCGGTGGCTGGCGAAGCGAAGAGGCTTCCGGGTCGACCGACTTTGGCAACGATGTGCTGATCGGTGGCAAGGGAAGCGATCTGATCTTCGGTGACGGCGGGCATGACAGCCTGGAAGGCCAGGCCGGTTTGGATGTGCTGTTTGGCGGCGACGGCGACGATGTCATCACCGGCGGCAACGGCGATGACTTCATGATGGGCGGTGCCGGCAACGACCGGATGTACGGCGGCAACCACAGCGACATGATCTTCGGCGATGGCGCCGAGGCGGGCGGTCTGTCGTCACTCTATGCGGGCATCGCTCTGGGCACCGGTGTTGCGGGCGACGATACGCTCAGCGGCGGTGGGGGCAACGACCTCGTTGCCGGTGGTGATGGCGTGGATCAGGTCGACGGCGATGGTGGCGACGATATCCTGGCCGGCAATGGCGATGGCGACTTGCTGACCGGCGGCGCCGGTGCCGATCTGTTCGTGCGCGGTGCCGTGTTCGGCGAAAATCCGGAGGGCGGCATGATCTTCGGCGTTGGGTCGGGGTTCGACTTCGTGACCGACTATGACGGCGCCGGGGGCGACCAGGCTGGCGGTCTGGGCTTCTTCCAAAGCGGCGCCGACACCCACGTGACCGGCGTCGGTGGCGAGGTCGTTCTGGTTCTGCAGAACTACGACAGCACCCTGAACGTGGTGAATCTGGTCGATCCGGCCTCGATCAGCCTGTTCGACTTCATTCCGGCATAGGGACGCAGTCGCGCGACCTACCGCCCCCAGCGCAGGCCAGCGGTGTGCACCGGCGCGTCCCACAGGGCTGCGATCTCGTCGTCCAGCACGGTGGCGGTGATCGAGCAGCCGGCCATGTCGAGCGACGTCACGTAGTTGCCGACCAGCGCGCGGCCGATGCCGATGCCCTTGCCGTCCAGCACCCGTTTCGCCGCGTCGAACATCAGGTAGAGCTCCATGGCGGGCGTGGCGCCGAAGCCGTTGACCAGCAGCAGCACCTGGGCACCGCTCGCCGGCTTCAGGTCGTCCATGATGGCGCCGACCATCTCCGCGGCGATATCGTCGGCTGACGCCAGCTTCACCCGGCGGCGCCCCGGCTCGCCGTGGATGCCGACGCCCATCTCCATCTCGTCGTCGCCAATCTCGAAGGTCGGCTTGCCGGCGGCAGGCACGGTGCAACTGGTCAGCGCCACGCCCATGGAGCCGGTGGCCTTGTTGACCCGCTCGCCCAGGGCCTTGCAGGCGGCCAGGTCGGCGCCCTTCTCGGCGGCGGCACCCACCACCTTTTCAACGATCATGGTGCCGGCGACCCCGCGCCGGCCGGTGGTGTAGGTGCTGTCCTCCACCGCGACATCGTCGTTGGTGATGATGGTGGCGATGTTGCCCCCGGTCGTATCGGATGCCAACTCCGCCGCCATCTCGAAGTTCATCACGTCGCCTTCGTAGTTCTTGACGATGAACAGCACCCCGGCGCCGCCGTCCACCGCCTCGGCGCAGGCCATCATCTGGTCCGGCGTCGGCGACGTGAACACCTGGCCGGGGCAGGCGGCATCCAGCATGCCGGGGCCGACGAAGCCGCCGTGCAACGGCTCGTGCCCGCTGCCGCCGCCGGAGAGCAGCGCGACCTTGCCCTTTGCCGGCGCGTCTGCGCGGCGGATGAAGGCCGGCTCCTCGCTGACCGCGATCAGGTCGCCATGGGCCGCCGCAAAGCCGCGCAGGCTCTCGCCCAGGACATCGTCGACCGCATTGATGAACTTCTTCATTTCTCCTCCCCCTTGTTCTCCCTGTCGCCCTCGCCCTTGTGGCGAGGGCCTATTTCCATGCAGTTCGCGGCGCCTGCCGCTTGTGGCAGTACCGGGTGCCGCAGCACGTTTAAACCGTCCGCCACCTGAGCCGTTCATCCTAGTGTCAGAGACAGGCGTCACGGACACAAATGGATCCTCGCCACCCAAGAGGTTTGATTGGCGGCGAGGATGACAATTGTATATTGGTTGTCGAACTGGGTTCGATGCACCAATCCCAGCCCACGGCTCAAATCAACCCCATCGCCTTCAGGCTGGCATGGCCCTGGGTGCCGACGATCAGGTGGTCGTGCACGCTGATGCCAAGCCGCTTGCCGGCGTCGACGATGTCGCGGGTCATCTGGATGTCCGCCTTGCTCGGCGACGGGTCGCCGGACGGGTGATTGTGCACCATGATGATGGCGCTCGCCCCCAGTTCCAGCGCACGCTTCATCACCTCGCGCGGGTAGACCGGCGTGTGGTCGACAGTGCCGCGCTGCTGCACCTCCTCGGCGATCAGCTTGTTCTTGCGGTCCAGGAACAGCAGCCGGAACATCTCGGTCTTCTGGTGCGCCATCGAGGCTTGGCAGTAGTCGATCACCCGGTCCCACGACTTCAGGACCGGCTGGTCCATGATGCGGGTGCGGGTTAGGCGCACGGCCGCCGCCTCGATCGCCTTCACCGCGGCGACCACGGAATCGCCCGCCCCGGGCACCTTGCGCAGCGCCTCCGGCGGTGCGGTCGCCACGCCCGCGAAGTCGCCGAACGCGGCCAGCAGCTCCTTGGCCAGCGGCTTCACGTCGCCGCGCGGGATGGCGGCGAACAGCACCAGTTCCAGAAGTTCGTAGTCGGGCAACGCCTCGGCACCGCCGTTCAGCAGCCGCTCGCGCAGCCGCTGGCGATGGCCCGCGAAGTGGGGCTTCTTCGGGGGCGCTGCATCCGCCATGGGAAAGGCTCTGCGGTTTGAAAGGCGATCAGCCGGCGTAGGGCGGCTTGGTCTTGCCGGTCGGCGACAGCGTGAAGATCTCGTACCCGTCCGCCGTCACGCCGATGGAATGCTCGAACTGTGCCGACAGCGACCGGTCGCGGGTCACCGCGGTCCAGCCGTCGCCCAGAATCTTCACGTCGGTGCGGCCGGCATTGATCATCGGCTCGATGGTGAAGAACATACCTTCCTTCAGGGTGATGCCGGTGCCCGGGCGGCCGAAGTGGAGCACGCTGGGGGCATCGTGGAAAATCCGGCCGAGGCCATGGCCGCAGAACTCGCGCACCACCGAGAAGCGGTGGGATTCGGCATACGATTGGATGGCGTGGCCGATATCGCCCAGGGTGGCGCCCGGCCTGACCTCGGCAATGCCGCGCATCATCGCCTCGTAGGTCACGTCGACCAGCTTGCGTGCCTTGACGCCCACACCGTCGCCCAGCAGGAACATGCGGCTGGTGTCGCCGTGCCAGCCGTCCAGGATGACCGTGACGTCGATGTTGACGATGTCGCCGTCGCGCAGCTGCTTCGGGCCCGGAATACCGTGGCAGACGACATGGTTGATCGAGGTGCAGATCGACTTCGGGAAGCCGCGATAGTTCAGCGGCGCCGGCACCGCATCGTGGTCGACGATGAAGTCGTGGCAGAGCTTGTCCAGCGCCTCGGTCGTCACGCCGGGCATCACGTGCGGCGTGATGAAGTCGAGCGTCTCGGCCGCCAGCTTCCCGGCCGCGCGCATGGCCTCGAACTCCGCCGGTCCGTGGATCTTGATCGCGGGTTCGGCCGCCGCGGCCCGCCGGGCTGCCGCCTGTCTGATCATCGTGTCGTTGTCCATGCCACTATTGTCCCGAAGCTTCTTGCGCGCGCCCGAATTCTGGCCGCGAAGGCGCCAATGATAGCATCAATGGCCATTCGCCGGCCAGCGCACCATGCCTGGATAGGCCAAGCGCCGCCTCAAACGATAGAGCCCTATATGTCAATCGGCAGCGGACTTTCCACCTCTATGGTCTCCAGCCCGACTTTGCAGGCATAGGCGACGGCAGTGACGCCGGCCGCCTTGGCCGTCCGGAATGCCTCGGCATATTTGGGGTCGATGTCGTCGGCGAGGCAGAACCGGTCGCAGTCGCCGCGTTGCACGCAATAGACCATGGTCGCGCGGGCGCCGGCCTCGACCATCGCCGCCATCTCGGCCAGATGCTTGGCGCCGCGCGCGGTCACGCTGTCGGGAAATTCGGCAGCGCCGGGGTTGGGGCCGTCGTCGCGTTTCAGGTGGACGTTCTTCACTTCCACGTAGCAGGGCGGCCGGTCGTCGGAGTCCTCGTCGTCGCTTTCCAGCAGCAGGTCGATGCGCGAGTTGGTGCCGTACGCCACCTCGCGGCGCATGCGCGGATAGCCCGCCAGCTCCGCGATCCGGCCGTCGGCGATCGCCTCGGCGACCAGTGTGTTGGGACGTGCGGTGTTGATGCCGACAAGATGGTCGTCGACCCGGGTCAACTCCCAGCCATAAGGCAGCTTGCGCTTGGGGTTGTTGGCCGGCAGCAGCCAGATCTCGGCGCCGGGGGCGGCCAAGCCGGTCATCGCGCCGGGGTTCGGGCAGTGGACGGTGGTCTCGCTGCCGTCCTCCAGCCGCACGTCGGCCAGGAAGCGCTTGTAGCGGCGGATCAGGGTTGCGCGTTCGAGCGGGGCAGGCAGGTGCATGGGGCAGCGGCAGTGCGTAGACGGATTCCGAGTCTCGACACTACCCGCCGCCGAAGCTTTCCACCAGGGAGCCTGCGACCAGATACCAGCCGTCGACCATGACGAAGAAGATCAGCTTGAACGGCAGCGAGATCATTACCGGCGGCAGCATCATCATGCCCATGGACATCAGGACCGAGGCGACCACCATGTCGATGACCAGGAACGGCAGGAAGATCAGGAAGCCGATCTCGAAGGCGCGCCGTAACTCGGAGATCATGAACGCCGGGATCAGCGCGCGCATCGGCGCATCCTCCGGCGTGACCGCCTCGACGTTGGCCATGTCCAGGAACAGGCCAAGATCCTGCTCGCGCACGTGACGCAGCATGAAGGCGCGCACCGGCACGATGGCCCGGTCCATGGCCGTGGACTCGTCGATCTGGCCGTCGATCAGCGGGCGCAGGCCCTGGTCGTAGACTTCCTCCAGGGTCGGCGCCATGACGAACCCGGTCAGGAACAGGGCCAGGCTGATCATCACCGTGTTCGGCGGTGCCGACTGGGTGCCCAGCGCGGTGCGCAGGAACGACAGCACCACCACGATGCGGGTGAACGAGGTCACCATCACCAGGATCGACGGCGCCAGCGCCAGCACCGTGACCAGCACGATGATCTGGATGATGCGCCCGGTGGACGACGGCCCTTCGCCGAAGTCGAGCGACAGCTCCTGCGCCTGTGCCGACCCGGCGCCGAGGCCCAACGCCAGCAGCGCCAATGCCGAGAGCGGCAGCAGGGCGGAAAGACCGCGGGCCATCCGGCCGGCCGGTTGGGTGGGGGATACCGACAACGTGGTTCGCCTACTCAGCCTGGTGCTGCTTGACCAGCCGCAGGAACGAGCGGTTGCGTTGCGCGGGCGCCCGGCGTTCCGGCCGCTCCTGCGCGTCCTCCTGGGCGGTGACGATGCCGCTTTCGACCACGGTCTCGCCTTGCGGGCCCAGGATGATCAGGTGCTCCACGCCATCGCGGCGCACCAGCACCAGCTTGCGGCGGGCATCCAGGCTGCTGGCTTCGACAACGCCGATGCGGCGCGCCCAGCCGGCCTGCGGCTTGGGCGTGCGCACGCGGCCGGCGCCACCCAGGCCCAGGCGCTTGGCGACCCAGGCGATGGTGCCGATCAGCGCCAGCACGAAAACCAGTGCGATCGCAAAACGGAGATATTCTTCTACCGACATTGCTTGCTCAATTTGGGGGCTTGCTCAATTCGGGAGCCTGCCCAATTCGGGGGCCCGCTCAAACCGGGGTCCTACAGGACAGTGTGAAAATCGAACGTGGGCGAGGGACGACGGCTATTCTGCCGGCGCGGCCTCCTGCGTGCCCGCGTCGCGCCGCTCGATTGCGGCATCGACCGCTTCGGCCTGCTCCTGCAGGAAGGTGCCGATCTGCTTCAGGTCGCTCATCACGACATTGAGGTCGCTTTCCAGCGCGACACGCTCGGTCGGCGCCAGTTCGGCGACATCGGCGCAGATGTCGATGACGATGCCGTCCAGGCCCGTCACGTCGACCATCTCGCCCTCGATCAGCTTGCCGCGGACCTGCCGCAGCAGCTCGCCCAGATTGGCCAGCTTGCCCGAAACTTCGGCTTGGGTGGTTGTCATCTTGTTGCTCCTTCTCGGGCGCGGTCCGTGTGCACGTCGGACTGCAGCTCGCGTGGAAGTCCGTTCAGGCGATAGAGATGGGTCAGGATCTCGGCGGTCGCGACGAAGGCCTCGACCGGGATCTCGGTGTCCAGGTCGACGTGGGCCAGCAAGGCCGCGAGGTCTGCATCTTTGCGGATTGGGACGCCGTTCGCCTCGGCGACGGCCAGGATCTGTGCGGCGATGGTGCCTTTGCCCTTCGCCACCACCTTCGGCGCTTCGTCGCTGGTCGGCCGATAGGTCAGCGCGACCGCATGGGTATCCTGCCCGAGCACGTCCGTTCCGAGCGCGTCTGGCGCGCCGGCGTCCTCGGCTTGGCGTTCTGCTGCGTAGAAATCAGGCATACTGCCCTGCGGTCCATAAGGTCAGGGCCGTTCGGGCCGCCGACATGGCCATAAGGGGCGCGGGTTATGCCTAATTTTGCGTTAAGGCCGCCCAGCAAAAATTTTCGTGTTGGAAACTGGCCGAGGGTAATCGGCTGCGGGGCGGATCAGCCTGCGCTGCGCGCGGGCACCCGGTCGGCGCTGCCGTGCTCGTCGACAGCATCGTCCGCGTCGTCGCCCTCGGCCGCACTGCCGTCGCCCGCATGGTCGTCGCCGGCATGGCCGTCAATCGGGTCGCCCTGTCCCGGCAGGCGCACGCTGTCCGGAGATTCGCCGGCCGCCGCCGCTTGGGCGCGTTCGTCTTGAATCCGCTCGAACAACTCACGGCGCAGCACGCTTGCACCTTCAGGAAACGTGAAGCCAAGCTTGACCGACTTGCCACGGATCGCAACGACCGTGACCTCGATATCATCATTTATGATGATCGATTCGCCGATCTTGCGGGTGAGATAAAGCAATAGAGGCTCCTGGCGTTCTTGCCGAGGCGAGTTGATGCGTGCCGGCCGCAATCATCGCGGCCAACGCGCACTCTAGCGTCGTATACGCTTTCTTAACAAGGTTGCATGACATGTGAGCTTGATTTTTGGAAACCGGGCGCAGTGGCGCACGGGTCGGATAGCGGTCATGGGACCGGTTCGGGCGCGGCAATGGCGACCGGATGCCCATCGGAGGCGATGCACGATGGATTTGAACAACCTGCCTGTCTTTGGCGTTCTGCGCACGCAGATGGACTGGCTGGGCCAACGCCAGGCCGTGCTGGCGCAGAACGTGGCCAATGCGGACACGCCGGGCTACGTGGCGCGCGACGTGGAGCGGCCGGACTTCGAGGCGCTGATCAGCCGGCTGACCGCGAACAGCCAAAGCCGAGGCGGCGAGGTCTCGATCTCGCGCATGCCGGAGCCGCAGGAAGTCTCGCTCTCCGGCAACACGGTCACCCTGGACCAGCAGATGATGATGGTGGCCGAGACCGCCAGCCAATACGAGCTGACGACCTCGCTGTACACCAAGCAGATTGGCCTGCTGCGCATGGCGCTGGGTAACGGCCGCTAGGGCGGCGTGGGTAGAGCCTAGCTAAAGCAGAGACGGCACAGTCAGAGACGAGGGACGACTCCAAGATGGACCTGTTCACAGCAATGTCGGTGGCGGCCTCGGGCATGGAAGCCCAGGGCCATCGCCTGCGCGTCATCGCGGAAAACATCGCCAACACCGACTCCATTGCCGACCAGCCGGGCACCGAGCCCTATCGCCGCAAGGTGGTGACCTTCAGCAACGTGCTGGACCAGAGCCTGGATGCCCAGGTGGTCAGGGTCGATCGGGTGATGACCGACGACACCCCCTTCGAGCTGCGCTTCGACCCGCAGCACCCGGCGGCCGACGAGCGCGGCTACGTGCAGATGCCGAACGTGAACGTGCTGACCGAGATGATGGACATGCGCCAGGCGCAGCGCAGCTACGAGGCCAATCTGGGCTCCGTCGACGCCGCCAAGCGCATGCTGCGCCAGACGATCGAAATGCTGCGGCGCTGAGCCGCGCGGTTAGGCCCCGAACAGAAGGTTCGAGGCGCCCGGCACCGGTCCGCACGACGGGCTGTGCCTGGCAAGATTTCCCGGAACTCCGGCAGGAAGCCGGCGACCCGTTTTCGCTGTCATTGCCCCCGCGCCCTTTCAGGACGGTCGGTGCCGGGGCTCCGTAGAACACGGCAAGAGGTTCGCCATGGCCATTGATCCGCAGACCGCCATAAACGCCTACCAGTCGACCCTGCGCGAGCTCGGCCACGCCGGCGGTGCCGGCGACAAGACCGTGGCGCCGACGGAGGACTCCGGCTTCGCCGCCATGCTGGGCGACGCCCTGAACGGCGCCGTCGACGCCGGCCACAACGCCGAGCAGATGAGCATCAAGGCCGTGACCGGCGAGGCCGATCTCGCCGACGTGGTGACCGCGGTGACCAACGCGGAAATCCAGCTGCAAACCATCGTGACCGTGCGGGACAAAGTCTTGCAGGCCTATCAGGACGTGATGAGGATGCCGATCTGACGGTCGTGGGCGGCGGAAGGCTGAGCCCATGAACGCAGAAGACATTCTCGACGTCCTGCGCGACGCGATCTGGACCATGCTCCAGGTCGCCGGACCGATCATGCTGATCGCGCTGGCGGTCGGCCTGGTGGTGTCGTTCATCCAGGCCCTCACCCAGTTGCAGGAAATGACCCTGGCCTTCGTGCCGAAGATCCTGGTCGTGTTCCTGTCGCTGCTGTTCCTGATGCCCTTCATGATGACGTCGCTGGACGGCCTGATGAACCGGATGATGGACCGCATCGCCCATGGTTTCTGACGGCCATGCGGCTTCCGACAGGCACGGGCAGCGCGGAAATTGACCATGCGTATGCCCGAATGGCGCGCTCGCGCCCGGGTGCCATTGGCGCCGGGGCGCTAGCCGATGCTGCTGTCGGCCTATCTGGAGATCGAGCTGTTCGGCTTCATGGCGGTGTTCGCGCGTTTCGGCGCGGCGCTGCTGGTGATGCCGGGCATCGGCGAGAGCTTCGTCTCGACGCGCGCACGGCTGATGCTGGCGCTGGCGATCACGCTGCTGGCCAGCCAGTTGGACGGGATCGCGCCCGCCGCGGTGCCCTCGACCGTCGGCGAGCTCGTCCTCTTCCTGTTCCTGGAGGTCACGGTCGGGCTGTTCCTGGGCCTGATCGCCCGGGTGCTGTTCACCGCACTGGCCTCGGCCGGCACCATCATCGCCTTTCACGCCGGCCTGGCCAGCGCGATGGTGTTCGACCCGACCAGCAACCAGCAGAGCGCGGTGACCGGCGCCTTGCTGTCGATGTCCGGCATGGCGTTCCTGTTCATCGCCGACCTGCATCATCTGCTGATCGGTGGGCTGATCAGCAGCTACGATCTGTTTCCCGTCGGTGCGCCGCTGATGATCGCCGACATGGCCGATACCTTCGCGCAGATCGCATCGAAGTCGTTCTCGTTGGCGCTGCAGATCTCGGCACCGTTCGTGCTCCTGAACACGGTGATCAACGTGTGCGTCGGTGTGCTGGCGCGCCTGATGCCGCAGATTCAGGTGTTCTTTCTCGTCCTGCCGGTGCAGATCGCCCTGTCGCTGCTGGTGCTGACGGTCAGCATCACCGGCATCATGCTGTGGTACTTCGACGCCTTTTTCGAAGAGACCGCCGGCCTGTACGGCCCATTGTGATGACGATGTGCATTCAAGCCGGCACCGGCCCGCTCCCCCACCCGACCACCCAACGACAGTATGATTGCTGGGTGGCCGGGTGCCCAAAGGCAGCGCGGATGCGATGCCGCGCCGGGGAAGAGTGTGGGCTGGCGCAGACTTCGGCATAGGCAAGGCGAAGCACGATGGCGGATTCCGATCAGGAAAAAACAGAAGAACCGACAGGCAAACGGCTCAGCGACGCGCGCAACAAGGGCCAGGTCGCGTCGTCGAAGGAAATCAACAACTTCCTGATCATGATCGGCGCGACCGCGCTGGTGATGTTCATGCTGCCGCCGATTCTGCGCGACCTGGCGGCCACGCTGTCGCTGTTCTTCAGCAATCCGCACGGGCTGGATGTCAGCGAGGGCGGCATTCTGCAGCTCGTCTTCGACCTGTTGTTCGATGTCGGCCTGCTGCTGGCGATGCCGTTTGCGTTGTTCGTGCTGCTGGCGTTCCTGTCGAGCTACTTCCAGCACGGCATCGTGTTCAGCGCCGAGCAGTTGAAGCCGGACCTGGCGAAGCTGTCGCCGGTGCGCGGCCTGAAACGCATGTTCTCCAGCACGTCGCTGCTGGAATTCGGCAAGAGCATCGCAAAATTCATCATCGTCGGCGGCATGGCGCTGATGCTGATCTCGCCCGAGCTGAACGGGCTGGAGGGGTTCGTGGGCGCCGGCCCCCTGGCCATCGCCGAGCGCCTGCAAGACATTGTCCTGCTGTTGCTGGTTGCGGTCACCGCCATGATGGCGGTGCTGTCGGTGGTCGACTTCGCCCACGCCAAGATGAAGCACCACAAGCAGCTGCGCATGACCAAGCAGGAGGTGAAGGACGAGCACAAGCAGTCGGAGGGCGACCCGAAGGTCAAGGGGCGGATCCGCATGATCCGCATGGAACGCTCGCGCCAGCGCATGATGGCGGCGGTGCCCGACGCCGACGTGGTGATCACCAACCCGACCCACTACGCGGTGGCGCTTGCCTACGATGCCACCTCCATGGCGGCGCCCCAGGTGGTGGCGAAGGGCGCCGACCTGATTGCCCACCGCATTCGCACGATTGCCGAGGAGGCCGACGTGCCGATCGTGGAAAACCCGCCGCTGACCCGCGCCATCTACGCCACCGCGGAAATCGGCAGCGAAATCCCGGAACAGCACTACCGCGCGGTGGCGGAGATTATCGGCTATATCTGGCGCCTGAAGGGCAAGCGCCAGCCCGCCCGCGGCTGACACGCCCGCAGCGCGCGCCCGGCATTATGTTGACGCAAGAAGGTTCCGACCGATGAGCGCAACCACACACGGCATGCATTCCGAAACCGCCCGCATCGGTGCCTTCAGCCGCGCCTGGGCGGCGGAGCGGCGGCTGGGCCTGACCATGCTGAGCATCGCGCTGATCGCGTTCGGCGTCTCGGTGGTGGTGGCGTGGGCGACCGATGCCGGCACGACCGGCGTGGTCGCCGCCGGCGTCATCTCGCTGGCGGTCGGCACGACGGCGGTGATCCTGATGGGTCTTGCCCGGGTCGACGAGTTGAGTGCCGCGCAGCAGGTGTCGGTGTTTCGCGCCGCGTTCGACGCGTCGGACGACCCGAAGTTCGCCGTCGATGCGGCGGGCGGCCTGACACTGGGCAACGATTCCTTCTATCGCCGGCTTTCGGCGGGCGGGGCGGAGACGCTCGACAAGCTGGCAGCGGCCTTCGACGACGCGGAGGAGGCGGGCGTGCGGTTGCGCGACCTGCATCGCGCGGCCCTGAGCCAGGAGGCCGGCGCCATCGACCTGGTGCGTACCGCGGCGGACGGGCGGCAGGTGGTATGGCGTGTGGCGGCGCGCCCGGCCGGCAGCGGCATGACGTGGTGGTCGGCGCAGGACATGACCGAGATTGTCGCCGCCGCCCGCGAGCACCAGCACCTGGAGGCGGCGTGCCACGACGTGTTCGACGCGGCGCCATTGGGCCTCTATCGCACCGATGGCCACGGCACGGTCGTCGCGATCAACAGCGCGCTGGCGACGATGCTGGATATCGAGGATGCCGAGGCGCTGCTGGGGGTGGCGACACCATCCAGCCTGTTCGACCTGGATGACGAGGATGCGGCGACGCTGGACGGCGGCACGTCGGTCTCGCGCACCGTGGCCCTGCCCGACAACCCGGCCGGCAAGGGGCCGGACCGCGCCGACCTCTGCCAGATGCCGTTGCCGGGCGACGGGCAGGCGGCGTTGGGCCTGGTCCAGCCGCGCGTGGGGACGGAGAGCGACCTCGCCGTGGGGCAGCCCGACGGATCGGTCTATCGCGATGCTTTCGACCTGCTGCCCATCGGCATGGCGCTTCTGGACGGCGATGGCCGGATCGCGCGCGCCAACAAGGCGCTGGTGGAGTTGTGCAATCCCGGCCGGCCGCGCGACGACTCCCGCCTGGTCGGCGATGAGTTCACTGCGCTGGTGGCCGAGGCGGATCGGCCCGCCGCCGTGGCCTACATCGCTCAGGCGCGCGCGGCCGGCGCGGATGCCGCCTCTGAAGCGGCCGAGCCGCTGACGGTGACACTGGCCGGCAGCCGGCCCGTGGTGGTGGCCATCGGCACCCGCACCATCGAACTGCCTGACGGCGGGGCCACGGGCCTGATGCTGACGGTGCAGGACATCACCTCCCAGCGCCAGTTGGAGCAGCAATTCACCCAGGCGCAGAAGATGCAGGCGGTTGGCCAGCTCGCCGGCGGCGTCGCCCACGACTTCAACAATCTGCTGACCGCGATGATCGGCTATTGCGACCTGCTGCTGGCGCGGACCCAGTCCAGCGACCAGTCGTTCGCCGACATCATGCAGATCAAGCAGAACGCCAACCGCGCCGCCAACCTGGTGCGCCAGTTGCTGGCGTTCTCGCGCAAGCAGACGCTGCAGCCGCGCGTGCTCAACCTGACCGACGTGCTCGGCGAGATCGGCCACCTGTTGCGCCGGCTGCTGGGCGACGGGATCGAGCTCAAGCTGGTCTACTCGCGCGAGCTTTGGCTGGTGAAGGCGGACCTGGGCCAGCTCGAGCAGGTGATCATCAACCTGGCGGTGAACGCGCGCGATGCCATGGACGGCCACGGCACGCTGACCATCGAGACCGCCAATTTCCCGGTCACCACGCAGGACGACAGCGTCCACGAAGCAATGCCGCCGGGCGACTATATCCGGCTGTCGGTCGCGGACTCAGGCGTCGGCATCGACAAGGAGATCATCAACCGCATCTGGGAGCCGTTCTTCACCACCAAGGATGTCGGCGCCGGCACCGGGCTCGGCCTGTCCACCTGCTACGGCATCGTCAAGCAGACCGGCGGCTTCATCTTCGCCGACAGCGCGGTCGGCGAGGGCACCACGTTCTCCATCTACCTGCCGCGCCACGAAGTGCCGGTGGAGGAGAAGGCGAAGCCATCGCAAGCGGCGGTGGAGGCGCGCGATCTCACCGGCGCCGGCACCATCCTGCTGGTGGAGGACGAGGATGCGGTGCGCCTGTTCTCCACCCGGGCGTTGCGCAACAAGGGCTACGACGTCCGCCCCGCGAACAGCGGCGAACAGGCGCTGGCCATGTTCGACGAGTCGGAAGAACAAATCGACCTCGTGGTCACCGACGTGATGATGCCGGAGATGGACGGGCCGACCCTGATCAAGCATCTGCGCGAACGGGTGCCGGACATCAAGGTGATCTGCATGTCGGGCTACGCCGAGGATGCCTTGCGCGAACGTCTGGCGGACGACACCGGCATCCATTTTCTTGCTAAGCCGTTCAATTTGAACGACTTGGCGGGCCTGGTGAAAGAGGTTCTGTCCGCCTGAGTATCGCGGCCCGTTCTCCCGCCGCCGTCCGAATCCGCATTCTCCGTTCGCATTTCATCTCCAGATGTTCCGTCCTCGTGGCCGCTCATTGCGAAAAACAGGTTGCGATATAGAACATAATGTGCACACTTGGCCTCATTGCAACCTGGTATCGGCTGTGGAATAAGGAACCGAGGGATGTCACAGGCACATTTGCGGCTCGTAGAACAGGACAGCATGGACAAGCAGAAGGCACTGGATGCCGCACTGACGCAGATTGACCGCGCGTTCGGCAAGGGGTCGGTCATGCGGATGGGGCAGCGCGAGGGCGCGGTCGAGATCGAATCGGTGTCCACCGGCTCGCTGGGCCTGGATATCGGGCTCGGCATCGGCGGCCTGCCGCGCGGCCGGGTGGTCGAGATCTACGGGCCGGAGAGCTCGGGCAAGACCACGCTGGCGTTGCACGTGATCGCCGAGGCGCAGAAGACCGGCGGCACCTGTGCGTTCATCGACGCCGAACACGCGCTCGACCCGGCCTATGCCCGCAAGCTGGGCGTCGACCTCGACGAACTGCTGATCTCGCAGCCCGACGCCGGCGAGCAGGCGCTGGAGATCGCCGACACGCTGGTACGGTCCGGCGCCATCGACGTTCTGGTGGTCGACAGCGTGGCGGCCCTGGTGCCGCGCGCCGAGCTGGAAGGCGAGATGGGCGACGTGCAGCCCGGCATGCAGGCGCGCCTGATGAGCCAGGCGCTGCGCAAGCTGACCGGCTCGATCTCGCGCTCGCGCTGCATGGTCATCTTCATCAACCAGATCCGGTTGAAGATTGGCGTGATGTTCGGCAATCCGGAGACCACCTCCGGCGGCAACGCGCTGAAGTTCTATGCCAGTGTGCGCCTCGACATCCGGCGTATCGGCGCGATCAAGGACAAGGACGAGGTCGTCGGCAACCAGACCCGGGTCAAGGTGGTCAAGAACAAGATGGCGCCGCCGTTCAAGGTCATCGAGTTCGATATCATGTATGGCGAGGGCATCTCCAAGACCGGCGAGCTGCTGGACCTCGGCGTCAAGGCCGGGGTGGTCGAGAAGTCCGGCGCCTGGTTCTCCGCCAATGGCGAGCGGATCGGCCAGGGCCGCGAGAACGCCAAGAATTTCCTGCGCGAGAACCCGGACATCGCGGACTCCATCGAAAAGGCCATCCGCAAGCACGCCGGGTTGATCGCCGAGGAGATGCTGACCGGCGAGAGTGCCGGCAATGGCGACGATGAGGGCGAGGACGGCGACGAGGCCCTGCTCTCCTAGTTCTGCAAGACTGCCAGCGGGCCGGCACCGAAAACTCTGGTCTGGCAGGCGTCTAAAGCATGATCATTTAAGTCGGCACCGGCCCTCTCCCCCACCCGACCGCCCACGAAAGTATCCTACTGGGTGGCCGGGTGGGGGAGAGGGCTGGCGCAGATTCAGCGTAAGCTGATCCCGATCTAGACACTGCGACCCCATCCCGGGGGAATAGCTCGCCCCGGGACATGCATTTGCGAAGAAAATGCATTACATAGCCTTCCGCTCCTCCTCGCCGGCCGGCCAATGTCGGCCGGACAGAGGGCAGAAGTCTGACAAGGCCCGGTGGCCTGTGGCCGCCGCCCCGCTCCGAAATCGCAGCAGCGCAGTACCGAGACGACATGCCGACGACCAACGATATCCGCTCGACGTTCTTCGACTATTTTGCCGGCAACGGCCACGAGGTGGTCGCGTCATCGCCGCTGGTGCCGCGCAACGACCCGACGCTGCTGTTCGTCAACGCCGGCATGGTGCAGTTCAAGAACGTTTTCACCGGCGCCGAGACCCGGCCCTACAAGCGCGCGGTGACGTCGCAAAAGTGCGTGCGTGCCGGCGGCAAGCACAACGATCTTGAGAACGTTGGCTACACCGCCCGCCACCACACGTTCTTCGAGATGCTCGGCAACTTCTCGTTCGGCGACTATTTCAAGGAACTGGCCATCGAGCTGGCCTGGAACCTGGTCACCCGCGAGTACGGGCTGCCGGCCGACCGGCTGCTGGTCACCGTCTTCGCCGAGGATGACGAGGCGTTCGACCTGTGGCACCGCATCGCCGGCCTGCCGGAGGATCGGATTATCCGGATCGCGACCTCCGACAATTTCTGGTCGATGGGCGACACCGGCCCGTGCGGCCCGTGCTCCGAGATCTTCTTCGACCACGGCCCCGACATTCCGGGCGGCCCGCCCGGCAGCCCGGACGAGGACGGCGACCGGTTCATCGAGATCTGGAACCTGGTGTTCATGCAGTTCGAGCAGACCGCGCCCGGCGAGCGCGCGCCGCTGCCGAAGCCGTCCATCGACACCGGCATGGGCCTGGAGCGCATCGCCGCCGTGCTGCAGGGCAAGCACGACAACTACGACATCGACCTGATGCGCAGCCTGATCGAGGCGTCGGCCGAGGCATCGAGCAGCGACCCCGACGGGCCGCACAAGGTGAGCCATCGCGTCATCGCCGATCATTTGCGTGCCGGAACGTTCCTGATCGCCGATGGCGTGCTGCCGTCCAACGAGGGCCGTGGCTATGTACTGAGGCGCATCATGCGCCGCGCCATGCGTCACGCCCATCTGATCGGCTGCCGCGAGCCCCTGATGTACCAACTGGTGCCCGCACTGGTGTCGGCCATGGGCCAGGCGTTCCCCGAACTCGGCCGCGCGGCGCCGCTGGCGACCGAGACCTTCAAGCTGGAGGAGGAGCGGTTCAAGACCACGCTCGATCGGGGCTTGCGCCTGCTCGACGACGAGGTCGCCAACCTGGGCGCCAGCGATCCGCTGCCGGGTGCCTTCGCGTTCAAGCTCTACGACACCTACGGCTTTCCGCTCGACCTGACGCAGGACATCATGCGCGGTCAGGGGCGGGCCGTGGACACCGACGGCTTCGACGCCGCCATGGCCGAGCAACGAGCGGCGGCGCGCCGCGCATGGGCCGGCTCAGGCGATGCCGCCACCGAGACCCTGTGGTTCGACCTCAACGAGAAGATCGGCGCCACCGAGTTCCTGGGCTACGACACCTTGCAGGCCGAGGGTACGGTCCAGGCCCTGGTGGTAGACGGCAAGCTGGTCGACCGTGCCGCGAAGGGCCAGGCAGTCGAGGTGATCGTCAACCAGACCCCGTTCTATGGCGAGTCCGGCGGCCAGATGGGCGATGTCGGCGTTATAACCTCGCCGGAAGGCGCGCGCCTGAAGGTCAGCGACACGCAGAAGAAGCTCGGCGCGCTGCACGTCCATATCGCGGAGGTGGAGGCCGGCAGTATTGCGGTCGGCGAGGCTGTGGAACTGAGCGTCGACGGTGCCCATCGCGACCAGCTTCGCGCCGCCCATTCCGCGACCCATCTGCTGCACGAGGCGCTGCGCCGCCGGCTGGGCCCCCATGTCACCCAGAAAGGCAGCCTGGTGGCGCCCGACCGGTTGCGGTTCGATATCAGCCACCCGAAGCCGATCGAGCCGGGCGAACTGGCCGATGTCGAGGCCGATGTCAGTGCCCGCATCCGCGCCAACGCGGAGACCCGCACCCGCCTGATGACGCCCGACGATGCGGTCGCGGCCGGTGCGCTGGCGCTGTTCGGCGAGAAGTACGGCGAGGAGGTCCGCGTGGTCTCCATGGGCAGCGACGACGAGCGCGAGTACTTCTCGACCGAGCTGTGCGGCGGCACCCATGTGGCGCGCACCGGCGACATCGGGCCGTTCCGCATCGTGTCGGAGGCGGCGCTGGCCGCCGGCGTGCGGCGGATCGAGGCGCTGACCGGCGAGGCGGCGCGCCGTCACCTGGATCACCGCGACCATCTGCTGCTGGAAACCGCCGGCCTGTTGAAGGTGGCGCCCGACGACGTGCCGGGACGCATCGCGGCGCTGATCGACGACCGCCGCAAGCTGGAGCGCGACATGGCGCAACTGCGCCAGCAACTCGCCGCCGGCGGCGGGGGCGGCGGTGCCGCGCCGGAGGTGCGCACCGTCAGTGGCGTCTCGTTCGCGGCCCGCCAGCTCGACGATGTGCCGGCCCGCGAGCTGAAGAGCATGGCCGACGCGATGAAAAAGCAAATCGGCTCAGGCGTCGTCGCCATCGTCAGCGCCACCGACGGCAAGGCCTCCCTGGTCGTGGGCGTCACCGCCGACCTGACCGGGAAGCTCAGCGCGGTCGACCTGGTGCGCGCCGGCTCGGCGGCGCTTGGCGGCAAGGGCGGCGGCGGCCGGCCCGATATGGCCCAGGCCGGCGGCCCGGCCGGCGGCGATGCCTCGGCGGCGTTGAGCGCCATCGAACAGGCGATAGCCGCCGCCTGACCACCGCTCCCATGATGTGCAGGGGCGTGCCCGGGCTTGACCGGCCGCGCCGCGGCGGGCACGCTGAACGCCCATCTTGTTGGGGCAACAACTCAGGGAGGGTGGTTCGATGCCCGTACGATCGTCACGCCGTGGTCTGATCACGGTCGCCGCACTCGGCGTTTCCATCGCCGCTGCACTGATGTTCTGGACGCTGAGCAACGCGCCGGCCGGGGCGCAATCCGGCATGACGCAGGAACAGGCCGAATGCCTGCTCGACAACCTGGATCAGGTTGGATCCGACACGGCGGCGAGCCTGATCGCACAAGCCTGCGCGACCCTGAACGCAGGCTGATCTGCCTCCGGGCACTTGCGCGGTTGGCTTGAATTGGTTGGACCTCGACCCAGGTCGTAGGTCGTCATCCTTCGGCGGACCCTGCCGGGCTCAGTCCATGAAAGTGGCGTCCAATGGCCGCGATTCCCCGGCGTTTTTCGGTGTAACGGCGCCAATTTGAACCAATTAACGTACCAATCCCGATGTGAGCATCTGCTCAGAGGATGATCGAAAGCCCGCAGAATCGCTGGTTCCCAGCCGATTAGCCGTAACTAACGGTAACTAACTGGTTCTTTCCAAACCGAACGACCACATTCACCTTGCCAGCACGGCAACGACGACTCCGAAGGTTCGCCCCCATGCCCTTGGAGAAAGCGTGGCCGTGCTGGCAACGAGTGGAAGTTGCCCATGCCGAATGGCCACCAACTCGTTGCCGGTTCACCCAAGTAGGCTAGGAGTTGGTGATCACATGATGGGTTCGATCAAGGTTCTGATCGTCGACGACATCCCAACCAACGTTGCGCTGATGCAGGCAACGCTGGAGGCGTTGTCGGTCACCGACCATGCCGACGTCGCCGAGGATGGAGCGACCGCCGTCGAACTGCTGAGCCGCACGGCCTATGACCTGGTGCTGCTGGATTTCCATCTGCCGGATATCGATGGCGCCGCGGTTATGGGCTGGATGAACGACAAGCTGATCCATCGCCCGAACATCGTGGTGATCAGCGCCGACAACCGGACCTCGACAGTTCGCAGGGTCGAGGCTCTGGGCTGCGACGCCTTTCTGTGCAAGCCGGTGATGCTGGACGATCTTCGCGCCGTGCTTTCGCCGCTGGTCGCTGCCAGCCGCCGCCCGCACGTCGTCTACGCGGCCTGCAACTGACGGCGTTCCGGCGCGGCCGTCCCGTCGCGCCGGTTTCCCCACACCCGACATAGCGGATTGCGCACGCTGAATCTGCGCCTGTCCCTGCCCTGGCAAAGCCGGGCGCCCTATCTTGAGATGCGGCGGCGGTGGCCGCCTTGGCAAGAGCGAACGAGCGGGCAAGGGGGGCTTCCATGACTGACTATGCTTCGGCGCTGATCGTTGGCGCGGGCGACGGGTTGAGCGCGTCGGTCGCGCGCGCATTCCATGGCGCCGGCATGAAGATCGCGCTGGCCGCGCGCAATACCGACAAGCTGGCTGCCCTGGCCGAGACCACGGGCGCGGCGACCGTCGCCTGCGATGCGTCGGACCCGGCGTCGGTCGAAGCGATGTTCGAGGCAGCCGACGCCGCCATCGGCGCGCCCGAGGTGGTGGTCTACAATCCCAGCGCGCGGGTGCGCGGCCCGCTGGTCGACCTGGATCCGGTGGGCGTGCGCAACGCCATCGCGGTCTCGGCGTTCGGCGCGTTCCTGGTGGCGCAGCAGGCCGCGCGGCGGATGACGGCGGCCGGCAAGGGCGCGATCCTGCTGACCGGCGCGTCGGCCGGCGTGAAGGGGTTTCCGCAATCGGCGCCATTCGCCATGGGCAAGTTCGCGCTGCGCGGGCTCGCCCAGTCGATCGCCCGCGAACTGCAGCCGCAAAACATCCACGTCGCCCACTTCGTCATCGACGGCGCGATCCGCAACCCCGGTCGTACCGAGCCGGCGGACCAGCCGGACTCGATGCTGGACCCGGATGCGATTGCCCGCACCTACCTCGCGACCCTGGAGCAGGACCGCAGCGCCTGGGCCTGGGAAATCGAGCTCCGCCCCTGGGTGGAGCGGTTTTAGGTCCCACTTCCGGCGTCGTGCCCGCATTGTTGCAGGGGGCTATTCAAGAACTCCATTGTCATGCTCGGGCTTGTCCCGCCTGCTTGGCCGAAGCCACTTCGGCGCGGCGAAGGCCCGAGCATCCGCGTCTTCTTGGCCGCTCAAGCGGCCATCTCGTGGATGCCCGCAACAAGTGCGGGCATGACGAAAATGAATCACGGTGCGCACCACCCGCCGCCATTTCGCCACGGTCGCGTGGCAGAAACGGTGTCATGAAACGCATCGGCATGATCGCGGGCATGGCATTGCTGGCGGTGGGCGGCATAGCGCCGGCCCTGGCCCAGCAGGCCGACGACATCGAAGCGCCGGGCTGCCCCTACGACGCCACCGGCTATGAGCCCGGCGACATCTTCAACTGCTATTGCGATCCGTCCTATGCGGAGGGGGGCGCGGCCGTCTGGGGCACCGGCACCTATTCCGACGACAGCTCGGTTTGCCTTGCCGCCCGCCATGCCGGCCTGATCGGCGAGACCGGCGGCATGATCACGGTGCGCGTACTCGGCGGCTGCGACGCCTATGAGGGCAGCACCTCCAACGGCGTCATTTCCGACAGTTGGGGTGCCTGGGACGGAAGCTTCCACTTCCCCGGCGTCAGCGCCCCCACTTGCGAGGGCGGCCTGCCCCACTGACCGCGGGTGCCGCTGCACGCAATCATCAGTGCCACAGCCTTCGGATAGGGCCATCGCGGACATGCCGTGGTCCGCGAACGAGGGCGCTTGCGCTCCAGCTCGTCGATTGAACCCATTCTGACGCCAACGCGACCCATAAGCCAACGCGCCAAATTTCCGCCTTATTCAACCAGGCGCGAAGGAGAAGAGAAATGCGCTCAAATGGGATCGAGTTTCTGGCTCAATCGGACACAGACCCGGACTTTTTATCGAGCTTCAAGACGGACGACGACGTCGGTCGCTCTGACGGCATTGTCGACGGAGCCGATTTCGTGCACTGGCGCGAAAGCCTGGGCACGAGCGATGGCGGCGACCATTCATTCGGCGAAGGCGCGTCGGACCAGTTGCTGGCCGGCAACGGCGGTGACGACGACGGTTATTCGTTCGGCCTGAAGCTGCCGCCACTGTTCACGATCGACGGTCTGTTTCCGATCGAAGGCGATGACGGCATGAATGTCCTCCACGGGACGGACGGCGACGACATCATCTATGCCCACGGCGGCAACGACGACGTTTTCGGATATGCGGGCGTCGACCAACTCTACGGCGGCAACGGCCATGACTTCCTGTCTGGCGGCATAGGCAATGATTATTTGTCTGGCGGCGCTGGCAATGACGCCCTGTATGGCGACGACAACTGGACCGAAAGCGCCCAGGACGGCAACGACGTGCTATCCGGCGGCGACGGCAACGACGTCATGTGGGGCCAGGGCGGCAATGACATGCTGATCGGCGGCGACGGCGACAACACCTATTACGGCGGCACCGGCGACGACCTGCTCGTCGGGTCCCACTTCGGCGACGAGATGTATGGCGGCGAGGGCGCCGATCGCTTCGCAAATATCGGTGTAGGCGTCGCGGATATCCAAGTCTTCGACTACAACTTCCAAGACGATGGAGATCTGGTCGACGGCGACAGCTTCATCTACTACGCCGGTGGTAATTATACAGGTGTGTACGAAGATGGATTCTTGAAATTTGTCCTGTGGGACTACAATGCCGAGGCCGATGGCATCGGCTATTTCGACTATTCGCTTGAGCCGGAAGTCTAGATTGTTTTTGGCTTACGCTGAGGCGGCACCGGGCGGGCCGTGCTGACCGGTGCCGCCTCAGCAAACACGATCTACCCGCCCGTCACGTCCTTCCACACCGCGTCCAGCAGGCGCTGCGTCTTCAGCGTCGCCTCGACGTGGGCCTTCGCCTCGGCGTCCCGGCCACCGGCCACATAGGCCGCGAAATCCTCGATCATCATCACCGCCTGCGGCTGGGCCGCCGGGGTCGCGGTGTAGGTGAACCCGTCCGGGTTGGACACGCCGGTGCGGTGGGTGTAGCCGATCTTGTAGGCCGGGTCCTGGAACACCAGGCTGGCGCCGAAATCGAGCACGAAGTCCTGCATCACCATCACCCCGCTGGTGCCGAGCAGCGAGAAGTCCTGCAACAGCGAGCCGCAGGTGAAGCCGCAGTCGAAGCCGCTGGTCTCGCCGCTCTCGAACGCGACCAGGCCGGCAATGCGGATCACCGAGCCGGTGCCGGGGTCGCGCTCGATGGCGGTCGCAACCTTGCTCAGCGGGCCGCTGGGCTGCAGGTATTCCACGATCGCGCGCAGCGAGTACCAGCCCAGGTCCCCCAGCACGCCGGTCGGCTCCTGGCTCTCGTCGAAGCGGATGTTGTCGCGGTCCTCGAACGGGAAATAGAACTTGGTCTCCAGCGAGCGGGGGGTGCCGATCTGGCCCGGAATCGCCGCCTTGATCGCTGCCGTGCGCGGGTTGTGCACGAAGTGGGTGCCGTCCATGAACACCAGGCCCGCGGCGTGGCAGGCGTCGGCCATGCGCTTGAGCGAAGCCTCGTTGGCGAACGGCTTGTCGACAAGCAGGTGCTTGCCGGCGGCCACCGCCTTCATGGCGATATCCTCCTTCGCCACCGTCGGGGTGCCGATGAAGACCGCGTCGACATCGTCGCGCGCCAGCATGGCGTCGGTGCCTTCGACGGCGGCGGCATCGCAGTCGCGCGCCGCCACGAAGGCGTCGGCGGTCGCCTGGCTGCGGCTGCACACGGCCGCCAGCCGGGCGCCCTTCGATTCGATGATGGCATCGGCGATGGCGCCGCCAATGAAGCCCGTTCCAACGGTTGCGATGTTCAGCACGGTCGTGGTCTCACTCTGCTAGCAGTCAAGGTATCGATGAACGTTGCGCCCGGGCATCTCCGGTGGGGCCAACACAAGCGGGGGTGACCTCAGATGGGCGGCAAATCGGGGCGGCGCACCCGCGCGATGCCCCCCGGCGAGATGCGCCAACGCACGCGGCCGCGAATGCGGTCGGGCGGGACTGTACCCAACGCTTCGGCGGAGGTCGACTCCGGCGACAGGCCGTACAACGGAACGCGCCCGTCAGGCCCGGGTGGCCCGATGCATTTGACGATCGCGCCATATGCCGGGTGGTCGACCAGAACGACATCGCCCGCCTGAAGCGGCGGGCGATGGGATTGTCCGAGGCGAACGACGGCATAGTCGCCATCGTCCAGCAGCGGCGTCATGCTGCGGCCGGTAACCCTGATCAGGCGCCAGCCGAACGGCATGGGTGCGTTACAGGACCGGGTAGACCACGTCCAGCGACGGCGGGTAGGGGCAGGTCTTGCGTTCGGTCTTGACGTCCTTGGTGTCCCAGAACGCCTCGGCGAACTGGTTCACCAGCTCCACCAGTTCGACGCCCTTGGCCCGATCCGCGCCCTGCTTGCAGGCGCTGCCGGTCAGCATGATCTTGTGGACCAGCTCGTTGGTGTTCGGGTGCTTCTCGAACTGCGGCGCCTTGAAATAGTCGCCCCAGATGATGCGGATCTCGTGCTTGACCTTCTCCGCTTCCTCTTCCTTGCGCATCACGCAGCGGGCAATGGTGTTCTGGCCCTCCAGGCCGCCCTTGTCCGCGTTCTCCGCCATGATGTCCATCAGGCGCACCACCGACAGGGCGGCGATGATCGCGGTCGACGGGTCATAGATCTTGCAGGGTATGTCGCAGTGGGCGGCAGCGGTCGGCAGGCCGACGGCCTTGTCCACCACCTTGATCAGATTGTGAATCACGTCTTCCTCCTCGGGGCGAACGCCACGGCCGTCACTGGCCGGCGGTTGCCCGGTGTTGTACGCGGCGTGTGAGGTCGGCGGTGCTCATTGCGGCACCGCCCGGCGGCGCTAGCGGTTGCGCTTGGCGACGCCGGCACGGCGACGGCCGCGCAACTGGTTGAACGCCCAGACAGCCGAGGCCGCCACCACGACAGCCGCGGCCGCCAGCAACACGCTCGTCTCCCCGCCGGACGCGGCAGCGGTCTCGTGACCGGGATGCGCCCAAGACAGGGATGGTAGCACCACGCCCACGGCAAGGGCGGTCAATCCAACGTTCAGACGGTTCGGCAAGTCAGCCTCCTTCGGGTATGCAGGACTGCATCAAATCATTCGGTGGTCTTCACCAGCCCGCTCCCAAGCCCGGCCATCCCGGGGCTGCGTATCCGCAAGGCCACCGGTCGGATCACCGGGCGTGGGTGCGGGCGGGCGCGCCCTTCGCCCCGGTGAAGTTTGCAGGGCGAAGTGCGCAGGGCGAAGTCTGCCATTCAGATTTTGAGAATGCAACGCACCGGCCCCCTGAATTGTTCCCGGGGCAATGATCCACGCGAGCTTGTGACTTGGGTCAGAAGCGGCAGCCGAGGCTTTCGCAGACCAGGGCGCGCAACCGGTGGAACGCGGTCAGCCCGTTCGGAACGTCGCTGTTGTAGAGCGCCACCACCGTCATGCCGTCGGGGAACCGGGCGACGAAGCTGAAGATGCCGGCCATGAACCCGGCATGGGTGATGTAGGCCTCGCCACTGCCCTCATCGGGGTAGGTCCATGCGTGCCAGCCCAGGCGATAGAAGTCCGCCGCGTCCCCCACACCCTGCGGGGCGTCGAACAGTCGCGGGTCGCGCGGGGCGGCCGCGAAGGCCCAGTAATCGCGCGCGCTTGCCGCCCAGCCGCCGGCGCCGGCCAGCCGCGCGAACTGATGGCGGTCGCGCGGCCGGTCCCACACCCGGGCCAGGCCGTCGCCGGTGTGTTGCCAGTGCACCGGCGCATCGGGCGCGCCGGCCGGCGGCGCGAAGGCGAAGCTCGCGATGCCCAGCTGGGCCGCGATCTCGTCCAGGATGTAGGCGTCGTAGGGCTGGCCGCTGGCGGCGGTGACAATCAGCGTCAGCAGGCAGTAGCCGTAATTGGAGTAGACCTGAGCGGTCTGAGGCGCGAAATCGAGCGGCACGTCGATCAACGCGTGCGCCAGTGTTTCGCAATCGGTGCTCGGGTCGAGCGCGGGGTCGAATTCCTGCGGCGGGGTGAAGATGGGGTCGAAGCTGGCGCCCCTGTCCCAGCCGCCGGTGTGGTCGACCAGGGCGTGGACCGGCAGGGCCGGAATGCGCTGGTCTGCGGCCGCGGCGAGCCAGGGCAGATACTGCACGATGGGGTCGTCCAGGCTCAGCCTGCCGGCCGCCTCCAGGCGCAGGATGGCTTCGCCGGTCAGCGGCTTCGACAGCGAGGCGATGCGCAGCACGGCATCCGCCGGCATGGCGGCCTCGGCATGCGGGTCGGCGTGGCCGAACGCATGCACAGTCGGTGCCTCGCCGGCATGGCCATAGACCAGCACGCCGCCGGGGATGGCGTACTCGGTCGCGAACCGCTCGGCCTGGGTTTCCAGCATCGGTGTCTTCAGCAGCCAAACGGCCAGCGACGCGGCGGCCAGGGCCGCGATGGCGGGCAGATAAAGGCGCATGCGGTGTTTCGGGACGGCCATGGCCACCAAACTACCCGCGCCAATCCTACTATTCCGTTGTCGGCAGCCTGAGGGGCGGGGTGCGGACGCTGATCCTGTCCGCGAGCCCGCCCTCGAACGGTGTCTCGTCGACGTCGCCATCGGGGGCGTCCAGATAGGCCGCGGCGAAGGCGATCACGTCCGCGGCGTCGGCCTCGCTCAGCCGGCTGAACCGGTAGGTGATCTTGTTGTGGCCGCGCAGGGCAGCGTTGCACGGGTTCATGCAGCCGTTCAGGCACGGCACGATACGGACTTCCAGCTTCGGACACGCCTCCGGTGCCGCCGCCAGCACCGCGTCGGCCAGCTGCCGGCCGAAGGTGCGGCCGTCGCGCGCCGGCGGCCCATAGCGGTCGCAGGTCTCGCAGAGATAGAGGCGCCCGTCGCCGAGCGCGCTCATCGGCCTGAATTCCGTTGCGCGACGGCGGCGCGCGCACCCGCTAGACTGCGCCGCTCGCGCCTGGAGCCATCAGAAAGACCTGCTGTCATGCTACGTGCCTACATCGTCGGAACCGCCGACACCAAGGGCCAGGAACTGGCCTACGTCAAGGGGTTGATCGAGGCGGAGGGCGTGGCCGCCTGCCTGGTCGATGTCGGGATCAGGAGCGATGGGGCTAGCGCCGACGTGACGCCGGGTCAGGTCGCGGCGCACCATCCGGATGGGCCGGATGCCGTTTTTGGCGACGACCGTGGTGCGGCGGTGGCCGCGATGGCGGTGGCGCTGGAGCGGTTCATCGCCACCCGCGACGACGTCGGCGGCATCCTGGGGCTCGGCGGGTCCGGCGGCACGGCGCTGATCACGCCGGCGATGCGGGCCCTGCCTATCGGCGTGCCGAAGCTGATGGTCTCCACCGTCGCGTCGGGCAACGTAGCACCCTATGTCGGCCCCGCCGATATCGCGATGATGTACTCGGTGACCGATGTCGCCGGCCTCAACCGCATCTCGCGCCGGGTGCTGGGCAACGCCGCCCACGCGCTCGCCGGCATGGTGGCGCACCCGGTGCCGGCCGATGCCGGCGACCGCCCGGCGATCGGGCTCACCATGTTCGGGGTGACGACGGCATGCGTCGAGCAGGTCACCGCCAGGCTGGGCGATGCCTATGACTGCCTGGTGTTCCACGCCACCGGCACCGGCGGGCGCTCGATGGAGAAGCTGGTCGGCTCCGGGCTGGTCGGCGGCGTGCTCGACATCACCACCACCGAGGTGGCTGACGAGCTGATGGGCGGGGTGTTCAGCGCCGGCGCCGACCGGTTCGACGTCTATGCCGACGCCGCCGTGCCCTATGTCGGCTCCTGCGGCGCGCTCGACATGGTGAATTTCGGCGCGCGCGAGACGGTGCCGGCGCGCTACGAGGGCCGCACCTTCTACGTCCACAACCCGCAGGTGACGCTGATGCGCACGACCGCCGCCGAGAATGCGGAGATGGGGCGCTGGATCGCGGCCAAGCTCAACCGCATGGCCGGCCCGGTGCGCTTCCTGCTGCCCGAGGGCGGGGTCAGCGCCATCGACGCACCCGGCCAGCCGTTCCACGACCCGGCAGCCGACGCCGCCCTGTTCGAGGCGCTGGAAGGCGCGTTCGAGGCGACGGCCGACCGCCAGCTCATCCGCCTGCCGCACCACATCAACGACGCCGCGTTCGCCGATGCGCTGGTGGCGCATTTCGGCGAGATCGCGGTATAGGTCGGCAACCGCGTTTTTTCATTTTCGTTCAATTCGGCACCGGCCCTCGCCCCCACCCGGCCACCCAGACAGGATACTACCGTTGGGTGGCCGGGTGGGGGCGAGGGCTGGCGCCGACTTCCGCGCAAGCGGACAAAAAGGGAGGATGGCCATGGCCAGGGTGTATGTCAGCAGCGTGATCGACGCCGAACCGGATGCGGTGTGGGCGGTGATCAGGGACTTCAACGGGCTGCCGAACTGGCACCCCGCCATTGCCGACAGCCGGATCGAGAACGACGAACCCGCCGATCGGGTGGGGTGCGTCCGCAACTTCAACCTGAAGGACGGCGGCAATATCCGCGAGCAACTGCTGACGCTGTCCGACAACGAATACGCCTGCACCTATTCGATCCTGGAATCGCCGATGGGGGTCGAGGAGTACATCGCCACCCTGCAGCTGACCCCGATCACCGACGGCGGGCGCTCATTCATCGAATGGTCGGCCGACTTCTGGTGCGATGCGGAGCGCGAGGACGAGCTGGTCGACACCATCGGCAATGGCGTGTTCCAGGGCGGCTTCGATGCTTTGAAGGAACGGTTGGGCAAGTAGCCACCAAGGAACTTGAGCAGAGAAGGCCCTCACCCTCCCAGCCTTCGGCTGGGCCCCTCCCTCTCCCGAAATGGGAGAGGGGTTCATGGCGCGGCGGAGAGTCCCCTCTCCCATTTCGGGAGAGGGAGGGGCCCGACCGGCAACGCCGGGCGGGAGGGTGAGGGGTACTTCGCGCCGCTCGATTCTTGCTCGACCTGCATCCGGGGAAGCGGATAGACGGCGCGCGGCCCGGCTCAGCAGCCGCTGGCGTGCCCCGCGACGGCATGGAACGCCGCACCCGGCGGGCTCGACAGGTCGACCGGGGCAGCGGTCGGGTGCAGCCACGGCAGGCCGAACATCTTGACGCCGAAGCACCAGGCGGTGCGGCCACGGGCCACCGGATTGTCCGGGGTCGCCGGGCGGACCGCGAGTTCGCTGTTCCAAACCTGGCTGTGGTCGACGAACGCGGGCAGGAAGCGCACCGCGTGCACCGACGCGCCGCCGTCGGCATCGAAGCCCAGGCCGAGCAGCAGCACCATGGTCATGGCGCGCGGCCAGACCTGCTGGTTGCTGATGAAGTTGCCGAGCGAATAGGCGACCAGCACCTCGCGCCCGTCGGCGGTGTCGATGCGCTCCCACTCCTGCAGCACGTGGGGATGGGCGCCGACCACCGCCGCCGCACCGGCCTCCGCGAAGGCGCGGGCCAGCGCGCGCTGGGCGCGGGTGGGGCTGCGCTCGAACTCGATGCCCCAGTGCGGCAGCACGATCACCGCATCGGCGATGTCGAGGGCGCGCAGGGTGCGGATCAGGTCCAGGGCCGCCGCATCGCCGCACAGCAGGACCTGGTCCTCATAGTCGGTCAGCCCGTTGGTGTGCTCGGCGCACGCCAGCCAGGCAATGTTGAGCCCGTTCACATTCCTGATCACGGGCCACTGCATCGGGTCGGTGCCGCCGGTGCGGGTGCCGCTGGCGGCAATGCCGGCATTGGCCAATGCCTCGATGGTGGCGGTGACCCCGACCGCCTTGCGGTCGAGCGCGTGGTTGTTGGCGGTCGTCGCCACGTCGAAGCCGGTGGCGGCGAGCGCGTAACCGGCGGCCGGCGGCGCGTTGAACAGTGGATAGCCGCTGTAGATCCAGTCGTCGGGATAAAGCGCCGACCCAGGGTAGACGCGCCCGTTGGTGGCGACGTCCTCGGCCAGCGTGCCCTCCATGTTGAACGAGGCGACGTCGGCCTGGCTGATCCACGGCGCCATGTCCCGGGTCATCACGTTGTACCCGTCCGCGTGGGTGGCGCCCTGGCGCAGCAACTGCGCGTGCAGCAGCACGTCGCCGACGGCAGCGACGGTGGCCACCACGGTGCCGGCGGTGGCGGCGAAGAACGGGTGCTCGGCCCGGTCGGCCGAGGCGGGCGCCAGCGCCGGCAGCGGCGGTACCCCCTGCAACTGGCGCTGGGCGGGAACGGCCGTGTCCAGCGCCACGTCTTCTGCATGTACGGCGGTCGCGGCGGCAACAAGCGCCGCCGTCAGCAGGCCGGCGCGGGCAATCTCAAAGGCACGAAAGGGCAAGTCGATCAGCTCCGCCAACGCAGTGTGGTCTCGGGCACCGGGTTCTCGAACGCTTGGCCCTCGTCACGCGCCCGCTGCCACGCGCGTTTCAGACGGAAGTACCATTTGGCCTGCACATCCGCATCATTGATCAGCATCAGATTGGGTTGGTGGGCCAGCCCCTCCTGCTGCTTCACCACCACGTTCAGGTCCTGGTTCAGGAACTGGCGGGCGAAGATGCCCAGGATCGGCTTCAGCACCGAGAGGATCGGGATGTCCCAGTAGAATATCTGGTGCAGCTCGGTGGTGGTCGCGGTCAGCGGCGTCACCGCGGTCAGCCCGACCACCTGGCGCTTGCCGGCGCGCATGTGCTCGACCCGCACGCTGGGCAGGCGGAAGGTGATCTCGGTGCTGATCTCCCCGCCAAGCACGCGATAGCCGCCGGAGTTGCTGGAGGGCTTGTGGCGCACCATGGCGAAGCCGTGGTCGCGCGGTGCGAAGTCCTTCGCCTTCGGGTGGATCGAGCGGCTGGACCGCCACCACCACGACCGGTGGACGAAGGGGCCGTGGGCTGGGTCCATCAGCCCGATGACCGCATGGTCGACATGGCAGGGGAAGAACACCCGCCGCGTCATTTTCGGCCGCGCGTCGGCGGGCAGCGGCAGCTCGGGCGGGGCGATGCGGGCGGCGGCCTCGGCCTCGTCGGGCGCGGCGCGCGGTCCCGGCGGCCCCATGAAGATCCAGATGCAGCCCTGGCGCTCGACCAGCGGATAGGCGCGGACCTTGATGCGGTCCAGCGACATCTCCTGGCCCTCGACCAGCGAGGGGATGGCGGTGCACACGCCGCCGCCGTTGAAGCGCCAGCCGTGATAGGGGCACTCCACCGTGCCCTCAACCATGCGGCCATGGCGCAGCGGGATGCCGCGGTGCGGGCAGATATCGCGCAGCGCATAGGCGGTGCCGTCGTCGCGGCGCGCGAACACGACAGGCTCGCCCAGGATGGTCTTGCCGACCAGCCCGCCCTGCCTCAGGTCGCGCGACGGCAGCGCGAAATACCACAGGTCGCGCAGCAGCCCGTCATCGACCGACTCTGTCGTGCTCTTTTCCGCCGCGGTCTTTTCCACCATCGCGTTCATTACGGGAATCTAGCTGGTTTGGCGCGTCGCTTGTAGCAGCGATTTGGCGCAGACTCAGCGCGGAGGGCTACTCGGCAGCCTTGGCAGGAGAGGGCGGCGAACTGTCCGCGTCCGCCTTGCGTCGCTCCTCTTCCTCGCGCAGGGCGATGGCGTGGGCGACGCGCGCGGCGCTGCCGCCGTCCTCCGGCGGGGAGATCATGCGCCCTTCCTTGCCCAGCCGCGCCTCGCGGTAGGCGATGTAGAGCGTGCTGGTGACGATGATGGCGGCGCCAGCGATGGTCCACAGGTCCGGCCAGTCGCCGAACAGCAGGATGCCGAACACGGTGGCATGGATCAGCCGGAAATAGTCGAAGGGCGCCACTGCAGTGGCCTGGCCGACCCGGTAGGCGCGCACGATGCAGGCCTGCGCGCTTGCACCCAGGCCGCCGACCAGCACCAGCAGGCCGAACTCGCTCCAGGTCGGCATCTGCCAGACCAGGATGGCCGGCACCAGCAGCACCGCCGAAGAGATGATGCCGAACCAGACCAGTAGCGTGATCGGCGCGTCGGTGACGGTCAGCTTCTTCACGATCACGGTTACCACCGCGATGCAGCAGGTGCCGCCCAGCGCCACCAGTGCCGCCCATTCCAGTTCGCCGACGCCGGGGCGCATGATGACGATGACGCCGATGAACCCGATGACGGTGGCGGTGCCTCGGCGCCAACGCACCGCCTCGCCCAGGAACAGGGCGGCCAGGAAGATCAGGAACAGGGGCTTGCCGAAGCTGATCACCGTCACCTCGGCCAGCGGCAGATTGGCCAGCGCATAGAACATGCAGGCCATGGCGGTCACGCCCAGCAGGCCGCGCACCAGGTGCATCACCGGGCGCTTGGTGTAGAGCACCCGCGGGCCGAGCCGCATGACCACGGGGATCAGCAATATGGTGCCGAACAGGCAGCGGAAGAACGCGATCTGCATCGGGTCCAGCACCTCGCTCAGGTGCTTGACCAGGACGCCCATGCAGGTGAACAGAATGCCGGAACACAGCATCCAGACGGCCCCGCGCACATTTCCAGGCAGGGCCAGCCAGCGCGCCAGCGCGCGCTGGCGCTTCACTTCGGCTGCATAAGCTGTCATCGCGTCCGATCGGGCCGCGACAACTCCGGCGCGGGGCCGGCGGCGCTATAGCCAAGATCGCGGATATTGCTTTGATAGACCGATTGGCTTGGAATGACCAATGCAATTCGCCGCGCCGATGAGGGGCATGCGCCCAGCGCATAGGTCGGCCCGGCAAGGACGTGAAGCTGAAGGAGTAGGCATGTCGGAACCGTTGTGGACCCCGTCGCCGGCGCGGGTGGCCGCCGCCGGGCTGACCCGGTTTCGAGAGCCGGCGGAGCGCGCCGCGGGACGTGCGTTGCCGACCTATGCCGACCTGCACGCCTGGTCGGTGGAGGATCCGGGCGCGTTCTGGTCGGCGTGGTGGCGCGCCGCCGGGGTGATCGGCGACGGGCCGGGCACCCCGGCACTGGTGGACGGCGACAAGATGCCGGGCGCGCGCTTCTTCCCCGAGGCGAAGCTCAACTTCGCGGAGAACCTGCTGCGCCGCACCGACGACGGCGACGCCATCGTGTTCTGGGGCGAGGACGTGGCGCGGGCCACCATGTCGTGGGCCGAACTGAACCAGGCGGTTGCGGCCTGCGCGGAGGCCCTGAAGGCGGATGGTATCGGGCCGGGGGACCGGGTCGCGGCCTATCTGCCCAACATGCCGCATGCCGTGGTTGCCATGCTGGCCACCGCCAGCATCGGTGCGGTGTGGTCGTCATGCTCGCCCGATTTCGGCGTTGCCGGCGTGCTCGACCGGTTCGGCCAGATCGACCCCAAGGTGCTGATCACGGTCGACGGCTACCACTATGCCGGCAAGAGCCACGACGTACTGGGCAAGGTGCGCGAGATCGTGCCGGCCATCGGCTCCCTGGACCGCGTGGTGGTGGTGCCCTATGGCGGCTGCGACGCCTCGCAGGCGGGCATTCCGAATGCGCTGTGGTGGGACGATTACCTGTCGCTGGACGCGCCCGCGCGGCCGGTCTTCACCCGCGTGGACTTCAACCATCCGCTCTTGATCGCCTATTCGTCCGGCACCACGGGCGTGCCGAAATGCATCGTGCACGGCACCGGCGGCACGCTGCTGCAGCACCTGAAGGAGCACCGCCTGCACAGCGACATCCGGGCCGGCGACCGGGTGTTCTATTTCAGCACCACCGGCTGGATGATGTGGAACTGGCTGGTCAGCGCGCTGGCGTCGGAGGCGACGATCCTGCTCTACGACGGCTCGCCGTTCCACCCGTCGCCGGACGCGCTGTTCGACTACGCCACCGTGGAGCGCGCCACCTTCTTCGGCACCTCGGCCAAGTACATCGACGCGATCTCCAAGCAGGACCTGCGCCCGGTCGACACCCATGGGCTGGGTGCGCTGCGCACGGTGGCGTCCACCGGGTCGCCGCTGGCGCCGGAGGGGTTCCGCTACGTCTACGATGCCATCAAGGCGGACGTGCACCTGGCCTCGATCTCCGGCGGCACCGACATCGTGTCTTGCTTCATGCTCGGCGACCCGACGGGTCCGGTCTTTGCCGGCGAGTTGCAGGTGGCGGGCCTCGGCATGGCGGTGGAGGTGTGGGACGACGACGGCCACCCGATCGAGGGCGAGAAGGGCGAGCTGGTCTGCACGCGCCCGTTCCCGTGCATGCCGGTCAGCTTCTGGAACGACCCCGATGGCGCGCGCTACCACGCCGCCTATTTCGAGCGCTATCCGGGCGTGTGGCACCATGGCGACTATGTCGCCCACACCGCCAATGGCGGCTACGTGATCTATGGCCGGTCGGACGCCACCCTCAATCCGGGCGGCGTGCGCATCGGCACCGCCGAGATCTACCGCCAGGTCGAGAAGCTGGACGAGGTGATCGAGGCGCTTGTGATCGGCCAGGACTGGCAGGGCGATGTGCGGGTGGTGCTGTTCGTGCGCCTGCGCGAGGACGCCACGCTGGACGACGACCTGACAACCCGGATCAAGCAGCAGATCCGCGCCAACTGCACCCCGCGCCACGTGCCGGCGCGCATCGTCGCCGTCGACGACATCCCGCGCACCCGCTCGGGCAAGATCGTGGAGATCGCGGTGCGCGAGGTGGTACACGGCCGCGCGGTGAAGAACCAGGAAGCGCTCGCCAACCCGGAGGCGCTGGACCAGTTCCGCGACGTGCCGGCGTTGCAGAGTTAGGGCCGGGCCTGGGGCTGGCTCGTTCCGAGCAACAAGAATCTCTGTCGCCCTCGGCCTTGTGCCGAGGGCCCATTTGTGGGGCAGGCGCCAACCGGTCTTGCGTGACCCGATTTTCCGGCCAGCGCCGCCGTGCGTGCCTTAACCCATTGGTGTATTGGGGAAAAATGGGTCCTCGCCACAAGGGCGAGGACGACGATGGGGGGTATGGGCCCGGCAATGGCGTGTGGTGCCGCCAGCTTACGCCAGCCCGGCCACGAACCTCGCCGCTGCGATGCAGACCTGGCGCGGGGCTTCCAGCATCGCCATGTGGCCGCAGCCATTGACCTCCACCAGCGTGGCGTCGGGCATGGCGGCGGCGAGCGCGCGGGCACCGGCAACCGGCGTCATCACGTCGTCGCGGCCGGCGATCACCAGGGCGGGCCGGGCAAGCGCAGCGGCGCGCGCCGGGGCGTCCTTGTAGGCATCGCAAGCAGCCAGGTCGCGGATCAAGACATCGTCGTCGGCGGCCGCGATCAGGCGGCTGGCGAAGGCGCGGCCAAGCGGCGTCGGCCCCTGGGTGCGGCCGACCGGACGGCCGGCGCGGAACCCCCAGCGCGCAATCAGTTCGGCGGCACGCGGCGGGGCGGTGCGCGCCATGTCCAGCAGCTTGGGGTTGACCGGCATCGCCTCGGCGGCACCCGTCAGGACGAGACCGCCCGCGGCATCGCCCAGCGTCGCGGCTGCGTCGAGTGCGATCAGCGCGCCCATGGAGTGGCCGACCAGCACCGGCCGGTCGAGCGCCATCGCGGCAATCGCGTCGGCCAGCCACGCGGCGGCCTCGCCGATGGAAGCGCAGGCCGGGCCATCGCTGCCGCCGTGTCCGGGCAGGTCGACGGCAAGGACATGGAAGCCGTCGCGCGCCCACAGCCGGCCGACCACGGTCCACACCGTGTGGTCCAGCCCGGCGCCGTGGACCAGCACCAGCGGGCGTCCGCCGCGGGACCCGGTGCGGCTGGCCAGGACCGTCCGCCCGCCGACGCTCAGGCGCATTTTTGGGGATGATTTGGCAAGCCGGGTCTTAGGACTTGAAGAACGCTTCCGCGGCGGCCTTCACCGAATCCTTGGTCGAGATCTCGCGGCGCACGCGTTCGATCTCGGCCTCCATCTCGGCGATGTAGTCCTCAAGATCCTTCACCGACATCGCGTTCAGATTGCAGACGCCGGCCTTGAAGGCCTTGGGAAGGGGAAGGTCGTCGTCCATGGTTAGCGCACCCTTCGACACAATGTGCGTCATTGCGAGGAGCGGAGCGACGCCAACTCCCAATGGGCAATCCAGAGCAACTTCGCCAAGCTCATGACAATCGCCTGGATCGCCGCGCGGCCTGCCGGCCGCTCGCGATGACGGCCCGAGTGGCATGTTGACGGGCCTGGAAGCACACTAGCGAATTCGGAGACGCCGCGCACGTGCGGTTGGCAAGCCCCAAACGTTGAAGAGCCGCCGCTGGGGGGAGCGACGGCTCTTGTCAACAGGGAGGCTTCTTTGGACGAAATAGGGGGGGAACTTTTCATCCAAACAGCCGGAAATTCTTCCCGGCTACGAATCGAGTCTGGGGCGATTTCGTTAACAAATCGTTAACGTGGGCGCGGGAGTGCTTGAAGAATTTCCTGCAACGCGTTGACCGATGGAAATTTTCATGGTGTGTCGCCGCGGCCGGCGCGCGCATTGACGTGATCGCCACCTTCCACCATTGGTCGAGGACGAAACCATGCCCAATACCGTGCCGCGTACGATCCAGGCAGTCGAGATTGTCGAGCCGGGCGGGCCGGAGATGTTGCGGCTGGGCGAGCGCCCGTGCCCGGAGCTGGGCGCCGGCGAGGTGCTGATCGAGGTTGCGGCCGCCGGCGTGAACCGGCCCGACGTGTTGCAGCGCAAGGGCGGGTATCCGCCACCGCCGGGCGCGCCGGACATTCCGGGGCTGGAGGTCGCCGGCACCGTGATCGCGCGCGCGCCGGATGCGGCCGACTGGCTGCGCGAGGGCACAGAGGTCTGCGCGCTGGTCGCCGGCGGCGGCTATGCCAGCCATTGCGCGGCGCCGGGCGCACAATGCCTGCCGGTGCCGGTGGGGCTCGACATGGTGCATGCCGCCGGGGTGCCGGAGACGTTCTTTACCGTCTGGACCAACGTGTTCGACCGCGGGCGCCTGGCTGCCGGCGAGACCTTGCTGGTGCATGGCGGCTCCAGCGGCATCGGCACCACGGCGATCCAGCTTGGCGTCGCTTTCGGCGCCCGGGTCATCGTCACCGCCGGCAGCGACGAGAAATGCGATGCCTGCAAGGCGCTGGGTGCGGAGGCCATCAACTACCGCACCGCCGATTTTGCCGAGGCGGTGCAGGCGATGACCGGCGGCGCGGGCGTCGACCTGGTGCTCGACATGGTCGGCGGCGACTACACCCCGCGCAACATCGGCTCTCTCAGGCCAGACGGCCGGCTGGTGCAGATCGCCTTCCTGCGCGGCGCCAAGACCGAGATCGACCTCAACCCGGTGATGCGCAAGCGGCTGACCATCACCGGCTCGACGCTCCGCCCGCGCAGCGTTGCCGACAAGGGCGCCATCGCGGTGCAACTGCGCGAGAAGGTGTGGCCGCTGATCGAGGCCGGCAAGGTGCGCCCGCTGGTCCATGCGACCTTTCCATTGGCCGAGGCCGCCCAAGCACATACATTGATGGAATCGAGCGCGCATATCGGAAAGATCATTTTGACGGCTTGAGGCTGGCAGCGTAGACAGGCCGCCACGAGACACCCGCGCGGCACCCCGGCCGCGGAAGCACCAGCCGCGAACGCTGCGGGCCGGCCCTGATCCGGCGGCAAGCGCGCGAAGGAGGATTGATGGCACAATTGCTGATGCCAAAGGCGACCGCCGTATGGCTGGTCGAGAACACGACCCTGACATTCGACCAGATCGCGGCCTTCACCGGCCTGCACGCGCTGGAAGTGCAGGCCATTGCCGACGGCGAGGTCGCCATCGGCATGCAGGGCCTGGACCCGGTGGCCAACGGCCAACTCGCCCAGTCCGAGATCGACCGCTGCCAGGAAGACCCGGCCGCGCGCCTGAAGATGGCGAAGCGCGACATGCCGGACCCGGCGACCCGCTCCAAGGGCCCGCGCTACACGCCGATCGCCAAGCGCCAGGACAAGCCGAACGCCATCGCGTGGCTGTTGAAGAACCACCCGCAGCTGACCGACGCGCAGATCACCCGGCTGATCGGCACCACCAAGCCGACCATCGCCGCCATCCGCGACCGGACCCACTGGAACATCCAGAACATCAAGACCGAGGACCCGGTGCAGCTCGGCCTGTGCACGCCCGACGAGTTGCGGCTCGCGCTGGAGAAGGCGCCCTACGTCGATCCCGGCACCGCCGAGCAACCCCCGATGGCGGGGTAGGTCGTTCCAATCGTTGTAATTTGTCGTCCTCGCCCTTGTGGCGAGGACCCATGGATCTGCCAGGCCGCAATCCAGCCTGGTGTGTTCGATTCGCACTGGGCCATATGTGTCAGTCGCGCGCCACCAACGCTGCGCCTCACGCTTAACTCGTTGAAATACTGGACATAAATGGATCCTCGGGACAAGCCCGAGGATGACGAAGTTGTGTTGGTGAGACTTTTGAATCCGCCAGCCACAAGGGCGAGGACGACATAGTTTTGGACGGGCCGTCGCGCTGCTAACGGTGCGCCTGCAGCACCATGTTGAAGCCGGTGGCCATCACCTGCTTCAGGTCGGCGAAGCCCGCTTGCAGCGCCACCTCGCGCAGGCGCGCCGGGCCGGCCTGGGCGCCGAGGGCCGCACCAACCTCCTGACTCAGCGAGGCCGGCACGCACACGCAGGTCGAGCCGGAATAGAACAGCCGGCCGACGTCGGTCATGTTCTCGGCCAGGTCGTCGTTGGCGAATGGCTCCACCACCATCACGGTGCCGTCCGGTTTCAGCGCCTGGTGGGCATGGGTCATCGCGCCGACCGGGTCGCCCATGTCGTGCAGGCAATCGAAGAACGCGATGATGTCGAAGTCCTTGCCGGGGAAGTCCTTCGCTGTCGCCACCTCGAACGTCACGTTGTCGAGCCTGTGGGCCGCCGCATGCTCGCGCGCGCGCTCGATCGAGGGGCCGTGGAAGTCGTAGCCGACGAAGGTCGCGTTCGGGAACGCCTCGGCCAGGATGGCGGTTGAGATGCCATAGCCGCAGCCGACGTCGGCCAGGGTGCCGCCCGCCTCCAGCCGTTCCTTCACCCCGTCCAGCGCCGGGATCCAGCGGTCGACGATGTTGGCCAGGTAGCCGGGGCGGAAGAACCGCTCGGTGCCGCAGAACAGGCAGGCGTGGCGGTTGCCCCAGGGCACGCCGTTGCCGGTGCGGAAGGACTCCGCGGTGTCGTCCAGGTCGAAGATCATCGACGCGGTCGACTGGAAGAAGCCCTGCAGGTTGTGTTCGCTGTCGTCATCGGCGAACACCAGTGCTTGCTCCGGCGTCAGCGTGTAGGTGGGGCCTGCCGTTGAGGCGCCTGTGGGATCGCAGTCGATCCAGCCCGCCGCCGCCATCGCGTTCAGCCACTCGCGTACCGGACGCTCGACGCAGCCCGCGCGCGCCGCCAGCGTGGCTGGGGTCAGGGGGCCGGCGCCGGCCATGGCCTTGAACAGCCCCAGCTTGTCGCCCAGCATCGAGATCACCATCGAGGCGGCGCCGCCCAACTCGGGCATCAGCTTCGCCTTGAAGGCATCCAGCTTCGCCGGGTCGTGGTCGCTGGCGGCCTTGGCGGCTTCAGACATCGTCGTGTCGCTCCCCCGTTGGCGCTGTCGGTCCTCTATTCGGCGGCGTGGCTGTGCGCGAGCTCGTAGGCGCGGTGGGTGTCCAGCACCTGCGGGTACGGGTACTCCACTCCCAGCAATCTCTTCAGCGTCGGGCTGGCGGCGTCGATCACCTCCTGCCGCACGCTCTTGAGCTGGTCTTCCATCGGCTTGACGAACTTCGGTAGGTACTGGCCGAGCAGGCCAACCCGCTGCTTGTCTGTGCGGTTATGGCCGGAGCCGTGCCAGAGCAGCCCGGTCATCAGCATCACCGAGCCCGCCGATCCGGTGGTCTGGGTCATGATGCCCTCGCACTCCTCCGGCGTGGGGAACCTGCCCTGCGCCTGGGTGCCGGGTGCGACCATGGTGGCCCCGTTCTCGGTGGTGAAGTCGTCCAGCATGATCGTCGACTGGCAGTTCATGAAGAAGGTGGAGTTGATGCCCATCGGGAACGTGCCGCGCTCGTACAGGTCCCAATAGGGATAGTCCAGGTGCGGCGGCTGCGGCTTGGCGCCCGGCTGCACGACCCGGCCGGCGAACGAGCCGAGCTTGAGGTCGGAACCGAGGATGCGTGAGAACACTTCCAGGATCAGCGGCTCCTGCGCCATCTGGCGAAAGATCTCGCCCTTGTCGATCAGGTTCCAGACATGATCGGTCGCCTTCAGCACCGACAGCGCGTCGCTGGTGTCGATATCGGGCGGCGGTACGGCGGCCAGCTCCAGCAACTCGGCGCGCGCCTGGGCCACCTGGTCGGGCGAGAACAGCCCCTCGACGACATAATAGCCCTTGCCCTGGGTCAACTCGCGCACGATCGCATCGACATCGTGGGACATGACGGTTCCTCCAACGCTTGTTCGATTTTGGTCGGAGCATAGACCTGCTGCGGCGCCGGCACATCCATTTTGCTGTGGGCAGGCGCCCAAAATATATGGCCGTTCTTGACCATCCGCATATTTTGGCAGACTCTTGAGGGCTATATGGGGCCCTCAACCGGGTGTGAGGTGACGCAGATGGT
This sequence comes from Alphaproteobacteria bacterium, assembly GCA_965227515.1. Lineage (GTDB taxonomy): Bacteria > Pseudomonadota > Alphaproteobacteria > CALKHQ01 > CALKHQ01 > CBDDFZ01. The sequence goes on from CBDDFZ010000001.1 coordinate 1,428,652, forward strand.
TGCGCGTAGGGACTACAGTCTGAATGGCGCCGAAACCAAGCGCGCGTGGGAGCGCGGGCTGGTCTCGGCCGAGTGGTACAAGTGCGACGTGCCGCGCAAGCAGATGAAGGAATTCATGCAGCGCTCCGACTTTCCGGCGCTGTGGCATGTGCTGCTGTGGTTCGCGCTCATCGCCGCCTTCGCCGCCGCAACCATCCTGACCTGGGGGTCGTGGTGGTTCATCCTGCCGTTCTTCTTCTACTGCAGCATCCTGACCGGCTCGTCGGACCCGCGCTGGCATGAATGCGGCCACGGCACCGCGTTCAAGACCCAGTGGCTGAACACCGTGGTCTACCACTTCGCCTGCTACTGGCTGCTGCGCGAGCCGCAGGTCTGGCGCTACAGCCACACCCGCCACCACACCGACACCATCATCGTCGGCCGCGATCCTGAGATCATCACCCCCCGGCCGCCGGACCTGCCGCGGCTGTTGCTGACCGTGTTCAACCTGACCGGCGGGCTGAAGACGATTCCCAAGGTGTTCCAGCACGCCATGGGCAAGAAGACCTTCCCGGAAGAGGACTTCGTGCCGGAGTCCGAATGGCCGAAGGTCTTCCTGTCGGCGCGGGTCTGGGTCGCGTGCTGGGCCGCCACAATCGTCCTGGCGCTGGCCACGTGGTCGATCCTGCCGCTGCTGATGCTGTTCGTGCCGCAGTTCCTGGGCCACTGGGTGGTGATGTTCTTTGGCGTCACCCAGCACATCGGCTTGGCCGACGACGTGCTGGACCATCGGCTGAACACCCGCACCATCTACATGAACCCGGTGTTCCGGTTCCTGTACCTGAACATGAACTACCACGTGGAACACCACATGTTCCCGATGGTGCCGTACCACGCGCTGCCCAAGCTGCACGAGGCGATCAAGGCCGACACGCCGGAGCCCTATCCCAGCACCTGGGCGGCGTATAAGGAGATCTTCCCGGCGGTTTTCCGCCAGTTACGCGATCCCGAATGGTGGGTGCACCGCAAGCTGCCGGGCCAGCCCGCCGCCGATGACGGCGGCAAGGCAGATGCCCCGGCCCAAGGCACCGGCGCCCAGACGGCCTAGCCTGCGCTAGCCGCCACCGTCCGGGCCGGCCTGGCCGGTGCCGGCTGTTCCAGGAAGACATGCATTGCCGAAGCTGGCAGGCAACGGGGCGTCTGCCCGCCTTGCCATCCTGGTCATGTGCGCCGGCGTGCTGTCGCTGTGCCTGAACGATGCCGCCGCCAAGTGGCTGGTTCAGCGCTACTCGCCGTTCCAGATCATCTTCGTCCGGGGCGTCCTGGCGTTGCCGCTGATCGTCGCCCTGGTGCTGTGGGCCGACGGCAAGGCCGCGCTGCGCACGCCGCGCCTCGGCATCCACGCTTTCCGTGGTGTGCTGGCGGTTGGCGCCACGTTCGGCTTCTTCACAGGACTCAACGTGTTGCCGCTGGCCGAGGCGACGTCGCTGGTCTTCGCCGCACCCATCTTCATCACCGCGCTGTCGGTGCCGCTGCTGCGCGAGCGGGTCGGCTGGCGCCGGTGGACGGCGGTGACCGTTGGCCTGGTCGGCGTGCTGATTATCGTCCGGCCCGGCGCGGCGGCGTTCCAGACCGCGTCGCTCTATGTCGTCGGTGCGGCGGCACTGCATGCCTTGGCCATGATCACCGTGCGCTGGGTCGACGAACGCGACAACATGCGCACCATGATGCTCTACCTCACCGTCTTCCCGGTGCTCTATTGCAGCTTCGTCGTCTTCACCGCGTGGCCGGCACCGATGTGGATCGACCTGGCGCTGTTCGCGTTCATGGCGGTGCTCGGCACCCTGGGGCTGACCCTGATCAGCCAGGCGTTCCGCATGGCGCCGGCCGCGGTGGTGGCGCCGTTCGAATACACCGCCCTGGTCTGGGCGAGCGGGCTCGGTTGGCTGGTCTGGGGCGTCATTCCGGAGGTCTGGGTCTATGCCGGCGCGGCCGTCATCGTCGCCAGCGGCATCTTCATTATCCTGCGCGAGTCCGCCCGGAAGGCCGCGCCGTCCGGTTGACGCGCCGTTGGGGAACCGGGCGGCGTGCACGGTGTTGGACTGGTTGCGGTAATTCCATTTGGACGCGACCTCCTGACACGACGTTGTCAGGAGGGGCAGGGCCGGAGCGTTGACGTTGGGCATGGGGCGCTCTAGTTTCTGATTTGTTCAGGTTTGCCGGTGGGGCAACAAGGGCCGCGGCGCACGGAGTGGGGTGCCCGAGCGGCTGAACAAGAGGGGCTGGCGGGCAGGGCCCGCCGTTTTGGCAGCCTCCGAAATTCCAGAAATGTCGGCCGGGCGACAGGTCCGGCTTGCATCGCGGTCGCAAGCGTGGCCGCGCAACGAGGGCGCGCGCGTCGGCGACGGACCGCCAGGCGCGCCCGGCACGGGCTTGAGGGAGGCACCATGCCGACGTTCGGAACCCCGTCCAAGACTGCGCGAACCAATGTCGTGCCGACCGACCTAGGCACACGGTACGACGACGGGCGCCAGGCGACCCTCGACCTCGCGTCGGGTCTCAGCGACGCCGACGCCACCGTCCAGTCGATGGAGGATGCCAGCCCGGCGAAGTGGCACCTGGCGCACACCACCTGGTTCTTCGAGACATTCCTGCTGATGCCGCAGGTCGACGGCTACCGCCCGTTCGACGACCGCTTCGGCTATCTGTTCAACTCGTACTACGAGGCGAAGGGCGACCGGCACCCCAGGCCCCGTCGCGGCATGCTGACCCGGCCGTCGTTGGGCACGGTGCTCGACTACCGCGCCCACGTCGACGCGGCGATGGCGCGCTGGCTGGCGGAGGGGCTGGATGAGGCCCAGGCCGGGCTGGTGGTGCTCGGCCTCAACCACGAGCAGCAGCACCAGGAACTGTTCCTGACCGACATCCTGCACCTGTTCGCGCAGAACCCGCTGCGCCCCGCCTTCCGCAAGCCCGAACCCTTGGAGGTAAAGCCCGGCGCGCCGGCCGATCTGGCGTGGCTGGACTTCGACGGTGGCATCGTCGAGATCGGCCACGATGGCCAGGGTTTCAGCTTCGACAGCGAGGGGCCGCGCCACCAGGCGCTGCTCCAGCCCTACCGTCTCGCCTCCCGCCCGGTCACCAACGCGGAGTGGTGCGAATTCATCGATGACGGTGGATATGCCGACCCGATGCTGTGGCTGTCCGACGGCTGGGCCGTTGTCCAGGCGGAGGGCTGGCGGGCGCCGCTCTATTGGCAGCGCGATGGCGGCGATGGCGGCGATGGCGGCGGCGAATGGCAAACCATGACCCTGCGCGGCATGCAAAGCATCGACCCCGCAGCACCTGTCTGCCACGTCAGCCTTTTCGAGGCCGATGCCTTCGCGCGCTGGGCCGGCAAGCGCCTGCCGACCGAGTTCGAGTGGGAGCATGCTGCGGCCGACCTGCCGATCGCTGGCAACTTCGCCGACAGCGGCCGGCTGCGCCCGGCCCCAGCGACACCGAACGGCGGCGCCGGCCTGCAGCAGATGTTCGGCGACGTCTGGGAGATGACCGCCAGCCCGTTCGCGGCCTATCCCGGCTTCCGCCCCGCTGCCGGCGCGGTCGGCGAATACAACGGCAAGTTCATGTGCGGCCAGTTCGTGCTGCGCGGCGGCTCGTGCGCCACGCCCGCCGGCCACATGCGCGCCTGCTACCGCAACTTCTTTCACCCGGACAAGCGCTGGCAGTTCTCCGGCCTGCGCCTGGCGGAGGACCAGTGATGGACGACCTCAGAACATTCGACACCGATACCGACGACCGCGCGGCGGAACGCAGCGCAGAGGCCGCGCGCCGTGCATTCGCGGACGCCGTCGCCAAGGGCCTGTCGCAGCCGCAGAAGACGCTTGAGTGCAAGTATCTCTATGACGCGCGCGGCTCGGCCCTGTTCGACGAGATCTGCACCCTGGATGCCTACTACCCGACCCGCACCGAGATCGGCATCCTGGACGCCTGCGTGGCTGAGGTCGCGGCGGCCGCCGGCCCGGGCGCGGAGCTGGTGGAGCTGGGCAGCGGCGCCAGCGTGAAGAGCCGTATCCTGCTGTCCGCGCTCGACCGCCCGTCGCGCTACCTGCCCGTCGACATCTCGGCTGCGCACATGGAGGCGGCAGCCGAGCGGCTGCGAAGCGCCTATCCCGGCCTGGAGATCGTGCCGGTCGCGGCCGATTTCAGCCAGCCGTTCAAGGTGCCGTCCAGGGCGGGCGAGGGACAGCGCGTGCTGTTCTTCCCCGGCTCGACCATCGGCAATTTCACGCCGCAAGAGGCCGAGGACCTGATGGCCCGTCTGCGCCGCGACATGGATGCCGACCTGTTCGTGATCGGGGTCGACCTGGTGAAGGACGTCGCGGTGCTGGAGGCGGCCTATGACGACCCGGAGGGCGTGACCGCCGCCTTCGACATGAACCTGCTGGCGCGGATCAACCGGGAGCTCGGCGCCGACTTCGACACCTCGGGCTTCCATCACGAGGCGCGCTGGAACACCGACGCGCACCGGATCGAAATGCACCTGGTCAGCGACGCCGACCAGCAGGTGACGGTCGACGGCACGCGCTACCGGTTCGCGGATGGAGAGACCATCCACACCGAGAACAGCCACAAGTTCACGGTGGAGGGCTTCCAGGCGCTCGCCCGCCGCGCCGGCTGGTCACCGCGCCAGGTCTGGACCGATCCGAAGCACTGGTTCTCGGTGCATCTGCTGGGTGCGGCCTGACGCGCGGGGCGCGTTCGCCCTATACTGCGGGCAAGCGAGATAAGGCCGGCGGGAAGCGCTGGCCAATTGCAGCAGGGGAAACGCCATGGAAATTCGCCGCAGCGATGAGACGCCGTCCACCTCGGGGTCCGCGGAGACATTCACCGGGTCGGTGCGCTTCGACACGCCGTTCCAGATGACCGAGCCGGCGCGGGCCGGCGGCGGGACCGTCACCTTCGAGCCGGGCGCGCGTACCGCCTGGCACGCCCATCCCTATGGGCAGACCCTCATCGTCACCGCCGGGGTCGGCTGGGTGCAGCGCGAGGGCGAGCCGAAGCAGGAAATCCGCCCTGGCGACGTGGTCTGGATCAAGCCGGGCGAGAAGCACTGGCACGGGGCCACCGCGACCCAGGCGATGTCGCACGTCGCCATCGCGGAGGCACAGGGCGGCAGCCGCGCGGAGTGGATGGAGCACGTCTCCGACGAGGACTATCTGGGGTAAGCCGGCGCGCCGTCATCAGCTCATTTGTTCGTCGTCATTGCGAGCCCTAGGGCCAAGCCCGAGGACAGGCTCCGCGAAGCAATCCAGGCGATTGACGTGCCTGCTCTGAGGTCGCTCTGGATTGCCGCGTCGCGCCGTTCTCCTCGCGTCGCCCCGCGCTCCTCGCAATGACGGCGAGTGTGAAATTCGTCGCTGTGGCTACCCCGCGCCGCCCAGGTAGGCCGCCTGCACGGCGGGGTCCTGGGCCAGCGCCGTGGCCGGGCCGGCGCCGGTAATCGCACCGTTCTCCAGCAGGTAGCCGCGGTCGGCGATGGCCAGGCTCTGCTTGGCGTTCTGCTCCACCAGCAGCACGCCCATGCCGGTCTCGCGGATGTGGGCCAGCGCCTGGAACAGCTCCTTGCACAGCAGCGGCGACAGGCCGAGCGAGGGCTCGTCCAGCATCAGGATCGTCGGGTTCGCCATCATCGCGCGGCCGATGGCGACCATTTGCTGCTCGCCGCCGGACATGGTGCGCACGGTCTGGGCGCGGCGCTCCACCAGCTTGGGGAACAGTCCGTAGACCCGCTCCAGGTTGGCCGCCTCGTGCGGCCGGGCGCGGGCGGCATAGGCACCCAGCGTCAGGTTCTCGGTCACCGTCAGGTCGGCGAAGATACCGCGCCCCTCGGGCACGAAGGCGATGCCGCGCTCGACGATGCGGTCGGGGCCGAGGCCGGTCAGCGGCGTGCCATCGAGGGTTGCGCTGCCGGCAACGGTGCCAGCACTCATGCCGGCGATGGCGCGCAGCAGCGAGCTCTTGCCGGCACCGTTGGCGCCCAGGATCACCACGACCTCGCCCGGCGCGACGTCGACGGCCACGCCCTCCAGCGCGCGGTGCAGGCCATAGGCCACCGAGAGGTCAGAGACCCTTAACATCATTCATCACCCAGATAGGCGCGCACGACGGCGGGGTCCGACAGCACCTCGGTCGGCGTGCCCTCGGCGATCTTGGCGCCGGCGTTCATCACCACGCAGCGGTCGCAGAGCGCGCGGATCGCGTCCATCACGTGCTCGACCAGGATGATGGTGCGCCCCTCGCGACGGAGGCCGGCGACGAGGTCGATGCCGACCTGAAGCTCGGTCGGGTTCAGCCCGGCCAGCCACTCGTCGAGCAGCAGCACTTGCGGGTCGCTGGCGAGCGCGCGGGCGAGTTCCAGCCGCTTCTGGTCGATGTAGGTGAGGGCGCTGGCGGGCTGGTGCATCTGGCCGCCGAGGCCCAACCGGTCGAGCAGTTCGGCCGCCCGGGCTTGCGCGCGCGCCCCCCAGGCCGGGCTGTGGCCGAAGGCGGCGCCGGCCAGCACGTTGTCCAGGATCGTCAGCCCCGGCAGGATGCGCACGAGCTGGAACGTGCGCGCCAGCCCCAGGCGCGCCACCTTGTGCGGCGGCAGGCCGGAAATGGCGTGGCCGGCCATCGAGATCGCGCCCGCCGACACCCGCAGCGCGCCGGAGATCAGGTTCAGCATCGTGGTCTTGCCGGACCCGTTCGGCCCGATGATGCCGAGCACTTCGTGCGGGGCGACCGCGAACGACATCTGGTTGACCGCGACCAAGCCGCCGAAACGCTTGGTGACGTCGCGTACCTCCAGCATTGGCGCGCTCGCCGGGGCGCTCATTTTCGCACCCGTGCGACCGCGCTCTCGATCAGGCCGACGAAGCCGCGCGGGATGAAATAGACGATCAGGAAGAAGGCGACGCCCAGGAACAGCGTGGTCGAGGTGGGGAAGGAGATGGTGATCGCCTCCCAGATCAGGGTGAACGGGATCACGCCGACGATCGGCCCCCACAGCCGGTGGACCCCGCCCAGCATCGCCATGATCACCACCAGGAAGCTCAGCTCCGGCGAGAACACCTCGTTCGGCTCGATGTAGGAATAGCGCGGCGCGATGATGGCGCCGACCAGGGCGGCGAAGAAGCCGGTGATGGTGAACAGCACCACCTTGGCGCCGGCGGTGTTGATGCCGACATGGCGGGCGACGGTCTCGTCATTGCCGATGACGCGCAGCGCGAAGCCCAGGCGCGAGCGCGCGATCCACCAGCCGAGCGCGTAAACGATGGCGGCGACCGCCAGCAGCATCCAGTAGATGTGCGCCTCGGTGAATTCGGTCAGCACATAAAGGCCGCGCGAGCCGAGGAAGTTGTTCTGCACCCACGAGACCAGGTTGCGGACCATCTCCGCCAGCCCCAGGGTGAAGATGACGAAGTACATGCCGGAGAGCCTGAGCGTGGCCAGCCCGATCAGTGCCGCCAGCACGGCGGCGACCAGCGGAGCGGCGGCGGCCATCAGCCAGAACGACTGGCCGTAGTCGCTCATGCCGGCGCCGACCATGTAGCCGCCGATGCCGAAGAACGCGCCGGTGGCCAGCGAGATGTAGTGGGTGGGGCCGGAGAACAGCGCCCAGCTCATGGCGAGCGCGATGAACATCATCGCGGTGACGGCGATGGAGAGCCAGTAGGGTCCGGCCACCAGCGGCACCGCGGCGGCGATGGCCGCCAGCAGGCCCGCGATGATGAGCGGCTGCCAGTCCCGTGCCGTCATGCCGCGCGCCGCCCGAACAGGCCCTGCGGGCGGAACAGCAGGACGGCCAGGAAGATCAGATAGGCCGCGACCAGGGTGAGCCCCGGGTCGACCAGCCGCGCCACCGTCGTCTCGACGAAGCCGAGCACGAAGGCGGCGATGATGGCGCCGCGAATGTCGCCGACCCCGCCCATGATCACGATGATCAGCGCCTTCAGGGTGAAGATGACGCCGACCGACCCGTCCAGGGTGATGAAGGTGGAGATCAGGGCGCCGCCGACCACGGTGACGGCGCCGCCGAGCGCGAAGGCGAACGCGCTGATGCGCGCGACGTTGATGCCGACCAGGCCGGCCGCCTCTGTATCGGTGGCGACCGCACGCACCGCCGTGCCGGCACGGGTGTGGCGCAGCCAGACATAAAGGCCGCCGCCGATGACGATGGCGCAGCCGAATGCGACCAGTCGGTTCAGTGCCACGGTCGTGCCCAGCACCTCCAGCGGCTCGGCCAGGTAGGAGTAGGAGAACAGGCTGCCCTCGATCATCGTCATCACGCCGACCAGCGCGAAGCTCATGCCGAAGGTGGCCAGGATCGAGTCCGTCTCAAGCTGGCCCTTGGTCTTGGCGCGGCGCACCAGCGGGCGCATCAGGAAACGGTAGATCAGCCAGTTGGCGGCAAACGCCAGGGGCGCCATCGCCAGCAGGGTGATCAGCGGGCTGAGCTCGGCGGAGACGTAGAACCAGAACGCGGCCAGCGCGCCCAGCACCAACAACTCGCCATTGGCCAGGTTCATGATCCGCGCCACGCCATATTGCAGGTTCAGCCCCATGGCGATCAGCGCATAGGTGCCGCCCAGGATCAGGCTGGAGATGATGATGTCCATTGGCGCGAATGGTGTGACGTTGGCGCAGGTGGTCCGAACGCGGGTCTTAGATTGATGCCTGACCAGACACCATAAACACAATCGTCATGCCCGCACTTGTTGCGGGCATCCACGCCTTGTTGGCCGCGTGAGCGGCCATCTCGTGGATGGTCGGGTTAAGCCCGACCATGACGGTGTTTTGGAAGGGCGGCGCGGGCCGGTCATTTACGCCAGCCCGCGACCGCCGGCTACCAGCCTTCCTTCGGCTGCACCTCGGCGGCGCCGTCCATGTTGGATGACGTCACGCCACGGAACACGCCGTCCTGCCACTGGCCCACCGTCCAGTAGCGGTTGGAGTTCTGGTTATCGAAATTGATCGGCCCCATGATGGTGTCGAAGGCGTTGTCCTTGATGTACTGGGTCACCGCCTCGCGGTCGACGCGGCCGACGCCCTCGATCGCCGCCTGCAGGATCTGCAAGCTGGCGTAGGTGTTGGCCGAGGCCCAGTAGTCAGGCTCCTGTCCGGTGATCTCCAGATGCGCGGCGCGGTAGGCCTGCATTTCCGGCGTATCCGGGTTCACGCCGCCGGCGCCCAGCGTGTTGTTGATCTTGTCGCCGAAGGCATCGCGGTAGGCCGGGAACGACGAGGCGACAGCGGTGTAGAACGCGCGCACGTCCAGGTTCTCGATGATCGCCTGCTCGGTCAGGCCGAATGTGTCCGGCGGGTACGACCATGCCACGAATGCATCGGGGTTGGCGTCCTTCGCGCCCTTCATCACCGGCGACAGGTCGGGCGTGCCCAGCGGATAGGACTGGTCGTAGACCAGCTCGAAATCCGCGGCCTCCAAGATCGGACGTGCGGCATCGGCCAGCTCGATGCCGAAAGCGTCGGCGACGTTGACCGTGGCCACGCGGCTGCCGATCTGGCCCGCGTCGCGCATGCCGACAAGCACGTCGCGCACACCCTCGACGAAGGCCGTGGTCGTCCCCAGCGTGAAGAACAGGCCAGGATAGCGGCCGGTCAGTTCGCCAACCTGATCGGAAATCGAGGTCACGGCGATCTGCGGGTAGCCGTTGTCCGAATAGATGGGCGCCGCGGCGACGTTGAAGCCGGTGCCGTAGGGCGCGATGATGAAATCGACCTCGTCCTGGTTGGCCAGCCGCTGCACCGCCTTGATGTGCTCCGACGGGTTGGTCTGGTCGTCGTACTGGATCAGCTCGATCATGGCCGGCCCGCCTTCGAGCTGGAGGCCGCCGGCGTCGTTGACCTGTTGCACCCACATTTCGATGTTCGGCCAGTGGGTGACGGCAGCGCCGCCTGCCAGGGGGCCGGTGCGTGGTGCCACCGCGCCGATCTTGACGATGGCGTCCTGCGCCCGCGCGGCACGCGACAGCATGGATGTGGCGGCCGCACCGGTCAGTCCCGCGCCGGTGGTGGCCAGAAAATCGCGTCTCTTCATCGTGTCCTCCCCAATGGCGGCCGGTGTGCCATGGCAGCATGCCTGGTTCCGACCTTATGCGGGCCGATTATGCCAAGCCGAAACCGATTTGGCTTGTCTAATTTAGAAGGATACCAATGTGCGGCCCGCACCATATCGGTTGGCCGGCCGCCGCTCAGCTCTTCACCGCGCCCGCCGTCAGGCCGGCCACGATGTGCTTCTGTGCCAGCAGGAACATGATGATCGCCGGCACGATGGTGAGGGTGACGTAGGCGAGCAGCGGCGGCCAGTTGGTCATGTACTCGCCCTGGAACTGCATGATGCCGAGCGGCCAGGGGAACATATCGTCGCTGGTCAGCATCACGAGCGGCAGCAGATAGTTGTTCCAGCTCTGCACGAAGGTGAACACCGCCACCGTCGACAGGATCGGGCGCGAGAGCGGCAGGGTGATCGACCAGAAGAAGCGGACATAGCTCGACCCGTCGATGAGGGCCGCGTCCAGCAGGTCGGCGGGCAGTTGCTTGAAGTAGCTGCGGAACAGCAGGATGGAGAGGCCGAGACCGAAGGCGGTCTGCGGCAGCACCACCCCCCAATAGCTGTCGAGCAGGCCCAGGTCGCGGATCTTGATGAACAGCGGCAGCACGGCGGTCGCCGCCGGGAACAACAGCCCCAGCATGAAATAGGCGAACAGGTAGCGGTCGCCGGCGAACTTCACGTGCGCGAACAGGAACGCGACCATGGCGCCGGTGATGACGGTCAGGATCACCGACAGGACGGCGATGACCAGCGAGTTCCACAGCAACTGCCAGAACCGGTTGCCCTGCAGGATGTCGAGGTAGTTCTCCCAGACGAACTCGGTGGGGATGCCGAACGGGTCGGTACGCAGTTCGCCGAGGGTCTTGAAGCCGCCAAGTGCGGTGGCCAGCAGCGGCACCAGCACCAGACCGGCGACGAACAGCAGCGCGATGTACTTCCACACCAGGGAGGTGTCGAACGCCGGCCCGGCGGTGCGCCCTTCGGTGGTGCTCGTCATTGTGCACCTTCAAGGCTGTCATCCTTGACCGAAGCGAAGCGGAGCGTCGAGGATCCATGGCTGGCCTCGCGCGATGACCGAAATGGATCCTCGGCGCTACGCCCCTCGCTTGCCTTTCGGCAAACTCGTGGCTTCAGCCAAGGATGACAATGGAGGGTGGCCGTGCTCAGCGTTGCGTCGTTGTGAGGCACATCAGTCATTGCGCATCGCCGTGCGCTTGTAGGTGAACGCGAACACCACGCAGATGATGAACAACACCACGCCGGCCGCGCTGCCGAAACCGATCTCCATCCGCCCGATGCCGAACAGGTAGAGGAACGACACCATGGTCAGCGTGCTGTTGCCCGGCCCGCCCTGCGGCGTCATCGCCATCACCATGTCGAAGAGCTGCAGCGCGCCGATGACGGCGAAGAACACCGACAGGCGGATGGTCGGCGCCAGCGACGGGATGGTGACGTAGCGCATCACCTGCCAGCGGTTGGCGCCGTCGATGTGGGCCGCCTCGTAGAGCTCGCGCGGGATGACCTGCAAGCCGGCAATGTAGATCATCAGGTGGAAGCCGAAATACTTCCACACCACCACCGCCAGGATGGCGTAGATCGCCCACACCCGGTCGCCCAGCAGGTGCGGCGCCTCGGCCCCGAACCAGGAATAGACCTCGGCGATCAGGCCGTAGTTGCCGTCGTACATGAAGCGCCAGATCAGGCCGGCCGCGACCTCGGCCAGCACGAACGGCAGGAAGAAGATCAGGCGGAACAGCACCGCGCCGCGCAGCTTCTGCGCCAGGATGATCGCCAGCCCCAACGCCAGCGGCAACTGTACCAGCAGCGACACCGCAATGATCAGGCCGTTGTTGATCAGCGCGGTGGTGAAGGCGCGCCCGCCGAGCAGCTTCTCGTAGTTGCGGATGTCGATGAAGCGGGACGGCGCGCCGTAACCGTCCCAGTTGAACACGCTGAAGAACGCCGCCTCGCCCATCGGCAGCACCACGAACAGCGTGAACAGGATCAGCGCGGGGGGCAGGAACAGGACGACGGCGGTCAGCCGCCCGCCCGCGAACAGCGCGGACAGGTTGAGCGGTCCAATACGCAGGCCCGCCATCCGGTCGGTTTGGCTCACCGCCATGGGGTCACCCGCCAAGCTCTGTGCAACGAGGCACTGGTCTTATACCAGAGGCGCCAATCTCTTACGTTTTTCACCGTCATTGCGAGGAGCGGCGGCCGACGTAAGGCGGGCGGTGCGACGCGGCAATCCAGAGCAACCTCTGCAAACGCTCGGCAATCGCCTGGATTGCTTCGCTTCGCTCGCAATGACGACAGAAAAAGTCAGTCATTCGTGCCGCTGGTCTTAAACAATGGGCGATGAGTGTGACCCCATCGCCCATCGCCGCAGAGCGCGAGTTTACGAGAATGACTGCAGCACGCGGCTACTCGTTCTCGAAAGCCCAGGCTTCCTGCACCAGCTCCGCGGCCTCCTGGGCGCTGATCGCGCCGGCGGCCAGGTCGGTGGAGACGTCGTTGACCACGCGGCCGACCGACGGGCCCAACATCTGGTCGTAGAAGATCTGGTGGTAGTTGGAGTTGCCGATGTTCTCGGCGACCTGCGCGAAGAACGGGTTGGTCAGGCCCTCCGCGGCGCCGTTGGCGACCGGGATCAGATAGCCGCGCGACCCCATCTCGGCCTGCACCTCAGGGCTGACGAAGTGGCGCACGAACATGATCGCCTCTTCCGGCGCGCCTTCGGTGATCAGCCAGCCGTTGATGCCGCCCAGCGTGTCGGTGGGCTCACCGGCGCCACCGGGGACTGCCGGGAACGCGAACCAGCCCATCTCGTCGTCCGACAGGCCCTCGCCGCTGGCGGAGTTGCTGCGCGCGGTGTTGTAGTCCCAGTTGCCCATCAGGTGCATGGCTGCGTTGCCGTCGCCGAAATAGCCGGCGGCCTGCGGGTAGGTGAAGGCCAGGAAGCCGTCCTGGAACGGATCCAGCTCGACAAGCTGCTCGAACAACTCGCCGGACTGCACGAAAATCTCGTTCTCGAAGCCGTCGCCCTCGCCGCTGGTCGCGGCCTCGAAGCCGGCCTTGCCGCCCAGGCGGATCGCCAGATGGGTCCAGTAGAAGTGCAGCGGCCACTTGTCGGCGCCGCCGGCCGCGATCGGGGTGATGCCGGCGTCCTTCAGCGCCTGCACGGCGGCCAGAAGGTCGTCCCAGGTCGCGATCTCGTCGGCATTGACGCCGGCCTCAGCAAACAGCGCCTTGTTATAGAAAAAGCCGACCTGGCTCACCAGCATCGGCGCGCCGTGGACCACGCCGTCATAGGTGAAGGCATCGACGCCGGCCGGGCTCAGGGTCGAGGCCCAGTCGCCGTCCATATACTCGGTGATGTCGGCCAGCACGCCGGCCTGAGCCTGGGCGTGGAAAACGCCGCCGCCCCACGAATAGAAGATGTGCGGCTTCTCGTCGGACTGCAGGATGGTCGGCAGCTTGGCCTTGAAGGCCTCGTTCTCCAGGAACTGCAGCTCGACGGTGACGCCGGGGTGCTCGGCCTCGAACGCGCGGGCCTGCTCCTCATAGTATTCGGCGATTTCCGGGTTGGCCTCGATGTGCAGCCACTTGACGGTTGTCTGCGCCTGCGCGGCCGTGGTCAGGCCCGTGGCCGCGAACCCCGCAGCCGCAATGCCCAGTGCCAATGCCTTCACGTGCATGTGCCGGTTCCTCCCAATTGGTTGACCGCCGCCGGGCCGACAAGCGCCGCCTCCGGCGGTGCGCCGCGTTGCTCGCCGCGCATTTATTTAATTTGTATGCCGCAGAAAATGTCTGGCATGTGCGCTTGGCTTGTCAAGACCAATCTCGAAATCTCCATGGAAACCCCCGCAATTTTCGGCGTGCGAGCGGTGGGCCTTGGGCCACCCGCTTGATAAAGGCCGGAGCCCGGAGTAAATGGAATTCGTTTCCTGCCACAGCCGGCCAGCCGATGAAGACCGCCGATCCCGAACTGATGCGTGCGATCAATCGCTTCCACGTGATGGATGCGATCCGGCAGCGCGGGCCGATCTCGCGGGTCGAGCTGGTGCAGCAGACCGACCTTAGCCCGACCACCGTGTCGGCGATCACCGCGGCCCTGCTGGACGACGAGCTGATCGCGGCGCGCCGGGTGGCGCCGCCGGGCGACGCCGGCCGCGGCCGGCCGCGCGTGATGCTGGAGCTGAACCCGGAGGCGGCGTTCGTGGTCGGCGTCAAGCTGGCGCCGCACCAGATCAGCGTCGCAACCACCAATTTCCGCGCCGATGTGCTGAAGAGCCTGACCCTGCCGGTGCGCACCACCCGCCAGCCGGCCAGCGTGATCGCCGACATCGTGGAAGACGGCGTGCGCCATTGCGTCGCCGATGCGGGGCTGACGCTGGAGCGCATCGGCGGGGTCTGCGTCGGCCTGCCTGGCCTGATCGAGCACGACACCGCGATCTGCCGCGCCAGTCCGATCTTCGCGGAGACCGACGTGGCGCTGGCCGCCGCTGTGCGCGACCGGCTGGGGGTCGAGGTCACCCTGGACAGCGACGTCAACCTGGCGACCCTGGCCGAGCACTGGTTCGGCCATGGCCGCGGGCTGAGCGATTTCGCCGTCGTCGCCGTCGAGCACAGCCTGGGGCTCGGCATCATGCATGCCGGCGAGCTGATGCGCGGCGCCGATGGCCTGAGCGCCGATTTCGGCGACCTGATCGTCTGGCCCGAGGGCCCAGCGAAAGGCGGGGCGGCTCCGACCCGGCTCAACGATTGCGCCGGCGCGGCGGCGGTGCTGGCCGAGATCGAGCGCGTCGCGCCGGGGCGGCTGCCGCCCGACACCGGCGGTGTCTCGCGCTTGCGCCGTGCCGCCGAGGCGGCCGAGGCCGGCGACGCGGCACTGGCGGACGTATTCGCCCGTGCCGGCCGTGCGCTCGGGCTCGCCATCGCCAACGTGATCACCTTGCTGGCGCCGCGCACGCTGATCATCGCAGGCAGCGCGGTCGGTGCCGGCGACGCGCTGCTGCGGCCGCTGCGCGCGACGGTGGAGCAGGCGACGCCGCCGGTCCTGCGCGACGCGGTCGACATCATCTCCCACGACTGGAGCGACGATATGTGGGCGCGCGGTGCGGCAGCCCTCACCCTGCGCCGCCTGTATGGCGCGCCGTGGAGCACCAGCGGGCCAGCCCGGCTGCCGCACGCAGCAACGATGAAAGGCGGCGGCGAGAAGCTCGCCAAGACGACGCAAGCAGCGGCCGCCGCCAAATAGAAACACCAGAGGAAACGCGAGGCACACTCATGCAGCCAGTCGGCACCGGGATCATCGGATGCGGCAATATCAGCGGCGCCTATCTGAAGGCGGCCAAGGGATTTCCCGTGCTGGACCTGCGCGGCATCGCCGACATGGATATGGCGGCGGCCGAGGCGCGGGCGGCGGAGTTCGGCGTGCCGGCGATGTCGGTGGAGGACCTGCTGGCCGACCCGGCAGTGGAACTGGTCATCAACCTGACCACGCCCCAGGCCCATGTGCCGGTCGGCCTGGCAGCGATCGCCGCCGGCAAGCACGTGCATTCCGAAAAGCCGCTGAGCGTGAATTTGGACGACGCCCGCGCGCTGCTGGCGGCGGGGGAGGCGGCGAACCTGCGCGTGGGCTGCGCGCCTGACACCTTCCTGGGCGGGTCGCACCAGACCGCGCGCGCGCTGATCGACCAGGGCGCCATCGGCACGCCCATCGGCGGCACCGCGTTCTTCATGTGCCCGGGGCACGAGCGCTGGCACCCCAACCCGGCCTTCTATTACGCGGCCGGCGGCGGGCCGATGCTGGACATGGGGCCGTACTACATCACCGACCTGGTCAACCTGCTGGGGCCGGTGGCGCGGGTCGCCGGCGCGGTGAGTGCCGCGCGCAACACCCGCCCGATCCTGAGCGAGCCGCGCAAGGGCGAGACCATCCAGGTCGAGGTGGCGACCCACGTCGCCGGCACCATGACCTTCCACAATGGCGCCATCGTCACCATCGCCATGAGCTTCGACGTCGCCGGCCACAAGCACCTGCCGCTTGAGGTCTATGGTACCGCGGCGACGATGATCGTGCCCGATCCGAACTTCTTCGGCGGCGATGTCGAGCTGAAGGTGCCGGGCGGGGAGTGGGAGACGCGCCCGCTGACCCATGGCTACGCCGACGGCAACTACCGCTCCATCGGGGTGGCCGACCTGGCCACGGCGATCCGCGACGACCGCCCGCATCGGGCATCGGGCGCGCTGGCGTTCCACGTGCTGGAAGTGATGCTGGCGTTCGAGCGCTCGGCGCGCGAGGGCCGGCACATCGAGATCAAAAGCCGGCCGGAGCGGCCGGCCGCACTGCCGCCCGGGCTGAGCGGCGGGGATTTGGGGTGACGACTGACCGCCAATATCCTCGTCGTCATGCCCGCACTTGTTGCGGGCATCCACGTCTTGCATCGTCTGCCGCAGCAAAGACGTGGATACCCGGGACTCGGCCCGCTCGTAACCGAGCGTGGCCGGCCCGGGCATGACGGAGCTTTAGATCGAACCGCGGCACCCATCAGGCTGACCGCGGAGGCAGTTCAATCGGGAGGGAACACAATGCGTGAGGCACTGATCGTCTGGGGCGGCTGGTCCGGCCATGAGCCGGAGCAGGGATCGGCCATCGTTTCCGCGATGCTGGAGGAGGAGGGCTTCAAGGTCTACGTCGAGGACACGACCGAGGCCTTCGCCGACCCGGCGATCCGCGACATGCACCTGATCGTGCCCATCGTCACCATGTCGAAGATCGAGAAGGAGGAGCTGGACAACTTGACCGCCGCCATCGAGGGCGGGGTCGGGCTCGCCGGCTATCACGGCGGCATGTCCGATGCGTTCCGCGAGGCGGTGGAGTACCAGTTCATGGTCGGTGGCCAGTGGGTGGCCCACCCCGGCAACGTCATCGACTTCAGGGTCAACGTGAAAAAGGGCGACGACCCGATCATGGAGGGCATCGCCGACTTCGACTACCACTCCGAGCAGTACTACATGCACGTCGACCCGCGGATCGAGGTGCTGGCCACCACCACCTTCTCCGGCGAGCATGCCTGGTGGACCAAGGACGTGGTGATGCCGGTGGTGTGGAAGCATTCCTACGGCAAGGGCCGGGTGTTCCATTCCACCCTGGGTCATGTGTCGTCGGAGTTCCAGGTGCCGGAAATGCGCACCATCGTGCGCCGCGGCCTGCTGTGGGCCGCGCGGGAGGCATAGAGCATGATCACTTAAGTCGGTACCGGCCCTCTCCCCCACCCGGCCGCCCAGACATCATACTGGAGTTGGGCGGCCGGGTGGGGGAGAGGGCTGGCGCAGATTCAGCGTAAGCTGATCCCGGTCTAGCCCGACCCGTCTGCGCGCGGCGCGCCGCCGGCAGCAGACCCAATCTCGGCGCACATTGGATAAGGCTCGGCTTGCGCTGAGCCTGCGCCGAGACTCCCGGTCTCACCCTCAAGCATCGATACCCAAGACGGTACGCGGCCGATGCTCGACGTCGGCGCCGGGCGACCGACGGGCTGGACGCGCCGGCACCGATGCGTTTTCGCTTGCGAAGGGCATCCTTTTTGCGTCTAATCATCTCCGAAACCGGTTTCGGTGCGTGAAAAGCACGACAAAAAGCAAGAACCGGGTTGGGAGGGCGTTTGTCCACGCCACGCAAAGATACGCGTGCCAATGGTGCTCGGCCGGCGACGATCCAGATGCTGGCGGATACGCTGAACCTGTCGAAAGCGACGGTTTCGCGGGCACTGAACGGCTACGAGGATATCTCCGCGGCGACGCGGGAGCGGGTTGCCTCCGCAGCCCGCGCGCTTGGCTACCAACCATCCTCCCATGCCCGCCGACTGGCCCTGGGCCTGACCGAGACCGTCGGCTTCGTGGTGCCGGCCGGCTCACACCAACTCGCATCCCCGTTGCTGGCCGAGACGCTCTCCGGCATCAGCCAGGGCCTCAGCCGTGGCGGGTACGATCTCGTCGTGCGAACCGCGACCCATGACGACGACGTGGAGGCATATCGGGACCTGGTGAAGGCCCGGAAGGTCGATGCGTTCGTCCTGGTGCGCACCCGGCTGAAAGATCCTCGCGCGGACTATTTGGGCGCCGCCGGCGTTCCGTTCATCTGCCATGGCCGCACCGGCAACGCCGATGCCCATGCGTGGGTCGAAGTCGATGGGCACGATGCCTTCCGCCGGGCGACGGCGCATCTGATCTCGTTGGGCCACCGGCGCATTGCACACGTTACCGCCGGCACGCGGTTGGCCGCGGCGGCGGACCGGCGCGAGGGCTATCTTCAGGCCATGGCGGATGCCAGCTTGTCTTGCGACCCCGGCTGGGTCGTGGAAGGCGATCTGTCCGGCGCGGCGGGCCGGCACGCGCTCGGCCGGTTGGTGGCGCTGGAGCGCCGGCCGACGGCCATCGTCTGTGGCAATGACGCGACCGCGCTGGGCGTGATGGCCGCCGCCAACGAGGCGGGTCTTCGGGTGCCGCGCGACCTGTCCGTGGTCGGCTATGACGGCATCAGCCTGGGCGACGAGGTCAGCCCGGCCCTGACCACCATGACATACGACGCCGAACGCCTGGGCATGCGCATTGCCGAGTTGCTGCTCGGCTATCTGCGCAACGGCGACGTGTCGTCCGCACAGGAACTCCACCAGGCACGACTGCTGCGCCGGAGCTCGGACGGACCGCCACCTGCGCTGCACGAATGACGACGCATACCAAACGCAACTGCACAAGGGAGGAGAGCATGATCAAGACTTCGCTGCGTTGGACCACCGGTCTGACGGTCGGTGCCCTGGCGGCCGCCATGTGGGCGAGTGCCGCGTCGGCGCAAGAGCTGCGGTTCTGGACCACTGAGGAACAGCCGGAGCGGTTGGCCGTTCAAGAGGCCCAGGCGGCCGCGTTCGAAGAGGCGACCGGCATTTCGGTGCAGGTGATCCCGATCAGCGAAAGCGATCTGGGCGTCCGTGCGACGGCCGCGCTGGCCGGCAGCGATCTGCCCGACGTGATCTATTTCACGCTGCAGTACCTGTGGCCCTGGACCGAGGCCGGCATCCTGGATATCGACGCGGCACTCGACCTTGTCGACAGCCTGGGCGCCGACACGTTCTCCGCCGGCGCGCTGGCGATGGCCGAAGTGAATGGCGAGTACGCGGCCGTGCCGGTGGACGGCTGGACGCAAATGGTCGTCTACCGCAAGGACCTGTTCGCGGAAGCCGGCCTGGAGGCCCCGAACACCTACGCCAACATCACCGCCGCCCTCGACGCCCTGCACAATCCGCCGGACATGTACGGCTTCGTCGCCGCGACCAAGATCGACGAGAACTTCATGAGCCAGGTGCTGGAGCACGTGTTCCTGGCCAACGGCGTCTCCCCGGTCGACGAGAACGGCGTTGCCGCACTTGACGAGCCGGCCACGACCGAGGTGCTGGAGTTCTATAAGGCGATCGCCGATGCGTCGCCGGACGGCGAGCTCTACTGGCAGCAGTCGCGCGAGCTCTATTTCGCCGGCAAGGCGGCGATGATCATCTGGTCGCCGTTCATCATGGATGAGCTGGCCGGCCTGCGCGACAGCGCACCGCCGACCATCAACGACGATCCCACGTCGCGCGCGCTGGCCGATGCCACCGGGTTCGTCACCACCCTGTCCGGCCCCAGCAACCCGGACGGCGCCGCCTGGGCCGACCTGCGCTTCTTCGGCGTGACCCTGGATGCCGAGACCGATGCGGCGATGCAGTTCGTCGAGTTCCTGATGGACGATGCCTATCTCGACACGCTGGCGATCGCGCCGGAGGGCAAGTTCCCGGTGCGCCACGGCAATGTCGACAACCCGACCGCGTTTGTCGACGCCTGGGCGACGCTTGACGTGGGTGTCGACCGCCGCGCGCCATTGGCCGACCTCTACTCTGCCGACGTCATCGCCAATATCGTCGCCGGCCTGGAGACCGGCCAGCGTTGGGGCCTGAGTGAGGGTCAGCTCGGCGTGGCCTCCAACATCATCAACAGCCAGGTCATCAACCGGCTGGTGCGCGAATACATCGACGGCGAGCGCGATGCCGCCGCGACGGTGGCGCTGATGAACGAAGAGCTGGCGGCTCTTCAGTAGTTAGGTATCGGGGGGCGCAAAGCCCCTTCGGCACGGCGGCCGACCATGCAGGTCGGCCGCCTGCGCCCGACGGAGGCGCAGATCATGCCAAGGCCCAAGGTTTCAAAGATCGGCCCGATGACGCGGCGCGAACAGCGGTTCGCGTATCGGATGCTGTCGCCGACGATCCTGATTGTCGCCGCCATCGTCCTGCTGCCGCTGGTTGCCACCTTCTGGATCAGCTTCAAGTCGGTCGAGTTGAGCGACCTGCGGCCGGCCGAAGCGACGGTTCGCGAGCGCTTGCGCGGCGACCTGGTAGCGGCCGGCGACGCGGCTGAGCTGCAGTACACCCTGCGTAATACCTCGCCCAACCAGCCGGTGCTCAATGTCGCTTTGACAGACACATTGCCGGCGGGGCTGACCGTCGCGTCGGTCGACCCGAACTGCACCGTGGACGGCGCTGCGATCGCGTGCGCGCTGGATGCCATCGAGGAGGGCGGGCGTGTCGTCCTGGCCCTGGGCGTCGTCGCCGGCGAAGCCTACGTCGCCGATCCGGCCGATCCACGCGATAGCGAGCCGGTGATCGCGAGCACCTCGCAGAATGCGCTCATCTCCGGCGACTGGACCTTCGAGAATTTCAGCCGCGTGTTCGATGCCCGCGAGTTCTGGGACGTGCTGTGGGTCACCTTTGCCTACACCTTCTTCGGCACCGCCGGCGCGCTGGTGCTGGGCCTGTTCGCGGCCCAGTTGCTGGACAAGGCGTTTGCCGGCCGCTCCATCCTGCGCGGCCTGTTTCTGTTCCCCTATGTGGCGCCTGTTATCGCCATGGCCTTCACCTGGCTGATCCTGCTCGACCCGACCAAGGGGTCGGTCAATAAGCTGCTGATGCAGATGGGCGCGATCGACGAGCCGATCAATTTCTTTGGCGTGCGCTACGTCGACGTTTCGATCCTGGGCATCGAGTTCGGCTTTCCCATGGCGCTCTCGATGGTGATCGCGTTCGAGGCGTGGCGCTATTTCCCGCTGAGCTTCCTGTTCATTCTGGCGCGCAAGCAGTCGATCCCAACCGATATGTACGAGGCCGCCGACATGGACGGCGCCTCGCCGCTGCAGCAGTTCTGGGAACTGTCGCTGCCGCAATTGTTCGGCATCCTGTCGGTGCTGTTCCTGCTGCGCTTCATATGGACCTTCAACAAGTTCGACGACATCTTCCTGCTGACCGGCGGCGGGTCGGGCACGCGTACGTTGACGGTCGACGTCTATGAGAAGGGTTTCGCGCTGAACAATCTGGGCGCCGGGGCCGCCGTCGCCGTGGTCGTGTTCATCATCCTGTTCACCCTGGCGATGCTCTACTTCCGCTCGATGCCGAAGGAGGAAGGGCTTTGAGCGCCGGCGCGAGCATGGGCTGGGCGGTCGGGCTCACCGTCGCCTACGGCCTGTTCTGGGGGCTGGTGGTCAGCCTGCTGGTGGCGGTCGGCCTGGCATTCGCCACCGGGCTGGGCGTGCAGCCCGACATCGGCGCCGGCATCCTGGCCGGCATCGCGGCGGCGTTGTGCCTGGTCTTCCGTCCACAGCACCTGCGCACCATGCCGTACCTGCTGATCATGGTCGCCGTCGTCATGGTGGCGGTGGTCGCGGTCGGCTTCGGCGCGCCGTTCGCGGTGTCGCTCGACCAGTCGCCGGTGTCGCAGGTCGTGGCGCTGATCGTATTGGGCCTGGGGCTGGTCTGGGTGCTGCACACGACCCTGAAGCCGCTGGCGACGTCCGAGGTGAACCGGCGCAAGATCGAGCTGTCGATGATCGCCAGCATGCGCGCGTTCGGCTTCGTGGTGTTCACCGCCGTCGTGGTGCTGCCGTTCTACGTCATGGTGATGACCAGCCTTAAGAACGAGGCCGAACTGGTCCTGAACCCGCTGGACTTCTCCATCGACCTGGGCCAGGGCTTCAGCGGCCTGTTCAGCAGCTATATCGAGCTGTTCACCAAGTACGACTTCGGCAGTTTCCTGCTGATATCGGCCATCGTGTCGGTGTGCACCGTGATCGTCACGCTGCTGTTCGCTGTGCCGGGGGCCTATGCGGTGGCGCGCATGCGGTTCCGTGGCCGGGCGGCGTTCTCGCGCGGCATCCTGATGATCTACATGGTGCCGGCGATCGTGCTGGTGATCCCGCTCTATGCGGTGTTCAGCCAGCTCGGCCTGCGCAATTCCATCATCGGCCTGTTGATCGTCTATCCGGCGACCACTCTGCCGGTGGCGCTCTACATGCTGCAGGGCTATTTCCGCGGCCTGCCGTTCGAGCTGGAAGAGGCTGGCCAGATGGACGGCTACAAGCGCCTGGCGGTGATCTGGCACATCACCCTGCCGCTCAGCATGCCGGCGCTGGCGACGGTCTCGCTCTACGTGTTCATGATCGCGTGGAACGAGTTCCTGTTCGCCTTCATGTTCCTGGACGACACCGACGTCTTCACGCTTTCGCGCGGCATCGTCTCGCTGAATTCGTCGGAGGTGCCGCGCCAGCACCTGATGGCGGGCGCGGTGATCGCGACGGTGCCGATCCTGATCATCTTCCTGTGGGCCGAGCGGTTCCTGGTGCAGGGCCTGACGTCGGGCGGCGTGAAGGGATAGGGCGGACATGTCGGAAACGATGCACGACATCGCGATGCAACGCCGGGGCGAGGCGCTGGAGGTGCTGCGGCGCAATGACCGCGGCGAGTACTCGGTGCCGACCCATGGCCTCTATCCCATGCAGTTCAATTGGGATTCCGCGTTCTCGGCCTTGGGCTACGGCTATTTGGACCTGGCGCGCGCGTGGCGCGAGCTGGAGATCCTGACCGAGGCGCAGTGGCCCGACGGCATGATCCCGCATGTCATGTTCAGGGGCGGTCACGACAGCTATTTTCCCGGGCCGGCGGTGTGGCAAGCCGGAACGACGTTGCCGACGTCCGGCATCACCCAGCCGCCCTATCTGGCAACGGCGTTTCGCCGGCTGCATGTGCGCCACGGCCCGATCGAGCGGGATCGCGGGCAGGCCATGCTGGGCCGCGTCCTGCGCTGGCACCAATGGTTCCTGGCCGCGCGCAGGGACGAAGGTTCAGGCACCATCATCGCGACCCATCCCTGGGAGTCCGGCCGCGACAACCTGGTCGATTGGGACGCCGCCATGGATCGCGTGGAGGTGTCGGTCACCGAGCCCTACAAGCGCCGTGACCTGGACCATGTCGACGCGGCTGAGCGACCGACCAAGGACCAGTACGACCGCTATCTGTCGATCGTCGCCCATGGCGTCTCGCAGGGCTGGGATCAGGCGGTCTTCGGTCGCACGTCTCCGTTCCGCATGGCCGACCCGGGCATGACCGCCATCCTGCTGCGTGCCCACCGCGATCTGATCGCCCTGCTGCCAGCCTACGGCTTGGACGACCAAATGGGCGCGGCGACCGCGCTGCTGCCGGCCATGGAGCGTGGCCTGGAGGGCCTGTGGAACAGCCAGATCGGCGCCTACACCGCCTTCGATCCGGTCGAACGGCGCCATGTCGGCGGCGTTTCGTCGGCGGCGTTTCTCGGTCCCTATGCTGGCGTCTGCGACCCGGACCGCATCGTCCCGTTGCAGGCCCACTTCGATCGCATCGCGGCACGGTCACGGTTCATGGTGCCCAGCTACGACCCGGAGAGCGCGCACTTCGATGCCAAGCGCTATTGGCGCGGTCCGGTCTGGCTGATCGTCAACAACATGATCGCCACCGGCTTTGCCGACATTGGCGACCACGAGCGCGCGGCGCGCATCCGGCAGGATTCCCGCGAACTCGTCGAGCGCGCCGGTTTTCGCGAGTACTACGATCCGATTACCGGCGAAGGGTTGGGCGGCGGTGCATTCAGTTGGACGGCCGCCATGTATCTGGACTGGGTTCTGGAAGGCGCTGGAGACTGATATGGCGGAAATTTCCCTCACGGGCCTCCACAAGGCGTTTGGGTCCGTGCAAGTCATCAAGGGTGTCGATCTGGAAATCGGCGACCGGGAGTTCGTCGTCTTCGTCGGCCCGTCGGGCTGCGGCAAGTCGACGATGCTGCGGTTGATCGCCGGCCTTGAGGAGGCGACGTCGGGCAACATCGTGATCGGCGGCAAGGACGTCACCGCGCTGTCCGCCTCCGAGCGGCAGTTGGCGATGGTCTTCCAGTCTTATGCGCTCTATCCGCACAAGACGGTGGGCGAGAACATGGCTTTCCCCTTGAAGGTCACCCGTAAGTCGAAGGCGGAAATCGCGTCTGCCGTGCAAGAGGCGGCGGAGTCGCTGCAGCTCGGCCCGCTGCTCAACCGCAAACCGAAGGAGTTGTCCGGCGGCCAACGCCAGCGTGTCGCCATCGGACGGTCGATCGTGCGCGACCCCAGGGCATTCCTGTTCGACGAGCCGTTGTCGAACCTGGACGCCGCCCTGCGGGTGCAAATGCGGGTGGAGATCGCCCGCCTGCACAAGCGGCTCGATGCCACCATGATCTACGTCACCCACGACCAGGTCGAGGCGATGACCCTGGCCGACCGCATCGTCGTGTTCTCCGGCGGCGTCATCGAGCAGGTGGGGCCGCCGTTGGAGCTCTACCGCAACCCGTCCAACCTGTTCGTCGCAACCTTCCTCGGCTCTCCGAAGATGAACATCCTGGACTGCCGGCCGTCTGACGGGTCAGGCGCCACGGTGACGCTGCCCGACGGGGTCTCGGTCATGACGCAACGTTCCGTCAGCGGCGCGGAAGCGCCAGCGCATGTCGGCATCCGGCCCGAACACATCGAGCTGGTCGATGACGGCCAGGGCAACGTCAATGGCGTCATTGGGGTTGCCGAGCACCTGGGCGGCGACAGCTACCTCTATGTCGATATCGAGAACGTCGGCACGGTGGTTGTGCGCGCCGCCGGGGACTGCGGGCTGAAGGACGGCGACCGGGTCCACCTGCGCTTCCGCGAGGAACACGTCCACCTGTTCGGCGCCAGCGAGAAGGCGCTTACCAGCTTGCCCTAGCAGGCTGCCGAGCAACTCCGAAGCGGCCGCGAAGCATGAACACTTCGCGACGCGGTTAGGCGCAAAATGTTCAGCTTCCAGAACGGGTTACGGCCCGATTGCGGGCCTGGTCCGTCGTGCCGGCTGACCGATGCATCCAGCATCGCTGTCGCCCATTGGTCCATGGGCACGCCCGCCGTTCGCGCAATCGGGCCCGTAGCGCCGTCCTTCCGTCGTTGCTGAACAGCCTGCGACAGGCGTTGGTCGAAGCGCTTGAGATGCGTTTCCCAAACCCGGAAGCTGACGGCAACACCATATGAGAGTTTGCGGATGGGGCGTGCGTGCGCTCTTTCGATCCCCTGACTGGAGAGGGAACCGACGCAAATGGCTGCTCTACAGCCCCGCGACGCATCTGAGGCCCGGCCGAACGACCCGACCGATAAGCCGTTGTTTCATGCTGTGTCGGCCGATGACGCCGTCTCCCTGCAGCAAAGCCGTCAGAACGGCCTGACAGAAACCGAAGCGCAGGAGCGTCTGGCGCGTTTTGGCTTGAACCGGCTGCCAGAGCCGGCCAAGCGAAGCCCGCTGGTCCGCTTTCTCCTGCATTTCCACAATATCCTCATCTACGTGCTTCTCGGCTCCGCCATCATCACGGCGGCCCTGGGGCATCTGGTCGACACGCTCGTGATCCTCGCCGTGGTCATCGTCAATGGCGCGATCGGCTTTGTGCAGGAGGGCAAGGCGGAAAAGGCGATGGATGCCATCCGCCATATGCTTGCCCAGAAAGCATCGGTGCTGCGCGACGAGGTTCGGCGTTCGGTCGAAGGCGAAGCGTTGGTGCCCGGCGATATCGTCCTGCTCGAGGCCGGGGACAAGGTGCCGGCGGACCTCCGGCTGCTTCGCGTGAACGGGCTCCACGTCCAGGAAGCGATCCTCACCGGCGAATCCGTTCCGGTCGAGAAACACACGCACCCCGTCGATGAAGCGGCGTCCCTCGGCGACCGCGGGTGCATGGCATTCAGCGGCACGCTCGTCACCAGCGGGCTAGGACGCGGCGTCGTCGTGGCGACCGGAGCCGACACGCAGATCGGCCGCATCAGCGGCATCCTTTCCACCGTCCAGACGTTGACGACGCCGCTGCTCCGGCAGATGAACGCATTTGCACGCTGGCTGACGATTTTCATTCTGCTGATCGCCGCTGTGCTTCTCGTCTTCGGCTATTTCGTCGAGCATTTCGAGTTTGCCGAAATGTTCATGGCCGTGGTCGGCCTCTTCGTCGCCGCCATTCCCGAAGGCCTGCCTGCCGTCTTGACCATCACGCTTGCCGTCGGCGTGCAGGCGATGGCGCGCCGTCACGCCATTGTCCGGCGCTTGCCCACCATCGAGACGCTGGGATCGGTGTCGGTCATCTGCACCGACAAGACGGGCACGCTGACGCGTAACGAGATGATGGTGGCCTCCGTCGTGACGGATGCCCATGTCTTTTCGCTCGGCGGGGAGGGATACGAACCCAAGGGGGAGATCAGGCTCAACGCCGCCGCTGTGAGCGCGCGGGAACATGCCATCCTGCACGAAATCGGTCGGGCGGCCGCTCTCTGCAACGACGCCTCCCTGCATCAGCGCGACGGCGGCTGGGTGGTCGAGGGCGATCCGATGGAAGGGGCCCTGCTGGCCCTGTCCGGCAAGGTCGGCATCGATACCCGCAGCGAACTCGCCTCATGGACGCGAACCGACGTCATTCCGTTCGACGCCAAGCACCGCTTCATGGCGACGCTGAATCATGACCGTGAAAGCCACGCATTCGTCGCGGTAAAGGGTGCGCCCGAGCAGATCGTCCGCATGTGTGACAGGCAGCGCACGACCAGTAACGGCCTGACGGCCATCGACGAGCGATACTGGCAAGAAAAGGCCGAGGCAATCGCCGCCCAAGGGCAACGCGTTCTGGCCTTCGCCGTGAAACCGGTGCCGCCCGAGCACACGGCGATCGAGTTCCTCGATGTCGAGGACGGGCTGGTTCTGATCGGCCTTGTCGGGCTGCTCGATCCGCCGCGCCCCGAAACCGTCGACGCCATCGCGGAATGTCATGGCGCGGGCATACGCGTGAAGATGATCACGGGCGATCACAGGGGCACGGCGGCGGCCATCGGGAAACAGATCAGACTGCAAAATCCCGGCGCGGTTCTGACCGGAGCCGATCTCGACCAAATGGACGATTCCGCGCTGGCGGCCGCTGTTCTGAATACGGACATTTTTGCCCGCACCAGTCCGGAGCACAAACTGCGCCTCGTCATGGCCCTGCAATCCCACGGCATGACCGTCGCCATGACCGGGGACGGCGTCAACGACGCGCCCGCGCTGAAACGTGCCGATGCCGGGATCGCCATGGGCCTCAAAGGCAGCGAGGCGGCGAAAGAAGCGGCCGAATTCGTCCTGGCCGACGACAACTTCGCCTCGATCACGGCCGCCGTTAGGGAAGGGCGTACCGTCTACGACAATATCAAGAAGGTCATCAGCTGGACGCTCCCGACCAATGCAGGCGAAGCCATGACCATCGTCGTGGCGTTGCTGTTGGGAATGACGCTGCCGATCACGCCGATACAGATACTCTGGATCAACTTGATCACGGCGATCACGCTCGGCATTGCGCTGGCGTTCGAGCCGACCGAATCCGGCACCATGCGCCGCCCGCCGCGACCCAGAAACGAGCCGCTGCTGTCCGGCGCGTTGGCGTGGCACATCGTTCTGGTGTCGACGTTGTTTCTGGGCGGCGTGTTTGGCATGTACGCCTATGCGGTCGATAAGGGCTACTCCATCGACCTCGCGCGCACCATCGCGATGAACACGCTGGTGGTGATGGAGATATTCCACCTGTTCTTTGCCCGGAATATCTACGGCACATCGCTGACATGGAAAGCCGTCAGGGGCACGAAGGTGGTCTGGGCAACGGTGATCGGTGTGACCGCCGCGCAACTCGCCATCACCTATCTGCCGCCGCTGCAAACGGTGTTCGCCACGGTCGCCGTTCCGTTTTGGGACGGCGTGTTGATCGTCGGTGTCGGCATCGTGTTGTTTGCGATCATCGAAACGGAAAAGCAGCTTCGTCTGCGCATACGCCAGATTCGTTCAGCGTAAGGATCGGGAGCACGGCTAGAGCCTTTTCCGCCAGTCGGTGTACGGGCGTCTCGCCGGGTACGAGGATGTCTACGACGCCGAGCGGCTCGGACGCGACCCTGCCATGCGCTGGGGCATTCGCCGCCAACGCCGTCCGGCCGCAGCTGCATGCGCTGGCCTACAACCTCGCCAACTTCATGCGCACCCTGGCGTTTCCCGATGCCGTCGAGAAGTGGACGCTGACGACGCTCAGGGCAAAGCTTGTCAAGATCGGTGCCAGGATCGTCCGCCACGGCCGCTACGTGATCTTCCAGTTGGCCGAGGTCGCCGTCCCGCGTCACCTATTCGCTGACATCCTGCGTCGCATCGACCGGCTCAGACCGAAACTTGTACCGTCATGATCGGCGGCAACCAGTTCCTCCATGCCGACGACTGCGTCGGTCCGGCCCGAACCTGCACGAACGGGCCGTTTCCTGCCGTTGTCGGACAACGACAGCGTTCCTGCCATTTGAAAAGCTCGCGGCTCCCCGGCATTCGCCATTGGGCTCGCGCGTTGAGCCAATCAGAGTCACCTTTGCTCACCGGAACAGGTCCACATGGGGAATCCCGGTCAAAAGCACACTAAAACTTTTTGAAGATCCGTTTTTCGAGGTATTGACATCTAAGTGTCTCGGACTCTTTTTGACTTCCCGAGTAGTCAAACTTGTAAATCTTCGCAAGTTCGGCCTTGGGAATGTATTGTGCGATTCCCCAATACCCATACCGTTTGTCATCGTCCTGACCGCCTTGACCCCCGGGCGCACGCTGCGTCGGAGGCTGCCGGTCTCTCCTCCCCATGCTCTCTCCGGTAATGTGTTTGCCACCTACCGGGAACAATCCACCATTTGCATCACGCATACCTTCTATAAGACGCTTCGCTATTCCTTCTTGGCGCGCTTCTTTTCCCATATTTGACATGAGTTGATAATATTCAGAGTCAGCACATTTGATTCTCCATTCGTTTTTTAAAGCGGTATCAAAAATAAGTCTAAGGGCACCGTGATCAAACTTCTGTGCCTGATCTATCATCAATTTGATAAGTTTTTCACTTGATTTTTCTTTTTCAAATTCTACTGGCATTTCCAAAAATAATGTTCGGTTTTCAGCCTTCCCAATGTCTTCAATCAATTTTGCGCCAAAAGCAAATCCATGTGCTTTCCCGTGAGGTTCACTTACAATAGTCAGGCCTCCATACAATATATTATGCTTTGCCATATTATATGCAGTCTCAGGGTCAGATTTGATCGTGGCGACCATGTCGGAATCCTTTCCGCAACTCCGTTTCCCATCGCAGTGCCTGGATCAGGCTTGCGGCGGTTGTCAAAAGCCGACGCCTAGTCAATGCCGACTTGCACGTGTTTCCGATACAAGACGAGGCAATGCGACTACTCACCCTAATCTTCGCCGCCATCCCCCTATCTGCTGCCAGACGTTGAACAGGACATCCGGGTCGACCGGGGGTGAACGTGGATGCCGGGTTGAACCCTCCGGCCTCTGGTGCCATGTCGTCGGGTGCGCCCGCCACGTTGACGTTGCATACGAGTGCCGCGCCGCCCTCGACCGCGACCACCTGACAAGTCCGGCCACCTCCGCGAGATCGTGCTCGGCGACCGCCTGTTCGCAGTCAGCTTGCGCTCGGTATCGCCAGCATTGGTAACTGGAACGCCAGGGGATGTCGTGATCCGAGAATCTTAACTTCGTTGCACCTCCGTCCCAACAAGCCGACTAGGCCGGGCGAGATGCGCAACTGGCAGGTTCAGTCGGTAATGACTGCACCTGGATCGTCCGGTCTGGCCCCTGCGCTCTAAGTTTTTTTTCGGAAGGGGAGAAGATCGGTGGAGTCCGGCCGGGACGCGATCGAAATGTCGCCGGAAGCGCGGTCCTGGGAGCGTGTTCCCACGATGCTTCCCGGGCTGAAGCCGAACTTCCTCTGAAACTCGCGGCTAAAATGACTGACCGAGGAGAAGCCCCAGGCATCCGCAACCGCCTTCTGTTCGGCCTTGGTGATGTGATCGAGACTCTCGAAGACGTTGAGGACCGTGCTACGCAGAATCCGACCGACCGCACCCTCGCGGGGCACTGTCATTTCGCGCGGATGTCTGTCCCTGTCGTAGCCGACGAGGTCATGGGAGATCAGGAAGCCAAAGACGCTGGCATTGGTTGTGCGGGACATGTGCGCGCGCGAGAAATCCAGTACGTGCAGATCGCCCGGCATGATCGTGTAGGCCTGGCCGTCGATATCGCCTTCCAGGATGCCTCTTGTGTAGATCTGGATCAGCAGGCTGTCGGCGACGTTGACCGCATGCTTGACCTGATGATTGAAGACGTGGCTGCCAAACGTCGCCTCCATCATCACCAGATTGTCCAGAAGCCAGGCATCGGCGGATTGGACAGGCAGTTCGATGCCCTTCCGGATTGCCGATACGTTGAACAGCGGCCGCGTGATGTCGCCCCACAGGTCGAAGCGCTCCTCGTTGGACACGCCGTCCAACCGCAGCCCGACCTTGTCCAGTTTGGGTGCCTCGGTCATGGCCGACGAGATGCCATGCGACCAAGGCTAGGCACCCATCGGCAGTGCAACTCCGCCGAGTGGACCACATGCATGACGACGGTTCCCCAAAACCGGCGGTGCCCTTTTCAGGCCAAGCCCACACCAACAAGCTAATCGCAAAGGTTGTACCAATTATTAGACCAAAAAGTCCAGATTGCTGAAGCAGAGCAGCAGACAGGAGGCCCCTGTCGCCTCCCCCTTCGGATCAGTGATCTCGGGGCCGGGTCATGGCAGCATGCATCTGCTGCCCCCGCCAGAAATACGTCAGAAGCGAATGATAAACGTGCGTGGAATGCGTGTGTGGGCGCGCCCTGCCCATAACGCTTTGATATTACAATATGATTGTCAGCCGGTGAGATATGGCGACCCCTACGGGATTCGAACCCGTGTTGCCGCCGTGAAAGGGCGGTGTCCTAGGCCTCTAGACGAAGGGGTCGTAAGCGACGCAGGAGATAGGCGACGCGGGCGCGTAGGTCAAGCCGGTTCGCAGCAAGTGTCGAGAGCGGTACGGCGACTTGCCGGCACGGCGAAACCGAGTCAGCATGGCCACGTGAGGGTGTCGCAAGACCCAGCCAGCGTGATGTGCACCATGAGGCCGGCGCAAACTCGGCGCACCGCGGCCACGGAGCGATGGCAATGGCGAAAAAGCCAAGCATCTATCCCGTCGGCGATTTCAACGCGGACTACCAGGAGGCTCTGGTCGCCAGCGGCTTGGTGGACGATGTCGTCGACACGTCGGACTTGGCACCCCATCCGTTCCGGTATGCGGAGGGCGAGTATATCTGCCGGCACGGCGACCCGGCGGAATGTCTCTGGATCATCGTGAACGGTTCGGTTGCGGTCAGGCAGGCCGGACACACGCTGTCCGTCCGCCGGCGCAACGAGGTCGTGGGAGAGCAGCATCTGGTCGGCAACGGCTATCGGCGCATATACGACCTTGTCGCCGTGGAGAACACGGTGGAGGTGTTGTCCATCGACAAGGCCAGGATCGAGCAGCATCCGGAAGCCGCCGTGATCTGGCGCAACATCGCCAGGATCGTCTCCACCAAGTTGCGCAGCGCGACCAAGAAGACAGCGTCGCTCGGCAGGCAGCTTGCCGACGATACGCGGATACTACACGCCTACACCAATGAGTACGCACTGCAGCGGCGGCTGCAGGCTGGCGGCATGCAGCAGGCGGAGTATCAGGTCGACAGGGCGATCATCTGGTTTTCCGACGTGGTCGATTTCAGCCAGTACACACTCAGCATGGCGCCCGATCGCGTCGCCGATATCGTCCAGCGGTTCTTCAATGCCCAATCGCTGCCGATCATCTCGCGCGGCGGCCACATCGACAAGTTCATGGGCGATGGCATGATGGCCTTTTGGGTGCTTCAGCCAACCGCGACGGACGCGCGCCACGAATGCCTGGAGGCCCTGCGCGCTGCGGAGGAGGCAGCGGCGGCCGTGGCCCAGATCCGGGTCGGCAACACGCCACTCGCGCTGCGGATCGGGCTTCACCTCGGCATGGTGGTCAGCGGCGATTTCGGCTCGGTGGCCCGGCACCAGTTCACGCTTATCGGGACCGAGGTCAACAAGGCCGCGCGATTAGAACAGATCCATGTCTCAGACCTGATCGACGGCCCGGCCGACATCGGGTCCATTCGGCTGAGCCGCGAGTTCCACAGCGAGTTGTCGGCCCCGGTGCAGAAGAAATACGCGCTGCGTACCGTCGCCCGGGCGAAGAATATGGAAGCGCTCGAGTTCTACTCCGCGCCGCCGGACGCTGCATTGCGGTCATAAGTCAGGTTCAGCTTGCGCTGACTCTGGTTTGGCCCTCACCCCCACCCGGCGCCCGTCGGTATACCATCGTTGGGTGGCCGGGTAGGAGAGAGGGCCGGTGCCGACAGAGGTGCCGACAGAATAGATGAAGTCCTAACCCCTGATGCTGTCGACGTCGCCGTCGACGCAAAAGGTCTGGCCGGAGATGTGCTTGCCGGCATCGGAACAGGCGAACAGCGCGGTATTGGCGATGTCCTGCGCCGTCACCATCACCTTGAGCGACGCCATGTTGACGTAGATCTCGCGCTGTTGCTCGAAGCTCACCCCGCGCTGCTCGGCCTTCGCCGCGATCACCCGGTCGATGCGCGGCCCCTCGACCACGCCGGGCAGGATCGCGTTCACCCGGATACCGTCGCGTCCCAACTCGGCCGACAGCGACTTGGTGAACCCCACCACCGCCCACTTCGACGCGGCATAGGGGGTGCGCAGCGGGTAGCCCAGCCGCCCGGCGAGCGACGACAGGTTGACGATCGAGCCGCTGCCGGCCGCCCGCAGCATGGGCACGGCGTATTTGGCGCACAGGAACTGGCCGTTGATGTTCACCGCCAAGGTCTGCTCCCAGTCCGAGATGGCGATCTCTTCCACCGGCAGGGTCGGCCCGGCGATGCCGGCATTGTTGATCAGGATGTCAAGCCCGCCGAGGTTGTGGCCGACCGCGTCGAACAGTGCCGCCACGTCATCCGGCTTGCTGACGTCGGCGCGCGAGGTGGTGATCGCGGGGTGGGCGCCGGCGATTTCGGCCAGGGCGGCATCGTCGATGTCGCAGACATGGATGCGCGCGCCGGCCTCCAGGAACGTCTCGGCGATGACGCGCCCGATGCCGGCCGCACCGGCGGTGATCAGGACGCGGGCGCCGTCAAGGCGAGTGTTCATGCGGTTTCCTCCAGGATTGTTTGTATTGAGCCGGAGCGTGCCGGCGGGTCACTCCGGCCGGGTGGCCAAGACATATAGACAGATCGCTGCCGCGTTGGAGACGTTCAGCTCCGCGAGGCGCGGGTCGGTGGGCAGCCGCACCAGGGCCTGGCAGCGCTCGCGGGTCAGCCGCCGCAGCCCGCTGCCCTCCGCGCCCAGCACCAGGGCCACCGGCCCCGAGACATCGGCATCGGCGATGGCGGTGCCGCCCGTGTGATCGAGCCCGATGGTAAGGAACCCGCGGTCCGCCAGTTCGCCCAGCGCGCGGGCCAGGTTGGTCACCGGCACCAGGGGCACGATCTCCAGCGCGCCGCTGGCCGCCTTGGCCAGGGTGCCGTTGGCCGGGGGCGCATGGCGCGACTGCACGACCACCGCCTTGGCGGAGAACGCTGCCGAGGAGCGCAGGATGGCGCCGACATTGTGCGGATCGGTCACCTGGTCGAGGACCAGGATCACATCGTTGCCGTCGCAGGTCTCCAGCACCTCGTCCAACCCCAGCGCCGGCAACGGGTCGACCAGAAGGGCGAGGCCCTGGTGCACGGCGTCGGGCGGCAGTGCCGCCTCCAGGGTCGCACGGTCGACGGTCTGCGGGGCGACCTGGCGCCGCTTCGCCAATGCGGTCAGGCCGGCATCCAGGCGCTGGCGCGTCAGCAGGCGGCGGATGCGGCGATGCTCGTTGGCCAATGCCGCGCGCACCGCGTGGACGCCATAGAGCCATATCGCGTCGGCTTCGGTGAACGGCTGACCGCGCGCCGGCAGGTGCGCCACGGTGTGCGACGGGGTCGGCCGCCGGTCCTTGGCCTTGCCGGCATGCTTGCCGGGCGGCTTGCCGCGCGCACCGGCCGTGCGCTTATGGGTCGATGGCTCTTTACGCCGCGCCATGCACGCCCCATATCACGTGTCCGCTGGCGCCCGGACCATGGTGCGGGCGTGAGGCGCGGTGCGGGCGTTCGGCCGTAATCATGCCGCATTGGTACAATAGGTGCCGCCCGGTCACAATTGGCCGGTCACAATTGGTTGCCTTGGCGTGTGCACCGTATGTCGTTCGGCGCCACGCGCCATGCTGTTGCCGGCCGATCTGTTGCGGATTTCCAGTGCGCCGATGGTCTGGCCGCGCTGGAAGCGGCTTCGGAAAAGCGGCCGGCTTGGGCGTGTTTGCTATTGACACTAACGGCCCATTGGCCATAAATCGCGCGTTCGGTGCCGGGGCTGCTCGCGCGCCGACGATGCATTTGTGGCTGCAGTCCGAAACATGTCAGGAGGGATGCCCGAGTGGTTAAAGGGGACGGGCTGTAAACCCGTTGGCTTAGCCTACGTTGGTTCGAATCCAACTCCCTCCACCACGTGTTTCATAGTAATTGGGCGGCACCATCTGACGGCACATCGACGGTTGAAGATCGGCGGTTTACGTGGGCAAGACGAATGGGCGGATTTGCGGCCGGTCGAACCGCGCACACGGTAAAGCGGGTGTAGCTCAATGGTAGAGCCCCAGCCTTCCAAGCTGGTTACGTGGGTTCGATTCCCATCACCCGCTCCAGCCGGCCGAAGGTTGCTGCACGACTAACTTGGTCACAACTGGCCCCCTGACCGGGGCCGTCGACAACATCGAACATCAGGGCGCTGAATTACCATGGCGAAAGAGAAGTTTGAGCGCAACAAGCCGCACTGCAACATTGGCACGGTTGGTCATGTTGACCACGGCAAGACGACGCTGACGGCTGCCATTACGAAGGTTTTGGCTGAGACGGGCGGCGCTGCGTTCACGGACTACAACGACATTGACAAGGCGCCTGAAGAGAAGGCGCGCGGCATCACGATCAACACCGCGCACGTCGAGTACGAGACGGGCGAGCGCCACTATGCGCACGTCGACTGCCCGGGCCACGCCGACTACGTGAAGAACATGATCACGGGTGCCGCCCAGATGGACGGTGCGATCCTGGTTGTGTCGGCGGCCGACGGCCCGATGCCGCAGACCCGCGAGCACATTCTGCTGGCGCGCCAGGTCGGCGTGCCTGCGATCGTGGTGTTCCTGAACAAGGTCGACCAGGTCGACGACGAGGAGCTTCTCGAGCTTGTCGAGCTTGAGGTGCGCGAGCTTCTGTCGTCGTACGAGTTCCCGGGCGACGACATTCCGATCGTGTCGGGTTCGGCGCTGGCCGCGCTCGAGGGCCGCGACGACAACATCGGCAAGGAGAAGATCCTTGAGCTGATGGCGGCGGTCGACAGCTACATCCCGCAGCCCGAGCGTCCGGTGGACAAGCCGTTCCTGATGCCGATCGAGGACGTGTTCACGATCTCCGGCCGTGGCACGGTGGTGACCGGTCGCGTGGAGCGCGGCATCGTGAAGGTTGGCGACGAGATCGAGATCGTCGGCCTGAAGGACACGACGAAGACGACGTGCACGGGCGTCGAGATGTTCCGCAAGCTTCTGGACCAGGGCCAGGCTGGCGACAACATCGGCGTTCTGCTGCGCGGCACGAAGCGCGAGGAGGTTGAGCGCGGTCAGGTTCTGGCGAAGCCGGGGTCGATCACGCCGCACACGAACTTTGCGTGCGAGTGCTACATCCTGACCAAGGAAGAGGGTGGCCGTCACACGCCGTTCTTCTCCAACTACCGGCCGCAGTTCTACTTCCGCACGACGGACGTGACCGGATCGATCAAGCTGCCGGACGGCACCGAGATGGTGATGCCCGGCGACAACATCTCGATGGAAGTCGAGCTGATCGCACCGATTGCGATGGACGAGGGCCTGCGCTTCGCGATCCGCGAGGGCGGGCGCACCGTCGGCGCCGGCGTCGTCGCCTCGATCTCGAATTGATGAGGGCTCGAGCCGACCGGCGATAGCGGGCACGGGCGCAACCGAAAGATGGAGCCGACTGTAGGAGTGTAGCTCAACTGGTAGAGCACCGGTCTCCAAAACCGGGGGCTGGGGGTTCGAGTCCCTCCACTCCTGCCACCGCCTGGATGGCGCCACACCGGCGCCGCCGCGGGCCAGGCACCGACAAAAGACGATGGCCGAAGGGCGGCATGCCGCCCGGGGGCCGCACGGCGAAGGATTAGATGGCGAAGACAAACCCAGCGCAGTTCATCCGCCAGGTCAGGTCGGAGGTGTCGAAGGTCACGTGGCCGACGCGCAAGGAAACCACCGTCTCCACCATCATGGTCCTGATCATGGTGGTGCTGGCCGCGCTGTTCTTCCTGGTGGTCGACCAGGTGCTGGGCTGGGGCGTGCGCAACATCCTGTCACTGGGGGGCTGACCATGGCGGCCCACTGGTATGTGCTGCACGTTTACTCCGGCTTCGAGCAGAAGGTCGCGCAGTCGATCCGCGAGCAGTCGCTGGCCAAGGGGCTGGACGACGAGATCGTGGAAGTCTCGGTGCCGACGGAGGAGATCGTCGAGCTGCGCCGTGGCCGCAAGGTCAATGCGGAGCGCAAGTTCTTCCCCGGCTACGTGCTGATCAAGATGGAGTTGAGCGACGAGGCTTGGCATCTGGTCAAGAACACGCCGAAGGTCACCGGCTTCCTGGGCACCGGCAATCGGCCGTCGCCGATTTCGGAGTCCGAGGCCGAGCGGATCGTGCGCCAGGTGCAGGAAGGCGTGGAGCGGCCGAAGCCGTCGATCACCTTCGAGATCGGCGAGCAGGTGCGTGTGTGCGACGGGCCGTTCACGTCGTTCAACGGCCTGGTGGAAGACATCGACGAGGAGCGCGCGCGCCTGAAGGTGGCGGTGTCGATCTTCGGACGCTCGACCCCGGTCGAGCTGGAATACGGCCAGGTCGAAAAGACCTGAGTTGAATTGTTTGTGCGATGAGCCTGGCTCATCGCGCGCACCGGCCCTCTGCCCCATCCGGCCGCCGCGACGATCGTGTCGTTGAGCGGCCGGGTGGGGCAGAGGGCTGGCCCAAACTTCGACCGCAGCGTGGTCGGAGAAATACGCGGGAGGCGCGGCCGAAGCCCTGGTCCGCCGTACCGCAAACCCCGCGCGCACGGAATGGTCTGTGTGCGGACATGCGAAGGGAACATAGGCAATGGCAAAGAAAATAGCCGGCTACATCAAGCTGACTATTCCCGCCGGCGCGGCCTCGCCCGCGCCACCGGTGGGTCCGGCTTTGGGTCAGCGCGGCATTCAGATCGGTGAGTTCGTCAAGGCGTTCAACGCCGCGACGGAAAAGATGGAACGCGGCATGCCGATCCCGGTCGTCATCACCGCGTATGCCGACCGCTCGTTCAGCTTCATTACCAAGACGCCGCCGGCGAGCTATTTCCTGAAGCAGGCCGCCGGCCTGCCCAAGGGCGGGCAGACGCCGGGCAAGGCGGTGGCCGGCCGGGTGACGATGGCGCAGGTGCGCGAGATCGCCGAGAAGAAGATGGAAGATCTGAACGCCAACGACATCGACCAGGCGGCGAAGATCATCATGGGCTCGGCGCGGTCCATGGGTCTTGAAGTGGTGGGGGGCTGAGCGATGGCGAAACGCAGCAAGCGCATGGCGGCCGCCCTGGAGGGCGTCGACCGCAATGAGTTCCACTCGCTCGACGACGCGATCGCGGCTGTGAAAGAGCGCGCGACCGCCAAGTTCGACGAGACCATCGAGATCGCGATGCGGCTGGGAGTCGACGTCCGCCACTCCGACCAGACCGTGCGCGGCGCGACCGTGCTGCCGAACGGCACCGGCAAGTCGGTGAAGCTGGCGGTGTTCGCGCGCGGCGACAAGGCGGCCGAGGCCGAGGCGGCCGGTGCCGACGTGGTCGGTGCCGACGATCTGGCCGAGCAGGTGCAGTCCGGCAACTTCGACTTCGAGCGCGTGATCGCGACCCCGGACATGATGCCGGTGGTCGGCAAGCTGGGCCGTGTGCTGGGCCCGCGCGGCCTGATGCCGAACCCGAAGCTGGGCACCGTCACCAACGACGTGACCGAGGCGGTGAAGGCGGCCAAGGGCGGCCAGGTGCAGTTCCGCGCCGAGAAGGCGGGCATCGTGCACGCCGGCATCGGCAAGGCGAGCTTCTCGGTCGAGCAGCTGCAGCAGAACGCGCACGCCTTCGTCGACGCGATCAACAAGGCCAAGCCCGCGGGCGCCAAGGGCACCTACATCAAGGGCATCTCGGTCACCTCGTCGATGGGGCCGAGCTTCAAGGTCGACGTCGCGAGCGCGCTTGCGTCCGCGTCTCCGGTCGCCGAGGCGGCCGAATAGGCCCATCGGGCCAATGGATTTCGGCGTCGCGACCGCGGCGTCAATCTGAGATTCCGGCATCGCCTCGGCGGTGTCGGGACCGAACCGGGCCAAGCGTCCGGTTCAACCTGTCCGAGATTGCAGGTGCGAGCCCGGTGCGCCGGATCGCTTAAACCGCCTGCATGAGACAGAGCCCATCCCGGGCCGGCCGTATGCATCGCAAGATGCGCCATGGCCGTTCGGGGGTGTCGTTCTGGGACAGGGCGACAAGGACCGGGCAGCCGCCCGGTTCAATGCAACCGATCGACTGACCGCATACGCGGCGGCCGATCAACAGCGGAGACGGGTTTTGGACCGTGCACGCAAGGAAGCGTTGGTCAGTTCGCTTCACGAGACCTTCGCCGGTGCTGGGGTGGTGGTTGTCACCCACAATGCCGGGCTGTCGGTCGCGCAAATGAGCGATCTGCGCCGGCGCATGCGCGACGCAGGGGCCAGCTTCAAGGTGACGAAGAACCGGCTCGCGCGCATCGCCCTGGAAGGAACGCCTTACGCCGACATCGGTGACCTGTTCACAGGCCCCACCGGCGTCGCATTCAGCTCAGACCCGGTGGCCGCCGCCAAGGTGGTGGTCGACTACGCCAACGAGAACGACCGTTTCACGATCGTTGGCGGCGGGCTTGGCAGTGTTGCCATCGATGCTGAAGGCGTTAAGGCGCTGGCGAAAATGCCGCCCATCGAGGAACTGCGCGCGAAACTGTTGGCCGTCATTGTGGCTCCGGCTTCGCAGATTGTCGGCATCCTGCCGGCGCCGGCGACCAAGGTCGCAGGCGTTGTCAGTGCGGGTGCCGCCAAGCTCGTACGTGTTCTGCAGGCACGCGCCGCGCAGGCCGAATAGGGCGACATACACCCTGAACCAGACTTTGGAGATGAACGACCATGGCTAATCTTGAACAACTGGTGGAGGACCTCTCCTCCCTGACCGTGCTGGAAGCTGCCGAGCTGGCCAAGCTGCTGGAAGACAAGTGGGGCGTCAGCGCCGCCGCTGCGCCGGTGGCGATGGCGGCGATGCCGGCTGCCGGTGGCGGCGAGGCCGCGGCTCCTGCCGAGGAGAAGGACGAGTTCGACGTGGTGATGACCGCGTTCGGCGACAAGAAGATCGAGGTCATCAAGACCGTGCGCGCCATCACCGGCCTGGGCCTGAAGGAGGCCAAGGACCTGGTGGAAGGCGTGCCGAGCCCGGTCAAGGAAGGCGCGTCCAAGGACGAGGCCAACGAGATCAAGGGCAAGCTGGAAGAAGCCGGCGCCACCGTGGAGCTCAAGTAGTTCCAGCCGGATCTGTACTGTGGCCCTGGGCGTGCGGTGGCCGGTCGGCTGCCGCACGTCCAGTGTGCCTGAGAGGCGACTAAACTTTTAGGTGTAGTGAACATTTCTAATTCGCGCGCAGTCTCGATGATCTGCGGCTTGGCGCCGGTGAACGGCCGCCGGGCGCATGCCGAGACGATTGATGCGCGCACGTCTGACGGGTGCCGACGCATGGCGCCCGACCGGCCCGGAGGGCGCACGCCAAGGCGCGTGCCAATCCGGATGGAGAAGGAGTAGCGGTCGCAATGGGTGTGACGACAGCCCTGAGTTTTACGGGTCGCAAGCGGATTCGCAGGCACTTCGGTCATATCGCGGAAGTTTCGCAGATGCCGAACCTGATCGAGGTGCAGAAGACGTCGTACGACGCCTTCCTGCAGACGGACATCCCGTTGGACCAGCGCCGCCAGGCCGGCCTGCAGGAAGTGTTCGCGTCCGTGTTCCCGATCAACGATTTCGCCGGCCGCGCGCAGCTCGAATATGTGAGCTACGAGCTGGAAGAGCCGAAGTACGACGTCGAGGAATGCCAGCAGCGCGGCATGACCTTCGCGGCCCCGCTGAAGGTGACCCTGCGCCTGGTGGTCTGGGACGTCGATGAGGAAACCGGTGCCCGCTCCATCCGCGATATCAAGGAGCAGGATGTCTACATGGGCGACATGCCGCTCATGACCGACCACGGCACCTTCGTCATCAACGGCACCGAGCGGGTGATCGTCAGCCAGATGCACCGCTCGCCGGGCGTGTTCTTCGACCACGACAAGGGCAAGACCCATTCGTCGGGCAAGTTCCTGTTCGCCGCCCGCGTCATCCCCTATCGCGGCTCCTGGCTCGACTTCGAGTTCGACGCCAAGGACCTCGTCTATGTGCGCATCGACCGCAAGCGCAAGATCCTGGTCTCCACCCTGCTGATGGCGCTCGACAACGATGCGTCCGCCGCGCGCCGCGAGGAGCTGGCCGCCGACGGCAAGTCGATGGAGACCGGCGAGGCGACCGGCCTGTCGAAGGAGGAGCTGCTCAACCGCTTCTACGGCACCAAGGTCTATACCCGCGGCAAGAAGGGCTGGCAGTCGGAGTTCGACTTCGAGCGCATGCGCGGCACCAAGCTGCTGCACGACCTGATGGACGCCAAGACCGGCAAGGTCGTGGCCAGCGCCGGCAAGAAGCTGA
The DNA here is from genome assembly GCA_965227515.1 of Alphaproteobacteria bacterium. Taxonomy (GTDB): domain Bacteria; phylum Pseudomonadota; class Alphaproteobacteria; order CALKHQ01; family CALKHQ01; genus CBDDFZ01. Next base: position 1,469,969 of record CBDDFZ010000001.1, read on the forward strand.
CCAGCAAGACCTTGCGCGAGCTGCAGGAAGCCGGCCTGAAGGCGACGCTGGCCGATCCCAGCGAGCTGGTGGGCCGCTTCGTGGCCGAGGACATGATCAACCCGGAGACCGGCGCCATCTATGTGGAGGCCGGCGACGAGATCACCGAGGAGAACCTGGCCGAGATCGAGGCCGCCGGTTACTCCGAGCTGAAGACGCTGGCCATCGACTACGTCAACATCGGCCCGTATCTGCGCAACACGCTCGCCGCCGACCGGCATTTCAGCCGCGAGGATGCGCTGATCGAGATTTACCGGGTGATGCGCCCGGGCGAGCCGCCGACCCTGGAGACCGCCGAGGCGCTGTTCCAGTCGCTGTTCTTCGACCAGGAACGCTATGACCTGTCCGCCGTCGGCCGGGTGAAGATGAACTCGCGCTTGGGCCTGGATTGCCCGGACACGGTGCGCGTGCTGCGCCGCGAGGACATCCTGGAGATCGTGCGCACCCTGCTGGACCTGAAGGACGGCCGGGGCGAGATCGACGACATCGACCACCTGGGCAACCGGCGCGTGCGCTCGGTCGGCGAGCTGATGGAGAATCAGTATCGCGTCGGCCTGTTGCGCATGGAGCGCGCCATCCGCGAGCGGATGTCGACGGTCGAGATCGATTCGGTGATGCCGCACGACCTGATCAACGCCAAGCCGGCCGCGGCCGCGGTGCGCGAGTTCTTCGGCTCGTCGCAGCTCAGCCAGTTCATGGACCAGACCAACCCGCTGTCGGAGATCACCCACAAGCGGCGCCTGTCGGCCTTGGGGCCGGGCGGTCTGACCCGTGAGCGCGCGGGCTTCGAGGTGCGCGACGTGCACCCGACCCACTATGGCCGGATCTGCCCGATCGAGACGCCGGAAGGCCCGAACATCGGCCTGATCAACAGCCTGGCCACCTATGCCCGGGTCAACCAGTACGGCTTCATCGAGACGCCGTACCGCAAGGTTGTCGACGGCAAGGTGACCGCCGAGGTCGTCTATCTGTCGGCGATGGAAGAGGGCAAGTACACCATTGCCCAGGCCAACGCGCCGTTCGACTCCGATGGCACGTTTCAGGACGAATTGATCTCGTGCCGGGCGCGGGGCGACTTCCTGATGGCCACGCCCGACGTGATCGACTACCTGGACGTCTCGCCGAAGCAGCTCGTTTCGGTCGCCGCGGCGCTGATTCCGTTCCTGGAGAACGATGACGCCAACCGTGCGCTGATGGGCTCCAACATGCAGCGCCAGGCGGTGCCGCTTGTGCAGGCCGAGGCGCCGCTGGTCGGCACCGGCATGGAGGCGACGGTCGCCCGCGACAGCGGTGTCACCATCGTCGCCAAACGCTCCGGCGCGGTGCAGCAGGTCGACGCCACCCGTATCGTCGTTCAGGTGGAAGGCGAGGATGGCGCCACCGACGGCACCGGCGTGGACATCTACAACCTGTTGAAGTTCCAGCGTTCCAACCAGAACACCTGCATCACCCAGCGTCCGCTGGTGAAGGTGGGCGAGCGGGTGCACAAGGGCGACATCATCGCCGACGGCCCCTCGACCAGCCTTGGCGAGCTGGCGCTCGGCCGCAACGTCCTGTGCGCGTTCATGCCGTGGAACGGCTACAACTTCGAGGACTCGATCCTGATCTCGGAGCGCATCGTGAAGGACGATGTGTTCACCTCGATCCATATCGAGGAATTCGAGGTCATGGCGCGCGACACCAAGCTGGGCCAGGAAGAAATCACCCGCGACATTCCGAATGTCGGCGAAGAGGCGATGAAGAACCTGGACGAGGCCGGCATCGTCTATATCGGCGCCGAGGTGACGGCGGGCGACATCCTGGTCGGCAAGGTGACGCCGAAGGGCGAGTCGCCGATGACGCCGGAAGAAAAGCTCTTGCGCGCCATCTTCGGCGAGAAGGCGTCGGACGTGCGCGACACGTCGCTGCGCGTGCCGCCGGGCGACAGCGGCACGGTGGTTGAGGTGCGGGTGTTCTCGCGCCGTGGCGTCGACAAGGACGAGCGTGCGCTGGCCATCGACCGTGCCGAGATCGAGCGCCTGGCCAAGGACCGCGACGACGAGCGCGCGATCCTGGAGAAGGCGCAGTCGCAGGAGCTGAAGCGCCTGCTGCTCGGCCAGGTGGCGGTCAGCGGCCCGAACGATCTGGCCGCCGACACCAAGATCACCGAAGAGGTTCTGGGCCAGTTCGCGCCGAACCAGTGGCGGCACATCAATGTCGCTGACGACGCGGTGATGGAGTCGATCGAGGCGGTGCGCAAGCGCTACAGCCGCAGCATCGACGAGTTGCAGGCCCGGTTCGACGACAAGGTCGACAAGCTGCAGCGCGGCGACGAGCTGCCGCCCGGCGTGATGAAGATGGTCAAGGTGTTCGTCGCGGTGAAGCGCAAGCTGCAGCCGGGCGACAAGATGGCCGGCCGTCACGGCAACAAGGGCGTCATCTCACGCATCGTGCCGGTGGAAGACATGCCGTACCTGGAGGACGGCACACCGGTCGATATCGTGCTGAACCCGCTGGGCGTGCCGTCGCGCATGAACGTGGGTCAGATCCTGGAGACCCACCTGGGCTGGGCGGCGGCCGGCATCGGCCGGCAGATCGGCGAGCTGGTGGACGCCTACAAGGCCGATGGCAAGGTCATCAAGGACCTGCGCAAGACGCTGGCGGAGCGCTACGAGACCGATCGCCACGCCAAGGAGATCGAGTCCCTGAGCGACGACGAGATCATCGAGCTGGCGGGCAATCTGCGCCGGGGCATGCCGATGGCGACCCCGGTGTTCGACGGCGCCAACTCCGATGATATCATTCGCCAATTGGAAACGGCGGGACTCAGCAAGACCGGACAGGTCGTGCTGCACGACGGGCGCACCGGCGAGCAGTTCCACCGGCCGGTCACGGTGGGCTACATCTACATGCTGAAGCTGCACCACCTGGTCGACGACAAGATCCATGCCCGGTCGATCGGTCCGTACAGCCTGGTCACCCAGCAGCCGCTGGGCGGCAAGGCGCAGTTCGGCGGTCAGCGGTTCGGCGAGATGGAGGTGTGGGCGCTGGAAGCCTATGGCGCGGCGTACAGCCTGCAGGAAATCCTGACCGTGAAGTCCGACGACGTGTCGGGCCGGACCAAGGTCTACGAGGCGATCGTCCGCGGCGACGACAACTTCGAGGCCGGCATACCCGAATCGTTCAACGTTCTGGTCAAGGAGCTGCGCTCGCTCGGCCTCAACGTGGAACTGCAGCAGGAGAGCCAGTAGCCAGGTGTTGGCACGGCTTTCTTGCATGGAAATGACTACGGCGGCCCGGGCCAAAAGGGCCGCCGCCACAACGCGCGCCGCGTCCCCGGCATTTGCCGGGGGCGGCGGCGGCCGCGACCGACGATAGGAGTGTGGCGATGAACGAGTTGATGAACATCTTCGGTCAGGTGAGCGGCCCGCAGAGCTTCGAGCAGATCCGGATCTCGATCGCGGCCCCCGACCGCATCCGCTCCTGGTCCTATGGCGAGATCAAGAAGCCCGAGACCATCAACTACCGCACCTTCAAGCCGGAGCGCGACGGCCTGTTCTGCGCGCGCATCTTCGGCCCGATCAAGGACTACGAGTGCCTGTGCGGCAAGTACAAGCGCATGAAGTATCGCGGCATCATCTGCGAGAAGTGCGGTGTCGAGGTCACGCTGTCGAAGGTGCGCCGCGAGCGCATGGGCCACATCGAGCTGGCCTCGCCGGTGGCGCACATCTGGTTCCTCAAGTCGCTGCCCAGCCGCATCGGCCTGCTGGTCGACATGACGCTGCGCGACCTGGAGCGCGTGCTCTATTTCGAGAACTTCGTCGTCATCGAGCCGGGCCTGACGCCGCTGAAGATGTTCCAGCTGCTCAGCGAGGACCAGTACATCCAGGCGCTGGACGAGTATGGCGAGGATGCGTTCGAGGCCGGCATCGGTGCAGAGGCGCTGAAGAAGATCCTGACCGCCATGGACCTGGAGCAGGAGCGCGACACCCTGCGCACCGACCTGCGCGAGACCAATTCTGAGGCCAAGCGCAAGAAGCTGGTCAAGCGGCTGAAGCTCTTGGAGGCGTTCATCGAGTCCGGCGCGCGGCCGGAGTGGATGATCCTGGACGTGGTGCCGGTGATCCCGCCGGAGCTGCGCCCGTTGGTGCCGCTGGACGGCGGCCGGTTCGCCACCTCCGACCTCAACGACCTGTACCGCCGGGTCATCAACCGGAACAACCGCCTGAAGCGGCTGATCGAGCTGCGCGCGCCCGACATCATCGTGCGCAACGAGAAGCGCATGCTGCAGGAGGCGGTCGACGCGCTGTTCGACAACGGCCGCCGCGGTCGGGTGATCACCGGTGCCAACAAGCGGCCGCTGAAGTCGCTCAGCGACATGCTGAAGGGCAAGCAGGGCCGGTTCCGCCAGAACCTGCTCGGCAAGCGCGTCGACTATTCCGGCCGTTCGGTCATCGTGGTCGGCCCGGAGCTGAAGCTGCACCAGTGCGGCCTGCCGAAGAAGATGGCGCTGGAGCTGTTCAAGCCGTTCATCTACTCCAAGCTCGAGCTCTACCAGATGGCCACCACCATCAAGGCGGCCAAGAAGATGGTGGAGAAGGAGCGTCCCGAGGTCTGGGACATCCTGGAAGAGGTGATCCGCGAGCACCCGGTGCTGCTGAACCGCGCGCCGACGCTGCACCGCCTGGGCATCCAGGCGTTCGAGCCGGTGCTGATCGAGGGCAAGGCGATCCAGCTTCACCCGCTGGTCTGCACCGCCTTCAACGCCGACTTCGACGGCGACCAGATGGCGGTCCATGTGCCGCTGTCGCTGGAAGCGCAGTTGGAAGCGCGCGTGTTGATGATGTCGACCAACAACATTCTCAGCCCGGCGAACGGCAAGCCGATCATCGTGCCGTCGCAGGACATCGTCCTCGGCCTCTACTACATCACCATGGAGCTGCCTGCCGCCCACGGGCCGGTGGTCAGCGTCGACTCCAAGGAGGCGCTGGAGGCGGCCCTGACCGAGGGTCACTGCCTGCTGCGCGCGGCCGACGATCCGGCCGAGGAAGTGGACGACTCCGACGTTGCGGCGGCGTTCAAGCTGGTGAAGTCGGGCAAGGCGGTGGTGCACCGGCTGCCGACGTTCTCCACCGTGGGCGAGATCGAGCACGCCGTTGAGTCCGGCGCGGTCACGCTGCACACCCGCATCAAGGCGCGGTTCGACACCGTGGATGCCGACGGCAACGACATCGTGACCAAGGTCGTCACCACGCCGGGACGCATGCTGCTGGGCCGCATCCTGCCGAAGAACCCGGCGATCTCGTTCGATCTGGTCAACCGCCTGCTGACCAAGCGTGAGGTCAGCCACGTCATCGACGTGGTCTACCGTCACTGCGGCCAGAAGGAGACGGTGATCTTCTGCGACCGGATGATGGGCATCGGTTTCAGCCACGCCTGCCGCGCCGGCATCTCGTTCGGCAAGGACGACCTGATCATCCCGGCGAGCAAGGAGAAGCACGTCAACAGCACGCAGGACATGATCAAGGAGTTCGAGCACCAGTACCAGGAAGGCCTGATCACCCAGGGCGAGAAGTACAACAAGGTGGTCGACGCCTGGTCGCGCTGCACCGACGATGTCGCCAAGGACATGATGCTGGAGATGCAGAAGCCGACCCATGACGGCCACATCAACTCGGTCTACATGATGGCGCACTCCGGTGCCCGTGGCTCGGCGACGCAAATCAAGCAGCTTGCCGGCATGCGTGGCCTGATGGCCAAGCCGTCGGGCGAGATCATCGAGACGCCGATCATCTCCAACTTCAAGGAGGGGCTGACCGTCCTGGAGTACTTCAACTCCACCCACGGCGCCCGCAAGGGCCTGGCCGACACGGCGTTGAAGACCGCGAACTCGGGCTACCTGACCCGCCGTCTTGTCGACGTGGCGCAGGACTGCATCGTGGTCGAGGACGATTGCGGCACCGAGGAGGGGCTGACGCTCTCGGCCATCATCGAGGGCGGCAACGTGGTCGAGACGCTCGGCGAGCGCATCCTGGGCCGCCACGCGCTGCGCGAGGTGGTGCATCCTGAGACCGGCGAGGTAATCGCCGAGATCGGCGACCTGCTGGACGAGGTCAAGGTCGACATCATCGAGAAGGCCAATGTCGAGGCGGTCACCATCCGCTCGCCGCTGACCTGCCTGACCACAACCGGTATCTGCTCGATGTGCTACGGGCGCGACCTGGCCCGCGGCACGGCGGTGAACACCGGCGAGGCGGTTGGCGTGATCGCGGCGCAGTCCATCGGCGAGCCGGGCACCCAGCTCACCATGCGCACGTTCCACATCGGTGGCGCCGCACAGGGCTCGGTCAACAACAACGTCGAGGCCAACCACGACGCCACGGTCGAGGTCAAGAACCGCAACGTGGTCAAGAACTCGGAGGGCCAGCTCATCGTCATGGGCCGGAACTGCGAGATCCGGCTGATCGACGACAATGGCCGCGAGCGGGCGAAGCACCGTATTCCCTATGGTGCGAAGATGGTGGTCGACGACGGCCAGACTGTGAAGCGCGGCGACGAGCTGGCGTCCTGGGATCCGTTCAACAACCCGATCATCACCGACCAGTCGGGTACCGTGCGCTATCACGACCTGGTGGAGAACGTCAGTTTCTCCGAAGTGGTCGACGAGGCGACCGGTATTGCCAACAAGGTGGTGATGGAGCCGCCGCGCTCATCCGCCCTGCAGCCGTCGATCGAGCTGATCGACGACAAGGGCGAGGTGATCGTGTCGGAGACGGGGCAGGCCGCGGTGTTCAAGCTGCCGGTCAATGCCATCATCTCCTCGTCCGACGAGACCGAGGTCAGCGCCGGCGACGTGCTGGCGCGCGTGCCGCAGGAGTCGTCCAAGACCCGTGACATCACCGGCGGTCTGCCGCGGGTGGCCGAGCTGTTCGAGGCCCGCAAGCCGAAGGATCATGCGGTCATCGCGGAGATCGACGGGCGGATCGAGTTCGGCAAGGACTACAAGGCCAAGCAGCGCGTCATCATCCGTCCGGAGGACGAGGACGCGGAGCCGTTCGAGTACCTGCTGCCGAAGGGCCGCAACGTTCTGGTGCGCGAAGGCGACTTCGTGCAGCGCGGCGACCTGCTGGTGGACGGCAACCCGGTGCCGCACGACATCCTGAGGGTGCTGGGCGTCGAGGAACTGGCCCGCTATCTGGTCAACGAAATCCAGGATGTCTATCGACTGCAGGGCGTGAAGATCAACGACAAGCATATCGAAGTGATCGTGCGCCAGATGCTGCAGAAGGTGGAGATCATGGAGGGCGGCGACACCACCTATCTGGTGGGCGAGTTCGTCGACCGGACCGAGTTCCGCGCCTACAACGAGAAGATGGTGGCCGAGGGCCTGCGCACCGCTGTCGCACAGCCGGTGTTGCAGGGCATCACCAAGGCCAGCCTGCAGACCCGTTCGTTCATCTCCGCGGCATCGTTCCAGGAGACGACCCGGGTGCTGACCGACGCCGCCGTCAACGGCAAGGTCGACGACCTGAACGGTCTGAAGGAGAACGTGATCGTCGGACGCCTGATCCCGGCGGGCACGGGCGCCACCATTAATGAATACCGGCAGATCGCCAACGAGCGCGACGAGAAGCTGGCGGCCGAGGCCGAGGCGCAAGCCAAGCTTGCCGCGGCCGAGAGCGCCAACGACGACGTGCCGGAGGCTTCGCCCGACGCGGCGGAGTAACGCCGATCACCGCCCGCTTTGCCGGGCGGCCATAGCCTGAATGCAAACGGGCCGTCGCGCTGTGCGACGGCCCGTTTTTCTTGTTGAAGTCGGCACCGGCCTGCACCCCCACCCGGCCACCCAACGGTAGTATCCTGTCTGGGTGGCCGGGCGGGGGTGCGGGCTGGCGCCGCCTAGTCCGCGCGAAGCGCTGGCGACACATTCGGACGGCCCGTCTTGTTTTTGTCACCCCCCGAGAAAGACGGGCCGGACGGCCCGTCTTGTTTTTGTCACCATTGTGGTCTTGTATCGCGGCTGGCGGCGAGACGGAGACCCGTGGCGAAGGCCGGGGTGCGCGGGAGCGTGCCCAGCGCGGCGTGCCGGATGGGGTTCAGGACGACGTACTCCAGGGCGACACGCTCTTGGGTGTGACTGTCCGGGGCTCGGTCGAATGCCTGCCGAGACGACTCAGATTCCGCATCGGCGGCCGGCGTCCCCGACCTGGCGCGGCAAGCCGAGCGGCAGACTCAGGAGTACGCCGTGCGCTGGCTTTGCATCGCAGCTTCCCTACTCATTGCCGCCGGCCTTGTCGGCGTCGGCACGCCAGCCATGGCCCAAAGCCTGTTCGGCGGCGAGGACGGCCAGTCCGGCGGACCGGAGACCCCACCCGAAACTCCGCCCGAGAACGGCAATGGCAGCGGCGGGCCTGACGGTCCCGATGGCGATACCGGCAACGGCGACATGCTGGCGGACTCGCCGTTCGATGAAAGCTTGCTGGCGTCCGCGGTCGCGCTCGAAGTTGCGAACTCGGGTTGGGACGTCCGGCAGGTTGTCATCACCGCGCATGCCCAGGTCGGCACGCCCGACGATCCCCGTTACGAGGTCCGCTTCAGCGCCGAGGTGGCGCTGCGCGCCGACACCTACGCCATCGACCTCCAGGACGGCCAGTTCACCCTGGTGATCCCGGTGTCCGAGGCCGGCACCGCCAAGGAGTTGCTCGGCGCAGCCGACGCCCAGCCCGCCGGCGACGGTTGGGACATCGACCTCAACCTGCAGAACCTGGACGTGCTCGACGGTTCGGGCATGCCGCTGTCGGCCATGAGCGGCCAGGTCATCGTGCGCGGTTCGGCGGAGGAGCAGTTCTACCTGGAGCGGATCGAGTCCGAACGCCAACAGGAGCACGCGCTGGAGATGGCGACGCTTGCGCGGGATGCGGAAGTGGCGGCGGCCCGCGAGGAGATGGAGCAGCAGGCGGCGGCGGCGGCCCTGGCGGCGATCGCCCGTGAGGAGGAGGAAGAGGCGGCGCGCGATGCGGCGCGGCTCGCCGATCTGGAGCGCGAGGAGGCCATCATCAGCGCGGAGGCCGCGCAGGCGCAGGCGCGGGCCAACGAACTGGCGGCCGCCCAGGCGGCGCTCCAGGAGCAGGAGGCTGCGCTCGCCGACATGCTGGCATCCGCCGCCGCGCAGCGCGACGAGGTGCTGGCAGCGGTCGCGGAGCTGGAAGCCCAGGAATCGGCGCTGGCCGGCACTTTGGCCGAGCTGCAGACCAGTGTTTCGGTGCTGCAGGACCAGTTCCTGGCCGGGCTGGAGGACGACGACCGCCTGGTGCAGATGATGGCGGTCGAGTTGGCGATGGCCAGCGACGACCCGTCGCTGATCTCGCTGGGCTTCGAGGCGGCGCTGTCGAGCGGCGACCCGGCGCTGCACACCTCGGCGCTGCGCCACTATTTCGAGATGCGCGATGCCTTGCCGGTGATGCTCTACCCGACCGAGCAGGATCCCGAGGGCACCCAGGCCTTCATCGATTCCATCTCACCGGTCGTCTTGACCTGGAATTCCATCGACACCGCCACCGGCGATCTGTTGGGGGCCTTCGACCTGGCCTGGAGTTGCCCGAACGAGAACTTCTGCACCTTCAAGGCCGGGCAGATCGCCCAGTCGTCGCTGATAGCGTCGTCGGAACGGTGCCGGCTGGAGCTGTCGCTGACCGAAAACCGCACCCTGGACGGGGTGATGGACTGTATCGATTTCCCGCCGACCATCGCCCGCATCGTATTGGAGTAGGTCATGAAGACCCGACCCAAACTCTTGATCGCGCGCGCCGTGGCCGCTGCGGTGATGGCCGGCTTTGCCGGCAGCGCCGCCGCGGGCCAGGTGGAGACCGCCGACGGCACCGTGCTGTCCACGGCCGATGTTTCGCTGTCGGCCAGCGTACCGGCGTTGACGTCGGGCGACGGTGCTGCGGTGCCGGCCGCCGGCGTCCTGTTCGGGCCGATCGTCGTCAACGCGGGCGACCCGCTGGCCGCGCCCGGCCCCGGTATACCCGAGGGCTGGCCGTCGATCGCGGCCCCGCCGCCGGTGGTCGCCCTGGCGCCGCCGGACACGCCGGGAACCGGGGGCAATGACGGCGGCCCAGAGGTGGTTGGCCCAGAGGTCGCTGGCCCGGAGGTGGTTGGCGGCAGTGGGCAAGGCGGGCTCAATCGCCCGCCCGGTCCCGGAGACGTTGGGCCAGCCGACGGCCCTGGCAATAATCCACCTGAGGGCCCCCCTGGGGGCCCGCCGGGCGGACCCTTGCAGCCGCCGCCCGTCGGCAGTGTCGATAACCCGGTGGATGGCCCAGTGGTCGGGCCGGTGGACGGCCCCGTGGTGGGTCCCGAAGACGGCCCCAGTGAAGACGGTCCAGGCACGGGCCCCAACGTCGCGACGCTGGACCCGCCGCCGCAAGGCCCGAGCGGCAATATCCCCAATGTCCTCCCGCTGGAGGAAGCGCCGATCATCTCCGGCAGTTCCGGTCAGCCGGCGCAGGTCGGTCCGACGCCACAGACGTCCGTGCCGCTGCCGGACCTGGCGCCCATCGACCGGGTTGCCGCCGCCGATGTCGGCAATCCCAACGTGATCGGCAATTCGGGTGCGCCCGCGGTGGAAACCGGCGGGGTGCCGGTGGACCTGTACGCGGAGCCGGTCACCATGTATGCCACCACCGGCGCGCGCGTGCGTGCCGGGCCCGGCACCAGCTTCGCGCAAGTGGGGACGGCCGCGTTCCGGCAGGCCGTGACGGTCCTGGGCGAGGCATCCGGCACCGGCTGGCTGTATCTGGAGTTGCCCGACGGTACACGCGGGTTCACATCGGAAAGCTTGTTGTCGGTCAACCAGCCGGCGGTGGCATCGCCGAACCCGGGGCCGAGCAATCCGCCCCCGCAGCAGGTCACGCCGACTTGTCCGGCGGGTCAGGTGGCGGTGTTCCGCAACGACACGGAATACTTCTGCGTCACCCTGCAGTAGCTGACGGCAACAGTCGAAAAAAGGGGCAACCGGCTGACTTCCGGCCGGCCGGGGCCGGGTGCCGCCGCACCTTTTAGGTGTTGACGGGGCTGGTCGCCCTACCTATAACACCGGCTCTTCGGCGGCGCGGTCGTGGGAAGCCAAGGCATTGGCATGCCCAAACACGGGTCGGAAGTATCGAACCAAAGTTGCGGGTTGACCGCATACAGCGACGGCAACGCGGGCAGGATGGCGCGCGTGCGTGTCGTTTGCGTATTGCGGTCACGAAATTTGCCGCAGAGTTGAGCCCCGATGGGCTTGGCGTCACGAGCGGGCCTGTCGGACGGACAGCCCGGGGCCGGGCGCTCGAAGAAAGGAATTGGGTCGGAATGCCGACGATCAACCAGTTGATTCGCAAGCCGCGCAAGGCGCCGCCGACACGCAACAAGGTGCCGGCGCTCGAAGCATGCCCGCAGAAGCGTGGCGTGTGCACCCGCGTGTACACCACCACACCGAAGAAGCCGAACTCGGCGATGCGGAAGGTGGCGCGCGTGCGGCTGACCAACGGGTTCGAGGTCACCAGCTACATTCCCGGCATCGGCCACAATCTGCAGGAGCACTCGGTGGTTCTGATCCGCGGCGGACGCGTGAAGGACCTTCCCGGCGTGCGCTATCACATCATTCGCGGCCCGCTGGACACCCAGGGCGTGTCCAACCGCCGCCAGCGCCGTTCGAAGTACGGCGCCAAGCGCCCGAAGTAAGGAGCCGCGCATGTCCCGTCGTCACCGCGCGGTACGCCGCGAGATCATTCCGGACGCCAAGTACCACGACAAGGTGCTGTCGAAGTTCATGAGCTGCCTCATGGTCGACGGCAAGAAGTCGGTCGCCGAAGGCATTGTCTATGGCGCGTTCGACAAGCTGTCCGACAAGGGCGTCGGCGACCCGCTGCGCCTGTTCCATGACGCGCTGGAGAACGTGCGCCCCGCCGTTGAGGTGCGCTCGCGGCGCGTCGGTGGCGCCACCTATCAGGTTCCGGTCGAGGTGCGGCCGGACCGCGCGCAGACGCTGGCGATCCGCTGGCTGATCCAGATGGCGCGCAACCGGTCGGAGCAGACCATGGTCGACCGGCTGTCGAACGAACTAATGGACGCCGCCAACAATCGCGGCGCGGCAATCAAGAAGCGGGAGGACACGCACCGGATGGCGGATGCCAACAAGGCATTCTCGCACTATCGGTGGTAGGCGGCGCCCTCGGGCCCCGCTGACTGGAAACGGAAGCTGACCATGTCTCGCACGACTCCCCTCGACCGCTATCGCAACATCGGCATCATGGCCCACATCGATGCCGGCAAGACGACGACGACCGAGCGCGTCCTGTACTACACCGGACGGTCCCACAAGATCGGCGAAGTCCACGACGGCGCCGCGACCATGGACTGGATGGAACAGGAGCAGGAGCGCGGCATCACCATCACGTCCGCCGCGACCACCGCGTTCTGGAAGGACCATCGCGTCAACATCATCGACACGCCGGGCCACGTCGACTTCACCATTGAGGTCGAGCGGTCGCTGCGCGTGCTGGATGGCGCGGTCGCCGTGTTCGACAGCGTGGCCGGCGTCGAGCCGCAGTCGGAGACCGTGTGGCGGCAGGCCGACAAGTACAAAGTGCCGCGCATGTGCTTCGTCAACAAGATGGACCGCATCGGTGCGGACTTCTTCCGTTGCGTGGACATGTTCAAGTCGCGCCTGGGCGCAAACCCGCTGGTGCTGCAGCTGCCGATCGGCGCCGAGGCCGATTTCGTCGGCGTGGTCGACCTGATCGAGATGCAGGCGATCCGCTGGAAGGACGAGTCCCTGGGCGCCGAGTTCGTCTACGAGGACATTCCGGCCGACCTGGCCGACCAGGCGGCCGAGTACCGCGAGAAGCTGGTCGAGACCGCGGTCGAGCAGGACGAGACCGCGCTCGAGGCCTATCTCGAGGGCGAGGAGCCCGATGCCGAGACCCTGCGCAAGTGCGTGCGCAAGGGCACGCTGGCGCTCGAGTTCGTGCCGGTGCTGCTGGGCAGCGCGTTCAAGAACAAGGGCGTGCAGCCGCTGCTGGATGCCGTCGTCCACTACATGCCGGCGCCGACCGACGTGCCCGATATCCGTGGCGTCTCCGTCGATGGCGAGACCGCGATGGTGCGCCATAGCGACGACGATGAGCCCATGGCCGGCCTGGCCTTCAAGATCATGACCGACCCGTTCGTCGGCTCGCTGACGTTCGTGCGCATCTATTCGGGCGTGCTGACCACCGGGTCGGGCGTGCTGAACTCGGTGAAGGACAACAAGGAGCGCATCGGCCGCATGCTGCTGATGCACGCCAATCACCGCGAGGACGTGAAGGAAGCGCGTGCCGGCGACATCGTCGCGCTGTGCGGCCTGAAGAACACGACGACCGGCGACACCCTGTGCGATCCGTCCCACCCGGTGATTCTGGAGCGGATGGAGTTCCCCGATCCGGTCATCGAGGTCGCGGTCGAGCCGAAGACCAAGGGCGACCAGGAGAAGATGGGCGTGGCGCTGCAGCGCCTGGCCCAGGAGGACCCGTCCTTCCGTGTCACGTCGGACGCCGAGAGCGGCCAGACCGTGATCAAGGGTATGGGCGAGCTGCACCTGGAGATCCTGGTCGACCGCATGCGCCGCGAGTTCAAGGTGGACGCCAATGTCGGCGCGCCGCAGGTGGCCTATCGCGAGACCATCACCAAGACGTTCGAGATCGACTACACCCACAAGAAGCAGACCGGCGGTTCCGGCCAGTTCGCGCGGGTGAAGATCGTGTTCGAGCCCAACGAGCCGGGCGGTGGCGTCGTGTTCGAGAGCTCCATCGTCGGCGGCAATGTGCCGAAGGAGTACATCCCTGGCGTCGAGAAGGGCATCAAGGGTTCGGCGGACAATGGCGTGCTCGCTGGCTTCCCGATGATCGACTTCAAGGCGTCGCTGATCGATGGCGCCTACCATGATGTGGACTCCAGCGTGCTGGCGTTCGAGATCGCGGCGCGCGCGGCGTTCCGCGAAGGCATGGTCAAGGCCGGCCCGGTGCTGCTCGAGCCGATGATGAAGGTCGAGGTGGTGACGCCCGAAGAGTACATGGGCGACGTGATCGGCGACCTGAACAGCCGTCGCGGCCAGATCAGCTCGATGGAAGCGCGTGGCGTCGCGCACGTGGTGAATGCCATGGTGCCGCTGGCCAACATGTTCGGTTACGTGAACAACCTGCGGTCGATGTCGCAGGGGCGGGCGACCTACTCCATGCACTTCGATCACTACGAGCAGGTGCCGCAGGCGGTGGCGGACGAAGTCCGCGCCAAGCTGGCCTAACAACGGAACGATCGAACGACGGCGCAGCCGCAGCATCGATAAGCAGTCGATGACCAATCGATGACCACGGGCCAGGCCAAGGCATGTGGTGCAGTGAAGAGGACTGAGGGAAATGGCGAAAGAGAAGTTTGAGCGCAACAAGCCGCACTGCAACATTGGCACGGTTGGTCATGTTGACCACGGCAAGACGACGCTGACGGCTGCCATTACGAAGGTTTTGGCTGAGTCTGGCGGCGCTGCGTTCACGGACTACGCGGACATTGACAAGGCGCCTGAAGAGAAGGCGCGCGGGATCACGATCAACACGGCACACGTCGAGTACGAGACGGGCGAGCGCCACTATGCGCACGTCGACTGCCCTGGGCACGCTGACTATGTGAAGAACATGATCACTGGCGCGGCCCAGATGGACGGCGCGATCCTTGTCGTGAACGCGGCCGACGGTCCGATGCCGCAGACCCGCGAGCACATTTTGCTGGCGCGCCAGGTCGGCGTGCCTGCGATCGTGGTGTTCCTGAACAAGGTCGACCAGGTCGATGACGCGGAGCTTCTCGAGCTTGTCGAGCTTGAGGTGCGCGAGCTTCTGTCGTCGTACGAGTTCCCGGGCGACGACATTCCGATCATCGCGGGCTCGGCGCTGGCCGCATTGGAGGGTCGCGACGACAACATCGGCAAGGAGAAGATCCTTGAGCTGATGGCGGCGGTCGACAGCTACATCCCGCAGCCCGAGCGTCCGGTGGACAAGCCGTTCCTGATGCCGATCGAGGACGTGTTCACGATCTCCGGCCGTGGCACGGTGGTGACCGGTCGCGTGGAGCGCGGCATCGTGAAGGTTGGCGACGAGATCGAGATCGTCGGCCTGAAGGACACGACGAAGACGACGTGCACGGGCGTGGAGATGTTCCGCAAGCTTCTGGACCAGGGCCAGGCTGGCGACAACATCGGCGTTCTGCTGCGCGGCACGAAGCGCGAGGAGGTTGAGCGCGGTCAGGTTCTGGCAAAGCCGGGGTCGATCACGCCGCACACGAACTTTGCGTGCGAGTGCTACATCCTGACCAAGGAAGAGGGTGGCCGTCACACGCCGTTCTTCTCCAACTACCGGCCGCAGTTCTACTTCCGCACGACGGACGTGACCGGATCGATCAAGCTGCCGGACGGCACCGAGATGGTGATGCCCGGCGACAACATCTCGATGGAAGTCGAGCTGATCGCACCGATTGCGATGGACGAGGGCCTGCGCTTCGCGATCCGCGAGGGCGGGCGCACCGTCGGCGCCGGCGTCGTCGCCTCGATCTCGAACTAGCAGCGCGGATAGCGGACGCCCGGGACAAGAATTATGGCTATGGACAATCAGAACATACGCATCCGCCTGAAGGCGTTCGATCACCGCGTGCTCGACCAGTCGACCAGCGAGATCGTCAGCACCGCCAAGCGCACCGGCGCCGGCGTGCGCGGCCCGATCCCGCTGCCGACCCGGATCGAGAAGTTCACGGTGCTGCGCTCGCCGCACATCGACAAGAAGTCGCGCGAGCAGTTCGAGATCCGCACCCACAAGCGGCTGTTGGACATTGTCGACCCGACCCCGCAGACGGTGGACGCGCTGATGAAGCTCGACCTCGCCGCCGGCGTCGACGTCGAGATCAAGCTCTAGGACGGGAACCGGACGATGCGCACAGGTCTTATCGCCCGCAAGATGGGCATGACACGGGTGTTCGACGACACCGGCAACCATGTGCCGGTGACGGTGCTGTCGCTGGACGAATGCCAGGTCGTCGGTCAGCGCACCGAGGAGAAGGACGGCTACACCGCGGTCCAGCTCGGCGCCGGCACGGCCAAGGTCAAGAACGTCTCCAAGGCCGAGCGCACCCGCTTCGCCAACGCTTCGGTCGCACCGAAGCGCAAAGTGAAGGAGTTCCGGGTCAGCGCCGATGCCCTGGTCGATGTTGGCGCCACGCTGTCGGTCGATCACTTCGTGGCCGGCCAGCACGTCGATGTGACCTCGGTATCCATCGGCAAGGGCTTTGCCGGCGCCATGAAGCGTCACGGCTTCGGCGGCCTGAACGCCAGCCACGGCGTGTCGATCAGCCACCGCGCCCACGGCTCCACCGGCCAGTGCCAGGACCCCGGCAAGGTGTTCAAGGGCAAGAAGATGGCCGGCCAGATGGGCAACAAGCAGGTCACCACCCAGAACCTGCGCATTGTCGGCACCGACGAGACCAAGGATCTGATCCTGGTGCGTGGCGCGGTGCCGGGCGCCACCGGTGCCTGGGTCTATGTGCGTGACGCCGTGAAGCGCAAGCTGCCTGACGAGGCGCCGTTCCCGGCCGGCCTGAAGGCGGCCCAAGAGGCAGCCGAGGCCGAAGCTGCGGCGGCTGATGAGGCGGCGGCGGAAGACGTGGCGGTCGAAGAGACGGCGGTCGAAGAGACGGCAGCCGAAGAGACGGCGCCCGAGACGCCCAAGGACGACTGAAGATGAAGCTGAAGGTCATCACCATCGATGCCGGGGAAGCCGGCGACATCGACCTTGCCGACGAGGTGTTCGGGGTCGACGTGCGCCGCGATATCCTGGCCCGCGTGGTCAACTGGCAGCTCGCCAAGCGGCGTGCCGGCACCCACAAGACCAAGGGGCGGTCGGAGATCAGCGCCACCGGCGCGAAGCTCTTCCGCCAGAAGGGCACGGGCCGTGCGCGCCACGGATCGCGCCGGGTCAACATCTTCCGCGGCGGCGGGCGGGCCCACGGGCCGGTGCCCCGGGATCACAGCCACAAGCTGCCGAAGAAAGTGCGCAAGCTCGGTCTGAAGTGCGCGCTGTCGGCGAAGGTGGCCGACGGCACGCTGATCGTGCTGGATGCGGCCAAGCTCGACGAGCCGCGGACCAAGGGTCTGGTCGACCGCCTAGGCAAGCTCGGCTGGGGCCGCACGCTGGTGATCGACGGGCCGACCCCGGACGACAACTTCCAGCGCGCCGCGGCGAACATTCCGGGCGTCGACGTGCTGCCGAGCCAGGGCGCCAATGTCTACGACATCCTGCGGCGCGAGACCCTGGTGCTGACCCGCGACGGCGTCGCTGCCCTGACGGAAAGGCTGGCATCATGAGAAGCCGCTACCAACGTTCGGTCTCGGTCAGCGACGATCGCATGTACCAGATCATCCGCAGCCCGGTGATCACCGAAAAGGCGACCATGGCCGGCGAGCACGGCCAGCTCACCTTCAAGGTGGCGCTGGACGCGACCAAGCCGGAAATCAAGCAGGCGATCGAGCGTCTGTTCGACGTCAAGGTGACCGCGGTCAATACCCTTCGCCAGAAGGGCAAGGTCAAGCGCTGGCGTGGCCGGCCGGGCCGCCGCCCCGACACCAAGAAGGCGATCGTCAGCTTGGCCGAGGGTGAGTCGGTCGACGTGCTGACCGGCATCTAACCAGGACCAGATCGGCAGGATCAGATCTATGGCACTGAAGCAATTCAACCCGACCACGCCCGGCCAGCGCCGGCTCGTCCTGGTCGACCGCGCCGGGCTCCACAAGGGCCGCCCGGTGAAGGCGTTGACCGAGGGCCTGACGAAGAAGGGCGGCCGCAACAATCTGGGCCGCGTCACCGCGCGGCGCATCGGCGGCGGCCACAAGCGGCTTTATCGCAAGGTCGACTTCAAGCGCGACAAGGTGGACGTGACCGCCACTGTCGAGCGGCTGGAGTACGACCCGAACCGCACCGCGTTCATCGCGCTCTTGAACTACGAGGACGGCACCCAGGCCTACATCCTGGCACCGCAGCGCCTCGCGGTCGGTGCGACGGTGGTCTCCGGCGAACGGGTCGACGTGAAGCCGGGCAACGCCATGCCGCTGCGCAGCATTCCGGTCGGCACCATCATCCACAATGTGGAGATGAAGCCGGGCAAGGGTGGCCAGATCGCGCGCGCGGCAGGCACCTATGTGCAGCTGGTCGGCCGCGACGCCGGCAACGCGCTGTTGAAGCTGTCGTCCGGCGAGGTCCGCATGGTCCGCGCCGACTGCATGGCGACCATCGGCGCGGTGTCGAACCCGGACCAGGCCAACATCAAGCTCGGCAAGGCCGGCCGCAAGCGCTGGCTGGGCAAGCGCCCGTCGGTGCGCGGCGTGGCCATGAACCCGGTCGACCACCCGCACGGCGGCGGCGAGGGCCGCACCTCGGGCGGCCGTCATCCGGTGTCGCCCTGGGGCAAGCCGACCAAGGGCAAGCGGACCCGGAACAACAAGTCGACCGACAAGTACATCGTGCGCCGCCGGCGGGCGCGCAAGTAATGGCCGCCCGTAGTCAGTCTGGCGGGGCGAGAGGAGTTCGATAGTGGCGCGTTCTGTCTGGAAGGGCCCGTTCGTCGACGGCTATCTGCTGAAGAAGGCAGAGAAGGCCCGCGAGTCCGGCCGCAACGAAGTGATCAAGATCTGGTCGCGGCGCTCGACCATTCTGCCGCAGTTCGTCGGCCTCACGTTCGGCGTCTACAATGGGCAGAAGTTCCTGCCCGTGCTGGTGACCGAGAACATGGTCGGCCACAAGTTCGGCGAGTTCTCGCCGACCCGGACCTACTACGGCCACGCGGCCGACAAGAAGGCGCGGAGGAAGTAGCCATGGGCAAGCAGGCGCGCGAACGCGATCTGGCAGAGAACGAGGCGATGGCCAAGGTCACCCGCCTTCGGGTCAGCCCGCAGAAGCTGAACCTGGTGGCGCAGATGATCCGCGGCCAGAAGGCGCAGGAGGCGTTGGCCATGCTGACCTTCTCGCACCGCCGCATCTCCGGCGATGTGAAGAAGGTGCTGGAGTCGGCGATCGCCAATGCCGAGAACAACCACCAGCTCGACGTCGACCAGCTGGTCGTCGCCGAGGCGTCGGTGGGCAAGGACCTGGTGATGAAGCGGTTCAGGGCGCGGGCACGCGGCCGCATGGGGCGCATCAAGAAGCCGTTCGCGCAGCTCACCATCGTGGTGCGCGAAGTGGAAGAGGAGGCGGCCTGATGGGCCAGAAGGTCAACCCGACGGGGCTGCGTGTCGGCATCAACCGGACGTGGGATTCGCGCTGGTACGCGGACGACGGCTACGCCGACCTGCTGCACGAGGACCTGCGCATCCGGAACTATCTGGAAAAGACGCTGTCGCAGGCGGGCATCAGCCAGATCGTCATCGAGCGGCCGGCGAAGAAGGCGCGGATCACCATCCACACCGCACGTCCGGGCGTCGTCATCGGCAAGAAGGGCGCGGACATCGAGAAGCTGCGCCAGAAGCTGATCAAGATGACCAATTCGGATGTCCACCTGAACATCGTGGAGATCCGCAAGAGCGAGACCGACGCCAAGCTGGTCGCCGAGAACATCGCCCAGCAGCTGGAGCGCCGGGTGGCGTTCCGCCGCGCGATGAAGCGTGCGCTGCAGTCGGCGATGCGGCTGGGTGCCCAGGGCATCCGCATCCAGTGCGCCGGCCGTCTGGGCGGCGCCGAGATCGCCCGTGGCGAGACCTACCGCGAGGGCCGGGTGCCGTTGCACACCCTGCGCGGTGACGTCGACTACGGCACCGCGACCGCGCGTACCACCTATGGCACCTGCGGCGTGAAGGTCTGGGTCTACAAGGGCGAGATCATGGCCCACGACCCGATGGCCCAGGACAAGCGCCTGGCCGATCAGCAGGCCAAGCTGGGCCGCTGACGGTAACGGGCAGGCGAAGAACGAACGGGATAAGGCGACATGCTGTCACCGAAACGCACCAAGTTCCGCAAGGCGCACAAGGGCCGTATCCACGGCAACGCCAAGGCGGGCTACACGCTGAACTTCGGCTCCTATGGGCTGAAGGCGACCACGCCGGAGCGGGTGACCGCGCGCCAGATCGAGGCCGCGCGCCGCGCGATGACGCGCCACATGAAGCGCGCCGGCAAGGTGTGGATCCGCATCTTCCCGGACCTGCCGGTCAGCCAGAAGCCGGCCGAGGTGCGCCAGGGCAAGGGCAAGGGCTCGCCGGAGTTCTGGGCCGTGCGCGTCGCGCCGGGCCGCATCATGTTCGAGATCGACGGCATCCCCGAGGACGTGGCCGTGCGCGCGCTGCAGCTCGCCGCCGCGAAGCTGCCGGTGCGCACCCGCATCGTCAGCCGCCTGGCGGAGGCTGCGTGATGAAGGCGGGCGAGCTGAAGGGCAAGACCCAGGACGAGCTGCAGACCATGCTCGGCAACCTGCAGAAGGAGGCGTTCAACCTGCGCTTCCAGCGGGCCGGCGGTCAGTTGGAGAACACGGCGCGGATGCGCCAGGTCCGGCGCGACATCGCCCGGGTGAAGACTGTTATGGCCGGTCAGCGCGCTGCGGCGCAGCCGACCGCCTGAAGGAGCGAGCGAAGATGCCGAGGCGTGTGCTGCAAGGGGTCGTGGTGGCCAAATCCGGCGACAAGACGGTGTCGGTGCGCGTCACCCGCCGGGTGCGCCATCCGATGTACAAGAAGTTCATCAGCCGCTCGAAGAAGTATGCCGCGCACGACGAGGGCAATGCCGTCGTCGTCGGCGACACGGTGCGCATCCAGGAATGCCGCCCGTTGTCGAAGCGCAAGTGCTGGGAAGTCATTGGCGACGAGGCCTAGGCCGCGCCTGCCGACCGGATTGAGGATAGAACAATGATCCAGATGCAAACCAACCTGGAAGTGGCCGACAATTCCGGCGCGCGCCGGGTGCAGTGCATCAAGGTCCTGGGGGGCTCGAAGCGCATGACCGCGGGCGTCGGCGACGTCATCGTGGTCAGCGTGAAGGAGGCCATTCCCCGCGGCCGTGTGAAGAAGGGCGACATTCACCGCGCGGTGATTGTGCGCACCGCCAGCGACATCCGCCGGCAGGACGGCTCGGTGATCCGATTCGATCGCAACGCGGCGGTCCTGATCTCCAAGCAGGGCGAACCCATCGGCACCCGTATCTTCGGCCCGGTGACCCGCGAGCTGCGTGCGCGCCAGTTCATGCGCATCGTCTCGCTGGCGCCCGAAGTGCTGTGAACGCCGGACCCAGAGGACCGCTGAGCAATGGCTGAGAAATTCAAGATCAAGAAGGGCGACCGGGTGGCTGTGGTCACCGGCCGCGAGACGGGCAAGCAGGGCGAGGTGTTGCGGGTGGACCGCGAACGCCGCCGCGTGCTGGTGCAGGGCGTGAACATGGTGAAGCGCCACACCAAGCCGAGCCAGGCGAGCCCGGGCGGGATCGTCGAACAGGAGGCGATGCTGCACATTTCCAACGTCGCGATCGTCGACCCGAAGACCAACGAGCCGACCCGCGTCGGCTACCGAACCCTGGGCGACGGCCGCAAGGTCCGCTTCGCCAAGCGGTCCGGCGAAGTGATTGACAGCTGAGGCGCAGGGTCATGGCAACCAGGCTTCAAGAGCAGTACGAGCAGAAGATCCGCCCGTCGATCATCGAGACGTTCAAGTATCCCAACGGGATGCAGGCGCCGCGATTGGAGAAGATCGTCCTGAACATGGGCGTCGGCGAGGCGGTGCAGGACAGCAAGAAGATCAAGTCCGCGGTCGAGGAGCTTTCCCAGATCGCCGGCCAGCGCGCGGTGGCGACCAAGGCCAAGCGGTCGATCGCCGGCTTCAAGCTGCGCGAGGGCATGAACATCGGCTGCAAGGTGACGCTCAGGCGCCACCGCATGTACGAGTTCCTGGATCGGCTGATCAACATCGCCTTGCCGCGCGTGCGCGACTTCCGCGGTGTGAGCCCGAAGAGCTTCGACGGCCGTGGCAACTATGCCATGGGGCTGAAGGAGCAGATCGTGTTCCCGGAGATCAACTACGACCAGGTCGACGAAGTGCGCGGCCTGGACATCGTGATTTGCACGACCGCGAATTCGGATGATGAGGCCCGCGAACTGCTGCGCGGCTTCAACATGCCGTTCTCGCAGTAGGGCCTGGAGGATCAGATGGCGAAAGTCAGCGCCGTGATGAAGAACAAGCGCCGCAGGAAGCTGGTGGACAAGTACGAGAACCGCCGCAAGGCCCTGCGTGCCACCGTGCGCGACAAGGATGCCTCTCCGGAAGAGCGTTTCCAGGCGGTCCTGAAATTGGCGCAGTTGCCGCGTAACAGCGCGCCCTCGCGGGTGCGCAACCGGTGCGAGCTGACCGGTCGGCCGCGCGGCAACTACCGTAAGTTCAAACTCTCGCGCATTGCTCTGCGCGAACTGGCATCGCGTGGGCAGATCCCAGGCATGGTCAAGTCAAGCTGGTAAGGGGGAAGGTGCTCCGATGAGTATGAGCGATCCTCTGGGCGACCTGTTGACCCGGATCCGCAATGGACAGCGGGCCCGGTTGCGGTCGGTTGATTCGCCGAATTCGAAGGTGCGGCGCAACGTGCTTGAGGTGCTGAAGCGGGAGGGTTACATCCGCGGGTACTCCGAGTTCAACGTGCGCAAGGGCATCGACCAGCTCACCATCGAGTTGAAGTATCACGATGGCGAGCCGGTGATCCGCGAGATCACCCGTGTGTCGACGCCTGGCCGCCGCGTCTATTCGAAGATCAGGGACCTGCCGCGCGTGTACGGCGGCCTGGGTATTGCCATCCTGTCGACGCCGAATGGCGTGCTGTCGGATGAGGATGCCCGGTCGGCCAATGTCGGCGGCGAAGTTCTGTGTCACGTATTTTGATGGCCCTGCGCGGGACGGAGGCTTGAATGTCACGAGTAGGTAAGCTGCCGGTCCAGATCCCGAAGGGGGTCGAGGTGACCATCGCCGGCCAGGTGCTGGCGGCCAAGGGCAAGCTCGGCCAGCAGCAGGTGCCGTTGGGCGACGATGTCACGGTCGAGGTCGATGACGGCAAGGTCACGGTCACGCCGCGCGGCAAGTCGAAGCGCGCGCGCGCCATGTGGGGCACCACCCGCAGCCTGATCGACAACGCGGTCACCGGGGTGTCGGAGGGTTTTACCCGCCATCTCGACATCGTCGGCGTCGGCTATCGCGCGGCGGTGCAGGGCAAGAACCTGCAGCTCCAGCTTGGCTTCAGCCACGACGTGATCATCCCGATCCCGGAGGGGCTGGACATCAAGTGCGAGACCCAGACCACGATCGCGATCACAGGCGCCGACAAGCAGCAGGTCGGCCAGACCGCGGCGGAGATCCGCGGCTGGCGCCCGCCGGAGCCCTACAAGGGCAAGGGCGTGAAGTATCGCGAAGAGACCATCCTGCGTAAGGAAGGCAAGAAGAAGTAGCATCATGGCAACCACCAGCCGACAGCTTCAGCAGCGGCGCGCGACGCGCAACCGCTTCCGTCTCCGCAAGGCCGGCCGCGGGCGTCCGCGTCTGTCCGTGTTCCGGTCCAACAAGCACATCCACGCGCAGGTCATCGACGATGCGCACGGCGCCACGCTGGCGGCCGCTTCGTCGATCGAGGCCGACGCGCGCAGCGCGCTGTCGAAGGGCAGCGACAAGGAGGCTGCGGCCCATGTCGGCAAGCTGATCGCCGAACGGGCGACCGCGGCCGGCGTGAGCGAGGTGGTGTTCGACCGTGGCGGGTACGCATTTCACGGCCGCATCAAGGCGCTGGCGGATGCCGCGCGCGAAGGCGGACTGAAGTTCTAGGGTACGTGAGTTCATGACCGCGCGGCATTGGGCGGCCGGTCACCAAGTGGCACTGGACGAAGGCAGCAGCATATGGCCAGACCTGGAAGAGAAGAGCGCCAGGAAAGCGAGTTCGTAGAGAAGCTCGTCAGCATCAACCGCGTCGCCAAGGTGGTGAAGGGCGGTCGGCGCTTCGGTTTTGCCGCCCTGGTGGTGGTCGGCGACGGTCGTGGCCGGGTCGGCCACGGGCACGGCAAGGCGCGCGAGGTGCCGGAGGCGATCCGCAAGGCGACGGAGTCGGCCAAGCGCAACATGGTGCGCGTGCCGCTGCGCGAGGGGCGCACCCTGCATCATGACGTGGCCGGGCGCTTCGGCGCCGGGCGCGTGGTGCTGCGTACAGCCCCTCCGGGCACCGGCATCATCGCGGGCGGCCCGATGCGCGCGGTGTTCGAGAGCCTGGGCGTGCAGGACGTGGTCGCGAAGTCGATCGGGACCTCGAACCCGTACAACATGGTGCGCGCCACGTTTAACGGCCTGGAGCGGGTCATGTCGCCGCGCCAGGTGGCCGCCAAGCGGTCGAAGAAAACCAGCGACATCGTCGGCCGCCGCGAGTTGAAGGACGGCGCCGAGGCGCGGGAGTAGCACGATGAACTCATCGCTTGAGTGGCCGGACAGCCCGCGCATCAAGGTGACCCAGGTGCGCAGCCCGATCCGCCGGCCGAAGATCCAGCGCGAGACGCTGAAGGGTCTGGGCCTGAACAAGATGCATCGCAGCCGGGTTCTGGAAAACACGCCGGCCGTGCGCGGCATGATCGCCAAGGTGCACCACCTGGTGGCGTTCGAGGCCGCGGCGGACGACGCCTGAGCGGCCACGCGCCGGACGAACCAAAGCCGGAAGAACGAAAGTCGTAGACGATGAAACTGAACGAGATCGCCGACAACCCGGGTGCCCACAAGCCGCGCAAGCGGGTGGGCCGTGGCATCGGGTCGGGCACCGGCAAGACCGCGGGTAAGGGCCACAAGGGCCAAAAGGCGCGCTCCGGCGTCGCCATCAAGGGCTTCGAGGGCGGCCAGATGCCGATCTATCGCCGGCTGCCGAAGCGCGGGTTCACCAACGCCAAGTTCCGCAAGCACTTCGCGGAGATCAATGTCGGCCGCCTGCAGCAGGCCGTGGACGCCGGGCGCCTGGACGCCGGCAAGCCGGTGGATGCCGCCGCTTTGATCGGGGCCGGACTGGTGCGCCGCGCGCAAGATGGCATTCGCCTGTTGGCAAAGGGCGAGCTCAGCACCAAATTAACCATCCATGTGGCTGGAGCGTCCAAGGCGGCGGTGGCCGCTGTTGAGGGGGCCGGCGGCCAGGTTGTCATCGAGGCGGCCAAGGCGGCTGAGGCTCCCGTGGGCAACGACGCCCCGGCGGAACAGCCGGCGGCAGATTAGGGGCGCGGCGCGCGCCCCGAGCTAGGGGAAGCTGATGGCATCGGCTGCCGAACAACTTGCGGCAAATTTCAACTTCGGCGCCTTGGCGAAGGCCACGGACCTGCGCAAGCGGATCTGGTTCACCCTCGGCATCCTGATCGTCTACCGGCTGGGCACCTACATCCCGCTGCCGGGCATCGACGCCGCCATCCTGGAAGACATCTTCGCGCAGCAGCAGGGCGGCATCCTGGGCATGTTCGACATGTTCAGCGGTGGCGCGCTGAGCCGCATGAGCCTGTTCGCGCTGAACATCATTCCCTACATCTCGGCGTCCATCATCATGCAGTTGGTGATGGCGATGTCGCCGAAGATGGGCCAGCTCAAGAAGGAAGGCGACGCCGGGCGCAAGAAGATCAACCAGTACACCCGCTACGGCACGGTGTTGCTGGCGGCCCTGCAGGGCTATGGCATCGCCGCCGGCCTTGAGGGCATGACGCTGGCCAACGGCCAGTCGGCGGTCATCGACCCGGGCATGTTCTTCCGGGCCACCACCGTGATCTCCATCGTCGGCGGCACCATCTTCCTGATGTGGCTGGGCGAGCAGATTACCGCGCGCGGCATCGGCAACGGCATCTCGCTGATCATCTTCTCAGGCATCGTCGCCGGCCTGCCGGCCGCGTTCCTCAGCCTGCTGGAGGCCGGTTACACCAACCAGATCTCGCCGCTGATGCTGATCGTGATCCTGGTGCTGGTCGTCGCCGTCATCGCCTTCATCGTGTTCATGGAGCGCGCGCAGAGGCGGATCGTGGTGCAGTATCCGAAGCGCCAGGTCGGCCAGCGCATGTTCGCCGGCGACCGCAGCCACATCCCGCTGAAGCTGAACACCTCCGGCGTCATCCCGGCGATCTTCGCCAGCTCCATCCTGCTGCTGCCGGGCACCATCGTCAGCGCCAACGCCGGCGCGGGCGACACGGGCTTCCTCGGCGGCCTCGCCGCGTCGCTCGGCCCGGGCCAGCCCCTGTTCATGGCGCTCTATGCCGGCCTGATCATCTTCTTCTGCTTCTTCTACACCTCCATCGTGTTCAATCCGGAGGAGACGGCGGAGAACCTGCGCAAGTACGGTGGGTTCATCCATGGCTATCGCCCCGGCAAGAACACCGCGAAGTACCTGGATTATGTGCTGACCCGGCTGACGACCGTGGGCGGCCTCTACCTGGCCGCGGTCTGTGTGCTGCCCGAGCTGATACAATATCAGTACGGCGTACCCATCTATCTCGGCGGCACCAGTTTGCTGATTGTGGTGGTGGTATCGATCGACACGGTTGGACAGATCCATTCCCACCTGCTCGCCCATCAGTACGAAGGGCTGATCAAGAAGGCCAAGCTACGCGGGCGGCGTGGATGAACATCATACTGTTGGGCCCGCCGGGCGCGGGCAAAGGCACACAGGCTGGCCGCCTGGAGGCGGAACGCGGACTTAAGCAGCTCTCGACGGGCGACATGCTGCGCGCCGCCGTGGCATCCGGCACGCCGCTGGGCCTGAAGGCGAAAGCGATCATGGATCGCGGCGACCTGGTGCCCGATGACGTGATGGTCGCGATGATCTCCGAGCGGATCGACGCGCCGGACTGCAAGGCAGGCTTCATCCTGGACGGGTTTCCGCGCACGGTGGCGCAGGCCGAGGCGCTGGACGCCATGCTGGCCGAAAAGGGCATGAAGCTCGACCGGGTTGTCGAGCTTGTGGTCGACGAGGACCAGGTGGTCGCCCGCATCGTCGGGCGGGCCGAGGAGGCAGCGGCGGCCGGCGAGCCGGTGCGCGCCGACGACACCGAGGAGAAGGCGCGGCGGCGGTTCGAGGTCTACCGCGAGCAGACGGTGCCGATCCTGCCGTTCTATCGCGACCGCGGTGTGCTGAAGACGGTGGACGGCATGGCCGGCATCGACGAGGTCTATGCCGGCATCGTGGAGGTGCTGGATGCAGCCTAGAGGGGCAACCCATCCGGCAACCAACACAGCGATTGACTTCGGTGGGCGCGGGCCTATACTCCCGCGCTTCCGATCAGGCCTGCTGACGCGGCGCGTTGCTGCTGCGCGGCATATTGGCGTGACCGCCATTCGCGGCGGAATGCCATCTAGTGCAAAAGGAGAGCGATCGTGGCGCGTATAGCTGGCGTCAATATCCCGACCCAGAAGCGGGTCCACATTTCGCTGCGCTACATCCATGGCATCGGCCCGGCGAAGGCGAAGGAAATCTGCGACAAGGCCGGCGTTCCGGAAGACCGCCGGGTGCAGGACCTGACCGAGCAGGAAGTGATGCACATCCGCGAAACCATCGACGCGGACTACACGGTTGAGGGCGACCTGCGCCGCGAGACCTCGATGAATATCAAACGGCTGATGGACCTGGGTTGCTATCGCGGCCTCAGGCACCGCAAGGCGTTGCCGGTGCGCGGCCAGCGCACCCACACCAACGCCCGGACCCGCAAGGGCAAGGCCAAGCCGATCGCCGGCAAGAAGAAGTAAGGCCCCAGGCCGTCAGGTGCGCTGCCCCTCGGGCAGCGGAGTGGAGACCAGTTATGGCAAAACCTACTGCGGCCCGTGTGCGGCGTCGCGAGCGCAAGAACATTACGTCCGGCGTGGCGCACGTCAGCGCGACGTTCAACAATACCAAGATCACCATTACCGACGCCCAGGGGAACGCCATTTCCTGGTCGACCTCGGGCAGCCAGGGTTTCCGTGGCTCGCGCAAGTCGACGCCCTATGCCGCGCAGATCGCGGCCGAGGACGCCGGCCGCAAGGCGCAGGAACACGGCATGAAGACGCTGGAAGTCGAGGTCAAGGGCCCCGGCTCCGGCCGTGAATCGGCCCTGCGCGCGCTGCAGGCGGTGGGCTTCACCATCACGTCGATCCGTGATGTGACGCCGATCCCGCACAACGGATGCCGGGCGCGCAAGCGCCGCCGCGTCTGACACCACTGCCCGCGCGGCATCGGACCTCGAGGCCGGTGCTGTCGCCGCCTGCAGGACGCAGGTATGCGAAATGACGGACGACGCGCCCCCCGCCGGGCGCGCCCGTCGCAAAATGTGAGGTTTCATCCGTGATCCAGAAAAATTGGACCGATCTGATCAAGCCGAACCGGTTGAGCATCGAGCCCAAGGGCGACGGCAAGCACATCGCCGAGATCGAGGCCGAGCCGCTGGAGCGCGGTTTCGGCATGACGCTGGGCAATGCGCTGCGGCGCATCCTGCTGTCGTCGCTGCAGGGTGCCGCGGTGACTTCGGTGAAGATCGACGGCGTGCTGCATGAGTTCTCGTCCATCCCCGGCGTGCGCGAGGACGTGACCGACATTGTGCTCAACATCAAGTCGATGGCGCTCAGGATGCATGGCGAGGGGCCGAAGCGGATGACGCTGATCGCCTCCGGCCCCGGCGAGATCACCGCCGGCGATATCCATACCGGCCACGACATCGATATCCTGGACCCGAGCCATCACCTGATGACCCTGGACGACAACGCCAAGGTGTCGATGGAGCTGACGGTGGAGACCGGCAAGGGCTATGTGCCGGCGTCGCAGAACCGCTCGGCCGACGCGCCGATCGGCGTGATCCCGGTCGATGCGCTGTTCAGCCCGATCCGCCAGGTCGCCTACCGTGTCGAGAACGCCCGTGTCGGCCAGGTCACCGACTACGACAAGCTGACCATGCGGTTGGAGACCAACGGCGCCGTGACGCCGGAGGACGCGGTGGCGCTGGCCGCGCGCATCCTGCAGGACCAGTTGCAGACCTTCATCAATTTCGAGGAGCCGCGCTCCGAGGCGCAGCCCGCCGAGACCGAGGAGATTCCGTTCAATCGCAATCTCCTGCGCAAGGTGGACGAGCTGGAGCTTTCGGTGCGCTCGGCCAACTGCCTGAAGAACGACAACATCATCTACATCGGCGACCTGGTGCAGAAGACCGAGGCGGAAATGCTGCGCACGCCGAACTTCGGCCGCAAGTCGCTGAACGAGATCAAGGAGGTGTTGTCCACCATGGGCCTGACCCTTGGCATGGAAATCGCCAACTGGCCGCCGGAAAACATCGAGGACTTGGCGAAACGGCTGGAAGAGCCGTTCTAGAGTCTATAGGAAAGCTGCGCCCGTATGGTCCCTAGGTAGGGTCGAAGCGGGTGCCGTCTCCGCGCCAGCGGGGCAAGAAATGAAGACGGGAGAAGACTGATGCGGCATCGCATGGGGCTGCGCAAACTGAACCGGACCAGCACGCATCGCAAGGCGATGTTTGCGAACATGGCCGCGGCGCTGATCAAGCACGAGCAGATCACCACGACGCTGCCGAAGGCGAAGGAACTGCGCCGGGTCGCCGACCGTCTGGTCACGCTCGGCAAGCATGGCGGCCTGCACAATCGCCGTCGCGCGATCTCCGTCCTTGGCGACCGCAAGCTGGCCGACAAGCTGTTCACCACGCTGGCCGAGCGCTATCGGGAGCGCAATGGCGGCTACACCCGGGTGATGCGTGCCGGCTTCCGCTATGGCGACAACGCGCCGATCGCGGTGATCGAGCTGGTTGATCGCGACGAGGAGGCCAAGGGCCAGGACTCCGGTCCGCCGCAGAACGTCGTCGACGAAGACGACGAGGACTAGCTCGTTTTTCGCTCCCTAACTGCCTAGTTCTCTCACTCACCCTCGTCATGCGCGGACTTGATCCGCGCATCCACGCAGCTAATGACAGTCATCGGCGCGGCCTCGTACAGCAAGGAAGACGTGGATGCCCGCAACAAGTGCGGGCATGACGACTGTTATTTAGGCCGGGAGGACCGGTCTATGCGCCTGGCCGCCGTGGCTTGAATCGGATGCTGACACCAAAACGCCCCCTGCCTTGGCCGGGGGCGTTTTCATTGGTGCCGTGCTAGGACGCGCATGACCTGATGCGCGCGGTGCGCACCCATGGCGTGCAAGGCCAAGGGCCATGCGGCCTCCTGCCCGCCTGCGCTGCCGCTACAATGACCGCAGCGGCGGCAAAATGAGATACAAGGGCCAGTGCCGACTGGGATGAATATGCACTAGCGCCATGAAGTTCCGCATCGCCGATACGTTTACCAGCAGCCTCGCGCGCCTCAATGCCAAGGAACAGAAGGCGGCGAAGACAACGGCCTTCGACCTGCAGGTGAACCCCAGCCACCCGTCGATGAAAATGCATCGGCTGGGGCAGCGCCGCGACCCGAATTTCTGGTCCATCTGGGTCAGCGCGGACATCAGAATGATCATCCACCGCACCGCCGACAGCTTGTTGCTGTGCTACGTCGACCACCACGACGAGGCCTATCGCTGGGCCGACCGGCGGCGCATCGAACGCCATCCGAAGACAGGCGCGGCGCAACTCGTCGAAATCCGCGAGCGGGTCGAGGAGGTCTGGGTACCGGAGCAGCCGGTGGAGGAGGCGCCGCCACCGGCGATACCGCCCGATGTGGACGACGATACCCTGCTGCGCTACGGCGTGCCGGTCGACTGGTTGGCGGATGTGCGGGCGGCGAGCGAAGACGGCCTGTTGGATCTGATCGACCACCTGCCGCCTGAAGCGGCGGACGCGCTGCTCGAACTGGCAGCGGGCGGCACACCGAATGAGCCGCGGGCATCGGGAGAGGATGCCGACCCATTCGCGCATCCGGACGCGCAGCGTCGTTTCCGTGTCATGGCCGATGTGGAGGCGCTACAGCAGGCGCTGGAATTTCCCTGGGAACGTTGGATCGTGTTCTTGCACCCCATGCAGCGCGATCTGGTGGAGCGCGACTACAACGGCCCCGCCCAGATCACCGGGTCGGCAGGCACCGGCAAGACCGTCGTCGCATTGCACCGCGCGGTCCACCTGGCACGCCGCGCGCCGGGGTCACGCGTTCTGCTGACGACGTTTTGGCCCATGCTGGCGCGCGACCTGAACACCCGACTCGACCAACTAGCGGGCGCCGAGCCGGAGCTGCGCGGCCGGGTCTCGGCGAAGGCGCTGCCGACACTGGCGCGCGATATGTATGCCGACATTTTCGGCACGCCGCAGGTGGCGTCGACGTCGCTCGTCCTCGACCTGATGCGTGACCTTGCCGCCGCGTCGGATGGGCCGCAGGTCAATCTGGCCCTGCTGATGGACGAATGGCATGGCACGGTCGACGCCTTTCAGCTCAAGACGTGGCGCGACTATCGCGACTTCAACGGCCCGATCGTCAGCAGCCGCATCAGCCCGAAGCGCCGCAAGCGCCTGTGGTCGGTCTATGCCCAATTATGGGAGGAGCTGGACCGACGGAACCTGATCACCACGGTCGGGATCCTGGCGCGCCTGACCGCGTTCTACACAGCGGCGGATGCGCCGGCGTCGCCATACGACTACATCGTCGTCGACGAAGCGCAGGACATCGACGTGGCGCGGCTCCGCTTTCTGGCGGCGATCGGCCGCTCCCATCCTGACAGCCTCTTCTTCGTCGGCGACAACGGCCAGCGCATCTTCCGGCGCCCTTTCTCGTGGACCGCCCTGGGCATCGATGTCAGTGGGCGCACCCACCGCCTCTCCATCAACTACCGCACGTCCCACCAGATCCATCGGGTCGCGGAACGTCTCCTGCAAAGAGCGGCGTCCGATCCGGATGGTGCCGATCATCCATGCGGGGAGACGGTCTCCGCATTCAACGGCCCGGCACCTATCGTCAGGCTGTGCGACGACGCCGAGGCGGAGATCGCCTGCGTCGCGGACTGGTTGCGCACGGTTCGCGCCTACGCCGCGCCATCGGAGACGGCCGTGTTCGTGCGCACCAACGACCTGGTCGAACGCGCGCGGCTCGCCATTCGCCAGGCCGGGTTGGACGCGGCGCTGTTGACCAACAAGGCCGGACCGCCGCAAGACGCGGTCACGGTCGGCGCGATGCACCTGGCCAAGGGCATGGAATACCGTGCTGTGGCGGTCATGGCTTGCGACGCCGATATCCTTCCCCTGCGCGACCGCATCGAGACCATCGACGATCCCGATCAGATCGAGGACATCTACGCCACCGAGCGAAACGTCCTGTACGTCGCGTGCACGCGGGCGCGCGAGCATTTGCTGGTGACAGGCGTCGCGCCGGGTTCGGAGTTCCTGTCCGGTCTGGTTGGCTGATTCTTAAGCCAATACGCGACCGGGGCCGCCCACACGGATGGACGGCCCCGGCATTGACTCAGAAGCTCTGCGTCTGACGCCTGCGGTCAGACGTCGAACTGGTAGCCCGCCGATACCTCGCCGTCGCCACGGATCTGGCTGACCAGGATGCGGCCGCGCGGCCGGTCGGACGTATTCGGCGACGTGGTGCCGACCAGCACCGGCTGCCACTCGCCGCGCGCCAGCCTGTAGGGCAGGGCGATGGCGCCGACGCCGTGGTCGATGCGGATCGCCGGCCGGCCGTCGACCTGCACCACGTCCAGCGCGTCGGCGGCATTGCCCCGGCCCGTCACGGCGCACAGCTTGCGCAGCTTCGTGCCCCTGGGCGCATCGATCACCAGCACGTCGTCGTCGCAGCACCTGACCGCCAGACGTGCCCGCGATAACAGCATGATGTCGCATGAGCCGTGCTTGCCGAAATCGATGTCGTCCGGGTCGGGCCCAGTTTCGGGCTTCGATCCCGGCTTCGGGCGGTCGACGCCGAGCGGATCGACGGTGTGAATGCCGTCGCCCTTCCGCACCAGGTCGACCCAGTGCTTCAGCACCGCCTTGTCGAGCACGCTGACCAGCGCGCCGACGTCGGCGGGCAGGGCCGTGCGGTCGATCACCACCATGTCGACGCCGGAAACGTCGCGGGTGCCGGCCACCACCGCGCTCATCAGCCCCGAGCTGCCGCCCATCGCCGGATAGTCGATGGAGATGTTGCGGTGGGCGATGTTGTTGTCGCCCTTCACCGGATAGGCAAGCCCGGTCACGATCGCCGGCCCGTCATGCGGTGCCGCCTCGGCCAGCAGGCAGGGGTGCCAGTTCACTGTCGACCCGCCGACGGTGACGGTCTGCGGCGGCACCAGGTCCTCGTCCCAGGTCATCTTGACGATGGTGTCGGCACCGGGGGCGAGGTTGCTGACGGTCGCCTCGCCGATCAGGTAGGTGCCCGGCTGCAGCGGCAGGCTGGGCGCGCCGCCGAACTGCGGTGTCGGCTGCCAGTCGTCCGGATACTGGAACTCGATCCCCGGGAAGTGGGTGATCAGCGCCCGCAGGAAGATGGTGGAGGCGGCCGCCGTGCCGTTGTTGCGCACCCGCATGAAGACGTAGTTGTCCTGGCCGAACTGCGGGTTCTCGTGCGGCGGTGCCGCGCCGTAGGCCAGGGCCGGGATCGGGTCGTCGGTCTTGCGGGTCCAGATGTCCGGGCTGGAGGCATGCCAGCCGGCGGACGGCACGGCGCCATTGTCGCCCAGATTGTCGCGGACCACGGCATCGGTGCGGTTGGTCAGCCCGATGGTCGCGGTCACCGCGGCATCCACGTCCAGGCGGCCATAGCCATACCACTGGCTGAAGTCGACCACCGTGTCGCCATCCAGGTCGATCCACTGGCCGGTCGCGAAGGCCTGGCCGATGTCGATCTGCACCGCGGTGGCGCGCAGGATGTCGCGCACCTCGATCCAGTTGAGGTCCGGCTGGACCGAGAGCATCAGGGCCGCCGCGCCCGCCACCGTCGGGCAGGAATGGCTGGTGCCGCCGAAGCCGATGGCCGCGTTCATCGCATAGTCGGCCGGGCCGGTCGCGACCGAGGTGCCGGCGCCGTGGGCGTTGACGATGGCGGTGACGGTGAGCTGGCCGGCGGCAACCGCGGTCACGGCGGTGGTCTCCGCATTGGCTGTGCCGGGCGCGGCCAGCAGCACGACGTCCCCGACGGCGAAGCCGGCGGTGCTCGCCACCGACAGCACGGTGTCGCCCGCACTGGCGGCCGCGTTGAGCGTGGTCGTGGTCACCGCATTGCCCGGCCAGTCGCCCAGCCCGGTGCGCGCCGGGGCCATGATCGGGTCGACAACGCCGGCGCCCGGCAGGCCGGGCCCGTAGCAGGTATGGCTCGGCGAGACGATGTCGACGGTCATGCCGTAGGGGCTGATGTACGACCGGTTGTCGACCACGGCGGGCAAGTTGTTGGAGTTGCCCTGATGGTCGGCCTGCAGGCTGTTCACCGGGTTGGTCGGGCTGGCATTGATCGACGCCCCGATCGCCAGCGTCTTCTGGTCGAACGCATACGGGTTGAAGGTGTCGAGCAGCGTGTAGCCATAGTTGCCGGTGGCGAACACCATGATCACGCCGCGGCCGTCGCGCGGATAGGTGGTCAAGAAGTCGAACGCGTCCCGCAACGTCTGGGTCGTCGCGTTCGGGAAGCCCGGTCCCCAGGAATTGGAGATGATGTCGGCGCCCTGGGTGAGCTGGGCCGGGAAGCCGGGCAGCGTCGAGCTGGTCGGGAAACCGGCCATCCACACCCAGATGTCCGCGATTTGCAGTTGGGTAGAGAAGGGGGAGAACCCGCCGCCGATCAGCTTGCAATTCGGCGCGACACCGCAATTGCCACCCGTGTTGTCGAAGCGGCCAGTGGCCGATCCTGCGCATTGTGTGCCGTGATCGCCACCGCAGTTCGCCAGCGTCTGGTTGGTCATGGTGACGAAGTCGAAATTGGCGAACTGCTTGGCCGTACCATCGGACAGTGCCCCGGTCAGGTCGGCATGTGTCGGGTCGACGCCGTCGAGGTCCAGCACCGCCACCACGATGTCGGGGCTGCCGCCGCGGTTGACCGTGGTGGAGGTCTCGATCGTCTCCCAGGCATCGTCGGCGTTCACCAGCGGCAGGTGCGGGGTCTCGGCATAGAGGTAGTCGCCCGGGGTGTAGGCGAAGTTCTGCAGTCGCTGGGCGACATTCGGCTCGGCGAAGTCGACAATCGGGTCCTTGTTCAGGTCGGCCACCAGATCCAGCATGTCGAGTGACGGCCCGCCGTCGCGGCGGAACAGGAAGCCATTGCCCATCCAGGCGATGGCGCGCAACTGCTCCAGGCCGTGGCGCTTGGCCAGCCGCGCGATCTCTTCCGGCGTTGCCTCGGGCTTGAACTTGATGACGATCTCGTCGGTCAGCCCGAAGGAGACGTCGTCGCCGACATAGCCCGGCACGGCGACCCGCGCGCTCAACCCCTGCTCGGCCAGCTCGCTGCTCGCGAGCTGGGCAAGGCGCTGTGCCTCATCCTCCCCACCGCTCAGCTTCACGCTGAACAGCACGTCGTTGGGCCTGACCTCGCCCTGGGTAGGCATCGGCTTGGCGTCGAACTTGTGCTTCTTCAGCACATCGGTGGCGCGCTCCAGCGCCTCGCGGCCCTGCACATGCAGCAGCCGCTCGTCGTCGCGGCTGGTAAAGTACCAGTTGCCTTGCGGGCCCACCAGCGCGGGCATGCCGGACGGTGCGACCATCACCGAGACATGGTTGTCGCCGGCGGCGACCTCGATGTGGCGCTGCTCCTCGGACGTGCCCTTCGGCCCCTGGATGCGCAGATGGCAGGCGCCCGGCTCCAGGGTGCCGACATGGCGCTGCAGGCCCTGGTCGTAGGACAGTTTTCTGTAACGACGTTCGTCGGTGGATTTGTACTCGACCGATGCCGCTACCGGCTCGCCGGTCTGGTTGTGGACGATGACAAAGATTCGCGCATTAGACATTGTAAAATCTCCAATCTAAAAATCATTGCAAATATTAGTGCCCATCATCCTACGCCGACGTCTTGGCGTTGTCATTACAGTTCGATTTCAGTTTTTTAATTATGTTTCGAGCATCACGGGCACGGCTGCACGCACAACATGATGTGTCTTAATACACGTCCGCACGCTATTGGCGTGATTGGCAAAAACGGGAATGTGGCCCCGGTTCCCATTCAGCCTGCATCATAGCGACGAGTGTGTCGCGATTAGGTCGGGATCAGGCCCATTTCGCGTTGCAGCTTTTTCGGCAGGCCGCTGGCAACGATGCGATGGGATTCGGCCAGGTAGAGGCGCAGGTCGTCGTCGCTGAGGCCAGGCGCGTCGTAGTGCTGGATCCATTTCATGCCGCGTGACGCCAGATAGGGCGCGGGTCGCAGGCCGGGCTGCTCCTGCAGCATCTCGAACGCGATGTCGGAGACCTTGAACGTGATGTGCGGCTCGGCGCCTTTGCTCCAGCCACCGATGGCGAAGACCTTGTTGCGGTCCGGCGTGCCGACCTTCCACACGTGTGCGCCGCCCCACTGGATCACCCGGAACGTCGCCGTCAGCCCGCTGCAGAAGGCGTCGTACTCGTCATAGGTCAAGGGCTTCTCCCCGCAAGGCCGACCAATGACGAGGCGAACGGAGTCTACTCCGGAACCCTCAGCCCTGGCTCTCGGGTCATGAAGATGGACCGCAACGGTGGAATGCCAATCACCGCGTCGCCTGCTGCGTTGAAGTACTCGATCTCATAGCCGTCGCCCGCTCGAAAATAGGCCTGGCATACCATTCCGAACATCTGGGCCATTTCCATCATTTGACCTTCCAACGTGGACATCAGGACCTCGTCCATGGGCTCGGCCGAATAGAGTTCGAACGAGATATCGGTCGCGTCGCTGCAGGCGAGGCCATTCTCGATCGTCCCGCGATCAACCAGCATGCCGATCAACTCGGGCGACTCGTTGATCAGGAAACTGGCCGTTGCCACATAGGTGTCGCCGGCGACTAGGGTTCGGGCGAGCATGTCGCAGGTATCCGAGTTGACATCGTAGTTGGTGCATTCCAACGCGTTGTCACCGGCGGTCTGGATGACCTCGACCACCGGGACGAATTCGCGTTCGGCCTGGGCATCCTCCAGGTCGCTGGCGTTGGCTGCTCCGCCGGTCAGTAGGAGTGACAGGCCGATCGTCGAGAGTAGGCGCGCAAGTTTCGGCATGGGGGCGGGCTCCTGGCGAGAGGGTGGCGGGCCGAATAGGCACCAATTGTAGGGGGGCCGCCGCATCGCGTCCACGTGCGCTGCCACCGCCCCCTTTCGCAACCGCAGCAACCGATGGTAAAGGTCGGGTGGCCGCCGGGTCCGGTGGCCGTGCATCCCGGGGTCTCCCCGGGGCCTGCCTGGAGCCTGCCTGCACTTGCCGAAGCCCATCGTCCTCTATGTCCGCGTCATCGACCGCATCAACCGCTGGTTCGGGCTGCTGGCGATGTACCTGATCTTCGCGATGATCGCGGTGCTGTTCTATTCCTCGATCACCAAGGTCTTCTTCACCCAGCCGCTGTGGTACCTGGAGATCGCCCAGTTCCTGATGGTGGCCTATTTCCTGCTGGGCGGCGGCTATGCGCTGCAGAAGGATGCGCACGTACGCATGGACCTGGCCTATGCCCGCTGGTCGCCGCGCACCAAGGCGGCGGTCGACGCCGTCATGGTCCTGCTGCTGCTGTTCTATCTGGTGATGCTGGCCTGGGGCGCCTATGGCAGCACCGAGTACGCGCTGCTCTACGGCGAGACCTCCAACTCCGCCTGGCGGCCGAAGATGTGGCCGGTGAAGCTGGTGATGTGCCTGGGCATCGTGCTGGTCATCCTGCAGACCGTCGCCCTGTTCTTCCGCGACCTGGGCACGGCCATCGGCCGCCCCATCGACTGACGCTGCCAAGGCTTCCGACAGCATGATCGACCAGTTTGCCGCCCTGCTGATGTTCGCGACCATGCTGGTCCTGTTGCTGACCGGCAAGCGCGTGTTCGGGGCCATCGGCTTCGTCGGTGTGGCTGCGGCGCTGTTCCTGCGCGACCGCCCGGACGTCGATGCCGCGTTCTCCGCCACCATGAAGTTGATGGACTGGTACCCGCTGCTGACGCTGCCGCTGTTCATCTACATGGGCTTCGTGCTGGCCGAAAGTGGGGTCGCGGACGACCTCTACCGCATGTTCCACGTCCTGTTCGGCGGGCTGAAGGGCGGGCTGGCGGTCGGCACCATCCTGCTGATGGTGGTGATCTCGGCGATGAACGGGCTGTCGGTCGCCGGCATGGCCATCGGCGCCACCATCGCACTGCCCGAGCTGCTGAAGCGCGGCTACGACAAGATCATGGTCACCGGCGTCATCCAGGCGGGCAGTTCGCTCGGAATCCTGGTGCCGCCCAGCGTGGTGCTGGTGCTCTATGCCATGATTGCGCGGGTCTCCGTCCTCGACCTGTGGCTGGCCGGGGCGACGCCAGGCCTGATGATGGCGGCCCTGTTCATCGTCTACATCGTCATCCGCTGCCAGCTTCAGCCCAACTTGGGCCCGCCGCTGAGCGAAGAACGCCGCGAGGCGCTGAGCGGGCGCGACAAGTTCCAGATGGTGCTGTCGGGGGCAGCCCCCTTCTTCATCTTCGTGCTGATGATCGTGCCGTTCGTGTCAGGCGTCACCAGCCTGGTCGAAAGCTCCGGCGTCGGCGCGGTGGCCTCGACGTTGGTCGCGCTCGCCAAGCGGCGGCTGACCTTCAAGATCATGCACGTCACCGTCGAGAAGACGCTGAACATCAGCTGCATGTTCATGTGGATCATCATGGCCGCACTCTGCTTCAGCGCGGTGTTCGATGCCATCGGTGCGGTCGACGTGGTGGACGCCCTGTTCCGCCAGAACCTGGAGATGTCGCCCTGGACCATCCTGATCCTGATGCAGCTCACCTATCTGGTCATGGGCATGTTCCTGGACGACACCGCCATGCTGGTGATCGTCGCCCCGCTCTATGTGCCGCTGGTCCAGCTGCTGGGCTTTGATCCGATCTGGTACGGCGTGCTTTACACCATCACCTGCCAGGTCGCGTATATGACGCCGCCGTTCGGATACAACCTGTTCCTGATGCGCGCGATGGCGCCGCCGGAGATCTCGCTCGGCGACATCTACCGCTCCATCGTGCCGTTCGTGGCGGTGATGATCCTGGGGCTGGCGCTGGTGATGGCGTTCCCCGACATCGCCATGTGGCTGCCGGATTCGCTGAATAGTGAGTAGGTGCTGCCGAGCCGGGGCCAGCGGGGGCTCGATCTTTGCAGGTGCGAGAAGTCGGCTATGGCGCGGATGCGCCGGCCACGTCACAATGACCCGATAATCAAGAGGGAGAAGTTCACATGACCAAGCAGACCAAGCAGCCGCAACGCCGGCGATTTCTGAAGAACGCCGGTGTCGCGACCGCGGCCGGCGTCGGTGCGGCCACCATCGGTGCGCCCTACGTCAAGGCGCAGTCGGCGCCGATCAAGTGGCGGTTGCAGACCTATGCCGGCCCGGCGCTGGCCGAGCACGTGATCAAGCCGTCCATCGACAGCTTCAACAAGATCGCCAATGGCGAGATGGAGATCGAGCTCTTCTTCGCCGACCAGTTGGTGCCGACCAGCGAGCTGTTCCGCGCTGTGCAGTCGGGCACGATCGACGCGGTGCAGTCCGACGACGACTCCATGGCGGCCCCGGTCGACATCGCCGTGTTCGGCGGCTACTTCCCGTTCGCCACCCGCTACAGCCTGGACGTGCCGGTGCTGTTCCACCAGTACGGCCTGGGCGAGATCTGGGACGAGGCGTACAGCGAAGTCGGCGTCAAGTGGCTCAGCGCTGGCGCCTGGGACCCGTGCCACTTCAACACCGTCGACCCGATCCGCACCCTTTCGGACCTGGAAGGTAAGCGCGTCTTCACCTTTCCCACCGCCGGCCGCTTCCTGTCGCAGTTCGGCGTGGTGCCGGTGACCCTGCCGTGGGAAGACATCGAGATCGCGGTGCAGACCGGCGAGCTCGACGGCATCGCGTGGTCCGGCATCACCGAGGACTACACCGTCGGCTGGGCTGACGTGACCAACTACTTCCTCACCAACAACATCTCCGGTGCGTGGTGCGGCTCGTACTTCGCCAACGAGGAGCGCTGGGCGGAGCTGCCCGAGCACCTGCAGGAGCTGTTCAAGGTGTGCATGGACAGCTCGCACTACTATCGCCAGCACTGGTATTGGGGCGGCGAGGCGCATCTGCGCACCCAGGGCACCAAGCTGGAGCTGACCTCGATTCCGGACAGCGAGTGGGCCGAGGTCGAGGCCGCGGCCGGCGCGTTCTGGGACGAGATCGCCGAGATCAGCGAGCGCACCGCGCGGGTGATCGACATCTATAAGCAGTACAACGCGGTGATGGCGTCGGCCGGCCGTCCGTACCGCTATACCTGATCGGTGACATTGGGGCCGGGCTGCCACCGTGCGGCCCGGCCAAACTTTCCGCTTGTTTGGGGTGTCGCATCAAGTGACACCCAGTTGTCGTTTCACTGCAGCCGCACTTCGCACTCTTTAGCTAAAGTCGAAATCACTTTGGCTCAGATCGTTTGCGTCATAGTCGACGAGCGTGATGGTGAATCCTGGCGCATACTCAATCAAAACATCAGTGCCGACCTGAGAGATGGTCAAGTCGGAAAAATCTGCCGCGTAGTTCTCTATGACAATCATATCCTGACTAGAATAATCAAGGATCGTGTCAGCCTGCGGGTCATACTCAAAGGCTGTTGCGAACACGAAGTCGTCGGCACCCGCTCCACCGACCAGAATGTCGTCGTCAGCGCCACCAATGATTGTATCGGACCCCGCCCCGCCATTGATTTGGTCGGCACCGAAACCGCCATCGAGGATATCGGCCCCGCGACCGCCATCGATGTAGTCACTTCCCGCGTCACCGCTGATGATATCGGCCCCGCGACCACCATCGATCAGGTCATTGCCGTTGCCGCCTTGAATGGCGTCGCTGCCGCGCCCGCCGGAGATGATATCAGCGCCGCCACCGCCGTAGATCACATCGTCGCCACGGCCACCGCTCAGCATATCGTCGCCATAGCCGCCGATTATGACGTCGCTGCCCCTGCCGCCGTCGAGTATGTCGTCGCCATCGCCGCCAACCAGGGTATCGCTGCCATTGCCGGCATCGATCACAATCGGTGGTTCACCGCTAAAGTCGCCCAGGCCCAATATGAGGTCGGTGGGATCGAACCACGTGATGTCCTGCGCATCATGGTCGATGAGGTTGGAAACGACCTGGCCATCAACGACCTCTTGCCAATAGTACTGCCCAGCCGAATATGACACCGTGTGCGAGGACCCCTCGCAAATGAAGGTATCGACATATGCAATTTCGGCAACCGCAAGCTGCCAATTGCCCTCAAAAACCTCAAAATGCAGATGCGGGGTGCCCGCCGCGCCTGTTTCGCCGACTTCGCCAATCTTCACATCGGTGCCATCTACAATGGCCCCAGCGACGATACCCGGCTCAATGGAGTCCAAATGGGCATAGAGCGAATAGATCAGGCGGTCGTCTGCGAGCAGATGTTCGATGACAACCAGATTTCCAAACGCGGTGTCGAAATTCAGCGCCGGTCCGTAGTGCGGTCCGGCATAAACAACCTTACCGTTCGAAGCCGCGAAAACCGATTGACCGAGATCGTCATAAGGATCATTCGCATCATAGGGGGCTGCGTTGAAATTCCAGTCTTCACCGAGATGAAAGGCATCATTGAGTGGCGCACCGAGATCGGAAAATACGTACCAGCCGTCCTCGTCGTATTGATCTTCAGTTGCCAGGACGCCATCGCGCTCGCCAACCGGCAAAGCAAAACCGGTGCTTAGCGGCGTTTCGGGCTCAAAAGTGTACTGTGCGGTGACTGTGTAAATATCAATTGTATTACCAGGGCCAATTATTTGGCCAACCAGGGTGATTTCGTCGCCATCGACGATAATATCGTGCGCGTAGTCGGTGTAGCCAGAGGGAAGCTCAATCGTCTGGGTCAGATCGAAATTCAATCCATCTATCGAAGTGGCAATATACTCCGCACCATCGAATGACACAACGCCAATGATTTTGCCGCCAACCACGGTGGCCGAGTGCAGGCCGGACCCAGCCGCGTCATTGAATTCTACAAGTTGGTCATCGTAGAATTCAATGCCGTCGTCCGACACCGCGCGATACAATACGCTGGGTGCGTTGTTGTTCTGGTCATAATAATACGCAATGTATTGATCATCCAGTTTGACAACCTCAACAATCGAAGCGCCTTCGCGCGGCCCGTCCTGTACGCGAATCGGTTCTTGGACGATCGACCAATTCACGCCATCCGTCGAGGTCGCATAGCCAAACCCATATGTATTGCCTGGATCGGTCGACAAGTTGGTGTCACGGCCATGGAACCACATCTTGAACTCACCGTCTTCATACATGACGGTTTCTGGGTAGATTCGAAAAGAGGCCCAAGCTGGTGCATCGGTTCGGTCGATCACGGGATCATCAGAGACCCGCGTATAGTTGACGCCATCTGTCGATGTGGCGAGCCCAATACTGTGAAAATTGTTACCGTTCAGGCCCGCGTAATATAGATATTGTGTACCGTCCACCTCCACAAGCGTGGGGTAGCGCACCTGCTGCCCGTCGAATCCGGTGCCGTCATTCGCCAGGATCTGCGTCAATCCAGAGAAGATAATGTTATCAAGCGACATTTTCGCCCCCATAGGTATATAAAATCAGCCTGTTTGGGGTTAGGATAGTTGTGGAAATTATGATGTGTCAATCTAATAGTCGTAGAAAATGACTTAGATTCTAACATGACAGGCAAATTGATTGTGAGTCGGTTCTCTATAGCGGAAAAAAGTAACCCGGCGGGTCAAACCGCCGGGTTCTTTATTCGCCGCTGTTTCTGCGGGGCTGGAATGCGGCCGCTATGCGCACGTCAGGGCGAAGTTGCTCGACATCAGCCGGACGTAGGCAATCGGTGCATCAAGCGCGACCTTCAAGAACTCGATAAGCGCATTGGCCGCTTTCTGGAATGTTTGAAATGCAGCCTGGCCGACCTTTGCCGCTTCCGTAAGTGCGACATCGCCGACTGACGGCGCCGTGCCGCCACCGGGCAGCGCGTTCGCAACCAACGCCTGCAGTACCGCGGCTGCTGACGTTCCGAATTGGGTGCCGGCGTCGAGCAACGACTGCAACAAATCGTTCAGCGCCTTCAAACCCGAAGGCCCGAGCAAACTGTCGAAGCCAGACCGCAACTCGTAGCGAAAGTCGACCTGGTGGTCGCCGGCACTGAGGGGCAACGACATCGAAGCCTGCGACGAGTCGAGCGGACGGCTCTTGCACAACGGGTCGTTCAGGCGTTCCGGCGCCACCAGCAACGGCGCCTTGGCAGGTGCATTGCCGGGATTCGCCGGGTCGGCCGGCGCCGGTTGTGTGGCGGCCGGCTTCTTCAGGCGGGCGCGTTCCGCGGCATTGGGAACCGTGAGGTCGGGCTTCGATTCACCATCGACCAACGCCTTGACCTTGAAATCGTAGAGCCCCTGGCCGGAGACAAACGCCTTCCACTGGTGCACGTGCTTGATCGTCACCGAGCCCGCGCTCGCCAAACTGAACGGCAGCGTTACGCGCCCGAACAGCACCGTTCGGTTGGGATCGCCGAAAATGATGTCCCTTATCCGATCGGACACGTTGCGGATCTGATTGACCAGCGCGACGCTTCCGCCAGTCGAGACGGTGGCAGCGGCACCGGTCACGATATTGGAAATCGTTGTGCTGATGTTCGACAACTCGGTGAAGGTCTCGATCTTGGTATATGCAGACGCCTCGTCGACATTGGGCTGATACTCCTTGTCGGCAAGCTTGCCGGTCTCGGCGTAGCGCCACTCTATCCTGGGCGCCAGTTTCGGCCTTGGTGTGCCATCGCACTCCTTCGCGATCGGGCTGTTGTCCTTTTTGCGCAATGCCAGATCGCCGGACACCGTCGGCGGGCCATCGCAGCTGAGACAGCC
Organism: Alphaproteobacteria bacterium; assembly: GCA_965227515.1. Lineage (GTDB taxonomy): Bacteria > Pseudomonadota > Alphaproteobacteria > CALKHQ01 > CALKHQ01 > CBDDFZ01. The sequence goes on from CBDDFZ010000001.1 coordinate 1,514,007, forward strand.
TGTCGGGTTGCCGCGACCGTCGCGGCCGATGCCATCGTCCGGCACCGGCACATCGCCGCCGCCAATACGCGGATCGTCTATGAAATTGCCGTCCGGGCAATGGTGAAAATCGCCTTTGCCGCGCCAACCGTCGAGAACGTCGCCGAGCCAGTGCAATGCGCCCTCGGGCCCGTCGAACTCCGGCGGGCTGATGACCGGCGGCCGATGCGGTGACAAGTCAACGCGCTCCTTCACAGTCTGCGGTGGCAGTGTCGTTGTGGTCTGGTGGCCTTTCATGATGATCTCCGTCGTCGGGGTGAAGACAAAGTCGGTGCAGACCCAAGACGCTAATGCCTCTGGCGGCGTCTTGATGGGCGACTTACCCTCGGCCCGGCGCGGTTGGATGCATGGCGACTGTGACGTCAGTCACAAAGCGAGGCGTATTCCATAACGGGCGCGCTGACGTTAGGTTTTGACCCAACGAGAAAGCAGCCGTCATGGAGAGGGGAACATGGCCAACGGATCGTCGAACAAGCTGAGTATCGTCGCCCTGGTGGTGGGCATTGCCGGGCTGGTCGTCGGCATCGTCGCGTGGTTCTCGGCCAGCGGCATGGTTGAGGACCTGCGCGAGGAGATGGTCCACGAGGTCATGCAGGTGCAGGGCGCGGCGGCGATCAACGCCCAGACCCTGGAGTCCCTGGAAGGCCACGAGATCGCGCGGCTGCAGGAGCGTCTGGCTTTCCTGGAGGCCGTGGTCGAGGGCACGCCCGCCGCGCTGGAACGATTCCTCGATCAATGGCCCGACGGCGACATGGCCGCTGAGGCGCAATATCGGATCAATAATTGGGAGGGTTGAGTCTGGCTGACGAAATTGCCACGACGGAACTAGTCAATATTTTCAGGAGTGCACCAGTAAAGTGCAATGTATGGTGGAATGTTTTTTTGGCCTACGCCGCGCTCGGTTTCGCCCAAAGTCGGCCCCGCAAAATATCTCACGGCTGACGGATCGCCTTCAGGCTCATTCTCACCGTCCGAATATCCAATCACAAAACTTCTTGCATCGTCATCGCGGACAAAAGCAGTAGGGGGTAAGTGTTCAACGGAAATGATGTCGTATTGTTGGCCGCCATGATCTATTTGAGGGCCAGAGAGGCCCTGAACAATATTATACACAGGCAGCAAGTAGCCGTCCTCATCCCGATTGTTGTGCGCCCCGGCGCCAACAACAACTCTACCGCCTGCGGCGCCATAGTAGGCCCAGCCCACGGGACAACTCAAACTCGCAAATGCCACGACCGCACCTTCGGGCAGCTCGAACGAACCTGTCGGACCTGGGGGGCCGTCCAGACCCTTCTCACCTCGCGGTCCTCGCAGTTCGTCGAGGTGTTGATCTAATAGAAAATCGGAGATTTCCTCGACGGTCGGAGAAATACCCGGGGGCCCCTGCGGGCCATCTTTTCCCTGAGGGCCTTCCGGTCCTTCTTGTATATTGCTAAGCCTATATTCAATCGACGCCACCCAAATACCAACGCCGATGAGCGTGCCCGCAATCGAGATAATTGTTCCTGCGCTGGATAGCCAAGTATGTCCGTTTGCCATTTCTTGTGTCCTGTCGCGAAATCAGCAATTCAATAATCATGACAACAATTCGACATCAGTTTCTTGGCGGATGTCAACTCTATTGGCTGAGGTGGATTGCCGAGTCGGTGGAGGGGCAGCTTCAAAAAAAGACCCCGGCAGCTTTCACCGCCGGGGTTTCTCCTGGAATTGCGCGGGGTCCGGCCCGTGGTGTTCGGAGGTTGCAGCCGCCCAGGGAGTTGGGACAATCCGAAGGGACCACGGGCCGGAAGCGCTTGACCGCCATGGTTTTGGTGTTGTGCGGCGGCCGCTGCCGCCCCATGCGCGGTTGTTGTTGCTATTGGTGCGCGGGGCGGCGGGTGTGGCGTCGGGAAAGGGAGCGACCAACCGACGCCGCGTGCGAAATCGCTGTTCTCAAATGGGCGGCCTCCTTCGTGGTTGACGTTTCTGCGTGGTCAAGACCGGGTCAAATACGGGGACAGTTTACTTAATTCACTTGCTCGCGCGGCTCGGTGCGGGTGCGCCACGAATTAAGTAAACTGTCCCCGTATTTATTTCCTAGCGCCGGGTGACCACCACTTCCAGGTAAGGCGAGGGCACCACCATGGTCCCGTCCGATGCCTCGTTGTGGGCCGCGATCAGGTCCAGCAGGTCGGTGGCGAGGCCCTGGCGGCCGGCGTCGTCCAGCGCGCCGAAAGCCTTGTGGGTCGGGCCGTAGAAGTCGCGGAAGATCTCCAGCCAGTGCTCGGGCGAGCGGTAGCGGAACACGAACGGCTTCTCGGTCGCCTGGATGTCGGCCGCATCTGCGCCGAACAGCTCCAGCAGGCGCGAGCGGGTGCCCCACAGCGCGGGCGATTGCAGGCCGGCCGGCGGCGGCACATAGCGGCCGATCACCTTGAAGAGCTGGCCGATGAAGCTGTCGGGCGTCCAGTTGGCGAGCCCGATCTTGCCGCCGGAGCGGCAGACCCGCAGCAGCTCGGCGGCGGCCTGGGCCTGGTTTGGCGCGAACATCACGCCGTAGGTGGAGGCGACCACGTCGAAGCTGGCGTCGGCGAACGGCAACGCCTCGGCGTCGGCGACCTTGAAGGTGACGTTCAGCTCGTCGGCCTCGGCGCGGGCCCGGCCGCGCTCCAGAAGGCTGCCGACATAGTCGGTGGAGACGACGTCGGTCCAGCGGCGGGCGGCGGCGAGGGTGAAGTTGCCGTTGCCGGCGGCGACGTCCAGCACCTGCTGGCCGGAGCGGAGGTCGAGCGCCTCGGCCAGGCTCTCGCCGACGATCTGCAAGGTGCAGCCGACGATGGCGTAGTTGCCGGAGGCCCAGGCCGCGTTCTGCTTGGCCTTGATCGCTGTGAAATCGGGTGCGCTGTCCAAAGGCATCGGTGTTTCCTTTCGTCTCGTGTGGCCGGCGGGGTGCCGGTGTTGCCGGGTGCCGTTCGCGTTCCAGCGAGTGGCGTGCGGTGTGTGACAAGAGATATGGCCGATGCCGGATGGGGATGCTTGAAGGGAACTTGGGGAAAATCTGCATATTTCATGCGAATCCATGCAGAATGGGTGAGTTCCGGGTTGCAGCCCAGGGATTCGAGATGATCTACGCCTTCGGTGACTTCGAGCTGGACACCGACCGCTTCGAGTTGCGCCATCGCGATCAGGCGCGGAAGGTCGAGCCGAAAGTCTTTTCGCTGTTGGAACTGCTGCTGGCCAATGCCAGCCGGGTGGTGACCAAAGGCGAGATCAATCAGGCGGTCTGGGGCGGGCGCGTGGTGTCGGAGGCCGCCGTCTCCAGCGCTGTGAAGGCGGCGCGCCAGGCGATCGGCGACGATGGCAAGGCGCAGGCCTTCATCCGCACTGTGCATGGCCGGGGCTTCCGCTTCGTCGCCGAAGTCGATGCGCACGACACCGCGTTCGCGGAGCCGGCGGTGCCGGCCGCCGCCGCGGCCCTTTCCATCGTGCCGGAGGCGCCGGGCGGCCTCGCTGGCGATGCAGACCCGGCCAACCGGGAATCGCGTCCGTCCATCGCCGTGCTGCCACTGCAGGTCACCACGCCCGACGAGCGCTTCGGCGGGCTCGGCGATGCCATCTCGCACGAGGTGATCGTCGAGCTGTCGCGCCTGCACTGGCTGTTCGTCATCGCCCGCGGCTCGTCGTTCCGGTTCCGCGAGCCGGCGGTCGACTTCGGCCAAGTCGGCCGGGTGCTGGGCGCGCGCTACGTGCTGACCGGCACCATCGCCTTTCTGGGCACCACCAGCATCGTCACGGTGGAACTGACGAACACAACCGACGGCAAGCTGGTGTGGGCCGACCGGTTCGACTGCCCGGTGGACGAACTGCTGCAACTGCGCACCACCATTGCCGGCCACATCGTCACCGCCATCGAGACCCGGATCCAGATGGCCGAGGCCGCACACGCCGCGCGCCTGCCGACCGAGAGCCTGGATGCCTGGTCCGCCTATCATCGCGGGCTGTGGCACGTGTACCGCTTCAACAAGCACGACAACGAGATCGCGTCGCGCATGTTCGACCGCGCACTCAGCGCCGACCCCAATTTCGCGCGTGCCCATGCCGGCCTGTCGTTCACGCACATGCAGAATGTGCTGGTCGGCTACACCGACGATGTCGAGCACCAGCGCGACCAGACCCGCCGGTTCGCCGAGCGCAGCCTGGAACTGGACCCGATGGACCCGTTCGTCAACCTGACGATGGGGCGTTCGGCCTGGATCGGCGGCGATTTTGCCGGTGCCATGCCGTGGCTGGACCGCAGCATCGACCTGTCCCCGAACTATGCCTTCGCCCATTACAATCGCGGGCTGTTGGACGCGTTGCTGGGCGCCGGAGAGCGCAGCGAGGAGGGCGTGGCCAAGGCGCTGGCGCTGAGCCCGATCGACCCGCTGAACTACGCCATGCTGGCGACCCGCGCGCTGTCGCATTTCGTGCGCGGGGATTTCGAGACTGCCGCCGACTGGGGGGCACAGTCGGTCCGCGCGCCGAACGCGCACGTGCATATCCACGTGATCGCGGCGATCGTGCTTGGGTTGGCCGGCCGAGAGGACGAGGCGGCGGCACGGGTGGCGCATGTCCGCCGGGAAGCGCGCGACTTCAGTTTCCCCGACTTCGAACGGTCGTTCCGCTTCAAGGACGACACGACGCTGGAGCTGGCGCGGCGCACGTGGTCGGCCTTGGCGGACTCATAGAGCATCGGCGTAAGTCTGCGCTTGATTGAACCATCTCCCGCCCTGCTGCGACTGCCGAATAAGGCGACATTGTGTCAGCCGCAGGAAAGGGGAGAACCACATCATGCGTACCGCCATTCACTGCCTTCGCACCCTCGATGTCCGCGCACCTCTGCGCCTGACCGCGATTGCCGGGTTTGCCGCGCTTGCCCTTGCGCACGGCGCCCAGGCCGAGGATCGCACTCAACACGACATGCCGCGCGCGGCCACCGCGTCCGTTCCGGTGATCACCGACCTTCAGGTCGTGCCGCACACCCTCCAAGAAACCGCGAGCCTGCCGAGCATGTCGGTGTCGCGCGGCAACGCTGGCCTGGACAGTCTGATCGACCAGGGCATGGGGCAATTCCCGACCCCGGTCGGGCAAACCGATCTGACGGCCGCCGATGCAGGCCCGCTTTTCGCCAAGACCGAGTACTTCTGCTCCAACGCCGAGGGCGAGTCCCTGCCGGCCAACGAGGATTCGATCTGTCCCGCCGGCTACATGAAGGTGTCGGTGACGACGTGCGAGGCCGACGAGCCGTGTGAACTCTGATTGTCGCTTGCCGCTGCCAAATGACAGATGCCAGGGCGTGGGCGCAGGGCCCGCGCCCTGCAATGGCGCCGCCAAGCGCGATGGTGTAGCTTTTCCGATCAACAGGCCATGACAACAAGCCGCCTGCCGCGCGTCGCGCGAGGCGGTGCTAGGCCGGACTGATCGGGAGGAATAGCCATGGACATCGGTGAGCTGGCCGCGAAATTCCGCAGCACCGGCTATGTGGTGGTCGACCCGTTCTTCGACGAAGCCGAGGTCGCGGCCCTGCAGGCCGGCATGCAGGAACTGATGGATGCCGGCAAGCTGCACAACGTCGCCACGGACATGGACCGCACGACCAGGCGCGACGACAAGGTCAACCTGCAGATCTGCCCGCTGTCGTATCACCACAAGTTCTTTGCCGCGCTGCCGTTCCATCCGAAGGTGCGCGAACTGGTGCCGGCCCTGCTTGGCGGGCCGTCCTACAAGTTCCTGGACCAGATCGTCTACAAGCCCGGCCGCGTCGGCGCCGGCACCAACTGGCACCAGGACAACTACTATTTCGGCTGCGACGATCCCTTTGTCGGGCTGGGCCTGTGGATCGCGATCCACGATGCCAACCGCCAGAACGGCACGTTCCGGGTGCTGCCGGGCTATTTCGACCGTCGCGTCGAGCACGTGCCGGACCCGGAGAGCGACCACCATTACCGCATGTACGCCGCCGACGATGACACGCCTGACGTGCTGGAGGTGAAGGCCGGCGGCGTGATCGCGTTCTGCTTCAACGTGCCCCATGGCACCGCGCGCAACGAGACCGACACGGACCGGGCGGGGCTCGCCTATCACTTCATGCGCACCGGCCATGTCGGTGCGTGGGTCGACGAGGAGCTCAATCCGCACGCCGAATTCCCGCTCTACGCGGCGGAGGGCAAGGTCGGGGCGCCGATCCTGTCCGGCCCCGCCTACAGCCACGGCCAGCAGGAATACGACTGCGACATGGAGCAGGTGCTGGCCGACGAGATCGCACGGCTGTCGCGTGCCGGCGCCGTCGCTGCGTGATCGGGGGGACATAGCATGTCACTGGCTGCCGAAGTCGATATCGACCACGTCCGCACGCACCTGAACCAGCACGGCTACGCGGTGATCGAAAACCTGATCGACCGCGATACGGTCAAGGACCTGAAGGGCCGGGTCGACCGCATGCTGGCCCATGAGCGCGAGCATCCCTACGACCCCGGCGACGGGCCAGCGCTGCCCAGCGACGACGGCTATTGCTCGGAGTACGGGCCGTTCGTCGCCGACCGGGAGGAGAGCGAGCGGGTGAAGAAGCGCATCCGGGCCGACCGGGCGCGCGAGTTCAACACGCCATGGCCGGTGCCGCCGGACCAGGTGTGCATCAGCTTCTTCCACCTGCCGTCCATCTTCGACGAGGGGCGCTCCCAGCGCATCTTCAACCTGGCCAATAAGGACGCCGCCTTCGCGCCGCTGATCGAGCACCCGGCGATCATGAACCTGGTCGATGCCGAACTGGGCCGCGACGCGGTGCTGCTGGACGTCAGCATCAACAATGTCGGTGCGCATACAGACAGCGGCGGCTGGCACTTGGACTCGCCGATATCGTTCATGGAGGAGCCGCTGCCCGACTTCACGCTGGCGATCCAGACGGTGTGGATGCTGGACGATTTCACTGAGGCCAACGGGTCGACCCACGTGGTCGCCGGAAGCCACCTGACCCGCAAGCGTGCGCCGGTGGGCAACGAGAAGATGGAGACCGAGGTGGTGCTGAAAGGTCCGGCCGGCAGCCTCGCGATCTGGCTGTCGCAGACCTGGCACCGCCATGGCGGCAACTGCACCGACACCGCGCGCACCGGCATGATCGTGCAGTATGGCCGCGCCTGGGTGAAGCCGTTCGTCGACCTGCGAACCCCGCTGACGCCGGAGTACGCCGCCAAGCTGTCGCCGCGCCTGCGCTACATGATGGGCTGCAACGCCAACGCCCCGGTCAGGGGGTAGTGGTCCGTGCAACGCACCTTCTTCGTAGCCCGGATGAAGTGAAACGAAATCCGGGGTTGTCGGCAGCCAAATGGCCCCGGATTGCGCTGCGCTCCATCCGGGCTACGTGCTCCGCGCCACACGTCTCGCAATGACGAACAGGAACAACGAAACATGAGCCTCGGCATTGGCGTCATCGGCGCCGGCATCATGGGCGCCGATCACGCCCGCACCATCGCCACCAAGGTGGCCCGCGCCCACGTCGTCGCCGTGTGCGACCAGGATCAAGCCCGCGCCGACGCGTCGGTGGCCGAGATCGCCGGCGCGCGGGCGGAGACCGATGCCTACGCCGTGATCGGCGCCGCCGATGTCGACGCGGTGCTGGTCGCCTCGCCCGATGCCACGCACGTCGACTACACGGTGGCCGCGATCAAGGCCGGCAAGCCGGTGATCTGCGAGAAGCCGCTCGGCCGCTCGGCCGAGGAGTGCCAGGCGGTGCTGGAGGCCGAGCAGGCCGGCGGCAAGCGCCTGGTGCAGGTCGGCTTCATGCGCCGCTTCGACCCGGCCTATGTCGACTTCAAGGACCGGATGCAAGACGGGCCGCTGGGCGCGCCGCTGATGCTGCACTGCGCCCACCGCAACAAGACGGTGCCGTCGTTCTTCAAGTCGCTGATGTCGATCACCAACTCCGCGGTGCATGAGTTCGACATCATCCGCTGGCTGCTGGGCACCGAGATCGCGCGCATCCGCGTGTTCAAGAGCCGGTCGACACCGTCCAGCACCATGGACGACCCGTTGCTGGTGGTGGTGGAGATGAGCGACGGCCTGGTGGTCGACATCGAACTGTTCCTCAATTGCCAGTACGGCTACGACATCAAGACCGAGGCGCTGTGCGAGCACGGCACGCTGCAGATGCTGCCCGACGTGCAGTCGTCGATGCTACGCGAGGGCGCGCCGACCTATGCCTACGCGGCGGACTGGCGGCCGCGCTTCGCCGCCGCCTACACCCGCCAAAACCAGGCCTGGGTCGATGGCATCGAACGCGGTGCGCAGGTCGGCTCCAGCGCGTGGGACGGGTACGTAGCGACCGCCGTCGCCGAGGCCGGCTGCCGCGCACTGGAGAGCGGTGAGGCAGTGGATGTGGCTTTGCCGCCAAGGCCGGCGTTCTACGACTGAGGCCAGTGCGCGCAGAACCGTAGCCTGGGTGGAGCGAAGCGAAACCCGGGAATGATGGCGCGCCGCGATGTCCCCGGGTTCCATTTCATTCCACCCGGGCTACAGGCTGGCTTGAAACTACACACAAACGTCATCCTCGGGCTTGTCCCGAGGATCCACGAGAATGGCCGCTAAGGCGGCCAACAAGACGTGGATGCCCCCTCGGATCAGGTCCGAGGGCAGGCTCCACAAGTGCGGACATGACGGCGTAGGAATCCCACCCTCACCCTCCCGTCCGGCTTTGCCGGCCGGGCCCCTCCCTCTCCCGAAATGGGAGAGGGTTTACACGCGCCACGCCACTTTCCCTCTCCCCGGCGTGGGAGAGGGAGGGGCCCAGCCGCAGGCTGGGAGGGTGAGGGGGACAATTGCGCCGGCCGCCCCGCCCTACAAAAACACCTCGCGGATGTCGATGGAGCTCTTCTGGCCGATGGCGTCGCCATGGTCGACCAGCCAGCGGTCGGCGTCCTTGCGGCCCAGGTCGCGCAGATAGAGCAGGAAATCCCAGTCCGCGTTCAGCTTCGATGAGTGGCCGAGGTCGTCCAGGTCGTCGGCCCCGCCGATCATGTGGACGAAAATCCGCTTGTAGTGCTGCTCGTCCAGCTTGCCTTCCTCGATCAGCCGGGTAACGAACTCGATCGCCCGCATCTCGCGCATCAGCCCGGCGTTGAACGTCACCTCGTTCAGGCGGTCGACGATGGCGGTGGTCGATTGCGGCACCTCGTCCCGGTTCAGCGGGTTGAGCTGCACGATCACCACGTCCCTGACGTCGGACTGGTAGATCAGCGGATAGATCGCCGGGTTGCCGGAATAGCCGCCGTCCCAATATGCCTCGCCGTCGATCTCCACCGCGCGGTAGAGGAACGGCAGGCAGGCGGACGCCATGCACACGTCCGATGTCAGCTCCTGCGGCTTGAACACCTTGATCTTGCCGGAGCGCACGTTGGTGGCGGTGACGAACAGGCGCGGTGCGCACTTCTCGCGCAGGGCCGCGAAGTCGAACAGCTCGTCGAGGGTGCGGTGCAGCGGGTTCCAGTCGAACGGATTGAACTGGTAGGGCGACAGGAACCGCGTCATCAGGTCGAAGGCCCAGAACGCGGGCGAGCGGTCCAGGTTCCAGCGCCCGGCCAACCGGTCGAGCGGCGTGCGCGGCATCGGCCCGATCGAGCCCATGCGGCTGATCCGGCGCCAGAACTGCGCGAGCGACCGCTTGGCGCCGTCCGCACCGCCATGGGCCATGCCGTGGGCCAGCGCCACGCCGTTCATTGCGCCGGCACTGGTGCCGCTGATGGCGTCGATGTGGAGGTCGGGCTCCTCCAGCAACCGGTCGAGCACGCCCCAGGTGAAGGCGCCGTGCGAGCCGCCGCCCTGCAGCGCCAGGTTGATGCTGCGTGGCTTCCCGCCGGCTGCCGCCATGGTCCTAGCCGTTGCCGATGTCGAAGCTGAGGCCCTGGGCGAGCGGCAGGGCGGAGGAATAGTTCACTGTGTTGGTCTGCCGCCGCATGTAGCCTTTCCAGGCGTCGGAGCCGGACTCCCGACCGCCGCCGGTGTCCTTCTCGCCGCCGAACGCGCCGCCGATCTCCGCGCCGCTGGGGCCGACATTGACGTTGGCGATGCCGCAGTCGCTGCCGGCCGCCGACATGAAGAACTCCGCCTCGCGCACGTCGGTGGTGAAGATGCAGGACGACAGGCCCTGGGGCACCGCGTTGTGCATCGCCAGCGCCTCGTCGAAGTCGCGGTAGTGCATCGTGTAGAGCAGCGGCGCGAAGGTCTCCTCGCACACCGTATCCGTCTGCTCGGGCATCTCCACGATGGCCGGGGCGACGTAGTAGGCGTCCGGGTACTGGTCCTCCAGCACGCGCTCGCCGCCGAACACATGGCCGCCCTCGCCGGGCAGCCGGTCGAGCGCGTCGGCCATGCGGCCATAGGAATGCTCGTCGATCAACGGGCCGACCAGGGTCGCCTTGTCGCGCGGATCGCCGATCTTGATCTGGGCGTAGACCTTCTTCAGCCGGCCCACCAGGTCGTCGTGCACGTCCTCGTGCACGATCAGCCGGCGCAGGCTGGTGCAGCGCTGGCCGGCGGTGCCGACGGCGGAGAACACGATGGCGCGCACCGCCAGGTCCAGGTCGGCCGACGGCGCCACGATCATGGCGTTGTTGCCGCCGAGCTCCAGGATGGTGCGGCCGAAGCGGCCGGCGACGACCGGGCCGACGTCGCGGCCCATGCGGCAGCTTCCGGTGGCCGAGATCAGCGGCAGCCGTGGGTCCTGGCAAAGCTGGACACCGGCGGCGCGGTCGCCGATCAGCACCGACGACACTCCCTTCGGCGCGTCGCCGAACTTCTTGCGCGCGCGCTTGAACAGGGCATGGCAGGCGAGTGCGGTCAGCGGCGTCTTCTCCGAGGGCTTCCAGATCACCGGGTCGCCGCAGACGACGGCCAGCGCCAGGTTCCAGGACCACACCGCCACCGGGAAATTGAAGGCGGAGATTACCGCCGCCGGCCCCAGCGGGTGCCAGCTTTCGCGCAGCGCGTGGCCGGGCCGTTCCGAGGCGATGGTCAGCCCGTAGAGCTGGCGCGACAGCCCGACCGCGAAGTCGCAGATGTCGATCATTTCCTGCACTTCGCCGCGGCCTTCCTCGACGATCTTGCCGGCCTCCAGCGTGACGAGGTCGCCGAGCGCGTTCTTGTGCGCGCGCAGCTCGTCCCCGAACAGGCGGATCAGCTCGCCGCGCCGGGGTGCCGGCACCTGACGCCAGGTGTGGAATGCGCTCTCCGCCGCCGCGATCTTGCGCTCGACCGCCGCTTCGTCGTGCGGCGCGACCTCGGCGATGGTGCTGCCATCGATCGGCGTCGTCACCGCCAGCGACCCGCCGGTCAGCTTGGCGGGGTTGAGGTGAAGCGCTTCCAGGGTGGCGGAAATATCCATCGGTCGGGTCGTCCGGTCGGTCCAGATTGGCGGTGCATTTGCCGTTGGCAGGCCGCCGGAGGGTTATAACGGCGCGCGCGTGCGCGCCAAAGCTTGTAAATTTGCCAACGCGGGCATGCGCCGTATCATGCCGCCCGCCTAGAGCGTGATCTCAATCATGGACCGCACACATTGACCAAGTTCGATGCCCCTTTCCTCGGCCGCAACGCCGCCAACCATGTGCCGCTGACGCCGCTGACGCTGATGGCGCGCGCCGCGACCGTGTTCCCGGACCATCCAGCCGTTGTGCACGGGCCCGTGACCCGCAGCTGGGGCGAGACCTATGCCCGCTGCCGGCAGTTGGCGTCGGCGCTCAGCGCGCGCGGCATCGGCAAGGGCGACACGGTCGCGGTGATGGCGCCGAACGTGCCGGCGCTGTTCGAGGCGCACTACGGCATTCCGATGGCGGGTGCTGTGCTGAACGCGCTCAACACCCGGCTCGATGCCAGGACCATCGCCTACATCCTGGAGCACGGCGAGGCGAGGCTGCTGATCGCCGATACCGCGTTCTCCGGCATCTTGAAGCCGGCGCTCGCCCTGATGGCCGACCCGCCCGAGGTGATCGACATCGACGATCCCCAAGCAATCAAAGGGGGCGCCGTGCATGCGGATGGCGCGGGCGAGCGACTGGGCAGGACCGACTACGAAGCCTTCATCGCGACCGGCGACGCCGGCTTCGACTGGGTGATGCCCGCCGACGAGTGGGACGCGATCAGCCTCAACTACACGTCCGGCACCACCGGCAACCCCAAAGGCGTGGTCTATCACCACCGCGGCGCCTATCTGTTGGCGATGGACAACACGGTGGTCTGGGGCATGACCCAGCACCCGGTCTATCTGTGGACGCTGCCGATGTTCCACTGCAACGGCTGGTGCTTCCCGTGGACCATGGCGGCAGTGGCCGGCACCAATGTCTGCCTGCGCCAGGTGGAAGCGGGTGCGATCTTCGATGCGATCGCGCGCGATGGCGTCACCCATCTGTGCGGCGCGCCGATCGTGATGAACATGCTGATCAACCACCCGGCGGAGAAGCGCCCCGCCCTCGACCGCACCGTCGAGATGATGACCGCGGCCTCCGCGCCGCCGGCCACCATCTTGGAGGCGATGGCCGGCATCGGCTTCAAGGTCACCCACGTCTATGGCCTGACCGAGGTCTACGGTCCGGCGGTGGTCTGCGCCTGGAAGGAAGCATGGGACGATCTGCCGATATCCGAGCAGGCGACCATCAAGGCACGCCAGGGCGTCGCCTATCCGGCGTTGTCCGGCCTGATGGTCGGCGACCCGGAGACGATGGACCCGTTGCCGGACGACGGTGCGGCCATCGGCGAGGTTTTCATGCGCGGCAACATCGTCATGAAGGGCTATCTGAAGGACGAGGCGGCAACCGCGAAGGCGTTTCGCGGCGGCTGGTTTCACACCGGCGACCTGGGCGTGATGCACCCCGACGGCTACATCGAGCTGAAGGACAGGTCGAAGGACATCATCATTTCCGGCGGCGAGAACATCTCGACCATCGAGGTGGAGAGCGTGCTCTACCGCCACCCGGATGTGCTGGAGGCGGCCGTGGTGGCGCGGCCCGACGACAAGTGGGGCGAGACGCCGTGCGCCTTCGTCGACCTGAAGACCGGGGCCAGCGCCACCGCCGACGATATCATCGCCTTCTGCCGTGCCAACATGGCGCACTTCAAGGCGCCGAAAACCGTTGTATTCGGAGCGCTGCCCAAGACCTCGACCGGCAAGGTGCAGAAGTTCGTGCTGCGCGACAAAGCCAAGGCGCTTTAGGGGCGGAAGGACCATTGCGATGACTCACAACCCGGCCCCGTCCTTCCCGAACACCCGCATGCGGCGTAACCGGCGCACGCCATGGCTGCGCGACCTGATGGCGGAGACCCGATTGGGGCCGCAGGACCTGATCTGGCCGGTATTCGTGCACGACGGGGAGGAGGCGGAGGTGCCCGTGCCGTCGCTGCCCGGCGTTTCGCGGATGTCGATTCCGCGCCTGGTGGACGCCGCCGGCGAGGCGCACGGCCTCGGCATTCCGCTGATCGCGTTGTTTCCCGCCGTCGACCCGGCCCTGAAGACCGCGGACGGGCGCGAGGCGACCAACCCGGACAATCTGGTCTGCCGCGCCATCCGCGCCATCAAGGACGCGGTGCCGGAGATCGGCGTGATGGGCGACGTCGCACTCGACCCCTATACCGACCACGGCCATGACGGGTTGATGGAGGACGGCGAGATCCTCAACGACCCGACGGTCGAGGTGCTGTGCGGACAGGCGCTGGCGCTGGCCGGTGCCGGCTGCGACGTGATCGCGCCGTCGGACATGATGGACGGGCGCATCGGCGCCCTGCGCGCGGTACTCGACGGGGCGGGCCACCAGCAGGCCTGCATCATGGCCTATGCCGCCAAGTACGCCTCCGCCTATTACGGCCCGTTTCGCGATGCGGTCGGCTCGCTGAAGGCGCTGCAGGGCGACAAGCGCACCTATCAGATGAACCCGGCCAATGGCGACGAGGCGCTGCGCGAAGTGGCGCTCGACATCGCCGAGGGCGCCGACATGGTGATGGTGAAACCGGGCCTGCCCTACCTCGACGTCGTCCACCGGGTGAAGGCGGCATTCGCGATGCCGACCTACGCCTACCAGGTGTCTGGCGAGTACGCGATGATCGCCGCCGCCGCCGAGCGCGGCTGGCTGGAGCGCGACGCGGTGGTCGCCGAGAGCCTGATCGCGTTCAAGCGCGCCGGCGCCGACGGCATCCTCACCTACTTCGCGGTCGAGATGGCGAAGCGGCTGGCGGGATGACACCTACCAAGTCAACGATGTCATGCGCGGACTTGATCCGCGCATCCACGTCTTTATTGGCCGCTTAAGCGGCCATTTTCGTGGATGGCCGGGTCAAGCCCGGCCATGACGGTGTGGATTGGTTGGCCACAACCAACTGAACCAATCCGCCGGCCGCCGCGACCACCCTCCTGAAGGTAGAACAGGAGGGTTTCCCAATGTCTCGTATCACGACCGCATTCAAGGCGGCCGCGTTGGCCGTGCTTGCCGTTTCCGGCGTCAGCGCCTCGGCATCCGCCAACCCGCCGTTGGCCGCGCTCTGCGACGGCAGCCAGGCACTGAACCTCGACGGTTATGTCGGCTTCTACCGGGCGGTGCTGCTCGACGGCTATGTCGTCGGCGAGGATGGCCTGGTGCCACCGATGTGGCCCGAGTTCATCCCGATCCAGATCATGCGCTACGGGCCGGACACGCTGGTGATCTCCGGCATCGGCGACGATGGCAGCGGCCCCAGCATTCCGCTCTACGACACCGATGGCGTGTCGTGGGCCTATGCCGAATCCTGGACCGACGGCCCCGCCGACGGCGCGCTCAGCGTGGCCGATGTGGTCTCGATGACCGGGTGCGAGCCGATTGACCTGCAGCACGTGCTGGCCGGCAGCGCCAACATCGCCATGGACGGATCGGTGATCCAGATGACCGTCAGCTTCCTGCCCGGTGGGTCCGGCGCGATGTACGGCCACGCCTATTTCCACGCCACCACGCCCGCCGGCCACCCCTACCAGGGGTTCTTCAACGTCGAGTTGGTGCCCTGGGGTTAGGGCGTTGCGTGGCAAACCAATCACGTCATGCCCGCACTTGTTGCGGGCATCCACGCCTTCCATTGGCGGCTCTGCCGCCATCTCGTGGATGCTCGGGACAAGCCCGAGCATGACGGGGTGTGTATGGCAGGCAGCTCGCGTTTGATCGAACCTATCCTGTCCAGCGAAAGGTTTCGGGCCGGCGCTCGCGCCACACAACCGCCACAAGTGGCGCTCACCACTACGCCCGGACGGATCGGTGGGAGAAGGCGGAATGCGGCGGCGTCTCACCCGCTATGGCTTGCGCACGATCGGTGTCATTGTCGGGCTGACGGCGCTCTATTTCGGCGCTGCCTTCGGTCTGGCCTATCTGCCGATGAACGGCGACGCGGCACTGGCGGCGGACGACAGCTCGCCCGGCATCGTCATCGGCGTCTCGTCCAACGGCATCCACGCCAACCTGCACCTGCCGGTGGTGGCCGCCGGCATCGACTGGCGCCAGGACTTCCCGATGGCGCTGTTCCCGGACACCCCGGCGGTGATCGATTCCATCTCGTTCGGCTGGGGCCACAAGGACTTCTATCTGAACACGCCGACCTGGGACCAGTTCGACCCGCTGGTCGGCGCCCAGGCGATGGTCGGCATCGGCGATGCCGCGCTGCACGTCGGCTACTGGCCGCCGCAGGCGCTGGGCGAGCATTTCGTGCTGACCCGCATCTCCGTCGAGGACTACCGGGCGCTGGCCGCCTACATCCAGGCCGCCATCGTGCGCGGCGACGACGGCCGGCCGCTATGGATTGAGGGCTTCAGTTACAAGGGCAACGATGCGTTCTTCGAGGCGCATGGCAGCTACAACCTGTTCGTCACCTGCAACGAGTGGGTGCGTAGGGGGCTGGCGGTCGCCGGCGTGCGCACCGGCTGGTGGAGCCCGTTCCCCGGCCCGCTGCTGGACCATTTGCGGCCGTCGTAAGAGGCGCGCCTGGCGGTGCAAGCGGGCATGGAACAAGTGTAGAATACCGCCATGCCAGATGACGCCCCGCCCATAGTCGCGCTCCCTGAGCGGTTCACCGACTGGTTCGCGGACCGCGGCTGGGCGCCGCACCGCCACCAGCTCGAGGTGATCTCGGCGGTGCGGTCGGGCCGCTCGGTGCTGCTGATCGCGCCCACCGGCGGCGGCAAGACGCTGGCCGGCTTCCTGCCCAGCCTGGTCGATCTGGCCGAGACGGCGGACGGCCTGGACGACCTGCACACGCTCTACATCTCGCCCCTGAAGGCACTGACGGTCGACGTCCACCGCAATCTGACCACGCCCATTGCCGACATGGGGCTGGCGATCCAGGCCGAGACCCGCACCGGCGACACGCCGTCCCACAAGCGGCAACGCCAGCGCCAGCGCCCGCCGCACATACTGCTGACCACGCCCGAGTCGCTGGCGCTGCTCATGACCTATGCCGACGCGCCGCGCATGTTCCGCCGCCTGAAATGCGTGGTCATCGACGAGCTGCACGCGATGGCCGGCACCAAGCGCGGCGACCAGCTCGCGCTCTGCCTTGCACGGCTCAGCACCCTGTCGCCCGATGCCACCCGCATCGGGCTGTCGGCCACCGTCGCCTACCCGGACGCGCTGGCGGCGTGGCTGGGCTCGGGCGGGCGCGACGTCCACCTGATCCGCGGCGGCGGCGACAAGAAGGCGGTGGTGCGCATCCAGGAGACCAAGGGCGAGTTGCCGTGGTCGGGCCACATCGGCTACCGCGCGGTGCCGGAGCTTTACGGGGAGATCAGCCAAGCCGGGGTCACCATCGTGTTCGTCAACACCCGCGCCCAGGCGGAGATCATCTTCCAGGCGCTGTGGGAGGTGAACGAGGACAATCTGCCGATCGCGCTTCACCACGGCAGCCTGGCGGTCGAGCAGCGCCGCAAGGTCGAGGCGGCGATGTCGCGCGGGTCCTTGCGCGCGGTGGTGGCGACCTCGTCGCTCGACCTCGGCATCGACTGGGCAGACGTCGACCTCGTCATCCAGATCGGCGCGCCGAAGGGGGCGAGCCGGATGATCCAGCGCATCGGCCGCGCCGGCCACCGGCTGGACGTGCCGAGCCAGGCGCTGCTGGTGCCGGCGAACCGGTTCGAGGTGCTGGAGTGTCGCGCGGCCGTCGAAGCCATCGACGCCCGCGACCTGGACGGCGACCCGCCCGGCGCCGGGGGGCTCGACGTGCTGGCCCAGCACATCCTCTGCCTCGCCTGCCAGGGGCCGATCGAGCCAAACGCGCTCTACCGCGAGGTGCGTGGCGCTGCACCCTACGCTGAGCTTGCGCGCAAAGACTTCGACGACACGCTGCGCTTCGCGGCCGATGGCGGCTATGCGCTTGGCAGCTATGAGCGCTATCAGCGCTTGCGGCGGGACGAGAATGGCCTCTGGCGCATCGCCGCGCCCCGCTTCGCCCAGCGCCTGCGCATGAACATCGGCACCATCGTCGAGGCGCCGGTGCTGAAAGTGCGCCTGACCGGCGAGGGCAAGCGCAAGTCCGCATTCGGTGGGAAGGTGCTGGGCGATGTGGAGGACTACTTCGTCAACATGATGACGCCGGGCGACACCTTCATGTTCGCCGGCCGTATGCTGCGGTTCGAGGGCATTCGCGAGAACGCGGTGATCGCGACGCCGGGCCTGGCCGGCGAGGCGCCGAAGGTGCCGGCCTTCGTCGGCGGGCGGTTGCCGTTCACCACCCAGCTTGCCGACCGGGTGCGCGCGCTGTTGGAGGACCAGCGGCGCTGGGGCGATCTGCCGGGGCCGGTGGCGGAGTGGCTGCGCCTGCAACTCTGGCGGTCGGAGATGCCGCCGTCCGACGGCCTGCTGGTCGAGACCTTCCCACGGCGCGAGCGCGAGTACCTGGTCGCCTACACCTTCGCCGGCCGCAACGCGCACCAGACCCTGGGCTTCCTGCTGACCCGCCGGATGGAGCGCGCCGGGCTGGGGCCGCTTGGCTTCTGCGGCACCGACTACGTGATCGCGGTGTGGAGCCTGCGCCCGGCCCAGGACCTGGACGCGCTGTTCGACGAGGACATGCTGGGCGACGACCTGGAATCGTGGATGGCGGAATCGTCGCTGCTGAAGCGCACGTTTCGCAATATCGCGGTGATCGCCGGGCTGATCGAGCGCCGCAACCCGGGTGCTGAGAAGTCCGGCCGCCAGATCAGCTTCAACGCCGACCTGATCTATGACGTGCTGCGCCGCCACGAGCCCGACCACGTGCTGCTACGCGCCACCCGCGCCGACGCCGCCAAGGGCTACACCGACATCTCGCGGCTGGCCGGCCTGCTGCGGCGGATCAAGGGGCGCATCCGTCACCGCCGGCTGGAGCGGGTGTCTCCGCTCGCGGTCCCGGTGCTGCTGGAGGTTGGCAAGGAACAGGTCCACGGCGGTAGCGCCAGCGACGACCTGCTGCACGAGGCGTCCGCCGATCTCAACGCGGAGGAGCTGATCGCCGAGGCCCTGGCCGGCGCCGACCAGGGCGCGCTGGCGCTATAGGTTCTGGTCACTTGCGCTGAAGTCGGCACCGGCCCTCTCCCCCACCCGGCCACCCAACGACAGTATGCTCTTGGGGCGGCCGGGTGGGGGAGAGGGCTGGCGCAGACTGAAATATTTAAACGTGCATTATAGGCCCTGCACCTTCACCGGGTGCAGGTCGTCGTCGAAGATCGCGAGGTCGGCGGAATAGCCGGGCGCGATGCGGCCGTAGCGGCGGTCCAGCCCCATGAAGCGCGCCGGGGTGGCGGCGGCCATGCGCAGAGCATCGTCCAGCGGCACGCCGACTTGGGTCGCCATGTGGCGCACCGCCCACATCATGTCCAGGATCGAGCCGCCGATGGTGCCGTCCGCGTTGGCGGCCAGACCGCCGCGCACCGTGATCTCCTGGCCGGCGACCGTGAACGACGTCATGTCGGTGCCGACCGGGGGCATCGCGTCGGTGATCAGCATCAGGCCATCCGTACCCTTTGCGGCATAGGCGACCCGCAACATCTCGTCGGCGACATGGTGCCCGTCGGCAATGATGCCGGCGGTGACTTGGGGCTCGGCCAGGGCTGCGCCGATCAGGCCGGGCACGCGCGCACTCGCCCCGCTCATGGCGTTGTAGAGGTGGGTGATGCCGGACAGCCCATGCGCGACGGCGGTCGCCAGCCTGGCGGGAGTCGCCATGCTGTGGCCGGCCGAGACCCGCGCGCCGGCCTGCACCAGTGCCGCGATGTCGGCATCGTCGACCATCTCCGGCGCCAGGGTCACCAGCGCGGCGGCGCCGGAGTCCACCACCTTGCGCACCAGCTCGGTCAGGTGCGGATCGAATGGTGTCATCAGATTGGGGTCGTGGATGCCGGCCTTGGCCGGGTTCAGGTGCGGCCCCTCCAGGTGGATGCCGGCGATGGTGCGATTGCCGGCGGTGCGCGCCGTCAACACGGCCTCGACCGCAGCCTCCATGATCTCGTACTGGTCGGTGATGATGGTCGCGAGCAGGGCGGCGGTGCCGAACCGGCGGTGGGCCGCCGCGATGCACGCCAGCGCACCGGTGGACGGGTCGTCGTTGAACAGCTTGCCGCCGCCGCCATTGGCCTGGACGTCGACGAAGCCGGGGGCGATATGCAACCCGTCCAGCTTGATCCGCCGCACGGCGGCCGGGACGTCTGCGGGCGGGACGACGGCCACGATGCTGCCGCGCGACACCCGCACCGCGAGGTCGGTCCGTGTCTCGGCGCCGGTGTGCACGACCGCGTCGATCAGGGCGTAGTCGTTCATGGTCCGCTCATGATCGGCTTCCGAGGACCGGCGCCATCCCCGGCCGGCTTCGGCTACGCGGCACTCTTGGCGCTCTTGGTATTGCGGCAGTTGGGGCAGAGCCCGGTCAGTTCCACCACATGGCCCTGCAGCTCGAAGCCCGCGAGGTCGGCCATGTGGTCGAGCGCGGCATCGAGCGGACCTTCCTCGATTTCCGCGGCCTCGCCGCAGCCGCCGCAGATCAGGAAATGCGCCCGGTGGTGGGCCGACGGCTGGGCACACCCGACATAGGCGTTCAGGGTGTGGAGCTTGTGCACCAGGCCCGCGTCGGCCAGGAACTCCAGCGCGCGATAGACGGTCGGCGGGCCTGGCCGGCGCCCGTTTTCGGCCAGTTGGTCGAGCAGGTCGTAGGCGCCGACCGGGCGGTGCGACTGCCACACCAGCTCCAGCACCCGCCGGCGCAGGCTGGTCAGCCGGGCGCCCTGCTGGCGGCAGACGTCTTCGGCCTGGGCGATGGCGTCCGCCACGCAGCGCACGTGATCGTGGGCCGGATCGGGGAACCCGGCCTCGGCATTGACGTTATCGGCAGGTGGCGTCATGCGCGCCGCCATGTGGTCATGATCGTGAGCATAGTCCTGCGAAGTATAGGGCCGAGCGGCGGCGAAGTCGCCAGTGTCGGTCTCGATCGCGCATGACGAACGCCAACGCCGGTTGATGGACTGGTCTATCCGCCATATCCCACTTAGTGTGGCGTCCATAGGCCACGCAAAGAACGCAAACGAATTTGGCATGCTGGGGGTTTGAAATGCATCGGTTGTTAACGCGGCGGGGATTCGCGCGGCAGGCCATGGGCCTGGCGGCAACGCTGAGCGCATCGGGCGGCATGGCTGGGCTGGCCGGGCGGGCACAGGCCGCCGAAGCCTGGCAGACCGCGCCGTTCATGCTGGGCAACGGCAGCATCGTGACCCTGGAGCAGTTCATCGGCCAGCCGGTGCTGCTGAACTTCTGGGCCACATGGTGCATTCCGTGCCGCACCGAGATGCCGTCGCTGGACGAGTTGCAGGCCGCCTTCGGCGGTCACCTTACGGTCATGACCCTGTCGGTCGATACCGGCGGCATCCCGCAGATCCAGGACTATTACGCCCAGTACGAGCTGACCAACCTGGGCATCTTTCACGACAACACCGGGGCCATGGCGACAGCCTTCGGCATCACCAGCTATCCGACCACCTATCTGATCGACCGCTATGGCAACGTCGCCGGCGTCTATGCCCGGGCGTTCGACTGGTCGTCCACGGTGGCGAAGGCAACGGTCGCGGCCATCGTGCAGCGTTGACGGGCGTTCAACGATGACCGGAACTGCAGGCGCGGCGGGCGACGATCCGTATCTCTGGCTTGAGGAGATCGACGGCGCGCGTGCCCTGGACTGGGTGCGCGCCGAGAACGCGCGCAGCTTGGCGGTGCTGGAGGCCGATCCCCGCTTCGCCACCATCCACGCCCAGGCGCGCGACATCCATACCGCCAAGGACCGCATCCCCTACGGCCGCGCCATCGACGGCCTGGTGCACAATTTCTGGCGCGACGAGGCCCATGTGCGCGGCCTGCTTCGCTGCGCGCCGCTGGATGAGTATCGCAAGGCGTCGCCGGACTGGCGCACGGTCATCGATATCGATGCACTGGCCGAAGCCGAGGGCGAGAACTGGGTCTATGCCGGCCGCGACTTCCTGCCGGGGGACCCGCAGCGCTTCATGATCAGCCTGTCGCGCGGCGGCGGCGATGCCGTGGTGCTGCGCGAGTACAACGGTCTTGCGGGCGGATTTGTGGAGGGTGGGTTCATGCTGCCCGAGGGCAAGCAGACCGCGGCCTGGGTCGATGCCGACCGCCTGCTCGTGGCGTCGGAGCACGGCGGCGGCACCCTCAATACGTCGGGCTATCCGAACCGGGTGCGTGCCTGGTCGCGCGGCGCCCCGTTCGAGAATGCCGCGCTGGTGTGCGAGGCGCCGGAGGACGAAGCGTTCCTGTGGCCGATCACTCTGCGCCGGCCGGAGGGCACCTATCACTTCGTGCTGCGCAAGCCGGACGGCTACAGCCAGATCCTGTTCCTGCTCGACCCGGACCTGAACCCGGTGCGGCTCGACGTGCCGCAGGACAGCGAGTTCGAGGGCGTGCTCGGCGGCCAGATGCTGCTGTCGCTGCGCTCGGACTGGTCGGTCGAGGGCGCCACGCTGCCGGCCGGCGGCCTGGTCTCGCTCGACCTGGCGCATACGGCGGCGGACGGCCAGGCCCGCAACGCCCGGCTTGTCGCGCCGGCGCCGGCGCGGGGCGCGATCCAGGGTGCCGCGGTCGCCGGCGACCGCCTGCTGATCCAGATGATCGACAACGTGAAGGGGCGGATCGAGAGCGCCACGCTCGAGCCCGATGGGTGGCGTACCGCGCCGATAGATCTGCCGGACCTGGGCAGCGTGAACATCGTCGACGCCGACCCGATGGACGGCACCGCGTTCGTGACCTTCCAGGACTTTCTGACGCCGACAACGCTCTATCTCGTGCGCGGCGAGGCACCGCCGGAACCGATCAAGCAGATGCCGGCGCACACCGACACCTCGCCCTATGCCGTCGACCAGCACTTCGCCACCTCGAAGGACGGGACCGAGGTGCCCTATTTCCTGCTGCGGTCGAAGGACATCCCCGGCGACGGGACCACGCCCACCTTGCTCTATGGCTATGGCGGGTTCGAGATCTCGCTGACGCCGAGCTATCTGGGTCCGGCGCAGAAGGCGTGGCTGGAGCACGGCGGCGCCTATGCCATCGCCAACATCCGGGGCGGCGGCGAGTTCGGGCCGGCCTGGCATCGCGCGGCGATGAAGCAGCATCGGCAGCGCGCGTTCGACGATTTCTATGCCGTCGCCGAGGATCTGGTGGCGCGCAAGGTCACGACGCCGGCGCGACTCGGCATCTATGGCGGCTCGAACGGCGGCCTGCTGGTCGGCGTGGCGATGACCCAGCGGCCGGAGCTGTTCGGTGCCGTGGTGTGCGCGGTGCCGCTGGCCGACATGCTGCGCTATCACACGCTGTTGGCCGGCGCATCGTGGATCGGCGAGTACGGCAACCCGGACGTGCCGGAGGAGCGCGCCTGGATCGCGCGCTACTCGCCCTATCAGAACGTGCGCTCAGGCGACGGGCCGCCGGTGTTTTTCTGGACCTCGACCCGGGACGACCGGGTGCACCCCGGCCACGCCCGCAAGATGGCCGCCAAGCTGATGGAGATGGGCGCCGACGTGCTCTACTACGAGAATGTCGAGGGCGGTCACAGTGCCGCGGCGGACCTGTTGCAGCTCGCCCGCCGCGATGCGCTGACCGTGGTCTACATGCTGCAGAAGCTGGCCGACGCGGGGTAGCGGCCAACCCTCCCTCGTCGCCCTCGCCCTTGTGGCGAGGGCCCATTTGCGTAGCAGTCTGGACCGGTGCCGAAAGTAGCTGGCAGGATGTCCTACCGTAGTCCGCCTGCCCGCCGTCTTGGATGCCGGCTCACCTCAACAGATTGAGTTTTGGACAGGAATGGGTCCTCGCTACAAGGGCGAGGACGACAATGATTGATTTGATGGGACCGCGCCTACGCAGCGCAAGCTAAGACAGATCAACCGCCCGCCAGCACCTCGCGGGCCTTGGCGCGCAGATCCTCGACCGAGAACGGCTTGGCGATGATGGCGGCGACCAGTGCCTCCAGATTGTAGGCGCGGCGCAGTTCGTCCGGGTAGCCGCTGACCAGGATGATGCTGGTGGCCGGGTGGTCCTTGGCGACCTTCAGCGCCAGCGCCAGGCCGTCCAGCTCGGGCATCACGATGTCGCTGATCAACAGGTCGACCGGCTGCTCGGCCAGTCGCGCCAGGGCCTCCAAACCGTCGCCGGCCTGAAAGGTCTCATGGCCGTCGCCACTGAGCGCGCGCGCCATGAAGGTGCGCAGCGCTTCTTCGTCGTCGACTACCAGGATTCGTGCCATGGACGTGCCCGAGCTGTCAGGCGAGGCGCTCAGCCCCCGTGATCATCGTCGCCCTGATCGTCGCCGTCGCTGTCGTCGGTAGCGCTGTCGGGGTCGGAAAACAGGTCGGCCGGAATCTCGGAGCGGTCGACCTCGACCTGCCAGTTCAACGGCGCGTCGCTGTTGCGGGTGATCACGCTCTCGAACGCCGCGGTCTCGCCCGGGCCAAGCTGCGATACCGGCGGCGGGATCGACCACGACCTGAGCGGGTCGCCGTCCGCGTCGTTCAAGGTGTAGGTGAGGAACGAGGTCTGGCGCGGCTTGTCGTCGTTGTTGACCAGCACGCCGCCCAGGGTGACGACGGCGCTGCCGTCGCGCACGCCGGGTTCCTCGAAGGTCTCCGCCACCTGGATCAGCGGCAGCGGGATGCCGATCCAGTTGTAGACGTGCTCGGCCTGCGGCCACTGGTCGACAATCCAGCCGCGCGCGAAATAGCCGCCGGCGGCAACGCCGACCACGACGATGAAGAGCAGAATCCACGCGAAGGCCGCCAACGGACCGCCACCGCGCCGCCGCGCTTGCGATGGTGCGGCCCTGGACGCACGGCCGGCGTCCTGGCGCGTATCGGCACGCGGCGGCGGCGGTGCGACCACGGGGTCGGGCGCCGGCGGCGGATAGGGGTCCACCGCGGGCGGCGCGGCGGCGGCCGGCTGTTGCGCCAGCCAGACATGGCTGCATTTGGCGCAGCGCACTTTCCGCCCGGCTGGTCCCAGGTTCTGGGCCTGGACCGAGAAGCGTGTCTGGCAGTTGGGGCACGACAGGATCATGCGGGGCTCCGAAGGCGCACGGGACGGCATGGCGCGACTCGCCGGGGGACCCGACCCGCTGACAAGCCTGCAAAACTAAGCGCATCCCCCGCCCGTGACAAGCAACAGCCGTGGACCCTTGCGCGCGCCCATGCCATCTTCCGGGTGCGCAGAGTCGAGACTGACGTCGCGAGGGGCTTCGTGGCGGAGGTTGTGATGGACGCCGTGGCGGGCGCCGCCAACCGGCACATGCGAGGCTGACAGGCACACGGGCGATGGTGCGATTCGAGAATGTCGGACTGCGGTACGGCGCCGGCGCGGAAGTGCTGCGCGACGTTTCGTTCGACCTGGCGCCCGGCTCGTTCCACTTCCTCACCGGGCCCAGCGGTGCCGGCAAGACCAGCCTGCTCAAGCTGATGTACCTGGCGCTCCGGCCCTCGCGCGGGCTGGTCCACCTGCTGGACCATGACATCGCGCGCACGCCGCGCGACCAGTTGCCCGCCATCCGCCGCAAGATCGGCGTGGTGTTCCAGGAATACCGGCTGATCGACCATATGAGCGCCTTCGACAACGTGGCGATGCCGCTCAGGATCGCCGGCAAGAAGGAAAAGCAGGTCCAGACCCACACCCGCGAGTTGCTGCAATGGGTGGGGCTGGGCGACTATATGCACGCCCGCCCGCCCACGCTGTCCGGCGGGCAGCAACAGCGCATCGCGATTGCGCGCGCGGTGATCGCAGCCCCCCGTCTGTTGCTGGCCGACGAGCCGACCGGCCATGTCGACGACGAGATGGGCCTGCGGCTGCTGCGCCTGTTCGAGGAACTCAACAAGCTCGGCACCACCATCGTCATCGCAACGCACAGCACCGCGCTGATCGAGCGGTTCCGCCATCCGATCCTGCAGTTGCGCGATGGCGAGCTGAGTGTTGACCATAGGGCGGGCCCGCGCGCCCAGGCCGCGGAATAGGCGCGCGCGATGGCTGCCCTCAACGTGCTGCCGAACAAGACCGATGCCACGCGGCGCTACCTGCCGTGGATCATCTGCCTGATGGCCTATCTGGCCGCGCTGACGGTCGCCGGCATCCTGATGGTGGGCAATCTGCTGGAGGGCTGGCGGGCCGGGGTCTCCGGCGCGGTGAGCGTCGTGCTGCCGGTCGGCGACGATGGCGGGCCGGCGGCGGCCGAACGCCTGGCGGCGGTGCTGCGCGCGCGGGCCGACGTCGACAGTGCCGAGGTGATGGACGGCGCGGCATTGTCGGGCCTGATCGACACCTGGATCGACGGCGACATCGCGGCGATGGATCTGCCGCTGCCGACGGTGGTCGACGTCACGCTCGCCGATCCGCTGGACGATGGCGCGGCCCTGGCCGAGGCGGTTGCCGCCGAAGCACCGGCCGCGCGCGTCGACGTGCACCGGGACTGGCTTGCGCCGCTGGTCGACCTTGCCGGCTCGGTGCGCCTGATCGGCATGATCGTGGTCGTGCTGATCGCGTTGGCGGCGGCGGCGACGGTCGTTTTCACCACACGGGCCGGGCTGTCGATGCACCATATGGTGGTCGAGGTGCTGCACCATATCGGCGCGCAGGACCAGTTCATCGCGCGCCAGTTCCAGCGCCAGGCCTTCATGCTCGGCCTGCGCGGCAGCGTGTTCGGATGCCTGCTGGCGGTGCTGACGCTGGCGCTGCTGGCGGCGACCACCCGCTCCAGCGCGGCGGGGCTGGAGGAGGCGGCGATGCTGCCGTGGCAGTGGGGCCTGCTCGCCGTGGTGGCGGCCGCCGGTGCCGTGATGCCGATGATCACCGCGCGGCTGACGGTCCTGCGCACCTTGGCACAGATGCCATAAGTGGGGGCCCAGATGCCATGAGTGGGAGCGCAAATGCCATAAGCGGCGACCCGGTCTTCTTCCGGCGGCGGACGGGCATCTGGCGGCTGGTGCAGGCGGCGCGCTGCGTCGCCTTCTACCTGGTCAGCGTGATCTGGACGGTGGTGCTGGGCGTCTTCTACATCGTGCTGTTCGCGATGCCGCGCCGCTACATGCAGAATTGCGGCGCCTTTCACAGCCTGGGGCTGCTGGTGATCCTGAAATGGTGCGCCGGGCTGAGCCTGGATGTGCGCGGGCTGGAGAACGTGCCGCGCGGCGCCTGCATCATCGCCGCCAAGCACCAGTCGGCGCTTGAGACGATCAGGATGGCGACGGTGCTGGACCGGCCCGCCTACGTGCTCAAGCGCTCGCTGTTCAAGATCCCGATTTTCGGCTGGTATCTGAAGGCGTGCGGCCAGATCGGCATCGACCGGTCGGCGGGCGCCAAGGCGCTGCGCCAGATCGTGGCCGATGCCCAGTGGGTCATAAAGGATGAACGGCCGATCATCATTTTTCCGGAGGGGACCAGGGTCCCGCCGGGCGAGCGTCGCCGGTTCCAGGTCGGCGTGGAGGCGCTGTACGAGCGGCTCGGCCTGCCGGTGGTCCCCGTGGCGCTCAACACCGGCCTGTTCTGGCCGCGCGAGTCGTTCATCAAATGGCCAGGCCGGCCGATCATGGAGTTCCTGCCGCCGATGCCGCCGGGGCTGGATCGGGCCACCTTTCGCGCGCGTCTCTACGACGAGATCAACACCGCCAGCGAGCGGCTGCCGGGGGTCGCACGACTTATCCAGGCCGGTGGTGCCGAAGCTGTGGATAACTCGGTGGAGAAAACACGTGCGGCACCGCAGCACGGGGCCGACAGCGCATCCATGTGATCCGGGGCATGACTCCCGGCGGATGGGAACGGGTGCCGTGGGGCCTCCGCATACGATCGGATTAATCTTTTAATTTCATACAATTAGAAGATAACAGTGAAAGTGGTTGTTGCGGACGAAGCGGCTAGATGACTGTTTATTGACCGTATTGTTAAAGTGTTAACGCGCGGGTTTCCGCACAGTGCACAACTTTGCGCCACAGTGCCGCACTCAGGTGGCAAATCGTTAACGCGATGGACAGGTCTTGGCACGGTCGCGGCAGCCCATTCCGTCACTCTCTTGAGACGGTTTCGGCGTCCTCCACCATGCGCACCAGGGTGCCCAGCTTGCCGGTGCACGCACCGATCTCCTCGATGTGGCGGACGGTGTTGACCAGGTAGTCGCGGCACGATCCGCGCTCGCCGTGGCCCTGGCGTATCAGCCGGGCGGTAACGGCAAGGTCCAGCCGGCCCGTGTACTGGCGGTGGCTGCGGTCGACCACGAAGGTGATGGCCCGCACCCGGCGACCGTCGTGGTCGTGCAGGCCCAGATTCACCATCGTCGGCTTGTAGACGTTGGTGATCATCTCCCGCTCCCAGAGATATTCGCGGATCGGCGGGAACTTTTCCGGGTCGACGCGATAGGCTACACCCTGGCACATGCCGCCCCGGTCCAGCCCCAGCACAAGGCCGGGCTGCTCCTCGGTGCCGCGGTACCGGTAGGAATAGACGCAAAACGCCCTATGATAGCCATATGCGGTGGCGCGAACGGCATCGGCATAGTCGAAGCCTGGATTCCACATCAGCGACCCGTAGGCGAATATCCATATTTCCGACTGTTTTTGGGTCATCATCTGCCATATAGGGCGGCGCTTGGCGCGCCGGAACGGTGCAATACAGGTGCCAATGGCGCGGGCGCCGACAGCAGGTTGCCCAACGCCGCGTGGGAGAGCGTTCGATCGTTCGGTATGGACAGAGTGGGCAGCATGGCCAGGGTGGATAGCGCGCGATGAGCGTCGATGCCAGCCCCCAGGATGCGGGCGCCCGGGCAATGCGCCCGAGATCGCGGACGCGCCGGCGCTTGAAGCGTTGGACGTTGGGCCTGACCGTGGCGCTGTGCGTCCTCTATGTCGGTTACTGGTTCTACCTGGCGAGCGAGCTGCGGCGGTTCGTGGAGGGGTGGATCGAGGACCAGCGCGCCAACGGCGTCGTCGTTGAGCACGGCACCATCGACGTCGACGGCTTCCCGCTCACGGTCCGCGCCGACATTCCACACCCGTCGATCACCGCGCCGCAGCCGGACCAGACCCTGAGTTGGCAGGCCGAGAGCCTGGCGATCTCGTTCCCGCCGTGGGACTTCTTCACCTACACGTTCGAGATGCCGGGCCGGCATGTGGTGACCGGTGGACCGCCGGAAGCCCCGACGACATTGTCGGTGGATGCCGAAAGCGCCAGCGGGGTGTGGTCGATGGGCAGCGGCGACGTCGCTGGCCAGTTGCGCCTGATGGTGTCGGGCGTCGCTGCCCGCGATGAATTTGGCCTGACCGCCGAGCTTGCCGACGGCGAGGGCGTGCTGACGTTCTTGGCGCCGGCGGAGCCGCAGCCGGACTCCGAACTCGCAACGGTCGACATTCGTCTCGCCGGGCTGCAACTGCCCGAAACGGTGGAGACGCCGTTCGGCCCCACCATCGCCGCCGCCAATGCGGACGTGCGCTATGCCGGGCCGGTGCTGCCGGATAGCCTGGAACTGCTGTTCGTGATCCTGCGCGATTTCGGCGGGCAGGTGCGCATCGCCGATCTGGCGCTGGACTGGGGCGACCTGAAGCTGCAATCGAGCGGCGCGCTTTCCATCGACCAGACCAACCACCTCGCCGGGCCGGTCGACCTGCGCATCGAGGGCCACGATGTGCTGATCCAGAGCCTGCAGGACGCGGGCGTGATCAACGGCATGGAAGCGTTCGGCATGAACGCGGTCGCCGGCGGGCTGGTGCGCGAGGATGAGGCCGGTACCCCCGGCGTCGAGGCCGAAATCCTGATGCAGGACGGCGAATTGCGGGTTGGCGGCATGCCGGTGATGGAGATGCCGCCGCTGATCGAACCACCGCTGACGCAGTAGCCGCCCTGGCGATGGCTAGGCCGCGGCCTGCGTCCGGCTCGCCAGCCATGTTTCGCAGCACGCCTTGGCCAGCGCGCGCACCCGGCCGATGTAGGACTGGCGCTCGGCGACCGAGATCACGCCGCGTGCGTCCAGCAGGTTGAAGGTGTGGCTCGCCTTGATGCACTGGTCGTAGGCCGGCAGGGCGAGTTTGGCCTCCACCAGCTTCTGGCAGTTGGTCTCCGCATCCTCGAAATGGCGGAACAGGATCGCGGTGTCGGCGTGGTCGAAGTTGAAGTGCGAGTATTCGACCTCGGCCTGCTTGAACACGTCGCCGTACTTGGCGCCGGCGCCGTTGAAGTCCAGGTCGTAGACGTTCTCCACCCCCTGCACGTACATCGCCAGCCGCTCCAGCCCATAGGTCAGCTCGGTTGAGACCGGGTCGCATTCGATGCCGCCGACCTGCTGGAAATAGGTGTACTGCGACACCTCCATGCCGTCGCACCACACCTCCCAGCCCAGGCCCCAGGCCCCCAGCGTCGGGCTCTCCCAGTCGTCCTCAACGAAGCGGATGTCGTGGGCCAGCGGGTCGATGCCCAGCGCCGCCAAACTGTCCAGGTAGAGCTGCTGGCTCTCGGCGGGCGAGGGCTTCAGGATCACCTGGAACTGATAGTAGTGCTGCAGCCGGTTCGGGTTCTCGCCATAGCGGCCGTCGGTCGGCCGGCGCGAGGGCTGCACGTAGGCCGCCTTCCACGGCTCAGGCCCCAGCGCGCGCAGGGTGGTCGCCGGGTGGAAGGTGCCGGCGCCGACCTCCATGTCATAGGGCTGCAGGATGACGCACCCCTGGTCGGCCCAGAAGTGCTGCAGGCGCAGGATCAGGTCCTGAAACGACGGCGCGGCCATGATCTCGTATCCGGTTTTAGAAGGGGCAGTCGTTGCGGGCGCACGAGCCGCCATTCGGGTCGACATAGACACCGCAGACCTTGCACTGGGTCAAGTCGGCAGAGCCCGGACGGGGCGCGGCCTGTTGTTTTTGCGGCGGCGGGGCGGCATCGCGGGCGCGCGCAACGGCGGAGGCCAAATCCTTGGCCTTCTTGTCGAAGCCCTTGTAGGCGGCGAACACGACCACCGCCACCACGATGATGATGAAGACGTTCCAGAACGACAGCATGGCCCGAGTTTATAGCGGTTGCGCGGGGCCGCCAATGCGACCCTTGGGATTCCAGGCTCAATTTGTACAAAGTCAACTAAAGCCGTCATGCCCGCACTTGTTGCGGGCATCCACGTCTATGGGGCCGCCGATGCCAAGTCGTGGATGCCCGGGCATGACGAGGTGCAAGGAATGCAAGCCCACCGCCGCACTTTGTGGCCTTGGGTCCAGCGGTCGCGAACCTTACAACCCGTAGCGGCTCCACATCGCACGGTCGTCCAGTTCGGCGGCGATGCGGTCCACCGCGTCGAGCGCGCCGCCCGAGATGCTGGCCGAGGCGCCGAACGGCCAGCGCCGGCGGCGGCGCGGCGGGTTGACCAGCCGCAGCCGCACCTTCTTGCCCAGCTTCTGGCGCATCACGCCGCGCAGGTCGCCGATGCCGTCGATCAACCCCATCTCCAGCGCCTTGTGGCCGGCCCAGAACGCGCCGCTGAACATCTCCGCCTCGCTGCCCTTCAAAGCGTCGCCGCGCCGGGACTTGACGTGGTCGATGAAGGCGCGGTGGATCTCGCCCTGCACGTGGCGCAAATGGCCGATGTCGTCTTCGCGCTCGGGCACGAACGGGTCCAGGATCGCCTTGCGCTCGCCGGCCGTGTGGGTGCGGCGCTCGATGCCGAGCTTGGCGATCAGGTCGACGAAGCCGAAGCTGGAGTAGACCACACCGATCGAGCCCAGGATCGAGCTGGCGTCGGCATAAACCTCGTCGGCGGCGAGCGCCAGCCAGTAGCCGCCCGATGCCGCCACGTCCTCGCAGAAGGCATAGACCTTGAGGTCCTTCTCCTCGGCGCGGGCGCGGATCCGCGAAGCGATCAGCGACGACTGCACGGGCGAGCCGCCGGGTGAGTTGATGAGCAATGCCACTGCCGCGGCGCGCTTGGTCTTGAACGCGCGCTCGATGGGCCGGGCGAGGTCGGCCAGCGACAGCGCGGCACGGCGGGTCGACATGCCGCGCCCAATCACGCCCTCCAGGCGCAGAACGGGCACGACCGGCGGGGCAGGCTCGCCACGCAGGCGCGAGATTAAGGACATGCCGGACCGGGATTTGTTGGGAAGAGATCGGATGTGCGTTGCATGAACCTCTGTTATGGGGTGCGGGTGGCCGATTTTCCAGTGCCAGCGCACCACATCCGGGCCAACACGCCGTGAACCGACCGCCTGCCGCACATCCGCCGTCCTACTACGCGGCGACCGCCAATGACGCCACGCGCCACGCGCGGCTGGCGGGCGACGTGCGCGCCGATGTCTGCGTGATCGGTGGCGGGTTCACCGGGGTGTCGAGCGCGCTCTGCCTCGCCGAGCGCGGCTATCGGGTGGTGCTGCTGGAGGCTGAGCGCATCGGCTGGGGCGCATCCGGCCGCAATGGCGGCCAGGCCGGCAGCGGCCAGCGCCGGGGGCAGACGGAACTGGAGCGGATCGTCGGCCGCGACCGCGCGCGGGCGATGTGGGATCTGGCGGAGGCGGCCAAGGCCGAGGTGAAGGACCGGATCGCGCGCCACGCCATCGCCTGCGACTGGAAGCCCGGCATCATGAACGTGGCGCACAAGCGGCGCTACACCGCCGAACTGCACGAGGAGGCGGACTGGCTGGCGCGGCAGTACGACTGCACCTATTTGCAGCCGCTGTCGCCGACAGAGGTCGCCGAGCGGCTCGGTGCGCGGGGATATCATGGCGGCGTACTGGACTCCGATGCCGGCCATCTGCATCCGCTGAACTTCGCGCTCGGACTGGCCCGCGCGGCGGTCGAGGCCGGCGCCGTGCTGCACGAGGAAAGTGCGGTCATCGCCATCCGGCGCGAGGGCGGCCGGCACGTGGTGGCGACCGCCGGCGGCACGGTCAGCGCCGATAATGTCGTGGTCGCCTGCAACGGCTATCTCGGCGATCTGATGCCGCCGCTGGCCGGGCGGATCATGCCGATCAACAACTTCATCGCCACCACTGCACCATTGGACGAGGCGGCGGCGCGCGCCCTGATCCGGGACGATGTCGCGGTCGCCGACACCCGCTTCGTCGTCTACTACTACCGGCTGACCGCCGACCGGCGGATGTTGTTCGGCGGCGGCGAGACCTATCGCCGGACCTTCCCCGACGATATCGCCGGCCTGGTCCGCCGGCACCTGACACAGGTGTTTCCGCAACTGACGGATGCGCCGCTCAGCCATGCCTGGGGCGGCACGCTGGCGGTGACCGCGCGGCGAATGCCGGTGTTCGGGCGCACGCCCGACGGGCTCTATTACGCGCTGGGCTATTCCGGCCACGGGGTGGCGCTGTCGACCCTGGCCGGCCGGCTGATCGCCGAGGCCGTGGCCGGCGCGGCGGAGCGCTTCGACGTTATGGCCGACTTCCCGCAGCCGCGCTTTCCCGGCGGCACGCTGTTGCGCTGGCCGCTGATGGCCTCGGCGATGCTGTGGTACAGCCTCAGGGATAGGGTTTAGCGCCAACCCTCTAACACACACCGTCATGGTCGGACTTGTGGAGCCTGTCCTCGGACTTGATCCGAGGAGCCATCCACGAATTGCGGCGCCGGTCTAAAGACGTGGATGCTCGGGACAAGCCCGAGCATGACGACGAGAGGATGGCGGCCACGATCCCCTAATACGCATACTCGCTGAACAGCGGGTCGACGGAGTGGCCCCAGCGGGTCTCGTAGGCGTCGAGCTTGCGCTCGGCGGGCGTCAGGCCGGACTCGACGATGTCCCACAACGGCTCCAGGAACACGGTCTCGTCGCGGCCGAAGCCGTCGCGCCGCTGCCGCGCCTTCAGGCCGTCGGCGGCGATGTTCAGCACCTCGCGGGCGATGTCGCGGACGTGGGTGCCGGCGACCTCGGCGTGCAGGCCCTCGCGCGGCACCGCTGCCCGCAAATGCTCCCGCTGCTCTGCCGACCAGTCCTTCACCAGCGACCATGCGGCGGACTGCGCGGCGCTGTCGTAAAGCAGCCCGACCCACAAGGCCGGCAGGGCGCAGATGCGCTTCCACGGGCCGCCATCGGCGCCGCGCATCTCCAGGAACTTCTTCAGGCGCACATCGGGGAACAGGGTGGTCAGATGGTTCGACCAGTCGCCCAGGGTGGGCCGCCGGCCCGGCAGCGCCGGCAAATTGCCATCCAGGAAGTCGCGGAACGACTGGCCGGAGGCGTCAACATAGCCCGCGCCGTCGTAGACGAAGTACATCGGCACATCGAGCGCGTAGTCGACCCAGCGCTCATAGCCGAACCCGTCCTCGAACGCGAACGGCAGGCCGCCGGTGCGGTCCGGGTCGGTGTCGGTCCAGATCTGGCCGCGGTAGCTCAGGAAGCCGTTGGGCTTGCCCTCGGTGAAGGGCGAGCTGGCGAAAAGCGCGGTGGCGATCGGCTGCAGCGCCAGCCCGATGCGCATCTTCTCCACCATGTCGGCCTCGGACGAGAAGTCCAGGTTCACCTGCACCGTGCAGGTGCGCAGCATCATGTCGAGGCCCAGGCTGCCCTTCTTGGGCATGTACGCGCGCATGATCTTGTAGCGGCCCTTCGGCATCCAGGGGATGTCCTCGCGCGCCCATTTCGGGTTGAAGCCGAGGCCGATCATGGCGATGCCCAGGGGCTCGGTCACCGCGCGCACCTGCTCCAGGTGCTTGTGCACTTCCTCGCAGGTGTTCTGGATGTTGCGCAGCGGCGCGCCGCTCAGTTCGAACTGCCCGCCGGGTTCCAGCGACACCGATGACCCGTCCGGGTCGGTCAGCGCGATGATGTTCTCACCCTCGTGGACTGGTTTCCAACCATACTGGGTCAGGCCCTCCAGGATGGCGCGGATGCCGCGCGGCCCGTCATAGGGGACCGGGCGCAGGTCGTCGGTGGTGAACGCGAACTTCTCGTGCTCGGTACCGATCCGCCAGTCCTCGATCGGCTTCTCGCCCGACGCGATATAGGCGACGAGCTCATCCTTGCTGGCGATCTCGTGCGTGTCGGTTTGTGGAACCGCGGTCATAAGCAGGAGTCCTCCCCAGGTCCGGCCACAGCACCGGCGCGGTCTTTATTGTGGGCCTGTGGGAATGCGCCGATGCGGCGCGGGCCCGGATAGATAGCGACAGCGCCGTCAGCGGTGCCAGTCGCCTGCAATCGCTTGCCAACATGCCAGCGCCGCGATGGCCGCGGTCTCGGCGCGCAGGATGCGCGGCCCGAGGTCGACAGGCCAAACAAAGGGCAGTGATCGCAGCAGGTCAAGCTCGTCCGGCGCGAAGCCGCCCTCGGGTCCGATCAACAGTGTGACCGGGCGCACATCGGTCCCCCGCGCAGTCTCCTGTGCCACGTCCGCAAGCGGCCGGCCGCCGCCGGTTTCGTCGGCCCAGATGACGGTGCGGTCCGACGCGGCGTCCAGCCACGCCGCCAGTGGCGCGGGATCGGCGATATCGGGCACGGACTGCCGGCCGCACTGCTCGGCGGCGGCGCGGGCGATGGCGGCCAGCCGGTCGGTGCGCACGTCGCCGCCCTGGGTGCGGGCGGTGACAACCGGTGTCAGCCGCGCGACACCCAGCTCGGCCGCCTTCTCGATCATCACCTCGAGTCGCTGGCGGCGAATCGGCGCGAAGGCGAGCCCCACGGATCCCGCCGGTTGCTGGTCGGCGACCCGCGCCTCGATCTCGATCGTAACGCCGCGCTTCTCGACGGCGGCGATCCGCCCGCGCCACTCACCGTCGCGCCCGTTGAACACGCCGACTTCGTCGCCCACCGCCAGCCGCAGCACGTTGCGCAGATGGTGCGGATCGGGTGCCGCCAGCCGCGCGCCCTGGTGCAGGTCGTCATCGGTGTGGATGCGGGTCTTCACGCTTGGCGGCATGGTGACGCCGTGTCAGGGTGCGCCGGCTGCATTGCAAGCCCGCCCTGCCAACCGATTGCCATCGTGAACCGCTCCGCCATCGCCGTCGCTGTCGTCCTCATTATCGGCCTGTGCGCGGTGGCGCACGGTGCGATCCTGGCGCGGCTGGCCGCCGCCGACCCCATCCTGATTTCCGCTTTTCGCACCGGCGTTGCAACCCTGATCATCCTGCCCATCGGCCTGGCCCTGTATGCGCGCTCGTCGAGACGCATCGACTGGGCATCGCTGCGCTGGCCGCTGCTGGGCGGGGTGGCGCTGGCGGCACATTTCGCGAGCTGGATTGCGTCCCTCGATCACACATCCATCGCCAACAGCGTGGTCCTGGTCAACACATCGCCGGTCTGGCTCGCGCTCTACACGCTGCTGGTGCGGCGCGAGCGGTTGGGCCCGATGGCACTGGCCGGCGTCGGCCTCAGCATCGTCGGCAGCCTGGTCATCGGCCTGTTCGCGCCGGACCAGCCCGACGGCGGCGACAGCCTGTATGGCGACGCACTGGCGCTGGCCGGCGGCATCTGCATGGCGATCTACCTTTTGATCGGCCGGCGCGCCCTGGGGCCGGCCGCGGCTGACACCTCATCTGGCGGGCCGATGCCGCTGCTGCTCTATCTCGGCCTGTGCTACGGCAGCGCGGCGGTGGTGCTGTGGGTGGCGGTGCTGGCCGGCGGGATCGCTGTGGTCGGCCTGTCGCAAACCAGCTATCTGGCGATGGTCGGCGCAGGCCTGGTCAGCCAGGTCATCGGCCACAGCGCCTACAACTGGAGCCTGCTGCGCTTTTCGCCCCGGTTCGTGGCGATCTGCCTGCTCGGCGAACCGGTGGTGGCGACGCTGCTGGGGCTGGCCTATTTCGGCGAGGCGGTGCCGCTGACGACGCTGGCCGGCGGCGCCATCCTGCTGGTGGCGATCTACCTGGCGGCGGCGGGCGAGCGCCGGGCGCGATAGGTCTTCGTTCGAACCTATCGGTGCAAGATGTGTCGTGGTTAAGTATTAACCGTTCATTTACGTTAATTTATAAAAGTTGAACGAAATCCGAAGTTATGAAAATTGACAATAATGACAATGCGGCCCAATATTTCGATATTGGAAAGGATTGAACCATGTTGGCTGCACCAGTCATCACTTCCGTACCGCCCGCGCCTCTCCCCACGGAGACCAGCTCCGTGCTGGCCGGAATCCAGGGCGCCCGCGCCCCTGAACCGGTACGCGCGACGGAATTCGGCAATCGCACGGAAGACCGTGCGACGGACGAACGCGACGAGACACGTCAGCAGGACGCCACCGAGAAATCCGGTGCGCAGCCGATCGCCGTCGAGGCCCCGCCGGAGACCGCCGGACGGAACCTCAACTTGGTATTCGAAGAGGATACCGGAAAAACCTTTATAGAAATTCTAGATCCGCGCACTGGCGACGTGGTCGAGCGGATTCCGCCGGAATTGCTGAAGGAACGCGAGGAAGAGACGGCGGAGAAGGATGGGGTGCTGGCCGAACGCGGCCAGCCCGACCGCGCCCAGGTGCTCGACCAGACGGTCTGACTCCGGTCAACAGATCAGGTGCCTGGCCGGCCCGTGGATCGCGGGACCGGTTTTGAACGTATTGAGCTGGCACAGATCAACCGAGAAATGATCTAGCGTTCCCACATCCGCTTCGAGCCTTCGCGAACGGCATCCGCTCGGGTGACGCCGATGTCGTGCAACGCCATTTCGTCCATCGCCATCAGTTGGCGGCGTTGCCGGCTGCGTTCGGACCATTCGATCAATGTGTCGATGGCTCGCGATACCAGGGCGCCCGCAAAGCTGCTGCGCCGTGCGGTCCAGTGGTCGGTTGGCGTGCCGATGGACGGGCGGTTTGAGTCCAGGTGTGTTGCCGAAGACATGATTTGGGCCCCTTGTTCGATGGGTGACTTGTGCTCTAGCGGCGCCGGCGCGGCGCGGGCCGAAGGTGCGTGGCATCAGCACGGCTGATGCCAATGTCGCGCAGCATGCGGTCATCGAGGTCTGTCAGGCGTCGGCGCTGCCGATGAAATGCCAGCCAGTCGACGACCGGTGCGGCGAGGTGCGCCAGCACCCGCGCCAGGCTGGTGCGCAACGGTCGATTGACGGTCATATTTGGCCGGTAAGCCTGACTTCCGACCGTGTTCTCGCTTGTGCAGGGCATGGCGGCCTCCGTTCGCTGCCGGCGTGTGCCAGCGGTAAGATCATGGTTCATGAAATACGGGCGCCACGCCCGGTTTACAAACCATGGTTCCTCAGGCTAAGCATTAGCTGATCTAATCCACGAGGACGCCGGGAGGCCCGGGTGCCGCTGCCACCTCTGTCCAGCCTGCGCACGTTCGAGGTGGCGGCCCGCTGCCTCAGCTTCACCCGCGCCGCGGAGGAGTTGAACATCACGCAGGGCGCGGTCAGCCAGCAGATCAAGCAGCTGGAGGCCAGGCTGGGCTACGCGCTGTTCGAGCGGCGTCCGCGCCAACTCGCCCTGACCGAGGAAGGGGACGCACTAGCATCGTCGGTGCGCGCGGCACTGGCCCAAATCACCGGTACGCTGGAGCATCTGGAACAACGCCGCCATCGCGGGCCATTGACTGTCAGCGTGCTCGCCTCGTTCGGCGCCAAGTGGTTGTTGCCCCGGCTGTCGAAATTCCACGAGGCCCATCCCGATATCGACGTCCGCCTGCAAACCGACGATGCCATGGCCAATCTGCGCAATGACGGCGTCGACATCGCCATTCGGTTCGGCCGCGGCAACTACCCGGGCATGGACGTCACCACCCTGGTGCGTGACCGGGTGATCGCGGTGTGCAGTCCGGATCTGGTGCGCGGGCCCGAGGCGATCCGCTCGGTCGACGACCTGGCCCACTGCCGGCTGCTGCACGACGACGACTGGCGCGGCGGCAACGAGTTCAGTTGGACGTTCTGGCTGGACAGGTTCGGCATCACCCGTACC
The DNA here is from genome assembly GCA_965227515.1 of Alphaproteobacteria bacterium. Taxonomy (GTDB): domain Bacteria; phylum Pseudomonadota; class Alphaproteobacteria; order CALKHQ01; family CALKHQ01; genus CBDDFZ01. The sequence continues at coordinate 1,552,402 of CBDDFZ010000001.1, forward strand.
CGCGACGCGGGCGGCAACAGCTTCAACCGCGGCGATCTCATGGTGCAGGCCGCGATCATCGGGCGGGGCGTGGCGCTGACCCGGTGCTCGCTCGCCGACGAGGACTTGCAGGCCGGCCGGTTGGTGCGGCCGTTCCCGTTCTCGATGCCGAGCCCGATGGCGCACTACGTCGTGTGCCTGCCGGAGCGTGCGCACGCGCCGAACATCGAGGCGTTTCGCGCCTGGGTGGTGGCGGAGGGCGCCCGTGCCGCCGCTCACTACGACCTCGCCTACGCCGACCGGATGCCGGCGCAGCGCGATGGGCATGAGGACTAAGACTCTTCAGGGTATTTCAGTGACAGTTTACTGAATTGCAGCCGCTGCGCTCTGCGGCGCCTGTTGTCGCGCTGAATTTAGTAAACTGTCACCTAAATGCACCGAAATATCGCATCTCGTCAGGCTGGTGGGGAGATGCGGCCTGCGTTGCCGGCCGACTGCCCGTCGACGATGGAGCCGATCGGCATCCGCTTGGCGTCCGCCGGGGGGCGAGCCAGGAAAAAGCGCGAGTGGATCATGCCGCGCGTCCGCTCCAGGTCTGTGGATTTGCCGGCGGCCTCCAGCTCGTCCAGCACATAGGCGCGTTCGGTGTTGTCGACGAACTTGCGGTGTGGCAGCGGGCGCTGGCCGAACTCCAGCTTCAGGCCGGCATCGTTGAGCGTCCGCAGCACACCGTCCACATTGACGTACCGGCTGGCGAAGAACGCAAACCATGGCAGCCGGTCCTGCCACAGCTCGGTCAGGCGGCCGAATGTGTTGGCGCCGATGTAGCCGACCCCGCCTGTCACGGTGACGAGGTCTGCATCGGCCAGCAGGTCCGCGGCCTCGTTCGTCAGGTCATTGTTTTCCAGGTCGATGCTCAGGCCCTGGTCGATCAGGTTGGTCTGGCGCGCGAAGCGGACCGCGCGTTCGGCGGCGTCGACGCCAATCATGCGAAAGCCCCGGTTCAAGTGCTGCTTGGATTCGAAGAAGTACCTGTCCGCATCGACAATCTCGTCGCTCGACGCCTCCGCCATCCACGGGTCGCAGGCATAGCGGGCATAGAGCTCGGACATGGTCAACTCATGGCCCAGCAGCGCCCCGTTGACGCCATAGCCACAGCACAGATCGACCACGCGGACCGGCGCGCTCCGCTTCGACAGCGCGTCGATGCAGCGGCGGAAATAGGTCGCGGCATGCTGGGGCAGGACATAGGTGTAGGGGGCCAGCGCCTGATAGTAGGCGCGCGGGTCCGGCTTGTTGTAGATGGCCGAGAAGTCGGCTTTGCCGGGGCTGGCGAACTTGGCGGTCATCGAGGTCTCCGTCGGGGTTGAGCCCACCGGCGTGGGCGCGTTTCGTCCTTGCCGGCTCCATCTGGGCCGGCCGGGCGGTGTCAGCGATGTGCATGCCGCGACGCAGGCGGCGGGTAGCGCGTCTTGCGGTTATGCGACCGGCCGATCCGACCAGTGGGCGACCAGGCCCAGCACCGCCTCCGGCATCTCGAGCTGGTCGGCCAGCAGGCTCTGGTAGGCGGCCTCCTCGCCGCAGCGCGGTGCCCTGCTCGCGGACGGGGCGGTGACGATCGCCCGGTCCTTGAAGCGGGTGCCCAGCATGTCGGCGAGACCGCTGCCTTCGTCGAACTGCGCCTTGTCGCGCCAGACGATGTCGTCCGGCAGCAGGTCGGCGAACGCGCGGCGCAGCAGCCACTTCTCCACCAGGCGGCCGTCGCCCCCATCATGGAGTTTCCATGTCGCCGGCACCCGCATCGCGGTCTCGATCATCGCGGTGTCCAGGAACGGCACCCGTGCCTCCAGCCCGTGCGCCATGGTCATGCGGTCGACGCGCTGCAGGTTGATGTTGTGCATGCTGGACAGCGAGCGCCTGAGCTCCTCGTTCAGCGCGGCATGGGGCACGTCGCGGTAATAGGTGTAGCCGGCGAACAGTTCGTCGGCGCCTTCGCCGGTCAGCACCACCTTCACCTGGGCCGCAGCCAATCGCGACACCATCCAGCACGGCACGGCGCTGCGCACCAGGTCCCGGTCGTAGGACTCCAGGTGGCTCAGAATGGCCGGCATCGCCGCATCGACCTCGCGGTCGTCGATGGCCATCTCGTGGTGCTCCGACCCGATGTGTTCGGCCACGCGGCGCGCGGCGGCCAGGTCCGGGCTGCCGGGCACGCCGACGGCAAATGTCTTCAGATGGTCCAGGTGCTTGGCCGCGACGGCCGCGATGATGCTGCTGTCGAGCCCGCCGGACAGGAACGCGCCCAGCGGCACGTCGCTGCGCAACCGCTTGACGACGGCTCGCTCCAGGGTGGCGCGCACCGCCTCGGTCGCCTCGTCGACATCCTCGAACATCTGCGTCGGCGCGGGCACGTCGTAATAGCGGGTGAACCCGGTATCGGACTCGTAGACATGACCGGCCGGGAATTCCTTGATGTCCTCGGCGATCAGGCTCAGCGCCTTGATCTCGGACCCGAAGCACAGCGCATCCTGGGTGCCGCCCCCGGTGGCGCGGCCGTAATAGAGCGGCTTGATGCCCAGCGGGTCGCGCGCGGCCATGATCTGGTCGCCCTGGGCCTGCACGAAGGCGAACATGCCGTCCAGGTCGGCGACCGCCCTGGCGCCCCTGATCGCGCAAGCGCGCAGGATCGATTCGGAGTCCGTGGTGGTGCGGAAGGCCGCGGCGCCGACTTCCTCGCGCAGGGCCTTGTAGTTGTAGATCATGCCGTTGGCGATAAGGCTGGCGTCGTGTTCCGGCGCCTGCAGCGGCTGGTCGCCGCCCGCCGGGTCGATGATGGCCAGCCGCCTGTGGCCGAAGGTGAACTTGTCGACCGGGTCCTCAAGCACGCCGGCCCCGTCGGGTCCCCGATGGGCAAGCGCCGTCATTGCGCGCTGTGCTGCCTCCCGATCGACGCGACCGCACAGCGCGATAATTCCACACATGGATGCACCAGGCTCCAATTTTGAAAGGTAACGATGAAGTTATTCTCGGGCGACGAAGGTAAAGGAAGCTCAGTCCCTTCAAATAACTGTAACTGCTTCGTAATATTCATGGCTGTTTGCACAGCACATGATCCCCGAGTCAAAAATCACCATATGTTCAATGCTCGCCGATGTCAAGCCGGACGGGCTGCCATATGGCCTGACATCGTTGAGCTTGAAGCGAAAAACTGGACTGAAGCCGGTAGAATATTATGGAAACCGAGCGGCGGCACTTAACCAGGTTAATGGCGCCGAATTGCGGACAGGCTTGGCCCCGGCACTGTCGCGGGCAATGCGTGTGGCGTCACTGGACCGACGCCAATGCGAACCGGTTGAGAATGACCAGCGGCAGCCAGCTTTGCATGCCGTCGTCGTAGTGCCCGGCCGTGACCACGACGACCATATTGGCTGCCGGTACAACGAACAGGCGCTGTCCGCCTAGCCCAATGCCGGCTGCCCACGCGACATCGCGGCCGTGTACCAGCGACCTGCCAAGCCACCAATGCAAGCCGTAATAGAACAGCCGGTCGGCCGCGCCGATCTGTGGCGTCAACGCAGTTTCGATCCAGGACGGATCGATCAATTGCCGGTCGCGCCACTTGCCGCCGGACAGGACGAGTTGACCGACCTTGGCTATGTCGCGCGCCCGCAACCGCAGCCCGCCGGATGGCGACGGCGCGCCATCGTCGTAGCGTGCCCATTCGACCTGGCGAATGCCCAGGGGCGCGAATAGTGCGGTCGCGGCGAACCGGTCCAATGGCTCACCGGTCGCTTGCGCCAGCAAGACGCCCAGCATCTCCGTGCAGCCGCCGGAATAGTTCCACACCTCTCCGGGCGCGGCGGCCATGGGCGACCCCAGCACGGTGCGGACCCGGTCTTCCGACCGCCACAGCCGCATCTCGCCGTTTGCCGGGTCGCTGATCGGCACATTTTCGTCCCACGCCAAACCCGTCGACATGGTCAGCAGGTGGCGGACCAGGATTCGGTCCTTCTCCGGCGACCGCAGATCGGCAACGTCTGGGAGGTGATCCAGGACCGTTTCGTCGAGGCTCGGCGCAGTGCCGGTGCCGACTGCCTGGCCGTACAAAAGACCCGTGACGCACTTGGTCACCGAGCGCATGTCGTGCAGCGTGTCGGGCCCGTGTTGCACCGGGCCCGGGTCGGCACCCCATCGCTGGTCATGGCCGGTCCGATAATGCTCGAACGCCAGCACGCCGTTTCGCGCAACCAGAACGGCATGGATATTGGAGCCGGGCAAGTCGTCCAACCACGCGGGGAGCGTGTTCAGCACATTCGAATTGAGCCCGCCGTCGGCCGGCGAACCGATGGGCCAGTCGTCAGCTGGCGGCATTGCGTGGTCCCCGCGATCCTGGCTTGGCTGGCGCGCGTTCGGCGCGTGCCGGATCGGCCAATGATTGCACGACGGACTGTCGCAAAGGTTGCGACAAATCACACGCGAACGAGATCAGATGTGCTGGTGTTCCAAGTCGGATTCGAGAGCCGACTGCGGATTAGGTCGTGTTGGCTTCGCGGTGGCGGCGTTCGGCGCCGCTGATCCGCATGTCCAGTGAACCGGCCGCGTCGAGTGCCGCCTGGGCCACCGTTGCGGCCTGCTCGGCAAGCGCGCCGGCCGCCAGACCATCGGAGTTGCGGGCCATTTCCAGGTCCATGTCCAGGATGATCGCGCTCAGCCGCTCGGCCTCGGACGCCAGCAGCATTGCCACATCGCTGTCCGCGGCACCGCTGTCGTCGATCTCCGTGATCGCGACGTCCAACGCCTTCTTCAGCTCGCTCAGTCCGGCCATCTCGGTCCCGCATGGTTCAGCCGCGCACGGTTGCTGGCGGCTGAACATGATGTATCGCCAGATACTTAATCGTTCCTGAACGGGCCGGCAACCGGCCAGGTACCTGGCGAGGCTGGAAGGGGCGGATCGGCGCGCTTTATGGTCGTTCGCGAACGATCGAAGGCTGCGCGCGCAGGCGGCGAAAGACGCCGCGCTTTTTTGGGGAGGGGACAGCAATGGACACGGTCAAATACGTTCTCGACGAGAGCCAGATACCGACGCACTGGTACAACGTCGTGGCCGACCTGCCGGCGCCACCGCCGCCGCCATTGCATCCGGGCACCAAGGAGCCGGTGACGCCGGACCTGCTGGAACCGCTGTTCCCGATGGACCTGATCATGCAGGAGGTCTCGGCGGAGCGCGAGATCGAGATCCCGGGGCCGGTGCGCGATATCTACCGCCAGTGGCGGCCGACGCCGCTCTACCGGGCCCGCCGGCTGGAGGCTGAGCTGCAGACCCCGGCCAAGATCTACTACAAGTACGAAGGCGTCAGCCCGACTGGCAGCCACAAGCCGAACACGGCGGTGCCGCAGGCGTTCTACAACGCCGAGGCCGGCATCAAGAAGATCTCGACCGAGACCGGCGCCGGCCAGTGGGGCTCGTCACTGGCGTTCGCGGGCGCGCTGTTCGGCATCCAGGTCGACGTGTTCATGGTCAAGGTGAGCTTCCAGCAGAAGCCCTATCGCAAGGCGATGATGGAGGCGTTCGGCGCGCGTTGCGTGGCCAGCCCGTCGGAGGAGACCGACAGCGGGCGTGCGATCCTGGCCGAGCATCCGCACTCCACCGGCAGCCTGGGGATCGCGATTTCAGAGGCGGTGGAGGTCGCGGCGAAGAACGACGACACCAAATATGCGCTGGGCAGCGTGCTGAACCACGTGCTGCTGCACCAGACCGTGATCGGCCAGGAAGCGATGACGCAGATGGAGATGGCCGGCGACGGACCGGACATCGTGATCGGCTGCACCGGCGGCGGGTCCAACTTCGCCGGGCTCAGCTTCCCGTTCATCGGCATGAAGGCGCGCGACGGCGCCAACATCCGGGTCATCGCGGTCGAGCCGTCGGCCTGCCCCTCGCTGACCCGCGGCAAGTACGCCTACGATTTCGGCGACACCGGGCACCTGACCCCGCTGGTGAAGATGCACACGCTGGGCTCCACTTTCGTGCCGCCGGGGTTCCACGCCGGGGGGCTGCGCTATCACGGCATGGCGCCGCTGATCAGCCACATCATGGACCTCGGCCTGATCGAGGCGCGAGCCTACCACCAGACCGAGTGCTTCGCGGCCGGCGTCCAGTTCGCGCGGGCCGAGGGCATTCTGCCGGCGCCAGAAGCGAACCATGCGGTCAAGGCGACCATCGACGAGGCGGTGCGCTGCCGCGAGGAGGGGCGGGGCCAAACCATCCTGGTCAATCTGTGCGGCCACGGCCATTTCGACATGGCGGCCTATTCGGACTATTTCGCCGGCAAGCTGGAGGACCGCGACTACGACGAGGGCGAACTGGCGATGGCGCTGGCCGGATTGCCGTCGGTGGCGGCGGAGTAGCTGGAGGATGTGATTCCAGCCGCTCCGGGCGGGTCATATGGGCTGGCCAGTGCCAAATGCGCCAGGCAGCCTCTCCGGCGCCGTCGGTGAGGAGGTTCGATGACCATACAGATACGTGGCAACGTTACCGTTTCCAGGCTGCACGACACCACGAATGCCACCGGGAACACGCCGCATCGCGGCGCGCTGGCCGCGATCTACAGCGTCATCACCCGCAACTGCTGGCTCTTTCACAATGGCGGCACCATTACCGCCGCGTTCGCGGCTGGCGAATACGCCGGCTTCTATGCCTCCTACCGGATGGAGGTGCGCTCGTGCCATGGCGACGCGGACCTCACGATCGCCGTGAATGACACGAACTATGAGTGCGTCATGCCGATCAACGACGCCCTGTTCCAGGTCAACACGGTGCGGCAGGCGTGGTGGGACTATGCCAGGAACACGACCACGGCCCATGTCGCGGATCCCGAGGTGAACATGGCGGCGCTTGTGGAGTTCAACTGCGGCACCTTCCTGGACCCGAATGATCGCTATGCAAACCTGCGAAACCAGACGTGCTGGCAGGCGGCACCGGCGCCGGCAGTGGCAAAGATTGCGATGGGTGCCGGGGTAGGCGCCCTACCGGCGGTCGATGGACCGCGCATCCTGTACTGCATCATCGGCGATTTCTTTGTGTACACGCCCAATCACTATACCGACGGCTACATCGTGATCGACGACCATAACGATCTGTTTCAGACCCGGCATTTCTACTAGCCGCGCCATGCCAGCGGTGCCTGGCGCAGCGTGACGGCCGTCACATCCTGGTTTGCGTGACATATGCTGTGATTGAACCTTATCGAGCGGATTCGCGACCCATGGGGAAACACAACGTTCTCCAGGGGATGAACCCATGCGTATCCTTGCTCTTTGTGCCGCCGTCGGCGCCTCCGCCGCCATCGCTTCCGCCGCGCTCGGCCCGGCGAATGCCGGCAGCTACTCGATGGACTTCGGCAGTGGCCTGGCTCTGAACGAGGCCCCGCTGGCCCAGCTACCGCTGGTCCAGCCGCTGCCCTGCACCATGGGCGACAACGGCGCCGGTGCCTCGGTCAACATCCACAACACCACCGGCACGGTCATCGAGCCGGGCAGCGAGATCCACTGGCAGGTCGAGAACGGCCCCAGCGGCAACGTCGTGATCGGCCTGCTGGCGCTTTATGCCGGCCAGACCCTCAACGTCGGCACCGCGCCGGTGGTCGCCACCTGCTCTGCCTGGGTGGCGAATTAGGCGGCACTGTCTCGGCCGTCGTCAACTCGGCCGTCCCAATACAACAGCTTGTCGTCCTCGCCCTTGTGGCGAGGACCCATGTTTGGCCGATACGCCAAGAGAGTCGTGAGAAGCGACGATTTGTGTGGCGGTCAGCCAGCCTGTGCAACTGCCCGCACATCGCGCGTGACGCGCGGTCATTGGAGCACGGCCTTTGAATAGGCCCTCGCCACAAGGGCGAGGGCGACAAGATTGTAGGTGCCGGGGGTTATGCCGACGCACCTCACACCTCGGCCGCGCGGCCGTCCTTCGACGATGCGACCAGCGCATCGATCAGCCGGTGCACGTTCAGCGCCTCGCGGCCGGTGATGCGCGGAGCGCCGCCGCTCTGCACCGCATCGGCGAAATCGGCGATCAGCGCCATGTGCCAGTCGTGCGGGAACGCCATCGGGTCGGCGCCGCCGCCGGTGGCGGTGTCATCGTCGCCCTTGTGCTCCTCGCGCCCGTCGCGCCAGGTCACGCTCAGCTCGCCGCCGTTCAGCCGCGCGCTGGCATTCTCGAAATCGAGCGACAGGCTCTCCACCCGGCCCGGATAGCCTGCAGTGGTGGCGACCACGCTGCCGACCGCACCGCTGGCGAACCGCAACCCGCCGGCGACGAAATCCTCGCTCTCCATCTCATGCAATGCCGTCGTGGCGGTGACCGCCTGCACCTCGGCCACCGGCCCGGTCAGGCTCAGCATCAGGTCCATGGCGTGGATCGCCTGGCTGATCAGCACGCCGCCGCCGTCGCGGGCGTAGGTGCCGCGGCCTGGTTCGTCGTAATAGCCCTGCGGGCGCCACCAGGGCACGTCCAGGCGGGCGGCGGCAAGCTTGCCCATCGCCCCCTCGCGCACCAGCTCGGCCAGCCGTTCGGCGGCAGCGCGAAAGCGGAACTGGAACACGATGCCGAGCTTGACCCCGCGCGCCTCGCACTGATCGACGATGGCGGTGGCGGCCGCGGTGGTCCGCTCCACCGGCTTTTCCATCAGGATGTGCTTGCCGGCGGCGGAGAAGCGGTCGACCAGATCGGCGCGTGCGTTCGGCGGGGTCAGGATCAGCACCGCGTCCAGCGCCGGGTCCGCCAGCAGCGCCTCCACGCTGTCGACGGCGGGCAGGCCGTATTCGGCGGCGAAGGCCGCGCGCCGGTCGGCGGAGCGCGCGAACACGCCGCGCACGTCGATGCGGTCGGCCAGGTCCACCAGCGATTTCGCATGCGGCTTGGAGGCCATGCCGAGCCCAATCACGCCAAGCCCGAGTCTTCCGTTCCCTGCCGTCATGCGATCCCCCTTTGTGTTCTGTTGCCGCGCAAGGCGTCGATGCCGTGCAGCACCTCGCCGATCAGCCCGCGCGGCAGGGCGAGCACACTTGCCATGAACAGGGCGCCGATGACCAGCGGCCAATAGACGCCGAGCGCGCTCGACAGCTCGCTCTCCAGCACCTTCACCGCGATCACGCCGCAGGCGGCGGCAACTAGGCTGGCGCGCCCGCCGAGCGCCACCCAGATCAGCGCCTCCGCCGACAGCGAGAAGCCGATCAGCGCCGGCGAGGCGAAGCCGAACTGGGCGACGAACAGCGCCCCGCCCAGGCCCGCCACCCCGGCGGAGATGGCGTAGGCATGCACCTTCATGGCGCTGACGTTGTAGCCGAGTGCGCGGCATCTCAGCTCGTTGTCGCGCGCCGCCTTCAGCGCCAGGCCGGGCCCGGCGCGCATGTAGAGGTTGAGGCCGACGATCACCGCAGCCAGCACCGCCAGCATGATCGCGAACAGCGGGATCGGGTCCCACACGTCCGCGCCCTCGCCATTCAGGCCAAGGTTGATCGGCGGCACACCCATCAGGCCGTTCAGCCCGCCCAGCCAGTCCCAATTGATCGCCAGCCGCTCGAAGATGAAGGCCAGCGCCAGCGTGACGATGCCAAAGAAGGCGCCATGCAGACCCTTGCTTGCAAAGAAGAACCAGCCGACGACATAGGCGACGGCGGCGGGGATCAGGATGGCGGCGACCAGCCCGGCCCAAGTCGAGACCAGCCCCTCCAGCCCCGGCCACATGCCCATTGTGACCGTGCTCATGGCGTATCCGCCGATGCCGAAGAAGACCGCGTGGCCCAGGCTCAGCAGCCCGCAATGGCCCCAGGCGAAGGCCAGGCTGACCGCGAGCAGGCCATAGGCGAAGTAGATCGCGAACTCGCCGGCCAGCCAGTCCGGGGTCAGGAACGGCATCGCGATCAGCGCCAGCAGCACGACGGCGCCGAATCCGTCCTCGGTGCGAAGTGTCATCATAGCGCGGCCCTGATCAAGATCAGTCCGCGCGAATTCCGCGCCAGCCCACTCCCCCACCCGGCCGCCCAACGAGAGTATCCTGCCTGGGTGGCCGGGAGGGGGAGTGGGCCGGTGCCGACTTTATTGGTCATCAAACAGCGCGCTGACGGCGGGAGACGATGCCGCGCGGGAACAGGCGGATCACCACGATGGCGGTGACGAACACCACCAGTTGCGCCCACACCGGCGAGTAGAACACCTGGGTCAAATTGTCGACCACGCCCACGGTGGTGGCGCCGGCCAGCGGCCCAACGATGGTGCCCAGCCCGCCGACCAGGATCGACAGGAACGCCGGCACCAGGAAGCCGATGCCGGCCTGCGGGTCGATGGAGATCATCGGCGCCAGTGCGGCCCCGGCCAGCCCGGCCAGCCCGCAGCCGAGCGCGAACGTCATCCGGTCGAGCGCGCGGGTGTTGATGCCCAGGCACGAGGCCATGGCGCGGTTATGGATCACCGCGCGCGCGGCCAGCCCCATGCGGGTGCGGAAGAACAGCCAGAACGTGGCCGCGATCGCCACCGCGCTGATCACCATCAGGATCAGGCGGAACACCGGGTATTCGGCGCCGAACAGCTCCACCGACGCGTCGGTCGGCGTGGTCACCGAGTGCGAGCCCGGCCCGTAGGCGATGACCGCGAACTGGCGCAGGAACAGGCTCAAGCCCCAGGTCGCCAGGATGGTGTCGAACACGCGGGCATAGATGTGGCGGACCAGCAGTTCCTCCACCAACAGCCCGACCAGCGCGACCGCGAATGGCGCCACGATCAGCCCCAGCCAGTAGCCGCCGCCCATGGTGTCAACCGTCAGCACGACATAGGCGCCCAGCATCATGAACTCGCCATGCGCCAGGTTGATGACGTTCATCAGACCGAAAATGATGGCGAGCCCCAGCGCCACCATGATCAGGATCAGGGTGTAGTTGGCGCAGTCGAGCAGGAAGATCGCGACGTGGTCCATCGCGCGCGGTTATAGCGCATTTCCGGCAACCGCTCGCGGTGGGAGTGGGGACCGCTCATTCGTCTTGTCATACTCGACTGGCGACATGTGCGTTTGCGCGTTTCTGTTCCCTCTCCCCGCCGCGTAGCGGTGTGGGAGAGGAAGGGGCCCAGCCGCAGGCTGGGAAGGTGAGGGGAGCGGCGCAAGGGGTCAGGAGCGCACGACGCAACGGCAAGGGTATGATGTTCTTGTCCGCCAATCGGTGAACTCGCATCCACGGTAGCCCAGGCCCTCACCCTCCCACAAACCTGCGGTTTGCGGGCCCCTCCCTCTCCCGAAATGCGAGAGGGGTTGCGACACGATGCGTCGAATACACTCAGGATGCGCTGGTCAACGACGACAATGGTGTGAAGTCAGGCGCGGGTGAAGAACCCTTACCGCGTCCAGGCCGCCACGGCGTCGCGGCCGCCACGGTTTTCCATGTAGTTGACCAGCGCGCTGACGGCGGCGCGGTCGAACGCATGGTCGATGCCGGCGGTGATCTGGGCCAGCGCCTCGTCGATGGTCTTGCCGGCGCGGTGGGCGCGCGGGCTGACCATCGCGACGAAGGCATTGGCCACCGCCACGATGCGTGCTGCCGGCAGGATGGCGTCGCCGCGCAGGCCCTGCGGCAGGCCGGTGCCGTCGACGTGCTCCAGCGCCTGGCGCACGGTCTCCACCACCGGGCCGCGGAACTCGACGCCCTCGATGAAGCGGGCGCTGGCCATGATGCCCTCGCGGATCTGGCGGATCTCCTCCGGGCCCAGGTCGCGCTCCAGGGTCAACAGCTCGGACGGCACCATGATCTTGCCGAGGTTGAGCAGGCGGCCGGCGTAGGCCGCGGTCTCGACGGTGGTGTCGTCGGCGCCCATCTCCTTGGCGATCGCTTCCGCGACGTGGCCGACATGGACCGAGTGGCGGGCGGCATGGGGGTCGCGCGCGTCGATCACGGTGACCAGGGTCTCGACCAGACCGTCGAGGATGCGCTCGTTGCGCTCGCGCTCGGCCATCGCCTCGCTGATGTCTTCCTCCACCGTCAGCACGGCGCCCGGCCAGTTCGGCAGCATCGCGCCCATGGGGATATGCGCGGCCTGGTAGGTGCGGGTCTCGTCGTCCAGCACCACCTCGCGGATGGTGGTGACCACGGCGTTGGCCTCGCGGGCCTCGTCATGATGCAGTGCCAGCGCGCGCGCCTGGGCCGCCCCGAACAGGCGCGACATCGGGGCGCCGACGATGTCGGCGATCGAGGACTTCAGGCGCGTGGCCAGGGTGGCGTTGGCGAACTGGAACTGGCCCTGCTCGTCGGCGACGAACATCGACGAGGGCTGGGCATCGGTCACCAGGCGCAGGAACCGCTCCTGCTGAGCTAGCCTGTCGGTGGTGGCCTGCAGGCGGTCCAGGGCGTGGGCCGTGCGTTGGGAGGCGCCATGGCGCCACAGCGCGAACATGCACACAGCCGCAATCGCCACCGCCAGCACCAGCAGGATCAGCAGGCGTTGCAGGCGGGCATCGCTGTCTGCCAGCGCCTCGCCGCGGTCGACCTTGTAGACCAGCGTCCACGGCGCTGCGTTGAGCGCACGGGATATGGCGAGCACGTCGACGCCGCGATAGTCGATGAACTGCCCGAAGGCGCCCGCCTCGCGAATGGCGGCGGCGGCGGCCAGGTTCTCGGTATCCGCGTCCAGGCCGAGGCCGAGCGGCGGTGTCGTGCTGTCGCCGCCGCCGCGGGTGGGCGACAGATACTCGACATTGCCATTGGCGGCGCGCACCAGCACCGTCTCCGCGGTCAGGTGCGGATCGCCCGGCTGGCGCAGCATGGAGAACACGGCCTCGTCCAGCGGCCGCAGCCCGAGCACGTAGCCGACGACGTTGTCGAGCGAGGCATCGGACTGCAGGCGAATGACCGGCGCGATGAAGCCGAACGCCACCGTGTCGTCGCTCAGTGTCAAGGCATCGACGAAGCGGGGCTCGACGAACGCGCCGTCGGCCAGCATCGGGGCCACGATCTGGGCGGGATCTCCCATCTCGCGGGTGGTGGTGACGATGTGCCCTTCCGCATCCAGCACCGCGATGCCGATCGGCGCGCGGCCCGGCACGTTGGCCTCGAAATCGAACGCCGAGGCGCGCACGAAACCGGCGCGCTCCGCCACCGATTCCAGGTAGTTGCGCAGGTAGGCGGCCTGGCCGTCGAAGTCGGCGATCTGGCTGCGGTCGCCGTTCACGTCCTCCAACTGGCTGAACAGCAGGGCGACAGAGGGGTTGTGCGCGATCTGGGCGATCTCGTCGCCTTCCTCGGCCAGCCACTGGTCGACGTCATGGGCGCGGCCGTCGGCCACCAGCGCCAGCCGGGCCTGCCAGCCCAGCAGGTCATGCTCGGCCTGGTCGCTGACGAACTGGATCGCCGCCGCCACGCCGGCCACCGCCACGATAACCAGCAGCAGCATCACGACGGCAACCTTGGTCCGTGCGCTCTTGCCGCCGCGGCGTTCCACGTCCGTCATCCACCCGTCCGCATGCGCCATTTCAGCCATTCACCATTGCCCATCTTTAATGTTTGTTTGAAGAAAATCTAAGCCGATTTGGTTAAGCAATGCCCAATGCAAGTAACCCGCCGCGCGCTCGGGCATCACGTCTGTGTCACGTGTCGTAATCCTCAAGCCGTTGTTAAGGATCAACGCGTCATGCTGAGGCTTGGCGCGCGGAACAGCCGGATCGGCTCCGACATGCCAGGCGGGCATGGGCGGGGCCACTGTGATTCCGGCCGCGCCGCGCAACCGAATCCGCACTGTCAGGTAGGACCAAATGCGGAAGACGAGCGCCAGGATCGCTCTTGCCCTGTTGTGTCTTGTGATCGCCGGTGCGGCAACGCCCGCCGGCGCCACGACCGTGCGCCTGTTCAACACCGGCGAGACCCAAGGGTCGAACATGGCGTTCTTCCCGCAGTTCACCGACATGCTGCGCCGCTATGCCGCCGACTTGCCGAAGGCCAACGAACCGTGCAGCGGCGGGGTGTCGACGCCGTGCGTGCTGCGGCAATGGTCGGATTTCATCGTTTCGCTGCGCGGGCTGGACCGGCGCACCCAGATCGAGCGCGTCAACAGCTACATGAACGACATCGACTATGTCGAAGACAGCGCGAACTGGGGCAGCGAGGACTATTGGGCGACGCCGGTGCAGTTCTTCACCCGCGCCGGCGACTGCGAGGACTATGCGATCGCCAAGTACCTGACGCTGCGCGCGCTGGGCGTGCCGATCAGCGCCATGCGCATCGTGGTGCTACAGGACCGCAACCTGGGGCTGGCCCATGCCATCCTGGTGGTCTACGACAACGGCACGCCGCTGGTGCTGGACAACCAGATCGACCACGTGGTGGCCGCCTCGTCGATCCACCACTACCAGCCGATATATTCATTGAACGAACAGAACTGGTGGCGGCACTACTGAGCCGGTGGGCCGAGTTTCGCCGCGTGGTTCCGTTCGCGGCGTGTCCACCGCTTTTTGGCCAACCCGGTGATCTACCTCACACCCTCTCGGCAACGCCGTTCCCACCTGAATCGTAGGGAGCCGTGACCACGGTCACGTCGATGAGAGAGGGAGCCAAGATCATGAAAAACATACTGTTTTCCGCCGCCGTCGCAATTGCTGTCGCCATTGGCGCAATGGGCGGCGTCAGCGGTGACGCATTTGCCGCGCCGAAGCCTGGACCCGGTACCGTTTCCGAGATTGGCATCGGTAGTGGCCGCTGACCGCCTCATCATATTTCTGATGACAAAGCAACGCGGCCGATCTCGGCCGCGTTTTGTGGTTTTGTGGTTTTGTGGGTCGGATTACCTGGTGATGACGATCTAGGGCCTGTTGAGATTCATCGCGAGTTTATGACAGCTGCTGCGAGATGGATGATGGCGTTGAAGCTTGTGTCGGTTTTGTCTGCACGCATGGCGATTCGCTTGAACTCTTTGAGTTTGCAGAAGAAGTTTTCGATCAGATGACGCCATTTGTACATCTCGGCGTCGATTTGCAGCGGGCTGGCGCGGCGCGGATGCTGGGATATGACGATCTTGGCACCGCGCTCGTTGAGGTCAGCAACGATGGCGCTGGTGTCGAACGCTTTGTCCGCGATCATCGCCTTGAAGGAGAGTCCGTCGATGAGCGGCGGCACGCCAACCGTATCGTAGCGATGGCCGGGCAGGAGCACGAAACGCACCAGATTGCCAAGCGCATCACACAGCGCGAGGATCTTCGTCGTCATCCCGCCCTTGGAGCGGCCGATGGCCTGGCTTTGAGTCCCCCTTTTGCGCCCTGGCCGTGGCGGTGCACCTTGACAATGGTGGCATCAACCATGGCGTATTCCATGTCCGGCTCGTCCAAGCAGGCCTCGAACAGCCGCACGAAGACGTCTGCTTTGACCCAGTCGCGGTATCGCTTAAAGACCGTGTTCCAAGGGCCAAAAGATGTCGGGAGATCACGCCACGGGCTGCCCGTACGCACCACCCACAGCACGGCTTCGACAAAGCGCCGGTTGTCAGCGCCACTGCGGCCCGGATCGCTCGGCTTGCCCAAGCAATGGGGTTCCATCTTCGCCCATTGGGCGTCACTCAGTACGAATCGTTCCATCCGAAGCTTGAATCACAACCAAGCACGGAGAGGAATCCTGAATCTCAACAGGCCTTAGTTCACCGCGACCAGGTGGCCGCGCACCGCGCCCCAATTGGTGTCCGCCTCCAGGCGCACCGGGATCATCGGCCCGCCGGGCGATGCCGGTGCCAGATAGACCACGAACTCCTCCGGGCCGCGCCGGTCCGGCGGCGCCCGCCAGAAACCGGCCTCGCGCCGCACGCCGATGGTGCAGCGCAGCCCATCGCCGCCATAGATGCCGTAGTCGCTTACCGGCAGGGCGGTCGCCTCCGACGAGTTCACCTGAATGGTGTAGAGCCGCCGACCGTCGAAGATGCGCTGGTCGGTGCCGCATGTGCCGGTCTGGGCCGCCAGGTCGGTCGCCGCCAGCACGGCCGTGAACGGGTCGATGGTGTCGGCCCGCGCCGAGGGCGAGACCGGGTCGCGGTCGTCGTATTCCGGCTCGGGGTCGATCACCACGTCGCTGACGCGCGCGTTCTCATAGAGCACGTCGACCGTGCGGTCGTCGCCGTTGAACCGGCTGAAGGTGAAGTACCGCTGCGGCTGCAGGCCCTGGGGCATGTCCAGACCCTCGGCGGTGGCCTGGGTCTTCATCTCCACCAGCGCGGCGAACAGCCCGATCACCTCCGCCTCGACCTGGAAGGCGTATGCACCGTTCGATCGGTCGATGGCGACATCGACCACGCTCATGTGGCTGCCGCCCATGTAGACGTCGTAGCGCAACCGATAGCTCTCTTGCCCCTCGGCCATGGCCGGCAGTGCAAGCCCGCCAGCCATGCCCAGAACTGCCAAGCCCAAAACAACGTGCCGTGTCCGGATTGTCATGCCGTTCGCCTCCTTGCGCTCTGGCCTGCTGCTGTGACACCCGTCGTGCCATTCGTGCAGGCCCGTCACCGACGCCTTGACTTCGCGGCTACCGGGTCTTTATATCCCGGCCTTCGCCAACGTCGGCCATCACGTCTCGGTAACCGCGACTTTGTCTGGTTACGAAGCGGCCGGCACTCTGGTTCAGTGCCACATGCTGAAACCGGAGTCCCGAAAGGCGCCGTCTGTGACGGGCCGTTAGCTCAGCGGGAGAGCGCTCGCCTCACACGCGAGAGGTCGCTGGTTCAATCCCAGCACGGCCCACCACGCTTCGCACTTCGTGCTTCGGCTCGGCAAGCCGAGACGAAGCCGATAGGAGAAGGCTGTCGCGCCGAAGTTCAGAAGGAACGTAGGCGGACGTCTGGCGGTCGCGTCTCTCGATCATCTAATCTGTTTTCTTGTTGGCCTTCGATCATCTGGTTGGATTTGATCTACGTTTACATTTTGCAGAGCCTGTCAAACTCGGATCGGTACTATGTCGGTCTGACAGGGGATTTGAAATCGCGACTCAAAATGCACAACGCGGGGGAGGTCGTGCACACGGCCAAATTCCTGCCATGGACAGTGAAGACCTACGTAGCGTTCTCTGATCGCGAACGTGCCGTTGCCTTCGAGAGGTATCTCAAGACAGCGTCCGGGCGAGCATTTGCCAAGAAACGCCTGTGACGCGACTTGGATAACCAGAGCCACCCACTCCTCCGCTGTGAACCAACGCCACCTTCATTTCGGCGTATTTGCGTGTAGGCTAAACGCCTTGCCGCCGGGGCCAGCCGCAAGGCGACCGGGCGGTTGACGTTCCACCGCCGCGCCAGATACGACATCTGCATGATCCACATTCCGCTACGTTTCGCGGCCGTTCTGCCGCTGCTGCTGCTGTTGGCCCAGGCAGCCGGTGTGCTGCCCGCGCAGGCGCAATCGGCGGCTGCGGAGTCCTGGACCGTCGAGGTTTCGGCACAGGCCAACATCTTCGGCGCCGGTCAGCCGGTGCCGCCCGACCCGGGTGACGGCAGCGGCGGCCTCGCGCCGCCGTCGATCGCGTTTCCGGCCGGGCCGGGCAATGTGTTTCGGTTCGACGCGTCCGGCGCCACCGGCTGCTGCGGGGTCGATTATCAGCCGACCCTGCCGCCCGACGGCGGAGACGGCTGCTGCGGTGGCGGCACCGCGATCTCCGGCAGCGGCGGTATCGCCGGCATCTCCGGCAACAGCCAGATGCCGCTGGTTGGCGTGTTCTTGGGTGACGGGACTCCGCCGGCCACGGCGCCCGCGCCTTTGCCGGCGTTCGATCACGTCGCGGCGCCGGCAGAACTGTCGCCCGCGCTCGGCCAGCCGTTCTTCATCGGCGATGGCCGCACAGGCAATGGGTCCGGGGATGTGCAGGCGATCACGGCGCCGGAAGGTGCGACCCATCTCTACCTGGGGTTTGCCGACGCCGGCGGGTTCAGCGGCGCACCCGGCGCCTATACCGACAACCCGGGCGGCCTGACCGTGCGGGTCACCATGACCGTCGAGCCTGACGGCCTGACCGCACGCGCGCCGGCCACGCTGACATTCACCGGCCAGGGCGACGACGACATGACCGCCTACGCGGCGGCACTGAGTTTCGTCGGCCAGAGCGACGAGGGCATCACCGCCTATGCCGACGGCCTGAGTTTCGTCGGCCAGAACCAGGACATTCGGGTGGTGGTCGAGCAGGCGTTGGTCTTCACCGGCCAGAGCGACGAAGCCTTGGTGGCCCGGGCCCCCGCGCCGCTGACCTTCGTCGGCCAGAGCGAGGACACGATCCTGGCCTATGCCGGCGGTGTCGACTTCGTGGGGCAGGGGCAGGAAACCCTTGTCGCCTATGCCGGCCCGCTCAGCTTCGAGGGCCAGACGCCGGGGCCGGTCATCACCCAGACCGTGCAGCTCTTTGAAAACGTGCCGGACGCCTGGTCGGAGACCTTTCGCGCCAACACCGATCCGCGGTTTTCCATCGACACGACGGACTGGGACACCACGCCTTATCGCCTGACCTCCAGCTTCCAGGGCGTCATCGTGGTGCCGCCCAATGCGCGTGTGACCCTGGCGGGCGACAGCCTGGGGAGCGCGAGTTTCAGGATTGACAACTTCATCGCGCTTGAAATCGGCGACGGGCCCGCCGTGGTCCTGGGTGCCGTGGCGCCGGTAACCTTTGACGGCCAGGTGCTGGAGCGAATTGCCGGGGGCTACAACCATGCGGCCGGCAGCATCGACCTGACACCGTATTTCGAGCCCGGTGTGCCCACGCAACTCATCGCCCATGCGTTCGACTATGGTGGCACGGGGTATGTCAGCGACGTTTTCCTCGTCATCGAGACGAGGCAGTGATCCGGTTCCGCAATCCGGGGCCACCAAGCACAAGACCGAACGGGAGTTTGATATGAAGGCAACAATCGCAGCCGTTCTGGCAGGCCTCGTGGGGCTGTCGGGGTTGGGCGCAACGGCGGCCCAGGCCGAGGACTTCACCATCATCGTGCCGGTCGAGGTCAGCAACCTGCCCGAGGGCGCCCAGCCGCAGGTTGAGTGCTATGTCTTTGCCGAGGATCGGAGCAACATCCTGGGCATCGGCGAAGCGGCGGTGCCGGGCGGTGCGGCGGACTTTTCCGGCACGGTGACGGTCGCGTTCGACCTGTTCGAGGGCACAGACACCGTCGTACCGTCCGACGCGACGGGCTATTCCTGCCACTTGATGGTGCATCCGGACGCCGACCATGCCGCGCTGTCGTGGGCGCGGTGCGAGGAAGTGGGCCGCGATCCGCGCAACGAGCCGTTGATCTGCGGTGCCCGCGGCGCGCCGGTGGTCGGCCTGGTCGAAGGGACGTTCTGATCCGGCGCCTCAAGGCGCCACAGTCGACCGGCCGTTCGCCTTAAGCCGATCTTCAGCTAGTCCGGGCTACACGCATCCGTTGCAATGTATGAACGCGGAGCGTGGCGAATGTTTCTTTACATGTTCATGGTGCGGCGTGGCTGGCCCAGAACCTATCTGGGCAAGATCCTGCTGGTCAGCTTCATCGGTGTGCACATCCCGATGATTGGCGCGGTGGCCTTCGCGCTGCTGCTCAGCGACGTGCCGATGGCCGACCAGTGGCCGATACTGGTCGCCCTGTTGGCCGCGACGCTGGTCGGCACCGTGGCGACGATGCTGTCCCTGGGCGCGCTGCTATCGCCGATGCGGCGCGCGACCCATGCGATCAACGCCTATCTCCGCGAGAAAAAGACGCCGCGCCTGCCGTCGCAGATCAAGGACGAGGCCGGCGTGCTGATGGCCAGCATCCAGGAAGGCATCACGCGGCTGGATGCCGCCCTGACCACGGCCGAGCTGCACCGCGACGAGATGAAGGACGGCCACGCCCAGAAGTTCCAGGTCATCTCTGGCATGAGCCACGATATTCGCACGCCGCTCAACCACATCCTGGGATTCGCCACCATGATGAAGGCGGAGGCGATGGGGCCGCTGGGCCAGGACTGCTACCGCCAATATGCCTCCACCATCGACGAGTCCGGCCGCGAGCTGCTGGACACGCTGCAATCGGTCCTCGATCTCAGCCAGGCGGAATCGGCGCCGTTCCGTGCCGACGAACTCGCCCATGTCGATCTGGCCGAGGTGGCCGACGAAGCCATCGGGCTGGAGCACCTGAACGCCGAGACCAAGGGCGTATCGGTGCGCCAGGCCGGCGCGCCGGTGGCCGAGGCGCATTCCGATCGCGCAACCGTCAAGCAGTCCATCAGCGTCATGCTGCAGGTCGCCATCGATACCTCGATGGCGGGCGACACCGTTGAGATCGCGCTTGGCTGCAGGCCGAATGGCGGTGGGGCGGAAGTCCAGGTGACCGATGCGGGCCGTCACTTCTGGCTAGAGGACGTGCCGCCGGAGATGCGCGGCCGAATCGCC
Source organism: Alphaproteobacteria bacterium (assembly GCA_965227515.1). GTDB lineage: Bacteria > Pseudomonadota > Alphaproteobacteria > CALKHQ01 > CALKHQ01 > CBDDFZ01. Next base: position 1,572,769 of record CBDDFZ010000001.1, read on the forward strand.
GGCCTGAAGCCCTATGCGGCGTCGGGCACGGCGGAGGATGGCGGCATCGTGTCGACGTCGCGCACCGCGGTACGGCTCTCGTTGCTGGCGACACTGGCACAGTTGGTTGGTGCCAGCCTCGACATCCGCCATCGCGACGGCGTTGGCAAGGTGGTGTCGCTGACGCTGCCGGAGTCGAGGTCCGGGGCGTTGAAGGCTGCCGCCTAAGCGGCGTCAGTCCCGGGTGCTGGCAGGCGGCAGGTCGGCTGTCCCGGCGCGCGCCGCCAGTTGCCAGCGGCAGGCCTCGAAATGGTAGCTGGCGCGAAAAAACGCCCGTGACCGACTCGGCGAATCTCGGGTCGGTAGCATAGCTCGCCTAATACCCCACGCCCTCTCACCTCCGACATTGGACACGGCCCGAGCCATCGTCAAACTTTATTATGGAGAAAAACCAATACCCCTGATATACTTTTGCGTGTAAATCATAGTGTGGGGCGTGGGCCAATGGGGAAAGTGATATTATGTCTATTCCTGCTCGCAGGATGTTCGTTCAAGGGCCAAGCCAGTGCAACAGCTGGCGCCGCGGCTGAGGTTCTACCCCAGCGTGCCATTCCGGCGACTGCCAGTGTGTATCTGTCGTCGGAGTTGTCCGGTCTATCCCGGACAGTCTCCCCCTCCTATGTGTGCGGAGCGCATGCCTACCCACTGAGCCTCGGGGCTGCGATCCAAACCAGCATCATCACCACGAATGAAGCCGCGTTCGATGCGGTAGTCTCCGGCAAGGCTGCGACGTCACCGGAACCCGGAGCCTTGCGACACATTGCGTTTGACCTAGAGCAGATGAGCGCGCGGCTGGAGTTCTCGCCGGGTTTCTTCACGGCGAACGCACAGGCCAATGTCGACTTGATTATGGGAGTTAGCGTGTACGATGCTGCTGGCACGCAGATCTTGCGCGCCGTGGTGCAGGGCAACGGCTTTGCGGAGCAACAGGGTGATTGTCCGAGCGGCTCATCAGTACTGGGTCGTGCGGCAACAACTGCGATTGAGCGTGCGTTGGAGGAGTACGTCTTCAAAGTGATCAATGCAGATCAAATCGGCCTAACTGAGGACGAGCTTGCTATCGGTAGCTAAGCGCACCAAGCACCGGTGGCTTTGGGCAATGGCTCGGCTGGTTACCCCATTCCCTTTCGCGCCGCCAGTTGCCAGCGGCAGAACCCCAGCGCGGCCGCGGCGCCGACAAGCTGGGCGACGATGAACAGCGGCATGTGCGCCGGGTCGATGCCGGCGAAAGTGTCGGAGAAGCTGCGCGCGATGGTGACTGCCGGGTTGGCGAACGAGGTCGACGCGGTGAACCAGTAGGCGGCGGTGATGTAGAGCCCCACCGCCATCGCGACCGCCTGCGGGCGCGCCTTCAGGGTCAGCAGGATGGTGGCGACGAGGCCGAATGTGGCGATGCCTTCCGCGAACCATTGCGCGCCGCCGGTGCGTTCCTTCAGCGAGAACTGGACCACCGCTTCCTCGAACATCAGGTGGGCGGCTGCCACCCCGGCCAGCCCGCCGATGACCTGCGCCACCACATAGGCGCCGCTCTCGCCGACGCCGATATCGCGTTTGAGTGCGAATACCATGGTCACGGCCGGGTTGAAGTGCGCGCCGGAGATCGGCCCCAGCATGGTGATCAGCACCACCAGGATCGCACCGGTCGGGATGGTATTGCCCAGCAACGCGATGGCGACGTTTCCGTCCGCCAGCCGCTCGGCCATGATGCCGGACCCGACCACGGTGGCGAGCAGGAACGCGGTGCCGACCGCTTCCGCGCCCAGCCGCTGTGCGAAAGATGCGGCAGTCACGCGGCCTGCGTTCCGTCGTCGTCGGGCGCGCCGATCCTGTCCAACCGCTTCTGCAGGGCGAGCTTGTCGATGCTGGCCAGCGGCAGGTTCACGAAGATCGAGATCCGGCTGTTGAGCATGCGATAGGCCTCGGAGTACGCGAACGCGATCTCCGCCTCGCTGCCTTCCGCCGCCGCCGGATCCGGCACGCCCCAGTGCGCCGTCATCGGCTGGCCGGGCCAGACCGGGCACATCTCCGCCGCCGCGCTGTCGCAGACCGTGAACACGAAGTCCATCTGCGGCGCGTCCGGCCCGGCGAACTCTCCCCAGTTCTTGGATCGGGCGAAGCTGACGTCGTGGTTCAGGCTCTTCAGCAGGGCCAGCGCATGGGGCTTGACGCTGCCCGAAGGATGGGAGCCGGCCGAGAAGGCCTGGAACCTGCCCATGCCCTCGCGGCGCAAGATCGCCTCCGCCATGATCGAACGGGCCGAGTTGCCCGTGCACAGGAACAGCACATTGAAGATGCGGTCCGCCATCGGAAATCCCTCGCTATCCGCAGGTCACCATTTCGATTACCGGCTGGCACAATTCGGGTGTGCCGCCGCAGCAGTCCTCCATCAGGTAGCCAAGCAGTCCGCGCAGGCCCTCGACATCGGCGAAATAGCGTATCGACCGCCCCTCGCGCCGGTTGCGCACCAGCCCCGCGCCCAGCAGCACCGACAGGTTGGTCGACATGGTGTTCTGGCGCACGCCCATGCGCTCGCCGATCTCGCCGGCCGCCATGCCCGCCGGACCCGCCTGCAGCAACAGGCGCAGCGCATCCAGCCTGGTTTCCTGGCTCAGGGCCGCGAAGGCCTCCAGCACCGTTGTCTTATCCATATATCATGAATAGTAGATATAAAAGGCAATGTCCAGTGGTCGACATGGCCGGTGGTCATGCCGCGACCGCGGTGCAGGTTTGGCCGGTCTCAGTCGTCGCGGTGGGGCAGGGCAGTGTTCAGCATCAGCATCTCCTGGCCGCGGAACAGGCCGGCCACGGTATCGTTACTGGCGCCGCGCAACTGGTCGAACATCTCGCGGAAGGGTGCCGACGACAGATAGGTCAACGCGTCGGCATTGCTGTCGAACCACAACTCCAGGTTCCAATCGTACGAGGTCTGCCCCTCGGCGGGCAGGGTGGAGACGTAGCCGACCGGAATGGTCTTGCCGACGGTGGTGCCGAAGATGTGCTCGCGGACCAGCGGGTGCAGACCCAAATCGGCGAAGCGCTGTGCGTACCAGTCCTTGATCGCGGCAGCGCCGTCATTGGCCATGCCGAAGGCGATGAACTTGGAGATGGTGCCGTCCTCGCGGGCGCGATAGCCGCGGCGGAAGGTGCTGAACTGCGCCGGCTGCGACACCTCGAACTGCTTGTGGGTGGTCAGCGCGATGCCGGGCAGGGTGCCTGGGTCCAGGCCCATGTGCGCCATGCCGTCGCCCAGCAGCGCATAGCCGGTGGAGTGCACCCAGCAGGCGCAGGCGTCTTCCCAGGTTTCCCAATATTCTTGTGCCACGCGGAAGAACTCGCCGTGCGCGGCCTCCGGCTGTTCGGCGACCCGCCGATTGATCGAATAGCGGACGATCTTGTGCGCTACCTTCGCGAACTCGGTGTGGATGCCGAGGTACCACTTGTCGAACTTCTCCTCGCTCAGGTGGGCGGGCAACGTGATCAGCCAGTTGAAATTGATCACCGGCAATTCTCCCTCATTCTCCAAGATTAAAGATCAAGACTTTTTTTCAAAGATGATGGCAGCCCGTAGCGGTGTCAACATGGCTGCGGCATGGGGCCTGGTCAGGGTCGGCTACCGGCATGTCGCCACCGCGAATTCGGCCGGCTGTCGACCGAGCGCCAGCCGTATTGACACCCGCCGGACCACCCCTTAACGTAAATATAAAGATGTTTGTTCTTTGGGCCTGCAGGGGGTGCCGCAGGTTCGTTCAACCGCTCGGTTTCGGAGGCAATCTATGAACACCAAGCTTAGGCTGACAGCGACCGCACTGACGAGCGCGGTCATATTTGGGGGTGGCTTGTCGGCGTCGCAGGCCCAGGATTTCGAGCCCACGGGCACGCTCGAGGGCGAGGGCCGCGAGCTGGTGATGTTCACGATCACCGCCTCCAACGTGTATGGCGCGAACCAGATCGCCGGCGCGGAAGCCGAGGCCGAGCGCCTGGGCTACAATCTTACGGTGTTCCAGAACAACTTCTCCCAGCCCGAGCAGGACCGCCAGGTGCAGCAGTACATCGCCAGCGGCGCCGAGCCGGCGGCGGTCATCTTCTGGCCGTGGGTTGCCGATGCGGCGATCAACGACGTGCGCCAGTTGGCGCAGATCGCGCCGGTCATCCAGCTGACCCAGGAGCCGAACGAGCAGTCCTGGCCCTACGTCCAGGCCTATTCCGGTGCCAACCAGATCCTGATCGGCCAGACCTTGGGCGAGATGATGATTCTGGCGCGCGAGGCCGCGCGCGAGGCCGGTATGGACTTCGAGACGCCGGAAGGCAACCTGCTGGTGTTCCAGCATCCCGAGGGCGAGAAGACCGGCACCGAGCGGATGAAGGGCTTCCTGGAAGTCACCGCCGACGAGCCGTTCAACATCATCCACACCGAATTCGGCGCCAACAGCCCGGAGACCGGCTACGAGATCGGCAGCCAGGTGATCCCGCGCTTCAAGGGCGAGTTCGACTTCCTGTTCGTGTCCAACCAGCAGGCGGCGAATGGCATCATCCGCGCCCTGATCGAGAACGACATTACCCCGGGTGAGGACGTCTACATCGTCTCCGGCGACTGCTCTGGCTCCCTGGACGCGGTGAAAGACGGCCAGACCTTCGGCACTGGAATTCAGCCGGCGGCGGTCGAGGGCGCGCTTGCCGTGCGCACCGCGGCACGCTTCATTGCCCATGGCATGATCGAGGGCGACGTGATCCAAATGGAAGTCGAGGCCGAGGCTCCGGAACTGGAGGACTCGCCGCCGGCGAAGTACAACTACATGCCGCACGCGCCGGCGATCGGCGCCGATGGCGTCGCCAATACCCTGATCTGGGGCTATTCGGCCGACGAGATCTGCGCCGGTTGATGCCGCGCCGCGTGTGATCGCGGCGACAGGATAGCGTGAGTATGCAGACCGATCTGGACGCGCCGCGCTCTGGGCTCCCGAACTCCGGGCTCAGGGTGCGGCGTCTTTCCAAACGCTACGGCAATGTGCAGGCCCTGGCCGAGGTCGACTTCGAGCTCAGGCCCGGCGAGGTGATGGCGCTGTTGGGCGAGAACGGCGCCGGCAAGTCGACGCTGGTGAAGATCCTGTCCGGGCTGGTCCAGCCCGACAGCGGCAGCATCGAGATCGATGGCACGCCGACCACGCTTTATCCCAGCGCGCGGTCCCAGGATGCCGGGGTGGCGGTCGTCCACCAGGAATACAGTTCGGTCCCGACGCTGAGCGTCGCGGAGAATTTGGTCCTCGGCCAGAAGGGCGTGTCGGCGCTGTGGCTGCCCCAACGCCTGAACGCCAACGCGCGCAAACTGCTGCAGACGGTGGGCCTGGAGCACATCAATCCGCGGACGCCGGTGGAGCGCCTCAGCGTCGCCGAGATGCAGTTGCTGGAGATCGCCCGCCTGCTGGTGCGTGACGCCCGCATCCTGATCTTCGACGAACCGACGGCGGCGCTGGCCGACAAGGAGATCGAGCGCGTACTGGCGGTGATCAAGCGGCTTTCGGCGGAGGGGCGCAGCGTCATCTACGTCACCCACCGCCTGCCCGAGGTGTTTCGCCTGGCCGACCGGGTGACGGTGTTCCGCAACGGCCGCAGCCTGCCGGCGCGCGCCGCCAGCGAGCTCGACGTCGATGCCGTCATCTCGATGATGCTGGGCCGCGACCTGGAGACCATGTTTCCGGCCCACGGCACGGCGACGGCGCAGACCCTGTTGCAGGTGCAAGCGCTGGAGGCGCCGGGCCTGGCGGCCCCAGTCGACTTCCAGGTGCGGGCCGGCGAGATCGTCGGCCTGACCGGACAGCTCGGCAGCGGCGCCGACGCGGTGGTGAAGGCGCTGGCCGGCATGTCGCCGCCACGAGGGGGCCAGATCGTGCTCGACGGCCAGCAGGTGGCGCTGACCAGCCGCGCGTCCGCCCTGAAGCACGGCATCGCCTATTGCTCGGCCGACCGCAAACGCGACGGCATCTTTGCCGAGCGCTCGATCCGCGAGAACCTGTCCTCGCCATGGGTGCGCGCGGTGGCGCCGAGCGGCTTCATCTCCGCGCGCGGCGAGACGGCGCGGGCCACCGACATCGCGAAACGGTTCGCCATCGACGTCAAGCGCCTGGGGGCCGCGGTCGGCGCGCTCAGCGGCGGCAACCAGCAGAAGGTGGCGGTCGGCAAGTGGCTGGGGGCGGAGCCGCGCGTGATGCTGCTTGAAGAGCCGACCCGCGGCGTCGACATCGGTGCGCGCGCGGAGATCTACCAGCGCCTGCGCGACCTGTGCCGGTCGGGCCTCGGCATCGTCATTGCCAGCTCCGACACCGCCGAGGTGCTCGGCCTTTCCGACACCATTGCCACGTTCTACCGTGGGCGGATGACGGCCATCCGGGCCCATGACGATTGGACCGAGGACAGCCTCGTGCGCGAGGTGATGCACCAGGAGGCGGCCGCTTGAGCGAGCCGGTCCGCGACGCCACGCTGGACATGCCGCCGGCCCAGGCTGCCGACCGCGGCATGCCGGACTGGCTGCCGTTCGCCGCGATCCTGGGCGTGGTCGCGGTCGCGGTTGTCGTCGCCATCATCGTCACGCCGAACTTCGCCACCGTCGACAATGCGCGCGCGATCCTGCGCAACGCCTCCATCGTCGGCATCATCGCGGTGGCGATGACCCCGATCACGCTGTCGGGCAACTTCGTGTCGCTCGCCATCTCGCAGTCGGCGATGCTGGCGATGGTCTCGTTCGTCGCCCTGGTCGGCGACGGCTGGCCGCAGGCGCTGGCGATCCCGGTGGTGATCGCCGGCCTTGTCGTGGTCGGCGTGCTGCAGGGCTTCGTCGTGGCCGCCGGCCTCAACCCGATCATCACCACGCTGGCGGCCGGCGCGATCATCTTCGGCGTGGTGTCGGAGGCGACGGGCGGCGGCATCGTGCGGTCCGGCGACGTCACCCTGACCTGGGGCCGCGAGACGCTGGCCGGCATCCCGATCCAGGTGCTGGTGTTCCTGATCTTCACCGCTCTCGTCAGCGTGCTGATGTCGCGTACCGTCACCGGGCGGGAGACCACCTTGGTCGGCGCCAATCGCGCGACCGCGCGGATCAGCGGCATCTCCGCCACCCGGGTCACCGTGGTTGCGTTCGCCATCTTCTCGGTCGGGCTCGCCATTGCCGGCATCCTGAACGGGGCGGCGTTCAGTCAGGCGACCGCGAACTCGTTCAGCGATGCCACCATCGACGTGATCGCCGCCCTTCTGGTCGGCGGCACCGCGATCCAAGGCGGGCGCGGCTCACCGTTGCGCTCGGCCGGCGGCGCGATCCTGATCGCGGTGATCTCCAACATGATGGTGCTGAACGATTTCTCGACCGGCGGCCGCCTCGCCATCCAGGGTGCCGTCGTGGTGGTCGTCGTCGTGCTGATGGAAATCGTGCGACGCAGAAGCGGGGTCCGGTGATGATGCGCGCCGTTGCCAACGCCATGCGGCCCTATGCGCTGCCGCTGCTGATCCTGATCCTGACCTGGATCGTCATCGCCGCGATCACCCCCAGCTTCCGTGGCACCGGTAGCATCTACGCGGTGCTGGAGGGTTTCCCGCTGGTCGGCCTGGTGGCGCTGGGCCTTTCGATCACCATCGTTGCCGGCGAGCTCGACCTTTCCGTCGGGTCGATGGCGGCACTCGCGGCGGTGGTCGCTGTGCTGACGTCGCCGCTCGGCCTCATCGGCTGCCTCGCGGTGGCGACGCTGACCGGCGTGGTGCTGGGCGCGCTGCAGGGCACGCTGATCGGCTGGTTCCGCATCAACTCGCTGGTGTTCACCATCGGCACGCTGATCCTGCTGCGCGGGCTCACCTACATTTTCAGCGGGCATGCCCCGATCATCATCCAGAACATCGAGATCACCGACCCGCTGCTGGCCCGCTACTGGGTGTTCTCGTTCTCCAGCATCACCACCCTGGCGGTGTTCCTGCTCGCCGCCCTGTTCCTGACATTCACGCGCTGGGGGCGGGAGATCTATGCCATCGGCGGGGCGCGCAACGAGGCGATCGCGGCCGGCGTGCCGCGCGTGCGGCCGCTGACCATCAGCTTCGCCTGTTCCGCCGGCTGCGCCAGCCTGGCCGGTGCGCTCGCCGCCACACGCGGCGGCAGTGCCGCACCGCAGAATTATGAGGACCTGCTGCTCAGCGCGGCGGCGGCGGCGCTGCTCGGCGGTATCAGCCTCTATGGCGGGCGCGGCACCGTGCTCAACGTGATCCTGGGCGTCGCCGTGCTGTCGGTGGTCGGCGCCGGTCTCGCGGCGCGCGGCAGTGCCGCCTCCCTGGTGCAACTGGTCACCGGCGCTCTGCTGCTGACGATCATCGCCTTTGAATTCGCCACCGGGCGGCTGAGGCTCAGCGAGACGGTATTCGGCCGCATCGTGCCGAAACGTCCGCGCGCTTCCATAGATCCGGGTGGCTGACCAACCGATATGCGCATTTCACGGAAAGGACGGACACGATGACGGGACGTTTGGCCGGCAAGACGGCAATGGTGACGGGGGCGTCGACCGGCATCGGCTCGGCGACCGCGCGGCTGATGGTCGACGAGGGCGCGCACGTGTTCGCCGTCGACATCAAGGCGCCGGGCGACGACCTGGCCGCCAAGCTGGACGCACACGGCGACGTGCTGAAGTTCGACACGCTGGATATCCGCAGCGAGCAGGCCTGGGCCGACGGGCTCGCCAAGTGCGTGGCCGCGTTCGGCCATCCCCATGTGTTGATCAACAATGCCGGCGCGCTCGGCTCCGGCAAGCCGGTGCACGAGGAGAGCGTGGAGGCGATGACCCGCGCCTTCGAGAGCAACGTCATCGGCATGTTCCTGGGCATGAAGACGGTGGTCCCCGGCATGATCGCGGCCGGCGGCGGCGCCATCGTCAACGTGTCCTCGGTCTGGGGCTGGTCGGGTGTCGCCAACAACGCCGCCTACCAGACCGCGAAGGGGGCGGCGGTCATGCTGACCAAGAACGCCGGCGTCACCTACGCGCCGCACAACATCCGAGTGAACTGCGTGCTGCCGGGCTATGTCGACACCCCGATGTCGCGCGGGGTGACGCCCGACGAGGCCAAGATGCTGGTCGACTTCACGCCGCTCGGCCGCCGGGCGGAGCCGCATGAGATCGCACCGATGATGGTGTTCCTGGCCTCCGACGAGGCGAGTTTCGTGGCCGCCGGCAACTACATGGTCGACGGCGGGATGGCCGCCCTATGACGACAGAGGTCCACAGATTCGAGCTGGGCGACTTCGCGCTCGATGCCGGCGTCACCCTGCCCGGCGCGCACGTCGCCTATGCCACTTACGGCACGCTGAACGACGCGCGCGACAACGCGATCGTGTTCCCGACCTGGTTCGTCGGCAGCCACGCCGACGTGGAATGGCTGATCGGTGACGGCCAGCCCTTGGACACGTCCAAGTACTTCGTCGTCGTGCCCAGCATGTTTGGCAATGGGCTGTCGTCGTCGCCCTCCAACACGCCGGTACCGTTCGACCGTGCGCGCTTCCCAGCGATCACCGTGCAGGACAACGTGCGCGCCCAACACCGGCTGATGACCGAGGTGTTCGACGTGGCCAAGATCCAGCTCGCCATCGGCGGGTCGATGGGCGCGTTCCAGGCCTATCAGTGGGGGTTGGCGCATCCCGACCTTGTCGCGCGGATCGCGCCCTGTTGCGGCGCGGCGCGCTGCAGCCCGCACTGCTACGTGTTCCTGGAGGGCGCGAAGGCGGCGCTGCTGGCCGATCCGGTCTATGCCGGCGGCGACTACGAGAAGACGCCCGAGGTCGGCTTGCGTGCGCTGGGCCGGGTCTGGGCCGGATGGGCGCTGTCGCAGGCGTTCTATCGCGACCGGCTGCACAGCGTGATGGGCTTCGACGACCTGGATGCCTTCCTGTCGGATTTCTGGGAGGCGTTCTGGGTCGGCCTCGACGCCAACGACCTGCTGAGCCAGCTCCACACCTGGCAGACCGCCGACATCTCGCAAACCCCCGGCTATGACGGCAATCTGGTGCGCGCGCTGGGCGACATTCGCGCCAAGGCGGTGCTCAGCCCCGGCGAGAAGGACCTCTATTTCCCGCCCGAGGACATGGGCTGGGAAGCCGAGAAGATGCAAGATGCCGAGCTACGCACGATCCCGGGCGTGTGGGGCCATTTCTCCGAGGTCGGCATCGATGCCGCGTGCAACGAATATCTCGGCGCGTCGATCCGCGGCCTGCTGGCCCGCTGAGCGCTTCGCGCACGACGCCTGCGACCTGTTGCACCAAGCGGTGTGAAACCGATTGCAGGGGCGCTGGCCTGCTTGACACTGCTCCGCGCCGCTCCCTATTATCAAAAATAAAGACCATTGATCTTTTGGAGAAGCGGCCGCGATGGCGCTGATGACCGTTCCCCGCCACGACGATGTGGAAATGCGCGCGTTCGGCCATCATGTCGGCGGCAGCGACCTGTCGCCGGACGGCGACCGGTTCCAGTCCATCAACCCCACCACCGGGCGGCCGTGGGCCGATTTCCCGTTGGGCGACCGGTCGGTCGTGGACCAGGCGGTGGCGGCGGCGCGGGATGCGTTCGAGCGCGGCCCGTGGGCGGAGATGTCGCCGACCCGGCGCGGCCGGCTGCTGATGCGCTGGGGCGATGCGATCGCGGCGGATGCCGAGCGGATCGGCCGCCTGGAGTCGATGCAGAACGGCAAGCTGCCGGGCGAGATGATCCTGCAGGCCCGCATCGTTGCTGACTGGCTCTATTACTATGGCGGGCTCGCCGACAAGATTGAGGGTCGGGTCATCCCGCTCGACCGCACGTCGGTGCTCAACTACACGCGGCGCGAGCCGCTGGGCGTGGTGGCGGCGATCACGCCGTGGAACTCGCCGCTGTTCCTCACCATCATGGCAGTGGCGCCGGCGCTGGCCGCCGGCAATACGGTGGTGATCAAGCCGTCGGAAGTGACCCCGGCGGGCCCGCTGGAGGCGGCGCGGCTGGCGGAGAGCGCCGGGATCCCGCCCGGTGTGGTCAATGTCGTGACCGGCGACCGCGCGACCGGCGAGGCACTGGTCGACCACCCCGACGTGGCCAAGATCGCGTTCACTGGCGGCGTCAACGCGGGCCGCGCCATCGCGGCGCGGGCCGGCGAGCGGCTGGCCCATGTGACGCTGGAGCTGGGCGGCAAGAGCGCCAATATCGTCTTTGCCGATGCGGCACTGGAGCAGGCCAAGGCCGGCCTGCTCGCCGGCATCTTCGCGGCGGCGGGCCAGACCTGTGTCGCGGGATCGCGCGCGCTGGTCCACCGCAGCCTCTATGCCGGGCTGGTCGACTGGCTGGCCGCGCAGGCGCGGGGCATCAGGATCGGCGATCCGTTCGAGGACTCGACCCAGATGGGTCCGGTGGCGACCGCCGCCCAACTGGAAAAGAACCTCAGCATGGTGGCGCGCGCGGCCAATGACGGCGCGCAGGTCATTGCCGGCGGCGCCCGCGCCGACGTCGCCGGGTTCCCGGACGGCTTCTTCTTCCAGCCGACGGTGCTGACCGAGGTCGCGCCGGAAAGCTTCATCGCCCAGAACGAGGTGTTCGGGCCGGTGATGGCGGTGATCCCGTTCGACGACGAGGACCAGGCGGTCGCGATTGCGAACACGACCGAGTTCGGGTTGGCGGCCGGCGTTTGGACCCGCGACATCAACCGCGCCCACCGCGTCGCGGCGCGGCTGCGCGCCGGCACCGTCTGGGTCAATACCTACCGCGCCATGACATTCAACTCGCCGTTCGGCGGCTACAAGCAGTCGGGCATCGGCCGCCAGAACGGCATCGAGGCGATGGATGCCTATCTGCAGACCAAGAGCGTGTGGTGCGAGATGAGCGACGAGGTGCAGAACCCGTTCGTCATGCGCGGGTGAGCACACACATGACCACGCCCAGGCACAAGACCCCATGATCGCATCCAGCCATGCCGGCGGCGCCGCCGCCACCACCCAGCAACGGGCGCGGAAGTACCTGCGGCACCTGATCGTCGACTTCGAGGCGTTCGAGAAGGACTATCCGGGCCAATTCCCGCGGGCGATCACGGCGGGCGACGGTGCCTACCTGATCGACGAGCACGGCAACCGGCTGCTCGACGCCGGCACCCACCTGGGCGCCTGCCAGATCGGCCACGGCCGCGCCGACGTTGCCGAGGCGATTGCCGAGCAGGTGCGGACGCTGGAGTTCGTGGCGCTGGACGGCGGGGTGACGCACCCGGCCGCGGTCGACCTGGCCGAGCGCCTGTCGGGCATTGCCGCCTGCGACGACGCCAACATCTCGTTCACCTCCAGCGGCAGCGAGGCGAACGAGCTTGCGGTCAAGATCGCGCGCAACTACCACGCGCGCCATGGCGAGCCTGAACGGGTGAAGGTGTTCTCCCGCCAGGGCTCCTATCACGGATGGACTTATGCCGGGCTCGCCGCCACCGGCATGAGCGTGTTCAAGAACGGCTTCGGCGAGCTCGCGCCCGGGTTTTACCAGGCCACGCAGCCCTCCCCCCGACGTTGTCGCCATTGCGGCGCGAACGTCGCCTGTACCCTCGCGTGCCTGGATGACCTGGAGTCCGCGATCCTCGCCGAAGACCCGTCGACGGTTGCCGCGGTCATCGCCGAGCCGGTGGCGATACCGCAGGCGGTGAAGGTGCCGCACGCGGACTATTTCCGACGCTTGCGCCGGTTCTGCGACGTGCACGGCATACTGCTGATCATCGACGAGGTGGTGTGCGGGTTCGGGCGCACCGGCAAGATGTTCGGCAGCGAGCATTTCGGCGTGCGCGCCGACATGGTGACCTACGCCAAGGGGCTGACCAGCGGCTACATCCCGATGGGCGCGGTCGCGGTGTCCGGCAAGGTCAATGCCGCGTTCGCCGCCAGCCCGCTGGTCCACCTCAACACCTATGCCGGCCATCCGGTTGCCTGCGCGGCGGCCCAGGCGTGCCTGGACATCATGCGCGACGAGGCCCTGGTGGAGAACGCCGCGGCGATGAAGCATGTGCTGCGCCGCGAGCTGGAGCGGATGAGCCAGGCGGTGCCGCGGGTGCAGGAAATCTCGGTGATCGGGCTGCTGTCCAGCGTGGTGCTGGATATCGCCGACATCGGCGACCGCGACGCTTTGATTCGCCAGATGCGCTATCACGCGTATAACAACGGGCTGCTGGCCAGATTCGCCAAGGACGCCGACGAGATGAGCGTCCACTTCTACCCGGCGCTGACGGTCAACGAGGACGACATCATCATTGGCGTCGCCGCGCTGGAGCGCACCCTGCGCACCATCTGACCCGGTCCGCGCCCGTATCATCTGAAAGCCTGTCTCACCTGAAAGGTTGCTCCATGACCCTGCGCATCCGCGAGGTTCGAGAGGCGTCCATCAAGCTGCACGCCGACATTCAGAACGCCGTCGTCAGCTTCGACGAGCATGACGTCTCGCTGGTCGCCGTCATCAGCGATGCCGTGCGCGACGGCCGCCCGGTCGTCGGCCTGGCGTTCAATTCGATCGGGCGTTTCGCCCAGGGCGGGCTGATGCGCGAGCGCTTCATCCCGCGGCTGCTTGCGGCCGATCCGGCCGGGTTGTGCGACGAGACCGGCGAGGCATTCGACACCGCCGCCGCCAGGGCCGCGATGATGCGCAACGAGAAGCCGGGCGGGCATGGCGACCGGGCCGGCGCGGTGGCGGCGCTGGAACTGGCGCTGTGGGACGCCAATGCCAAGCTCAAGGGCGTGCCGGCGCACCGGCTGATCTCGGATACCTTTGGTGTCGAAGGCAGCGATGCGGTGCCGGTCTACGCGGCCGGCGGCTACTATGCGGCGGGCGACGACTTCCAGGCGCTGACCGACGAGATGCGCGGCTACGCCGACAGGGGCTACACCTATTTCAAGATGAAGATCGGCGGCGCCGACCTCGCCACCGACATGAAGCGGATCGAGGCCGCGCTGGCCGGCGTGCCGTCGGCCGACCGCCTGGCGGTCGATGCGAATGGCCGCTTCGATTTGGCGACAGCACTCGCCTACGGCCGCGAGATGAGCGGCTACGGGCTGCGCTGGTACGAGGAGCCGGGCGACCCTCTGGACTATGCCCTCAACCGCAGCGTGGTGGAGGCGTATCCGCACCCGGTCTCTACCGGCGAGAACCTGTTCTCCCGCCAGGACGTTCGCAACCTGGTGCTGTTCGGCGGCATGCGCCCCGGCATCGACTACCTGCAGATGGACCCGGGCCTGGGCTACGGGCTGGGCGAGTACGCCGGCATGGTGGACGACATCGTCGAGCATGGGTTCGACCGCCGCCAGGTGCACCCGCATGGCGGCCACGTCATCGGGCTGCATGTCGCGGTCGGCCTGGGGCTCGGGGGCTGCGAGGCCTATCCCGGCGTGTTCCAGCCGTTCGGCGGCTATCCGGCGGCCTGTGCGGTCGGCGACGGCACCGTGGCCCCGACCGACGCACCCGGTTTCGGCATCGAGGAAAAGGTCGAGCTACAGCCGCACGTGAAAGCCTTATTGGACTAACAGGAAATCGCGGTCAGTCCCCGTCCGGGCCGCGCGCTGCCACGGCCTGCTCCAGCGGCGCGAGGTGGACGTCGACCGCGTGCTCGATCTTGGCGCGGTCGCGTGTGCGCAGCGCGGCCAGCGTTTCCTCGTGCAGTGCGATCACGCTGTCCACGTCCTCGATGTCCTTGAAGTACTCTCCCATCCGCAGGAACAACTGCTCCAGGATCTGGTGCTGGTAGAGCGCCAGCGCCCGGCTGCGGGCCGCGCGGCCGATGTTGTAGTGGAACAGGTGATCGTGGCGGATGCGCGCCTCCAGGCCCTCGCGGCGGTGGTCGCGCAGCGCGGTGACGCAGCTCTCCAGCAGCGCGAAGTCGCTGTCGGTGGCGCGCTCCGCGGCCAGGATCGCCAGGCTGGTCTCCACCGGTCGCCGGGCCTCCACGATGTCCATCACGCTGAGGTGCGCCGCCTGGGTGCTCAACGCCATCACGTCGGCCGGGATGTCGTTGGTCAGCACCGTCAGGCCGCCATTGATGCCGCGCTGCACCTGCAGCACGCCGGCACGCGACAGCACCTTCAGCGCCTCGCCGATCACCGGCTTGCTGACCTTCATGGTCTTCGACAGCGCCTCGATGGACGGCAGCCGGTCGCCCGGTGCGAACGCACTGGCGCGCAAGGCAAAGGTGATCTGCTCGACCACCGCTTCGTGCGCGCGTGCGTTGGCGATGGGGTGGAACGCCCATTGGTCGGTATCCGGGCGCGGGGCGCCGTGACCCGCCGCAGGCCGGTCGGGCTCTGCGTCCCCGGATTCGGTGGGCACGATGGCGTTTGTCATATTCTTCAACTGCAATAGGCGGGCATGCCAAGCCGGCTGATCGGTGCGCTGACCTGGTCGCCCTAAAGCTCAAGCCTGTTGATGTTTACGGGCAGCCGGCGATTCCTGTCAACGCGACGGCTGGGCACATCTTGGCGCACCGGCCCGCGGTTGCTTTGACTAAAGATAAACACCTTTTATAAAATGGCCAATCCCATGTGCGGCTGGCAAGCTCGCGTGGACGCACCCAAGGCACGACAGGGACGACCATGGACATCAACTGCGACTGCGGCGAGAGCTATGGCAACTGGCGCATGGGCGCCGACGAGGCATTGCTGCCGCTGATCACCACCGCCAACGTGGCCTGCGGGTTCCATGCCGGCGACCCGGTCACCATGCTGCGGACAGTGGAGCTGGCGGTCGAGAACGGGGTCTCGGTCGGGGCACACCCTGGGTTGCCCGACCTGATGGGCTTTGGCCGGCGCCGGATGCAGATCTCGCCGGAGGAGGCTTACGCCTATGTGGCCTATCAGGCCGGCGGGCTGGCCGGCGTGCTCAGCCGCTTCGGGCGGACGCTCAACCACATCAAGCCGCACGGCGCGCTCTACCTGATGCTGAACGAGGACCGGGCGCTGGCCGATGCGGTGGTCAAGGCAATCGTCGATGTCTGCCCGGCGCCGAAGCTCTATTGGCCGGCCCCCATCGCCGGGCGCGCGCTGCCGGAAGCGGCCACCGAAGCCGGCATCCCCGTGGTGCGCGAGGTCTATTTCGACCTGCAGTACGACCGCGACGCCAACCTGGTGCTGCAACGCCAGAAGGGCGCGGTCGATATCGCCGACCTGCGGCGGCGGCTGGAGACCTATTTGTCGACGGGCGAGATCGTCGCGACAACCGGCGAGCGACTGAAGCTGGAGGCGGAGAGCATTTGCGTCCACGGCGACGGCCCCAACGCGGCCGAGATCGCCAGCACCGTCCGCGACGTGCTTGCGGCGCGGGATGCGCCGGTGGCGGCCGCCGGCTGAGACCACTGATCGGAACGCCCGCTATGCAATATGACGAGCCCAGGATTCTGCCCGCCGGCGACCGGTTCGTGCTGGTCGAGTTCGGCAACGAGACTAACCTGGCGCTGAATTTCAAGGCGCAGGGGCTGGCCGCGATGATCGCTGACGGCGCCATCGAGGGCGTGGTCGAGACCGCGCCGGCCTTCGCCTCGCTGCTGGTCCACTACGACCCGGAGACGATCAGCTACAACAACCTTTCCGACGGGCTGATCGAGGCGTCTGGCGAGCTCAGCGCCGGCGAGGACCTGGTGCTCGACAGCCGCCTGTTCTACCTGCCGACCATGTATCTGGACCCGTGGAGCAACGAGGCGATCGACCGTTACATCCGCGACATCGCGCCGAAGCAGCGCGACGCGGAGATGATCGTCGAGCAGAACGGGCTGGAGGACACCGACCAGCTGGTGCGGGTGCACTCGGGGTCGGAATACTGGGTCTCGGCCATCGGCTGGTGGCCGGGGGTGCCGTTCATGATGGCGCTGGACCCGCGCTGCCGCATGGCGGTGCCGAAGTACAATCCGCCGCGGCTCTACACCAAGAAAGGCACGGTGGGCCTGGGCGGCTCCAACACCGGTATCTACCCGGAGGACCTGCCCGGCGGCATCCAGATCTTCGCGCGCACGCCGGTGCCGATCTGGGACCGGGCGCAACGCTTCGACGTGTTCCGGGACTCGATCTGCCTGCTCCGGCCCGGCGACCGGATCAAGTTCGTGCCCTGCGGCCTGGAGGAGTTCGAGGCGGTCGAGCGCCAGGTCGACGAGGGCACCTACACCTTCAACGTGATCGAGTACCAGAAGTTCTCGGTGCCCGACTACAACCGCTGGCTCGACGACCTGGACACCAGCGTGCGTTTCTAGGTGCTACACGTCCGAACCCAAATACCGGGCGAGCAGGCAGGGTGGGCGCGGCGCCTATTTGCGAGTCCAAAGAAAGAGATTTGGCGCACCCGGGAGGATTTGGTTCGAACATCCTATTCCAGACGCTGGAGGAATGGAGCAGGCTGCTGGAGGACAATTCGCTGTCAAATTCTATGGATTATGACTAGAGGGACGGTTGAGGCCCACTGAGGCGCACAACCGGTTCATATGGGCCGGGTTTGCATGGGGGCTGAGATCAAGTCGTTCCGCAAGATGTGTGTTGTACTACAACACACATCTTGGCAAAGGGGCGTGCCGCCCCCGTTGCATCCCTCCTGCCGGATGGCGCTACGCGCCAATGGAACGTCCGGCGGTTCTATCACCACTCGGGGAATGTCCCCCGACACCCCATTCAAGCTCTATTGAGCGAGCCACGCCTCTCCTGCTGGACCTCGACGCCAGATATCATATACTCAAGTGGACTCAAATCGCGAAACTTGGTTATTTGGAATGTCTACGGGAAAATGGAAAGAAGCAGGCGTACCTCATAAAGACTGGACCAATATCGACATGGAGGACCTGGGGTCGCCAGTCGAAATATGCGAGATGTGCGAGGTTCGAGAGATTCGGTATGTCCACATCATGCAGCATGACAACTATCCAGAGGTACTTCGAGTTGGTTGTGTGTGTGCCGGCCATATGGAAGAAAACAAGGTGGGCGCACGCAACAGAGAGCATTCATTTAAGAATTTCCGCAAGCGTCGCCAAAATTGGCCGAAGCGTAAGGCGTGGAAAATCTCGACAAAAGGTAATCCGACAATAACCTCTGAGGGGTATCGAATTACTGTTTTTGAAAGAAGCAACAGCTCGTGGTCTGGGGTAATCGAGAATCTTTCCACTGGTCAGAAGACCTGGGCCAGGAAGCGCTACAGGACCGAGGTTGAGGCAAAGCTGGCTGCATTCGATGGGATGGTGTGGTTGATGAGCCACTAGGGGATATATCCATGGAAACGAAAGATCAGTGGTCAGATTCGGAAGGTATAGAGTTCTTTTGCAGACATTTGATTGCCCTGTGCATCACTTATAAAATCATTGATGAAGATGATGTTCAGGAAACAAATCTACGATTCTCTGCATATGCGGGGACCCTAATTCGCATCGAAGGCGCCTACTACTATCTCACGTCGGGCCACATTCTCCGGGAGATTGAGGCAGCGCTGGCAAGCGATGCAGTCAACATAGAAAACACACGACTAGCGGACACGCTCGGATATAGGCGCATCAGCGATAACCCCATACCGATTGACCTTTCTAGCACTCCGCGTTTCTATGTAGATGACGATGAGCTTGGGCTCGATTACGGATTGATGGCCATCCATCCTCATCATATTCGGCTGCTGGCAGCAAACAATGTCGTTGCTCTTGAGGAGGTAAATTGGGCTCATCAATCGGAGTTAACATTCGACGCCTATATCATGCTTGGACTGCCTCAGGAATTTACATCTGAATTCGTATCGGAGTCTGGAGCAGGTACTGTTTCCCCGACGATGTTCAGAGTTCACAAAGTCGACCCGAATTCGGAAGAGCACACGAAAACCCACTTCCCACGGTTTGTCGGAAGGATCGACCCTGAACTTGAGCTAAAGAGCATAAAAGGAATGAGCGGCGGACCGATCTTTGGGTTCAAGATTGATAAGGAGACACGATATTGGGTGGTTGCGTTGCAAAGCTCTTGGAACAAACGAACGCGTGCAGTTTACGGTTGCCTCCTCCCTGTGCTTGCAGAGCATATCGCCTCGCTCCAAAGCCGGGTCGAGGATCGGACAGAATCTTAGTTCCACCAACTATCAATTGACCAAGGGGCTTCGCCCCTCTCGCGCGCAAGGCATCCAAACGTCTCCCCGCTTTGCGGGGCCCCTCGTTCGGAGCGTCCTTGCGCTTGCTACCCTCACTCTCGGCGAGGGCCAATGGTTGCTGGCGCAACCCGTATGTGGAGTTAGAACCGCTTCAGCTGTTATGCCAAGCCATTGAAATGGCTAGCGGGGTCGGGCGCGCACAATCTGTCGATGATGACGCATCAAGCGGCACCAGACCAGAGCGATGAAGGAAATTTCGAACCGATTAGAACCAGATTTCTAATGGCAATTCAATATGTTGAGTGGAAAACTGCATAGAAAAGCAGGATGGCGCACCCGGCAGGATTCGAACCTGCGGCCTCTGCCTTCGGAGGGCAGCACTCTATCCAGCTGAGCTACGGGTGCGCATGCGCCGTGCAATCGTGCACGCTCGCGCCGCACATGTAGCTTGCGGGGGCGCGGGGCGTCAAGTCGGGGCGATCCGTTGCGCCGCAAACCAGGCTCCACAAATGCGAACACCGGCCGTCCCGCGGCGGCCGGTGCTCTTCCAGGGTTCGATTGGGAGCAGGGAGGGGATGACGGGAGGATCGATCCCTGGTGTCGGGTTGATCGGTCGGCCTGCTAGAAGCCGAGGTTGGCGCTGGGCCGGTAGTAGACCCCGCTGTTGCCGATCTCCGTGCTCGGCATATAGACGCCAAGCGACCCGTTGACCGGCAGGTCGGCCACTGGCTTCGCAGACTGGCAACCGGCCAGCGCGGCAGCAGCGGCAAGAATCACACTCAGAACCATCGCACGCATGTTTCTTCCTCCTGTTGAAGGTCGCCGCCTCGCCCGTCCGCGGCCAGCCGGCAACATCGGGGTAGTCGCGCGACCGATGCGCCGGGTTCAAAAAAAGTGTCGCCCCAGGGGGTCATGGCCGTGGGTGAGGCGAGGCGGCCATTGGCGCGGTCCACTTTTTCGGCAAGATTGTGTGGTCCAGTGGCGAGGTGGGCTGGAGCCAATGCAAAAGGGGTGAACATGATGGATCTTGAACCGAGCCTGTCGACGTCGAGCCTGATATGCGCGTTGTTCTCCAGCGCGGCCGGTTGCCCCGACGGCCCGGCCCTGGACGAGGCGATGCCCGAGATCGTGGAAGTGGGCGCCTACACCATCGAGTTGCAGGCGCGCCAGCAGCACGACATGGCGGTCCTCGACCAGGCTCTGGCCGTGATCATGGACCGGCTGGACGACGATGCCGGCACCCGCGGGATCACCGGCACCGTCAACGCCGACGGCACGCTGGTGCTGGAAATCGAGGCCGCGATGGACGTGGACATGGTGGTGGACCTGGCGACCGCCACCGGCGCGGTGGACCTTTATGTGGTGGATGCCGACCGCACGGCGACCGGCGAGATCGGGCCGGGCTATGGCATATATGGCGACCGTGACGGCAACGAGTACGTGGTGGTCTGGGAGCCGTTGTTGCCGGCGGGCGCGTTCGAGGATGCGTACGTGCAACAACAGGACCACGGGCCGGTCATCACGTTCCGACTTACCGACGAGGCCGGGCAGATCTTTGCGGACTTCACCGCCGAACACATCGGCGAGGCCATTGCGGTGGTGCTGGATGGCGTGGTGCTGATGGCGCCCGTGGTGCAGTCGCCGATCACTGGCGGGTCCGGCCTCATCACCGGCAACTTCTCGGTCAGCGAATTGGAGACGATTGCCACCATCCTGCGCTCCGGCCCGCTGCCCGACGGCATGTCGCTGGAATTCACAGCGATCCGCTGAGGGCAAGATTTTTGCAGGAGCGCGCGCGGTACCGGCCGGCCACCATTGCCGATCTGGAGCGGCACGGACCGGCGCTGGAGGCGCTCTACGACCGCTCGGCGCGCGCACTGCACGCCTCTCACTACTCCACGGCGCAGATCGCGGGCATGGTACCGGAACTGGTGCGGATCAACCGGCAGCGCATTCCCGCCGGCCACCACATGCTGGCGCTGGTGGAGGACGATGTGGCCGGCATCGCCTGCTGGGTGCCCGGCGACTTTCACGGCGCAAGCGCGCGTATCGGCACGCTCTATGTCCTGCCCGAATACAGCGGCCGGGGCATCGGCAGCGACCTCGTCCGGCGCACGCTCGACGATGCCGCGGCGGCCGGTCATCCGCGCCTGGGCGTCAACGCGTCGCTGAACGCGGTCGACTTCTATGCGCGCTTCGGCTTCGTGCCGGTCGGCGAGTTGCAGATCCCGCTCGCTGACGGCCTCACGTTTCCGTGCATCGAAATGGTGCAGCCCGCGCCTTGAACGAGGCTGGCCTGGGGCCGATCTATGTACAACGACGGATTGCGTCACCCACAGGCCAAGGATCGAGACATGCCGCAACGCACCCGCCGCGCCCTGCTGGCGGCCACGCCGGCGCTGTTGCTGCCGACGCTGGCGCATGCCCTGCCACTGACCCCGCGCGCAACCGAAGGGCCGTTCTACCCGGTCGCCCTGCCCGAGGATCATGACGCCGACCTGATCCGCGACGAGGCGGGGGTCCGTCAGGCCGGCGGCGAGGTGCTGCACATCGTCGGTCGGCTGGTGACCGCGGGCGAGCAGCCGTTGCCGCGCGGTATCGTCGAGATCTGGCAGTGCGACATGGCCGGCGTCTATCTGCACCCCGGCAGCCCGGGCAGTTTCAACCCGGCCTTCCAAGGCTTCGGGCAGGTGGTAACCGATGCCGACGGGGCCTTCTTCTTCCGCACGCTGTTGCCGGTGCCCTACACCGGCCGCACGCCGCACATTCACCTGAAGGCCTATGTGGACGGCAGCGACGTGCTGACCACCCAGTTCTATCTGGCCGACCACCCGCAGAACGCGGGCGACAGGCTGTTCAACCGGATGTCGGCGGACGAGCAGGCGCGCCAGTCCATGGTGCTGACCGCACGGCCCGACCGCACGTCCGGCACATACGTGACCCAGATCGACGTGGTGGTTCCGGGCTGAGCGGCGTCTCGATCCCGGGCGGTGTCCGCATATCGTTCGGCGGCACGGCCATGTTTGCGCCCATTTTGCGCCCCAATTTCGCGCCAATCGCCGCAAATTGTGCGGTACGGGGAATTTTCAGTGCAATGAAGCATCCATCCATGGGCCTTCGGACGGGTTTGGGTGCTGGCATCAGCGGCGGGCGGCATGCCGGCCCGGCGCAACAGGAGTTGCCATGACCATAATCGCGCGTATGGCGGTTGCGGCCGGCGGACTGGCCATTGCAGCCGCTTCGTCCGGGGCCGCCCAGGCTGACACCGTCTACAGCCGTTACGAGCTGCTGCTGGGCGGCACGCCGGCGGCAAAGCTGGAAACCGAGATCACGATCAATGGCGGCGACTATCGCGTCGCCGCGCAGGCCGAACTGACAGGCGGCTACGCCGTCATGGCGGACTGGGACCTGACGGTGCGCACCGTTGGTCTCGTGCAGGGCGAATCCTTGCTGCCGCTGGACCACTACAAGGTTTCCGACGGCGGGGACCGGTGGGTGCAGATCAACTATGCCGATGGCCTGGTGACCAATCTGGACTACCGCCCGTCGTCGCTGACCGTCGACGTTCAGGGCCTGTCGCAGGAGACGATCGACACCGCCATCGACCCGTTGACCGCCATCGCGATGCTGTCGCGGCAGGTGGGCGAGACCGGCAATTGCAGCGCCACGGCCTGGATTTTCGATGGCCGCAAGTATTTCGAGGCGACCGTCACCCACGGCGGACAGACCACGCCGCCGGCCGGCGACTACAGTGGCAGCGCCTACCGGTGCGTCCTTCAACTGGACGACGCTTCGCCCTATGGCCGGGTCGACGACGATCCCAACCGTTTCGACCTCTGGATCGCCCAGCCGGTGGCGGGCGCGCCCTACGTGCCAGTGGTGATCGACACCCGTGTCGGCTGGGGTTCGGTGCGGGTCGTGCTGCTGAACGCGCGTTCGAGCTGATGTGAGATCAGGTCGGCCGCGGCAGACCAACATCGGGGCTTGAGGAGGTGTAGATGGGCTAACGGCCCTTGTTTGGTGGCGTGCATGAGTGGTCGTCCCTCAAGATGTCGGTGTCATACACGGAGTCGGGTTTGCCGCTCCAAGACATCGAGGAGAGACGACCATGAACTACTATGCCGGGATTGACGTTTCTTTGGAATGGTCATCGGTGTGCGTTGTTGACGGCGCGGGCGGGATTGTCTGCGAGGCTCGTATTGCGAGCACGCCGGCGGGTTTGTTGTTGTGGTTTGGGTCTTTGGGGATTTCGGTTGAGCGGATTGGTCTTGAGGCGGGGCCGTTGTCGCAATGGCTTGTGCGGGGATGTAGCGAGGGCGGTCTTTCGGTTGAGTTGCTGGAGACGCGTCATGTTGCGCGAGCGCTTTCGACGATGCCGGTGAAGTCGGACCGCTCGGACGCACGCGGGATTGCTCAGCTGATGCGTGTGGGCTGGTTTCGTCCGGTTCACTGCAAGTCTTTGGCGGCCCAGGAGATGCGGGCCCTTTTGAAGGGTCGCGACCAGCTCCGCGCGAAGCTGCACGATCTTGAGATGCACCTTCGTGGTCAGCTGCGGAACTTCGGGCTGAAGGTAGGGCACACCACCAGGCGCAGCTTTTCGACACGTATTTCGGAGCTTGTGGCGGGGCATCCGGTACTGGAGGCGGGGGCGCTGCTGTCGGCACGCGATGGCCTGTTGCTATCGTTCACGGCGCTGGACCGGCAGGTCCGGGCGGCGGCGCAGGCCGACGATCGCGCTCGCCTGCTGATGACGGTGCCGGGCGTGGGGAGCATTGTCGGACTGACCTACTTGTCGGGAGTGGACGACCCCGGGCGGTTTGCCTCGTCGCGCCTGGTGGGTGCGCACTTCGGCCTGACGCCGACCAAGCGCCAGTCGGGCGAGAGCGAGGTGATGGGGCGGATATCGAAGGTAGGGGACGCCGATGTGCGCTCGGCCCTCTATGAGGCGGCACACGTGGCTCTGACCCGGCCGATCGAGGGCGGCTGGCTGAAGAGCTGGGCGATGAAGCTGGCCAGGCGTGCGGGCATGAGGAAGGCGAAGGTCGCGCTGGCGCGCCGGCTCGCCGTGATCATGCACCGGATGTGGGTTGACGGCACACCGTTCAACCATGCCGGACCGGTGCGCCCGGCGATGGCGACAGCATGATGGCCGCGGCATAAGGAGAACCGACACACGAGCTTCGACGGGCACCGACACCGGCCCGTCGAGCGCCGTCCCGCGCCGGGACGATGGATCAGGTCAGGCCGCCATCCGGGATGTCGCCTCGCATGAGAGCACGCTTCCGTAGATTGGACCGACCGATCCTCGCATATCCATCTTGGCGGCGGCCCTGCGCCGACCCCGTACAGAAGCATGACCCAGGCGCCGGGACGACGAAAAAGGGATTGACCAACAATGGCCCGTTACAGAAGCCCGGATGGAGCGAAGCGCAATCCGGGGAACTCTGAGGTGAAGGTATGTCCCCGGGTTGCACTTCGTTCCACCCGGGCTACGACTGAATCCGCGTAAGCCGATCCCGATCTAGTCGTCGCGCTGCAAGCGCTCCATGCGCTCGTGGCGCTCCTGCGCCTCCAAGCTCAACGTGGCGATCGGCCGCGCCTCCAGGCGGCGCAGCGAGATCGGCTCCTGGGTCACTTCGCAATAGCCGTACGACCCGTCCTCGATACGCCGGAGCGCGGCATCGATCTTGGAGATCAGCTTGCGCTGGCGGTCGCGGGTGCGCAGCTCGATGGCGCGGTCGGTTTCCTTGGTCGCCCGGTCGGAAAGATCGGGCTCGGCCATGCTCTCGCCTTGCAGGCTGCGGATCGTATCGCTCGATTCCTGGAGCAATTCCGCCCGCCATTGCAACAGCTTGGCACGGAAATATTCCCGCTGGCGCCCGTTCATGAACTCCTCATCATCCGATGGGCGATAGTTGTCATCGATGATGATCTGGTCGTTCATTGTCAAGCCGGGCCCCACCTCTGCTCCCCACAGCAACCGGCGGCTATATATCAACGCCGCCACGATGCCGCAAGCGCTCAGCACACCTTCGTGCGCGCTCCATGCGCGATGGCAACACCTTGAATTAAATGGACTTTGAATTGGGCCGGCTTGCAGTGCCGATTCAGCGGAAGCCGATCCTGGCCTAGGTCGGGATCAGCTTACGCTGAATCTGCGCCAGCCCTCTCCCCCACCCGGCCGCCCAATCAGGATACTGCCGTGGGTGGCCGGGTGGGGGAGAGGGCCGGTGCCGACTTAAACGATCATGCTCTAGTCGCGCTCGTACTTCGCCAGTTCCACCCTGGCGCGCAACTCGATCTGGTCCAGAACCGCGGTCAGGCCGGGGTCGTCGGTGTGCGACCGCCGCGCCGACACCATGTCGGCGAGCCGATGCAACTGGCCGACGCTCAGGGTTCCGGCCAGCAGGCCCTCGCGCAACTCGTCCAAGGCGTCCAGGACGTCCTGGCCCTGGCGGGCCGCCTTGCGGTTCTGTTCGGTCGCGTCAGGCACCGCCTGAACCGCGACGACGGAAGATACCGCGGCCAGCGAAGATGCTGCGTCGATGGCCGGCAGCGACGACGGCCCGTCGACGCCGGCGGCGGCCATGCTGTCGGAAAAGCGGGCCGAGGTGCCGCGCGTCTTGGCGGCCGGCTTGGGCGCAACGGCGGCTGAGGCCTGGCTGACGCGGTTGATCTTCATGCCGTGAGATGGTCCTGGGCGACGATCATGGGTGACGATGGAGCGCCGGGTCCGCTTGGCACCGGTCGCATGGGGCGCGATAGCCGGCTCTCCCGTCACCTGCTAACTGCGCCCAAAATGGTTTGCGCGGCGTTAACGCCAGCGAAACCATGGGCAGCTTTTGCCGCGCCCCTGGCACAACCTGCCGTGCACCCCCTGCAATGCCCGGCAAATGCCAACGAAAAAGCCCGGTATTCCGCCAATTCCCGCTGGCACGCGCTTCGCTAGTGGAATGGCGCCGCCAGAAAAGACGCGGCCGAACTGCAGGATCAAGATGACCCACATCGCTACCACATTCGATGCCCCGCTGCCCTCCGGCCGGACCCGCTGGCTCGGGCGGGTGCTGACGGCCCTGGCCGCGGCGACCATGGCATTGGCCTCCGGCTGGCCCGTTCCGGCGGACGCCGCGCGGATCAAGGACATCGTCGAGTTCGAGGGCGTGCGCGACAACATGCTGGTCGGCTACGGCATCGTGGTCGGCCTGGATGGCACTGGCGACAGCCTCCAGAACTCGCCGTTCACCGAGCAGAGCCTGGTCGGCATGCTGGAGCGCCTGGGCATTTCCGTGCGCAACGCCAATCTCAGGACCGCCAATATCGCCGCCGTAATGGTGACGGCGACCCTGCCGCCGTTCTCGCGCCAGGGCAGCCGCATCGACATCACCGTGAGTTCGCTGGGCGACGCCACCAGCCTGTCCGGCGGCACCCTGCTGGTCACCCCGCTGTTGGGCGCGGACGGCGAGGTCTATGCGGTCGGCCAGGGGCCGATCCAGGTCGGCGGCTTCGTCGCCCAGGGCGACGCCGAGACCGTTACCCGCGGCGTGCCGACCACCGGCGAGATCGCCAACGGCGCCATCATCGAGCGCGAGATCGGGTTCGAGCTCGCCGAGCTCGGCGTGGTCCGCATGGCGCTGCGCAACCCCGACTTCACCACCGCACGCCGGCTGGCCAACGTGATCAACGCCAACATCGGCGGCGGCGTGGCGCGCGCCATCGACCCGACCACTGTCGTGGCCGACATTCCGGGCCGCTACAACGGCGACATCGTCGCTTTCATCGGCGACATCGAGCAGCTCGACGTCCAGCCCGATCAGGTCGCCCGCGTGGTGATCGACGAATCGACCGGCGTCATCGTCATCGGCAACGACGTGCGCATCAGCACCGTCGCCATCGCCCAGGGCAACCTGACCATCCGGGTGACCGAGACGCCCCAGGTCGACCAGGCCCAGCCGCTGGCCCCGAATGGCGAGACAGTGGTGGTGCCGAACACCAACATCGTGGTCGACGACGACGCCGACCGCCGGCTGGCCCTGTTGCAGGACACCATTTCGCTGGAAGAGCTGGTCAACGGCCTGAATGCCCTGGGCCTGGGGCCGCGCGACCTGATTTCGATCCTCCAGGCGATCAAGGCGGCCGGCGCGATGCAGGCCGAGCTGGAGGTGCGCTGACATGGACAACGCGATCTTCGATCTGGTCGGCACCACCAGCCCGGCGGCCCTGCGCGGCCTGCAAGCCGACAGCCCGGTGCCGACCCCGAAGCCGGGCGACGACGTGCACGAGGCGGCGGAGACCTTCGAGGCCTTCGTCCTCGGCCAGTTCGTCGAGATCATGTTCCAAGGGGTGGACGACGACCCGCTGTTCGGCGGTGGCCAGGGTGCCGCGGTGTACCGGTCGCTGTTGCACCGGGAGTACGCCAACCACATGGCCGCCAGCGGCGGCATCGGCATCGCCGATCAAGTTGCGGCAGAACTGCTGCGAGCACAGGAGACGAGTCAATGAGCCAAGCCCAGACAGCTGCCCAGCGCCAGCCAACCGCGCCCGAACCACACGCGTTGCAGCGCCAGCGCGCCCGGACCCTGATCTCGACGGCGGAACGGCTGAGCGACGTTTTGTGCACCGAGGCCACGGCCCTGCGCGCCATGCGGTTTGACGACGCCGCCGAGCTCAACGTGGAGAAATCCACCCTGCTGGAGGTCTACGACCGCTGCATGAAGGATGTGGTGGCGGACGGCGGCCTGCCGGAGGTGGTGCTGGACATGGAGACCCGCAGCGCCCTGCGCCATGCCGGCGAGCGCCTGATCGACGTGACCCGCGACAGCGAGCGCACGATCAAGGCGATGCAGCAGGTGAACGAGCGCGTGCTGGCCGCGATCATCGACGCGGCGCGCGAACAGCGGGTGCAGAAAACCGGCTACGGCGCCAACGGCGTCAGCGCGGCGATGTCGGAGAACAAGGTCTCCCTGGCGCTGGACCGCAGCCTCTGACCTGCGACTTGTGACTGACTGCGCGGCGGTCGGCCCCACACGGCCGCGCAAACATTTGCCCAGGAGGGAACGATGTCATTGCAGTTGGCACTTCAATCGGCGCTGAGCGGACTGAACGTCGCGCAGGCTGGCCTGCAGGTCACGTCCAACAACATCGCCAACGTCAATACCGAGGGTTACACCAAGAAGTCGGTCGACCAGCAGTCGAATGCACTCGGCGGGCAGGGCGTCGGCGTCAAGCTGAACGCCGTCGGCCGCACGGTCGACCAGGTTCTGCTGACCCAGATTCGCGATCAGGCGGCCGTCACCGGCAAGCTGGACGTGACGCGCCAGTTCCTGCAACTGGTCGAAAGCCAGTTCGGCCGCGTGTCCGACGACGCCTCGCTGGCCCACCGGGTCGGCGCTCTGGGCAATGCCGGCGAGGCGCTGGCAAACACGCCCGAGAGCAGCGAGCTGAGATTCTCGTTCGTCAACGAGGCCAAGCAGCTCGCGTTGCAGATCACCAACACCCACGCGCAGCTTCAGGATTCGCGGCTGAACGCCGACCGGCAGATCGAGTCCGCCGTCGGCGAGCTGAACACCCTTCTGAACGACGTCGCCAACCTGAACGTCCAGATCGCGCGGGCGATCGGCCTCAACCAGGACACCGCCGAGCTGGACGACCAGCGCGATCTGGCGCTGAAGGATATTTCCGAGCTGGTGGACATCGCCACGTTCACCCGGTCCAGCGGCGAGACGGTCATCATGACCACCAGCGGCAAGTCGCTGCTGGATGGTCCGTTCCGCAGCCTGTCGCACACCGCCGTCACCACCATGTCGTCGTCGATCTCCTACACAGCCGGCGGGTCGAGCACCGGCAACGGCACGGTCGACGGCATCTATATCGGGACTGCCGCCGTCACCTCCGACATCACCGGCGACATCTCCGGCGGCAAGCTGGGCGGGCTGATCGCCCTGCGCGACACCACGCTGCCCGCCCTGACCGCGCAGTTGGAGGAGTTCACCCAAGAGTTCCGTTACGCGATCAACGCGCAGCACAACACCGGCACGGCGCTGCCTGCGCCCAACAGCCTGACCGGCCAGCTCACCGTTGCCGGGACCGATGCCCTGGGCACCGCGCGCAGCGGCACGTTCACCACCAGCATTCTGGATGCGAACGGCGCCGTGGTCGGCACCTGGACCAGCGCCGACCTCAGCACCTATGCCAACGTCAACGCGATGATCGCCGACTTCAACACCGCGCTCAGCCCGGCCACCGCGACGATGGCGATCAACACGGACGGCAAGCTCACAGTCACCGCCACGTCGTCCAGCAACGGCGTCGCCATCAACCAGGGCGACACGTCGGTCACGGCGGGCGGCCAGACCTATGGCGTGTCGCACTATTTCGGCCTGAACGACGTGTTCACGGTCAGCGGCGCCACCGGCACGTCGGAATCGAGCACGCTCGCCGTGCGCGCCGACATCGTGAACGATCCGAACCTGCTGGCCCATGGCACGCTGGACGCGACCGCCACGGTGGGCGAGATCGCGCTGACCGCGGGCGACGGCTCGGCCATGACCCAGATCGCGGCGGCGTTCACGTCGACCACCACGTTCGATGCCGCGGGCGGCCAGCCGGCCAGTTCCAGCACATTCGAGACCTATGCCAGCGCCATCATCGGCTACACCGCCACCCTGGTCTCCGATGCGGACCGCGAATACACGTTCGCCGTCACCTACAGCGAGACGCTGGAGTTCCGGGCCACCAACCAATCCGGCGTCAATATCGACGAGGAACTGTCCAACATCGTGCTGCTGGAGAATGCCTACCAGGCATCGGCGCGCGTGCTGCAGGTCGCATCCGATATGCTCGAGATTCTGACCAACCTTGGCCGTTAGAGCTCGATGACGTCCTCTGCCCCCCGTTCGACGGCATAAATCAAAAGGATTCGACCCATGGTCGCCAGCCGTATCAGTACCTACGCCACGTCCCAGGCCAGCATCAGCCGCATGCTGGAAACCCGCCTGGAAGTGTTCCGGAAGCAGGAGCAGATCGCGTCCGGCAAGATCACACAGGAATATTCCGGCATCGCGTCGGAGACCCGGCGTCTGGTGTCGCTGGAGACCCAGTTCGCGCGGTCGGAGAAGTTCCAGAGCAACATCACCATCGTGCAACAGCGCGTCGAGTTGATGAACAACTCGGTCACGCAGATCTCCGACGCGGCCCGCGACCTGCGCAGCCTGCTGAGCTCGTCGGCCGCCGCCGACAAGGACAATTTCGAGATCGCGCTCGGCGTGCCGACCCAGGCGGCCAACGCGCGCGACTTCATCGTCGACCTGCTGAACGAGCGCGACGGCACCCGCTATCTGTTTGCCGGCGGACGCACCGACCAGCGGCCGGTCGACCTGAACAACGGCACCTACACCGCGCCGACCCCGCCGCCGTTCCCGGCCGCCGCCAACACCGACTACTACAGCGGCGGCAGCCAGGTCGCGAGTGTGCGCGCGGACGAGAACTTCACGGTGTCCTACGGCATCAACGCCGACAACCCGGCGTTCGAGAAGGTGATCCGCGCGTTCGACACCATCGCCAACCTGACGCTCTCCGACCCGCCGACGGCGGCAGAGCAGCAGGTGGCCACAGATGCCCGCGACCTGCTGAACACGGCGATCGAGGAACTGCAGGCGCTGGAGAACAATCTGGCGGTCGACGCGCTCAGCCTGGCCAAGGCGCAGGAGCAGCACGACGTGTTCCAGCAGCGCGCGGAGGCGACCATCGCCGATATCGAGAACGTGGACACCGCCCAGGCCGTCGCCGAGCTGAACGCCGCCCAGCTTCAGTTGGAGGCGTCCTACACCACGCTGTCGCGGATCCAGAACCTCAGCCTGTTGAAGTTCTTGTAGGCGTTGCTGATTGCCAATACGTCGTAGCCCGGGTGGAGCGTAGCGCAACCCGGGGATATTCTTCGGTCAGCTGGCTGGCTATCCTCGGTGGATGGTTCGGTATCGCAGAAACCTCGTTCCCGGTGGCTCCTACTTTTTCACCGTGACCTTGCGGGACCGTCGGTCGAGCATTCTTGTCGACCAGATTGGCGCATTGCGAGATGCGTTCAGGGTTACGCGCGTCGCGCAACCATTCTCGGTCGACGCCATCGTTGTGTTGCCGGATCACATTCACACGGTGTGGACGCTTCCTGGAGGTGATGCCGATTACGCTGGGCGTTGGCGCCGTATCAAGGGCCGGTTCACATCACGGATAAAATCTCAGGAGGGGCAACTCGTGCCAAATGAACGGGGTGAGCATGCCCTCTGGCAGAGTCGGTTCTGGGAACACACAATTCGTGACGAGGACGACATGGAGAAGCACGTCGCCTACATCCACCACAATCCGGTGAAACACGGGCTGGTTCGACGCCCGTGCGACTGGCCGTATTCATCCTTTCATCACTACGTTCGCATGGGACATTTGCCGGCAGATTGGGCAACGGCGCCAGAGGGCCTGTCCGAGAGATTTGGCGAATAGCGGCTGGACGGGAATGCCCCGGGTTTCGTTTCACTTCACCCGGGCTACGGTGCCGTGCCGTCGCATCCCCCTACCGCACCAGGTGCATGCGGTAGCGGATCATGAAGTCGGCGCCGGCCAGGCACATCACGATGGTCGCCTGGATCAGGCCGACAAGCGCCGTCGGCAAATTGTAGAACACCTGCAGCGACTGGCCGCCGACATAAAGCCCGCCAAACAGGAACGCGACCACCAGCACCAGCACCGGGTTGTTGCGGGCCAGGAACGCGATGACGATGCCGGAAAAGCCGTAGCCCGCCGCCATCGACGGGGTGAGGCGGAACTCCTGCGCCGCCGCCATCGCATAGCCGGCCAGCCCCGATAGCGCTCCCGAGGCCAGTACCGCGCCGAACACCACCAACGTCACCGGCACGCCGACCGCCAGCGACATGCGCGGGTTGGCGCCGACGAAGCGCATGTAGCGGCCGAAGCGGCTGGCGCTCATCAGCCACCAGATCACCAGTGTCGCCACCAGGGCGACGATCAGGCCCGCGTCCACCCGCTGCCAGCCGAGCAGGGGCAGGCGCTCGAAGTCCTGGTACTGGGCGGTGCGCGGGAATTGCGCCGTCGGGTCCTGCCAGGCGCCGTAGACCAGGTGCTCCACGAACCTGAGCGCGACGTAGTTCAACAGCAGCGTGGTGATGATCTCGTTGACGCCGAGCCTGAGCTTCAGAAACGCCGGCACCACGGTCCACAAGGCACCGCCAATGATCGCGCCTGCCGCCATCAGCACGATGCGATAGGACGGGTCGCCGATGCCGTAGACGGTGAAGAACGTCGCCCCGATGACGCCGAAGAAGAACTGGCCCTCGATGCCGATGTTCCAGAACTGGACCCGGAAAGCGATGGCCGCCGACAGGCCGACCAGGGTCAGCGGGCCGGTCTCCACCAGCACGTTGCTGAGGCCGGCGGCGTCGAAGAAGGTGTAGCCGATGAACTCGTCGAACACGCCGCCGGGCGCCACGCCGGCGAGTGCCAGGATGGCGAGCGAGATGCCGAGCCCGACCGCGATCGAGAGCGCGATCAAGAGCGCATGGTGCCAGAACGGCAAGCGTTGGCGCACCTCCAGCCGCAGACGGCGGCGCAGGCGCGGCTGGACCGTTGAGGATGCGGTGGGGGAGGGGCCGGCGGTCTCAGCCATGGTCCACCATCAGTGCGCCGATGGCGTGGCGGTCCGCCGGCTGCTCGAACTCGCCGACGATGCGCCCGCGGGTCATCACGCCGATGCGGTCGGCCAGGTTCAGCACCTCGTCCAGATCCTCGCTGATCACCAGCACCGCGGCCCCGCCGTCGCGGGCGCGGCGCAAATGGTCGTGGATGGCGGTGCAGGCGCGCACGTCCAACCCACGGGTCGGCGAGTGGGCGACGATCACCCGCGCGCCCTCGTTCAGCTCGCGCGCCAGCACCAGCTTCTGGGCATTGCCGCCGGAGAGCAGGCCGGCCTTGATGGTCGGGCGCGCGCCCTGGATGTCGAAACCGGCGATGGCGGCCTCGGTGTCCGCCGTCATCGGCCGCCCACGGGTCCAGGCGATGTTGCCATAGCGGCCGCGCCGCATGCCGCCGACCGCGTAGTTTTCCCGAATGGTCAAATCGTTGGCGAGGCCGTCGCTCGACCGGTCGGCCGGCACGCTGACCAGCCCCAAGCGCCGCCGGCGGCGCGGGTCGGCGGCGGTCACGGCGGCGCGGTCGATGCGGATGTCGCCGGCGCGCGCCCGGCGGATGCCGGTCAGCGCCTCGGCCAGCTCGGTCTGTCCGTTGCCGCCGACACCGGCGACGGCATAGATCTCGCCGGCACGCACGTTCAGGCTGAGCCCGTCGACAGTGACCGCGCCGTCGTCGCGGGCGACCTGCAGCCCCTCGACATCGAACAATACCTCGCCGATGGCGGTGGCCGCCTCGCGCTGGTCGGCCGGGCTGTCGCCGACCATCATCCGGGTCAGGTCGGCCGGGGTCAGGTCGCGCGCGCCCGCCGTCGCCACCGTGCGCCCGGCCCGCATCACCGTGACCTTGTCAGCGTATTTCGGCGCCTCGCGCAGCTTGTGGGTGATCAGCACCACCGCCCGGCCCTCGTCGGCCAACCCGCGCATGGTGGCGAGCAATCGGTCGGCCTCCTCGTCGGTCAAAACGGCGGTCGGCTCGTCCAGGATCAGGATGCGCGCGCCGGAGACCAGCACCTTCACGATCTCCGCGCGCTGCTGCTCGGCGACGGAGATTTCGGAGACCTGCCGGTCGGGGTCGATATCGAAACGCAGCGCGTCGCTGAGGCGGGCGATCTCCGCCTTCACGTGGCGCAGGCCCTGGCGCCAGGAGCGCTGCGGGTTGGCCAGCATGATGTTCTCGGCCACGGTGAACGGGCCGACCAGCTTGAAGTGCTGGTGGACCATGCCGATGCCCGCGTCCTTGGCCGCGTTGGGGCCGGAGAACGAGACCGGCGTGCCGTCGAGCCGCATGGTGCCCTCGTCGGGCGCGTAGAGGCCGCTCGCCACCGACATCAGCGACGACTTGCCGGCGCCGTTCTCGCCCAGTAACGCGTGAACCTCGCCCCAGGCGAGGTGGAAGCTGGCGTCATCCAGGATTCGGCGACCCTCGAACGCTTTCACGATGCCATCGAGGGCGAGTGCGGAGGTCATTCGGTGTTTCCACTCGCCGTCATGGGTGGACTTTGTCGGTCTTTGCCATCGAGACGTATATGTCCGCAACGAGTGCGTTCATTTCACCTCTCCCCGCCGCGGAGCGGTGTGGGAGAGGAAGGGGCCCAGCCGCAGGCTGGGAAGGTGAGGGGCACGGCGCGACCGGTCGCAATCCGACGATGCCGAGGGCAAGGAAGTGACATTCTTGACCGCAAGACTGTGAAGACGCATCCAATGGAGCCGTGCCCTCACCCTCCCGCAAACCTGCGGTTCGCGGGCCCCTCCCTCTCCCGCGCGTGCCGCTGGGAGAGGGGAAACGCAGCCCTCGGCACAAGGCCGAGGGCGTCAGGTATTTCTCGAAGGCGCAGTCAGCACCTATTCCAGGCTGCCGATCACGCCGTCGACGAGGTAGTCCATGCCCCACAGCGCGCCGTCGTCGGGGAACGCGCCTGCCGCGACCACTTCCTCGCCGGCCTGGTTCATGATCGGGCCGTCGAACACGTGCATCTCGCCGTTCACGATCTTCTCGCGCTCGGCCATCACCATGTCGACCACGTCCTGCGGCACGGCGTCATTGCAGCACGCGATGTCGGTGCCGCCGTCGGCGATGCCCAGGAACGCGCCGTAGGGCGCGGTCTCCCAACCGCCGGCGACGATTTTCTCGATCTCCGGCGTCAGGTAGCGGTCCCACACCCAAGCCGACGAGCACAGGGTCGCTTCCGGCGCGAACTCGCTCATGTCGCGGTGGTGGCCGGTGCCGTAGACGCCGTTCTCCTGCGCCACGACCTGCGGGGTCGGCGTGTCGACATGCTGGCCGACGACGTCGATGCCCTGCTCGATCAGCGCCTGGGTCGCTGCGCGCTCCTGCACCGGGTCATACCAGGAGCCAGTGTAGACCACGGTGACGGTGGCGTCCGGGTTCACCTTGCGGGCGCCGAGCAGATAGGCGTTGACGGTCCAGGTGACCAGGCCCAGCGGGTAGGCGGCCACGAAGCCCAGCTTGTTGGTCTCGGTCATCGCGCCGGCGACCATGCCGCACAGATACTGGCTCTCATAGGTGCGGCCGTAGAACGACTGCAGGTTCGGCCCGTTGGTGGTGCCGGCGGGGTTCAGGAACGCGACCTCCGGATATTCCTCGCTCAGCTCCAGGAAGGCGTCGGAATAGCCGAACGCGCTGCCCAGGATGATGTTGGTGCCGCGCTGGATGTAGCGCTCGACCACCGGGCGGATGTCGGACGCGACTTCCGGCACCTTCTCGGTGAACGGAATCTCGATGCCCAGCGCCTCTTCCATGCGCACCCTGGCTTCCTCCAGCGCCTGCACCCAGCCGCCGTCGTCGCGCACATTGAAATAGACCCAGGCAACCTGCGGATCGCCCTCCAGGGTGAAGCCTTGCGCGCTCGCCGTGGTGGCCGCCGCGCCGATGGCCAATGCCGCCCCCAGCGTGGCCCCCAGCGCTGCCCCAACTGCCTTTACGCCGAATCTCGTCTGCATCCCCGTTCTCCCTCTCGCTCGCGGTACGGTCAACGCATCCAGACCCAGGATGCGTTTGACACGCCCGCCTGGACCCCCATACTGCAAAATCCCTGCCAGTATCCGGTATCTGGATACGGCATTCGGATTGCGAGTATGGAAGCGAGCCGGCGCCCATGTCAATTGGCGCCAATCGGCCCGCCAAAGCCAGGGATCGAGGACGGGCGCCAGATGGGTGATGCGGCTAAGAACGGCCCGGGGGTCGGCGGTGCGGAGAGCCCGACCACGCTGAAGGGCGTGCACCGGGCGCTGCAGGTCATCGAGTACATCGCCGAGCATCCGGGGCGGGCGAGCGAACTGGCGGAGGGGTTGGGCATCTCCTGGGCGACCATGCACCGCACCTTGTCGGCGCTGGAGAAGACCGGGTTCCTGGAGCGCGACACGGAGAGCAACCGCTACCACATCGGCCCGCGTATGTGGTTCATCGGCTCCACCTACCTGGCCCGCCACCCGGTGCTGCAAGTGGCGCACCCCTATCTCTCGGAACTGGCCATGCGCTGCGACGGCTCGGTGCAACTGGTCGAGCGGCTGGGCCGGCAGGCGGTGACGCTCTATGCCCACACCGCCTCCGGCGAGGTGATCACCAAGTCGACCTATGGCCACCACTTCCCGCTGCACTGCGGCTCAAAAGGGCAGGCATTGCTGGCGTTCGAGGCACCGGCTTTCGTCGAGGACTACCTCAACGGCCCGCTGGAGACCCTGACCGCCGAGACGATCACCGACCCCAATGAGCTGCGCGACCGGCTGGCCGACATCCGCACCGCCGGCTTCGCGGTGACCGCGGGCGACGTGCAGCCCTTCACCGGATCGCTGTCGGCGCCGGTGTTCGACCGGTCCGGCAAGGTGGTGGCGGCGGTGTGCATCATCGTGCGCCGCGCGGTGCTGGAGGACGAGAAGCAGGCGGCCGAGTTGCAGGACCGGGTCCAGAACGCCGCACAGTCGACCTCGATCGCGCTCGGCTGGGCCCCGCGCCCGGTAACGAGGGCGGGGTAGAGGGACGCCCGTCCCCTCCCGTTGTCATCCTCGGCCGGAGCGAATGCGGAGTGCCGGGGATCCATTTCACGGATCGCGCGATAACCGGAATGGACCCTCGGCCTGACGGCCAAGGGTGACAATATTGAATTTGCCTGGATCGCCGCGCCCCGTAACGAGGGCGGGGTAGCCCAACACCCGGTCGTCATGCCCGCACTTGTTGCGGGCATCCACGTCTTGGCAACGGTCGATGAAAGTCGTGGATGGTCGGGACAAGCCCGACCATGACGTGTTTGGGGGTGTGGCCGTCCCTACGTCTTCCGCTCGGTGTAAGACCCCTGCTTATGAAAGAATCGTAGCCCGGGTGGAACGAAGTGGAACCCGGGGACATCGAACTGCCGGCGGCCGAACCCGGGTTTCGCTACGCTCCACCCGGGCTACGCATTGCGCTGGGCCCCGCGCCCGGTAACGAGGGCGGGGTAGTCGAACACACGGTCGTCATGCCCGCACTTGTTGCGCGCATCCACGTCTTGGCAACGGTCGATGAAAGTCGTGGATGGTCGGGACAAGCCCGACCATGACGTGTTTGGGGGTGTGGCCGTCCCTACGTCTTCCGCTCGGTGTAAGACCCCTGCTTATGAAAGAATCGTAGCCCGGGTGGAACGAAGTGGAACCCGGGGACATCGAACTGCGGGCGGCCGAACCCGGGTTTCGCTACGCTCCACCCAGGCTTCTGTAACGGGCCATTGTTGGTCAATCCCTTTTTCGTCGTCCCGGCGCCTGGGTCATGCTTCTGTACGGGGTCGGCGCACGGCCGCCACCAAGATGGATATGCGAGGATCGGTCGGTCCAATCTACGGAAGCGTGCTCTCGTGCGAGGCGACATCCTGGATGGCGGCCTGACCTGATCCATCGTCCCGGCGCGGGACGGCGCTTGACGGGCCGGTGTCTGCGCCCGCCGAAGCTCGTGTGCTGGTTCTCCCTATGCGGCGGTCGTCTTTGCCATTAGGCCGCTGCCATCGCCGGGCGCACCGGTCCGGCATGGTTGAACGCGGTGCCGTCAACCCACATCCGGTGCATGATCACGGCCAGCCGGCGCGCCAGCGCGACCTTCGCCTTCCTCATGCCGGCTCGCCTGGCCAGCTTCATCGCCCAGCTCTTCAACCACCCGCCCTTGATCGGCCGGGTCAGGATTACGTGCGCCGCCTCGTAAAGCGCTGCACGCACGTCCGCATCGCCCACCTTCGAGATCCGCCCCGTCATCTCGCTCTCGCCCGACTGGCGCTTGGTCGGCGTCAGGCCGAAGTGCGCCCCCACCAGGCGCGACGAGGCAAACCGCCCGGGGTCGTCCACTCCCGACAAGTAGGTCAGTCCGACAATGCTCCCCACGCCCGGCACCGTCATCAGCAGGCGAGCGCGATCGTCCGCCTGCGATGCCGCTCGGACCTGCCGGTCCAGCGCCGTGAACGATAGCAACAGGCCATCGCGTGCCGACAGCAGCGCCCCCGCCTCCAGTACCGGATGCCCCGCCACAAGCTCCGAAATACGTGTCGAAAAGCTGCGCCTGGTGGTGTGCCCTACCTTCAGCCCGAAGTTCCGCAGCTGACCACGAAGGTGCATCTCAAGATCGTGCAGCTTCGCGCGGAGCTGGTCGCGACCCTTCAAAAGGGCCCGCATCTCCTGGGCCGCCAAAGACTTGCAGTGAACCGGACGAAACCAGCCCACACGCATCAGCTGAGCAATCCCGCGTGCGTCCGAGCGGTCCGACTTCACCGGCATCGTCGAAAGGGCCCGCGCAACATGACGCGTCTCCAGCAACTCAACCGAAAGACCGCCCTCGCTACATCCCCGCACAAGCCATTGCGACAACGGCCCCGCCTCAAGACCAATCCGCTCAACCGAAATCCCCAAAGACCCAAACCACAACAACAAACCCGCCGGCGTGCTCGCAATACGAGCCTCGCAGACAATCCCGCCCGCGCCGTCAACAACGCACACCGATGACCATTCCAAAGAAACGTCAATCCCGGCATAGTAGTTCATGGTCGTCTCTCCTCGATGTCTTGGAGCGGCAAACCCGACTCCGTGTATGACACCGACATCTTGAGGGACGACCACTCATGCACGCCACCAAACAAGGGCCGTTAGCCCATCTACGCATCGCGCTGGATCGCCGCGCCCGGTGACGAGGGCGGGGTAGCCAAACACCCGGTCGTCATTGCGAGGAGCGCGGCACGCGCGACGCGGCAATCCAGAGGGACATTAGGCACGTGCACCGCAATCGCCTGGATCGCCCATCGGTTTTTGGGGCCGCCATTTGGCGGCTCGCGATGACGGCAAGAGTCTACGTCTTCCGCTCGGTGTACGACCCCTGCAGGTTCTGGAACATCTCCACCAGCGCGTCGACGGCGGCGTCGATCATGACCTTGCCGGACTCCGCGGTCGCGTGCTTCGGCGCACCGAAGATCGACGCATGGTTGGTGGTCGGGTTGGGCCGGCGCTGATAGGTGCGCACCGGCTCCACCGGTGCCACCAGGTCCCAGCCGACCAGCGGCGCGTGCACGCCCTCCAGCCGGTCCATGTGCACCAGCTCCGGCCGCGTCGCGAGCTGGAACGAGGTCTCGAACTCGCCGCCATGGCCCATGCCGCCGACCTCCGACTTGCGTGCGGCATGGATGGCAGCGGCCCCCGGCTCCCAGTAGCTGACGGCGGAGACCTTGAACTCGTAACGCTCGTCCAGATCGTCGACCAGCCGGCGCGCCACCGCATCGTTCGAGGTGCCGTTGGGCCGGTTGCCGTTGAGGATGATCAGGTGCTTGAAGCCCTGCTTGATCAGCGCGCTGCCAACCTCGTAGACCAGTTCCTGGTAGGTCGGGATCGACAGCGAGATGGTGCCCATGAAGTGCTCGAAGGTCTTTGAGATGCCATAGGCAATGGGCGGCGCCACCACCGCGCCGATCCGCTCCGCCACCCGCAGCGCCATGTATTCGGCCTGGTGGGTGTCGGTGTCGACCGGCATGTGCGGGCCGTGCGCCTCGGTCGCGCCGGTGGGCAGGATGACGGCCCGCCCCTCGGCGACGACCTCCGCCACTTCGTCATAGGTCATGGTCGAAAGGGCAACGTTCATCATTGTCTCCCGCGCGCACATCGGCTTGTGTTGTCCGTCTGCCGGATATTATGCTCGGATAGCGGACATCGACAACTGTCCGCATATCCACCCGTCACCACCCGCCGAGAGTGCCGCCCATTGCCCCACGTCAGCCAAGCCTTCACGGTCGACCAGCCGATTGCCGCGGTGTGGGACTATTTTCAGGACGTGCCGGCCGTGGTGACCTGCATGCCGGGGCTGGAGCTGACCGGCCAGACCGGCGAGGACAGCTACACCGGGCGGGTGAAGATCAAGCTGGGGCCGATCACCGCCGCATTCGACGGCGAGGCGACGTTCACCGACCGCAATCCCGATACGCGCACGTGCGCGCTGACCGCCAAGGGCATCGACAAGAAGGGCGGCAACCGGGCCCAGGCCAAGGTTGAGTACGCGATGAGCGAGCCGGCGCCAGGCCGGACCGAAGTGTCGCTGGAGGGCGACATCACGCTGACCGGCGCGCTGGCGCAGATGGGGCGCGGCGGCATCATCAACGACGTGGCGGCGCAGCTGACCGAGCAGTTCGCGACCGCGCTCAGGGCCAAGCTCGCGAGCGCGGCGCCGGCATCTCAGGCGGCACCTCAGGCGGCACCTCAGGCGGCACCCGCGCCTGCTTCGTCGGCACAGGCTGCATCGCCACAACCCTCGCCCTCGCCGTCGCCTGAGGCAGCAGGCGAGATCCGCGCCGGCAGTTTGATCTGGAAGGTGATCTGGCACCGGCTGACCGGTTGGTTGCGCCGGTCCTGAGTAATTGCGGGTAGCGGCGGACGCCTGCTCACAACCAGCCCGATTAATTTGCAGGCACTGCCTGCCAATTGGGCGGTGCGTTCGAACGGACTACGGAATCGCACGGCCTCCGCCATCGCTGCAATGCGTGGCATGCCAATTGCTGAAATGCCCCCGATGGATGGTCCATCGGGGGAGTGCGCATGGCTGCCGTTGAGCTGATTGCAGTCACCAAGGCCTATGGTACCGCGGTCGCGGTCGACAACATCGACCTGAAGATCGAGGACGGGTCCTATTGCTGTCTGCTGGGCCCCAGCGGCTGCGGCAAGACCTCGACCCTGCGGATGATCGCGGGCCACGAGACCATCACCAGCGGCGACATCCTGATCGGCGACACCCAGGTCAACGGCCTGCCGCCGGCCAAGCGCCCGGCGTCGATGATGTTCCAGAACTACGCGCTGTTCCCGCACCTGAGCTCGGTCGACAATGTCGCGTTCAGCCTGCGCATGTCCGGCGTCGACAAGGCGGAACGGCGCACCAAGGCGGCCGAGATGCTGGAGCGGCTGCATATGTCGGCCTATGCCGATCGCAAGCCGGGCCAGCTTTCCGGCGGCCAGCAACAGCGCGTGGCGCTGGCCCGCGCCCTGATCACCAACCCGCAGGTGCTGCTGCTCGACGAGCCGCTGTCGGCGCTGGACCCGTTCCTGCGCATCGCCATGCGCGCCGAATTGAAGCGCCTGCAGCTCGACCTCGGCCTCACGTTCATCCACGTCACCCACAGCCAGGACGAGGCGATGGCGCTGGCCGACCAGATGGTGGTGATGAACGACGCCAAGATCGTGCAGGAAGGCCCGCCGATCGCCGTCTTCAACCAGCCGAAGTCACGCTTCATCGCGCAGTTCATGGGCGGCCACAACGTGCTGCCGGGCGACCTGCTGGGCGTCGACACCCCGCTGGGCGCGCTGCGCAGCGACCGCATCGTCATCGACGGCAACGGGTCGGCGACAGGGGGAAGCGGCGTGCCGGCGACCGTACGGCTGATCGAGTATCTCGGCGCCCAGGTGCAGGTGCACCTGGTCGGCCCTTCTGACTCCGAAATCGACGTCCATCTGAGCGATGTCGCGTTCGCCGAGCGCGACCTGGCGCCCGGCAGCGCGGTGACCCTGTCGTGGCAGCCGGCCGACGTCCACCCGCTGCCGAACTGACCAAACTCACACAACGACCCCAACAACAACGGCCCCAACAACAACGGAGAGGGACATGACCGACAAGACGAAGCTCAACGCCAAGACCACGAAGCCGCGCAAGAAGAGCGCGAAAGCGGGCATCACCCGGCGCCAGGCGCTGAGCGGGGTTGCCGCCGCGGGTGCGGCGGCTGCCGCCAGCACGGTGAAGGCGCCCTACGTGCACGCGCAGGAGCCCATCGTCATCCGCTACGCCGGCACCGGCGTGAACGCCTTCCGCGAGATTTCCGAGAAGGTGATGGAGGATCTGGGCATCGAGCTTCAGTACACCACGCTGACGTCCGACGACGTGGTGACCCGCGCGGTGACCCAGCCGACGTCGTTCGACCTGCTCGACAGCGAATACTGGATGCTGAAGAAGATCGTGCCGTCGGGGAATTTGCGCGGCATGGACGTGACCCGGGTCGACCAGTACGAGAACATCGTGCCGATCTTCACCAAGGGCGAGCTGCCCGACGGCACGGTGACCGCGCGCCAGGGCACGGCGCCGATCGAGGTCAGCTACCTGACCGGCGGCGAGAGCACCGAGTTCTCCGAATCGCCGACCGATTTCATGACCCTGATCCCGACGGTCTACAACGCCGACACCCTGGGCATCCGCCCCGACCTGATCGACCGCCCGATCACCAGTTGGGCCGACCTGATGGACCCGGCCTTCGCCGGCAAGGCGTCGATCCTGAACATCCCCTCCATCGGCATCATGGACGCCGCCATGGTCTGCGAGGCGATGGGCGAGGTGGAGTACGAAGACAAGGGCAACATGACCCAGGAGCAGATCGACGCCACCATCGCGGTGATG
This sequence comes from Alphaproteobacteria bacterium, assembly GCA_965227515.1. GTDB lineage: Bacteria > Pseudomonadota > Alphaproteobacteria > CALKHQ01 > CALKHQ01 > CBDDFZ01. The sequence continues at coordinate 1,615,470 of CBDDFZ010000001.1, forward strand.
ATCGAGGCCAAGAACGCCGGCCAGTTCCGCGCCCTGTGGAAGGAGTTCAACGAGTCCGTCAACCTGATGGCTTCGGGCGAGGTGGTGATCCAGTCGATGTGGTCGCCGGCCGTCACCAAGGTGCGGCAGATGGGCATTCCGTGCGTCTACCAGCCGCTGCAGGAAGGGTATCGCGCCTGGGCGGCAGGGCTCGGCATTCCGACCCATGTCGAGGGCCGGCTGCTGGATGCCTGCTACGAGTTCATCAACTGGTACCTCTCCGGCTGGGCCGGCGCGTTCCTCAACCGCCAGGGCTACTACACCGCCGTGCTGGGCACCGCCCAGGCACAGATGGAAGGTTGGGAGTGGGACTACTGGATGGAAGGCGCCCCGGCGGCCGAGGCCGTGGTCAGCCCGACCGGCGACCAGATCGCGGAGGCCGGCGAGGTCCGCGACGGCGGCTCGTTCTGGGACCGCATGGGCGCGGTCTCGGTGTGGAACACCGTGATGGACGAGGACCGCTACATGGTTCGCAAGTGGAACGAGTTCGTCGCCGCTTAGCACAGCGCCGTAGCCTGGGTGGAGCGGGGCGGAACCCGGGTTCCACTTCGTTTCACCCGGGCTACGGGACCACTGGATTTCTCTTGAACGCATGACCGCCGCGAACGACATCGCCAACGCCACACCTGCCGCCGGAAGGCTCGTTGGCAGCCAGATGCGGCGTGGCTATGCGTGGCTGGTCGCCTACATCCAGGCGATGCCGCTGATCGCGGTGTTCCTGGTCTTCTTCTGCCTGCCGATGTTCGTGGTGCTGGTGGTCTCGTTCTTCGACTACCAGACCTACGACATCCTGATCCCCGACTTCGTGACCTTCAACTACACCGACGTGTTCAGCGCGTCGGTCACCTGGCAGACATATTGGATCACGCTCAAGTTCTGCCTCATCGCCTGGGTGCTGACCCTGCTGCTGGGCTTCACCATCGCCTATTACCTGGCGTTCTACGTCGGCAGCCTGAAGTGGCAGATCGTGCTGTTCCTGATCTGCACGATCCCGTTCTGGACCTCCAACGTCATCCGCTCGATCTCGTGGATCCCGCTGCTGGGCCGCAATGGGCTGGTGAACGACGTGCTGCTGGGCCTGGGCGTGGTGGAGGAGCGGCAGGAATGGCTGCTCTATTCCGAGTTCTCCGTCGTTCTCGGCTACATCCACCTCTACACGCTGTTCATGATCGTGCCGATCTTCAACTCGATGATGCGCATCGACAAGTCGCTGATCGAGGCGGCGGCCGATGCCGGCGCCAGCGAGTGGAAGACGATCTGGCACGTGGTGATCCCGCTCTGCAAGCCGGGCATCGCCATCGGCACCATCTTCGTGGTCGCCATCGTGATGGGCGACTTCGTGACCGTGAACGTGCTTGGCGGCGGCCAGGTCGCCTCGGTCGGCAAGACCATCTTCGCCGAGCTCGGCTACTTGCAATACCCGCCCGCCGCCGCCAACGCGGTGGCGCTGATGGCGATCGTGATCCTGATGATCGTCGGCCTGCTGCGCGTGGTCGACATCCGCCGGGAGCTGTGACGGTGGCGGACAAAGGCAAGAAACACGCCGTCATCGCGAGCCCGCAACAGCGGGCGCGGCGATCCAGGCGAATACCGTGGCGGCGGAGGGTTTGCTCTGGATTGCCGCGTCGCGCCATAACAGGCGCTCCTCGCAATGACGAGGAGTGCTGACCATGCTCCGCACTGTCCATCGCCGCACCTTCATTTGCCTCAGCGTCCTGTTCGGCGTGTTCGTGCTGTTCCTCTACGGGCCGACGCTGATCATCACGCTCTTGAGCTTCCAGGGGCCGGACGGCGGTCTCACCTTCCCGATGAACGGGTTTTCGACCCACTGGTTCGCCGAGTTGTTCCGCCCGCAATCCATCGGCGACATCGGCGGCAGCTTCCAGCGCTCGATGTACCTGGGCCTGATCGTCATGGTGCTGACGGTGGTGATCTCGTTCCTGGCCGGGCTCGCCTTCCGGCGCCGGTTCAGGGGCTCCACGTTCGTGTTCTATGTGGTGGTCGCCAGCCTGATCATGCCGTCCATCGTGGTCTCGCTCGGCATCGGCTCGCTGTTCGAGCTGTTCGGCATCGAGCGGTTCTGGTGGAACGCCGGCATCGGCGCGCACCTGACATGGACGCTGCCGTTCGGCCTGTTGATCATGTTCGCCGTGTTCAACCGCTTCAACCCGTCCTACGAGGAGGCGGCGCGCGACCTCGGCGCCACCGGCTGGCAGACCGTCCGCCACGTGGTGCTGCCGATCGTGGCGCCCAGCCTGATCGGCGTCGGCCTGTTCGGCTTCACCCTCAGCTACGACGAACTGCCCCGCTCGTCCCAGGTGATGGGCGCGCTGAACACGCTGCCGAAGGAATTGCAGGCGATGCAGACCAACGCCACCACGCCGGTGATCTACGCGCTGGGCACGGTGACCACGGCGGTCTCGTTCCTGGTCATCGGCACCGCGTTGACCACGCTCAGCATCATGCGCCGGCGCCAGGCCAAGCGGATCGGCAAGTGAAGCTGCTGGTCGTCAACCCGAACACCACCGCCTCGATGACCGAGAAGATCGGCGCCGCGGCCCGGTCGGTCGCCGCGCCCGGCACCGAGATCGTGGCGCGCAATCCTGAGTTCGGCCCGGTCAGCATCGAGGGCTATTACGACGAGGTGTTCTGCGTACCCGGCCTGATCGAAGAGGTGCGGCGCGGCGTGGCGGAGGGGTGCGACGCCACCGTCGTGGCCTGCTTCGACGATCCCGGTATCGATGCCGCGCGCACGGTCTCGCCCGGCCCGCTGATCGGCATCTGCGAGGCGGCGCTGAAGACCGCCAGCCTGCTCGCCGAGCGCTTCACGGTCGTGACCACGCTGTCGATCGCCATTCCGCCGATGCGCCGGCTGGCGCAGCGCTATGGCGTGTCCGACAGTTGCGTCATCCGCGCCGCCGAGATTCCGGTACTGGCGTTGGAGGACGACGCATCGGATGCCGGGCAGCACATCCGCGCCGAGATCAGGGCCGCCGTCGACGAGGACGGTGCCCAGGCCATCGTGCTCGGTTGCGCCGGCATGGCCGACCTGACCGCGCGGCTGACCGAGGAGTTCGGCGTGCCGGTGATCGATGGCGTCGCCGCCGCGGTGAAGCTGCTGGAGGGGCTGCTGGCCCTGGGTCTCAAGCCGGCGCGTCTCGGCGCGGGCGCCCCGCCGCTCGCCAAGCCCTACACCGGGCGTTTCGCCGACTTCGCACCGGAGTAGATTTCCCCCTCACCCTCCCAGCGTCGCGCTGCGTTCTTCCCATTCCCACTGGCGGCTACTGGATTCACGCATCTAATCACTAAACAATTGACATCCTCGGGCTTGTCCCGAGGATCCATTTATGTCCAAAATATCAATAGCTTGATAAGATTTTCTTTGTCAGTGGCGGGCGGTCTGCGGACTCTGAACTGCGCAGGCGTCGTGCTCACAGGCTCGTCTCATGCCCTTGCCCACAAATTGATCCTCGCCACAAGGGCGAGGACGACAATTCTTGCTTGGGGGGAAGAACGAGACCCTCAGTACTCGCACTCTTCCAGGGTCGCGCCGACGGTCATCGGCCGGTTGGCGTCATGGAAGCAGCCGTTGATCCAGCGGCCCTCGAACACCTCGCCGTCGGCCTGGGTGAAGGTGCCGTAGCCGTGGGCCTGGTTGTTCAGCCACTTGCCGTCGTAGCTATCGCCGTTGGTCCACTCCATCAGGCCGAAGCCCGTGCGTTCGCCCTCGGCCCAATCGCCCTCGTAGCGGTCGCCGGACCCCCAGACCATGACGCCGCGGCCGGTGCGGTAGCCGTCGACCCAATCGCCCTCGAACCGCGCGCCGTCGGGCCAGGTGTAGACACCGACCCCGTTCTGCATGTCATCGGCCCAGTCGCCGGCATACTGGCTGCCGTCGGGCCAGGTGTAGGTGCCGAATCCATGCAGCAGGTCGTCGACAAAGCCGCCGACATAGACGTGGTCGTCATGCCAGACATAGGTGCCTTCGCCATGCAGCCGGCTGTTGACCATCGGACCGGTATAGACGTCCTCCACGAACGTCGCGTCGGCGGTGCTGCGATAGCGCCATGTCAGCTCGCCGGTGCCATACGTCCGGCCGAACAGGCACGGGCCCGACCATGTCACCGTTTCCTCCGGCTGCGGGGCGGCGTTCCAGACGCTGCACGCGGGGTCGTTGGCAAGCGCCTGCCAGAATGGCTCCGGGTCGCCTCCATCCTGTGCGCCGGCGCCGCCGGTAACCAGCACCGCCGGAGCCAATGCGGCCGCAAGAGCCATGCCGCGGATAAAGCGCATACCTGCCTGTCCTTTCGCGTATCGGGTGGCCGAGTATCGGGTGGCCGCGTATCGGATGGTCAACTGGCGGACGATCAGAACGGAAAGCCGTCGTTGGCCGCTTCCAGGTCGCTTTCCAGCCGATAGACCGTCTTGGTGCCGAAGCCCCTGATCTCATGATCGCCCAGATCGGTGAATCGGAACTCGTTGGCGATCTTGTCGTGGCACTCGTCACTGACCAGGATTTCCATTGGCCCGCAAAGCGGCTCCAGCCGCGCCGCCAGGTTCATGCCCGGCCCGAACACGTCGTAGACGTATTTCTGCACCCCGACCACCGATCCGATGACCGGGCCGGAGTTGATGCCGATGCGGCAGTTCCACTCGAACTCGGAGTTGCTGTTGCGCCGTTTCAGGTAGCGCACGAACCTGAGCGCCACCCGCGCAATATTGCGGGCATGGTCGGGGTTCGGGTCGGGCAGGCCGGACACCGCGACATAGGCATCGCCAATGGTCTTCAGCCGGTCGCAGCCGAACTGCTCGACGATGCGGTCGAACGACGTGAAGATGTCGTTCAACTCGGCGATCAGCTTTGTCGGCTCGTGGCTGATCGACATCTGGGTGAAGCCGACGAAATCCAGCATCAGGATCGAGGCGTCGTCATAGCGTTGCGGCGTGGTGACGCCGAACTGCTTCCACTCCTCATAGACCTGCTGCGGCATTATGTTCAGCAGCAGCTTCTCGACCCGTTCCTTCTCCTTCTTCAGGTCCCGGTTCTGCCGCTCGATCATCTTCGAATAGGACTCGATCATGTACTCGAGTTCCTTGATCTTCGAGACGTTCTGGCACTGCAGCATCAGGTTGCCGTCGCTGTCGCCCTCTGCGGTGCCAATTTCGATCGCCAATGCCAGCGTGCGCCGTTTCGGCTTGGCTTCGACGTCGAACTTGGCGCGGCCGATCTCGCTCAACAGCATCTTGGTCTTGGCCGGGTCGAAGTTCGGCACGATCTCGGCGAGCGTGGCGTCGCCCTCCTGCATCGCGGGAAACCACGTCGCGAAGGTCGCGTTGTGCATGATGATGCGGAACGTTTCCGGGTCCACGACCGCCAGTCCCACGCCCACCGAATCCAGCAGCAGGGTGCGGAAGCGGTCCATGTTCATGGACAGCATGGCGGGCTCGGCCGACACTACGGCGTCCGATCCATCATTCCGAGATGACAACTGGCGCGCGGGCTTCGATCTCGCCCATGATGATGTCGATGTCCGCCGGCTGGACGTCGAACTCGAACAGGGTCTCGCGCAACAGCTTTGCCATTTCGTCGAATGCTTCCCGATCGATGTTGTGCGATGCGTGGACCCGCCGCAGCGCCTCGTTGGAATAGCTGGCCGGCCCGCCCATCACCGAGGCGATGAACTTGGTCTGATGGTCGATCAGGTTCTTCAGGTCAATATCGTCAAAAAAAGGGCCGATGATGTCGGAATCGACAGCCTTGTCATAAAACGCCATCACGACCTTGCTGATGGTGGCGAACCCGCCATAGCGTTCGAACATGGATCCCGACATCGCGCTCTCCCCCAGAATGCCGAATCGTCGACAGCGCCCGGCGGAGTGCCGAACGCTTGGAGCCGCCAGCCAAAGCCACGGCGCAGCCTGCGCCCAGCTTCGGTTCGACCCCAGGCAGGAACGCGACTATAGCAGGGCAGCGGCCTCGCGATAACCGACCCGGTGCTGCGGATCGGCAAATCCGGCGGCCGCGGCGTCGTTGACCACGATGGCGGCGATGTCGCGGCGATTCTCCTGCCGCGCGGCGTCGGCCAGCAGTTGGAAGAAGATGTCGCGCTGGGCGTAGCTGCCGCCGATCTGCTTCAGGAGACGGCGCGCCGGCATCAATGCCTCGATCACGCCGGCGAAGTCGCCCTTGCGGTGGGCGATGGCCGCCTCGGCCGCCGGGATGGCCGCGGCCCGGGTGCGCGCGCCGAGCGGGCCGGTGTCGCTGGCGGCGAACGCGCGCATGGCCGCCAGCAGCGCCTCGGCCTGGTCGTATCGGCCGGCGGCCGCCAGGATCATGGCGTAGTGGGCGCTGGTGAACGGGCTCGACGGATCGTCCAGCCGTGGCTCGACCAGGTCGGCCATCTCGGTCCACCGGTCGCCGACGTCGACACCTTGCAGCTCCAGGCGCTTCAGCATCGAGGCGCCGTTCTGCATGTCGATGAACAGGTCGGGGATCGCCTGCAGCAGGGGCAGGTCGCGGTTGCGGACCCACTCGTCGTAGATCGACAGCACGGCGTCGAACTCGCGGCGCTCCAGGTGGAACAGACAGCGGTGCCACCACAGGTGCAGCTTCATCTGGTTGGTGTCGGCCCAGTTGTCCTTCAGCCCGTCCAGCCAGGCGATGCCCTCGTCGTGGCGGCCCTGCATGATCATCACGTGGGCCGCGGCATGGGTGCCCCAGGCATCGGTCGGGTCGCGCTCCACGCCTTCGCGGGCCAGCCGCTCGGCGGTCTCGTACTCGTGCACCTCCTCCATGTCGAAGGCGCGGCACGACAGGTGGACGCCATAGTCGGGCACCGACCCGTCCCACGACTTGCCGGCCCTGGTGGAGATGCTGGCCGACCATTCCATCTCGCCGAGCCAGAACAGCTCGTTCTGGGCCATCCGCTGGGCGAACAGGTCGCGTGGATTGTCCGCCAGCACCTGCTCCATGTGCGCCACGAACTCAGTCAGCGCGCCGCGATACGCGGCGTCCAGGCCGGCGAGATAATGCTGTTCGCGGACTGTCAGCCGCGACGCTTGCGGGCGTGCGGCGTCCAGCGCCTCGGCGATCTTCGGTCGGAAGCCGGTATTGCGGCCGCCGTGCAGCAGCAGGCCGAGCACGATGTGGCCGAGGGCGAACTCGGGGTCTGCGTCGAGCGCCGCCTTCACCTTGGGCAGCGTGTCGACGCGCCAATACACATAGCTGCGCATGGCATCCGACAGCTGGCCGGCGGCGGCTGCGTTGTCGGTGGTCATCGCGTGACCGCGAATATCTTCCTGCATGGGCCCCGATCCGTTTCCTCGTCTGTTTTGACGAACACTAGGACAGCGGGACAGGCGCCGCATCGCGCCGAACGCCGCAGGTCAACCCTGCTCTTGATCTCTTGATCGCTCGCGCTCCCGACTTGAGCCAAACCGCGCGAACGTCGCCTTTAGCTCTTCATCGGTCACAAACCGGCCGGCCTGCGCATCTGCCAGACCCTTCTCGATGGCCTCACCGAACTGCTGTTTTTGCAGCCGGCGGAGTGCGGCAACCGAGGCGGTGGTCGTCCGATCCACAACTTAGCGCCTCGCGGTGCGCAGCCGGTCGATGAAGATGGCGGCGATGATGACGCAGCCGAGCACGATCATCTGCACGTTGCCGTCCAGCTCCACCAGGTTCATGCCGTTCGACAGCGTGGTGATGAACAGCGCGCCGATGATGACGGCGGGCACGCCGCCGATGCCGCCGCGCAGGCTGACCCCGCCGACCACCGCCGCGGCAATGCTCTCCAGCGTCAGGTTGCCGCCCAGGTTCGGCTCGCCGGAGCCGGTGCGCCCGGTCAGCATCATCGCGCCGACGGCGGCCAGGATGGAGCAGATGATGTAGGCGTAGATCAGGTAGCGCCGCGACGGCAGCCCGGCGATCCTGGACGCGCGCGGGTTACTGCCGAGCAGATAGAACGAGCGCCCGATCACCGTGCGGGTCAGGCCCAAATGGATCAGGATCAGCACCACCACGGTGATGATGATCGGGATCGGTATGCCCAGCAGGGTGCCGGAATAGATGATGCCGGAGAACTCGCGCGGCACGTCGAACACCGGCCGGCCGCCGGAAATGGTGCTGGCGATGCCGTAGCAGATGTTCCAGCTCGCCAGGGTCGCCATGAACGGGTTGACCCTGAGCACGGCGACCGCGAAGCCGTTGAACAGCCCGACCAGGATGCCGAAGAAGATGCCGGCGGGAAGCGCAAGCACGATGCCGAGCCAGACCTGCGGATCCTCGCGCAGCGCGAACTCGACCATGATCAGCGAGGTCAGCACACTGACCGACGACACGCAACTGCCCAGCGACAGGTCGAAGCCGCGGGTCAGGATCACCACCATCTGGGCGGCCGCGAACACCGCCAGATAGGACGCCTGCTGCAAGATGTTCAGCAGATTGTCGCCTGACAGGATGGTCGGCTGATAGGCCGAGAAGCCGAGCAGCATCACCACCAGCAGGATCGGCATCAGCGCCTGCATGATGTAGCGCTGGGTGGCGGCGGCGCGCTCCGCCGCGGTCAGGGGTGCTGCGGCGTCACTCACGGACCTGCCTCCGCCGGCTGAATTCCTCCAACGCCACCGCGGCGACCACGATGATGCCGATGACGATCGGCTGCAGGCGCGAATCCACTCGCATCAGGTTCATCGCGTTGGTCAGGATGATCAGGAACAGCGCGCCCAGCGCCACCAGTTCCACCCGGCCGATGCCGCCGCGCAGGCTGACCCCGGCGATCACCGCCGCGGCAATGGACTGCAGCATGAAGATGTTGCCGCCAATGGAGGTCTGGCCCGACCCGATGCGCGCCGTCATCACCACGCCGGCCACCGCGGCCAGCGTGCCGCAGATGGTGTAGGTCAGCACCAGGTAGGACTTGGTGGGCACGCCGGAGACGACGGCCGCCTGCAGGTTGCCGCCGATGGCGTAGATGTAGCGGCCAAGGGTGGTGAACCGCTGGATCGCCCAGACCGCGATCAGGATGGCGACCGCAACGTAGAGCGAGATCGGCAGGCCGAGCCAGCTTCCGCGCCCGAACTCGTCGACGAAACTCTCCGGCATGCCATAGACGGGTATGCCCTGGGTCAGCAGCAGGCCGAGCCCGGTGGCGATGGACAGCGTGCCCAGGGTCACCATGAAGGGCGATATGCGCAGGAACGCCACGCACATGCCGTTGACCAGCCCGATGGCGGTGCCGCTGCCGGCGCCGGCGAGCACGCCGACGAAGATCGCCACCCCCTCAGAGCCCTCGCCCTCGGCATAGAGATCGGCCATCACGGTCGAGGTGACGGTGCTGGCGAGCGCCATCACCGCGCCGACCGAGAGGTCGAAGCCGCCGACGATCAGCACCAGCATCTGGCCGGCGGCCACCGTCGCCAGGTCGGTGGTGTTGCGGAGCACGTTGAAGATGTTGCGCTCGGCATAGAAATTCGGCTCGAACAGCGCCATCAGCGCGAGCACGATCAACAGCAGCAGCGGCAACAGGCCGACCGACACCATGACCCGCAGCGCCTGCTCCGAGTTGAGGCCGCCGTGCGGGCCGCCCGTGGTGGAATAGGAACTCATGCGGCCTGCCCCGACGGCTGGGTGCCGTCCTGCTCATGGAAGAACGACGACAGCACCGCCTCCTCGGTCATGTTCTCGCCGGTCAGCTCCGTCACCATGTGGGCGCGGTGCATGACGTAGAGCCGGTTGGACAGGTTCAGCACCTCCGGCAGCTCCGATGAGACCAGCACGATGGTGGCGCCGGTGTCGACCAGCGCCTTCATCAACTCGTAGACCTCGATCTTGGCGCCGACGTCGATGCCGACGGTGGGCTCGTCGAACAGGAAGATGCGGGTCTCGCGGGTCAGCCCGCGCGCCAGCATCACCTTCTGCCGGTTGCCGCCGCTCAGGTTGCCGACCACGCGCTCGATGTTGGGCGGGGAAAGCTTCAGGCGGTTGACGATGTCCTTGATGATCGACTTCTCGCCGCGCCGGTCGATGATGCGCATGCGCGCGAACTGCGCCATGTCCAGGGCCGCCATCGACGCGTTCTCGCGCACCGGGCGCTCCAGCGCCAGGCCCTCGACCACGCGGTCGGACGGGAAATAACAGACGCCGTTCTTCAGCGAGCCGGTGGGCGAGGGGTGGTGCACCGGCTTGCCGTCGATCAGGATCTCGCCCTCGGCGATCGGCTCCAGGCCATAGATGGCGCGGATCAGCTCCGACTTGCCGCAGCCGACCAGCCCGGCCACGCCGGTGATCTCGCCGGCGCGCGCCACCATGTTCACGTCGACCACGGTGCCGTCGGCCAGCGTCAGGTCGCGCACTTCCAGCGTGGTCTCGCCGGGCTTGTGGTCGACCTGCGGGAACAGCACGTCGATCTTGCGGCCGGTCATCAGCTCGACGAGGCGGCCTTCGTCAACGTCGGCGGCATCGACGGTGGCGATGTGGCGGCCGTCGCGCAGCACGGTGATGCGGTCGGCGATGCGCTTGATCTCCGCCATCCGGTGGGACACGTAGATGATGCCGACGCCGTCTGATTTCAGCCGCTCGATCAGGTCGAACAGCTTGTATGTCTCGTTCTCGGTCAGCGAGGCGGTGGGCTCGTCCAGGATCAGCAGTTTCACCTCGGCCAGCATGGCCTTGGCGATTTCCACCATCTGCTGGTGCGCGCGCGACAGCTCGCCGACCTTCTTGCGCGAGTTCAGGTCGAAGCCGAGCGCGGTGATGATTTCGGCGGCGCGCTCGCGCATGGCGCCCTTGCGCAGGAACCCGAAGCTGCGGATTTCGCGGCCCAGGAACAGGTTCTCCGCCACCGTCAGGTGCGGCACCAGCGAGAACTCCTGGAACACCGGGCTGATGCCCATCAACCGCGCCTGGTGCGGCGTCAGGTGGCTGACCGGCTTGCCCTGATAGTCGAACGTCCCTTCGTCGGGGCCGAACGTCCCGGCGATCACGTTGATCAGGGTCGACTTGCCGGCGCCGTTCTCGCCGAACAGCACATGCACCTCGCCCTTCTTCAGTTCGAAGTCCACGCCGTCCAGGGCAAGCACACCGGGGAAGCGCTTGGAGATGCCGCGCATCGAAAGCAGCACGTCGCCGGTTCCCCCCGGCGAGGCCCGGTCGGGCCCACCAGACGGACCCCCGGACGCGGCGGGCGCCGGTCCGGGGGTGGCTTGCGTGTCTGCTTTCGTGTCGGCGGGTGCGGTTGCGTTCACCTCACCCCCATTTTGGTCAGACCTAAGGGAGAGCCCTTATTCGGCGGTGACCGAATACACCGGGTCCCAGTCGGCCGGTGCCAGCACCAGGCCCATGTTGATCTGGTCGGCGTTGCCCGACGCGATCATGTCCGGGATCGGCTTCACGAACGGCATCACCTCTTCGCCTTCCAGCGCGCGGACGGCCATGTCGATGGCGACCTTGCCTTCCAGCACCGGATACTGCGTGGCGAAGCCCAGGATCTCGCCGGCGTTCATCGCATCCAGCATGGCCTGGTTCTCATAGGACGACATGATCAGGATGTCGCCGGTGGCGCCGATCTCGGCGACCGCGCCGATGGCGGCCTCTGCCGTGGGCGCGGTGCCCCAGATCACGTTCATGGTCGGATAGGCCTGCAGCGCGTCCTGAATCAGGCTGAGCTGCACACCGACACCGCTATCACCGAACATCTCGTCCAGAATCGCGACGTCGGAGCCTTCGAGCCCGCGCTGGAATCCCTCGTAGAAGCTTTCGGCCCAGCCGGAGCCCGCCGGGCCCGGGAACGCCACCGCTTCGGCGCTGTCACCGTCCAGGTACTCGAGCAGGTAGTTGGCCGTCTGCTCGCCCATGGTGTCGAACTCGACGTACATCTTGGCGGTGGTCTGCGCATCGGCAACCGGATTGACGGTCGCGATCACCGGCTTGCCGGCGGCGATGCCTTCCTCGAACTTCTGCGCCAGGCCGGCCTCGGAGATCGGGCCGACGATGATGGCGTCGAAGTCGGAGGCCATGCAGTCATCGAACTGGGAGAGCTGACGCGGCAGGTTCTCGTAACCGCCGGCCTCGTACAGCGTCATGTTGACGCCCTGGCGCTCGGCCTCGGTGACGATGCCGTAGGCGACGGCCACCCAGAAGCTGTCTTTCATGTGCGGGAACAGGACGCACAGGTTCCACGGCTGTGAAGCGCCTTCCAGCGGCGAATAGGTCGTCTCGACGTTTTCGCCGGAGCTTGCGTCGTACACCGCCACGGGCCACCAATCCTCTGCGGTGGCCGGCCCAGCGATCGCGAACGCTGCACCCGCGAGCAAGGCGGCCCGCAAATGGGTGGTAACTGCAGACATCTTTCAGTCCCCCTAGACTTGGTTGCACATTGAAAAGCCATGTGAGCACATCTCAGCACCCACGTACAGAGGCTCAGCGTCGCGCTTCGCACAGCAAGGTATGTGCCATGCGGTTCGCGCGTGCGGTGCAGCAATGGCGGCGGGGAAGGGGCGCGCACGCGCCGATTAATCGCGGTCGTTGCGCATCGCGGCATCGTTTGCACGATCCGCAGGCAGCGGCTGGGCGCGGCCCAATCGCACCATGCGGCGGGCATGGTGTGGGATCGTGCGCGCCGATCGGCTATTCCTGGGTGAGCCCGGCAATTCGGCCAAGGGGGCGACCGAACAAGTGGGGGGAACGATGATCTGCTGGACCGCATTGCGGCGCGCTCTGCTGGCGACGGCGCTGTTGGCGCCCGGTGCCGCCGGTGCCCAGGATGCCGACATGGCGGTGGGCGAGGTCGTTCAGGACTGCCCGCGCTGCCCGCCGATGGTGGCGATACCGGGCGGCGACTTCATGATGGGCTCGCCGCGTGGCGAGCCGGGGTCGAGCGGTCGCGAACAGCCCCAGCACCGGGTGACCGTGCCGTCGTTCATGCTGGCCATCCACGAGGTGACGCGCGCGCAGTTCCGCACCTTCGTCGCGGCCACCGGCCACGTGTCGGAGTCCTGCCAGGTCTACGACGGCAACCAAGTGTCCGTAGAGCGCGATCTGAACTGGGAAAATCCCGGCTTCGTGCAAGAGGACGACGAGCCGGTCGTTTGCATCGGCGGCGCGGCGGCCCAGGCCTATGTCGACTGGCTGGCGTCAGAGACCGGCATCGCCTTCCGGCTGCCCAGCGAGGCGGAGTGGGAATACGCGGCGCGTGCCGGCACCGAGACCATGCGCTACTGGGGCGACCTCGCCGACGAGGGCTGTGCGTTCGAGAACATGGCCGACGAGGCGGCCGCGGTGGGGTTGGACTGGAACCGCACCGTCGGCTGCAACGATGGCTTTGCCCACACCGCGCCGCCCGGGTCGTTCGCGCCGAACCCATTCGGTCTGTACGACATGCTGGGCAATGTGTCGGAATTGACCACGGATTGCTGGAACAACAACTACATCGTGCTGCCGCCGACCGACGGCAGTGCCTGGGACAGCGGCGAGTGCGGCTCGCGGCCGGCGCGCGGCGGCAATTGGGGGTCCGACGACCGCAATTTCCGCGCCGCCTACCGCGTCAGCATCTCCTTTGCGGGCAATGGGTCGAGCGCGGTCGGATTTCGCATCGCGCGCGACATTGCGCCGGAGTAGCCGAGCGTCGCGAGCGCGTGGTGCGCTCGCGGCCGTTCAGGCTGCCTTGCGTTCGGTCTCGGCCGCTGCCTCGGCATCTGCCGCCGCTTCGGTCGAGGCCAGGCTGTGCTGGAGCTTCGCGCGGGTATCTTCGTCGATGTCGAACTCGATGGCGCGGGATAACTCGGTTGCACGGACCACGCGGCCGGCGAACTCGCCCAGCGCACTGATCCTGAGCTTGATGGCATTGCCCTTCTGGATGCCCTCGACCGCTTCGATCTCCGCGCCGCCGGCGGACACATCGTTCAGCCGGCATTCCCGCCATTGGCCATTCACAAATACCTCGGTCGGCGAGCAGATCTGCACGCGCTTGTACTTGCGGCGGTTGCCGGCCCGCGATTCGCGCAGGATGGTGGTGATCTGCGCCTGAAGCGCCGCGACAGACTCGTTGACCTCACTGGCGTTGCCGCGAACCTGATCCGCCAGATTGCCGGAGTCCTTGGTCGCGGTGGTCACTTCGTTGATGCCGCTGGAAACATCGTTGGTGCCGCCGGCTGCTTCTGCGGCGCTGCGTGCGATTTCCTGGGTCGCTGTCGTCTGCTGCTTCACCGCACCGGCGATGTTGCTGGTGATCTCGCTGACCTCGCCGACCGTACTGCCGATCTGCTGGATCGCCGTCACCACCGCGCCCGTGGCGTTCTGGATGGCGTCGATCTGCCGGTCGATCTGTTCGGTGGCCTTGCCGGTCTGATTGGCCAGGCTCTTCACCTCCGATGCGACGACGGCAAAGCCCTTGCCCGCGTTGCCGGCGCGCGCTGCCTCGATGGTCGCGTTCAGGGCCAGCAGGTTGGTCTGCTCGGCGATGTCGTTGATCAGGGTGACGATAGCTTCGATCTCTTTCGCCGCTTCGTTCAGGCTGCTCACCATCTCGCCGGAGCGGGTGGCTTCCTGCACGGCGCTCTCCGTGATCGTCGTTGAGCGGTCGACCTGCCGGCTGATCTCGGCAATGCTGCTGGACATTTCCTCAGCCGCGCTGGCCACGGTCTGCACGTTGGAGTTGGTTATCTCCGCCGCGGACGTCACCGACGCGCTGACCGCGCTGGCGTTCTGGGCAGAGGCGTTCATCTCGTCGGCCAGGCCCTGCATGTCGCCGGCCTTTTCCTGAATGATGCCGACGGCGACGCGGACTTGCTGGTCCAGCGCATCGGACAGGGCCAGCATCTCGCGACGCACTTTTTCGCTTGCCTCGGCTTCGCGGGCTTTTTCGGCGCCTTGCATCTCTTTCAGGCGAATCATCGAACCCCGCAGGCGTTCGATGGCCCCGCCGATCTTGCCAATCTCGTCGCGAGACTGGACGTGGCACGACACCGTGGTGTCGCCATCGGCCAAGCCGTCGATGGCGGCCACCGAGCGAAGCAATGGCCGGATCATCATTTCCGCCATGAAGATACCGATGCCGACCGCCGCGATTACGCCCACGGCCAATGCGGCCCAGAGCACGATTTCGGCGGTTTCCTCGTGGGCTTTGGCGGTGGCCGCTGCGGTGGCGGAGTGTTCGCGCAGGTCGTGCAACAGGCCGCTCAGCATGACGTCGAGATTGTCGGCATGCGCTTCCAGTTCGATGGCCATCTGGCGCGCCTCGCCGAACGAGCCGGCCCGCATGGCCTCGAACAGCCTGGCCGCCTCGTCGTTGAACGCCGCGTGTTCGGTTTCCAGGGTCGCAAGGGCGTCGCGGACCACGACGAATTCCGATCGTGCCTCGGCATCGCCGTCGCGCTGCAATATCTCCTCTGCAAAGGCGCGCCCGGCGGCAAATTCCTCGTCAACCTTGGCGGCCAACGCATCGAATGCCGAGACGGTGGCGTCGAAGTGCTCGGCCGCGGCCGGGTCGGAACCCATCTGCTCGCCGAACCGCAATGCGCGTTCCATCTGCACCGTTTGCTCAAGCTGGTGGACGGTGATCTCGGTGACCACGCCGGTCATCGGAATGTTCTCTTCCGAAATCTGGTTCAACTCTCCACCGATGCTGCCGATTTGAAATTGCGCGTAAAGGCTGATGGCCAGCAACAGTAGAACGCCGAACGCGACCTGGAACATGGTCTTGGTGCGGATGGAAAGATTCTTGTACATTGCAATACTTACCCCGTCCTGAGTAGCATCTCGTACCCGTTCGATGTGACGCCAGCAGCGTTTCAACAAGACTTGCCGTGGGCAGTATTGATAATGTTGCCCCAAACCCTGGTCGAAAACACGCTGCCCTGCCTAGTTTGGCGGCAACACTCGAACCTGGTCGGCCGTCGTCTCGAAATCGCCCCGTGGGATCACAAGTATGTCGATGTAACAAAGGCGGGTTATGCGACGGTTAATGGCTGGGAATTAGTTGGATGATCGGTCATAGATCGGCCGTTCTTGGGTAAAATGGCCCAGGACATTGAACTGTTCTACAAACAGTAGTTGCATGAGTGCGGGTGTGGCGATCGGTCGGCTGCCGCGCCGGCACCCCGCCATCACGTTTTGGTGGCCGGCGGGGTGAGTTTCCAAGCCCGATGTAATATGGTCAGCCGCGAAACGCCTTCCCCTGGCCGTCCCGGCGGGTGCGTGGGCCGTGGGGAATACGCAACAGGGAGTGCCGGTCAATGAACTTTCACAGGGATGTGGTCGCGCGGGCGGCGGCCGCCTTCGCGTTGCCTTGGCTCGCGTCGGCGTCGGCATTTGCCGCCGAGCCCAGCACCAAGGGTATCTTCGACCGGCTGCAGGGTGGCGAGCCCTTCACCCTGATGATCGAACGCCCGGGCAGCATCGTCGACATCACCTCGCTGGCGATCCTCGAGGACGGCCGGACCTGGATCTGCGGCTATGTCGAGGACCTGGGCGGCAGTTTCGCGGAGGGCTATCTGGCACTGCTCGATCAGGACGGTGCCATCGAAATGGAGAAGACCTATTCGCTGGGCGACACGCTGACTCATTTCTGGTGGGTGGCGGACCGCGCCGGTGGGGGAGTCGCGGTGGCCGCGGTGCTCGAGCAGTTCACCGAGGCGACCAGCGGCGCCGTGGCGCTGATCGATGACGCGGGCCGGGTCGAGCACTCCGTGGGCCTCGCCGACCTGGGTTACGACTACGGCGAGATCATCCATGTCGCGATGGCGCCCGACGGCGGTATGGTGATTACCGGCGCCGCGGCGAACCACACGGGCGCGATGAATATTCTGGTCAGCCGGCTGAACCCGGACCGCACCCAAGCCTGGAGCGAGATCGTGTCGGCCCGCGCCGACTATCTGGATATCTGGGGGTACCAATCGGTGGTCCTGCACGATGGCGGCGTCGTGTCGCTGGGCAATGCCGCCGACGACACGTTGCAGAACGTGGGCTTGGTGACCCGGTTCGACGCCGCCGGCAACATGGTGTGGCAGCAGTGGGCCGACGGGCAGGCCAACTACACCCACAAGCAGGCCGCGTACGTCTACGCCAACTGGCTCGCGGTGCTGGAAGGCGGCGATATCGCCTATGTGCTGACCGAATATGACCGGGCAGACTTTGTGGTCGCCGCGCGCGTCGTGCGGGTGGCGCCGGACGGCCGCATCGTGTTCCAGACCGAATTGCGTGTCGGCGGAGAGGCCAACCCGATCACCGTGGCCGGGGCCGCAAATGGCGACATCCTGATCGCCGGCGACCTGTTGAGCCCGCAGCGGCCGTTCGTCAGCCGCGTGGACGGCGACGGGCGCCTGCTGTGGTCCACGGAGCTCGACATCGGGCTGGATGCCTATGCGTGGGCGATCGAGGAGGCCGAGGACGGCTCGATCGTCGTTGTCGGCGGGCAGTACGGCGACGCCAGCGGATCGGCGGGGTGGGTCGCCCGGCTGACGGCCGACGGCGAGGCGGACATTTGACAGGCTGTTAAGGCAGCGCGCGCTCAGCCGAAGGCGATCAGGGTCTTCATGGCCTGAGAGCGGTCGTTGGCGGTGGCGAAGGCGTTTTCCGCATCGGCCAGCGGCACGGTGTGGGAGATCAGCGGACGGACATCGATCAGCCCGGCGCGCATGAACTCGACCGCCAGCGGGAACTCCGCGTGAAAGCGGAATGAGCCCCTGACGCTCAGTTCCTTGGCGGTGACCAGGCCCATCGGCACCGTCATGTCGCCACCCAGTCCCAATTGCACCACGATGCCGCGCGGCCGCACTACGGCGAGGCCCGCGGTCAGTGCGGCGACCGCGCCGGAGCATTCGTAGAACACGTCGAACTGGCCCTTGTCGGCCCGCCACTCGGCCAGCCCGTCGGGGTCGCCGGCCATGTCGACGGTGCGGTCTGCGCCGGCCTTCTCGGCATAGGTGAGCGCATTGGCGGCAACGTCGGTGGCCACGATCTCGGCCGCGCCGGCGCGGCGCGCGGCCATGATGCACAGGCAGCCGATGGGCCCGCACCCGGCGACGAGGACCTTCTTGCCCAGCAGATCCCCGGCCTGCCGGGTCGCATGCAGCGCGACCGCCAGCGGCTCGCCCATCGCGGCCTCGCCGTCGCTGAGGCCATCGGCCGGGATGCACTGCGACGCCTCGACCACCAGCAGCTCGCGAAAGGCGCCCTGCACATGCGGGAACGGCATCGCCGAGCCGTAGAACTTCATGTCCAGGCAATGATTTGGCGCGCCCTCCAGGCAGTAGCGGCAGGTGCCGCAGGGTCGCGACGGATGGATCGCCACCAGGTCGCCGCGGGCGAGCCCGGCGACGCCCTCGCCGAGGGCTTCGACACGGCCGGAGACCTCGTGGCCCAGCACCATCGGCTCCTTCAGCACGATCTGCCCGATGCCGCCGTGATTGTAATAGTGCAGGTCTGACCCGCAGATGCCGCCGGCCGCCACCCGCACCAGAACCTGGCCCGGCCCGGCGCGCGGCGTCTCGTGCTCCTCGATCCTGAGGTCCTTGGCCCGGTGAATGACGATCGCGCGCATGGTATCGGCCGCCTGTGCTGAAAAAAGCCTGGTTCGTAACCGCATTTGCGCCCGCGCTTAACGTCTCGTCAACCCAATGGGGCGCATGTTGAATGCGGCGCAAAGGGCGCCCGGAGCTAGGCTTTTCATGATCGGTGTCTTCTTTAACGGAGTCACGTTTTCTGATCTGACGCGCAGCCTGACGGCCAATTCCAAGGCCCAGGCGTTTTTGCGCGCGCAGAGCTTTGCCCCGAATACCGACCAGCAGGACAAGTTGGCCGAGCAGGAGCGGATCGCCCTGTCCAAGTCGAGCCGTCTGCGCGAGCGCTCCGAGGATCTGATCCGCAAGAAGATCGGCATCCAGAATGCCGCCGACGACCTGGACTCCACGGTCAGGAAGGCGCAGGAAATACGGATCAAGCTGGGCGACATGCGCGACCTGGCCTATTCCGCCAAGAACGCCGACCCCGACGCCAAGGCGCTGCTGGCCAGCGAATTCGACAACATGATCGACGAGGTCGCCGACCTGGCCGACGATGGCGGCTCGGTTGGCCGAAACCTGATCGGCGACGTGTTCCGCACCAGTTGGCTGACCGATACCATCTCCTACTACACCACCCAGTCCGAGGGTAGCCGGCGGACGGTCCAGGGCCAGTATCTCGGGTCCGACTACCGGATCGATCTGGCCAACGGCAACCAGTGGGTTCCCGACCTCAAGGGCACCACCTTGAGCGAGTATTCGCTCTATCCCGACGACATCGAACGCGATGTCGGCCTGGGCGACATCGCGGTGCAGAGTTTCGACCGCGACACCGGCGCCATCTCGTTCTCGGTCGAGGGGTCGGAGACGGTGAGCGGCACGCTGGAGCGTGGCGGTGTCGGCGTGCTGCACTCCTGGCTCTACGGCAATTTCCAGGACGACGCGTCGATCGATACCGCGATCGAGGACCTGGACGCTGCCATCACGAAGGTCGATCTGGCGACGCTGGAGTTCAAGTCGAACGAAGTCATCGCGCGTGGCCGGGCGCGGGCGGCGGATCGCAATATCGAGAACCTGAACGACGAGGCGCTGCAACTGGAGCTGGACGCCAGCGGCGCCCGTATCGAAATCCAGCTCGCCGAGCGGGTGCGCAACTCCATCGTCAATCAGCAAATCAACGGCGTCGTCAGCGGCCCCTACGCCGCCAACCTGCTGTCGTCCCTGTTCGATCTGTAGCCGCATCGCGGGCCCTGCGGCCCGTCGGGCTTGTTTCCAGCGCTTATCCGAGTCACCATTCGACCTGGGGGAAGGTTCCGAAAAACGGGACGCTTCGCGAATGTGTGCGTGCAGGGGGAATGCCGGCGGGATCGCACCTGCCGGGATCTGCTGAAAATTCGTTGACCGAAACCTCTTGTTGCCTGCGTGCTTTGGCATGCAGCGGCAGGCCGCGTTTCGGTATCGGTTGCGCGGGCGCATTGGCACAACTGCAGGAGGCCTGCCATGTCGCTGATGGAGTCGTTCGCCAACAAGGTGGGCTCGGCACTTGCCGGACCCGTGCAGCGCTCGGCCGGCAAATATGGCGGGCATTGCACGTTTGCGTTTACCCAGTGCCGCCCGCCGGTCTCGTCGTTGATCGCATTGGACCCCGGAACGTCCGGCGGCATTTGCGAGGCGCTGTCGGCACACTGGATCGTCTACCACGCCAGGCAGGATTCGCTGTGGAACTGGATCATCGGCAACGGCAACATCAACCTGGCCCGGATCCATCAACACGTGATGCCGCTGCAAAGGCAGGGAATCCTGAGCGACGACCAGGACGCGGTGACCGAAGCCTGGCTGCGCCAGCAGGGGATCAGGCGGATCCAGGGCAATATGGTGATGAACCCGTCCCGGACCTTCGGCGATACGTTCGTGCAATTCCGGGGCACGGCGGGTGCCGCGATGCAGGAGGGGACCACCAGCTTCTTCAACCGGGATGCGTTGGCCAGGGCGATCCTGCTGGACACCACGGGCGGCGCGGGCAGCTATAAGAAGCTGGGACTGTTCGGCAAGGCCGGCGAGCATGCCATGGCGCTGTGGGTGGCTCAGGACGTCGTCTTTTTCGACCCGAATTTCGGTGAGTTCTGGTTCGCGGACCGTGCCAAGTTCTTCAACTGGTTCACCAAGAGCTTCTGGCACCGGTCGCTCTACAGCGTCGGTCTGAGCGGCCGCTACGAACTGCTGCCCTACGCCAAGGCGATCTGACGGAACCTCGTCGCGCGGTTCTGGGCTGGGTTACTCAGGCGATCCCGAACAGCGCGGGCAGGCCTTCCAGGCTGTCCAGTATGGCCACCGGGGTGCCGGGCAGCCGCTCAGGCGCCTGGCCGAAGCGGTTGATCCACACCACCCGGAAGCCGAAGTGCGCGGCGCCGCACACGTCCCACGCGTTGGACGACATGAAGCAGATGCGCTCCGGCGCTGTGCCCAGCGCATCGACCGCCAGCTGGTAGACCCGCCGGTCGGGCTTGTAGACGCCGAGGTCCTGCACCGACAGCACCGCCGTCATCTCGCCGGCGATGCCCGCGTTCCCAACCGCGGACGCCAGCATCTTCGGCGCACCGTTGGACAGGATTCCGCACTTCAGGCCGGCGCCGGTCAGCCGCTTCAGGGTCGATGGCACCTCCAGATAGGCGTCGAGCTGCAGGTAGAGGTCCATCAGCCGCTGGCGCAGCGCCGGATCGGCGATGCCCAGGGTTTCCAGCCCATAGTCCAGCGCGTCGCCGGTCACCTGCCAGAAGTCGACATACTCGCCCATCAGCGAGCGCAACCACGTGTACTGGAGCTGCTTGTCGCGCCAGATCTGCGCCAAGGGGGCCGCGTTGTCGCCCAGCGCGCCACGCTCCCGCGCCGCCGCGGCGGCCACGTCGAACAAGGTGCCGTAGGCGTCGAACATGCAGGCGTCGATGGCCGCGGTCGACAATCCATGCTCGCCGGGTGCTGACACGGGCGCGCTCCTTTGCTTGGTGGGGGAAATCGCGCAGCGACATTGACCGTGCGCGCGCGATTGTGCAAGAGCATGGCCCGCGCACGCTGCCGGTCAGTCCACTTGGGAAACCCCCGTGAGCCCCTTCGATATCGCCGCTATCCTGGTCGTGCTGGCCGCCCTGTTCGGCCTCGCCAACTACCATTTCCTGAAGCTGCCCACCACCATCGGCCTGGTGGTGATCGCGCTCGCCGCATCCCTGGTGGTGCTGGCCATCGACCAGATCTTCACTTTCGGGGCGAGCGAGGAAATGACCGCGCTGCTGGCCGAGGTGGATTTCTACGACGCGCTGATGAACGGCATGCTGGGGTTCCTGCTGTTCGCCGGCGCGCTGCACGTCGACCTTTCGCAACTGGCCGCGCAGAAGCTGGTGATCGCGCTGATGGCGACGATTGGCGTGCTGCTGTCGACCGCCATCGTCGGTACCGGCTTCTGGCTGATGACCGATGTGGCGATCCTGACCGCGCTGGTGTTCGGCGCCATCGTCAGCCCGACCGATCCGGTGGCGGTGCTCGGCCTTCTGAAGACGGTGAAGGTGCCGCACAGCCTGGAGACCAAGATCGCCGGCGAGAGCCTGTTCAACGACGGCGTCGGCGTGGTGCTGTTCCTGATCCTGACGGCGATTGCCTTCACCGCTACCTCGGGTGCGCATGGCGACGAGGAGATCGATGCCATGGCGGTTGTCGAGCTCTTCGTGTGGGAGGTCGGCGGCGGCGTGGTGATCGGCGGCGTCGCCGGTTACATCACCTATCGCGCGCTCAAGCGGGTCGACGAATACAATCTGGAAGTCATCATGACGCTGGCGCTGGTGATGGGCGTCTATTCGCTGTGCCATGCGTTGCATGTCTCCGGGCCGATCGCGGTGGTGGTGGCGGGCCTGTTCATCGGCAACGCGGGCATGAAGTTCGGCATGTCGCAGAAGACCCGCGAGCACGTGCAGACCTTCTGGCACCTGATCGACGAGTTGCTGAACGCGGTGCTGTTCCTGCTGATCGGGCTGGAGGTGTTCGCGATTCCGTTCTCGTCCGATGCGGCCTGGGTAGCGGCACTCTGTATTCCGCTGGTGCTGCTGGCGCGCTTCTGCGCGGTCTCGGGACCGATCAGCTTGTTGAAGCTGATGGGACGGCGGTTCACGCCGGGCGCGATCCCGGTGCTGACCTGGGGCGGGCTGCGCGGCGGCATCTCGGTGGCCCTGGTGCTGTCGCTGCCGGCGGGACCTGACAAGCCGCTGCTGATGACCGCCTGTTACGCGGTGGTGCTGTTCTCCATCATCGTGCAGGGCCTCACCATCAAGCGTGTCATCACCCGCTGCGTGCCGCAGAACACCGGCGACAGGCACCCCTATTGAGCCCGGGCGCCGCACCCGTCTCCGTCTCCGTCGACCAGGGTCGCGGTATCTGGACCGTCGCCCTGCTCGCGATCCTGGTGCTGACGCTGGTCCGATGGGTGGTGCTCGCATTCTCGCCGATGGACCTCTACGGCGACGAAGCCCAGTATTGGACCTGGGCGCAGACCTTCGACTTCGGCTACTTCACCAAGCCGCCGCTGATCGCCTGGATCATCGCTGCGACGACCTGGGTGTTCGGCGACGGCCCGTTCGGTGTGCGCGCCGCCGCGCCGTTGTTCCATGGGGTGACGGCCGTTGTCGTCGGCCTGATCGGGCGACAGCTTTTCGACCGGCGGATCGGCGCCTGGGCGGCACTGACCTATGCGCTGATCCCCGGTGTGTCGCTGTCGTCGTCGCTGATCTCCACCGATGTGCCGTTGCTGCTGTGCTGGGCGGTGGCGCTGTATGCGCTGATCCGGCTCGTCGCCACCCGCGGCTTCGGCTGGGCGGTTCTGTGCGGCGTCGCCATCGGCGTCGGCCTGATGGCGAAGTACGCCATGAGCTACTTCGTCATGTGCATGGCGCTCTATGCCGTGTTCACGCCCGGCCGGCGCTGGCTGCTGGCAAGCTGGCAGACCCTGGTGGCGGCGCTGTGCGCCATCGTCCTGTTCGCGCCCAATGTGATCTGGAACTTCGCCAATGGCTGGGCGACGGTGGGACACACCGCCGAGAACGCCAATTGGGGCAATGCCGGCATTCATGTCGGCAAGGCGCTGGAGTTCGTCGGCGCGCAGTTCGGGGTGTTCGGGCCGATCCTGGCGGCGGTGCTGATCGTCATCGTCTGGGGCTGGGCACAGCGCCGCGATGGCGCGCCGATGGACCCGGGTGTGCGCATGATGCTGCTGTTCTCGGTGCCGGTGCTGGTGCTGATCACGGTGCAGGCCCTGGTCAGCCGCGCCCACGCCAACTGGGCGGCAACCGCCTATGTCGCGGCCAGCGTGGCGGTGGCCGCGATCCTGGTCCAGGCGGCCCAGGTCCGACGCCGCCGGCCCGATCACGGCGACCATCAGGGCCGCCGGGGCGGGGACCTCAAATATGTCGCCTCGCCGCGCCCGCTGGCCATGTTCGCCGCCCGGTTGCTGCCGATTTCGACCGGCTTGCATGTGCTGATCGCGGCCGGCCTCTATGCCGCGCTGGTCTGGCCGTCCTTTGCCGGCTGGCTGGGCGCGCGCGATCCCACCGCGCGCATCCAGGGCTGGTCGATCCTGAGCGCCGCCGTGTTCGGCCGGGCGGAGTCCGACGGGCGCGCGTTGATCGTCACCGACGACCGCATGCTGCTGGCGACCCTGATCTATTACGGGCGCGACACCGGGTTGGCATTCGCCGCGCTGGAGGATGGCGATGGCGTCCCCGGCAATCACTACGAGATGACCATGCCGTTCCAGGCCGGCGATCCGCGCCCGGCGCTGTGGGTCAGTCTCTACCCCGCGACCAGCCCGTTGACGCCGTGGTACGGCGAGGTGGGTCAGGCGTCGCCGATCGCGATCCCGATTAACGACACGCTCACCCGCCGGGTCTATTTGCTGAGCCTGGGGCCGCCGCTGCCGCCAGCGGATCAGGATGATGCGGACAACGCGGATGAAGGGTCGCCCCAACAATCGCCTGAATCGGGCGCGACAAGCGATTGAGTCGTACGCGCGCCTGGCTCACAGTCCGCGCGCGCGGGATTGCGCTTGGGAGGGATCTTCATGAAATCGCTGTTTGGAACCGTTGTCCTGGTGCTTGCCTGCGCCACCGCTGCGCACGCGCAGGACGACGACATCTATGACGATCTCGACGTGTTCGCGGTCGCCTTCCTGAACGACCTGCAGCCGATCTCGATCTCCCAGGGGGTCGAGTACTGCGGCTATTTCGGGCTGGACGCCAACGGCAACATCGCCGCGACCCAGCCGCACCGCGGGTTGCCCGATAGCTGTTTCCCGGCGTGGCCGAACCATCTGGAGTTGCTGGCCTCTTACCACACCCATGGGTCCTACACGATGGATGCCGACATCGAGGTGCCGTCGGTCGAAGATCTTTGGGGTGACATGGAAGAGGAGGTCGACGGTTATGTCGCAACCCCGGGCGGGCGCGTCTGGCTGAACCTGTTCGACGAGCGGATCACCTTCCAGCTTTGCGGGCGCAACTGCATTGCCGCCGATCCCAATTTCCGGCCCTGCCAGGCGTTCCTGCCGTTAGAGGAATACACTCTGCAGGGTTTGCAGGCACGGGCCGCCAACGACCCCGGTTATTGCTAGTTGGACTACTGCTGTGCGTATGCGGACCCGTCGATCTCGCCCTGTGAGGCCATCGCGACGGCGCTGAGCACGTCCTCGTCCGACAGCAGCTCGGGCAGGGCGACACCGTCCGGCGCGCCGGGGCCGTAAACGGCATTGAACGGGATGCCGTAGCGCCCGAAGCTCGCCAGATAGTCGGCAATGGCCGGGTCGGGGTTGGTCCAGTCCGCGCGCATCGCCACGATGTCGCGGCTGCCGATCAGGGCGGCGACAGGCCCGCGATCCATCACCGTCTTCTTGTTGTAGAGGCAGGTCAGGCACCAGTCGGCGGTGACGTCGACGAACACGGTATGCCCGTCGGCGACCAGGGCCGCGATCTGCGCCTGGTCGAACGTCGCCCATGCCGGATCGCCGGCCGGGCGGTCGGCCTGGGAGGACTGAGGCGCCAGCACCGGCACCAGCAGGGTGGCAAGCGCCAGCACCAGGGCGGCCGCGGTGGCGTTGCGGGCGAGCCGGGCGGCAGGGACATAGCGTCGCGCCAGATAGACGACAGCGATCAGCAGCACCAGGGCTGCGATGCCGAGCGTGGTTTCCCAGCCGACCTGGCCGGCCAGCACCGTCAGCAACCAGATCGCGGTCGCGACCAGGGCGAGACCCATGATCCGGCGCACCCACACCATCCAGGCGCCGGGCTTGGGCAGCTTGGTCGCCAGCGCCGGGAACAGTGCGATCAGGATGTAGGGCAGCGCGAGCCCGACCCCCATGGCGGCGAAGATCAAAAAGATCTCCATCGCGCCGCGCGCCAGCGCGAAACCGAGCGCGGTGCCGACGAACGGCGCGCTGCACGGGGTCGCCAGCAAGGTGGCGAACGCGCCGGTCAGGAAGTGGCTGCTCAGCTTCGGGCGCTTGTTCGGGTCGGGCGGCCCGTCGTTGCCCGCGCTCGCCGCGAGGTTGGCGACCCGGCCGGGCAGGTTGAATTCGAACAGCCCCAGCATGTTGTAGGCGAACACCGCCACGATCAGCAGCATGGCGACCAGGAACAGCGGCTGCTGGAACTGGATGCCCCAGCCGACCGCGACCCCGGCCGACTTCAGCGCCACCGCGCCGGCGGCCAGCACCAGGAACGAGAACACGATGCCGGCGGCCGAGGCCGAGAAGCCGAGCCGGACGTGGCCGCGCGCGCCGCCGCCGTACTTGATCACCGACAGCACTTTCAGCGAGAGGACCGGCAGCACGCAGGGCATCAGGTTCAGGATCAGGCCGCCCAACAGGGCAACCGCCATCATGGTCAGCAGCACGTCGAACCCTACCGGGGCCGCCTGTCCGGCCACTCCGGTCTCTGCGGCCGTGCGGTCGGGACCGGTGGAGCCGCCGGCCGGATCGCCTTCCGCGACCTCGCCGGGCACGTAGCGCGCCGGCACCAGCATCTGCTCCATCGCGCGGCCGTCGTCGACCACGGTCAGCGTCAGCTCGCTGTCCCGCAGCGCGTCGATGCTGGCGCCCCAGGACGAGATATCGGCGGTCATCACCGCCGACAGGCCGTCAGCGGCCACGTCCGCCTGCGGCTGGTCGAACACGAACTCCGGCGGCGCCTCGAAGAACAGGTCGGGCGCGGTGATCGGCGCATCGGAGCGGAAGGCGACGGAGATCGCACCGGCCTCGCCATCGCCGGTGATGATCACGTCCTCGAGGTAAAGGCCGACAGCGTCCGGCCCGCCGGGCACCGTGGCGCGGAACTGGTCGATCTGGTGGGCAAAGGGCGTGCCGCTGCCGCCGCCGGCGGGCAGTGTCAGGCTGATCTCCGCGCTGTCGGGAATGCAGATCTCGGCACAGATCAGGAAGTTGACCGAGGTTTGGACCACCACCGGCAGCGTCGGGTCGGCCGCCGTCACCTGCAACGGGAAGATGACGTGGTCGGAATAGGCGAGCGTGGTGAAGCCGAGCAGCTCATAGCGGGTCGGCAGCGGCCATTGCATCTCGATCGCGGCGACGTTCTGGGATTGGCTCCAGTCGACCACCGGCGGCAGGCCGGCATCGCCGGGCGAGCGCCAGTAGATGTGCCATTCCGGCTCCAGCGCGAATTCCAGGCCGAGCGTGGCGCCGCCGCCCTCGCCCAGCGCGTCGGTGGCGGAGAGCAGGCGCAACTCGGCATGCTGGGTCCACGCGGACTCAGACGACAGCGCCGCTGCCGGCACCGCGCCCGATACCAGCGCAATCAGCCCCATCAGCAACGCGGCGATGGCCGCGCCAAACGATCCTCGATCCCGCATCGCCTGCATCAATCGTAGTTGATCCGCCACAAATCCGCCCTAAGGTTTGGCTGAATATAGTGACCATTCCGTGGCTGCACCGTCACTTTGTCGTGCGGCCGAGATGATCGCGCGCGATCGCGCCGCCGGCAGCAGGTGCCCTTGCGTTACGCGCGCGCCACAGCATAATTGAGGACCATGAAGATCGTCGGTAGCGAAATCGACCTCAGTGCGAACGACAGCCTCGCCGGCCAGTTGCTGGTCGCGATGCCGCAGATGACCGATCCGCGTTTCGACAAGACCGTCATCTACATGTGCGCGCACGACGAGGAAGGCGCCATGGGGCTGGTGCTGAACAAGCTCGTCGACAGCCTGACCTTCTCCGACATGCTGTCCCAGTTGAAGATCGAGAACGGGCCGTGCGCCTGCGACGTCGACGTGCACTTCGGCGGCCCGGTCGAATCCGGGCGCGGTTTCGTGCTGCACACCGACGACTACCAGCGCGACGGCACCATGTTCGTGATCAACGGCATCGCGCTGACCGCGACCATCGACGTCTTGAAGTCGATCAGCCAGGGCGACGGGCCGCGCCGCTCCATGCTGGCGCTGGGCTATGCCGGCTGGGGGCCTGGGCAGCTCGAGAGCGAGATCCAGTCCAACGGATGGCTGCACGTGGCGCCCGACGAGTCGCTGATCTTCGACCGCAGCCACGATGCGAAGTGGAACCAGGCGATCGCCAAGCTCGGCATCGACCCCGGCCTGTTCGCGGGCCACGCCGGCCGCGCCTGAGCCTCGACGGCGGCCTTTTCCAAACCGGACATGCAGCACATCGGGATCGTCGGTTGCTCCGCCGAGGGCGCGGCGCTGTGCTTTCGCACGATTTGCGCCGAAAGCGCGCCGTTGCTGGGGCCGCACGCCCATCCGGAAGTCTCGATGCATACGCCGCCGTTGATTGACTATGTCGCATGCCTGGAGCGCGGCGACTGGCCGGGCGTCGCCGACCTGATGGCCGCTTCCGCCGACAAGCTGGCCGCGATCGGGGCAGATTTCCTGATCTGCCCGGACAACACCATTCATGCAGCGATGCCGCTGGTTGCGCCGCGCACGTCGTTGCCGTGGCTGCACATTGCGGAAGTCGTCGTCGATGCCGCACTGGCGCAAGGCTTTCGGCGGCTCGGCCTGCTCGGCACGCGCTGGCTGGTCGACAGCGAGGTCTACCCGGACAAGGCCGAGTCGAAGGGGCTGCTGATCGTGCGGCCGACGCCGGGCGAAAGGGATGCGATCAATCGCATCATCATGGATGAACTGACCTATGCCGATATCAGGCCGGCGTCGCGCGCCGTCTTTCAGCAGGTGATCGAACGGCTGAAGGCGGACGAGGGGTGCGATGCCGTGGTGCTGGGCTGCACCGAGATCCCGCTGATCATAAACGACGGCAATTCGGCCCTGCCGACGCTGGATTCCACGCGCCTGCTGGCCCGCGCTGCCATCCAGCGTGCCATCGGCTAGAGGGAGGCGACGGCCTCCACCAGTTGGGCCACCTCGTCCTCGGTGTTGTAGTAGTGGACGGAGGCTCGAACCATGCGGTCGAGGCCGCGCGCGCTCATGTCGAGGTAGGTTGAGCCCAGGTCGGTGACCGAGGTGTTGATGTGCCTGGCCCGCAACCCCTTGGACACGTCGTCGGCGACCATGCCCTCGACGGTGAAGGTGACCAGGGCGCACTTCTCGGCGCCGCGGTCGTGCACCGCCACCCCCGGCAGGTCGGCCAGTTGCGAGCGCATTGAGGCCGCCAGCGCCTGCACCCGCGCCTTGATCGCCTCCAGCCCCCAGTCCATCGCGTAGCGCGCGGCGGTGCCGAGCGCGATCTGGCCGGCGACATTGCGCTCCCAGTTCTCGAACCGCTGCGCGGTGTCGGCCAGGCGGTAGCTGTCCGGCCCGGTCCAGTCGGCCGACTTCAGGTCGATCATCGGCGGATGCACCTGGCCGATCAGGTCGCGCCGCATCCACAGGAAGCCGGTGCCGCGCGGCCCGCGCAGGAACTTGCGCCCGGTCGCGGTCAGCGCGTCGCAGCCGATGGCCGCCACGTCGATGGGCATCTGGCCGACCGACTGGCAGGCATCCAGCAGGTAGGTTACGCCGTGGGCGCGCGCCACCCGGCCGATCTCGGCGGCCGGATTGACCAGCCCGCCATTGGTCGGCACGTGGGTGATGGCGATCAGCTTCACCCGGTCGTCGATCATGTCGGCCAGCGCCTGCGGGTCGGTCTGGCCGTGCCCGTCGTCGGGCGCCACCATCACCTCGATGCCGGTGCTGCGCGCCCGCTGCAGGAACGCCAGGTAGTTGGAGGCATATTCCGCCTGACCGGTGACGATGCGGTCGCCGGGTTTCAGGTCCAGGCCGTAGAACGCCATGTCCCACGCCCGGGTCGCATTCTCGATGAAGGCGATCTCGTCGGGCTGGCCGCCGACCAGCGCGGCGATGGCGGCATAGAAGTCGGCAATCTCGTCGGCCGCATCGGCGGTCGCCTCGTAGGCGCCGATCGTCATCTCCTGCCTCAGGTGCCGGTCCATCGCGTCGAACACCGGTTGCGGCATCAGGCCGGCGCCGGCGTTGTTCAGGTGGTTGACCTCTGCGCATCCGGGCGTCTCCGCGCGTGCCCGGCCAATGTCGATTTCGGTCATGAATTTCGCCCCAATTGCGGTGTCTGGAGAGCGCTGATCTGTGGTGCGCCGGTGCGCGCGGGCGTAGAATGGCCGACGCGCGAGCGCGGTATCATGGGGTGTGTGATGCCAAAGGCAACACTTCGGTTCATTGCAACGGCGATCCTGTCCTTGGGTTTGGCCGTGGGGATGGCGTGCGCGGCGCCGCTGGCGGCGTTGGCGCTGGTCGGCGGCACGCCGAAGAACGATGCGGTGCCGGCGCAGGCCCTGAGTGCCCCGGACCTGGTCGCGGCACTGCCGCGGTTCTGGCACGGCACCTTCCTGTGGCAGAACGGTGCCGCGTACTTCGTCGAAATGGAGCTGGTGAAGGTGAACGTGCGCGCCGACGGGCAGCTCTCCTTCAATGCAGAGACGGTCTGGCATCCCGAGGGCACCCAGGCACGCATGAGCGGCAGCATCGACCCGCGCACGCTGGAGGTGCGGATATGGGAGATCCCGGCCGACGACAGCGCCGACGACTTCGTCAGCGACGGGCAGTATCTCGGCCGGTTTTCCGGCGACCTGTGGGACCTGCAGGCACGCTGGACCACCAGCGGCAGCGGCGAGACGGGAAGCCTGGTGCTGGTCGCCGACCCGCGCCCCTATCAGCAAATGAACTGATAGGATTCTAACACTGGACAATTCGCCCGGGGGCCAATGTTTCCAACGCACTAGACTTGCCGCGCCCGGACCTTTAGCGTTCGGTTGGGAACAGACGGCGGGCCCAGGCAGGGCGGCCGTTATGGAATACTCAGTCGCCACATTTGGCCAGCGCGAATACTGTGCAGACGTCGTGCCCGCATGGAATTGCGAGGCACGTTCGCGCCAGCGCCGGTGGCGGTCGGGTGATGGTCGTGCGACTGGGGGACGGCGCGATTGTGTGTGGCATGGGGTTGAGTTGCCGGGCGGCGTTGTCGCTGTTGGCCAGTTGTGTCGTCGCCTGGGTGTCGGCGGTCGGGCTGGCCGTCGCCGACTGGCGCTATGACGCCTACGACACCGATGGCCTGCGCTGGCACGTGCTGACGCTGACCGACAGCGGCTACCAGCTTGCGTTCTTCTGCCACGGGCCCGGCGACACCATCAAACTGGAGCTGCAATCGCCGGAGCCGATCTACCTGCCGACGGCGGTTGAGGGCGGCGGGCCGGGCAGCGAGGGCCAGGCGCGGCGGCTGGCCGGGCAGGCGGTGATCGCCGGTCCGGCCGAGGTGGCGTTCAAGGTCGATGGCCTGTCCCGCTACGATGTCTCGTTCTACTTCGTCGAATTCTATCGCTTGCTGGCACGCGACGACCGTGCCCACAGCCTGGCGGACTTCATGGACCACGTCGCGTCCGCCCAGACCATGACGCTTGCCGTGTCCAACGGCGATGCGAACGGCGTGGGCGGTGCGGCCGATGTGGCGACGTTTTCACTGGCGCCGGCAGCCAGCGCGTTCGCCCGGTTGAACAGCGTCTGCGGGAACTGACCGGCTGGATCAGGATTAGCCCTCGGCCGCCACGAACTGGCGCGCCTGGTTGACCGAGCGCAGCACGTGCTTGCGCTTCAGCGGGCTGTTGTAGAAGCGGTTGACCGCAGCCAGAACCTCCGCCGCCCACGGTGCGTCGGGCGTGGCGGCCAGCTCGTCGCGCACGGCCCATAGCAGCTTCATGTGGTGGGCGGCGGCCAGATAGTCGAACTGGCCGTGGTCCAGCATCCTTTCGGCGTGCCGGGCGATGAAGGCGCCGGCGTCGCCGACCCGCCATGCGGAGGCGTCGTAGTTGGCGTCGACGAAGGGCGCGTTGCGGCCGACGAAACAGGCGATCTGCAACAGCCCCGGCGCCCACAGCGCGGCATCCTCGCTGGCCAGGTGGCGCACTGCGTTGGCGAAGGTCAGCGCGTGGGTGAAATCGAGCCAGGTGACGTTGCGCGACACCGGCTGGTCGACCGCACTCTGCCGGTCGAGGTCGAAATGCACCATCTGCCACGCGGCCGCGTGCACCAGTACGTCGAACAGGGCGGCGGGGTCGCCCGACCCGGCAGCCGTCATGTCCAGCGCCTGTTTGATGCCCGCACCGACAAGGTCGGTCATCGCCGGCACATCCGTGCCGGTCCCGTCCCAGTTGGCCAGCGCCGTCGCATAGTGCCGGAACTCAGGGATCAGGTCCTCGCGCGACGCGTTGATCAGCATGCGCACCAGCGCCAGCGTCAGTGGCTCGGCGCTGTCCGGCCCCAGGTGGTCGACGGCCTGCCCGACCTTCAGCACGTAGATCGCGGCATGGCCGAAGTCGCAATAGTGCGCCAGGGCCGCCCGCGCCAGCGCCGGCCGGATGTCGGCATAGGTCAGGCCGGCGGCAAGGGCACTGCGCACTTGGGCGACGGCGGCGGCTTCGTCCTCGTTCTCGATGGCGGCGACCAGCAGGTCGGGCGCGAAGTCGGCACGGTCGGTGGGGTAGGGATAGGCGGGCTGGCGCAGCGTGTCCCACGACAGATAGCCGATGGCTTCCAGCGCCGGGGCCATGCGCAGCGGATCGTCCGCGCTCATGCCGGCGCGCATGTCGAGCCAGTCGGCCGCCACCGCCACGGCATGGGTGGCGCCGTATTCGAACCGGTCGTGGCTCCAGTCGACGGCCGCGCGCACTGCGTCCAGCGCGGTGTCGGCCTCGGGACCGCCGGCCGCTTCCAGGCGCGCCATCTCGCGGGCCATGCGCGTGTAGTCGTTGCGGTCGAACGCCTGGCGCAGGCTCGCCATGGCGGCGGCGCGCCGTTCGCTGGCCGGCGGGTCGACAATTTCGATCCTGATCTCGCCGTCGATTATTTGGACCGGATAGGTGCGAACCCGCTCGCCGTCCAACAGGTTGGCGCCTGTCGCGAGGTCGAACTTCCAATTGTGCCAGTTGCAGGTCAGCGCGCAGGCGGGCGTGTCGCTGTCGTTGGCGGCGTACGTCCCGACCGAGCCTTCGATCAGCGGATAGCCCTCGTGCGGGCAGCGGTTATTGCAGGCGTAGACGGTGCCGTCGTGCAGGAACAGCGCAATCTGGCGCCCGTCCGCCTTCACCAGCTTGCGGCCCTTGGCTTCCAGGTCGTTCAGTGCGCCCGCGTTGATCACGCTCATCGTCGCCTCACTTAGGAAAGAATTATCTTTCATAACTATGCGCCGACGGCTTGATATAGGCAAGATAAATCTTTACTAAGTGCGTCATGCCCGATGACATCAGCCAAGGCCATGGCGCCACCCGCCGCGCGGTGCTCGACCTTCTGAAGACCGAGGGGCCGATGCCGGCCCGCGCCCTGGCGACGTCGCTGGGCCTGAGCGCCATGGCGGTGCGCCTGCACCTGCATGCCCTGCGCGACCAGGGGTTGATCGAGCCCGGCGAGGAACGGCGCGGCAGCGGCCGCCCGGCGCAGCTCTGGCAACTGACCGGCCAGGCGGCCCGCGTGTTCCCCGATGCCCATGCCGACCTGTCGCTGAGCCTGCTCGATGCCATGAAGCAGGCGTTCGGCGAGGAGGGTCTGGACCGCATAGTCGCCCGCCGCGCCGAGCAGCAGATCGAAGCCTATCGGGCCGCCATCGGCGACGGTGCGACGCTGGCCGAGAAGGTGGAGCGGCTGGCCGAGGTGCGCGCGGCGGAGGGCTATATGGCCGTCGTCTCGCGCGACGACGCCGGCGAGTTGCTGCTGGTGGAGCGCCACTGCCCGATCTGCAGTGCGGCGCGCGCATGCTCCGGGCTGTGCCGGTCCGAGCTGGAGGTGTTCCGGGCGGTGCTCGGCGCGGGCGTCGAGGTCAAGCGCACCGACCACATCATCTCCGGCGACCAGCGCTGCGCCTACCGGGTGCGGGCGGTCGGCGAAGCGTGATCGTTATCTTGTAGCCCGGGTGAAACGAAGTGCAACCCGGGGAACTTCCCACGGCAGCAATGCCCCGGGTTTCGCTCCGCTCCACCCGGGCTACGGAACGCGCAATGACGGTATGCAGTTACACCTGTGGCGGCTGCGGCGGCGTGGCGAGGTGGTCGCGCTTGATCCACACCCGCGCGCCATCGGGGCCGGCGGTCGCCGTGGTATGCGCACCCTTGGGCAGGCGCAGCCATGACTGCGGCGCGAAATCCTCGCCGCCCTCGCTGAAGCCGCCGTTCAGTACCAGCACCTCCATGCCACCGGGCGCGTCGGGCGCTACCTCTACGCCGGCATCCCACTGCTCCAGCGAAACCCGCTCCGCGCCGTCGGCGAATAGCGGCAGCGCGGCGACGCCGGGCCGTGCCGGGTCGGCGGCGAAGTCCATGTCGGCGGTGTGGAGGCGCACCGGCGTGCGGTCGGCCAGGTCGAACTGCCACAGCTTGACGAAGATGGTGCAGCCGGGGGCGGACCCCGGCGTGTGCGAGGACTGCGGCGGGTTGCGCACATAGGCCCCCGGCGGGAAGTCGCCGTGCTCGTCCTGGAACACGCCGTCCAGCACCAGGAACTCCTCGCCCCCGGTGTGCACGTGTGGGGAGAAGTGGCTGCCCGGCGCATAGCGCACGATAGAGGTGGCGCGGGCCACCTCGTCGCCCAGCCGGTCGAGCATGCGGCGGTCGACGCCCGGCATCGGCGATGCCTGCCACGGCATTTCCGCCGCGTGGACCGCGACGCGGCGCGAGAAATCGGCGTTCAGCTCCATGGTGGTCCCTTCCACGGTTTCGACCGTCGATTGAACTGCATCTTGCGGCGTGCCGGTCAAGCCGGCCGGCGCCGGGGCGGAGTCATTGTGCCGCCAGGGCAGAGTCAGTGTGGCGCCAGATTCGTTGTCATTATGCGGCACGGTTGCTAAGCAGGCACCGGCCGCGCTGCGATGCGGCTCCCATCGTCCCTCCGCAACAACGATGCCGAACGCCGCGTGACCGCACCGCCGCCTGTCCCCGTGTCCATGACCCGCGCGTCCACGACCTGGTTGCAACGCCTGCGCGGGCGCATCTGGGCGCGCATCTACAACTGGCACTGGATCGACGGCCACCGGGCGGCCCGCTCGTCGCAGCTCTACGGGTCGCATTTCGGCCTGCTGATGGACGTGTTCGCGATCCGTGGCGTGGTCAACCTGCGCGGCGACAACACCGGCACCGAGTGGTACGACGCCGAGCAGCGCGCGTGTGCGGCGCGCGGCATTGTCATCGCTGATGTGCCGGTATCGTCGAAGCGGCTGCCGACCCGCGAGACCCTGATCGGCGTGCTGGATGCGATGGACGCCGCACCCGAGCCGCTGGTGATGAAATGCTCCGGCGGCGCCGACCGGGCGGGATTTGCCGGCGGCGTCTATTTGCTGAACCGCTACGGCCGTGCCGGCATGGCCGGCGCGCGCCGGCAGATGGGCTTCTGGCCGTTCCGCCACGTGCCGAAGAAGAACCAGCGCTGGATCCGTTCGTTCTTCGATTTCGTCGAGGCCGACATCGACGGTCGCTCGCTCCGGGACTGGATCGCCGGGCACTACACCGACGCGCGCTTCGCCGACTTCCTGCGTGCGCGCGGCCAGGGCGACTACTGGGCGCACTGATTTGGCTCACGCTGAAGTCTGCGCCAGCCCTCTCCCCCGCCCGACCGCCCACGACAGTATGCTTGCTGGGAGGTCGGGTGCCAAAAGGGAGCGCGGACGCGCGACCGCATGAAAACGAGTAAGGGCCGGTGCCGAATGGACTAATAGTCCTGAACCATTGCCGGCCTGGACCATTGCCCGCCTGAACCATTGCCCGGGCCGGCCTTTCGCCGCTATGACACTTCCCTGAGGGAATTTCTGCTTATCGAGGGGAAACACACATGGCGATCGACCTGGCAAAGAAGGCGGCCGACAACGACATCCGCTACTTCCTGATCAGCTTCACCGATCTGTTCGGGGTGCAGCGGTCCAAGCTGGTGCCGGCCGCGGCCATCGCCGGCATGCAGGAGGCGGGTGCAGGCTTTGCCGGGTTCGCGACCAACCTGGACATGACGCCGGCCGATCCCGACATGCTGGCGGTGCCGGACCCCGACAGCCTGATCCAATTGCCGTGGCAGCCCACCATCGGCTGGCTTGCCGGCGACCTGGTGATGGCCGGCCAGCCGGTGGAACAGGCGCCGCGCGTGGTGCTGAAGAACGCAATCAAGGCCGCCGCCGACCAGGGCTATGTCATGAAGACCGGCGTGGAGGCCGAGTTCTTCCTGATCATGCCGGATGGCGAGGCGATCTCCGACCCCCGCGATACCCAGGCCAAGCCCTGCTACGACCAGAGCTGCCTGATGCGCCGCTACGAGACCATCTCCGGCCTGTGCGACGCCATGCAGACCCTGGGCTGGGGCCCGTATCAGAACGACCACGAGGACGGCAACGGCCAGTTCGAGATGAACTGGGACTATGACGACGCGCTGGTCACCGCCGACCGCCATGCGTTCTTCAAGTTCATGGTCAAGACGCTGGCCGAGCAGCAGGGCCTGCGCGCCACCTTCATGCCGAAGCCGTTCGCGCACCTCACCGGCAATGGCTGCCACGCCCACGTCTCGGTGTGGGACAAGAAGGGCAAGAAGAACCTGTTCGAGGACAAGAAGGGCGAGCTTGGCCTGTCGGCGCTGGCCTACAACTTCCTGGGCGGCGTCATCAAGCACGCCGACGCGCTGGCCGCCATCACCAACCCGACGGTCAACTCCTACAAGCGCATCAACGCGCCTGTTACCACCTCGGGCGCCACGTGGTCGCCGAACACGGTCACCTACACCGGCAACAACCGCACCCACATGGTGCGCATTCCCGATCCGGGCCGGTTCGAGGTGCGGCTCGCCGACGGTGCCGCGAACCCCTATCTGCTGCAGGCCGGCTTGCTGGTCGCCGGGCTGGACGGCATCGCCAATTCCACCGACCCCGGCAAGCGGCTGGACATCAACATGTACGCCGAGGGCCACAAGGTGCGCGGCGCCAAGAAGCTGCCGCTCAACCTCTCCGACGCGCTGGACGCGTTCGCCAAGAACAAGGTGCTGCGCGCCGGCCTGGGTGCGGAGGTGTGCGACGCCTACATCAAGCTGCGCCGCGCGGAGTGGGACGACTATCTGCGCCACTTCTCGAAGTGGGAACGCGACAACGCGATCGATTGCTAGGTCAGCGAATTTCGGGTCCGGCGGAGACTCATGCTGGCAAAGTGGACCAAACACCGGCGAGCGAGTGCCGGGCTCGTTGTTCTGACCGCCATTTGCGTCAGCGTGCTTTTCGCAGTTTCGCCACCGGGTGTGGACGCTCAGGAGAGCTGTGACTCCCACCCGGATGCCTGCGCATTTCTGGCAGACGCAGAGGCTTTACTCGCTGAGCTGCACAACGCGAGCGACTTATCGGAGCCGTTCGAAGCGTTCGTGTACGCCCGCGCGCTGGCGTCATTTGGAATAGCGCAGGCGCGCCTCGGCTTGCCCGATGACGCAACAGGTACACTTCGATCCTCCGTCGAGATCTTGGACGCGTTACCTGATGGTGATGAGCACGGTCTGTTCAATGACTGGCTTCGAGCAGAAGTTGCCTTATGGCATGCCCGGCTGGGCAATCTGTCGGTTACAAGAGATCTGATCGATTTGATCGAGGTGCCTGCTGTTCAGATAA
This sequence comes from Alphaproteobacteria bacterium, assembly GCA_965227515.1. Taxonomy (GTDB): domain Bacteria; phylum Pseudomonadota; class Alphaproteobacteria; order CALKHQ01; family CALKHQ01; genus CBDDFZ01. Next base: position 1,653,133 of record CBDDFZ010000001.1, read on the forward strand.
TCCTGCTGAGCAATCTCGCGACTGATGACGCAGTGGCCATGCCGCGTTCCGAGAAGGCCACGCTCCTGGAAATCGCCAAGAACACCTATTTGGAGCAAACCACCACAACTATTGGAATAATCGCAACCTACGGTCTGCGGGATCTGCTGGCGGCATTGATAGACAGTAACGATCGCGACGGTATCGTTGCCATCTTCGCGAATTTATCGGAGGCAGACTATCCGGTTTCATCGCTAACGGGCATGCAGCTCTCGTCGGCCAGTGCACCCATGCTGGCTCTCGGGGTGCGAAGCATGACCGAGAGAATGATTGCGCAGGGCATGCTAGAGGAAGCCGAGCGATTTGCGGACCTCCCACTCGCGCCCGAGGAAAGAGCTTTGGAGCTCGCCGGGATCGCTTTTGGACTGCGGGAGGCGGGGCAGGACCAGTACGAGCCATATTTGGCTAGGGCCAAAGAAACGGTTGAAAGCTCGTACAGCGATCACAACACGCGAGGGCTTGTGCTTGTTGGCTATATGCTCCATCGGATGGGGCGGCTGGATCAGGCAGCGGATTACCTCTCGCTCGCTGGGGAGGCTGCGCTAGCTGCTTATCCCAACAGCTACCTCGACGGGCACTGGTTTCGTGAACTGATGCTGGTTCTGATCGAAACGGGACGAAGTGACCTCGCTTCCCAGATTCTCGATCACGTTGTCGATCAGGTGCTGGAATTGGAAGCGGAGCACATCAGGGACAAATCCCTGTCGCTTCTGGTCGCCTATCAGGCACACGCCGGCCAGTTCGAGGCGGCCCGAGCGACGATATTCGAGATGGAGATTGGCTCTGCGCGCTCTGGTGCATTCGCAATGGTTGCGGTTGCGCAAGTTCTTGCTGGCGATGTGCAGTCGGCTCGACGATCCTTTCAGGAGGCAGCGAATAATGCCCGCCTGGAGCCCGGAAACTACGGATCGGAGTTCGCTTCGATGTCGTTTCAATCCGTGATCTACGGGTTGGCAACCGCTGCCATCGTCATTGGCGATGGCGCGTCAGTGGATGTTCCGCGGTGAGGTCCTGCCTGCTAGCAAGAACCCCAGAACGACTTTTCCAACAGGGAGAAACAGGCACGCATGCCTTCCTTTGAACGCTCAACGCTGGTCGCCAAATTCCAGCAGATGGTCCGCGACGGCCAGCCGATCATCGGCGGCGGCGCCGGCACCGGACTCTCCGCCAAGTGCGAGGAGGCCGGCGGCATCGACCTCATCGTCATCTACAATTCCGGGCGTTACCGCATGGCCGGGCGCGGCTCGCTGGCCGGCATGATGGCCTATGGCAACGCCAACGACATCGTGGTCGAGATGGCGCGCGAGGTGCTGCCGGTCGTCAACTCGACACCGGTGCTGGCCGGCGTCAACGGCACCGACCCGTTCTGCCTGTTCGACGATTTCCTGCCGCGGCTGAAGGCGATGGGCTTCGCCGGCGTGCAGAACTTCCCCACCGTCGGGCTGATCGACGGCCAGTTCCGCGCCAATCTGGAAGAGACCGGCATGGGCTACGGGCCGGAAGTGGAGATGATCGCGAAGGCGCACGGGCTGGACATGCTGACCACGCCCTACGTGTTCAACACGGACGAGGCGCGGCTGATGACCGAGGCCGGGGCCGACATCATCGTCGCCCACATGGGGCTGACGACGGGCGGGGCCATCGGCGCGGAGACCGCGCTGACGCTGGACGACTGCGTGCCGGTGATCAACGACATCATCGCCGCGGCGCGCGAGGTGCGCGACGACGTGATCGTGCTCTGCCACGGCGGGCCGATCGCGATGCCGGACGATGCCGCCCATATCCTCAGCCACTGTCCCGGCTGCCACGGCTTCTACGGCGCCAGCAGCATGGAGCGGCTGCCGACAGAGACCGCGCTGATCGAGCAGACGAAGCGGTTCAAGGCACTCACCCGCGGCGAGTGAGATCGGTGCCCTGTAGCCCGGATGGAGTGGAGCGCAATCCGGGTTTCGTTGTGACAACAACATCGATTGCCCCGGATTACGCTGGCGCTTCATCCGGGCTTCTGTAACGGGCCATTGTTGGTCAATCCCTTTTTCGTCGTCCCGGCGCCTGGGTCATGCTTCTGTACGGGGTCGGCGCAGGGCCGCCGCCAAGATGGATATGCGAGGATCGGTCGGTCCAATCTACGGAAGCGTGCTCTCATGCGAGGCGACATCCCGGATGGCGGCCTGACCTGATCCATCGTCCCGGCGCGGGACGGCGCTCGACGGGCCGGTGTCGGTGCCCGTCGAAGCTCGTGTGTCGGTTCTCCTTATGCCGCGGCCATCATGCTGTCGCCATCGCCGGGCGCACCGGTCCGGCATGGTTGAACGGTGTGCCGTCAACCCACATCCGGTGCATGATCACGGCGAGCCGGCGCGCCAGCGCGACCTTCGCCTTCCTCATGCCGGCTCGCCTGGCCAGCTTCATCGCCCAGCTCTTCAGCCAGCCGCCCTCGATCGGCCGGGTCAGAACCACGTGCGCCGCCTCATAGAGGGCCGAGCGCACATCGGCGTCCCCCACCTTCGAGATCCGCCCCGTCATCTCGCTCTCGCCCGACTGGCGCTTGGTCGGCGTCAGGCCGAAGTGCGCACCCACCAGGCGCGACGAGGCAAACCGCCCGGGGTCGTCCACTCCCGACAAGTAGGTCAGTCCGACAATGCTCCCCACGCCCGGCACCGTCATCAGCAGGCGAGCGCGATCGTCCGCCTGCGATGCCGCTCGGACCTGCCGGTCCAGCGCCGTGAACGATAGCAACAGGCCATCGCGTGCCGACAGCAGCGCCCCCGCCACCGCCTCCAGTACCGGATGCCCCGCCACAAGCTCCGAAATACGTGTCGAAAAGCTGCGCCTGGTGGTGTGCCCTACCTTCAGCCCGAAGTTCCGCAGCTGACCACGAAGGTGCATCTCAAGATCGTGCAGCTTCGCGCGGAGCTGGTCGCGACCCTTCAAAAGGGCCCGCATCTCCTGGGCCGCCAAAGACTTGCAGTGAACCGGACGAAACCAGCCCACACGCATCAGCTGAGCAATCCCGCGTGCGTCCGAGCGGTCCGACTTCACCGGCATCGTCGAAAGCGCTCGCGCAACATGACGCGTCTCCAGCAACTCAACCGAAAGACCGCCCTCGCTACATCCCCGCACAAGCCATTGCGACAACGGCCCCGCCTCAAGACCAATCCGCTCAACCGAAATCCCCAAAGACCCAAACCACAACAACAAACCCGCCGGCGTGCTCGCAATACGAGCCTCGCAGACAATCCCGCCCGCGCCGTCAACAACGCATACCGATGACCATTCCAAAGAAACGTCAATCCCGGCATAGTAGTTCATGGTCGTCTCTCCTCGATGTCTTGGAGCGGCAAACCCGACTCCGTGTATGACACCGACATCTTGAGGGACGACCACTCATGCACGCCACCAAACAAGGGCCGTTAGCCCATCTACGGGTCCGTGGCATCGCGCCCGCCGACGCACGAGTACGAGGGAAGCAACAGCAATGACCAAGGTCTACATCAGCAACGTGATCGATCTGCCGGTCGACAAGGTTTGGGCGCTGGCCCGTGATTTCAACGGCCACGACAGGTGGCACCCGATCATTGCCGAGAGCCACGTCGAGGGCGGAAAGCCGAGCGACCAGGTCGGTTGCGTGCGCAACTTCAAGCTCGCCGACGGCACGCCCTTGCGCGAGCAGCTGCTGTCGTTCAGCGACCGCGAGCACAGCTTCACTTACAACATCCTGGAATCGCCGCTGCCGCTGGAGAACTACGTCGCGACGTTCCGTTGCACGGCCGTGACCGAGGGCGACCGCACATTCGTTGAGTGGATGGCGGAGTTCGACACCGCGGCCGAGAACGAGGCGACCCTGGTCGAGCAGGTCGGCCGCAACACCTTCGCCGCCGGTATCGTCGCACTCGCCGAGGCCCTGGGCGCGAAGGTGGGGTAACGGCGGGGTGGCCCCAGCCAATTCAGAACACCGCCGACCGCCACAAAACACAATCGTCATCCTCGGGCCTGTTGTATGGCCCGGGGACATGGTTGACAGTTGTTCGGAGACATAGCTGACACATTGATGGTTGGTTTTTTCTCATATTGTAAGGTCGATGTCAGCGATCTGGGTTGCGCCGAAGAAGATGCTGTAGCGTCCGTCGTTGCCGCGCGGCCTGATGGCGAGACGCTCGCCGGCGAAGGCGCGTGGCACGGGCCAGAGCCTTCCCTTGAAGCTGACGTAGAACTTGGTTGCCCCGACCTTGCGGACGATGTCGTCGGGTCCGTATTCGGGCTCGGGTAGGGTGTCGGGCATGGGTCGTGTCGAGGGCCGGTAGCGACTGGCCGGCACGTTCATGTCCAAGGCCTGGTGCGGCCGCTCGGAGTTGTAGACCGGGCGCCATTCATCGAAGGCCTGTTGCACCTGGGCGAGATCGCGCATGCGTCGCAGCGCGAACACCTCGGCGTCCAGGGTACGGTGGAAGCGCTCGTTCTTGCCGCGTCCTTGCGGGTGATATGGGCGGGCGTGGATGACCTCGACGCCGAGCTTCAAGAGCCACACCCTGAGTGGGGTCCACTGCCCCGGCACCCCGCCGCCCCAGGGCGAGCCGTTGTCGAGGTAGAACGCATCGGGCAGGCCGTAGAGCCGGAACGTGCGCGCCAGCAGCTGCTTGACCGTGGCCGTGCGCTCGTTGTCGCCTGCGTGCAGGCACAACGAGAAGCGCGAGTGATCGTCCAGCACCGTGAGCGGGTGGCACCACAGGCCGCGGTCGACCTGCACCCGTCCCTTGAAGTCCATCTGCCACAACTGGTTCGGCGCCGGCCGCTCGAAGCGCGTGTAGGCGTGGCCTGTCTGGCGTCGCGGCGGCACCCGCTCGTGGCGCTGCAAGATCGCATGAACGGTCGATGCCGAAGGCGGGGCGATCCCGTCGCGTTCGAGGCAGCGGGCGATCTTGCGCGCGCCCCAGGCCGGATGCGCATCGCGCACCGCCAGCACAGCCGCCTCGATCCGCGCCTCCGTGCGGCGCGGGCTGTGGCGCGGCCGACGCGAGCGATCCGCCAACCCTTCCCCCGCACAGCCCGCCCGACGCAGCCATTTGTGCCCGGTCTGGCGGCTGATCCCGAACCGCGCTCACGTTCGCGCCATCCAGAGAGGCAAGCATCACAAACTCACGCCGTTGATCCACGATCGACACCTCTTGCCAAGGCATGGCCGACTCCAAAATCGGAAGCCAACCACACCAATAAGAGTGTCAACCATGTCCCCGAACGCCTGTAAGCTATCTCCCCGGGCCGAACACTTGTCCCGAGGATCCATGGCAGGCATCGCGCGAAGCTCGAAATGGATCCTCGGCACCTCGCCCAACTGAAGGGTTGGGCTCCGGCCAAGGATGACAAGAGAGGGGAGCGGCACCGCCGCCCTACACCTTGTGCACCTGTCCGTCGGCGTCGCTGACGAAGCAGAGGTCCAGCACCTTCTGCAGGTTGGCGGTGTGGCGGAAACTCGGCTCGCCATTGATGCCGCTGCGCACCGCGTCGACGAACCAGTCATAGGTCAGCGGCACCACCGGGCATTCCACCTCGCGCCAGGTCTGGGTGTGGATGTCCTCGCCCAGGCAGGCGCGCAGGGCCGAGACCTCGCTCTCGAAGGTGATCTCCAGCCCGCCCATGGTGCCGAACACCGAGATCTGCTTGGCGTTGGCGTAGCCGGTGGCGAACCGGCTGGCATGCACGGCGGCCAGCGCGCCGTTGTCCATTTCAAGCGACATCATGAAGCTGTCGTTGACGTCCAGCTCGTAGTCGTCGATGCGGTTGTTCGGCGCTTTCGGAAACGTCTTCAGGCGGCAGTGCACCGACACCGGCCGGACGCCGGCGACGTGCATGGCGCTGTCCAGGATGTGGATGCCGATGTCGCCGAGCACGCCCTTGGATCCGTGACGGCCGGACAGGCGCCACAGCCAGCGCGGCTCGGTGCGCCAGTCGCCCCACTGGTTGCCGACCAGCCAGCTCTGCAGATAGGCCGCCTCGATGTGGCGCACCTCGCCGATGGCGCCTGACGCCACCATCGCCTGCGCCTTGGCGATCTGCGGCAGCGCGCGGTAGCGCAGGTTGACCATGTTGACCAGGCCGCGGCTCTCCATCGCCTCGGTCATCTCCAGCGCGTCTTCGTAGGTCTCGGCCAGCGGCTTCTCGCAGAACACCGGCTTGCCGGCCTCGGCCAGCTTCAGCGTGGTCGATTTGTGCACCGGGTCGGGCGTGGCGTTGGCCACGGCATCGAATTCGCCCCAGGCGATCGCCTCGTCCAGGTCGTGGAAGGCATGGGCGATGCCATGCTTGGCGTTGAACGTGGCCAGCGTTTCCGCCTGGACGTCGACACCGGCGACGACGGTGGCGTGCGGGTTCTGGTTGAAGACCTGCGCGTGGCGGTTGGCCATGTGGCCGGTGCCCAGCACCAGGATGCGCACCGGCTCTCCGGCGGCCGGCCTGGGGTTCATCGATAACCCTCTTCACCGGCGGCGTGCAGCTTGAGGCCCTTTTCGGTCAGCGGCTCCAGCGCCTGCTCGGTCGGCACGTTCGGGGCCGCCTCGATGTCGGTCCACGCGGTGGCGGGGTTGTAGGCCCAGCGGACCGCGTTGCGCAGCACCTGCTGGATCTGCGCATCGTGATAGATCGGATAGGTCTCGTGGCCGGGGCTGAAATAGAACACGCGCCCGCCGCCGCGCTGCCAGGTCATGCCGGAGCGGAAGACCTCGCCGCCCTCGTACCAGGAGACGAACACGGTCTCCATCGGCTCCGGCACGTTGAACGGCTCGCCATACATCTCGGTGTTGGCGATCTCCAGCCGCTCGCCGATGCCCTGCACTATGGGGTGGTTGCGGTTGATCACCCACGCCCGCTCGCGCTCGCCCGCCTCGCGCCATTTCAGCGAGCAGGGGCTGCCCATCAGGGTCTTGAAGATCTTCGAGAAGTGGCCGGAGTGCAGCACGATCAGGCCCATGCCCTGCCACACCCGGCGCCGCACCCGCTCGACCACCGCGTCGTCCACGGCGCCATGCGCCTTGTGGCCCCACCAAAGTAGCACGTCGATGTCGGCCAGCCGCGCCTCGTTCAGCCCGTGCTCCGGCTCCTGCAAGGTGGCGGTGCCGGCGGCGATGCCGCTGTCCTGCGCCAGGGCCGCGGCGATGCAGCCGTGGATGCCGTCGGGGTAGATCGCGGCGACGTCGGCGTTTTCCTGTTCGTGGACGTTCTCGTTCCAGACGACGGCACGGATGGCCATGGCGGTTCACCTTTTCGGTTTGCAGCCGCGGGCGGCCCGGTGCGGCGCGCGAGGCTGCTAATTGGCGGCAGTCAAATGGGCTAAATTGTGCGGTGTGTCGCCGGGCCTTCCCGCATCGCAAACCCAAGCGGCCGGCAGATGATCCAGATGGCCAGCAACACGATGGCGGGTATTGCCATATTGAACTCGACCACACAATGGGTTGCCAGTTGCGCCAGCACGGCCAACGCCACGACATGGCCGTCGCGGCTGCCTGGTGGGCTGGCGCGCAGGCTACGAACGATCGCCACTGCCAGCATCGCCACCATGGCCAGGAACGCGACCAGTGCCACGATGCCGGCCTCCATGGCGATTTCCAGGTAGTCGCTGTGGGCGAAACGAAAGATGCGACCGATGCCCTCCGGCCGATAGGCATGGAACGCCTCTTCGAACCCGCCGAACCCGACGCCGAGCCACAAATGGTCGCGAATGGCATCCAGCACCGGGCCGTAGATCTCCCAGCGCCCGCTTTCCAGTCCCTCGGTTTCGAAGCGCGCGAAGAACACGCCGTAGCCGAGCAGCGCAATGGCGCCGACGATGGCGAACCCTGTGCCGAGCGCGACCCAACGCCGTTTCGCGCTGGCGTGGCCGTCGCCCCTTGATCCCAGCGTCAGCAGCGCGAAGACGACCACGCCGACCGCGATACTGCCGAGCGCGGCGCGCGACTGCGCCAGCGCGATGCAGACGATCAAGAGCCCGATGGCGGCCAGCAGCATGAACCGATAGCCGTCCAGATTGTCGGCCAGGGTCAGCAGCCGGGTTCGCCAGGTCGGCCGTCGGCGGGAGATTGGCGCACGGGGCGCATTGGCGATGCTGCGGGTGAACTCCCCCAGCACCGCGAACAGCAGGATGCCGAAGAAGGCGCCGGCATGGTTGCGGTTGAAGAAGAACCCGGTCAGGTCCTGGTGCACCCAGTTTTCCAGCCACAACACCTGGCCGGGCAGGGCGAAATGCCAGACCAGCGCCAGCGTTGCGTGGACCAGGGCGGCGAATACCAGCGCGCGGGTGATCATGCGTGTGGCGCGCCGGCTCATCGCCACCCGAATGCAGACCAGCGCCCAGGCGCCATAGGCGGCAAACCCGATAGCGCGCGCGAAGGTCTTGTCCGGTTGCACCGAGATGTAGCCGTCAGACCCGCCGCCGATGGTCGCCAGCAGGTCCCAGGCCTCGTGGCGCAGCGGGCTTGCGCCGATATTCACGGTCTGCACGAAGAAGAAAGTCAGCAGCAGCGTGAACAGCGTCGCGGGTAGCCAGAACCGGGCCAGTATCGCCGTGGCGACGCTGTCGCGCGACACCACGCCTGCCGCCAGCAGCGGCGCCGAGGCTGTCAGCGTCACCGCGTTGACGACACCACGGGCCCATTCCGGATAGGCGCCAAGGGCCGCCGGCGCCAGCACGACGACCGCGATGACCAGGACGCCGAGCAGCCTGATGCGGCCCGGCACATGAATGTCGCTGGCGGCTTGGCTCACTGTGGCGGTTCCTGCCTATGCCCGTTCCGCAGGGGGATGCGGTGTGGTGTGACCAATAGTCGGATCGTTGCGGGCGATCAAATACGGCATGGGCCGGACCGGCTGGCGGACCGCATTTCGATGTCACAGTGACGTGAAGCCTGGACCCTTTGGCGCGTGCAAGCGGGCTTTAAAGCGGCGCATTCCTGGGTCTTTCCGCCCTTCAAGAAATATTTGGCGTGCGCCATCGGTCGTCCGCAAAGCAATGTTCAAAATTACTGATAATAATTCCTGGAACCGATGCAAGTCATTGTCGTTGGGCTGGCAGCGATTTGGAAGTCGTCGCGGACGACACCCAGCGCAGTGTTACGGCTCATTCATGAAGAAAGAGGCACGACAATGATGTTCCCGCATACCGCTTGCATCCGTTCCATCGCCCTGGCCACGACCATGATGGTTGGTGCGGCCGGCATTTCCGGCCTGGCGCAAGCCCAGGACGAGAACCAGGACGAGCCCGGCGCCCAGGCCGGCGAGGACCAGCCCGGCACGGTGCAGAACGAGGCTGAGGTTAACGACAACGAGGAAACCTCGCGCGACGACGATACCACCGCGCAACAGGAAGACATGGTGGAGTTGGACGTCACGATCGACATCGACGGCACGGTGACCGAGGATGGCGCCATTATCATCGGCGGCGCGCCGATGTATCCGGACCGCACCATCGTGGTCAACGCGTCGACCGCCGAAAACCTCTCTACCCTGGTCAGCGCCGTTCAGGCGGCGGAACTGGAGGCCACGCTGGAGAGCGAGGGGCCGTTCACCGTCTTCGCGCCGACCAACGACGCCTTCGCCATGGTGCCGGAGGATGACCTGAATGCGCTGATGGAGCCCGACATGCAGGCCCAACTGGCCCATGTCCTGACCTATCACGTGGTGTCCGGCAACTACACCGCCGCCGACCTGATGGCGCGGGCCCAGGCGACCGACGGCTCGGCGGAACTGGATACCGTTTCGGGCGATACCCTGACGCTCAGCCTCAACGCCGAGGGCGAGTTGGTCGTCAGCGACGAGATGGGCAATGCGGCCGTGGTGCAGAACGCCGACGTCACCCAGTCCAACGGTGTCGTCCATGTGGTCGACCATGTGCTGATGCCGCAGATGTAGCGGTGTCGCGGCCGGCCGGTCAGGGCGGCCGATCGGGCGCGGGGCGGCTCCTTTCCGGGGCCGCCCTACGCATGTGTGCCAGCGTCAGCGGCGCGACGCGAAGAAGCCTTTCAACATCTCGGCGCAGGCTGTCTCGTGGACGCCGCCGATGACCTCGGGCCGGTGATGGCAGGTTGGCTGGTCGAACACACGCGCGCCATGGTCGACACCGCCGCCCTTCGGATCGTAAGCGCCGAACACCAGCGTCCCCAGCCGCGCCAGCGAGATCGCCTGGGCGCACATGGCGCACGGCTCCAGCGTCACCACCAGCGCGCAGGTTGCCAGATGCTTGTCGCCGACGAATTGCGCCGCCGCGCGGATCGCCAGCATCTCGGCATGGGCGGTCGGGTCGCGGTCGCGTTCCACCCGGTTGCCGGCGGTGGCGACGATGGCATGGGACGCGATATCGACGATCACCGCGCCGACGGGCACGTCGCCGGCCGCGCCGGCGGCCCGCGCGGCCTCCAGCGCCCGGTTCATGGTCGGTTGCCAATCTGTCATCGCCGCCCGCGCCTTGTGGGCGCCATTTCATCGGTCACAATTGCTTGGCCCATAGCGGGGCGGTATCGCACGACGGCGCGATAGATGCTATGCGCCACCTGACGCCGCCGCGGCGTCCGCCAGATTCGGAAACCACCGCGGCCGCGCATGAGGAGAGCAGTCATGAAGTTCGGTCTCGGCCATTTTCGCCGGCAAACGCTGGCCTCGGTCTCCGCGTTGGTGGCCGCCGGTGCGCTGTCGACCGCGTGCCAGTCGTCGGAGCCCTCCTCCCAGCCGACGATCAGCGAGGGGAGCGTGCCGGTGACGTCAGGCGATGAGGCGGCACCCGCCGTCCAGACGCTCAGCTTCGAGGAGTGGCTTGCCCAGTTCCAGGCCCAGGCGCTCAACCGCGGCATCTCGCAGGCGACCCTGGATGCCGCCTTCGCCGGCGTGGCGCCGAACCAGCGCATCATCGAGCTCGATTCCGACCAGCCCGAGTTCTCCCGCCAGATCTGGGAGTATCTGGACAGCGCGGTCAGCGCGACCCGCATTTCCAACGGCCAGACCAAGTTCGCCGAGAACCGCGCCGCGCTGGATCAGATCTCCGCCCAGTTCGGCGTGCCGCCGCAGGTGCTGGTCGCCATCTGGGGCATCGAAAGCGGGTTCGGGGCCAATTTCGGCTCGTTCCGGGTCGTGGAGTCGCTCGCGACCCTGGCCTATGACAGCCGCCGCACCGACTTCGGCGAGGAACAACTGATGGCGGCGTTGCAGATCCTGGAGGCCGGCGACATCGAGCCCGGCAACATGCTGGGCTCCTGGGCCGGCGCCATGGGCCACACCCAGTTCATCCCCACCGCGTTCCTGCGCTATGCGGTCGATTTCGACCTCGACGGGCGGCGCGATATCTGGGGCTCGATCCCCGATGCGCTGGCGTCCACCGCCAGCCATCTCGCGACCAATGGCTGGGTGCGCGGCGAGACCTGGGGCCGCGAAGTGCGGCTGCCCGACGGCTTCGACTGGGCGCTGGCGGACGGCGAGGGGCGCCGGACGCTGGCCGACTGGTCGACGCTGGGCGTGATGGCCGCCGACGGCACGCCGCTGCCGGCAAGCGGCACCCAGGCGGCGCTGATCGTGCCCGCCGGCCATCGCGGACCCGGGTTCCTGATCTATGAGAACTTCCAGGTGATCAAGGCCTACAACAACGCGACGGCCTATGCCCTGGCGGTAGCGCATCTGGCCGACCGCATTGCCGGCGGCGGGCCGTTCGTCGGCGCCTGGCCGCGCGACGTGGCCGCCCTCAGCCGGCAGGAACGCTTCGATCTGCAAACCCTGCTGACCGCCCAGGGCTACGACCCCGGTACGGTCGACGGCATCATCGGCCCGAACACGCGTTCGGCCCTGCGCGCGTTCCAGGCGGCGCAGGGTGTGCCGGCAGACGGCTTTCCGACGCAGGAGATGCTGGCGCTGCTGCGCGCCGCGAACGAGAGCTAGGAATGCCCGGCGGTGAAGTCGCCGCCGCTTAGCTTACTTATACCGGAACGTGATCCGACCTTTGGTCAGGTCATAGGGCGTCATCTCGACATCCACGGTGTCGCCGGGCATGACGCGGATGCGGAATTTGCGCATCTTGCCGGCGGTGTGGGCGATGATCTCGTGGTCGTTTTCCAGGCGGACGCGAAACATCGCGTTGGGCAGCTTTTCGACCACCGTGCCCTTGAATTCGATCAGTTCTTCCTTCGACATACGTGATTCCAAGTCGTTTCAGGGGACCGGCCCATCGGGGCCGTGGTGCGCACACGGCGGCGTGCGCGTCCAGCGCCAACTTCCTTCCGGATCATGTAGAGATGAACGCCCGTCGTCTCGGGCCGTGTCGTACACCATTCGTGCACATAGGGCAAATCCGGCCGATTCCAACACTGGATATATAGATTACTCGCCGACCACTGACCAAACGGCATCGGCGAAGTCGTGGGACAGGATCGCGAATCCGTGCTGGCCCTCCGGCGCATGGTAGGTGCCCAGATGAAGTGCCGCGATGCCGAACGTGTCGCCGAAGCGCATCAGGATCGGCGATCCGCTGTCGCCTTCGATTGCGTCGCAGGCGTGCAGCAGCAGCGGGTCGCCACCGGCCAGCCCGACCACCTCGCAGCCGTCGTGCACCGACAGCACGTACTGCCGGTCGCTGCTGTAGCCGGCCTGGACGATGGAGCCGCCGTCCAGCGCCGTCACCAGTTCGTCGAAGCCCATCGGCCAGATCGGCAGCGGCTCGACCGGCATGGTCTCGTTGAGCACGATCACCGCCCAGTCGTTCATCAGGCTGACGCCCTGGGTTGACGAGGCCGCCTGATAGCCGGGCGAGACCTGGTAGCGCAGCGCGGTGGAGTGCGCGATGAACTCGCCGCGCTGGAACCCGACGACAAAATGCACCGCCGCCGGCACCAGCCAGCGCCCATAGGCGTCGTCGAACAGGCAGTGGGCGGCGGTCAGCACGTGCTGCGGGCCGATCAGCACGCCGGTGCAATAGCTGCGGCCGGCGTAGTTGACCCTGCCAATCGCCGACCAGGGCCAGGTGCGCGCGTCCACCGTCACCCGGTCGTCGTCCTCGATCACCTGCACGGACTGGGCCATCGCCGGGCCGGCCATCGTCACCCCGGAGACTGCCAGCAGCGCGCCCATCCACAGGCTTGGCACACGGCGGAAGCGCCGTGCTAAAACGCAGCAAAACGACCTGAGGGAACACTTCGATGGGGACATGTCATCACCGGTTGCGTGCTGGGGGCAGTGGGGCACCGGCCGCCCATCCGGCGGTTGCCGAACGCGTTTATACGCTGCCCGGCGCGACCGATGAAGGGGCAGGCGCGTCATCTGTCGCGCGGGCAACCGATGGCCGGTGACGCCTATCGCCCGCTGGACGAGGCGGGCCTGCGCGACGTGCTGGGCGCGGTGCCGGCGGTGGCGGATCGGCTGGGTGGAACGCCGGCCGACTGGACCATCGACGAGGTCGGCGACGGCAATCTGAACCTGGTCTATCTGCTGCGCGGTCCGGATGGCGGGCTGTGCGCCAAGCAGGCGCTGCCCTATGTGCGCGCGGCCGGGGAGAGCTGGCCGCTGAAGCCGATCCGCGCGTGGTTCGAGCATCAGTGCCTCATCGCCCACGGCCCGTTGGTGCCGGGGCGGATGCCGCGCGTCCACCACTACGATGCCGACCTCTACCTGATCGTCATGGACCTGTTGTCGCCGCACATCATCATGCGCCGTGGCATGATCGACGCGGTGCGCTACCCGGCATTCGCGGGTCACATCGCCGACTACATGGCGCGCACGCTGTTCATGACCTCCGATCTGGCGCTGCCGGCCGCCGACAAGAAGGCCCGGATCGCCGCGTTCTGCGGCAACACCGAGCTCTGCAAGATCAGCGAGGACCTGATCTTCACCGACCCCTACATGGTGTGCGACCGCAACCGCTGGACCGCCCCGCAGCTCGACGAGACCGCCGCCGCGTTCCGCGAGGATGTGGAACTGAAGACCGTGGTGTCCGGGCTGAAGCTGCGCTTCATGTCCGACGCCCAGGCGCTGCTGCACGGCGACCTGCACACAGGCTCGATCATGGTCACCGAGACCGACACCAAGGTGATCGACCCGGAGTTCGCGTTCTACGGGCCGATGGGCTTCGATATCGGCGCGGTGCTGGGCAATTTGCTGCTGAACTATTTCGCCCAGGACGGGCACGCCACCGACGACAAGCCGCGTGCCGACTACCAGGCGTGGGTGCTGGAGACGGTGCGCAAGGTGTGGACCGGTTTCGCCGGCCGGTTCGAGAGCCTGTGGGTGACGGCGCGCAGCGGCGATGCGTATCCGCGCGCGCTGTTCGAGGACGCGGGCGACCACGAGGCATCCACCGCCGCGTGCGAGGACTACGTGCGCCGGCTCTATGCCGATGCGCTGCAGTTCGGCGCCGCCAAGATGATCCGCCGCATCCTGGGCTTCGCCCACAACATCGATCTGGACTGGATCGAGGATGCGAACCTGCGCGCGCTGTGCGAGCGGCGTTGCCTGGCACTGGCGCGGGTGATGATGGTGGAGACCGATGGGTTCCGCAGTATCGGTCATGTCACCGAAGCGGCGGAACGGGTGCGCAGGGACGTCGGCTGACGGCCTGGACGTCTTGGCTGGTGCAGACTTCAGCGCGAGCTGATCCCGATCTACACCACTTTGTTGAGATAGGTGCCGCGCGGGGTGGGGTGATCCGGCGGCTCGTCCGGCAGTTCCGCGATCAGCGGCGGTTCGCCGTCAGGCACGTTGCGGCGTTCGGTCGTGGCCCGGCGCGCCGGCGCCACACGGCCGACAGGCCCCACCGCCGGCATGATCTGCCGGAGTGACTGGCTCAGCGAGTTGACCGACGGGAGACGCATGCGCGGCTCCTTTTCATTGCCCGGAACGGCCCTGAAACCCAGGGCAGGCTCATTTAGCGTAGGCCGTCTTGGTTAGCGTCCGGTTAACGGCGCGCCGGTGCGAGAGACCGCGCAACATTAACGCCTGCGAAACCGTGATAGTGCACATTCGGCCTTTGTTTGCGGGCGCTGCATCTGTGGCGCGAGACGGGTCGCTGCGAGCCTGAGGACGGGTTCGCCGGGCCGCGCCACCCGAACGGGCTGAGCGTGCAGGGAGCATGAGGCAAAGCCATCACCATGGCCCAGACCACACAGACATTGCCGGATATCGACGCGCTGGTCGCGCTGGCGCACCGCAAGGGCACCACTGACCGCCGGGCGCTGGCGCTGCAGATCAATGGCGCCTTCGGGTCGATGGAGGAGAACCTCTCCGACCGTGAGCGCACCCTGATGCAGGGTATCCTGGAGCAACTGCTGACCAGCATGGAGCGCTCGGTCCGCCGCGAGCTCGCCGAGCAGCTTGGCACCGATGCAACGGTGCCGCCCCCGCTGGTGCGTTTGCTGGCCAACGATGAGATCGAGATCGCCGGCCCGATCCTGCGTGGCAGCCGAGCGCTGCGCGACCCGGACCTGATCCAGGTCATCACCGAGCGCAGCAAGCAACACCAACTGGCCATTTGCGCGCGGGAGAACATCAGCAACGCGGTGTCCGACGCCATCGTGGCGACCGGCAACCCCGACGTGATCACCGCACTGTTGCATAACAAGAGCGCCAAGATCCGCCATGCGACCCTGGCCTATCTGACCGACCAGGCCCGGTCCGTGGATCAGTTCCGCGAGCCGCTGGTGCACCGCGACGACCTGCCGGGCGACCTGGCCGAGAAGCTCTACTGGCTGGTGACGGCGGCGCTGCGCAGCTACATCGTCGAGCGGTTCAATATCGACTCATCGCGGCTCGACGACGGCATCGAGCGCATCGTCAAGCAGGCCGCCGCCGAAGTGCGCGCCAACCAGGCCAATCCGACCTTGTCGGAGTCGCTCGCCAACGAGTTGGTGCAGTCCAAGAACTTCAACCCCGAGTTCATGGTCGACGCCCTGAAGAGCGGCGAGGTACCGTTGTTTGAGGCGATGCTGAAGCAGCAGACCGGCCTGCGCACCCGCCTGGTCCGCCAATTGCTGTTCGACGACGATGGCCATGGCGAGGGTCTGGCGATCATGTGCCGTGCCATCGGCATGCCCCGCGAGGCCTTTGTCGACATCCTGCACATGGTGCGGCGCGAGCGGCAGCGCACCGGCTCGGAAGCCGTCGCCAGCGACCGCGCCGCGTTGCTGTTCGACCGCCTGGAGCAGGCTGGCGCCGTTGCGGTGCTGCGCCGTTGGCGGCGAGACCCGCAATATGTCGAGGCCCAAATCGAGCTGTTGGCCGAAACCCGCGAAGCCGTCTGCAATGTTGCAGCTTGAGGCCCCCGCCATCGAGCAGACCGTCGGTCTGGGCGCCCCGGGTCTGGACCATCTGGCGGACAGTGGCATCACCGTGGTGACCGATATGGACGGTCGCGTCATGTCGGCAAGCGCGGGCTTTCATGCGCTGGCGGAACTGATGGAGTGGCCGGAGGACCATGTCGTCCTGGACGGCATGGAAGATGCCCGGGACAAGCTAAAGCGCGGCGCGCCCGTCGCACGCTCCACCGCTACCGGGTCATTTCGTTTCCATGCCGATATCGTGACGCTGGACGTCGAGCACGTGCTGATGCGCGACGGCGACGGCAACCCCAGTGCCATCGTCAACCGTTTCGTCATTCCGGCGGAGGTGGATAGCGTCAACCAGGGCGCGCAGCTCGACGAAGCGCGGCGGCGGCTGGCCGATATCGCGCGGCTGACCTCGGACTGGCTCTGGGAGACCGACCGCGGCATGCGGTTCAATTACGTCTCCGACCGGGTGTGGGACGTTCTGGGCGTGCTGCCGGCGCAACTCATCGGCCGGCCGCTGGACTCGCTTGGCCGCTTCGATGGCGGCGCCAGCGTGCTGAAGCCGCAATACGATGCCGAGCGCAGGCGCCCGTTCAGCGACATCGGGCTCGCGGTTCTGCACGGCAATGGCCGGGTCAGCCGGCTGCGCCTGTCGGGCGTGCCGGTGTTCGATCCGGGGACCGGGGCATTCCGCGGCTATCGCGGCATTGCCCGCGACGTCACCGCCGTGGCCGACGCGAAGGCGGAGGCCGACCTGTCGATGTCGCGCCTGATGGCGGCGGTGAACGCGTCCAACGACGGTTTCGCCGTGTTCAACACGACCGGCGGGCTTGTGGAGGCCAATCGCAATTTCGCGCGTGACTTCGGCCTGTCGGAAACGCCGGCGAAGGGCGAGCAACTAGCTGCTCTGGTCGAGCACGCGGTGTCCACCGGCTGGTTCTGTTCGGAATCCGAGGCGGAGGCGCGGTTGCTGCGGGGCACGTTGATGCCGGCCGACGGCACGTTGCCGCCGCAGGAGGTGGAGCTGGACGACGGTCGCTGGCTGATGATGACGCAGACCAAGTCCGAAACAGGCGACCTGCTGGTGGTCTGCACTGACATCACGCCGCTGAAGGAGCGCGAGCAGGCGATCTACAACGCCAAGCTGGCTGCCGAGGGCGCCGACCGCGCGAAGACCGCCTTCCTGTCGACGATCAGCCACGAGTTGCGGACCCCGCTCAACGCCGTGATCGGCTTCGCCGAGATGATGCGCGACGAGATCATGGGGCCGATCGAGAACGCGCAGTACCGGTCCTACGTCCGCGACATTCTGGACAGCGGCGTCCATTTGCGCACCCTGATCGATACCTGCCTGGACATCGTCAAGCTGCACTCCGATGCGGTGGACCTGAGCGACGGCACGGTGGCGCTGGCCACCATGGTCGACGCGGTGTTCGACGACGAGGCCGGCCGGGCGCGGGTTACCGGGGTCACGCTGACCAACCGGCTGCCGCGCGACCTGCCGTTGCTGAGCGCCGACAGCGCGCGCATGCGCCGCGTGTTCGACAATCTGATCGACAATGCAATCAAGTTCGCCAATGCCCCCGGCAAGGTGGAGGTCGACGGTGCGCTGCTGGGCGACGGCAGCTTGCAGGTCATCATCGCGGACGACGGCATCGGCATGGCGCCCGCCGATATCCCGCGCGCGCTGGACCCGTTCCTGCAGTTGGATTCGCGGTTACAGCGGCGCTTCCAGGGCCTGGGCATGGGCCTGCCGTTGGCCAAGGGCATTGTCGAACGGCACGGCGGCACGTTCGAGATCGACAGCGCGCCCGACCAGGGCACGCGCATCGAGATGACGTTCCCGGCCAGCCGCATTCTGGCAACAGGTGCCCAGTCCGGCGTCGGTTGATTGGCGCTAGCTGTGGCCGCCCAGTCGGCTCAGCGTCGCCCTTGCCTGGTGCACGATCGCCGATACCCGTTCCCCGGCGGGCACGACCTCCCCGACCAACCCCGAGACCTGGCCGGCAAACAGTGCCAGCCGGTCCATCGCGCCGGTCATCGAGCGCAGCGGCGAGTCCGTGCTCCATTCATAGATCGGCCGGCCCTCCTCTTCCGCAACGGCATGGCGCGGGATCTCGGCCGGGTCGTGACCGAAGAGCCGTGTTCCCAGACCGTCGGTCATGTCGTTCGCGAGCACGCGCACCGGCGAGCCCTTCGGCCAGTTGATGGCATAGGCGTCGGTATGGACGGTGCGGTCGGAGGTTGCTGCCACGACCCGTTGCTTGTGCATGTCGTGGGCGAAGGACTCCGGTGTCGCCAGGAACAGCGTGCCGCAGTGGATGCCTTGCGCGCCAAGGGCCAGCGCGGCCACCAGCGCATCGCCGGTGGCGAACCCGCCCGAGCCGACGACCGGCACGTCTACCGCCGCCACGACCTGCGGCAGCAGCACCAGCGAGGTCACGTTGCCGTGGACGTGTCCGCCGGCCTCGACGCCCTGGGCGATGATGGCATCGGCGCCGGCCTCCACCGCCGCCACCGCGTCGGCCACGCTGCCGACCTGGTAGAGCACGGTCATGCCGGCATCCTTGGCCGCCGCAATGGCGCCGGGGACCACATCCCAGAAGAACACCATCGCCGGAACGCCTGCCGTGACGCAGGCCGCGAACTCGCTTTCATAGAGTGCCGGGTCGGTGGCGGCGGGGATCAGGTTGACCGCGAACGGGCGGTCCGTGCGTTGTCGAACCGCATCGACTTCGCGCCGGATCAGATCGGGCGTCTCGCGCACCATGCCGATGCAGCCGAAGCCGCCCGCCGCCGACACTGCCGCCGCGAGTTCGGACCGCGCAACGCCGCCCATGCCCGCCTGCAGGATGGGAAAATCGCAGCCCAGAAGCGCGCAGAGCGGCGTGCGCAGCGGGTCGCGGTCCGGCGGTGCCAGATTTTCGAACTCGTGGGCAAAGCAGGGCGATGACGCCAGCTCGACCGGTTCGTCATCTCGTTCGTCGATCATCCGCAGGCTCCGAGGGTGTGTGGGCGCTCAAACATCGCCGGCATCGTCGGCCCAGCCCTCACCGGTGCCGCGATGGATCACGTCGTCCTCGTCTAGCACCGCGCCGGCGCCAATGTCGGGCAGGGACTCCAGCGCGCGGTAATAGTCGGTGAAATCGGGGGCGGTCGCCGCGAACAACTGGTCGAAGTCGTCGATGACGAAGTAGGTCTTCTGGAACGTGTCGATGCGATAGCGGGTGCGCATGATGCGCATCAGGTCGAAGCCGATGCGGTTCGGGCTTTCGCTTTCCAGGCAGTAGCGCACCTCGCCGCGCGACGACACGATGCCGGAGCCGTAGATGCGCAGCGTATCGGCCTCGCGCACCAGGCCGAACTCCACCGTGTACCAGTAGAGCCGCGCCAGCTTGGCCAGCGCGCCGAGCCTCAGCGCCTTCATCCCGCCGCGCCCGTAGGCCGCCATGTAGTCGCCGAACACCGGGTTCATCAGCATCGGCACATGGCCGAACAGGTCGTGGAAGACGTCCGGCTCCTGGATGTAGTCGATCTGCTCCGGCTTGCGGATCCACCAGGTCACCGGAAAGCGCCGCCCCGCCAGCATGGCGAAGAACACGTCGTCGGGCACCAGCCCGGCCACCGCTTCGATCCGCCAGCCCGTCGCCGCATCCAGGTGGGCGTTGATGTCGTCGAACTTCGGGATGCCGCCGGCCGCCATGCCGAGCCCGCGCATGCCGGCAACGAACGCGTCGCAGGCGCGGCCCGGCAGCAGGTCGGCCTGCTGGTCGAACAGCGTCGCCCAGGTGCGGTGGTCCTCGGCGCCATAGCTGTCATATGGCTGCGCCAGAATATGCGGCGCGATGTCGGGAACGCTTGGCGAAGCGGGTGTCATCGCTGGCCGTCCTCCGTTAGGTTGGACCCGCCTAGACTATCGAATATGGCCCCTTCGGGCGCACGCGACAACCGAACCGCAAGGACGCATTGATGCACATTTCCAGTCAGTTCGACGGTGGCAACATCGAGGTGGAGAGCGCCGCCCGGCCGGACGACATCCGGCTGAAGATCCGGCGCGACCACCAGTCGGACTTCATGCAGTGGTTCTGCTACCGGGTCGCCGGCGCGCGCGGGCAGGCGCTGACCATGCGCATCGTCAATGCGGGCGAGGCGACCTACACCCAGGGCTGGGAAGGCTATGCCGCCGTCGCGTCCCACGACATGCAGACCTACCACCGGGTGCCGACGCGCTATGCCGACGGGGTGCTGGAGATCCAGCACACGCCGCTGAGCGACTGTGTGACCTACAGCTATTTCGCGCCATACAACCTGGTGCGCCATGCCGCCCTGGTCGCCGGTGCGGCGGCGGACGAGGAGACGTCGCTCAGTGTGCTGGGCCAGACCGTCGACGGCCGCGACATCGACCTGCTGACCCTCGGCGCGCCGGCGGCGGGCAAGCGCGCGGTCTGGGCCATCGCCCGCCAGCACCCCGGCGAGACCATGGCCGAATGGTGGATGGAGGGTTTTCTCGACCGGCTGATCAACCCCGCCGATCCGCTCGCCCGTGCGCTGCGCCAGAAGGCGGTGTTCTATGTCGTGCCGAACATGAACCCGGACGGCAGCTTTCGCGGCCACCTGCGCACCAACGCCGCCGGGGTCAATCTGAACCGCGCCTGGGCCGAGCCGAGCCCGGACACCAGCCCCGAGGTCTACTACGTGCGCGAGCACATGCGCCGCACCGGCGTCGACTTCTGCATCGATGTCCACGGCGACGAGGCGATCCCCTACAACTTCATCGCCGGCTCACATGGCATTCCGTCGTTGAAGGAGAAGCAGATCGACCTGCACGACCGGTTCTGCGCCGCGCTGGTGCGCGCCAACCCGGACTTCCAGATCGAGCACGGCTATCCCAAGGCGCCGCCGGGCCGCGCCAACATGACCATGTCGACCAACCACATCGCCGAGGCGTTCGACTGCCTGGCGATGACCTTGGAGATGCCGTTCAAGGACGTGGCGGACGCGCCCAACCAGATGACGGGCTGGTCGCCGGAGCGCAGCGGCGTGCTCGGCCGCGCCTGCCTGGACGCGCTGGCGGAGGTTATCGACGACCTGCGTTGATCGTGACCAGCTTGCGCTGACTTGGCAATCAAACGCTAATACGCTTCGTCTCACCGGACCCGATATCGGGCGTGCTGACCGGCGAGCCGTCGCCGACCGGGGCCAGCGTGCGCATCGCCTCGTACTGGGACAGGAACACCTGGCCGGTCATCTCGTCCAGGAAGTGGGTGCGCTTCAGCCGGTCCATCACCGGGCCCTTCACCTCCGACAGGTGGAGCTTGATCTCCATGTCCTTCAGCCGGTGGTTGATGGCCTCCAGCGATTCCAGCGCGCTCAAGTCGATCTCGTTGATCGCCGAGCACATCAGCACGATGTGGCGGGTCTCCGGCGCGGCCAGCACCCGGTCGTAGAGATAGTCCTCCAGGAAGCGCGCGTTGGCGAAGTTCAGGCTCTCGTCGATGCGAAAGCTCAGCATGGCCGGGTCGGTCAGCACCCGGTGGCGCCGGATGTTGCGGAAGTGCTCGGTGTGCGGCACCAGCCCGACCTCGGCGATGTGCGGGCGAGAGGTGCGGTAGAGCGCGAGAAGGATCGAGATGATCACGCCGCCGGAGACGCCGACCTCGACCCCGAAGCCGAGGGTGAGCAGGATGGTGCCGGCGACCGCGGCGAAGTCGGGCTTGGAGTACCGCCAGGCCTGCTTCAGCACGCCGAAGTCGATCAGCGACAGCACGGCGACGATGATGGTGGCGGCCAGCGTCGCCTTCGGCAGGAAGAAGATCAGCGGCGTCAGCGCCACCGCGGCAATCGCGAGCCCAATTGCGGTGAAGGCGCCGGCGGCCGGAGTCTCGGCCCCGGCATCGAAATTGACCACCGAGCGCGCGAAGCCGCCGGTGACCGGATAGCCGCCGGTGAAGGCCGCGCCCAGATTGGCGGCACCCAGCCCGATCAGCTCCTGGTCCGGGTCAATGCGCTGGCGCTTGCGCGCGGCCAGCGTCTGCGCGACCGAGATCGATTCCACGAAGCCGATGATCGAGATCAGCAGGGCCGGCACGATCAGCGCCTCGATCAGGTCCAGCGAAACATCGGGCAGGGTGAAGGGCGGCAGGCTCTGCGGCACCGCGCCGACGATCTGCACGCCCTGGTCCGCGAGGTCGAAGGTGCCGACCGCAAGCGTGGTGACGACGACGGCGGCGACCGGGCCGGCCTTCGCCGCCACGTCGGCCAGGCGCGGGCCGACGCCCAGGCGCCGCAGCAGCGGCTTCAGCCCCTTGCGCACCCAGAACAGGAACGCCGCCGAGACGATGCCGATGACCGCCGTGATCGGGTTGGTGTCGGCGATGTGCTCCACCAGCGACACCACCATCTCCCACAACGTGTGGCCGGACGCGTCGACGCCGAGCACGTGGCGGAGCTGGCTGGTCGCGATCAGCACGCCGGACGCGGTGATGAACCCGGCGATCACCGGGTGGGACAGGAAATTGGCCAGGAAACCCAGCCGCAGCACGCCCATCAGCACCAGCATGGCGCCCGACAGCCCGGCGAGCGTCAGCGCGGCGACCGCATAGCCGGCGGTGCCGGCCGCCGCCACATTGCCGATGGCGGCCGCCGTCATCAGCGACACCACCGCCACCGGCCCCACCGCCAGCACGCGGCTGGTGCCGAACACCGCATAGAGCATGATCGGCAGGATCGAGGCGTAGATGCCCGCTTCCGGCGGCAGGCCGGCCAGCAGCGCATAGGCCAGCGACTGCGGGATCAGCATGATCGTCACGATCACGGCCGCGATCAGGTCGTTGCCCAGGGCCTGGCCGTTGTAGGTGCGGCCCCATTGCAGGATCGGCAGATATCGCGTCCAGCCGCGCGCGGTCATTGTGGCGTGGTCCAATGCTGTCGAGCCAAGGAGGTCAAATCCGCTCGGGCTTGGCCAGCCACTCGCGCCCGCGCAGCATCGCCTTCCAATAGATCGGCGGCAGCAGCTTCTCCTTCAGGAACCACGCCAGGCGGCTGGGCTTGGTGCCGTTGATCAGCCAACGCGGGAAGCTTGGCAGCAGCGTGCCGCCATAGCCGAACTCGGCCAGCACGATCTTGCCGCGCTCCACCGTCAGCGGGCAGGAGCCATAGCCGTCGTACTGCGCCACCGGCGAGCGGCCGTCGACATCGGCGATCAGGTTCTCCGCCACCGTCGGCGCCTGCTTGCGTGCGGCAGCCGCCGTCTTGGCATTGGGAGCATTCATCACGTCGCCCAGCGCCCAGATGTTCTCGAACGACTTGTGGCGCAGGGTCGCCTGGTCGACATCGACCCAGCCGGCAGCGTCCGCCAGCGGCGACACCCGGATGAAGTCCGGCGCGGTCTGCGGCGGGCAGACGTGCATCATGTCGAACTCGACCTCGACGCGCTCCACCGGCGTGTCCGGCTTGGCGACGTCGAACCATGCCTTGCCGGCCGGGCCGTCCACCGCCACCAGGTTGTTGAAGAATTCCAGCTTGGCGCCGTAGCGGTCGATATAGCTCTGTAGCGCCGGCACGTAGTCTTTCACGCCGAACAGCACGCCGCCGGCATTGTGGAAGTGGATGTCGATGTTGTTGAGCACGCCGTTGCGCCGCCAGTGGTCGGCCGAGAGGTAGAGCGCCTTCTGCGGCGCGCCGGCGCACTTGATCGGCATCGGCGGCTGGGTGAACAGCGCGCGCCCCTTCTTCAGCCCCTGCACCAGTTGCCAGGTATAGGGCGCCAGATCGTAGCGGTAGTTGGAGGTGACGCCGTTGCGGCCCAGGGTCTCGACCAGGCCTTCCACCTTGTGCCAGTCGAGCTTCAGGCCGGGGCAGACCACCAGGCGCTGGTATTTCACCACCCGGCAGCCATCCAGGATGACGGCGTTGTTCTGCGGCTCGAAAGCGGCCACCGCCGCCTTCAGCCAATGCACGCCGTTGGGGATCAGCAAGGCCATGGTGCGGGCGGTGTCGCCGGCGTCGAAGATGCCGCCGCCGACCATGGTCCAGCCCGGCTGGTAGTAGTGCACGTCGGCGGGGTCGATGATGGCGATATCGAGCGAGGGCCGGCGCGCGCGCAGGCTGGCGGCGACGGAGATGCCCGCGGCACCGCCGCCGACCACCACAACGTCGAACGACGCATCCGGCCGGTCGGTCGGTGTCTTGCCGCCATTGGAGATGCGCCGCGCCACGCCGCTCATGTCGTAGCCGGCGCGCTTGGCGGCGGCCAGGATGTCGGCCAGCGCCATCCGGTCGGCCTGGGCCAGCGACCACAGGGTTGTCGAGCGGGTGCCGGACCGGCAATAGGCCAGCACCGGCTTCGGCAATGACTGCAGCGCATCGCCGAACGCCTGGGCGTCGTCGTCGCCTACCTTGCCGGAGACTATGGGGATGTAGCGTGCCTCCATCCCCGCCTTTTTCGCTGCCTCTTCGATTTCCTCGAAATTGGGCTGGTCCGGCCCCTCGCCATCGGGCCGGTTGCAGATGACCGCCCGGAAGCCCTGTTCGGCGAGTGCTGCCACGTCGTCGACGGCGATCTGGCCGCTGACCGACAGCTCGTTCGAGATCTTCTTCACGTCCATGACGATTCCTCCCGTATCCAACTGCCCGTATCCAACTGCCCGTATCCAACTGCCTGTGTCCGACGGCTCAGAGGCCGTTGATCGGCAGCTTGAGCATCTGCCGGCCGCTGGGATCGGTGGGGATATCGCCGGCACGCATGTTGACCTGCAGCGACGGCAGGATCAGGCGCGGCATGTCCAGGGTGGCGTCACGCGCGGTACGGAACTTGACGAACTCCTCGCGTGTCTTGCCGCCACCGACATGGATGTTCTTGGCCTTCTCGGCGCCGACCGTGGTCTCCCATTCGATGTCGCGGCCGTCGGCGCCGTAGTCGTGGCACATGAACAGGCGGGTCTCGTCCGGCAGCGCCAGCACCTTCTGGATCGAATCGTAGAGGGTGCCGGCATCGCCGCCCGGAAAGTCGGCGCGTGCGGAGCCCGCATCGGGCATGAACAGGGTGTCGCCGACGAACGCGGCATCGCCGATCACGTGGACCATGCATGCCGGGGTGTGGCCGGGGGTGTGCATGGCGAACCCGGTCATGCCGCCGATGGTGTAGGTGTCGCCGTCCTTGAACAGGGCGTCGAATTGGCTGCCGTCGCGCTTGAACTCGGTCCCTTCGTTGAAGAACTTGCCGAAGGTCTCCTGCACCACGACGATCTTGTCGCCGATGCCGATCTTGCCGCCCAGCTTGGCCTGGATGTACGGCGCGGCGGACAGGTGGTCGGCGTGGACGTGGGTCTCGATGATCCACTCCAGCTTCAGGCCACGGTCGGTGATGTCGGCGATGATCTCGTCGGCGTGCTCGAAGCTGATGCGGCCGGCGGCATAGTCCAGGTCCATCACCGAATCGACGACCGCGCAGGACGACGAGCCGGGGTCCTTGACCACATAGCTGATGGTGTTGGTGTCCGGCTCGAAGAACGCCTTGACGTCCGGCTTCACGGAAATGTCGACGGGATATTGTGTCATTGCTTCCTCCGGTTGGCGGGATTTGCGCCAACCGTAGAGCAATGTCACGCACCGATCAGTGATCTAGTCACGGAAGGTGGAACGTCGGTGACTAGATCGGGATCAGCTTACGCTGAATCTGCGCCGGCCCTCTCCCCCACCCGGCCACCCAGCAGGATACTGTCGTTGGGCGGCCGGGTGGGGGAGAGGGCCGGTGCCGACTTAAATGATCATGCTCTAGTGTCCCGCGTGGGCCAGTTCGCCGAGCGACGTCTCGTCGGTGATGGTGACCATACCGCGGGTCTGGTTCAGCCAGCCGCGGCGATGGAACTCCTGCAACTGGCGCGACACCACCTCGCGCGCGGTGCCGAGTTCGGAGGCGAGCTGCTGGTGGGTCGCCGCCACCTGGTGCGCCGGCGTCTGCAACTCCAACAGCTTCTGGGCCAGGCGGATGTCCATGCGCCGGAACGCCACTTCCTCGATCACCAGAAACAGGTCGGTGATGCGCTTGGAGTAGGCGGAGAAGACGAAGCGGCGGAACACCTCCGACGACGCGACCAACTGGTCGAACACCCGGCGCGGAATGGCGACCGCCTCGACATCGGTCTCGGTGATGCCTTCGGCCAGATAGTCCTCATAGGCCAGCAGGCAGGCCGTGGTCAGCACGCAGCTTTCGCCCGCATGCACCCGGTAGAGCACGATCTCGCGCCCGCTCTCCGACACCTGCTGCACCCGCACCGTGCCGTCGAGCAGCAGCAGCATGTTTTCCGGCGCCTTGCCGGGCCCGAAGATGACGGTGCCTTTCGGCACCGATACCACGGCGCTCTCGCCCACCAGCAGGTCGCGGATCTCCGGCTTCAGGCTGGCCAGTCCGGGGAAGTTGGCGATCCACTCCGTCATGGCGGCATCCTACGCCGAATTGCCGCCGCGCGTATCGCCTGTGATGTCCCTGTACAGCGCGTCGTAGGCGAGGGCGGATTGGTCCCAGCCCACCGGATGCGCCATCGCGCGGCGCTGCATGGTGCGCCACGCCTTGGCATCGGCGAAGACGTCGCAGGCGGTGGCCAGCGCCTGGGCCAGCGCATCGGCCGTCACCGGTGCGAACTGGAAGCCGGTGGCGACACCAGCCCGCATGGCGGCGTCGTTGGCGTCGATCACGGTGTCGGCCAGCCCGCCGGTGCGCGCCACGACCGGCAACGTGCCATAGCGCAGCCCATAGAGCTGGGTCAGGCCGCACGGCTCGAAACGGGACGGCACGACGATGGCGTCGGCGCCCGCCTGCATCAGGTGCGACAGCGCCTCGTCATAGCCGATGCGCACGCCCAGCCGCTCCGGCATGCGGCGGCGTGCGCCCATGAAGGCATCCTCCAGGGCGGTGTCGCCGGCCCCCAGCAGCACCAGGCTGGCGCGCTCCAACAGCGCGGGCAGGGCCTCCAGCAGCAGGTCCAGGCCCTTCTGCGCGGTCATCCGGCTGACCACGCAGAACAGCGGGCGGTCGGGGCAGGGCGCGATCTCGAACGCGCTGGCCAGGGCGGCCTTGTTCTTCGCCTTGCCTGATATCGCCCGCGCGGAATAGCTGGCGGCGATGTGCGGGTCGGCGGCCGGGTTCCACACGTCCAGGTCGATGCCGTTCAGGATGCCGCTGAGGTCGCCGGCCCGCCCGCGCAGCACCCCGTCCATCCCCATGCCGAACGCGGGCGTCATCAGCTCGCGCGCGTAGGTGGGGCTCACGGTCGTCAGCCGGTCGGCATAAACCAGACCCGCCTTCAGCATGCTGACCTGGCCGTAGTATTCCAGGCCCTCCGGCGTGAACATGGCGGCCGGAATGTCCAGGGCGGACAGCGTCTCGGCCGGAAACAGCCCCTGGAAGGCGACGTTGTGGATGGAGATCACGGACGGGATCGCCGGACCCTTGGCGCCGCGCAGATAGGCCGGCACCAGGCCCGCCTGCCAGTCGTGGCAGTGGACAAGGTCGGGCCGCCAGCCGTCCGCCCCCTTTGTCGCGATGTCCGTCGCCACCCGGCAGAGCGCGCCATAGCGCAAATGGTTGTCCGGCCAGTCGCGCCCGTCCGGCCCCAGATAGGGGTTGCCCGGCCGGTCGAACAGGTGCGGCGCATCCAGCAGCAGCAGGTCCAGTCCGGCCGTCTTGCCCGCCAGCACGTTCGCCTTGCCGCCAAAAAGGGCCTTGTAGCTGGCCGCCGGCGTTGCGTCCGACAGCTTGCCGGCGAGCCCCCGATAGGCCGGCAGCAGCACCCGCACCTCGTGGCCCAGGGTGGCGAGCGCCTGTGGCAGCGCGCCGACGACATCGGCCAGCCCGCCGGTCTTGACCAGCGGCGCGCACTCCGACGCCACGAACAGGATGCGCATCGTCTACAGGCTGAGCTTGTCGATCATCGGCTGGGTGATCAGGCAGATGCCGCCCTCGCTGATCCGGAACCGCTTGCCGTCGAGTTCAGGATCCTCGCCGACCACCAGCCCCTCCGGGATCTCCACGCCGCGGTCGAGGATGACGTTGGTCAGCCGCGCGTTGCGGTTCACCACGCAGTCCGGCAGCGCGACGACGCCGTTCAGCTCGCTGTAGGAATGGCAGCGCACATTGGTGAACAGCAGGCACTCGCGCAGCGACGAGCCGGAGATGACGCACCCGCCGGAGACCATGGAACTGACCGCCATGCCGCGCCGATCCTCCTCGTCGTGGATGAACTTGGCCGGCGGCGTGATCTCGGCATAGGTCCAGATCGGCCAGTCCTTGTCGTAGAGGTCGAGCTCCGGCGTAAAGTCGGTCAGGTCCTTGTTCGCCTGCCAGAAATTGTCCAGCGTGCCGACATCGCGCCAGTACGGTTCCGACTCGTCATCGCTGGTGACGCAGGACTGGGAGAAGCGGTGGGCGACGGCGCCGCCGCTCTCGACCAGCTTCGGGATGATGTTGCGGCCGAAATCGTGGGCGGATGCGGCATCGTCCATGTCTTCCAGCAGAACCTGGATCAACAGCTTGGTCTCGAACACGTAGATGCCCATGCTGGCCAGCGCCATGTCGGGCTTGTCCGGCATGCCGGGCGGATCGGCCGGCTTCTCCACGAAGTCGACGATGCGATCGGTCGTGTCGA
Organism: Alphaproteobacteria bacterium; assembly: GCA_965227515.1. Classification (GTDB taxonomy): domain Bacteria; phylum Pseudomonadota; class Alphaproteobacteria; order CALKHQ01; family CALKHQ01; genus CBDDFZ01. The sequence continues at coordinate 1,682,093 of CBDDFZ010000001.1, forward strand.
TCTTCATGACGCCGAAGCCGGTCGCCTCCATGCGCGGCACTTCCAGGCAGCCCACGGTGACGGCCGCGCCGGAGTCGACGTGCTGCTGCAGCATCACCTCGTAGTCCATCTTGTAGACGTGGTCGCCGGCCAGCACGACGATGTACTTCGGCTCGTAGCTCTCGATGATGTCGATGTTCTGGGTCACCGCGTCGGCAGTGCCCAGATACCAGCGGTTCTCGTCGACGCGCTGCGAGGCGGGCAGGATGTCCAGCATCTCGTTGCGCTCGGCCCGGAAGAAGCTCCAGCCCCGCTGCAGATGGCGGACCAGGCTGTGCGCCTTGTACTGGGTGGCGACACAGATGCGGCGGATGCCCGAATTGACCGCGTTCGACAGGGCGAAATCGATGATGCGGCTCTTGCCGCCGAAATAGACGGCCGGTTTCGCGCGCTTGTCGGTGAGTTCCAGCAGCCGGCTGCCGCGCCCGCCGGCCAGGACAAACGCCATGGTATCGCGCGCCAGAATGCGCGGGGTGGACAGTTGTCTGGGCATGGTCCCGATCTCCTCCCGTTCGCCTCCGTGTCGCACCCATTGTAGGGCGTGTGCCGTGGCGCGCCAGCCGTGTCTCCGCCGCCTTGCGTTTTTCGTGGCTGCCATTCGATGGCGACGCATGGTCGCTTGCAATGGCCGGCTCCGCGGGCCTGCGTTATTGTTGCGCCGAACCGGGCCGCGCCACCACCATGGACTGGCACAAGGCCCCGGCACAAATCAGCTATTACAGGGATTTTTCGGGACATGAATGGACCATTTCGAGCCGACCACGTTGGCAGCTTCCTGCGGCCGCCCCGCCTGATCGAGGCGCGCAAGCGGTTTGCCGACGGCGAGTGCACGGCTGAAGACTTGCGCGAGGTGGAGGACGACTGCATCCGCGAGGTCGTGGGCAAGCAGCAGGATGTGGGCCTGCGCGGCATCACCGACGGCGAGTTCCGCCGCACCTTCTTCCACGTCGATTTCCTGGAGCACCTGGACGGCGTGACCGTGACCGAGGGCAAGTTCGTGGCCAGGTTCCGCAAGTCCGACGGCACCGACCTCGGCTTCAACCCGCCGACCATGAAGGTGACCGGCAAGCTCGGCCACACCCATTCCATCCAGGGCGCCGACTTCGACTATCTGAAGTCGGTCGTGTCGGCGACGCCGAAAGTCACCATTCCGGCACCGTCCATGCTGCACTTCCGCGGCGGCCGCGAGGGCATCTCCAGCGAGGCCTACCCGGACCTGGACCAGTTCTATGACGACCTGACCGCGGCGTACCGCGACGAGCTTGCTGACCTGGCCGACCGCGGCTGCCGCTATTTGCAGATGGACGACACCAACCTGGCCTATCTGTGCGACCCGGCGATCCGCGCCAAGACCAAGGAGCGCGGCGACGACCCGGATGCACTGACCCGGCTCTATTGCCGGCTGGTCAATGATTCGATCCGGGACCGGCCCGACGACATGGTGATCGGCGTCCACCTGTGCCGCGGCAACTTCAAGAGCGCGTGGGTGGCGGAAGGCGGTTACGAGCCGGTGGCGGAGACGCTGTTCAACGAGATGGACATCGACGCCTTCTTCCTGGAGTACGACGACGAGCGCTCGGGCGACTTCGCGCCGTTGCGCTTCATGCCCAAGGGCAAGACCGTCGTCCTCGGCCTGATGAGCTCCAAGCTGGCCGCGGTGGAAAGCGCCGACGACATCAAGAAGCGCATCGACGAGGCGGCGCAGTACGTGCCGCTGGACCAGTGCGCGCTGAGCCACCAGTGCGGCTTCTCATCCACCGCCCACGGCAACGAGCTGACCGACGAGGACCAGTGGCGCAAGCTGGAGCGGTGCGTGGAGGTGGCGCGCGACGTTTGGGGCTGATGCCGGCGCCACCGAGCGACGGCGCCGGTTGCCGCTCAGGGGAACGTGCGTTGACGCTCGGGTCCTGAGACGCCACAGTAGATGCATTCTAAATAAGGTCCGGATCGCGAACCCGGTCCACGTTGGGGAGGATCAATCGCATGTCACTGAACAAAGCCAAGCTGCTCGGCATTCTGGGGACGGCCACGGCCCTGGCCGCGCTGTCCAATGCCGCCAGCGCGCAGGAGTACACGCTGACCCTGCATCACCTGTTGGGGCCGCAATCGCCGGCGCACACCAACATGCTGCAGCCGTGGGCGGACCGGGTGAACGAGGCGACCGACGGCCGGGTGCTGATCGAAATCTACCCGGCCATGTCGCTCGGCGGGGCGCCGCCGGAGCTGATCAATCAGGTGCGCGACGGCGTCGTCGACCTGATCTGGACGGTCAACGGCTACACCGCCGGCCTGTTCCCGCGCTCAGAGGTGTTCGAACTGCCGTTCGTGCACACCAACGATACGGTCGCGACCAACCTGGCGATGGCCGAGTTGTTCGACGAGTTTCTGGCCGAGGAGTACCAGGGCACCAAGGTGATGTGGACCCACGTCCACGCCGGACAGGCGATCCACATGGTGGATCAGGAGGTCCGCTCGCCGGCCGACCTGGACGGCCTGGAAATGCGCATTCCGACCCGCACGGGCGCCTGGGTGCTGGAGGCGTTGGGCGCGATCCCGACCAGCATGCCGGTGCCCGACCTGCCGCAGGCGCTCTCGCAGAAGGTGGTGGACGGGGCGTTGATCCCGTTCGAGATCATCCCGCCGCTGGGCTTGCAGGACCTGACCCAGTACCAGATCGAGGGCCACGACTCGATCCGCTTCGGGACCACGACGTTCCAGGTCTCCATGAACATCGACACCTGGGAGAGCCTGCCCGAGGACATTCAGCAGGCGATCGAGGAGGTCAACAGCGAGGCGTGGCTGCGCGAGGTTGGCGAGATGTGGACGGCGGCGGAGACCGGTGGCCTGAACATGGCGATCGAGGCCGGCAACACGCACATCCAGCTCAGCGAGGAAGAGATTCAGGCTTTCCGCGACGCGTTGGAGCCTGTGGTCGAGCGCTGGATCGAGGATGTCGAGTCGCAGGGCATCGACGGCCGCGCGCTGGTGGAAGCGGCCCGCGAGGCGATTGCGCGCCACGCGCAATAGCGCCGTCTCGTGACAGATCAGACGTTGACGCGGGCGGGGCCTCTGGGTCTCGCCCGCTGGGTCATTATGGCCTGGGCGGTGGCCGGCGGGGTGGTGCTGCTCGCCCTGGTGCTGTTCACCGCCATCAGTCTGGTCTCCAACAAGTTCCTCGGTGAGTCGCTGCCCGGCGAGTACGAGATGGCCGAAGTCGGCGTGGCCATCGCCGCGTTCGCGTTCCTGCCCTACTGCCAGCTTATCGGCGGCAATGTCAGCGCCGATATCTTCACCCAGCGGGCAGGCCGGCGGACGGTCGCCATCCTGACCATGATCGGTGCCGTGGTGGCGTTCCTGTTTGCAGCACTGCTGCTGTGGCGGATGAGCCTGGGCATGATCGACACCAAGGGCTATGGCCTGAAGACGGCGATCCTGGGCTTCCCGATCTGGATCGCCTTCATCCCCATACTGGTGTCGCTGTTCCTGCTGGTCGTCGCGTCCTTCATTTCGATCCTGGAAGCCGGGCGCGACACCAAGCGTTCCGCGCAGACCTGAGCGCATATCGGGGCGGACGCGGCGGGTGGAATACAACCTTCTCATAGGCCTTGCCGGCCTCGTCTGCCTGATCGGGCTGATCGCCCTGCGCATGCCGATCGCCTACAGCATGATCCTGATCGGCGCGGTGGGGACGGTCATTCTCAGCGGGCCCAACGCACTGTTGGGCCAGCTCAAGAGCCTGGGCTACAGCGTCTTCTCCAACTACGGGCTGTCGGTGGTGCCGATGTTCGTGCTGATGGGCGCGATCGCCACCAAGTCCGGGCTGAGCCGCGACCTGTTTCGTGCCGCCAACGCCTGGCTGGGCTGGATGCGCGGCGGCGTGGCGATCTCCGCCATTGCCGCCTGCGCCGGCTTCGGCTCGGTCTGCGGCTCGTCGCTGGCCACCGCATCGACCATGGGCAAGGTCGCCCTGCCGGAGCTCAGGCGCTACAACTACGCGCCGTCACTGGCCACCGGCACGCTCGCTGCCGGCGGTGTGCTCGGCATCCTGATCCCGCCATCTGTGGTGCTGGTGGTCTACGCCATCATTGTCGAGGCCAACATCGTGGCCATGTTCATGGCCGCGTTCCTGCCCGGCCTGATCGCGGTCATCCTGTTCTGCATCACCATCGGCATCTATGTGCGCTTGCGGCCCAATGCCGGCCCGCCGGGCGAGCGGGTGTCGCGCGCCGAACTGGGGGCGGCGACCGTGCGCGTGTTGCCGGTGCTGGTGATCTTCGGCCTGGTCATCGGCGGCATCTATTTCGGGTTCTTCAACCCGACGCCGGCCGCCGCGATTGGCGTGTTCCTGGTCGCGGTCTACGGCATCGGCCGCGGCTTGGTGCGGCTGCCGGAAATGCGCGACGCGCTGCTGGAGACCGCCAAGACCACGGGCATGATCTATCTGATCCTGCTGGGGGCGGAACTGCTGAAGATCTTCATGGCGCGCGGGCGCGTGCCGCAGGCCGCCGCCGACATGATCGTCAATTCCGGCCTGTCGCCCTACATGGTGCTGGTTCTGATCCTGCTGGCGCTGATCCTGCTTGGCTGCCTGATGGACAGCCTGTCGATGATCCTGCTGGTGATCCCGTTCTTCTGGCCGGCGATCTCGGCGCTCGACTTCGGCATGCATCCGGACGAGTTGAAGATCTGGTTCGGCATCCTGGCCCTGATCGTGGTCGAGCTGGGCCTGATCACACCACCGGTGGGCCTGAACGTGTTCGTCATATCGGAAATGGCCAAGGACGTGCCGATGCGCGACACATTCCTTGGCGTGATGCCGTTCTTTGCGGCGGAGATCGTGCGGGTCTCGATCATTATCGCATTCCCGACGCTGGCGCTGATCGGACCGCAGCTCCTGCTTTGAGCGGACTTTGATGCGAATGCGCTGAAGCGCAGATACTGCGTGAGCGACAAACACCTGGCATCGTCGCCCTCGCCCTTGTGGCGAGGGCCCATGCAAGTGCGGGACTCCTACTGTCCGGGGTTTGTTCGAAGTCGATGCAGCAATGCCCGCGGGGCAATTGCCACGCCGTTCGGCGTCAGCCACCTAATACGTTGGCGTATTGGACGAGAATGGGTCCTCGCCACAAGGGCGAGGACGACGAGAGGGAACGTCGGCGGCTCGGCCTACGCGAAGAACGAGCTAATCGAACAACTGGTCGATGTCGTCCTGCGAGATGCCCTCGGCGCCGGTCGACGGGCCGCTGAGCGCGACATCGTCGTCCATCGAGCCGTCGTCCAGCGTCACCGGCATCGCCTCCAGCTCGCCGGTGCCCCAAACGTCGGCCATCCGGTTCAGCCGCTCTTCGATGTACTTGATGACCTCGACGACCTTGCGGGTCCGCTGCCCGGTGATGTCCTGGAAGTTCGACGCTTCGTAGATCGAGGTGATCGCGTCGCTCATCTTGTCGGTGCAGTTCGCGATGAACTGGTCGTCGGAGTTGGCGTCCCGCACCTGACCGATCAGGTCTTCCAGCGTCTCCGCCATCGCCAGGATGGAGGACGTCGCGTCCTCGGTCTGCTCGACGATCAGGTCCATCTGCCGGCTGGCCCGCGCAAATTCGTCGTTGGGCGAGTTCGGGTGGCGCAGGGCGGCGATCTCTTCCTTCGTGGTCTTGATGCGATCCTGCATGTCGAAGACGTCGCGCACCAGCCGGTCTTCGATCTCTTCCAGCTTCGGCAGCGCATTGACCTTCACGTCCAGGGCCTTCAGCGACTCCTGGATTTCGGCGATCGCCTTCGCGGCGTCCTCGCTCAAGCCAGCGGGGCCATCCTGGTTGGCGGGCGGGCCCAATAGACCGCCCGGCCGCCCGTTCTGTGGCTTCCTGCGCTCGATGGTGAAAACCTTGCGGCCGGCGGCTGCGTTCATCGCGTATGTCCTTGCCAAATACGAACGTCGGTGCGCGCGCTACATGCGGGCGCACAAGTCAGCTCGTAGAATGCCAGAGCGCGGTGAAGCTTCCGTAAATTGAACGTTCCGGGCAGGACACAGCTTAACGCCCGGCGGCGTATCCCTGGGAAAACCTGGGGTTTGCGCCGGCGCGCAGCACGCCGTCGTCGCAGGCCACCGCGCTGATCCGGCCCAGCGACCAGTCCTCTTCCACGGTCACGCCGTGGCCGCGCCGTCTGAGATCGGCCACGGTCGCGGCATCGAACCGGCCCTCGACGGAGAGCTGATTGACCATCGGCTGGCGCGGATAGAACGACGACGAGAAGTGCTTCACGTCGAACATCGGGGTGTCGATGGAGGCCTGGATGCCCATGCCATGGTGCAGCCAGCGCAGAAAGAAGGTCAGCGACCACTGGTCCTGCTGGTCGCCGCCGGGGGTGCCGAAGGCCAGGTGACCCTTGCCATCGCGCAGCGCCATGCTGGGCGTCAGCGTGGTGCGCGGGCGGCGGCCCGGCGCCAGCACGGTAGTGGCTCGCTCATCGAGCCAGAACATCTGTGCGCGCGTGCCCAGGCAGAAGCCGAGCTCCGGAATGGTGGGCGAGCTTTGCAGCCAGCCGCCGCTGGGGGTGGCCGAGACCATGTTGCCGTCGCGGTCGACGACATCCAGGTGGCAGGTGTCGCCCATCGCGCGGTCCCTGACCGCGTCGCGCGCCGCATCGTTGTTCGCGACGTTGGCGAAGGCGCGGGTCGGCTCGTTGGCGGCGGCCATCATGTCGCCGGTCAGCGCCGCCGGGTCCAGCATCGGCAGGTAGGGGGTCCGTCCGCCGGGCGCGCCGGGGCGATAGGCTTCCGACGCACTGTCCACCGCCACGTCGGCGCGCCGCGCCGCGGCGTAGCTGTCGCTCAACAGGTCATCCATGGGGACGTCGGCGAAATCCGGGTCGGCGTACCAGGCATCGCGGTCGGCGAAGGCGAGCTTGGCGCATTCCGCGACCGTGTGCACGAAGTCGGCGCCGACCGGGTCCATCGCCGCGAGGTCGTACTCCTTCAGCAGTGCCAGTTGCTGCAGGAACACCGGCCCCTGGCTCCAGGGACCGGGCTTGCAGATGGTGAGCCCGCCATAGTCGTAGGTCAGCGGCGCCTCGACAGGCGCCGACCATTTCGCCATGTCGTCGCCGGTCAGCACCCCGGCGTTGCGCTGGCCGGAACCGTCCATGTAGGCGTCGCGGCAGAAGCGGTCGATCGCATCGGCGACGAAGCCGCGATAGAACGCGTCGCGCGCGGCCGAAATATGCGCATGGCGGTCGCCGCCGGCCGCCTCGGCGGTCTCGACGATGCGGGTGTAGGTGGCCGCCAGCTGCGGATTGCGGAACAGCCGGACCAGCGAGGGCGGATTGCCGCCGGGCAGGTAGAGTTCCGCCGACCCCGGCCATTCGTCGCGGAACAGGTCGGCCACCGACGCGATGGCGCCCAGAATGCCCGGCACCAGCGGATAGCCGTCGGCGGCGTAACCGATGGCCGGCGCCATCACCTCGCGCGGCGTCATGGTGCCGTATTCGGCCAGCATGGTCATCCAGGCGTCGAACGCGCCCGGCACGCAGGCGGCCAGCAGGCCGTCGCCGGGGATGATGCCGATCCCCTGGGCGCGGTAGTGTTCCAGTGTGGCGCCGGCCGGGGTGACCCCCTGGCCGCAGATCACGTCGGTCTCGCCCGACACGGCGCGGTGCGCGATGATCGGCAGGTCGCCGCCGGGGCCGTTCAGGTGCGGCTCCACCACTTGCAGCACGAAGCCGGCTGCCACCGCCGCATCGAACGCGTTGCCGCCCTTCTCAAGCGTCGCCATGCCGACCGCGGTGGCGAGCCAGTGGGTGGACGCCACCATGCCGAAGGTGCCGGTCAGTTCCGGTCGAGTGGTGAACATGGGCGGGCCTCCGGTTGCGATGCCCCCATCGCGATATCGGTGGGAGGCGGGTTGGGGGTTGCAGCATACAGCAACCCGGGCCCCTTGCGGACCTTGCGGCAGGCAGATATCACAGGCGCCCGAAGGAACATATGCGTGAAGCACATGCGCACCGAAAAGCACGCCGACACCTGCCTGTGTTCCGCGCGATGACGCGGCTCCATTACGCGACAACGCGACCAGCCACCCAGACAACGCCCACGCGACTGCGACGCTGACCATGAAATCGTTCGACTTCGGCAAGGTCCTGACGGCCAGCCTGAAATTCACCTTCGTCGAGTGGCGCGCCCTGATCGCCTTTGCGCTGATCCCGTACATTCTGCAGATCGCGGCCCTGGTCGGCCTCAGCCTGGTCACCAGCAGCGCGACGCAGGAATTCATGGTGCAGCCGGGCGCCACCTACGAGATGAGCGGCTTCGTCATCACCAACACCGATACCGGCGAGCAGTTCGACTTCGGGCCCCTGGTCACCGATATGCTGCTGTTCGGGCTGACCATGCTGCTGGTGCTGCCGGTGCTGGCGGTGCCGTTCAAGACCGCCTGGATACGTTATGTCGTGCTCGGCCCGACCGAACAGCCGGTGCGGCTGACGTTCCTGTTCGGCCCGCGCGAGTTCCGCATGCTCGGCTACACGATCCTGATGTGGCTGGCCACCATCGGCATCATGCTGGGCAGCAGCATCGCCGGGGCCGTCGTCGGCATGGTGGCCGGGCCGTTCGGCGCCATGCTGGGCATGTTCGGCGTCGGCTTCCTGGGGATCTGGGTGCTGGCCAGGCTCTATTTCGTGTTCCCCGCGATCGCGCTCGATCGACCGACCAACCTCAGCGTGGCCTGGGCGCAGTCGGCAAAACAGGGCATGAAGATCATCGGCATCACTGCGGTGGTCAGCCTGATCTTCATTCCGGTCGCCTTCCTGCTGGTCACCATTGTCCCGTCCGATTTCATCCTGGTGGGGCAAACGACACAGACGCTGGTGGTCATGTTCATGGACGGCGCGCTGTGGGCCTGCCTGGGGCTCGCCTACCGCGACACCACGGCCGGCGGCCCGGCTATCGCTGCATCACCGCCGCCGACCGGCAACCCGTTCCGCTAGGCCGCCGTGACCGTTTTGCCGGCGGACGAGGCCGCGCGGCTGCTGGCGGCGATTGCGCCCCATCTGCCCGACACGGCATCCAGTTCCGGCGCGCTCGATGCCGAGGGATTGGTGGCGGTGCCGGACTACGGCGCCGGGCATCGCCATGTGGTGCTCGGCGAGACGGGGCTGCTGGCACGGATTCCGCGCCGGGTGCCGGAGGGGTCCGACCCGGCAGCACACCTGGCCTACGAGGCAGCTTGTTTCGCCCGCGCGCAGGCGAGCGGTGCGACCCCGCGCTGTCATGGCGTGGTGCCGCCGGGCCCGGACCTGCCCATGGGCGCGTTGCTGGTGCAGCGGATCGAGGGCGCGGTGCCGCGATTGCCGGGCGACCTGCCGGCGATTGCGCGCGCGCTGGCCGCGCTGCACGGGCTCGCCCTGCCGCGGCCGGACGACCGCCCGCCGCTGCCGGAGAAGACCGACCCGGTTGCCGGCACCGTCGCCCTGATCGCCCGCCAGGCCGGTGCGCTGGAGGCGGCCGGCATCGACCCGGCGAGCGTGGCGCTGATCCGCGAGGAATGCGCCGCCGCCGCGCGGCTGCCGGAAGCCTTCGCGGGCCGGGCACCGCCCATCGTCCTCGCAGGGGTCGACACCCATCCGGGCAATTTCCTGATCGACGGTGCGGGCCATGCCTGGTTCGTCGACCTGGAGCGCGTCGCCTACGACGCCGGTGCCATAGACATCTGTCACGTGACCTTGCCGACCTCCACCGGCTGGGACATGCGGGTCGCCACCACGGTCGATGCCGACGCGGTCGGCGTGTTCGAGGCAGCGTACCTCGCGGCGCTGCCAGCCGACCTGGCGGCGGCGACCCGGCCGTGGCTGGGCCGGCTGCGCCGGCTGACCTGGCTGCGCTCGCTGACGTGGTTCGCCCAGTGGCGGTCACGATGGCGGTCACGCCAGCGTTCCAGCGGCAACGCAACGGCTGCCCAGGCTCCGGACGAAAAAATTGTTGCCCACATGGCTGCACACGTGGACGCGATGCTGAGCGCTTCCCATATAGAGCGCATGCGCGACGCCCTGCCGACGTTCGCTTGACGCTCAGGCTTTAATTCTGCGCCGGCCCTCTCCCCCACCCGGCCACCCGCTAAGCATACTGTCCCAGGGGACCATTGGGGGTGGCCGGGTGGGGGAGAGGGCTGGTGCCGACTTTGGCGACTGCGCCCAAAGATCAAGGGCGCAGTCTGCTCGATTGGGCCGCGAATCGGGGCGCACTTCTCCAACACAAACGAATCGGCCAATTCGCGGAACGTTCCGCGATTATGGCCAGATATTGTGAAATATGGCGCGATTTGGGCAGCGACTCGACACGCGAATCGGACACCCTCCGAGTCGCCTCGAGTCGCGAATCGGCGGCCGATACAACACTGTGTCTATATTCTTGAAACGTTCGCAGAACAAGGCTATATCTGGGCCATGGTTCGGACACACGCAGCGGGGGCATTGAGGGCGGACAAGGGCCCGGCCATGCGCAAGGGCCGGGGCGCGCTGAGCAACCGCGACGGGAGGTTCGAGGCCTATCGCAGCGAGGCGTTCCACGATGGCTGGGACCGCGCGCCGCCGGGCGACGGCGAACCCGACCTGGACGATCCGGCGCTGCGCACCGAGGTGCTGTCCGATGCGTCGCGCAGCATCATCGCCACCAACCAGTCGCCGGACGTGCCGTTCGATCGCTCGATCAATCCCTATCGCGGCTGCGAGCATGGCTGCGTCTATTGTTTCGCGCGGCCGACCCATGCCTATCTCGGCCTGTCGCCGGGGCTCGATTTCGAGACCCGCATTTTCGCCAAGCACGACGCGGCGGGGCTGTTGCGTGCCGCACTGGCCAAGCGCGGCTATCGCCCGGCACCGATCGCCATCGGCGCCAACACCGATCCCTACCAGCCGGTGGAGCGGCAGCTCGAGATCACCCGCTCGGTGATCCAGGTGCTGGCTGAAACCCGGCATCCGTTCGGCATCGTTACTAAGTCGAACCTGGTACTGCGCGACCTGGACCTTCTGGCGCCGGCGGCGGAGCAACGCCTGGTCTCGGTCGCGGTGTCGGTGACCACGCTCGACCGCGATCTCGCCCGTCGCATGGAGCCGCGCGCACCGACGCCGGGCCGCCGGCTGGCCGCCATAGAGGGATTGGCCAAGGCCGGGGTGCCGGTCTCCGTGCTGGCGGCGCCGATGATCCCGACCCTCAACGACCAGGAACTGGAAGCCATCGTCACCGCGGCGCGCGATGCCGGGGCGACCGACGCGGGCTATGTGCTGTTGCGGGTGCCGCTGGAGATCAAGGACCTGGTCGCCGAGTGGCTGGACCACCACGCGCCCGGCCGCGCCAAGCGGGTGTTCAGCCACCTGCAACAGGCGCATGACGGCAAGTCCTATGACGCGCGCTACTTCCACCGCATGCGCGGCAGCGGCGCCTACGCTGAACTCCTGAAGTCGCGGATGGAACGCCTGCGCCGGTCGCTCGGCCTGGGCGAGCGCCGCTGGACCCTGGAGACGAAACACTTCGTCAAGCCGGCCGCACCGCCTGCCGACGACCGCCAGCTCTCGCTGTTCTAGCGGGTGTCGCGCACGCGCTGGGCGCGTGGACCCCACCGCAACTAGCAATTATTCGTCGCTCTCGCCCTTGTGGCGAGGGTCCATGCGAATGCAATGCTCTATACTTGGGATGTTTGCTGTTTGCTGGAGCGGCAAGGGCTGAGGGACCGCCGCCATGCCGTTCAGCGCAAACCACTTAACCTACTGGAACATAGGACAAAAATGGATCCTCGGGACAAGCCCGAGGATGACGGTGGGGTGATGGTGATTATGCACAGCCGCGTGCCGCGATCATTCAAAGAGGGCGGTATCCAACCGAAACCTGGGGGGGGAATCTACCCCATATGGGCAATCCGGCAGGCTGCTTACGTCATCGGGCAACGAACCGCCGCACGGTGCGGGGTTCGCTTGCCAAAGGAGATGACGACGATGTTGACCGCCTCGATTTCGAAGATTGCCGGTGCCGCCGCCCTTGCCATGACCGTGGCCCTTGGGGGCTGCATCACCCCGGCGGCCGGTGCCGGCAACCCGCTGGCTTACGGCCCGGTGCAGCCGCAGCTTCCCACCTTCACCGTGACCACCCACACCGGCAGCGCGGAGCAGGTGCAGACCAGCTTCACCCCCGGACTCGCCCAGCCCGGTGCGGTGCGGGTGTGCCTGAACAACCAGCGCCCCGGCCAGAGGTCCATCGACCTCAACCTGTCGGGCGTGAACCCGTTGAACGCCAACGGCCGCAACCAGCAGTCGTGCGCCAGCGTCGGCGCGCATGAAGTGGTCAACCTGCTGGCCATGGCTGGCAACCAGCCGGCCCACATCTCGCCGGGCACCGTCAACCTGGCGCAGTACGACGGCGGCCTGCTGACCTTTATCTGGAGATAACGGCATCTTGCGCAGCGGCCCGGCCCCGGATCTCCTGGGCGCCGGGGCGCCGCGGGAATTTGAACCGCGGCGCGGTTGGGTTATGGAGGGAGGGTCATGCGCCGCACCCCGATCGATCTGGACTTAGAGCGTGTTCAGTGTGATCGCGATTACATTGAACACGCTCTAAAGCTCCCGTGCCGGGTCGATCAGCCCTTCCTTCATCGCGCGGGCCAGCAGTTGCGGCACCGAGTTCACCTGCAGCTTCTGCATCATGCTGGTCCGGTACTTGTCGACGGTCTTCGGGCTGATGCCGAGGACGAGCGCGATCTCCTTGGTCGACCGGCCGCCGATGATCAGGTTCAGGGTCTGGCGCTCGCGATCGGTCAGCACCGGCCGGTCCGGCCGCGCTTGCAGCCGGTCGACGAACATCTGGGCGATGTGGCGCCCGCCGTTCATGATCAACGGCAGCTTGGCATAGAGCTCGGCGTTGTCGGCGGACTTGGAGAACAGGCCGTCGACGCCGGCCTCGATCAGGTCGCCGATCAGCCCGATTGCGGTGATGCCGGTGAACACCACCACCTTGGTGTCGGGGCTGGAGCGTTTCACTTCCAGAAACACCTCCACCCCGCCGGCGTGCGGCATCGAAACATCGAGCAGCAGCAGGTCGGGTGCGTGCTTCTCCACCGCCGCGATTGCCGCCAGCCCGTCCGATACCTGCGCGACCACCTTGTACGGGGTACGGCTGACCAGCCCCGGCGTTTCCAGCGCGCCCTTCAGCCCGTCGCGCACGATGGCGTGGTCGTCGGCGATCACGACGCGGACCGTGAACGGATCGTCGCCTGTCATCGGGTCCCCGCGAGTGTGCCTGCCGCCCGGGCGCCGGCGCGCCGCCGCCCATGAGCCAGTCTTGCGCATTCGCCACGTCTTGGCGAGCCCGGGGAAGGCGAGCGTTGGCGGCCCTGTTGGTGCTGTTCGCCTTTGCCGGATCGCCGGCTTGGGCGGTCGACCTGCGGCCGGGCGAACCCGCGACCGTGCCGGGCGGGGAGATCGCCTATCTTGCCGACCCCGATCACACGCTTGATCCGGCGGGGGCGCTTGCGGGGTTCGATGCAGGCGAAGGCCGGCTCGTCGGCAGCGATATCGCCGACTTCGGCGCGGTGTTCGCCACATACTGGCTGCTCGTCCCGCTCGAGAACGCGGGCGAGCGCGCCGGCACATGGACCGTTGCCACCCGCGCACCGTTCTTTCCGGCCGTTACCATCCATCTGCGCCGCGCCGATGGCACCTTGGACGAGGTGCTCGACAACACCGTCGACGATCCGTTCGATGCGCGGCCGCAGCGCTTCCGCACTGTCCTCAGCGCGCCGTTCTCGTTGCAGCCGGGCGAGCGCGCCGACCTTGTGGTCGGGTTCGAGGCTGCCGGGGTCGCGAACTTCGCCTTCACCCTGGAGTCGGAACAGAGCCTGAGTGCGCTGCGGGAAGAGGACGCCGCGATCTCCGGCATCTTCCATGCCTTCAGCATCGCCGCCATCCTGTTCTTCGCCGTGTTCAGCATCGCGGTGCGGTTCGGCAACGGCCTGCTCTATGCGGCCCTGTTCGCCATCGCCTTGCTGCTGAACGCGCAGTTGGATGGGCTCGCCTTCCAGTTGCTGTGGCCGGACTGGCCCGGCTGGAACGGTATCGCTGCCCTGGTGCTGATGAACCTGCTGTGCGGGTTCGGGTTCTATGTCGCGGCCCGGCAGCGCGAACGCGAGCGACCGAGCCCGCGATTTCGCCGCGCCGCCTATGCTCTCGCGGTCGTCAGCCTGGCGGTCAATGGCTTGATCCCGCTGATCGGCCCCGGCGCGGTGGTCATGATCGGCAATCTCTTGTTCGTGGCCATGCTCGCGGCCCAGGCCGCGGCGCTGCTGCCGTGGCTGCGCCGGCCTGATGGCGGCGTCGGCCGCCCCGCGCTGGTGGGCACCGTGCTGGTGGCCGGCGCGAGCCTGGGGCTGGCCATCCTCTATCTGTCGGGCGTCACCCTGCCGCCGCTGGTCGGCTACAATCTGCACCGCATCTACTATCTGGTGATCACCCTGACGACGATGGCGACCCTGGTCGGCATTGTGGTTCAGTTGCGGCGCGACCACGAATCCGCGCTGTCGCGCGAAGTGGAGGCGGCCCGCCGCGACGCCGCCCTCAACCGCGAGCTGTTCGAGGCGGAGAAGAACTACGCCCAGGCCCGCGAGCTTGCCGCCCAGCGCCAGCGCCGCCTGGCCACGGCAAGCCATGACATCAAGCAGCCGCTCGCCGCGCTGCGCCTGTCGATGGACGCGCTGACCGCTGGCGACGATCCCGAGACCCGCCGAAGGCTGAAGGACGCCTTCGACTATCTGGAGGGGCTGACCGGCAGCTATCTGGTCGAGGCCCGGCCGGAGGAGGCGGGCGAAGGAGAAATTGATGCGGCGGTCAAGGATGCCGGGGCGCCCGCCGAACCCTATCCGTTGTCGCTGATCACCGGTACCGTCGAGCAGGTGTTCCGCGAGGAGGCGGTGTCGAAGGGCTTGCGCTTCACGTGCACCGGCGACGACCGCGAGATCGCGGTGCCGGTGCTGCCGCTGTTGCGGCTGGTCAGCAACCTGACCTCGAACGCAGTGAAGTACACGGTCGAAGGCGGAGTCTCGGTGAGCGCCGGCGCGGCTGGCGAGGGGGCGTTCATCGCGGTCGAGGACACCGGTCCCGGCATGTCCGCCGACGCGCTCGCCCTGTACCGGCGTTCGGGCGAGAAGGGCGAGACCTCGCAGGGGGAGGGCCTGGGCATGGCCATCGCCGACGAGATCGCGGCCTCTCTCGGCCTGACCCTGGAGGTCGAGAGCACGCTGGGCGAGGGCACCCGGTTCCGCGTGCTAATTCCGTAGGGGCTACGGAGGTCGTGATTGCCATTCCAAGACTCATGGCGTCGTCAACACGTTCGGTTGAGCCCCGACCACCACCGTCATGCCCGCACTTGTTGCGGGCATCCACGTCTTGTTGGCCGCTTACGCGGCCATATCGTGATTTAGTAAACTGTCACCGAATTGAGATCTGAATTGCCCATTGGTGATCGGCGCGGTACCCGGCGCTCGTCGCAATGACAGTGAGAATGGGGAAATTGGCGTCACTCGAATTGGCTACGACCCGAAGTATTTCAGGAACGGGCCGATCACCTGGCGGAAGCCGGCCTCGAAGTCGTCATTGCCGGGGTGGTAGACCTGTTCCAGCGAGACCACGCCGTCATAGCCATCGGCCACCAATGCCTGGGCCATCGGCGTGAACTGGTCGGCGAGCTGGCCTTCGCCCATCGGGCGCACCTCCAGCGTTGCCTTCGGCGTGTCGGCGTAGACATCCTTCACGTGCAAGTGGCCGACATAGCCGCCCTTCACGGACTCCCAGCCGTCCGGCCAGGCCTTCTCGTGCGCCCAGCAGTTGTTCGCCGGGTCCCACAGCACCCGCAGCACGTCGCGGGCGTCCAGGTCGTCGATCAGCTTGCGCGCGGTCCAGCACGAATTGACCATGGTGCCGTTGCCGGTCTCCACCACGAGCTGGATGTCCTCGCGGCGGGCGAGCTCGATGGCCGGCGCGACCAGTTCCAGCATGCTGTCCCACGCGCCCTTGGCGACGTTCCAGTGCTCCGCGCCATGGCGGCCCCACAGGATCATCTCCTTCTTGCCGGACATGATGCGGACCAGCGGCGCGTCGAGCTTGCGCGACACGTCGATGCAGCGCTTCAGCGTGTCCATGTGGCGGGTGTGAAGTTCGTCGCCGACCTTGGTCGACATCGGCATGCCGGCGAACACGTGGTGGCAGATGTTGGAGACCTTCTTGCCGTGACGGTCCAGCAGGTCGCGGGCGCGCGCCACCTCCTGCGCGTCGAGGTTGCCGATCTCCTTGTCCCAGACGAACTGCAGCTCGGCATAGTCCAGGCCGAACTCGTCCATGACCGAGAGCGCATGCTCCAGGTCGCGGCTGATGCCGTCGGTGATGACGCCCAGTTTCATGTTCTTGCTGTCCTGCTAACGGTGGAGCTCGGCGCCGACGATATCCTCGACGACGCGGGTCACCACCCAGTTGTCGCCATCGGGGTGCCTGGTCTTGCCGGCGTGGAAGAGCTGCATGGCGGTGGACGCGGTGAACAGCGGCACGCCCAGGTCGCGGGCCATGTCGAGCACGATGGTCAGGTCCTTGTGCATGGTGGCGATGTGGCTGCCGGTGCCCTCGAACCTGCGGTCGATGATGTTTTCCAGCGCCGTGTTGGCGACGCCGCAACCGGCGCCGGACGTGCTGATGACGTCGTAGAGCACCTGGCCGGATACGCCGGCCTTCGCGGCCAGCACCGACGCCTCGAACGTCGCGGAGAAGACGGAGCCGATCAGCGACTGCAGGCAGGCCTTCACGGTCTGGCCCATGCCGGGCTCGGTGCCGACCCGATGAATGGTCTTCGACACCGCTTCCATCGCCGGGCGGGCGCGGTCGAGCGCGGCATCCTCGCCGGCCGCCATCATGGTCAGAGTGCCGCCCTGGGCACCCGGAAAGCCGCCACTGACGGGTGAGTCGATCAGGTCGATGCCGGTGCCGGCCAGCCCCTCGCCAATCGCGCGCGCCTCGGCCGGCCTGATGGTGGCGGTGAGGATGACCGCGGCACCGGGCTGGAGCGTCGATGTCAGGCCGTCCCGGCCCTCGGCGCCCAGGATCACCGCCTTGGCCTGGTCGCCGTTCATCACCATCACATAGACCGCATCGGCGCCGTCGCCGACCGCCGCGGCACTGCCGGCGGCATGTCCGCCCATGGCCGTGAACGCCGCCATCCGATCTGTGCTGAGGTCGAAGCCAGCGGTCTCGAACCCCGCGGCAATCAGGTTCTTGGCCAGGCCCGAGCCCATGTCGCCCAGCCCGATGACGCCTACGCGTGCCATACGTCCTCCCCTCCGGTTGCTGCGGCTTGTCGCGCCGCATTCGCCGGCATCATGGCTCGGATCGGGCGACGGGGCGAGGGGAGAGATACGATGCCGTCAGCGGCGGCGCGCCTATTGGTCCTCGTACGACAGGATGCGATCGCGCAGTGCGGTGAACCGTGCCTCGACCTCGGTGCCGAACAGCGGGTCCTGGCGCGCGAGCAGCGGGTGGTCGGACATCGTGCCGTCACCCGCCGAAAGCGCCTTCTCGGCCTGCGGGAAGAAGCCGTCCTCTTCCATCTGCATGTGATGGCGCTGCGCGGACACGAACTCGCGCGCAGCTCTGAGAAACTCGTCCCTGGGGACGGCGGCCTCGATGACCACCCGGTCGAGCAAGTCGGCGAAAGCGTGGGTCAGCCGGCCCAGATCCTCGTGCAAGGCGGCGAGCTTCTTGGCCGACGGACCGGTGCTGCCGATCGTCTGCTCCAGCTCTCTGGCAACCAGATCCTCCTTCGGGTGATGGCAGCTGTCGGGATAGTCGCCGAAGTACTCCATGATCGACTGCAGCACTTCATAGTCGGGGAGCTCGCCCTGCTCGAACAGGTCGAGCTGGCTGTCCAGCAAACTCAACAGGCGTTCCATGTCGCGGTGTTCCGCGCGCAGACTCGCAATGATGTCGGACATGACTGGCCTCCGATGATCTTCGTGGCGCCATACGATCCTTTCTTAAAGGATGGTACGACCGGTGGCGGTCCCGCAAGCCCACGGGCGCAGATGTCGCAATCTGGCGTCGGCGCTTGCGCGGTAGGACGATCCGGCCGTCCGGCCCTATAATCGGCGGGGGCGTCCGCGATATCGGAGACGGCATATGGAAATGGAAGTGGCACTGGGGTTGGACCGCGACGCGCTGCGCGCCGACCTGTCGGTCGCCTATCCGCCGGACGTTGTCGACCGCCTGGTCACGCGCATCGAAGACGTGGTCGCGCACTACCGCGAACAAATAACGCAGCCGCGCCCCTCCTGGGTCGACGAGGGCGATGCGATGCTCATCACCTATGGCGATTCCATCGGCGACGGCGCGCGCGCGCCATTGGCCGTGCTCGCGGCGTTCCTGGCCGCCCACGTGGGCGACGCGATCTCCAGCGTCCACATCCTGCCGTTCTATCCCTACACCTCCGACGACGGGTTCTCGGTGGTCGACTACCGCGCGGTCGACACCGGCCTCGGCGACTGGGACGACGTCGCGCGCCTGGCGGATCGCTATGCGCTGATGTTCGATGCCGTCATCAACCACGTCTCGCGCCACAGCGTGTGGTTCCAGAAGTTCCTGGCCGACGACCCGGCCTATGCCGACTACTTCATCGCCTGCGCGCCCGATGCCGACACCAGCCAGGTGACGCGGCCGCGCGCGCTGCCGCTGCTGACGCCGGTGGACTGCGCGTCCGGGACGAAGCATGTCTGGACGACGTTCAGCGACGACCAGATCGACCTCAACTACGCAAACCCCGACGTGCTGGTCGAGATCGTCGATCTGCTGTTGTTCTACGCCGCGCAGGGCGCGCGTTACATCAGGCTCGATGCCATTGGCTTCATGTGGAAGGAGCTCGGCACCACGTGCATGCACCTGCCGCAGGCCCACGCGCTGATCCGCGCCATGCGTCAGGCGGTGGACGCCGCATCACCCGGCACGCTCGTGATCACCGAGACCAACGTGCCGCACGCCGACAATGTCAGCTACTTCGGCAATGGCGGTGACGAAGCCCACATGGTCTACCAGTTTCCGCTGCCGCCGCTGACCCTGCACGCGTTCCAAACGGGCGACGCCAGCCGGCTGTCGGACTGGGCAGCTTCGTTGCCGCCGACGACGCCCCAGACCACGTTCTTCAATTTCCTGGCGTCCCATGACGGCATCGGCGTGCGCCCTGTCGAGGGCATCCTGTCGCCCGCGGAAGTAAAGGCCATGGCGGCGGGCGTGGAGGCGCGCGGCGGGCTGATTTCGGTCCGCAACATGCCCGACGGCACGACCGCGCCCTATGAACTCAATATCGCCTATGTCGATGCCATTGCCGAGCCGGATGACGACGATGAGACCCGTGCCGCGCGGTTCCTGGCCGCTCAGACCGTCCTGCTGTCGATGGCCGGGGTGCCGGGCATCTACATCCACAGCCTGCTCGGCTCGCGCAACGACCTGGCCGGTGTCGCGCGTACCGGCCGCAACCGGTCGATCAATCGGGCGAAGCTTGGTCTGGGCGACCTGGAGGCCGAGCTTGCACGGCCCGACAGCCTGCGGGCGCGGATTTTGGCGGGGACGCTCAAGCTGCTCGGTCTGCGCCGACAACGGCCGGCGTTCCACCCCAATGCCGGCCAGCGCATCGTGCCGGTCGACCCGCGGGTGTTCAGCCTGGTGCGCGAGAACCCGCAGGACCGGGTCTGGGTGGCGGTCAACGTGTCGGCAGACACCGTCTCGCTGCGGGTGCGATGCGCGACCATCGGGTTCGCGGCGGGCGCGGCGCTGGCAGATGTGATCGGCGGGGCTGAGGTTGGCGGGGCTGAGGTGGGCGGGGACGCCGAGCACATCGCCCTCACGCTGGCGCCGTTCCAGTCCGCATGGGTGGCGGCCGGCTGAGCCGTTTCACCGCCCTGCCGCGGTCTCGAGAAACGCTTCGAGCTTGGCCAGGAATTCGCGCGGTTTCTCGGCGTGGACCCAGTGGCCTGCGCCGTCGACGGTCTCCAGCGTTGCATGCGGGAACAGGCGGTCGATCGTTGGCCGGTGTCTCGGGCGGATGTAGTCGGACTGTCCGCCGCCGAGAAATAGCGTCGGCCCGTCGTAGGTCAGGTCCAGCAGGTGCTCGGGAAAGCCGCTCAGGGTGGGCAGGCCGGCGTCGAGCGCCGCCAGGTTGATGCGCCACGCGGTATTGCCGTCGTTGAAGACCAGGTTCTGCAGCAGGAAGGCGCGGATGGCCGGTTCGGGAATGGCTGCGCTCAGTTCGGCGTCCGCTTCCGACCGGCGGGTCACGCCGCTCAGGTCGATCCCCAGCATGGCCCGGGTGTAGGCCTGTAGCTTCGGCGCATAGGCGGTCGGCGCGATGTCGACCACCACCAGCGCCGCGACCCGCTCCGGATGCGCCAGCGCCAGGGCCATCGCGGTCTTGCCGCCGATGCTGTGTCCCACGACCACGGCCCGGTCGATCTGTTGCCGGTCAAGGAAGGCGCGCACGTCTTTGGCCATGGCGATATAGGCCACGTCGTCGTCCCAGGGCGAGTCGCCGTGATTGCGCAGGTCGAGGGCATGGACGTGCCAGGCTTCGCCCAGGCGCTTGGCGATGCTGGTCCAGTTCCGTCCCGAGCCGAACAGGCCGTGCAGAAGGATCAGCGGCGGACCGTCTCCGTAGGACTGATGTGCGAGCGCGATTTCCATGGCCTCAACTGTGCGATGCGGCGGCGATGTGCCAGCTTACTGCCGTGCGGCAGTGTCGAGCTGGACGTAGTCCGACCCATCGGGTGGGCCGTCGGTGAGGTAGGCGGTGCCCGCGCTCAGGTCCATGATCACCGAGAACACGGTCTGCAGGCGCTTGCCCTCCGGGTCCCGCGGGTCCTCCCGGCGGCTGATGGCATCCGGCCCATTCGACTTGTCGCGCAGCACCTCCATGCACGCCTCGACGTCGATGCGGCCGTGCCGCTCAGCCAATAGGCGCCTGACCCGCGCCAGCCGCGGATAGCTGTCGGGCAGCACCTGCTTGCCCAGGTCGCGGACTTGCCCCAGGCGCAGGCTGCATACGTGGTTGGTATGGCAGAGCAGATCCTGCTCGGGCAGCAGGACGTCGAAGTCGCCGGGGGTGGCTTCGATATCGACCGCCTCGGCACCGGCCTGGGCGACCAGATAGTTGGCGGCCGAGGCGACCGGCCCGCCCGCGACCTGCTCGATGGCGTCGCCCAGGTTCCGCGCCTCCAGGATGCGCCGCAGCACGACATGCAGCGGCACGCCGTCGGCGCGCATCTGGTCGGTGACCAGCGCATTCAGGCACACGCCCAGTCCGGCCGCATTGAACCCGATCTTGCCGATGATGCCGCCCTCGGTGAGCATGGTGAGCGACGGGCCGTCCTCCCGCTCGATCGCCACCACCACGAAGGCGTCGCGCTGTGAGGCGCGCCAGTCCCAGTTCTGGCACAGCAGCACGTTGCCGTTGGCGGTCGCGGCGCCGAACGCGGCAAACGCCGTGCAGCCGTCGACCAGCCGCGCGGACAGCGCGATCTCCGAGCGCGCGTTGAGCGCCAGGATATCCTCCAGCGCCACCCCGCTGCCCTCCGCCATCCCCTTGATCTCGGCCATCAGGTCCGGCGCATAGCGCTCGATCGAGGCGGCATAGGCTGCCCCCATGCGTTGCGCTTCCGGCCAGTCGATGCCGACGAAGTCGCGAAACAGGCGCTCATAGGTCCGCAGGGACGCCGCAACCTGTTCGGCGGCCGCGGTACCGATGGCGGCACCGCGCGCGGCCGGATCGGTTTCGCTGCAGCGCACGACGGGAAACGGGAAGTTGGTGGACATCGAACCCATCCTCGGCTGTCGTTGGCTGCAACCTATGCGGTGGACACGGTGGCCCATGTATTGGCACAGGCATTCTGCCCGGGCGCGAGGAGGTTAGCGCATTTTTGCTGGCTTTGGGTTGCCGTCACGCGCGACCGGCCTGGTGCCCCTGCAGCAAAACCTCTGACCCGGGTCTGGTCGTGCGTTGGCCATGCCGGGCGGCATGGCCATGGGTCCTGGGTTCTGGATCGGGATCAGCCTGCGCCAGCGTGCGCCCGTTTTCCCGCGTGCCTTTACGGCATCCGGCCGCCCAGCGACTTTGACGTTGCGGGGCGGCCGGGCAGGGGAGGGGCCGGTGCGGACTTAGCCGGCCATGCGGTTAGCGGTTATCGAACAACTGCTCGACCAGGTATTCGTAGTTCTGCGCATTGTCGAGCGCGTCGTCCGGGTTGGTGCGGGCCAGCATCTCCATCTCGGAGATCGCATAGACCTCTTCGCCATGGTGGTTGGTGTAGCAAGCCTCAAGGCGCGGGGTCATGTGCGCCAGCTCGTGCACCACGGTGCCCATCTGGCTGTCCCACCCGCCGACCAGGGCGGCCTGGAAGAAGGCGGCGCCGAACGTCAGCTCGCCGCGGCCCTGCATGCCGCACCAGGTGTAGGCGAACAGCGGGTTGTTGGGCTCGCACTTCGCGACGATCGGGTCGGCACCGGCCGACAGGCGATCCTCGATGTACTTCAGGTTCTGCGCCACCTCGAACCGGCTGGTCTCGTCGCCGAACCAGCGCTCGACCACATCGTCCTCGTAGGTGCCGATGGTCAGGCCCGACAGGCGGTCGCCGGTCTCGGCCAGCGCTTGCAGCGCCATCGCGACGGCCTGCTCGATGTCCTTGCGTTCCTCGGCGGAGCAGCCTTCGAACTCCAGCGCCACGTGCTCGTAGTCGAACGCGGCCGACACGGCCGCCGGGCCGGTCGCGACCGGAACGACGTCACCCTGGCCGAAGCCACCGCCATTGCCCTGGCCGTCCGAGCCACCGACTGCGACGAAGCCGTCGTCGCCGTTCTCGGCCACCACCGGCTGGTTGTTGCCCACCGGGGTGAAGCCAACGATCTCGGGCGCGCCGCCGCCATTGCCGACTGGCACGAACGCGTCGTTGCCGAAACCCGGCTGGCCGGCGTTCTCGACGGCCGGGCCAACGGTGTTGATCACGTTGCCATTGCCGTCGATCACGTTGACGATGTTCTGCGCCATCGCCGGCACGACGCCGGCCAGGATGGTGCCTGCGATCACGGCCGCACCGATGGAGGTGCGCTTGGCGCGGCCCATGGCCGGCGCGCGATGCTCGGTTGCATTCTTGGTCTGGTTGGTCATGGTTGCCACCTTGCGCTTGAGTGTTGGTGCAGCGCCCTTTGGCGCCGCTGTTGAGACCGAGATGGCGACGGTCGCGGGCCGGACCTGTGAACTGGGTCACCGGTGCGGGTGGAAATGCGTTAGGGTGCCGCAAAACGGCGTGCGGGTTTGGCGATGAGTCGGATATTTGCGTGGGGTGCCCGGACGGCGCGGGCCAGAGTGGGCGTGCCAGTGGCGACGCTCGCGATGGCGATGCTCGCTTTGGCGGCGGTCTCGTGGTCGGGCCAGGCGAACGGCGACTGGATGCCGGAAGCTCGGCCGGAGCTGCGCGTGCCGCAGAGTGCGGCCGAGATGCAGCTCTCGTTCGCGCCGCTGGTGCAGTACGCCGCGCCGGCGGTGGTCAACATCCTGACCATCGTCAATGTGGCGGGCAGCGACCTGGGGCCGTCGCGGCTGTTCAACGACCCGTTCTTCCGGGAGTTCTTCCAGGGCTTCCCAGGCGGCCCGCCGGGCCCGTCCATGCCGCGTCAGGAGCTGTCGTCGCTGGGCTCCGGCGTCATTCTCACGCCCGACGGTGTGATGGTGACCAACTATCACGTCATCGAGCGGGCGGACGCCATCCGGGTCGTGCTGGCGGACCGCCGCGAATTCGAGGCCGAGATTCTGGGCGTCGACCGGGCAACCGATCTGGCGGTGCTGAGGATCGGCATCGAGGCGGAGTCGCTGCAGTATCTGGAGCTGGGCGACAGCGATGAGATTCTGGTCGGCGACCTGGTGCTTGCCATCGGCAACCCGTTCGGCGTCGGCCAGACCGTCACCAGCGGCATCGTCTCCGCGCTGGCCCGCACCGAGATCGGCGTCTCCGACTACAGCTTCTTCATCCAGACCGATGCCCCCATCAACCCCGGCAACTCCGGCGGCGCGCTGGTCGGCATGGATGGGCGGGTGATCGGCATCAACACCGCCATCTATTCCGAAAGCGGCGGCTCCCACGGCATCGGGTTCGCGGTGCCGGCCAACATGGTGCGCACTGTCGTCGGCGCGGTGCTGGAGCATGGGCGCGTGGTGCGGCCGTGGCTGGGTGCGGAAATGGAGGAAGTCACGACGGAGCTCGCCGTCGTGCTCGGCCTCGCGCGGCCCTATGGCGCGCTGCTGGTGGACATCGCGCCCAACGGTCCGGCGATCGACGCCGGCCTACGGCCGGGCGACGTGGTGCTGGCGATCGAGGGCCACGACCTGGAGAACACCAATGCGCTCAGGTTCCGCGTCGGCACCTATCCGGCCGGCACCGAGGTGGAACTGACCGTGCTGCGCGACCAGGAGGTGATCGCGGTCCCGGTCACGCTGCAGGACCCGCCCAGCGTGGCGGCGATGGCCCAGGCACTGCGCCTGGCCGGCCCGCATCCGCTGAACGGTGCCTCGGTGACCGATATGACCGCCGACCTGGCGGCGGAGTTCGCGCTGGGCGACCTGCGCATCGGCGCCTTCGTCACGGCGGTGGCGGACGGCACCGCCAGCCGGCAGATCGGCCTGCGTCCGGGCGACATCGTGGTCGGCATCAATGGCGTCGAGGTGGCCAATGTCGAGGCGCTGGAAGCGATGCTGGCCCGCCCGCAGCCGCTGTGGCGGGTCTCGGTGCTGCGCAATGGCGTGATCCTCAGCGTCACCGTGCGCGGCTAGGGCGCTCGGACCCACGCAATGGCGACGCTGTTCGAAGCCCAGGCGCCACGGCCGCTGGCCGACCGGCTGCGGCCGGAGACCCTGGCCGAGGTAGTCGGCCAGGAGCATGTGCTGGGGCCGGAGTCGCCGCTGGGCCGCATGGTGGCGGGCAAGCGCCTCAGCTCGCTGGTGCTGTGGGGGCCGCCGGGCTGTGGCAAGACCACGATCGCGCGCCTGCTGGCCGATGCCATCGGCATCGCGTTCGAGCCGTTGTCGGCCGTGTTCTCCGGCGTCGCCGACCTGCGCAAGGTGTTCGAGCGCGCCCGCGCCCGGCGCGACGGCGGCGAGGGCACGCTGCTGTTCGTCGACGAGATCCACCGCTTCAACCGCGCCCAGCAGGACGGGTTCCTGCCCTATGTGGAGGACGGCACCGTCACCCTGGTTGGCGCCACCACGGAAAACCCGTCGTTCGAGCTGAACGCGGCGCTGTTGTCGCGGCTGCAGGTGTTCGTGCTGCGCCGGCTGGACGATGCGGCGCTGGAAACCCTGCTCGCCCGCGCCGAGGAGATCGAGGGCCGACCGCTGCCGGTGGCCGACGAGGCGCGCCCGGCGCTGCGCGCGATGGCCGACGGCGACGGCCGCACCCTCCTCAACATGGCGGAGGAGCTGTTTGCGCTGCCGCCCGGCCAGAAGCCATTGACCGCCGCCGACCTGCCGAGCGTGGTGCAGCGCCGCGCGCCGGTCTACGACAAGGCGCAGGAGAGCCACTACAACCTGATCTCCGCCCTGCACAAGAGCCTGCGCGGCTCCGACGTCGATGCCGCGCTCTACTGGTGCGCGCGGATGCTGGATGGCGGCGAGGACCCGCGCTACATCGCCCGCCGGCTGCTGCGCTTCGCCTATGAGGACATCGGCATGGCCGACCCGCAGGCCGCGGTGCAGGCGCTGAACGCCTGGGAGACCTATGAGCGCCTGGGCACGCCAGAGGGCGAGCTCGCCATCGCGCAGTCGGTGATCTATCTGGCGACGGCGCCGAAATCGAACGCGGCCTACAAGGCGGAGAAGGCGGCGCGGGCCAGCGCGCGCGAAACCGGCTCGCTGATGCCGCCGATGCACATTCTGAACGCGCCGACCCGGCTGATGAAGGACATCGGCTACGGCAAGGGCTATGCCTACGACCACGACCAGGAGGATGCATTCTCCGGCCAGA
The DNA here is from genome assembly GCA_965227515.1 of Alphaproteobacteria bacterium. Classification (GTDB taxonomy): domain Bacteria; phylum Pseudomonadota; class Alphaproteobacteria; order CALKHQ01; family CALKHQ01; genus CBDDFZ01. Next base: position 1,708,198 of record CBDDFZ010000001.1, read on the forward strand.
ACTACTTCCCCGACGGCATGGCGCGGCGGGAGCTCTACCGGCCGGTATCGCGCGGGTTCGAGCGCGAGATCGAGAAACGGCTGGCCTATTGGGCGCGCAAGCGGGCGGAACGCGCCGCCGCCGAGGGCGATGGCCCCTCCGGTGCCTCTGCCGATGCCCCTGGCGCCGCACCTGCTGGCAGCCCCGACCAGGACGCCGCAGAGTGAGAGCGGCGGGCTCAGCCGCCTTGCCCCTCTCCCATTTCGGGAGAGGGAGGGGCCCGCGAGCCGAAGGCTCGTGGGAGGGTGAGGGCCGGCACGATCGATCGCGATCACTCAGCATTTCGGCGCGCGCCAAAGATATCGACTGGCGTCAAGGCGACTGCGCCGGCTCCGCGGCTTCGCCACGGCCCTCACCCTCCCGGCGCTGGACGCGCCGGGTCCCTCCCTCTCCCGAAATGGGAGAGGGGATCAAAGCGCGCCGCATTGATGCGCGGGCGAGTGAACTCGTATGTCCGGACTGACCATCCTGGCGGTGGCGGCGGGGGGGGCGGTCGGCGCGGTGGCGCGCTATCTGGTGGCGACCGGGGCGACCCACCTGTTCGGCCTTGGCTTCCCGTACGGCACCCTGATCGTCAATGTCGTCGGCTCGTTCGTCCTCGGCTGCCTTGCCGAGGCGATGGCGCTGGTCTGGACGCCGTCGCGCGAGCTGCGCGCTTTCCTGGTGGTCGGCATGCTGGGCGCGTTCACCACCTTCTCGACCTTCTCGCTGGACAGCGTCGCCCTGTTCGAGCGCCGCGAATACGTGTCGGCGGGCCTCTACGTGGTGATCTCGGTGGTGGTGTCCATCGCTGCCCTGGTCGCCGGCATGCGGCTGATGCGCGTGGTGCTGCCATGAGCGGCGTGGAACTCTTGGACGTTGCGGCCGACGACGACGACGTGCGGCTGGACCGGTGGTGCAAGCGCCACCTTCCCGGTGTGCCCCATGGCCGGCTGGAGAAGCTGTTGCGCACCGGCCAGATCAGGGTCGACGGCAAGCGCGCCAAGGGCAACCTGCGCCTACGCGCCGGCCAGCAGGTGCGCCTGCCGCCCGTACCCACGGCCAAGACGGACGGGGCGCCTGCGCCGCAACGCCAGGAGGTGACGCCCGATATGGTCCGCGAGGTGCGCGCGATGGTGCGCCATCGCGACGACGCCATCATCGTGATCGACAAGCCGGCCGGGTTGGCGGTGCAGGGCGGCAGCGGCACCCACCGGCACCTGGACGGCATGTTGGACGCGCTGAAGTTCGACGCGCCCGAGCGGCCGCGGCTGGTCCACCGGCTGGACAAGGACACCAGCGGCGTTCTGGTGCTGGCGCGCTCGGCCAGCGTCGCCCGCGCGCTCGCGCGCACCTTCCAGACCCGCGATGTCGACAAGACCTATTGGGCGCTGGTCGCCGGCATGCCCCCGTCGGATGAAGGCACCATCAACATGGCGTTGGGAAAGCAGCCGGGCAGCGGCGGCGAGAAGATGGGGCCGGACGCGCCGGACGCCAAGCCGGCGGTCACGGAGTTCCGGGTGATCGACCGGGCCGGCGCGCGGGTTGCCTGGCTGGAGCTGAAGCCGGTGACCGGCCGCACCCACCAGCTGCGCGCGCACTGCGCCTTCACCGGCATGCCAATCCTGGGCGACGGCAAGTATGGTGGCGCGGACGCATTTGTCGGTCCGGAACAGGTGGCGCGCCGGCTGCACCTGCACGCGCGCGCCATTGCGCTGCCGCACCCCGCCGGCCACCGGTTGCGTGTGACCGCGCCGCTGCCCGCGCACATGAAGGCCAGCTTCGACTTTTTCGAATTCGACCCGAAGGACGCCGAATGACCGAGAACAATGAGCGATAGACTGCGCCTGGCGCTGTTCGACTGCGACGGCACGCTGATCGACAGCCAGCGGACCATCCTGACGTCGATGGCGGCAGCTTTCGACAGTGTCGGCCATCCACCGCCGGACCTCGCCGCGATCAGGACCGTCATCGGGCTGTCGCTGGCCGAGGCCATCGTGCAACTGCTGGGCGATGCCGCCGCGCCGGGCACGGTTTCGGCGGCCGAAGACGCCTATTACGCGGCGTTCGACCGTTGTCACGCCGACCCCAACATGATCGAGCCGATGTACGACGGCATGGCCGACGTGCTGGACTGGCTGGATGATGGCGGGTGGTTGCTGGGGGTCGCGACAGGCAAGACCCACGCCGGTTTGCTGGCGACCCTGCGGCGGCATGGGCTGGTCGAGCGGTTCCAAACCTTGCAGACCGCCGACCGGGCGGCGGGCAAGCCGAGCCCCGATATGGTCTATCGCGCGACCCGCGATTGCGGCGTCGATCCCGCCGACACCGTGGTCATCGGCGACACCACATTCGACATGATGATGGCGCGTAATGCCGGCGCCCGGCGCATCGGCGTAAGTTGGGGCTATCACGACGTCGACGACCTGCACGCGGCCGGCGCCGATACCGTCGTGACCTCTTGTGCCGAACTGCCGGAGGCCTTGGCCGCAGTGCTGGATCGGTAGGGCAATGAAGCGGTTCTACAAGCAGGCCGCCTACGAGACGCGCGACGACGGCCTGGTCATCGCGCTCGACGGCCGCCCGATCCGCACGCCGGCAGCACGTCCCTTGACGGTGCCGACGCCCGAGATGGCCGATGCCATCGTGGCCGAATGGAACGGCCAGGGCGATGAGGTCGACCTGAATGCGATGCCGATCACCCGGCTCGCCGGCACCGGCATCGATCTCGTCGCGTCGCGCCGCGACGAAATTCGAGCCGAACTGGTGCGCTACGCAACCACCGATCTGCTGTGCTATCGCGCCGACACGCCGGAGGCACTGGCCATGCGCCAGGCCGCGCTGTGGCAGCCGGTGCTGGACTGGCTGGACGAACGCCACGGCATCGTGCTGTCGATCACCTTCGGGGTGGCGCCCATCGAGCAGGCCCCGGCGGCGCTGGAGGCGCTGGACCGGCTGCTGGTGCCGTGCGGGCCGATGCAGCTCACCGGGATGCGCACGCTGACCGGCGGTCTTGGCTCGCTGGTGCTGGCGCTGGCGGTCTGGCAGCGTCATGTGGATATCGAGGCGGCCTGGACCGCGTGCCAGATCGACGAGACGTTCCAGGCCGAGCAATGGGGCGAGGATGCGGAGGCGACGGCGCGCCGCGAAGCTTTGCGCGAGGACGTGCTGACATCGGCGCGGTTCCTGGAGCTTGCCGGCGATGACGGCTGAGACCGATGCCAGCGGCGGGACAATCGCCCGCCATGTGGTGATCTCCGGGCGGGTGCAGGGTGTCTGGTATCGCGGCTGGACCGTGGGCGAGGCCACCCGCGCCGGGCTGAAGGGCTGGGTGCGCAACCGACGCGACGGCGCGGTGGAAGCCGTGTTCGTCGGCCCGGCGACAGCCGTCGACGCGATGATAGCCGCGTGCCGGAACGGCCCTCCTTCGGCGCGGGTCGACGATGTGGCGGTCAGCGATGCGACGCCGGACATGACCGCCGGCCTGGCGCCGGATTTCGAGCAGCGGCCCACGGTTAGGTAGTTTCGGCTTGGAGGCATGAGATGAAGAGCATGATGGTTGCGATGCTGCTTGTCGTCGCGGGCTCCTCGGCGGCGCTCGCCCAGCAGGACCCGCCACCGCCGCCACCGCCGCCGCCGCCGCCAGGCAGCAACGGGCCGGGCGGCGCGCCGCAGGTCCAGACGGTCGAGACCGCCGGCAGCGTGCAGATCATGGCCGAGGTCTGGGCCGACAACTGGTTCGCCCTCTACGTCAATGGCGCTCACATCGCCACCGACAGCGTGCCGATCACCACCGAGCGCTCGTTCAATGCCGAGCGCATCGTGTTCCGCGCCGACTATCCGCTGACGCTGGCGTTCCAGGTCATGGACTACCGCGAGAACGACACCGGGCTGGAATACATCGGCACCAACCGCCAGCAGATGGGCGACGGCGGCTTCATCGCCCAGTTCACCGACATGGCGACCGGCCGGGCGATCGCGGTGACCGACAGCAACTGGCGCTGCCTGGTGACCCATGAGGCGCCGTTGGACACCTCATGCGTCCGCCAGCTCAATCCGGCGCCCGGTGTCGGTGCGTGCACCTTCTCGGTCACGCCGGAGCCGCCGGGCTGGCAGCAGGCGGGGTTCTACGACAGCGCGTGGCCCCATGCGCGCGAGTACAGCGCCGGCCAGGTCCGCCCGAAGGACGGCTATGATCACATCGACTGGGCGCCGCAGGCGGCCCTGATCTGGGGCCCGAACCTGGAGACCGACAACACGCTGCTATGCCGGTTGCAGATCGGCGGTTGATGCCGCCGTCTGTCGGTATGCGGGTGTCTGACCTATCATTCCACCATCCCTCGTCATCCTCGGGCTTGTCCCGAGGATCCATTTATGTCCGTTGTTCAATGGGTTGAAGGCGATACGCGGTGCAGTAGGCGGTCGATCGTTGCGCTTTGCCCCGCGAGAACCGACCATTTCAGGCCCGTCTCGCGCCCCGCGATACCATGGGTCCTCGCCACAAGGGCGAGGACGACAAGACTTTTCTTGGAGAATTCGGGCAACCCGCGCCAAGACTTGTGAATGCCACCGGCTTCGAACCGTGTGCTTTCAAGGAACCGTGCCGCGCCCAGCACGTTGTTGATTCCGGGGCGCTGTGTTGCACGATACCGGTGCGGGCCGTTATCGGCTAACATGCCGGCCAGGAGGACGTGCTGAGTCACGAACCAGGAGAGTTTCCCAACATGCTTAGATTTGCATTCGCCCCCAAGCTCGCGCTCGCCGCGGTCGGTCTGTTCCTTGGCCTGCTGGCGACAACGTCCAGCGCCCAGGCGGCCTGCGACCGCTGGGACACCGTCAACAACGTTGCCGGTTTCGGCACCGGCGCGGTTATCTGCGCCCAAACGTCGCCGGACACGCAGTTCCAACTGCTGTGCGGGCAGCTTGGCAACTACACCGTGCGCGTTTCGGAGACCGTGTTCTCGTCCGCCGGCGCACCGAGCAACACCACTGGCCGGCCGCAGCAGTTCACCATGACCACCGACGGCGGTGGGCGCTATGACATCACGCTGTTTCTCGACGACTCGACGCGGATGTTCGTGGGCTCGATCCCCGCGTCGGACCCGTTCGTCACCTCGATCAAGCGGCACTACTGGCTGACCGTCACCCATACGTCCGGAGTGCAGAACGGGCGCTTCTCGCTGATCGGCTCGTCGCGCGCGATCGACTTCATGCGTCGTACCTGCTCGTAGCCGCGCCAGGCAGCACAAGCCTCGGCATGTTCGGCCCGGGTGGAGCGGTTGCGCTGCCCGGGCTTCAATTTCGGCCTATCGCCCGGCGTGTCCGCAGTTCGGACCCACCTTCATACCCAAGGGGATATCCATGAAAGCCATGTTGAAGCTCGCTTGCGCGGTCGCGTTGCCGATGTCGGTGCTTGGTGCCTGCAATTCCAGCGGCGGCGGCGACGGTGCGCAGCCCGCCTTCAATCCGCCCGCCGCCACGCCTGCCGCCACCGGCGGCGCGTCTGCCGGGGTCAGCGGGTTCGACCTGCTGGATGGCCATGGCGATGTCACGGCGACATGGACCGCGATCGGCAACGGGCAGTGGCAGATCCAGAATTTCGGTAACGGCGAGTCCGGCACCGTTCAGGAGATCGGGCGCTCGGATTGCTGCATCACGTTCCAGGTCACGCCGGAAGCCGTGTGGAGCGTGGATTTCAACGGCATGGAACTGAACATGGCCCCTGGCGAAAGCGATTCGCGCTTCACCATGGACGTCAGCGGCGTTACCCGGGGCTGATCGCCGTCTGCGTTCGGCGGTCGAAAACCTCTTCGAAGGCCTGGAGCAGCGCGATATCGGCGTCTTCCATCGTGACCGGTAGGCCTAGGTCGACCAGTGAGGTGACGCCGTAGCGCTGCTCCGCGGTCTCCGCGATGCCGCACGGCACGATGCCGGCGAAGTGCTCCAGGTCCGGCTCCACGTTGAAGGCGATGCCGTGGAAGGTCACCCATCGGCGCACGCGCACGCCGATGGCCGCGATCTTGTCCTCGCGCCCGCCGCCCCGGTCGACCCAGATGCCGACCCGGCCCTCGCGCCGCTCGCCGCGCACGTTGAACGCGCGCAGGGTGACGATCATCCATTCCTCCAGCAGGTGGACGAAGCGGCGCAGGTCCCTGTCGTGGTGGGTCAGGTCCAGCATCACATAGCCGACCCGCTGGCCGGGGCCGTGATAGGTGTACTGCCCGCCGCGCCCGGTGCGGTAGACCGGGAACCGGTCCGGCTCCAGCAGGTCCTGGGGCTTGGCGCTGGTGCCGGCGGTGTAGAGCGGCGGGTGCTGCAGCAGCCAGACCTGCTCGGCCGCCGTGCCCTCATGAATGGCGGCGGCCCGCGCCTCCATCGCGGCGACGGCACCGGGATAGTCGACGACCGGTCGGTCGCTGATCTGCCACTCGACCGGCGGCGGCATTTCGGCTGCGACCGAACCGACTTTTTGCTGGGTGATCGTGCTGGGATCGGCGTGCATAGCTTGAAGATATGTAGGCGATTTGCTATTTCCCCACCACTGAATTGAGCGCGAAAGCGCCGTTTGCGGTCGTGGCGGAATTGGTAGACGCGCAGCGTTGAGGTCGCTGTGGGGTAAAACCCGTGGAAGTTCGAGTCTTCTCGACCGCACCATTCCTCAAAATAGCCGCCCACCCTTAGCGGCCAACGGACCGGGACCTCGCCGATGGCTGATTCCGCCACCGCCCGTGACGATGAGGCCGTGGACGAGGCCGCCAGCCACTTCGGACTGGGCGACGCCGACATCCGTGAAGTCGTCGAGGCGATCGACCAGAAGCGCTTCGACCAGGTGGCCGAAAAGGCGGCCTCACTGCATGGCGCCGACCTTGCCGACCTGATCGAACAGGTCGGTGGCGAGCGCCGCGCGCTGCTGGTCAAAACGCTTCGCTCCCCGATCGATCCCGACCTGCTGTCGCACCTGGACGGCGACATCCGCGAGACCGTGATGGGCCTGCTGCGGCCGGCGGACCTTGCCGCGGCCCTCAGCGAGATGGAGAGCGACGACGCTCTCGAACTGATCGAGGACCTGGACGACGAGCAGCAGGCCGCCATCCTGGAAAAGCTGCCGGCGCCGGACCGCGCCATCGTCGAGCAGGGGCTGGCCTACCCCGAGGACAGCGCCGGGCGCCTGATGCAGCGCGAGTTCGTGATGGTGCCGATGTACTGGACCGTCGGCGAGACCATCGACCATCTGCGCGCCACCAAGGACCTGCCCGACGACTTCTTCGACATTTTCGTCGTCGACCCGCGCCTGAAGCTGGTGGGCATCGCGCCGCTCAGCCGCCTGATGCGCAACCGCCGCCCGACCAAGGTCGCCGACCTGATGACCGAGGAGGTGCGCCGCATCCCGGCCGAGATGGATCGCGAGGACGTGGCCTACATCTTCCGCCAATACGGGTTGGTCGACGCCCCGGTGGTGGACGACGACGGCCGGCTGCTGGGCGTGGTGACGGTGGACGACGTGGTCCACGTGCTGGGCGAGGAAACCGAAGAGGACATGCTGAAGCTGGCCGGCGTGCAGGAGTCCGACCTGTTCAACGCCGCGCTGAAGACGGCGCGCACCCGCTTCACCTGGCTGTTCATCAATCTGATCACCGCGATCCTGGCGTCCGCGGTCATTGCGCTGTTCGAGGCGACCATCCAGCAAATCGTGGCGCTGGCGGTGCTGATGCCAATCGTGGCGTCGATGGGCGGCAACGCCGGCACCCAGACGCTGACGGTCGCGGTGCGCGCGTTGGCGACCAAGGACCTGTCGTCCGCCAATGCGGCGCGTGTCATCGGCAAGGAACTACTGGTCGGCCTGCTGAACGGCATCGTGTTCGCCGTGCTGACGGGCGTTGCCGCCTATCTGTGGCTGTCGTCATGGGAAATCGGCACCATCATCGCCTGTGCCATGGTCTTCAACCTGGTGGTGGCGGCATTCTTCGGCGCGTTCATTCCGATTATCCTGGAGCGCGTCGGCGTGGATCCGGCGGTGGCGTCCAGCGTGCTGCTGACCACGGTGACCGACATCGTGGGCTTCCTGGCCTTCCTGGGTCTGGCCGCGGTCTTCCTGCTCTAGCCACCCACCCGTCGCCGCTTCCGGTCGGGCATTTGCATTTTGCAAAAGCCGTTTTCATGACAGATCGTTAATTTTCGCATTTTGCAATCGAACCGGCGGTTCGTCGTGCAAAGTGCGATGATACGCCGGCTGCCGAAGCCGCGCCGACGATGTGCCGATCTCGGCTATCCTACGGAAATTTCACATTTTTTTCGGCGGACGTCGGGACGTTCGCCGGGGTCGCCGCCGTTCCAGTGTCAATGGCACGCGCCTTGCGCATGTCCCTGCAATCGTTGTCATCGCCGCATTAGGCTCGATGCAACGATCAACGGAGGCAGCATTGGCAAATCGTACGAACGTTTCGTCGCATGCCCTGTCGGCTGTTCGCCCTCGGCGATCCACGAGGGCGCTTCGGCCGTATGACAACACACGGCAGCGACCAACGATCCGCGATGACGCGTACTCATCCGTTGGCGGCATGACCGCATCCCCCCGAACGCAGGTGCAGCCGGAAGGAATTTTCCAACCATGCGACAGGTAGCTTCGAGCAATGATGCTCCCCACACACCGCAAGTCATACGTTTTCCCGAGAAGCCGGGCGCCCATGTTTCCGAAAGGGTTATGTTGGTCGTTTATGCATTCGACTGTTACGGGCGCGTGATCTGTACCCAGCGGATCGGCACCGGCGACCAGGGGCCGCGCTTCGCGCTGCCGCACACCGTGGTCGGCGGTCATGAGACGCTGACCCTTGCCGCGCGGCGGCTGTTGCTGGACAGCACCGGTTTCGCGGCACCCGACTGGACCAGCCTTGGCGCGGTCGCGCTGTCGGGGCGCGAACAGCCGGACCGGGCCCACATCATGGTGGCATCGAACGCCGGCACGCTGCGGGAGCGTAGCGACGACGATGACAATGGCGACGTGGCCCTGATGACGCCGAACGAACTGCGCGCGGAATCGCTCAGCGGACGGGTGACCGCGGAGGCCGATATCGTCGCGGTGGAACTGGTGGAGGCGATGCTGTCGCTGTCGCGCTCGCTGGACAGCGACCTGGACGACTAGTGGTAGGGCAACACCGCCTGTCCCCAACCCAGCGCTTGGCTCGAACTGCTAATCCCTTGCCGTCATTGCGAGGAGCGCCGTCCATCGCTTGGATGGGAGGCGCGACGCGGCAATCCAGATGGACATGCGGCAACCTCACGCCCAGCGCCTGGATCGCCACGCCGGCGTGCGCCGGCTCGCGATGACGCCAGAATATTGTGGTAGTTGGGCGCGTGTGCCCCCAGCTCAATCCAACGTGCGGGCGCGCTCGCGCAGGACGAACTTCTGGATCTTGCCGGTCGAGGTCTTCGGCAACGGGCCGAACACCACGTGCCTGGGCACCTTGAATCCAGCCAACCCGGCACGGCAGTGCGCGATGACGTCGTCGGCGCCCAGCGCGCCCTCCGCCGTCAGGGTCACGAACGCGCACGGCACTTCGCCCCATTTCTCGTCGGGCCGCGCGACCACGGCTGCCTCCATGATGGCGGGGTGGCGGTAGAGCACGTCCTCCACCTCCAGGGTCGAGATGTTCTCGCCGCCCGAGATGATGATGTCCTTCAGCCGATCCTTCACCTCGACATAGCCGTCGGTGTGCCACACCGCGAGATCGCCGGAGCGGTACCAGCCGCTGCCCATGGCGGCCGCGGTGGCCGTGGGGTTGTCCAGATAGCCCTTCATCACGGTGTTGCCCCGGTACATGACCTCGCCGATGGTCTCGCCGTCGCGGGGCACGGCCAGGCCGGTGGCGGGGTCGGCGACGGTCAGGTCCTCCAGCATCGGATAGGGCACGCCCTGCTGCGCCATGCGCGCGTGACGCGCCTCCGCCGGGCCATCTTTCCATGCCTTCTGTGGCACGCACACCGTGGTCGGGCCATAGGCTTCGGTGGTGCCATAGAGATGCAGCACCTCGAAGCCGAGCCTCTCCATGGCCGCGATGATCGCCGAGGGCGGGGCCGCACCGCCGGTGGCGCACAACACGCGGCCGGGCAGAGCGAGCCGCGCCTCTTCCGGCGCGTGAACCAGCAGGTTGAGCACGATGGGCGCCCCGCACATATGGGTGACGCCATGGGCGGCGATCTGCCGGAACACGGCCGCCGGCTCCACCTTGCGCAGGCAGACGTGGGTGCCGCCGACCACGGTGACCGCCCAGGTGAAGGTCCAGCCGCTGCAATGGAACATCGGCAGCGTCCACAGATAGACGCTGTCCTGGTTCAGCCCGAGGGTCAGCGCGTTGCCCATCGCCGCGAGATAGGCGCCGCGATGGCTGTAGACCACGCCCTTCGGGTCGCCGGTGGTGCCCGAGGTGTAGAGCAGGCAGAGCGAGTCCCACTCGTCCGCCGGGCCGGGCGGCGCGAAGGCCGGGTCGCCCCCGTCCAGCAGCTCCTCGTAGTCGAGCGCGCCGGCACTTGGCGGCAGCTCGACGTCAGGGTCCGCGATGCCGACGATGGGAATCGGCGTGGTCATGTCGGCGGTTGCCGCGCGCACGGTATCGGCGAATTCGTCGTCGGCCAGCAACAGCTTGGCCCGCCCGTGGCCCAGGATGAAGCCGACGGTGGCGGCGTCCAGCCGGGTGTTGATCGGGTTCAGCACCGCGCCCAGCATCGGCACCGCGTAGTGCGCCTCCAGCATCGCCGGCACGTTGGCGGCCATGATCGCGACCGTGTCGCCACGGCCGATGCCGCGCTTGGCGAGCGCCGAGGCCAGCCGCACGCAGCGCTGGTGGAAGGTGCGGTAGTCGAAGCGCCGGCTGCCGTGGATCACCGCCGTGCGGTCGCCGAAGAAGCGGGCCGCGCGCACCAGATACGACACCGGCGTCATCGGCACGAAGTTGGCGGCCGAGCGCACCAGCCCGTCGGGTGGCACCTCGAATGTGGGGTCGGGGGTGGTCATGGCTTTGTCGGGCCGCGCCGCGCCAGATAGCGCGGGTTGGTCACCGACAGGGTTGCCTCCAGGTGCGCGCGCAGCGCCTTGCCGAGGCCGGGCGTCGTGGTTTCGGTGAGCGTGCCGTCGCGCAGCGCTGCCGCCAGCCCGTCGATGTCGGGCGGCGCATCGCTTCCGCAAGCGGCCAGGAGCGTGCGGTCGGCGGCCGCGGCGTCATGCTGCATCGCCCGCGCGGCGATGCCGAGCGCGTTGCCGATCATCGCGCCGGTGTAGCGCTGGTCCTTGGCCAGCGCCGGCTGGACGGAGTCCGCGAACGCGGCCCGCGCGCCCTCCAGCAGGTCGATCAGGTCGGTGTTACTGGCCATGACCCCAGGATGCCACATAGTCCTCGATGCCCACGAGCGCTTCGTGGGTCAGTTCCGGCGCCATCATGCCGGTCAGCGCCAGCTCCAGCCGGTTGGCCGGATCGCCGGCGGCACGCGCTCCCTGTTGCAGCGCAATCACCGCCCAGCGCACCGCGGCCATGATCTCCCAATAGGCGATGGCGCGGTCGTCGATAGGGCGCGGGTCGACCGACTGGTAGCCGTCGTAGAACGCCTGGCGGGGGGCGATGCCGCCGGCCTCGCGCTCGACCGCGCCGAAGCGCCAGCACGCGGCGCAGAACCAGGCGATGTCCTCGTGGCGGTCGCTCCAGCCGGCGAATTCCCAATCCAGCACGGCGGTCAGGCGGCCGTCCCCTTCTACGTCCACCATGTAGTTGCCGGTGCGGTAGTCGCAGTGGCAAAGCACCAGCGCCTGGTCGGCGGGAGCGTGCGCCGCCAGCCACGTCAGCGCGTATTCCAGTGCGGGCTCGGTGGCGCCGATCTCGTCGAGATAGCGGCGGTACTGCGCCACGCGATGGTCGCTCGGCCGCTGGTCGGGCACCGGCAGGAAGTCCAGGTCGCGCGTGTCGCCCGGCAAAATCCTGTGCAGCAGGGCCAGTTCGCGGCCGAGCTGATGGGCCACCGCCGGGCCGAAGGACTCGACCGCCGGATCGCGCACCACGCGGCGCGCCTGGGCGACGCCGGCCACATGCTGCATGACGAAGAACGGCGCGCCGATGGGGCCGTTGTCCTCGCACAGCGCGATCGGCTCGGCGACGGTCATGCCGACACGCTGCCCGGTGCGCAGCAGGGCGAACTCCTGCGCGCGCCCGTGGCTGGTGGCCACACCACTGGCGGAGTCGGTGCGCAGCACCCAGCGGTGGGTGCCGGCGCGCGGCCCGCCCGCGACCTCGGCCTCGACCGACCAGTTCTCCTGGATCGCGCCGCCGCTCAGCAATTGCGGGTTCGACAGCGTGACACTGTCGGCGCCGATCAGCGGCGCCAGTGCCGCGCCGGCCCGCGCCAGCCGCTCGCCCCGCAGCCGGCCCCCGTCGGCGGTCTCAGGCGCCATCGGCGCCCCAGCGCCAGAACCCGTCGCCGGCCTCGGCGTAGCGCTTTGCCAACACCATGCGGTGGACCTCGTCGGCGCCGTCGACCAGCCGCGCCTGGCGGGCGTAGCGGTAGATCCATTCCAGCACCGTGTCCTTGGAATAGCCGCGCGCGCCGTTGAGCTGGATCGCGGTATCCGCCGCCCGGTGCAGGGTGTTGGCGACGTGCACCTTGGCCATGGAGACTTCGGCGCGCGCCCGGTCGCCCTGGTCCAGCAGCCAGGCCGCGTGCATCACCGACAACCGCCCGATCTGGATGTCGTGGGCGACCGCGCCCATCAGCAGTTGCACCGACTCCCGGTCGGCGAGCTTGACCCCGAACCCCTCGCGCTCGGACGTGTACGCGGCGGCGATCTCCATGCAGCGCTTGGCGAGCCCCAGCCAGCGCATACAGTGGGTGAGGCGGGCGGTGCCGAGCCGGATCTGGGTCAGCTTCAGACCGTCGCCGACCTCCATCAGCCGGTTCTCGTCGGGGATGACCAGGCCGTCGAAGCGCAGCTCGCAGTGGCCGCCATGCTCCTCCGGCCCCATGATCGGGATGCGGCGCTCGATGCGCCAGCCCGGCTGGTCCTTGTCGAACAGGAACGCGGTCAGCCCGCGGCGCGGGTCGTCGCTGGTGCGCGCGATCAGGATGAAATGGCTGGCCACGCCGGCCCCGGTGATGAACCACTTGTGGCCGTTGACCACCCAATTGTCGCCGTCGCGGGTCGCGGTGGTGCGGATCATCGTCGGGTCCGAACCGCCGCCGGGGTGCGGCTCGGTCATCGCGAAGGCGGAGCGGACGGTGCCGTCGACGATGGGCTGCAGCCAGCGCGTCTTCTGGGCGTCGGTCGCCACCTTCTCCAGCACCGTCATGTTGCCGTCGTCGGGGGCGGCGCAATTGAAGCAGACCGGGCCGAAGATCGAGCGGTTGGCCTCCTCGTACATCACCGCGCGGCCGACCACGCCAAGCCCCATGCCACCGCGCGCGGGCGGCATCTGCGGCGACCACAGGCCGGCTTCCTTCACCTGGGCCTGCACGACGGCCAGCAGGTCGGGGCGGATGTTCTGGTGGTCGTCGTAGTTGGCCGCGTCGGCCTCTAGCGGCAGGATGTGCCGGTCGACGAAGGCACGGGTGCGCAGGCGCACGTCCTCTACTGCGGGGTCCAGCGCAAAGTCCAAGGCTAGTGATCCTCCACGAGGTTTTCGGTCGGCGCGGCGCCGGAGGCGATCAACAGCCCACCGGTCAGGGCATCGGCGCGCGGCGTGATCATGCGCGGCTGGATGGTCTCGGGCAACCAGGGCTGCACCGCCGCCGCCATGCCGCCGTGCAGTGCCGCCGGCCACGCGCCGGCCGGGTCCAGGATCGCGATCAGCCGGCCGATCTCGCGCCCGGCCGCCGCCAGCAGCACCCGCGCGGCGGGATCGCTGTCCCCGGTCTCCGCGACCATGCGCGCGATGGCGGCGAAATCGGCGGGCTGGGCGCGGGTCAGCCACTCGATGATGGCGACGTGATCGTCGCCGCAATGGGCGCGCACCCGGCGCAGCAGGTCTGTATCGGGCGCATGGGCCATGCCGGCGGGCATGGCGTCGGCGTCCGCCGGTATCATCGGCGAGCCAGCGATGTCGTGGGCCAACCGGCCCTCATCCACGGCGCGGATTGCCAACGACAGCGCGCGATACCCTGTCCAGGCCCCACCGCCTTCGTCGCCGATGGGAAAGCCCCAGCCGCCGGCCTGGTGGCAGCCGCCGGCCTCGTCCAGCGCCATGGCATTGCTGCCGGTGCCGACGACCACCAGCACGCCGGGCTTGCCCTCGTGGGCGCCGATCAGCGCGATGTAGGCGTCTGAGACGATGTCGAGGCTGTGGGTGGGCGGCAGGGCGGCGATGAACTGCGCCCGCCGCTCCATGTTGCGATGGCCGGCCAGCGCGCAGACGACGGCGGTGTCGGCCAGGGCGGTCTGGCCAAGCCCGGCGGTCGCGACAGCCTGCTCGGCCATCGATGTGACGGCGGCAATGGCGCCCTCGGCACTGACGGTCAGGCTGGCCGGGCCGGCGGTCGCCTCGGCCAGCACGGTGCCGTCGCGATCGGCCAGCCGCGCGGTGGCGTGGCTCGCCCCGCCGTCCACCGCCAGCAGGAAGCGCGGTGCGCTCATGCCCGGGCCTCGCCGTAGTAGAGCGTGACCGTGTGCTTGGCCTCGGCGAAGAACAGCCAGCGGCCGACCAGGGTGCCGGCCAGGGCGCTGGCGAATGCGAGCAGGCTGAGCACGGCACCGAGCCAGCGGTCGCCTGTCGCCAGCACGATCACGGCCAAGAGGGCGGGCACCGCCGCAGCGGCCAGTAAAGCGATGACGCGCAGGCGCGTGGCGTGCCGGCGCGCGATCCGGAAGCCCATCTCCTTCATCAGGTAGTTGGGCTCGGTGTGCGGCGGCTCCAGCATGCGGACCTTTCCGATGTAGCCAAGGCCGGTGGCGGTACCGCTGTCGCTGATCGACGCGGTGCGGTCCATCCGCCACCAATAGGCGATCTGGAGGCCGCTTGTCAGCGCGGCGGCCGCGAGTGCCTGCCATGCCATCCAGGGCAGGTACTGGCCGAACAGCAGGGCCAGCAGCAGATAGGCCTGCGCGCCGGTCAGCCAGGCATACGCGAGATACAGCGCCGGGGTGTAGGCGTTGTGCCAGTGCCGCACCGTCTTCAACGAGGCATAGATCATCGCCGTGCACAGCACGGTGACGACCGCCAGAACGGCTGTGACCGTGCCCAGGGCGCCGCTGAACTCCTCGCGGAACACCCACAGCGCGCCCAGCACTACGGCCGGCAGGAACGTGACCAGGGCGGCCACGCCCTCGCGCGACAGCCACGACGACCGCCATTGGCTGAGCGCCCGCCAGGCCCGCTCCGGATGGCCGAGGTGAAAGGTGGAGGACACCAGCCCGGCTGCGGCCAGCCCCAACGCCAGCGTGAAGCCAACGAGCCCGCTGCCCCATTCCGGTGCCAGCAGCCCCAGCGACAGCAGGAACAACAGCCCGTAGCCGGCACCCGACAGCGTCGTGAACACGATGATGGAAAGGGCGGGGTGCATTCGGGCGGAACAGCCGGTCGGTGGATTGGATACCCTTCCTAGCAAATTGGCGGGCGTTGGCGCGACTGCCGTGTCGGGCCTGAGGCAATGCGCCTGTTTACGCCCATCAAGGTCTTCCCCGCAGGCGCGCCATCGTACATGTTCATGATATGTACACTCTGAAGCCCGGCATCAAGCGCGATCCCATGCGGCGCTGGGCGTTGCCCGACCGTGTCTTCTTCGGCCATGGCGCCTGCCATATTCTGGCCGGTGCCTATCTGGCGAGGCCGCCATTGCCCGGCTTTCGTGCCGAGCGGATCGTTCCGCGCGACGACTTGGCGGGGAACCATATCTACCTCACCGACGGCGACATCGCCTTCGACTATCACGGCTATTCCGTGCGCCGGCGTCTGCTCGACCATCATCGCAAGGGCTGGTCGGGCCGATATCCCGGCTGGGATTGCGCGATCGAGGAGGTCGATTTCGACCTGCTGTGCACCGCGGCGCTGAACGGCCGCAAGATGCTGGGACCGGATCAGTACCTGTTCGATCCGGTGCCGCGCGCCCACCGCTTCATCGCCAGGATCGATCACACTCGCGCATCGAGTTGTGCGCAACGGTGAGCGCTCTCCAACTAATCCTCTTGGGGCAGGAAGAACGCCTCGTCCGCCATTTCCGGCCGGGCGACGATGCTGTCCACCCGCCAGCGTCCGGCGGGCGATTCCCGGAGCAGGAAGGCAACCGGGCCCTCGTTGGTGTCGACCGCATGGACAACAACCTGCCTGGCGCCGTCGCCCTGGGTGATCTCGTCGACCGACTGCACCTCAACCGGACCTGCAAAATCGATGGCGTGAATGCCGAGCTGATCGGCCGACCACAGGATGACCTGAAAACTGTGGAACACGTCGATGCCAAGGAACGGCCTTTCATAGTCCATCGGGTGCTCATAGGGGCCGAACTGAGCGTCGAAGGCTTGCCTCTTCAGGTCCTGGTCGGCATCCGGGTCGAGGTAGTCGTCGAACTGGAACCGCTGAACGTGCATCATGAACCGCATCCTGGCCGTCGGGTCGAGCGCGAAGTAGGCAGCGATGAAATCGTCCTCGGCGAAGACTTCCGAGTAGGTCTGGACCGCCGCTTCGGGGGTCGAGAGGTCCAATACCTGCTCGACCCGCGACATGGGAGGGCTCGCCATGGCGGCTGCCGCATATCCCGTGGCGGTCGCAGCGGCGATGGCAAGACTGAACGTTCGCAGGATCATAGCGATCTCCGTTGATCGGGGTTCAGGGCAGCGCCGACAGCGCGCGGTCGAGCCAGGCGAGGAAGCCCGTGGGCTTGGCGCCGCCATCCTCGGGCACTGGCGCGGGATCGCTGGCATCGCGCGACACCTTCGGGCGCGGCGGCAGGTATTTGTTTGTTGGCCGGCAGCCCATTTCCGGCATCAGGTCATAGCCTTGGCGCTCGCGCACCAGTGACGAAACCGCCGAGTCCGGGTCGGCAAGGTCGCCGAAGTGCCGCGCGCCGGTCGGGCAGGCATTGACGCAGGCGGGCTGGCGCTGCGCCTCCGGGATCGTCTCGTTCTCGATGCGGTCGACGCAGAGCGTACATTTCTTCATCACCCCGCCCAGCGTGTCCATCTCGCGCGCGCCATAGGGGCAGGCCCAGGCACACAGCCCGCAACCGATGCACAAATCCTCCTCCACCAGCACGATGCCGTCGTCGGCGCGCCTGTAAGAGGCGCCGGTCGGGCACACGGTCACGCACGGCGCGTTGTCGCAATGCAGGCAGGAGCGCGGGAAATAGACCGTGCGGGCATGCGGGCCCTCGCCAACCTCGAACCCGTGCACCCGGTTCAGCCAGGCGCCGGCGACATCCTTGCCGTAGGCGTTCTCGTCGGACAGCGGCGCGACATGGCCGCCGGTGTTCCACTCCTTGCAACTGGTCACACAGGCCTGGCAGCCGACGCAGGTGTCGAGGTCGATGACCAGGCCCAGCTTGCGCGGTGGGGAGGGCGGCAGCGAGGTCACTTGCCGCCTCCCAGGACTGGGACATCCAGGTAACGCGCGGTCTGGGCGTGGCGGCTGAAGTCGGCGCCATAGCGCACGTCCTCAGGCGACGGCGGCAGGCCGGGCGGCAGCGGCAGGGCGTCGAAGCGCGGCTCGGTCGCCTCGGCACCCTCCGCCTTCTCGATCGAGACCCGCAGGTCGAACCATGCCGCCTGGCCGGTGATCGGGTCGGCGACCGGGCGCCGGTGGCCGTAGCCGTCGGCCGGGAGCCGCTCGTCGATCAGGTGGTTGAGCAGGAAGCCCTTCGTTGCCTCCGGCGCGTCCGGCTTCAGGTTCCAGGCCCCGGCTCGCTTGCCGATGGCGTTCCAGGTCCACACCGTCTGCTCGTTGACGCCGGCCATCCGCCTGACCTCAACCTTTATGCGGCCGTTGCGGCTGGAAAGCCACGCCCAGTCGCCGTCCTGCAGGTCGTGCCGGTCGGCCAGTGCGTGGGAGATGTAGAGCACGTTGCGCGCCATGATCTGGCGCAGCCACGCGTTCTGCGATCCCCAGGAGTGGTACATCGCCATCGGCCGCTGGGTGATGGCGTGGAGCGGATAGGCGGCCTCGTCGGTGGCCTGGTCCTCGTGCGGCGGGTGCCAGAACGGCAGCGGATCGAAATGGCGGGCGATCCAGTCGCGCTGGTCATCCGGTGGCTGCACCGGGCCGTGGCCCTCGGCGGCGCGGCGGAAGCGCTGCAGCGGCTCGGCATAGAGCTGCAGGATCACCGGATCGGGCGTGGCGACGAAGCCCATGCGCTCTGCATATTTCAGGTAGGCGGCGTTGCCGTGCTTGTAGAAGCGCTGGTCGTCGGCCAGCCGGTCGTGCCAGAAGCAGCCGTTCTCGATGTAGCGGTCGAGCTGGTCCGGATTGGGCGCGCCCTCGCCGTGCTGGGTGCCGCCTTCGCCGCGCCATCCGGCCAGGCTGCCGATGCCGGGCCGGCGCTCGTGATTGACCAGATAGTCCGGGTAGCCGCCCGGATAGCGCGGGCCGCCGTCCGGCTCGGTCATGCCGGGCAGGCCTAGCCGCGCGCCCAGGTCCAGCAGCACGGACTGGAACGGCCGCACGTCGCGGTCGGGCTCGACGACCGGCTGCCGGATCGCGTCGGCGGGGCCGTCGGCCTCCGAAATCGGCCGGTCGAGCAGCGAGACGCAGTCCCATCGCTCCAGATAGGTGGTGTCCGGCAGCACGATGTCGGCGTAGGCCACCGTCTCCGAATAGTAGGCGTCGGAATAGACGATGTGCGGGATCTTGTAGTCGCCGGTGGCCTCGTCCTTCGCCGCCAGCCGCTGCATGGTCTCGGCCGTGTTCATGGCCGAGTTCCAGGCCATGTTGGCCATGTACATGAACAGGGTGTCGATGGGGTAGGGGTCGCCGTCCACCGCGTTGCGGATCACCAGGTGCATCATGCCGTGGGCGGCAATCGGCGCCTCCCACGAATAGGCGCCGTCGATGCGCATCGGCCGGCCGTCGGCGTCGAGCAGCAGGTCCTCCGGCGCTTGGGGGAAGCCCAGCGGCGGACCCGGCAATGGCTGGCCGGCGCGGACCTGGTCGGGCTTGCCGGCGGGCAGCGGGCCGGGCGGGGCCGGGCGCGGGAACGGCGCCTTGTAGCGGAAGCCGCCGGGCGCATCGATGCTGCCGAGCAGGACCTGCAACAAATGCAGCGCGCGGCAGGTGTGGAAACCGTTTGAGTGGGCGGAGATGCCGCGCATGGCGTGCATGGAGACCGGGCGGCCGACCATGCGCGAGTGGTGCTCGCCGGTCCAGTCGGTCCACGGCTGGTCGATGGCGATCTCATGGTCGAAGGCGGCCGCGATCAGCTCGTCGCCGATGCGCCGGATGGTGGCTGCCGGCACGCCGCACTGGTCCGCCACCGCCTCCGGCGCATAGGCCGGGTCGAGATAGCGCTCGGCCAGCAGCTCCAGCACGGGCCGGGCCTGGCGGCCGTCCTCCAGCGTCACCGCGCCATGCAGGGCGGCCGCCATCGGCGCCTCGCGATGGGGCAGGGCGCGCTGGCGCAGGCGATGCCAGACCTGCGGCTGGCCCTCGCCGTCGCGCGCGAACAGGCCATGGTCGGCGGCCTCGGGGTCCTCCACTACCAGCCAGCCGGCATTGGTGAACCTGAGCAGGTAGTCCAGGTCGATGCGGTGCTTCGACAGCACGTGATGGATCAGCGCCATCACGAACAGGCCGTCGCGGCCGGGCCGGATGCCGATCCATTCGTCGGCGATGGCGGAATAGCCGGTGCGCACCGGGTTGACCGAGACCACCTTGGCACCGCGCGCCTTCAGCTTGCCGAGCCCCATTTTGATCGGGTTGGAGTCGTGGTCCTCGGCAACCCCGAACATCAGCAGGTACTGGGTGCGCTCCCAGTCCGGCTCGCCGAACTCCCAGAACGAGCCGCCGATGGTGTAGATGCCAGCGGCCGCCATGTTGACCGAGCAGAACCCGCCATGGGCGGCGTAGTTCGGGGTGCCGAACTGGCTCGCCCACCAGCCGGTCAGCGCCTGGCTCTGGTCACGCCCGGTGAAGAACGCGAGCTTCTTCGGGTCGTCATCGCGTATCGCGCCCAGCCAGCCGGCGACGGTGTCCAGCGCCTCGTCCCACTCGATTTCCTGGAACTCGCCCTTGCCGCGCTCGCCGACCCGCTTCAGCGGCTTGGTCAGCCGCGCCGGCGAGTTGTGCTGCATGATGCCGGCCGAGCCCTTGGCGCACAGTACGCCCCGGTTCACCGGGTGGTCGGGGTTGCCCTCAATGTAGCGGACGCGCCCGTCCTTCAGGTGCACTTTGATGCCGCAGCGGCAGGCGCACATATAGCAGGTGCTGGTCTTGACCTCGTCACCGATCGGCTGGTTGACCGGGATGGGGCGCCTACTCGTCATCGGGAGAGGTCACGCGCGACCGGTCTTCTCGCCGTTGGCGAACAGGCGGTTGCCCTGTTCGTCGATGATCTGCTTGCCCTTCGAGATGGCGAAGCTCTCCGCCTCGTCCTTGGACGAGAAGGTGTCTGCGCGCTGGTACTCGCGTTCCAGGTTTCCGTCATCGCCGCCGGTCTTGACGATGACCCCGGCAAGCCGCCACTGGCTGCCTGCCTTGATCGGGGCGGGGTAGATCGTCAGCCCGGCGTGCTCCACCGGATCGCCGCGCCCGGCCGGGCCGCCGTCACCGGATTTCTCGCCACCGCCGCCGCCGAACAGTTTGGATAGGATGCCTGCCATGCACGCAGTCTAGCCCGTGCGGCCGGCGCGCGCCAAGACCTGCTTGGAACCCTGGATCGCACCAACCATGATTTGGCCATTTCCGTGCGGCAAAGTGGTTGCTGGCGTGGGCAGTGTGGCCCATCGTTCTGCCCCATCGTCCGGCCCAAAATGACATAGGCGAGTTTCGCATGGGTACTTTCATCAAGTTCGGTGTCTTCGCAGCCATCGCGTTCGGCGTGCCGATCGGGCTGGTCGTGTGGGCCATCTATGGCGACGGGCAGTTCGCGCTGTATGCCGGGCTCGGCGGCGGCATCGCGTTCGGCGTCATCATGGTGGTTGTCATGGCGGCGGTCAGCGCGCGCACCGCGAAGAACCGCCCCGCGCTCGACGACGGCGAGGTGCTGATCAAGGAGGACGCCGCCAACCATTTCGTCGGCATGGTTGCGGTCGGCGGCTGGCTGTTCCTGACCAACCGCCGGCTGCACTTCAAGTCGCACGCGGCCAACACCCGCAACCACGAGACATCCTATCCACTGGCGGAGATTACGGGCCTGGCGGCGACGCGGACCATGGGCCTTGTCCCCAACAGCTTCGTGGCGACCATGGCCTCCGGCGCGGACGAGAAATTCGTGGTGCGGGGCCGCGCCAAGTGGGTCGCCGCCGTGGAAAACGCGCGGTCAGCCGCTGCCGGCTAGGACGCGCTCGGGCTGCGGCATGGGGTTGCGGCGGTCCTCCGTCGCCTGGGCGGCGAAATCGCGCAATTCCTCGATGGAGAAGTGCGGTTGGAACACGCGCTGGCCGTCGAACCGGAAATGCTCGCGCAGCCGATGCTCGTGGCTGGTCTTCAGGGCCAGGAACATGGTCTGCACCACCTCGCTGTTGGTGGCGTGGCGGCTGATGTACCACTTGCGGCCGGCCTGCTCGGCCGGGGCGCCGGTGTGGATGTCGGGCTCGTCGTAGCGGGCCTGGATGAAGTGGCCGTCGCCCATCGGCTCGACCCGCCAACGGTATTCGGGGTAGTCGACGCGCCGGGTCAGATCGACCAGGTGCTCAAGTCTGTGGTCCATATGCGTGTGCCTTCTGCGTTGCCGCTCTTCACACATAGGCACACACGGTCGTGGCAACAATTGGGTCGGGTTTCGGTGAGACGTCCAACCTCACACCGGGATCAGCGTGATGCCGTCGTTGGTCGCATGGTACTCCGGCAGGATGAACACCATCACGTCGCTGCTGTTGTAGACGTATGTGTAGGACTCGGTGCCGTTGCCGCCGGTGATGAAATAGCTGCCCTGGATGGAGTCGCCATCCAGGAACGCGTAGTTTTCGATGATATCGGGCACGCCGTCGGTGCCGGCGATGAAATAGTCAGCGCCTGCGCCGCCCACCAGCATGTCGGTGCCGTTGCCGCCGTCATAGGTGTCGTCGCCGTCGCCGCCGTGCAGGTAGTCGGTGCCGTCGCCGCCGAACATCATGTCATTGCCGCCGCCGCCCCACAGGCGATCGTCGCCGGCGTCGCCGTACAGAATGTCGTTACCCACCGCGTCGTAGCCGTCGCCGAACAGGCGGTCGTTGGCCTCGCCGCCGTGGATCGTGTCGTGGCCGTACATGCCGTAGATCCAGTCCTCGCCGCCGCCGCCGTCGATGGTGTCGTTCCAATAGCCGCGGGTGTAGGCCAGTTCATGGTGGTCGCCGTTGATCCAGTCGTGGTCGTCGCCGCCGAATATCCGGTCGGCGCCGGCGCCGCCATAGAGCTTGTCCTCGCCATCGCCGCCGTCGATCAGGTCGTTCCCGGCGCCACCGAACACCGTGTCGTCGCCGTTTCCGCCATAGAGCGAGTCGTTGCCGGCCATGCCGTCGATGGTGTCGTGCCCGTCCTCGCCATGGAGCGTGTCGTCGTCCTGCAGGAACGGGTTGGGCGTGCCGTTGCCGATGATGATGTCGTTGAACGGCCCGCCATGGATTTCATCGTCCCCGGCGCCGCCGATGAACGTGCCGCCGATCTGGTCGTATTGCGGCTCGGGCGGCGCCTCGCGCGTATCGGGCGTCCACCGGAGATCGGTCTGGAGGGAACTGGGCGGGGTGCTGCTGCGGGCCATGATATCGCTCCGGAGTCGTGCGTTGCCGGTAGGTCGCAGCCGGCGTGGGCCCGGTTCATTGCCTCTTGCGGGCGCGCACGCGTGCCTTCGATGTTGGACACATCGCGCTCTGGGACCATATTGTCGGATGCGATTAGCGGCGATTCCGCCGTTCGCGGGCGCTTGACCGTGAAAATCGGGCCCTCGGCCGTTAAGATTCAGGCTCGACCCGACGCTGGTCTGTTTGTATCAAATGGGGATGTGTCCGGCAGGTAGGCCGGATGGCATCATCAAGCCCGGTGGGGAAGAAAAGGGGAGTCATGCCGGCTCTGAAAAACCAGCCACCTCGTGGATTGACCGGTGCGCCTCTTGTCAGCTTCGCTGCGCCGGCATGTGCGGCTCTTGGGTCCGCGCATGTGCCTGCATGCCATCGCCCATACCATCGCCACGTGGGTTTGCGAGGCGCCTGGATAGACGCATGAACAAGCAGGTCACCACCAAGCGCGGCCGCCTGAACATCGCCGAAGGCAGCGCCCCCACACAGCCCGACGCGCAGGAGCTTTCGCACCTGTACCGCGCGATGCTGACGGCGCGCGAGATCGACCGGGTCGAGGATGTGGCGACCCGGCGCGGCGAGGCGTTCTTCCACGTCTCCGGCAAGGGGCACGAGGGCTCGGCGGCGCTGGCGCTGCACCTGACCAACGACGACTGGCTGCACTGCCACTATCGTGACAAGGCGCTGATGGTGGCACGCGGCATCACCGCGCGCGCGTTCTTCGACGGCTTCTATTGCAAGGACGCCTCGCATTCGCGCGGGCGCCAGATGTCGGCCCATATGTGCGATGCCTCGCTGCGCGTTGCCAGCGTGTCCGGCCCGGTCGGCAATGGCGCGTTGCATGCTGTGGGCATGGCGCTGGCCGGCAAGGACATGGAGACCCGGCCCATCGTGCTGTTCTCCTGCGGCGACGGCACCACGCAGGAGGGCGAGTTCCTGGAGTCGTGCGCCGAGGCGGCGCGCGCGGAAGCCCCGGTGCTGTTCTTTGTCGAGGACAATGGCTGGGCGATCTCCACGCCGACCGCCGGCAAGACGTTCTATGCCCTGCATGCGCAGCGGCCGGACGCCTTCCACGGTATCCCGATCCACCGCATCGACGGGCGCGACGCGATCCAGGCGTGGCGCGAGCTCGGGCCCATCGTTGCGCGCATGCGGCGCACCCGCCAGCCCGCGATCGTCGTGTTCCAGGTCGCGCGCATCGCCAACCACACCAACGCCGACGACCAGTCGATCTACCGCGACGCGGCCGACATCAAGCTGGCCGAGGAAACCTGCGACCCGATCCCGATCCTGGAAGACCAGCTCCTGGACATGGGGTGGAGTGCCGCCGATCTGGCGGCGGCCAAGGACGAGATCGCGCGCCAGGTGGCGGAGGCCGATGAGGCGGCGGCCTTCGGGCCCGACCCCGAGCCGATGCTGACGGCCGACGTGGCGCCGTCGGCTGCGGTCGCGGAGGCGTTGCAGCCCGGTCGTGCGCGCAAGCCCGCCGCGGCGCCGGCGCCCGCCGCGGTGCCGAACACGCCGCAGACCATGGGCGAGGCGATCCGTGCCGTGCTGCGCGGCCGGCTGGCCGACGACCCGCGCGTCTATCTGTGGGGCGAGGACATCGAGGACCCGAAGGGCGACGTATTCGGCGTAACCAAGGGCCTCAGCACCCAGTTCCCGAAGCGCGTGGTCAACGCGCCGCTGACCGAGTCCACCATCGTCGGCGTCGCCATCGGCCGGGCGATGGCCGGCGAGCGCCCGGTGGCGTTCCTGCAGTTCGCCGATTTCCTGCCACTTGCCTACAACCAGATCGTCAGCGAGCTGGGCAGCATGGCGTGGCGCACCGACGGCGCCTTGACCGCGCCTGTTATCATCATGGTGCCGTGCGGCGGCTATCGCCCCGGTCTGGGGCCGTTCCACGCCAGTTCGTTCGAATCGCTGATGACCCACACGCCGGGCATCGACGTGGTGATGCCGTCGACAGCGGAGGATGCGGCCGGCCTGCTGAACGCCGCCTTCGAGTCAACCCGGCCGACGGTGTTCTTCTATCCCAAGAGCTGCCTCAACGACCCGCGCGGCGCGATGACCGGCGATGCCGGCCAGGTCAGGCTGACGCCCGGATCGGCGCGCAAGGTGCTGTCGGGCCGCGACCTGACAATGGTCGGCTGGGGCAACACCGTGCGGCTGTGCGAGCAGGCTGCCGAGGCGCTGGAGAAAGCCGGTGTCGAGGCCGAGGTGTTGGACCTGCGCAGCCTGGGGCCCTGGGACAAGCGGGCGGTGCTGTCGTCGGCGGAGACCAGCGGCCGGCTGCTGGTGGTGCACGAGGACAACCACACCAACGGCTTCGGCGCCGAGATTCTGGCGACGGTCGGCGAGCAGTGCCGCACCCATGTGGCCATGCGCCGGGTGACCCGGCCCGACACCTATGTGCCGTGCAATTTCGCCAACCAGATCGAGGTGTTGCCGTCGTTCAAGCGGGTGCTGGAAACGGCGGCCGACATGCTGGACATCGACGTCGAATGGACGCCGCCGCCGGCCGCCGAGGAAGGCATCGTGCTGGTCGAGGCCATCGGGTCCGGCCCGACCGACGAGACCGTCGACGTGGTCGAGCTGATGGTCGAGGTCGGCCAGACTGTCGAGCGCGGCGAGGAGATCGCGGCCCTTGAGGCGATCAAGAGCGTGTTCGAGCTGACCTCGCCCGCCTCCGGCGTGATTGAGGAGATCGTCGTCGGGATCGGCGAGACGGTGCCGGTCGGTGCGCCGCTGATGAAGATCCGCACCGACGACACCACCCAGCGCGCCAAGCCCTTGACCCACGAGGCGCCCGGCACGCCCACCCTGACCCGGCGCGCCAAGCCGGCGGCACCGGCTGTTGCCGGCAGGGGCGAGGGCGCCGCGGCCCAGCCGGCCGGCACGCTCAGGGTCGGGCTGTCGCAGGTCGCCACCGTCACCGGCAGCCGGGTGGTGCCGAACGAGGAACTGGTACAGGGCCGCACCGACGACACCTACCGCGATGCGGAGAAGCTGACCGGCATCCGCGCCCGCCATTGGGCGGCGGAGGGCGAGACGGTGCTGTCGCTCGGCGTGCGCGCGGTGCGTGCGGCGCTGGAGGCGAACGGGCTCACCGCCGACGACCTCGACCTCGTGATCTGCAGCACGACCACGCCAGATCAGGTGACGCCCTCCGTGGCCTATCGCATCCTGCGCGATGTTGCCGGCGAGCGCGGCAACCCGGCGGTGGCCGCCTATGACATCAATGCGGCATGCTCGGGCTATCTCTACGCGCTGCAGGCCGCGCACGACTTCCTGCAGAACCAGCCGCAAGGCCGTGTGCTGGTGGTGACGGCCGAGGTGCTGTCGCGGCTGCTGGACCGCGACGACCCGTCGACCGTGCTGGTGTTCGGCGACGCGGCGTCGGCCACCGTGGTCTATGGCGACGCGCATTTCGATGGCGCTGCCGCGCGCCTGTTCCGCCCTGATATCTCCGGAAAGAGCGACGACCGCAACGCGCTGACCGTGCCGGTGCCAGGCCAGGGCTATGTGCGGATGGACGGCCAGCGGGTGTTCCGCGAGGCGGTGCGCGCCATGGTCGGCAGCCTGAACCGGGTCTGCGCCGGCCAGGGGCTGGGGCTCGGCGACCTGGACATGGTGGTGCCGCACCAGGCCAACCAGCGCATCATCGACGCCATCGCGCAGCGCACCGGCGCCAACGCCTATTCCAACATCAAGCATTTCGGCAACACGTCGTCGACCAGCATTCCGTTGTGCCTGGCCGAGGTGCTGCCCGACGCGCCGGCCGGCCAGCGGCTGGGCCTGTGCGCCTTCGGCGGCGGCTATACCTACGCGGCCGCGGTGCTGGAAACCGTCTAGCCGGCATGGTGGCGGCAGGATGACGGTCCGACGCCGGTCTCTTGCACTCACCGCTCTGATCGTCGGCGTGCTCGGCGGTCCGTCGTTGAGCGCGGCCGGCGACATTCAAGGGTCCTACTGCGGGCACATTTTCTCGGCCGGCGCCAACGAGGCCGGCTACACCCGTTTCGTCACCGACAAGGGCGTGATCACGGGGGCCTATTCGTTTGTCGACAGCGTCCAGGGTGGCGTCATCGAGCGCGGCAGCCTTACCGATTGCGCGCTCGATCCCGACGATCCATCCATGATTGCGTGCACGTGGGCCGATGCCTTCGGCGAGGGGCGGTTCGAGGCGCAGTTTTCCCCTGATGGCGCACGTTTTCGCGGCCATTGGTCCCCGGAAGCCGAACCGGCGCTGATCTTTCCCTGGACGGGCGAGCGCCTTGGTGCGGACGTGTCCGAGGAAAGCTGCATCGGCTCGGACGCCTATTCCTGACGGCGCGCTATTCCGATCCGCGGGCTGAGATGCCGCCGTCCACCGGCAGGCAGGCGCCGGTGATGTAGCTGGCCTCGTCGGACGCCAGGAACAGGATCGCGGCAGCAATCTCGCGCGGCCTTGCCTGCCGCTTCATCAGGCCCGGCCCGCCCTCGTACGGGCGTTCGGTGACGGCAGGGTCGATGGGCGCGCCGCGTGCCGCCGCCCGCTTCAGGTGGAACTCTGTCAGGGTGGCGCCCGGCAGCACGGCGTTGACCCGGATGCCGGCTTCGGCATGGTCGCAGGCCAGCGAGCGGGTCATGCCGAGCATGCCGGCCTTCATGGTGTCGTATTGCAGCATGCCCGGGCGGCCCGACTGCGCGTGCACCGACGAGACGTTGACGATGGTGCCGCCGGCCGGCATCAGCGGAATGACGTGCTTCGCGGCCAGCGCGGCGCCGCGCAAGTTGACGGCGTAGATCGCATCCCAGCTTGCCTGGTCCGCCTCGGTCACCGGGCCATAGGCGCGGATGCCGGCGTTGTTGACCAGCACGTCGACCCGGCCGTGGCGCTCCGCGCATTGGTCGGCGAGCGCTTCGATCGCGGCCTCGTCCGCGACATCGACCTCCGCCGGCCAGACGCGCGCGCCAACGTCTTCGCCCACGGCCGCGCCGCACTCGTGGGCAATCGTCTCAGCCGTTTCTTGTGCGTCGCTGAAGTAACGATCGACCAGAACGACCGTCGCCCCCTCGGCCGCGAACATCATCGCTGTCGCCCGGCCAATCCCCGCGCCGGCGCCTGTTACAACCGCAATCCTGCCGTCCAGCTTCATCAATTGCCTCGCTCTTTCTGTCCTTCGATGGCGTTCGGATAACTTCCGATCATTTGACATTCTTTCTTGGCCGTGCCTACGCTCGATCATCGGGTTTGCAGAAGGCGTTCCCCCAATGGCCGACTTCCCGATTCCGATTGGCGTGGACCGCATGCTACGCGACATCGCGGAGGGCATAGGCGGCGCCGCGCGCATACTCCCCACGGTATCCCGGTCCGAGGTCGGAGCGGTTGCCATGCGCCGCGCCACGGTCGCCATCGACTTCGAGCTTAGCAGCGCCGCAAAGCGGACAGATGACAGCATCGGTCTGGGCGCAAAGACCTTCCTGTTCGGTTTCGGTGCGTCGACGGAAACGACCGAGACGAAGGTGCTGAACCACGGCCGGATCGAGATGGAGATCGTCGCCATCGTCGAACCGGAGGAGGGTGAGCGACCGAAGACCGCCACGCCGGCTCAACCCGGCCCGCCCGTGAAGGCGCCAACTCCCCTGAGCGCAGATCAGATTCGCCAGGCCCTGGCGATAATCCAGGGGGAACTCCACAACCTTCCCCTGGACGAGGAGGCACGCGGGAAAATCGAGGCCAAGATCGCGGAAATACACGCTGCGATATCGGCTGGCGACCTGCACCTCGCCAATGAATTGCTGCAATATATCAAGGACATTGTGCAGGAAGTCCTGAACCCCTGAGCCGCGCCCCCGCCATATGAGAGGCTGTCATGCCTGACGTTGAAATGAGCCTGGAGGATTTGTTGGACGAATATGTGGGCCCGATCATTGGGGACGGCGTCCTGGTGACGGTGAAGAACATGATCAACGAAAATCTGCTGGACACAAAGGTCAAGATCCCCATTCCCAGCGATATCATCGACAGCCTGACGGGTGGCGGAGGCGATGACAGTGGGGGCGACGACGGTGGATGGCAGTCGAACAACCTGCCGCCAATTCCGCCCCTGGTGCCGATCGAGCCCAAGGCTGCGATGAACGCGATCGCGGCCGCCGTGCGCGATGCCGAGAAGATACTGAACATGGAGAACCTGGCCATCGGCGGGGCGGGCATCGACGTGTCGCTGGTCGTTGATGTGGCCGGGGTCGCCGGCGCCAACGCCAACTTCAAGATCACCATCGGGCCGACCCCCAGGCCCTGAACCGGTTTTCAGTCAGGAGATAGCGACATGGCTTTCAGCACTGCGATTTCAGTTGGCGCGTTCTCGGTCGTCCTGGCGGAGACGTTCGCCGCGGTGGCCGCTTCGACCCTGGTGCCGGCCACCTTCCTGGCCGTCGTGCGCGCCGCCAAGAAGGCCAATGCCCCCGACGACGAGGTCAATGCCGCCGACATGCTGATCGACCGGATGTCCGGCGTGAAAGAGACGGTGAAGGCAGTGCAGACCGCCGCCGATTCCATCGACGAGATCGACCTGCTGGTGCCGAGGACAGCCAAGATCAACGCCCAGTTCGCGTTCGAGGCGTCGGAGTCCTATGCCGGCAGCGCGGCGGTGGGCGGCATGGTTAATGTGGTCGCGGTGGCGGCCGGCTATTCGGCGCTCTATGAGACCTCGTCGGCCAACAAGATTACCCTCGACGTCGAGTTCGCCGCGGTCAACTACACGCTCAGCGAAGCTGACTGAACTCCTGAGGCCGTATCGGGGCGGAGCCACCGCCAATAGATGCACGCCTGAAACCGATGCAGCCGCTCAATCCTGGCGGTCGTTCGCCGCGCCCAACCGATTGAATTGGGCAATGACGGCGGCCGCGTCGCTGATGTCGGCATAGCGCCGCTCGACATCGCGCAGGTTGGCGAGGTGCGGCTCCTCCTCATGGTCGCCCACGCAGTCGCGGGCAACGATGGTGCGGAAGCCGAGGCTGAAGCTGTCGTTGATCGACGCGCGCACGCAGCCCGAGGTGATGCAGCCGGTCACGATCACCGTGTCGACGCACTGCCTGACGAAATACTGGGCGACCGGCGTGTTGAAGAAGATCGACGGCGCGGTCTTGGTGATGACAATATCGGGGCCGGCGGCGGCGATGCGCGGATCGAGCTCGACCGACGCGTGGCCGACGATCATCTCCTCGCGCAGCGGCGCAATCTTCCAGTAGGGCATGGCATCGTGGCTGCCATAGCCCATGACGCAG
The DNA here is from genome assembly GCA_965227515.1 of Alphaproteobacteria bacterium. Classification (GTDB taxonomy): domain Bacteria; phylum Pseudomonadota; class Alphaproteobacteria; order CALKHQ01; family CALKHQ01; genus CBDDFZ01. The sequence continues at coordinate 1,738,370 of CBDDFZ010000001.1, forward strand.
GCGGCCACCGGCACGCGCGCCGCACGGGCGGCCCGGATCACATCCACCGTGCGCTCGACGGCGGCATCGATCATCGGCGCGCCGCCCATGCGAAAGGCGGGGTCGGTGAAGCCGCGCTGGAAATCGACGACCACCACGCCCGGGCGCTTGCCCCAGCCGATCTCGCCCTCACCGTATCCGCGGTCCCGATAGTCCATGGTCATTCCCTGCTTGCATCCTCGTGGTGGGCATTGAAGCATGGTCAGCAAATTGCAAGGACCGTCAAGCCGCTACCGGGCCGGCAGCAGGGGGGACGCACCGAGCCATGAGCTACCGCATTTCCGTCGACACCGGCGGCACGTTCACCGACATGGTGCTGTTGGATGCCGACGGCGGGTTTCATGTCGGCAAGGCGCTGACCACGCCCGAGCGCATCTCGCAGGGCATGTTCGCCGCACTCGATGTGGTGGCGGGCGCGGTCGGGCGCACGCCGGCCGAGGTGCTGGCCGACACCGAGATCCTGATCTACGGCACGACGCGGGCGACCAACGCCATCGTCACCCGGCAGACCGCGCGCTGCGCCTTCCTGACCACGGCGGGCTTCCGCGACGTGCTGGTGTTCAAGGAAGGCGGCAAGCACGGCCCGCACGACTACAGCTACGACTATCCGCAGCCCTACATTCCGCGCCGCCACACGTTCGAGATCGAGGAGCGGATCGGCAGCGCCGGCGAGATCCTGCGTGCGCTTGACGAGGCCCAGGTGCGCGAGGTGCTGGAGACGCTGAAGGCGCGCAAGTTCGAGGCGGTTGCGGTGTCGCTGTTGTGGTCGATCGCCAACAGTGCCCACGAAGAGGCCATCGGCGGCATGATCGAGCAGGTGCTGCCCGGCGTGCCCTACACGTTGTCGCACCGGCTGGCGCCCATTCTGCGCGAGTATCGCCGAGCGTCCGCGACCGCCATCGACGCGTCGCTGAAGCCGCTGATGCAGGCGCACCTGGTCGGCATGAAGGCGGACCTGCAGGACGCGGGCTTCGGTGGCGACCTGTTGATCTCGACCTCGGTCGGGGGCTGCCAGGAGGTGGAGTCGCTGGTCGAGCGGCCGATCAACACCTTGAAGTCCGGGCCGGCGATGGCGCCGGTCGCCGGGCGGGCCTACAGCGATGTGGAGAACATGGGCGGCGACGCCATCGTCTGCGACACCGGCGGCACCACGTTCGACGTCGGCCTGGTGCGCGACGGGCAGCTCGTCTACTCGCGCGACAGCTGGCTCGGGCCGCGCTGGCTGGGCGATATCATCGGGGCGTCGACCGTGGACGTGCGCTCCATCGGTGCCGGCGGCGGCTCGATTGCCTGGATCGACCCGGGCGGCCTGCTCCGCGTCGGCCCGCAGTCGGCCGGATCGGTGCCCGGCCCGGCCTGTTATGGCGGGGGCGGCGACCAGCCGACCGTCACCGACGCGGCCCTGGTTTTGGGCTACATCGACCCGGACTATTTCAACGGCGGGCGGATCGCGCTGGACCCGGCGGCGGCCGAGCGGGTGGTCGCCGGGCTGGCCGCCGACCTCGGCAAGGGTGTCGACGAGACTGCACACGCGATCATGGTCATCGCCAACGAACTGATGATCAAGGCGATTGGCGAGATCACCGTCAACGACGGCCTGAACCCGCGCGAGAGCGTGATCGTCGCCGGTGGCGGGGCGGCCGGCTTCAACATCATGCCTATTGCGCGCGAACTGGGCTGCGCGACGGTCATCCTGCCCCGGACCGCTTCCGCGCTGTCGGCCTGCGGCATGCACTACTCGTCCATCGTGTTCGAGGCGACACGCAGCCGGTTCGTCGATACCAACGCCTTCGACATCGCGGCGGTCAACACGGCGCTGGACGAGATCGAGGCCGAGCTGATGGCGTTTCGCGACAGCCTGGCGATCTCAGCGACCGCGGCGGTCACGGTCGAGTTCTTCGTCGAGGCGCGCTACCGGGCGCAGGTCTGGGAACTGGATACGGCCCTGCCCAAGCCGCGGTTCGAGGGCGACGGGGACGTTGCCGGGTTGGTCGAGGCGTTCCACCGCACCCACGACCGGGTCTATGCCGTGCGCGACGAGGCGAGCCCGGTCGAGTGCGTCAACTGGAAAGGCCGCATCTCGATCAGGCCCTTCGAGCCGCCACCCGCCCCGGCGCCGGCGGATGACCGCTACCGGCCGCAGGCCGAGACCGACCGGGCGTGCTACTTTGGCGATGGCGCGCGCACCGCGACGCCGATTTTTCGCGGCGAGGCGCTGCGCGCCGGCGCCGATATCGCGGGCCCGGCGATCATCGAGGAACCGACCACGACCATCGTGGTCTACCCCGGCATGACCGCGACCCTGAGTGCGGCGGGCAACTACATTCTCGATTGCCGGTAATTGGAGGCTCGGATGACTGATCCGCAGACCACGTTCGACCCGGTGCTGATGTCGGTGATGGCCAACCGGCTGGACGGCATCGTGCGCGAGATGACCAACACGCTGCTGCGCTCGGCCCGCTCGGCGGTGATCTCGTCGGCGCGTGACTTCTCGTGCTGCCTGGTGACCGGCGACGACAAGCTGCTGGCCTCCGCCGAGGGGCTGCCGGTGCACATCTTCGGCTGCCACATCCAGACCGCCAACATGCGCCGCTATCACGGCGACGATATCAAGCGTGGCGATGCCTATCTGGACAACGACCCCTATGGCGGCAACACCCACCCGGCCGACCACACCTTCATGGTGCCGGTGTTCATCGAGGGCGAGCACCTGTTCACCGCGGTCGCGAAATGCCACATGGCCGATATCGGCAACTCGATCCCGTCCAGCTACTACGTGCGCGCCCGCGATGTGTACGAGGAGGGCGCGCTGATCTTCCCCGGCGTGCGCATCCAGCGCGACTTCAAGAACGTCGAGGACATCATGCGCATGTGCCGGGCGCGCATCCGGGTGCCCGACCAGTGGTATGGCGACTATCTCGCCGGCCTCGGCTCGGCGCGCATTGCCGAGCGGCGGCTGGAAGCCTTCTGCGAGAAGTATGGCCGCGAGACGGTGAAGGCGTTCATGGCCGAGTGGCTGAACTATTCGGAGCGGCGGATGATCGACAACATCCGCCGGCTGCCCAAGGCCAGGCTCGTCAACAAGGGCCGGTCGGACCCGCTGGAGGGCGTGCTGCCGGACGGGCTGGAGCTGACGGTCAAGATCGACATCGACCCGGATGACGCGCGCATCCACATCGACCTGTCGGACAATCCGCCCTCGGTCGACGCCGGGCTGAACACCTCGCTTGGGGCCGCGACCTCGGCCGTGGTCGGCGCGGTGTTCAACGCGCTGGACAAGGATCTGCCGCGCAACGAAGGCGCGTTCCGCCGGCTGGACTTCACCTATGCCGAGGACAGCGTGGTGGGGGCGCCGAAGTTCCCGCACTCGTGCTCGGTGGCGACCACCAATGTCGCCGAGCGGCTGGTCAACATCACCCAGTCAGCCTTTGCCCAGCTCGGCGACGGGATGGGCCTGTCGGAAGGGGGCGCCGGCCTGGGCGCCGGCATGGCGGTGATCTCCGGCCACGACCCGCGGCGCAACGATCAGGCCTATGTCAATCGCCTGATGCTGTCGACCAATGGCGGGCCGGCCAGCCCCGAGGCCGACGGTTGGGTCAACTATGCGATCCCGGTCATCGCCGGCCTGATGTACCGCGACTCCGTCGAGGTCGACGAGCTGAAGCATCCGATCCGGGTGCAGTCGCTGAGCCTGGTGACCGACAGCGCCGGCGCCGGCCGCCACCGGGGCGCGCCCGCGCAGCAGATCGAGTACGGCCCGACCGACGGCAGCATGACCGCGATCATCTCCTGCGACGGCCAGCATGCGGCGCCGCGCGGTGTCGCTGGCGGCCAGGCCGGCAGCGCCGGCGAGACCTGGCTAGTCGAGGATGGCGCGCAGCCGAGCCGGCTGCCCAATGTGGCGCGGGTCACCCTGGAGCCCGGCCAGCGCATTCGCGGCCGCGACTCCGCCGGCGGTGGGTACGGCGATCCGCTCGACCGCGCGCCCGACCGGGTGCTGCTGGACGTGATGGAGGGCTGGGAAACGGCCGACAAGGCGCGCGACGTCTATGGCGTGGTGCTCAGCGGCGCCATCGAGGACGAGACGCTGGCCGTGGACCTCGCGGCCACCGCCGCACAACGCGAGGCCCTGCGCGCCAGCCGCGACGGCAGCGGCGGTCGGCTGTAGCCGCTGGCGCACACCACACTGAAGTGACGGTCGAGGAAGGCCTAGGCGATCTGCCGGCCCGACCGCACCAGCGGGTGCGACAGGTCGATGATCTCATCGAGCGGCGGGCGGAACAGATCGACCTGGCGGTCGTCGCGCGGCCTGCTCATGGGTCGGATCCTCAACGCCGAATGCTGCAACGTGGGCTCAACGCCCTGTGAAATCAATGGGTGATATTAATGGCTTGGCAAGAGCTCACCGGCGCCTATCGAGAGCATATCGTCAAAGAGGTTTTAGTATTTATGTGCGGGCGCTGAGATGTTTTATGTGTTTTTTTGAAGATCTTTCGTGCCATAAATAAACTCTAAAAGTGTATTGCTCGTCAAGTGTGTCATAATTGCTCGACGATATCCGCGGCTGAGTCATACATTTGGACAACGTCGCGCAACAAATCCGACCTACTGGCCCATCGGGATGCTCTTCGGCATGTCCTGACAGCGGCTTCACGGGTAATGCCAATCTTGTCGCCGGCCAAACAATGTTCATGACTCCACCAGGGCCCGTCTCCCTTGTGCGATAGGATCAGGCCCAGTCGAATGCCCATATGCATCGTGCCGAATATGGCTAAGTATTCTAGTGACTCCGACGCTTTGTTGGCGCCGACCAATTGTTCCACCCAGGTGTTAAGCGCGGCGTTTTCGAAGTCGCCCAGATCCGTCACATACTCGTCTGCGATCAACCAGGCGGCATCGTCAATTCGGCTACGGCGGCCACAATGCTCCCAATCAATCCAATAGACCGTATCGTCATCGGCCACGATGGCGTTGCCTGGTCTGGCATCCCACTTCACGAGGCCATGTCGTTTCGGCCTCAAGCGCTTGGCGATGCTTTCGATGTTGATTTGCGGTTCGGGCAATCCGAAATGGCGAGCCAGGCGCAACGGGGTCTCCGCAAATTCCTGGCGCCATGGCCTGTCCAAGCCAATTGTGGCCACGTCGGCAGTCCAACGGCACTGGTCTGCGGCTTGATAGATCGCGCGCAGGCTCTCAAGTCCGCGGTCAAGCCATGCCAAGGTTTGGATAGGTGACAGGCCGTCCAGGACCTCGGTCAATCGCCTGGTGCCCACATCCTGCTGAATGATGATATCTCGGTCGCGTGCGAGAATTGCAGGCACGGGCGCGCCAAGGACACTGAGTTCACTCAGGACTCGGCGCTCAAGCAAGCCGCGATTGCCAGATGAGCGTCTGGTGCCAATTACGGTCGTCCCGTCAGCCAACCTCAGTCGGATTGAGTCGCGCGATTTGCCGCCCGGGAAGCTAACGTCAACGGCCTTCTGGCCCAGAAGGCCTTCACACCGCTCTATGAAGAGTTTTCGTTCCTCGCGCCGCAAAGCTGGTACGCCGTATCCTGATGGTTCCGTCAGATTGGCGGCCACCATACAGGCTGCCGGACTGTAGACAAAAAGGAATGGCCGCCGGGTACACGCCCGGCGGCCATTTTAGGATTCGCCGTGATTTGGCGTCACGCAAGCGGCCCAACTAGTGCCACCTCGTCAGTGTAGTCTTGAATGACGAACAGCAGTGCACCATCGGCCTGATGGACGTTTGTGTTGCTGCCATCGACCACTGTGTAGTCGCCACGGACCACATCTCCATCGTCGAAGTTGTAGTCCATGATGATGTCCGTTCCGCCATTCTCGAAATTGTCGACCTGGTTGCCGATGCCCTTGTGATCGAAGTGATCGGCACCCTCGCCACCATAGAGAATGTCGTCGTCGCGGCCACCATTCAGGGTGTCGTCCCCGTCGCCACCATTCAGCGTGTCAACGCCTGTTCCGCCATTGACCTCGTCATTGCCGGAACCGCCATTCACGATGTCATCGCCGTCATCGCCCTGCAGGAAGTCGTCGTCGGCTCCGCCATCCAGCAGGTCGTCGCCGAGCCCACCGAGCAAGAAGTCGCCGCCATCGTCCCCAAACAGCTGATCCATTCCGTCGTCACCGGACAAGAAGTCCTCGCCGTTTCCGCCGAACAGGGTGTCGTTGCCGCCGTTGCCAAACAGCGCATCCATGCCGTCCAGCCCGCTGATAACGTCGTCACCTCCCATACCCCGGATGATGTCGGCGCCACTGGTGCCTGTCAGTTCTTCGGAATCGTCGGTGCCGTTGATTTCGTTGAAATCGTCGGAATCCGGCCCGTGCTTTCCGCCGGAGCCCGAGCCCGAGCCGCTGCCGGAACCCGACCCCGAACCGCTGCCGGAACCGTGCTTTCCGCCGGAGCCCGAACCCGAACCACTGCCGGAACCCGAACCACTGCCGGAGCCATGCTTGCCGCCGGAGCCCGAACCCGAACCGCTGCCGGAACCCGACCCCGAACCGCTGCCGGAACCGTGCTTTCCGCCGGAGCCCGAACCCGAACCACTGCCGGAACCCGAACCACTGCCGGAGCCATGCTTGCCGCCGGAGCCCGAACCCGAACCGCTGCCGGAACCCGACCCCGAACCGCTGCCGGAACCGTGCTTTCCGCCGGAGCCCGAACCCGAACCACTGCCGGAACCCGAACCACTGCCGGAGCCATGCTTGCCGCCGGAGCCCGAACCCGAACCACTGCCGGAACCCGAACCACTGCCGGAGCCATGCTTGCCGCCGGAGCCCGAACCCGAACCACTGCCCGAGCCGTGCTTGCCGCCGGAACCAGAGCCGGAGCCCGAACCTGATCCACTGCCGGAGCCGTGCTTGCCGCCGGAACCAGAGCCGGAACTCTTGGCGTACCAACCGCTGGGCGCAACGCCATCGAGCAGGTAGTCGGAACTATGCTTTCCGCCGGAGCCCGAGCCGGAACCGCTGCCGGAACCCGAACCCGATCCGCTACCGGAGCCGTGCTTGCCGCCGGAACCCGAGCCGGAGCCCGAACCCGATCCACTGCCCGAGCCGTGCTTGCCGCCGGACCCCGAGCCGGAGCCCGAACCCGATCCGCTACCGGAGCCGTGCTTGCCGCCGGACCCCGAGCCGGAGCCCGAACCCGATCCGCTACCGGAGCCGTGCTTGCCGCCGGAACCCGAGCCGGAGCCCGAACCCGATCCACTGCCCGAGCCGTGCTTGCCGCCGGACCCCGATCCGGAGCCCGAACCCGATCCACTACCGGAGCCGTGCTTGCCGCCGGAACCGCTACCGGAACCCGAACCCGATCCGCTACCGGAGCCGTGCTTGCCGCCGGAACCTGATCCGGAGCCCGAACCCGATCCACTGCCGGAACCGTGCTTGCCGCCGGAACCCGAGCCTGAGCCCGAACCTGATCCACTGCCCGAGCCATGCTTGCCGCCGGAACCCGAGCCGGAGCCCGAACCCGATCCACTGCCCGAGCCGTGGTAGGCGCCAGAGCCATTGCCCCCACTCAGATAACCTTTGAAATAGAGCTCATCGTACAAGGACATTGTGTTCCCCCTAGTTCGTCGGTTGCGTAGGCCTTCGCCCTCTCCCGTTTCAGTCTCGGAAGCCGGAAAGCACGACAATCGCCAAAGGTTAATCCAAGGGACGAGTTTTTGTAATGAATTTTACATATTTTTACATTGCAATCGTTTTCAGGTTTTTCAGTGTTTCTTAGAAACCTTCTAGATCTTACGGAGACACGTTATGGTGGTTGAGTCTCTCAAGCATCCCGACAGCTTAATCTTGCTCGGTTCGAAAGACTTGGCAGCGATGCGTCCGTGCGAACGATTTAGAGTTTGAGGGCGTCTACCTTTGCACACATCCAGGTGAAGAGCTCGGAAATGGACCAGGTGAGCATCATACGGATCGACCAGCGGGTGGTGTCGGACCGTGGTGACGGATCAACTGCGCAACGACGTATGCGACGATCTGCTTTGAGCTGGGCCGAGGTGTATCTTTTCGAGCCGTTGTCCGCCGGGTGCGGTTGCTGTAGCGATACCTGTTCGCTTAGACTCATACGCACACGGGCTCCGACCTCCGATCATTGGATCAGTCTGTGAAGGGATGGGGTGCGAATGGCAAGTGTAATCGATGGTGTGGCAACGCTTGCCGCTGCTTATCCTGGCTTGATCCCAACGCCTGTGGGAAACAGTTCCAGCAGCGCGGCAACGATGCCGAAACGGCGGGATGTGTTGGACGATGCGGGGCAGACACCTGATAGCCTGTCCGACCTGCTAGCGCGCCTCGCTGAAGCACAGGCTGGAGCCTGCCGCATGTCTGACGTCTTGGGCCTGTTCCCAAGAGTATCGGCGGCAAAGCTATGGGACGACCTTCTGCGGTTCCTGCGAACGGAAGACTCAGATTCTGGCGATGACACGGGCGCAGCCGCGTTTTTCACCAAGACCGATACCGCGCGATATTTCAGGCTCTTTTCGACGCGCGCGCCGATGGTCTTGCCTCTGCTGCGAGCGGCGGATGGCCTGCCACCCACCATATGCGTCCCAAACCTGATGCCGGGCGACCAGACACCACAAGGTGTGCTTTCCGGGACTTGGGAACGTAGCTTAGCCGGCCCCGCTGGCATGCTGTTGCATGCGATGTTGGGCGGATGTGCGGAAGTTGCTGAATGCCTCGGGCATGGAATCGACCCCGATGCCGAACGTGCGTCGCACACCCAACGACAGCCTACAGATGCCTACGCCAACGCTTTGCAAGCATGTGGGTATGCAGGACAGGCCGACCTCGAGCACGGACTGCCGGGAGCCGTTTGCGCTGGTGTGATTGTCGAGATACTCGAACTAGGAAGGAGTTCGTCTGAGTCCAGCTCGGAGCGAAAGGCTGCTCGAGGCAGAATGCGGCCTCTACTGAGCGATCTGCTCGACATGTGTGATCACCTCGCAATGGCGGACGGGGATGCGGCACTGGCATGCGCGGCCGACTATGCAGCCAACGGTCGAGGTGCAAGAGCTCGCAATCTCATAAGCCGCTGTGTTGTCCTCTATCCAAACGACCCTGACGTGCTGGCTCAACTGGCAGCACAGCAGCAGGAGACAGGCAGGGAGGACGAGGCGATTGAAACCTATGAGAAAATTCTTTCACTTGTCCCTGGCCATACCGTTGCACATGTCGGTCGCGGTGACCTCTATCTCAATCAACAACGGTTTGAACACGCGGCCGATGATTACGAAAAAGCTCAAGTGAATGCGGCGCCCGGGGAAGAGATTGAACAGCGCGGTAAGCTGTTAATTGAGTTGTCCAGCGCATACCGAGAGGCAAAGCAAAATGATGCAATGCCTACAGTGACTGTCAGCGACGACGAGTTTGCCACAGGGAAGTGGCATCCCGCTCGGTTGTCACTGGCACTGAATATGTTTCGACAGTATGGTGCGCTGAAGATCGCCAACGCATTCGATGTTGACTTGCTCACCGCATGCAATCGCTACTTTGTCAAACGCTATTCATCGTATTTCGACCGTGGATCGAAGTCGGACGCCCTCAATATTGGAGACAAGAGATATCAGATCGGAATCTCACTTGATGGAGCGTTCAACAACCCGGGCGTATATGCCAACAAGTTCGTATTGTCCCTGATGCAGGCCCTGTTGGGCGAGGATTTCGTCCTCGGGTGCACCGTTTGCGCCACCTCGATGCCCGGTGCAAAGGATCAGCACCTGCACAAGGATCATAAGTCATTGTTTTCCATGGATGCCGCGGGGGAGGCGGTAACACTGCCTCCATTCGCGGTGACAACAATGGTTCCGCTCGTGTCGCTCGACCATCGGATTGGCACCACTAGCGTCCGGAAGGGCAGTCATGTGCTTGGCAGCCGTGCGTCAAGAGATCTACCTTCACAAGAACCTTTGGTCCCGCTTGGGTCGTGCTTCCTGATGGATTTCCGGTTGTCGCATCAGGGTCTGGCCAACCAGACCAATACAGTGCGACCGATTATCAATATGGTGTACCAACGGCCATGGTTCTTCGATTCCAAGAACTTCACCAAGCACCCACCGCTCCACGTACCCGAGGGCGAATTCAAGAAGGTGCCGTCGGAACACCGCCGGCTGCTGGAGTGGGGGACTCGGCCCGCCCCGCAGATTGCGATCTAGCGGGCTGCCGAGGCCGCCGTGCACGCCGAGATTATCGACGACTTCAGGAAACTTGAGAACCTGCGCGCGAACTGGGACGAACTCTATCGCAAGGATCCCGATGCGCAGCTATTCCTGTCCTGGCCCTGGCTCTCGCATACATTTCGACGTCATCCAAAGCGCACATTTCTGATACTTGCCGTGCGCCCCGACACGCCTCGGGATCACTATCTTGCGTTCATGCCGTTGAGGCTAAGTTTGCGAAATGATGACAAGCTTGGAGGCTATTGCAACGAGCTCTACATGGCCGGCAACTACTGGGCGGACTATACGGGCTTCGTCGGCGACCCGGACCGTGACGCAGAAACCATACCGGCACTTGCAGCGGCGCTGAAATCTTTGTGTTGGAAGTCACTGCATCTTGACTTCCTGCACATGTCGGAGGCCCGGACGGAAGGTTTGCTCGCTCAGTTCTCCGATGACACATTTCGGGTCGTTCGCCGGACCCGTGTCTCGCCGGTCGATGGCACCAATTCCCTGATTTGTCCGTATATTGAGCTACCCAGTGAGTTCGATACTTACCTAGCCACCAATATGAGCGCTAACACACGGCAGAAATTCAGACGCTTTAGCCGACGTATCGATCAGTCGGACGTACTGGCTATCTCTGAGTCCAGCGCCCAGACCCGCTCGCGGGATCTTGACATACTGCGTCAGTTTTGGGTCGAAAAGTGGAGAACGCGAAAAGGCGACAGCACTGAGCGGCTTGGACGAAGATACGTCGATATTCTCGCGGCAGCAATGCGCGACGACATGGCCTATATTTGTCTGCTCTGGCGTGGTGATCAGCCATTGGGCGCGCTTGGCCACTTGATCGACTGGGAGAAGAAGTGCTTGATGTACTATGTCGCTGGTCGTGACGAAAAGGTCCAGGGCATTCCGATAGGCCTTCTTTTACATGGACACAGTATTCGGTGGGCGATTGAGCAAAAAATTGAAACCTATGATTTTCTTTGTGGTAATGAGTCCTTCAAGTATTCGTATGGTGTGCGAGAGCGTCAGATCAGGTGCTATGAAATCCGGACCAGGTCCGGATTCAACCTGCACGGCAGGCTCGACCCTCGCACAATGGAAAAAGCGCTGGAGCGTGCCACCCGGGCCCAAGACCGTGGGCGACTAAGCCGGGCTGAAGCCGGCTATCGGCAGGTGCTCGCAATCCGGCCCACCTCAGCGCGCGGTCTGCGCCGGCTCTCTCGCTTGCTCGTATCGCAGGGACGCTCGGCGGAAGCCGACGAATTTCTCGAAAGACTCGTTGAGTTGCGAGACAAGAGCGCGCTGGCGTGGGACATGCTTGGGCGGGTGAAGTTCGACTTGGGCGACTACAGGGAGGCTCGTTCATCGCTTATGCGGGCCGTCTCCCTCGGATCCGATGTATCTGATGAGGCAGTCTCTTGTCTTGGTCGCGCCTGCCTGAGAATAGGCGATCCCAACGAAGCTGGTCGATGGTGCGATGTCTTGGCCGACCGTGCTCGAACAAAAAACAGCATGTCTGCGCAGGCTCTTGCAGAAAACCTTCGTAATGAAATTGAACGTTCTTAACAAAATGCAGGTTAATCAGGGAGGCTATTAGTCTTTTAATTGGTTATTGCTGGCCGATATTAGCGCTCGTGACTTTCTCGCTGGATCAGTCGACTGTGAGGTGCGCTCGGCGTTGGGATCTCAGGCAATCTGCAGGGCGTTGAACGCATATGCCAGCGATCTGGCGATGGCGCGATCGCCCGCCTGGTCGCCCACGAGATGGCCGGCACCGCCGGCCGCTGACGCCTGATTGGAACAGAAAGTGTAACCGTTAGACTTTTCCACGCCCTGTGGAGTCTAACGGCCAGTCGGCTGCGGCGGCTATATCAATGATGCGATGGTGCCCAGGGACAGAATCGAACTGCCGACACGGGGATTTTCAATCCCTCAGAACAGTATTGAGAACAATGGCTTATCAATGAATTGTTGCGTCTGTGTCGCACACATCATCCGACCAGCGCGAGTTCCGCCGCATCGAGGCGTTCCTGGTCGCGGCCTTCGTCAGGCCACAGGTGGGCATACAGATCCATGGTCATGACGATGGACTCGTGACCGAGCCGGCTCTGGACTTCCTTCTCGCGGTAGCCCTGGTGGATGAGCCACGAGGCATAGAAGTGCCGCAGGGCGTGCAGGCCATACTTCGGCTTGCCGTCTTTCGTCAGGCCGGCTTCGATCTGCATCGGATCGAAACCGCGCTGGCGGATGTTGGCGTAGGATTCGACGTTACCCTTGCCGTTCGGAAACACGAGGTCCAGACGGCTGGCTGGGCACCGTAGCTTCCATTCCTTGAGAGTGTTGCTGACGAGCTTGCCGATGGGAATGTCGCGAAAGCCGGCTTCGGACTTCGGCGCACCAATGGTGCCCCATTCGTCTGCCCGCTGCCGTACATGGATGACGCGATCTTCCGCGTCTTGCCAGCGCAGGGCGCGCAACTCGGACGCGCGGAGGCCCGTCATGGCGGCGACTACGACGAATGGACGCCAGCGGTCGGACGCAGCGGCGATGAGCTGTTGAACCTCAGCCATCGTCGGAGGGACCACCCGTTTGCGGTGCCGCTTTGGCACGTCGATAGTGGTCTTGCTGGCGACGTTCTGTCCGACCAGGCCACGACGTTGCGCGTCGTACAAGACTGACTTGAGGCTGGTCAGCACCTTGCGTGCCATTGGCCGCGAGTGCTTTTCCAAGAGCCGGTCACGAAACGCCTCTGCATCCGGCGCGGTGAACTGAGTCAATCGAGTGCTTCCAAGCTCCGGCGCGATGTGCAGACGGACGTGGCGACGATACGCCACCAGCGTGTTGCGCTCGCGCCCTTCGGCTTCCAGGCGAGCCAGCCATAGGTCGGCGGCTTCCTGAATGGTCTTCGACGCACCATCGGCTACGTGGGTACCGCGACGCACATCGACGTGGGTCTGGCTCGCCCACGCGTCCGCGTCCTTCTTCGTGGAGAACGTCTTGAGGCGGCGCTTGCCCTGTCCGTCTTTGTAGTCGACAACCCAGGCCGTCCGATCCTTGCCACCGCTGGACCATTTCCGCTTTCGAACTGCCACGACCGCCTCCATTGGTTACGTCGCATTCCCATATTGTTGCAAATACTCCCTGTGTCAATGGTCGTCGCCAGATGAGCGCCGAAAAAAATGTCTGCGTGCCGCAGTTAATGCTTGCCAGCGGGAAAAAATGTGGGCATCTTCAACGCGGTCCCGAAGTGCGCCCGCGCTCCGGGATTATTTGTGCCCGAACTTCAGGGAATATCAACCGCAACGGGAATGACCCGTTGACACCCATCCGAAAAGTGAGGTAACACCAACTCGTTCCCGAAGTGCGCCTAAACGGTGGCTTCGGGTTTGTTGTTTTCGGCCCTCGCGCGGACTCAACGTCCGCTAGAAAAAGCCGTTGACAGCCATCCGAAAATTACTTACCTGAACGTCGGGCCCGAAGTGCGACTGCATTCCGGGCCTTTTTCATGCCCGCCCGGCCGCCGTCGGCGCGGGCTTTTTCATACCCGCCCAGCATCCCGCTGCGGCGGGTTTTTTTTGTCCGAACGAGGTGAACCATGACCGACACGCTGGGTGACGATCTGCTCCACGGCGTCAAAGCCATCGCCGCATACATCGGCGAGAGCGAGCGCCGCACCTTCTACCTGCTTGAGCGCAACATGCTGCCCGCCACGAAGCTTGGCGCACGGTGGGTGTCCCGCAAGTCCGCTATCGCCAAGCGGTTTGACCTCGATGGCGACCAGCGGGAGACGTGCAATGCAGCCTGATCTGATTGCCAGGTCGATTATCCGTCGTTGGCGCGAAGGGTTGCGCGGCGATGAACTCCACCTGGCCGTACGCGCGGATTTTCCGGATTGTCCGTCGGAGGTCTACGGCGCTGCTGCGGCTGCTGCTTGGGCAGAGATGCGAGGTGCGACCAGCGATGATGCGGCCTGAAACGAAACCGCCGCCTCCGGTTGGCGGAACCGGGGCGGCGGTGAAATGGAATTGGCTTGGCGGCTCAAATTCCGACACCGAACATACCGCCACCGCCGCAGATGTTCAACTGCCAGTCGACTTGCACCACGAGTTGGCCATCGCGCAGCGCCTTGCAGGGCGATATGGCCTGGACAACAAACTTCAGGCCTACGGCATTACCCCTGCCGACCAGATCGAAACCGATGTGATAGCAGTCGACCGCATCCTAGTCGGCGCCGGGCGGTACTCCCCACTTCCCCATCATTTGCCTACAGACAGGTTGAGCCGGCCATCCGAGTTGTGGTGCCTCACCCCGATCCGTTCTCCAGCGGGCGAGGTCTTCAACGTGGTGGCATGGCGGCCGAACAGTCGCCAGACTTACGTGCGGATGCGCTGGCCGGCGCTACTGGGCTGCGGCATCGGAGACGATCCCATCGACCGCGCCCTGATCTGTGACGAGCCGCTGGTCGTCTACGGCACAGTCGCGGCGTGGCACAGGCAGGCGCATGGCCCTGGTGTCGTGTGGTTGAACGACGACGTGTCGGAACTGTGGGGTGTCGACCGCGCCCTGACTGATGACATGGAGACGTTGCGCAAGCTGCGGGTCGCAGACGTTGACGCGCGGTTCATTGCTGCGGAGGTGGATGCCCATGCAGCATGACAATTCGGCGCGGTGGGAAGCGGCGAGCCCCTATGCCGGCCTGACGCTCAGCCTTGATGCGTGGGCCGCACGCGATGTGCCTCCACGGCGCCTGTTGCTGGGCGATATCTTCTCAGCGACGACCCGGGCCATGCTGGTCGCGGACACCGGCATCGGAAAGACGCACTTGGGGTTCGCGTTCGCCTTCGCAATGGCCGCTGGCGAGCCCTTCTGCCATTGGGAGGGGCATGAGCCCGCGAAGGTGCTGATTGTCGACGGGGAGATGAGCATCGGGCTCATGAAAGAACGCCTCGCCGATGCCGAGCGCCGGCTTGGTATCAGGCCGCCCGATCTGCATTGCGTCTGCCGCGAGGAAGCGGAGCAGATGCCTGCGCTGGACACGCCGGAAGGCCAGGCATGGATGGACGGCTTAGTCCAACACCTTGGTGGCATCGACTTCCTGATCCTCGACAACATCATGAGCCTGACGTCTGGGGATATGCTCGACCCGGAAGGCTGGAAGCCGGTCACGACTTGGATGCGCGCGCTTACTGCCCGCCAGATCGGTTGTCTGTGGATCCACCACACCGGCCACGACGGCAGCCGCAGCTTCGGGACCAAAACTCGCGAATGGCAACTCGACTTGGTGATGGTCGGTGAGAAGGTGGACGATCTCGCAGCCGATATTGCGCTCAAGGTTACGTTCAAGAAGGCCAGACAGCGCACGCCAGCGACGCGGGAAGACTACGAGACGACCACGCTACGGCTGACTAAGGACATTTGGACCAGCGACAACGCCGGGCAACGACAGACAGGTAGGGTGTCACCAGCCGGGCTCAAATTCAAAGATGCCTTGGCCAACGCCCTGTCGCTTCCTGCTGCCGAGCACTTCAACGGACAGCGCGCCGTCACCTTCGATGTCTGGAGGAACGAGTGCGAGCGAATGGGCCTGATCGATGGCCAGGACAAGCCCCACAGCGCGCGAGCCCTGCTCTCAAAGTATCGGCGGGAGTTGGTCGCAGCCAACGTTGTGGTCTGCGAGAACGACCTGGTTTGGATGGTTTCATGACCAGCGCTGAAACCATGGCGAAACCATGGGGCGAAACCATGCGAAACCGCCCTGAAACCATAGTGAAACTGCGGCCTTCGTTGCGCGCAACCATAAGCGAAACCACCGCAACCGGTCCCTTATGGGACCGTTGCAGTTTCGCAGGCCTGTTGATGGCGGGGAAAGAGCCTCTGCAAACCACATCGGGCCACGCGCGCGAAGGTCTACCAGCGTGTGTTGTTCTGCCGCCTTGTTGCGAAAAGGGATATATTATCCCCGTGTCAGTCGTTGCTTTTCGTTGGGTTTGTGGCATATTGTTGCGGATGTGTCGCATGAGCCACGAAGGAGGGCCGCATGGCCAGCACGACAGTGAGATACGAGGCTGACGCGGTGTCGATAAAGATCGGCAGCGCGGACGCGGGGTATGACGTTCACAACAACCTGACCAGCCACCGTGACCCGGTGCTGCGGACGATTGCGCAAGAGTACGCCACGAACGGCACCACGGCAGGTGTCGTGACGATCACGGCGCAGGCGGGTTGACGATGGCCAAGATGATCGCCTGCGTCGTTGACGACCAATCGGAGATGAAGGTGTTGCAGGGCCTGCCGGGCGGATGCTGGCGCGTCAGCATGGACGTTCCCGCCGGTGGCCTGCACGGCTTGATTGGCGCCCATGGCAGGGGGCCGCTGCGGCAGCACTTCGCCGAAGCTGACTACGGCATTGGCAAGACCGAGACGCCTGCCGAGCGCAACAAGCGGCTTGCCGGTCGATGAGCGAGACCCCCGCCGAAGCGCAAGAGGCGCTTATCGACGCCGATGTCGAGGCGTTCCTTGAGAACAAGCCCGCCCCGACAGAGGACCTCGCGGAGTTCGAGCACGACGACCCAACTCCTGGCCTTGCGCCTGGCGTTGAGGGGCAGAGCCCGGAGTCCCTGCGCAACCTGACGAGCTACTTGTCCAGCACGTTGGGCGACGACGTGCCGACGCCTGCCGAGTTCGCCAAGACGGACCCGGCCCTTGCGGGCAGCCTCAAGCGGGCCTGGGGCGGCGACTACGACCTGAACGTCCGGTTGGTGCAGTCGGCATTGTCCAGCCTTCCTCCGGCACTGGTGAACGCTGGCGTGAAGGCGGGGCTGGACAAGGATGTTGGCCTGTTGTCGGCCCTGGCCAAGCGGGAGCTATCGGCCCGCCGCCAGACGGCATGGCCTGGAATCTACGCAACCCCCGCCGACCATGGCGAAGTTGGTGAAAGGAGTGATGGAGTGGAACCCGAGGAATTGAGTGCAACGGAGCGTGCCCGGCTGGAGCGCGCCCGTCAGAAGGCTGTGGGGCAGTCCATAGATGCAAACAGGCGCGGCGACCGTGACGAAGCCAAGCGGCTGGCCGATATCGGCATGCGGTTGGCGACGCGGCTGTACGGCGATAAGCCGGCGGATGGCAGCTTGGGCTGATGGCCCGTTACCGCTGGAATCCTCGCATGGAAGCGTTTGCCATTGCCTATGCAGCCGGGAATTCCGGGGCTGAGGCCGCGCGGCAGGCGGGCTATCGGGGCGGGCGGTACCAGGCACGGGAACTGCTCAAGCGCGACGATGTGAAGGTTCGCATTGCCGAGATCCAGGCAGAAACGGCCAAGCGGAACGAATTCACCGTCGACAAGTTGATGGAGCAGCTCAAGGAAGACCGGGAGGCGGCACGGGAAGCCGGCCAGCACAGCGCCGCCGTGAAGGCGAGCGAGTTGCAGGGCAAGCTGAGTGGCCACCTTGTCGACCGGGTAGACGCGCGGGTGCAGATGGACACTCGCACCGACGAACAGATCGAGGCATCCATTGCAGCGAAGATGCGTCAGTTGGGGCTGGCCGCAAAGGTCATCGAACATGACGGCTGAGGCGCTCAAGGAACTCGACGCCGAGCTTGCCGAGCTGGCCCGCCGCAAGGCCCGCCGCAAGCTATCCAGGTATCGACCCTATCCGAAACAGGCCGAATTCCATGCCGCTGGTGCCGAGCACCGCGAGCGCTTGCTGTTGGGGGGCAATCGATGCGGCAAGACCGAGGCCGGCGGCGCCGAAGTCGCGATGCACCTGACTGGCCGATATCCTGACTGGTGGAAGGGCAAGCGGTTCGGTGAGCCGATAGTTGCCTGGGCATCCGGCATCACGTCCGAGTCCACGCGCGACGTTCCGCAAGAGAAGCTGATTGGCCCGCCCGCCGACAGATCGTCCTGGGGCACGGGGATGATACCGGGCGATGCCCTGGGGCCGCACTCGATGGCCCGCACGGTTGCCGACGCGCTCGACCAGGTGATCATCAAGCATGTGACCGGCGGCCAATCCATCCTGGGCTTCAAGACCTATGAAAAGGGCCGCGAGAAGTGGCAGGGCGCGGCGCTGCATTTGATTTGGTACGACGAGGAACCGCCCGTCGATATCTACAACGAGGGCTTGGCCCGGCTATCCGACAACCGCGGCATCGCATTGGCGACGATGACACCGCTGTTGGGCATGTCGGAAGTGGTGCGCGGCTTCATCCACCAGGACGTGGACGAGGGCGAACCCGAACTGGTTGACCCGCCGGGTTGGACCGAGGCCGATGACGACCCGATGGGCGTGAAGATCCCGCCGAAGCCGCTTCCAAGCCACTACCGGGTGCGGCGCCGATGACGAAACACGTCACCTTCCTGACGCTGGACGATGCCGAGCATTTCAGCCCGGAGGAACGCGAGCGCATCGCTGCGGACTACCCCGCCCACGAGCGCGAAGCCCGTGCCAAGGGCGTGCCGATGCTGGGCAGCGGCCGGGTTTTTCCTGTGGCCGAGGAAGGCATCACCTGCGCGCCGTTCAAGGTGCCGGACTTCTACGCCTGCATCGGTGGCATGGACTTCGGTTGGGACCATCCTTTCGGCGCCGTGAAGCTGGCCTGGGACCGCGACGATGACGTGATCTACGTGGCGCAGTGCTATCGGGCGCGCGAGGAAACTCCGGCCATCCACGTCGACGCCATCAAGCCCTGGGGACCGGCGATGCCCTGGGCCTGGCCGCACGACGGTCACCAGCACGACAAGGGCTCAGGCGAGGCGCTGGCGGGCGGATACCGCCGCCGGGGGCTCAACATGCTGCCTGAGCACGCGACCCACGAGGACGGCGGCTTCGGCACCGAGGCCGGCATCACTCAGATGCTGGAATACATGCAGGCAGGCCGCTTCAAGGTGTTCTCGCACCTGGCCGACTGGTTCGAGGAATTCCGCCTTTATCACCGCAAGGCCGGGAAGATCGTGAAGGAAGCCGACGACTTGCTGTCGGCAACGCGCATCGCCGTCATGAGCCTGCGCTTCGCCAAGCCGCGCACAGCGGAAAGACGGCGACCAATGCCTACGCACTACAACATTGAACGGAGAAAGAGATGACTACCAAAACGCTCGAAAAGCCGGCGGATCGTCCGCCGGTTCACCTGGGCAGGCAAGACATGGTTCGGACGGACACCAACGGGTCGTGCCCCTCCCACTGGACTTTGATGACCCATGCGACGCCGGAGGAAATCTTGTCTCCGGGCTGGTTCGATAACGCCTATGGCGATGTTCTGTTTGTCGACGACGTGATACTCGCACTCTACGGGCCCGGCGAATTTGAGGCGCAGAAAGCCGGAAACCAGACTTGGCGCGGCGGCGCCAAGCCACACCAGCGCATGAAGCTGTTGGTGACCAATCGCGTGCCTAAGACCGAAAACATGGGCCTAGTCTCGGCATGGCACATCACGGTCGAGCCGTACGACGGTCCCTGATGCCGACGCAGGAGTGCATTCAGTCCGTCATTGATGCTTCGGGCGGTCGGCTTTCGGCCACCGAGGCCGCCGACGTTCTGGAGCGTATGGAGCATCGTCGCGCTGCGTTGCTGGCGTCCGGCAAGATCGATGGGCTGGACTATCGCCTTCGAGAGCTGGCCTCGCAGGACGCTGACAGAGTTCGTATGGCGGCCGCTCTCTCAAGGAAGCACGCTGCGCTAAATGCCATCGTGCGAGACAAGACGGAGGGCGTGGTTGCGGCGCATATGGAGTCCGGTCTGTCACCGCAGCAAGCCGTCCTGGCCGTCCTGGAAGGCGTCAATGCCAATGTCCGCAACGGTCGGCTGAGCGTAGCGCAGTTGGTCGATGCGTATGAGGCCCGATATCTCACTTCGATGACGGCGGCGTTGAGCCGCGATGTGCCTCTTTGGGAGCGGAGGTTGCGTGACCGGGGCTTCCTGAATGCTGTGGTCCGCGAGATGTACGAACTGCGTGATGGGGGCCGCCCCGGCACTGTGGGTGACCCTGATGCAGCCAAGGTCGCCAAGATATTTGCAGAATACTCTGAGCTTGCGCGCCTTGAGTTGAATCGCCTTGGGGCGAACATCAGCAAGCTCGACGGTTGGGCCGGGCCGCAGTCGTATGACCCGCAGGCGCTGTTGCGGGCCGGACGGGACGCCTGGGTCGATGACATGATCGTCGAACTGGATCTTGACCGCACATTCGAGGGCCTGACGGCCGACGATGCCCGCGCAGTGCTGCGCGATATCTGGCTCACGATCACCACCGGGCGCGACAACAGCCTGACGCCCGCCGAGCGGGGCGACTTCACCGGGCCGGCGAACGTGGCAAAGACGCTGAGCCGGCATCGGGTGTTGCACTACCGCGACGCGGATGCGTGGCTGCGGGTGCAGGAACGCTACGGGCAGGACCACATATTCGGCGCCATCGCCTCGCACCAGATGCGGGCCGCGCACCTAGCTGCGCAAATGCAGATGCTGGGGCCGAATCCCGAGGTGATGTTGGGCAGCCTGATGGAAAGCTTGGCGCGCCGGGTGCGTAACGACGCCAACATTCCCGCCGATCAGAAGTCCGGGTTGATCGATGACCTGAGCCTCGAAAACGTCGCCATCAAGTCCGCGATGGCGGAGATGCAGGGGCTGCACAACACTGTCGCGCCGGGTCGACGGGCATGGACAGCGGCTGCCGTCAGCTCGGCAATCCGGGCGGTGCAGACCATGGCCAAGCTCGGCACATCGGTGTTCGCCCAGATCAGCGACATCGGCCAGAGCACGGCGCAGCTGCGTTACAACGGCGTACCGATCCATACAGCCTATGAGAGACAATTCCGCCATGTGCTTGCCGGCCGCCCAACCAAGGAACAGCGTGAAATCGCGCATCTGATTGGTGTTGGCGCAAATGGCATCATCGATAGTGTCGCGGCGCGGTGGAATGTCGATGGTGGTTTACCAGGGCGCTTCACGCGAGCGGTCAACGGCTTCTTCAAGCTGAACGGCATGACGTGGCTGCAGAACTCTTTGGAGCGTGCCAATGCACTGATTCTGTCAGCCCACCTTGGCCGGCAAATGACCAAGGCATGGGATGCCGTCGACGCGGACATGAAAAATCAGCTCAACCGCTATGGCATTGGAGAGGCCGAGTGGTCGGTTTTGCGCCAGGGCGATTACCGCACGATCGATGGTGAGCGTTACGTCACCGGCGATCGTGTGCGCGATATCCCGCTGGAAGCCATGGACCCGCTCATCGAAGGCAAGATCACCGAGTTGGCACGCATCCGGGCGCGTGACGACCTGGAAATCAAGCTGCGGACCTATCAGGTGGACCAGACCTTCTCCGGCATCATCCGACCATCGGCCCGGTCCCGCCGTTGGCTGCTGCGTGGCACCCAGCGCGGCACTGCTGTCGGTGAGGCGATGCGCTTCTTCGCCCAATTCAAAGGCTTTCCGACTTCGTTCACCGAACGGGCGCTTGGCCAAGCGTTCCTGGGCGGCACCGGCAGCCGTGGTGCGCAGGCGGTGACCGTGGCGCACCTTATCGCAGCAACGACCGTGGCCGGCATGATCACCAACATCGTTTATGACTTTCTCAACGGATACGAGCCGCGCGACCCGACGGACCCGCGCACCCTCATTGCCGGGTTTGCCCGAGGTGGTGGGGCTGGCATCTTTGGCGACTTCCTGTTCGGCCAGGCCAGCTATGGCGTGGGAGCGCTTGAGGCGGGCCTTGGCCCGGTGGTTGGTGAGACCAGCAAGCTCTTGCGGCTGTGGTACGAGGCCCGAGAGGGCGATGCGGACTGGGCCGATGTGTTCCGCAGCCTGACCAGTAACGTGCCAGGCCAGAACCTGTGGTGGTCGCGTTCGGCATTGGACATCATGATCTTGAACGAACTGCGCGAGGCGCTCTCTCCAGGCTACTTGAGACGCCAGGAAGGCCGCCGGGAACGGGACTTTGGTCAAAGTCGGATATTGCCGGCCACTGTATGGAGATAGCGATGGACGATGAAGAGCTCGAACGCCGCCTTGACAGGCTCAGGAGGGCAAACTGGGATACGGACCTAGGCGCCGCCCGCTACATCGTTGAAGACATGGGCTTTGAGGATGCGCTTCGGATGGCGACCAACGAATTGGAGCATGGCGCGCCCGATGAGCGCGAAACGTGGGAAGGCATTGTCGGGGCGCTGAACTACATGAAGATGCGCGGCGAGGCGCCAAAAGAATGACAGCCGTGCGTGTCCGCGACCTGCCCGAGCGGCCTTTTCGGTATCGTGTCACCGGGTCATTCCGTGACCAAAAAAGCTTGCAGTGCCGCATTTCGATTGGACGCCCGGACGAGCCGGACAAGTCGCGCATCGAGCTGGACGCGGTGCTCGACACGGGAGCTACATCCTGCATCATCCCTCACGAGATCGTAGAACGTCTGGGCCTGCGAAGTATCGCGAACAATATTCCTCTGAAGACGACTTCGCGGATTGAGAAGAAGAAAGCCTACGTGATTGGGTATGACTTTCTGGACAAAGAACCCATGCATGACACTTGGTCTGACAAAGCGCAGCGCTGGCGTCAGATCAATTCGGATGTCGCCACCTTTGCAAAGCACACTGGTGAGCTTTGCCGGCTTGATGACCGATACGATGTCGTCACGGTGGCGCTGGGCGGCAACCGCCAGGGAAAGGGTGGGGAGGCTATGATTGGCCTGCGCAACCTTGCGCTCGGCGAGCTGCTGGTGAACAGAAATGAGACCTTCTCGTTCTGCTTCTAGGTCGAGACCCTGCATGCCCCGGCCGGCACGGTTCATTTAGGGCGGTAACCAGATTAGCTCCGCCATTGGCCGGTGCGCAGGTAGTGCCGTATCTCTCGCCTTCTCAGCCATCCCGCCATCTTGTCGCCAAGCAACCAACCGAGGCCGGCGGGCAGAAATATGCCGGGCAGGATTAATGCGACCGTGAGTTCCCGGCCCAGTGTATCGATTAGCCAGGCGTCAATAGTGCGCCCGAAAAAGAGCACCGCGCCAACCAGAACGACTATCCCGATGCCAGTGATCCAGCGCACGCGCTCGCGAAGTACGGCCCGTGTTCCTTCGGGCATCGCCTTCGACGCATCCAGCCATTCGTCAAGGGTGTAGTCGGGTTGGCTCATCTCGCGCAGGTTGACAGGCAATAGGGATCAGCGCAACGTAGAGCGGCCGAACAGGTGTTACCAGCACCTGCCCGGCCTAAGCACAACCGACCTATAGAGGAGGTACGGCAATGCCTGATGGCACGCATATCACATCCCTTACATCGCCAGCGATTCCAGAGTCCCTGGGCATTGAGAATGCCTTGGCCCTGGCAAGCGTCATGTTCAACGCCGGGCACGTCATCGACCAGTCGGACGATGGCGTGACCCTGGAGATCGTCGTGCCGTGGAGCGTCGCGGAACGAATGTTCGGTTTCGACGCTGACCTGGAGGACGTGGAGGAAGACTGCGAGGACGAGGGCGCCCAATGCGAAGGGGAGGGCGAGACGTGTGAGGACGAAGGGGCGCAGTGCGATGACTGCGGCTGGCAGGAGGAAGGCGGTGAAGCGAGCCCAGTGGCAGCGGACGATCCCAACTATGACCAGGACTGTTACGGCAACGATCACTACCGGATGGATGCGGGCCGGCATCGCGACCCGCCGCTGACCTACATTCCTAAGGTCATCCCGGAGGGCAAGACGCTGGTCATTCGCGGGCCGGGTGACAATACCGAGCTGGTCGATAACGAGGTCATCGAGGCCGGTCGAAAGGTGGAGGGCTGATCATGTCGCTTAGAGTGGATGCCAACCTGCTAGACAGCACGATTGCCGACCAGCACGAGGGCCTGCAGGTGATGTTTTCAGAGCTTGAGAACGCGAACTGCGCTCTTGCGGGGGACAAGCCGGACGCCTACCGGGCCAACGTCGCCGTGCAACACTGCCTGTGGATCTGGGGCGTCTTGCACGACTATAACCGCCAGCTTCGTGGGGCAATCGATGCGGCCAGCAAGGAAGGTCGGGCCGGGCTACGCGAGGAGCGACAGGCCGAAGTTGACAGGCTGAGGCGGGAACTGGCCGATGCCGAGCGCAACCTGGGCTTCGTCACCGACGACTGACACTGCGCGTTTCCGGAACCTATTGGCCCCGCTTCGGCGGGGCCTTTTTGTTGCACGCTTGTCGCACGGAATTGCCGCGAGTGGTTCGGAATGGGCAGAAACGCTTGGGTCTTGTTGCAACTCGATGCGACAAGAAAATGCGCCCAAGTCGATGGGCGCGGCCGCCATTTTCCGTTTGTTTTCAGTGGGATGCGATGGTGCCCAGGGACAGAATCGAACTGCCGACACGGGGATTTTCAATCCCCTGCTCTACCGACTGAGCTACCTGGGCCCATGGAGCGCGCCACCGGAACGAGGCCGGGCGCGGCACCGGAAGCGCGGTTTATAGACAAGCCGGGCGCGGGCGTCCACCCGGAAACGAAGCGCTGGTGGTTGGGGCGGGCCACGCAGGGCCCGCTCACCACCTTGCTTGGCAATATGGGTGTCGTCGCCCCACGCGGCAACGGGTCGCCCTACATATACAGCCGTTCGCCCTCCAGGCCGGCGTAGATGTCGGCGACGAACTCGCCATAGCCGTTGAAGAGCTGGGTCGGCACCCGCTCGTCGGTGCCGATGATCCGCTCCGACGCCTGGCTCCAGCGCGGGTGCGGCACCTCCGGGTTCACATTGGCCCAGAAGCCGTACTCGCTGGACTGGATCTCCTCCCAGAAGGTCAGCGGGCGCTCCTCGCTGAAGGTGAAGCGCACGATCGACTTCACCGACTTGAAGCCGTACTTCCATGGCGTCGCCAAGCGCAGCGGCGCGCCGTTCTGCTTCGGCAGCGGCTTGCCGTAGAGGCCGGTGACCATGAAGGCGAGGTCGTTGGTCGCCTCCGCCATGGTCAGGCCCTCGACATAGGGCCACGGATACCACGACTGGGTCTGGCCCGGCGCCACCGACGGGTCCTGGAACGTGGTCATGGTGAGGTACTTGGCGGACCCCAGCGGCTGCGCGATCTCGACCAGCCGGCTGAGCGGGAAGCCGCTCCACGGAATGGTCATCGCCCAGGCCTCGACGCAGCGCAGGCGGTACACGCGTTCTTCCAGCTCCACCTGGCTCAGCAGGTCGTCGATATCGAGGGTCATCTCCTGCTCGACCAGCCCGTCGATGGTGATCTCCCACGGGCGCACGGTCAGGGCCTGCGCCCGGTCTGCGATCTGCTTGCTGGAGCCGAACTCGTAGAAATTGTTGTAGACGGTCGCGATCTCTTCCGGCGTCAGCGGCCGCCCGCCCTCGTAAGTGGCGTTTTCCGGCGCCGGGTAGAGGTCGTTCCAGGCGTCGCGCTCGTCCGCCCAGGCCGCGTTGCCGCCGATCATCGGCAGGCTGCCGGCGATGGCGCCCGCCGCGGCACCCTTCATCAGGCTGCGACGATTGAGATAGACGTGCTCCGGCGTGGCCGCGCTTTCCGGCAGTTCCCACCCGCGCTTCGACTTCAACAACATGCTGCACCGTTCTCCCGGCCCTGTGCGCGACTGGGCGCGCTCACGGCTCGCTGGTTCCAGAATACCATAGAAGCCAATAAGGGCGGGTGCTTGCAAACGTGCAAGTCAAGTGCTGGTGACTTTTGCGGAGCGAAACGCGAGAATTGCAGGATAACGGTGACCCGACGGCACTGGGGGCATCCCGCCAGGTCACCGTTGGCTGCCCGGTGCTAGGCAGCCTGCTCCAACGACACGGTGTTCTCGGTCAGGAGAACGCGGGACACCGCGTTGATCACAGCGGCAATCCGCAATGCGGCCTGGACCTGGGTGCTCGACAGGCCGTGCTTGCGCAGTTCGGCCTCATGCGCGTCCAGGCACATGCCGCAGCCGTTGATGGCGGAGACCGCGAGCGAGAACAGCTCGAAGTCCGCCTTCTCGATGCCCGGCGTGCCGATCACGTTCATGCGCAGCTTGGCCGGCATGGTCTTGTAGGTGTCGGCCGACAGCAGGTGGACGGCGCGGTAGTAGACATTGTTCATCGCCATGATGGCGGATGCGGCGGCCGCCGCGTTCTGCGCCTCGGGCGACAGCTTGGCGCTGGCCTCCGCGGCGATCGCCTTCACAACGTCGGGCTGGCCGACCGCATGGGCGCTGGCCAGCATGCAGCCGTACTTCTGCTGGTCGCTGAGCTCGGACTCGTTGGCAAGCGAGCCGAGGTTGAGCTTCAGGTCCTTGGCGTAGGCGGGCAGCCGCGCCTTCAGGTCTTCGATCGACATCTGATCCTCATGTCATTGGAACGTGCGGTCGTTTGTTCATTCAAGTCGGCACCGGCCCTCTCCCCCACCCGGCCACCCAGCAATCATACTGTCGTGGGTGGCCGGGTGGGGGAGAGGGCCGGCGCAGATTTCGGCGTCAGCTAATCCAGACCTAGGCCGCGATCTGCAGGGTGTCGCCGCCGACCGCGCGGTTGCACGGGCACAGCTCGTCGGTCTGCAGGGCATCGAGCACGCGCAGCGTGTCCTGCGGGTTGCGGCCGACGTTCAGGTTGGTGACGTAGACGTGCTGGATCACGTTGTGCGGGTCGACCACGAAGGTCGCGCGATAGGGCACGCCCTCGTCGACATTGCGCACGCCAAGCTGGTCCATCAGCTGGCCGGTGGTGTCGGCGAACTGCCAGATCGGCAGCTCGGCGAGGTCCGGGTGGTCGCGGCGCCAGGCCAGCTTGACGAACTCGTTGTCGGCCGAGCCGCCCATCACCACCGCGTCGCGATCCTCGAACTCGCCGTTCAGGCGGCCGAACTCGGCGATCTCGGTCGGGCAGACGAAGGTGAAGTCCTTCGGATAGAAGAAGATGATCTTCCACTTGCCCGCGAAGCTGTCACGGGTGATCGGCTCGAACGCGCTCTCGCCGTTCTGCTCGTGCTGCATGAACTTCGGCTTGACGCCGGTGACGGTGAACTCGGGAAGGGTGCTGCCAACACCAAGCATGTGCATTCTCCTCAATTTCGGGAACTCGGGGCCGCCCGCAAGGGTCGCGCGAGGCGGTGACGCCGATGAATGTGGGCGACCGGCAGCCAAAGAAAAAATTGATAATACGAAAGCGTGCTATAGATATTATCTATGGATATGCCGACACTGCGCCAGCTTCAGTTCCTCGCCGCCCTGGGCGACACCGGCTCGTTCTCGCGCGCGGCCGAGGCATGCCGGGTCACACAGCCGACTTTGTCGTCGGCAATCAAGGAGCTGGAGGCATTGCTGGGCGTGACCCTGGCCGAGCGGGAGGCGCGGGGTGCGCGGCTGACCAACGCGGGCGAGGCGGCGGTCCGCCGGGCGCGGACCATTCTGGCCGATGCCCAGGATTTCGTGTCGTCGGTGCGCGCCGCCGGCAAGGCGCTGTCGGGCCCGTTCCATCTGGGCGCGATCCCGACCATCGCACCGTTCGTGCTGCCGCAGGCGATGTCGGCGCTGCATCGCGACTATCCCGACCTGCGCCTTTTCCTGCGCGAGGACCAGACCGCGCGGCTGATCGATGCGCTGCGCATCCGCACCCTTGACGCGGCGCTGATCGCGCTGCCGTGAGAGGCGTCGGGCATCGAAACCCTCTCCCTGGTCGACGACGAGTTCCTGTTCGCCGCCCAGGCCAGCCACCCGCTGATGGCCAAGAAGACGCTGGCCCCGACCGATCTGGTCGGCGAGGAACTGCTGCTGCTGGAGGACGGGCACTGCCTGCGCCAGCACGCGCTGAGCGTTTGCGCGCGCGCCAATCGCGGCGCCGGGGCGGAGGTGGCCGCCACCTCGCTGAACACGCTGGTGAACATGGTGGCCGGCGGCCTTGGCGTATCGCTGTTGCCCGGCATCGCGGTCGCCAACGGGCTGACCCTGGGGCCGGACGTGTCGACCAGGCGCTTCGCGACGCCGGTGATCGGGCGCAGCATCGGCATCGCCTGGCGGGCCGGCTCGCCGCGGGTGGACGAGGCGCGGCTGATCGGCGACGTGGTGCGCAAGGTCTGCCGGTCCAATAGCCAGCAGGGTTGACGCTGCGCGCGGCCATGGGCATATAAAAACCATCATGCACGTTCCAGGCGCCTTGGCACTCCTACGACTTAGCATCCCGACGGACTGACCCGTCGGTCGAGGCTCGCGCGCCCGAGCCGAAGTGCATTTCATCGAATAGCTGCGATTCCCGGCACGTTCATGCCACTCAGCCCCGCGACCCGCGCCTGCATGCGAGCAACCCTCCGTTTATGGTTAACGGATATAAGCATGGCGCATACGGGGCACGCCGAACGTGCCAGTGCCAAGGATTGTTGACATGACAACTGCCTTCCAGGACTCGGTGCGCAAATACCAAGCCTTCGCGCCGATCGACCTGCCGGACCGCCAATGGCCGGGCCGCACCATCACCAAGCCGCCGATCTGGTGTTCCGTCGACCTGCGCGACGGCAACCAGGCGTTGATCGAGCCCATGGGGCCAGAGCGCAAGCGGCGCATGTTCGAAACCCTGGTCCGCATGGGCTTCAAGGAGATCGAGGTCGGGTTTCCGGCCGCGTCGCAGACCGACTTCGACTTCGTGCAAGGCCTGATCCGCGAAAACCGGATCCCGGACGACGTGACGGTCCAGGTGCTGACCCAGGCACGGCCCGAACTGATCAAGCGCACGTTCGAGAGCCTGGCCGGCGCCAAGCGCGCCATCGTGCACCTGTACAACTCCACCTCCACCGTGCAGCGCCGGGTGGTGTTCGGGATGGACCGCGCCGGCATCACCGACATCGCGGTGAAGGGGGCGGAGTGCGTGCGCGACTGCGCCGAGGGTCTGCCCGACACCGAGTGGCACTTCCAGTACTCGCCGGAGAGCTTCACCGGCACCGAGTTGGACTATGCCGTGGAGGTGTGCGAGGCGGTGTGCGACGTGTGGGAGCCGACGCCGGACCGCCGCACGATCCTGAACCTGCCGGCCACGGTGGAGATGTCGACCCCGAACATCTATGCCGATCAGATCGAGTGGTTCCTGCGCACGATCCGGAACCGCGAGAGCATCATCCTGAGCCTGCATCCGCACAACGACCGTGGCACCGGCGTGGCGGCGGCCGAACTGGCGATCATGGCGGGGGCCGACCGGGTGGAGGGCACCCTGTTCGGCAATGGCGAGCGCACCGGCAATGTCGATGTGGTGACGCTGGCCTTGAACATGTTCACCCAGGGCATCGACCCGGGGCTCGACGTCTCCGACATCAACAACCTGGTCCGGGTGGCAGAGCACTGCAACCGCCTGCCGGTGCACCCGCGCCATCCCTATGCCGGCGACCTGGTGTTCACCGCGTTCTCCGGCTCGCACCAGGATGCGATCAAGAAGGGCATGGCCGCCCAGCAGACCTCCAATTCCGGTTTGTGGGAAGTGCCGTACCTGCCCATCGACCCGCAGGACGTCGGCCGCAGCTACGAAGCGATCATCCGCATCAACTCGCAGTCGGGGAAGGGCGGCGTCGCCTATATTCTCGAGAACGACTACGGGCTGATGCTGCCCCGGCGGCTCCAGATCGAGTTCAGCCAGGTGATTCAGCGCATCACCGACGACACCGAGGAAGAGATCGCGGCCGACAGCGTGTTCGACGTGTTCCGCGAAGAGTACTTGGAGCAGGACGGGCCGCTGAAGTTCATCGAGCACCGCACCATCCCGGACGCGCACGCGACCGAAGTCTACCGCCTGACCGCGACGGTGGACGTGGACGGCGTGCCGACCGAGATTCGCGGCACCGGCACTGGCCCGGTGGACGCCTATGCCGACGCGCTGAAGGACGAACTGGGCCTCGACCTCAAGGTCGCCGACTATTCGGAGCACGCGGTGGGGTCCGGCTCCGATGCCGAGGCGGTCGCCTATGTCGAGCTTGGGTTCGGCAGCCGTGGCAGCCTCTACGGGGTCGGGCGGCACAAGAACATTGTCGCCGCCACGCTCTGCGCGCTGACCAGTGCGGCCAACCGCGCGGTGAAGCACAAGCGCGCCATCATCAAGCGCAACTAACCAGGTCTTGCGGCCGGGGCGGTCGATCCGTCTCCGGCCGCCCAGCCTTGATCAATATCCAGCCTTGCTCAATATCCAGCCTTGACCATTCTACGGAGGCCCCGATGTCGGACGACACCCTGAACCTGATCGCCGACCTGGTGGCGATGGCGCAAAAGGGCGGGGCGGATGCCGCCGATGCCGTGGCATTGGACGACGTTTCGCTGGCGCACGTCTGGCGGCTGGGGGCCACCGAGCAATTGGAGCGGTCGGAGGCGGCGGACATAGGCTTGCGCGTCTTCGTTGGTCAGCGTCAGGCCATCGCGTCCAGCACCGACCGCCGGCCGCCCGCACTGAAGGAACTGGCCGAGCGCGCCATCGCCATGGCCCGTGCGGTGCCGGAAGACCCGTTTGGCGGCCTGGCCGATGCCGATGCGGTGTGCAGCGTGCCGCCGACACTCGACATGAACGACCCGGCCGAACCGGCGCCGGAAGACCTGATCGCGCGGGCCCGTGCGACCGAGGAGGCCGCGCTCGCTGTCGACGGTATCACCAATTCGGAGGGCGCGGAGGCGGCGTGGTCGCGCACCGATGTGGCAATCGCCGCCAGCAATGGGTTTGCCGGCGCCTACCGCCGCACCTCGCACATGGTGTCGGTGTCGGTGCTGGCCGGCGAGGGCACCGGCATGGAGCGCGACTACGACTACGGCGTTTCCGTGTTCGGCGCCGATTTGCGCGATCCGGCGGAGATCGGCAGGTCCGCCGCCGAGCGCACGCTCGCCCGCATGAAGCCGCGCAAGGTCAAGAGCTGCCAGGCGCCGGTCATCTATGACCCGCGCGTCGGCAACAGCTTGCTTGGCCATCTCGCCGGCGCCATCACCGGTGCCGCCATCGCCCGTGGCACCAGCTTCCTGAAGGATGCCATGGACACCCAGGTATTCGCCGATGGCGTCAGCGTCATCGACGATCCGCACCGGCCGCGCGGGCTGTCGTCCCGCCCGTTCGATGCCGAGGGCCTGCCCAATGGCAAGACCACAATCATCGATGGCGGCCGGCTGACCACGTGGCTGCTGGACCTGCGCTCGGCCCGGCAACTGGGCCTGGCGCCGACCGGACACGCGCGGCGCGGCGCCTCCAGCCCGCCATCGGCCGGGCCGTCCAATCTATGGATGGCGGCCGGCGACGTCAGCCGGGAGGACCTGATCGGCGGCGTCGACAACGGTCTCTACGTCACCGAGATGATCGGCATGGGGGTCAACGGCGTCACCGGCGACTACAGCCGCGGCGCGTCCGGCTTCTGGATCGAGAACGGCGAACTCGCCTATCCGGTCAGCGAGATCACCATCGCCGGCAATCTGAAGGACATGTACCGCGCCATCACGCCGGCCAACGACCTGGAATTCCGCTACGGCACCAACGCGCCCACCCTGCGCGTCGACGGCATGACCATCGCGGGGAGTTAGAGAAATTGCTGCAATGTGCGCCACCGCACGGGGAGCACTCCTATGTTGGCAGAATTCTTTGCATCTGATACTATCAAGATCCACCAGCGATGAATAATCGCGGTGCCAGTTGGCGATGGTAAGGCATTGCTGTCGCGAAGTATATTTTCAGATCAAGAATTGTTTATATGGGGCAAAAAAGATGTCTATCTATGGTGAGCCGCATTTACAGACCAGCCAATCAGTTACGCCAGATAATTTAAAATGGGCGTATCGTATCAATGATGGCAATAGGGTTTTGAGAGATACAAGTACTGAAGAAACAAAAATTGAATCCATTCATAATATAATCGATTATCTTGATGTTGATTATAGTGAGAGATACGAAAAAAGACAAGGGAACACGTACTGCAATATCTATGCTTACGATTTTGCCGACCTCGGGCGTACGTATATTCCCCGAGTCTGGTGGGATAATAATGCACTCGAGGCATTGCAACAAGGTCAGGAAGTGCAAGTGATATACGGGCAAACTGTCTATGAGCTAAATGCAAATGCACTTCACGATTGGTTCGAAGGGTTTGGTGAGAGCTACGGCTGGCTGAGGGCCGATAATGTCATGGATTTGCAGGCCTGCGCCAACAGCGGTGGTGTTGGGTTTATTGTTGCCAAAAGGCTAGATACCTCGAAGAGTGGGCATATTTCGGCAGTAGTCCCCGAAATCAGTGGCTTTCAGGCAACGCAGACAAATCCCGTGGAAAGCCAAGCTGGAAGCAATAACTATGCCTATGTTGTGAAAGGCCATCAATGGTGGGCTAATACCGGGCGGTATAGCGCTTTCGGTCTGTGGATGCATGAATGAGACTGAAACATCTTGACAGGGCTTGACCCTCTTAATCTGTATGGACCGAAGACGCGTGGGAGGGAGGGAAAAGTCAATGAAGCTTTATATGCACCCGGTTTCGATGACCAGCCGTCCGGTGCGGCTGTTCGCGGCGGAGGCCGGCATTCAGCTGGACGAGGAAGAGGTCGACCTGTTCAGCGGCGCCCACTACGAGGAGCCATACACCTCGTTCAATCCGAACAACATGGTGCCGGTGCTGGTCGACGGCGACCTGAAGTTGACCGAAAGTTCGGCGATCCTGAAGTACCTGGCCGACAAGGTCGGCTCGCCGGCCTATCCCAAGGACCTGCAGGCCCGCGCCAAGGTCAACGAGGTGATGGACTGGTTCAACTCGAACTTCTATCGCGAGTTCGCCTATGGCTGCCTGTATCCGCAGATGTTCCCGCACCACAAGCGCCAGTCCGACGAGAGCCACGCCAACACCATCGAATGGGGCAAGCAGAACGCCGAGCGCTGGCTGAAGGTGCTGAACGACCATTGGCTCGGCCCGGACAAGCCCTATCTGTGCGGCGACCAGATCACCATTGCCGACTATTTCGGCGCCGCGCTGATCACCCTGGGCGAGGTGGCGCGGATGGATTTCGCGGCCTACCCGAACATCCAGCGCTGGCTGGGCAACATGCGCAAGCTCAAGAGCTGGGACGAGGTCAACGCCGCGCTCTATGGGCTGAAGGAGATGGTGAAGGAACAGCCGTTCGTGACGCCTGCTTGATGTTCTTGCACCCAACCACGTCATGCGCGGACTTGATCCGCGCATCCACGTCTTTGGGCGGTCAATGCAAGTCGTGGATGCCCGCATTAAGTGCGGGCATGACGGCTATCTTGTTAGGCAGCCATCCGCCGTCTTACGGAATCAGCACCGCGTCGATGATGTGGATGGTGCCGTTCGATGCGCCGATGTCGGCGCTGATCACCGTGCCCCGGTCCACCTTCACGGCGGCCCCGGTGCCGTCGATATCGAGCGTGCCGCCCTCGACCGAGGTCGCTTCGGTGGTCTGACCGGTGAGGGTTCTTGCCGGCAGCGCCTGGGCGACGATGTGGAACTCGACGATCTGGCGCAGCCGGCTCAGGTTCTGGGGCTCCATGAGCTGGTCCATGGTGCCGGCGGGCAGGCCGTCGAACGCCGCATTGTTGGGCGCGAACACCGTGATCGGGCCAAGCCCCTCCAGCGTGCCGGTGAGGCCGGCGGCGTCGACCGCGGCCACGAACGTCGCCAATGACGGGTCAGCCCGCGCCGTCTCCATCAGGTCGGGTTGGAACGGGTCGTCCAGCCCCTCTATGCCCAGATAGCTGCACCCGCTCAACGCGATTGCGGCCGAGATCGTGACGATGGCTTGCCTGATCATGATTCCCCCCATGCCAGCGCTGTCGAAAAGCACCTGATCGGCACGACAGGGCGCATATCAGTCGCCACACCACGTCAGCCGGCCGAGTCGCATGAAACACTAAACACCATTGCGTCCGAATGGTGCCGGGAAAGCATGAAATATTGCTCAGACGGCGGCGCAAGGCCGGCAGCGCTGAGCTCAAGACAATGTAGTGACAAGAGGCGCCATGGCGGCCGGAACCGGCACATTCGGGGGGCGAAGGTCGTCGGCCCGACGCCGCCATGGCCAGCACAGCGATGACGTTGGGGGCGTCAGCGCATGTGCTGTCAGGTTTGACGCGCACCCGGCGGGTGGCCGGGTGCGTCGGCGGCTACGGCAGGATGACTTGGTCGATGACGTGGATCACGCCATTGGAGGTCTCGATATCGGCCTGCACCACGGTGGCGGTGTCGATCATCACGCCGTTGGTGGCATCGATGTCGACGGTCGACCCTTCCACAGTCGCGACCGACAGCGCCTGACCGGCGATGTCGCCCGACATCACTTCGCCGGGAATGACGTGGTAGGTCAGGATCTGCACCAAACGCGCCTTGTTCTCCGGCAGCAGCAAGCTTTCGACCGTGCCGGCCGGCAGCGCCGCAAAGGCCTCGTCGGTGGGCGCGAAGACCGTGAACGGCCCAGGCGACTTCAGCGTGTCGACCAGATCGGCGGCCTGTACCGCGGCGACCAGGGTATCGAATGACCCCGCCGCGACGGCGGTGTCCACGATGTCCATTGCCGGCGCATCGACGGATGCGTCGACCTCGGCCTCCGCCGTCGTCGTACCGGACGATTGACACGCGGCAAGAGCCAGAAGGCCGCCGGCAGCAATGATTTGTTTGAAAAACATTCCCTTCTCCCTCGTTGATGCCGCGCGCGGATGGCCCGGCAATCACCCATCTCGCCCGACCGGCGAGTTCACAGGGGTTCTACGCAGGGAGCACGCCGGTGGATCACCGCTATGGCAATATTCGAACCTGGGAAGGTGGCGACGAGGCGCGCCTGGCCGTCAGCCGGTGTCGCCGCGGGCACGCCGGGTCAGCACGACCATGGCCGCGCGCAACTGGTCGGCATTGGCGACCGGACGGTCGAAGGTGAGGCGTGAGCGCAGGTCGCCCGCGACCATGTCGAAGCCGTCGGGGTCGCAGCCGATCATCCGCCAGTCGCCGTCGGGGCAGCCGCCCAGCCGGGTGGCCATCAGCCGCATCTCGCCGGCGTGGTCGGTGTTCATGTGGGCGACGGCGCCGGGCTCGACCTCGGCGATGGCGGCGGCCGCCTCGGCCGGCGACACCAAGTCGGGGCCGGACACATCGTCGATCGCGCCGAAGTCGGCAACCAGATGCCCGCGCGCGGGGTGCACGCGCCAGAACGCGAAATCGCCGAAGCCGGCATAGCGGGCGGCGCCGGGATGGCGGGCCAGGAAGCGTGCCCGTCCGGCCGCCGCGGCGTCGTCGCTGACCGCGCGGCCCGTTACCGTCAGCCGCGGGCCGGTCAGCGGGTCGGCGTAACCGGCGGTGGCGTCGATCATCAGGCTGCAGCGCGGGTCGCTCGCCAGATTGCGGGTGTGGACGGCCAGGTTGGAGATCAGTAGCAGCGGGCACCCGTCGGCGAGCGTGGCCACCAGCACCAGCGAGCCGTAAGGCGATCCGTCGCTGTCAAGCGTCGACAGGGTGGCCTGGCGCGCGGTGCGCAGGTGGAAGCGCGCCTGGGCGCCCGGTTCGCCGCCGCGCTCGCTCATCAGGTCGGGGGCCTGGGGGGACATGCGCCTATCCCGCCTCCCGGTCCAGCACCTGGGTCATGGTCTCGACGATGGTGTCGACCGGTGTGTTGCGGCGGAACATGGTGACGTAATTGCCGTCCCGGTCCATCAGGTAGATGAAGCTGGAATGGTCCATCAGATAGTCGCTCATCGACTCGTCCTCGTACCGGCTGCGGTAGACCTGATATGCCGCCGCCATGTCGGCGATCTGTTGCTCGCTGCCGGTGAGCCCGATCAGGTCCTCATGGAACAGGCCGACGTAGCTGGCCAGCACCTCCGGCGTGTCGCGCTCCGGGTCGATGGTCACGAACAGCGGCACGATCTCGGCACCGGCATCGCCGAGCTGGCTATAGGCTGCCATCATGGTGCCGGTCTCCACCGGGCAGACGTCTGGGCAGAAAGTATAACCGAAATAGATCAGCCGGTAGCGCCCGTCGTAGCTGTGCTCGGTGACCGTGGCGCCGGTATGGTCGACCAGGGTGAACGGCCCGCCGATATCGGCCCCAGCGGTGACGCCCAATGGGTCGGCCACCCCGGTCTGCCCGGCATAGCGGTCCAGGATCAGCCACATGGCCACCGCCGCGACGACCGCGACGGCAAGTGCCAATGCTGTCATGACCACAGGCTTGTTCATCGCACGTCCTTCGGCGGGTGACGGACCGAGCATGCCCGAATTAGCCCTCGCTTAAGCGGGTTGGGGCACATTCGGTCAATGCGCAACTTGGTGAATATGGCCGCCACGGGCAATGCGACCAATGCGGCGGCGGCATCCGGCGCTGCGTCGGCCGGCATGGCGCAGCGCGCGGCGATCGTCTGCCTGGCGATCTCGGTCGTCTACTGTGTCGCCTACTATGGCTACTATTTCCTGGTCAGCGTCGGCTACCAGCTCGACAGCCAGCCGCGTGTCGGCGGCGACTTCTTCGTGTTCTATGCCGCGGCATTGCTGGTCGGCGACGGCGGCCTGGCCAGCCTCTACGACATGCTGGCGTTCAGCGCGTTTCAGGACACCCTGCGCGGCGGCTCCGGCGTGGTCCATCCGTTTCCCTATCCGCCGCACTTCCTGGCCGCGGTCGAGTGGCTGCGGTTCCTGCCGTTCCTGGCCGCCTATGCGGTGTGGGAGGGGCTGGGTCTCGCGCTCTATCTGATCGCGCTGCGCCAGCTCCGGGTGACCGGCCTGATGCTGGCGGCAGCCCTGGTGGCGCCGGCGGTGCTGACCAACCTGCTGGCCGGACAACTCGGTTTCGTTTCCGCCGGCCTGCTGCTCGCTGGGTTCGCGCTGCTCGACCGGCGGCCCGTTCTGGCCGGCATCGTGTTCGGGCTACTGACCGTGAAACCGCATCTGGGTGTGCTGGTGCCATTGGTACTGCTGGTCCAGGGGCGCTGGCCGACCGTCGCCGCCGCGGTGGCGACGACAGTGGCCCTGGCGGGCGCCAGCATGGCGTTCTACGGCGTCGACCTGTGGGCCGACTACATCGGTTTCCTGGGCGCCTATCCGCAGGTGTCGGAGATCAACTGGGACAGCCCGTTCGGCTCCGTCGTCGCCTCGCCCTTCCTGTCGGCGATGCGGGGCGGGGCGGGCCTGACCGGCGCCTATGCGGCCCAGGCCGTGGCGGCGTGCGGTGCCATTGCCGCCGTGGTCTGGATCGCGCGGCGCCGTCCGCCCGTCGACCTGCTTGCGGCGGGGGTGGCGGCGGCCACGCTGCTGGTCAGCCCTGTGGGCTATCTCTACGACTTCACGCTGTTGACCGGTGCTGTGCTGGTGGTGCTGCGCTGCCACCTGTTCGACGGCCCCCGTCCGATGGAAGTGGCGATCCTGCTGGCCGGCTGGTGGTGGCCCGTGGTTGCGCGCTTTCTCAACGAGGGCGGCCTGCCGCTGGCCTGGCTGGGGCCTGTGCTCGTACTGGCCGCCGTGATGGCACGGGTTGCCGCCGCAGAGAGCGTCGTTCGCAGCGCCCACGGCAACTCCCACGGCAACGCCCATCGCAACTCCCACGGCAACTCATTGAATCGAGAACAAAAACTCGCATAATCCAGGCCACCGAGTCGACTATGGCGAGGATCGCCCGTGCGCACTTCATGGCCACTGTTGTTTGCCGCCGCCGGCATGCTGGCGGCCACGAGCGCCATTGCGGAGGATCCGCCGGCAGCCTTTCTGGAGCCGTTCCCCGATGTCGTCTCTGCCGCCGAAGGCGTGGAGGCAGAACCCGATCGGCCGGCCGACCAGCCCGTCGAGGAGGCGTCTGACCGGGACGAACCGGAGGTGGCCGCGGCCACGGTCGCCCTTCCGGCCATGGCGCCGGACCGAACTATCGACATGCATGTCGACACCGCCGCGGTGGAACAGGGCTCTA
The DNA here is from genome assembly GCA_965227515.1 of Alphaproteobacteria bacterium. Lineage (GTDB taxonomy): Bacteria > Pseudomonadota > Alphaproteobacteria > CALKHQ01 > CALKHQ01 > CBDDFZ01. Next base: position 1,776,410 of record CBDDFZ010000001.1, read on the forward strand.
CCGACGCCCCCTTGCCCGACGCTGACACCGATACGGTTGCTGTCGCCGCCAATGACGAGGCAGCAGAGGACGCAGAGGATGACGTCCAATTTGCCGAGGCCGTTGCGACGCCCATGTTGGCGCCGGAGCGCGCGCCGCCGCCGCAGGTCGAGATTCCGGGCTTCGGCGACGCGTTCGGCGGTGCGGTCATGGACGGTTATGACGGACCCGGCGCAGGCGCCATCATGGCCGAGGCGTTCGGCCCCGCCGTCGCACGCCACATCGCGTTCGGCGCCGACCCGGCTGCCGCGCTGGCGCCGGTCAGCGCCAGCCTGACGGTGGAATCGGGCGACACGCTGACAGGGCTCTTCACCGAGATCGGCGTCGGCTATTCGGAAGCCTATGCCGCCATCGCCGCGCTGGAGACGGTGTGGGACCCGCGCAATCTGCGCGCGGGCCAGGAAATCGCGGTTGCCTATATGCCGGCGCCCGATCCCGAGGGGCTTGCCACACTGATCCGCTTCGGCCTGCAGCTCGCCTATGACCGTTCTGTCGTGGTCGGCCGCACCAGCGAGGGCACCTACCGCGCCGAGGTGGCCATCGAGCGCTTCACCACGGTGCAGCGGCGCAGCGCCGGCACCATCTCCATCAGCCTGTTCGCCGACGGCAACGCGGCCGGCATTCCCATCGGCGTGCTGGCGCAGATGACCCGCGCGTTCAGTTATGACGTCGATTTCCAGCGCAGCGTGCAGCCCGACGATGGCTTCGAGGCGATGTTCACCGAGGATCTGGACGACGACGGCAACGTGGTCGCCACCGGGCAGTTGATCTATGCCTCGATGACCCTGAGCGGGGACCTTATTGAGGTCTTCCGCTTCGTGCGCGACGACGGCGAGGCGGACTATTTCGCGCGCGATGGCGCCAGCGTGCGCAAGGCGATCATGCGCACACCCATCGACGCGGCCCGCATCTCGTCGGGCTTCGGCATGCGCAACCACCCGATCCTGGGCTACTCGCGCATGCACGCCGGGGTGGACTTCGCAGCACCGACCGGCACGCCCATATACGCGGCCGGCAACGGCACCGTCGCGTCGGCCGGCTGGCACCGCGGCTATGGCAACTACATCCGCATCCGCCACAACGGCACCCTACAGACCGCCTATGGCCACCTCAGCCGCTTCGCCAGCGGCATCTCGACTGGCACGAGGGTCAGCCAGGGCCAGGTGATCGGCTATGTCGGGTCGACCGGGCTCTCGACCGGCCCCCACCTCCACTACGAGGTGATCGAGAACGGCGTGAAGGTGAACCCGATGCAGGTCCACATCCCGCCGGGCGAGCCGCTGACCGGGGCCGACCTCGAACGCTTCCGAGACTATGTCGCCTACCTGGACAGCGTGCGCGCGTCGATGCCGGTGGCGGGCGATGCCGAAATCACCACCGTCAGCACGGATTGAGCGGCGGCCAATTCCAAATCGACCGGCCTGCTGTCACGTCATTGAAATTAGATCGGCCATGGCGATCACGGCTGCCGCGGCCCAGGCCTGCGGTGCGCAACTGACCGGGTGCGGGATCGGCGGGGCGCCATCATGGCGGGCGTGGCCGGCAAACAGCTCCGGCATGCGTAGGTCGGGCATGGCAGCGGCCGCGTCGAGCAGTGCCATGGCGAGCTGACGCGCCGCATCCGCATGGCCGGCGCCCAGCATGCCACGCGCGATCAGCGCGGTGTCGTGCGGCCACACCGAACCGGTGTGATAGCCCTGCGGATTGAAGCCGCGCGTGCCTTCGGCCAGCGTGCGCACGCCCCAGCCGGAAAACGCTGACGGCGCACTCAATGTGGCGACCAGGGCGCGCGCCTGTGCCGGATCGACGGCGCCGCTGAACAGCAGGTGCCCGGGGTTGGACGACACCACGCGGCATAGCGCGCCATCGCCGTCCAGAGCGATGCCATGACACCCGGCGGCGCCAAGCTCGCCATCCCAGAAATGGGCCGCGATGGCATCTTGCACGCCGTCGGCGCGGTCGCGTTCGGTGGCGGCGTTGATGTCGGGGAGTGCCAAGGCTTGCGCCAATTCGGCCATGGTGCGGCGGGCGGCGACCGCATAGCCCTGCACCTCGACCAGCGCGATGTCGCCATCCGCCGGCGTGCCGTCGGCATGGATCACGGAGCCGGGCGAATCCTTCCAGCCCTGGTTGACGAGCCCGCCCTCTTGGCCACGGCGATAGGTCAGGAAACCGAGCGCGTCGCAGGCGCCGTCCATCCAGGCGAGGGCGCGTACCAGGTTGGGCCAGATGTCGGAGATCGCCCCGCCGTCCCGCGTGACGCGCCAATACATGCCGGCCAGCACGATGAACAGCGGCGTGGTGTCGACCCCGCCGTAGTAGGCGCCGTACGGCACCTCACGGAGCGCGGACATCTCGCCATGGCGCATCTCGTGCAGGATCTTGCCGGGGGCGCTTTCGCGTTCGGCGGAGGTGTCGTCCGCCTGGGTCTCGGCCAGGAACCGTAACACGCCGGCGGCGAGGTCCGGCACGCGGGGCAACAGCAACATGGCCGTGATGACGGCGTCGCGCCCGAATGGCGTCGAGAACCGGGGCAGCCCGGCATAGGGGTATGGCCCGGTCGGCAGTGCGGTGGTCAGCAGCGCGACATCGGCGGCGGCCTGCCGGATCGCCGCGGCATGGCGACCCTCCAGTTCCAGCCCGTCCAGCAGGGCGTTCATGGTTGCCTGGCGCTCGTCGCAAAGCGCGCCGGGGGAGGCCGAGGGCGCAATCCGGTGCCGCGCCGTCGACCCGGTGGTAACAGTCGCGCGCATCTGCCATCGGCCGCCGGGCGGCAGGTCGACGCGAAAGGCTGCGGCATCGCCAGACAGCGACGCCGGCATCGGCTCGAAGGCAATGCGCGTGCGGCGTGTCTCGGCATCCAGGCCGCGATAGCGCAACGTCACCCGGTCGCGCTCGACGTCGGCCGGCTGGTGCACGCCATGGCGCTGGCGGGCGATGCCGCGCACTTCGAACTCGTCCTTGAAGTCGGCGTCGAACCCGACCGTCGCCGCCAGCGCCAGCGGCGCCGGGCCGTAGTTCTCCAGCGTCACCGTGCCGACCAGCGTGTCGGCCAAGGTCCAAGTGCGCGACAGCCGCACGGCGCCGGGCTGCAGCACCGTATCGCCGATGCGGGTACGCGCCGACGCCTCCTCGAAGCTGAGGACAGCGTGCAGCGGATCGGCCCATGCGGCCAGCGCCATCATCGGCATCGGGCCGCACGTCAGTCGCCAGTCGGAGAGATGCCGGGTGCCATGGTCGAACAACCCGGCGAAGGCGACCTGGGTGGCACCGGTCTCGCCGGCCGGGTCGATGTTGCCGCGCCCGTCGAAGACGACGAAGCTGTTCCCGCACTTCAGGCTTCGCGCGCCTTCGGTCAATTGCAGCCTTGTGGGTTGGGTGAGCCGATGGCCGCACCGTACCCGCACACGGTGCACGCGAACAGCCCATATCGCAGGCCGCCCGACGAGGGCATGCGGGGCGCGATTTCGCCCGGCTCGGCCAAACCCCATTTCGCGCCGGGTCGGCATATGCTTAAGTGGTGGAATCCAATCAACGCTATCCAATCAAAAAGCACAGGGGGTGCATCGATGCGAAACATGCTGATGGCAGCGGTCGCGATGACCGGCCTGACGTTCTCGGGCGCGATGGCGCAGGACGAGGACTTCTCGGCGGCCGTGGTCTTCGACATGGGCGGCAAGTTCGACCGCTCGTTCAACGAAGGCATCTACAACGGGCTGGAGGTGTTCAGCGAAGAGACCGGCATCGAATACAACGAGTTCGAGGTCACCAACGAATCCCAGCGTGAGCAGGCGCTGCGCCGCATGGCGCGTGATGGGGCCGAGATCGTGATCGCGGTCGGCTTCGCCCAGGCCCCGGCACTGGAAGTGGTGGCGCAGGAGTTCCCCGACACCAAGTTCACCATCATCGACATGGTGGTCGACCTGCCGAACGTGCAGTCGGTGGTGTTCAAGGAGCAGGAAGGTTCGTTCCTGGTCGGCATGATCGCGGCCATGGCCAGCGAGACCGGCACGGTCGGCTTCGTCGGTGGCATGGATATCGCGCTGATCCGCAAGTTCGCCTGCGGCTATGAGCAGGGCGCGAAGTACGTGAACCCGGACATCGAAGTGTTGCAGAACATGACCGGCACCACACCGGCGGCGTGGAACGATCCGGGCCGTGGCGGCGAGCTGGCGCGCGGCCAGTTCGACCGTGGCGCCGACGTGGTCTATGCGGCGGCTGGCGGCACCGGGCTCGGCGTCTATCAGGCGGCCGAGGAAGCCGGCCAGATGGCCATCGGCGTCGACTCGAACCAGAACTACCTGCATCCGGGCACCATGCTGACCTCGATGCTGAAGCGCGTCGACGTTGCCGCGTACAACGCCTTCAACGGTGCCTACACCGACACGTGGGAGCCGGGCATCCAGGTGCTGGGCTTGGCCGAGGAAGGTGTCGGCTGGGCGCTGGACGAGCACAACGAGGCCATGATCACCGACGAGATGATGGCCGCCGTCGAAGAGGCCAAGGCCGCGATCATCGCCGGCGACCTCGTGGTGCATGACTATACGTCCGACGAGAGCTGCACCTACTGAGGCTTAGAACGGCCATGACCTGACGGGCGGTTGCCCGTATGACCGAGCCAACCACACATGCCGGCGGGCCACCAGCGCCCGCCGGGGGTACTGTTGCAGCCGGCGAGCTTGCTATTGAGCTCGTCGGCATCGACAAGCGGTTCGGCCCGGTCCATGCCAACAAGGACATCCACCTGGCGGTGCCGCGCGGCACCATCCACGGCATCATTGGTGAGAACGGGGCCGGTAAGTCGACCCTGATGAGCATCCTCTACGGCTTCTATCAGGCCGACGGGGGCGAGATCAGGATCGGCGGCCGGCCGGTGTCCATCGGCTCGTCGTCGGACGCCATCGATGCCGGCATCGGCATGGTGCACCAGCACTTCATGCTGGTGGAGCCGTTCACGGTGCTGGAAAACATCATGCTGGGCGCGGAGGGCGGCCCGGTGCTGCGCGGCGGCATTGCGGCGGCGCGGGCGGAACTGACGCGCCTTGAGCAGGAATACAGCCTGGAAGTCTCGCCCGATGCCGTGGTCGGCGACCTGCCGGTTGGCGTGCAGCAACGGGTGGAGATCCTGAAGGCGCTCTACCGCGGCGCCGACATCCTGATCCTGGACGAGCCGACCGGCGTGTTGACGCCGCAGGAGGCCGACCACCTGTTCCGCATCCTCGCGACCCTGAAGGAGCAGGGCAAGACCGTCATCCTGATCACCCACAAGCTGCGCGAGATCATGGCGGTGACCGACAACGTGTCGGTGATGCGCCGCGGCGAGATGGTGGCGCACCGGCGCACCGCCGACACCGACCGCGAGGAACTGGCCGAACTGATGGTCGGCCGCAAGGTGCTGCTGCGGGTCGAGAAGGGGCCGGCGACGCCGGGCGATGTGGTGCTCGACGTCGAGGCGCTGCGGGTCATCGACAAGCAGGACGTCACCCGGCTGAAGGACGTCAGCCTCCAGGTCCGCGCCGGGGAGATCGTCGGCATCGCCGGCGTGTCGGGCAACGGCCAGTCCGAGCTGCTGGCCGCGCTGTCCGGCGTGATCCCGTTTGCGGCCGGATCGTTCTCCATCAAGGGCGAGCAGGTCACGCCGGGCATGCACCTGGACGCGCGCGCCATGCGGGCGAAGGGCATGGCCCACGTGCCGGAAGACCGCCACCGCGAGGGGCTGATTACTGCGTTCGAGGCCAACGAATGCACGATCCTTGGCTATGACGATAACCCTTCCTACCGCTGGGGTCCGTTGCTGAACTGGCGCGCGATCGTTGGCGATTGCAGCCGGCAGATGGAGCAGTTCGACGTGCGGCCGCCGAATCCCAGACTGAAGGCGGCCAACTTCTCCGGCGGCAACCAGCAGAAGCTGGTGCTGGCGCGTGAGATATCGCGGGCGCCTGAGTTGCTGCTGGTCGGCCAGCCGACCCGGGGCGTCGATATCGGCGCCATCGAGTTCATCCACCGCCAGATCATCGCCATGCGCGACGCGGGGACGGCTGTGCTGCTGGTCTCGGTCGAGCTGGACGAGATCATGGGGCTCAGCGACCGCATCCTGGTGATGTTCGACGGGCGGATCGTCGGCGAGATCGCCGGCAGCGAGGCCGACGAGCGCACCATCGGGCTGATGATGGCCGGCATCAATCCCAGGGACGAGCAGGCGGCATGAGCGCGCGTAGCGTGCCGCGCTGGGTCGACGTCGGCCTTGTGCCGCTGCTCAGTGTGGTGATCGCCTTCGCCATTTCGGGCGTGCTGGTGCTGATCATCGGCGAGGACCCGCTGGCGGCCGTCGAGTACCTGGTGATCGGCGCGTTCGGCAATGGTTACAACATCGGCCTGACGCTGTTCTACACGACCAACTTCATCTTCGCCGGCCTGGCCGTGGCGGTTGCCTTCCACTGCGGCCTGTTCAACATCGGCGGCGAGGGGCAGGCCTATATCGCCGGGCTCGGCGTGGCGCTGGCGTGCCTGTATTTCGAGGGGCTGCCGTTCATCCTGATCCTGCCGCTGGCGGTGATCGCCGCCGCGCTGTTCGGCGCCGCCTGGGCGTTCCTGCCGGCAGTGTTCCAGGCCAAGCGCGGCAGCCACATCGTCATCACGACCATCATGTTCAACTTCATCGCCTGGTCGCTGATGAACTATCTGCTCGACAACGTGTTTCGCGAGCCGGGGACGATGAGCCCGGAATCGCGCGCGTTTGCCGACGAAGCGCGGATGCCGAAGTTCAGCGACCTGCCGGGCGCCATCGGCGACTTCTTCCAGTACTCGCCGCTGAACTTCTCCATCGTCTGGGCGCTGGTCTGCTGCGTGCTGGTCTATCTGTTCATCTGGCACACCCGCTGGGGCTACCGCGTGCGTGCGGTCGGCCACAATGAGAGCGCCGCGGTCTATGGCGGCATCTCGCGCGACCGGGTGATCATCGTCTCGATGCTGATCTCCGGCGGGCTCGCCGGCTTCATCGCGCTCAACGAGGTGATGGGCGGCAGCGGGCGGTTGATCAACGACTTCGTCAATGGCGCCGGTTTCGTCGGTATCGCGGTCGCGCTGATGGGGCGCAACCACCCGGTCGGCGTCATCCTGGCGGCGCTGCTGTTCGGCGCGCTGTATCAGGGCGGCTCCGAATTGCAGTTCGAGATGCCTGATATCTCGCGCGAGATGGTCGTCGCGATCCAGGGCCTGGTGATCATGTTCGCCGGCGCCATGGACAACATGGTGCGCCAGCCGATCGTGGCGTTGTTCCAGCGCCGTGCCGTCGACGACGAGGACGCGCGCTAGGATGGCGAGGCAGGGAGCAGGCTGATGGAAGTCGTGGATACCATCGTCCAGTTGCTGGATGCCACCATCCGGGTGTCGACGCCGCTGGTGCTGGCCGCACTCGCCGGCCTGTTCGCCGAGCGCTCCGGCGTGGTCAACATCGCGCTGGAAGGCAAGATGCTGTTCGCGGCCTTCTTCGCCGGTGCGGTGGCGGCATGGACCGGGTCGCCGTGGCTGGCGCTGCTGGCGGCCATCGGCATCTCGACCATGCTGGCCCTGGTTCATGCGGTGGCCAGCGTCACCTTCCGCGGCGACCAGGTGGTCTCGGGGCTTGCCATCAACTTCATCGCGGCGGGCTTGACCGTCACCATGGGCCATGCGTGGTTCAGCCAGGGTGGCAAGACGCCGGCGCTGACAGCGGACCAGAAGTTCTCGCCGGTGGAGTTGCCGCTGGCCGAGACGCTGGCCGACGTGCCGGTGCTGGGGCAGATCTGGACCGAGCTGATCAGCGGCCACAACCTTCTGGTCTATGTGATGTTCGCGCTGGTGCCGCTGGTTGCCTGGGTGGTGTATCGCACCCGCTTCGGCCTGCGCCTGCGCGCGGTGGGTGAGTCGCCGGCCGCCGTCGACACCGCCGGCATCTCGGTCATCGGCATGCGCTATCTCGCGCTGATCGTCAGCGGCGTTCTGTGCGGTGTCGCCGGGGCCTATCTTTCCATCGCCGACGGTTCTTTCTTCGGCAAGGACATGACCGCCGGTCGCGGCTATCTGGCGCTGGCGGCGCTGATCTTCGCAAAATGGCGCCCGGTGCCGGTGCTGGGTGCGTGCCTGCTGTTCGGTTTCCTGCAGTCGTTGGAGACCCGGTTCCAGGGTACCGAGATGCTCGGCATCGACCTGCCAGTGCAAGTCTTTCAGGCGCTGCCCTATGTTCTGACTGTGGTGCTGCTGGCCGGCTTCATCGGCAAGGCGGTGGCGCCGAAGGCGATTGGCCGGCCCTACGTGAAAGAGCGATGAACGCACCGCCGTCGGATAAGTTCGCAATGATGTTCGAGCGCGCGAAAGCAGCGCAGCAGGCCGCCTATGCGCCGTACTCGCAGTTCCCGGTCGGCGCATGCTTCCTCAGCGTCGAGGGCAACTACTACGACGGCTGCAATGTCGAGAACTCGGCCTATCCGGTGGGCCATTGCGCCGAGGTCTCGGCCATCGGCGCGATGATCACGGCGGGCGACCGCGCGATTGCCGAGATTGTCATCGTCGGCGGCGGCGACCTGTGTACGCCGTGCGGGGCTTGCCGGCAGCGGGTCGCCGAGTTCGCCACTTGCGACGTTCTCGTCCACATCTGCGGGCCCGAGGGGCTGCGCCGCACGTTCTCGGTGGCGGAGTTGCTGCCCTCCGGTTTCGTGCTCGCGCCGGCGGGCTCCTGATGGCCAAGACCGTGCGTGTGTCGCCTGCCGAGCGCATCGTGGCGCAGCGTGCGCTCGGCCTGCTTGACCTGACCAGCCTGGAACTGGACGACGGCGAGGCGGTCGCCGCCGACCTGTGCGCGCGGGCCTGCACGCCATTCGGTCCCGCAGCGGCGGTGTGCCTGTATCCGCACCTGGTCTCGGCGGCGCGCGGCAATTTGGCCGGGACCGGCGTGCGTGTGGCGACGGTGATCAACTTCCCGGTCGGCGGCACCGACATCGCCAAGGCCGCCAGCGACACCGCGGCGGCGGTCGCCGACGGCGCCGACGAGGTGGATGTGGTCTGGCCGTTCCGTGCCTGGCTGGATGGCGACCGCAGGACGCCGCAGGCACTGGTCTACGCCTGCCGCAATGCGGCACCCACGCCGGTGCGCCTGAAGGTGATCCTGGAAACCGGCGAGCTGGCCGCGCCCGACATCGTGCGCGATGCGTCGATGGCCGCGATTTCGTCGGGTGCCGACTTCATCAAGACCAGCACCGGCAAGATCGCTGTCGGGGCCTCGCCGGAAGCGGTCGACGCCATGCTGGACGCCATCGTCGCCACGGGTGGCAAGACGGGGCTCAAGGTCTCCGGCGGTGTCCGCACGGTGGCGGATGCGGCAGCCTACATGGCGCAGGCCGATGGTCGGCTGGGGCCGGGCTGGATCTCGCCGGAACGCTTTCGATTCGGGGCCAGCGGACTGCTCAAGGCGCTGCTGGCGACACTCGAGGGCAAGAGCAGCGGCGCGCCCGGCAGCGGGTATTGAGTGCACTTTGTTTCAAGAGTCACTCGCATTCGTCGTCATTGCGAGGAGCGTCGCCCGTGCGTTGCGACGGCGGCGCGACGCGGCAATCCAGAGCATCACTTCCGCGTTCTCGGCAATCGCCTGGATTGCCACGCCGGCTTGCGCCGGCTCGCAATGACGGTTTTGGTGCTGAGTATTCACCCAGTTAGATTGAGGCAGGCATCTGATGACCATCCTTCCCCAGGTGCTGATCGGCAAGAAGCGCGACGGCGACCCGCTGGACGCCGACGAGATCGCGGCCGTGGTTGCCGGCATCACCGACGGGTCATGGTCCGAGGGGCAGATTGCCGCCTTCGCCATGGCGACGCTGATCCGGGGCATGACCGCGGACGAGCAGGTGGCGCTGACGCTCTCCATGACCCGCTCCGGCCGGGTGCTGGATTGGAAGGGCATCGCGGATGGCCGCGCCCCCAATGGTCGAGCGGTGGTCGACAAGCATTCCACCGGCGGCATCGGCGACAAGGTCAGCCTGATCCTGGCGCCATGCCTAGCCGCCTGCGGCGTGTGCGTGCCGATGATCTCCGGTCGCGGGCTCGGCCATACCGGCGGCACGCTCGACAAGCTGGAGGCGATCCCCGGTTATCGCGTGTCGGTGCCGCTCGACGAGATGCAGCGCGTGGTGTCGGACGCCGGCTGCGCCATCGTCGGGGCCACCTCCGACATCGCGCCCGCCGACGCGCGCCTCTATGCGGTGCGCGACCTGACCGGCACCGTCGAATCCCAGGACCTGATCGTCGCCTCGATCCTGTCGAAGAAACTCGCCGAGGGGCTGGACGCCCTGGTGATGGACGTGAAGGTCGGCAACGGTGCTTTTCTGCCGACCATGGAAGCGGCGCTGGAACTCGCCAAGTCCATCGTCCGCGTGGCGCGTGGCGCCGGGGTCAAGACCGCCGCTCTGATCACCGATATGAACCAGATGCTGGGGCTTGCCGCCGGCAACGCGCTGGAGGTGGCGGAGGCGGCCGATGTGCTGACCGCGCGCCAGGGCGACCGGCGGCTGGTCGAGCTGGTCATCGCCCAGGGTGCAGCACTGCTGCAACTGGTCGACCCTGATACAGATCCGGACGGCGCGCGAAAGCGGATGGTCGACGCGCTGACCTCCGGCGCTGCGGCGGAGCGGTTCGGCCGCATGGTGGCCGCACTCGGCGGCCCGTCCGACTTCATCGAGCGTGCCGGCGAGCACCTGCCGCACGCGCCCCACACGGTCGAGGTGGCGGCGCCGCGCGACGGCCATATTGCGGGCTTCGACCTGAAAGCGATCGGCTGGGCGCTGGTCGACCTCGGTGCCGGGCGGCGCGCGCCGGGCCAGAAGATCGATCCGGTCGTCGGGCTGACCACGGCGGGTCCGGTGATCGGCGACGAGGTCCACGCGGGCGACCCGGTGTTCCGCCTGCACGGCGGCGACAAGGATGCGCTGCAGGCCGCGGCCCCGGCGATCTCGGCGATGATCGAGGTCGGCGAGGAACCCACGGCGCCACCGCCGCTGATCCACACGATGCTGGGGTAGGTTCGGCGCCTGGTCACGGAACGCCGATTGCATGCCGGCTTGCCACGCGGCGCGGAATCGGGCTACCTCCGTGCAACGAAATTGCCATCAACGAACGGGCTGCCACCCACGCCATTCCGGCACCACGGTCCGGCCCGAATGCATCATCAACGAGGGGAAATTCATGAGCCAGGGAACCCAGGGGACAAGGATCGCGGTGATTGCCGCGCTTGCCACCGGCGCTTTCGCCGCCGAGGCCGCCGCCCAGACCGACATCAACTTCACCCTGGACTGGAAGTTCCAGGGGCCGACCGCCGCCTTTCTGGTCGCCGCCGACAAGGGCTATTTCGAGGAAGAGGGCCTGGATGTTTCCATCGATGCCGGCAACGGGTCGGCCGGCGCGGTCACCCGGGTCGCCAGCGGTGCCTACCAAATGGGCATGGCCGACATCAACGCGGTGGTGAACTTCCTGGTCGAGAACCCGGACCAGGATATCAAGGGCGTCTACATGATCTATGACGCGCCGCCGTTCAGCGTGTTCACCCTGGCCGACAGCGGCATCGAGACCCCGGCCGACATGGAGGGCCGCTCGCTGGGCGCGCCGGTGTTCGATGCCTCCTACCAGTTGTTCCCGGCGTTCGCGGCGGAGACCGGCATCGACGACAGTAAGGTCGAGCGCATCAACATGGACGTGCCGCTGCGCGAGACCATGCTGGTCACCGGCGACGTCGACATGATCTCCGGCCACTTCTTCTCGTCGATGCTGGACCTGCAGGCGAAGGGTGTGGCGGAAGAGGACATTCGCTACTTCCTCTATGCCGACAACGGCATGGACTTCTATGGCAACGCGGTCATCGCGTCCGGCGCGTTCATTGCCGAGAACCCGGAAGCGGTCGCCGGCTTCAACCGCGCGCTGGCCAAGGGCTGGATGGACGTGATCGCCGATCCGGAGGGTGCGATGGAATCGGTGCTGGCCCGTGATCCGCTGGTCGATGCGGACCTGGAGCTGCGGCGGCTTGGCCTGGCGCTCGACACCAACGTGATGACCGACTACGTGATGCAGAATGGCATGGGCGACATCGTGGCGGAGCGCATGGCCAACGCCATCGAGCAGCTCTCGGTCGCCTATGGGTTCGACGAGGCGCCGACGGTGGAGGACGTGTGGACGTCCGAATTCCTGCCCGACATCGAAATGCGCATGCTGGTTCAGTAGTCGCCTGATTTCATGTCGTCATGCCCGCACGTGTTGCGGGCATCCACGTCTTTCATCAAGCGATGCCAAGGCGTGGATACCCGGGACCCGGCCTGCGGCCGGCCCGGGCATGACGCCTGAGAACCCATGCCTTTCGTCGACATCAACGATGCCGCGCTTGCCTACGATGCGGGTGACGGCACCCTGGCGCTGGATGGCTGCACCCTGTCCATCGAGCGCGGCGCGTTCGAGGCGCTGGTTGGCCCCAGCGGCTGCGGAAAGTCGTCGCTGCTGAAGATCGTCTCCGGCCTGCATCCGATGACGCGGGGCACCGCGCTGCTGGACGGCGCGCCGATCCGTGGGCCGCAGAAGTGCGTCGGCATGGCGTTCCAGAACGCCACCCTGCTGCCGTGGCGCTCCACGCTGGAGAATGTGCTGCTGCCGCTGGAGGTCAGCCAGGGCACGCGGCGGACCTATCGCGCACGGCGTCGCGAGCATGTCGAGTCCGCCATGACGCTGCTGGAGACCGTGGGCCTGGCGGAGTTCGCGCATCACGCGCCCTATCAGCTCTCCGGCGGCATGCAGCAGCGCGCGTCGCTGTGCCGGGCGCTGATCCACGAGCCGGACCTGCTGCTGCTGGACGAGCCGTTCGCGGCGCTGGACGCCTTCACCCGCGAGGAGCTGTGGGGCGTGTTGCAGGAGCTGCATGCCCGCAAGCGTTTCACCGTCATCCTGGTCACCCACGACCTGCGCGAGGCGGTCTATCTGGCCGACGTCGTCCATGTCGTGAGCAAGCGGCCCGGGCGCATCGTCGGCGCCTGGAACATCGACCTGCCGCGGCCGCGCACGCTGGAGGCGACCTTCAAGCCCGACTTCGTCGACATCGTGCACGAACTCCGCAACCAGATCAGCGAGGTGCGTTCCGCATGACCGACCGGCAACTGAGACAGATTGCGCCATGGGTGGCGGTCATCGTGCTGTTCGCGGTCTGGGAAATCGTGTGCCGCATGGAAGACGTGCCGGAGTTCATCCTGCCGACGCCCAGTGCGGCACTGATTGAGCTGTGGAACTTCCGCGATGCGATCTGGTTCAACGCCTGGTTCACGCTGTGGGTCACCGCCGTCGGCTTCGCCATCGCGGTGTTGTTCGGCCTGTTGTTGGGCGTGCTGACCGGCGCATCGGCGTTGACCTATGCGGCGGTCTACCCGCTGCTGATCGGTTTCAACTCGATCCCCAAGGTCGCGATCGTGCCGGTGCTGGTGGTCTGGTTCGGCATCGGCGAGATCCCGGCGATCCTGACCGCGTTCCTGATCTCGTTCTTCCCGATCGCGGTCAACGTGGCGACCGGGCTGGCGACGCTGGAGCCGGAATTGAAGGACGTGCTGCGCTCCCTCGGCGCGCGCAAGATCGACATCCTGCTGAAGGTCGGCCTGCCGCGCGCGATGCCCTATTTCTTCGCGTCGCTGAAGATTGCGGTGACCCTGGCCTTCGTCGGCACGGTGATCTCGGAGACGATCGCCGGCAACCGCGGCATCGGCTACCTGATGCTGTCGGCATCCAGCCAGTTCAAGGTGCCGCTGGTGTTCGCCGGCCTGATCGTCGTCGCCATCATGGGCGTCGTGATGTACGCCGTTTTCGCCGTGGCCGAGCGCAACATGACCAAGTGGGCCTATCGCGACGGCGGTTAGATCTCGTCAGCCAACGATCGCGGGGTGCATTCCATGATCCGCATCGAAAGAGTTGAGTCGCCGCCGCGCCGCGCGACCAAGGCCCTGTTTCAGCCGGGCCGGGTGACCGTGGGTATTGGCGACCGCATGGCGCGCAAGCGTTACGACCGCGACGAACTTCTGGTCTCCATCGAGAACTCGATCCGGCAGCATCGGGCTGGCGCAACAGGTGCCCCTGTCGGCCGGTGGGTGGGGCGGATGTTCGGCGGGCAGCGACGGACAGCCGGTGCCGAGACGATCCAACTGGACGGCCAGCGCCTCGGTCAGTTGTTGGAACTGGCGGGCGAGCGCGCATCGCAGCAGGTCTCCGTCACCGCGCAGTACAGCGTGGGCCTGCAAGATGTGGAGCGCTGCCTGCGCATCGCGTGCCACGTGCCATAGCCTGCGCACCGCACAATCGCGAAGAACGAGCCCTGTTTCGGCCTCAACGGCGACGTCCGGTCGGCGCCTGCCAAGACCACGTGGCGTGCGATGACACGCTTTACCGCACGGTCTCTTCGGGATAACGTGGTCGAACACTTGATGCATATTTGACTGCAAATTTTCGCCGCAATCTTCGCACAATGTTTCAAGGCGGTCGGAAGTCTTCAGGAACCGAATCTTGCGGCGGCGGTTTCTATTGAAGGCCGCTGAGTTGTCATATCTGAAGGAGATCTAGAGTTATGACCGTGAAAAATTGGGGCGCAGCCGTTGTGTTCGCAGCAGTTGCGTTTGGGGGCGTTTCTGCCGCATCCGCCGAGGAACCGCCAGTCTCATCCATGACCCCGATGGCAATCAGCCGCGTGATTGCATTCGGGCAGGAGCATCAGGACCCGTTGGCCCTGTTGACCGCGGTGCGCATGCTGAACGACCTGGGGGCGCATGTCGCCATGCCTGGGGCGCAGTCGGAGCCGACCGGCGAGCAGGCGCAGCAGATGTTCGACCAGGTCGCGCTGCTCGAAGAGGCGGAGGGTTATGCCGCCGGCGACGCGGAACTGGTCGCGATGATCGATGCCGAAATGGACAACATCGAGAGCAGCCGCTGGGTCTGCTATTGGGAAGTCTATTGCGACGCCTATGGCTGGTGCGAGTACGTAGAGGTCTGCTACTAGCCACGATGATTGCGGAAAGGCCGGGCACCGCTCGGCCTTTCCCTCCAATACTTGCGGCAAGGATTTGGATGATGACCGGATCGTCACGGCTGCAAAGCTTGCCGGTGCGCTGGCCGCGCCTGTTGGCAGCGGTGTTGCTGCTTCTGGCCGGTGGCGCCAGCCATGCCATGGCGGAAACGGTTGCCGACGACAGCGGCGCGCCGCAGACCTTCGCTCTTCTTGTCGGCGTTTCGACTTACGCCAACCTGCCCGCCATCCTTCACCTGGACGGCCCGCGCAACGACGTGCAGATGTGGCAGTCGCTGCTGCTCGGGCGCAATGTCAGCCCGGACAACATGGTGGTGCTGGCCGACGGCGTGGAGGGGGCTGCCCTTCCGACCCGCGCCGCCATATTCGATGCCTTCGCCGAGCTGACCAAGGCGGTCGAGGCGGGCGACAACGTGTTCATCCTGATGGCCGGTCACGGCTCCCAACAGCCGCAGGGCGCGCTGGGCGACAAGTCGGAAGCCGACGGGCTGGACGAGATATTCCTGCCGTTCGATGCCGGCCGCTGGAGCGGGTCGGCGGGCGAGGTCGAGAACGCCATCGTCGACGACGAGTTCGGCGAGGTGATCGACCGGCTGCGCGCGAAAGGCGCGCTGGTGTGGGTCGTCTTCGATGCCTGCCATTCCGGCACGATGGATCGCGGCGGTATGGCCGATGGCGATATGACCGAGCGCGACCGCGGGATCGAGCCGGCGGCGCTTGGCGTGCCGCTGCGCGATCTGGAGCGCGGCGATGGCGATCCGCATGAAGGCAGCATGGACGAGAGCGGGCTTGAGGCGCCGGCCGGTGGCCTGGTCGCGTTCTACGCCGCCCAGAGCTGGGAGCGGGCGCCGGAGAAGCTGTTCAAGAACGAGCGTGGCGAACGCGCGTTCTTCGGCCTGTTCAGCCGCACCCTCGCCGAGATCGTCTCGGACAGTCAGCCGCCGACATTTGCCGCGCTGATCGAGGAGGTCCGTGCGTCCTATGCCGAACAGGGGCGGGATGGCCCGAACCCGCTTGCCGAAGGCTCTGCGTTGAACGAGCCGATATTCCTGCACGATCCGTCGGCCCCGCCGCGCCGCGAGAATAGTTAGCCTATAGGCTACGGAGCCTGCATCGCCCTCGGTCCCGATACTTCTTCACGTCAGACTGGCCGAGGTTCGCTGGGGACTGTCAAACCCTTCATTGTCATCCTTGGCCGGAGCCCAACGTCACGTTGGGCGCAGCGCCGAGGATCTTCCGTGTTTGGTGTCAAGCGGCGTGTTTCCAGGGTTTGTTGTCTCGGGCGATTGCGTTGAGGATGACGAGCATTTTTCGCATGACGGCGACGAGGGCGACCTTTGGCGGCTTGGCGTATTCGGTGGTGAGGCGTTGGTAGAAGTCGCGCAGGATGGGGTTGTGGGCGATGGCGCATCTTGCGCCGTTGAACAGCACCCGTCGCACGCCGGGCCGGCCGTGTCCGGTGGTGGCGTGGTAGGTATGTTTGCCGCTCTGGCGGGTTTGCGGGGCGAGACCGACGAGGGCTGCGATCTGCTTTGGCCCCAGGCGTCCAAGTTCGGGCAGTTCGCCGAGCAGGGTGTAGACGGTGATCGGGCCGGCCCCTTTAAGCGTTCTCAGGTTTGCGGCACGTTGGCTGAGCGCCCGATCGCCTGCAATGTGCTGGTCGATGGCGTGTTCGATCTGGGCGATGGACTGGCGCAGGAGGGCGATGGTGGCTTCCAGGCTGTCGCGCACGACAGCGCCGTCGGCATGCTCCTGGCGGCAACGCTCGGCCTGCAGCAGATCGACGAGCTGGCGCCGACGCACCACCATCTCGCGCAGCGCCGGATCGCCCTCGACCATGGCGCCGAGCCCGCGACGGGCGAGTTCGTTGGCGGCGAAGTCGGCCAGCAGGCGCGCGTCGATGCGGTCGGTCTTGGCCCGCACCCCACGCTGGCGGCGATAGGCGACAACCTCGTTGGAATGCACTTGCGCGAACGGCAGCCCGGCCTCGGCCAGGCAGCGCCGCAACATGCGCTCGTACCCACCGGTCGGCTCGAACGCCACCAGCCCGATGCGCGCCGGCACCAGTGTCGCCAGCCAGGTCTCGATCGCCGAGTGCTGATTATCAATCCGCACGGCCGACCCCTCACCGTCGATGACGATGTCGAGCCAGCCCTTCGAGACGTCCACACCAATGTAGAGCTTGTCGGACAATACCACCTCCGTCATGGTCAGCATCTGGTCTGCACGCCGGATTGCATGCGGGCGAAAAGCCCATACTTCCGTTCGCGTGTACGACCGCGACGCCGGCGGGTCCGAGATCCTCACGGTCGCATAGACCAATCCATTACTCGGAGTGCCCGTCGGCGTCCCCTCCCTACCAAGAAGGGAGAAACCAAACATGCAATCCATTCCACCGTTCGCGCGATGCCTTGAATGGATCCTCGACGCGGCGCGCGGAATAGTTTCCGGGCGCGCCGGTCAAGGATGACAAGGGTGTTGGTGAGGGGGCGCAGACACACGGCACCGACACAGGTCAGGAACCTGTGCGCGGCGCTCTAAGCGCTTGCACGAGTTCCACCCATAGTCGCCCGACCATATGCCCCAATCACCCCTGCCCTCGGAGGTCCCTCCGGACGATCTTGCCGGTGGCGGTCAGCGGCAGCGCGTCGACGAACGCGATCTGGCGCGGATACTCGTGCGCGGCCAGCCGCTGTTTCACGAAGTCCTGCAGCTCGGCCGCCAGATCGTCGGACGCGGCGTGGCCCTCTGCCAGCACGACGAACGCCTTCACCGCCTGGGTGCGCACCGGGTCGGGCACGCCGACCACGCCGGCCATGCTGACGGCGGGGTGGGCGATCAGGCAGTCCTCGATCTCGCCGGGGCCGATCCGGTAGCCGGCCGACGTGATGATGTCGTCGTCGCGGCCGACGAAGGTCAACCAGCCGTCGGCGTCGCGCACCCCGGTGTCGCCCGTCTTCAGCCAGTCGCCGGCGAACTTCGCCGCCGTCGCCTCCGGATTGCGCCAGTATCCCAGGAACATCACCGGGTCGGGCCGGCGCACGGCAATGGTGCCCTGGGTGCCGTCCGGCACCGCCCGCCCGGCATCGTCGATGACGGCGACCTCGTGGCCAGGGACCGCGCGGCCCATATGGCCGGGGCGTGCCGGCATCACCCGCGCGCATGACGACACGATCATGTTGCACTCGGTCTGGCCGTAAAACTCGTTGATGGTGAGGCCGAACACGCGCCGGCCCCAGTCCAGCAACTCCGCACCCAGGGTTTCGCCACCGGACGCGATGGTGCGCATGTCGAAGGTCCAGCGCCGCTCCGGCGCGTCGACCGTGCGCATCAGCTTCAAGGCCGTCGGTGGGATGAAGGCGTTGCGCACGCCCAGGTCGGCGATCAGGCCGAACGCGGCCTCCGGGTCGAACTTCGCAAACCGCTGCACGACGACGGGCACGCCATGGTGCAGGGCCGGCAGCAGCACGTCCAGCAGGCCGCCGATCCAGGCCCAGTCCGCCGGGGTCCATATCAGGTCGCCGGGCTGCGGGAACTGGTCGTGGCTGATCTCCACGCCGGGCAAATGCCCCAGCAGCACCCGATGGGCGTGCAGCGCGCCCTTCGGCGGCCCGGTGGTGCCGGAGGTGTAGATGATCAGTGCCGGGTCGTCGGCGGCGGTGTCGACGGGCTTGAAGTCATCGGCCAGGCCGGCCATTTCGCCGTGCAGGTCTAGTGCGCCGGGGGCCGGGCCGTCGATGACGAACACGGCGGCGAGATCGGGCAGGTCGCCGCGCATGTCGGCGAGCTTGGCGGCACCCTCGGCGTTGGTCACCACCACCTTGGCGCCGCTGTCCCCGAGCCGGAAGCGCAACGCGTCCGGTCCGAACGGCATGAACAGCGGGATCGAAATTGCGCCCCGCTTGAAGGCGGCGATGTGGGTGGCGGCGGTCTCCACCGCTTGTGGCAGCAGCACGGCAACCCGGTCGCCACGCGCCACCCCGGATCCTGCCAGAAGATGGGCGATCCGGTTGGACAGCGCCCGCAGGCCGCCGTAAGTGACCATACGGCCGCTCCCCCCGTCGCCGGCAACGATCAGCGCCGGGCGGTCCGGCTCCCGGGCTGCCCACCGGTCGCAAACGTCGACGCCGATGTTGTAGCGCCGCGGCACCGCCCAGGCGAAACGCTCGACCAGGTCTTCATAGGTGTCGGCATCGGGCAGCATCGGCGTCGCGGACGAATCGCCTCACTCGCTGCGCAGATACGCCGCCATGCCGCGGACGTTGAGTTCGCGCCAATCCTCGTAGTTCGACCAGCTCGCATAGTCGTCCATCGTCACTTCGGCGACGATCTCGTCGTCGGACATGCCGGCGTCGATGCCCTCCCGCACCTGGTCGCGCAGGCTTTCCATGTAGACGCGGGTTGCCGCCACATCGCTGTGGCTGCCGATGTTGCCGTGGCCTGGGGCCATGATCTCGAACTCCAGCGCCTCGGCGCGCATCAGCCCGGCAATCCAGCCGTCGATGTCGGCGCCACCGAAGTCGCGGAACGGCAGCCTCGTGGGCGCCGCGATATCGACCACGAAGCCCACGTTCTCCGGCCGGATGACGGTGACGATCAGGTTGTCGGAGTGGCCGGGGCCGACATAGCTCATCTCGAAGGTCTTGCCGCCGAACGCCAGCGTCATCGTGTCGGAAAAGGTGATGTCGGGCATGGCGGTGGGCACGCCCTCAGCCTCGATCGCGACTGCCGCGTTCTCATGCGCGATGACGGTCGCAGTGTCGGCGAACACCTCGCCGCCGGACATATGGTCGGCGTGGTGGTGGCTGTAGATCATGTATGCGATCGGCAGGTCGCCGAACATCGAGGCGATCTCGCTCTCCAGCCACGTGGCCGCCTCCGCATTGATCGGGTCGGTCACCACGATGCCGTCCGGCGTCACCACGAACACCGAGAAATGGAAATTGTTCTGGAACCGGTAGACGTCGCCGGCGATCTGGGTGACGGCGCGGGTCGGCTCCTGGGCCAGCGCGGGCAAGGCGGCAAGGCCAGCGGTGCAGGCAACCACCGCCGCCATGGCGCTGATGGTGCGTCGTGCGGGCATCTGATCCTCCCTATCGGTTCGGTCTTGTTGTTCAGGAACCGCCATATTGCCGGCGCCTGCCGACCGCCCGAATCACGTTGCCGTCAACCAGCCCAGCGCCTGGCCCCACAGCCGCGTGAAGTGCGGCCATTCGAAGGTGGCGGACGGCAGCCAGTGAGGGCCGATGTCGCTGGTCCACACCATCGTTCGGCCGGCCCCGTGCTCGCCGACCGCCAGCACCGGCAGGCGCCGATAGAGGTCGCTCGCCGTTGCCAGCACAGTCGCGTTCGGCTTGGCGGTCACCTCGTTGAAGCCCAGGATCGGCGGCCAATCGCCGTCGATGCCGTCCAGGATCGGGTGCGTGCCCGCGACTTCCGGCGCCATGCCCTGCGGCACCTCGATCCGGTCGTCGTAGGGCTGCATGGTCACCGGTAGCACCTCCTCCACCGGGGTGCCGCGATAGCGCGCGCTGCCGTTGATGCCCTGGAAGCTCAGATAGCCGCCGATCATCGCCAGCCCGCCGCCGCCGTGGACATAGCGCTCCAGCGCCAGCAGCCGGTTCGGCGTGGTGCGGGAGTGGATCCAGGTGTCCGGGTGCAGCAACAGCGTGTCGGCGCCGATGTCGGACAGCAGGATCGCGTCGTACGCCGCCAGTGCTTCCGCCGTGGCCGGGAAGTCGGTCTGCGCGTCGTGGCAGGGCATGTAGGTGATGTCGAACGGCAGGCCGGCGAGTGCCGCCAGGAACCCGTCCGCGCCGCGATGGAAGGTGACGGTGGGGAACTGGTCGAATCCCTTGATGTGGGTTGCCTGGGTCACCCAGCTCTCGCCGGCTAGCAGGATCTTCTTGTTCTCGGGCATGGGCGTTCACTCCGGTCGGCTCAGGTGGTCGCGATCATAAGGCCACAGGTGCGAAGTGGCGGCAATGCGGTCCGAACGGCCGTCCGATCGCGTCGCCGATCCGCCGTCGCCCGCCCTTGCGCCCACGACAGCGCATGTCGTGTCGCTCTCCTCGCTATCCATTGCATTTCATGGGAATTCGAGCCGAGTTGCCCGCGGCCGACATGCCTCGACTTTACTGAAACGCAAGACCTTTCGTGCGACGGTCCGGGTGCGGCGATTGCGGGAAGAATTCCGGCCGGCCAAGAAGGCAGCGGCCAACGCAAGCGTCACTCGACAGCAGGAGACAACAGGACGTTGTCGGCAGTCCACGCATCATCTGCGGCCTATCTGGTCAAAGCCGCACCACCCCCGTTGGCGCGTGCCGGCGCGTTCGTGCCGTTCACGACCGAGCAGCTTGCGTTCACGCGCATGCGCTTCGACCGCGACGGCAAGCTGGTGGCGCTGATGACGCCCCTGTCGGGCGGCCAGGGCTATTACGTCGTGCCATGGCCGATGTTGCCCGACATGGTGATGATGTCGGTGTTCGACCGGGTGCTGCACGAAGATCTCAACGACATGATCGAGGTCGACCCCGCGTATGTCCGCAAGCGGGTCCTGTCGATCCAGCGTCGCGGCTTCTGCGGTCCGCGCGCCGCCGACGAGGCGCGGCTGGCGATGGAAAGCGACGACCGCCGCCGCAGCGAGGTCTATTTGGCCCTGCTGGAACGCGCGGCGGACGGCATTGACGGCAAGCCGGTCGCGCACCGGTCCGGCCGGCCCGATCTGCCGACCCTGCTGCAAAAAATGCGCGGTCTCGCCATCAAGCTCTCGCTGCGGCCTGAGGCGCTGCAGCGCGCCACCCAGGAATGGGCGGCGCACATGATGCTGTTCGGCCTCAACCTGCCGGGCCTGGAAGGACCGCTGCGCATTCAGACCGCCGCCTTGTCGCAACAGGCCAACGACCTGCTGACCTGGTCGGCGGGCGAGCATCCCGAGTATGCCGAGATCGGCCGCACCTGTGCCGTGGCCGCCGAGAAGGGGGCCAAGCTCGCCACCGGCCTGTTGCAGGAAATCGATGTGGCCGTCGGCGAGCCGGTGCCCACCATCGTCAAGTGGCAGGAGCGCAGCGCGCGGTTGCGCATGCTGATCAACGCGGCATCGGCCACCGTGCAGTCCTGGTGGGCGGCAACCGAGGAATGGCGCGACGCGTCGGAGCGGCGCGACCGTCATGCGATGCGTCATTGCATCGGCAAGCTGAGCCGCCTGCTGACCATTCTGTCGCCGGAAACGGCAAACCGGCCGGCCGGCCAGGCGAACTGGCAGCCGCAGGTCGTTTCGGACGCAAGCAATGACACGGCGGAAGAGGCGGCCGGCGCTGCCGCGGCCGCGGCGGAGGAAGAGACGACGGAGCGCACCCGCAGGGCCGCCATATCGCGCGCGCAACAGTTGCGCGTGGCGGTGATGGAGCGGGCCGGCGACAGTGCCGTCATCGCGCGGCTGATGTGCGGCTCGTTCATGGACCTGGTGTCCGACGGCGTCGACCCCAGACCGGGCGATCTCCGGGCCGAGACGTTCGATATCGCCGCCGGGTTGCTGCGCCGCACATGGTCGCGCATGGAACTGGAAGTGTTCGATTCCCTCGCGATGATTGCGCATGAGCCGGCGAACTTCGCTCAATCGGTGCGTCAATTGCGCAAGTCGGCCATTCGCGGGCTGATGCCGTATTTCGGCCCCGAGGCGGAACTGACGGCCGAGCAGGTGGAAGACCTGGCCGGCAGCGAGGAGCAGCATCGGGAACTGCGCCGGCTGTTGGGGGCGGCGTTGTGCTCGTCCCATTTCGATGCGCTGCTGGTCGACCTGCCGCCGGCCCCGGTGCCATGGCTGACCATGACCGACATCCGGCGCATCATCCGTGAGCTGGAGCGATGCGCCGCCACGTCTGTGGAAGGCGCGGTCACGCTGCTGCACATGACGATGCGCCAGCTATCCGACCAGGTCCAGGTGGTCCAGATTCTGCGCATCATGGCGGCGGACAAGCTGGTCAAGGTGCTCAACCATCCCGACATGGCGTCCATCGTCGCCGCGATCATCCACTATGTCGAAGGGCAGGCGACCGCGCTTGTCGACGAACTGACCCGGTTCGAGGGTGCATTGGACCTGAATGACGCCCTGTCGCGGTTCGTCGACGCCATCCGAACCAGCGGCACCGCGACCGTGGTGCGCCATGACGGCGCCATGTCGCGGCGCGTGAAGGCGGCCAACCAGACCGTGGTCGAGGCATTCCGCGCCGGCCTGGTCGACGCCGGGCCGAAGTGGATGGACCGGGCGTTCCCGCGCGTGGCGCGGGATCGGGACGCATGGGTGGAGGAAGAGTCCGCACCGACGGTCGACCTCAACGAGTCGTTGGATATCGTCGCGCTGCACAAGCTCGAGCGTCTGCTGGACCTGCTGCCGGTTCTGAGCGACCTGTCGTCGTCCCTGGGGATTGAGACGGACTGCGCCATTCTGGAGGGCCGGATGCGCGACGCCACCAATGCGCTGGTGGCCGCCGTTCGCGAGGCGCTGATGCACGCCGGTGCCGCGCAATCGCGCAACCTGGCGCCGCATCTGATCTATGCCACCTGGCTGACCGAGCGGGTGGTCGGGACCGACCAGGCCGACAAGCTGCGCCGCCGCGCGGCGCCGCTGCTGGAGCTCAAGTAGACGGCAGCCCTGTTCGCGCGGGCCCGGGCGCGACGGCCGGTTTCGCGCAATGTGATCGTTTTTTGTGCACGCTGGCAGACACAACCGTTGAAATGTAGATTGGTCCGCGTCGCGTGAACGGCATCCACCGGCGAGGGCCCCCATGTCTCGTTCGAGTTACCAGCGCAAGCTCAATGTCATCGACCGTTTGACCGCGCGGCTGGGAGACGCCCCCACCGCGTCGCCGGCCGCCTATTGCCGCAGCTTCTATGAGCACGTCCCGCCGGACGATGTCTGCGAGCGCCAGGACGATGAGCTGTTGGCCGCGGTGACGGCGATGTATCGCCTGGCCCAGGGCCGCACCGGCCACGAGCCGCTGGTCCGGGTGTTCAATCCCGATGTCGAGCAGCACGGCTGGCAGTCGCCCCACACCATCATCCAGATCGTCAACGACGACATGCCGTTCCTGGTCGACAGCATCACGGCGGAGCTGAACCGGCGCGGACTTGCCGTGCATTTGGTCATTCATCCGATCGTGCGCGTTGTGCGCGACGACAGCGGGACCATCCAGACGATCACGCCAGCGGGTGACGGCGAGGGCGAGGGCCGGGTCGAGAGCCACATGCACGTGGAGATCGACGAGCTGCAGGACCCGGCGGAGATGGCGGCCGTTCAGGACGCGGTGGTCGCCGTGATCCAGGACGTGCGCGCGGCAGTGGAAGACTGGCCGACGATGACCGCCAAGGTCGACGAGGTGATCGCCAGCCTGCGCGACAACCCGCCGCCGGCGGAAGCGGGCGACGTGGAGGAAGCGGTGGCCTTCCTGCAGTGGCTGTGCGCGGACAATTTCACCTTCCTGGGTTACCGCGACTACGACTACGAGGGCACCGGCGAGAACCGCTCGATGGAAGTGGTGGAAGGGTCCGGCCTCGGCATCATCCGCAACCCGGACACCCGCCTGTTCGGCCGACGCCGGGAAATGGAGACGTTGCCCGAGGATGTGCGCCACTTCATGCTGGCGCCGTCCCTGCTGCAGGTCACCAAGGCGAACCGCCGGTCCACCGTGCACCGTGGCGTGCACCTGGACACCATCAGCCTGAAGCGCTTCGACAGCGCAGGCAACGTCGATGGCGAGCAGATGTTCGCCGGTCTGTTCACCTCGTCGTCCTATCTGCAGCGGGTGCAGCAGGTGCCGATGTTGCGCGCCAAGGTCCGCGACACGCTCAAGCGCTCGGAGCTGCCGCCGCGCAGCCACGCCCGCAAGGCGCTGGAACACATCCTGGAGACATTTCCGCGCGACGAGCTCTATCAGATCGAGGTCGACGACCTGGAGCGCATCGCCCGCGGCATCCTCGATTTGCAGGAGCGCCAGCGCACCGCGCTGTTCATGCGCGAGGACCCGTTCGAGCGCTTTGTTTCCGCGTTCGTGTTCTGCCCGCGCGAACGCTACAACACCGAGTTGCGGCACCGCTTCGGCGACCTGCTGGCCAAGGCCCTGAACGGGCGCGTCAGTGCGTTCTTCCCGCTGGTCAACGCCGACGCACCGTTGGCCCGGGTCCACTTCATCATCGGCACCGAGCCCGGCAACATTCCCGAAGTCGATTTCGAGGACCTGGAAAACCAGATCATCGATGCCGCCCGCGACTGGTCGGACATGCTGCGCGACCAACTGGTCGCCAGCCTGGGCGAGGAGCGGGGCCTGACCCTGCATCGCTCCTATTCCGATGGGTTGCCGGCCGGTTATCGCGAGCGGGTCAGCCCGGCGGCCGCGGTGTTCGACCTGGAACGGGTGGAGTCCGCGCGCAGCAGCGTCTCGCTGCAACTGAACCTTTATCGCCCGATCGACATGCCGGCCCATGCGGTTCGCCTGAAGGTCTATCACGCCGATCGCCCGATCCCGCTGTCGGATGTGCTGCCGATGCTGGAGCACATGGGGCTGAAGGTGATGACGGAGGAGCCCTATCGCATCCAGCCGCGCGACGACCGGGCGGTGCACATTCACGACTTCTCCGCCGAACAGCGCGGCCGCGAGCCGATCGACCTGGAAACGGTGAAGGCGCGGTTCGAGGATGCCTTCGTCCAGGTCTGGGACGAGCAGGTCGAGGACGACGGGTTCAACGCCCTGGTGCTGCTGGCGGGGCTGAGCTGCCGCGACGTGGTGGTGCTGCGTGCGCTGGCCAAGTACCTGCGCCAGGCCGGCATCCAGTTCAGCCAGGACTATCTGGAGCAAACGCTGGCGCGCCATCCGTGGCTGGTCAACAGGCTGGTTGCGTATTTCCAGGCCAAGTTCGACCCCGACTTCGGCGGCGACCGCAACGCCGCGCTGAAGGACCTGGAGACCGAACTGGAACACGGCCTGAAGGACGTGGACAGCCTGGACGAAGACGTGATGCTGCGCCGGTTCCTGAACCTCATGCAGGCCGCTCTGCGCACCAACTACTTCCAGCCGGATGCCGAAGGTGCGGCCAAGTCCTATGTCGCGTTCAAGTTCGAGTCCGCCAAGGTCGACGGCTTGCCGCTGCCGCGCCCGCTCTATGAGGTCTTCGTCTATGCGCCGAGCGTGGAGGCGGTGCATCTGCGCGGCGGCAAGGTGGCGCGCGGCGGCATCCGCTGGTCGGACCGGCGCGAGGATTTCCGGACCGAGGTGCTGGGCCTGATGAAGGCGCAGATGGTGAAGAACGCGGTCATCGTGCCGGTCGGCTCGAAGGGCGGCTTCGTGGTCAAGCGCCCACCGGCGCCCACCGGCGACCCCGCCGCCGACCGCCAGGCCCAGCGCGACGCCGGCATCGAGTGCTACAAGACCTTCATGGGCGGCCTGCTCGACATCACGGACAACTTGGTCGACGGCCAGGTGGTGCCGCCCAACAGCGTGGTGCGCCATGACGACGACGATCCCTATCTGGTGGTCGCCGCCGACAAGGGCACGGCCACCTTCTCCGACATCGCCAATGGCGTGTCGCTGGACTACGGCTTCTGGCTCGGCGACGCGTTCGCATCCGGCGGGTCGGCCGGCTACGACCACAAGAAGATGGGCATTACCGCGCGCGGCGGCTGGGAATCGGTGAAACGCCACTTCCGCGAGATCGGCCACGATACCCAGACCCAGGACTTCACCGTCGTCGGCGTCGGCGACATGTCGGGCGATGTGTTCGGCAACGGCATGCTGCTGTCGGAGCACATCCGGCTGGTGGCCGCGTTCAACCACCTGCACATCTTCGTCGACCCCGATCCGGATGCGGCAGCGAGCTTCAAGGAGCGGGCGCGCCTGTTCGAACTGCCGCGGTCGAGCTGGTCCGACTACGACGAATCACTGTTGTCGACGGGCGGCAAGATCTTCGACCGCTCGCACAAGTCGCTGACCCTGACTCCCGAGATCCGCGCCTGCCTGGACATCGCCGAGGAAACGGTGACGCCGTTCGCGCTGATGCGCGCGATCCTGAAGGCGCAGGTCGACCTGCTGTGGTTCGGCGGCATCGGCACCTACGTGAAGGCGAAGGAGGAGAGCCACGCCGACGCCGGCGACAAGGCCAACGACGCCATCCGCATCAATGCCGGCGATCTTAGGTGCAAGGTGATCGGCGAGGGCGCCAATCTGGGCGTCACCCAGCGCGCGCGCATCGCCTTCGGCGAGCGGGGCGGGCGGCTCAACACAGACGCCATCGACAATTCGGCCGGCGTCGACTGTTCCGACCACGAGGTCAACATCAAGATCCTGCTGTCGCACATCCTGTCCGGCGGCGACATGACCCTGAAGCAGCGCGACACCCTGTTGGTGGAGATGACCGACGAGGTCGCCGACCTGGTGCTGCAGGACAACTACCTGCAGACCCAGGCGATCAGCGTCGCCCGTCACGACGGCATGGACGGGCTGGACGCCCAGGTGATGCTGATGCGCGACCTGGAACGCTCCAGCCTGCTCAATCGCGAGATCGAGTTCCTGCCCAATGACGAGATGCTGGAGGAGCGGCGGGCGGACGGGGTCGGGCTGACCCGGCCCGAGCTCGCGGTGCTGCTGGCCTATGCCAAGATCGACCTCTATGACGACCTGATCGCGTCCGACCTGCCCGACGACGACGGCCTGGTCGCGGACCTGTTCCGCTATTTCCCGCGGCCGCTGCGCAAGCGGTTCCCGGACCAGCTCACCAGCCACGCCCTGAAGCGCGAGATCATCGCCACCTTCGTCACCAACTCGGTGATCAACCGCGCCGGCATCACCTTCATCAACGACCTGAAGAGCCGCTATGGCTGCAACGCGCCGGATGCCACCCGCGCCTATGCCATCACGCGCGAGGTGTATGGCCTGCGCGAACTCTGGGCGGACATCGCCGCCCTGGACAACCAGGTGCCGGCGGACAGCCAGCTCGAGATGCTGTCGACCCTGAACCAGGTGGTGGCGCGCGCGACCGGCTGGTTCCTGGTCAATGCCGAGCGGCCGCTGGAGATCGCTGCCCACGCCGCACGCTACCAGCCGGGCGTGGAAGCGATCAGCGCGGCATTGCTGGACGTGCTGCCGGAGGAGGACGCTTCCGCGCTGGAGCGGGCGACGCTCGGCTATACCGGGCAGGGGGTAGGCGAGGGGCTGGCGCGCCGCATCGCCGCGCTGGGCTGGCTCAGCCATGGCATCGATATCGTGCGCATCGCCGCGCGCACCGCCGCCGGTGCGGATGAAGAGGGGAACGACGCGGGGCCGGACGTGATCGATGTCGCCGCGACCTACTTCGCGGTCGGCCAGCGCTTCGGGTTTGCCGACCTGCGCCGGGCCGCGGAGGACCTGCCCATCGATTCAAGCTGGGAGCGGCGGGCCGCCGGTGCTGTGATCGACGACCTGGACGTCATGCAGTCGGCGCTGACCGGGGCCGTGGTGGCCGGCAGCGACGACAAGGGCATGGCGGCGATCGAGGCGTGGACCGACGGCCACGATGTCGCGGTGGCGCGCTGGGACAGCCTGATCGCGGAAGTGCGCAGCGCCAAGACGCCGGTCGACCTCTCCATGCTCACCGTCGCCCGCCGGCACTTGGGCGCGCTGTTGGAAGCGGCATAGCGTGGCTCGCCTATCGTAGCCCGGGTGGCGTGAAACGAAACCCGGGGACTTCGTGCCGGCCAGCG
This sequence comes from Alphaproteobacteria bacterium, assembly GCA_965227515.1. GTDB lineage: Bacteria > Pseudomonadota > Alphaproteobacteria > CALKHQ01 > CALKHQ01 > CBDDFZ01. The sequence continues at coordinate 1,805,242 of CBDDFZ010000001.1, forward strand.
GGATGATTCCCGGGTTTCGCTCCGCTCCACCCAGGCTACGTGATTGCAGCCTCCTCAGCCGTCATTGCGAGGAGCACGGCCCACTTGGGGGCAGTGCGACGCGGCAATCCAGAGCAACATATCTGCCTTCACGGCAACCGCCTGGATTGCTTCGCTGCGCTCGCAATGACGCCGGTGGGGAAAGTACGTCAGAACGGCTCCGGCGGCGGGGCGGGCAGGTCGCGGCGCTCGACGTGCCAGCTCACCATCGGCGTCGTGCCGAACAGCAGCAGCGAGATGTCGGCGGTGTCGCCGGCGCAGTCGTAGCGGAAACGAAAACCGTCGCCGTCCAAATATGAGGGATCGTACGGCACCGGCAGCGGCCCGTTGGTCTCGGTCACGCCGCCAATGGTGATCTGGTTGACCATGGAGCCCAGATAGGCGTCGGTACACATGATCAGGTGCTGGTCGTCGACCACCGACCAGCGGCCGATGGTGTCGGACACGATGATCACGCGCTGGTGCATGGTGTAGCCGTCGCCCATGTCGTGCTCGATCTCCGACTGCGCATCGGTGACCGCCATGACGAACGTGCCGTCCGGCCACAGGATGGCGTAGTTGTCGCCCATGTTCTGGTAGGTCCATTCCGAGCGGGAGCCGATGGCGGCCGCCACCTGGTTGTAGGTGTCGGGCAGGTCGGTCGACAGCGCGGTCCAGGCGCCGATCATGCAGTGGTCGCGCGGGACAGGCCGATCGCACGGCTCGCCGCAGGGGTCGCGCTCGCCGGAGATGTCGGCCATCACCACCGACAGCCCTTCGCGCATGCCAATGGTCGTCATGACCAGGGCTTCGCTTTCCGTGCATTCGACCGTATGCGTGAACCCACTGGCGGTGCCCGCCGTGTTGTTGATGCGGAACCAGGTCCCGGTTTCCTGCTCCAGGAAGCTGGTGAGCGGTGACGTCCCGGACAGGTCGATCTGCCATTCGCCTGGTTCAAGCGCCATGACCAGACGCGGTATCGCCAGCGGCGACCACCCCTCGACCGCGATCCGTTGGCCGTCGCCCACAGCCTGGACCGGGCCGAGCGACGGGCTCGGCCGCGCCGGGCGGCCATCGGGATAGGTCAAGTCGCCGCCCAGAAAGGTCTCGACGAAGTCGTGCCAGGTGCCGGCCGGCAGCATGTCGGCCACCGCACGGGCGTCCATCAGCGCTGCCTCGCCCTCGGCGGCCATCGCGAACGGAAAGGTCTCGCCCAGCGCCTGTCCGGCCCACATGAAGAAGGCCACCGTCTCGTAGCACATCTCGGTCAGGCCGGTGTCGTGCGAGCGCGCGTCGAAAGCGGCAACGTAGTAGGCGGAGAAGTCGCGGCCCGGAACGACGAGATTGGCGAACCATTCCGCCGTGCCCTCGCCCCACCAGCCGGTCCGGCTGTCTCTCACCCGCGGATAGACCAGCTCTTGCCCGGCGTGGGCAACCTCGTGCGCGACGACATAGTTCAGGTAATTGTCGGTGGGCCAGACCTCCGCGAATATGACCATGGTGCAGTCGTTGAACTCGCACCAGGTCCACGCCTCTGTCGGGCCGCCACCGCCGCTGCCGACCGGGCCGGGAACGTTCGAGATCTGGATCGAAAGCGAGCTGGGCCGGTCGTTGGTCAGGCCGGTGCGGCGGAAGGTCCGGTCGATGTCGCCCAGCATGCCTTGGATGAAGTCGGCCGCGTGGCGCCCCTCGGCGGTGGGCGGGGCGTAGACGGTGACCTCGGCAGACAGGCTCGCCAGCGTGCCGATCGACCGGCCGACCAACTCACCCGAACGATACTCCGCATTGGCCGCGACATTGGCCGCGTCCGCGGCGGGATCCGCACCCTCCGTCGTGTAACAGGCCAGCGCGTTGGTCATTGGCAACAGCGCCGTGCCGGCGAGGGCGAGAATGTGAGCCAGTCGGGTCATGGCATACCTCCGTCAGACGCATGCGATCAGACGCACACGATACGTAGCATGCCCCTCCCGGCACCTTCACGACTATTGGTGATATGTGGCGATCTCAAGACGACGGTTGCGCGAGAACGGGTGCGCGGAGCGCGTCGGGCATTGAATGGCCGCCGCGCCCCGCCGCACCTGCGATCACATCCGCTCCACGGTCACCGTGACGGGCAGAGAGTTGGACACGATGTCGTAGACCGGAGAAAACTCGGCCAGCGACCGCAGCACATCCGTATCGGCGTCGCTGCGCACCCGCATCTTCACCTGCACGGTGCTGAAGCCCTTCCGCACCTTTGGGTCGAGCCCCAGGAAGCCGTGCAGGTCCAGGTCGCCGGCAAGCTCGGTGCGCACGTCGTCGATCCGGATGCCACGGGCGGCGGCGTGGTAGACCATCGTGGTCGTCAGGCAGCCGGCGAGCGCATGCAGCACGTACTCCACCGGGTTCGCGGCGGCGCCCTCCCCGAGCAGCACCGGCGGCTCGGCATTGTCCATCAGGAACGGGCCGTTGGCGTGGGTCTGGTCTTCGCAGGCACCGTAGAAGCCGGCGACGGTCGTGCGGTTATGGTCCCCGCCCAGCCATTTGTTCGAGGCGCGGAAGGTGAAGGCGGCGATGGCGGGATTGGCCTTCACCGCGCCAATGGTTGCGAACAGCGCGTCGACATCGACGCCGTTGGTGACGGTGGCTGTGGTTGCCTCGGCGGTTTGAACACTCATGACGTAATCCTTTCCCTGTGGAGTGTTGCCACACGACCTTGAGTGGCCGTGCTGTGGGAAAGGTAGGGGCCGTGCCTTTTGCGCGTGAGGAAGGTTTCTGCCAAAAAAGACTCGTTCGTGCCACAAACCGGAACACACGCCATGGACCAGACACCACCCGCGGCGAAAGAGGCTCACATCGTCGCCGTGCCGGAGACGGCGGGGTCGGCATTGTACGGCATGATCGACGTGCTGGCCTCGGCGGGCAATCTCTGGCAGCAGCTCGTCGGCACCGAGCCCGACCTGAAGCTGATCCAGCCGCGCATCGTGTCGCCGATGGCCGGGCCGTTTGTCTGCGGCAACGGCATTCCGGTCCATCCCGAGCTGACGACGGCCCAGGCGGCTGGGGCGCCGATCGTGATACTGCCCGAGCTGTGGCTCGCCCCCGACGAGGACCTGCGCGGCAGGTACCCGGAGCTGATGGCATGGGTGCGCGACCGCTATCGCGACGGTGCGTCGATCTACTCGGCGTGCTCGGGCGCCATCATGCTGGCGGAGACCGGCTTGCTGGACGGGCGCGAGGCCACGTCGCACTGGGGCTACCAGCACCTGTTCCGCAACAGCTATCCCCAGGTGCGCTTTCAGCCGGAACCGAACCTGTGCTTTGCCGATCCCACCGGGCGCATCGTCACCGCCGGGGGCACCAGTTCGTGGCATGACTTGGCCATCCACATCATCGCCCGCCATTGCAGCCCCGGCGAGGCATTGCGCATCGCCAAGGTCTATCTGCTGAAACTGCACGACGACGGGCAGTTGCCATATGCCAGCCTTGTCCGCCGCACGCCGCACGCGGACTCCGTGGTGCGGTCATGCGAGTCCTGGCTGGAGGCCCACTTCCGCGAGCCGGAGCCGGTGGCGCGGGTGGTGAAGCAGGCGGGCGTGCCTGAACGCACACTCAAGCGTCGCTTCAAGGCGGCCACCGGAACGACGCTGATCGACCATGTGCAGAACCTGCGCATCGAGGAGGCGAAGCGCCTGCTGGAGACCGGCGACACGCCGCTGGAGGCGATTGCCGGCGACGTCGGCTACGAGAATCCCGGATTCTTCCGCGCGCTGTTCAAGCGACGCACCGGGCTGACCCCGGCGCGTTATCGCAAGATGTTCAGGGCCATGGGCGCCCTGGACCAGATGGCAGCAAGCTAGCTGCAGCAGCCCGCGCCGTCGGCGTCCTTGGCGTTGGCGGCAACCACTTCCTGCGGCACCAGGCCCTCGATGCTGGTGGTGTCCGCGCCATAGGTCGTGATCGCGCCGGTGGTGTGAAAGCACTCCCAGGCCACGCCCTGCGGGTCGGCGGTCCACGACTTGTCGGACACGGCATAGCAGCACTTCGCCTGCTCCATGTCGTTGGTGCGCACGCCGGCCGCCTTCAGCCGCCCCGCGACCTCGGCCAGTTCCTCGGCATCGCCGGTCTGGATGCCCAGATGGTCCAGGCCGGCCTTCCCGCCCTTGGTCTGGATGACGAAATTGACCCGCGGGTCCTCCAGCATCCATTTGGCGTAGTCGTGCTTCAGCACCGTGGGCTCGGCGGCGAACAGCGTGTTGTAGTAGGCGACGGACCGGTCGATGTCGCTGACATTGAGCGAGACGTGCAGGCGTTTCATGGGTGTTTCTCCTAGAAGGCGATCAGGTTTTTCTGGCCGTCATGCCCGCACTTGTTGCGGGCATCTACGTCTTTCGGCCGACGATGCCAAGGCGTGGATACCCGGGACTCGGCCCGTTTGAATTCAAACGGGGCCGGCCCGGGCATGACGAATGAGAAGGGGGCGGGTGTTGAGCCAGAGATGGGTTTGACTGAAGGTCTGCCGGTTACTGAGGTCATCTCACACCTCCGCCGTTGTGCGCGGCGGGATCGGCTGCACGCGGGCGGCGGCCTGCATGGCCGGGGCGCCGCGGCAGCAATCCTCCATCAGGAACCGCAACAGCCCGCCGATGCCTTCGAAATCGACGGCATAGCGGATGCTGCGCGCCTCTCGATGAGAGGTCAGCAGCCCGGCGCGATGAAGCTGCCCCAGATGGTGCGACATGGTCGGCGGGCTGACGCGCAAGCGCTCGGCGATCTCGCCCGCGCTCATGCCCTGCGGGCCGCAGCGGACCAGCAGCCGGAACACCGACAACCGGGTCTCCTGCGCCAGGGCGCTCAGAGCCTCGATGGCTTTTGTCATTTCCATGATTGTACAAATATCATCTATTGATGCGATGTCAAGTCCTGCGCACTCCGGTCCGCGCCTCGCGCGCGCCGAACAAGACCAGCATCGGCTTGCAGCCACGGCTGGCAGGTGTCACCATCCGCCACGCTCCGGCACCGCCAACGCATAAGACGCCCACCCCATGACCGAACCTGCCCCATCTCGAACCACGACCCCGGCCCAGACCCAGGAATGGCGCGCCGAAGGCTATGCCCACAACGCCAGGTTCGTGGCCGATCTCGGCATGCCCGTGCTCGAGCTGCTGGCGCCACAGCCCGGCGAGCGGGTGCTCGACCTGGGGTGCGGCGACGGTGCGCTGACCGAGAAGATTGCGGCCACCGGCGCCACGGTGGTCGGGGTCGATGCCGGCCCGGACATGATCGCGGCCGCGCGAGGGCGGGGGCTGGACGCGCACGTCGTCGACGGCCACGCGCTGACCTTCGCGCACGAGTTCGACGCGGTGTTCTCCAACGCCGCGTTGCACTGGATGACCGAGCCCGATGCGGTGATTGCCGGGGTGGCACGCGCGCTGAAGCCTGGCGGCCGCTTCGTCGGTGAGTTCGGCGGCCATGGCAATGTGGCCACCATCACCGTCGCCCTGGTCGCGGCGCTGCAGCGGCGCGGCATCGACGGTCATGCCCGGCGGCCCTGGTACTTCCCGACGCCCGACGCCTATCGCGCCAAGCTGGAAGCGCACGGTTTCAGGGTCGACACGGCGGAGCTGTTTCCGCGCCCGACGCCGCTGCCCACCGATATGGAAGGGTGGCTGGCCACGTTCGGCGACAATTTCCTGCGCGGTTTGCCCTTCGATGAGCGCACGGCGGTGCGCGACGAGGCGATCGAGCTGATGCGCCCGTGCCTGTGCGACGATCAGGGACGTTGGACTGCCGACTACGTGCGCTTACGTTTCGCCGCACGGCTGGACTAAAAAATTCGAACCGACTGGGGAGGACCATGAAGAAGCTGCTGAATGATCCGGACAATGCCGTTGCCGAAATGCTGGACGGCATCATCGCCGCGCATCCCAAGTACCTGGCCCGAACCGACGAAAGCGATCTGGCGGTCTACAGCCTGATCGGGCCGCGCGACGGCAAGGTCGGCATCATGGTCGGCGGCGGCTCCGGCCACGAGCCGGCGTTCCTGGGCTATGTCGGCAAGGGCATGGCCGATGCCGCGGCCATCGGGGCCGTGTTCACCTCGCCGACGCCCGATACGGCGGTGGCCTGCGCCAACGCCATCCATCGCGGCGCCGGGGTGCTCTACATGTACGGCAACTACGCCGGCGACGTGATGAACTTCGACATGGCCGCCGAGATGTGCGCCATGAACGACATCCGGGTCGAGACCGTGCTGACCACCGACGACGTGGCTTCGGCCCCGGCGGCGGAGAAGGAGCGCCGGCGCGGCGTGGGCGGCGGGTTCTTCGCCTTCAAGATCGCCGGTGCGGCGGCCGACATGGGGCTGGACCTGGATGGCGTGGTCCGCGCCGCCAACAAGGCGAACGATTCCTGCCTGACCATGGGCGTGGCGCTGGAGCCCTGCCAATTGCCGGGTGTCGCGACCCCCAGCTTCACCCTGGGGCCGGACGAGATGGAGATCGGGCTCGGCATTCATGGCGAGCCGGGGGTGAGGCGCGGCCCGCTGCGCAGCGCCGACGAGGTGACCGACGACCTGTGCGACAACATCCTGGCCGAACTTGACCTGAAGCGCGGCGACCGGGTGGCGGTGCTGGTGAACGGGCTCGGCGGCACCAGCCGGATGGAGCTCTACATCGTGAATCGCCGGGTGTCGAAGCGGCTGGCCGACATCGGGGTCGAGACCCATCGCAGCCACGTCGGCGAATACGTGACGTCCCTGGAAATGGGCGGCGCGTCGATCTCGATCATGAAGCTGGATGACGAACTGACCCGTTGGCTGGACCACCCGGCGGACACCCCGATGTACGTGCAGCCGCAAAGATAGCCTGCATACGCGTTCGGCCGGCCCTTCCTGCACACGACGGCGCGCGCTAAGCTGATTCTCGGTTGAGTGAGGATCTGACGCGGGCACACGTGGCATGCTGGCGGAAGACGGTCAAAACGAAGGGGGAATTCATGGTCGATACATCTGCCACTGGCGGCGTTCCGCCCCAGAACATCGCCCAGGCGCGCACAATGCTGCTGGTGCTTGGCATCGTCATGGGTGTGCTGGCGGTGCTGGCCCTGATCGGCGGCGACATCATCGGGCTGCTGATCGACGGTGCGATCTCCGGCTGCACCTTCGCCTTCGGCTATGCGCCGCTGCAAAAGAACAATGTTCCCCCGGCACGTACGGTATCGCTGGTGTGCGCGATCGTGCTCGGGATCTTTGCGATCATCACGATCATCATCCTGGCATCGGCGGGCGCGTTCGCCGGCATCTTCATCATTGCCCTGTTGATCATGCTGGCGGTGATCGGCGGCTACGCGTTCGCGTACACCCGGCTCACGCCGAAGCGGGGCTGACTGGCGGCGTCCTGGGCGGCGTTTGGGGCGGCGAGGAGTCGGGGTCCTCTCCCGACTCCGCGGCCTCGTCCTTGCCGGCGGTCGAGCGCGTCAGGCGGTCGTAAGTGGCCGCGGCCTGTGGCGTGGGCAGCAGGACCGGCCGGCGATAGCGCTTGCGCTCCGGCTGCGGGATGACGGCGTAGACGTCCTTCGCCGCTTCCTGCAGCAGCACACCGCTGAACTGCGAGAACCACTTGGTGCCGACCCTCTCCCAGGCCGAGGCGGCGTGCAGGGTCAGCCGCCAGACGCTTGGCGGCACATAGAGCGCGCGTGCGGTCTGCATCGGCGTGAACATGGTCTCGCGCATCACCCGCGAGAGCTGGGAGAAGGTGTAGGGGCGGCCGTGGCCGAACGGCGTGCGCTCCAGCCGGGCCCACAGGCTGCGGCGGTTGGGAGCGACCACCAGCAGCCGCCCGCCGTCCGCCAGCACACGCCAGATCTCGCGCATCATAGGGCGCAACTGCTCGGTGCACTCCAGCGCGTGCACCATAATCAGACGGTCGATGCTGCGGTCGGGAAACGGCAGCTCGGCCTCGTCGGCCAGCACGACCCGGCCCGGCCCTTCGGCCGGCCAGTGGACGACGCCCTGACGCGGCGGCATCACCGTGACCACCCGCGCCGCATCGGCCAGGAACGGGCGCAGGAACGGGTTGGCGTAGCCGATGCCGACGACGTTCATGCCGGTGACGTTCGGCCAGATCGCGCGGACCTGGCGCCGGATCATCCGCCGGGCGACCTGACCCAGCGGCTCGTTGTAGAAGTCCCTCAGCTCGACGACGTCATTCCACATCGCGTCAGCCCCTCATGCCTTACTGGCTCACCACGCCTTCGATCGCCTCCAGGTTGAAGGCGGCCGCCATCAGCGCCTTGGTATAGGCCTCCTGCGGCGCGTCGAAGATATTATCGGCGCTGCCCTGTTCGACAACCTTGCCGTCCTTCATGACGATGACGTGGTCCGACAGCGCGCGCACCACGCGCAGGTCGTGGCTGATGAACAGGTAGGCCAGCTTGTAGCGTTCCTGCAGGTCGCGCAACAGGTCGACGATCTGCGCCTGCACCGACATGTCGAGCGCGCTGGTCGGCTCGTCGAGCACAACGAATTTCGGCTTCAGCACCATGGCCCGCGCGATCGCGATGCGCTGGCGCTGGCCGCCCGAGAATTCGTGCGGATAGCGGAACCGGCTCTCCGGGTCCAGATTGACCTCGCGCAGCGCCTCGACGATGCGTTCCTCGCGTTCGGCGCGGTTGGCGCCGATCTTGTGGACCTTCAGGCCCTCTTCGATGATCTGCGAGATGGACATCCGCGGGCTGAGGCTGCCGAACGGGTCCTGGAACACTATCTGCATCTCGCGGCGCAGGTGGCGCAGCTGCTTGGAGTGCAGGTCGTCGATTTCCTGGCCGGTGAACGTGATCGGTCCGTCACTGGAAATCAGCCGCAGCAGCGCCAGGCCCAGCGTGGTCTTGCCCGACCCGCTCTCGCCGACCACACCGACGGTCTGGCCCTCGTGGATGGTGACCGAGATGCCGTCGACCGCGCGCACATAGTCCACCGTGCGGCGCACGATGCCGGCCTTGATCGGGAAATAGACCTTGATGTCGCTGGTGGCCATGATGGTGGGCGCACCCTCGATCGGCTTGACCGGCTTGCCCTTGGGCTCGGCGGCGAGCAGATGGCGGGTGTAGGCATGCTGCGGGTCGCCGAACACGGTGGCGACCGGGCCCTTTTCCACGATCTCGCCGTTCTGCATCACGCAGACCTCGTCGGCCATGCGGCGCACGATGGTCAGGTCGTGGGTGATGAACAGGATCGCCATGCCGAACTCGGCCTGGATGTCCTTCATCAGCTTCAGGATCTGCGCCTGGATGGTCACGTCCAGCGCCGTCGTCGGCTCGTCGGCGATCAGCAGGTCGGGGTCGTTGGCCAGCGCCATGGCGATCATCACCCGCTGGCGCTGGCCGCCCGACAGTTCGTGGGGCAGCGCGCCCAGCCGCTTCTCCGGCTCCGGCAGGCCGACCAGGTTGAGCAGCTCCAGGGTGCGCAGGCGCGCCTGCTCCCGGCTCATGCCCTTGTGCAGGATCAGGGTCTCGTTGACCTGCTTCTCGATCGAGTGCAGCGGGTTGAGCGAGGTCATCGGCTCCTGGAACACCATCGCGATGTCGTCGCCGCGGATCTTGCGCATCTTGCTGTCGGGCGCGCCGACAAGCTCCTGGCCCTTGAAGGTGATGCTGGAGCCCGGGGTGTGCTGCGCGGTGGGGTAGGGCAGCAGCTGCAGGATGGAGAGGGCGGAGACCGACTTGCCCGAGCCGGATTCGCCCACCAGCGCCATCGTGTGGCCGCGCTGCAGCGAGAAGCTGACGCCCTTGACCGCTTCCACGATACCGCCGGGCGCGCGGAAATTGACGCCAAGGTCTTTCACGTCCAGCAGCAACTGGTTGTCCGTTTCGGGTCTTGGATCAGCCATCGGTCACCGGATTGTCTTTCGCGGGTCGAAGGCGTCGCGCACCGCCTCGCCAATGAACACCAGCAGCGCCAGCATCAGCGCCAGTACGAAGAATGCCGTGATGCCGAGCCATGGCGCCTGCAGGTTCGCCTTGCCCTGCGCCAGCAGGTCGCCCAGCGACGGCGAGCCGGGCGGCAGGCCGAAGCCCAGATAGTCCAGGGCGGTCAGCGAGGTGATGGCGCCGGACAGGGTGAACGGCAGCATGGTCAGCGTCGCCACCATCGCGTTCGGCAGCACATGGCGGCGCATGATGGTGAAGTGGCCGACGCCGAGCGCGCGCGCGGCGCGCACATAGTCGAAGTTGCGGCCGCGCAGGAACTCGGCCCGCACCAGCCCCTGCAGCCCCATCCAACTGAACAGCAGCAGCAGGACCAGCACGGTCCAAAAGCCCTGCTCGATGCGCGGATCGCCGGCCAGGATGATCAGCAGGAACAGCACCGGCATGCCGGCCCATATCTCGACGAAACGCTGGAACGACAGGTCGAGCAGGCCGCCGAAATAGCCCTGGATGGCGCCGAAGAAGATGCCGACGATCATGCTGCCGAAGGTGAGCAGCAGCCCGAACAGGACCGAGATGCGGAAGCCGTAGATCGTGCCCGCGATGACGTCGCGGGCCCCGTCGTCGGTGCCCAGCCAGTGGATACCGTCCGGCGGCGACGGCGCGGGATGGGTGAGTGTCTTGTCGAAGGTGTCGTAGCTGAACGGGATCAACGGCCAGAGGATCCAGCCGTTTTCCTCGATCAGTTCCTGCACTTCGGGTTCGCTGTACTCCGCCTCGGTCTCGAAGAAACCGCCATACTCGGTCTCCGGCACGACTTCCAGGATCGGGAAGTACAGGGTGCCGTCGTAGGAGACGACCAGCGGCCTGTCGTTGGCGACGAACTCGGCGAACAGGCAGATCACGAACAGGACCATGAAGATCCAGAACGACCAATAGCCGCGGCGGTTGGCGCGGAAATTGGCCAGGCGCCGCGCGGTGAGAGGCGTGATCGGCCGGCCGAACCACGTCGGCGCCTTGGCCGCCGGCACCGCCGCCTCCGGCATCGTCCTCTCCGACGCCGGCCGCTGCAACGTGGTCAGGCTGTCGCTGCCGTCGGTCACGTCAGACCTCCCGGCTGGAGAAGTCGATCCGGGGATCGACGAGGTGGTAGCAGATGTCCGACACCAGATGGATCAGCAGGCCAAGCAGCGTGAAAACGTAAAGGGTGGCGAAGACGATGGGATAGTCGCGCTTCACCACCGCCTCGAAGCCGAGCAGGCCCAGCCCGTCCAGCGAGAACACGATCTCGATCAACAGCGATCCAGCGAAGATGATGCCGATGATGGCGGCCGGAAATCCCGCGATGATTAGGATCATGGCGTTTCGGAACACGTGGCCGTAGAGCACGCGCTTGGATGTCAGGCCCTTGGAGCGCGCGGTCAGCACGTATTGTTTGCCGATCTCTTCCAGGAACGAGTTCTTGGTCAGCATGGTCAGCCCGGCAAAGCTGGAGATGACCAGGGCCGTGATCGGCAGCACCATGTGCCACAGATAGTCGATGATCTGCCCGAATAGACTGAGTTCGTTCCAATCGTCGCTGACCAGCCCGCGTAACGGGAACCAGTCGAAGTAGCGTCCGCCAGCGAACACCACGATCAGCAGGATGGCGAACAGGAAGCTCGGGATCGCATAGAGGGCGATGATGACGCCGCTGGTCCAGACGTCGAAGCGGGTGCCGTCGCGCACCGCCTTGCGGATGCCGAGCGGGATGCAGACCAGATAGGTGATGATCGTGGTCCACAGGCCGAGCGAGATCGAGACCGGCAGGCGCTCGACCACCAGATCGATGACGCTGCGGCCGCGGAAATAGCTCTCGCCGAAGTCGAAGGTGATGTAGTTGCCCATCATCAGCACGAAGCGCTCGTGCAGCGGCTTGTCGAAGCCGAACTGGCGCTCCAACTGGGCGATGAATTCCGGTGGCAGGCCTTGCGCGCCGGACTGCTCGTTGTCGACCGTCTGGCTCGCATCCCCGGTGTTGCCGGTCTCGGACCCGGTGTTGCCGCTGATACCGGCGGTGGCGTCCACGCCCAGGCCCTGCAGGTCGGCGATGATCTGCGCCACCGGCCCGCCCGGGGCGGTCTGGATGATCAGGAAATTCAGGATCATGATCCCGAGCAGAGTCGGGATGATCAGCAGCAGACGCCGGATGATATAGCTGAGCACGGATCGCGACCCGCGGCGTGTCGGTTACTGGCGCGCGGCTGCCCGGCGATCCGCCAGCGTCGCCGCCTTCTCCGCGTCATACCACCAGGCCGTGAACGGCACGCCGCGCGACGGCGCCTCGTCGGGGCGCGGATGGTCGTATTGGTCCCAATAGGCAACCCAGGTCGTCGGGTTGTTCCATTCCGGCACCGCGAACATCTCCCAGATGACGGCGCGATCCAGCGCGCGGGTGCGGATCACCAGATCCTCACGGGTCGGCGCCTGGATCACCAGGTCGATCAGCGCGTCGATGGCCGGGTTGGCCAGTCCCATGACGTTGCGGCTGCCCGGCGTGTCGGCGGCCCCCGAGCCCCAATAGTCGCGCTGCTCGTTGCCCGGCGACAGCGATTGCGCGATTCCGAAATTCACCGCGTCGAAATCGAAGTTGTTTAGCCGCTCGACATACTGGGACGTCTCGACGGTGCGCACCTCGGCCGCGACGCCGATACGTTGCAGGTTGGTCGCATAGGGCAGCATGATCCGCTCGAAACTCGGCGAGACCAGCAGGATCTCCATCTCAAGCCGGGTGCCGGTGTCCTGATGGACGCGCACGCCGTCCTCCATCACGTAGCCAGCTTCCTCCAGCAACTCCACGGCGCGGCGCAGGTTGGCGCGCAGGCCGGTTTCGGCCGTCGACGGCGCCTCGTAGTCCAGCTCGAACACCTCCGGCTGCAACTGGTCGCGGAAGGGTTCCAGCACCGCCAGCTCTTCCGGGCTCGGCGGGCCGCTGGCCTCAAGTTCCGAGGCCTCGAACAAGCTGTCGGTGCGTTGGTAGAGGCTGTAGAACAGGTTCTCGTTGGTCCATTCGAAATCGAACGCCAGGATCAGTGCCTCGCGCACCCGGCGGTCGGCGAACTGCGGCCGGCGCAGGTTGAAGAACAGGCCCTGGAACGGCTCGGCCAGTTCGTTCTCCAGTTCCTCCTTCACGATCACGCCGGCTTCGACCTCAGGGATGTCGTAGCCGGTGGCCCAGTTCTTCGAGGTGTTCTCGGTGCGGTAGTCGATGTCGCCGCTCTTGAACGCCTCGAACGCCACGTCGGCATCGAGGTAATAGTCGAACACGATGCGGTCGATATTGTGCATGCCGCGCATCACAGGCAGGTCGGCGGCCCAATAGTCCGGGTTGCGCTCGAACACGATGCGCCGGCCCGGATCGACTTCGGCGATGATGTAGGCGCCGCTTGAGATGTAGGGGTCCAGCGACACCCGGGTGATCTCGCGCTCGGCCCACTCGTCCTTCGACATGATGCGGAGCTGGCCCAGGATCAGGGGGAGCTCCAGATTCTCGTTGGTCGAGAAGTCGAAGCGCACCGTGTGCTCGCCCACCTGGCTCACGCTTTCCACGTCGGCATAATAGAACTGGTCGCGCGGGAAGTGGGTTGTCCAGGCCTCGAACGACCAGATCACGTCGTCCACCGTGATCGGCGTGCCGTCGGCGAATTTGGCGTCGGGGTTCAGGTCGAACTCGACCCAGCCGCGGTCCGCGGGCACCCGCACGGTCTCGCAGATCAGGCAGTACTCCGTGAACGGCTCGTCGCTGCTGGAAACCATCAGCGTGTCCATCGTGTAGATGACCAGCGGGTTGAACGGCACGGTGCCCTGGATGATGAACGGGTTCAGGCTGTCGAACCCGCCGACGCCGCCCAGGCGCATGGTGCCGCCCTTGGGTGCATCCGGGTTGACGTAGTCCCAATGCTCGAAGTCGGGCCCGTACTTCACATCCCCGTGCATCGCGAAGGCATGGCCCTCATACACCTCCTCGTCCTGGGCGAAGGCGGTGCCGGCGGCGGCGATGGCGGTCAGCGCGCCGGCGGCAACGATGCGTCGGGTCATGGTTGGCATGAACTGGTCCCGTGGCTGTGGTGGGGGCGGATGCCGGGCCGGCCGCGGCGGTGCGGCGCTGGTTGCGCCGTCATGGGGCTCCGGGTCTTGCTGCGGCGTTCGGACTGCGGCATGGCACACATAATGATCACGACCGACACTCAACGGTGCGGTTGTGACCATTTTGCGGCACTAGTGGTTCGATTCCAACATTTGCTTCGTGTCGCGGCATCGTCCATTGCAAATGTTGGAATCTCCGGAACCACTAGCAAGAGACATCTCTCTAGTGGAATTTTCGAATTTGACATTTGAACCGTCGTACGACCCCCGGCCAACGTCAAATGTCAAATTCATTCCACTAGCAGTGCGCTTGCAAACGAGATGATGATGGGAAAGCCGCCGATTGGGTCCGGATCAGCCGTTCAGTATCTTCAACACCGGGTCGACCAGCCGCCGGTCGCCCGCCGCAAGGATGGTGCCGTCCGAGCCTTTGTCGAGCGGCTTGCCCTGCCAGTCGACCACGGCCCCGCCGGCGCCCTCGATCACCGGCGGCAGGGCGGCATGGTCGTGCAGCTTCAGCCCGGCCTCGATGCTGAGGTCGATATAGCCGCTGGCCACCAGCCCGAATCCATAGCAGTCGCCGCCCCAATGGCTGAACTTGCCCTGGCTGGCGACGGCCCGGAACTGGCCGAATTGCGTGTCGTCGAACAGGTCGGCGGCGGTGGTGTTGATGCGCGCTTCGGAGAGCTCGTCGCACGCGCGCGTGCGCACCGGCTTGCCGTTGCACAACGTCGGCCGCCCATGGGCGCCGATCCAGCGGTGCTGCAGGATCGGCTGGTCGATGACCCCGAGCACCGAGCGGCCGTTATGCATTAGCGCGACCAGGGTGCCGAAGGTCAGCTTGTGGACGATGAAGGCCTTGGTGCCGTCGATGGGGTCCAGCACCCACACCCATTCGGCATCCTCTTTCTCGCGGCCGTATTCCTCGCCGATGATACCGTGATCGGGATAGCGCTGGTTGATCAGCTTGCGGATCACCGCCTCGGCGGCCTTGTCGGCCTCGGTCACCGGGCTGGCGTCAGGCTTGTCCTCGATCGCCGCGCCGTCCTCGTAGTACCGGCGCACGATCGGACCGCTGGCGGCGACAAGCTGCTCGGCGAAGGCGACGTATTCGAACGGGCAGGATGCGGTCATGAGGGCGCGGTCCTCCGACAGACCAGCTATTCGCCTTCGGACACGGTCTCCAGCGCCACCGGCTCGTCGGCCAGCGTGTGCAGATAGGCGATCAGGTCGATCCTGGCCTGCTCATCGGCAATGCCGACAAAGGGCATGCTGTTGCCGGGCGCGAACTGCGCCGGATTCTCCAGATAGCCGCTCAGCTTCTCCAGCGTCCACGTGCCCCCGATCTCCTGCAGGGCCCCGGAATAGCGGAAGCCCTCCACGCCGGCCACATCGCGGCCGACCACGTTCCACATTGGCGGACCCAGGAGGGTCTGCGCGTTGGCATCGCGGGAGTGACAGACACCGCAGGGCTGGAATTGCGCCTCGCCATTCTCGACCGAAGCCTCGGCAACAGCGGCGGCCAGCCCGGTCAGTGCCGCAACGTCACCCTCGGTGTCGGCTGCTTCGTCGGTGGCTGCATCTTCCTCGGGCGCGCCTTCGTCGGTCGCATCTTCCTCAGGAGCCACCTCGTCGGTGGCGTCTTCCTCAGGCGCGGCCTCGTCGGTGGCGTCTTCCTCAGGCGCGGCCTCGTCGGTGGCATCTTCCTCGGGTGCGCCTTCGTCGGTTACGTCTTCCTCGGGCGCGCCCTCGTCAGTGGCGCCCTCATCACCCTCAACGTCCTCGCCGCCTTCTTCGCCGCCTTCCTCGGGCGGTGCTGCGGCTTCGGCCTCGGCGGCCAGCACGGCGTCGACCTCTTCCTGGGTCGGCAGCGGCACCGGGTCGCCGCTGAGGGTGCGCAGATACGCAATCAGGTCGGCGCGGTCTTCCACATCGGCCATGCCGGCATAGCCCATACCGGTGCCCGGAATTTCTTCCTGCGGCGCGTGAAGGAACGCGCTCAGGGCCTCATACGTCCAATCGCCGGGGTATTCCTGGATCGGGGCGCTGTAGTTGAAGCCTTCGACCGTCGCGACATCCCGGCCAACGACGTTCCACAGGTTCGGGCCGAGCCCGTTGGCCCCGCCCTCGTTATTGGTGTGGCAACTCATGCAGACGCCGAACGCGTCCGCGCCGTCCTCGGCCGATGCCTCCAGCATGTAGGGCAGAACCGACGGCTCCGCCTCTTCCACGACCTCCTGGACGGGGCCTTCCTCGCCATGCGGCACCGGATACGCCAGCGCTTCGTGGCCACCGTGATCGCCCGGGAACAGCGCGGCCCCGAAATGCCCGATCGCAACGGTTACCAGCAGGGATGACAGGACCGCACCGGCGATCTTGTTTGTGCTTCCACCACTCGACATCGATACCCCGTACCATAAGCGGCATCGCGCCGATGGCCGGGCGGCCATCGCGCAACCAGAAAAGTCGCATCGCCCGTAGCCAGCGTCGTACGATGCAGCCTTGCGTCCGGGCGGGCCAGAAAGTACGCCTTGGCCCGGCTTGTCGACACCCCAATGCGCTTATATGACGCATTATCGGCGTGTGCCGGCAAGCCGGTGCGTACTGCAGCCTGGAGTCCCTTCTGCGACGCAACCGGAATACCCGGCATTCATGCCTGTCAGCAACCGGAACCCGCACGTGCGACCGATCATTCTGATTCCCGCCCGCCTGGCCGCCCGCCGCCTGCCCGACAAGCCATTGGCCGATATCCACGGCGAACCGATGATCGTGCATGTCTGGCGCCGCGCCATGGAGGCCGATCTGGGCCCCGTCTTCGTCGCCTGCTGCGACGAGGCAGTACGCGACGCGGTCGAGGCCGCCGGCGCCAACGCGGTGATGACCACGCCCGACCTGCCGTCCGGCACCGACCGCATCCACGAGGCGCTGGGCAGCATCGACCCCGATGGCGCCCATGACGTGATCATCAACGTACAGGGCGACCTGCCGACGCTGCCGCCGTCGGACATACGCACCGCCGTCGACGGCCTGTCGGCCAACGGCGCCGACATCTCCACCGTCGCCGCCATCATCACCAGCCGGGAGGAAACCGACGCGCCCCACGTGGTGAAGGCGGTCGTCTCAATGCCGGAGGGCGCGCGCGGCGGCCGGGCGATCTATTTCACGCGCGTGCCGGCGCCGTCGGGCGAGGGGGCGCTGCTGCACCACATCGGGCTCTACGTGTACACCCGCGCGGCGCTTGACCGGTTCGTGGCGCTGCCGCCGTCGCCGCTGGAGCAGCGTGAGCGCCTGGAACAGCTCCGTGCGCTGGAGAACGGCATGACGATCCAGTGCTCGCTGGTTGACAGCGTGCCCCTGGGGGTGGATACGCAAGCCGACCTTGAGGCCGCGCGGCGGATGCTCGCGCCCTGAGGCGATAGACTTATCCTCCCTTCGCACCATCGGCACCGTACCATGAGCACCGAACACGACGCGCCGGACCCGGCGATCACCATCGCCTTCCAGGGTGAGGCGGGCGCGAACTCCGACCTGGCCTGCCGCACCGCGTTTCCGGACTGGGTGTCGCTGCCGTGCCGCTCGTTCGAGGATGCGTTCGCGGCGGTGCGCGATGGGCGCGCCGACCACGCGATGATCGCGGTCGACAATTCGCTCGCCGGCCGGGTGGCCGACGTCCACCACCTGCTGCCCGACGGCGGGCTGTTCATCGTTGGCGAGCACTTCCAGCCGATCCACCACCAGTTGCTGGCGCTGCCGGGCACGAAGATCGAGGACGTGCGCACGGTCCACAGCCACGTCCACGCGCTCGGCCAGTGCCGCCGCCTGATCGCGCGGATGGGGGTGCAGGCGGTGGTGGAGGCGGATACGGCGGGTGCGGCGCGGCGCCTGTCGGAGGAGCGCGACCCCACCCAGGCAGTCATCGCCACCGAGCTGGCCGCCGATATGTACGGCCTGGAGACGCTGGCCGCCAACGTGGAGGACGCGGACCACAACACCACCCGCTTCCTGGTGATGGCGCGCCAGCGCCGCGACATTCCGGTCAATGCCGGGCCGTGCCTGACCACCTTCCTTTTCCAGGTGCGCTCGGTGCCGGCGGCGCTCTACAAGGCCCTGGGCGGGTTCGCCACCAACGGCATCAACCTGACCAAGCTGGAAAGCTACCTGATCGGCGGCGCGTTCGTGGCCGCGCAGTTCATCGCCGATGCCGAGGGCCATCCCGACGAGCGCCTGTTCCGGCTGGCGCTGGAGGAATTGCAGTTCTTCACCGAGCGGGTCAGCATTCTGGGCACCTATCCGGCCGACCCGTTCCGGCAACGCACGGGGCTGGGATAGCGCGCGGTGCCCGACGGACCGGATACGCGCCGCACGTTCCACAGGTTCCGCCTGTCGCCCAGCCTGATCGCGCACGTCTGGAAGGCCGTCACCCGCCAGTACCATCGCGAGAACCTGCCGGTGTTCGCCACCGTGCTGCCCCGCGACGGCGTGGTGCTGGACGTCGGTGCCCATGCCGGCCAGTTCACCAAGCTGTTCGCCAAGTTCTGCGACCGGGGGCGGGTGATCTCGTTCGAGCCGGGCACCTATGCGCGCTTCGTGCTGCGCTGCGCGGCCCTGGCGTCCGCCGCGTGCCGCCGCCGCGCCATGGTGCTGCCGATGGCGGTTGGGGCCGAGATCGGCATGCTCACCCTCAACATCCCGCTGAAGAAGGGGCGCGCGGTCGGCTTCGGCCTCAGCCAGCTCGGCGACAGCCCCGGCCTGGACAGCCGCTTCGAGATGGAGATCGAGTACGTGCCGGTCACCACCATCGACCATGTCGCCGAGACGCTCGGGCTTGAGCGGGTCGACTTCATCAAGATGGATATCGAGGGCTACGAGTTGTTCGCGCTGGCCGGCGCGGCGCAAACGCTCGCGACCCACCGGCCGTGTGTGTTCCTGGAGGTGGCCGACGCGATCCTGGCCCGTACCGGCGCCAAGAACGCGGATGTCTTTGCCTTCTTCGCACCGCGCGACTATGTGGCGTACAGCGTTGTCGGCAGCCGCGTGGCGCGCGGCGACGGGGCGTCGAACGGCGACTATCTGTTCGTGCCGCGCGAGCGTGCGGACGCCATTGCCGCGTTGGAGCGGATGGCGGGGGTGCAAGGCGCGGGCTGAACGAGCGCGCTTGCCTGCCGGCGAAGAGACCGTATGTTACGCCGCAATTGGCGAGCCCCGGCGGAGTTTTGATATTGGCCTCACAGTCAGAGACGCAAGCTAGCACGCAGGCGAAGCCGCACAGGTCCCAGATCAATCCGTTCCTGCGCTTCGTGATCGAGGCCGGGCCGCTGGCCGTGTTCTTCATCCTGAACTCGCGCGGCGAAGACATCCTGGAGGGCCTGGACGGCACCGGGACCGGCGCCTGGATGGCGGAAGCGGGGCTGAACCAGGCGATCTTCCTGGCCACTGGCGGTTTCATGCTGGCGACCCTAGTGTCGCTTGGCATCAATTACGCGCTGGAGCACAAGCTGCCAATCATGCCGCTGGTCACCGGCGTGTTCGTGTTCGCGTTCGGCGGCCTGACGCTCATCCTGCAGGACGAGCTGTTCATCAAGCTGAAGCCGACGATCACCAACACCCTGTTCGCCGTCATCCTGTTCGGCGGGCTCGCCTTCGGCCGACCGCTGCTCAAGCCCCTGTTCGGCAGCGTGCTGCAACTCACCGACCGTGGCTGGCGGCAAATGACCATGCGCTGGGCGAGCTTCTTCGTCGTGCTGGCGGTCCTGAACGAGATCGTGTGGCGCAGCTTCGACACCGACACCTGGGTTGATTTCAAGGTATTCGGCATCATGCCGCTGACGATCATCTTCGCGATGGCACAGACCCCGCTGATCAAGCGCGAGATGCTGGAGCCATCCGAAGAAGCCATCGTCGAGGAGGTGGAAGAGCACGAGAACCGCGCCGCCACCGACCCGAAGGCGTAGTCTTCAGTTCACTCGCCAAATGGCAGGTCGATGCGCTTGATCCAGCCGAAGGGCGCGCGGTAGGAGCCGCCGGTGTAGGCCACCATCAGGTCGCCATCCGGGGTCTCTGCGATGGAGCCGGCGTAGGCCAGGTCGAACGACGGGTCTCCCGCTGGGTGCAGCACCTCCCATTCGATGCGCCACACCTCAAAGCCGGTCTCGTCCAGCAACGAGACGAACATCGCGCTCTGTCCCGGCGGGCGCATCGCGTAGCCGGTCTGCCAGACCGCGCCTTCGCGCGCAGGCGCCAGACCGCCGACGAAGTCGACACCGGCGGCGATGCGCGCGTCGTGCTCTGCCTCGGTCTCGTTGGCGAGGTCGTCCAGGGTCAGCGGCATGCCACGGCGCCACACTTCCTGGCCCGCGCCGTCGACCATCGACACGATGGACCAGTGCCTGACCGACATGACATCGAACAACAGGTAGCGTAGGGCGGTCCCCCCATCGTCGAGTGGGACGATCTGGGCCATATCCTGGCTGTAGTCGCAGTCCAACAGCGCGGCGGCGGCGTCCGCGCCAATCGGCACCACCGCCTGGAGCACGCCATCGGCGCCCAGGTCGGCGAGCCAGCGGTGGGCAATGGCCGGGTCGTCGCTTTCGTCGTCGGCCCGCAGCAGCACGCGGACACCGCCGTCGGGCAGGGCCGCCGTCGCCATCGGCCACATCTCCGCCGCGCCGTCGACGCCTTCACCCGTCCAACGCCACTGCTCCGTGCCGCCGGGTCCGATGGCCGTGACCAGCGGACCGGTGCCGCCATCGGCTGGCGAACTGCCGGCTGCTACCACGATGATGCCGCCGCCGATGCCGGCCAGGGCCCGCACCGGCTGGTCGAACGACAGGTCGTGGCGCACGCGCGTGTCGCCGCCGATCAGCCAAACCTCGAACATCTCGTCGGGCCGTTGCAGCGCGATGGCAACGCCGTCCGACCAGCGCGAAGCTGCACACAGGCGCCCCGGCAGGACCGTTTGATCGAGCACGACGCCGGTCGGGCCGAGCCGGGCGACGAAGATTTCGCCGTCCTGGAACAGGCTCGACTGACCGACCGCCAGTGTCTGGTGGTCGTCACGCACGAACGCGGCGCGCGCGACGCCGATGTCGCCGTCCTCGCCGAATGGGTTGCCGGTGCCGGCGCCGAAATTGACCTGCCACTCGCAAGGTGTCGCACACGGGTTGGCCATCGGCCGCGGCGGCGCGGTTTCCTCCACCGCGACCGCCACCGCCTCATCGGTGTCGATGTCCTCGACCGCAACCACATCAACCTGAGGCATTTCGGGCAGCGGCGGCGGGCCGTTCAGCAACAGGTCGTACGCGCGGCGAACCGCCCAGGGCTGGAAACTGCCGATGCCATGGCCACCTTCCAATGCCGTGGCGATCTCGCTGTCCGGATACGCGGCGACGATGGTGTCGAGCAGCGCGATGGCCTCTTCGTACATATCCAGTGCTGCGTCCGGCGGTGCGCCACGGGCAAACTCCGCCAGCATTGCGGCTTCCACGAACATGGCGTTGGCGTCGCCCGACGTGTCCGCCGCCGCCGGGCCGATGAATGCGGAGGATGCGGCGAGAACGGTTGCCGCGAGGGCGAGGCGCGCGCGGTTCATTGCGCGGTCGCGCCCGCCGGTACGTCGATGCGCTTGACCCAGCCAATCGGCTCCATTCTGATCAAACCGGCGGTGTAAGCGATAACGACATCGCCGTCCGGCGTTTCGGCGATCGACGCCGGGCGAATATCTGACCGGTCGCGTTCCCACTCAAGGTCGAACACCTGCCACTCGTGGCGCCACGTCTCGGTGCCGTCCGCCAGTAGGTGCGCGGCGTAGACCGAGCTGTTGCCCCCGGGGCGCGCGATCAGCCCCGCGATCCAGAGTCCACCATCGCTAGCGGCGCCCATGGCGTTGATCTCCTCGGCGACATACTCCTCCGGCGGCTCGAACTCCTCGATTGGATCGCCCGGCATCAGGACCTCTGGGGCGAGACGCTGCCATGCCAGTGCACCATCCGGGCCAAAGCGGGCCAGTACGGTCGTAATGGCGCCGCCAATGCCCTGGGACATGTGGCGGATGGCCCAGCCACCATCGGCCATGACGGCGATCTGTTCGATGCGCAGGGCGAAATCGCAGATTTCACTACGGAGCTTGGGCAAGGCACCTGCGTCGAGCACGCTCTTCAACGCACCGTCGGGATAGAGGTCGACCATCAGGCGGCGGGCGAGCGCCTGCCCGTCGTCGGCTTGCTCGGTGCGCTGCACCAGCACACGCACCCCGCCGGTGGGCGGCAATGTGACCGCCGTGGCCGTGGCGTTGCGTGACGAAAATGCGTCGGTTCCGTCCCATCGCCATAGCGCGGCGCCATCGGGGCCGAAGGCGGAGACAAGCGGGTCGCTGCCGACCACAACCACCATGCCATCCGGCATCACGGCCTCGTCCCAGGGCACATCGCCCAGCGCTGCCGTTGCCACAACCTGCCCATCGGCGTTCGTCAGCACCATCTGCTCGCCGTCATCCGCCGTGCCGACGATCAGTCCGGACTCGCGCTCCGCCGCGCTGCACAACAGCCCCGGCAGTTCCGATGTCGATTGCACCGTGCCGTCCGGGCTGAGTTCGGCGATGAAGATGTGGTTGCCGTCATTATCCCAGGCCTGGCCGACGACAGTGAAACTGTGGTCGGGGTGGGGAAAGACATGCCGTACCGTGGCAGCGTCCGCATCCTCGCCCGGCCTCATCAGGGACGTGCCGGTGCCGAAATTGACCTCCCACGCGCAGTGCGCGCCGCAGGGGTTGGCGGCAACCTCGACCGGCTCGTCGGACGCGGGCGGCTCCATGGCGGCCTGCAGCGCCGCGTAGGCCTGGCGGACCGTCCATGGCTGAAAGCTGCCGATCGGCTGATGGGTGACCAGCGCGACCGCGATGTCGCTCTCGGGGAAGTCGGTGACGATGGCGTCGAGCCGGGCGATGGCGCGGACATATAGATGGATCGCCTCTTCCGGCGGCGCGGTCCGCGCCTGCTCTGAGAACTGCACCGCCTCCACCAGCAGCGCATTGGCGTCGCTCAGCGGCTCGGCGACCGCGATGCCGGATGGTGCGACGCCGGTTAGTGCGAGACCCGACAGCGCCGTACCGGCCGCCACCGCCGCCCCACACAAGATTTGCTTGCAGCGTGCGTTGCATCGGGTCATCGGCTTCACTCCCCTGTCGCCAGATCGATTCGGAACACCCGCGCGCCAAGCTGGAAGGTTCTCAGCCCGTCGCCGACGGCGATCAACGCATCTCCATCCGGCGTGATGTCCAGGCCTGACAACAGGCCGTCGATGGCGCGGTCGTCATCGTCGGTGCGCCGCAGGTCGATGCGCCGCAGGACATCGCCGGTGGCGCTGTCCAGCACTTGCGCGAAGCCACCGCCACGGCGCATTGGCGCGTGGTTGAACCCGGTCATCAGCAAGTTTCCGCCTTGGGTGACCGCGACGGCATGCAGGTCATCGGGCCCCAATTCGATGCGCGCTTCGGCTTCTTCCGGTGCCTCGTCGGCGGGCGGCAACTCAGGGAAGCCGCGGCTCCACCTGAACAAGCCTGCGGGATCGAATCGCAAAATGGATGTGGTGCGCACCCGTTCGCCCACTTCGTGGGGGAACACCAGTGTCATGCCACCGTCGGCCATCGGCAGCACATAGTTCGTTTGCCACCCGAAATTGCAATCGGGCGTGCCCACACCATTGATGATCGAGACCTCCATAAGGTCGACCTGTGTCCCGGCGGCATTGAGCTTCGCGAGCCAAATCTGTTCCTGGCCTCTTGGCTCGCCGGGCAGTTCGACCGACACCATCACGGCACTGCCGCCATCGGGCAGGGCAGTCACCGCGACGGCCGCCGTGTTGAGGGCGGGCTCGATCTCACTGCCGCGCCACGTCCACATGCTGTTGCCATCGGCGTCGAACGCTTGCACCAAGGGCCGGTACAGGAACGTGTCGCCGTCGATGAATTCTCCGGCTGCGAGGATTGTGCCGTCCTGCGCGGCAGACAGCCCGTAGTAATTCGATCTGGGCGCACCGGCGCGCGACCAGGCAATGTCGCCGTCGGCGTCGACCCGTGCGATCGCGTGGTCGTCGTCGCTCTCCACCACCAGCGCGGCGCCGTCGCCGGCCGGCACCGCAACACACACGTCGCCCTGATGCTCCTTGGTCCACAAGATCTCGCCGAACGGGTCCAACCCGTAGACGGCGATGGTCCCCTCTGGCCGGGCGTAGCGGGTGCCGATGACCAAGGCGCCATGATCGGAACGCGCCGTGACGGCCTGGAAAAACATCCCAAGGTCGCCGTCCACCTCGGGGTCCGCGGCTCCTGTCGACAGCTCCCATTCACACGGATCGCCGCACGGGTTCTCACCGATTTCGGGGAGATCGGCGGATGCATCGGCCTCGGCGCTGGCGCCGGCTTGCGCCGCCAGCCGTTGGCGCTCGTGGCGCACGATCCAGGGCTGGAAATGGCCGATGGGCTGGTCGGTGACCAGTAGCACCGCGAGTTCGGTGCGCGGATAAAGCTCGACGATCAGGTCCAGGTGGGCGACGGCCTCGATATAGGCCAGCAGCGCCTCGTTCGGGGGCATGGTGCGGGCGCGGTCGCTGATCTCGATCGCCCGGTCGAGCAAGTACTGCGCCTCGTCAACGTCGTCGGCGTTTGCAGGCAAGCCGGCGGCCGCGATGCAGGCCGCGAACGTGACTGCCGCGATTGCGTTACCTCCACCCCACATGGCTGGCCCCCTTGCCGGTTGCTATGCGGGGCGCACCGTAGCAAGCTGGCTGGCTGGCGGCAAAGCGAACCGGCAGTCGGCGGGGACAACCCGGTCAGGCGGCGGATGAGATCCAACCGCCGCCGAGCACGCGGTCGGCGCCAGCGGCGTCATAGAGCACGCCGGCCTGGCCGGGCGCGATGCCGAACTGGGGTTCCGCCAGGGTGAGGTCGATGCCGCCGGCGTCGTTGGCCACGGCGTGCGCCTTCGCCGGCGGCGCGGTCGAGCGCAGCTTCACCTGAACGTCGATGCCCTCGCCTGGGCCCCCGCCTGGACCCCGGTCGGGCAGGGGGGGCGCCAGCCAGTTGATCTCGCGCAGGCGCACGGTGCGCCGGGCCAGGGCCGACTTCGGGCCGACCACCACGCGGTGCGCCTCCGGCTCCAGGCGCACGACATAGAGCCGGTCGCTGGCATCCCCGTCGACCCCGCCGACACCGATGCCCCGGCGCTGGCCGATGGTGTAGTGGATGATGCCCTCGTGCCGGCCGAGCACCCGGCCGTCGACGTGGACGATATCGCCGGGTTCAGCGGCACCGGGCCTGAGCTTCTCCACCACCCGGGCGTAGGAGCCGTTGGGCACGAAGCAGATGTCCTGGCTGTCCGGCTTGGCGGCCACCGGCAGGGCGAAACGGTCGGCAAGCGCGCGGGTCTCGGTCTTCGGCAGGTCGCCGAGCGGGAAGCGCAGATAGTCGAGCTGTTCGGCCGTGGTGGCGAACAGGAAATAGCTCTGGTCGCGGCTGTCGTCGACGGCACGGCGAAGTTCGGACCCGTCTGGACCCACGGTGCGGCGGACATAGTGGCCGGTGGCCAGCGCATCGCCGCCCAGGTCGCGCGCGGTGGCCATCAGGTCGCGGAACTTGACCGTCTGGTTGCAGCGCACGCACGGAATGGGGGTCTCGCCGCGCAAATAGCTGTCGGCGAAGTCGTCGATCACCGACTGGCGGAACCGGCTCTCATAGTCGAGCACGTAGTGCGGGATGCCGATGGTCTCGGCGACCCGGCGCGCGTCGTGGATGTCCTGCCCGGCGCAGCACGCACCTTTGCGGGCCGTAGTGGCAGCGCCATGGTCGTAGAGCTGCAGCGTGATGCCGACCACGTCGTAGCCCGCCTCGCGCATCAGGGCCGCCGTCACCGAGCTGTCGACCCCCCCGGACATGGCGACGACCACGCGCGTGTCGGCGGGCGCTTTGTGCGGCGCCACCGGCGGCATGGCTGGCATCTGGGGCAGGATCGCGTTCATGGGGTGGGTATATAGGGGCAGGATTGGGCCGTTGCCAGCTGCTGACAACCATCGTGGCGACCTAATTAGATCGCACTAACCCAATGTTTGCCGATAACTGTCAACTAACACTCTACGCTAAAGGCTCCAAACCAACTAACTTCGAAAAAAAGTACGGCCATCAGAGGCCACACTGCTAACGTACCCACAAACCATAGTGTAAGCTCATTTCTCACTATTGCAAATATCAATATGTCGAGAATCAATCCGACTACTATTGCGATTACAAATAAGCCAATTGCCAATTCCCATGTATTATCGTATCCATACGCGACTAGGAATGTGATCGCAAGTATCAGAGAAATAATTCCAGTTAGATCAACAAGTGCATTGATTGTTTGGCTGGAGCCCTGCAAGCCTTTTCTATGTGCATTTATCCATCTTTGATTGAAAAAGCGCATCGAGCCAAACACAACAAAGATTATTATGATTCGCAGCTCAGGAATAAACTGATCCACGTTCCAACTCCGCCGTCGGTTTTGGGCTCAATCGATCAATGCGCAGGCCTTTGGTGGCGACAAATTCGCAGTCGGACGCCTGCACTCTCAGGGTGATACATCGGTTGAATCTCAACGTCTTGCGAGCATAGCATGGGCTACCGCTGCTCGCCAATTCCCCCAACCCACGAAATACGCTACGCTCAATTGGCCGTGCCGGCTCGACCCGGTTGCGGCCAAGAATGACTTGGGAGGTATGGGCTTGGTATCGGGCGCCACCGCGCGCGCCGTTTCCGGCGATGTAACCGCGGACACGTTCCCCAAACTGATGCTCGAGAACGCGCGGCGGTTTGCCGCCCGCCCGGCCGCGCGCGAGAAGGATCTGGGCATCTGGCAGACCTGGACCTGGGCCGAGGTGGCCGAAGAGACGCGCGCCATGGCGCTGGGGCTGGCGGCGCGCGGGCTGAAACGCGGCGACCGGCTGGGCATCATCGGCGACAACCGCCCGCGCCTCTACTGGTCGATGTGCGCCGCCCAGATGCTAGGCGCGGTGCCGGTGCCGGTCTACCAGGACGCGGTCGCCGACGAGGTCGGCTATGTGCTGGACCATGCCGAGGTCGCCATCGTGATCGCCGAGGACCAGGAGCAGGTCGACAAGCTGATCCAGATGAAGGAGCGCTGCGCCACCCTGCAGAAGGTGGTGGTGGACGATGCGCGCGGCATGCGCACCTACGACATTCCGTGGCTGGAGAACCTGGCCGACGTGATCGCCGACGGCCGCAGCCGTGACGCCAGCGAGGCCGGCAGCCTGGACGAGATTATCGCGGCCGGCCACAGCGACGACACCAGCATCATCCTCTACACCTCCGGCACCACGGGCCGCCCCAAGGGCGTGGTGCTGACCCACCACGCGGTGATGACGACGGCGCGCAACACGGCGGCGCGCGAGGGGCTGGGACCGAACGAGGACATCCTGGCCTATCTGCCGATGGCCTGGGTGGGCGACCACATCTTCTCGTTCGGGCAGTGGCTGGTCTGCGGTTTCTGCGTTAATTGCCCGGAGTCGGCCGACACGGTGATGAACGACCTGTGGGAGGTCGGGCCGACCTATTTCTTCGCGCCGCCGCGCATCTTCGAGAACGTGCTGACAACGGTGACGATCCGGATGGAGGACGCCGGGCGCCTGAAGCACTGGATGTTCGACCGCGGCATGAAGGTCGCGCGGCGGGTCGGCGCCAAGCGCCTGGACGGCAAGCCAGTCGGCCTGCTGGATCGCATCAGGTACCGGCTGGCGGACCTGTTCGTCATCGGGCCGCTGAAGAACGCGCTCGGGCTCAGCCGGGTGCGGCTGGCCTATACCGCCGGCGAGGCGATCGGGCCGGAGCTGTTCGCGTTCTACCGCGCGCTCGGCATCAACCTGAAGCAGCTCTACGGCATGACCGAGGCCAGTGTGTTCGTGACCGTGCAGCCGGACGGCGAGGTGCGCAACGACACGGTCGGCATTCCGGCGCCCGAGGTGGAGCTGAAGATCGCCGACAATGGCGAGGTGCTGTTCCGCTCGCCTGGCGTATTCACCGCCTACTTCAAGAACGACGAGGCGACGGCGGAGGCGAAGACGGCGGACGGCTGGGTGCACACCGGCGACGCCGGCTTCGTCGGCGACGACGGGCACCTGCGCATCATCGACCGGGCGAAGGATGTGGGCAAGCTGTCCGACGGCTCGTTGTTCGCGCCCAAGTTCCTGGAAAACAAGCTGAAGTTCTATCCGCACATCAAGGAGGCGGTGGCCTTCGGCGACGGCCGCGACCATGCCTGCGCGATCATCAACATCGACCTGGAGGCGGTCGGCAACTGGGCCGAGCGGCGCAGCATCGCCTATGCCAGCTACACCGAGCTTGCCGCCCGGCCCGAAGTGTATGACCTGATCGCCGATGCCATCGCGCAGGTGAACCGCGACCTGGCCGCCGACCCGCAGACGGCGCGCTCGCAAATCGTGCGCTTCCTGATCCTGCACAAGGAGCTGGACGCCGACGACGGCGAGCTGACCCGGACCCGCAAGGTGCGCCGCAACGTGGTCAACGACCGCTACGCCCAGTTGATCGACGCGCTCTACAGCGATGCCGCGTCGTGCCAGGTGGAAGCGCAGGTGACGTTCGAGGATGGCCGCACTGGCACCATCCGCGCCGACTTGGCGATCCGCGACGTGGCCACGGTGGCGGCGGATGCGCATGCGGGCGAACCGATGAAGCTGGCGGGGTAGCGGCGTGCAGTTGACACTCGCCCCCAACACACAGTCGTCATGCCCGCACTTGTTGCGGGCATCCACGTCTTGTTGGCTGCTGCGCAGCCAACAAGACGTGGATGGTCGGGACAAGCCCGACCATGACGGAGTTGGTTGGCTGTCAGAGCAGGCAACCCATGCCTGACGACGTCCTCCTCGCGGTGGAGAACATCGGCCTGCGCTTCGGCGGCGTGCAGGCGCTGGACGGCGTCAGCTTCGACATTCGCCGAGGCGAGATCCGCGCGATCATCGGCCCGAACGGCGCCGGCAAGTCCTCCATGCTCAACGTCATAAACGGCTTCTACCAGCCGCAGCAGGGGCGCATCGTCTTCAAGGGCCGGGAACTGAAGCGCATGCGCCCGCACCGCGCGGCGTCGGGCGGCATCGCGCGCACGTTCCAGAACATCGCGCTGTTCCGGGGCATGTCGACACTCGACAACATCATGACCGGGCGCATCCTGAAGATGCGGCGCGGCATCTTCTGGCAGGCGCTGTACTGGGGCCCCAACCAGCGCGAGGAGATCGAGCACCGCGCCAAGGTCGAGGAGATCATCGACTTCCTGGAGATCCAGTCGATCCGCAAGACGCCAGTCGGCCGCCTGCCCTATGGCATGCAGAAGCGCGTGGAACTGGGCCGCGCGCTGGCCGCCGAACCGGAGCTGCTGCTGCTGGACGAACCGATGGCCGGCATGAACGTGGAGGAGAAGGAGGATATGTGCCGCTTCATCCTGGACGTGAACCAGGAGTTCGGCACCACCATCGCCCTGATCGAGCACGACATGGGCGTGGTCATGGACATCTCCGACCGGGTGGTCGTGCTCGACTACGGCCGCAAGCTCGCCGACGGCACGCCCGACGTGGTCCGTGCCGACCAGGCGGTGATCGACGCCTATCTCGGCGTCACCCACGCGGCTGACGATGAGACGCCTGATGACGCAGCGGCTGCCTGAGATGGGGGAGGGCCGGCATGGACGGTGAGGGCACCTCCTTCTTCGGCGGCGTGCTGGACTTCCTGGCCGGGCTGACCGTCGACCCGGTGGTCGAGATGGTCGACAGCCCGGAGAAGCTGATCCAGATGGTGGTGCAGGGCACCAGCGCCGGCGTGATGTATGCTCTGATCGCGCTGGGCTTCGTGCTGATCTTCAAGGCGTCCGGCGTGTTCAACTTCGCCCAGGGCATCATGGTGGTGTTCGCCGGGCTGACGGTGATCGCGTTGATCGAGGTCGGCGTGCCCGCCCTGCTGGCGGTGCTGGCCGCCATCGGCGTGATGGTGGTGCTGGCCGGCGTGGTGGAGCGGGTGGTGCTGCGCCCGCTGGTTAACCAGCCCGGCATCATCCTGTTCATGGCGACCATCGGGCTCGCCTTCTTCCTGGAGGGCTTCGGCCAGACCCTGTTCGGCGCCGACCCGAAGCCGGTACCCGACGAGCTGATGATCCCGGACGGCCGCTTCCGCCTGTTCGGGGAAGTGTTCGACAAGCCGGTGCGCATCTACCACACCGACCTGACCGCGATGGCCGGCGGCGCGCTGCTGGTGGCGGCCATCATCGTGTTCCTGAATTACACCCGCATGGGCCGCGCCCTGCGTGCGGTGGCCGACGACAACCAGGCGGCGATGTCGGTCGGCATTCCGCTGCCGGTGATCTGGGTGGTGGTGTGGTCGCTCTCTGGCCTGGTCGCGATCTTCGCCGGCCTTATGTGGGGGGCGCAGGCGCAGGCCGGCTTCTCGCTGGCGGTGCTGGCGCTGAAGGCGCTGCCGGTGCTGATCCTGGGCGGCTTCACCTCGGTGCCAGGCGCCATCGTCGGCGGCATCATCATCGGCGTCGGCGAGAAGCTGGGCGAGTTCTACTGGTCCGACACCCTGGGCGACGGCATCGAGCAATGGCTCGGCTACATCATCGCGCTGATCGTGCTGCTGTTCCGCCCGCAGGGCCTGTTCGGCGAAAAGATCATCGAGCGGGTGTGATGATGCGGCGCCCCATCTCTACCAAACATTGTCGCCCTCGCCCTTGTGGCGAGGGCCCATCGATGTGCAACACGCCATGCGTGGACATGCAAGGCCCATCTGGGGGCGGCCAGCTAGGCGCAACGACGGCCATTGACGGACGAGCATCTTGGGGCGTCAACCTGATCCGGCACACGCATGGGTCCTCGCCACAAGGGCGAGGACGACGATGCGTATTGGGTGGACCCTGACCCATGTTCTATCGCGAGGCGGGGCAGTTCAAGACCACCTACCGGGAAGACCAGCAGATCTTCCCGATCCTGCAGGACAAGATCGGCATCGCCATCGTTCTGGTGCTCGCTATCGCGGTGCTGCCGTGGATCGCCAGCGAGTACCTGCTGGAAATCGTGCTGATCAACTTCCTGTTCTTCTCGCTGGCGGCGATCGGGCTCAACATCCTCACCGGCTACACCGGCCAGCTCTCGCTCGGAACAGGCGCGTTCATGGCTGTGGGCGCGGTCTCCAGCTACAAGCTGGCGGTGATCTTCCCCGATCTCTCGATCATCGTGATCTTCCTGATCGCCGGCGCCATCGCGGCGGTGGTGGGCGCGATCTTCGGCCTGCCCAGCCTGCGCATCAAGGGCTTCTACCTGGCGGTCGCCACCCTGGCGGCGCAGTTCTTCCTCGACTGGCTGTTCCTGCGGGTGGACTGGTTCACCAACTCGTCGACCGCGCTGGAGGGCGTGCCGCGCAGCTTGTTCGGTATCACCATCACCGGGCCGTCGGCCGACCCCATCGCCAAGTACTATGTGGCGCTGGCGTTCGTGATCGTGTTCGCACTGATCGCCAAGAACCTGGTCAGGAGCCGCATCGGCCGGTCGTGGATGGCGATCCGCGACATGGATATCGCGGCCGAGATCATCGGCATCCGGCCGCTCTATACCAAGATGACCGCGTTCGCGATCTCGTCGTTCTACTGCGGGGTGGCCGGCGGGCTGATGCTGTTCCTGTTCTACGATTCAGCCGAGCCCGACCTGTTCAACATCAACCTGTCGTTCCAGGTGCTGTTCATGGTCATCATCGGCGGGCTCGGCAGCATCCTGGGCTCGTTCCTGGGGGCGGCGTTCGTGGTGATGGTGCCGATCCTGCTCACCAACGTGCCCGACATGCTGGGGCTGCCGATCCCCTCCAATGTCGCCAAGCACCTGGAGTACATGATCTTCGGCGCGCTGATCATCTTCTTCCTGATCGTCGAGCCGCATGGCCTCGCCCGCCTGTGGGCGATCACCAAGGAAAAGCTCAGGCGCTGGCCATTCCCGTATTGATTTGCGGGCCGGCTTGCGCTGTATCTGCGCCCCGTCGACCCGATCAGCCCGTCGACCCGATCAGAAGGAATCCCATATGAAATGGCCGAAAGCAGCGGGCACGTCATTCGGCTCGCGCCTGGCGTTCGTCAGCGCGGGCATCGGGCTCGTCGGCCTCGCCCTGGTGCTGATCGCGACGTTCGTGCTGCCGGCGACGGCGGATCGGGCCGAGGCGGCGTGTGCCGCCGCGCGGGCCGAGATCGCCGCCGCGGTCGGCCCCATGGGCAACTATCGTGGCGACCACCCCTGCGTTGACGCCGCCCGCGAGGACGCGCCCGATATCTGGGACGTGGAGGGCGTCTACCGCTCCGGCCTCACCCAGGACGTCCAGCCCTCGATCCCGTTCGCAGCGGTGCTCTATTGGGACGATGACGCCGAGGCGTTCCGGGCCTGCCATGTCGACTACTGGCCCGGCGGCGAGGAAACCGGAGAGCCGGAAATGATAGTGCCGGATGCGCCGCCCGCCGGGTGCCCTGCTTAACCCGGCGCCGCCGCGCAATCGCTCTCCCGCCGCTTCTGCGGACGTGCTAACCTCCCGGCCAATAACGAACAGGGAGGTTACGCATGACTACCAAAAGCATTGCTCTGGGCCTCACCGCCGCGGCCATTGCCGCCACCGGCATCTCCGCTAGCGCGCAGGCGCAAGACGGCATCTACATCCCGCTGCTGACCTACCGCACCGGCGCGTTCGCGGACTCAGGCACCCCGATCGCCAACGGCATGCTGGACTATCTGCTGCTGCTGAACGAGCGCGACGGCGGCATCAACGGCGTGCCGCTGATCATCGAGGAGTGCGAGACCGAGTACGCCACCGACGTCGGCGTGGAGTGCTACGAGCGCACCAAGACCAATGGTGCTGTGGTCTACAACCCGTATTCGACCGGCATCACCAACGCCATCATCCCGAAGACCGAGGAAGACCAGATCCCGGTGCTCTCCATGGGCTATGGCCTGACCCCGGCGGCCGACGGGCGCGTGTTCCCGTGGGTGTTCAACCTGCCCACCACCTATTGGAGCCAGGCGTCTGCCATCATGCGCTACATCGCCGAGCAAGAGGGCGGTTGGGACCAACTCGACGGCAAGCTGATCGGCCTGATCCACCTGGACCACCCCTATGGCAAGGAGCCGATCCCGACGCTCGAGGCACTGGCCGCCGAGCACGGCTTCGAGTTCTCGACCTATCCGGTGCCGCCGGCCACCATGCAGGACCAGCGCTCGACCTGGGAGAAGATCGAGGACGACGAGCTCGACTGGCTGTTGATGTGGGGCTGGGGCGCCATGAACCCGACCGCCGTCAAGGGCGCGGTCGACGTCGACTTCCCGATGGACCGCTTCATCGGCGTGTGGTGGTCGGGCAACGAGTCCGACGTGCGCGAGAGCGGCGACGAGGCCACCGGCTATCTGGCGGCCGACTTCCACGGCGTGGGCGATGAGTGGCCGCTGTTCGATGAGCTGCGCTCCACCGTCGTCGGCACCGACATGTCGCAGACGCCGGAGGACCAGGTCGGCGAGACGCTTTACAACCGTGGCGTCTTCAACTCGATCATCGTCGCCGAGGCGATCCGCACCGCGATGGCGGAGTACGGCGACGGGCCGATCACCGGCGCGCAGATGCGCTGGGGGCTGGAGAACCTGAACATCACCGACGAGCGGCTGGCCGAGCTGGGCCTTGAAGGCTTCACCAACCCGATTTCGGTGACCTGCGAGGACCACGAGGGCAACCACCCGATCTATCTGAAGCGCTGGACCGGCGAGGGTTGGGAGCGCGCGACCGAGTGGATCGAACCGATGCAGGAGGTGGTGCGCCCGCTGATCGAGGCGGAAGCTGCCGCCCTGGCGGCCGAGCGCGGCCTCAGCACCGACAATTGCGGGTAGGCTAATGGAGAGGGGCGGCGTCATCGCGCGCCGTCCTTCACGCCTCCGGATTTCCCCGGTATCGTCATGCGCGGACTTGATCCGCGCATCCACGACTTGGCATCGTTTGATCAAAGACGTGGATGCCCGCAACAAGTGCGGGCATGACGAGGGGTTTGGTTCCTGACATGCAGACCGCAGCACAAGACGCTGACCCCGCGCCGGCCGCCGACGCCGCGCCGCTGCTCAGCGTCAACAACATCGAGGTCATCTACGACCACGTCATCCTGGTGCTGAAGGGCATCTCGCTGGCGGTGCCGCCGAACGGCGTGGTCGCGCTGCTCGGCGCCAACGGGGCGGGCAAGACCACGACCCTGAAGGCGATCTCCAACCTTCTGAAGGGCGAGCGCGGCGAGGTCACCAAGGGCGAGATCCGTTACGACGGCCAGCGCGTCGACCGGATGACCGCGACCGAACTGGTGCGCCGGGGCGTGGTGCAGGTGATGGAGGGGCGGCACTGCTTCGAGCACCTGACCATCGAGGACAATCTGCTGACCGGCGCCTACACGCGGCGCGACGGTGGCGCAGCCACCCGGCGCGACCTGGAGATGGTCTACAGCTATTTCCCGCGGCTGGCGGAACGCCGGCGTTCGCTGGCCGGCTACACCTCCGGCGGCGAGCAGCAGATGTGCGCCATCGGCCGCGCGCTGATGAGCCGGCCGCGCCTGATCCTTCTCGACGAGCCGTCGATGGGGCTCGCCCCGCAACTGGTCGAGGAGATCTTCGGCATCGTGAAGCGGCTGAACGAGGACGAGAACGTGGCCTTCCTACTCGCCGAGCAGAACGCGGTGATCGCGCTGAAATACGCCTCGTACGGCTATGTGCTGGAGAGCGGGCGGGTGGTGCTGGATGGCGCGGCCGCCGACATCGCCGACAATGAGGACATCAAGGAGTTCTACCTCGGCTTCGGCGCCACCGGCCGGCGCAGCTATCGCGACGCCAAGCGTTACCGCCGCCGCAAGCGGTGGCTGGCGTGAGCAGGAAGAAGCGCGCGCACTTCGATGGGCGCGAAACCCGGTCCCGCGACAAACGCATTGCCAGCCAGCTCGGCGAGCTGCGGGCGCTGATCCTGCACGCCAAGGCGCGCGCGCCGGCCTGGGACAAGGCGCTGGCCGACATCGACCCGTCCGAAATCCAGGACATGGATGCGCTGAAGACGCTGCCGGTCACCCGCAAGTCGGCGCTGATGGAGGCCCAGGCGGCGGACAGGCCGTTCGGCGGCTATGCCGCGCTGGAGGCAGGCCAGCTTGCCCGCATCTTCGCCTCGCCGGGGCCGATCTACGAGCCGCACCCGCATTCCGACGGTGAGGAGCGGGTCGATCACTGGCGCTTCGGGCGGGCGCTTTATGCCGCCGGCATCCGCGCCGGCGACCTGCTGCACAACAGCTTCGCCTATCACCTGACCCCGGCCGGCGCGATGTTCGAGAGCGCCGCCCACGCCGTGGGGGCCGCCGTGTTCCCCGCCGGGCCCGGCAACACCGAGGCGCAAGTGCGCGCCATCGGCGACCTGAAGCCGCGCGCGTATGGCGGCACGCCCGACTTCCTGAAGATCCTGCTCGACACGGCGGCGGAGCTGAGGATCGACGCCTCGTCCATTGCCTGCGCCGCGGTCTCGGGCGCGGCGTTGCCGGAGAGCCTGCGCGCCGAGCTGAAGGCGCGCGGTGTCGACGTGCTGCAATGCTATGGCACCGCCGATGCCGGCCTCATCGCTTACGAGACGCCGGCACTGGAAGGGATGGTCGTCGACGAAGATGTCATCGTGGAGATCGTGCGCCCGGGCACCGGCGACGCGGTGCCGGACGGCGAGGTCGGCGAGGTGGTGGTGACGGTGCTGAACCGCGCCTATCCGCTGTTCCGGTTCGCGCTGGGCGACCTGTCGGCGGTGCTGCCGGGCACCAGCCCGTGCGGGCGCACCGGGCCGCGCATCGTCGGCTGGCGCGGCCGGGCGGACCAGACCGCGAAGGTCAAGGGCATGTTCGTCCACCCGCACCAGGTCGCCGCCGTCGTCGCCCGCCACCCGGAGATCGCGAAGGCGCGGCTGGTGATCGGCCGCGACGGCGAGACCGACGCGATGACGCTGCATTGCGAGTCCGCCGAAAAAATCCCGGCGGT
Organism: Alphaproteobacteria bacterium; assembly: GCA_965227515.1. Lineage (GTDB taxonomy): Bacteria > Pseudomonadota > Alphaproteobacteria > CALKHQ01 > CALKHQ01 > CBDDFZ01. The sequence continues at coordinate 1,841,386 of CBDDFZ010000001.1, forward strand.
GCTGGCGGAGGCCATTGGCGAGAGCCTGCGCGCGGTGACGAACCTGTCGGGCGCGGTCAAGCGCGAGAAGCCCGGCGCGCTCGCCAACGATGGCAAGGTGATCGACGACACCCGCCCGGTGGATTAGGTTTCTGTCGAACAATGAGTGCAATGCGAAGTTGCAGTAATACAATTTGGCTGGTGAGACATTGAATAGCGAATTGAGGTTTCAGGATATTGTCAGCTCTCCCGAAGTGATGATGGGGGTAAAAGCTGTATGGGGCCGTTCGCAGGAAAGTGTTATGTGCTTTGGGCCCCGTGGCAATCCAAATTTAAAAGATAAGTCATATTATTCCCAGGCTCGGAGAACTGCGGAAATGGCCATGTCGCGGCCCTTTTTCATCACCATTGGTGGTGGCAAGAACGTCCCTAGGGAGTTGGATGGGCGTATCTTAGAGCTTGTCAAGAGCACAGGTGTTTATGGTGAAACGTCCGTATTTGTGAAAGACAGAGTAGTTCTTGATTATCTTCGGCAGTGGCCAGTTGCGGTAGTAATGTCAGAAATTTATCAGTTCTTGGGTGAGCCTCATTTTATTAACGACTTGTACTTTGGTGATCGGACCATTTTGACCAACGCGTATGATGGCGTCATTCGGGATGAAGAACAGATCGAGACCCTGTGGAACAAGTTGCGTGACTGGCGAATCGCACGACGGTGGGAAGTGCGGGTACCACCGGGCTTCTACAATCCGGGCGAAGTTCAACTGTGCGGGTCCAGGTATCCACAACTCCAATTTACTTCGGTCGAAGGCAAGAGATTGTGGAAACAGTCATTGAAAATTGAACGCGATAGTCGTTTGCGTCGTCAAGTGATAGCCCTAAACAGATCGCAAAATTCAGGTCTTATCGTTTGTGAGAGTTGTGGTTTTAGCGATAAGGTGTCGGGTATGTTTGATGCTCACCATCTTCACCCTCTTGCAATCGGAGAAAGGGAAAGCCGAATTGAGGATCTGGCTGTCTTGTGTCCCACATGTCATCGTTGGGCGCATACAAAGGCCAACGATAAATTGGACCCAATTTCAGCCGAAGAAGTATCAAGGCAACGGGCGGCAGAACGCCTTGGCGATACAACAAAATAAGGCTTCGAATTGTCGCGTGGTACAGGGACACTACCTGGTAGTTTCTTTTACTGCACTCGACAAACTCACCCACCCAACGGCCAAACCACCAGGATCACCGGGATCGAGACCGCCATCACCAGCGCGCTCAGCGGCAGGCCGAGGCGCCAGTAGTCGCCGAAGCGATAGCCGCCGGGGCCCATCACCAGCACGTTGTTCTGGTGGCCGATGGGGGTGAGGAACGCGCACGACGCGCCGATGGCGACCGCGATCAGGAACGGGTCGACGCTGACGCCGAGCGAGATCGCGATCTGGGCGGCAATGGGCGCCATCACCACCGCGGTCGCCGCGTTGTTCATCACGTTGGTCAGCGCCATCGTGACCCCCATGACCAGGGCCAGGATGACGACGTGGGGCACGGCATTGCCCGCCATCAGCACAAGGTCGGCGATGACCGCAGTGCCTCCCGTGGTCTCCAGCGCATCGCCGAGCGGGATCATGCTGCCCAGCAGCACGATGATCGGCCAGTCGACCGCCTCGTAGGCGCGCAGCGGCGTGATCGCGCCGCTGATCACCATGCCGCCAACCGCCAGCGAGAACGCCACCGCCGGCGAGGTCAGCCCGCTGGAGGTCAGCGCGATGGCGCCGATGAACAGCACCAGCGGCACCCACACATTGGGGCTGCGGGTCAGGTCCAGGCTGCGGGTCGCCAGCGGCAGGCAGCCCATTTCCCGCGCGATATCGGGCAGCGCCTCGCGCTCGCCTTGCAGCAACAGCACGTCGCCGGCCGCGAACGGCACGTCGCCCAGACGGCGCTTGATCGCCTGGCCCTCCCGCGCGATGGCGAGCAGGTTGACCCGGAACCTGCGGCGGAAGTTCAGCCGCGCGGCGGACCGGTTCTCGATCCGCGCGCCCGGCTGCACCACCAGTTCCATCAGGCCGATCTCGTCGTTGCGCAGGTCGCCGAACTTGAAGTCTTCGCTGCCGACGAACTCGACGTCGGGCTGGCCGACCAGCGCGCGCAGGTCGGTGGGGTCGGCGCGCACGATCACGATGTCGTCGGCCTGCAGCTCAAGCATGCGCAAGTTGGAGTAGGCGCGCTGCTCGCCCCGGATCACCCCGATGACCGCCACCTGGCCCTTGCTGCGGCTCTCCAGCTCGCGCACGGCGGTGCCGATCAGCTCGGAGCGGGCGCCGATTTTCAGCTCGCTGACATAGTCGCGGATCTCGAACGCATCCTCGGTCGACTGGCGCCCGCGCCGGTGGCGCGGCACCAGCCGCCAGCCGATCAGTGCGATGAAGGCGATGCCGGCCACCGCGGTGATGGCGCCCACCGGTGTGAAATCGAACATCGAGAACGGTGCGGCGCCAATGTCGGCGCGGTAGTTGGCGATGATGATGTTCGGCGGCGTGCCGATCTCGGTCATCAGGCCGCCCAGCAGGGTGCCGAACGACAACGGCATCAGCAGCAGCGACGGCGGCTGCCCGGACGCGCGCGCGTTTCGGACCGCCAATGGCATCAACAGCGCCAGCGCGCCCACATTGTTCATGAAGCCGGAGATGAACGCGCCCAGCCCCATCATCAGCGTCATGTGCAGGATCGGCAGGCGGGTGTAGCGCAGTAGCCGGCGCGCCACCACGTCCAGAAGGCCCGAGTTCTGCAGCGCCCGGCTGATCACCAGCACCATCGCCACCGTGATCACCGCCGGGTGGCCGAAGCCGGAGAACACCTCCTCCGTCGGCACCACTTCCGTCAGCGCCGCCACGATCAACGCCCCGAACGCGATCACGTCGTAACGCCAGCGGTCCCAGATGAACAACGCCAGCGCGCAGCCCAGGATCGCGAAAACGACGATGTGGTCTTCGATCAAGGGGTGGTCCCGTTGCAGCCTTCACCAGTCTTCCAGCGGATCGCCCTGGCGCGGCGGCCGATGGCGGCCGCGCGGTGGCAATCGCCGGCAATGGAGCATGACCGCCTATCAACTTCCAGCCCAATTCACGACCGTGGCCGCGATGACGCAGCCCAAACCGCCACGGTCCGCTTGCGCTGGTTTTTTCGTTTGTGATAATGATTTGTTCTCAACCGAAAAAGTTTTCGCACTCTCAGCATGCTGCATTTGCGAAAACGAAGAATTGAACGAACGTATCGGCAGCGATGGCACGAGCTGACGCAACGTCGCCGGTGGACATCCTTGTGGTCGGCGGCGGCATCAATGGTGTGGGCATCGCGCGCGATGCGGTCGGCCGTGGCTATTCGGTCGTGCTGTGCGAACGCGACGACTTGGGCTCGGCCACCTCGTCGGCCAGCAGCAAGCTGATCCATGGCGGCCTGCGCTATCTGGAGCAGTACGAGTTCCGCCTGGTGCGCGAGGCGCTGATCGAGCGCGAGGTGTTGTTGCGCGCCGCGCCCCACATCATCTGGCCGCTGCGTTTCATCCTGCCGCACGACCGCACCATGCGCCCGGCGTGGCTGGTGCGGCTGGGCCTGTTCCTCTACGACCATCTGGGCGGCCGTAAGCTCTTGCCGCGTTCGCGCGGGCTCGACCTGGCGGCCCACCCGGCGGGCGCCAAGCTGAAACCGGCGTACCGTAAGGCGTTCATCTATTCCGACTGCTGGGTAGAGGATGCGCGCCTGGTGGTGCTGAATGCGCGCGATGCCGCCGACCGCGGCGCCCGGGTGCTGACGCGGACGGCACTGGCCAGCGCCCGGCGCGAGGACGGGCTGTGGCGTGCTGAACTCGTCAGCGAGGATGGCACGACCCATCACGTGACGGCGCGCGCGCTTGTCAATGCCGCCGGGCCCTGGGTCAGCGACGTGCTGAACCACCGCGCCGGCATGAACGCGGAAAAGCGGGTGCGGCTGGTCAAGGGCAGCCACATCGTGGTGCCGAAGCTGCACGATGCCGACGAAGCCTTCATCCTGCAGAACGACGACCGGCGGATCGTGTTCGTCATCCCCTACCAGCGGCACTACTCGCTGATCGGCACCACCGACATGGAGTTCGACGGCGACCCGGCCACCCTCAAGATCACCGAGGGGGAGACCGCATATCTGTGCGGGGTGGTGAACCGATATTTCGCCAAGCCCATCGGCCCGGACGACATTGTCTGGACCTACAGCGGGGTGCGCCCGCTCTACGACGATGCTTCCGCCAATCCGTCGGCCGTCACCCGCGACTATGTGTTCGATATCAATGGCGGGGCCAACGGGGGCAGTGGCGAGACGGCGCCGGTGCTGTCGGTGTTCGGCGGCAAGATCACCACGTTTCGCAAGCTCGCCGAGCACGCGCTCGACAAGCTGCAGCCCCTGCTCGGCGGCGGCGGCGCGCCGTGGACCGCATCGGCGGCGTTGCCTGGCGGCGACATTCCGAATGCGGACTTCGAGGGCTTCCTGGCGAAGATGCGCACCCGATACCCATGGCTGCCGGAGGCGCTGTGCCGGCGCTACGCCCGCGCCTATGGCACCTGCATGGACACGCTGATCGGCGATGCGGGCGCGCTGGACGAGCTTGGCCCGCACCTGGGCGACAACGTCCATGCGGCGGAACTGCGCTATCTGATGGCGTATGAGTTCGCCCGCACTGGCGAGGACGTGCTCTGGCGGCGCTCGAAGCTCGGCCTGCACGTGACGGCCGACACCGCGGCTGCGGTGGGAGAATGGATGCGGGCGCACGCCACGGAGCGCGCCGCTTAAGGACGCCTACGCGGCCGTTCGTCGGCGGACGTGGTAGGTGAGCGCGAGCGCGATGCAGTGGCGCACCGCCGCTTCCGGCAGTGGCGTGGCGGCATCGAAGATCACGGCCCGGTCGCCCTCGATCTCCAGTTCGTCGCCATAGAGCTCGCGGAACTCGGCCGCCAGCCGGCTCTGGCAGTGCACATGGAGCGCGTAGCGGGTGGACGAGCCCTTCACGGCGTCGATGCGGATCGTGGTGCCCGATTTCGGCCGTGCGGTCAGATACGCTGGCTGGCTCCATTTCAGGGCTTCGGTCAGCGTGCCGACACCCGCCGTCTGCGCGGCGGTCTGGAATATCAGGCGACGCAGCGCCAGCAGCGCGTCGCGCTGGGGCGCGGGGTAGCCAGCGAAGACGGCTGCGACCGCCGCGTCGCCGAACGGCGGGTCGGCGGTCATTGTCCAGACCCGGCCAGCTTGGCGGCGCGGGTCTTGATCAATTCCAGCATCTCCTTGAACGCCGGGTGATCGCCGCGCTCCAGCCATTCGGTCAGCACCATCTCCACCGTCACCGGACGCACGCCGGCCGCCGCCAACCGATGCAGCGCGGTGTCGCGGTCGGTGGCGAGGCGCGAGCCGACGGCGTCGACGACGACGGCCACATCCAGCCCCTCGGCCCGCAGGCCGAGCGCGGTCTGCATCACACAGACATGGGCCTCGGTGCCGGCGATCACCACATGGCGGTCGCGCCACGTGTCCAGCACTTGCGCGAATGCTGGCTCCCGGGTGGCGGCGAAGTGGATCTTCTCCACCACTACGGCGTGGTCCGCCGCCGCCTTCACGGCCGCGACGGTGGGGCCCAGCCCCTTGACGTAGTGCTCGGTCAGCACGGTCGGCACGTCCAGGGCCCGCGCGCCGCGCAACAGCATCACCAGGCCATCGACCAGCGCGTCCGCGCCCGGGATGGCCGGCGCCAGCCGATCCTGCACGTCGACGATCAGCAGAGCGGAGCGCGCGGCCGCCATCAGGGTCGTGTCGGTGTCGGTCATCGCTGCGGGGTAGCGGATTGCCAACACCCTGACAAGCATGGGCGACAACCGGGGGCCGACAATAGGGCGGGTCCTTGCCAGCCGCGCGGCGCTGCATGAATATGCGCCATGGCGACGATGCGCTTTACATCCCACCTGCGCAAGGTGGCGCCCGGCGGCGACGTCGAGGTGAACGGGCCGACCGTTGCGGCGGCCCTGGAGCAGGCATTCGCCGCTGCGCCCAAGCTGCGCGGCTACGTGCTGGACGACCAGGGCCGGCTGCGCAAGCACGTGGTGATCTACCTGGACGGCGAACGCCAGCCGCCGGATTGCCTGTCGGTGCCGGTCGCACCGCAGTCGGATATCTACGTCCTGCAGGCGCTCTCGGGCGGCTGACCAACCAAGGGAGCGGGGTGATGTCCTCCAACCTCTACGTCGCGACCCGCAAGGGACTGTTCACTGTGGCCCGGTCGGACGGGTTCTGGCACGTGGTCGGCGACGCGTTCATGGGGTCGCCGGTCAGCATGGTGCTGCCCGATCCGCTCGACGGCTGTCTCTATGCCGCGCTCGACCTCGGCCATTTCGGCGCCAAGCTGCACCGCAGCGACGACCAGGGCGGGACCTGGACCGAAGTGGCGATGCCGGCCTATGCCCCGGCAGATGAGGGCGAGGAGGACGGCAGCGATGCGCCGGCCGTCAAGCTCGCCTGGGCGCTGGAAAGTGCCGGAACGGCAGGCGCGCTGTGGTGCGGCACCATTCCGGGCGGCCTGTTCCGCAGCGACGACCGCGGCGAGACCTGGGCGCTGAACGAGCCCTTGTGGACGATGCCGGCGCGCGAGAAGTGGTTCGGCGGCGGCGCCGACCAGCCGGGCATACACTCGATCTGCGTCGACCCGCGCGACACCTCGCGGGTGTCGGTGGCCGTTTCCTGCGGTGGCGTGTGGGAGACGACGGACGGCGGCGCGTCCTGGGCGGCGCGCAGCAAAGGCATGTTCGCGGAGTACATGCCGCCGGACCAGGCTGACGCGGAGGAGGCGCAGGACCCGCACCGCATGGTGCAATGCGCCAGCGCGCCCGACACGTTCTGGGTCCAGCACCACAATGGCGTGTTCCGCTCCACCGACAATCTGGGGTCGTGGTCGGAGATCACGGCGATCCTGCCCGACAAGTTCGGCTTCGCGGTGGCCGTCCACCCGTACGATCCCGAGACCGCCTGGTTCGTGCCGGCGGTGAAGGACGAGTACCGCTATCCCCGCGACGGGCGCTTCGTGGTGGCGTGCACCCACGATGGCGGGCGGTCGTTCGATGTGCACGATGTCGGTTTGCCGGCCCCGCCGGCCTATGACCTGGTCTACCGGCACGGGCTGGCGGTCGATGCCACCGGCGATGTGCTTGCCATGGGATCGACAACCGGCGGCCTTTGGGTGTCGGAGGACGGCGGCACGTCGTGGACCTGCGTCAGCGCGCACATGCCGCCGATCTACGCGGTGCGGTGGGGGTAGGAGGTCTCGCCTCTCCAATTGTCATGGCCGGGCTTGTCCCGGCCATCCACGTCTTATTGGCCGCTTGAGCGGCCATTCTCGTGGATGCGCGGATCAAGTCCGCGCATGACAGATGAGCATGTCCGACCTAAGCAGCGACCGCGTCGCCGTTGGAGTCCCCTGGGTGGGCCTCGGCCGCCTCCAACGCCAGCATCGCGCGCTTGCGGTCCAGCGACCAGCGATAGCCGCCCAGCGCACCGGTGGTGCGCAGCACACGATGACACGGGATCAGCCACGACACCGGGTTGCGGGCCACCGCGCTGGCGACCGCGCGCACCGCGTCGGGCCGGTCCACCGCCGCCGCCAGATCGCTGTAGGTGATGACGGTGCCGGAGGGGATGCGCAGCAGCGCCTCCCACACCTTGAGCTGGAACGGCGTGCCGCGCAGCATCAGCTTCAAATCGCCATTGGCGCGCCCGAAGATCCGCTCGGCAGCCGGCGCGGTGACGCTGGCGTCCTCGCGCAGCGTTGCCTCCGGCCAATGTGTTGCCAGGTCCTCCAGCGTTTCCGCCGCGTCGTTGTTGCGCTCGAACCCCAGCCCGCACACCCCGCCACCGGTCGACACGATGATGCAGCGGCCGAACGGGCTGTCGTGCCAGCCATAGCTGAGCGTCAGGCCGGCGCCGCTGTCCTTCCACTGGCCGGGCGTCATGCCCTCGTGGGTCACGAACAGGTCGTGCAGGCGGCTGGGGCCGGACAGCCCGGCATCGAAGGCCGCATCGAGCACGCTCTGCCGCGCGCGCAGCGCAGTCTTGGCGTGGTCCAGCGTCAGGTACTGGATGAACTTCTTCGGGCTGACTCCGATGGAGTCGGTGAAGCGGCGCTGGAAGTGGAACGGGCTCATGCCGACCGAGGCGGCGGCATCGTCCAGGCTCGGCTGGTCGACATAGTGCTCGGCCAGCCAGGCAATGGCGTCGGCCATTCTCGGGTCGCCGAATTGGGGATCGCCAAACTGGGGATCACCCAGGCCAGCCTCGGCTCCATTGTCAATTGTGCCACCTGTGGTGGCGTCGCGTTCGATCATCACGGCGTCTCCGGCTACGGATTGTCATCCTAGCGCGAGATGCCCCGATCGCCAGTTCCTTTGGCTGATTGTATCCGCTGCCCGGCGTCCGCATGGGGCGCCGATCGGTAAGGCACCGGCCCGCATCCCTCCGCCCGCCGGTGTGCTGCCGGGAACGGAGGTTTGGAGATATGGCGGGCCGGCGCCAACGGTTCAAACGGTCACTCAGTCCTTCCAGAACGGGCGCGAGGTCTCGCGGTACACGTCCAGCCGGTTGAGGCCGATGTCCTTCAGCATGCGGTCGTCCATCTGACCCAGAGACGTGCGCTGGCGCGCGCGCTCCTGCCAGGCCATCAGGACGATGAGTGCCTTCGACATCATGCGCCAGGGAAGCTCGACCGCCACGCGCACGATCTTCGCGACGGAATTGGAGTTCTGGTTGGTGAACGTGCCGTTGCGTTGTGCGTGTTGCATTGTCAGTCTCCTTTGACCGGCTCATGTCTGGGCACGCTATTGCCGGTCGACGACAGCTTCCACCCGGTTCTTGCTGTCGCTGCGCGATGAAAAAAGCCGCTCCACTGGGCCACCGCGTGCACTGGCCATAGTGGGCGAATTGACGGCCGCGGCGTAGCGAAGTCGATACGATCACGGTCGAACAATCGTGCCGTGGGCGAACCCGGGATCAATCGGGGATCGATACAATCGATACAATTGATCAATCGGCGTAGATTGTGTGCATTGATTTATGGGGTTGCATGACAATGATGTCAAAGCTAATATTGTCACCATGACAAATTGGATGCCTGATCTGTCGTCATCGAGCCAGCCGCGCTATATCGCGCTGGCCGATGCCATCGCCGGCGATATCGTCAAGGGAACACTCAGGGTGGGGACGCGGCTGCCGACGCATCGCGACCTGGCCTATCGGCTGGGCGTCACCGTCGGCACCGTCTCGCGCGGCTATGCCGAGGCATCGCGGCGCGGGCTGATCGGCGGCGAGGTCGGCCGCGGCACCTTCGTGCTGGAGCAGTCGGAGCGGGTGGCGTCGGAGCCCAGCGGCAATGCCGGGTGGGGCCATGGCGGCGGATCCTTGACGGCGGTGGCTGCGAGCGCAGGTGCGGGAGACGTCGCCTCCGGTGGCAGCGACATGCTGCCGGCGGACTGGTTCGCCAGCCATGGCGATCAGACGGACCTGATCGACCTGGCGCCCAACTATCCGCTCATGGACAACATGGGTGGGCTGTTGTCGGAGCTTTTCGCGCGGGTCGGCTCGCCGCAGAACCTGCTGCCGCTGGCCAGCTACCAACACCCTGCCGGGCGGACCGGGCACCGCGAGATCGCCGCCGAATGGCTTTCCACCTTGGGCATCGAGGCCTCGCCCGATGAGGTGCTGATCACGCCGGGCTGCCAGGGTGGGCTCACCGCGACCATGAGCGCGCTGACCCGGCCGGGCGACACCGTGCTGGCGGAGGCGCTGACCTGGCCGGGCGTCGACGCGTTCGGCTGGAACCGGGGCGTGCGGGTGCGCGGCGTGCCGCTGGACGAGTACGGGCCGGTGCCCGAAGCGCTGGATGCGCTGTGCGGCCAGCTCAAGCCGCGCCTGCTCTACCTGATGCCGACCATGCACAACCCGACCACCACGGTGATGCCGGTGCAGCGTCGCGAGCAGGTGGCGGAAATCGCCCGCCGCCACGACCTGGTGATCGTGGAGGACCACGTCTACAGCTTCGTGGTCACCGATCCGCCACCGCCGATGCGCGCCTTCGCGCCGGAGCGCACCATCGCGATCACCAGCATGTCGAAGTGCCTGGCGCCGGCGCTGAGGGTCGGGTTCCTGAACGGCCCGCGCGCGCTGTTGCCGACCATCTGTGCGGCCCTGCGCGCAACGGTGATGATGACCTCGTCGCTGACGGTCGAGGTGGCGGCCGAGGCGATCCGCTCCGGCGATGCGACGCGGGCGGCGGACTTCCAGCGCGAGACCGCGCGCCGCCGCCAGTCGTTGGCCGCCAGCATCCTGGGCAACGCGCGCATGCGCCGCCATCCGTCGTCGTTCCACTTGTGGCTGGAAGTGCCGATGCCGTGGCGCGTCCATGACTTCGTGGCCGAGGCGCAATTGCGCGGCGTGGCGGTGACCTCCGGCGAGGCGTTCCGCATCCACACCCCCGGCCCGATGGCCGAGCCCGTGGCCGGTGCGCCGCCGTTCAACGCCGTGCGGGTGTGCCTGAACGCGGCCGCGGACGAGGACCAGCTCGTGCGCGGGCTCGGCATCATCGCCGACCTGATCGGCGCCAGCGCGGCCACCTCGCTGCCGGTGATTTAGAGTCGCCGCTGCCGACCATCCTCCGTCACCCAACCGTCACCGACCCGTCACCCGTCTGCAATGCCCGTCTGCTACCCAGCGGGCAGGCAATCCATCCCCCTCCGCGGTCCTCGCAACTCGGGGATGGCCACTTCGGGGATGGGGAATATGAAACAATCCGTACAATCGATTGGCCGCGTGCGCGGCCTGCGCGCCGCGTTGCTGGCGACCGCGTCGCTCGGCTGCGCCGTGGGGATCGGCGCCGGTGCTGCCTCGGCGCAGGACATGCACTTCGCGCGGGTCGCCACCTTGCCGGTCTTCACCAATCTCGGCGACGGCGTCGATCCGGCGACCGAAACGGTGGCCGAGATCGTGGCGGTGACGCCGGACGGCATGGTGCTGGCGTACACGGACAGCCCCGGCGAGCGGATCGGCTTCGTCGATATCGCCAACCCGGCGTCCCCGTCCGGCGGCGGCGCGGTGGCGCTTGAGGGCGAGCCGACCTCCATCGGCATCATCGGCGGCGTCGGCTATGCCGGCGTGAACACCTCCGAAAGCTATGTCGCGCCGTCCGGCCACGTGGCGGTGATCGACATTCCCGCCCAGCAGGTGGTGGCGACCTGCGACGTCGGCGGCCAGCCCGACAGTGTGGCGGTCAGCCCCGACGGCACGTTCGTCGCGGTCGCGATCGAGAACGAGCGCGACGAGGACCTCAACGACGGCGTCATCCCGCAGCTTCCCGCCGGCACGCTGGCGGTCCTGGAGATCGGCGAGGACAATCTGCCGACCAATTGCGACAGCGTCACCATCGTGGACATGACCGGGCTGGCCGAGGTCGCGGGTGACGACCCCGAGCCCGAATATGTCGACATCAACGCCGACAACATCGCCGTCGTCACGCTGCAGGAGAACAACCACATCGTGCTGGTCGACCTGGCATCCGGCGAGGTGACCGCGCACTTCTCCGCCGGCACCGTCGACCTGGACGCCATCGACATCTTGGAGGACGACGTGATCGCCGGCACCGGCAGCCTGGCCGCCGTGCCGCGCGAGCCCGATGCCGTGTCGTGGATCGACACCGCGCGCTTCGTCACCGCCAACGAAGGCGACTACCAGGGTGGGTCGCGCGGCTTCACCATTTTCGACACCGCCGGCCAGGTGCTGTTCGACAGCGGCAACAGCATGGAGCATCTGGGCATGGCCTATGGCCACTATCCCGAGGGGCGGGCCGAGAACAAGGGCGTGGAGCCGGAGGGCGTGGATGTCGGCACTTTCGGGGACGACACGCTGATCTTCGTCAACTCCGAGCGCGGCAACTTCGTCACCGTCTACCGCGACACCGGCGGCGATCCGGAGCTGATCGACTTCCTGCCGACGGCCGTCGGGCCGGAGGGCATTCTGGCGATCCCGTCCCGCAACCTGTTCGCGGTGGCAACCGAGGTCGACTCCGCGGAAGACAACATCCGCGCCACGGTCGGGCTCTATCAGCTCACCGAGGGGGCGCCCTCCTATCCGATGGTGCATTCGGTCATCGAGCCGGCGACGGGTGCCCCCATCGGCTGGGGTGCGTTGTCCGGCCTGGTCGCCGACCCGAGCGACGCCGCCACGGTCTATGCGGTCAACGACAACTTCTACAGCGAGTCCCGCGTCTACACGATGGACGTCTCCGCCGCGCCGGCCGAGATCACCGACTACATCACGCTGATGAAGGATGGCGCGCCGGCCGGCTATGACCTGGAGGGCGTCGCCATGCGCGAGGACGGCGGCTTCTGGCTGGTGTCCGAAGGCCGGCTGGACCGCGACCTGCACAACCTGCTGATCCAGGCCGCCGCCGATGGCACGGTCGAGGCCGAGATCATGCTGCCGCAGGACCTGGAGGCCGATTCGGTGCGCTTCGGGTTCGAGGGCGTGGCCGCCTGGACCGAAGATGGCGTCGAGCGCGTCATTGTCGCCACCCAGCGCGAATGGGGCGACGACCCGCAGGGCCACGTCAAGCTGGCGGTCTACACGCCGTCGGAGGAGGCCTGGAGCTTCGTGCGCTATCCGATCGACAAGCCGTCGTCGGCGAACGGCGGCTGGGTCGGGCTGTCGGAGATCACCTATCTGGGCGACCGCCGGTTCGCGCTGATCGAGCGCGACAACCAGCCGGGCATCTATTCGACCCACAAGGTGGTCAGCGTCATCGACCTTGCCGGCATCGAGCCGGTGGCGTTCGGCGGCGATCTGCCGGTGGTCGACAAGACCGTGGTGTTCGACCTGCTGCCGGGGATGCGCGCCGGCAATGGCTGGATCTCCGACAAGCCGGAGGGCCTGGCGGTCACCGCCGACGGCCGCGTCATCGTGGTCACCGACAATGACGGCGTCGACGATGCGACCGGCGAGACCCAGTTGCTGGTCATCGGCACCGCCGGCGAACTGTAGTTGCCAAGGCCCGGGCGGCGCCGGATGAGCGTCGCCCGGGGCGGGACCTGATCTCCGGGTCAGGGCCTACCGCCCGAACGCGGTCCACACGTCGCGCACCCGCAATGCCGTGGTCAGCCAGCACATCGCGCCGAACGCGTAGGCGATCCAGACGAACGCGCTGGGGAACGCCAGCAGGGCGGCGAAGCAGGCGATGGTCTCGGTGCCCTCGGCCAGCCCACGGGAATGGAAGAACGACTTGTTCTGCACGTTGCTGGGCTGGCCGCCGTTTTTCTCGACCAGGATGGCGTGGGCCAGGAAGCTGGAGGCCGTGCCCATGAAGCTGAACGCCAGGAACGCGGCGGCAAGCGCGTTTGCCGGGGCCGCCAGCGCGAAGGCGAACACGAAGCCCGCGTAGAAGATGAAGTCGCAGACGATATCCAGGTAGCCGCCGAAATCGGTCTTGCCATGGGCGCGTGCGATGGCGCCGTCCAGCCCGTCGGCGATGCGGTTCAGGATCATCAGGAGGGCGGCCAGCCAATAGAGCTGGAACGCGATCGCGGGAATGCACGCCAGCCCGACCGCGAACCCGGCCAGCGTCATGGTGTTGGCGCCGAGCCCGCGCGACTCCAGGTGCCGCCCGGCACGGTCCAGCGGCGGGTCGATCAGGCGGCGCAGTTCTCGGTCGATCATGTCGCGTCGATCATCGCGTATCGGTGTTGCTCAGGGGGCTGTGTGCCCTACACTTGGCACATGACCGCATCAACCGAAAATCACGTGCTCGACACGACCGGGTTGAAGTGCCCGTTGCCGGTGCTGAAGGCGCGCAAGGCGCTGAAGGGGCTGCCGGACGGCGCCATTGTCGAGGTGGTGACGACGGACCCCGGCGCGCCCGCCGATTTCCGGCACTTCTGCACGGAGTCCGGGCACCGGCTGGTCGAGCAGCGCCAGCGTGACGACGGCGCCGACGTTTCGGTCATCGAGAAGGCGTCTGGCTGACCAGGAAGCTCTCGATCTCCGCGGCGGCGCGCGCCAGCGCCTCGCCAGGGTCGGCATCGCCCAGGTAGATGCGCCTGAGCGCGTTGGTCGCGATATCCGCGATCTCCTCCCACTCCGGCACCAGCGGCTCGAAGCGCGCCTGCGCCAGCGTCCGGGCGAAGGGCCCCATCACCGGATCGGCGGTCACGGCCTCACTGTCGGCCACGGCCGTGGTGACCGGCACGAACCCTTCGGTCTCCAGGAACTCCACCCGCCATTCCGGCGAAAACAGGACGTCGAGGAACGCAATCGCGTCCGGGTTTTCGGTTGCACCGGCCATCAGGACGACCGAGTCCGTGACCCCGTAGCTCGTTGTTTCGGTGCCGGCCGGCACCGGCGCCACAACGACATCCAGGGTCGGCGCCTCCTGGGCCAGACGGGATGCCAGCCAAGGCCCGGTGATCACCATGCCCAGGTCGCCGGCGACGAACATATCCTGCAGGGTGGCGCGGTTGCTGCCCGCAACGTCGGGCTGGGTGGCCCCGGCTGCGATCATGCCGCTGTAGAGCGTGGCGGCGGCCCGCGCGGCATCGCTGTCCAGCGCAACGCGCCCGTCGGCGCCGACGATCTCCCCACCGTGGCTCCACAGCGCATAGCCGAAGTAGATATCGGTCTCGATGCCCTTGCCCTGGATGCCGAATCCGTACGTCTCGTCGCCCAGCGCGGCGATGTCGCCGGCGACCGTGGCCAGTTCGGTCCAGGTCGCGGGTGGGTTGGTGTGCCCGGCGGCCTGCAGCAGCGCTTGGTTGACGTAGAGCGCGCGCGAGGATGCGGCGAACGGCAACCCCCAGAGCTGGCCGTTCATGGTCGAGGCCGCCAGGACGCTCGGCATGAACCGGGATGCCAGCTCGGGCGCGATCGCCGCGTCGAGCGGCGCGATGGCGCCCTCGGCGGCCAGGTCGACCAGCCAACGGGTCGCGACAATGGCGATATCGGGCGGCGCATCGCTCTCGGCGGCGAGGCGCGCGAACAGCTCGTCCCAGTCGACGACCTCGACGCTGATTGCCGTGTCGGGATGGTCAGCGGCGAACGCGTCCGCCGCCGCGCGCAGATAGGGCTCGGTCTGGTCGCTATAGGCGGGCGCCAGCAGCCGGATGTCGTCGGCCTGCGCGAACGCGGGAGATTGCAGCCCCAGCAACGCGCCCAGACAGGCCAGCAGCCAGCGCTGGCGCCAGCGCGGTTTCGTCCACTTGTCCTTGGACATGGTACCTGGGCATCATCCCTTGTATCGGCAGCCCGCCGCCTGGTGCTAGTCTGGCATCGTCCGTGGCGCATGGGCTTCCGCGCGCGGCTCATGAGCTGTCACTCACACCAGAATCGCGGGAACAATTGTATGACGCACGAATTGGTCATCAGCAACGGACACGTCATCGATCCGGCCAACACCATCAACGGCATCACCGACATCGCGTTCTCCGGCGGGCGGGTGGCGGCCGTCGGCGACGAACTGGCGAGCAGCGGCGCGGAGACGGTGATCGATGCCGGCGGCAAGTACGTTGTGCCCGGGCTGATCGACCTGCACACCCACGTCTACTGGGGCGGCACGTCGCTCGGCGTCGATGCGGAGGGGGTCGGCCGGGTCAGCGGCACCACCACATTCGTCGACGCCGGCAGCTCCGGACCCGGCAATTTTCCCGGCTTCAAGGCCCATGTCATCGACCCGTGCCCGCTGCGCATCCTGGCCTTCGTCAACATCTCGTTTGCCGGCATCTTCGCGTTCTCGCGCAATGTGATGGTCGGCGAGTGCCGCGACATGGACCTGCTGCACCCCGGCGAGGTGGTCGACATCGCGCGCGAGTACCCGGAGCTGATCCGCGGCATCAAGGTGCGCGTAGGCCGCATTGCCGGCGGCACCAGCGGCGTTGCGCCGTTGGACCTGGCGGTCGAGGTGGCCGAGGAGCTGGACCTGCCGATCATGGCGCACATCGACTACCCGCCGCCCGGCCGCAGCGAGGTGCTGACGCGGCTCCGCCCCGGCGACGTGCTGACCCACTGTTTCCGTCCGTTCCCGAATGCCCCGATCACCCGCACCGGCGCCATGCGCGAGGACATGATCGCGGCGCGTGAGCGTGGCATCATCTTCGATATCGGCCACGGCGCCGGGTCGTTCGCCTTCCACGTCGGCACCGCCGCTCTGGCCGAGGATTTCCCGCCGGACTGCATCTCCAGCGACGTGCACCAGCTCTGCATCGACGGGCCGACCTATCACCTGCTGGAGACCATGTCGAAGTTCCGCAACCTGGGCATGTCGATGTTCGATGTCGTGGCCTGCGCCACCGCCACGCCGGCCCGCGCCCTGCGCATGCCCGACCTGGGTCATCTGGGCGTGGGTGCGATCGGCGACGCGGTGATCCTGGAGGAAGAGGAGGGCGCGTTCGTCTACCACGACATCACCCAGGCGGAGCTGAAGGGCAACACCAAGCTGGCGACCCGCCAGATCGTCGTTGCCGGCGAGCTGTGGCACACCGTGGGGGGCTGAGCCGATGACCGACGACGGCGGCAGCGGCTGGGCCTGGCCCGACTATCGCGCCATCTATTCCTACGCCTGGGACCTGCTGGACGAGGGCGTCGATGCGATGCTCGGCCACATCGGCGACACCGGCGCCAACACGATCACGCTGGCCACCAGCTACCACGCCGGGCGCTTCATGCGGCCGCATGGGCGCCAGGGCCGGGTGAAGGAACTGGTGGACGGCGCGGTCTATTTCCGCCCCGATATGGCCGAGTACGGCGCGATCAAGCCGCTGCCGCACCCGATGCTGGACGATTTCGACCCGTTCGCCGAGATCGAGGCGCACGACAGCCTGCAGTCTGTGGCCTGGATCGTGTGCCTGCACAATTCGGCGCTGGGCGCGCGCCATCCCGAATTCACCGTGCGCAACGCGTTCGGCGATCATTACTCGTTCAGCCTGGACCCGGCGGCGTCCGAGGTGCAGGACTACATCGTGACCCTGTGCACCGATGCGGCGCAGTCCACCAACATCGTCGGCATGGTGCTGGAAACGCCGGGCTATCTGCCGTTCCAGCACGGCCTGCACCACGAGTTCCAGTTGATGCCGCTGAACCCGTGGGTCGACCGGCTGCTGGCGCTCAGCTTCTCCGACGCGGCGATGGCCGGCGCGGAGGCCGCCGGCATCGATGCCGAGCGCCTGCGCAAGCTGGTGGTGTCGTGGGTCGACGCCTACCTGTCGTCGGACATCGCCATCGACCCGGCGATGGCGCTGGAATGGTTCATGGGCGACATCCTGGGCGAGCCGGACATGGCCGCCTTCCTGCGCTGGCGCTGCAAGATCGTGACCGACCTGGTCGCGGCGGTGCGGGCGAGCGTGCCGAAGACGGTGTGGGTCGGCGTCATCCCCACCGTGCAGCGGCCGACGGCGGCGACATGGCTGGAAGGCTCCGACCTTGCCGGCCAGGCGGCCGCCGCCGACTTGGTGGAGGTGCCGGCCTACCAGCCGAAAGTGGGCGAGGTCGCGGCCGATCTGTTCGATGTCCGCCGCCGGATCGGAGACCAGGCCCGCATGCACGCCATCCTGCGGCCGGACGTGCCCGATTTGCGCACCGCCGGCGAGGTGGAGGCGGCGGCCGTTGCCGCACGCGACGCCGGTGCGTCGGGACTTTCTTTCTACAACTATGGCCATTTGCGCCGGCCGGCTCTGGCCCGCGCTGCTGCCGGATTCAGGGCTTTCGCATGACAGAGAACTTCCAAAACAAGCGCGCACTCGTCACCGGGGCCGGCTCCGGCATCGGCAACGCCATCGCCAGCCGCCTGGCGTCGGAAGGCGCGTTCGTCGGCGCGCTCGACATGAACATGGAGGGTGCGGAGGAAACCGTCACCCGCCTGAAGCAGCATGGCGGTGCCGGTGTCGCGCTGCATGCCGACGTCACCAACAAGCGCCAGGTGGCCGCCGCGGTCGAGAAGTTCATGCAGGCCACCGACGGCGTCGACGTGCTGATCAATTGTGCAGGTGCCGCCAATGCCGAGGGCTTCGACGACACCGATCCCGAACTGTGGGACCTGGACGTCGCGATCAACCTGACCGGGCCGTATCTGATGGCGCGTGCCGTGCTGCCGAGCCTGATCGCGGCCGGCGGCGGTTCCATCGTCAACATCAGCTCGGTCAACGGCATCATGCACTTCGGCAACCCCGCCTACAGCGCTGCCAAGGGCGGGCTGATCATGTTCACCAAGAGCCTGGCGACCGAGTACGGGAAGCACAACATCCGCGCCAACGCCGTGCTGCCGGGCACCATCTTCAGCCACGCCCACGAGGCCCGGATGAAGCGGCAGCCGGACTTCATGCAGCGGCTGACCAAGTGGTATCCGCTGGGCCGGGTCGGCCGTGTGGAGGAGGTGGCCGCCGCGGTCGCCTTCCTGGCGTCGGACGAGGCCTCGTTCATCAGCGGCGCCGTGCTGACCGTCGACGGCGGCCTGACCTCCGGCCTGAAGGCGATGGCCGACGAACTGACGCTGGCGGACGGCGGCGACGACTGATCCGGGCGTCGGCGCGGGTGGCCGGCCGGGCTGGCGTTAAGGCTTCGCTAACCATACGCCGTCAGCTTGCCCAGCGTTCACGCTTGGCCTAGGATTTGCGTTAACCAAACCCGATGAGCGGCCGCGCAGGAGGGCGCCGCGGCTGTCGGGTCGCGTTCAGGGGATGTGCAGGACATGGCAATCGACCACCGGGCACCGTCGCGTCGCGGCGGGTGGATCAGCGCTGTTGTTGCCGCGGGGTGCGCGGCCGGGCTGGCGCTGGATGCGTTCGCGTCCACGCCCGACGACATGGCGCCCTGGCTGTTCCGGCCGGCGCCGAAGGGCGACCTGACGCCGGACGGTCCGGTCGGGTCGGACCTTGCCGACGCGCCGGCACCCTGGCTGATGCGCATGCCGACGCTGGCCGAATACTATCTGGTGACCGACTTCGTCGCCGAGGTCCGGGTGGCGGTGGAGGATGTGTTCGCGCCGGAGAACCTGATCACCATCGGCTACTACTCCGAGCGCTACCAAAGGCTGCGGCTGGAAGCCCGGCTTGCGGTGCTGGAACTCGCGATGAACGAGGTGGCGGCCCCGGTCGCACCCGACGCAGACCCCATCATGCCGGTCGTTTCCGCCGATGCGGACGTGGACCAGCGTGCCGACTTCTCGGCCCTGCACCGCCAGTACCAGTTGCTGTCGGAGCGATGGGACGTGCTGGTCCAGGAGCGCGATTCGCTGGAGGCCCAGGTGGCGGCGCTGACCGGCGCGCTCGAGGCCTCCGACCGTGCCCACGACGAGCTCACCTACCGCCTCAGCCTGTGGACCATCGACGACATCAACGCCGCCCAGGACGTGATCGCGATGACCGGCCTGGACGTGGAGTTGATGCTGCTGCGGTTGGCCGCGTCCCAGCCGGCGGTGTCGCGCGGCGGCCCGTATCTCGCGGCTTCGGCGGCGCCTGTGGTGAGCGCCCAGGACGAGAGCACGGCCGCACTCGGCAGCCATATCGAGCGCTGGGACGGGCTGCGCCAACTCCTGCGCATGCTGCCGCTCGGCCAGCCGATGGACGAATACAAGCTGACCAGCGGGTACGGCCACAGGATCGACCCGATCAATGGGCGCGACGCCTACCATAGCGGTCTCGACTTCGTCGGGCCGATGCGCACGCCGATCCGCACCACCGCGCCGGGCGTGGTTGCTTTCGCCGACTGGCGTACCGGCTATGGCCGCCTGGTCATCATCGACCATGGGCTGGGCATCACCACCCGCTACGCGCACCTGAGCGGCATCCTGGTCGAGGCCGGCGATGTGGTGGACTACCGCCAGCCGATCGGCCTCCTGGGCAGCAGCGGTCGCAGCACCGGCCCGCACCTGCATTACGAAGTGCGCCTGGATGGTGTCGCCGGCGACCCGATGATGTTCCTGGACGCCGGCCGCTACGTCTTCAAGGCCCAGGCCGAAGCTGAGTAGGCGCCACGCGACGCTCGCTGATCTCCAAGGATTGCAAATAGGACAACTATGTCCTATTTGTCAGTCGTACCGTGAACGGCAAAGAATTCCTGCGGCTATTGCGCAAGCTGGGCAAAGCACGCCGAGTTCCGGTCACCTATGATGGCAAGCCCGGCAAGGGTAGTCACGGTCGCGTCTATTTCGGTGCAGCGTTCACAACGTTGAAGAGCCCGAAGGATGAAATCGGCCGTGGTCTTTTGGCGAAGATGTTGAAGGACCTTGGCCTAAACAAGGATGATCTGGCATGAAGATCGCGTATCCGGCCCGATTTGAGCCCGACGAGGACGGGCGGGTAGTGGTGACGTTTCGCGATTTGCCAGAGGCGGCGACCGATGGCGAAAATCGCGATGAAGCGCGCGCCCAGGCCGTCGATCTGCTTAACTCAGTCCTTATGTTCCGCATGAAGTACCGGGAAGACGTTCCGGAGCCTAGCCGGCGTCGCAAGGATGAGGAATTGGTGGTGCCAGATGCTGCGGTTGCGATGAAGATCGCGCTTTATGTCGCCATGCACCACCACGGCGTCAGTGCTGCGGAACTGACCCGCCGGTTGCGGATCGACAATCGCGAAACCCAACGCCTGTTGGATCCTCGCCACGCCACGAAAACGGCGCGCATGAGTGAGGCGATCAGAGCTGCTGGCGGCGACGCAGTGATCGAGCTACACGGCACGTGAACGGGCGTCGAAACTTAGAGCATGATCATTTAAGTCGGCACCGGCCCTCTCCCCCACCCGGCCGCCCAGACATCATACTGGAGTTGGGCGGCCGGGTGGGGGAGAGGGCTGGCGCAGATTCAGCGTAAGCTGATCCCGATCTAATCAAGCGGCGGGAATACGCGTAGCGGACGGCGTGGAGGCGTTGGTCTCCGGCGCTTCAACGTAACGATACCCCAGTTTCGGTACGGTCTGGATGCGGTCGCGCAATGGCCCCATCTTCTTGCGCAGTGTGCGGATGACGGTGTCGACCACGTTGCTGCCGACGAAGGTGCGCCGCCAGATGCGCTCGATCAGCTCCTCCCGGCCGACGGCGGCGGGCGCACGGTCGATCAACTCGGCCAGCACCTGTGCCTCCAATGGCGTCAGCTCGACCACTGACCCGTCGACCGTGATTTCCCGGCGGTCGCGGACAAACGCCAATCCATCGCCACTGCCGTTCGTCATCGTGCCGGGGCCAGTCGCGCCGCCCGCCTGCACCAGTGTCGCCACCCAGTCCACAAGGTCGGCGCCGGGCAGGTCCAGGATCATCGTCGTCGGCAGGCCCGACGGCGCGCCCTCCAGCGGCTTGAAGCCGAGCCGTGCCATCAGCACGCCGTCGCTCTCCACCCCGGTCGCGTAGCTGTAGATGCGCGCAAGCCCCCAGCGTTCGATGTAGTTGCGCTTCAGGTCGAGCACGCAGGCGACGCGTTCCGGCGGCAGCGGTGCGACGCCGCGTGCCGACATCTGGCGGACGAACAGGACCTCGCCATCGACCGGGTGCGCGCTCAGATGCTGTTGCCACAGGGCGAACAGCGGATCGAGCGAGGCCAGGCCGGCTATCGGGTCGTCCTGGCGCGCGAATGCATAGAAGGCGAGCACCGCCCCGTCGTCGCCGCGTGCGACCGAGAAACGGTGCGGCAGGCGCCTGGTCCAGGCCTCGATGCAGGCGCGCTCGTCCGGGCCGTTGCGCTGCTCGGCGAGGGCCAGAATGGCCGGGAAATCGTCCTGGCGGGCGGGCTCCACCGGCGGCGCCGGTGCGTCGGTGGGGAAGAAGGCGTTGCGCAGCACCGGCTCCTCCAGCAGGTGCAGCAGGTCGGCCATATAGCGCCAGCGCCCGGCGCCGCTGACCCCGCGCAACTGGCCGAGGATCCAGTTCGCGGCGGTCGACCGCCAGGCCATGTAGCGTTCCGCCTCCACCCCCGACATCCAATCCACCACACACTGGCGCACCGGTTCGGCGATGTAGATGCCTTCCTCGTCGCGGGTGGCGAAGGGCAGGGCCTCGACCGCCTCCAGCAGCGACAGCGGCACCGGCTCGGGCGTGTCCAGGATGGCTGATACCAGCGCCCGGCTTGCCCGCCGCACGATGCAACAGGCCTCGGTGGCGCGGCGCAGTTCCTGGTCGCCGATGGCGTGCATGATGGCGTTGGCGAGTTCGCCGGCCGCGCGCACGGTGTCGAGCGTGCTCACCCGCGCGGCGTGTATCGCCATGCGCAGCCCCAGTGGATGGCCTCCGGTGAGCTGCCAGATGCGCGCGGCGACCGATGGCTCCAGACCGGCTTCGGCGACGGCGGCATCGCTCGCCTCGCGCGACAGGTTGCCGAGCCACATATCCAGGAAATACTGGGCATACTCCGCGGACCACTGCGCCGGTGGCGCGGTCGCTCCGGCGAACACGAACCGGGTGCTGGCCGGCATCGCCGGTACCAGTTCCATGCGCAGCCAGGATGCCGCCAGCCGCCAGGTGTCGACGTCGTCGACCATGATGACCGTGGGCCTGTCCGCCAGCGTTGCGACCAGATGGGCGGCCAGTTCGGAGGTGTAGGTCGTGGGATGTCCCAACGCGCCGGCAATGGCGGCGACAATCGCCTCAGGCCGCGGCTCGATCTCCCCGGCCTCGATGCGGATACAGGGATGGTTCTCGCCGGCGAGCCAGGTCTCGAACGCGGCCAGCAGTGCCG
Organism: Alphaproteobacteria bacterium; assembly: GCA_965227515.1. GTDB lineage: Bacteria > Pseudomonadota > Alphaproteobacteria > CALKHQ01 > CALKHQ01 > CBDDFZ01. The sequence continues at coordinate 1,864,103 of CBDDFZ010000001.1, forward strand.
ACTTGCCGATGCCGACCGGGCCGTGGACATAGGCCACGACAGGCCCGTCGTCCGATGCCAACTGGCGCAGCAGGTTCAGCTCGGCATCGCGCCCCGCCAATGCGGTGCGGCGGCCACGCCGAAGCAGATCCGCAATCGTCCCCCCGTTCATGCCGGCCGCCGAACCCCGATTTCATGAGACCGCGATCTCATCGATTTCTCATCGCCGCATCATGCCTTCATCGCCCGACCCCGTCTATTGCACCTGCCAGCGGGCCGGCTTTCGGCCCAGTGGTGCAAGAAAGGCCCACGGACAAGAAAGGACAAAGCGATGAACGAGCAGAAGATCGAGCAATTCCTCCACAAGGTGGTCGATGACCTGGGTGCGGCGTTCTCCATTGCGCCGGTGCGCATTGGCGGGTCGCTCGGCATCTATGGCGCGATGGCGGAGGCCGGGCCGGTCACTGCCGAGCAACTGGCCGCCGCAACCGGGCTCGCGGAGCGTTATCTGCGCGAGTGGCTGGCCCACCAGGCGGCCTCCGGCTACATCACGTACGACGCTGCGTCCAAGCGCTTCACCTTGCCGCCGGAGCATGCCTTCGTGCTGGCCGACCCGCAGAGCCCGGCCTACATCCTGCGCGGTTTCTGTGCCGCGTCGGCGCTGTCGGACAACATGGACGCGGTGATGGAGGCATTCCGCACAGGCGAGGGCGTGCACTGGGAGAACCAGGCCGGCTGCATCGCCTGCTACATCGCCGAGTTCTTCCGCCCCGGCTATCGCGCCAACCTGATCGAGAGCTGGCTGCCGGCACTGGACGGCGTTGCCGACCGGTTACGGTCGGGCGCAAGGGTGGCGGATATCGGCTGTGGCCACGGCCATTCGACGCGGCTGATGGCGCAGGCGTTTCCGGCCTCGCAGTTCGTCGGCATCGACATCCACACGCCGTCCATCGAGGCGGCCCGCTCCCACGCCCAGGCGCATGACGCCGGCGACAACCTGAGCTTCGAGCTGGGCAGCGCCCAGGATTTCGAGGGTGCCGACTTCGATTTCGTCACCTGCTTCGATGCCCTGCACGACATGGGCGACCCGGTCACCGCCGCGCGGCGAATCCGCCAGGCGCTGAAACCCGGCGGCAGTTGGATGGTGGTCGAGCCGTTCGCCAACGACAGCCTGGAGCAGAACTTCAACCCGATCGGGCGGATGTCCTATGCGGCGTCGACCATGAGCTGCGTGCCGGGGGCGCTGGCGCAGAAGGGCGGCATGGCGCTCGGCGCTCAGGCCGGCGAGGCGACGCTGCGCGATATCATCGTGCGCGACGGCGGCTTCGCCAGCCTGCGCCGGGTGGCGGAAACGCCGATCAACCTGGTGCTGGAAGCGCGGGTTTAGGGCGCAAACCCTATCCCATTGTCATCCATGGCCGAGGTCCAAGCGTAGCGATGGGCCTAGTGCCGGGATCCATTTCGACGCTCGCGCGATGCCTAGAATGGTTCCTCGACGCTCGGCCGTTCCGGCCTCGGTCAAGGATGACAAGGGTGTTGGTGATGGGAAAAAGACACGCAGTACCGATGCCGGTGCGGAAATTAGGCCCGGCGCGCTACTTTTCCCACCGCGCGGCGGCGTCGTCGTCGCTGGCGCGGGCCTCCACCCAGTGCTCGCCCTCCGGCGTGGCCTCGGCCTTCCAGAACGGCGCCTTGGTCTTCAGCCAGTCGATCAGGAAGGCGGTGCTTTCCAGCGCCGCCTGCCGGTGGGCGGACGCGGTGGCGACCAGCACGATGCGGTCGCCCGGCGCCAGGCGCCCGTAACGGTGGATGATCAGGCTGGCGTCGAGGGGCCAGCGCGCGTGCGCCTCCGCCTCGATCTCGGCCAGCATCTTCTCGGTCATGCCGGGATAATGCTCCAGCGTCATCGAGCTGACCGCCTGGTCGCCGTGCAGGTCGCGGACCAGGCCGACGAAGCTGGCCAGCCCGCCGATGTCGGTGCGCCCATCGGTCAGTGCCGCCAGTTCGGCGCCGATGTCGAAGTCGTCTTGCTGGACCTTAATCATCCGCTGGGATCATCCGCTGAAATCATCCGCCGGGCTTATCCGCCGGTGACGGGCGGGAACAGCGCCAGCTCATCGCCTGATTTCACTGCCGTCGACATCTCGGCGAACTCCTTGTTCACCGCCACCCGCACCGCATCCATGTTGGCGAGCGCGCGGGCATGGGCGTCGCTGCGGCCGCGCAACAGGTCGACCACGCCGCTGACGTCGGACACGCCGTCCGGCAGCTCGATGGTTTCCTCGCGCTGGCCGATGCGCTGCCTGAGCCAGGCGAAATACAGAACCTTCATGGCAGGAACTCTTTGAATGGAATGTAGGACGCCACGTCACCCATGCTCACATGGGTCACGCCTTCGGGCAATTCAACAAAGCCGTTGCTGTCGGTGATGGACGACAGGATGCCGGCGCCGTCGCGCGGAAACCGGGTGGCACGCGGCAGCTCGCCGGCCGGGCCGTCGTGCAGGCTCACCCGGATGAACTCGCGCCGGTTGCCCTTCTTGCGCGCGTCGAAATCGACCCGGACCGGATAGCGTCGCGGCACCGGCTCGCGCGCGCCGCAGAGGTGGGCGATCAGCGGCCGGCCGATCAACAGGAATGTCACCATCGCCGCAACCGGGTTGCCGGGCAGCCCGAGGAAAGGCACGGCGCGGTCCCGCGCCCGGATCTCGCCGAGGCCGACGGGGCGGCCCGGCTTGATCGACAGCCGCCAGAAATGCATGGCGCCGCGCGCGTTGACCGCCGCGGTCAAATGATCCTCCTCGCCGGTCGACATGCCGCCGGAGCTGACGATCAGGTCCCGGTCCGCGGCGCGTTCCAGGGCATCGCCGATGGCGGTGGGGTCGTCGCGGACGATGCCGAGGTCGGCCACTTCGCAGCCCGCGCCGCGCAGCAGGTGGGCGAGCGCATGGCGGTTGGCATCGTAAACATGGCCATCAGGCGTGGCCGTTCCGGGTTCGGCAAGCTCGTCGCCGGTGGAGAGCAGCGCCACCCGTAGCGGCCGCCGCACCCTCACTTCCGCCCGGCCGACCGAGGCCAGGAGGCCGATGTCGGCGGCACCCAGCCGACAGCCCGCGCGCAGGATGATGCTGCCGGCCTTCACATCCTCGCCGGCGAAGCGGCGGTTGGCGCCCGGTTTCAGGCCGGGCGGGATGGTGACGGTCGCGCCGCCGGCCTCGCAGTCCTCCTGCATCGCCACCGTGTCCATGCCGGCCGGCATCGGCGCGCCGGTGAAGATGCGCACGGCAACGCCAGCCGTGTCGGCTTCGGCAACCGGGTGGCCGGCGGCGGCCCGGCCCCGCACCGGCAGCACGGTCGCGGCAGCGGGATCGAGGTCGGCATGGCGGATCGCGTAACCGTCGACGGCGGAATTGTCGTGCGGCGGCACGCTGCGGTCGGCCACGACGTCTCCGGCCAGCACGCGGCCCCGGGCCTCGCTCAGCGGTACCGTCTCATCGCCGACCACGCACGCCGTGCGCTGGCGCAGTTCGGCCAGCGCGTCGTCCAGCGGCAGCAGCGCACCGCCGAAGGCGAAGCAGTCGTCGGTGAGCTGTGCCATCAGCCTGCCAGCCGGCAGTGGCGGCCGATGAAGTCGGCGACGGCCGCCGGGTCGTTCAACGGCAGCACCGGCACATCGGCGCCGTCGACGGGTGCGTCGCTGGCCACCGCCACCACATGGGGGTCGCGTGGCGCCATCAAGTCGTGGCCGAGCGACGGGCGGTGCACCTCCAGCTTGTCCATGGCGTGGGACTTGAACCCCTCCACCAGCACCAGGTCGACTGGCGACAGCTTGGCGATCAGCGCGTCCAGCGAGGGCTCGGCCGCGCCGCGATGCTCGTGCAGCAATGCCCAGCGCAGTTCGGAGGAGATCAGCACCTCGCTGGCGCCGGCCTCGCGGTGGCGGTAGCTGTCCTTGCCCGGCCGGTCGACGTCGAAGCGGTGATGCGCGTGCTTGATGGTGGAGACCGTGACCCCGCGCTCGACGAAGATGGCGATCAGCCGCTCCATCAGCGTGGTCTTGCCGCTGCCGCTCCACCCGGCAAGCCCGAAGACGCGCATGGCCCTATTCGCCCTCAGAGGCGGTCGCGCCGGCGGTATCGGGTGCGTCGGCTCGGTCCTGGGCATCGCGCGCGATCATGTGGCGGATGCCGCCGCGCATGTACTCGTAGCCGGTGTAGAAAGTGATCGTGGCGGCCAGCCACAGCCCGACCAGCCCGACGATCCAAAGCCAATATCCCACTGCCGGGGCGATCAGCAGCACCGCGACGGCGATCAGTTGCGCGGTTGTCTTGTACTTGGCGAGCGTGGTCACCGGGATCACCACCCGGTCGCCGGCGATGAACTCGCGCAGGCCGGAAATCAGGATCTCGCGCAGCGCGATGACGATGGCCGCGACGATGTGGATGCCGTCGATCGTGCCCTGGCCGACCAGCATCACCATCACCGCCAGCACCAGCACCTTGTCGGCAATCGGGTCCAGGAAAGTGCCGAAGCGGCTGATCTGGTTGCGCTTGCGCGCCATCCGGCCGTCGACGAAGTCGGTCAGCGCGGCGGCGACGTAAAGCACCAGGGCGGCCCAGCGCGCCACGTCCCACGGCACGTACATCAGCGCGACGATCACCGGCACGGCGCCGATGCGCGCCAGCGTCAGGATGTTCGGCAAGGTCAGGAGCATTCGCGTCTTATTTCAGAACGCCAGATAGGTGTCCACCAACCCGGGGTCGTCGCGGACGGCTTTGGCCGGCTGGCGGTCGGCGATCTGGCCGCGTTCCACGAACACCACCGTGTCGCAGAGGTCGAGCGTCAGGTCGACGTTCTGCTCCACCAGCAACAGCGCGGTGCCGCGCTCCTCGGCCAGCCGCCGCAGGGTCTCGCCGATCTCCGCCACGATGGAGGGCTGGATGCCCTCCGACGGCTCGTCGAGCAGCAAGAGCTTCGGGCGGCGGATCAGCGCGCGGGCGATGGCCAGTTGCTGCTGCTGGCCGCCGGAGAGCGCGCCGGCATCGTCGCCGCGCCGCTCGGCCAGCGCCGGGAAGATATCGAGGCCCTCGTGCACCGATCCGGCGGTCGTATCGCCCAGTTGCAGGTTTTCCTCGACCGTGAAGCCGGTGAAGATCTCGCGGCCCTGCGGCACGTAGCCGATGCCCGCGCGGGCCACCCGGTGCGGCGGCAGCCGGTCGATGCGTTGGCCGTCGAACGTGATCGTCCCTTGGCGCGCGCGGACCAGCCCCATAATCGACTTCAGCAACGTGGACTTGCCGGCCCCATTGCGCCCGAGCAGGGCCAATCGCTCGCCGGCGCCGACCGAGAGGCTGAGCCCGTCCAGCACCACGCCCTCGCCGTAGCCGGCGGTGATGGCAGAGACCTCAAGCATGGATCATGGAGAAAATCATGTTTCGCTTCGACCGCATAGGAAGCACCAGCGCCTTGGGTCAGTTCCGAGCATTGCAAACTCGTAACACGGCACACGAATGTTTGGCGCTAGATTGGTTCGATAATTGAACCGGTGGTAAAACCGGTGTGATTTTCGCGTGTCTATCGCTAATGGGAGGGCGAAGCGATGTCCGATCAATTTGACCCCACGCGGCTGCAAGACGGTGACATGGTGGTTTGCGACAAAGGTACCCAGCCAGGCACCTTCCGATCCTTGAATCGGTCGCGCAAGGCCACGGCGAACGAAACCACGCCCCTGGTCAACATCCCCCTGTTCGGGATGTGTAATTCCCCTGCGCATCCCCAAGGTCTTGCGGCGACGTCGGCGGCACAGGGCGTTTCGGTGCCCGCGCAATGCATGCCGAATATTCCGTCGCAATGGCTCGGCGACGGTGCGCAAGGGCCAGGTGGCTCGGTGGGCGCCGGCTCGGTATGTGTTTGCGTGTGGGGCGGGCAAATCAAGAAGGTCTAGGACATGATCGTCTAAGTCGGCGCAGACTTCAGCGTACGCGAAGAATAATCTAAGCCCCTGCTTGGGTGCCGAGATAGTTCTGCCGCACGATGTCCAGGCCGCGTACCTCGTCATAGGAGCCCAGCGCCGCGATCTTGCCGGCGATCATCACGGCGACCGGGCAGTTCAGCGCGGCAACGAAGTGCATGTCGTGCTCGATCAGCAAGACGGCGGCATCGTCGTCGCGGTGAATGCGGGCGATCAGTTCCGCGGTTGCCGCCGTCTCGGCGCGGGTCATGCCGGCCGTCGGTTCGTCGAGCAACAGCAAGCGCGCGCCGCCGGCCATCACCATCGCCAGTTCCAGCCACTGTTTCTCGCCGTGTGACAGGCGGCCGGCCGGCCGGTCGCGGCTCTCCGGCGCCAGCGAGAAGCGATGCATCAGGTCCGCAACTTCGCCCTTGCGAGCGGGCGCGCCATTGCGGCGGTGCGGCGCGCGGGCGGCGGTGCGCAGGTTCTCCGCGACGGTCAGGTCGGCAAAGACCGACGGCACCTGGAACTTGCGGCCGACGCCCAGGGCCGCGACCCGGTGCGGCGGCAGGCCGGTGATCGGCTGCCCATCGAAGCGGACGGTGCCGGCATCCGGCCTCAGATGCCCGGTGATCACGTTGAACAGGGTGGTCTTGCCGCAGCCATTGGGGCCGATGATGCACAGCATCCGGCCGGCCCCCAGGCCGAGGTTCAGGCCATCGAGCGCCCGCACCCCGCCGAAGCTGCGGTGCAGGCCCTCGATCTCCAGCAGCGGCGGCGCGGGGTCCGCGCCAGTCGGTTCAGCCACCAGCGGCTAGCTGCAGCCGGCCTCGGGCGCGATCGGCCCCATGTCCTCGACCACGCTCAGGCCGTCGCCTTCGGTCTTGGCCAGGTACATGTTCATGGTGACGTGGTGGTCGGCGGCACCAATGCTGAGCTCGCCGGTTGGCGTGTCGATGGTCAGGCCCTCCAGCCCGTCGATCAGCGCCTCGGACGTCACCTCCTCGACACCGTCCAGGGCGGCGGCGACCGCCTTCATCGAGTTGTAGTGGGTGAAGGCGTAGTGGCTGATCGGCACGTCGTCGCCGGCCGCGGCGCGGATGCGGGCGACGAAGTCCTGCGCGCCCTCGCTCTCCATCGCGGCGGCAAACGGCACCGTCACCCACATGTTCTGCCCCTTGCCCTCGCCGAACGCGCCCAGATAGGTCTCGGCAAACCCCAGGAAACCGACCGTGACGTTGTCGAGCAGGCCCAGATCCTCGGCCTGCTTGATGAAGGTGATGCCGTCCGCGCCCGGCAGCGCGAACAACAGCACGTCGGCGCCGCTATCTGAAATGCGCCGCACCACCGGCGCGAACTCGGTCACGCCCCATGGGGTGAACTCGGTGCCGACGACGGTGCCGCCGCCGGCCTCGACGATGGCGGCCGCCTGCTCGAACATCTTCTGCGGCCACACGTAGTCGGCGCCAAACATGAAGACGTTGGTGCCCGCGTTCTCCAGCAGGTAGGGGACCAGTTTTTCAAGTTCCTGGTTCGGCACCGTGTTGAACGAGAACAGGTAGCGGTCGCACGCCCCGCCCTCGTAGTTGGTGGCATAGAGCAGCGGTACCTTCGACCGACTGACGGTCGGCGTCATCGCGTCGCGCGCGTTGGACGTGATCGGACCGGACAGCGCCAGCACCTCCTCGCGCCGGATCAGCGCGGTGGCACGCTCCACCGAGACTGCGGGGTCGGTCTGGTTGTCCTCGTAGACGATTTCCAGCGGCTGGCCGTTGATGCCGCCGGCGTCGTTGATCTCGGCGGCGGCCAGGTCCAGCCCCAGCTTCGCCTGGTTGCCGAACAGCTCGAGCCCCCCGGAAAACGGCTGCACCGCGCCGATCTTGATGGGAGACGACTGGGCGATGGCCGGCATCGGCAGCGCGGCGGCGGCGGTGATCGCGGTGCCGGTGGCAAGCAGGCGGCGGCGGGTGAAAGAAGCCATGGCGGAGGTCCCCCGTTCGGCTGGTGGTGTCAGCGGTGGGTCGAGCGTATTGACTGGCTGGCACGGGCGTCAATAACGTTGCGCGAGGAGTGGCAATGGAATCTTTCGCGCGTCCGGCGACATTGGAACAGGCGGTCGGCCTGCTCGCTGCAGGTATTGATGGGGGCGCGCGCCACCAGATCCTTGCCGGCGGCACGGATGTCTATCCGGCGCAGGGCGACCGGCCATTCGCCGGTCCGATCATGGATATCTCCGGCGTGGCCGGTCTGCGCGGCATTGCGCGGACGGACGAGGGGTGGCGCATCGGTGCCGGCACCACCTGGACCGATGTGGTCCGCGCCGACCTGCCGCCGGCATTTCGTGCGCTGCAACAGGCCGCGCGCGAGGTCGGGTCGGTGCAGATTCAGAACGTGGCCACGGTCGCCGGCAATCTGTGCAATGCCTCGCCGGCGGCCGATGGGGTGCCGCCGTTGCTGGTGCTGGATGCCGAGGTCGAACTGGCGTCGGTGCGCGGGATGCGGCGGATGCCCCTGGCCGAATTCATCACTGGCAACCGCTCAACCATGCGCGGTGACGACGAAATGGTGACTGCCGTTGTGGTGCCGGAGGCGGCGTCGACCGGGTCCAGCCACTTCCGCAAATTAGGCGCGCGCAAGTATCTGGTGATCTCGATAGCCATGGTTGCGGCACGGCTGGACCTTGCCGGCGACGGCACGGTGCGTGACGCCGCCATCGCGGTGGGCGCGTGCGCGCCGGTGGCGCGGCGGCTGCCGGATGCCGAGGCGGCGCTGGTCGGTGCGCGGGCGGATACGGATTTGCCGTCGCGAATAGGCGCGGATCACTTGGCGGGCCTCAGCCCCATCGACGACGTGCGCGGAACCGGGGCCTACCGCAGCGATGCGGCGCTGGAACTGGTGCGCCGGTGCGTGACCGATTGCATCGCGGAGCCGGCCTGATGTCCGCGCCGCTGGCCGAGACGAAAACGCGCGACGGTGACGGTCTGGCCCTCGTCGTCAATGGCACGGCGGTCGCCTGCGACGTGCCGCCGGCCACCCGTTTGTCGACGGTGCTGCGTGACGGACTGGGGCTGACCGGCACCAAGGTCGGCTGTGACGCCGGCGATTGCGGCGCGTGCAGCGTGCTGCTGGACGGTGAGGTGGTGTGCGCCTGCATGGTCGCCGCCGGCCAGGCCCAGGGCCGGACGGTCACCACCATCGAAGGGTTGGCCGACGACCCGGCGATGCAACGCCTTCAGAATGCGTTTCTGGACAGGGGTGCTGCGCAGTGCGGCATCTGCACGCCGGGCATGCTGGTCACCGCGAAGGCCCTGCTCGCGGCCGATCCCGCGCCGCACGCCGATGCAATTGCCGATGCCCTGGGCGGCGTGCTGTGCCGCTGCACCGGCTATCGCAAGATCATCGCGGCAGTGCTGGATGCGTCGCAAGGCGCGGCCCTGACGGCGCCTTTGCCTGGCGCGGGCGAGGCGGTGGGCGCGTCCATCGTGCGGCTCGACGGGCTCGCCAAGGTGACGGGTGCCGACCGGTTCGGTGCCGACGGCGCGCCAGCCGAGGCACTTGTGCTGCGGGTCATCCGCTCGCCCTGCCATCACGCGCGCTTCGCGTTTGGCGACATCGCCGGTTTCGTGCGCGCCCACCCGGGCATCGAGCGCGTGTTCACCGCCGCCGACATCCCCGGCCGCAACCGCCATGGCGTGATCCCACCGTTCGCCGACCAGCCGGTGTTCGCGGAGGACGTCGCGCGCTTCAAGGGGGAGGCGGTGGCCGCGGTGGTCGGCAGCGCGGAGGCGATGGCGACCCTCGACCTTGCGGCGTTCCCGGTCGCCTGGACGCCGCTGCCGCATGTGCTGGACACCGAAGCGGCCCGCGCGCCCGATGCGCCGCTGCTGCACGCGGACCGGCCCGGCAATCTGCTGGTCGCCGGGCGTGTCCGCCGGGGCGATGCCGATGCCGCGTTGGCCGGCGCAGCCGTGGTGGTCGGCGACAGTTTCGAGACCAGCTTCGTGGAGCACGCCTATATCGAGCCGGAGGCGGGGCACGCGGTGCCGCTGGCCGATGGTGTGGACGTCCACGCCTGCACCCAGGCGACCTACATGGACCGCGACGATCTCTGCGCGATCCTCGACCTGCCGCCGTCGCGGGTGCGGGTGACGCCGACAGCGGTCGGCGGCGGTTTCGGTGCCAAGCTCGACCTGTCGGTGCAGCCGTACATCGTGCTCGCCGCCTTGGCTCTGCAACGCCCGGTGCGGATGGCCTACACCCGGCCGGAGTCGATGGCGTCCTCGACCAAGCGCCACCCCGCGAGCATCGACATGGCGATTGGCGCGGACGGCGACGGCCGGATCACCGCCATCCGCTTCGCCGGCACGTTCAACACCGGCGCTTACGCCTCGTGGGGCCCGACCGTGGCGGCACGGGTGCCGGTGCACGCCTCCGGACCCTATCTGGTGCCGCATTACCAGGCGGAGGCGACGGCGGTGCACACCCATGGCCCGGTGGCCGGTGCCTTCCGGGGGTTCGGCGTGCCGCAGTCAGCGGTGGCGCTGGAGACGCTGATCGACCGGCTGGCCGACCGGCTCGGCATCGACCGGCTGGCGATCCGCCGCCGCAACGCGCTGACCGACGGCCAGCCGACCGTCACTGGCCAGGTCTTCGCGCAGGGTGTCGGCATCGATGCCTGCCTCGCCGCGCTGGAGCCACATTGGACCCGCGCGGTGGCGGAAGCGCGGGCCGCTACTGCCTCCGCTGGCAATGCCTCCACGGGCACCGTGCGCCGTGGCGTCGGGGTGGCGAGCTGCTGGTACGGCTGCGGCAACACCGGGCTGCCCAACCCCTCGACCATGCGCGCCGGCATCGCGCCGGATGGGCGGGTGGTGCTGATGCAAGGCGCGGTCGACATCGGCCAGGGGTCGCACACTGTGGTCACTCAGTGCTTCGCCGATGCGCTGGGCGTGCCGGTCGGCGCGGTCGACCCGGTGGCCGGCGATACCGACATCACCCCCGATGCCGGCAAGACGTCGGCCTCGCGCCAGACATTCGTGTCCGGCAAGGCGGCGATGCTCTGCGGCCAGGCGCTGCGCGACAAGGTGCTGCGCTACGCCAATGCCGGTCCCGACGCCGGCATCAGGATGGAAGCAGGCCAACTCGCGATCCACGAAGGCGAGACGCGCCGGGTGCTCGATCTCTGTGACATGCCCGTCGATGGCTATGGCTGGGTGCTGGGCGCCGAGGCGACCTACGACCCGCCGACCACGCCGCTGGACGACAACGGCCAGGGCAGCCCCTATGCCGTGTTCGGCTATGGCGCGCAACTGGTGGAACTGGCGGTCGACATCGCGCTCGGCACCGTCGAGCTGATCCGGATCACCGCCGCCCATGACGTCGGCCGCGCGGTCAATCCGGCGTTGGTCGAAGGGCAGATCGAGGGCGGCATCGCCCAGGGCATCGGCATGGCGCTGATGGAGGAATACGTGCCCGGGCGCACCGAGAACCTGCACGACTACCTGATCCCGACCATCGGCGACGTGCCGGAAATCCGGTCGATCATCGTCGAGGTGCCGGACGCAGAAGGCCCCTATGGCGCCAAGGGGTTGGGCGAGCATGTGCTGATCCCCACCGCGCCGGCGATCCTGAATGCGATCCGTGACGCCACCGGGGTCGAACTGACCCGCTTGCCGGCAACGCCCGACCGGGTGTTGGCCGCCATCAAAGCGCGCGCAACATGACCGATACGCTGGCCGCCGACAGCACCGAGGAGCCCGGCAAGATCCGCTGCGATGCCTGCCCGGTGATGTGCTACATCGCCGACGGCATGACCGGTGCCTGCGACCGTTATGCCAATGCCGGCGGGCGGCTGGTGCGCTGCGACCCGCTGACAGTGCTGGAGCGCACCCAGGCCGCCGACGGCAAGCTGGTCCCGTTCGTGGAGGGGGCCGCCGGCTGGAACGGCGATCTGGTCACGCCGGGCGGCGCCTTCGTCACCGCCATTGGCGCCGGCACCACCTATCCCGACTACAAGCCGGCCCCCTTCATCGTCGCCGCCGAGCACGAGGGTGTCGACACCGTCACCGTCGTCACCGAGGGCATCTTCTCCTATTGCGGGGTGAAGGTGAAAATCGACACCGACCGACACCTGGGGCCCGAATGCGCCACGGTCTGGGCGGACGGCGAGGCGATCGGCCACGTCACCACCGGCGAGTACGGCTCGCAGATGCTCTCGCTGGGCGGGGTCACCCATTTGACCGGCGGCAACAAGCGAGAAGGCAGGGTGACCTGCGCCGCGCTGCTGGCGCTCTGCAATGGGGAGGCGGTTGAGCTGAAGGTGGAGGGCGGCGCGACGGTCGAGGTGCAGGCCGGCCGGCCGCCTGTGGTGAACGGCGTGCGCGAGGAGCGGATGCGGGTCGGCTGCGGCTCGGCCACCATCGGCATGTTCGCCAAGCAGTGGTTCGGCCTGGTCGACGAAGTGGTGGTGGTCGACGACCACATCACCGGCGTCATTTCCGAGCACCAGGCCGGCAAAGTGCTGGGCTGGCCCGACACCGGCATCAGGATCAGGGGGCGGAAGTCGACGCCCGGCCGCTATTTCCAGGTCGCCAATCCCGGCACCGGCTGGGGCGGCACCGACGTCACCGACCCGCTGACCATCCTGCGCCCGTTCGACCCGAAGCGCGCCTGGCCCGGCATGTCGCTGCTGATGGTGTCGACCACCGGCGAGCAGCACGCCTATTTCGTGCTGAACGAGGACCTGCAACCGGTGGAAACCGCGTTGCCCCCGGACCTGCACCAGTCGGTCGACAGGATCGAGGAGAACTGCGAGCCGGCGCTGTGCACGGTGCTGTTCATGGGCGGGGCCGGCGGCAGCCTGCGCGCCGGGGTGACCGAGAACCCGGTGCGCCTGACGCGGTCCGTGCGCGATGCGCTGACCCGCGTCACCTGCGGCGGTGCGCCGGTCTACATCTGGCCCGGCGGCGGCATCACGCTGATGGTCGACGTGACCCTGTTGCCCGACAATGCCTTCGGCTACGTGCCGACGCCGGCGCTGGTGGCGCCGATCGAGTTCACCCTCAGCCGCGACGACTATGTGGCGCTGGGCGGCCACGCCGACCACATCGTGCCCCTGGAGGACGCCCTGGAGCGCGCCACCGGCACCGATGGCGTGCGCCGGATCGGGCGATGATGGCCGGGGCGATGATGGCCGGGGCGATGATGGCCGGGGCGATGATGGCCGGGGCGCTGAGGATTGCGCGATGATGGGCGCGGTCGCCGCCATGTTGCCCGACGGCCGCCGGCTGCACTTGCAGCACGGGCCCATCGACCTGGTGATCGAGGCATTCGGCCGGCCGGACGCGGTCGCCGATGCCTATGAGCGTGCCCGCACCCGTTTCGCGCCTGTGCTGGAGCGGCTGGCCGCCGAGTTGCCGTTGCTGCGCACCCCGTGCGGCGAGACGTTGGTGCGGGCGCGTGACCCAATCGCACAGAACATGCAGCGGGCCGCCGTGCGGTTCGCCCCGGCCTTCATCACGCCGATGGCAACGGTGGCGGGCGCGGTAGCCGACGCGGTGTTGGCCGCGACCGTGGCTGGCGACGGTCTGTCCCGCGCCTACGTCAACAATGGCGGCGACATCGCGCTGTGGCTGGCGCCGGGCGCGCGGCTCGATATCGGTGTGATCGCACCGAGCGCCGCCCGGCTGGAGATTGCGGCGGCGAGCCCGGTGCGGGGCATCGCCACCAGCGGGCGCCACGGGCGCAGCCATTCGCTCGGCATCGCCGATGCGGTGACCGTGCTGGCGCGCGACGCGGCGACGGCGGATGCCGCTGCGACCCTGGTCGCCAATGCCGTCGACCTGCCCGGCAGCGCCAAGATCGGGCGGGTGCCCGCGGTGCGGCTCAGCCCCGACAGCGACCTGGGCGACCGGCTGGTCACGGTGGTGGTCGACGAGCTGAGCGATGCGGAGATCGCCCGCGCGCTCGACCGGGGGGAGCGCCGGGCGCTAGGCTATCAGCGCCGCGGCCTCATCCAGGGTGCCGTGCTGTGCCTCGGCGACCGGATGCGCACGGTTGGCGCCTGCCCGCTGGTCTCGGTCGGCCAGCATCGGCAGGCAGCGTGCGCGTGAGATGGGCAATCACGGGGAACTGGCATGCAATACTCTCCCCACGGAACCTCCAAGAATAACGTCATGCTCGGGCTTGTCCCGAGCATCCACGAGATGGCCGCTTGGGCGGCCAATTAGACGTGGATGCCCGCATCAAGTGCGGGCATGACGAAGAAAGAATGTGTGGCTGTGCCTTACTCTGCGTCACTCGCCGCTGGCGAGGCCGCCGGCGTTTCCGGCCAGCCGGCCAGTTCCGCCGACGCGGCAATGCGTTCGTCCTCGCTGCCGAAGCGCGCCTGGGACTCCAGGTAGAGACAGTACTGGCGGCGATATTCGGCGAGGTCGGCCCGGTCGATCAGCACCGACTGGCCCTGTCCGTAGAGGTCGAGCAGCGGCCCGGCCGCGGCCCAGGCCTCGCCCTCATAGGCTTGCAGGTAATAGGTGGCGGCGAGTCCAGCATCGCCGCTGGCCTCGGCATCGGCGGCCAGATCGAGCAGGAACGCCGCATTTCCCTTGTCGACCGCCTCGGCGGCATAGGTCGCCGCCAGTTCCTCGGAGGCGGACGGCAGCAGACCACGGCCGTGCAGCTCGGCCAACAGCGCGGCGGCAACGCCGTCGGGGTCCCCGTCCTGCGCGATCTGTTGCTGCAAGGCCAGCTCCGCGCGCAGGAACAACTGGTCGGGCGCGCCGAACAGGGCCGCGATCTCGCTGTTGCGCTGGGCGAGCGTGCCGAGCCGCACCCATGATGCGATCCACCCGTTCTCGGCACTGGTTTCGAGCGCCAGTGCCGCCTCCGGCAGGTTGCCGCGATCCAGATGCCATTGCGCCAATGCATTGACGGCGGTCGGGTCGCCCAGGCCAGCGGCCATCTCCAGCATCTCCTCGCCCAGTTCGGGGTCGGCCGGTTCGGTTCCCCAGCCATAGCCGACGACGATGGCGAGCTGGCCCATATACAGCCCTTCCAGGTTCGGCCATTCCTCGTTTAGGAAGAAATCGCTGAACCCGGCGTAGAACGTCTCCGCGCGTTCCGGGTCGATGGGCGCGTCGCGGCCGAGCCGATAGGCGTTGCCCAGCACGAAACCCAGGTCCGGGCGGTCGTCGCGGAACGCCTCCTCCATCCGGCGGATCGCCAGCTCCCGCTCGGAGACCGAGCCTTGCAGTGCGGAGTCCGCGTCGGTCGGCACATCGCTTGCACCGGCACACCCGGCCAGCGCGATGGCAAGTGTGACCAAGGGCGCGGCGATGTGGGCGGTGGCTGTTCGTACAATCCTCATGACCTGTGTCATATAAACCCGCAGGCGCCAACGCAACACGCCGCGCCGTTTGGGCCGAATGCATGCCGGCAACAACGGTTGAATGGGCCGCCGGGCCGAGGAGAAGCGAGGACAATGCGCGTTCTGGTGACGGGAGGGGCCGGCTATATCGGCAGCCATGCCTGCAAGCATTTGGCCGCGGCTGGCCACGACGTGGTGGTCTACGACAACCTTTCGACCGGGCATGCCGATCTGGTGCGCTGGGGCATGCTGGAACAGGGCGATATCCGCGACGGCCGGCGCCTGCGCCAGGTGTTCCGCGAGCATCCGATCGACGCGGTGATGCATTTCGCGGCGTTCTCGTGCGTGGGCGATTCGGTGCGCGACCCCGGCGCCTATTACGCCAACAACGTCGGCGGCACCCTGTCGCTGTTGCGCGCGATGTGCGACGCCAAGGTCGACCGCATGATCGTGTCGTCGACCTGCGCCGTCTATGGCCAGCCCGACCAGGTGCCGATTGACGAGACCGCGCCGCTGGGGCCGGTAAACCCCTATGGCGCGACCAAGCTGGCCATGGAGCTGATGTGCCGCGACTTCGAGGCCGCGCACGGCCTGCGCACCGTCGCCCTGCGCTATTTCAACGCCGCCGGGGCCGACCCCGAGGGCCGCATAGGCGAGCGGCACGACCCGGAGACCCACCTGATCCCGCGCGTGTTCATGGCGATCAACGGCGAGGCGCCGGAAATCTCGATCTTCGGGACCGATTACGACACCGAGGACGGCACCTGCGTGCGCGATTACATCCATGTCGACGACCTGGCCGCGGCCCATGTCGCCGCCGTGCACCACTTGGCCGAGGGCGGCGCGAGCGACGCCTTCAACCTGGGCACCGGCGACGGCTATTCGGTGCGCCAGGTGATCGAGGCGGCGCGCCGGGTGACCAACCGGGAGATCCCGGTGGTCGAGGGGGCGCGGCGCCCGGGCGACCCGGCCCGCCTGTTCGCCGACCCCGGCAAGGCGCAGCGGGCGCTCGCCTGGTCGGCGACATCCTCGTCGCTGGACCACATCATCGATACCGCCTGGGCGTGGTACCAGGCGGAACAACGTCGAGGGCAATAGCACGAAAAACGGCGGCAGGGTCGCCCCCGCCGCCGCGCGAAACCCGGACCGTTCGGTCGGTTACTGGACGATCTCTTCGCCGTCCACGGTCACGACGAACTGGCCGTCAGAGCCGTCCACCACGACCTCATCCTCGGCGGTCACGGCAAAGCTCTCGCCGTCGACGACCACTTCGGTGTCGCTGACGACCACCAGGTGCTCGTTGAACCGCAGCTCAATGCCGTCAGGGCCCTGCACGGTGCCGATGCTGCCGTCGCCGATGATGGTGACGGTCATGCCGTTGACGGTCGACGAAACTCGCGATTCGGCGAATGCCGGCTCGAAGACGACGATGCCGACGGCCGCGACGGCAGCCAGCAGGGAAACGGCGAGGGCCGGGCCACGCCATGAACCGAAAAGAGTGCGCTTGGACATGTTTTGGTGCTCCCAGTTGAGGGGCCATCAGCGGCCCCATGCCAGCCAATTTGGTCAGCGCAGGGATCGGTGCCTGTGAACTGGCTCATAGGTAGGGTGCAAATCCGTGCGCCGGAGGCAACACCCCAGGTGCCTCGGCGCCATCGCCATTTCCGTCGCCGCCCTGCTTGCGTATTGTCCGGCCATGGCTACGGGCATGCAACGAAGGTTGTCGGCCATTCTCGCCGCGGACATTGTCGGCTACTCCCGACTGGTCCGCGCGGACGAGGATGGGACGATTGCGGCGGTCAATACGCTGCGCCGCGACGTGATCGAGCCGCTGCTCGCAACCCACAACGGACGTGTCGTCAAGCTGATGGGCGATGGCATTCTCGTCGAGTTCGCAAGCGTGGTCGATGCCGTGCGCGCGGCCTTGGAGGTCCAGGAAGCCGTGACCGCGCAGGTTGCCGACATGCCCGAGGACCGACGGTTGCGGTTCCGTATCGGCGTCAACCTGGGCGACGTCGTGATCGATGGCGACGACATCCACGGCGATGGTGTCAACATCGCAGCCCGGCTGGAGGCGCTTGCCGCGCCCGGTGGCATCTGCATCTCCGGCGCCGTCCACGACCAGGTCAAGAAACGGGTCCCGCAGACCTTCACCGACATGGGCGAGCAGACGGTGAAGAATATCGACGAGCCGGTCAGGGTCTGGCAGTGGGCCAGCGAGACGTTGCCGGAGACGGCTGGCAGCCCCGCCGCGCCGACCAGCGCGCCCAGCCTGCCCGACAGGCCGTCCATCGCCGTGCTGCCGTTCGCCAACATGAGCGGCGACCCGGACCAGGACTATTTCGCCGATGGCATTGCCGAGGACATCATTACGGCACTGTCGCGCGCACGCTGGCTGTTCGTGATTGCCCGCAATTCCAGCTTCTCCTACAAGGGCCGCAACGTCGACGTGAAGGTCGTCGGCCGAGAGCTTGGCGTGCGCTACGTGCTGGAGGGCAGCGTGCGCAAGGCGATGAGCCGGGTGCGCATCACCGGTCAGTTGATCGAGGCCGCGACCAGCCTCCATCTGTGGGCCGACCGGTTCGACGGCGAAATGGCGGACATCTTCGATTTGCAGGACCAGGTGACGTCCAGCGTGGTCGGTGCGATCTCGCCCCGGCTGGAGGAAGCGGAGATGGAGCGCGCGCGCCTGAAGCCGACCGAGGACCTGGATGCCTATGATTTCTATCTGCGCGGGCTGGATGCCTTCCACCGCTATACGCCGAGCGGCAATGCCGAGGCGTCGGAGATGTTCGGCCACGCGATTGAGCACGATCCAGACTATGCCGCCGCCTACGGGTTTGCGGCGCGGTGTTTCGCACAGCGCATGGGCTTCGGCTGGATGGACGACCCGGAGCGCGAGGCGGTGGAAGCCATGGCCCTGGCCCGAAAGGCGGTGCGCCTGGGCCGCAACGATGCCATCGCGCTGGCCAATGCGGGTTTCGTACTCGCGCTTTTCGGTGCGGTCGACGAGGGGTCGGCCCAGATCGAGAAGGCCCTGACCATCAATCCGAACCTGGCGACGGCCTGGCATGTGGGCGCGGTCGCCGCCGTGTTCCGTGGCGACACGGGGATGTGTCTCGAACACGCGTCGCGCGCCATTCGTCTGAGCCCGCAGGATCCACAGGAGTTCGCCATGCATGCCATGTCGGGTCTGGCGCACTTTCTGGCCGGTCGGGTGGACGAGGCGGTGAGTTGCGCGGAGCGGGCGTTGAGCGAGAACCCGAAATTCACAGTCACCAGCGGCGTGTTGGCCGCCAGCTATGCAGTTTCGGGCAGGCAGGCGGACGCGGCGGAGGCGATGGCGCGACTGTGCGAACTCGCACCGAAGCTGAGGTCGTCTAACCTGACAAGTTGGCTGCCCTTCACCCATACGCGCGACATGGACCGGTGGGTCGAGGGGTTGCGCCGCGCCGGCCTGCCGGAGTGACGGGCCGCTGAGGACACTGTCGGCCGCTACAGGCCAGCCAGCCAGTCCAGGCCCTCGCCCACCCATTCGGCCGGGATCGAGTGGCCGCCCGCATGCAGGCAGAGCTGCAGTTCGTCGCCGCTGCCGCACGCCGACCAGACCTGGCAGTCGTAGCGTGGCGCGGCTTCCAGCCGGTCGGGCAGGGCAGCGCAACCGTCAATCTCGCGCAACAGGTCCAGGCCCTCGGGGATCGGCATCGAGTTGTAGATCCCGATCCGGTCGAAGGCGACCACGCGGTCGCTGGTGCCATGGATGTGGCGCATGCTGATCGGCCCGGTCGGGCAGTCGGGCGGGGTCGAGCCCCAGAAGCCGCCGGCGATCGGCAGGTAGCCCGCGAACAGGTCGCCGGCGTAGCAGGCGACGTTCCACACCATGGAGGCGCCGCGGGAGAACCCGGATGCCAGCGTCATGTCGGGGTCGACGGGCCAGCGCGCCTGGATGTCGGCCATCACGGCATGGACGTAGGCCAGCTCGTCGCGCCCCGGCTCCGCGCGCCCGGAACCGATCTGCCGCCAATAGCCGGTCTGCGCCCATGGCACCACGAACAATGCGCCGCGACGGGTGACGCCGTTGATCATCACCCTGTTGCGGAACATGCCCTCAGGCGAGGAGTTCCAGCCGTGGAAGAACACCACCAGCGGCAGCGGCGAGCTGCCGTCCCAGCCGTCGGGCAACTGGGCGAGATAGTAGCCGCCGTCGACCTCGCACCGGCCGCCGCTGCCGCAATCGTCCGCGATGGCCGTCGTCGCCGGTGGCAGCAGAAACCCGGCGAGCGCCAACAGCACTGTGGGTCCGATACCGGCGACTCTGCGCGAAAACGACAATGCCCTGCTCCCGTGCCAGTGGAGCGCCAGCATGCCGTGCAGGCCCGCTCACCGCACGCCACAAGCGCGTTACGGTGACCGGCATCACACTGCGTTCGCCTGCGGCGGCGATCCCTTGCCTGGCGAGAATATTCATACCTAACAAGCGGTTAACCGGTTCCCCGGCCCAGGGTGGCTGCGCCTTCCGGCGGCCCTGCGACCGCGATCCGATGGGGCGCGCGCATCCAAACACACCGACCCGCGCGTACCGATGCCATTGCAGCACACGGTCGACCCCGACCGTGAATATTGGAGAATCCAGATGGCAAAGAAGTCCCAGAAGACGGCGACCACCACCACGAAAACCCAGGTGCTCCGCAAGACCCTTCGACTGGCGGAACTGGAATCCAACCGCCTGCTGTTAAGCCACCCCGACATTGGCGATGTTGCCTATCGCATCGAGGGAACGCTGTCGGTCGACGCGCCGGCCGACGTCGACCTGTTGGCGAAGGATGCTTGCGCGGAGGGCCCGGTTGCCCTGACGCCGGTCGACATGAGCATTGTCGCCCGCCCCATCTGTCCGGTTCCGGCGCCGTTTCCCAAGCTGATCTCGTTCAGCTTCGCAATGGATGACGAGGCGATGACCGACGCATCGGGATCGTTCGACCCGGTGCGTGGCGTGGCCGCGCTTCGCGTTCCGGTCGCGGTCGTCATCCCCGATTTCGAGTATCGGTCGGATGCCATTCCAACCGAAGGCGCCGATGACCCGGCGGGCGACTATCCGTTCGAGGACCGCCAGGTCGGGGTGGCGCATTTCGCTCTGCACTGCGGCGACGGTGTTTTCAAAATGTCGGGCTTTGCCGATGCGATCCGACTGCCCGGGTCCGTCTACCTGGATGGCGATCCGGTGTTCGGCGGCTGCTTCGAGATCGCCGACGGCATGCGTTGCGGGCTGATCAAGGTGACGTTGCGCAATGCGACGGGCGACCCGAAGTTCACCGAGAAGATGGCGAACGACGTCCTGAAACGCGTCAACGACATATTCAGCTGCAAGACCGGGCAGGCCTGCATCAACTTCCAGAGCACCAAGTTCTACGCCACCAGCCTGGTTGCGCCCAATCCGAGGCTCCGTCCGAAGGCCGACCCGGAGAGTACGCGCGACTATCTGAAATGGCTGGCGCCCTACCGCAACGATATCTCGACCAACAAGGGCGAGGTGTTCAACGTTCACTTCATCGACCGCTTCAACACGTCGCGCACCAACACCCCGAACGACGGCTTGCTTGGCGCGCTGGTGCCGCTTGGCGGCAATGCGTCGTGCGCTGTGTCGACCAGAAACAACGCCGGCAAGAAGTACACGACCGACGAGTTGGCCGGCCTGCTCGCCAACACCATTTCGCGGCGGTTGGCGCTGGCGGTCTTTCAGACCAAAGCGGACCCGAAGGGCGTGCGCGGGCCCAGCCCCAACAAGACCAATCTGTCGTTCCGGCCACAGAACATCGCCGGGTACGGTGCGAACCTGATCGCGAACACGCAGTTGAACGCGGCGCAGTGCAAGCAGCTTCGGCGCAGCCTGTACATCACCGCCACCAAGGATACCTGCACGTTCAAGCCGCGGGAGAAGATTGCCTGACGCTTGTCCGGATTGTGAGTATCGCGATGGCCCGGCGTCCAGGTGGCGCCGGGCCGAGCTTTGCTGGCAGCCGGCGCTAGAGCATGGAAATGGGAGAGGGCCGGTGCAGATTCAGCGTAAGCTGAACCCGATCTAGCTCTTGGCCTCTTCCCACTCGTCCTCGACGAACTCCTTCGACGAGTTGGTCTTCGGGAAACCGATGTCGGGGACGTCGACCCCCAGGAAGGCGCATAGCGGCGCCCAGCCATCGCCAAGGTCGAAGGTCAGCAGGCGGTCGGCGGGAATGGTGGCCTGCACTTCGGCGATGTGGTCCCGGAAGACCTGGGTGGCGTGCGCCCGGTCTGTCAGGCGGTCGTCGAAAGTCGGCTTGACCAGCGTGTCATAGGCCATGTCGCAAATCGCGTTCAGGTGCGGGACGGGGTGCGTGCCGCGCCCGGCAATCAGCGGCGCGATCGTCGCCTGCACGCTGTCGAACCAGGCATCCGGGTCGCGGACCGTCAGGATCACCTTGGCGTCCGGGTAGTACGCCGCCAGTTCGCGCCAGTACTTCGCGCCCGGCCAGTCGACCTGGGATCGGTAGCCTTCGAACATGCGGTCCCAGTCGGGCGCGGCACCGCGCGCCACCGCCGCCCAGTCGGGCAGAAGTTCGGGATTGTCGCGGATCTCGAACATATGGTGGCACGGGCCGAACCCCAGGTGCTCCAGAGCCAGCTTCAAGGAGTTGGTGCCGGTGCGGCCGAAGCCCGCGCCAATGATCTCAAGCGCCATCGCGTCCCCCCAGACAGTCGCGTCGCGCGTGGGCCGGCTACTTCTTGGTCGGGCGGCCGCGGGTCATGCCGCGCCCGGTGGTGCGCTCGGCGATACGGGCCGCCTTGCCGGTACGTCCACGCAGATAATACAGCTTGGCACGCCGCACCTTGCCGTGGCGAATCACGTCGATCGACTCCAGCCGCGGGCTGTAGAGCGGGAACACGCGCTCAACGCCCTCGCCATAGGAGAGCTTGCGCACGGTAAACGACGAGTTCACGCCGGCATTGCGGCGCGCGATACACACGCCCTCGAACGCCTGCACGCGCTCGCGGTTGCCCTCGATCACGCGCACGTTGACCCGCACGGTGTCGCCGGCGCTGAATTCCGGGATCTCGCGCGACGCGGTCTGCTTCTCGATTTCCTCGCGTTCCAGCTCTTCGATGACGTTCATGTTGTCCACTCCTTGGCGGGCCGCCGGTGCGGCCTGGTTATTGCGGTCAGGGATGCCGCGTCAGCGCTCGCTGCCGCGTGCGTCCTGGTTGGCGACGTAGCGGGCCCACAGGTCCGGCCGCCGGTTGCGGGTAATCTGCTCCGCCTGCCGGCGGCGCCATTTCTCGATCTCGGCGTGGTGGCCGGACAGCAGCACGTCCGGCACCGCGCGTTCGCCCCATTGTGCGGGGCGGGTGTAGTGCGGGTGCTCCAGCAGGCCGTCGCGAAAGCTCTCGTGCACCACCGATGCGGCCGTGCCGACGACACCCGGCAGCATGCGCACGCAGGCATCCAGCACCACCATCGCGGCCGGCTCGCCGCCGGACAGCACGAAGTCGCCGACGCTGATCTCGGTCAGGCCGCGTGCCTCGATCACGCGCTCGTCCAGCCCTTCGTAGCGGCCGCACACCAGGACCACGCCCGGGCCCTGGGCCCAGCTGTCGACCATCGCCTGGTCGACCGGACGGCCGCGCGGGCTGAGGTAGAGCAGCGGCGCACCTGCGGGGGCGTTGGCCGCGACGGCGCCGATCGCGCGATCCACCACGTCGGCGCGCATCACCATGCCGGCACCGCCGCCGAACGGCTCGTCATCGACGGTGCGATGCTTGTCCTCGGCGAAGTCGCGGATATCGACGGCGTCCAGCGACCAGCGGCCGTCGGCCAGGGCGCGCCCGGCCAGCGAATGGCCCAGCGGCCCCGGAAACATCTCCGGGAACAGGGTCAGCACCGTCGCTGCCCAGCAGTTCGGTTGCCGTGCGGGTTGGCTAGCCATGACCGGGTGCCGCCGCTGCATCTTGCTCGTCAAGGGCGTCGTCGTCTTCGTCGTCGGCGCGCGTGCGGTCGGGGTCTAGCCCGGCCGGCACCTCCACCACGATGCGGCCGCCGGGGATGTCCACTTCCGGCACGCAGGCATGGTTGAACGGCAGCACCAGGGTGGCGAGCCCCGCGCCGCGGGTGATCTCCACCACGTCGCCGGCCCCGAAGTCGGAGATGTTCGACACGGTGCCGATGGCGGTCCCGTCGCGATCCACCGCCGCCAACCCGATCAGGTCGAAGTGGTAGAACTCGTCATCGTCCTCGGTCTCGGGCAGGCTTGCCCGGTCGACGTGGAGGCGGGTGCCCTTCAGCGCCATAGCCGCCTCGCGGTCGGCGATGCCCTCGATCCGCGCGACAAGTGCCGCGCCGGAACGGCCGGTCAGGCTGATGTCGAAGCGCTCGCCATCCGCACCATACAGCGGGCCGTAGGCACAAATGTCCTCCGGCTCGTCGGTGAAGCTGCGCAGCTTTACCAGACCGCGAACGCCATGGGCCGCCCCGATGGCGCCGATGCAGATCAGCTTGTCACGCTCAGGCATCGCTCAAGCATCCCAAACGGCGGCGGGTGCCGCGCCTCAGGCGGTGGCTTCGGCTTCCGCCGCTTCGTCGGCACCAGCGTCCTCGGCCGGCGCTTCCGCAGGGGCCTCATCAGCCTCGGCAGGTGCCGCGGCCGCTTCCTCGGCTGCCTTCTTCGCCTCCTCGGCCTCCTTCATGCGCTCAAGCGCCTTCGCCTTGGGCTGGCTCTTCTTGGTCTGCTCGCGCAGCACGAACTTCGGCGCCAGGCCGGCCTCGCCCAGGAAGCGGGCCACCCGGTCGGTCGGCTGCGCACCGACGCCCAGCCAGTGCTGCACGCGCTCGGTGTTCAGTTGCACGCGGTGCTCGTCGTCGCGCTCCAGCATCGGGTTGTAGCTGCCCACCTTCTCGATGAAGCGGCCGTCGCGCGGGTTGCGCGCATCGGCAACCACGATGCGGTAGTAGGGGCGCTTCTTGGCGCCGGCACGGGCGAGGCGGATTTTCAAAGCCATCGCTGGTTGGTCCTTTCTGTGGTCGATTCCGTCGTGTCGCTAGCGAAACAGGATGCAGGGTCAGCCCTGCGGGAAACCGGGGGGCAGGCCGCCGGGCGGCAAACCACCGGGGGGCATGCCGCCTCCCGGACCACCGCCGCCGCCACCGAGCAGGCTGCCCAGGCCGCCGCGCGCCAGCCCCTTCGGGCCCAGCTTGCCGACCTTCTTCATCATCTTCGACATTTCCGCATGCTGCTTCAGCAGCTTGTTGACTTCCTGCACCGTGGTGCCGGAGCCGGTGGCGATCCGCCGCTTGCGCGAGGCATGGATCACCTTCGGCTTGGTCCGCTCGCCGGGGGTCATCGACAGGATGATTGCCTCCTGGCGTTTCAGGATGCTCTCGTCGACATTGGCCTGGTCGAGCTGTTTCTTGATCTTGCCGATGCCGGGCAGCAGGCCCATCAGGCCGCCGAACCCGCCCATCTTCTTCAGCTGGCGCAGTTGCTGGAGAAGGTCGTTGAAGTCGAACTCGCCCTTCTGCATCTTGCGGGCGATCTTCTCCGCGTCCTCTTCCTCGATGACCTGCTGGGCCCTCTCCACCAGGCTGACGACGTCGCCCATGCCCAGGATGCGGCCGGCGATGCGGTCGGGGTGGAAGGGCTCAAGCGCGTCGATCTTCTCGCCGACGCCGATCAGCTTGATCGGGCAGCCGGTGACCGCGCGCATCGACAAGGCCGCGCCGCCGCGCGCGTCGCCGTCGACGCGGGTCAGCACGATGCCGGAAAGCCCGATCCGCTGGTTGAAGTTGGTGGCGGTGGTCACCGCGTCCTGGCCGGTCATGGCGTCGGCGACCAGCAGGGTCTCCGCCGGCTTCACCGCGTCGCGCACCGCCGCGACCTCGGCCATCAGCGTCTCGTCGATGGAAAGCCGGCCGGCGGTGTCCAGGATCACCACGTCATAGCCGTTGAGCTGGCCGGCGCTGATCGCGCGCTTGGCGATGTCGACCGGGCGCTGGCCCGGCACGATGGGCAGCGTCTTCACCTCGGCCTGCTCGCCCAGCACGGCAAGCTGTTCCTGCGCGGCGGGGCGGTAAACGTCCAGCGACGCCATCAGCACTTTCTTGCGCTGATCCACCTGCAGCATGCGGGCGATCTTGGCCGACGTGGTGGTCTTGCCGGAGCCCTGCAGGCCGACCATCAGGATCGGCACCGGCGGCACCGCGTTCAGGTTCAGGCTCTGGGACTCGGCCCCCAGCATGGCGACCAGCTCGTCATGGACGATCTTGACCACCTGCTGGCCGGGGGTGACCGACTTGATGACTTCCTGGCCGACCGCGCGCTCGCGGACCTTGTTGACGAAGTCCTTGACGACGGGCAGCGCGACGTCGGCCTCCAGCAGCGCCACGCGGACCTCGCGCATGGCCGTGCTGACGTCGGCCTCGCTCAGCGCGCCGCGCCGCTTCAGCTTGTCGAAGATATCGCCGAGCTTGCCACCTAGTCCGTCAAACATTGGGGCCTTCGAACATGTTGCCGTCCCGCGTTGTTGGCGCGCGCCAAACGAAAAAGCGCCGGTGCGCGAAACTCGCGGACCAGCGGAGCGCCGTGGCGCCTGGAAAGTCACTGCCCTGATGGGTCAGTCGTAGCGTGTGCGCGGGATATAGGGGGTTTCGGCGCGGTATGTCAACGATTGCGCGCGTAGTTGCATTTGATCCACGGGGCCTATTCTCGAAAACACTCAAGTCGTCATGGTCGGGCTTGTCCCGACCATCCACGTCTTTTTCTCCGACGGCGGCAAGACGTGGATGCCCGCAACAAGTGCGGGCATGACGTTATTGAGCTTTCAAAACCTACGCCGCCTCGGCCATTTCCGGGTACAGGCGTTCGGTCATGCGGGCGACGTAGTAGACCAGGTTCGGCATGTCGGAGACCGCCTGCTTCAACGGGCTCTCGAACGGCATCAGCAGCACGCTGGCCAGCATGCCGTAGATGGTGGCGTCCACTGTGTGCGGCTGCGCCCCGAACAGGAACGCGCGGTCGCCGAGCAGGGTCGACACCGCGTCGGCATCGCGGCGGCCGAATGCGTAGATCTCGGCCGGTGTGTGACGCCCGATGCCGTGGCGCCACAGCATCTCGCGCGCGCTGTCGCGATAGCCGTTCGCCACCTCGTCCGGCACGTCGGCGAACACCATGCCGCGCAGCTTCTGCCAGTTCTCTTCCTCGATCCAGCGGCTGTAGACGATGGCGTGGTAGAACCGCTCCTCCATCATCACCTGCACGGCGTGGGCGGTCGCCCGGTCGACGGCGGCAAGGTCGTCATCGAGGGCGAGGCCGTGGTGGCGCGCCAGGTGCTCGGTGATCAGCGTGCTGTCGCCGATGACCTGGTCGCCGTCGGTGATGTAGGGCGCCTTGCCCTTCGGCGCGCCCGCCAGGTCGGTGATCGCTTCGACCTGGTACGGAATGCCGCCGAGGCGCAGGACCGTCTCCAGCTTCAGGCAGAAACCGCTGGGGCTGATGGTGCCGGGGCGGGCGACGAATTGGTGCAGGGTGAGCATGGCCGTTCTCCTGTTGGCGTGTGCGTCGGAAGGCACCATGCCAGCCCCCTGCTGACAGCCTGATGTCAGGAGAACACAGGGTGATCACGAAAAAGACCTGGCGCCATCGAGAACGAGCCTGATTGCTCCAAGACACCCTTGCTCGTCATGCCCGCACTTGTTGCGGGTATCCACGAGATGGCGGCGGAGCCGCCAACAAGACGTGGATGCTCGGGACAAGCCCGAGCATGGCGGGGTTGAAAATTTTGCGGTCGAACCAATGGGTGAGGCGACAACGACGGTGGGTCAGGCCGGCGCCAACCCCATCAACCCACACCCATCCTCCAACTGCCCCCACAGGCTCGCGGCCATCGACCAGCGGACGAGAATGAGAAAGTCGCTTGCCTCGTCCATATTGACCCGCGCGTAGAGGACAGCCGGGCCGTGGCCGATGTTGGTGCCGACCACGTCGCCTGATTTCAGCGCGCGCGGGTGGAGGTCGATGGTGGTGAAGCGGGCCAGCAGGTGACGGACTCCCGGACCGGTCGCCTCGATCACCGTGTAGTAGTCGGTGACGTCGACCAGTTGATGGTGCGTATCGCCCGCGGCTTCGCTGATGCTGTCGGCGAGCGCCGCTTCGCCATCCGGTTCGGTGATCAGCATCCATTCGTCGGGACCGAGCCACAGTGCCGGGCCGAACGCATTGTCGACGGCCCGGTTGGCGTGGCGCGGTATGGCGATGCCGCCGAGCCGCCAGTGGTCGTAGCGTTCCGCATCCGGCTGCACGCCGGCGGCCCAATCCGCGCAGAGCACATCCGGCTTGCCGCGCAGGATGAGCTTGCCCATGAAAGGGCGCTCGGCCAGCGTCACCGCGCCATCGCCGAAGGTCTGTGGCGTGGTGTGGGCGAGGGGGGAGAGGCGCGGCACGTCAGCCATGACCATCCTCCCCCTTGGCCGCCGCCAGGAAGTCCGGCTCCACCACCTTCACCGGCACCGGCGTGTGCCCGGCGCCGGTTGCGTAGAGCGTCTGGCCGATGCGGTTGCCGCCGTCGGCCACCAGCGCCAGCGCGATGGCGCGTTGCAGGAACGGGCTGTCATAGCTCGACGTGACATGGCCCAGGGTCGGCACCGGGGGCGGGGGCTCGTACCGCGTCTCGATCAGGTGGCTGCCTTCGGCCAGCACCCGCGCCGGGTCCTCGGTCAGCAGCCCGACCAGTTGCAGCCGGCCCTCGCGCGCGGTGTCGGACCGGAACAGCGAGCGCCGGCCGATGAAGTCGCCCTTCTCCAGGTCGACGATCCAGTCCATGCGCAGGTCGTGCGGGGTGACGGTGCCGTCGGTGTCTTGGCCAACGATGATGAAGCCCTTCTCGGCGCGCATCAGGTGCATGCCGTCGGTGCCGTAGGGGGTGATGCCGTGGGCCGCACCTTTGGCCATCACCTTCTCCCACAGCCAGCGGCCGTGGGAGGCGCGGATGTTGATCTCGTAGCCGAGGTCGCCGGTGAAGGCGACGCGGAAGACGCGCACCGGCACGCCCTCGATATGCGCGGGGCGCCACTGCATGAACTTGAAGCCGGCGGGGTCGGGGTCGAGGTCGTCGAACAGGCCGTCGACCACCGCGTGGCTGGCCGGCCCGCTGAGCGAGACCACTGCCCACTGCTCGGTGACGGTGGTCATGTAGACGTCGAGGTCCGGCCACTCGGTCTGCAGGTAGTCCTCTAGCGTCGACAGCACGCTGGCCGCCCCGCCGGTGGTGGTGGTCATGTGGTAGTGGTTCATATCGATGCAGGCGGTGACACCGTCGTCACTGACCATGCCGTCCTCGCCCAGCATCAGGCCATAGCGGCAGCGGCCGGGCTTCAGCGTGTCGAAGCGGTTGGTGTAGACGCGGTTGAGGAAGGTGCCGGCGTCCTTGCCGACGATGTCGATCTTGCCGAGGGTGGAAGCGTCCATCACGCCGACCGTGGTGCGGGTGGCCAGGCACTCGCGGCGCACAGCATCGGCCAGGCTCTCGCCGGCCCGCGGATAGGCGCGGGCGCGCAGCCAGTCGCCCACCGGCTCGAACTCCGCACCGTTCTCCAGGTGCCAGCCGTGCATCGGCGTGGTGCGGGTGGGGTGGAAGTGCGGGCCGACCGCGTGCCCGGCGATGGCGCCGAACGTCACCGGCACCGTCGGCTGGCGGAAGGTGGTGGAGCCCACCTCAGGCACCGGCTTGCCGGTCAACTCGGCGACGATGCCGACCGTGTTCATGTTGGCGGTCTTGCCCTGGTCGGTGCCCATGCCGACTGTGGTGTAGCGCTTGACGTGCTCGATGCCGCGATAGCCCTCCTGTAGCGCGAGGTCGAGGTCGCGCACGGTGACGTCGTTCTGCAGGTCGACGAACGCTTTGGCCTTGCGGATCGGCTTGGACGACGTCGGCAGCCAGCTTTGCGCGACCGTGCCCGGGGTAGCCGGCGGGTTGGCGATGGGCGGGGTCTTCGATGCCTTCGCCTTGAAGCCAACGGCGGTTGCGGCAGCGGCGCCCGCGGTGGCGCCGTCTGCCATCGCCTCGGCGAGATCGAAGGTGCCGTTGGCGGCACCGACGCTCGTTTGCACCTGCCACGCCGTGCCGGGGCGATAGGCCATCAGCGCCGGGTCGTACCTCAGCGTGCCGCGCGACTGGCTGAACAGGGCGACGTTGGGCACCCAGCCGGCGGCATTCAGCAGCAGGTCGCAGGCAACCCGCGCTTCCTCGCCTGGGCCGTTGGGGTGGGCGCTGTGCAGGATCGTGGCGTGGCGTATGCGCTTGCCGCCGCCTGTGTCGACCACGCTGGCGCCGACATAGACCGGGATGCTGCGGGCATGTGCGGCGGCCTGCAGCGCTGGGTCGGGGTTGGGCCGCGCGTCGGCGATGGCACCGATCTCGACCCCGGCGTCGGCGAGGTCGAAGGCAGCCTGCCAGGCGGCGTCGTGGCCGGCGAACAGCACCGCGCGGCCGCCGGCCTTCACGCCGTAGCGGTGCAGCATGTCTTGCGCCGCGCCGGCCAGCATGATGCCGGGCCGGTCGTTGTGGTGGAATGCAAACGGCCGCTCGATCAGCCCGGTCGCGAGGATCACTTGCTTGGCGCGGATGCGCCATAGCCGCTGGCGCGGGGCCTTCGGGTCGCGATCGCCGGGCGGCAAATGGTCGGCCAACCGCTGCCACAGCGTCACGAAATTGTCGGCGTAGTAGCCCACCGCCGTCGTCCGCGGCAGCAGCGTCGCTTCGGCGTGGCCGGCCAACTCATCGACTACGACATCGGCCCATTGTGCCGCGGACTGGCCGCCGATCTGCAAGGCGTTGCCGCTGGCGCGCAGCCATCCGCCGAGCATCGGCTGGCTGTCGCACAGGATGAACCTGGCATCGGCCTCCGCCGCCGCCCGCGCAGCCATCAGGCCGGCCGCACCGGCGCCGATGACCAGCACGTCGCAATGCCGGT
The DNA here is from genome assembly GCA_965227515.1 of Alphaproteobacteria bacterium. GTDB lineage: Bacteria > Pseudomonadota > Alphaproteobacteria > CALKHQ01 > CALKHQ01 > CBDDFZ01. The sequence goes on from CBDDFZ010000001.1 coordinate 1,894,384, forward strand.
TGATGGTGTCGTAGCGCTCCTGGTCGGTGCCGGTGGGCGCGATGCCAAGTCCGGCGGCGTTCCTGATGTGCGGCTCGAACGCCATCCAAGGCGCCGGTGGACCCATGAAGGTCTTGTAGTAGAAGCCGGCGGGCAGGAACCGGCCGGCGGCGCCGAACGCGGCCCGCGCGTCGAATCTCAGCGACGGCCAGCAATTCTGCGGCCCCGCCGCCAGCCCCTCGTAGAGCAGCTGGGTCGTCGCGCGCACATTGGGCTCGTCATGGGGCGTGCCGGGGCTGAGCTGCACCAGGCCCGCCGGATCCTCGTCGCCGGCGCCGAAGATGCCGCGCGGCCTGTGGTACTTGAAGCTGCGCCCGACCATGTGGACGCCATTGGCCAGCAGCGCCGAGGCCAGCGTGTCGCCCGCGAAGCCCTGAAAGGAGCGCCCATCGAACGTGAACGACAGCGGCTTCGACCGGTCGATCTGTCCGCCCTCGGCCGTGCGATATTGCTGGCTCATTCCCGCTCGACTTTCGCGGCGTCGTTGCCCGAGCCGATGGCCGGCTCGCCTGCGGGTGTCGGCAGCACCTCACCCTCGACATTCGGACGCTCGGCACCGGGCGGGTAGGAGGCCAGCACGCGGTCGGTGGCGGTGTTGCGCAGCACGTTGAAATAGCGGCGGCAGCCGGCGGCGTGCATCCAGCGCTCGGCGAACACGCCTTTGGTGTTGGTGCGCATGAAGACGTAGTCGGCCCAAGCGTCGTCGTCCAAGTCCTCGGGCTTTTCCGGGCGCACGATGTGCGCTTCGCCGGCATAGGCGAACTCGTCCTGGTCGCGCTCGCCGCACCACGGGCATGGGATCAGCAGCATTGTTTGCCCGCCATATGACAAACCACATCGTCATGCTCGGGCTTGTCCCGAGCATCCACGTCTTGTTGGCGGCTTTGCCGCCATCTCGTGGATGCCCGCAACAAGTGCGGGCATGACGGCGGGGTGGTTGCAGTTGCCATTGCGATCCTCAATGCGCCACGGCGGCGGCGCCGTGCTCGGCGACCAGCTTGCCTGAGGCGAAGCGTTCCATCGAGAACGGTGCGGCGATGGGGTGGGGGTCGTCGTTGGCGATTGTGTGGGCGAACACGTGGCCGGAGCCGGGCGTCGCTTTCCAGCCGCCGGTGCCCCAGCCGGCATTGATGTAGAAGCCCTTCACCGGCGTCTTGGAGACGATCGGGCTCGCGTCCGGGCAGACGTCGACGATGCCGCCCCACTGCCGCATCATCCTGAGACGCGAGAAGATCGGGAACAGTTCCAGAAGCGCCGCCATCTGGTGCTCGATCACACTGAACGCGCCGCGCTGCGAGTATCCGTTGGGCGCGTCCAGGCCGGCGCCCAGCACCAGCTCGCCCTTGTCGGACTGGCTGACATAGACGTGGACTGCGCCCGACATCACCACGCAATTGTGCACCGGCTTCACCGGCTCCGACACCAGAGCCTGAAGCGGATGGCTCTCGATCGGCAGGCGCAGGCCGAGCATGGCGGCGATGACGCTGGAGTGCCCGGCGGCGACGCTGGCGACCTTGGACGTGCGGATGGTGCCGCGCGTGGTCTCCACCGCCTGCACCCCGCCGGCGTCCGCCTTGATCGCGGTGACCTCGCAGTTCTGGATGATGTCGACGCCCAGCGCATCGGCCTGGCGCGCGAACCCCCACACCACCGCGTCGTGGCGATTGACGCCGCCGCGCCGCTGCAAGGTGCCGCCCAGCACCGGGAAGCGCGCGTCCGGGCTGGTGTTCACGATGGGGCAGAATTCGCGCACCTGCCTAGTGTCCAGCCACTCGGCGTCCACGCCTTGCAGGCGGTTCGCCTCCACCCGGCGTTTCAGGGTGCGCACCTCATTGTCGTCGTGGGCGAGGTTCAGCACGCCGCGATGGCTCATCATGATGTTGAAGTTGAGGTCGCGGCCCAGCGTCTCCCACAGCTTCAGGGCGTGATCGTAGATCGCCGCGCTCTCGTCGTAGAGGTAGTTGGAGCGGATGATGGTGGTGTTGCGCCCGGCATTGCCTCCGCCGATCCAGCCCTTCTCCAGCACGGCGATGTTGGCCATGCCGTGCTCGCGGGCGAGGTAGTAGGCGGTGGCGAGCCCGTGCCCGCCGCCGCCGATGATCACCGCGTCATAGGCCGGCTTCGGATCCGGCGAACGCCATGCCGCCGGCCACCCCTTGTGGCCGCGCAGCCCTTCGCGCAACAGCCGCCATGCCGAGTACTTCGCCATAAATCAGGCCGTTGCCTGATTGTGCGAATTCGGTGCCAGCCCACACCCCCTCCCGGCCGCCCAACGACAGTATGATGCCTGGGTGGCCGGGTGGGGGTGCGGGCCGGTGCCGACTTTGTCGCTTGCGACCATCAAGCGGTTTTCCCTTCCGGGATCGGGCTGTCCCAGCGGTCCATCCACTGGCCGGTCGAGGGGATTTCGAACGCCGACGGGTCCTTGAAGCGCGCGTATTCCTGGATGAAGTGCGAGGCGCTTTCGTACTCGGCCTGCAGGTCCGGGCGATAGGCGGGATCGTCGGCCTTGCGCATCAGGAACAGGGGCGTGCCCTCCGGCATGCCCGACGGCAGCGCCGGGTCCTGCCAGCGCAGGTCGATGCTCCAGCGCACCTCGTCGGAGAAGTTCTCCAGCGAGCGGTGCGGGATGAGCTGGTTGAGGAACAGCACCGACCCCTTTTTCATTTCGAAGGTGACGATGTCGCCCTCGGGCAGGTCGGTCTCGGGAATGTAGAGATACCAGGACTGCTTGTTGCCGACCTTCTTCTCCAAATAGTGCTGCATCAGGCGTTCCGGCCGGTGGCCGCCGCGCACCACCTGGATCGGACCGTGGTCGCGGGTGATGTCCAGGAACGGGATCCAGGCCGTCGGCTGCAAGGTGTGTTCGGCGCCTTCCAGCAGGTAGGCCGTGTCCTGGTGCCACGGCACGGTCATGCGCTGGGTCTGCGGGGTCTTGGAGCGCACGTTCCAGATCGGGTGGCCGGCAATGTCGCCGCCGATCATCTGCCGCACGATGTCGATCAGGATGTCGCCGGCCCAGATCGCGCCGATGCCGGGCCGGAGCGAGCGCTTGAAATGGATCAGCACCGAGGTTTCGGGGTGCTCCTTCTCGATCAGCGCCAGCCGCTTGCCGAACGGCGCGTCGGCGTGCTTGTCGGTGATGCGGCCGGCGTCGTAGAGCACGTCGGCCATCTCGTCGACCATGGCGGCAATATCGTCCATCGCCGGCTGCAACAGGCTGTCGGGCAGCAGGTCCTCGACGAGCAGGAACCCGTCCTCGTCATACTGGTCTAGCTGTGCCTGGCTGAGCATGCCGTTCCCTCCCGATGCATGTGGCGGCATGGGCGGCCTTTCGGTGGCCGCCCTTTGTCTGGCCGCGATGCTACATGGTCAGGCAGGCGTGCGCCAATGCCGTTAGGTCTCCAGCTTGGAGCCGGTCTTGAGCAGGCCGGTGCCGGGGTTCTCCGGCTTCTTGAACGGCGTCTGCGCGACCTCGGCGTCCACCGGCGCGTCGGCGTAGGTCTTCGGCAACGTGACCGACAGTTGCGTGCCGATTTCGGCATAGCGCACCGGCACGAACGCAAAACCGATGTTGCAGCCTTGCGTCGGCGAGTACCACGCCGAGGTGATGTAGCCGACCAGCTCGTCGCCGTCGTGCACGTGGTAGAAGTCTGCCGGGTACCAGGTGATCGGCTTGCCGCCCATGCGCACGCCGACCAGCTTGTGGGTGACGCCTTCCTTCTGGATGCGGGCCAGTGCGGCCTTGCCGATAAAGTCGTCCTTGGTCAGGTCGACCTGCCAGCCGAACCCGACTTCGTAGGGGTTCATTTCCTCGTCGATGTCCTGCCCCCACGACAGGATGCCGGCCTCGATACGGCGGTGGTGGCCCGGCGCGATGACCCGGATGTTGTGCTTCTTGCCGGCCTCCAGCACCGTGTCCCACATCTTCTCGGCGTTCTTGGTGGCGTCGCGCAGGTAGATCTCGTAGCCGGCCTCGGCGGAGAAGCCGGAGCAGGAGATCACCACCGGGCAGCCGGAGATCTGCGCCTTGCGCAGGTCGTAATAGGGCATGTCGGCCACGTCGTCGCCGAACAGGTCGCGCATCAGCGCCGTCGACTTCGGACCCTGGATCTGCACCGGCGCCACGTCGATCTCGCGGATCGTGACATCGAACTTTCCGGTCGCATTGACGCCCTTCAGATAGAGCCCGACGTCGCTGTCGGCGAGCGAGAACCAGAACTCGTCGTCCTCCGGGCGCAGCAGCACCGGGTCGTTGATGATGCCGCCGTCGGCATTGCACAGGATGACGTAGCGGCACTTGCCAGTCGGGCACTTCGAGGCCCGGCGGGTGACGACGAGGTCGACGAACTTCTCGGCGTCCGGTCCCTTGACCTGGATCTGGCGCTCCACCGCCACGTTCCACATGGTCACGTGCTCGGTGAGGTATTCGTACTCCTTCATCAGGCCGCCGTCCTCGGGCCGGATGTAGGCGCGCGGGTGATAGACGTGATTGTAGACCTGATAGCACCAGGCGCCCTGTTCCTGGCTCAGGTGCCAGTAGGGGCCTTTGCGCAGGCGGCAGTCGATCAACAGCCGGCTGCCCTTGGCATCGATGCCTTCGTCGCCGTTGTCGCCGGACTGGCGAAGCTGGATCGGTACGTTGCGCTTCTTCAGGTTCGGGTTGTCGTAGATCGCCGCCGCGTTGTCGGCTGACAGTCGTCCGCTACCGGTCATGCCATCGTCCTCCCATCGCGGCCGTCGCAGGGCGCGACACCGCCGTGCATGCATGCCGCGCTCATAGCGCTTTGCGGCGATGGCATGCTGGCCTGTTTGCGACGCCGAAATGTCTGGTTGCGGCAGGTTGTCTCAGTGCGACATGCAGGGCGCGTCGCGACCCAAATGCGGAAATCGGGTTGCCTTGACCGGCCGCCTTCGCTTATCAGCCGGGCAGCCCCATATGTGCGGGGCAACTGGGAGACAGTCTGATGGCGAGCAAGGTTTTCATCGACGGCGACGTGGGCACGGTGGGGTTGCAGATTCGCGACCGCCTGGTCCGCCGCGATGATATCGAGCTTGTCAGCATCGACAGCGCGCGCCGCAAGGAGTTGGACGCCCGGCTGGCCGCCTTTGCCGAGGCCGACGTGGCGATCCTGTGCCTGCCCGATGCGGCGGTGCGCGAGGTGATGCCCCACATCGGCGGTCTCGCCACCCGGTTCATCGACGCGTCGACCGCCAACCGGGTCAATCCGGACTGGGTGTTCGGCTTCCCGGAGATGGAGCCCGGTCACCGCGAGGCGATTGCCGCGGCCCGCTATGTGACCAACCCGGGGTGCTGGTCGACGTGCTCGATCGCGCTGATCCGGCCGCTGGTCAAGGCCGGCCTGATCGACCCCGACAACCCGCCGGCGGTCTCTGGCGTCTCCGGCTACACCGGTGGCGGCAAGAGCATGATCGAGGAGTTCGAGAGCGGTGCGGTGACCGGCTCGTTCCTCTATGGCACCGCCCAGGCCCACAAGCACCTGCCGGAGATGCGCCACTACGGGCTGCTCAACCGCAACCCGGTGTTCGTGCCGTCGGTCGGGCAGTACGCCCAGGGCATGGCGGTCGCGGTGGAGGTGGCGCTCGACGGCGATGGCATCGCGGCGGCGGAGGCGGCGTTGCACGACGCCTACGACGGCACACACTTCGTGTCGGTGGTGCCGGCCGAGACCCATATGCCGCGCGTCTATCCCGAGCGCCTGAACGGCACCAATCGCCTGGAGCTGTCGGTCAACGGCAACCCGGACACCGGCTGCGCGACCCTGGTCGGCATCGTCGACAATCTGGGCAAGGGCGCGTCGGGCGCCTCGGTGCAGTGCCTGAACATCATGCTGGGCCTGGACGAGGCGACCGGGTTGTAAGCCTTAGCCTGACGGCTTGATCAGCTTGGCGAGCAGGGCCGACAGGTCCGCTGACTCGCGGGCGGTGAGCTGCGTGCCGATGGTGGCCTCCAGGGCTGCGGCATAGACCGGCCACATGCGCTCGCGGATGTGCCTGCCGGCCTCGGTGATTGCGAAGACCTGCCCGCGGCCATCCTCGCTGCATGGGGTGCGGCGCACGTATCCGGCGTCCTCCAGCCGGGCCAGCAGGCGCGACAGCCCGTATTGCGGCAGCAGCAGATGATCCTGCAGCACGTTCGGCCGCAGGCCGTCGTCGCCGGCGCGTTCCAGTTCCAATAGCGCGTCATACCAGGCGAGCGGCGGCAGGTCGGCCGCCTTCAGGTCGCCCTCGACCTGGCTGATCGCCCGATGGTGCGCACGCACCAACCTGGCCCATGTCTTCAAGGTTGTCTTAGAGGGGCTCGCTTTGAGCGGCGTGTCGGTCATGTGTGCCAAAGATCACATCCATGCAGTTGCATCAACCTTGACAATTAAATGCACTTGCATAGATGTTGAATGCAAATGCATCTAAATCAAGGAGGCACGTCGATGCCGCAGTCCCAACTCAACGCCTATGCCGCGACCCTGCTTCGGGTGTCGCTCGGCGTCATGTTCATCGCCCATAGCTGGTACCTGAAGCTGGTGGTCTTCACGCTGCCGGGCACGGCGGCGTTCTTCGAGTCCATCGGCCTGCCGGGCTGGTTCGCCTACGTGGTGTTCGCGGCGGAGGCCGGCGGCGGCATCCTGCTGGTGCTCGGCGTCCAGACTCGCTGGGTGGCCCTGGCGCTGGTGCCGGTGCTGATCGGGGCGACATGGACCCATTGGGGTAATGGCTGGATGTTCGGCTACGAGAACGGCGGCTGGGAATACCCGCTCTACCTGACCGTGCTGGCGGTCGCCCAAGTGCTGCTCGGCGACGGACGCTGGGCATTGATGCCATCCCGCCCGCTGAGCGCGCTGTTGCGTCTGCGACCTAACGCAGCCCGCGCCCAGGCATAGACGCGGTCACGCTCGGAAATTTCAGGGCCCGGTTCGCCGGGCCTCACCCGAAGACGATCTGGTCCGAACCCGCCACGGTCACCCGGCCATCGCCGGCGGGGAAGTCGGACAGGATCTGGTTGTGGTGCTCGATCACCTTTTCCGCCGACAGGTAGTCGCGGTCGAAGGTGGAGTGCGCGTCGGACACCAGCGTCACTTGATAGCCGAGGGCTGCCGCACGCCGGCAGGTGGTGTCGACGCAGAAGTCGGTATGCAGGCCGCAGACCACCAGGCGGCCGATGCCGTGCTCGGCCAAGGTGGCCCGGAGGCCGGTCTCCAGAAACGCATCGCAATAGTGCTTGACGATATGGGCGTCGCCGGCCGACGGGCTCAACTCCCCAACCAGCGTGCCATCGGGTTCGACCCGGCTGTCGGTGACGTAGACGATCGGCACGCCCGCACGCCGGGCCGCCTGTTCCAGGGCGACCACCTGCGCCAGAACGCGTTCAGGCTGCCAGGTTTCGTCCCACAGCAGGCTCTTTTGCATATCGATGATGATCAGCGCGGCCGTCATCCGCTGTTCCTTTCAGTCGACGCAGGCAGCATAGCGCGCGCGGAAATCGGCGGCGACGTCCGACAGGCGCACTTCGCCGAACCGGTCCAGCAGCATCCGTGCGGCATCGTCGCGGGCCTGCCGCATGGCGTCGTTGACGGCCTGCTCGACCAGGCATTTCGGCGCCTCGTTGGCGAGACCGAAGGCGAACAGCTCCGGCTCGCCCAGCGCGCCGTACACATCCAGCAGCGTGATCGCCGACAGCGGACGCGACAGGGTCCAGCCGCCGCCCTGGCCGCGCCCGGCGCGCACGAACCCGCCCTCGCGCAGGCCGGCCATAATGCGCCGGACCAGCGCCGGGTTGGCACCCAGCATGCCGGCAATCGTCTCCGAGGTGATCGGGCCGTCGGCGTCGTCCATGTGCAGCAGCACATGGAGCAGCCGCGACAGCCGCGTGTCCTGGCGCATGAGCGCGCTCCCGCATAGCCCGAAGGCTATGCCTATCCGATCAATTGAAACTTATGAAGTGACAAATTGCTTGATCTGCTTGCTATCAATCGTTACATCGAAAGTTACGATATAGATGCAACGAAAGGTAACGCAACATGATCGACGCAGACGCGTTGTCCGAGCAGGAATTCTGGGAGGACGTCTACCGCACCCGCCGCACCAGTTCGACCGGCAAGCCGAGCGCGCGGCTGGTCGAGTACGCCGATGGCCTGGCCCCGGGCAGCGCGCTCGATCTGGGGTGCTCACACGGCGACGATGTGCTGTGGCTCGCCAGGCGCGGCTGGCAAGTGCTGGGCGTCGACATCTCGGAAACGGCATTGGCGCGGGCGCGCAAGGCCGCGGCGGCAGCCGGGCTGGAGGACCGGGCGCGGTTCGCGCAGGTCAACCTGTCGGAACGTTTTCCCGAGGGCACGTTCGACCTGGTGACGGCGTTCTTCGTGCACTCGAAATCGGACTTCAAGGGCGAGGCGATGCTGCACCGCGCGGCCCGTGCCGTCGCCACCGGCGGCACCCTGCTGATCGTCTCGCACGCCAGCGTCGCGCCGTGGTCGTGGTCGGACCCGGACACAGTGTTCCCGACGGCGGAAGAGACCGTGGCAGCACTCGACCTCGACGAGAGCGAATGGACCCGCGTGTTCGTCGGCGATCCGGAGCGCACCGCGACGGGGCCGGAGGGCCAGAGCGCCACCATCAAGGATGCGGTGGTCGTGTTGCGCCGCAAATAACGCCGTGCCCGCTAGAACCACATGTCCTTCACGCGCCGGTGGTCGAAGGGCAGGTCATCGAACGTGTCGAGCCCGTCGAAATGGCGGATCGGCAGGTCGGCGATCCGGTCCGGGTCGTCGGCCAGCCGCAGATTGACCGCGATCCGCCGCCGGCCGTCCGCGCCCGGCTGGAGCGCGCGCCAATAGGCGACGCAACCGCATGTGGTGCAGAAATGGAAGCCGATGCCGGGTTCGTCGCCCCAGCTATACGCCTCGGTCGGGCCGGTCACGGTGACGCCTTCGCCCTCGTAGTCATAGGCCCACAGCACGCCATAGCGGCGGCAGACCGTGCAGTTGCACGCCGTGGTGTGTTCCGGCAGGCCGTCGAAGCGCCAGGAAACGGCACCGCAGTGACAGGATCCGGTGATCACGTCCGCATCTCCCCTTCTTCCGAAATAGCTGCCCCAGTTCTCTGCCCCAGCGCAGCCAGCGCGTCGGCGTAGTCGTCGACCGCTGCCGTGCCCTTCGGGGTCAACGCATAGATGCCGGTGGCGACCCGCTCGAACCAGCCATAGTGGTCGTCGGCCATCAGCCGGCGGGCGCGCGCGGTGCCGGTGGCGCCGGCGACAATGGCCGCCTTGGTGGGGCCATGGGCGTGCAGATAGGCGACGCACCTGAGCGCGTCCTGGCGATAGGCGGTCATCAGCTCGCGCCGCGTCGCACCTCCTGTGTTCGGATCGCCGACGCGCCGTGCGAACTCCAACAGCAATCGGCTGCGCCGGCCTTTCATCTGCCGCGGGCGATAGGGCGCCGGGTCGCAGTGGACCTCGACCGTTCCGTCTTCCAGCCGCACTGTTATTAAGCCGAGGCCGAGTCGGCGGCAGAGCCGGAGGTTGGCGCGCAACGCCTGCAGGAAACCGCGCCCGCTGCCGCGCGGCACCGCCACATAGACCGCATCGGCCATGCGCTGCCGCTCGATCGCCTGGTGGAACAGCGACAGCGCGAAGCGGGTCTTCAGCTCCACGATAACCGGTTGGTCCGGTTCGTCCCGGCGCACCGCAACCACGTCGGCGGCGCCGACCTCGCTTTTGACCTCATAGCCCTGGCCTTCCAGCAGGCGCTTGACGGGCGGATAGAGATCGGTCTCGCGCAACTCGGCCATGCCCCCGCATAGCGCGGCAGGCCCCGAGTCGCCAAGCAGCCACGGTTTGCAGCGTCGGCGGTCTGCGCTATGACCGTGCTCCCACAGCACCACCAACAAGGTTCCGCCATGCCCAAATTCGATGCCGTCTTCGTCGGCCTGACCATCCTCGACATTGCCGGCCGGCCGGTGGAAGCGGTGCCGGAGGGCGGCGGCGTCGCCTTCATCGACGAGATCCGCATGAACCCGGCCGGCACCGCCGCCGGGGCCGTGATGAACGCGGCCAAGCTGGGGCTGAACACCGCCACCGTCGCCTGCGTGGGTGAGGACGCGATGGGCGACTACATCTTCGACGCCTATGGCCGCATGGGCATCGACACCTCGATGATGAGCCGCAGCGCGGCCTCGCGCACCTCGGCCACCATCCTGCCGATCCGCCCCAATGGCGAGCGCCCGGCGCTGCACAGCCGCGGCGCCTCCGACGACCTGTTCATCGAGGAGGCCGCGTTCGACGACGTGTGCGACGCCCGCTTCCTGCACCATGGCGGCACCGGCCTGCTGAACGCGATGGACCAGGGGCAGAGCGCCAAGCTGCTGGCCCACGCCAAAGCGAAGGGGCTGACCGTCAGCCTGGACCTGATCGCCCCCAACGACGGCACCATGGCGCTGCTGGCCGGCCTGCTGCCCCATGTCGACTATTTCATGCCCTCCATGGAGGAGGCCGAATTCCTGTCAGGCGAGACCGAGCCGGAGCGGGTGGCGGCCGCGTTCCTGGACCTGGGCGCGGGGGCCTGTGTGCTGAAATGGGGCGCCAACGGCTCGTTCGTCCACACCGGGGCCGAGCACTTCCGCGTGCCGGCGTTCAAGGTGGCGGTGTCGGACACCACCGGCTGCGGCGATGCCTATTGCGGCGGCTTCATCGCCGGGCTGGCCAAGGGCATGGACTTGGCCGAGGCGTGCCGGCTCGGCACCGCCACATCGGGCCTGGTTGCGACCGGCCTCGGCTCCGACGCCGGCGTGGTGGACCTGGCGACGACGCTGAAGTTCATGGAAACGGCGGAGGTGCTGGACTGACCGCCGGGCGGCGAGGTGGCAGTTATGATCGCCAGATTTGCGGTTGTCGTGCTCCTGCTGGCCGGCGGCGCCATGGGCGGTGGCGACGCGTTCGCGCAAGATCTGCCCGGCCCCAGCGCGTACGCCGTAGTGCGATATGAGTTGGCCAATCCAGATGGCAGCCGTTTCGGCGTGCTGCGCCACGACCGCAATCTGACCTGGCTGCTGGAGGCCGAAGGCGGGTTGCCCGAGGGTCTGCCGGACGACCTTCCCGCCGCCTGGCAGCAGATCCACATCGACGACGAGATGGTGCTGCTGCAAGCCCTGGACTGGCCCGGCGGCGGCCCGACCCCGCTGATGTTCGCGAACGCGCGCGCCCTGTCGGTGGAGATCGAGATGGTCACGCCCCACGGGCAACCGCCCCCGCGACGAGGGCGACCGCGTCGCCTATGTGTTCGAGGTGGTGGCGACGGAGTAACTGAGCGCCCGTACTGCCCTGCCGGCGGCCCGACCGTCAGGGGCCGGTGATCTCGGCGAATTCCGGGCTCATGGTCATTGAATCGGTGACCGTCACCGCCCCGCCGCACATGTCGACCATGTCGACAGCGCTGGCGTAGCCGGCGTCGTAGACCACCCACACATCGAACAGGCACTGGCTGTCCGCGCGCTCGAACTGGAGATTGGCCGCGGCGCCGGGCGCGATCGTGGCGCCGCGCAGCATCTCCGCGCCCCAGACGGGCTGGTCGCTGGGCCTGACGTAGATTTGTGCGACGGCGTAGCTGCCGTCGTTCGAGAACGTCAGCACGCTGGTGGCGGCGTGGGCAGTCGAGATAGCGGGCAGCGCCGCGCCGATGGTGAGCGCGACGGCTGCCAATGTGCGGTTCATAATGATGCTCCTCCGGGTGAGGCGGGCCGGCCGATCTGGAACGAGTGATCCGAACAGGTTGTTCGGGAGGCGCGTCTGGCGGCCCGGTGAGCTGGGCGCGGACTGGCCCAGGCGAGGGCGTCCACAGTGACAGCCCTTACGCATCCGATACAGCTGAAACCGCCCAGCCCTGGTTTTTGTGTCAGAAACATCCCTATTTTCTGACATATACAAATCCTTATGTCAGAAACGCGCCTTTGCGCCTGCGACTACCGTCGGAATAGGGCGATATAGTCCTCGAACAGGAACAGGCGGTTTCGCCGCTGCCCGGTCAGTTCCCGCAGCACGCTGAGCGCGACGAAATCCGAGATCAGCGCCGATGCCGTGTTCTGGGTGGTGCCGATGAGTGCGGCCACCGCCTTCACGCTGACGATCGGCCGCGCATACAGATGTTGCATCAGCATGAGCGCGTTGTCCTGCCGGCGGACGCTGAACCGCGGCAGCACATCGCGCTCGATGGCCTGCCTAAGGCGCGGGCGAGCAAAGAACAAGTCAGAAACACGTGACGAGAGTGGCGCGTCGCACGCGCGACGGTATTTAGATTGACTAAACGTCAAACAAGCTCCGTCCTAAGAAGTATAATTGCGTATCATGTTCGAAATAGATCGAAGGTATGTTTATCACGTGGCGCCCGTACCCTGTCAAAACATGGATGTTTTGTTTTCGTCCAACCAATATTTCCATTAAAATGACACCAGCCACCATTCGGCATATTAACGCTGAGAATTCGGTCGCCGCACATGGGACACAGGTGCCGATAGCTTTTCGATTTTTCTCCATCTCCGACATTAATCAAAGCCCATGAATCGCGCACCTGAACACTGCGACCTGACTTTAGGTGTCGCACATGCCGCCTCCGCTTGATCCATTCGTAGGTCATAGGTGTTGTGTCCTTTCTTCACTTAGACGATTTATTTGCATAGGTCGAGCCCTCCGTCGATGCGTTGCTTCCGGCTCGTGCGCAAGTTATTTTTGAGCCCACCTTGAGCGTTCGTTACGGGTTCGGCATGGACCAAGACGGAATAACCCTTCTCTATGGCGCTGAGACAAAGAATCCCAATGAGAAAAGTGCGATTATAGCGACTGAATGAGTCGCGACGGCACGACTATCTGATTTACAAGTGCGAGCAGGAGATTTTTATGAGTGCACAGCGCCCTCAAACGGCAACTGAGCCATCTCGTCCTGTCGATGTACACTATCGACGGTTGGATCGCGAGATCGTATCATTTCCTAATAGTATATCATTTGCGGAGGCTTTGCGGCGAGTATTAAGAGTGAGAACCAATAGCCTTCTCGTGCAGGACGATGTTGGGCAGAGGGTTCAAAGACAAATTCCCAATCGACTAGGTGATATTCGTTGTTGGAACAATATTGTTGCTGAAGAGGGGCGAGTCTTTGGAACTATTTGTCTATACAGGCCGGCTGAGTTACAGGCAGTAATTCAGGCTAGAGGGATTGACGGTGTTGTGAGTGCTTATCCATTATCTCAAATCGGCGAAACAAATGGTGGAGATTTCTTGAGAGCTATTTCGTACTGGATGTCCTTCGAAGATCATTTTTATTTGATACAATCGTCGTCGTTGCAAACCAGTGCGATGGAGAATTACTTTAGTTGGCTTCTCCAACGACATGGAATTCTGGAGTCTGGGCAGTCTGTTGGCATGAGTGTTGCGTTAGATCGTGATGCTATTGGTGGTGATCTTGAAGATTTAAGCTCTCTAAACGTCGGTGGAAGTCTTGCGCCACCAACGGATGGTGATTTGGATGGAAACGAAGATTCATTAGTATCGCATCCAGGCGTGGATATCCAATTGAGTGATGGTTCAGGTCGTCGTGAGCGCCGCCGGATCGGTCGTGGTCGCCAGATCCTGCCAAATGCATGGGATTTGCTGCACAACGTAATGCATGACCAAAGGTCTTTGGAGGAGGTTGAGGACGCGTACCGGGACCTTCGTCGGGCGGACCCCAATGCCACCCTTGACGCAGAGTTGGAGTTTTTCGTCCGAATTCGGCGGAGAACGGACACCGGTCGGTCGGCTCGTCAGCGCGCCCTTCAAGCCATAAGCAATGGACTCCGTGATCTGCCTGATGGCACCGTGACTGCGAAGGGGGACGGTGGTACTGTAAGGGGAAAAGAGGTTCGGCTGAAGATGCCGCGCCGCATCAAGCTCGCGCGTCCGCCGCTTGGCGCTCCAGAGGGTGCTCAAAGTTCGTTGCTGGACCTTGACCACGCGTTTCACGAAATCAAATTAGTGCATGATCGGTTTGTTGAGGATGGCAGAATTTAGCGAATGCAAGTAAGAAAAGGAGGATTGATTTTTGGCCTAGTCGCCCAGATATCAATTTGGGGGATCGCGGTATTATGTTTTTTTTACGTTTCATTTCCTGTTTGGGAAAGCGCCTCATCGAGTCTGATAACAGCATTATCTCTATTCACCGGTGCAATATTGCTGCGTGTCATGAGGCCTTTTCCCGTTATGGATTCGGACGGGTTTGAAGATTTAGAGGAAATAGAAACGCTTGAAAGCTCTTTGAGACATGCAATGAGAGCGCTAGCTTTTGCGGCAGCGTTAGCAGGTATTGTAATTGGCCTTTTAGTTTTCCGCAAATCGCTCATATATATTACTACAGGAATAACAGAAATAGATGAATTGAGAGGCGAGGTTTATTCTGGAGCTTTAGGATTTATGATAATGTTTATTGTCTATAGGTTGGTGTATGTTGTGAGGTTGGATTTTTCTGTATTGCGACGACAGGCAAAATCAGTGAAAAATGCGTATAAAAGGAAGCGAGGTCGCGAGGAAATCGAATATAGACGCAAGAGTGATGATCTAGACTACTCATATCGAGATACTGCAAAATATCCCGGTCGCAATTAGGGTTACAAATCGTCAAGTCAAGTGTGAAATACCCCACTCCCCTCTCCCCCCATCCCGCCCTATAATCCCCCGCATGTCGCTCGCGCATGACGGACCCGCCAAGGATCCCGCTGTCTGGATCCCGCCGAAGAAGCTGCCCACCCCGCCGGAGGAGACCCCGTTCCGTGTGGTGTCGGAGTTCGTGCCGGCGGGCGACCAGCCGGCCGCCATCACCGAGCTGACCGGCGGCATCACCGAGGGCGAGCGCGACCAGGTGCTGCTGGGCGTCACCGGCTCGGGCAAGACCTTCACCATGGCGCAGGTCATCTCCAACATCGGCCGGCCGACCCTGATCATCGCGCCGAACAAGACGCTGGCCGCCCAGCTCTATGGCGAGATGAAGCGCTTCCTGCCCGACAACGCGGTGGAGTACTTCGTCTCCTACTACGACTACTACCAGCCGGAGGCCTACGTGCCCCGGTCCGACACCTATATCGAGAAGGAATCGTCGATCAACGAGCAGATCGACCGCATGCGCCACGCCGCCACCCGCGCGCTGCTGGAACGCCGCGACGTGGTGATCGTCGCCTCCGTCTCCTGCCTATATGGCATCGGCTCGGTCGAGACCTACCAGGAGATGACGATCAGCCTGATGAAGGGGCTGCGCATCGACCGCCAGCAGCTGCTGCGCGACCTGGCCGAGCTGCAATACAAGCGCAACGACGGCAACTTTATCCGCGGCACGTTTCGGGCGCGTGGCGACAACGTCGAAATCTTCCCCGCGCACATGGAGGACCGGGCCTGGCGGGTCTCGCTGTGGGACGACGAGATCGAGAGCATCGACGAGTTCGACCCGCTGACCGGCGCCAAGACCGTGAGCATGGAGCGGGTGCGCATCTACGCAAACTCGCACTATGTGACGCCGCGCCCGTCGCTGGAACAGGCGATCAAGCAGATCAGGCACGATCTGGCGGCCCGGCTGGAGGAGCTGAACCGCTCCAACAAGCTGTTGGAGGCGCAGCGGCTGGAGCAGCGCACGAATTTCGACATCGAGATGATGACGGCCACCGGCAGTTGCGCCGGCATCGAGAACTATTCGCGCTACCTCAGCGGCCGGCCGCCGGGCGCGCCGCCGCCGACCCTGTTCGAGTACCTGCCCGAAGACGCGATGCTGATCATCGACGAGAGCCACGTCACGGTGCCGCAGATCGGCGGCATGTTCCGCGGCGACTTCCAGCGCAAGTCGACGCTGGCCGAGTTCGGCTTCCGGCTGCCGTCGTGCGTCGACAACCGCCCGCTCACCTTCGACGAGTGGGACGCGATGCGGCCGGAGACGGTCTATGTCTCCGCCACCCCCGGCGACTGGGAGATGGAGCGCACCGGCGGCGTGTTCACCGAGCAGGTGATCCGCCCCACCGGGCTGATCGACCCGCCCTGCATCATCCGCCCGGTGGAGCACCAGGTCGACGACCTGATCCACGAGGCCAAGGAGATGGCGGCCAAGGGCTATCGCGTGCTGGTCACCACGCTGACCAAGCGGATGGCCGAGGACCTGACCGAGTATCTGCACGAGGCCGGCGTGCGCGTGCGCTACCTGCATTCCGACATCGACACGGTGGAGCGGATCGAGATCATCCGCGACTTGCGCCTGGGCCAGTTCGACGTGCTGGTCGGCATCAACCTGCTGCGCGAGGGACTGGACATCCCCGAGTGCGCGCTGGTCGCGATCCTGGACGCCGACAAGGAGGGGTTCCTGCGCTCCGAGCGCTCGCTGATCCAGACCATCGGGCGGGCGGCGCGCAATGTCGACGGCCGGGTCATCCTCTACGCCGACCAGATCACCCACTCGATGCGGGTGGCGTTGGACGAGACCGAGCGCAGGCGGGTGAAGCAGCAGGCCTATAACGAGGAACACAACATCACGCCGGCGACCATCAAGTCCGGCATCGCCGACATTCTCGACAGCGCCTTCGCCGCCGACCACGTGACGGTGGAAACAGGCGACGACGCGGCCCCGCACCTGGTGGGTATGGACCTGAAGACCTACCTGAAGGAGCTGGAGGGCCGCATGCGCGACGCCGCCGCCGACCTGGAGTTCGAGGAGGCGGCGCGGCTGCGCGACGAGCTGAAGCGGCTGCAGGAATACGACCTCGACCTGCCGCTGTCGGCCGCCCCGGTGGACCCGAAGATCGCCGCCGGCATCAAGTCGGTGCCGAAGGGGATCTTGCCGAAGGGCCGGCCCGGTGGACGGGGCGGCAACCAGCGCGGGCGCGGCGGCCGCGCGCTCGGCAAACGCCGCCAGGGGCCTTGAGCGCGGGGGTACTCTCCCACACTGCCGTCATGCCCGGGACGGCCCCCGCGAGGGGGTCGAGACCCGGGTATCCACGACTTGCCATCGTCCGACGAAAGACGTGGATGCGCGGATCAAGTCCGCGCATGACGGACAACACGAGGCCCATAGCAGCTGAAATGTAGATGGGCTAACGGCCCTTGTTTGGTGGCGTGCATGAGTGGTCGTCCCTCAAGATGTCGGTGTCATACACGGAGTCGGGTTTGCCGCTCCAAGACATCGAGGAGAGACGACCATGAACTACTATGCCGGGATTGACGTTTCTTTGGAATGGTCATCGGTGTGCGTTGTTGACGGCGCGGGCGGGATTGTCTGCGAGGCTCGTATTGCGAGCACGCCGGCGGGTTTGTTGTTGTGGTTTGGGTCTTTGGGGATTTCGGTTGAGCGGATTGGTCTTGAGGCGGGGCCGTTGTCGCAATGGCTTGTGCGGGGATGTAGCGAGGGCGGTCTTTCGGTTGAGTTGCTGGAGACGCGTCATGTTGCGCGGGCCCTTTCGACGATGCCGGTGAAGTCGGACCGCTCGGACGCACGCGGGATTGCTCAGCTGATGCGTGTGGGCTGGTTTCGTCCGGTTCACTGCAAGTCTTTGGCGGCCCAGGAGATGCGGGCCCTTTTGAAGGGTCGCGACCAGCTCCGCGCGAAGCTGCACGATCTTGAGATGCACCTTCGTGGTCAGCTGCGGAACTTCGGGCTGAAGGTAGGGCACACCACCAGGCGCAGCTTTTCGACACGTATTTCGGAGCTTGTGGCGGGGCATCCGGTACTGGAGGCGGTGGCGGGGGCGCTGCTGTCGGCACGCGATGGCCTGTTGCTATCGTTCACGGCGCTGGACCGGCAGGTCCGAGCGGCATCGCAGGCGGACGATCGCGCTCGCCTGCTGATGACGGTGCCGGGCGTGGGGAGCATTGTCGGACTGACCTACTTGTCGGGAGTGGACGACCCCGGGCGGTTTGCCTCGTCGCGCCTGGTGGGGGCGCACTTCGGCCTGACGCCGACCAAGCGCCAGTCGGGCGAGAGCGAGATGACGGGGCGGATCTCGAAGGTGGGCGATGCGGACGTGCGTGCAGCGCTTTACGAGGCGGCGCACGTAATCCTGACCCGGCCGATCAAGGGCGGGTGGTTGAAGAGCTGGGCGATGAAGCTGGCCAGGCGAGCCGGCATGAGGAAGGCGAAGGTCGCGCTGGCGCGCCGGCTGGCCGTGATCATGCACCGGATGTGGGTTGACGGCACCGCGTTCAACCATGCCGGACCGGTGCGCCCGGCGATGGCAGCGGCCTAATGGCAAAGACGACCGCCGCATAGGGAGAACCAGCACACGAGCTTCGGCGGGCGCAGACACCGGCCCGTCAAGCGCCGTCCCGCGCCGGGACGATGGATCAGGTCAGGCCGCCATCCAGGATGTCGCCTCGCACGAGAGCACGCTTCCGTAGATTGGACCGACCGATCCTCGCATATCCATCTTGGTGGCGGCCGTGCGCCGACCCCGTACAGAAGCATGACCCAGGCGCCGGGACGACGAAAAAGGGATTGACCAACAATGGCCCGTTACAGAAGCCTGGGTGGAGCGTAGCGAAACCCGGGAATTCATCGTCTGGGGCAAGGTTCCCCGGGTTGCACTTCGTTCCACCCGGGCTACGGGCCAATTGTCATCCTCGGCCGAAGCCCAAGAGCACTTGGGCGGAGCGCCGGGGATCCATGGTTGACCTCGCGCGATGCCTGGAATGGATCCTCGCCACTCGGTCCTTTGGACCTCGGGCAAGGATGACAATGAGAGGAGGAGAGGGCGCCCCCTACAACAACGTCGCCTGGCGCTGGTGGGGCGCGATGCAGGCGGGCGTGTCGTTGCGCACGTTGTTGACAACGGTGTCGACCTCGTAGGCGGTCAGCGCCTCATCCGGGAACGGGCCGATCAGCGCGGCGGCGGCGTCGCGGTCGCCATGCAGCCACTGGTCGTGGTCGGCCGGGTCCAGCATCACCGGCATGCGCGGGTGGATGTGGGCGATGGCGTCGCTGGCGGTGGTGGTGACGATGGTGAACGTCTCGACGGGCTGCGCATCTGGGTCGTCGCGGTCGCGCCAGTGCTCCCACAGCCCGGCGAAGGCGAAAGGTCCGCCGTCGGCGAGTGTGATGCGATAGGGCTGCTTGCCACCCTCCATCTTGCGCCATTCGTAGAAGCCGTCGGCCACCACCAGGCAGCGCCGGTCCTTGAACGCGGCGCGGAACATCGGCTTCTCCGCCACCGTCTCGCCGCGCGCGTTGATCGCCTTGTTGCCGATGGCCAGGTCCTTCGCCCAGGCCGGCACCAGGCCCCAGCGCAGCATGTCGAGCGCGCGGCCACCCTCGCGGTTCAGGCGCACGACCGGCGCGTCCTGGGTCGGCGCCACGTTGTAGCGCGGCTGGAAGTTCAGCCCGCTGGTCACGTCGAACAGCGTCCGCACCGAGTCCAGCGGCGTGGTGATGGAGTAGCGCCCGCACATACCAGCAGTATAGGCAATGGCGGACGCCGGTTGGCGGCAAACTTCGCTGGCTCTGGCCAGCCGGTCGGTTACCGGCCGTGTCACCCGTCCGCGCCGCGCTGGCCGAACCAGCCATGCACGGTGCTGATCCAGATGAAGACCATCGGGACGGTCAGCACCAGAATGGCGTTGGTCGTGATGCCATCCTCGATCGGCCACTCCGGATCGTAATTGAGTAGCCAGTCGATCAACGCGCCATAGAACAGCGGCAGCAGGACGTAGTTCAGCCATCCGGAGCTGCGCTCGAGCACGCGCACCCGTATGGGGGTGTAGACGTCGGCGTCGGAGAGGTGGGCGTAGTGGCGTCGATAGACCAGGCCCAGATAGACCGGCGCGGCGGCCCAGAACCCGCCAACCAGCCACGGCAGTGCCGAGAAAGGTGCCTCGTAGGGCGAGCGCTCCGCGGTGCCGATCAGCCCTTGCGCCGCGCCGGTCAGGGCCTGGCCGTTCAGCTCGGCCAGCACCAGGGTTGCGAACAGGGCAAGCGGGTAGACCACCGTCACCAGCGACAGGTCCAGGTACCACTTGCCCGCAATCGTCTTCGGCCGCCGTGTCATCGGTGCATCTTGGTTCATGGAACGGTGCGGACACGCATTATCCGGTCGGTTCCAAAACCAAGCGTAAAGGACGCGCGCGGGCCTGTGGCAAAGGTGCCAGCGGTGCCTTTCGGCCACACAAATCTTTGCGCGTGGCGGCGCTTCGGGCCATATAGGGGTCGCATTCCGGCGGCGCGGACCAAATATAACTGGTTCGCCTTCCAAGCACGTCCGCCAACCCGAACGGGGCCTCCGCATGTTATCCAAGACCGATGAAGACTACCGCCGCGAGCTGACGCCGCTGCAATACCAGGTGACGCGCCAGGGGGGCACCGAACGGCCGTTCAAGAACGAGTATTGGGACTGCAAGGACCAGGGCATCTATCTGTGCCGCTGCTGCGATGCGCCGCTGTTCTCGTCGGACGACAAGTTCGACAGCGGCACAGGCTGGCCGTCCTTCACGCGGTCGATCTCCCGCGAGGCGGTGGACGCCAACGTGGACACCAGCCACGGCATGGTCCGCACCGAGGTAGTGTGCGCCGGCTGCCGTGCCCACCTGGGCCATGTGTTCCCTGACGGGCCGCCGCCGACCGAGCGGCGCTTTTGCATGAACTCGGCGTCGCTGAAACTGCAGCCGAAGGGGCAGGCGGGCGAGGGCGAGGCCGCTTGAGCCAAGCGTCACTGCGTTTCGATCAGGGCAGAGGTTCCAGGAAGGTGCGCTGCATGCCGTCGTTCTGCCGTTCCGCCGATGGCCGTCGCGTCGGGCCTGGCTGCCGATGATTGCCGCCGCGCAACTGATCGGCGGCTTTCTGCTGTTGCTGTTCGGGGCCGAGCTGCTGGTGCGCGGCGCGGCCGGCATCGCCAAGCGCCTGGGCGTTTCGACCATGATCATCGGCGTTACGGTGGTGGCCTATGGCACCACGGCGCCGGAGTTCGTCGTCAGTGTCGACGCCACCATCGGCGGGTCGACCGGGCTGGCCATCGGCAACGTCGTCGGCTCCAACATCGCCAACGTGCTCCTGATCCTGGGGTGCGCCGGCCTGATTGCGCCGATCAGCCGGCCGAAGCAATCGTCTCACCTGGAAGCCAGCATGATGGTCGCGGCGACCGGGCTGTTCGTCCTGCTCGGCCTCTATGGCGTACTCTACTGGTGGACGGGCGTGGTGCTGTTGCTGCTGCTGGTCGGCAGCCAGATGGGCGCCTACATGCGCGACCGCCACGTCAATCGGAACGTCAACCACGCCGACCCGCCCTCCGACACCGAGGCCGAGGCGGCCGAGTTGGCGGCTAGCGCGCGGTTGCCCTGGCCCTATCTGATCGGGCTTTTCGTCGCCGGGCTGGCCGGCGTGCTGGTCGGCGCACACTTCCTGGTGGAGGGTGCGGTGACGACTGCGCGCACCTTCGGCGTGCCGGAGGCGACCATCGGCCTGACCCTGGTCGCCGTCGGCACCTCGCTGCCGGAGCTGGCCACCGCCGTGGTGGCGGCGCGGCGCAACCACGCCGAGATGGCGGTCGGCAACGTGATCGGCGCCAATATGTTCAACATGCTGGGGCTGACCGGCGTGGTCAGCCTGTTCGGGCCGATTGCGATACCGCACGGCATCGCCATCTTCGACCAATGGGTCATGCTGGGTGCTGCGATCGCGGTGCCGGTGGTGTTCCTGGTGTTCCGGGGGCTTGACCGGCGCATCGCGCTGGTGTTGCTGGCGCTTTATGCCGCGTACGTCTTCGCCCAGTTCCATGGCATGTCCGGCGTCGCCAACGTCGTGTCGCTGACGTGACGGGCGACATCCTTTATGTGATCGGGGGCCTGGTCCTGCTGGTCGGCGGGGGCGAGGTGCTGGTGCGCGGCTCGGTGGCGCTCGCCCGGCGGCTCGGCATGTCGCCGCTGATGATCGGGCTGACCGTGGTCGCGCTCGGCACTTCCAGCCCCGAGATCGTGGTCTGCGTCAACGCGGCCCTCAACAACAGCCCGGGGATCGCCATCGGCAACGTCGTCGGCAGCGACATTGCCAACATCCTGCTGATCCTGGCGATCGGCGCCCTGATCCGGCCCGTACCGTGCCAGATGGGCACCCTGCGCCGCGACGGCCTGATGCTCACCGTCAGCTCGGCCGTGGTGGCGGTGGTGGCGCTGTTCGGCCTGATCCAGTGGTGGCAGGGCATCCTGATGCTGGTGGCGCTGGTCGGCTACCTGATGTTCTGCTACGGCGACGAAACCCTCCGTGTGCGCAAGGCCGAGGGCAAGAAAACCGACGACGACACCGTGCCGGGGTCGCTGCCGCTGTGGCTGTCGCTGCTGCTGGTGGTGATCGGGCTGGCGGCGCTGATCGGCGGCGCCGAGCTGCTGGTCGACGGCGCGGTCTCCATCGCCACCGCCCTCGGCGTGTCCGAGGCGGTGATCGGCGTCACCCTGGTGGCGGTTGGCACGTCGCTGCCCGAGCTCGCCATCGTCGCCGTCGCAGCCTGGCGCGGCCAGTCGGACCTGGTGTTCGGCAATGTCATCGGGTCCAACATTTTCAACAATTTTGGTATCTTGGGCATCACCACGCTGTTCGCCGACATCCGCGTCGATGTCTCCGCTGTCGCTTTCGACCTGGCGGTGATGGTGGTGGCGGCGATCATGCTGATCCCGATGGCCGCGACCGGGCGGCGGCTGAACCGGGTGGAGGGCGGCATTCTGATCGCGCTCTACGCCGGGTTCACGGTGCTGAACTTCACCGGCAAGCCGGTACTGCTTTAGGGAGCATGCGGCCATGGCCGACCGACGCTATCACCTGCCCGACATGCCGAGGACGGCCCTGGTGACCGGGGCGGGCAAGCGCGTCGGCCGCGCGATTGCGCTGGCGCTCGGCGAGGCCGGCTGGTCGGTCGCCGTGCACTACAATGGCTCGCGCGACGCCGCCGAGGAGGTGGCGGAGATGGTGCGCGCCGCCGGTGCCGAGAGCTGCACGGTGCAAGCCGACCTGGGCCGCGAGGCGGAGGTCGTGGGCCTGGTGGACGCGGCCGCCGCCGGCATCGGCCCGCTCGGCTGCCTGGTCAACAACGCCTCGGTGTTCGAGTTCGACGAGGCCCTGACCGCGACCCGCGAGAACTGGGACCTCCACATGGAGGTCAACCTGCGGGCGCCGTTCGTGCTGACCCAGGCGCTCGCCCGGCAGGTGCCGGACGGCATGCGCGGCCACGTGATCAACATCATCGACCAGCGGGTGCTGAACCAGACGCCGTATTTCACATCCTATTCGGCCAGCAAGTTCGCGCTGTGGGGCATGACCCAGCAGCTCGCCCTGGCGCTGGGGCCCCTGGTCCAGGTCAACGGCATCGGACCCGGCCCGACCCTGAAGGGCGCCAACCAGTCCCAGGAACAGTTCGACCGTCAGAACCGGGAGGTGCCGCTGGGCCATGGTGCCGAGCCATGGGAGATCGCCGACACCGTGCTGTTCCTGCTGGCGTCGGCGTCGATCACCGGCACGCTGATCCCGGTGGACGGCGGCCAGCACCACGGCTGGGCGCAACCCGGCCAGGAAATCAACCCGACTGATTGACCGCGTGTGTATGGCGGGCGCCGGCAACGCCGGCCGCTTATTCCGCGGCGGCCCCAATTGACATGGTGTTCGTCATGGGGGGATCGCTATCGCCGATTGATTTTTCGCCAACGAAAAGACCGACGAAATCGTGGATGGCGAAGACTCCATCGCCGTTCACGATGACCCCAGCCTTGCCCGGATGAAGGCTTGGCTGAGATATCGTCGCCATAAAGTTGCCGGCGATGTACAGCTCCATGCCGTTCTCGACTTCGGCGATGCTCAGGGTGGCGCGGCCGTCAGGGCTAACGATGTCGTTCCAGTTCTCCATCGTCGTTCGGTCCCAGGTCGCCTCGACCTTCGGGTCGCCATCCCCGATTCTGACGATGCTGATGCCATAGCCGTCGCCAACTTGGTGCAACGCGAGAGTCCAAAGCGGACTGGAGTCGTCGTCGCAACAAAATAGACCGATGTAACTGGACGAGTCCGAAGCGATGAGTTGCAGGTCGACGTCAAAGCGGCGGTAGCGATCACTCTGCGAGAAAGTGAGCGTCATGTTCTGCGTCGGCGCACCAGTGTGGGAAACCACATGTACGTCGTCGCCCCGATAGCCGAACCATCCTTCGGCAAAGCTGCCATTGGGTGTGTCGAGATCGCCCAGGACGGCGAATTCGGACTGTGCGAGCGCTGATCCCGAGACCAGCAGGCTGGAGGCAACCAAGCCAATCGCCCAGAATTGTGCAAATCGACCATGTTTCTGGAATACAAAGCGAAACATCAATAGTCCTCAGGCTGGTTCGTTTGACACCGCACTCCCCAACCCTATGAGCCGGCATTGCGGCGGTCAAGGGAGCTGGCCACTGGGGCCATGCCAAATATTACTGTTGCAACATGATCGCATGGATTTTTGCAGCATGACTGATCGATGGCCGGATCGGCGAGTCACTAGACTGCAATACAGTAGCAGCGTTGAGTTAGGCAGTTTTGCAATGGAATTGCACCATCGCGCGCTACTTGGCAATTTTTGGCTCAGTCTACCCGGCACGCCGGCTGCGCTTGCCAAGTAATAACGACTTTTGAGGATCTGGCGTTCGATGGTCCGTGGGGCTACTG
Organism: Alphaproteobacteria bacterium; assembly: GCA_965227515.1. Taxonomy (GTDB): domain Bacteria; phylum Pseudomonadota; class Alphaproteobacteria; order CALKHQ01; family CALKHQ01; genus CBDDFZ01. Next base: position 1,919,085 of record CBDDFZ010000001.1, read on the forward strand.
GTAACTCTGCCGCGATGTAGACTGGCGACTGTCCTTCACTTCCCGAACTTGCCGGCCTGGAAGTCCTCCACCGCCTGCATCAACTCGTTGCGGCTGTTCATCACGAACGGGCCGTAGCGCGCCACCGGCTCGGCAATCGGCTCGCCGTCGCAATAGAACATGGCGGCAGGTGCATCGCCCGCGGTGACCGTGATGTCGCCGGTGCCGTCGAACGCCATCAGCGAGGGTGCGGTCGCCGTCACCGGATTGCCGGCCGCATCCGGAGCGGTGACCTCTCCCTCATAGACACAGAGGAAGGCGTTGTGGCCGGGCGCGGGCTCCAGGCGCACGGCGGTGTTCGGCTGCGCGTCCAGCATCAGCACCCGCATCGGCGTGCGCGGCTGCGCCGGGCCGGTGGCGTCGCCATACTGGCCGGCGATCACCTGGACACGGACGCCGCCATCCTCGACCACCGGGATGGTGTCGCGCTGAATGTCCTGGTAGCCGGGCGCCGTCATCTTCAGGGCCGCGGGCAGGTTCACCCAGAGCTGGAACCCGCGCATGCGGCCGTCGATCTGCTCCGGCATCTCCGAATGCACGATGCCGCGCCCGGCCGTCATCCACTGCACGTCGCCCGGCCCGATCACACCCTCGCCGCCGGTGGAGTCGCGGTGGCGCATGCGCCCGTCCAGCATCACGGTCACGGTTTCGAAGCCGCGGTGCGGATGGTCCGGGAAGCCGCCGATATAGGCCTTGGGGTCTTCGTTGTCGAAGCGGTCGAGCATCAGGAACGGGTCGATCATATCGACCTCGCGGGTGCCGACCATGCGGGTCAGGCGCACGCCCGCCCCGTCCGACGTCGCCATGCCGGCGACGATTTGCGCAACGTGCATTGCAGCGCTCCTACAGGCATTCAAGGGTGGGGGTCACGGCCGCACACCCGGCCGTGACACATGGTTGGAGCTTGATGTAACGCCTGGGCGGCGGCGATCAACCGTGCCGGCGCGTAAGGTCGCCATGCGTGGGGCGCATGGGGTGGCTATTGCTGCCGCTCGTAGACGATTTCCATCATCATGTAGGGCTCGTCCATGCCGGGCACATCGACGTAGAAGCGCGCGACGTCGCGGTCCGGCGATTCCATGACGACCTCATAGGTCATCGGAACCGACTGGCCGGTCAGCGGGTCCAGGCTTTCGCCGACCAGGCGGATGACGCCGTCGTCATCCAAAGTGCCGTGCATCACCGTCAGGCTGGTGCTCATGCTGTCGGTCCAGGTCGCCCACAGCTCGCCGGTGACGTTGTCGAAACCGTTGCGCGCGATGCCTTCGTACGGCATGCCGAACATGCTCGACACCACCCGCTCTTCCATCACGCGGCCACCCAAGACCATGGTGCGTTCCGCGGTGCCGTGCTCGGTCTGCGATTCGCCGCCGGGGCCCATCGTCCATGTCGCCGACATGTCCCACATGCCTGTGCGGTCGGCCAGCATCTGGTGTACCGGGCCGACCTCCATGGCCGCCTGCCAGGCCGCCATCATCTCTTCTTCCGACGGCATCTCCTGCGCTTGCGCGCCAAAACCCGTCGCCGCCACCAATACGACGCCCAGCGCCGTGGCCTTCACGCTCTTATGCATTCTCAAAATCCTCCCCGGACCAAAGTCGGCAATTATCAGAAACGGCGCAGCAAGCGCTCGATGTAGTCCAGTTCCTCCAGCGGACGGAACGCCTCGCCGGCGCGGCGGCGCAGCTCTTCCAGAATCTCGCGGGCGCGCTTGATCTCGGCCTCGTCCGGCAGGTCGACGTCGCCGGTGTCGAGCCCGCGATCCTCGGGTGCGGCGCGGCCCAGCGGATCACGCTGCGCCGGGCGCGGGCCCTGGCCCGGCTGCATCGGCATCATGTTCTGGCCGAACCGCATCATGCCCTGCTGCGCCATCATCTCGGCCATCTGCTGCATGCCTTCCTGCAGCTGGTCCAGCGCTTCTTGCTGGTAGCCCATGGCCTCGCCCGGCATGTCGAGGTCGAGCTCGATCTCGGCATCGCGCATCGCGCGCTCGGCCATGCCCAGATTGTCCGGAATCTCGCCGAAGGTGTCGCCGAACTCGCGCATCAACTCGCCCAGATCGCGACGCAGGTCGCCCTGGTCCTCGCCCAGCTCGCCGGGCTCGCGCGGCGGGGCCATACCCTCCGGATCTTCCGGGTCCAGGGGCATCGGGCGCACGCCGGGCAGGTGCTGGCTGGAACGATAGGTCTCGTCGAGCAGTTGCTGCTGCTCCTGAACCAGATCGTTCAGACTGTTCATCATCTCCATCTGTTCGGAGAACTGCTCGGGCATGGAGAACGGCGCCGGCTGCATGTTCTCCATCATCTCCTGGAGCTGCGACAGCAGGTCCTGCGCCTGTTCGGTGGCGCCGCTTTCGCTCAATTCGCGAAGCTGCTCCAGCATTTCCATCAGTTCCTGGCTGGAGAACACGTCGTCCGGATTCTCCGGCATCATCAACTGAAGCTGCTCGTACTGCTCCGGCGTCATCAGCGGCATGTTCTCCGCCAATTCCTGCAGGTATTCCTGCATCGCCTCGCGCAGTTCCTCGATCAGCTCCTGGATCTCCTCTTCCGAGGCGCCGTTCTGCAGCGCTTCGGAGAGTTGCTGCTGCAGGTCGCGCAGCTCCTGCTCGGCCAGCGCCAGCCCGCCGTCCTCCAGGAACCGCGCGGTGTCCCACAACAGCTTCTGGGTGCTCTCGATCACCGAGCCATCGGGATCGAACTCGGCCAGGTCCATCGGCCCGCCCGGCTCCATCCGGTCCCACGATAGGCGGGACCGCGCCATCTTCAGCGCCATGTAGACGGTGTAGTCGCCGGCGTACTCGTCGGTCTGCTCGGCGATGGCGTCCAGGTTCTCGGCCACCAGCATGCGCTCTTCCGGTGCGATCACCAGGATCTTGCGCTGCTCGATGATCGCGCGGGCCACCGGATGGGTGAATTCGCGCTCCGGCAGCACCATGGAGACGATCTCTGAATAGCCGGTGTTGCCCAGCGCATCGGTGGCATAGAGGCGCAACTGAACCGGCACGCCGGCCCAGACGTGGGAGGTCAGGTCGTGATAGCGGGTGGTCTCGATTTCGTCGGGCGCGCGCGAGGGCAGCGGGATCGGCAGGTCGATGCGCTCGGCCATCTCGGCCGGCAGGTCGAGGTTCTCGGCGTCGAGCGCGATCTGCAACCCGAACGCGACCAGGCCGTAGTCGTCGGTGGCCTGGGCCATGACCTTGAGCGCGTGGCGCTCGGTCTCGTCCGGCGCCTCGGCGAAGGTGACGGTGGGCGCCTGGTCGACCAGTGCCTCGATATCCCATGTCGCCAGGGTCTCGGCGCCGTTGGACACCGTCAGGGTGCCTGATTCGGTCAGGGTGAATTCGGCCTTGTAGCTCGACTCGCCGATACGCTCGAACGCGGCGCCGCCATCGCCGAACGATGCGGTCGGCGGAATGGTCACGCCATGCACCTGGGCCAGCACCTGGCTGTCCATCGGCGCGGAAATCGCGTCGGCATCGGCGCTGTCGAAGTAGATCGGCGCCAGACGCGTGTACTGCGGCGGCGAGATCCAGATGTCGACCCGCAGCGGGACGGTGTTGACCTCCTCCACCACGGTGGGGGTCACGGCACGGGCGAACCGGTCGTTGGCGGTGGTGCCGCCGACCAGCACGGCGACGGCCAGCAGCAGCACGACGACGGCGCGCACGGCATACGGATCGCGGCGCGGGATGTCGGGCTTGGGCAGCGGCGTGCGCAGCTTGCCGAGGGCGGCCGCCGCACGGCGCCAGTGGTGCATCCACAAGGTGCGGCTGGCGACGCTGTCGCCGCCCAGTGCCGGCACGTCCTGCAAGGTGGTCAACGGGCGGTGCAGCGCCCCGCTCGCGGTCTCGAGCCGCCGCTTCGCCTCGTCGCGGCTTGGCCAGCGGAAGCGGCGCACGGCAAAGACAAGGCTCGCGGCCAGCGCGATGCCGAACACGATCAGGATCGCCACATGCAGCCAGTAGGGCAGCGAGGGCAGCACGTCCGCCAGCGCCAAAGCGGCGAACAAGCCGACCACCAGGGCGGCCGGCAGTATGGCGGGCCACAGCCGCTCCCACACCATCGACCATCTGGTCAGCGCGATGCGTGCGCGGACCCGCCATGGCGGGCGCTGGGTGTTGGCCAGTGCGATGACCGTGTGATCCTTCATCCGGTCGCTCCGTGGCGATTTGGTTGATCCATCAGATTGGGCGCATCATGAGCGGAATCCAGCCATGACGGTACACACTCTTGCGCGATCAGGTCCTCGATCGTCTGGCGCGGCCGCACGACCGCGAAGTCGTCGCCGCTGACCAGCGCTTCGGCGGCCAGCGGGCGCGCGTTGTAGGTCGAGCTCATCACCGCGCCATAGGCACCGGCATCGCGGAACGCCACCAGGTCGCCGGCATCGAGCGGCGGCAGCGGCCTGTTCCGGGCGAAGGTGTCGCCGGACTCGCAGACCGGGCCGACCACGTCGACCGGCGCCAATGTCTCGTCGTTGGCGGCGGCGCGCACCGGCATGATCTCGTGGTGGGCATCGTAGAGCGACGGGCGCAGCAGGTCGTTCATCGCCGCGTCGAGCACGATGAACCGCCGCGCGGTGCCGGCCTTGTTGTAGATCACCCGGGCCAGCAGCACCCCGGCAGGGCCGACCAGCCAGCGCCCCGGCTCGATGGTGAGCTGGCAGCCGAGGCCGCCGACCGTATCCGCAATCGCGGCCGCATAGGCGTCGAGGTCCAGGCCCGCAGCGCCTTCGTCCGCCGTGTAGTCGATGCCGAACCCGCCGCCGAGGTCGAGATGGTCGATGGCATGGCCCTGGTCGCGCAGGGCTGTCGTCAGCGCGGCGACGCGGCGGAATGCCTCGACAAACGGCGCCACCGAGGCGATCTGCGAGCCGATATGGACCGCGAGCCCGGTCAGCTCGACGCCCGCGAGCGTGCGGGCATGCGCGAACAGGCCCGGCACTGCATCCACGTCGATGCCGAACTTGTTCTCCGCCTTGCCGGTGGTGATCTTGGCGTGGGTCTTGGCATCGACGTCGGGATTGACCCGCAGGGCGGCGGTCACCGTGGCGCCCTTGGCGGACGCGACCGCGTTCAGCACGTCCAGCTCAGGCACCGATTCCACGTTGAACTGGGCGATGCCGGCGTCGATGGCCTGTGCCATCTCGTCGGCGGTCTTGCCGACGCCGGAGAACACGATCCGATCGGGCGATACGCCGGCCGCCAGCGCGCGCACGATCTCGCCCGCCGACACCACGTCGGCGCCGGCGCCGGCCCGGGCCAGCGTCGCGATCACCGCCTGGTTGCCGTTGGCCTTGGTCGCATAACAGATCGACAGCGGCAGGGCGGCGCACGCCGTGGCCAGCCGCCGGTAGCGGGCCACCATGGCATCGCCATTGTAGACGTAGGTCGGCGTGCCGACGGCCTGGGCGATACGGTCCAGCGGCACCTGCCCGGCGCACAATACCCCGTTGCGATACGCGAATGCGGTCGTGTCGCTCATGCCCCGGTCAGGCTCCGGTCGGGTATGTGCGGGGATAGGTCAGGTCTTCGTCCTCCGGCGGAATAGGATCGCCTCGCTTGCCGCAAGCGGCCAAGTTTGCCGCCACAACAACCAGCAGCAATACGGCGAAAATGCGCATGTCCATGCTCCGGGCAAATTTCATCTGGCCGGATGCATGGCTTGTGCCTACGCCGGCGCCCGGCAGTATAGCATCATCCGCCGCGCCGTGCGTCGGGCGCGGCGACTGAGAAGTTCACGGATCCATGACCCTGCAAATCGATGAATTGCCTATTGCTGAAATGACGGCCGCTCACCTGGGGCCGGTGCTCGACCTGAACAACCGCCACCGGGTGGAGACCTCTCTGCTCGACCTGGCATCGCTGGAGGTCTTGGCGGCGGAGGCGTTCGTTGCCGCGGTGGCACCGGACAAGGCGGGCGGTATTGCTGCGTTCCTGATCGCGTTCGACCGGGCGGCGGACTACGACAGCGCCAACTTCCTCTGGTTCAAGGGCCGCTACGACCGGTTCTGCTATGTCGACCGGATCGTTGTCGATCCCGCCGCGCGAGGGCGGGGCCTGGCACGGGCGCTCTACGACCGCCTGTTTGAGCGGGCGCGCGGTGCCGGCCATGCCGTTGTGGGCTGCGAGGTGAACACGCGGCCGGCCAACCCGGGGTCACAGGCGTTCCATACCCGCATGGGCTTCCGCCCCGTCGGCACGGCCGAGCTGCCGGAGCGCGGCAAGGCGGTTGAGTATCTGGTGAAGGACTTGGTGTCGCCCGCGTGACGCCTACTCGGCATCGGGAAAGCGCTGGCGCATGTCGGCCACGGATTGGACCAGGATGTCCTCCAGGATCGCGGTGTCGATGTCGGCCAGTCGCTTGACGTAGATGCAGCCGCGCCCGTGGGTGCACTTGCCGAGCCGGTCGCGCAACGCCTCGAACCCATCGAACCAGGGCGACAGGTGGATCGAGATCGCCTGCTTGCGGTTGGCGAGGCCGACCAGGAACCAGTCGCCCTCCGAGCCGCCGCCGGTGCGGTAGTGATAGCGGCCGAAGCCGATGGTGCCGTTGCTCCACAGCTTGGGCGCGGCGCCGGTGACCCGCTGCATCAGGTCGGCCAGTGCCCGGCAATCGGCGCGCCGGGTGTCGTCGTCTATCGCGGCGATGTGCGCGGCGACATCGTCGTCGGTCTCGGCGGTCTTGATGGTGGCCATGCCACCGATGCTACTGCACCGGTGCCGCTGGTGTCAGCGAATAGAAGCGCATCGGCGGGGTCTCGATCGGCACGCCGGCCGGCGAGACGGCGCCCTGCCGGCCCACTGGCGCCGGCATGTTGGCGGCAGGCTGGCCGTAGGGTCGAACCGGCGCGCTGCCCTGGAGCGCGGTCAGCCCGCCGAACAGCGGCGAGGGGGCGATCTGCGGGCGCGGCTCGACCGGGGCCACCGGTGCGGCCATCGCCATCGACGCTGTCCCGTCGGCGCCCCCGCCATAATTGCCGTTCCAGGCCTCCATCACCTTGGTGCGGTAGTAGGCCTGCCGGTGCGGCGTCGACGAATGATAAAATCCGACCGCGACGTTCCAGGTGCCGTGGGTCGCGGCCAGCTCGGCCAGGTAGCGCGCGGCATAGTCGGCATTGGTCTCGGGGTCGAAACCCTCGGCCAGCGACGCGAACGCATTCGGGTGCCATTTCAGGTTGATCTGCATGCAGCCGATATCGATGCTTTCCATGCCCGAGGCCTGGAACGACTGCACCTGGGCGATCGCCTCGGCGGCGTTGTTGAAATGCATGCCGGTGCCCTCGGCATTGATGGCATAGGGCCAGGCAACAATTGCCGACCCGTCCGCGTTGCCGCGGCCGGTCTCCACCTTCGAGATCGCGGCCAGCAATCCGGTGGGAATGCCGTGGCGAATCTCCGCCCGCGCGGCGGCTGCCTCGCACACGCCTTCGATCGGCCCGGACCCGTCGAAACCCAGGTCTTCCGCGGGCGCCAGTGACACCGCGACATATCCAGCGATGCCGCCGGCGGCGGCGCTGGCCGGGGGAGACGTGGTATCCGCCGCTGCCGTCGCAACGCTGGCGGCAAGGGCGGTCAGTACCGACAGGCACCGGATGGGGGACGTGATCATGCCCGGCATGGTGCAAGGGCTGGGCCAGATCGCAGGCGCGCGCCAATCGCATTGTCCCAGGCCAAAGGCGTTGTCCCGGAACGGCACGATGCGTGCATGGACTCCGGCATCGTTCCATGGCGAAACACCGCCCGATGACTGCGCCGTGCCGGCCCGGCTTGTGGTATTAATGCCACAAGCGGTCCGATCACGATTGTGCGACGCAATATGTTTCTGGCGCGGATCACATTGGAATGCGAAAAAACCCTGCAATTTCAATAGATTGAAAATTTTACAATTTTCGCCTTGCACCATGGCGCATCTGAAATCATATTGTGCATTGCGGCATGGCCGGCGCTGCCGGATGCCCAACCTGCCGCGATCTTCCTTTTGGGCGTTTCCTCCCTAAACTCGGGCCGCTTCATGCGGCCCCTTTTTTTTGTGCATTTCTCGGCTGCCGAATAGGCATCGCCAGCGCTCCGGACGGCGCCTTCACATTAAACGTTGGTCATGCAGCGGGGCGCCGGTAGACGCCTTGGTTCGCGATCAGCTTAGGCTGAATTTGCACCGGCCCTCGCCCCCACCCGGCCACCCCGCAGGACACTATCGTGGGTGGCCGGGTGGGGGTGAGGGCCGGTGCCGACTGAATCGATCAAGCCCTAGTTTCGCGCTAGCAGATCGCGGCGGCTGCGCAGCAGGGTCTCGCCCAGGCGCTCCATGAAACGGGTCATGGCACGGTGGTGAGTCTTCAGGCTGCGGTTCGGCTGGATGCGCGCCTCGTCCATATAGATCGCACGATTCAGTTCCAGTTGCAGGGTATGCACGCCGCTGCCCGGATTGCCGTAGTGGCGCGTGGTGTAGCCGCCGGCATAGGGCACGTTGCGCACCACCCGATAGCCGAGCTGGGTGAACGCGGTCTCGGCCTCGTTGACCACCACGCTGGCACACGAGGTGCCGTGCAGGTCGCCGAGCACGATGTCCACTGCTCCATTGCCACGACCGATGCGCCGCGCCGGCGCCATGCTGTTGGACGGCATGGAGTGGCAGTCCAGCAGTACGCAGAAGCCGAAGCGGTCGACGGTCTGGTCGACCAGCCGGCGGAGTGCCGCGTGATACGGGCGATAGAAGGTCTCGATCCGGCTCACCGCCTCGGTGAACTGGAGGCGCCCGCGATAGATCTGTTGTCCGTTGGCCACGGTCCGCGCGATGGTGCCGAGCCCGGCCGCGACCCTGGGCGAACGTGCGTTGACGTACACCGGCAGCTCGTCCTCGAACATCTCCGGGTCGAGTTCGAACGGCTCGCGATTGGCATCGACATAGGCGCGGGCGAACAGCGCATGCACCAGCGGTGCGCCCAGGCTGGGTGCCGCCGCGAAAAGCTCGTCGACGAAACTGTCCTCCGACCGGCGCAGGTTCAGCGAGTCCAGGCGCGACGACGCCAGGAAATCCGCCGGATACCACTGTCCGCTGTGCGGCGACGCCAGCACCATCGGCAGGGTCTGTCGCGCGGGTGACAACACCTCGAACGGGGCCGGGGGAGCAGACAGGTCGGATCGCGCAATATTCATCGCTCACTGTTGTAGATTTGCCGCGCGGCAAACTCAACCGATCCGGTGCGCACCACGCAGGTTTGATGGGTATTGGCGACCAAGGTGAGGAATCATTGCAGTCGACCCGTGGAATCGGCGATGTAGGGGGCGGGGAAGGCGGCCGGCCGATCAGCGGAATGTTAACCAAGTGCCGGCAAAGTGGCCCGCCTCAGTGGGGTGAACTGCATGTCTCATATTCTTCTGGCCGAGGACGACGACGGACTCCGGCGTTTCCTGGCCAAGGCGCTCAGCAAGGCCGGTCACTACGTGGCGACGGCCGAGAACGGCATGGTCGCGCGCGAAATGCTGAAGCGCGAGGTCTTCGACCTTCTGATCACCGATATCGTGATGCCCGAGATGGACGGCATTCAGCTCGCCAGGCTGGCGACGCGGGAGCGTCCGGCCCTGCGCGTGCTGTTCATCACCGGCTTCGCGGCGGTCGCGTTGCAGGACCGCCCGCCGGAACTCTCCGACGCGTCCGCGCTGTCGAAGCCGTTCCACCTGCGCGACCTGGTGCGCCAGGTCGACCTGATCATGGCGGCCTGACCGACAACGGGGTCGCGCGCCGCCCCGTCGCCGTCGCCGTCGCCGTCCGGCAAGCCACTGGCTTGTCAGCGCCGCGCCAAGGCGTTATATGCCTCCTCTTCCCGAAGCCTGGAACGGGCGGTTAGCTCAGCGGGAGAGCGCCGCGTTGACATCGCGGAGGCCACTGGTTCAATCCCAGTACCGCCCACCACGCTTCGCCCTTACGGGCTACGCGTGGCGCAGCCACGCTGAGACCGTTAGAGCGAAGCAGTGCCCGGCGAAGCCCAACAGGCGAAGACGGGCCGCCGTTACTTCTTGCAAGCTCTTGGTAATATGGTCGCCCTTACTGGCTACGCGTGGCGCAGCCACGCTGAGACCGTTAGAGCGAAGCAGTGCCCGGCGAAGCCCAACGGGCGAAGACGGGCCGTCTTCCGGCGCCGCCATGGGCGCGCCCGGTATCGGTTCGCGTGCAATTAACGATGAATTATCGCGCAAACAGTAAGTTTGCGGATCGGCCGCCCGCAGGAGCGGGCCATGAAACGCACGCGATAGGTAAGCGCTGTTGGTTGCCGCAACATCGAAAATCGACGAGTCCGAAGGGGCTGACCCGGTCAAGCCCGGCTTCAAGCTGCGCTTCAAGGCGTGGTGGGAAGGCGTCGACGTCGCCGACCTGATCGCGGCCGCACCGTCTCAGGACAACGACGCCGCCACCGATGCACCGGCAACGGGTAAGGCGGGCAGTGCGGGCAAGGCGTCGAAGTCGTCTGACGGCGATGAGACCGCGCCGCCCGAGCCAGCCTGGGATGCCGACAGGGTCAAGGCTGTCGAGGCCATCTGCGGCGATGGCCACATCTGGCCCGGCGAGTCCGAGCTTGGGCTGCAGTTCGCCCGCCCGATGGCGCTGTCGCCGGCGATCAGCCTGGTCGACCTGCGCGCCGGCCTGGGCGGTTTCCCCCGCACCCTGGTCGATTCCTTTGGTCTCTGGGTGGATGGCTTCGAGCAGGACAAGGTCCTCGCCGACGCCGGGCAGCGCCGCTCCGAGTTCGCCGGCATGGGCAAGAAGGCGCCTGTCCGCCACTTCAACCCCGAGACCGACGAAATGCGCGCCGACTATTACGATGCTGCCGTGGCGCGGGAGTTCTTTTGCCGGGTGGAGGACAAGAAGGGCGTCTTCGGCAAGGTCTACACCGCGCTGAAAACGCCGGCCCAGTTGCTGCTGACCGACCTGGTGATGGCCGACAGCCGCGAGCCGGGCGCGGCGGCCAAGGCGTGGCTGGCGTCCGAGCGCGATATCGTTCGGTTGGGCACCATCGACGACTACCGCGCGATGTGCGACGAGCAGAATTTGGACATGCACATCTGCGAGGACTATTCGGACGACTACCGCAAGGCGGTTCTGCGCGGCTGGGCAGAGGCCGTGCAACAGTTCCGCCCAGGCGCACACGAGCGTGACGTGCAGTTGGGCATGCTGAAGGAGGCGGAGCGCTGGTTGCTGCGGCTGGCCGCCATCGAGTCCGGCGACGTCCGCCTGCTGCGCATCCACGCCTACAAGAAGAAGCCCCCGTTGAGCTGATGCCCCATGCTCATTGACGCTGGCGGACAAGCTGCGCCAGCGACAGGACGTGCGCCATCATGGCATAGGGCACCAGGAACAATGGTATCAGCACGAATGGCCACGACATCACCCTGTTGGGATTGTCGAAGGCGAACAACTGCATGGCATTGGCCGACGTGACGATGCCGAAGAAAAACGCCTGAACGAACGCCACAATGCCGACTGCCGCGACCAAGACGACGGCGCGCGGTGGCACGTCGCGGCCGCGATAGCGCACGACCACCGATAGCGCCACGAGGCCCGTAATCAGATCGCCGATGCCGGCCGGCCAAGCGAACCACGCGGGCAGGGTGCCGCGAGCGTTCTCAAAGACATAGATGAGGCCCACTGGCCGGCAGACTTGCAGGCCGATCAGGATGTGTTGCGAGACGCCGCGGCCCAGCAACTGGCGCCTCAGCAGCAGGGCAAGAACCACGGCAAGCGCAATGTAGGCTGCCGGTTCCGCGCCGCTTTCGCCGAACAAGGCGTTGTCCGCGTCATAGCGCGCCGCGGCATAGGCATAGGCCGTCCAGGCCAGGATGGCGGTGCCGACGATCGCACGCCGAGCGAGCGAGGCGGTTGCCGCCTGTTGCACAAGAAACATGTGCCAGAACGGCAGCGCCATGGCGAACAGCACGACAAACTCGCTGGCCGGGGAAAATTCCATGCCTCGCCTGTCACCTCCCCTTCGGTCACACTCATGCCATCGACGGAAAGTCGCTCGCCGCTTATTCTGCGCCACACCACAGTGCAACGCGGGTTAGACCGCAACATATGGCATGGAGTGGCCGATGAGCCGACTATTGCCGGATTTCAGCGACCGCCGGGTCAGTGTCGAGACCGTGACCGGCCCGGTGGCGATCAATGCCACCGTCGCCGGCACAGGCCCGCCATTGCTGTTGCTGCACGGCTTTCCGCAGACCCATGCCATGTGGCACCTGACCGCGCCGACGCTTGCCGCGCATTTCTCGGTCGTGTGCGCCGACCTGCGCGGCTATGGCGACAGCGACACGCCGGACAGCCAGAACGGCGACAACTACACCAAGCGCATCATGGCGGAAGACATGATCGCGCTGATGCGCGCGCTGGGGCACGAGCGGTTCTTTATTGCTGGCCATGACCGGGGCGGCCGCGTCGCCTATCGCATGGCGCTCGACCATCCGGACGTGGTGGAGCGGATCGCGGTGCTGGATATCAACCCGACGTCCGACTACTACGCCAACGCCGACAAGGACTTCGGCCTGAAGGCGTTCCACTGGTTCTTCCTGCCGCAGGCGTTCGACCTGCCGGAACGCCTGATCGGCGCCGACCCCGCGTTCTTCCTGCGCTGGATGATCGGGCGCTACATGGGCGACGGGGAGGGCCTGGCGCCGGAGGCGATGGACGAGTACATCCGCTGCAACGCGCGGCCGGCCAACATCCATGCGATGTGCGAGGACTATCGCGCCGGCGCCTATCACGACGACCGCAACGACACGTTGGACCTGGAGGCGGGCCGCAAGATCGCGGCGCCGCTGCTGACCATCTGGGGCGGCCACGGGCTGGCGCAGCAATCGTCGGCGCCGATCGCGACCTGGCAGCGCTGGGCCAACGACGTCAGCGGGTTCGGCGCGCCCAGCGGCCACTTCGTGCCCGAAGAGGCGCCTGACGACGTCATCAAAGGCTTCCTCGAATTCTTTGTGAAATAGCGACAGGCAACCGGCTCACATGACTGCAAGCGCACCCACCGGCTTCAGCCGGGCAACACCCGTGCTGCGGACCGGCGACTACGCACGGGCCCGCGCCTTCTATGCCGACAAGCTGGGCTTCGTCCTCGACGAGGAAGGCGGCGACCCGGCACGGTTCGGCATCTTTCGACGCGGCACCGCGGTCGTGTTCGTCGACGGCTGGCACGGCCCGCCGACGAACGGCGCGGCCGGCTGGAACGTCTACATCCATGTCGACGATGTCGATGGCTTGTGCGCGGAATTGGCGGCCGCCGGCGTCGAGGTGCTGCGCGGGCCCGCCGAGACGGTTTACGGCATGTACGAGATCGACATCCGGGACCCGGACGGCAACCTCATCTGCTTCGGGCAGGACGCCGACCGGTAGCGGTGCTCGCTACTCAAGCGTCGAGCGCCGTCCGCCGCCCAGTGTTGGGCCCACCAAGAGTTGGGTCTACCAAGAGTTGGGCTGTGCCAACCCCTATATCGTCATGCCCGGGCCGGGCCACTTGTGATCAGCCCACGTCTGGTCGCAAGTGGGCCGAGTCCCGGGTATCCACGTCTTTGATAAGGCCGTCGATGTAAGGCGTGGATGCCCGCAACAAGTGCGGGCATGACAATGCGATATTGGTCGGCTACTCGACGGACGGCTCGACGGCGATATTGACCGAGGGCACGGGCGAATCGTCCGGTGCGGCCGGTGTCGTACCGCCGAGGGCCTGGATATACCCCTGCATGTCCTGATAGGCCTCGGTGGACGGGTCCAGGGTCGCCAGCAGTTGCTGCCACAGGTCGCGGGCGCGGTCGAAGTCGCGCGACTGCGCCGCCGACAGGCCCAGGAACCACAGAGCGTCTGGGTGCCCCGGGTCTTGCGCCAGAATGCGCTCCAGCGGGGCAATGGCATCATCCGGCACGGTGGCTTCCACCGTGCGCCCGTCCAGCAGGAAGCGCACCAGCGCCAGTTGCACGTCGACCCGGCCGGGTGCGCGCGTGGCCGCCTGGTCCAACGCGTTGCGCGCGGCTTCCAGGCTGCCAAGAACGTCGTACGACCGCGCCAGGATCAGCCAGCCATCGACATCGTCGGGGTTGGCCTCGATGCGCGCGCGCAGGCCTTCGACCATGCCGATGATCCGCTCGTTCTGCTCTTCCGGCGTCATCTGCGACATCATCTCGACAATGGCGGGATCCAGCGGCGGCGGTGCGCGCAATGGCGCGGTGGCCGGCGCGTCCGGGCGCGCGTTCTCCGCCTCGCCGCGGATGCCGTCGCGCATCTCCCGCACCAGGGCCGCGATCTCCGCGCCGGTGGTGATCGCCTCGATGTCGCCAGCGTTGTCGGCATCGGCGCTTTCGGGAAGCGGGGCCGGATCGGCCGCGGCCTCGTCCAGCAGCAGGCCCTCGGCCAGCCCACCCTGTACCGACCGTCCCTGCACCGGCGCATCGGCCGGGGGTGCCGGCTCGGCCAGTGCGTCAGCGCCAGGAGCATTGGCGGCCGGCGCGGTCGGGGCGGCGGGCAACGCCGCCGGTGCTTCGGCTTCGGTCAGCGCCAGTTGCTGGGCCGGCTGCGCGGCTTCGGCTTCCTCGGCGATCGCGTCGTCCTGTTCGGCCATCGCGATCACCGTGCCAGTGTCCGTAGCGACGTCCGAGGGCACGCCCAAGGCGGCAGATGCCTCGGCAATACGGTCCTGCACCGCCGGCATCCACGGTGCCTCCGGCGGCGAGAGATCGGCCAGGCGCACCCAGCCCTGCAGCGCGGCGGCGATGTCGCCGGCCTGATAGCGCTCCAGCGCCAGGTAGTAGTTGGCCCGCGGCTCGGCAGGCACCCGCGCGACCGCGGCCTGGAAGGCGCCGCGCGCTTCGGCGGTGACCATGCCATCGGCGGCACGGACCAGCGCCTCGCCGTAGGCGGCGTTGAGGTCGGCCTCGCCGGGCGCCAGTTCAAGCGCGGCACTGTAGGCCATGACCGCCTGGTCGTACTGTCCCAGGTCCGAAAGCGAACGCGCCAACAGCACCCACGAGCGCAGGTCGCGCGGGTTGCGGGTCAGCTCGTCCTCAAGCAGCTCGATGCTCTCGCGCACAGATGCCACGGCCTGCGCGTTCTCCGCCACGTCCTTGCGCCCGGAGAGCGGCTGATCGATCTCGCCCGGGGCGCCCACGACCATGTAGAGCCCGATGGCGGCGACCGGAAGCACGGTGGCGACGCCGGCAGCCCACCAGCGCGAACGCCCGGCGGGCGCCGCGACGGCAGCCTTCGCGGGCGATGCCGGGGCGGGCGCCTGATCGGTCTTGCCGTCGGAGGCGGTGGCCAACAGGCGGCGGCCGATCATCGCGCGCATTGTCTCGGCCTCGTCGGCAGAGAGCCGGCCAGCCGCCAGTTCGGTGTCGATCTCCGCCAGTTGCGCACGATAGATCTGCTGCGTCACCGAGTTGCGGTCGCCACGCCGGCGCGGGCGGCTCAACAGTGGCGGCAGCAACGCCATCACGACAAAGCCCATGACGATCGCGGCAACCGCCCAAAAGATGGCGTTATCGGTCATCTCTGCACCATCTTGCGATCGTCAGACATCAATGCGGCCAAAGATTGCTCCTCGTTGTCACTCAACGGCTGGTCGTCTTCAATGCTCTCGCCCTTGCGGCGCGCGCGTCCATACCATATCGCAAACCCAACGATTCCGCCGCCGAACAACACCGCCGGCGCAAGCCACAGAATCAGGGTGTCGCTTTCGAACGCCGGCGACAACAGCACATAACGGCCATAACGTGACACCAGATAGTCCAGAATCTCCTGGTCGCTGGCGCCTGATTCCAGCCGTGCGCGAATGACCGCGCGCATGTCGGCGGCGATATCGGCGTTGGAATCCGCGATCGACTGGTTCTGGCACTGCACGCACCGCACCTGGGCATAGAGCGCGCGGGCGCGCGCGTCGAGCGCCGGATCGTCCATCGCCTCGCCGGGCAACAGCGCGTGCGCGCTGCCGCCGCCGGCCGTCATGGCCGCGACCAGCAGCAGCGCCGCGACCAGGCCCTGCGAGATCGTACGACGTGAAATCGTGTGACCCACTACCTGAGGTCCTCCACCAGCGAGATCATCTCATCCATTTGCTGCGGCAGCACCGGGCCGATATGGTGATAGGCAATGGTGCCGTCGCCATCGATCACGAACGTCTCCGGCAGGCCGCGCACACCCCAGTCGATGCCGACATTGCCGACAAGGTCGTAGCCGACGCCGGTATAGGGGTTGCCGAGCTCGGCCAGGAACGCCTCGCCCCTGCCGTCAGGATCCTTGTAGTTGACGCCCAGAATCTCGACCCCGTGCTCTTCGGCCATCGTCATCAGCACCGGGTGCTCTATGCGGCAAGGCGCGCACCATGATGCAAAGAAATTGATTAAAACCGGTTCACCGGTCGCCAACAAGTGATCATCCAATCCCGGTATGTCGGCGACCAGCGGCGGGCTGGAGATCGGGGGGGCGATCCGGCCCACCATCGGCGAGGCCAGTGCGGTCGGGTCGCGTTCCTCGTCGACCAGCACGTAGCCAATGACCCCTGCCAGCGCGCCGAACAGCATCAGCGGCAAGGCCATCAGGACCGTGCGCAGGGTCGACCGCTCGGGCTGGCTGACGTCGTCGGTCATCGCTCAGGCCCCATCGCTCACGCCCCGCTCGGCACGGCCGCACCCGCCGCCACCGTGCGGCGGCGGTCGACCCGTTGCCGCCTGTCGGTCAGCGCCAGCGCACCGCCGGCAGCCATCAGCACCGCGCCGAACCAGATCCAGCCGACCAGCGGCTCGTAATAGATGCGCGTCACCCAGGTGCCGTTCGCATCCGCCTCCCCGATCACGGCGTAGAGGTCGCCGGCGATTTCGGAGCGGATCGCCGCCTCGGTCGTCATCTGCTGCTCGACCGGGAAGAAGCGTCGTTCCGGCGTCATCTCGGCAATCACCACTCCGTCTTCCAGCACGCTCATGCTCGCCCGCTCGGCCAGGTAGTTCGGCCCTTCGCTGCGCTTCACCGCATCCAGCCGCACCTGATAGCCCCCGGCCTCAACGATGTCGCCCGGGCCCATCATCTGGATCCGCTCCTGCTTCCAGGCGGTGGCCGCCACCGCGCCGGCAACCAGGATGCCGGCGCCGAAATGGGCCAGGCACATGCCGTGGGCGGCGCGCGGCAGGCCGATGGCACGGCGCAGCGCCGTTACCGGCCCGCGGCGGAACAGCCCGATCCGCGCGAACCATTCCGACAGCGCCGCCACCACCAGCCAGGCGGCCAGCGCGATGCCGACCAGCGCCAGCACCGGGCCTTCGCCGGCGGCGACATACCAGGCCACAGCGGCCATCACCAATGCGATAACGAATGCAACGGACAACTGGCGAAGGGCGGCCAGTAAATCGCCCTGTTTCCACGCCAGCATTGGCCCAACTCCCATGGCCACCAGCATGGGTGCCATCAATGGCACAAATGTGGCAGCGAAGTAGGGCGGGCCGACCGAGATGCGCTCGCCGCCCACCGCCTCGACCAGCAACGGATACAAGGTTCCCAGCAGCACGGTCACCGCCGCGATCGACATGAAGAAGTTGTTGAGCAGCAGCGCGCCCTCGCGGCTGACCGGGGCGAAGTGGCCGACCTGGCGCAGGCGCGCGGCGCGCACGGCATAGAGCGTCAGCCCGCCGCCGATGGCCGCCACCAGCAGGGCCAGGATGAACAGGCCCCGGTCGGGGTCGACCGCGAACGCATGTACGGACGTGAGGATGCCGGAGCGGACCAGGAAGGTGCCGAGCAGGCTGAACCCGAAGGTGACGATGGCCAGCAGCACGGTCCACGCCTTCAGGGCCTCGCGCCGTTCGACCACGATCACCGAGTGCAACAGCGCGGTGCCGACCAGCCACGGCATCAGGCTGGCGTTCTCCACCGGGTCCCAGAACCACCAGCCGCCCCAGCCGAGCTCGTAGTACGCCCACCAGCTTCCCAGCGCGATGCCCAGGGTCAGCGTGCTCCAGGCCGCCAGCGTCCACGGCCGCACCCAGCGCGCCCAGGCGCTGTCGACCTTGCCCTCGAGCAAGGCGGCGATGGCGAAGGAGAAGGCGATCGAGAATCCGACATAGCCGAGATAGAGCATCGGCGGGTGCGCGGCGAGCGCCGGGTCCTGCAACAGGGGGTTCAGCCCGTTGCCGTCCAACGGCGCCGGAAACACCCGCTCGAACGGGTTCGAGGTGAAGATGATGAAGGCGATGAAGCCCACACCCACCAGGCCCTGGATGCCGAGCACCCGGGCATATAGGCTGGTCGGCAACCCGCCACCGAACCACGCCACCGCCCCGCCATAGAGCGCCAGGAACAGCACCCATAGCAGCATCGAGCCTTCGTGGTTCGCCCATACGCCGGTGATCTTGTAGATCATCGGCTTGGCGGAATGGGAATGCTGTCGCACCAACTCAACCGAGAAGTCGGAGGTGACGAACGCGTTCATCAGCGCCAGGAAGGCCGCGATCAGCAGGACCGCCTGGATCGAGGCGCAAGGGCCGGCAAACGCCATCAGCCGCTTATTGCCGAAGTGTGCGCCGAACAGCGGCACGGCGGCCTGGAGCAGGGCCACAACCAGCGCGGTGACCAGCGCGAAATGCCCGATCTCGGTGATCATGGTATGGGGTCCCAGTATCTAGCTTGCAAAAGCGGCACAGTCGCCCTCCAGCGGCACGGACTCCGCCACCTCAGGCGGCATGTAGGTCTCGTCGTGCTTGGCCAGCACTTCGTCGGCGATGAAGGTGCCGTCGGGGCCCATGCTGCCTTCCACCACCACCCCCTGCTCTTCGCGGAACAAGTCAGGCAGGATGCCGTCGAACGACACCGGCATCGTCGCCACGCAATCGGTGATGGCGAAGGTCACCGTGCCATCCTCCAGGGTGATGACGGAGTCCTCGGCCACCATGCCGCCGAGCCGCAACCGGTCGCCGTCGGCCGGGGCATCCACCACGGCGGCTGCAGGGCCGATCAGTTCCGACGGCGTGCGGTAGTACACGACGGTGTCGCGCAGGGCAGCCAGGGCCAATCCGGCTGCCGCGCCCAGCAGGCCCAGGCCGACGACCACGATGACAAGACGTTGATGTTTCGGTTTCACTGGTTTCGGTCACACATCCTCTGCCGGCGCGCGGGTGCGCGCGGCCTGACGCTCTTTCTCGCGCATGGTGCGGAACGACCACACCGTCGCGCCGACCAGCGCGATTGCGGCAATGCCATAGGCACTCCATACGTAGGCGGCGTACCCGCCCATATCCAGGAATTCCGCCATCCTCAGCCGGCCATTTCGTCGCTGGCGCGGGCACCGCTCTCGCGGTGGGCACGCAGCCGCGCCTCCGCCCGCAGCGTGCGCATCCGCCAGATCCAGACAAGGGCGAACAGCGAGGTATAGGCCGCCGCCATCATCAGCAAGGGCACCAGCATCGACACATGGATCGTCGGCCCGTCGAGCCGCGCCACCGACGCCGGCTGGTGCAGCGTGTTGAACCAGTCGACCGAGAACTTGACGATCGGCAGGTTCACCAGACCGACGATGCAAAGGATCGCCGCGGATTTCTGTCCGCGCTCCGGGTCGTCAAACGCGTCCAGCAGCGCGATATAGCCGAGGTAGAAGAACAGCAGCACCAGCACCGAAGTCAGGCGCGCGTCCCACACCCACCATGTCCCCCACATCGGCGCGCCCCACAGCGAGCCGGTGGCGAGGCAGACGACGGTGAACACCGCACCCAGGGGTGCCGCGGCGCGCGCGCCCATGTTCGCCAGCGGATGGCGCCAGACCAGGGCCGCAATGCTGGCCAACCCCATCAGCAGATAGACGAACAGCGCCATCCAGGCGGCCGGCACGTGGACGTACATCATGCGCACGGTCTCGCCGTGCTGCACGTCGGGCGGCGACAGCACCAGCGACCACAGCAGGCCGGCGCCGAACAGCAGGATGGTGATGCCGATCAGCCACGGCTGCACCCGCGCGGCCGCGCGGAAGAAGCGCGCCGGACTGGCCCAGGCATGCCAGTTCCGTGCGCGCGGTGCGGCGCGTCGGATCTCATAGGCCATGGCGGCGATCCTGCTTCACCAAATGCTCCCGAATGGGTGCCCCATACTGGCGGCCCCGAAAGTACAACGCGCGGATCGGCAAGGGCAAACCCGCTCCGCGCACGGGCCATCAACGTTTTCGTTAGCAGCCCTTGGGTTTATGGCCGTGCCTCAGGTGCTGGCCGCGCGCAACGCAGCGGCGCCGGCCAGCGGGCAGACCACCATCGACACCAGCGACACCGCGCCCAGCAGCATCAGGCTCGGCCATGGGTCGAGGCCCAGCGCCGATGCGTCGGCGGCCCCGGCGCCGAAGATCACGACAGGCACATAGAGTGGCAGCACCAGGAGGACAATGAGCAAACCGCCGCGGCGGGCACCCAGGGTTAGCGCGGCCGCGAGCGCGCCGATCAGCACCAGGGCCGGCGTGCCAACCGCCATCGACAGCACCAGCATCGGCAGTGCTGCGCCCTCCATGCCCAGCATCGCGCCCAGCACGGGGGCCAGCGCCACCAGCGGGGCGCTCGCCGACAGCCAGTGCGCGGCGGCCTTCGCCGCGAATAGCAGCGGCAGCGGCGCGGGCGAGATCAGCAGCAGGTCCAGGCTGCCGTCGCGCCAGTCGTCCATGAACACCCGGTCCAGCGCGATGGTCGCGGCCAGCACCGCCGACGCCCAGACGATGCCGGGCGCGATGCGCGCAAGCAGCGCCGGCTCCGGCCCCAGCGCGAACGGGAACATCAACGTGATCAGCACGAACACCGCAATCGCGGTCATCGCCTCCGAACGGTGGCGCCAGGCCAGGCGCAGGTCGCGCGTCAGCAGCGTGCGGGCCGGCCCGCTCATGCGGATGGCTCGCTCATTTGGATGTCCGGCTGAGGTCGATGCTGCGCGCATCGTCCATGGCGACGGCGTCATGGGTGGCGACGACGACGATGCCGCCGCCGGCCCTGTGCACCGCGATCTCCGCCTCCAGCCGGCCGCGATTGGCCGCGTCCAGCGTTGTCATCGGCTCGTCCAGCAGCCAGAGCCAGGCGCCGCTGGCGACCAGTTGCGCCAGCGCTGTGCGCCGGGTCTGGCCGGCGGAGAGGTGACGGCCCGGACTGTTGGCGAGGCCGGTCAGATCGAAGGCGGCCAGCGCCCGGTCGATGGCGGCTGCGTCGCTCGCGCCGGCCAGGCCCGCCGCCACCCTGGCGTTCTCGGCCACCGTCAGGTGCGGTTTCACCGGGTTGCGGTCGCCGACGAAGCCCAGCGGCACCGCGCGATCCGGCGGCGGGGCCACCAGGATCTCCCCGGCATGGGGCGGCAGCAGCCCGGTCAGGCAGCGCAGCAGCGTCGTCTTGCCGCAACCGTTGGCGCCGGTCACGATCAGCCCATCGCCCGCTTTGAGCTGCACCTCGAACCCGGTGAACACCGTGCGCCCGCCGCGCCGGCAGGCGAGGCCCGTCACGCTGAGGCGGGGGTGTCCGGGGTCGGGGGCCGTCGTTGGCGGGGCAGGGGCGTCGGCAACACTCATGGCGGCGGAGCATACCGTGTGGCCCGGCGCGCGCCACGGCCAAAAAAGACCCGCCAGCGCGCGGCCGGCGGGCGACAGGGTTGTGTGATAAGGAGGCTTGACCGAAGGGGTTTCGGTCCTGGAGTACCGAGGCGTCCTGCCGCGGCGCTCCAATGCCAGGCCAAAGCCCGACGCTTGCAACCTCGTTGGCGCGCGCGGCGGGATTTGGACGAGTATTTGGCAATTTCGTGGCAGCCCAACACCGCTGCGTGAAGGTGCTGAGAAAAGGCTCAATATCTGCCGTCGCCCTCGCCCTTGTGGCGAGGGCCCATTTGAGTCCCATGCGTTGCTGCTCGGCATGTCGATCACGGTCGTTATTGGCCGTCGGCCAACATCCATGTTGCACGGGGACCGAGCAAAGCAGGGCGCTGATCGCGATCGACCCATCCATGGGTCCTCGCCACAAGGGCGAGGACGACGAAGTGCTTGTTGGTGGTGAGAGATCCGCTTGTCGTCAGCCGGAGGCTGGAAAGCCCTAAGCCTCGTCAAAGTGCGCGAAGGTGGCAGCCATGCGCTCTGGGTCCGGGACCAGCCCGGTGAACAGGTGGAACGCGCGCGCGGCCTGGTGGATCGCCATGCCGGCGCCGGAGAGCACCCGGCAGCCGCGCGTCCGCGCCGCCGCCAGCAACTCGGTCTCCAGCGGCACGTAGACGACATCGGCCACCCAGAGGTCCGGGCGCAGCAGCGCCGGGTCGACCGGCATGCCCGGCGCCTGGGTCATGCCGACCGGGGTCGCGTTGACCAGGCCGTCGACACCCGATGCCAGCGCGGACGCGATATCGTCTGAGGCCTCCACCCGGGCCGCCGGCCGGTTCGCCACGACCTTGGCCGCCAGCGCCTCGGCCCTGGCGCCATCCATGTCGTGGATCAGAAGCCGGGCGACGCCGCAGTCGACCAGCGCGTGGGCGACCGCCGCGCCCGCGCCGCCGGCGCCGACCAGCAGCACGCTATCGGTCGCCGCGTCCGCCATGTTGCGGCGGAAATTCTCGGCGAAGCCCCACAGGTCGGTGTTGTGGCCGATGCGCTGGCTATCGCGGAACACGATGGTGTTCACCGCGCCCAGCGCGGCGGCATCCGCCGACATGTCGTCGAGCAGTGCCACCGCCTCGATCTTGAACGGAAAGGTGACGTTCAGCCCAGCAAAGCCGCCGTCCTCGGCAGACCGCACGATCTCGGCGAGCGGCTGGCCGGCCCACGCCGGCGTGGCCACGTCGAACAGGTCATAGGTGTAGGCGAGGCCGTGGGCGGCGCCCTCCGCCATGTGCATCGCCGGCGAGCGCGAGCGCAAGATGCCACGGCCGACGAGGCCGACCCGCAAGCCGGCACCCCGGCTGGTTTCGCTGCTTTGTTGCGGTGTCATGTGGTGGGTCGTCGTCTCGGGCGCGCCGCACAGTGCGACTCGCGACACCATTACCTGCTGATTACCGGCGGCGGATAGGGTATATCGCCGACATCGCTGCCCTATCTAACACTTCGTGGCCGCAAGGCCATGGAGATCCTAGCGGATGGCGCGCCGTCGGCGACGTCCCCCGGCACCGAGGATCGGCGCCTGGACGATACGATTGCCCGGCAGTGCGCCGTCCAGCCGCGCCGCGAACCCCATCGCGCGCACATCCATACGACTACTGACCATTGCGGGAGACTACCATTGATCGGTCAAGACAGCCTCAAGACGCGCCGTACCCTGAACGTTGGCGACCGTGCCTATGACTATTTCAGCCTTGCCGCCGCGGCGGAGGCCGGGCTCGGCGACATCGACCGGCTGCCGTTCTCGCTGAAGGTGCTGCTGGAGAACCTGTTGCGCTATGAGGACGGGCGCACGGTCTCGACCGACGACGTGAAGGCGGTGGGCGCCTGGCTGAAGGAGCGCCGCTCCACCCGCGAGATCGCCTATCGCCCGGCCCGCGTGCTGATGCAGGACTTCACCGGCGTGCCGGCGGTGGTCGACCTGGCCGCCATGCGCCAGGCGGTCGACGACATGGGCGGCGACCCGCGGCTGATCAACCCGCTGTCGCCGGTGGACCTCGTTATCGACCACTCGGTGATGGTCGACCAGTTCGGCGGGCCGGACGCGTTCAAGAAGAACGTCGAGCTGGAGTTCGAGCGCAACCAGGAACGCTATGCCTTCCTGCGCTGGGGCCAGACCGCGTTCCAGAACTTCCGCGTGGTGCCGCCGGGCACCGGCATCTGCCACCAGGTGAACCTGGAATATCTGGCCCAGACCGTGTGGGTGGCCGAGGAAGGCGGTGCCGAGATCGCCTATCCCGACACGCTTGTCGGCACCGACAGCCACACCACCATGGTCAACGGCCTTGCCGTGCTGGGCTGGGGCGTCGGCGGCATCGAGGCCGAGGCCGCGATGCTGGGCCAGCCGATCTCGATGCTGATCCCGCAAGTGGTCGGCGTGCGCCTGAACGGGAAGCTGAAAGAGGGCGCCACCGCGACCGACCTGGTGCTGACCGTCACCGAAGCGCTGCGCAAGCTCGGCGTCGTCGGCAAGTTCGTGGAGTATTTCGGGCCGGGCGTTGGCCATCTGGGCCTCGCCGACCGGGCGACGCTGGCCAACATGGCGCCGGAATATGGCGCCACCTGCGGCATCTTCCCGATCGACAAGGAAACCATCCGCTACCTGAAGTTCACCGGCCGCCCGGCTGACCGCGTCGAGCTCGTCGAGGCCTATGCCAAGGCCCAGGGGATGTGGCGCGACGACAACAGCCCCGACCCGGTGTTCAGCGACGTGCTGGAGGTCGACCTGTCGACGGTGGAGCCGTCGCTGGCCGGGCCGAAGCGGCCGCAGGACCGCGTCGCGCTGTCGTTCATGACCCAGTCCGCCAATGCCGCGATCCTTGAAGCCCATGGCGGTGCGGCCGGCGGCGCCGCGTCTGACATGTTGGAGGAAGGCGCGCCGCTGCCGGACGAGAACCAGCACCGCAGCCATGCAGTGGAGGGCGCCGACTACAAGCTCGACGACGGCGACGTGGTGATCGCCGCCATCACAAGCTGCACCAACACCTCCAACCCCTCGGTGCTGGTCGCCGCCGGCCTGCTGGCCAAGAACGCGGTCGCCAAGGGGCTGAAGACCAAGCCGTGGGTGAAGACCTCGCTGGCGCCGGGCAGCCAGGTGGTGACCGACTACCTGGAGGCGGCCGGCCTGCAGGACCCGCTCGACGCGCTCGGCTTCGACCTCGTCGGCTATGGCTGCACCACCTGCATCGGCAATTCCGGCCCGTTGCCCGACCCGATCCACCAGGCGATCGAGGCCGGCGACCTGGCGGTCGGCGCGGTGCTTTCCGGCAATCGCAATTTCGAGGGCCGGGTGCACCCGCTGACCCGGCTGAACTACCTCGCCTCGCCGCCGCTGGTGGTGGCCTACGCGCTGGCCGGCTCGATGTGCGTCGATCTGGTCAATGACCCCATCGGGCAGGACAACGACGGCAACGACGTGTTCCTGCGCGATATCTGGCCGTCGTCGAAGGAGATCGCCGCCACCATCGAGGCGTCGCTGACCCCGGCCATGTTCCAGGACCGCTACGGCAACGTGTTTGAGGGCGACGAGCTGTGGCGCGGCATCAAGACGCCGACCAGCCTGACCTATGAGTGGGACCCGGGCAGCACCTATGTGCGCTATCCGCCGTTCTTCACCGACATCGCCGACGGCCCGCCGGAGATCGGCGACATCACCGGCGCGCGGGCGCTGGCGCTGCTGGCCGACAGCGTGACCACCGACCACATCTCGCCCGCCGGCTCGATCAAGAAGGACGGCCCGGCCGGCGACTACCTGATCAGCCATCAGGTGCGGCCGCACGACTTCAACTCCTACGGCTCGCGGCGCGGCAATCACGAAGTGATGATGCGCGGCACCTTCGCCAACATCCGCATCCGCAACGAGATGGCGCCCGGCACCGTGGGCGGCGTGACCCGCCACATGCCGGACGGCGCGGAGATGCCGATCTACGACGCCGCGATGAAGTACGCCGACGAGGGCGTGCCGCTGGTCGTCATTGCCGGCAAGGAGTACGGCACCGGCTCGTCGCGCGACTGGGCGGCCAAGGGAACCGTGCTTCTGGGCGTGAAAGCGGTGGTCGCGGAGAGCTATGAGCGCATCCACAGGTCCAACCTTGTGGGTATGGGTGTACTGCCGTTGCAGTTCAAGGACGGCGCCAGCCGTACATCGCTGGGCCTGGACGGATCGGAGACATTCGACCTGACCGGACTGGATGGCGAGATCAAGCCGGGGATGGACGTGACCTGCACGATCCATTATGGCGATGGGCGTAGCGAGGAGATCAGCCTCTTATGTCGTATCGATACACTCGACGAAGTCGAGTACTACCGCAACGGCGGCATTCTGCATTACGTGCTGCGCAACCTGGTCGATCAGGCGCAGGCCGCGTAAATGACGGCCGGCGTCCGCCGGCCACGCCGACCATTTTGATATTCGAGACGCGGGCGGCGGCGCAGCGCGCCGTCGTCGCCATCGACGACATGGGCCGGCGCCTGCTGGCCGACATGGGCTACAGCTTCGCCGATGTTGAGGCGGCACACCGCCAGCCATGGGACGTGCCGACCCAGGCGCCGACCGGGGTGTGGTACATCGCGTCGCCGCGCGACCGGTTCTCGGTCTATGCCGACGATCTGCTGGAGGGCGTGGACGGCCGCGAGATCGAGATGCCGCCGGAATGGCGGGGCAGCCAGTCCCTGCAATAGGTCAGTCCGCGTCGTCCCCGGGCTTGCGGGTGCGCGTGAACAGATAGCCCGCATGGGCCAGGCAGAGCCCTGCCAGTACACCGCCAAGAATGACGTAGAAGCTATCCGCGCGGATGGTCATGCCGAGATTGCCGGCGACTTGCTGCGCGATGGCGCCCACGAACATGCCGACGGTCCCGCCCGCCACCAGCCATTTGTGGTGCGGGCCGACATATTTCACGCGTTCAAACCTGCCGATTCTTCGCTTCGGCACCTTTAGAGCACGCTTTTGCATCTCGGTTTCCTCCGACGTTTCTTGCCGAAGGTGTCGCGCGCGCCGGTGAAAATGTTCATGCCGGCGCGACGCAACAGGTAGTTAGATCGGGATCAGCTTACGCTGAAGCCTGCGCCAGCCCTCTCCCCCACCCGGCCGCCCAATGACAGTATCCTAATGGGCGGCCGGGTGGGGGAGAGGGCCGGAGCAGGCTTGAATGATCATGCGCTAGTACTGCACCGTGTGGTCGTCCAGCACGGCGATGCCGACGAACCGGCCGTCGTCGTTGAAGGTCATGCGGATCAGCCGGTAGTTGGTTTCCGGCAGCATGCCGGCCTCTTCCTGGTACCAAAACGTGGCGACGACATCGCCGTTCGGCTGCACCTCGGCGGTGGGCGGCACGAACGCAGGCGCGCCGTCGACCTCGAAGTCCTCGCCGCCGCTGGACCTGACGGTAACGAACCCATACGGGCCGAAGTCGATCCACTCCAGCACCAGGGCTGCGCGGGTGGCGGCATCGGCATCGTCCCACCCGCGGCTAGCCAGAACCGGTGCGGCGGCCGCCTCGTCCGACAGCCAGTCGCCGTCGACGTAGACCAGGTCCAGCATGCAGCCGCGGTCGTGGGCGAACAGCCCGACGATGGCCACGCCCGGGAAGTCGTCGTCGGTGTTGATGCAGACGTCGCGTGCATCGAGATCGTCGTAGCGGCTGGCCGCCTCGTAGGAGCCCAGCACCGCCTCGTCGTCGTTGACGTCGAGCGCGCTTGCCCCGCCGACCACGGTGACGCAGGCCACCAGCACGGCGCCGGCGGACAGGCCGACGATCACCGGCAGGCGCTCGCGCGCACTGGGGCGGACCCGCTTGCCGTCCAGGTTCTGTCGTTCGTTCATGGCGTTATCTTCCTTGTCATCAGCGGCGCCGGGGCCATTATGGTCCGCGCGATGCAGCAAAACCACACGCAACGTCGCACCGGCTCTGGCCAAGTTGCGTCCGACAACTGGCAACGCAGCATGGCAAATCTGCGGCAGCGGGTGTGATGACCGACATACTGGACTATCTGCTCAGCGCCACGCCGGCGGTGATCGTGCTGGCGTTGGTGGCCTGGCTGGCGGCGCCGCGCAAGCGGGGCGGCACCGGGCGGCTGACCCGGTTCTGCCTGTTGTTGATCTGGCTGCCGTTGCTGGTGCTGAGCCTGCCGCCGGTGGCGGACTTGCTGACGGCGCCGTTGGCCGGTGGCGCCCCCGCGCCCGACGCCGCGAACCCGCCCGACCTGATCATCGTGCCCACCGCCGGGGTCTATCGGGTGGACGGCGACCGCTGGTATCCGAGTACGACCTCGATTGCCCGCACCGCCACCGCATTGGAACAGCAGGCGGCGTGGCCGGTGCCCATCGTCATCTCCGGCGGCAACCCCGACGACGGCCCGCCGGAAAGCCGCACCATCGCGGAGGGCATGCAACTGGTGATCGACGATGCGCTGATGATCGAGACCGAATCGCGGAACACGGCGGATACCGGCGCCAACGTCGCGGCGATCGCGGAGGCGTTCGCGGTACGGCACGTGCTGCTGGTGACCAGCGACAGCCACATGATGCGCGCGGCCGCGTCGCTGCGGCACTTCGGGCTTGAGGTCTCGGGCGTGGTTGCGGTGGCGCCGCAAGGGCCGGAGGGGCTGCTAGACGGTATCCTGCCGTCGCGCGATGCGCTGGAGGCGTCGATGGTCGCCATCCGCGAATACATCGGCATCGTCTTCTATCTGGTTGATGGGCGCATCGACATGGACGATCTTTGATCGCCCGCCCGCATGCCGATTTGCGCAACGACCGTTCCAACTCTGTCGCAGGGTTAATTTGCCCGGCCGGAATCGGCCTGCCATTCATTGGGGGTGCCGTGAATCGCAACGGCTTAAGCCGCCCTTAACCATGTTCGGCCAGCAATGGCCCGGAGCATCAAAAGGCCCAAGCACCCGACGGAGCATCCTTCATGCGACTTGCCTGCCTGCGCACCTTGGCTGGATTTTCGACCGCCCTTCGCCTCGTTTTCGTGGCAGGGGCAATACTGGCGGTCAGCGCATGCGCATCGCAGAACGGACCGGAGGCGGGCGGACTGTCGGCCACCGACCAGATGATCGCGGGGGCTGCGATCCAGGTCGCTCTGTCGTCGACCGATGTCGGCGAGGTCTATGTCTGGAACAACCCGGCCAACGGCACCAACGGCATCGTGTCGCCGACCCGCAAGTTCACCGGGTCCGACGGCCATGACTGCGCCGAGTTCCGCGCAACGATGACGGCCGGCGCCGGCACGCAGTCCATGGACCACACGGCGTGCCAGAATGCCGAGGGCGCCTGGGTCCCGGCCTCCTAATCATCTCATCTTGGGGCCGGCTTTCTCGCCAGCCGGTCGTTCATCGGTATCCAAAGCATCGGCCAGGCGGGTGCGGGCAGAGCCCGGGCGCAGCGGTTGCTGCTGGCTCGGTGCCGGCGCCCAGCCATGCAGGAACATGACCTCGAAGGTCGCCGGGATCGTGCCGTCCGGCTGCGCGAACTCCTGCGCATAGAGCTCGGCCGCGCGCTGTACCGTGGCGCGGGTCAGAGGCGTCCTGGGACGCGCCGCCATCGCGTTGGTCTGGCCCATGCCGCGCAAGTCGCGCATCAGGGCGATGGGATCGGCGTAGGTGACGGTGATTTCCTCGGAATCGACCACCGGCAGCGCGAACCCCGCCCGTTGCATCAGGCCGCCCAGATCGCGCAGGTCCGCGAACGGCGACACCCGCATGCGCGCACCGCCGCGGGTTTCCGCCTCCGCCGCCACCAGGCAGGCGCGCAGCTCATGCAAGGTCGCGCCGCCGGCCAGCGCAGCCAGCAGCAGACCGTCCGGCCGCAACATGCGGCGGAGCTGGATCAGCGCGCCCGGCAGGTCGTTGACCCAGTGCAGCGCCATGTTGCTGACGATCAGGTCGAACGCGCCATCGGCGAATGGCGGCATCGCCTCGTCCGCCACCACGCGCAGGCCGCCCGCGTGAAGTCTGTTCAGCATGGCCGCGCTGGCATCGGTGCGCACGATGCTGGCATCCGCCAGTGCCGGCGCCGTGCCATCGAACAGGCTGAGCCCGTGACAGCCGAGATCGAGCGCGCAGGTGAATGTGCGCGAGATATCGGCCAGCCGGTCGACAAGCCGGTCCCCCACCTCGCGCACCAGGAAGTCGTGGCGCGCGAAATTGGTGGCGGCACGGCTGCGGCGCAGGCGCAGAAGGTGCGGGTCGAACACCTCTAACTGGTCGATTTGGGGCCGGTCGCTGGCGGGTATTTCTGGGTTGGGCATGGGCGGATGGTACACTGTCGGGCGACAATGCGCCCTCGCCAACCACAGGGGTTCGCGTGAACACCCATCCGCTGCGTCGCCTGGCCGATACCGCGCTCGATCTGGTGCTGCCGAACCGCTGTGTCGGCTGTGGCGACGTGATCGGCGCCGACGGGGCGCTTTGCGCCGGCTGCTTTCGCGCGCTGGAGTTCGTG
Source organism: Alphaproteobacteria bacterium (assembly GCA_965227515.1). GTDB lineage: Bacteria > Pseudomonadota > Alphaproteobacteria > CALKHQ01 > CALKHQ01 > CBDDFZ01. The sequence goes on from CBDDFZ010000001.1 coordinate 1,949,194, forward strand.
GCCGAGCCCTGTTGCGCCACCTGCGGCATCACGTTCGCCTACGAGATGGCGGGTCCGGCCACGGGCGGTCTTGCTGACGACGACGCGGCGGTCTGCGGGGCGTGCGCCGCCCGGCCGCCGGCCTTCCACGCGGCGCGCGCGGCCCTGGTCTACAACGATCTGGCGCGCAAGCTGGTGGTGGGCTTCAAGCACGCCGACCAGACCCATCTGGTCGCGGCCCTGGCCGGCTGGGTCGAGCAGGCGGCGTCAACGCTGATCGGCCGCGCGGACGTGCTGGTGCCGGTGCCGCTGCACCGCCGCCGGCTGTTCGCGCGCCGCTTCAACCAGTCCGCACTGCTGGCCGCGCGCCTGTCGCGCAGCACGGCGGTGCCATGGCTTCCTGACGTGCTGGTGCGGGTGCGCGCAACCCCGTCACAGGGCCACCTGAACGCGGTCCAGCGCCGCCGTAACGTGCGCCGTGCCTTTCAGGTGCGCGCGGCGCGGCGCGAAGCGATTGCCGGCGCGCACGTGCTTTTGATCGACGACGTGCTGACCACAGGTGCCACCCTGGATGCCTGCGCGGAGACGCTGTTGGCGGCCGGCGCTGCGCGGGTGGAGGCCGCGACGGTGGCCCGCGTGATCCTGGCGGATTGAGCGGTGCTTGCGATCCGGTCTTGCACGCCGCCGTTATGGCAGCATATTTGACCCAACCGTTCCGTTTTCCTTTCCGGAGGCCGCATTGGCGAAGGTCGAGATCTACACCACAATGTTCTGCCCGTACTGCCACCGGGCCAAGCGCTTGCTGAATGACAAGGGCGTCGACTTCGTGGAGTACGACGTCACGTCGGACCGCCAGACCCGCATCGCCATGACGGAACGGGCGGATGGCCGGCGCACGGTGCCGCAGATCTTCATCGACGATGTCGGTATTGGCGGCAGCGACGAGTTGGCCGCGCTGGAGCGCGCCGGACGGCTGGATGCCTTGCTGGGCGCGTGAGCGGGCTTTCGAACAGCGCCGCGGCGCATGGGGTGGGTGCGGCCGATCTGGATCGCGCGCTCGATGACATCGTCGATATCGCGCTTGCCGCCGGCCGCGCCATCATGACGATCTACGAGGCCGGGCCCACCGCTGCCGAGGACAAGGCCGACGGCTCGCCGGTGACCGCCGCCGACCGCGCCGCCGATGCGGTGATCCGCGACCGGCTGATCGCAGCATGGCCCGATGTGGCGCTGATCACGGAGGAAAGCGTCGACGAGGCCGGCCCGGCGCTGGCGGCGATGGCGCGCGGCGAAGACTTCTGGCTGGTCGACCCGTTGGACGGCACCAAGGAGTACATCGCCCGCAATGGCGAGTTCACCGTCAACATCGCGCTGGTGCAGGCGGGCACGCCGAAGCTGGGCGTTGTGCACGCACCCGCTCTGAAGCGTACCTACGCCGGCATCGTCGGTGTCGGCGCCTGGACGGTGGCGGCGGACGGCACCCGCAGGCCCATCGCGGCGCGCACGCCACCGGATGACGGCCTCGTCGTCGTCGGCAGCCGGCGTCATGGCGACCCGGCCCTGATGGACGCGGCCCTGGCCGGCCGCAAGGTCGCCGAGCAGCGCTCCATCGGCAGCTCGCTGAAGTTCACCCTGCTCGCCGAGGGCACGGCCGACGTCTATCCGCGCTTCGGCCCGACCATGGAGTGGGACACCGCCGCCGGCCATGCGGTGCTGCTGGCGGCCGGCGGCCGGGTGCTGAACAACGACGGCACCCCGCTCGCCTATGCCAAGCCGGACCTGCGCAACCCGCACTTCATCGCCTGGGGCGAGTGATCGCGCACTGGGTCCCTATGCATCGCTCAACGCCGAGCGGCAGGCGTCCTCAAGCACTGAAAGGTGCTGGGAGACTACGGTCCAAATCTTGTCTACCGAGATGTTGTCGTAGTCGTGCCGGAGTATGTTGCCGATTCCCTTGATTGCGCTCCAGTCGACATGCTCGGCAATGGAGGACAGTTCAAAGTCCGGTGTAAGTCTCCGCTCGAACTTCTCCAGCTTGCGCACAGCTTCGCTAATATTGAGCAAAGCACGCTCCACTTCATATTGTGCCTTGATATCTGAACGGTAGGTCTCAAGCGTCTGATCAGTGATGAATGAGCCTATGCGTTCAATTTCACCGATAATTGCGGCGAGGTAATAATTCCTAGAAGATTCGGACATGCTCGCGCGTAAAGTTTTGGCTGACATGGGGTGCCAGCCGGCTTTCGTCTGCCAGATCGAAATTGTCCGTGCCAAGACAACGCTCGATGGCGGCTGCGACGCCGCCGAGATCCATCAGGTCCTTGACGATTTCATCATCGTACAATGCCGCAAGGTCAATATCGGAGCCTGGCTCGCTGTCGCCGCGCACTGAGGACCCAAAAACTGCCAAACTGCGCACGCCCAATCGCTGCAGTTCGACGCGGCCATTCCTCAATTTGGTGATGATCTGATCGCGATCCATGGCGAAAATAGTGCCACAGATGCCGCGATTGCGCCAACAGTGCACTATCGAGCGGTCTGATAGTGAGAGGGAGGGTAGCGCAATGGACGAAGTCAGGGTCGGGTTTGTCGGCGCGGGCCGCATTTCCAGCCTGCACGCGGCGGAGTATCTGGCCAATCCGCGCGGGCGCATCGTCGCCGTCTGCGACGCAAACCTTGAGATCGCGCGGCACCAGGCGGCGGCCTGGGGCGTGCCGGACAACCGCGTGTTCGACAACTGGGACGCGCTGCTGGCGGTCGACGAGGTCGACCTGGTCGAGGTGCTGCTGCCCCACCACCTGCACAAGCCGGCGACGCTGGCCGCCATTGCCGCCGGCAAGAACGTCTCGGTGCAAAAGCCGATGGCGCATTCGGTCGCCGATGCCGACGACATGTGCCGGGCGGCGGCGGATGCCGGCGTCGTGTTCAAGGTGTTCGAGAATTTCGTTTTCTACCCGCCGGTGATGAAGGCGAAGGCGCTGATCGACGATGGCGCCATCGGCAAGCCCCTGTCGATCCGCATCAAGTCCAACCCGGGCGTCAGCCGTGGCGCCTGGCCGATCCCGGCCTCCGCCGAGGCCTGGCGCTTCAATCCCGACACGTGCGGCGGCGGGCCGTTGGTGTTCGACGACGGCCACCACAAGTTCGCGCTCGGCTGGCACTTCATGGGCCAGGCCGAGGAAGTGCACGCCTGGATCGGCGAGACCAAGGTGCCGGCGGGCGTGCTGGACGCGCCGGCGATGATCTCGTGGCGGTTTTCGGAGGGGCGGTTCGGCAACATGGAGTGTGTCCACTCGCCCGGCCTGGAGGTCGACACTGCGACGTACCCGCAAGACGACAAGGTGGAGATTACCGGCGAGGAAGGTGTCATCTGGATCACCCGCGGCCACGGCAAGATCGGCGATCAGCCGCCGGTGATCCTCTACCGGAATGGCGAGACCACGGGCTTCTCCGACCTGGAGAGCCACTGGGAGTCGAGCTTCGTGCACTCCACCCGGCATTTCATCGACGTGCTGTGCGATGGCGGTGTGCCCTCGCTGACCGGCGTTGAGGGCCGCGAGGTGCTGCGCTTCGCGCTCGCCGCCCTGAAGTCCGCGGAGTTGGGGCGCGCGGTGACCTTGGACGAAACCGCGCCTGCGCCGGGATAAGCACCGATGCCCGTAGCCTGGGTGGAGCGCAGCGGAACCCGGGTTCGTCGCCACCTGCATTGTCAGTCCCCGGGTTTCACTTCGTTTCACCCGGGCTTCTGTAACGGGCCATTGTTGGTCAATCCCTTTTTCGTCGTCCCGGCGCCTGGGTCATGCTTCTGTACGGGGTCGGCGCAGGGCCGCCGCCAAGATGGATATGCGAGGATCGGTCGGTCCAATCTACGGAAGCGTGCTCTCATGCGAGGCGACATCCCGGATGGCGGCCTGACCTGATCCATCGTCCCGGCGCGGGACGGCGCTCGACGGGCCGGTGTCGGTGCCCGTCGAAGCTCGTGTGTCGGTTCTCCTTATGCCGCGGCCATCATGCTGTCGCCATCGCCGGGCGCACCGGTCCGGCATGGTTGAACGGTGTGCCGTCAACCCACATCCGGTGCATGATCACGGCGAGCCGGCGCGCCAGCGCGACCTTCGCCTTCCTCATGCCCGCACGCCTGGCCAGCTTCATCGCCCAGCTCTTCAGCCAGCCGCCCTCGATCGGCCGGGTCAGAACCACGTGTGCCGCCTCATAGAGGGCCGAGCGCACATCGGCGTCCCCTACCTTCGATATCCGCCCCATCACCTCGCTCTCGCCCGACTGGCGCTTGGTCGGCGTCAGGCCGAAGTGCGCACCCACCAGGCGCGACGAGGCAAACCGCCCGGGGTCGTCCACTCCCGACAAGTAGGTCAGTCCGACAATGCTCCCCACGCCCGGCACCGTCATCAGCAGGCGAGCGCGATCGTCGGCCTGCGCCGCCGCCCGGACCTGCCGGTCCAGCGCCGTGAACGATAGCAACAGGCCATCGCGTGCCGACAGCAGCGCCCCCGCCACCGCCTCCAGTACCGGATGCCCCGCCACAAGCTCCGAAATACGTGTCGAAAAGCTGCGCCTGGTGGTGTGCCCTACCTTCAGCCCGAAGTTCCGCAGCTGACCACGAAGGTGCATCTCAAGATCGTGCAGCTTCGCGCGGAGCTGGTCGCGACCCTTCAAAAGGGCCCGCATCTCCTGGGCCGCCAAAGACTTGCAGTGAACCGGACGAAACCAGCCCACACGCATCAGCTGAGCAATCCCGCGTGCGTCCGAGCGGTCCGACTTCACCGGCATCGTCGAAAGCGCTCGCGCAACATGACGCGTCTCCAGCAACTCAACCGAAAGACCGCCCTCGCTACATCCCCGCACAAGCCATTGCGACAACGGCCCCGCCTCAAGACCAATCCGCTCAACCGAAATCCCCAAAGACCCAAACCACAACAACAAACCCGCCGGCGTGCTCGCAATACGAGCCTCGCAGACAATCCCGCCCGCGCCGTCAACAACGCACACCGATGACCATTCCAAAGAAACGTCAATCCCGGCATAGTAGTTCATGGTCGTCTCTCCTCGATGTCTTGGAGCGGCAAACCCGACTCCGTGTATGACACCGACATCTTGAGGGACGACCACTCATGCACGCCACCAAACAAGGGCCGTTAGCCCATCTACGGGCATGAAGGTCCGCCATCTCGGCCAACTTGGCGACAGTGTTGAGGTTGCGGCCGGTGCCCGTGGCGGCGGCGGGAATGACGAGTTTCGATGGGCCCTGGCCGTCCGGGTAATGGACGTAGATTTCGCGTTCCCCAAGCGCGATCTCCTCGTTCTTGAAGCCCCTGGCGGTTTCCGCGGCGTCGTCGGGCGGCGGTTGGTCAAGAAACAGCACGATGACCCGGTTCGGCGCGGCGTCCCGGAACGGGTTGCCGGCGAGCACCCGCGCCATTTCGGCGGACGTGCGCAGCACCACGCCCACCGGCTTGCCTGTGTGGGCTTCCAGCCGCGATTCCAGCGCTACTTTCACTTGGGCACGCGACACGTCGGCCGTGAACACGACGTTGCCGATGGCGATGTAGGTGCGGGCGCCGGTGAAGCCCGCATCCGCGCATATCTGGCGCAGGTCGACCATCGCGAGCTTGCCGGTGCCGCCGACGTTCACCGCGCGGAGGAGGGCGATGTAGGTTTGGGCGGTCATCTCTTCACCGTCGTCATTGCGAGGAGCGCCAACTGGCGCGACGCGGCAATCCAGAGCAACGCATCCGCATTCACGGCAATCGCCTGGATCGCCGCGCCGCTTTCAGCGGCTCGCGATGACGCCAATGTGAGACTACCCCGCGGTCAGGTACCCGCGCTCTTCAAGGTAGGCGACGATGCGTTCGGCCAATGCCTCGGCGTCGTCCTCGGCGGTGTTGACCGTGATCTCCGGGTTCTCCGGCGCTTCGTAGGGCGCGGAGATGCCGGTGAAGTTCTTGATCTCGCCGCGCTCGGCCTTGGCGTAGAGCCCCTTCACGTCGCGCGCCTTGCAGACCTCAAGCGGGGTGTCGACGAAGATCTCGATGAACTCGCCGTCCTCCACCAGCTCGCGCGCCATCCGGCGCTCGGCCCGGTAGGGCGAGATGAACGACACCAGCACGATGGTGCCTGAGTCCACGAACAGCTTCGCCACCTCGCCGATGCGGCGGATGTTCTCCACCCGGTCGGCTTCCGAGAACGACAGGTCCCGGTTCAGCCCGTGCCGCACGTTGTCGCCGTCCAGCAACTGGGTGTGGCGGCCACGCGCGTGCAGCGCCTTTTCGACCAGGTTGGCGACCGTCGATTTGCCGGACCCCGACAACCCGGTGAACCACAGCACCACCGGACGCTGGCCCTTCAGCCGGGCGCGCGCCCCCTTGTCGACGTCGAGCGCCTGCAGGTGGATGTTGGCCGCGCGCCTCAGCGCGAAGCGCACCATGCCGGCGCCGACGGTGGCGTTGGTGTAGCGGTCGATCAGGATGAACGACCCGGTGTCGCGCACCCGCTCATAGGCGTCGAACGCCACCGGCTCGGCCAGCGCCAGGTCGCAGAGCGCGATCTCGTTCAGCTCCAGCGTCTTGCCGGCCAGCCGGTCGAACGAGTTGACGTCGGTCTTGTATTTGATGTCGGTGATGTGGGCGGCGACCGTGCGGGTGCCGATGCGCATCATGTAGGAGCGCCCGGGGATCATCGGCTCGTCGTTCATCCACACGATCTCGGCCGCCATCAGGTCGGCGACATCCGGCCGGTCGGTGTCGGCCGCCAGCATGTCGCCGCGTGCGATGTCCAGCTCGCGGTCCAGCGTCAGGGTCACCGCGTCGCCGGCGAACGCCTCGTCCAGGTCGCCGTCCATGGTGACGATGCGGTCAACTGCCGCCGGCTTGCCGTTGTCGGCCACCACGATGCCATCACCCGGCGCCACCCGGCCGCTGGCGATGGTGCCGCTGTAGCCGCGGAAATCCTGGTTCGGGCGGTTCACCCACTGCACCGGCATGCGGAACGGCAGATCGTCGGCGGTCTGGCCGATCGGCACCGTCTCCAGGAAGCCCAGCAGGTGCGGGCCGTGATACCAGGGCATGCGCTCGCTGGAGCGGACCACGTTGTCGCCATAGCGCGCCGACATCGGGATCGCGACCACGGTCTGGAACGCCATGTTGCTGGCGAACGCGCCGAAGTCGGCAACGATGCGGTCGAACACCTGGCGGTCGAAGTCGACCAGGTCGATCTTGTTCACTGCCAGCACCACGTTGCGGATGCCGAGCAGGTTGGCGATGTAGGCGTGGCGCCGGGTCTGGGTCAGCACGCCCTTGCGCGCGTCGACCAGGATAACCGCCACCTCGGCGGTCGACGCCCCAGTCGCCATGTTGCGGGTGTACTGCTCGTGGCCCGGCGTGTCGGCGACGATGAACTTGCGCCGGTCGGTGGCGAAGAAGCGATAGGCGACGTCGATGGTGATGCCCTGCTGGCGCTCCGCCTCCAGGCCGTCGACCAGCAGCGCCAGGTCGATGTCGTCGCCGGTGGTGCCATGCTTGCGGCTGTCGTTTTCCAGGGCCGCCAGATGGTCCTCGAACAGCACCCGGCTGTCATAGAGCAGGCGGCCGATCAGGGTCGACTTGCCGTCGTCGACGCTGCCGCAGGTCAGGAACCGCAGCAGCTCCTTGTCTTCCTGCGCAGCCAAGTATTTGGCGACCGCCTCGGCGCTGTCCTTCTGCGCGTCGGGCGACACGACGGTCAATGTGGGCGTGAGCTTGGGTGAGGTGCTCAAAAGTAGCCCTCCCGCTTCTTCTTTTCCATGGAGGCACTGTCGTCGTGGTCGATCAGCCGACCCGACCGCTCGGAGGTCTGGGCGGTCAGCATCTCGCGCACGATGCCGTGCAGGTCGTCGGCGTCGGACTGGATCGCGCCGGTCAGCGGATAGCAGCCCAGGGTGCGGAACCGCACCTGCCGCATCTCCGGCGTCTCGCCATCGGCCATCGGCAGGCGGTCGTCGTCGGCCATGATCAGCATGCCGTCTCGTTCCACCACCGGGCGTTTCTTGGCGTAGTAGAGCGGCACGATGGGGATGTCCTCGGCCAGGATGTACTGCCAGATGTCGAGCTCGGTCCAGTTCGACAGCGGGAACACCCGGATCGACTCACCCGGCTTCACCCGCGTGTTGTAGAGCCGCCAGAGCTCCGGGCGCTGGTTCTTCGGGTCCCAGGTGTGGGTGGCGGTGCGGAACGAGAACACGCGCTCCTTGGCGCGGCTCTTCTCCTCGTCGCGGCGGGCGCCGCCGAACGCGGCGTCGAACTTGTAGTGGTCCAGCGCCTGCTTCAGCGCGTCGGTCTTCATCACCTGGGTGTAGAGCGCCGAGCCGTGGTCGAACGGGTTGATGCCGCGCGCCTTGCCGTCCTGGTTGGTGTGGACGATCAAGTCCATGCCGGCATCCTTCGCCGCCTTGTCGCGGAACTCGATCATCTCGCGGAACTTCCACGTCGTGTCGACATGGAGCAGCGGGAACGGCGGGCGGGAGGGGTGGAACGCCTTCCGCGCCAGGTGAAGCATCACCGAGGAATCCTTGCCGATGGAGTAGAGCATCACCGGGTTGCGGAACGACGCCGCCACCTCTCGGATGATGTCGATGCTCTCGGATTCCAGGCGTTGCAAATGGGAGCGGCGCTGCATGGCCATCGTGTCTTTCGGTCTTTTGTGCAGGTGCGAAGGGAGGGCTTGCCCCAATGCGCCGGTACAGTCAAGCACAGCCGTAGGATTGATGACATAGGTCACGACGTAGGAACGGCAATCGCCCAGCTTCTTTTGCGCCCGTCGCCGTGCCATAGTCCGGCCCATGCTGACAGACGCCCACGATACCGGGCTGGCCGCGGGCCAGCCGGCGCCCCGCCTGCGTGCCGGGTGGGTGGGCGAGGTGCGCCCGCTGCTGACGCTGGCCGCACCCATGATCCTGCTGCAACTGGCGCAGATGGCGATCGGCGCCACCGACGTGCTGATGATGGGCTGGCTGGGGCAGGACGCGCTGGCCGCCGGCGCGCTCGGCGCCCATGCCCATCACGCGCTCTACCTCTTCGGGCTGGGCGTGTGCGTGTCGGTCTCCGCGCTGGCGTCGCAGGCCCTGGGGGCGCATCGGCGGCGCGAGGTGCGGCGCATCGTGCGCCATGGGCTTTACGTGGCCGCCATCATCACCGCGCCCTTGGCGCTGATCCTGGCCTTCTTCGGGCCGATCGCGCGGCTGCTCGGCCAGCCCGACGACATGGTCGCCACCGCCGCGCCCTATGTCTGGATCATGGCGGCCGGCCTGCTGCCCAGCCTGGGCTTCGTGGTACTGCGCAGCTTCTGCGGCGCGCTCGACCGGCCGACGGTGCCGATGACGGTGATGATCCTGGCCATCGGCGCCAATGCGCTGCTGAACTATGTGCTGATGTTCGGCCATTTCGGCCTGCCGCGGCTGGAACTGATCGGCGCGGGCATCGCCAGCGTGGTGGTGGAATGGGCCATGTTCCTTGGCCTGCTGGTGTTCGTGGTCCGCGACCGCCGGTTCCGGCGCTACACGATCCTGGTCCGCTTCTGGCGGGTGGAATGGCACCGCATCCGCCAGATCCTGCAGGTCGGCCTGCCCATCGGGGCTGCGATCCTGATGGAGGCCGCCATGTTCACCGCCGCCATCTTCCTGATGGGCGTGATCGGCAAGGCCTCGGTGGCGGCGCACCAGATCGCCATCCTGTGCGGCGCCATCACCTTCAACATTCCGCTGGGCCTGGCGCAAGCCACCACCATCCGGGTCGGTCATGCCGCCGGCCGGCGCAATCGGCCGAGGATCAGGTCCATCGGGATCGCCGGCCACGTGCTCAGCGGCGCCTTCATGACCGCGATGGCAGTGATGTTCATCGCGATACCGGAGACGCTGGCCGGCCTGTTCCTGGATGCGTCGGTGGAGGAGAACCGGCCGGTGATCGACCTCGCGGTGACGTTCCTGTTCGTGGCCGCGCTGTTCCAGGTGGTCGACGGCGCGCAGGTGATCAGCCAGAACTGCTTGCGCGGCCTGAAGGACACGCGCACGCCGATGCTCATCGCCATTGCCGGCTATTGGGGCATCGGCTTTCCGGTCTGCGCCCTGCTGGGCCTGGCCACCGACCTGGATGGCATCGGCGTGTGGATCGGGCTGGCGCTCGGGCTTGCCGTGGCGGCGGTGGCGTTGACCGTCCGGTTCGTGCGGGAAACCTCGCCGGAGCGGATCGGCCACTGGTTCGCGCTGGTCGACAGGTCATGACCCGCGCCGATGTCGCCCTGGTCGAGCGTGGCCTCGCGGTGTCGCGGGCCAAGGCACAGGCGCTGATCCGCCAGGGCTGCGTGGTGCTGGACGGCGCGCCGGTGGCGCGGCCGAACCAGCCGGTGGCGATGGGTGCTGCGCTGGCCGTGGTGGACGATCCCTGCCCATGGGTGTCGCGCGGCGCGTTGAAGCTGGTCCATGCGCTCGACCGTTTCGGGCTTGAGGCCAGTGGGCGGGTGGCGGCGGACATTGGCGCCTCCACCGGCGGCTTTACCGAGGTGCTGCTGAGCCGGGGCGCCAGCCGCGTCTACGCCATCGATGCCGGGCACGGCCAGTTGGCGGCGTCGCTGGCTGGCGACCCAAGGGTGGTGTCGATGGATAGGACCAACGCGCGCCACCTGGCGCCCGGTGCGATCCCGGAGCCGCTTGGCGCCGTCGTCTGCGATGTCAGTTTCATCAGCGCCACCAAGGTGCTGGGCCCGGTGGTGGCGCAGGCCGCACCGGACGCCTGGGCGGTGGTGCTGATCAAGCCGCAGTTCGAACTGGCGCCGGAGCACATCGGCAAGGGCGGCATCGTGCGCGACCCGGCGTTGCGGCAGCAGGCATGCGACGCCGTCGAGCTCTGGTGGGGCGAGCAGCCGGGCTGGCGCGTGCTGGGCGTGATCGACAGCCCGATTGCCGGCGGTGACGGCAACGCGGAGTTCCTGCTCGCCGCGATCTCAAATGCCTAGAGGGAGACGGGGACCGCCCCGGCGCAAGAAGCTGGCCGACGCCGGCAAGGTCGTGGAGCTGACCGTCGAGCGGCTGGGCGCCCAGGCCGACGGTATCGCGCGCCACGATGGCAAGACGATCTACGTCGCGGGCGCACTGCCGGGCGAGGCGGTGACGGCCAGGATCGTGGACCGGCGGGGCGACGGGCTGGTGGCGACGCTTGAGGCGGTGGCGGAGCCGTCGCCCCAGCGGATCGCGCCGGTCTGCCCGCATTTCGGCACCTGCGGCGGCTGCGCGCTGCAGCATCTCGCGCCGGATGCGGTGGCCGACTGGCGGCGCGACCAGGTGGCCCAGGCGTTGGCGCGGCGAGGGTTCGACGTGCCGCTGGAAGTACACACGCCCGGTGCGGCGACGCGCCGGCGGCGGGCGCGGTTTGCCTTGGCAGTCGGGCGGGACGGCCGCGTGCGGGTGGGCTTCCACGGCCGGCGCCAGCGCCAAGTGGTTGCCGTCGATACCTGCCCGCAGGTCGACGGGCGGCTGCTGGCGGCGGCTCAGACGCTTGCTGCGGCATTGTCCGGGCATGTTGGTCCGCGCGGTCCGGTGGACGTCGCTGCGACGTTGCCCGACACCGGCATCGACCTGCTGCTGGTCGGTCCGGCGGACCTGTCCGCGCCGGCCCGGCTGGCGCTCGCAGGCTGTTCCGGCGACGGCGATATCGCGCGCCTGTCATGGCAGCCCGACGACAACGCGGCGTCGGAGCCGCTGGCCGTCCATCGCGCGCCCATGGTGACGTTCGATGGCGTGGCGGTCGACGTCCCGCCGGGCGGCTTCCTGCAACCGACGGCAGCGGGCGAGGCGTGCCTCGCCGGGATTGTCACCGAGGCCGTGGCCGGCGCCCAGCGCGTGGTCGACCTGTTCGCCGGTCTCGGCACCTTCAGCCTGCCGCTATCGAGAGGCGCGAACATCGTGGCGTTCGAGGGCGATGCGACGCTGGTGGCCGCGCTGAAACAGGCGGCGGGCCGGGCCGGCCGCGGCGGGCGGCTGAGCGCTCATGTCCGCGACCTGGAACGCCAGCCCTTGCCGGCGAAGGACTTCGCCAAGGCCGATGCCGTGGTGCTGGACCCGCCCCGCACCGGTGCGCCGGCGCAGTGCCATGCGCTGGCTGGAGCCGGCGTGCCGCTGATCGTGATGGTGTCGTGTCACCCGGCGACATTCGCACGCGACGCCCGCACGCTGGCCGATGGCGGCTACACGCTGGAGCGGGTCAGCGTCGTCGACCAGTTCGGCTGGTCGCACCACACCGAACTGGTCGGCGTCTTCAAGCGGTAGTTGAATGGCTGCCTGTCGCCAAAAAGGGCGCCTGCTTGCGCAAGCGCCCCTTTCTGAACATCCTGTCAATCGAGAGGTAGCGGTATCGCTACTTCTTCGGGCCGCCCTGCTGCTGGCCAGGCTTGGCGGGCGCGCCGCCCTTCTGGCCCTTGTTTGCTGCACCAGGTTTGCTGTTCGGCATTTGCGTTTGCTCCAATGGTCGGCGACCAATTCGCCAACCAATTTTCACATGGTCTGCTTGAGGCGGAACGCAATCACCGCCAGAAAATATTTTTTTGTTTTGCGCATCCAAGTAGATCGCGGCCAACAACTTGGCCCGCCCGATCCGGCGCCAGGTTAGGTGGTGAGCCGTTCGGAGGGCTGCCACTGGAAGCCGGCGGTGTCCGGCAGCCCCTTCAGAGGCTCCAGATCGAGGGCGCGCCAATACCCGGGGCCGGGCGTTGCCATATCTCGCACCGACTGGTCGGCCAGGATGGTGCCGGCTTCCGCCCGCGCGGCCAGGCGCGAGGCGCGATTGACCGTGGTGCCGAAGATGTCGCCATCGCGGGACAGCACCGGTCCCGCCGCCAAACCGACGTGAACCGGCAGCAGTCCGGCCTGTGGCGCCGCCGCAACGATGGCGATTGCCGCGCCCAATGCCGCGGTGGGCGTCGGGAAATGGATCAGCAGGCCATCGCCGAGCGACTTGACGATTCGGCCATGCGTGCCGCTGAGGCACCCGAGCACGAGTTCTTCGAATGCGGTGGACAGCTCCATCGCCGCAGCATCCCCGGCGCGCCGCACATAGTCGGTGTATCCGGACATATCCGCAAAGGCTATCGCCTGGACATGCGCGTGCTGCGCCGGGACGAAGTCCAACGCCGACAGCCCCGCATGCAGCCGGATCGCCACATTCTCGAACACCAATTCCTCCAGCATGCGGCGAAACAGCAGGTTCGAGACCTCGAAACCGGCGGCCTGCAGCGACTTGCGACGGGCCGCCGTCTCCATCAGCAGGGCCTGCAGCGGCAGGTTCTTCTCCGACAGCGGCAACTCGACCTCGTAGCGAAACAGATCGCGCTGGGCTTCGACGATGCGGCGCAGGGAGCTTCCATAGACGCGCATGATGCGGCGCTGCGCGCGCCGCGACAGGCCACCTGCATCCACCGCCTTCACGATCTCCAGCAGGCGCTCGTCCTCCTGCCGTGCCGTGCGCGCCAGGTCCAGGTACGGCAGACCGGCGGCGCTGAACATCGCGGTGGCGTGTTCGGTATCCAGATCGAGTTCGGCCAGGACTTCGGCATAGGTGCGTGTCGACATGGCCGCCGGCGCGGCCATCATGTTCAACGCAAACGAGAACGAGAAGATGCCGGCGGCCACGGCCTTTGCCATCTGGTCGGCGGACAGGCCGCCGTACTCGAGGCTCTCGATCAGCCTGATGACGGTCACCCCGCCGTCATTCAACCACGCAGGCTCGATCAGCTTGAGGTCGAGATAGCGCCTGACCTGCTCTGGTTTGCAGCCGGCCAACGCCGCCATCGCGACAACCGCGCTCGCTGTCACGCCGTCCTGCGGGCGTGCCGGCACAGGATCGTCTTCGTTGGCGGCGACGGTGGACATGCACCACTCTCGGGCCGGCGTTCGGCCGTGACGATTCGGTCAACGTTCCGGCAATTGGTGTGCCGAATGCCGGGGGGCAAGTCGGCACGAACTATGCGTCAGGCGCGCCGCAACGGCACCGCGCCATTGGCCTCGACCTCGGAAACGTCGGGCCCGATGCCGAGCAGGATCGACTTGATGTCCCGGGTCATCATGGTCTGGGCGCTGAGGTTGGCGTGGTGGATGGTGTTCTCCATCTCGCCGGGCCAGAGCCCGCGCACGTGCGCGTCCTTCGGGTCGACCGAGATCTTCATGTCGTGCAGCAGGTCGCGCAGGGTCGCCTCGCTCAGGTCGCGGCACAGCACCCACTTGTCGCGGCCCGCCTTGGTCACGTAGCCCGCGTTCCGCAGCCGCTGCAGCACCGGCTCCACCTCGCCGGGCGCCAGCATCGCGCGCCGCTCCAGCCGAAAGCGCTTCATCGGCTTGCCGACCTTGGCCGCGCGCAACAGGACCGACAGCACCGCCGTCGCCGAGCGCAGGATGCGGGTCGGGTTGGTCTCCAGCATGGTCGAATCGCCGATGGCCACCCGCCAGTTGCCCAGCGACGAGGCGATGCAGGCGCCGATCAGGATCACCACCCAGGCGAAGTACGTCCACATCAGCAGCAGCGGCAGGATGAAGATCGTCGAGTAGATCGTCTCGTAGAGCTCGGGCTTGATCAGGTAGGCCGTGAAGGTCTCGCGCAGCAGCGCGAACGCCACGGCGGTGAAGACGCCGCCAATGAAGGCGTGCAGCCACGGCACGGTACAGTTCGGCAGGATCTTGTTGAGCAGCGTGAAGCCCGCGACCGACAGCACCGCCGGCATGATGTAGATGAGGGTCTCCACGAACCAGCCGCGGTCGACGTCCGGAATGACGATGGGCTCCATCGACTTCGCGCCGTCGGTCAGCATGGTGAAGGCATCGCTGGACAGCGACAGGCTGGCGCCCAGCAGCAGCGGGCCCAGGGTGATGACGGTCCAGCCGGTGAGGATGCGGATCGCCAGCGAGCGGGATTCGCCGACCCGCCACACCCGGTTGAAGGCGCTTTCGATGTTGATGACCAGCAGCACCGAGGTCACGGCCAGCGCAACCACGCCGACTGCGGGCAGGCCGCCGGTATTGCCGATGTAGTCGGCCACGTATTCTGAGACCTGGTTGCCGAATTCCGGCACGAAGTTCGCGAGCACGAACTCCTGCAGCTGCGCCTGCGCATCCTCGAACACCGCGAAACCGGTCAGGATGGTCACGGCGATCGCGATCAGCGGCACCAGGGCCAGCAGGAACGAGAACGCCAGCGAAGCCGCCGACGTGGTGCCGCCATCGTCGATGAAGCGGTTGGTCACGTAGACGACGAACATGCCCAGATTGCGCAGGCCACGCAGGGTGGCGGCCGCGAAGTTGCGCGGCTTCACGCCGTCCGCGTCGTCGACCGCGCCATCCGGGTCCAGGTCGTCCTGATCCAGTTCACCCGGGCCTTTGCCGGTAATGTCGCTCATATCGTGCTCTCGGTTTCGCGCTCCTGCACCCCGCGTCGCCAAGTATAGCGCAAAAGTGGATTATTTGCGGCAACCTCCGTTACGGGTGCCGCTGGGCTGTTGCTGCGGTGCTGCATTTGTGTAGATTCCGGCCACTTCGAGGCGCCCCGACATTGCGGACTCGGCGCCGGGCTTCAAAAAGGACGTGGCAATGAGCGAAAGCACGGCGTTGATGGCTGGCAAGCGCGGCTTGATCATGGGGGTCGCGAACGACCGATCCATCGCCTGGGGCATCGCCAAGGCCGTCGCCGCCCATGGCGCGGAACTCGCCTTCACCTACCAGGGCGAGGCGTTGGAGCGCCGGGTGCGCCCGCTGGCCGAGAGCCTGGGCGCGCCGGTGCTGCTGCCGTGCGACGTGACCGACGAGGCCAGCATGGACGCCCTGTTCGACAACCTGGCCGAGCGCTGGGGGCAGATCGACTTCGTCGTCCACGCCATCGCGTTCGCCGACAAGGAAGAGCTGAAGGGCGGCTATGTCGACACGTCGCTGAAGAACTTCCTGAATTCGATGCACATCTCCTGCTACTCGTTCACCGATGTCAGCCGCCGCGCCGCCAAGCTGATGCCCGAGGGCGGCAGCCTGCTGACCATGACCTACTACGGTGCCGAGCAGGTGATGCCGCACTACAACGTCATGGGCGTCGCCAAGGCGGCGCTGGAGGCCAGCGTGCGCTATCTCGCCGCCGACCTGGGGCCGAAGGCGATCCGCGTCAACGCGGTCTCGGCCGGGCCGATCAAGACGCTGGCGGCCTCCGGCATCGGCGATTTCCGCACCATCCTGCGCTGGAACGAGCTGAACGCGCCGCTGCGCCGCAACGTCACCGTCGACGATGTCGGCGGGGCCGGGCTCTACCTGCTGTCCGACCTGGGGTCGGCGGTCACCGGCGAGGTCCATCACGTCGACTGCGGCTACCACACCGTCGGCATGATCGCGGTCGAGCAGGCCGAGGCCATCGCCGAACTGCTGAAGGCGCACGGCAAGGCGAGTTAAGCTTTAACATTTCAGTCGGCACCGGCCCTCACCCCCACCCGGCCGCCCACTCAGGATACTACCGTTGGGTGGCCGGGTAGGGGTGAGGGCTGGCGCAGACTTCGGCGCGAGCATCGCACGAGGAATTTCGGCTTGTCAGCAAACGGCTTCGGCCACCTGTTTCGGTTCACCACCTGGGGCGAGAGCCACGGCCCTGCCATCGGCTGCGTGGTCGACGGCACCCCGCCCGGCGTGCCGCTGAGCGAGGCCGACATCCAGCACTGGCTGGACCGCCGCAAGCCGGGGCAGAGCCGGTTCACCACCCAGCGCCGCGAGGCTGACGAGGTGGCGATCCAGTCCGGCGTGTTCGAGGGGGTAACCACCGGCACGCCAATCGGGCTGGTGATCCACAACACCGACCAGCGCAGCCGCGACTATTCGGAGATCAAGGACCAGTTCCGGCCCGGCCACGCCGACTACACCTATCAGGCCAAATATGGCGTGCGGGACTATCGCGGCGGCGGCCGCTCGTCGGCGCGCGAGACCGCCATGCGGGTCGCGGCCGGCGGCATCGCCCGCAAGGCGCTGTCCCATCTGCTGGGCAAGGCGTTTTCGGTGCGCGGCGCGCTGGTGCAGGTCGGCCCGCACCGCATCGACCCGGCGCGCTGGGACTGGGCGGAAGTGGAGAACAACCCGTTCTGGTGCCCGGATGCCGAGATGGCGGCGCAATGGACCGATTTCCTGGATGACGTGCGCAAGGCGGGCTCGTCGGTGGGTGCGGTGATCGAGGTTCATGCCAGCGGCGTGCCGGTCGGGCTCGGCGCGCCGGTCTACGACAAGCTCGACGCCGACCTGGCCAAGGCGCTGATGAGCATCAACGCCGTGAAGGGCGTGGAAATCGGCGACGGATTTGCCACCGCCGCGCTGCGTGGCGAGGAGAACGCCGACGAGATGCTGCCGGGCAATGACGGCCATCCGGTGTTCCTGTCGAACCACGCCGGCGGCATCCTGGGCGGCATCTCCACTGGCCAGAACATCGTTGCCCGCTTCGCGGTGAAGCCGACCAGCTCGATCCTGACGCCCCGCCGCTCGGTCGACGTGTCGGGGGACGCGGTGGAGGTGCGGACGAAGGGGCGCCACGATCCCTGTGTCGGCATCCGTGGCGTGCCGGTGGGCGAGGCTATGGTCGCCTGCGTGGTGCTGGATCATCTGCTGCGCCATCGCGGCCAGTGCGGCATTCGTCACGACGATGACTAGAGAAGATGACTAGACAGGCCGCGCCGCACTACGTCCCGTCCGGCCAACGCCGTGGTTTCTGGCGGCGCCTGGGCCGGATCGTGGTGGTGGCGCTGGCGGTGTTCGGCGGCCTCTCGATCGTCGGCAATGGCATCGGCATCTTCCTGCTGACGCGGATTTCGTCCACCGACGACCTACCCGACGGTGATCTGATCCTCACGGTCGACCTTGGCGCCGGGGTGGAGGAACTGCCGACCGCCGGTCCGTTCGGCCTGGGTGGGCCGACCGGCCTGTCGCTGCCGACCCTGGTGGCCACCCTGAACGACGCCGCGACCGACCCGCGCGTGGTCGCGGTGGCGGTCGACCTGGGCGGTGCGGCGCTGGGCCTGGGCACGGCCGAGGAACTGCGTCTGGCGCTTGGCGAGGTGCGGCTGGCCGGCAAGCCGGTCTACGCCTATGCCACCACGTTCGGCGCCATCGGCAACGGCACCGTGCCTTACTACCTCGCCAGCATCGCCGACGAGGTGTGGATGGCGCCCGCCGGCTCGGTCGGCCTGATCGGGCTGATGCTGGAGCAGCCATTCTTCGGCAATGCGGTGGACTGGCTGGGCCTGGAGGCCCGCGTCGTGCAGCGCGAGGCCTACAAGTCGGCGGCCGAGCCGATGACCCGGGACGGTTTCAGCCCGGCTGCGCGCGAGAGCCTGCAACGGCTGGTCGACAGCTTCATGGAGACCATCGTCGGCGCCATCGCGCACGACCGTGGCCTCGACCTGGATGTCGTGGCCAGCCTGGTCGACGACCCGCCGCAGGAGCCGGGACAGGCGATCTTCACCCGGCTGGTCGACGCACTGGGCTTCCGCGACCAGATGGACGCCGAGATCGCGGCGCAATTCCCCGCCGCCAGCACGGTCACATACGACGACTATCGCGCCAATCGGCCCGAGCACGAGACGGTTGCCAAGGTGGCGCTGGTGATGGCGGTCGGCCTCGTCGTCGACGACGGCGTCGGCGTGCCGCTGGACGAGCCGATGGTCACGCCGTCCACCGTCGGCCAGGCGCTGGTCGACGCGCTGGAGGACAACAGCATCCAGGCCGTCGTGCTGCGCATCGACAGCCCCGGCGGATCCTATCTCGCCTCCGACGCCATTTGGCGCCAGGTGGTGCGTCTGACCGAGGCCGGCAAGCCGGTGATCGCCAGCATGGGCGACGTGGCGGCGTCGGGCGGCTACTACATCGCGATGCCGGCCGACGAGATCGTGGCCCAGGCCGGCACCCTGACCGGCTCCATCGGCGTCATCGCCGGCAAGCCGGTGATCGACGAGATGACGGCGCGCATCGGCATCACCTGGGACCGGGTGACGGTGGGCGAGAACGCGGCGATGTTCTCCTACGCGTCCGATTTCACCGAGGCGCAGTGGGACGCCTACAACGCCACCCTCGACCGCATCTACCAGGACTTCGTCGACAAGGCGGCGGCCGGCCGCGGCATGGAGCCCGACGAGATGCAGCAATATGCGCAGGGCCGGGTGTGGAGCGGGGCCGACGCGCTGGAGCGCGGCCTGGTCGACCGGATCGGCGGCTATGGCACCGCCTTCGATGCCGTGCGCGATCATCTCGGCCTGCCGCAGGACGCAGCACTGGAGGTGGTGACGTTGCCGGAGCAGCCCTCGGCCCTGGACATGCTGCTGGGCCTGTTGCAGGCACCGGCGCCCGGCGTCGTCACGGTGATGCCGTCGCCAAGCGTGGCGATCACGCTGCCTGCGCCGGCTGGCGCGCTGGTCGAAGCGCTGACGCCGCCGGTCGGCGTGCTGCAGCTGCCCTATTTCAGGATCGGCGGTTAGCGGCAGGTAGCGGCCAAGCGGCGGATTGTGCACAATCGCCGGTAGCGATATGCGGCCATGCGTGCCGCGATAACTCAATGAGAACGACAGCCCGTTGGGGAGGGAAACCACGATGTTGAAGCAGATATTGATTGCTGCCGCCATGGCAGGCGTTGCGGCGCCGGCGATGGCGCAGGAGCGGGTGGCCATCGGCACCGGCGGCACCGGCGGCGTGTTCTACGCGGTCGGCGCCGGCATGGCCGAGATCATCAACGAGCATCTGGACGGCGTGACCGCCAATGCCGAGGTGACCGGCGCGTCCATCGAGAACATCCGCCGCGTTTCCATGGGCGAGATGACCATCGGGTTTTCCAGCGCCTCGACGCTCTATGCCGGCGCGCAAGGCGAGGAGCCGTTCGACGAGGTGCAGAACGTCGCCGCCATCGCCTATCTCTATCCGGCGGTGCTGCAGATCGCGGCGTCCGACGGTGCCGGCGTGCTGTCGATCGAGGACCTGGCCAACGTCGCGGTCGGCATCGGCCCGCCCGGGTCGAACTCCTCGGTGATCTCCGAGCGGCTGCTCACCGCCTATGACGCGTTCAACATCGACAACGTGCAGTTCCTCTCCTACGGCGAGGCGACGGCGGCGATCAAGGACGGCAATCTGGACGCGACCATGGTGCTGGCCGGCGTGCCGGCAGCGGCCCTGATCGAGCTGATGACGACCACCGAGTCCAGCCTGGTGGCGGTGGACCCCGACCGGGTGGCAGGCCTGCTGGAGGAATACTCGTTCTACCGCCTGGTCGACATTCCGGGGGGTATCTACGAGGGCGAGGACGACGCTGTCGCGGCGTTGGGCGA
Source organism: Alphaproteobacteria bacterium (assembly GCA_965227515.1). Lineage (GTDB taxonomy): Bacteria > Pseudomonadota > Alphaproteobacteria > CALKHQ01 > CALKHQ01 > CBDDFZ01. The sequence goes on from CBDDFZ010000001.1 coordinate 1,969,522, forward strand.
CCCGGCGATCCTGTTCGCGTCGTCGGAAGCCGACGAGGAGCTGATCTACAACATCACCAAGACGCTATTCGACAATCTGGAGGCCCTGGGTGCCGTGCACCCGGCGGCGGCGAAGATCACGGCGGAAGGCGCCCCCGACACGCCCATCGACCTGCACCCCGGCGCCGCGCGGTATTTCAACGAGTAGTCGCTTCGGCGCACGGCCAACAAGGTAGTCTCAATCGTCGCCCTCGCCCTTGTGGCGAGGGCCCATCCTTGGCCAACCTGCTGGCGCAGAAGCAAGCAGTTGAGGTGTCGATGGCCGGATGACCAGCCGACGCGCATCGCGCTGCGCAGCCTCGCCTGGCAACACAATGCGTGGCACAGCGATGGGCCCTCGCCACAAGGGCGAGGGCGACAAGGATTGTTGGGTTGCGGCAAGGCGCAATGACACCCGATAGCAACAACACCGTGCCGCAAACCCACCTCCACGCCTTCGCCGCCAAGGCGCTGCCGGGCGCCACGGGCGGGCGGCGCGAGCGGGTGGCGGCGGCGCTGGCGGTTGCCGTGCTGTCGGTCGCGGTGTGTGTGCTGATCCTGTGGACCGCCTATTTCGGCGGCTTGACCGCCCTCCTGCTGCGCTCGCTGTTCTTCTCGCTGATGGCCGCCGCCGGGCTGGTGGTGATCGCCAGCCGGCAACCGCAGGCGTGGCTGCGCGCCGCACTCTACCTGCTGGCGGCGGCAGCGCTGCTGCCCGGCCCCTACCTCTATTTCAACTACGTCGACATCATCCGCGGCGGCGCCATCGCCAACGGCATCGACCGCGCGCTGTTCGTGCTCTGCATCGTCGTCATCGTCGTGCTGTCGCGGGCCACCATCGGCTGGGTGATGGTCGGGCTGTCGGTGGTGGCGCTGGCCTACGCCTATTTCGGCGACCTCATCCCCGGTGCCTACGGCCATGGCGGCTACACCACAGGACGGCTGACCTCCAACCTGTTCCTGCGCACCGAGGGCATCTTCGGGCTGCCGATGGGGGTGGCGGCGCAATACATCTTGCTGTTCTCGCTGCTCGGCGGCATCCTGATCAAGTCGGGGCTGGGCCAGGTGTTCGTCGATCTGGCACACGCGCTGACCGGCCGCGTACAGGGCGGGCCGGGGCTGACCGCCGTGGTCTCGTCGACCATGTTCTCGTCGATCAACGGGTCGGCGGTGGCCGGCGTCGTCACCACCGGCACCTTCACCATCCCGCTGATGAAGCGCACCGGCTACCGGCCGAAGGTGGCGGGCGCCATCGAGGCCGCGGCATCGTCGGCCGGCCAGATCATGCCGCCCGTAATGGGGGCCGCCGCCTTCCTGATGGCGGAGATGACCGGGATCGAATACGCCGAGGTGGCCGCCGCCGCCCTGATCCCGGCGTTCATGTACGTGTTCGCGGTGCTGGTGGCGGTGCGGCTGGAGGCGGGCAAGTTCAACCTGGCCCGCAGCGACCCCGCCGACGTGCCCTCGGTCTGGTCGGTGCTGCGCCAGCGCGGCTACATGCTGCTGCCGCTGGTCGCCCTGGTCGGCTTCCTGGTCTACGGCTACACGCCGGCCAAGTCGGCGGTGATCTGCGTGGTCGCCGCGCTCCTGATCTCGCCCTGGTCGAGGGCGACCCGCATCGGCCCGCGTGCGCTGGTCGAGGTGGCGGTCGACACCGTGCGCAACATCCTGCCGGTGCTGGCCGCCGTCGCCACCGCCGGCGTGCTGATCGGTGTGCTGACGCTGACCGGGCTGGCACTCCAGATCTCGTCGCTGATTCTGGCGGCGGGCGGCGACAGCCTGTTCCTGGTGCTGGTCTTCACCATGGTGGCGTCGTTCGTCTTGGGCCTCGGCATGCCGACATCGGCGGCCTACCTGCTGCTGGCGATCCTGGTCGCCCCGGCGCTGGAAGGCTTCGGCCTGCCGGTGATCGCCGCCCATATGTTCATCTTTTACTACGGGCTGCTGTCGGCGATCACGCCGCCGGTGGCTCTGGCCGCCTATGCCGGTGCGTCGATCGCCGGGTCGCGCCCGAACGAGACCGCGCTGGAGGCGATACGCCTCGGCTTCGTGAAGGTGATCGCGCCGTTCCTGTTCGTCTACGCGCCCGAACTGCTGTTGATCGGCTCGCCGCTGGAGATCGCGATTGCCGCCGCCGCCGCGTTCGCCGCGGTGTTCGCGCTGGGGGCTGCGATGACCGGGTGGATCGGCCGCCTGCTCTGTGTCGCGGAACGCGTGGCGCTGGTGGGGGCAGCGGTGCTATTGATTGCCCCACTGGCCGACGCGCAAACCGAAGCGCTGTCGCTGGTTCTGAAGGCAGCGGGCGGCGCGATCCTTGCAGCCGTGCTCTGGCTCAGCATCAAAGGACGCACGCGTATTGTCTGACACATGCTTGCCTGGCGCACCGTCGCGCAACGTGACGGTGCACGCGGTCGCGTGGCTGGCGCTTGGCGTCAGCCATTCGGCGCTGATCGACGGCATCGCCAAGGAACTGAGCGACAGCATGGGCGTGATCCAGATTACCTGGGCGCGCTTCGCCTTCTTCCTGCTGCCGCTGCTGCTGATCACCCCGGTGAGCCAGTGGAGCGGCGCACTGCGCGGCCCCCAACTGGGGCTCAACCTGTTTCGCGCGTCGCTGCCGTGCGTGGCCGGGGCGTGCGCGGCGCTGGCGGTGGCGACCGAGCCGCTGGACCTGGTGACCGCGATCATCTTCGCCGCCCCGCTGATGGTGACCGCGCTCGCCGGGCCGTTCCTGGGCGAGAAGCCCGGCCTCAGCCGCTGGGCCGCCGTCATCGTCGGCTTCGGCGGCGTGCTGGTGATCGCCCGGCCGTGGAACGAGAGCTTCGGCGTCGGCATCCTGTTCGCGCTCGCGCTCGCCTTCCTGTTCGCGATCTACCAGTTGCTGACCCGCAAGCTGACGGCACGGGGCAACCCGCGCGCGATGCTGCTGCAGGTGGCCGGCGTCGGCTTCGTCATGACCACCATATTGCTGCCGTTCGACTGGGTCTGGCCCGACTGGCAGGGCTGGGCCTGGATGGTCGCCTCCGGCCTGACCCACCTGGTCATCCATTTCTGCATGCTGCGCGCGTTCAGCATGGCGCCGGCCTCCACCCTGGCGCCAGTGATCTATTTCCAGATCGTGGTCGCCATCGCGTTCGGCTACGTGATGTTCGGCGACGTGCCGGACCTCTCCACCCTGATCGGTGCTGCGATCGTGATGGCCTGCGGCCTGTTCGTGGTGAAGTCGGCGGGTCGGCCGGACAAGGGCCCATCGTCCGTATGAGCGGGCAGCCGGCTGACATGACGGACCCTCGCGCCGTGCTGGTCGGTGCCGCATGGCTGGCGCTCGGCGTCACCTGCTTCGCGGTCATCGACGCCATTGCGAAGTATCTGAGCGACGACTACGGCACCGTGCAGATCACCTGGGCGCGCTACGCGTTCTTCGTTCTGCCGTTGGCGATGTTCACGCCGTTGCGCATCTGGCGAGAGACCGCGCAGGGCCCACGCCTGGGGCTCAAGCTGTTGCGCGCCTCCATGCCGACCTTCGCCACCATCTTCGCGGTGATCAGCCTGTCGACGGTGCCGCTCGACCTGTTCACCGCCATCAGCTTCGCCGCACCCTTGATCGTGACCGCACTTTCGGGGCCGTTCCTTGGCGAGCATCCGGGATGGCGGCGCTGGAGTGCCGTCATCGTCGGCTTCTGCGGTGTGCTGGTGATCGCCCGGCCGTGGGACGAAAGCTTCGGAATCGGCGTGGTGTTCGCGGTCGGGCTGACGATGTTCTTCGCCTTCTACCAGCTTCTCAACCGCAAGCTGGCCGGCGACGGCACGCCGCGGGCGATGCTGCTGCAGGTGGCGCTGATCGGCTTCGTTGTGACCATGATCGCGTTGCCGTTCGACTGGACCACGCCGGATGCGGAGGGATGGGCGCTGATGGTCTGCTCCGGCCTGGTCCACACCGCGAGCCACTTCAGCATTATTCGGGCATTCAACTACGCGCCTGCCTCCACCCTGGCGCCGTTCATCTATGTGCAGATCGTCAGCGCTGTGGCGCTGGGCTACTTCATGTTCGGCGACCTGCCGGACTGGACCACCATCGGCGGTGTCGCGGTGGTCATCGGCTGCGGCATCTATATCGTGCAGCTCGAGCGGCGGCGCCGATAGCCTGAAACGCGGGAGAGGGCAGGATGAGCGGGATCGAGCCGTACGAGGTCTATGCGATCAAGTACTCGCAATGCACCATGCGGGTGTCGGAGACAATTTTGGACGGTCCGCGCGACGACCGCGTCATCGATTTCGACTTCTATGTCTGGGCGGTGATCGGCCCGGGCGGCAGCTTCGTCATCGACACCGGCTTCGACAAGGACGTCGGCCGCAAACGCGACTTGCCGGTGGTTCAGGACACTGGGACGGGACTGGAATCGGTGGGCCTGCCGCCGGGCGACGTGCGCGACGTCATCATCACCCACATGCACTACGATCATTCGGGCAATGGCGACCTGTTCCCGCATGCCACCTTTCACATCCAGGATTTGGAGATGGCGTACGCGACCGGCCGGCACATGTGCCACGAGGTCAGCGGCGGCGCCTATGAGGGCCGCTACGTTGCCGACATGGTGCGTCGGCTCTATCGTGGCGAGGTCAGGTTCCATGACGGGGTGGACGAGGTGGCGCCGGGTGTGACGGTGCATCATGTCGGCGGCCACACCCTCGGCATGCAGGTGGTGCGGGTGTGGACCCGGCGCGGCTGGGTGGTGCTGGCCTCGGACGCGACCCACCTTTACCGCAATATCGAGCAATGGCGGCCTTTCCCCTCGGTGTTCAATGTCGGTGACGTTGTCGAGGGCTTTCGCACGCTCCACAAGCTGGCGAGTTCGCCGAACCACATCATTCCGGGCCACGACCCGCTGGTGCTGAAGCGCTATCCGCCGCCGCGGCCGGAGTTGGCCGGCCTTGTCGCGCGGCTGGATGCGGATCCAGTGGACGCGGCCTGAAAGGCCTGCCCCACCGCCGGCGCAATCGCGCCAAAGCGTGGCGGTTCCTGGGCGATTCCGTGATTTCGACCATTCTCTCCGCAGGGACCGGTGCCGCGTGCCGTAACAGGCCCGTCAACCGTGCAATCCCGCACACACACAACACCGCAAGACGAGCCCCGATCTCCGGTTTCTCCGGCACGGGGCCGCGCGGCCTGAGGAGCAATTACAATGGCAAACTTTTTCGGCACCATCGGCACCGACACCTTCATCGGCACGGACAACGTGCAGGACGTCTTCTACTTCAGCGACACGACACTGGACGGCAGCGACATCGTCGAGGCGGGCCACGGGTTCGAGACCGACGTCATGTATCTCACGGCCGGCACTTACGATGCCGCCATGTTCGCCGGCGTCGACGGCATCGATGCCATTCGCCTGAACAACAACGCCGGAACGACGCTGACGATTGACGATGCGCTTTCGAGCCAGGGCGGCGTGGCCGCAGACGATGGCCGCCTGCTCATCCTGACCAGCAGCGGCAACGATACTGTCGATGCCTCCGGTGTCACCACCGACGGCGTCCACTTCGATCATGGCGGCGGGGCGGACGTCATCTATGGCAGCCAGGCGGATGACGTGATCGACGCGGCCGTCGGCGGCAGCACGTTGAGCTTCCTCTCGTTCTTCGGCAATGACGGCAACGACGTGGTCAACACCGGCGTCGGCCAAAGTGCCGCCGGCATCCAGTATCTCGACGGTGGCGACGGGGTCGACGAGCTGCACTTTGTCAGCGGCAACGATGTCCGGCTCGACCTGAATGCGGCCGGCACGCAGTTCGATATCGACGGCGCGCTGCTGGGCGTCGTGACCAACTTCGAGAGCTATCACGCCGATGGCGTCAGCGCGGTCATGCTGGGCGACAGCGGTGACAACGAGTTCCATGGTTCCGCGTTCAGCGACACGTTGCACGGCCGGGCAGGCGACGACATTCTGCGCGGCGGCGACGGCGACGATATCCTGGGTGGCGGCGCCGGCGATGACACGCTGGATGGCGGCATCGGCAACGACATCATCTTCGGTGGCTTCGGCAACGACACCCTGGACTATTCCGAGGCGACCAACGACATGGATATCGACCTGGCCGCCCACACCGCGACCGACGGTGTCGAGCGGTTCCATGCCTTCCTGGGCATCGAGGGCGCCATCGGCGGCAGCGGCGACGACACGCTGTCGGGCGACAACCGCGACAACATGCTGGCCGGCAGCGGCGGCGACGACACCCTGTTCGGCCAGGATGGCGACGACATCCTGCTCGGCATGAGCGGGTCGAACGAGGTCCACGGCGGGGCGGGCGCCGACGACTTCTTTTTCATCGACATCGGCAATGGCTACGGCAACGACACCATCGCCGACTTCGAGGATGGCAGCGACGTGCTGCACTTCGTCGGCGTGGACTCCGTCCAGGTGGCCGATGTCGGCGCCGATGCGGTGGTCACCATGCTCGACCAGTATGGCGTGTCGATCGGCTCGGTGACCGCAACGGGTGCGGCCGGCCTGGTCGACAGCGCGGACTACGTGCTGTGGTCGTAATCGCCTAGGCGGCTGACGGGCCATGACGCGGCGGGCGGGTCTGGTACCTGCCCGCCGCAGTTGCGTCGGATCCGCAATAAGGCGCGCTGCCCCGCTTTGCACCCGCCCGCGCCACACCGTGTCGGTGCCAGGGCTTTTTCGCGAAATCCGAAGCATGGTGCAACGGAATGCCTACCGCTGTGCGTATCAGTGGTCGAGTTCCAATCGCAAAAAGACCAGACGCCCGGGATCTGAGGATAATCGACGGAGCTCTTTGACCAGGAACGCGGCCGCGCCCGGCACAGACCGGTGGCTGCCGCCAGTCCCCTGCCTGCCGAAACTATGTCGCTCGGCGGGCCCAGCGGCAAAGGGAGCTACAAGACATGACATTTTTCACCGGGACCACCGGCACCGACACCTTCGTCGGGGCCGATTTCGTGCAGGACCATTTCTTCTTCGATGCAACGACCCTGAGCTCCGGAGATACGATCAAGGCCGGCGGCAACACCGGCTCGATGGCCGATATCCTGCATCTCGACGGCGGGACCTACCTGCCCCGGATGTTCGATGGCGTGCACGGCATCGACGCGATCTGGCTCAGCGACGCCTCGACCTTGATCATCGACGATCACCTGGCGGCCCAGGGCGGCGTTGTGTCGGCGGAAGGCCGCCTGCAGGTGCGCACCAGCATCTTCGACGACGTGGTCGACGCCTCCGGCGTCACCAGCAACGGCATCACCTTCCAGTACTACGGCGGCACCGATGTCATCGTCGGCACCGAGCTGTCCGACGAGTACTACCAAATGGCGTTCACCGGCGGCGACGTGACGTTCAACGCGGCCGGCGGCGACGATTTCGTGCTCATCGGCACCATCTTCGCCACCAGCGGGGTGCAGGCGTTCGACGGCGGCACCGGCGTCGACGAGCTGACCTTGTTCAGTGAGACCGGCCTGCTGCTGGACCTGCAGTCCCCGTCCCAGCAGTTCGACATCGGCGACGGCCTGATCACCGGCACGCTGGCCAATTTCGAGCGCTATTTCGCTCATGCCGAGACCGCGACCATGAACGGCAGCGCCGGTGATGACGAGTTCCATGGCTCTGACGGTGACGACACGCTGTTCGGCCGCGCCGGCGCCGACACGCTCAGCGGCAATGACGGCGACGACATCATGCGCGGCGGCAATGGCGACGACACGCTGGACGGCGGCGCTGGCAGCGACACCGCCTACTACGGCAACACCGGCGACGGCATGGATGTCGACCTGGAGCGCGCGGTCGACCAGGCGGTCGGCAGCGGCAGTGTCGGCACCGACCAGCTGATCTCGATCGAGAACGTGGTCGGTGGGCTGAACGACGACATCCTGGCCGGCGACGACCTGGCCAACATCCTCAAGGGACGGTCCGGCGACGACACGCTGCTCGGCCGCGACGGGGCCGACACGCTGGTCGGCAACACCGGCGAGGACACGCTGGACGGCGGCAACGATGCCGATGAGCTGCGCGGCGGCTACGGCAACGATCTGCTGCTGGGCGGCGACGGCAACGACACGTTGCTGGGCGAGGGCGACGACGACTGGCTCGACCCCGGTATCGGCACCGACACCGTCTCCGGCGGCGCCGGGTTCGACATTGTCGACTATTCGGACGCGGCGGTCGCGCTCGACGTCAACCTGTTCACCGGCGTCGCGACCGACGGTGGCGCGCGGTCCCACACCATCGATACCGTCGAGGGCGTGATCGGTGGCGCGGCCGGCGATGACCTGACCGGCAACCAGGCGGACAATCTGCTGGAGGGCCGCGACGGCGGCGACACCCTCAACGGGCTTGCCGGCAGCGACACGCTGATCGGTGGGTCTGGCCTGGACGTGCTGATAGGCGGGACCGAGGCCGATGTGTTCGTGTTCTCCGACACCGGCGCGGGCTATGGCGACGACGTGGTGCAGGACTTCGAGGACGGCATCGACGTGCTGCACTTCCAGGGAGTCGATTCCGTGCAGGTGAACGATGTCGGCGCTAACGCGCAGGTCACCATGTACGACGCCGGCGGCAACATCCTGGATACGGTGGTGCTGCTCAACGTCGCCGGGCTGGTCGACGCCAGCGACTACGTGCTTTGGGCTTAAGCCTAACCATCGTCATTGCGAGGAGCGTCGACCAGACGCGACGCGGCAATCCATAGTTTTCTGGGTCGATCGAGGAGTGATCGCTTGGATTGCCACGCCCGCTCTCGCGGGCTCGCAATGACGGCAGTTGTTGAGTACGTGCGGCGCGGCGCGGCGGGTCAGGCCCCGTTGCGCCGCCGGTCGCGCAGCCACTGGATGATGCCTGAGAAGTCGCGGCCCAGATCGTCGTCGTCGCAGAACGCCTGGTAGAGCGCGGTCGCCTCCGCCGCCAGCGGGGTGGAGACGCCGACCGATGCCGCGGCGTCCTGGCCCAGCTTCAGGTCCTTCAGCATCATGGTGGCGGCGAAGCCGGGCTTGTAGTCCTTGTTGGCCGGGCTCTCGGCCACCGGGCCGGGCTTCGGGCAGTACTTGTTCAGGGACCAGCACTGGCCGGTCGCGTTGCTGGAGATGTCGTAGAGGGTCTGGGCGTCCAGCCCCAGCTTCTCGGCCAGGTTGAACGCCTCGCAGACCGAGATCATCTGGATGCCGAGCATCAGATTGTTGCAGATCTTGGCCGCCTGGCCCGCCCCGGCGTCGCCGGCATGGATCACCGCCTTGCCCATGGGGTCCAGGATCGGCTGCGCCCGCGCGAACGCCTCCGCCGTGCCGCCGACCATGAAGGTCAGCGTGCCGGCCGCGGCCCCGGCCACGCCACCGGAAACGGGCGCGTCGACCATCGCCACGCCCTTGTCGGCAGCGGCGGCGATGACGTCACGCGCAGTCGCGACATCGATGGTGGAACAGTCGATGGCTAGTGCGCCATCGGACGCTGCCGACAGCACGCCGCCGTCGTCGCAGTAGGCCGCGCGGACGTGGCTGCCGGCGGGCAGCATGGTGATGATCACGTCGGCGCCGGACGCCGCCTCGGCGATGTTGGGCGCTGCGGTCATGCCGGCCTCGACCGCCGCCCTGAGCTGGACGTCGGAGATGTCATGGCCATGCACCTCGTGGCCGGCGAGCACCAGATTGCCGGCCATCGGCAAGCCCATGTTGCCGAGGCCGATGAAGCCGATCCGCGCCATGGTTTCCGTCCCCCTCGTTTATCGTCTTGTAGCCCGGGTGGAGCGCAGCGAAACCCGGGAAAATCGGCGCGTCTTGTAGTCCCTGGGTTGCGCTTCGCTTCACCCAGGCTACGGCACCTAGTTCTCGGGCGAGAATACCAAATCCGGGCCGTCGATCGGCGCGAAATAGCTCTCGACCATGTCGAGGGTGACGTCGGCCAGGCTTGGCGGCTGCCATTGCGGGTCACGGTCCTTGTCGATCAGCATCGCGCGGATGCCCTCGTAGAACTCGTGACCGGCCATGAAGTGCTGGCTCATGCGAAACTCGATGGTCATGCATTCCTCGAACGACAGCCCGCGCGTGCGCAGCAACTGCGCCAGCGTCACCCGGCAACTGGTCGGCGACATGCGGTCCAGGCTGGCCAGCAGCTTGCCGGCGAAGGGGTCGGTCTCGTGGCGCAGCGCGGCGGCGAACTCGTCCACCGTGTCGTAGTTGAAGCAACGCTCGATCAGCGCCTCGTGCTGCATGATCGGCGCGTCGGGCGGTGTCTCGTTCATGCGGTCGAGCACGGCGGCGACATTGCCCGGCATCCCGGCGAGCGCAAGCTGCAACGCCTCCAGCCGGTCGGAATCCAGATAGTGGGTGGCGATGCCCAGCGCCACGCAATCGGCGCCGTTCAGCCGCCAGCCGGTCAGCGCCAGGAACGCCGCCATCGCCGGCGACAGCATGTTCAGCGCGTGGCTGGCGCCGACATCGGGGAAGAAGCCGATGGCTGTCTCCGGCATCGCCAGCATGGTGCGCTCGGTCGCCACCCGGTAGCGGCCGTGCACCGACAGGCCGACGCCGCCGCCCATGGTGATGCCGTCGATCACCGCGACATAGGGCTTGGTGCAGCGGTAGATGGCGTGGTTCAGGGTGTATTCGCGGCGGAAGAAGTCCCAGGTCAGGCGTCGCATGTCCGGGTCGTCGGACCGGCCGGCCAGGGCCACCGCGCGCACGTCGCCGCCGGCGCAGAATGCCTTGTCACCGACGGCGTTGATTATGATCGCCTCGATCGCCGGGTCCGCCTCCCACGCCGCCAGTTGCGGCGCGATGGCGTCGATCATGTCCAGGGTCAGCGCGTTCAGCGCCTTCGGGTTGTCGAGCGTGATGATCGCGAGCCCGTCATCGGCCCGCAGCTTCACGCGATCGCTGTCAGTCACGCTCGTTAATCCGATCCGGTTGCAGGCGGGAGTGGCTGGTTATTCCGGCGCGACCCATTCCACGTCGGCGCCCGAGCCGGCATCGGCATCGGCCGTCGCGTCCGGCTGGTCGAGCGGCTGCAGCACCAGCACCTCGACCGAGGTATTGGTCTGTGAATCCGCCGCGGCAGGCGCCTCGCAGCGCGGCTGCAGCACGCTGCAATCCCAACGGTAGCCTTCCGGCTGGCCGGAGGCGGTGCCGCCGGATTCGTACACGCATTCGCACGAGACGCCGCCCTGGCACGAGCGCTGCCCGGCCGTCGCCTGGGTGCATTGCGGTGCCTGGGCGAATGCCGCCGAAACCGTGGTGAGCATCAGTCCCGCGGCGCCGAACGCGATACCTGCGCGTGATGTCCATCTGGATACGATCATCGGATACTCCCGATCATATGAGTATGTCCCAGCCCGCACTTCTCAGTGCCCCAATAACCTTTGGGCGAGGTGGAACACCACAATTGCGGCGCTCAGGTGGCAGGCGCGCCATATTGCGGCCTTTTCACGCTGCGGGCGCACCATGCCCGAAGCGGCGCGACTTGTTAAGGGTCGTCGACTTGCCGGCGGAGCGGGCGTGGTGCATCGGCCTCACGCAGTTTCGCCTTGCATAACGCGTCAGGGGAACAATCTTTGCGCCATGTCGTCATCTTCGCCCCCCCAAGCACCGCCCCATGCGCCCGCCGGCCACCCGCCGATTCCGGAGCGCAAGGTCGGTGTGCTGATCATCAATCTCGGCACGCCGGACGCCACCGACTACAAGTCGATGCGCCGCTATCTGTCGGAGTTCCTCAGCGACCGGCGCGTCGTGGAGGTGAACCCGGTGCTGTGGCAGCTCATCCTGCAGGGCCCGATCCTGACCTTCCGGCCGAAGAAGAGCGCCGAGGCCTACCGCAAGGTCTGGAACGCCGAGCGCGACGAGTCGCCCCTGCGCACCATCACCCGCGCCCAGTCGGAGAAGCTGGCGGCCGCCCTGGCCGACCGGCCCGCCGTGATGGTCGACTGGGCGATGCGCTATGGCACGCCGTCGATTGCCGACAAGCTGGGCGCGATGCAACAGGCCGGCTGCGACCGCATCGCGCTGATCGCGCTCTACCCGCAGTACAGCGCCGCCACCACCGCCACTGCCTACGACAAGGCGTTCGAGGCACTGAAGTCCATGCGCTGGCAGCCAGCGGTGCGCACCGCGCCGCCCTATCACGACGACCCGGCATACATCGCCGCCCTCGCCAATAGCCTGACCGCGCACCTGGCCACGTTGGACTGGCAGCCCGACGTGGTGCTCGCCTCCTATCACGGGCTGCCGAAGGACTATTTCGACAAGGGCGACCCCTATCACTGCCACTGCGCCAAGACCACGCGGCTGCTCAACGAGCATCTCGGCTGGCCCGAGGGGCGGCTGCGCATGACGTTCCAGTCGCGCTTCGGCCCGCGCGAATGGCTGCAGCCCTACACCGACAAGACGCTGGAGGCGCTGCCGGGCGAGGGCGCGAAAAAGGTCGCGGTGATCATGCCGGGCTTCGCCGCCGACTGCGTCGAGACCCTGGAGGAGATCGCCATCGAGGCGGCGGAGACGTTCAAGGCCGCAGGCGGCACCCATTTCAGCGCCGTGCCGTGCCTGAACGACAGCGACGGCGGTGTTGCGCTTTTGAAGCACCTGGCGCTCCGGGACCTCGCTGGCTGGGTGGGGTGAACCCGCCGACGGTTGCCGATGCGCGCCGTAGTTGATACCTCCGGGCATCATTGCGATGGTGTGACATGGCCGAGTCGCCGTCACCGAACCTGCGTATCGCCCCGTCCATCCTGTCCGCCGATTTCGCGCGGCTGGGCGAGGACGTGCGCGCGGTCGAGGAGGCCGGCGCCGACTGGATCCACGTCGACGTGATGGACGGGCATTTCGTGCCCAATCTCACCATCGGCCCGGCTGTCCTGCGGGCCCTGAAGCCGCACACCACCAAGCCGATGGACGTCCACCTGATGATCAGCCCGGCCGACCCGTACTTGGAGGCGTTCGCCGATGCCGGTGCCGACGGGCTGACCGTGCATCCCGAGGCGGGTCCCCATGTCCACCGCTCGGTACAGGCGATCCGCCGGCTCGGCAAGCGGGCGGGCATCGCGCTCAACCCGGCGACGCCGGTGTCGGCGCTCGACCACCTGCTCGACGACATCGACCTCGTGCTGGTGATGACGGTCAATCCGGGCTTCGGCGGCCAGCGTTTCATCTCCGGCATGCTGGCCAAGATCGCCGCCGTGCGCGAGCGGATCGACGCCACCGGGCGGGCCATCGACTTGCAGGTCGATGGCGGCATCAATGCCGAGACCGCGCCGCTGGTGATCGCCGCCGGGGCCGACGTGCTGGTCGCCGGCTCGGCGATCTTCAGCGCCGGCGAGGACCAGTACCGGGCCAAGATCGAGGCGCTGCGCGCGGGCGTGCGCGCGACCGGCCAGATCGCGGCGGCGGTCTAGGCGGCCGGCTGACATGAGCCAGATCGACATCTTCGCCGGCGATTTCGGCTGGCCGCGCCTGCGCCGCGAGCGGTCCGGCGCCGCCGTGCTGCGGCCCGCCGGCATGCGCCTGTTGGGCGCGCGGCTGATGCTGCTGCCGCCCTTACAGGCGATCCGGCCTGGCGCCGAACTGCACAATCCCTGGGTCGGCGGTGCCGATCTGTGGCCGGGCGATGCCGCCAAGGGCGCCGGCTGGCTGGCCGCGTTCTCCAGCCAGGGCACGCCCGGTGCCGAGCTGATCACACAATTGGTCGCCGATCCAGCGCCGCAGGTGCACGAGTTCGGCTGGGTGCGCGACGTGCGCGCGCTCGGCGGCCCGGCTGCCCAGGCGCTGGCGCAAGCAATCCTGAGCGCTTGGCTGCCGCGCCACCGCCGCTGGTCGTCGGCGGTCTGGCGCAGCGACGTGATGGCGCGCCGGCTGGCGGCATGGTTCGCGCACTGGCGCTTCCTGGTCGACGGCCCGGCGGAGTCTTCCAGCGGCGGGCTGCAAGATGCGCTGGCCGCCGCCGCGCGCACCCAACTGGCATTTCTGCACCGGGTGCGCGGCGATGACGTGACCGGGGCACCGCGGCTGGCCGCGCTTGCCAGTACGGCTGTTGCGACACTGGCCGCGGCGGCGCCGAAGCCGGCCGATGCCGCCGGCACGCCGGCGCTGCGCCGCACGCTCCAGCATCTGGAGCGCGAGGTGGAGCGGCAGGTGAACGCAGACGGCGGCCACATTGCCCGTGCGCCGGATGCGCAGTACACGGTGGTGCGCGCCCTGGTCGACCTGCGTGCGGCCCTGTCGGCTGCCCGCGCGGAGACGCCGCCATGGCTGCAGCACGCCATCGACCGCGCGACACCGATGCTGCGCTTCTACCGCCATGGCGACGGCGGCTTCGCGCTGTTCAACGGCGTCGCCGCCAAGCCGCCCGCCGGCATCGAGCGCGTTCTGGGCAAGGCCGGCGCGCGCGGCCGCAGCCCGGTCAGCGCGCCGCACACCGGCTTCCACCGCATCACCGCCGACAAGACGCTCGTCATCGTCGATTGCGGGGCGCCCGCGCCACGTGGGGCCGGGGCGGCGGTGCATGCCGGGCTGCTGTCGTTCGAGCTGTCGCTGGCCAAGCGCCGGATGATCGTGAACTGCGGCGCGCGCCCGGCCGGTGTGGATGCCTGGCAGCAGGCGCAACGCTCGACGGCGGCGCACTCCACCCTGGTGCTGGAGGACAGCAACGCCATCCCCGCCGGCGGGCGCCATTTCGTGGTGACCAGCGACTTGGTGGAACAGAACGGCGCCTGGCTGCTGGAGGCCGAGCACGCCGGCTATCTCACCCGCTTCGGGCTGGCCCATCGCCGCCGGCTCTATGTCGCAGAGGATGGCGCGGATATTCGTGGCGAGGACAGCCTGCTGGTCCGCCGCGACACCGCGCCCGTCTCCGGCAAGCGCTTCGCGGTGCGGTTCCACCTGCACCCGTCGGTCAGCGTCTCGCTGACCGGCGACGGCGCCACCGCCCTGATCCGCTTGCCCGACCGCAGCGGCTGGAAGTTCCAGGCCGCCGGCTGCCACATGCAGATCGAACCCTCGATCTATCTCGGCGATGGCGACGCGCCGATCCGCTCCGAGCAGATCGTGCTTTCCGGCGTCACCGCCGACAGCGGCGCCCAGGTCAAATGGGCGCTGCGCAAGGTGGGGTAGGGCATTCGGCCTTTTCGTTCGTCGCGAACGTCATCCGCGTCCTGGCGGCTGCTTGTTTCACGCATCTTGCGTGCAGTGGTGCGATCTTCGACAAATACATTCCGTCGCCCTCGCCCTCTGTGGCGAGGGCCCATTTGCGGGGCGGTCCGAGCTCGTGCCGAAGGAAGCTGGCAAATCATCCCGTCGCAACCAGCCGACGGCCAACTCAGATGCGACTGCCCCTCAACGTATTGAATTGTTGGACAAAAATGGGTCCTCGCCACAAGGGCGAGGACGACACTGGGAGAATTTGTTGAAGTTCGTCGGCTCTAATGAAACGGCTTGGCGATGACACCCTGGTGGCCATACGTGCTGGTGCCGCTGGTCGGGTTCGCGACGTGGTTTGCGACCGGGCGGCTGGTCGACGTGCTGGTCCGGCGGCAGATCCTCGACCGGCCCAACGAACGCTCGTCCCACGAGCAGCCGACCCCGCGCGGCGGCGGTCTGGCGGTGGTCGCGGTTCTGCTGCCCGCGCTGACCCTGGTGTGGATCGCCCGCGCCCCCGATGCGCTGGTCAGCTACGCGGTGCCTTTGGCGATGCTGGCGCTGGCGGCGGTCTCCTGGCTCGACGACTTGCGGAGCCTCGGCGCGCCGGTGCGCCTTGCCGTGCACCTGGGCGCGAGTGCGGCGGCCTGTTTCGCGCTCCCCACCGAGCTGGCGCTGTTCGACGGCCTGCTGCCGCTGTGGCTGGACCGTGTGGTGTGCGCGTTCGCGCTGACGTATTTCATCAACATTTTCAACTTCATGGACGGCATCGACGGTATCAGCGGCGTCGAGACGATGGCGATCGGTGTCGGCGTGTTCGCGGTGACCTCGGTCCTGATCTGGCCGGGCGCGCCGGAGGGGCTGCTCGTGGCCGCAGCCGCGCTCGGCTTCCTGGGCTGGAACTGGCACCCGGCGAAGGTCTTCCTGGGCGATGTCGGCAGTGTGCCGCTGGGCTTCGTCACCGGCTGGATGTTGCTGCAACTGGCGCTGGCCGGGTTGTGGCTGCCGGCGCTGCTGCTGCCCGGCTACTACCTGGTCGACGCCACCTCGACGCTGATCCGCCGGCTGTTGCGCGGCGAGCGCATCTGGCAGGCGCACCGCGAGCACACCTACCAGCACGCCGTGCGCCACGGCATGAGCCACGCGGCGGTCAGCATCTGGGTCGGGCTGACCGGCATCGACCTCGTGATCTGCGCGGTGCTGGCGGTGGCGTGGCACTGGGCCGCCGGCCTGTTCCCCGCGCTGGTCGTGCTGGCGCTTTCCATCGCGCGGTTAAGGCTGGCGGGTAGGTCCAACGGCAAGACCGATATCAGCTAAATACCAAACGCGTCATGCTCGGGCTTGACCCGAGCATCCACGAAAATGGCCGCACAAGCGGCCAACAAGACGTGGATGCCCGCAACAAGTGCGGGCATGACGTCACAAAATCTGGGAAAACGCCGCCTCGCGGTAGCCCTGCAGGTACAACAGCGCGGTCAGGTCGCCGTGGTTGATGCGGGTCGAGGCGGCGGCGGCGACCACTGGCTTGGCGTGCCAGGCCACCCCACGGCCGACCGCCATCAGCATCGCGAGGTCGTTGGCGCCGTCGCCGACCGCCAGCGTGTCGCCGAGGCCGACACCGTACTCGCCGGCGAAGCGGAGGGCGGCGGAGACCTTGCCATCACGGTTGAGCACCGGTTCGATCACCCGGCCGGTCAGCCTGCCGTCGGCCGTTTCGAACCGGTTGGCCTCGAACCCATCGAAGCCGGTGCGGTCCGCCACCAACTCCGCGAAGTCGACGAACCCGCCGGAGACAAGCGCGGTGCGCGCGCCATGCGCCTTCATGGTCGCGACAAGGGTCGCGGCGCCGGGGTTCAGCGTCACGGTGGCCAGGGTCTCGGCAATGGCCGTCACCGGCAGGCCTTCCAGCAGGCGCACCCGTGCCCGCAGCGCCTGCTTGAAGTCGAGCTCGCCGGCCATCGCCCGCGCGGTGATCTTCGACACCGCGTCCTTCACGCCGGCATGGGCGGCCAGCTCGTCCAGCGTCTCGTGCGGGATGATGGTGGAGTCCATGTCGGCGATCAGCAGGCGCTTGGCGCGGCCCAGCGTGCCGACGATGTTGACGTCGACGGGCCGGCCGGCCAGCGCGGTCGCGATCCTGTCGGCCAGGCCGGGGGCGGGGGCGTGCACCGGAATGTCGCAGGCGAGGCCCTCGGCCAGCCAGACTGGCGTTCTGGCCGCCGCGCCGCACAGGCGCGCCACCTCCGCCACGGCGCTCTCATCGAGCACCGGGCGCTCTGCGGGGTTGCCGATCAGCGAGACGGTGTGGGAGCGTGTGTCCGTCATGGAAGGCGATCTGTCCACCGATGAAGGGAGCACTGACCCGGATACAGCTCCGGGTGCGGGCCATCGCGCGGTGGTTATCGCCGGCCCGACCGCCAGCGGCAAGTCCGCTCTGGCCCTGGCGGTGGCCGAGGCCTTCGACGGTATCGTCGTCAATGCCGACAGCATGCAGGTCTATCGCGACCTGAAGGTGCTGACCGCCCGTCCGGGCAAGGATGAGACCGGGCGCGTGCCGCACTGCCTGTATGGCGTCATCGACGGTGCCCAGCGCTGCTCGGTCGCCCGCTGGCTGCGGTTGGCGGTGCGCGAGGTGGAGAAGATCACCGACGATGGCAGGCTGCCGGTGTTCGCCGGCGGCACCGGGCTCTACATCGACGCGCTGATCAACGGCCTGAGCGCGATTCCCGACATCGACCCCGAGATCCTCGACGCCGCCACCCGGTCCTACGACGCCCAGGGCGGGCCGGCATTCCATGCCGCCCTGATGGCGGACGACCCGGAAACGGCGGCGCGGCTGGAGCCGGGCGACCGGCAGCGCCTGCTCCGCGCGCGCAGCGTGCTCGACGGGACCGGGCGCGGGCTGTCCGACTGGCATGCCGAAGGACGGACGCCGCCGACCGGGCTCGATTTCCACGTCGTCCAACTGTCGCCGCCGCGCGACCAGCTCTATCGGCGCTGCGATGCGCGGGTCGAGGCCATGATCGACGCGGGCGCCCTGGACGAGGTCGCCAAGCTGTGTGCCCGCGGGCTCGATCCGGACCTGCCGGTGATGAAGGCGATCGGCGTGCCGGAGTTCGCCGCGTACCTGGCCGGCGCCACACCTTTGGAGGACGCGATTGCCGCAGTGCAGCAGGCCACACGGCGCTATGCCAAGCGTCAGATGACGTGGCTTCGCAATCAGATAATTTCAAACCAGGTCGTTGAAGTGTTATTTTCTGAAAGCCTGATCGATGAAATCTTTATAAAAATTCGCGCTTGGGGGTTGACGCCACGCGGCGATGGCGATATCGATCCGCTCGACGCACACTCCGGCTCTTCGCAATTGCACAATTCAACGCACAATTCGGGCCAGGATTAGGGGGCACATCCTCGTGGCCTCGCGCGGCCTGAGCTGCAAGAACAGAACACCTGACGGGACGACCTGAGATGAACATGACCTCGATTGGATTGGCCGCGGCCCTGGCCTGCGCCACCGCGCTCGCCGGCTGCCAGTCCACCGACAGCACGACCACCGAGACTGCAGAGACCCAGGACGTCTCGCACAATGTCGGCGGCGTGGTCACGGCGACCGGCATGTTCTCGGGCCTGAGCGACCATGTGGTCACCGGCACCGCCTCGGTATTCTGGGTGGACGAGCGCTGGGTGGTGAGCCTCGGCTCCGACTTCGAGCTCGACGGCGCGCCGGATCCGATCGTCGGCCTCGGCAACAACGGCTACATCCCGGAAGCCAAGCTCGGCCCGCTGACGGCGGAGAGCGGCGCGCAGACCTACACCCTGCCAGCCGAACTGGATATCGGCGACTACCTGCAGGTCTACATCTGGTGCGAGGAGTTCAACGTGCCGTTGGGTGTAGCCGAGCTGACCCTACTGTAGGGGTCGGCGCACCGGTGAGTTAGACGCCTGCCGCCGGCGCGGCAGTTTTCAACACGTTTTTCATGAGCGGACCAATGACGACATCCACCGCGCAATCGGATGCGCAAACCGATACGAATGCCCCGAACGACGGTCAGGGCGACAACCGCATGACCGGTGCCGAGATGGTGCTGCGCGCGCTGGTGGACCAGGGCGTGGACACGGTATTCGGCTATCCGGGCGGCGCGGTGCTGCCGATCTATGACGCGCTGTTCAAGCAAAACTCGGTGCGCCACATCCTGGTCCGTCACGAACAGGCTGCCGTGCACGCGGCCGAGGGCTATGCGCGCTCCACCGGCAAGGTCGGCGTCGTGCTGGTCACCTCCGGCCCCGGCGCCACCAACGCAGTCACCGGGCTGACCGACGCGCTGATGGACAGCGTGCCGATCGTCTGCCTGACCGGGCAGGTGCCGACCCACCTGATCGGCAACGACGCGTTCCAGGAGTGCGACACCACCGGCATCACCCGGCCGTGCACCAAGCACAACTACCTGGTGAAGGACGTCGACCGGCTGTCGCATACCATCCACGAGGCGTTCTATGTCGCCTCCCACGGCCGGCCCGGCCCGGTGGTGGTCGACCTGCCGAAGGACGTGCAGTTCGCGTCGGGCACCTACAAGGGCCCGGAAGATGCCGCCCACCGCAGCTATCGCCCGCAGGTCGAGGGCGATGCCAGCGCGCTGGATGCCGCGTTCGAGCTGATCGCCAATGCCAAGCGGCCGATCTTCTACATCGGCGGCGGCACCGTGAACGCCGGCCTGGAAGCCTGCGCGACGGTGACCGAGCTGGTCCGCGCCACCGGCTATCCGGCGACGATGACGCTGATGGGGTTGGGCGCGTTCCCGGCCTCCGACAAGCTGTCGCTCGGCATGCTGGGCATGCACGGCACCTACGAGGCCAATCTGGCCATGCACCATTGCGACGTGATGGTGGCGGTCGGCTCGCGCTTCGACGACCGGGTGACCGGCCGGCTGGACGCGTTCGCGCCGGGCTCGAAGAAGATCCACATCGACATCGACCCCTCGTCGATCAACAAGAACGTTGCCGTCGACGTGCCGGTGATCGGCGACGTCGGGGCGGTCGCCAAGGCGCTGCTGCAGCGCTGGAAGAAGCGCAAGCCGAAGGTCGACAAGGCGGCGCTGGCCGATTGGTGGGGCCGCATCGACCAGTGGCGCGCGGTGGACTGCCTGCGCTTCGACCAGTCGGGCGACGTGATCAAGCCGCAATACGCCATCCAGCGCCTGTACGAGCTGACCAAGGACCGCGAGACCTTCATCACCACCGAGGTCGGCCAGCACCAGATGTGGGCGGCCCAGTTCTTCAAGTTCGAAAGCCCCTGCCACTGGATGACCTCGGGCGGACTCGGCACCATGGGTTATGGCCTGCCGGCGGCGATGGGCGTGCAATTGGCCCATCCGGACGCCTTGGTGGTCGATATCGCCGGCGAGGCGTCGATCCTGATGAATATCCAGGAGATGTCGACGCTGGGCCAGTACAAGCTGCCGGTGAAGGTGTTCATCCTGAACAACGAGTACATGGGCATGGTGCGCCAGTGGCAGGAACTGCTGCACGGCGGCCGCTACTCGGAAAGCTATTCGTCGTCGCTGCCGGACTTCGTGAAGCTGGCGGATGCGTTCGGCGGGGTCGGGCTGCGCGCGACCAAGGCCGACGAGGTCGACAGCGTGATCAAGGAGATGCTGGCCATCGACCGGCCGGTCATTGTCGACATGGTGGTCGACAAGGCGGAGAACTGCTTCCCGATGATCCCGTCCGGCGCGGCCCACAACGAGATGCTGCTGGGCCCGAACGGCGATAAGGACGAGCAGACGGTATCCGAGGACGGCATGGTGCTCGTATAGGCCCCGACCACGGGCCCCGAACCTTCTCGGGGCCCGCTCTGACCGTTCCTTGTCCCATCAGATCGAAGTGCGAATACCGTGACCGACGCAACCGACCCATCCATTGAAAGCCATACGTTCGCCGTCATCGTCGACAACGAGCCGGGCGTGCTCGCCCGTGTGATCGGCCTGTTCTCCGGCCGCGGCTACAACATCGACAGCCTGACCGTCGCCGCGGTGCAGGAGGACGACGCCGTATCGCGGATCACGCTGGTGACGTCGGGCACGCCGATGATCATCGAGCAGATCAAGGCCCAGCTCGCGCGCCTGGTGCCGGTCCGCGAGGTGCGCGACCTGACCGAGGAGGGGGAGTTCGTCGCCCACGAAGTGGCGCTGATCAAGGTGCGGGCGACGGGCGCGGAACGCCGCGAGAGCCTGCGCATCGCCGACATCTTCAAGGCAACCGTCTCCGACACCACGCTGGACTCGTTCGTGTTCTGCCTGACCGGCAATGCGGAGACCGTGGACAGCTTCATCGCGCTGATGGACGCGCTGGGCGACATCGAGGTCGCGCGCTCCGGCGTGGTCGCCATCAGCCGCGGCAACGTCGTGGCCAAGCTCTAGGCCACAGCCTGCCCATTCTCTGTCATTTCACGGAAACACTCGCCTCGCCGGCAACGAAATGATACCACCGCCCCGCCGCGGCCCCGGACGCCAGTCCGAAGGGTCCGCTCCACACGGGGCTCAACGCAACAAACCCAGTACCCAGGGGAGGGATCATGCGCGTCTATTACGATCGCGACGCTGACATCAACCTGATCAAGTCGAAGAAGATCGCCATCGTCGGTTATGGCAGCCAGGGCCACGCCCATGCCATGAACCTGCGCGACAGCGGCGTCGGCGAGGTGACCATCGCGCTGCGCGAGGGCTCGGCCACCGCCGCCAAGGCGGAAGGCGCGGGCTTCAAGGTGATGACGCCGGCCGAGGCCGCCAAGTGGGCGGATGTCGTCATGATCCTGGCGCCCGATGAGCTGCAGGGCGACATCTACCGCGACCACCTGGCCGACAACATGCGCGAAAACGCGGCGATCGCGTTCGCGCACGGCCTGAACATCCACTTCAACCTGATCGAGCCGCGCAAGGACCTGGACGTGTTCATGATCGCGCCCAAGGGCCCGGGCCACACCGTGCGCTCCGAATACCAGCGCGGCGGCGGCGTGCCGTGCCTGCTGGCGATCGCGCAGGACGCCACCGGTTCCACCCACGACATCGGCCTGTCCTATGGCAGCGCCATCGGCGGCGGGCGTGCCGGCATCATCGAGACCACGTTCAAGGAAGAGGTCGAGACCGACCTGTTCGGCGAGCAGGTGGTGCTGTGCGGCGGCCTGACCTCGCTGATCCAGGCCGGCTACGAGACCCTGGTGGATGCCGGCTATGCGCCGGAGATGGCCTATTTCGAGACCCTGCACGAGGTGAAGCTGATCGTGGACCTGATCTACGAGGGCGGCATCGCCAACATGCGCTACTCGATCTCCAACACCGCCGAGTATGGCGACTACACACGCGGCCCGCGGGTCATCACCGATGAGACGCGTGCGGAGATGAAGAAGATCTTGAACGAGATCCAGACCGGCCAGTTCACCCGCGAGTGGATGCTGGAGAACAAGGTCGACCAGACCAGCTTCAAGGCCACCCGGCGGCGGGCGGCGGAGCATCCGATCGAGGAGGTCGGCGAGAAGCTGCGCGCGATGATGCCGTGGCTGAGCGAAAACAGACTGGTCGACAAATCCAAGAACTGAGCTTATTCGTTGCCGGCCGGTCGCCGTAGGCGCCGGCCGCACGTCCGGCGGGTGCAACGGGTTCGCGCTGTTGCGTTAGCCTGCGCCCGGTCCGGATGACAAAGCTCCAAACCACCAGACAGGGCGCCTGAACCTCACATGCTGTCACGGCTGCTCGGCATGATGTCCGCCGATATGGCGATCGACCTGGGAACCGCGAACACCCTGGTCTACGTCAAGGGGCGGGGAATCGTCCTGAACGAACCCTCCGTCGTGGCGATCGCCACCGTGCGCGGCAAGCAGCAGGTGCTGGCGGTCGGCGACGAGGCCAAGCTGATGCTGGGCCGCACGCCGGGCAACATCCACGCCATCCGCCCGCTGCGCGACGGCGTGATCGCCGACTTCGAAGTCGCGGAGGAAATGATCAAGCATTTCATCCGCAAGGTGCACAACCGGCGCAGCTTCGCCAGCCCGCAGGTGATCATCTGCGTGCCGTCGGGGTCGACGGCGGTGGAACGTCGCGCGATCCAGGAGTCGGCGGAAAGCGCCGGCGCCCGCCGGGTGTTCCTGATCGAGGAACCGATGGCGGCGGCCATCGGCGCTGGCCTGCCGGTGACCGAGCCGACCGGCTCGATGGTGGTCGACATTGGCGGCGGCACCACCGAGGTGGCGGTGCTTTCGCTGGGCGGCATCGTCTATTCGCGCTCCGTGCGCGTGGGCGGCGACAAGATGGACGAAGCGATCATCGCCTACATCCGCCGCATGCATAACCTCCTGATCGGCGAGGGCTCGGCCGAGCGGATCAAGAAGCAGATCGGGTCCGGCTGCCCGCCGGAGGATGGCGAGGGCGCGGTGATGGAGATCAAGGGCCGCGACCTGATGAACGGCGTGCCGAAGGAACTGGTGATTTCCGAGCGCCAGATCTCCGAAAGCCTTGCCGAGCCGGTGTCGGCGATCATCGAGGCGGTGAAGGTGGCGCTGGAGCACACCGCGCCGGAACTGGCCGCCGACATCGTCGACAAGGGCATCGTGCTCACCGGCGGCGGCGCGCTGTTGGGCAATCTGGACTATGTGTTGCGCCACTCCACCGGGCTGCCGGTCTCCATTGCCGACGATCCGCTGTCGTGCGTGGCGCTGGGCACCGGGCGCGCGCTTGAGGAAATGGTCACCCTGAAGCACGTGCTGATCAACTGAGATGTGTTCGACTCAGTCGGCCGGCGCCGCGCTCAGCGTAAGCTGAGCCAGACCACGCCCACATTTCGGTCGCAAAAAACGGCCAAGTCGTTATTCTGTCGCCCAATTCAGGCGGCGTTTGGGGTGATGGGCCGGCACGGCGGGCATGCGGATATGCCTGCTGCCGGACAACGGCGCAGTGGCCTCATGTCCGTTGGCAAGACGTCCACGGATGCGATGACCACCTGCGCGTGACCGTCGGAGCAATCGAGCACGATGGCAAAACTGCAGCGCACGCTGACACTCGCCAAGGTCGCCTTGCCGGTCAAGGTCTGGCTGCAGCGCTTTGCCGTGGTCAGCTTCGTCACCCTGGCGCTGGGCGTGATGCTGCTGGGCAAGGTCAACACCTCCCTGGTTGAAAGCGCGCGGGTATCGGTGACCGATGCGTTCGCGCCGATCCTGGACGTGGCGGCGGAACCGGCCCAGGGCGTTGCCGACTTCATGGAGGGGCTGACCGAACTCGCGGTGCTGCGCGAGGAAAACCAGCGCCTGCGCGAGGAGAATCAGCGGCTGCTGGAGTGGGAGCGCACCGCCCGCGCGCTGGAGGCGCAGAACCAGGCGCTGCGGGAACTGACGAGCTTCCTGGATGTGCCCGCCGCGTCCCAGATCGCGGCGCGGATCATCACCGACGGCGGCGGGGTCTATGTCCGCAGCCTGCTGATCGCTGCCGGCACCGCGCAAGGCGTTGCCAAGGGCCAGGCGGTGGTGACCGGCGCGGGCCTGGTGGGGCGTATCTCGGAGGTGGGCCAGCGCGCCGCCCGCGTTCTGCTGGTCACCGACCTGAACTCCCGCATCCCGGTGCGAATCGAGCGCACCCGCGACCGGGCCATCCTGGTCGGCGACAATACCGACCGGCCGCTGCTGCAGTACCTGCGCACCTCCGAGGAGGTGGCGCCGGGCGACCGCATCGTCACGTCGGGCGATGCCGGCGTGTTCCCGTCGGGCATCGCGGTCGGCGAAGTGGTGGCGGTGACCGACGGCATCATCCGGGTGCAGCCGTTCATCGACTGGGACCGGTTGGAGTACGTCCGCGTGCTCGACTACGCGCTGCCGGAAGTGCTGGAGCAGTTCCTCGCCGAGTCCGAGGCGCGGGAGGGTGGGGCGGCGGCGCCGCTCGGCCTGCCGATGCCGGATGTGGAGGCCGAGGGACCGCCGAACGTGGCGCCGGACCCGCCCGCCGATGCGGGCGCGGACCCGGATGCCGAGGTGGAGAACGCGCAATGAGCGCGTGCCGCTAATGGTCCGGGGGCGATAATGGCGCGGGGCCGGGGAGACATCGTTCAGCGCGGGCTGCACCGCTTCGACGAGGCGGTGCGCCAGACGATTCCGTTCGCCATCACCATGACGCTGTTGCTGGCGACGACATTGCCCTCGCCGGTGCCGTTCCTGGACGACATCGGCCCGGCCTGGGTGCTGATCGCGATCTTTCACTGGAGTGTGCGCCGGCCCGACCACATGCCGCTGACGGCCGTGTTTGTGCTCGGCATTCTGCAAGACCTGCTGCTCGGTTATCCGGTCGGTCCGAGTGCGCTGGTCTACGTGCTGATCCGCGCCAACGCGGCGCATCTGGCGGAATGGGCGGGCGGCCGGGGCATGGCCCGGATGTGGTGGATGTTCTGCGTCACCGCCGTGATCGCCTGCACGGTGCATTGGCTGCTGGTGGTGATCCTGATGATGCAGTGGATTCCGCCGGTGCCGGCGCTGCTGCAATTGATGATGACGGTGGCGATCTATCCAGTGGTCGGCTGGGTGCTGTCCCAGCTGCAGCGGGTCTTGACCCCGAACTAGCGCGGGAAGAATGTGGTGGCCGACATGACGATGGGGCGGTGAGACGTGCGTTTCCAACGCAAATCGCTGAATATGTTGAACATCAAGCTGCGAGCGGATCGCGACGAGACGCGGCACGGCAACTTCAAGCGGCGCACGGTGCTGATCGCCGGCGGACAGGTTGCGATGTTCGGCGTGCTTGGCGCGCGCATGTACCAGCTCCAGATCGAGGATACCGACCGCTTCGTCACCCTAGCCGAGGACAACCGCGTCAACATGCGGCTGATCCCGCCGCCGCGCGGCGACATTCTGGCCCGCCGCGGCGAACCCATCGCCACCAACGAGTTGAACTACCGGGTCCAGGTGGTGCCGGAGCAGGCCGGCGACGTGAAGGCGGTGCTGCGCACGCTGGCAGGCATCGTCGATGTGTCGATGGACCGGCAGGAACGCGTATTGGAGGAAGTGTCGCGCCAGCGCGGGTTCGTGCCGGTGACCGTGGTCGAGAACCTGACCTGGCAGCAGGTCGCGCGGATCGAGGTCAACGCGCCGGACCTGCCAGGTGTGTTCGTCGACCTGGGGTACCGCCGCATCTATCCGCAGGACACGTTTCTGGGCCACCTGACCGGATACGTGGCGCCGCCGCGGCCGGAGGACCTGAACGGCGACCCGCTGCTGGAGCTGCCTGACTTTCGCATGGGCCGCAACGGCCTGGAGCGGCACTACGATATGGAACTGCGCGGCACCGCCGGGGTGCGCCATGTCGAGGTCAATGCCGTCGGGCGGGTGATCCGTGAGCTGGCGCGCCAGGAGGGGGCGCCCGGCAAGACCGTTCAATTGACCGTGGATATCGGGCTGCAGCGCTATGTGACCGAGCGCCTGGGCGAGGAAAGCGCGTCGGTCGTGGTGATGGACGTGCATTCCGGCGACGTTCTGGCGCTGGTCTCCAACCCCGGTTATGACCCGAACGCCTTCATTGGCGGCATTTCGGTGGACGACTGGACCGCGCTGATCGAGAACCCGCGCGCGCCGCTCAGCAACAAGGCGATCTCCGGCGTCTATTCGCCGGGCTCGACCTTCAAGATGGTGGTGGCCTTGGCCGGGCTGGAAACCGGCGTCATCGACGGCGGCACCGACATTTTCTGCCCCGGCCACTTCGACTATGGACCCAACCGGTTCCACTGCTGGAAGCGCGCCGGCCACGGCAAGATGAACATGATGCAGGCGATCCAGCAGTCCTGCGACGTCTATTTCTATGAGACCGCGCTGGAGATGGGCATCGACCGGCTGAACGAGATTGCCCGCCGTTACGGCTTTGGCGAGCCGCTTGGCATCGATCTGCCGGGCGAGCGCAGCGGGCTGATGCCGACCAAGGCGTGGAAGGAAGAGCGGTTCAATCACTACTGGGTGCCGGGCGACACCATCAACGCCGGCATCGGCCAAGGCTATGTGAACTGCACGCCGCTGCAACTGGCGGTGATGACCGCGCGCATCGTCAATGGCGGCTATGCC
This sequence comes from Alphaproteobacteria bacterium, assembly GCA_965227515.1. Lineage (GTDB taxonomy): Bacteria > Pseudomonadota > Alphaproteobacteria > CALKHQ01 > CALKHQ01 > CBDDFZ01. Next base: position 1,996,743 of record CBDDFZ010000001.1, read on the forward strand.
GTGGTGCCGCGCGTGGCGCACCCGGTTGACGGCGCCGCGATCGCCCGCGCACCGAAGATCGACGTGCGCGAGGACTGGCTGCGCTGGATCAACGACGCGATGTCGATGGTCGTGAACAGCCGCGCCGGCACCGCCAACGACGCGCGCATCGAGGACGAGCGGATGGCGATGGGGGGCAAGACGGGCACCGTGCAGGTCCGCCGCATTACCCAGGCGGAACGGGCCGCCGGCATCATCCGCGACGAGGACCGGCCGTGGGAGCACCGCAACCACGCGCTGTTCGTCGGATACGCGCCAATACATAGCCCCCGGTTCGCGGTCTCGGTGGTGGTCGAGCACGGCGGTGGCGGCTCCACGACGGCGGCGCCGATCGCGCGCGACGTGCTGATCGAGACTCAGAAGCGGCTGGGTCCGACCGAGTTGTCGCAAAACGGCTGATCGGACGGACCTTTCCCCATGGCATTGAATGTCCATAACGGCCCGGAACAGCACCTGACGCTGGCGCGGCGCGTGCTTGGCCTGCACTGGGTGCTGCTGTTGCTGGTGGTCGCGATTACCGGCGCCGGTCTGGCAATGCTCTATTCGGCCGCCAACGGCGACGTCGACCCCTGGGCATCGCGCCAGGCCATGCGGTTCGCGATGTGTGTGGTGCTGACGCTCGCCATCGCGCTGATCGACATCCGCATTCTGCTGCGCATGGCCTACCTCATCTATTTCCTGACCTTCATCCTGCTGGTGGCGGTGGAGGTGATGGGCTCCATCGGCATGGGGGCGCAGCGCTGGATCGATCTCCAGGTCATCCGCCTGCAGCCGTCGGAGCTGATGAAGATCGCGCTGGTTCTGGCGGTGGCGCGCTATTTCCATGGCTGTTCCGACGAGGACATGGGCAAGGTCAGGAAGCTGATCCTGCCGGTGCTGATGGTGATGGCGCCGGTGGCGCTGGTGCTGAAGCAGCCGGACCTGGGCACCGCGGCGATGTTGGGTGTCGGCGCGCTGGCGCTGTTCTTCGTTGCCGGCGTGCGCCTGTGGATGTTCGGCGTCATTCTGCTGGCGGCCGCGGCGGGCGGGCCGATCGCCTGGAACTTCCTGCACGACTACCAGCGCCAGCGCATCCTGACCTTCCTGGAGCCGGAGAGCGACCCGCTGGGCGCCGGCTATCACATCCTGCAATCCCAGATCGCGCTGGGATCGGGCGGGCTGACGGGCCGCGGGTTCCTGCAGGGCTCGCAAAGCCACCTGAGCTTCCTGCCCGAGAAGCACACCGACTTCATCTTCACCATGCTGGGCGAGGAGTTCGGGCTGGTCGGCGGCGTGGCGCTGCTGGGCCTGTTCCTGTTCGTCCTGTTGCTATGCGCCGGCGTGGCAATGCGCGCGCGCAACCAGTTCGGCCGCCTGATCGCCATCGGCGTCTCGATCGTGCTGTTCCTCTATGTGTTCATCAACATCGCGATGGTGATGGGCCTGGTGCCGGTTGTCGGCGTGCCGCTGCCGCTGATTTCCTATGGCGGGACCGCGATGCTGACGATCATGATCGGCATCGGCCTGGTGCTGAACGTTCACGTCAACCGTCATGTCCGGCTCGGCCGCCGCGCGGCCTCCGGCGAGGAAGACTGACCATATGCGAAACTTGCAGGCCTCTGCTGGTGTCCTGGCCGCTGCATCGCTCGCGCTAATGGTAGCCGGCGGCACGGCCGCTGCTCAGACCGAGGCGCCTGCGCAATGGTGCGCCGAAGAGGCCGAGGCCTGTGAAGCAATGGCTACGGCTGTCGCGTACGTCCAGACCATCGTGGAGCCAAAGGAGAAAGCACAGGGTTGGGCGGAGGTCGGGAGCGGATGGGTCTTGCTCGGTCATGCCGACCTGGCGGAAGCGGCGTTCGTGCGGGCCCATGCCGCCGTGGACGAACTCCACGAGTACGCAGGCGACCAGTATGACGCGATCGCGGCAATCGTGGCCGCTCAGGGCGCGTACGGCGCTGACGAAGCGGCACGGCAATCGGTTGCGCGCGCGCTCGAACTGTTCGCGACATTCGAGTCCGAGAGCATCGTGAGCCGAGCGGCGACAAATCTGTTCAAGACCTTGGCCAATGCCGGGCTGTGGGAAGATGCGCTGGCTGTCGACGCATGGCATCAAGACGAAGATGACCATTTTTCCCGGTTGGCGGAACTTGCCAGCATCTATGCGGGCGCCGGCGAAGACGAGCGGGCCAACGAGGTGCTCGACCAAATACAAAGGGAGTCTGAAACCGAGATCACCGGCTCCAACTATTTTCGCGCCTTGGTTGATTTGGGCCGATGGGAGGAGGCCATGGCGCTCGCCCGTCGAGACTTCGACGCGAACGTCGTCGTTGGCATTGGTGACCTGATGGCGATAGCTGGCGCGCAGGCAGACAGCGGCATGACCGAACAGCCGTTGGCACTGGTCGATGAGGCGCTCGCTCTGGTGGACCAGTTCGCCGCCCTCGCGCCCGCTGGCACGCCGAAGTCGACCATCGCCATCGCCGCGGTCCTGGCATTGTCCGAAATCGCGGCGACACAGGCGGTGATCGGCCAGGATGAGGGGGCAACTCAGTCGTTCGAGACCGCGCTGGACTTGTTGTCGACGTTGTCGGACGAAGAAATCGAGGAGTCCAGGTTCGGCAATCCATACAATTGGCTCATACGGAGCTTGGCCGGTGCCGGATATGTCTCCTGGGCGATCGACATTGCTGGCGCCGAATTAAGCGGTTACGACCAGTACTCGGCGTACCGCACGATTCCGAGCGCCGTGCCAGACGTTGCCTCCTGGTCCGCGGCCATGGATGCCGTCGCGGACATGGACGATGCCAGCGTTCGCGCGAAAATGCTCGCCACTGCGGCTGTCGAGTACGCTAAGGCAGGCCTGGACGATGACGCGGATAGCCTACTGTTGGAGGCGATCGAGGCCGCTGAGATCTTGGTTGCCGAGGGCGATATCAGCGATGGTTCGATTGCCTACGACACCGTCGCGTTGGCCATGGTCGATATGGGCATGATCGACCGGGCCGCCATGTTGGCTGACCAGTCGCCGGGCGGTTTCACGGGGCCGATCTGGAAAGAGCTGATCATAGCCTGGACCGAGGCTGGCGAGATTGAGAAGGCGGAAGCGGCACTGGTCCATATTGCGCATCCCATCAGTGTGTCCGAAACGGCGGTCGTGTTGGCGCGGGCCTACATCGAGATGGCATTGACCGCCGCAGGCGTCGACCGGCTCGAGGTGGACTGACTGGCCTGGTGGATTAGGACCGCCAAAACTCTCGGTGCGGCGCGATAAGCTCATCCTCGATCTCGGGGAAGGGGCCGTGCACCGCGATGTCCTTCTGCCCGTGGCCCAGCACGGTGCGGCAGGGCAGGTCCATGGTCGGGTTCGCGTCGTGGTTGCCGGTCAGGGCGAGCAGCTTGGCTTCCTCAAAGCCATAGACCAGGCGGCCGATATTCGCCCAATAGAGCGTACCGGTGCACATGGCGCATGGCTCGCAGGTGGTGACCAGCGTGCAGGTCCACAGGTAGTCGGGCGCGTAGGCGGTTGCGGCGCGCCGGGCGAGTTCGGTCTCGGCATGACGCACGGTGTCGATGTTGGCCTGCCGCATCAGGATGGCGTCGTCGGGACCGGCCAGCACCGCGCCGAACGGATGATGGCCATGCTCGGCCGCGCTACGGGCAACCGCATTGGCCGTGCGCAAGTGGGCGATCATCCGGTCGCGGGTCATGCCGGGTGCCTGATCGAAAAAGCTCTAGTACCGGCTGTCGCAGGTCAGCTCGAGTTCCCAATAGATCAACTGGGTCATCAACGGCACCCACCCGCCGCGATCGAAGGCCGTCATCATCGGCGCGGTCACCGCGAACGGATCCTCGGCGTAGGGACCCTCGGCGATATGGAACAGCATGTCGCCCATGTTGTCGAACGGCGGCCGTTCGCCGGCCAGATAGTCGAAGTCGAACATATGCAATCGTTCGATGGCGACGACGATCAGTTGGTCGTCCTGCCCGAAGATCGGCTCGGCAGGCTCCAGCGTTTCGGCAAATGAGACGAAGTTGGGAAACTGGTCCACACGCGCTTGCAGGAGCTGGCCGAGGAGGCGCTCCGACTCCGCAACCGCGTTCATCCAGTACGCGAACAGGCCGCCCAGCCCGCGCGCCTGCATCTCCTGCCAAGTGTCGATTGCGCCTTCCACCCCCCTGATCTGCCGGGCGACCTCCTCCTTCGCCGCGTCCGAGAACAGGTAGTCCTCACCGGCAACCAGGGTCTCGGCGATGGGCCACAGGCACTCGTAGTGCAGGCCGATGCTGATCTCGGCAACGGCAGCCAGCAGGCCGACCATGCGGGCCACGTCCGGATCCGTGCGCACATAGGAGTGGACGACACCGTTCAGGTCCTGCACCGCCAGCGTCGCGTCGTCCAATGTCACGATCCGGATCTGCGCGGTGCCGACCGCCGTCCCCGTGGCTTGCTGGAAGGGGCTGTAGCGGATGACCTGGTCGGCGTCCTGCCCGGTGCGTAGCGCCAGGGCCGGCTCGTTCAGGGTCGGTGCAAACACGTCCGGCTCCCATGTCCAGACATCGGCGCCGGTGTCGAGCCGTCCGGTGACCGTGATGCGCCGCGTATTGACCAGGTCCAGCTTGCCGAAGTCGGTGACCTGCCGGTCCCAGTGGTAGTACTCGCTGACCAGGATGTTCAGCATCGATTCCGGCATGGGCAGCAAGTGCTGGTAACCGATCTCGAGTTCCTGCGCGCCCAGCATCGAACGGCTGACCTTCACGTACTCGATGATGGGAATGATGATGCCGTCGTCGACCAGCCGGAAATCGTCAGTCGACAGATAGAACGCGCCGGGCGAATCCGACTGCGCATGGCCCGCGGTGGGCAGCGCAAGCGCAGCGGTTAGTGCAAGTGCGGTGAAGTGCAGTCGGCGCGGCATGGCATGGGCTCGCAGAGTGTGCAGGGAGCCTCAGCCTATGCCGGTTCCAGTGCAGCGTCCATGCGCTGCATGGGTGGGTTACTTCAGGTTCGCTTGCATCCGGTCCAGGTCGTCGATCGCAGCCGCGCCGTAGCGTGCGACCAGGGCTGCCAGGCTATTGTCGTCGCGCCGGCGCTGGAACAAATCCTCGAACAGCAGCGCGAACACCGCGCTGAACGCGCGGGCATCCATCACGCAGGTTGCGTGGGAGAGATTGCCATGCGAATCCGGGCCGTCCGGCACCACCTGGTGGCGGTCGACCACGCCCAGGAACCAGTCGCGCCGCTTGGCGAAGTCGCGGAAGTAGGGCAGCACAGACATCAGCACGTCGTCGACGTGGGTGCGGGCATCCGCGTTGGCACGCATGCGCTCCCACAGTTCGGACGCCGTGTTGTGGATTTGCAGCTCGACGATCAGGTCGACGCAGGCCTGCCGGGCGCGGGCCCAAAGGTCGCCCGGCACCATGGTTGCCATCGCAGACATGAAACCGCCGATCACCTGGCGGTTGACGCGGTATTGACCGTCGCTCATTTCCCCGCCGGCATGGCCGTACGGAGCCAGTATGTCTTCGAACCGCTCGATCAGCAGGCGCTGCAGCGGGGCAGTGCGCCTGTCCGGCATGTCCTCGCCGGGCCGGGTCCAGCCGGCCGCGCGCCACAGCTTCTCGTAGGTCTCGTCCAGCCCCACCGGGTGGGCGTTGAACTTGGTCGCGAACGCCTTCAGCTGTGCCGGCGTGACCGGCTGCTCGCCAGCCATGCGCTCGACGAATGCGACGAATGCGTCAATGGCATGGTGGCCAACCAGGTGGCACCATTCCGGGCCGGACTTCGGCCCATCCATCGTCATCACCGTGGAGTCAGCGGTCTGCATTGTTGCGCCTCATCCGATTGATTTGCATAACCGCAAATCTCCGCTATCTACTTGCGCCGGTGCGGGGCGGTCCGGGCTCGGTTCTCGTCAGCGCGCGGGCGCACCCTATCTGACGTGAAACGCGCTAAGTTTTCGTAAACCGTGACGGATGCGGATTCCGCCAGCCAGCCCATGACCGACCGCCTCAAGATCGCCATTGCCCAGTTGAACCCGGTCGTCGGCGATATCGACGGCAATGTCGCCAAGCTACTGGCGGCGCGCGATGCGGCGCCGGACGCGGACATCATATGTGCCGGCGAGCTGGTGCTCAGCGGCTATCCGCCCGAGGACCTGGTGCTGAAGCCGGTGTTCATGGAGCGCCTGGCCCAGGCCGTGGACAAGGTGGCGGCGGCCACCAAGGATGGCGGGCCGGCGGTGCTGGTGACCGTGCCGTGGCGGCATGACGCCCTGACCTACAACGCCGTGGTGGCGGTGGACGCGGGCGAGATCGTCGGCTGGCGCGCCAAGGTGCACCTGCCCAACACCCACGTGTTCGACGAGGTGCGCACGTTCGCCCATGGGCCGATGCCGGGGCCGCTCAGCCTGCGCGGCGTCCGGCTGGGGGTGCCGATCTGCGAGGACATCTGGCACGAGGACGTGGTGGAATGCCTGCAGGAGGCTGGGGCGGAACTGCTGATCGTGCCCAACGGCTCGCCGTGGGAGATCGACAAGCACGACCTGCGCCTCAGCCTGACGGTCAGCCGGGTGACCGAGAGCGGCCTGCCGATGATCTACATCAACCAGGTTGGCGGCCAGGACGAGCTGGTGTTCGACGGCGCCTCGTTCGCGCTCAACGCCGACCGCTCGCTCGCCGTGCAATGCCCGTCGTGGCAGGAGGCGGTGATCACCACCGAATGGCGGCGTGGCGATGATGGGGGGTGGCACTGCGATCCGGGGCCGATGGTGCCGCCGGACGAGGGACTTGGGGCGATCTACCAGGCGATGACCATCGGCCTGCGCGACTATGTCGACAAGAACCGCTTCCCCGGCGTGGTGCTGGGCCTGTCCGGCGGCATCGACAGCGCACTGTCGGCGGCGGTTGCGGTCGACGCGCTGGGGCCGGATCGGGTGCACACCATCATGATGCCGTCGCCCTACACCAGCCAAGAAAGCCTGGACGACGCGGCCGGCGTCGCCGAATTCCTCGGCATCAGGCTCGACGAAATAAACATCGGCCCCGGCATGCAGGCGGTGGAGGGCATGGTCACGCCGCTGTTCAATGGCGCGGCGCCCGACACCACCGAAGAGAACATCCAGAGCCGGCTGCGCGGGCTGACCCTGATGGCGATCTCCAACAAGCTCGGGCCGATGGTGCTCTCCACCGGCAACAAGTCGGAGATGGCGGTCGGCTACGCCACCCTCTATGGCGATATGTGCGGCGGCTACTCGGTGCTGAAGGACGTCTACAAGTCGACTGTGTTCGCGCTGTCGCGCTGGCGCAACCAGCACCATCCCGAGGGTGCGCGCGGGCCAGCCGGCCGGGTGATGCCGGAGCGGGTGATCGACAAGCCGCCTTCGGCCGAGCTGAAGCCGGACCAGACCGACCAGGACACGCTGCCGCCCTATGACGAGCTGGACGACATTCTTGAGCGCCTGATCGAGCACGAGGAAGGCGTCGACGACATCTCCGGGCGCGGCCACGACCCGGCGGTCGTGCGGCGGGTGTGGCGGATGCTGGACCTGGCCGAGTACAAGCGCCGGCAGGCGCCGCCGGGGGTGAAGATCACGCCGCGCTCGTTCGGCAAGGAGCGCCGCTACCCGATCACCAATCGCTTCCGCAACCACATCTGAGGCCGGCCTTGCCCGATCTCTCTACGGCGCATCGCATGGCGGCCTACATGGCGTGGGCCGACGACGTGATGCTGAACAACGCCGCCCAGTTGCCGGAAGCGGAGCTGATGGCGCCGCGCGACGCCCTGTTCGGCAGCATCGCCGGCACCTTCGACCACATCCTGGTGGTGGCGGAGATCTTCAGGGCGCACCTGGAGGGCACCGGCCACCCGCACCGCGCGCGCTACCGCAGCGAGACGCTGCCATTCGCGGAGGTTGCGCAGCGGCTGCGCCAGATGAACGAGCATTACGTCGGCCTCGCGCGGGCCTGGACCCCGGCCGAGTTGGCGGAAACCATCGCGTTCGAGTTCATCGGCGGCGGGGCCGGCGCGATGACGCGGGAGGACATTCTGCTCCACCTGGTCAACCACGCGACCTACCACCGCGGGTTCGTCAGCACACTGCTCTACCCGTTCAAGACCAAGGGCGCGCCGACCGACCTGACGGTGTTCCTGCGCGACATCTGGCCGAAAGTTAGCGCCGTATTCAGTTAAACAGCCGGCCGCAGCTCGCCGCGAACTGCTCGTAGGCAGGCACGGCACCCCCCATGTCGCTGACCAGCTTGGCGAAGTCCGGATTGGCGGCGAGCAAGGGACCGGCAACGTGCAGCAACGCGCTGACCTGGCGCTCGGTCAGGGTCCAACTGGTCGGAATGGTGCGGAAGGCATCGCGGCAGGCCCGATCGCCGATCAGTTCGAAGTCCACTACCAGGGCGAACCGGTCGACATCGGGCGCCACGCCCTCGGCCACCTGCAGCAGCCGCTCCTCGTCCTCCTTGATCACGGTGCGGCCGTACTGCGCCAGTTCCGCGCGGTAGTTCTCCGCCCCGCGCTCGATCAGGCTCTTCAGCCGTTGGATCAGTCCGAACGAGGCGGCGTTGATCGGGTTGGAGATGGTCGCCGACAGCATAGTGAACAGGCCCGGCGCCTCGCCGCTGTCGTGGATGTCGAAGTCGTTGCCAACGCGGGCACTGATCACCAGCACCACCACCCGCTTCACGTTGCCCGACACGATATCGAGCAGGAAGTAGGGCGGCACCTCCTGGGTCGAGATCAGGCGCAGGGGCTCGGTCAGGCCCAGATTGTCGACCGTGCCGCCGTCCAGCAGGTGGATCCAGGCCTTGCGGGCGTCGTCCGAAGCGGCGACGCAGGGGCCGCTATCGGGACACTCCATGTTCAAATAGCTGAGCGCGACATGGGCGCGTTGCAGCCGTTCGATGTCGCGATGGCGGTCGAACGCCAGCCCGTCGCGCACCCACGTAGTGCCGGGGGGCAGCGCCAGCCCGGCGTCGCCATCCGGGCCGGCCTGGGCGGGGCAGGGGGATTGGTTCTGCAGTGCCAGCGGCGCGAACGCGATCGGCACCGCGGCGGAGGCGGCCACCGCATCCGCCACCGGGAACGCGGTCAGGTCGGCGCACAACAGGTCGAACCAGGGCTGGGTGAACGCGAACGCGGTGCCCTCGCCCATGTCGGCGGCATTGACGATCAGATAGGGGCGGCGGCCCATCAGGTCGGCATAGGTGGCGTCGCCGAACAGCGTGTCCTCGAAATACTCGATCACCGGGTCGAGCCGGGTGTAGCCGGGGCCGGCGAGCTGGGCGAGCGTGATGGGGTTGGCCGCAGCTCCCATCAGGGCGGCGTTGCCGGACTGGCGCAGGAACTCCCGCTCCAGGGTGTCGAAGCCGTCGCGGCCGGCCAGCGCGAACCAGGCCGAGGTGACGCTGCCGCCGGAGACCGACGAGATGACGTCGACCTCATCGAGCATGGTGCGGCCGGGCCCGATGGGAATGGCGTCCAGCGCGCGCAGCGTGCCCAGCGTCAGGGCGGCTGCCCGCTGCCCGCCGCCGGACGCGGTGACGATGAACAGGGTCTCGCGATCGGAGTTGACGTCGCCGGGCCAGATGTACTGGTCGGCGCGCTCGGGCGTCAGCGCCTCGGTGCGCGGCGGCGTCTCGCAGCCGGCGAGCAGTGCGACGGGCGCGGTCAGCAGCGCGCACGCCGCCATCTTCCACTTCGCCATGCCATGCCCCTCCGTGCGTTGTGCCGCGCCGGGGATGGTGCGGGTTTTAATGAAGGGACGCAAGCGAGATGCATTGTGATGGTTGACATAATTGTCCCAATATCGTACAAAAAGAGACCTGTTGGAGGCGAAAATAACCCTGGGACGTGTTCGTCTTTGATGAGGGGGGATCGCCTCCACAAGAATGCGAAGGAATTCGAGCGTTGGTTGCGCAAGCAAGGGATCGAGATCGACCGAACCCGCGGAAAGGGTGGCCACGTGAAACTGACCAATCCGGCCAACGGCAAGGTCAGCACCATGACCAGCGGCAAACGCGATCTGCCCAAGGGGCTGGTCGAGGGCATCAAGAAGCAGCTTGGACTGAAGTGACGGCGCATCTGGACAGGACCGGTTGATGTACGCCTTTCCGATGACATTTACCGACGCAAGCCAATGGGACCCGGATGAGTCCGGTGTCGTCGTCGCTTGTGCCGATCTGCCAGAACTGCAAACGGCGGGCGACGACATGAGCGACGCGTTGTCGATGGCGCGCGATGCGCTCGCCCTGGTGCTGCAGATCTATGTCGAGGACAAGCGCCCGGTGCCGGCGCCATCCGCCCCGCGCAAGGGCGAAGTGGTGGTGGAGCCGGACCTCGTCACCGCGTTGCGGACGAAGCTCTATGAGGCGTTGCGCGACCGTGGGGTGACTCAGGTTGCGCTGGCCGAGCGGATGGGCACCAACCGGCGGATGGTCGCGCGGTTGTTGGACTGGAAGCACAACGCCAACCCGGCGACGCTGGCCGATGCCCTGCGCGCCCTGGACTACAGACTCGATATCCGTGCCGTCGATACGGCACCCCGGGCGGCCTAGCTGACCAGAAGACGTGGATGCCTCCTCGGAACAAGTCCGAGGACAGGCTCCACAAGTCCGCGCATGACGGAGTGAGGTAGAAAGCGTAGATGGGCTAACGGCCCTTGTTTGGTGGCGTGCATGAGTGGTCGTCCCTCAAGATGTCGGTGTCATACACGGAGTCGGGTTTGCCGCTCCAAGACATCGAGGAGAGACGACCATGAACTACTATGCCGGGATTGACGTTTCTTTGGAATGGTCATCGGTGTGCGTTGTTGACGGCGCGGGCGGGATTGTCTGCGAGGCTCGTATTGCGAGCACGCCGGCGGGTTTGTTGTTGTGGTTTGGGTCTTTGGGGATTTCGGTTGAGCGGATTGGTCTTGAGGCGGGGCCGTTGTCGCAATGGCTTGTGCGGGGATGTAGCGAGGGCGGTCTTTCGGTTGAGTTGCTGGAGACGCGTCATGTTGCGCGAGCGCTTTCGACGATGCCGGTGAAGTCGGACCGCTCGGACGCACGCGGGATTGCTCAGCTGATGCGTGTGGGCTGGTTTCGTCCGGTTCACTGCAAGTCTTTGGCGGCCCAGGAGATGCGGGCCCTTTTGAAGGGTCGCGACCAGCTCCGCGCGAAGCTGCACGATCTTGAGATGCACCTTCGTGGTCAGCTGCGGAACTTCGGGCTGAAGGTAGGGCACACCACCAGGCGCAGCTTTTCGACACGTATTTCGGAGCTTGTGGCGGGGCATCCGGTACTGGAGGCGGTGGCGGGGGCGCTGCTGTCGGCACGCGATGGCCTGTTGCTATCGTTCACGGCGCTGGACCGGCAGGTCCGGGCGGCGGCGCAGGCCGACGATCGCGCTCGCCTGCTGATGACGGTGCCGGGCGTGGGGAGCATTGTCGGACTGACCTACTTGTCGGGAGTGGACGACCCCGGGCGGTTTGCCTCGTCGCGCCTGGTGGGTGCGCACTTCGGCCTGACGCCGACCAAGCGCCAGTCGGGCGAGAGCGAGGTGATGGGGCGGATATCGAAGGTAGGGGACGCCGATGTGCGCTCGGCCCTCTATGAGGCGGCACACGTGGTTCTGACCCGGCCGATCGAGGGCGGCTGGCTGAAGAGCTGGGCGATGAAGCTGGCCAGGCGTGCGGGCATGAGGAAGGCGAAGGTCGCGCTGGCGCGCCGGCTCGCCGTGATCATGCACCGGATGTGGGTTGACGGCACACCGTTCAACCATGCCGGACCGGTGCGCCCGGCGATGGCGACAGCATGATGGCCGCGGCATAAGGAGAACCGACACACGAGCTTCGACGGGCACCGACACCGGCCCGTCGAGCGCCGTCCCGCGCCGGGACGATGGATCAGGTCAGGCCGCCATCCGGGATGTCGCCTCGCATGAGAGCACGCTTCCGTAGATTGGACCGACCGATCCTCGCATATCCATCTTGGCGGCGGCCCTGCGCCGACCCCGTACAGAAGCATGACCCAGGCGCCGGGACGACGAAAAAGGGATTGACCAACAATGGCCCGTTACAGAAGCCCGGGTGGAGCGGAGCGCAACCCGGGGCCTTCATTGCCGTGATAAGATTTGTCCCCGGGTTTCACTGCGTTTCACCCGGGCTACGGTTCCACGCACTTCAATTGTCAGCCTCGACATTGCCCAATGGGCGCGCGTCGAGCGTGACAGCCATTGAGGGAATGGAAAGGAAAGAAGGCGGCGGGCCGGTTGCGGAGCAGCCCGCCGCCTACCGCCGGGCATCACTCCGCGGCGGCTTGGGGGCGCGCCAACTGAGAGCGGAGGTCGCGCGCGGCGGTAACCATGTTGGCGAGGGCAGACTCGACCTCCGGCCAGTCACGGGTCTTCAGCCCGCAGTCCGGATTGACCCACACCTGCTCCGGCGCCAGCACCTTCAGCGCCTTTTCCAGCAGGTCGCGCATCACCGATGTGTCCGGCACCCGCGGCGAGTGGATGTCATAGACGCCGGGGCCGATCTCCGCCGGGTAGCGATAGGCGGTGAACGCGTCCAAGAGCTCCATGTCGGAGCGCGATGTCTCTACCGAGATCACGTCGGCGTCCAAAGCGCCGATGGACTCGATGATGTCGTTGAACTCCGAGTAGCACATGTGGGTGTGGATCTGGGTGTCGTCGCGCACGCCGCTGGCCGACAGCCGGAACGCCTCGACCGCCCACTTGAGATAGGCCGGCCAGTCGGCCTGGCGCAGGGGCAGGCCCTCGCGCAGGGCGGGCTCATCGATCTGCACCGCGCGGATGCCGGCGGTCTCCAGGTCGACCACCTCGTCGCGGATGGCGAGCGCGATCTGCTTGGTGGTTTCCGAGCGCGGCTGGTCGTCACGCACGAACGACCACTGCAGGATGGTCACCGGGCCGGTGAGCATGCCCTTCATCGGCTTGTCGGTCTGCGACTGGGCGTAGCGCGACCATTCCACCGTCATCGGGTTCGGGCGCGACACGTCGCCGAAGATGATCGGCGGCTTCACGCAGCGCGAGCCGTAGGACTGGACCCAGCCATTGGCGGTGAAGGCGAAACCGTCGAGCTGCTCGCCGAAATACTCCACCATGTCGTTGCGCTCGAACTCGCCGTGCACCAGCACGTCGAGGCCGATCGCCTCCTGGCGGCGGATGCAGTCGTCGGTCTTCTCCTGCAGGAACTTGGTGTAGGCCGCGTCGTCCAGGTCGCCGCGGCGGTTGGCAGCGCGGGCCTGGCGCACGTCCTTGGTCTGCGGGAACGAGCCGATGGTGGTGGTGGGCAGCGGCGGCAGGTCGAGCGCCGCGCGCTGCGCCTCCCGGCGCGCCGGATAGGGGCTCTGCCGGGTCAGCCAGGCGTCGTTCACGCTGGCGGACCGCGCCTTCACCTCGTCGTTGTGGATCCGCTTCGAGGTCTTGCGGCTGGCCACGGCGGCATCGCTGTCGACGAAGGAGTCGGCGGTGGAGGGCAGGGTGCCGTTGGCCGCCTGCGCGATGGCCACGACTTCGTCCACCTTCTGCACCGCGAAGGCGAGCCAGCTCTTCAACTCGTCGTCCAGCTTGGTCTCGCGGTTCAGGTCGACCGGACTGTGCAGCAGGGAGCACGAGGAGGCGACGATCACCCGCTCGTCGCCGAGCTTCGCGGCGGTATCGCGCACGGTCTGCAGGGCGGCCGTCAGGTCGGTGCGCCAGATGTTGCGGCCGTCAACGAGGCCCAGCGAGGCGACCTTGTCGCTGCCGAGGGCATCGAGACCGGCGGCCAGCTCCTCGCCGCCACGGGTCAGGTCGAAGTGCAGGCCGGCCACCGGCAGGCCCGCGGCGCGCTTCAGGTTCGGGCCGTACGGGCCGAAATAGCTGGTCAGCAGGATCTTCAGGTCGGGCGCTGCCGCGGCCAGCGACCCGTAGGCGGTCTCCAGCGCGTCGAGCTGCGCATCATCGAGGTCGAGTGCCAGCACGGGCTCGTCGATCTGCACCCACCCCACGCCGGCGCCGGAGAGCTCGGACAGCACCTGCGCGTAGACAGCAACCAGGTCGTCAATGCGTTGCAGCGGGTCGAACCCCTCCTCCTTCGACTTGGCGAGCACCAGGAACGAGAGCGGACCCACCAGCACGGGCCGGGTCTCGACGCCCAGCGCCTTCGCCTCGTTCCAGGCGTCGAGCGGGCGGTTGGCGGTCAGCCGGAAGCTGGTGTCGGCAGTCAGCTCGGGCACCATGTAGTGGTAGTTGGTGTCCAGCCACTTGGTCATTTCCAGCGCCGGTGCGGCGTCGCTGCCGCGTGCCATCGCGAAATAGGTGTCGAGCGCCGTCGCCTCGTCCCCGAAGCGCGGCGGGATCGCACCCACCATCACGGCGGTGTCCAGCACGTGGTCGTAGAACGAGAAATCGTTGCTGGCGATGTGGTCGACGCCGGCATCGGCCTGGCGCCGCCAGTTGGCGGCGCGCAGCTCGCGCGCGGTCGCCTCGAGCGCGTCGGCGGCGATCTCGCCGCGCCAGAACTGCTCCAGCGCCTTCTTTAGTTCGCGGCGCGCGCCGATGCGCGGAAAGCCGAGGATGGCAGATTGCACCATGTGGAAATCTCCGTGGATTTGATCAGTTGGCGAGCGCGCGGTCCGGGCGCACGCCGAGCCGCAGGCACAGCGCGCGCGTCAGGTCGGCGCGGTTGAGGGTGTAGAAATGAAAGGCGTTCACGCCTTCGGCCTGCAGCAGGCGGCATTGCTCCGAGGCGACGGTGGCGGCAACGAGTTGGCGCGCCTCCGCGTCCTGGTCCAGGTCGTCGAACAGCTCGGCGATCCAGTCCGGCACCGCAGCACCGCACGCCTTCGCGAACTCGGCCGCGCGCCCGAAGTTGGTGATCGGCAGAATGCCGGGCACGATGGGCGCAGTGATGCCGGCCGCCGCCGCGCGGTCGCGGAACCGCAGGAACGCGTCGACATCGAAGAAGAACTGGGTGATGGCGCGGCTGGCGCCCGCATCCAGCTTGCGCTTCAGATTGTCCAGGTCATCGCCGGCCGAGCGTGCCTGCGGGTGCACCTCCGGGTAGGCGGCGACGGAAATCTCGAAGTCGGCAATGCGGCGCAAGCCGGCGACCAGGTCGCTGGCATAGGCATAGCCGCCCGGGTGCGGCACGTAGCCGGAACCGACCCCCTCGGGCGGGTCGCCGCGCAGGGCGACGATGTGGCGGATGCCGGCGTCCCAGTAGCCGCGCGCGATCTCGTCGATCTCGGCGCGGTCGGCGCCGACGCAGGTCAGGTGGGCGGCGGCGCTCAGCGGGGTTTCCGCATTGATGCGCTTCACCGCCTTCACGGTGCGGGCGCGGGTGCTGCCGCCGGCCCCGAACGTGACCGAGACGAAGCGCGGGTTGAACGGGATCAGCTGCTGCACCGCCTGCCACCAGCCTTCCTCCAGCTTGGCGGTCTTCGGCGGGAAGAACTCGAAGCTCACTTCCGGCGCCGGCAGGCCGGTGAAGGGCAGGGTGGCGGAGCGGGTCAGGTGCTCGGGCGCGTGCATGGCGGTCATGACTCAGGCCTCGTCGGCGGGTTGCCAGGTTGCGGTATCGGTGGCGGCGCCGTCGCCGCGGCGGGTCAGGCGCCAGACCATGACGGTCAGCGGGTCGCCCTCCAGCCGGCGAACGGTGTCGATGGCGAGCCCGGCGCGCGCGGCCCAGCCGGCCAGCTCGGCGCTGTCGATGCCGAGCCGGATGTGGGCGTGGTCGATGCGCAGGCTCTCAAGGTCGTGGCGGTCCAGGTCGACGACGATCAGCGATCCGCCGGGGCGCAGCACCCGCGCCGCCTCGGCCAACACGTCGGCGGGCAGTTCGGCGTAGTGCAGCACCTGGTGGATGATCGCGACGTCGAACGACGCGGCCTGCAACGGCAACTGGTACATGTCGGCCTGGCGGACGCGGCAGTGGCGCAGCCCGTCGCGCTCCAGATTGGCGCGGGCGACGGCCAGCATCTCGCGCGACATGTCGACGCCAAGCGCGTTCTCGGTGCGCTCGGCGAACAGCTCGAGCATGCGGCCGGTGCCGGTGCCGATGTCCAGCAGCGCATCGCAGCGCGCCGGCACCAGGTCCAGCAACGTCGCCTCGACGTCTTTTTCCGGCACGTGGAGCGCGCGGATTTCGTGCCAGCGTCCGGCGGTCTCGCGGAAATAGGCGGCGGCGGTCTCGGCGCGGTGTCGGCGCACCGTCTCCAGCCGCTCCAGGTCGAGCGCGATCACCGGATCGTCGCCGTCCACCGCGTCGATCAGGGTGCGCGCGACGTCGGCGACCTCGGAGTCGGCAGCAAGCCGGAAATAGGACCAGGTGCCCTCGCGCGAGCGTTCCAGCAGCCCGGCCTCCGACAGCAGCTTCAGGTGGCGGCTGACCCGCGGCTGGCTCTGGCCCAGGATCTGCGTCAGCTCCGACACCGAAAGCTCGGCATGCCCGCACAGCACCAGCAGGCGCAATCGCGTCGGCTCGGCGGCGGCCTTCAGGGCATTGAGCAGTGTTTCCATGGCGCGCGGGCCCGTTCATCGCTGCGGGGAACGATGACTACATAAAGATATCCTTATATTTCGTCAAAGACAAAAGTGGGACGCGTGGGAAGTTTCCCCGGAGGGTGGGGTGGCATGGTGGATATTCTGGATGGAGTCCGGCAGCCAAGCGGCCAAAAAAAGACGTGGATGGCCGGGTCAAGCCCGGCCATGACGTGAGGAGATGTGCGAGTGGCCTCGGCCGGCCTACCCGTTCGACGGTGGCGGCGCCTGGGCCGCATTGCGGGCCAGGAAGCGTTCGACCAGCGCCATCAGCAGGGCCGACAGCACGAACGTCATGTGGATGATCACCAGCCACAGCAGCTTGTCGTTGGCGGTTTCGTTCACGTTCATGAAGGCCTTCAGCAAGTGCACCGAGGATATGGCCACGATGGACGAGGCGACCTTGAGCTTAAGCGTGCCGGAATCGAGCTTGCCGACCCAGGACAGCCGCTCCTCGCCATCCTCCAGTTCGATGCGCGAGACGAAGTTCTCGTAGCCGGAGATGATCACCATCACCACCAGGCTGCCGACCAGCGCCAGGTCGATCAGCGACAGCGCCGCCAGGATCGCGTTCTTCTCGCTCAGCTCCAGCAGGGTCGGGATCAGGTGGACCAGATCGGCGACGAACACCACCGTCAGCACGATCAGCAGGATGGCCAGCCCCAGGTACATCGGCACCAGCAGCCAGCGGCTGTGGTAGAGGATGCGCTCGATCGTCCGTTCCAAGGCGGGTCGACCTCTCGATTTTCGCTTGCGAGTCGGGCGGGCGGTTCAAGCCCCCATAGCCGATTTCGCGGCGCCGGGCAAAAGCCCGCGTGCCTGATGTCGCGGCGCCGGCGGATACGCGACGGGCGGCAAGCCGGCAGCGGAGGCCACCATCCCCTCTCGTCATTGCGAGGAGTGCTCATACGAAGGGCGCGACGCACCATTCCAAGCCGTCATGCCCGCACAGATCAGGTCCGCGCATGACGTCATATGTTTTGGCGTTGAGTAATTGCGGGCTGTGCCAGTGTGGGCCCTAACCGCCCCAGAGTGCGGTTCCGGGATGGAACTGCGACCAGGCGAACCAGAACGCCTGGTGGCTGGCGATGTCGGAGCCGTCCGCATCCACCGCCCTGATCCCGCCGGCATCGAGCACCAGGCGGACGTTCTCGAACGCGACCGCGTTGCCGTTGCTCAGCGCGACGAAGGCGGTGCTGCGCGGGAACGCCACCGGGGTGCCGGACGCCGTGATGACGCCGATAATGTCCTCGTGCACTGGCAGGCGCGGGTCGACATCGCCGACCGGGAAGATCGGGCCATCGGCGTCGCGGTTGTTGCGGAAGTCGAAGTCGCGGCCCAGCGCCAGCGCCTCGACCAGCACGGTGGTCTCCGGGTAGGCCTCCTTCCAGCGGCCCCATTCAGTGGTGATGACGGTGACCGGCTCCAGCTGCAGGCCGATCTCCGCCAGCGGCCCGGTCACCGCGCGGCCCAGGAACGTGTCGAACACCGAATAGGTGGTGATGTCGTACATCACCTTGTTGGAGCGGATGAGCAGGCCCGACGTGCGCAGCACCGGCCGCGCAACGCCTGCGGGCATGCGGTCGGTGAAATAAGCCTGCGCCGCACCGCACAAGGTGCAGTACGGAATGCCCAGGTCGCGCCCGCCCAGCGTGTCGTTGACCATCTCGCGCACTTCCATGATGCGGCGCGGATAGGCCCGGTACTCGCCGTTCACCTCGATGCCGAAGACGATGGCGTCGTCGGCGAGCCAGGTGGCGTCCGCCGCGCTGGACACCTCCGGGTTGTCGGCCGCTGGGATACAGTTGCACGGCTCATCCGTGGTGTCGTAAGGGCGGTCGTCGATCAGCACGCCGCCCCAGGACACCAGCCGCCAGTCGATGTCGCCCTCGACGAAGATCCGGTCCCAGCCCGGCACGATGGTGGTGAAGATGGTGCGTTTGATACGCAGGTAGTCGGGCGGTGCCGGGATGTCCCAGGCGATCAGGTGGTCGGTGAGCGTGCCCCACGGGTTCTCGTTCGACAGGTCCTTGCCCAGCAGGTCGGACGCGGCGGCGACCAGCCGCTCATTCAGGGGGCGCCCGGAGGTGAAGCGCATCAGATCGCTGATGATCCAGGCCAGGCGCGGGTCGCGGGACGCCCCGACGACCTCGAGGGCCGCAACCTGTTCCGGGCCCCAGTTGCCCTGCACCATGCTGTCGATGAAGGCCGTCTTGACGGCAGCCTCAACCTCGGCCGGCAGCGGGCCGTCCGGTATGGCGGGCGGGTGCCCGTATGTCTCGATCACGTAGGCGGGCAGCGTGTCCTGAGCACGCAGGGCGGCGGACCAGAACAGGCTTAGCAACAGCAGCGGCACGCCCAAGAACATGCGGATTTGAAGCCCGAGCATCGCTGTCATGTCCCCCACCTTGTCCGTGCCGATTGCCAAGCTGCTCCCAACACACTCGGCCTTGATGCTCCCCGCGGCCAGTCACGATTGCTCAGCAAGCGGTGAGAGTGGCATCAGCAGGAACGCGGCGCTCGCAAGGCATGGTTGCGTGTTCCTATCTTGTCATTACCTGTTACGATGTGCGTTCTAATAGTCGGCGAGCGATATTGGCCCTTAGCCAAGCTGGTCTCTGTTGAGGCCGAGACCGGTATGTACAAGGTCATCGACTTCCTCCTCGCACAGGTGATGTGTGCGGGGCGAAAGAGTTGGAGGGAGAGGCGAGTTGCACACTTCTCAATATGCTTGCTGTGCATGCCAAATCGTGAGTGCCATAACCAAAGTACAACAGTTCGCCAAATGGCCTTTGGTGGTGTTTACAAACCCACGAAGACTTCTTGACAATATGATCAGACCGACCAGTTTGCTGTTGGTTCCATCACTATTAAATTCTGCCGTTCTTGAGCCTGCTCAAGCAGATGATTTTACTACACGAGGCACCAATTTTTTTGTATCTTTATATCATGAACAACGAAATTGGATTCGTTTAGAAACATTGGCTAAATTTATCTACTTTATTGGTTTTCCAAATGACGAAGATAGTCTTGATGAAGGAGGCATTAATCATGATGCAAATTCAGTTTTTTATCGTACGTGGACTGATGATAGAATAGGTGTCGCGATACATTCTGAGACGCCTGATAATACGGAATTCGTAGCGATACAACTATTAAAGAGCTTGAGTGTTGGCCAGATTCCACTGATTGAACCATCTGATCCGATTGATTTTCTTGTTATTGCTTTGGATGTTATGCCTGCAACGCCCGATCAAAATTCCAGCTACGCAAGAATAGCAGAACAATTTTTCGGCCAAGAAATCAACCAAATTATTAAGCCACCTCTTGATCCAATCTGTAATTCAGCAGTTTTGATCTCTCCAAATGACAATCATATATTTCGTGCCATGTTTTTTTATGCCAAAAATGAGACACATGACCACATTCTGAGCTGTCTATATGCAAACGCAGTTACACTGTTCGGTATGAATTCAAGTAATATTGCAGGTTTTGTCTTTGATGCGCAAATCACCCGAATATTTTCTGCATATCTTCGGCTGGCAATGATGTACATATACCAAGCAGAAAGTGAGCAGACAGGCAGGGAATATACATACAATCGGATCTTCCGCGATCTCCAGCAACTTTTTCTCGAAGGGGAGATGAGCAGTGAGTAATGGGTTGCGGTGGGGTTACAGTGACAGTTTACTAAATACCAGCGGTGTGCCAAGTTCGGCGTATGGCACGCATCGCACGACTGGTCGTTCCCGGCCTGCCCCACCACGTCACGCAGCGCGGCAATCGCGGCGAGCAGACGTTCTTCTCGGACGATGACTACACCCTCTACAAGACCCTGCTGGCGGAGGCCGCCAGGAACGCTGGCGCGGAGGTCTGGGCCTATTGCCTGATGCCCAATCACGCGCACGTCGTCGTCGTGCCGCAGGACGAGGACGGGTTGCGCAAGACCTTCGCCGACGCCCACCGCCGCTACACCAGGCACATCAATGCCCGACTGGGGGTGACCGGCCATATGTGGCAGGGCCGCTTCGGCTCGATCGCCATGGACGATGGGTATCTGGCCCATGCCGTGCGCTACATTTCGCTGGCCCCGGTACGCGAGAAACTGGTCAAGCGCGCGGACAAATGGCGCTGGTCGAGCGTTGCCGCGCATCTGGCGGGCCGCGACGACGACCTTGTCACCGTCGCCCCGGTTCTGGAGCGGGTCGGCGACTTCGCGCATTTCCTCGATCAGAAGACAAATGATGCGGAGGCGGACGCATTCGCGGCCCTCAGGAAGTCGGAAACGTCCGGCCGCCCGCTGGGCGATGCCGACTTCATCGCCGGCCTGGAGCGGCGGACCGGCCGTACCTTGCAGGCTCAAAAGCGCGGCCCCAAGCCGAAGCGGCGCAACTGAATATTTCGGTGACAGTTTACTAAATACGATTGGGTCAGCGTGCGATCGGTACGGTGGTGCTGGTATTTAGTAAACTGTCACAGAAATGCCACCGAAATTAGGGCCACTTCACCTCGGGCGGCAGCGACATCAGGATCGCCTCGGTGTTGCCGCCGGTCATCAGGCCGAACTTGGTGCCGCGGTCGTGGATCAGGTTGAACTCGGCATAGCGGCCGCGCTTTACCAGCAGCGCCTCGCGCTGTTCGGGCGTCCAGGTCTCGTGCAAGTGGCGGCGCGCGACGCGGGGATAGACGTCCAGGAACGCCTCGCCGACCGCGCGGGTAAACGCGAAGTCGGCGTCCCAGTCGCCTGACGCCAGATTGTCGTAGAAGATGCCGCCGACGCCGCGCGGCTCGTCCCGGTGCGGCAGGAAGAAATAGCGGTCGCACCACGCCTTGTATTCGTCGTAGTAGCCGGGGTCGGCGCTGTCGCACGCCTGCTTCATCGCGGCATGGAAGGTGGCGGTGTCATCGTCGTCGGGGAAGGTCGGCGTCAGGTCCGCACCACCGCCGAACCAGGCGGTCGAGGTGACGATGTGGCGGGTGTTCATGTGCACCGCCGGCACCAGTGGCGAGCACATATGGGCGACCAGCGAGATGCCGCTGGCCCAGAACTTGCCATCGCCGGCCGCCCCGGTGATCTGGCTGCGGAACTGCTCGGAGAAGGTGCCGTGGACGGTGGAGACGTTGACGCCAACCTTCTCGAACACCCGCCCGCGCATGATCGACATCACGCCGCCGCCGCCGTCCGGCACCGTGTCGTCCGGGCGCTGCCAAGCCTTGCGCTCGAAGCGGCCGGCGGGCTTGTCGCTTTCCGTGAGCTCGTCCTCCAGCGCCTCGAACGCGGCGCAGATGCGGTCGCGCAGGCTCTCGAACCATTTGCGCGCGGTTTCCTTGCGGGTCTCGGTCACGTCGTTCGCTTCGGTATCGGTCATGCGTCCTCGCCATCCATGCGCGGGAACCCGGCTGTCTGGCGCAGCGCCTCGCCAAGCACGATGGCGGCGGCCGTCACCACGTTCAGCGAGCGGCCGGCGATCGGCACCTTCACCGCGAGGTCGGCGGCGTCGTGCACCGCGTCCGGCACGCCGGCGGATTCCCGTCCCAGCAGCAACGTATCGCGCCCGTCATAGCCAACGTCGAGGTGACCGGTTGTCGCTTTGGTGGTGAGCAGGACCAGCCGCCGCCCGTCGGCCCGCGCCTTGGCCAGGAAGGAGTCCCACGAGGTGTGGCGCGCCACCTGGGCAAGTTCGCGATAGTCCAGGCCCGCGCGCCGCAGCCGCCGGTCGTCCCACACGAAACCGCAGGGATCGATGATGTCGACCGGCAGCGCCAGATTGGCCGCCAGCCGCAGGATGGCGCCTGCGTTCTGCGGAATGTCGGGCTCGAAAAGGGCAAGGCGCAGCGACATGCGCCTCGCATATTATGCGAACGGATCGGCGTCCAGCACGGTCGCCACGTACATGGCGCTGTCGAGCCCGTACGCGATGGCTTCCGCATTCGCGTCCTGCAGCACCACGGGCAGAAGCTCGCCGGTGTCCAGCCGCAGCAGGATCTTGCCGTCTGCCTTGAACGCGATCAGGCTCTCGCTGTGGACGGCGCCGCCCTCGCCAAAGTAGGTGTCGAGCAGGATGATGTCGCCGTCGAAATCGCGGATGTAGTCGATCGCGCTGTCGTTGGAGATGTGGAACCGGTCGACGCCGAGCCCGCCCCAAACCTGGTCGGTGCCCGCGCTGAGGAAGACGTCGTCGTCGCCCGCGCCGGCCAGCACCATGTCGTTGCCGCCGCCGCCGTTCAGGTGGTCGGCCGCGCCGTAGACCGCATAGGCCTGGTTCCATTCCTTGTCGTCGCCGAAGATCAGATCGGCGCCGTCGCCGCCCTCGATGCTGTCCTCGCCCAGGCCGCCAACCAGCTCGTCGGCATCGCTGGAGCCATACAGCCGGTCGTTGTCCGCACCGCCGTTGAGCTTGTCGCCGCCGCCGTCGGCATAGAGCCGGTCGTCGCCGTCGCCGCCACTCAGTACGTCGGCGTAGGTGTCCCCGTCGTCATGGCGAGTCATACCGGCGACCAGATCGTCATTGCCGGCGCGGCCGATGATGCTATCGGCACCGACTTGCCCGAACAGGAAGTCCACGCCCTGACCACCGTCGATGAAGTCGTCGCCGTCATGGCCGAACACATGGTCGTCGCCATAGCCGCCGAGCAGCACATCGCCGAAATCGCTGCCTTCCACGATGTCGCTGTCGCCGCCGCCGTCCAGATAACAGGCCGCATCCGAGCGGCCTTGCAGGTGGTCGTTGCCCATGTCGCCGTACATGGTGTTGGACCCATGATAGTCGCTGAGGAAGTCGTCGCCCCAGCCGCCGCGCATGATGTCGTCGCCCTCGGCGCCGAACACCCGGTCGTTGCCGTCGCCGCCCAGCAGCTCGTCGTTGCCGTGGCCGCCGTTCAGGGCGTCGTCGCCGTCGCCGCCCTCCAGGTGGTCGTCGCCGTCGTTGCCGTTCAGCGTGTCATCGTCGTCGCCGCCATAGATGAAGTCGTTGCCGTTGCCGCCGATCAGCACGTCGTTGCCGGCGCGGCCCAGCAGGATGTCGTTGCCGTCGCCGCCTTCCACCCGGTCGCTTCCGGCTCCGCCGTCGACGATGTCGTTGCCGCCGCCGCCGTAGAGCCGGTCGACGCCACCGCCGCCGGTGATCAGGTCATTGCCGTCATGGCCGTGGATCTCGTCCCAATAGTCGGTGCCTTCCAGCACGTCGCTGTCATCGGTGCCGACGATGGTGTTGGCCAACGCATGCCAGACGGTTTCGCTGTCGAAGGCCGGTTCGAAGATCGTGCCGGTGTCGATGTTCTGGTCCAGGCCGAGGCCGCCAGGAAGGGTGTCGAGGGGCATGGAGTGCCTCCTGAATTTGAGAAGTTATGGGGCTGTAAGGGGTGCTTCCGGCGCGTCAGGCCATCGTCGGGCTGGCGTCCGGGTCGAACCCGCCCTCGACCGGGGGCGTCATGTCTATGCCAAGGTCAATGCCGCTCGCCGCATGCAACATCGTGCCACTCCCACCTTGTGATGTAGATCACAGGGTGGGTCGACATGGGGCGGCGCCAGGTTCAATCTGCGCGGCGAATCATGGCCGATGGATCGAGCAACACTGAGCACCAGCGCACCGGCCTAGCCGGGCGGCTGCCGCTGGGCGTGTTCCTGGCGATTGCGCTGGCGCTGGCGATCGTGGTGTCCACCGGGGCCAGCCTCTACTACATCGTCGCCACCGCCACCGAGGGCACCGGCGACCTGATCGCGCGCACCGGCCAGCTGGTGCTGGCGGAGAAGACCGCGCGGGTGCGCGGCGTGCTCGAACGCGTCGAGGCGGTGGCCGCCGCCGGTGCCGAGATGATCGGCGACACGCGGCCGAATGAGATCGACGACGCGGTGTTCGACGCGCTGCTGGGCACGCCTGATATCGCCATGGCGGCGATCATCTCGCCGGATGGTCGACGGCTGTTTGCGGCCACGCGTCAGGGCCGCTCCGAGCACAATGTGGACCTGGGGCCGGCCCTGCCGTCTGACGGATGGTACGGCCCGACGACCCCGCCCGACGTGGCACTGGACGCGCCCATCTTCAGCTACATGATGACGCTGGACGGTGGCGGCCGGCTGGCGCTGGGCCTCGACACCCGCGCGCTGGCCGACGAACTGCGCGGCTCGCCGGTGAACCTGCTGTCGACTGCCTTCGTGCTCTATGGCCAGGACTATGTAGTGGCGGTGTCCACCGACCCGCCCGCGCCGGCATACGAGTTGCGCCCCTTGGCGGAAAGCGGCGACCCGGTGATCCCCGGCGTGTTCGCGCCGTCGCCGGAGCGCCGGCCGATCCCATCGCCGGTCAATGCCTATCTGGAGATCGGGCAGGGCATGCCCGGCATGTTCGCCGTGTTCACTGGCACCCTCGGCGATGCGGGCCTCAGCCTGCCGCCACCTGAGGGTGCACCGGGTCAGGGGCCGCCGCCTCCAGGGCAGGGACCACCAGGGCAGGGGCCGCCACCTCTAGGGCAGGGACCGCCCGCTCCGGGGCAGGGCCCGCCTCCGCAGGGACAACCGGGACAAGGCCAACCGGGGCAGGGCCCGCCGCCTGCCGGCAACCAGGGTGCGGGCGGCGGTACGCAGCCGCAGGACATCACCGTCGGCATCTACTTCGAGGCGAGCGTGCTCGGCGCACCGATGGACGACGTGGTCACCGCGTTGCTCATATCGGGCGGCGTGCTGGTCGTCGTGGTGCTGGGCGCGTTCTGGCTCGGACGGCGCATCGGACGGCCGATCCGCGACCTGGCGAGTGCCGCCGACAGCATCCGCACGCTCTCGGTCGAACGGACCGATGCCCTGCCGCGTTCCGTCTTCCGCGAAGTGGACACCGCCAACCAGGCGTTCAACGCGGCGGTCAGCGGGCTCAGCGCGTTCGCGCGTTATGTGCCGCGCGATCTTGTGCTGCGGCTGCTGCGGCTCGGCGTGTCCAGCGCCACCCGCTCGGAAATGCGCGAGGTCTCGGTACTGTTCACCGACATCGCCGGCTACTCGACCGCGGCCGAGGGCATGACGGCGGAACAGACGGCGGCCTTCCTGAACACACACTTCGAGCTGTTGAACCGTTGTACGGCGGACGAGGGCGGCACGGTCGACAAGTTCATCGGCGACAGCCTGATGGCGTTCTGGGGTGCGCCGGAGGACCAACCCGACCACGCGGTGCGCGCGGCCCGCGCCGCCATCGCCATGGCGCGCGCGTTCCGCGAGGACGCGGACATGCAGGCGTCGGGCGTGCGCCTGCGCATCGGCCTTCACACCGGCGAGGTGCTGGTCGGCAACATCGGGGCCGCCACCCGCACCAGCTACACCGTGATCGGCGACCCGGTGAACGTGGCGGCCAGGCTGGAGCAACTCGGCAAGCAGGTCGACGATGCGGCCGACGTCATCATCCTTATCAGCCAAGAAACAAATGCGTTGTTGCCGGAAGAACTGCGCGGCAGCCACGTGGGCCAATACACGCTGAAAGGCCGCGCCGCGCCGACCGAGGTCTACCGCCTGGACGCCCGCAAACCCTGATTTGTGACAATCGGGTGACGCAGGCCGCGATTGACGGGCCGGTGCGCGGGCCGTCAAACTGCCGGTCAAGGCCCGATCAAGGGCGATCAGAACAAGGGAGCGAAACATGGCTCATCGAGCTTTCACCATGCTGGGCGCGGCGGCGCTGGCGATGGCGGTTGCCACGCCGGCTCTGGCGCAGACCGAGCTGCGCATCACCTGGTACAACGACGGCAACGAGGGCGAGGTCCTGCGTGACCTGCTCGACCGGTTCGAGGCCGAGAACAGCGACATCACGGTGGCGCTGGACGTGGTGCCTTACCAGGCGATCCTAGAGAGCCTGCCGGTGCAGCTGGCGGCCGGCGAGGGCCCCGATCTGGCCCGCGTGACCGACCTTGGCGGCCTGTCCCAGCACTACATGGACATGACCCCCTACCTCAGCGATGCGGCCTATTGGGAAGAGAACTTCGGCCCGTTCCTGAAGTGGCTGCGCGCGCCGGGCGACGAGACCAGCATCAACGGGTTCATGACCCAGCTCACCATTACCGGCCCCTACGTCAACAAGACTCTGTTCGAGCTGGCCGAGGTCGACCTGCCCGGTGACGGCGCGACCTGGGAGGATTGGGCCGCCGCCGCCAACGCGGTCGCCGACGCGTTGGACATTCGCATTCCGCTGGCGATGGACCGTTCCGGCCACCGCTTCGCCGGTCCGGCGATTTCCATGGGCGCGCAGTACTTCGACGCTGACGGCAACCCCGCCGTGATCGACGATGGGCTGAAGGCGATGGCGCAGCACATCTACGACTGGCACCAGAACGGCACCATGACAAAGGATCTGTGGGGTTCGGTCTCCGGCACCACCTATGTCGGCGCCAACGAGGAGTTCGCGAACGCCGAGGTCGTGATGTACATGTCCGGCTCGTGGCAGATCTCGCAGTTCGCCGACACCATCGGCGATGCGTTCGACTGGTGGGCGATCCCCAACCCGTGTGGGCCGGCGGCGTGCACCGGCATGCCCGGCGGCGCGGCACTGGTCGCCATGGCCGGCACCGAGCATCCGGAAGAGGTCGGCCGGCTGATGGACTATCTGTCCAGCGCCGAGGTGCTGAACGAGTTCTATGGCCGCACCCTGTTCATTCCCGGCCACATCGGGCTCGCCAACTCCGGCGTCGACTTCCAGACCGACAATGCGCTGGCCAAGCATGCGCTGGAGGTGTTCGCCGGCCAGGTGCCGCTGCTGTCGCCGGTCGCTTTCGACCTCCAGGGCTACGTCTACAACCGCATCATCTTCAACGCGGTGATCAGCCGGCTCGGCCAGGCGATCGTCGACGAGATGACGCTGGACGAGGCCTATGACCGCATCGCCCAGGACGTCGCCGACCAGATCGCGGAACGCGAACGCGACGACGGGTAGGCATCCGGATTGCGTAGCCCGGATGGAACGTCAGCGTAATCCGGGGACGGTCATTCGGCTGTTGCCCCGGATTGCGCTTCGCTTCATCCGGGCTACTCGGCTGCCGCGATGACCGACACCGATCATAAGCCGCGCACCGGCCCCTCCGTCATGGAGGGGCTGGGCGTCGTTCTGGGCGCCCCCTGGACGCTGTTGATGCGGGCCATGGAATGGCCGATGGCCGGCATCCAGAAGCTGATCGGCGTCAAGGGGATGCCGTACATCTTCCTCATCCCCAACCTGCTGTTCTTCGGCACCTTCGTGTTCGTGCCGCTGATCATCAATTTCGGCTATTCGCTGACCGGCGGCGACAACCTGTTCCTGGCCGACCGCACCTATGTCGGCGGCGAGCAATACGGCCGGCTGTTCAACTGTGACAACTACTTCGACGTCTCGACCTGCGAGCAGGACTATTTCTGGCGCGGCATCTACAACACCATCGTGTTCGTGGTGTTCCAGGTCGGCTTCCTGGTCGGCTTCTCGCTGATCACCGCGGTGGTGCTGAACAAGGCGATCCCCTGGCGGGGATTCTTCCGCGCGGTCTACTTCTACCCCGTGCTGCTGTCGCCGGTGGTGGTGGCGCTGATCTGGAAGTGGATCCTGCGCCCGTCCGGCGTGCTGAACGCCGTGGTGGTGGAGCCGGGCGCCGACCCGGTGCCGTTCCTCAACGACGCCACCTGGGCGATGTTCTGGTCGATCTTCGTGTCGATCTGGGCCCACATGGGCTTCTACACGCTGATCCTGCTCGCCGGGCTGCAGGCGATTCCGAAGGACCTCTACGAGGCGGCCGAGATGGACGGCACGTCGAAAATGCGCACCTTCTGGCGCATCACCCTGCCGTTGCTGTGGCCCAATATGATCGTCGTCATCGTGCTGGCGCTGATCAAGTCGGTGCAGACCTTTGACGAGATTTTCGTGCTGACCGGCGGCGGGCCGGGCACCGCCACCCAGTTCATCGTGCAGTACATCTACGACCGCGGCTTCGCGACCAACGAGCACAATTTCGGCCTCGCCTCGGCGGCGTCGGTGGTGCTGGGTGTCGTCCTCTTGATCCTGACCCTGGCGCAGCTCTGGTTCGCGCGCCGGCGCGAGCGCAGGGGCTGACGCGATGGGCACGGTTGCCAAGTTCCTGACCCGCACGCGCTATCCGCACCGCATGCATTGGACCGACTATGCCGCCTGGGCCTATCTGGCGCTGGGCGTGTTCCTGATGTTCGGGCCGGTGCTGTGGCTGGTGATGTCGTCGTTCAAGACCCAGGCGGGCTTGCAGGAATACCCGCCGACCTTGCTGCCGCTGTCGCAGATCGAGGTGGAGGTCGAGGGATATGACGACCCGCTGCCGGTCTACAGCGCCACCATGCCTGACGGGACGGTGCGGCAGCTCGCCGAAATCCGTCGCCTGGGCCCGATCTCGCAACTCATCGACCCGGCGAACCCGGACGAGATCATCCAGGTCAGGATCGACGAGCGCGAGCCGGTGCGCGAGCTGGGCCTTGCCGTCGACAACTACATCAAGCCCTTGGACCAGTTCAATTTCTGGACCTATTTGTGGAATTCGGTGGTCGTCACCGCGGTCGCCACGTTCGTCACCCTGGTCATCAACTCGATGGCGGCCTACGCGCTCTCGATCTACGAGTTCAAGGGGCGCGATTTCACCATCGTGCTGGTGATCGGCACGCTGATGATCCCGATTACGGTGATCCTGGTGCCGGTCTACCTGGTGGTGACCGAACTCGGCATGGTGAACACCTTATGGGGGGTCATATTGCCCGGGGCGGCGACGCCCACGGGCGTGTTCCTGTTGCGACAGTACATGCTGACCATCCCGCGCGAGCTGATCGAGAGCGCGCGCATGGACAAGGCGTCGGAGTGGCGCATCTATTGGCGCATCGTCATTCCGCTGTCGCTGCCGGCGTTGGCGGTGCTGGCAATCTTCTCGGTGATGTGGCGGTGGAACGAGTTCCTGTGGCCGCTGATCGTGCTCAACGATTCCGACAACTACACGCTGCAGGTCGGCCTCAATGCCTTCCAGGGCGAGCTGCAGGTGCAGTGGCACTACGTGCTGGCGATGACCGTGGTGACGCTGCTGCCGGTGACCCTGGTGTTCGCGTTCCTGCAACGCTTTATCACCACCGGCATCGCCAACACGGGGATGAAGTGACCGTGCTTGTCTTCAAGCAAGGTCATGCGCGGACTTGTTCCGCGTATCCACGCCTTGGGCGAGGTGTGGCCAACAAGACGTGGATGGTCGGGACAAGCCCGACCATGACGATTGTGAGTTGCGATGGGGGCGGCGCGCACGGTGACTAGACCCCTGATCTTCATGGACCCCGATCCGCGCACGCCTGAGATGGTGCTGACCGACGACACCCGCGCCGCGCTGGAGGCGATGGGCGACTTGGTGGTCCATTTCGGCGGCCGCGCGCCCGACGACCTGGTCGAGCGGCACCTGGCCGACATGGCTGTTTTGGTCGGGCAGACCGCGATGCCGGCCGAGCGGCTGGACCGCGCGCCGAACCTGCGCGCCATCATCAATGTGAAGGGCAATTGGGAGCCCAATATCGACTACGCCACAGCCCATGCGCGCGGCATCCACGTGCTGTCTGCTGCGCCCGCGATGGCGCCCGCGGTGGCGGAGGCGGCACTCGGCTTTGCCATCGCGCTGGGCCGCGGCATCGTGCACGCCGACCGCGCGTTCCGCGAGGGGCGGGAGGCCTATGGCATCGCCGGCAACCGCGACGCGGTGAGCCTCTATGGCGCGCCGGTCGGGCTGATCGGCTACGGCAATCTGGGCCGTGCGCTGGCGCCGTTGCTGCGCCCATTCGGCGGCCGCCTGATGGTCCACGACCCCTGGCTGTCGGATGGCTATCTGCGTGCCGAGGGGCTGGAGCCGATGGCCCTGGACGAGCTGCTGCGCGCCTCCCGGTTCCTGTTCGTCCTGGCCGGCGTCACCACAGAGAACGAGGGGTTCCTGGACCGCGCCAAGCTGGAATTGTTGCCGGACGATGCCTGCGTTGTGCTCGCCAGCCGGGCCGAAGTGGTCGACTTCGACGACCTGGTCGCGCTGGCCGATGCCGGGCGGCTGCGCGTCGCGTTCGACGTGTTTCCGCAGGAGCCGGCGCCGGCGGACGCGGCCGTGCGCAATGTCGGTGGCAAGACCATCCTGTCCGCCCACCGTGCCGGCGGCATCGCCGCATCCTATGCGCGCATCCGCGAGATGATGGTCGACGACATCGGCCAGATCCTGGCCGGCCTGGCCCCGCAGCGCCTGCAACCCGCGGTGCCGGCCCAGGCCGCGATCATGCGGAGCAGGTGAAGAGGGACGCATGTCAAATCTCAGCCTGATCAACATCAACAAGTCGTTCGGCACCACCCAGGTGATCCACGATGTGTCGCTGGAGATCGCGCACGGCGAGTTCGTGGTGCTGGTCGGCCCGTCCGGGTGCGGCAAGTCCACGCTGCTGCGCATCACCGCCGGCCTGGAGCAGGCCACCTCCGGCGACATCATGATCGACGGCGAGCGGGTGAACGGGGTGCCGGCGTCCGACCGTGGGCTGGCGATGGTGTTCCAGTCCTACGCGCTCTATCCGCATATGTCGGTCTACAAGAACATCTCGTTCGGGCTTGAGAACGCGCGCATGCCGCGCGACGAGATCGACGCCCGCGTGCGCCAGGCCGCCGAGATGCTGCGCATGACCGACTATCTGGACCGCAAGCCGAAGGCGCTCAGCGGCGGCCAGCGCCAGCGCGTCGCCATCGGCCGCGCCATCGTGCGCAACCCGAAGATTTTCCTGTTCGACGAGCCGCTGTCCAACCTGGATGCCGAACTGCGCGTCACCATGCGCAAGGAGCTGGCGGCGCTGCACAATTCCATCGGCGACACGATGATCTACGTGACCCACGACCAGGTCGAGGCGATGACACTGGCCGACCGCATCGTGGTGCTGCGCGACGGACGGATCGAGCAGGTGGGCTCGCCGCTGGAACTCTACAACCGGCCGCAGAACCAGTTCGTTGCCGGGTTCATTGGCTCGCCGAAGATGAACTTCCTGCCGGCGCGGGTGGCCAGTGCCGATGCCACCGGCGCGCAGCTGGAGATCGACGGCGGCGGCACGCTCAGCCTGCCTTATGCGGTGGGCCACGCGACGCCCGGCGACCGGGTTACTGTCGGCGTGCGGCCGGAGCATTTCGAGGTCCACTACGAGCCGTCGCAAGAGCGGCCCACCGATATCAGCGTCAACATCGACCTCGATGAGCAGCTCGGCGGCGAGACCTATTTCTACTGCACGTCGGAGACCGGCACGCCGCTGACCATCCACCAGCCGGGCCAGCAGGCGCCCCACGCCGGCCAGCAACTGCACGTCGCGATCCCGCCCGCCGCCGCCCACATCTTCGATGCCGGCGGCCGGATCCTCGCCAGCGGCGGGGATGCAGGGGGCTAGCACGGCCAATTGTTGCCCGCTGTCACCGGTTCCGGAAGCTAGAAGCCGAAGCTAGAGCGGGGTCTTTTTTGGAAGAATCGAAAGGGGATTCCCGACTCGGGTGGCAATCTGATTCAACGTGTTGGTCTTGAGAGGAGGCTGGCGCGATGGGTCGACCCTATTCGAATGATCTTCGTGAGCGTGCTGTTGCCCGGGTGATGGCCGGTGAGACGGTTCGCTCTGTGGCATCCGCGTTCGATGTGAGCGTGTCTGCGGTTGTGAAGTGGTCGCAGCGATATCGGCGCACCGGGAGCGTTGCGCCGGGCAAGGTCGGTGGCCACAAGCGGATCATATTGGCGCCGCATCGCGACTTCGTGCAGGCTCGTTTGGCTGCCGAGCCGCACCTTCCCTTGCGCTCCTTGCAGCGCGAGTTGGCCGATCGCGGCATCCGGGTGAGCTACGGCGCGATCTGGCGCTTTGTGCATGCCGAGGGATTGAGCTTCAAAAAAAACCGCGTTCGCCAGCGAGCAGGATCGTCCCGACGTGGCGCGGCGCCGCGCGCGCTGGAAGCGTCATCAGGCGAAACTTGATCCCGCCCGCCTGGTCTTCATTGACGAGACCTGGGCCAAGACCAACATGGCGCCGTTGCGGGGCTGGAGCCGGCGCGGCCGGCGCCTCGTCGGCAAGGCACCGCACGGCCGCTGGCGCACCCTGACCTTCCTCGCTGCTCTGCGCTGCGACCAGCTCACCGCACCGTGCGTCTTCGACGGCCCGATTAACGGTCAGGCCTTCCTCGCCTATGTCGAGCAAATCCTGGTGCCGACGCTCAAACCCGGCGACATCGTCATCATGGACAACCTGGGCAGCCACAAGGGCAAGGCCGTACGGGCCGCCCTGCGCCAAGCCGGCGCAAGGCTGCTCTTCCTGCCGCCCTACAGCCCCGACCTCAATCCCATCGAGCAGGTGTTCGCCAAGCTCAAGCACCTGCTCAGGCGCGCCGCAGAGCGCACCATCGACGACACATGGCGGCGTATCGGAAAACTACTCGACGCGTTCCAGCCACACGAATGCAACAACTACATCGTCAATGCAGGATACGCTTCCGCATAAAACGATCCCGCTCTAGGAGAGAAGGCCGTCCCGTTCGCGGGGCGGCCTTTTCTTTGTGATGGGAGGGCGTTCGCACCAACACAAGAGCTATTGTCGCCCTCGCCCTTGTGGCGAGGGCCCATGGATATGCGGGATCAAGACGAGCCTGGTATGGCCGAATCCTTGCGGTGCAATGCGTATCGTAGTAATGCCACCAAAATCGTGCCTAGCCTTTAATGCGTTGAAATATTGGACATAAATGGATCCTCGGGACAGGCCCGAGGATGACGATCGCGTTTAGTGAGGGCCCGCGCGCCAACCTAATCCTCCGCGTCGACGATCTCAGCGCCATTGACGCCCGCGGTCTTGGCAAGCTGCTTCAGCCGCGCCTGCACCGCGTCGCTGTCCGGCACGCTGTCCTGGTTCAGCACCTCCAGCCGCACCGCGTCTGCATCGATGCGCAGGCGCGCGTGGGTCAGGATCTCCGGCACGCTGGCGGAGAAGCGATGGCCCAGCAGCAGGGCGCGGCCCAGGATTTCCGCGCGCCTGAGCTCGCTCGGCCGCAGCAGATCGCCGATGGCGGCCTTCACCGTATCGTCCACCTTGCCGCCGTAGCGGGCCAGGATCGTCACGGCCAGGAACGCGCGTTCCGGGTGAGTGATGCCGACGAACGGGAATTGCAGCAGCCGGGTGAAGCTGTCGCCGGCGCGCACCTTGGCGTGGTCGCGCCATGACATGTCGGTCAGCGCGCAGGCCGCCAGCCTGAGCCGCCGGTCGGTCTGCGATTCGCCGGTGAACAAATCGTCGGTCCAGTCGGCCAGCGCCTGGCTGAACTCGGGCACCCGCGCGATCGGCAGGCCGATGGCCTGTGCCCCCTCCAGCAGCGGATCGCGATACTGCTCCTCTTCGTCGAGCTGGCAGTAGAGCCAGCCCTCGCGCAGCCCGTAGGCGGAGAACACCGCCCGGTCGGGCTTCAGGTTCTTCAGAACGCGCGACATCACCAGGGCGGCGGCGGGCAGGGTGTCGATGCGCCGGCTCGGCACGTCGGGCAGGGCCGCGACCTCGTCGGGCGACATGCGCGCGATTTTCTTGGCCAGCCCGCGGATTTCCTCGGCCGGCAGCTCATAGCCATGGACGACGCTGATCGGCCATGCGGTCTTGGCGATGTGCACCCGGGCCAGCGCCCGCCAGCCGCCGCCGATGGCGTGCAGCACTGGCTCGGTCAGCAACGGCGGCAGGCTCTCCTGCAAGATGGCGTCGATCTGCTTCTTGGCGGCGTCGACCCCATCTTCCATCATCTTCAGCACCGGCAGCGCGCCGAGCGGCATGCTAACGGTGCGCTCGCCGACATGGTCGCCCACCACCTCCGCCACTTCCAGGCTGCCGCCGCCGATGTCGCCGACCAGCCCCTTCGGCTGGAAGAAGCCGGAGATGACGCCGTAGGAGGTGTAGTACGCCTCCTCGTCGCCGGTCAGCACACGCGCCTTCAATCCGGTCGTTTTCTTGATCGCCGCGACCAGCGCCTTGCCGTTGCCGGCCCGGCGGGTCGCCTCGGTCGCGATCACGTCGATGCGTTGCACATCCATCGCCGTGGCGATGGCGTGAAAGCGCTCGATGGCGTGCAGCGCGCTGGCGATCGCGTCGTCGGTGAAATCGCCGTTCTTGTCCATGCCGGCGCCGAGCGCGCACAGCGCCTTTTCATTGAAGCGCGGGAACGGCGACCGGCTCAGGTCGTCGTAGACCACCAACCGAATCGAGTTGGAGCCGATGTCGATGACGCCATAGTGCTGCTGCTGGCGGCCGAGCACGCGGTCGGTATCGATCTCGATGGTGCGCGGCGCGGTCTCGCGCTGCGATGACAGGCCGATGGCCATTTCCCTCTCGCTCGGGTCCCCCGTTCCGCCGCCATGTTACAGGACCCGGACCCTGGATCATAACACCCTGGGTCATAACACCCTGGGTCCTAACACGCTTGACCCCTACGACCGGCGGAGATCGCGCGCGCCAGAAACTTCGCATTGACATATTATGCGAATGAGAAGCATTCTCATATCAGAACTTGACCTCGAACCGAATGAGGGTGGGATCGGCATGCTGAGAACGGCAGACCTTTCGGCGGCGCAGCAACTGGTCGTTTGGAGCGCGCGAACCTGGGTGACAGGCTTCCGCAACCGGCGCCCGGCGCTGGACGCTCTGGAGCGGGCGTACGCGATGGCCGGCGCGGCGGCGGCCGCGTTCGAGGTCGACGAAGTGTTCAGCCTGTTGAGCCACGGCGCGCGCCAGACCCTTTGCTTCGGCGCCGGCCACTGCCCGGCGGTGCATCCCGTGGAGGCGGTGCTGGTGAATTGCCTCGCCGCCTTTCAACAGGGCCGGGATGAGGCCGCCGCCGTGCTGATGAAGCACCTGATGTGGCAGCCGGAGGCGTTCATGGCGAGCGCGCCGGCGCGGCGCTGGGCACAAGCCATCGATGCCGCGGGCTGGTCGCTGACTTCGGTCGCGCCCGCTACGGCCGCATCGACAAGCCCGGCGGCCAATGACAACCATGGCGATGACACACTTGGCAGTGCGGACATGGGCGACGGTGTCCTCGCATTCATGGCGCCCAACCGCGACGGCCTGCCGTTGGCGCTGAACGAGGCACTACTGCGCCGTGCGCAGCAGGCACCGATGCATCCTCCCATACAACCGCATTGAACCGTTCCGCCGCCGGCGTCGACCACCCTGCTGAGAGCACTTTTCGTTTGAACTGCGCCAGCCCGCACCCCACCCGGCCACCCAACGCAAGTATCGTGTCTGGGTGGCCGGGTGGGGGTGCGGGCCGGTACCGACTCAGCGCAAGCGAAAAGCGATCTAGTTGGGGAACGACAGGGAGGCGGCCATGCCCATTCTTTTGGCGGATTTGCAATCGACACTTGGCAAGTCCCGGCTAGGGGAGGGCGCGGCCGAGGCCGCCTCAAGCCTGTCGGCGTTCGCACCGGCGGAGACGACCGGTTGGACAGAGGCCACCGGCGAGGCACCGGACAAGACCGCGGACGAACCGGCGGCCGACGAGCAGGCGGACTTCGGCGGTGGCGATA
This sequence comes from Alphaproteobacteria bacterium, assembly GCA_965227515.1. Taxonomy (GTDB): domain Bacteria; phylum Pseudomonadota; class Alphaproteobacteria; order CALKHQ01; family CALKHQ01; genus CBDDFZ01. Next base: position 2,032,828 of record CBDDFZ010000001.1, read on the forward strand.
CCAAGACCACGGTCAGCGGTGGGCTTGCCGGCCACGCGCCGGCGCCCGAAGGCCTGAAGGCATCCACGGACATCGACAGCCATGAGGCCGGGTCGTTCGGCGCATTCGGGGGTGTGATGCCGCTCAGCGGCTCCATCGTCGGCAGCGATGGCGACGACATCATCCATGGCACGGCCCACGACGACATCATTCTGGACCACGGGTCCGGCAGTGCCTGGGTCTTCGACAATGACGAGATGTTCGGGCATGGCGGCAACGACATCCTGATCGCCAGTCTGGGCGATGACACCCTGCACGGGGGCGACGGCACGGACTCGCTCTATGGCGGGGATGGCGCCGATACGCTGAACGGCGACGATGGCTTCGACTTTCTGTATGGCGGCGCCGGCGGCGACACGCTGAATGCGGGCGCCGGAACCGGGGCTGTGATGTATGGCGAGGACGGCGACGACATCATCAATGGCGGCGCCGGCAACGACTGGGTGCGCGGCGGCAACCACGACGACACGATCACTGGCGGTGGCGGCAGGGACCGATTGTGGGGCGACGGGTACGAGAGCGCGTTCCAGGCGCAAGGCAACGACACCATTCTGGGCGGCGATGGCGACGACGACATCTATGGCATGGGCGGCGACGACTTCCTGGACGGCGGTGACGGCAATGACGTGATCTGCGGCGAGGAAGGCAACGACACCATGCTCGGCGGGCAGGGCAACGATATCCTGTTCGACGGCCGTATCGATCCGGTGGTGGGCTACAAGGCCCGGTCGGGCTACGCCTTCATGGACGGTGGCGACGGCATCGACCAGCTTATCGGCGCGACCGGTGCCAACATCATGACCGGTGGCGCCGGCGCCGACATCTTCGCGGCCGCGCTGCCGGACCCGAGCGGCCAGGGCTGGAATGTCCACGACGACCTGGTCTTCAACACCGTCACCGACTACAGCGCGGCGCAGGGCGACCAGGTCGTGGGGAACGCCACGGTGCAGGTGGGCGCCAACGTCCACGTCACCGATGGTGACGGAACCCTGCTGTTCGTGCTGATCGGGGTGGATCTGACCACCGAGACCGTCGATCTGATCCCGATGTAGCGGCGCCAACGGGCTGCCGCGCACGCAGACCGATTGAACCGAACCGCCGCCGGTGGCGACCAACCTGCATAGTCAGGGAGCGACACGGAGGCGGCCATGCCTGTCCAATTGCCTGTTCTGCAGTCGACGCTGGGCAAAGCCCGTTTGAACGACAATCCAACACAGAACTTTCGCAGGCTGACGGCGCTGTCGCCGCAAGAGGCGGCCGGGTCGAAGGAGCCGGTCGAAGCCGAGCCGACCAAGACCGTCGTGGCGCCGGACAGTTCGGAAAAGCCGACCTTCGGCGAGGCCACCGTCAAGACATCCAGCATCGGGCTGGTGGCCGGATTTGTTCCGGCGCCCGGCGGCTATGGGCCGATTTCGCCGGTAAGTGGCTATCAGGCCGAGGCGATCGACCCCTGCGACAACGTGCTGATGCCGCTCAGCGGCACCTTCGTCGGCACCCATGGCGACGACGTCCTGCATGGGACAGACTGTGACGACATCATTGTGGACCATGAGGTCGGCGACGCCTGGGTCTACGACGATGACGAGATGTTCGGGCACGGCGGCGACGACACCATGAGCGCCGGGTTGGGCGACGACATCCTGCACGGCGGCGATGGCGGCGACAGCCTCTATGGCGGGTTCGGCGACGACACGCTGAACGGCGACGATGGCGCGGACCACCTGTTCGGCGGTGGCGGCAACGACACGCTGATCGCAGGTGCTGGACAGACATCGGTCATGCGCGGCGAGGACGGCAATGACACCATCATCGGCGGCGACGGATATGACTGGGTGCGCGGCGGCTCCCACGACGACTACATCGAAGGCGGTGCCGGCAACGACTTCCTGTGGGGCGACGATGTGGACAGCCTGGCCGCCAGCCCCGGCAACGACACCATTCTGGGCGGCGAAGGCGACGACACGCTTGAGGGCATGGGCGGCAATGACCACCTGGACGGCGGCGTCGGCAACGACGAACTCTCCGCCGGATCGGGCGACGACTTCCTGATGGGTGGCGACGGCGACGACGTGCTGGTCGATGGGCGGCTCGATACGGTCTTTGGTTTCGTTGCGCTGTCGGGCAACGACGTCATGGACGGCGGCGCCGGCGACGACGTGCTGGTCGGCATGACCGGTGCCAACATCATGACCGGTGGCGCGGGCGCCGACATCTTCATTGCCGTGATGACCGCCGGCCCGTCCGGCGACCCGGAACCCCACGACGAATTCGTTCTCAACACGGTCACCGACTACGACGAGGCCCAAGGCGACCGGATACAGGGCAACAACGCCTTTCAGGTCGGCGACAACGTGCACGTGACGGACGGCGACAACAATCTGCTGTTCATCGTGCTCGACTACGACCTGACATTCCAAAGCATCGATCTGATGCCGATCTAGCAGCGCACCTACCGTCCATTTGGCCGACCGCCTCAGCCGGAGCCGATCATGCTGACAACAGACCCGTTTGCTTTTCCCGGCATCGTGACCGACCTGGACGGGCGTTCGTCGGCCGAGCTGCAAGACCACGATGTTGCGGTCGGGCAAGCGCGCGGCCCGCGCGACACGGCAACGCCGGGCGTCCCCGATGCCGGCATCGAATTGGGCCTTTCCCCGCTCCATCCGCCGGCGGGCGGTGATCGCAATGGCGGCGTGCAGACCACCGACGGCACCTTCGGCTCTCTTGGCATCGGGCCGTCCGATCCTCCCGGGCCGATGGCGAGCATCATCGTCGGCGGCACCGGCGACGACTACATCAACGGCAACCCGTGGAACGACATCATCTACGACCACGCGCCCGGCCAGGCCTGGATTTACGACAGCGATGTCATCTTCGGCCATGGCGGCGACGACCTGATCATCGCCGGCCTTGGTGACGACGTGCTGGACGGTGGCGACGGGGCCGACAGCCTGTTTGGCGGCTTCGGCGACGACATCCTGCGGGGCGGCGCGGGCGCGGATTTCCTGAACGGCGGTGGCGGCAACGACGTCATCGAGGGCGGCAACGGCAACTCGGTCCTGTTGGGCGAGGACGGTAACGACAGGCTGACCGGCGGCGACGATGTCGACTGGATCTACGGCGGGTCGCACAACGATGTCATCGACGCCGGCGCGGGCGACGACATGATCTTTGCCGACGAGACCAACCCGAAGGCCGGGGGCGTCGACGGCGACGATATCGTGATGGCCGGTGCCGGTTCCGACACGGTGGACGGCGGCGGCGGCCATGACAGCATCGACGGCGGTGCGGACAATGACCAGTTGTACGGCGGTTGGGGCGACGACCTGGTGCAGGGCGGCGCCGGCAACGACCTGCTGTTCGACAACCATCTGTTCGGCAGCGGCGACGATGGCGACGATGTGATGGACGGCGGCACCGGCGATGACGTGCTGGTCGGCAGCGGCGGTAACAACATCATGACCGGCGGCGCGGGCGCGGATGTGTTCCTGGCCAGCATCGGCGCCTATTACGGCGGCGCGTACGATGTACCGCCGGGCTATGGCGTCAACACGATCACCGATTTCAGTGCCGCCCAGGGCGACCAGGTGCAGGGCAGCTCAGCCATCCAGGTCGGCAACACCGTGCATGTCAGCGACAGCGGCGGCACGCTGCTGTTCGTGCTGCTCGACGTCGACCTGACCACCGAGGCGGTCAACCTGTTGCCGGTGTAGCGCCGGGCGGTCGTGCCCAGGCTACTTCTTCTGCGGCCCCGTCAGCGCGGCGGTCAGCCCCAGCCCGATGAACATGGTGCCGGTGATGTAGCGGCCGAAACGCATGCCCGGGCGGCGGCGCTTCAGCCAGTTGCCGGCGGTGCCGGCCGCCAGGGCATAGATGCCGTCGGTGATCAGCCCGATCGCGATGAAGATCAGGCCGAGGAAGGCGATCTGCATCGCCACGTGGCCGCGTTCCGGCTCCACGAACTGCGGCAGGAACGCCAGGAAGAACAGCGCGGTCTTCGGGTTCAAGAGGTTGACGATGAAACCGTCGCGGAACAGCCGGCGATAGCGCCGTGGCGGCACCGCCTGGGGGTCCGCCTCGTCGGGCTTGCCGAAGATCTTCTGCAGGCCGAGCCAGATCAGGTAGGCGGCACCCGCGTACTTCACCACCTCGAACGCCAGCGCGGAGGATGCAAGCAGGGCGGACAGGCCCAAGGCCGCGGCGACCACATGCACCAGGGTGGCGGTGTGGATACCGAGGTCGGAGACCAGGCCGGCGCGGCGGCCCTGGGCCACCGACTGGGCGATGATGAACAGCACCGCCGGCCCGGGGATCAGCAGCAGTAACAGCGCGGCGACCGCGAACAGGCCCAGATTGGTGGCGCCGGGAATGACGATATCCATCGGGAATGGTCCTTGTTAGGTGTGCTTAGGCGGGAGCCTTCATCAATTCGCGCGGCGGCTGCCAGCCGGGCAGGGCCTGCAGCCGGTCCATCCAGCGGCGCATGTTGGGATGCGTCGTGGCGAAGTCGTAGCCATGCTCCTCGGGCGGATAGAACACGTAACCGGCCATCGAGAAGTCGGCGATGGTCGGCGCGCCGCCGGCGATGAAGTCGCTGTCGGCCAGATGGCGCTCGACAATGGCGAAGGCCCCGTCGGCCCGGCCCTTCAGGAATGCCATCACCGCGGGCTCACCCGGCTCCGGCGCAATCGAGAACAGGAAGCGGTAGGTCGCGAAATAGCTGGTGAACTTGTGGTTGTCGAACAGCAGCCAGCGCAGCACTTCATAGCGCTGGTCGTCGCCCTTCGGCGCAAACTTGCCGGTGGTTTCGGCAAGGTAGGTCAGGATCGCGCCGGACTGGGTCAGCCGTTTGCCGGCAGTTTCCAGCACCGGCACCTCGCCCAGTTCGTTCAGGCTGTCGCGCCAGCCCTGCTCGCGGGTGACGCCGTTGAAATAGTCGACGAAGACCTTCTCCCATTCCAGGCCGGCGCACTCCAGGTAGAGGGCCACCTTGTACGTGTTGCCTGATTCGGGAAAGCAGTGGAGCCTGTAGTCGGCCATGGCAGGAGTTCCGCGTGTTGGTGACGCAGGTGGGTGGCGCATTTGGTTGACGTCCGGGTTTTGCGCCGCCGGCAGCCTACGCCAGCGCGGGACCGTCGGAAAGCGCGCTATTGCCGGGCCGAGCCAGCCGCAATCTCGATTGCCGCGTCAAGTTGCGGGTCGTGGCCGGCGGCGAACGCCGGGTCGAACGGCACGGCGATGTCCGGCGCCACGCCGACGCCCTCCAGCCTGACGCCATCGACCGCCACATCGGCGGTGGCGACATAGAGCAAGCTGCCGTCGCGCAGCACGTTCAGGCGTCCGCCGAGTACGGCGCCGGCGGTCGTCTCCCCGACGATCGGGCCGATGTCGAGCGCACGGAAGCCGTACGCGATCACTTCCTTGCCGGAGCGCGAGCCTTCGTCGACCAGCAGGACAACGGGCTTGGTCCATGCCGACGCAAAGCTGCGCCCATATCCACCGGCCCGGCCCATGGTCATCTCGATTCCGCGCGGCGCGAACAGGTTGAGGTAGCTGGGCTCGGCCCCGCCCCAGCCGCCGCGCAGATCCATCACCAGGGCGTCGGCGTCGCCGAGCGGGCCTTGCAGCAGGGCATCGCTCAGAATGGCCTGGTAGTCTTCGCCGGCATAGCACCAGACCCGCACGTAGCCGACCGAGACGTCGCCATGCTCGATGATCGCGATGCTGTGGCGCATCGCGCGCAGGAACATTGTCGTCGCGTCCAGCAGTGCGGGCTCGACCTCCAGCGTAACCGTCTCGCCGGGGCGGCGCTCCAGTTCGATGTCGATGGTCGTGCCGGCGCGGCCCGCGAACGAGGCGACCGGATGGTACGGCGCGCCATTGACGGCGACGATGCGGTCGCCCACCAGAATGCCCGCGCGCGCCGCCGGATGCCCCTCCAGGACACCGGTGACGAACGTCCCTTCCGGGCGCGCCTCGGCGAAGATGCCGATGCCGGTATAGACCGGCGCGCCGTCGACGAGGTGATCCGCCAGCAGGTGTTCCAGGCTGCTGTCCACGGTCATGAAGATGCCGACGAGTTGATACCAGGCGGTGCTGTCGCGGGTGACGTGCCGGGTGTGCGATGCCTCCAGCCGCGCCAGCATCGCGTTGACCTCGGCCGAGAACGCGGCCTCGTCCATATCGGGCGTGATGCGCGCGCGGTGCTCCGCCGCCACCGCCGGCCAGTCCAGGCCATGCATGTCCGGGTCGTAGAACTGCGACGCGGTCGCGCTGACGATCTGGTCGAAGATATCCAGCCTGTCCTGCGCGGCGGCGGGTTGGGCAGCGGCACACACCCACAACGCCGCAAACAGGATTGCGTTGCGCCAGGCAAGGCTGCGCAGGGTCATCGGCATCTCCGGGCGCTTAGTTCGGTCGCGCGACAAGATAGGCGTTCCTGGCGAGGTGTGCGCATCACTGAATCGCGCATCAACTTGACCGCGTCGACAATCGACACAGGTTCCTTCAGGTTGCGCTCACCTTGCCGGTGCCGTCTCCTGCGCGCCGGCCTTCTCCAGCCAGGACTTTATCGATGCTCGACGCGTTTCCCATCACCAGGCGGTGGCCAGCCGCAGACCCCTCCATCATCCAGCTCTACTCGTTTCCGACGCCGAACGGGGTCAAGGTCTCCGCGATGCTGGAGGAAACCGGCGTCCCGTACGAGGCCCATCTGGTCAACTTCCGCGACGGTGAGCAGAAGACGCCGGAGTTCCTGTCGCTGAACCCGAACGGCAAGATCCCGGCCATCGTTGACCCGGATGGGCCGGGCGGCAAGCCGCTGGGCCTGTTCGAGAGCGGGGCGATCCTGCTCTATCTCGCGGAGAAGACCGGCAAGCTGCTGCCCGCCGACGAGGGCTTGCAGCACGCGGCGCGGCAATGGGTGATGTGGCAGATGGGCGGCCCCGGCCCGATGTTCGGCCAGTTCGGCTTCTTTTTCAAATTCGACGGCGCCCAGATCGACGACAAGCGCCCGCTGGAGCGCTATGCCAACGAGACCAAGCGCCTGCTGGGCGTGCTGGACGAGCGCCTGGACGGCCGCGACTACATGGTGGGCGACGACTACTCGATCGCCGACGTCGCGATCTGGCCGTGGGTGCGCACGCTGGGTGGTTTCTACGAGGCCGGCGACCATTTGGAGCTGGACCAGTTCGCCAACGTCAACCGCTGGCTGGAGGCGTGCCAGACCCGCCCGGCCAGCCAGGCGGCGATCAACATCCCGCCACGGCCGTAGGTCAGGCCAAACTCAGTCGTCGTCCTCGCCGCCAATCAACGTTTTGGGGTGGCGAGGCGACCCAATCGGTCCCTGCCAAAACACCTTTGTCATCCTTGACCGGCGTGCTCGGAACTTGTTCCGCACGCCGCGTCGAGGATCCATGGATGGTTTCGCGCAAGAGGTGAGATAGATCCTCGGCGCGCGGGCCATCACGTCGTTCGGCCCTCGGCCAAGGATGGCAAATGAGGTGACGGGCGGTGCCCAAACCCGCGAATTCAGTGGTTGCCCTCCGCCAGGTACTACTCACCCGTGGCTGGGGTCCTCAAAAAGGCCGACGCGGACCGAATAGTCGGTGGCGACCTGGTAGTCGGGATCGTCGTCCGACTCGTCGAACAGCAGCCCGGTGCGCGACAGCAGGCGGTAGCAGTCGTGGGAGAGGTGGCGCAGCCGGATCGACTTGCCGGCCTCGTTGTAGGCCGCCGACAGCCCCTCGATGGCCGATAGCGCGGACTGGTCGGCCACCCGGCTGTCGGCGAAGTCGACGATCACCTTGTCCGGGTCGCCCTTGGGATCGAACAGCTCGGTGAAGCCCGCCGCGGAGCCGAAGAACAGCGGACCCTGGACGCGGTAGACCTTGCTGCCGTCCGCGGCGATCTCCGTCCGCACCGAGATGTGCTTGGCGCTCTCCCACGCGAAGCGCAGCGCCGAGGCGATGACGCCCACCACCACCGCGACCGCCAGGTCCTGCCAGACCGTGACGAAGGTGACCAGCAGCATGACATAGGTCGCATGCACCGGCACCACCCGCATGATCTTGAACGTGTTCCAGGCGAAGGTGCCGATGACCACCATGAACATGACGCCGACCAGGGCGGCCAGCGGGATCTGCTCGATCAAGGGGGCCGCGAACAGGATGAAACTCAGCAGGAACAGGGCGGCCACGATGCCGGAGAGCCGCCGCCGGCCGCCGGACTTCACGTTGATCATCGACTGGCCGATCATGGCGCAGCCGCCCATGCCGCCGAAAAACCCGGTCACCGTGTTGGCCGCTCCCTGGGCGATGCATTCCTTGCTGGCGCCGCCACGGCTGCCGACCATGCGGTTGACCAGGTTCACGGTCAGCAGGCTCTCGATCAGGCCGATGGCGGCCAGGATCACCGCATAGGGCAGTATGATCCACAGGGTTTCCAGGGTGAAAGACACCGCTGGCAGGTGGAACGAGGGCAGGCTGCCCTCGATGGACGCCATGTCGCCGACCCGCGGCACGTCGATATCGAACAGGATGACCACCAGGGCGACGATGCCGATGCCGGCCAGTGGCGCCGGCACCGCCTTGGTCAGCTTCGGCAGCAGCCAGATGATCAGCATGGTCAGCGCCACCAGCCCCAGCATCATGGCCAGCGGCCAGCCGGTCAGCCACGCGCCGCCGCCCATGCCGTGGCTGCCGGCCTCCGCGCTGCCGGGCACCTTGAACTGGGTGAGCTGGGCCAGGAAGATAACGATGGCGAGCCCGTTGACGAAGCCGAGCATGACCGCGTGCGGGACCAGGCGGATGAACTTGCCCAGTTTAAACACGCCGGCCAGCAACTGCAGGATGCCCATCAGCACCACGGTGGCGAACAGGTATTCGACCCCGTGCTGGGCGACCAGGGCGACCATCACCACGGCCAGCGCGCCGGTGGCGCCGGAGATCATGCCGGGCCGTCCGCCCAGCACCGCGGTGATCAGCCCGACCATGAACGCGGCATAGAGGCCGACCAGCGGGTGCACGCCGGCGACGAAGGCGAACGCCACCGCCTCCGGCACCAGGGCCAGCGCCACGGTCAGGCCCGCGAGCAGCTCGACCCGAACCTCCGACGGGCTGATCCTGAACCCGGCCCCGGGTGAGATCACCGAACGCTTGATCGCGCCGGCCGCCGTGCCGGGCGTTCCTTCCGCCAGATTCTTCATGAAGTCGGAATAGAACGCCATGGGCTGCCGTCACCTGAGCTGTTGCGAATGTCGAGAATGCATGCGCGCCCGCAGCGGCAGCCCCCGAAGCGCAAGTCTGGGGGAGGCCGGTCGCGAACGCGGGCGCAATGCTGTCAGAAGTTATGTTGCAGTGCAACAATCACGTTCTGCGGTGCAAAATCCAGCCTGAATGTCACGGTGCGGCGATGTGCGCGGGAAATCCTTCCGTCATTGCGAGGAGCGCCCATCGGGCGCGACGCGGCAATCCAGGTCCGTAGTCCGTAGCCCGGGTGGAACGCAGTGCAACCCGGGGGCGGTAGATGCACTGGCCGCTGGCCTTCCCGGGTTCCGCTCCGCTCCACCCGGGCTACGCTCCCTCACCGCGCCGGTGCGTCGCGGCGCGGCGCGGAGATGTCGGTCTTCGCCGTCGCGACCTGGGTGCGCTCGTCGTGGTCTTGCGGCATCAGGCGGCGGCGCTGGTCGGTATCAGTCGCCTGCGTGGCGGTGTTGGCAATCGCGTGCTGGCCGGTGGTCAGCAGGGCATCGTCTGCGGAGGGCGTTGCGTCGGCCGGGGCGGCGAGGGCGATCAGCGTGGCGCACGCCAGCACGGCCGCGACGAGAATGCTGCGGCTGGTGTGTCGGATCGTGTTGGCCATGATCGCCTCCTGGAACTCTGGGCCGCCGTGTTTGGCTGCCCGATGTCCAAGAAGTACCTGCCGACCGTCCGCCACCCCATGGGGTCAACCCCCCATTTGTGCGGCCCTACTTCTGCTCGAGAAACAGTTCGATGTGACCGCAGGCCGTGCAGGCCCGCGCGGCGACCTGGCGGCCGCGGCGGAAGCTGCCCTCGCTCGGCAGCTTGAACCGCAGCGGCGCGTTCCAAACGACGTGGCCGTCCTCGAACCCGCTGCCGCCACACTTCAGGCACGTGTCGTCGGATGTTGTCATGAGCGTACTCCCCGCGAACTGCGTTGAGGGGGAGGGTAGCACCGTCGCAATCACGCTGCGATCAGCGCGACAGGGTTGTAGCCCGGGTGGAACGAAGTGCAACCCGGGGACATACCTTCACCTCCAAGTTCCCCGGATTGCGCTCCGCACCATCCGGGCTTCTGTAACGGGCCATTGTTGGTCAATCCCTTTTTCGTCGTCCCGGCGCCTGGGTCATGCTTCTGTACGGGGTCGGCGCAGGGCCGCCGCCAAGATGGATATGCGAGGATCGGTCGGTCCAATCTACGGAAGCGTGCTCTCATGCGAGGCGACATCCCGGATGGCGGCCTGACCTGATCCATCGTCCCGGCGCGGGACGGCGCTCGACGGGCCGGTGTCGGTGCCCGTCGAAGCTCGTGTGTCGGTTCTCCTTATGCCGCGGCCATCATGCTGTCGCCATCGCCGGGCGCACCGGTCCGGCATGGTTGAACGGTGTGCCGTCAACCCACATCCGGTGCATGATGACGGCGAGCCGGCGCGCCAGCGCGACCTTCGCCTTCCTCATGCCCGCACGCCTGGCCAGCTTCATCGCCCAGCTCTTCAGCCAGCCGCCCTCGATCGGCCGGGTCAGAACCACGTGCGCCGCCTCATAGAGGGCCGAGCGCACATCGGCGTCCCCTACCTTCGATATCCGCCCCATCACCTCGCTCTCGCCCGACTGGCGCTTGGTCGGCGTCAGGCCGAAGTGCGCACCCACCAGGCGCGACGAGGCAAACCGCCCGGGGTCGTCCACTCCCGACAAGTAGGTCAGTCCGACAATGCTCCCCACGCCCGGCACCGTCATCAGCAGGCGAGCGCGATCGTCGGCCTGCGCCGCCGCCCGGACCTGCCGGTCCAGCGCCGTGAACGATAGCAACAGGCCATCGCGTGCCGACAGCAGCGCCCCCGCCACCGCCTCCAGTACCGGATGCCCCGCCACAAGCTCCGAAATACGTGTCGAAAAGCTGCGCCTGGTGGTGTGCCCTACCTTCAGCCCGAAGTTCCGCAGCTGACCACGAAGGTGCATCTCAAGATCGTGCAGCTTCGCGCGGAGCTGGTCGCGACCCTTCAAAAGGGCCCGCATCTCCTGGGCCGCCAAAGACTTGCAGTGAACCGGACGAAACCAGCCCACACGCATCAGCTGAGCAATCCCGCGTGCGTCCGAGCGGTCCGACTTCACCGGCATCGTCGAAAGCGCTCGCGCAACATGACGCGTCTCCAGCAACTCAACCGAAAGACCGCCCTCGCTACATCCCCGCACAAGCCATTGCGACAACGGCCCCGCCTCAAGACCAATCCGCTCAACCGAAATCCCCAAAGACCCAAACCACAACAACAAACCCGCCGGCGTGCTCGCAATACGAGCCTCGCAGACAATCCCGCCCGCGCCGTCAACAACGCACACCGATGACCATTCCAAAGAAACGTCAATCCCGGCATAGTAGTTCATGGTCGTCTCTCCTCGATGTCTTGGAGCGGCAAACCCGACTCCGTGTATGACACCGACATCTTGAGGGACGACCACTCATGCACGCCACCAAACAAGGGCCGTTAGCCCATCTACGCTTGCTCATTCTGCTCCCGAACGAACCGGACAAGCTCGTTCATACGTTCATACGACTGAAACGCGACAATGGCGCGCTCGAACAAGACCCTGGTCACGAGCGGACCGAACAGAAGTGCCGTCCACCAAGCCCAATGATCGAGCGAGATCAGGACATAGGTGCCGTAGAGACACCCGCCAATGCCTGCCCAGAACAAGACCTGAAGGACATAGGGCGAAATCATCTTTCTGAATGTCAGGATGTCGAGCGCGCTTCTCATTTGAACCGTGCCTCCCTTGCTATGCCGGTGGTCCGGTCATAACGGGCGCCGGTTCGGCGCGCCGGTCGGCGACGGCAAAGCAGCGACTCCCGAATGGCTTGGGGCCTCAAGGTCCGCACGTCGCCCAACGGCAAGCGACCGTAGCCTGGGTGGAACGAAGTGCGACCGGGAATACCTCTCAGCATGCAACAGCCCCGGATTGCGCCCCGCGCCATCCGGGCTACGCGTGCTAATTACATCCTTGAAGCAAAGGTGGTACTCTGCCAATGATGGCGGACCTGAAACTTGAAGTGGCATAAGAGTTATTAGGTATGAAAAGAGAGGTACTAGCAAGCATTAGGCGGATGCCTGTGGCCCTCTTGTTGCCGTGCCTGGTTTTTAGTGCCGCATACGCCGATGAGTGTTTGAACCATATACCTCCCGAGTCTCATAACGACGTGATGCAAATTGCATACGAGGCCACCGTGGGTGGCCCAGCTCGGTCTGGCTGGGCGACGCAGGAATTCCCACGATTTGAGAGGAGCACTACGGTAACTGCCATATTCTCCATAGATGGGCACGTTGTGGCGCCTGAGACCCATATTGCCTTTGAGCCTATTGGTCGTTACATTCATATACTAAGTGACATTGGAATAATAGAACATATTATGCTGTTCAGGCCTTCGGATGTTTTGAATGACATACAGTCAGTAGTCCGGCGAATTCACCAGGACTCGCCAAACTTAACGATATTCGTGATTGAGTACATCGCTGATTGGTATAATGACGTACCGCCACGAAATGTACTGGGCGGCCCACTCGAGTGGGCGACAAAAAGGGGGTATATCGGACCGTATTTTCAGTATAGGTACAGTATGCCTGAGGCAGATATTTTGCTTGATCGCGAAAATTATATCAGGCTGGTTGTCGTGCAGCGTTCTATTAGAGACATACTTCGTGACAACCGGCATAACTCAGAGGCTATACCGAATATGTTCAAGGAGTTTGGTTCGATTCTGTTGGGCATACCTCCCCATGCGGCTGAGCCATATATCTCCGATCCTGATGACGTCTACTATGAATTGGTCAATTCGGCGGCGTGTGTGCTCCACCATGTGAACCCCAGCCGCGAAGCCAGTCGTGAGGATATCCTTCTAGATATCGCCGAATTCCTCGGGGCTCAGCGATAGCCCGGATGTCACGGCGGCCCGGCTTGTAGCCCGGGCGGAACGAAGTGGAACACGGGGATGCCATTGAACATGCGACGGCCCCGGATTGCGCTATGCTCGTTCCGAGCTGCGCTTGCTGCAGTTCCGTGCAATGTGATGACGTCAGCTCAGGTGCAGACCGAAATCCATCATCAAGTGGAGAACGCGAACCACGCGAATACCGGATGAGATGGATTCATAGAAAATGGCGTGACGACCGGCATTGAAACGGTAGTAAGAGACGCCGGTACTGGTCCGAAACTCCCGGCCAATCTCGGGGGACGCCGCTGCGGCCCGAATGGCCGATAAGATCGTTTCTCTGTAAAGCTCGGCGCGAGCATTTCCGAAGTTTCGTACGCTGTAGCGAAATATCTTTATCAGGTCTCGGTCTGCCTCGGCAGACAGGATGTACTCAGCCATCCCTCTCCAGTTTCAAGGCGTCGTCGAAAACTTCCTCGACGGTCCGCTTACTGTTGCCGCTCCTTCGTCCAGCCTCGAGGGCCGCATCCAGGGATTCTCGATCCCGGATCGGGTCAGGCCACACATGCTCGGGTGGCGATTTGCGTGTGTCGTCCATCCAGAGAAGATAGCACTGATCGGCGGACACAGGAACTGCGGCGCTCAAATCTGCCCGCACACATCAACTCACCAGCCCCAGCCCCACCTTCTCGGCCGTTTCCATGCAGTATGAATACGCCATCCGGCCGTAGACGTCGGGCAGGGCGACCTTGGGGTCTTGCTCGGCCTCGACCATGATCCAGCCGTCGTAGTTCTGCTCGGCCAGTTCGCGGAAAAAAGGCGCGTAGTCGATGGAGCCGTCGCCGGGCACGGTGAACACGCCGTCCAGCACCCCTGCGAAGAAGCTGCCGTCATTGGCCTTCAGGTCGGCCAGCACCGGCTCGCGGATGTCCTTGACGTGGACGTGGTTCAGCCGCTTGCCCCAGCGCTTGAGGGTGGCCAGCCAGTCGCCGCCGGCGAACTTCATGTGGCCGGTGTCGATCAGCAGGTGCACCGCCTCGCCGGTGTTGTTCATCAGCTTGTCGACCTCGTCCTCGGTCTCGACATAGGTGCCCATGTGGTGGTGGAACGCCATCGGCACGCCTTCGCCGGCCATGTACTCGGCGAGCTGGGTCAGCTTGGCGCCATAGGGCTTCCAGTCCTCGTCGGAGAACTTCGGCCGCTGGCTGACCGGGGTGTCGAACTGGCCCTGCACCGAGCCCGCCGTCTCCGCCACCACCATGTTCGGCGCGCCCAGCGCCTTGAACAGGTCCATCTGCGGGCGCTGCGCCTCGATCTCCTCCTCCACCGAGCGGCGGGAAAGCTCGGCGCCGTACCAGCCGGAGATCAACTTGAGGTCGTACTTGTCCAGCAGCGGGCCCAGCTCGTCGGCGGTGGTGGGCATGCGCGCGCACAACTCCACCCCGACATAGCCGCAGTCGTGCACCTCCGACAGGCACTGGTCGACGGAGATGTGGGCGCTGATCTCCGGCTTGTCGCCGTTCATCCAGCCGATCGGCGCCATGCCAAGACGTGCGGTCATTCCAGTGGTCCTTTCAGTTCACGCGGGCGGGTTAGGCCGCTTCCGCGCGTATCAAATACTGTACTGTCATCCTTGGCCGGAGCCCACCGCGCTTGCCCTCCAGCAAGCGCGGGGCGGAGTGCCGAGGATCCATCCATGGGCAGGGGTGAGATACTGCCGGCATTTCGCGCATTGGGGCGCAATGGACCCTCGACGCGGCGCGCGGAACACGTTCCGTGCGCGCCGGTCAAGGGTGACAACGGGAATTGGGCTCAAACACCAACACGCTGTTTCGAGGCGCGGTCGGCGGTGTGCTCCTTGGTGGCGGCGTTCACGCTGTCGCGCTGGCTCACCTCCGGCACGCCGACATCCCACCAGCCGAAGCCCGGCGTCCACTCGTTGTGGCTCACCTTGATCGAGATCACCGTGGTGCGGTCGTTGGCCTTGGCGCGGGCGAACGCCTGCTCCAGGTCGGCGATCGAGGTCACCTGCTCGGCCATCGCCCCCATCGCCTCGGCGTGCTTCACGAAGTCGAACTCCACGAAACGTTCCTTGCGCACGGTCTCGTAGCGGTTGTTGAACTTGGCCCCGCCCTTGGCGGTCTGCAGCCGCTCGATCACCGAGAACCCACCATTGTCGCAGACGATGACGATCAGCTTGTGGCCGGTCAGCACAGTGGAATAGATGTCGCAGTTCATGAGCTGGTAGGAGCCGTCGCCCACCATCACCACCACGTCGCGGTCGTCGCCAAGCGCCATCTTGGTGCCCCAGCCGCCGGCGATCTCATAGCCCATGCAAGAGAAGCCGAACTCGCAGTCGAAGGTGTGGGCGGTCTTGGCGCGCCAGTTCTGGCACAGCTCGCCCGGCAGGCCGCCGGCCGCGGTCAGCGCCAGGTCGGTCGGGTCGCAGATGCGGTTGATCGCGCCGACGACGTGGGCATAGGTCGGCACTTCCTGGTTGGTCGGGCCGGAGACCTTGTCGACCAGCTCGTTCCACTCGCCATAGAGGCCGCGCGCCTTCGACATCCAGCCGTCGGGCGCCTTCCAGTCGCCGAGGCCGGACGACAGCTCGGTCAGCCCGACCTGGGCGTCGCCCACCACCGGCAGAGAGCGGTGCTTGTGGGCGTCGAAGCGGGCGGCGTTCAGCCCGATCAGGCGCACGTTCTCGTTGCCGAACACGCTCCACGAGCCGGTGGTGAAGTCCTGCAGCCGGGTGCCGACCGCCAGCACCACGTCGGCCTCGGCCGCCAGCGCGTTCGACGACGAGGCGCCCAATACGCCCATCGGGCCGCAGTTGTTGGGGTGGTCGTGCTCCATCAGCGTGCGCCCGGCGATGGTCTCCACGACGGGCAGATTGTGCTGCTCGGCGAACGCGGTCAGTTCCGCCGCCGCGCCGGAATAGAAGACGCCGCCGCCGGCCACCACCAGCGGCTTCTTCGCCGACTTCAGCAGTTCGGCCGCCGCAACGAGTTGCTCGACGTCGGGGCGCGGGCGCGGAATGCGATGCACCATCTTCTCGAAGAACACCTCGGGGTAGTCGAACGCCTCGGCCTGGATGTCCTGGCAGAGCGCGATGAACGCCGGGCCGCAGTCGGCCGGGTCCAGCATGGTCGCCAGCGCCTGTGGCAGCGACTGGATGATCTGCTCCGGCCGGGTGATACGGTCCCAATAGCGGGTCACCGGCTTGAAGGCGTCATTCACCGACAGGGTCGGGTCGTAGAAGTTCTCCACCTGCTGCAGCACCGGGTCGGGCAGGCGGCTGGCGAACACATCGCCCGACAGCAGCAGGATCGGCAGCCGGTTGGCGTGGGCCGCACCCGCCGCGGTCACCATGTTCAGCGCACCGGGGCCGATGGACGACGCCGCGACCATGATCTGGCGGCGATGCTTGGCCTTGGCATAACCCATGGCGGCCAGCGCCATCGACTGCTCGTTCTGGCCGCGCCAGGTCGGCATCTGGTCCTGCACCGCCTCCAGCGCCTCGCCCAGGCAGGTGACGTTGCCGTGGCCGAAAATGGCGAAAACGCCCGGGAACATCGGCGCTTCCTGCCCGTCGATCAGGGTGCGTTGCGCCACCATCCAGCGCACGACGGCCTGGGCCATGGTCAGTCGAACAGTCTTCATCGCTTCCTCCCGGCGCGCCTGAGGGCACGCTTGTCATTGCTTGGCGTCAGCGGGCGCGCATGCGGCCATGCGGCAAGCCCGACTGCCGCGTCCGCATAAATCTGCCGTGACATGATCCCGTTGACCAGATATCAAATCAGCCCAATCCTACCAACGCAAAACGCAAGTGCCCCACCCCAAGGCTGTCGGGGCCAAATGGTTCTGGGAGGAACGACATGGTGACCTTCGCCCAATTCGGCGCGGGCCGCATCGGCGCGATGCACGCGCGCAACCTGGCGCGTATGAACGGCATCGAGCTTGCCCACATCGTCGACGTCAATCCGGAAGCGGCCGGCCAGGTGGCGGCCGAGACCGGTGCCAAGGTCACGAACCGCGACGCCGCGCTGTCGGACCCGGATGTCGATGCAGTGCTGATCTGCTCGGCGACGCCGACCCACGTCGACCTGATGGTGGCGGCGGCAGCGGCCGGCAAGGCGGTGCTGTGCGAAAAGCCCATCGACCTGGATATCGCCCGCGCGCGCCAGTGCATCGAGGATCTGAAGGCCTATCCCGACGTGCCGGTGATGATCGGCTTCAATCGCCGCTTCGACCCGCACAATGCCGGCGTGCGCAAGGCGGTGGAGGCCGGCAAGGTCGGCGACGTGGAGCAGGTGATCATCACCAGCCGCGACCCTGGCCTGGCGCCGATGGCGTATCTGCGCGAGTCAGGCGGCATCTTCCGCGACATGATCATCCACGACTTCGACATCGCCCGCTGGCTGCTGGGCGAGGAGCCGGTGGAGGTATCCGCCACCGGCAGCCGGCTGGTCGACCCGGGCCTGGCGGAGATCGACGATTTCGACACGGTCATGGTCACCATGCACACCGCCAGCGGCAAGCAGGTCTCGATCACCGGGTCAAGGCGCGCGACCTATGGCTACGACCAGCGCATGGAGGTGCTGGGCTCGAACGGCATGGTGCACAACGGCAACGTGCAGGAGGCGCTGGCCCAGGTCTGGACCAAGGACGGCATGCAGACCACGCCGTTGCTGAACTTCTTCATCGAGCGCTACGAGGCATCGTACCTGAACGAGATCAACCACTTCGTCGACGTGCTGCGCCATGGCGGCAAGCCCAGCGTGACCGCGCTTGACGGGTTGCGGGCGCTGCAGCTCGCCGAGGCGGCGACGGCGTCGGCTCACAATGGCGGCGCGCCCACGAAGGTGGAGCAGTAGGGGGCACACATAAACCCCAACCGTCATGCCCGCACTTGTTGCGGGCATCCACGTCTTGGCATCGGTTGAAAAAAGTCGTGGATGGTCGGGTCAAGCCCGACCATGACGAGCGAGTGAAGTGGCAAAGACGGGAACACTGGAAAAGGCAGCGGCAGCGCGCCAATCGGAGGACCGAAAAATGTACGCAGATTACGGCCTTTACATCGACGGCGGTTGGCGCGGGGCCAACAGCGGTTCCACCTATCCGGTGATCGACCCGGCGACCGAGGAGGTGCTGGGCGAGGCGCCGGCGGCGCAGGACGACGACGTCGAGGCGGCGATCGCCGCCGCCGACAAGGGGTTCCAGGTCTGGCGCAACACCCAGCCGTGGGAGCGCTCCCGCCTGATCCGCCGCATCGGCGAGCTGATGGAGGAGCGCAAGGAAGAGATCGCCACCTACATGACCCGCGAGATCGGCAAGCCGCTGGCGCAGGCGCGGATCGAGGTCAACATGTCGATCGAGCAGTTCTACTGGTACGCCGAGGAGACCAAGCGCATCTACGGCCAGCTCGTCGAGCCGCGCGCGCCGAACACACGCATCATGGTGACCTACCAGCCGGTGGGCATCGTGGCCGCATTCTCCGCCTGGAACTTCCCGGCCGTGCTGTCGTGCCGCAAGATCGCACCGGCGCTGGCCGCCGGCTGCTCCATCATCGTGCGCCCGTCGGAAGAGGGGCCGGGTGCGGTGATGGCGATCGTGAAGTGCTGCGAGGATGCCGGCCTGCCGCCGGGTGTGGTCAACTTGCTGACCGGCAAGGCGCGTGTCATCTCCGCCAAGCTCCTGGAGTCCAAGAAGGTCCGCAAGATCTCGCTGACCGGCTCCACCGAAGTCGGCAAGCTGCTGATCAAGCAGTCGGCCGACACCGTCAAGAAGCTCTCCATGGAGCTGGGCGGCCATGCCCCGGTGATCGTGTTCGAAGACGCCGACGCCGAGAACGCCGCCGAGACGCTGGCCACCGGCAAGTACCGCAATTGCGGCCAGGTCTGCGTGTCGCCGTCGCGCTTTTATCTGCATGAGTCGGTGAAGGACCGCTTCACCAAGCGCTTCGTCGAGGTGACAAAGGCGCTGCGCGTCGGCAATGGCCTGGACGAGGGCGTCGATGTCGGGCCGATGGCGACCGCCAAGCGGCTGGCCGAGATCGAGGAGATGGTGGAGGACACCAAGAAGGAGGGCGCGACCCTGCTGGCCGGCGGCCAGCGCCCGGCCGGCTTCAACCGCGGCTTCTTCTTCGAGCCAACCGTGTTCGACGACGTCAGCGACCAGGGCCGCCTGATGACCGAGGAGCCGTTCGGCCCGGTGGCGCCGCTGACCAGCTTCCGCGACTTCGATGAGGTGATGGAGCGCGCCAACTCGCTCGACATGGGACTGGCCAGCTACGTGTTCACCAAGTCGCAGAAATGGGCGCAGGCGGCGTCGGAGGCTATGGAGGCCGGCATGGTCGGCGTCAACACCATGGCGCTGGCGACCGCGGAGGCGCCGTTCGGCGGCATCAAGGAATCCGGGTTCGGCCGCGAGGGCGGCTCGCTCGGCATCAAGGACTATCTGGACGTGAAGCTGACCACGATGGTGTCGGTCTGATCTGTTTCCAGCTTAGCTGACTCTGCACCGGCCCGCTCCCCCATCCGACCGCCCGCTGATCATACTGCCGTCGGGTGGCCGGGTGGGGGAGAGGGCCGGCGCCGACTAGATTGAAAGGTACCCTATGCGACCGAACAAATTGCGCGAGATCTGGGCCAAGGGCGGCGCCACGGTGAATGGCTGGTGCGGCATCCCGTCGTCGTTCTCTGCCGAGACCATGGCCCATGCCGGCTGGGATTCGGTAACCGTCGACCTGCAGCACGGCCTGAACGACTACCAGGTCGCCGTCACCATGTTCCAGGCGATCAGCACCACCGACACCGTGCCGCTGTGCCGGGTGCCGTGGAACGAGCCCGGCATCGTCGGCAAGATGCTGGATGCCGGCGCTTATGGCGTGATCTGCCCGATGGTCAACACGCCGGAGGATGCCGCCAAGTTCGCCGCCTACACGCACTATCCGCCGCTTGGCCAGCGCAGCTTCGGCCCGGTACGCGGGTTGCTGTACGGCGGTCCCGACTATGCGGTGCACGCCAACGACACCATCGTCGCCATCGCGCAGATCGAGACGCCGGAGGCGGTGGAGAACGTGGACGCGATCTGCGCCACGCCCGGCATCGACGCGGTCTACATCGGCCCGGCGGACCTGGCGCTCGGCTACGGCAAGAAGCCGGCCTTCGACACCGAAGACCCAGAGATGCTGGACAAGTACAAGATCGTCATCGAGGCAGTGAAGAAGCACGGCAAGGTCGGCACCATGCACTGCGGCTCGGTCGACTATGCGCTGCGCATGGTCGAGATGGGCTTCCAGATGACGACGATCCTGTCGGACGCGCGCATCATGGCGGCGTCTTCGGCGGCGATGGTGAAGGCGTTCAAGGACGGCGGCAGTTCCGGCACCGCCACGCCCACCGGCAGCGGGTACTGAGGTTGGGCCACCCACCGTGCCCACTGCCCAACATCGTCATGGTCGGGCTTGTCCCGACCATCCACGACTTCGCGATCGTAAGATCCGGGCTCATGCCTTCGGACTAAAGACGTGGATGCCCGCAACGAGTGCGGGCATGACGTTGGGGTTTGGACGAGAGGGAGCTCTAAAAGGGCGGACACATGAACAAGAGCAAGGACACTGAGCCATGTACCGGGTGGTGATGATCGGCCAGTTCCGGCCGGCGGGGCACAAGCTGCTGGAGGGGCGGGGCGACATCAGCCTGGTCACGATCGACCATCCGACGGCCGGCGCGGTGTCGGCGGCGATGCCGGATGCGGACGCCATTGCGCTGCGCACCTTCCAGATGGACGCCGCGCTGTTGGATTCGGCGCCCAAGCTCAAGATCGTGGCCCGTCACGGCGTCGGCTACGACAATGTGGATTTGGCGGCGCTGACCCGGCGCAAGATCCCGCTCGCCGTCGTCGGTAACGTGAACGCGGTCACCGTGGCCGAGCACACGATGTTCTTCATCCTGTCGCTGGCCAAGCGGGGCGGTGCCTACGACCGCGCGGTGCGGCTGGGCAACTGGGCGCTGCGCGACGGCTTTTCCGCCAGCGAGCTGGACGGCAAGCGCCTGTTGATCTGCGGCTTCGGCCGCATCGGCCGCGAGGTCGCCAAGCGCGCCAGCGCGTTCGACATGAACCTGTCGGTCTACGATCCGTTCGTCGACGACGAGGCGATCGCGTCGGCCGGCGCGACGCCGGTGCGCGATCTGGCGGCGGGGCTGGCCGAGGCCGACTTCGTGACCCTGCACCTGCCGATGACCGACGACACCGCCAAGATGATCAATGCCGAGACGCTGGCGGGCATGAAGCCGACCGCGCACGTCATCAACACCGCGCGGGGCGGGCTGGTGGACGAGGATGCGCTCTACCAGGCGCTTGCCGACGGCACCATCGCGGGCGCCGCGCTGGACGTGTTCGGCCAGGAGCCGCCGGCCGCCGGCCATCGCTTCTTCGAACTCGACAACGTGCTGTTGAGCCCGCACATCGCCGGCCTGACCGCCGAGTGCGCCGACCGCATGGCCATCGCCACGGTGCGGAACGTGCTCAATGTGCTGGACGGCAAGCTCGACCCCAAGCTGGTGGTCAACCCGGAGGTGCTGCTCCGATGAAGCGTCCGCTCAAGATCGGTCTGGTCGGCTCCGGTTTCATGGGCGCCTGCCATGCCAACGCCTTCCGCTCTGTCAGTGGCCTGTTCGACCTCCCGCTGGAGCCGGTGCTGGAGCTGATCGCCGACGTCGACGAGGCGGCGGCGCAGCGTGCGGCGGCGCGGTTCGGCTTCCGCCGGTCGACCGGCGACTGGCGCGAGCTGGTCAACGATCCCGAGATCGACGTGGTCGACATTACCGCGCCCAACGCGTTCCACTGCGAGATCGCGGTCGCGGCGGCGGAGGCCGGCAAGCACGTCTATTGCGAGAAGCCGCTCGGCAACACCCTGGAGGAATGCCACCGCATGGTGGCGGCGACCGACAAGGCGGGCGTGAAGACCGCCATCGGCTTCAACTACATCAAGAACCCGATCATCGGCCTGGCGCGCGACATCGTGCAGTCCGGCGAAATCGGCGAGGTGGTGGGCTTTCGCGGCATCCATGCCGAGGACTACATGGTCAACCCGACCACGCCCTATAGCTGGCGCAACGAGCCGCCGGGCGGCGGCGTGATCGCCGACCTGGGCAGCCACATCACCGCGATGGCGCGGTTCCTGGTCGGCGACATCACCGAGGTCTGCGGCCAGCTCCACACCACGGTGAAGGAACGCCCGGTGGTGAAGGACGCCTCCACCATCCAGCTCATCGCCAGCGGCGCGATGGAGGCCGGGGAGTCGCTGGAAACCAAGGAATGCACCACCGACGACCAGGCCCGCTTCCTGTGCACGTTCAGCAACGGCGCCACCGGCTCCATCGAGGCGAGCTGGGTGGCCCAGGGCCGGGTGATGTACCTGGCGTTCGAGATGACCGGCACCAAGGGCACGGTGAACTTCAACGCCGAGCGCCTGAACGAGCTGGAGATAAGCACCAGCGGCCAGCCGCGCGGGCGCGAGGGCTTCCGCACCATCTGCGCCGGCCCGGTGCACGAGCCCTATGGTAACTTCTGCCCGGCGCCGGGCCACCAGCTCGGCTTCAACGACCTGAAGGTGATCGAGGTCCGGGACCTGATCATGGGGCTGGCCGACGAAGGTTCCGCGCCCTGGCCGGACTTCAAGGAGGGGCTGACCGTGCAGACCGTGGTCGACACCGCCCGCCGCTCCGCCCAGGAACGCGCCTGGATGCAGGTGGAGGTTTAGCCACTTCTCCGCCGTCATCGCGAACCCGCGCCCAATTCTTGATTGGGGGCGGGTGTGGCGATCCAGGCGATTGTCGCGCGAAGGGGATAGACGCACTGGATTGCCGCGTCGCTCCGCTCCTCGCAATGACGGCGGTGCTGCCCCCCCCCCTACCAACCGCATAGACTCCTGTCATTTCGGCGTTACACTTCGCCGGCAGGGTGGCCGCGTGTTTGGCGCTCGGGCTGCACGCGATGCAGCAAGCGGGGGCAAGGGGACCAGCGGCCTAAGCACGTCTAGGAAGGGAACCAGGACATGTACAAGAAACTTCTGACTGGAGCCGTTGCGCTCGGCCTGACGGTGGGGGCCGCCCAGGCGGCCGATCTGGAAGGCCGGGTGCTGAAGATCGGCTCCGACACCACCTATCCGCCGATGGAGATGATCGATCCGGACACGGGCGAGATCATCGGCTTCGACGTCGATGTGGTGAACGCGATCTGCGAGCGCATCAATTGCACCGCCGAGTTCGTGACCACGGCGTGGGACGGCATCTTTGCGGCCCTGGTGCAGGGCGAGTTCGACATGGTCGTCTCCGGCGTGTCGATCACGCCCGAGCGCGACGAGATCGTCGACTTCTCAGATCCCTATCTGGTGGTCAGTCAGGCGATCCTGATGCGCGTCGGCGACGAGGGCATGACGATCGAGGACTTCCAGGGCGGCAGCCTGCTCTCGGCGCAGACCGGCACCACCAACGCACAGTTGGCCGAGGATCTGGTGGGGCGCGAGAACATCCGCCTCTACGACACCTTCGTCTCCGCCGTGCTGGCGTTGCAGCAGGGCGACGTCGACGGCGTCATCATCGACGGCACCTCCGCGGTCGCCTACGAGCAGGAATTCGCCGGCGAGCTGACCGTGGGCATCGAGGGCCTGCAGGCCGATCCGCTGGGCCTGGTGTTCCAGGAGGGCGACCCGATGGTCGACGCCTTCAACGAGGGCCTTCAGATGATCATGGACGACGGCACCCATGCCGAGCTGGTGGCCAAATACTGGGGCACCGAGGAATAGGCCAGTCTCAGGGTCCCGGCGCGCGCTGGGGCCCTGATTTCCTTTGGGCGTCATGACAATCGACCGGCAGTGATATGCACGCGGTGAGCGTGCTCCGGCGCATCCGGCCGAGCAATTTGGTGCTGCTCGCCGCGCTGCCGTTCATCGTCTATCTGTTCGCGTCCGAGCCGAACTACCAGCGCTCCCTGGTCGCCATTCTTGGCATCGAGGATGGTGCCGGCGAGCAACTCGTCGGCTTCTGCCTGGTGCTGTCGCTGTTCCTGACCGGCCTGCTGCTGCCGATCTCGTACTGGCGCGGCACAAAGTCGGGCCGTCGGCTGCGCCGCGCCGCGCACTGGGCCGTGTTCGTCCACGCGGCCCTGCTCGCCGTCCTGCTGGCCGTGCCGGATGCGGCCGGTCCCTACATCGAATCCATCGTCGCCAACACGGTCGACCCGTACACGTCCGACTGGGTGGTGGCCGGCGAGACGCCGCGCATCCTGACCGAGGCATATGCGGACGTCGTGCGTGGCGCCTGGGCGTGGATCGTCGTCGTGTATGGCGCGGTCTACTGCGTCACCGCCGGCATCACGCTGGCCGCCCACGAGGGCATGCGCCACAACCTGCCGCCGGTCGTCGTGCGGTATGCGGCCCTTGCCCTGACGCTGATGTCGCTCATTGGCCTGTTCTATGTGCTGTTCGTCGGCCATGCGGGCTTTGCCACCGGCCTGATGATCACGCTGCGGGCGGCGGTCTTCGCCTATCTCGCCGCCGCCGTACTGGGCCTCGGGCTCGCCGGGCTGCAAGGCCTGGCCCCCGGCCGGCGCACTTTCTTGGTCTACCCGGCGATCTGCGCGCTGCTCGGCGCCGGCGCGGTCTATTTCTTCATGCAGCCGACCGAGACCTATGTGCTCGTCGGCGAACTCGACGAGCGGGTCGCCATCATCCAGGGCACGCCGTCGGGTCTCAGCGACGTCATCAAGGAAGGCGTGTTCGAGGACCAGGACTATGGCCGGCTGTCGATCCGCGCCGCCGAGGATGTCGCCGCCGCCCTGGACCTTGTCGCCAACCAGGACAACGTGTCGGCCGCCTTCGTGCCCATCGATGCGGCGCCCGCCACGCTGCCCGTGGTGTGGGAAGTGACATTCCTGCCCAGCGAATACCGCTCGCCGGCTTTCATCATGGCCGCCATAGGCGGGCTGCTGCTGGTGCTCTGCCTTGGCGGGCTGCTGCACAGCCGCCACCCGCTGGCGGTGGGGGCGGAGTTCTTCATCGACACCGTGCGCGGCATCCCGATGCTGGTGATCATCCTCTACGTCGGCCTGCCGCTGAGCGGCGCGATCAAGGACGCCACCGACGGCGGCATCGACCTGCCGAACTTCGTGCGCGGCGTGATCGCGATCTCCATCGGCTATTCGGCCTACATGGCGGAGATCTTCCGCGCCGGCATCGAGGCGGTGCCACGCGGGCAGATCGAGGCGGCGCGCAGTTTGGGCATGTCGCGCTGGCTGGTGTTCCGGCTGGTCATCCTGCCCCAGGCCCTGCAAGTGGTGACGCCGCCGCTGGGCAATGAATTCATCGCCATGCTGAAGGATACGTCGCTGCTGTCGATCCTGTCGGTGCGCGACGTGACCCAGCGCATGCGCGAGTTCCAGGCGTCGAGCTTCCTGCCGTTCGAGCCGTTCAACTCGGCGGCGATCCTGTACGTGGCGCTGACGCTGGCCTGCGCCAGCGGCCTGAAGTGGATCGAGCGCCGCAACGACCGCCGCGGCGCGCGGTAGCTAACCTATAGACTTGTCATCCTTGCCCGGAGCCCCGAAGCCTTCGAGGGGCGGCGTGGCGAGGATCCATTCGTGCGCAGTGTGCGCTGTTGCCTGGCTTGGCTCGATCAGTGCGCGAGCAAACGCCCGACCCGGGCTCCACCCGCATCGCTCAAGAACCAATTGCCTGTTGGCGCATTGGACAAGAATGGGTCCTCGCCACAAGGGCGAGGACGACAGGGGGGTGTTTGGGGAGTGTTGCGCGTGGCGGCCAGTAGCGCCATCGAACGCCCGCTACTCGATCTGGATCGCCTCGAAGCGCAGTTCGCCGCCGTGGTCGATCAGCACCAGCACCGAGCGGCGGCCGATCTCCTGGGCCTCGGCGACCAGGCGGGCCACGTCGGCGGGGCTGGACACCGGGTCCTGCATCACCTCGACGATCACGTCGCCGACGCTGATGCCCTTGATGTCGGCCGAGGAGTTCGCCTCGACCGCCACCACCACGACGCCGTCGGCATTGGCGCCGAGGTCGAACTCGTGGCGGCGCTCCGGCGTGAGCGCTGAGAGGGTGAGGCCCAGCTCCGGTACCTCGGCCTCGTCCAGCGGCGTCTCCGGGTCGTCGGTGTCGCCCACCACAGGCGCGTCGGTCACCGGGGTCTCTTCCAGCTCGCCGACCATCACGCTGAGCTCGACCGATTCGCCATGCCGCCACACCTCGACCGGCACTTCGGCGTCGATCGGGGTCTCGGCGACGATGCGCGGCAACTGGCGCATCTCGCTCACCCGGCGGTTGTTGAAGTGCAGGATGATGTCGCCGGCCTCGATACCGGCGGCGGCGGCCGGGCTGTCGGCGGTGACGCTGGAAACCAGTGCGCCGTACGCTTCGGGCAAGTCCAGGCTTTCCGCGATCTCGTCGGTGACGGTCTGGATGCGCACGCCGAGCCAGCCGCGCCGTGTGCGGCCGAACTCGCGCAGTTGCGAGATCACGATGTCGGCGATGGACGAGGGAATGGCAAAGCCGATGCCGACGCTGCCGCCGGTGGGCGAGATAATGGCGGTGTTCACGCCGACCACTTCGCCGGCCAGGTTGAACATCGGCCCGCCGGAATTGCCGCGGTTGATGGCGGCATCGGTCTGCAAATACTCGTCATAGGGCCCGGAATCGAGGTCGCGGGCGCGGGCGGAGATGATGCCGGCGGAGACCGAGCCGCCGAGCCCGAACGGGTTGCCGATGGCGATGATCCAGTCGCCGACACGCATGGCGTCGCTGTCGCCCCATGGTACGTACGGCAGCGGCTGGTCCGACTCCACCTTCAGCAACGCGAGGTCGGTCTTGGCGTCGGTGCCCAGGATCTCGGCCGGCAGGTTGGTGTCGTCCTGCAGGATGACGCGAATCTCGTCCGCGCCTTCGATGACGTGCAGGTTGGTGACCACGTAGCCGTCGGGGTCGATGATGAAGCCGGAGCCGAGCGCGGTCGCCTCGCGCGGCTGCAGGTCGGGCTGGTCGCGGTCGGTGAACTCGTCGAAGAAATCCTGGAACGGCGAGTCCTCGGGGAAGTCCGGGATCACCGGCGGGCGCCGGGAGTCGACACGCTGGGTGGTGGAGATGTTGACCACCGCGGGCGACAGGGTGTCCACCAGGTCGGCAAAGCTGAGCGGCGCGCCGTCGGGCGCTTGCGCAAGTGCTGCGGGGGCTGCCAGCGCGCTCGCCAGAACTGCGGCGCCCACGGCCAGTCCGATCGCCTTGCCGGCCACACTGGCGGTTCGCCGCCTGACGTTCTTCAAGGCCCAAGCGTTGCTATGAGCTGGGTCGACCATCGTCATGGCTCAGCCTTCCACCACTGTATTGCGCCCAAAATATGTCCGCCGGCCGGGCAATGGCTGCGCCCGGCCGGGATGGCGATCGGAACGGTGACGGCGGGCGGTTATTGGTTGCCGCCGTCAGCGTCCTCGTTCACTGGACCGGCATCGCCGGGATCGGCCTCCGGATCGAAGGTCGGTGCCTCGGGCTGGACTTCCTCGCCATTCTCGTTGCCGATCATGTCAAGCGTCTCCAGCACCTCGAGGGTTTCCGGATCGAACTCCTCTTCCAAGGCGGCGCGTGCCGCCTCCGCCGTCGCCTCGATGACCTCCTGCAACTCGCGCTGCTGATCCAGTGTGGGCTCGGGGAACACGTGGTCCTCCAGCCCGCGCAGCATGCCCAGGAAGTCGCTGTCCGACGTCATCACCATTTGGGTGCTGCTGCCGGCCAGTGCGTCGACGTACTGGTTGAGGGTGTAATAGAACGAGAAGAACGCCTCGTCGCGGCCATAGGCCTCCGACAAGGTGGTCAGCGCATAGTTGTCGGCATCGCCTCGAATACGCTCGCTCTCGCGGTTGGCGCCGGCCAGAAGCTCGGCGACGACACGGTCGGCGACCGCCCGGGTCACCTCGGCGTCGCGCTGGCCTCGGGCACGTGCGGCCGCGGCTTCCTGCTGACGCTCGGTGCGCATGTTCTCCAGCACCGATTCGGTGATCGCCGCCGGCAGCTCCGCCTTCACGATACGCACGTCGGCCACCACGATGCCGTTGTTCTCCAGCTGCGCGGAGACGATTTCGCGGATTTCCTCCATGATCAGCAGGCGGCGGGGCGACAGCACGTCCGACTGCGAGCGTCGCCGCAGCACGTTACGCACCGTACTGGCCGTCTCCCGCTGAATACGGCTTTCGGCCGCCGCAATGGTGCCCAGCGTCTGGTAGAAGCGGACCGGGTCGTCGATCCGCCACATCACCGTGGTGCTGACCTCAAGCCGCTTCGGGTCGCTGAGGGTCACCTCCTCGGCGTCGGGGGTGTACTGCAGCAGCCGCTTTTCCAGCCGGATCAGGTCGTCGACCAGCGGCACCTTGAACTGCAGGCCGGGCTCGGCAACGGTGCCGATCAGGTCACCGAAACGGACCACCAGCACCTGCTCGCCTTCCTTGACGGTGTAGAAACTGCCATAGGCGAGGATCGCCAGGACGACCAGGACCACGCCAATGACGGCGCCTCTTTTGCGGTTCATTGGCCGGCTCCCGGATTTGTGCCCTCACTCGGACGCGGCGGTTGGCCCTGCATGGTGCCCTGCAGCTGGTTCAGCGGCAGGTAAGGCACGATCGATTCGGACAAGTTGTCGCTTTCAAGAATGATCTTGGTCACGTCCGTCAGCACCCGACCCAAAGTGTCGATATAGAGCCGCTCGCGCACGATATCGGGCGACTGCCAGTAGGCCGCCAGCACCTGGTTGAAGCGCGCTGCCTGACCGTCGGCCTGGGCGGTGACGTTGGCGTGATAGGCGCGGGCATCTTCCAGGATGCGCTGCACCTGACCGCCGACCTCTTCCTGGATCCGGTTGGCGTAGGCATCGGCCTCGTTGCGCTGCCGGTCAGCGTTCTGCTCGGCCACGTCGACGTCGCGGAACGCATCGATCACCTCGGCCGGCGGGTCGCCGCCCTGCAGCAGCACGTCGAGCACCAGCACGCCGGCCTCGTATTGGTCGAGCGCCGCCTGCAACCGCTCTTGCGTCAATTGCTGCACCAGAATACGCGCGTTCTCCGCTTCCTCGTCGGTCGGCGTATCCGTGCCGCCGGCGCGCAGCAGAAGCTTGGCGATCTCGGTCTGGCCGACCACCTCGCGCAGCGCACTCTCGGAGATCGAGCGCACCAGGCCCGGCGGGTCCTCGACCTTGAACAGGAAGTTGTGCGCCTCGTCCTCCTTGACGCGCCACACCACCACATAGCCCAGGTCGATCAGGTTTTCGTCGCTGGTGACCATGCGGCTTTCTTCGATCACGTAGTCGACCGTGTCGTCCGCGGAGGCCCGGCGGGTGACGCCCGAGCGCGTGCCGACTTCGGTCAGCCGCTCGTTCAGCACCTGCACGATCTCGACGCTCTCGATCGGGGAAGGCCAATGGAAGTTCAGGCCTGGTCCGGTGGTCGCGACATGGTCGCCGAAGCGCAGCACCACGCCCTGCTCGCCGGGTTCGACCCGATAGAAACCTGAGAACAGCCAGAAGCCTGCAATGACGATCAGAACCAGGATCAGGCCGCGCTTGGAGAAGAAACCGCCGGGCATCAGCCCGCGCACACGGTCCTGCGAGCGCCGGATAAGATCGTCGAAATTGGGCGGGTTCGGGCCCTGCCCGCCGCCGCCTCCGCCGCCATTGCCGCGACCGCCCCAACCGCCGCCACCGCCGCCGGAGCCTCCGCCACCGCCCCAGGGGCCGCCGTCACCTCCGTTGCCGCCGCCGCCGCCACTGCTGCCGCCGCCCCATGGTCCGCCGCCACTGCCTTGATTCTTCCAGGGCATAAAGTCGCTCCGTTAAATCCACGTCATGCCTGCCGTGCTGCTGGACGCACATCCTCGGCACGGCTAATTACCATGCTCCAGCGCATCGAACACCAGCGCAGGGAATCGAATGCGCCGAACCGCGGCCCAAATCGCGTTCGCGCAACGCCGCCAAACCGGCTTACGTCGACTGCCATGCCCAACGTTGCCGCGCGGCATGCTGTGAATATGTTACGGGTGACGACATGGCAAGCATCAACGAAGATACGGTCCTGCGCGCATTGGGCTCAGTACCCGTACCTGGCGCTGACACCGATATTGTCAACGCAGGCATTGTCGCAGGCATCGCCATCGACGGCGACCGCGTGTCGGTGTCGCTGCAGGTCGATCCCAGCCAGGGCAGCGCATTGGAGCCGATGCGCCAGGCCGCGGAACGCGCGCTGGCCGGGGAGCGCGGCATCGGTCAGGCCACCGTGGTACTGACCGCGCAACGCAGCGGCGGCCGCCAGGACCCACCGCCAGCCGGGCCAGGGGGCGGCCCCCGGGCGGGTGCGGCGCCCCCGAAGCGCATGCTGCTGCCCGGTGTCGACAAAGTGATCGCGGTGGCCAGCGGCAAGGGCGGCGTGGGCAAATCCACCACCGCCGTGAACCTTGCCCTGGCGATGGCGAAGCTCGGCCGGCGGGTCGGTTTGCTCGACGCAGACGTTTACGGTCCGTCAACACCTCGCATGTTGAATGTGACCAACAAGCCCGAAAGTCACGACGGTAAGATTTTGGAGCCGATCGAGGCGTACGGGATAAAGGCTATGTCGATTGGGTTTTTGGTCGACGAGACGACACCGATGATCTGGCGCGGGCCGATGGTGATGAGTGCCCTCGAACAGATGTTGCGTGACGTGAATTGGGGCGATTTGGACGTGATGGTCGTCGACATGCCACCCGGCACTGGCGATGCCCAACTCACCATGGCCCAGCGAGTGCCCCTGGCCGGCGCGATCATTGTTTCCACGCCGCAGGACATTGCACTGATTGACGCGCGCAAGGGTTTGAATATGTTTCGTAAGACCGAAGTGCCGTGTTTGGGAATCGTGGAGAACATGAGCCATTTCGTGTGCCCGTCGTGCGGTCACCAGTCCGAGATATTCGGTCACGGTGGCGCGCGCGCTGAGGCTGAGCGGGAAGGCGTTGCGTTCTTGGGGGCGGTTCCGCTGCACATCGACATCCGCAAGACGTCGGATGAAGGGCAGCCGATCGTGGTTTCCGATCCGCAAAGCGCCCACGCGAAGGTTTATGCTGACATAGCCGTTAGGGTATTGGACACTCTGTTCGAGGAGGATCGGCATGCAAGACCTGCCCCCCGCATCGTCTTCCAGTAGCCTGATCGGACGCCGGCGTTTCCTGATCGGCGGTGCCGCCGCGGCTGCCGCCGTCACGACGGCGCGGCCCAGTCTGGCGACGGGCTATCACCCCGACGCGGTGCGTTTGCTGGAATATGTGAACATCGTGCGCATGGGCGAAGGCCGCCGGCCGCTGTCCGCCGACGACCGGCTGATGGCCGCCGCGCAAGGCCACGCCGACGATCTGATGCTGCAGGCGATCCGCGACACCATGGGCACCGACCACCAGGCGGCGCACCGTGGCTCGGACGGCACGCTGCCGGCCGATCGCGTGCGCCGGCAGGGCTATCGCTATCGTTTCGTCGGCGAGAACGTGGCCGCCGGCCGCAATGCGCCGGAGTTCACCGTGGCCGACTGGATCGACAGCCCGGGCCACTATCAGGTGATGATGACGCACAACGCGGTGGAGGCGGGCGCCGGCTTCGCCTATGACCCGCGCGAGCCGCGCTATCAGTATTTCTGGGTGCTGGTCGTCGCCTCCGAGTAGGCCGGCGCGTTCCACCCGATCCCCGAATTCAAAGGGCGGTGCTCCATCTGGCGCCGCCCTTTTTTGCATTTGGCGAACGCGATCAGACGGCTTGATCCGGCGGGCGGCTGGGCCTGGTCCAGATGAACAGGCAGGCGAGCGCGAACAGCATGCCGATCGCCACCACCCAGCCCCAGCCGATGTCCACGCCCCAGGCCAAATAGACCAGGCTCGCCGTCATCATGGTGGTGGCCAGGATCTTCGCCCACAGCGGGATGACGCCGTGCTGCTCCCAGTGGTTGAGCAGGGGGCCGAATCGCGGATGGTCGTAGAGCCAGGCATGCAGGCGCGGAGAGCTGCGCGCGAAACACCATGCCGCGATGATCAGGAATATCGTGGTTGGCAGGCCCGGCACGAACACGCCGGTGAAGCCGATCCCCACCGCCAGCAGCCCCAGCCCGATGAACACGGCGCGCCGCAGCGGCCCGGGACGGCCGAGGCGGCCGTTGGTGTCTTCTGGCGCTGGCGGCTCGCTCAAGGAATGTGCTCCGTGGCTGATCGCGGCGTCCGGGCTGCTTTCGCGCGCGCCGCAACAGCTTGCTTTCGCGGGCGGAGTTTGCCAGCCTACCGGCCTTGAACGCCAATGAAATGCGCGCGCCGCCGCCGGGCGCCGCCGCCTTCCACGGGGGAAACCAATATGCAAAGCCGCGCCGCCGTCGCCCACAAAGCCGGCGATCCACTGACCATCGAGACGGTCGAGGTCGAAGGGCCCAAGGAAGGCGAGATCCTGGTCGAGATCAAGGCGACCGGTGTGTGCCACACCGATGCGTTCACCCTGTCGGGCGAGGACCCGGAGGGGCTGTTCCCGGCGATCCTGGGCCACGAGGGCGCGGGCGTGGTGGTCGACACCGGGCCGGGGGTGACCGGCCTGAAGAAGGGCGACCACGTCATCCCGCTCTACACGCCGGAATGCCGCCAGTGCGAGTACTGCACCTCGGGCAAGACCAATCTGTGCCAAGCGATCCGCGTGACTCAGGGCCAGGGCCTGATGCCCGACGGCTCGTCGCGGTTCACCGCCGGCGGCGAGAAGCTGTTCCACTACATGGGCACGTCGACCTTCTCCAACTACACGGTGATGCCGGAGATCGCGGCGGCGAAGGTGCGCGAGGACGCGCCGTTCGACAAGATCTGCTACATCGGCTGTGGCGTGACCACCGGCATCGGTGCGGTCATCAACACCGCCAAGGTGGAGCCGGGCGCCAACGTCGTGGTGTTCGGGCTTGGCGGTATCGGGCTCAACGTGATCCAGGGTGCCCGTCTGGTGGGTGCCAACATGATCGTCGGCGTCGAC
The DNA here is from genome assembly GCA_965227515.1 of Alphaproteobacteria bacterium. Taxonomy (GTDB): domain Bacteria; phylum Pseudomonadota; class Alphaproteobacteria; order CALKHQ01; family CALKHQ01; genus CBDDFZ01. The sequence goes on from CBDDFZ010000001.1 coordinate 2,066,097, forward strand.
CTCAACCCGGCACGCGAGGCGTTGGGCAAGAAGTTCGGCATGACCCACTTCGTCAATCCGAAGGAAGTCGAGGGCGACCTGGTGCCGTACCTGGTCGACCTGACCAAGGGCGGCGCCGACTATTCGTTCGAGTGCATCGGCAACGTGAACACCATGCGCCAGGCGCTGGAGTGCTGTCACAAGGGCTGGGGCGAGAGCGTCATCATCGGCGTGGCCGGCGCCGGGCAGGAAATCTCGACCCGGCCGTTCCAGCTCGTGACCGGGCGGGTGTGGCGCGGCACCGCGTTTGGCGGCGCCAAGGGCCGCACCGACGTGCCGAAGATCGTCGACTGGTACATGGACGGCAAGATCAACATCGACGACATGATCACTCACACTATGCCGCTCGATAAGATCAACGACGCCTTCCACCTGATGCACGAGGGCGAGTCGATCCGCAGCGTCGTCACGTTCTAGCTCGGCCGGCGCCCGCGACACCGGTACCATGCCGGCGGGCGGGCGCGTGTCGGCGGACGACCAACTGCCGCCTTTCGTCAGTGCCGTTCCAGGCGCGGCGTGGCCCGCATTGCCTGGCGCGCGTGGCATGGCGACCGCGACTCTCCTCTACCAGATGGAGCAGACCCAGTGGTGGTCGCCGGAGCGGCTGCGCGCCGCCCAGGCCGGCCAGCTCCGCGAACTGGTTGCCCACGCCCGCGCGACCGTGCCGTTCTATCGCGACCGCCTGGGCGGCTTGCCCGATTCAGGTGACGCGGACGCGTTCTACGACGCTTGGCGACGGTTGCCGGTGCTGCGGCGCGACGAGGTTCATGCGGCGGGCGAGGCGCTGCACAGCACGGCGGTCCCGGAAGCGCACGGCGGATGGGACGAGATTGCGACCTCTGGCTCGACCGGCACGCCGGTTCGCGTCCGACGTACCCAGTTGTTCGGCCTGGTCTGGAGTGCCGTCACCTATCGCGACCATCTTTGGCATCGGCGCGACCTGACCGGCACCCTGGCGGTGCTGCGGGAGTCGGGCAAGGGCAAGGCCGCCTACCCCGATGGCGACCGCTGGGAGCATTGGGGCGGTGGGCCGACGCTGTTCCAGTCCGGCCCGTGCGTCGGCCTCAACGTCATGACGCCGGTGGCCGATCAGCTCGAATGGCTGGTCCGCATGGACCCCGACTATCTGCTGAGCTTCCCGACATTGCTGGCGGAGCTGGCGGCCCTCAGCCGGCGGACGGGCAAGCGCCCGGCAAAGCTTCGGCAGGTGGAGACGATCTCGGAAATCCTCAGTCCGGCTCAGCGGGCGACCATTGAGGACGCCTGGGGCGCGCCGGTGGTGAATCTCTACAGCGCGCGGGAGGCGGGCTATCTGGGGCTGCAATGCCCGGAAAGCCATGCGCTGCATGTTCCGGCCGAGGCGGTCTTGCTGGAGGTGCTGGACGAGGACGGCGGCTGGTGCGCGCCAGGCGAGACCGGCCGTGTCGTGGTGACGCCGCTGCACAATTTCGCAACACCGCTGATCCGCTATGACATCGGCGATTTCGCCGCGGTGGGCCAACCCTGCGCGTGCGGTCGCGGGTTGCCGGTGATCAGCCAGGTGTTCGGACGCCGGCAGAACATGCTCGTCATGCCGGACGGCACGAGCAAGGTCACGCTGCTCTCGTCATCGGACCTGCAGGACATAGCGGCCTGCGCGCCGGTGCGCCGCTATCAGTTCGTGCAACGCACGACCGATCTGTTGGAACTCAGGGTCGTTGCCGAGGATGGCCTGAGCGACGACCAGGCCAGTGCCCTCCAGCGCTGGGCCGCCGCAAAGTTTCAGTTTCCGGGCACCGTCATGGTGATCGGCGTTCCGGACCTGCCGCGGTCGCCCTCGGGCAAGTTCGAGGACTTCATTTCGCTGGTGGAAGCGTCGACCTAGATGATCAAGTTCTAGGGCCTGTTGAGATTCATCGCGAGTTTATGACAGCTGCTGCGAGATGGATGATGGCGTTGAAGCTTGTGTCGGTTTTGTCTGCACGCATGGCGATTCGCTTGAACTCTTTGAGTTTGCAGAAGAAGTTTTCGATCAGATGACGCCATTTGTACATCTCGGCGTCGATTTGCAGCGGGCTGGCGCGGCGCGGATGCTGGGATATGACGATCTTGGCACCGCGCTCGTTGAGGTCAGCAACGATGGCGCTGGTGTCGAACGCTTTGTCCGCGATCATCGCCTTGAAGGAGAGTCCGTCGATGAGCGGCGGCACGCCAACCGTATCGTAGCGATGGCCGGGCAGGAGCACGAAACGCACCAGATTGCCAAGCGCATCACACAGCGCGAGGATCTTCGTCGTCATCCCGCCCTTGGAGCGGCCGATGGCCTGGCTTTGAGTCCCCCTTTTGCGCCCTGGCCGTGGCGGTGCACCTTGACAATGGTGGCATCAACCATGGCGTATTCCATGTCCGGCTCGTCCAAGCAGGCCTCGAACAGCCGCACGAAGACGTCTGCTTTGACCCAGTCGCGGTATCGCTTAAAGACCGTGTTCCAAGGGCCAAAAGATGTCGGGAGATCACGCCACGGGCTGCCCGTACGCACCACCCACAGCACGGCTTCGACAAAGCGCCGGTTGTCAGCGCCACTGCGGCCCGGATCGCTCGGCTTGCCCAAGCAATGGGGTTCCATCTTCGCCCATTGGGCGTCACTCAGTACGAATCGTTCCATCCGAAGCTTGAATCACAACCAAGCACGGAGAGGAATCCTGAATCTCAACAGGCCTTAGAACGTGATCGTCGTGGTGTGGTTGCGGCCGCCTTCGCCACCTTCGCCGCCCTCGCCACCATGCCCGCCGAAGCTGGCGCCGCTGGGCGTGAAGATGACGGTACCAGGGTCGACGTCGACGGTCGCGCCGCCTGGCCCGGGCCTGACGGTACAGCCCGCGGTGACGGCGGCGATGCCAAAGGCGCCGATTGCGGCGGAAGCTACCTTGCGTGGGTCCATGGCCTCATCATTCTTGAGCGAGCAATGGCGCGGTCTTGCGCTTGGGGAGGTGCTCGGATTGCGTCAATCGAGCATGGGGGCGGAAATGGGGCAACTTCGTGGCCGCCGCGCCGCCCGCTCAATGTCTGAACGAATGGTCATGATTCGGTCATGTTGGCCGCGAGAATTGTTCCAGTGTTACTAGATCGGGATCAGCTTACGCTGAATCTGCGCCAGCCCTGTCCCCCGCCCGGCCTCCCACGCAAGTATCCTGCCTGGGTGGCCGGGTGGGGGTGAGGGCTGGTGCCGACTGAAATGATCATGCTCTAGTGTCATGGAGGATGCGATGACGGGCTGCACGGCACCGAACTTCCGCTTGAGGGATGCCATTGTCGCTATGGGCATGGTTGTCGCGGCTGCCTTCGCGCCGGCTGCCCATGCCGAGAACAATGCCCCCGGCAGCGTTGTCGGCAATAACCCCAACGACTTCGCCGACCGCTCGTCGGTGCGCATGGATTACATCCCGCTGCGCCTCGGCGCGTTCGAGACCGCGACGGTCCGGCGCATGTTCGTCGTCATGGCCGGCGAGCTGTATGGCACCGAGCTGGACGGCATCGTCATCCGCCGCGACGAGAACCGCATCGGCCTCAACAACATCCCGATCCTGGGCGAGGTGACCCGTTTCGCCTACACGTCCGATATGTTCGCGCCTCAGTTCGGCGCCGGTTCTGTCGGCCTCATCGACGATGCGCTGGTCCTGAACATCGGCGTACTGCCGGGCCAGGTGCCCTGGTTGGGACCCATACTCTCCGAACGGCTGTCGGCCGCATTGTTGCAGCGGCCGATGATCCGGACCCCGCGCACAGGCTCCATCAGCGTGTCGACCATCGTGACCCTGAACGACGACTACAGCTTTGCCATCGCCGGTCAGGCGATCGAAGCGGTGGATGGGGTGACCGAGCGGACTCCGCCGCCGCTGGGTGACATTCCCATCGTGGGGGAGCTGTTCACCACGACCAACACTGACAACAACACCCATGAACTGCTGGTCCTGGTCCGGCCCAGTATCGTGGCTGACTGACTGGTCCTAACTAGGCGTCTGGCCGTCGTCTGCTACCGGCGCCAGTCCATGGAGCTGGCAGACCGCCACCGGGGCATCGCGGCCGTCGAGCTTGGTCTCGCCGATGGCGGTGAGGTCCGCGCCGGGTGACAGACGCGTTGCGGTCTCGGCGCTGATGACGACGGTGGTGCTGCCGTCGCCGTTCTGGACCGACTTGGCCATTGCCTCCAGGCGCTGGCAAACGTTCACCGTGTCGCCGACAACCGTGTAGTTCATGCGCTGTGGCGCACCGATGTTGCCGACTGTGGCCCTGCCGCTGTGCAGCCCGATCCTGAGATGCAGCGGCGGCGCCCCGGCGTCGCGGTTCCTGGCGTTGAACGCATCAATGGCATCGGCAATCGCCAATGCCGCGCGGCACGCGCGCTCGGCATGGTCATGCTGTGGGTCGGGGGCGCCCCAGAACGCCATCAATCCGTCGCCGATGAACTTGTCGAGCGTGCCGGCCTCCGCTTCGATGCATTCGGCCAGGGTCGCGAAATGGCTGTTCAGGAAGCCGGCCACGTCCTGCGCGTCGCGCCCCTCCGACCAGCGCGTGAATCCGGCGATATCGGTGAACATGACCGTGACCTCGATGTCATGGGACTGCATCAGGGCCCGGTCGCCGCGCGCCATCAGGCGGCCGACCAGCCGGCGCGGCACGTAGATCTCGAACCAGCCGAGCGCGTTGATCATGTTGTTGAAGGCCGCTGCCTGGTCGTCCAACTCGCGGACATGGCTGCGCGGCAACTCCGTCAGCGCGCCGAACTCCATGCGCCCCACCTGAAGGCTGGCATCGGCGGCGCGGCGGATCGGCCGGGCAAGCCTGCGCGCGATCAGGATCGCGGCGATGATGGCGATGACGAGCACGGCGAAGCTGACGCCGATGATGATGAGCAGGCGGCGAATTTCCAGGCCGATATCCCGGTCGTCGTAGTAGACGCCGAGAATGATCGGCCGGTCGGCATAGCCCGCCACTTCCTCGTAAACGTAGACGTAGGCCGTGTCGAAGGCGGTCAGGAAGTGTGCGGCGGTGCCCGGACGGAAGTCGATATAGTCGATTTCCTCGCGGCCTTCCTCCCACCACATGCGGCCAAGCACCGGATCGGCGAACCCGGCGAGGTCCGGCAGCGGCTCTTCCGGGGTCACGTCCACGTCGCCGACCGCGAACAACGGGTGCGCCAGCACCTTGTCCGGCCCATAGAGCACGAACGCTGTGCCGTGGGTGCTCTGCGTGATGGTGTCCAGGAAGGCGGATATCTGACCGACCCTGACCGCAACCCCGATCAGGCCGAGCGGCTCTTCCAGGGTGCCGACAACGCGGACCAGGTTCACCACCGTGCCATCCAGTCCGTCGGACCAGGTTGGCGAGCCCCAGGCGTAGGGCGAGTCCAGCTGGCGCAGATAGGCCAGGGCCTCCTGCGGGTCCGGCCGCGTCATTGGAAAGATGCCGACTTCGCGCTCGCCGTCGGGGCCATTGCGCACGCCGACGGAGTTGCCTTCGAAGCGGATGAAGACGACGCCGTCGACCTGCGGCGTGGCGGCCAAGGCCCAGCCGAGAGCCTCGGCGATCGCGTCGTTGTCGGTCAGGTCGATCCGTGGGTCGGCAAAACGCTCGGCCAGGTAGGCGGCCTGCTCCGCGCCGGGGTCGAGCTGCGCCGACAGTTCCTGGCGCACCGTATCCAGAATCAGGTGCGTCTTGTCGCCCAGCAGGCTGGCGGTGTTGGTGAAGGCGCCCCACAGCCAGACCGCGAGCACCACGCCGATGCCCACCGCCACCAGGGCGCCGATGACCAGCGACAGCACCATCGCCAGGCTGATGCGCCACCGCTTCGGCCGTCGATGCGCGCGCCCCTTGCCAAGACCGCGGGCGGGTCGGGCGGCCACGTGGCGACGAGGCTCTGTCATGTCGATGCTGTTCCGCTGCCCGTGACCATTACCGTCCGCTCGGCTAAGTTTAGCCGGCGAAACGAATGAAAGGACATATGGTATGGGCTTCGCGATTGCGCGACCTGTCTTCCAGCGCGGCATGGCGGCTATCGTCGCGCTGCCGCTGCTTCTTGTGGCCGCCGGCCCGTTGCAGGCCGCCGACAAGGCGACCGCCGAACTGGTGGGCTTCTCCCAGGACGGCCGCTATGTCGCGTTCGAGCAGTTTGGCAGCCAGGACGGGTCGGGGTTCCCGTATGCCGAGATCTTCATCATCGACGTTGCCGCGAACGATTGGGCGGTCGACCCGATACGGGTGCTGATCGACAACGACGCGCTTGCCGAAACGCTGCCGCCGCCGGCCGCGGTGATGAAAGCGCGCCAGGAAGCCGCCACCGAGGCGCGCAATGCGCTTGCCAGCCTTGGCATCATTCAGGGCAATGTCGGCACCCAGATGATCCACCGGCCCTATACCGACCTTGATGCGGCGCCGCACATCGCGACCTTCTCGATGACCGCGGTGGCGACCTCCTACATCGGCGAACGGCACCAGGTGCTGCTGACGGAACGGCCGGCCGCGTCGCCCGACTGCGAGTACTTCGGCCCGAATGTCATCTTCACGCTGACGCTACAGCCAGACGGTGGCGTGCCGGTGGTGTTGCAGGAGGACCGCCAGTTGTTCTCCAGCCGCGGTTGCCCGCACGGCTATCGGATCGAGCAGGTGGTGCTCTATGGCCCGCTGGAGACCGGGCGTTATCTGCCCGACCTGGGCTCGTATGCGATGTTCGTGCTGGTCGGCATGAGCGTGCAGGGGTTCGAGGGCGACGACATCAGGTATCTGGGCGTGACCGCACACTTGCCGGAAGGCGTTCTCTGAGCGCCGCCGCGTGTCGGTTTTGTTGGGGGACATCCATGTTCGACTGTTTGTCGGGCATTTTACATAAATGGAACTGAAATTGTCTGCAGGCGATTGTCAATTCAACGCCTAACGTCTGAAAAATACGCATTGGTATCCCGACAATTACGCATCAAGTGATTGTTTGAATTGAGCCTATTTTTTACGCCCTGTTAAGCGGCTGCGCGAGACCATGCCGTCACGTTGCAGCAGGCCCGGCCGCAGGTAAGCGGCAAGGGCTGCGTGCGCGATGATGATAAGGGCGACAGGTATGTCAGATCGGTTAGGCGGCGAAGGCGGCAATTTCCACGGGACGTTCAGGTTCGACGGTGCTCCGTCGGAGGACTGGACGCATGCTATCGCGATTTCGCGCGACCACGGGCGCACCGGTCCCGGCCACCGGCCCCTGAGCAATGACACGGGCGGCGGCGGCGGGCCCGACATTCCGGTCACCGACCCGACCGGCCACGTCATGTCCGCGCTCAGCGGCGCGGGCTGGCTTTGGTACCGCGACATGGACGTCAAGCCCGATGCGGCGGAGACGCAGGGTGCCGTCGTCCAGGATGTCGAGGTGCCGGTTGCGGGCGACGTCGACTCACGAGCGGCGACGGTGGACCGGCTTCCCGATGACGGTGAGGCTGCATCCCGGCCCGGCGGCCCGGCGTTCAGCATCGCTGACGGGCCGGAGGCGTTCGGTGGGCTTTCGCTGACCTCCGGCACGCGCGACGCATCCGGGGGCGGCGCTTCGTCCGGCGATGCACAGCGTGCGTTCTCGCGCCAAGAGCCGTCCCAGGCGGAGCCCGTGTCCGGGACTGGTGACGATCTGGTTGCGCAGCCGCGTGCCGCCGGCACGACGTCGGCAACATCTTCAAGTGGCGACGATGCGGCAGCCGACCCCGGTTCGACGACGGGGTCTGGCGGTGCCGGGAACATCCATGCGCCGACCGACATGGACCTCAGCGCCAACTCGATCGCCGAGGATGCGGCCGGCGGTACCGTGGTCGGCACGCTCTCCGCGACCGATGCCGACAGCGGCAACGTGTTCACCTACACGCTGACCGGCGGGGCCACCGACACCTTCGAGATCGTCGGCGACGAGTTGCGCCTGAAGACCGGTGCGTCGTTGGATTACGAGACCGCCACGTCCCATCCGGTGACGGTGACCGTCGATGACGGCAACGGCAACACCTACCAGGAGGCGTTCACCGTCAACGTCACCGACGTCAACGACAACGCCCAGGTGTTCACCTCGGGGTCGAGCGCGTCGGCGGCCGAGAACGTGTCCGACAGCGCGGTGATCTACACGGCCACGACGACGGACGTCGACACCACTGGCGAGGCGATCACCTACTCGCTGGTCGACGACGCCGGCGGGCTGTTCGAGATCGACGCCTCGACGGGTGAGGTGACCCTCGCCACCGGTCAGTCGCTCGACTACGAGACCGCGACCTCGCACAACATCACCGTCCGCTCGACCGACGGCACCAACTCGACCGACCAGGCGGTCACCATCAACGTCACCGATGTCAACGACACCGCGGCGACGGATATGGACCTCAGCGCCAACAGCATCGCCGAGGATGCGGCCGGCGGCACGGTGGTCGGCACGCTCTCCGCGACCGACGCCGACAGCGGCAACGTGTTCACCTACACGCTCACCGGCGGGGCCACCGACACCTTCGAGATCGTCGGCGACGAGCTGCGCCTGAAGACGGGCGCCAGCCTCGACTACGAGACCGCCACGTCCCATCCGGTGACGGTGACCGTCGATGACGGCAACGGCAACACCTACCAGGAGGCGTTCACCGTCAACGTCACCGACGTCAACGACAACGCCCAGGTCTTCACGTCTGGCTCCAGTGCAAGCGCGGCGGAGAACGTCAGCGACAGTGCGGTTCTTTACACGGCTACGACGACGGATGTGGACACCACCGGCGAGGCGATCACCTACAGCCTCGTCGACGATGCCGGCGGGCTGTTCGAGATCGACGCTTCGACGGGTGAGGTCACGCTGGCCACCGGCCAGTCCCTCGACTACGAGACCGCGACCTCGCACTCGATCACCGTCCGCTCCACCGACGGCACCAACAGCACCGACCAGGCGGTCACCATCAACGTCACCGATGTCAACGACACCGCGGCGACGGATATGGATCTCAGCGCCAACTCGATCGCCGAGGACGCGGCCGGCGGGACCGTGGTCGGCACCCTCAGTGCGACCGATGCCGACACCGGCAATGTGTTCACCTACACGCTCACCGGCGGCGCCACCGATACCTTCGAGATCGTCGGCGACGAGCTGCGCCTGAAGACGGGCGCCAGCCTCGACTACGAGACCGCCACGTCTCATCCGGTGACGGTCACCGTCGACGACGGCAACGGCAACACCTATCAGGAGGCGTTCACCGTCAACGTCACCGACGTCAACGACAACGCCCAGGTCTTCACGTCTGGCTCCAGTGCAAGCGCGGCGGAGAACGTCAGCGACAGTGCGGTTCTTTACACGGCTACGACGACGGATGTGGACACCACCGGCGAGGCGATCACCTACAGCCTCGTCGACGATGCCGGCGGGCTGTTCGAGATCGACGCTTCGACGGGTGAGGTCACGCTGGCCACCGGCCAGTCCCTCGACTACGAGACCGCGACCTCGCATTCGATCACCGTCCGCTCGACCGACGGCACCAACAGCACCGACCAGGCGGTCACCATCAACGTCACCGATGTCAACGACACCGCGGCGACGGATATGGACCTCAGCGCCAACAGCATCGCCGAGGACGCGGCGGGCGGTACCGTGGTCGGTACGCTCAGTGCGACCGACGCCGACACCGGCAACGTGTTCACCTACACGCTCACCGGCGGCGCCACCGACACCTTCGAGATCGTCGGCGACGAGCTCAGGCTGAAGACGGGCGCGTCATTGGATTATGAGACCGCGACCTCGCACCCGGTGACGGTCACCGTCGACGACGGCAACGGCAACACCTATCAGGAGGCGTTCACCGTCAACGTCACCGACGTCAACGACAACGCCCAGGTGTTTACATCGGGGTCGAGCGCGTCGGCGGCCGAGAACGTGTCCGACAGCGCGGTCATCTACACCGCCACGACGACGGATGTGGACACCACCGGCGAGGCGATCACCTACAGCCTCGTGGACGATGCCGGCGGGCTGTTCGAGATCGACGCCTCGACCGGTGAGGTGACCTTGGTCACCGGCCAGTCCCTCGACTACGAGACCGCGACCTCGCACTCGATCACCGTCCGCTCGACCGACGGCACCAACTCGACCGACCAGGCGGTCACCATCAACGTCACCGATGTCAACGACACCGCGGCGACGGATATGGATCTGTCGGCGAACAGCATCGCCGAGGATGCGGCCGGCGGTACCGTGGTCGGCACGCTCTCCGCGACCGATGCCGACAGCGGCAACGTGTTCACCTACACGCTGACCGGCGGGGCCACCGACACCTTCGAGATCGTCGGCGACGAGTTGCGCCTGAAGACCGGTGCGTCGTTGGATTACGAGACCGCCACGTCCCATCCGGTGACGGTGACCGTCGATGACGGCAACGGCAACACCTACCAGGAGGCGTTCACCGTCAACGTCACCGACGTCAACGACAACGCCCAGGTGTTCACCTCGGGGTCGAGCGCGTCGGCGGCCGAGAACGTGTCCGACAGCGCGGTGATCTACACGGCCACGACGACGGACGTCGACACCACTGGCGAGGCGATCACCTACTCGCTGGTCGACGACGCCGGCGGGCTGTTCGAGATCGACGCCTCGACGGGTGAGGTGACCCTCGCCACCGGTCAGTCGCTCGACTACGAGACCGCGACCTCGCACAACATCACCGTCCGCTCCACCGACGGCACCAACTCGACCGACCAGGCGGTCACCATCAACGTCACCGATGTCAACGACACCGCGGCGACGGATATGGACCTCAGCGCCAACAGCATCGCCGAGGATGCGGCCGGCGGAACTGCCGTGGGCACGCTCTCCGCGACCGACGCCGACAGCGGCAACGTGTTCACCTACACGCTGACCGGCGGGGCCACCGACACCTTCGAGATCGTCGGCGACGAGCTCAGGCTGAAGACCGGTGCGTCATTGGATTACGAGACCGCCACCTCGCACCCGGTGACAGTCACCGTCGACGACGGCAACGGCAACACCTACCAGGAGGCGTTCACCGTCAACGTCACCGATGTCAACGACAACGCCCAGGTGTTTACATCGGGCAGCTCGGCCAGCGCGGCGGAGAACGTGAGTGACTCGGCGGTGATCTACACGGCCACGACGACGGACGTCGACACCACTGGCGAGGCGATCACCTACTCGCTGGTCGACGACGCCGGCGGGCTGTTCGAGATCGACGCCTCGACGGGTGAGGTGACCCTCGCCACCGGTCAGTCGCTCGACTACGAGACCGCGACCTCGCACAACATCACCGTCCGCTCGACCGACGGCACCAACTCGACCGACCAGGCGGTCACCATCAACGTCACCGATGTCAACGACACCGCGGCGACGGATATGGATCTCAGCGCCAACTCGATCGCCGAGGACGCGGCCGGCGGGACCGTGGTCGGCACCCTCAGTGCGACCGATGCCGACACCGGCAATGTGTTCACCTACACGCTCACCGGCGGCGCCACCGATACCTTCGAGATCGTCGGCGACGAGCTGCGCCTGAAGACGGGCGCCAGCCTCGACTACGAGACCGCCACGTCTCATCCGGTGACGGTCACCGTCGACGACGGCAACGGCAACACCTATCAGGAGGCGTTCACCGTCAACGTCACCGACGTCAACGACAACGCCCAGGTCTTCACGTCTGGCTCCAGTGCAAGCGCGGCGGAGAACGTCAGCGACAGCGCGGTCATCTACACCGCGACCACCACCGATGTGGACACCACTGGCGAGGCGATCACCTACAGCCTCGTCGACGACGCCGGCGGGCTGTTCGAGATCGACGCCTCGACGGGTGAGGTGACCCTCGCCACCGGTCAGTCGCTCGACTACGAGACCGCGACCTCGCATTCGATCACCGTCCGCTCGACCGACGGCACCAACAGCACCGACCAGGCGGTCACCATCAACGTCACCGATGTCAACGACACCGCGGCGACGGATATGGACCTCAGCGCCAACAGCATCGCCGAGGACGCGGCGGGCGGTACCGTGGTCGGTACGCTCAGTGCGACCGACGCCGACACCGGCAACGTGTTCACCTACACGCTGACCGGCGGCGCCACCGACACCTTCGAGATCGTCGGCGACGAGCTCAGGCTGAAGACGGGCGCGTCATTGGATTATGAGACCGCGACCTCGCACCCGGTGACGGTCACCGTCGACGACGGCAACGGCAACACCTATCAGGAGGCGTTCACCGTCAACGTCACCGACGTCAACGACAACGCCCAGGTGTTTACATCGGGGTCGAGCGCGTCGGCGGCCGAGAACGTGTCCGACAGCGCGGTCATCTACACCGCCACGACGACGGATGTGGACACCACCGGCGAGGCGATCACCTACAGCCTCGTGGACGATGCCGGCGGGCTGTTCGAGATCGACGCCTCGACCGGTGAGGTGACCTTGGTCACCGGCCAGTCCCTCGACTACGAGACCGCGACCTCGCACTCGATCACCGTCCGCTCGACCGACGGCACCAACTCGACCGACCAGGCGGTCACCATCAACGTCACCGATGTCAACGACACCGCGGCGACGGATATGGATCTGTCGGCGAACAGCATCGCCGAGGATGCGGCCGGCGGTACCGTGGTCGGCACGCTCTCCGCGACCGATGCCGACAGCGGCAACGTGTTCACCTACACGCTGACCGGCGGGGCCACCGACACCTTCGAGATCGTCGGCGACGAGTTGCGCCTGAAGACCGGCGCGTCATTGGATTATGAGACCGCGACCTCGCACCCGGTGACGGTGACCGTCGACGACGGCAACGGCAACACCTACCAGGAGGCGTTCACCGTCAACGTCACCGATGTCAACGACAACGCCCAGGTGTTTACATCGGGGTCGAGCGCGTCGGCGGCCGAGAACGTGAGTGACTCGGCGGTCATCTACACCGCGACCACGACGGACGTGGACACCACCGGCGAGGCGATCACCTATTCGCTGGTGGACGACGCCGGCGGGCTGTTCGAGATCGACGCCTCGACCGGCGAGGTCACCCTCGCCACCGGCCAGTCCCTCGACTACGAGACGGCCACGTCGCACAACATCACCGTCCGCTCGACCGACGGCACCAACTCGACCGACCAGGCGGTCACCATCAACGTCACCGATGTCAACGACACCGCGGCGACGGATATGGATCTGTCGGCGAACAGCATCGCCGAGGACGCGGCCGGCGGTACCGTGGTCGGTACCTTGAGCGCGACCGATGCCGATACCGGCAACGTGTTCACCTACACGCTCACCGGCGGCGCCACCGACACCTTCGAGATCGTCGGCGACGAGCTGCGCTTGAAGACCGGCGCCAGCCTCGACTACGAGACCGCCACGTCGCACCCGGTGACGGTGACCGTCGACGACGGCAACGGCAACACCTATCAGGAAGCGTTCACCGTCAACGTCACCGATGTCAACGACAACGCCCAGGTGTTCACCTCGGGGTCGAGCGCGTCGGCGGCCGAGAACGTCAGCGACAGCGCGGTCATCTACACCGCGACCACCACCGATGTGGACACCACCGGCGAGGCGATCACCTACAGCCTCGTGGACGATGCCGGCGGGCTGTTCGAGATCGATGCCTCGACCGGCGAGGTCACCTTGGCCACCGGCCAGTCCCTCGACTACGAGACCGCGACCTCGCACAACATCACCGTCCGCTCGACCGACGGCACCAACAGCACCGACCAGGCGGTCACCATCAACGTCACCGATGTCAACGACACCGCGGCGACGGATATGGACCTCAGCGCCAACAGCATTGCCGAGGATGCGGCCGGCGGTACCGTGGTCGGCACGCTCAGTGCGACCGATGCCGACAGCGGCAATGTGTTCACCTACACGCTGACCGGCGGCGCCACCGACACCTTCGAGATCGTCGGCGACGAGCTGCGCCTGAAGACGGGCGCCAGCCTCGACTACGAGACCGCCACGTCTCATCCGGTGACGGTGACCGTCGACGACGGCAACGGCAACACCTATCAGGAGGCGTTCACCGTCAACGTCACCGACGTCAACGACAACGCCCAGGTCTTCACCTCCGGCAGCTCGGCCAGCGCGGCGGAGAACGTCAGCGACAGCGCGGTGATCTACACCGCCACGACGACGGATGTGGACACCACCGGCGAGGCGATCACCTACAGCCTGGTAGACGACGCCGGCGGCCTGTTCGAGATCGACGCCTCGACCGGTGAGGTGACCCTCGCCACCGGCCAGTCCCTCGACTACGAGACCGCGACCTCGCACTCGATCACCGTCCGCTCGACCGACGGCACCAACTCGACCGACCAGGCGGTCACCATCAACGTCACCGATGTCAACGACACCGCGGCGACGGATATGGATCTGTCGGCGAACAGCATCGCCGAGGACGCGGCCGGCGGTACCGTGGTCGGTACCTTGAGCGCGACCGATGCCGATACCGGCAACGTGTTCACCTACACGCTCACCGGCGGCGCCACCGACACCTTCGAGATCGTCGGCGACGAGTTGCGCCTGAAGACCGGTGCGTCATTGGATTATGAGACCGCCACGTCTCATCCGGTGACGGTGACCGTCGACGACGGCAACGGCAACACCTATCAGGAAGCGTTCACCGTCAACGTCACCGACGTCAACGACAACGCCCAGGTGTTTACATCCGGCAGTTCGGCCAGCGCGGCGGAGAACGTCAGCGACAGCGCGGTCATCTACACCGCGACCACGACGGACGTGGACACCACCGGCGAGGCGATCACCTACAGCCTCGTCGACGACGCCGGCGGGCTGTTCGAGATCGACGCCTCTACCGGTGAGGTGACCCTCGCCACCGGCCAGTCGCTCGACTACGAGACCGCGACCTCGCACAACATCACCGTCCGCTCGACCGACGGCACCAACTCGACCGACCAGGCGGTCACCATCAACGTCACCGATGTCAACGACACCGCGGCGACGGATATGGACCTGTCGGCGAACAGCATCGCCGAGGACGCGGCGGGCGGTACCGTGGTCGGTACGCTCAGTGCGACCGACGCCGACACCGGCAATGTGTTCACCTACACGCTGACCGGCGGCGCCACCGACACCTTCGAGATCGTCGGCGACGAGCTGCGCCTGAAGACCGGCGCCAGCCTCGACTACGAGACCGCGACCTCGCACCCGGTGACGGTGACCGTCGACGACGGCAACGGCAACACCTATCAGGAAGCGTTCACCGTCAACGTCACCGATGTCAACGACAACGCCCAGGTGTTTACATCAGGCAGCTCGGCCAGAGCGGCTGAGAACGTCAGCGACAGCGCGGTGATCTACACCGCGACCACGACGGACGTGGACACCACCGGCGAGGCGATCACCTACAGCCTGGTCGACGACGCCGGTGGGCTGTTCGAGATCGACGCCTCCACCGGTGAGGTGACCCTCGCCACCGGCCAGTCGCTGGACTACGAGACCGCGACCTCGCACTCGATCACCGTCCGCTCCACCGACGGCACCAACTCGACCGACCAGGCGGTCACCATCAACGTCACCGATGTCAACGACACCGCGGCGACGGATATGGACCTCAGCGCCAACAGCATCGCCGAGGATGCGGCCGGCGGAACTGTCGTGGGCACGCTCTCCGCGACCGACGCCGACAGCGGCAACGTGTTCACCTACACGCTGACCGGCGGGGCCACCGACACCTTCGAGATCGTCGGCGACGAGCTCAGGCTGAAGACCGGTGCCAGCCTCGACTACGAGACCGCCACGTCCCATCCGGTGACGGTGACCGTCGACGACGGCAACGGCAACACCTACCAGGAGGCGTTCACCGTCAACGTCACCGACGTCAACGACAACGCCCAGGTGTTTACATCGGGGTCGAGCGCGTCGGCGGCCGAGAACGTGAGTGACTCGGCGGTCATCTACACCGCGACCACGACGGACGTCGACACCACGGGTGAGGCGATCACCTATTCGCTGTGGATGACGCAGGCGGGCTGTTCGAGATCGATGCCTCCACCGGCGAGGTCACGCTGGCCACCGGCCAGTCGCTCGACTACGAGACCGCGACCTCGCACTCGATCACCGTCCGCTCGACCGACGGCACCAACTCGACCGACCAGGCGGTCACCATCAACGTCACCGATGTCAACGACACCGCGGCGACGGATATGGATCTGTCGGCGAACAGCATCGCCGAGGACGCGGCCGGCGGTACCGTGGTCGGTACCTTGAGCGCGACCGATGCCGATACCGGCAACGTGTTCACCTACACGCTCACCGGCGGCGCCACCGACACCTTCGAGATCGTCGGCGACGAGCTGCGCCTGAAGACCGGCGCCAGCCTCGACTACGAGACCGCGACCTCGCACCCGGTGACGGTGACCGTCGATGACGGCAACGGCAACACCTACCAGGAGGCGTTCACCGTCAACGTCACCGACGTCAACGACAACGCCCAGGTGTTCACCTCGGGGTCGAGCGCGTCGGCGGCCGAGAGTGTCGCGGACACTGCGGTTCTGTATACGGCTACGACCACCGATGTGGACACCACCGGCGAGGCGATCACCTACAGCCTGGTCGACGATGCCGGCGGGCTGTTCGAGATCGATGCCTCGACCGGCGAGGTCACCTTGGCCACCGGCCAGTCCCTCGACTACGAGACCGCGACCTCGCACAACATCACCGTCCGCTCGACCGACGGCACCAACAGCACCGACCAGGCGGTCACCATCAACGTCACCGATGTCAACGACACCGCGGCGACGGATATGGACCTCAGCGCCAACAGCATTGCCGAGGATGCGGCCGGCGGTACCGTGGTCGGCACGCTCAGTGCGACCGACGCCGACAGCGGCAACGTGTTCACCTACACGCTGACCGGCGGCGCCACCGACACCTTCGAGATCGTCGGCGACGAGTTGCGCCTGAAGACCGGCGCGTCATTGGATTATGAGACCGCGACCTCGCACCCGGTGACGGTGACCGTCGACGACGGCAACGGCAACACCTACCAGGAGGCGTTCACCGTCAACGTCACCGATGTCAACGACAACGCCCAGGTGTTTACATCGGGGTCGAGCGCGTCGGCGGCCGAGAACGTGAGTGACTCGGCGGTCATCTACACCGCGACCACGACGGACGTCGACACCACGGGTGAGGCGATCACCTATTCGCTGGTGGATGACGCAGGCGGGCTGTTCGAGATCGATGCCTCCACCGGCGAGGTCACGCTGGCCACCGGCCAGTCGCTCGACTACGAGACCGCGACCTCGCACTCGATCACCGTCCGCTCGACCGACGGCACCAACTCGACCGACCAGGCGGTCACCATCAACGTCACCGATGTCAACGACACCGCGGCGACGGATATGGATCTGTCGGCGAACAGCATCGCCGAGGACGCGGCCGGCGGTACCGTGGTCGGTACCTTGAGCGCGACCGATGCCGACAGCGGCAATGTGTTCACCTACACGCTCACCGGCGGGGCCACCGACACCTTCGAGATCGTCGGCGACGAGCTGCGCCTGAAGACCGGCGCGTCATTGGATTATGAGACGGCGACCTCGCACCCGGTGACGGTGACCGTCGACGACGGCAACGGCAACACCTATCAGGAAGCGTTCACCGTCAACGTCACCGATGTCAACGACAACGCCCAGGTGTTTACATCCGGCAGTTCGGCCAGCGCGGCGGAGAACGTCAGCGACAGCGCGGTCATCTACACCGCGACCACGACGGATGTGGACACCACCGGCGAGGCGATCACCTACAGCCTCGTCGACGACGCCGGCGGGCTGTTCGAGATCGATGCCTCGACGGGTGAGGTGACCCTCGCCACCGGCCAGTCGCTCGACTACGAGACGGCCACCTCGCACAACATCACCGTCCGCTCGACCGACGGCACCAACTCGACCGACCAGGCGGTCACCATCAACGTCACCGATGCGAATGACGCGCCGTCAGATCTCGCGCTGACTGAGACCGGTGGCATTGCGCTCAATACCGACGGCGGCAACAACGCCTATCTCTACGCGACCGATAGTGGCGACCTACTCGGCGGGCTCACCGAGGCCACGGTAGAAGTCGCATTTCAGTCGAACAACGCGTCCAACAGCACGTTCATCCCCCTGTTTTCCTACCACGCAGGTGGCTCCAGCGACGAATTCACTGTCGTGATCGACACGGACGATCAGCGATTTGATATCGAGGTCGGCGAACAGACGATCTACGCCACGGGCTACGATCCGAACGTATTGCTCGATGGAAAGGAGCACCAAGTCTCCTTCACCTGGGACAACACGTCAGGCGACTGGGCGATCTACGTCGACGGTACTTCGGTTCTCAATGGCACCGGCTTGGCGACTGGGCACACCATTGCAAGTGGCGGTACCATCGTTCTGGGACAGGAGCAGGACAGCAACGCTGGCAGTTTCGACACCACGCAGGTGTTCGACGGCACGATATACGACGTGCGTATCTTCAACGACGCGCGGACGGCGCAGGAAATCAGCGACAATGCGTTCGGGCAGGTCGATGCAAGCGAGAGCGGGCTGGTAGCCGACTGGCGGATGGACGATCTGTCCGGCGGCGTCACAACGGATGCCGTTTCCGGCCATAACCTTTCTGTCGGCAACGTGACCGGCACAGGCTGGGTGGCGAGCACGCCGAGCCTGGTAACCGGTCTGATCGAAGGTGCGGCCAACGGCCATCTGGTCGGCCAAGTATCGGCCAGCGACCAGGATGCGGGCGAGACCTTCACCTACAGCCTGGTCGATGACGCCGATGGCCTGTTCGCCATCGATGCGACAACCGGCGAGATCACGATCGCCGACAACTCGCGGGTCGACTACGACCAGGAGCAGAGCCATCAATTCACGGTTCAAGTCACCGACAGCGGCGGTGCCAGTTACCAGGAAACCTATTCGCTGTCAGTGCAGGACGACGGCGCCGAGAGTACATCGGACTCGTACGAGGCCGCGGTGATGGGCCATGATCCAGTGGCCTATCTGCGGCTGGATGCGGCGGCCGACGGTGTGGTGGCTGACGGCGGGGGCTACGGCGACACCGCCGCCGACGAGACCGGCAACCACAACGGCACCTACAATGGCGGCACCGACCCAGAGAGCGACGGCCCCTTCAACAACATCTCGACCGGGTCGACCGAATTCGACGGCGACAACGAGTATGTGCAGATTGCCCACTCGTCCGATTTTGAACTATCGAGTGGAACAATCCAGCTGTGGTTCAACTCGGACGATGTCGGCAGCCAGAAAAAACAACTAGTTCACAAAGAAGGTGTGGATGATCTTCAAATCTTCATTGAGAACGGAAAAATTACGGCAGGATTTGGTGGCGATAAAGTAGAGTATACGGGTGTAACCGCTGGCTCATGGTATCACATGTCATTTTCGTGGGGAGCAAGCGGACTGCAGTTGTACATAGATGGCGACTTGAAAGACACCAAATCTAGCTCAAAAAACCTCGCCGACACCGATGAGGATCTGTTCATCGGAATGAAATCTACTGGCAATGAATACTTCGACGGCAGCATTGCCGAGTTTGCGGTATTCGAAAGTCAGCTGTCTGAGGCCGAAATCGATGCCATCATAGATGCCGGGGTCAACGGCTATGAGGTCGGCACGGGTACCGCCGGCAACGATGTCCTGACCGGCGGCGGCGCGGATGAGCAGTTCTACGGCGAGGCCGGTGACGATTCGGTCGCCGCCGGCGCGGGTGTCGATACCGTTTATGCCGGCGAGGGCGACGACAGCGTCGCCGGCGATGCGGGCGACGACACCGTCTATGGCGGTGATGGTGCCGACACCATTTCCGGTGGCGACGGCAACGACCTGCTGCACGGCGGGGCCGGCAATGACACGATCACCGGCGACGCAGGAAACGACATCATCCATGGCGGTTCCGGCGATGACGCGATGTGGGGCGGTCTTGGCAACGACACCCTGATCGGCGGTACGGGCGACGACACGCTCTACGGCGAGGCCGGCGACGACCTGTTCATCATGGAGGCCGGCGGCGGCAACGACGTGGTGACGGGCGGCACCGGCACCAACTGGATCGAGGTGCAGGACGTTGCGCAGGCGCCGAACACCGGCGACTGGACCTACACCCTGACCAACGGGTCCGTCACCAACACCGGTGGCGACTACGTCGAGTTCACGGCGGGAGCCGATGGCTATGTCGAGCTGACCGACGGCACGACGATGACGTTCACCGACATCGACCGCATCGAGTGGTAGCCGGGTAGGTCGGCTACGGGGCCGGCGCGAACACGTCCTGCGGATGCGCCACGCCCTTCAGCGCGAAGCTGCCGACGTGGCGCATGGGCAGGGTGCAGGTGGCGGCGAAGTCGGCCGAAACCAGCAGGGCCTCGCCTGTTGCGGCGCACAGGCCCTCCACCCGCGCGGCCAGGTTCACCGCCGGGCCGATAACCGTGAAGTCGAGCCGGGTCTCCGAGCCGATGTTGCCGTACATCGCATCGCCGATATGCAGCCCGATGCCATAGTCGATTTCTGCCAGCCCGCGGGCACGCCGGGTCGCGTTCACCTTGCCGAGTTCGCTGGCGGCCAGTTCGGCGGCAGCCAGGGCACGGGCGCACGTCTGCGCGGCGGCGGCCGGTTCCCGGATCGGAAAGATCGCCAGCATCGCGTCGCCGATGAACTTCAACACTTCGCCGCCATGGCGCTCCACCGCCGAACACATGACGCCGAAATAGTCGTTCAGCAGGGCGAGCAGCGCGTCGCGATCCAGGGCCTCGTTCAGCGCCGTGAAGCCGCGCAGGTCGCAGATCCAGATCGCGGCGTTGATGGTCTCGCCCATCCCCCGGCGCACCGCACCGGCCAGGACCCGCGCGCCGGCGTCGGGGCCGACATAAGTGCGCAGCAGCGTTGCGGCGGTGCGCTGCAGCGTCTGCACCTCCAGCACCATCGCCATCGCCGGCATGATCGATTCCAGCGCGGCCAGGTCATCATCGTCGAACCCACCCGGCGACCTGGTGGCGAAGGTCACGACCTTGATAGTGCCGTCGGAGAAGGGCGCCCCCAATGCCACGTAGTCCGACAGGCCCATCGCGCGCAGGTCCGCCAGCACGGCAAACTCGCCGGGCTGCGGCGGCGCGGTCAGGCGACAGCGCACAGGCCCTTTGCCCTGGTAGACCAGATTCGGCGGGCTCTCCGTGAAGCTTCTCAGGTCCCGTTCCTCGGCAAAGTACGACCGGGTGACGAAGGGCGCGTCGCGTCGCCACTCGCCGCTCGACGATGCGACCTGTGGGTGGAGGATCGGGATGCCGGTGGTGATCCGGTCGACGACGATGCCTGTTGCCTGCAATCGGTCGCCCAGACCGCGCAACAGGGCCTCGGTGTCCAAGGCACGGGTCTCGCTGCGCATCAGCCAATCGACAAGCGGTGCGCTGCGCCGGTATCCCGTTCCGCCAGTATTGGGCATCGCTGGTTGCCGCTGTCAGAGGATCGCAAGGGTCATGTTGGCGGTATCGGGTGCTTCCGGCAATGGCGCGCTTTCGCCAGCTTGCCGAATTGGCGCGCAGGACTTATCTCATGTTAAGGACGCGGATTCGTTCGTGGGGGGCGTTGAGGCGGCCTCGCAATGGGGTCGCGGTCCTGCATACCTGAGCCGAGGGCACTGATGAGCCATGGCCGCACGATAATCGAGGAGCTGGACCGGCTGGGCCGGATCACGCGCGCCGTGCAATTCTGCGGCGGCCTCAATCCGGCACAGTGGGAGGCGTTGCGTTTCCTGGCGCGGGCCAACAAGTACTCGCGGACCGCCGGCGCATTGGCCGATTTCCTGGGTGCTACCAAGGGCACCGTTTCGCAAACCGTCTCCGCGCTGGAAGAAAAAGGCCTGATTGCGCGTGTACGCAGCAAGGTCGACCGACGGATCGTCGAGTTGCACCTGTCCGATGCCGGCGCCGAACTGATCGCCAACGACCCGCTGCTGCCGCTCGTGAAGCTGGCGGAAAGCCTGCCCGCCGCGATGTGCGACGAACTTCGCCGCATGCTGCTGGATCTCTCGACCGCCATCCAGGCGCAGCAGCATATGAAATGCTTCGGTGTGTGCTGGCAGTGCCAGCGGTTCGTCCCCATCGAGCCAAGCGACGGTGCGACGCCAAGTTGCGGCCTAACCGGCGAGTCGATGTCGGACGCGGAGACACGCAAGATCTGCATCAACTATCTGGATGAGGACCGCGGCGCGGCCCCCAAGACGACCCAGGCTTGAGCTGGCGCCCACAGGCTTGCGGTGCGTGCTTGACGGCGATGTGGCCGGCTGGCATGCCCTGGCCATGAGCGACGATCCGCCCGACACGCTGTACTCCCCGTTCCCGTGCGCCCCGTGTGCGCCGGCCGATCCGATTCCGCTGCCGCGCCCTGAATGGGCCTATTTCCTCGACTTCGACGGCACGCTGGTGGAACTGGCGCCGACGCCCGAGGGCGTGACGGTGACGCCGGCGTTGCGCGCTCTCCTCGACGGGCTCACCCAGGCAACGAACGGGGCCGTTGCCGTGGTCAGCGGGCGGGCGATTGCCGACGTGGACAAGTTCCTGGCACCGCTGCGCATGCCGGCAGCCGGCCTGCACGGCGTCGAGTTCCGGGTTCACGGCGCGGTCGAGGACATCGCGTCGGCCATTACGACCGGTGTCGAACAGGCGTTGGACCGGGTGCGTCGTTGTCTTGCCGACCTCGCCGCGGCGGAGCCGGGCATCCGCCTGGAAGACAAGGGCGGTGCCATCGCCGTGCATTACCGCGCCGTGCCTGCGGCGGCCGAGCGTGTGCGCGAGACGGTCGAGGCAGCGGTCGACGGCACGCCCGACCTGCACATCCAGCACGGCAAGAAGGTGTTCGAGATCAAGCCGTCCGACACCCACAAGGGCGAGGCGGTGGAGCGCTTTCTCCGCGAGCAACCGTTTGCCGGCCGGCGACCGGTCTTTGTCGGCGACGACACCACCGACGAGGACGGCTTCGCCGCGGTGAACGCGCACGGCGGGCTTTCGGTCAAGGTCGGCGAGGCGGGGGAGACCTTGGCGGGCGCGACCTTGCCGGACGTCGCGGCCGTTCACCGCTGGCTGGCGTCGATGTTGCAGCCGGGCTAGTCTGACCCCAAACAACAGCCTGCAATTTGGGGAGGGATCGGCGTGATCTCGGCAGCGCAGCGCGAGTTCTGGGATGAGAACGGCTACCTGATTGTCGAGGGTGTGCTCTCGCAACCCCGCCTGGAAGCGGTGCGCGCGGCGCTGGAGGCGCGGTTCGCCGAAGAAGGCGACGCGGCCGGCAGCGAGGGCTCGGACAATCCTGGCGTTCGCCGCCTGTGCAACCTGTTCTCCAAGGGCCAGGTGTTCGAGGAGCTGGGCACCGAGCCGATCGCGCTTGAGATGGCCCACATGGTCATTGGCGACGACATTCGCTGGCAGGCGATGAATTTCCACGACCCGCTGCCGCACGATCCGCGCTGCCACCAGACCATCCACGCCGACCGGGCCTTCTTCCCGATGGCGGCGGCCTACCTGAACGTGATCTGGGTGCTGGACGACATGACCGCCGAGAACGGCGCCACCCGCCTGGTGCCCGGCTCCCACAAGCGACCATGGCCGCTGGACCTGGACGACCCGAAGGCGCCGGTGCCCGGCGAGATTTTCGCCGAATGTCCCGCCGGATCGGTGGTCTTCGTCCATGGCGACACATGGCATGGCGGCCGCGCAAACTACACTGACAGCCTGCGCCGGGCGATCCACATGGGCTTCGCCTGCCCGGCAACGCCGCCGCAATACGAGCTCGGCGGCGCGATCAGCGACGAGACCCGCAACAGGCTCGGCGCGCACGCCGCGCTGATCCCGAAGACGCTGGCCGAGTTCGGTCTGGAGCAGACCACGCAGGGCCACAGCATCGACAGCATTCTGGTCGTCAAAGGGGCATTCGCCCGCCACTGAGGTTTCTCGCCGCGGGACGCGCGGGAACCAATCAACATCTACAGGGTTGAAGATACGGGGCCGTCGCTTCGCCCCGGGCATCGGCTCAGCCGGTGCCCGCCGGCGGGCACGCGACGATCGGACGTCTGTCCATTTCAAGTAGAGGACCAAATGACCAACAAAGCAGCACATCGCGTGCCGATGCGCGCCACGCCTGCGTCGCGTGCGTTCGGTGCCGGGCGGCTGTGCGCCGTCGCGATCATCACCGTGGGCGTTGGCTTGAGCCTGGGCGCGCAAAGCGCATTCGCGCAAGCCTGCGAGCAGAGCCAGGGCCAACTGAGCCAGGCCATTGTCGATTCACAGTCCGCGCTCGACCAGATCGAGGGCGCGCTGAACAATTTCCAGAACGACCTGATCCAGCCCCGTACGGGCCCGATCGACAATAGCCAGATCGTCCAGGTGCGCGATGCGACCGACGAGTACATCGTCGCCTTGAACGATTTCAGCAGCCAGATCACCGGCATCAGCGAGGCGTGCGGTTCGGCCTTTGCCACCGACGTCGCGACCCTGAACGCCACTATCGAGCGCTATCGCACCCAGCGCACCCGTGCCGAGCAATTGCTGGCCGATCACCAGTTGCTTGTGGATTCCGGCGAGCCGCCGATGACCCAGGCGCAGATGGAAGCGGTGCAGCGCGCGCTGATCAATCTGGGCTTCTATGACGGCGCCATCGATGGCCGCTTCGGGTCCAGCACCCGCGCGTCGATCCGCGCCTATCAGTCGTCGCGCAGCCTGGCGGCCACCGGCTATCTGACTCCGCCCCAGTTCCAGGAGCTGCTGGACACGCCAGAGGCGGACCAGGAGGTGGACACCCCGGTTGCCGACGTGCCGAATCTGCCGTCCGCGCCGACCGCGGATGGCGACCCGCCGCCGCCGGCCCCGGCCCTGAGCGACGAGGCGCGCGAAGTGTGCGTGGCCAACGTCAACCAGGTCACCACCGCGACCGAGCGCACGCAGGACTATCGCGCCGAGGTCAACCCGCGGGTCAGCGAACTGCGCACCATCCTGCGCGGGCCGCGCGTGCCAGCCTATGACGAGGAGGAAGCCGGCCGCATCGCGGAGAACATCGCCCGCTATCTGGACCAGATCGACGACTTCTACGACCAGGCCAGCAATGTCGGCACCGTGTGCGGCGACGAGTATGAGACCGCGCTTGCCTCGCTGAACAACCAGATCGATGCCTTGCGCAGCGTGCAGCAGCGCGCCGAGCAGATCGACCGCGACTTCGCGACCCTGATCGCCTCCGGCGAGCCGTCGATGTCGCGCGAGGAGATGGTGCAGATCCAGCAGGCGTTGCAGGCGCGCGGCCACTATTCGGGCGCCCTCGATGCCCTGTTCGGGCCGAACACGCGCAATGCGATCCGCGCCTATCAGGCCGCCGTCGGCGCCGAGCAGACCGGCTATCTGACCGCCCGTCAGGTTGCCGACCTGCGCAGCGAGGCCGTGGCTCCGCCGCCGGACGACGAGCCGAGCGTGCAGGTGCTGGAGTCGCCGGACGACCCGATGGCGCGGCTGATCTCCACCGCCGTGGTCCGTGCGCAATTGGAGCAGGACCTCGCCGACCAGCCGTCGATGCAGCCGTTCTCCGAGATCGGCCGTGACGAGGGCGCGTTCGGTGCCTTCTGGTGGCGCATGCACGACGCGCTGGCGACCAATGGCGACGCCAAGTACGTCATCGACAACCGCTATGCGCTGATGGGTGCGGTCTACATGGAGCGCTCGGCCGAATCGCTGGAGATGGTCGACACGCACCTGCTGATCGCCGACGCCTATGCGCGTGCCGGCCTGTTCAGCGACGCCGCGATCCATCTGGAGCGGGCCTACCAGATGTGGCCGGCCCTCTCCCGCAATGCGCCGGCCGAGATGGCTGCGATCCAGGCCCGGCTGGCATCGGTCCGGCTGGCCCAGGCGGCCGCTGGCGATGCGTTCGATGAAGGCGCGTTCGATGCCATCGCGACGATGCTGGCGGAAGCGCGGGCCTCGGCCGAGGCCAGCGTCGGCGCCAACGACGCGCTGACGCTGTCGATCGTGGATCGCCTGGCCGACCTGCATGCCGCCGCCAACCGTGAGGCGACGGATGCCGCGGTTGCGGCTGCCGTGCAGGCCCGCTACCCGCAGTAGCGGCATGCGATAGCGGCCACCGGAACTGGTGGCCGCACGGGGTACGGTGCCCGCCCGGTCTGCCGATGTCTTCGGCGGCCCGCGGCGGGCACTGTCGTTCTTGGCGTCGATCTTGCTCGCCCCAAGCCAGGAAAGGGCCTTGCGCACATGCAAGCGTCCTGACGTTATTGCGCCTGCAACTTGCGCGAAGGACCGCCATGCCCAATCTCGATCTCGCCCTTATCGGCAACTCAAGCTTCAATGCCCTGGTCGATCGCAACGGGCGCATCGTCTGGTGCTGCATGCCGCGTTTCGACGGCGACCCGCTGTTCTGCGCGCTGCTGCAGGACACCGACGAGCCCGATCATGGCTTCTTCGATGTCCAGTTGCAGAACATGGTCCGGGCCGAGCAGACCTATGAGCCGAACACCGCGATCCTGACCACGAGGCTGTTCGACAGCAACGGCAGCGGCATAGAGATCGAGGACTTCGCCCCGCGTTATTGGATGTTCGGGCGCGTGTTCCGGCCGGTCACGCTGGTGCGGCGGGTGCGCCCGATTGGCGGCACCCCGGCCGTGCGCATCCGGCTGCGGCCGACCTATGACTATGGTGCGGAAACGCCTGAGACGACGCGCGGCTCCAACCACGTGCGCTACCTGGTGCCGAACATGACGCTGCGGCTGACCACCGATGTGCCCATCAGTTGCGTCACCGAGGAGCTGATGTTCGTGCTGGAGCAGGAATTCAGCATGCTGATCGGCCCGGACGAGAGCCTGACCCGGCCGGTCCGCGAGGTGGCGCACGAGTTCCACACCAACACGCTGGACTATTGGCGGGAATGGACGCGCTACCTGTCGATCCCGTTCGAGTGGCAGGATCAGGTGATCCGCGCGGCCATCACGCTGAAGCTGTGCGCCTACGAGGAGACCGGCGCCATCATCGCGGCACCCACCACCTCGATCCCGGAGTCGCATGGCTCGGAGCGCAATTGGGACTATCGCTTCTGCTGGTTGCGCGATGCCTATTTCGTCGTCCATGCGCTGAACCGGCTGGGCGCCACCCGGACGATGGAAGACTACCTGCGCTACATCATCAACGTGGTCATCGGCAGCGAGGAGACCCAGGGCGACAAGCTGCAGCCGCTCTATTCGATCCTGATGGAGCCGAAGACCGACGAGCGCATCGTCGAGAGCCTGCCCGGCTATCGCGGCATGGGGCCGGTGCGCGTCGGCAATGCCGCCTATACCCAGCACCAGCACGATGTGTATGGCGCCGTGGTGCTGGCCAGCGCGCAGGCGTTCTTCGACAGCCGGCTGACGCGCCCGGGCGGCGAGACCCTGTTCGGGCGGCTGGAACGCATGGGCGAGCAGGCCTGGCTGCTGTACGACAAGCCCGATGCCGGGCCTTGGGAACTGCGCGGGTCGGTCCATGTGCACACGTTCTCGACCCTGATGTGCTGGTGCGCCTGCGACCGGCTGGCGCGCATCGCGGCCCGCCTGGATCTGGCGGACCGGGCGGCGGAATGGACGGAGCGCGCCGACACCATTCGCACCTACATCGAAACCGAGGCGTGGAACGAGGAGGAGCAGGCCTACACCCAGGCGATCGGTGGAACGGAACTGGATGCCTCGCTGTTGTTGATGAACAACCTGGGGTTCGTGGCGGCGGACGATCCGCGGTTTGCCAGCACGGTGGATGCCATCGGACGGGTGCTGAAACGGGGCATGTATGTCTTCCGCTACCGCGCCGCCGACGACTTCGGCGAACCGGAGAATGCGTTCAATATCTGCACCTTCTGGTACATCGACGCCATTGCGGCGCTGGGGCGCGACGAGGAGGCGCGGGCCATGTTCCAGAACATGCTGGGCTGCCTGAACCATGTCGGCCTGCTGTCGGAGGACCTGGATGTGCACACCGGCGAGCAGTGGGGCAATTTCCCACAGACCTATTCGCTGGTCGGCCTGATAAGCTCGGCCATGCGTCTGTCGAAATCGTGGGAGGATGCATTTTGAGCCGCCTGGTCGTCGTTTCGAACCGCGTCGCTCCGGTCGTCGAGGGCAAGGCCTCGGCGGGCGGGCTTGCCGTCGGCGTTCTGGCGGCCTTGCGCCAGACCGGCGGCATGTGGTTCGGCTGGAGCGGCGACCTGGTGAGCGACGACCCCGGGCCGGTGGCGGTGTTCGAAACCGGGCAGGTCACCTATGCGACGATGGACCTGGCGGAGCGGGACTACGACGAATATTACAACGGCTTTGCGAATTCCACGTTATGGCCGTTGTTTCATTACCGTATCGACCTGGTCAACTTCTCGCGCCGCCAGTACACCACTTACCAGCGGGTCAATACGCTGTTCGCGACGCGCCTGCGGCCGCTGCTGAAGGACGACGACCTGATCTGGGTCCACGACTACCACCTGATCCCCCTGGGTCAGGAACTGCGGCGCAACGGCACCGAGAACCGGATCGGCTTCTTCCTGCACACGCCCTGGCCGGCGCTGGAGGTGCTGCTGTCGCTGCCGGCCCATGGCCCGCTGGTGCGCGCGTTGTGTGCCTACGACGTCATCGGCTTTCACACCGAACGCGACCTGCGCTCGTTCCACGACTACGTCCGTTACGAGGCCGGCGGCCAGGTGCGCGAGGACGGCACCATTTCGGTCTACGGGCGCACGCTGCGGGCCGCGGCCTTCCCCATCGGCGTCGACGTGGAGAATGTTGCCAGCATGGCGGCGGTGGCCGCGCAGTCGCCGCAGACCCGACGGCTGAAGGAGACCTTGCACGAGCGCGCGCTGATGGTCGGCGTCGACCGGCTGGATTATTCCAAGGGCCTGGTCAACCGGTTCGAGGCTTTCGAGCGCCTGCTGGAGTCCTATCCGGCCAATCGCGGCCACGTCATCCTGTTGCAGATCGCGCCGCCGTCGCGCACCGAGGTGCAGCAGTACATCGAGATGCGCCGCGAGCTGGAGACCGCCGCCGGCCACATCAACGGCCGCTTCGCCGACTACGACTGGGTGCCGATCCGCTATCTGAACAAGGGCTTCAACAGGAAGGCGCTGGTCGGTTTCCTGCGGATCGCCGATGCGGCCCTGGTGACCCCGCTGCGCGACGGCATGAACCTGGTCGCCAAGGAATATGTCGCGGCGCAGGACCCGGAGAATCCGGGTGTCCTGATCCTCTCCCGCTTCGCCGGTGCGGCGGAGGAGATGGATGGCGCGCTGGTGATCAATCCCTACGACACCGATACGGTGGCCGAGGCGATGCAGCGCGCGCTCGACATGCCGCTGGAGGAGCGGAAGGAGCGCTGGCAGACCGACATGGATGCGCTGCGCCGCAACGACATCAGCGCCTGGCGCGAGCGGTTCATGGCCGCGCTGGCCGCTGTCCCGGCCGCATAGCGCGCGCTGCTGGCCATGCCCGACCCGGAATATCGCCTGCTTGCCGACATCGGCGGCACCAATGCCCGGTTCGCATTGCAACGGACCGGCGAGGAACCGGAGCATGTCATCGTCCTGCCGACCGGCGACTACGACGATCTGGGTGCGGCAACAACGGCATATCTGGACCGACTGCCCGACGGGCTTGCCGTGCGTCGCGCCGCCGTGTGCCTGGCGTGTCCGATCTTGGGCGACCGGGTGAAGCTGACCAACAACCGCTGGGACTTCTCCATCGCAGATACAAGGACGGCGCTGGGGCTGGACGTGTTGCACGTGATCAACGACTTCGCGGCGGTCGCGCTGTCGGTGCCGCATCTGGCGGCGGACGCCCTGGAGCAGGTCGGCGGCGGCCCGGCGGTGCCGCGTGCGCCGGTCGGGGTGCTTGGCGCCGGCACCGGGCTTGGCGTCGGTGCTTTGATGCCGTTGGGGGAGGCGAGCTGGCTGCCGGTGCCGGGCGAGGGCGGCCATGCCACCATGGCGCCGATGACCGCCCGCGAAGACGCGATATTCGCGCGGGTGCGCCATCGCTTCGGCCATGCGTCGGCGGAGCGGGTGCTGTCCGGCGCCGGCATCGTCAACCTGCACGCCGCGATCACGGCGGAGGACGATTTCGCGGCCGAGCACTTGACGCCGGAGGAGATCACCGCGCGTGCCGTTGCCGGCGACGTGCTCTGCGACGAGACCCTGGAGATGTTCTGCCTCGCCCTCGGCACCGTTGCCGCCAACGTGGCGCTGACCTTCAACGCGCAGGGTGGCATCTATATCGGCGGCGGCATCGTGCGCGAACTCGGCGAACGGTTCATGCGCTCGGGTTTCCGCGAGCGCTTTGAGACCAAGGGCCGGTTCAGCGATTTCCTGGCGACGGTGCCGGTGTTTCAGATCGTCAAGCCGTTTTCCGCCATGATCGGGCTGGCGGCCCTGCTGGACCAGGACTAATCTGCGGCCCCATCGCAATCCGACTTCGCAACCGAACAAGACCGACGCGCCGACCGGACAGAGCGCGCGCCCAATGGAGGAAACCATGAACCGTATCGATCTCGAAGGGCGCAATGCCATCGTCACCGGCGCCGCGCGCGGCATCGGCTATGCCATCGCCGAGCGCATCCTGCAGTCCGGCGCGTCGTGCGCGATCTGGGACATGAACGAGGACCGGATGGCGAGCGCCAAGGCGGCGCTGTCGGCGCACGGCACGGTGGAGACGGTCAAGGTCGACATCTCCGACGCCGGCTCGGTCGAGCACGCCATGGGCGCCACGCTGGAGGCGCTTGGCCATGTCGACCTGGTGGTCAATTCCGCCGGTGTCGCCGGCGTGTCGAAGACGGCGTGGGAGTGCGGCCTGGACGAATGGCGCCAGGTCATCGACATCAACCTGTGGGGCACCTATCTGGTTTGCCGCGCCGCCATTCCGCAGATGATCGACCGCGGCTACGGCCGCATCGTCAACATCGCGTCGATTGCCGGCAAGGAGGGCAACCCCAACGCGTCGCACTACTCGGCCAGCAAGGCCGGCGTCATCGGCCTCACCAAGTCGCTCGGCAAGGAACTGGCGACCAGCGGCGTGGTGGTCAACTGCATCACGCCGGCGGTGATCATGACAGAGATCCTGGAACAGGTGAGCCAGGAGCACATCGACTACATGCTGTCGAAGATCCCGATGGGCCGGGCCGGCGAGCCCGGCGAGGTGGCGGCCCTGGTGGCGTGGCTGTGCAGCGAGGATGTCTCGTTCACAACCGGCGCCGTGTTCGATATTTCCGGCGGCCGCGCGACCTATTGACAGATTGGGTGTTCGCGCCCAGCATTGTCGGGTCCCTGTCTTTGCAGGGACCCGTTGATATTTTGTAGTGTATTTGGGCCGACATTTGACGGCTCGATTTTTTATTTTTATCAAGCCATTAGGAGTCTTCGTCATGGCGACCGATCGCAATTGGTTCTTGAAGACCGTGGGCGCGCCGCGTGCCTGGCAGATGGTGCAGGGCGGCAAGAAAATCGATTTCGACAACATCGACTGGGCGCGGATCGGCGCGTTCCAATGGGGCGATATCCGCATCGCCCATCTGGATCACGGCTACACCTCCCATCCGGCGACCCGCAACATCGTGCAGCCCACGCTGGGCCGCAACTACATGGACGCCGGTGCCACCGACCCGCGCGACCCGCTGAACTATGGCGATATGTTCGGCTTTCCCGGCCACGGCACCCGCACCGGCTCCGTGCTGGTCGGCGCCGACAAGGCGGAGCCGTTCCTGGGCGCGGCACCGCGCTGCATGCTGGTGCCCTACCGGGTGACCAACCGCAGCGTGCTTAACCTGGGCGGCGGCACGTCCGGCCCGCCGGAGACCACCAACATCGCCAAGGCGCTGGACCACGCCATCGAAAGCAGCAAGTGCCAGATCGTCTCGATCAGCCTGGGTGCCGTCTTCGGTGCGCCTGATATGGGTGCGGCCATCGACCGCGCCTATGAAAAGGGCGTCATCGTCGTCTGCGCGGCGGGGCAGATCGTGGAAGAGGTGGTCTATCCCGGCAAATACCCGCAGACGATCAGCTGCGGCGGCTTCAAGCCCGGTTACTGGCCCTACTACCAGTATCGCAGCTCGGGCATCCAGCCCGACATCTGGGCGCCGGGCACCAACGTTTGGCGGGGCGGGGCCGGGCTACCGGACGACGGCACGAACACTTACGACTACGACGAAGGCGACGGCACGTCCTACAGCACCGCGATGATCGCCGGGCTGGCGGCGCTGTTCCTGCGCCAGCATGAGAAGACCATGGCCACCAAGGGCTACACCGGCTGGCAGCGCGTCGAACTGTTCCGGTCGTTGCTGACACGCGGCAGCCGTGCCGTGCGGGGCGTGGACGGCGCCAGGGCCGTGCAGTTCCCGGGCGTGCTGCGCGCGGGCTTCGACTGGCCCAAGCCTTCGGCGCTGAAGAAGATCAAGACCAAAGCGGAAGACATGGTGAGTTAACCCTCATCCCCGTTTCCGCTGCGCGCTGCAATCGGCTACGCTAGCCCGAACCACACAAGGGGGAGGGATTCGGCATGTCGTTGTCGGACGAGTTGGCCTGGAAGAGCGCGGCCGAAATCGCTCTGTTGATCCGTCGCAAGGCACTGTCGCCGGTGGAGGTGCTGGACGCCACCATCGAGCGGATCGAGGCCCGCAACCCCAGCCTCAACGCGTTGGTCTATTTCGCCTATGACGAGGCGCGCGCGGCGGCGAAGGCGGCGGAAGAGGCGCTGACCAAGGGCGAGCCGCTGGGCCTGCTGCACGGCGTGCCGTCGGCGCTGAAGGACCTGTTCGACTTCAAGCCGGGCTGGATCTCCACCCTGGGTGGCCTGCCCCGCATGGCCAACCACAAGGTGGATGCCACCTCCGGTTTCGCCGAGGGCCTGGAGAGGGCCGGCGCGGTGCTGGTCGGCATGACCAACAGCCCGGTGCTGGGCTTCCGCGGCTGCTGCGACAATCCGCTGTTCGGGCCGACCCGCAACCCGTTCGACCTCAGCCGCAACAGCGGCGGTTCGTCCGGCGGTGCCGCGGCGGCTGTGGGCGACGGACTGCTCTCTGTCGTGCAGGGCACCGACGGCGGCGGCTCGATCCGTATTCCGTCGGCGTTCTGCGGCGTTTATGGCTTCAAGCCCTCGCCGGGCCGCATCCCGCGCGTTGCCCGGCCGAATGCGTTCTCCGGCGTCACGCCATTCCTGTTCGAAGGCCCGATCGCGCGCACCGTCGAGGACGCCGCCCTGCTGATGACGGCGCTGCATGACTACAACCCGCGCGACCCGTTCAGCCTGGACCAGCCGATGGACTACATGGGCGCGCTCGGCCGCTCGGTGAAGGGCTGGAAGATCGCCTACACGCCGGCCTGGGACGGTTTTCCCATCGAGAAGCCGGTCGCCGATGCGGTGGCCGCCGGGGTGCGCGCGTTCGAGGAGGCGGGCGCCCATGTCGAGGAAGTGAAGCTCGGCATCGACCGGCCGCAGGGCGAGCTGAGCGCGCTCTGGTGCCGCATGATCACCCCGCTCGGCCTGTCGACGTTCGAGTACATCAAGGAGCTTGGCCTCGACCTGCTGGGCGACCATCGCGACGAGTTCCCGCCGGAGTACCTGGAGTGGGCCGACGCGTGCCAGTCGATGACCGCGACCGAATTCTACCGCGACCAAGAGATCCGTACCGAGGTCTACGACGCGATCCAGGACACGCTGGACGACTACGACATCATCGTCGGGCCGACGCTGTGCTGCCTGCCGGTGAAGAACACGGCGCGCGGCACCACCAAGGGGCCGACCGAGATCAACGGCGAGGCGATCAACCCGCTGATCGGCTGGTGCCCGACCTATCTGATCAACTACACCGGCAACCCGGCAGCCTCCATTCCGTGCGGTCCGTCGCCGGAGGGCCTGCCGGTCGGATTGCAGATCGTCGGCCGCCGATTCCGCGACGACGACGTATTGACCGCGAGCGCCGCGTTCGAGCGCTTGCGGCCCTGGATGGGCACATACGCGGCGGCGGAGAATCGGCCGATGAGCGTGCCGGACGCGGCCTGATCTCGACACAAGGCGGATGAGCGAAATGTCTGTTCCGACCAACTGGATCGTGGCGGCGGCGCTGTCGGCTGTCGCGCTGGTGTTCGCGGCGGTGCCGGCCGCGGCCCAGTCCAACACATGCGAGTACGCCTATGACGGCGAGTGCGACGAGAGCTTCGGCACCGGGATCTGTGCGGAGGGCACCGACACCTGGGATTGCCGGCGTACAGGCCCGCCGCCAGGGCCGGAAAGCTGCCCCTACAGCCGTGACGGCGAGTGCGACGAGCCGGGCGGTACCATGGTGTGCATTCCCTTCACCGACACCGCCGATTGCCGTCGCGAGGGCATCGATCCGAACCGGGTGTTCTTCGGCAGCGACGACAGGTTCTATCCCGACGTCACCGTGATGCCGTGGCGCGCCATCGGCCAGATCACCTATGTCAGCGGCGGTCATTGCAGCGGTGCGCTGGTCGGGCCGGACCTGGTGCTGACCGCCGCGCACTGCATGTTCGGCGGCGAGGGGCCGGGCGGCCGTGACGAGCCGTTGCAGTTCCTGGCCGGTCTGTCGGGCCCCAATGCCGTCGACTTTGCCAATGTGGTCGGCATTTACATGCCGCCCGAGTACGACGACCGGTTGCACTCCGAGACGTCCGATATCGACGGCTACGACTGGGCCATTCTCACCTTGGACCAGCGTATCGGCGACCGCCTTGGCTGGCTGGACGTTGAGCCGCTATCCGCCGGCGAACTGAACAAATGGGTCAGCCAACGGACCCCGATCATGCAAGGTGGCTACAGCTACGACAGCAAGTCGTTCCTGTCCGCCAACCAGGGTTGCCATTTGCTGGACGTCTGGTCGGACAACACGGTGTTCCACCAGTGCGACACGCTGGTCGGCGATTCCGGGTCGCCGCTGTTTATCGCGGTCGACGGCGGCTACCGCGTCATCGGGCTGGAGTCAGCTACCTATCCCAACGACCAGTCGCAGTTCGACGACAACATGGCCGTCGACGCGCGCGCGTTCTGGCAGGCCGTTCAGCAGTTTGCCCAGTAGCCACGCCGAAATTCGGGAGGGGACCGCATGCCTGATCGGCACGCATTGATATTCGGGTCGACCGGTATGGTCGGCCGCAATTTGGCCGAGGTGCTGGTTGAGACGGGAGGCTGGCGGCTGACGGGGACGTCGCGGTCGCAGACGACCGGGCTCGCCGGCATCGACGAGGTGCATTGCGACCTGACCGACGCCGCTGGAACACGGGCAGCGCTGTCGGGCGTCGATCCGGTCACCCACGTCTTTTACGCAACCTGGGTGCGCGGCGCCAACGAGGTGGAGAGTTGCGGCATCAACGAGACGATGATCCGCAACGCGTTGGATGCAGTCCCCGGCGACGCGCTGGCCCACGTGGCGCTGGTCACCGGGCTGAAGCACTATCTCGGTTCGTTCGAGGACTTCGCCAAGCGGCCGCTCGACACACCGATCGTGGAATCGATGCCGCGGGCGCCCGGCCGCAACTTCTACTTCGAGCAGGAAGACGCGGTGTTCGAGAGTGCGGAGAAACGCGGCCACACCTGGTCGGTGGCGCGGCCCCACACCATCATCGGCTATGCGCCCGGCAATCTGATGAATCTGGGCACGTCGCTGGCGGTCTATGCGACCATTTGCAAGGAGACCGGGCGCCCATTCGTGTTTCCCGGTTCGCCGACCCAGCACGACGGGCTGACCGATGTCAGCGATGCCCGCCAGGTGGCCCATCACATGGTCTGGTCGTCCACCGATCCCGCCGCGGCCGACACGGCGTTCAACGTCGCCAATGGTGACTACTTCCGCTGGCGGATCATCTGGCGGCACATCGCGGCCGCGTTCGGGCTCGAGGTCGCGCCCTATCCCGGCAAGACCCAGCCGATGGTCGACATGATGGCCGACAGTGCCGAGGTTTGGCGCGGCATTGCCGAGCGCCATGGCCTCGCCGAGCCAGACGTCACCCGGCTGGCGCCCTGGTGGCATGTGGACGCCGATCTCGGCCGCGATATCGAGGTGATGTGCGACATGGGGCTGAGCCGCGTGCGCGGCTTCACAGGCTATGTGCGCACCCCGGACTCGTTCGACGATTTGTTTGAAAGGTTGCGAAACGCGAACCTGATCCCCAAATAAGCGCGATTGCGGCGCTAACGGCTGAGCTTTCAGCCGGGGAGTATATTTTATGACTCAAAGCCCGCACTCCATGCCCGTCGCCATTCGCGGCTATATCTGGCTCACCGTTGCTTCGATCGTCCTCGGCATTGTTTCCGCCGTCGCGGCCTCGATGGAATATTCGGTGCCGGGGTTGTTTCTCCCGCTCATCGTCGGCATTGCCATCCAGGCCATTGTGATCACACTGGTGGTCAAGCGGAAGAATTTCGTCCGCTACATCGTCCTGGTCGTCTACGTCCTGGGCCTGATCCTGTCGGTAGGCGACATCGGCGCCCTGTTCGAGCTCCTTCCGCTCAGCGGTGCGATCAGCGTGATCACCTTTATCCTGGGCGCGATCGCACTGGCGCTTCTGTTTTCGTCCGAGGCTTCGGCCTGGTTCACCGGCGGGCCTGAAGTTGCGCCGCGCAGTCCGGAGCAGCGCCGGCAAGACGCGCGCCGACTCCTTGTCGGTGGCGTTGTTGTGACCGGCTTCGTGGCGCTGGTCATAGCCGGCGCAATCGTCATTCCGATGCTGAAGGACTGGGATGCAGTGCTGGCGGCTTGCCTGGAGGGCACGCCCGAGAACGCCCGTCGGGATGCGGAGAAAGCCTGCGATGAGATCGTCGATGAGGATGATATCGACGTTGCCATGGCCTTCGCGGCCAACCTGCGCCTCGCCCAGATCGACGAGGGCAAGGAGAACTGGGCCGGTGCGTCCATTCACTATGGCAATGCCGCCGATCTGGATGACAGCAACTTCGAAGTTTGGCTGAACGCCGGGATCGCTAACGTAAACCGGGCGTCCCATTATCTGGCGATTCCGCGGCTGGACCACGCCGTGGAACTGCGGCCCGACGACCCCGAGGCGCGGCGGTACCGCGGGCTCGCATTGATGCTGCGCGTCTATCAGACCGACGACCTTGGCCGGTTGGACGAGGCGATCGCCGACATGGAGCTGGCGCAGGCCGATTTCCCCGACGATGTGGAATTGTTGGAGTACCTGGGCAACGCGTTGCGGCTGGCGGATCGATTCGACCAGTCATTGGCAGTGTTCGAGCATGCGCACGCCCTGGAGCCGGACAACAACCCGGTCATCATGGGCATGGCCATGACCCTGGCCGCTGCCGAACGCTATGAGGACGCGCTGGTCTGGTTGCGGTCGGATCTGATCCAGGTCGCCGCAAGCAAGCAGGTCGCGGCACTCTTCGTCATTCTGTCCGAGTGCCGGCTGGGCAATTTCGGGGCGGCCGACGAGGCGTTCGACATCCACCGCGAAAGCGGCAGGCTGTCGATCGGGGTGTGGACCAGCCTGCTTGACGAGTTCGGCTATGGCGAGATCGCAGGGCCGGATGGCGAGACGACTGGCGAGGAGCCGGTGCTGGCTCAGTACGCGGTCTGGAAGGACGACGGCTGCCCGCTGCCAGACACGGCGTTCTGGGGTTAGGGCGCTTTCGCCCACTCAGCGTGAGCCGATTGCGATCCAGACGCGCGCGTCAGTGAGTCTGGAGTTCCGGCCCCGTGGCACCCGCCGGCATGACGATGACGTCCACGCTCATGGGGTCGGTGTTCTCGAACGCCAGGTCGACGGTGAAGGTATCGCCGACCGCGAGCGGGGCGGACACGTCCATCAGCATGATGTGCAGCCCACCGGGTGCCAGGTCGATTTCCTCGCCCGGCGCGATCGCGAGCCCATCCTCCAGATGGCGCATGCGCATCACGTCGCCATCCATGACCGTCTCGTGAATCATGGTCATGGCCGCGACGTCGCTGTCGCCGCCCACCAGCACGATCTCGGAATCTGTGTCGTTGACAATGGTTGCATAGACGGCTGCGTTGGCACCGGCCCGCGCGGTCGCCCGCGCCCAGGCGTCCAGCACGATGACCGAGTTCGTGGTATCGCCCTGATCGTCGCCGGCGTCGTCGCCACGGTCGTCGGCGTGGACGGCCACGGTCGCCGAGACCAGCACCGTCAGCGCCATCGCGGTGCAGGCCAGCGAGATCCGCGAAAGCCGGCCCATGCGGCGCTCGAAGTCCTCACGGGCTCGCGCGTGGCGGGCCTGGGCGAGGCCAGCCTGGGCGCCATGCGGCGTGAATGCATCGGTGTTCTGTACGGAAGCGTCGTGCAATGCTGCCATCTCGTCGCGCCAGCGCCATATTGGCGCCGCATGTCTGCTGTACCGGGGTGCCAACTGATATGGTGGCGCACCCTGCGCCCGGCAACCGTTTTTCCGTTTACAGAACGTTAACGCGCAGATGCGCCAACCCGCGCTCCCAGTTTGGAGCGCGGGTTGTAGGCAATTGATGTAGTTAGATTTTTAAAACCGCGTCGGCTGGACGCGGACCGACTCACCTTCCGCCAATCGCGCGGTGGTGAAATCCTCCAGCTCGTTGCTGGTCATGATGTTGCGGATGTAGCTGATGTAGTGGTGCGGGTTCTCCGCATACCGCGTCAGCGTGCCGATC
This sequence comes from Alphaproteobacteria bacterium, assembly GCA_965227515.1. Lineage (GTDB taxonomy): Bacteria > Pseudomonadota > Alphaproteobacteria > CALKHQ01 > CALKHQ01 > CBDDFZ01. The sequence continues at coordinate 2,104,808 of CBDDFZ010000001.1, forward strand.
AGCGCGTAGGCATCCAGCGGCTGGCCGGCGGCGCGCATCCGTGCCCGGTCGGCGCGGAACTCGCGATAGGCCGGGTGCGTGTTCAGGTTCATGGTGTAGGCCACCACCGATTCGAGCAGGCTGTCGAACCGCCTGATCGAATGGGTCGCGCCGGCGGACCGGTTGGCCGGCACGATGCCGGCCGCGCCCCACGTGTACTGGCCGAACATCGCGTTGCCTTCGCGGGCGAAGCGCGAGCGCCCCCAGCCGCTCTCGGCGATGGCCTGGGCCAACGCCATCGGGGTCGGAACGATATCCACGCGGGTCAGCAGCGCATCCAGGTCTTCCAGCGTCACCATCACCGCGGTGCCGTCCTCGGCCGGCTCGATCACCGCATAGAGCTGCGCCAGCTCGACCAGCCACTGCATCTCCCCGGTGGAGGGGATGTTGCCGGCCACCAGCCGGTCGCGCAGGCTGATGATCATCGCGCGGTCCGCGGCAATCGCCTCGTTCACCCGCAGCACCATCGGCAGGACGGTGCGGATAAACAGGCCCTTTCGTTCGGAGATCGGCCCAATGTCGGTCCAGCCGACCGGCAGGCTGCTGAGGAACAGTCGCGGCACCTCGGCCTGTTGCGCACGCACGCTGGCGATGTCGTATCCCAGCACATCGTGCAGGCTGCCCACTTCCTGTGCGTTGGCAACGAACACCATCGATGCGCGTTCGGTTTCCGACCAGTTCAGCAACGGCAGAATGAAGCCGTTGGTTGCGGTCGCAATGGCGACATTGTTGTCGCCGTTGGCGCCATTGTCCGCAGGAATGTCCAATGCCTGGGCGCCGGTGGCACCCGTGAGCAGGAAAACAAAACCCACTGCGGCGCACGACGCGGTGCGCCACCCATTCATCATGTCTGTCATTTTTCATCTCGCCGCCGCCTCACTGGCGGTCGGCGTCCCGACCCTGTTGTCCTAGTTCTCAGGTGTCATTGCCGCCAAGCCCATCAGGCGACGGCACGCACCTCGATCACCTCCGGCACGTAGTGTTTCAACAATTGCTCGATCCCCATCTTCAACGTCGCCGTAGAACTTGGGCAGCCCGCGCACGCACCCTGCATGTGCAGATAGACAATGCCGTCTACAAACCCGTGGAACAGGATATCCCCCCCGTCCTGGGCCACAGCCGGTCGAACCCGGGTATCGAGCAACTCCTTAATCTGTACGACGATGTCATCGTCGTCCTCATCCTCCGCCGCGTCGCCCTTGGCCGTGGTCCCCAACACCGCTGGCTCGCCGGACATGAAATGATCCATGATCGCGCCGAGCACGGCCGGCTTCATGCGAAACCAATCCTGGCCGTCGGTCTTCGAGACGGAGATGAAGTCGTTCCCCAGGAACACCTGGGTAACACCGCTGATCCCGAAGATGCGCCGCGCCAGCGGCGAAGTTTCGGCCTCGTCAACCGAGGCAAAATTGGCGGGGTCACCGCCAACTACCTCGCGACCGGGCAGAAACTTGATCGTCGCCGGATTTGGGGTCTCTTCGGTTTCAATAAACATCGCGGCATCCCGGCAAGCTATAGCTTACCTGTTGTTAACCGAAGCGACTCTGGTCATCGCGCGGTCGGAGTCAATTGGCAAAGCATTACGAAGCTGTAGGGTTTGCCTAACCCATTGAATTCAGTAGATCGCGCCGCGACCCGTGCGCGGTTGTTGCACAGGCCGGCATAGCCCGATCAGCCGCCGGACGGCACCGGCGCGTCCTCGCGCAACAATCCCTCGTGCTTCAGCTCCGCCCACAGGTCGGCCGGGATCGGGCGCTCCATCGCCTCGATATTGCGCGTCACCTCATAGGGGGTGACGGCGCCCGGCACAATGGACGAGATGTTCGGATGGCCGAGCGGGAACTGCATCGACGCCGCCGCCAACGGCGTGTCGTGGCGCTGGCAGACCGCCTGGATCGCGCCGACCCGCTGCAGGATCTCTTCGGGTGCATCGACGTAGTTGTACTTGGCGCCAGGCACCGGGCCGGTGGCCAGGATGCCGGAGTTGTAGGGGCCGCCCAGCATGATCCCGATGTTGCGCTCGGCGCACAGCGGCAGGAAGTCGTCCAGCGCGCCCTGCTCCAGCAGGGTGTAGCGCCCGGCGAGCAGAAAGCAGTCGAAGTCGCCGTCGCGCGCGAAACGGGCGCACAGGTCGGCCTCGTTGATGCCGACGCCGATCGCCTGCACCGCGCCTTGCGCGCGCATCTCCGACAGCGCCTTGAAGGCGCCGTCCATGGCGATCTTGTAGTGGTGTTCCATCTGGTCGCCATGGGTCCACACATCGCAGTCGTGGATCAGCAGGATGTCGAAGCGCGAGATGCCCATGCGCATCATCGACTGCTCCACCGAGCGCCAGGTGGCGTCGTAGCTGTAGTCGAACACCAGGTCGAACTCGAGCCCGCTGTTCCATTGGCCGCGATCCTCGGTCGCCGGGCGCGGCGGCATGTAGCGGCCGACCTTGGTGCAGAGGTGATAGCTGTCGCGCGGGCGCTGGCGCAGGTTGAAGCCGAACCGCATCTCGCTGGTGCCGTAGCCGTACAGTGGCGCCGTGTCGAACAGCGCGATGCCGCCGTCGCAGGCGGCGTCCAACGTCGCCTGGCAAACGCGCTCGTCCACCGGATGGTAGACACCGCCGATGGGCACGCCGCCGAGACCGAGTATGGTGACGTCGAGGCCGGACGTGCCGAGGGTGCGTCGGTCGGAGACCTTCATGGCGGTGTTCCTGTAATGCGTGATGGGTGTGCGCGAGGCCGGCGCAGTCTGGACCAGGCGCGTGGTGCGATCAATCTCGGCTTTGGGTCGACCGCGCGCCTTGTATGCACAAAGACCCGATGGCGTATTCGATGGCTTGATGGGGGAGGGGCACCTATGTATAAGGCCGGCAGTCGGAGTGTAGCTCAGCCTGGTAGAGCACCGTCTTCGGGAGGCGGGGGCCGGTGGTTCGAATCCACTCACTCCGACCAGACTGCCTGCACACATCTCCCACCACATCGATGCCACCCGTCCATATGGCGCACGTCACCGCGGGAGCACGCGTGAGCGAAGAGGTGCCCCAGGGCCGCGCGGGCGACGCATGCGTGCCCCGAACGACCCCGGTACGCTTGCAGCGCGCGGTCGGCCGCATCGAGGCGGGTTTCCAATTTGACGGCACGACCACCCGGGTGCACCGGGGCTTCCAGTCCGGCTGCGGGCGGCTGCGCTTTCCGCGCCAGCACGACGGGCTGACGCCGACCGGCGTGATGCTGAACACGGCCGGCGGGCTCACGTCGGGCGACCGGTTCGATGTCTCGGCTGACGTTGGCGCCGGCGCGGCGGCGGCGATGACCACCCAGGCGGCGGAGCGCGTCTACCGCTGCAACGGCCCAGCGGCCAAGGTCGCCAACACCCTCAACATCGAAGGCGGCGGGCGCCTGGATTGGCTGCCGCAGGAGACCATTCTGTTCGACGGCTGCAACCTGGAGCGCACGACCGCCGCGACCATGGCCGGCGACGCGACCCTGACCGCCACCGAACTGGTGGTCTATGGGCGCACCGCCATGGGCGAACGGGTGACCGACGGCCGGTTCGCCGACCGCTGGCGCGTGGTGCGCGACGGCCGCCTGGTCTTTGCCGACACCACCCGGCTGGCGGGCCCCATCGCCGACACCTTGGCGCTGCCGGGAGTGGCCGGCGGCGGCATCGCGGTGGCCCTGATTTTGCACGTTTCGCCGCGGGCATCGGCCCTGTTGCCCGACGTGCGCCAGGCATTGTCACATGCCGAAGGGCCGGCGGGCGCCAGCGCGTTCGACGGCATTCTGGTCGCGCGTGCGGTGGCGGCGACGGCGGCGCGGTTGCGCGCGACCGTGCTTGAGGTTATGGCCGTAGTGCGCGATGGCTTGCCGCCGCCACGCAGTTGGATGGTGTAGCGACAAGAGTCTCAAGGGGAGGGGACATGCAACTGACACCGCGGGAGAAGGACAAGCTCATGGTCGCCATGGCGGCGAACGTGGCGCGCCGCCGCCTGGAGCGTGGCGTGAAGCTGAACCACCCGGAAGCGATTGCGCTGATCACCGACTTCGTGGTCGAGGGCGCGCGCGACGGCCGCCCGGTCGCCGAGCTGATGGAAGCCGGCGCCCACGTGATCGGCCGCGACCAGGTGATGGAGGGGATCGCCGAGATGATCCACGACGTCCAGGTCGAGGCGACCTTCCCCGACGGCACCAAGCTCGTCACCGTCCACAACCCGATCCGCTGAGGGGGCCGCCATGATCCCGGGTGAAGTCATTCCCGCCGACGGCGAGATCACGCTGAACGCTGACCGCGCGGCGGTCACCATGACCGTCGCCAACACCGGCGACCGGCCGGTGCAGGTGGGCAGCCACTATCATTTCGCCGAGACCAATCCGGCGCTCGATTTCGACCGCGAGGCCGCGCGCGGCATGCGGCTGGACATTCCCGCCGGCACTGCGGTGCGGTTCGAGCCGGGGCAGAGCCGGGAGGTGACGCTGGTCGCCTATGCCGGCGAGCGCGCCGTTTACGGATTCAATCAGCGGGTCATGGGCCCGCTGGACCCATCAGGCTCGGAGGGCTGAGCGATGCCGGCAACCATCGGGCGCGCCGCCTACGCGGATATGTACGGCCCCACCGTGGGCGACAAGGTCAGGCTCGCCGACACCGAGCTGTTCATCGAGGTAGAGCGCGACCACACTTCCTATGGCGAGGAGGTCAAGTTCGGCGGCGGCAAGGTCATCCGCGACGGCATGGGCCAGTCCCAGGCGACGCGGGCAGAAGGCGCCGTCGACACGGTCATCACCAACGCGCTGATCGTCGACCACACCGGCATCTACAAGGCCGATGTCGGTCTGAAGGACGGGCGGATCGCCGCCATCGGCAAGGCCGGCAACCCGGATGTGCAGCCCGGCGTCGACATCGTGGTCGGGCCGGGGACCGAGGCGATCGCCGGCGAGGGCAAGATCCTGACCGCCGGCGGCTTCGACGCCCACATCCACATGATCTGCCCGCAGCAGATAGACGATGCGCTGATGTCCGGCGTCACCACCATGCTGGGCGGCGGCACCGGGCCGGCCACCGGCACCAACGCCACCACCTGCACACCAGGGCCGTGGCACATCGGGCGGATGATCCAGGCCGCCGATGCGTTCCCGATGAACCTGGCGTTCTCCGGCAAGGGCAACGCGGCGCTGCCCGGCGCCCTGGTCGAGCAGATCCGCGGCGGCGCCTGCTCGCTGAAGCTGCACGAGGACTGGGGCACCACGCCGGCCGCCATCGACTGCTGCCTGGGTGTCGCCGACGAGTTCGACGTGCAGGTGATGATCCACACCGACACGCTGAACGAGAGCGGGTTCGTGGAGAACACGGTCGACGCCTTCAAGGGCCGCACCATCCACGCCTTCCACACCGAAGGCGCCGGCGGCGGCCACGCGCCCGACATCATCAAGGTGTGCGGCGAGGCCAACGTCATCCCGTCGTCGACCAACCCGACCCGGCCCTACACGGTGAACACCATCGACGAGCATCTCGACATGCTGATGGTGTGCCACCATCTGGACCCGAACATTCCCGAGGACGTCGCGTTCGCCGAAAGCCGCATCCGCAAGGAGACCATCGCGGCCGAGGACATTCTGCACGACATGGGCGCGTTCTCGATCATCGCGTCGGACAGCCAGGCGATGGGCCGCGTCGGCGAGGTGCTGATCCGCACCTGGCAGACCGCCGACAAGATGAAGCGCCAGCGCGGTCGGCTGGCCGAGGAGACCGGCGACAACGACAATCTGCGCGTGCGCCGCTACATCGCCAAGTACACCATCAACCCGGCCATCGCCCACGGCATGTCGAGCCACATCGGCTCGGTCGAGGTCGGCAAGCTCGCCGACCTGGTGCTGTGGACGCCGGCCTTCTTCGGCGCGAAGCCGGACATGGTGATCAAGATGGGCACCATCGCCGCCGCGCCGATGGGCGACCCCAACGCCTCGATCCCGACGCCGCAGCCGGTGCACTACCGGCCGATGTTCGGCGCGTTCGGCAAGGCGATGACGGCGTCCGCCGTGACGTTCGTCTCGCAGGCCGCACTGGACGAGGGGCTGGCCAACGGGCTCGGCACCGAAAAGCCGATGCTGGCGGTGGAGAACACCCGCGGCGGCATCTCCAAGGCGTCGATGGTGCTGAACGACCTGACGCCTGCCATCGAGGTCGACCCGGAGACCTACGAGGTCCGCGCCGATGGCGAGCTGCTGACCTGCGAGCCGGCCGACGTGCTGCCGATGGCCCAGCGGTACTTCCTGTTCTGACCCGGACACATGAAGACGAGCATTTCCGCTGCCGATACCCGAGCCGCCGCCATTCAAGCCGCCCTCACTGCGATTCCGATTGATCGCGGCGGGGTTTCTGCTGGTGGTCCTCGCGGTACTGGCCGGGCTGTTCTACGTCCTGTCGATTTCGGCGGATCATGCGGCGGTCTATGCGGCGGCGGTGTTCGCGATAAGTGGCTGCGCCATCTGGCTGGTCGGCCGCCACAATGGCAATTTCCGGCGCTGGCGCGCCCTGGTGCGCGAGACGATGGCGGGCGAGTCCCGGCGTCAGGCGTGGGCCCTGGCCAACCGGGATCTGCCGCGGGTCAAACGACAGTCTCGCCTGATCGGCCTGGCGTTGACGGCGGCGGGCGTGCTGATGGCGATCGCCATCGCTGCGGCGCTGATCATCGGCGACCTGACATCTTACCGCTTCACGCTCTTCATTCCACTGGTCCTGCTCGCGGCGGGCTTGTGGATGCTCGTCACCGGTCGTCAGCCCGATCCGCGCCGTGGCAAGGCGAAGCGATGAGTTCGAGGGGCCGGCGTGCGGCCGAAGGCGCAGCGTTACGTCCTGTCTTGAGGGCAAATGCTCTCAATGACCAACTCACACCGTCATGCCCGCACTTGTTGCGGGCATCCACGTCTTTGCAACGGCTGATGCAAGTCGTGGATGGTCGGGACAAGCCCGACCATGACGCGGGGTGCTAGGTTGAGTGCAATGACCCGCGCAACCACGGTGCTCCCCAGCGGCGAATGGGACGGAGCGGGTGCCATCGACCGCGTCGTGCTCGACTACGACCACCGCTGCCGCCGGCGCATTGCGCTCACCACCGAGGGCGGGCGCGACGTGCTGGTCGACCTGCCGCATGCGACGGTGCTGCGCGACGGCGACGGGCTCGGCGTGGAGGACGGTGGTGTGATCGCGGTCGCCGCCGCACCGGAGCCGCTGGCCGAGGTGACCTGCCCCGACGCAATCGCGCTGGCGCGCATCGCCTGGCATCTGGGCAACCGCCACCTGCCGGTCGCCATCGAGGATGGCCGCATCCGCCTGCGCCGCGACCACGTGATCGAGGACATGCTGGCGAAGATGGGGGCGGCGGTGGCTCATGTGGAGGCGCCGTTCGACCCGGAAGGCGGCGCCTATGGCGCGGGAGCGGTGCATGGCCACAGCCACTGACCCGGCCAACAGCGAAGACCTGGATGCCGCCGCGCTCTATCGCCTGCTGAGCTGGCTGTCGCCGTCCTATCCGGTCAGCGCCTACAGCTTCAGCCACGGCCTGGAATGGGCCATCGAAGACCAGCCGTTGCGCGACCGTGCCGCTCTGCATGGCTGGATCGTGACCGTCCTGACCATGGGCAGCGGGCGCAATGACGCGATCCTGCTCGCGGCGGCATGGCGCGCAGCCGGCGACGGCGGCGCCCTGAACGCCTGCAACGATCTGGCCCTCGCGCTCGCCGGGTCCGCCGAGCGCCTGGAAGAGACCCGCACCCAGGGCCGCGCCTTCCTGGCCACCACCGAGGCGGCTTGGCCCGCCGATACGCCGAAGCTCGACCGCCAGCCCGCCTATCCGGTCGCGGTGGGCATGATGGCCGCCGCCCACGGCATTCCGCTTCAACCCGTGCTGGTCGGCTACCTCCATGCCTTTGCCGCCAACCTTGTGTCGGCCGGGGTGCGGGCAATCCCGCTCGGCCAGACCGATGGCCAGCGCCTCACCGCCGACCTCGCGCCCGCCGTTGCCGCCGTCGCCGCCGAGGCGGCCGACGCCACGCTCGACGATATCGGCGGCTGCAGCTTCATCGCAGACATCGCCGCGATGGCCCACGAAACCCAGCAAGTAAGGTTGTTCCGTTCATGAGTGCACCACAGACGTCTTCGCCCCATGGCCCATTGCGAGTCGGCATCGGCGGCCCGGTCGGCTCCGGCAAGACCGCGTTGATGGACGCGCTCTGCAAGGCGATGCGCGAGCGCTACGACATCGCCGCCATCACCAACGACATCTATACCAAGGAGGACTCCGAGTTCCTCACCCGCTCCGGCGCGCTGCCGCCGGAACGCATCATGGGGGTGGAAACCGGCGGCTGCCCGCACACCGCGATCCGCGAGGATGCCTCGATCAACCTGGTCGCCATCGCCGACATGCGCGAGCACTTCCCGGCGCTCGATATGGTGCTGATCGAATCCGGAGGCGACAATCTGGCGGCGACCTTCAGCCCGGAGCTGGCGGACATCACCATCTATGTCATCGACGTGTCGGCCGGCGACAAGATCCCGCGCAAGGGCGGGCCGGGCATCACCCGTTCCGACCTGCTGGTGATCAACAAGATCGACCTGGCGCCCCATGTCGGCGCCAGCCTGGAGGTGATGGACCGCGACGCCCGCAAGATGCGCGGCGAGCGTCCGTTTGTGTTCACCAACATCAAGGCGGGCGACGGCGTCGCCGAGGTCGTCTCGTTCATCGAGAAGACCGGCGGCTTGGCGGGGTAGCGGACCCCTAACCCTCCGCGACGCCCTCGGCCTTGTGCCGAGGGCCCATTTGTGGTGGTGACACCAACGTCGCCGTTGATGGCACTTCGGTTCGAGCATGTCCCAGATACACTTCGCACGGCCCATGAATAGGCCCTCGGCACAAGGCCGAGGGCGTCGACCTATTCAGTTGTGCGCGGCACGACGAATGAACCAAACCGCCTGACCACACGACCTATCTGCCAGGTGCGCCTGGTTGTGCGCTACGTCACGAGGTTTCCATTTTCGTCATGGAGCCGTCGCGCGAGCGCCCAAATTGCCGACCACCTCGACACTACGACAATTTGTTCGCAGAGGGGTGGTTCAACATGGCAAGCGCGAAACAGCCTTCGCTGATGCGCAACAGGAGCTTCCAGGCGCTGTTCGGTGCCCAGTTCCTCGGCGCGTTCAACGACAACCTGTTCAAGATGATCGTGTCGCTGCTGGCCATCGACGCCGCCATCAGCACCGAGGGCGCGGGCGGCTTCCTGTCGATGACCGGTATCGTCTTCATCGTCCCCTATCTGCTGTTCTCCGGCTATGCCGGCTTCGCCGCCGACCGTTTCGGCAAGCGCACCGTCCTCGTCATCTCCAAGGCGAGCGAGGTTCTGGTGATGCTGCTGGCGCTGGCAGCGCTGGCGTTCGGCGACGTCTACGCCCTGCTCGGCGTGCTGTTCCTGATGGCGACCCAGTCCACCTTCTTCGGTCCGGCCAAGTTCGGCGTGCTGCCGGAAATGCTGCCGGCCGGCCAATTGGCGCAGGCCAACGGCTATCTGGAGATGGGCCGCTACATCGCGGTGATCTTCGGCAGCGTCAGCGCCGGCGGCCTGATGGTGCTGCTGGGTGGCGAGCCCTTGATGCTCGGCGTGGTGCTGGTGGCGATCGCGGTGCTGGGCGCCGTGGTCTGCCTGGCGGTGCGGGCGACCGAGGGCGTGCGCTCCACTGTGCCGTTCAGCCTGAACCCGATCGCCTCGATCAAGACAGGCATCCGCCGCATCGCCGCCGACCGTCAGCTCCGCTTCGCGGTCATCGGCATCACCTTCTTCGAGACCCTGGCCGGCATTGTGATGATGACCGTGCTGTTGCTGGCCGACAAGCTGCTGGGCCTGGACGAGTTCGCATCGGGCATGATGCTGGCGCTGGCGGGCCTCGGCATCGGCATCGGCGCCGCCATTGCCGGCCGCCTGTCGGTGGGCCGCATCAACATGAACCTGGTGCCGTTCGCCACCGTCGGTGTCGCCGCCGCCCTGGTCGGGCTGTCCTATGCCGGCACCTCGGTGGTGCTGACCGCGCTTGCCATCGTGATGGTGGGTGTGTTTGGCGGCATGTTCCTGGTGCCTTTGAACGCGATGCTGCAGCACCGCGCCGCCGCCGCCGAGAAGGGGGTTACCATCAGCGCGTCGAACTTCCTGAACATGACCGGCGTGCTGGGCGGTTGCGGCTTTCTGTGGGTGCTGTGCGAGGTGTTCGCGGTGGCCCCGAACCAGATCATCCTGATCTGCGGCCTGATCGCCATCGTCGCGGCGCTGCTGCAACTCGGCAACATCACCCGCATCATCGGTGGCTTTGCCAAGCGCGGTCGCCGCCCGACCGAGACCCTGCTGCTGGCCCCGCCTGCCGCCTGAGCTAATACACATCCACGTGGATGTGGTCGTCGTGGCGGGCGGACCAGCAGCCGTGATGGCCCATCGCCGGGCCGGAAATATCCCAGCGTTCCGCCAAGTGCGGCTCCAGTAGCAGCCGGGTGACGCCGAGTTGCGTGCCCTCGTTGACCAGCCAACGGATCATCTCCGCCGTGCGCGGCACGTCTACCGGATGGTCGGCGACGATGTCCTGGAACCAGCCGATATCGAGCCGGCGGTCGGCCAGCCGCTCTGCCGAACAAGGTAGCCGCTCGCCGGGCCGTGCCTCCTCCACCGCGAAATAGCCCAGCCACCAGCGCGCCAGGCCGCGCTCGTACGCCCCGTCCTCGTTCTGGTAGAAGAAGGCGATGTCCAGCCGGCGGCCGTCGCCATGGGTGAAGTGCGGCGGCATTTGCAGGCGTGAGACGTCGAACGGGAAGCCGCCGTCCAAATATTGCACCACGGTGCCGGGAAACGCCTGGTCCATGTGGTGGGCGAGCGCCGCCGTCACTTCGTCCAACGGCGGTTGCACGTAGTGGCGGTTGGTGGCGCAGTAAAACACGCTGAGCGCGCCATAGGGCAGATCGTCGGTGGCGATGCATTGCAGCGGCACCCGGCCATAGAGGGCGGCGAGCGGCGGCACCGCGAAAATTGCAATCACGGCGTAGGTGGCCGCGAACGTCGCGAGCTTGGCGCCGCGGCGGCGCCAGGGGCGGCCACGCCAGGACCGTGGCATCAGCCGTGCCGCGATCCAGGTCAGCAGCATCGCGATGCCGCCGACCTGGGTCAGCACGGTCATGAGCACGAGCATGGCCAGCCAGAAAACCGGCCACAGCACAAATCGAGCGATGTATCGCATCGCGCGATGCTGCCGGCGGCGCCGGGCTGCCGCAACATCATCCAGCGGCCCCACGGGGCACATCGTTTCACGATCCCGTGGGTTTATGGTTGTGGCGCTGCCGAATATGTGGGCATCGAAACTGGCGATCCGGCCGGCGCAGGCGATAATGTCGCCATCGATGACCGTGCCGGCGATTCGCTCGCGAATATGGGGCCGGCGCAAGGGATGCAGCGGTCGCGGGCGGACCCGCGGCTGAGTTGAGGTGATCGTGACCTTCGGTGCACAGACATTGGATCGCCGGCGGCGTCGGCGCTCGGCGTGGCGTATTATTCAAGTCCTGCTGGTGCTGGTGGCGCCGCTTGCGACCTTCGGTGTCGGCTATGGCGTCGGCGACAAGCTGGAGGACAGCACGGTCGCCCAGTACAAGACCGAGATCGACGAGTTGCAGATGCAACTGCGCCGTTTGCAGCGCGAGCGCGACGGCATGATCCAGCAGGTCACCACCGCGCAGGCCAACGAGCAGCAGTGGCAGCAGCGCTATCAGGCCGACGTGCCGACCGGCCAGCGCCTGGACCTGATGAACCTGATCGACGAGCAGCTGCGCGCCGGCGTCGATGTCGGGCGCCTGTCGCGCTTCATCGTCGCGGCGGCGGCCACCCGTGACTGCGAATCGCCGGATACCAAACGGTTCTTCATCCAGACGCCGTCGACGCCGTCGGCCCGCCAGGCCATCACATTCGGCGGCGGGGCGGTGACGGTGACCGGCGACGGCGCCGCGGCGGAGGGGGACAATGGCGGCGCGCTGGCCTATTTCGACCAGACAAAGCCGATCACCATGACGTTCACGCTGATCGGCGGCCAACGGTTCGAGGCGCAGGGCGTGCTGCCCGTCCACACTTCCGTCCTGGTCGGCCAGGACGAAATGCGCTTCACCGTGATCGAGAACGAACTGCGCGGCTATGTGCAGGTGAGCGCGGCGATCTGCAAGTAGAAGACGACCGCGCGCCGGCGGTCGCAACCCTGGAAAGCAACTGAGGCGTTTTCAGCCCGGCAAAAACCCTCTAGGTTTTTGGCGCGATCCTAAATTCGCCAATCACAATGAAATTGAAACGGGGAGAAAACGGCATGAATGGGAAGCTTTTGCTCGCAAGCACGGCGGTCGCCGCCGTCATGATGGCGGGCCCGGCCAGCGCGGAGCGGGTGCGCTGGGACATGGGCAGCGCCTTCGCCGGCACGTTGACCCAGCTCGGCACGCTGGGCGTGGCGTTGACGGAGAAGCTGGAGGCGGTCAGCGGCGGCGAGATCGAGGTCACGTTCTACGATCCGGGCGCACTGGTGCCGCCGTTCGAGATGTTCGACGCGGTTGCCCAGGGTTCGCTGGACGCGGCGTGGTCGACCTCCGGCTACTGGACCGGCAAGGACCCCACCTTCGCCATGTTCTCGGCCATTCCGTTCGGTCCATCGTCGGGTGAGTACCTGGCCTGGATCTATTATGGCGGCGGCCTGGAGCTGTGGGACGAGCTGTATGCGTCGTACGGCCTGAAGTCGATTCCGTGCGGCATCATCGCGCCAGAGGCGTCGGGCTGGTTCCGCAACGAGATCACCTCGGCTGAGGACCTGAACGGCCTGAAGATGCGCTTCTTCGGCCTCGGTGCACGCGTCATGGAACGCCTGGGCGTGTCCACCCAGTTGCTGCCCGGCGGCGAAATTTTCCAGGCGCTGGAGCTTGGCACCATCGACGCGACCGAGTTCTCGATGCCGGCCATCGACCTGAATCTGGGCTTCTTCCAGGTGGCGAGCCACTACTACTTCCCGGGCTGGCACCAGCAGTCGACCGTGTTCGAATTCATGGTCAACCGCGACGTCTGGGACGGCCTGGAAGACCAGACCAAGGCCATCATCGAAGTGGTCTGCGGCGACAACATCCGCGAGGGCCTGGCCGAAGGCGAGGCGATCCAGTTCGCCGCGTTGCAGGAGCTGCAGGCCAATGGCGTGACCATCCACCGCTGGCCGCAGGAAATCCTCGACCGCCTGGAATCCGAATGGCAAGCGGTGGCGACGGAGCTGGCCGGTGAGAGCGAGACCTTCTCGAAGGTCTATGAGTCCTACACCGCCTTCCGCGACAACTACGACATCTGGCAAGACCTGGGTTATCTCGACTAGGTGGCGTGCGTGCGGCCGTCCGGCGTGTGCTCGGCCGGCCGCACCCGCGTGAGATAGCCTGCCGTCGCGGGTGATCGCCTGGGCGAGGCTTGGCCTCGTCCGGGCGGCCCGCTTGCACAGCTGGTTGAGCTAGGTCATGCCGTTCCAACAAACCCTCGACACGTTCTTCGAGAACCTGGTTCTCGACGTGAACTTTGCGCTCGGCCCATCGATCGCGTGGCTGTTCGCCTATGTCATGATCTTCTGTGCCGCCATTGCGGCTGGCGCGGTCTCGACCGACCGAACGACGTGGGTGCGGCGCGCCGCCATCGCGGTCGGCATCGGGGTCGCCGCGGCATGCGTGGCCGAGTTTGCGGTGGTGGGCGAGACCAACAACTGGCTGCACTGGGGCTTTGCCGTGGTGCTCAGCGCCGGGCTCGGCGTCGGCTTCGCCTATGCCGGGGCTGGCGGGATGCTGGCAATGTCGCGCGGCCTGGACGCCATCGTGGTGGCCCTGGGCAAGTTTGGTGCCTGGATCATGGTGCCGCTGGTGCTGGTGATCCTGATCGACATCATCCTGGTGCGTAAACTGGGCGTGGAGCTTCCGTTCTTCACCTCCACAAAGCTGCAGGAGCTGGAATGGCACCTGCACACGGTGATTTTCGCGCTCGGCTTCGGCTTTGCCTACATCGCCAACGCCCATGTCCGGGTCGATCTGGTCCGCGAGAAGTTGAAGCCGCGCCGCCAGCAATGGATCGAGGTCGTCGGCTGCGTAATGCTGATGGTGCCCTATTGCGGGCTGGTGCTGATGGTGACGGTGGAGTTTGCCGCGCGCTCCTACGACCAGGGCGAGGTGTCGCCGGCGATGACCGGGCTGTCGCACCGCTGGATCATCAAGGCGTTCCTGCCGGCCGGTTTCCTGATCGCCACGCTGTCGGCGCTGGCGGTACTGACCCGCAGGCTGATCACGCTGTTCGCGCCGGCCGATATCGTTGCCGCTACCGAACGGCATGAGGCGCGGGAAATCGTCGCCATGTCGAAGTCGGACTAGGTAGGCCGGGAAATGGAGATATTCGGCATCTACGCGGCCGACCTGCTGGCGCCGCTGATGTTCCTGGCGCTCGGGTTCTTCCTGTTCTCCGGCTACCCGGTGGCGATGGTGCTGGCCGGGGTCGCGATCTATTTCGCGCTCATCGCCTATGGGCTGGACGCTTACAACCTGGCCAAGTTCAAGGCGCTGTCGAACCGCATCTGGGGGCAGATCGCCGAGAACCAGGTGCTGGTCGCCATCCCCATGTTCATCTTCATGGGCACGATGCTGGAGAAGAGCGGCGTCGCCCGCGACCTGCTGAACTGCCTGAACATCCTGCTGCGGCGGGTGCCGGGCGGGTTGGCGATGGCGGTGTCGTTGCTTGGCACCATCATGGCCGCGACCACCGGCATCATCGGCGCGTCGGTGGTGATGCTGACGCTGATGGCGCTGCCGGTGATGGCGCAGGGCGGCTATTCCAAGAAGCTCGCCACCGGCACCATCGCCGCCTCCGGCACGCTGGGCATCCTGATCCCGCCGTCGATCATGCTGGTGATCATGGCCGACCTGCTGTCGGTCACTGTCGGCAATCTGTTCGTCGCCGCCATCGTGCCGGGCCTGGTGTTGGCCGTGGTCTACATCATCTACATCGGCGTGTTGAGCGCTCTCAGGCCCGATATGGCGCCGCCGATCCCCGACGACCATGGGCCGGACTCCGGCGGTGAGCTGGCGCTGATGGTGCTGAAGAGCTTCCTGCCGCCGGTGTTCCTCATCGTGCTTGTGCTGGGCTCGATCTTCATCGGCTTTGCCACCCCGACCGAAGCGTCCGGCGTGGGTGCGGCCGGTGCCATGCTGCTTGCCGCCTTCAATCGCCGGCTCACCCTCGCCACCCTGCGCGAGGTCGTCTATCGCTCGGCCCTGACCAACGGCATGCTGTTCTTCATCTTCGTTGGTGCCACCGCGTTCTCCTATGTCTTCCGCACCCTGGGTGGCGACGATCTGGTCATCGACTTCATGGAGTCGATGGGCTTCGGTCCGTGGGGCGTGCTGATCCTGGTGATGGCGGTTGTCTTCGTCCTGGGCTTCTTCTTCGACTGGATCGAGATCACCCTGATCGTGCTGCCGGTGTTCGCGCCCATCATCGCCGGGCTGGATTTCGGCGACCATGTGGACTCCGTCCTGCCCAACGCGGTCACCTACTGGTTCGCCATTCTGATGGCGATCAACCTGCAAACCTCGTTCCTGACGCCACCGTTCGGATTCGCCCTGTTCTACATGAAGGGGGTGTCGCCCAAGGGTGTGACGCTGAAGGACATCTATCTCGGCATCATCCCGTTCGTCGGGCTGCAGCTCATTGTGTTGGCCCTGGCCCTCGCCTTCCCGTGGATTTCCCTCGGCCTGGCCGAGTATTACTACGAGCTGACCACCGGCATCGGTGGCGGTTAGCACGCAAGATTCTCCGGGGAGGAAGTAAGATGCCGAAACTTTTTGGCCGCGGTTTCACGCGCCGTGACCTGGCGCGCCAGTTCGGCGACTCAGCCCAGATCTTCGGGGTGCGGCTGGTCACGGCCGAGAACGGGGCCGAGCGCGGCGTGCGCATGCTCCAGTTCAACACCGGCGGCGGCTTCCGCTTCGACGTCATGGTCGACCGCTGCATGGATATCGGCGGCATGTGGCGCGGCCACGCCGCCGTCGGCTGGCATTCCCCGACCGGATTCCGCAATCCATGGCTGCACGAGGTGGATGCCGAGGGTGGGCTTGGCTTCCTGCGCTCGTTCTCCGGCTTCATGAACACCTGCGGTTTCGACCACGTCATGGGCCAGACCGAGGAGGACGCGGAGCACTACGACTACCCCTACCGCGCCAAGATCTTTCACGGCATCCATGGCCGGGCGAGCTACATCCCGGCGCAGCTCATCGGCTACGGCGCGGCCTGGGACGGCGACGATTGCACCCTCTGGGCCGAGGCCAAGGTGCGCCAGGCGACCATGTTCGGCGAGAATCTGGAGCTGACCCGGCGGATCGAGGCCAAGGTCGGCGGCAATTCGGTCACCGTGCGCGACCGGGTGGAGAACGTCGGCTTCCTGAAGACGCCCCACATGCTGCTCTACCACGTCAACATCGGCTGGCCGGTGCTGGACGAGGGGGCTGAGATCGTGGCCCCGGTCGCCGATACCGTGTTCTACGCCCACGACACCAGCCTGACCGACATCGGCTACCGCACCCAGCCGGGCCCGCAGGCGAAGTTCCGCGAGCAGGTCTACGAGCACGACATGGCGACCGACGGCAACGGCATCGTGCCTGCGGCCCTGGTCAACCGCGGCTTCGATTGGGGCGGCGCCAAGGGGCTCGCCTTCCTTATGGAATACCGCAAGGACCAGCTGCCGGCGCTGTGGCAGTGGCAGAACTTGCAGGAAGGCAACTACGTCATGGGCATCGAGCCCGCGACGATCCACGCCGGCACCCGCCAGGAGCACAAGGACCGCGGTGAGGTCCGCTGGCTGGAGCACGGCGACGGCTGCGACTACGAACTCACCTTCTCCGCGCTGGCCGGCGAGGCGGAGTTGCAGGCCCTCGACGACCGGGTGGCCAAGATCGGGGGGTAGGGGTCTTTTCCCGTTCCGTCATGCGAGTTCTTCTCCTCTCCCCGCCGCGAAGCGGTGCGGGAGAGGAAGGGGCCCAGCCGCAGGCTGGGAAGGTGAGGGGTATGGCACGATCGTTCGCGAACTGACGGTGTCGAGGGCAAGAGGACGACGTTCTTGTCCGCAGTGCGGCGTGGTTGCATCCACCGCCAACTGACCCTCACCCTCCCGCAAACCTGCGGTTCGCGGGCCCCTCCCTCTCCCGAGCGTGCCGCTGGGAGAGGGGACAACGAGCCACGCCGCAAGATGTGTGAATCCAGTAGCTACAAGGGCGAGCACGGCGGCATTCTTGGATTTTCAGCCCAACGCCCCGCCATCCCGCAGCACGGCGTCGGCGGCGGCGGTGTAGCTGCCGTCGGGCGCGTGCAGCATCAGCCCCGGCTGCAAACTGAAGGGCGCGCGCACGCCCTTGCGCGCGGTCACGATCACCCGGCGGGCCGGCTCGCCCGCCTTCGGCCAGATCGGCAGCACCGAGATGCCACCGGCGCCATGGGCGCGGAGGGCCGCGATCGCCTCGTCCAGCCGGTCGGCCCGGTGCACCAGGCTCAGCCCGCGCTTGCGCGGCAGGTGGCTGAGCGCGATCGCAATCCAGCCATCGAGGTCCGGCGTGTCCTCCACGTCCGCCGCGGCGCGGCCCGCATGGGGCGAGGGATGGCCATGGTCGGCGGGCAGGTAGGGCGGGTTGAGGGTGACGTGGTCGACGGGCCGGCCAATGGCCGCGGCAGCCACGTCTACGACGTCGCCCGCGATAACTGCCATCCGGTCCGCCCAGCCATTCAGCGCGGCATTCTCGCGGGCCAGTTCGGCGATCCCGGGGTCGCGCTCGATGCCGGTGACCGCGACGTCCGCCCGCCGCGCCAGCAGGCACAGCGCCACCGCGCCGGTGCCGGTGCCCAGGTCCAGCACATGGGCGTTCGGCGGCGGGTCGGCGGCGGCGGCCAGCAGCACAGGGTCGACGGCGGCGCGATAGCCCTCCGCCGGCTGGCGCAGCCGCACCCGGCCGCCCAGCAGCGCATCCTCGGTCGTGGCAATCGCCAATGGCGTCAGAGCGGGTGGCCGGCAGCGCGGCCCTCCGCCAACAGTTCCCGTGCCGCCTCGAAATCCTCGTCCAGCACCATCAGGCGGCGCGGGATGGCGCCGATACTGCCCTCCAGCACGCTCATCTGGCCGTCCATCACGATGGCGTGGATGCCGGCGCCCTCCAACTGCACCGTCAGCCACGACAAGGCCACCAAATCGTTGGTGCGGATCAGTTCGCGCATGACGTCCTCTCATGCTTGCGGACAACGCGACATAGCGGCGCGTGGAACGGGCTCGGCTTGACCGGCTGCATGGTGCCTCTATGCTTGTCCGTTAGACTGCGGTTGGGTGTGCCGACATCGCAGGCGATCCAGTATGGCACCCCGCCGACGGCTTGTCCTGCCACGATGCTAAGTCCGCATGATGACAGGAACCCCACCATGGTAGGAACCACCGCGTGGCGACCATAGTACGAGACGCAACCGAACCGGGGCCCAGCCAGGCGCCGACGCCATCGATCGATGCGCTGGTCGATCTGGTCAGCGACGACCTGGGCCGCGTCAACCAGTTGATCGTCGATCACATGGACAGCCCGGTGGCCCTGATCCCGCAGCTCGCCGGGCACCTCATCGCGGCCGGCGGCAAGCGCCTGCGCCCGATGCTGACGTTGGCCGCGTCGCGCATGTGCGGCTATGCCGGCGACCGGCACCTGGGGCTGGCCGCGTGTGTCGAGTTCATCCACTCCGCCACCCTGCTGCACGACGACGTGGTGGACGAAAGCCAGCTCCGCCGGGGCCTGGATACCGCCAATGCGGTCTGGGGCAACCAGGCCAGCGTGCTGGTCGGCGACTTCCTGTTCAGCCGCGCGTTCCAGCTCATGGTCGCCGACGGCTCGCTGGAGGTGCTGGAGATCCTGTCCGGTGCTTCTGCAATTATCGCCCAGGGCGAGGTGCAGCAGCTCGCCACCACCAACAATATCGAGACGACGCTGGACGACTATCTGGGCGTCATCCGCGCCAAGACCGCGGCGCTGTTCGCCGCCGCCGCATCCATCGGCGCCGTGGTGGCCGACCGCCCGCCGGAGGAGCGCGACCGCCTGCACGAGTTCGGCATGAACCTGGGCATCGTGTTCCAGCTCGTCGACGACCTGCTCGACTATGCCGCCGACGAGGCGGTGCTGGGCAAGACCGTTGGCGACGACTTCCGCGAGGGCAAGATGACGCTGCCGGTGGTGCTGGCGGTGGAGCGCGGCGCCGACGAGGAGCGCGCGTTCTGGCAGCGTGTGATGGGCGACCTGGACCAGCATGACGGCGATTTCGGCCGCGCGATGGCGCTGATGCAGCGCCACGGCTCCCTGGACGAAACCCGGGCCCAGGCCCACGCCTATGGCGACGCGGCCAGGGCCGCGCTGGCCGGCTTCCCGCCCAATCCCCACCAGCGCGCGCTGATGGACCTGATCGACTTCTGCATCGCCCGGGTGGCCTAGGCGCCCTTCGTTTCGGTTTTGGCGAGGCTGTTGCTGAGCCAGTCCGGCAGTGCCGGCGCCAGCACCGCTCCGTCGCCGGTGGTGATCGGGTCGCCATCCAATGCGTCCAGCTTCACCATCGCCAGCACATGGTCGCCGTTGCCGGCGTGGACCGTGCCGACCTCGCGGTCGCCCTGTTGCAGCACGGTGCCCGCGGCAGGCAGTTCGCCCTCGACCTTGAGCGGCATCAGGCGCTTGCGGATCAGAGCGCGGTAGTGGGTGCGCGCGGTCAGTTCCTGGCCCAGGAAGCAGCCCTTGTCCCAGTCGACGCCATTCAGCTCGGCAAAGCCGTTCTCCAGCAGGATGGATTTCTCCACCTCCAGGTCGCGGCTGCCGTCGGGGACGCCGAGCGCGATGCGCTGTCGGTCCCATTCGTCCGGGCCGGCCTCGGCGGCGTTGCGGCCGTGCCACCAGTCGGGCTGGTCACTGGGCACCAGCAGCCGCACCCCAAGTTCGGCGCGGCGCGGGTCGACCCAGGCGAGCGCACCGTCGACGACGCCAGCGGCACCCGGCGCCTCGCCCAAGCCAAGGTCGTGTGCCGCATCTCCAGTCGCCGCGTACACGGCGTAGGTATCGTCCATGTCGCCGATCGTCACCTTGGCGCGCAGGCGATAGAGCGACAGCCGCTTGATCAGGTGCGCGCGCCGCTCGTGCTCGCACTCCAGCAGGTAGCGCGGCGCCTCGGTCGCCGCCGGGTCGCGGACCACCGAAAACTCGTGCAGGAACTTGCCTTGCGGGGTCAGGAACGCGGCCCAAATCGCGCGCTCCGGGGTGGCCTTGCGCACGTCGTTGCTGACCAGCCCTTGCAGGAAGGTCTCGGCATCCGGCCCCTCTACCGCAATGGCGCTGCGCCAGTCCAGCCGGCAATAGGTCGTCGTCATGGCCACTCCGTCTCGCCTCGGCCCGCGCGGACGCGGTGCGGCCATTGATGTGAGTGCATTGCGCGCGCTTGGCAAGCCGGCAGGGGCTGCGTATAAGCGCGCCATGCACATTACCATCGTCGACGACAGCTTTCCCTATGACGCCACCGTGCTGGACGGGCCCGCGGGCGCCATGGAAAAGGCCGTGGCCCAGCTCGCACTGGCGCTGACCAAGCGGGACCATTCGGTCCAGGTATTCACTCGCTGCACCGACCCGCCGCCGCTGGAAGCGGTGAGCTGGAAGTCGATGAACGATGTGCGGCCCGATATGACCGACGTGCTGATCGCCTGCCGGCGCCCGTCGCTGCTGGCGGCGGTGTCGCAGGCGCGGGCACGGGTGCTGTGGGCGAACGCGCCGGGCCAGGTGCTGCTGGCACCGTCCCACAAGCAGCGGCTGCGGGCGTTCGACGCCCATGTGGTGCTGTTGAGCCAGTATCACGACCAGACCTGGGACGGCGAGGACTTGCCGCCATCCACGGTGATCCCGTTCGGCGTGGCCGCGCCTTACCTGGAGCGCAAGCCGATGAAGCCGGACGACGACCCGGCGATTGCCGTCGTCACCTGCGATCCACGCCATGACCTGGATTGGGTGATCCACACCTGGACCGACCACGTCCACCCGATCGCGCCCAAGGCGGAGCTGCATATCTATTCCGCCGCACTGGCGGACATGGCGGCCGGTGCGGAGTCGCCGGACGAGACCATCCGCGCCGCCCACAAGCTGGCGGTCGCCTCCAAGATGCGCAAGGTCAGGGTAAAGGCGCCGGTCAGCGACGCCGAGATGGTGGAGGTCTATCGCAACGCACGCGTGCACATGCACCCCGGCCACGCGCTCGATATGGCCTGCGGCACCCTGCAGGAGAGCCAGTCGCTGGGCGTGCCGGCGGTGGTGCGTCCGCTGGGGGCTGGCGTCGAGCAGGTGCGCGACGGGCTGTCCGGTGCCATCACCGACGACCCGGCCGTGTTCGGCACCGCGGCGCTGAAGCTGCTCAACAACGATTCGGAATACCGCCGGATGAGCTCGCAGGCGCGCTTCCACCAGGGTGTGCGCTCCTGGGACACCGCGGCCGGCGACTTCGAGGAGCTCTTTGACAGCCTGCTGGCGCAGAGCGAACCTGAGGCGGCCTAGATCGGGATTGGCTGGCGCTCAGGTCCTCAGGCGACTGCCTTTGCGGCAAGTCCGAGCTTCATTTGACCCGCCATTGGTTCGGATGCCACCCAAATTTAGGCGGTTCTTAATCTTGATCGTTGAAGTTGGCCCCGAACGCGTGCCAGTCGGGAGTCACACCATGAACGCGACCTATTTCGATACGGTGCTGCTGATCGAGCGGCTGCACCGCCACTTCCTGGAGCTCGTGAAGGTCGAGATCGACCGCCGCGGGATCGCTGACATCAACAACGTCCAGGCGCTGATTCTCTACAACATCGGCGAAGAGGACATGACCGTCGGCGAGTTGACCCTGCGCGGCTACTATCTCGGGTCCAACGTGTCGTACAACGTCAAGAAGATGGTCGAGAACGACTATCTGGTGCAGGAGCGCTCCACCCACGACCGCCGCTCGATCCGGGTGCGGTTGTCGGAGAAGGGCCTGAACCTGCGCAACCAGATGAGCGACGTGTTCTCGCAGCACATCGAGGCGTTGGACGAGCACAATGTCGGCATCGACACGCTGGAAGACGTGAACAAGCAGCTTCGCCGCCTGGAGCGGTTCTGGACCAACATGGCCGACTTCGCCATGCGCGCGCCCCGTATCGCTGCCTAGGGCATCGCTGCCTGACTTGTTGCTGTTGAGGCACGCGGCCTGAGCCCTAACCAGTTTTCCTGACTGGCCCGACCGGCGCCCGGCGACACTGCCGCGGCGCCGGTTTTGCGTGTTCCCATCAGAATGACCTCGTCGCCCTCGCCCTTGTGGCGAGGGCCCATTTGTGTGCGGGGCGAGGCGTGCGCCAATGCATGCTCACATTCGGCGACACCAAACCAAAACGGCCGCTCGCCAGGTAGACTTCCGACTGTTGTGCAGTCATCGGCGTGTCGGCCGTGAATGGGTCCTCGCCACAAGGGCGAGGACGACAATTGGTATGAATGGAAACCTGCAGCGCGCCCCGCGCTACTCCCCGGGGCTACTCCACCGTCCAGACGCGGCCGCGGTGGACCATCGCCTTGACCGCGTCGCGCGGGTCGGCATCGCTGCCGGCGTACTCGGCATCGCGCAGGCTGTAGGGTGCGGCCGGCTCGCAATAGAGCACGCCGAGCGCGGTCGGGAACTCCGGACCGCCCATCCGCGCCAGCATCGCCGCCAGCGTCGGGTTGGTCTCGTCGTGGACCAGCAACTCGTCCTCGCTGCGCCCGCCTTCGCCCACCGGCACCACCTCCAGCGACAGCGACCGGGTGTTCAGCATGATGCCGCGGTTGCGCTCCTTGCCGAAAACCATCGGCTGGCCGTGCTCCAGGTAGATCGTGTGATCGGCGCCGGTCTTCTTGTTGGTCACCTCGTCAAAGACAGCATCGTTGTAGATGATGCAGTTCTGCAGGATCTCCACGAACGACGCGCCGGCATGCTCCTTGGCGCGCTTCAGCACCACAGGCATGTGCTTCTGCAAAGTGTCGGCGGAGCGGGCGACGAAGCGCGCGCCGGCCCCCAGCGCGAACACGCACGGGGCCGCATTGGCGTCGCGCGACCCGCCGGGGCTGGACGGCGAGCGGGTGCCGGGCCGCGAGGTCGGCGAGTACTGGCCCTTGGTGAGCCCGTAGATCTCGTTGTTGAACAGCAGTAGCTGCACATCGACGTTGCGGCGCAGGATGTGGAACAGGTGGTTGCCGCCGATCGACATGCCATCGCCGTCGCCGGTGACGATCCACACGTCCAGTTCCGGGTTGGCCATCTTGACGCCGGTGGCAATCGCCGGCGCGCGGCCATGGATGGTGTGGAACCCGTAGGTCGCCATGTAGTAGGGGAAGCGCGACGAGCAGCCGATGCCGGAGACGAACACCGTGTTGTGCGGTGTGGCACCCAGGTCGGCCAGGGTCTGGCGCACCGACTTCAGGATCGCGTAGTCACCGCAGCCGGGGCACCAGCGCACTTCCTGGTCGGTCTCGAAATCCTTGGCCGTAAGGGCCGAGGGCTGGACGATTTCGTTCATCCTAATTCTCCAGGATGGCGTTGATCTCGGCCGTGATCTCCGCGACCTTGAACGGCTGGCCGGTCACCTTGGTCATGCTGCGGAATTGCCGGTCGAACTGAGAGCGCAGCAGCAGCGAGAGCTGGCCGGTGTTCATCTCCGGCACTAGCACGGTGTCGTAGCCATCCAGCAGCGCTTCCAGGTTGCGCGGCAGCGGCCAGATGTTGCGCAGGTGGATGTGGGCGACGTCCTGGCCGCGCACCCGCGCGCGCAGGGCGGCGATGCGGATCGGCCCATAGGTCGACCCCCAGCCCAGGATCGCCAGCCGCCCGCTCTTCGGCCCCAGCTCAACTTCCTGCTCCGGCAGAAAGTTCGCGATATTGGCGATGCGGTTCACCCGCACGTCGGTCATGCGCTGGTGGTTGGCCGGCAGGTAGGAGACGTTGCCGTTGTCGTAGTCCTTCTCCAGCCCGCCGATGCGGTGGGTGAAGCCCTCCATGCCCGGCACCGCCCAGTTGCGGGCCAGGGTTTCGGAGTCGCGGCGATACGGGTGGAAGCTTTCTGTGTCGCTGGCGAACTTCGCCGGGAACGGTGCGAACGCGTCGCTGTCGATATCCGGCAACAGCCAGGGCTCGGCCACGTTGGCGATATAGCCGTCCGACAGCAGGATCACCGGGGTCATGAACGTGGTGGCGATGCGCGCCGCCTCCACAGCGCAGGCGAAACAATCGCCGGGGTGGGAGGCTGCGATCACCGGCACCGGCGCGTCGCCGTTGCGGCCGAACATCGCCTGCAACAGGTCGGACTGCTCGGTCTTCGTTGGCAGGCCGGTGGAAGGCCCGCCACGCTGCACGTCGATCACGATCAGCGGCAGTTCGGTAACGATGGCCAGCCCCAGCGCCTCGGTCTTCAATGCCAGGCCGGGGCCGGACGAGGAGGTGACGCCGAGCTTGCCGGCGTAGGACGCGCCGATGGCGGCACAGATCGCCGCGATCTCGTCCTCGGCCTGGAAGGTGGTGACGTCGGCCTGCTTCTCGCGCGCCAGCAGGTGCAGCAGCGGCGACGCCGGCGTGATCGGGTAGGAGGCGAAGAACAGCCCCAGCCCGGAAAGCTTGGTGGCCGCGGCCAGCCCCAGCGCCAGGCTCTCCGACCCGGTGATGGTGCGGTATTCGCCGGGGGTGATGCGGGCGGCCGGAATGTCGTACCGGCTGACCGTGGCGCCCACCTCGACCGTCTCGCCATAGGCATGGCCGGCGTTCAGCGCGGCGATGTTGGCGTCGGCGATGTCGGGCTTGGTCTTGAACTTGTCGGTCAGCCATTCGGTGACCACGGTGCGGCGCTGGCCGAACATCCAGAGCACCAGCCCCAGCGTCCACATGTTCTTGCAGCGCAGCTTGTCCTTCTTGCCCAGCGCGCTGTCGGCCACTGACTCCAGGGTCAGGGCGGAGATATCGATCTCCATCACCTTGAACTTTTCCAGCTCGCTGGTACCGCGCGGGTCGTCCTCGTAGCCGGCCTTGGCCAGGCTGCGCGCATCGAACGAGCCGGAGTCGAGGATCAACAGCCCGCCGTCGCGCAGGTCGGCGATGTGCGTCTTCAGCGCCGCCGGGTTCAGCGCCACCAGCACGTCGGGCTGATCGCCGAAGGTCTGGATCTCGGTGCGCCCGATGTTGATGGAATAGGACGACACGCCATAGGTGGTGCCGGCCGGGGCGCGGATTTCCGCGGGATAATCGGGGAAGGTGGCGAAGTCGTTGCCCGCTGCCGCGCTCGATTCTGCAAAGCGCGTACCTGTGAGCTGAATGCCGTCGCCGCTGTCGCCGGCGAAGCGGACGCGCACGAAGTCGACGCCCGGCTCCATCGGCACATTACTGAATGCGTCGTCAGACTCCGCTGCGGCGCTGGTCGTCATGCCGTCCAATGTTCAACCCCTAGAATTCGAATGATCGCCGATCGAAAAGCTGTGGACGCTCGTCGTCTGGCTGCTCGATGGTGCTTGGCCAATGCGCGTCGCATCGCAGCTAATCGTTCCCCCGCTGCGTGTGACCGATACAAGCCTTGCAGATCGGTATAAGCCTTACAGCCCGGCCACGTCGAGCAATCTCACCGATTCGTGCCCAATTTGCGATCACACTGGGCAATTCCACAGCGTTATGTGGTCGTCCGGGGTCGGCGGGCAAGGTGCCCATGGGATAAAGTATCGGCATGAGAATGAGGGGCGCATGGCTGGCCCGATGACCGGTGCGACCGCCGGACCCATTGTCGGCGTGGATGTCGGGGGCACGTTCACCGACCTGATCCTGATCGACCCGGCGGCGGATATTGGCGTGCGCCTGGCCAAGACGCCGACGACACCCGATAACCAGGCATTCGGCGTGCTGGCGGCGCTGGAGGCGACCGGCGTCGCGCCCGAGACGCTGGACGCCATCGTCCACGGCACCACGACCACCACCAATGCGCTCTTGGAGCGCAAGCTCGCCCGCACCGGGCTGATCACCACGGCAGGGTTCCGCGACGTGCTGGAGGTCGGCAGGCGCACCCGGCCCAGCCCCTATGGCATGGTCGGCACCTTCACGCCGATCATCCCGCGCCCGCTGCGGCTGGAAGTTGCGGAGCGGATGGACGCCGCAGGCGAGGTGCTGACGCCTCTGGACGAGGACAGCGTGCGCGCGGCCGTTGCCACGCTGCTGGCGGCCGGTTGCGAAGCGCTGGTCATCCACTTCCTGCACGCCTACGCCAACCCGGCGCACGAGCGCCGCGCCGCCGAGATCGCGGCCGAGACCTGGCCGAATGCCTACATTACCATGGGCCACGCCCTGCTGTCGGAATACCGCGAGTACGAGCGCGGGGTGACGGCGGCGGTCAACGCCTCGGTGCAGCCGATCCTGGAGCGCTATGTCGCCCGGCTGACCGACGAACTCGCCGCGCGGGGCTACACGCGCTCCTGGTTCGTGATGAACGGCAATGGCGGCATGGTGGCGGCCGATACAGTGGCGCGGGAGGCGGCGAAGACCGTGATGTCCGGCCCGGCCTCGGGCGTGATGGCGGCTGCCTACACGGCGCGCCGGGCAGGCTTTGCCGACATCATCACCTACGACATGGGCGGCACCTCCAGCGACGTGGCGCTGATCCAGGGTGCGGTGCCGGCGGTGAGCCACGAGCTGGAGATCGAATACGCGCTGCCGATCCACGTGCCGATGGTGGACGTGCGCACCATCGGTGCCGGCGGCGGCTCGATCGCGCGGCTCGACGGGGCCGGCATGTTGCGGGTGGGGCCGGAAAGCGCCGGCGCCGACCCCGGCCCGATCTATTACGGTCGCGGCGGGACGGTGCCCACTGTCTCCGATGCCAACCTCGTTCTGGGTCGCCTGAACGCCGAGACGGTGCTGAAGGCGGATGCCGGCGTATCGCTGGACGATGTCCGCGCAGCGCTGGACGACGCGATTGCCGGGCCGTTGGGCGTCACGGTTGAAGAGGCGGCGGACGCCATCGTGCGGGTCGCCAACCTGCAGATGGCCGGCGCCATCCGCATGGTCTCCATCGACAAGGGCCACGACCCGCGCGGGTTCGCGCTGTTCGCCTTCGGGGGCGCGGGGCCGCTGCATGCCGCCGATCTGGCGCGCGAGCTTGGCATCCCCAAGGTGCTGGTGCCGGCGCGGCCGGGCATCACCAACGCGCTCGGTTGCCTGGTTGCCGACCTGCGCCACGATCTGGTGAACACGCTCAACCGGCCGCTGGATGTGGTCGACATGGACGAGGTCGCGGCGACCTGGCGCGCCCAGGTGGCGCAGGGACGCGCCGCCATCGAGGCGACCCCGATGTCTGTGGAGCGCATCGAGGTGCGGCACACCGCCGACATGCAGTTCATCGGCCAGACCCACCTGCTGACCGTGTCAGTCGACGACCCCGGCCTGTCGCGCGCCGACTTGCAGGCGCTGTTCGAGGCCGCC
Organism: Alphaproteobacteria bacterium; assembly: GCA_965227515.1. Taxonomy (GTDB): domain Bacteria; phylum Pseudomonadota; class Alphaproteobacteria; order CALKHQ01; family CALKHQ01; genus CBDDFZ01. Next base: position 2,132,431 of record CBDDFZ010000001.1, read on the forward strand.
TACGACGCCCGCTTCCATGTGCAGTTGCCGGAGATCAGGGCCAATCTGGTCAATCTGAACACCTCGGTCATCGGCGTGCGCCCGCCGCTCGACCTCGGGGTGCTGCTGGAGGGCGACCGCCGCGCCACGGTGGCCGAAGCGCGGGTCGGCAGCCGCGACGTCTGGTTCGGGAACGGTTGGACGGAGACGCCGGTCTATCGGCGCGAGCGCCTGCCGCGCGATGCCCACCTCGACGGCCCCGCGATCGTGGAACAGATGGACACCACCGTCGTCCTGCCGCCCGGCACCGCCGCCACGGCCGACGAGGACGGCAATCTGGTGGTGGAGGTTGGTCGGTGACGCCGGGTTCGGCCATAGCCTACCCAAACACGTCATGCCCGCACTTGTTGCGGGCATCCACGTCTTGTTGGCCGCTCAAGCGGCCATTCTCGTGGATGCTCGGGACAAGCCCGAGCATGACGGATTAGGATGTGGCGATAGCCGGGGTAATGCCATGACCCACATCGACCCGATCACGCTGACCGTCATCCAGAACGGCTTGCAGCAGGTCTGCAACGAAATGGACCTGTCGTTCTCGCGCGCGGCGTTCTCGCCCGTGATCGCGGAGGCGAACGACCGGTCCGATGGCATCTACGCCGCCGACAATGGCGACCTGATCGCCCAGGGCGACCTGGGCCTGCCGGTGTTCGTCGGCACCATGCAGGAATCCACCGCGACCCTGATCCGTTTCATCGAGGAGGAGCGCGCGGGTCCGCCGGCGCCGGGCGACATCTACATCGTCAACGACCCCTATCTCGGCGGCACCCACCTGATGGACGTGCGGTTCGCGATGCCGTTCTACCACCGGGGCGCGGATGGGGACCGGCTGTTCTCCTGGCTCTCCAACACAGGCCACTGGCCCGATATCGGCGGTGCGGTGCCCGGCGGTTTCTCGGCCAACGCGACGGCGGTGGAGCAGGAGGGGTTGCGCCTGCCGCCGGTGAAGCTGTTCAAGCAGGGCAATTTGGACCGCGAGATCTACGCCATCATCACGTCGAACATCCGCATTGCCGACCAACGCATCGGCGACGTGCAGGCGCAGGCGGCCGCGCTCAGGGTTGGTGCCGCGCGGCTCACCGAGTTGCTCGACCGGCACGGCGCCGACACGGTGACGGCGGCCATCGCCGAATTGCGGCAGCGGGCGGCGGCGCAGATGCGCGCCCACATCGCCGCCATTCCCGACGGCGCTTACCAGAGCGTCGCCTATGTCGATTCAGACGGCGTGGTGGACGAACCGCTGGAAATCCGCCTCAAGGTCGAGAAGCGCGACGGCGATTTGTGGTTCGACTTCGCACGCTCCAGCCCGCCCTGCGCCGGGCCGATGAACAGCGTCATCGCCACCACCCGCTCGTCGGTCTACCTGGCGATGCGCCACATCTTCCCCGACGTGCCGATGAACGCGGGCGCGTACGAGCCGCTACACATCGAAGACCCGGTGGGCACCTTCCTCTATGCCGAGTATCCGCGCCCGGTCTCCGGCTGCGCGGCGGAGGTGTCGCAGCGCATTGCCGAGGCGGTGTTCGCCGCCCTGGTGCAGGCGCTGCCCGACAGGGTGACCGCAGCGCCCGCCGGGTCGAGCGGCAATTTCGCCCTGGGCGGCCACGACCCGGCGCGCGGGCGCGGCTATGTGATGTACCAGATCTCCGGTGGCGGCTATGGCGGCAATGCCGACCATGACGGGCTGACCAACGGCTGCTCGACCATCGGCATCTCCAAGACCCCACCGATCGAGGTGATGGAGCAGATCTACCCGGTGCTCTACCGCCGTTATGGCCTCCGCGAGGGGTCCGGCGGTGCCGGCGCCCGGCGCGGCGGCTTCGGTGTCGACTACGAGGTCGAACTGCGACGGGGCGAGGCGCGCGCCTCCTTCGTGATGGATCATGGCCGCTTCGGGCCGCAGGGCGCGCTCGGCGGCCGTGACGGTGCGCCGAACAGCGTCACCGTGCACCGCGGCGGCCAGGCCTACACGCCGGCGCATCTGTCGAAGGACCAGGACATCCCGATCCAGGCCGGCGACCGGGTCGCCGTGGGCACGCCCGGCGGCGGCGGCTATGGCGACCCGCTGACCCGCGACCCTGCCCTGGTGCTGGCCGACGTCGCCGCCGGCTATTACACGGCCGCTCAGGCCCGCGAGCTGTTCGGCGTCGCGCTCACCGCCGACCTCGCCGCGGTCGATGCCACCGCCACGACGGTCCTGCGTGCGGCGGCGCAGGAGTCCATCGACAGTCTTATTGCAAGCCCATCGCCGAGAGCAATTCGGCCGTGATCAGACCATCGGCCTCCAGTCCCTGGGCGTTCTGGAATGCCATGATGGCGGCGCGGGTTTCAGGGCCGGGCGTGCCCGCTGGCTGTTCGGAGAGATAGCCGGCACGAAACAAGGTCATTTGCACCACAAAAGTCCGTTGCCGGGCAGCATCGCGCAATGCGGCGGCTGAGCCATCGAGAAACGCGTCGATTGCGGCCATCACCTGTTCGGTCGCCTGACCATCCGGCGGCAACCCAGCATCAATCTGGAATTGCTGAATGGCGATGAAAAGGTCGGCTGCGTCCGATGACGATGATGGTCCGTAGCCCAGTTCCGTCAAACCGGACCGCACACCTTCGGCGAAGGTATCATGGGCACTCACAACTGGGCCGGCGTCTATCGCAACATTCAGGTCCGCAAGGTCGTGCAATCCGGGTTGGACAGCATTGTTGAACAGTCTGAGCGCGTAAATGCAGGGATAGGGACGGTTCGTGCGCTCAAGCCTGGACGGACGCAGGTCCTGATAGAAGACAACCCCGTCATTGCGCAGCTCAGAGATCTGATAGAGCCAGGTTTGTCGGTCAACGGAGCGTTGGTCGTGGCAAGTGATCAAATTGCCCAGTTCCATCGGATCGGTATTGAAGTGGACGTATCCATGGTACGTGGCCGGCGACCACCACAAGTTCTGGTGCCTTATCAGGTCGCTACCGTGCAGTATGTAGATATCGAGGTCTTCAACGACCGTCATTGAGCCCCAGACGATAAAATCCCATTCCAAAACGCCACCGAATTCCGCAGCCGACACCCCATCAAGCGACGTGCCTTCCGCCTCGTCGAGCGTCATGTATTCTTCGAGCTGTTCGAGATCGTAGTCGACAGGCGGCCAATAACCGTCTTCCGCAATTGCCTCCACCGCAGCCCGTGCCTCTGCAGCGTGGCTGCCCTCGGGAAAGGCCTGCAAGTAGGCCTGGTGCGTACGCACCGACGGATTGGCCGTCACCGCGCGCCAGAAGAGTTCTTCCACGTGGGCCCGCGAAGGCTCCTGAGCCGTTGCGCTACCCGTGGCGGCAATCAGCGCAATCTGAGCGACCATCGAAGACAAGATGGCTCGCAGGCTTTTCATTGGCAGGGTGAACCGACCATCATTGATAAAATGCGGCGCAAGGGTTCGGCGCCGAGGCAGCCTCTGGGGTGCCGTAGCTTACCCGACGGTAGTAGCCGTTGGCTGGCGAGCCATCCAGGAATCGCATGTACTGCCACGGGTCCCATTCGAACTCCGAATACTCGAACATCAGCTTGCCCGTGGCCTTGTCTGAATACTCGATACAAACGGAGGTCACGGTCTGGTCCAGTGCAGCTGTCAGCTCGATATCGAGTTGGCGCCCCTCAAACTCGCCGTAGTTCAACCAGAAATCGCGGGATTGGTACCGCAGCGTGCCATTTTCGATGAGGAACAATGCTACCTCGCCAGTATCGTATAGATGTTCCGTATAGTTCAGTATTTGAATCTTGTATGTCTGGGTGGGGCCAGAGCCGGTCTTCTCACTGAGAATTGCTTCAATGAGTCTAAAATTTCTTGGGTCGCGCGGATCGGAGAAGTTGCGTTCTTCCCGGCGCTGGGACAGTCGGTCGTCGATGATGACATGCGCCAGCTGAGCAAAGAACCCATTGGGATAATAGGAGAGGTATGCCTTGGCATCGATGGTTTCGCCCGAATTGGCGAACCTCTCCCAGAGCGCCGTTTCCGCTGCGTCGGGCATGCCACCCGAGGCAGCAAGCGGCGGCATGGGCGGCGACGCTTCCGCTAGGACCGGTGACCCGGCAGTATCCGGGACCGTTTCGTCCGCTGCCGCAATCTCCGACTCCGACGGCCCGGTTGGCGAATAATCCGGCGTGCCGCAGCCCGGACGCATGGCTTCGATGGCCCCATAGGCTCCGGCGAGGCCAATTTCGATGGAAATGTCGCCAACCTCCAGGACGACGGATGCGCTGGCTTTCAGGCTCACGAAGAACGCGGCCGGGTCGTCAATCTGGAACCAGGGCTGCACCCCGCCGCTCATCTCATCATATCGGAACTCCGCGGGGAACTCGTAGTGGCTGCTCTCGAATCGCACCACGGCGGTCGCCATAGCGCCGTCCGCTTGGCTGGGATCGACCACAGACATGTGTGCGTCAATGATCGGTGAGGTGGCCAGACAGTGCAGAGCGAAAATGTACTCGCCGTCACCGCAGCCACGATAGGCCGCAGTGCCGCTGACCGTCCCGTTGCCTGACATCGCGGCTATGCCGCCCCATTGATAGCCGTAGAAGCACGGGCTTTGATATTCCGAGCGCTGGAATTCCTGTTGCGCTGTGGCGCAGGCCGACCAGGCAAGGACCGCGATACAACTGGCGCCAATCCTGAGGCCCAACTGAACGATACTTCGGCGGTTTGGACCGGCTAATGAGAAAGGCGTACGGGCCAGATCGGTCATCATCAATTTGCTTGGTGATTACAGGCTAAGTCCTGGCACCCTAAGTCGCACCGGAAGGTCTGACAAGCCGCCCAAGTTTCCGAAGCCACACCGAAGGCAAATGCAACGGCCTGATCTGGCGGCAGGCGGCACGAAGGCGCATACTCTGAGGAAACGTGAGGGAGGGTGCGCAGTGAAACTCAGCCAGCAACAGGTCGAGCGGTACTTCGACGAGGGGTTCCTGGTGGTGGAGGACGTGTTCACGGACGCCGATCTCCAGCCCGTCATCGACGAGTTCGAGCAGATGGTCGACGAGTACGCGACCAGGCTGCATGCCGCCGGCAAGATTGCCAGCACCCATGCCGACAAGGATTTCGCGCACCGGTTGGCGGCGATCGCGCAGGAATGGCCCGATGCCGGCGTGCTGATCCACGTCAACGAGCAGGTGCGCCCGAAGCTCGCGGCGCTGTGGTCGTCGGACAATCTCTTGGACATCGTCGCGCAGTTCATCGGCCCGGATATCGACGGCCACCCGCTGTGCTGCGTGCGCTCCAAGACGCCGGAGACGCCGCGCATGACCGTGCCCTGGCACCAGGACGCGGCCTACCATCTGGGCGACGACGCCATCGGCACCTTGCAGCCGACGGCTTGGATCCCGTTCGTCGACGTCGACCGCAGCAACGGCACGCTGGAGGTGGTGCGCGGCGGCCACAAGGTGGCGCGCATCCTGCGCCATAGGCTGGAGAAGCACGTCGGACCCGAGAACTCTTGGTACGTCTACATCGACGAGGCCGACCTGCCGCCGGGCGACCGGGTGGTGTGCGAGATGAAGAAGGGCAGTGTGCTGTTCCACAACCCGCTGATGCCCCACCGCTCGACCGAGAACCACTCGAACGGCGTGCGTTGGAGCGTCGACCTGCGCTGGCAGCGGCCGGGCGAGCCGACCGGCTATGCCGATTCCAAGATGATCCCGATGCGGCGGGCGGACGATCCCGGCTACCGGCTCGATTGGGCGGCGTGGCAGCGCCAGAGCATGGACGACGTCGACAAGGCGCGCGGCCGCGACCGGGGCGATCCGTTCAACACCGAGGTCGATGGCGGCTGGTTGAGAAGGTGGGCGTAAGGGGCCCGTCCACTACTTGCGGAAATGCTGTTCGTAGGCTTTCACCTGGTCGGTGATCTCGCCCCAGTCGCGGCGCGAGCGGGTGTAGACGTGGACGAACTGCTGGTGCTCCGGACCGATCCATGACGGGTCGTCGAAGGCGCCGGCGGGCAGGGTGCGGATGCCGGGTGCCGACTCCAGCGTGAAGCCGAGGTTGGTGCCGCACTTGTTGCAGAACGCGGCGTGGAGCCAGCGCCCGGACTCGTCGGAGACATGACGGTGTCGCGCCAGGCTGTCGCCGCTCAGCGACACCTGGCCGTCCCTGAACACAACCTCGATGCCGAACGCGGACCCGGTGCGGCGCTGGCACCAGCGGCAGTGGCACACGGTCACCCGCAACGGCTCGCCGGTGGCGGTGAAGCGCACCCCGCCGCACATGCATCCGCCGGTGTGGGAGGTGGTCATGGTGAGGTCCCCTATCGCCGAATTAGGCACCCGTCATGCGCGGACTTGATCCGCGCATCCACGAAAATGGCCGCATGAGCGGCCAATAAGACGTGGATGGCCGGGTCAAGCCCGGCCATGACGCATGGAGGAATTGGTGCCAACGTGGGTTGGGCAGGCCGCCGCGCGACCGGCCGATCACGTATCCAGGAAGCTGCGCAGCTTGCGGCTGCGGCTGGGGTGCTTCAGCTTGCGGAGCGCCTTCGCCTCGATCTGGCGGATACGCTCGCGAGTGACCGAGAACTGCTGGCCGACCTCTTCCAGGGTGTGGTCGGTGTTCATGCCGATGCCGAAGCGCATGCGCAGCACGCGTTCCTCGCGCGGGGTCAGCGTGGAGAGCACTCGCGTGGTGGTCTCGCGCAGGTTGGCCTGGATCGCGGCGTCCACCGGCAGGACGGCGTTCTTGTCCTCGATGAAGTCGCCCAGGTGGCTGTCTTCCTCGTCGCCGATGGGGGTCTCGAGGCTGATCGGCTCCTTGGCGATCTTCAGCACCTTGCGCACCTTGTCGAGCGGCATCATCAGCTTCTCGCCCAGTTCCTCGGGCGTCGGCTCGCGGCCGATCTCGTGCAGCATCTGGCGCGAGGTGCGGACCAGCTTGTTGATGGTCTCGATCATGTGCACCGGGATGCGGATGGTGCGGGCTTGGTCGGCGATCGACCGGGTGATCGCCTGCCGGATCCACCACGTGGCGTAGGTGGAGAACTTGTAGCCGCGGCGGTACTCGAACTTGTCGACCGCCTTCATCAGGCCGATGTTGCCTTCCTGGATCAGGTCCAGGAACTGCAGGCCACGGTTGGTGTATTTCTTGGCGATGGAGATGACGAGGCGCAGGTTCGCCTCCACCATTTCCTTCTTCGCGACGCTGGCCTCGCGCTCGCCCTGCTGCACGGTCTGGACGATGCGGCGGAACTCGCCGATCTGCAGGCCGACGGCGGCGGAAATCTCCGCCACCTGCTCGCGCTGCTCCATGATCTCGACCGAGTTGTCGGTGATGAATGCGGCCCACTTCTTGTTGGGGTGCGCCACCATGCGCTCCATCCAGGTCGGATCGAGCTCGCTGCCGAAATAGGCCTCCAGGAACTGCTCGCGCGGAATGCCGGCGCGCACTGCCAGGCGCAGGGTCTTGCCTTCCAGCTTCACCAGCCGGCGGTTGCGCCCATAAAGCTCGTCGACCAGTTGCTCGATGCGGCCGTTGTTCAGGCGCACCTCTTCCATCAGCTTGATCAGCTCGCGGCGCACCTTGGCGTACTTGTTCTCGATCGCCGTGGTGGTCTTCTCGCCGGCCTGGGCCGCCTCCAGCCGCTGCTCCTGAAGGGTGTGCAGCTTGGTGTATGTCTTGGCGATGGCGTCGAACGTCTGCAGCACCTTGGGCGCCAGCGCCGATTCCATGGCCGCCAGCGAGATGTTGCCCTCGTCGGCATCATCGTCGTCGCCGTCGGCATCGCCGTTGTTGTCCGAGTCCGAACTGGCGGAGGCGTTGCCATCGCCGGCCGCGGGCGCCGCAGCGCCATTGGTGGCGGGCTTCGCGGCCGGTGCCGCGCCATTCGCCCCGTTCGCGCCGCCCGCATCGGCACCGTTGCCGTTGGCATTGCCGGCAGCCTTGGCGTCCGCGTCCTGTCCATTGGCGGCACCATTGGTGGCCTGCCCCGGCGCGTCGGCGCCGTAGGTGGCCTCCAGGTCGATGATCTCGCGCAGCAGCATCTTGCCTTCCAGCAAGGCGTCGCGCCAGAACAGCAGGTTGCGGATGGTGAGCGGGCTCTCGCAGATGCCGCCGATCATCTTTTCGCGGCCGGCCTCGATGCGCTTGGCGATGGCAATCTCGCCCTCGCGCGACAACAGCTCGACCGAGCCCATCTCGCGCAAATACATGCGGACCGGGTCGTCGGTCCGGCCGAGGTCGTCTTCCTCGATGGTGCGGCCTTCCTGCCGCTCCGAGGTCTGCTCCTCGTTCTGGTTGGCGTTGTTGTCTTCCGCCTCTTCGTTCTCCACCACGTTGATGCCCATCTCCGACATCGTGGCCATGGTGTCTTCGATCTGTTCGGAACTCACCTGCTCGGAGGGCAGCGCGGCGTTCAGCTCGTCATAGGTGACGAAGCCGCGCTCCTTGCCGCGTTGCAGGAGCTTCTTGACGGCCGCGGCGGCGTCCATCAGGGGGCCGTCGCCCTCCTCCTTCTCAGTGTTTTCCGCCGTGTTAGCCGCCTTGCTCGCCATCGCAATATCCTATCGGTTGCCGGATCGGCCGCCCCGCGCCAGGCCGATCACATACGTGCTCGAAACCTCATGGATCGGGCCGCTTGGCCGGCGGTCCACCCCATCCTTCGCACCGGCGGTCGGTTACTCCGCCGGCTCGTCGACCGAGCGCGCACTCATACGCTCCTGCTCAGCTAGCCGTTCAATCAAGCCGATATCGTCTTCAGAAAAGTCATTGCCTAAAGAGTCTAACGCCTGCAACTTCGCTTTTTCGACGCTCTTAGCCTCGATGCCAGCATGCACGACAAGCCAACCCTTCCGCGCTTCCTCATCGGACGCAGAGGGTTGTCCAAACTCAGTGACATAAACTTTGTTGCTCAATAGAGCATCGACGATTGGACCGCAGCCAACCGCACATAAGTGGTGGTGCAGGGCTTCCCTGTCAACCGTATTTGACGGGTTTATTGCGCTCGTGTCGCTTGCGCCGTCGGCGCCGGCGGCCTCTATCGCCCAGGCGACGATTTCGTCGCGCAACCGGGCCAGATCAGCGTTGGTGAAAGCCATGGCCGACAACGGCTCGAACACCGCTTCCAGTATGCCGGGGTGGTTGATGGCGGTGGCCAGCAACACTTCCTGGTCGTGATTGCGCGGCGCGCGCTTTTTGCCAAGATATACCCCGGTTTGCTTCTTCGAGCCTCCGTTACGAAGGCGCCAGGGCGAGAACGCGCGAAAGGCCCGGTCGCGCAGCATCTGGCCATAGTTGCGGCGCACGGTCTCATCGGCGATGCGCGCGGCCTGCTTGCCCAGGTCGGCCTGCAGTGCCGCACGGCGTTCCGGCGTGTCGATGGTGCGCCCGGCGACGGCGCTGGCCCAGATCACGTCGATCAGCGGCCGGCGCTCGGCCAGCACCGCCTCGAAGCCGCGACGCCCGGCCTTGCGAACCAGGCTGTCGGGGTCCTCGCCCGACGGCAGGCTGACGAACTGCAGCGACTTGCCGGGCTGGAGCAGGGGCAGGGTGCGTTCCGCCGCGCGCGCGGCGGCGCGGGTGCCGGCGGCATCGCCGTCGAAGCACAGCACCGGCTCGTCGCACATCCGCCAGGCAAGCGCCACCTGACGCTCGGTCAGTGCGGTGCCCAGGGGCGCCACCACATTGTCGAAGCCGGCGCGGCTCAGCCCGATCACGTCCATATAGCCCTCGACGACGATCACGCTGCCGGCTTCGCGCGCGGCGCGCTGGGCGTGGCCGATGTTGTAGAGCGTCTCGCCCTTGTGGAAGATGTCGGTGTCGGGGGAGTTGATGTACTTGGCCGGCGAATCGCCCATGGCGCGGCCGCCGAAGCCGATGACCTGGCCCTTGCGGTCCAGGATCGGGAACATCACCCGGTCGAAGAAATAGTCGCGCAGCGGGCCGTTCTCGTCCGCTGCCTTCATCAGGCCGGCGTCGATCAGCGGCCCGGACTCGCCATCGGGCACCACCGCCTTCAACAGCGCGCCGCGCGCATTGGGGGCATAGCCGAGCCGGAACCGCTCGATGGTGGCGGCGTCCAGGCCCCGGCCGGCCAGATAGTCCCGCGCGGCGCGGCCGGCGGGAGCGGCCAGTTGCTGCTGGAACCACGTGCACGCGGCTTCCAGCACGTCGAAGGCGGTCTGCCGCCGGGCAACGATGGCCGGATCGCGCACGGGGGCGGCCGGCAGCGCCATGTTGGCGTCCTCGGCCAGCCGCTTCACCGCATCGACGAACTCCAGGCCGTCCATCTGCATCACCCAGTCGATGGCGTTGCCGTGGGCGCCGCAGCCGAAGCAGTGGTAGAAGCCCTTGTCGTCGTTCAGGGTGAAGGACGGCGTCTTTTCGTTGTGGAACGGGCAAAGGCCCGTGTGCTCGGCGCCGCGCTTGCGCAGTTGTACCCGGCGCCCCACCAGGTCGCTCAGGCTCGTGCGGTCGCGCAGTTCTTCCAGGAACTCGGGTCCGAAGAGCGCCATCTATTGATTTTGGTTCCAAGTCACCATGCAGGCAAGCATCCTTGCCTCGGCGCCAACTTGCGGTTTGGCCATTCCTGCGGGAAGCGGCCTGTGCGCGGGGTCAGGCCAGGTGTTCGCGCAAAATGCAGCTCGCCCGGCGCAGGTCGAGCTTGTCGCCATACCGCTGGCGCATCACCGTCATCACGCGGCCCATGTCCTTCACGCCGCGTGCTTCCAACTCCCCGATCAGCGAGGTCACGACACCGTCGATCTCGCCTTCGTTGAGTTGTTGCGGCAACAGGCTCTTGATCACCGTCGACTCCCGACGCTCGCGCTCCGCGAGGTCGAGCTGGGCGCTACGCTCGTACATATCGATGCTGTCGCGTCGCTGCCGCACCATCGTCTGCAGCATCTCGATGATCTCGGCATCGCTCAAGCCGTCGGACCGGCCCTTCTCGCGCGCGCACAGGTCGCGGTCGTTCAGGGCCGCGATGATCAATCGGATGGTATTGGTGGCACACTCGTCATGGCTGGCCATCGCACTCTTCAGTGCGTCGTTCAGTCGCGTGCGCAACATGACTTGCCGATCCCCCACGTCAAAAGGCGTGAAACGGTACACTCAAGCTCGCTACATGTCGAATCTGCAACGATTCGCTAAGCATTTGAACTGGCGATGTTTTTTGACCGACAACAAATTTTTTATGTCGGAGGACCAAGCTCGGGCCCCGCAGGGCCTCTTTGGAGGCGGGTCGCATTTTCGACAACATCGCCACAGAAGGGTGAATAATCTATTACTCGCCCCGATTGGCCGCTGTACCCCAACGCTGTGGGGTGCGATGCGTTCCCACCCGAATCGTCAGACCGGAGTTCCAGATGGCGTTGCCGCAGTCCATTTCCACACCGCCCCCGCGACCAGCGGGAACCACCGGCGTGCTTGTGCTCGCCGACGGGTCGGTGGTCTGGGGGCGCGGTTTCGGTGCTGCGTCGTCGGCCGTGGGCGAGGTGTGCTTCAACACCGCCATGACCGGCTATCAGGAAATCCTGACCGACCCGAGCTATGCGGGACAGATCATCACATTCACGTTCCCCCATATTGGTAACGTCGGGGCAAATGTCCAGGACCTGGAATCGACGACGCCGTTCGCGCGCGGGTGCATCCTGCGTTCCGCGATCACCGCGCCGTCGAACTACCGTTCCGAGCAGGATCTCGGCGCGTGGCTGGCCTCCAACAACCTAGTCGGCCTCAGCGGGGTCGACACTCGCCGGCTGACCCGGCTGATACGGGATTCCGGCGCGCCCAGTGCCGCCATCGCCCACGACAAGGAGGGGCGGTTCGACCTGCCGACGCTCTACGAGACCGCATCGTCCTGGCCGGGCCTGAAGGGCATGGACCTGGCCAAGGATGTGACCTGCCGCCAGACCTATAGCTGGGACGAGGCACGCTGGGCCTGGCCCGACGGCTTTGCCGCGCCGGCCGCGCCGCGACGCCGCGTGGTCGCCATCGACTACGGCGCCAAGCGCAACATCCTGCGCTGCCTGGCCGGGTTGGGCTGCGAGCTGATCGTGGTGCCGGCCACCGCCAGTGCCGAGGACGTGATGCGCCATAAGCCGGACGGCATCTTCCTGTCGAACGGCCCGGGCGATCCGGCGGCGACCGGCGCGTACGCGCTGCCGGTGCTGCGGGAACTGATCGACACCGGGCTGCCGATCTTCGGCATCTGCCTGGGCCATCAGTTGCTGGCGCTGGCGCTGGGGGCGAAGACGGCGAAGATGGCCATCGGCCACCGCGGCGCCAACCATCCGGTGAAAGACCTAGTGACCGGCAAGGTGGAGATCACCAGCCAGAACCACGGCTTCGTGGTCGATGGCGCGGGGCTGCCGGGCACGGTAGCAGTGACCCATGTGTCGCTGTTCGATGGGTCGATCTCCGGCATGCGTGCGGTCGACCGGCCGATCTTTTCTGTGCAATACCACCCCGAGGCGAGCCCGGGCCCGCAGGACAGCCACTATCTGTTCAAGCGCTTCGTCGACATGATCGACGACCACAAGGGCACGGCCAGCGCTGCTTGATTAGTCTTGGCTACCCGCCAACGGCTGGGATCGCGACGTCCTCGATCGTGAAGCGCACGCGCTCGCGGCCCTGCCAGCGATTGCGTTCCAGCTTGCCGACGACATCGACGGTTGCGCCGATGCGTTCCATCAGCGTGGTGCCGATCGGCCCCGGCAGCGCGCGGAACGCCACCACGTCGAGGGTGCGGCCATCGTGTCCGCTCAGCCTGCACCGCAGGTGGGTCTGGTCGCGGCCCATCGGCCGCGCGTCGGCGACCATGGCATTCGACAGCATGAATTTCGGTGTCGGATTGCCGGCGCCGAACGGCCCAAGACGTTCCAGCTCGGTGGCGAGGTCCAGCGTGGCGCCGCCGACGGCGAGCCGGGCGTCATAGTCCACGCGCGGCGCCAGCGGCGTGTTGCCGAGCTGGTCGGCGATGCGCTCCTCGGCAAAGGCGCGGAAGTCGTCGGCGCGGTCGGCGTGCAGGGTCAGCCCCGCAGCCATCGCGTGGCCGCCGCCACCCTCCACCAGCCCGGCCTGCCGGGCGGCGATGACGATGGCGCCCATGTCGACCCCGCTGACCGAGCGTCCCGAGGCCTTGATCACATCGCCGTCCTGGTTGCCGACGAAGGCCGGCCGGTGAAACCTGTCCTTCAGCCGTGCCGCCACGATGCCGACGATGCCCGCGTGCCATGCCGGATCGGCCACGAACAGCAGCCGTGCATCGGCCTCCGCCGCGCTCTCGCAGCGGGCCAGTGCCTGCTCCAGGGCCGCGGCCTCCAGCGCCTGGCGCTCGGCGTTCAGCCGGTTGAGGATTGAGGCCAGTTCCGCCGTGCGGTCGGCGGCATCGGTGCGCAGCAACTCTGCGCCAAGGCCGGCGGTGCCGACCCGCCCGCCGGCGTTGATGCGGGGGCCGATGACGAAACCGGCGTGATACGCGCCCGGCGCCTCGTCCAGGCGCGCGACATCGGCGAGGGCGGCGAAACCGGGATTGCCGCGCCCGGCGAGCACCTTCAGGCCCTGGCTGACCAGCGCGCGGTTGATGCCGGTGAGTGGCACCACGTCGCACACCGTGCCGACCGCGACCAGGTCCAAGAGCGCGATCAGGTCGGGCTCCCTGGTGGTGGCGAAGTGGCCGCGCGTGCGCAGCGTGCGGTTGACCGCGACCGCGAGCATGAAGGCGAGGCCGACGGCGGCCATGTGGCCGAGGCCGCTGGTGTCGTCCAGCCGGTTCGGGTTGACCACGGCATCGGCGGCGGGCAGGCGGGCCTCCGACTTGTGGTGGTCGACCACGATGACGCCCAGGCCCAGCGCGCGGGCGTGATCCAGCGGCTCGAAGGCGGTCGCACCGCAATCGACCGTGACCACCAGCGAGGCCCCGCCTTCCATAAGCGCGGTCAGGGCCGCGGCATTGGGGCCGTAGCCCTCGCTCAGCCGGTCGGGAATGTAGACGGTCACGTTGCCGCCGGCCGCCGTGAGATAGCGGTACAGCAATGCCGAGGAGGTTGCCCCGTCGACGTCGTAGTCGCCGAAGATGGCGATCTTCTCGTGGCCGGCAACGGCGTCGGCGACCCGTGCGGCGGCCGCCTCCATGTCCTGCAGCACATGGGGGTCGGGCATCTGGTCGCGCAGCTTCGGGTCCAGGAATCCCGCCGCCTCGTCCAGGCCGATGCCACGCGCCGCCATCAACTCGGCGATCACGATCGGCACGCCGCAGCGCTGGGCCAGCGCCGCCGCCATCCGGTTCCGCGCCTCGGGCTCCAGTCCGCCGTCGCGCAAGCGCCACGTGCGCCCGGTCACCGATGCATGCGCCGATGGCACGCCGGATTCAGTCTTCAGGAGAGGGGCCGCCGGCATGACCTAACGGAACGTCGGGTCGAATTTCTGCTTCAGGGCGAAGCGGTGGGTCGCCTGCACCTCACGCACGGTGCCGGACTTGGAGCGCATGACCAGCGAGTGGGTCTTGGCGCCGCCCGAGTAGCGCCGCACGCCGCGCAACAGCGCGCCATCGGTCACGCCGGTGGCGGCGAACATGACATTGCCGTCGGCCAGGTCGGTCAAAGTGTAGATGCGGTCGAGGTCGGTGATGCCGCACTTGTCGGCGCGCGCCTTCTCGTCGTCGTTGCGGAACACCAGCCGGCCCTGCATTTGGCCGCCGATGCAGCGCAGCGCGGCCGCACCCAGCACGCCCTCCGGCGCGCCGCCGGTGCCGAGATAGATGTCGACGCCGCTGTCCGGCAACGTGGTCGCGATGACGCCGGCGACGTCGCCATCCGGGATCAGCATGATGCGCGCGCCGGATGCGCGCACGTCGTTGATCAAGTGCTCGTGGCGCGGCCGGTCCAGGATGCAGACCAGCAGGTCCTCGATGTCCTTGTTGCTGGCCTTCGCCAGCAGCGACAGGGTTTCGCCCACCGGCCGATCGAGATCGGCAATGTCGGCGGGCAGGTCGCCGCCGATGGCGATCTTCTGCATGTAGACGTCGGGCGAATGCAGGAAGCCGCCTTCCTCGGCCAGCGCGATCACGGCCATCGCGTTATAGCCGCCCTTGGCGGTGATGGTGGTGCCTTCCAGGGGATCGAGCGCGATGTCGATACGGGGGCCAGCGCCCATGCCCACTTCCTCGCCGACGTAGAGCATCGGCGCCTCGTCGCGCTCGCCCTCGCCGATAACGACCTTGCCCCGGATCGCCAGCCCGTTCAGCGCCCGCCGCATGGCATCGACTGCGGCCTGGTCGGCCGTCTTCTCGTCGCCCCGGCCCATCTGGCGGGATGCGGCCAGCGCGGCCGCCTCGGTCACCCGCACGGCCTCCAGCGCCAGGTTGCGGTCGCTCTGCAGCGCGGTGGTGTTGTCAGGCATGAAAGACTCCGGCGGACACGTTCTTGCTCGCGCAATCATACAGTCTTGAACGCCAACCGCAGCGCCGGAGTCATGTGAACGTTTTCAGTCGGGCGGGCAGCCGTGCGGCCGGCAGTGGCGCCGTCACGGCGCGAAAGGCTCGCCCTCCGCATTCAGATTGTCACAATTGTGCGCGCTCTCGCAGGCGTTGCGTGCCAGGTTCTCGACCAGCCCGGCGAAGAAGTCGCCGACGTCGCGATCGGCACAGCCGCTCAACGGACCGTCGGCAAGCACCACGGCGCACAGCGTTCGCCGTGGTCCCCAGGGCGCGCGCTGGCGGTCAGTACTGGGCATTGGTCCAGGCGAACAGCGAGAACGACCACACTTCGCCCGCAGCGCTGAACGTGCCGCGCGCATCGTAGCGCTCGATCAGCGTCTGGCCGGTCTCGGCGTCGATGATCAGGGCGCCGGAGCCGGTAATGTCGCCCCAGGTTGCCGAGATATCCAGCCCCACCACGAGATTGCTTCGCGGGACATTGGTCGCCGTGCCGAGCGTGGTGCCGCGAACGGTCAAGCCATGGTTCTCGAACGGCAACGGATAGGTGACCGTGAAGACGCCGGCGCCGGGCAAATACCCACGGCCCGACACCGCGTGCGGCTGGAGAATGCGTCCCACCAGCCCGACCAGGGTGTCATTCGCCGTTGACCACTGCGGGGGCACGCCGCCCTGGCAGCATTGCAAATTGCCCGCATTGTTGGATGTGCCGGACAGGCCCTGCATGACCTGTGTCAGGCAGCCCAGATATTGGCACCAGCGGGCCTCGATACTGTGAATCTGGACCGCGCGCTGCACGGTGCCGGCGCCCATGGCACCGACGCCGGCGGTGCCGCTGGACGTGAACGACCAGGCATAGGACGCGCCGGTTTGCGTGGAACGCACATCGATCTGCACGTTCTCCTGCAGCCAGAAGCTGGGCAGAGCCGCGCCACCCACAGCTATCGGTGCGTTGTGCGGCACCACCACGAAGCGCGGCAGATATGGGATCTGCAGGCGGTTGTCGGGCGCCTGGCCCGGCCACTGCGGGTTCGGCGTCTGAAACTGCGGACCCTGAAATTGCGGAATCTGCAGCGGCGCGCCGGCGCCCTGCCCAGGCTGCTGCGGCGGATCGGGCACCTCATGGCAAACCGGCTCGCCGCCGATATTGGTCGTGCAGATTTCCGCGACCGGATGCAGGAACACCGAAGGACCGGTGGCCACGCCGTCGCCCATCAGCCCCAGGGCGTGCGGTTCGGCCGACGCAGCACCGCCGGACGCGAGGCCCAGCAGCACGGCAAACGCAAAGGCATGGGGTCCACGGCGGATGTTCATTCAGGCAACTCCCTTGGCAGTGCAGCCGGCATGGCGGTCGTGGGCGAAGCTGAGCCGCGGATTCTGGCCAGAATGTGGTGCCGGCGCTGCGACCACGGGCGGCAACGCCGGCATCGGCATCCTGTCAGTACAGGTCCGGCGTTCTCAGTCGACGTCGATGATCCCGACCTCGACGTACTCGCCGCCTTCCAGGCCGAACTGGCCGATCACACCGGCAACGTCGCCGTTCTCGTCGAAATCATGGGGCCCGGACACACCATTGTAGTCAATGTCGGTGCCGGCCGCGATCAGCTCCACCGCCTTCGCCCACTCGCCGGGTTCGATGATCTCGCCGGGCGGGTTGGCGACCATGCGCAGCGCGTCGCGCACCGCGGTGCGGTCTGTGGAGCCGGCCTGCTCGATGGCGAGCGCGATCAGGAACGTCGCGTCATAGGTCTGCTGGATGAAGAACTTGTCGTCGGTGCTCTCGTAGGCGGCCGCATAGTTCGCTTCAAACTTCTCGCCAGCGCTCGATTCAGGCGGCGAGGTCGGCGACGTGAACATGATGCCTTCCAGGTTCTCCGCCCCGATCTCCTCGATCAGCAAGTTGTCGCGCAGGCCGTCGGTGCCGATGAAGCGGTCGAAGAAGCCGTTCTCCAGCGACTGGCGCACGATGGTGATGCCGCTGCCGGCGGCATAGGCGATCAGCACCAGCGCCTGGGCATCGCCGGCACCGGAGAGCGTCGCCAGCTCGGAGCGGTAGGAGCTCTTGTCCGGCTCATGCACCTGGTCGCCGGTGATGGTGCCGCCCGCAGCGGTGAACGCATCGCGGAAGGTGGAGGCGATGCCAACGCCGTAGTCGTTGTTCACATAGGTCAGCGCCACGGTGTCGATGCCGTTGTCGAGCAGCATCTTGGCCAGCGCGATGCCCTGGAAGTCATCGCTGGGAATGACACGGAACAGGAAGTCGTTGTCTTCCATATTGGTCATTTCCGGCGACGTGGAGGTGGGCGACACCTGCAGCACGCCGGAGGGGATGGTCACCGCGTTGGCGGCCGCGATGGTAGCGCCGCTGGCCAGCGCGCCCATGATAGCGGCCACGTTGTCGACATTGACCAGCTTGTTGGCGGCGTCCACTGCGCCCTGCGCGGTCGCCTGGCTGTCGCCGACCACCAGAACCAGCTCGTTTCCGCCCAGAATGCCGCCCTGAGCGTTCACCTCGTCCACCGCCAGCACGGCGGCGTCCATGATGGGCGGAATGAAGCTGGCGAGGTCGCCGGTCACGCCCATCAGGGCGCCGAGGTTCACATCCTCGGCCGCGGCCGGCGTCGCGGTGGCCGCCGCAACGCACGCCAGCGCGGTTCCCGCGATCAGCATCTGCCGGCGCTTGGCCTGGTTCGATTTCAACATTGGGTTTCTCCCCCTGGCGATGCGCCGATCCATAGGCCGCCGCACCCGTGAAACGTTGGCCGGATGGTAGAATGGGTACGCCGAATCCTCAAGTGAGAGCGCGGTGGCGCGCGGGCGCGCAACAAACCCCTCGACTCGCGGTTCCATTGTAACTATCCAGTTACTTTCGGTGCCATTCCCCGTACGGAGACTGAAACGTGCCTGCCGAAGTTGCCGAACTGACACCGGACGAAATCGCCGCGCGCATTCCCGACGACGCCACGATGGCGCTGACCGGCGCCGGCATCTTCCTGGAGCCCGACGAGATCTTCGCCGCCATCGAGCGGCGGTTCCTGGAGACCGGGCACCCGCGCAACCTGACCCTGATCCACGCGCTCGGCATCGGCGACAATGGCGACAGCGGCATGAACCGGTTCGCCCACGAGGGCATGGTCTCGTGCGTCATCGGCGGGCATTGGAGCTGGTCGAAGCCGATGCAGGAGCTGGCGCGGGATAACAAGATCGAGGCCTACTCGTTTCCCGGCGGCGCCATCTCCATCCTGTTGCGCGAGATCGGGGCGAAGCGGCCGGGCGCCATCACCCGCATCGGGCTCGGCACCTTTGCCGACCCCCGGGTCAGTGGCGGTCGGTGCAACGCGCGCGCCGGGCGCGATCTGGTGGAGGTCGTCACCTTCGACGGCATGGAGTACCTGCGCTACAAGCCGCACAAGATCGACATCGCCGTCGTGCGCGGCACCGCGGCCGACCCGCGCGGCAACATCACCTTCAACCGCGAGCCGGCCGACCTGGATGCCTATGCCGTGGCGCTGGCCGCGCACAATTGCGGCGGCACCGTCTATGCCCAGGTCGAGAGCCGTCATGAGGGGCGCATCCTGCCGGCCCGCATGGCGCGGCTGCCCGGCATCCTGGTCGATGCGGTGACCGTCAGGCCCGACGCGCGCAAGACCTATCTCGATGGCTACGATGCGCACCTGGCCGGTGAGGTGCCGACCAACCCCAACGGCGTCGCGGAGATGGAGATGCCGACCGGCGTGCGCCGGCTGATCGCCGAGCGCGCGGCGAAGGAGATCACCAAGCGCCCGCCGCCGCCGAACGGCCGCCCGTGGTCGGTCAATTTCGGCTACGGCATCCCTGGCGGCATCCCGGCGCTGCTGCATGCCCAGGGCAAGGCCGACTATTGGGGCACCATCGAGCAGGGCATCCACAACGGGCGGATGATGGACGGGCCGATGTTCGGCTCCGCCCGCGACGCCGACGCGATCATCCCCTCAATCGACCAGTTCGACTTCTATTCCGGCGGCGGCATCGACATGGCCTTCCTCGGCATGGGCGAGATGGACGAGCACGGCAACGTCAACGTGTCGATGATCGGCGACCTGCTGGTGGGGCCGGGCGGCTTCGTCGACATCACCCAGACCGCGCAGGAAGTGGTGTTCTGCGGCACGTTCGAAGCCAAGGGCCTGAAGGTCGCGGCCGGCGACGACGGCAACCTCAGCATCGAGCGCTATGGCGACGTGCCGAAACTGGTGCGCGCGGTGCGCCACATCACGTTCTCCGGCGCCCAGGCGCGAGTGAACGGGCAGCAGGTGCTCTATGTCACCGAGCGCGCGGTGTTCCGCCTCGGCGCCGAGCACATCGAGCTGATCGAGCTTGCGCCCGGCATCGACCTGGAGCGCGACGTGCTCGCCCGCATGGAGTTCCGGCCCGAGGTGGTGTTGTCGTAAAGGATGCTTGCCGGTCCAGGCACTCATCTTGCACGCTTGGGGGCATGCAACTCACGCCGGACCTCGTCAAGCTGAGCATCAGGCCCGAGCCCGACCTGGGCCCGGAGCCGAGCTGGATAGAACTCACCGAGCAGGAACTTGACGCATTCTCCCGCGAGGTCGATGCCGCGTGCGGTGCGGACCCGCTTTGGGTCTTCGCCTACGGCTCGCTAATCTGGAAGCATGCCTTCGACCCGGTGGAGGGTATCCGTGCCACCGCCCACGGCTGGCACCGCGCGTTCTGCCTGCGCATGCGGCGCTGGCGCGGCTCGCCGGACCAGCCGGGCCTGATGATGGCGCTGATGCCGGGCGGGCGCTGCGACGGCATCGCCTACCGGCTGCCGGACGAGGACCGCCTGGAGCAGATCAGGCGGGTGCTGTACCGCGAGGTGCGGTTCCAGCAGACACGCCACATGCTGCGCTGGGTGCACCTGCGGACCGCGCGCGGGCCGATGCGCGCGCTGACGTTCTGGGCCGGGCCGACCGGCGAGCGGGTTGCGCCGAAGCAGCCGTTGGAGGAAGTGGCGCGCGTCCTGGCGCGGGCGTGCGGGCCTGCGGGCTCGTGCGCCGAGTACCTCTACAACACGGTCCTCCACCTCGCCGAGCACGACATCCGCGACCGCAACCTCTGGCGCCTGCAGGAACTGGTCGCGCGGGAGATCGCGGCGCTGCATGGAGGTCGCGACTAGGCGGCGTGTCTGTTCGTTTAGTGAACGGTACGTGGCGGCCACTTACTGGCTCGTCATGCCCGCACTTGCGGAGCCTGTCCTTGGACCTGATCCGAGGAGGCATTCACGTCTTTTTTGGCCGCTAAAGCGGCCATTCTCGTGGATGGTCGGGACAAGCCCGACCATGACGACAGTGTTTGATTTCAATGTGTTGCGTTGTCATTACCCCACGCGGATCACGATCTTGCCGAGGTGGTCGGCGGTGCGCATCCGGCGGTAGGCTTCGCGGGCATCCTCGAACGGGACAACGTGGTCAATCACCGGCTGCAGCTGCTGGCTGGCGATGGCGCGGTTCATCTGCTCGAACATGCGGCGCGGGCCGACATAGATGCCGCGCACGGTCAGCGACTTACGCATGATGTCGGTGGGCACGATTTCGCCGCCGGCGCCGGTCAGGATGCCGATCAGCGAGACTTGGCCGCCGACGCGGGTGGCGGCGATCGACTTCTGCAAAGTGCCCGGGCCGCCGACCTCGACCACGCGGTCGACGCCGATGCCGCCGGTCGCCTCCATCACCGCGCGATCCCAGTCCGGCGTGGTGCGGTAGTTGATCGCGACGTCGGCGCCCATCGCGCGCATGCGGTCCAGCTTGTCGTCGCTGGACGAGGTGACGATGCTGCGCGCGCCCATCATGTCGCAGAACTGCTGGGCGAAAACCGACACGCCGCCGGTGCCGAGCAGCAGCACGGTCTCGCCTGGCAGGACGGGCGCCGGCTGGGTCAGCGCATGCCAGGCGGTCAGCGCGGCGCAGGGCAGGGTGGCGGCCTGCGCGAAGTCCAGATGCGGTGGTATTTGCACGACGCCGCCGGCCGACAGCACCACCTCCTCGGCCAGCACGCCATCGAGCGCGCCGCCCAGCGCGGACGCCATCGCCCCGGTGGAGCACGGCCCGGCCTCCCACCGCTGGAAGAAGCAGCTCGCCACCCGGTCGCCGACCGAGACGCCCTCGACGCCTGGCCCGACAGCGGTCACCTCGCCGGCGCAATCGGAATTCGGCACCAGCGGATAGACCAGCTTGCGCGCCACCGGGTCCTCGATGGTGGCGAGATCGCGGTAGTTGATCGCGCTGGCATGCACCCGCACCGCGACCTGACCGGCCCCCGGCTCGGGCGATGCCCGCTCCGCCAGATGAAGCGCGTCGACGCCGCCGTCGGATACGATTTCCCATGCGCGCATATGAACGTCCCCCGTTTCTGCAATAGGTCTGTCTATTGGCACGCCGGCCCGATTGCACTGACGTGGTAGCCTGGGTGGAGCGCAGCGTAACCCAGGAGTCTGTGTGGGCGGCTGATGGATGTTCCCCGGGTTGCACGTCATTGCACCCGGGCTACGACCCTGTTCGGCTCACCCGGGAATGACCGAGGCGAAGAAGTCGCTGCCCTTGTCGTCGATGACGATGAAGGCGGGGAAGTCGCGCACGCGGATGCGCCACACCGCCTCCATGCCGAAGTCCTGGAAGTCGATGGCCTCCAGCTCCTCGATGGAATCGTGGCCGAGCACGGCGGCGGCCCCGCCGATCGAACCGAGATAGAAGCCACCATTGGCCTGGCAGCTCTCGACCACGCCGCGCGCGCGGTTGCCCTTGGCGATCATCACCAGGCTGGCGCCCGCGGCCTGCAGGTCGGGTACATAGGGGTCCATCCGCGCGCCGGTGGTCGGCCCGAACGATCCCGACGAGAAGCCCGCCGGCGTCTTGGCCGGCCCGGCATAGTAGACCGGGTGGTCGCGGATGTAGTCGGGCAGGGTCTCGCCCGCCGCCAGCATCTTGGCGAACTCGGCGTGCACCAGGTCGCGGGCGACGATCATGGTGCCGGTGAGCGACAACGGCGCGCCGACCGGCAGCCTGCCGAGGGCCGCGCGGATGGCATCCATCGGCTGGTCGAGGTCGATGGCGGTCGGCGTGGCGCCGTCCAGCTCCACGGTCGGCAGGAACTGCGCCGGGTCGGTCTCCAGCTTCTCCAGCCAGACCCCGTCGGCGTCGATGCGGGCCTTGGCCTGGCGGTCGGCCGAGCACGACACGCCGATGCCGATGGGCAGGCTGCCGCCATGGCGGGGCAGGCGGATGAAGCGCACATCGTGGCAGAAGTACTTGCCGCCGAACTGGGCGCCGATGCCGAAGTTCTGCGTCAGCTTGTGGATGCGCGCCTCCATCTCGGTATCGCGAAACGCGCGCGCGGTCTCGTCGCCCGAGGTCGGCAGGGTATCCAGCCCTCGGGTCGAGGCGAGCTTCACCGTCTTCAGTGTCTGCTCGGCCGACAGCCCGCCGCAAACGACGGTCAGGTGATAAGGCGGGCAGGCCGCGGTCCCCAGCGTCTTGATTTTCTCGTCCAGGAAGGCGAGCAGCCGGTCGGGGTCCAGCACCTGGCGGGTCTGCTGGTAGAGGAAGGTCTTGTTGGCCGAGCCGCCGCCCTTGGCGATGAACAGGAGCTCCAGGGTATCGCCGTCGACCGCCTCGATCTCGATCTGCGCTGGCAGGTTGGTGCCGGTATTGACCTCTTCGAACGTGGTGAGTGCGGCCATCTGGCTGAAGCGCAGATTGCGGGTTGCCCAGGTCTGCGCGATGCCGGCGGAGAGAGCGCCTGCCAAGCCCCCTGGCATGTCGCCGTCGACCAGCACGTTCTGTCCCTTCTTGCCGACGACGATGGCGGTGCCGGTGTCCTGGCAGCTCGGGAACTGGCGCGCGGCCGAAATCACCGCGTTCTTCAGCAGTTCGCGCGCCACCAGCCTGTCGTTGGCGGACGATTCCGGGTCGTCGAGGATCGCGCGGAGTTGCGCCAGGTGGCCGGTGCGGAACAGGTGCGCGATGTCGGAGAACGCCTCGGTCGCCAGCCGGCTGAGCGCGTCGGCCTCGACGATCAGGAAGTCGCGGTCCCTCAGCCTTTCGCGGCGCACGCCGGTTCGGTCGAGCAGCCGGTATTCGGTGTCGTCCGGGCCGAGGCGGAACAGTGGCTGGACGTCGCCGCCCGGCTGCGGCGCGGCACTAGATGGTGCGGCCACCGTCGACTTCCAGGATCACGCCGGTGATGAACGAGGCCTCGTCGGAGCACAGATAGAGTGCTGCGTTGGCAACGTCCTCCGGCTCGCTGAGGCGGCCCATCGGCACGGTGGCAATGAACTTCGCCCGGTTCTCCGGCGTGTCCGGCATGCCCATGAAGGTCTCGAGTAGGCCGGTCGCCCCCATCACCGGGGCAAGTCCGTTGACGCGGATCTTGTCGCCGGCCAGGTCGACCGCCAGCGAGCGGGTCATCAGGTTCACCGCGCCCTTCGACGAGTTGTACCAAGTGAGGCCGGGCCGGGGACGGATGCCGGCGGTCGAGCCGACATTGAGCATCACGCCGCCGCCGATCTCCCGCCAGTGCGGCACGGCGGCATTGGTCATGTGGAAGATGGAGTCGACGTTGATCTCGTAGACCCGCTTGAAGGTGGCAAAGTCGGTGTCGAGCAGCGGCTGGTTCTTGTGCGACCAGCCTGCGTTGTTGACCGCGATGTCCATCCTGCCGAACGTGTCGACCACCACCTTGACCGCGGCGGCGACCTGCGCCCCGTCCGACACATCGCAGGTGATCGCGATCGCATCGTCGCCAAGGGTGCCAGCGACGGCGCGCGCACCTTCCGCGTTGACGTCGACGACGGCCACCTTCGCACCCTCGGCCACGAATCGCTGCGCAATCGCCAGGCCGAAGCCGGACGCGGCACCCGTTACCAAGGTGATCTTATCCTTCAGCCGCAACGTATCCCTCCCGTGATGTTGCACGCCTATGCAGTCTGCCCGTGCCTGACCGGACGATACAGGCCCGCCCGGCGAAAGTCACAATCTCAACCGCGATCCGCCGGGTTGTACATCTTGTCGGAAACACCACCAAATATGTCTTGTTTATAGCGATTCTCAAATATATTGCTGCCGATACTGGTAACGAAAATGTTATGTGCAACCATATCTGGAAACGCTCAAAATTGGCCCACTGGGCTCTACTAACTATTTTCCTTCAGGCCAGATATGCTTAAGAACAATGCGAGTGTGATCGCAACTAAGATTGTCGAGTATTTTCGAGAAAGTCCCAAGATCGAGAGTTTAACTGAGTTTTTAGAGATCAACGCGCGAAATTTGCAGATATTTCTGGACCCGTCGATGGATGTCATGCCATGCGTGCAGCTTTCGCAAACGTTCGATTATTGGAGAGGTCTTCCAGTTGTCGATGGCGTCCCGGACACAACGGTCGTCGAACCGGAAAATCTTGTAAAGGCACTTGGTAATTTAATGCTGGTCGATGTTGTCGATGGCGGCGACGATCTCTTATACGCGTTGTACGGATCGAACATCGCCCTGGTGTCGGGGTTCGACATGACCGGCAAGAGCGTCTGGGAAGTGCCGACCACCAGCGATCTACAGGTGTTCTTTGTGGCCTGCTATATCGCGGCACTGGAACTGCGCAAGCCGCTCTACACTATTCACCGCGCCCCGCCGCATATCACCATCAGCGATTGGCACCGTCTGATTTTGCCGATGGGCAAGAACGGGGAAATTCGCCGTTTTCTGGTCTGCAACGTGCCGTTCGCGCGGGACGACGAGAACGCGGAGACCGAAGAGGCCGAGCGGGCGGTGAACCACTGACTGGCTCACGACCGGCCGGCTCACCACACCATGTAGCCGCCGTCGATCACGAATGCCGCGCCGGTGCAGTAGCTTGAGGCGGGCGACGCCAAATAGAGCGCCAATGGGCCGATTTCGGGAGGATCGCCCGCACGGCCCATGGGTATCGCTGCCTCGAAGCTCTTGATCACCGCGGGGTTCTTCTGTGCCCATGCCTTGTTGGCGTCGGTCATGAACAGGCCCGGGCAGATCGTGTTGACCGTGATCCCCTTAGGCGCCCAGTCGGCCGCGATAGCCCGCGTGAAATGGATGACGGCCGCCTTGGCGGTCTCGTAGTGCCGGCCGGCGATGTCGCGGTTGGCAATCATGCCGCTGATCGAGCCGACGTTGATGATGCGCCCCTTGACGCCGCGCTTCGCCATGTCGCCGCCGAATGCGCGCGTGCACAGGAACACATGGGTCAGGTTGAGGTCCATGTAGGTGTGCCAGTCGGCCACCGACGTTTCGTCCAGCGTCACGTTGGCCCGTCGCCCGCCGACATTGTTGATCAGAATGTCGATGCCGCCGACCTCGCTCAGCGCCCATGCGCACATGGCCTCGCACTGGGCCGGCTCGGCAACGTCCGCGATATGGGTCCACACGGTGCGCCCGCGGCTTCGCAACTTGCTCGCCGCCTCTTCCAGGCTGGCCTCGGTCCGGCCCACCAGCACGATATCGGCGCCGGCATCGGCCAGGGCGAGCGCCATCTGCAGGCCCAGCCCCCGGCTGCCACCGGTGATCAGGGCGCGCTTGCCGTCGAGCCGGAACAGGTCGAATACCGACACCGCCCTAGAGCCCGAAGATGGAGGACAAACCGAGCCGGTCGCTGAGGCCGGCCATGGTGGCGTCGTCCGGCACCGCGCTCAGGTCGCTGGCCGCGCGCAGCACCGCCGGCAACAGGTGGACGTCGCCGACCGAGTTCAGGAAGATGCCCGGCCGCGCCAGCACCCAGTGCACGGCGGCGCTGATGTCGTCCTCGTTCTCCAGCGGCTGGTACCAGGTGACGTGGCTGCGTTTCACGCCCGCCGCCCACGGCCCGCGCGCGATCGACTTGATGGTCTGGACCGCGACGTTGCGCTCGGCGCACAAGGCGGCGGTGGCCTCGAAGTCGTCGGCATAGGTCTCGTGATGGGCGGCGAACCAGTTCCACGGCATCAGCACACTGTCGAAGTCGAACCGCTCCAGGCTGCGCTTGTGCATCGCCGCCACGGTCCAGCCATGCCCGGTCACCCCGATGTGGCGCACCAAGCCCTCTTCGCGCGCCCGCACCGCCGCTTCCAGCGCGCCGCCGGGCGACAGGGCCTGTTCCCATTCGTCGGGATGGAACAGGGCGTGGAGTTGCAGCAGGTCGACATGGTCGGTACGCAACCGCTCCAGCGAGCGGCGGATCTCGTCATAAGCACCCTTGGCGTCGCGCTCGCCGGTCTTGGTCGCCAGGAAGAAGTCGTCGCGATGGCGGTCCATCCACGGGCCGATCCTGAGTTCGGAGTCGCCGTAGCTGGCGGCCGTGTCGATGTGGTTGACGCCATGTTCGAACAAGAGGTCGAGCACACGGTCGGCGGTCCCCTGGTCGACCTCGCCGAGTGCCGCGCCGCCGAACAGGACGGCAGAACTCATGTGGCCGGTGCGGCCGAAGGGGCGTTTCTCGATAGCCATGGCGGGGCTCCTTTGTATGCGCGGGGTGCTGCTGGCAGTGTAGTCTGGCCCCGCCCGGCCCGTCACGCCGGTTTCCGCCCATAGCGACGATTGGCGCCTAAATGTCCGAACCGCCACAGCCGACACACCTGCCCGACGATCCCCAGGCGCGCATGCTGCTGCTGGGCGAGGTGTTCTGGCTGCTGCTGCACTCGCCATTGCACCGCCGGCTGACGGTGGACGCAGCCGAGGCCTATTTCGTGACCCCGCTCAGCCTGGGGCGGCTGCGCTTCTTCCGCCGTGGCGCGGCGCCGGTGGGCCTGGTGACCTATGCCCACCTGGGCGCGGACGCGGAGGCGCGCTACCTGGCCGGAAAGGAGGCATTGGCGACCGAGGATTGGGACAGCGGCCCGCAGCTCTGGTTCGTCGACATGATCGCGCCGTTCGGCGACGGGCGCGCGATCTCCGCCGAAATGCGGCGCGGCATTCCTCCCGGCCAGGTCGGCAAGGCGGTGCGCCGCAACCCCGACGGCACCCTGAAACGGGTGGTCGGCTACACACCGCTTTGATTTTCGTGCCTGGTCTTCTTAGTAGTCAGTATGCTCTAAGCACAAGTTGGTTTTCTAGTTCCCCTCCAGGAATTTTGTCAAGAGTGCTATGTGGTCATCTGTTTTTAGAGGAGCCGATGAATAGTAAATATTCTTATCATACGGAAGCCCAATTCGTTTTTCTATAGAGAAGACTCTAGGTTTATAGATGTCTTCTACTTTGCTTGGGTCGGCATGAAATGACAATCCAATAGGTTGATATTTCGACGTTTTCACCCCATACGACATAAGACTGTCTGTGATTGACGTCATCATTTCTGAGAAAAAATTAAATCTATCTTCTATATCAAAATTTAATTGACATACTATCCTGCTTTCATAAAATTTTCGGCTTTCAACTAGATCTGTTATTTCCAGGTCGTATTCTTGTTTTGCGAATCCGACAAAATCTTCCAGGAACTCATCTAAAATTTTGGTGCTGATCTTCCCCTCGGCCACCAATCCTCCTTGAAATATCTGGAAACTGTCCACGACAGAGTTGTTGTACTCTCCATGAGAAAATCGCACCGATCCAAATTCTGTCTTCATTTCTTTAATCGATTTCGGATAGTCGGCGAACCGATAGCGCTTCACCAGGCGGTCTACAGCGTCTGGTAGGTAAAAGGGGCCACTTTTTGTCAATAAAGCAAATGTCCAGATCACCTGATTATTGTCAAAATCCAAAATTTTCATTTTAAATTGCCGAAATTGATGGTTGACGATTTCGGCTATTCGCCAAGTACGAGTCTATTTCTCTATTTTCCTGATCCAAAGCGGCGAAAATATCGTGTCGACGCCCCAACCATACAGGTGCTTCTTGTTTATTTTTACTTCCGCCAGAAAGGATGTCATCTATATCTATTCTTGATTCTCGTGTTTTTTTCGCCTCTGTCTTAGGTGGAAAGTCTGGTTCGGGCATCGCATCATTAGTTGTGGCGGGTCGAGCTTGGGCCAGTTCAACTTTTCGCATCCATGCCCGAGTTCCAAATCGTCCTTGTAACAGGCTTGGAACAAATAGATCGACGTCGAGGCTGGGCCAATGCAAGCTCAAACCTAAACCATCGGTCACTACGTTCCAAATATCTGACCGATTCTTGTCATGTAGAGTTTGAATAACCTGTATAGGGATTCTGAATTCGCATCCGTATTGAAGGCTGACGACCAATTCATCGCGCTCAGGATCATAGTCAACTGAGATTGCGCGAAGGGTTGATTCGGTCAGAGCTCGCCCTCGAGCCTCCGCAGTCTCAAAATCTTGCTTACTCATCGCCATGAATCTCAAACCACCTAGCTAGGAATGCGTCCCTGTGCGTTCGAACTTCAGCCATTAGCCGCTTCATCTCGTTGGGCTTGATCCTGACAGTCCATACCAATTTTTCCTCGCCGTCTACAGTGCCCAACTCCACCTTGGCCTCACCGTGCCCAACAATGTGGATGTGAGGCGGCTCATGATCATCTGTGTGGATGACGAACCGATATCCGCGCGCTGTGTGAACCGTAACCATTCAAGCTAGTCGACAAATGTGCATTTTCAATGTGTTCGATGATTCCATTGCTGCCAGAACAACTCGCACCTGGCAACGAGATAGCGGTCGAGCCGGTTACCATACACGTCTCTATCGACAGCGGTATGCGGTTTGCAGACAACTGGGTGTTCGCTCGTGGCCTTGAGCGGAAGAGGCGTATCTCGCACGTTGCAGCTCTGGTTCGTCGACATGATCGCGCCGTTCGGCGACGGGCGTGCGATCTCCGCCGAAATGCGGCGCGGCATTCCGCCCGGCCAAGTCGGCAAGGCGGTGCGCCGCAACCCCGACGGCACCCTGAAACGGGTGGTCGGCTACACACCGCTCTGAGTCCCTTTGAACCTGCGGTAGCGAAGATGCGACTTCGCAGGAGAGTGACCGAACAAGCCTCGACAAGAAGGGTGGAACAATGCAACGACAATCAAGAACGCCAAGTCCGCCACGCACGGTTTTCATCGCGTGCGCGTTGGTCCTTGTCAGCTACGTCCTCACTGGCTTCCGGATCTACCTGAAGTTCTCCAACCCCGAGCGCTATCTGGACGACCTGTTGGTCGTCAGCGTCATAACTCTGGCCCTGTTCTGGGCGTTCGCGCTGTCGTTGCCGTTCGTGATGATGGCTGGGCGCAACTGGGCCCGGATCGCATTCCTGGTGTTCGCGGTATCCGGTGCGACCGTACTCACCTTCGAGACGGAATGGGTCGCCGGGCCATCGCCGGCACATTCGTTGCTCGGTTGGATCCAGTGGGGCTTCCAGATCGTTGCGGCTGTGCTCCTGTTCCTGCCGGCATCCGAACGCTGGTTCATGGCGATGAAGGCGCACTACAGGAGGCCGGGCGGCAATGTGCATAAGCGCTGCAACTGTGCGACCTGACCCAACCCGGGCCGCCGCGACCGGACCTCACCTGATCCGCAATATGGGGCATTGACCCCATAACCTGAAACGCTCGCTTACCCCACCTTCCAGTCATTCCCGGCCTCAAACCGAACAGGCGACCGGGACCGACGCAACGGTCCGATACGGGCCAATGAAACGGAAGGATCAAGGTAATGGGCAGCGTAGTGGACGCGGTAAACCCGGTGAAGCACGGCACCGGCGGCGCCAACACCATCAAGGGCTATCTGCCGTCGAACTGGCTCTACGGCGAGGGCGGCAACGACAAGCTCTATGGCTATGGCGGCTACAACTACCTGAACGGCGGCTCGGGTAGCGATTACCTGTACGCCAACGGCGTCACCAACAAGCTGGTCGGCGGGTCCGGCAACGACACCTTGAAGGCGTACGGCGGCACCAACCACCTCTATGGCGGCAGCGGCACCGACAAGCTCTACGGCTATGGCGCCTGGAACCATCTGGACGGCGACAGCGGCAACGACAAGCTCTACGGCTACGGCGCCTACAACCAGATGTATGGCGACACCGGCAACGACTACCTCTACGCCTCCGGCGCCACCAACCATATGTACGGCGGCAGCGGCTACGACACCCTGGTCGGCAACGGCGTGTGGAACAAGCTCGACGGCGGCACCTACGACGACAAGCTCTATGGCAAGGGTGCTACCAACTGGATGTATGGCCAGTCGGGCCACGACTACATCGAGGCGATCGGCGCCTGGAACCATGCCGAGGGCGGCACCGGCAACGACACGCTGAAGGGCTATGGCGCCTACAACGAGCTTGAGGGCAACGACGGTAACGACACCATCGAGGCGCGCGGCGGCGTCAACAACGCCGAAGGCGGCGCCGGCGACGACACCCTGCTCGGCATCGGCGGCGTCAATGTGCTGGAAGGCAATGACGGCAACGACGTCATCGAGGCGCGCGGCGGCTCCAACAATGCGTTCGGCGGGAATGGCGACGACACCATACTCGGCATCGGTGGCGTCAATG
This sequence comes from Alphaproteobacteria bacterium, assembly GCA_965227515.1. Lineage (GTDB taxonomy): Bacteria > Pseudomonadota > Alphaproteobacteria > CALKHQ01 > CALKHQ01 > CBDDFZ01. Next base: position 2,163,323 of record CBDDFZ010000001.1, read on the forward strand.
TGCTGAAAGGCGACGCCGGCAACGACACCATCGAGGCGCGCGGCGGTTCCAACAATGTGTTCGGCGGCAGCGGCGACGACGTGATGCGCGGCATCGGTGGCGTGAACGTCATGTTCGGCGGCACCGGCAACGACACCATGGACGCCATCGGCGCCGGCAACGCCATGAGCGGCCAGGACGGCGAGGACCGCATGCTGGCCGGCGGGCTGGGCAACTCCCAATGGGGCGGCAACGACGACGATTTCCTGGGGGCGGCGGGCAGCGCCAACCTGCAGTGGGGCGAGGCCGGCAACGACACGCTGATGGCGCTTGGCGTCAACAACGGCCAGTGGGGTGGCAGCGGCAACGACTTCCTGGGCGCCGGCGGCCAGTTGAACGTGCAGTTCGGCGAGGATGGCGACGACACCATGCTGTCGGTCGGCAGCCAGAACGTCCAGAACGGCGGCGACGGCGACGACAAGCTGTTCGGTGGCGGCGGGCTGACCATTCAGCTTGGCGCGGGCGACGACGACCTGCTGGTGGCGGCGGGCGCCGTCAACATACAGCACGGCGGCGACGGCGAGGACATCGCCATCGGCGGCGGTCTCGGCAACATCCAGATCGGCGCGGACGGCGACGACTGGCTGATCGCGGCCGGGCGCGGCAACATCCAGTTCGGCGACCATTTGCAGTCCGGCATCCCGCTCGGCAACGATGAATTCGACGGCCTGGTCGACAAGCTGAACGAGCTGACCGATGCCGAGGGCGGTGGCAACAACGTCATGCTCGCCGGTGGCCAGGCCAACGTCCAGTTCGGCGGCACCGGCCAGGACATCGCCTTCGGCGCCGGTTTCCAGGGCGGCAACGCGCAGTTCGGTGGCGCCGGCCGCGACTTCCTGATCGGCGGCGGCAAGGGCAACTTCCAGTATGGCGACGACGGCAATGACGTGCTGGCCGGCGGCGGCATGGCCAATGTCCAGCTCGGCGGGGCCGACGACGACATCCTGCTCGGCGTTGCGCGTTCCAAGGGCTTCGGCGCGCAGTACCAGCATGGCGGCGACGGCGCCGATCTGCTGGTCGGCTTCGCGGCGAAGATCGACAGCCAGACCCAGGCCGAGAAGGATGCCCAGGCAGCCCAGGATCTGGCCGACGACCTGCAGTCGATCAAGGACCTGATCGACATCTTCGACGGGTCCAGCGACGACGATGGCGACGATACCTCGCGCTGGGAGAAGATGAAGGAGTTCACCAAGGACCAGCTCGCCGACACCGTCACAGACCTGAAGGATCAGCTCTCCAACATCGACCTCAGCGTCAACGTACAGACCGGCGGCGCCGACAACGACGTGTTCCTGAGCGGCGGCAACCTGAGCATTCAGGCTGGCGGCGAGGGCGAGGACATCTTCCTCGGCGGCGGCAACTTCAACCTGTTCTTCGGCGGCGCCAACGACGACCTGATGCTGACCGGCGACACCTCGCTGAACGTCTATCAGGGTGGCGAGGGCAACGACTGGGTGCTGGACCGCGGCGCGTTCGCGACCCTGGTGGCGCAGTCGATCACGCCGGACAGCGTGCTGCAGACCATCTCCGACACCGTGGAGACGGTGACGGCCCCCTTGGAGGCGATTGCCGACAAGGTGGCGGCGGTGAACGCGATCATCGACAACCTCGATCCGACCCAGTTGATCGAGAACCTGCTGCCGGAGATCGACCTCGACCTGCCGAATCTGTTCGACTTCTCGACCAACCAGATGATGGGCGGGGCTGGCAACGACGTGCTGGCGGCCGGCGCTTCCGGCGGTGACATGGTCGGTGGCATCGGCGACGACACCTACCTCTACACCTTCGGCTTCAAGGGCGACCACGTGGTCGACGAGGCCGGGCTGGACGCCGCGCGCAACTGGGCCGAGGCGCTGGATATCGAGGACGATATCCTGGACGACGTCACCACCGGCGGTGGCGGCATCGACACGGTCGAGCTGCGCGGGTTCGGCACGCTGCTGCCGATCCAGGCCGACAACGTGTCGTTCGCACTCGCCAACGATGGCGCCGACCTCAGCATCGGCTTCCAGGCAGCTGGCGTCGACATGGACTTCGGCGAGGTGACCATCCGCAAGATGGGCGAGGCCGACACCCAGGTCGAGCAGCTGCGCCTGGTCAACGCCGACGGCTACACCGACTACGATCTGGTCGGCATCTGGAACGCGCTACAGGCCGGCGAGACGGTGGACCTGGCGGCGTTCGAGATCGGCTCCGGCGACGTCAGCGCCACCCAGCAGGCGTTCGACGACAATCTGTCGGACTGGGTCGGCGATCTGGGAGACGTGCTGTCGAACGTGCCGTTCGCCGAAGAGATCGCCGATGCGGCCGGCAGCGTGGTCAACGGCATCACCGACATCCTGGCCCCGGAGACGCCTGATATGGTGAGCTTCGCATAGTCACACAAAGCAACACGGGAAGGGCAGGGGTGGCGTGCTTCGGCGCGCCACCCTCTTATGTTAGCCTGTCGTCCTTGCCCTTGTGGCGAGGACCCATTTTGGTCCAGTGCGTAGTGGTCCAAGTGAGACTTCTGACCATCGTGGCTGTCGCACCATTAGCAACATGGCATTGGCAACGAGTAGGTGTTGGGTGGAGTTCGCTCTGCACACGAATGGGCCCTCGCCACAGGGGCGAGGGCGACAAGTATTTTTTGTTGGTTGGGGCCGGTGTCGACCTAGCGATTGACCCCGCGACGCCCCGTCACTCAGCATGACGGCAACTCGATTCGCTAGCGACGTTGCTGTCCCCATGCCCGACCTGACCCACGAATACGCCAATGGCGCGCCGGACCTGCGGGTTTGCGGGGTCGACGAGGCGGGGCGCGGCCCGCTGGCAGGCCCGGTGGTGGCCGCCGCGGTGGCCCTGCATGTCCATGCGGTGCCGGCGGATATCGCTGCCGTGGTGGACGATTCCAAGAAGCTCACCAAGCCGAAGCGCGAACGGCTGTTCGCGGTGCTGTGCGACCCCGCGACCACCTGGGCCGACGTGGCGGTGTGGTCGGTGGCGCCGGCCGAGATCGATCGCATCAACATTCTGCAGGCGACCATGCTGGCGATGCAAAGCGCGGTGGAACGGCTCTCGACGCCGCCAGACGTGGCGCTGATCGACGGCAACCGCGCGCCGAAGGTGACGTGCCGGGCGGTACCGTTGGTTGGCGGTGACGGCCTCAGCCTCTCGATCGCCTGCGCCTCCATCGTCGCCAAGGTCACCCGCGACCGGACCATGGCCGCACTCGCCGCCGACCATCCGCCCTATGGCTGGGAGCGCAATGCCGGCTACGGCACGGCGGAGCATCTGGCCGCACTGGCGCGGCATGGCGCCACTGAACACCACCGGCGCAGTTTCAGGCCGGTAGCCTCGGTTTGTTGACTTTTGAGTCACAGACCAGCGACGACTGCCTTGATTCAACTGTCAATTTTGTTGACGCCCGAGTCGCGCTGACGCAAGGTTCCGGCCATGCCGGGTTCGCGCAACAGCACTTCGCAACGTCCATCCATGCTGGACCAGGTGGTCTGCGGCGATTGCATCGACGTGATGAACGGCATGCCGGAGGGGTCGGTCGACCTGGTGTTCGCCGATCCGCCCTACAATCTGCAATTGAAGAACGAGTTGCACCGGCCGGACCAGTCGCGCGTCGACGGGGTGACGGCGGAGTGGGATCGGTTCGCCAGCTTCGAGACCTATGACGACTTCACGCGCGCCTGGCTGGCCGCCGCGCGCCGGGTGCTGAAGCCCAATGGCGGGCTGTGGGTGATCGGCAGCTACCACAACATCTTCCGCGTCGGCGCGGCGTTACAGGACCTGGGCTTCTGGGTGCTGAACGATATCGTCTGGCGCAAGTCGAACCCGATGCCCAACTTCCGCGGCCGCCGGTTCACCAACGCGCACGAGACGCTGATCTGGTGCGCCCGGTCAGAAGCGGCCTCCTACACCTTCAACTACGACGCCATGAAGGCGCTGAACGAGGGCGTGCAGATGCGCTCCGACTGGCTGTTCCCGCTGTGCACCGGGACGGAGCGGCTGAAGGCGGCCGACGGCTCGAAGGCGCACCCGACCCAGAAGCCCGAGGCGCTGCTGCACCGCGTCGTGCTGGCCTCCAGCAATCCGGGCGATGTGGTGCTGGACCCGTTCTTCGGTTCAGGCACGACAGGCGCCGCCGCCCGCCGGCTGGGCCGACACTATGTCGGCATCGAGCGCGATCCCGGCTATGCGCGGCTGGCGCGCGAGCGGCTGAAGGCCGTGGTGCCGGCATCGGACCCGGCCGTGGTGGCGACGCCATCGAAGCGCGACGAGCCACGGGTGCCGTTTGGCCTGGTGGTCGAGCACGGGCTGCTGCACCCCGGCGCCGAACTGACCGACCCGAAACAGGCGCACCGCGCCCGCGTCACCGCCGACGGCACGCTGATCTGCCGCGGCCATCGCGGCTCGATCCACCAGGTGGGGGCGGCGCTGCAAGGCGCGCCGTCCTGTAACGGCTGGGTCTATTGGCACTTCGAAGACAAGGGCGCGCGCTACCCCATCGACCGCTTGCGCCAGCGCATCCGCGCCGAGACGGTCGGGCTGTCGGCTTAGGTTTCTTCAACAAACCTCGTCATGCGCGGACTTGATCCGCGCATCCACGTCTTGTTGGCCGCTCAAGCGGCCATTTTCGTGGATGGTCGGGTCAAGCCCGACCATGACAAGCTGTTGTGGATGGGCTTTTTGAGTGGTCCCAACGGGCCGTCCGGGTGAGCATAGTAGAACCCGGGTTCCACGTCGTTCCACCCAGGCTACGGCCTATCGGTTTAGGTCGTAGCGGTTGTCCGGCGCCGCATAAGCCCTCACCCTCCCATCCGGCTTCGCCGGCCGGGCCCCTCCCTCTCCCAGAGGGAGAGGGGCATGCGGCTCGCACCAAACGCCCTCTCCCCTGGCGGGAGAGGGAGGGCCCCAGACCGATAGGTCTGGGAGGGTGAGGGGGAAGTTCGGTAGATTGGGGCCGTTCAGAGCTTCGTCGGGTTCGGCGCGTCGCCGTAGACCTCTTTCGGGTCGAAGGTCTTCTCGTGCTCTTCGAACTGCAGCGTCACAGCGCCTTCGCCCGAAGCCTCGCCGGTCGGGACCGAGCGGTAGAAGCACGAGCGGTAGCCGACATGGCAGCTCGCATCGCCGGCGACCGAGACCCGCAGCCAGACGGCATCCTGGTCGTCGTCGATGCGCATTTCCTCGACCTTCTGCGTAAGGCCGCTGGTCGCGCCCTTGTGCCACAGGCACTGGCGGCTGCGGCTCCAATAGTGGGCCTCGCCGGTCTCGATGGTGCGCCTCAGCGCTTCCTCGTTCATGTAGCCGAGCATCAGCAGCTCGCCGGTGCCGGCGGCAGTGGTCGCCACCGGGATCAGGCCGTCGGCGTCGAACTTCGGCGCCAGGTCGGTGCCTTCCTCGACCTGCTCGACCGTGCGCCGCTCGGCGAAGGCCGTGCCGGTGCCCGTGCCGGTGCCAGCGCCGTCTGCCGCGCTACCCGACATTGGCGCGTGCCATCAGCATGAAGCGTTGCTCCAGGCGCGCCTCGTCGCGGAAGCGGCCGGTGAACTGGGTGGTGATGGTGGCGACGTTGGCCTTGCGGATGCCGCGCGTGGTCATGCACTGGTGCTTGGCCTCGATCAGCACCGCGACGCCGGCCGGCGCCAGCTCGCGCTCGATCACCTCGGCGATCTGCGCGGTCATGGTCTCCTGGGTCTGCAGGCGCTTGGCGAAGATCTCCACCACCCGCGCCAGCTTGGAGATGCCGACAACGCGCTTGGTCGGAATGTAGGCCACGTGCGCCACGCCGATGATCGGCACGATGTGGTGCTCGCAATGGGACTCGAAGTCGATGTCGCGCAGCATGACGAGGTCGTCATAGCCGTCGACCTCCTCGAACGTGCGGCGCAGCACCTCGGCCGGGTCCTCGTCGTAGCCGACGAAGAATTCCTCATAGGCGCGCACCACGCGCTCAGGCGTGTCGAGCAGCCCTTCGCGGTCCGGATCGTCGCCGGCCCACTGGATCAGCGTACGCACCGCGGCCTCGGCGGCCTCGCGGCTTGGCCGTGGGCCCTTGTCGGCCGTCTGCTTGGCCATGTTGTCGGAGACCTCGTTCAACTCATTCACCAGTGCGTCCATGAACCCGCGATCCTTATAGCAATCGCCGGCGGAGAGGATCGCCCAAAACCGGGCCGGATCCCGCGCCACGCCGGATGATTGCCTTTCATATAGGCGCCCGGCCGCGGTTGCCTAGTCTCGGATGGGGGAGGTGCGACCTCGCGGCGGGTCAGAAGCTAGTGAGCGGCGGCCGTGCCGCCGGCGGTCAAGCAGCCGTCAATGAAGGTGCTGCGGCAGCTTCTCGATGGCGTCGTCGACCAGCTTGTCGCCCGGCGCGCCCTTGAGCTGGGTCGACAGGACGCTGCGGCCGATGGACACCGCAAGGTCGGCGGCGTGGCGGCGCACATCGGCTTCCGCGTTGGCTTCCGCCTGCGCAATCCTGTCCATCGCCTGCTGCTCCCGGCGCTGCAGCGATTCTTCCAGACGCTTCTTGGCGTCGTTGGCCAGCAGTTCGGCCTCCTCGCGCGCCTGGGCGATGATCGCCTCGGCCTCGGTGGCCGCGTCCTGGTGCTTGCGCTGGTATTCGGCCAGCGTGCGCTGGGCCTCCTCGCGCAGGCGGGTGGCTTCGTCCAGCTCGGCCTTGATGGCCGCGGTCTTGTCGTCGATGGTCTTCAGGATGCCGCGCCCGCCCTTCCAGACGATGATCGCGACCGTGACGACGAAGGCCAGCGCAACCCAGAATTTTTCGTCTTCGAACATGGTTTCCCGCCTCTGGGTTCAGGGCCTCAGGCCGGCGCCTGCGCGGACTTCGCCGCGTCGTCGATCTGCTTCTTGGTCGGCTTCTTGCCGCTGATCTCCTCGACCAGGCTTGCCGCCACTTCGGCCACGGCCTCCTCGACACCGGCAACCGCCTCGTCGCGCGCCTTGGCGATGCGCTTCTCCGCGTCGCCGATCGACTTGGCCAACTTCTCCGCCTGCTTGCGTTCCTGCTCCGCCGCGTCCGCCGCCGACGCCTCGTGGGCCTGGCGTACCGTATCGCGGGCCCGGTCGCGGGCCTCGGTCATGGTGCGCTCATAGTCGGCAAGGATGCCCTCGGCTTCCTGTTGCAGGGTTTCCGCCCGCTCCAGGTCGCGCGAGATCGCCTGCTGCCGCTTCTCCAGGGTCTCCGCCATCATCGGCAGAACCTTGCGCTTCAGCAGGAAATAGAGCACCGCGAACGCGATGATCAGCCAGAGGATCTGGCTCGCGAAGGTGCTGGTATCCAGTTGCGGCACGGTGTGCGCCCTTCCTTCAACGACGGGTGCGGCGGATCAGGCTGCCGACACCCGCATTCGACTTTCGGGGCCGACCCAAGGCCGGCCGGAACGCGGTCGAACCCGGCGGCACGCCAAACGGGCGCACCGGCGCGGGGATCAGCCGAACAGGATGATGAAGCTGATGATCAGCGCGAACAGCGCGATCGCCTCGGTGGTCGCAAAGCCGATCCACACGGTGGCGCCGATATCGTCCTTCGAGGCCGGGTTGCGCGCGATGGCCGACATGTAGGAGGCCCACACGCTGCCGACACCGACGCCGGCGCCGATCATGCCGATGGCCGCCAGGCCGCCGCCGACCAGCCGCAATGCGTCTACGATATTGCCTTCCATGCCTTCAAATCCTTCTCGTTGGCGTGGTTCAAAACAGTGGTTGAAGACCGGCCGCGGCGAACCCCGCGGCCCGGTGCATTCGAGCTCAGTGCATGTGATACGCGTCGTGCAGGTAGATGCACGTCAGGATGGTGAACACATAGGCCTGGATCACCGCGACCAGGATTTCCAGGATGGTGATCGCCACCAGCAGCCCAAACGGGATGATGCCGGGAACGATGAAGGTCGCGGCACCGATACTGATCACGAAACCGGCGATGATCTTCAGCAGCACGTGGCCGACGGTCATGTTGGCGAACAGCCGGACCGACAGGCTGATGGGCCGCGACAAATAGGAGATCAGCTCGATGGGGATCAGCACCACGGCACTCGCCACCGGCGCGCCGTGCGGGAAGAACATGCGCCCGAAACCGGCGCCATGCCGCACGATACCGATCGCCGTGACCGAGATGAAGATGATCGCGGCCATCGTGAAGGTCACGATGATGTGGCTGGTGAAGGTGAAACTGTAGGGCAGCAGGCCCAGCAAATTGCCGATCAGCACGAACATGAACAGCGTGAAGATGAAGGGGAAGTACTGGCGCCCTTCGTTGCCCACGTTGTCGCGCACCATGTTGGCGATCAGGTTGTAGGTCATCTCCGCGACCATCTGCATGCGGGTCGGCACCAGCCGTTGACCGCGGGCCGCGAGATAGAGGAAGCCGAAGCTGACGATGACGGTGATCGCCATCAGCAGGGCGGAATTGGTGAAGCTGAGGTTCAGGCCCTCGACCTTGATCGAGACCAGGTCGTTGATCTCGAACTGCGCCATCGGGCTGTGGTCGTCGACATGGGCTTCGGCGCCATGCACCGCGTCTGCGCCCGCGACCGCGTCATGGCCGGCGGCATCGCCTTCCGGCGCGGTCTCGCCGCCATGTGCCTCCTCGCCGCCCTCGGGGCCGCCCTCGGGCACTTCGCCTTCGTGTTCGTCGGTTTGCTCTTCCATGCCCGATCTTCAGCCCGTGTCAGGTGTCAGCAGAGTTGTTCTTGGCAGATTTTCCGTGGGTAGGGGCGGCCGCCGCCTCGCGCGCGGCAAGGCGCTGCGCGTCAACGGACTTGGCGATGCGATAGACGTTCATGAACGCAGCCCCGGCCCCTAACAGGAAAAAGACAATCAGCATCAAGGGCGACGTTTCCAGCCAGATGTCCAGGCCGATGCCGATGCCGACACCAACGCCCAGCGCCGCAACCATCTCCACCGCGACCCGGAACCCCACACCCATGCCGGTGTGCTGGCCCCGTGGCGTGTTGGCTTTGGCTTCGGCCTCCCGGCTCCGCGACTTCGCTTGCTGGATTCGCTGGTCGAGCGAGGCGAGCGTCGTATCGTGGCGCTGTTCGGTCACCGGCCTTGCCCACCAGCGTGGCGTTGAAACGGTACCCTCAACACTGCCACCGGCCAAAACGCATGCGGAAAGGGCCGAAAGCGCTCTACCCGGCGGCGCTGCGGACATTACGGATTGCCCCCTGGGGTGTCAAGCCAACGCGCACGCCCGTGCGCGACAATTTTTCACTTCGATTTCAATGAGATAAGGGTGGGCAGATGGAGTCCCCGCCGGAGTCCCCGCGCAGTGCGCCCTTATGCCGCCCGCAATTGCTCGGCGTGACCCAGGTCGACCGACACCAACTGGCTGACCCCTTGCTCCGGCATGGTGACGCCATACAGGCGGTTCATGCGGGCCATGGTCAGGCGGTGGTGGGTGACCAGCAGGAAGCGAGTCTTCAGCCGGCCGACCAGATGCTGCAGCAGGTCGCAGAAGCGGTCGACATTGGCGTCGTCGAGCGGCGCGTCGACCTCGTCCAGCACGCAGATCGGCGCCGGGTTGGTCAGGAACACCGCGAAGGTAACCGCCAGCGCGGTCAGCGCCCGCTCGCCGCCGGACATCAGGGCCAGCGTCTGCAGCTTCTTGCCGGGCGGGCAGGCCACGATCTCAAGCCCGGCTTCCAGCGGGTCGTCGGAGCCGGTGAGGGTGAGTTCCGCCGACCCACCGCCGAAAAGCTGCTTGAACACATCCTGGAAGTGCTGGTTCACCGCCTCGAACGCCGCGGTCAGCCGCAACCGGCCTTCCTTGTTCAGGCTGGCGATGCCCTGGCGCAGCCGGTTGATGGCGGCGATCAGGTCGTCGCGCTCTACCGACAGGCCGTCGATGCGGACCTGGAGCTCCTCCACCTCGTCGACCGCGCGCAGGTTGACCGGGCCCATGCCGTCGCGCTCGCGCACCAGCTTTTCCAGGCGGCCTTCCTGCTGCGCCAGCAACTCGCGAATCGTGGCGTTGTCGGCGTCCGGGTCGATCTCGCCACGCTCCGCCAGGGCCTCGGGCGGACAGGACTGCTGGGCGGCGATTCGCTCCAGCACGCCGCCGATGGCGAGATCGGCCGCCTCGACCTGGGCTTCGACCCGCACCCGGTCCTCGCGGCGCGCCGCCAGCGCCTGCTCGGCCTCGCGGGCCGCGGTGTCGGCGGCTCGGGCCGCGTTCTCGGCCGCCGCCAGTTCGTCGCCGGCGCGCGATGCGGTCAGGGTCAGGTCGTTGAGCGTGCCGGAGATGGTGTCGCGCTTGGCCTTCCACTCATCGGGGGCCGCGGCCAATGCCGCGCGGCACTCGACCGCGGCAGCGTGGCGCTGGTCCAGTTCGCCGCGCTGGGCGGCGGCATCGGCTGCGCGCTTGGTCCAGTCGGCGGTTTCAACCGCAATCGCTTGCGTGCGGCGGACGCGCATTTCCTCAGCCGCCGCGAGGCGGTCGCGCTCTCCGCGCGCCTCCAGTGCGGCGGCGCGCGCGGCCTCCGCCGTCGCGCGGCAGGTGTCGCGCTCCCCCTTCAGGGCCTCGGCGGCGGCATCGTCGACCCGGCGCCCGGCCAGCTCCTGGGCAGCGGTTTCCAGGTCGCGTTCCTGCTCGGCCAGATCCTCGGCGGTCTCGGTGAGCGCGCGCTGGCGGGCCAGGGCCTGGCCATGGGTGCGCTCGGCGGCCTCATGTGCCGCGCGGGCGGCGTCCGCCGCTTTCGCTGCCTGCTTGGCACGGCCCACCGCACCGGTCACCTCGCCGTCGGCGGCCTGGAAGGCGGTCCGCGCCTCCATCTCCGCCGACTTCGCATCGTCGCGGGCGGTCGACAGCGTGGCGCGCTCGGCTTCCAGTTCCGTCAGCCGATTGCGCTGCTGCAGCCTGACGGCCGAGGCGTTGGCGGCACCGGCGGCAACCGCCAGCCCGTCCCAGCGCCACAGATTGCCCTCGCGGTCGACCAGCCGCTGGCCGGGTGCCAGTGCCGCGACCGCAGCCTCGGCGTCCGCGCCTGCATCCAGCACCGCGATGTGGGCGAGGCGGCGGGCCAGCACGTCCGGCCCCTCGACCACCTCGGACAGCGGGCGGCACCCCTGGGGCAGGTCGGCCACCGAGCCGAGCGGCGGTAGCGCGCGCCAGTGGCTGGGTGCATCGGGGTCGGTCGCGGCGTCCAAATCCTCGCCGAACGCGGCGGCCAGCGCCGATTCGTAACCAGCGGCGACGGTCACCTGGTCGATCACCGGGTCCCACGCCTTGTCGGGCGCCTTGCCGAGCATGCGCTCGATCGCCGTGGCCTCGGCATCGACCTTCACGAAGGCGGTTTCCGCCGCCTGCAAGCGCTCGCGCGCCGCATCCAATGCGGTGCGGGCGGCCTGCTGCGCGTCCTGCGCGGTTTCCAGCGCCGTCGCGGCGAGGGCGCGTTCCTCTTCTGCTGACTTGTGCGCGGTTGCGGCCTGGGCCAGCGCGCTGTCGTCGCCGAGGGTGCCGGACAGTCGTTCCAGTTCGTCACGGACCTGGGTGCGCCGCGCATCGAGCTTGCGGCGCGTGGCCTCCAAGTTGGCGGTTTCCTGGGCATGCGCCTGGCGCGCCGCCTCCAGGGTGGCGAGGCGGGCGGCGACGTCGCCAAGGGCTGCCTCGGCGTCCTGCAGTTCGGTCTCCGACTCGGTAACGCGCGCAGCCGCCGCTTCGCGCGTGCCGTCGGCATCCGCGACCTGTTCGGCAAGGGTGGCCTGCTCGGCGCGCAGCCGTTCGATCGCGGCCTGGGCGTCGGCCTCCAGCGAACGGGCGCGGCCCAAGTCGCCGTTGACAGTGGCGATCTCGGCATCGGCGGCAGCCAGCGCCTGCACCGCGCGTTCGGCTTCCGCCGCGCACTGCTCGGCCTCGATCTTCAGTCGCTGCACCTTGGCCGATGCCTCCGCCGCCTTGGTGCGCAGCTCAGGCAGGGTCTCGGTCTTACGGATGCGCTCGTTCTCGGCCACCGCCGCCGCCTCGGCATGGGCGACCACTTGCTCCTCGGCGGCGGTCAGCGCGGCGCGTGCCGCGTCGCAGCGCTCCACCGCCAGCCGCCACTGGCAGTACAGCACCGCCGCCTCGCTGGCGCGGATGTTGGTCGAGACATTGCGGTAGCGGGTCGCCTGGCGGGCCTGGCGCTTCAGGCCGCGCATCTGCTCGTCGAGCGCGGCGAGCACGTCGTCGAGCCGCTCCAGATTGCTCTCCGCGCCCCGCAGTCTCAACTCCGCCTCGTGCCGGCGCACGTGCAGGCCGGCGATGCCGGCGGCTTCTTCAAGCAGGGCGCGCCGGTTGGTGGGCTTCTCGTTGATCAGGTTGGTGATCTGGCCCTGGCCGACCATCGCGGCGGCATGCGCCCCGATGGCGTTGTCGGCGAACAGCACCTGCAGGTCGCGGGCGCGGACCTCCTTGCCGTTGACCCGGTAGGTCGAGCCCTGGCCGCGATTGATCTTGCGCGAGACGTCGATCTCGTCCTGATCGTTGAACGCGGTCGGGAACGATTTCTCCGGGTTCTCCAGCGTGACCACCACCTCGGCCACGTTGCGCGGCGGCCGCGCCCCGGCGCCGGAAAAGATGACGTCGTCCATCTCGGCGCCGCGCATCTGCTTGGCCGAGCTTTCGCCCATCACCCAGCGCAGCGCCTCGACAATGTTGGACTTGCCGCAGCCATTGGGGCCGACGATGCCGGTCAGCCCAGGCGAGATCTCGATGTCGGCCGGGTCGACGAACGACTTGAAGCCGGCAATGCGAAGACGTCGGAATTGCACGTACGGCGGACCCGGTGTTCAGCGCGACCGTTGGCGGTGGGCGCTAGTTGGTGTGATCGGCGATGATATCGGCGAAGACGTCCACGTCCTGCGCGCCGCGCACCTTCTCGCCGGCGACGAAGAATGTCGGCGTGGACTGCACCTCAAGCTCGGTCTGGGCACGCAGCCGCGTGGCCAGGATGGCGTTGGCGATGCTCTCGTTGGCCAGGCACTCGTCGAAGCGCTCGTCGGACAGGCCGGTCAGCTTCGCGGTCTGGCGCAGGATGTCCAGGGCCGCTTCGCTGCGCCACTCGTCCTGGGTCTCATAGAGGGTCTGGACGAACGGGTGGAACTGCGCCGACGGCACGCACTCGGAAACGATGGCGGCCGCGAAGGCGAGTTGGTCGAGCGGGAAGTGGCGGATGATCAGGTTTGCCTGCCCGGTGTCGATGAACTGCTCCTTCAGCTCCGGCAGCGTATCCTCGTGGAACGCGCGGCAGTGCGGGCAGGTCAGCGACGAGAACTCGACGATGGTGACCGGCGCGTCGGGATCGCCCAGCACGCGGTCGGTCGGCCAGATCTCCAACAGGTCGAGCGTTTCGTCCGCGGCCGCTTCGTCGGTCGCTTCAGCGTCGTCGGACTGGGCGTGGGCGGTCCACGTCATACCGGTCGCCATCACGCCGGCGAGGGCCGAGACACACAAGATATGCCGAATGTTCATTCCAAAACCCCATTATCTTGAGCGGAGACTAGACTCCGAGTTCCAGCGAATGCAAGCGCCACGCAACATGCGCGCCCCTGGCCCCGCGTTCGAAAGGCAATCGCCGACAACACTCACCAATTGCGGCCAAATCTGGAAGGCCTGTCACCGGTCACGATCTTGTGCGGCCACCATGCGGCCCAGCCGGGCGAGCGCCTCGCGCAGGTCCGGGTCCATGTCGGCGGGCAGGTCCGGCGCCGGTGTGGTGCGGTAATGCCGTGGCAGGATGTGGCGCTTGGCGCCGTGCGCATCCCCGATGGGTGCGTTGACGATTTTGATCCGGCCGACCGCCATGTAGCCGAAGAAGCTGTTGATCCGGTCGATCAGGTGCTCGGCCTCGTGCTGGACATAGACCGACAGCCCCGGCGCGACCTTCATGGTCAGGGCCGCCCCGTCCATGCGGTTGCGCGGCCACGCGACATCGACCGGCACCGTGTCGGCGGCCAGCGCCTCCCCGGCGATGGCCTGCCAGTTCTGCAACAGCTCGGTGTTGGTTAGCCCGCGCCGGCGCATGGCGGGGGCGGCGACCATGGCCGCCACCTTGCCCATGCGGTGCATGCCGCCGCGCCGCCATTTCGAGGCCGGGGTGCCGACGGTCCGCGCGGCCTTGCCCGCCGACAATGGCCTCAGATTGTTGTCCGGCCCGCTCGCCATCGGGTCAGGAACTCCTGTAAACGTTCTCGCGCCAATCCTCGCCAGCCCATCCCCGGCGATTGCATCCGCTCCGATATTCCTATACCCGACCCATCAATGTCGACAGCAACCGACATGGCCAGGCCGGCGGCCCTGCGCCGCACATTGCTCGCCTGGTACGACCGGCACCGGCGCGACCTGCCGTGGCGCGCGCGGCCCGGCGAGACCGCCGACCCCTATCGCGTCTGGCTGAGCGAGATCATGCTGCAGCAGACCACGGTGGCGGCGGTGGCACCCTATTTCCGGCGATTCACCGAGGCGTGGCCGACCGTCGAGGCGCTGGCCGCGGCGCCCGATGCCGACGTGCTGGCGGCGTGGGCGGGGCTTGGCTACTACGCCCGTGCCCGCAACCTGATCAAGTGCGCCCGCACGGTGGCCAATGAGCATGGCGGGCAGTTCCCCGACACCGAGGACGGACTGCGCGACCTGCCCGGCATCGGCCCCTATACCGCGGCCGCGGTCGCCGCCATCGCGTTCGGCCGCGCCGCGATGCCGGTGGACGGCAATATCGAGCGGGTGATGGCACGCCTGCATGCCATCGAGACGCCGCTGCCGGCGGCGAAACCGGAGCTGAGCGAGGCGGCGAAGCGACTGACGCCGCGCAGCCGCGCCGGGGATCTCGCCCAGGGTCTGATGGATCTGGGCGCGACCGTCTGCACACCGCGCAGTCCCGCCTGCGCGCTCTGCCCCTGGCGCGAGCCGTGCCGTGCACGCGCCGCCGGTATCCAGGCGGAACTGCCGCGCCGTGCGCCGAAGGCGGCCAAGCCGCAGCGCTACGGCACCGCCTTCTGGCTCATTTGCGATGGCCACGTGTTGCTGCAGCGCCGCCCGCCGAAGGGCCTGCTCGGCGGCATGCTGGGCTTGCCCGGCACGGACTGGCGGGACCGGCCGTGGGACGGCAAGGACGCCATCCGTCTCGGCGCGCCGGCGAAGGCGGACTGGACCCCGCTCAGGGGCAATGTCCGCCACGTCTTCACCCACTTCGCGCTCGATCTCGCACTGATGGCCGGGCGCACCGGCCGCCGTCCTGCCGTGCCGGACGGCGAATGGCATCCCATCGAACGGGCGGCGGAAGCCGGCCTGCCGAGCGTGATGCGCAAGGCCGCGATCATGGCCCGTTCGGCCCAACCACGCGTCGAATAAAGCAGTGACTGGAACACCATGACGACCGACACGACCCGGCCGGCGATCGCCGACGGCATCTCCGCCATCGCGGACCGCATCGACGGCTGCATCGTCGACCTGTGGGGGGTGGTGCACGACGGCGTGCAGCCCTTGCCGGGCGCGGTGGACTGCATGCAGCGTCTGGTCGCTGCCGGCAAGCGCATCTGCCTGTTGTCCAACGCGCCGGCCCGTGTCGACGCGCTGGTCGCCCGCATGGACGAGATGGGCGTGCCGCGCGACGCCTATCACCACCTGATGTCGTCCGGCGAATCGACCTATCAGGCGCTGCGCACGCGGCCCGACCCCGCGCACGCGGCCCTCGGCGAGCGCTGCCTGATGATCGGGCCGGAATACAACGCCGATATCCTGCCCGACGGCGACGGTATCGTGCGGGTGTTCGACCTGGACGACGCCGACTTCGTGGTGGTCACCGCCTGGGGCGGCGACGGCACCCCGCTGGAGGGCTACGACGACATCCTGCGCACGTGCCGCGCGCGCGACATTCCGCTGGTTTGCGCCAATCCCGACCTTGAGGTGTTGCAGGGCGGCGAGCGGTACTACTGCGCCGGCGCCATTGCCGCGCGCTACCAGGGTATCGGCGGCCGGGTGATCTATCACGGCAAGCCGCACGAGCGTGTCTACACGCACTGCCAGGGATTGCTCGGCATCGACGATGCGGCGCGCGTCGCCGGCATTGGCGACAGCTTCCTGACCGACGTGACCGGGGCCAACGCGGCCGGCATGCCCTCGGTACTGGTCGCCGGCGGAATCCACGCCATCGACCTGATGCGCCATGAGGCCGATGTGATCGACGTCATTGTGTTGCACGACCTGGTCGAGCGACATGGCGCGTCGCCGGACATGGTGGTGCCGGCCTTCCGCTGGTAGCGTTTGCCAACGGGCGCGCTCAGCGCCACTTCAGCACAACGCCTCTGTTCCGGGACACTTCCGTCGCGGGACGACAAGGAAACCCCGCCGCGTGGCTTCGACCGACCAAACCGCTGCGAGCGAGAAACAACAGCGTTCCCATTGGGCGACCATTCGCTCGCTCGCCCCGTTCCTTTGGCCCCATCGCGATGTCGAGGGCGCCATCGGGATGCGCTGGCGGGTGGTGTGGGCGATGGTCTTCCTGGTGGCGGCCAAGCTTGCCAACGTCTACACGCCGATCCTCTACGCCGCCGCGGTCGATGAGCTGAGCGGTGCCGGCGGCGACGGTGCGGTCGACGGACTCGCCGGCGCCGACCCCGCCATAGCGACTGTCATCGTGCTGCCGCTGGGCCTGATCCTGGCCTATGGCATCGTGCGCGTGTTCTCGATCGCGTTCGGCGAACTGCGCGATGCGGTGTTCGCCCGGGTCGCCATGCGCGCAATCCGCACCGTGGCGGTGCGCACCTTCCAGCACATCCACGCGCTGGCGCTGCGCTACCACCTGGAGCGGCGCACCGGCGGGTTGAGCCGGGTGATCGAGCGCGGCACCAAGGGCATCGAGTTCCTGCTGCGCTTCATGCTGTTCAACGTGCTGCCGACGCTGCTGGAGATCACGCTGGTCTGCACGCTGTTGTGGGCGCTGTTCGATTTCTGGTTCGCCTTCGTGACCCTGGTCTCGGTCAGCGCGTACATCGGCTTCACCCTGTGGGTGACCGAGTGGCGGCTGAAATACCGCCGCCAGATGAACGACATGGACACCGAGGCCAATACCAAGGCCATCGACAGCCTGCTGAACTACGAGACGGTCAAGTACTTCGGCAACGAGGACCACGAGCGCGACCGGTTCGACAGCTCGATGCGTGGCTACGAGCAGGCGGCGGTGAAGAGCCAGGTGACGCTGTCCATGCTCAACATCGGGCAGGCGTTCATCATCGCCGGCGGGCTGACCATCATGATGATCATGGCGGCCCAGGGCGTCGTTAACGGCACCATGACGGTCGGCGACTTCGTGCTGGTGTTCACCTACATGCTGCAGCTCTACATGCCGCTGAACTTCCTGGGCTTCGTCTACCGGGAGATCAAGCGCTCGCTGGTGGACATGGAGGACATGTTCACCCTGTTGCGGCTGAACCGGGAGGTGGAGGACCGGCCCGACGCCAAGCCGCTGGACCCGGGCGATGCCGCGGTGGAGTTCGACCACGTCTCGTTCGGCTACGATCCGCGCCGGCCGATCCTGAAGGATGTGTCGTTCCGCGCGGCACCGGGCGCCACGGTCGCTTTCGTCGGCGCCAGCGGGGCCGGCAAGTCGACCATCGCGCGCCTGCTGTTCCGCTTCTACGACGTCGACGACGGCGCCATCCGCATCAATGGCCAGGACGTGCGTGACGTGACCCAGGCCAGCGTGCGCGCCGCCATCGGCGTGGTGCCCCAGGACACGGTGATGTTCAACGACACCGTGCGCTACAACATCCGCTACGGCCGTCCGTCCGCCAGCGACGAAGAAGTGGAATCGGCGGCAAAAATGGCCCGCATTCACGATTTCATAACCACAACGCCCGACGGTTACGAAACCATGGTAGGCGAGCGCGGGTTGAAATTGTCCGGCGGTGAGAAGCAGCGGGTGGCGATCGCACGAACGATCCTGAAAGACCCGCCGATCATGCTGTTCGACGAGGCGACATCTGCGCTCGATTCCAATACCGAGCGCCAGATCCAGGCCAGCCTGCGCGCAGTCTCCGCCGACCGGACCACCATCGTCATCGCGCACCGCCTGTCGACGGTGGTCGATGCCGACGAGATCATCGTGCTCGACGATGGCCGCGTGGCCGAGCGCGGCAATCACGACGAGCTGATCGCGATGGATGGCCTTTATGCCGCGATGTGGGCCAAGCAGCGGTCTGCGGCGGATGTTTCCAGGGGCGAGACCCCCGTACCGGAGCCAGTGCATGCAAAATAAGCCCAAATCGACGGCCAAGGCAGCGCCGCCGTCGACAGCGCCTGCGCTGGCCAACGTCAGGGGGCGCAATGTCCTGCTGGCCCATGCATTCGCGCAGCGCGAGATGCGGATGGCCGAGGAGCGGCGCCAGGCACGTACCGAGATGGCCAAGCGCTCGTCGGACGGCGACAAGCAGATAAAGGGCGGCGACGGCTCAGGCGGCAAGCCTGCCGTGGCGGCAAACGCGAAACAGCCCACGGCCGCGAAGCGCGCGCCGGGCAAGACCACCCGTCAGGAGCTGATCGCCGAGGCGATGCGCCTGCGCAAGCAAACCCCGCCGACCGCATCGAGCAAGCCGCCGGAGGACGCCTTCGACCGGATGATCTCGGGCGCGCTCGGCAGCGGTGCCGCGGATCACATGGAGGCGGGCAAGCTGGACCGTCAGGCCGCCCTGCAGGCCCTGATCGAGCAGGAGCAGGCCCGGCTGAACCGCGCCGGCACCTCCGGTGACACGCCGACGAAGGTTCCGGCCCCCGATCTGCCGCCACGGACCGTGGAACGCATTCCGGCGGCGACCGCGCGCGGCGAGGTTTCGCGCGACGACTTGATCGCGGAGGCGCTTGATGTGCACCGCCGCAAGCAGACCGCACTCGACGAGCTGACCGATGCCCAGCGCGCGACCCTGCGCATGGCGGCGGAGAAGCTGTTGAAGACCAAGGCGGGCTGACGCCCCCCTTTGTGCCGGTCGCCTTTGTGCCGGTCGCCTTTGTGCCGGTCGATGTATGCGCGTGACCTGAATGCTTGACCTGTCGCGCATCCGGCCCTTATAAGTCCGGCGTTCACGCGGCCCTGCGCCAGGGCGGCGTGCTATCCGTTTCACAAGCCACGAGGGGTTTCGACATGGCCCGCCGCTGCGCCATAACCGGTAAGGGCGTGCAAACTGGCAACAATGTGAGCCACGCGCACAACAAGACCCGTCGCCGCTATCTGCCGAATTTGCAGAAGACCCGCCTGTTCTCGGAGACGCTTGGCGAGGGCGTGCGCATGCGCCTGTCGACCAGCGCCATTCGCACCATCGAGCATCGCGGTGGGCTGGATGCCTATCTGATGTCGACCGCGCCGACCAAGCTGCCGGCCGAGCTGCGCAAGATGCGCAAGCGGGTGAGCGAGGCGCAGGCCGCCACCGCGGCGGAATAGCCGCGACGCGACTATCGGTCGTTCGATCGGGCAGCCGTTCGCAGGCTGATCAATCTTCAACACGCGTTTGTCGTCCTCGCTCTTGTAGCGAGGACCCATTCTTGTGCAATTCGCCGACCGCATGCATTGGGTCTTATGGGCCCATTGCCACTTGGCCTTGGTCCAGCAGTTGGCCTACGAAGCAAATGTTGGGCCTGCCCGGACCATGGGCCCTCGCCACAAGGGCGAGGGCGACGAAAAGTGTCTTGAACTGGCGAGTACTTCCCCGCGCAAATGACCGCCATCGACCCGAACGACTGGATCGCCGCCCTCAACGCCTGGCCGCCGGAAGCGGTATGGGTGGTGATGCTGCTGGCGGCGTTCGCCATGGTGCTGGTGTTCCTGCGCCTGTTCGGCGCGGTCGGCATGCAGGTGTTCGTCGTCGTCGCCGTGCTGGCCGCCAATGTGCAGGTGCTGAAGACGGTCTCGTTCTCGGTATTCCCGGACCCGATCGCGCTCGGCACCGTGCTGTTCGCCTGCACCTATCTGTGCACCGATATCCTGGCCGAGTACTACGGCCGGCGCGAGGCACAGAAGGCGGTGGTGATCGGCTTCGTCGGCTATTTGGCGTTCCTGGTGTTCGTGCTGATCGGCCTCGGCTTCCAGCCGCTGACTGCCGACCAGCTCACGCCCGAGCAGTTGCCCGACTACGAATGGTCGTTCGCGATGCAGGACCACATCGCGGCCGTGTTCGTGCCGGGGCCGGCCTTCTTCGTCGCCGGCATGGCGGCCTATTTCATCAGCCAGTTCAACGACATCTGGCTGTTCCGCCTGATCCGCCGCATGACCGACGGGCGGCATCTGTGGCTGCGCAACAACGTCTCCACCGCGATCTCGGCATTGATCGATTCAGCCATCTTCTCGGTTTTGGCCTGGGTGGTGCTGAACCCGGAGCCGCTGGCCTGGCCGGTGGTCATCGTGACCTACATCCTGGGCTCATGGGTGCTGCGGCTCGTCGTGGCGGCCCTGGACACCCCGGTGATCTACCTGGCGCGGCACTGCCTGCCGCCGGCCGACCGGATCGGCGGTCCGGCCGCCCACCCGTGACGGCACGCACGTGTGACGGCGCGCACTGGCAACCGTCTGCCATCGGGCGTACAGTGTGGGGACACGCGTGGTTTGCGCATGCCGGGGCGGACATTCGACACATGACAGCAGCGGCGGGAGCGATTGTCGCGGACGAGCCGATCGAGCGACGGCTCGCGGCCATCGTCAGCCTGGACGTCGCCGGCTACAGCCGGCTGATGGTCGAGGACGACATTGGAACCCTGCGCACCTTGGAGTGGGTGAGGGAGCTGATCGGCGAGGCCGCCCGGCGCCATCACGGCCGCATCGCCAGCACCGCCGGCGACGGTTTCCTGCTCGCCTTCGACAGTTCGGTCGCCGCGGTGAAGTGCGCCAGCGAGGTGCAGGACCAGATGCAGGCGGTCAATCGGGAGCGCAATGCCGCGCACCCGATGCTGTTGCGCGCCGGCGTCAATATCGGCGACGTGATGGACCGCGACGGCGATGTCTTCGGCGACGCCGTCAACATTGCCGCGCGGGTGCAGGCGCTGGCCGAGCCGGGCGGCGTAGCGCTGACCGCGGCGGTCTACGACCAGATCGCGCGCAAGATCGACGTCCAGTGCGAGTACAACGGCGCCCACCGGGTCAAGAACATCGCCGACCCGATCCAGGTCTATCGCCTGCAACCCAACGCCACCCGCGCATTCTGGCGGCGCGGCCATGCAGCACTGCCACGTCAGGCCCCGGTCGCGTCGGGCGAGATCAGCCCCTATCCGCGCAGCAAGGTGCTGGCCATGGCGGTCGTCATCGGCATATTCGGCGCGCACCGCTTCACTGTCGGGCGCAAGTTCAGCGGCACGTTGCAGGCCCTCACCGTCGGTGGGATTGGGCTCTGGTGGCTCTACGATCTGTTCGAGCTGATCAGCGGCGATTTCGTCGATGCCCAGCGGCGACCCGTCCGCACGTGGTTCGGTTGACCGGCGCGTAGTCCCGCATGAGTTCCGCTGATTTTTCGTTTGCCGTCGACCGGCGGGCCACCGGTCTGGCCGACTGGCCCGGCCGCGCCCGCACCGGCGTGCTGACAACGCCGCACGGCAGCATCGAAACGCCGGCGTTCATCTTCTGCGCCACCAAGGCGGCGATGAAGGGTGCCACGGCGGAGCAGGTGGCGGCCTGCAACAGCCAGATCATCCTGTCCAACACCTATCACCTGATGCTGCAGCCGGGCGCGGACCTTGTCGCCAAGATGGGCGGCCTGCATCGCTTCACCGGCTGGTCGGGGCCGATGCTGACCGACAGCGGCGGCTACCAGGTGTTCGCCATGGGCCACGGCAGCGTATCGCAGGAGGTGAAGGGCAGCCGCAACGACAACCGCACGCCCACATTGCTCGAGATCAGCGAGAAGGGTGCGGTATTCAAGTCTTATATCGACGGCAGCCGCCACCTGCTGACCCCGGAGCTGTCCATCGAGACCCAGGTCAAGCTGGGCGCCGACCTGATCGTGGTCTTCGACGAGTGCACCGCGTTCCACGACGACCGCGACTACACCGCGCGTTCGATGGCGCTGAGCCACCGCTGGGCCGACCGCTGCATCGCCGAGTTCGACCGCCTGGGCGGGCTGGAGAAGCAGCGCCTCTATGGCGTGGTGCAGGGCGGCGTCTACCAGGACCTGCGCGACGAGAGCGTCGCCTTCAACAACTCACGCGACGTCTTCGGCATCGCGGTCGGCGGCTGCCTGGGCGGCGACAAGGCCGACATGGTGGAGGTGGTGGGCTATGCCATGCGCGAGCTAGGCGGCGACCGGCCGGTCCATTTGCTCGGGATTGGCGGCATCGCCGACATCTGGCAGGGCATCTGCCGCGGCGTCGACACTTTCGATTGCGTCGGCCCGACCCGGGTCGCCCGCCATGGCGCGGCACTGATCCGGCCGGCGCTTGCGGAGGCGGAGGGCGGCAAGCCCGGCAGCGACCGCATCAACCTGCGCAACGCCAAGTTCCGCGAGGACAAGCGGCCGCTGGACCCGGAGAGCGACTGCGGGCTCACCCGCAACCACTCCCGCGCCTATATCCACCACCTGCTGCGCGCCGACGAGATGGTCGGCCGGACGCTGCTGACGCTGCACAACATCAGCTTCATGAACCGGCTGATGCGCGACGTGCGCGCCGCCATCCGCGCCGACCGCATCGCCGAGGCGGCGAAATGGTGGCTGGGTGAACCCATCTAACCGGGACTGCTATCGCTCGCAGATCTTGAAGACGCCGAGCGGCGTGCCGTCGGCCTCGTACCAGCGGTGGGCCGACCACTCGGTGTCGCGCCCGCACTCGCTCAGCGTTTCGCGGCGCACGAAATGATCCTCGAACACGACCGAGTGGCGCGGCGTCATCGCGTAAACGTCGTCCCCGTGCATGGCAAAGAGGCGGCCGCAGATGACATGCAGGTCGATCCGGCCGAGGTCGGCGTGCTCCAAATGGCGGACGATGTCGTCGTAGCACTCCTCGCCGTGCGGCAGCTCCAGGTCAGGCGGATCGGTCGGGACGAAGCCGTATTGCGGCGTCAGTTCCAGCGCCGCCGCATCCGGCACCATGCCGCCAATGCCAATGGCAAGCGCGGTACCGGTGATCGCGAAGATCGCTCTCATTTCTCGCTCCTACGCTCGCCTTGTCTGCCCGGTCCGAATACGGCCTACAGCGGGTAGATGCAGCTCAGATGGAACAGGTAGAGCGCGCCTTGGGCATCCTGCTTCAGGAACGCATCCCACAGGCCGCCGTGGTCGCAGGTGCCGGTTTGCTCCACCAACGTGAACTGGTCCTGGTACAGCTCATAGCCCTGGTAATCGACGAAATAGACCTCGTCGCCGCGCACCGCGTTGTAGCCGTTGCAGGCGCTGTGAAACACAAGGTCGCTGCCGTCGGGGTAGTCGACCCAGAAGGTGATCTCACCGAAGCAGGAGAGGTCGGGCTCGTCCTCGGAAAGGTAGAAGCCGTTCGCCTCGCTGAAGTCGAAGGCGGCAGCCGGCGACGCCAGCGCCACAGCCGTCAAGGTTACGGTGGCGCATATCCCGAGGATTTGGTGCAGCCTCATCTGCCATTCCTCCTTGCCGCGTCCGAGGATGGAGCCTAGCAAAGGATCGTGACGGCCGTCAGGAAACGCCCGCTGCGGGCGGCGGCGGGCTCGACGGGCCGGGTTCGTTGAAGCAGTTCAGGTAGACGTCGATGGCGGTGCCATCGGCCTCGAACCAGCGCTCGTGCTCCCAGTCGACGTCCACGCCGCAGGTCGTCACCGTTTCGCGTTCGGCAAAGTGCTCCTCGAACACGGTCGAGTCGTGCCAGTTCATCATGTAGACGGTCTCGCCGTGCACGACGTTGTAGCCGTAGCAGGTCATGTAGAACGACAGCCGGCCGATCTCTGCACTATCGACGACCCGGTGCAGTTCGTTGCCCTCGCAGGCCTCCTCGACCGTCATGTCGGTCAGCACGAAGCCATAGGCCGGCGTCAGCTCAAGCGCCCATGCCGGCGATGCGGCCAGCAGGACCGCGCCGGCCAGGGCCAGCCTGATCGTCGTTGTCATCGATATCTCCCACACCCGTCTGCAGCCTGAAAGACAACACGGCAATGGGGAAGCCGTGCGGCGTCAGCTGGGCATTTTAGGGATGAGTTGTTTATGACCAGCTAGCGCCGGTGCAGACTGCAATTTCCAAGCCTCAGGCGGTCTCATGGACGGCCAGCGCCTCGCGGTCGGCGATCAGGGTGGCGTTGGGGTGGCTGCGCAGCATGGTCGCCGGCACGTCGGGGCCGATGGGGTCGCTGAGCAGGCGGGCGACGATGCCGGCCTTGGCAGCGCCACTGGCGATCGCGCACATGGCGCGCGCCTCGAACAGGGTGCCAAGGCCCAGGGTCACGGCGTGGCGCGGCACATCGTCCTCCGACCCCCAGTAGGCAGCGTTGGAGGCGATCGACTCCGGCGTCAGGTCGATCCGGCGCGCCCGCGAATCGAATGCGCTGCCCGGCTCGTTGAAGCCGAGGTGGCCATTGGGGCCGATACCGAGCACGGCGAGGTCGATGCCACCGAGCGCCCTGATCGCGTCCTCCAGCCGCTTGGCCTCGCTCGCGGCGTCGCTCATGGAATCGAAGGCGACCACGTGCGCGTCCGGGATGGCGAGCGGCTCCAGCAGTTCCTTCCTCAGCCAGGCGAACAGGCTGCGGCGGTCGGTCGGCGCGATGCCGGCATACTCATCCAGCGTCACCAGCCGCACCTGGCCCATATCGACGGTACCGGCCCGCGCCGCCCCGACCAGTTGCCGGAACATGCCCACCGGCGAGTTCCCGGTCGGCAGCACCAGCACGGCATCCGGCTTCGCGCGCACAGTGTCGATCACGACGCCCGCGGCGCGCGCGCTCATCTCGTCGTAGTCGCGGGTCTCGACAATCTTCATCGTGGTTGGGTGATCTCCGTTTCGTTGTCGCCCGCATCGCGCCACAGGGCCGCCGCGCCGACCGCGCCGGCATGTGCGCCCAGCGCGCCGAGCCGAAATTCCAGGGCGCCATGATAGCCCACGGGGCAGGCGCTGCGGAACGCGGATTCGACCGCGTTTCGAAACGGCTCGCCAATGGCGGTGACACCGCCGATCAGGGCTATGACTTCCAGGTCCAGCAGCAGATGCGCGTTGCCGAGCGCCAACCCCAGCACCTTGAGCGCCTCGGACATCGCCGCACCTTCGGGCGCGCCGGAGACATAGGCCTGGAAGAGCTCGGCGTAGGGCCTGCCGGTGCGGCGCTCCAGCTCCACTGGCGACGCGACCTCTTCCATCGTCGGCGGCGCGGCGCCATCCGCCGACGGCATCAGCGAGAACACGCCGATTTCGCCGGCCGCGCGCAGGGTGCCGGCATAGATGCGCCCGTCGAGCAGCAGGCCGGCGCCGATGCCGGTGCCGAATGTCACGGTCATCGCGTTGCGGGCGTTTGCCGCGGCGCCGAGCCAGGCCTCGCCGCGCATGGCGGAACGTGCGTCGTGGTCGACCCGGCACGGCACCCCGAACCGCTGAGAGAAGGCGCTTTCCAGCGGAACGCCCGCCAGATTGGGCAGGTTGGTGCTGCCCAGATGCATGGTGCCGTCGGGCCGCACGAGACCGCCGACCGCGAAGCCCAGCCGGTCGACCGGATGGCCGCCGGCCAGTTCCGACACCGTGTCCGCGATAGCGCCGAGCAGCACATCCCGTGCGACATTGCCGCCGACCGGTGCGGTCGTGCGCGTCACTGTCCCATCGGCTTCGTCGACCCGGACCGCCTTGATGCTGGTGCCGCCGAGATCGAGCCCGATCAGCATGGGCAACGCAGTGCGCGATGATCGTTGGTGAGCGGCATGGCGGCGGCACGTTGCCTCATCCGCGCGGCGACGCCAAGCCATTGCCGCGCGGTGCGGCCTTCGGGTCGCCGCTGGCGATTGACGCGGGCCGGCACGCCGCTACACTCCGGCGCGCCCCGTTCCGCCACAGACGTATCCGCGAGACCCGCCATGAACCGCCCGCTCCACGCCAAGCTGCACGTGCTCGGCCACCCGATGATCAGCCACAAGCTGACCATCATGCGCGACAAGGACACCAGCACCATCAAGTTCCGCTCCCTCTTGAAGGAGATCGCGCTGTTGATGGGCTATGAGCTGACCCGCCACCTGCCGATGGAATCGAAGCGGATCGAAACGCCGCTTGAGGAAATGGACGCGCCGGTCATTGCCGGCAAGAAGCTGGTGGTGGTGCCGATCTTGCGCGCGGGCCTGGGCATGGCCGAGGGACTGACCGAACTGGTGCCGACCGCCCGCGTCGGCCATATCGGCCTCTACCGCGACCCGGAAACCAAGCGGCCGGTCGAATACCTGGTCAAGCTGCCGGAAACACAGGGACGCACGTTCATCCTGGTCGACCCGATGCTGGCGACCGGGCATTCGGCGGCCTATGCGGTCGACGTCCTGAACAAGCACGGCGTGGACGACCGCGACATCCGCTTCATGGCCCTGGTGTCGGCGCCCGAGGGCGTGAAGGTGCTGGCCGACGCCCACCCGGATGTGGAGATCTACACCGCCGCGCTCGACAGCCACTTGAACGAGAATGCGTACATCGTGCCCGGCCTGGGCGACGCCGGCGACCGGCTGTTCGGGACGAAGTAGCCCCGAGGGGCGACGTCTTTCAGCGCGGCGACGTCCAACGCGCCAGCTCCGCGAGCTGATCCAATCGCCGTGACGGTTCGCCGGGCAGGTCGGCGGCCGATCGATAATCGCGATACGCTGACGAGGCCGCGACGTCGTGTCGGACGGCGCGCGGCAGGTCGGCCCCATGATAGCGTCGGCGATTGCTGCGGGGCCTCAGCGTCTGTGCCAGCATGGCCAGCCAACCGCGCCCTTTCGCGCGCTTGAACCGCCCTTCGGTGGGCGATCCGCCGAACCAGCTCGTTGTCAGCGTCGGGGTCAAAGTCATCTCGACCTCCCATGAATTGAAGCGCTGACAGGAACCTAGGCACTGCCGGTCGGTGTGATAATATACCGATTGGGCAAATCACTATCCTGAAAATCGGGATAATATATGAATCAGCTCGAAGCAATGGCGGTGTTCCTGGCGGTTGCCCGTGGCGGCAGCTTCTCTGCGGCGGCCCGCCTGCGCGGAATGTCAGCGACGGCGGTCAGCCGCCACGTTGCCGAGCTGGAGGCCTTTCTGGGTGTCGCCTTGTTGCGGCGCACGACGCGCAAGCTCAGTCTGACCGATGCCGGCACGCGCTACCTGCCGCGCGCGGCCGCAATCCTCGAAGAGATATCGGCGTTGGACGACGAGACCCGAACCGTCGACACCACACCGCGGGGACGGCTGCGGATCACGGCCCCGCCGGGTATCGGCCACGACTGGATTGCGATGACGGCCGTCGATTTTGTCGAAGCGAACCCGCAGATCAGCCTCGAGTTGGATCTGACGGAGCGGGTGGTCGATCTGGTAGCGGAGGGGTTCGATGCTGCCATTCGATCCGGCCGACTGCACTCCTCCTCGCTGATCGCCCACAAGATCGTCGATGTCGAATACATTCTTTGCGGCAACCGCGAACATCTCACCGACACGGGCTGGCCGGCGCATCCGGACGATCTTGCGCGGTTTCGGTTCATTCAGTGGTGCGGGGGATCGGGACAGGAAAACTGGTGGATGGAGCGGGACGGCAAACGCCATCAGGTGCCGGTCAATCACCTGCTCAAGATCAATGATATCCGGGCCCATCGGGAGGCCGCCATGCGCGGTCTGGGCCTTGCAATGCTGCCCGCATTGAGCGTGCGCGGCGACCTGGCGGCGGGACGGTTGGTGCGGGTGCTGCCGGACTACGAGTCGGAGCCCGCGCGATTGCATCTGGTGCGTCCGCCGAGCCCCTTCGAGCCGCCGCGATTACGCGTGTTCATAGATTTCATCACAGCGGCGCTGCGTGCATTTTCCACCCGTGGCGACGCGGCCTGAGCGGGCCGGCTGTGGTCTGCGAGCACGCTACGGTAGCCCCGGGAACGAGGTGACGATCTCGATCTGAATGTCGGGGAAGCTGTCGACGTACTGGATGGTGAAGTCCGGGAAGCTGTCGACGATCTGCCACTCGCCGCAGTCATCCGGGAAACTGGTCACGTACTCCACGTTCAGGTCGGGAAAGCTGCTCACCACCTGCACCGTGATGTCGGGAAAGGAGTCCACCACCTCGACATCGCCCCACAGGTTGATGCCGTTGTAGGTGCAGTCCGACGACACGTCGCCGGCCAGGGCCGGGGACGACAGCGCTGCGGCGCATGCCAGCGCGCCAACGATCCTGATCATGTCACGTCACTCCGTGCGATTGATGCGCCTCACTATAGCGACGTATGTGGCAGGATTGGCGCGCGGGTGTCACGCTGCGTAACAGCCTGCTTGAGCATGATCATTTCAGTCGGCACCGGCCCTCTCCCCCACCCGGCCACCCCGCAGGATACTTCCGTGGGCGGCCGGGTGGGGGAGAGGGCTGGCGCAGACTCAGCGTAAGCTAATCCCGATCTAGAGGAGCTACTAACGGTGCGTGCCGATCGTTCTGTGTCAGGTAGCGACTTGTCGAACCACGCCGGGCTGCTGCAGTTGGGCGGCCACGTCGCTGTGCTTGCGGCAACGTCGGCGGAGATCGTGGTCGCGCCGCCGCAATGGTGGCTGGTCTGGTGGCTGGTGCTGCCGCTGCACGGCGCGGTGCTGGTGTTCCTGTTTGCGCCGCTGCACGAGAGCGTGCACCTGACCGCGTTCCGCAGCCGGCGTCTGAACTGGGTTGTCGCGACCGTATGCGGGTTCCTGCTGCTGTTGCCGCCGCGCTGGTTCCGCCGCTTCCATCTGGCGCACCACCGCTTCACCCAGGATCCGGCGCGCGATCCCGAATTGTCGACCGCCAAGCCCGATAGCTGGCCGCGATACCTTCTGCACGTCAGTGGGTTGCCCGTGTGGTGGGGCCTGATCCGCGCGCTGGCGGTGAATGCGGCTGTTGGGCCGCGCGACAGCTTCGTGCCCGACCGCGAGCGCGGTGCGGTCCGGGGGGAGGCGATGCTGTTTGTCGGCGGCTATGCGGCGGTGGCCGTGGCCTCGGTGCTGGCGGGGTCGATGCTCGCGGTCTGGCTGTGGGTGGTGCCGGCCGTGCTCGGCCAGCCGTGGCTGCGCCTGTTCCTGCTCGCCGAGCATGCCGGCTGCCCGCAAACGCCCGATATGCGCCAGAACACGCGGACCACGCTGACCAACGCGGCGGTGCGCGCGCTGACCTGGAACATGTCGTTCCATACCGAGCACCATGCCCACCCGGGGGTGCCGTTCCACGGCCTGCCGGCGCTCCATCGGCGGATGGCTGGCGAATTGCGGCATTGCGCGCCGGGCTACCGGGCGGTACACCGCAGCCTCGTCAAATCCTTCCGGGCCCACACCACCTGATCATGTCGTCATCTGCCGTATCGTCCACGGACCTGCCGCGCGGGTTCGAAGTGCCCGGCTGGCAGCCGGTCGAGCCGCCGCCGCGCGCGCCCATGGTCGGGCGAACCTGCACGCTGGAGCCGCTGGACGCCGCCCGCCACGGCCGCGCGCTGTTCGACGCGCTGGCGGAGGACCGGGAAGGCCGGTTGTGGACCTACCTGACCCACGGCCCGTACGAGACGTTCGAGGCTTATCGGCCATGGCTGGCCCAGGCGGAATCCTCCACCGACCCGCTGTTCTTCGCCATTATCGACAATGCCAGCGGGGCCGCGGTGGGCGTCGCATCCTATCTGCGCATAACCCCGGCCCAGGGCGTCATTGAGGTCGGCCACATCTGCTACACCCCGCGCCTGGTCCGCACCACGGCCGCGACCGAAGCCATGATGCTGATGATGCGCCAGGTGTTCGAGGGGCTGGGCTATCGCCGCTATGAGTGGAAGTGCGACGCGATGAACGCCAAGTCGCGCGCGGCGGCGGAGCGGCTTGGCTTCACCTTCGAAGGCGTGTTCCGGCAGGCAATGGTGAACAAGGGCCGCAACCGCGACACGGCCTGGTACTCGATCACCGACCGGGAGTGGCCGGCCATCGATGCCGCGCACCGCGCCTGGCTGGACCCGGCGAACTTCGATGAGGCGGGCCGGCAGCGCCAATCTTTGCGCGACCTGGTTGCCGAGTCACGGCTGCGCCACGCCGCAGGCGGCTGATCGGGCCCGCCCGCTTGCCTGATTGGGCCAATAACCGTATCAAACGATCCGTCGAAGCGCGCTCAGCGCCAGAACCCTACATCAAGCCAAACACGATCCTCGGGAGGACAAGCCCATGAAATTGCTGCGCTTCGGCGCGCCCGGCGCCGAGAAGCCGGGCATGGTGGACGCCAACGGCACGATCCGCGACCTCAGCGGCAAGGTCGATGACATTGCCGGCGATACCTTGTTGCCGGACGGCCTCGACAAGCTGCGCGGCATCGACCCGTCGTCGCTGCCGGCGGTGGATGCCGGCACCCGCCTCGGCCCGTGCGTCGGCTCTATCGGGCGGATCATCTGCATCGGCCTGAACTACGCCGACCACGCGGCGGAGTCGAACCTGCCGGTGCCGGAGAAGCCGATCATCTTCATGAAGGCATGCCCGCCGACCGGCCCCGACGACGACATCATCATCCCGAAGGACAGCGTGAAGACCGACTGGGAGGTCGAGCTTGGCGTCGTCATCGGTGCCACCGCGGCCCATGTCAGCGAGGCCGACGCCCTGAAGCACGTGGCCGGCTATTGCGTCTGCAACGACGTGTCAGAGCGTCAGTTCCAGCTCGACGAGGGCGGCCAGTGGACCAAGGGCAAGAGCTGCGACAGCTTCGCGCCGCTGGGCCCGTGGCTGGTAACCTCCGACGAGGTGGCGGACCCGCAGGACCTGCATTTGTGGCTGGACGTCAACGGCGCGCGCAAGCAGGACGGCTCGACCAAGACCATGGTGTTCGGCGTTGCCGCGCTGGTCAGCCACCTCAGCCGCTTCATGACGCTGCGCCCCGGCGACGTCATTTCCACCGGCACCCCGCCCGGCGTCGGCATGGGCCAGAAGCCGGAGCCTGTGTACCTGAAGCCCGGCGATGTCGTGAAGCTGGGCATCGACGGCATGGGCGCGCAAGAGCAGCGCTGCGTCGCCTATCCCGGCTAACCCGGACTGCGGATTGCCTGTGCCGAACCACTCGGCACAGGCACCAACCTTCTGCCTGGCGGACGGCAATTTTTTGCCGCCGGTACCATATCGTGCGGATTGACAGCGCGGGATGTTTCCAGGAAATTTTGCACAACGATAAAAATTCTTCATCCAGGGAGGGGCGCTTGGCCCCGCGTCGCACCAAACCCAGTCGCACCGACGACGAGGCAAGCTTGTCCGCTCGCGCGGCCTGGCTCTATTTTTCCGGAGGCATGACCCAGGGCGAGATCGCCAAGCGGCTGGGCGTGCCGTCCACCAAGGCCCATCGCCTGGTCGCCCGCGCCACCCGCGAGGGGCTGGTGCGCGTGTTCGTCGATGCCAGCGTGTCGGACTGTGTCGCCCTGGAAGAGGCGATGACCGAACGCTACGGCCTGACATACTGCCGCGTCGCGCCGGATCTGGACGAGGGTCCGCTGCCGCTGAAGGCGTTGGGGCTGGCCGGCGCCCGCTTCCTGCGCAATGCGCTGGAATCGGGGGATCACGAGGTCATTGGCGTCGGCCACGGGCGCACCATCGGCGCCATGGTCGACCAGTTGCCCTCACTGCAGGTCAAGAATACCAGGATCGTTTCGCTGCTCGGCGGGTTGACCCGCCGCTATGCCGCCAACCCCTATGACGTAATCCACCGCATCGCCGAGCGGACGGGGGCGGAAGCCTACATGCTGCCGGTGCCGCTCTACGCCAACACGGTGGAGGACAAGGCGGTGCTGCTGGCCCAGGTCGGCGTGGCCGACGTCATCGAGATGTGGGACCGGGCGACCCTGATGCTGACCGGCGTCGGCGAGGTGGCGCCCGCCGCCCACCTGTTCGAGGAGGGGCTGGTCGATCCGGCCGACCAGCAGGCGCTGCAGGCCGCCAACGCGGTGGGCGAGGTGCTGGGCCACTATTTCGACAGTGATGGCGCGCCGGTGCTCAACGCCATGGAGAGCCGGGTGATGTCGCCTGATATCGAGGCGATCAGGGGCCGCAACATGGTTGCCATTGCCGGCGGCGTGAACAAGGCCGCCGCCATCGGGGCTGCCCTGCGCAGCGGGCTGATCAAGGGACTGATCACCGACGAAAGCACCGCGCGCCGCCTCAACGAGATGGAATCGAACGGGGGCGGCGCGGCGTGACCGCAGCCTCTGGGGAAGCGACGAAGGGCAGCGGGCCGCTGATCGTCGGCGTCGATGCCGGCACGTCGGTCATCAAGGCGGTGGTGTTTGCCGCCGACGGCACCCAGCTTGCGGTGGCCGGGCGCCCGAACAGCTATGACGCGCTGGCCGGCGGCGGCGTGGAGCAGGACATGGCCCGCACATGGGCCGACACCGCCGCCACGCTGTCTGACCTTACGGCCCAGGTGCCCGACCTGGCGTCGCGCATCGTGGCGCTGGCGGTAACCGCCCAAGGTGACGGCACATGGCTGATCGATGCCGACGGCGCGCCTGTTGGCGGTGGGCTGCTGTGGCTCGACGCGCGGGCGGCCGACATCACCGAGGCGATGATCGCGCGGCCCGACTATCAGAGCCTCTATGCGATCAGCGCGACCGGTGCGACGGCCTGCCAGCAGTCCAGCCAGCTCGCCTGGATCAAGCGCCACCAGCCTGAGCGGCTGGCGCGCGCCGCCACCGCATTCCACTGCAAGGACTGGCTTTATTTTAAGCTGACCGGCGTGCGCGCGACCGATCCGTCGGAGGGCGTGTTCACCTTCGGCGACTTCCGCACCCGTCAGTACGCGCCGCAAATCCTCGACGCATACGACCTGGCGGACCGCGCCGACCTGTTGCCGCCGATGGTCGACGGCACGACGACGGCAGGCGCGCTCACCGATGCCGCCGCGGCCGCGACGGGGTTGCCGGCCGGCCTGCCGGTGGTGCTGGGGCACCTGGACGTGGTGTGCACGGCCCTCGGCGGCGGGCTCTGCGATCCGGAAGGCCGGGTCGGCGCCTCGATCGTCGGGTCGACCGGCATGCATATGCGATTGGCCACCTCGCCCGACAAGGTGCGCCTGAACCCGGATTGTTCCGGCTTCACCATCCCGTTCCCGGTGCCTGGCATGTACGCGCAGAACCAGTCCAACATGGCGGCCACCATCAACATCGACTGGCTGCTGGACCTGGCGCGCGGCGTGCTGGCCGATGCCGGGGTCGAGGCGTCGCGCCGCGACCTACTGGAGGGCGCCGATGCGCGGGTGATGGCGGCGGCGCCGGGGCGCATGCTCTATCACCCCTACATCTCCACCGCCGGGGAACGCGGGCCGATCCTGGAGCCGGCGGCCCGGGCGAGCTTCACCGGGCTGGAGCCCGAGCACGGCTATGCCGACATGCTGCGCGCGGTCTACGAGGGCCTGGCCTATGCGGCGCGCGACTGCTTCACGTCCATGGGCGATGTACCGCGCGAGATACGCATGGCCGGCGGGGCCGCGCGCTCCGGGGCCATTCGCGCGATCCTGGCGGCGATGCTGAACGCGTCGGTGCGCCGTTGCGAGCAGGCCGAGGCGGGTGCTGCGGGGGCGGCGATGATGGCCGCGGTGCAGCAAGGTCTCTACCCGGACATGATGAGCTGCGCGGCCGATTGGGTCGACCGCCGGCTGACACCGGTCGAGGCGCCGGACGCGGCGCTGGCGGCGCTCTATGACAGCCGGTTCCCGGTCTACCGCCAGGCGCGCGAGGCACTGCGCCCGGTGTGGCGGGCCTGGCAGGATGCGCTGCGTGGGGAGGGGTGACATCCGATTTGGTGCCCTCAATCTTGCGGTAGCCGATTCACACCTCTCACCAACCCACCATCGTCATCCTCGGGCACGTCCCGAGGATCCATTTATGTCCAGTGTTTCAACGTGTTATGCGCGAAATGCGACGTTGATGGCGGTCAGGCGACACAAACTGCATCGCAAGAGCTGGCTGAATCAGGCTCGCCTTGAGCCCTGCATGCCCATGGGTCCTCGCCACAAGGGCGAGGACGACAGTCATCTTTGTGGGAAGGCACAGTGCCTGGACTACATCGCAGACTGCTACGGCAGCTCCGTCACCACCAGCACGCGCAGGGGCGCGTCCATGTAGTCGCTGCGGTCGCGGTCCTCGACATGGCCGACCGCGTCGGCGATCTCGAACGGGCCGGGGTAGAGCATCGCCCCCAGAGCGGCGGCGACCTCGTCATTGCCCGGAAAGACCTCCTCGACCACGACCGTGGCGCCGGTCTCGGCGTCGAACACTTGGTAGTGCGGGCAGGGCGGGGCATCGCAGTCGATGCCAAGGTCGATGAACTGAACCTCCGTGGAGGTCCGCAGCACCGCTGGGATCTCGCCTTCCAGCAGGAAGAACAGCCCGCCGACATAGTCGCCCGAGACGAACGGGGACCGGTCGTCGGGCAGGGGTTCCTCGGCGGGTGCGGTCGCCACGGCAGAGGTCAGCGCGATGGCGGCGCCGGCGCACATCTCGGGCAGGTGCAGGCGGCGCAGTGCGGTCAGCTTCATGGGGCAGTCTCCTGACAAAGGCCCCAGCCGCAATGGGACGGCGGCTCATGTAGGGGTGCCACGTGGCGTCCGCGCGGCAAACGCGCGGCCGGAATCAGGCAATCACCCGCTGGACATGAGCAGGGCGCTGATCGGCACCTCGACCGCCGAGCAGGCGCCGTCGGGCTGGCCGTCCAGCATGCGGTTGCCGACGCCGTTGACGAAGCCGTCCTCCACCGTGATCAGCGCGCATCCGTTGGCGTGCACCAGCACATTGTCGCGCAACAGCGCCTCGCACCCCATGGCGACCAGCACCGCCGGCGTCTCGGCCGCGCGGCCGTTCAGGAACAGGCGGTTGCCGGTCAGGGTTGCGGTCGACTGGTCGAGCACGGCGATGCCGTTGCCGACATTGCCCTGGATGTCGTTGTCGCTGGCGATCAGAGACGAGCCAAGCTGCGCCTGCACGCCGGCGTGCCCGTTGTCGCGGATGTCGTTGCCGCGCACGATGGCGAAGGCATCCTCCACCAGCACGCCGGTACCGGCCGATGCCGCGATCAGATTGCCCTCGATCAGGGTGCCGAAACCGCCGTCGCGCCCGGAGATCCGGATCGCCGCGTCCTCCGGCCCGCCGATACCCGCCAGCCGGTTGCCGCGCACCACGACGGCGCTGTCGGCAATGGCGATGCCGATGTCGCGGTTGCCGTGCAGGTCGTTGCCCTCGATGCGCACGCCGACGGCGTCGTTGACCGCGATGCCGATGGTGCCGCCGGAGACGGCAAGGCCGCGCACGACCACATCGGGCGCGCGCACATCGATCACCGGGCCGTGGCCGTTGGAGTGCACAACCACGCCGGCGGCGCCGTCCAGCGCCTCGATGGTGATCGGGCGGTCCAGGATCACCGGGCCGTCATAGGTGCCCGGCGCCAGCCGCAGGATCGCACCGGGCGGCGCCAACAG
Source organism: Alphaproteobacteria bacterium (assembly GCA_965227515.1). Taxonomy (GTDB): domain Bacteria; phylum Pseudomonadota; class Alphaproteobacteria; order CALKHQ01; family CALKHQ01; genus CBDDFZ01. The sequence continues at coordinate 2,198,905 of CBDDFZ010000001.1, forward strand.
GATGGCATCCGCCAGGCTCACCGTGTCGTCCGCCTGCAGCAGGATCACGGGCATGGCCGCTTCCAGGTCGGCCGCGACCGGGTTCGCGGTGTCGGAGACGTTGAGTCCGCTCGGCACCGTGTGCGGCTCCAGCGCCGCCAGTCCGGCGATCGAGTCGGCGGTCAGGCTTTCCAGGAACGCCACCAGTGCCGAGATCTCCGCGTCGGTCAGGGCCATGCCCTCCAGCTGCACGTCGCGCGCATCCAGCAGCCGCGCACGCAGTAGCAAGTCGGTCAGCACCATCTCGCGCAATTCGGGCTCCAGCGACTCAATGGAGTATTCGTCCCAGGTCGTATCGGGGTCGGCGTGTGCCCGGATCGCCTGCGCCAGGTCGACGAAGGCGCCGTTGTGCATCCACGGGCCGGTCACCGCCACGTTGCGCAGCGGCGGGGTGCGGAAACGGAACACATCCAGCGGGTCGCCGGTTTCCAGCGCCAGGCCGAGATCGAGCGGCGCGCCGTCGCCCTTGCCGGGGCCGACCTGCGGGACGCCGATATTGTGGAACTCCTGGTCGGTCATCAGCACGCCGGAGTGGCAGGCGGCGCAGCCGGCCTCGCCATAGAACAGCAGCGCGCCTTCCTTGGCTTCCTCGCTCAGCGCGTCGTCGTCGCCGAACAGGTAGCGGTCCCACGGGCTATCAGTCAGCGTGAACGCCAGCGACTCGAATGCGCCGATGGCGTTGGCGGCATGCGCGAAGGTCAGCTCGCCCTGCGGCGTGTCGGGATAGGCGGCGGCGAACAGGCGCACATAGCTCTCGTGTGCGAGCACGCGGGCCATCAGCGCGTCCCACATGCCGCGCCAATCGTCCGGCGCGATCAGGGCGAGTTCGTTCACACTACCGAACACGTCGATCTCGCCGGGCCGGCCGCGCATCTCGTCCGGCGACGTCACCGGGAACATCGCCTGGGCGGCGAGCAGGCTGGCTATATCGGGCAGCAGGGCGTCGCCTGCCGGCGTGTCGAACGCGTCGTCGACGATGGCGACGCGCCCGTCCCAGAACATGGTGCGCCAGTCGGGGTGCGCGCGGTCGAATACATCGGGCGCGTTGCGCGGGATGACCGCGCCGGCATAGCTCATCTGGCGGTCGGCGCCGAGACCGATGCCGCCGGAGCCGATGGACAGCGAGCGGCCATCGCCGCTGGCCAGCGTCGGGTGGTGGCAGGTGGCGCAGGCAATGTCGCGATTGCCGCTCAATTCCTTGTCGAAGAACAGCGCCCGGCCGAGCGCGACCAGGGCGGGGTCCTGGCGCGGCGCGGATGGCATCGGCTCCAGGTCGAAGGTGGCTATCACGCTGCGCAGGTCGGCATCGTGGCCGGCGTTCTGGCCAAGGCCGCTGATGGCGCCACCCAGGACGGCGGCCAGCGCGAACACCGCGATGCCGCTGATCCGGCCGGCGGTCAGTCTTGCGGCCCTTCGGGGCGTCCGATCCGCCCGATCACTCCGCTTCAGCACTTGCCTTTCCCCCTTCCGCACGCCGCATGCGTCGGATCGTGCCCGTGGTGGAATGCCCGTCCGCCAGGTCCGCCAGCACCACGCGTCCGCCGCGGGCGGTCACGATGTCGGCGCCGACCACGGTCTCGACCGTGTAGTCCGCACCCTTGACCAGAACGTCCGGCGCTACGGTCTCGATGAGGCTCAACGGCGTATCCTCCTCGAATATCGCCACGGCATCGACATCTGCGATGGCGGCCAGGACCATGGCGCGTGCGCGCTCGTCCTGGATCGGCCGATCCTCTCCCTTAAGACGACGCACGGATGCGTCGGAATTAAGGCCGACGACAAGCCGGTCGCACGCGGCGCGTGCCTGCGACAGCAGCGAGGCGTGACCGGGATGGATCAGATCAAAGCATCCATTGGTAAAACCGACGCTAAGGCCGGCCTCGCGCCAATCGGCGAGCAGGGCCGCGAGGCTGGCCGGGCCGACAATCTTGTGCGCGGCGGCGGAGCTGTCGCGGGCCCGCACCAGCTCCGCGAGTTCCTCGCGGTTGACGGTGGCGGTGCCCGATTTCTCGACCACCCGGCCGCTGGCCAGTGTCGCCACCGTGGCGGCTTCGTCCAGGGGCCGGCCGGCGCCGAGCATCAGTGCGAGCACTGCCAGTACCGTGTCGCCGGCGCCCGACACGTCGAACACCTGTCGGCCGCGGCCGGGGAAATGGGCGGAGGTGCCATCGCTGGCGACCAGCGTCATGCCGCGCTCGGCGCGCGTCGCGATAACCGCCTCGGCGCCGCTGGCCTGCAGCGCGGCGCCGGCCGCCGCCACGACTTCGTCGTCACTGCCGGCCGGCATGCCGGTGGCCGCGGCCAACTCGCTGGAATTGGGCTTGAGCACGGTGATGCCGCGATAGCGTGCCAGATCGGTGCTCTTCGGGTCGGTCAGCACCGGCACGCCAGCCTTCCTGCCGGCGTCGATCAGCGCGCGCAGCACCGCGTCGGGCAGCACGCCCTTGGCATAGTCGGACAGCACCACCGCGTCCGCCCCATCCAGCGCGCGCTCGGCGCTGGCGATCAGCCGGGCCTGATCGCGCTCGCTGGCCGGGCCGGACACCTCGTCGTCGACGCGCAGCAACTGCTGGCCGCCCGCCACGAACCGCGACTTCACCGTGGTCGGCCGGCCGTCGCTGGCAGTGATCAGGTGGGCATCGAAGCGCGCGTTGGCGTCCGACAATTCGCGCACGGTGCGGCCGGCCTCATCGTCGCCGACCAGGCCGATCAGGACCGCGGTGCCGTTCAGTGCCGCAACATTGCGCGCCAGATTGCCGGCGCCGCCGAGCATGGGGGCGCGGCGATTGACATGCAGAACAGGGATCGGCCCTTCCGGCGAGATCCGCCTGACCGTGCCGTAGACGAACCAGTCCAGCATCACGTCGCCGATCACCAGGATCCGCTGGTCGCTGAAATCCGGCAGTGTGAGCTGGGTGGATGCCATGGACGTCGCCCGTTGCGTCAGTCGGTTGCGTCAGTCGCGGTCGGGGGCCTTGACCGGGATCATCAGCAGCAGGCCGATGACCAGCAGCACCATGATCACGCCCATGCCGATACGCTGGCTCTCCGTCCAGGCTGTCACCGCCGCGACCAGGGCCGGGCCGATGAATGCGGTGATCTTGCCCGACAGCGCAAACAGGCCGAACATTTCGGTGCGCATGTGCGGCGGCGCCATGAGCGCCATCATGGTGCGGCTGGACGACTGGGTGGGGCCGATGAAGATACCGAGGAAGGCCGCGATGATATAGAACAGGGTCACGGACTCGATAATCAGAAGCGAGGCGCCGAAGAACGCCAGGGCGGCGACCGAGATCATGATGGTGCGTTTCGGGCCGAGCCAGTCGTCGACCCAGGCCATCAGGATGGAGCCGACACCCGATGTCGCGATGATGATCAGCCCGAAGATCAAAACTTCCTCGGCATCCATGTTGAAGGCGCCGGCCGCATAGATGCCGCCCAGGGCGAACAGCGTGTTTAGCCCGTCGATATAGATCATTCGCGCCAGCAGGAACCGCAATATGTTGCCGTAGCGCTTGAGCTCGCGGAATGTCGCGACCAGGGAGCCCAGCCCCTCGCGCACGGCCTGGCCGGCCGAAATGCCGGTCGACGGCTTGTCCGGGGTCAGCAACAGCATCGGCAGACCGAACAGCACGAACCACAGCGCAATGACCGGTCCGGCGGCGCGGACATGCTCGGCATTCTCCTTGTCGAGCCCGAACGGGGCCTCGTCCGGCATGACAAAGACGACCAGCACCAGAAGGGTGCAGAACAGGCTGCCCATATAGCCGATGCCCCAGCCCCAGCCGGAGACGCGACCGAGCAGTCGCTTCGGCGTCAGGTCGGGCAGCATGGCGTTGTAGAAGACGGTCACGAACTCGAACAGCAGGTTGCCGAACCCGGCCAGCATCAGGGCCAGAAGCCACGACGATGGCTCGGGCGTGACGTACCACAAGGCGCCGCCGACAATGGCGGCCACCGCGCTGAGAAACACGATCCAGGGTTTGCGGCGGCCCGACCGGTCCGCGATCGCACCGACGATGGGGGCAAGGACCGCCAGCAGTATGCCGGAGATCGACATCGCCCAGCCCCAGTCGCTCTGGCCCTGCAGCTTGTCGTCCGCGATCGCGCTCGCGAAATAGGTTGCGAACACGAACGTGACGATGACCGTGGGGTAGGGCGAGTTGGCGAAATCGAACAGGCACCAAGCGGCGATGCCGCGCTTGCGGCGCGGGGTCATCGGCGCCTCGGGGTCAAGGGCCTCGGCGTTGCCTGGGTTGCCGTTTCCGTTCAGGGGCGCGGCAGATTGCGACCGGTCGGTAGCCATGATCCCCCCTCAATTCCGATCGCGCGGTGGCCGGGCCGGACTCCGGACATCGCTGGGTCCGACCCGGTACCGAACTCTATCGGGACCGTATGGCCAAAGCCGGCCTATCCGTCAATGAGGCGTTGCCACCAGCCTTTGCGTCGGCTGCGGGGGCGGGCCGGCGGCGGCGGGGCATCGTCGCCGGAAGCGTTGTCGTCCCCGGCTTCGTCAACCTGGGGTTCCGCTTCTGACGCCACAGCGCCGTTGCCGCCGCTGCCATTGGCCTGGCCGGGGGCGTCCTGCTCCTCGCGGGGCGCATCCTCGGCAGGCGGAGTTTCGGCGGGCGCTGCAGCGGTCTCGGCTTTCTCCGTCTCGCTCGCTTTCGTCCGGCGGCGGCGGGTGCGCTTCGGCTTCGCCGCCTCGGCGTCTGCCGCGGCCGGTGCCTCGGTCTCACCGGTTTCAGGCGTTTCGGTCGTTTCGGGCGACGTCTCGGCTGCGGCTTCGGCAGTGTCTGCCGCGGTCGACCGGCGGCGCCGGCCCGAGGATTGGCGCGTGCGCCGCTTCGGACGCTCCGCCTTCTCCGGCGCGGCGTCCGCATCGGCAGCGGCCTCCGCAACCGTCTCGGCCGGTTCCGCATCTCCTGTGGCGGCCTCTTCCGCCGGTGCGGCGGCATCGCTGGCGCTGTCGGCGGCCACTTGTTCGGCCGCCTCGTCCTGGGCTTCGCCGTCAACGGTGGCGGCGGTCGCGCCCGCCGTCACGGTGCTGTCGTCGTCCTGGCGCCGCCGCCGGCGTCCGCCCCGGCGACCCCGCCGCCGCCGCTGGCCGCCATCGCCATTGGCGGTCTCGCCGTCTTTCTCGTCAGAGGACGCGCGTGCGGGCGGGGCCTCGTCGTCCTGCGTCTCCGCGGACGTCTCCTGCCGCTCCTCGCTGGCCGCGTTCGCCGGCTGGTCGTCGCGCCGCCGCTTGCGCCGACGGGAACGTCCGCGCTTGCTCTGGCGATCGCCATCCTCCTCGCCGACCTCCTCGGTCGACCGGTTGTCCTGAGACCGTGAGTCGCCGCCGCGAGAGTCCGCGCCGCGGGACTCGGACCGCCGCTGCCGGCCGCCCTGGCGCTCGTCCTGCTGGCTGCGCGGCCGCTCGATGCGATAGTCCGGCGCCACCAGGTCCGGGTCGATGCCGACCTGGACGGTGATGCCGTAGCGCGCCTCGATGTCCGCCACCGCGGGGCGCTTCTGGTTCAACAGGTAAAGCGCGACCTCGGTCGGCACCATGATGACCAGGGCATCGGTCCGGCCGCGCTGGCCTTCCTCCTCGATGCCGCGCAGGGCCTGCAAGGCGCTGGATTCGACCGAGCGGATGTGGCCGGTGCCGCCGCAATGCGGGCAGGCGCGGCTGCTGGTCTCCAACAGGCTTGGGCGCAGCCGCTGGCGCGACATCTCGAGCAGGCCGAACGGGCTGATCCGGCCGATCTGGATGCGCGCGCGGTCGCCGCGCAGCGCTTCCTTCAGCTTGCGCTCCACCGCGATGTTGTTGCGGTGCTCGTCCATGTCGATGAAGTCGATGACGATCAGGCCGGCCAGGTCGCGCAACCGCAACTGCCGGGCCATTTCCTGGGCCGCTTCCAGGTTGGTCTTCAGCGCCGTCTCTTCAATGTGCCGCTCGCGGGTCGACCGGCCGGAGTTGACGTCGACGGAGACCAGCGCCTCGGTCGGCGTGATCACCAGATAGCCGCCCGACTTCAGCCGAACGGTATTGGAGTGGATCTCGTCGAGCTGGCTTTCCACCTGGTAGCGCTGGAACAGCGAGACGCCCTCGTCCTTGTAGGGCTGCACCCGCTTGGCGTGGCTCGGCATCATCATCCGCATGAACTGCTTGGCGGACTTGTAGCCCTCGTCGCCCTCGATGATCACCTCGTCGATATCGCGGGAATAGAGGTCGCGGATGGTGCGCTTGATCAGGTTGCCTTCTTCGTGGATCAGCGCGGGGGAAACCGATTCCAGCGTGGTCTGCCGGATCTGGTCCCACAGCCTGAGCAGGTACTCGTAGTCGCGGCGGATTTCCGCCTTGCTGCGCTGGGCGCCGGCGGTGCGGACGATGACGGCCATGCCGTCCGGGATCTCCATGTCGTCCATGATCACGCGCAGGCGCTTGCGGTCGGCGCCGTTGCTGATCTTGCGCGAGACGCCGCCACCGCGCGCGGTGTTCGGCATCAGCACGCAATAGCGGCCGGCCAGCGACAGGTAGGTGGTCAGCGCCGCACCCTTGTTGCCGCGCTCTTCCTTGGTGACCTGGACCAGCATGATCTGGCCGCGCTTGATGACTTCCTGGATCTTATAGTTGCGCAGGATGCGCTGGCGCATCCGCTGCTGCTCGATGTCGTCGTCATCACCGCCGCCGACCGTCTCGACCGACTCTTCCTCGTCGTCGTCGCTGTCGTCGTCGGGCGCCGCGGCCTCGGCTTCGGGCTCGGCGCCATCCGTTTCGTCCGCTTCGGAATCGGCCTCCGCCGTCGCCTCTATGGCGTCTTCGGCGGCATCCTCGGCCGCGTCGTCGCCATCGGCGGGCGCTTCGTCCTCGACCTCGTCGTCTGTTTCGGACGACTTGCTGGCCATGCCGGCGACCGGCTCGGCGGGCTCACCGGCAACCGCATTGGCCGGGGCCGATTTCGCCTCGGTGCCGAACAGTGCCTCGCGGTCCGCGACCGGAATGCGGAAATAGTCGGGGTGGATTTCGTTGAAGGCCAGGAAGCCATGGCGGTTGCCGCCATAGTCAACGAAGGCCGCTTGCAGTGAGGGCTCTACCCGCGTGACCTTGGCGAGGTAGATGTTGCCCTTGTTCTGAACCTTATTCGAGGTCTCGTAGTCGAACTCGTCAAGGCGATTGCCACTGAGGATCACCACGCGGGTTTCCTCCGCGTGGGATGCATCTATGAGCATGCGTTTTGCCATTTAGGCGTAACTCCGGACGCGCTGCGCCAGTCCATTCCGGGCGCGCGTCAATAGGTTGTGAGGGGTGTCCGTGACGTGTTTCGGGGGATCGCACGGACGAATGGGGGTGCCAGCTCATTCGGCGCAGCTCTGCGCCTGCGGGCACCTGTGGGGTCGGAGCACAATCATAGGTCTGGACGCTGAAACGGTATGTTTCAATTGCAGACCGGGCCATTGTCCATCCATGTTGTTCGATGCGCCGACCAATGATCCTGGTCGATCAAATTTGGGCTGCGTTGCCGAACGCGGCGCTGTGGCCGTGCCGACATCGGCTCAAGAGAACTTGCCTCTCTTGCAACGACCGATGCCGCTAAATCCGCTAAGGGTCTATGTCTGGCAGCGATTAAACATATGCCACCGTAAAGGGTGGGACACGCAATCACGCAGTTCCAGCACTTAAGATAAGGTTTGTTGCCGTACTCAAACAACAAAAAACTTTGCGATCACAATGGGAACGGGGTGTTGCGGCGGTGAATGGTGGCCAGCTACAAGCGCGCGGCGGTCGAATGACAGGGTTCGAATCGGTGTTTGGCGTAGTGATGGCAAGGCGCGGCACGGCAAGGCGAGGCCCGATGAGGCCACTGGCACTCCTGGCACTGGCCGGCTCGTTCCTATGTGTGCCGGCGATGGCGCTTGCGCAAGGTCCGCTGCCCGATGACCCGGGCCCGATAGCCGGCGAGACGGTACCGCCGGACGACGCACCGGCCGCGCAAACCCACATCCTTGGCGCGCGCGTCGGCCTGCTGCCCGATGCTACGCAAGTGGTGCTCGACGTATCCGCGCCGGCGGAAGCCAATGTCTTGCTGCTGGCCGATCCCTATCGGCTGGCCATCGACCTGCCGCGGGTCTCCTGGTCCCTGAGCCCGGGCGGCGAGGTCGAGCTCGGCGCCGTCGACCGGTATCGCGCCGGCCTGATGACCGAGGAGCGTTTTCGCATCGTGCTGGACCTGAACCGGCCGGTGCGGGTGGAAGGCCCGGAACTGATACCGGCGGTTGGCGACAAGCCGCAGCGCCTGGTGTTCGAGCTTTACGACACCGACCATGACGACTTCATGGCCGTCATCGCGGCGCAGACCGCCGTGCTGCCCGAGACCGGCGAGGGCGCCCGGGCCGTGAGTGCCGCCGATGACGGCCGGCCGCTGATCATCATCGACCCCGGTCATGGCGGGGTCGACCCGGGCGCCAACCGCGGCCGCATCCTGGAAAAGGACATCGTGCTGGCGGCCGCGCTGACGCTGCGGGACCGCCTGGAGGCGAGCGGGCAGTATCGGGTGCTGCTGACCCGCGAGACCGACGTGTTCATTCCGCTGGCCGTGCGCGCGGCGCTGGCGACCGCGCTGTCGGCGGACCTGTTCATCTCGCTGCACGCTGACGCCTATCACACCACCGCCGCGCGCGGCGCCTCGGTCTACACGTTGTCGACGGTGGCGTCCGATGCCGAGGCGCGGGCGCTGGCGGAGCGCGAGAACCGGTCCGACATCCTGGCCGGTGTCGGCTACCAGGGTGGCGACGACGTCGTCGGGCGCATCCTGTTCGACCTGATGATGGACGTGACCGCGCGCGACTCGATAGGTCTGGCCGAGACCATGCTGGACGAGTTCGCCGCCGTGACCGACCTGCTGGAGAACCCGCACCGCTATGCCGGGTTCGCGGTGCTGAAGACCGCCGGCACGCCGGCGTTGCTGGTGGAGTTGGGCTATGTGTCGAACCCCAGCGACGCGGCGCGGCTGAACGAGGCCGACTACCGCGACGTGCTGGTCGGCGCCATGGTCCGCGCCATCGACGGCTATTTCGCGGCGCCGGGCGAAGCGGCGGAAAGCGAACCGGTCGAGCCGGACCTGGAGGATGGGTAGCTGCACTGCAGCGAAACCATCGTGGAAAGCGAAAGCGCACGGTCCTATTATGGCCACAGTTGCGCGTCGGTCTGGGACCGGGCATTGGTTCGCCAGGATGCGGCGGCCAGCAAACAACGGACCGAAGGCGGCTCGTTGAGCGCCTGCAAATGTTCTTAGAGATAACAAGAGGCGACGGCTGACATGCGTGTGCTGCGCTGGATTGTGGGATTGTTCGCGACGTTCGCCCTGTTGGGGCTGATCGGCGCGGTGACGGTGGTCTGGTACTACAGCCGGGACCTGCCCGATGCCAGCCAGCTGGCAACCTACGAGCCGCCGGTCGTGACCCGCATCTATGCCGGCGACGGACAGTTGCTGCGCGAGCTGGCGCTGGAAGGCAACCGGCGCACCTTCGTGCCGGTGGAGCAGATTCCCGAGCTGGTGAAGAACGCCTTCATCGCGGCTGAGGACCAGCGTTTCCGCGAGCATTCCGGCGTCGACTTCATGGGCGTGATCCGCGCCATCCAGCAGAACCTGCAGAACTACGGTTCCGGGCAGCGGCTGATCGGTGCGTCGACCATCACCCAGCAGGTGGCGAAGAACTTCCTGACCGGCGACGAGGACTCGATCGAGCGCAAGATCCGCGAGGCGCTGCTGGCGTTCCGCATCGAGGAGTATTTCTCCAAGGACCACATCCTCGAGCTCTACCTGAACGAGATCTATTTTGGCCGCCGCAGCTCCGGCGTGGCGGCGGCGGCGCTGAACTATTTCGGCAAGTCGCTGAACGAGCTGACGGCGGGCGAGGCGGCCTATCTGGCCGGCATCATCAAGGGGCCGGAGAACTATCGCCCCGACCGCTACATGGACGCAGCGCTCGAACGCCGGGACTATGTGCTCGGCCGCATGCTGGAGGACGGCTACATCACTGGCGCCGAGGCCCAGGTTGCGATCGACGCGCCGCTGGTGGTGGTGGACCGCGACCCGTCGGCCGATGTGCCCGCCGGCTATTTCGCGGAGGAGGTGCGGCGCGAGCTGGTGGCCCGGTTCGCGGCCGAGGGCGGGGCGGAGTACGTCAACGCCGCCGGCCTTTCCGTGCGCACGACGCTCGATCCCTACTACCAGGAACTGGCCCACGCCGCCCTGCGCACCGGCTTGCTGGAGTATGACCGCCGCCACGGCTATCGCGGCCCGATCGCGCAACTGGAGAATTTCGACAACTGGCCGGCGCAGCTTGCCGAGATCGGCACGCCGGACGGTGCCGGCGACTGGCGGCTGGCGGTGGTGCTGGAGATCAACGACGAGGTCGCCGACCTCGGGTTCCTGAACCGCGAGCGCGGCCTGATCGGCATGCCGGGCGTGGACTGGGCGGCACCCACGCTGGAGAACCAGCGCGTGGGCAACGCACCCAGCCGGGTCACCCAGGTGCTGGAAAAGGGCGACGTGATCCTGGTGTCGCCGCGCGACCCGGAGGCCGCGGCCGCCTATGCCGAGGCGTTCGTGGACTATCGCGCGGCACTGGCCGAGGCCGGCGAGGACGAGGAAGTGCCCGCGCCCGAGCCGCCGGCCTACAAGCTGGAGCAGATTCCGAATGTCGGCGGCGGCATCGTCGTGATGGACCCGCATACCGGCCGCGTGCTCGCCATGTCCGGCGGCTACGACTACGAGATGAGCGAGTTCAACCGGGCGACCCAGGCGATGCGCCAGCCCGGCTCTTCATTCAAGCCGTTCGTCTATCTGGCAGCACTCGACGACGGCTTCACGCCGGCCTCGATCGTGCTCGACGCGCCGTTCGTGCTCGACCTCGGGCCCGGCGCGGCGGACTACCGGCCGGAAAACTATAACGGCCAGTTCTACGGGCCGCTGCCGTTGCGCGTCGGCCTGGAGCGCTCGCTGAACCTGATGACGGTGCGGCTGGCTTATACGGTCGGTCTCGACCGGATCACCGACTACGCGCGTGTCTTCGGCATCGACGAGAACATGGAGCCGTTCATGTCGATGGCGCTGGGCGCGGGCGAGACCACGGTGGCGCGTCTGGTCGGTGCCTATTCGCAGCTCGTCAACGGCGGGCGCTATGTGACCCCGACCCTGATCGACCGCATCCAGGACCGCTATGGCCACACGCTGCCGGGCTCGCGCCAGGATACCCGCGTGTGCGGCGCCTGCCGGGCGGACACCTACGAAGGCCAGGAGATGCCGCTGCTGCCGGACGGCCGGGCGCAGATCGCCGATTCCCGGACCACGTTCCAGGTCGTGCATATGCTGCAGGGCGTGGTGCAGCGGGGCACGGCGAGCCGCCTTGGCCAGGCCCTGCCTGGCGTGCCGATGGGTGGCAAGACCGGCACCACCGACAATGGCTATGACGCCTGGTTCGTCGGTTTCACGCCCGACCTGGTGGTGGGCGCCTATGTCGGCTTCGACCAGCCGCGCACGCTGGGGCCCGGCGAGGCCGGCGGCCGCACCGCGCTGCCGGTGGTGCGCGAGTTCCTGGTCGCCGCGCTGGACGGCCAGGCCCATCCCGACTTCCGGCCGCCGCAGGGGCTGAACTTCGTGCCGGTGGACCGCGCGACCGGCCTGCGTGTCGATGGCGGCGGCGACGTCGTCTACGAGGCGTTCATCCCCGGCACCGAGCCGACGGATACCCATCATGCGCCGCGCAGCGCGGTGGTCGAGGTGTCCGCGTCCGGGCCGCCGTCGGCCGAGCAGATCGAGACCGGGACGGGCGGGCTTTATTGACCCCGACGTCATCGTTGTCGGTGCCCGCAACGCTCGATCCGCGCTTCAGCCTGGTCGAGAAGGCCGCGACCCTCAGCACCAATGACGACGCCCGCGCCCTGGCGCAGGACGGCGCCGCGCACCTGACGGTCGTGCGCGCCGACGAGCAGGGTGCGGGACGCGGTCGTGGCGGCCGGGCCTGGTCGTCGCCGCCCGGCAATGTGTACAGCTCCATCCTGCTCAGGCCGCAACCGTCCTGGCCCACGGTACTGAACCTGCCGTTCGTCACCGCGCTGGCCATCGTCGATGCCGCGCGCGGTTTCCTGGGCGGTTCCGACGCGCAGGTGCGGACGAAATGGCCCAATGACGTGCTGATCGATGGAGCCAAGGTCTCCGGCGTGCTGCTGGAGGCGGGGCCGGCCATCCGCAATGGCGGCTTCGAGTGGATCATCATCGGCGCCGGCATCAATGTCGGTTTCGCGCCGGCGCTGCCCGATCGCCCAGCCGCCGCTCTGGCGGATCTGTGCACCCCGCCGCCGTCGGTCGATGCGGTGTTCACCGCCTATTGCAACGCATTCGCCGCCGGGCTGGACCAATGGCTGGCCGAGGGGTTTCAGCCCGTACGCGCACGCTTCGTCGCACACTCGGTCGGCATCGGCGCGCCGATCACGGTTCGCGCCGGTCCCGGTGGCGGCGCCATTGCCGGGCGGATGCGCGACATCGACGGCGCGGGCGCGCTGCTGCTGGAACTCAGCGACGGCACGGTCAAGACGCTGACCACGGGGGATGTGTTTCTGGGTGAGGCTGGCGGTTGAGCGCGTCCTGGACGACCGTGTGTTACGGGGCCATGGGACCGCCATTCATTCGAACAGCATTGGGCCTACGATGATCCCGCCGCGCGCCGGATTGCTGGTTAACACTTTGTCAACGATTCGGCCGGTACGGTAACCGGGCATTAACAGAGATGAATCCAGCGCAGCCCATTGATGGGGGCAATTTAGCAGGCTGGGATTGCGCCGCGCTGCGGGCGCATAGGGCGGGCAACCTGCAAGGCAGGCGGTTGCATCGGCCAAAGTTACCCGCGGCTTGACGAGGTCTTACTGCCCGGTGCGATGAGATGACGTTGATGCCACATACGGTTGCGATCTGCCGGAAGGACACGGCGCCGCGCTGCTTGCGCGTGGGTGTGCTCGTGATCTTGCGCATGGTGTCGCCATGAGCTCTGCAGGCGAACCCGTCTCCCAAAGCGGCGCTGGCATTCGGCTGATGGCGCCATTGGACGATGCCGTCCCGCCGACCATGGTGGCCAACGCACTGTCGTGCCTGTTGATCGGCGGCAGTGCCGAGATGGCGGCGATGCTCGAGGCCAGGCTGAAATCCTCCGCGCCGCGCGCCGTCGAGTTTCGCCACACGGGCGATGTCGAGGCATGCATTGCCGAACTGCATCGCGGGTTTCCGAATGTCATCTTCCTGGTGCCGCAGGCAGGCGGCGATGCTGCGCTGGACGATCTGGGCCGGGTGACGCGCGTGGCGTCGGTCGTGCCGGTCGTGGTTCTGACGGAATCGCAGACGCCCGATGTCGCTGTCAGAATGGTGGCGCTGGGCGCACAGGACGTGGTGGATGCGGCGGGGCTGCAGCGAGAGAACCTGTATCGCATCGCGCAATACGCCATCGAGCGCCACGAGCTGCGGCGCGCCCTGCACGTGCACCTGCAGGAGTTGGAGTGTACGCAGCAGCGGTTCCATAGCCTGATCGCCGACAATGCCGACGCCATCCTGATCGTCGACGAGAACGGTCGTGTGAAGTTCGCCAACCCGGCGGCCGAGGCGCTGTTGCGCAAGCCGGCGCACACCATGCTGAACGATCGCTTTCACCTGCCCGCCGACAGCCAGGATGAGCCGGAGATCGAGATCGTGCGCGATGACGGCAGCCGTGTCGTGGTTTCGATGCGCTTCATGCGGACACTGTGGGACGGGCGGACGGCCTACATTGCCACCTTGCGCGACGTCAGTGAGCGCAAGCGGGCGGAGCGGTCGCTGGAGGTCGCGAAGCGGCGCGCCGAGGACGCCAACCGGCTGAAGACCCAGTTCCTGGCGAACATGAGCCACGAGCTGCGCACGCCGCTGAATTCCATCCTGGGCTTCTCCGAACTCATGGACCTGGGCATCCATGGCGATCTGGGACACGACCGCTACCACGACTACATTCAGAACATCCGTCAGTCGGGCACCCATTTGCTGTCGCTGATCAATGACTTGCTCGATCTGTCGAAGGTCGAAGCCGGCAAGTTCGAGTTGATCGAGAGCCGGTTCGCCATCGCCGAATCCATCGAAAGCATCGTGGAGTCGCTGCGGCCGAAGCTGGTGGAAGCGCAGCTGGACATCACCGTCGACGTCGGGGCGCCGGACCTGCGCGTCATTGCCGACCAGCGGCAGGTGAAGCAGATCCTGCTCAACTTGCTGTCGAACGCCATCAAATTCACGCCGGCGGGTGGATCGATCACGGTGGACTGCCGGCTGCAGGAGACTGGCGAGCTTGCGATCAGCGTGGCCGATACCGGCATCGGCATTCCCGATTCCGCGTTCTCCAAGGCGCTGGCCGCGTTCGGTCAGGTCGACCATGCCTTCTCCAGCAACAAGGGCGAGGGCACCGGTCTTGGCCTGACGCTTTGCCGCCGGATGGCCGAGTTGCACGGGGGCCGGCTGAGGCTGGCCAGCAAGGAAGGCGAAGGCACGACCGTCACGGTGACCCTGCCGCGGCGCCGCGTGCTGGGCCAGGAGCTCGGCCAGCAGGAACGCCGGCAACGGCGGCGCATGGCGGCGGGCGCGCACGCCTGATCGCCGTTCCGATACGCCGTGCTATCCTCCCTGCCGCGTGCGCGCAGGCGGGGGAGGGGATGGCAGAACACCACGCATATCGAACGCTGGATGCCGCCGGCACGGCGCGTCTTCTGGCCGGCGTCCCGCACCTTGCCGAGCTGTTGGGCGGCTGTGACTCGGGCTGGACGGTCGAGCCGCTGACCGGCGGCAATCTGAACCAGGTCTTCCTGGTGCGCGGCCCCGACGCCGCGTTCTGTGCCAAGCAGTCGCTGCCCTATATGCGCCTGCTGGGCCCCGATGCCCACATGCCGCGCGACCGCATCGCGTTCGAACACCGCGCCCTGAGCGCCCATGGCCGCCATGCGCCGGAGCGTGTGCCGACGGTCCGCCACTTCGATCCCGACCTCTGTCTGCTGGTGATGGACTACATGTCGCCGCACGTGCCGCTGCGGCAGGGCCTGATGGACGGCCGGCGATATCCCGTGCTGGCGGCACACCTGGGCGACTATCTGGCCCGCGTGATCTTCCACACCTCCGACCTGGGGCTGACGGCGGCGGCACGGCGCGAGCAGGCCGCCGCCATGGCCGCCAACCACGGCATGTACAAGTTCATGGAGGACCTGGCCTATACCGAGCCCTATGTCGTCCACCCCAGGAACGCTTGGAACGCGCCGCACCTGGACGGCATCGCCGCCGCGTTTCGTGCCGACAGGGATTTGAAGCTCGCGGTTTCGGCGCTGAAGCACCGCTACATGACGGCGGCCGAGACCTTCAACCACGGCGACCTGCATACCGATTCCGTGCTGGTGACCGACGGCGATACCCGCATCATCGACATGGAACTCGCGATGTACGGGCCCATGGGCTACGACTTCGGCCACCTGTTCGGGCACCTGTTTCTCAACGCCTTTGCCCATGACGGACTGCCGGACCCGGAGGGGTGGCGCGGCGCGCAGCAGCAGTGGGTGGCCGCCATGGTTCCCGCCATCTGGAAGGCGTTCGAGACCGGCTTTCGCGGATTGTGGGGCACGTCTCGGACGGGCGATGCGTGGCCGGCGGGCTGGTTCGGCGACGACGCGGCCGGCGACGCGGCGGCGCTCGACCGGGTGCTGGGCACGATCCGCCAGGATGCTGTGCGCTATGCCGGCATCGAGATGATCCGGCGCATCCTAGGCGTTGGCCAAGTGCCGGACCTGCAGTCGATCGAGGATCCGGCACGCCGCGCGGTCTGCGAGACCCGCGCGCTGAATTTTGCGCGCGAGATGGTGGTAGGCGGCACCGGCTGCGCGGACGTGGCGGACATGGTCGCCGCCGCCGCGCATCTCCACGGGCCGGTGGGGTAGGGAGGCCGGCGACCTACTGGCCCGCCGTCTCCAAGTGTGCCAGCGCGGCGCGGGCACGCGCGCGCATGGCGGTATCCGGGTAGTTGTTGGCGATGCGGTGCAGCGTCGCTTCGGCGCGGATATCGCCGGCCTCGGCCATCTCGAACGCCATCGCGTCGCGCGCGTCGTAATAGCGCTTGTCGAAAGGCGCCACCTTCAGGTCCATGTCGCGCCAGTAGTACTTGTAGGTGTCGTCGTCGACGTCTGCGTAGAGCGTCTCCCAATCCAGGTGACGCCGGTGCGGGTGCAGCCAGTCCTCGGTCACCGGTTCGCTGAGCGGCTGGTAGCGCATGTCCACCGACAGCCGCATCCTGTCAGATGTGTTGGCGGCACCGCGATGCACGGTCAGCGCGTTGAACATCAGAACGTCGCCGGCCCGCATCTCACCGCCGCACCAGACCTCTTCGAAGTCGCCCGGCACCTCCATGCCGCCGGCACCGAGCGCCGGATGCAGCGGCAGCACGCCGCCCTTCTGCGACCCTGCCGCGATTTGCAGCCCACCGAGGGCGGCCGGGCAGTCGCCGAGCGGCACCCATGCGGTGAAGGTGCGCGTCGTGCCCTGCACGTGCGGGAAGTCCTGGTGCTGCGGTGTCGCGTGCTCGTTCTTCTGCGGGAACAGGTAGCGGAAGATGATGCGCGGCAGCGGCAGCACCGGCTCGGCGAACAGCTTCTCCGCGACCCCGGTCAGGGCCGGGTGGTGCTGCAACCTTTGCACCGCGGGCAGCACCCCGTGGCGACAGACCAGTTCGGAGACGACGGGGTCGGTGTCGAGGGTGAAGTTGTCCAGATTGGCGATCGCGCGGTCGTCGTCCGGGCTTTCCTGCGCGATCCAGCCGAGCCGGGCGAGATCGGGCAGCAGGGCGCGCCGCGCCGCCAGCACGTCGTCGCGCGGCAACAGGCCGGGCAGGAACAGATAGCCGTCCCGCGCCGCTTGCGCGCGCAACGCTTCGGCGTCGCCGATCAGTGCATGGGAATCCTGGAAAGGTTTCATCGCCTCGTCATGCCGACAGGAACCTGAATTCCATCACGTGCCGGTATTCCTGGTGAGGGTCCAGCCGCGCTTGCGGGAAGTGTGAGACGTTCGGCCCGTTCGGAAAGCGCTGGGTCTCCAGGGTGAAACCGGCGAACTGCGGGTAGCTGGCGCCGCCCTTGCCTGTCAGGCCGTCGCGCAGATGGTTGGCGGTGTAGAACTGCACGCCGGGCTCGGTCGTCGCCAGCGTGAAGCCGCGCCCGGAGGCGGGGTCGCGCGCCATCACCACATGGCGCAGATGCCCCGGCTCGCCGCGCAGGCACCAATTGTGGTCGAAACCGCCGAAGATGGGCACGTCGGCGATCTCGGTGCCGATCTGGCGCGGCTCGCGGAAATCGTACTCGGTGCCCGCCACCGCCAGCACCTCGCCGGTCGGTATCGTGTCCTCGTCGACAGGCGTGTAGAAATCGGCCTCGATCTGAATCTGCTGCTCGACCATCGGGCCGCTGTCGTGGCCGGCCAGGTTGAAGTAGCTGTGGTTGACGATGTTGCACACCGTCGCCCGGTCGCAGTTGGCGTGATAGGCGATGCGCACGGTGCCGTCCTCGCCCAGCGAATAGGTGGCGCTGGCCTCCAGCGTGCCGGGAAAGCCCTCGTCGTGGTCGGGCGACACCAGGCCGAAGGCGACACGGCCGCCGGTCGCATCGTACGACGCATCCCAGACCTTCTTGTCGAAGCCCGCATGACCGCCGTGCAGCGATGTCTCGCCTTCGTTCTGCGCGACCTGGAACGCCTGTCCGTCCAGCGCGAACGTGCCGCCGCGAATGCGGTTGCCGAAGCGGCCGACGCTGGCACCGAAATACCCTCGATTGGCCTGGTATTCCGCCAGTGTGTCGTAGCCGAGGACGATGTCGGCGACCTGTCCGTCCGGCGCCGGCACGTGCAGCTCGGTCAGCGTCGCGCCATAGTCGGACAGCACCATCGACACGCCCGATCCATTGCTGACGCGATAGCGATGCACCGCCTGCCCGTCGATCTCCCCCCAGGCTTCCTGCTCAACGGTCATTCCGTCTTCTCCCCCGCCTCCTGATTTTCCTGCGCCCCCTGGTCCTTTAGTACCTCTGGGGCCAGGATGGCCGCCAGCGCCTTCACGCGCGGGCTCGGCGCGCCCTTGCGCCACACTAGCATCGTGCGCAGCGGTGTCAGCAGTCCCGATGGCGGTCTGTGCACCTTCAGGTCGCGCGCGGCAGATCCGCGTCGCCA
Source organism: Alphaproteobacteria bacterium (assembly GCA_965227515.1). Taxonomy (GTDB): domain Bacteria; phylum Pseudomonadota; class Alphaproteobacteria; order CALKHQ01; family CALKHQ01; genus CBDDFZ01. The sequence goes on from CBDDFZ010000001.1 coordinate 2,217,195, forward strand.
ACGCCGATGCCGATTTTATTGTCGTGGAGGGTGCTGCGGCGTGACGCCCTGGTCCGCCGCCGGTTGCGGGCCGTCTGGCGGTTCCTGCTGCGACAGCGGGTCGAGGTTGGAGACGGTCTGGCCGACGAACGCCGCCTCCACGTAGGAGGCCCGATCCTCCGCACGCGGTGCGCGGCGCAGGCGCATGCGGAACAGGACGAAGCCGCACAGGATGAAATGCATGGCGGCGGTGTAGCCGAACAGGCTGGTCGGGCCGAATACGCGCATCGCGGCGGACGCCAGGATCGGGCCCAGCACCGCGCCCAGCGCCCAGACCAGCAACAGGCCGCCGGCCGCCTCGACCAGCTTCTCGCGCGCCACGTGGTCGTTCACGTGCGCAACCGCCAGCGAGTAGATCGGGAACGTCACCAGCCCCAGCCAGAAGGCGAACGGCAGCACCAGGCCGGGCGCATATGCACCGGCCACCACCAGCGCGACACCGGCAAGTCCGGCCATGCCGGCCGTGCCGGTCATCACGATGCGGCGGTCGATCCGGTCGGACACCAATCCCAGCGGCCACTGGCCGAGTGCGCCCGCGGCCACGGCCACCGTCATCAGCACGGCGACGAAGTCCGACGCGACTTCGCCCTCCGCCGTCCAGCCGGCCGGCGCGGTGGCATCTGCGAAGGCGGGTGCCAGCGCCCAGAACGCACCGTTGGTCAGCCCGACCACGAAGCAGCCGACAATGCCCGCCGGCGACGTGCGGTAGAGACCCCTCAGGTCGAAGCGTACGGCGGTGATCGGCGGCGGCGCCTCGGCCTTGGTCAGCGCCACCGGCACCGCGGCCAGCGACACCAGGATCGAGGCGGCCAGAAAAAGCGCGATGCTGCCGGCCTCGTCGAGCAGCAGCAGAAGCTGTCCGACGGCGATCATCGTCATGTTGATGACCAGATAGACCGCGAACACGCGGCCGCGTGTCTGGTTGGTCGCCCGGTCGTTCAGCCAGCTCTCCACCACCATGTAGAGCACGGCGAAGCACATGCCGCTCGCGAAGCGCATCACCCACCACGGTGCCGGGGACACCAGCAGCGCGTGCGCCAGCACCACCGACGAGGCGACCGAGACCATGGCGGCGAAGGTGCGGATATGGCCGGCACGGGCGACGATCCACGGCCCCAAGATGCAACCGATGGCGAAGCCCGCGAAATAGGACGAGCCGAGGACGCCCAGCGCCACCGAGCCGAAGTCTGCCGCCTGGCCGCGCACCGGCAGCAGCGTCGACTGGAGACCGTTGCCGACCAGCAGCAGCGCGACGCTGGCCAGCAATGCGGCCACCGGCAGCAGGGCGGCGATCATGGAAGGGATGAGGGCGCCGGCACCGCCGCGCCAGCGCTGGTAGCTATTCGATTGACAGACCTGAACGGTTCACGCGACCGCATACCGCGCCACCTGGGAGGAAACGGCCGGCGGGACAGCCGGCGGGGGCAGCAGATTGCTGACTCACTCTGTTTCAGTCAATCGTGACCGCCAATTACACGATGGTCTAGCCCATCCCTCCAATACCGCGCCGGCCGGAGCCCACCCGACTCAATTGCGCACGCTGATCAATGCAAACGGTCTCGACTGCTGAGTGACAGCTGGTGCGCTAACGGAGGACGAGCGCTGATGCGAAGGCAGTCTGCGGATTTGAACTCTCAACCTATCGAGCCGGATGGAGCACGGGTGACTGGGAGCACACCGTTAGTGCCTTTGAGCCGCGCGTCATTGCCACATACAAATTGCGCGAGTCGAGCGCTGCCGCGTTCAGGATGACGGCTGCATCCGCTTCCAACCCTTTAAGGAGCAATGTACTGCCAACAGCGCGCTTTGGCAGCGGCCTGCCGACCAGTCTGTTCTGTTCGCGCATCCGAATTGCAGCATCGTGGAAACTTGGACCATCTGACTCATCGCAGAGTTGTAGCGCCTTGATGCATGCCCTTAGCACTGCAGGTCGATGAGCAGTAACTCCGGCCGCCCTACCAATTTCGACCAGTACATCTATTGCGGCGCGGTGCGATGGTGCGTGCATGAATGATAGGGCTTTGGCCTCTACGTTCGTTGGCGGATTGCGGGCGGTTCCCTTCTCGATTGAATGGACCCGGCGGATTAGATCGGCCGCGCCAACATTCCGCATAACGCTTTGGGCGAAGTCAGCTAGGCTCTGCAGCGCATTGGCCGCATTAGGATCAAAATCCCTTGCGAAAGACACCAAGTCTCTGAGATCAACTGACTCCACAGCAACGGCCCCAGGGGTTTGGCTAGCAAACTGCCGTTGACTGGTTGGGCTTGTGCTGTCTCCAATAATGAGGACAGTACCATCGCCCCCGGGTGCGCGCACACGCGCGGCACGTAGTCGCCTCTGGTGGTCTTCGGTTCCATCCAACTCCACCCATGTCACGCTTTCTGGCGCCGTCCGCAGATCGATAGGCTCGCCTCTCAAGAGCCTTTTGCGCACTTCAAGTAACCATTGGCCTAGCGGTTCGGCTCCTGCGTTTATCCAACGCCACGGTGTGCCAAGCTCTCCCGCCAGCGGAAAATGTCTGCAAATCTGCACATCCCATTTGGCTAGGTCATCACCGCCAAATCCGAAGATTGCTTGCATAGGATCGCCAAGCACGCAGGTCGGCAGCGTCTGCGACGCGTAACCCACTACGCCATGCTGGCGGATGGAACAGTCCTGGTACTCATCCACGATAAGGCGGTCGTACGTCGCTGCGATGACGTCATTGATGTGTCCAGCCCTGAGCAGCTTGGCGGCAGCGACCCGGATATTCGGATAGTCGGTGCCCGGGGTTGCCAATGTTAGGAGCTTAGTGTCATGGGCGCTTCGCAGGGGAAAAGTCGAAATGAGCCGCATCGCCCATCCGTCGATCGTCGAGAGACGATAAGCCTTGGTCGGCACACCCAGGCGGTCGAGTCGCCCGCGCAAGGCCACCACACCTGCGTTGGTGTGCGTCAGAACAAGGACTGGCTTGTTGCTCGAATGGCGGCTCAGAGTGTCAGCAATCAGATGCGTCTTGCCGCAGCCCGCCGGCGCCGTAATCGCCCCTCGTTGGATCGCAAGCAGGTCGATCTCATCGTCCGGCATCGTCTACCCACGCAAAGATGCCGTCGATTAGCTCTTTGAATCCAACGTCGGCATTCACAAGGTCCGGTCCCACGATGTCACGTGCAACTTCCTCCATCCAAGTCACTGACTTATACCAGCCGGCTTTTCTAGTTCGTGCGGCTCTTCCGAGGAGGGCGCGGCTTTCTGGCGAGAATCCGTCAAAGAGAGACTCAGTCCGGATATCATTTAAGTCTTTGGCGTTTAGGGAAGCCGACTTAATATGGTCGTCAATCAGATCTTCCCCGTGTAATTCAACGGCTCGGTCGATCAGGTCGCCAACTGCTTTGTCCGTCAGGCTTAGAAACAGCTCATCTTCGAGAGCTCGGCCGCCGCGCCAGGCGGTTACTTTCCCACCGTTGGCGCAAAAAGCCTCCTCCACTGTGTCGGTCGGCTTCTTGTCGTCATCTCTGACCACTGCAGCGCGATAGCCTAAGGCATGAAACACGGCAGCACGCCTAAAGGGTCTATCGGCGTCCCCACCAGCGCAATCGACGAGTGCCGTTCCTTGGGCCGACATTGACGTAGCGCCGTTGGCGGTTCGGTGCTGATCAAGCCCGCGCATCAGGCCTACCTCGCTCGCACCCTCGCAGATGATGATACCCGGGGCGAGGAAGGCATCGGGATAGAGCCGAATAGTGCTCTGTATGTCGTCGCTCGTTCCAACGACCACGACTTCCTGCCCCGCCGTCGTATTTCTTGTGACGAATAACTGGTCCCCAGAAAGCTCGCGCAATACAACTGGTGAATGGGTTGTCACGAATGCCTGGAGAGGTGGACGCGTCTCTTTCGCGCCGAGCGAACTAAGTAGGCGGATGATCCGATGTGGCTCCAGCCCATGCTCCAATTCATCAATCAGGAGTATTGAGGATTGCGCCGCTGCCTTCCGTTGCAGGCCAGTAATGAGCAACCTTGCCGATCCGGTGCCTAGACTGCGCAGAGGCACACCACCCTCATCGTGCAACGAAATTGTCCCACCACTGAACGACACAGAATGCGCGTCGAGCATTGCATTAATGTTCTCCCCGACATTGATGCCGAGTTCCCTTGCTGTGGCCCCGACTATGCCAAGCGTCTCGCCAAGTTGTTCTTGCGCCTGGTCGCCAAAGGCAGTCCGGGCGTCGCGGGCTACCTTAGCCAGTGCGGCGGTGGCATCTGCACGTTCTTCTGAAACCCGATTAAGAACTGAGCCTCGACGCCAGCTCATATGATAGTCCGCCATCACACCAACACGGGTGGGAGCCAAGCGAAGGCGATCAGACCAGTTCAGGTTCCTGGAGAGGCCTTGCGCTCGGGCGCGATCAGACTCGAGCGACCAGACGGGTTCCAGGTCACTGGCGACGGAGAGCTTCATGGTGAGGACGGTTTCGTTATCACTCTCCGGTTCATCCTCCACCTTGCCGGTCTCGGAATTGAACGCCCGAACATACATGCCATAGGCATCAAGATTTTTTAGACCGTCGTCCAAGTCGCCGAGTGTGACGGCGATCGTGATTGGCTTATCCACGTCGAGCAGATGGAAGTCTGCATCATTAAATTGGGCGGTCCGGCGGGCTCCAATGCACAAGTCTATTGCGTCTAAAATAGTTGATTTTCCAGCATCTCCAGAGCCAATTAGGCAATTAATTCCAGGTTGTGGTTGCCATAGTAGTTCTTTAATACCTCGGAAATTCTTGATTTCGACGAGTCGTATTCGCATCGTATCACCTCTCTTTCGATGAAAAACTGTAAATTAATTGAAATACTAATAGGTTATCTCTAAGTATATTATTCATATATATTCAAAATGACAAATATTTTGTCTATGTGTAGAGTTAAATATTTCTGTTTGCTTGATATTTTGCAAATTTTCTCTATTCCTAACAATCGAATGATCTTTGTGGTCGAAGATGTGGGATTGATGTCTGATTATGTTCCGGAGATGACCCGTTCTACGATACCGGTATTGGTTTGTCGTGGGTGAAGTTGCGGGCCAATACCTTCTTGCTCCTAGCGTCAAATCACCCTCCGCAGCGATGCCTCGATCCGGCCGCCGCACCACTCGTCGCCATAGGCGGCGTCGCTCCTTCGGCGCAGGTCGGCCTGGGCGGGCAGGGCGGCGATCCGGTCGGTGAGGCCAGCGAGCGCGGGAGCCGAAGCGTCCAGCAGCGGGCGCAGGGACGGTAGCTTCGCGGTCATCACGCCCCAGAGCGTGGCGGCGACAAGGTCGGCCAGCCCAGGTGCCTCGGTCCCCAAGAGATAGCCGCCGTCCTCGGTCAGGCCGTGCTTGCGGCCCAACGCCTCGAACATCGCCATCCAGCGTGCAAGCCGGGGGCGAAAGTCGTCCCACAACGCCTGCGTCCACATCCGCGCACCGTTGTAGAGCGTCATCTCGTAGAGCACGTCGTTGGCGTCGGCGATGACCTTGTGGGTCAAAGCCGCGCCGGCCGGGTCGCCGGGCACCAGATCGTACTTGTCCCCGAGATAGGTTAGGATCGCCTGGGTCTGGGCCAGCGTGATGCCCGCCGCGTGGTCGGTCAGAACCGGCGGCCCCATGTGCGGCACGAGCTGGTCGGCGGGATCGCGGCCCTTCTCGGCGATCAGCGCGTCGATGTCGACCTCGTCCCACGTGGCGCCGGCATGGGCGAGGACCGCGCGGACGAATTCGCCGCGAAACGGCAGCGGCCAGTAGGCAAGCGTGTAGTCGGCCATTGATCGGTCCATCGTTTGCTGCACGCGGTGGCGAACCCGTGCCGGTTGCAGGCTGCCGACAAGGCCATAGGGCGCCGGGCAGAAGCGTGGATATTATGCGCCATGTTCGACCCGGCGATGATGATCCTGATTGCCGCAACGTTCCTGCTGGCCGGGGCGGTCAAGGGCGTCATCGGCCTGGGCCTTCCATCGGTCAGCCTCGGCCTGCTGGCGGTGGCGCTGGACCTGACCACGGCGATGGCGCTGCTGATCGTGCCGTCGCTGGTGACCAACCTGGTCCAGGCGAGTGTCGGCGGCAAGGCCCGCGCGATCCTGAAGCGCATCTGGCCGTTCCTGGCGATGGCGACGGGCACGGTGTGGATCGGCGCGACCGCGCTGACCCGGGTCGATCTCGATCTCCTGTCCTGCCTGCTCGGCCTGCTGCTGATGGTTTACGCCGGCCTCAATTTAGGTGGCGTGAGGCTGACCATTCCGGCCAATCGGGAGGTCTGGGCGGGGCCGGTGTTCGGGGCCGCGAACGGCATCCTGACCGGGATGACCGGCTCGTTCGCGGTGCCGGGCGTGATGTTCCTGCAGGCCATCGGCCTGTCGCGCGACATGCTGGTCCAGGCCATGGGCATGCTGTTCACGGTATCGACGATCGCGCTCGCACTGGCGCTCCACACCAACAGCATCATGACCGCCGATCACAGCCTGGCGTCGGCGCTGGCACTGGTGCCGGCGCTCATCGGCATGTTCGCGGGCCAGGCGATCCGGCACCGGTTGACCGAGGCCCGCTTCCGGCGCGTGTTCTTTGTCGCGATCCTGGTCCTGGGCGCCTACATCGCGATCCGCGCAGTGCTCTAGGCGGGGCGGAGTCTTACAAGGCGGCCGACAGCAGCACCTGCGCCGCCGCCTTGGCGTCGCCCGCCGGATCGGCCTCATGGCCGAGATGGGCCGTCACGATGGCGCCTTCCTTCAGCAGCAACAGGGCGCGCGCCAGGGCGGCGGGGTCGTCGGCGCCGGCCTCGGACGCTATTTCGCGCACTTGCCGGAACAGCAGCCGCTTGTGCTCGGCGGACTGGGCGTGGATCGGGTGATCCGGATCGGGAAACTCCGACGATGCCTTGATGAACATGCACGACCGGAACTGCGGCTCCGCGAACCACTCCGCCAGCGCGTCGAACATCGCCAGCAACTGGTCTCGCGGCGGCCCGGCCTCAGCCATCCGGCCGAACATCCAGGTCCGGAAGTTCTCGTCGCGCAGCTTCAGCACCGCCAGGATCAGCTCCTCCTTGGTGCGGAAGTGATTGAACATCGTAGTCTTCGAGATGCCGGTCTCGGCCGCCAGCAGGTCCATGCCGGTGGCGTGAAACCCCTCCCGATAGAAGGTCGTGAGTGCCTTCTGTACCAGCTCGTCGCGTTTGCTCGGGCGCATGGTCCCTCCAAAGTGTACTGATCGGTATATGCACTCGCACGCGCCCCGCGGCAAGGGGGTGCATGAAAAATCACAGAAAATCAGGGTGTTGGGGTGAGGGTGCCCGATTAATTTACCGATCGGTGCATTTTTCTATTGCGTAACTGAACAGATCGGTCTAGTTATCTGGCAACAAACTGAACAGAACGGTACATATTGGAGTTGCGCGATGAGCCGCCTGCCGCTGCCACCCTTCGATCCAGCCTCCGCCGTCGCCAAGGTGCGCGCGGCGGAGGACGCCTGGAACAGCCGCGACCCCGCCCTGGTTGCCGCCGCCTACACGCCGGATACGGCATGGCGGAATCGCATCGAGTTCCTGCGTGGCCGCGCCGAGGTCGAGGCGTTCCTGACCCGCAAGTGGCAGGCGGAGCTCGACTACCGGCTGATCAAGGAGCTGTGGACGTTCGGCGGCACGCGGATCGCGGTGCGCTTCGCCTACGAGGCGCGCAGGCCGAACGGCCAGTGGTTCCGCGCCTACGGCAACGAGAACTGGGAATTCGCCGCTGACGGGCTGATGGCCGCGCGCCGGGCCTCGATCAACGACCTGCCGATCGCCGAGGGCGACCGCCTGTTCCACTGGCCGCTGGGTCCGCGGCCGCTCGACCACCCGGGCCTTTCCGACCTCGGGCTCTAGGACGTCCGGAGAGGCCGGACCGACTGTACCCAACCGCACCCAACCCCACCGGGCCACGTGTGCCCGCCAACACAGGAGACAGACCGATGACCCGTTGCACTCACCACCACCACCATGAACACGCCGACCATGCCGAGGGCGTCGGCCGGCGGGGCTTCCTGACCGCCGGTGCGGCCGGCATGGCGGCCGGGGCCGCGGCCACCGCGGTCGGTCTTGCAGGGCGTAGTGCCGAGGCGGCGGGCCTGGAAGCCTATGCCGAGCCGGCCAACCCGGCGCTGCCGCCGGCGACGATGGAACTGGAGAAGGGCCGCGCAGCGCTGCTGGTGGTCGACCCGCAGATCGATTTCCTCAGCCCCGATGGCGTGGCGTGGGACGTGGTCAGCGAGAGCGTCACCGAGCACAACGTGGTGGCCAATCTCGGCCGGCTGTTCGCCGCCGCCAAGGCCGCCGACATGCCGGTGGTGATCTCGCCCCACTACTACTATCCGCACGATCACGGTTGGGCGTTCGAGGGCGCGCTGGAGAAGGTGATGCACGCCATCGGCATGTTCGACCGTCCGGGGCCGTTGGACACCGCTGGGCTGGAGGGCTCGGGCGCCGACTTCATGCCCGAGTACAAGGACCACATCTTCGACGGCCGCACCATCATCGCCTCGCCGCACAAGATCTATGGGCCGGAACAGAATGACGCGGGCTTGCAGTTGCGCAAGCTCAGGGTCGACCAGATCGTGCTGGCCGGCATGTCCGCCAACCTCTGCGTCGAGGCGCATATGCGCGAGTTCATCGAGCAGGGATTCGAGGTGGCCGTGGTGCGCGACGCCACCGCGGGCGCCAAGGTGCCGGAGGGCGACGGCTACCTCGCCGCCCTGATCAACTTCCGCATGATGGCGAACGCCGTGTGGGCCACAGACGAGGCGGTGGCACGGATGGCCTCGCTCACCGGCTGACCCTCGCAACCCATCCCGACATTGGCTCGGCCGCGTCTTGGCCGGGCCCCCGGTTCGGGCGCGCAATAGGTCACTGAGGTGGCGCGTGTCCCGAAACCGCCGGCTAGCCCGGCGAACCCTCCCGCTCGCCTGCTGGCCGGCGGAATCCACCAAACCTGCCTGCTGGTTAGAGACCCGTGGGCGCATCGGAAAAGGACCATCGAGATGAAGACCATCAGCAAACTGATCGCCGCCACGGCCGTCGCCTCCGCCGCCATTGCCGGGGCCGCCGCCTTCGCCTCCACCGGATTCGCGGACGACGAGTACAACGTGTCGACCGGCACCACGCTGAGCGGCGCCGGTGTCGCGCTGCGCGGCAGCGACGTCGTGGCGCTTGCCACCGGCCTGGAGGTGACCGACGGCGATGCCGCCTACACCTATGAGCTCGACGGCGTCGCCTACTACTTCGCGAGCGCGGAGACGATGGCGCAGTTCGCCGAGAACCCGCCTGCCTACATGCCCCAGTACGGCGGGTTCTGCGCCTTCGGTGTCGCCATCGGCATGAAGCTGGATGCCGACCCGCACTACGCCGACATCGTCGACGGCAAGCTCTACGTGTTCCTGAATGCGGTCGCGTTCCAGAAGTACCTGGACGACAAGGCGGGCACCCTTGCCCTGGCCGAGCAGAACTGGCCCGCGATGCAGCATGTCGCGGTGCCTGAAGTCAACGGCCTGACCGAGGTCGGCGGCTGAGCCCTGTGCGGATGAATGTTTGCGACAAGACGCTGGCGGGGGCCGTGCTTCCGTCAGCGTTGAGTTTGCTGCAAGCCGCCCAACTGCCTCTGGCTAAGTGGCTGCCACCACGTCGAAGCCGGCGCGCGGGAAGTGGATATTCACCTCGCCGACACGGGGGTGGGCGCAGCGGATCACCAGGTTCCGCGCATTCGCCGTCAACAGGGTTCCCCGCACGGGGTCGCGGCCGGTGTCGTCGGGCGTGACCGTGACCTCGGTGCCGAGGCTGAGGCCGGACGGGTCGCTGTCGGCCGGGTGGGCGGGCATCTCCGGCTGGGTGTCGTGGGCGATGGCAATCGCCTGCTCGGCGCTCATCTCCTCCGGCTTGCCGTGGCCAAGTGCGGTGACCCGCGCATACCACTCGTTGAGCGGCGCCACCGGCAGCTTGGCTTCGGCTTCGGGGCCGCCCTGTGTCTTCAACAGCCACAGGTCGCAATAGGCTGCCAGGTCGGCCGCACTCGGCGCCTTGCCGAGCAGGAAGGGCCGCCCGTCCGCCAGCATGGTCGCGAGCCAGTCCAGATGGGCCGCGCCCTGCTGCAAGTGGCGATGCAGCACGGGGGCCACGTCCTCGGCCGCCAGTGGAAAGCCGAAGGCCTTGCGCTCGGCCACGAACTCGGGCGGGATCTTGTGGCCGATGGTGTCGGCGACGACGCCCAGCGCCGGCCCGAAAATGAACCGGTCCGCCCACCAGGCCAGCGCCAGCGCGATGCCCTCGTTCCCGTCCGGGTACAGGCTGGGCTTGGGGTGCAGCTCCTCGATCACCCGCAGGATCAGCAGCGTGTCGCAGAAGATGTCGGCGCCGATCTGGAGGACGGGAGTGCGCCGGTAGCCGCCGGTCAGCGGCAGCAGGTCCGGCTTCGGCATCGCCGGCGGAATGTCGACGGAGCGATATTTCAGACCCTTCAGGCCGAACGCGAGGCGCACCCGTTCCGAATAGGTCGAGATCGCGTAGTGGTGCAGGATGATTTCAGGGGTCATGCCGCCGCTCCGTTGCCGCCAAACCATGCCAATCTTGCCAGGGGATGGCGTCCAGCGCGAACCCGACAGGCGTCCCTAGCCATCGAATGCATCATCAGCCGGTCAACACAGGCCGCAATGCGTCCATTTGCGCGCCTACGAATTTGAAAAAGGCGTCGACCCGACGAAGATATCGGGCGTCAGGGTGGCAAAGAACACGCCAGACGCGGGTCAGTTCGGGGACAGGCGGCAGGATTTGGACAAGGTCGGGCTCGCCATCGCCAAGCGGCAGCGGCAGGGCGGCGATGCCAACGCCCGACTTCACGGCGGAGACGAGGCCCAGAACGCTGTTGCTGCGCGCGGTTATGCGGGCGTTCGGCGCGACCTCGCGTAGCCAGATCGACAGCCGGTGACTGTCGCTTTCGAATGCGACCACGGAATGCTGATCGATCTCGTCGATCGAGGTCGGCGCGCCGTGCTGTCTCACATAGCCGGCGCTGGCGTAGACCGCCCAGATCGAATCCGCGATCGTGCGCCCGACAAGGACTCCGTCGGTGTCGCCGGAGCGAAACGCCACGTCGGCCTCGCCCCTTGCAAGATCGACATAGCGATCGGCAAGGACGAACTCGATGCCCAGATCGGGATGCTTGCCTTGGAACCGATCGAGGAAGCCCGATTGCGCCAGCCGATTGGCGATGGGTTCAGGGCAGGTAAGCCGCAGGATGCCCTCGTGCGCGGCTTCCGCGCAGCGCCGCTCGAACATCTCGATCGCGCCCGCCACGTTCTCCACCGACGCGAGCACAGCATTGCCGGCCGGTGTGAGCCGGTAGCCGCTCGGCAACCGCTCCACCAAACGGAGCTTCAAGTCGGCCTCCAGATCGACCAGACGCCGCTGAACCGTCGACTGGTTCACGTGGAGCGCGCGGGCGGCGGCAAGCGTGCTGCCGTTCCGGGCCACCGCCAGAAAATACTTCAGATCGTTCCAGTCGAGCATTGTTCGCCGAACCGCCCAAGGACGCGAGACGCAGGACTATGCAGCTTCGCGGGGGCCTTCCGCAATATTGCCGAGTGCCGCGACAACTCGGCCTCGGCATACATTATTTCGGACGATCGGTAGGACGGGCGAGGCCAAGCGGTTCGCCGGTTGTCGAAGCCAAACTCAACCCAGGTGGAAGCCGGTTGCAGGCATGCCGCGCACCAGCGCGACACCGCCCCTCGGCTGTCCAGAACGCAGGAAGGTGCCTGATGAGGGTTATGCGGTTATCGGCCATGTGGGCGGGTGCTGCGGTTGCGGCGGCCGTGCTGACATCGGCGGTTCATGCCGAGGATCCGGCGGTGACCGATCCGGACTTCTACAAGGTCATCTTCGAGAACGATCGCGTGCGCGTGCTGGAATACCAGGACGGGCCCGGCGACAAGACCAGCATGCATGACCACCCCGCCTTCCTGGTCTACGCGCTGAGCGCCTTCGAGCGTCGCCTGACGCTGCCGGACGGCACGGAGCTGAACCGCTCGTTCACCCCCGGCCAAGTGCTGTTTTCCGAGGCGCAAACCCACGCGGGCGAGAACGTCGGGACCACGCCCACGCATATCATCATGGTGGAGCTGAAATAGATGCACATGGCCGCCCCGCTGCCCCCAACAGGGGCGATAGCGGGCATTCCCGACAGGACTGCGCTTCATCGGGTGCGCAAGGTTCATTTCGTTCAATCTGTTACGAAACTGGGAGTAATGATAGTGCGCAAGTTAGCTGCCAATATCGCGATCGCGAGTGTCGCGACAACGCTCGCGGTGGGCACGGCCGCAGCGGCCGGCCCGACGGATGTCAGGGTCCTCACTGACGCCCCCTACTACGATGTCGCGTCCATGCAAGGTATGCGTCTTGGAACGCTGGAGGCGGGGCGTGTGGTCGCCATCTGGGACTGTCCCTCCGGCTGGTGCCAGATTTCGGGAGGCTATGTCCGCGCCGAGTATCTCGATCTCGCCGCGTTGCCGGACGGTGATCCCCGAAATCCCGGCAATGCGGGCGGCGGCGGGTTCCGCAATGTCACCGTGAACGGCGACGTGGATCTCTACGACCAGCCGGGCGGCAACGGCAATATTGTCGGCATGCTCGCAATGGGCCAGACGATCGGAATGGGGCAATGCATCGATGGCTGGTGCCAGGTCACCGGCGGCTGGGTCTGGGGAGAATTCCTGGACCAGTGACCCAAGATTCGGATCTCCCTTCTGGGGCCCTTCCGACGGATTGATGTTTCCTCGGCAAGCCGGGCGCATCCGATGGCCGAGGCGCCTGAGAAACGCGGGCTGGAACCTTGGGGTGGTGACATCGCCTGCTGGGCGACGTCACCACCCGCCTAATCCATGCCCGTGATGATCCGTTCCACCGCTTCGATGCTGGTCTCGCGTGGGTCGATGTCGTCGGCCACCACCTTGCCGCGCCTGAGCACGACGATGCGGTCGACCACCTGGAACACGTGGTGGATGTTGTGGGCGATGAAGATGCAGGAGTGCCCGCTCTCCCGCGCGCCACGGGCGAACTGCAGCACGCCCTGGGTCTCGGCGACGCCCAGGTTGTTGGTCGGCTCGTCCAGGATGATCAGCTCTGAATCGAAGTGCATGGCGCGCGCGATGGCGACGGCCTGGCGCTCGCCGCCCGACAGCGACCCGATGGGCGTGTTGGGCGGGATGTTCTTGGTGATGCCGACCTCGCCCAGCAGGGTGCGGGCGACATGGTCCATCTTCTTCTTGTCCAGGCGGTTGAGGAATTTCGGCCCCGTGACCGGCTCGCGGCCCAGGAACAGGTTGCGCGCGATCGACAGCTCGGTGACCAGGGCTGAGTCCTGGTAGATGGTCTCGATGCCGTGGCGGATGGCATCGGTGGTCGAGGTGATGCTGACCCGCTGGCCGTTGATGTGGATCTCGCCGCTGGAGGCGGGCACCGCGCCGGACAGGATCTTGATCAGCGTCGACTTGCCGGCGCCGTTGTCGCCCAGCAGCCCCACGATCTCGTTGCGGTAGACGGTGAAGGTAACGTCCTCCAGCGCCTGCACCCGGCCATAGAGCTTGGTGATGTTCTGCATCCGGATCAGCTCTTGGCCGCTCATCGATGGGGGCATGTCAGCGACCCTCCTGATGGCGGCGGTCGAGCCAGGAATGCAGGGCCATCATGCCCAGGATGATGGCGCCGATGAAGATGTTGTAGGCCAGCCCCGGCACGCCGATCAGCACGATGCCGTTGCGCGCCAGCCGCAGGATCAGGATGCCGATGACGGTGCCGATGATGGTGCCGCGCCCGCCGGTGAGCGCCGTGCCGCCGATCACCACCATGGCGATCACCTCAAGCTCGTAGGTGGTGCCGCTGTTGGGGTTGGCGGCCGAGGTGCGGATCGAGCTGATGATGCCGGCGAAGCCCGCCATCGTCGACGACACGATGAACAGGATCATCTTGGTCAGCCGCACGTTCACGCCGCGTGCGCGGGCCGCGTTCGGGTTGCCGCCCGACGCCTGAATCCAGTTGCCGAACTTGGTCTGGGTCAGGATGTAGCCGAACACAACCGCGGCCAGGATGAACCAGAACAGCGACATGTAGATGCGCAGGTCGCCGATATAGAAGTCGCCGACCAGTACTTGTGCCAGCCACAGGTCGCCGGCATCCCAGGTGCGCTGCGGAAAGCCATCGGTGACGTAGAGGGCGGTGCCGCGCACCACCAGCAGCATGCCGAGTGTCACCAGGAACGAGGGTATTTTCAGCCGGGTCACGAACAGGCCGCTGATCAGCCCGAAGCAGGCGGCGACCAGCAGGCTTGCGAGGAACGCGAGCTCGATGCCGACCACGCCCTCGTTGAACAGCGTCCACATCAGCACGGGCGTGAAGCCGAATACCGAGCCGACCGAGAGGTCGAACTCGCCAGATGTCATCAGCAGCGTCATCGCCAGCGCGATCAGCCCCAACTCCACCGTGAAGACCAGCAGGTTGGAGATGTTGCGGATCGACAGGTAGGTCGGGTTGATCGAATAGAAGACGACGATCATCACCACCAGCAGGACGAACGGCCCGAACTCCGGCTTGGCGACGATGCGCTTAATGAAGTCGATGATGTTGGACGCGGGCATGATGGGCGCGGGGCTCGGCGATAGGGCGCGGTGGCGCGTAGGCGGTGCCGGCGGCGGCCGAAACCGCCGCCGGGTCTTGGGCTATTCGGCTCAGTTGCCCGACAGGATGTCGTCGTAGATCTGAGCCGTGGAGGCGTCGTAGAGCGCGCCGGTATAGACATCGAAGCCGGCCGGAATGCCGTTCACTTCCATCGCCGCCAACGACAGGGCGACGTAGCTGGTGGCGTGCGGGTCCTGCCACATGGCGGCGTTGACGTAGCCGTTCAGCACCTCTTGCGTGGTGTCGAGCGAGTTGCCCCAGCCGACCACCGGAATGTCGCCGGCCGCGAAGCCGGCCTGGTCGAACACGCGCGCGATGCTGCCGGTAACCAGGTCGCCGAGCCCGATGATCGCGTCGACATTGTCGCCATTGGCGACCAGGTAGTCGGTCATGCGGGTGATGACCTCGGCCTGGTCCAGGGTGGCGTCGGTCACCTCCCAGGTGATGCCCATCGGCTCGAAGACGGTGGCGATGCCTTCTTCTTCCTGCACGCCGTAGGTGGCGCCCGGAACCTCAACCGGCATCCAGACGAAGTCGCCTGCCTCGACATGGCCGTTGTCGACCAGGTACTGCGCCCAGCGCCTGCCGGTGTCGACAAGGTCCATGCCGACATAGGCGTCGAAATTGGCGCTCGGGTCGGGCGTGTTCATGTTGATGATCGGGATGCCGGCTTCCTGCGCCTCGGCCACCACTTCTACCAGGCTGCCCGGGTCGGGGCTGGAGCTGACGATGCCGTCTGCACCCGCCGCGATCGCGGCACGCACCGCTTCCTGGTGGGACGCGACGTCGCCGCTGTGGAACGAGGTATTGACCGTGTTGCCCGTATCTTCCGCCCACATCTCGGCGCCGGCGAGGAAATAGGTCCAGACCGGGTCGGCCGGGCCGCCATGGGAAATCCAATAGAAGGTGCGGGCCTCTTGCGCCATCGCCGGCGCGGCCACGGCCGATGCGGCAAGCACCGCTGCGGCGGCAACCGTTCTCTTGATCATGTCTGCTTCCTCCCTCCTCGTGTCGAGGTTGTTTCGCGACAGCTTTTCACCTGTCGGCGGCCACACTAGCGCTAAACTGCGCGCGGCGCACGCCGATGCTTGGCGTCGCTTTCGGCGATGGGGAGGTAAACGTTGTCAGATGTGCGTGGCTTCGTGCCGGATGCCCCCGTTGGCTGCCGCCGAGGGGCATGCCGTTTTGGTCGCGCTTGATGCCGACTGCCTTGATGCCAACAATAGGGGATGGCGATGACCGGATCTGAACGCGCGTGCGCCATCGTGACCGGCGGCAATGGTGGCATCGGTTATGCGACCGCCGAGGCGCTGATCGCGCGCGACTGGCAGGTGGTGATCACCGGGCGGAACGAAACGGCGCTCGCGGACGCGGCGGCAAGGCTCGGCGGCGGCACCGCATGGCGGGTCGGCGACTTCGCCTCGCTGGAAGCGGTGCGCGGGCTCGCCGCCGAACTGGTGCGACTGCCGCGCATCGACGCGCTGGTCAACAATGCCGGCATCGCGCTGACCGAGCGGCGGGTCACCGGTGACGGCAACGAGATGGTGATGCAGGTCAACCACCTGGCGCCCTTCCTGCTGACCACTCTCATGCTCGACAAGCTGAGGGCCTGTGCGCCGGTGCGGGTGTTCAACGTCGCCTCGCGCATGCACATGGTGGCGCGCACCGCCTATCTGGACGACATCCAGTTCGAACGCGGCTACAGCACCGCGCGCAGCTATGGCCGCTCCAAGCTCTACAACATCCTGTTTTCGCGCGAGCTGGCGCGGCGGATGGAGGGAACGGGGGTCACGGTCAACGCGGTCCATCCCGGCGGCATTCGCAGCTCCATCGGCGCCGATGGCGACATGAGGGGGTTCACCGGCTGGCTCTACCGGCTGATGAACCGGCGCTCGGCGCCGGCGTCGCGGGCCGGCAACATGATCGCGGACCTGGTCACCGCGCCGGAGCACGCCGCCACTACCGGCCGGTATTTCGGCAGCGATGGCCAGCTCTCGCAGACCAGCGCGCTGGCCGCCGATGACGACACCGCAGCCCGGCTGTGGCAGATCAGCGAACGACTGGTCGGCACGACCGCACCATTGGAAAATCCATGAGCTTCAGCGACCTCCCCATCATCGACGCCCACCACCATCTGTGGGACCTGGAAACGAACAGCTATCCGTGGCTGCAGAAACGCCCGCCGGCGCCGGAGGACGTGTTCGTCGGCGATATCCGGCCGCTGCGCCACAGTTATCTGCTGGACGACTTCAAGGCCGATATCGGCGACCTCAGCGTGGTCAAGTCGGTGCACCTGCAGGCCGACCACGACCCGGCCGATCCGGTGGCGGAGACGCGCTGGCTGCAGGCGGTGGCGGACGCGCCCGGCTCCGGCGGCTTCCCGCACGCCATCGTTGCCTATGCGGACCTGTCCGACCCGTCCGTGGGCGATGTGCTGGCCGCGCACGCCGCGTTCGCCAATGTGCGTGGCATCCGCCAGATCCTGAACACCCACGACGAAACCAAATACGCGCACGTCGACGTGCCTTTTATGGACGAGCCGCGCTGGGAGCAGGGCTATGGCCGGCTGGCCGAGCACGGCATGTCGTTCGACCTCCAGCTCTATCCGCACCAGATGGCGCAGGCGGCGGCGATCGTGGCCCGGCATCCGGACATTCCGGTGATCGTCAACCACACCGGCATGCCGATCCGCCGCGACGACGCCGGCCGAACCTATTGGCGGGGCGAACTGGCGCGACTGGCCGCGCTGCCGCACGTGGCGATCAAGATCTCCGGCCTCGGCATGCTCGACCACCAGTGGGACGAATTGTCGATCCGCCCGTTCGTGCTCGACACCATCGACCTGTTCGGCGCCGACCGTTGCCTGTTCGCCTCCAACTTCCCGGTCGACAAGCTGTTCAGCAGCTATGCAGCGATCTGGCGGGCGTTCGATGCGATCACCGCCGAGTTCAGCGAGCACGAGCGCCGTGCCCTGTTCCACGACAACGCGGCGCGCATCTACCGCATCTAGCCCGTCCCGCTTTAAGGGTGTTTTGCTTGCCTGTGTGAATGTCGGGGCGAGCTTGCCGGTTGGATTTTCAACCGGTATCGTTCGTGCGTTCGGTTCTGTTCTTCAATCCGATAGTCGAAGTGAGATGTCCCCCACATGAAACAGCGACACCCCCAATCCGTGTTCTCTTGCCTGGCCGCGCTGGCGGCCCTGACCTTCGTCGCCGGCTGCCAGTCCGGCGGTTCGGGCGGAGGGACGACGGCTGCGGCTTCATCTGCGCCGTCAGCGGCACCGGTCCAGACCGCGAGTGCCGCGGTGCCGGAGGACACGGGCGGTGCCATCGTTGTCGCCACCGCGGGGCCGATGTCCGGTCAGTACGCGGCGTTCGGCGAGCAGATGGAGCAGGGCGCCCGGCTGGCGGTCGACGACATTAACGCGGCTGGCGGGGTGCTGGGCCAGGACATGATGCTGGTAGTGGGGGACGACCAGTGCCAAGAGGGCAATGCGGCAAGCGTCGCCAGTAGCCTCGTTGCCCAGGGTGCGGGATTCGTCGCCGGCCATTTCTGTTCGATTACATCGATGCGTGCGGGCGAGGTTTACCAGCGCGAAAATGTCCTCATGATCTCGCCAGCCTCGACCAATAATGCTGTCACCGAAACGGGCGGTGCCAACGTCTTTCGCGTGTCAGGTCGCGACGACCAGCAAGGACGAATTGCTGGCGCTTACATCGCTGCTAACTACGCCGGTGTGCCAGTGGGCATCGTGCACGACGAAAGTGCTTACGGAGAAAGCCTGGCGCGAACCGCGGAGCAAACGCTGCGAGCCAGCGGCGTGACCAACATTGTTGTGCGCGATTTTCGCAGCGGTGGTTCGGACTATTCCGGTGTCGTGAGCGCTCTGGAGGCGGCAGGCGTTGGGGTCGTCTACTTCGGTGGATGGGTGGACGACGCCTCGGTCATCCTGCGCCAGATGCGCGAGGTTGGCATGACGGCGCAGTTCATCGGCAGTGACTCGCTCGTGACCGATGAATTTTGGGCGCGCATCGGCACCATGGCCGAGGGCGTGCTGATGACCTTCGGTCCCGACCCGCGCAATTTCTCAACGGCGGCCGACACGGTCGCCCGGTTCCGCGCGTCGGGCTACGAGCCCGAGGGTTACACGCTCTACACCTATGCCACGATGCAGGTGTTTGCTCAGGCCGCGCAGTTGGCCGGCTCGACGTCGCCGTCCGCGATGATCCCGGTGCTCAGGTCGAATACCTTCGACACGGTGATCGGCCCCGTCAGTTTCGATGCGAAGGGCGATGTCCGCCAGCCGGCCTATGTATTCTACGAGTGGAGCAACGGCACTTACGCGGAAGTGCGCTGATCGCCGGCCCTCGGCAAGCCATGCGTACCGCGCATGGCTGAGGTGATCGGCTTCGCAGCCGATTGACGGCCCCGACGGCGCGTGTCACTTGGAAGGGCTGCCGATATCGCGCCGCGCATTCGCCGGCCCGGCTGCCGGACCAACGACGATCGCCTTTCACGCACCGCAAGCGCCGGTCGCCCGGCCCAGGAGATCGGAAAGCGCGCGCGGCATCATCTACATGCTGGGCGCGATGTTCCTGTTCGTATCGGTCGACACCCAGGCAAAGGTGTTGTCGGAAACCGTGCCGGTCCTGCAAATCGCCTGGGCCCGGCTGATGGGGCTCGGGCTCGGCGCCCTGGGGCTTCTGATCGTACGCGGCCCCGGCCTGTTGCGCACCCGCCACCCGGTCATCCAGGTGACGCGCGGCTTTCTGGTTGTCGGCTCGTCGGTCCTGTTCATTATCGCCATCACCTACGTGCCGTTGGTGGATGCCGTCGCGGTGGCCTTCGTCGCCCCGCTGCTGGTCACCATCATGGGGGCCATATTCCTGCGCGAGCCGGTGGGCATTCACCGCTGGGGCGCGGTGGTCGTCGGCTTTGTCGGCGCCATGATCGTGATACGGCCCGGGCTTGGGGTCGTGCATCCGGCGGCCCTGCTGGTGCTGGGTGCGGCGGGCATGTTCGCGGTGCGCCAGGTGATCTCGCGGATGGTCAGCGACTCCGACAGCACGCTCACCACCGTCGCCTACACCTCGCTGGTCGGCATCGTGCTGATATCGCTGCCGCTGCCGTTCATCTGGGAGACGCCGCAAACGACGCAGGAGGTGGTGATGCTCGTCGCTATCGGCCTGATCGCGGCGTGCGCCGAATTCCTGCTGATCCGTGCGCTGGAAGTGGCGCAGGCGGTCGTGGTGGCGCCGATGCAATACACCATGCTGGTCTGGAGCGCGATCTATGGCGTGCTTGTGTTCAGCTACTTCCCGGATATCTGGACCTGGGTCGGCTCGCTGATCATCGTGGCCTCCGGCCTCTACACGTTCCACCGCGAGCGGGTGCGCCAGCAAGTCGGCTGAGTGATTTTTCCCCAACTTGACACGGTCACGTCACGACCACGCCACTATCCTCATCCAGATAACGGTCCCAATAAGACCAATAAGCCCAACAAGAACAATAAGAAGGAGGCAGGAATGAAAACCCTGACCCATGCAGCCGCCATCGCGCTCTTTGGCACGCTGGCGCCCCTTGCCGCCCAGGCCGATCAGGCCGACGACTTCATCATCGTTCTGCAGGAAGCGGCCGCCGCCGAGCAGGTCGCGTTCGCGGACGTGGAAAAACTCGACAACGGATGGGTCGAGATCCACGACCTGGACGTACTCGGGCAATTGCTGGCGGCAACGCCAATACCGGCGCTGGAAGGCGGCGATCCCGATGCTTCCGAAGTCATTCTGACTGTCGATACGCTGCGCCTGAGCCCCTATGCCATGGCGCATCTGCAATTCATGCTTGTCGGCATCCCGGGTCAAACCGTCGAGATCGGCATCGAAGCCGAAGGCGTCAGCCTATTCCTCGGCGCGTTGAGCGGTATCGAGCCATTCGACCGGCTGCCGGGATACCTGGGCGATCGCACCGAGATCTCCGGCGATCTCGACATGTCCATCGTGCGCGCGCCAGAAGACCACGGGGCCACAGTCGATATCCAGATCGTACTGGCGGACATGGGCCAGATCGCGGTCCACTACCAACCGCTCAGCGCCCAGGACGCGGCCTTGGACGTGGCGCTGACCGATGGCAGCGGCCATGACGTCCTCGGCCTGTCGACCTTCTTCGTGCGGACGTGGTTCGAGATCGCCTTGGCCAACATGGCCGTGTTTGCGCAAGTGGCGCTGCCGGTCGAAGACCTGCCACCGGAAATGACGGCGATGGTCGAGGAGGTCGAGGCACAGCTGACAGCGATGAGAGACGGTATCGCCGCCATGCCGGCGACCGGCGAAGAGGCTGCCGGCCGACTGGCCTTGTGGGCCAACGAGATGGCGCAGGCGCTGCCGGAGTTTGCCGACACGCTCCACGCGTTCGCGCAGTTCGCCGAGGCCG
Source organism: Alphaproteobacteria bacterium (assembly GCA_965227515.1). GTDB lineage: Bacteria > Pseudomonadota > Alphaproteobacteria > CALKHQ01 > CALKHQ01 > CBDDFZ01. The sequence goes on from CBDDFZ010000001.1 coordinate 2,238,360, forward strand.
AGGGCACGCTCGATCTGGCAATGAACACAGGCGGGTCGGGTGAAGGCTTAGGCGACTTCGTCGGCTTCCAGAGCCTGAACGATGCCAATATGATAGCGCGCGTTCTGCAGGCATTGGCGCTGCAGGCGACATTCTCGCCGGACGAGTAGGGTTCCAGGCCGACACCCGCGCGCCCAAGCGCCGCGCCGCAACCTTGTGGCGGCGGCGGGCGCGCGGCTGTACGATCCGGGCATGTATCATTTGCTAGATCATGATCATCTGAGCCTGCGCCGGCCAGCACACCCACCCAGCCGCCCAACGGTAGTATCCTGTCTGGGTGGCCGGGTGGGGGTGCGGGCCGGTGCCGGCTTCAGCGAAAGCTGATCCCGATCTAATTTCCGCGAGGAGAGCCCGATGACCCCAGCGCAAGCCGCCGCCAATGCAGAGGCGCCGGCGTCCAGCAAGCCCGCCACCCGACCGACGTTCGCGTGGGAAGACCCATTGCTGCTGGAAGACCAGCTGGAGGAGGACGAGCGCCTGGTGCGCGACACCGCGCGCGACTACTGCCAGGAAAAGCTGATGCCGCGCGCGCTGCAGGCGCACCGCGAGGAGCGGTTCGACCGCGAGATCATGAACGAGCTGGGCGCGCTCGGCATGCTGGGGTCGACGCTGCCCGAAGAGTATGGCTGCGCCGGCGTCAACCACGTCTGCTACGGCCTGGTGGCGCGCGAGGTGGAGCGGGTCGATTCCAGCTACCGCTCGGCGCTCAGCGTCCAGTCCAGCCTGGTTATGCACCCGATCCACGCCTATGGCTCCGAGGAGCAACGCCGGAAGTACCTGCCCAAGCTTGCCACCGGCGAGTGGGTCGGCTGCTTCGGGCTGACCGAGCCGGACTTCGGCTCCGACGCCGGCGGCATGGCCAGCCGCGCGCGCAAGGTCGACGGCGGCTTCGTGCTGAAGGGCGCGAAGATGTGGATCACCAACTCGCCGATCGCCGACATCGCCGTGGTGTGGGCAAAGGACGAGGAGGGGGTCATCCGCGGCTTCATCCTGGAGCGCGCGATGGAGGGGTTCTCCACGCCCAAGATCGAAGGCAAGTTCTCGCTGCGCATCTCCACCACCGGCGAGATCGTGATGGAGGACGTGTTCGTTCCGGAGGAGAACCTGCTGCCCAACGTTAGTGGCCTGAAGGGGCCGTTCGGCTGCCTGAACAAGGCGCGCTACGGCATTGCCTGGGGCGCGCTGGGTGCGGCGGAGTTCTGCTGGCATGCCGCGCGAGAGTACACGCTGGAGCGCAAGCAGTTCGGCCGGCCGCTGGCCGCCAACCAGCTCATCCAGAAGAAGCTCGCCGACATGCAGACGGAAATCACCCTCGGCTTGCAGACCTGTCTGCGCCTGGGCCGGCTGATGGACGAGGGGCGCGGCGCGCCGGAGATGATCTCCATGCTCAAGCGCAACTCATGCGGCAAGGCGCTGGAGATCGCGCGCACGGCCCGGGACATGCATGGCGGCAATGGCGTGGCCGACGAATATCACGTCATTCGCCACGTCATGAACCTGGAGGCCGTGAACACCTATGAGGGGACGCACGACATCCACGCGCTGATTCTGGGCCGCGCGCAGACCGGCCTGCAGGCATTTACCGGCTGAGCATTCGGCGCCGAGTCGCATTTTGCGCGCGCCGATTCGCAATTTGCATCGCAATTTGAGCGAAGTTGTCAGATTGCGTGACGTTTCGGCAGGCAAGACTTTTTCTGAATCATTTTGAATCAAAGGCTTGTGCGCACGGCATGCGGTTTGCTGTTGGGTAAACGAGAACTTGCCAGTGCGGCATGAACCAAGAATCAAGGAACGACGCGATGTTCAAGCTCATCAAGCGCATGTTGCGGGAAGAGGAAGGCGTGACCGCCGTGGAATATGGCCTGATCGCCGCATTGGTGGCCGTGGCAGCCATTGGCGCCCTCAGCACCATGAGCGACAGCCTCTCCGGTCTGTTCGAGGAGGTCAGCCAACAGATCGACGCCCCGGTGGAAGAGGCAAGTGGTAGCGGCACCGGCGGCTGATCCGGCTGCCAGCGACATCGACGAAGGTCAACGGGCCCGGCGGAAACGCCGGGCCTTTTTTTCGCCAACGCCGCAAGCAGGGTGAGGCCGGCGGCCCGGGTTTGGCCAGCCGGGTTTGGCCAGGCGGGTTTCATTCCGCAAACGCGGATTCGCGAAATGCAATGCGAAACATCAAAATTCTCGATGCAAATTGCCCGCATGCGCATCAATCTTTCTTCGAAATCGTTGTTTTTCAATCGGTTGGCGGATTGGCACATGGCTTGCGACCATCACGGTATCCGGCCGCCGATGCGGTCGACATGATTGTTCCCCAACCGAAGGAATTACCTGAATGCTGAAGATCCTGAAGCGCTTTGTCCGCAACGAAGAGGGCGCCACCGCCATTGAGTATGGCCTGATCGCGGCCCTGGTGGCCGTTGCCGCCATCGGCGCGTTGGAAAGCATGGGCGGCAGCCTGAGCGGCGCGTTCACGGAAGTCGGCGATCAGCTCGATGCCGCCGTCACGGAATCCGAAGACACCAAAGGCTGATCCTGCTGACCGGTCATCGTCGCAACGCCCGGCACGGCGCGCGCCGATAGATCATAGATTCCTCCCCAACTGTCGGGCCCGGCGGCAAAGCTGGGCCCGTTTTCTTGATCGCCTGGCGGACGACGGCCTACGTGGGGGTGCCGTTCGTCACGCCAAGGCGTAGGAAGGGCCCGGCCTCACGGTCGGGCCCTTCATGCTGTGTGGGGCGGTGTGGGTTGGTGCCGACTCAGCGCAAGCAACGAATGATTTGGACGTCACCCAATGGGCCCGGCCACGTTTGGCAATTTGCGAAGCGATTCGTGACCCGGTTGCGTTTTGCAGTTTTGGCGAGCGGCCCGACATTACCAAAAGTAAATCAATTCAAAAGGTTAACGCACGGCATGCGGCTTGCTCCCTACAATTGTACTTAGGGGGAGCAGCCCTGGCGGGCTGCCGTTGACGACCAGGAAGGAACGACGCCGATGCGCAAAGTGATGCGCCGACTGTTCAAGGAGGAGGGCGGTATCTCCGCCATCGAGTATGGCCTGATCGCGTCGCTGATTGCGGTGGCGGCTATTGGCGCGCTCGCCAACATGGGGGGCAGCCTCTCCGACATCTTTTCCGACGTCGACTCGGATCTTGAGGTGGAGGCGCCGGCCGATGACGGCACCAACCGGAATTCGCCCGATGAGGAATTCACGACCAACGGCGGCTGATTCCAGCGGCTGCTGATCGGCTGGCCTGGACGGCACCCCGTCAGGCCAGGCCCAGATCCGGCATTTCGGCGGTTGGTATGATCGCGCCTGGGTGCTGGATCACCGTGCCGGCCAGGGTGTGGCCAGCACGGGCCGCCACTTCGGCCGATGCACCCAGCAGCCGCGCGGCCAGATAGCCGGCATTGAAGCTGTCGCCGGCCGCGGTGGTGTCGACCGGCCGCGCGACGGGCTCTGTCGGCACCTCGCTGCGACCCTCGTCGCTCACCAGCAGGCAACTCGCGCGGTCGCGTTTCACCACGATCTCGCGCACGCCATGGCCGTGCAGTCGCGCGATGGTCGCCTCGGGGTCGGCGTCGCCATAGAGCGCATGCTCGTCGTCGAAGGTGGGTAGCGCGATGTCGGTGCGCGTCAGCACCGCCGCGGCCGCCTGCTGCGCCGCTTCGATATCCGGCCAGCCCCGTGGGCGATAGTTGCCGTCGAACGCCACCTTGCCGCCGCGCGTGCGCACCCTATCCAGCAGGTCGTGCAACCGGTCCCGGCTTTCCTGGTCGTAGATCGAGAGCGTGATGCCGGAGACATAGACCAGGTCGCATGCCTCCACCGCCTCCGAGATCCGGTCGATATCGGGTGCGCGCATCAGGTCGCGCGCGGCGGCGGCGTTGCGCCAATAGTGGAAGCTGCGTTCCCCCGCGTCGTCGGTCCTGATGGTGTAGAGCCCCGGCAGCCGGCCCGGCAGCCGCGCGATCAACGATGTGTCCAGCCCCTCGGCCCGCCAGCGGGCCAGCATTTCCTCCGAGTACGGATCGTCGCCTAGTGCCGTCACGTAGCTGACGTGGGCGCGCGCGGCCGGCAGGATCCGGCGCAGATAGGTCGCCGTGTTGAGCGTATCGCCGCCGTAGCCGAGGGCGCAGGTGCCGCCGTCGCGCACGAAGATTTCGACCATGCACTCGCCGATCGAGGCGATGGAGTGGGGCGTTTCGGGCAAGGCTCGGTCCCTGATGGTGTCGCAGTGATGCTAGCGCATGTTTATTTCAGGCGGCACCGGCCCTCTCCCAAATCAATGCGGTCACGCATCCGCGCTCCCTTTTGGCACCCGGCACCCAGACAGGATACTACCGTTGGGCGGCCGGGTGGGGGAGAGGGCTGGCGCAGATTCAGCGTAAGCTGATTCTGATCTAGCCTGTCCATGGCGCCGGGGCCATTGCGGCGATGAGCCGCTTGCCGCAATCGCCCGCCATCGTTATCACTCAGCCGCCGCTCAGGCGCGCGCGCGACGGCATTGGGGGTCGCCGCGCCAACCAGCAAGGAGAGATGCGACGTGTCGGTGATGCCCGACCACTGGATCCGGCAGATGGCCACCGAGGAGGGCATGATCGACCCGTTCGTCGACGGCCTGCGTCGCGAGGGCACGATCTCCTATGGCCTGTCGTCGTTCGGATACGACGCGCGGGTGGCCCGCGAATTCAAGATCTTCACCAATGTGGACAGCGCCGTCGTCGACCCGAAGGACTTCCGCAACGAGGGCTTTGTGGAGCGCGAGACCGACGTTTGCGTTGTGCCGCCGAATAGCTTCGTGCTGGCGCGCACGGTGGAGTATTTCCGGGTGCCGCGCGACGTCATCGTCATCTGCCTCGGCAAGTCGACCTATGCGCGTTGCGGCATCATCGTGAACGTCACGCCGCTGGAGCCGGAGTGGGAAGGCCACGTGACGCTGGAGTTTTCCAACACCACGCCCCTGCCGGCGAAGATCTACGCCAACGAGGGCGGGGCGCAGTTCCTGTTCCTGAAGGGCGACAGCCCTTGCGAGGTGTCCTACAAGGAGCGCGGCGGCAAGTACCAGGGACAAACGGGGGTAACGCTGCCGCGCCTGTAAGGGGCTGCGGCTGGCGGGAACTGACACTTCATGGACAAGATTTGCATCGAGGGCGGGCGGCCGCTGAAGGGCCGCATCGAGGTCAGTGGCGCGAAGAACGCGGCGCTGCCGCTGCTGACGGCAGCACTGCTGAGCGACCAGACGCTGACGCTGAAGAACCTGCCCCACCTGGCCGACATCACCACCCTGGTCGACCTGCTGACCCAGCTCGGCGTCTCGTTCGCCATGGACGGCGACCCCGGCAATGGCGGGCATACCGGCCGGGTGATGACGGTGCACGCCAAGGAGATTCGCTCGACCATCGCGCCCTATGACCTGGTGCGCAAGATGCGCGCGTCGGTGCTGGTGCTGGGGCCGCTGCTGGCGCGCTGCGGCACGGCGCGGGTCTCGCTGCCCGGCGGCTGCGCCATCGGCGCGCGCCCGGTCGACCTGCATCTGCAGGCGCTCGAAGCCCTGGGCGCGGAGATCGACCTGCGCGAAGGCTATGTCGAGGCGACGGCGCCGAAGGGGCTGGTCGGCGCGCCGATCACCTTCCCGCAAGTGTCGGTCGGCGCCACCGAGAACCTGCTGATGGCCGCGACCCTGGCGAAGGGGCAGACCGAGCTGATGAACGCGGCGCGCGAGCCGGAGGTTGCCGACCTGGCGCGCTGCTTACAGGCCATGGGCGCGAAGATCGAGGGCATCGGCACTGATCACCTGAAGATCGAGGGCGTGACCTCGATGCAGCCGGCGGAGCACGCGGTCATCGTCGACCGCATCGAGCTCGGCACCTACATGATGGCCGCGGCGATCACCCGCGGCGACGTGGAGCTGGTCGGCGGCCGGCTGGACCTGGTCGACGCTGCCGCAGATGCCCTGATGCGCGGCGGGGTCGGCATCGCGGAGACCGAGGCGGGCTTGCGCGTCTCGCTGCCCAACGGCACCCTGAACGGGGTCGATGTCATGACCGAGCCGTTTCCCGGCTTCCCCACCGACCTGCAGGCCCAGTTCATGGCGCTGATGTCCACCGCCTCGGGGGCCGCGATGATCACCGAGACGATTTTCGAGAACCGGTTCATGCACGTGCCCGAACTGACCCGCATGGGTGCCAACATCAACCTGCATGGCTCGTCGGCCATGGTGCGCGGGGTCGACCGGCTCAATGCGGCACCGGTGATGGCGACCGATTTGCGCGCGTCGGTATCGCTCGTATTGGCCGGTCTTGCCGCAAAGGGTGAGACGACGGTCAATCGCGTCTATCATCTGGATCGCGGCTACGAGCACCTGGAACAGAAGCTGGCCGCGTGCGGTGCGCAGATCGCGCGCGTGCGCGACTGAGCCTGCCAACCGGACAAGACGGACCAAAGGCCCATATGACATCGCCCCTGAAGATGATGGCCAAGGATGCCGAGGACCTGGAAGTGGTCTCGTCGGTGCTGCAGGACGCCCTGGTGCGGGTGGCCGATATGTCGTGGCGCGCCGACGAGCACCAGTTCATCCTGGTCGCCAACCGTTTCCGCTGGGAAGCGACCGGCGAGCGCGACGCCAAGGGCCCGATCCACGAGCGCGTGACATGCGGCGTGTGCGTCGGCCAGGTGCAGTCGGTCCAGCGGATGGGCATCGACCCGCGCAACACGGGCGTGCTGTTGAACCTGCTGGCGGTCGAATACGAGCCGGCCAACGACGATGCCGCCCACGGCCACGTCACCTTCACCTTTGCCGGCGGCATGGCGGTGCGCCTGAACGTTTCCGAGATTGCCTGCCAGCTCGACGATTTCGGCCTGCCGTGGCCGACCCGCGCGCGGCCGGAGCACCCGCTGGAGAGCACGCCCGAGGCAGCACAGGGCGCGGGGGAAGACTGATGGCGATCTCGCGCACGCGCGACGGCATCGTCTTTGCCGTCCCGAAAGGCCGTATCCTGAAGCAGCTTCGCCCGCTGATGAACCATGCCGGGCTGGTGCCCGAGCCGGCGTTCGACGACCCCGACGAGCGCGCGTTGCAGTTCGCGACCCGCGATGCCGGCGTCTCGGTGGTGCGGGTGCGCAGCTTCGATGTCGCGACCTTCGTCGCCTTCGGCGCGGCCGATATCGGCGTGGTCGGCAACGACGTGCTGCTGGAGTTCGCCTACCGCGAGATCTATGCGCCGCTCGACCTCGGCATCGGGCGCTGCCGGCTGGCGGTGGCCTGCCCGCCGGCGGTGCTGGCGCAGGAGAAGCCGGAGGAGTGGAGCCACGTGCGCGTGGCCACCAAGTACCCGAACGCGACCCGCCGCCACTTTGCCGCCCGTGGTGTGCAGGCGGAATGCATCCATCTGAACGGCGCCATGGAGCTGGCCCCGGGGCTCGGCATGTGCCGCCGGATCGTTGACCTGGTCGAGAGCGGGTCGACCCTGCGCGCCAACGGGCTGGTCGAGGTGGAGACGGTGGCGCAGGTGTCGTCGCGCCTGGTGGTCAACCGCGCGGCGCTGAAGACCCGTCCGGAGGCGATCGGCGGGTGGATCGACCGGTTTCGTGCCGCGGTCGACGCCGCCCGGGCGCAGGCTCCGGCGAACGCCTGACACATGGCCGAGGCCGGCGCCGAGGAGAGCACCAGCCGCGTCACCGCCGTGGATGTGGCGGAGGAACTGGCGCATGCGCGCGACCCCGATGCCGCCCACGCCATCAAGGTGGCGGCGTTCGACCTGGCCTATGAGAACAGCTTCCAGCCCGCCGATGGTCCGGCCGGGCCGTATCGGCTGGCGGTCGGCATTACCGACACCCGGCTGCGGCTCGACCTGACGACGGAGGACGGCGCGGCGGCCGGCAATGTCGGGCTGGCGATCGCGCCGCTCAGGCGGACCATCCGCGACTACGGCATCGTTTGCGACGCCTATGTCGATGCCATCCGCACCAAGACGCCGCAGCAGATCGAGGCCATCGACATGGGGCGGCGCGCGCTGCACGACGAGGCCGGCGAGATGCTGGTCGACCAGCTCGCACCGGGCGTGGAGATCGACGGCGCCACCGGGCGGCGCCTGTTCACCCTGGTCTACGCCCTGTTGCGGCGGCGATAGGGATATGCCGGCAGTTTCGGTGCTGTTTGCCTGCACGCGCAACACCTTGCGCTCGCCGATGGCGGCCGGCCTGCTGCGCGCCATGCACCGCGATCTTCATGTCGACAGCGTCGGCGTGGCGGTCGACCCCGACGAGCCCACCGATCCGTTCGTCATTGCCGTGATGGCGGAACTGGGCATCGATCTCGCCCGTCACCACGCCAAGACCTTCGATGATATGGTCGACGGGTATTGCGACGTGATCGTGACCTTGTCGCCCGAAGCCCACGAACGCGCATTGGAGGTGACCCGCACCGTGGACTGCGCGGTCGAATACTGGGAGACGCCGGACCCGTCCCAGGCGGGCGGCAACCGCGCGCAGCGGCTGGATGCCTATCGCACCGTGCGCGATGGGCTGGCCGCGCGCATTCGTGCGCGATTTCCTACAGATGGTTGAGACGCCGCAGCGCCTGGTGCTGGCCTCGGCCTCGCCGCGCCGGCTCGACCTGTTGGCGCAGCTTGCCATCGTGCCCGACGCAGTGGTGCCGGCCAATGTCGATGAGACGGTGCTGGCGGGCGAACTGCCACGCCAGCTCGCTGTGCGTCTCGCCGCCGACAAGGCACAGGCGGTCGCCGAAGCCGGGGCTTTCGTCCTCGGCGCGGACACCGTGGTGGCGTGCGGCCGGCGCATCCTGCCGAAAGCCGAGGATGAGCACACGGCGGCGGACTGCCTGCGCCTGCTGTCGGGCCGGGCGCACCGGGTCTATGGCGGCGTCTGCCTGGTTTGCCCGGACGGCAAGGTGCTGACCCGGCTGGTGGAAACCCGCGTCAGCTTCAAGCGATTATCGGAGACGGAGGCGGCGGACTACATCGCCGCCGGCGAATGGCGCGGCAAGGCCGGCGGCTACGCGATCCAGGGCCGCGCCGCCGGGTTCGTGCGCCAGCTTGCCGGCTCCTACTCCAACGTCGTCGGCCTGCCGCTCTACGAAACCCGCGCGCTGCTCATAGGCGCCGGCTACCGCGCCGCCTGACGATGGCGCGTGCCATCGGCCCCGTCGACGTGCTGGTGGTTCGCGCGGACGCATCAGGCGTGTGGGCCGGCGCGGTGCGCGGCGGGCGGCTGGATGATCTCTCGATTGTCTATGCCGATGACCGGACGCGGGTCGGCGCGCGTTTCCTGGGCCGCGTGGTCAAGGTCGACAAGGCCCTGAACGCGGCCTTCGTCGACATCGGCGAGGCGCGCTGGGCGTTCCTGAAAGCCCATGCCGCCGACCCCACCGGCACATTGCCGCCGAAGATCGACCGGCGGGTGCACGAAGGCCAGTTGCTGGCGGTGCGGGTCGAGCGGCCGCCGTTCGACGACAAGGGCGCGCAAGTCTCGGTGGTGGAGGGCGCGCCTGCCGAGGGCGATATCGGGGGCCTGGATGCCGGGCCCGATCCCTTGGCTGCTGCAATCGCGCCGTTCCGGGAGGCCGGTATCGGCCGCGCGGTGGCCGGCGATGCCGCCACCAAGGTGCGGTTGCGCGGCCTGCTCAGTGAGAATGCCGAGGTGGAGGCAGCACCACCCGGCGGCGATCCGTTCGAATTGGCCGGTGTCGCCGACGATCTGGCTGCGGCCCAAGAGCCAACCATCGAGCTGCCCGGCGGCGGGCGGCTGACCATCGAGCAGACCCGCGCGTTGGTCGCGGTCGATGTCGACAGTGGCGATGCAAATGAGCCTGCGCTGTCGGTCAATTGTGCCGCGGTGGAGAAGGTGGCGCGCCAGCTCCGTGTCCGCAATCTCGGCGGCACCATCGTGGTCGATGCCATCAGCCTGCGCCGCCGGGGCGACCGCGACGCGGTCATCGACGCGTTCCGCCGCGCCCTCGCCAACGACCGACTGGCGGTCAAGGTGCTGGGCTGGACCCGGCTCGGCCTGATCGAGGTGCAGCGGGAGCGCACAGGGCAGGGTCTTATTTGAGGAAGTCGGCACCGGCCCGCACCCCCACCCAGCCGCCCCAAGCATACTGTCGTTGGGTGGCTGGGTAGGGGCGCGGGCTGGCCCGGAATTCGGCGCAAATCACCCGGAAATCTTGACACCGCAGGGCGGCATCCGTATCTCAGCACATCGAACGCACGGCGGCCCGTTCCGGGGACCGCCCTCGGCGCTCGTGGCGGATTAGCTCAGTGGTTAGAGCAGTGGAATCATAATCCATGTGTCCGGGGTTCAAATCCCTGATCCGCCACCATTTTTTGCCCAGGTTCCGCTTTCACACACCAACATCCGCATCCCGCTGCCGCTTGGCGAGCCATCGCCAATAGGTCATGGTCGCCTGAAATCGTGCGCCCGAACGCGACACGAAAGAAGGGGGAGGGCCGACCGTGGTCGAGGAATGCGATGTCGTCGTGGTGGGTGCCGGCTCGTCAGGCGGGGTGGCCGCGGCGCGGCTGAGCGAGGACCCGGCGCGCCGGGTGGTGCTGATCGAGGCCGGTCCTGACTTCCCCGATGAGGCAACGCAATTGCCGCTGTTCGCGGTCAGTGGCGAGAACCACTGGCAGGTCCCGGCCATTCCCGAGTTCGACTGGGGGCTGTTCGACCACGACCCGTCCGGGCGCCGCGGCGGGCGCAAGGTCTGGCTGCCGCGCGGCCGGCTGGTCGGCGGCACCTCGATGGTCAACTCCACCATCGCGGCGCGGCCGGCGCCGTTCGACCTCGACCGCTTTGCCGAGCTGGCGGACGAGCGTTGGCGTTGGGAAGCGCGCCTGCCCGACCTGATCCGCATCGAGCGTGACATTGATTTCGCCAACGACCCAATCCACGGCAGCGACGGGCCGATCGTGATCCAGCGCTACAAGCCGGCGGCGTGGGCGCCGGTCAACCGCGTGTTCGCCGAGGGCTGCGAAGCCATCGGCACCGCCGAGGCGGCCGACCTGAACGGGCTGGAGGCGTCGGCCGGCGTGTTCGGGCCGATGCCGCACAATCGCTGGAAGGAGGTGCGCCAGGGCACGCTGGTGACCTATCTGCGCCAGGCCCGGCCGCGGCCGAACCTCAGCATCGGGGCGGGGCGGACGGTCGACCGCATCGCCATCGAGAATGGCCGCGCGGTCGGCGTGCACTGGATCGGCGCCGACGGCGTGGCCGGCGAGACCCGCGCCGGCACAGTGCTGGTTTCGGCCGGCGTGTTCGGGACGCCGGCGATCCTGCAGCGCTCCGGCATCGGGCCGGCCGCGTTGCTCAAGCGCCATGGAATCGCGGTGGTCGCCGATCTGCCGGCCGGCCACAACCTGACCGACCATCCCGGCGTGCCGTTCATGTTCAGGATCGAGGGCGCGGCCGGCACCACCGGGCGCTTCTTCGCCGCCAACTGGCGCGGCCCGGCGATGGACGGCCCCGAGCCGTGGTGGCAGACCCACCCGTTCCCGGTCGACGAGGAAGAGGGCGTGGCGGGCCTGTGGACCTATCTCTGCCGGCAGGATGCCTTGGGGTCGGTGGAGATCGCCGGCACCGATCCGAATACGGCCCCGGTGATCGACCTCGGCATGCTGGCGGAGGCGCGCGACATCGCGAAGTTCGCCGACGCGTGGGAGGCCAACCAGGCGTTGCTGGCCTCGGCCCCGTTCGCCCGGCACAACGCGCGCTGGCTGGAGCCCGATATCGAGATCGCAGCGCATGTGCACGCCACCGTCGGCACCGCGCATCACCAGAGCGGCAGCTGCCGGATGGGCCGCGACCCGGCCAGCTCCGTGGTCGGGCCGGACCTGCGGGTGCATGGCGTCGACGGGCTGATGGTGGCGGACGCCAGCGCGTTCCCGGACACCATCATGCACAACCTCAACCTGACCTGCCTGCTGTTCGGCGAGGTCGCCGCGCAGATCATCGAATCGGCTTAGCGGTCACTCGATCCCCGTGACACGAAAGATCGTCGTCCTCGCCCTTGTGGCGAGGACCCATTCTTACCCAGTACTCCAGTAGTCTCGGGTGAATCGCGAACCGAGATGGCAGACGACCGTACTCAATCAGCCAATACTACGTGTTTCCGCCTGCACTGGCCCGGACCGCCCCACAAATAGGCCCTCGCGACAAGCGCGAGGGCGACAATTTATGCTGTCAGGGCGCCTACTCGATCCCCTTGCCGATCTTGGCGCCCGCCATCTCGGCCAGGATGCCGGGCAGCACCGGCATGTAGCGCTCGGCGTGGCCGGCCATGTTGACCAGCCGGTAGAGCTGGCTGATCGCCGACGCGATGACGGCGACCGAGGTCGCGCCCTCGGCCAACCGGTTGTAGGTGCGCATATCCTTCCAGGCGATCCGCATCGGGCCCTTCAGCAGGCTGTCGTCGCCTTCCAGGATCCACGGCTTCATGGTTTGGAACATCCGTCCGTTGGCGCCGCCGGCCTCGATCACCTCGCACTGCCGCTCCAGGTCGACGCCCAGTTTGGCGGCGGTGGCGAACGCCTCGGCGATTACCGCGCAGGTGCCGATGGAGATGCAGTTGTTGACCAGTTTTGCCGTGGTGCCCGCACCGAGCGGTCCGCAGACCACGATGGTGTCGGCGAAGCACTCCAGCAGCGGGCGCACCCGGGCGATGTCGTCCGGCGCCCCGCCGACATAGGTGCTCAGCGTCCCGGCCTCGGCCTCCTTCGGCGAGCGGCCCAGCGCCGCATCGACCATGGTGCAGCCGCGCGCGGCGAGATCGGCGCCGACGCGCCGGGTCATGACCGGGTCGTTGGTGGTGGAGTCGACCAGCACCATCCCCTCGTGGCAGCCGGCGAGCAGGCCGTCTGGCCCATAGACCGTCGCCTCGACCTCCACGTCGGACGGCAGGCAGAGGAACACCACCCCGCAGTTGCGCGCGACCTCCGCGGCGGTCTTTGCTTCGACCGCGCCGCGCCCGACAAGGTCGTCCACCGGCGCGCGGTTGCGGTTGCCCATGACAGTTAGCGGCCGGCCGCTCTTGGCCAGGATGTTGGCCGCCGCGCCATGGCCCATCAGACCGACCCCGATGTAGCCCAACCCAGTTTGCTCGCTCATGCGTTACCTCCCCTCGTGTGGTGCCGGATCGCTTTGCCGATCGCCGCATGTGGATTCGCCTGCGCAGGATGACACATTACCGGCCAAGGCGGTTCCTGCGCCGCGTGCAATATGAGAAAGGGCGGGCCTTTCGACCCGCCCCTTGTGGCGCAGATTCATGCGTAGGCTGATCATGCTCTAGCGGCGCAGGTCCCAGAACAGGCCGTACAGCGCGCCGTTGTAGCTGTGCTCGGTGTAGAAGTCGTACCAGATGCCGTAGTGCTCGTAGTACGGGCGGTCGGCATAGGCGGCGGCGCGGTCCAGCTCCAGTGTGATATCGGCCACGCCCAGCGGCACGTGATCGGCGCCGACCGCGTTGTGCACGGCGTCGGCGGCATGCTGGCCGCCGATGGCGATGGCCGCACCGCCCGCCGCGCCCAAGCCACCGGTGCCGACGGCGATCAGCGCGCCGGAGATCGCCGTGGTGCCGGCCACGAAGCCGCGGAAGAAATCCTGGGCGGAGCTGTCGTAGTTGTAGACGTGGGCCTGCAGCATCGCGGTCTGCGACGGACCCTGCCAAACCAGCGTGTCCAAGGTCAGGATGTCGCCGGCGTTCAGGTCGCGCCAGGGCTCGTTCTCGCTCGGAATGAAGACCGGGCGGGTCACCTCGCCATCCTCCTCGACCATGTAGGCGACGATGAACGGGTTGTCGGAGTCGGCGAAGCCACGGTGCGGGCCTTCCTGCACCACCTGCACGCCGGTCAGGTACAGCCGGTAGAACTCGTCGGCCTGCGCCGGTGCGGCCGCGGTCGAGATCGCGGCGGCGGCAAAGGCGGCGCTGGCGATGGCGGTGGTGAGCTTGTGCATGACTGGTCTCCATCAGGGTGTTTGGTTGTGGCCGGTTGCGGCCGTCTTGATGGAGATGAATATCGATCCGCGTGGCTGATGGCGCGATGGGGTCGATCCCCCATTTTGGATGGCGTTTCGCAGCGGTCGCAGACCCGATTCGGTTAACTTAACCATGCCTCAAGACAGAATGCGTATCGTTCCTTGATTCGGCTCGCCATTGGTCGTGCCGTGCGATGTAGACCACTGGTGGTGGAGGATGCGCCCCAACTCTTTCCGGCGATTTCGACCCGGCCTCGGCCCCTGGCCGTGCCCGGCGGCGTGTGCGTCGGCTACCGCCGGTGCGTCAGTGAATTCGAGGTATGAATGAGTGCGACGCTACGGCCCGATCCGCCGCTGTCGGAAATCGTTGAGGGTGCCGGCTCCCCGCTGTCCGAGCTAGCCGACCTGAACCCGGTCTGGCTGTGGGAGACGGACGCGGATCATCGCTTCGTCTGGCTGTCGCCAAATTGCAGCAGGCTGACGGGATCGAACCCGGAAGACTACATTGGGCGGTCGCGCGTCGAGCTGTTCAAGCGCTCGTCGGACCAGACCGAGTTGGCACGTCGGCACCTGGACGACCTGGCCCACCATCGCCCGTTCAATGATTTCGTGTACCGCCACGTACGTGAGGACGGGAAAGCGGTTTGGTTGTGCGTCGGTGGCCGGCCGTGCTTCGACAAGTCCGGGCGGTTCACGGGTTATCAGGGCAGCACCGCGCACGTCAGCGCCATGCTTGAGTTCGCGGACCAATCGGTTGCCGGCGAGGCCGCCATGTTGCAGCGCAACGCTGAACTTGAGCGACGCGTGGCGGCGCGGACCAAGGCTGCTGACGAAACGACAGCGTTGCTGAGCGGTGTATTGGAAGGCATGGAGCAGGGTCTGATAGTCTCTAGCCTCGACGACATGGGCGAGCGTCGCATCGTGCTGGCCAACGAGCGTGCGAGCGAACTCCTGGAGATGCCCCCCGAGGTCTTGGATGTTGGAAAGTCTGCCGACGAGTTCATCGAGTTTTGCGCGCAGCGGGGCGATTTCGGCGAAGCGGGCAAGGCAGACGCGCGCGACCGGATCAGGCGTGTAACTGAGGGTTCAACCGAGACATTTGTCCGTCACCTGCCATCGGGCCGGAGCGTTCGGTCGCACATTAAGTCGTGCATTGACGGCAAGCACATCGTGACGCTGACCGATATCACCGACCTGATCGAGCGCAAACAGGCACTGGAATCCTCCAACGAGCTTCTCGCTGAAGTTCTGGAGGGTACGGAGCATGGGTTGCTGGTCGTAACGGACGGCGCCCTCGAGCAGCAAAGGATTGTCCTGTCAAACCGGCGAGCGGCGGAGATATTGGAGTTCCCGCCGGAGATGCTGGCGGCGGGCGCGCCCGGCAAGGCGATTGTACAAACGTCAATCGACCGTGGCGACTTCGGCACCGACGGCGAAGATGCCCGCCGCCACACGGAGGTGGCCATACAGTCGGGCAAGCCGACGAACAACATTCGCCGGCTGAAGTCCGGCCGTATCGTGAAGTCCAAGGGATATCCGCGCCAGAATGGCGGGCTGATCATCACCTATTCCGACATCACCGAAATGAAGGTGCAGGAAGAGGAACTGCGCCGCGCGCTGGCCGTTGCCGAACTCTCCAAGAGCGTGTTCGATCGCCTGAGCACGCCAGTGCTCGTCAAGAACGAAGACCTTGAATTTGTCCTGGTCAATCAGGCGTTCTGCGACCTGCATGGCGTGACCAAGGAGCATGTCATCGGGCGGTCCGACATGGACCTGGATCTGACCGGCGGGGACCGGGCCGCCACCTACACCAGCTACGACCTCCACGTGCTGGAAACCGGAGAATTGCTGGATTTCGAAGAGGACGTTACACGGCCCGACGGCTCGATCCTCTCGACATACTCCCTGAAGACCAGGGTCGTGACCGAGAGCGGCGACAGGTACGTCGTTGCCGTCATTACCGACGTGTCGACGCTGAAGCAGCGCGAGGCGGATCTGGAAGCGGCACGCCGTGGCGCGGAAGCGGCCGACCGGGCCAAGTCCGAATTCCTCGCCAACATGAGCCACGAGATCCGCACGCCGATGAACGGCATTCTGGGCATGGGCGAGTTGCTGAAGGGCACCAACCTGGATTCCCGACAGCGCATGTACGCCGATGTCATCGTGCAGTCCGGCAACCTGTTGCTGAACATCATCAACGACATTCTGGACTTCTCGAAGATCGCCGCCGGCCAGCTGTCGCTGCATGTCGAGCCGTTCCAACTGGCCGATGTGGTGTGGGATGTGGCGACGTTGCTGTCGACGAGTGCCGACGACAAAGGCCTGGACATGCCCGTGCGTGTGCAGCCCGACCTGCCCAGGGCCTTTGTTGGCGATCCGGGGCGCATACGCCAAATCCTGACCAATCTGGTCAGCAACGCCGTCAAGTTCACGGACAACGGCCACGTCCACATCGACGTTTCCGGCCAGGTCCGCGACGACGACACGGCACGGATTCTGGTCAAGGTGACCGATACCGGCATCGGCATTGCCGAGGAGCATGTCGCGACCATCTTCCAGAAGTTCAGCCAGGTCGACGGTACGGCGACGCGTCGTCACGAAGGTACCGGGCTTGGACTGACGATCTCCAAGCGTCTGGTCGAGATGATGCACGGCGAAATGGGCGTGGAGAGCAAGCCCGGACGGGGCTCCACGTTCTGGTTCGCCCTGCCGCTGCCGGTGGCGAGCGACTTCGGCCCGGCCGCGCAGGTCATGCAGGACATTTCCGGACGGCGGGTTCTGATCGTCGACGACAATGAGGTCAATTGCGCCATCCTGACCGAGCAGCTCGAGAGCTGGCAGGTGACGGCCAAGGCCGTGAACTCCGGCGCGAAGGCGCTGGGTGAGCTGAACAGCGCGGCGGCGCGTGGCGCGCCGTTTGAGCTCGCCATCCTGGACGCGCAAATGCCGGAGATGGATGGCATGTCGGTGGCCGCCGCCATCCGCCACAGCCCGATGATCAACCGAGTACCGATCCTGATGCTGGCATCGGTCGATGGGCCGGAGGATCGATCCATCCTCGACCGGCTGCAGATTTCAGCCCACCTCGTCAAGCCGGCGAAGGCGCCGACCCTGCTTGCCGCCATCGCCAAGGCGATCGACGAGCCGGTCGAACCGCCGGCCGAGATCGCCGCTCCCGCGTCCACAGCAGGGGAGGATGCCGAACCCGTCGAGCAGCCCAGTGGCGTTGCCGAAGATGACGGGCGCTCGCTGACCGCGCGCGTGCTGATCGCGGAGGACAACCCGGTCAATCAGATGGTGCTGCAGCAGGTTCTGGATAACTGGGGCTACGACTATCTGATCGCCAATGACGGCCAACAGGCTGTCGACCTGTTCCGCAAGCATCGACCGGCCGTGGTGTTGATGGACGTTTCGATGCCGGTCCTCAATGGACTGGATGCGACCCGCGCCATTCGCGAGATCGAGGGGCAGGACGGCGGCCACACGAAGATCCTTGGGGTCACGGCCCACGCGCTGAACGGCGACAAGGAGAAGTGCTTTGCGGTCGGCATGGACGACTATGTGCCGAAGCCGATCGATTGGACCCTGCTGCGCGAGAAGCTGGCGGAGGCCCTGGCTGACGTCGAAGGCGAGGAAGGACAGCCAGGCAAGATGGTCGCCTGACCTGCGCCACGGCCTAACCTGCGCCACGGCCTTACCGGCGCCACGGCCTGAACGGCGCGCCGGCTATGTGCGCCAGCGCTGCAGCCGGTCGATGGCAGCCTCGATATCGGCGGTCGGCCCGGCGAAAGACATCCGCATGAACTTGTGCCCGCGGTCCGGGTCGAAGTCGATGCCGGGCGCGGTCGCGACGCCGGTCTCGTCCAGCATGCGAGCGCAGAACGCGCGGGCGTCGTCGGTGCGCGCGCTGATATCGGCGTAGATGTAGAACGCGCCATCCGCCGGAGCCAGTCGGTCGAACCCGGCGCGCGGCAAACCCTCCAGCAGCAGGGCGCGGTTGCGCGCATAGTTCGCCACCAGGTCGTCGAGCAGGTCGGTGTGGTCGAACGCGGCCACCGCGGCCAGTTGCGGCAACGTCGGCGGCGAAATGAACAGGTTCTGGGCCAAGCACTCGATGGGGCGGACCATGTCCTCTGGCACCACCATCCAGCCGAGCCGCCAGCCGGTCATCGAGAAGTACTTCGAGAAGCTGTTGATCACGATACAGCGGTCGTCCAGCGACAGGGCGGTGCGCGCCGGTGGGCCATAGGTGATGCCGTGGTAGATCTCGTCGGAGACCAGCCGGATGCCGCGTTCGGCGCACAGGCTGGCGATCTCCGCGAAGGTTTGGTCTGCCAGCATGGTGCCGGTCGGGTTCGACGGGCTGGTGACGATCAAACCCTCGACAGGCTGCGCGCGCGCCGCGTCTTCGACCATCCCGGCGGTCGGCTGAAAGCGGGTGTCCGCGGTGGTCGCGATCGGCGCCAGGACCAGCCCCAGGGACGTCATGATATGACGATAGGCCGGATAGCTCGGCAGCGGCAGCATGACGGCGTCGCCCGGTGCGAAGGCGGACAGGAACGCCAGCATGAATGCGCCCGACGCGCCATTGGTGATGACGATGCGGCGCATGTCGAGGTCGATGTCGTAGCGCTCGCCGTAGTAGCGTGCGATGCGCTGGCGCAGCGGATCGATGCCCAGCGCCAGGGTATAGCCCAGCCGGTCGTCCGCCAGCGCGCGCGCGGCGGCCGCGCGCACCGGCTCGGGCGCCGGCGTGCCGGGCTGCCCGACTTCCAGGTGGACGACATCCATGCCGGCCGCCTCGCGGTCGGCCGCGGCCTGCATCACGTCCATGACGATGAACGGCGGCACCGAGCCGCGTTGGGCAACCTTCAGGGCCATTCGGATTCTCCAATCGGAAACGCCGCCCTTTTCTGGCCAAATAGCGGTAGGATTGTCCAGCGGCCTGCTCGCCGCGAACATTGGATAGGCCATGACAAGACGCACCTTGACCGCACTGGGCACCGCGCTGGCCGTTGGCTTCAGCGCCGCCGGCGATGCTTCCGCCCAGGGCATCTCGCTGATTCGCGACGCCGAGATCGAGGCGACGATCCGGGCCTATACCCAGCCGTTGTTCCAGATCGCCGGGCTGAATCCGAACGCCATCGACGTCTACCTGGTCGATGACGACCGGCTGAATGCGTTCGTGGCCGGCGGCCAGAACATCTTCGTCAACACCGGCCTGCTGTTGGCCTCCAACGATCCGGGCGGCGTGATCGGTGTGCTGGCGCACGAAACCGGCCACATTGCCGGCGGCCACCTGGCCCAGCTCCATGCCGAACTCCGCGAGGTCAGCGCACAGACCATCCTGGCCTACCTGCTGGGCGCGGCGGCGGCGGTTGCCGCCGGGCGCGGTGACGTGGGTGCCGCGGTTATCAGCGGCAGCACCGGCATGGGGCAGCGCTCCTTGCTGGCCTACAGCCGGGCGCAGGAAGCCGCGGCGGACCAGGCGGCGGTCAACTACCTCGACCGAGTCGGCTGGTCGGCGGTCGGGCTCGCCGACTTCCTGGAACTGCTGGAAGACCAGGAACTGCTGACCGCGAGCCTGCAGGACCCGTATTTGCGGTCCCACCCGCTGACCCGCGACCGGGTGGACCAGGTCCAGGGCCATGTCGCGCGCTCACCCTATTCAAATGCGCAATTCCCGCCCGCGTTCTATGAGATGCACGAGCGCATGCGCGCCAAGCTCATCGGCTATACCCAAGGGGTCGCGCGCACGTTGCAGGTCTATCCCGAGATCGATGTCAGCCTGCCGGCCCGGTACGCCCGCGCCATCGCCTATGCCAACCAGGGCAGCCTGGCCAATGCGCTGCCGCTGATCGACAGCCTGCTGGCGGACCTGCCGAACGACCCGTACTTCCTGGAACTGAAAGGGCAGGTGTTGTTCGAGCATGGGCGGATCGCGGAATCCATCGCGCCGCTGCGTCAGGCTTCCGCCCTGCTGCCGGACGCCGCGCCGATCCGCCTGCTGTTGGCCCGCGCCGAGCTGGAGTCCCAGGACCCGGCCAAGCTCGCGGCGGTGATCGACAATCTGAGCCAGGCGGCGCGGCTGGAGCCGGACAATCCGGCGATCTGGTACTTCCTGTCGATTGCCCATGGCCGGGCCGGCGATCTGGGTATGGCGGCGCTGGCCATGGCGGAGCGCAATTTCCACGCCGGCAGCGACGATGAGGCACGGCAACAGGCCATTCGCGCGCAGCAGAACCTGCCCGAAGGGTCGCCGGGCTGGCTCCGCGCGCAGGACATCATCTCCGCCACCGACGATTAGGCGGGCCAGTCAGCCAGCCGAAGAATCAGCGTTAGCGCCGCGTGCCCTAGTCTGGCACTATCGCGCGTGGCGACGGATGACTGCGGTTGCGGCCGCAGGTCGACAGGCTAGGCGCGATCCGTCGGGCTGCCACAGTGTTGTGGCTGGGCGTTCATGGGCGTGTGGGGCGGATACGGTAGCCATGATGGATGGTGGGGAGCTTGGCGTGCGTGCAACGGCGCGCCACGACTCATGGCGGCAGGTCGCCTTGGCCGAACGCCTCGCCGGTATCGGCCACTGGCAGTTCGATCCGAAGACCCGCACGTTTGACTTGTCGGACGGGGCGTTGCGGATGCTCGGGATGGAGCCGCCTGCCGGACCGCCGACGCTGGATGACCTGCTGGCCAGGGTTGCGCCGGACGACCGTGGCCGGGTCGGTGCCGGGTTTGACGATGCCATACGCAATGGCGCCGAGCTTTCCGTGGAGTGCTCCGTGGATGTGGAGGTTGGCCCGCGCAGGCTGGTGCATTGGCGCGGTCTGACGGCGGACGATGGCGACGGCGCGACTCGGTTGGCGGGCTACGTGCGCGACCTCAGCGCCGAGCGGCGCGCCGAGGCGGAACGCATGTCCAGCGACCAGCGGTTCTTCACGCTGCTGGACAACATGCGCAACATCATCCTGTTGCGCAGCCGCGTCGATGACGAGGATATGCGCGCCGCGACGGTGTATGGCGCCGACGCGGGTGCGATCACCGGCGTGTTCGGCGACGGGCCGGTCCACAAGACCCGCTGGCTGGAGGCGATCCACCCGGAGGATCTGCCCGAGTACCTGGAGGCGGAGGCCCTGTGCCGTCGCGAGGGCGTGCCCTTCAATCTGCAATTCAGGTTTCGTCATGGCGAAACGGGCGTCGTGAAATGGGCGCGGCAGGTGGGCTGGATCGTCCGCGACGGCGGCGAGCAATTCTTCGAGAGCTATCTGCTCGACGTGACCGACCTGATCGCAGCGCAGGAGACCGCCTATGCCGCGAAACTGCAGGCCGAGCGGGCCAGCCAGGCAAAGTCGGACTTCCTTGCCTCGATGAGCTACGAGCTTCGCACGCCGATGAACGCCATCCTGGGGTTCACCCAGGTGATTGGCGAAGAACTGTTCGGGCCGCTGGGCAACGACCGTTATGTCGAATACATCGGCCACATCGACGAGAGCTCGCGCCATTTGTTGGGCCTGATCAACGACTTGCTGGATGTGCGCAAGATCGAGGCCTACGACCTGGACCTGCGGGAGACTGAGCTGGATTTGGCGGAGGCCGTGCATTCCGCGGCCGGCCTGATTCGCCCGACCGCCGCCAGCAAGAACATCAGCGTGGCCATCGACCATATGGGCCGGATCGGTCTGATGGCGGACAAGCGCGCATTACGGCAGATCCTGTTCAACCTGCTGTCCAACGCGATCAAGTTCACCGATCGTGGTGGGCGGATCGACGTCGGGGCGGAACGCCTGGCGGACGGCGCCACCCGCATTTTCGTCACCGACAATGGGTGCGGCATTCCGCCGGAGGATATCAGCCGGATCATGGAGCCGTTCTCCCAGATCAACGCCACCCATGTCGCCAGCGCCGAGCGGGGTGTTGGACTTGGGCTGTTCCTGGTGCAGCGTCTGGCGGAATGGCACGAGGCGTCGGTGCAGGTGCAGTCGCGCCCCCATGACGGCACCACGGTCAGCGTTGTCTTTCCCGCCGCGCGAGCCCTGGGTGCTTGAGTCGTGGTGGGTCGGCTGGGTCGGACCCTCGCGGGGATTTGACACCGACGTCGCGGTTTTCCCGGTCGCCGGCAATGAGTTGATCGCCGCTGCTGCCCGGTTGATGGCATAGTGGTCCAGAGGGGCACTGACTTGGGGGGCATTCGGCTTCGCCCACGCATGGGTCGAGGCCGACCGGCAAACACCGATGTCTGCTAGCGATCGCAACCACGTCGATGGGGCGGGCGACGGCGTGAGCCGTGCCGCAGACGATGCGCCGCAGGGCATGGCGGCATCGATAGCGGCCGGTCCGGACGGCGCGCACTTCGGGCTGGCCGAAATCGAATCGGGCTTCGGCTATTGGGCGATGTCGGAGGGCGGTGCCGGCGTGGCCATGACGCCCAGCGCCTGCCGCCTCGTCGGGCTGCCGCCCAGCGATGCCCTTGTCGACCTGCAACGCCTGTTCGATCGTTTCACCCCTCCCGAACGGCAGGCCCTGGATGCCGCGCTGTCGGCGTGCCTGATGCGTGACGAGCCCCTGGCCTTGACGCTGGAAACGGTGCCGATCGACGGTGAGCGCCGGCAGCTCAAGTTCCATGCGGAGCTGGATGTCTCGGCTGATGGCCGCACACGCCGTGTGTGCGGCGTGTTGCAGGACGTGACCGAAGGGTACGAGGCGGCGCTGGAGCGCCAGCGCGGCGACCAGCGCCTGTTCTCGTTCCTGGAGAACCTGCGCGACATCGTGTTCTGCCGTGGCAGCAGCACGGTGCGCGTGCAGAAAGGCCTTGCCGGTACCGCGCACGTCTATGGCGAGGATGCGTATGCGATTGTCGGCGTGCCGCGGGGGGGCATCTTCGACAACGAGGTCTGGTTGCGCTCGCTGCATCCGGACGACCGCGATGGATATCGGTCGGTGCTCGCCAAGAGCTACCGAGCGCGCGAGCCCTACACGGTGCAGTACCGTTTCGGTGGGGCCGACGGCATGCGCTATCGCTGGGCGCGCGAAACCGGTTGGATCGTGTTCGATCCCGACACTGCCGAGCCGTATCACGATCGCTATATCCTGGATGTCTCGGACCTGGTGACCACGCAACAGACGGCGCGGACCGCGCAAATGGCTGCCGAGCGGGCGCTGAAGGCGAAATCAGAGTTCCTCGCCGCGATGAGCCACGAGTTGCGGACGCCGATGAATGCCATCATCGGGTTCTCTGACATCATCGAGCGCCAACTGTTCGGGCCGGTCGACAACCGGCGTTATCGCGCGTACATCCACGACATTCGCGCCAGCGCCCAGGCGCTGTTGGGGCTGATCGACGACCTGCTGGACGTGAGCCGTATCGATGCCGGACGCTTCGTGCTTCACGAGGAGGACATCGTGCTTGGCGACCTGGTGGCCGACGCGGTGCGGGCGGTCCATTCCAGCGCCATGGACGAGAACATCGCCATCGTGTCCAACGTGGCCGACTGCACCGTGCGTGCCGACCGCCGGGGCCTCTGGCAGATTATCTACAACCTGCTTGCCTATGTGGATCAGTCGGTCTCGTCCTCGGTGCCGCGCTCGTTCGAGGCCGACCTGACCGAGGACGGTGGGATCAGGCTGGTGGTGCGCGACGATACCGCCGCGGGTGACGGCCAGAGCGGCGAGCGGTTCATGCAGGGGGATGCCGAAGACGGCGTGGACCGCAGCATGCGTTCGTTCTGGGTGCTGGACCGTGCGAGCCCGATGCTGGGCATTCCGCTGGTGCGGCGCCTGTTGGATCTGCACGGCGGCACGCTGACCATCCGGCGCGGCGATGGCGGCGTGGTCACGGCGGTCGCGACCCTGCCGCCGGGCCGGGTCGTGCAACCGACCGCGGAAGCCGCGGACTGATCCTGGCCCAGGCCTCTCTCCCGCCCGGGGTCGCTGCGGTTGGCCGCTACTCCAGCGCCTTGACGATGTCCTCGCACATCTTCTTGGCGTCGGCGAACAGCATCATTGTGTTGTCGCGATAGAACAGCGGGTTGTCGACACCGGCGTAGCCGGAGCTGAGCGACCGCTTGACGAACAGCACCGTCTTAGACTTCTCCACATCAAGCACCGGCATGCCGTAGATCGGGCTTGAGGTGTCGGTCTTGGCGGACGGGTTGGTGACGTCGTTGGCGCCGATGACGAAGGCGACGTCGGTCTGGGCGAAATCGCGGTTGATCTCCTCCAGCTCCAGCACCTCGTCATAGGGCACGTTGGCCTCGGCCAGCAGCACGTTCATGTGCCCCGGCATGCGGCCCGCGACCGGGTGGATGGCATAGCGCACCTTCACGCCCTCGCGCTTCAGGATCTCCGCCATCTCGCGCAGCGCATGCTGGGCCTGGGCCACCGCCATGCCGTAGCCGGGCACGATGACCACCGACGATGCGTTCGACATGATGAAGGCGGCGTCGTCGGCGCTGCCCTGCTTGACCGTGCGGTCCTCGTCGTCGCCCGCCGCCGCGGTGGTCTCGCCACCGAAGCCGCCCAGGATGACGCTGACGAACGAGCGGTTCATGCCCTTGCACATGATGTAGCTGAGGATCGCGCCCGATGCGCCGACCAGCGCGCCGGTGATGATCAGCAGCGGGTTGTGCAAGGTGAACCCGATGCCGCAGGCCGCCCAGCCCGAGTAGGAGTTCAGCATCGAGATGACGACCGGCATGTCGGCACCGCCGATGGGGATGATCAGCAGCAGGCCCAGCAGCAGCGCCAGCAGCACGATCAGCCACAGCAGGATGCCCGGCTCCCAAATCGAGAACAGGATCACCAGCAGCACCAGCAGGCAGCCGAGCCCCAGGTTCAGCCAGTGCTGGTACGGGAACACCACCGGCTTGCCGGACACCAGGCCCTGCAGCTTGCCGAAGGCGATGATCGAGCCGGTGAACGTGATCGCGCCGATGGCGGCACCGATGCTCATCTCGATCAGGCTGAGGCCCTTGATGCCCTCGCCGGTGGCATCCAGCAGCCCGAAGGCGGCCGGGTCGTAGAACGCGGCCAGCGCGACGAACACGGCCGCCAGGCCGACCAGGCTGTGGAACGCGGCGACCAGTTGCGGCAGCGCCGTCATCTTGATGGTGCGCGCGATGTAGGTGCCGATCGCACCGCCAATGATGATGGCGATCAGGATCAGGATGTAGCTGTCGACCTGCGGGCCGGTCAGGGTGACGATCACCGCGATCGCCATGCCGGCCATGCCGTACTGATTGCCCCGTCGCGCGGTCTCCGGCGACGACAACCCGCGCAAGGCCAGGATGAAGCAGATGCCGGAGATCAGGTACATGATCGTGACGAAGGTCATCGGTCATCGCCTCCCGCAGCGGCCGCGAGACTGGTAAGTGCCACGCTGGTCATGATTGCTTCTTCCGGAACATGGCCAGCATGCGCTGGGTGACGATGAAGCCGCCGAATATGTTCACCGAGGCCAGTACGACGGCGACAAAGCCGAACACGCTGGAGGCACCGAATTCATCTAGCCCCGCCGCGATCAGCGCACCGACGACGATGACGGACGAGATCGCGTTGGTCACCGCCATCAGCGGCGAGTGCAGGGCCGGCGTCACCCGCCAGACCACGTAGTAGCCCACGAAAACCGCCAGCACGAATATCGCCAGCAGCGACAGGAAATCGCTGCTTGCCGCAGCGGAATGAATGCTTTCCAGCAGATCTTCCGGCGAGGGCCCGGTCGCAACAGGTGCCTCGTCGATTTGGGTTGCCAGGTCGCGCATCTGGTCGGCGAGGTCGTTGAGCTGATCGCTGACCGGAATTTCAGGCGTGGCCATCGGCTCCGGCGTCAGGCCGGCGGTGGGATCCGATTCGGGCACCGCCGGTGGCGTCGCATCGGGGGATGCGTCGGGTGCCGCTTCGAGGCCGGCATCCGGGTCCGGTGCCGCGTCCGGCTCCGTTGTGGTGTCGGGTTCGGGCGTGGTGTCCGGCTCTGGCGTTGGGGCACCATCTTCCGGCGCCAGTTCGCCGCCGTCCGTCGGCTCGTTTTCGTCCATGCGTCAGCTCTCGTCTTTGGCGGCGCCCGTGGGCGTGGCCGCTGGACTTGTGTCGGCAGGCGTTGCCGCCGCGCCGCCGGGGCTGGAAGCCGCCGGCTCGACCTTTGCCGTTTTGGCTGCGGTCTTGGCCGCAGGCTTGGCGGCTGCCTTCTTGGTGGCGGTCGCTTTCTTCGCTGTCGGTTTCTTTGCAGCAGCGGGCTTCTTGGCCGGCGCGCGCTTCGGCTTGGCCGCCGCCGCGGGTTTCGCTGCTTCATCTGCATCGGGCTTCGCGGGCGCCGCCTTCTTCGCGCCGGCCAGGTCCGCCAGGCCCTCGTGCACGATGGCGCCGTCGCGGGTCAGGCAGCTCTCGGCCAGGATGCGGTCTTCCCAGTCGAAGGCGAGCTTGCCGCTGTCCTTGTCGACCAGCGGGGTCAGGAAGCTCAAGAGGTTGCGGGCATAGAGCGCGCTGGCATCGGTGGCGATGCGCGACGGCATGTTCTCGTAGCCCAGGATGACGACGCCGTTGCCGGTGGTGACCGTCTCGCCCAGCTTGGAGCCTTCGACATTGCCGCCCTGTTCGACCGCCATGTCGACGACGACGGTCCCGGGCTTCATCTCGGCGACCATCTCGGCGGAGATCAGCACCGGTGCCTTGCGGCCGGGGATCAGCGCCGTGGTGATGACGATGTCCTGCTTGCGCAGCGTCTCGCGCACCAGCTCGGCCTGCGCGCGCTTGTACTCGTCCGACATCTCCTTGGCGTAGCCGCCGGCGGTCTCGGCCTGCTTTGCCTCTTCCGAATCGACCATCACGAAGGTCGCGCCCAGGCTCTCGACCTGTTCCCGCGCGGCGGGGCGCACGTCGGTGGCCGAGACCACAGCACCCAGGCGGCGCGCGGTCGCGATCGCCTGCAGGCCGGCGACACCGGCGCCGATGACGAAGACGCGGGCCGGCGGAACCGTGCCGGCGGCGGTCATCATCAGCGGGAAAGCGCGGGAGAACGCGGCGGCGCCGTCCAGCACCGCGCGGTAGCCGGCCAGGTTGGATTGCGACGACAGCGCATCCATGGCCTGGGCGCGCGTGATGCGCGGGACCAGCTCCATGCTGAAACTGATCAGGCCCGCGTCGGCATAGTCGCGCAGCCGGCCGGGGTCGGTGTACGGGTCGAGCAGGCCGACCAGCACCGCACCCTTCGGCATGTCCTTCAGTTCGTCGCCATCGGGGCCCTTGGCCAGCGGCGCGCGCACCTTCAGCACCACGTCGGCATCCGCCAGCGTGGCCTTGGCGGTCTTGGCGACGGTCGCGCCAGCGCCCTCATAGGCGTCGTCCATGAACCCGGCCTGGGCACCCGCGCCGGATTCGACGGCGACCGACGCACCAAGCGCGGCAAGTTTCTTCACCGTTTCGGGCGACGCGGCGACCCGGCGCTCGTCGGAGCGGCGTTCTTTCAGTACGGCAATCTTCATGCAGCCATTGCTCTTAGCCCTGGGATGGATCATCCGGGGCGGGGGACGCGTCCGCGTGCGCGGCAGCGCTAGGCATGGGCCAAGCTAACAAAAACACAGGGCGCGACAAAGCCCGTTTCGCGGCCTGCGACGCCGGGTCTGCCCGTCCATCTGCCTGCCGACATGAACCGCCCGTGATTTGCCCAACCCGGCGCGCCCGGCTATGGTTCCATCAAGGGCAAGAACAACAACGTTCCATCTCAGCTTGATTGGCCATCTCAACCAGATCGGAGAGATCGATGCGTAAGATGACAACGATTGCTTTGGCTGCTGCGTTCACTGTCGCCTCGACGGCCGCGTTTGCGTGCCCGGGCATGACCAGTGCGTCCACCGGCGAGCCGCTGGTTGTGGCGACCGGCCCTTCGACCCCGGCGCCGACCACGCCGCAGTCGCCGATCATTCTGCCGGTCGACGACTAGGTCGTTTGGCGTTAACGCCAATTCGGCACCAGCCCTCTCCCCCACCCGACCACCCAACGCCAGTATGATCGGGGTGGTCGGGTGGGGGAGAGGGCTGGCGCAGACTTCGCGCCCCGGGGGCGCTAGACCAGAGACCAGCCGGGCCGCAGCGGGCTCGGCGTCCAACCCGATTGAATGCAAAACGGCGGGTCCGCGTGGCCCGCCGTTTGTCGTGTGCGCTATATGGGAAGCCGCTACTCGGTGACGGTGTAGGGCTCGAAGATCTCATGGGGGTTGGCGTTGCCGCCCGCGCCAGCGGCGGGGGACATCTCGGCGAGCTGTTCGTCGTTCATCGGGCAAAAGCCACCATCCGACGAGGCATCGGTCCACGACACGAAGGTGTCGCAGTCGGCGCCGGTCTCGCCCGGCTGGCAGATCATGCAACCGTCGCGGTCGCAGCTCTGCAGGCAGTCGGCTGCGGTGCCGACCGTGGCAAATCCGATTGTGGCAATGCTGAAGGCGGCGGCGAAAGCTATCTTCATGACAAATCTTCCCTGCTCTTCCCTGGCTGATCCGGCGGGGCGCTGGGCCCAGGCACCGGAAGGCTCCTCTCCATCTGCCCGTATGTCGCAGCTTAGCCGCGTTCGGTTCACAAGCCGTAAGCAACGACCGAAAGACCGGGAGGCAGATGCCGTCTGGATGACGTGGGCGTGAGGACGCGTATTCGCAAGGCAGGGAGGGCCGCTGGCGTGTTCGCGGCGTGACGCGGGTCACACGTCAGCAATGCTCACCTAAGTACGTCTAGTTGGAGTCCGACATCACGCCACTGCGCTGCAACTCCGGTTGCAGGCGGCCGACCAGCCACAGGAAGAACATGCGGAAGTCGGAGATCAGCGACCAGAATGGATAGGTGAAGGTCGCGGGCCGGTTGCGCTCCACCATCATGTGCGAATACCAGGCGGGGCCGTAGCCAGCCACCAGTGCCACGGCCAGCAGCCACCAGATCTGGGTGACGATCGCCACCACCACCACCGCAATCGCCAGGGCGGTGCCGAAGAAGTGGATCAGCCGGGTGCCGGGCCTGGCGTGCTCGCGCAGATAGTAGGGCCAGAACTCGGCATAGGTCTCGCAGCGTTGGGCCATCGTTCACCTCCCTGCGGCAGGTTCACTTTATGCGTTATCCGCAAAATGTGGCGATTGCAGGCAGGCGGGTCAACTTGAGACGACTCAACGGCACGCGGTCGTCTGCGGCCCCGGCTGGGCGGCGTTCACCCGGTGCTCGAATACCCAGCAATCGTTGCCGGAGCCGGCGGGGCGATAGCGCACCGCGCTGGTGCCGCCGCCGCTGAGCGCGGAGAACTCCATCACGTACCAGCCGTCAGGCTCCTGCCGGAAGTCGGTCACAAGGGTGCGCACCGGCTCGCCGAGCTGGCCGACGCCGAACGGGGAGGGTGCCCGTTGCGGGCGGTCACGCAGCGGCCTTGGCTCGATCCTGAGGCTGGGGTCGGCCACCGCGTGGTGGCAGCCCAGCACATAGGGCGGGGTCGCGGTGGTGTAGTAGACGTACGTCCCGTCGGGCTGGCGGGCGCCGTTGCAGGGGTCGAGCCCGCCGGGCGGCAGGTTGTTGACGCCGCTGAGCCGGCTGCCGCCGAAGAACGCCGACCCGCCGGTGCCGAAATAGATCGGAATGCCGTCCAGGCCGAAGCCGATGGGCTGGTCGAGGTGGGCCGGGTCGACCAGGCAAACCGGCGGGTAGTGATAGTGGTAATCGTCGCCCTGGCCGGCATGGCCGCCGCACTGGTCCAGTTCGCCCGCCGGCACCGTGTCGTGGCGCGCCTCGTAGCGGGCCGGGTCGGTGTTGGCGTCCGGGCGGCGGTCGTAGTGGAAGATCGGCACCCCGTCGACGGCGAACGCAATCGGCCCGCGCGGCGAGGCGGCCTGCGGTGCGGCCAGCCATTGCGGCGACAGCGGTACGCGCCAGCGGTAATGGAAGGGCAGGGGCACGCGCTGAATCCAGGCGGTGATACCGACCATGATGCGCTCGCCGGGGCTGGCGGCGGGGCGCGGCAGGCCGGTGGGGGCGTCGACCAGCAGCCAGCCGCCCTCGCACCGTGCCGTCACCATGTCGCCGAAGCGGGCGAACGCGGACAGCGCGCGCTGGCAGGCATCGGCGCCGGCCTGCGCCGGGACGAGCGGTGCGCCTGCATTGGCATGGTCGTGCGGCAATGACCAACCCGGGCCGAACGGCTGCGGCGCCCACGCCTCCATGTCATGGGCATGCGCCGTCGACATGCTCGCGAGCGCCAGCCATGCCGCGCCAAGCAGGCCGGAAATCAATGTGTACAGGCGTCGTCGCTGCATCGTTTCCGTCCTCCGTCATTGGTCATTTGAGAGCCAGCCTACGCCGCACTCTCCCGCGCCAGGAAGCCGCCCGATTGCCGCGCCCACAGGGCGGCATAGACCCCGCCCTGGCGCAAGAGCTGCTCATGGGTGCCTTCCTCCACGATCTGGCCTTCGTCCATGATCACCAGCCGGTCCATCGCCGCGATGGTCGACAGCCGGTGGGCGATGGCGATCACGGTCTTGTCGGCCATCAGGTTGTGGAACTGCTCCTGAATGGCCGCCTCCACTTCGCTGTCCAGGGCCGAGGTGGCCTCGTCCAGGATCAGAATAGGCGCGTTCTTCAGCAGCACCCGCGCGATGGCGATGCGCTGGCGCTGGCCGCCGGAGAGCTTCACGCCACGTTCGCCGACATGGGCATCCATGCCGCTACGCCCGCTCAGGTCATGCAGGTTCGGGATGAACAGGTCGGCGTGCGCCTGGCGGGCGGCGGCCTCCACCATCGCCTCGTCGGCGTCCGGCCGCCCGTAGCGGATGTTGTCGCGCACCGAGCGGTGCAGCAGCGAAGTGTCCTGGCTGACCACGCCGATCTGCGCGCGCAGGCTGTTCTGGGTGACATGGGCGATGTCCTGCCCGTCGATCAGCACCCGCCCCGCCTCCAGGTCGTAGAAACGCTGCAACACGCTGATCAGCGTCGATTTGCCGGCGCCGGACCGGCCGACGATGCCGACCTTCTCGCCCGGTGCGATGTCGAGCGACAGCCCGGCGATGACCCGTTCGCCCTCGCCGCCATAATGGAAGTGGATGTCCTGATAGCTGATCGCGCCCTTGGTCACCTCCAGCGGCTCGGCGTCGGGCCGGTCCACCACCTCCAGCGGGCGGGAGATCGACATCATGCCCTCCTGCACGGTGCCGACTTCCTCGAAGATGCCGGTGACCACCCACATGATCCAGCCGGACATGTTGTTGATGCGGATCACCAGCCCGCAGGCGAGCGCGATCGCGCCCAGCGAGACCAGACTGGACGACCACAACCAGATCGCCAGGCCCGCCGTGCCGACGATGAGAATGCCATTGATGGACCACACGACGATCTCCATCGCCGTGATCAGCCGCATCTGCGCCGTCAGCTTGGCCGTGTGGTCGGCAATCGCCTGGCGCGCGTAGGTTTCCTCCCGCGCGGCGTGGGCGAACTGCTTTACCGTCATGATGTTGGTGTAGCTGTCGACGATGCGTCCGGAGAGCGCCGAGCGCGCTTCGGACTGGATCTTGGCGCGGTCGCGGATGCGCGGCACGAAGTACCACAGGATTGCCGCATACCCGGCCAGCCAGACGATCAGCGGGATCATCAGAACGGGATCGTTTTCGAAGAACAGCACCAGCGCCGAGACGACGTAGATGCACACGAACCACATCGCGTCGACCACCTGCAGCGACGATTGGCGCAGGGCGGCACCGGTCTGCATGACGCGGTTGGAGATGCGGCCGGCGAAGTCGTTCTGGAAGAACGACAGGCTCTGGCGCAGCACATAGCGGTGGTTCTGCCAGCGGATCAGGCCGTTGAAGCCCGGAGCGACGGTCTGGTTGAGCAGGATCGCGTGCAGCGCGAACAGCACCGGGCGCGCCACCAAGGCAACCAGGGCCATCAGGATCAGCAGGCCGCCATGTTCGCTGAAAAATGCGTCCGGGTCGGCTGAACCCTCCAGCAGGTCGACCAGCTCGCCGACAAAGGCGAACAGCGAGACCTCGACCAGGGCGGCAACCAGCCCGACCGCCATGATCGCGGCGAAACCGGGCCACGCCTGGCGCACGAAGTGCCAGTAGAACGCGATCAACGTCGTCGGCGGCTGCCCGACGGGCACCGAGCGAACGGGATCGATACGTGATTCAAACCAACGGAACATTGCTTCTGTCCTGCACGCGGCTACGAGGGTTACGGGAGAGTTCCGTCCTACGCGCGGCAGGCGAAGCGGGAGCGCACTCCTTCTTCGCGGAAAGACCGGGCGTCGACGATCAGACGCTAGTCATCATCACTTCGAAGGATCTCCATGTTGCGGCTCCGGGGTCGTTGGCGCGCCAGACCTCTGCGGTCAAGCGAGCGCGGACAGGGCTTATAGACCGATTCGGTGAGTGTGGAAACCTCCAAGGCCCGATTGCCGGTATCTCGTAAGGTCGAAGACTATTTTCGCGAGAAATGAGTTGTTTGAGGCCGATGCAGGCCCCACGTAATGCGATGGATCGATGTTGATCCATGATCGTGATTAGTAATTGATATTGGGAGAATAGTTATGCCCGCACTTGGCGTGGGTTTCACGGAAGCTCAGGAAAAGGTTGCCGCGGGTGAGCCTGGATACGCATGGTACAAGGGCGATGGCGGAAACAGTTGGGCGGGCCCCGGCACGCTTGGCGGAACCAATGCTTACGGAGTCTTCGAGCGTGAAGAAGCGACTGCTTCCGATGCGATCAAACGTCTGATTAGCTCTATCAAGAGCGCGAATGATCCAGAGAAAGGGGCTATGTCGCCAGGTTTTGGCGGCTAGTTACCTAGCCTTGTCCAACGCGTCACAGGAAGTGACGCGCCTTATTTGACCACTATCATTGTCAGAATTGCCAGCCGTCAGTTTGTCGGCATGTCCGGGTCCAGCGCCTCGGCATTGTCGGAGTCCGCCGGATCCAACTCGGTCAGGCTGCCGTCGGCGTTGACCACGTAGTAGGTCGGGGCCGGGCGAAGACCGCGCTCCACCTCGTCGAAGCCATCGGGGTCCTGGATCGCGTCGGCGACGATCAGGCGGCTGTCGTGCTGGTATTGCACGCCATAGCTGCTGGAGATGGCCGAGGTGATCAGGCCGGTTTCCATATCGACGACCAGGGTCAGCGGTGCGGTCCCGGTATCCAGGGCGAGCCCAATGATGGCGTACTTGCCCGCGAACGCCGGCGGCGGCTCGTACTGCACCAGGAGGTCGAGCGGGTCGACGCGCGACGCCATCGGGTGACTGGTGGGGTCCAGCTCCGCCGGATCGCCCTTGTAGGGCTCGTCGGCCGGATAGTCCTCGAACTGGTAGGCCCAGAACTGCACCGCCACCGACATGACGGCGGACTCGTAGGCCGAGACCTGGTCTTCGAGCAGGTTCAGGGTGGCGACCGTCAGCGTGCCGCTGGGGGTCAGCCCGTTCGATGCCTGGAAACGCGCCAGCGATGTCGCCGTCTGCGGACCCAGCACGCCATCCGCCGGGCCGCTGAAATACGCCAGCTCGCGCAGCATCTGTTGCGCATGCTGCATGGTCCAGAAATCCAGGATCTCTGAATCCTCGTTGGTCTCGCCGCGCAGCGCGTTCAGGGTTTCCAGGGTCAGCGTGCCGGTCACCCGCAGGTTCTCGGCGGTCTGGAACTGGCGCAACGCCTCTTCGGTGCGGCCGCCGGTCATGCCATCGATGGGGCCGGGGTCGTAGCCCGCGTCCGCCAGCAGCGTTTGCGCTTCCTCGATGAACGGGTTCTCGCGCGGGATGTCTGTCACGTCCTGGGCGCGGGCGCGCAGCCGCTCGTATGTTTCCGGCGTCAGCGTGCCGGTACGGCGCAAATTCTCGTCGCTCTGGAACCGGCTGATCGCGCGCACGGTTTCCGGCCCCAGAACGCCATCGGCGGTGGAGACGTTGTAGCCCAGCAGGTCGAGCCATTCCTGGGCATCGCGAATGGTGGGATCGGTGCGTGTCTCCTCGCTCGGCACGCGCATGCGCAGGCGATCCAGGGTGGCCGGTGTCAGCCGCCCATTGTGGTTCAGGCCGACGGCGCGCTGGAACTGGGCGATGGCCTGCGAGGTCGCGGGCCCCATCTCCCCATCCACCGAGACCGGGCCATAGCCAAGCTGGTTGAGCAGGAGTTGCGCCTCGCGCACGTTCGGGTCGCCGCCATCCTCCGACCCTCCGCCGGCGTGCAATTCGGCCAGGCGCTCGCGCAGAACCGACAGCGTCTCGGCGCCGACGGCGCCGTCGATCTCCAGTCCATTGGCGAGCTGGAACGATTCCAACGCAGCCCGGGTGTCTGGCCCCATCGCCCCGTCGGCCTCGCCGGGGTTGTAGCCAAGCCACTGCAGGATGCGCTGCGCCTCCTCGATGGGCGTCTCCGCGCGGTCGTTGCTGGCGACCTGATTCGGGCTGCCGCCAGCTTCCCCGCCCTGGCGTTGCAACGCGACCCACGTCAGCTCGTCGAGTTCGCCCGAAACCACGATGCCGGCGGCCTCCTGGAAGCGGCGGATCGCGTTTGAGGTGCCGGGTCCGGACACGCCGTCGATGGAGCCCGAATAATGGCCCAGATTGGCCAGATAGCGCTGTGCCTGCGCAATCTGGTCGCTGCTCTGGGCGGCCGCGGTCAATGGCAACAGCAGGCCAGCGGCCAGGGCCAACGCGGCGGCACCCAGGCCCAGGCGTGCCCGGCGCCCCACCGTGGGATGCCCCTTGGCGGGCCTGCGCCCGCGCGGTGCGTCGTGCTCAGCGATGAGCATGTCTTGCGATCTGCCTGTCTGGTCTCTAGTCACGCAATTCTCTTCCAATGCCACGTCTTGCATAGCCACGTCTTGCAAAGCCACGCGTTCGATCGGCCGGAGCCCAAGCACAAACCATGCCTTGCCCGGCACGTACGACGCAGTGATGCCGCGCACCCTCGGCGCAACCACCCTGGGCGCAACCACCCTGGGCGCAACCACCCTGGGCGCAACCACCTTTGGTGCAACCACCCTGGGCGCAACCTAGGCGCGGCGCGGCATTCATGCCGCTTTCGCCTCGCTCTCGGCTTTCCGTGCCGGCGCCTTGTGCTCCTTGAAGCGGCTCAGCGCCATCACCACACGCAGGCCCGGGTTGTTGTCTTCCAGCCGCAGGTCCGCCTTGTGCAGCCCTGCCACCGCGGACACCATGCTGAGTCCCAGCCCATGCCCCGGTGTCGAGCGGCTGGGATCGAGCCGGATCGACCGGTTCAGCACGCGTTCGTGCGCATGCTCGGGGATCCCCATGCCGTCGTCGGCCACGATCAATTCAACCGTGTCGCCGGAGCGGCGGGATTCAAGCACGATGGTCCGGCCGCCGCTAGCATATTTGATGGCGTTATCGATCAAGTTGCTGACCGCTTGCAAGAGTAACTGGCGATGGCCCCGCACCAGCGCACCGGGGCTGCTGTTGAGCACCAGCTTCATGCCTTCGTCCTCGACAACCGGCTCGAAAAGCTCCGCGACCTCGCTCAGCAGGTCGTTCAGGTCCAGTTGCTGCAACTGGCTGCGGATCGTGCCCGACTCGACCTCGGCGATGTCGAGCAGCGCGTTGAAGACGCTGAGCAGGTCGTCGGCCTCCACGATGGTGCGCTCCACCACCTCGGCATAGTCGACATCGTCGCTGGGGCTGTTGGCCACCGCCTCCAGCCGCGCCTTCATCCGCGTCAGCGGGCTGCGCAGGTCGTGCGCGATGTTGTCGGTGACATCGCGAATGCCGTCCATGAGCCGTTCGATCTGGTCCAACATGGCGTTCAGATTTGCCGAGAGCTGGTCGAACTCGTCGCCGCTGCCGTTCAGGGCGATCCGCTGCTTCAGGTCGCCCTGCATGATTCGCCCACTGGTCTTATTAATCGCCTCGATTCTGGCAATCATGCGGCGGCTGATGAAAACGCCCCCGGCAAGCCCCAGCACCAGGGTGATACCCACCGACCAGCCGAGGGATTCCATCAGCAGCGAGCCGACGGCGGCGCGGTCGTACATATCGCGGCCGACCAGCAGGCGGAACTGGCCGGGTAGCACGAACGGCACCGCTTCGACGGGGTGGACCTCCTGCCGGTCCTCGTATTCGCGCAGAATATCGAACCGCACCCGCCGGTCCGCGTCCTCCGGCACGTCGGGCCACGCGTCCAGATTGCCGGCCAGCACATTGTAGCCGGGGTCGGCCAGCACGTAGATGCTGTCGCCGCGGCGCTCCGGCGTGCTGCGCGCGGCCACCACCTGCACCAGGCCGATCATGCCGGATTTTTCGAAGTGCTCGGCCAGGCTGTCGATTTCGGCGCGCAGGGTCGCCTCTGTCTGGCGGTCGATGAAATTGACCGTCGTCCAGTAGATGAACCCCAAAAGGATCAGCACCGAAATGCCGAACACCAGGACATAAAGTACCGCCAGGCGAAAGGCGGTGGTGTGGAAGAGCCTAGCCTTCGGCGCTAAGCCGGTATCCTGCCCCTCGGACCGTGTGAAGAATCGCCGTCGGGAAGTCCCGGTCGACCTTTTGTCGAAGTCTGCTGATGTGGACGTCGATGACATTCGTCTGTGGGTCGAAATGGTAGTTCCATACGCCTTCCAGCAGCATGGTGCGGGTCACCACCTGTCCGGCGTGGCGCATAAGATACTCCAATAACTGGAATTCGCGTGGCTGCAAATGTATCTGCCGGCCGTCGCGCTTGACCGTGCGTGCCAGGAGATCGAGTTCGAGGTCGCCGACCGACAACGAGGTGGCTTCAGCGCCGGAAGCCTCGGAGCGGCGGATCAGTGCCTCCAGCCGGGCCAGCAGTTCGGAAATCGCGTAGGGCTTGGGCAAGTAGTCGTCGCCGCCGGCGCGCAGCCCCGTCACCCGCTCGTCGACTTTGTCGAGCGCGCTGAGGATCAGCACCGGCGTCAGCTTGCCCTGGTCGCGCAGGCTGGAGATCACGTCCAACCCGTTCATCTTCGGCAGCATCCGGTCGACGACCATGGCGTCGTAGCGCCGGCTCATCGCCATCTCCAGGCCCTGCTGACCGTCCGCCGCGTGGTCGACGACATAGCCGCTTTCCTGAAGGGCCTTGACGAGATGGGCTGCCGTTTCGCGGTCATCCTCGATAACTAGCATGCGCATATCTGGTCTTCTCCCTCTCACTCAGTGCGGCCGATGCGTGCCCCGCCTTCCTGATACCGGGGCCCATCTTGCGCCTTGTTCTACCAGTCCGTCCCCCAACGCACGCGGTCAGGCCTTCGCGTGAACCGCATAAAAGCGGAGCCGCACCGACCTGTCGATGCGGCCCCGTTGAAATCTGGCTGAACCGTTCGTCAGCCTATCCCTCGAACGGTACCGGCACGTACTGCGCACCGTCCGCACGCCGGATCAGCAACAGCACCGACGGGCGCCCGTCATCCTGCAGCGCCGAAATGCGGTCGCGCAGGTCGGCCGGAGTCTCGACCGGGTCCGGGCCGACCGCGGCAACGATATCGCCGATCTGCAGGCCGGCAGCTTCCGCCGTCGAGCCATGGCGGATATCGGTGATCATCACCCCGCCCAGGTTCGGGTCGTCGCTCGGCGCCATGTCGGCGTCGATCGCGCCAACCGCGATGCCCAGTGCCGGCAGCCGCACGGTCTCCGGATTGCTCGGGCGGCCGTTGTCGGGGCCGGCCAAGGCCAGGTCGCCCGGCAACGTGCCGATGTCGATGCTGCTGACGACGATCTCGCCATTGCGCCAGATCTCCAACTCGCCTTCGGAGCCGGGCGCGGTCATCGCCACCATGCGGGGCAGGTCGCGCATCGTATCCACGGTCTCGCCATTGAAGCCGATGATGACGTCGCCGGACTGCACGCCCGCCATGTCGGCCGGCCCGCCCGGGTTCACTTCGGACACCAGCGCGCCATAGGCCCGGTCCAGGCCCATCGCCTCCGCCACCTCGGGCGAAACATGCTGGATGGTGACGCCAATGAAGCCGCGCTCCACGCCGCCGTCTTCCATCAGCGCGGCGATCACAGGCTCGGCCAGGCTTTGCGGCACG
This sequence comes from Alphaproteobacteria bacterium, assembly GCA_965227515.1. Taxonomy (GTDB): domain Bacteria; phylum Pseudomonadota; class Alphaproteobacteria; order CALKHQ01; family CALKHQ01; genus CBDDFZ01. The sequence goes on from CBDDFZ010000001.1 coordinate 2,276,383, forward strand.
GCGAAACCGAGGCCGACATTGCCGTTGGACGGCGTGTAGATCGCGGTGCTGACGCCGACGACGTTGCCGTTGATGTCGAACACCGGCCCGCCGGAGTTGCCCGGGTTGATGGAGGCGTCGAACTGCAGGTAGTCGTCATACGGGCCCGCGCGCAGGTCGCGGCCGGTGGCGGACAGGATGCCCGCGGTCACGGTGCCGGAGAAGCCGAACGGGCTGCCGACGGCGATGATCCAGTTGCCGATGCGCAGTCCCTCGCTGTCGCCCCACGCGACGGTCGGGAAGGTGCGGTCGGCGTCGATGTGGACCAGCGCCAGGTCGGTCCGCTCGTCGACACCGACGACGTCGGCCTCGTAGGACATGCCGTCGGGCAAAGTCACCGTCACCGTCTCGGCGCCATTGACCACGTGGTGGTTGGTGACGACGTAGCCCTTCTCGTCAATGATGAAGCCGGAGCCGCTGCCGACGATCATGTCGGGCGGGTTGTTGCCATACTGTCCCGGGGCGCCGCCGTGCGGCGGCACGCCGAACTGATCGAAGAATTCCTGCCATTGCGGATCGTTCGGATAGCGCGGGAAGTTGTCCGGGTTGTTCACGCCAAGCTGGCGCGCCTCGATGGAGATGTGCACCACGGCCGGCAGCACCTCCTCCACCACGTCGGCGAAATCGGGACCGATCGCGTCTGCCCAGCTTTCCTGCGGCATCGCGAACACGGAAACGAGACAAGCCGCCCCGAACAGGGCGGCGCCTGCGCCGGCCGCGAACCGCGGTTCCGACCGGACGCTCACTATGTGGCTCATTCGATACTCCTGCATCTGACTAGCCTGGTTACCCCTCTCCAGCACTCAAGCTGTGCCCACTTGGTGGCGGAAATGGGGTCGCAAGATGACCAGTTCCTGTCCGGGTCATGAAGGATTGTTCATGATTTCTTAGGAATCCAGGCCCGCCGCGGCGCCCGGCTGTCATGAAATTTTGGCAATCTGTCAGGAGCAGGTGAATCTGCTTTCAGGCGGCCGAGATTGCCGGTGCCGAGTCCGCCTGGGTAAGGCATCTGGCGATGGTTTGCAGCAGCTCCGCGCGCCGGTACGGCTTGGCCAGATAGTCATCCATGCCGACCGCGAGGCAGGCTTCCCTGTCGCCCTTGATGGCATTGGCGGTCAGCCCGACGATCGGCACCATGCCCTTGGTCCCCGGCAATGCCCGGATCTGGCGCGTTGCGGCCATGCCGTCGACGCCCGGCATGTGCACGTCCATCAGGACCAGCGATATCGCGCCATTCCGCACCGCCTCCACGGCAGCCGCCCCATCCTCGGCGGGCACCACAGTGTACCCGGCCTTGCGCAGCATGGCGGTTGCGACCAACCGGTTGGACGGGCTGTCCTCGGCCAGCAGGATCGTCGTGCCTGCGGCCACCGCCGGCGCCTCGGCCGGGCCGGGCGCGGCCGCGCGGGACACGGCTGCCTGCGGCTGGAATGCATCGATGACGTCCAGCGCCACCAGCGGCCGCGAGATACGGATGGCGTTGCCGACGTCCAGGTCGGCGGGTTTGCGCATGTGCGGCGTCATCGGCTCGATCAACACCAGGTGGTAGCCATGCGCGGTCGCGTGGCTGCTGAGTTGCTGCCACTGCTGGCGGTCGGCGATATCGTTGCGGTCGACGATCACGGCCAGCGGCATCGGGTCGCCGGAGCGGCGCCACAGCAGGTTCTCCACCACCGCTTCCAGGCGATTGGCGACCTGCACCGCGGCACCGTTGTCCGCCAGGGTTCGGCGCACGACGTCCGCGGTGAAGTTGCGGCTGCTGACGACGGAGATGTCGCGGCCGGCAACCATCGAACCGCGCGCCGGTGCGGGTTCCACCGGGCCGCTGAGTGCGCAGGTGAAGCGGAAGCGGCTGCCTTCGCCTGCTACGCTCCTCAGGGTGACGTCGCCACCCATGCGCTCGGCAATCTTGCGCGAAATGGCGAGGCCCAGTCCGGTGCCGCCGAACTGCCGCGCCAGCGAGCTGTCGGCCTGGCTGAACGCATCGAAGATGCGGGCCTGGTCGGACGGCGCGATGCCGATGCCCGTATCCTCCACCTCGAACGACAGGACCCGGGTGCCGTTGTTGCGCGCGGCAAGGTCGACATGGACCGCAATGCCGCCCACCTGGGTGAACTTGACCGCATTGTTCACCAGGTTGAGCAGGACCTGGCGGATATGGTCGTGGTCGCCGGTCACCGTGCCCGCGGCGGCCTGGGAGATGTAGGCGCAGACGTCCAGGTTCTTCTTTTCCGCCGCCAGGGCCTGGGTGGCCAGCACGTCGCGCACCACCACGGCGGGCTGGAACGGACGCTCTTCCAGGGTCACCTCGCGCGATTCCAGGCGCGACAGGTCCAGGATGTCGTTGACCAGCGCACGCAGGCATTCGCCGCAGCTTTCGGCAGTGTCGATATAGGTCTTCTGTTCCGCCGTCGGGTTGGTGTCGCGCAGCAAGGTGGTCGCGCCTAGCAGGCCGTTGATCGGGGTGCGGATCTCGTGGCTGACCGCGGCCAGGAACTCGGACTTGGCCTGGTTCGCCGCCTCGGCGCGGTCGATCGCCTCTTTCAGCTTGCTTTCCGCCTGCTCGGCGGTGGCGAGCGCTGCGCGGGCGCGGCGGCCCTCGCGCAACAGCATGTTGGCGATCAGTGCACCGGACACGACGATGCCGCCGAAGCTGAGCAGCAGGCGGAAGATCAGCGTGTCCAGATTGTCGTCCAGGGCTGCCTGGCGCGCGGTGGCGATGGCGCCGACGGTGGCGGTCAGCTCTTCCTGGTTGTCGTCAAGGAAGGTGATCAGGCCGGTCAGCGCCAGCGGGTCGATGCTAGTCTCGTCGATGACGACGGCATCGACACGGTCCAGCGTGGCTTGCAGCACGCATGCTTCCCCGTTCGCGCCGCAGGCCGCCGCATTGGGATCGGTCGCGGCGAGGTCGCGGAGATGTGCGCTCAGCTCGCGCAGGATCTCGATGGTCGCCGGTGCGTCGACGGTGCCGTCGGGACCGGGGGGCGAGGTGCCAACCAGCTCCAACAGTGAAATGTTGACCTGGTACATGGCGCTGTTCGGGTCCTGCGCCACGTCCTGTTCCAGCAGGCGCTCGGTCAGCAGCACACGGGCCATCGACGTCAGGATGAAGACCGCGAACACCGCGATGGCGACGGTGAGCAGCCACATCGGGTAGCCGCCGGCAATGCCCCGCTTCGCGCCGTTCGGCTTGCTGGTGGCCGCTGCCTCGGCCGCGACTTTCTCAGCCGCCGCCGCGGCGGCGCCCCGTCCGCCGGGATCGCCGAGCGTCGGCAAGCCGTCGTGTGCCGCGTCAGCTTGCGCCGCAGCCGTGCGTGACCGGCCATGTCGCGCCCCGCCATTCCGAGACCTGGACAGTATTTGAAGCATTGCCGCTACCCGCCGCCGCGTTAACCTTAACGCAGCCTAAGCAATTATTATCAAATGATTAATTCAATATATGAGGGGGTCGCGCAAAATGCAATGCAAACAAGTATCCGCGCGGGTTTCAGCCAGTGGTTGTGCGGGTGTGCTGACGGAGCCAGCTGTCCAACAAGCCGTGGCTGATGCTCAGATTCTCGTATGCGCGCGAGAGGAACTGCCAAACTTCTTCGGCGTCCGCAGTGATCTCAATGCCGTTGAGTGCGAGAAATCGAAACATCGATGAGAATGCGGTTCTCTTATTTCCATCGATGAACGGGTGGTTCTGCGACAAGCTTTCCCAAAGTGCGGCCGCTTCCGCCACCAGGTCCGGATAGTAGCCGGCCTGAGGTCTCGCCACGGCGGCTTCGAGCTGTGCGAGGTCACGGATACCTTCCGCTCCGCCGTAGCGCTCAATCTGATCCGCGTGGATGTCCAGGACATCGCCTACCGTCAGGTAGTCAGTCGTCACCGTGCAAGTTTCTCATACAGGGATGCGAAGCGTGCGTGATCGGTTTCGGCGATTTTGGCTAGGCGCAGCCTTCTGACCTCCTGATCGGTCAGGCGCTGGTACTCATCGAAATTCATCACGACGCGCGTGGGTCGGTCACCATCGGTAATGATGACCGGCCCGTCCTCCGCATCGTGCAGATAACGCTCGGTGTCGCTGCTGAACTGCTTGGACGACACCTTGATCGGATCCATGGCCTGTCTCCCTCCAATGGCCCGAATCCTAGGGCGTTTCGATTGCCGCCTCAATTGGAGATCGCGACCGCGCGACCGTGGTAGCGCGCATCTTCGAGCTGGCGGGTCAGGAACGCGGCCACGTCCGCCCGTGAGATCTTCAGCTTCAGGCCGCGCGCGCTGGGGGGGATATTCTCCCTGTAGGCGCCAGTGGCCGGGTCGTCGGTGAGCGCGCCAGGGCGCACGATGGTCCAGTCGAGCCCGCTCTCGCGCACCAGCGTCTCTTGCAGCTCGTGGTCGAGGAACACCGGGCGCAGCAACAGCCCGAACATGATCCGCTTCCAGAAGAAGTTGAGGTTGCTCCAGCTCTCGTGCGCGCCCAGCGTCGTCTGGGCGATCAGGCGGCGGATGCCATGGGTCCGCATGGCGGCGATGACGTTGCGGGTGCCTTCCGAGCGAATGCGGCTGCTGCGCGACGCCCCGGCGCCCAGCACGATGACCGCCGCATCATGGCCGCGTACGGCCTCGGCCACGGCCTGCGCGTCGTGCGCATCGACACTGATCCGGTCGAGAGCGGGGTGCTGAAGGTCCAGCCGGTCGGGGTTGCGGGCGGCGGCGGTGACGCGGTGCCCTGCGTTCAGCAGGTCGGCGACGGCGAGGCGGCCGACGCTGCCGGTGGCGCCGAAGACGATGACACGCTGGCTGGTTGTTTCGTGCATGGCTGGGTCTCCTTCTGTCTGGCTTGGGTTCGAGGTGTGCTTGACACCGTGTCAAGTTGACATTGTGTCAAATAGGCTTAGCTTGACATCATGTCAAGCGATAAATCCGATACCCGAACCCGAATTCTGGAGGCGGCCTGGAAACTGCTGGAGGCCAACACCGGTGGCGAGCGTATGGCCGACATCGCCAAGGCGGCCGGAATCAGCCGCCAGGCGCTCTACCTGCATTTTCCAAACCGGGCCGATCTGCTGATCGCGACGACCCGCTACATCGATGTGGTGAAGGACGTTGATGCCCGGCTGGCGCCCAGCCGCGCCGCGGCAACGGGTGCCGCGCGCCTGGATGCGTACATCGCGGCGTGGGGCAACTACATTCCCGAGATATTCGGGGTGGCCCGCGCGCTGATGGCGATGCAGGACACGGACGAGGAGGCCAGGCGCGCCTGGGCCGACCGCATGCAGGCGATGCGCCAGGGGTGCGCTGCGGCGGTGGCCGCCATCGCGCGGGACGGTCGGCTGACGCCAGGACTGGCCGAGGATCGCGCGACTGACCTGCTTTGGACGCTTCTATCGGTCACCAACTGGGCGCAGCTCACCCGGGACTGCGGCTGGCCGCAGGAAGACTACATTGCTGAGATGACGTCACTGGCGCGCAGTGCGCTGTTGTCGGGCGGCTAAGTTAGCGCCGCGCGCACCACGTTCCGCACCTCGCTGCGCACGTCGCCCTCGTTCGGTGGGTCGGCCAGGGTGTCGAACCAGTGGGCGGGCGGATTGCGGCCGGCGGCCCGCGCCCAGGTGAGCTGGCGCAGCACGTGCTCGGCGCGGTCCGGCAGTGCGTCGGGGATGTCGAGGTCGTTCAACACGGCCCAAACGCCCGTCCAGGCCCGCGCCACCGACCAGGGATTGTAGCCGCCGCCGCCCAGCACCAGCAGGCGCGGTGCCATGTGCTTCAGCGCGCGGACCGCCTCCCACAGCGCATTGTTGGAGAGCGATAGCTTCGACATCGGGTCGTCGGCCAGGCCATCGGCACCGCACTGGATGACCAGTGCCTCGGGGTTCATGTCGCTGACCAGCGGCAGGATCGCCTCGTCGACGATGTAGCGCAGTTCGGTATCGTTGAATGCGGGCGGCACCGGCAGGTTGCGCACCTGCGTGCCCGCGCGCTCGTCGGCGTTGCCGGTGAACGGCCAGCGCCCGCCCTCGTGCACCGAGATCGTCAGCACCCGGTCGTCGCCGGCGAACGCCGCCTCTACGCCGTCGCCATGGTGGGCGTCGACGTCGACATAGGCGATGCGGTCGAGCCCCTGGTCCAGCATGCCAAGGATCGCCAGCACCGGGTCGTTGAAGTAGCAGAAGCCGCTTGCCCGGTCGGCGCGGCCATGGTGGGTGCCGCCGGCGGGGCTGTGGATGACGCCGCCGTCGCGGAGCAGGCCCGCGGCCAGGATCGAGGCACCGGCGGCGGTCGCCGGCCTGCGGAACATCTCGCCGAACACCGGGTTGTCGATCTTGCCGAGGTTGTAGCGCTCCTTCCGCTCGGGCGTGACCTGCTGGGTCTCCTCGGCCTCCTGCACCGCCGTGATGTAGGCGCGGTCGTGGAAGCGGGCGAGCTGATCGACGGTCGCCATCGGGCTGTCGATGTAGCGGTCGTCATCCAGCCAGCCGAGCGCGCGGCACAGGTCGATGGTGGTCGACACCCGCGGGATCGCCAGCGGATGGCGCTTGCCGTAGGACGACAGCCGGTAGATGTCGCTGCCGATCAAGCGCGGCGGATGGGACGGGGTCGGTGAGGGCGCGGGCGAGGTCATTGGGCGGAGGTAGCAGGCCAGCCCGCGCTGTCAATCGTCAACGCCTCTTGCACCATCGCCTCTTGCCAAGTGCCGCATTCCGCCCCATCCTTGTCTCGACACCTGGGGGAGCCGCTTGGCGGCTGAGAGGTCCACACGGGACGACCCCTTGAACCTGATCCGGCTAGGACCGGCGTAGGGATGCGTGTGGCCATGAACCACCAGAAAACCCGCGATGATTTGGCGCCGTCACCCGAGGTGATCTTGCGCGACGCCCCAGACGTGACCTTGCGCGGCGCCCCTGACGTGATCGTGCGTGGCGCAAGCGTCCGCTATGCCGGCGCTCCGCTGTTCGAGAATCTCGACATCACCCTGCAAGGCGGCCAGTGGACGTGCCTGCTTGGCCCCAGCGGCGTCGGCAAGTCGAGCCTGCTGCGGCTGATTGCGGGGCTGATCCCGCCATCGCCGGGCACGCGGATCGAGGCCGGCGGCCAGCCGCTGCCCGGGCGCGTGGCCTGGATGGCGCAGCAGGACCTGCTGCTGCCCTGGTGCGACGCCATCGGCAATCTCACGTTAGGCGCGCGGCTGCGCGGCGAGCGGGCCGACCGCGCCAAGGCAGAGGCGATGCTGGAGGCGGTGGGCATGTCGCATCGGCGCGATGCCCTGCCTGCCGCGCTGTCCGGCGGCGAGCGTCAGCGGCTGGCCTTGGCGCGCACGCTGATGGAAGACCGCCCGGTGGTGCTGATGGACGAACCGTTCTCCGCGCTCGATGCCATCACCCGCATGGAGATGCAGGACCTGGCCGTGCGCCTGCTGGCCGGACGCACCGTCATGCTGATCACCCACGATCCCCTGGAGGCGCTCAGGGTGGGCGACACCGTGTACGTGCTGGCGGGTCACCCGGCGGTGCTGCAGCCGCCGCTCCGTCCCGTCGGACCCGCCCCGCGCGATGTGCAGGACCCCGACCTCCTTGCCTTGCAGGGGCGGTTGCTGGCGCAGCTTGCCGGCATCGACAGTCACGCCGCACTGCCGGAGGCGGCGGAATGAGCGTGCTGCGCCCCCTGATTGTCGCGGCGGGCATCGTCGCGATGTGGGCGCTGATCGTCGTTGCCACCGACCAGAAGCCCTTCATCCTGCCGGCGCCATGGCTGGTGGCGGAGACGATCTGGGCCCGTGCCGCCACGCTGGCCGACAACGCCTGGGTCACCGGGGTGGAGATCGTGGCCGGGCTTGCCTGCGGGGCCGTACTGGGCGCGGTCAGCGCCCTGATCATCGGCCTGTTCGCGCCGGCGCGGCGGTGGCTGCTGCCGGTGCTGGTGGTCAGCCAGGCGGTACCGGTGTTCGCGCTGGCGCCGATCCTGACCCTGTGGCTCGGCTACGGCATGCTTTCCAAGATCGCGATGGCCACCCTGATCATCTATTTCCCGGTCACCGCCGCCTTCTATGACGGCCTGCGCCGCACCGATCCGCAATGGCTGGCGATGGCGCGGGTGATGGGCGGCAACCGCTGGCGCACCCTGCGCCACATCTCCATGCCGTCGGCGCTGCCGGCTTGCGCTTCCGGCCTGCGGGTCGCAACCGCGGTGGCGCCGATCGGGGCCATCGTCGGCGAATGGGTCGGCGCGTCGTCCGGCCTCGGCCATCTGATGCTGCACGCAAACGGGCGCGGCCAGACCGATCTGGTCTTCGCCGCCCTGGTGGTGCTCGCGGTGATGTCGGTCGCGCTCTACTTCGCGATGGATCACCTGTTGCGCCGCGCGGTGGCGTGGCAGCCGGACAGGATCGGCCAGCCGGCGGCGGACGCTGCCTGAATTTCACGTGAGAGAGGACTTCGCATGACACCGTTTGCGCGCGCAGCTTGTGCCGCCGGAACCCTGATTCTGGCAACCGCCGGGCCGGCGGTCGCCCAGGACGAGATGCCCCTGGACGACATGACCGTGCTGCTGGACTGGTTCGTCAATCCCGACCACGCCGCACTGGTGGTGGCCCAGGAAGCCGGCATGTTCGAGGCGCAGGGCCTGGAGGTCGAGCTGATCGAGCCGGCCGACCCCAACGATCCGCCCAAGCTGGTGGCCGCCGGTGGGGCCGACCTGGCGGTGTCCTATCAGCCGCAGCTTCACCTGCTGGTCGATGCCGGCCTGCCGCTGGTGCGCGTCGGCACCCTGGTCGCCACGCCGCTGAACACGCTGGTGGTGCTGGCGGACTCCGATATCCAGAGCATCGCCGACCTTGAGGGCAAGCGCGTCGGCTATTCGGTCGGTGGCCTGGAGGACGCCCTGCTCGGCGCCATGCTGGCGGAGCACGGGCTGGGCCTGGACGACATCACCCTCATCAACGTCAACTTCTCGCTGTCGCCGTCCTTGATGGCCGGCGAGACCGACGCGGTGATCGGCGCCTTCCGCAATTTCGAGCTCAACCAGATGGACATCATGGGCGAGCCGGGCCGCGCGTTCTACGTCGAGGAGGAGGGGGTTCCGCCGTACGACGAGCTTATCGTCGTGACCCGCCCGGAACTGGTTGTCGACGACCGCATCGTGCGGTTCATGGACGCGGTGGAGGCCGCCACCCAGTACCTGATCAACCACCCGGACGCGGCGTGGGAGATGTTCATCGCCGCCTATCCGGACCTTGAAGACGAATTGAATCGGCGCGCCTGGGCCGACACGCTGCCGCGCCTTGCGCTGCGCCCGGCGGCATTGGACGAACGCCGCTACCAACGCTTCGCCGCGTTCCTGCAGGACCTGGCGCTGATCGGCGCGCCGCCCGAGATTGGGACTTACGCCGTCGCCCCGTGACGTCCACACCGCCCGTGACATCCAGACCGCTTGACCGCCTCGCCGGAAACCCTTGTATTGGGCCAACAGGGGCCGGCCTGGCCGGGTTTGGCCGGTTCCGGCAAGAACGGCTGTGGTGGAAGAGCGAGACGATATGGCGATCAAGACGATCCTGGTTCATCTGGCGAACGACGAGGGCCACCGCGCGCGGCTGGACATGGGCCGGATGCTGTCGCGGCGCTTCGGCGCCCACCTGATACTGCTGTACGTCACGCTGCCGGCGAGCCTGCCGGCGGGGGCACACGGCCGTGGTGCGTCGATGGCCTTCATCCATGGCGCGCAGCGGCATGCCGAAGAGCGGGCCGCCGAGATCCAGGAAGAGATGGAACAGACCCATATCGGGCCGGAAGTCTCGTGGGAGTTTCGCATCGACAATGGCGACACCGACGACCTGCTGATCGAGTATTCCTATTTCTGCGATCTTGCCATCGTTGGCCATCCACGCAGCCGCGACAGCGACGACTTCCTGCTCGGCCACCGGACCGACGACCTGTTGATCAGGCCGCCTTGCCCCGTGATCGTGGTTCCCGACGGCAAGAAGGTGCCGGATCTGACCGGCAACATCCTGGTGGCGTGGAAGGCAAGCCATCAGTCGGCACGCGCGCTGCGCGGCGCGCTGCCGTTCCTGATCGAGGCGCCCAAGGTCTATGTGCTGGCCAGCCGCCGCAAGGGCGGCCTGGAAACACCGGGCCTGATCATCTGCGATTACCTGGCCCGCCACGGCTGCAATATCGAGCTGTTGCCGGAGGACAAAGACCACGGCGAACCGGGCGAGCGCATCCTTGGCCATGCACGCGACCTGGACTGTTCGATGATCGTGATGGGCGCCTACAGCCATTCGAAGCTGCGCAACTTCGTGTTCGGCGGTACGACCGGCTATCTGCTCGACCATCAGGACCGTCCGATCCTGTTCGACCACTGAGTCGGAAACGTTGGATCCTGGCACGCTTGACAGTCGCCCTCTCCATCGTCATTGCGAGGAGCGGAGCGACGCGGCAATCCAGAGCAATCACGGGAACGCTTTGACAAACGACTGGATCGCCGCGCCGGCTGACGCCGGCTCGCGATGACGACGAAATTGGGCTGGGGGAAATATGCGTACAAGATATCGGCTGGGTGTGGATGCCGGCGGCACGTTCACGGACTTTGTCCTGGCCGACCAGGACGGCGGCGTTCGTCTGTTCAAGACACCGTCGACACCGGAGAATCCGACCCGCGCGATCCGCGAGGGCCTGAACCTCATCTCCGCCGATGTCGGCGAGAGCCCGGCCGCCATCGTTTCCCAGTGCGACCTGTGCATCAACGGCACCACGGTGGGGCTGAATGCGCTGATCCAGCACAAGGGCGCCAAGGTCGGCCTGATCTGCACCAAGGGCCATGAGGACTCCATCGAGATCCGGCTGGGGCATAAGGAGGACGGTCACCGCTACGACGCCGACTATCCGCCGGCCAAGATGCTGGTGCCGCGCTACCTCAGATGCGGTGTCGACGAGCGCGTGCTGTCCACCGGCGAGGTGCGCACGCCGCTGAACGAGGACGATGTGCGCGCCGCCTGTGCGCTGTTCCGCAAGGAGGGCATCGAGGCGGTGGCGATCTCGTTCGTGTGGTCGGTGCTGAACGGCGACCACGAGGCACGCGCGGCCGAGATCGTGCGCGAGGAGATGCCGGACACATTCCTGGCTGTCGGCTCGGAGATCTACCCGCAGGTGCGTGAGTACACCCGCACGTCGACCACCATCACCAACGCCTATCTCGGCCCGATCATGAAGGGCTATGTCGACAGCATCGACGCCTTCTTCGCCGATTTGGGCGCGCAGTATCCGGTGCGCTATTTCCAGTCGAATGGCGGGCTGGCCATCGGCGAGGCGATGAGCGACCGCTCGGTCTACGCCATCAACTCCGGCCCGGCCTCCGCACCCACCGCCGGCCTGCACGTGGCCGCGCCCTTCGACATCGACAACGTCATCACCGTCGACATGGGCGGCACCTCGTTCGACATCACCCTGGTGCGCGACGGCAGCGCCAACATCAACAAGAACATCGACTTCCTGCGCTACCGCATCGGCGTGCCGATGATCCAGGTCGAGACCCTGGGCGCGGGCGGCGGCTCCATCGGCTGGATCGACGATCTGGGCCTGCTGCAGGTGGGGCCGCAGAGCGCCGGCGCCGATCCGGGCCCGGCCTGTTACGACCAGGGCGGCACCGAGCCGACGGTGACCGACGCCAACATGGTGCTGGGCTACCTGGACCCGGTCGCAATGCTGGGCGGCCGCATGGCGCTGGATGCCGCCAAGGCGCGCGAGGCGATCAAGACCAAAATCGCCGATCCGCTGGGCATCTCCGTCGAGCGCGCCGCCTATGGCGTGTTCACCATCGTCAACAACAACATGGTCAACGGCATCCGCCGGGTGTCGGTGGAGCGTGGCTACGACCCGCGCGACTTCGTGCTGATTGCCGCCGGCGGCGCCGGTGCCGCCCACGTTACCGCGCTGGCGCGGGAGATCGGCAGCAAGACGGTGCTGGTGCCGAAGCTTGCCTCGGGCCTGTGCGCGTTCGGCCAGATCATCTCCGACGTCAAGTACAACTACATGGCGACCAGCCCGCTCCGGATGGAGAACGAGGCGGCCGCCGCCAAGCTCGACGAGCTCTACAACAGCATCGAGGCGCAGGGCATCGAGCACCTGGAGGCGGACGGCTTTACCCGCGACCAGATCGATATCAAGCGCAGCCTCGACATGCGCTATGTCGGCCAGGTGCACGAGTGCACCGTCGATATCGATATGTTCGAGGTGACGCCCGACAAGCTGGCCGACATCAAGGATGCGTTCCACAAGCGCCATGCTCAGCTCTACACCTATTCCGAGCCGCAGACGCCGGTGGAAGTGGTCAACATCGAAAGCACGCTATTCGGACGGGTGGAGCGGCCGAAGCCGGTGGCGCTGGCCGCGGGCAGCGAGGTGGCGGAGGCTGTGAAGGGCACCCGGCCGATGATCTTCTCGGCCGACGGCACCTCGACCGAGAGCCCGGTCTACGACGGCGCCAAGCTCGGCGCGGGTGCGGTGGTGCAGGGCCCCGCGGTGATCGAGGAAGAGACCACGACCATCGTTGTCGAGCCCGGCTGGACCGCGGAACTGCACGACAGCGCGAGCTATCTGCTGCGCCGGACGGATTGACCATTTCGCCTTGTCGTCATGCTCGGGCTTGACCCGAGCATCCACGGGATGGCCGCATAAGCGGCCAATAAGACGTGGATGCCCGCAACAAGTGCGGGCATGACGGAGTGTGGTTAGCGGAGGAGCAACTCGATGACCGCGATAGAAGCCGAAGCCAGTTTGCAGCACGACAACGACCTGGTGCGGGTGACGCAGTACACGTTCCCCCCGGGGTCGGAGACCGGACACCACGTGCACGAGTACGCGTATGTCGTGGTGCCCACCGTCGGCGGCACGCTGACCATGGTCAACGAGGATGGATCGACCAACCAGGCCGAGTTGCAGGCAGGCGTGTCCTACCAGCGCCCGGCCGGGGTATCGCACAACGTCCTGAACAAGTCCGACGCGACGGTCGTCTTCGTCGAGGTCGAGCTGAAGGACCATCCTTTGGCATAGAGCCGCCTACCTGCACACCTATGCGTAGCCTGGATGGAGTGAAACGAGATCCAGGAATCGGCGTGGGCGGTGGCTATCCCCGGGTTGCGCTTCGCTGCACCCGGGCTACCGCTCCTGGGTGGCCGGGTGCGGGCCGGGGCAGATCGACTCAAGAAAGCTTTAGGGTTTCCCACTGCTCACCGACACACCATCGTCATCCTCGGGCTTGTCCCGAGGATCCATTTATGTCCGATATGTCAATGAGTTATAAGATTCGCACCAGTCGGTGGCGGGCGGTAGACCAGACTTGAGCCGCAGGCATCTGGCACAGTCGGTCTAAGGTGAGACCTTGCCCATGAATGGGTCCTCGCCACAAGGGCGAGGACGACATGGTGGCTACTCCGCGGCGCGGGGCAGGGGCACAGGCTCCGCGTCGGGCGCCGGCGCATGTTCGGCGAGTTCTTCGCGAAGGCGGCGCGTCTCGGTGGCGCGGGCACTACCGAGGCGTGCAAAGATAACATAGGCCACCGGGGTCAGGAACAAGGTGAAGAAGGTGGCGAAGCCGAGCCCGCCGACGACGATCCAGCCAATGGACTCGCGGGCCTCCGCGCCGGGACCGCTGGAAAGCACCAGCGGCAGGCCACCCAGCACGGTGGAGATCATCGTCATCATCACCGGGCGCAGGCGGATGACTGCGGCATCGCGCACCGCGTCGCGCACCGAATATCCGCGGTCGCGCAACTGGTTGGCGAACTCCACGATCAGGATGCCGTTCTTCGCCAGCAGGCCGATCAGCATGACCAGCCCGATCTGGCTGTAGATGTTGATCGAGGTGCCGGTGGCGTAGAGCGCCAGCACCGCGGCGGCGACGCCGAACGGCACGGTGGCGATGATCACAATGGCGCTCGCGAAGCTCTCGAATTGTGCCGCCAGCACCAGCAGCACCACCAGCAGCGCAATGCCGAACGTGAGCCCGACGCCGGATGACGTCTGGTCCAGCGTCGCAGCGTCGCCGGTGAACACGAGGTCGATGTCGTCCGGCAGCACATCGGCCGCCAGCGCCAGGATCGCGTCCATGCCGGTGCGCAGCGGCAGGTCGCCGGCGAGCGATGCCGAGACGGCCACCGCGCGGCGCTGGTTCTCGCGGTCCAGCTCCGGCGCGATCGCCATCTCCTGCAGGTCGACGATGGACGACAGCGGCAGGGTGCGGCCGGCATTGGTGCGGATGTAGAGGTTCTCCAGGTCCGCCGGATCGTCGATCACACCCGCCGCCGACTGCACGATCACGTCGACCGCCTCGCCGTCGATGAAGATCTGGGCAACGTCGTCGCCCTCGATCATCGCGCGCAGGCCGGCGCCGACGTCGCGCAGCGGGATGCCGAGGTCGGTGACCCGCTCGCGGTCGATCACGATGGCAAGCTGCGGCTGGTTGGTGTCGTAGTCGACCGACAGCCGCTCGAATATCTCCGGCTGGGCCTCGGCGGCGGCGGCGAGATCGTCGGCGGCTGCCGCAATGCGGTCGTAGTCGCCGCCTGTCAGCGCGAACGACAGGCCCGACCCGCCGCCGCGTATGCCCAGGCTGTTGGGCGAGCGCAGGAACACTTGCGCGCCGGGAATGGCGGACAGGGCAGGGCGGATCTGGGCCACGATCTCCTGCTGGCTGCGGCTGCGCTCGTCCCAGGGCGTCAGGCGCACGATCAGGAAGGCGGAGTTGCTCGACCCGCGGCCGACCAGCGCGAACATATTGGTCGCCTCGCCGCTCTCGATCAGCGGGGCGACAATGGCCTCGGCCTGCTCGACCTGGGCATCGGTGTAGGCGAGGCCGGCGCCGGGCGGTGCGCTGATGCCGATGAACATGACACCGCGATCCTCCGGCGGCAGCAGCTCCTCCGACAGCGATCCGAACACGCCCCAGGCCGCCAGTCCGACCAGACCGCCCAACGCCAGCGCCACCAGCGGGGCGCTGAGCGCCCGGTCCAGGATTGCCGCATAGATGTCGGCGAGCTTGCTACCGATCCGGGCCATGAATCTCGGCTTGTCGGGGTCGGTCGTGCGCTTGGGCAGGCGCGCGGCCAGCATCGGGCACAGGCTGAGCGCCACGAACGAGGAGATCATCACCGCGAAGGCGAGCACGAAGCCGAACTCGGCGAACAGCCGACCCGCCGTACCCGGCAGGAAAGAGATCGGCACGAACACCGCCGCCAGGGTGGCGGTGGTGGCGATGACGGCGAAGAACACCTCGCGGGTGCCGACCACGGCCGCCGCGCGGGACTTCAGGCCCTTGCCGCGCTGCCGCTCAATGTTCTCCAGCACCACGATGGCGTCGTCGACCACCATGCCGGTGGCCAGCACCATCGCCAGCAGGGTCAGGATGTTGATCGAGAAGCCCAGCAGCCAGACCGCCGCGATGGTGCCGATCAGCGCGATCGGCATGCTGACCACCGGGATCAGCGTGGCGCGCACGGAGCCCACGAACATGAAGATGACCAGGGTGACGATCAGCACCGAGATGCCCAGCGTCTTGGCGACCTCGGTGATCGACCCCTCGATAAACACCGCATCGTCGGACGACTTGTTGACCTGCACGTCCGGCACCGTGACGGCCAGACGCTCGATCACCCGGTCGACCCCGTCGGAGATTGCGATGGTGTTGGATTGCGGCTGGCGAACGATGGCCAGACCCATCACCGCCTGCCCGTCGAGGCGCACCGACGAGGAGCGGTCGCGCGGCGCGAAGAACACGCGCGCCACGTCGCCCACCCTGGTCCGCCGGTCGATGGCGATGGCCTCGACCTCGGCCTCGCTGGTGACGGTGGCGTCCGCGCGCACGATCAGTTCCTGGTCGGCGGTCTCCAGCGTGCCGGCGGGCACGTCGATCGCGGCGTCGCTCAACGCGTCGGTCAGGTCGGCCAGGCTGAGACCGCGACTGGCGAGCGCAAACGGGTCCAGCACCACGCGGACGGCCTGTTCCGCCTCGCCGTAGATCTGCACGTCCGCCACGCCCGGCACGGCGGCGATGGCGTCGGCGATGTCGTTCTCGACGATGTCGGTCAGGGCAGCGGGGCCAAGCCGCTCCGACGTGACCGACAGGCGGATGATGGCTGACGAATCGGCATCGGCCTTCACCACCGTCGGCGCTTCCATGTCGTCGGGCAGGCCGCGCGCGGCGGCGGAAACGGCATCGCGCACGTCGGCGGCGGCGACATTCAGGTCCACCGACGGATCGAACTCGATGGTCACCCGGCTGCCGCCATAATCGCTATTGGAACTGAGGGAGACGATGCCGGGTACCCGGGCCACCGCGCCCTCGATCACGCTGGTCACCTGGGTGTCGACGGTTTCCGGCGAGGCGCCGGGGAAATTGGCCCGTACGGTGATGATCGGCCGGTCGACGTTGGGGAGCTCGCGGACCTCCACGCCCATCAGGGCGGCAGCACCGGCCACGATGATCAATAGGTTCAGCACGATCGCCAGCACCGGGCGGCGCACGCCCAGCGAGCTGATGTCCATGCGGTCGTGGATCACGCGCCCGGCCCCGCGTCGGGCCCGCCGCCGCCTGAGACTTCCTCCACCGGCCGGCCGTCGCGCATGCGCTGGGTGCCCTCCACCACGATCCGGTCGCCTTCGGCCAATGGCCCGGTGACCACGACCCGTCCGTCAGTGCGCTCGACCAGGGTCACCGGCACCTGTTCGGCCCGGCCGTCGACGACGCGCCAGACGAAGGCGCCGTCGCGGCCCCACTGCACTGCCATCTCGGCGACGCTGGGGTGCAGGGTCTCGGGGAACGACAGCGCGACGGAGAACGAGAGCCCGGCGCGCAGCCGGTCCTCGGTATTGGAAATGGTGGCCTGCACCGGCAGCGTGCGTGTCTCCTGGTCCAGCCGACTGTCCAGCGCGGAGATGCGGCCCTCGAACACCTCGCCGGGCAGCGCCGGCGTGCTGGCGGCGATCTGCTGGTTCAGGCGTACCTGCGCGGCGTAGCGCTCGGGCACCTCGAAGTCGATCAGCAGCGACGACCGGTCGTCGATGGTGGCGATTGGCGTCGTGGTGGTGACGCGGTCGCCTTCCTCGACCTCGGTCAGGCCCATGTAGCCGGTGAACGGCGCGATGACAGTACGCTGCTCCAGCGCCAGTTCGGCGGCGGCATAGCGGTTGCGGGCCTCGGCCAGGGCGGCGCGGGCGGTCTGCAAGGCGCTGGCGGACACGGCACCGGAGGGGGCGAGGCGCTCGTTGCGCGCCACCGTACGCTCCTGCTCCTCCATCTGGATGCGGGCCAGCTCCAGCGCCAGTTCCTCTTCGTCGGCGTCGAGTGCAAGCAGCGGGTCGCCGGCCTGGACCTGTTCTCCGGCCGTGAACAGCACGATGGCGACCTCGCCCGCCGATGCCGGATAGAGCACCACCGAGCGTGCCGCTTCGGCGGTGCCGATGGCGCGGAGCGTGTTGCCGGTCGCCGCCATGGTCACCGCTTCGGTCACCACCGGGGCGCCGCCACCGCCAGGACCTCCACCCGGACCTCCACCCGGACTTCCACCGGGCCTGCCGCCGCCGGCACCCTCGGTATCCTGCGCGGCGTCGGACGACCATAGCCACCAGCCGCCGGCGGCCACCACCGCCAGCGCCAACACCACCAGAACCTGACGCAGCCAGGACATACCTTGTGATCCTCGCGTTGACGATGTCGAGCCGCACCGCCCAGACGCACTTTGACAATAGCGTTGCCGGTCGTGGTGGCGAGACCAATTCTGCGTTACTTAGCGCACGGTCGTCCAAGTCTGCACCGGCCCTCTCCCCCACCCGGCCGCCCAACGACAGTATGATGGCTGGGTGGCCGGGTGGGGGAGAGGGCCGGTGCAGACTTCAGCGCAAGCTGATACTAGTCTAGAATAATTCTATGCCGGATTGAGTCCGAAACACGGCGGCGCGTCCATTGGCGCTCTGGCGCATGGCCGCGTCCCGGCCTATATACCGCACCCTTGAGCGAACATTCGCGCGCGCCTCTGCGGTGCTGCGCCTGGATATCGACAGGAGAGGCCGTTGCGCGCCGAAACCGCCGCCATCGCGGACGAAATCAAGCAGTCGCTGGAGCTGCTGAGGAGGCATCTTTGACCCGGATGCCGCCGAATCCCGCCTCGCCGAGCTGAACGCCGAGGCCGAAGACCCGGACATCTGGAACGACCAGGAACGTGCCCAGCACGTGATGCAGGAACGCACATCGCTGGAAAAGTCGCTTACGGCTTTCCGCGAGGCCGAACAGGCGCTGGCCGACAACCTGGAACTGATCGAGATGGGCGAGGCCGAGGGCGACGCCGACGTGGTCGCCGAGGCGGAGGTTCAGCTCGGCACGCTGGCCAAGGAAATGGCCAAGCGTCAGCTCGAAACCCTGCTCTCCGGCGAGGCGGACAAGAACGACTGCTACCTGGAAATCCACGCCGGTGCCGGCGGCACCGAGGCGCAGAACTGGGCCGAGATGCTGGTCCGTCTCTACAGCCGCTGGGCGGAGGCGAAGGGCTACAAGACCGAGTTCCTGGAAGAGAGCGCCGGCGAAGAGGCCGGCATCAAGTCCTCGACCCTGAAGGTCTCCGGCCACAATGCGTATGGCTGGCTGAAGACCGAGAGCGGCGTGCACCGGCTGGTCCGCATCTCGCCGTTCGACAGCGCCGCGCGCCGCCACACCAGCTTCGCCAGCGTGTGGGTCTATCCGGTGGTCGACGATGCGATCGAGATCGAGATCGAGGACAAGGACCTGCGCATCGACACCTATCGGGCGTCGGGCGCCGGCGGCCAGCACGTCAACAAGACCGACAGTGCGATCCGCATCACCCACCTGCCGACCAACATCGTGGTGCAGTGCCAGAACGACCGCTCGCAGCACCGCAACCGCGCCAATGCGTTCGCCATGCTGCGCGCCCGCCTCTACGAGCGCGAGCTGCAACTGCGCGAGGAAGAGGCGAATGCCGCCAATGCCGCAAAGACCGATATCGGCTGGGGCAACCAGATCCGCTCCTACGTCATGCAGCCGTATCAGCTGGTGAAGGACCTGCGGACGGGTGTGGAGATCGGCAACGTGCAGGCGGTGCTGGACGGCGCCATCGACCCGTTCCTTGAAGCAAGCCTCGCCGGGCATGTGGGTGAGGGCGCGGAGGCGTAGCACGCCTTGCTGGAGGTCGTCGCCGGCACCTGGATGGCGGTTGAGCGGGTCGCGCGGAATGGCCAGGACCCCACCGTCTGGGATGCGACGCCAGCCTTCGTGACCGAAGTTGCGCCTCTAGGGACCGGGCAGGGCATCTTGCGCCTGGGCTTCGTGGCGGCGCTGCACCCGATGGCGCCGGCCCGACAACAACTCGATCTGAAAGTATTCGCGCGCACCCCCGATTGCCTGGTTGGCAGTCGTGCGGCCGGCGACGATGCCGGCGCGGTCCACCTGATCGCCCCTGTTTCTTTCGGGTGGATGCGCCACCGTTGCGCCGGGTTATGGCGGGCGTTCCCCGCCGACAAGACATCGGGCTGGCGCGCCGAGAACTGGGGTCGGCCGTTCGACACGGTGACCGCCTATCTGGAGGCTCTGTTCGGCGCCAATGAGGGCGACATCCTCACGCGCACGACCGCGGACAGCTTCGGCTGCGCGAAGCTGGCGATGCCGGACCAACAGTCGCGTATCCGCATCGACCGCACATATGACGCCTTCGAGTCCTACTTGATCCAACGCGGTGCCGTGCCTCGGCAAATGGAAGACAAGTGGTTCATCTATCTCGAGGACGGCCACCTTCTGATCCGGCGGAGTTGGACCGGCAACCTGATCTACGCCGTCGAAGCGGCGTGGCGCGGCGACCGTCTGCACCTGGCGGCGGCAACCGTCAACCGCGACCCGGAGAAGTACAAGTCGACCGACGACGCCCATGACCGGAGGATGCTGCTACACCTGATCGATGGCTTGCTGCTTCAGAGGCGCAGTTAGACGCCCAAAGGCGAAAAAATTCTCTCATTCGTGCGAAATGCAACCAATAGTCGTGGATAAGGCGTACAAATGCATGTTATGGTCATTTTGAGCCAAGGTTGAAGCAAATTGAAAAAGGGGTGTGACAGGTGTTTGGCATGATTTCTGCCGGGTTCGCGGCCATGTTCCCGGGAAAGCTGGCAAGAAAGATAAAATTGGACAGTAATTTTACTATTGAATGTCGGATCAAAAAGAACATCAAAAATATTTATATGTTTGTTGGTCATGAACGGAATATGCAGGCATACAGGATTGATAAATCGTCATTGCCGCAACTATTGGAACATCTTCGGACGTTGGCGAACATGCAGGCTCTTGATCCCGACAGTGAGTCGGCCGAGCCTGAGGCGTTGCGCATTGAGGGTGCGAGCGTCCACGTGATGCAGCGGGGCGTCAAGAAGGAGGGCGACCGGGCGCCTCGCAACGTGGTTCAACTGGGCTTGGCATCGGACATTACGGTGTACGCGCTGGTCAGTCCCGTCGACCGCGTCGCTTTCACCTGGCTCATCAATGGCGTGGATAAGAGCTCGATGATGGAGGTTGCGGACGGCAAGTTCGCGGAATTGCACGACGCTTTTTCCAGCGCGCTGGAATGGATCAACGCGTAACCAAGGTTCTTGTCGGCGGCCGTTAGTACTGAGTGCAGCTTGAGGTGCAGCAATTCGCCCCTCCCGCGTTTGGCCCGCGCGGTGCATATCTGTGCCATGCCCAGCAGCCACGAAATCACCATCACCGGGTCGCCCGACGACATTGACGAGCTCGGCCACGTCAACAACGCGGTCTGGGTGAAGTGGATCCAGCACGTCGCGGTGGAGCACTGGCGCGCGGCGCGCGTTTCGACCGGCTGACCGAGTTCACCGGAGCCGACGGCAAGGTGAGGGTGGCCGCACGCACCACCTAGCGCTGATCGACTGCGCCGACGGCGTGGTCCAGCCTAAGATCTAGCCGTACTGAGCGACGACGCTTTTGTCCTGCCATTGAGAGGCTGATATGTCGGCCGCGCGATTGATTTAGTCGTCCGACCAATTGGGATTAGGCATGTATCCGTATCGAATAACCAGTACAGATGCGTCTTCGGGCGCACCAAGGACTTTGTGAACATAACTGTGGGCAAATGTTCCGGGCGCCCCCCATTCAACGGTGCCATACACATCGCTTTCAATCATCTCGAGCACGCTGTCCCTTTCGGGACCTGGCTCGGCCACTCTGTCCTCCAGGTCACCCGGAATCCAAACGACCGTGAACGTTCTCTCGTCCGAATAGCGCCAAACGTAGGCCGCCAGGGCATCCTGCGCATACATATCTGCCAGCAACGCTTCTTCCAGCTCCGGAATGATCGGCACGAAGTAGTTTGGTCTGGCCTCCGCCCCATAATATCCGAACAATTCTCGAACGAGTACGCCGTTTGTCACCGAATGCGGGCCACGTATTCCTGCGTCTTCATCGACTGCACTCATAAATATCTCCGGAAAATAGCTGCCATTTTGTTGTGTTTTTTGTTCTACGTATATGTATTTTTCCTCTGGGTCAAAAAATATTGCAAACAAGGCCGTTGCAGCTAAAAAAATACAGATAACAAGAAATATTCTTTTGATCGATTTGGCACTGAACTTTCGTTCGAGTTGAGTTCGGGTAGATTGCGCCTCGGAAAATCGGTTGGACAAGATATTTCCTCTCTCGAATATTGGCTTCCGACAGCCGCGCGACCGTTGCGACATTCAATGCCAGGCGGCCATTTGACGGCCATCTTTGCACAATTACCGCAACCTTGCCTACACAATCCGAAACCGTGGCCGAGCCTCTTGGAGGCGACGAGGTTTTGGAGGAATTGGCACAAGTGTCGTTGAAGCGTGGGCCACACAAGCCCAGGTGCAACAATTCGCCCCTCCCGCGTTTGGCCCGCGCGGTGCATATCTGCGCCATGCCCAGCAGCCACCAGATCACCATCACCGCGTCGCCCGACGACATTGACGAGCTTGGCCACGTCAATAACGCGGTCTGGGTGAAGTGGATCCAGGATGTCGCGGTGGAGCACTGGCGCGCGGTGGCGGCGCCGGAGCACATCGACGCCTACATCTGGGTCGTCACCCGGCACGAGATCGACTATCGCGGCAATGTGCGGGAAGGCGAGGCGGTGACGGCGCGGACCTGGGTCGGCGACAAGCCGCGCGGCGCGCGTTTCGACCGGCTGACCGAGTTTACCGGCGCCGACGGCAAGGTGAAGGTGGCCGCGCGCACCACCTGGGCGATCATCGACTGCGCCACGCGCCGCATCGTGCGCGTGCCGGAAGCGGTGGCCGCGCCGTTCATCTCGGACCAAGCGGAAGGAGGCGAGGGCGATTAGCCTGCAGTCGTTCGGACCCGATCTCAATGTTGCCGTGGTCGGCGCCTCGGGCGGGATCGGCGCCGCCTTCTGCGAGCACCTGCAGGGTAGCGATGCCGTGGCGCGGCTGTTCCGGCTGTCGCGCGCGCCTGCCGGCCAGGAGGACGACTGGCTGCCGCTCGACCTCGCCGACGAGGCCGCCATTGCCGCCGCCGCCAAGACCATCCGCGACGAGGTCGGCAGCCTTCATCTGGTGATCGTCGCGACCGGCATCCTCCACGACCGCGACGCCATACAGCCGGAGAAGACCTGGCGCGCGCTTGACGGCCCGGTCCTGGAAAAAGTGTTCCGCATCAACGCTATCGGCCCGGCGTTGGTGGCCAAGCACTTCCTGCCGCTGCTGGCCAGGGACCGCAAGTCCGCGTTCGCCGCGCTCTCGGCCCGGGTCGGCAGCATCTCGGACAACGGGCTCGGCGGCTGGTACGCCTATCGCTCGTCCAAGGCGGCGCTCAACATGATGGTGAGGACCTTTGCCATCGAGCTTGCGCGCAAGAACGGCCATGCGATCTGCGTGGCGCTGCACCCCGGCACCGTGGAGACGGGTCTGTCGGCGCCGTTCCGGAGCAACGTGCCGGGCGACAAGCTGTTCAGCCCTGAGCGGTCGGCCGGCTACCTGCTGGATGTCCTCGACGGTCTGGACGCGGACGACAGCGGCGGGCTCTTCGCCTGGGACGGTGCCGAGATCCCGTTCTGATTGCTCGCGGCGGCCTAGATCCACATGATCTGGTCGGCAAACAACAGCCGCTCGACCTCGAGCAGTGTGTCGTAGCCTTCGCCGGTGGCGGTGCTGACGATGACGTAGGTGTCGTGCTCGACTACGCTGTAGTAGGCGCGCGGCAGGTAGTAGAGCGCGCTGTCCAGCCCGTCGCCGCCGACCATGAAGTCGTCCCCATCGCCGCCGACAAGCAAGTCGTCGCCGTCTTCGCCGCGGATATAGTCGAGTTCGTCGCCGCCGTAGAGGTAGTCGTTGCCGCCTTGGCCGACGATCGTGTCCTGGCCGTCGCCACCGAACATTGAGTCCGTGTGCCGGCCGCCGATGATGAAGTCGCCGCCGCCGTCGCCGTAGAGGGTGTTGAACCCGTCGCCGCCATAGATACTGTCGGCCCCCGCGCCGCCGGAAATCGTGTCCGCGCCAACGCCGCCGAGCAGACGGTCCTCGCCGCCATTACCGTTGATGATGTCGTTGCCGCCATTGCCTTCCAGCCGGTCCCGGCCGTTGCCGCCGGAGATGAAGTCGTCGCCTGCGTTGCCGAAAATCGAGTCCGTGCCGCCATTGCCGAGCAGGGAATCGGCACCGCCGCCGCCGTGAATGGTGTCCCAGCCGTCGCGACCATGGATGGTGTCGGCGCCGGCTTGGCCATAGAGCAGATCGTCGTCGATGCCGCCGTCGATCCGGTCGTCGCCCGCGTCGCCATAGACTGTGTCGTCGCCGGAGCCGGCATAGACGGTGTCGTGGTGCACGCTGCCATAGACCGTGTCGGCACCGCTGGAGGTGTTGACCGGCGGCGCGTTCCACGTGATGCCGCCAAACGACGGGCTGTCGATGGTGACCACGTCCTCATAGATGAACAGCACCTCCAGGAAGGTGGGTCCGCCGTCCAGATAGGCGTTCTGGATGCCGGCTGCGGTATAGCCCTCCCACACGTGCGCCAGAATATTGTCCTCGTCGAGGGGCGAGAAGATGCTGCCCACCCGGATGATATCGGTCACCACGCCCGAGGCATTGCCGTCCTCGTCGATGGTGATCGGGTCCTCGCCCAGGAACAGGGTGTAGGTGCCGTCGGTGTTCTGGTAGGCGAAGCCGTTGTAGAACGGTGAGAGGTCGCCGTACGCGATCGCGATCAGGTTCGCGGTCGGGTCGACCATGTCCTGCCACGGCTGGCGGAAGTAGCTTCCGCCGAAGATGTTGGTGTTGGCCATCGTCCGGTCTCCTCCGCTGGAGGGTCCCCCACAACGATGGGTCGCGGCGCGATGGCGCGAGGTTCACGCTTGAGGCGAAAATTGGGCGGCCGACGCGCCCGCCTTTATGCGTGCATCTTGCTGTGGGCCTTGGCCTCGACCAGAAGCCAGTCGCGCACCTGCCGCACCGCGCGGGACAGCGACGGCGTGTCCGGCGTCAGCAAATAATATTGGTCGCGCGCGGGCAGGGTGGGGCCGGGCAGGCGTACGAGCGACCCGTCGGCCAGGTGATGGCCGCTGATGGCGTTGTCGCCCATGGCGATGCCGAGGCCGCGCACGGCAGCGTCCATGCACAGATAGGTCCGGTTGAAGAACAGGTGGTCCGTCGCGGCGTCGAACGACAGGTCGCTGGCCTCGAAATAGCTGCGCCACCAATAGATGCCGCGGTCATGGATCAGCCGGTGGCTGGTCAACACCTTCGGGTCGTCGGGTCCGGGGCCGCGTTCCAGCAGCAAAGGTGCCGCAACCGGAAATGCCTCCAGCGGCAAGAACGGCTCGGCGCGATAGCCGATGCAGGCGACCTCGCTCCAGGTCAGTGCCAGGTCGGCGTCGCCCAGCACGGCGCGCGGCGGCTCCGGCCGCACCCGTACGTCCAGATGCACGTTGAGCGCGCGCAAGGCATCGTCGGTCAGGCGCGGCATCAGCCACAGCATGGCCAGGTCGGTGTCGACGTCCAGGGTCACCGTGTTGCGCCCGCCGCCGCGTCGCAACCGCCCGGTGCCGATCTCCAGGCTCGAGAGCGCGTTGGCGGCGGTGCGCGCGAACAGGCTGCCCTCGCCGGTCAGCACGACATGGCGCGCGTGGCGCTCGAACAGCGCGACGCCCAGCTCGGCCTCCAGATTGCGCATGTGGCGGCTGACGGCGGCGTGGCTGACCCCCAGTTCGTCGGCCGCCCGCGCGAAGCTGCCATGGCGTGCGGCGGCGTCGAAGGCCCGGATTGCGTTGAGGTTCGGCAGACTGCGCATATTGTGAGTGTAAGAAAAACTGACCCTTGGGTCAAAAAACGTCGTTTGAGCGACAGGTGAGAGATCGCATATCCAGGGGCTCCAACCCTTCCTCCCTAACCGATGCCCCATGGAGTGTTCGATGACGCGCGCGGCGCAGACAGGCAATGGCGTGATCCGGGCCCAGATCGCCGGCGTGGCGATCTATGGGCTCGCCATGGGCGTGACCTATCCGTTGCTCGGCATAGAGCTGGCGGAGCGGGTTTCCGGCCTGATGAACGGCTTCAACATCGCCGCCACCGGCATCGGGTTGCTGCTGGGGGTGATGGTAGTACCGCCGGCGGCACGACGCTTCGGCGCCGGACGGGTCGCACTGGCCGGTGTCGTGGTGATGGCGCTGTCGCTGGTGTGGCTTGCGTTGGTGCGCGATTTCTGGGCGCTGTTCGCCGCGCGGCTGATGCTCGGCTGCGGCGCCAACCTGTTGTTCGTGGTCGCCGAGGCGACGCTGAACACGTTCGCCCCGCCGGCGCGCCGTGGCCGGGTGATGGGCTTCTACGCCGCCTCGGTCGCGTTCGGGTTCGTGGTCGGGCCGTCGGTGGTTGCGGCGATGCCGGGCGCATCGGCCCTGTTGCTGGTGGGGTGCGCCGCGGTGACCGTGCTGGCGCTGCTGCCGATGGCGCGCATCCGGGGCGTCGTCGATCATGCCATCCGTCCGACCGCCGTCGGCCGCATCCTGCCGGCGATCGCCGCCCATCCATTCGCGTTCGGCTTCATGGTCGTCGGCGCGGCGGTCGACGCGGTCGCGATCAGCCTGTTGCCGGTGATCGCGGAGAAACAGGCGTTCTCGCTGGAAACCGGCGCCATCTTCGTCACCGTGTTCCACGCCGGCTTGTTGTGCGGCCAGCCGCTGATCGGCGCGGCTCTGGACCTGTACGGCCGGCGCCGGGTGATCCTGGGCTGCTGCCTGGTTTCAGGAGCGTGCACAGTGGCGCTGGCGTATGGCGGCAGTGTTGGCGCGGTGCCGACAGGCGCGCTGATGTTCGTCTGGGGTGCTGCCAATTTCGGGCTCTACACCGCCAGCCTGGCCCTGATCGGCGACCGGTTCCGCGCCGAGATGCTGACCGCTGCCAGTGCCGCGTTTGCCGCGGTCTATGCGGTGGCGTCGACGCTGGCCCCGGTCATGGTCGGTGGCATGCTCGACGGGGTCGGTGCCGAGGGCTTCTACGCCGTCGCCGCCGGGATCTACCTGATCTCCCTGCTGGCGGGTGCGGCACTGTTCCGGCCGATGGAACCGACCCTGGTACGGCGCTGATGCCTGCCCAGGCTCAGTTGCCGTGTTGTTGGTGGTCCATGCCGGGCGCGCCGGCCGCCATGGCGCGGATGGGTATTTCGAGCAAGATCTCGCCGGCCTGCTCGAACTGGAGCGTCAGCGGCAGGGTCTCGCCCTCCACCAGGTGTCCCGTCAGGCCGAACAGCATGACGTGAAGGCCGCCCGGCGCCAGTGTGACGCTGCCGCCGGCCGGAACCACGATGCCACCGTCCAGCGGCCGCATGATCATGGCGTCGCCGTCCATCGCCATCTCGTGCAGTTCGACCACGGCGGCCATCGGCGTCGCCGCCGCGATGAGCAAGTCGTCGCCGGCGCCGGCATTGGCGACGGACAGGTAGGCGGCCCCGGTGTCGATCACGCTGGCGCGCGCGAACACCTCGGTGATGGTGAGGTCTCCCAGCCGATAGGCAGCTGGGTCCGCGAATGCGGACGAGCTTGAGGCAAGGGCAAGGCAGGCGCTCGTGGCGAGCGCAAAGGCATGACGAAGCATCGTCGTCTCCATTGGTCGATGTGTCTGGGAAGTCTGTCGCCGTGCGCGTGGTGCGACGGCGTGGCAGGCCTCAGACCAATGGAGGGCTACGTGGCTTGCGGCGAAAACGCGGTTGGGTTTGCCGAAGCAGGCGTGCGGCCGGCCATCTCCGGAACACCCGGCGCGCGGCCGCCGGCATCGGTTGCGCTGAGGCGGGCAGTACGGCCGCACCGGCGAGGCGCAGGCAACAGGTCAGGCAGTCGTGCGCACTGGCGTCGCCGTGGTCGGCGGGGGCGCTGTCGGGTAGCGGTACGTCGCCGGGCAGGGGCTGGCCATCGGCGCCGACCACAATGGTCTTGAGCCCCAGTCCGGTGCAGATAACGATGGTCCGCGCCCCGGCCCCGCCCTCGTCAACGGCCACCGCGTATGCCGGAACGGCATTGATCTGGATGCCGGCCAGCGCCAGCAAGACCAGAAGTGCATGCAGGGGCTTGCGGATCATGACCTTGCGGGCGTGCCCAGGCTCAAATCCGTTCGCGGACCGCCGCGACCACGTCGTCGGTCCTGGTCGGATAGCCGAACCACTGCAGGAACCGTCCGTCCTCGTCCATCAGGAAGACGCCTGCGGTGTGGTTGATCAGGTAGTATTCCGGGTTCTGCTCGTTGGGCACCTGCTCGTACCAGACGCCATAGGCATCGGCGAGCTCCTTCACCGCCTCCGGCGCGCCGGTCAGGCCGACGATGCGTTCGTCGAAGGTAGGCACATAGCTGTTCAGCAGTTCCGGCGTGTCGCGCTCCGGATCGACGCTGACGAAGACCGGCTGAACCGCGTCCGCATCGTCGCCCAGGGCGTCTAGCACATTGTGCAGGTCCATCAGCGTGGTCGGGCAAACGTCGGGGCAATGGGTGAAGCCGAAGGTGATGAGCATCATGCGGCCGTGAAACGTTGCGTCGCTCACGGTCTCGCCGGTGTGGCTGGTCAGTGTAAACGGCCCGCCGGGACCGTCGCCTTGGCCGCCGCCGGCGCTCTGAGGGTCATCGCCGGCGCCGATATCGAAGATGAAAGTCGCCGCCACACCGATGCCAAGGCCGATCAAGGCGGCCCCTAGAATCAGAGCGATCCTCTTTTGTGCCGGCATGCATGTCTCCGTTTAGGTGCGGCCCGTCGTGCGCCCGCGCGATCCTATCGCCTGCGCGCCCAAATAGGCGCGGGCGCCCGGTAATACTCAATCAAACATTCGTAGGTGCGACCGTCGGTCCCGGTGCGGTCGCCCTACAATATTTGCTTCCAGGCTGTGCCAATCGGGCTTAGCCTTCGGCCGAGCCCGCTTGGGCGTGCAGGCAGTACGAGCTCGGCGCTCCGGCATGGGGCCTCATTGGGGGACAACCGACATGACCGCACTCGACGCGGCGGAGACCTATTTCTCGGCCTGGCAGGCGCATGACGCCGACGCCATCCTCGCGAGCATGACGTCGGATGGCACCTACGCCGACCCGCTGACAGGCGGCCCGATCTCCGGCGAGGGCCTGCGGACCTATATCGAGCCCCTGTTCGCGGCCTTCCCCGACCTGAACTTCGAAATCGTCAGCCATGATGAGATTGGCGGTGGGCGTGTCGCGGCACGGTGGATCATGCGCGGCACCAACACGGGCTCTTTCCGGGGCCTGCCGCCGACCAGCCGCGCCATCGAGAACCATGGCGCCGATTTCATGGAGACCGAGGGTGGCAAGGTGAAGTCGGTGGTCGGTTATTTCGATGCCGGGGTCGTGCCGCGCCAGCTCGGCCTGCAGGTGCTGGTCCAACCGGTCCAGGCGGGGCCGTTCAAGTTCGGTTCCAGCCTGTGCATACACACTGGCCGCACGGACAAGCCGGGCGCGTTCAGCATCACCCAGCTCGAAGCGTCCAGCGACGACCATGTGGAAAAGGTGCGTGAGCTCAGCCGGCCTTCGATGGTCGAAATGATGGACGCCGAGGGCTTCATCGGTGCCACCACGGCCACTATTGGCCGGCGCATGGTCACGATCTCGGCGTGGACCGACCCGGAAGCGCCACAGCGCTATATGGCTGAGGGCACTCACGCGAAGGCGATGAAGACATTCTATGCAGGCGATCTGGCTGACAGCGGCTACACCAGCGCCTGGGTGCCGCAGCGCATCAACAGCTATTGGGTGCGTTGCGACGCGTGCGGGAAAATGGCGGACCATGCTGCCGGCACGTGTGGCTGCGGGGCGGCGCTGCCGGAGCCGCCGCCCTACTGGTAGCCCTTTGGCCGGCCGCCCTACTGGTAGCCCTTTGGCCGGCCGCCCTACACCCCGGCCATGCACATGTATTTGACCTCGACGAACTCATCGAGGCCGTAGTGCGACCCTTCGCGGCCGAGGCCGCTTTCCTTGTAGCCGCCGAACGGCGCGATCTCGGTCGAGATCACACCGGCGTTGATGCCGATCAGGCCGTATTCCAGCGCCTCGCCGACCCGCCAGCAGCGGCCGACGTCGCGCGAATAGAAATAGGCCGCGAGCCCGAACTCGGTGTCGTTGGCCATGCGGATCGCCTCGTCCTCGCCGGTGAAGCGGAACACCGGGGCCAGCGGACCGAACGTCTCCTCGGTCGAAACCTTCATGTCCGACGTGACGTCGGCGACCAGGGTCGGCTGGAAGTACGACCCGCCGAGCTCGTGGCGGCTGCCGCCGACCACAACGCGGGCGCCATGGCTGACCGCGTCCTGGATATGCTCCTCCACCTTCTCCACGGCGGCCATGTCGATCAGCGGGCCGGTGGTGATGCCGTCGTCCATCCCGTTGCCGACCTTGAGGTTCGCCTCCACCGCCTTGGCAAGCTTCTCGGTGAACGCGTCATAGACGCCGTCCTGCACCAGGATGCGGTTGGCGCACACGCAGGTCTGGCCGGTGTTGCGGAACTTGGAGGCCATCGCGCCCTCGACCGCGGCGTCGATGTCGGCATCGTCGAACACGATGAAGGGCGCGTTGCCGCCCAGCTCCATCGACACCTTCTTCACCGTGCCGGCGCACTGCTCGATCAGGGTCTTGCCGACGGATGTGGACCCGGTGAACGACAGCTTGCGCACGATGGGGTTGCCGGTCAGCTCGCCGCCGACATCGCGCGACCCGCCGGTGACCACGTTGAACACGCCGGCAGGAATGCCGGCGCGGGCGGCCAATTCCGCCAGCGCCAGCGCGCAATACGGCGTGGCCGATGCGGGCTTCACCACCACCGGGCAGCCGGCGGCCAGCGCCGGCGCGCACTTGCGGGTGATCATGGCGATCGGGAAGTTCCATGGCGTGATCGCCGCGACCACGCCCACCGGTTCCTTGACCACGACGATGCGCCGGTCGGGCGCATAGGTCGGGATCATGTCGCCGTACATGCGCTTGCCTTCCTCGGCGAACCATTCGACGAACGAGGCGCCATAGACGACCTCGCCCTTGGACTCCGCCAGCGGCTTGCCCTGCTCGGCGGTCATCAGCTTGGCCAGGTCCTCGGTGTTCTCCAGGATCAGGTCGTTCCATTTCCGCAGCAGGCCTGCGCGTTCCTTGGCGGTCTTCTTGCGCCAGGCGGGCCAGGCGTTGCCCGCGGCCTCGATGGCGCGGCGGGTCTCGTCGCGGCCCACCTTCGGCACCGTGCCCAATGTCGCGCCGCTGGCCGGATTGGTCACCTCGATGGTGTCGCCGCTGTCGGCGTCGATCCATTGGCCATCGACGTAGCATTGCTGGCGGAACAGGGATGAATCGTTGAGCTGCATCGGTCGGTCCTCCGGGGTGGGCTTGTTGGCTGTGAGTATAACGCTTGGACCGGGGCGGACGTTGCGACACTTGCACCATCGGGATTGGTGCGGCGCTCACATCAGGCCCAGGATCCACGCCTCCTCGCTCTCAATTGCGCCGCGTTGTGTGGCGGTCAAGGCCGGCGGCCCGGCAAACAGCGGCGCCAGCGCATCGTCGGCATCCATCGCCGCGAGTGCGGTGGCAGTGGTGCGCACCTGCGTCGCATCCTTCACCTCGTCCGCGCGCGCCGCGATCGGGAACAGCGAGGGATAGACTTCGGCCAGCACGATGCAGGGCCGTCCCGGTGCCGTCGACGGCGGCCCGAGACCGGTCTCGAACGGCCAGACACGCGCATGGCCGGACAGCGCCGGGTCGTCGCGCAACGCACGCACCACGGGCAGGCCCATCAGTGCTTGGCTGCCGACGCTGCCGGTCGTATAGAGCTTCCACACCGGCTGCGGCCCGCGCACCCAGGTGTCGGCCGTGCG
Source organism: Alphaproteobacteria bacterium (assembly GCA_965227515.1). Classification (GTDB taxonomy): domain Bacteria; phylum Pseudomonadota; class Alphaproteobacteria; order CALKHQ01; family CALKHQ01; genus CBDDFZ01. Next base: position 2,307,779 of record CBDDFZ010000001.1, read on the forward strand.
GTGCTCGGCGAGCGGGCTGGCCTCGGCCGCCGGCTTGCGCATCGGCAGGTCGGGCAGGGTGGTCAGCGTGATCGGGCGGCCCCAGAACGGCGCGGCACCGCCGCTGATTCGCCGGTTCAGGTCGGCCGCCACCGCAAACCGGTTGTTGGCGTTGTCGGGCGCGTCCTCGATGGCATCGGCGATCTCATCCCACACCGCGCGCCAGGGCGGTCCGGACAGGCCCAGCACCCCGGCAAGCCCGGCCGGGTAGCCGAACGGGAAGTCGAAGCCGACCAGCACCCGGCGGCGGGCGGCCACCGCATCCGCCAGCATGGCGCGCAAATGGGCAAGGGCCGCCGCGCGCGTGGGCAGGTTGAGCGGCGGCACGGTCGCTGCGGGGCCGGCACCGGCGATCCAGATGCTGTCGGCCCCCAATTTGGGCTTGCTGTTGGCACTCCAGTCGACGATCAGGAGCAGGTCGAAGAGGGGCATCGGCTCGGCTAAGTCCGGGCAAATGCCGCAAAAAACGACCGGCCAGGGTGATGTGCGTCGTGGTTCGCCATATAATTGCCGCTTCTAGCAGGCTATTGAGAAACTCCGAAGAGGCTGCGAAGCATGAATGTTTCGTCGAGGACAGCGGCGCGGACGGCGACGTGGTGGTGGACTACCACGAGCCGTTCGCGACGCTGTCAGTCGCGAAATATTCAGCTTCCCGAAAGGGTTACGGTCTGATTGCGGTCCTGGTTCGTTGTGCCGGCTCACCGATGCATCCAGCATCGCCTTCGCCCAGTGGTCCTTGGGCACGCCTGCCATTCCCGCAATCGGACCGGTAACGCAGTCCTTCCGGAGTTTTTCAACAGCCTGCTAGCCCCTATATTGCATAACGTCACGTCTGTGTTGCACACCGCCGGTCAGGCGGCACGCCCAGCCCGATTACACGGAGAAGCGCGTTGACAAAGCAAGCGCCGCACATTCCAAGCCCGTCCGCAACCTCACGCTGCGCCGCCGTTCTGGCACTGGCGCTCGCCGGAGGCACGGTTGCGGCTGTACCGCCATCCGCCCTTGCCGTGGACTATGTGCAAAGCACGCCGCTGGCCGAACGCCTGGAAGGCTCAGTGCGCGATTGCCGTGGCGGCGACGAGTTGCAAGTGCCCCTGATCACCTGGGGCGCCGACATCCCGACCATTCATGCAAACGGCAATGGCGTCCGGACCCAGGACGGCAGCCTTTTCGACGCCGCCGGGCTGGAGGTCGAGTTGGTCCGCCAGGACAATTTCGTCGAGCAGGTCGAGGCCTATCTGCGCTGCGATTCGCCATTCCTGCGCGCGACGCTGGGCATGGTCGGCATGGTGTCCGATCTGGCCCAGGCCGATCCGCGCACCGAAATGGTGGTGATCTATCAGTTGAGCTGGTCGAACGGCGGCGACGCCCTGGTTGTCGACGAAGGCATCAACAAGCCGGAGGATCTGGCCGGACACACTATCGCGGTCCAGGCCTACGGCCCGCACGTCGACTACCTGTTGACGGTGGTCTCCGACGCCGGGCTCGGCGCGGACGACATCTCCATCGTCTGGGTCGAGGATCTGGTCGGCTTTTCCGGCAATACGCCCGCGGCGGCGTTCCAGTCCGACGACAGTGTCGATGCGGCGATGGTGATCATTCCCGATGCGCTGGCGCTGACCAGCGGCGGCAATGTCGGCACCGGTTCGGAAGACAGCGTGCAGGGCGCTGAAATCCTGCTCTCCACCCGCAGCGCCAGCCGCGTCATCTCCGACGTCTATGTCGTGCGCCGCGACTTTCTGGAGGACAACCGCGACGTGGTCGAAGCCTTCGTCGCCAGCCTGATGAAGGCGGAGGAGGAGACCCGCGGCATCGTCAGTGCCGGCGGTGCGGAGGAAGAGGCGCTGATGCGGGCCGGGGCGGAGATCCTGCTCGATACCGACGTCGCGATCGAGGATGCGCGCGCCTTGTGGCTGGACGCCGAGACCGTCGGCTGGGTCGGCAATGTGCGCTTCTTCGGCGATCCCAACTACCCGCGCAATTTGGAAGCGCTGAATGGCGAGATCCAGTCGCACCTGGTCAATCTGGGCATGCTGGAGACCAGCCACGCCCTGGACCACCCGCGCTGGGACTACGAGGCCCTGTCGGTCGGCCTGAGCGATACCGACGGCGTCGAGGTGCCGCGTTTCGACACCGACGCGCTGGCCCAGGTGGTGAGCCAGATGCAGGCGCAGGGCACCATCGGCGAGGGCACGCTGTTCTCGTTCGAGGTGTTCTTCCGGCCGAACCAAGACCAGTTCCCGCTGGAGGTCTACCAGGAGCAGTTCGAGCGGGTGATCGAGCTTGCCTCGACCTATGCCGGTGCGGTGATCACGGTTGAGGGCCACGCCGACCCGCTGGGCTATCTGCGCGCCAAGCAGGAAGGCCAGAGCCAGGTGGTGCTGAACCGGATGATCCAGAGTGCCCGCAACCTGAGCCTGCAGCGCGCCAATTCGGTGCGCGACAGCATCGTTCAGTTGGCCGAGGCGAACGGCATCTACCTGGACCGGTCGCAGTTCGTCACCGTCGGCATGGGCTTCCAGGACCCGAACACCGGCTTGTGTGGGCAGGACCCGTGCGCGCCGCAGACCGAGGAAGAATGGCTGTCGAACATGCGGGTGGTGTTCAACATCATCCAGGTCGAGGCCGAGGCGACGGTATTCTCGCCGCTGAATTGAGTGCCGTGAGCCGTGCCCGGCGGTGCCCGGGTTCGTTCGAACAACGCTGTACCTCTCTGACTGAGGAGGTTTGAATGGCGACTTCCCGACGACGCCCGCCGCCACGCCGGCAGGGCGCCAGCAAACCCAAGGGCGGCATCGTGCCGATCGCGCTTGGGGCAGTGGCGGTCATCGCCATCTACGTGTTCTTCCAGGACGATGGCGGCAGCGGGGGCGGCTCGTCCTCCAGCAACCAGGCGCTGCGGGACATTCCGGCACCGTCCCTGGCTTCCTATGCGAGCTGGGGGGCGGCAGCCCAGGACGACGACAGCGACGCGGCGCCGGTGCTGGAGGCCAGCCTGCTGCGGACCAACTACTACGTGGTCTACGACGGCTCCGGCTCGATGGGCGAGAGCCGGTGTTCCGGCGACCTGACCAAGGAACAGGCGGCCAAGCAGGCGCTCGAAGCCTTTGCGGCGGCGGTGCCGGCCGATGCGAATCTGGGGCTGCTGGCGTTCGACAGCGCCGGCGTCACCGAGCGCGTGCCGCTCGGCATCGACAACCGCGAGGACTTCAATGCCGCCTTGCAGCGGGTGCGGTCGGACAGTGAAACCCCGCTCGGCCAGGCGATCGGGCTCGCCTACCAGCGGCTGCTGGACCAGGCGCAGCGCCAGCTCGGCTATGGCGAGTACAATCTGGTCGTGGTCACCGATGGCGAGGCGTCGGACATCAACACCATGAACACCAACGTGCGCAACATCCTCAGCGGCACGCCCATCACCATCCACACCATCGGCTTTTGCATCGACGAGAGCCATGCGCTCAACCTGCCGGAGCACACGTTCTACCGATCGGCGATGGCGCCGGAAGAGTTGCTGACCGGCCTGGAAGCGGTCCTGGCCGAAAGCCCGGACTTCCAGGTCACCGATTTCGAATCCTAGGCCCGGGTTGCCATGCGTCGACTGAAACTGAAGCAGTATATCGGGCTCGCCATCCTGGCCGCGGTCGTGGCGGTGGTCGCGGTGCAGTCCTACCTGACGGTCGCCAGTTTCGAGCAGTCGTGGCGCATCAGCTTCGTGCGCGGCGCCGAACTGCCCGACAGCAGCGGCACCACCATCGACGAGATCGCGGCGATATTGGCCGGCGACGAGGACCTGGTGGTGACCATCGAGGGGCACACCGGCACCCGTGGCGACGCCGATGCCAACATGACGCTGAGCGAGGACCGGGCGGACGTGGTGCGCGATGCCCTGGTCGACGAAGGCGTGGCGCCGGAGCGCATTCTGGTCGAGGCCCATGGCGCCGAGGAGCCGTTGCCGCAGTTGGACAACGAGGCTGACCGTGCCTACCAGATGCGGCTCAGCCGCGTCGATGTCCTGGTGGCCGAACCCTGATCGGCCATGCCCCGCAACGCACAACTCCACTGGCGGCACTGGAATCCCGGCCTCGACAATGACCACTGGACCTTGGGCGAGGTGCTGGGCACCTTGCCGGGCGCGGAGGCGGTGGAGATTCCGTGGATCATCCGGGTGCTGGAGAACCCGTCGTCCTGGGTCGCCCTGCCCGGCGCCATCACGCTGGCACGCCATGACGCCATCCATGTGCTGCTGGGGCGCGGGCTGACGGTGCAGGACGAGGCCTTCGTCATCGGTTTCACCATGGGGGCGACCAAACGGCTGCGGCGCTGGCAGCGGAAGTTTTTTGCCTGGGCGTCATCCCGGCTCTATCCCAAGGTCTACCGCTTCTCCGAGAAGGACCTGATCGTCTACGAGATGGGCGTCAACGCGGCCGAGCAGATGCGCGCCAAGGACCTGCAGGACTTCCCGTTCGAGGACCATCAGGGCGACACGCTGCGCGACCTGCGCCAGAGCCTGGGCATCGACCCGCATCGCCTGCGCGCCTACTACGCCAAGGAGCGGCTGGTGCGGCCGGTCAGCAAGACCTCCAAGCGGCTGGATACGGACTTCGGCGGCCTGGACGCCACCGACATCCGCCCGCCGGAGGGCGAGGCATCGACATGGAAGCGTGCGCCCAAGAAGAAGGCGGCGTCATCCGCGCCCGCGGACATTGGCTCCAGCGAGACAACGGGGGGCTCGTCATGAAGCTGGATTCGACCGGCATCGCCACCTGGCGCGTGCTGCCCATCCTGGAGGTCGGCAACGGCCTGTTCAGCGCGGCGATCTTCTTGGTCGCGCACTATGTGGCGGAGAACCCGATCTGGCTGGCCGCACTCCTGGGCCTGGCGACCTGGGGCGGGTTCCGGCTGGCGTTCGGCACCGACCCCACGCTCTCCGACCTGTTGCCGCCGGTGGAGGGCATGTCGGCCGCACGGGCTTTGCAGATACTGGCCGAGGCACGGGCAAAGATTCAGCACATCGACAGCGCCAACGCCGAGATTCCGTGCCCGGAGCTGACCGAGCGCCTGCACCGCATCTGCGGGTCGGCCTCGCGCATCGTCGACCAGTTGCAGCAGGACCCGTCCGACCTGCGGCGCTCGCAGACGTTCCTGAACACATACCTGGACAGTGCGAGCAAGGTGGCGGCCAAGTACGCGCACCTGGACAGCCGCGGTGGCACCATTCACCTGGAGGAGCGGTTCGCCAACCTGCTCGGCACCATCGAGGACGCGTTCGACCGCCAGTACAAGCGCCTGCTCAGCGACGACCAGCTCGACCTCGACGTCGAGATCGAATTGCTGGAGAAGCAGATCACCCGCGAAGGGCTGGCCTGAGCGCGGGCATGTGCCCATGTGGTTGCTGTCCATCGGTGTGTGGCTATATGGCATTTTGCCATTTGGTAGAATGAATCTTGGTGAACAAGCGCAATTTGAGGTGTGTTGCATTTATTGAATTAACAACAAATCAAGCCAAATATAAACCAGATTGCAGCCATGAAAATATCTTCACCACCAGTTGTGTATCTTGATTCTCAGGATTACTCAAGATTCGGTGATGTATTGAGAGGCAAAGCGGATTCGGCCACCGAAAGTTTGTTTGAGTCGCTAGAAGCGCGAAAGCAGGGCGGTGACGTCATTTTTGCTGTTTCAATGCCGATTCTTAGTGAATTATTGCAGTATAATTCCAATTTTCGTGAAACCACGATCAGGAAGGCAGAGGCGGTCGACCGACTATGTGGTAAATGGGCTCTTGCATATCCATCCCGATTAGTCGCAGCTGAGATCGCTACCGAAGTGAATGCGCGTGGCCTTGCCTCGGTTTCGATGCCCCCTCCGGTATTGTCTGATAATCGATATTGGTATCCAAATATATCTGATACTTTTGCCGACTTGGAAAAGAGGTTCAAAGGCGACCTGGATGCCCACATGGCTTCGACTTCGTTTCCATCTAGGGCTATTAGAAGAGCCGCGCATAGTAGATTTCGAAAACTCAACATTCCTCGGATGGCGAGCGCTGCCGCTCCTTTGTTGGCGGATAAATATGGTTTGCCCAAGGAAGCAATAACCGGGTCTATCGTAGCCCTACTGCGCGGAAAAACAACCCCAGCGGAGGCTAGTGAGTGTTTTTTTGGTGCAATTGCCAAACCGCAAAATTTTGTTGAAACCTATTTTGAGAGAACTAATAATGAAAAATCTTTGCCTGATTGGATGAAAAATTTTGGAAATAGTTTTGAGAAGATATTTACGCAGATGCGCGACAACATTCTTGAACTGAAGAAGATTGATGATGTCGATCATTATATTGACTCTTTTGTGTCGAGTCAAAGTTCTAGACTTCACAATGTGATCTTGGATTTCGGCAGATCAGACTTCCTAGAATGTGGGATTAATAAGAATATTGAAGAGATTATTAAAGGCAGTTCTGATTTTCTTGAGCATGTTCCATCATGCAATATCTTTTCGAGGATTATTCCAGGATATATAAGACAAATTGCTGGGATGGAGGGAGGCGCCGCAAAAGTTGAGCGAAGCTTTGGGGGAGATGTAATTCACGCGCTTTATGCTAAACATGTTCATCTTTGGCGAGGAGATAGGAGATTTTCCCATCTATTAAAAAAGACAAACCCTGACCTTAGTGAAAAAGTTGTATCTAAACTGTCGGAACTACCTGCAGCTATTGATAATTTTAGTTGATAGGCAGTCTCGAAATCCAAATGTCAAAATGTTCGGTCCAGATTTCTGTAGATGGTGGCTAGGCTGGCTTGCGCTATGGGGCGTATCGGCGTTGCAGACATATCCGCCGTTCTATTTATTATTCGAACTCTTTGTCATTGATCGAAATAGGCTGCGGCGCCGGCGTGCAGCGGTATGTCGATGCCCTCTCGCGCGTGGCTGACGGAGATGCGGGTGCCCTGCAGGCTGCCGAGGTTGAGGAAGTTCATTTCCTCGAAGGTCGCGGTCAGCAGGGCGGCCACTTCGGCGTCAGGCATCGACTTGAGCGCAACCATCAGCGCGGTTGCCGTCACCGTTTGCACAGGCGCGTCCTGGCGGTGGTAGCTGCCACGCGGAATCGCATAGACCAGCAGTCCGGGTAACTCCGCGGCCACGGCTTCGGCGATCGCGGTGTCCAGGGCGACCAGCCGCGCGTCGTGGGTCGCCATGAAATCGCGGATCACGCTCGCCGAGACACCGATTGTCGCGAACACGGCATCGGTCTCGCCACGCGCCAGCGCGGACAGCGCCTCCGGCAGCGCGCGCCCCTCCACGCCCGCCAGGTTTGAATCGTCCAGGCCGTGAGCGCCGAGAATCGCCAGCGCGTTGCCGCGCGTGCCGGACCCGAGCGGGCCAATGTCGACCCTGCGTCCCATCATGTCGGCGACCGTGTCGATGCCGGACTCCGCCAGGACAACGACATGCACCGGCTCCGGGTACAGTGTCGCCAGCGCCCTCAGGTCCTCCATCGGCCCATCTCCGGCAAACGGGCCTTCGCCGCGATACGCCTGTCCGGCGACGTCGCTCTGTATCAGCGCCACGTCGGCCTCGCCGCTGGCCAGCACGCGCGCATTCTCCACCGAGCCATTGGTCACCCGGTTCGCCACCCGGATGCCGCGCCTGTTCAGAAACCGGACGTAGGCGCGGGCGAGCTGCCAGTACTCGCCCGATAGCGGTCCGCTGGCCACGACGTAGAGCGCGTTGATCCGTTCGAGCCGCTGCTGAATGTTCCACCACGCCGCTTCGAGTTCGGATGCCACGACGGTGCCTTCGGGTCCGGTCAGGTCGAGGTCCGGGTCCTGCATCATCGCGCCGATCTGGTCGAGCAGCGCGACGGCGCGGCTGGGTGCGGCGACATTGTCGAACGGGCCGGGCGCCATCTCCTCCTCGGCACCGACATAGGCCAGGGGCGCCCAGGTGCCGTCGCTCAGGCGATACCGCATCGAGCCGTGGACTTGCAGGCTGTCCCCCGTGGCATTGCCGTCCCGCGCGATGCCGAACAGCCCATGCTCGGCCGCGCCCAGAAGGTCGGCCAAGGCGGCGATGCCAGGGCTGTCCCAGGCGGCGAGGTCGTAGTCGCGCGTCAGCGTCAATTCGGCGTCGAAGTAGAGGATGGCGGCCTCTTCGCCATTGACGCTTGCCTCCGGCGCGCTGCCGGCCCGGCGCAGCCAGGCCAATTCGAACAGCCCCGATGCGAAGCCATCGAGCCGCGCCTGCAAGTCGTCAGCCAGTTGCGCCTCGTCGGGCCCGCGCGCGCAGCCGGCGACCGCGATTGCCGCGAGGAGCATGATCACAAAGGTCCGCAACATCGCCATCACGGGAACCCGAACAGCGGCAAGGCCATGTAGCCGCTGAGCACCAGTGCGTTGACGAGGTCGATGAAGAAGGCCCCCGTCAGCGGAATGACGATGAACGCCGCGGGCGACGGCCCGTAGCGGCGGGTGACGGCCTGCATGTTGGCGACCGCGGTCGGCGTCGCCCCCATCCCGAACCCGCAATGGCCGCCGCTGATCACCGCCGCGTCGTAATCGCGGCCCATCAGGCGGAAGGTCACGAAGCCGGCGAACAGTACCATGGTCGCGGTCTGGGCGGCGAGCACCGCCAGCAGCGGCCCGGCCAGGCTCGCCAGTTCCCACAGCCTGAGCGCCATCAGGGACATCGCGAGAAACAGCGACAGCGAGACCGACCCGACCAGATCGACGCTCGGCATGTGCGGGCGGGCGTGGCCGACGGCATCGGCCAGGTTTCGGATGGCGACGCCGATCAGCAGTGCCCAGACGAAGGAGGGCAGGGTGAAGCTGCTTTCGGCGAACAGCCCGGCCAGCAAGGTTCCCAGCGACAGGCACAGCGCGATGACGAAGATCGTCCACAGCAGGGTATTCGGCGAGACCTCCATGCTGTCGGCCTCGCCGGTGTCGCCGGCCGCGTCGTCCGCGCCTTCGGCCTCTTCGGGCGCGAGGTTGCGCCGCGCGATCAGCCACTGCGACAGAGGACCGCCGATCAAGCCGCCGATGATCAGCCCGAAGGTCGCGGAGGCCATTGCGAGTTCCATGGCGCCGCGCAGGTTCTGCACGTCGGCGAAACGCTCGGCATACGCCGCCCCGGTGCCGTGTCCGCCGGACAGCGTGATCGAGCTGGAAAGCAGCCCGACCAGCGGATGCAGGTCCAGCATCAGCGCGGCACCGATGCCGATGGCATTCTGCGCCACCAGGAACAGGGCGGCGGCGACCAGGAACAGCGCCAGTCGAGCACCGCCGTGGGCCAGCCGCTTGAGGTCGGCGCCCAGGCCGATGGTGATGAAGAACGCCATCATCAAGGGGCTTCTGAGCCCCATGTCGAAGACGATTTCGACGTCGGCCGCCAGGAACAGCACCGTCGTCAGTATGGCGAACACCAGGCCACCGACCACCGGCACCGGGATGTTGAAGTGCTCCAGCGGCCTAATGCGGCGCCGGACCAGCACGCCGACGAACAGGACGGCGATGGCGACAACCAGCGTCTGTATGGGATCGAGATCGAAGTGCATGCGGGGTCTACCGGCCCTGCGCCTGTGTCGCCATTTCGTCCATCACCCAGGCTTCCAGGGCGGCGGTGTCGGAGATTTCGCCCTGCCAGGGCTCGGGCGGTAGAAATGGCTGCTCCGCGTTTTCGCCGCGCGCCATGAACGCCTTGGTCGAGAATCCCAGCACGGCCCAGCCGGACGGCAACGGCACCTGCCGCAGCTCGCCATAGAGACCGTGGGCGCGGGTCGGCCAGCCGATCTGTTCCGCGCGCGGGTAGAGCAGCACCAGGTCGATGAACAGCAGCGCGGAACTGAAGGCGTTGCCGTCGGTCAGCGCGAAGACGCGGCCGTCATAGGCCGGGTCTGGGAGCTCTGTCCGCCCCGTCGCGGGTTGGCCGCCGCCCAGCATCGCCAGGTCCTCGCCGTTCGCTAGGGCGGCGTCGATGGCGGCGATCAGGCCGTCGAGATAGGCGATGGTGCCGGCGTTGCCGCCGTTGCCGACAAGGCGCGTGCGAAAATTCACGAACCAGTCGCGGTTGCCGGCCGAGGCGCGCACCAGGTCTGGCGCCTCGCCCCGGGCGCCGGCAGCACGTTGCGCGTTCACCCAGTCCAGGCCGAGCAGGGCGGCGGCGAAACCGTCGGCCATGAACGAGCTGCCGCCGCTGTTGCCGCGCAGGTCGAACACGACGTATGGCGCCGACCGGCCTGCCTCCAGCGCCGCGCCGATGGGCGTCGCCATGTCCTGGGTCAGGACGCCGGGGTCGAAGCTGGGCAGCGACACCCACAGCCCGCCGTCGGGCAGGGTGCGCGCGCCGGCCTGCGGCGGCGTGCCGAAAGCGGCGGCGTTCGCGTCCTCCCACAGGTCGCGCATCGAGACCTCGTACCAGGGGAGCGGCACCGGCGCGTCGCTGGGCGCACCGTCGAACACACACGCTTCAGGCCGGACGAACCCCGGCTGGCCCTGGTCGACGAACAGGTAGGGGCCGTGCCGCCCCCAGTCCGCCGGCTGGGCCGGGTCGCCGACGGTGGCGAAGATGTTGGCGGCAGCGAGCTCCTCCGGCGTCATCCCATCGCAGGAGACCAGCAGCCAGCCGTTCTTGACCGGGCCGAAGAACGGTGCGCCGCGCACCTCGAACCTGCCATTGCGCCAGGCGGTGATGAAGCCGGGATAAGCCGTTTGCGCACGCGGCGCGGAATTCCACTCCGGGTGGTCGCGCGCACCCCACACGCTCAGATGATGGTCGGGCAGCGCGTTGACGTAGGCCGAGAGCAGGTAGATGTAGCCCGACAGATCGTCGATGTTGGCCGCCATGCGCTCGGCCGCGGGCAGGGTGTCGTCCAGCAGGGCGGCGAAGCCAGGGTCCAGTGCCGGGCCGGGGTGGCTCTCGGCGACCATGTCGTGGATGAAGCGCAAGTCCTCTGTCGCGCGCTCCGGCCAGGGGTTGTCTGCCGAGGCCGGCGCGGCGACCGCATTTAGCCCGAACATGACCGCGGCGCATTTGGGCCAGCCAGCCGCAACTCGTTGGTTCCAGGCCATGTTCGAACATTCCCCCTTGAGACGCGGCTTGGTCGCGACATTGTACATTGTCAGGACCCACTTGGATGAACTTGATGGGACGACGGTGCGACTAAGTCGAGATGCAGAAGTCGACCGGGAGAGGTGCGAGATGAGCCTGACTGTCCGCCTGCAAGCCATTCTGCCGCTGATGCTTGGCCCCGTGGCGCTTGTTGTGGCGCTTGTCATGGTGCTTGTTGTGGCGCTGGGTGCGACAGAAGCCCGCGCCGACTTCGGCGACTGTGCGGCATCCGGCTATCTCTATTCGGTGGACGACCGCATGAGCGGGATCGCGCTGGATTGCGACGAGGCAGTGCGCTTCACCATCGCCACGCCGCTCGGCACCCGCAATGTGCGCATCATCTACGACACCGGCGACTTGCGCGCCGGCCTGCCGGACCAGATAGCGACCCTGCGCCGCGCCATCGAGCAGTCCGCCGCGGCCCTGCGCGCCATTGGCGAGGGCGGCACCAACGACATCACGATCTGGGCTTCGAACCTGCCTGTGCAGCGTACGCCCACCGGCGACGTGGAAGGCGAGGCCGGTCGCGTCGGCGACGAATGCGTGATCGCGGCCTACGAGGCGCCGAATATCGAATGGGTGATGGCGCACGAGTTCTTCCACTGCGTGCAGTTCGCCACCTTCGGGCGCGACAAGGTCTATATGTCCGCCAGCTCCTGGTGGGTCGAAGGAGCGGCCGAGTGGTTCGCCAATGTGGTGCATCCCGGCACCGGCAACAGCGACGGCTATGTGTCCGGCTTCGATGCCGCGACCAACCGGACCGCGCTGACCGACCTGGAGTACGAGTCCGTCGTGTTCTTCTTCTGGCTGTCGCAGACCTATGGCGCCAGCATGGTGATGGCGGTACAGGCGGCCATGCCATCGGGCGGTGGCGGCGGCGCGCAGCAGGACGCCCTGGCGGGCATGCTGCCGCCCGAGGACTTCGCCCAGTTCGCGCAAGCCTATGCCGATCGAGAGATCAGGCAGCCCGGTGGCCGTGCGGTGCCGGTGAACCCCACGCCGGCCCACATCTATGTCTGGCAGGAAAGTGCGACCCGCGAGATCGAGACCGGCCGCTTCGTGCTGGTGTTCGAGCACCTGGAATTCGCCTGCGGCACCTGGAACATCGAGCGTGAGACCGACCGGGGCGAGTGGCACATCAGCCGTCGCGACGGGCCGTGGGAGGACATGCCGGAGCGTCTGGAGATCGACGAACCGGGGCCCGAGGTCATCCGCTTGACGGGCATGGCGGTCGCAGACCCGTCGTTCGCGGTGTCGATCCGGGCGGAGCGCAATGCCTGCGAGCAGTGCGGCACGCCGCGGCCCGACGATGACGTGATGTCCTGCCTGGTCGGCACCTGGAATCTGGTATCCGGCGGCTATGGCGAACAGATTCAGCAGTCGCTGGAGGCGACCGGCTTCTACGATTCCATCGAATACCCGGCGCTGGAGCCGATCCTGATCCTGTACGCCGACGGCACCTTCAGCATGCCGGCCAGCGACGAGGACTACAATGCCGTCATCGTTCAGGACGACGGCGATGTGTTCCAGGGTATCGGGACGTTGTCATTGGAGTCGGGCGGTCACTGGTCGGTCGATGGCGACATCCTGCACACCTGCGAGGCCGGACCGCACCTGGCCGAGATCGACCTGACGATCATCGACCCCGAGGGTAACAGCGACAACCTCGTCACTGCGGGCAGCCCGCCGTCCGGCGGCGTGATGCGGTCGCGCGAGTTCACCTGTGCCGGGGGCCAGTTGGTGCTGATCGAGCGCGCGCCGTTCGTCGGCGACGTGACCTGGGTCTACAGCCGCTGATCGCCTGCGATTGTCGTCGAGCGTTATTGCACCAATTCTTGTGAACCAACCGGCGCCGCCGGACGACACCCTCAGTGAGTATTTTCTCAAGGAGGGACAGATGTTTCGTAATATTTCACTTCGACGATTTGCAGGCCTGGGTGCGGCCATTGTCATGGCGACCGGCACGCTCGGCACACCGGCACAAGCGGACCCGGCAATGCCATATCTCTGCGATGCCGGCTACGACCTGGGCCGCGCACATCTGCAGCAGCTTACAGGCCTGCATACGGTGGTGGTGCATGGGATGCACGCCGTGTCGTCCATTCCGGACGCAACGGCCGGGCTGATGGCGTTCGGCCCACCAATCAACTACTACCCCATGGCGATCCGACTTTCCGTCGAGAACCAGTTGATCCTGGAGCCGGCGGGCCTCGCGCCGATCACTCTGCGCGACGCCCAGGGGGTCGGAATGGTTGAGTGAGGAGCAGTTCTTTGCCGATGGGATCGGCTTGAACGCACAGGCTGTGCGCAATATGACCGGGTGCAGCCCGCTGCAACTGCAACACGTCCTGGTTGGGCGAAACTACTATGAATTCCCCGAACAGAACGCGGGATTGCGGGTCGACGTCAGCCTCTTGCCTGGCACGTACGGCGCGCTGTATGGCCACATGTATTTCCGGGTGGGCTACGACGATGGCGAGTGGCTCGAGGGATTGATGTACGTGGAGCTCGTACCGTCCGCCTAGATCGTTTTTCGCCTACGCTCAGTCGCCACCAGCCCGCACCCCCACACGGCCGCCCAACGGTGGTATCCTGTCGGGGTGGCCGTTAGGGGTGCGGCCCGGCGCGGATTGACTGAAAAGCGCTCTCAGCAACAGGTATGGCGGCACGTTGCCGCCGAACCTCGGACCATTCGGTCGATTGTCGGCACCACGCCCCGTGCCGGCGTACCAGGCAACATTACCCGTTTGTCAGCCGCGGAACCTTCGCCGTCCCGTCGCGTTCATCTGACAGCCCGATCCCTGGAGGAGCTGTCATGAATTCCATCATCTATCTCGTCGGCCTCGTGGTCATCGTGCTGGCCATCCTTTCGCTCCTGGGCCTGCACTGACCCCGCCGAGCCGATCCTTCCAGTTGCCGCAGAATTCGACAAAGGACATGCATCATGGTTGACACCCCGGTGCCGCCGCAGGCGGTGATCCGTCCCGTCGGCGAGATCAGTCGCCGGCCGCTGGTCGACTGGCCGGCCATTTTCGCTGGCGCGGTGTTCGCGTCCGCGATCGCCTTCCTGTTCACCACTTTCGGCGCCGCCATCGGGCTTTCCATGACGTCGCTGATCGACGGCGAGAACTCCGCCATCTGGGCGGTAATCGCGGTCGGGCTGTGGGTGATGTGGGTCGCCGTTTCCAGTTTCCTGGCCGGCGGCTACGTGACCGGAAGGCTGCGCCGGCCGCTGCCCGACGCCACCCAACATGAGGTCGACGTCCGCGACGGACTGCATGGCCTGGTGATGTGGGGCGTTGCCGCCCTCATCGGCGCGCTGCTGGCCGGTGCCACGCTGACCGGTGCCGCGCGGTTCGGTGCCCAGTTCGCCACCGAGACGGTGGAGACGGCGGGCGAGGTTGCCGCCGCCGCCGCGTCGGCCGTGGACGGCGGTGACATGGACTACCTGATCGACCGCCTCTATCGCAGCGACGGCAGCAGCCGGGTCCCCGACGGCGTGCGCGATCAGACCGGCCGCATCCTGGCCCAGGACTTTGGCGAGGACGGCATGGATGGCGACGATCAGGCGTATCTGGTCGGCCAGATCGCCCAGCGCACGGGGGTGACCGAGGAGGAGGCGCAGGCGCGCCTGACCGGCATCACCGACGAGATGCAGGCCGCCGAAAAGGCGCTCGCCGATGCCGCCGACACTGCCCGGCGCGTCGGTGTGCTGTCGGCGTTCCTGATCGCAGCGGCCCTGGTCGTTGGGGCAGGTGCTGCGTGGTGGGCGTCCAGCATGGGTGGCCGGCATCGTGACGAAGGCACCGATTTCAGCAACTGGGTCAGGTGGCGTCGCTGACGCCAGACCGCGTCGCCAATGCTTAGAACGAGGACGAGACCATGCCGTATCTGATCATGTGGATCCTGGGCGTGCCCCTGTCGGTCATCATCATCCTGGCGCTGCTGCTGTAGCCACGACCCCCGTCGCCCTCGCCCTTGTGGCGAGGGCCCATGGGCATCTAGGGCTGGAGAAAAGCCTGACGTGTTCGACCTTCGGGGAATGCCTCGCGCCAGTCGACCGCTACAAGCACCGCGCGTAGCTTCTAACCAATTGAAATAACTACCATAAATGGATCCTCGGGACAAGCCCGAGGATGACGATGGTGGGTTGTTGAGATGTGTGAATTCAGTAGCAACAAGGGCGAGGACGACGGCGACTTTATGGCGCGCAAATCTTGGTTGCGAAGCATTTTGCGCGCTCAATGGTCTCCGGAAACGGTCACCCGCCGTGTTCGGCCAGCCAGTCCTCGATCAGGCGGCGCGCGATGCTGTCCTTGCGCGGCAGCTTGAACGTCTCATCCTCCGGTGAGGCCATGACCTGCTCGATGGTCATCCAGCGCGCCGACTCCAACTCGTCCTTGTCGACCTGGATGTCGGTGGTTGCCGCCCGCGCCCAGAACCCGAGCATGATCGACGAGGGGAAGGGCCAGGGCTGCGACGAGTGATAGTGGACGTCGGTGATTTTGATGCCGACCTCTTCCTCCACTTCGCGGGCGACTGCATCCTCCAGGCTCTCGCCGGGCTCCACGAAGCCGGCCAGCACCGAGTGCATGCCGGGCGGCCAGATCGACTGCCGACCGAGCAGGATCCGTTCGCCGTCATAGACCAGCATGATCACCGCCGGGTCGGTGCGCGGGAAGTGGCTGATGCCGCAGCCCTGCGAGGTGCAGACCCGCACATGGCCGGCGTCGCGGGCCTCGGTCTTGGCGCCGCAGGCCCCGCAATACTGGTGGCGGGCGTGCCATTGGGCGAGCGCGCGGGCATAGGCGAGCACGGCGCCGTCATGCCGGCCGAGCAGCGGGCCGACCGCGCGCAGGTCGTCGAACGCCGCCTCGTCGGCAACCGCCGGCTCGTCCTCGTGCGGCAGGTCGATGGCGAAGTAGGCACTTGTCTCCACCTGGCCCAGGAACATCGGCTCCATGCCATCCCTCAGCAGCTCGCGGGCCTGCTCGACGGTCAGGGTCACCGGCTCGGGGCGCTCGGCCCGCCGTACCAGGTTGCGCACCCGCCACACCGGTACGATCCGGGTCATCGGATCGGCCAGCCGCTCCGCCAGCCACGCTGCATCGGTGCGCCGCAAATGGGCGCGGTCCAGCGGCCCGGCGGCGTAGAAGTTCGGTGTCAGCGGTGGCGGCGGGCGTTTGATCATGACGGCTCGTGGATATCACATGGCGGCGTGGCTACGCGATGCCCTATGATCCGCACACCCCAACTTCTGCAAGGCGCACATGCCCGACAGCCCCGATATCGAAACGCGCCCCGGACCGCGACCCGGACTGCGAATCGTGTCTGGCCGGTTGACGGCGGCCGACATGGCCGAGCTGGAGGCGGACGCCGTGCCGTTCGTCGCCAATCTCGGCATCCGCTTCATCGAGGTGGGGGATGGGCACGCGACCGCGATCATGCCGGCCGGCGACAGCCATCGCAGGCCCGGTGGCACGGTGGCCGGCCCGGCGCTGATGGCGCTGGCCGACTTCGTGGTCTACATCTGCGTGCTGGGGCGGATCGGCCGGGTCGAGCTGGCGGTGACCACCAGCCTGACCGCCAATTTCCTGCGCCGGCCGCCATTGGGCGAGGTGCGGGCCGAAGGGCGGCTGCTGAAGTGCGGGCGGCGCCTTGCCTATGGCGAGGTCAGCCTGTTCGCGGCCGATGACGCCGACCCGGTCTGTCACGTCACGGCGACGTATTCCATCCCGCCGGACCGGCCGGGCTGACCCGTCAGCGTGGCTCAGGCCGCCTTCGCGTTCTTGCGCACGGTGGTCACGCCGGTCAGGGCGGCATAGCTCTCGATCGGCAGCGGCTTGCCGATCAGATAGCCCTGGATGCCGTCGCATTCCTCGCTGCGCAGCAGCTCCAGCTGCTGGTCGGACTCCACACCCTCCGCGATCACCGGCAGGTTGAGGCCGCGGCCAAGCGCGATGATGGCGCGGATGATGGTCTGGGTATCGCTTTCGTCGGTCAGGTTCATCACGAAGCTGCGGTCGATCTTCAGCTTGTCGAACGGGAACGATTGCAGCGAGCTCAGTGACGAATAGCCGGTGCCGAAGTCGTCCATGGCCACCCGCACGCCAAGGTCTTTCAACCGCCGCAGGATCTTCAGCGTACGCGTCTTGTCCTTCAGCAGCACGCCCTCGGTGATCTCCAGCTCCAGCCGCTGCGGGGCCAGCCCGGTTTCGGACAGGATGGCCTCCACGTCGTCGGCCAGTTGGCCGTGCTGGAATTGGACCGGCGACAGGTTGACGGCGATGCCCATGGCGTTCTTCCAGCTTGCCGCCTCGCGGCAGGCTTCGCGCAGCACCCACAGCCCCAGGCGTCCGATCAGGCCGCATTGCTCGGCCAGCGGGATGAAGTCGGCTGGCGGGATCGGGCCCTTCGTTGGATGGGTCCAGCGCAGCAACGCCTCGAACCCGACGATCTCGCCGGAGGAAGCCTCCGCCTGCGGCTGATAGACGAGCTGCAACTCCTCGTGGTCGATGGCGTCGCGCAGGTCGATCTCCAGCAGGCGCTGCGCACGCAGGCGCTCGTCCATGTCGGCTTCAAAGAAACAATGGATGGCGCGGCCATTGGCTTTGGCGCGATAGAGCGCCAGGTCGGCGTTGCGAAGCAGGGTGTCGACGTCGGTGCCGTCGTGGGGGTACATCGCGATGCCGATGCTGGCGCTGGTGCGCAGCTGGACGGCGTCCAGATTGTAGGTGCCGCCAATCTCGTCGAGCAGGCGCTCCGCCAGATAACTGGCGGAATCCGGCTGCGACATGCTGCATTGCACGATGGCGAACTCGTCGCCGCCCAGGCGGGCGACGGTATCGGTCTCCCGCACGGCGCCCTTCAACCGATCCGCAACCTGGACCAGAAGTGCGTCGCCGACCGGGTGGCCGTACACGTCGTTGACCTCCTTGAACCGGTCGAGGTCGATGCACATGACGGCAAGCGGCGTGTCGCCGCGCTGGGCGAGCGCAATGTCATGGCGCAGGCGGCTGGCAAACAGCGTGCGGTTGGCCAGGTCGGTGAGCGGGTCGTGGTGGGCAAGATGCTGGATGTGCGCTTCGGCGCGCTTCTGGTCGCGCAGGTCGCGCACCAGGATGACGTCGTGCTCGCGGCCACGCTGATGCATCTTGCGCAGCCTGATCTCCACCGGCACCTCCGGCTCATCGTCATCGCGGCGCAGGACGGTCTCGACCGCCGGTGCGATGGCGGCGTCAGGCCGTGCCGGGTCGAACAGCTCGTTGCGGCTGTCGGCGGGAATGTATTCGGTGATGTCGCGCCCCACGACCGCCGCAAGGTCGGCCTTGACCAGCGACACGAAGCTCTTGTTGGCGTCGACGATCTTGCTGCCACGGCAAATCACGATGCCTTCGGTGCTGGCATTCGCCAGGTCGCGCAGGCGCTCGGTCTCTTCGTTGCCGCGTCGGGCCAGATGCCGGTCGAATGCGGCGCTCGCGAGCGCCAGAAGCAGTACCGTGAAGGTCGCGATCGAGATCGAGATCGCCAGCCAACGGGTATCGACGACGGCATCGGGAATGGTCTGTGTCGGGTTCGGCACAATGGTCGCCGCGGCCATTGCCGTGAAGTGCAAGGCCGCGATGGCGAGCGCCAGCACACCCGCGCCCTGCATGCGCTGCTTCAGGGTCTGGAAGTTGCTCGCGAGCATGCAGGCCACGACACTGAGCGTGATACCCAAGACCCAGGATGCGATGAATAGGCCGGCATCGTAGGTGAGCATGCCCGGGACGGCGAGCGCCGCCATGCCGGTGAAATGCATGGTGCCGATACCGCATCCGACCAGGATGCCGGTCGTGACGCGGGCCCAGGTCTGCTGCCAGATCTGCGACACCGTCAGGCCCAGGCCCGTGACCACAATGGCCACCACGACCGACAACAGCGTCAGAGTGATGTCGTACGCGGTTGGCATGCCCGGCGCGTAGGCAAGCATGGCAATGAAATGCGTCGACCAGATCGCGCTGCCCAATGCGACGGCGGACACCGCCAGCCACGCATACTGCCAGCGTCCCTCGCTGGCGCGCGCGCGGGCGAGCAGGTTCGATGCGGTGAACGTGCCGAAGCCGCAAACGATGACGGCCAATGCGACCAGCCAAAGGTCGTGTCGATCAACGATACAGGTATAGACGGCGTACATGGCGTTTCATCTGCTGGGGGTGGGCAGACGGGGAGTATTCGCGCCGGCATCCTAATATTTACTGAAGCCAATACGGTCGCAGGCCAGCTCAAATTTGTAATGAATGCGAGGGGTGGCGACCGGCGACCGCGCTACACGACCTGGATCTTCAGGGCGCCCAGGTCCTCGATCTCGATCTCGACCGTCTGCTCGGCGTCCGGCCAGTAGGTCTTGACCAGGCTGCCAAGGGTTACGATCTGGCCGGCATGCAGGCCATGGGCTCCGGACGCCGGGCCATTGGCCAGCCAGGCGAGGGCGGCCAGCGGATCGCCCAGGATGTCGGCGCCGGTGCCGCTGCCGATCTCGCTGCCGTCGATCAGCAGGCGCCCGCCGAGGCGCTTCAGGTCGCGCGGGTCGAGGTCGACGTTGGGCAGCCCGACGACGCACCCGTCATGGAAGAAGTCGTCGGCGACCAGGGTGAACACGTCGAGCGCGCGGTAGTCGACGTAGCGGTCGTCGACCACTTCGATGGAGGCCATGGCGGCACCAACCGCGCCGGCCACGTCGTCGATGTCGTAGGGCCGCCCGGCGGCCGGCAGGTCGGCGGACAACTGCACCGCGAGTTCGCATTCCATGCCGATGCGGCAATAGTCGCGCGCCGCCAATTCCACGCCGGTCTGCCACAGATGGTCGGCCAGCATGTGGCCTGCGCAGGGGCTTGGAATGCCCAGATATTCCTGCATCACCGCGGTGGTGCAGCCGATCTTCCAGCCGGCGTGCCGGCCGCGGCCGCGTCGCCCCAGTTCGTCGGTCACCAGGTTCTGGATCGCGTAGGCATCGGCTTCGCCGGTGGGCCGGTGCGCGTCGTCGAAACCGTCGAATGGTTGTGCAGCGCCGCGCCGCGCGGCGAGTATCTCCGCCGCTTCCCGCTGCTGCTGGTCGCTGCCGGCCGCGCTCATGCCTGCTGGCTCATTCGGGCACGCTCACTCGGGCGGGTCGCCGGGCTCGTGGCCCAGGCTGCGGATCAGCGCGCGGATTTCGTCGGCCACCGCTTCCACCTCGGCGACATCGGTGCCGCGGGTAACCAGGCTGGTGCCAAACCGGCCGCCGCCATAGAAGGGATAGGAGCCGATGTCGACGCCGGGGTGGGCGGCCTGGATATCGCCCAGCCCCTTGGCGACGGTGCCCTCGCCAATCGGGGCGATCACGGTGCGCGAGACGACCTCCGCGCCGCCCTTCAGGGTGTGCTTGAAGCCGTCGAACATCGCCTGCATGATCCGCGGCACGCCGGCCATGACGTAGACATTGCCGACCTGGAAACCGGGCGCGCCGCTGACCGGGTTGTCGATCAGCGCGGCCCCCTCCGGCACGTCGGCCATCTTCAGCCGGGATTCGTTCAGCTCGATATCGCTGTCGGCATAGTGGCTTTCCAGCCTGCGGCGGGCTTCCGGATCGCGCACCACCTTGACGCCGAACGCCTTGGCCACCGACGCCGCGGTGATGTCGTCGTGGGTGGGGCCGATGCCGCCGGTGGTGAACACATAGTCATGGGCGGCGCGCAGGGCATTGACCGTCTCGACGATGGTGTCCTCGACGTCGGGCACCACCCGCACTTCGCGCAGTTGCACGCCGACCTCGTTCAGCCCCTTGCCCAGATAGGCCATGTTGAGGTCCTGGGTGCGGCCGGACAGGATCTCGTTGCCGATGATGACCAGGGCGGCGGTGACGGTGCCGGCATCAGACATTTGTCGGTTCCGCCTTGTCGTCGTCCTCGTCCTCCTCGATCTCCTCCTCGACGTCGCCGGCATCGCGATAGCCGTGCTGGCGCATGCAGCTTTCCACCAGGTCGGAGCGGCGATAGCGGTCGTCATAGGCGCGCAGGTCGTCGCGCAGCCCGAAGTCCTCGCGACCCGCCGCGACACCGACCTGGGTGTCGGCAATGGTGGCGGCGAAGTCGTCGACCTGCTCCTCGGCATACGCCTCGCAGCGCGCGAGCATGGCCTCGGTTTCCGCCTCGGTGGCGCCGGCCTTGACCCATGTCGTGCTGAAACAGGCTGTCAGCAACAGGCAGGGCAGGGCGGCGAGGCTGAGCTTCAGGGGGGTGGAAAGCACGTGCAGGCTCCGTGGCGGTCGGTTTGCGCGGGCACGAGGCGGACTCGCGCGGTAGGCCGGCGCAGCATAAACCATACCGCCACCCATGTGGCATTCCTCAATGCAGGGCGATAAGGTCGCTGGCGCGGCGGTGCCAGCAAGAAGTGCTGCCTGAACGAATACGTCCACCTGGGGGAAGAACACATGCCGGCAGCAGTCGACGGGCTGACCATCGGGCTCGACATCGGCACCAGTGGCGCCAAGGCGGTGCTGGTGGGCCCCGACGGGTCCATCGTGGCGTCGGCCGATGCGGCCTATCCGCTGGCGACGCCGCGCCCGGGCTGGACCGAGCAGGATCCCGCCGACTGGTGGCGGGCAACCGTCGACATCCTGCGCCGCCTCGCCGCCGCCGCGCCGTCACCGCCGGTGGCGCTAGGGCTGACCGGCCAGATGCATGGTGCGACCTTCCTGGATTGCGACCACGAGGTCATCCGCTCCGCCCTGTTGTGGAACGACCAGCGCACGGCGGCGGAGTGCGATGAGATCACCCAACGGGTCGGCGCCGATACGCTGAAACGGATCGCCGGCAATCCGGCGCTGACCGGCTTTCAGGCCCCGAAGATCCTGTGGCTGCGCAATCACGAGCCGGAGGCCTATGCGCGAGTTACGGCCGTGTTGCTGCCGAAGGACTTCATCCGCTTGCGGCTGACCGGAGCCATGGCAACCGATGCGTCCGATGCCGCCGGCACGCTATTGCTGGACCTGAGTACGCGCACCTGGTCGCCGGAGTTGCTGAGAGCGCTCGACATACCTGAAGCATGGCTGCCGCGCGTCTACGAAGGCCCCGATGTCTGTGCCGCGATCAGCGACGAGGCCGCGGCGGCGACCGGGTTGCCGGCCGGCCTGCCGGTGGTCGCCGGCGGTGGCGACAACGCGGCGGCGGCGGTTGGCTGCGGCGTGGTGGAGGCGGGTCGCGGGTTCGTGTCGGTCGGCACGTCCGGGGTCGTGTTCGTGCATGCCGATGAGCCGAAGGTGGACTCCACCGGCGCGCTCCATGCCTTTTGCCATGCGGTGCCGCGCGGCAATCACCTGATGGGCGTGGTGCTGTCGGCCGGCGGTGCGCTGCGCTGGTTCCGCGACGTGGTTGGCGGCGGCGGTGGGCAGGGCAATGGCGATGAGTTCGGCGGTTTCGAGGGCATTCTGGAGGCGGCGGCCGGCGTGCCGCCGGGCTGCGACGGCGTGCTGTTCCTGCCCTATCTGTCTGGCGAGCGCACTCCGCACATGGACCCGGATGCGCGCGCGGCGTGGACCGGCCTAAGCCTCGCCCACGGGCGCGACCACATGGCCCGCGCGGTGCTGGAGGGCGTGGCCTTCGCGCTGCGCCAGTCGGTCGACCTGATCCAGGGGCTGGGCACGCCCATCGACGGGCTCTATGCCGTTGGCGGCGGCGTGCGCGGCGCGTTGTGGCGGCAAATCCTGGCCGCGGTGCTGCGTCAGCCGTTGCAGCGCCTGGCGGCGGAGGAGGGGCCGGCGTTCGGCGCCGCCGTGCTGGCGGCCGTTGGCGCCGGCGTGCATGCCGACCTCAACGCGGCGGTGAAGGCGGTGGTTCGGCCGCTGGGCCCGCCCGAGGCGCCGGACCCGGCGTTGATGGAGGCCTACGAGGCACCTTACGCGGCCTATAACGCCCTCTACCCGGCGCTGAAGGCCGCCCGCGAGAGGTAGAGCGCAGGGCGTCAGTTCTGCATCTGCATCAGCACTTGGGCTTGCCGCCACGCCACTGACACCATTGTCATCCTTGACCGGCGCGCCTGGAACTTGTTCCGCGTGCCGGGTCGAGGATCCATCGATGATTTCGCGCGAAAGGTGGAATGGATCCCCGGCGCTCGGTCCATCGCTGCGCTTGGACCTCGGCCAAGGATGACAATGGGGGAGTTGTTAGTGCCCGGCGATCTGGGGCCGGTGTCGACTAATGCGATCATGCTCCAGCGACCGACGCACTTCTCTCAGGTCTTTTCGGGCGAGCGCCGGCTCGAACCCATCCGATCCCATGCCGGTGCCCATCGGCGCACCATGCCATCCCATGCGAGGCCGAAACCCCGGCCGTCAGGTGTCGAGACGCGGCCTGTAATTACGCGCAAATGGTGCTAGCGCGACAGTCGATCTGCGAACAATTCATGAACGATTACTTTGCCGATCCCATCGAGCAGGCGCACTTGTCTCGACAAAATGCATTCATCCCATGCAAAACCATTGAATCCCATAAATCACCATGCTACACCAATTTCATCCAGGTGGTTTGGGCGCATTGAACCCACCCGGAGACACCCCGAGACGCATGTGGGCAATTGGTGAAGTCGGGGTGATCGCGAAACCTCCCGATGCGGCGGGAAACGGTCGCCGGGATGGCTGGCACAGGGGAGAGGCATGTGCCGCTGTTTCTTTCGGAGCACGCAAACAAGGTCGATAAGAAGGGACGTGTCTCGGTGCCGGCGCCCTATCGCACCCAGCTTGCGCCCAGCCCACCTCAGACAATCTACGGTTTGCGGTCATTCGACCTCGGCCCCAAGTGCATCGAAATGTGGCCCTACGAGCGCATCGAGCGCTTGCAGCAGTCGTTCGACGACAACCCCGACGCGGCCGACGACGAACAACGCAATCTCGCACTCTACATCTTTTCGGAATCGCGTCCATTCACGACTGACGAGACCGGACGCATTCAATTGCCTTCGGATTTCCTCGAACACGCCGGAATTGACGGCGAAGCCTTGTTCGTCGGGTGCGGGTCCAAGTTCCAGGTCTGGCAGCCCGAGGCTTATCGCGCGGTCAAGGACGACATGCGCAACGGCGCCGCACAGCCGACAGCCGGCGCCACTTTGCACCGAATGATGGCGAGACGGTCATGATGAACGCGATGCCTGATCCAGCAATTCTGTCCCGCAACGGCGACATGGCCGCGCCGCCGGCCAAGGCGCCGCACACGTCGGTCATGGCCGACGAGGTGATCGAGGCGCTGCAGCCGCGCGACGGCGGCGTCTATGTCGACGGCACCTTCGGCGCCGGCGGTTACACCCGTGCGCTGCTCGCCAGCGCGGCCTGCTTCGTGTGCGCCATCGACCGCGACCCGCATGCGGTGGCGATCGGCCGCCGGTTGGCGCGCGACTATCCCGGCCGCCTGATGATGATCCAGGGGCGTTTCGGCGACATGGCGACCCTGCTCAGCGACCGCGGCATCGAGCATGTCGACGGCGTGGCGCTGGACCTGGGTGTGTCGTCCATGCAGCTCGACGATGCCGAGCGCGGCTTCTCCATCCGTCATGACGGTCCCATCGACATGCGGATGGACGACACCGACGAGGACGGGCCGACCGCCGCCGACCTGGTGAACTGCTGGTCGGAGCGTGAGTTGCGCGAGATCATCTCGCGCTATGGCGAGGAGCGCCGGGCGGGTGCCGTGGCGCGCGCGATCGTGCGCGCCCGCCTCGACGGGCCGATTGCCACCACCCACAAGCTTGCCGAGGTGGTGCGCCGCGCGGTCACCGCCGGCCAGAAGCCGACGCGGGGACGCGGGCCTGACAAGGTCCAGATCGACCCGGCAACGCGCACGTTCCAGGCCCTTCGCGTGAAGGTCAATGACGAGATCGGCCAGCTCGAGAAGGGGCTGGAGGCGGCCGAGCGGATGCTGCTGCCCACCGGTCGGCTGGCAGTCGTCAGTTTCCAGTCATTAGAGGATCGCGCAGTGAAGTCGTTCCTGCGCGTGCGTAGCGGCGCAGCGCCCAACCCCTCCCGTCACCTCCCCGACGTGCTGCGCCGCCCGCCCCCTACGTTCCGCATGGTCGCCGGCAAGCTGCTGCGGCCGAGCGCGCGCGAGGTCGACGCCAATCCGCGCGCCCGTTCCGCCAAGCTGCGCATTGCCGAGCGCACGGGCTCGTCCGTCGTGCCGACAGGACCGCGAGGCGCACTGTCATGATGCGCTGGTCCATCCTGTTCTGGCTTGTGGTCGTCGCCGGTGCCGGCGGCTGGCTGTACAACATCAAGTACAAGGTCATCGGTCTCGAGGACCAGATCGCGGCGTTCGACCGTGAGATGCAGGCCGACCAGGACGCCATCCAGATCCTCGATGCCGAGTGGAGCCACCTCAATTCGCCGGAGCGGCTTGAGGACCTGATCGCGCGCCACCTGGAGATGGAGCCGGTGACCGCCGCCGACATGGTGACGCTGGCGAGCCTGCCGATGGCCGATCCCAACCGGGCCGGCCCCAGCCTGGGCAACACGACCCCGGGGGCCGGTGCGCTGTCGCCGGATGCACCGCCGCTGCCTGTGCTGATGCCCGAGCGGCATCGTGCGCCGGGCAGCCCGGATGTGCCCGACACGGCGCCCGCGCCGGCTGACGAGCCCGGCATCGACGACCTGATCCTGGCCGACATCACCCGCGATCCCACTGCCGCGCCGCCGCCTGTCGACGCGCCCGCGCCCCTGGTGCCGGCCGAGCTCGCCTTGCAGCCCGTGCAGCCGAAGCCGGCGCAGGACCCGATCACCGCCCTGATCTCGGACGTGCTGACCGAGCCGCGCGCGGCCATCGGCACCGCCGCCGCCGATGCAAACGTCACCGTCGACGGCGCGATCTCCGCCGTCGCCTTCCAGCCGGGTGGTGCCCAGTGACGCTGTCGCGCCGCAAAGCCAACGCCAAGCCGCAGGGGGTGTTCTCCGTCGGCGCGGACGTCCAGTTGGACGGGCCGCGGCGCATCGAGACCCTCGCCAGCAAGTCGGTCGAGGTGGCGCGCACCCGCCTGGTGATCGCCAGCGTGTTGTTCCTGCTCGGCTTCGGCGCGGTGGCGCTGCGCCTGTTCGAGACCATGGTGCTGACCGGCGGCCTGACCGCGGCGGCGAACGCGGCCGACCTGTCCGAGATCGCGGCCCGGCGCGGCGACATTGTCGACGCCAACGGCACCATCCTGGCCACCAGCGTCAGCACCGCGTCGCTTTACGCCAATCCGCGCGAGATCATCGATATCGACGCGGCGGTGTCCGCGTTGCTGACGGTGCTGCCGGATATCGACGTCGAGCTGATCCACCGCCGCCTGTCGAGCGACCGCCAGTTTGTCTGGCTGCAGCGCAATCTGACCCCGCATCAGCATTTCGAGGTCTTCCAGCTCGGCATTCCCGGCTTCGATTTCGTCAGCGAGGCGCGGCGCATCTATCCGCAGGGCGCGATCTCCGGCCACGTGGTCGGCTTCACCGACGTGGACGGCCACGGGCTGGCCGGCGTCGAGCAGTCGTTCGACGAGCAGTTGGCGGCCGGCGAGGATATCGCCCTGTCGCTGGATCTGCGGGTGCAGCACATCGTCCGCGAGGAACTGGCGGCGGGTATGGCCGAGTTCCAGGCCATCGGCGGCGCCGGCATCGTGATGGACGTGACCGACGGCCGTGTCGTCTCCCTGGTCTCGCTGCCCGATTTCGATCCCACCGCGCCCGGCGACGCCGATGAGGATGCGCGTTTCAATCGCGCGACACTGGGCGTTTTCGAGCTCGGTTCGGTGTTCAAGATGTTCAACACCGCGATGGCGCTGGACGCCGGCGTGGCCAACGTGAATTCGATCTTCGATGCCACGCATCCGCTGCGCTACGGCCGGTTCACCATCAACGACTTCCACGCCAAGTACCGGCCGCTGTCGGTGGCGGAGATCCTGCTCTATTCGTCGAACATCGGCTCGGCGCGTCTGGCCATGGCCGCGGGCACGGAGCGCCAGCAGTCGTTCATGGAGCGCGCCGGCATGCTGGAACGCTCGCCGATCCAGTTGCCGGAGGTCGGTGCGCCACTGGTGCCGTCGCCCTGGCGCGAGATCAACATGATCACCATCGCCTTCGGCCACGGCCTGGCGGTGAGCCCGATGCAGCTCGCCAGCGGCTATGCCGCCATCAGCAACGGCGGCGTCATGTACCCGGCAACGCTGTTGAATACGACCGACGTGCCGGTGCAGGGCAATCGCCTGATCTCCGAGGAGACGTCGCAGACCATGCGCCGGCTGCTGCGCATGGTGGTGCACGACGGCTCCGGCCGCGCGGAGGCGCCGGGCTACGTCGTCGGCGGAAAGACAGGCACCGCCGAGAAGGCATCCGGCCGCGGCTATAGCGAGAGCAACCTGCTGTCGACCTTCGTCGGTGTGTTCCCGATGCACGATCCGCGCTATGTCGTGCTGATCTCGCTGGACGAGCCCCGGGGCAACGAATCCACCCACGGTTTCGCTACCGCCGGCTGGGTCTCGGCCCCGATTGTCAGCCGCATCGTCAGCCGCATCGGCCCGCTCATGGGGGTCGAGCCGGTGGACGAGGACGATCCGGCCGTGCTGGCCGTGACCGACCTCGACGGGCCCTGGCGATGAGGGCGGCGCGATGAGAGCGAACGATATCGACATGCGCCTGAACGAGCTGTTGCGCGCCGCCGGCCTGGACACGCTGGCCGATGCCCTGGACGCCGATCCGGAGATCACCGGCCTGGCGAGCGATTCCCGGCTGGTCGAGCCCGGCAATCTTTTCGCCGCCACCCCCGGCACGGCGGTGGACGGGCGCGCCTTCATTCCCGATGCGCTGGCCAAGGGCGCCGGCGCCGTGCTGACCGAACCGACACCCGAGCTTCACGGCGGCTACTCCGCACCCGAGGTCGCATCCCCTGTTGCATCACCCCGTGCACCCCTAGTCGCGACCGACAATGTGCGCCGCACACTGGCGCGCATGGCCGCCGCCTTCTATCGCCCGCAGCCGTCCGTGATGGCGGCTGTTACCGGAACCAGTGGCAAGACGTCCGTCGCCACGTTCACACGACATCTCTGGAATGCGCTTGGGCGCCCCGCTGCCAGCATCGGCACGCTGGGCATCCAGGCCCCGCAACTCGACGAGCCCGGCAGTTTGACAACCCCCGACCCCATCACCCTGCACCGTCGGCTGTCCGGGCTCGTCGAGCACTCCCATGTTGATCGCGTCATCCTGGAGGCATCCAGCCACGGGCTGGACCAGTTTCGGCTGGACGGCATTCGTTTCCGGCTGGCGGCCTTCACCAACCTTGGCCGCGATCACCTGGACTACCACCCCAGCGTCCAGCATTACCTGGCGGCCAAGACGCGCCTGTTCGCCGAGTTGCTGGAGCACGACGGCACCGCCGTATTGAATGCCGACGACCCGGTCAGCGAAGGCATTGCCTCGGTCTGCCGTGCGCGCGGTGTGAACACCGTAATGTACGGGCGCGCTGGCGCCGACCTGCGCCTGGTCGACAGCGAACTGGACCATGACGGCCAGCGCCTGACGCTGGAGATCGCCGGCGCGCGCCGCGCCGTGCGGCTGCCGCTGCCGGGTGCCTTCCAGGCAATGAACGCGCTGGCGGCCCTCGGCATGGTGACCGCGGACGGCGCCGATATGGCCGATGCGCTCGCCGCACTGGAAGACCTGCCGGGCGTGCCCGGCCGCCTGGAGCATGTCGGCGGACCAGAGGGTGCCGCCGTCTATGTCGATTACTCCCACAAACCCGATGCCTTGGAGACCGTGCTCAGCGCTCTGCGGCCCCATGCCCGTGGCAGGCTGATCGTCGTGGTCGGCTGCGGCGGTGACAGGGACCGTGGCAAGCGCCCGCTGATGGGCCGGATCGCCGCCGAATGGGCCGACGTTGCGTTCATCACTGACGACAACCCGCGCAGCGAAGACCCGGCGGCGATCCGTTCCGCCATGATGGCCGCCTGTCCCGGCGGCCGCGAGATTGGCGACCGTGCCGAAGCGATCCATGCCGCCGTGGCCGAGGCGCGGCCCGGGGACGTGGTGCTGATCGCCGGCAAGGGGCACGAGACCGGGCAGAAAGTCGGTGACCGGGTGTTCCCATTCGACGACCGTGACGTCGCGCGTGCGGCCATTGCCGCGGTCTCGGGGTCGTGAGGCCAGCCAAGGACAAGAGCGCCCTGTGGAGCGCGGACGCCGTTGCCGCCGCCACTGGCGGCCGCTGCAGCGGTGACTGGACGGCAAGCGGCGTTTCCATAGATACCCGTACATTGCGGCCGGGCGACCTGTTCATCGCCATTCGCGGCGAGCGGCTGGACGGGCATCGCTATCTTGCCGCCGCTCTGGATGCCGGCGCGGCGGGTGCCGTGGTGGACACGATCCCCGACGGCATGGCCGACGACGATCCACGCCTGGTGGTCGTGGGCGACACGATGCAGGCGCTGCAGGCGCTGGGACGGGCCGGTCGCGAACGATCGGCGGCGACCATCGTGGCGGTCACCGGCAGCGTCGGCAAGACCAGCATCAAGGAAGCGCTGCGCCTGGTGCTCTCCGCCCAGGGCGCGACCAGTGCTTCGATCGGCAATCTGAACAACCATTGGGGTGCGCCGCTGTCGCTGGCCAGGCTGCCGGCCGACAGCCGCTTCGGCGTGCTGGAAGTCGGTATGAACCACACCGGCGAGCTGGCCGCCCTTGGCACCATCGTGCGCCCGCACGTGGCGGTGATCTCCAACATCGAGCCGGTGCACATCGAGAACTTCGACAGTGTCGAGGGCATCGCCGAGGCGAAGGCGGAACTGCTGGCGTCTGTGGCGCCCGGCGGTGCCGCGGTCCTGCCGCGCGACAGCGCGCATTACGAGCTGTTGCGCCGGCGCGCCAAGGCGGCCGGCATCGAACGCATTCTGGACTTCGGGTCCCATGCCGCGGCCTACGCCCGCGTCACCGACTACGGGTTGAACGAGACCTCCAGCCGCGTGTCGGCGGTCATTGGCCAGCGCGTCGTCAACTACCGCGTCGGTGCGCCGGGCCAGCACTGGATCCTCAACAGCCTGGCCGCGCTGGCGGCGGTGGATGCGGCCGGCGGCAATGTCGGCGAGGCAGCACTGGCGCTCGGC
This sequence comes from Alphaproteobacteria bacterium, assembly GCA_965227515.1. GTDB lineage: Bacteria > Pseudomonadota > Alphaproteobacteria > CALKHQ01 > CALKHQ01 > CBDDFZ01. The sequence goes on from CBDDFZ010000001.1 coordinate 2,338,040, forward strand.
GACCTGACGGCGATGGGCGGGCGCGGCAAGCGCCATGTCGTGCACCTCGGCAGCACCGAGGCGCTGCTGGTCATCGACGACAGCTACAACGCCAGTCCGCCGTCGATGGCGGCCGCGTTCCAGTTGCTGGCCGACACCAATTTCGGCGACGGCGCGCGCCGCGTCGCGGTGCTGGGCGACATGCTGGAGCTGGGGCGGGCGAGCCCGCACCTGCACGCCGATCTGGCCGACAATCTGATCCGCGCGGGTATCCACAAGGTCCACACCTGCGGCCAGGGCATGACCCACCTGCGCAACCGGCTGCCGCTGGCGATGCGCGGCGTGCATTCGCCGGACGCGCGCACGTTGGCGCCGATGGTGGCGGCCTGGGTGCGCAGCGGCGACATCGTTCTGGTCAAGGGGTCGCGCGGCATGCGCACCGATATCGTGGTCGATGCCCTGCTCGGTCTGGATCGCGCGCCCGCGGCCGTCAGCGAATAGGCGGTCCGGCCCATGCTTTACGAGTTCCTGTTTCCCCTGGCCGAAGACGTTGCCGTCTTCAACCTGTTCCAATACATCACCTTCCGCACCGGTGCGGCCGGGTTCACCGCACTCGTGCTGAGCTTCGTGCTGGGGCCCGGCATCATCCGCTGGCTCAGGCGCAAGCAGCCGGACGGCCAGCCGATCCGCGAGGACGGCCCGCAGAGCCACCTGGAGACCAAGGCCGGCACGCCCACCATGGGCGGCGTGATGATCCTGATCAGCCTGGTCATCTCCACCCTGTTGTGGATGCGCCTGGACAACCACTTCGTCTGGGCGGTGCTGGCGGTGACGGTCGGCATGGGCATGGTGGGCTTCGCCGACGACTACATGAAGCTGACGCGCCGCAACTCAAAGGGCGTCAGCGCGCGGTTCAAGATGCTGGTGCTGCTGGCGATTGCGCTGGCCGCGGGGGTCTGGATCATCCTGGCCACGCCGGATGAAATCTCGCACCACCTGGCGATCCCGTTCATGAAGGACCTGCTGGTCAATCTGGGCTGGTTCTACCTGCCGTTCGCGGCCTTCGTGATGGTCGGCGCCTCCAACGCGGTGAACCTGACCGACGGGCTCGACGGCCTGGCGATCATGCCGATGATGGTCGCGTCGGGCTGCTTCGTGCTGATCGCCTACCTGGTCGGCAACGCGGTGTTCGCCGACTACCTGCAGATTCAGTTCGTGGCCGGTGCCGGCGATCTGGCGGTGTTCTGCGGCGCCATGGTCGGCGCCGGGCTGGGCTTCCTGTGGTTCAACGCGCCGCCGGCCATGGTGTTCATGGGCGACACCGGCTCGCTGTCCATGGGCGGCGCGCTGGGCGCCATCGCGGTCGTCACCAAGCATGAGCTGGTGCTGGCCATCATCGGCGGCCTGTTCGTGCTGGAGGCGGTCTCGGTCATCGTCCAGGTGGCCTCGTTCAAGCTGACCGGGCGGCGGGTGTTCAGGATGGCCCCGCTCCACCACCACTTCGAGCAGAAGGGGTGGGCGGAATCGACCATCGTCATTCGTTTCTGGATCATTGCGGCCATCCTGGCCCTGGTCGGGCTGTCGACCCTCAAGCTCAGGTGACGGCGATGGCGGCTGACCTGCTGATACCGGACGTGGCCGATCGACGGATCGCCGTCCTGGGGCTGGGGCGTTCCGGCATGGCCACCGCCGTGGCGCTGCGTGGCAGCGGTGCCGACGTGATCGCTTGGGACGACACCGAGCGCGCGCGCGCACTGGCGGCGGAGGCCGGCTTTGCGCTAGGCGACCCCAGCGATGAACCGTTCAATCGAGTCGACATGCTGGTGATGAGCCCGGGCATTCCACACCGCTTTCCGCAGCCGCATCCGGCGGCGGCGAAGGCGCTGGCGGCCGGCACCCCCATCGTGTGCGATATCGAGCTGATGGCGCGGGCCGTGGGCGACACCGCCATGGTCGGCATCTCCGGCACCAATGGCAAGTCCACCACCACGGCCCTGATCGGCCACGTGCTGAAGACGGCCGGACGGCCGCACGCGGTCGGCGGCAACATCGGCACCGCCGCCCTCAGCCTGCCGAAGCTGCCGGACGATGGCGTCTATGTGCTGGAACTGTCATCGTTCCAGCTCGAACTGGTCGACAGCACGCGCTTCACCGTCGCCGTCCTGCTCAACATCACGCCGGACCATCTGGACCGGCACGGCGGCATGGACGGATACATCGCCGCCAAGCACCGGCTGTTCCGCAACATGACCTCAAGCGACACGGCGGTGATCTGCGTCGACACCGCGCCGGCCGCCGAAATCGCGGCCGAACTGGCAGCAGCCGATGGCGGCCCTCGCGTGCTGACGATCTCGACCGCCGATCCGATGGGGCGGGCGGCGTTCCTGCGCGACGGCCGGATCTGGGACCGCATCGATGGCGCCGAGGCCGAGCCGGTGGCCGACCTCGCCGAAGCAAAGGCGTTGCCTGGCCGGCACAATGCGGAGAACGCGCTCGCCGCCTACGTTGCCTGCCGTTGCCTGGGCCTGCCGCGCGCGGCCATTGTGCGCGGCCTGCTGACGTTCCCGGGCCTGGCCCATCGGCAGGAACTGGTGGCGACCGCCGACGGCGTGCGCTTCGTCAACGACAGCAAGGCCACCAACGCCGACGCCGCGTCGCGCGCCCTGGCAAGCTACGGCCGCATCTACTGGATCGCCGGCGGGCGCGCCAAGGACGATGGGCTGGCCGGCACCGAGGCCGCGCTGGGCAACGTCGTCCATGCCTTCCTGATCGGCGAGGCTGCCGATGCCTTTGCGGCCGAACTTGCAGGGCGGGTGCCGACCACCGTCTCCGGCACGATTGACCGTGCGGTGCCCGCCGCGTTCGCCATGGCGCGCGGAGACGCTGACGCCGTCGTGCTGCTGTCGCCGGCCTGCGCATCGTACGACCAGTTCAAGGATTTCGAGGCGCGGGGCGAGGCGTTCCGCGCTGCCGTGATGGCGCTGGCGGATGCAAGTACCGCCAATGGCGCGTCCGGGAGTGTGGCGCGATGACGAGTTTCACCCGCGTTGACCGCTCGGTTGTCGGGCGCTGGTGGTTCACCGTCGACCGCTGGTCGCTGGCCGCCCTGGTCGGCCTGATCGCCATCGGCATCCTGCTGACGCTCGCTGCGGGCCCGCCATCGGCGGAGCGCATCGGGCTCGACAGCTTCCACTTCGTCAAGCGCCAGTTCATGATCCTGCCGCTGGCGATCGTGCTGATGCTCGGGGTCTCCCTGCTGTCGCCGCGCGGCATTCGCCGGCTCGCCTTGCTGATGCTGCTGGGGGCGCTGGCGGCGACCGCGCTGACGCTGGCGATCGGGGTGGAGATCAAGGGCGCGCGGCGCTGGATATCGCTCGCCGGATTCTCGCTGCAGCCGACAGAGTTCGTGAAGCCCGCGCTGGCGGTGGTGACCGGCTGGCTGTTCGCCCGCGCCCACCGGGTGCACGACTTCCCGGGGCGCATCCTGGCCGGCCTGCTGTTCGCGGTGACCATGGGGCTGATCCTGGCCCAGCCCGACCTCGGCATGGCCGGCGTCGTCGGCGTCACCTGGTTCTGCCAGTTCTTCCTGGCCGGGCTGCCGTTCTTCCTGGTCGTCGGTTTGGTGATCCTCGGGGTCGGCGGCGTGGTCGGCGCCTATTACGCGTTCGATCACGTGACCAGCCGCATCGACCGTTTCCTCGATCCGTCCAGTGGCGACAACTACCAGGTCGGGCGCTCGCTGGCGGCGTTCGAGCAGGGCGGCCTGTTCGGGCGCGGCCCGGGCGAGGGGCGCATCAAGGACCAGTTGCCGGACGCGCACTCCGACTTCGTGTTCGCGGTCGCCGGTGAGGAATACGGTGCAGTGTTCTGCATCGTCGTCGTCGGCCTGTTCGCGTTCGTGGTGCTGCGCGGCTTCGGCCGGCTGATGCACTCGCCGAACCTGTTCGTGGTCCTCGCCTCTGCCGGCCTGCTGGTGCAGTACGGCCTGCAGGCAATCATCAACATGGCCTCGGCACTGCACATGATGCCGACCAAGGGCATGACGCTGCCGTTCCTCTCCTACGGCGGGTCGTCGCTGCTGGCGATTGCGATTGCCATGGGCATGATGCTGGGCCTGACCCGGCGCTGGTCCGACGAAGAGGACACGTTGTGACGAACGGGTCCGCAATTCGCATCGTGCTCGCGGCGGGCGGTACCGGCGGCCACATCTATCCGGCGCGCGCGCTGGCCGAGGTGCTGCTGGCGCGTGGGTGCGACGTCACCCTGATCACCGACCATCGCGGCGGCGCGTTCGACGACGCGCTGCCGGCGGTCACGGTGCATCGCATCCAGGCCGGCGCGCCCAGCGGTCGCGGCTTCTGGGGCAAGCTCGACGGGGTCGGGCGCATCCTCGCCGGGCTGCGTCAGGCGCGCAAACTGCTGGCCCGGATCAGGCCGGCGGCGGTGGTCGGATTCGGCAGCTACGCGTCGATCCCGACAATGATCGCAGCACGGCAGAAAGGATTCGACTCGCTCTTACACGAGCAGAACGCAGTCTTGGGTCGGGCGAATCGAATGCTCGCGCGCCGAGTCGGTCATATAGCGACCGGATTCCCCAATATTCGCGGTTTACCGGCTGGCGTTTCCGCTAAGCTGTCAAGAACTGGTAACCCGATTCGACCGGAGATTGGTGCATTGGCAGGTCGGCCCTATCAGGCCCCCGCGCAAGGCGAGACGCTGAGCCTGTTGGTTCTGGGCGGCAGCCAGGGTGCGCGCGCGCTGAGCCAATTGGTGCCGGCCGCCATCGCTGCCCTGCCGGCCGAATTGCAGGCGCGGCTCGACATCAGCCAGCAGGCCCGGCCGGAGGATCTGGACGAGACCCGCGCCGCCTATGCCGATTGCCCGGCCAAGGTCGAGGTGTCGTCGTTCTTCACCGACGTGCCCGAGCGGATGGGCCGTGCGCACCTCGCCGTGTGCCGGGCCGGCGCCTCGACGGTCTCCGAGCTGACCGCGGCCGGTGTGCCGGCGATCCTGGTGCCGTATCCTTATGCCACTGACGACCACCAGTTCGTCAACGCCAGCCAGGTTGCCGATGCCGGCGGCGCCTGGGTGATGCGCGAGGAAGACCTGGACGCCGGCAAGCTGGCCGACCGGATCGGCGCGCTCGCCGGCGACCCGGACGCGCTGACGGCGGCGGCCAAGGCGGCCTCGGATTTTGGCATGCCCGATGCGGCCGAGCGGCTGGCCGACCTGGTGATGGGTGTGGCCACCGGCAAGGGCGCGCCGGCCGATATCGCGGACGCAAGCGTGGGAGCGGCGGCATGAGCAGCCTCCCCCTCGATGTTGGCGTCATCCACTTCGTCGGTATCGGCGGCATCGGCATGAGCGGCATCGCCGAGGTGCTGCGCAATCTCGGCCACCGGGTACAGGGCAGCGATGTGTCGGAGAACGCCAATGTGCGCCGGCTGCGCGCATCGGGCATCGACGTCGCCATCGGCCATGACGGCGCCAATCTGGGCGAGGCCGGCGTGGTCGTCGTTTCCTCCGCGATCAAGGACGGCAACCCGGAAGTCGAGGCCGCGCGGGCCGCGCGCATCCCCGTGGTGCCGCGCGCCGAGATGCTGGGCGAGCTGATGCGCCTGAAGTGGTCGATCGCGGTCGGCGGCACACATGGCAAGACCACCACCACGTCCCTGGTGGCGGCGCTGTTGGATGCCGGCGACATGGACCCGACCGTGATCAATGGCGGCGTCATCAACGCATACGGCACCAATGCCCGGCTCGGCACCGGCGAGTGGATGGTGGTGGAGGCCGATGAGTCCGACGGCAGCTTCGTCAAGCTGCCGGCCACCATCGCCATCGTCACCAACATCGACCCGGAGCACTTGGACTACTACGAGAGCTTCGACGACGTGCGCGACGCGTTCGAGGCGTTCGTCACCAACATCCCGTTCTATGGGCTGGCGGTGATGTGCATCGACCACCCGGAGGTGCAGGCGCTGCTGCCCCGGCTGACCGACCGCCGCGTGGTGACCTATGGCACCAGCCGGCAGGCGGACGTGCGCGCGGTCAATCTGCGCTCCGAGGCGGCCGGCACCGTGTTCGATGTCGAGATTAGCGCGCATGCCGGCGGCGGTGACGAGCCCAGCACGGTGCGCGACCTCAGCCTGCCGATGCCCGGCAACCACAATGTGCTGAACGCGTGCGCGGCGATTGCCTCGGCGCTGGATGTCGGCGTGTCGGTGGACCAGATCCGCAGCGGGCTCGCCTCGTTCGGTGGCGTGAAGCGCCGCTTCACCCACACCGGCACCGTCGCCGGCATCACCGTCATCGACGACTACGGCCACCACCCGGTGGAGATCACCGCTGTGCTGCGCGCCGCGCGCCAGGCTGCCGAGGGGCGGGTGATCGCCGTGGTCCAGCCGCACCGCTACAGCCGGCTGCACGCCCTGTTCGACGATTTCTGCACCTGCTTCAACGACGCCGACACCGTGCTGGTGGCCGATGTCTATCCGGCCGGCGAACGGCCCATCGAGGGCGTGCACAGCCGCTCGCTGGTCGAGGGGCTGCGCGCCTTTGGCCACAAGGATGCCCATGTGCTCGACGGCCCGGCCGCGCTGGCGGCCCGTATCGCCGAACTCGCCACGGCAGGCGACATGGTGGTGTGCCTGGGTGCCGGCGACATCACCGCCTGGGCGAATGCGCTGCCCGGCCAGTTGGAGGTGCTGCTCGATAACGGCGGGCGCATCGCCGCCGGGGGCGCCAAGTGATGGGCCTGGCGATGAGCGACGAGGGCTGCATGTCATCACGCGGGCTGATCGACCGGCTGCCGCCGCTGCGTGGGCGCTTGACGCCGAACGCGGACCTGCGGAAGATGACATGGTTCCGCGTTGGCGGCCCGGCGGAGGTGCTGTTCCGCCCCGCCGATACCGAGGACCTGGCAACGCTGCTGCGCAGCGGCGTGCCGGTCACGGTTCTGGGCGTTGCCTCCAACGTGCTGATCCGCGACGGCGGCATTCCGGGCGTCGTGGTGCGCCTGGTGCGCGCGCTCGCCGACATTCGGGTCGAGGGTGCCGACATCGTGGCCGGTGCGGGCGCGCTCGACAGCAATGTCGCGAAGCTGGCGGCCACCGCCGGCATCTCCGGGCTTGAGTTCCTGATCGGCGTGCCGGGCTCCATCGGCGGCGCCTTGCGCATGAACGCCGGCGCCTATGGCCGCGAACTGGCCGACGTGCTGGTGGAGGCCCACGCGCTGGACCGCCAGGGCCGGATGCACCGCCTGACGCCCGACGACATGGGGCTGAGCTATCGCCACTCGTCGGTGCCGTCGGACTGGATTTTCACCGGCGCGCGGCTGCGCGGCACGCCCGGGGGCGACCCGGCGGAGATCGCCGGCCGGCTGGCCGAGATCCAGGCCCAGCGAGAGGCGACCCAGCCGATCCGCACCCGCACCGGTGGGTCCACGTTCAAGAATCCGGAAGGCAAGCGGGCGTGGGAGCTGATCGACGCAGCCGGTTGCCGCGGCCTCAGCCATGGCGGTGCCCAGGTCTCCGAGAAGCACTGCAACTTCCTGATTAACACTGGCGATGCGACCGCCGCCGACATCGAGGAACTCGGTGAGCTGGTGCGCCAGCGGGTGAAGGACGCCACCGGCGTGACCCTGGAGTGGGAAATCAAGCGCATCGGCGTGCCGATGGATCGGGAGGGCGACACATGACGAAGCGCGTCGCCGTCCTGATGGGCGGCATCTCCGCCGAGCGCGAGGTGTCGCTGTCCAGCGGCAATGGCTGCCTGCACGCGCTGATCGAGGCCGGCTACGACGCCTATCGCGTCGAGGTCACCGAGGATCTGGCGGCCCTGGTGGCGGCGCTGACGCCCGCGCCGGATGTCGTGTTCAACATGCTGCACGGCCGCTTCGGTGAGGATGGCGCGATCCAGGGCGTGCTCGAGCTGTTGGGCATTCCCTACACCGGCTCCGGCGTGCTGGCGTCGGCGCTGGGCATGGACAAGCGCATCTCCCGCGCGGTGTTCGAGGCGGCGGGCCTACCGATGCCGGAGGCGATGCTGTTCCGCTGCGACGATGCACCCGAAGGCGATCCGATGCCGCGCCCGTTCGTGGTCAAGCCGACCAACGAGGGCTCGTCGGTCGGCGTGCGGGTGATCTTCGAGGGCGACAATGTCGCGGCGTTCGATGCCGAGACCTGGGCGTTCGGCGACACCGTCTATGTCGAGCGCTTCATTCCCGGCAAGGAAATCCAGGTCGCCACCATCGGCTACGACACCGGGACCGAGGCCATCGGCGCGATCGAGATCCGCACCAAGCGGCGCTTCTACGACTACATCGCCAAGTACACGCCCGGCGAATCCCAGCACATCATGCCGGCGCCGATCCACCAGGACGCCTATCGCGAGGCGCTGGAGCTTTCGGTGCGTGCGCACCGCGCGCTTGGTTGTCGCGGGGTCGCGCGGGTCGACCTGCGCTACGACGACACCGAGGGCGAGCCGGGCAAGTTCTATCTGCTGGAGGTGAACAGCCAGCCCGGCATGACGCCGACGTCGCTGGTGCCGGAGATCGCCGCCCATCACGGCATGAGCTATGCCGCCCTGGTCAGCCGCATGGTCGAGCTGGCGGCGTGCGACAACGCGGCCGAGCTGCGCTGCCCGGTGAAGTCGACGGAGACCGCGGCATGAACACGCTTCGTGTCACCGAACGCGCCGACCCGTCGCTGGACGCGCCCGACCGCATTCTGCCGGCCGAGTTGTGGGACAATGTCCGCCCGGCCCAGAGCAGCAACGCCCTGCTCGCGATGCTGGCCGGCCATCACCGGCTCAGCCGCAAGGTCGAGGCCTACACGCGGTTCGGCGTGTTTGGCCTGCTTGCCGTGATCACGCTCGCCAGCATCGCCTACATCGTGCACTTCGATGTGCTTGGCCGGTTCCAGCGCCAGATGGCCGAGGTCGGCAACCGGGTCGGCGATCACGCCGGGCTCGATGTCGCCGAGGTCTTCATCAGCGGCCGCACCTACACCGATGCCGCGGCCTTGCGCGCCGCCGCCAATATCATGCGCGGCGACCCGATCCTGGACGTGGACCTGGATGCCGTGCGCAGCCGTGTCGAGCGCTTGAGCTGGGTGAAGACCGCCGAGGTCGAGCGCCAGCTGCCCGATGTGATCCGCATCCACATCGTCGAGCGCACGCCGTTCGCGCTGTGGCAGCGCAATCGCCGGCTGAGCCTGGTCGACGACGAGGGCGTGGTGCTGGCGTCGACCAACAACGGCCAGTTCACCGACCTGCCGGTGGTGATCGGCGACGAGGCGCCACGCGCCGCCGCCTCCCTGTTCGCGGTGCTGGCCAGCGAGCCGGACCTGTCGGCCAGGGTCGAGGCCGCGCAGCTGCTGAACGGCCGGCGCTGGAACCTCTATCTCGACAACGGCATCGAAGTGCGGCTGCCTGCCGACGCGCCCGAAGGCGCCTGGATCCGCCTGGGCACCCTGGAGCGCGACCACCAGATCCTGGCCCGCGACATCGTTGCCATCGACCTGCGCCTGGACGACCGGCTGGTGGTCGAACTGCCCGACACCGCACTGCGCCCGGCCGGCGTGGTCGCGCAAAGTGACATCTGAGCCATGAGGAACGACACACCATGCGCGATGGATTGATCGCCGCACTCGACATTGGCTCCAGCAAGGTCTGTTGCCTGATCGCCGTCGCCGAGAACGACGCGCCGCCGCGCGTCATCGGCATCGGCCACCAGGTCTCCAATGGCGTGCGCAACGGCATGATCATTGACATGGACGCCGCGACCCAGGCGGTCGTCGGCGCGGTCCATGCCGCCGAGCAGATGGCCGGCGAGACGGTGGACTCCGTCGTCGTCGCGCTGACCGGAGCACCGCCGGTGTCCTCGGTGGTGGAGGCCGAGGCGGCCATCGCCGGCGAGCAGATCACCGACCACGACGTGCGCCACGTGCTGGCGCAGGGCCGGGGGATGGCGGCGCAGGACGAGCACACGCTGTTGCACGCGATCCCGCTGACCTACGGGATCGACGGCCAGTTCGGCATCCGCGACCCGCGCGGCATGTTCGCCGGCAGCTTGTCGGTGCAGATGCACCTGGTCAGTGCCGCGATGCCGGCCGTGCGCACCCTGCAGACCTGCGTGCGCCGCGCCCATCTGGGCATCGACAGCCCGGTCGCCGCCGGCTATGCGGCCGGCCTCGCCTGCCTGGTGGAGGACGAGCGCGACCTTGGCGTGACGGTGCTGGACATGGGCGCCGGGCGCACCTCGATCGGCGTGTTCTTCGATGGCGCCCTGGTGTTCGCCGATACCGTGCCGGTCGGTGGCGGGCACGTGACCAACGATATCGCGCGCGGGCTGTCGACGCCGCTGTCGCAAGCGGAGCGGATGAAGACGCTCTACGCCTCGGCCCTGCCGGCGCCCGCCGACGCGCAGGAAGTGATCGACGTGCCCCAGGTCGGCGAGAACGGCCGCCGCGACGCCCAGCAGGTGCCGCGCTCGATCCTGTCGACCATCGTCCAGCCCCGGCTGGAGGAAACCTTCGAGCTGGTCCGCGACCGGCTGGAGCAGAACGGGCTCGCCAAGTCGGCCGGCCGCCGTGTCGTGCTGACCGGCGGCGCCAGCCAGCTTCAGGGCGTGCGCGAGCTCGCCGGCCTGATCCTCGACCGCCAGGTCCGCATCGGCCAGCCGATCGGCATCGCCGGTCTGGCGGAATCGACCGGCGGCCCGGCGTTCGCGCAGTGCGCGGGCCTGGTGCTCTACGCCGTGCGGGCCAGCCGCGAGCCCTCGCTGCAGGTCGTGACCAAGCCGAAGCCCGCCGGGCTGCTCGGCCGGGTCGGCCACTGGGTGAAGGAGAGTTTCTCGTGAACCGCGCCCGCACCGTTCGCATCCATACGACCGACTGGCTTGTCGCTCGCCAGCCGGCCACCCAACCCGAGCGGCAGAGCCAGAACAACACAATAGAAATCGGCACAGAAAATCGGAGCATGCCATGACGCTTAACCTGAGCATCGAACAGTCACAGCCCGAACTACGGCCGCATATCCTGGTCATCGGCGTCGGTGGCGCCGGCTGCAACGCGGTGAACAACATGATCCGCTCCGAACTCGGCGGGGTGGACTTCATGGTCTGCAACACCGACGCGCAGTCACTGGCCAGCACGCTCTGCGACACCGCCATCCAGATCGGGCCGAACATCACCCAGGGCCTGGGCGCGGGCGCGCAGCCGGAGATCGGCCGCGCGGCGGCGGAAGAGGACCTGGACACCATCCTGTCGCACCTGTCGGAAACCCACATGGTGTTCATCACCGCCGGCATGGGCGGCGGCACCGGCACCGGGGCGGCGCCGGTTCTGGCCCGCGCCATCCGTGAGCGCGGCATCCTGACCGTCGGCGTGGTGACCAAGCCGTTCCATTTCGAGGGGCAGCAGCGCATGCGGCTGGCCGAGCAGGGCATCGAGGAGCTGCAGCACTACGTCGACACCCTGATCGTGATCCCGAACCAGAACCTGTTCCGGGTCGCCAACGAGAAGACCACGTTCGCCGATGCCTTCAACATGGCCGACGAGGTGCTGCACTGCGGCGTGCGCGGCGTGACCGACCTGATGGTGATGCCGGGCCTGATCAACCTGGACTTCGCCGACATCCGCACCGTGATGGGCGAGATGGGCAAGGCGATGATGGGCACCGGCGAGGCCGACGGCGAGAAGCGCGCGGTGGACGCGGCCGAGGCGGCGATCTCCAACCCGCTGCTCGACGACGTGTCGATGAAGGGCGCGCGCGGCGTGCTGATCAACATCTCCGGCGGCGGCGACATGACCCTCTACGAGGTCGACGAGGCGTGTAATCGCATCCGCGAGGAAGTGGATCCCGACGCCAACATCATCTTTGGCGCCACCTTCGACGACACCCTGCAGGGCCGCATGCGGGTTTCCGTCGTCTCCACCGGCATCGACGCGGCGGACAATGTGATGCCGCAGCCGCGTGTGCTGAGCCTGGCGACCCAGAACGGTCGGCCGGTGCCCGGCGAGGAGATCGACGACAGCGCGGACGAGCCGGAGGAGGTCGCGACCACGGCGGAGGACGATTTCGCCGCCGATATCGCATCGGCGCTCGATAACGCGCTTGGCCAGTCGGGCGGTGCCGCGCCGTCTCCTGCGGCGGCGCCCGCCATGGGCCGCGCGGCCACGATGGCGGCGCCCGCTGCCGCCCCGGCCACCGCGCCAGGCAACACACGGGTGCCGTTGCGTGCGTCGGCTCCCGGCGGCATGGCGCCCCACGGCATGGCACCCACCTCTGGCCGTCCGATGACGACGGCACCGATCTCCACTGCGGCCACGGCGGAAGTGCTGCCGGAGCCGGAGATGCAGCCGGAACTGGCGGCCAAGGGCGCGGAAGATGCGTTCATCGCGCCGCGCCCGGCCGAGCCGGCCACCCGCCGGCCGGCGATGGCGGCACCGGCTCCTGCCGATGCCGGCGACAAGGCGAAGGCGAAGAGCCGCGGCCCCAGCCTGTTCGAGCGGATGACCGGGACCGGTCGCGCCCGTGGCGGCAACGAGGCGGCCGAGGATCAGGCGCCCGCCGCGGCACAGCCCGCGCCGCAGCCGGCCCCGCAGGAACCCCGGATGGCGGCACCGCGTCCGGCGGCCCCGGCGCCCGCTCCGGCCCCGGCACCGGCCGAGCCGGCGCGTCCGGCCGGGCAGAATGCGCAAAGTGCGCAGGATGAGTTGCTGGATATCCCGGCGTTCCTGCGCCGTCAGGCCAACTGAGCGCCTGCCTGACTGACTGCCGATCCGATTTTCTGTTGCCTGTGCCCCGGCGGTGCCACCGCCGGGGTCTTTTTTTGCCCAAGGCGATTTTCGCTGGCGCTGAAGTCGGTACCAGCCCGCGCCCACACCCGGCCCCCCAACGATAGTATGCTGTCCGGGCGGCCGGGAGGGGGTGTGGGCCGGCGCCGAACAATCGCAAGGCGGCTTAAGAAAAGTGTAATAATTTCAAATGGTTGGAGCGTAACAAACGGAAACAATGATTGATTTGGGTGATGGCGGCGGCGCAACTAGGTTAACGGCCGTGTAATCCAGCCTGCCTGTGCGGGCGCGATTGCCGAGTGCCGACAAGGAACGACCGAGGCAAGACGCCAATGCAGACCACCACGCCGTCACGGCTCAGCGCCAGTCACGCCAACGGAGGCAGCCCTCTGCCCCGGTCCCGTGGCGGTTTCGAGGTTGGCCCGCAGCGCACGCTGAAGAATTCGATCAGTTGCAGTGGCATCACGCTTCACTCCGGCGACAAGGTCACGATGACCCTGCACCCCGCGCCGGAGGATCATGGCATCGTGTTCCGGCGCACCGATATCGCCGGCCTCGGCCGGTTGATCCCGGCGCAGTGGAACCTGGTGGTCGAGACCATGCTGTGTTCCACGCTGGGCAATGAGGACAATATCCGGGTTGCCACGGTTGAGCACCTGATGGCCGCTTTGGCCGGTGCCGGCATCGACAATGCGCTGATCGAGATCAATGGGCCGGAAGTGCCCATCATGGACGGCAGCGCTGCTCCCTTCGTTTTCCTGATCGAATGCGCCGGCGTCGCCGAGCAGGCGAAGGCACGGCGTGTGCTGGAAGTGCTGCGCCCGGTGCAGGTGCGCGACGGCCGCAGCTTGGCCCGGCTGACCCCGGCCGCCGAGTGGACCGTCGAGTGCGAGATCGAGTTCGACTCCAAGGTGATCGGCCGTCAGGTCGGCGCCAGCAGCGTCGAGGCCTGGATGTTCCGGTCCGAGATCGCGCGTGCCCGCACCTTCGGCTTCCACCAGGACGTGGTGCAGTTGCTGGAAAGCGGCCTGATCAAGGGCGGGTCCCTGGACAACGCCGTCGTCGTCAGCGGCGACAAGGTGATGAACGAGGGCGGCCTTCGGTTCGAGGACGAGTTCGTGCGCCACAAGATTCTGGACGCGATCGGCGACCTCTACCTGGCCGGCGGACCGCTGCGTGCCGCCTATCGCGGCGTGCGCCCCGGCCACCACATCAACAACCTGCTGCTGCGGGCGTTGATGGCCGATACGTCGGCGTGGCGGTGGACCAGCGAGCCGGCCAATCTGGACGCGTTGGAGCGCCTGGAGCGTATCGCGGTCTGAATTGCCGCCTGCGGTGCCGCGCACACTGTTCAGCGCCGCCCCGGACTGCTATCTATTCCATGCAAAGATGACGCGTCGCGCCGCGATTGGCGGTGTGGGGACCCTTCGGCCGTTAGCCGGGGCGGCGACGCGACACAGGCAGGCAATCATGTTTCGCAGGTTGGTGGGATGATACGCACAACACTGGCGGCGCTGCTGGTTCTGGGGCTGGCGGCATGCGAGTCGACCGACGACGACGTCTATGTCGAGCGCCCGGTCGAGGATCTCTACAACACCGCGCTCGACAGCATGGCTGTGGGCGAACTGGAAGAAGCCCGCGACGCGTTCGAGGAAGTCGACCGCCAACACCCCTATTCGGTGTGGGCGACCAAGGCGCAGTTGATGGCGGCGTTCGCCAGCTACCAGCGTGGCGAATATGAGGACGCGGTGGCGGCCCTGGAGCGGTTCATCGAGCTGCATCCGGGCAATCCCGACACGGCGTATGCGTACTACCTGAAGGCGCTGTCCTATTACGAGCAGATCGTCGACGTCCGCCGTGACCAGCGCATCACCGAGCTGGCGCTGCAGTCGCTGGACGACGTGGTCACGCGCTATCCCGACACCGATTATGCCCGCGACGCCCAGTTCAAGATCGACCTTGCGCTCGACCACCTGGCCGGCAAGGAGATGGAGATCGGGCGCTACTACCTACGCCGCGACCACTACACCGCCGCGATCAATCGCTTCCGGGTGGTAGTGCAGGATTTCGGCACCACCAGCCACGTGCCGGAGGCGCTGCACCGCATCGCCGAGGCATACACGGCACTGGGCCTGGAGGGCGAGGCCGCGCAAGTGGCGGCGGTGCTGGGCCACAACTTCCCGGGCAGCGTCTGGTACATGGACTCCTACGAGCTGGTCGAAGGCGTCGAGGTCGAGGGCAATGAGGACAAGTACGACGGGCTGACCGGCATCTCCTGGCTCGACGACATCTTCTGATCCTCATCCTGAAAAGGCTGTAGATGCTGCGGTCCCTCTCGATCCGCAATGTGGTTCTGATCGAGCGGCTCGAGTTGGCGTTCGAGCCTGGGCTGTGCGTGCTGACCGGCGAGACCGGGGCCGGCAAATCCATCCTTCTGGACTCGTTGGGCCTGGCGCTGGGCGGCCGGGCCGAGCCCGGTTTGGTGCGCGCCGGCCAAGCCCAAGCGGTTGTCGCCGCCGCGTTCGAGGTCGGCCACAACCACCCCGCCCGTGCCTATCTGCAGGAGCAGGGCCTGGACAGCGACGACGACGACGTCATCGTGCTCCGGCGCCAACTCTCCAGCGACGGCCGCAGCCGCGGCTTCGTCAACGACACGCCGTCCAGTGCCCGCACCATGCGCGCGGTGGCGGCGTTCCTGATCGAGGTGCAGGGCCAGTTCGAGAGCCACGGCCTGCTCGACGCCAATGTGCACCGCGAAATGCTGGATGCCTTCGGGGAGGCGGCACCGGCGGCGGCGGTGGTGGCATCGGCGCACGCCGCCCTGCGCGCGGCCGAGAAGCACCGGGACGAGATCGCCGCGCAGGCGCGCGACCTTGGCGCGCAGCGTGAGTTCCTGGTCCACGCCGTCGAGGAGTTCGATGGCCTTGCGCCGGAGGATGGCGAGGTCGCGCGGCTGGCGGACGAGCGCAATGCGCTGGTCCATCAGGAGCAGATCATCACCTCGCTCAGCGAGGCCATGGCCATGCTGGATGGCGACGGCGACGGTGCGGCCGGCGTTGCCGACAACGCGCGCGCCGCCCTCGGCCGGCTCGACCGGGCGGTCGCTCTCAGCGGCGATCGCCTGCGCTCGGTGGTCGAGGCGTTGGAACTGGCGGTGGTCCATGCCGAGGAGGCGGTGGCCGAAATCAGGACCGCCGGCAGTGCGCTGGAAGCCGAGCCCGACCGGCTGGCCGCCGTCGACGACCGGTTGCATGCGTTGCAGGGGCTGGCCCGCAAGCACGGTGTCGAGGCCGATGCGTTGCCGGCGTTGGGCGTGCGGTTGCGGGCGGAACTGGACGACATCGAGAACATGGATGCCAGGGTCGCGGCAGCCGCCCATGCGGTGGAGGAGGCGCGGCAGGCGTTCGATGCCGCGTGCGGCGTGCTGAGCGCGCAACGGGCGACGGCGGCCGAGGCCCTGGCCGAGCAGATCAACGCCGAGCTGCCGGCCTTGCGGCTGGCCGATGCCGCGTTCCGCGTCGACCTGGTGCTGCGCGCGCCGGAGGACTGGTCGCAGCATGGTGCGGAGACGGTCGCGTTCGTCGCCCGCACCAACCCAGGGTCCGCGTTCGGTCCGTTGCACAAGGTGGCCTCGGGCGGCGAGTTGGCGCGCTTCCTGTTGGCGCTGAAGGTGGTGCTGGCGGGCGGCCAGGCGGTGCCGAGCCTGATCTTCGACGAGGTCGACAGCGGCGTCGGCGGCGCCACGGCGGCGGCGGTCGGCGAGCGGCTGGCCCGGCTGGCCAACGACGTGCAAATGCTGGTGGTGACCCACTCGCCGCAGGTGGCGGCGCGGGGTGCGCATCACTGGCTGGTCGCCAAGTCGGCCAACGACGGCGAGACGGTGACCGCGGTCCGCCGCCTCGACGATGGCGAGCGGCGCGAGGAGATCGCGCGCATGCTGTCGGCGGCGGAGATCACCGACGAGGCGCGGGCGGCGGCCGAGCGGCTGCTGGAGCCCGGCCGTGCGGCCTGAGCGGACCCGGCCATGAGCGCCGATCTGAGCGACGTCGAGGCGTTGACGCTGGAAGAGGCCGCGGCCGAGCTGGAACGCTTGGCCGCCGAGATACGCCACCATGACGAGCTTTATCATGGCGACGATGCGCCGGAGATTTCCGACGCCGCCTATGACGCGCTGGTGCAGCGCAATCGCGCGATCGAGGCGCGGTTCCCCGAACTTGTGCGCGACGACAGCCCCTCGAAACGGGTCGGCGCGGCCCCGAAGAGTGGGTTCGCCAAGGTCAAGCACACGGTACCGATGCTGTCGCTGGCCAACGCGTTCTCCGACGAGGACATGGCCGATTTCGTTGCGGGCGTGCGCCGCTTCCTGAAGGAACTGAGCGACGACCCGGAAGCGAAGCTCGACCTGCTGGGCGAACCCAAGATCGACGGCCTGTCCGCCTCGCTGCTCTACGAGGGCGGCGAACTGGTGCGCGCGGCGACCCGTGGCGACGGCACCACGGGCGAGGACATCACCGCCAATGCGCGCACCATCGGGGTGATCCCGAACAAGCTGGGCGACGGTGCGCCGGACCGGATTGAGATTCGCGGCGAGATCTTCATGACCCGCGACGACTTCATGGCGATGAACGCGCGCCAGGCGGAGGCGGGGGCGAAGGTGTTCGCCAACCCGCGCAACGCGGCCGCCGGCAGCGTGCGCCAGCTCGACACCGAGGTGACCGCCAGCCGGCCGCTGAAGTTCTTTGCCTATAGCTGGGGTGCCGTCGACGGCTTGCCGGTGGACCGGCAGTCCGGGTTCCTGGAAGCGGCGACAGCGTGGGGCCTGCCGACCAACCCGCTGTCCCAGGTCTGCGGCTCGCTGGAGGACGTCAACGACTTCTATCAGCGGCTGCTGCGCGAACGCCCGGACCTCGCCTACGACATCGACGGCGTGGTGTTCAAGGTCGACCGGCTGGACTGGCAGCAGCGTCTGGGCAACGTCAGCCGCGCCCCGCGCTGGGCGATCGCGCGCAAGTTCCCGGCCGAACAGGCGATGACCCGGCTGAACGCGATCTCGATCCAGGTCGGGCGTACCGGCGCCATGACGCCGGTGGCCGAGCTGGAGCCGATCAATGTCGGCGGCGTGTTGGTCAGCCGCGCCACGCTGCACAACGAGGACGAGATCGCGCGCAAGGACATCCGCGTCGGCGACACCGTGGTCATCCAGCGCGCCGGCGACGTGATCCCGCAGGTGGTCTCGGTGGTGCTCGACCAGCGTCCGAAAGACGCGCAACCGTTCGCGTTCCCCACCGTCTGCCCGTGCCCGCTGGCCACGGCCGTGACGCGCCAGCCCGGCGAGGCGGTGGCGCGCTGCTCCGGCGAGCTTGCCTGCCCGCACCAGCAGGTGGAGAAGCTGCGCCACTTCGTCAGCCGCAACGCCTTCGATATCGAGGGGTTGGGCGAGAAGCAGGTGAAGGCGTTCCACGAGCGCGGCATCGTCAACACGCCGGTCGACATCTTCGACCTCGCCAAATGGAACGAGACCGCCGATCCGCCGCTGCAGGAGTGGGAGGGGTGGGGCGAGAAGTCGGCCGCCAACCTGTTCGACGCCATCGAGGCGCGGCGCACGGTGCCGCTGGACCGGTTCATCTATGGGCTCGGCATCCGGCAAGTGGGCGAGGCGACGGCGCGGCTGCTCGCCCGCCACTACGGCACTTTGACCGCGTGGCACGACGCGATGACGGCGGCCGCGGCGGAACGCGCCGCCACGCCCGATGCGACCAAGCCGGGCGACGTGGGCGAGGTCTTCGCCGAACTGTGCAACATCGACCAGATCGGCCTGTCGGTCGCCGACGACCTGGTGCGCTTCTTCTCCGAGGCCGACAATGTCGCTGTGATCAAGGCGCTGGAGGCTCGGCTGACCATCGAGGCGGTGGCCGCCCCCAGCACCGAGGGCTCGCCCGTCGCCGGCAAGACGGTGGTGTTCACCGGCACGCTGGAGACCATGTCGCGGTCCGAGGCGAAGGCGCGGGCCGAGGGGCTGGGCGCCAAGGTGGCCGGCTCGGTGTCGAAGAAGACCGACTACGTCATCGTCGGCGCCGATGCCGGCTCGAAGGCGAAGAAGGCCGCGGAACTGGGTGTGACCGTGCTCAGCGAGGACGACTGGCTGGCGATGATCGGCGGCTAGGCCGCCGAGATCGCACAATGGGGGGCAAACCGAATGATATCCGCAAGAATTGCCGCAATGGCGCTAGCCGTGCCGCTGTTTTTGGCGGCGGGCACAGCCCAGGCCGAGGATGTGATCACCGATGAGCAACTGGTCGGCCTGATCGCGGAGCGCCTGATCGAGGCCGATGCGATCATGGAGTTCGACGATCCGGACTTCGCGCCGATGCCTGTCGGCCTGGTCGCCCAGCAATTGGTGTCGCCGCAGATGATCGCGTTCCGCGCCTTCGACTGCGCCGATCGCTTCGAGCGGCGATCGCCCGACTATCGCCAGTGTGCCGATCGCCAGGTGGAAGCGAAGATCGACTTCAGCGAATTGCAGATCATCGTGATCGGCGAGGGCCGGCTGTCCGACCTGGATCATGAAGCGGCGATCTTCTTTGTCGGCGAGCCGGAGCGGCTGTGCTGCTACTTCGTGACCGAGGCGCTGGGCATGCCGCACGTGCATGACAGCGCGAGGCTGCTGATGTCGGCCGACGCGGCCGAACGGGTCCTGCCGCTGCTGGAGGACTTCGCCGAGCGGCACAAATAACGCGCCACCGGCCGCGTCACGCACCCAGGATGGCGCCGGCCATGGTGTCGACTGCCGCGTCCTGATCCAGCCCTGCTCCGCGCACCAGCGTGCGCCAGGTATGGAAGCTCAGCGCCAGGTGCAGCATCGCCGCTTGCCGCGTGTCCAGACCGGCGCCGAGAACTTCGTGATAGGCGGCGAAGTACGGGCCTATCCTGAGCTGTGTCACTTCACGGGTGAGCGCGTGGTTCTCGGCGTCGCGCAAGACGCACGCGTTGAGTTGCTCTCCGCGCGCGAACCAAGTGTAAATCTCGCCGAGCGCGGTGCGTAGGCGGCTATCGAGCGCGTTGATCTCGGTCCAGGGCTTGGCGTCAGGCGGCGGGTCGCGCTCGCTTGCCAGCCCGGAGCAAGCCATCAGCAGGCTGCGCTCGTCCGGGAAGTGCGCATAGAGGGTGTTGCGCTGCACCCCGGCCCGCTCGGCCACCATGCTGAGCGACGTGCGGGCCGGGCCGACGGTGCCGTGCAAGTCGATCGCCGCCTCGACGATGCGCTGCCGCGTTTCGGCCTGTTTTTCCGCGCGGCGCTTCAAGGTGTATGGACGGGGAGGCATTTTCACTACACACCACTGCGCAATGATATTGACATCGCGTTTTCACTGCACATATATGTCTCGCGAAATTGCGCATTGTCCAGCCCTGAGACTCGGCAAGTGGAAAGCACCATGGAAACCCGCACTGACGAAATCGCCGACGGCATATTCCGGCTCTCGACCTTCGTGTCCGAGGTGGCACCGCCCGCAGGCTTCACCTTCAACCAGTTCCTGGTGCTGGGTGACGAGCCGCTGCTGTTCCACACCGGACCCCGGCGGATGTTTCCGCTGGTGCGCGACGCGGTGGCGCGAGTCATAGCGCCGGAGCGGCTGCGTTGGATCACCTTCGGCCATGTCGAGGCGGACGAGTGCGGCGCGATGAACGAATGGCTTGCGGCAGCGCCGCGTGCCGAGGTCGCGCACGGGCGCGTCGGCTGCGAGGTGTCCGTGAATGACATGTCGGACCGACCGCCACGAGCGTTGGCCGATGGCGAGATCATCGACCTCGGCGGGGCCAGGTGGGTGCGCTACATTGAGACCCCGCATACCCCGCATGGCTGGGACGCAGGCCTGATGTTCGAGGAAACGACCGGCACGCTGTTCTGCGGCGACCTGTTCACTCAACTCGGTGACCGCGCCGCCGTGGTGGAGGACGATATCGTCGGTCCAGCGATCCAGGCCGAGGACATGATCCAGTACTCCGCCCTCAATCCGAACATGGGCGCGACCATCCGCCGGCTGGCGGACTTCAAGCCACGCACCCTGGCGCTGATGCACGGCCCGTCATACGCCGGCGACGGTGCGGTGGCTTTGAGTGCGCTGGCCGACGATTACGACCGCCGTGTCGCCGCGCGACCGGCCTTGGCTGTCGCCTGAGCTGCCTGAGCTGCTGCGGCCCCTCACGCCCGAAGCTGCGTCGCGGCGCGGCGGAGCCGGCTCGTAGTTTGGCGGGCTGGGTTGGCGCCGGCTGGCAAGGCGCCGGCTGTGAAGGCGCGTCTATTCCGTCACGTCGGAAGCGTGATCCAGATACCGTCCCGGGCCGCGGTCGGTGCCGTGGTACTCGAACACCAGCGGCACGCCGGTAGGGATTTCCACCGTCGGGATTGCCTCGGTGTCGTACTCGCCCAGCACCACCAGCATGGCGCGCACCGTGTTGCCGTGGGCGGCGATCAGCACGTTCTGGCCGGCCTCGACCAGCGGCTTGATGTGCGCCTCCCAATACGGGCCGACGCGGGCCGCCACATCCTCTAGGCTCTCGCCGCCGGGCGGACGGGTGGAATAGCTGCGCCGCCACAGCCGCACCTGTTCGTCGCCGAACTTCTTCGCCGTCTCCGCCTTGTTGAGCCCGATCAGGTCGCCATAGTTGCGCTCGCGAAGGTCGTCGTGGCGGGTCATTGTCCAGCCATCGCCGTCGCGCAGATGGGCGTTGACCTCGCCGCTGGCCTCAAGCGCGATCTCGGCGGTGCGGATGGCGCGCGTCAGCGTGGACGTGAACACGGTGTCGAACCGGATATGCGTCATGCGCGCGCCGCCGGCGGCCGCCTCCGCTTCGCCGGTCTCCGTCAGGTCGACGTCTTTCCATCCGGTAAACCGGTTCTCCAGGTTCCACTGGCTCTGGCCGTGGCGCAACAGCACGAGATAGCTCATATTCGCGGTTCCCTTGGGGCTGGGTCTCCATGATTTGAGCCAAGTTCGAACAGAAACACCTTCCAGGCGCAAGGCCCCCGTGCGATTTTTGTATGAACCGGCGGCTGGTATAATGCGACCAAGAAAACTGAACATGTTCGTCGGTCTGGAGGGTTCGATGTCCATACGTTCGATGGCCCCGCGGGCAGGGTCGCTTGTCGGTGTGCTTGGCGCGCTCGCCTTGCTGGCGGCCTGTCAATCCGACACGACGACGGGCGGGCCGCAGACCGCGCCCCCTATCGAAATCGGCAGCGCGTCGATGCCGACCTGGATTACGATCTGGGAGCACGACCCGCAGACCTGCAGCGCCACCACGGGTACCTGCTCCATGAACATCCGCATCGGCGAGGAAACACCCAGGGCCGATGTCATCACGGTCACATTCCCCTCGATCGACGGCGATGGGCCGCCGATCGGGGCGCCGTTCGTGTTCGTCGACGGCAGCAACGGCGCGACCGATCTGGACGACGCCCTGGCCAGCCTGCTGTCCGACGCCAATGACAACCCGATTGGCGTTTGCGGTTGGACCAAGGGCACGGCGGCGGCGCTCTCCATCCACGTGCTGGCGGTCAGCCGCAATGCGCCGACCGAGCCCGGGGCCTGCAACTAGCTCATCGTCGCCTCCCGCTCTTCCACCTGTTGCGCTGATCCCTGCCTTGCCGGATAAGGGGGCGCGATCCGATTCCTGGGAGAGACTGGCATGGGCGACACACGCACCGAGACCGATACCATCGGCGCCGTAGAGGTGCCGGCCGACCGCTATTGGGGTGCGCAGACCCAGCGGTCGCTGGAGAATTTCAAGATTGGCGGCGAGCGCATGCCGGCCGTCCTGGTGCGCGCACTGGGCATCCAGAAGAAGGCGGCGGCGCTGACCAACATGGCGCTCGGCGTGCTGGACGAGGCCATCGGCCAGCCGATGGTGCAGGCCGCCGACGAGGTGATCGACGGCACGCTGGCCGAGCATTTCCCGCTCGTGGTCTGGCAGACCGGCTCCGGTACCCAGTCGAACATGAACGCCAACGAGGTGATCGCCAATCGTGCCATCGAGATACTGGGCGGCGAGATGGGCTCCAAGAAGCCGGTCCATCCCAACGACCACGTCAACATGGGCCAGTCGTCCAACGACACGTTCCCGACCGCGATGCACATCGCCGCCGGCTGCGCGGTGGCGCAGGACCTGATCCCGGCGCTGAGGCACCTGCACGGCGCGCTGGACGCGAAGGCGAAGGCGTTCGCCGACATCATCAAGATCGGGCGCACCCACACCCAGGACGCGACGCCGCTGACGCTGGGCCAGGAGTTCGGCGGCTATGCGCACCAGGTCGCCAACGGCATCGCGCGCCTGGAGGCGGCGTTGCCTCGGGTGCTGGAACTGGCCCAGGGCGGTACTGCGGTCGGCACCGGCATCAACGCCAAGAAGGGGTTCGCCGAGGCGTTCGCCACGAACGTGGCCGAGATCACCGGGCTTGCCTTCGTGACCGCGCCGAACAAGTTCGAGGCGCTGGCCGCCCACGACGCGCTGGTCGAACTCTCAGGCGCGATGAACGTGATCGCCGCCTCGGTGATGAAGATCGCCAACGACATCCGCTTCCTGGGGTCCGGGCCGCGCTGCGGCTTGGGCGAGCTCAACCTGCCGGCGAACGAGCCCGGCTCGTCGATCATGCCGGGCAAGGTGAACCCGACCCAGTGCGAGGCGATCACCCAGGTTGCCGCCCAGGTGATGGGCAACAACGTGGCGGTCACCGTCGGCGGCTCGAACGGGCATTTCGAGCTCAACGTGTTCAAGCCGGTGATCATCTACAACGTGCTGCAATCGGCCCGGCTGCTGGGCGACGCCGCGATGAGCTTCACCGACAACTGTGTGGTCGGGATCGAGGCCAACGAGGCCAGGATCGACAAGCTGCTGCACGAATCGCTGATGCTGGTGACCGCGCTCAATCCGCACATCGGCTACGATAACGCGGCCAAGGTGGCGAAGACCGCGCACGCCCAGGGCAAGACGCTGAAGGAGGTCGCCGTCGACATGGGGCTGCTGACCGCCGAGCAGTTCGACCAGTGGGTTCGGCCGGAGGACATGATCGGCCCACGGGATTAGGTCCCAATTGGCGCGTAGGTATTTCCACCCAAGTCATCGTCGCCCTCGCCCTTGTGGCGAGGGCCCATGGATGTGCCGGGCTCGTTTCGCTACCGGGACCACTGGTCTCGGTGCGAAACGCGATTCAGGTGAGCGCCAGTTGAGGTTTGGAACATCGTTCATGCTGTCGGCGCATGGGACAAGAATGGGTCCTCGCCACAAGGGCGAGGACGACGGGTCTTTTGCTGTTGAGCGGTATGAAGCTCGGCAGTGGCCAAGGCCGTGACCGCTATTCTTGCCAACGATGAGGTTGCCAGGCTCACCGGCCCCGGCGCCCGCGCGACCAAGCGCTCGGTCACCATTGCCGGCCACCGCACCAGCGTGTCGCTGGAGCAGGCCTACTGGGACACGCTGCAGGCGGAGGCGGCGCGGCGCGGCGTTTCGCTGGCGGCCCTGATCGCCGCCATAGACGAGGCGCGCACCGGCAACCTCTCCGGCGCGCTCAGGGTATTCGTGCTGGGACTGGGAACGTCAGGCTGACGCGGCCGCCACCAGTTCGACCTCGACCTTGAACTCGGGCCGCGCGAAGCCGGACACGATCATCAGCGTGCTGGCGGGCGGCGGGTCGGTGACGTAGCGGTCGCGCACGGCCATGTAGTCTGGCAGATGCGCGCGGTCTGTGACGTAGGCGTTCAGGCGCACCACGTCGCCGAAGCCCATGCCGGCCTCGGCCAGGATGCGGCCCAGCGCCTGGAAGATCAGGTCGGCCTGTTCGCCGGCGCCCTCGGGAATGTGCTTGTCAGGGGTGATGCCGAGCTGGCCGGAGACGAACAGCATGCGGCTGCCGGCCGGCACCTCCACCGCGTGGGCGTAGCGCGCGAACGGCGGATGCACCGCCGCGACGTCGGTGAGGTGTTTCACAGGCTAGTCCCCTCGGTCTCGACCTGACCGAGGATGGCGGCGGGGTCTGGCAGGTCGACGAACACGCAGTCCGCCAACCAGCGGCCAATATTGCGCGTCAGCGCCGCCGGGCCATGCGCCTCGAACGTGCCGTCGGCCTTGGCCGCGCGATACGTGGTTCGTCCCATCCAGGCGTCGGTCATGGTGCGCACTGAAGTGTTGATGTAGATGTCGACGTCATGGCCGGGATCGCTGGTGCAAACGTCCACTGCGTCGCCGCCGACAACGATCCACCAGTGTTGCAATCCCTCGAGGTCCGCAAACTGAAACCGGATCACCGCCTTGCCTCCCGGCAGCATTTCCGGGCGGATGCTTCGTTCCAGATAGAGCATCAGGAGCTCGACGTTGTAGTCCTGGTCGTTCATGTGATCGCGCGTCCACTCCATGCCCCAGCGGCCAAGCGCCAACAGGATGGGCAGCAATTGGCGGCACGGTTCGGTCGGCAAGTATTCGTGGCCGCGCTGGCCAGGAATGCGACGCTTGTAGACCAGGCCATAGCGCACAAGCGTGTCCAGGCGCTTGGCCAGGATGGTCGGCGAGATCTGGCCAAGACCCCGCTCCAGCGCGCTGAAGCGGTGGCCGCCCATGAGCAGTTCGCGCACGATCAGCAGGGTCCACTTTTCGCCCAGGATTTCCGTCGCTTTGGCAATGGGACAAAACTGGCCGTATTGAGCGGTCACGCTCGTAACTCCAAAAAACGTAGTTGGTTGCTCCTGATCCTATAGCCGGTCGCTCCCGGTTGTGAAGTATCTGCGCGTCGCCATGGCTCCTATCGCTGTTGTCACCCGGTCCACGGCGGATCGGACGCCGACAATCGAGGAGACATGAAATGACGACCGACAAAATTGCCGACGACCGTCAGGCGGCAAGCCAGGCACAACAGACCTTGCGCGAGCTGGAGGACAAACTCGGCTTCGTGCCGAACGTGTTTGGCGTACTGGGCGACACGCCAAACATTCTTCAGGCGCTGGCGACCATGAACGCATGCTTCGCCCAGGGCGGTCTGGATGAGGTGGAGCGGGAGATCGTCCAGCTTGCCGTCAGTGTGGTGAACGGGTGCGGCTATTGCGTGGCCGGCCATACCGCGTTTGCCACCGCACTCGGCATGCCGGAAGTGGATATCGATGCCCTGCGCCAGTCGCGCCCGCTGGCCGACCCTCGGCATGAGGCGCTGCGCCGCTTCGCAACGACCCTGGCCGCCGGCAAGGGGCGCGGCGCGGCCGCCGAACACGCTGCGTTCCGGGCCGCCGGCTACAGCCACGCGCAAACGTTGGATGTGGTGCTGGGCACTGCGGTGAAGGTGTTCACCAACACGTTGGCGATCCTGCTGAGGATTCCGGCGGACGATGCCTTCCGGCCCTACGCCTGGGTCGCGCCGACGGCCGAAGCTCCCCAGCACACCGCCGCTGCCTGAACCGGCGCGCAACAAGGAGTGATCCCGATGAATCAGGACAAGCTAATGACGTTGCTCGGCCGCATCGTCGGCGACCTGGGGGCTGCCTACTCTGTGCCCCTGGTTCGCCTGGGCGAACAACTTGGCCTCTATGCCGCGCTGCGGGACCACGGCCCGCTGACCAGCGAGGACCTGGCCTCAAGGGCGGGTTGTGCGGAGCGCTATGTCCGCGAGTGGGCAGCCAACCAGGCCGCGGGCGGCTATATCGAGCACGACGCCGGCACCGGAACCTTCGCGCTGACGCCGGAACAGGCGGCGGTCTTCGCCGACCCGGACGGTCCAGTCTATATGCTGGGTGCGTTCGACAACGCGGTGTCCGGGATCGAGAACCAGGCCAAGGTGCACGCGGCGTTCCAAAACGGTGACGGCGTCGCGTGGGGCGATCAGGCGAGTTGCATGTTCTGTGCAGTGGCCAAGTTCTTTCGTCCCGGCTATCGCGCCAACCTGATCGACAACTGGCTGCCGGCGCTGGATGGCGTGGTCGAAAAACTCCGGCTAGGCGGCCGCATTGCCGATGTCGGTTGCGGCCACGGCCACTCGACCCTGCTGATGGCCGAGGCGTTTCCCGATGCCTATGTCGTCGGCTTCGACTTCCATGCCGCTTCGATCGCGGAAGCCAACGCTCATGCATCGGTGCACGGCCTGTCCAACCTGCGCTTTGAAGAGGCAACGGCCAAGGACTTCGGCGGCGGAACCTACGACCTCGTCACCTTCTTCGACTGCCTGCACGACATGGGCGATCCTGACGGCGCAATGGCGAACGCGCGGAACCTGCTGGCACCGGGCGGCACGATCATGATTGTAGAGCCTATGGCGCAGGACGAACTTGTGGGGAACCTGAACCCGGTCGGACGGCTCTACTATGCCGCTTCGACCATGATCTGCCTGCCAACGTCATTGGCGCAGGAGAAGGGTGCTGCGCTGGGCGCACAGGCCGGCGAGGCCAGGTTGCGCGAAGTGATCAAGGCCGGCGGGTTCTCGCGTGTGCGTCGCGCCGCGGAGACGCCGTTCAACATGGTGTTGGAAGCAAGAGCCTGAGCGATCTCTGGCCCGGCGTGCAAAAGGTCCAGCTATACGCAGTAGCGGACGGGCCCGATGCACGCTGGGCCGCTCAGCACAGGCTGAGGCCGATCGCGGCCAAAAGCAGCGCGTAGACCATCAAGCCCGACGTGAAATCGGCATTGCGGATCCAATAGGATCGGGGGTCGTATGTGACGTCGTGTGGCATGGCCGGAATCCTGACAAAATTTGCCTCAATTACATGGGATCGCCCGGTCGCGGCCACAAGGCGGGCTGGCACAAACAAACGTGCGAAGGTGTGATGGCCGTCGCACTTCGCAGCCCGAGCCGGCATACTGCGCCGGGCAATAACGCGGGAACACGAGGAACGCTGCCATGATTTGGACTGCCCAGACTTCGATACACCGAAGTTCGAATGGCCGGACGCTGCGTTCCGCCGCGGCACTCGCGCTCGGCTTGCTCGCCGCGCCGCTAGTGGCAAGTGCGGCGCTGGCCGACACGGTTTGGGACCACAACGGCTCCGAGATGCTGTGGCAGGCGAACGGCGACACCCGCGTCATCTCCTACCTGAACCCGCGCAGTGGCCTGCCGGTGGCACCCGGCACCGTGCTGTTCGAGGGCGAGCGCGACGGCGATGTCATGCAGGGCTATGCCCGTATCTTCCGCGATGGCTGTGAGCCGGCGCTCTACTGGGTGTCGGGCATCGTGGCGTCGGAGACCCACGTGGTGCTGCGCGGCGCGGCGCCCGTGCGTGCCGAGGGCAACTCCTGCGAGGTGGTGGGTTACGACCCGCGCTCGGGCAACTCGATCCTGGTGTTCGACTATCTGCGCCAGGCCAGTCCTGGCGAGGGCCAGATCAATGTGCTGCCGCCCGAGAACGTGCTCGACCCCCGACCCATCGGCCCGACCGACGAGGACCTCGGCCAGGACCCGCCGCCCGAGGAGCAGGGGACCCGGACCCAGTTCTTCGAGGTGCCGGGCATCGGCCAGGCGATTGTCGACATCAGGCTCGGCGTTGGCAGCCACGCGATGCCGGACCTCGCCGAAGTGGCCCTGATCTGCGCCGACGGCCGTCGTGTCGCCCTGCAGCCTGACACCGACGCCTATGCCTGCTCCTATGGCGACGCGCGCCACGACTTGATCTGGTCGTCGATCTATATCGAGCGCATGGTCTATGACCACAACACCGGCGCGTGCGTGCCGGACGAGGTGCTGTTCAGCTACGCCGGGGCGTGCTGATCAGGCTCCCCGCAACGCCAAGGCCCGGTCGGGCTGATCCGTGGTCAGTTCGTCGATGTCCGCGTCGAGCCAGGCACGGATGGCGTCGTCGCCGTTGACCGTCCAGACCCCGATGCCGAGTTCGAGCTCGCGCGCCCGCAGCAGCAGAGGCTCGTGCGCCGCGGGGCCCTGGCCGATGTTGTCCGGCACCCGCTGGCCGAGGCCGATCATGCCGGCGCCGAGCGTTGCGGCGTCTTCCACGTTCAGCAGCATGTCCTCGGTCGACATGCCGTTGCGCCAGCTATAGAGGGCGGCCATCGGTACCGACGGGCGGGCCTGGCGCAACGCAACCAGGATCTCGCGGTCGAAGGTGATGATCACGGTGCGGCCGGCCATGGCGTGGCGGTCGACCGAGTCCAGCACCCGGCCGACATAGTAGTCGGCGGGCAGGTCGCCCTGCTCGCGCTTCATCTCCAGGCGCAGGCCGACCGGGCTTGCCGCGACGACCGCCAGCACATCGTCAAGGGTCGGGATCGGCTCGTCGTTGGCACTGAGCGTGATCTCCGCCAGCGCGCGGTCGTTCTTGTCGCGGAACAGGCCGCTGGCGGCGGTCAGCCGGTCGAGGTCCTCGTCATGGAACACCCACGGCGTGCCATCGGAACTGAGCCGCGTGTCCAGTTCCACCGCGTCCAGCTCCGGCATCGCGACGGCGTTGCGGAAGGCGGTCAGGCTGTTCTCGGGCCACAAATCGGCGCCGCCGCGATGGGCCGTGATGCCGGTCATGACACTTCCTCCGCTTCGCTTTCGCGCGGCCTGCCGCCGGTGCCGGGCTTGCGGGTCAGTGCGGAGACAACGCCGTGCAGGGTGCGCAGTTCCTGGTCGGTCAGGGCGGTGCGCTGGAACAGGTTGCGCAAATTGCGCACCACGGTCGGCCGCTGCTCGACATTGCGCAGGAAGCCGGTGGCGTCCAGCTCGCGCTCCAGCCGCTCCATGAACCCGATAAGCTCGTCCTTGGTGGCGGGCGGCGAGCCCTTGTCCTCGAACGTGCGCGCCTCGGTGTCGTCGGCCACCTGATACCACTCGTAGCCGACCAGCAGCACCGACTGGCCGAGGTTGAGCGAAGCGAAGGCCGGGTTCAGCGGCACGGTCACCACGGCGTCGGCCAGCACCACGTCGTCGTTGGTGAGGCCGGAGCGTTCCGGGCCGAAGATGATGGCGCTGGCCAGCCCCGCCCGTGCCTTTTCCCGCAGTTCGGCCGCCGCCTCGCGCGCGGTGTAGATCGGCTTGGCCATGAAGCGGTGGCGCGCCGTGGTCGCCAGCACATAGCGCCGGTCGGCCAGCGCGGCGGCCGTGGTGTCGAACAGGCTGACTTTCACCGCCTCGTCCAGCGCGCCGGAGGCCATCGCCTGCGCCTTCTCGTTCGGCCAGCCGTCGCGCGGATTGACCAGCCGCAGGTCGGTCAGCCCGCAGTTCAGCATGGCGCGCGCGGCGGCGCCGATGTTCTCGCCGAGCTGCGGCTCGACCAGCACCACCGCCGGCCCGCCCAGCCGCGGCTGCTTGGTGGAGTCAGTCCCGGCCATTTGCGGAGATCGGTCCGTAGCCCGGGTGGAGCAAAGCGAAACCCGGGGACAGTCGTCGGTTATCGCACCAACCTGGGTTCCGTTGCACTCCACCCAGGCTACATGCTGGGACGAGCGGCCTACCCAACCGTTTCGGCCTGTTGTTCGCGTGCCGGATCATGGAACAGACAATAGCTGATGCTGTCGTGGAGCGCGATGTAGGCCGCGTCGATGATGTTGGCGGAGATGCCGACGGTGGACCAGCGCTCGCCGGCGTCATTCTCGGACTCGATGCGCACCCGCGTCACCGCCGCCGTTGCCGCCTGCGGGGTGAGGATACGCACCTTGAAATCGACCAGCCGTAGCGACCGCATCGCCGGGTAGACCGGCGTCAGCGCCTTGCGCAGGGCCGCATCCAGCGCGTTGACCGGGCCGTTGCCTTCAGCCGCCTCGATGGTTTCCTGTCCGCGGACTTGCAGCTTCACCACCGCCTGGCTGACGGTCGTGAGTTCGCCGCGCGCGTTGTAGCGCCGCTCGACCTCGCTGCGGAAGCTGCGCAGGCGGAAATAGTCCGGCAACTGGCCGAGCGCGCGCCGCGCCAAGAGCTCGAAGCTCGCCTCCGCGCCGTCATAGCTGTAGCCCTCGTGCTCGCGCATCTTCACCTGCTCGACCAGGCGCCCGATGCGCCGGTCGTCCGGCTCGACGACCAGGCCGATCTCGGCCAGCCGCATCAGCACGTTGGCACGGCCCGCCTGGTCGGAGACCACGATGTGGCGGCTGTTGCCGACCACCTCCGGCGCGACGTGCTCGTAGGTGCGCGGGTCCTTCTGCACGGCGGAGACGTGGAGCCCGCCCTTGTGCGCGAAGGCCGCCTCGCCGACATAGGGCTGGTGGCGCGCCGGCGCCCGGTTCAGCCGCTCGTCCAGCAGGCGCGAGACGTGGGTGAGGTGGCGGAGCTGGTCTTCCGACATGCCGAGGTCGAACTTGCCGTCGAACTTCAGCATCAGCGACGGGATCAGCGAGACCAGGTTGGCGTTGCCGCAGCGCTCGCCGAGCCCGTTCAGGGTGCCCTGGACCTGGCGCACCCCGGCCCCGATGGCGGCCAGCGAGTTGGCGACCGCGTTCTCGGTGTCGTTGTGGGCGTGGATGCCCAGCCGCTCGCCGGGGATGTGCTCGCGCACCTGGGCGACGATCCCGGCCATCTCGTGCGGCAGGGTGCCGCCATTGGTATCGCACAGCACCACCCAGCGCGCGCCGGCCTCGGCCGCCGCCAGAATGCACTCCAGCGCATAGGTGGGGTTGGCCTTGTAGCCGTCGAAGAAATGCTCGGCGTCGAACATCACCTCGTCCATCCGCGTCACCGCGTGGGCGATGGACTCGCGGATCATAGCGATGTTTTCCTGCCGGTCGATGCCCAGCGCCACGT
This sequence comes from Alphaproteobacteria bacterium, assembly GCA_965227515.1. GTDB lineage: Bacteria > Pseudomonadota > Alphaproteobacteria > CALKHQ01 > CALKHQ01 > CBDDFZ01. Next base: position 2,369,513 of record CBDDFZ010000001.1, read on the forward strand.
CGACGTGGAAGTCCCACGACTTGCCCACCAGGCAGCAGGTGCGCGCCTCGGTGGTCAGCAGCGCGTTCAGGCCCGGGTCGTTGGCGGCGCTGCGCCCCGGCCGGCGGGTCATGCCGAATGCGGTCAGCTTGGCGCTGGCCAGCGGCGGCGGGGCGGCGAAGAACGCATCGTCGGTGGGGTTGGCGCCCGGCCAGCCGCCCTCGATATAGGCGACGCCGAGTTGGTCCAGCGCCTCGGCGATGGCGATCTTGTCGTTGGCCGAGAAGTCGACGCCCTGGGTCTGGGCGCCGTCGCGCAGGGTGGTGTCGAAGACATAGAGCCGCTCGGTCATGATCGGTTTCCTGGCGCAAGCATGGCCCGCGTCACCATCGGCAGGGCGCGCAGGCAGGCGAGCACATGGTCGGCCGCGGCGGGCGCCAGCCCATCGACGACCAGCTCCAGGCGCGCGCGGTCCGGCGTGTGCACCTCGAACAGGCAGCGCAATGGCGTCATGCCGCGCTTGGCGATCAGCTCGACGGCGCGCGGCAGCAGGCCCGGATCGGGCGCGCCGTCCAGCACGAAAGCGTGCACGTGGCCCGCCATTGCGGCGTTGTCGTCGCAGTCAGGTTGGAAAGCAGAGGCGGAAGGGTCAGCCGGTGAGCCCGGCTGCGGCTGTAGAGCGCTCATGGTCATCTCCGTCGCGCATCGATCGAACAGGCGGCACTGATCCCGGCCCCGTCGTGGGGACCGGGTCACTAATTCGCCGATCGATGGTCACAGAGACACGCATGGCGCGCCTTCTACGCCCAATTGGGCGCGGGGGTCAAGATTGGCGTCGAGTTCCTAGAAAGAGGAGTTCGGCTGCTTCAGGAACTCGATCTCCTCCGGCGTGGACGCGCGGCCGAGGATCTCGTTGCGGTGGGGGAAGCGGCCGAACCGTTCCACGATCTCCAGGTGGCGGCGCGCATAGTCGACGGAGTTGTCGGCGACTTCCTTGTCGGCCGGCCGGGCACAGGCGGCCTGGCGTTCGAACAGGCGCACGCACAGCCGCTGCAGGGCGACGTTCTCTGCGTGCATGAAAGGCATGTAGATGAAGCCCTTCTCGTCGTAGGTCAGGTGGGTGTCGACGCCGGCGTCCAGCGACCGCAGCGCCAGGTCCTGCGCCTCGTCGTCCAGGGCGTACATGCCGGGCGTGCCGCGCCGGCAGTTGCGGGTGAACTGGTCCATCACGATGATCAGCGCCAACGTGCCGCGCGGCGTGTCGCACCACCCCGCCAACGCACCCTCTGCGGCGCGGTCGATGGCGCCGCCGAAGCGCTGGCGAATGGTCTCGTCCACCTCGGGCTGGTGTTTCCACCACATCTCCAGATTGCGGCGCGGATAGTCGGCCGCCCCCAGATCGTCGAACCAGTAGCTGAGAACATCTTCGGGTGAGGTCATCGCGCGCGCCGGCTTGGTGAGTGAGCCAGGCAACTTCGCCGGACGGGCGAACACCGTCAACCCGTGGCGGGCGGTGCGCGCGGGCTTGGCGAGCGCGGTGGCCTTTGGCTATTGTGCGCGGCTTGCGAGGCAAAGGGGATGGAAGGGCATGGCGGACAATGTCGGTATCGTCATCGTCTCCCACTCCGCCAAGGTGGCGGAAGGCACGGCGGACATGGCGCGCCAGATGGTGGGGGACGAGGTGGCGTGCCACTGGTGCGGGGGCGACCCGTCGGGCGGGCTCGGCACCGATGTGGCGGTGATCAAAGAAACCATAGACGCCGCATGGAGCGATGCCGGGGTCGCCGTGTTCGTCGACCTGGGCGGGGCGGAGATGAACGCCGAGATGGCGATCCAGATGTTCGACGACGACAAGCAGGGCAAGATCGCGATCTGTCATGCACCGCTGGTGGAGGGGGCGGTCATCGGCGCCACCGAGGCATCGGGCGGCAGCACGCTGGACGAGGTGCGCCAGGCAGCCGAGGAGTACGAGTCATGAGCGATGCAGCCACGGCGCAGACGGAAGTTGAGATCACCCACCATGTCGGCCTGCATGCCCGCCCTGCGGTCGCGTTCACCAAGCTCGCCAAGAAGTACGAGAGTGCGATCCGGCTGCGCGCGGTCGGCGCCGATGCCTGGACCGACGCCAAGAGCATCGCCAAGGTGATGGCGCTGAAGCTGCGCACCGGCACGGTGATGGAACTGGAAGCCGACGGCGCGGACGCCGAGGACGCGGTCGCCGCGCTCGCCGATCTGGTGCGACGTGACTTCGATGAGGCCCAATCCGGATGAAGGCTGACGCCGATGAGCGGTGAGGCGGGCATGCGGCTCGCCGGCATCGTCGCCTCGCCGGGGCTGGCCACCGGGCCCGCCGTGCTGCTCGATATCGCGCCGTCCGCCGCCGCCGAAGCCTGGGTGTCCGGCACGCCGGAGGAGGAGGCAAAGGCGCTGACCGACGCCATCGCGGCGGCCCAGGCCGACCTTGCCACGCTGCTCGAAGCCATGGACGAGGACGGTGCCGAGATCCTGGACTTCCAGGTCGAGATGCTGGGCGATCCGTCGCTGAGCGAGGACGCGCTCGCCGCCATTGGCGCGGGTACCGACGCGCTGACCGCCTGGCGCGACGCGATGGCGCCGCAGATCGCCGTGTTCGCCGAGGAGGAAGACGACTATTTCCGCGCCCGCGAGGCCGACATGGTCGACATGCGCGACCGGGTCGTGCGGCACTTGCTGGGCATCGCCGAGTTTACCGGCGAATTGCCGGCCGGCTCGATCGTCGTCGCCCATGATCTCACGCCTTCGACCTTCCTGCGCCACGACTGGGCGCGGCTGGGAGGGGTCGCTCTTGCGGAGGGCAGTGCCGCCGCCCACGTCGCCATGCTGGCACGGGCGCGTGACCTGGCGATGGTGGTGGGGCTGGGCGAGGGGCTGTTCGGCCTCAAGTCGGGCGACACGATCCTGCTCGACGCGGAGGAGGGTGCCTGCGTCATCGCCCCGGGCGGGGCCGACCTGACGGCCTTCCAGGATCGCATGGCTGCCCGCGAGACGGCGGAGGCGACGGCGCGCGAGCGCATGTCCGAGCCCGCCGTCACGGCCGATGGCCATGCGGTTGCAGTGATGATCAATGTCGACGACCCGGCGGAAGTGCCCGCCGATGCGCTGGACCACGCCGACGGTATCGGCCTGTTCCGCACCGAGTTCCTGTTCATCGGCAAACCGTCGCTGCCCGACGAGGACACGCAGTATCATTGCTACGTCGACCTGCTGCGCCGTCTGGGCGGCCGGCCGCTGGTGGTTCGCACGGTCGATATCGGCGGCGACAAGCCGCTGCCGTCGCTGAAGATCCCGCCGGAGACCAATCCGTTCCTGGGCCTGCGCGGGCTCAGGCTCTGCCTCGCCGAGCCGGACCTGTTCCGCCCGCAGGTGCGCGCCCTGCTGCGCGCCGCCGTCGCCGGGCCGTGCAAGGTGATGCTGCCGATGGTGACAGTGCCGGACGAGGTCGATGCCGCGCGCGACATCTTCCGTGCCGAGCGGGCGGCGCTGTCGTCGGAAGGCGTTGCCGCGGAGATGCCGCAGCTTGGCATGATGGTGGAGGTGCCGGCCGCGGCCTTGACCCCGGAGCGGTTCGACGTCGACTTCTACTCCATTGGCAGCAACGACCTGACCCAGTACGTGATGGCGGCCTCCCGCGATGCCTCTGGCCCGGTCGCGCGCCTGCTCGATGCCGGCGACCCGGCAGTCCTCAAGCTCATCGCCAATGTGGTCGAGGCCGGGCGCACGCTTGGCCGAGACGTCTCGCTGTGCGGGGATGCCGGCAGCGACACCCGGCTGGTCGCGGCCCTGCTCGGCTGCGGCCTGCGCACGCTGTCGGTCGCGCCGGGCGCGCTGGCGCGGGTGAAGGCGGCTGTAGCAGAAATTAACCTGGCGGAAGGTGGGGGCGAGGCGGTTCCGTCGTGACCGCCGTCTGGTTCGTCACCCACCCCGAGGTGGTCGTCGATCCGGATCGCCCGGTGCCGCGCTGGCAGCTTTCCGACACGGGCATTGCCCGCATGCGCGCGTTCGCCGCGCGGGAGGACGTGCGGGCTGTCGGGACGGTGTGGGCGAGCACCGAGACCAAGGCGATCGAGGCCGCCGGGCTGCTGGCGGGCGCGTTGCGCCTGCCGGTTTCCGTCCATCCCGGCCTGGACGAGAACGACCGCAGCGCCACCGGCTTCGTGCCGCCGGCCGAGTTCGAACGGCTGGCCGATGCGTTCTTCGCCGAGCCCGACACCAGCGTGCAAGGGTGGGAACGCGCGGTGGACGCGCAACGTCGCGTGGTTGCGGCCTTCGACCAGGTCGTCGCGCCCGGCAGCTCCGGCGACATCGCCATCGTCGGCCACGGCGGGGTTGGAACCCTGTTGCTCTGCCACCTCGCCGGCCTGCCGATCGCGCGTGAGCATGACCAGCCGTCCCAGGGCCATTTCTGGCGCTACGACACCGAGACCGGGCGGGTGCTGCATCGCTGGCGGCCTATCGCGCCAAGTTAGGTCTCACAAATCCAGAGTCTATTTCGGTGACAGTTTACTAAATGCAGCCTGACACCCGACTGTTTTCCACCACGTCACATCGTATTTAGTAAACTGTCACCGAAATAGTCTGTCATTGCCTCAGTTGCTTCGTTGCTTTGCGCCTGGCGACGACGGTCGTTTCGTTGGCTGCCGGCGTTGTCAGCGAAATACATCGTGCGCAAAATTATATAAAATTATCCAGAAATTGAATAAAAACTTGAATAAAGACGTTTCATTTATTTGTAATATGTAAATATCCTGCGTGTCTAATCTGGATATTATTCGACGCGAAGGAGATGCGTGATGTTTCCAGGTAAGGAAAGCGACGACAGGCAGCCGGCATGCTTGCGCACGATGGCGGCCAAGCTGGTCGATGACATGGGTGTCGACGCGGCGCTGCGCATGTGCCAGGCCAATCTTTGGTATGGCATCATCGCGGAGATCGAGGCGATGGGTGGCCGCGACCGGCTCGCGGCATAGGACTGCCGGGCGAGGGCGCTAGCCTTCGCCGAGGTACATCACGCTCAGCACCTCGCCGGCGATGTCGGTGTCGCACTGCCATGGCTCGGCAGCACCTTCCAGGCTGAGCGTCACCCGCCAGCCGGTCGGGATGCTGGTCGTACCCACATCGCTCACGCTTTCCAGCGGCACGTTTGCCTCGGCCGCCAGCGCATCGGCGCATCGATCCTCGGTACCCTGGGGCGATGCCTCATAGGCGGACAGCACGGTGACGTCCTGCAACCCGGTCTGTGCGGGTTGTTCCTCCGCCACGGAGCCGGGCTCGGATGACGCGCATCCGGCCGCCAAGGCGACAGAAATGACCGTACCGATAAGGGTCAGGGGCTTGTGCATGCTGCGGCGCTCCAGTTTGCGCTTGCCGGCCTGATGTAGCCTTTCGCAAAAGATACACCGGCGGCATCCGGCCGAGCCGAACGCAAAGCCAAGGTTGGCCCCCCAACGTGTGAATGAATACGGCCTGCGGTTGCAGGCGGTCAAGTTGCAAGGAGGCATTCGGGCAAGGCTCGCAAGCTCGGTTCTTGGCCCGGTTGACCGGAAATCGCGGCAGCGGTGATCTGGTTCACAGGTGCAGGCCTCAAGCGCTCCCAAATCCAACTCATCGGCAGGGCAAACAGCCCGCAGCCACTTGGATCACCCCCTGGGGACATCTTCTTGGGGGGAAAACGGGAGCAACCATCATGTTCAAGACCATCCGGAATACCGCAGTCGCCACCATCGCCGCCGCCGGCGTGCTGGCCGCCGCCACCGCCGCCCAGGCCGCGTCGAACCTGTCCCTGGAAAACGCCAGCGGCATGGACATCCACTACGTTTACATCTCGCCGGACTATGCCGCCGACTGGGGCACCGACGTGCTGGGCAACGACATCCTGCCGGCCGGCGGCGTCTATGAGCTGAGCTCCAACGGCGACCACTGCATCTACGACGTGCTGGTCGTCTGGGCCGACGGCTACGAGATGGACGGCTACGGCTTCGACTTCTGCGCCAACGACACCCTCGTGATCGAGTAATGCGCTAGCGCAAGACACCAATATGACCGGGTGACCAACGCCGCAATCGCCCGGGCATAAGCCCTCCCCCACGCACGCGGGGGAGGGCTTCTCGCGTTTGGAACGCGTTGGTAAGCTCAGCAGCCAACACTCCTAGGGCGGGTCAACGATGCAATGACCGAGAATTCCAACGACGGTCGGCCGTTGGGCGAACGGAACTATCGGGACTTCGCCGACCGCTATGCCGAGGCGATCCCGACCAAGCCGCACAACGCCTACTATGAGCGGCCGGCGACGCTGTCGCTGCTGCCCGACTTGGCCGGCAAGGACGTGCTGGACCTTGGCTGCGGTCCCGGCATCTATGCGGAAATCTTCGCCGATGCCGGCGCCCGGGTGACGGCGGTCGACGTGACCCCGCGCATGCTCGAAATCGCCAAGAAACGCCTGAAGGGCCGCGCCGTCGCGTTCCGCCTCGCCGACCTGGCCGAGCCGCTGCCGTTCCCGGACGCCGGGTTCGATGTGGCGGTGGCCCCCCTGGTGCTGGACTACCTGGAGGACTGGTATGCGATCTTTCGCGAGATCGCGCGGGTGCTGCGGCCGGGCGGCACCTTCGTCTACTCAGCGGGGCACCCGATGTTCGACTGGAATCTCGTCGGCGGCGACAGCTACTTCACGCCAGCGACGTTCTCGTGGCCATGGGGCGGGTATGGCGAGCCCAAGCCGGTGATCACCGGCTGGCGCCGGTCGCTGCAGGACATGATCAATCCCATCGCCGCGGCGGGCCTTGTCCTGGACCGCCTGCTGGAGCCGCTACCGACCGAGGATTTCGCCAAGGCCGATCCCGAGGACCACGCCAAGCTGATGAAGGCGCCTGCCTTCCTGTGCGTGCGGGCGCGCAAGCCGGCCTGAATCAGAACAGGAGACCCGCGATGGATCGTGCGACCGTCACCGCCGCAGTCGTCCAGGCCGCGCCAGTTGTGTTCGACCGTGCGCGTACGCTCGACAAGCTCGCCGATCTGGCGGCCGACGCGGCGCGACAGGGCGCCGGTCTCGCGCTGTTTCCCGAGGCGTTCGTCTCCGCCTATCCGAACGGGCTGGACTTCGGCGCCCGCATCGGTTCGCGCACGCCGGAGGGGCGGGAGGATTTCCGCCGCTACCATGAGAGCGCGGTCGACATTCCGGGCCCGGCGCTCGACCGCATTTGCGATGCGGCGGCCAAGAACGCGATCCACCTGGTCGTCGGCGTCATCGAGCGCGATGGCGGCACGCTCTATTGCACGGTGGTGTTCGCCGGCCCGGACGGGCGCTATCTCGGCAAGCACCGCAAGCTGATGCCGACGGCCCTGGAGCGCCTGGTGTGGGGGTTCGGCGACGGCTCGACATTGACGGCCGTGGACACGCCGCTGGGCCGGGTGGGATCGGTGATCTGCTGGGAAAACTACATGCCGCTGCTGCGCATGGCGATGTACGCCAAGGGCGTGCAGATCTATTGCGCGCCGACGGCGGACTCGCGCGACACCTGGCTGCCGACCATGCGCCACATCGCAGTGGAGGGGCGGTGCTTCGTGCTGTCGTGCTGCCAGTACCTGACCCGCGCCGACTGCCCCGACGACTATCGCGCTGACGTTTCCGGCCCGGACGCGGTGCTGATGCGCGGCGGCAGCACCATCATCTCGCCGTTCGGCGACGTGCTGGCCGAACCGTCATTCAGCGGCGAGACGATCATGACCGCGGAGCTGGACATGGCGCAGATCGCGCGTGGCAAGTACGACCTGGACGTGGTCGGTCACTATGCCCGGCCCGATGTGTTCCGCCTGCACGTCAACGAGCGTCCGATGCCGCCGGTGGCGACCAGCAGTGGCGCGCCCGCCGATCCGTTCACCGATACATAGGACGCGCAAGAAGACCGGCCCAACTATTTCCAATTGCAATGAAACGCGTCTACCCCATGGCATCGAGCGTGGCTTTCAGCACGCTGGTCTTTATCGATGATACGCCTTTCCTCATCGTCATGGCTCTCAATCAAGAGATACCAACGGACACATCTGCTCGTGTCGGCCCAAGGACCTTTCGCCGCCGTCAGTCAACGAACGCCGAGATATGCCTTAGTTCAAGATTCAACCACACGATACCGTCACGAGGATTGTTGGTGTAATCAAGCGCCGCTGCAAATTGGCCGCGGCCATCTTCCAATAAGAGCGGCGGTGTTACATGCCATTCGCCCGGAAGGCGGCGGAGAAGATCGCTGAAGTAAGCGTCAATTTCGCTCGAGTTCGGAATTTCATCTTGAAATACAATATCGTAGTGCCGCAGGTCTTCTGAAAAAGGCTCGCATACGGTGATTTCGGGCGTCAAGCGCAATGATGTCGTGAGTTGCTTCAATATCTGTAACGCCCGGTACGACTCCGTCGTATCCGCAATAAGGCGTCCGTTTAAGATATATGTCATGTCAAAGCAATTATTCTGTTCTGTTGCACACGCCTGGAGAATCTTACCTCCAATCCCGTTGAAGATCATCAATGAGTCCGCCGTTCCACTCGCCCGCGACTTCGGGGTTTTCGCAGTAACCCCAAATGCCAGACCACCCCGTAATGTTTTGGTCAAATTGGAATATCACCCAGCCCCAATAAAGCGTATTGTGCTTTAACACCTCACATTCCACAGCGCTGGCATCCTCATGCCAATAGCCATGCATCATGTACTGTTCAACTACTAGCTCCCCGCGTTGGTTATTAAAATATGTCACTGGTTGGGGACCCCAATTGATTTGGCCTTCCAAGTAGCCTGCATCGGGCGCTGCCAGAAAGTTTGAGTATGGCGGATACCGGCCAACACACCAGGCCATCCAATAGCCCTGAGCCCATCCATCACAGCGGAGTTCGATATCGCTGAAGCTGGAGCTGTAGAGTCCGTACTCCACCCGTTGCGCACTTGCCGGCAAATATAACCCCAACCATGCCACGCATGCCGGCAGAAACACCTTCGAGCATACCGAACCCGCAACAGTGAAGAATCTTGAAGTCATAATAATCAGTTCCCCCCAGATAACCGACGATCAACAAGGATGGTCCCATCGCCTGAGCCGTTTGGCAAGCCGGCCCGCGCATGGCAACCGTGTGAGAGGCCACTCTCGGCGTCGATGGGTGTGGACCGGTCGGTCCAGCGATATGTCATTGGCTATTGGCAACGTTCCACCTCGGGTGCCCGCTCGCCCGCAATACATCCGAAAGACAATGCCATGGAGATGGCTCATCTCAACAATCTCAATGGCAAGAACCGAAATCCACCGCGTTCGGAATATCAACCTGTCTGGGGGATCAGGGTTAAACGCTTGGTGACAATGTTAGCCTAGGCTCCGACCTGCGATGGGGGTCGCAAGGGTACGAGAGTGCCCGCATCATAGGTTTGGGGACAATCCATGACTGCGACGAACAGCGACCGCCAGGCCGATGGCGGGAAGTCGATGGACGACATTGCCGCCGGGGCGGGGCGTGTCGGCCTGGAACTGGTGGACATTGCCGGGTCGGTCGAAGACATCACCGCGGCCATGCAGGACAAGGCGACGGCGTTCGAGCAATTGCTTGGGGCCGCGCACGTCATTTCCGACAGCAACCGGCAGATCCTGTCGGCGGCGAGCGAGGCCGGCGAGGCCGCCAGCAGTGCGTCGCGCGATGCGGCCACGTCGCAGCAGACCGTCTCCACCGCGCTGGACGACATCCACGCCCTGATCGAGGATGTCTCTGGCATGGAATCGCAGCTTGGCGGGCTGCAGGAAGCGTTGGGCAAGGTCGCGTCGGTTGCGGCGGGCATCTATGCCATCGCTGGCCAGACCAATCTGCTGGCGTTGAACGCGACCATCGAGGCGGCGCGGGCCGGCGAGGCGGGACGAGGCTTCGCGGTGGTCGCCAACGAGGTGAAGGCGCTGGCGGCCCAGACCGGCGACGCCACCAAGCAGATCGATGCGTCGCTGAAGCAGCTCACCGAGCAGGCCGACCGCCTGATCGCCCAGGGCGCCTCCAGCAACGAGCGTGCGCTGCGCGTGCGCGAAGGGACCAGCAGCCTTGGCGCGGTGGTGGAAGCCGCCGGTGCCGCGATGCAATCCATCGAACGCCAGAACCAGGGCATTGGCGACGCGGCCGAGGAAATCGACCGCCGGTCCGAGGAGTTCTTCGGCTCGCTCGAGGCGCTGACCACGGCGATCACCGGGTCCAGCTCGGCCCTGGGCGAGACCCGCGATCGGGTCAACCGGGTGATGGCGGAGAGCGAGGCCCTGGTGCGGCTGACCGCGGCCAGTGCCGACAACACGGTCGACCGCATCTTCATCGAGCGTGCGCAGGGGGCCGCCAACGAGATCGCGCGCCTGTTCCAGGATGCGGTTGCCAGCGGCGCGATTTCGCTCGCAGACCTGTTTACGCGCGACTACAAGCCGATTGCCGGCACCGACCCGCAGCAGGTGATGGCGCCGTTCACGTCATTAACAGACCGCCTGCTGCCGCCGGTGCAGGAGCCGGTGCTGGCGTCGGACGAGCGCATCGTGTTTTGCGCGGCGGTCGACGACCGCGGTTATCTGCCGACCCACAACGAGAAGTTCTCCAAGCCGCAGGGCGACGATCCGGTGTGGAACAACGCCAACTGCCGTAACCGGCGGGTCTTCGACGATCGCGTCGGCCTTGGGGCGGGCAAGAATAAGCAGCCGTTCCTGGTCCAGACCTACCGGCGCGACATGGGTGGCGGCAAGTTCGTGCTGATGAAGGACGTATCGGCGCCCATCGTCGTCGATGGCCGCCATTGGGGCGGCCTGCGCATCGGCTACAAGACCAGCTAGTTCCCGCTATGGCATGCGCTGGGCGCATGCCTGACCTGCGCGCTGTTCCGCGACTGCGGGCGGCTAGGGCGCTATCATGCCGCGCCGCCCGCATGGCCGCCCACCGGAAAGCATCCTTCATGAACCTGCCGATCCTAGCCATCCGCACCCATGGGCGGCTGATCGCGTTCGGCATGCTGATGGTGTTCTGTTCCGGTCCGGGCCAGACCTACTTCATCTCCCTGTTCGGCGACGAGATCCGCCAGGCCTTCGGCCTGTCCCACGGCGATTTCGGCAGCCTGTTTTCCGTCGGCACCATTGCCGGCGCCGCCGTGCTGTTGTGGGCGGGCCGGCTGATCGACCGTGTGCCGCTCTTCGTCATGGCGGGGCTGGTGGTCGCCATCATGGCCGCGTTGTGCGCGCTGATGGGCCTGTTGTGGAGTGCCGCGGCGCTGGGCTTCGCGTTCTTCGGCCTGCGCCTGGTGGGGCAGGGGCTGACGGTGCACACGGCGATGACCACCATGGCGCGCAGCTTCGCGGCCGCGCGGGGCAAGGCGATCAGCCTGGCGTCCCTGGGCCACACCATCGGCAACGCCGCGCTGCCGGCGCTGGTGGTGGCGGCGCTTGCGGTGATGACGTGGCGCGAGGTCTGGTTCGTGGCGGCCGCCGTGTTGCTGGCGACGGTGCCGGTGGTGCTGTGGCTGCTGCGCGGCCACGCCGCCCGCACGGCGGTGCGCGAGGCGCAGGTCGCCGCCGCCCCGCCGGTCAATACCGCCGCCTACGACGCCAGGCTCGGCGAGGCCTTGCGCGATCCCGGCCTGTGGATGCGGTTGCCCGCGCTGATGGCGCCGGCGTTCGTGTTCACCGGGCTGATCTTCCACCAGGACCACATCGCGGCGGTGCGCGGCTGGCCCGACACGCTGATGGCCGCCGGTTTCACCACGTTCGCGATCGTGTCTGCCGTGTCGTTGCTGGCTGCCGGCCCGATGGTCGACAGGTTCAGCGCGCGCCGTCTGGTGCCGGTGTTCCTGCTGCCGCTGACACTGGCCAGCCTGTGCTTGGCGTTCGGCGAGGCGCAGTTGTTCGTGCCGGTATTCTTCGGCCTGTTGGGCGCGGGCACGGGGCTCGCCGTGGTGTTGAACGCCGCCATATGGGCAGAGCTTTACGGCACCCGCCATCTGGGGGCGATCCGGGCGTTCGGGCAGTCCGGCATGGGGTTCGCCAGCGGGCTGGCGCCGTCGCTGTTTGGTGTGCTGATGGATGCGGGCGTGTCGGTCACCGCCATCGCGGTCGGGTCGGCGGTCTATTGCGTGGCCGCCTCCTTGCTCGCCGCGTTCGCCCAGGCGCCAAGGATGATGGCCCAGCCAGTGCTGCGCTAGCGCGCGAACTCGTCAGGTCCAGGCCGCCTTCATGCCGTCGCGCCAGCCGCCGTGGAACGGGTGGTCGGCGGCGATCGGCAGGGGCTCGGCCTCGCCGGTCAGCGCCGAGCGATAGGCGGCCGTCAGCAGCTCGATGGACCGCCGCGCGTCGGCCAACGTGACCGGCAGCGGAGCGTCACCGACAAGTGCCGCGTGCAGGCGGTGGAACTGGCCAGCAAACCCTTCCGGCAGCGGCATGAAGTCGGCCAGGGCCTCGTCGATCCGCTTGGCGGCGGCGGGGTCGTCATGCGGGAACGTCCACGGGTCGGTTCCCGGCGCGTACGGCTCCAGGCAGCTTTCGGCCACCAGGTCGCGGAAGCAGAACCGCAGGCGAGAGGTCTGTTGCCGCGATCCCAGCGTCACCGACGATGTGGCGAACGCGCCGCTATCGAATGCCAGCGACAGCACGGCCGTGTCCTCGGTCTCGTTGCCGTTCAGCCGGCGCGAGGCGCGCGCGTGCACGCTCACCGGCCAGCCCAGCGCCTCGCACAGCAGGTCATGGATGTGGATCGCATGGCTGGTCAGGCAGCCGCCGAGCTCGCGGTCGAACGTGCCGCGCCAGGCCGCGGCCGCATAATACTCGGCGTCGCGGTACCAGTGCGTCTCGGCGGTGGCGATCACCGCCGGGCCGGCCACGCCCTTCGCCATCAGATGGCGCAGCTTCTGGTAACCGTGGCCGAACCGGTACTGGAACACCGGGCAGATGCGCCGCCCCGCGTTCGCCTCGGCGGCCTCCAGCGCCTCGATCTCGCTCAGCGCGCAGGCGGTCGGTTTTTCCACCACCACGTGCTTGCCGGCGGCAAGTGCTGCCAGCGTGTGGGGCAGGTGCAGCCAAGGCGGGGTGCACACATGGACCACGTCCAGGTCGCGGTCGAGCAATGCCTCCATGCTGGTAAGCACATGGCCGATGCCATGCTCGGCGGCGACGGCGCCCGCGCGTGCCGTGTCCAAATCGGCGATGGCATCGATCTCGAACAGGTCCGGCAACGCTGCCAGGCCGGCGGCATGCTGGGCACCGATACCGGCGCCGACGATGCCGACCTTCAGGCGCCCTGTCATGAGAGCGGGGTCATCTCAGCGGGGCGCCGGCCGGCTGCCGGTCAGCTCCTCAGCCATCTCCGCCGCCTCGATCGCCAGTTGCATCGCCATGAAGCAACGGTCTTGCGGCATGGCGGTCTCGGTGCGGTTCAGCACATCGTCGCGGAGCTGCCGGCCATAGGGGATCTCGGTCGCGGAACAGTCGATGTGGCGCGTGCCCTTGCCATCGGTCAGGAACAGGTGATCGCCGCCCGGGCGCCCCTCCACGTCCATGTACTTCCTGAGTTCGATCATGCCCTCGGTGCCGAGCAGGAACAGCCGCCCGTCACCCCACACCGGCGAGCCGTCGGGCGTGAACCAGTCGACCCGGACGAAGCCGGTGGCACTGTCGGACGCCACCACGGCGTGGCCGTAGTCGCGGAAGTCGGGGTGGTCCGGATTGTCGAAGTTCGCCACCATGGCCGACGTGATGCGCGCGTCGGTGGACCCGGTGAAAAACAGGAACTGTTCGAGCTGGTGGGAGGCGATGTCGATCAGGATGTGGCCGCCGCGCGCCGGATCCCAGAACCAGTCGGGCCGCACCGCACCCCCCTCCGGATTGGTGAGCTGGTGCGGGCCGAGGCCGACGGTGCTGATCACCCGCCCGATGGCGCCGGCATGCACCAGGTCGCCGGCCGCCAGCGTCGACCGCTGGGTCAGGTGCTCCGAGTAGCAGATCGAGAAGATGCGCCCGGTCTCGGCCTGCACCTGCCGCAGCTCGGCCAGTTGGGCGGCGGTGGTGCAGCCGGGCTTGTCGACCATCACGTCCTTGCCCGCGCGCATTGCCCGCACCGCCATCGGCCCGCGCACGTTCGGGATGCCGGCGCCAACCACCATGCGGATGTCGCCGTCCTCCAGCACCGCCCGTTCGTCGCCCACGCGCTGCGCATCGGGATAACGCTGGGCGAACGCGGCGGCCAGATCGTCCTCTGGCGCGAAGAAGCTCTTCAGCGTGCAGCCGGCGGCCAGCATGGCATCGACCTGGCCGTAGATGTGGCCGTGGTTGATGCCGATGACGCCGATGGGAAAGCCGCCCTGGGCGGCGGTGTCAGTCATTTGGGTTCGTCATTGTGTTGCGTCTCCGCGTTGATAAACCGAGATGTGCATCTTGCTGTCGGCCGTGAACGGCTCGCGCGACCAGCCGCCCCAACGGTGTCGCAGGCTGAGGCCGGCAAGCCGCGCCATCAGGTCGATTTCCGATGGCCACGCATAGCGCATCGGCAGCGGCACGAGCTGCACCCCCTGCTGCGTGATCCTGATCCGCTGGGCGTCCAGCACCTGATGTACCGGATCGTGGGCGATGGCTTCCAGCCATACGGAGTCCATGGCGACACGTTTGGTCCCCACGCGCTGGTGCCTGGTGAAGTCCGACAGGTCGGGCACGAAGGTCTCGACCAGGAACGTGCCGCCGTCGACCAGGTGGTCGGCGACGCACTGGAAGCAGCGCACCTGGCTCTCCTGGGACGGCAGGTTGAACAGCGTGTTGAAGACCAGGAAGGCGTGGTCGAACCGCCCGTCGACGCTGAAATCGGCCATGTCGCCGATGGTCACCGGAATCGCCTCGCCACCCGGCTTGGCGCGCAGCTCTGCCACCATGTCCGGCGATGCCTCGACGCCCGCGATGGTGTGGCCAGCCTGGGCCAAGGGCAGCGCGATGCGGCCGGTGCCGATGGCAAGCTCCAGGATCACCCCGTCGCCGGCCAGTTCGGAGATCAGCTTGACCGTCGCGTCGGTCGTGCCGGGGTCGTGCAGCGTGTCATAGTCGTCGGCATTGAGCTCGCCGAAGGTCGCCGGCCCGAAACCATCCATAGCTGTCCCCCTCCGTTTCTTTCCTTGCCCGATCGACATTCGATCTGCCGCAACAGCGGGTCTATAGTCGATGGTGCGCCGGATAAGAAGGCGCATGTTCCCCGGAGGAAACACAATGAAACGCATCGGAAAGCTGGCGCTCTGTGCGCCCTTGCTGTTGCTGCCCTTGGTCGCCGAGGCGCAGGAGAAGGTCATCTACGACACTGACTTCGGCACCCTGAACGACGACGGCATGGGCCTGATCATGCTTGCGGCGATGCAGGCCGAAGGCGAGGTCGACCTGCTCGGCATCACCGTGGTGTCGGGCAACCAGTGGCTGGCGCAGGGTGTGGCCGATGCCTTGCGGTCGGTCGAGCGTTTGGGCATCGCCGACGTGCCGGTGCTGGCTGGCGCGGTCTATCCGCTGGTCCGCGACTACCGCAGCCTGGAGGCCGAGCAGGCGCTCTACGGCCGCGGCTGGGCCGGCGCCTTGAGCAACCCGCGCCCGCAGTCGCACGCCGACCTGAATGCGCCGCCGGACGGTTTCGCCCAGAACACCGAGGTGGCCGACGGCCACGCGGTCGATTTCATCATCGACCAGGTGCGCGCCAATCCCGGCGAGGTGACGATCCTGGCTATCGGGCCGGCCACCAATGTGGCGCTGGCGGTGCGGATGGCGCCCGACATCTCGCCGCTGATCAAGCGCATCATCTGGATGGGTGGCGCGTTCGATGCCATGGGCAACGTGACGCCGGCGGCCGAGTTCAACTGGTGGTTTGATCCCGAGGCGGCGCGGATCGTGCTGCGCGAGCCGATCCCGCAGGTGATCGTGTCGCTGGATGTCACCAACAAGGTGGCGATGGAGCTGGAGCAGTATCAGGCGATCACCGAGATCGAGAATCCGACCGTGATCACCGAGCTGTGGAAGACCTTGAACGCGGAGCGGTTCGCCGGCCCCAATCCGCGCCGCAGCATCTGGGACACGATTGCCGTCGGCTACTTGGCCGATCCGGACATCGTCACCGACATGCGCCGGTTCTTCGTCGATGTCGATGTCGCGATGGGGCCGAACTACGGGCGGGCGCTGGGCTATGGCGTCGATTCCGACAATCCCGACGTGTCGCCGGTGGCCGGGCTGCAGCCGGCCGACGTGATCTATGAGATCGACGCGGACCGGTTTTGGGCCCGCTTCGTCGAGTTGATGACGGCGGAATTCCCGGTTGGCCAGGACTGAGTCTGGATCCGAATGAGTGTGGGCGGCTGTCCTGGTCACTGACCGGACGGCTGCCCATGCCGAAGCCCGCTACCGCTTCCGGCCGCTGCGCTGATTTTGCAGCCGCTTGTGCATCCAGGCGGCCCAAGCGAACCCCGCGCCAGCCAGCAGCAGCGCGGCAATCGGCAAACCGATGGTCAAGGCATTGGCTTCCATTGCCTACTCCTCCATCAGAAACCTGAAGACCAAGTGTGCCGTTATATGTAGTGCGAGTGCAACGATGCACCAAATCACATTGAGCGTGCTGAAGCCCTGCTGGTTGGCCAGCAGTGGCAGCAAGGCGCCGAATCCGACAAATCCCAGCGCGACCGCATTGATCGTATTCGCCAGCAGCTTGATCCGCTCATTGAAACGAACGGCTGCAATATTGGCCGTCACCGCCATCCATTTGCCCTCAATGACCGATCGCCATGGAAGGCGAACTTCAAGCACAGGTCAATGGCGTCAGGTAACCAGCGCGAAGCCTATCGGCTGGCCGATTTGTTGGCGTACATCTCGACGTCGGCGGCGTGCAGGGCGTCGTTGACGTCCATGTCGGACGAGATCGGGTGCAGGCCCCAGGCCGTGGTCACCGGAATGGCGGCATTGCGCCACTGCGCGGGGGAGGCGCGCAGCGCGTCGACGATTGCCTGGCCGCGCGCGCTGGCGGCCTTCTCGTCGGTGTTGACCAGCAGGATGCCGAACTCGTCGCCGCCCAGCCGGCCCAAAATGTCCGAGCGGCGGACGTGCTGGCGCACGGTGTCGGCAAAGTGGCGCAACGCCTCGTCGCCGGCCAGGTGCCCCAGCGAATCGTTGATGGTCTTCATGCCGTTGATGTCGAAGAACAGGATCGTGCTCGGCGCGTCGTAGCGGGTGGCGAAGTTCACGTAGCGCGTCACCTCGCGCACGAAGGCGCGGCGGTTGAACAGCCCGGTCAGCGGGTCTTCGTCGGCCAGCTTCTCCAGCTCGCTGATCCGGCGTTCCTTGGCCATCAGGTCCTGTTGCAGGCGGCTGACTTCGTCGATCAGGCGCTGGATCGCGTCATGGACCCGCGGCGTCAGCTCGCTTTCGGGAATGCCGGCAATCGAGACGCTGGCCGAGGGTTGCTCGACGGCGCCGGTCGAATTCGCGGCGACCTTGGCCGCGCTGTCGGCTTTGCTTTGTCGGGTGGCGTAGGCCCTGACCTGGGCGGTCCGCGCTGTATCGATTCGCACTGTCCTGTCGTCCCGTCTTGAGCGCTCGACGGGACGCCCGGTTCTCGGCACGGCCCGCGCTTCCTGCGCAACGGTGGCATGGGCCGCTTCCTGGGCCCGCGCCATCTCCAGCTACTAGCACGCCAGGGTTACCAAATTGCTCATCCGGCAACATTGCGCCAAATGAAACGCAAATCCGCTGCTGCGCCGTGCCCGGGCATGGGATATCAAGGACGCAGGCGACAGCAGGCGGCGACAGCAGGAGCGACCGATATGGCCGAAGTCACGCTGGACAATGTGCAGAAGGTCTATGGGGGCGATGTCCACGCGGTGAAGGGCATTTCCATCGCCGCGGCCGACGGCGAGTTCGTGGTTCTGGTGGGCCCATCCGGTTGCGGCAAGTCGACCCTGCTGCGGATGATCGCCGGCCTGGAGGACATTACCGAGGGCGCGGTGTTCATCGACGGCACCATGGTCAACGACCTGGAGCCGGCGGAGCGTGACATCGCCATGGTGTTCCAGAACTACGCGCTCTATCCGCACATGACGGTCTACCGCAACATGGCCTACGGCCTGCGCAACAGGAAGACGCCGCCCGACGAGATCGACCGGCGGGTGCGGTCCGCGGCGGAGACCCTGCAGCTCGAAGAGTTCCTGGAGCGCAAGCCGAAGCAGCTTTCCGGCGGCCAGCGCCAGCGTGTCGCCATGGGCCGCGCCATCGTGCGCGAGCCGAAGGTGTTCCTGTTCGACGAGCCGCTCTCCAATCTGGACGCCAAGTTGCGGGTGCAGATGCGGGTCGAGATCAAGAAGCTGCAGCGCAAGCTGGGCGTGACCAGCTTCTACGTGACCCACGACCAGACCGAGGCGATGACCATGGCCGACCGGCTGGTGGTGATGAACGGCGGCATCGCCGAGCAGATCGGCACCCCGATGGAGGTCTACAACCGGCCGGCGACCACCTTCGTGGCGGGCTTCATCGGCTCGCCGGCGATGAACCTGCTGCCGGCGCATGTCGATGGCCGCGCGGTCGCCATCGACGGTGGGCCGACGCTGTCGCTCGGCCGCAACGACAGCATCGACAACGAGGGCCGGCCGGCGGTGGTGGGCTTGCGGCCGGAACATCTGGTGGCGGATGGCGGCGAGGGCCCGATCCGCCTTTCCGTCGAGCTGGTCGAGCCGCTGGGCGCCGACACGCTGGCCCACGGCCGTCTCGGCGATACCGGACACGCGCTGACCGCGCGGCTGCCGGGCGCTGCCTCGGTGGAGGACGGGGAGACGCTGGAGCTCGGCATCGCGCCCGAGCACATCCACGCCTTCGACCGTGCCAGCGGTTTTCGGATCTAGGCGCAGCGGATCTGGGCGGGGCGGATCGTCATGGCAGCACAGGTCGGCATCATCATGGGCAGCCAGTCGGACTGGTCGACCATGCGCCATGCCGCCGACGTGCTGGATGCCCTGGGCGTCGAGCACGAGGTGCGCATCGTCTCCGCCCACCGCACGCCGCACCGCCTGGTCGACTACGCCACTGGGGCGCGGGAGCGGGGGCTGAAGGTGGTCGTGGCCGGCGCCGGTGGGGCCGCGCACCTGCCGGGCATGGCGGCGGCCATGACGCCGCTGCCGGTGTTCGGCGTGCCAGTGGAAAGCCGGGCGCTGAAGGGCATGGACAGCCTGCTTTCCATCGTGCAGATGCCTGGCGGCGTGCCGGTGGGCACACTGGCCATCGGCGAGGCGGGCGCGCGCAATGCCGGGCTGCTGGCCGCAGCCGTGATCGCGCTCAACGACGATGCGGTCGCCGCCGCGCTGGACGCCTACCGCGCCCGCCAGACCGACGCTGTGGCGCTGGAACCGGTCGACGCGCCAGGTTGAACTTGTCCTTGTGTGCGCCCGGCCCTGGTCTTTCACCTCTCTGTCATGCGCGGACTTGATCCGCGCATCCACGTCTTGGCTTCGACTGTTCGAAAGACGTGGATACCCGGGTCTCGACCTACGGTCGGCCCGGGCATGACGTCAGTTCTTTGGTCCGCGATGTGGAACGTCCAATGACCCATCACCCCCTGCCGCCCGGGTCCACCATCGGCGTGCTCGGCAACGGCCAGCTTGGCCGCATGCTGGCAATTGCCGCCGCCCGCCTGGGCTATCGTTGCCATGTGTTCGGGCCGGGGGCCGACAGCCCGGCCGAGCAGGTCGCGACCGCCGCGACCGTGGCCGACTACGACGACGAGGCGGCACTCGACCGCTTCGCCGACGCCATCGACGTGGTCACCCTGGAGTTCGAGAACGTGCCCCATGCCGCCGCCGCGCGGGTGGCGGCGCGGGTGCCGGCGCGCCCATCGCCCGACGTGCTCGCCATCGCCCAGGACCGCCTCAGCGAGAAGACGTTTCTGAACGGCATCGACCAGCCGGTTTCGGTGCGCACGGCGATGTTCGCGCCCGCCACCGACGAGGCGTCGTTCCGGGCCGCGGTGGCCGAGGTCGGCCCCAACGCGATCGCCAAGACCACAACGTCCGGCTACGACGGCAAGGGGCAGGTGGCTGTCGAGCCGCATACCGACCTGGCCGAGGCGTGGCGAAGCTTCGCCGGCCGGCCGGTGGTGGTGGAGGGGCTGGTGCCGTTTCTGTGCGAGGTCTCGGTGGTCATCGCGCGCGGCATGGACGGGGCGTCGGCCTGCTTCGACACGGTGGAGAACGAGCACCGCGACCACATCCTGCACCGCACAGTGGCGCCGGCCCGCATCGACGGCAATCTGGCGGTGCGCGCGCAAATGACGGCCAAGGCCATTGCCGACGCGCTCGACCTTGTAGGTCTGCTGGCGGTGGAGATGTTCGTGACCCCGAACCGGCTGTTGCTGGTCAACGAGATCGCGCCGCGGCCGCACAATTCCGGCCACTGGACCATCGACTCCTGCGCCACCGACCAGTTCGAGCAGACGGTGCGCGCGGTCTGCGGCCTGCCGCTCGGCGATCCCAGCCGCCACCACGACGCGGAGATGCTGAACCTCTTGGGCGACGAGGTGCTTGGCGCATATGACGCGCTGGCCGATCCGACGGCCCATGTGCATCTCTACGGCAAAGCCGAACCCCGGCCCGGCCGCAAGATGGGCCACATCACCCGGTTGCGTCCGTTGAATGCGACAGCGCTGCCCGGTTGACGGTATCTCTCATGCTTCAATGCCGTCGCAAACGAGCTGATCCCAGAAGATCAGGATGATCAGCTTCTTCACCGTCGGGTGCAGGCTGTCGGTCACGTTGGACTGCGCCTCGCTCACCTGCACCGCCGTGAAGTCGGGATTCCGTGTCTCGACCATTCCCCAGACGATCTCGACGTAGCTCGCGGCGTGCTCGGTGGCGAGCTGGTCAGCTTCGTCGAAGTCGGACGCGACGGGGCCTGCCTTGCGGAACGTGTACATCCAGTCGGCGATGGTGCGCTGGGTCGCGCTGACCGCCAGATTGTAGCGCCGGGCGATGATTTCGAGCTGGCTGCGCGCGGTGACGAACTGGTCGTCGCTGTCGATCTCGTAGCTGCGGCAGAGCAGCAGCGTGTTCTCGCCGATGATGGCGTTGACGTGGTCGATCTGCGCCTGCACCTCGGCCATCTTGCCGTCGGTCAGTTCGGAGATCTGGTTCCGCGCGCTGTCGACCTGGGCCTGGAGTTCGGTATTGATCTCGGTCTGCGCCGCCAGCACGCGGCCCGCGACTTCCTGGTCCAGGGATATCTTGACGTACTGGTTGATGCCGTCGTCGATGCGGGCGGGAATGGCGGCCAGCACATCGGGGGTCACGCGCGCGATGATCTGTTCGGAGGCGGACTCGGTCGCCCGGTTGATGACGGAGTCATAGGCGCCGAAGCCCAGAACGACAGCGCCGGTCGCCAGCAGGCTGCCGATGCCCGCGGTCCATTTCCATATCCGGCGCTTGGACTCTTCAACGATATTCTGGATCTGGTGTTCTTTCCACTCGTCCTCGGTCTCGAATATCATTTTCGTCCTCTTTCAAACTGAAGCTGTACTTACGATTGCTGTCCTTTCCTGGAGTTCCATTCCATCGTCCTGATGCGGGCGCCAACCTGCCACGGTGGCCTAGATGCCGCGTAGCGTCACCGTCTCACGTCGGCCGTTCCTGGCGGCGCGCATGATCGCATCGACGGTCTCGGCGACGCGGTAGCCGTCCTCGAACGTTGCGGAAACCGGGCCGACCGGCTGGTTCTCGACCATGGCCATCGCCATCCGGTGGGCCTGGAACGCGAAACAGTCGATCCAGCCGATGGAGTGCGAGCCCTGGATGCCCACCGGCAGCCAGAAGTCGGCGAACGGCTCGTCCGGCGCCAGGATGGTGACGGTGCGCGCGCCCTTGCCCGGCTCCTTGATCCTGAGCTCGTTCAGCCGCTCCATCTCGAACCAGATCGAGCCCTTGGTGCCGTCGACCTCTATCCGGCCGGTCAGCGGGTGCGCCTCGTCGACCCGCGAGGCCTCGAACACCGCGGTCGCGCCGTTGTCCATGGTACAGGCCGCCCCGAACCAATCGTCGTTGACCGGCACGTTGCGCCCGTCGGGATCGCGGCTCCAGGTCTCCGCCATCGCGGTCACCTCCGCCACCTCCGCGCCCACGAGAAAACGGGCGGCGTCGATGTGGTGGGAGCCGAGGTCGCCCAGCGCGCCATGGCCCGCCACCGCCGGGTCGTAACGCCACGACAGGTGGCCGTCCGGGTGCTGCATGTTGAGCAGAAACTGGCTGCGATAGTGGCGCACGCGGCCGATCTCGCCGGCCGCGATCATCCGCCGCGCCGCGTCCAGCGCGGGGATCGCGCGGTGCAGGAAGGCGCACATATGGTGCACGCCGGTGGCGGCGACCTCGCGCCAGAGCTGGAACGCCTCGTCGGCGTCGCGGGCCAGCGGCTTCTCGCAGAAGATGTGCTTGCCGGCCTTGGCCGCCGCGACGCACGGTTCCAGGTGCAGGTCGTTGGGGCCGGAGTTGATGAAGAGCTCCACATCGGGGTCGTCCAGCACCGCCGGCCAGTCGTCCACCGTGCGCGCCCAGCCATAGCGGTCGGCGACCTCCGCGGCGAGGTCGGCGTTGGGCTCGGCGAGAACGCGCAGGTCGGCCTCGATGCGCGGCTGGCGTTGCGCGGCGGCGAGCTTGCCGAATGCCAGCGCGTGCATCTGGCCGATGAAGCCGGCGCCGAGCATGCCGATGCCGATGGTGCGGTGGGAGGTCATGGGCGTTCCTCAAACAGTGTTATTTTGTGCCGAGCATGGAGGCCAGGGTCACCCAGCGCCCGTCGTCTTCCTGCGAGGCCATGGCGGCGTCGAAGAACGCCATGGTCGCCACGCCATCGTCGACGGTCGGCACGTCGCTCCAGGTACTGTCGGCGGGCAGGCCCAGGCGCTGGGCGATGATGGTGCGCGCGAAGTCGCGATAGAGGTTGGCGAAGCCGAGGACATAGCCCTCCGGGTGGCCGTGGCGCAGCCGGCTGGCGTTCTCCGCGCTGTCGCTCAGCCAGTCGTTGCCGGGGGTGATGACGCGCTGGCCGCCATCCGGGTGCTTCAGGATCAGCCGGCCCGGCTCCTCCTGCTGCCAGTGCAGGCTGCCGGTCTCGCCGAAGATGCGGAAGCCCATGCCGTGCTCCTGGCCGGCGGCGACGAAGCTCAGCCACATGCGGCCGACCGCGCCGCCCGCGAACCGCAGCGACAACCTGCCATCGTCATAGGTTTCGCGGCCCGGCGCGAAGATGGTGAAGTCGGCCGACACCGCCTCGCAGGCAAGCCCGCTGACGTAGCTCGCCATGTGAATGGCGTGGGTGCCGATTTCGCCCAGGATCGCGCCCTTGCCGATGAATTCCGGCTTGAAGCGCCAGTGCCGCTGCGACCGGTCCGGGTTCTCGGTCATGAAATCGCCGTTGATGAAGTCGGTCTCGATCTGCCGCACCCGGCCGATGGTGCCGGACCGCACCATCTCGCGCGCCTCGCGGATCAGCGGATAACCGGTGTAGCAGTGGGTCAGCACGAAGTTGCGCCCGGTCCGGCGGACCGTCTCGGCAAGCGCCTCCGCCTCGGCCGCATTGGCGGTCATCGGCTTCTCGCAAACCACGTCGATGCCGGCGTCCATGAAGGCCTGGGCCATCTCGGCATGGGTGTTTGGCGGGGTGCAGATCGTCACCACGTCGATGCCGTCGTCGCGCGCCGCCTCTGCCTCGGCCATCGTGCGAAAGTCGGGATAGGTGCGGTCGGGCGCCAGCAGCAGTGCTTCGGCCGAGCGCCGGGCGATATCGCGGTCGATGGACAGGCAGCCGGCGACCAGGTCGTAGTAGCCGTCGACCCGCATCGACAGCCGGTGTACCTCGCCGATCAGGCCGTCCTGCCCGCCGCCGACCATGCCGATCCTCAGCCGCCGGCCGAATTGTTGCAGCAGCGTATTGCTCATCGTGCAGCGCTCATCTTCTACTCCGCGGCGTCTCGGCCGGCTTCGGTTGGGCGGTCCAGCATGCGCTCTGCGACCCAGCGGTGAAAGCAATGGGTGGGGCCTTCCATAACGGGCGAGAACACGCCGCCGTCGAACCGGTCGGCGCGGCGGCCGTGTTGCATGCCCTCGACCACGCCGACGTCCTCCTCGAACACCGCCCGCCACATGGCGGCGTTGGCCGCGCGCAGGGCGGCGACCGGTTCGTCCCGCATGGCGTCGCTCGCATAGTAGATCTCGACTTCCTCCACCGTGCGGGTGGGCGACACCGGGTCGAGCCTAATGGTGTAGTAGTGGTCGTTGTGGGCGCCCAGCAGCACGTTCGGGTAGAGTGCGACGTATTCGGCGCCTTCCGTCCACTCCGGCCCCAGCCCGGCGAACTGGTCGAACCGGCGGCCCTCGGCATCGAGCTGCGGCCGGTAGACCCGGGTTCCCTGGCCGGAAAACGTCCCCGGCGCCTCGATGTGGTAGTGGTCGCGCAGCTTGGAATAGCGGTTGAGCGCCGGGTGCACGAACGGCAGATGGTAGGACTCGCAGTAGTTCTCCACCGCGAGCTTCCAGTTGGTCTCCACCGTCAGCGCGAACGAGCTGTCGGCACCGCCGTGGTGCAGAGTGGCCGCGGCATGGGCCGGCCAGCGTGCCGCCAAGGGCGCGATATAGGCATCGAAGGGTGCCGCGGTGCCGTCCAGATTGACGAACACCATGTCCAGGAAGGTCGCCGACCGCACCTCGATCAGCCCACGCTCGGATCGCTCGATGCGCGGGTGGGTGTGCACGCCCTGGCCGCCGACATGGGGCGTGCGGGTCAACCGACCGTCAAGGCCGTAGCACCAGCCATGATAGGGGCAGCGCACCGTACTGGCATGCGCCGGCCGGTCGACCAGCCGCATGCCGCGGTGGCGGAACACGTTCAGGTACACACGGACCGCGCCCTCATCGTCGCGCACCAGCAGCAGAGGTTGGCCGAGGAATTCGACCGGGCGCATGTCGCCTGTTGCGGGCACGTCCTTGCCGAAGCCGGCACAGGCCCATTGGCTGCGGAAGATGCGGTCTCGTTCGGCGGCGAAGAAGGCCGGGTCGGCATAGGCGGCGTTCGGCAGCCCATCGGCCTGCTCGATCGGCCGCGCGACACGGGCCAGGCGCTCTTGCAGTGCCTCAGCCAGCCCGTGATGCGTGTCCATGGCGGTTATTCCAGCCGGCCGTCGGGCGCCCGGTTCCACGCCAGCGGCTCCACCGTGCCGTGATAGCGCGTCATCAGCGGCTCCACCCGGCTGCGCGCGGCCTCCGGCCATGAATCGGGGAAGGCCGCGCCGCCGGCATCGGTGTCGACCTCCTCGCGCGCGGCGACCTTGGCGACCCGGGCCTGCATCGCCTCGGGCTGGCGCTGGAACGCCGGGTGATACCACAGCGTGATCAACAGCCGCTCGTCGTCGGTCCGGTTGGCGTAGGCGCTGTGCAGCACACGGGCATCGCCGATGACGACGTCGCCGCGCCGCACTGGGACCGGCACCTCATCGGGTGCCGAGCGATAGGCCACATGGTCCGGATCGCTCACTTCGGCCATCTCAGGCGTGTGGGCGTTGGCGACCAGATCGTGCAGCGGATGGCGGTGGCGGTGCGATCCCGGGATCACCCGCAGGCAGCCATTCTCCACCGACGTGTCGGTCAGATAGACCATGACGAAGACCTGGTGGATATCGCTGGCGTAGCTCGACGCATCGTCCCAGCCCCACCAGTCCTGATGCCAGAACAGCGGCGGGCCGTGCGGCGGCTTTGAGATCAGGTAGCCGGAGCTGAAGCACGCGTCGTCGAGGCTGAGGTCGCGGAGCGCATCGAGCACGATCGGCGAGGCGATGAGGTCGGCGAAGGCCGGGTCCTCGGCGACATGGATCAGGCTGCCCTGGGACCGTGTCTTGGCGCGCTCGTCCGCCGGCATGGCGTCGAGCAGGCGGCGGCCGACTTCCTCCAGCCGCCCAATCAGGTCCGTCGGAATCTTGTCGCGGAGGACACAGACGCCGTCACGCTCCAGGGCTGCCCGGTCGTCGCCGAATTGGTGCGCCATCGCCGCTACCGCACGCCGGTGGGCAACCGCGTGTCCGCCATCGAGTTCAGGCTCATGCCCCCTCCCTTTCTGTTTGGGGGAATGCTAGCGCATTTCGACCTAGTGTGGTGGTTTCGAAGTTCGCCATACAACTGCGGTGGTACCTGCGCGAACTTCGAAACCGAAAACCACACTAGAAACAATATGTTGCTAGTGTCCCAATCGAATCTGAAGTTCGATCGAGGCCAGCAGATACTGTTACGAACTTCAGATTCGGGACACTAGATCGGGATCAGCTTACGCTGAATCTGCGCCAGCCCTCTCCCCCACCCGGCCACCCAGCAGGATACTGTCGTTGGGCGGCCGGGTGGGGGAGAGGGCCGGTGCCGACTTAGATGATCATGCTCTAGCCGCAAATTGGGCCAAGAGCTCGGCCCAAACGGAAGCGGCGGCCCGAAGGCCGCCGCTGCATGGGGGTAGTCGATGGAGGGGGTCGTCTATTCGGCGATCCTGAGGTTGGCCAGTTCCGATGCGATCTGGCGGAACGCCAACTGCAGGGACTCGTTCGACGGCGAGTTGAAGTAGTAGTCGTCGTCCGTGGCGCACGCTTCGTACATCGCGTCGGTATCGTCGTCATTCACCTGGAACAGGATGGTGTAGAGGATGATGCCCTGCGCCTTCATCGAGCTGCACAGCTGGGTCAGCCGATAGTCCATCTGGTCGACCGCGTAGTTGGTGTTCCAGGTGGTGCCCAGGCGGCCGTCCTGAATGAAGCCGTGCGCGTTCTTGGCGGTGCCGCCCATGGACCAGAAGTTCACGCCGTCGGTCAGCAGGATGACGACCTTCTCCATCTGGTCGGTGCCGTAGTCCAGCGGCAGGTTGGCCGGGTCCACGGAGTCGGTCCACAGCCCGCGCCAGCGCGGCGAGATGGCGCGCCATCCCCAGGCCAGGCCAACGTGCGAGGTGGTGCCGTTGAAGTCGGGCTCCATGGCGTCGATGGCCGTGTGGATCTGGGTCTGCGACTGAATCAGCGGGGTGATGGCCTGGCCGCACGCCTTGTTCGGGCCGGAGCTGTCGTACGGGCCCCAGTACATTTCGGACTTCACCGGCGGCCACTCGTTCATGTTGCTGTTGGTCACGCCGGATTCCCACAGCAGGGCTGTGAACAGCTCCTCGCTGGGCGGATCGTCGGTCATGTCGCGGCCGGAGGCGTCACGCGCCTCGACGCAGCCTTCCCAGTCTTCCGGATAGAAGTCGTTGTTGTCGAAGTCGGCGGTCAGCCAGTCGGTGTGCGAGTTGCCGACGTTCACGGCGGCGACATAGGGCACCAGGCCGATATAGAGGTCGTCCAGGGTCTCGTTGTTGCCGAACAGCGAGTTTACCAACTCATGCGCGGCGTCCTGCATGGCTTCCATCTTGCCACCGCTGTTCATGGACCATGTGTTGTCCATGACCAGGATGATTTCCATGCCACGCGTCGCGCGGTGCACCACCGAGCGGGCGCACACTTCGATATCGCTGAAGCCGAGCATGCCCATCACGGTCGTCTCGACGTCGATGCAGGCGTTGGCCACCAGCCGGTTGCCTTCGTCCTCGCGGTCCAGCGTGTAGGTCAGGTTCGACCAGCCGCCGTCATTGGACATATTGGCGTTGAGGTAGGAGATGAAATAGGAGAGCTGCTCGTCGGCATCCAGCGACTTGCCGGCGGCCAGCGTCGCCGCGTCCAGCGCCTCGGTCAGCTGGTGCTTCGACATCATGCCGACGCCGCTGTCCAGGGCCAGGCCGGTCATCGCCAACAGCGGCATGATCCAGACCGCCAGCGTCACCGCGGCAGCGCCGTCCTGGTCGCGCCGGAAGGCGCCGGCGATGGAACGCAGACCCCGCGTCGGCTGTTCGACCGGTGCGGGGAGACCTGGCATGGCTGGGGTGTTCACATCAGTCATCATCTTTGCCACCTGGCGTTAACATGCGCACTGCCTGCGCTGATCGACACTACGTCGAAGAAAATCCCGCATAATCATCGCATAATGATGAATGGATGCCAGAATTTTCAATTCGAATTCGCATTGCATTTGAGCCAACTTCGGCAAAGTGCGGGTGCGGCCGCAGGATGTCTAGGATCGCACTGCTATCGTTAACATCTCATTGACGAAGATTACCGCGAGGACTTGGCGGAACCGGGCGACCAAACGCGCAAGGGCCGCGCCGACGGAAGCGTCCGTCTCGTGCGCGGCCCGGTTTCGGCAGACTCAGCAGGCGTCACTCACCCGCGTCATTCAGTAGTTGGGCGGCGGTGGCGGTGGCTTGAAGTCGCGGCCCGGATTGACGGCGCCGTCGGCCGTGGCGTCATTCTCGTTGACCAGTGCGGCCGGCGGGGTGGGTGCGGTGGGGACCACCACGGTCTCGCCGGAAAGCACCGGGGTCTGCGGCTGGACCGGCGTTTGCGGCTGGACCGGATTGGACGGTGCAACCGTCACCACCGGCGGATCGCCGACACCGTCGAACTCGCCATCGAACTCGTCAGTCGGGATGTTCGGGGTCTGGCCCGGCGGCAGTGCAACGCTCTGTGCCGGCGCGGTGGGCGCGGGCGCCCCGCCGCTCAGCTCGATCACGATGTTGCCGCCCTGCTGGCGGGCACGCACGATGGCATTGTCACCGTTCCCGGCCAGTACGACCGTGCCGGGGGCGCCGCCACCGGGCGCCACCACGCTGCGGCCGACCGAGTTGATCGCAATGGTGCAACCCGCCTGGCAATGGCCGGTGAACAGGATGCGCACATCCTCGGCCGCGACCTGAACGGGCGCGGCACCGCCGACGCTGACCGACAGCGGGAAGTTGGTGCCGTTCTCCAGGGTGAAGGCCGATGCCGACTGCGCGCCGATGGCGGCTGCGGCTATGGCGGCGCCCGCGACCAGAACGGGCCGGCGCCAGCTTGAATTCAGCTTCATAACGCTTCTCCAATCCCAACCCTTTTGGGGCCTGCCTTTTTGGGGCCTGGGGACGAGATTTCACTTAGGCGCGGCAATATGGCGAATCAATGGCCTGGGCGGCGCGCGGGCCGTTTGCCGTCGTTATCTCTTGTTATCTCAGCTCGCACAGGTCGTCATAGGTCTCCGGCCTGCGGTCGCGGAAGAACTGCCACAGGTTGCGCACCTCGCGCACCATGTCCATGTCCATGTCGGCGACGACCAGTTCGTCCTTGTCCTCGGAGCCCTTGGCGATCAGCTGGCCGCGCGGGTTCACCACGTAGCTCGAGCCGTAGAACTTGCCGACGTTCCAGGGGGCTTCGGTGCCGACTCGGTTGACCGCGCCGATGTAGCAGCCATTGGCGACAGCGGATGCCGGCTGCTCCAGTTCCCACAGATACTGGCTGAGCCCGGCGACGGTGGCCGACGGATTGACGATGTACTCGGCACCGTTCAGCGCCAGGGCGCGCCAGCCTTCCGGGAAGTGGCGGTCGTAGCAGATGTAGACGCCCAGCCGGCAATAGGCGGTCTCGAACACCGGGTAGCCGGTGTTGCCCGGCTTGAAGAAGAACTTCTCCCAGAAGCCTGATACCTGCGGGATGTGGGTCTTGCGGTACTTGCCGAGGTAGCTGCCGTCGGCATCGATGACGGCAGCGGTGTTGTAGTAGACGCCGGTGATGTCTTCCTCGTAGATCGGCACCACCATGACCATGCTGTACTTCTTCGCATAGTCCTGCATCAGCTTGACCGTGGGGCCGTCGGGAATGCGCTCCACCGCGCCGTACCACTTGGAATCCTGGCTGGGACAGAAATAGGGCTGGGTGAACACTTCCTGGAAGCTCAGGACCTGCACGCCCTGCTCGCCGGCCTGGTCGATCAGCGGCAGGTGCGCTTCCAGCATCTTCTCGCGGATTTCCGCGGGCGTCATCGACGTGTCGCCCTTCAGCGACATCTGGATCAGCCCAGCCTTCACATTTGCCATGGTGCCTCTCGTCTCGTCGGTTCGATCGCTGCGGGGCAGCGGTCAGCGCACCGCCACCCCGGTTCCAGCGAAACTACTCCGCAGTGGCCGCGTCGTAGATGTCGTGGGTGTAGGCACCCTCCGGCCGCGCGGTGATGACCGGAGCCTCGCCGCCGCCAAGCAGCAGGACGTCGACCGACCGCTCGAACGCCTCGGGGTCGAGGTAGCCGACCGGCGCCTCGTCGGCGTTGATCAGCAGCGCCACCTGTTCCATGGCGTAGATCTGCTTCTCCATCGACTGGCTGAGCCCGGTCTCGTCATTGGCGATCACGGCATCGACCGCACCCTCGGGATCGCCCGCGGCATCGGCCCAGCCGCGGATGCTGGCGCGCACGAAGCGGGTCAGCTTGTCCACCGTCTCCGCGTCCTCCAGGCTGCCTTCCAGCACGTAGAGGCCGTCCTCCAGCACCGAGGCGTTGTAGTCCTCGTACTGGAACACGTTCAGGTCCTCCGGCGCGAAGCCGGCATCCAGGATCTGGTAGTACTCGTTGTAGGTCATGGTGGTGATGCAATCGACCTCGCCGTTCAGCAGCGGATCGACGTTGAAGCCCACCCGGATCACCTCGACGTTGGCATCGTCGCCCTGGTAGCTGAGCCCCAGGTTGTTGATGAAGGCGAAGGTCGGGTACTCGTTGCCGAAGAACCAAGTGCCGATCTTGTGGCCGGCCATGTCCTCGGGCGCCGCGATGCCGGTGGACGCCGGGCAGGTCAGCCCCAGGCCGGACCGGTTGTAGAACTGGGCGATGTTGACGATGGGCGTGCCCGCCTCGCGGGTGGCCAGCGGGTTGCCCAGCCACTCCACCGTGGCGTCCGCGCCGCCGCCGATCAGCACCTGGATCGGGTTGATGTCGGGTCCGCCCGGGTTGATGGTGACGTCCAGGCCCTCTTCCTCGTAGTAGCCGTTCTCCAGCGCGTAGTAGTAGCCGGCGAACTGCGCCTGGGTGACCCATTTGAGCTGCAGGGTGAATTCGTCCAGTTCCTGCGCCTGGGCCGACGTGGCCAGGGCGATGGCCGTAACGGCGGCCGCGCCACCGAGCAATGCAAGTCTCGTCATGATCGTTCTCCCCCGATCCGTGTGCGGGTTGTTTTGCAGGCAGCGTGCCAGATAGAGGACAACGGTCCGTCTGGCACTCCCGCGAACCCCGTTGCCGCCTGTCTTATGACAATTCGGCGAAGCTTGGAAGCGGGGCGGTCAGGAGTCGTCACCCGCGCCGGAACGGTCTATCGCCAAGGCTGCCTTTGTCTGCCGTGCACAATGGTGAGAACGCGCACCGTGTCGGCTTGGATCCGATAAATGGCGATGTAGGGCAGGCCAGCGATTACTAGCTCACGGGTGCCGGCTTGACGACCCGGGCGCCCGAGATTGGGAAATGACGCCAATGTGCGTAGACGTTGGAGTATCTCCTCGATCACTCCGTCGGCCGCCTTTGGGTTGTATTCGGCGATGTAGGTGTGGATATGGGAGAGCCTGCTCTGGGCCCTGGCAGTAACCCTAACCTTCAAGTTTAAATTTCTTCAGCAATTCATCGACGCTGACATCGTCATCCGGGTTGGCATCGGCGTCGGCGATTGCGGCCCGGACCTCTGCGTCGCGCCATGCCAGGTAAGCCGGGTCCGTTGATTCCGGTTGATCCTCGGTTAGTTCCGCCAGTGTCAAACGCTTCTGCTTAGTATCGGCCATGGGAAGGAAGATAACAGGACGCGG
The DNA here is from genome assembly GCA_965227515.1 of Alphaproteobacteria bacterium. GTDB lineage: Bacteria > Pseudomonadota > Alphaproteobacteria > CALKHQ01 > CALKHQ01 > CBDDFZ01. The sequence goes on from CBDDFZ010000001.1 coordinate 2,401,241, forward strand.
GCCGTTTTCAACCGATGGACTAGGGTCGCCGCATCGCCGGGTGCCAGAAGGTGAAGACCCGTTCCAGCAACGCCCACAGTCCGTAGAAGCACGAGCCGACGAGGGCGGCCATGGCGATGGTCGCCCAGACCATGTCGAGCTCCAGCCGGCCGATCCGCTCGATGATGCGAAAGCCCATGCCGCCCAGCGGCGAGCCGAAGAACTCGGCGACGATGGCGCCGATCATCGACAGGGTGGCGTTGATCTTCAGCGCGTTGAAGATGAACGGCAGGGCGGTCGGCAGGCGCAGCTTCACCAGCCGCACCGCGTAGCTGGCGCCATAGGAGCGCATCAGGTCGTACTGCATGCGGTCGACGCTGTTCAGCCCGCTGATGGTGTTCACCAGCATCGGGAAGAAGGTCATCAGCACGACGACGGCGATTTTCGATTCCGGTCCGCTCTCGAACCACACGATCATGATCGGCGCCACGCCGACGATGGGGATGGCGGCAAACGCGTTGCCCAGCGGCAGCAGGCCGCGCGCCAGGAACGGCACCGCGTCCACCGCCAGCGCGAACAGGAAGCCGGCGAGCGTGCCGATCAGGAAGCCGGGCAGCACCTCCTCAAGGAACGTGATGCCGAGGTCGCTGAAAAGAACGTCCGGGTTGGCCGCGATCTCGCTGCCGACCGACGATGGCGGCGGCAGCAGGGCGGCCGGCACGTTCAGGCCGACCACGATGACTTCCCAGGACCAGAGGAGGGCGACGCCGAAGAGCCCGGCGACGACGCCATAGCGGACCCAACGCGGATGGCGCGGCTGCGCCAGCAGGGCGAGCGCGCGCCAGGCGAGGATGGTGATGGACGCGACGAAGGCGGCGAGGCCCGCTCCGCCGGTGGCCTCGGGCGCATCGTGCAACAGCACCATGGCGCCGGCGCCGGCGCATATCAGCAGCGCCAGCGGCACCCAGGCGAGGTCGGGCACCGTCGGCGGGCCTGCCTCCAGCCGGCGCCCGAGCCCGATCAGCACCACGAAGCCAATCGCCAGGCCGTCGGCGAACACGAACGCGGTCGTATTGTCGAACCAGGTGATGCCGGCGCCGGTCTCCGCATCGTAGAGCACCGACACCGCGAACGCCGCCAATGCCAGCACGAGGCCGAGGATGTCCACGCCCAGCAGGAACGGCCGCGCGGTCACCGCGCCTGCGCCCCGGAGGCGCCACCGCGCTTCACGACCAGCCGCTCGGCCCAGCCGACCGCGGCGACCAGCACGATGGCCAGCACCGACGAGGTGATCAGCACCGTCCACATGTGCACCATCAGGCCGTTGTAGGACGCGGTGAGCAGCCGGCCGCCGAGGCCGACCTGGCCGCCGGTGGAGAGCTCCGCCACCATGGTGCCGACCAGCCCGAGCGCGATCGCGATCTTCAGGCTGGTGAACAGGAACGGCACCGAGGCCGGGAACCTGAGCTTCCACAGCACCTGCGCACCGGTCGCGCTGTAGGTGCGCATAAGGTCCAGGTTCATGTGGTCGGGCGCGCGCAGCCCCTTCACCATGCCGACCGTGACCGGGAAGAAGCACAGGTACATGGCGATGATCGCCTTCGGAAACAGCCCGGTCAGGCCCATCGCCCCCAGCACCGTGATCAGCATCGGGGCGATGGCCAGGATCGGGATGGTCTGGGACGCGATCAGCCACGGCATCAGGCTGACGTCGAGCGTGCGCAGGCTGACGATGCCGACCGCGAGCGCTATGCCCAGGACCGCGCCCATGGCAAAGCCGATCAGGGTCGCGGTGAAGGTCATGAACACGTGAAACAGCAGATTGCGCGGGTGGCTGACCTCGGCCACCGTGATCGCTTCGGCGAAGTCCGCGACGATGCGGTCGGGCACCGGCACGCTGGGCCGCCGCATGGTCCAGCTCGCCGCCATCCATTCGTCGGAGGTGACCGCATGGTCGGGGTTGCGCCGCGCCTCGAACGCTTCGAGCTGGGCGCCGTTCACGGGAAGTGCCACCAGGTACCAGAGCGCGATCAGGCCGGCGACCACGACCAGGGCGGGGCCGAAGCGCTGCCACAGCGCGGCGGCAAGGCCGTCGTGCGCCCCGGCTCCTGAGACGGCGGCGTCAGTCGTCATATGAGTGGCTCTCGTGCAGCGCCTTGCGCACCCGTGCTGCCACTTCAAGGAACCGCGGGTCGTCGCGGATCGTCAGGTCGCGCTCGGCCGGCAGGTCGCAGTCGATCTCGGCGACGATGCGGCCGGGGCGCCGGCTCATCACCACGATCCTGGTCGAGAGGTAGACCGCCTCGGAGATCGAGTGGGTCACGAAGACCACGGTCTTTTTCGTCGCCGCCCAGATGCGCAGCAGCTCGTCGTTCAGATGATCGCGGGTGATCTCGTCCAAAGCGCCGAATGGCTCGTCCATCAGCAGCACGTCCGGCTCGAACGACAGCGCGCGGGCGATCGAGACCCGCTGCTGCATGCCGCCGGAAAGCTGCCACGGGTACTTGTCGGCGAAACCGTCCAGCCCGACCTTGGCCAGGTACTCCCGCGCCCGCGCGCGACGCTCGCCGCCGGCCCTGCCCATCACTTCCAGCGGCAGCATCACGTTGCGCGCCACCGTGCGCCAGGGTTGCAGCGTCGGCGCCTGGAAGACGTAGCCATAGGCGCGGTTCAGCCTTGCCTGGTGCGGCGTCTGCCCGAACAGCAGTGCTGCGCCGCCAGTCGGCTGCTCAAGGTCGGCGATTACCCGCAACAGTGTGGTCTTGCCGCAGCCCGACGGGCCGATCAGCGAGACGAAGCTGCCGCGTGGGATGGTGAGGTTGATGTCCGACAACGCGTGCACTGCCTGGTCGCCGGCATCGAACACCAGCGACAGGCCGCGGGCCGTGATGGCCTCGCTCGGCAACGTGTCGGTCACGCTTCGATCACTTTCAGGGGGTCAGTGCCCCGCCGACGCAGCCTTGTCGCCATTGGCGCTCAGCACGAACCGGCGGCCGCAATAGGGGCAGTCGATCGCCGTCTTGGCGCCCATCTCCAGATAGACAAGCGGGTGGCCCAGCGGCCCGTTGCCGCCGTCGCAACTGACGTGCGGCGTGTCGACGGAAACGATTTCAGGCGGTTCCATGATGGCGGATCATCGCTCTTTCGGTGCGGGCGCCGGCCAGGCCGGAGAGCCCGAAGGCTTGGACTTTGGATCGGCCATGCATAGTCAGAACCGGCGCCGGTTGGCAAGCGTGCGATCCACGCCCGGGGCCCCGGAATGTCGACAGCCTACCCGCGCCCTGTCATAACTTGTGGCGCGCGTGGCCCAAGCGGCCGCGATCCGCGCAATCCGGCCCGGCGATCCATGCCGACGTTCCATGTGGGCGTTCCATGCGGGCGTAGCGGGCCGTCCCAGGGGGAGGGTATTCATGATTGCGAAGCATTGGATGGGCGCGGCGGCCGGTCTGTTGGCCGCGATCGGCGGTTTGACCACAGCCGCCACAGCCGACGACGCCAGGGTCGTCGTTCCGGCGGGCGACCGCGAGTGGATTTCGCTCGGCGACGGGCCGGTGCAGTTCTCCCCGGTTTGGGGGGATATGCAGGGTGCCGAGCATGCTTTCATGGTGCGTGTTCCTGCGGGCGCGGAACTCGGGGCACATATCCACAGCGCCGACTATCATGGCGTCGTGCTGCAGGGGCTCTGGGTCCATACCTTCGGTGACGGCACCGTGGCCAATCTGCCAGCCGGGTCCTACATCATGCAGCCGGCGGGCGAGGTGCATCAGAACAGCTGCGCCGGTACCGAGGAATGCATGGTGCTGCTCCATCAGCACGCGCCCTGGGACTTCGGCCCACCGCCGGAGTAGGGACGGCGAGACATCAATCTCCGTCGTCGCCCTCGCGCTTGTCGCGAGGGCCCATTTGCGGGGCACACCGGCGCGTAGCCTGGGTGAAGTGCAGCGAAACCCGGGTTCCACTTCGTTCCATCCAGGCTACAAACTTGGAACGATACGCTCGGCCTACGCGACTGCGCGCGGGGTCTCCGGCGTGCGGCGCAGGGAATGGCCAGGCATGTAGTCGGGGGCCGGCGCGCCCATCAGGTCCAGGATCGTCGGCGTCAGGTCCAACACGTGTCCGCTCGGCTCGAAACTGTCCGCATCGATGCCGGGGCCGGCCGCGATCATGAAGCCTTGCGGCACATGGCCGCCAGAGCGCGAGAACGGGATCGGCCCCATCCGCCCGCACGTCGGGCTGTCCACGATGTCGGCCGGGAAGGGGCGCCAGTTCACCACGATGTCGGCGTCCGGCCGCAGCGGGTCGGTATCGTCCGGACCGCTGCGCATCCGGGTGATCCGCGCCACGATCGGCTCGCCGGTGCGCGCGTCGCGCAGCCCGTTGAGCAGGTCCTCGATCTCGTCGCAGGTCTTGTCGTAGTCGGCGCGGGCGACGATGCCGTTCGGCTCGCGCCCTTCCAGGTTCAGGCGGACATAGCCGTCGGAATATGACGGCAGGGCGAATGCCTTCATCTTCGGCCAATGGTCGGAGTACCACATCGCCGGCTGGAACCACGGGTGGTAGTTCTTCAGGTAGCCGAAACCCTCCGGCGCGCCGAGCAGCTTCTCCATCAGGTTGCCGACTTCGACCGGCAGGCGACGGCGCAGCCACGCCCGCAACTTGTTGCGGTCGTGCTTCAGGCTATAGACCTTGCGCGCCCAGCCGAAGCTCCACGGATGCGTGATCGGCCGCGCCGGCGGGCGGTTGTCGCCCGGAGGCCCACCCTGCAGCGCCTGCTGGCCCGGCATGCTCCAGCGATAGAGCAACTCGGGCAGGAAGATCGTGCTGGGGCCGTCCAGGTTGTTCGGCACCATCCCTTCCTGGCTGAAGACGACGTAGGTGGCATCTTCCGGCGCGGCGGCGATCATCTCGCCGATCGCCTTGTCGACCGCCTGGGCCACTTCGGCCATCGGCTCGCGGCCACCCATCGACTTGCCGAACGGCTGGTTCAGCGGATGGTCCTCGCGCGTCAGGTGCAGCAGGTAGTGGCCGCCGGAGTGGAACTCGGAGAAGATGACGAGGAACAGGTCCCAGTCCTGTTCGCCGATCAGGTCGGCGCAGATCGCGCCGCGCCGCTTGGCCCCGGTGGTCAGCCAGTCCGTCAGCTTGGTCATCGACCCGCCGCGCCACAGCCGCGCCTTGTCGCGGTCGAACGCCGGGTGCGGGCCGTGCTTCTCGGTCAGCTTCGCCAGCAATTCCGGCGGCGAGGAGCGTTGCGGCGTGTAGGCGGAATGCGCGCCATAGGCCTGGATCTGGATGCCGTTGACCTTGTCCGACAGGCCGGAGTGCGGAATGTCCACCGCCGCCACCTTGAAGTCGGGCCCCAGGGCGTAGAACGGCGGATAGGCGTCGTAGGGATAGCCGCCGACCTCGTCGACGCGGTAGCTGCCATCGGCGAGGCGCAATTGCGACCAGAAGCCGCTTTGCTCGGGCGGCACGCCGGTCAGGAACGTCGTCCAGCCGGCCTCCGCGACGCCGAACGACACATTGACCAGGTCGCTGCTCGCGCCGCGCGCCTTCAGCGCGGCCAGATTGGGCATCAGACCCTGGTCGAGCCAGCGGGCACATAATTCTCGGTCTGCGGAATCGAGACCGATCGCGATCACCGGGGCTGCCACGATGTTCCTGCCTTTCCGTACCTGGCCGAACGCGGAGCCTACTCCGCGGCAAACAGCGGGTAGTGCACCTGCGAGTCGGCGGGTGAAAGCGCCTCTTCGGCGGCTTGCCAGCCGTCGGGCGGGTCGCGCCGGGCCTTCAGGGCGGCGCGCGCCCGTGACCAGCCGAACACATAACCCGCGCCCATGGTGCGGACATATCGCCACGCCACGGCAAAGGCGCCGGCAAACTGGCGTGCGTCGGGCCTCTCGTGGTCGTCGACCTTCACGATGCGGCCGCGGGCGCCGAAGCCGATGCGCCGCGCCTTGTTGGCGACACGGCAGACGTGGGCCGGGTGCAGCGCGAACGCCAGGTCGAGCAGCGGCAGGGCCGCGATGCGCCACCAGGCGTAGTTCTTCAAGACGAAGTAGATGCGGCTCTGGCCCGGCACCTTGGTTTCGATCCGCCGCTCCAGTCCGGAGAAATAGTGGATCAGCGGCGCCTTGCCGACGACCGCGAGGCGCTTGCCCGAGGCGCGCAGGCGATAGGCGAAGTCGGTGTCTTCCCAGCCGCGCACATAATTGGTGTCGAAACCGCCGAGATCGGCGAATTCCTTGCGGCGCACGAACATGTTGGAGCCGGTGAGGGTGGTGGCCGGCGCCTGCTCGTAGGACGGCAGGTCGAGCATGTAGGTGCCCATCACCATGCCGTTGGCGAACAGCGCCATCCGCTTGACGCCCAGGGTCTCGCCCGCCTCGTCGATCACCGCCTCGCCGCCCAGGCCGCCCAGGTTGGCATCGGCCTCCATTTCGGCCACCAACCGGTCAATGGCGTCGGGATCGGTCACTTCGGCATCGTCATCGATGAACCAAAGATAATGACCCGAACTCATTCGGGCGCCTATATTGCGACCGCCGCCGCAACCGTGATTCTTTGGGGAGCGAAACAACCGAACGTCCGAGAACTCGGACTCGACCATGTCGGCGCTGCCGTCGACACTGCCATTGTCGATGACGATCGTCTCTACATCAGGGTATGTTTGGCGCGCGACAGACGTCAGGCACCGGCGCAGGTCCTCGCGCCGGTTCATGGTAACGACAATAACTGACACGCATGGGCGGGACATGCTTAACCCTTGCTTTAGCCTATTCCCATCAGATGCAGGCACGGCAAAGTCGGTCACATAGGATGTCCATGGTCACACCCAATATGGCGTCTAAACTGCGCGTAACCAAGCGGTAATGCGCGTCCTGCATGTAATCGCCTCTCTCGCGAGACACATGGGCGGACCGACCCATTCGTGCATCGGCATGGCCGAGGCCGTGGCCGCGCGCGGGCACGATGTCAGGATCTGTACCACCGACCTCGCGCCGGCCTCCGCGGACGGGCCTGTGCCCATCGACCAACCGGTCAAGCGCAATGGCGTCACCTACTACTACTACCATTGGCCGTCCTTCACGTTCATGGCCTACGCGCCCGGCATGATTGCGGCGCTGCCGCGTCTTGTTGGCGACGTCGATGCCGTTCACATCCATTCGCTCTACCTTGCCCATTGCTGGGCCACGGCGCGCACTGCCCGTGCGCAAGGCGTGCCGTATCTGGTTCGACCTCATGGAACGCTCGATCCCTACATCTACCAGCGCCGAAGGTTTCGAAAATCCATCGTAGAGGCGCTGTTTCAAAATCGCGTTAATCGCCATGCGGCGGCGATGCATTACACCACCGAGGAGGAGATGCGGCTGGCGTCGCCCTATGTCCCGGGCACGCCGGGCGTGGTGGTGCCGCTGGGCCTCGATCCCGCGCGATACGCCTCGCCGCCGCTGAACGTCAGCCTGCGCAGCCGGTGGCCGGAGATCGGAAATCGCCCGATCCTGCTGTTTTACAGCCGCCTGAATTTCAAGAAGGGGCTGGATATCCTGATCCAGGCCTTTGCGCGCACGCTGGCCGCCGGGCACGACTGGCATCTGGTGCTGGCGGGGCCGGACCACGGCATGGAGGAAAAGGTGCGCGGTTGGGTCGCGGAAGCCGGCTTGGGCGAGCGCACCACGTTCACCGGCATGCTGGAGGGCGACATCGCGCTCGCAGCCTTGCACGAGGCTGACCTGTTCATCCTGCCGTCTCTGTCGGAGAATTTCGGCGTGTCGGTGATCGAGGCGATGGCGTGCGGCACGCCGGTGCTGATCTCCGACCGGGTCAACATCTGGCGCGAAGCCCAGGCCGACGGTGCGGCCATGGTGGCGCCGCCAACGGTTGACGATACCGAGAAGATGATGGTCGCGGCCATGACCGATCCCGCCGCGCGCGCGGCGATGGGCGAGGCCGGCCGCGCGTCGGTCAGCCGCCGCTACACATGGTCGAAAGTCGGCGCGAAACTTGAGAGCGTCTACGAGGAGATCATCGGCGGCCGCGCGGCCGACCCGGACTCGGTGGCCGCCGCCGTTTCCTAGCCTTTGCTGAGAACGCGCCGGTTCAAGGCGCGATTGCCCCGACATATCGCGATGCACGACATTCTCCTCCGCTGCTTGCCGTAAGTCGCGGCTGCGGAAGCGAAAGTTCATGGCGCCGGAAAACTATTCCACGGCAGGGCACGCCGTGGTCAGGCAGGGCAGCAGGGCGTCGCGCCACAGCGCGTAGCCGGTGCCCAGCAGATGCAGGTCGTCGTTGGAGTATTCCGGGCGCATCGCACCCTGGTCGTCGGCGAACCGGTCGTGCAGATCGAGCAGGTCGTGCCCGCCGGCCCGTGCGATCTCGCGGATAGCCGCGTTGATCTCGGCGATCCGCTCGGCGTACTGCCTGCTGCGCGGAAACAGGGTGTGCAGCACCACGCGCGCGCCGGGCAGCGCGGTCGACAGCCGGTCCGCGATCGCCTGGATATTGGCGGTGACGGTGGCGGGCTCCAGGCCGACCCCGACATCGTTGGTGCCGATCATCACCACGATCACCTGCGGGTCGAGGTCGATCACCGGGTCCAGGCGCTGCAACAGGCCGTCGGTGGTGTCGCCGGCGATGCCGAAATTGCGGATCGAGAGGTCGGGAAACGCCTCCGCCCAGCGCCCGTGGTCGATCAGGCTGTCGCCGGCCAGCACGATGCCGCCGCGCCCGGTGTCGAGCGACGGAAACAGGCTGGCCTTCTGGTCGTACCAGGGCCCGATGGGATCGTAGCCGGCGACCGCGCGCACGAAGCCGCCCGGCGCATAGACCGCAAGCGCGATCACCACCACCGCCGCAAGGTTCAGCAGCAGCGAGATCAACAGGACGCGCCGCCCGAAGCGGTGCAGGAACGAGCCGTGGCGGCTCATGGCTGTGCCTGGGGCAATCCAATCCGCATGGCGGCATCGTATATCAAAACGCAAGCGGGGACCCGAACCCAATAGGGGGGTGTCATGGGTGTTGCTATCACGCCGTTCTATGGCGGCCTGCTGGGTCTGCTGTTTGTCGGATTGGCGGCCAGGGTGATCGCCATGCGCCGCAGCGCGCACATCGGCCTCGGCGACGGCGGCGACAAGCCGCTGATGCGGCGCATACGGGTGCACGCGAATTTCGCCGAATACGTCCCGCTGGTGCTGGTGCTGATGGCGCTGGCCGAGTTGCAAGGCTTCGGGCCCTGGGCCTTGCATATCCTGGGGGGAATGATGGTTGCCGGTCGCGCGATCCATGCATTCGGCGTCGGCACCGAACCGGAGCGGCCGCACCTGCGCGTCATCGGCATGGCCGCGACCATGACCGCAATGGTTGTCGCCGCGCTGGCCAACCTGCTTCTTGCCGTTTCTGGTACGACCGTCCCCTAGGGGACACTGAGATGGCGTGCGACTTCCGCCTCCACTGCATCCGCCCGCGCGGCGACGCCGGTCTTGGCGAGATGCACCAGACGGTAGCCGCGGGCCGGGTAGGCGCGGGCCAGATCGTCATACTCGGCGACCGCGTCGTCGAAACCGTGCCGGCGCTCGGCATCGGTGGCGAACAGCTCGGGCCAGGGCGGTGCCATGAACACCGTCGTAGCGTAGCGGCAGCGTGTTGCGGCATCGCGCGTCCGCGTGTCGAGCGCCAGGCCCAGCCGCTCGGCCGCGGCCAGGGCATCGACAAGCGACCGGTCGAAGAACGCCGGGCCGGGGCTGGCACCCATCTCGGCGTGCGCCGCCATGCCGCGTGCGATGCAGAGCTCGATGAACCGGTGCATGTTCTGCCATGGCAGGCCGTCACCGCCGCGCGCCTGCTCGTCGCGCACGATCTGGCGGCCCGGCTCCGGCACCGTCGCGTGGCCGCGCCGCGCCAGTTCGGCCAGCAATGTCGACTTGCCGCCGCCGGAGCAGCCGGAGATGACGAACAGGTGGCGCGTCGGGTCCTCAGTCACCATCGGCGTCCGCACAATTGATTCCAACCGCCATAATTTTGCCTTGGCACGGGCCAACAGCTGCCCGGGAGGCACCTAGATAGGCAGGGAAGGAGTGCGACAGGATTGCAAAGGGTGGGTGACATGAGCGCTGCAGAGATGACGATGCCATTGGTGCCGCCTTTCGTGCCGCCGGCGCGCAAGCGGGTGCCATTCCCCGGCAACATCCTGATGTTGCGCGACAACATGCTGGCGACCCTGCCGGAGGCGATCTACCGCGAGCCGATGGTCGAGACGTTCGGCCCGCCCCGTGTCATCCATATCGCCGATCCCGCCCTGGTCAAGGAAGTGCTGCTGGACCGCGCCGACGAGTTCCGCAAGGACAACGTTATGCGCCACTTCTTCCGCGACCTGCTGGGCAACGGCATCTTCACCGCCGAGGGCCAGGACTGGCGCTGGCAGCGCCGCACGGCAGCCCCGCTGTTCCGTCATGGCGAACTGCTGCGCTACGTGCCGACCATGTCCGACGCCGCCGACGCGGTGATCGCGAAATGGCGGGCGGCGCCCGAGGGCGCGGTCCACGCCATCGACGGCGACATGATGCAGGCCACCTATCACGTCATCTCGAACACCATTCTGGCCGGCGGCGGGTCCGGGGTCGGCGAGGCCATCCTGGAGGGCCGCGACGACTACATCGACGGCGTCAACTGGTGGCTGATCTATTCGCTGTTTCGCATGCCGCATTGGATGCCGCGCCCAGGCGGTAGGCGCATGCGCGCCCAGGAGGCACGGCTGCGCGCGTCCGTGACCGCACTGATCCGCGACCGCCGCGCCGCCGTGGCCGAAGGGCGCCAGGACGACCGCGACGACATCTTCACCCGCATGCTCACCGCGACCGATCCCGAGACCGGCCAGGCGATGTCGGAGAGCCAGTTGGTCGACAACCTGCTGACCTTCCTGCTTGCCGGCTACGAGACCACCGCGACCAGCCTGACCTGGACGCTCTATCTGCTGTCGAAGTCGCCGGAGTGGGCGGAACGCGCCTATCGCGAGGTGATGGAGGTGGCGCCGTCCGGCCCGATCGGTGCCGGGGATGTCGAGCGCCTGGTCGTGGTGCAGCAGGTGCTGAAAGAGGCGATGCGGCTGTTCCCGGCTGCTGCCATGATGCAGCGCTGTGCCCAGCACAACACGCGGCTGGGCGACGTGCCGGTGAAGCGCGGCACCCTGATCTCGGTCCCGGTGTATGCCATTCACCGCCATCGCCGGCTGTGGTCCGACCCGGATACGTTCGATCCGTCGCGCTTCGCGCCGGAGCAGGCGGCCCACCACGCGCGCTACCAGTTCATGCCCTTCGGGGCCGGGCCGCGGGTGTGCATCGGCGGCGCGTTCGCGATGATCGAGGCGACGGTCATTCTGGCGCAGCTGATCCGCGCGGCGGAATTTTCCTGCCCGCCCGGCTTCGAGCCCGAGCCGGTGGCCCGCATCACGCTGGCGCCACGCAACGGCATGCCGCTGCACGTCACAATGCGCGACTGAGCATGATCAGCTTGCGCCGATCTTGAAACGAGCCGTTTCGGCTCATCTTCCAAAGGTCTCTGAAAGAGCCGCCGCCGCGCCATGGAGGCAGAGGGGAAGAGGGAACAAGCGCAGCGGCGGCGAGTGCGTGCTGCATCCGGCAATAGATGAGCTCGCACGTATTATATGTGGTCGATTGGCCCCGAATACTTGCCGCGCGCAGTCAACATGCCGTGATGGGCGGTGAGAACGGCGCCGGTGCTTGCAAACGGGGACAACTAGATCGGGATCAGCTTGCGCTGAATCTGCGCCAGCCCTCTCCCCCACCCGGCCACCCAGAAGGATACTGTAGTTGGGCGGCCGGGTGGGGGAGAGGGCCGGTGCCGACTTAAATGATCATGCTCTAGCGAATATCGGGCGGGCCAGACTGGTTGCGGTGCGCGATCCAGCGCACGACTGGCACGGCGATCAGCCAGCCGATCAGCGGCACGATGAAGATGTAGTCGAACATCGGGTCCGCAGGGTCGCCGCCGCTCATCACCAGCACCGCGACCATCCATGCGGCGGTCAGGCCATAGCCGATCCCGCGCCAGACATATCCGTCGCGCCAGTTCATGTCTGCCAATGCGTGCTGGAAATCCGCATCGATCGCGTGCTCACCCTTCGAAGACGATCAGGCCGATCGCGATGACAACCGCGATGGCCAGCCAGATCATCAAGTGCCGGCGCGAGCCCGGCGGAAACCCGCGCCTGGCATAGAGGGCCGAGAACGCCACCAGCAAGACCACGCCGCTGATCAGTCCGATGATCTGGTAGTCGCTCATTCGCTCGCGTCGGATTGCCGTGTCGAAATCGCCCGAACCTTACCTCGAACAAAGGACTAGAGCATCTTTCGTTCAATCTGCACCGGCCCGCACCCCCACCCGGCCACCCAGACAGGATACTATCGTTGGGTGGCCGGGTGGGGGTGCGGGCTGGCGCCGACTCAGCGTGAGCAAAAAACTGGCTAAACGGCGATTAACCAATTTTTTCAGCCTCATGCGCCAGAATGTCATTGCATCGGTCGGAATGCGACCGGAAACGATCTTAAGGCAAACGCACCAACTTATGTCGGCAGTTCCTGTCCAAGCGCCGCCAAAGGACGACGCATCGTCCTCGGGAAGCAACGCCAAGTTCGATATGTTTGCCCCGCAAACGTTCGACGACCGTGGGCTGGCGATCCCGTTTACCACGCCCAAGCTGTCGCTGGCGCGGGTGCGGCGCAATCGTCGCGATGTCCAGGAATTGCTGATCCCATATTTCGCGGACGCGCCGGGCACCTATGTCGTGCCGTGGTCGACCCTGCCCGAGATGATGTCGCTGACGCTGCACGACCGGCAGTTGCACGAGGAGCTGTCCAAGCTGGACGCATTTACCCCCAATGGCGTGCGGTGGGTCTGCCTCAAAGTGGGCGCGCAGGGGCTGGCCGGCCCGGACGTGGCGGAGAGCTGCCGGCGCCGGCTGGCGTCGGAGGCTGGCCAGCAGCTTGTCGCCAACTACAGCCTGATCCAGCGCGTGTACGAGCACGTCGGCTTCGATGCGACCCAGTTGACGCCGCAGTCGCTGCAGACCGATTGGGGGCGCAAGCAGACCAAGAGCGCCTTCGAGGCGATGGCCAAGAAGCTGCACACGACGCCGGATGCGCTGTACGCGAACCTGTCCGAGCAGAGTACGGTGCTGGCCCAGGTCGGCCTTGCCGAAGCTGCGCAGCCCGGGCGCTTGCGCCAGGTGGCTGCGGACGTGACCGGCTTTGCATCGTCGGTTTGGGGCTGGGTCGCCCAGACGGTGGACGAGCGCCGCTACCTGGGGAAGATCGTCGGCGGTGTCGCCGAGCAAACCGCTGCGGTGGCCGACGGGTTGCTGGGCGAAATCGACGTGCTGCTGGCCGACATCGGGCAGTTGATGTCGAACTGGGCGGCGAATTCGCGCGCGCTCGAGGAGCGGATCGACCGCCTGTGCTGGCTGCTGGACTGCTGGGACATGCTGGTGGTCATCTGGCGGACGGCGGCTGACGGCCAGGAAGTGGACCGTGCCCTGGCCGTGGAGGAGATTCACCGCGCCCTGCCAGCCGTGCCGCGCCGCGAGCTGGAGCGCCTGCCGCGCACCATCCAGGCGAAGGGCGAGCGGCGGTACGAGCGGCGCATCTATCCGTGCAAGGACAGTCGCTATGCCTCGCCCGAGTTGGAGGCGAAACGGCGCATCGAGACCGCGAAGGCTGGGCAATCATGACAAGTCCCAAGGCAATCCTGACGCTGTTGGAGGGCCGGGTCGGCCAGTTGGAAGATCGCGTCATCGTTGAAGTCAGCCACCTGCTGGAGCACGGCGGCGACGACCAGGACGCGCTGCGCGGCCGGTCGATCATCCGCCCCCGCCTGCGCCGGCTGCGCCCCCGCCGGTCGATCCTGCCGCGCCGCCTGTTCTGCCTGCCGTTCCAGGGCCTGCTGCGCGACACGCCGGAACACTGCACGATGGCGGCACACATTGCGCGCAAACACGTGGCGCCGGCCTGGGAGGCGATTGCCGAGGCGCTGGGCCAGCAGCGGTTGACCGCCATCCAGGAGAAGATCGCCGAGCAACCGGGAGCCGACACCAACAAGCTGCGCGAGATTGGCGAGCCCCTGTGGGAGGCAGCGGATCAGGCGATCGACAAGGCCATTCCGACCGTTTCCGATCCAGCGGTCCGCGCGGCCATGAGCACGATGCGCGCCGCCGTGCGCATGCGGCAGAAGATTTGGCGTGTGATGGAAGACCTGCCGGGCCCGGCCATGACCGAGCTGGAAGACCGCCAGATCACCATCGCCTGCAATATGTTGGAGGCCGCGCTGAGGGTGGGCCCGAACGAGGCCTATGTCGTCGGCACGGTGATCGCCATGCGATTGAGCCCGCCGTCGCGCCTGATGGGCGTGATGACGGCTGGTGGTCTGGGCATGAGCGATCCGCGCTCGCGCGCCGTGCTGGAGCGCTTCGCGGCCGACTTCAACGCCGATTTGTGCCAGGGGATTGCCAGCTATGCCGAGCGGGCGGCCAGTGCGACGCCCGACGCGATGGTCAGCGAGTTGAAGTCGCTGACCGACGGTCTCGCCGCCATGAAAGGCTTCGCCAAGCGGCTGGAGGACGACAAGGTGCGCGAGAGCGTCGCCGAGGCGCTGGATAATGCGCGCAAGGTCGGCGGCGACACGGTGCTGCCGCGGCTGACCGGCGGCGTGGTCGACAGCATCGGCCAGGTGCTGGGCAATGTCGCCAATGATGGCGACGACCTGACCCATGCCCGTGCGGTGGAAGAGAACATCATCGCCCTGCAGCAGTGCCATGGCTGGGCCGGGCACCTGGACATGGTCGACAAGGTGGAGGCGGCCAGCGCCGAACTGCTGGCCGGCGTCACCGCCCAGGCCGAGGATCTGCTCGGTCGTGCGTCGTCCGGCGACCTCACTGTGCGCCGTCAGTTGATGTCGCTGGCCCGCTACGTTGAGTTTCTCGGCGGCTCCGAACTGGCCAACTCGACCTTGAGCGGCTGGCTCAGCCGGGTCGCGGCGTAGTGCCTGACGGGACGGATCCCACCCAGCCCCACCTCAGGTCTCGTCCTCCCCACCCAGTCCTTTAGGACCTGGGCATCCAAAATCGCTTAGATATCTTCGTGGCAAACTTTGCCATATCGCGTTATCTTGCCTTTCGGAGGTGAGACGATGGCCACAATGAACGTATCGCTGCCAGACGCAATGAAGGATTGGGTTGAGCGGCAGAGCAAAGGCGGGCGCTACAGCAACTCAAGCGACTATGTGCGCGACCTGATCCGACGTGACCGCGACCGCGTCGAAAAAATTGCCCGCATGCAGCAACTCGTGACAGAGGGTTTGAACAGCGGCGTCGGCGACCGCACCATGGAAGAGTTGCGGACTGACGCCCGGGCACAATTTGAGCAGTCTGGTACGTGAGCTACCGCCTTACCCGGCGGGCGGAGTTAGACCTTATTGGCATATATCGCTTTGGGGCCGAGACATTCGGCTTGGCGCAGGCCGATTCCTACCATGATCGGCTGGAGGCCATGTTTCGGCTGTTGTCGGAACAGCCATTATTGGCGCGAGAGCGGACGGAAATCGACCCGCCCGTGCGCGTGCATCCGTGCGGGTCGCATGTGATCGTCTATGTGACGACAGACGACGGCGATGTGCTGATCGTGCGCGTTCGTCACGGTAGCGAGGACTGGGAGTCCGACGAACTCAGCTGAGTGCCTCGCACGCCTTCTTGATCCGCGCGCACGCATCCTCCAGCGCCTCGGTGGAGGTGGCGTAGGAGATGCGGAACGCCGGGCCGACGCCGAACGCCTCGCCGAACACCACCGCCACGCCGACGGAATCGAGCAGGTAGGCTGAAAACGCCTTGTCGTTCTCGATGATGGCGCCGTCCGACGTCTTCTTGCCGATCACGCCGGCGCACGACGGATAGACATAGAACGCGCCCTCCGGCGTCGAGCACGACAGGCCCGGCGTCGCGTTCATCGCCTCGACCACCAGGTTGCGGCGCTGGCGGAAGGTCTCATTGCGCTCGGTCAGGAAGTCCTCCGGCCCGGTCAGCGCCGCCACTGCCGCCCATTGGCTAATGGTGGAGGTCGACGTCGTGGCCTGGCTCTGGATCTTGTTCATCGCCTTGATCAGCTCTTCCGGCCCGGCCGCCCAGCCGACGCGCCAGCCGGTCATCGCATAGGCCTTGGAGACGCCGTTCAGCGTCAGCGTGCGCTCGTAGAGCGCCGGCTCCAGCGCCGCCGGGGTGTGGAACTCGAAGCCGTCGTAGACGATCTTCTGGTACATATCGTCGGTCATCACCCACACATGCGGGTGGCGGACCAGCACGTCGGTCAACGCCTTCAGCTCGTCGCGGGTGTAGGCGGCACCGGTGGGGTTGTTCGGGCTGTTCAGGATCACCCACTTGGTGCGCGGCGTGATCGCCGCCTCCAGGTCGGCGGCGCTCATCTTGAAGTCGTTCTCCGCCGGGCAGGGCACGATCACCGGCTCGCCTTCCGCCAGCAGCGTGATGTCGGGGTAGCTCACCCAATAGGGCGCGGCGATCACGACCTCGTCGCCGGGATTCAGCGAAGCCATCAGCGCGTTGTAGATCGTCTGCTTGCCGCCGCAGCCGACGCTGATCTGCGCTGGGGTGTAGTCCAGCCCGTTGTCGCGCTTGAACTGCGCCGAGATCGCCTCGCGCAGCTCGGGGATGCCCGGTACCGGCGTGTACTTGGTCTTGCCCTCCGCGATCGCCTTCGCCCCCGCTTCCTTGATGTGGTCTGGGGTGTCGAAATCGGGCTCGCCGGCACCCAGGCCGATCACGTCGTGGCCGGCGCGGCGCAGTTCGGCGGCGCGCGTCGTCACCGCAATGGTGGGCGAGGGCTGAATCCGGTCGAGCCGGTGGGCGAGGATCGACATCGTTTTGGCTCCGTGAGTTGTCCCGGCGGGCCGTGCGGCGGAGACGGCGCGAAACAAACACACGGGCGCACCAGCGGCAATGGTGAAATCACAAACTCGCCCCAATTGGCGCCGATTTCCGCCGCACCGTCAACGCGATATGGCCGGTGCGGCGGCTCGACGGAGGGAGCAACGGGTGCGTCGTTCGCTACGGACCATGGAGGAAAGTATGAGCGCTAACCGCCACGTATATGCGGTGCTGCTGGAAGACGTGCCTCAGTCTGCCCCCAGGGCTGGCGGCGTGGGCTGGTCGCCCACTTTGCTGTATCGCGGACTATTCGCCCTTATCGTTGCAATGGCCATGCTGATGCCGGTGGTGGTGTCCACCGCGCGGGCCAGCGAGGTCATCCGAGTCGGCCTGCCGGCCGAGGTCGAGACCGGCCTGTGGCTGACCACGCCGGAGCCCGGCATGCTGGCCATGGCGCCGAACGTCGACACCGATGTCGAGATCGACGTCAACGGCATGATCGTGCGCGCCACGGTCACCCAGACCTATACCAACCCCGGCGACTATTGGGCCGAGGGCATCTACGTCTTCCCGCTGCCGGAAACGGCGGCGGTCGACCGCTTGCAGATGTACATCGGCGAGCGTGTGGTCGAGGGCGAGATCCAGAGCGCGGAAGACGCGCGCGCGGCCTATGAGACCGCGCTGGCCGAGGGCCGCAACGCCAGCCTGCTGGAGCAGCAGCGCCCGAACATCTTCACCACCAACGTGGCCAACATCGGCCCCGGCGAGACCATCCGCATCCAGTTCGTCTATCAGGACACGGTGCATTTCGACGCCGGCGAGTTCCGCCTGCGCTTCCCGATGGTCGTCGGCCCCCGCTACATCCCGGACCAGGGCGTCATCCACATGGTGTCCGGCGGCGAGCCGCCGCTGGTGGGCTCCACGCCGGACGACTGGTGGGCGATTACCCCGCCGGTGCGCAACCCCGAGGACGGCCCGATCAACCCGATCTCGCTGACGGTGAACCTGGATGCCGGCTTCAATCTTGCCGCCATCGAGTCGCCGTTCCATGACGTCGACATCGTCGAAAGCGCCGGCCTGGTGTCGGTCGCGCTCGGCCACGACGAGGACACGGTCTATGCCGACCGCGACTTCGAGCTGGTGTGGTCGCCGGCCGTCGGCGAGGTGCCCCACGCCGCGATGTTCCGCGAGACCATTGGCGGCGACCACTTCGTGCACGTGATGGTGATGCCGCCCGACGATATGGGCGCCGACATCATCGACCTGCCGCGCGAGGTGATCTACATCGTCGACACCTCCGGTTCGATGGACGGTGCCTCGATCGAGCAGGCCCGCCGTGCGGTCGCCCTGGCGCTGGAGCAGTTGGAAGGCAATGACCGCTTCAACGTGATCGAGTTCAACGACACCGCGCGCGCCCTGTTCCGCACCGCGGTGGACGCGACCGACCGCACCATCGGCGAGGCGGTGGGCTTCGTGCGCGGCCTGCGCGCGGACGGCGGCACCGAGATGCTGAGCGCCCTGCAACTGGCGCTGAGCGACCGCGGCGCCGACGGCTATGTCCGCCAGATCGTGTTCATCACCGACGGTTCGGTGGGCAACGAGCTCGAGATCTTCCGCTACATCGAGCAGAACCTCGGCCAGTCCCGGCTCTATACGGTCGGCATCGGCTCCGCCCCGAACAGCTTCTTCATGAGCGAGGCGGCGGAGGTCGGCCGCGGCACCTTCACCTATATCGGCAGCCCCGACCAGGTGGAGAGCCGCATGGGCGAGCTGTTCGCCAAGCTGGAGAACCCGGTGATGCGGGACCTTCAGGTCACCTACGCCGACGGCACGCCGCTCGACGTCGAGGACGCCGAGCTGTGGCCGCGCAACATCCCCGATCTCTATCTTGGCGAGCCGGTGCGCTTCACGCTGCAGGTGGACGACCCGGAGGCCGTGCTGACGGTGATGGGCGAGCGGGCCGGCGAGACCTGGTCGCAGACCATCCACATGGGCGACGCCGAGAAGGCCGAGGGCATCGCGGCGGTCTGGGCCTATGCCAAGATCGACAGCCTGATGGACGAGCTGGTGTTCGGCGCCGACGAGGAGGATATCCGCGCCCAGGTGATCGACATCGCCCTCGCCTACGAGGTGGTGACCCAGTACACGAGCCTGGTGGCCGAGGACGACGAGTTCGTGCGGCCGACCGGCGAGGACGTGCTGAGCTACGGCCTGGAGACCAACCTGCCGGAAGGCTGGGTCTACGACAGCGTGTTCGGCGAGGAAGGCGAGGACGATGTGACCCTCGGCAACCCGTCCCGCGCGCTCGGCGGTGCCGCGAACGCGATGCCGGCGCAGCAGGCGCAGTCCAACGCGCCCGCTCCTGCGGAGCCGGTGATGGCCTACGACGCCATGTCCGAGGCCGAGATGGTCGACGAAGAGGCCGTGATGGAAGATCCGGCCCCGCTGGTCGATGCCCCGACCGGGCTGGGTGACCAGGCCGCGTTCGGCCCGGCCATCCTGGCGCTGGTCTTCGGCGGCGGGCTGCTGCTGGTGGTCGTCGTGATCGCCAGCCGGCGCCGGACGCGTTGACCACCCGTCCAAAACGGATCAGGCCGCTGCACGTAGCGGCGGCCTGTGCTGCGGCCTGTCTGATCGGTGCTGGGGGGCTCCAGATCGGGCAGGCCGTGGCAGTTCACGACCGGGCGGCGGAGGGCCAGCAGATGGCCGCCGCCGTTTGGGATGACGGCGCGCCATTGGTCGAAAGCGCGCCGGTGGCGCGCCTGTCCGGCGACGGAAGCGATCTCTACATTCTGCCAGACGCCAGCCTGGAGACGTTGCAAGACGGGCCCGGGCTGTTCGCCGGCGTGGCGCCCGGCGAGATCGGGCTCAGCGTGATCGCGGGCCACCGCGAGACCCATTTCGCGTTCCTGGAGCACGTCGCGGTTGGCGACGTGATGCAGCTTTCTACGCCGGACGGCCAGGCCCAGGATTATGTGGTGGCCGACCGCCGGGTGGTCGACGGCCGCACCATGATGGTCGGCGGCAGCGGAGCCCGCACGGGAGACACGCCGCGCCTGATGCTGGTCACGTGCTGGCCGTTCGACAGCACCGAGATCGGGCCGGAGCGGCTGATCGTGACCTTGGCACCGGCATCCGCCATCTGATATCTGCCCGGGTGTCACGACACTTCCAAGGACGCTCGACTTGTCGGTCACCCAGGACGCCACCTTGTTCAAGCTTCGCGACCATTTTCTCGGCTGGCAGTGCCGCATCCGCCAGCATGCCGTCCGCAACGAGGGTGGCCGCCCGCCGGATGGCGCCCGCCCGGCGGTGCATGCGCCCGATGGCAGCTTGCTCGCCGACGCCGTGACCCTGTTGATCGTGCGCCGGGACAGCGAGGACGATACCGCTGCGTTCCGCCACATCGTTAGTCGCACTCACGACCCGGCCGAGCGCTTCAAGAAGGCGATGGAGAAGCTGGCCGAGGCGTACTACCAGCAGGCCCGCGCCTTCTCAGACACCATGGGCGGCCTGTTCCGCGCCGATGCGCCGCTGGTCGCCGAACTGCGCGCCGCTGGCCGCTGTCGGCTGGTGTTCGGCCAGTTCAGCCAGCGATACGACCTGGCATGCGATGTGAGCGTGGCCGGAAAGGACGACCCGTTGTGGCAGGCGGTCTACTGGCACAGCGCGATGTTCAATCCCGCGATCCCCGGCGACATCGCCGTGCTCGGCTTCACGCCACGCTGGGTCGACAGCCAGGCGGACCCGCCGCCGCGCTAGTCGGGCCCCCGGCGCAGGTCGCTGTTTGCCCGGATCATTGCCTCTCGTGATGCCACGGCCTATACGATCCATATATGGATCGTATAGGGAGGGCCGCATGGGCATCGTGAACATAGACGACGACTTGCACGTCCAGGTGCGCCGGGCGAGCAAGGTGACGTGCCGCTCGATCAACGCGCAGGCCGCCTACTGGATCAAGATCGGCATGCTGTGCGAGACCAATCCGACGCTCAGCTTCAATGAGATCATGGAGCGCGAGTTCGGCGCCGCCGGCGTATCGCCGCCGCCGCTCGCCGTGGGCAACGCATGACCAAGCAACCGCACGAACTGGCCCTGCTGGCCGAGTCTGGCCGGTTGCTGGCGTCGGTGTTCGGGCTGCTCGATCGAACGCCGCTTGCTGGGCTGTCGACGCTTCAGGTCAACGACATGGTCGAACGCTTCATCGTCGACGACCTGCAAGCCCGGCCGGCGAGCAAGGGCCAGTACGGCTACGGCTATGTCCTGAATGCCTCGATCAACGACGAGGTCTGCCACGGT
The DNA here is from genome assembly GCA_965227515.1 of Alphaproteobacteria bacterium. Lineage (GTDB taxonomy): Bacteria > Pseudomonadota > Alphaproteobacteria > CALKHQ01 > CALKHQ01 > CBDDFZ01. Next base: position 2,422,461 of record CBDDFZ010000001.1, read on the forward strand.
GTGCCGTCGCAATCGAAGGTGCTGCGGGACGGTGACATCGTGAACTTCGACATCACGCTGGAGAAGAACGGCTACATTGCGGACTCCAGCAAGACGTACCTGGTCGGCGAGGTGAACCCCGCCGCTAGAAGGCTGGTCAAGGCGACCTATGATGCGATGTGGAGGGGCATTCGGGCGGTGCGCCCAGGCGCGCGTCTGGGGGACATCGGCTGGGCCATCGAACGCCACGCCAAGCGAAACGGCTATTCGGTCGTGCGTGAGTATTGCGGCCATGGCATCGGTCGCGAGATGCACGAGGCGCCGCAGGTCTTGCACTTTGGCAAGCCGGGCACCGGCCTGGCGCTGCGTGAAGGCATGGTCTTCACGATCGAGCCGATGCTGAACCGCGGCCGTCGAAACGTGAAGACCGAGGCCGACGGCTGGACAGTCGTGACCCGCGACGGCTCGCTATCCGCGCAGTTCGAGCATACGGTCGCCGTCACCGCGTCCGGCGTGTCGGTGCTGACCCTGCGCCCCGACGAAGCGGTCCCCGGCAACTAGACTCCGTGTAGCCCGGGTGGAGCGGAGTGTAACCCGGGGCGAACGCAATGGCTGACTCGGTGAAGCCCTGGGTTTCGCTGCGCTTCACCCAGGCTACGGCTCGGCGCGTTATCTTGCGTCCACGTGGCGTGCTCGATCGGGATCAGCTTACGCTGAATCTGCGCCAGCCCTCTCCCCCACCCGGCCACCCAGCAGGATACTCTCGTGGGCGGCCGGGTGGGGGAGAGGGCCGGTGCCGACTGAAATGATCGTGCGCTAGAAGAAACTGAGCAGCCAGTCGATGGCCTGCTCGCCGATCCAGTACAGGAACCAGATGCCGAAGATGCCGATGGCCGTGCCGCCCAGCACGAACCGGCCGTCGCGCTCCAGCAGCCCGATGCCGATGGCGCACAGACCGTAGGCCGGCAGCAGGTTCGAGAACGGCAGCGGCGCCGCCAGCACAATGGCGAAGACGATCGAGAGAACGCCGAACACGATCTCGCCGGACCGGCCCAGCACGCCCTCCACGCTCGGCTTGCACAGCCGCTCCACCTTGCGCAGGTAGGGCAGGCAGACATTGACCACCTTGTTGAACTTGGCCCGGCTGATCTCCTTCTGCCGCACCTTGCGCGGCAGGGTCGGGTGGTGCTTTCCGACCATCCACTGATAGGCCAGGATCATCATCGGCACGCCGAACAGCGTGGAGACGCCCGGGATCATCGGGATCGGCGGCAGGTTCGGTATCGCCAGCAGGATGAACAGCAAACCGAAGCCACGATGCCTCAGCGCGTCCATGATCTCTTCGATGGTGATGGTTTCGGGCTCTTCCGCCTCAACCAGATTGGCAAGCACCGTCGATGCGTTGTCGGAGTGTTTAGCGGACACGGCTTCCTGGCGTCGATGTATGAGCTGCGCCCTTGCCGGCCGCTGAGCCCATTGTAGGCAGCAGTCTTGCTGCTCGGCAACCTGGCTTCGCTGCTTAACCAAGGCGCTTGACGTTGATCGCCGGACAGCGATAACGCGGTCGCAGGCTTCTACCTTACAGACCTGTAATTGTTAAGCATTTGATTCCCCCGTTTTCAGCGTCTATGCACGATTCCGGGACAGGTCAGGCAGACGCGTCGGTCCAACGCACGCGGCGGCGTTAAGGGCCGGGCAATTGGGGAATCGGAGGTTCGATGCATAAATCGTTGGTGACGCTGCTGCTGGCAGCGGTCATGGTGGCTGCGTGCATGCCGCAACAGCGCTCGTTCGCGAAACGCGACACCACAGGCGGGGTCGGCGACCAGATTGCGTCGCTGATCGAAATGGGCTCGACGCCACCGCAATCGTCGCAACCGGCCCAGCCATCCCAGTACGAAGATGCCTGCCTGGCCGAGCTGGAGCGTCTTGGCGCCGTGTTCGCGCCGACCGAGCCGGTCCACACGTCGCGTGGCTGCGGCATGGACAATCCCGTGGTGATCACCGCGGGTGTTGCGGAGATCGGCCCCTCGGTCGAGGTCAACTGCCCGATGGCGCTGCTGTGGCGGAACTTCGACGAGAACGTCCTGCAGTCCCTGGCCGACGAGATGTTCGGGGAGCCTATTGTCTACGTGCGCCAGTTCGCCGGCTATACCTGCCGCAACAGCACCGGCAATTCAGCCAAGCTGTCGCGCCATGCCTACGGCAATGCGATGGATATCGCGTCGTTCGAGTTGGCCGACGGTACCGAGATTTCGGTCGAGGACGATTTCTATGACAGTGGCGAGAAGGGCCAGTTCCTGCGCGCCTTTGCCGAGAGCGCCTGCGCCTACTTCAATGTGGTGCTGACGCCGAACTCCGACTCCGCGCACTACAACCACTTCCACGTCGACATCGGCGAAACGTCGATCTGCAGCTTGTAGCGGTCGCTCTGCTCGATCCCTCTATCAAATAATGTCGTCGCCCTCGGCCTTGTGCCGAGGCCCATTCGTATGCGGTGCGCATCGCGTCTAGAGCATGATCATTTAAGTCGGCACCGGCCCTCTCCCCCACCCGGCCGCCCAACGACAGTATCCTGCTGGGTGGCCGGGTGGGGGAGAGGGCCGGCGCAGATTCAGCGTAAGCTGATCCCGATCTAATGTTCGCTCGTAGCCGTTGCAACCATGCACGCCGGCAAGCGGCCATGCCGTTCAGCGACCCAACACAAACCATGGCGTCATGGACATGAATGGGTCCTCGCCACACGGGCGAGGACGACAAATGAGTTCAGATTGGCGGTGCGGGGCCAGCACGCCAATCGCAACGCGATCTAACCCTTCAACAAGCCGTCTAGTGGCATAACCCCACTGCTTCCCGGAAACACGGTTTCGGCAAGCTGGGCCTCGCTGAGGCCGAGCTGGCCGGCGAGCAGGCCCTTCAGGATTGCGCGCAAGTCTGTGGTCGGCCGCAGGTCCCGGCCCTCGTGCAGGTCCGACTGCGCCAGGCCGGGCCAATCCGCCAGCACCCGGCCGCCGGCGACGGCACCACCGCCGAGCAGCGCCACCGCGCCGGTGCCGTGATCGGTGCCGCCGGTGCCGTTCGGTGCTGCCGTACGGCCGAACTCGGTCATAGCGGCGATGGCAGTGCGGTCCCAGACGCTTCCCAGCGACCCGCGAAGCCCGACCAGGGCGGCGGTCAGGTCGTCCAGTGCGCGGCCGAAGCGGCCGGTCTCGCGGCCCTGGTTGGCGTGGGTGTCCCAGCCCGAAAGCTCCAGCACGGCCACGCGCGGCCCGTCCGGGTTGGACAGCAGGCTGCCGGCAGCCGCCACCATCTCCTCATAGGCGATGCGATTGCGGCCGCCGCCGCCGCCGCCATCCATCGAGCCGCCGGCCTCGTCGACCAGCATGTTGGCGGCTAGGCCGTCCGCCAGTGCGCGCGACAGCACCGGATCGCGGGCATAAAGGTCGGTCAGCGTGTCGATCAGGTGCGCATTGGCCGCGGGCAACCGGGACGGCGCCCAGGTGGCGACCGAAGTGCCGCCGCGCAGGATCAGGGGCACGGTCTGGCCGACCGCCAGTCCCACTCGTGCGCCGCCGCCTGCTAGCAGCGCGAGCGCCCGGTTCAACCAGCCGTCATTGGCGCTGTTGGCCGCCGTCGCGCCGTTCTCCAGCACATCCTGGGCATCGAAGTGCGAACGGTCGCGATAGGGCGTGGCGACCGCATGCACCGGCAACAGGTCGCCGGCCCGATACCAGGCGTCCAGTGGCGCCAGCGATGGATGCAGTGCGAAGAAGCCGTCCAGCGCGACGGTCTCGTCCAGGGCGAGATTGTCCCTGAGCGCGCGGTAGCGCGAATCGCCGATCGGCGGCACGGCGGCCAGGCCGTCCATTGCGCCGCGCAGCAGGATGACAACGAGCCGGTTGTCGGTCGGCGCGTTGGCGAGCGTCGCGCGGGGTGCGGCTGCGGCCAGGCCGGCCGCACCGGCGGTGGCGGCCAGGAATGTCCGCCGGGACAGGGTCGGGGTGCGCATCGGCTACCTCCTCTGGAATGCGGGGCTGGCGAACAGCACGGCCAAGCCCTCGGCGGCGCTGGGTGCCCGTTCCACGTGAAACTGAGTGAGCGTCGATGCGACCGGCCACACCGTGCTGCGCCCGATCGCCACCGGATCGGCAAGGCCGCCGACGCGGTCGCCCAGGGTCGCCGCCCAGTCGATCCGCTGCACGATCGCCTCCGGTCCGGCCCAGGCTTCCGCAATGTCCGGCCAGCCCTCCGGCGACGGCGCCATCAGCGGCATCTGGCCCATCAGGTAGAGCGAGCCGATCACCGGATCGCCCACCTCCGGCGCGCCGAGCGCGCGCAGCGCCGAGATCACCAGATCGTTCGGGGTCTTGATCTTGGGCAGCGGGTCTTCATCGTCGATGTAGTCGATCAGAGCGTCCGCCATGGCCGCCAGGTCGCCGTCGGTCGACGTGAACACCTTGGTCAGGTGCTCCACGGCGGACGCCGGTGGATTGTCGGCGATGAAATGGCGGGCGAGCTTGGTCGACACGAACCGCGCGGTCGAGGGATGGCGCGCGAGCATGGTCAGCGCCGCTTCCACCTCATCCTGGCCGTTCTCGGTGAAGGTCTGGCCGAGCAGGACCTTGTTGCCCGGCTCGTGAATGAACGGGCGGTACATGAACGCACCGGCGTTTTCGTCGCGCAGGCGGCCGACCGACCAGCCGGTCAGGATCTTGGCCAGCTCGCGCACGTCGTCCTGGGTATAGCCGCCGTCGACGCCCAGGGTGTGCAACTCGAGCAGTTCGCGGGCCAGGTTCTCGTTCAGCCCGCGTTCGTCGCTGCCCGCGCGCGAGTTCGGGCCGATGGACTGGGCGTTGTCCAGGTAGATCAGCATCGCCGGGTGGCCGACCACCGCGCGCAGCATGTCGCGGAAGCGCCCGGTCACGTGCGGGCGGATCGCCTCGTTCTCGAACGGGATCGCGCCGATGGTCAGCAGCGGCTTGGTCGCCGACACGGTGAAGTGGTTGGACCAGAAATGGACCAGGCGTTCCAAGAACGGCGTATCGGTCGCCACCGCCGCCTCTGTCCGCGCCAGCGCATCGGCGCGGTAGGTCTCGCGCCCCAGGATGCGCAGTTGCTCGGCAAGATCGTTGTTCTGCGCGACCAGGCGCCTGATCTCGGCCACGCGGTCCGGCAGCGGCTTCAGGGCGGCCAGCCGCTGGGGAACGGCCGGTGTCTGGGCCAGTTGCGCGCGCAGCCAACCGCGCGGGTCTCTGCCGATTTGGGCCAGCTCGCCCGGCATGGCGCCATAGCCAAACCGATTGGCGGCGATGGCGGCTTGTACCGTGGTCATCGGGTCTGCCTCCAAGATTCGAGGACGGCCGCGCGCTGGTCTGCGTCCAGCGTTGCCAGGGCCGTGGCGAAAATGTCGTGCAGCGTTTCCTGGATGTCCGTGGTGCGGTCGCGCACCTGCTGCAACTGGCCATCCAGGGCCGCACGGTCGAAGGGCTCGGCGAGCAGGACGGTGGCGATGCCGAGGCGGGCCTGCCGCAAGGCCACGAACAGGCCACGCACCTCGGACGTCCTGCTGTCGAATTCGGCGCGGACGATGGGGCGGATGTCGTCGGGCAGGCGGCGCAACAACTGCTCCATGCCGGACATATTGACCGCCTGCGCGCCCAGGCTCTGGCCGCCGGATTGGCCGCCACCGTCATTGCCGGTGATGGCGCGGCCGGCGGCGAACCCCACCACCAGCATGTTGGCGCTGAGCGACAATGCCAGCAGCACGAGGAGGCCGATGGCCCATCCACCGCGAATCGTCATCACAGGGCGTCCGCGTTCTCGCCGGCGCGCGCGGGGCCGAACATCAGGGCATCGAACTCCTGCACGGTCAGCTCGTAGCTGGCCGAGGGGCCGTCGAGCGCGTCGATGTGAATGTCGGTGGTGCCCAGGTAGAAGCCGACCGACAGCGACGCCGCGAGGGTGGCGCTGGCGCCGATCCAGGCCGGGCGCATCAACGACGACAGCCAACCGGCTGTGCGAGGCGCACTCTGGCGCGCGGTTGCGGGGGCGGCCTCGGCCTCGGCCTCTGGCTCCATGTCCAGCCGGGCCATCACCGATTGCGCGAAGTCGTCGGACACGCGGGACGGGGCGGCGTCGCGCAGCGCCTGTTCGAAGGCGCGGGCGCGCCGGTGGAGGTCCGCGGCGTCCGGCGATCCGGCGATCAGCCGCTCGGCGGCGGCCCGGTCGCGCGGCGGCCATGCGGACAGGTCGGCGCCACGTGCATCCAACAGGTCCTGGAGTTTGGTCAGTTTCATCGCTTCAGTTCCCCACTGCATCTTCCCCACGGCACGCTCTACCAATCGGCTGCCAACGATTGGCGCATGGCGCGCTTTGCCCGGATCAACAGCGATTCCAGGGCCTTCACACTGATATTCATCGTGTCCGCCGCGTCCCGGTTGCTGATGCCGGCGCCGAAGCAGAGTGCGATGGCCTGCCGTTGCGCGTCCGGCAGGGCCTGGGTCGCGGCGGCCAGCGCATCGGCCCGCCGCGAGTCTTCAAGCTCGGCGTGCGGGTCGGGGCGTTCGTCCATCGGCTCGGCGACGTCGTCGATGGCGGTCTGCGGACGGCGGCGACGCTGGCGGTCGATGCAGGCGTTGGTGACCACCCGATAGAGCCAGGTGGAAAACTGTGCGCGGCCCGGCTCCCAGGCGCCGGCACGGTGCCAGGCGCGGATGAACGCGTCCTGCACCGCATCCTCCGCATCCGCGCGGTTGCCGAGCAGGCGCACGGCGACGGCAAAGGCGCGATCGGCATGGCGGTCCATAAGTTCGGCGAACGCGGCCCTGTCCCCCTGGGCACAGCGGGCGATCAGGGCGTCGTCGGAGTCCGCCGCCTGGTGGTCGCGGCCGATCATGGGGGCGACGGAGCGGCGCGGAACGTCGCGCGATGAGGAACGCGTGGCATGGGCCGGGGCGCTGGGCCGCACGCAGCGGCCGATTGTGGTCCACAGATCGGCCCATTGTCCGCCATCGGCGCCGCCAATGGCAACGTCCCCGATGGCAAAGTTGAGCGTCGTCGCGGCATTCATGCCTCACCTCCAGAACCGGTCCCGGGCAGTACCGCACCCGGGCGGCTTGCAAGGTGATACGCCGCGACCGGGGAAACCCTGCGCGACGTGGCAAGATTTTTTCGTCGGTCGTGTCGGCGCTATCGGGTCCAGGCGGCCGGACCAGCCCGGAATCGGCACCGGCCCCAACGATGTGGGGCCGGCGCGGCATCGGGCAGTGGATCGGAGGTAGGTCGGAAGTCTTAGGCAGCCTTGGGCTGCGGCATCTGGTCCGGGCGCAGCTCGCGGTCGACGCGGGTGGCCAGGATGTAGCCGACATTGCGCACCGTCTTGATCAGGCTGGGGCGCGCGGCGTCCTGCTCGATCTTCTTGCGCAGGCGGCCGACCAGCACGTCGATGGAGCGGTCGAACGGGTTCCATTCCCGCTCCTTGGTCGCCGCCATCAGCTCGTCGCGGCTGAGCGGCCGGTTCGGCGACTCCGCCAGCAGCTTCAACAGATCGAACTCGGCGGTGGTCAGCGAAACCTCGCCATGACGGGCATGCGACAAATTGCGATGGGTGACGTCCAGGCTCCAGTCGCCGAACCGCAGCACCGTGTCTTCGAAATGCGGTTGCTGGACGACGGCGGCCTTGGAGCGCCGCAGCACGCTGTGCACGCGGGCCAGCAGCTCGCGCATCTCGAACGGCTTGCCGATGTAGTCGTCGGCGCCCGACTCCAGGCCCATCACGCGGTCGATCAGGGTGTTCTGCGCGGTAATCATGATCACCGGCGTGTCGTGGTGCAGGCGCAGGTCGCGCAGCAGGTCGACGCCGCTGCCGTCCGGCAGCTTCAGATCCAGCAGGATCAGATCGAAATTCGTGCGCGTCATGGCGCGGTGCATCTCGCGGGCGGAGCCGGCCAGTTCAACAGTGTGGCCGTCGTCGCTCAACAGCCGGTCGAGCAGCGACTGCACTGTCAGGTCGTCATCGACCACAAGTATGTTTGCGAAAACGGTCATGCCCTTGAACTCCAGTAGACGTTCCTGTCTTTCCGATGTGCGGAGTTTGCGTTACAACCGTTTATGGATCGTTACATTTTATTTCGTGCGGAAAGTATAAATTCCGATTTGTACTTACATTGAGCGATTTTTATTTAAAATTTGAGGCAAGTTCGGGCGTTGTGGTGCCCGCGCAATGCGGCCCGAATGCCGTCCAGCGGGTCTGCCCGAGCGGGTGACATAGGGGAATCGGAATACGGCAGGTATGGGCCGGTTGACAGCGGCGGGTCGGTCCACTACATGCTGTCGATCCGCGAGACACGCGTTTTGCGGGGGTGTAGCTCAGTTTGGTTAGAGTGCCGGCCTGTCACGCCGGAGGCCGCGGGTTCAAGTCCCGTCACTCCCGCCAGTTTCCCTCCTTCACATCGCCGTCGATGCCGCGCAGCCACGCTGTGTGGCCTGGGTCGTTTGCGGCCAGCCCGGGGCTTGGGCCGCCATGCTCGAAAAAACTTGATGCTGCATGTGCGTTTTTGCGCGCAACGGCCACACGCGCCGCTATTATTGGGCTTAGCGCAAGTTGACTGGCGGGCGGGGCACGGCGCGGGGCATACAGCGATTTGACAGCCGCCCCTCTGCACGGCTAAACGCACGGTCATTCTGGAGCGCACGCCAGTCACGGTGCGGACGGAGCCAGCATGGACGCCGATTTCCTGCTCGAGTACCTGCCGATCATCATCTTCCTGGGCATAGCCGCGGGGCTGTCCATCCTGTTGGTGACGGCATCATGGTTCGCGGCCCGGCAGAAGCCGGACTCCGAGAAGCTGTCCGCCTATGAGTGCGGGTTCGAAGCTTTCGATGATGCGCGCCACAAGTTCGACGTGCGGTTCTACCTGGTCGCCATCCTGTTCATCATCTTCGACCTGGAGGTGGCGTTCCTGTTCCCGTGGGCGGTGACGTTGGGCGACATCGGCATGTTCGGTTTCTGGTCGATGATCGTGTTCCTGGCCATCCTGACCGTGGGCTTCATCTACGAATGGAAGAAAGGGGCATTGGAATGGGAGTGAGCACCGACGCCGGCTCGGCTGTGGCGCCGCTTCCGCCGGGCTCCGACCAGAGCGCGCTGTTGCAGCAGGTCAGCGACGAGATCGCCGACAAGGGCTTCATCGTCGCCCAGCTCGACAAGCTGGTGAACTGGGCGCGCACCGGCTCGATGTGGCCGATGACGTTCGGGCTCGCCTGCTGCGCGGTCGAGATGATGCACGCCTACATGCCGCGCTACGACCTGGACCGCTTCGGCGTGTTCGTGCGCGCCAGCCCGCGCCAGTCCGACGTGATGATCGTCGCCGGCACGCTGACCAACAAGATGGCGCCCGCGCTGCGCAAGGTCTACGACCAGATGGCCGAGCCGCGCTGGGTGATCTCGATGGGCAGTTGCGCCAACGGCGGCGGCTACTACCACTATTCCTATTCCGTGGTGCGCGGCTGCGACCGCGTGGTGCCGGTGGACATCTATGTGCCGGGCTGCCCGCCGACGGCAGAGGCGCTGGTCTACGGCATTCTGCAGTTGCAGAAGAAGGTGCGGCGCTCCAAACCGATCTCGCGCATTCTGTAGGCGAACAGGACAACCCCAGATGGACCAGGCCGTCATCGATCTCGGCGACTACGTCGCGGCGACCAAGCCGTCGCTCGTCGCCAGCACGGAGATTGTCGCCGACGAGCTGATCGTCTCGTGCAAGCGGTCGGACCTGCGCGACCTGATGAGCTTCCTGCGCGACGACTCGAACTGCCAGTTCCGTCTGCTGGTGGACATCTGCGGCACCGACTATCCCAGCCGCGAAGAGCGGTTCGAGATCGTCTACAACCTGCTCAGTGTGAAACAGAACCTGCGGGTGCGGGTAAAGGTGACGACCGATGAGGACACGCCGGTGCCGTCGATCGCCGACCTGTTCAGCACCGCCAACTGGTACGAGCGCGAGGCCTGGGACATGTATGGCGTGTTCTTCGCCGACCATCCCGACCTGCGGCGCCTGCTCACCGACTATGGCTTTGAAGGCCACCCGATGCGCAAGGACTTCCCGCTGACCGGTTATGTGGAAGTGCGCTATGACGACCTGCAGAAGCGTGTGGTCTACGAGCCGGTGAAGCTGACCCAGGAGTTCCGCAGCTTCGACTTCATGAGCCCGTGGGAGGGCGCGCACTACGTGCTGCCCGGCGACGAAAAGGCTGAAGAGAAGGACGACGCGGCATGAGCGACGACGTCGATATCAAGCCGTTCACGTTCAACTTCGGGCCGCAGCACCCAGCGGCCCACGGCGTGCTGCGCATGATCATGGAGATGGACGGCGAGGTCGTGGAGCGGATCGACCCGCATATCGGTCTGCTGCACCGCGGCACCGAGAAGCTGATCGAGTACAAGACCTATTTGCAGGCGGTGCCGTACTTCGACCGCCTGGATTACGTGGCGCCGATGTGCCAGGAGCACGCCTACGCGCTGGCGGTCGAGAAGCTCCTGGGTATCGAGGTGCCGAAGCGCGGCCAGTACGTGCGCGTGCTGTTCGCCGAGATCAGCCGGCTGCTCAACCATATCCTCAACCTCACCGCCTTCGGGCTGGACGTCGGCGCGATGACGCCGATCCTGTGGGGGTTCGAGGAGCGCGAGAAGCTGATGGAGTTCCACGAGGGCGTGTCGGGCGCCCGGCTCCACGCGGCCTATTTCCGCCCCGGCGGCGTGCACCAGGACCTGCCGGCCGGCATGGCCGAGGAGATCGTGGAGTACCTGCCGCGGCTGCTCAAGTTCGTCGACGACATGGAGCACCTGCTGACCGAGAACCGGATTTTCCGGCAGCGCTGCGTCGACATCGGCGTGGTCAGCGCGGCGGAGGCGCAGGACTGGGGCTTCACTGGGCCGTGCCTGCGGGCATCGGGCGTGCCATGGGACCTGCGCAAGGCCCAGCCCTATGACAGCTACGACGACTTCGACTTCGACATTCCGGTGGGCAAGAACGGCGACTGCTTCGACCGCTATCTGGTCCGGGTGGAGGAGATGCGCCAGTCCTGCCGCATCGTCGAGCAGGCGGCGACGCGGCTGCCCGACGGCCCGGTGAAGGTGGACGACAACAAGGTCGCCCCGCCGAAGCGCGCGCAGATGAAGCGCTCGATGGAAGCGCTGATCCACCACTTCAAGCTCTATACCGAGGGCTATCACGTGCCGGCCGGCGAGACCTACACCGCGGTCGAGGCGCCGAAAGGCGAGTTTGCGGTCTATCTGGTCTCCGACGGCTCCAACAAGCCCTACCGCTGCAAGATCCGCGCGCCCGGCTTCCCGCACCTGCAAGCCATGGACTATATGTGCAAGGGCCACATGCTGGCCGACAGCGTTGCCGTGCTCGGCAGCCTGGACATCGTGTTCGGGGAGATCGACCGTTGAGCGCGCGCATGCCCGCCCCGGACGAGTTGCAACCGTCCTCGTTCACGTTCTCCAAGGAAGGACGCGCGCGCGCCGACCGCATCATCGCGCGCTATCCGGAGGGCCGGCAGGCCAGCGCCGTGATCCCGTTGCTCGACATCGCCCAGCGCGAGGCCGGCGGCTGGGTGCCGCGCGCCGCCATGGACCATATCGCCGAGGTGCTGAGCATGCCGGCGATCCGGGTCTACGAGGTCGCGACCTTCTATTCGATGTTCAACCTGGCCCCGGTCGGCGCGAACTTCATCCAGGTCTGCCGCACCACGCCGTGCTGGCTGCGCGGCAGCGACGACCTGGTGGGCGCGTGCCGCGACAAGCTCGGCATCGGCCTCGGCCAGACCACCGAGGACGGCAAGTTCAGCCTGGTCGAGGTGGAGTGCCTGGGTGCCTGCGTCAACGCGCCGATGGTGCAGATCAACGATCACTACTACGAAGACCTGGACGCCGACAGCATGGCCCGTCTGATCGACGACCTTGCCGCCGGCCGCGCGCCCGACCAGGGCTCGCAGACCGGCCGCCAGGGTTCGGCGCCCGAGGGCGGGCCGACCACGCTGACCAAGGTGCCCGATCCGCCGGTGGTCAAGACCCTCGACTTTCCGGCAAACAAACCGGCGGAGGATGCCTGAATGCTGGCCGATCAGGACCGCATCTTCACCAATCTGTACGGCGAGCAGGACTGGCACCTGAAGGGCGCCCAGGCGCGCGGAGTGTGGGACCGCACGGCGGACCTGATCGCGCGCGGCCGCACCGCACTGGTCGACGAGGTCAAGGCATCGGGGCTGCGCGGACGCGGCGGTGCGGGCTTCCCGACCGGCCTGAAATGGTCGTTCATGCCGCCGGACGAAAAGCGCGACGGCCGGCCGCACTATCTGGTGGTTAATGCCGACGAATCGGAGCCTGGCACCTGCAAGGACCGGGAGATCCTGCGCTACGACCCGCACCGGTTGATCGAGGGCTGCCTGGTCGCCGGCTTCGCCATGGGCGCCAACGCCGCCTACATCTACATTCGTGGCGAGTTCTACGACGAAGCCTCCAATGTGCAGGTGGCGATCGACGAGGCCTATGACGCCGGACTGATCGGCAAGAATGCCGCCGGCTCCGGCTGGGACTTCGACGTCTATCTGCACCGTGGTGCCGGCGCCTATATCTGCGGCGAGGAGACCGCGCTGCTGGAGAGCCTGGAGGGCAAGAAGGGCCAGCCGCGCCTGAAGCCGCCGTTCCCGGCGATGTGCGGGCTCTATGGCTGCCCGACCACGGTCAACAATGTCGAGACCATCGCGGTCGCGCCGGAGATCTGCAAGCGCGGCGGGGCGTGGTTCGAGGGGCTGGGCCGGCCGAAGAACACCGGCACCAAGATCTTCAGCATCTCCGGCCACGTGAACAAGCCGTGCAATGTCGAGGAAGAGCTCGGCATCCCGATGCGCGAGCTGATCGAGAAATATGCCGGCGGCGTGCGCGGCGGCTGGGACAATCTGAAAGCGGTGATTCCCGGCGGCTCGTCGACCCCGGTGCTGCCAAAGCACATATGCGACACCGTGCTGATGGACTTCGACAGCCTGAAGGACGTGCAGACCGGCCTCGGCACCGCCGCCCTGATCGTGATGGACAAGTCGACCGACATGATCGAGGCCATCGGCCGTCTGGCGCACTTCTACCAGCACGAAAGCTGCGGCCAGTGCACGCCGTGCCGCGAGGGCACCGGCTGGATGTGGCGCGTGCTGACCCGGATGGTGCGCGGCCAGGCGCGGATCGAGGAAATCGACAAGCTGCTGGACGTTGCCAACCAGATCGAGGGCCACACCATCTGCGCGCTCGGCGACGGTGCCGCGTGGCCGGTGCAGGGCTTGATCCGACACTTCCGCGACGAGATCGAGGACCGGATCGTCAAGGCCAGCGGCAAGCAGGCGGCGTGACGGGAAGGATGCAGGATCAAGCGATGCTGAAACTCACCGTCGACGGCGAAGAGGTCGAGGTCCCGCCCGGCAGCACCGTGCTGCAGGCGTGCGAGGCGGCGGGCAAGGAAATCCCGCGCTTCTGCTACCACGACCGGCTGTCCATCGCCGGCAACTGCCGCATGTGCCTGGTCGAGGTGGCGCCGGGGCCGCCGAAACCGCAGGCGTCGTGCGCGCTGCCGGCCGCCGACGGCCAGACCATTGTCACCAGCTCGCCGAAGATCAAGAAGGCGCGCGAAGGGGTGATGGAGTTCCTGCTGATCAACCACCCGCTGGACTGCCCGATCTGCGACCAGGGCGGCGAGTGCGACCTGCAGGACCAGGCCATGGGCTATGGTGGCGACCGCAGCCGCTACACCGAGAACAAGCGCGCGGTGAAGGAGAAGTATCTGGGCCCGTTGGTGAAAACCATCATGACCCGGTGCATCCACTGCACCCGCTGCGTGCGGTTCAGCACCGAGGTGGCGGGCGTCTCAGAACTCGGCGCGGTCGGCCGTGGCGAAAACATGGAGATTACCACCTACGTCGAGAAGGCGCTGACCTCCGAGCTTTCGGCCAACATCATCGACCTGTGCCCGGTCGGCGCGCTGACCAGCAAGCCATACGCGTTCGCCGCGCGGCCCTGGGAACTGCGCAAGACCGAGAGCGTCGACGTGATGGACGCGGTCGGCTCAGCGATCCGGGTCGACGCGCGCGGCCGCGAAGTGCTGCGCGTCCTGCCGCGCACCAACGAGGCGGTCAACGAGGAGTGGATCTCCGACAAGACGCGCTACGCCTGCGACGGCCTGAAATACCGCCGGCTCGACCGGCCCTTCGTGCGCCGCGACGGCAAGCTGGCGCCGGCGACGTGGGACGAGGCATTGCAGGTGGTCGCCGACCATCTGGGCAAGGTCGACCCGCAGCGGCTGGCCGCCATCGCCGGCGACCAGTGCGACGCGGAGTCGATGTTCGCGCTAAAGGGCCTGATGGACGGGCTCGGCACGCCGCATATCGATTGCCGGCAGGATGGCGCCAAGCTGGATGCCAGCGACCGCGGCAGCTACATCTTCAACTCTACCATCTCCGGTATCGCGCAGGCCGATGCCTGCCTGATCATCGGCGCCAATCCGCGCTGGGAGGCCCCCATCATCAACGCGCGGCTGCGCGGCCGTTGGCTGACCGGCGCGCTGAAGGTCGGGGTGATCGGCGAGAAGCTGGACCTGACCTACGGCTACGACTATCTGGGCGCCGGGCCGCCGTCTCTGGCCGAAGTGGTTGGCAAGAAAGGCTTTTTCGACACGCTGAAGAAGGCCGAGCGGCCGATGATCATCGTCGGCATGGGCGCGCTGACTCGCCCGGATGGCGCCGCGGTGCTGGCCCAGGCGCGCGCGCTGGCGGATGCCTGCGGGGCGGTGAGCGACGACTGGAATGGCTTCAACGTGCTGCACACGGCGGCCGCGCGCGTCGGCGGGCTCGACCTCGGCTTCGTGCCGGGCGAGGGCGGCCGCGACGTCGCCGGCATCCTGGACGGCTGCCAGGCCGGCGAGATCGATGTGGTCTACCTGTTGGGCGCCGACGAGTTCGACACCAAGAAGCTCGGCAATGCCTTCGTCATCTACCAGGGCCACCATGGCGACGCGGGTGCCGCGGCGGCCGACGTCATCCTGCCGGGGGCCGCGTACACCGAGAAGTACGGCACGTACATCAACACGGAGGGCCGGGTGCAGCTCGGCCGGCTGGCGGTCTATCCGCCCGGCGACGCCCGCGAGGACTGGACCATCCTGCGCGCGCTTTCCGGCGCCCTGGGCCGCGCGCTGCCGTACGACGACCTGAGCGCGCTGCGCCAGGCGATGGTTTCGGCGCACCCGCACATGGCCGCCATCGGTGAGGCCGAGCCTGCGGCATGGCGTCCGGCGAGGGCCGGCAAGGAGAAGATGGACGACGCGCCGTTTGCGAGCCCGATCCAGAACTTCTATATGACCGACCCCATCAGCCGCGCGTCGCGCACCATGGCCGAATGCACCGCCCACGTTCTGGGGGCCGACCTGGCCACCGGGACGGATCAATGACCGTTTTCTCAATGACCGCCTTCTCAATTTCCGGCACCCCCGAGACGGACTGAGCACGACACGATGGGATTCTGGGACGGATATGTTTGGCCGGCGGCGCTGATCGTCGCCTATATCCTGTGCATTGTCGTGCCGCTGCTGGTCGCGGTCGCCTACCTGACATATGCCGAGCGCAAGGTGCTGGCTGCGATGCAGCTGCGCCGCGGCCCCAACGTGGTTGGCCCGTTCGGCCTGTTGCAGCCCTTCGCCGACGGGCTGAAGGCGCTGATGAAGGAGACCATCATCCCGTCCGGCGCCAACCGGGTGGTGTTCATCCTGGCGCCGATGGTGACCTTCACCCTGTCGATGGTGGCCTGGGCGGTGATCCCGTTCGACGACGGATGGGTGCTGGCCGACATCAATGTCGGCATCCTCTACCTGTTCGCGATCTCCTCGCTGGGCGTCTACGGCGTTATCATGGCCGGCTGGGCCTCGAACTCGAAATACCCGTTCCTGGGCGCGCTGCGCTCGGCCGCGCAGATGGTGTCCTACGAGGTCTCCATCGGCTTCGTGATGATCTCCGTGCTGCTGTGCGCCGGCTCGCTGAACCTGTCGGAGATTGTCCAGGCCCAGGACGGCTTATGGTTCTGCGTGCCGCTGCTGCCGATGTTCGTGGTGTTCTTCATCTCCGCGCTGGCGGAGACCAACCGGGCGCCGTTCGACCTGCCCGAGGCCGAGGCGGAGCTGGTCTCCGGCTTCAACGTCGAATATTCCGGCTTCCCGTTCGCCATGTTCTTCCTGGGCGAATACGCCAACATGATCCTGATGAGCGGCATCATGACCATCCTGTTCCTGGGTGGCTGGCTGCCGATCGCCGATATCGCACCGTTCAACTGGATCCCGGGCGTGATCTGGTTCGGGCTGAAGGTTTCGGTGCTGCTGTTCGGCTTCCTGTGGGTGCGCGCCACCTTCCCCCGGTTCCGCTACGACCAGCTGATGCGGCTGGGCTGGAAGGTGTTCCTGCCGTTCTCGCTGTTCTGGCTGGTGCTGACCGCCGGCGTGCTGGTGGCGTTCGGCTGGGTGCCGGGCAGTGAAGCGGCGGGTGGCTGATTGAGATGAGCGGGGCAAGCTGACATGGCGATGATCGACCGCGCGGCACGCGGCTTCCTGCTGCTGGAGCTCCTGTCCGGCATGTGGCTGACGCTGCGGTACTTTTTCCGGCCGAAGGTGACGCTGAACTACCCCAACGAGAAGGGGCCGTTGTCGCCCCGGTTCCGTGGCGAGCATGCCTTGCGGCGCTATCCGAATGGCGAGGAGCGGTGCATCGCCTGCAAGCTGTGCGAGGCGATCTGCCCGGCCCAGGCGATCACCATCGAGGCCGAGCCGCGCGAGGACGGGTCCAGGCGGACCACCCGCTACGACATCGACATGACCAAGTGCATCTATTGCGGCTTCTGCCAGGAGGCCTGCCCGGTGGACGCCATCGTGGAGGGGCCGAACTTCGAGTTCGCCACCGAGACCCGCGAGGAACTGCTCTACAACAAGGACAAGCTGCTTTCCAACGGCGACCGCTGGGAAGCCGAGCTTGCCGCTAACATCGCGCAAGACGCGCCGTACCGGTGAGGCTCGCGACCGCCGACATGCCACAGCGCGCGCATATGTTGACGAAGACCATGGCTGGGCCGGTTGTCATGGCAGGCGTTCCCGGCCATAAACCGGGCCACGGCGCGCGCCGCCGCGTCGCATCGTTCGTGACTGCCTGCACCCCAACCCGCCGCGCAGGCCGGAGTGCGCCATGATCATCCAGGGCTTGGCCTTCTATCTGTTCGCCGCGGTGCTGATCGCATCCGCCGTCATGGTGGTCAGCGCGCGCAACCCGGTGCACTCGGTCCTCTACCTGATCCTGGCGTTCTTCAACGCCGCGGCGCTGTTCGTGCTGATCGGGGCGGAATTCCTGGCGATGATCCTGGTCGTCGTCTACGTCGGCGCGGTCGCTGTGTTGTTCCTGTTCGTGGTGATGATGCTCGACATCAACTTCGTCGAGATGCGCCAGGGCTTCCTGCAATACCTGCCGATCGGCGCGCTGATCGGGCTGGTGCTGCTGGCCGAACTGGTGATGCTGGGGGGCGCGTGGGTGTTCGCGCCCGAGGCGCTGGAGGTCGCCGCCGGCGGTCCAACGGCGCTCGATCCCGAGCTCTCGAATACCGAGGCGCTGGGCCGCCTGCTCTACACCCACTATGCGTACCTGTTCATCGCTGCCGGCATGGTGCTGCTGACCGCGATGATCGGCGCCATCGTGCTGACGCTCCGGCAGCGCGCCAATGTGCGCCGCCAGTCGATCTCCGCGCAGATCGGGCGCCGGCGCAACGAGTCCATCGAGGTGCGCAAGGTGCCCTCGCGTACGGGCGTGTGAGGAGGATAGGGCGATGGAAATCGGACTTGGCCACTACCTCACCGTCGGCGCGATCCTGTTCACGCTGGGTATCTTCGGCATCTTCCTGAACAGGAAGAACGTGATCATCATCCTGATGTCGATCGAGCTGATGCTGCTGGCGGTCAACATCAACCTGGTCGCGTTCTCCGCCTTCCTGAACGATCTGGTCGGCCAAGTGTTCGCGCTGTTCGTGCTCACCGTGGCGGCGGCCGAGGCGGCCATCGGGCTCGCCATCCTCGTCGTCTATTTCCGCAACCGCGGCTCCATCGCGGTGGAAGACATCAACATGATGAAGGGCTGAGCGCGGCATGTACGCGATCATTGTCTTCCTGCCGCTGATCGGCTTCCTGATCGCCTGCCTGTTCGGGCGGGCCATCGGCGACCGTGGATCGCAGATCGTCACCTGCGGGCTGCTGATCCTGTCGGCGATCATCAGCTGGGTGGCGTTTTTCGACATCGGCATCGGCGGCGAGCCGGTCACGATCCACCTTTTCAACTGGATCGTCTCGGGCGAATTCGACGTCGCCTGGGCGCTGAAGCTGGACACGCTGACGGCGGTGATGCTGATCGTGGTCACCACGGTGTCGTCGGTCGTGCACGTCTATTCGGTCGGCTACATGTCGCACGACAAGTCGATCCCGCGCTTCATGGGCTATCTCAGCCTGTTCACCTTCGCCATGCTGATGCTGGTGACGGCCGACAATCTGGTGCAGATGTTCTTCGGCTGGGAGGGCGTGGGCCTCGCCTCCTACCTCCTGATCGGCTTCTGGTACGACCGGCCTTCCGCGAACGCCGCCGCCATCAAGGCTTTCGTCGTCAACCGCGTCGGTGATTTCGGCTTCCTGCTCGGCATCGCCGGCATCTTCCTTCTGTTCGACACCATCTCGCTGGATGAGATTTTCGCGGCGGCGCCGGAGCACGCCGAGACCACGATCACGTTCCTCGGCATGCACCTGGATGCGATGACGACGCTCTGCATCCTGCTGTTCATCGGCGCGATGGGTAAGTCGGCGCAGTTGGGCCTGCACACCTGGCTGCCGGACGCGATGGAGGGCCCGACCCCGGTCTCCGCCCTGATCCACGCCGCCACCATGGTGACGGCCGGCGTGTTCCTGGTCTGCCGCATGTCGCCGCTGTTCGAGCTGGCGCCGGATGCGCTTGCGGTCGTGGCCATCGTCGGTGCGGCCACCGCGTTCTTCGCGGCGACCATCGGGCTCACCCAGTTCGACATCAAGCGGGTGATCGCGTATTCGACCTGCTCTCAGCTCGGCTACATGTTCTTCGCCGCCGGCGTGTCGGCCTATCCGGCCGCCATGTTCCACCTGACCACCCACGCGTTCTTCAAGGCCTTGCTGTTCCTGGGCGCTGGGTCGGTGATCCACGCCATGTCCGACGAGCAGGACATGCGCAAGATGGGCGGCATCTGGCGGCAGATCCCGACCACCTATGTGATGATGTGGATCGGCAGCCTGGCGCTGGCAGGCGTCGGCATTCCGTTCACCGGCATCGGCTTTGCCGGCTTCTATTCCAAGGACCTGATCATCGAGTCCGCGTTCGGCGCCCACTCGGTGGTCGGCCAGTTCGCGTTCTGGCTCGGCATCCTGGCCGCCGGCATGACCGCGTTCTATTCCTGGCGGCTCCTGTTCATGACCTTCCACGGCAAGCCGCGCGCCGACGAGAAGGTGATGGCGCACGTCCATGAATCGCCGAAGATCATGACCATCCCGCTGATCGTGCTGGCGGTGGGCGCGGTGTGCTCCGGCTTCGCGTTCTATCCGTCGTTCGTTGGCGAGGGCATGGTCGAGTTCTGGGGCGACTCCGTGGCCATCGAGGCCGCCCACCACGCCATCGAGGCGGCCCACCATGTGCCGTCGTGGGTCGTCATGCTGCCGATCGCGCTGACCGTGTTCGGCATCGGGCTTGCCTACATCTTCTACATCGACTCCCCGTGGCTGCCGGGCTGGACGGCCGCGCGCGCCGGCGGGCTCTACCGGTTCATTTTCAACAAGTGGTACTTCGACGAGCTCTACGACCGCATCTTCGTGCGCCCGGCGTTCTATCTCGGCAGGGGGCTGTGGCAGGCCGGCGATGGCGCGCTGATCGACGGTGTCGGCCCGGACGGGGTTGCCCGCGCCGCGCGCCAGATCGCGCGCAAGGCCAGCGGACTGCAGTCCGGCTTCGTCTACCACTATGCGTTTGCCATGCTGATCGGCGTCGTCGCGCTGGTCACCTGGTATCTGTACGCGTCGGCCTGAGGATCAGCACGCCGCCATGGACAACGTCTTGCTGACAGCCGTCACCTTCCTGCCACTGGCGGGCGCCCTGTTCATCATGCTGGTGCGGGGCGACGAGGCCGTTGTCGCGCGCAATTCGCGATACGTCGCGCTGTGGACCTCGCTGCTGACCCTGGTGATCAGCCTGGCGCTGTGGTTCGGCTTCGACGGATCCGATCCAGACTTCCAGTACGTCGAGCATGTCGAGTGGATACCGTCGCTGGGGCTCGCCTATCACATGGGCGTCGACGGCATCTCGGTGCTGTTCGTGCTGCTGTCGACGCTGCTGACGCCGATCTGCATCGTGGCCAGTTGGGATGCCGTCCAGCACCGCGTGAAGGACTACATGATCGCGTTTCTGATCCTGGAAACGCTGATGGTCGGCATGTTCTGCGCGCTCGATATCGTGCTGTTCTACATCTTCTTCGAAGGTGTCCTGATCCCGATGTTCCTGATCATCGGGGTGTGGGGCGGCCAGCGCCGGGTCTATGCCGCGTTCAAGTTCTTCCTCTACACGCTGACCGGCTCGGTCCTGATGCTGCTGGCGATCCTGTTCATGATCTTCGAGGCCGGCACCACCAGCATTCCGGAGATGCATGCCTACGGCTTCCCGGAGGGCATGCAGTACTGGCTGTTCCTGGCCTTCTTCGCCTCGTTCGCGGTCAAGGTGCCGATGTGGCCGTTCCACACCTGGCTGCCGGATGCACACGTGGAGGCGCCGACCGCCGGTTCGGTCATATTGGCCGGCGTGCTGTTGAAGATGGGGGCCTATGGCTTCCTGCGCTTCAACCTGCCGATGCTGCCCATCGCATCCGACTACTTCGCGCCGCTGATCTTCACCCTCAGCGTGATCGCGGTGATCTACACCTCGCTGGTGGCGCTGGCGCAGAAGGACATGAAGAAGCTGATCGCCTATTCGTCGGTCGCGCACATGGGCTTCGTCACCATCGGCATCTTCGCCGCCAACGGCCAGGCGGTGGAGGGCGCGATCATCCAGATGCTGAGCCACGGCTTCGTCTCCGGCGCGCTGTTCCTGTGCGTCGGCGTGGTCTACGACCGGCTGCACACGCGCGAGATCGCGCGCTATGGCGGGCTGGTGCACCGCATGCCGATCTATGCCGTGGTGTTCATGATCTTCATGCTGGCCTCGGTCGGCCTGCCCGGCACGTCGGGCTTCGTCGGCGAGTTCCTGGTCATCATGGGCACCTTCAAGGTCAATACCTGGGTGGCCGCGCTGATGGCCACCGGCGTCATCCTGGGCGCTGCCTACATGCTGTTCCTCTACCGCCGCATCATTTTCGGCGCGCTGGTGAAGGACGAGCTGAAGGCCATGCTGGATATGAACAAGCGCGAAATCGGCATGTTCGTGCCCCTGGTCATTCTGGTGCTGTGGATGGGCATCTATCCGTCGAGCTTCCTGGATCGCATCAGCACCTCGGTCGATAACCTGGTCACCAACTACGTCGCCGCGTTGAACGACGCCGGCATCGACGTGGCGGCGGCGGAATAGGCGGCGGACAAGCCATGCCCGAACTACAACTCGCCGACCTGGGGACCGCGCTGCCGGAATTGTTCCTGGCGGTGATGTCGATGGTGCTGCTGCTCTATGGCGCCTATCGCGGCAATCGCGGCACCGGCGAACTGATCGCCGCCACCTGCGTGGTCTTCGTCATCGCGCTGCTGCTGCTGGTGTTCGGCGACGAGGGCACCCAGGTCGCCTTCAATGGCCTGTTCGTGGTCGATGCCTTCGCGGTGTTCCTGAAGGTGTTGATCCTGATCGGCGCCGGATTGGGGCTGATCATCTCCTACCGCTATCTGAAGGCGGAGGGGTTGCGGCGGTTCGAGTACCCGGTGCTGACCCTGCTGGCCGTGCTCGGCATGATGATGATGGTCTCGGCCAACGACCTGATCTCGCTCTATGTCGGGTTGGAGGTGCAGAGCCTTGCGCTGTACGTGATGGCCGCGTTCCACCGAGACACCGTGCGCTCCACCGAGGCGGGGCTGAAGTACTTCGTGCTGGGCGCGCTGTCGTCCGGCATGCTGCTCTACGGCTGCTCGATGATCTACGGCTTTGCCGGCTCCACCGGCTTCGACACCATCGCCACGGTGCTGGGCGAGGGTGGCCAGAGCGACATGATCGGCATCATCGTCGGCATCGTGTTCCTGGCCGCGGGGCTGGCATTCAAGGTCTCCGCCGTGCCGTTCCATATGTGGACGCCGGACGTCTACGAGGGCGCGCCGACGCCGGTGACCGCGTTCTTCGCGGTGGCGCCGAAGATTGCCGCCATCGGGCTCTTCCTGCGGGTGCTGGTGGAGCCGTTCGGCGATCTGGTGGCGCAATGGCAGCAGATCATCGTCGCCATCAGCATCATGTCGATGGTGCTGGGCGCGTTCGCGGCGCTGGCGCAGCGCAACATCAAGCGGCTGATGGCTTATTCGTCCATCGGCCATATCGGCTTCGCGTTGGTGGGGCTGGCCGCCGCGACGCCGGACGGTGTCGCCAGCGTGCTGATCTACATGGCGATCTACCTGGCCATGAACGTCGGCACCTTCGCGTGCATCCTGTGCATGCGGCGCAAGGGCCGCGCGGTGGAGGCGATCGACGACCTGGCAGGTCTCGCGCGGCACCAGCGCGGCATGGCACTGGCGCTGACGATCTTCATGTTCTCGATGGCCGGCATTCCGCCGCTGGCCGGCTTCCTGGGCAAGCTGTTCGTGTTCCGCGCCGCGATCGAGGCCGAGCTCTATACGCTGGCGGTCATCGGCGTGCTGGCGAGCGTGGTGAGCGCGTTCTACTATCTGCGCATCGTGAAGCTGATGTGGTTCGACGAGGCGGCCGAGCCGCTGGAGCAGCCCATCGGCGGGACCCTGGCGACGGTGATGTTGATCACCGCCATCGTCACCGCGCTGTTCATCGTCTACCCCGCGCCTTTGATGGACGGGGCAGAGGTCGCCGCGCGATCGCTTTACTGACCCGACACACCTGAACCACACGGGCGGCGCATGCTGCTGGCTATCGATATCGGTAACACCAACGTGGTGTTCGCCGTCTATGACGGGGACCGCCGTTGCGGCCAATGGCGGCTGGCGACCGACCCGCAGCGCACCGCCGACGAATATGCCAGCCTGCTCGACGTGCTGTTCCAGCGCGCCGACGTCGGCTTCGGCGACATCAGCGCGGTGATCGCGGCGAGCGTGGTGCCGCCGGTGACCCCGAACGTCGCGCGCATGTGCGCCAACTACCTGCAGGCGCCGTTTCGGCAGGTGGGCGACCCCGCGCTCGACCTCGGCATCGAGGTGCTGATCGACCAGCCGGAGACGGTGGGCGCCGACCGCCTGGTCAACGCAGTGGCCGGCCACAAGCTGTACGACGGCGCGCTGCTGCTGATCGATTTCGGCACCGCCACCACGTTCGACATTGTCGACGCCGGGGGCAACTACCGTGGCGGCGTGTTCGCGCCCGGCATCAACCAGTCGACCGAGGCGCTCTACAAGGTCGCCGCCAAGCTACCTCGCATCGAGATCAAGCCGACCGCGCAGATCATCGGCCGGGCGACCGTGCCGGCGATGCAGTCGGGCGTGTTCTGGGGCTATGTGTCGATGATCGAGGGGCTGGTCCGCCGCATCGTCGACGAGTTCGCCCAGCCGATGACGGTGATCGCGACCGGCGGGCTTGCCGGCCTGTTCAACGAGCACTGCGCGGCTATCGACAAGGTCGACCCGGACATCACCATGGTCGGGCTGCAAGAGATTTTCCGGCGCAATCCGCGCGCCTTTGAGGCCGATACCGCATGACATTGCTGAGTGCCCACCCGCTCGCCGGCGACGACGAGCTCGCCTTCCTGCCGCTTGGCGGGTCGTCCGAAATCGGGATGAACCTGAACCTCTACACCCACGCCGGCCGCTGGCTGATGGTCGACCTGGGCATCACCTTCGGCGACGACACCACGCCGCCCGGCGTCGACGTCATCCTGCCTGATATCCGCTTCATCGAGGAATATCGCGACGAGCTGGTCGGCATCGTGCTGACCCACGGCCACGAGGACCACATCGGCGCGGTCCCCTATCTGTGGTCGCGGCTGCGCTGCCCGATCTATGCCACGCCGTTCACCGCCACCCTGGTGCGCAAGAAGCTGTTCGACGCCGGCATCCTGGACGAGGTGACGATCCACGACATCCCGATGAGCGGGCAATTCAAGGTCGGCCCGTTCGACATCGAGCTGATCACGCTCACCCATTCGATCCCGGAGCCGAACGCGGTGGTGATCCGCACGCCGCTAGGCGCGGTGCTGCACACCGGCGACTGGAAGTTCGACCCGGACCCGCTGGTGGGCGAGACGTCGGACTATGCGCGGCTGCGCCAGCTTGGCGACGAGGGCGTGCTGGCGATGGTATGCGACAGCACCAATGTGTTCGTCGAGGGCTCGGCCGGGTCGGAAGCCGATGTGCGCACGTCGCTGACCAAGGTCATCGGCGAATGCCCGGCACGGGTGGCGGTCACCTGTTTCGCATCCAACGTGGCGCGGATGGAGACCATCGGCCAGGCGGCCGCGGAGCATGGCCGGCAGATTGCGCTGGTCGGCCGCTCGCTGGGGCGGATCGAGGCGGCCGCGCGCGCCAACGGCTTCTTCAAGGACATGCCGCCGATCATCCCGGAAAGCGAGTTGATGGCGCTGCCGCCGGACAAGGTGCTGCTGATCTGCACCGGCAGCCAGGGCGAGCCCCGAGCCGCGCTGTCGCGCATCGCGGTCGGCCAGCACCCGACGGTGGAATTGGAGCGGGGCGACACGGTGATCTTCTCGTCGCGGGTGATCCCCGGCAACGAGAAGCGTATCAGCATGCTGCACAACAATCTGGTGCGGCTGGGCGTGCAGGTCATCACCCACGACGACGCGTTCATCCACGTGTCCGGCCACCCGGCGCGCGACGAGCTGGCCGAGATGTATCAGTTCATCCGCCCGAAGATCGCGATCCCGGTGCATGGCGAGCCGCGCCATATCGCCGAGCACGTGCTGTTCGCGGAGCAGTGCCAGGTGCCGCAGGCGATTGCGCCGCACAACGGCACGCTGATCCGGCTCGCGCCCGGCAAGGCGGAGATTATCGACGAGGTGTTCGCCGGCCGGCTGGCGCTGGACGGCACCCGGCTGGTGCAGTTGGACAGCCAGGCCCTGCGCGACCGGCGGCGGCTGACCGATGCCGGCGCGGTGGCGGTGACGATCGTGCTCAACAAGCGCGGCGAGCTGGCGGCGGACCCTGCCATCGTGACCTTCGGCCTGTTGGAGGAGGAGCGCGATGCCGAGATCCAGGAGCGCCTGGTCGAAGGCTGTGCCGCGGCGGTCGACGATATGTCCGACCGCTCGGTGATGTCCGACGACCAGGTCGAGGAGACCGTGCGCCGCGCGGTCCGCCGCGTGCTGACCGACGCACTGGGCAAGCGGCCCAGGCTCGACATTCAGATCGTCCGGCTGTGAGCCCGCGCGAGGCGATGGCGGCGACCGTCCTGGCAGGAACCTGAGAGCACTGAAATGAACTGGCTGGGCGCGCTCGTCGTCTATTTTCTGATCTGGTGGCTGGTGCTGTTCACGGTGCTGCCGTGGGGCGTGAAAACCGGCGGCGGCGAGCAGGTGGAAGGGCAGGCATCGAGCGCGCCACGGCGGCCGATGATGTGGCGAAAATTGCTCGCCACCACCCTGATCTCGGCGGTGTTGTTCGCGATTGTCTACTTTGTGATCGAAAGCGACCTGATAAGTTTCCGGCAACAGCCGAGCGGTTAGATCAGGATCAGCTTACGCTGAAGTCTGCGCCAGCCCTCACCCCCACCCGGCCGCCCAACGAAAGTATGCTGCTGGGTGGCCGGGTGGGGGTGAGGGCCGGTACCGACTTAAGTGATCACGCTCAAGCAGTCGTTACGACACAACGTTTCTTTTCAGGAAATCCTGGGCGCAGACAATAAAAAAGCAAGGTACTGCTGCACCTTGCTTGGAGGTCGATTGTTTTTCTGCTTGCTTGATTTCACGGACGTCGCTGTTTCAGCGACAAGATCCTCCCCAACTCTCGGACCACTGCACCCGCATTTATTGTGGATGAATTTATAGCGTCAGTCTGACGCAGTGTCACCAACTTTTTTGGGATCGCCGATTTGGCATCCAGCGACGGCCCCGCACCGGTCCGCGCTGTCACGCCGCACTTCCGCCATATTGGAAACGATGTTGGGGGCCGATTGGGGCACCGGGTATTCCGGCACTGGGTATCCGGCCTGCGGGCGAGTCCGTGCCCATCGGTTGCGCGGTGCACATGGGTCTTGCCAGATCGTCGATTGCACCTGGCTTCCGGTCCACCTATGGTCCGCTGCCATCGTGATCGCCGTTGCAATTGCCGGCGCGATTGCCGTGGCTATTGTCGGCGCGATTTTGGGGCAACGCCGTCCCGCCGCGTTGTCGCGCCAGCCGGCCCAAAAGGTGGGCTGGGCCGGCGCGGTCCAAAACAGAAGGACAGCATGTTCAATACTTTTGAGCGTATGGTCGCCTTCAGGTATCTGCGCGCCAAGCGTCAGGAAGGCTTCATTTCCGTCATCACGTGGCTGTCGCTGGTCGGCATCGCGCTGGGCGTGGCCACCCTGATCATCGTGATGTCGGTCATGAACGGCTTCCGCGAGGAACTGGTCGGCAAGCTTCTGGGCCTGAACGGCCACATCTCGGTCATGTCGTCGTTCGGCCCGCTGGAGCAGTACGACGAGTTTGCCACCACGCTGAACGGCCTGGAGGGCGTCGCGATCGCGATGCCCTCGGTCGAGGGCAAGGCGATGGTGATGATCAACGATCAGGCCGATGGCGTGATCGTGCGCGGCATCCGGCCCGAGGATTTCGCCAACCGGCCGGTGCTGGGCGGCAGCATCCAGGCCGGCGCGTTCGAGGACTTCGGGCCGGAAAGCGTGGTGCTGGGCGACCGGCTGGCGCGCCGGCTGGGTGTCCAGGTCGGCGACACCATCACCCTGGTCTCGCCGCACTTCAACCAGACGGCGTTCGGCCGGGCGCCGCGCCTGAAGGACTATACGGTCGCCGCCACCTTCAACGTCGGCATGTTCCTGTACGACGACAACTACGTCTACATGGATCTGGAGGACGCGCGCGTCTTCTTCCGCACCGGCGACGGCGTCACCTTGCTGGAGGTGCTGACCGACGACCCGGACACTGTGGATGCGACGCGGCTGGAGATCATGCGTGTCCTGCCGCCGCTGACCCGGATCAACACGTGGAAATCGGTGCAGTCGGGCTTCGTCAGCGCACTGGAGGTTGAGCGCAACGTGATGTTCCTGATCCTGACGCTGATCATCCTGGTCGCCGCCTTCAACATCATTTCCGGCCTCATCATGCTGGTGAACGACAAGGGCCGCGGCATCGCCATCCTGCGAACGTTCGGGGCCAGCCGGGGCGCGGTGATGCGCATCTTCTTCCTGGCCGGGTCCAGCATCGGCATCGTCGGCACGCTGGTCGGGCTGGGGCTTGGGCTGGTGATCTGCGACAACATCGATGCGATCAAGAGCTGGCTGGAACGCCAGACCGGCGGCGAGCTGTTCAGTGCCGAGATCTATTTCCTGTCGCAGCTCCCCGCGGTGGTGAACGTCGACCAGGTGCTGTCGGTGGTGCTGATGGCGCTGGGGCTCTCGTTCGTGTTCTCGCTCTACCCGGCATGGCGCGCGGCCCGGCTTGACCCGGTCGTGGCATTGCGGAACGAGTAGCCTGTTATGAACGAAATCAGCCAAACCGCGCGTCCCGAGACGGGCGTCTCCACTGACGCCGGGGCGCCGCCGCTGCAGCTCGACGACGTGCGCCGCACCTTCAAGCAGGGCGAGAGCCGGCTGGAGGTATTGCAGGGCGTCGACCTGACCCTCCACAAGGGCGAGATCGTCGCCCTGATCGGCCCGTCGGGGTCGGGCAAGTCGACATTGTTACAGATCGCCGGGCTGTTGGAGAAGCCGACATCGGGCGACGTGTTGGTCGCCGGCAAGTCATGCGGCAAGCTCTCCAGCCACCAGCGCACGCTGACCCGACGCCATGCGCTGGGCTTCGTCTACCAGTACCACCACCTGCTGCCGGAATTCACCGCGCAGGAGAATGTGGTGCTGCCACAGATGATCGCCGGTACCTCACGCGCCCAGGCGATGGCCCGCGCGGCGGATCTGTTGGGCCAGGTCGGCCTGGGCGAACGCCTGCGTCACCGCCCGGCGAAGCTTTCCGGCGGCGAGCAGCAGCGGGTGGCGATCGCGCGCGCCATCGCCGCGGAGCCGAAGATCCTGCTGGCGGACGAGCCGACCGGCAATCTGGACCCGCACACCGCCGACGACGTGTTCGGGCTGCTGATGAACCTGGCCCGCGAGACCGGGCTGGCGGCGCTGGTCGCGACCCACAATCCGGAACTGGCCGCGCGCATGGACCGGATCGTCAAGCTGGAAGGCGGCCGCCTGCACCCGGCCTAGGCGGCTCTTCCCTACGCCCGCGCGCGCCGTTTGCGCGTCACCAGGGCCACGCCGGCCAGCACCACCACCATGCCGACGATCTGGTAGGTCTCCAGCGGTTCGTCCAGGAACGCGACCGCGAGCGCGGTGGTGAACACCGGCAGCAGGTTCATGAAGATGCCGGCGCGGTTGGCGCCGATGGCTGCGTTGGCCGCGTTCCAGAACGCGTACGCCAGCACGGAGGCGACGCCGCCCATGTACGCGATCACGCCCGCCAGCTCCCAGGTGAGCGTGAAGTCGCCGACGTACGTACGCTCGATCAGGTAGCCGATCAGCAACGGCACCACGCCGATTGCGGTGATGCATTGCAGGAAGGCGATGGGCGACAGCCCGGCCGGGCGCAGGCGCAGGAACGCGGTGTACGACGCATAGATGATGACCGCTCCGACCATCCACAGGTCGCCCGGCACGAACTCCAGCGCCAGCAGGCGCTCCGGCGTGCCCTGCACGGCCAACCACAACACGCCCAGCAATGACACCGCGACGCCAATGCCCTGGCGCATGGTCAGCTTGTCGCCGAACACGGCCCACGAGATCAGCACGATCACCAGCGGCATCGACACGTTGATGACCGACACGTTGATCGCCGTCGTGGTGTGAAACGCGAAGTAGGTCATGGTGTTGAAGAACGGCACGCCCAGCATGCCCAGCAGCAGCACCGCCGGCCAATGCGCGCGGATCAGCGGCCAGTCGCGGCGTACGCGTGGAATGCCCAGCGGCAGCAGCACGGCGAACGCGATCAGCCAGCGCCAGAAGGCGAGGGCGAACGGCGCGATCTGGTCGTTGACGCCGCGCCCCATGGTCAGATTGCCGGACCAGAACAGCACCGTCAGCGTGGCCAGCACGAACGGCAGCACGGAGGAATGGGCCGGCCGGTCGGCCGTGGCATGCGTCGAATGTGTCATGGGTCTGGGCGCGCGACCGCTACTCGGTCAGTTCGACCCACACCGGCGTGTGGTCCGACGCCTTCTGCTTGCCGCGCGGCTTGCGGTCGATCTCGCAGGCGTGCAGCCGGTCGGCGGCCTGGGGCGACAGCAGCAGGTGGTCGATGCGAAGGCCATCGTCCTTCTGCCAGCGCCCGGCCTGATAGTCCCAATAGCTGTACTGGTGGACCTGGGTGTGGGTCGCGCGCCACGCCTCGGTGTAGCCCAGGTTCAGGATCGCCCGGAACCGGGTGCGCGATTCCGGCCGGCACAGCGCATCGTCGGCGAAGCCTTCCGGGTCATAGACGTCATCGTCGGTGGGGCAGATGTTGTAGTCGCCGCCCAGCACGATGGCCTGCTCGGTCTGCAACAGGCCGCGGGCATGCTCGCCCAGCCGCTCCATCCATTTCAGCTTGTAGGGGTATTTCGGCGTATCGGTCGGGTTGCCGTTGGGCAGGTAGATGCTGGCGACCCGCACACCCTTGATCGTCGCCTCCAGGTAGCGCGCCTGCTCGTCGTCGGGGTCGCCGGGCAGGCCCTCGCGCACGTCCTCGATCTCATGGCGCGACAGGATGGCAACGCCGTTGTAGCTCTTCTGGCCCAGGATCGCGGTCTTGTAGCCGGCACCCTCGATCGCCTCGTGGGGGAATTTGTCGGCCTCGGTCTTGATCTCTTGCAGCAGGGCGACGTCGGGCTTGGCCTCGTCCAGCCATGCCACGATGTTGTCGAGCCGGGCCTTGATCGAATTGACGTTGAAGGTCGCGATTTTCATCGCTCGGTTCTACACCGGCCATGACGGCAGGGATAGGGCCAGAGCCCACTGTTCAATATGCCTGCGACAGCCGGTCCTTCACGCACTGCTGGAGGGGCAGGCGTTGCAGCGCGTTACGGTCGGCCTGGTCGCGCCCCAGATGGTCCACCGCCGCGCTGTCCAGCGTCATCAGTGCGCGCGGCGTGGCGAGCCAAATGTACCGTGGCACGATCGTTTGCAGTGGGCCGGGCGTCCAGCGGGCCAGCCCGTCGCGGCCGCCGACCAGCCCATATACCTCACGAGCGCAGGCGGTGGTGTCGGCGTTCCAGCAGGCGGCGTCGCACCAGCTGCGGACCAGGACGGCATCGGGCGTTTCAGCCAGCCAGGCGTCCAGGAACGCCACGGCGTCCGCGGGCATCGGGTCGGAATCGGCACTGAAGCCGGGCCCGTCGACCACATGGCGCGCCATGGCCAGCACCTCGTCCGGCAGGCTGGCCAGTGGTGGTGCGACGTGAATCGGCGGCGGCACGGTCCAGCTCGAGATGTGGATCAGCCAATAGCCGTCCATGGTGCCGTCGGCGATGGCCTGCAAGGCCTCGGCCTTCAGCGCCTCGGCCTCTCCCGCCGGCAACTCCACCGCGGCTGCCCAGAGGTAGGGCGTTGAACGGGCGTCGCGGGCAACGGCTTCCAGCTTCAGGACATCGTGCCAGCGCGACACCGACAGCAGGCTGATCAGGTAGTCGACCGCCAGTTCGCTCTCGCCCAATGCCGCCAGTTCCAGGCCGTGCTCGAACTGCAGGAAACCGCGATCGTCGGGCAGCCACGCGCCAAGCAGGAACGCCATGCGGTCGCCCGCGCTTGCTGCGACCTGCAACCACGGCGTGCCGTACGCCGTATCCATGCGGCGGAAGATGCGGTCGCGCTGGTCGGCGGACAGGGCGGCGACCCATGGCGAGGTCGCCATGCCGCGCTCGTGGATGGCACCGAGGAAGATCTGAGCGGCCCGGTTGTCCGCGTTGGCCAGGTCGGCGAGGGTCGGCAACGACAGTGTGTCGTCGCCTTCCAACCATCGGAAGACCGCGTCCAGGAACACCGGGTCGTCACCGCCTGGATAGGGTGGCGGTGGCCGGTCGAAGAATCGGGCCTGCCACACCTCGAGGTCGGCGGCGCGGGCTGGGCCAGCAGGCGATATCAGGGTGAGCGATACCAGAATGGCGGCGCAGGCAAGAAGCGCCAATGCGGGCTTGCGCAACCAACGCGTTCCAGGACGCATCCCTACACGGGGCGTGTCGCCAATGGCTAGCACCAGCCCTTCATGTGATGGCCGGGCGGGCAGTGGCCGTTGCGGCCGCCGTGGTTGTCCTCGCCGATGGTCAGGGTCACGTCGTCGGTTTCGGCGGTCACTCTCGGTACGCCGTCAACCCGCGCCTGGCACGCGCCTAGCAACAACACGATGCCACTCGCCGCAATCGCGGTTCTCAACAGGTGGGCTCTCAACATTGGGGGGTAACCTCGCTCTGCACATCGTCCTCCGACATGGAGGCTACCGCTTGAATTAAGGCAGCAATGTGTCGGGGTCGGGCGACCTAGACCGGGATCAGCTTACGCTGAAGCGGCGCCAGCCCTCTCCCCCACCCGGCCACCCAGCAGGATACTCACGTGGGTGGCCGGGTGGGGGAGAGGGCCGGTGCCGACTTGAATGATCAGGTTCTAGAGAGCTTGTAACACTCGGTCGACAACGCAGGCCTCCAGCGTCATCGCGCGCAGCGCGGCCTCGGGGTTCTCGCGGTCCTGTCCAATGGCCAGGCCAGCAGCGCGAGCGGACACCACAATCTGCGCCCGTGGCGTCTGCACCCAGATCTCCTGGGGGATGATCGTCTCCATCGGTGTATCGACCATATAGGGCAACGATGCGCGACCGAATGCCAATCCATAGAGGTTGCGGGCGCAGGCGGCCTGGGTGTCCGGACAGGCTTCCTCGCACCAGGCTCGCGGCAGGGCTGCCACGTCGTCGGTGGCAAGCCAATTGTCCAGGAAGGCTATCGCCTCGGCCGACATGGGCGCGTCCGCGCCCATCACGCCCGGTCCCGTGGTCACGGCGCGGGCGAAGTCGCCTTTCAGCTCGAAGAGAGGCTCGATTTGAGGATGCTCGAAGTTCGCCCAGCGCAGGAAGAGATAGCCGTCCATGGTGTCGTCGGCCAGCGCCCGCAGGCCTTCAAGCAGCAACTCTTCGGCGTTGTCTGCGTCCGGGGCGTGGGTCGCGGCGGCCCACACCAACGGCATCTGACCGGCGGCGCGGGCCGGCTCGACCAGGCGGGTCACCTCCGCCCAGTCGCCCTGGTTGAACATGATGCTGATCCACATTTTGGCTGCCCGTGGCTCGCCGAGCGCCATCAGCTCAAGCGCCGGCTCCTCCGAGAACCTGCCATCCTCGTTCGGCGTGGCGTTGTTCAGCAGAGGTGCCAGCGGTTCGCCGTTATCCCCGGCATAACGCAGCCATGGGGTGCCGAAACGCGAGTCCGGCTGGCGGAAGATGGCGTTGTATGCGTCGCGGTCCAATGACCTGACCCACGGAGTCTGGGCGATCCCGCGTGCCTCGATGGTGCCGAGGAGGAGCTGGGCCCCGACATTGCCGCCGTTGGCGATGCTGGCGAGTGCGGGCAGGGCGTTCTCGTCGTCGCCTTCCAGCCACATCAGCACGACCTCGCGGAAGGCGGGGTCCTCACCGCCGGCATAGGGCGGTGCGGGCAGTGCCGCAAAGTCGTCCGCCCAGTCCTTGCCGTCGAAAAAGCCGGCGGTCGAGACTGCTACAGGCGTGACAACGCCGGCCGCCACGACCGTCGCGAACCCGAACGCACAGAACATCTTGCGCATGCCATCCCCCCAAGCAGATTGCCGCCAATCATGCTGGGGCGTGGCGGGTGGCGCAAGGTTGGCAGGTGTGGGGAGGGGGGACCGAGGCAGGCCATCCTGGCCCGCCCGAGATCGTTGCGGCAAGTGCCGCCAAGCCAATGAGCCTAGGAGCAATGGCCCGCCAGCGGATTGCACAGGCAGCCCGTCAGCGTGGCCGCCGTCAGGACGGTGACCAGAACCACCAGGGTCGCAGCCCCGATCCTGTTCCGTGCCAGGAATCCGCTCTTGGTCGTCTCGTCAGTCTCATTGGTCGTCAGTTCGTCGTTGGTCATCGACTTGCCTCCGTTCAGCAAGTTGCCGAGCACCGAATTGCACGCTCTGCCAAGCCGGTGCGAAGCGCCGCCCCGGCGTGACATGCTCGGCAAGCAGTTACTTTGGATGGCAAGGCCATGGCCTTTTGGCCGGCCACGTGCCGCCGCTCGAAAACCGCCGATCCCCTTGCTGCCATAGGTGGCGTGGAAAGGTGGGGGAATCTTGCGGGCCGCGCGGCGAGGCGGGGCATTGTCGGGGCGATTTGGTGATGGGGTATCGCGCGCCGTGGCCGTTGAGGGGTCAGAAGGTGGCGCGCCGCCGGTTCACGTGAAACAATCGTTCCGACGGCCCACGTCTGGTTGCATGGATTGGCGGTGCGGACATGCGGATTGCGGTATGCGGACTTGTTCTTGCGCTGATGAGCGCCTGCACGGCGGAGAGCGTTCTGCTCTCGGAGAGCGAACAGGCCGCGCCTGACGATACAGCGGTGCCTGACTATCAAGACGACCCCAGGCTGCAGCACCTGACGCCTGAGAAACGCGAGGAGTGCGGTTACGGGCTCTATGTTGTGGTCGACACGTACGTGTTCTTGTTTGATCTCGGTTTAGCCGAACTGACGCATGCTACGGGACAGGCCATTCATTTGTATTATTGTCACTTCATCATTCAACCGGAATCGAAGGTGCGTCTCGTAGGGCATTCGGACTCCGTTGGATCAGAACGGTCGAACATGATCCTCAGTCAGCGCCGGGCGGAAGCAGTTCGCGACCGCATGATCGAATTGGGCATGCCGCCCGAGATCTTTAGGATTGAGGCGCGTGGCGAGAGCGACCTCGCCGTGCCGACTGGGGAGGGGGTCAGGAACCAAGCCAATCGCCGCGTTGTATTGAGTAACTGGTGAGTTTTGAACCGCTCTCAGCACATGACGATTCAACGAACCAGTCCAACCGGCGCGTGGTTGTGTTGTTCGATTAGGGTGTCGGGCATCAAGGCTGAATCAGGAAGATTATCCAGCCTGTCTTCGTCATTGCGAGGAGCGCCCGTACGGGCGCGACGCGGCAATCCAGAGCAAACTCTGACAGGTCACGATAGTCGCCTGGATTGCTTCGCTTCGCTCGCAATGACGACTAGACGATTTGACCAACCGGTGCTGGTACTCCGTCCGATCCCTAGAGCCCGCTAGATCGCGAAGGACGACCCACACCCGCACGACGACGATGCGTTCGGGTTGTTGATCTTGAACGCCGCGCCGATCATCTCCGTGACGTAGTCGATCTCCGCGCCGTCCAGCAATTCCAGCGACATCTCGTCGACCACCACCTTCACGCCGCCATGGCTGAACACGCGGTCGTCGCCGGTCACCTCGTCATCCAGGCTGAAGCCGTATTGGAAGCCGGAGCAGCCGCCGCCGTTCACCGCGATGCGCAGCATCAACTCGCCATCGACAGCCTGCTCGCTGGCGATGATCTTGCCGATCTGTGCGGCAGCGCGATCCGTGATGTTCAGGTCGTTGCTCATGACGCGGCTTTTGACGCTCCCTGGCGGGCGGTTCGGCGGTAACGATACACCGGAAATATACCGGAATCCTTACATATTGGCAGCCGCCGTATTGTCAACACGCACGCGAGGCGACATGGTGCGCGCGATGAGAGCCCCCAGCCCCCAAGGCCAAACCGAGAGCTTCGGCGAGAGCCATTTGGCGCCGTTCGCCACCTTCGCCTCGCGCTCGCGCGGCCGGCTGCACGACGAGCCGCCGCCCAGCGAGCGCAGCGCGTTCCAGCGCGACCGGGACCGGGTGCTGCATTCCGGCGCGTTCCGGCGCATGAAGCACAAGACCCAGGTGTTCGTGTACCACGAGGGCGACTATTACCGCACCCGGCTGACCCACAGCCTGGAGGTGGCGCAGATCGGCCGCTCGGTGGCGCGCTCGCTGGGACTGAACGAGGACCTGACCGAGGCGCTGGCGCTGGCCCACGACCTGGGCCACACCCCGTTCGGCCACGCCGGCGAGCGGGCGCTGGACCGGGTGATGCGCGACTTCGGCGGCTTCGACCACAACGCCCAGACGCTACGCATCCTGACCCGGCTGGAATCGCGCTATGCCGCGTTCGATGGCCTGAACCTGACCTGGGAGATGCTGGAAGGCGTGGTCAAGCACAATGGCCCGGTCACCCAGGGGCGCGACGGCGGGCCGGTGCCGGTGGCGATCGTGGAATACCAGGCGCTGCAGGACCTGGAGCTCGCCACCTGGCCGGGACCTGAGGCGCAGGTGGCCGCACTGTGTGACGACATCGCCTACAACAGCCACGACCTGGACGACGGGCTGCGCGCGGGCCTGTTCGACCTGGACGATCTGGGCGAGGTGCCTTGGGTGGGGGCCGTGATCGACGAGGTGCGCTCAGCCCATCCCGGACTGGAGCCGGTGCGCACCACCCATGAGTGCGTGCGCCGGCTGATCGACATGATGGTCGCCGACCTGCTGGCCGAGACCCGCGGCCGGCTGGCGGCGGCGCGCCCGCGCTCGGTAGAGGACGTGCGCGCCCACGACGGCGCACTGGTCGGCTTCTCAGAGGCGATGCGCATCCAGGACAAGCAGTTGAAGGCGTTCCTGTGGACGCGTATGTATCGCCACTACCGCGTCAACCGCATGTCGGCCCAGGCCCGCCGGGTGGTGGAGGAGCTGTTTCACGCGCTGACCGCGGAGCCTGACATGCTGCCGCCCGAATGGTCGAACGCCTGCATCGATGCGACCGAGGCCAAGCAGGCGCGCGTGGTGGCCGACTACATTGCCGGCATGACCGACAGGTTCGCGATGACCGAACATCGCCGCCTGTTCGACCTGTCGGTCATTCCCTGATCTGCGTTCTCCAATAAGCGAAGCGACATACTGCCTGAAATGAACATCTACACCCACATGCGCGACCGGGTGGTCGCGGCACTCGGCGCCATGGCCGATGCCGGCGAGCTGCCGGCGGGGCTCGACACATCCCGCGTCGGGGTCGAGCCGCCGCGCGAGGCCGCCCACGGCGATCTCGCCACCAACGCGGCCATGGTGCTGGCCAAGCCGGCGGGCAAGAAACCGCGCGACATCGCGGAGGGGCTGGCCGCCCGGCTGGGCGAGCTGGACGAGGTGGCGGCGATCGAGGTCGCCGGCCCCGGCTTCATCAATCTGCGCCTGACGCCCGATTTCGTGCGCGCCCGGGTGGTCGACGTGCTCACCGCCGGCGCCGACTATGGCCGGTCGGACGTGGGCCAGGGCCGCGCGGTCAATGTGGAGTACGTGTCCGCCAATCCTACGGGGCCGCTGCACGCCGCCCATGGCCGTGGGGCGGTGATCGGCGATGCGCTGGCGTCGATCCTCGACTTCGCGGGCTTCGCGGTCACCCGCGAGTATTACATCAACGATGCCGGCGCCCAGGTCGACACGCTGGCTCAGTCGGCCTATCTGCGCTACCGCGAGGCCTGCGGCGAGGACATCGGCGAAATCCCGGCCGGCCTCTATCCCGGCGATTACATGGTCCCGGTCGGCGAGGCGCTGAAGGCGAAACACGGCGAGGCCCTTATGATGGCCGATGAGGCCGACTGGCTGCCGGAAGTGCGGGCCACGGCCATCGCCGCCATGGTGGAGCTGATCCGCCGCGACCTGCGCCACCTCGGCATCGAGCACGACGTGTTCGCGTCGGAGCGGGAGCTGGTGGAGGACGGCGCCGTCGACCGCGCGTTCGCGGCACTCGACGGGGCTGGCCTCATCTACACCGGCGTGCTGGAGCCGCCGAAGGGCAAGCCGCCAGAGGACTGGGAGCCGCGGCCGCAGACCCTGTTCAAGGCCACCGAGTTCGGTGACGACACCGATCGGCCGCTGAAGAAGTCCGACGGGTCGTGGACCTATTTCGCGTCCGACATCGCCTATCACCTGGACAAGTACCAGCGCGGCGCGCGCGACCTGATCAACGTCTGGGGCGCCGACCATGGCGGCTACGTCAAGCGCATGACGGCGGCGGTGAACGCGATCACCGGCGGCGAGGCGACCCTCGACATCAAGCTCTGCGCCATGGTGCGCCTGCTCGACGGCGGCGAGCCGGTGCGCATGTCGAAACGGGCCGGCAATTTCGTGACCCTGGAGCAGGTGATCCAGGCGGTCGGGCGGGGTGCCGTGCGGTTCATGATGCTGACCCGACGCAACGACCAGCCGATGGACTTCGACTTCCAGAAGGTCCGCGACCAATCGCGCGATAATCCGGTCTTCTACGTGCAGTACGCGCACGCCCGCATCTCGTCGGTGCTGCGCAATGCGGAGGCCGAGTTCGGGCACATCGATCTGGCCCCGGCAGCGCTGGCAGAGGCCGACCTGTCACCTTTGGATGACACCGACGAACTTTCTTTGATCTTGCGCTTGGCAAGCTGGCCGCGATTGGTGGAAGGTGCGGCCACAGCGCATGAGCCGCACCGAGTCGCCTTTTATCTCTATGACTTGGCGTCGGATTTTCATG
This sequence comes from Alphaproteobacteria bacterium, assembly GCA_965227515.1. Taxonomy (GTDB): domain Bacteria; phylum Pseudomonadota; class Alphaproteobacteria; order CALKHQ01; family CALKHQ01; genus CBDDFZ01. The sequence goes on from CBDDFZ010000001.1 coordinate 2,460,458, forward strand.
CACTTTGGAATAAGGGGAAAGACGCCACGCACCTGCGATTTTTGGTGGAGGGCGACGATCGCAAGACCCGTGCGCGGCTTGCGATGGTTTCCGGGGTCCGCACGGTGTTGGCGCTTGGTCTGTCAATCATGGGGGTTGAGGCGCTGGAGGAAATGTAGCGGTGGCAGCAGTTGCAGACGATGGGCTTGGCGGAGCCAAACGTGCGGGCTCGGGCCCGGTCTATCGCGTCCTGACGTCGCTGATCGCGGTGGCGAGCCTGGGCGGGTTCGGCTACCTGATCTATCAGTCGCTGGGCTCGGATGGGGCGGAGATCGCGGACGACGCGCCGGTGCCGGTCATCCATGCCGCCACCACCGACTTCAAGGTCGTTCCCGACGACCCCGGCGGCATGGCGCCGCCGACCCCGGGCATCACCATATTCGACGACTTGATGGATACGCCGTTGCCGCGCGACGGCGAGGAAAGCCTGCTGCCGGCGCCGGAGCTGCCTATCGTCAATCCCACGCTGGACGATTTCGCCGAGCAGGAGGTCGACATCGTACCGCTGCCGGCCCCAGCGGTGACTGCGCCCGACGAGCCCCAGACCGATATCGCGGCCCTGATCGCGCAGAGCGAGCTTGCCGGTGGGCTGGTAGTGCCGCCGGTGCTCAGCCAGCCGTTGGCGCCGCTGCCGTCGCTCTCCGATGCCTCATTCACGCCGGCGTCCCAGGAGCCCGCCGCAGTTGAAGACGCAACGGCCAGCGACGACCTGGTGCAGGCGCTCGGCCCACGGGTGCAACTCGGCGCGCTGCGCTCACAGGACGCGGCGATGTCTGAGTGGCAGCGCCTCAGCCGGGTGATGTCCGACCTGATCGGCCGCTACAACCCGGCGGTCCAGATCTCGGAGTTCGACGACCGCGGCGTGTTCTACCGCCTGCAGATCCCGGTCAACACTGCCGTCGACGCCGCCGCCCTGTGCTCGATGATCAAGGACCGCGGCCACGAGTGCCTGGTGATCACGGATTGATCCGCGCCATTGCGGTTCGTAGCCCGGGTGGAACGAAGTGCAACCCGGGGATGTACCTTCAATTTCTGAAGTCCCCGGGTTTCGCTGCGCTCCACCCGGGCTACGGTTGTTGTTTCGATTCTTGGTAAAGGTCTTCTAGTTTCTTTAAGCACCCAAGATAAATCAAGTTCTTGTCACCTTCGGAGCGAGCATTTTTGAAATATTGATCAATGTGCGACCAAACACATCGAACTACTTCATTCATAGGGCCGTCGTCATTGGATAGCCGAAAGTACTCCATGCGCAAGTCACTATTCTTAACAGCAAAGTCCGACCCAATCGTGAGTAGCATCCGGTTCTCGGCAGCTCCGGCATCCATCTCAGCTAACACACGGTTGGCGCGTGTTTGGGTCTTTGAGTGTCTCGTGGGCGTGCGAGTCTTTGGGTGTCGCTGGCGGTCTTTCACATCTTGCCTCTCTCAAGCTTTTCTGCTGCAGCCACATTAAAGTACCCGGATTGCGCTTCGCTCCATCCGGGCTACGCTTGCTACATGAATTTTAGACATAGATCGATCTATATTATCGGCTCAAAATAGGATGGAATTAAGAAACAGTTTGTCCCGATAAAGAAAAACACAATTGATAGGTTGGTCAAAATGGCCAGTCTTCGTTGAAAATAGTCTGTCGGTCGATACACGGGAGGGCACAGAAAAATGGACAGGAAAAAAACCTTCCAGTAGCTACCCCATGGCAATGTGGGTGAATTTCGGGCTCGAAAATATCGAATGGAAATTGCAAAAACAATCCCAGATATTGTTATGAATACAATGCCTATTGAAAAATAGACGCTATCGTCTACAGATGATAGGAATGATATCATGACAATTTCCAAGATCGATCGCGGACTCTGACTGGTTGGAGACTTTGCATCATCTCTCGCGTAAACTCTCTTGTCCGGCCTGCAATAGCGGCGCGAGCAGAAGTTCGATCTCTTGCCGGGTGCCGGTCCCGGCCTCGGCCAGGACCAAAATGCCACGCGCCAGTGGAGCGGGCGCGTTGTCCAGGTGCAATTCGCTGCCCTTGATGGTGATGCGGACTTGGGAGCAATCGTAGCCCGGGTGGAACGAAGTGCAACCCGGGGATGTACCTTCAATAACTGAAGTCCCCGGGTTTCGCTGCGCTCCACCCGGGCTACCCGTCCGTCGTGCTTTCTACCCGCCCTGCTGCTGGTTGAGCAGCACCTCGTAGAGCCTGAACAGCGCCTCGGCGTAGTTCATTTCCTGGTTCTCGGTGCAGACCTGGTGCGCCCAGGTGATCAGCATCGGGTTCTCGATCGGCCCGAAGTCGATCACCGGCTGGCCGGAGACCATGCGGTGCGCGTTGACGCCGCTGAGGAAGCCGAAGGTGTATTCGATCATGAACAGGCGGACGTCTTCCTCCGCCTCGAAGTTCTGGACGATGTAGGCGCAGTCGTAGTCGGTATTGCGCATCACGATGATCGCCTGCGCCGAGGCGGCCGATACGCCGCTCACCGCCAATAGCGCACCCAATATCAATGATCTCATGAAACAGTCCCCCTCGATTCAACGCCTGGACCGAATTCCGGCCCCTCCCTGGTTCAATTCGCCATACTGGCATTGGCCCAAGAGTGGTGCAAACTGACCTGCTGATGGGCGTGGGTACGGCGCCGGGTACCGTGTTTGAGGAACAGGCATGACGACGGACTCCAAGGCGGTGATCTTCGGCTGCGCCACGGCGGTGCTGAGCGAGGACGAACGGCGCTTCTATGGCGAGGTGCGGCCGGCCGGCTTCATCCTGTTCGCCCGCAACTGTGAGGCGCCCGACCAGGTCCGCAAGCTGGTCGATGACCTGCGCGCCTCCATCGACGATCCGGCGGCGCCCGTGCTGATCGACCAGGAGGGCGGCCGGGTGGCCCGCCTCCGCCCGCCGCATTGGCCGGCGCGCCCGGCGGCGGCCCGATTTGGTGAACTCTACGCGGCGGACGCGGCGCGCGGCCTGGAGGCGGCCGAACTCAGCGCGCGGCTGACCGCCATGGCGCTGGCCGACCTGGGCATCACCGTCAACTGCGCGCCGGTGCTGGACGTGGCGGTGGCCGATACTCACAAGGCCATCGGCGACCGCGCCTTCAGCCAGAACCCGATCGCGGTCACCCGGCTGGGCGGCGCGGTGCGGCAGGGCATTGCGCGCGCCGGCGTCGCACCAGTGATCAAGCATCTGCCGGGGCAGGGCCGGGCCAGCGTCGACAGCCATCTGGAGCTGCCGCGCATCGAGGCCTCGCTGGCCGACCTGGAGAGCCGCGACTTCCCGCCCCTGCGCGCCCATGCCGATGCCGACTGGGGCATCGTCGCCCACATCGTCTACATCGCCATCGACCCGGAGCGCGCGGCCTCGGTCTCGCCGACGGTGATCGCGGAGACGATCCGCGCCGAGCTTGGCTTCGAGGGCGTGCTGCTGTCCGACGACATCGGCATGGAGGCATTGCGCGGCACCCCGGCGGACCGTGCCGCGCGGGTGGTGGCCACCGGTTGCGACATCGCGCTCCACTGCAATGGCGACTTCGACGAGATGCAGGCGGTGGCGGCGGCCATGCCGGCGCTGACCGAGCGGGCGCAAGCACGGCTCGCCCTGGCCGAAAGCAACCGCCAGGCAGGGTTCGCCACCGGCTTCGATCCGGTGGTGGCAGAAGCGCGGCTTGCGGAACTGCTGGGATAGCGTCTATGTCACTCGCCGGTACCGCAGCCGATGGCAAGGGCGGTATCGGCCAAGACGGCATTTCCCCCAACGGCTGAGCGTGCATGGCTGAGCAACTGAGCGACAACTGGGACGAACCGGCGGAATCCCCCGCGCAGATGGCGCTGTTCATCGATGTGGAGGGGTTCGAGGGTCCGCTCGACCTGCTGCTGTCGCTGGCGCGCGAGCAGAAGGTCGACCTGCGCCATATCTCGATCCTGGCGCTGGCCGACCAGTACATAAGCTTCGTCGAGCGGGTGAAGGAACTGCAGATCGAGCTTGCCGCCGACTATCTGGTGATGGCGGCGTGGCTCGCCTATTTGAAGTCGCGCCTGCTGCTGCCGCAGCCCGAGGCCGATGGCGAGCCCTCGCCGGACGAGATGGCGGCAGCACTCGCCTATCACCTGCAACGGCTGCAGGCGATGCAGGACGCCGGGCGGCACCTGATGCGCCAGCCGCTGCTGGGCGGCGACCGCCTGGTGCGGGGCGCGCCCGAGCCGCTCAAGATTATCACGCGCAACACCTACGACGTCTCGCTTTATGACCTGCTGGAGGCCTATGGCGCGCAGTACAGGCGCAAGACCGACACGGTGCTGCGCATCCCGCCTCCCAACCTCTATTCGATGGAAGAGGCGCTGCAGCGCCTGACCACCATGCTGGGCGGGCTGCCGGGCGATATCGAGAGCTGGACCGAGCTGTCGAGCTTCCTGCCGGAGACCTTGCGCGGCGGGCTGGTCGGCCGGTCGGCCATCGCGGCGACCTTCGCCGCCAGCCTGGAACTGGCGCGCTCAGGCCACGCCGAGCTGCGGCAGGATCACGCCTTCGGGCCGATCTTCCTGCGCGCGCGGCGCCACTAGCGCCAGCCAGACGTAGCGCAAAGCAGATTGCCACGATGGACCAGGACCAGATCGAGCACTACACGCGGCTGATCGAGGCGATCCTTTTCGCCTCGGCCGATCCGGTGGACGAGGCCAGCCTGGCGCGCCATCTGCCGGCCGGTATCGAGCTTGCCGACATTATGGGCCACCTGTCCGCGCTCTATGCCGGGCGCGGCGTCGAGCTCGGCAAGGTCGGGCGAAGCTGGGCGTTCCGCACCGCCGCCGACCTGGCGCCCCTGATGCAGGTGGAGAAGGCGGAGACCCGCAAGCTGTCGCGCGCCGCGGTCGAGGTGCTGGCGATCATCGCCTATCACCAGCCGATCACCCGCCACGAGATCGAGGAGATCCGCGGCGTGTCGGTCTCGCGCGGCACCTTCGACACGCTGCTGGAAGCGAAATGGATCAGGCCGCGCGGCCGGCGCAAGTCGCCGGGCCGGCCGATGACCTGGGGCACGACGCCCGGCTTCCTGGATCATTTCGGCCTGGAGACCTTGGACGCGCTGCCGGGTCTGGACGAGCTGAAGGCGGCCGGCCTGCTCGACACGCGGCCGGCGGCGGTCGCCTACGCCGCGCAGTCCGATGTCGACGAGGGCGACGGCTTTGCCGGCGACCTGGACCCCGACGATGACGAGGACGATATCGACCAGGCGGCCCTCGACCTCGACGATATGTTCGAGGAAGGCGAGGGCGAGGATGTCGACCCACGTGATGGCGCGGCCGATTGAGCGTCAGGTGTCTGATGAGCCAAGTGTCTGATGACGGGCGACCGATGCTGGAACTGAAACACATCAGCCGCGCCTATGGCGACGTACGTGCTGTGATCGATGCCGATCTGGACGTGGCGCTGGGCGAGGTGGTGTGCCTGCTGGGCCCGTCCGGTTGCGGCAAGACAACGCTGCTGCGGGTTGCCGCGGGCCTGGAGCATCCGGACAGCGGCGAGGTCTGGATCGACGGCAAGCGCGCTGCCGACCGCAGCGGGGGGCTGCCGCCGGAAAGCCGCAGCATCGGGCTGGTGTTCCAGGACTTCGCCCTGTTCCCGCACCTGAACGTGGCCGACAACGTCGCGTTCGGCATGTCCAAGGTGCCGCCCGGCGGCCGCCGCAAGGCCGTCGACACCCTGCTGGAGCAGATGGGCATGGCGGGCAGCGGCACGCGCTTCCCGCACATGCTCTCCGGCGGGCAGCAGCAACGGGTGGCGCTGGCCCGCGCGCTTGCGCCGAAGCCCCACGTCATGCTGCTGGACGAGCCGTTCTCCGGCCTCGACCGCCAGCTTCGCGAGGCAGTCCGCGACGAAGCGCTGCACCACCTGAAGGGCAGCGGTGCCGCCTCGCTGCTGGTCACCCACGACGCCGAGGAGGCGATGTTCATGGCCGACCGGATCGCGGTGATGCGCGCCGGACGGATCATCCAGGTCGGCGGGCCCGACGAGCTCTATTACCGGCCGGCGACGGCGTTCGTCGCCTCGTTCCTGGGCGACGCCAACGTGGTCCGCGCCAAGATGCAGCGCGGCCGGCCGGATCTGCCGCTGCCGCTGCCGGGCCAGGCGCACGGCCTGGGCGCCGACACGCTGCCGGACGGCACCGAGGTCGACGTGATCGTGCGTCCGGAAGGGCTGCGCCTGACGCCGGACACGGTCGCCGATGCGACCGAGGCGCGGGTGCTGGCCTCGCGTTTTCTGGGCCGCACCAGCCTGGTGCACCTGAGCATTCCCTATCGCGGGAACGATCGCAGGCCTGAAGATGCGGCTGAAGCCCCCCCCTCGAACGGTGCCGCGAACGACCTGCACCTCCATGCGCGGGTGCCCGGCCGCTATCTTCCGGAGGAGGGTGCGGCGCTTTCGGTAACGGTCGATCCGCAATTGGCATTTGTATTTCGGGCCGACCATCCGATATGACACGTCATGAAGGCCGTGCGGCCGGGGCCGCATTGCAAGCACGGGCCGGTATCTGCCATAATCGGAATGACCGGTTGCCGACGCAGGCGCGGGGCAGGATTGTCTGGCGCGCCTAAGGGAGAGCGAAAATGGGTTTGAGTGTCTGGCAAATCTTGATCATCGTTGCGGTGGTCATCTTGCTGTTCGGGGCGGGCAAGATTCCGCGGCTGGCGCGCGACATGGGTTCGGGCATCAATGCCTTCAAGAAGGGTTTGAAGGAGAGCGAGTCCGGAGGCTCCAAGGCGCAGGCCGACGCGATTGAGTCCACGTCGACCACGACCGTTGACAGCACGGCCAAGGACGAGGCGGCGAAGAGCTGACGCCGTTCTTGCGCGGCGGCCGGGGGTGGCCGCGTGTATTCCAGTGACCTCCGTCGAAGGACGGATGGCGGCCTGACGGACGGGGCATGTTAGATTTCGGGTGGACCGAACTGCTGATGATCGCGATCGTCGCGGTTGTGATCATCGGGCCAAAAGACCTGCCCAAGGCCATGGCCTCGGTCGGCCAGTGGGTGCGCAAGCTGCGTGGCATGGCGAAGGACTTCCAGGGCCAGGTCGATGACGCGGTCAAGGGCACCGAACTGGAAGGCATCACCAAGACCGCGCGCACCGTCAACAAGTACACGGTCAACCGCAAGCTTAGCAGCCTTGTCGATCCGAAGGGCGCGATCAAGAACGCCCTGACGGAGACGAAGGAGGTCGCGAATGCCTCGCTGGCACCGCCGACGGAGTTGACCACGGCGAAGGAGGCGAAGGCGGGGTCTGCCACGACTGCGCTGACGTCTTCGAGCACGACGACGGCGCTGGCGGATAACGACGTCGCCACCGCGGCGATGGCCGGGACCGCGGGCGCGGCGGCGAAGGCCTCCGGCACCTCGTCCGCGAAGAAGCCGGCGGCGAAGCGGAAGTCGGCGGCGAAATCCACGACCGCCAAATCGACCACGGCCAAGTCGACCACGGCCAAGTCGACCACGGCTAAGTCGACTTCGGCCAAGTCCACCGCCGCCAAGAAGCCTGCCGCCAAGAAGCCCGCCGCCGCGAAACCCGCTGCTGCGAAGACGGGCGGCGCGAAGGCGGCGCCCAAGTCCACAAAGACGGCGGCCTCGAAGACCTCGGCCAAGAAACCGGCGGCGGCGAAAGCGCCCGCCAGCAAGAGCACGGCCGCCAGCAAGAGCACGGCTGCCAAGCCAGCGGCCAAAAAGGCGGCCCCCAAAAAGGCGGCCCCCAAGAAGGCCCCGGCCAAGAAGACGGTGGCAAAACCGGCCGCCAATGGCGCCGCCACTAGCTCGACCTCGGGCGCGACCGCGAGCGACGCCTCCTCCGCGAACGGCGCCAAGCCGGCGACCCGCCGCCGTCGCGCGACCCCGTCCAAGACAGCCACGACCTCGGGCAGCGATGCACCGAAGGCGGCGGCGTCCAACACCTGATCCGGGCCGTCTGAACCATGGCGGAGGCCGTCGAAGACCACAAAATGTCGCTGATCGAGCACCTGACGGAGCTCCGGCAGCGCCTGATGTACGCCGTGGCCGCGTTCCTGGTCGCCTTTGGCGTGTGCTGGTACTTCGCCAGCGATATCTACGCCTTCCTGGCTGCGCCGCTGATGGACGTGCTGCAGGAGCGCGGCCAGGACACCGGCATGGTCTACACGGCCCTGTGGGAGGCGTTCTTTACCGAGATCAAGGTCGCCTTCTTCGCCGGCATCTGCCTGTCCTTCCCGTTCATCGCCACCCAGATCTGGCTGTTCGTGGCGCCGGGCCTGTACTCGAAGGAAAAGCGCGCGTTCCTGCCGTTCCTGATCGCGACGCCCGTCTTGTTCGTGATGGGCGCGGCGTTCGTCTACTACTTCATCTTCCCGCTGGCCTGGGATTTCTTCGTCAGCTTCCAGTCCGATGGCACCGACGGGTCGGTCCGCCAGGACCTGCTGCCGAAGATCAACGAATACCTGTCGATCGTGATGAAGCTGATCTTCGCGTTCGGCCTGTCGTTCGAGCTGCCGGTGCTGCTGACCCTGATGGCGCGCGTGGGCCTGGTCAGCGCGGAAGGCCTGGGCAAGAAGCGCAAATACGCCATCGTCATCATCGTCGCGGTCGCAGCCCTGATCACGCCGCCCGACGTCATCAGCCAGGTCGGCCTCGCGATCCCGATCCTGATCCTCTATGAGATTTCAATCGTCCTCGCACGCGCTGTCGAGAAGAAGCGCAAGGCGGCGGAAGAGGCGTTCTACGCCGACATCCGGGGCGAGACCGCGGCCTCGGCCAGCGCCGACGGGACCGCCGATGCCGATGCACCGCCGGCCTATGACGACCGCGACACCATCGGCCTCGACGCCACCGACTTCAGCTACGCAAAGCGTTCTTGATTCAGGATCAGCTGACGCTGAGTCGGCACCGGCCCTCTCCCCCACCCGGCCGCCCAACGGTAGTATCCTGTCTGGGTGGCCGGGTGGGGGAGAGGGCTGGAGCCGACTTGCAAGATCATGCTCAAAGCGCCTCGTCCACCGGCTCGCCTGGGCCGGTCATGTGCAGCGCTGCCACACTTCTCCTGGCGTGTTGCCGGATCGGTTAGCCCCGCTCCACAAGTTGCTCAACAGCCTGCTATAACCCCAGCGCGCCCCGACTCACCGGGTCTTCCTGACCGGGGCTTCGCAAACACCTCGAGCGCACGAGCGACTGCCATGCATGACATCCGATGGATTCGCGATCACGGCGACGCCTTCGATGCCGCGATGCAGCGGCGCGGCCTCGCCCCGCAGGCCGACGACATCCTGGCCAAGGATGCTGCCACCCGCGAGCTGACGACCCGGCTGCAGGAAATGCAGACCCGGCGCAACGAGGCATCGCGATCGATCGGCCAGATCAAGAAGGAGGGCGGCGACGCCAGTGCGGTGATTGCCGAGGTCGGCGCGCTGAAGGAGGCGATGCCCGGTGTCGAGGCGGGCCTGCGCGAGGCCGAGCAAGGGCGCGAGGACCTGCTGACCGGGCTGCCCAACCTGCCCGACGACGAGGTGCCGGACGGCCCCGACGAGACCGCGAACCTGGAGCTGCGGTCGTGGGGCTCGCCGCGTTCGTTCAACTATCAGGCAAGGCCGCACGACGAGCTCGGCGACCTGATCGGCGGCATGGACTTCCGCCGTGCCGCGCAACTCGCCGGCGCGCGGTTCGTCGTGCTCAGCGGCCCGATCGCGCGGCTGGAGCGCGCGTTGGGCGACCTGATGCTGGACATGCAGACCCGCGAGCACGGCTACACCGAAGTGTCGCCGCCATTGCTGGTCAACACCGCGACCCTGTTCGGCACCGGCCAGCTGCCGAAGTTCGCCGAGGACCAGTTCCGCACCACCGATGACCGCTGGCTGATCCCGACCGCCGAGGTGTCGCTGACCAACCTGGTCGCCGACAGCATCGTCGACGAGGCCGAACTGCCGATGCGGTTCACGGCGCGCACGCCGTGCTTCCGGTCGGAGGCGGGCGCCGCCGGCAAGGACACCCGCGGCATGATCCGCCAGCACCAGTTCACCAAGGTCGAGCTGGTGTCGATCACCACGCCGGAGAGCTCGCGCGACGAGCACGAGCGCATGACCGGCTGCGCGGAGGCGGTGCTGAAGGCGCTGGAGTTGCCCTATCGCGCGGTCAGCCTGTGCACCGGCGACCTCGGCTTCTCGGCCCACCGGACCTACGACCTGGAGGTGTGGCTGCCCAGCCAGGAGCGCTATCGCGAGATTTCAAGCTGTTCGAACTGCGGTGCCTTCCAGGCACGGCGCATGAAGGCGCGGTATCGCCGTGCCGCCGACCAGTCGGTCGATTTCGTCCACACGTTGAACGGGTCCGGCCTGGCCGTCGGCCGGACCTTGATCGCGGTGATGGAGAACTATCAGAACCAGGACGGCTCCATCACCGTGCCAGAGGCGCTGCGGCCCTATTTGGACGGTCTCGAACGGATAGGACCCGATGCTTAAGACCCCTTTTGACCTGAACGGAAAGCGCATCCTGATCGCCAACGACGACGGGATCGATTCCCCCGGCATCGAGGCGCTGGAACGGGTGGCGCGGCAATTCACCGACGATGTGTGGGTGGTGGCGCCGTCCACCGAGCAGAGTGCCATGAGCCACTCGCTGACCATCCGCCGGCCCTTGCGGCTGCGCAAGGTCGACGACCGCCACTTCGCGGTCGACGGCACGCCGACCGACTGCGTGGTGATGGCGCTGCGCAGCATCCTGGCCGATCACCAGCCCGACATCATCTTCTCCGGCGTCAACCGCGGCGCCAACATGGCCGAGGACGTGGTCTATTCCGGCACGGTCGCGGCCGCGATCGAGGGCACCATGCTGGGCATCCCGTCGATCGCGTACAGCCAGGTGACCCCGCGCAACGAGCACTCGAAATGGGCGACGGCTGAGCGCTTCGCCGGCGAGGTCGCCAAGCGGGTCGTGTCGGTCGACTGGCCCGAGGACACGCTGATCAACGTGAACTTCCCGCCGATCGATCCCGACCAGGTGACCGGCATGGAGGTCGTGCCGCTGGGCCGCCGCGACGACAAGATGAAGGTGGAGGAGCGGCCGGACCCGTACGGCAACCCCTACTACTGGCTGGTCGACTACGCCAGCGACGACACCCGCCACGCGGACAACGACCTGTCGACCGTGGCGGCCGGGCGCGTCGCCATCACGCCGCTCAGGATCGACATCACCCACGAAACCCAGCTCAAGCACTTCGCGGCGGCGTTCTAATGAGTGTTGCGGCGCGCAAGATCCGGTTGATCATGGAGCTGCGCAATGCCGGCGTGACCAACACGGCCGTGCTGTCGGCCATCGAACTGGTGCCGCGCGAGATATTCCTGCCCGAGACGTTTCAGGACCGCGCCTATGACAACCGGGCGCTGCCGATCGGCCTTGGCCAGACCATCAGCCAGCCGCTGGTGGTGGCGATCATGACCGACGCCCTGGAGCTTAACGACCGGATGAAGGTGCTGGAGATCGGCACCGGGTCCGGCTACCAGACCGCGATCCTGGCCCGGCTGTGCCGCCGGGTCTACACCATCGAGCGGCACAAGCCGCTGCTGCGCGAGGCCGAGGCGCGGCTGGAGACCCTGAAGGTCCGCAACGTCACCACCCGCCATGCCGACGGCGCCAAGGGTTGGCCCGAGCAGGCCCCGTTCGAGCGCATCATCGTGACCGCCGCCGCCGCCGAACCGCCGCCCCGGCTGCTGGAGCAGCTGGCCGACGGCGGCATCATGGTGGTGCCGGTGGGCGGCAATGGCGACCAGGACCTGGTGCGCATTCGCCGCAAGGGCGATGCCTTCGAGACCGAGCACCTGTGCGGCGTGCGCTTCGTGCCGCTGGTGGAGGGCACGGATTTCCCGGCCAAGGCGGCTGCCGGCAATACTGCCCATTGATCGCCACAATCGATCGCGTACGGTGGCCATGCAGGGTGTGACCACCGAGTCGCGAGGCGGTTCATGCTTAAGATGATCATTGCGGCGGCCACGCTGGTGGCCGTTGCCGGTTGCGGATTCATAGGTGTGCCAGGGCGCACGCCGCCAACAAATACCACTGTCGGTGCCGCGAACCACCGGGTGCAAACCGGGGAGTCCATCTACTCGATTGCCACACGCTATGGCACGACGGCGGAGGCGATTGCCGACAACAATGGGCTCGCACCGCCCTATACGCTGACGGCCGGGCAGACGCTGTTCATCCCGTCGAGCAGCAGCTACGTCGTGCAGCAGGGCGAAACGCTCTACGACATCGCCACCCGCCAGGGCGTCGACGTCGGCGAGTTGGCGCGCATCAATGGCATCGGCCTGCCCTACGAGGTGGCGCCGGGCCAGACGTTGCGCCTGCCGTACCACGCCACGTCGCTGGCATCCGGCCCGCTGCCCACCGGTCCGGTGCCGTCGGGTGACGTGCAGGTCTCGGCGCTGGCCCCCAATGGCACGGTTGCCGGGCAAGGCGTGTATCCGATCCAGCCGCAAGTAGGCACTGCGTATCCGACCGCCGCGGTGGGGGCACCCCAGCCGCTGTACGATGCGCCGAGCGGGTCTCTCGCTGGCCCGGGCACTGGCGATATCGCGCTGTTGCCGCCGGCGTCGAACGGTCAGGTGCCGCCTCCGCCGCCGCCGAGCGATCTGGCGGTCACGCCGCCCGCCGACATCGTTCAGCCGGACGTTGCGTCGCCGCCCAGCCTGACCGCGCCGCAACTCGGCAGCGTCGATCTGCCGCCGTCGCCGGTGCAACCGAGCGAGCCTGCGGCTGTGGCGCCGGCGCCCGCTGCCACCGCCGGTGCCGCCGAGGGTTTCCTGTGGCCGGTGCGCGGCGACATCCTGTCGAACTTCGCGGCTGGCGGGGCCAATGACGGCATCAACATCGCAGCACCATCGGGCACCCCGGTGCGCGCCGCCGAGGCAGGCACGGTCGCCTATGTCGGCCAGGATATCGCCAGTTTCGGCAATCTGGTCCTGGTGCGTCACCAGAACGACTGGGTGACGGCCTACGCCCACAACGAGGCGGTGCTGGTGTCGGAGGGCGAGTCCGTGGCGCGCGGCCAGGTTATCGCGCGGGTCGGGCAGTCAGGCGATGTCTCGCAGCCGCAGCTGCACTTCGAGTTGCGCCGCGGCACAGACCCGGTCGACCCGATGCCGCACCTGCCGCAGTAGCGGGCCTTCCCGTCTTGGGACGGGGCAAGTAGCACAAGTGGCCCTCACCCTCCCATCCGGCTGCGCCGGACGGGTCCCTCCCTCTCCCACTTCGCGGGAGAGGGGAATTAGCGCGCGACCAACTTTCCCTCTCCCCGTGTGGGAGAGGGAGGGGCGCGGCCGAAGGCTGGGAAGGTGAGGGGGAGGCCGGCTGCCCGGATCTGACCGGGCGCCGCTAATCCAGTCGTTTGCCCAGCCGGCCGGCCAGGTCGACGATGAACTGCCAGGCGACGCGGCCGGACCGCGCGCCGCGGGTGACCGCCCACTCCTTGGCCGCACCGTGAAGCTCGTCCTTCGGCACATCGAGGCCGTAGTGCGCCGCGTAGGCGTCGATCATGGTCAGGAACGTCGGCTGGTCGCAGCCGTGAAAGCCCAGCCACAAGCCGAACCGGTCCGACAACGAGACCTTCTCCTCCACTGCCTCGCCGGGGTTGATGGCGCTGGACCGCTCGTTGTCGATCATGTCGCGCGCCATCAGGTGGCGGCGGTTCGACGTGGCGTAGAACAGCACGTTGGACGGCCGCCCCTCGACGCCGCCTTCCAACACCGCCTTCAGCGACTTGTACGAGGTGTCTTCGCTATCGAATGACAAATCGTCGCAGAACAGCACGAACCGGCGGCGCACCGTCTGCAGGCGCGACAGCAGGAGCGGCAGCGTCGACAGGTCCTCGCGGTGGATTTCGATCAGCACCAACGGCTCGGTGCGGCCCAGATTGATCGCCGCGTGCACGCCTTTCACCAGCGAGCTCTTGCCCATGCCGCGCGCGCCCCACAACAGGGCGTTGTTGGCCGGCAGTTCGTCGGCAAAGCGCTTGGTGTTGTCCAGCAGGATGTCGCGCACATGATCGATGCCGCGCAGGAGGTCGATCTCGACCCGGCTGACATTGGCCACCGGCTGCAGCCAGTGGCCGTCGGCATGCCACACGAAGGCATCGGCCTCCGACATGTCGATCGCCGGCGCCTCCGGCGGGGCCATGCGGTCCAGCGCCTCCGCGATGCGGTTCAGGATGGTCTGATGTTCGGTCTCGGCCATGATGCGTCGGTTTTTGTTGTCCGGAATTTGGCGGCAGCGCGCCGTTCGCAATTCTGCACGGCTTCGTACGCCCAATCCAAGCCTTGATATGTGGCGGCAAAGCGCCAATTTGATGATGGTGTATGCGCGGTTTGGGCCGTGGGGAACGCGCATGTGTTTGGGATTGCATCGACGGTCGCCGTCTGTATAGTCCCGCGGTCGCGACCGATCCGAGGAGATTGTAATGTGGATTTCGACCGCGTTCGCGCAAGAGGGCGCGGCGCCGGCGGCGGGTGATCCGTTGGGTGGATTGGGGATGTTCCTGCCCCTGATCCTGATTTTCGTTGTCTTCTATTTCCTGCTGATCCGTCCGCAACAAAAGAAGATGAAGGCGCACCGGGCCATGGTCGCGGCTGTGCGCCGTGGCGACAAGGTGCTGACCCAGGGCGGCGTCTTCGGCACCGTGACCAAGGTGATCAGCGACACCGAGACGATGGTCGAGATTGCCGAAGGCGTGCGCATCCGCGTCTTGAAGTCGAGCATTTCCGACGTGCTGAACCGCACGGACGCGAGCGCGGCCGAGGCGGCTTCGTCGTCCGGCGGCGAGCAGAAGTCCGGCGGCATCCTGAGCCGCGCCAAGAAGTCCAACGGTTGAGCGGCCTGGCCCGCCACCGTTCCACCGCCAACCGATAGACGATCGCTGCGATGCTGCGTATTTCCCGCTGGCAGATCATCTTCATTCTCGCGGTCATCGTGCTGGGCATCGCCTTCGCGGCGCCCAACGTGGTGTCGGAAGAGGATGCGCAGGACGCGCCGTCTTGGCTGCCGCACCAGCAGATCAATCTGGGCCTGGACCTGGCCGGCGGCTCGCACCTGTTGCTGGAAGTCGATCTCGACAAGGTGGTCATCGACCGGCTGGCCAATCTGGACCGCGACATCGGCGACGCGCTGTTCAACGCGGAACCGCGGATCGGCTTCATCGGCGGCATCACCAGCACCAGCGAGGCTGTGCTGTTCCAGTTGCGCGATCTGGATGAGCGCGACCGGGCCGAAGAGATCATCGACGGCCTGGCCGACGGGCTGGTCATCGACATCGCGGATGACGGCGCGGTCCGGGTCTCCTACACCGAGGAGGCGATTGCCGACATCCATGCGCTGGCCATGGACCAGGTGCTGGAGGTCACGCGCCGGCGTATCGACGAACTGGGCACCCGCGAACCCAACGTTCAGCGTCAGGGCGACGAGAATATCATCGTCGAGGTCCCCGGGGTCGGCGATCCCAACGAGCTTCTGGACATCATCGACGAACCGGGCGTTCTGACGTTCCACCTGCTCAACACGCAGGTTTCGCCGAACGATCCGAACCCGCCGCGCGGCACCGAGATCTATCCGTCCGCCGAAGAGGGCGGCCCGAACTACGCGCTGTTCCGCGCCGAGCGCAGCGTCAGCGGCACCAACATCGTCAACGCCTATCCGTCGTTCCAGGAGAACAGGTGGGTGGTGGCCTTCACCTTCGACGGCGCGGGCGGCCGTGGCTTCGGCAATCTGACGTCCGCGCATGTCGGCGACTTGCTGGCGATCGTTCTGGACGGCGAGGTGATCAGCGCACCGGAGATTCAGACCGGCATCACCGGCGGCTCCGGCATTATCCGCGGCGCGTTCACCGCGGAGAGCGCGAACAATCTGGCCATCCTGCTGCGCGCGGGTGCGCTGCCGGCCGACGTTAACGTGCTCGAGGTCCGCTCCGTCGGTGCCGGGCTGGGGCAGGACTCCATCGATGCCGGCACCATCGCGTGCGTCATCGGCCTGATCGCGGTGATGATCTTCATGGGCCTGGCCTATGGCCTGTTCGGCGTCTTCGCCGACGTGGCCCTGGTGGTCAACCTGATCCTGATCGGCGCGATCCTCTCCGTGCTGCAGGCGACGCTGACACTGCCCGGCATCGCCGGCATCGTGCTGACCGTCGGCATGGCGGTGGACGCCAATGTGCTGGTGTTCGAGCGCATACGCGAGGAACTGGCCAACGGGCGATCCGTGTTCAACGCGGTCGACAGTGGCTACAAGCGCGCGCTGACCACCATCATCGACGCCAACGTCACCACGCTGATCGCCGCCGTGATCCTGTTCAACTTCGGGTCCGGGCCGATCAAGGGGTTTGCGGTGACGCTGTCCATCGGCATCATCACGTCGGTCTTCACCGCCACCATGGTGACGCGGCTGTTCGTGGTTTCGTGGCTGCGCCGCTCGCGGCCCGCAGCACTGCAACTCTAGGGGGCTTGGAACGATGCTTCATCTCCGGCTGGCCCCCCTCAATTCCAAGTACCAATTCATGCGTCGGCGCCATCTGGCGCTGGCTTTCTCCGCGCTGCTCGTGGTTGCGTCGGTCGTGGCTTACGTCACCCAGGGCCTCAACTTCGGCATCGACTTCGTCGGTGGCACCCTGATCGAGGTGCGGCATACCGAGGGGCCGGCGGACCTGGGGGGCATGCGCGAGACCGTGGCGGGACTGGGCTTCGGCGACGCGTCGCTGCAGGAATTCGGCGACCCGCAGACGGTGCTGATCCGCATCCAGTTGCAGGAAGGCCAGGAGGAAGGCGAGACCACCTCGATATCGGAACTGGTCAGCGAGGCGCTTGGCGACGGCTACGAATACCGCCGGGTCGAGTTCGTCGGCCCCAAGGTGGGCAGCGAACTGCAGGAACAGGCGCTGTGGGCGGTGCTGATCGCGCTGGCCGCGATCATGGTCTACATCTGGCTGCGGTTTGAGTGGCAGTTCGGCGTCGGCGCCGTCATCGCCCTGGCCCACGATGTGATCGCGACCATCGGCCTGTTCGCCGTGCTCCAGTTGGAGTTCAACCTGGCCACGGTGGCGGCGATCCTTACCATTGCCGGCTACTCCATCAACGACACCGTGGTCATCTACGACCGGGTGCGCGAGAACCTGCGCAAGTACAAGCAGTCCGACCTGCCGCAGGTGCTGGACCGCTCCGTCAACGAGACCCTGTCGCGTACGTTGATGACCAGTGTGACCACGCTGTTGGCGCTGCTGGCGCTGTTCATCTTCGGCGGAGAGATCATTCGCGACTTTGCCGGCGCCATGATGTGGGGCGTCGTGATCGGCACCTACTCGTCGATCTTCGTGGCGGTACCGACGCTGCTGTACTTCAAGCTGCGCCGCGATGCGGACGAAGCCAGCGACGAACAGAAGAAAGTCGATGCCGCAGCCGACGCCGGCTGAGGCAGCGCCAGCCCCATCCGGCCCACGAGCCGCCGATGGATATCACACCGCAAACCGCCGCCGGCCGACAGATCGTGCAACGCTATGGGCCAAGCGGCTTCGTCGTCAGCGGCGAGCGTTACACCGGCTCCATCATCCTGTTGGCGGAGCGAACGGTGCCGTGGGCCGTGGCGTCCTTCGACGAGCTCGATGAGCCCCGCCTCGATGAAGTTGCGGAGATTGCGGCCGGATGCGAAATCCTGCTTCTGGGAACCGGACCATCCGCGCAATTGTTGAAAGCTGCGGCGCGACGGCGTTTGCGCGATGCGGGGATTGTGGTAGATGCGATGGACACAGGTGCAGCCTGCCGGACCTTCAACATCCTGCAGGCTGAAGATCGTGCCGTGGCCGCAGCTTTAATTGGACTTAGTGTCGGCAACGTTGATAAATTGTAAGACTTGGTCAAGTCGTTGGTGTTTAGGCGCTTTTTGCGTCGAATGAGAGGAGCCATGACAAGGACGGGGGCGGTCGCGATTCTCGCGCTGTGCGGAGCGCTGGCTGCATGTGAAACGACGGGATCGCCGGACGACGGCGTCGACTTCGGCGTCGATGCCGACGTGGAAGGTTCCGACACCGGCATCGCGACGGCGACGGATGGCGGCAGCGTCGAAAGCAGCGATCCGAACGCGGTCATCAACAACGACCGCATCGTGACCTTGCAGGTTGACGACTATCAGGAGTTCCTGGACGACACGATCCGCGAGTACATCCTGTGCATGCGCTCGACCACCGTGTCGCTGGACGACGGTACCGGCAGCGTCGACGACTTCGCCGCGCTGGCGCAGCGGCGCTGTGAATCCACTTATCGGACGGCGCACCGCACCGCGTCGCTGTTGGAATCCCAAGACAAGATCGTTGGCTTGCGGGGCCAGGCCCTGCAACTGGCCATCGAAACGGCGCTGGCCAACCGGTCCTAGCGTTTCAATCCAGCCAAGGCGGATAGGCCAAGGAGGCGCATGGGCGTGGCGGGCGCGGCGCAACGGCTGTCCTATTGCGCGCGTGAAGTGCGCCGCCACGACTACCCTCGCTTCCTGACGACCCTGTTCGCACCGCCACAGGCGCGCGAGGCGCTGTTTGCGGTTCTTGCGTTCAACATCGAGGTGGCAAAGACCCGCGCGGTCGTCTCGGAGCCCATGCTGGGCGAAATCCGTTTGCAGTGGTGGCGCGAAGCCGTCGAGGAGATCTTCGGCGGTACGGTGCGCCAACACGAGGTTGTGCGCCCGCTGGCCGATGCCGTCGCCGCCCACAAGCTGGACCAGAGCCTGCTGCACACGCTGATCGACGCCCGCGCCCGCGACCTGGACGATACGGCGTTTGCGACCTGGGGTGAGGTGGACGCCTACGCAGATGGCACGGTCGGCGCGCTCCTGTCGCTGTGCGCGCGGATCTGCTCGCCGGCGGAGACCCCGGCTGCCGATTTTTTGCGTCCTCTCGGTCGGGCATGGGCGCTGGCGGGCCTCGCCATGGCCTATCCGTTTGCCCGGGCCGGCGGTATCGTCCCATTCCCGCAGGAATTGGCCGCGGAACATGGCGTTACCGGCGCCGGCCTGCGACAGCTCGAACCGGGCGAACCACGGTTGGCGGCGATGACCGAGGCGGTCTGCGACCGTGCCGCGGCGGCGCTTGACGAGGCGCGCGGCCTGGATACCCAGCGTGGCCGGCGCACCCGCCGCGACAGCCGTGCCGTCGGCCTGATGGCCGTAGTGGTGCGGAACAGGCTGTCCCAACTGCGCCACGCCGGAAACGATCCATTCAGCCTGGACCCGGACCGCGCCCGCCGCCGCCTGCCACTGCGCCTTGTTTGGGCCAATATGCTCGGGCGATACTGACCGCCGGGGCATACCTGGGAGCAATGATGTTGAAGAAATTGGTATCGGCGGCGGCTTTGCTGCTGGCGGGCATTGGCGCTGAAGCCGGTGCCGACGACTATGACCGTGCGCGCGACGCCCTGGATCGTGCCGATTATCCGGTGGCCATCGATGCGCTGGCCGACCTGGCCGAGGATGGCGACCACTTTGCCGGCACCGTGTTGTCCTACCTGTTGATGTCGCGGGTGACGGATGGGGCGACCAACGGTCTGGCGGCACTGGCCTGGCTGGATCGGGCGGCTGAGGACGGCAGCATCCTTGCCATGCTGCAGAGTGGGCTGATCTACCGGCACGACACCCACGTCTTCACCTATGAGGTCGAGATGATTGCGGCGGGCTATGGCCAGGCCATCGACTGGTTCGAGCGCGCCGCCAGCATCGGCTGGCCCGAGGGACATGCCCAACTGGGCCGGCTGTATTGGATGGGCCTGCACTCGGAGTTGAATGGAGCGCTGTCGGCTGAGCAAGAGGTCGCGCTGGCGCTGGAGAACCTGGAAATCGCGGCCCAGGCCGGCATTCCACACGCGCAGGCGTCGCTGTCTTGGCTGGTGCAGGGCGACGATCCGGACCGCGCGCTCGAGCTGTTGCGCGAGGCTGGCGCGGCTGGAGACGCCGAGGCGTTGGGCCGACTGGTCACGGTGGCGATGGGCCAAAGCGTGCTCGAGCTGGGCGATCCGGTCGAGGCCTACAAGTGGGTGCTGGCGGCGCGTATCGCGATCGACTTGCAAGGCGACCCACACTCGCCGGTTCTGGCGATCGTGGGACTTGAGCAGGCGAGCGAACTGGACCCTCTTGCGGCGACGGTGGCGGCCCGGCTGAGTGGCCAGCAACGCGCAGAGGCCGAGGCGGCGGCCGATGCCCTGGTGGCTGGCTGGATGAGCAACTTCCCATTCGGGCAGCGGCCCGGCCACGACGGCGAGGGAGACTATGCCACGGTGCGCGCGGCCCTGGAGGTGGCGGACTATCCAGCCGCCATCGACGCCCTGGCCGACATGGCCGAGGAAGGCGATACCCTGGCGTCCACGGTGCTTGCGTATCTGATGATGTCGCGCACCACCGGGCCATCGGCCAACGGTTTTGCCGCGCTGGCGTGGTTGGAGAAAGCCGCGGCCGACGGCAGCGCCCACGCGATGCTGACGTTGGGGTTGACCTACCAGTACACGCCGGCTGCGTTTGGCCTTCCTCCGCAGATAGAATCCGGCGGCCGGTTTGCGGCTGACTGGTTCCAGCGCGCCATCGACGCCGGCGCGCCCCTGGGCGACGCGTTCCTTGGCATGGTGTACCGGATCGGCATGCTGCGGATGCTGGGCGAGGAGATCACCGGCGAAGAGGAAAAAGAACTGGCAATTGCGCACCTGGGGCGTGCGGCGGAGGCGGGCGTTGCCTTTGCCCACGCGCAGTTGGCTGTCCTTGCGCGTTTCGACGAGGGCAAGGAGGGCATGTTGCGCTGGACACTGTCGGCGGCGGCCTTGGGCGATGGAACCGCGCTGGGCACGCTGGTGGCGGACAGCCAGGGCGACGGCAGGATCATCGGGCTGGAATCGCCGGTCGACGGCTATGCCTGGGCGGTCGCCGCGCAGATCGCGATCCAATACCACGGCGTACTGCGCGATGGTGCCTATCTGATGACCGGCGTGGATGCGCCGGAGGACTTCGACGGTATTGTGCGAGAGCTTGCCGACCGGCTGACACCGGAAGAGCAGGCCGAGGCCGAGGCCCGCGGGCAGGAGATCGCGTCGGGCTGGATGAGCTATATGCCCGACGGACCCAGGCCTGGCTTCGGCGGTGGCCTGTTCGGGCGGAATTGAATGTGTAACGGGGGGATGCTGCTGTGAAACGATATCGGGCGTTAGGCGCCGCCGTGGCGTTGGTATGTGCCGCTGCAAGCGCGCAGGCAGACGACTACGACCGCGCTCGCGAAGCCTTGGACCGTGCCGACTATCCGGTCGCCATCGATGCGTTGGCGGATCTTGCGGAAGCCGGCGACACGCTGGCGGCGACCGAGCTGGGCAACCTGTTGCAGACACGGGTGGCCGATGGCTCCCGGCACATCATGGCATCGGTGGCGTGGTTCAGCCTCGCGGCCTACAACGGCAGCGTTCACGCCATGCTGGAGAACGGACTGCTGTTCCAGTACCGCGCGCCCGAGCTGGGCTACGACACGCGGAACATGGCGGCTGGCTATTTCCGTGCCATCGACTGGTATCAACAGGCCATCGATGCCGGGTCGCCGCTCGCGCAGGCCTATCTCGGCAGGCTCTATCGCCTGGGTCTGCATTCCTCCATGAACGATGCGATAACGCGCGACGAGGAAGACGCGTTGTCGGCGGAATTGCTGGCCATCGCCGCGGAGGCCGGCGTGCCCGTGGCCCAGGGCACGCTGGCATTCCAGTCCTCGCGCAACGATCCGGCGGCGGCGATGGCGCTGGCCCGACAGGCGGCAGAGAGCGCCGACCCCACGGCGTTGGGCGTGCTGCTGGAGGCCGCCCATCCGCGCGAGGGCCGGGTAAGCCCGATGACGCCGGTCGAGGCCTATGCCTGGGGCCTGGCGGCGCGCGTGGCCATGGACTACCAGGGCTCGGCGCGGCCGACGATGCTGTTTGCCCTCGGCATCAGGTCCGGCGAGGAATTCGATGCCACCGTCGCCGACCTGGCCGCCCCGCTGAGCGACGTGCAACGCGCCGAAGCGCAGGCGATGGCCGACGACATCACCGCCGGCTGGATGAGCTACATGCCCGGCGGACCGCGGCCGGGCCATGACGCCGACGGCACCTACGCCTCGGTCCGCGCCGCTCTGGAGGCGGCCGACTACGCCACCGCCATCGACGGATTGGCCGATATGGCGGAAGCCGGCGACAATCTGGCCGCGACGATGCTGGCTGAGCTGCTGCTCTCGCGCGCCACGCTGGACGACAACAACGGCCTCGCGGCGGCCGCCTGGCTGGAAATGGCGGCGGACAGGGGCAGCGTGCATGCCATGCTGCAACTGGGCGACCTGAACCAGAACCATCCGTTCCTGTTCGATGCTGACGTCTCCGATTTGTACGCGCGGTCACCGCAGGCGCGCGACTGGTATCAGCGCGCCGCTGACGCGGGCGCCCCGTTGGGCTTGGCGCACCTTGGCATGCTGCATCGCCTCGGGGTCCTTTCGCGCATGGACGAGACCATGGAATTCGAGCAGGAGGCCGAAATGGCGCGCCAGTTCCTGAGCGAGGCGGCCGACGCCGGCATTCCGTTCGCCATATCGACACTCGGCGTCATGGCGCGCCGCGACAGCAAGGAAGAGATGCAGGCGCTGATGCACCAGGCGGCGGAACTGGGGGACCCGTTGGCCATCGGTCATTTCGTGGGCGACGTGGTGCGCGACGGCAGCATCATGGATTTCAACGATCTGCGGGAGGGCCTGGTCTGGGCGGTGGCGGCGGAATTCGTCATCGTGAACCTCGGCGATGCGCGGTCGCCGGCCTTCATCATCCTCGGCATCGAGAAGGCGAGCGAGTACGGCCCAATCCTGGCCGAGATCTCAGCGCTGGTGACGCCGGAGGAGCGCATGGCCGCCTATGCCCGCGCGGAGGAGCTGACGGCCGGCTGGATGAGCTACATGCCGAACGGACAGCGTCCCGGCTTCGAGAACGATGCCGCGACACAAGGCGAGGCCCCGGCGGAGGAACAGTCGAGCGGCGGCCTGTTCGGCCGGGATTAGGGGTTGCTTTCGATCCGTTGCAAAAATTGGAGGCGCCGCGACCGTTGCTCTATCCTGCAACAAGGAGAAGTTGTCGTCCTCGCCCTTGTGGCGAGGACCCATTCTTGTCCAGCACGCGAATAGGTCAAAGCGAGCAGATATTGAAGATGGCGGGCGGCTGGACGCGATGGCCTACGCCTCCAGCTTCGATCGGCACTGGCCCGAACTGCCCCGCAAATGGGCCCTCGCCACAAGAGCGAGGGCGACGACAAAATTCTTGCAGACTCTCTGCTCTACTCCGCCGCCGCGCGGTCGGGGCTGAGCCAGCCGTCGAGGTCGGCCAGCGCGCGCGCCGACAGCGCCACCTTGCGGTCGCGGCCCCGGATGCGGCCCTTCTTCGGCCCGTCGTCGCCGGGCAGCGGCGGGAACAGGCCGAAATTGACGTTCATCGGCTGGAACGTGCGTTCGTCCGCCCCGCCGGTGATGTGCGCCAGCAGCGCGCCGAGTGCCGTGGTCGGCGGCGGTGCCGGCTGCTCGGTGTCCAGGCGTTCGGCGGCGGCGAAGCGGCCGCACAGCAGCCCGATGGCCGCGCTCTCGATATAGCCTTCCACGCCGGTGATCTGGCCGGCGAAACGCAGGCGCGGGTCGGCTTTCAACCGGCAGGTGCCGTCCAGAAGCTTCGGCGCGTTCAGGAAGGTGTTGCGGTGGATGCCGCCCAGCCGCGCGAACTCGGCGTTCTCCAGGCCCGGGATCATGCGGAACACGCGCGCCTGCTCGCCGTACTTCATCTTGGTCTGGAACCCGACGATGTTGTAGAGCGTGCCGAGCGCGTTGTCCTGGCGCAGCTGCACCACCGCGTGCGGCCGCCGTTCGGTATGCGGGTCGGTCAGCCCGACCGGCTTCATCGGCCCGAAGCGCAGGGTCTCGCGGCCGCGCGACGCCATCACCTCGATCGGCAGGCAGCCCTCGAAATAGGGCGTGTCGCGCTCCCAGTCCTTGAATTCGGTCGCTTCCGCCGCCAGCAGGGCGTCGATGAACGCCTCATAGCCCGGCCCGTCGAGAGCGCAGTTGATGTAGTCGGCGCCGTCGCCCTCCGGCCCCACCTTGTCGTAGCGCGACTGGCGCCAGGCGCGGCTCATGTCGATGCTGTCGGCGTGCACGATGGGGGCGATGGCGTCGAAGAACGCGAGGGAGGCCTCGCCGCTCAGTTTCCGGACCGCCTCGGCCAGGCCGGGCGCGGTCAGCGGGCCGGTCGCCACGATGACGCTGTCCCAGTCTGCCGGCGGCAGGCCGTCGACCTCCTCGCGCACCAGGGTGACCAGGGGCTCGGCCTCCAGCGCCTCGGTGACCGCATCGGCGAAGCGGTCGCGGTCCACCGCCAGCGCGCCGCCTGCCGGCAGCTTTGCGGCATCGCCGCAGCGCATGATCAGCGAGCCCGCGCGCCGCAGTTCCTCGTGCAACAGGCCGACCGCGTTGTGCTGCGCATCGTCGGACCGGAACGAGTTGGAGCAGACCAGCTCGGCGAGCTTGCCGGTCTGGTGCGCCTCGGTGCCGCGCACCGGGCGCATCTCGTGCACCACCACTGGCACACCGGCGCGTGCGATCTGCCACGCGGCCTCGCTGCCGGCGAGGCCGCCGCCGATGACATGAATGGGTTGGGTCGTTGCTGCCGTCATGGGGCACGTACATATGCCGCCGGGTGGCGCTGGGCAAGCAGCCTGCGCGCAACGTCAAGTTCAGCGCAGTTTGGTTGGCGTGGCGGCGCGTGGCTGCTATGCATGCGCAGGGTGATACGGGGGAGAGACTGGAAGGATCGACGATGGGTTACATCGGTATGAGCCTGCCGGCGGCATTCGGTGTCGCGACGGCCATCTTCCTCACACAGGCCACGGGCGCGCTGGCGCAGGCGCCGGCACCGCAGACCGGCTTCGTGTCCGAGGTGCGCCTGGGCGTGCTGGCCCATGACATCGGGCCGCTGGTCGTGAACAACGAGAGCGGCATCGACATCAACGGCGAGGTGCTGTTCAACATCGACGTCGAGTTGTTCGAGGACACCGAGCTGCGCCCGCACCTCGGCTTCTCCGCCAACACCGCAGGCGACACCAGCCAGGTCTATGCCGGTGCCACGCTGACATGGTTCCCGGACGAGAACTTCTTCCTGGAGGCCGGCGGCGGCGGTGCGGTCCACGACGGCGAGACCGAGCCGGTGGCCGCCGACAAAAAGGCGCTGGGGTGCAGCGTGCTGTTCCGTGGCGTGCTGGGCGCGGGCGTGTTGCTCGGCGACAACCACACCTTCTCGCTGCACTACGACCACATCTCCAACGCTTTCCTGTGCGACCACAACGAGGGGCTGGAGACGGTGGGCGTGCGCTACGGCTACAGGTTCTAGAGCGGGGTCTTTTTTGGAAGAATCGAAAGGGGATTCCCGACTCGGGGGGTAATCTGATTCAACGTGTTGGTCTTGAGAGGAGGCTGGCGCGATGGGTCGACCCTATTCGAATGATCTTCGTGAGCGTGCTGTTGCTCGAGTGATGGCCGGTGAGACGGTTCGCTCTGTGGCATCCGCGTTCGACGTGAGCGTGTCTGCGGTTGTGAAGTGGTCGCAGCGGTATCGGCGCACCGGGAGTGTTGCGCCGGGCAAGGTCGGTGGCCACAAGCGGATCATATTGGCGCCGCATCGCGACTTCGTGCAGGCCCGTTTGGCAGCCGAGCCGCACCTTCCCTTGCGCTCCTTGCAGCGCGAGCTGGCCGATCGCGGCATCCGGGTGAGCTACGGCGCGATCTGGCGCTTTGTGCATGCCGAGGGATTGAGCTTCAAAAAAAACCGCGCTGGCCAGCGAGCAGGATCGTCCCGACGTGGCACGGCGGCGCGCGCGCTGGAAGCGTCATCAGGCAAAGCTTGATCCCGCCCGCCTGGTCTTCATTGACGAGACCTGGGCCAAGACCAACATGGCGCCGTTGCGGGGCTGGAGCCGGCGCGGTCGTCGCCTCGTCGGCAAGGCTCCGCACGGCCGCTGGCGCACCCTGACCTTCCTCGCTGCTCTGCGCTGCGACCAGCTCACCGCACCGTGCGTCTTCGACGGCCCGATTAACGGTCAGGCCTTCCTCGCCTATGTCGAGCAAATCCTGGTGCCGACGCTCAAACCCGGCGACATCGTCATCATGGACAACCTGGGCAGCCACAAGGGCAAGGCCGTACGGGCCGCCCTGCGCCAAGCCGGCGCAAGGCTGCTCTTCCTGCCGCCCTACAGCCCCGACCTCAATCCCATCGAGCAGGTGTTCGCCAAGCTCAAGCACCTGCTCAGGCGCGCCGCAGAGCGCACCATCGACGACACATGGCGGCGTATCGGAAAACTACTCGACGCGTTCCAGCCACACGAATGCAACAACTACATCGTCAATGCAGGATACGCTTCCGCATAAAACGATCCCGCTCTAGTATCCCCCATTGTCGTCCTCGGCCTTGTGCCGAGGACCCGTTTGCGCGCTGGGGCTGGAGACGAGCCTGGTTTGCTCGACGCTTGCGCGGATCGGGGCCGACTCAGCGTAAGCGAAAAACGATCCAGCCAGTCAAATTCCGACCATGTTTGCGTGCCAGCCTGGGCGGATCATGACCGAACCAGATGGAGACGGGCGCGTGCGCACCACCCTGCTGCCCTTGCTGTCGTGCCTATTGGCGCTGGCGCTCGCCGGCTGTTTAAGCAGCCGGACCCAAGCCAACTACCAGGCCCAGCTCAACAGCTATGTCGGCCAGCACGTCGACGCGGTGGTGCTGCAATTGGGGCCGCCGGACAGCTCGTACCAGTTGGCGGACGGCCGCTGGATCCATGAGTGGGAGGAGGAACGCACGCAGCAGTCGTTCACCCAGGCGTTGCCGCGCACCCAGGTGCTGTACGACAGCGACGGCAACCCGGTGCCCATCACCAGCGGCATCACCACCCAGCCGACCACCCGCACCTACAACTGCACCACCCGCATCGTGGCCGACAACAAGGGCACGGTGCTGTCGTGGACGGCCGACGGCAACGACTGCCGGTCCTGACGCCGGCCCGAAAAGCGCCTGCGATTGGGGGTGAATTTCACCCGGCGCGGTGCCAAACTGTGGCCACCGAGAACCCCGGGGAGGACGGCGAGCCATGACGCTGCGGGTGTTGAGCGAAGACGACCAGAAGAACTGGGACGACCTGGGCTATGTGGTGGTGCACGACGCGGTGCCGCCGGAAAACGTGGCCGCCGCCATCGACGCGATCTGGGAATTCACCGGCTTCAGCCCGGACCGGCCGGAGGAATGGAACCGGCCGCAGCCGCGCCCCAACGGGATGGAAGAGCTGAACGGCGCCGGCATGGTCGAGATGTACCACCACCCGGCATTATGGGCGAACCGGCAGGTGCCGCGGGTGCACGGCGCGTTTGCCGACATCTGGGGGACCGAGGCGCTGTGGGTCACCATCGACCGCGCCAACTTCAACCCGCCGAAGCGCGGGGAGGGCGGCTTCCAGGGTTTCATCCACTGGGATATCGACACCTCCGAGCAGCCATTGCCGTTCGACGTGCAGGGCGTGCTGGCGCTGACCGACGTCAATCCCGGCGATGGCGGGTTCCAGTGCGTGCCCGGCATGCCGAAGCTGTTCCCGGAATGGGTGAAGACGCAGCCGGCCGACCGCGACCCGAACCGGCCCGACCTTGCCGACCTCACCGTCGAGGCGGTGGCGCTGAAGGCCGGCGACCTGCTGATCTGGAACAGCCAGTTGGCGCATGGCGTGTCGCCCAACCGGGGCACGTGGCCGCGCATGGCGCAGTACATCGCGATGTCGCCGGCGCAGGAGGACAACGAGGCGGCGCGCCAGTGGCGGATCGAGTCCTGGCTGCATCGCACGCCGCCGGTGGGCGATCCGTTCCCCGGCGACCCGCGCGAGTGGGAACAGAAGCACGGCACCACCGCGGCACTGACACCGCTGGGCCGCAAGCTGCTGGGGCTCGACCGCTGGTCCGAGGCGGCGTCGGCGGACAGCAACGCGGTCCAGGCCGATATGTCGCTGGACCAGAAGCGCGGCCGCCGTCGCGCCACGCCCGGTTTCGCGGCGTAGATCTTTTTCGCTTACGCTAAGTCGGCACCAGCCCTCACCCCCACCCGGCCACCCAATCAGGATACTGTCGTGGGTGGCCGGGTGGGGGTGCGGGCCGGTGCAGATCAACCGAAGATCGCTCTAGGAGCCGATTCAGAACGGCGCCGCCATGCTGGCCACGATGCCCTTGGTCATCGCGGTGATCGGCATGTGCTTCATCAGCGTGTTGATCAGGGCCGATGTGGTCTTGTGGCGGACCATCATCACCTTGGCCAGATGGCGGGAGTCGGTCTGGTTCTTCTCAACGGTCTTCTGCACCCGGCGCTGCCAGCGCGCGAGCGCTGCCGGCACGCTGCTCGCGTCGGCGAGGCTGAGCTCGTAGGCAAGCGCGGCACCGGCCCGCAAGGCGTTCGACGCTCCGACCCCGGCCGTGGGCAGGAAGCCGATCCCGCTGTCTCCGGCCAAGGCGACGCGGCCGTCGAGCGCGGTGATCTGCGGCGCACGTACGTCGTGCAGCTTCCACAGGAAGGGCCGGCCCTCGACGATGTCCCAAAGGCCGTCCAGCTTCGACAGTCCCGGACAGTGATCCAGCACCTCGCGGCGCAGGGCGTCGATGATCGCGGCCGGTTCCGCGTCGGCGTCAGGCGAGAGGTCGCGCGGCACGCCGACCGCGACGTTGACCTTGCCGGGCATCGGATAGAGGCCGACGAAGCAGGACGGGCCCCACCATTCCGATGCGGTGTTGGGCGCACCCACCGTTGGCGGTGCCCACCACATCCAGGCGTCGAAGCCGGTGTCGTGCGGCTCGATGTTGCCGAACAGGGCAGTGCGCAGGCGGCTGTGCATGCCGTCGGCTGCGACGACAACGTCGCCTGAGACACGCTCGCCGTCCTCGGTGACGACCGAGACACTGTCGCCGTCCGCTTCGGCGGACACGGCGGTGCAGCCGAAGCGCAATGCACCGTCGGGCAGTTGGGCGGCGAGCAGGTCGATCAGGTCGGCACGGGTGATGCCGAGCATCGGGCCGTAGTCCTGCAGCAGCCCGGCCAGGTCGACCGTCTGCAGCACCGCGCCGTCGGTGCCGTGCACCGTGTAGTCGTTGAGCGTGGTGGCGCGCGCCTCGAGCTGGTCGTGGATGCCAAGGGCGTTGAAGACGGCGCCACCCAGCGGATAGAGGCCCAGACCGTAGCCCGCCGCGCCATAAGACTGCGCGCGCTCCAGCACGGTCACGTCATGGCTGCCGGTGCGCGACAGCAGCGCGCCGACAGTCAGCCCGGCGACACCGCCGCCTGCGATGACCAATTTCATGGAACCTCCGCTTTGGTTGGCGCGCGAAGCCTAGCCAAGCAGAGTTAATAGATTCAGTTGCTGTGTCCCTGGCTACCTTCCACCGGCGACATCGATGAGGGCGCCGGTGGTGTAGCTCGACCCGTCGTCGAGCAGGAACAGGATCGTATCGGCGACCTCTTGGGCGGTGCCGGGACGGCCAAGCGGCGATTGGTTGCCGAGGCGTTCGGCGCGGTCCGGCTCGCCGCCGCTGGCGTGGATTTCGGTCTCGATCAGCCCCGGCCGCACCGCGTTGACCCTGATGCCGCGCGGTCCCAGCTCCTTCGCCAGCCCGATGGTCATGGTGTCCATGGCGCCTTTTGAGGCGGCGTAGTCGACATATTCGAACGGCGAGCCGAGCCTGGAGGCGGCGGACGAGACATTGACCAGCGCGCCGCCCTTGCCGTTGCGGTCGCGGTCCAGCCGCCGCGCCGCCTCCCGCGAGACCAGGAAAGAGCCGAGCACGTTGGTGTCCAGTACGCGGCGGATGCGCTCCAGCGTCATCTCGGCGAGCGGGATCGAGGGGGCGACGATGCCGGCATTGTTGACCACACCGTCCAGCGGACCGAAGGCGTCCTCCGCCGCGTCGAACATCGCCAGCACGTCAGGCTCCGCCGTCACGTCGCCGCGCACGGCACGCGCCTGGCCGCCGGCCTGCTCGACCAGCCGCACGGTCTCGTCGGCCGCGTCCGCATTGTCACGGAAATTGATCGTCACCGCCCAGCCGCGCGCCCCGGCGGCGACCGCCGTCGCACGGCCGATCCCGCGACTACCGCCGGTGATGAGGATGGATTTCGACATCGCTTGATCCCTCTGGTGTGTTCGCGGTCACACTACACGCCGGCCTGCCTTCGTGCCGCTGCAACGTTGCCGCGATCTCGCCTTGCTCCGCCCCCACTTGCACGCTCGACGGGGAGTCGGCGGCGCTCATCCGGCGCAAACAATGGCAACACGCGCCGTATTCGATCAGGATAACGAGATCTGAAGTCATCCTGCCTTTCGACGACCAGGGAGCCTCGTATGTATCTGGGAGCAATCAGGCGCGGTGCCATCGTGGCAGCCGTGTCTGTCGGCGCATGCTGCGCCATGGCAGCGACGGCGTCAGCCGCCGAGCTGATCTTGTTCGACGGCAACAACTGCACCGGCGACTTTCGCATGACCGACCGGTCGATCTCCGACCTCAACCAGGTCGGGTTCGACAACCGCGTCAACTCGTTCATGGCGATCACCGGAAGCTGGCGCTTCTATCGCGACGCCAACTACCAGGAAAACAACGGGCCGTCGTTCCAGATCGGCCCCAGCGGCTACACCGAGACCTGCTGGTCGCTGAACGACGCCTCGCAGGGCAACTTCCCGAACAACCGGATGTCGGCTGTCGAGCTGTTGCAGGACTCGCCCGGCCCGCAGCCGGAAGGCATCGCCATCCTGTACGACTTCACCAATTTCGGCGGCCAGTACCGCATCCTGACCCGCTCGGTGCAGGATTTCCGCCAGATCGGCTTCGACAACGACGTCGAGTCCATCCGTGTCGTCTCGGGCACCTGGAATTTCTATCGCGACGCCGGCTTCGGCGCGCCGCCGGGACGGCCGTCGATCACGCTGGGGCCGGGCGATTACGCCAATGTCGCGAACGTGCCGGGCTATCCGCAGGGCCATTTCCCCGGCGACCTGATGTCGTCGGCGGAGTTCGCGCTTGAGGGACCGCCCCCGCCCCCGCCGCCGCCGGACCCCGAGCCGCAGCCGTTGCAGTGCGCGCCGGGTCAGGTGGACGCAAACGGCCAGTGCCTGTCGTGCTGGGAGCCGTTCGGCAACCAGCCGGGCTCGTCGGTGCTGAATGCCGCCGGCAACGCATGCGAGTGCGCGCCGGGCTACGAGTGGGACAATTTCGGCGCCACCAATATCGGCGGCACCGTCTTCCGCGACTGCGAGCCGGTGCAGTCGCCGGCACCGCCGGTGTGCCCCGGGCCGTATCAGTATCTGGATCAGGGCACCGGGCAATGTGCGTTCCAGTGCCACCAGAGCACGCAGCCCAACCTGTCGACCGGCGAGTGCGATTGCCTGCCTGGCACCAGCGAGGCCGGCGTGCTGGCCGACGGACGGCGCTACTGCCTGGCGTCGACCGTGCCAGAGCCGCCGGCACAGACGGTGCGCTACACGGCGCCGGCGACCCCGTTCCTGGTCGCGGCCAACGCTGCCGGCTTCACGTTCCAGACCAGCGCCGACCCCGGCGTGACCTGTAACGTCCAGCTTGCCACCGGCCGCATCGAGGTCGAGGTCGTCGGCCCGACCGTGCCGCAGGCCCGCTCTTGCATCGTCACGATGATGGCCGGCCGGCTGCTGGCGCCGGGCTGGCGGTTCGAGGACTACGCCCTGGTCACGCTGGCCGGTCAGGCGGTGCCGATCGGGCTGACCGGCATCCTGCCGTTCTCGATCCAAGTGACGGTGCCGCCGTTCCAGCAGGCCGCGGTGGCGCGGGTCGACAGCATCGACCTGCTCGGACCGGCAGGCCTGACCTGGCAGCAGGCGTTGCAATAGGCAGCGCTGGTCTTGATCGGCAATACAGTGGCGGTGGATGGGTCCATCCTATCCACCGTCATTGCGAGGAGCGCCTGTATCGGCGCGACGCGGCAATCCAGTGCGGTGCTGGCGTCGCCACGGCAATCGCCTGGATCGCCACGCCGCCCCTCACTAACAATTGGGTCAGCTATCCGGCTGACCCTTGAGGCGCGGCTCGCGATGACGCCAGATTGAGTGACTGGCCGGCGCAATCCGACCACTGGTCCAAAGCAAACGGCCCGCACCGAAGGGTGCGGGCCGTGTCTCATGCAAACGGCGACGAGTGCGCGCCGCTCACTTCATCTTGGATTCCTTGAACAGCACGTGCTTGCGCGCCCGCGGGTCGTACTTGCGCATCTCAAGCTTTTCCGGGTGCTTGGTGGTGTTGCGCTTCGCGACATAGAAATAGCCGGTGTCGGCCGTGCTCACCAGCTTCACCAGCAGGGCGCCGCCCTTCTTAGCCATCTAACTCTCCTGCGGAAAAAACGGGGAGCGGTCACGTGTCCGCCCCGTGCCGCGTCAGGCCGTGGGACATAAGCGTTCCCCGGCCAATTGTCAATGTCGGTGGGGCAGAACCCCAACAGCTCAGTACCGCGCGGTCGCGAATTGCTGGCTGGTCAACTGGGCGGCCTGGCTGAACAGGTTGCTGTCGGTGATCAGCCGCTGTGCCACCGTCACGTCGACGTCGGTGGTGTCCTCCTCGGGCACGCAGCTTGCGCGCAGTGCCTGATCCGCGGCGTCGGACTGCGGCGTCGCGCGCCACGCCTCCATCGACTGGCGGGTGCTGGCGATGTTGGAGCGGAAGGCGGCGATCACGGCGGCCGCGTCGTCGCCGAAGCCGCTGGTGCACACATTCGGCAGGATGCCGCGGCCATGGAACTCATAGCCTGACGGGGCGTGCAGCGCCGACCAGGTGAGGATCAGCTCGCCGTTGTTGGGCGGGCTCAGCACGGTCTGCACCACGCCTTTGCCGAACGAGGTGGAGCCGACGACGATGGCGCGGCCGGTGTCCTGCAGGGCGGCCGCCAGCACCTCGGCGGCCGAGGCGGACCGGCCGTTCATCAGCACGACCAGGCTGCGCCCGTTCAGAATGTCCCCGGCCCGCGCCGCGAACTCGTCGCCACTGTCGGGGTGGCGTCCCTGCGCCCATCCGACGAGGCCGCGCCCGACGAACAGGTCGGCGGCGATCACCGCCTGGTCCAGCAGCCCACCCGGGTTGTCGCGCAGGTCGAGCACGACGCCGCTCAGGTTGCCGCCACTCTGGCGCAGAAGCTCGCCGATGGCGTCCTGCAGGTCCTCGGCGGTCGACTGGTTGAAGCCGAGCACCCTGACGATGCCGATATTGCCTTCCAGCCGCGGATCGACCAGCGATTGCAGGATGAAACCGCGGGTCACCGTCACTTCGAAGGCGGGCGGTTCGCCGCCGCGCCAGATCGACACCTCGACGCGCGTGCCGATCTGGCCGCGCAGGGCGTTCAGGACCTCGCGCTGGCTCATCGTGTAGACCGATCGTCCCTCGATGGCGACGATAACGTCGCCGGACTTCAGCCCGGCGTCCTCGCCCGGCGTGTCCGGCAGCACGTTCAGGATCTCGACCCCGTCCTCGGGTGTGTCGTCGATGCCGATTCCGACCCCGCCGAAGCCATCGCGCTGCGCCCTGTCGTCGGCGGCTTCCGCCGCCGAAAGGTAGCGCGAATAGCTGTCGAGCGTGATCAAGGCGTTGTCGATCACCGCCTCGTAGATATCCTCCGCGCCGGCGGCAGCCAGGCTGGGCGAGACCGTGCGGCCCGCATTGATGACGTCCGCCGTCAGCGACGCCCATTGGTCGGGGCTGTTGCTCGCAGGCAACTGGAACTGGGCCACCGGATTGGCGGCATATGACAGGGTCAGGCTGCCGGATGCCTGCTCCACCGAAAACTTGTCGTCGAGCGTGGCGAGGCCGGCGATGCCGTCGCTGGCAATCTGGGCCACGCTGACCGCGTCGATGTAGCGGCTGTTGATGTTGCGGTAGGTGTAGTCGAACATGCGTTCGGCCGACGCCTGGTTGTAGGTGGCGTTGGGCTCGGTCACCCCGACCGGCGCGGTACAGCCCGCCAACGCCAGCATGGCTGCCGCCATCGTGGCGGGAACAAGCCGGGTCAGTCTCGGTTCAGTCATCGTGTCTTCCGCACACCCATGCATCGTGAGTTGCATCGTGAGTCTTGGGTCCGGTCGCTTTGCGGCCCGGTTGCCGCCTGGCGGCATGCCTTGCGGGACGCGCCTTGCATCGTGCCGCGTCGATATGGCGACACTTATACAATATTTGTCCGCAATAGCGTTAACATGCGTGCGTGCCGTCTGTGCAGGCTGTAGCGACCGTCACTGCCTGCGCCGCCGCGATGTGCCCCGCGACGACGTTTTCTTCGAGCGCCCGCCCTTCTGGGCCGGCCGCGCCCGCCCGCCGCGCGCGGTTGTCGGCCGGTGGGTCTGGTGCCAGCGCTCCGGCTCCAGGATCAGGCCGCCGGTCAGCGGGTCGGCCTCGCGCACGTGCACGTCCACACGGTCGCCGATCTTCACCTGCGTGCCGCTGCGCCGGCCGCTCAAGACGTTGCGGTCGCGGTCGAAGTCGATCCGCTCGTCGGCGACCATGCTGATCGGCATGAACCCCTCGGCCATTGGCCGGTCGATGCGGATGAACGCGCCGGCGCGGGTGACGCCGCTGACCGTGCCGGGCAACGTCTTGCCGACCAGGGTCAGCATCACCTGGGCGGCAAACCGCGACACCGTCTCGCGTTCGGCCACCGTCGCCCGCCGCTCGCACGACGACAGGCGCCCGCCGAGTTCGCGCAGTGTGTCCAGGCCGGGTTCGTGCTCCCACCCGCCTTCGCCGAGTCGGCACTGGGCGATCAGACCGCGGTGGACGGTGAGGTCGGCATAGCGCCGGATCGGCGAGGTGAAGTGCGTGTAGCGGTCCAGGCCGAGGCCGAAATGGCCGATGTTGTCGGGGCTGTAGACGGCGGTAGCCTGGGCGCGCAGCACCATCACGTTGATCAGCTCGCGCTCGGGCCGGTCTTGCAGGTGGGTCAGCACCTTGTTGAACATATCGCCGGTGGGGCGGGCACCGCGCGGCAGCTTCAGCCCGAGCGCGGCCAGCGTGCCACGCAGGTCCTCCACCGCCTCCCGGTTCGGCTCGTCGTGGACGCGATAGAGGCAGTGCACGTTGGCGCCGCCCAAGGTGCGTGCGGCGGCGACGTTGGCCGCGATCATGAACTCCTCGATCAACTGGTGGCTGGGCAGGCTGGGCCGCTCCACCACGTCGACCGGCTGGCGGTTGGCATCCAGAATGACCTGCGCCTCGGAGGTATGGATTTCCAGCGTGCCGCGCCCCTTGCGCGCCTTCAGCAGGGCCTTGTAGGCACCGTGCAGCGGCGCGATCACGTCGTCCATCAACGGCGCGGTCATGCCGTCGGCGTTGCCGTCGATGGCGGCCTGCACCTGCTCGTAGGTCAGCCGGGCGACGGAGCGCATCAGCCCGCGATGGAATGTGTGCTCGGTCTGCTGGCCGCCGCGGTCGAGCATGATCTCGGCGACCACGCAGGCGCGGTCCTGGCCCGGCTGCAGCGAGCACAGCGTGTTCGACAGCGCCTCCGGCAACATCGGCACCACGCGGTCGGGCAGATAGACCGAATTGCCGCGCACCGCCGCCTCGCGGTCGATCGGGTCGCCGGGCCGCACATAGTGGGCGACGTCGGCGATCGCGACCAGCAGGCGCCAGCCGTCGTCGGTCTTCTCGGCGAAGACGGCGTCGTCGAAGTCACGGGCGTCGCTGCCGTCGATGGTGACCAGCGGTACCTGGCGGAAGTCGACCCGGTCGCCCAGCGGTACCGGCTTGGCGGCATCGGCCTGGGCGATGGCCTCGGCGGAGAATTCGTGCGCCAGGTTATGGGCGTGGATCGCGATCAGGCTCAGCGCCTGCGCGCCCTCGGCCCCGCCCAGCCGCTTGACGATCTTGACCCCCGGCAGGCCGAGATGGCGGTTGCCGACCAGCTTGGCCGCAACCAGTTCGCCGGGGTGGGCATTGCCGGCGTTGCCCGGCGCAACGGAGTATTCGGTGCGCGCATTGCGCTCGGTCGGACGCACCACGAGGCCGGTGCGGGTCTCTTCCACCACGCCGACCACGGTGCCGGGCGAGTCGCGGCCGATCCGCCTGAGCACGCTGGTCCGCAGCCAGGTTTCGTGCCGGTCCAGCACCCTGAGCAGGACCCGGTCGCCCAGGCCGACCGCCGGGCTGCGCGCGCGCATGTGCACCTCGATGCGCGGCGGCGGGGCATCCTCGGACCATGCCAGCGGCTTGGCGAAGGCCAGGTCGTCGTCGATCTCGACGATTTCGGCCGGGAACACCGACGGCAGCTCGGATGGGGTCGCGAACTGGCGCGGCCCGGCGCGCTCGATCTCGCCATCGGCCTCCAGCTCACGCAGCGCGCGCTTCAGGTAGATGCGGTCGCTGCCCTGGACGCGAAACGCGCGCGCGATCTCGCGCTTGCCGACCTTGCCGTCGGCCGAGCGGATGTAGTCGAGCAACTGGTCCTTGCTGGGCAGCCCGCCACGTTCCTGCTTGCTCTTCGCGGCCTTGCCCGGCTTCGGCGCTTTTTCTGGCTTAGCGGGGGTCTTCGCCAACGCGCGCTCAGCCGGCAGAGGCGGATGTGTCGCCGCTGTCCTTGCTCTTGGCCTTGCTGGTGCCCTTGGCCTTGCTGGACTTTGCCTTGCCCGACTTGGCCTTTGTCGTCGCCTTCTTGGCGGCTGGTTTCTTCGCGGCTGCTTTCTTTGGGGCCGCCTTCTTGGCCCCCGACTTGGCCTTGCCATTGCCGGTCTTCGCGGCCTTGGCGTCGACCAGCGCGACCGCCTCTTCCAGCGTGTAGCCGTCGGTCTCGGTGCCCTTGGGCAGCGAGGCGTTGATCTTGCCCCATTTCACGTAGGGGCCGTAGCGGCCCTTGTGCAATGTGAGCTCGCCGCCGGAGGGGTGCTCGCCCAGCTTGGCCAGCACACCGCGCGCACCGCCGCTGCTCGCCTTCTCCGCGATCAGGGAGACGGCACGGTTGAGGCCGATCTCCAGCACGTCTTCCAGCGACGGCAGCGAGACATAGACGCCGTTGTGGCGCAGATAGGGGCCATACCGGCCGAGGCCGGCCTGGATCGGCTCGCCCGATTCCGGGTGGGCGCCCACCTCGCGCGGCAGCGACAGCAGCTTCAGCGCCAGCGGCAGGTCGACATCGCCCGGCACCAGGCCCTTGGGGAGCGAGACGCGCTGCGGTTTCTCGCCGTTCTCGCTGCTGCCGGCCTGGACGTAGTGGCCGTAGGGGCCCTTGCGCACGCTGACCGGCAGATCCGTGTCGGGGTGCGTGCCCAGCTCGCGCGGGCCGTCGTCGGCCTGGGCCGCCGCCTCGGCATCGTCCTTCGGCACCGCCAGCGGGCGGGTATGCCGGCATTCCGGGTAGTTCGAGCAGCCGATGAAGGCGCCGTGGCGGCCAAGCCGCAGCCCCAGGCGTCCATCGCCGCAGGCTGGGCAGACGCGCGGGTCGGTGCCGTCTTCCCGCGCCGGGAAGAAGTGCGGGCCAAGCTCCTCGTCCAGCGCGTCGATGACCTGGCTGATGGTCAGGTCCTTGGTCTGGTCGACCGCCGCGATGAACGCTTTCCAGAAGTCGCGCAGCACCGCGCGCCAGTCGATCCGCCCGCCGGAAATGTCGTCGAGCTGGTTCTCCAGGTCGGCGGTGAAGTTGTATTCGACATAGCGCCCGAAGAAGCCGGACAGGAACGCGGTGACCAGACGGCCACGGTCCCCCGGCACGAACCGGCGCTTGTCCAGCGACACGTACTCGCGATCCTGCAGCACCTGAATGATGGAGGCGTAGGTGGAGGGGCGGCCGATGCCCAGCTCTTCCATCTTCTTGACCAGGCTCGCCTCGGTGTAGCGCGGCGGCGGCTGGGTGAAGTGCTGGTCGGCGGCAACGTCTCCAACCTTGTTCTCGTCGCGCTCCTTCAATGCCGGCAGCGGACGGTCCTGGTCGTTGTCCTGCGCCTCGGGCGCCGCAGCGGCCCCCGCCTTCTCGTCCGGATCGTCGCGATCCTCGCGGTAGACCTTCATGAAGCCGGGGAAGGCGACGACGCTGCCGGTGGCGCGCAGCCCGATGTCGCCGGCGGGCGAGGTCAGGTCCACGGTCATGCGGTCCATCTCGGCGCTGGCCATCTCGCAGGCCACGGTGCGCTTCCAGATCAGCTCATAGAGCCGGCGCTGGTCGCCGTCGAGGTGGTGCTCCATGTCGGCCGGGCGCCGCGACACGTCCGTCGGGCGGATCGCCTCGTGCGCCTCTTGCGCATTCTTCGCCTTGGTCTTGTAGACGCGCGGCTGGTCCGGCAGGTAGTCGTCGCCATAGAGGTCGGCGATGGCGTTGCGGATCGACCCGATGGCATCGCGTGAGAGCGTCACACTGTCGGTCCGCATATATGTAATCAGACCAACGGTTTCCGAGCCGATATTAATGCCTTCATAGAGCTTCTGGGCGACCTGCATGGTGCGGGTCGCGCTGAACCCGAGCTTGCGCGACGCCTCCTGCTGCAGGGTCGACGTCGTGAACGGCGGCTGCGGGTGGCGCTTGACCCGCTTGCGCTCGACCGCAGCGACGGTGAAGGTGCCGGCGGCGCGCACCCGGTCTGCGGCGGTGTTGGCGGTCTCCGCGTTGCCCAGCGCGAACTTGTCCAGCTTCTCGCCGTCCAGCACGCTCAGGCCGGCGACGAACTCCTCGCCGCTGGGCGCGGTCAGCTTGGCATCGACGGTCCAGTACTCGCGCGGCCGGAACGCCTCGATCTCCGCCTCGCGCTCGCAAATCAGCCTGAGCGCGACCGACTGCACCCGCCCGGCCGAGCGGCTGCCCGGCAGCTTGCGCCACAGCACCGGCGACAGGGTGAAGCCGACCAGATAGTCCAGCGCGCGGCGGGCCAGATAGGCGTCGATCAGCGACTGGTCGAGTTCGCGCGGATGCTCGATGGCATAGAGGACCGCCGATTTGGTGATCTCGTTGAAGGTGACGCGCGAGACCTGCACGCCCTTCAGCGCGCGCTTCTGCGACAGCACCTCCTGCACGTGCCAGGAGATCGCTTCGCCCTCGCGATCGGGGTCGGTGGCGAGGTAAAGGCGGTCCGCGCCCTTCAGCTCATCGATGATGATCTTGATGTTCTTGGCGCCGCGCGGGTCGACTTCCCAGTCCATGGCGAAATCGTCCGTCGGGCGCACCGACCCGTCCTTCGGCGGCAGGTCGCGGACGTGTCCGTAGGAGGCGACGACGCGATAGTCGTCTCCCAGATACTTGTTGATTGTCTTCGCTTTCGCGGGGGATTCGACGACGACGACGTTCATGCGTTCGAGCCTGGGGGCATGCGTGGTGTTGTCTTCTAACTACACGAAATCATTGGGGTTTTCGATATCCGTGGCCAGCGCCACCATGTTGCCGGGGGTGCGGGCAACCTTGCCCGCCAGCTCCAGTTCCAGCAGCACGGCGTTGGCCTCGGAAGGCGTGACTTCGCATTCTCGGATCAGTTCGTCAACTGCCACCGGTGTCGGCGACAACAGGGAAACGATCCGATCGCGCACCGGTTCCAAGCTATCGTCGGCTGGTATGTCGGCCAGCCCGTCGCCATATGGACCGTCCGCCGACGGCTGCAACGGGCGCGTCATCCGGGGCGCGAGCACGTTCATGATATCGTCCACCGTTTCGGTCAGCACCGCACCTTCGCGGATCAAGTTGTTGGTACCGTGGCAGCGCGGGTCCAGCGGCGACCCGGGCACAGCGAATACCTCGCGACCCTGCTCGCCGGCCAGCCGGGCGGTGATCAGCGAGCCTGAGCGTTTGGCGGCCTCCACCACCACGGTGCCCAGCGACAGTCCCGATATGATCCGGTTGCGGCGCGGAAAGTGGCGCGCCTGCGGCCGGGTGCCGAACGGCTGCTCGGCGACGATGCAGCCGCGCGCGGCGATGTCCTGCTGCAACGCCTGGTGCTCCGGCGGATAGACCACGTCCACGCCGCCAGCGACGACCGCGACGGTGCCGCGTTCCAGCGCGCCGGTGTGGGCGGCGGCATCGATGCCGCGGGCGAGTCCCGAAACCACCGTCATGTCCGCCTTGCCGAGCGCGTTGGCCAGCCCGCGCGCGAATTTCATGCCGATGGCCGATGCATTGCGGGCGCCGACCATGCCGACGCAGGGCCGGTTGAGCAGGCCGGCATCGCCCAGCACCGAAATCACCGGCGGCGCGTCCTCGATGGCGGCGAGGGCCGGCGGATAGTCCGGCTCGCACATGGCAATCAGACGGCCGCCAACGGCTGTCAGGGCGGCAACTTCGCGCTCTGCATCCCGGCGGTCGACGACGCGGACCGGCTTGCCACGCCCGCCGCGCCGGCTGAGCCCCGGCAGCGCGTCGATGGCCGCCGCTGCGGTGCCGAACCGGCGCAGCAGCGCGTGAAACGTGATTGGCCCAACGTTCTCGGTGCGGATCAGGCGCAGCCAGTCCAGCCGCTCGGCCGCGCCCAATGCGCGCGTCATGCGGCCTTCTTGCCGATGCGCGGCTCCTCGCCCTTGAACAGGCGGACGATGTTGGCGCGATGCTTGATCCAGATCAGGATGGCCAGCAGGATTCCCAAGGTCCTGAGCGGCTCAAAGAAGAAATGAAAATAGAATGGCACCAGCGCGAACGTGCCCAGCGCCGCGAATGACGAATACCGCGACGCCAGTGCCAGGATTGCCCAGCTCATCAGCGCGGCGACGCCGACCAACGGTTCCAGCGCCAGGCACACTGCCAGCCCCGAGGCGACGCCCTTGCCGCCACGAAAGCCCAGCCAGACCGGGAACATATGGCCGAGCACTGCGGCAAGCCCGGTGACGCCGCTCGCGGCGACTTGGAGCGAGCCGTCGAAGAACTCGAGCGGCATGCCATCCAGGACAGCCGCGTCGGGTGGCGGCGTGAAGATGTCGTAGAACGCGAACGCGACGACCAGCGTGGGCAGGGCGGCCTTGCACGCATCGAGCATCAGGGTGGCGGCGGCAATGTCCTTGCGGCCGGTGCGCAGCACGTTGGTGGCGCCGATGTTGCCGGAGCCAATCTTGCGGATGTCGCCCAGGCCGGCGACGCGGGTGAGAATCAAGCCGAACGGGATTGACCCCGACAGATAACCGAACGCGGCGCAGAACAGGATGGACGCCCATCCGATCTCAAAGGCGATGCTCGCAGGCATGGTAGTCAGGTCGCTCCAAATGGGCTGCGTTGCCGGCAAGTAATCACATCTGCGCGCTGCAATCGATACGGCATGTTGCCCTACTCAGGCTGTCATCCTCGGCCGAAGCGAAGCGGAGCGGCGCGTTGAACGCCCTCCGCGTCATGGCCGGGTCAAGCCCGCGCATGACGGCGTTGAGGATTCTAGGCCGAGCCCTTCCCCAACCGATCCAGCGCCGACTGCAGGATGTAAGCGGCAGCGGCCTTGTCGACCAGTTCGCCACGTCGCCGCCGGCTGAGATCGGCCTCGTCGGTCAGCATGCGCTCCACCGCCGCCGTCGACAGCCGCTCATCCCAGAACGCCAGCGGCAGGTCGCGGCGCTTGAGCAGATTGTGGGCGAACGCCTTGGTCGACTGGGCGCGCGGCCCGGTTGTGCCGTCCATGTTGAGCGGCAGGCCGAGCACGATGCCGTGCACGCCGTGTCGGTCGATCACCCCGAACAGGGCGTCCAGATCCGGCCCCAGCTTCTTGCCGCGACGGATGGTGTCCAGAGGGGTCGCGATGGTCCAGCGCGTGTCGCTCAGCGCCATGCCGATGGTGCGGGTGCCAAGGTCGAGCCCCAGCAGCCGGCCGTCGCGCGGGCGACCCTCCGACAGATCAGCCAGCTCGACAATCGCCACTAGCGTTCTTTCCGATACAGCACCATCGCGATCGGCGCGAAAATCGCGGTGATCACCGCCGGGCCGATCAGCGCCAAGCCGATGTCGGCCCAGTCGCCGGTGCCATGCACGATGCCACGGATCGCCGTGGTCATCAGCGCCACTGGGTTGACCGCGACGATGGCCTGCAGCCACTCCGGCATGGTGGCCGGGTCGATGTAGACGTTGGACAGGAACACCACCGGCATCAGCACCAGCCAGCTGAGCGTCATGACGGTCGACGGCGTGCGCACGATCAGCCCGACGCAGGTAAACACCCAGCCGATGCCGGTGGCGAACACCAGCAGCAGCAGGGTGGCCAGCACCAGGGCCATGTACCCGGCCTCCGGCGTGAAACCCAGGATCAGCCCCACCGCGATGACCAGCGCGGACGACACCGCATGGCGCATCAAATCGCCGCCGATGGCGCCGGCAATCGGCGACGGCGACCAGATCGGCATCGACTTGAAGCGGTCGAAGATGCCCTTGGAGATGTCGGTGTTCAGGGTGAAGCCGGTGTAGATGCAGGTGAACATCACCGTCTGCACCATGATTCCAGGCAGCAGGAACTGCAGGTAGGCATCGGTGGAGCCGGCCACCGCGCCGCCGAACAAGAAGGTGAACATGATGGTGAACATCACCGGCGTCACCACCATGTCGAACACCTGCTCCGGGCCGTGCTTGATCTTCAGCCACGCCCGCCACGCGAAAGTGGCGACGTTGGCCAGCGCGCCGGGCGGTTGCGGCGCGCGGCGTTCGGCCAGCGCGGTGATCAGGTCGCGGTCCAGACTGGCATCGCCGCCATTGTCCACCTGCACGCTCATTGCGCTGCCTCCTGCTGCTGCGGTGCCGGGTCGTCGGGCTTGCGCGCCTTGCCGGTCAGCGCGAAGAACACCTCGTCCAGGCTGGGCCGGCCGAGCGAGAAGTCGGTCACCTCCAGCCCCTCAGCCTGCAGGGCGGCCAGAGCCTCGGTCGCCTGGCGCGGCTCGGCGATCTGTGCCGCCAGCGCGTGGCGGTCGGTCTCCGCGCGCACCTGGCCGTCCAACCGCGCCGTCAGCAGCGCGATTGCGTCGTCGCGCCGGTCCGCGTCAGCGAGCCGGACGTGCAGCACGCTGGTGCCCAGCGAGGCTTTCAGCTCGGCGCTGGTCCCTTCCGCGATCACCGTGCCGTGGTCGATGACGGCGATGCGGTCGGCAAGCTGGTCGGCCTCCTCCAGGTACTGGGTCGTCAGCAGCACCGTGGTGCCGCCGGCGACCAGCGCGCGGATGATTTCCCACACCTGGCCACGGCTGCGCGGGTCGAGCCCGGTCGTCGGCTCGTCAAGGAACAGCAGTTCCGGCGTGGCGATGATGCTGGCGGCGATATCCAGCCTGCGCCGCATGCCGCCGGAATAGGTGCGCACCTGGCGCTTGGCGGCATCGTCCAGCCCGAATGCGCGCAACAGTTCGGCGGCGCGCGCTTTCGCTTGCGCGCGGCCGAAGCCGAGGAGGCGGGCCAGCAGCACCATGTTCTCGGTACCGGACAGGTCCTCGTCGACCGAGGCGAACTGGCCGGTCAGGCTGATCCGCCGCCGGACCTCGGCCGGGGCCTGCGCCACGTCGTGGCCCAGGACGCAGGCGGTGCCGCCGGTGGGCCGCAGCAGGGTGGCCAGCAGGCGCACCAGCGTGGTTTTGCCGGCGCCATTGGGGCCGAGCAGGCCGTAGATCGAGCCCTGGCGCACCGACAGGCTGACGCCGTCGACGGCATGGGTGTCGCCGAAGTGCTTGACCAGATCGACGGTCTCGATCGCGAGCTGTATCTGAGAGGAAGACGATATCGACATGAAAAACGCAAAGCGGCCTGCGCCACTCGATTGGGTCAAGGGGCGCGGCGGTTGAAAGAGATAGCGATGTAGGTTGGCCGGCGGCTGACGTTGCATAGCCCGCCCGGCCGCGTGCGTCGAGTGACAATCGACACACCCGGCGACACACGCCGATACTCTGCCGACAACTCCTGCCACACGCGCCGCCATGCACGTTCGCCCGCTTGCAGCGAGGGCCGCGCGAGTGATAGTTTCCGGCCGCTTTTTCCACATCCGAGCCCGTCAGGAACATCGGCATGGCCCTCGACACCGAAACCGTGCGCCGCGTCGCGCGGCTGGCGCGTATCCGCGTCAGCGACGACGAGATCGAAAGCCTCAGCACCGAGCTGCAGCACATCATGGGCTGGATCGACCAGCTCAATGAGGTCGACACCGCGAACGTCGAGCCGATGACCAGCGCGGTCGAGATGGGGCTGCGCTGGCGCGAGGACGGGGTGACCGACGGCGGCGCGGTCGACGATGTGCTGGCCAACGCGCCGGCCCGCTCCGACGCCTTCTATACTGTTCCGAAAGTGGTTGAATGACGTCCGATATCACATTGACGCATATGACATTGGCGGAGGCGCGCGACAGCCTGCGACAGGGTGCGTTCACCGCTCGTGAGCTGTGCGAGGCGCACCTGCTGTCGGTGGACCAGCACGCCGGCCTCAACGCCATGATCACGGTCACCTCCGACCAGGCGC
This sequence comes from Alphaproteobacteria bacterium, assembly GCA_965227515.1. GTDB lineage: Bacteria > Pseudomonadota > Alphaproteobacteria > CALKHQ01 > CALKHQ01 > CBDDFZ01. The sequence continues at coordinate 2,504,960 of CBDDFZ010000001.1, forward strand.
TCGACATGGCCGATGCCGCCGACCGCCAGTTGGCCGACCATCGCGACGGCGGCGCGGCGCCGGGTGCGCTCGCCGGCATTCCGGTGGCGGTGAAGGATCTGTTCTGCACCGTCGGCGTGCCGACGACGGCGGGCAGCCACATCCTGGACGGTTTCACCCCGACCTACGAGAGCACGGTGACGTCGAACCTGTGGGCGGCCGGTGCGGTGATGCTGGGCAAGACCAATCTGGACGAGTTCGCCATGGGCTCGTCGAACCTGACCAGCTACTACGGCCCGGCGGTCAACCCGTGGCGGGCGGCGGGCGATGACCGGCCCCGCGTCACCGGCGGCTCCTCCGGCGGCTCGGCGGCGGCGGTGGCGGCGCACATGGCGCTGGGGTCCATCGGCACCGATACCGGCGGGTCGATCCGCCAGCCGGCCTCGTTCTGTGGCGTGGTCGGCGTGAAGCCGAGCTACGGCCGCTGCTCGCGCTGGGGCGTGGTGGCGTTCGCCTCCTCGCTCGACCATCCGGGCCCGTTCGCCCGCACCGTGCGCGACGGCGCCATCATGCTGGGCGCGATGGCCGGCTTCGATCCCAAGGACTCGACCAGCGTCGACGTGGCGGTGCCGGACTACGAGGCGTCGCTCGGCGATGGCGTGCGCGGGCTGAAGATCGGCATCCCGAAGGAGTACCGCACGGACGACATGCCAACTGCCATCGAGGCGTTGTGGCAGGCCGGCGCCGACTGGCTGAAGGCGGCCGGCGCTGAGATCGTGGAGATCAGCCTGCCGCACACCAAATACGCGCTGCCGGCCTACTACATCATCGCTCCGGCGGAGGCGTCCTCGAACCTCGCCCGCTATGACGGGGTGCGCTATGGCCTGCGCTCCGAAGGCGCCGACCTGACCGAGATGTACGAGAACACCAGGGGCGACGGTTTCGGCGCGGAGGTCCGGCGGCGGGTGCTGATCGGCACCTACGTGCTCTCCGCCGGCTACTACGACGCCTACTACAACAAGGCGCGCCGTGTGCGGCAGCAGATCGCCGACGACTTCGCGGCCGCGTTCCGCGATGTCGACGCCATCCTGACGCCGACGACGCCGAATGCCGCCTTCCCGGTGGACGAGCCGATGACCGATCCGGTCGAGATGTACCTGAACGACGTGTTCACGGTGCCGGCGGACCTGGCCGGCATTCCCGGCATCTCGGTGCCGAGTGGTCTGACCGACGACGGCCTGCCGCTGGGCCTGCAGGTGCTGGCGCCGGCGTTCGAGGAGACGACGGCGTTCCGGGTCGCCCAGGCGATCGAGGATGCGGCCGATTTCGCGGCCCTGCCGGGGGGAGATGCGTGATGGCGCTGATTTGAGGAAAAGTTAAGAAGCTGAAGCCGGCGGCAAATCCAATGCCTTCAACAACTTAAAAGCTTTCTCAAATCGTCCACCTTCAAGCTTAATGCCTTTACGCTGCTTTAGCTCCTTTTTCCAGTCCTCAACTTCTTCAACTTCGGATAGCCAATGCATCGTTGCAGCAAGTTCAAGGACCGTCGACGAGTTGTCCTCCAACTCCCTAACGGCCGACACTAACTTATCTTCCGATAGCAACCTGCTACCTTGAGCCACCGAAGCCTCAGATGGAGATTTATAGACTTCATAAGGCGCTCCATCGCTATGCCGATAGCGGACCTCCAAATTAAGTTCCCCCAGAGCGACATCAAACTCTACTTGATCGGCCAACTCCCTCGAAAACGGCCCATAATAGTGGTACGAGAAGGAAAAACCGCTATTCAGGCCAAGCTGATCTAACAGGTAAACGACCTTTTGAAGTCGGATCTTGCCAACCAATTCGCCTCCGTAGTCGCGAACAAAGTTCGAGATGTCGATGGGCATGGCTTCACTCGCTCCTTCACATAGCGCTGATTGCGCGTTTCGCTTCTAAAAAGTCTGAATTATCCAAAAAATAAAATCTCTCAAAATACCTTACCTTCTCAGACCCGGTCAAGGTTGAATCATGAAATGCTGTGATCTCCCTCAGGTTGCCATCTGGCATCATTATCATGAGGCGTTTATGAGCCTTCTGGTCATCAGCACCAATTTCGCCATACAAAGACAATTTCGCGACATCATTTAAGACTACAGTGCCCATTTTGTCGGAAAATTTCCTTAGTAGGGCGCTTTTTATACGTCTTTGCTTCTCAAAATCATCTGGGAAGGTGTTTTGGATATCTATGCATTTTGGCTTTTCTCTATGGAGAATTCTTCGAGCTACATCACGAAGCGGTCCAGTCCCAAACATAGCTATGTCATGGATTGCCCCCCAGACAACTGTATCGTCCAATGCCCTATAATTACTGAGAGTCTCGCCACCAAGAGAAAAAAATTTAATCACCGGGTTTGTATTAGCTAAGCCTGATATGCAATTACCATCATTGATTTCATCAGAAACTAGGCGGAAAAATGCCGAAATCATCTGCTCGATGCCACGGGTGGTTTTGTGAAAATATACGTTTGTGTAGAGTCTATATCTGGACAATAAAAAGTCTTCTGCAGCGTCGCGTGCTTTGTGATACAGGCAGAAGCTATGGCCAATAATCTCACTATCGGTGTTGTCTGCTTCAGCAGGAGAAAAATCAATTGCGGCGACCCGGGCGTTATCCATCAACCATTCTAAATCAATTGCACCGGATCCGGTGCCGGTCATATATCTGTCTCGGACAAGATAATCGAGTCGATCAGCGTCAAACGAGCTTGATACAATAGCGTGGTACATGTCTTCGGGCGTATCGTTCTCGAACAGATGAGCCACCTGATCGACATCGATATTTTCGGCAGTTAAAATAGAATGGATTTCCCCCTCGTTGTCTCTGATCATATCAGCAGTAAATTTTTCATGCGCGCGAATCGTATCGGATGCCCCACCTCTTTTCTTTGCAATGGATTTGCGCGCTTCTTCGAATGCATGGCTGAATGGTCCATGCCCTATATCATGCAGCAACGCTCCTAATACGCAAATTTTTGCACGTTCTTCGTCAAAGCTACCTTCGACACGTTCAGAGTCGATCTCTCGCTTGATAAGTTTGACGAGCCGCCGGGCGTTATGGAAAACACCCACTGAGTGTGCAAATCGCGTATGGCTGGCGGATGGGTAAACGAACTCGGAGACGCCCAACTGCTTGATGCGTCGAAGACGCTGGAAGTCCGGAGTTTCGAGAAGCCTCCACGCGACTTTGTCAATGGGATCATCGAGTTCGAACACGATGATGTCGTGGATCGGATCACGCAATCGTTCTGTTTTTGTATGGCCAATGGTCATGTGAACGTGCATAGAACAGATGATTGAGGATGTCAACCGAATCGCCAGCTAGATGGGCAACAGAGAATGCGCTACTTAGACGAAATGGTACTGTATGGCAAAGTATGGGACGAACCATGGCGCTGATCCGAGGCACCACCGGCGATTGGGAACTGGTGATCGGGCTGGAAGTCCACGCCCAGGTCATGTCCGACGCCAAGCTGTTCTCAGGCGCGGCCACCGCGTTCGGCGCCGAGCCCAACCACCAGGTCAGCCTGGTCGACGCCGCCATGCCCGGCATGCTGCCGGTGATCAATGGCGCCTGCGTGCGCCAGGCGGTGCGCACCGGCCTCGGCCTGGGCGCCGAGATCAACCTGCGCTCCATCTTCGACCGCAAGAACTACTTCTACCCGGACCTGCCGCAGGGCTATCAGATCAGCCAGTACAAGGACCCGGTGGTCGGCCGCGGCGCGGTGGAGATCGACCTGGAGGATGGGTCGACCAAGACCATTCATATCGAGCGCCTGCACCTGGAGCAGGATGCCGGCAAATCGGTGCACGACCGCGACCCGCGCGTCACCTGCATCGACCTCAACCGCTCCGGCGTCGCGCTGATGGAGATCGTGTCGGAGCCGGACATGCGCTCGGCCGACGAGGCGGCGGCCTACGTCACCAAGCTGCGCGCGATCATGCGCTATCTCGGCACCTGCGACGGCAACATGGAGGAGGGGTCGCTGCGCGCCGACGTCAACGTTTCGGTGCGGCGCGCCGGGGCCAACGAATACGGCACCCGTTGCGAGATCAAGAACGTCAACTCGATCCGTTTCATGCGCCAGGCCATCGCGTTCGAGGCGCACCGCCAGATCGAGATCCTGGAGGATGGCGGCAGCATCGACCAGGAGACCCGGCTGTTCGACGCCAAGCGCGGCGAGACGCGGTCCATGCGCTCCAAGGAGGAGGCGCACGACTATCGCTATTTCCCCGATCCCGACCTGTTGCCGCTGGAGCTCGACGCCGACTGGGTCGAGGAACTGCGCGCCGGCCTGCCCGAACTGCCCGACGCCAAGAAGCAGCGCTTCATGGCCGACTTCGGTCTCGGAGCCGAAGATGCCGCCGTGCTGGTGGCCGAGCGCGAGGCGGCCGAGTACTACGAGCGTGTCGTGGCCGTCGGCGGTGAGCCGAAGCTGGCGGCGAACTGGGTGGTCACCGAGCTGTTCGGCGCGCTGAACCGGGCCGGGCAGGGCATCGCGGACTCGCCCGTCTCGGCGGAGGATTTGGGCGGGCTGATCAAGCTGATCGCCGACGACACCATCTCCGGGCGCATCGCCAAGGACGTGTTCGCGGAGATGATGCAGACCGGCAAGCCCGCGAACCAGATCGTCGAGGAAAAGGGCCTGCGCCAGATCACCGACACCGGCGCGATCGAGACCGCCATCGACGAGCTGATCGCCGCCAACCCGGACCAGGTGGCCGGCTACCGCGGCGGCAACCAGAAGCTGATCGGCTGGTTCGTCGGCCAGGTGATGAAGGCGACCCAGGGCAAGGCCAACCCGAAACTGGTCAACCAGGTGCTGCGGGCCAAGCTCGATGGCTGACGGCGTGACCGAGAACCGGCCCATCGTCGACGACCCGGACGGCCCCGGCGCGTTCTGGGACGCCAAGTACCAGGACGACGCCTACTTCTACGGCACCGAGCCGAACGCGTGGCTGACCCGCCAGCGCCATCGGCTGCCCGACGGCGGGCAGGTGCTTTCGGTGGCTGACGGCGAGGGTCGCAACGGCGTGTGGCTGGCCGGACAGGGCATGAAAGTGACGTCGGTCGATGCGTCCGGCCGCGCCCAGGCGAAGGCGAGCGCGCTGGCGCTGAAGCGCGGCGTGGCGCTAACCCAGGTCACCGCCGACCTCACCACCTGGGACTGGCCGACCGGCAAGTTCGACGCGGTGGTGGCTATTTTCGCCCATTTCCGGCGCGACCAGCGGCCGTCGATCCACCGCAACATGCTGGCCGCCTGCAAGCCCGGCGGTCTGGTGCTGCTGGAGGCGTTCTCGCCCTACCAGCGCATCTACGGCACCGGTGGGCCGAAGGACATCGACATGCTCTACACCGCCCAGCGCCTGCGCGAGGATTTCGCCGACGCGGAAATCCTGGAGGTGGCGGAGGTGGAAGTCGAACTCGACGAGGGCCCGGGCCACCGCGGCCCGTCGGCGGTGGCGCACATCGTGGCGCGTCGGCGGCCCTAGAGCTGACGGTGGCCATAGCAGACCAAGTCGGCAGCACAACACAACCTGTCATGGTCGGGCTTGGTGAGCCCGCCCTTGGGCCGGCCTCCGGCCGGTCCCGAGGGACCATCCACGAGCTGGCCGCTCAAGCGGCCAACAAGACGTGGATGCCCGCAACAAGTGCGGGCATGACGAATATGGTTTGGGCAATTGTGTATGGTTCGGCGCCATGATCATCCCGCTCTATGACGGCAATCCGCGCCACCGCATCCCGTTCCAGTGGGTCACGGTGCTGCTGATCGGCGTCTGCGGCGTGGCGTTCCTCTACCAGCTCACTCTCTCAAGCGACGGCGAGGGCCTGCTCTATTGCCGCCTCGGCATGATCCCGGCCGACCTGTTCAACGTCTACGAATTGCCGGCGATGTGCGAGGTCGTGCCGGACTACGTGACGCTGCTGACGTCGGCGTTCCTGCATGCCGACTGGTGGCACCTGCTTGGCAACATGCTGTTCCTGTGGGTGTTCGGCGACAATGTCGAAGACGCCATGGGCCATGTCCCGTTCATCGTCTTCTACGTCGTGTGCGCCGGCCTGTCGGCGCTGGCCCACGGCCTGATCGACACGGACTCGCTGTCGCCGCTGATCGGCGCCAGCGGCGCGATCTCCGGCGTCATGGGCGCCTATCTGATGCTGCACCCGCGCAAGGGCGTTTGGGTGCTGATCCTGATGCGGGTGCCGTTCAAGCTGCCGGCGTGGATCGCGCTAGGTGCCTGGTTCGGCTACCAGATCTTCAACGCCGTGTTCCTGGCAACCGACTACGACGCGACCGCCTGGGTCGCGCACATCGCCGGCTTCGTCGCCGGCGCGGCCCTCATCATCCCGATGCGCCACAAGTCGGTGCCGTTGTTCGACGGCAAGCGTTAGTTGGGCGAACGCGGCGCTGGGCGCTACTCGCAGAGAACGAATGAGCCGTGGCGGCTCTGCCACGCCTCCAGTTCGGCCGCGTCGGTCTGGCCGCCGATCCGGTAGTCGATGATCTCCAGCTTGCCGCCGGCGGGCAGCAACTCGATCACGTGGCCGGCCGGCTCCATCATCTCGGCGACGATGGTGCCACTGGCGGAGATCTCGTACTTGGCGACGGTCTGCGGGTCGCGGCCGTTGCCTGCCTGGATCTGCACCATGAAGTCGTCGGTCACGATGATGTATTCGCCGTCGGCGCCGCACCCGAGACGGCCCGCGGTGTCGCCGTAGCTGCCGGCCAGGGCCGATGGCTCCAGTGCCTGGGCGGCCGCGATGGGCAGGGCGAAACAGGCAAGGGCGATCAGGCTGGTGGTCAGGCGCATGTCATGGCTCCGGAACATATTTCTTGAATTCGGATCGGCGTCGATATCGCGGCAATATGGCGATTTGCCGGCATGGCCGTGCGCGCGGTCACACCTTGGTCTGTCGCATCAATGAAAGTCTCGGGACGGGAACAGCACCCGGGCCTGGTCGCGCGGGTGGCGCGGGCGTGGGATCGGCGCTGAAGCGGCCTCCGGCGGCGGGCGCAGCAGCTTCAGGTTCGGCCTCGGCGGCGGGGTTGTGAGAGCCTGGGGCCAGCGGCTCTTGCGGCCCGGTTGCTGCTTGGTCACGGCACGCGGGTCGGGCCGGGTGCCGCGCACCACCTCGTCGCCGCGTCCCGCCTCGAGCGTGACCGCGCCCTCGATCTGGCTGATCCCGTCCAGCGCGTCCGAAAGGTCCTCCATCCGTGCGGCGATGATGTGGATGACGATGCCGTCGCGCTGCAGCCGGCCCTTCACCGCCAGCAGGCGGCTCCTCAGCACGGTGCGGCGGTGGCGCTCGTACACGTCGGGCCAGACCACGATGTTGGACCACGCCTCTTCGTCCTCCAGGGTCACGAAGATGACGCCGCTGGCGCTGCCCGGCCGCTGGCGCACCAGCACCAGGCCTGCGACCTCCACCGGCGCGCCGTCCTTCAGGTCCATCAGGGCGGCATTGGGCACCACACCCCGCGCGTTGAGCATCGGCCGCAGCAGCTTCAGCGGGTGATCGCGCAGCGTCATGCGCAGGAAGGTGTAGTCCTCCACCACCTGTTCGCCCAGCGCCATGTCGGGCAGTTTCACCGGCGGGTCCGGTCCGCGCTCGGCCTCGTTGGCGGCGGCGAACAGCGGCAGTGGAATGGCAGCCCCGGTGCCGCGCTCGCCGCCGATGCCGCGCACCGCCCACAGGCCCTGGCGCCGGTCGAGCCCCATCGAGCGATAGGCATCGGCGCGAGCCAGCAGTTCCAGGGTGCGCGCCTCCACATGCGCGCGGCGCCACAGCGTCATCGGGTCGGGATAGCCGTTCTGGCGCGCTGCCATGATGCGCTCGGCCTCGGCCTCCTTCAGGCCCTTGATCTGGCGCAGCCCGATGCGCAGCGCCATGCCGCCGTCGGCCGCCGGCTCCAGCGTGTAGTCCCAGTCGGACGCGTTGGCGTCGACCGGGCGTATCTCCACCCCGTGCTCGCGGGCGTCGCGCACCAGTTGCGCCGGCGCGTAGAAGCCCATCGGCTGGCTGTTCAGGATGGCGCAGGCGAAGGCGGCCGGGTAATGGCATTTCAGCCAGGCCGAGACATAGACCAAGAGCGCGAAGCTGGCGGCGTGGCTTTCCGGGAAGCCGTACTCGCCGAACCCCTCGATCTGGCGGAAGCAGCGGGTGGCGAAGTCGGCGTCGTAGCCGCGCGCGACCATGCCGTCGACCATCTTCTGATGGAAGGTGTGGATGGTGCCCATCTTGCGGAAGGTCGCCATGGCGCGGCGCAGCTGGTCGGCCTCGGTCGGCGTGAAGCCGGCGCCGACGATGGCGATCTTCATCGCCTGTTCCTGGAACAGCGGCACCCCCAGCGTCTTTTCCAGCACCGCGCGCAGCGCCTCCGACGGATAGGTCACCGTCTCCTCGCCGTTGCGGCGGCGCAGATAGGGGTGGACCATGTCGCCCTGGATCGGCCCCGGCCGCACGATCGCCACCTCGATCACCAGGTCGTAGAAATTGCGCGGCTTCATCCGCGGCAGGAAGTTCATCTGCGCCCGGCTTTCCACTTGGAACACGCCGACGCTGTCGCCCACGCACAGCATGTCATAGACCGCAGGGTCCTCGGCCGGCACCGAGGCCAGATCGTGCACCACCCGGTAGTGGCGGGCCAGCAGGTGGAACGCCTTCTTGATGCAGGTCAGCATGCCCAGCGCCAGCACGTCGATCTTCAGGATGCCGAGGGTGTCGATGTCGTCCTTGTCCCACTCGATGACGGTGCGGTCCTCCATCGCCGCGTTCTCGATCGGCACCACCTGGCTCAACAGGTCGCGGGCGATGACGAAGCCGCCGACATGCTGGGAGAGGTGGCGAGGAAAGCCGATCAGCTCGGCGGTCAGCGCCAGCGTCATCGCCACCCTGGGCGCGGTCGGGTCAAGCCCGATCTCGCGCACCAGATTCTCGTCCAGCCCCTCCGAGCTCCAGCCCCATACCTGGCCGGCCAGTGCCGCGACCGCATCGGCGCTCAACCCCAGCACCTTGCCCACCTCGCGCACCGCGCTGCGCGCGCGATAGCAGATTACGGTGGCGGTCAGCCCGGCGCGGTCGCGGCCGTACTTGTCGTAGATGTACTGGATGACCCGCTCGCGTTCCTCGTGCTCGAAGTCGACGTCGATGTCGGGCGGCTCGTTGCGCGCCGCACTAATGAAGCGCTCGAACAGCACGTCGATGCGGGCGGGGTCGACGGCGGTGATGCCCAGGCAGTAGCAGACCGCGGAATTGGCGGCCGAGCCGCGGCCCTGGCACAGGATGCCCTGGTCACGGGCATAGCGCACCACGTCTTCCACGGTCAGGAAATAGGCCGCGTAGTTGAGCTGGCCGATCAGGTCGAGCTCGTGGACGATCTGCTGCTCCACCGCCTCCGGCACGCCGTCGGGATAGCGCTCCGCCGCCCCCGCCCAGGTCAGCGCGTGCAGCGCGTCCTGCGCGGTGGCGTGGCCGGCGACCACCTCGTCGGGATATTCGTAGCGCAGTTCCTCCAGCCCGAAGGTGCAGCGCGCCGCCACCTCCAGCGTGCGAGCCAGTGCTGCGGGGTGCTCGGCGAACAGCGCCGCCATCTCGGCCGCCGGCTTGATGTGGCGCTCCGCGTTCGCGTCCAGCCGCCAGCCGGCAGTGTCGATGGTGCACTTCTCGCGGATGCAGGTGACCACGTCGGCCAGCGCGCGGCGCGCCGGGGCGTGGTAGAGCACGTTGTTGGTGGCGATCAGCGGCGCGTCCAGCACCTCGGCCAGGTCGGCCAGCGCCGACAGCCGGCGCGCGTCGCGGCCCCGCAGGTGCAGGCTGGCGGCCAGGTAGCAGCGGCCGGCGAAGGCGGTGCTCAGCCAGGCGAGGTCGGGGTGCAGCGGGCTCGCGAGCGCATGCGGCGGGATCAGCGCGATCACCATGCCCTCGCCGTAAGCCGCGACATCGGCGGCGGTGAGATGGCATTCGCCCTTCGGCGCGCGCCGCCGCCCCAGGGTGATGAGCTGCGACAGCCGGCCATAGGCAGCGCGGTCGGTGGGGTAGGCGAGCAGCGAGAGCGGCTGGGTTGCCGGGTTTTCGGTAAGATTCAGATCAAGCCGCGCGCCGACCACTAGGCGCAGCCCATGCTCCTTGGCGGCGGCATGCATGCGCACGGCACCCGCCAGCGAGTTGCGGTCGGTGACGCCGATCGCCGCCAACCCGGCCTCGGTCGCCGCCGCCACCAGCTCGTGCGGGTGCGAGGCCCCGCGCAGGAAGCTGAAATTGGTGGTCACGTGCAGTTCGGCGTAGGCGGTCATCGGGCCTCGCAGGCCATGACAAAACTCCATTGTCGTCCTTGACTGGCTCCTACAACTTCATCGTCATGGTCGGGCTTGACCCGACCATCCACGAGGATGGCCGCTCAAGCGGCCAATAAGACGTGGATGCCCGCAACAAGTGCGGGCATGACGGGGTTGGTGAAGTCGTGCCTCACCCGAACACCCCATGCACGAACCAGCGCGATGTAGGCGCGGTGGGCGAGGGGGCGCGGTAGAGCCAGAACCGGCGGCCGTCGACAACCTCGACGCAGTAGTAGTCGCGGGTGTCTTTTTGCGCCTCGCCTAAGTCGGTACCGGCCCACACCCCCTCCCGGCCGCCCAGATACGATACTGCCGTTGGGTGGCCGGGAGGGGGTGTGGGCCGGTGCCGATTAAAATCATCCAATGCCCGCCACCATTCCGGGGCCAGCCGTTCCGGGCCCTGGGCGCGGGCGACATCAAGCGTCTGCCGGCGCCAGCGGAAGCGGGTCGGCGGTGACGCGGGGTCGGCGGCGATGGCGTCCACCGGCTCCGGGCGCGGCAGCAGACGCGGCGGCCGCGGTGCCTGCTCCGGGTCGGCGGCGGGCCAGGTGCGCGCGGTCGCCGCGGTCGCTGCCGGCACCGCCGTCCACGCCCGTTCCGGCCAATGGCTCTCCTGCACCGCCAGGCGGTAGACGTTCTTGCGCCCCAGCCGGTTGAGCAGGCGGTCGAGCAGGGCGTCGCGCGCCGGCAGGTCGGGCGCGCCCGCTGCCTTCTCGCCGCCGGCGACCGCCAGCCCGGCCTGGGGGGTGGCGAACGCCTGGGTCGCGGTCGCGGTCAGCCGCACGATCTCGATGCCGAAACCGGGGTCGATCAGCCCCAGCCGGTCGCCGAACAGCCGGGCCAGATGGGTGCGGTCGCGTGCCGGGCGTCCGGTGCCGACGCGCACGTGCGCCACGTCACCGTCGACCCGGTAGCAGGCGAAATCGAGCCGGCGCGCGCCCTGGCCGGCGTCGGTGAGCTGGCGCTGCAGGTCGTCGAGCAGCAGGTCGAGGGCGGCGGCGATGTCCTCGGGCCGGCCGATCGGTTCTGCGAACTGGCGGCAGGCAGTGTAAACCTCGGCCGGCTGGCGCGGCGAGATCGGCTCGGCAACCGCGCCCAATGCCTCGTCGAGCCGGTGCAGCAGGCGCGTGGCGAAGCGCTGGGTGACCGCGCCGCGCGGCAGGTCGTAGAGATCGCCGATCCGGCGCAGGCCGAGCCGGCCGAGATCGGATGCGATGTCGGCCGGCAGCCGCAGGGCGGCGATCGGCAATGGCGCCAGAGCCTGCCGCTGTTCGCCCGGCGACACCACTTGGTCCTGGTCCGGCGCGGCGAAGCGCGCGATGGCCCAGGCCGCGCCCGGGGTGTCGGCGATGGCGGCACGGGCGGTGAAGCCGCCGGCCTCCAGCCGCGCCAGCAAGTCGTCGCGCAATCCTGCCTCGCCGCCGAACAGGTGGGCGCAGCCCTGGATGTCGAGCCACAGTCCGGCACCGCCGCCGAACTCCGCCCCGCCGTCCGCCACCCAGGGCGAATAGCGCCCGCACCAGTCGGCCAGCCGGCTGCGGGCATGGGCCTCCGCCGCCGGATCGGCATCCAGCAGCGTCAGGTTGGGAGCGATGGCGCGGGCGTCGGTGACCGCCATGCCGGGGGCAAGCCCGGCCTCCACCGCCTGGCCATCGGCGGCGTGCAGCGCCCGCCGGCCCCGCACCTCCATGACTAGGCCCAGCGGTGCCAGGGGAGATGGGGCCAGGGAAGACGGCGCGCGCTCAGCCGGTGCGCCGTGCGCGACCTGGCGGCGCCGTACCAGATCGGTCGCAAACCGCGGCAGCCACAGCGACACGATTCGTCGTGACGTTGGGCGTGACGTTGGCCGTGACGTTGGGCGCGATGTCCCGCGAGACGGCTGCTGTTCCGTCATCACCCGATCCTCCGATGTTGCCCCCGATATCAACAGAGACATCCCACTCTCCCGTCACGCCCGCGCGGCTGCGCACCAGGGCCAGGCGCCAATGGGCGCGCCGCCCGATCTCGTTGTGCCGGTCTTCGCTTTCCCCGGGCGGTGGCCGGCTGGTCACGAACCAGCGGGTAGCCGCGGCGCTGGCGCCCATCGCCTGGGCGGCCGCCGGATCGCGCCGGCCGGGCGGCGGCGCACGCAGCAGGATGCCGAGCGCGCCATGGGTGGCGGCGGCCAGGTGCAGGCGCCGGCTGGCGGTCAGGCCTACTGCCTCGCCGGCCAGGAAGGTGGCGGCGACCATGCCGATGCCGGGGCAGCGCAGCCCCTCCTCCATCGCCCACAGCCGGTCGATGCGGTCGCCGGCCTGTGCCATCACCATGAGGTCGGGATCGAGCCCGTGGCACGCTAGGCCGGGGCCATAGAGCGCGCGGTCCGGCGCGCACCACAGCAGCGAGGCGGGCGGCGGGGTGCCGCAAGCGGCCAGCAACCGGCCGATCAGCCAGAGCACGAAGCCGGTGCCGGCGCCCAGCACCTCGCCCACCACTTCGTGCAGCGCGCCGCGGGCGAGCCCGCCGCCGGGCAGCCGGGCGTCGATCGCGTCCAGGCCCAATGGAATGCGGGCCGGTGCACCGCGTGCGCCATGGTCTGCGCTGTCATACCCACTGGCATATCCAGCACCGCGCTCGAGCCGGGCGATGGCGCTCTTCAGGTCGGCTAGGGGTGTCGGCTGGGTCATGGTCCGATGCTGGGGTCCGGTGCTGGGATCCGATGCGCGGCATGTTCGAATGTTCACAAATGTTCTATCTAAATGGCCCCCGTTCGTCAATCATATGTTCTCTCTTTTTCGCGAACTTCGCCCTTGCCGCGCCACAATTCTCGGGGCAATTTGCGGCGCGAACAAACAAGAACATCGCGCCGGGACATGGGCGGTCCGCAGGCGCGCAACGGGGATGAGCGGGGATGAGCCAGGCCGCATGAAGATTGACGGCACGCACCACCGCACGATCTGGGTGAACGCGGACGGCTGGTCGGTCGAGATCATCGACCAGACCAGGCTGCCCCATGCCTTCGTCACCACGACCCTGCGCTCGATGGACGAGGCGGCGCGCGCTATCGCCGACATGCTGGTGCGCGGCGCGCCCCTGATCGGCGCCACCGCCGCCTATGGCATGTGCCTCGCCGTGCGCGACGACCCTGGCGACGACGCCATCGACCGCGCCTACGACACGCTGCTGGCGACTCGCCCGACCGCGATCAACCTGCGCTGGGCGCTGGACGAGATGCGCCGCACCCTGGCCAACGTGCCCCACCGCGACCGGGCCGACACCGCCTATCGCCGCGCGGCGGAGATCTGCGACGAGGACGTAGCGATCAACGCGTCCATCGGCGATCACGGCCTGGGCCTGATCCGCGACCTCGCCGCCGCGAAGACGACGCCCGGCGACCCGGTGAACATTCTGACCCACTGCAATGCCGGCTGGCTCGCCACTGTCGACTGGGGCACAGCGACCGCGCCGATCTACAAGGCGCACGACGCCGGCATCGCGGTGCATGTGTGGGTCGACGAGACCCGGCCGCGCAACCAGGGGGCGGCGCTGACTGCGTTCGAGCTCGGCCACCACGGCGTGCCGCACACGGTGATCGCCGACAATGCCGGCGGCCACCTGATGCAGCACGGCATGGTCGATATGTGCATCGTCGGCACCGACCGCACCACCCGCGCGGGCGATGTCTGCAACAAGATCGGCACCTACCTGAAGGCGCTGGCCGCCCACGACAACGGGGTGCCGTTCTATGTCGCGCTGCCGTCGCCGACCATCGACTGGACCATCCGCGACGGTGTGGCCGAGGTGCCCATCGAACAGCGTGCCGGCACCGAGCTGTCCGACGTGACAGGGCGCACCGCGGATGGCCGCATCGAAACGGTGCGGATCACGCCGGAAGGCAGCCCTTCGGGCAACTACGCCTTTGACGTCACGCCGGCGCGGCTGGTCAGCGGCCTGGTTACCGAGCGCGGCGTGTGCGCGGCCAGTGAGCCTGCAATCTCGGCGCTTTTCCCAGAGTCGGCGCTTTTGCAAGAGTCGGCGCTTTTCCCAGGGGCGGCATCGTGATATGCGACCGCGCGGCGTCGGTGCGACGGGTTGCCGAATCCGGCCGCGTCAGGCATGACATTGAAAAAAACACATGGAAGCGCAAGCACATGAGCCGGATCATCCTTTTTGCAGCCTCCGCCCTGTTGGCCGCCGTGACGGCATGGCCGGCACTGGCGCAATCGGACCTGCTGGCCCTCAACGCGGTCGCCAGCGAGCGCATCGGCCCGACCGAATGGCGGCTGACGCTCACCTTCGGGCGCGCCGACCGGTCACCCAATGCGAGCGCGCGCTCGGTGAACGCACCGGCCCTGGGTGAGGGGCAGATCGTGCTGCAGACCGGAGACGGCCTGGCGGCACCGTTCATCATCCATGCGATCGCGGCACCGAACGGCCCGGACATTCGCCTGCGCGCCGAATACTTCGCCGCCGGCACGCCGCCCGAAGGCTACGAGTTCCAGGTGGCTATCGTCGGCGAGGCGCGGATCGACCCCGAGCGCAGCGTGGTGCCATTCGCCCTGATCGCGCCGGGTGTGGAAGCGGAGATCATTGAGGTTGGTGATGACGAGCTGGAGGAGCTCGATGTCGACAACAGCGAAACCTACGATCGCGACCCGGACGACATCGCGGTCGACGAGAACGCGCCGGGGTAAGGCCGGCATGGGCAGCCCATGCCCGTGCTGATCCCACCGATCCGTCGCGCGCAGGCGCCCGACGGGGCGGCACTCGCCGCCCTTGTGAACTATGCCGGCGAAGGGCTGGCGCATTACCTTTGGTCGAAGATGGCGGCCCCCGGCGAAGATCCCTGGGAGGTCGGTCGGCGGCGGCAGGAAGCCAAGATCGCGAGCGCCGAAGTGTTCGTTGTCGATCAGGGCGATGGGGTGATCGCCGGCCTGACCGGCTATGCGGTGCCCGCAGAGCCTGAACCCATTCCCGACGACATGGACCCGATGTTCCGTCCGCTGCAGGAGCTGGAGAACCTGGCGCCCTCGACGTGGTACGTGAACGTGCTTGCCGTGATGCCGGACCATCGCGGCCAGGGCTGGGGCAACCGTCTGTTGGACGTGGCGGAAGCCTGCGCCGTCGAAACCGGCACCGACGGCCTTAGCATCATCGTTGCAGATCGGAATGACGGTGCGTTCCGCCTCTATGCCAAGCGCGGCTATGTCGAGTACGCCCGCCGCCCGATGCTGAAAGAGGGCTGGCAGACCGACAGCAACGAGTTCGTGCTGCTGACCCGGCCAGCGACCTAGGCCGGGATCAGCTTACGCTGAATCTGCGCCAGCCCTCTCCCCCACCCGGCCACCCAGCAGGATACTTTCGTGGGTGGCCGGGTGGGGGAGAGCGACTGTCTTTTGTGTCAAGCGTTTTGCCATGGGGTCCGATCTCTGATGATGGCATTGAGGATGATGAGGAGCTTGCGCATGACGGCGACGAGCGCGAGCTTCTTTGGCTTTCCGGCATGGAGCAGGCGTTGATAGAAGGCCTTGAGGATCGGGTTCCGTTGGCTGGCGACCAAGGCTGCCATGTAGAGGGTTGTGCGCAGATGACGCCGTCCCCCACGGATGGTGCGCTTGCCGCGCATGGTACCGCTGTCCCTGTTGAACGGCGCCAGGCCGACGAGGGCAGCGATCTTCTTTCGGTCGAGACGTCCGAGTTCGGGTAGGTCGGCGATCAGCGCACGGGCGGTGATATCGCCGACACCAGGCACGCTCTTGAGCAGGTCTTCGTCCTCGCGCCAAGCTGGTGTGCCGCGGATCGTCTCATCGAGCTCGCGTTCGAGGGCGGAGAGTTCTTTCTGCAGGGCCGCCAGCAGGCGGTCGACGCTCTTGACCATGCGTCGGCTGGTGAGCTGGCTGCGGCGATTGCGCTCGGCGGTCATCATGACGACGATCTGGCGCCGGCGGGCGATCAGCTCGCTGAGCACCTGGGTCTGGGCGTCGGCCAGCGGCCGAGGTTCGGGCCGGACCCGCTCGGCAAACAGCGCGATCGCCTTGGCATCTAGCGCATCGGTCTTGGCAAGCAGGCCAAGGGCACGCGCGAAGTCCCGGATCTGGCGCGGGTTGACCACGGCCAGCGGCAGTCCGGCAGTGGCCAGCGCCGCTGCCACCGTGACCTCGTAGCCGCCAGTCGCCTCCAGCACGATCAGGCCCGGCGACAGCCCGGCCAGGTCCTCGACAAGACTTGCCAGAGCATCGCCGTCTCGTGCGACAGCAAAGCTCTGGCCGGACGGCAAGACATGCACGTCGAGCCGCGCCTTCGAGACATCAATGCCAACGAAAACCTGTTCCATCACCCGTCCTTGCAAATGCGGTCTCGCACGGCGGACCAAGCGACTGTTCGGGTTCATTGGAACAACGGGCAGGGTGCCAAGCTCTCCCACGGTCTTCGAGACCAAGGGCCTTGCGGCCTCCCACCCGTCTCCGCCACCGCTACAATAACCGCAGCGGCCACAAAATGAGATACAAGGGCCGGTGAAGATCGACTGAAGAGCGTCCTAGGGTGGCGCAAACGAGAGGTAGGGCAGGGCTCGTCTGTTTTTCCTCTCCCCGCCGCGCAGCGGTGTGGGAGAGGAAGGGGCCCAGCCGCAGGCTGGGAAGGTGAGGGGCGTGGCGTGGTCAGTCGCGATCTCACACGCCTGAGGCAAGAGAACGACAGTCTCATCCGCCGGGCTGAAACGCCGCTTCCGCCGGAACCTTGGCCCTCACCCTCCCGCAAACCTGCGGTTCGCGGGCCCCTCCCTCTCCCGCGCGTACCGCTGGGAGAGGGGAAGTGAAGCCCGTCCGTAGTTATGTGGCGCCAGAAAGGATGTGGCTGTTAGGCCCTCATCAGCCCAACGGCGCGGTCATCAGGAATAGTGGCATTCGTAGTTCAGGCTGCCGTCGCTGAAGGTCTGGATGACGACAACCCCGCCATAGAAGCTGCAGATGTTGTTGAACTGCTCGGCGTCGCAGCCTTGCACCCAGGCCGAGTTGCAGCACGTGATCATGCCGTAGCAGACGTCGTGGCCATAGGCCAGGTCGGTCGCGCCCAGCAGGATCAGGTCGATCTGGCGATCCTGATCTGCAATTTCCGGGTCAATCGGCAGCAGGGCCGGCACATCGATTTCGCCGATGCCGCCGACGGTCGGCCGCGTGGTGTCCATGGAGGGCGGGGCGACGGATGTCGGGTTCACGGTGTCGCGCGGCGGCGTGGGGTGGGTCGACCCGTTCGGGTCGGTGGCCAGCGCCGGGCCGATGGCGAAAAGGGTGGTGGCGAGCGCCGTTGCGGCGAATTTGCGGATGTTGGTCATTGTTCTTGTCTCCTGATCTTGGGCGGCTGGATGCCGCCGGTATCGGGAGGTCGCACGACGCGCGGAATTGGTTCATGCAAATGGCGGGAATGTGTCGGGCGGGCGAAGCGGACGTCGCGGCCGGTCGGTTGCGCGGCGTCTATTCGGCCACCAGTGCCGCCAGTTCGCGCCGGTGCTCGTGCATTTTCAGGAACGCCTGGTAGCGCCGGTCATAGAGCGGGCGCACCGCCGGGTCCGGCGCGACCGTGCGGCCGGTGCGCGCCATCGCAGCACCCGCGGCGCCCAGGTCCGGGTGCAGGCCGGCGGCGGTGGCCGCCAGCATGGCGGTGCCGATCAACACCCCTTCCTCCTGCTCCGGCAGTGCCACGGTGCAGCCGGTGGCATCGGCGTAGAGCGACAGCAGCAGCGGGTTGTGGCGGTGGCCGCCGGTCAGGTGCAGGTGGCGGATGCGGTAACCGGTGTCGTTCATGGCGTCGATGATGTGGCGGGTGCCCAGCACCACGCCGAGCGCGGTGGCGAAATACACGCGCGCAAGCGCGTCGTCGCCGGTTTCCATGGTCAAGCCGCTGATCACCCCGCGCGCGTTCGGGTCGGCCAGCGGCGAGCGGTTGCCGTGAAAGTCCGGCAGCACCATCAGTTCCGGGTCCAGCCCCGGCCCATGCGCCGCCCGCAGGCGTTCGACGGTCGCCACGACCTCGGCGTGGGTGGCCGCGTCCGGCGTGCGGCCGTGCAGCTCCAGGATGTGGTCCAGCAGCGAACCGCTGGCGCCCTGGCCGCCCTCGTTGACCCACATGCCGGGCACGATGGCCCCGAAATAGGGGCCCCAGACGCCGTCGATGAAGCGCGGTTCCGGCGACAGCGCCATGTGGCAGGTGGACGTCCCGGCGATCAGCCCGATGCGGTTGTCGATGGGGGCGCCATCGGCGGCGCCGATGGCATCGCCCAGCACGCCGAGCATGCCGGCATGGGCGTCGATCAGGCCGGCGGCGACGATGCAGTCGGTGCCGAGCCCCAGGTCGGCGGCGGCAGCCTCCGTCAGCCGCCCGATGGGGGTCGCCACCGCGACCGCGCGTTCCGGCACCGGGATGTGGTCCATCATGTCGTCCAGCCCGACCGCCTGGTGCAGGGTCGATGGCCAGCCGTCCTTCTCGTGGGCCAGATAGGTCCACTTGCAGGTGACGGTGCAGGTCGAGCGCGCGTCGCTTCCGGTCGCGCGCCAGGTCAGGTAGTCGGTCAGGTCGAACACGTTGCCGGTGCGCGCCCAGGTGTCGGGCAGGTGGCGTTTGACCCACATCGACTTCGGGATCTGCATTTCCGGCGACATCACCCCGCCGACATGGCGCAGCGCCGGGTGGCCGGTGGCTGAGCATTCCTCCGCCTCTGCGATGGCGCGGTGGTCGGCCCACACGATGGTGTCCCAGCGCGCGTCGCCATCAGCCGAGATCGATATCGGGCGCATGTCGCGGTCCCGCCACACCAGGGTGCACGACGTGGCATCGAAGCTGAGGCCGACGATCTGCTCCGGCGAGAGGGCGGCATCGGCCAGCGCCGCACGCATTGCCCCGCAGACGGCCGCCCAGATGTCTTCCGACGAATGCTCCATGTGGCGTGGGCGCGGCCGGTTGACGGCAATATCGCGCACCGCGTACGCCCTGATCTCGCCGCGCGCGTCCACGATGGCGGCGCGCGCGCTGCCGGTGCCGACGTCGATTGCGGCCACAAAGGGTCGATTCACCACCTGTTTCCCTCCCCATCGGCCGGTCCGGCTGCCGGCCTTGCCTATTCATCCGCGTTGTGCGGCCCTGCCCACGCGGCTAAGTTCTACCTTGCTGAAGCAAAAGACCAAACCCGGGAGGAGCCGGTGCTCAAGGGCCTCGACCCCATCTTGAATGCCGATCTGCTGCATATCCTGCGTGCCATGGGGCACGGCGACGACCTGGCCATCGTCGACGCCAATTTCCCGGCGACCACCATGTCGAAGCGGCTGGTGCGGATGGATGGCCACACCGCCACCCGGGTGCTGGATGGCGTGCTGTCGGTCATGCCGCTGGACACCTTCGTCGACACCGCCGCCTGGCACATGGAGCCGGTTGACGATCCCACCAGCGTGCCGCCGGTATGCGGGGAATTCCAGCAGATCGTCGACAAGCACGAAGGCGCCGGCAAATTCCCCCTCGGCACGATCGAGCGGTTCGCGTTCTACGATCACGTCCAGTCCTGTTTCGCGGTGATCGCGACCGGCGAGCGGCGCCTTTATGGCAACGTGATCCTGCGCATGGGAGTGATCCATCCCGATGACTAGGCAAGACGGACATGGGCGGGCCTTGCGCGCCGGTGCGCTTCTCGCGGCCGGTGCGTTGGCACTTGGGCTTGCCGGCTGCGGCAGCGATCACGAGCTGTCGCTGTTCACGCCTTACGGTGCCGGCTATTCGGACGGTTGCGAGAGCGGCTATGCCGACGCCGGGGTCAACTATTTCGAATACGACCACAATGGCGGCCTGTTCGGGTCCGGCGGCTATGGCGACGGCTGGGACAATGGCTACGAATGGTGCCAGGCGTTCTGGCGCGCGGCGGATATGTAGCCAACACTGTCGTGCGGCGTGGCGCGGCTGCATCCATTCCGGTTTCTCGCCAAGCATTCCTGCCGATCCGTGACCCAGCGTGATCGACAGATTGCCCTTCGGTAAGCTATAAGTCGCGCGAATCGCGGTACCGACTTCGGGGCGTATGTCCGGCTCCGCCGGCCCGGGTCGCGACGTGGTCTGGAACTGCTACGGGGCGCCGTGTTTACGCCGACCAAGTCCATCTGGCAGAAAACCGCCGCGCTGGCGCTTGCTGGCGCGTGCCTGACCGCACCGCTGACCGAGGCGGAGGCGCAGGTTTTCGACGGCCAGCGCGTCGCCCTGGTGGTTGGCAACAGCCAGTATGAAGACGTCGGTGCGCTGGTCAATCCGCGCAACGATGCCATCGCCATGGCCAACGCCCTGCGCGCGCTCGATTTCGACGTCATCGAAAAGGTGGATGTCGACCGCGAGACGTTCTTCGACGCACTGCGCGATTTCAGCGCCAGCCTGCGCCCCGGTGTGCTGGCGGTGTTCTACTACGCAGGCCACGGTGTGCAGGTGGACGGCCGCAACTACATCCTGCCGGTCGATGCGCGCCTGTCGGTGAACGAGGACTTCGACCTCCACGCGGTCAACGCATCCGACGTGCTCGGTATCATGGAGGCATCGGGCGCCGGGCTCAGCGTGATGATCCTAGATGCCTGCCGCGACAACCCGTTCCCGCAGTGGTCGAGCAGGGTGCACAGCGGCCTGGCGGCGATGGAGGCCGGCTCCGGCCAGACGCTGATCGCCTACGCCACCGCGCCCGGCAACGTCGCCGACGACGGCAATGGCGTTCACAGCCCCTACACCCAGGCGCTGCTGCAGGTGGTCCGCGAGCCGGGCCTGGAGATCGGCCTGATCTTTCGCAAGGTGCGGCGCCTGGTGCGCGAGGCGACCAACGGCACCCAGATCCCATGGGTCTCCGGCACGCTGGAGGATCAGTTCTATCTGACGCCGCCCAATGTCGTCCCCGATGCCGCCGGCACCGATGTGATCGCGTGGCAGTCGGTGCAGCAGATCGAGGACGTGGCGTCGCGCGCCGACGCGCTGCGCCATTACCTGGAGCGCTATCCGGACGGGCGCTTTGCGATGCTGGCCCTGCTGCAATTGCGCGATCTGGTTGGCACCACCGAGTTCGAAGGTGTGGCCGAGCCGGCTGGCGGCACCCAGCCGCGGGCGGTGACCACCGACGAGCTGGTGGAGAACGAGTCCGATCTCAGCGAGGCGGAGCGTCGTCGCATCCAGGAAGCGCTACAGTTGGTCGATGCCTACTATGGCGAGATCGACGGCATGTTCGGCCGCGGCACCCGTCAGGCGATCCGCCGGTTCCAGGAGCGGCTGGAGCAGGAACCGTCGGGCTACCTGACCGACCAGCAGCGGCTGGCGCTGGCAGTGGCGGCGGCAGACCAGGCGGCGCAGACCGCGTTCGGCGTGGCCGCCCAGGCCCGCGCCGCGCGGGAGAAGGCACTGGAAGTGGCGGCGAGCGTCGCCGCGGTCTCCGGCAGCGTCAACGAGGGCGCCTACACCGGCCAGCCGCTGGCGCGCAATGGCGTGTCCTATGGCGTGCTGGGGCTGGAGAGCGGGGACCTGTTCACCGGCGAGTTCGAGCATGGCCAGGCGGTGCTGGGCGTGCGCGCGTTCACCAATGGCGACATCTATATGGGCGCCTTCCGCAATGGCTTGCCGGAGGGTTTCGGCGTCTACCAGTTCTCCAGCGGCGGCGAGGTGGCGGGCCAGTGGAAGGCCGGCGTCCTGGACGGTTTCGCGTTGAGCCAGGACTCGACCAACCGGCGCATCGCCGGCGAGTGGCAGGAGAACCGCCCGCATGGGTTCGGCGTCGCTTCGCTGGCCGACGGCACCATTGCCCGCGGTTTCTGGGTCGACGGCGAGTTCACCCAGATGCTCTAGGTCCGGCGTCGGAGCGTAGGGTCCCATCCGTCATTGCGTTGATATGGCGGTCAATCACCACGAAATTATTCACCTTCGTCATGGTCGGGCTTGTCCCGACCATCCACGACTTGGCCGCTACGCGTCCAATAAGGCGTGGATGCCCGCAACAAGTGCGGGCATGACGGTAAGGGGTGGCCGGGAAATCCATGCATCGGATGCAGTGAGGGCGCCATTTGCCCGGCGCAGCAAAGCCGCCTCAGTCCTTCTTCTGCTGCACCTCGTCCAGCTTCAGCGCGAATGGCACCGCGCCCAGGGACATGACGGCGAAGATCGCCAGCACGGTCGCCTCGCCCGCGACGTGAGCGACCACGCCGAACACGCCGCCGGCCAGCAGCAGCACGCCGATGATGGTGTTGGACAGCGCCGTGTAGGCTGCGCGGGTCTCCGCGTCGGCCATGTCGACCAGGTGGGTCGAGCGCCCCAGCCGCACGCCCTGATGGGCGACCACCAGCACGAACAGCAGCACCGGCGCGACCCAGGCGACCGACAGCGCCGTGTGTGCCGCGAAGGCAAGGGCGGCGGAGACGCCCAGCACGGCGGCGGCGGCGATCCCCGCCAGCGCCAGCACCTTGCGGCTGGACCGGTCGGCAAGCCGTCCCCAGGCGTAGGTGCTGACCGCACCGGCCAATGCCGACGCGATGATGAACGGACCCAGCGCGCCGATCTCGTTCTCGCCGGCGCGCCCCGCCAGCGCGAGCAGGAACGGCGGCGCCAGCGCGGTGGCGGTCAACAGCCCGCGCGCGATGATGAACAGGCGCAGTTGCCGGTCCTGCCGCAGCAACGAGAATTGCCGCAGCACCCCCTTGAGGCCCTCGTTGGTCTGGCCATCCTGTGAACTGGCCGGTTCGACCAGGGTCGAGAACAGCGTTGCGGCTACCATCCAGAGAACGCCGGCGATGATCAGCACCACGGCGATTGCGCCCACCGATCGCTCGATAATGCCGACCGTCAACAGCGCGCCGAAGGTCAGCACCGCGATGGCCGCCACGGTCGCGGCCGAACCGGTGGCGGTGCCGCGGGTGGCCTTGGCGACGGTCTTGCCGAGCACGTCCTTGTAGCTGACCGAGCAGACGCTGCGCGCAATGGCCAGCACGGCGAGCAGGGCGACGATGCACCAGCCTGCGGCGACACCATCGAGCGTCAACGCGACCACCGCCATGCCGATGGCACAGGCGCCCTGCACCAGGCTGCCGGCCGCCCACACCCATTTGCGCTGCGGCAATCTTTGCAGCCGGGCGGAAATGAACAGTTGCGGCAGCAGCGCGCCGGCCTCGCGCAGCGGGACCAGCAGGCCGACCAGATAGGCGGGAACGCCGAGTGCGCCGAACAGCCAGGAGAGCACCAGCTTGGGGTCGGCCAGGCCGTCGCTGGCCTTGGTGGCGCCCAGGCTGGCGACATGGGTCAGGAAATTGCGCGGCTGGGCCCGCCGCGCATCCTCCGACATGTCGCTGCCAGCCTGCCGGCCATTCTTGCCGACAAGCAGATCATAGACGGCCGAACCGGCCGAGTCCGATTTCATGGGCGGGACCCCCTCCCTGGTCCCAAACAGCTACGTCAGGTCGATCCGCTCGGATCAGTCGCCGCCGGCCAGCTTCTTGGCTTGCGCGATCCACTCCTCGCGTTCGATGCGACCCTTGAAGCTCAACTGGTCGTTGACCCGCTCCACATCCTCCGGCGTGAACGCGGCGATCTGCGCGAACGTGGTGATGCCGAGATCGTGGAGCTTGCCCGACAGCACCTTGCCGATGCCCTTGATGCGGGTCAGGTCGTCCGGCCCGCCCGATGCCGCAGCCGCCGTGGACGGCTTGGATGGCGTATCCGGCGTGTTGCCGGGCTTTGCCTCTTCGGCCTCGACCGCGTCCTCGACCTCTTCCGGATCGTCGGAGGAGGCGGGGGGCGTGTCCACACCCACCACCGGCGCGTCCTTGTCAGCCGCACCGGCGGACGAGCCGGCTTTCTTCGGCGCCGATTTGCTGCCCTTCGCAGTGTCGTCGGCGGCATCGCTCTCGGGCGGCACGGCGGAGACCTCGGCCGCCGCGCTGACGCTCGGCACGCTGTCGCCGGGCGGTGGCGGCGTCTGGTCCGGCGGCAGCGGCGGTGTCGACAGGGCGCCAGGCGACGATGTGTCGGATGCCACCGGCGGGACGGGGTTGCCGCCGCCTTCCGCCACCGCCGTCTCGTGGCGGTCCAGCCGCTGCGACAGGTCGGCGATGGTGGCCTCGTGCGCGACCACGGTGTCCTGCAGGCTGCCGCACCGCTCGTTGCACGCGGCCAGGGCCTTTTGCGCCTCGTCCAGGTCCGCGCTTGCCTTGGCGAGGTTCGCCTCGCTGGTATGCAATGCGCTCGTCGCCTTGTCGCGTTCCGCCTGCAGGCCGGTCAGGCGACTGTCATTGATCTGCATCGAATCGACCTGCTCGCGCCGATAAAACAACCGACACAACAGCCAGCCCGCGATGATGCCCAGCAGGACGCCAATCACCAGCCACATCAGGATTTCCCAGAACACGTAGCCCACCTCTGTGTTTCCCGTTGATCCAATATCGCGTTGTCGTCCCGGCGAGACGCGCCCTAGGGCAGTACCTGGAACTCGATCCGCCGGTTGGTCGCCCGTCCGTCAGCCGAGGTGTTGTCGGCAATCGGGATGTCGGCACCGTAGCCGACCGCAATAATGCGCTCAGACGGCACACCGCGCAAATTGAGATAGGCCAGCACCGTGTCCGACCAGGCGTCGCTGACGCTCTGGTCGCGTGCCTGGTCCTCGGTGGCGTCGACGTGCCCGCTGATTTGCACCTGGGTGTCGTCGGGGCAACGACGCAGGGCCAGGGCCACCTCGTCGAGCCGTTCGCTGGCCGCCGGCAGCAGGATGTCGCTATCCTCTACGAACGTGTCATCGGCGGCGAGGGTCAGCTCGGACAATGCCGCCTGGCAGCCTTCGGCATTGGTCCGATCCGCCTCGGCGATGTCGGGGATCGGCAGCGTGCGCGCCAGCTCGAACATCGCATCGTTGTTGCGCGGGGCGGTGGCGCCGATTTCCTCGGCGGTGCCGATATTGGCGACCACCGGCACGATGGCGGCGCCGGGCTGCTGGAACGCGGACTCCAGCGCGGACCGCACGATGTCGGCCATCATCGGATCGGCAACCACGCCGGTGACGCGCAGCTCGGTGCCGGTCAGCTCGGCGATGCCGGTGTCCAAGCTGCCGAACTGGCGCACCATCAGGTCGGTCAGGTCCTGCCAGCCCTCCATGACGTTGCCGGGCACCACGACCAGCCGGTCGACCACCTGAACGCCGCTGGCCTGCCGGCGCGCCAGTTCCATCAGCCTGTTGCGCTCCTCGGCGTTGGGTACCTCGCCGCTCAGCTCCAGCATTGCGGCACTGCGTTCGATGGTCAGCGGGAACACGCGCGGCGGCGACACCTGAACGTTCGCGCGCACCGTCACCAGCCCGGAATAGTCGGCGAACGCCTCCTCGATGGCGGCGTTGGTGCGCTGGTCGATGGAAAGCCCCTCGGCGACGATGCCGTTGTTGGCGATGACGATCTCGCCCTCCAGCAGGGCGGCGGCCTGCGCGATCAGCAGCCCGACGATCTCCTCATGCTCGGGAAACGGGCGCCCCGGGGCGACGGTCAGCTCGTGCTCGACTGCGTCGGTGCCGACGGCCTCGCGCGCCATCTCGACCACCCGGTCGGCGAAGTCCTGGTCCGGCACCTCGCCGGTAATGCGCATGAGGTCGGGCGCGCGCTTGATGACCATGGCGTAGGTGCGATAGGGCTCGACCACCGCCTCCGACACCACCTCGTCGACGCCGTCGACGGCCAGCACCAGGGCCTCCGCCGTCGCGACCTCGTCAGCGCTCGCCGCGGTGCCGCTGATGGTGACGACATGCTCGTCGGTCTCGGTCGACGCCCATTGCTGGCCGCCTTCGGCCAGCGCCTGCGCCGCGGCCAGGTTGATCTTGGCCTCGATCCTCGGGATCTCGATCAGCGGCACCGCCACGAGCAGGGCCGCGATCAGCAAGCCGACGATGGCCAGAGCTATGCCATGCATGCCAACGTGACTCCGCGGTCCCGAACACCTGAGCCTTCGCCCGACGCTTGCCCTTCGCGCGCCTGTCGGGGCAGGGAATCGGCCCGTCGCGCGCGATGGCGTTGGACCATCATTGCCCGGCGGGTATGATCGGTCAAATCCGCACATTGGCAATGCGATGCAAAGGAGTAGCGATGACGGCAAGGTTGATGCGCCGCGCAACGACGGCCCTGGCGGCACTGACAGGTACGGCCATTCTGGCGCTGTCCGGGCAAGAGGCACGGGCGCAGCAGCCCGACCTGACGATAGGCGAGATGGAGCTGCTGCGCGGGCCCGACTCCGGTGGCGACTGGTACGGCTACCGGGCCAGCAACCGCCATTTTCTGATCAACGACGTCTCCGACGAGGGCCTCTATCGCTACTACTTCCGCCATGCCGACTTCCTGCGCGCGTTCACCATCAACGCCGACATACTGGAATTCGGGGGGCGGACGCGGATCGGCGTGTTCTGCTGCGACCAGGGCGACGGCTCAGCCTACTTCGCCTATCTGCTCGATGCCGACGGGTCCGTCTCCGGCTGGGAGGTCGATCCCCAGGGCGGCCAGCTCAATATCGCCCAGGAACTGGGTGACGGACACATTGTGGCCGACGGGACGTGGTTCGAGATGACCGAAACACCGAACGGCATGGAAATCGCGATCAACGGCAACACGTTCTCGAGCTGGTCGTCGCCGGACCTGAGAATGGGACAGGCGGGGCTGATCGTCTGGGGCACCGGTATCTTCGCGGTCGACACATTCGACATCTATGTGCTGCCCGACGACCAGCCCGATCTGCCGCAAGAAGTGCCGCCGGAACCCGAACCCGGCGGCTCGACCTTGTTCCGCTAGCTGGTTCTTCGCTTACGCTAGGTTGGCACAGATCAACTGAAGAGCGTCTTAGTTTGGCTGGCTGCTGAGCGCCGCCGCTGCAATTGTTTGGACGGCCTTGGCGACAACCGGGTCGGCGCCACCTGACGGCTGGAGGTAGGCCTCGATTGCCCGCGCCAACGTCTCCGGCGACGCGGGGGGATGGGTCGGGCCGGGCGGTGCGAGCACGCTGCCCAGCATCTCGAGTTCGATGAACTCGGCCGACAGCTCCGCCTTCTTGATCGCGCCGCGCAGCTCGCCTCTGGCCGCCGTGTCGGCGCGCGGCTTCAGCCAACGCCGCGCGCCGCGCAGGGGCAGGACCACATTGGTCCGCCAGTCCGCGCTCGCGTCCGTCAGGCGGGCGAGCGTGTCCCGGTCGGACACGTCGTTGCCGTTCCGGGCGGCCCAGCACAGGGCCAGCACCACACAGACGTCGGCGTCGCACCGGTCCTGCAGCAGCAGGCAGGCGTCGGCGACGCCGGGTTGGCCGTAGAGCGCGGTTGCGAAACCGATGATGTCCGGGGGCGTTGCGGACCCGCCAGCGGCGTCCTCAGACCTCGCCGACATAGATGCCGAGCCCGCGCGCGGTGCGGATCAGCGCGCCCTTCGGGTCCACCGCCTGGTAGCTGGCAATCGCATCCGGGATCGGCACGTCGACCACGTCACGGTTCTGCCACGCCACCATGCGGTCGAACTTGCCTTCCGCGATCAGGTCGACCGCATGCACACCGAAGGCGGCGGCGACCATCCGGTCCGACGCGCTGGGCTGACCGCCGCGCTGGACATGGCCCAGCACGGTGACCCGGGTTTCGGCCCCGGTGAGTTCGGAGATCTGCTCGCCGAGGTATTCGCCGACGCCGCCGTAGCGCACCTCGCCGTGCGATTGCTGCTTGGTGATGCGCTCGCCGGATTCGCTGCGCACCGATTCCGCGCAGACCACCAGGGCGAAGTTGCGGCCCTGCGACTGCACCTGGCGAATGTGCTCGGCCATGTTTTCCAGGTTGTACTTGATCTCCGGGATCAGCACGACGTCCGCGCCGCCGGCGATGCCGGCGCCGAGTGCGATGTGGCCGGCGTCGCGCCCCATCAGCTCCAGGATCATCACCCGGTCGTGGCTGGCCGCGGTGGGCTGCAGGCGGTCCAGCGCCTCGGTCGCCACGTCGACGGCGGTGGCGTAACCGATGGAAACCTCGGTCAGGCCGACGTCGTTGTCGATGGTCTTCGGGATCGCGACCATGTTGAGGCCGCCCTGTTGCGCCAGCTTGCGCAAGATATCCTGGCTGCCGTCACCGCCGATCACGATCAGCGCGTCCAGGCCCAGTTCGCGGTAGCCGCCGATCACTTCCTCCGACCGGTCCTTGCGGGTGCCGTCGGGCATGGGGAACGCGAACGGGTCGCCGGTGTTGGTGGTGCCCAGGATAGTGCCGCCCATGCGGATGACCTGGCCATCGAAGTCGGCCAGGGTCAGGCGGCGATACGCCACCGGGCGTTCCATCAGCCCGCGCGTGCCCTGCTTGATGCCGACAACCTGCCAATCGTAGGCGGTGATGGCGCGATAGACGCACGCCCGTATCACCGCGTTCAGGCCGGCGCAGTCGCCGCCGCTGGTCAAGATGCCGATGCGCTTGCTCATAGGCGTCATTCCTTTGTGCGGGGCCGCTGCTTGCGACGCCGTACGGTGATTGCAACCGGTGCCGTGTTGGCCTTATCCTGCCCGCGGCCGCAGGACTGCGCGGCCTTTGCTCGTTCTGCTCGGCCCGATATCCATTGCCGATGGTGGTTGGTCGCGCGGCGCACCCGAAGGCCCGCCCATGATTTTTCGCGCGACGACTTGCGTTCCTGATTGCCCGTGGCCCGAATGCCCCGGGTCAGATTTCCCCGAGTCCGACTTTCCCGAGTCCGATTTCCTTGTGCCTGAATGACCGAGGACCAGACCGACGACCCGCAAGAGCCGGATGGGCTGAGCCCGGAAGGGGTCGCTACGCGGTTGGCCAACCTGCGCCAGGAACACCGCGAGCTGGACGAAACCATTGCGCGTATAACCGAAGCCGGCAGTTTCGATCAACTGGAAGTCCAGCGCCTGAAAAAGAAAAAACTGCAATTGCGCGACGAGATCGCGGTGCTGGCGAGCAGGGGCTACCCCGACATCATCGCCTGATCCTGATCTAGCATCGCCGGGGAGACCGCCTTGAACATCGTAACCGACGTCATTCTGCCGATTGCGCTCGCCTTCATCATGTTCGCGCTGGGCCTGGGCCTGACGTTCCAGGACTTCGCGCGGGTGGCCAAGCGGCCGCGCGACTTCATCGTCGGCGCGGCATCGCAGCTCATCCTGCTGCCGCTGGTGGCATGGCTGCTGGTCAGCATCTGGCCGATGCAGCCGGAGCTGGCGCTCGGCGTCATGATCATTGCAGCGGCCCCCGGCGGCGTCACCTCCAACATCCTCACCGCGTTCGCGCGCGGCGACGTGGCGTTGTCGATCTCGCTGACCGCGGTCATCAGCCTGGTTTGCGTCATCACCGTGCCGCTGATCGTGGTGTTCGCCTATGGCGAGCTGGTGGGCGCCGACGCGGACTCCGACATCTCGGTCACCGGCACCGCGCTCAGCGTGTTCGTCATCGTCACCGTGCCGGTGGTGCTCGGGCTCCTGGTGCGCCGCTTCGCCGAGACGTTCGCGCTGAGGTTCGAGAAGATCGCCCGCCACATCTCCACCGGCCTGTTCATGCTGGTGCTGGCGGGCGCCATCTATACCGAGCGCGACAATATCGTCGGCTATTTCGCCGAGGCCGGGCTGGTCACCCTGGTGCTGAACGTGGCGATGATGGTGCTGGCCTACCTGCTGGCCTGGGCGCTGGCCAGCGGCGTGCGCCAGCGGATCGCGATCTCCATCGAGTGCGGCCTGCAGAACGGCACCCTGGCAATCGCGGTCGCGGCCCTGTTGTTCGAGGGCGGGCTGACCGTGGTGCCGGCCAGCACCTACAGCCTGATCATGTTCGCCACCGCGTTGATTTTCATCGCCTTCATCCGCCGCACGGTGCCTGCGGAGGCGTAGGGGGGGGCTGAACCAACTGGCCAGGCTGAAACTCGCTTTGTCGCCCTCGCCGCCAATCACGAATCTTGGGTGGCGAGGGCCCATGGATGTGCAGGGCTGGAGACAAGCCTGAATGGTTCGATTTACGAAGTATGTGGCGCGACAGTCGACCGCCACCAACACCGTGTTTCGTACCAAATATCGAAGCGCTGGACATGAATGGGTCCTCGCCACAAGGGCGAGGACGACGGTGAGGTTGCTAAGCCGGCGCGTCCTCGAAGGTGACGTTGTCGGCCACGAACGCCACGTAGCCGGCCAGCGCGCCGGCGAAGTCGAACGGCTTCTCGTACGACCAGGCGAAGCTTTCCAGCCGCAGGGCGCCGTCGTCGTCCATCAGGTCGAAATACGATGCATCGCCCTTCAGCGGGCAGTGGGTGCTGCGCTGGTTGCGGCGCAGTGGCGCGATCACGTCGCCGGCCGGCACATAGACCACCGGGTCGTAGACGTCCTTGCCGACCTCCAGCACCCTCAGCGCATGCGCGGTCTCGGCCAGCAACTCGCCGCCGATGCGAATGCGCTGGCGGCGCGCCAGCGGCTTGATGCGCATGAAATGGCGCGGTTCGGCCGGGTTGTGGATGGTCTCGGCCGAGAACGTGACGTCGGCCCGGCTCATGGCGTGGCTCATGATATGGCCCTCCTATCTTCCGTTGTCGTGCGCGAGGCGGCTTCCGGCGCCACCGCCTGGAACCGCTTGCGGTACTCGTGCGGCGTGGTGCCGACCGTCTTCTTGAACAGGCGGCGGAACGAGCTGGCGTCCTCGTAGCCGACCGCCATCGCGACGGCGTCGACCGGGTCGGACGTGGTCTCCAGCATCTGCTTGGCCTCCTCGATCCTGAGGGTCTGGATGTAGTCGATGGGCGCGTAACCGGTAGCGTTGCGGAAGCGCCGCTTGAAGGTGCGGTCGGTGAGCCCGGAGCGTTGCGTGACCTGCTGGACCGGATTGGCGCGCTCGTAGTTCTGCGCAATCCAGGTCTGGCACTGGGCGATCACCGCGTCGTCGTGCTGGGTCGGCCGCACCATGGCGGCGAACGGCCGCTGGCCGTTGCTGCGGTCGCCGAACAGGAAGATCTTGGCGATGCGCCGCGCCTCCTCGTCGCCGCAGAACCGGGCGACCAGATAGAGCGAAAGGTCGGTCCACGACGCCGATCCGCCGGAGGTGACGATGTCGTGCGACGGGCCGGACGGCACCAGCACACGCTCCGGCTTCAACCGCACATCGGGGAACAGCCGGCGGAAATGCATCTCCGCGCTCCAGTGGGATGTGGCCTCGCGGCTGTCCAGCAGGCCGGCCTCGGCCAGCAGCAGCGAGCCGGTGCACACGGAGCAGACGATTGCACCCCGCGCATGCTGGTCCAGGATCCAGCCAATCGCCGCCGGCCAGCGGCCATGCAGATCGGCGTTCGGTTCCAGCGACAGATCGCTGACGATGACGATGTCGTAGCGCAACGCATCGTCGAACGTGCGGTCGGCCACCAGCGTCGCCCCCATCGCCGTGCGCATCGGGTCCAGCGACGCGCCGACGAGGCGCGGTGTCATCCGCCGCGTCTCCGTCTTTTCGCCGGTCAGCGACTCCCACACCGTGCCGACGCAGGCGAAGACCTCGTGCATGCCATAGGTGACGGCGGCCGAGCACTCCGGCAGGGCGACCAGGCCGACGGTCAGGTTTCGCTGTGGCAGATGCGATACGGGCACGAATCGCAGATTGGCATATTTGGCCTGTTTCTGTCCATTTTGCTTCTAACGGTTCGGTCTGGATTTCCCCACATATCGCCCTCTCAGCGCTGCAACCGGGCAGCGCACGACAGTGGAGGACGACATGCTAGCAACCACGCGCAGACGACTGGTCGGTGCCTCGATGGTCGGGGCTGGTGCGGTGCTCTCCGGCCTGGGCCGCCATGCGGCCGCCGCGGAGATCAGAACCAAGGGACATATCATGCTCGATAACGTGAACGGCCCCAGCAAGGGGCTGGTGGAGGCGGCGCATTTTCCGTTGATCGAGGCCATTCATGGCCGCCGGTCGCGCCGCTTCGCCCGTGGCAACGCTATCCCGTCGGGACCGTTGGCCTACACCTCCAAGCATGCGCCGGCAGCGCTGAGCGAGCTGGAGCAGATGCTGCTGCTCACCACGGTGGCCGGCAACACGGGCTGGACCAACCTGATCCCGCACAACCGGCTCTACCAGCCGCACCTGCCCAACTATGCCGGGGCGGCGGGCGGGCGCACGTTTCCGTCGGCGGCCGGGTTCCACACGTCGGACATCTTCTTCACCGACGACAATGGCACCTATTACATGCCGACGCGCGACATGCCGTCGGTGGTGCCGCAGGACGGCCAGACCGACATGCAGGCGTACCTGGATGCGCACCGGTCGCGCATCGTCAAGCTGGCCGACGGGCGGCTGAACGTGCCGCGCACGCCGAACCACATGGAGATGCACAACGAATGGTGCGCGAACGTGCCCGGCAGCACGCTGATCGTGCCGGTGGCCGATCTGGCTCAGCACATGATCCTGGTGCTGGCCTATCTGGTGCAGAACGGGGCGTGCATCTACGACGACGTCAACGACCGTCCGGTGCCGGGCATGGAGAAGTTCTCCAGCCTGGTCGATGTGGAGAACCCGTTTCCGTTGGCCTATGTCGAGCAGCTCAGCCTGACCGAGGTGACGGTGGAGACGTCCACGGCCTGCTATGCCGGCGCGCTGATGCTGCAGGCGATGGGCGTGGGCGGCTGGATGTACGACGGCATCAACCCGTTCAGCGTGCTCGGCGCCAGCGGCGATCCGGACGTGCCGGGGCTCGGCTTCCGCTACGACATGCTGCCGGGCAACCCGCTTCCGCACATCACCGGGCGCGACGGCGTGTTCGAGGGGCATTGCCCGCCGCATTTCCCCGACATGCGCGCCGCGGTGGAAGCGGTGATCGCGCGCAAGTTCGGGCCGGGCGGGCCGTTCAACGCCGACACGGGCGGTCCCTACAAGGACAATGCCGCCGTCCGGTCGAGCGCTGCACCGATGAACGAGGCGTTCGTGGATTGCGTCGCCACCATGGCCACGTACATCTACGAGGAGTTCGGGCGTTTCCCGGCAACGGTGCCGGCGATCTTCGTGCTGATGTACCTGCAGGCGCACCAGCTCGACACCGAGTTCTACGACACCTATTTCGGGCCCGGTGCCTATCTGCGGACCCATGCCGAGCACGACCGCAACTGGGCCTGAGCCCCGATAACACCAACATGGAAACGGCCGCCGCACGGTGGCCGTTTTCGTGTGCAAGAAACGATTGCCAGCCGATGGCTGGGAAAGTACTTTGCATTACAAACTTGATCGGCGAGGGGTCGATGACCGAACTGGAACGGGCGCTGAGCGACATCCGCGAGATGCGGGCGCAGATGGCGCGGGGTGCGGCCTTCAAGGGCTATGGGCCGGTGGCGTTCGGCGCCACCGCTGCGATCGCGCTGTTGGCGGCCGTTGCGCAGTGGCTGTTCCTGGACGACCCCGCGGCGATCTCCGACATCCACGTCGGTGCCGCGTTCGTGCGCACCTACATGGTGCTGTGGGGCGGTGCCGGCATCCTGGCCGCCGCGATCATCGGCGCGGAGGTCGTGCTGCGCGCGCATCGCGAGCATGTGGGCCTGGCCGACGACATGATCCGGGCCGCCGCCTGGCAGATGCTGCCGGCGCTGATCGCCGGCGTGTTGCTGACCGGCGTGCTGCTGGCCTATGCGCCGCTGTCGCTGTGGCTGCTGCCGGGCCTGTGGCAGATCCTGGTCAGCCTGGGCGTGTTCGCATCGCGGCAGTCGCTGCCGGCGCCGTTCGTGGCCGTGGGCTTCTGGTACATGGCGACCGGGCTCGGCTGCATGGCGCTGGCTCAGGGGCCAGAGGCGTTCTCGCCCTGGGTGATGGGGCTGCCGTTCGTGCTGGGGCAGGCGATGGCCGCGGTGCTTATTCATCGAGGTGAGGGAACCAACGGGAGTTTGCGACATGGCTGAGGGGGCCGGGAACAGCGGCCGCTTCGCCTATGACGGCCTCGACCGGGTGATGCACGAGAAGGCGCGGCTCGGCCTGCTGACGTCGCTGGTGCCGCATCGCGATGGGCTGACGTTCGGCGACCTGAAGCGGTTGTGCGACCTCACTGACGGTAACCTCAGCCGGCATCTCGCGGTGCTGGAGGAGGCGGGGTTGGTCGCTATCGACAAGTCGTTCGTGAACAACCGGCCGCAGACCCGCTGCCGGATGACGGACGAGGGCCGCGCGCGCTTCGCGGAGTATCTGGCCGTGCTGGAACAGGTGGTGCGCGACGCGGTGGCCTCGGAAAAGGCGGCGGGCGCAGCGGCGGAGGACGACGAGGATCCGGGCGGGGCACTGGCCCCGGCCTGAGTGCGGCCGCGCCATTTGGAGATGAACCATCGCTGTCATTTGTTCGACAGAACAACATTCTCGATGTCATGGCCGGGCTTGACCCGGCCATCCACGCGGTTGTTGCGATACGCCGGCATCGCCAGAGACAGTCATCATCGGCGTGGATGCGCCCTCGGGCTCGGCCGGAGGACGACCCAAGGACAGGCTTCTCAAGTCCGCGCATGACGGATGTGGATTGGAGACCGAGTGAGCCATCTGTTCGATAGCTCGTAACGGGTGGTTGGTATCGCGGGTAGTGGGGCGACCAGGGGCACAGTGCGCCTGAATTTCGCCGACATGCTTTGCAATACAAAGTTATTGGCATTGATCAAGAGTGTGCTTTGGAGACAGGGAATGAGTGAGGACGTGGAGGCAGGTTCGAACACGACGGTGTACGCCAAACAGGAAGCGGACCAGGGCGTGGGGCAAGGCGGCGACAGGCGCCGCTCGCCGCCACGCTTCGGCGGCTGGAAGCGGGTGGCCGCGGTGGTGGCGCTGGTGGCGCTGGCCGACCTGCTGTTCTTCGCCGCTGCGGGGGTCGGGCTGTCGGCCGCGGTGTTTCTGCTGGCGCTCGTGACCGGTACGGCGGCGCTCAATCGAGGCCAACTCGGTGAGCGCACCACCTGGGGGGCGATGGTGCTGCTGGCGGTAGCACTTGTGCCGGTGATCTATGGCGGTTCGGTCAGCGCCATCGTCATCGCTGGGTTTGCGGCGGCGCACCTCGCGCTATGCCTCGCCCGGGTCGCCACGGGCGATGCGGTGCGGGACGCGCTGCGCGCGATCGGGCTGGCGTTTGCCGGGCCGGTGATGCCGCTCATCCATATGATCCGGCTGCATGTGGCACGAGCGCGCGGCGGTTGGCTGCGCGGCGGCCGGTTTGGCCGGCTGTCGCTTGCCGCCTGGCTGGTGCCGCTGGTGCTCGGCACGCTCTTTGTGCTGCTGTTCCGCGAGGCCAACCCGATGATCGAGGCGTGGCTGGCCGACCTCAGCCCCGGCTCGCTGCTGCGCGAGATAGACTTTGGCCGGGTGTTGCTTTGGGGCTTCTGCGGCATGGTTGCGTGGCCGTTCGTGCATGCGCGCCTGTTTCGGGGTCGCGCGGCGTGGCGGGCCGGCAAGGTGCGGGGCGCCATCTTCGGCGCGATGGCGATGCGGCCGACGGGTGCGGCGCTGCAACTGGAAACCAGCATGTTCGGGCCGAGCGTCATCCTGCGCTCGCTGGTGCTGTTCAATCTGCTGTTCGGCGTGCAGACGGTGCTGGACCTCGCCTATCTGTGGGGCGGTGCCGCGCTGCCCGACGGCATGAGCTATGCGGAATATGCCCATCGCGGCGCCTATCCGCTGATCCTCACCGCGCTGCTCGCCGCCGCCTACGTCGTTGTCGCCATGCGGCCGGGCAGCGCCAGCGCGCAATCTCCTGCAATCCGCATCGCGGTCTATCTGTGGGTGGCGCAGAACGTGCTGCTTGCGGTCTCGTCGATCCTGCGGCTGGAACTCTATGTCGAGGCCTATGCGCTGACCTACCTGCGGGTGGCGGCGTTCGTGTGGATGGGCCTGGTCGCGGCGGGGCTGGTGCTGATCGTTGCGCGGATCGTGTTCGACCTCTCCACCGGTTGGCTGGTCGGTGCCAATCTGGCAGCCCTGGTGCTGACGCTCTACGTCTGCGGCTTCGTCAACTTCCCCAGTGTCATCGCCAACTACAATGTCGACCACAGCCGCGAAGTGTCGGGCGAGGGGCGCCCGTTGGACCTCGGCTACCTGGAGTCCCTCGGGCCGGAGGCGCTGCCGGCACTCGAGCGGTTCGACGCCGCCACGTCCATTGCCACCGTGTCCGACGGCCGGCAGTCGCGCATCACCGGGGTGCGGATTCGGCTGGTCACGGAATTGGAGGACAGCCTGGATGACTGGCGCGCTTGGACCGTGCGGCTATTTCTCACCCAAGCCTATGTGGAGGTGCATTAGGGGCGACGGCGGCATCGCACCCACGTTGACGGTAGCCCGGATGAAACGTAGTGAAATCCGGGGACATACCTTCGGCTCAAGATCCCCGGATTGCGCTGCGCTCCATCCGGGCTACGTGTCTGGGCGTCCGATCTGTCAGACGTGAAAACTCTCGCCGCAGCCGCACATGCCCTTGGCATTGGGGTTGGTGAACGAGAATCCGGACTGGAAGGCGTCGGTCTTGTAGTCCATCTCGGTGCCGAGCAGGAACATCACCGCCTTCGGGTCGATGATGATCTTCACGCCGTGGCTCTCCACCACCTCGTCGTGGGGACCGATCTCCTGCGCGAAGTCCATGGTGTAGCTGAGGCCCGAGCAGCCCTGGGCCTTGACGCCAATGCGCACGCCCAGTGCCTCGCCGTCATGGCCGTCCAGCATCTCCTGAACGCGCGCGGCGGCGGCGTCGGTCACCTTGATGGCTGCGGGTCGTTGCATGGATGAGGTTCCGTGGTCCTGAAAGCTTGAGGGCTGGTGCTCAGATAGTGTCAGAAGAAGCCGAGTTCCAGCTTGGCGGCCTCGCTCATCATGTCCGGGGTCCATGGCGGGTCCCAGGTGATCTCAACGTCGACGCCGGTGACGCCGGGCACCTGGCGCACCGCGGTCTCCACCATGGCCGGCATTTCCTCGGCCACCGGGCAGCCCGGCGAAGTCAGCGTCATGGTCACGTCGATCTGGCCGTCGTCGCCGACGCTGACGTCGTAGATCAGGCCAAGCTCGTAGATATCGACCGGGATTTCCGGGTCGTAGACGGTCGACAGCGCCTGCACGACGGCGCTTTCGGTCGGCTTGCCGCCGGCCTGGCTGGCAGCCTGCCCCCCAGCCGGGCCAACCGACCCGTTCTCGGCCGGCGCATCGCCGCCGTCTTCCGGTGTCCAGGCCAGATAGTCCCTGTCCGCACCCACGTTGAACGTCCCCTTGCTAGGCCGCTGCGGAGGCGCCGCGCGCGCCGCCCAGCTTCTGCATATGTTTCAGCATCGCCATCATGCCGACCTGGCGCTGCGTGGTCAGCGCGCCCAGGTTGAGCCGGCGCACGTCGTCCAGGCTCACCTCGCGCAGCTCGTCGGTGGTCAGCCCGCTGAACGAGTCGGTCATCATCGCCACCAGCCCCTCCACGATCACGGCGTCGCTGTGACCCTTGAAGTAGTGCCGTCCGTCGCGTTCGTCATGCACGATCCAGACTTTCGACATGCAGCCGTGCATCAGGTTCTCGTCCACCTGTGCGTCGGAGGGGAATTCCGGGCGGTCGGGCGCCTTGGCCAGGTCGATGATATATTCGAAGCGCATGTCGTCATCCAGCGCGTCCATCGCCGCGACATGCTCCTGATATTTCTCGGTTTCGGGCATGGTCCCTATCAGCTCAGCCGGGTGATCGCCTTGCGGATGGAGGCCGCCAGCGCCTCCACCTCGTCCAGCGTGTTGTAGAGCCCGAACGACGCGCGCACGGTGGAATCGAGCCCGAAGCGCGCCATCAGCGGCTCGGCGCAATGGTGGCCGACCCGCACCGCCACGCCGTCGCGGTCCATCAGGGCGGCGAGATCGAGCGAATGCACGCCCTCGACCACGAACGACACGATGGCCGCCTTGTCGGGCCGGGTGCCCAGGATGCGCAGGCTGTTGATGTCACCAAGCGCGCCCATGGCGGCCTCGCGCAACGAGGCCTCGTGCGCGGCGATGGCCGGGAAGCCGATGGCCTCGACATAGTCGATGGCGGCGGCCAGCCCCACAGCCTCGATGATCGCCGGGGTGCCGGCCTCGAAGCGGTGCGGCGGCTCCTTGAAGGTCGAACCGGCGAACGACACCTTGTCGATCATCTCGCCGCCGCCCTGGTAGGGCGGCATCGCGTCCAGCAGCGCGCGCTTGCCGTAGAGCACGCCGATACCGGTCGGGCCGTAGAGCTTGTGGCCGGTAAAGGCATAGAAGTCGACGTCCAGCGCGCGCACGTCGACCTTGCCGTGCG
Organism: Alphaproteobacteria bacterium; assembly: GCA_965227515.1. Taxonomy (GTDB): domain Bacteria; phylum Pseudomonadota; class Alphaproteobacteria; order CALKHQ01; family CALKHQ01; genus CBDDFZ01. The sequence continues at coordinate 2,543,560 of CBDDFZ010000001.1, forward strand.
CCACCGCCTGGGCGCCGTCCAGCAGCACCGGCACACCCTTGGCATGGGCGAGTGCTGCGACCTCGGCCACCAGGTTGACCGTGCCGAGCACGTTGGAGACGTGGGCCACCGCCACCAGCTTGGTGCGCGGCCCAATGAGCGCGTCCAGGGCATCGAGGTCGAGCGCGCCGTCGTCCAGCACCGGGCAGGGGCGCACCACGGCGCCTTTCTCGGCGGCCACCAGTTGCCACGGCACGATGTTGGCGTGGTGCTCCATCTCGGAGACCACGATCTCGTCGCCGGGTGCCAGGTTCGGGTGCAGGAAGCTCGCCGCCACCAGGTTGATTGCCTCGGTCGCGTTGCGGGTGAACACGATCTCGGTGTCGTCGGGCGTGCCCAGGAAGCGCGCCACGGTCTCGCGCGCTGCCTCGAACCGGTCGGTGGCGCGCTGGCTCATGGCGTGGATGCCGCGATGCACGTTGGCGTAGGCGGTCTCGGTCATCTCGACCATCGCCTGCATCACTTGGCGCGGCTTCTGGGCGGAGGCGCCACTATCCAGGAAAACCAATGGCTTGCCATAGACTTCCTGAGACAGAATCGGGAAGTCCTGGCGAATGCGCGCGACATCGAACCCGGCGACCCCGGAGGCCTGGGGCTTGGTCATCGCTGTCATGAGCCGGCGTCCAATTTGGCGATCCAGTCGGCGGCCACCGCCGTGAAATGGTCGCGGGTCGGTGTGTGCCCGATGCCGTCCAGCGCCTCGGCGACGAAGCCCTCCAGCAGCAGCCGGCGCGCCTCGGCGAGTGGGATGCCACGGGCGCGCAGGTAGAACAGGGCGTCGGCGTCGAGCTGGCCGGTGGCGGCCCCATGGGCGCACTGGACGTCGTCGGCGTGGATGCGCAGCTCAGGCTTGGTGTCGACCTCGGCGCGGTCCGACAGCAGCAACGCGCGGCTATGCTGGCGCGCGTCGGCGTATTGCGCGTCGGGGGCGACATGAATAGTGCCCTGGAACACGCCACGGGCGCGGCCGTCGAACACGCCGTTATAGGTCTGGCGGCTGGTGCCGTTCTCGGCCTCGTGGTCGATCAGGTTGGTGGTGTCGAGAACCTGGTTGCCGCGACCCAGCGCGACGCTGGCGATGCCGGCGTGGGCGTGCTTGCCCTGCTGGGTGATCGCGGTCTCGCCGCGCGCTACCGCAGCACCGGTTGCCAGCACGGTGGCGCGATAGTCCGCGCCACGCTGTTGCCGAACGATGTCGGTCGCTACGGCGCGGGCCGCATCGCCAAATGCCTGGCAACGGTTCAGATGAAGTGTTGCATCAGTATCGAGAGAGAAAATATTGGTATCATTAGAAAAACAACCGTCGTCTCGGCTGGAAACCTGGCGCTCGATCAGGCTCAGCCGGGCGTTGGCGCCCAGGCGCACAAGCGCCAACCCGTGGTGCTCGACCGTACCGTCGCCGACGTGCAAGATCTCCAACGGTGCCTCGATCTGGGCATTGGCAACGGCGTCGATGACCAGGCCGTCGGCGGCAAGGGCCACGGCAAGGGCCGCCAGCGGGCGGTCCTCGATCGAGGACCAGGCGTCGTCCAGCAGCGCGCGCACCAAGTCAGGTGCGCGCGTCAAGGCATCGCGCAACCCGGCGACCCGGATACCATCGGGCAGATCGCCGAGGTCCGAAGCATCGCTGTCCAGCCGGCCGTTGACCAGCACCGCGCGGCCGCAGGTGTCGCCGAGCCGATCCGGCAATTGGCCCGATGCGACCGCCTCATCCGCCGGCAGCGTGAGGCCGCTCAGATCGCCGAGGTCGGTGTACTTCCACGCCTCGGTGCGGCGGGTCGGCATGCCATGACGGGCGAACGCCTCCATCGCCTTCGCGCGACGTTCCACCAGCCAGGGCAGGTCTGTGCCCGGCAGCCGGTCGCGGTAGTCGGCCAGCAGCCGCCCGCGCTCGCTCGCCAAAGTGTCGGAAGTGGCCGTCATCGCTCAGGCCGCCGCGCCCAGGTCGCCATAGCCCTTGACCTCAAGCTCCAGCGCCAGCGACTTGTCGCCGGAGCGTACGATCTTGCCGCCGGACATGACGTGCACCCGGTCGGGCACGATGTAGTCGAGCAGGCGCTGATAGTGGGTGATCAGCAGCATGGCGCGGTCGGGCGCGCGGAGCGCATTCACCCCCTCCGCCACCGTGCGCAGGGCATCGATGTCGAGCCCGCTGTCGGTCTCGTCCAGGATCGCGACCTTCGGCTCCAGCAGCGCCATTTGCAGGATTTCGTGGCGCTTCTTCTCGCCGCCGGAAAAGCCCGCGTTGACCGCGCGCTTCAGCATGTCCTCGCTGATGTCCAGGGTCTTCGCCAACCCGCGCACCAGCTTCAGGAATTCGACCGCGTTCAGTTCCGGCTCGCCACGCTGGCGCCGCACCGCGTTGGCGGCGGTGCGCAGGAACGTCATCGTGGTCACGCCCGGGATCTCCACCGGGTACTGGAAGGCGAGGAACACGCCCTTGCCGGCGCGCTCGTCCGGCGCCAGGTCGAGCAGGTCCTCGCCGTTCATGGTCACCGAGCCGCCGGTGACCTCATAGCCCTCGCGGCCCGCGATCACGTAGGACAGCGTGCTCTTGCCGGAGCCGTTGGGGCCCATGATCGCGTGCACTTCGCCCGCGGGGATCGAGAGGGTGAGCCCCCTCAGGATCTCCTTGCCGTCAACAGTGGCGTGCAAGTCTTTGATTTCAAGCATTATTTTCGCTCGCTCCTGAGCATCGTGTCGTTGGAATTCACGTCGTCCACCTACCAGCGCGACCGGCGCCGGCCTGGCGTCGCATCGGATTGGCGGTCGGCCGACCTGGTGTCGTTGTCCGTGTGGGCGTCGTTGTCCGTGTGGGCGTCGTTGTCCGTGTGGGCGTCGTTGTCCGTGTGGGCGCCCGGTTTGCTGAAGTCGCCGTGCCTTTCCAGCATCACGAGGTACCAGATCGACATGCCGAACAGCACGCCGATCCCGCACAACACCCACACCATCTGGTCGGTGATGAGGCTCGCGATAAGCCCGGCGAACGCACAGGTCAGCGACACCGCGAGATAGGTCGCATGGACGCGCTTGCCCTCCGGTGTCACCGCCTGCATGTTCCGGTAGCGAGGAAACGCCCCGCCGACCGAGGGGCTGTTCATGATGCTCCGAAAGACGCTCGGCTCCAGGCGGGCGAACCAGATCTCCCGCTTGTCCTCGCCGGCGTACCGCCCGGGTTCGTCCATCGTGCCCTCCGCGATCATCCGACGCTGCCTTCCAGGCTGATGCCGATCAGCTTCTGGGCCTCGACGGCGAATTCCATCGGCAGGTGCTGCATGACCTCGCGGCAGAAGCCGTTTACGATCAGCGACACCGCCTCCTCGGCCGAAAGCCCACGGCTCTGGCAGTAGAAAAGCTGGTCGTCGCTGATCTTCGAGGTGGTCGCCTCGTGCTCCACCACGGCGGAGGGGTTCTTGGCCTCGATGTAGGGCACGGTGTGGGCGCCGCACTTGTCGCCGATCAGCAGGCTGTCGCACTGGGTGTAGTTGCGCGCGCCTTCCGCCTTCGGGGCGATCCGCACCAGCCCGCGATAGGTGTTCTGCGCCGCGCCGGCGGAGATGCCCTTGGACACGATGGTCGAGCGGGTGTTGCGGCCGATATGGAACATCTTGGTGCCGGTGTCGGCCTGCTGGCGGTTGTTGGTGATGGCGACCGAGTAGAACTCGCCAACCGAATTGTCGCCCTGCAGGATGCAGCTCGGGTACTTCCAGGTGATCGCCGACCCGGTCTCGACCTGGGTCCAGGAGATCTTGGAGTTGCGGCCCCGGCAGGCCCCGCGCTTGGTGACGAAGTTGTAGATGCCGCCGCGGCCTTCCTCGTCGCCCGGATACCAGTTCTGCACCGTGGAGTACTTGATCTCGGCATCGTCCAGCGCGATCAGCTCGACGACGGCGGCGTGGAGCTGGTGCTCGTCGCGCATCGGCGCGGTGCACCCCTCCAGGTAACTGACGTATGAGCCCTTGTCGGCCACGATCAAGGTGCGCTCGAACTGGCCGGTTTCCGCCGCGTTGATGCGGAAATAGGTCGACAGCTCCATCGGGCAGCGCACGCCCTCCGGCACGTAGACGAAGGTGCCGTCGGTAAACACCGCCGCGTTCAGGCAAGCGTGCTTGTTGTCGCCGGGCGGGACCACGCTGCCGAGGTATTTGCGGACCAGGTCGGTGTGGTCGCGCACCGCCTCGGAGATCGAGCAGAAGATGACGCCTGCCTTCTGCAATTCCTTGCGGAACGTGGTCGCGACCGACACGCTGTCGAAGACGGCGTCGACCGCCACCTTCGGCGCGCCCTCCACGCCGGCCAGCACCTCCTGCTCCTTCAGCGAAATGCCCAGCTTCTCGTAGGTGCGCAGCAACTCGGGGTCGACCTCGTCCAGGCTCTTCGGCCCCTCCTTCTTCGGGGCGGCGTAGTAGTAGGCGTCCTGATAGTCGATCGGCGGGAAGTCGACATAGGCCCAGTCCGGCTCCGGCATCTCCAGCCAGTGCGCATAGGCCTTCAGCCGCCAGTCCAGCAGCCATTCCGGCTCGTCCTTCTTCGACGAGATCAGGCGGATGATGTCCTCGTTCAGCCCCTTCGGAGCCGTGTCCATCTCGATGTCGGTGAAGAAGCCGTACTTGTAGCGGTCGCCGGTGGTCTCGGAGACCTTGGCGAAGGTCTCAGCGCGCGCGTCGCGCTGAGCTTGCGCGGTACTTGAAGATGAAGTCATCGGGATACCCCACTGAAACGCAGGGATTTTTCGGCGCCGAGGGTAAACGGCTGCCGCGCCGACAGGTCGGACAGCGGTATCGCCTCCAGCGCGTTGCGGATCGCCTCGTTCACCGGGTCCCAGCGGCCGCGGATCGGGCAGACCGCCTCGACCGTGCACTCGCCGGCGACCCCGTCGACGCAGGCGGTCAGCGCGACCGGGCCGTCGACCGCCGTGATCACGTCGCTCAGCCGGATGTCGGCGGCGGCCTGGTCGGTGACATAGCCGCCGGCAACGCCGCGCTCCGACCGGGCCAATCCATGGCGGGTCAGGGTCTGCAGCAGTTTGGCGACCGTCGGTGCCGGCACGCCGGTGCTGCCGGCGATCTCCGGCGCGGTCATGATGGTGCCGGGCTCGTCGCTCAGCCGGGACATCACGACGACGGCGTAGTCGGTCATCTTGCTCAAGCGCAGCATGTGGCGGGTGGACCCCTCCGACCTGTTCAGTCAATCAGGACCAAATTCATCCTGTATGGATCATGTAGGCCGAACCGCAGGGGCAGGCAAGCGGTCTGCCGGGTTGCGGCGAAGACAGATTGTCTCACGCATTGTCGCGCATACGCACATTCGTCGCCCTCGCCCTCCGTGGCGAGGGCCCATGTCGGCAACTGCGCGGTCTCCGTCCAGGGTGGCTCCAAAGACGAACCGGTCCACTTACAGCCAGATTTGCCGCCCCGAACCCCAGCGAACTCGTAACCTATTGGCGTATTGGACAAGAATGGATCCTCGCCACCCCAACACTTTGATTGGCGGCGAGGATGACGATTGGGGGGTGGATGGGGCACAGCAAGCTGGTTCAGAGCAACTACCTTGGCCGCACTTGGAAGATCATCCGGTTCATGGAGAAGAAGAAGGCGCGGTCGCGTTCGAGTTCGGCGAACTCGGCCTGCCAGGCGTCGGCCTCGGCCTGGTCGATGGCGCCGTCCTCCACCGCGAACCGGGCCATGACCTTGGAGATGCCGTAAACGAACGTGTTTTGGTGATACCGCAGGCTGACGAAGGGGTGGGCCTCGCAGCGGTCGATCACGAAGCCGGCCGCGTGCAGCGCGCCCGGCAATTGCCGCACGATATCCGGCCAGACGCAGTGTCCGTCATAGGCTTTCACGACCCGGGCCATGCGCTCTGGATGGCGGCTGTGGAACACGATCGAGGACATATCGGTGTCCAGGATCACGGCCCGGCCATCGGGGCGCAGCACCCGGCGGACTTCCTGAAGAGCGGCCGCCAAGTCCTTGATATAGGCGAATACCTGCATCGAGGCGAGGGCGTCGAAGGTGCCGTCCTCGAACGGCAGTTCCGTGGCATTGGCGTGGTGGAGCGATACGTTGTCGTGCTCGGCGAGGCGAACGCGGGCGCGCTCCAGCATCGGCTCGCTGAGGTCGATGCCGGCCGCAAGGCCGTCGCTGCCGACCGCGCGCGCGAACTCATGGACCAGGAAGCCCGGGCCGCAGCCCAGGTCCATCACCCGGTCGCCGGGGCCGGGGTTGACGGCGGCGAAGACGGCGGCACGGGTGGCCGCCACCTCCGGCGCCGCATACAGCCGCTCAAGCCGGCGGGCGCGTTCTGCGTCGAACTCCATGGGGAAGCGCCGGATGCCGGGGGTTCAGCCCGGCATGTCGGCGCCCGCCTCGGGAGGCTACTGTCAGCAGGCTACTGGTTGCTGTCCGGCTCTTCCTCGTCGTTGCTGTTGTCCATCTGGAGCTGGGTGGCAATGCCGAGCAGGAACGCATCCAGATGATCGGCGACCAGCACTGCCGCGATCTCGTCGATCGACGGCATCTCGCCCTGCGGACCCTGTTCGCCCTGGGCGCCCGGCTCACCCTGCGGCCCTGGCTCGCCCGCGGGGCCGGCGGGGCCTTCCGGACCGGCGGGACCGGCCGGACCCTCCGGACCGCGTAGCGCGTCGGCGTGGTTTTCCATCAGGAACGCCGCGACCTCTTCCACCAGAGGCGACGCACCGTCCGCGCCAGCGGGGCCCTCGGCGCCGTCGGCACCGGCCGGCCCGCGCAGGTCGTCAGCGTGGTTCTCCAGCAGGAACGCCGCGATCTCCTCGACCGAGGGTGCTTCGCCGGCCGGGCCAGCGGGGCCCTCGGGGCCTGCCGGTCCCTCGGGTCCGGCGGGGCCTTCGGCGGCCTCTAGCGTGGCGATCTGCTCTTCGAGAGCGGTGATCCGGTTGGTCAACTCCTCGTCGCCCGGACCGGTTGCCTCAACCAGAGCCCAGATTGACAAAACCAGCGCAATGAGCCCTGCGGCAATGCCGACTGCACTCCAATTCATCGCCATCCTCCTGCGGATATGAAATTGCGTCACGTTCCCATACAGTGATCATGACCCTGTGCCAACAACATGGCGACGTACGAAATGGAATCCGCATCGATTGGCCGCAAGGGCCGCGGCAAGGCCGGCACCCTGGGCGACAACAGCATCCCCGCGCCAAGCGCCGACGACATGGAGATGATGTCGGCGCTGGAGAAGAAGCTGCTGTGGCTTTCGTCGTGGATGATCCACCACGCCAACCATGTTCGCCCGAATGTCGACGGGCTGAAGGTGGGCGGGCACCAGGCGTCCAGCGCCTCGCTGGTCACGTTGATGACGGCGCTGTTCTTTCACGTGCTGCGGCCCGACGACCGGGTGGCGGTGAAGCCGCATGCCAGCCCGGTGTTCCACGCCATCCAGTACCTGTTCGGCAACCAGACCCGCGACAATCTGGAAAACTTTCGCGCGCTGGGCGGCGCCCAGTCCTATCCGTCGCGCACCAAGGACGTCGACGACGTCGACTTTTCCACCGGCTCGGTCGGCCTGGGCGTCGGCGTGTCGCTGTTCGCGGCGCTGATCCAGGACTATGTGCGCCTGAAGCGGCTGCCGGGTGCGGCGGAAGACATCGGCCGCATGGTGGCCCTGGTCGGCGATGCCGAGCTGGACGAGGGCAACATCTACGAAGCCCTGCTGGAAGGCTGGAAGCACGACGTCCGCAACGTCTGGTGGGTGATCGACTACAACCGGCAGAGCCTGGACAGCGTGGTCTCCGACCGGCTGTTCACACGCATCGACGAGCTGTTCGCCACCATGGGCTGGCGGGTGATCACGCTGAAATACGGCCGCCTGCTGGAGGCGGCGTTCGCCCGGCCCGGCGGCGACGCCCTGCGCGACTGGATCGACCGTTGCCCGAACTCGCTCTACGCGGCGCTCACCTTCAAGGGCGGGGCGGCGTGGCGCGAGCACCTGGCCGCCGATATCGGCAAGGAGCCGGGCATTGCCGACATCCTGGCCGACCATGACGACGAGGCGCTTGGCCGGCTGATGACCAATCTGGCCGGCCACGACCTGGAGACCGTGCTGGAAGGGTTCCGCGCCGCCGCCGACAGCGACCAGCCGACGTGCTTCCTGGCGTACACCATCAAGGGCTTTGGCCTGCCGTTCGCCGGCCACAAGGACAACCACGCCGGGCTGATGAACGTCGACCAGATGGCGGCCTTCCAGCAAGCGATGGCGGTGCCGGAGGGCGCGGAGTGGGAGCCGTTCGCCGGGCTTTCGGCGCTCGGCGACCGGCTCGGCGACTTCGTCGCGCGCACGCCGTTCAACGCGCGCGGGCCGCGGCGGACCACCGGCGAGCGGTTGCCGATCCCGATGCTGGTCGCACCGGCCGAGGGTGGCGCGAAGATGTCCACCCAGGAGGGCTTCGGGCGCATCCTGAACGAGATCGGCCGCAGCGAGGAGGCCTATGCCGACCGCATCGTCACCACGTCGCCGGACGTGACGGTGTCGACCAACCTCGGCGCGTGGGTGAACCGGCGCGGCGTGTTCAACCGGCAGGACATGAAGGACGTGTTCCGCGAGCAGAAGGTGGTGTCGGCCCAGACCTGGGCGATGTCGCCGGCCGGCCAGCACATCGAGCTTGGCATCGCGGAGAACAATCTGTTCCTGCTGCTGGCCGCGGCCGGCCTGTCGCACAGCCTGTTCGGCAGCCGCCTGCTGCCCATCGGCACCCTGTACGACCCGTTCATCGCCCGTGGGCTGGATGCGCTGAATTACGCCTGCTACCAGGACGCGCGCTTCGTGCTGGTGGCGACGCCGTCGGGCATCACCCTGGCGCCGGAGGGCGGGGCGCACCAGTCGATCGCGACCCCGCTGATCGGCATGGCGCAGGACGGTCTGGCCTATTTCGAGCCCGCCTATTGCGACGAGCTGGCCGCGATCCTGGGCTGGGCGCTGGACTACATCCAGCGCGACGGCTCGGACCCGGGGCGGCCCGGCTGGCTGCGCGACACCGAGGGCGGCTCGGTCTATCTGCGGCTGTCGACCCGCGCGCTCGAGCAGCCGGCGCGTACGCTCAGCGACGAGGATCGCCAGCATGTCATCGACGGCGGGTACTGGCTGCGGCCGCCGGGACCGGGCGCCACCCTGGCGCTGGTCTGCACCGGTGCGGTGATGCCCGAGGTGCTGGCCGCGTTCGACGAGGTGCTGGACGATGCGCCTGATGCCGGGCTGATGGTCGTGACGTCGCCAGACCGGCTGAACGCCGGCTGGCACGCCGCGGAGCGCGCCCGCGAACGCGCCGATGGCGGCGATGGCGAGAGCCTGTGCCACATCGAGCGGCTGCTGGCGCCGCTGAGCCACGACGCGGCCCTGGTGACGGTGCTGGACGGTCACCCGGCGACCCTGGCATGGCTGGGCGCGGTGGCGGGCCACCACGTGCAGGCCCTGGGCGTGGAGCATTTCGGCCAGTCCGGCAGCATTCCCGATCTCTACCGGCGCTATGGCATCGACACCGATGGCATCCTGGATGCGACGGCGCGGGCTTGCCTCGACCGGCTGCGCCTGTAGACTTGTCGGATAACACGCAGGCTGAGGGCCTGCGGCGGTCATTGGTCATTAACCAATGCCAACCTTAATCCGGTCACATTGATGCCATAGCCTACCGTTGCGGGGGTCAGGAAAGGTGCACGGTTCTATGTCGAGACCGCTACTGGCAACATTTGCGGGCGCCACGCTGGCGCTCGGCCTGACGGCTGGCGTGACGGCGCCGGCGCGCGCGGAAGTGTCCTCCGCCGAGCTTCTTGGCTGGTGCGAGGGCGCCACGTCGCCCGACCAGCTCGGGACCATCAACGCGTTTCGCTGCGTGAACTATCTGCAGGGGGCGGCCGACGTGTTGCAGGCCGTGGTCGCAGTCGACCTGACGGCATGCCTGAGCGGCGGCCAGTCCATTGGCGCGCAACTCAAGGCGCGGTTCGTGCCGGCATTGCGCGCGGCCCATGAGGAAATCCACGCGAGCGGCGGCCAGATTTCGGTTCCGGCCGAGATGGCGGCGTGGCTGGAGCGCGAATGCGGCTTCGCCGATCCGGTCGCCTCCGACACCGGCGAGCTGGCGCAGGCCCGCGCCGAGGCCGAGACCCAGGTCGCCGAGCTGCGCGCCGCCCTGGACGAGGCCAACGAGACCATCGAGGACCAGGCGGCCGCGCTGGTCGAGGCCAATGGGACCATCGACGACCGGTCGGCGGCGCTCGACCAGCTCAACATGGTGATCGCCGGGCTCAACGAGGACATGACGCAGGAGCGCGAGACCTGCGTGGGCCAGGTCGACGAGCTGAAGGCGCAACTGTCGGAGCTGGCGTCGTCGAGCAACACCAACGATGCGATGGTGGCCAGCCTGGAGCTGGAACTCGAGGCCGCAGAAGCCGCCAACGATGCGCTGCGCCAGGAAATGGCGGAGCGTGACGCGCGGCTGGCGCAACTGATGGCCGACATCGCCGAGAGCCAGCAGGCCCTGGATGACGCGCTCGACCAGATCGCGCTGCAGGAGGCGCGGTTGGAGCAGGTCGAGACCCTGAACGACACCCTGCAGCTCATCAGCACCCAGGCGCGGGCACGCATCGAAGAGGCAGAATTACAGATCGAGGCGTTCGATACCCTGAACGCCGAGCTTGAGGAAGAGTTGGAGGCGAGCCGGCGCACCATCGCCGCGCTGGATGCCGATCTCCAGTCCTCCAACACCTGCGTGCCGTCGTCGACGGTGTCCAGCGGATCGGGTTCCGGCAGCGCCAACAACGGAAGCGTGGGCAACATCGTCGTACCGCCGTCCAGCCCACCCAACCAGAGTGCGTCGATCGACCCGGCGCCACCTGCCGACAGCGGCATCGCCGAGATGCGCTTCGACCCCTCCACCCTGGCCTCGTTCCGCCAGCTCCAGCAACAGGCGGTTGAGCGCGGGCAGATCAACGTGCGCATCCCGTGGACCAGCCCTGACGGGCGGTTCTCCGGCTTCGCCGTGGTCACCGGCGAGGGCACGGTGGGCGCGAGCTGGTACCGCCAGGTCTATGCCGAGGCGCGCTACCAGAACGCCGTCGTCGAGCGCGCCGACGACCGCTATTGCCGCCAGAACATGGTGTGGCGTTTCTGCGGCTGATCCGCGCCTGGGTTTGGCTTCCGATACATTGATCGCGGGCTGAGTTCCGCGCACATTGGCGGTGGAGGTGCGCGTGCGATTCCTCATCGCCATGCTGAAGCACGAGACAAACACGTTCTCGCCGGTGCCGACCGACTTGCGGCGGTTCGCCGACTGGGGCCTGCACTATGGCGATGACGTCGCCGCCGCCTATCGCGACACCGCCATGCCGGTGGCGGCCTACCTTGAGCTTGCCGAGGCCGCCGGCGCAGAGGTGGTGACGCCGCTGGCCGCCGAGGCGATGCCGAGCGGCCCGGTGCACGCCGATGCCTACGCCCACCTGACCGAAACCATCCTGGCGGCGCTGGACGACGGCATCGACGCCGCCTTGCTGGACCTGCACGGCGCCATGGTCGCCGAGACCACGCCGGACGGGGAGGGCGACCTGCTGGCCCGCATCCGGGCCCGTCGCCCCGGCCTGCCGATTGCGGTCACCTGCGACCTGCATTGCAACCTGACCCAGGCGATGGTGGACAATTGCACCGCGCTGATCGGCTACAAGACCTATCCCCACACCGATATGTACGACGTCGCCAAACAGGTCGGCGGCATCGTGATCGAGAGCATGGCGGGCCGCGCGGCCCCGGTGATGGCGTGGCATCGCCCGCCGCTGCTGAGCCAGACGCTGTGCCAGGGCACCGACGACTTCCCGATGCGCGAGCTGATCGCCGCTGCACGTGCCCTGGAAGATGGCGGCATGCTGGCCGCGACCGTGTTCGGCGGCTTCCCACATGCCGATATCGAGGATGCCGGGACCAGCGCCATCGTGGTCGTCGATGGCGATGCCGCTGCCGCCGACAAGGCGGCGCGGGGCTTGGCCGACCTGGCGTGGAGCCACCACACCGCCTTTGCCTACCGCGCCCGCCCGCTGGCCGAGGCGGTGGCGGCGGCCAAGGCGGAGACCGAGGGGCCGGTCCTGCTGCTGGACCATGCCGACAATTGCGGTTCCGGCGGCACCCAGGACGAGATGACCGTGATCGCCGAGGTGCTGCGCCAGGGCCTGCCGGACGTGGCGATGGCGGCGGTGTGGGACCCCGAGGCGGTGACGGCAATGCATCGCGCGGGCGAGGGGGCGGAGATCGCCCTCGACCTCGGCGGCAAGATGGACATGCCGTCGCTGGGCCGGCCCGGCCGTCCGCTGCGCGTGACCGGGCGGGTCGCGCGGGTGACCGACGGGACCTGGGTGGTGGAAGGCCCGATGTACACTGGCGTTACCGTGCACATGGGACCGACGGCGGTGCTGGAGGTTCGCTCCGAAAGCGGCGGCGAAATGCGCATTGTCGTCGTCTCCCGCCACCACGAGCCTTGGGACATCGGGGTCTTCACTCATGTCGGCATCGACCCGCACGCCGCACGCTACCTGCTGCTGAAGTCGCGCATCCACTACCGCGCGGGCTTCGGCGACCTGGGCACCCACACCTTCACCTGCGACGGCTTTGGCGTCACCACGTCTGACAACAGCCTGCTCGACTATCGCAATGTGCGGCGGCCCATTTATCCGCTGGACCCGATGTGAGCGAAATGCCGTCCTTGCGCGCCGGGCCGCGCAACCTGATCACCGACGTGCTTGGCCTCAAGGTGGGCAACGCCGCCGACGACCGCGCGCTGACCGGCGTCACCGTGCTGCGGCCGGATGCGCCGTGCACAGCGGCGGTGGATGTGCGCGGTGGCGGGCCGGGCACGCGCGAGACCGATCTGCTGGCGCCGGCCGCGACGGTCGACCGGATCGATGCGCTGGTGTTTGCCGGTGGCTCGGTGTTCGGGCTGGATGCCGCGTCGGCGGTGACCGCCAAGCTGGCGGCGCGGGGCCAGGGGCTTGTCCATCGCGACGCGGTGGTGCCGATCGTGCCGGCCGCGATCTGCTTCGACCTTCACAATGGCGGCGACAAGAACTGGGGCGAGACACCACCCTACGCGGCGCTGGGGCGCGCGGCGCTGGAAGACGTATCGGCCGACATCGCGCTCGGCAATGTCGGCGCCGGCATGGGGGCCACCGCCGGGCCGCTGAAGGGCGGGCTCGGTTCGGCCTCGGTCGAGACCGCGGATGGCGACATGGTCGGCGCGCTGGCGGTCGTGAATGCCGCCGGCCACACCACCGTGCCAGATGGGCCGCAGTTCTGGGCCTGGCCGTTCGAGCTTGGGGGCGAGTTTGGCGGACTGGCGCCACCGGCCGCCGCGGTGCCGCCACCGGTGGACATCCCCGCCGGCCCGGTGCCGGCCAACACCACCCTGGTCGCGGTGGCGGTCAATCGCCGGCTCGACAAGCTGCAGGCCCAACGCATCGCGATCATGGCCCAGGATGGCCTCGCCCGTGCGATCCGCCCGGCGCACACGCCCTTCGACGGCGATATCGTGTTCGTGCTCGGTGTCGGGGAGCGCGGCGTCGACGATCCGCGCGAGGTTGCCCGGCTGGGCACGCTGGCCGGGGATTGCACGGCCCGCGCCATCGCGCGCGGCGTCTACGAGGCGGTTTCCCTGGGCGGCATGCCCGGTTATCGTGACGTGTGGGGCGACGGGAGAAAATAAGGCTACCCGAGGGATAAGGCCCCGCCAGCGAGGGAGATACGGGACATGCGTGGAATGTGGATTGCGGCCACCGCACTGGTGTCGCTGTCGGCGGCCGGCGCCGCGTTTGCTCAAGGCGGGTCCGTGACGATTGGCATGGGATTGGAACCGCCGCATCTGGACCCGACGGCTGGCGCCGCCGCGGCCATCGACGAAGTGGTCTATGCCAATGTGTTCGAGGGGCTGACCCGGATCGACCAGACCGGCGCGGTGCAGCCGGCGCTCGCCGAGAGCTGGGACGTTTCCGACGACGGCCTGTCCTACACCTTCCACCTGCACGACGGCGTCACCTTCCACGACGGCACGTCATTCGATGCCGACGACGTGGTGTTCAGCCTGGACCGCGCGCGGGCGGAGGACAGCACCAACGCGCAGAAGGGCCTGTTCGAGGGCATCGCCAGTGTCACCGCCGTCGACCCGCTGACGGTGGATGTCGTGCTGTCGTCGCCGAACGCGCAGTTCCCCTGGAACATGGGCTGGGGCGATGCGGTGATGGTGGCGCCTGAAACGGCCGATGACAACCAGCAGAACCCCATCGGCACCGGCCCGTTCCGGTTCGAGAACAGGGTCAGCGGCGACCGGGTCGACCTGGTGCGCAACGACAATTACTGGGGCGAGCCGGTGGCGCTGGATGCCGCCACCTTCGTGTTCATTCCCGATGCGGCGGCCCAGGTGAACGCGCTGTTGGCCGGCGACCTGGACGCGTTTCCGAACATCGGCGCGCCGGAGACGCTGGGCCAGTTCGCTGGCGATCCCGAGTTCTCGGTGGTCATCGGCACCACCGAGGGCGAGACCATCCTGGCGCTCAACAATGGCCGCGCGCCGTTCAACGACATCCGCGTCCGCCGCGCCATCGCGCACGCGATCGAGCGTCAGGTGGTCATCGACGGCGCCATGTTCGGCTATGGCACGCCGATCGGCAGCCACTTTGCGCCGCACCACCCGGCCTATGTCGACCTGACCGGCATGTACGCCTACGACCTGGATGCCGCCAAGGCGCTGCTGGCCGAGGCGGGCTATCCGGACGGGTTCGAGACCACCCTGGTGCTGCCGCCGCCGAGCTATGCCCGTCGCGGCGGCGAGATCATCGCGGCGCAACTGGGCGCGGTCGGCATCAAGGTGTCGATCGAGCCGGTGGAGTGGGCGCAGTGGCTGGATGTGGTGTTCAGGAACACCAACTACGACATGACCATCGTCTCCCACACCGAGCCGCTGGACATCGGCATCTACGCGCGCGACGAGTACTACTTCAACTACCACAGCGATCGGTTCAACGCGGTCATGGACGAGGTCGCGCAGACAACCGATGTGGCGGAACAATACGCCCTTTACGGCGAGGCCCAGCGCATCCTGGCCGAGGACAGCGTCAACGGCTTCCTGTTCCAGCTCGCCAAGCATGGGGTGTGGAACGCACGGCTGAACGGCCTGTGGGCGAACAGCCCGGTCCAGGCCAACGACCTGACCGGCGTGTATTGGGAGGAGTGAGGCGGCCGTTCTGGACCACAATTACGATCGTCGCCCTCGCCCGTGTGGCGAGGGCCCATTCCGATGCCGTGCGCGATGAGCAAATGGTAGGCGCCATTCCGTCGCGTCCATTTCCGTCGAAGGACTGCCACGCCAACCACGGTAAAATTTCCGGCAGATGGCGCTTGGGACATGGATGGGTCCTCGCCACAAGGGCGAGGACGACGGGTGGGTGTTGGTGAGGTTGTGTCGACATTGGCACACGCCGTGGCCTTGCAAGCTTGCGGTACCCAGCGATGGACCGACATGATCCTGCTATAAGGCGCCCATGACCGCCTTCATCGTGCGCCGCGTCGCCGGGCTGTTGCTGACCGCGCTGGCGGCCAGCGTGATCATCTTCCTGGTCGTCGACCTGCTGCCGGGGGACGCCGCGCAGATCCTGCTCGGCGTCGAGGCGCGGCCGGACACGCTGGCGGCATTGCAGGAGAAGCTCGGCACCGACCGTCCGGCGGTGGAACGCTACCTCGACTGGATCGTCGGCTGCCTGACCGGCGATTTCGGCACCTCCTACATCTATGACGAGCCGGTCGGCGGCATGATCGGCCAGCGCCTGGAGGTCAGCCTGCCGCTCGCGCTCGGCGGCATCCTGCTTTCCACCGTGATCGCCATTCCGCTCGGCACCTTCGCGGCCGCCAACCATCGCCGCGTCGGCGACTATGGGGTGATGGCGTTCACCCAGGTCGGCGTCGCGGTGCCGAACTTCTGGCTCGGCATGCTGCTGGTGCTGATCTTCGCGACATGGCTGGAGATCCTGCCGGCGATCCGCTTCCCTGGCTGGGGCGAGGATTTCGGCGGGTCGCTGGCCTCGCTGATCATGCCGGTGGTGGCGCTGGCGCTGCCCCAGGCCGCGATCCTGGCGCGCGTCGTGCGCTCCTCGGTGCTGGAGGTGCTGGGCGAGCCCTACATCCGCACCGCGGCGGCGAAGGGGCTGACCCGCTGGCGCATTCTGGTCGGGCACGCGCTGCGCAATGCGTTGATCCCCATCGTCACCCTGATCGGGCTGCAGCTCTCGTTCGTGGTTGCCGGCGCCATCGTGATCGAAAGCGTGTTCACGCTGCCTGGCCTCGGCCGCCTGATCACGCTCTCGATCAGCAACCGCGACCTGATCGTCATCCAGAGCGTGGTGCTGCTGCTGGCGGTGATGGTGATCCTCGTCAACTTCCTGGTCGACCTGGCCTATGTCTGGCTCGATCCGCGCATTCGCCTGGTGCACCATGAGCATTGAGGCCGCCTGGCGCGCGGCCCGGCGCAACCCGAACCTGGCCATCGGCGCGGTGATCACGGCGATCGTGTCGCTGGCGGCGGTGATCTCGTTCTTCTGGACGCCCTATCCGGTCGACCCGCTGCCCGACATCGCCAACCGGTTCGCGGCACCGACATGGGCGCACCCGCTGGGCACCGACGTGCAGGGCCGCGACATGCTCTCGCGCCTGATGGTCGGCGCCGGCAATGCGCTGGCGGTCGGCTTCGTGGCGGTCGGCATCGGCGTGGCCCTGGGTGTATCCCTTGGCCTCTATGCAGCCATGGCCGGCGGCTGGGCGGAAGAGATCGTCATGCGGTCCGGCGACTTCATCTTCGCCTTCCCGATCCTGCTGTCGGCGATCATGATCACCGCCTGGCTCGGCCCCGGCGCGATCAACTCCATCATCGCCATCGGCATCTTCAACATCCCGGTGTTCGCGCGGCTGACGCGGGGAGCGGCGAAGGCGACCAAGGAGCGCGAGTTCGTGCGCGCCGCCCGCGCGCTGGGCCAGACGCCCAGCGTCATCGCCTTCGGACATGTGCTGCCGAATATCGCCGGGGTGCTGGTGGTGCAGGCGACGACCCAGTTCGCCATCGCCATCGTCGCCGATGCCGCGCTCAGCTATCTCGGCCTCGGCATCCAGCCACCGGCGCCAAGCTGGGGCAAGATGCTGTTCGACGCCCAGACGCTGACCCACATGGCGCCGATGCAGGCGATCTATCCCGGGCTTGCCATCGTGCTGACGGTGCTGGGGCTGAACCTGCTGGGCGATGGGCTGCGCGACATGATGGACAGCCGCCTGACCCGCCACCAGACGGGTGTGTGAGGGGCAACCAATCCAGCACGCGTCATGCCCGGGCCGGCCCGATCGGTTACGAGCGGGCCGAGTCCCGGGTATCCACGTCTTTGCTGTGGCGGCCACCGTATGACGTGGATACCCGCAACAAGTGCGGGCATGACGAGCTCGGTTGGTTGTTGGCTACATCATTCAAGCGGTCGGCCGTCCGGCGCTGGCGCATCAGGCCGGAACGTCTTCGCGCTTGGGCATGGTCGCGAACCCCGGCAGGGACGGGTCCATGTGGTCCCACTTCGCCGCGCGGTCGGTGTAGACGATCATCCGGGGCTGGAAGACGTCGGGGTCGTCCAGGCTGGAGGCGCGCACGAAGATGCGCTCGCCGTACGCGGCATTGGTCGAGTAGACCGGCGAGCCGCAGCGCGGGCAGAAGCCGCGCCGGACCATGTTGCCGCTGTCGGCGGCCTTCTCGAAGAACCTGACCTCGCCGGTGACGCTGAAATCCTTGCCCTCGACGATCATGTGCGAGCAGTGGCCGGTGCCGCTCGACTTGCGGCAGTCGATGCAGTGGCAGTGGCCGCCGCCCTGTTCCGCCTTCACCTCATAACGTACGTCCCCGCACAGGCATCCACCGGTTATCATGATCGCTGCTCCTCGATTAAGTTGCGAATTGCAAGCTAAATGGATAGATTGCGTTTCGCAAGTGAAATGTAAGGAACCGATGACGGACGATACGCCACGCCGGTCCAACTGCCCGATCAGCTATGCGCTGGACATTTTCGGCGACCGCTGGACGCTGCTGGTGCTGCGCGACCTGCTGCTGAAGGGCCGCCACCGGTTCAAGGAGATGCAGGGCGCGGAGGAGGGGATCGCCACCAACATCCTGTCCGACCGCTTGCGCCGGCTGGAGGCGCGCGGCCTGATCAGCCGCCACAAGGACCCGGAGGATCGGCGCCAGGTGTTGTATCGCCCCACCGAACTGGCGGTCGCACTGCTGCCGATGCTGCTGGAGATGGTGGTGTGGAGCGCACGCAACGATGGGCGCAGCGCCGTGCCGCCATCCTTCGTCGCGCGTTACGACGCGGACCGGGAGGCCGTGCTGGCCGAGCTGACCGCGGCCGCGCGACAGCTGGTAGGGTAGCTACTGCGAGGCGAACAGATCGTAGACGCCATAGGGTCCGGCCCTATGAGGTTCGCACATCTCACCAATACAGGATCGTCATCCTCGCCCGTGTGGCGAGGATCCATTTATGATCGAAATATCAATGCTTTATAGGATTCAAGCTGGCCCCAGTGCAGGCAGTCGATTGGCACTGAACCGCGTAGGCTTCGAGCACACTTGGCTAATCTCCAGGACTTGCGCAGGAATGGGTCCTCGGCACAAGGCCGAGGACGACAATGTTTTTCTTTTGACTGGGAACGAGCAATCAAGGCGCGAGGTTATTGAATGCCTTAGTCACAAGACCGAGGGCGTCAATCGACTGAAACGGCCTACCCGATGGTGAACGTGGTGATCAGCCGCGGCGGCTCGCCATGGCGGATGCGCCCGCTGAACTGACGCTCCTCGCCATTCACCCGCACACGCACGCGATAATCGGTCGGGTCCGGCGCGCCGTGGTTGGCGTAGTGGTCGACATAGACCTGGTAGGTGCCCGGCGGCAGGTTGGACGCCGGCCAGACGATGTTCTCCACCGGCTGGTTGCTCAGCCGGTTGGTCGACGCGTTCATGTCGATGTCCAGCCGCGACCCGCAGCCCTGCATGTCGGCGAAGTACACCCGCCGCCCGTTCGGGCAGATGATGTGCAGGTCCAGGTCGTTGCGATTGTTCCAGATCAGCGTCACCAGCGAGTTGGCCTGCTGCCCGCCCTCGCGCTGGATGCGCTGGTCGAACTCCTGGCCCGACGGCGGCGGCGGGGTCGGCGCCGGCGGCTGCGGCGGATCGACCTGGGCGACCACAGGCGGCACCGGGTCCGGCACCACGACGGCCGGCGGCGGCGGGTCGGGCTGCGGCGGCGGCGGTGGCGGCGGCGGGTCGCGCTCCGGCATGATCGGCGGCGGATCGGCGAGCGCCACCTGCACCGGCGGGTCCGGCTCGGGCTCGGGTTCCGGCGGCGGCGGCTCCAGCGCCGGCGGTGGCGTCAGGTAGGAGAGTTGTGGCGGGTCGGGCGCCGGCGGCTCCTCCGGAATGCACTGCCGGCGCTCCTGCAGGGCGAGCCAGCGCAGCCGCGCGACCTCGTCCGTCAGCGCGATGGTGCGCGCCTGCTCGGCATCCAGCGCGACGCGGTGGAGCAGGCCGATATCCGGCTCGTCGACCACGTCTTCCGCGGTGCCGGCGGCATCCTCGGCCGCCAGCGCGGGATCCAGTTCGCCGGGTTCACCGGCCTCGGCGCCATCGTCGGCGGCGACTTCCATGTCCTTGCCGGTGATCAGCTCGGCCGCGTAGGGCCAGGCGAAGAAGGCGGCCACGCCCAGCACCGCCAGGCCGCTGGCGGCGGCTGACGCGAGAATCCAACGGCGGCGGCCGTCAGAGGCTGGCTGTTCGCCCTCGGTCATCGCTGTGTCAACGCTCTTTGGTCCATTGTCCGTTGCACTCGCGCACGCCATATGCGGCATGCACAGCGCAGCGTGTCCCCCGCTTATGTTTCCGGTGCACCGCCTCCCACGGCGAGCTGCTATCGCGCGTCGGCACCGGACGCGTCCATTGCTGGACCATGCGAAAATGCCGGCCAATTGGGGCAAGCCTGTGGCATTGTCTGCCCCTGTGAACGATTTCCCAAATGGAGGTAGGGGCGATGAGCAAACCGAAGATCGGTTGGCTGGGGGTTGGCCTGATGGGCCACGGCGCGGCGGCGAACATCCTGGCCGCAGGCTACGACCTGATGGTCAAGGGCAACCGCAACCGCCAGCCGGTCGAGGACCTGGTCGAGCGCGGCGCGACCGAGGCATCGACCCCGGCGGAACTGGCCAGTGCGTGCGACATCGTCTTCACCTGCGTGCCGTCGACCCACCAGGTCGAGATGGTGGTCTATGGCGATGACGGCCTGTTGGCGGGCGCGCACAAGGGCCTGATCCACATCGACTGCACCACCGCCGACCCGCATTCCACCGACGTCATCGCCAAGGCGTGGCTGGACCGCGACTGCGTGATGCTGGACTGCCCGTTCTCACGCACGCCGAAGGAGGCGGAGGAGGGCCGGCTGGTGATCATGGCCGGCGGCATGGAGCAGGACGTGGAGCGGGTGCGCCCGGTGCTCGACACCTTCACCGAAGAGATCATCTACTGCGGCCTGAACGGGTCGGGCCACCGCATGAAGCTGCTGCACAACATGGCCGCGCTCACCATCATCGCGGTCAATGCCGAGGCGTTGGCGACCGGCGCCAAGCTGGGCCTGGACCTGAAGACCGTCCACAAGGTCTTCTCGACCGGCGGTGCCGCCAATGTGGTGCTGGAGCGGACCATGCCGTGGGTGCTGGAGGGCGACGACAGCGTGCACAAGGGCACGATCTGGGTCGGCGCCAAGGACCTGCGCGCCTACATGAACATGGCCGGTGCCGCCGATGCCCCGGGCAGCCTGTGCGCCGCGGCCCTGCAGCACTACACGGCCGCCTGCGCGCAAGGCCATGCCGACCGCTTCATGCCGATCATGCCGCAGGTGGTGGCGCAGATGTTCGGCGGCCACATCCGGGATTTGTAGGGGCGATTGCCCTCACCCTCCCGGCGTTGCCGTCACCAGCACTCCATCGTCGTCCTCGCCCTTGTGGCGAGGACCCATTTGCGTGCAGGGCTCAAGACGTGCCGGATTCGGTCTGTCGTTGTGGTGCCGGCCCCGTGGCGAAGCTGCCACCAACTCGGTGGTCCGCAGGTAAACTATTGAAATATTGGACATAAATGGATCCTCGGGACAAGCCCGAGGATGACGATGATAGGAATGGCGCCAGCTAGCCCCGCTTCTCGAACGCCAGTCGGGTCCAGGTGACGCCCGCCTCTCGGTTGCCGGCCTGCACCGAGTCCCGCCGCTGGTGCAGGATCGGGCGCAGACCGCATGTCTGCGCCAACTCGCAGGTCTCGTCGGCGTCGACCGGGAACATATGCCGCGCCTCCGGCAGCGGGCCGTGGCGCAGCAGCATGATCGCAAGCCCCCGGTCGCGCAGCAGGCCGGCGATCACCGGCATCGCGCGGGCGCGCTCATCGGGCTCCAGGTGCATCCAGACCGCCGTCAGCATGGCGACGTCGAAGCCGCCCTTGCGCCCGGCCAGCATCGGCAGGTCGGGCAGCGCGTCGTCGATCCAGGTGATCTCCGGCATCGGGTGCAGGCGGGCGGCGGCATCGCGCAGGGCGGCCGTCGGCTCCACCGCCACCACCCGGTGCCCGATGACAGTCAAATAGGCGGCATCCCGGCCCGATCCCGCGCCGATATCCAGGATGTCGGCAGGCGGCTGCGGCAACAGGTAGATGACGTCCGAATGCAGTTCCAGGAACGGGATGCGCTCGAACTCGCGCACCAGTTTCTCGGCCGCTTCGGTGTAGCCTCGGGTGCCGGGGACCTGCTCAGCCATCCATCGCACCATTCATGTCAATGTGCCGGCCGTCGCCATGCAAAGGGCGCGACGGTTGCCCCAGGCTACACGTGTTGCTGCAGGAAATCAGCAATCCGCCGGCATTCGGTGTTGGCTGCGTCCAGTTCCCGCGTCCAGATCATGAAGCCGTGCAGCACGCCGGGGATTTCGTTGAACGCGTGGGGCACGCCAGCGGCCGCCAGCTTTTCGGCCAGCCGCTCGGCATCGTCGCGCAGCGGGTCTAGGGCTGCGGCGTTGACGTAGCATGGCGGCAGGCCCGCATGCTCCGCCAGCAACGGCGAGGCGCGCGGGTCGTCCATCTCGCCGAGGTTGTTCAGATAGTGGTTGCGGAACCACAGCATGAACTCGGTCGGCAACAGGTATTCCGCGCCGCCGAAACTCTTGTGCGATGAGCTGCGGTACTCGTCGTGGAAGGTGAAGGCGCCATAGATCAGCGCCAGCGCCTTCAGCGCATCGACCCCGGCGTCGCGCAGCGTCAGCGCGGTCGCCAGCGACAGGTTGCCGCCGGCCGAGTCGCCGCCGAGCGCCAGACGGGTGCCGTCCAGCCCCCATTGCGCCCCGTTGACCGCGATCCAGCGCACCGCGGCGACGCAGTCGTCCAGTGGGCAGGGGAAGCGGAACTCCGGCGCCATCCGGTAGTCGACGCTGGCCACCGCGAAACCGCTCTCCTCGGCCAGCCGCCGGCACAGCCGATCGTGGGTGTCGATGGAGCAGACCACCCAGCCGCCGCCATGGATGAAGACCAGGGTCGGGGCGGGGCGCCGGTCGTCCGGGAAGTAGAGCCGCACCGGGATGTCGCCGTGCGGTCCGGGGCATGTCTCCATGCGCACGTCGTGCATTGCCGGCGGGTCTTCGTTCCAGCGCGCGTTCAGGCGCTCGACCCACTCGCGGCACTCCGGCACCGGATATTCGTAGAGCGGGCGGGGCGGCTCGCCACTCTCGATCATGCGCTTCAGGATGGTCTCCTGCTGCGGATCGAAGGTGACGTTCGCAATCGTCATGACTGTACCTTCTCGCCGCGCCCGTAGATCAGCAGCATCAGGATGATGACCGCGCCATAGATGATCTGACGCCCGGCCTCCGGCATCTGCATCACCGACAGCGCGCTTTCCAGCAGCACGATCAGGATCGCGCCGACCACGGTGCCGGCATAGCGCCCCTTGCCGCCCAGGATGTGGGTGCCGCCAAGCACCACCGCGGCGATGGAGGGCAGCAGGTACTCGTCGCCCATCGCCTGATAGGCGCGGCTGGAATAGCCGCTCAGCAGCAGGCCGGCGACGGCGGCGCACAGGCTGCACATCACGAAGGCGGCGATCAGGATCAGCCGGGTGTTGACGCCGGAGAGATAGGTCGCCGCCTCCCGGTTGCCGATGGCGTACATATAGCGGCCGAGCGTGGTGCGCTTCAGCACGAACACGATGATCACCGAGACGATGACCCAGATCGCCACCGCGTGCGGAATGCCGATGGTGCGGTCGCGGCCCAGGAACAGCATCACGTCGGTGGCCGCCGTCTGCGGCGCGAAGCCACCGGTCAGCATGACCATCAGGCCGAGCAGCACGGTGTTGATGCCCAGCGTAAAGATCATCGACGGCACCCGCAGGTAGGCGACCCCGATGCCGTTGATCAGGCCGACCGCGAGCCCCACGCCGAGGCCGACGAGTTCCGCCGACGCGCCGCCGACCGCCGTCGCCAGCATGCCCGCCGCCGCCAGCGTCCAGGGCACCGACAGGTCGATATGGCCGAGCAGGATCACCATCATCATGCCGGCCGCGGTGATGCCCAGGAACGAGGCGATCTGCATCTGCTGCAACAGGTAGGTCGGCCCCAGGAAGCTCGGCACGCCCTGTGTCGCCAGCATGTAGGCGGTGCCGACCAGCAGGATGATCAGGATGAACACGCAGGCGATGGTCATCGCCGGCTCCATCCGCACCGAGGCGAGCGCCATCACCAGGGTGGCGACGATGGCGACGAACACGTTGGGTTGCCAGAACTCCACCGCCGGGGCGGTGAAGCCTTCCTCGATGAAGGCAAGCGCCAGGAAGAAGGTGATCAGCGGCAGCACGCCAAAGAACTGCTTGCGCAGGATCGGCCAGCGCGCGCCGAAGGGCAGGCTGCCGATCAGCACCGCAATGGACAGCAGCAGCGAAACGATACCCAGCACCAGCGCGATGGCTGCCAGCCCGCCGGGCACGCCGGCCATCTCGTCCGGCGTGGTTTGCAGCACCACGCCGGCCCAGTCCGGCAGGTTTTCTGCCGGTATCTGGCGGATCAGGTCGAACAGGTCGGTGGTGCCGGCCAGCCCGAACACGAAGTAGCTGATGTCGGTGCCCGCCACACCAGCCAGCGGCAACACCAGGCAGACGATGGTGATCGCCGCCATCGCGGTCACGATGATGCGGCGCCACTTGTCGGAGATCACAATCGCAGGCGCTTCGGCCGGGTCTTCGGTCACGGTCGGGTCGCCGTGGGTCATTGTCGTATCGGTCACGGCTGGGTGCCAACGTTGAGCTGTAACGGAGTGGTGAGCCGCGGCGGCGTTGCCGGACGAAATTTCATCGGGAATGCAGGTGTCGTCATCCCCTCAGTCTCGTCATGCTCGGGCTTGTCCCGAGCATCCACGTCTTGTTGGCCGCTTCGCGGCCATCTCGTGGATGCCCGCAACAAGTGCGGGCATGACGGTGCATGGGAGGCTGTGACGCCAGTTATTCTGCGGATCATTGCGTGCCCTAACTGAACAGCGATAGTCGGTTGCGCACGCGCAAGACGCGCGCTGCACCCAGGCTGACCGCCAGCACCAGGATGATGCCCTGGTAGAGCGATTCCTTGATCGGATCGGCCAGGAAACCGAACCAGCTGTCGTCCGGCACCACCCGGAAGATGAACGAGATCGACCTGAGCGCGAAGGCGCCGAAGATGGTGCCGACCACGCCGCCGGAGCCGCCGAACAGCGACGTGCCACCGATGACCACGGCGGCGATGGAGTTCAGGGTGTAGGCGCCGGCCTGCGGCGCATCGGCATTGCCGGAGCCGATCTGCAAGGTCAGGTAGATACCGGCGCAGGCGGCGAAGAAGCCGCCCAAGGTGAACGCCGCGATCTTCGACCGGCCGACCCTGACACCCGACATATACGCCGCCCCCTCGGCCGAGCCGATGGCGTAGCAGCCGCGGCCGATGACCGAGCGGCGGAACGGGATCCAGACCGCCAGCACCACCACCGCCAGAATGATCAGCGGCATCGGCAGCAGGCCGAGCCAGCCGGCGTCTTCCCACCAGCCGTATGTGTAGCCCAGCTCGTTGATGTCGTTGGTCAGCGCCCACGACAGGTCGCCGTCGACGTCGCCGCCGGGCGTCGGCCGCACGAACAGCGCCACGCCGAGGAAGATCGCCCCGGTCGCGAGTGTCGCGATGATCGGCTGGATGCGCCCATAGACCACGATGCAGCCATTGAGGAACCCGCAGGCCGCGCCCAGGATCAGGCAGGCGATGACGCCCAGCACCATCATGATCGGGTCGCCGTTGAGAAGTTCCGACGCGATGCAGTTGATCATCGTCATCAGCGGGCCGACGGAAAGGTCCAGCCCGCCAAGCAGCACCGGCACCGTCTGCGCCATCGCCACGAACGCCAGTGGCACGGCTTCGTTGGCGGTCTGCAGCACCACGTTCATGCCGAACCGGGGATGCAGCCCGGCATAGATGCCGTAGAGCACGGCAAAGATCGCAATGGCGATCAGCAGACCCAGGTTCTGCGTTATGAAGAGCCAAACCGTTCTCATGCCGCGCTCTCCGCCGGCTGCGGTGCATCGCCTGCCGCCGGCAGGTTGAGCGAGCTGGAAACGATATTGGTCTCGGTAATGGTGTCGCCGGCCAGCTCGCGCACGATGGCGCCGTCATACATGATCAGCACCCTGTCGCAGCAGCCGATCAACTCATCATAGTCCGTGGTGTAGAACAGGATCGCGGTGCCGGCATCGGCCAGTTTTCGCAGGAGTTGGTACAACTCCTGTTTGGTGCCGACGTCGATGCCGCGGGTGGGGTCGTTCAGGAGCACGATGCTGGCCCCGGTCATCAGCCATTTCGCGATCACCACCTTCTGCTGATTGCCGCCGGAGAGCGTGGCAACCGCATCGGCCGGGCTGCCGATCTTAATCCGAAGCTGCTCGACCATCTCGTCGACGCGCTCGGCCTCGCGGCCCCGGTCGATCACGCCCATGCGGGCGAGCTGCGGCAACGCAGCCATCGAAATGTTGTCGGCGATGGTCATCGGCAGCATCAGGCCCTCGGTCTTGCGATCCTCGGGGATCAGGGCCATGCCGTTGCGGGCCGACTTGGCGTTGGCTGGGCTGCCGATGCGCACATGTCGGCCGTGGACCAGGACCTCGCCGCTGACGCCGCGGAGCACGCCGAACAACGCCAGCAAAAGGTCGTTCTGACCCTGGCCATCCAACCCACCCAGGCCGACGATCTCGCCCTTCCCGACGCCGAGCGATACATCCTTCAGTACCGGAGGCCACCACAAGTTGCGCGTTTCCAGCACCATTTCCGGCGCCTTCGGCCGGACGGGCTTGGGCGGGTAGACGTTGCTCATCTCCCGGCCGATCATCAGTTGCACGATTTCCTCGTCGCTGCGGGCACCCTTGGGAAAGGTCTCGATGTGGCGGCCATTGCGAAACACTGAGCACGTGTCGGCGAGCTGCTCGATCTCGTGCATGCGGTGCGAGATGTAGAGCAGGGCCAGACCCTCGTCGCGCAGGCGGTGCAGGATCTCGTAGACCTTCTCGACATCGGCGCTGGTCAGCGCGGACGTGGCTTCGTCCAGGATCAGGAGTTCGGGGTTGCGCCCCAGTGCCTTGGCGATTTCCACCATCTGGCGGCGCGACAACGGCAGGTTGCGCACCCGCTCGCGCGGGTCGATGTCCTCGCAGCCGACGCGTGCCAACAGCTCCTCGGACCGGCGGCGCTGGGCCCGCCCGTCGATCAGGCCGAGGCGGGTGCGCGGCGGTGCGGTAATGCAGATATTGTCGGCCACCGACAGGTGCGGCATCAGCGACAATTCCTGGAAGATGCACACGATGCCGGCGGCATTGGCCGCCAGCGGCGTAGGGAATTGCACCACTTGACCGTTCTGGCGGATCTCGCCGGTATCGGGCTGCACGACGCCGGAAATGATCTTGATCAGCGTCGACTTGCCGGCGCCGTTCTCGCCAAGCACGGCATGGATCGAGTTCTTGCGGCAGGCGAAGTCCACGTCGCTCAGCGCGTGCACGCCGCCATAGCGCTTGGACACGCCCCGCATGTCGAGATAGGCGTCGCCCGCCGGAGGTGTCGCCCGGGGTGTCATTTTTTCGGTATCGCTGGCCACGACCTTGTCCGTTGCCGATGCTGCGGCAGCACCTGTTCAGAGATAAGGTTGAGAGCGGCGAGGCCCGCCGGCAGTGGCATTTCTGCCAGCCGCCCGAACGGGCCTCGCGCCATCTTCAGGAACGGCGTGGTGCTATTCGACCACGTCGTCAGAAGACTGCGCCATGATCTCGGGCGCGGTGATGTTCACGTCGCATGGCGGGAACTCATTCGGCGTGAAGAAGTTGTCGGTCAAATCCGCCCAGAAGTTGACCCCATCCTCCAACGTGGTGTGGTCAGCACTTGGGATCGGCACGGAGATCAACTGCGGCAACACCTCACCCTGCATGGCCGCGATCGCGGCCTTGATCGAGATCGCGACGAGACCGGGCGACTGGCCCTGAGACAGGCCGACCAGGCCCTCGCCGGAATGCTCGGCAATCAGCTTGCGGAACCCGTTCTCGGCCTCGCCCGCCATCGGCACGAACGGATGACCGGCATCGATCATCGCGCGCACCGAGCCGGTGGAGCCGCCCTGGGTAAACACGGCGTCGAAGAAGCCGTGCACGGCAATGGCATCGGCAGTCGCCTTCTGGGCGTCGCCGTCGGCCCAGTTGCCGACCACCTCGATGATCTCGAAGTCGTTGCCATCGGCCTCCATGACGTGGCGGAAGCCCTCATGCCGGTCGCGGTCGACGGAGTTGCCGGGAAGGCCGCGCACTTCGAGGATCTTGCCGGAATTGCCGATGTGCTCCATCAAGAATTCGGCAGAATTCACGCCAAACGCAAACTGATCCTCGTTGACCATCATCACGTCGGTGGTGTCGAGAATGTTGTCGAACGGAATCAGCACGACATCGTTGCGATTGGCCAACCGGATCACCCGATCGAACCCGGTCGGAGACACGGCGATGGTGACGATGGCGTCGAAGCCCTGGTTGATGAAGTCCTCGATGGCGCCAAGCTGCACGGCGGCGTCGGTGCCGGTCGAGACCACCTTGAACTCTTCGATGTGTTCGGCGATGCCTTCCTGTTCCACGAACGCCTTGGCGGTCTGGATCATTTGAATGCGCCAGGTGTTGCCCACGAAGCCATTGACCAGCGCGATGCGATAGGGGCCTTCCCGCGCTTCCCACTGGAAAAAGCTGGTGTCTTCGTCCCAAGGCGCGAAGCACTCGGGCAGGTAGCCGGGGCCGTCGACGACCGCCGGCTCCGCGAACGCGAGGCCGCTGCCGCCGATGACGGCGCCTGCAATGACGGCAGGCAGCAGACGTGGTTTGAACATTGTTTCCTCCTCCAGGACTTTGTAATCCATTTCACCAACCGGCCATTCGCGAACGAGGCCCGCGATCTGGTTTGCGCACCCTCAAGCGTTTGCGCATGTTTGTTTTGGACAGCCGGTCGCTGCAGCCGAATAATCGCACTGCTTTCGTGCGTGAGTAAAGTGGCATGGGAATTTTTGAACATTGCGCGTTGGGTGCGTTTGTTTCCCGCTTGGCTTGCGGGTTGCTGCTCGGCATCGCCTTGGCAGGTTGCGGCTACATCGGTCCGCCCAGCGCCGTGCAGCCGATGGACATTCCTGCCGCGCCCGTTGCGGCAAACACACAAGTGTATGACGTGGCGGCTTCGCGCAGCCTTTCCGCCCAGGGCCAGGCAACACTGGACGCCGGTCAGGTCGACCCCGCCATCGCCCAATTCGAGGCTGCGCTGGATGCCTGGCCGGCCAATGCCGAGGCCTGGAACGGGTTGGTCGATGCCTATCGCCGCCAGGGCAACGAGGCGGGCCTGGACTATGCGCGCTTCTTTGCCGGCCGCATGGCGTGGACCGAAACTGTGCCGCCCAGCGTGGCGGCCGGCGCCTTCCGCAACATGGCCGACGGCCTGGCCGAGTCGCCGAGCGAAGACCCGCGCACCATCTCCAGGTCGGAGGAGGTGGCGGTCTATTTCGCCGGCCTCGAACTCGCCGTGAAGGCGGATGGCGAGGGCATCCGCCCCGAGAGCGAGGACTGGTTCGACCAGTTCGGCTGGTACCCCGCCGCCGTGCTCTCCGCCGCCGCCGCCATCATGCTGCTGGAGCCGGCGATCACCGGGCTGATCAGCGATATCTAGGTGATCGGCGTACCTGAGTTGCTCACGAGTGCTCCCATGCCCTCGCAGAAAGAAACGCCGTCGCCCTCGCGCTTGTCGCGAGGGCCCATTTGCGGGGCAGTCCGGGGCCGTGCCAAAGGAAGTTGTCAGTGTGAACCGTGGCTGCCGGTCGTCTGCCAGCCAAGCTGCCAATTCGCCTCAACCTATTGAGTTCTCGGGCAAACATGGGTCCTCGCCACAAGGGCGAGGACGACAAAAATTCTCTTTGGCTCAAGCTATTCACAACCCCAGTGTGTCGATCTGGCGCTGGATGACCAGCGCTTCGTCGAACTCGGCGAGCGCGCGGGCGCGTCCTGCCTCGCCATAGGCACGACGCAGCGCCGGGTCGCGCACCAGCGTGTTCAGGGCCGCGGCGAGGGCAGGCGCGTCGTTCACCGGCACCAACAGGCCGGTCTTGCCCTCCACCACTTCCTCGCGGCTGCCGCGGATATCGGTCGCGACCACTGGCAGTCCGGTCATCATCGCCTCGATGATCGAGCGCGGCATGCCTTCACGGTGGGAGGGCAGGGTGAAGATGTCGGCGGCGCGCAACAGGTCGGGCACGTCGCTGCGGTGGCCGAGCAGGCGCACGCGATCCCGCAGCACCGGATCCGTTTCCACGGCGGCGATGGCCTGGTCGATGCCGCCGGCGTGGTCGCTGGCCAGCCGGGCGCCGACCACCCACAGCTCGGCGTCGACGTCGCGCATCGCCGCGATCAGTTCGGGATAGCCCTTCTCGGCGACCAGGCGGCCGACCGCCATGATCGCCACCCGCGCCTCCGGCGTGCCGAGTTCCTGGCGGATGCGCGCGCGGATGGCGCCGCTGTCGTCGGGGGCGAAGCGGGCCGGGTCGACACCGTTGCCGATGGCCTGCACCACCCGGCCGCGGCAGAGGTTGAGGCGCCGGGCAGTGTCCGCGTCCTCCTTGGCCTGGGTGAACAGCACGTCGGTGACGCGCCCGGCGATGCGCTCCAGGGTCACGAACGGCAGGCGCTTCAGGCGCCCCATCCGCTCGTGGAAGTAGAAGCCGTGGGCGGTGTAGACGATGTGCGGCACCCCGGCGCGGCGCGCGGCCAGCCGGCCGATCACCGAGGCGATCGGCGTATGGGTGTGCACCATGTCGAAGCGCTCGCGCCGGAACAGCCGCACCAGCTCGCGGTAGCTGCGCATGTGCGCGATCAGGTTGAAGGAGCGCGAGATCGAAACCGGCATCACCGGCACGTCCTCCCGCCGGGCGACGTCGAGCAGCGGGCCATCGGTGCAGGTCACCGTCACCTCGTGGCCGCGTTCGCGCAACGCCCGGATCAGCGGCATCAGGAAGTTGGCGACCGTGAAGTCGACCGCGCAAAGCTGGCAGATCTTCATCGGGAGCGCCGGCGACCTAATCCTTGCGCGGGGCCAGGGCTGACCGCATGGCGTCGAGCAGGCCGGCGGGCAGTGGCTGGCCGGTGCGCCTCGCCGGCACCGAGACGATGTCGATGTTCACCGCCTGCAACAGCATCTGGAAGCCGAGGATGATCGGCAGCACCGCCAGCATGATGGTGCCGACCGGCTGCGCGATGTCGCTGGCGATGCTGTCGATCCAAGTGATAGCGCCGAACACGATGCCGAACAGGAATAGCGGCAGGCCCAGCAGCATGTACACCGACGCCATGTTGAAGTCGTAGATGAAGTAACGCAGGAACACGCGCCGGATCGCGCCTTTCAGGAGCTTGCCGGGGAACGATGCGAGCACGTTGTGGGCCTTGATCGAGCTCTGCTCGTCGCCGTAGCGCGCCGGCATCGACACGTCGGCCACCACCGCGTTCAGCGGGTTGAGCCGGATCAGCATGTCGGACTCGAAGAAATAGCGCCGCTCGATGCGGTCAAGCTCCATGGCGCGCAGCATGTCGCTGGAGATCGCGGTGTAGCCGTTGGTCGGGTCCATCACGTTCCAGTAGCCGGAGGCCCACTTGACCGCGAACGACAGCATGGCGTTGGCGAATAGGCGCTGACGCGGCATGGAGCGCAGGGCGCGGAAGTCGCGGAAGCGGTTGCCCTTGGCGTAGTCGGCCTGGTCGCGCGCGACAGGCGCGACGATGTCGGGCAGCAGGGCCGGGTCCATCTGGTCGTCGCCGTCCATCTTCACCGCGATGTCGACGCCGTTGTCGACCGCCCAGCGATAGCCGGTGACAGTGGCGCCGCCGACGCCCTGGTTCTTGTCGTGGCGCAGCACCACCAGGCGCGGGTCGCCGGTCGCCTCCGCAATCTTGCCGCTGTCGTCGGGGCAGGCGTCGTCCACCACCACGATGTGCCGCACGAAGCCGGGAATGCCATTGATGACGTTGGCGATGTGCCTGGCGACCCGGTAGGACGGGATGACGACCGCGACCACCGGCCCATCCGGTGCGGTCACGGACTTGGATGGTTGAGGTGCGGATGTATCGGCGGAATCCGGCATCGGTCTCGCGGGCGGATGAGGTGTCGCGTCAGTTCGCGGCCGGTATAGCAGGATTCGCCGACCGACGCGTCCAATAGGGCTGGGTCTTACCAGCCTATCTACGTCCGTCATGCCCGCACTTGTTGCGGGCATGACGATTATTCTTATGGCTGGCTCTCGCGATCCATGCGGCGGAACACGTGCACGTTGGTATCGCTGGGCAACAGCCGCAGTACCGGCGTCAGGGCAGCGACCGCGCACCAGACGACGGCCGACCACGCCAGCCCGCCGCCGTCCATGCGCAGCCGCGACCACAGCCCGCTCAGCCGGGTCGACGCCAAACGACGTTCGCCAACGAACGCAAAACCGTGACGGGCGGCGAAGCGCTTCAGCGTCGCCGGGGTGAAGTAGGTGAGGTGCGGGGAGGGGAAGCCGACCTGCCACATGCGGCGGAACGGCCCGTCCATGCCGACGTGCGCCATCAGCGCGGCGATCCGGTAGAAGGTGCCGTTGGCGGCCGGGATGTTGATCGCCAGCACGCCGCCGTCGCTGAGCAGCCGGTGGCAGTCGTCCGCGGCGGCGGCCACATCGGGCAGGTGCTCGAACACGTCGTTGAAGACGATCACGTCAAAGCGCGCGCCCTCGGGCACCGCCTGCGGGAAGAAGCCGTCGACCACGTCGTGCCCGCGCGCGCGGGCCTTGTCGGCAATCGCACGGTCCGGCTCCAGGCCGGTGGCCTCGAACCCGGCAGCATTCGCGGTGTCGAGAAACCAGCCATGGGCGCAGCCGATGTCGATCAGCGCCATGCCGGGCGGCTGGGCGGCGCGGATCGCGTCCTTCACCAGCCCGAAGTTGTGCTGGCGCAGCGGCTGCAAGGCGCGTTCGCGCGCTTCCTCGTCGATGGCGCCGTCGCTGCTGTCGCCGGTCACTTCCGCTGCGACCGATGCACGGAATCCGCAATCGGCGCACCGAAGCTGCCAGTCGCGCAAGCCCCGCCGCATCGCGCCATCGCAGACCGGGCAGCCGACTGGGCACACGTCCTGTTTCGCCGTCACAGCGCCCGCTGGGTCAGCACGACGCCAATCACGATCAGGCCGACGCCGGCCCAATAGCTCCAGGAGACGTTCTCCTTGAACAACAAAATGCCGATCAGCGGCACCAGCACGAAGGTCAGCGCCACGAACGGATAGGCGGCCGTCAGCGGCACGCTTCGCAGGGCTATCACCCACAAGACCGTGGCGCCGGCGTAGACGATGCCGGCGGCATAGAGCACCGGGTCCTGAATGGCGTGCCAGATCGGCGCGCCTTGCGGCAGGCGCTCGGCGGTCAGCTTGAACAGGGCCTGGCCGCCGGCGATGGTGACGACGACGGCGAGAATGAGCCCCAGGTTGGCCAGTGACGGCATGAGGTGGAACCCGGATGACGCGCCGCGCACCCGGCCACTGAAGTTAGGCGGTCAGGCGACTTGACGGCGCGCGGTGGCGTAGTTGTCGAGGAACCATCGGTACGTGCTGGCGACGCCCTCTTCAAGGCCGATCTTCGGCTGCCAGCCCAGTGCGTTCAGCCGCGAGGTGTCGACCAGCTTGCGCGGCATGCCATCGGGCTTGGAGGTATCGAAGGTCAGCGCGCCCTCGAAGCCCACGACCTCCTTCACCAGCGCGGCAAGGTCGCCGATGGAGATGTCGCTGCCGGCGCCGACGTTGATGATCTCCGGCTGCTCGTAGTTCTGCATCAGGAAGACCAGCGCGTCGGCCAGGTCGTCGACGTGCAGGAACTCGCGCTTCGGCGTGCCGGTGCCCCACACCACCACCTCGCGGTCGCCGTTCTGCTTGGCCAGATGGAAGCGGTGGATCAGCGCCGGCATCACGTGGGCGGCCTGCAGGTCGAAATTGTCGTGCGGCCCATAGAGGTTGGTCGGCATCGCCGAGATGGCGTTGAAGCCGTACTGGTGGCGATAGGCGCGGCACATCTCGATGCCGGCGATCTTGGCCACCGCATAGGGCTGGTTGGTCGGCTCCAGGTGGCCCGACAGCAGCGCCTCCTCGGGGATCGGCTGTGGCGCATTGCGCGGGTAGATGCACGACGAGCCCAGGAACATCAGCTTGGTGGTGCCGTGGCGTCGCGCCGCCTCGATCACCGCAAGCTGGATCTGCAAGTTCTCGCGGATGAAGTCGCCGGTGTAGGTCGAGTTGGCGTGGATGCCGCCGACCCGGGCGGCGGCCAGGAACACATAGGCGGGCTTCTCGGCGGCGAAGAAGCGGTCGACGGCGGCAGCGTCGGTGAGGTCGAGCTCGGTCCGGCTGCGCAGCAGCAGGTTGTCGAACCCGCCCTCGTTGAGTCGGCGCACGATGGCGGAGCCCACCAGCCCGCGATGGCCGGCAACGAAGATCGACGATGACTTATCCATTGGCGGCGGCCCGGTTTGCCATCTGGTCGCGCGCGGCGTTCAGAATAGCCTCTTCCTTGGCCAGTTCCATGTCGTGGTCGACCATCATTCGCACCAGCCCCTCGAACGACACCTTGGGCTGCCAGCCCAGCACATCCTTGGCCTTGCTGGCATCGCCTTGCAGGAAGTCGACCTCCGCCGGCCGGAAATAGCGCGGGTCGATGGCGACCGCGTTGCCGACATCCACGCCGACCATGTTGGCGGCCATGTCCAGGAACTGCTGCACCGACCAGGCCTCGCCAGTGGCGACCACGAAGTCGTCCGGCGTGTCGGCCTGCAGCATCAGCCACATCGCCTCCACATAGTCGCCGGCAAAGCCCCAGTCGCGTTTGGCATCCAGATTGCCGAGGTAGAGCTTGTCCTGCAGGCCGAGCTTGATGCGAGTCAGCGCGCGGGTGATCTTGCGGGTGACGAAGGTCTCGCCACGGCGCGGGCTCTCGTGGTTGAACAGGATGCCGTTGGCCACGAACATGTCGTAGCTCTCGCGGTAGTTCACCGCGTACCAATGCGCCGCCACCTTGGCCACCGCATAGGGGCTGCGCGGGTAGAACGGGGTCGCCTCGCTCTGCGGCGGCTTGGCCGCACCGTACATTTCCGACGAGCCGGCCTGGTAGACCCGGATCTGCTGACCGGAGATCTGCTGTTGCTCGCGCACAGCCTCCAGCAGGCGCAACGTCCCCATCGCCACCACGTCGGAGGTGAATTCCGGCTGGTCGAACGACACCCGCACATGGCTCTGGGCGCCCAGATTGTAGATTTCATCGGGCTGCACCGCGCCGATGATCCTTCTGAGCGTGCCGCCGTCGCTGAGATCGCCGTAGTGCAGGGTCAGCCGAGCACCGCTGGCGTGGGGGTCGTGGTAGATGTGATCGATTCGCCCGGTGTTGAAGCTGGACGACCGGCGGATGATGCCGTGGACGGCATAGCCCTTGGCGAGCAGGAACTCGGCCAGATACGAGCCATCCTGCCCGGTGATGCCGGTGATCAGTGCTTTCTTCATCGCGATCTCTTTGGTCTCGTGCTAAGCGCCCTGCGGCACCGCCGTGGGCGGGCCTGGGTTGGGAACGGCGTCTCAAGTCGCGGGCGTTAAGTCTGCGCCTGCCCTCTCCCCCACCCGACCCCCCGTCGCCAGTATGATTGGGGCGGTCGGGTGGGGGAGAGGGCTGGTGCCGATTCAGCGTCAGCGTCCGACGATCCAAGGCAGAAAACTATGGCTTTGTTAGCATATCGTGAGCGTAGCCCGATAGTCGGCCATCGCGTGTTCGTCGCGCCCGGCGCGACCGTGGCCGGCGACGTGACCATCGGGGACCATTCGGGCCTGTGGTTCGGGGTCGTGGTGCGCGGCGACGTCAACATCGTGCGCATCGGTGCGCGCACCAACATCCAGGACGGCACGGTGGTTCATGTCAGCCGCAACGGCAAGGGCACCCACATCGGTGATGACGTGACCGTGGGCCACATGGCGATGCTTCACGACTGCCGGCTGGAGAATCGCTCGTTCGTCGGCATGCAGGCGTGCGTGATGGACGGTGCGGTGGTCGAGACCGGGGCGATGGTGGCGGCGGGCGCGCTGGTGACGCCGGGCAAGCGGGTGCCGGCGGGCGAGGTGTGGGGCGGCCGGCCAGCCAAGTTCATGCGCGCGCTGACCGACGACGAGGCCGCTTACCTGCAAACCTCCGCCGACAACTACGTGGCGCTGGCGGCGGAGTACCTGGACGCCGGCATCGGCTGGACGTGACGGGCGCATCGTGACCGGCAGAAACCGATGCGCGTCGCACTGATCGGGGCGACCAGCAAGACCGGCCGCTTCCTGGCGCCGCGGCTGGTCAACGACGGCCACGATCTGGTCGCCATCGGCCGCGACGCCGCGCGCTTGCAGGCGCGCGTGCCCGATGCCGAACATCGCGTCGCCGACTTTTCCGACCCGGCCACCGTCGCGAAGTCCCTGGACGGCATCGAGGTCGTCGTCAGTTTGGCCCACGCGCGCACGATTTCGACACTGCTGGCGGCATTGCCGCAGAGCGTGCGGCGGATGGTCGTGACCGGCAGCACCCGGAAGTTCACGCGACTGCCCGATCCGGCCGCCGACGAGGTGCGGGCGGGTGAGGCAGCATGGCGGGCCTTCCGCGACCGGGGCGCCGCCCAGGGAGGTTGCGAGGCGGTGTTGCTGCACCCCTCGATGATCTATGGCGCGCCGGAGGACCGCAGTGTCGGCACCATCCTGCGCGCGTTCAGGAAATGGCCGCGCTGGATGCCGGCGCCGGTGCCGCTGCCGGCCGGTGGGCGCCACACGGTGCAGCCGGTGTTCGTCGACGACGTGGTGGCCGCTTTCGCCGCCGCCGTGACGGTCGAGCACGTGCCGGCGGAACCGATAATCCTCGCCGGGCCGGCGCCGATCCCCTACCGCGAGATGGTGCGTACCTGTGCCGCCGCCGTCGGCCGACGGGTCGCGGTCGTGCCGGTCCCTGTCGGCCTGGGCGCCGGCGTGCTCGGCGGGCTGGCAAAGGTCGGGCTCAGGCTGCCGGTCTCGGCCGCCGCGCTGCGCCGCACCGCCGAGGACAAGGCGTTCGACGTCTCACCGATGATCGACGGCCTGGGCGTCACCCCGCGCGACTTCGCGTCCGGCGTGGCGGAAAAGGTGCGGCGGGGGTGGCTCTGAGCTATTCTGAAGCTTGCGAATGGGCGCTTCGTCGAGGGGATCATGACCGTCACCATCTACCACAACCCGCGTTGCAGCAAATCGCGCCAGACCCTGGCGCTGCTGGAGGAGCGCGATGTCGTGCCGGTCGTGGTGGAGTACCTGAAGGACCCGCCGGACGCCGCGACCCTGGACGCCATCCTGCGCGAACTCGGCATGGAGCCGCGCGACCTGATGCGCAAGAAGGAGGCGCCCTACAAGGACCTCAATCTCGCCGACCCGGACCTGTCGCGGGCCGAGCTGATCGGGGCGATGGCGGAGAACCCGATCCTGATCGAGCGCCCGATCGTGCGCAAGGACGGCAAGGCCGCCATCGGCCGCCCGCCGGAAGCGGTGCTGGAGGTGCTTTAGGCGGCGCGCGGCGCCGGTCAAGGATGACAATGGGGGGCGCTGCGCCTCGCAATGATGGAAAGGGCGGAGGCTACCCCAACAGCGTCAGGGTGTTGCCGGCCGGGTCGGTGAAGTGCGCCAGCGAGCCGCCCCAGAACTGCTTTTCCGGCGGCGACGTGAACGCCACGCCCTTGGCCGCCAGGTCGGCGTGGGTCGCCGCGATGTCGTCCACCTGCAGCGAGATGCCGACGAACCGCCCGATCAGGTTGCCGTCGTCGCCATCTGGCGCGGTGCGCTCGACGATCAGTTGCGGCCCGCCGGCATCGACCCCGAACACGCCGTGGTCGGGCATGTCCCAGACGACCTGCAGCCCCAGGGTCTCGGCGTAGAACGCCTTCGCGCTCGCGTAGTCATCGACCCAGATGCGCACGCCGTAGAGTTTCATCGCTCCCTCCTTGCGGCGCTTCTGAAGGCCCTCAGTCCTGCGCCTTCACCGCCACGTAGCTGCCGGGTGCGTCCTCGATCACCTTCAGCTTGCCATCGCCGGGCTTGCGCGCCGGCACCTGGCCGCCGTCGTGCCTTTCCACCCATTTCTGCCATTCCGGCCACCACGAGCCCGGCTCTTCCTTGGCGTTCTTCAGCCAGGTCTCCGGCTTCTTCGGGTTACGGCCGCTGCCGATCCAGTGCGAGTACTTCTCGGACGCCGGCGGGTTGACCACGCCGGCGATGTGGCCGGAGGCGGCGAGGCAGAACTTCACCGGGCCGGAGAACAGATTGACCGCGGCGTAAGTCGAGGTCCACGGCGCGATGTGGTCCTCGCGGGTCGACAGCATGAACACCGGCGTATCGACGGTGGTGAGGTCGATCGGCACGCCATCCAGGACGATGCCGCCCGGCTGCACCAGCCTGTTCTCCTGGTACATATTGCGCAGGTAGTACGAGTGCATCACCGCCGGCATGCGGGTGCTGTCGGAGTTCCAGTACAACAGGTCGAACGGGAACGGGTCCTTGCCCATCAGGTAGTTGTTGACCACGAACGACCAGATCAGGTCGTTGGCGCGCAGCATGTTGAACGTGGTGGCCATGTCGCTGCCGGCGAGATAGCCCTGCTTGTTCATGCGCTCTTCAAGTGCTGCGAGCTGTTCCTCGTCGATGAAGACCGACAGTTCGCCGGCCTCGGAGAAGTCGGTCAGCGTGGTCAGGAACGTGGCGCTGACCACCCGCGTGTCGCCCTTGGCCTTCATGTAGGCCAGCGTGCTGGCCAGCAGGGTGCCGCCCAGGCAATAGCCGATGACGTTGAGGTCGGTCTCGCCGGTGGCTTTGGCGATGGCGTCCATCGCCGCCAGCGGGCCTTCCAGCATGTAGTCCTCGAACGACTTGCGCGCCAGCGCCTCGTTCGGGTTCACCCACGACAGCACGAACACGGTGTGGCCCTGTTCCACCGCCCATTTGATGAACGAGTTCTTCGGGCGCAAATCCAGGATGTAGTACTTGTTGATCCACGGCGGGATGATCATCAGCGGCCGCTTGGCCACGGTCTTCGTCGTCGGCTCGTATTGCAGCAGCTGGATCAGGTCGTTCTGGTACACCACCTTGCCGGGGGTGACGGCGATATTCTCGCCAAGCTCGAACGCTTCCAGATCGGTCATCTTGATGTGGAGCTGGCCCTTGCCGCGCTCCAGGTCGTCCAACAGGTTCTGCAGGCCCTTGACCAGGTTCTCGCCGCGGCTCTCCAGCGTGGTGCGCAGTACCTCCGGATTGGTCATGACGAAGTTCGACGGCGCCATCGCGTCGACGAACTGGCGGGTATAGAAGTCCACCTTCTTCGCCGTCTTGTCGTCCAGGCCGTCGACGTCGCGCACCGTGTTCAGCATCCAGCGCGACGTCATCAGGTAGCTCTGCTTGATGAAGTCGAACACGTTGCCGTCGTTCCAGGAGTCGTCGCGGAAGCGCCGGTCGCCCTCCGGCGGATGTTCCACCGGGTCGACATTGTGGCCCAGCATGCGCTGGGTGGCGTTCTGCCAGATCTCCATGTAGCCCTGCCACAGGTCGACCTGGGCCTGCATCAGCTTGGCCGGGTTGGCCATCATCCGCGTGGTCATTTCCAGGAACGCGCTGCCGATGTTCAGCGGATCGCTCATGCCCAGGTGGGGGCCGTCGGCGCCGTTGCCCTGTCGGCTCATGAAATCGAGCACCAGCTTGCGGCTCTGCTCCGCGATCTTGGCCATGTTCTGGCCGAGCTCCATCGGATCCTGCCTGTTGGTCTCGGTCTGCTGCTGGTCGCTCATGCGGCCACCTCGTGTCTGGTGATGTGCCGCCTCATGCGTCGCCGGGCCGGCACGTCGATGGTCAGGGCGGATACATGGCTTTCGGCGAATTTGCAAAGCCCAATCAGGCTTTGCCATGACGCACTCTTCGGGATGCCGCGTGCCGCGCGAATGGCCTCTCCATAGCAGTAGTGCGGCGCAACCCAATGTAAAGCTTGGATGACGGCGCTTCATTTGCTAGGCATCGTAGCGTTCGGGTCTCGCGCCGCGCCGCGGGCCCGCGATGCTGACGGGGGCGCGTCACGACGTTCCCGAACGGACTGGGGACACGCAAATTGCCTGGGCCAATCACGACTATTGAGCCGGCCTCCTCCGCGCAGGCCGTGCGCATACGCCGAAGCCTGACGCCGCTGCTGGCGGCGGCCATGCTGGCCGGCGGCTTGGCGGGCTGCAGCGACTGGTTCAGCGGCGACGACGACCTCTATACCGGCCCCAGCGGCATCACGCTGCGCGCCGACGAGACGTTCCCGGCGGTCGGCACCGTGCCGGACCGTCCCGAGCCCATGACCACCGAGGCGGAGCGTCAGGCTGCCATCGACACCGGTGTGCCGGTCATCACCGATGCGCCGACATCCATGCCGCCCGCGCCGCAGCAGCCGCAGGTGTCCCAAACCCCAGCGCAGCAGACCGTCGTTCCGCAGCAAACGGTGGTGCCGCAGCAGCCGGTCGCCCAGCAGGTCGTCTCTGTGACGCCGCCGGCGGTCAACATCCCCCAGGGCACGGTGCTGGTGGCCACGGTCAACTTCCTGACCTCGTCGGACAATCTGGACGGCCGCGACCAGCAGATTCTGCGCGACGTTGTGGAATTGCAGCGCGCCACCGGCCGGATCGTGACGGTGGTCGGCCATGCCAGCGCGCGCACCGCGCCGATGATGCCGCAGCGCGCGGCGCTGATTAACTACCAGTTGTCGATTGACCGGGCGAAGGCGGTGGCCGACGCGCTGGTCCGTCTGGGCGTGCCGCCCGGCTCGGTATATGTGTATGCCGTGGGCGACCGGCAGCCGGCGTTCCTGGAGAACATGGAAACCGGCCAGATCGGCAACCAGCGCGCCGAGATCTATTTCAATTGACCCGGGTTGGGTGACGCCGGCCCAGGGGGCCGCGCGGACCGCCCGGTGGCCTGCCGACCGCATTCGGCCCTGAGAGCTTCGCGAACCGCCATGGACGACCAGTTCTACCGCATCAAACGCCTGCCGCCCTACGTCTTCGCCCAGGTGAACGCCATGAAGGCGGCGGCGCGGGCCGACGGCGCCGACATTATCGACTTCGGCATGGGCAACCCGGACCGGCCGACCCCGCCGCACATCGTCGAGAAGATGGTGGAGGCGGCGCGCGACGGGCGGACCCACCGCTATTCCAACTCGCGCGGCATTCCGGGGCTGAGGCGCGCCATTGCCGGCTACTACGGTCGCCGGTTCGGCGTCGACATCGATCCCGAGCGCGAGGCGATCGTCACCCTTGGCTCGAAGGAGGGGCTGGCCAACCTGGCGCAGGCGATCACCAGCCCCGGCGACGTGGTGCTGGTGCCGAACCCCAGTTATCCGATCCACGCCTTCGGCTTCATCATCGCCGGCGGCTCGGTGCGCCATCTGCCGGTCGACTCCGTCGGCGCCCACGAGCTGGGCCCGGCCTTCATGACCGCGCTGGAGCGTGCGGTGCGCCACTCGGTGCCGAAGCCGGTCGCCGTCATCCTGAACTATCCGGCCAATCCCACCGCGCAGGTCGCCGACCTGGATTTCTATGCCGAGGTGGTGGCGTTCTGCCGCCGGCACGAGATTTTCGTCCTGTCCGACCTCGCCTACGCCGAGATCTATTTCGACGGCGACCCGCCGCCATCGGTGCTGCAGGTACCCGGCGCCAAGGACATTGCGGTCGAGTTCACCTCGATGTCGAAGACGTACAATATGCCGGGCTGGCGCATCGGCTTCGCGGTCGGCAACCCCGATCTGGTCGCGGCCTTGGCGCGCGTGAAATCCTACCTCGACTATGGCGCGTTCACGCCGATCCAGGTTGCGGCGGCGGCCGCCCTCAACGGCCCGCAGGACTGCGTGGAGGAAATCCGCAATGTCTATCGCGAGCGCCGCGACGTGCTGATCGACGGGTTGGAGGCGGCCGGCTGGTCGGTCCCCAGGCCGCCGGCGACCATGTTCGCCTGGGCGCCTATTCCCGAACCCTATGCCGACATGGGCTCGCTGGAGTTCTCCAAGCTGTTGCTGACCGAGGCCAATGTCGCGGTTGCGCCGGGCGTCGGCTTCGGCGAGTACGGCGACGGCCATGTGCGCATTGGCCTGGTCGAGAACACCCAGCGCATCCGCCAGGCGGTGCGCTCCATCCGCCGGTTCCTGAACCAGCAGCCCGCGCCACGGGCCGAACTGGCCGCCGCGCAGTAGTGTCTTTCTCACGAAGTCTGCGCCGGCCCTCTCCCCCACCCGGCCGCCCAACGAAAGTATCCTGCCTGGGTGGCCGGGTGGGGGAGCGGGCTGGTGCAGACTTGGCGCGAGCGCTAGCGAAGCGATGAGCCAACCATTTCAAGTGGCCATTGCCGGCCTGGGCACGGTCGGCTGCGGTGTCGTCGACATCCTGCAGACCCATGGCGAGACCATCGCGGCGCGGGCCGGGCGACCAATCGAGATCGTGGCGGTCTCGGCGCGGGCGCGGGACCGCGACCGGCCGGTCGACCTCTCCGGATACAAGTGGATCGACGACGTCCACGCGCTGGCCGGCGCACGCGCGGACGCGGTGGTCGAGGTGATCGGCGGCACCGAAGGGCCGGCGCGCACCCTGGTCGAGACCGTGCTCGGGCGCGGCGGCGCGGTGGTCACCGCCAACAAAGCGCTGCTGGCCGAGTATGGCGGCGCGCTGGCGCGGCTGGCCGAGGACAGTGGCGGCAAGCTTCTTTACGAGGCCGCGGTCGCCGGCGGCATTCCGGTGGTCAAGGCGCTGCGCGAGGCGATGGCCGGCAACCGGATCGAGCGCGTCTACGGCATCCTCAATGGCACCTGCAACTACATCCTCTCGGTGATGCGCGAGACCGGCCGCGCCTTCGACGACGTGCTGCGCGAGGCGCAGGAATTGGGCTATGCCGAGGCCGATCCCAGCTTCGATATCGACGGTGTCGATGCCGCCCACAAGATCGCGATCGTAGCCTCGATCGCGTTTGGCGACCTGGTCAACTTCGACGGGGTGCATGTGGAGGGCATTCGCCATGTCTCGCCCGACGATATCGCATTCGCCGAGGAACTGGGCTACCGCATCAAGCTGATCGCCAGCGCCCGGCGCACCGACAGCGGCGTCGAGCAGCGGGTACATCCGTGCATGGTGCCATTGGCCGCGCAGATCGCCCATGTCGAGGGCGTGTTCAACGCCGTGGTCGCCAGCGGCGACTTCGTCGATGACATCATGCTG
This sequence comes from Alphaproteobacteria bacterium, assembly GCA_965227515.1. Lineage (GTDB taxonomy): Bacteria > Pseudomonadota > Alphaproteobacteria > CALKHQ01 > CALKHQ01 > CBDDFZ01. The sequence continues at coordinate 2,586,576 of CBDDFZ010000001.1, forward strand.
ACCGGGCGCGGGGCGGGGGCGGGGCCGACCGCAACGGCTGTTGTCGCCGACCTGATCGACCTGGCGCGCGGCAACGCGGTGCCCACATTCGGGCGGCCGGTGGGCCAGCTCTCCCAGCCGGTGACCTCACCGATGGAGCGCCACGAGGGCGCTTATTACGTGCGCCTGATGGTGCGCGACCAGCCCGGCGTGATCGCGGCGATCTCCGGCGTGTTGCGCGACCACGAGATCAGCATGGAAGCGATCATCCAGCGCGGCCGCTCGCCCAACAACGTCGTGCCGGTGGTGATGACCGTCCACGAGACCTCGGAGAAGGCGATGGCGCGCGCCATGTCCGCCATCGCCGAGCTGGACGCCATGGCCGAACCGCCCCGCCTGATCCGCATCGAGGCGCTTTAGGGGCTCCAGAGTACTCCGTTTCAAACCGAATCTACTTCCCGAGTCGTACCCGTGTACATCCCGTGGTATGTACACGGTTTGATTGTGGGGAGGGGATAATGACGCGAGCAATTTTCGCGGCCATGAGGGCCGTGCGACCCTTGCTGGCCAAGGCTTTGGCCGGCACATCCATTATGGCACTGGCGGCATGCACCGCCGCTTCGAGCGGGTTTCGGGCCGAGACCCAGAGCCAGGTCGGTGGATTTACCGAGCGGGCCGCGGCGGCCCTGGCGCGCGGCGACATCGTTCAGGCACGCAGCGATTTCGGCCAGGCCCTGCGCACGCTCGACCTGATGGAGGAGGACCTCTATCTGGCCAATAACCTGTACCTTGAGCGCTCCGAGGCCGCCGCCGGGCGAGGCTGGACCGACATACTGGCCGGCCGCATGGAGGAAGGGCGCGCCGGCATTGGCGGTGCCATCGAGCAACTGGTCGACGACGAGTTCGCCCACGTCGACTATCTGCGCCGCATTCAGCGCGACGAGCAGACCGGCCTGTTGATCCTGGGCGCAATCGCCGGGGTCGGCGCGGTCATCGCGGATTCCAGGGCGGGCTACCCCGAGAACGGGGCGATCGATGCCTTGACCAGGCCGGACGGGCTGTATGACTCCCTGGCGCGTGCGATCGACCAAATCGGCGCTTCTGACCCGTCGGTCCTCGCGGAACGCTTCGTCGGCAGCAATTCGACCGATTCCGACGGCATCCGCATGCTGATGCTGCCCGGCTACAACTACCCGCTCAATTTGGTCGGGCAGGTGCTGGCGGGCGGCAGCCTGTGCACCGGCAGCCTGATCGGCCAGCGCATGGTGCTGACGGCTGCGCACTGCGTCACCGACGATGCGGGCGGCCAACTGCCGGCCAGTACTATCGGATTCGTGCTGTCGAGCCCGAGCTACACCCATTCGGTGCTGGCGAAGGCGGTGCACATGGCTGCGCCGCGTTGGGATGAGGCGCCTGAGAACGACTGGGCGGTGGTCGAACTGGTGTCGCACCCGCCGGGTTTCGGCCATCTCACACCGCGCCTGGCGCCGGCGAGCGACGCGGAAGTCCCTGCGTTGTCCGGCCGCCTGATGCTGCCGGGCTACAGCGCGGACCTCAACGACGGGCGGTTCATGTCCTTGGACTATGGCTGCTCGCCGTTGGCGGTTGAGAGTAGCGGCGCGCTGGTGGGCCACCTTTGCGCCTCTTGGCAAGGTGCGTCGGGCGCGCCCTTGATGATCGCAGGCAACAACGCAACCGCGGCCGAGGTCATCGGCATTCACACTCTTGGTATCCGAGGCACCGACTTGCGCGTGATGCGCGCCATCGATGCCGAGTTGCTGGCGACGCTCACCGCCATCGTCGGCGGCGGCGAACCCCCGAAGCCCGCAGACGGGGAGTAGGCCTACAACCATTCTCGACGCCCTCGGCCTTGTGCCGAGGGCATCATTGAGGTTTGGGGTTGCTCAAAACGCCATCTGGTAGATGCCGAAGCCTTCTTCGTCCTCGCCGGTCTTGACGATGCCCATTGCCTCGGTCAGCGATGCCTCGGCGTGCGGGGCGGACGTAAAGGTCACCACCGGGTCGCCCTCGATCGGCACGAAGCCCCAATTGTCGTCGGCCGACGGGTCGATGGAGCCCTGCTCGAAGATGTAGTTGGCCAGCACCGTGCGGTTCTCGTCGGGCGCCTCGATGATGATGTTGCTGCCGTCCAGCGCCGGGAAGTTGCCGCCACCGCCGGCCCGGTAGTTGTTGGTCGCGACGATGAACTGAGACTCCCCGTCGATTGGCGCGCCCTCGAACTGCAAATCGACGATGCGGTGGGCATCGGGGTCGATCAAATTGCCGTCGCGGTCGTAGCGGGCCGGCTGGGTCAGGTCGACCTGGTAGGTCACCCCGTCGATGACGTCGAAGTTGTAGGACGGGAAGTCCGGGTTGAGCAGCGCCTGGGCGCCCGCCGCCGCCGGGTCGATCCGGTTGAACGCGCCGGCCGACATCTCCAGCCACTCCCGCACCTCGTCGCCGTCCAAAAGAACGGCCCGTAACGTATTGGGATAGATGTAGAGATCGGCCACGTTCATCAGCGCGATCTCGCCGGTCGGAATGTCGGTGTAGTAGTCCGGGCCGCCCCGGCCGCCGGCTTTGAACGGCGCACCGGCGGACAGCACCGGCAGGCCGTCATACTCGGTGCCGGCGATCAGCTGCTCGACGTACCACTTCTGCGCGTTGGTCACGATCTGGATCGACGGGTCGTCCTGCACCAGCGCGAAATAGCTGTTGATGGGCGCGGTGGTCTGGCCGACGCCCTCGCGCATGTAGGCGATGGTCGCCTCATGCTCCTCGCGCACCGCGTCGACGATCTTCGGGTCGGGGTCGACCAGCGGAATGATGTCGCGGCCGTCGCGTTCGAAGATGCCGCGCACCGCACCGGTGCCGCCGGTCACCGTCCAGGCGCCGGCGTCGTCCACCGCCAGGGCGAGGTCGATCACGCCCAGATGGCTGCCCCAGAAGCCCGGCATGCTGGAGGGCACGCCGTTGATGGTGCCGTTGGCCAGGTCGACGCCCGGAATGTCGGCATAGACATCGCTGGGGAACACCTGGTGGGCGTGGCCGAACAGGATGGCGTCGATGCCCTCGACCTCCGACAAATAGTAGGTCGCGTTCTCGTCCATGCCATCCGGCGTGGCGGTGGCGAGCCCGGAATGCGGCACCGCGATCACGATGTCCGCGCCCTCGGCCTTCATCAGCGGCACATAGTGCTCGGCGGCGGCGACGATGTCCCAGGTGTCGACCGTGCCTTCCAGGTTCGCCTTGTCCCACTGCATGATCTGCGGCGGCAGAAAGCCGATGACGCCGATGCGGATGTCGTGGCTGGCGCCGGCGCTGTCGCTCAGCGTGCGGTCCAGGATGACGTAGGGCGTGTAGTAGGGCTGGTCGTTCGACATGTCGTCGTCGCCATCCTCGACCACGATATTGGCGCTGATGTAGGGGAAGGCCGCGTCGTCGGTGGTCTCGGCCAGGAAGTCGAGGCCGTAGTTGAACTCGTGGTTGCCCATGTTGCCGACGTCGTAGCCGAGCAGGTTCATCGCCTTGTAGATCGGGTGGACCTCGCCGTCTTCCAGCCCGCGCTCCTTGGCCATGTAGTCGCCCAGCGGGTTGCCCTGGATCAGGTCGCCATTGTCGATCAGGATCGAGTTGGCGACCTCGCCGCGCGCCTCGGCGATCAGGGTCGCGACCTTGGCCAGCCCGACGGCGTCGCTCTGCGCATCGCGGTAGTAGTCGTAGTCGACGATGTGCATGTGGATGTCGGCGGTGTTCAGGATCCGCAGGTCGACCGTGCCGTCCGCCAGCGCCCCCGTACTGAACAAAGTCGAACTGAGCAAAGTCGTACTGAGCAAAGTCGTGCCGAACAGGCCGGAAATCGCCACGCCAGACGCGGCCAGTGCCGTGATCTTCATCGCTCGCCACTCCATCTCCAGGCGCCCCGTGAGCGGGCGCGGTTGTGCCAGGAGTGGACTCTATCGCCTTCGTCCCGTCCCGCCAATCGGGCGCGGCAACCTCCGGGCGATGCGGAAAATGGGGTGTCGGCCCCATGTGGGCGAAGGGCGTTGTTGCTTACCTCCAAGGGCATCCGAAGGCCGCCGCGTCGCGGTGGCCGATACCCAAAGGAGGAGTAGATGTTTGACGTTCAGTTCGGCCGCAAGGCCTTCGCCATCGCCATGCTGGCCGCAACCGGCACGCTCGGCGCCTGTATCACCATGCCGCCGCCCGGCGGCAATCCGGGGGGCAATCCGGGCGGCAATCCGGGCGGGGGCCCGCCCGTGATCGACCCGGTGCCTCAGGTGCAGACGCGCACGTTCAACGATCCGCAAGTCGGCGGGCGTTGGGTGGACCTCTGTTATGCCGAGGGCTCCTGCCGCCAGCAGCAGCAGATTGACACGTTCTGCCGGCAGCAAGGCTATGACCAGGCCGTTTCGTCCTATTCCCGCAACACGGTGGTCTTTCAGACCAACGTGCGGCTGGGCGACCAGTCGGTTTGCAGGTCGGCCGGTGTCGGCAACTGCAACCGTATCGCCAGCGTCACCTGCCAGCGCACGGTCTAGCTAATGGAATTCAGCTTACGCTGAAGTCGGCACCGGCCCTCTCCCCCACCCGGCCGCCCAACGACAGTATCCTGCTGGGTGGCCGGGTGGAGGAGAGGGCTGGCGCAGACTTAAGAGATCAGGACCCTAAAACGCGCCGTCGGGCAGCTGGTAGATGTCCGGGTTCTCGGTATCCAGCACGTAGTTGAGGCGCATCACCAGCGGCGGGTCGACGCCCTCGGGCACGGCCTCGCCGGTCAGCGCGGCTTTCGGCTGCAGGGTCAGCGTGACCGAGCGGCCGTCGCCGTCCAGCGCGGCGAAGATCAGCACGCTGCCGTCGGAAAGCTGCTGGTTGGTGCGGACCGCTTCGGGCGGGAAGCCCTGGGTGCGGAAGTAGTTCACGAGAATCCCGGTGGCCGTCATCAGGCCGCCGGGGTTGTCGATCTCGCTGTCCAGGCCCCAGAACACGTCGATCTGGATCAGCGCTTCGGACTGGTAGCCGAGCAGGTAGACCACCTGGGCGACGCCCGCGTCCGGCAACAGGTCCGGCACGCTGATGTTCAGCGTGGTGGTCTTCTCCACGGCGTTCTGGCTGATCGCGACGTCGTCGGCGGCGATGCCGAAATCGGCCTCGATGGCATCCAGAACCGCCTGCTGGTCCATGCCGAACAGCGCGGACCGGAAGCCGGTCACCAGGGCCGGCGGTGCCGCGGCATCGTTGCCGTCGACGGCGGCATCCACCGGCGTGTCGGGCAGCTCGATGTCGGCATTGCCGGCGCCCTGGGCATGGGCCGGCGCGCCGGCGAGCAGCGCGGTGGCCGCCAGCGCCCAGAAGGCCCGCCCAAACACGCCGTGTCCGAACCTGTGGGTGGCATTACGCATTGTCTTCGGCCCCCAGTACGGTGTTCGCGGAACTGCGGTCCGCCTGCTGGTCCACCAGCTCCGACCAGTTGCCGATCGAGATCAGGTGGCAGTAGATCAGGCCGATCCAGCCGCGCTTGCGCCAGTCGAGGAAGGTCTCGTCGGGCAGCGCATTGAACTTCTTCTCGTCGATGACCCGGAACCCGGTGACCGACAGCGCCTCGCCATTGGCCATCTTCACGTTGGCGCGGTTGTCCATCAACAGGTCGTTGGCGACGATGGCTTCCATGAAGCGGCGGGTGTTCTCGATCTCGCGCTGGAAAGCGGTGCAGAACTCCAGCGCGCGCTCCAGCAGCGGCGTGCGCTTGCCGTCCTTGAACAGCGGGCGGACATCGCTCTCGACCACCAGGTCCGACGCCTCGTCGATGCACAGCCCCAGCTTGGAGCGGTCGCTGCTCTCGGCAAAGATGAACGGATAGCGGCGGGCATAGGCCGGCACGTAGCTGCCGCGATGCCAATCGCCCTCGTCGCTGACGAACAGGTTCTCGCCGTCGCGCATGCCCAGGATGACCACGGGGACGGGGCTTTCCTGGCCCGCGAAGACGATGGGATAGTTGCGCGCGGCCGGAATGAACTCGATCGCGTTCACCATCATGACATTGGCATTGGCGGCGAACTTGTAGCCGCCGTTCTCGCGCAACGACAACGCCCCATGCTTGTTGGAATCCAGTAGGGCCGGGCGCTGGTAAAGCGGCGGGGTGGGGCTGCCACCCTGCGCGGCAGCGGCGCCATTGGCGCCGGTCTCAAGAGTTTCCGACATGACGTTGTCCAGCTTTGTTAGGGGAACCGAAGACTAGAATATGGCAATGACTTGAAATCGATCTTAACACGTGGGTCGGTCGCATTTTCCACAATCTTGCGTTGAATTGTAACAATGCTTCGGCAGGCAAGCGTGGTGGAGGCCCGGGCCGGAATCGAACCGACGTACAAGGATTTGCAGTCCTCTGCGTAACCACTCTGCCACCGGGCCATGGTGTGCGACCTATTGCATGTGGTGCGCACCACGTGAAGACAAGGGGCGCGATATGCAGGGATGACGGGTCGCGGGCGATCCGAGGCAACCGAGCCCCTGCGGATGCCCACATATGGACAGACATATGATGGCAGTGTTATGGCGCGTTGCATTCGGGTTGTCCAGCCCGCCCCTGACCGCTGCGTCACGTGATTGCGGCGTGCCCCAAGCGGGCGGTAATACGGGCGGCAAAAGAGGTTAGGCGATGACGAACTTCGCGCAGGCGCGGGTGAACATGATCGAGGGCCAGCTGCGGCCGAACCGGGTGTCGGACGAGCGCATCCTGGCGACGTTGGGCACGGTGCCGCGCGAGCGCTTCGTGCCCAGTGCGCGCCGCGGGTTGGCCTATGTCGACGAGGACCTCGACGTCGGCCATGGCCGCACGCTGATGGAGCCGATGGTGTTCGCGCGGCTGCTGGAGGCGGCGGCGATCAAGCCGAGCGACATCGTGCTCGATATCGGGTGCGGCACCGGCTACTCCACCGCCGTCATCGCGGGGTTGTGCGATACGGTGGTCGCCCTGGAATCGGAGCCGGCGCTGGCCGACATGGCGCGGGCGCGGATCGAGGAACTGGGCATCGAGAACGCCGCGGTGCTGGACGGCCCCTTGGCGGAGGGCTATCCGAAGCAGGCGCCCTACGACGTGATCTTCATCAACGGCGCGGTGGCCGTGCTGAACGACGGCCTGACCGCGCAACTGAGCGAGGGCGGCCGGCTGGTGGCCGTCGTCCGCCCGGATGCCGGGCCGGGCCGTGCGTCGGTCCTGTTGCGCCAAAGCGGTGCCGTGTCGCGCCGGCAGTATTTCGATGCCTCGATCCCGGTGCTGCCCGAATTCACCGCGCCGCCGCAGTTCGTATTCTAGGAGAGGTCGCGGACCTTCATTATATGTTAACCCTGTTTATCGTTGAAATATCTGGGGTTAGCGTCGGTTTTTATTGCATACCGGCAGGCCATCGGCCAGTTTGCCGAATGGTGGGGTTGTGAATCGGGCTTGGGTCGCACACAGGAGCGTCAACCCATGAATGATGCACGTGGCCGCGCGGATGGGCGCGGCGGCATGGAGCGGAACGCCAGGCCGGCTGGCAAGCGCCGGTTGCCCGCGCGGATCGGCGCGGTGCTGCTTGCCGGCGCGACGACACTGGCCGCCGGGTCCGCCGCCGCCGACAGCCTGGTCGACGCGCTGTCCCAGGCCTATGTGAACAACCCGCAGCTCCTGTCCGAGCGCGCCGCGTTGCGCGCGGTGGACGAGCAGCTTCCCCAGGCTCTGTCGGGGTGGCGGCCGACGGTGAGCGTCACCGGTCAGGCCGGCGTCACCAGCTCCTACAGCCGCACGATCACAGGCGGAAACCAGTTCACCGGCCGCCCGCTGTCCAGCACGCTGACCATCAACCAGCCGATCGTCCAAGGCGGCGAGACCTTCCATCAGGTCGACCGCGCCAAGAACGTGATCCAGGCGCAGCGCGCCCAGTTGTTCACTGTCGAGCAGTCGGTTCTGCTGCAGGCCGCGACCGCCTATGTCGACGTCGTGCGCGACACCGCCGTGCTCGGCCTCAGTATCAACAACCAGGCAGTGCTCGAAGAACAGCTCAATGCCACCCGCGACCGGTTCGAGGTCGGCGAACTGACGCGCACCGACGTGGCCCAGGCCGAGGCGCGGCTGGCCAACGCGGTGTCCAACGCCACCCAGGCGCGCGGCGACCTGTCCACGTCCATCGCGACCTATGAGCGGGTGATCGGCCCTCTGCCGACCGAGCTGGTGCGCCCGACGCCGCTGCTCGGCCTGCCGTCGGCGCGTGACGCGGCGATCCAGCTCGCGCTCGCCAACAATCCGTCGGTGGCCTCGGCCAAGTTCGGCCTGGCGGTGGCGGAGAACGATATCGACATCGCGATCGCGCAGTTGCTGCCGACGCTGTCGCTGAATGGCGAGCTGAGCTACAGCCAGGGCAGCAGCGCCACCATCGAAGACACCAGCCGTGGCGCGGTGACGGCGCAGTTGACCATCCCGCTGTACCAGAGCGGCGCCGAGTACGCGGCCATCCGGGCGGCGCGCGACACCCAGACCCAGCGCCAGCGCGAGCTGGACAACGCCCAGCGCCAGACCATCGAGGCGGTGAACCAGGCGTGGGACGACCTGCAGACCGCACGCGCGACCCTGGTGGCGTTCGAGGCCCAGGTCCGCGCCCAGGAGATCGCGCTGGAAGGCACGCGGCAGGAATCCACCGTCGGCACCCGGACCATCCTGGACGTGCTGGACGCGGAGCAGGAGCTGTTCCAGGCCCAGGTGGACGTGGTGCAGGCCCAGCGGGCCGAAATCCTGGCCACCTATGCGCTGGCGTCAGCCGTCGGCGGGCTGACCGCGCGCCAGTTGAGCCTGCCCGTCACCTACTACGACGTGACCAGCCACTTCGACGACGTCAAGGACGACTTCATCGGTACCGAATAAAGGCCCGGGAACCCATCTTGGCCTGCCGGGGCGCGGCGCGGACTGCAGCGCGGGCGCTTTGGACATTGAAACCAATCTGACATAACGTGGCCTGACCCGGACGGTCGCGTGGACGAGAGCGCCAGATATGAGTGAAGACAAGGCCCAGGCTGAACCTTCGATGGAGGAGATCCTGGCGTCGATCCGCCGGATCATTTCCGAGGATGGCGACGGTGAAGGGGATGGCGACGAAACGGCAGTGCAGGCGGCCCCGCCGCCGCCGGAACCAGACCCGATGCCCGAACCGCCGATGCCCGAACCGGAGCCGGAATCGACCCTGATCGCGGAGGACTTCGACGAGGACGTCCTGGAGCTGACCGAAGTGGTCGAGGAGGACGAGGCGCCGCTGGTGCTGGACGAGGAGGTGCCTGTGGAGGCGCCACCACCGCCGCCGGCCGACCCGATCCCGGAAGACGCGTTCGAGGACGACCCGCTGATGTCCGCCGGCTCGGCGGCCGCCACTGCCGGCGCGCTGGCATCGCTGAGCGCGGCCAGCCGGCCGTCCCCGCCGCCGGTTGAGGATACCACCGGCATTGGGGGGCTGACCGTGGAGGAACTGGCGCGCCAGGTGATGCGCCCCTTGCTGCGCGAGTGGCTGGACCAGAACCTGCCGGATATGGTGGAGCGCATGGTCCAGCGCGAGATTCAGCGGCTGACCGGATCGCGCTGACCCCCAGCTTGCCGGCGCACGCCCGGCGAGCTTTATCCACTGATCGCGCCGTGTCATCTTCGCGCCGCCGCTGATTGCGGTTGAAATCCGGCGCGGGTCCGCGTATCCGCCACCCAACCCAAAAATTCCACCGGACCCGTCATGTTGGACAAGACCTTCACGCCCGGCGACATCGAGCCGAGCCAGTACAAGCGCGAGGAAGAGGCCAGCGCATTCACCCTCGGCCAGAAGCCGGACGGCACGCCGTTCACCATCGTGATCCCGCCGCCGAACGTGACCGGCAGCCTGCACATGGGCCACGCGCTCAACAACACGCTGCAGGACATCCTCATGCGCTGGCGCCGCATGCAGGGGCGCGACGCCCTGTGGCAGCCGGGGACCGACCACGCCGGCATCGCCACCCAGATGGTGGTGGAGCGCCAGCTCGACGCCGAAGGCACCTCGCGGGTGGAGATGGGGCGCGAGAAGTTCCTGGAGCGGGTCTGGGAGTGGAAGGAGCAGTCGGACGGCACGATAACAAACCAGCTGCGCCGGCTGGGCTGTTCCTGCGACTGGGACCGCGAGCGTTTCACCCTGGACGAGGACCTGTCGGCGGCGGTGCGCAAGGTGTTCGTCGCCATGCACCGCGAGGGCCTGATCTACAAGGACACCCGGCTGGTCAACTGGGACCCGAAGCTGGGCACCGCGATCTCCGACCTGGAGGTGCAGCCGACCGACATCGACGGCAATCTCTGGTATTTCCGCTACCCGCTGGAGGACGACCCGAACCGGCACATCATCGTCGCCACCACCCGGCCGGAGACGATGCTGGGCGATACCGGCGTCGCGGTCCATCCCGACGACGAGCGCTACAAGGACCTGGTCGGCAAGCATTGCATCCTGCCGCTGGTCGGCCGCCGCATTCCGATCGTCGCCGACGAGTATGCCGACCCGGAGCAGGGCTCGGGCGCGGTGAAGATCACGCCGGCGCACGATTTCAACGACTACGAGGTCGGCCGGCGCCAGAACCTTGAGATCATCAACATCTTCGACCGCAAGGCGGCGCTGAACGACCAGGTGCCGGAGGCCTATCGCGGGCTGGACCGGTTCGAGGCACGCAAGCGCGTGGTCGCCGATATCGAGGCGGCGGGCCTGCTGGACAAGGTGGAGCCGCACCGCCACACGGTCCCCTATGGCGACCGCGGCGGCGTGCCGGTGGAGCCCTACCTGACCGAGCAGTGGTACGCGAACATGGAGCCGCTGGCGAAGCGCGCGGTCGCGGCTGTCGAGGACGGCAGCATCCAGATCGTGCCCGAGCAGTGGACCAAGACCTACTACGCCTGGATGAACAACATCCAGCCATGGTGCCTGTCGCGCCAGCTCTGGTGGGGCCACCGGATCCCGGCCTGGTACGGCCCCGACGGCGAGATCTTCGTCGCCGAGAGCGAGGACGAAGCCAAGGCAGCGGCCCGCGCCCACTATGGCGAGGACAAGCCGCTGAGCCAGGACGAGGACGTGCTCGACACCTGGTTCTCGTCGGGCCTGTGGCCGCTGACCACGCTGGGCTGGCCGGAGGAGACGCCGGAGCTCAATCGCTACTACCCCACCGACGTGCTGATCACCGGTTTCGACATCCTGTTCTTCTGGGTCGCGCGGATGGTGATGATGGGGCTCTACTGCCGCGACCAGGTGCCGTTCCGCACCGTCTATCTGCACGCGCTGGTTCGTGACGAGCACGGCGCCAAGATGTCGAAGTCGAAGGGCAACATCATCGACCCGCTGGACCTGGTGGACGAGTACGGCGCCGACGCGCTGCGCTTCACCCTGGCGGCGATGGCCGCGCAGGGCCGCGACATCAAGCTCTCCAAGGGCCGGATCGAGGGCTATCGCAATTTCGCGACCAAGCTGTGGAACGCCGCGCGCTTCACCGAGATGAACGGTTGCGTGCCCGACCTGGCGTTCGACCCCGCCGGCGTGTCGCAGCCGGTCAACCGCTGGATCGTCGGCGAGACCGCGCGCTGTGCTGCCGAGGTGACCGAGGCCCTGGAAGGCTTCAAGTTCGACCAGGCCGCCGACGCCGTCTATCACTTCGCCTGGCACACCTACTGCGACTGGTATTTGGAGTTCGCCAAGCCGTTGCTGCAGGGGCAGGCCGCCGACAGCAACATGACGGCGGAGACGCGCGCCACGACGGCGTGGGCGCTGGGCCGCATCCTGCACCTGCTGCACCCGTTCATGCCGTTCGTGACCGAGGAGCTGAACCAGCAGCTTGGCGGCGGTGGCGACGACCACATGCTGGTCACCGCGCCGTGGCCGGACCTGGACGCGGACCTGGTCGACGCCGGCGTTTCGGAGGAACTGGCCTGGGTCGTTCGGCTGATCTCCGAACTGCGCACGGTGCGGGCCGAGGTCAACGTGCCGCCGGGCGCGCAGCTCCACGCCACGGTCTATGGCGCGACCGCCGAAACCCGCGGCCGGTTCGATCGTTACGCAGAATTGATCGGCCGGGTGGCGCGCTTGAGCCAGATTACGGTTGCCGATGAGCAGCCCGGCGACCAGGATTTGCGTGGTGCCGCGCAGGCGCTGGTCGACGAGGCGACGGTCGTGCTGCCGCTGGGCGACGTGATCGACATCGACGTGGAGCGGGCGCGGCTGGCCAAGGAACTGTCGAAACTGGATGCCGACATCCTGAAGTTCGACAAGAAGCTGTCGAACGAGCAGTTCCTGGCGAAAGCGCCGGAAGAGGTGGTGGCCGAGCAGCGGTCGCGCCGCGACGACGCCACCTCGGCGCGCGAGAAAATCCAGGCGGCGCTCGACCGGCTGCACGCGGCCTGACGCCCTGCGTTGACCATCGCGGTGGGCGCCGGCGTTCGTGGCGCTTAACCGTGAAGGGAGACGGATCATGTCCAGGTTTTCTGCCAGATTTACTGCGAGACCGCGCAAGGCCATGCTGGCGGCGCTGGTGTTGATGCTGGTGCCGGTGGTGGCATGGGCGCACCATGGCTGGCGCGAGTACGGCAGCGAGACGTTCGAGCTGACCGGCACCATCGAGGCGGTGAGCCTCGGCCCGCCCCATGCCTACCTGCTGATGCGCGACTCCGACGACAATGTGTGGGAGATCGTGCTCGGTCCGCCCGCGCGCAACGACCGCGCCGGCATCACCGACGAGAACGTTCTCTCCGGCGACACCGCGACCGCCATCGGGCGCCGGCACACCGACCCCGGTACGTACGAGATGAAGACCGAGCGGTTGGTCATCGGCGACCAGGTGTACGACATCTATCCGGAACGGCTGGGGTCTTAGGGCCGCTCGGGCGCTTTTGCGCCATCCCGATCAACGTAGCGGATTGAGCCCCTACCACCACCGTCATGCCCGCACTCGTTGCGGGCATCCACGTCTTGTTTGCCGCTCAAGCGGCCATCTCGTGGATGGTCGGGACAAGCCCGACCATGACGCTTGTGTATGGTCATTGGGTTCGCGCCATTCAAAGACGTGGCATGGACGCCCTCCTCGCTGATCTGGAAGCCTCCGGCCTCGGCCAGTGGATGCGCGCGTCGGCCTGGGCCTACCCGCTGGCCAATACCGGGCATGTCATTGGCGCCGCGTTGCTGCTGGGTCCGGTGCTCGTGGTCGACTTGCGCGCCATGGGCCTGGGCCGTTCGCTCGACAAGCGCGCCGTGATGCGCCTGGCGCTGCCCATCGTGTGGTGCGGTTTCGCGCTCGCCGTGATCAGCGGACTGATGATGTTCGCCGCCGACCCGCGCGTGTTCGCGGCCACGCCCTATTTCCAGGTGAAACTCGCCCTGATCGCGCTGGCCGGCCTGAATGCGCTGGCGTTCCACTGGTGGAACCGCCGCATGGCCGGCTGGGCGCGGCTGCACGCCGCCCTGTCCCCGCCGGTCTGGATCGGCGTCATCTTCTGCGGCCGCATGATCGCGTACTGGTAGGTGGCCATTAAAACGGATTTATCCATATAACTGCATAATTGATGATTATCCAATAAATCGGATATTGCAAACTTATCCAATTTAGCGTATAAAATTCTTATGATTACGCAGGCACGAACGCCCGACCAGATTGGCAATACCATACGCAGGGCCCGCAAGAAGCTTGGGCTCAACCAGACCGACCTCGGCCGAATGGTGGGGATCGGGCAGAATATGGTCTCGATGATCGAGAACGGGAACGCCGGCACCAGAATAGATACGATCCTCGCAATTCTAGCGGTTCTCGACCTCGAACTGCGCATCGGACCACGCACAAGAACGACAGCCGCTGACATCGAAAACATCTTCTGATGGCACGCCGCCGCCGCCATGAGCCGTTACGAGTCTATCTGAACAACCGCCTGGTTGGCTGGCTCACCAAGGAGGCTGGTGGTGCCATCGCCTTTCAATACGGCGACAGTTGGCTCGACTGGGAACACACCTTGCCGATCTCGCTATCGCTGCCGCTTCGCGAGAGTGTGGTCCGCGGAGAGCAGGTGGTCGCGGTCTTTGACAATCTGCTGCCGGATGGCCCCCTCTTGCGGCGCCGCATTGCGGAGCGTGTCGGCGCGCGGGATACGGATGCGTATGGGCTGCTTGCCGCCATTGGTCATGACTGCGTCGGTGCGTTGCAATTCCTCACTGATCGGGATGATGCGGTCGACGCAACGCCTCCAGTCGAAGGCGACCGTATCGAGGTTGAGGACGTCGAAAAAATGCTGCGCGGATTGGCACAGGCGCCGCTCGGCCTGAGCCGCGACGACGATTTCAGGATCTCCATCGCCGGAACGCAGGAGAAGACCGCGCTGCTACGCCACGAGGGCCACTGGCTGAGGCCGCGCGGCGCAACCGCGACGACACATATCCTGAAGCCGCAAATCGGACGGCTGCCCAATGGCATCGATCTTTCCGACAGTGTGGAGAACGAATTCTACTGTTTGAAGTTGGTCGAGGCATGCGGCCTGCCGGTGAACGAGGCGGCGATCGAAACGTTCGGCGAAACCAAAGCGCTGGTCGTAACGCGTTTCGATCGCCAATGGACACGTGACCGTCGCCTGTTGCGCCTTCCTCAAGAGGATTGTTGCCAGGCACTGTCGGTTCCTTCAGCGGCGAAATACCAGAGCGATGGTGGCCCGGGTATGGTCGACATACTCGGCATGTTGAAGGGAAGCGATACGCCCCAGGCTGACCAGGCAACATTCATCAAGGCCCAAGCCCTGAACTTCCTATTCGGCGCCACCGACGGCCACGCCAAGAACTTCAGCATCTTCTTGTCGCCCGGTGGAACGTATCGGCTGACACCGCTCTACGATGTGCTGTCGGCCCAAATGGCGCTGGACCGCAGGCAAATCGAGCGGAAGCAGATGAAGCTCGCCATGTCCGTCGGCACCAATCGCCACTACCGCATGGACGAAATCGTCGGCCGCCATTTTGTGCAGACCGCGGTCGCGGCTGGCGTGCCCCGAAGGCTTGTCGCAGACATCCTGGACGAGGTTCGATCGACCGTGGATGACGCACTGGTTCGGGTAGAGGCGATGCTGCCGCCCGACTTTCCGGAACGCATTCACCGCTCGATCAAGACCGCGGTCAGGGCGCGATTGCCCGCACTGACAATCGACTGACAAAGAGGTATTATCAGCATGATCGGGAGGGCTTCAGAAATGCCGACCAACGCAATGCTGACCCAGGCGCACAAGGACCAGTACCAGGAGCAGGGGTTCGTGATGATCGAGGGCGCGGTACCGCCCGAGACCGTCGCCGAGGCGTGTGCCGCCGTCGATGCGCTGGTCGACGCCTCCCGCTTCGTGCGCGCCAACGACGACCGCTACGATCTGGAAGACGACCACTCGGCGACCTCGCCGCACGTGCGCCGCATCAAGGACCCGCACTCCGCGCACCCGGTGTTCGAGAACTTGTTGCGCGGCGACCTGCTGCTGGACATCGTCGCCGGGCTGATCGGCGACAATCTGCGCATGCATCACACCAAGCTCAACATCAAGCCGGGCCATGGCGGCGAGGCGGTGGAGTGGCACCAGGACTGGGCGTTCTATCCGCACACCAACGACGACATCCTGGAAATCGGCGTGATGCTGGACGACTGCACCGCCGACAAGGGTCCGCTGCTGATGATCCCCGGCAGCCACAAGGGCCGCATCTACGACCACCACCACAAGGGCCATTTCGTCGGCGCCATCGACATGGACGACGCCGACTTCGATCCTGCGAGTGCGGTGCCGCTGATCGGCCCGGCCGGGTCTATCACCATCCACCACGTGCGCATGGTGCATGGTTCGGAGCCGAATATGTCGGCGCACGACCGCCGGCTGCTGCTGCATGGCTATGCCGCCGCCGATGCATGGCCGCTGGTCGCCTACACGTTCCCGGACTTCGCGGCCCACGAGGCGAACATGCTGCGCGGGTCGTCGACCCTGGAGCCGCGGCTGGCCAACGTGCCGGTGCGCATGCCCTATCCGCCGGCGCCCAGCCAGGGCTCCATCTTCGAGAACCAGCGCGAAGTGCGCGGACGCTCCTTCGGCGCGGCGGCGCTGGCCGAGACCTGATCCCAGGCCCTTGGCGGCAACCTATTGCGGTGGCGGCCCCTCCGGCGCGCCGGCGCAGATCACGTAGCCATCCGGATCGCTGACGTAGACTTCGCGCATGCCGTACCACTGGTTGAGCGGGCCCTTGACGATGCTGGATGCCGGCGCGCGTCCGGCCACCTCGTCCGCTGGCACGCCGCGCAGGTAGATGGTGCCGGTCATTTCAGGCGACCGCCCGGCGAACTGGGGCAACTCCTCTGAGATGCTGGACGCCAGTTGCAGCATCAGCTGGCCGCCCGCGCCCTCCAGCGTCGCGAACACTGCATCCGCGCCGTCGCCCTCGGTGGACACGGAACGGTCGGCGGCCACCAGCACGCTGACGTGCATGCCGAACACCTCGCCGTAAAAGGCGATCGCGCGCGGCATATCGCTGACCATCAGGTTGGGCACGATCATGGGGATGGGTCCTGTTGTGGTGTGCGCTCAGCCGCCGACAATGGCGGTGGCTTCGATCTCGATTAGGAATTCCGGCATCGCCAGCGCCTGCACACCGACAAGGGTGTTGGCCGCCGGTGCCGCGCCGCCGAAGAAGGCACCGATTGCGGGCATGATGTCGGCCAGCTTGTCCGGCGAGTGGTTCACCACGTAGGTGCGCAGGCGGACGACATCGGCCGGGGTGGCGCCGACATGGGCCAGCACGCGCTTCAGATTGTCCAGCGACTGCGCGGTCTGGGCCGCCAGGTCGCCGGGGCCGACCAGTTCGCGATTGTCGTCCCAGGCCACCTGGCCCGACAGCTCGATCACCTTGTCCGAGCCGGCGTGGGCGACGGCATGGCTGAACGCAAACTCCACGGAATTGTACATATCGGCGGGGTTGATCGCTTCGCGCGCCACGGCACGTCTCCTTCGTTGAAATTTTGGGGTGGATGTTGTGAGGGCGCCACTATGGAGTGCGTGAGCCTGGATGAATAGGGCTTGCCACGGCGATCAAGGCCTGTTGAATGCACAAGCCCGACCGATCGTCAGACCAAATCCGTGGAGTCCCAGATGCATTTGCGCCTAGCCCTGCCGATTGCCGTCGTGTTCGCGGCGACCCTTGCCGCCTGTGCGGGCGAGCCGGACCCGGTGCCCGAAGAAGTTTTTGGTCCGGGGGACGGCGGGAGCGACGTCGGGCCCGCCGAGACCCCCGACGAGACCGCCGCCGCCACTGCCGCCGCTGCCGCCGCCGACACCGCCGCGCCATTGCCCGATGGCCCGGCGCATGGCACTGGCCTCGCGGTGGCGCTGAGCGGCCGCAGCATCGTCAGCCAGGCGGACGGCATCTGCCGCTATTTCAGCGGCGACGGCGTGCTGCAGGTGGTCGAGGCCGGGCAGCCGACGCGCACGGGCGACTGGTGGGTCGCGGTCACCGATGTCGACGTATGCGAGCGGGTCGGCGAGGTGGCGTTGTGCCGGGAAACCACGTTCGGCGACGATGGCACCGTGACGTCGGCCGGCAGCGATACCGATCCGACGGTCGTCGGCCAGTTGGCCGAGGGCAACGCGTGCATCTGACCGCCAGCAGCCGCGGGCCCGCCGCTCCAGGGGCGTCGCCGTGAGGACCCTGGTCATCGGCGCCGGCATCGTCGGCACCACCACGGCCTACTACCTGGCCAAGCTGGGGCACGAGGTCGAGGTCGTCGACCGCCAGCCGGATGTGGCGCTGGAGACCAGCTTCGCCAATGGCGGCGTGCTGCACGCCGGCGACTGCGAGCCGTGGTCGCAGCCGGGCATGGTGCGCAACGCCTTGCGCTGGTTCGGCAAGGAGGATGCGCCGCTGTTGCTGCGCCCGTCCGCCCTGCCGCGGATGTGGCGCTGGGGGCTGGCGTTTGCCCGCAACTGCGCGCCGGAGCGCTTTCACCGCAACACCATGGCCAATTTGCGCCTGTCGCTGCTGACCCTGCAGGAGATCGCCGAGGTCCGGGCCGAGGCTGGCATGAACTATGACCTGCGCCAGACCGGCATGCTGCGGGTTTTTCGCCGGCAGGACACGTTGGACGCGAAAGCGGCGGAATGCGCCGGATGGGGAGACCTGGGACCGGCGTTCGAGGTGCTGGACGCGACCGAGACCGTGCGCCGCGAGCCGGCGCTTGCCAGCCAGCACAACCGGTTGGCCGGCGCGCTGCATTTCACTGCCGACGAGACCGGCGACTGCCGCATGTTCACCCAGGGCCTGCGCGACCATTGCACCAAGCTGGGCGTACGTTTCCGTTTCGGCATGTCGGTGGATGCGCTGGAGCGGTCAGGCAACCGGGTCAGCGGCGTCCGCACGGCCGACGGCGAACGCATCGCCGCCGACAATGTCGTGGTGGCGGCGGCCACCGGGGCGCCAGCCCTGCTGCGGCCGCACGGCGTCAAGCTGCCGATCTATCCCGTGAAGGGGGTGACGATCACCGTTTCAGGCGTGCCGTGGGACGGGCGCCCGAAGATCCCCGTCATCGACGACAGCGGCATGTTCGTGCTGACCCCGTTGGGCGTGCGCCTGCGCGTCGCGGGCTCGGCGGAGATCGCCGGCACCGACATCACCCCGTCGCCAGCGCGCTGCAAGGCGATCGTCGACCGGGTGCTGCGGGTGTTTCCCGATTTCGCCACCTGCTACGACCCGGATACGGCGTCGCTGTGGGCTGGTCTCAGGCCGATGACGCCCACGGGCACGCCGTGCCTGGGGGCGACGCGCATCCCCAATCTGTTCGTCAATGCCGGCCATGGCCACCTGGGCTGGACCATGTCGTGCGGTTCGGCTCGGGTGGTCGCCAACATCGTCGACGGCCGCGACCCGGGCATCGACATGGATCGGCTGGCACTCGACCAGCGCTAGCGGTGAGCAGTCAGTCGCCACCGCCGCAACCGCCGCCACAGCCAGTATCCACATTGTCGGCATGGTTGTTGCGGCCAAGTGGCTGTCGGCACCGCGCGCATTTTGGTCAAGCAGGCTGAACTTTCGATGTTCAGCGCACGTTGCAACCATTACTGGTGCTTGACGCAGGCCGTTCTGGGCGCGCCGATGCCATTTCTTGCCAAACCAACAACCGGGCCGCGGCCGTTGCGGCAGCGCTCGCGTTGCGCGGGGCTTGGCCTGACCGTGCAATGAAATTCGCGCTGGAAGAAGTGAGAAATCGTATTCGCATAATATTGATTTGTTCTTCTTCGCATACAATCGTAGGCGCCAATTTCATATTGACTATGTTCTCGTTAATAATTTTTGCTTCTCATCGTCTGATAGACCTCCCGACTTCGCAAATTCATTCAAATTCGATTGAAAAAACGTTAAAAAACGGTTATATATACAACTGTATGGATGCATAGGTAACGTTGAGTGCGCCCATACGCCGATTATCACATGAGTCGGTTCGGGGGTTCATACGATGGCGTTCGATTTGCCGCGCGCACACGGGGTGCGTGCCTATCGTCATACACTTAATAGTAATCAAATGTCCCTGCAGGGTCGGGACGCGGAACAGGTTCTCCGCCGAACATACCGGACCACGACGGCGCTGAGCGCCGCGGCCGCGGTGGCCGCGACGACGCTGGCACCTTCAATTGCCCTCGCGTTGCCGCAGGACGGCACCGTGGTCGAAGGCCAGGCCGAGATCATCTACGGGTCGAACTCGGTGGAGATCGTCCAGGGTTCCGACCGGGTGATCATCGAGTGGTCCTCGTTCGACGTGGGCGTCGACGAGAGCGTCAACTTCGTCCAGCCCTCGCAATTGGCCTCGGCGCTGAACCGGGTGCTGTCGGGCCAGTCCTCGGCCATCCTCGGCTCGCTGACCGGCAACGGCCAGATCACCATCGTGAACCCGGCCGGCATCCACTTCGGGGCGACGGCGAATGTCGACGTGGCGGCGATCACCGCGACCACCATCGACATCATCAACGCCAACTTCATGGCCAACAATCTGGCCTTCGACCAGTTCAACGACGACTTCGCGAACGCCACCGTCACCAACGACGGCTCGATCACCGTGCAGGACAGCGGCCTTGCCGCCCTGGTCGCCCCCGGCGTGGCCAACAACGGCATCATCGCGGCTAGGACGGGCGCGGTGGTGCTGGCGTCGGGTACGGCGTTCACGGTCGACCCCTACGGCGACGGTCTGATCCAGTTCGCGGTGAATGCGCCGACGATGGAAGCGCCGGAGGGCATGGACGCCCTGGTCTCGAACTCCGGTGAGATCTATGCCGACGGCGGCACGGTGATCCTGACCGCTGAGGCGGTCTCCGGCATCGTCGACAACGTCGTGAACATGGACGGCGTGATCCAGGCGCAGACGATCGAGGGCCGGAACGGCCAGATCGCGCTGGTCGGCGGGTCCGGCGCCGGTGCGGTCAACGTGGCCGGCACGCTCGACGCTTCCGGTAATGACGCCGGCGAGGCTGGCGGCACGGTCCACGTGCTCGGCGACCAGGTGGCGCTGAACGTCGGCGCGAACGTCGACGTCTCGGGTGCGGCCGGCGGCGGCGAGGCGCTGATCGGCGGCGCCGCGCGCGGCGGTGCGCAGGCAGCCGGTGCCGCGCTGCAGTACCAAGAGACCGCCCAGGGCCTCAACATCATCTCCGACACGGCGTTCGAGACCGACGGCTACACGCCGACGTCCGATGTCGCCCTGGTCATGGACGGCGCCGATCTCGACGCACGGGCCACCGTTGACGGCGACGGCGGCCAGGTCATCGTCTGGGGCACGGACGAGGCCTATTTCCATGGCGCCGTCGACGCCAGCGGTGCCGGTAATGGCGACGGCGGGTTCGTCGAGATATCGGGCGCGTATGTCTACGCGGACGGATCGGCGCTTGCCGGCGGGCCTGGCGGTACCGTTCTGATCGATCCTGACGATGCCTGTATCGCCGCTGTCATTGCCAGTTGTGCCTTCACCTCGCCGGTTGGGGTGTCCTTCTTCACGACGGCCTTTGTCGCGGCACAACTCGCCGTAGGAAATTTCGTCCTGTCGACTACGGGTGGCGGTGCCGGCGACGGCGACATCGAAATTGGCGACGATCTGAACGTGACGCCGGCGGCGGGAGCGACATTGTCGTTGACCGCGAACGACGACATTTGGGTTGACGGCGACATCATCGCCAGCGGTGCGAACGGCCTTAACCTGGATTTCGTGCTCACCAGCGGCGCAGGCGGCATTCCCAAGTCGGCGGCCATCTTCCTGCCCGGCACGGTCACGGATCTGAATGGCGGCGATGCGACCTTTACCGGCACGCCATTCGCCGACTCGCTGTTGCGGGTGGAAGGGTCGATCACCGCTGGCAGCCTGGCGGCCAATGTCGAAGAGGTCCGGCTGCAGCAGGACATCAACGTCGCCAGGGAGAATCTGTCCGGCACGGCGACCTTGGTCGAGGTGCAGAGCGACAGCGCGTCGATCCAGGACGCCATCGATTTGGTTAGCGGCAGCACCATCAATGTGGCGGCCGGCACCTACAACGAGGCGCTGATCGTCGATGAGCACGTCACCATCATCGGCGCGGGCAGCGGCGACAACCCACTGGTCGACACGATTGTCGACGGCACGGGCCTCGGCGACGTCGCGGCATTGGTCGCCATTTCGGCAAGTGGCGTCAGCGACGCCGACCGCCTGGAGCTCATGAATCTTCGGGTGCAGAATGCCGAGCACACCAACCTTGGCACCAATGCCGGCACCGGCATAAAGATGGTCGCCGGCGGCACCGACTTCATCACGTTCGACAACGTCGTCTCCACCGGGCACGCCGGACATGGCTTCGCCTACGACGCGAACAGCCTGTCGACCGGTGTCGAGTTGATCGACGTCACCTCGTCCAACAACGCCGGCTATGGCTTCCGCGTGCCGACCAGCTTGGCGGGCCTGACCGACTTCTCGATCCTTGGCGGAGAATTCGCCGACAATGGCGGCGCCGGTTTCGGCGCCAACCCGAGCGGCTTCGACAGCGCGGCCAACATTCGCCCATTCACGAACGTGTTGATCGACGGCACCGCGTTCGCCGGCAACAACACGAGCGGCATCGGAGGGCTCGGCGACATCGTCATTCTGGGCGTCGACGGCGACGTGACGATCCAGAACGTCACCATCGATTCCGACACGTTCCCGGCCAGCCGCGGGCTGTGGTTCGATTTCCACGGCGACGCGACCCTGAACATGGACAACGTCGCATTCAGCGGCGTCCCCAGTTCCTGGGGCATGATCATCACCAATTTTGACGGCGCCGACGCCTTGAACATGAACGACGTGTCGTTCGACACGGTGGTGCAGACGGCGGGCCGCGCCGATTTCACCGTCTGGGGTGCGGCGTCCACTGGGCCAGTCGACCTGGGCAACACCGCATTCCTGACCGACCCGGGATCGGGCCCGGCCTCCGACCAGTGGATCGGGCTGGTGTCAGGAGCGACGTCGAACGTCGACGCCTCCGACGCGGTGTTCAATGGCGTTGTCGGATCGGCCCACACCAGGGACGCGATGCCGAGCGGCTTCTTCCTGGAAGACCGCGTAACCCACGCTCTGGACGACGGCTCGTTGGGCCTGGTCACTTGGGTGGCCGACAACGTGTTCGTCACCCAGGCCAGCGGCAGCATCCAGCGCGGCGTCGATGCGGCATCGGCGGGCTGGACGGTCAATGTCGACGACGGCACGTTTGTCGAGAACGTGCTGATCGACAAGTCGCTCGACCTGCTGGGCGCCAATGCCGGCACCGACCCGAACACTGCGGCGCGCGATCCCGAGACCGAGATCGACGGCGTGGTGCGCGTGGACGCCGGGGTCAGCGGCGTGGCCATCGACGGCTTCACCATTATCGACGGCGCACCCGTGCTGGGTGAGTTCGGTGGTGTCTACGTCAACAACAACGCCGCCGACGTCACAATCGCCAACAACATCTTTGCGCGCTCCGGCGGATTCGGCACGGCGCGGGCCATCCTGTTCTCCGGCGCGGCGCCGGGCGTCAGCAACATCGACATTCTGAACAACAGCTTCAGTGGCTGGGCGACCGGCGTCTATGTCAACCCGAACGCCGACGATGTGCTGATCAGCGGCAACGTGTTCGACGGCAACAACGTCGGGGTGTCGAACGACGGGCCGAACAGCCCCGGCGGCGTCACCATCGACGGCAACACCTTCGCCAACAGCGCGTTCGAGGCGCTGGGCCTGGGCGGTCCGGGCACCCGCACGATCACCAACAACGTGTTCGAGAACAACCCGGTGCACATCGGCACCTATGGCGCCGCCGGCTTGCCGGACGTGGCCACGTTGCAGGCCGACGGCAACACCTTCGACCGCCATGTGACGTCGGACCTGGACGATGCCGGCTCCGCGCGCGACGCGGCGACGTCGATCTACGGCGAGATCCAGCTCGCCATCGACGAGTCCGCCGCCGGCGCAACCGTGACCGCCAGCGACGGCACGTTCGTGGAGAACGTGGTCATCGACAAGGCGCTGATGCTGCTGTCGGAGAACGGGCGCGACTTCACCACCATCGAGGGCATTTCCGGCGTTGGCGCGTTGGGCACGGTCCTGCTGCCGGGCGGTGTCGACGACGTGCAGATCGGCGACATCGACCAGGGCTTCACCATTGTCGGCATCGACAATGGCGCCCCCGGCATTGAGACCGCGGCGGTCTACCTGCAGGGCAACCACAACAATTTCGACCTGATCGGCAATGACGTGGTGGCGATGGGCGACGCCGGCCTGCTGGGTGAGTCCGCCGGTGCGCTGACCAACGCGCTGATCGACAACAACATCTTCTCCGGCCAGACCTTCGAGGGGCCGGAGCCGGCCGACAACGGTTTCAGCAACCAGTTCTCCACGCCGAACGTGCCCCGCCAGCTCGTCACCCTGGGTGAGGGCAACAGCGGTCCCTTCGTCTCCAACAACATCGCCTTCACCAACAACCAGGTGACCGGCACCGCCGGCGGCAGCAATGGCGGCGGCGAGCAGGGTAATACGCTCGTCACCATCGATGCCGATATGGTGACGGTCAGCGGCAACACGTTCTCGGGCTTTACCGCCCGGTTCGCCAGCCAGTTGCGCACCCGCGGGCCGAACACCGACATCGTGAACAACACGTTCATCGTGCCGGCCGGTGTCGCCACGGCCGGCTTGTTCGTGTCCGGCGTCGACTCCACGGTGATCGCCAACACCTTTACCGGCGGCACGATTGGCATTTCGACCAATCCGAAGGGCGCCATCGCCATCGAGAACAACGTCTTTGATGGCCAGACCGGCGCCGCACTGAACGTGGGGGCCGACGCTGCGTTCCTGACCGTCTTCAACAACAGCTTCGAGCCGGCCGGCGGCGCGTTCGCGGTGTTCAACAGCTCGGCGGAGATCGTCAACGCCTCCGGCAACTGGTGGGGCACCAACGACGAGACGCTGGTCGCTGCGATGATGTCCGGCGACGTGGACTTCACGCCCTTCCTGGATGTTGCCGACGACACCGACGTGGCGGACGGCTTCCAGGGCGACTTCACCACCCTGCACGCAACGGTTCTGGGCGCGCAGACCGACGCCGCAACTTACGGCCGCATCCAGGAGGCCATCGACCTTGTGACCGCCAGTACGGTCATCCTTGGCGCCGGCACCTTCATCGACCCGGCCCAGGTGGTGATCGACAAGGACGTCACCATCATCGGCCAGGGCTCCGGGACCGGCCCGGGCGACTCGATCGTTAATCCGGGTTTCGACACCGGCAGCGGGGGCAACGCGCGCGGCTGGTGGTTGATCCTGGACGATGTCGAGGTCGACCTCAGCGACTTCCGGATGGATGGCAACGGGCAGCTCGTGTGGCAGGCGATCCGTCACCTTGGCCGCGGCAGCATCGACAATCTTGCCTTCAACAACATCCAGTTCAACGCCAGCGGTCCGAGCTACCAGGGTACGGCGGTGGCCGTGTTTGGCGCCACTGATGCCAATGTCGACATCACCAACTCGACGTTCGACCAGATCGGCCGCATCGGCGTGCTCTATTTCGGCAGCGCCGTCACCGGCACGTTCGCCAACAACGTCTACACCGGCAAGGGCGACGGCGATCACCTCGACTACGCGCTCGACATCAGCGCCGGCGCCACCATCAACGTGTTCAACAACACCGTGACGGAAAACCGGGGCGTTGCGTCATCGGATGGGTCGATCTCCGCCGCGTTCCTGGTCTCCACGTTCTTCGCCGGCGGTACATCGGCTGTGTTCGGCGGCAACACGATGACCGGCAATACCGTCGGCATCGCAGTCGGCTTCGACGATGCCGATACCAGCACGGTCCAGTTCCTGAATGCGGGCGACAGCGTCGATAGCCACATCATGGCCGGCGCGAACACCTTCATGGATTCCGGCAACGAGGACGAGACCGGCATCTTCTTTTCTGGCAACAGCCAGACCATCGTCGGCGATACGTTCGCGGACGCCGTGTTCAACGGCTATGGCGACCTTGACGACCTTTACATCCAACTGCGCAATCAGGCGCTGTCGGACCCGGCCAACGTGCGGGTGCTGGACGCGACCGACGTCACCTTCACAGGTGCCAGCGCGACCGAGATCGAGGACCGGGTCGAGCACTATCTCGACGATCCGACCAAGGACCTGATCTTCTTCGGCCCGACGATCACCGTCGCCGACAGCATCCAGCTTGCCGTCAACGCGGCCGAGCAGGCGCGCAGCGACGGTTTCGTCGTCGACGAGATCATGGTCGGTCCGGGCACCTATGGCGGCCGGGTCGAGATTTGGGTCGACGACCTGAAGATCACCGGCGACGACGCGATCATCGACCTGGACATGGAGGACCCGTTCTCCAACAACCCGTCGCCTGACGCGCTGCCGAACCATGGCTTCCTGATCGGCGATGCCGGTGTGGTGGGCGACGGCGTTTCCGGCGACGGCGTCACCGGCTCCTATGCCAACGGGCTGGACGTTTCCGGCGTCGAGATCGACCCGTTCACCTTCACCAACAGCAACGACGGCAGCGGCACCGGCATCATCGTCGGCCTGTCGGCCGGTCCCAGCGTGGCCTCGAACACCGTCATCGACGGCAATTCGTTCGAGGACATCGAGGTTGGCATCGCGTTCAACAACGTGGCCGGCACCACCACGATCAGCAACAACACGATCCTGGCCGACCTGATCGGTCTGACGTTCGAGGGCACGCTGGGCGGTGGCGCCATCGTCGATATCCTGGACAACACCATCGGCGCCGATGGCGACGAGGTGCTGAACGGCATTCTGTTCCAGCGCATCGACACAGCCGAGGTGACGATCTCCGGCGGCAGCATCGACAGCGGTGCCGGCGCCGGCCCGATCCTGGGCGATGCCATCAACTTCCAGCGGGGCCTGCACAGCGGCGCCGACGTCGAGATCAGCGGCGTGACCGCGGTCTCCGACGGTGACGAGCCGGTCGACTTCCACCAGGCGATCCGCGCCGGCGCCACCGCGACCATCTCCGGCGGCAGCTATACCGGCGGCAACAATGGCGTCGAGTTCTCCGGCGCCATCGCCGGCACCGCCATCATCGAGAACGCAACCATCGTCGGCCAGGGCGCCGACAAGCGCGGCGTCAATCTCCTCGGGTCGATCACCGGGCTGTTGGACATTTCCGGCAGCACCATCACCGGCGGCGACGACGGCATCGGCTCCAACGACAGCGCCGCGAACACGGTCGTCGGCGGCACGGTCCGGCTGACCGACAACACCATCACCGGCATCAGCGGCCATGGCGTGTCGTTCGACGCCATCAGCGACGGCGCCGATCTGGAGTTCCTCGGCAACACCGTCGCGGCGGCGCTGAACGGGTTGAGCTTCAATGGCGCGGTGACCGGCTCGCTGATCAACATCGGCAACAACAACAACTCCGGCCGCAACATCATCACCGCGGACAACTCCGGCATCGTGTTCGCCGGCTCGATCCTCGATTCCGCCGACGGCAACGGCATTCGCATCCGCCGCAACACGGTGACCGCCGGGCCGAGCGCCGGCGACCGGGGCATCGAGTTCCGCGACGGCATCGAAGACAGTTTCGTGCGGGTGTCCAACAACCGCATCGGGGCCGGTGACGATGGCGTCGCCTTCTACGACCTGAACGGTGGGGCCAACGGCAGCGGCGTGCGCGCCATTGCCGGCACGTCCGATGTCGCACTGAGCGGCAACCGCATCGGCACCGCCGGCGACCCGGTCGGGGCTGAGGGGCTGGACTTCGACGAGATTATCGACACCGCCACGGTTGTGGTGCGCGAGAATGTGGTCTTCGCCGACGGCGACGGCATGCAGTTCGACCGCGTCATCAACACCACCGGCAGCACCAATGCGGCGCCGGCGGGCGGCGCGCCGACCTACACCGGCGGCGTGGTGATCGTCGGCAACGAGATCAACGCGGCCGGCCACGGCGCGCTGTTCGACACTACCATCGACGGCACCGATATCGCGTTCGGCGACAACGACTTCGGCAGCGATGCCGATCCGGTCGGCGGCGACGGCGTGCAGTTCAAGACCATTGCCGGCGACGCGCTGATCAGTTTCGAGCGCACCCACATCGAAGCGGACGGCGACGGCGTGTCGGTGGTCGGCGGCATTCTGGACACGGCGACGCTGGCGTTCGATGCGCCGCGCGATCCGGCGGGCGGGCCTGACGGCCGCGATAACGACATCGATGCCGGCGGCATCGCGGTCAACGTGGTGAACCTGCAGTCGCCGGGCACCCTGGTGTTCTCAGGCGGCGTCTACAGCGGCGCGGCCGGCAGCGTGCTGGTCGACAACACCGGCGTCGCCAGCGCGGCGGTCGGCCGGGTGGTGTTCGAGAACGACCCGACGTTCAATGCCGATCCGGGCGTCGATGTCGCGGCGTTCGTGACCGAGGCGGGCGGCCCCGGCATCGAGATCGACTTCTCCGGTGCCAGTGGTGCCACGTTCAACGGCGGCGAGAACGGCATCGTGTTCGACGGACCGGGCATCGACATCGCCGGCGACAGCCTGGGCGATATCGCGGTGAACGGCCAGGCCGACCAGTACCTGGTGCTGCGCAATGGCGCGGAGTTCGCGCCCGGCATGCCGAACCTGATCGACATTCAGGACGTTGCCTTCGATGGCGACGAGCCTGGCGACCTGTCGCCGGCCGGCCTGGTGGCGCTGGAAAGCAAGCTGGCCCACTTCCTCGACACCAACGAGGATGGGCTTTTCTACTACGGCCCCACCTATGCGGTGGCCGATGGCGGCAGCATCCAGCTTGCGGTGAACGCGGCCGAGCACGCGCGGTTCCTGCTCAACGACCTGAACGCGGTGGATACGGTCCTTGTCGGGTCCGGCACCTATGGCGGCCGGGTCGAGCTGTGGGTCGACGATCTGAAGCTGACCGGGCTGGATACCGGCGGCGGCGATCCGGTCATCGACCTGTCGTTCGACGACGCGTTCTCCAACAACCCGTTCCCGACCTCGCTGGCGCACGGCTTCCTGGTCGGTGACGCCGGCATCGTCGGCGACGGTGTGGCGGGCGATTCGGTCGGCGGCGCCTTCGGCTCGCACGCCAACGGCAACGACGTCACCGGCGTCGAGGTCGATCCGTTCACCTTCGATGGCACCGGCGCGCTTGGCGGCCCGCCCAGCACCGGCATCGTGGTCGGGCTGACGGCCAGCGGCATCTCGCCGGCCAGCGTGGCCTACGACACCGTCATCGACGGCAACACTTTCCACGACCTCGACTTCGGCATCACCTCGAACAACTCCTCGGGCGAGACCCGCATCGTCAACAACACGATGCATGACATCGCGGTCAACGCGGTCCGCTTCGAGGACGCGGTCGAAGGCGGCGAGTTCGTGCTGATCCGCAACAACGACATGGCGTCGGGCCAGCACGTGCTGCTGTTCCGCGACCTGATCACCGGCGCCGACACGCTGCTGCGCATTCGCGGCAACTGGCTGGTCAGCACCGGTGGCGGCACCCAGTCCGACGGCATCGCTTTCGGGCAGGCGATCCAGGACGAGGCCGATGTGCGGATCGTGGAGAACCACGAGATCCGTGGCACCGAGGGCATCGACGTCGACCGTGTCGACAACGCCAACCTGCGCATCAACCGCAACACCCTGATCGTCGGCGAGATCGAGGAAGGCATCGAGTTCGATGACCTGATCGCCAACGACGCGCGGGTCGCGGTGCGCGACAATGTCGACATCATCGGCGCCACCCATGGCATCGCTTTCGTCGACAACGGGGCCATCGACGGCGCCACCGTGAACATCAGCGGCAACAACGACGGCATCCTGGGCCAGAACGGCAACGGCATCCTGTTCAACCGGGCGATCACCGACGGCCGGATCAATATCGGGGCCGGCAACATCATCGAAGGCATCACCGGCAGCGGCGTGCGTTTCGCGGCGACGATCGCGGACTCGCGGATCGACATCTTCGAGAACACGTCCATCGTCGGCGACGCGAACGGCGTCGAGTTCACCCAGACCTTCGGCGCCGGCAACGTGCTGAACATCCTGGCCAACACCCTGATCGAGGGCGACGGCAGCGCAGACGACAGCGACGCCATCGACTTCCGCAACGCGGTGGGCGGCACGGTCAACATCGTCGGCAATGTGGAACTGGCCGGCAACGACGACGGCCTGCAGGTGATCCACGGCATTATCGGCGGGACCTTCCTGGTGCACGGCAACCAGAGCATCGTCGGCCGCGATGGCGAGGGCATCGCGATCCTGAGCAACGACGGCAATGTGCCGCCGGCGCCGACGGTGGCGATCAGCGGCGGGGCCGTGGTCACCATCGACGACAACATGATTGTGGGCAACGAGGAGACCGACCCGGTTCTGCAGAACCCGGGCGGCGGCGGTGACGGCGTGCTGGTGTCGGGCGACGTGGTGGGCGCGACCCTGAACGTCACCAACAACACGATTTTTGCCTTCAACGACGGCACCAACGTGTTCGGCGCGTTCGTCGATGCGCAAGCGTTCCTGGACGACAACACCATCCACGCCGGGCTTGGCGCCGATGGCAATGGCGACGGCATCCACGTCGAGGGCGCGGTGGACGACAGCCGCATCCAGGCCGTGCGCAACACCATCGAGGTCGGCCTGAACACCGTCGCCGGCGGCACGCTGCACGACGGCCTGTACTTCGGCGGCGACATCCTGGGGACCTCGCGGGTTATCCTGCGCCGCAACGACATCATGGTGCTGACCGGCCCTGCCGGTGGCGCCACCTCGTTCGGCGACATGGGCATCCGCTTCGACGGCTTCATCGACACCAATGGCGGCAACCTGGCCGACGTGCTGATCCGCAACAACGACATCCAGGCCGGCGGTGGCAAGGAAGACCGCGGCATCTCGTTCTGGAACGGCATCGGCGGGTCCTCGTTCGTGGAGATTTCCAGGAACGACATCGCGGCGGGCGACGACGGCGTCGGCGTGTTCGACACCATCGGCGGCAGCCAGCAACAGTCGGTGCGCGGCGATGCGCTGCTGCTGATTGCCGAGAACAACATCGGCACCGACACCCTGTCGGTCGGCAATGCCAGCCCGAACGACGGCAACGGCATCGACTTCCAGCGCGTCACCGGCGAGTCGCGGGTGGTGATCGACAGCAACTCGATCTTCGCCCGCTACAACGGCATCGAATTCGACAAGCTGGTCGACACCAGCTTTGCCGGGCCGGGCGCGGGCGTCGCGATCATTCGCAACAGCGATATCGTGTCCGACCGCGAGAACGCGATTGCGTTCGAAGCCGGCGTCGACGGTTCCTCGGTCAACATTGCCCGCAACGCGCTGATCCTGGGGGCGTTGAACGGCATCAAGTTCGGCGGTCCGGTCGATAACGGCGCACTGGTGCGCATCTGGAACAACCACCACATCATCGGCGAGGACGAAAACGGCATCCTGTTCAATGGCATCGCCGGGTTCGACACCGATGTGTGGATTGGCCTGAACCACCTGATCCGGGGCTATGACAACGGCATCTACTTCGCCCGTGACGTGATCGCGCCGGACGACGACAGCGATCTGGAGCAGTTGCTGGCGGGCTTCCTGCCGGAGGGCTGGGCCATCGATGGCGCGTCAGCCAATGTCGTCCTCAACCATCGCATCATCGGCGAGACCGAGAACGGCATCCTGGCCGAAGGCATTCGCGGCGATGCGAGCAACCCGGACGAGAACCTGCTGGTCGCGCTCAACAAGCGGATTCGCGGCGAGGAGAACGGCATCTGGCTCGCCCACGGCGTCGACTACACCGCGACCGACGGCCCGCTTACGCTGTTCGGGAGCCTTTTCTCCTTCGCCCTCGATATGTGGGCGATCGACAATGGCCAGGTGGCGATCCTGAACAACCTGTCGATCCTCGGCGACACCGCCGACGGCGTCCGGGTCGACGGCGTGCTCGACAGCGACGAGATCGACCGCACCGAACTGGCGATCAATGGCAATCTGGCCGTGATCGGCGCCGAGAACGGGGTCAACCTGCGCCATGGCGTCAGCCTGGATGTGTTTGGCGAGTACGAATTCGGCCCCACCGATGCGATCACCTTGTCGGACGGGCCGGCTCTGTCCGCGCTGACGCTGCCGGCCTCCTTCGAGCTGGAAGTCTTCGGTGTGGCGGCCGCGATCTACGGGGCCGAGGTGGAGATCGCCTACAACGCGCTGTTGCATGGTCATGAAGACAACGGTGTGGCGGTCCACGGCATCGTCGACATGCCGACCTTCCCGGAAGAGAGCACGGAGCCGGAGAGCACGGATAGCGAGGCCCTGTCCGAACTGACTTTGGCATCGCTCGGGTCGTTCGAATCGTTGGACTATGGCACCGACTGGAACCTCGACCTGCACGACAATCTGGTGGTGGTCGGCGGCACCAACGGCGCCATGATCGACCATGGCTACCGGCTGTTCTTGCAGGCCGAAGGCGGCGCCTTCGCGGCGACCGTGACCGAGCTGGCATCGTTCGAAAGCCTGGGCAGCGACATCTATTTCCAGGCTTGGCTGGACGCTTGGGCGATCTACGGCGGCCATGCCCGCATCGCCGACAACTGGGCGCTGTATGGCCAGTATGGCGACGGCGTGCGGGTGAACGGTGTCCGCAGCGAAGGTGTGGTCGCTGAATCGGCGAGCGGCGAAGCGCCCGAGGTCGATCCGGTCAGCACAAGTCCCGATTGGGCGAACCTGCTGATCGAGGACAACACCACCGTGGTCGGCGCGCGCGACGGCATCCATCTCGGCAACGGCCACGTGGTCCACTACGAGAACATGCCCGCGTTCGAAGTGGTCGACCTGACGGCCCGTGGCCTGTCCAGCGACAGCTTCGGGCTGGTGGACATCAGCGAGTTCGGCGTGTCGGGCAGCGTGTTCGGTGGCCTGGTGGTGATCGACAGCAATGGCGATGCCCGCTACCAGAACGACCCCAACGATCCCGGCGACGACCCGGACGTCGACGATCCCTACGATCCGGCGATCCCGGTCATCCTGTCCGACCTGGACTTCGGCCGGGGGCTGATGGACATGCGCGGCCGCGTGGCCGGCATCCACGACGACGGCATCGACGTTGCCGGCAGCATCGACTACAGCGCCACGGTCCAGATCCAGCGCAACATGATCACCGGCAGTGGCGACAACGGTGTCGAGTTCGGCAACATCGGCGGCCCGGCGCTTGCCGACGACGTCGACCCCGATGCTGGCGAGCTGGTCGGCATCTTCGACTACGGGCCCAGCAACGTCTTCGTGCACAACAACTTCATCGTCGACAACGGCCAGCGGCTGCTGGAGGAGACGCCGGAGGAAGAGGAGACCGAGCTGGAGGTCACGGCCGTCAGCTTCCCCTCGCTGGAGGTTTCCAGCCGCCTGACCGGGGCCGGCATCCTGTTCGAGGAAGGCGTCGGTAATGATGGCCTGGCCGAGGTCTACCAGAACTACATCGCCGGCAATGGCGGTCCCGGCGTACAGATCGGCTTCGACTCCTCGGGCACGCCGACGACGGCGACGCTGGTCTTCGAAAGCGACGACGATTTCGAGCCCGACTTCAACACCGGGCCGGTCGCGGCCGACAATTTGCGCATCGTGCACAACTACCTGCCGGGCTTCGAGGACGAGGGCGTCGATCCCGACGATCCGGGCGACGACCGGCCGAACGGCAGCTTCGCCATCGACAACAACTCCACGGTCGGCGGTCTGCTGTTCGCGGAGGAGAACTGGCTCGGCTCGGCCGACCCTGGCGTGGTGCCGAGCTTCATCGACGGTGCGGTCGACTTCTTCCCGTTCCTGGAGACCGGCGAGGACTCCAACGAAGAGCGCGCGCCCGGCCTGACCGGACTGTCGCCCTTCGCCTTCCAGCCCGGCGAGATCGTCGTGCTGGCCACCGAAGATGTGATCGACCTGGACTTCCTGGCGGTGGCGCTGCTGCTGTTTATCGCCGGCCAGACCGATCCGGACCTAGTGCCGGGCGACGAACTCTCCGGCCGCTCGCAAAACGACGCCACCAACGCGTTCGACGACGAGTTCGCCGATCCATATCCGCTGGGTCTGGAAACGGACCTCGCCGCCCTGGCGCCGGCGGCCGGCCAGGCCTGTGCCCTGGACAACTCCAGCGGAACCGTGGCCATCGTCTGCGGGGCGGGTGGAGAGACCGATCTCGCCGATCTGGCGCCGGCTGCCGGCAGCGGCACGCCGCTCGCCGACCCGTCGCAGGTGTTCCAGGGTTACGACAACTTCTGGGCGCCGTTCCAGTAGGCCACGGCTTGCGTTACGAATTCAGCGGCCCGGGTGGTTCTCCATCCGGGCCGTTTCCTTTTGTTGGATTAGTCGCCGCCGCAGCCGCCACCGCCGCCGCAACCGGAACTGCAGCCGCTGGAGCATCCGCTGGTGCCGCAACCGCCTGCGCCGCCGTCACGCCCGCGACGGCCCTTGCCGGACTGGCGGCGTGACATCTGCACCATGGCAATGACGAACAAGACGAGGCCGCCAAGCGCAATCCATTCGCCTTCGCTGACGTCCTCCAGCCCGGCAAGCGCCAGCGACGAGCCGCCGATTACCAGGGCCAGCGCCGCCAGGGCGACCGTCACGGTCCGGCCCCCGGCGGCCTTCAGGCCGTCGACCCACCGCGGTCGCGGAATCACCCAGGCGCGGGAAACGTTGATGCGCTTGAACTGGACGGCCTCGATGAACCGCGTGTCGGTGTCGGGCCAGATATCGGCGGGCGGCGCGGTGCCGAACTCCGCCGCGTAGAGCGCGCGGGTGTCATCGTAGCAGCCGCGATACATCGGCTCCTCCGATATGCCCCGGGTCGGCCCGTGATGCAGCGGGCGCCCCAGGACTTCGGCGCAGAGCCGGTCCCAGTAGTCGCGGGTATAGGTCATGTGCAGGTGCCACGCCTGGTCGACCTCGTCCGACGGTGTCAGGGTCGAGCGCGAGACCTGGGTCAGGTAGACGAAGCGCTTGTACTCGGCAACCACGCGGGCGGCGAACGCGCGGCTCCAGCCGTTGTCGCGGGCCAGCCGGGCGCTGAACGGAAATTCGGCCACCGGATCGTCGACATCGAATGCGTCGACGCGAGACCAGAGCTGAGGATCGGATCGCATGGAACCTCCCGTGATGCCGCCAAGGCCACGTTACCTGGGACGCTTTTCAGTTGATCCGCGCCAGCCCTCGCTCCCACCGGGCCACCCAATCACGATGCTGTCGTGGGTGGCCGGGTGGGGGTGAGGGCCGGTGCCGACTTAGCGCAAGCGAAAAACGATCCGGGCTAACGATAGTCGTATTGGGTTGACGGAAGGTTCAGGACGCCCGGGAACCGGCGGTTTCCGCGGGCTGCTGCGATCTCAGGAACTTGTCGCGCAAGTGCGGTCCGGCCTGGACCGGCGGGTATTTTGCACCCTCCGCGCCACGGCAGGTCGGCACGCACGTGATCTCCGCATCCCAGTTCGGGGTGTGGAAGAAGGCCAGTGACAGGCGCGGGGCCGGGTCGCCGTCTTGTGCCGTTGGCGCGACAACCCGGTGCATGGTCGAGACCCAGCGATCGTTGGTCCAACGCTCCATCATGTCGCCCAGATTGATGATGAACCCGCCGGGCACCGGGGGCACGTCGTGCCAGTCGCCGGCACGGTCGCGCACTTGCAGCCCCGTCGTGCCGGGCTGTGGCAGCAGGATTGTCAGGCTGCCATAGTCGGTGTGCGCGCCGGCGCGCAGTTGGCCGGGCAGGGGTGGCGCGGTGGCCGCGGGGTAGTGATTGGCGCGCATCGCACTGATGTGGCGGTCGATCTTGTCGTCGAAGTGGTCGGGTGCCAGGTCCAGCGCGACCGCGAACAGCCGCATCAGGCGCGCGGCCAGGCCGGCCATCTCGGCGTAGTAGGCGTGCCAGGCGGCTCGCATTTCCGGCAGCGCCGGCGGCCAGATATTGCCGGCATGGACGAATGCCAGTTCCGCCGGGTCGATGCGGTCGGTCGGCGTCGTGGGCGGGCCCATGGAGAAGCTCTCCTTCAGGTCCGGCGGGGCCGCATCGCCACGCGAGCGCGCCAGCGCCTCGCCGGCAAACGGATGGAATCCGTACGGATGGCCGGCCACATTGGGCACGCAGGCCCGTTTCGCGTTCTCTGGCAACAGGAACAGCGCGCGGGTGGTTTCCCAGACCCGGTCGATTGCCGGCCGGGCCACGCCATGATTCACCACCGCAAAGAAGCCGATGCTGCGGCAGGCTTCGTCGATGGCAGCGGCCACCGTTGTTGGCGCCGCGCTATCGGTGACCTTTGCCAGATCGATGGTCGGTACGAGTCTTGGACTGTCTACTCTGGGGCTCTCCATGCTCTCAACTGTCGCGCGCACCTCCTTGTGATGACAAGCCGCTCGCGCGGGTTGCCGTTGTTGAGCGAGGCTGATTTGTGCGAATACCGCCCAAGTGTGCGCAAGTCGGGAGAAAGGCCCTGCGACAAACTATTCATTGGTTGCCCGTAAGCGCTGCGATCAGGTCGCGGCGTGCCGTACCGGTGAATTGTTTGCAACAGCATTGCAATAGTATTGGTGCTTGTGGAGCTAATCGTTTTGAGTACATCTTATGACAACTTCGTAATTTCGTAGATCGCGAATGTTAACCAACCTTTTCTTGACGCGATCAACTTCAATTCACCTTTCGGATTAGTCCAAATTTTTGAAGCTGCCTGCTTGTGTATGAGTTAAAAATCCGTTAAGAACCAGAAAGGTTCGTGGTGAGAGGGACGGTACCACGTAGCTCTATCCGACTAACAGGTGCGTAAGTTCGGGGGATTTTGCGATGCTGTTTGGTGGCTCCACCGTGCAGGCTGCACGGCGTAATCGATTGGTAGTAAATGATAATTTGACGGCCCTGCAGGGTCGGGACGCGGAACAGGTTCTCCGCCGAACATACCGGACCACGACGGCGCTGAGCGCCGCGGCCGCGGTTGCCGCGACGACGCTGGCACCTTCCATTGCCCTTGCGTTACCGCAGGACGGCAACGTGGTCGAGGGCCAGGCCGAGATCATCTACGGCTCGAACTCTGTCGAGATCGTCCAGGGCTCCGACCGGGTGATTATCGAGTGGTCGTCGTTCGACGTCGGCGTCGACGAGAGCGTCAACTTCGTCCAGCCCTCGCAGCTCGCCTCCGCACTGAACCGGGTGCTGTCGGGCCAGTCCTCCGCCATCCTGGGCTCGCTGACCGGCAACGGCCAGATCACCATCGTGAACCCGGCCGGCATCCACTTCGGGGCGACGGCGAATGTCGACGTGGCGGCGATTACCGCGACGACCATCGACATCATCAATGCCAATTTCATGGCCAACAATCTGGCGTTCGACCAGTTCAACGACGACTTCGCGAACGCGACCGTCACCAATGACGGCTCGATCACGGTGCAGGACAGTGGGCTGGCCGCATTGGTCGCGCCGGGCGTGGCCAACAACGGTATCATAGCCGCGAAGACGGGCGCGGTGGTGCTGGCGTCGGGCACCGCGTTCACCGTCGACCCCTATGGCGACGGGCTGATCCAGTTCGCGGTCAACGCGCCGACGACCGAGGCGCCCGAGGGCATGGACGCCCTCGTCAGCAACTCGGGCGAGATCTATGCCGACGGCGGCACGGTGATCCTGACCGCTGAGGCGGTCTCCGGCATCGTCGACAACGTCGTGAACATGGACGGCGTGATCCAGGCGCAGACCATCGAGGGCCGCAATGGCCAGATCGCCCTGGTCGGCGGTTCCGGTGCCGGTGCGGTCAACGTGGCCGGCACACTGGATGCCTCCGGCAACGACGCCGGCGAGGCTGGCGGCACGGTGCACGTGCTGGGCGACCAGGTGGCGCTGAACGTCGGCGCGAACGTCGACGTCTCCGGTGCGGCCGGCGGCGGCGAGGCGCTGATCGGCGGTGCCGCGCGCGGCGGCGCACAGGCGGCGGGTGCGGCGCTGCAGTACCAGCAGACCGCCTCTGGCCTCAACATCATCTCCGACACGGCCTTCGAGACCGACGGCTACACCCCGACCTCAGACGTCACCCTGTTCGACGCAGGCGCCACAGCCAATGCGTCGGCCACCGTCGACGGCGACGGTGGCGATGTCGTGGTCTGGTCCGAGAACGACACCGCCTTCCATGGCGCCATCGCCGCGGCCGGCGGCGCCAATGGCGGCGATGGTGGCTTCGTTGAAATTTCTGGCGCACAGATTGTCGCGCAAGGCAGCTTGGACGTGGGCGCCACAGCGGGCGATGCCGGCCGTGTGCTGATCGATCCAGTCACGCTGAATCTGTCCAGCGTCATTGGTGCGCTGAACAGCGTGCTCGGCGCAGGTGGCACCGGCGGCGCTTTCGATTTGGTGGCCGAAGAGACGATCAACGTCGATGTGGCCGTCGATACGAGCGGTTCGGCGGTTGCCGGTAGCCTGAATTTCCTCGATGAGAACGCCGACGCCAATCTGACCGTCAATCTCGACAATGGCATCAATCTGGGCGCCAGTCAGACGATTTCCGGCGAGGCGACGGTCGTCAATGTCAATACGACAGCCAATGGCTCGATCCAGGATGCGGTCGACATTGCCCTCAATGTCAACGGCGATCCGACGGCGACTGTGCCCGTCGTGAATCTCGCGGTTGGGACATATAGTGGTGCTGGCAATGTCAATGTCATGGTCAACAAGGCCATGACGATCCAGGCGGCGGTGCTCGACGGCAATCCGCTGCCGGCTACGGCTGTTGGCGCGCCGGTCCCATTTGTCCTGCAACAGGGCAATGGCATCGACGACATCGGCTTCATCGTCGCGCCGCCGCAGAACCAGACGATCACCATCCAAGGTATCAATATCGATCGGATGGCCATCGGCATCACGACCGGTGGCATGCCAGCGTTGCCGCCGGGCGGTTCCGACGGGGAGTTGGCTGCGATAACGGTGCCGGAGGGGCCATATGGCCGGCTGGTCGTTAACAACAACGACTTCACCTTAATCGGCACCGCCGCGGTCATGGTCAGCGACCTGCAGCAGCTCGACATCTTCAACAATTTCATCTTCGGTTCGCAGAGTGCCGATTATGGCTTCCATGCCATGAACATCGGCCCAACCGGGCTCAACCCGATCGGCGAAGAGAATGATTTCGGGGACGACGACACCCACGAGATCAACCGCAACATCATGGCGGCCGGTGACGGCTTCATCAGTTTCTTCACCGACAGCGATAGCAACCCGTCCGAGTACAACTACAACGGCAACGGCCCGGAGATTCTGGCGCTTGGCTTCGACAAGCATGCCATCCACATGGTCAACGTGTCGGGCAAGATGGAGGTCAACGACAACCGCATCATTGGTGCTGCGGTCGGCATCCACGTGGATGGGGCCTTGATCCAGAATGGCACGACGAACTATCTGCTCGAGCAGCTCAACATCGACCGCAACGTCATCTTGAACATCTATGAAGTGTTCGATGACGACCTGACCACGGTCGCCACGACCGAGCCCTATGAGACCACGTTCGGCGAGATCGGCATCGTCGCGCGCTATGCCGAGAACGTCTCGATCGACAACAATTTCATCTCCAACGACTTGGTGATTCCGGGTGGCGACAACGGTCTGGCGACCGCCGACGCGGTGCCGAACGATGCCATCATCGGCGCCGACGACAATGGCTTGCCCGGACCGGTGTTCTCCGGCCCGTCGTTGCGCATCGGTATCTACGGCGAGGAGTTGATCGATCCGAACGGTGGCGACGATGTGGCTGGCGTCACAATCGACGGCAACACCATCGTCAAGGAAACGAACTTTGAGCTGGCTGGCGTCGAGGTGGCCTCGATCGAAGGCATCGGCAACCACGACGGCGGTGGCGGCTACCATGGCGGGCCGGAGACCTTCGGCATCTACCTCTACAACGGCCATGGCGACGTCTCGATCAGCCAAAACAGCCGTGCGTTCGCGACCGAGACGATCGAGGACCTGTTTATCAGCAGGGCCTCGCCCGAGGCCGATGGCATCAACAATTTCGATATCGGCATCAACGTGTCGTTCGGCACAATCTCCGAGCCGCCGGTGATCCCGCTGATCGACAATCTGTGGGTCAACAACAACGACATCGTCAATGTCGGCCACACCGGCATTCGCATCTGCGATGGCCAGTTCGATTGCGGCGGCAGCCTGGACGATTGGCTGTATGACTACGAGCCGGGCTTGGGCTTCGGCGACATCTACAATGTCACCGCCGACGGCAACGTGATCCTGAATTCCAACTTCGTCGGCCAATTCACAGGGTTCGAGTCATCCGGCGCAGAAATTGCGGCCGCGTTCTTCGCCGAGTTTGCCGGTCTCGAACGTGACATGCCGGTGAACGAGGAGTCGATGAGCTCCTCGCCCTTCCGCTATGGCATCCTGGTCAAGGGCACCGGCATGCTGGACGGCGAGGGCGGCGGTTCGTCGATCTCGGCCAGCAACAACCTGATCTTCAACCATCCCGGCCAGCAGGAATTCGACAATGTCTCGCTCGCCAGCTACGGCGGCGGCGGTCGCTGGGGCAACTCGACGGGCATCAAACTCTACGACACCATCGGCGAAAACGCGTTCCTGAACGGGAATGCCATCAACGAGGTGACGAACGGTATCGTTATCGAGGCCGGTTTCGACTTCGGCAGCATGATGTTCCTGACCAATGGTTGGGACGACGAGAACTATGGTCCGGGCTACTACGGCCTGCTGAACGGTTGGGCGAACCAGAACTACGTCCGCGGCAACGATCACGCCATGTACCGTGGCACTGGCATCGACACGTTCAATGTCGAGAACATGTTCGTCCAGAACAACAAGGTCGTGATCGAAGAGGTCGGCGGTTTCCCGACAATCACCAATCCGGGCGGCGTCCTGGGCTTCAACACCGGCATCAAGGTCGAGCAGACCGACTGGACCAATATCGGCAACAACTTCCTGCACTACTCGAACCAGTCCATCGGCATCGGGCAGATTGGCGGTCCGCAGCTCGGCGATCCGGCCGGCTATAAGGGCATCCTCTCGCTCAACAACCGGTGGGCGCAGGTCGAAGACAACGATCTGATCGGCTACAATTTCGGCCTGGTCTTCTTCGACGAGTTCTTCGACATCCATGATCCGTCGGAGCGGATGACCACGTACAACGCGTACAACAACGCGATCTGCTTCTACAATCCGCTGGCGTGCGACCAGTTCCTGCCGTTCTCGTTGTCGTCTCTGGCCAACCCGGAGCTCGCGACCTACAACGCGCTGACCTTTGGCGATCCGAACTTCCCGTTCACGGTCGACAGCGAGGACTTCGATCCCGAGCACGGCTATTTCGGCGTCAGCTACGGGCTGGCGTATGAGGTCAATTTCGGCGACCTTGACGACCCGACCCAGGGTAACTTCGTGCAGGACTACGGTGTCGGCATGGGCGGCCTGGGCGCGATGCACGCCAATTTGTACGGCAACTTCATCGACGATACCGAGGCCTATGGCATCATCCTGAAGCTGAACGACGTCAACAACGTCGTCGGCAATAACATCACCAGCGGCCTGCGTTTCGGCGAGCCGGTAACCTTCGATGTCGGCGCGGCGCTGGACGAGATCCTGGGCGGCGGCCGTCGTGGCGGCCATGATGGCGGCGGCGACCGGGCGTTCGGCGTCCAGGGCGTGATGGACAGCACCGGGCTCGGCGACTTCTCCTCGCTGTTCTTCGGCGGGGACACCCGCTTGTTCCTCTCCGAGCCGTCGGGCGTGGCGATCGACGTCGGCCTCTACGGCATCGGCTATGTGATCGACCTGCTTGAGGACGAGACCTTCACCATCGACGGCGACCACACCGATCCGAAGGCCAACATCGCCTTCAACAAGGTGATCTGGGAAGGTCCGCTGGCGCCGGGCAACAGCGATGGCTTCACCGGGCTGGAGTTGTCGGAAATTTCCGGCATCGGCAATGGCGATGGCGGTTACGATGGCGATCCGTTCGACATCACCGTCTTCAACCCGTTCGAGGTTGGCGCGGTCATGGCGTCCGGCGGTCTTGGCCGGGTGCTGATCGAAGGCAACGACATCAACCTGAACTACTACGCCGACCATGGCATCCTGGTGAACTACAACCTGGTGCCGGATGGGCTGGACGACCACTTCAAGGCGCTGCTCTCGGAGACGGAGAGCACCAGCGGGTTCACCTCTGACGTGGGCGGTCTTGGCGAATTCGGCTATCTGCTTGAGCTGATCCAGCTGCCGCCATTGGATGGCGGGTTCGACGATCCGGCGGTTCAGATCCTCGACAATGTGGTCGACTTCGACAACCCGATCACCATCGACTACCCGCCGCTGTTCGGCGACGATGTCAAAGATGTCGTGGAGTTCGACGGGCTGACCGCGGGCTACGACGGCGACTATCGCAACCCGACTTATGTCGTGCGCGGCGCGCCGTCCGGCATTCGCGTCGACAACATCTGGCGCGGCGATGTGATCGTCGACAACAACGACGTCTTCATCAACCAGCCGCTACTCGGCGAATACGACTACTTCTACGTGCCGGCCGGCTACGACGGCGACCAGTTCGTCGAGTACGAATTCGGCGCGTTCTCGGGCATCCATGTCACCAATGTCGGCATGGTCGACCTGCGCGATCTCGCCCAGATCGTGATCGGCCTGCTGCCGGGTCTGTTCGGCGACAACGTCGGCATTCCGATCGAGTTGGCGAGCGGCGACTACGACGGCGGCTACGGCTTCCCGCTGCAGTTCCCGATCAGCCAGTCGAACCTGCGCATTTCGGACAACGATATCCGGGTGTTCAACGAGGTCTTCATCCGCGGGCGCATGGACGAGTATCCCGAGGGGCTCACCGAGGTGTCGTTCGATAGGGAGTATTGGGGCGACTACTACCGCACCAACGGCCTGATCAACGGCATCGTGGTCGAGCACCTGACCGGTGACGTCGAGATCGGCGGACCGGGGGCTCGCGAGGGCAACGAGGTGCGCCTCGGAATCTTCGCGTACGAGATGACCGAGCCGACCGAGATCGAGGAGCGGCTCCTGGTCAATGGTGGCCGGTGGGGCGGATGGGACAACAAGCTGGGCGGTGTTGCGCTGTGGCTGCGCAACGTCGGCGGCGACGTCAACATCCACAACAACTACCTGACCGAGGCCGCCTACGGCATCGTGCTCGAGACGCTGAAAGGCGCCTATACCGAGCCGTGCATGGAAGCCTACATCTGCGAAGGCCCGCGGGACGACATCACCGATATCAGCAACTTCGGTGGCGGGTTCGGCGGTCTGTTCTCGTTCAAGGACTTCCCGCTGGCCGGCCCCACGGACGTCACGATCTTCGAGAACTTCCTCGAGGGCAACGTGCTGTTCGCGCTGAAGCACAACGTGCCGGCCGACTTCCTGCCCGACGGCACCATCAATGCCCAGGGCAACTGGTGGGGCACCATCGACGAGGCCGAGATCGCCGCCCAGATTTCCAGCGGCTACGGCGGCACCATGTCGCTGGGCAGCTACGATGGTGGCGGCAGCTACTACGAGAAGGCCATGGTGGACTTCTCCAACTTCCTGCTGACCGGGGATGAGCTGACGATCTACATCCCGCGCGATCCGGACGAGATGGCGCCGATCGGGGCACGCGACAACATCATCGGCTTCCAGCCGGGCGATCTTGCCGATGCCGACGAGGCGCTTCTGGAGTTCATCGCCGTCGCGCTGAACCTGCAGCTTCCGGAACAGACCAATCCGGACCAGGTGCCGGGCGATCAGCAGTCGGGCCGTTCGCAGACGGACGCCACCAACGACTTCAACGAGCTGTATTCCAATCCGTTCGGGTTCCCGTTGGAGACCGACCTGGCGTCGCTGACGCCGGCGGCCGGTGCGGCGTGTTCGCTGGTGGCCTCGCCCGGTGGCGGCCTGTCGCTTGCGTGCGGCGCGGGTGCCGGGCTTACCGACGAGGGTTTGGAAGCGCTGCAGCCGGCAGCGGGCGACGGTGCGCCGCCGTCCAGCTTCCAGGACCTGCTGGACACCTACTCCAACTTCTGGTCCGCGTTCCAATAGGTCGCGGTACCGGTTCGATACAGGCGGCGGCCCGGGCGACTTCGCCCGGGCCGTTTGCTCTTCAGGCGGTACAACACGGCCCAGGTGGTTTCCAACCCCGGCCATGCTGGGCTAGGGTCGCGTCCACCGCGTCATCATGGGCAGTGCAATGAAGAAACGTCGGATCGGACCGTTCCAGGTCGCAGAGATTGGGCTGGGCTGCATGAACGTCAGCCACGCCTACGGGCCCGCCACTGCGGAGGACGAGGCGGTTGCGCTGTTCCAGGGCGCCATCGACCGTGGCGTC
This sequence comes from Alphaproteobacteria bacterium, assembly GCA_965227515.1. Taxonomy (GTDB): domain Bacteria; phylum Pseudomonadota; class Alphaproteobacteria; order CALKHQ01; family CALKHQ01; genus CBDDFZ01. The sequence goes on from CBDDFZ010000001.1 coordinate 2,630,414, forward strand.
GATCATTTCGATACGGCCGCGCTCTACGGCTTCGGCACCAACGAGACGGTGGTCGGCAAGGCGCTGAAGGGCCGAAGGGATCAGGTGATGCTGGCCAGCAAGTGCGGCCTGGTCGGCGTCGATGGCAAGCGCGTGGTCGACGGTAGCCCGGCGTGCATCCGCCAGACCTGCGAGGGCGCGCTAACGCGGCTGCAGACCGACGTCATCGACCTCTATTATCTGCACCGGCTCGACCCGAAGGTGCCGATCGAGGACAGCGTCGGCGCGCTGGCGGACCTGGTGACCGCCGGCAAGGTGCGCACCATCGGGCTGTCGGAGGTGTCGGCCGCGACCTTGCGCCGTGCCCACGCGGTCCATCCGATCAGCGCGCTGCAGACCGAGTATTCGCTGTGGAGCCGCAATGCGGAGGTGGCGGTGCTGGACGCCTGTGCCGAGCTGGGGACGACGTTCGTCGCGTTCTCGCCGGTGGCGCGCGGGTTCCTGGCCGGTGGCGTGCGTGAGGCGCGTTTCGCCGAGGGCGACATCCGGCGGTCGATGCCGCGGTTCATGGAGCCGCAGTTCTCGCACAACCTGGCGCTTCTGGAGGTCTTTGGCGCACTCGCCGCACAGGCCGGCTGCACGATGGGCCAGCTGGCGCTCGCCTGGCTGCTGCACCGCGCGCCGCACATCGTGCCCATCCCCGGCACCACGTCGATGGCCCACCTGGAGGAGAATATGGGGGCGAGCGAGGTTGCGCTCACCGACGAGATCGCGGCCCAGGCGGATGCCCTGATCAATACCGCCACCGTCCAGGGCCACCGCTATGCGCCGGCGGCCCAGGCCGACATCGACACCGAGGACGTGCCGACGGCGGCCTGAGGCGGGCGAAGGCGCGAGCGAGGCGTCAGGCGGCGTCGCGCGCCGTCTTTAGCGCGGTCGCCCACCACGACAGCTCATCCAGCAGGCCGTTGGCGGACGCGGCCAGGAAGTCGAAATCGGCGAGCGTCTTCTCGCCCTTCAGAATGGCCATGAAGGTCTCGCCGGCGATGTGCACAGCGGTACCCAGCGGCGCCATGTTGAAGCCGCCCAGCATGCCGCGCAGCTGCGACACCGAGCGCGCGCCGCCCACGCCGCCATAGCCCACGAAGGCCGCCGGCTTGCGGTAGAACTCGCTGAAACTGTAGTCGATGGCGTTCTTCAGCACGCCCGGGACACCGTGGTTGTACTCCGCGGTCAGGAAGACGAAGCCATCCAGGCTGTCGAGCTTGGCGTTCCAGCGCTGTGCCGCCGGGTTCTGTGGCGGTGCCATCGCCGGCGGCGCATCCTCGTCAAGCAGCGGCAGCGCATAGTCGCGCAGGTCGACGACCTCCACCTCCATGTCATCGCGCTTGACGGCGATGTCTTCGAACCACGCGGCCAGCGTTGCGCTGAAGCGCTTGCCGCGCGTGGTTCCCACGATGATGCCAATTCTGGGCTTGGTCATGTAGCGTCCTCTCATCCAGGCCTGTGGTGGTATATTCTGGTAACAAGGGATACATAGGTGACTGGCCGTTTTGTGGAAGACGGCACTTTTTGGTAACGGAGGCACCTGCATGAAACCGCCTGCCCATGTGCCCAGCGGCTGCCGCCCCATCGTCGAGATCCTGTCGCGGATCGGCGACAAGTGGTCCCTGTTGGTGGTGCGCGAACTGGGCGACCGCACCATGCGGTTCAGCGAGCTGAAGCGCGCCATCGAGGGCATCTCGCAGAAGATGCTGACATCGACGTTACGTGGCCTGGAATACGATGGTCTGGTTGAGCGCACCGTGCATCCGACGGTTCCGCCACGGGTGGAGTACGCGCTGACCCCGCTCGGCCGTGACCTGGAAGGGCCGGTGTCGGCGCTGAGCGACTGGGCGCAGCGCCACCGCGGGGAGATCGAGGCCGCACGTGAACGCTTCAAGGCCGCCGAAAGCGATGACGCGGCCGGTGCTCACCGGGCGGCCTGAACTTCGGGACCAACCGCGCCGGGCCCGCGGGCTGCTGGCGGCCCCGCCACCGCCCTTGCATACATAAGCATCAACCATAGGTTGCCGGCAGTGAGGCGCGCCGATGGCTGCGCATGCGATGATATGCATGCCCGCCTGCGGCGTCGCGTGATCGAAAATGCTTGAGGTTCGTTTAATGTTCCCTTAATAGTCCAATATTGGTGAATGGGAATCACAACCATAAAGTGTAGTCAGCCGAGGAGAACGCCGATGCGGGCAGCCAGAAAGAGCGACAGTGTCACACTCACGGCGGCACGGCACCAGCACGACACCATCGATGTGGTGCCGACCGAGGCGGCCGGCGTAACGGCGCATCGTGTGCGCACGCCGTTCGCCCTCGACCGCTATCACGCGCGCGGCGAACTGGCGCCGGGCGAACCGGTGGAAAACAACCGGCGTTATGACGCCGGGGAGCGATTGCGGGCCGACTGGACCAGGGCGGGGCTGGAGCCCGCAGTCGTGGCGCGCTATCGGGACCTGGTCTCCGGCGGCGTTTCCGGGGGTGGGGGGCTTCGACACGACGTCCACGCACACCGGATGGACGCGCACCGGGCGTGGAAAAAGGCGATCCAGAAGGTGGGACCGATCGCCAGCAACGAGGTGATCGAGGCGTGCTGCCTGGGCAATGCCGTGCGCGGCAAGGTGCGGCTGGAGATTCTGCGCCGCGGCCTGGCGGTTCTGGCTGACCACTACGGCCTCTAGGGCACACGCAAAACGAGTGCATCGGCCTGGAAGTTCAAAATTATGTTGATCTTTGTGGGTGTTTTTGTTATGTTCTGTTTCAGGAGATGCATGCAACGGGGTTGATCGGCAGCGAGACCGATTGACCGGGTTGCGGGCCAGGTCGGGCGGCCAATGAGCTCGTGTCTCCCACCCATGCTCAAAGATTCCATCCAATCCACCGAGCGATTGCGAGGCTTGCACAGTCATGACCATGCACAAATCAGGCGCCGTGATCGACGGCGGGACGACGGCTCCAATGAAGCGGATCAACGGCGGCGGTGCGCCGGCCTGCGCGGGCCTGGTGTTCGTGGCCGAGGACGGCACCGTCAGCCGTGCGCAGCTTGCCCAGATGCTGCTGCAGGACCGCGAGCTTGCGTACGAGGAGGGCACACCGGCTGCGGCCGTCGCCGCCACCGTGGCGCTGTATCGGATATGCGGCCCGGACACGGCCGACCCGGATGCCGTGGTGTCCGAGCTGGAACGCCTCAGCGACGACGACCTGGCACAACGGGTGCGCGACCTCGAAGAACAACTGAAGGACGTGTGAGCGTGCCGGCCCGCAACGGTGCAAACGGTGCAAACGGAGCCAACGGTGCGCGCGGCAATGGCGCGGCGAAGGGCGGGGGCGTTGTTGCAACCGTCGTCACACCCAAGGCCGCGTCCCACCGCGACCTGCGCGAGCAGCTCGCCGCCGTCTTGGCGGAGCAGGTGCGCCGCAAGGCCCGCAATCGCATGGCGCACTACCGGCCCTATCCCAGGCAGCTCGAATTTCACGCCGCCGGCGCGCGGCACCGCGAGCGTTTGTTCATGGCCGGCAACCAGCTCGGCAAGACCGTGGCCGGCGCGTTCGAGGTCGCCTTCCACCTGACCGGCCGCTACCCGGACTGGTGGCCGGGCCGGCGTTTCGCGCGGCCGATCCGCGCCTGGGCGGCCGGCGTGACGGCGGAGTCCACGCGCGACAACCCGCAACGCCTGCTGGTCGGCGCGCCGCAGCGCAAGGAGGAATGGGGCACAGGCGCCGTTCCCGGCGACAGCCTGGCCGGCACCATTACCGCGCGCAGCCTGTCCGGCGCGCTCGACAGCATCGTCGTCGCCCACGCGGCCGGGGGCAATTCGGTGCTCGCCTTCAAATCCTATGAGAAGGGGCGGGAGAAGTGGCAGGGCGAGACCCTGGATCTGGTCTGGTACGACGAGGAGCCGCCTTTGCCGATCTATATCGAGGGCCTGACCCGCACCAACGCCACCGGCGGCATGACCATGGTGACGTTCACCCCGCTGCTCGGCATGTCGGAGGTGGTGCGCATGTTCCTGGAGGACGCGTTGGACGACACCGACCCTGCCCCGGCGGGGGCCGCGGCCTGAAATGTCGCGCCACGTCACCCGCATGACCATCGACGACGTCACCCACATCGACGACGAGCAGAAGGCCAGGATCGTCGACAGCTACCCGCCGCACGAGCGCGAGGCGCGATTGCGCGGCATGCCGCAACTCGGTTCTGGGCGCGTGTTCCCGGTCGGCGAGGCGGACATCGCCTGCACCGCGATGGCGGCGCCGGACCATTGGTGCCACATCGGCGGCATCGACTTCGGCTGGGACCATCCGACCGCGGCTGTCAAGCTGCTGTGGGACCGCGACGGCGACATTGTCTATGTCGCCCAGAGCTACCGCGTGCGCGAGGCGACGCCGGTGATCCATGCCGCGGCCCTGCGCCCCTGGGGGGGCGACATGCCGTGGTCGTGGCCGCAGGACGGCTACCAGCACGACAAGCAGTCCGGCGTCTCGATCGCCGCCGCCTACCGGGCCCAGGGCCTGAAAATGCTGGACAGCCATGCTCAGTTCGAGGACGGCAATTCCGGCGTCGAGGCCGGGCTGATGCAGATGCTGGAGCGGATGCAGACCGGCCGCCTGAAGGTTTTCGAGCACCTGACGGACTGGTTCGACGAGTTCCGGCTCTACCACCGCAAGGACGGCCGTGTGGTGATGGAGCGCGACGACCTGATGGCCGCGACCCGCTACGCGCTGATGTCGCTGCGCTACAGCCGCGCTGTGCGCCGCCCGGCCCGCGCGAGGCGCGCGCTGACCGAGTACGCGATCTTCGGTGATTGAAGGTGTGTTGCTATCGCGGAACCGGCACCAGCCCTCTCCCCCACCCGACCGCCCACGTGAGTATCCTGCTGGGCGGTCGGGTGGGGGAGAGGGCTGGCGCAGACTGATCGCGCGATGCTCCACCGGAGCATCGATTGCGAAAAAGTGAACATATCATGATCAAACAAGGAGAATGACCATGGGTGGATTGTTGTCACCGCCACAGAAGGCCTCCCCACCGCCGCTGCCGGCGCCGGTGCCCCGCGACGATGCCGAGGTGCAGCGCGTCGCCGCCGAGGAACGCCGCCGCCGCCGTGCCCAGTCCGGCCGCAGCAGCACCATCAAGACCTCCGGCCAGGGCGTCACCGAACAGGCACCGGTCGGCCACAAGCGCCTGCTTGGCGAATAGGTGGCCGTTGCCGCTATCGCCATGCAACGAGGATGACGAGATGAGAGACACCGCACGGGAATTGCGGGCACGGTTCGAGGCGTTGGCTGGCCGGCGCGGGCCGTGGGAGGCGCATTGGCAGGAGATCGCCGAGCGCGTGCTGCCGCGCCAGGCCGGCTTCACCGGCCGCACCACGCCGGGCGCCAAGCGCAACGAGAAGATCTTCGACAGCACGGCCCCGCTGGCGCTGGAGCGTTTCGCGGCGGCGATGGAGTCGATGCTGACGCCGCGAGGCCAGCGCTGGCATCATTTGCGGGTCGCGGACGAGGAGCTTGGCCGGCGCGACGACGTGCGCGCCTGGCTGGAGGCGGTGGAGCGCAGGCTGTTCGCCAGCCGCTATGCGCCGCGCGCCAACTACGCCTCGCAGCAGCACGAGATCTACATGTCGCTGGGGGCGTTCGGCACCGGGGCCATGTTCCTGGGCGACGACCCGGTGGCGGGGCCGACCTACCGCGCCATCCACCTGGGCGAGCTTTACGTCGACGAGGACGCGCACGGCCGCATCGACACCGTGTTCCGCAAATTCGAGCTGACCGCCCGCCAGGCGCGCCAGTTCTTCGGCGCCGACCGGCTGCCGGACACGATCCTGCGCGCGGGCGAGGATGCGGGCGACCGCAAGTTCGCCTTCCTGCACGCCGTGTTCCCGCGCACCGCGCGCAATCCGGCGAAGCTGGACAGCCGCAACATGTGCTTCGCCTCGTGGTACCTGGCGCTCGACGGCAACGAGCTGATCGGCGAGGGCGGGTACCGCACCTTCCCCTACATGATCAGCCGCTACGTCACCGCGCCGGGCGAGGTTTATGGCCGCTCGCCGGCGATGGCGGTGCTGCCCGACATCAAGATGCTGAACGAGGCGGCGCGCACCATCATCCGTGCCGCCCACCGGCAGGTCGACCCGCCTATTCTGGTCCACGACGACGGCGTGCTCGGGCCGCTGAACCTGCAGCCAAACGCGGTCAACGTCGGTGGGCTGTCACCGACCGGCGAGCCATTGGCAAAGCCTTTTAACAGCGGAGGGAAGATCGACATCGGTCAGGAACTGCTGGAGGCGTGGCGGGGCTCGATCAAGGACGCATTCCTGGTCAGCCTGTTCCAGGTGCTGACCGACCATCCGAACATGACCGCCACCGAGGCGTTGGTGCGGGTGCAGGAGAAGGGCGCGTTGATCGCGCCCGCCGTCGGCCGCCAGCACTCCGAGGCGCTGGGGCCGATGATCGCGCGCGAGATCGACATCCTGACCCATCGCCGTGCTCTGCCGCCGGCGCCGCCGGTGTTGGCCGAGGCGCGGGCCGACCTCGAAATCCGCTACGACAGCCCGATGGCCCGCGCCCAGCGTGCTCAGGACGTCAGCGGCATCGCGCGGCTGGTGGAAACAGTCGCGCCGCTGTTGCGCATGCATCCTTCGGTGGTCGACCTGTTCGATGCCGACGCCATCGTGCGGCTGGCCGGCGAGGCCTATGGCGTGCCGCATGGCGCGCTGCGCGCCGAGGCCGACGTCGAGGCGCATCGCGCGCGGGCCGCCGAGGAAGGCACAGAGCCTGCACCGGGCGACGATGTGCTGGGCCAGCTTGCCGGGACTCTCGGCGCTCTTGCCCCGACCATGGCGGACGATCCCACGTCGGTGCCCCTTGAGACCGGGGTTGTCGCGCCGGGGGCGACGCCATGATGTGGCTGACCCGCCGTGGCCTGCGCAAGCGCCAGGAGGTCTACCGCCGCGTGTTCGAGACCCCGGCCGGCCAGGAAGTGCTGTCCGACCTCGCCACCTTCTGCCGCGCCTTCACCAGCACATTCGTGCGCGGCGACCCCTATTCCACCGCGCTCGGCGAGGGCCGGCGCGAAGTGTTCAACCGCATCGCCGGGCTGATCGCCCTGGATGAGGACGGCTACGCCCGGCTGATGGCGCAGCACCTGCTGGAGCCGGATCAGGCCGGCCACCGGCTCGCCGAAAAGGAGTGAGACATGCAAACCGAAACCATGACCCAAACGACCGCCGCCTCGCCCGGACCAAACGCGGCGAGCGCGTTGCCGGCCTGGGCCGCCAGCCTGCCGGACGATATCCGCGCCCTGGTCGCCAAGAAGAAGTGGCCGGATATCGCGGCTGCCCTGCGGTCATACCAGCATGTCGAGCGCCGGCTCGGCGAACTGAAGCGCAAGGCGCTGGTGGAGGTGCCGGCGGAGGATGCCGATCCGGCGGCGTGGTCGGCGCTGTTCGACAAGCTCGGCCGGCCGGCCCGGCCCGATGACTACGATCTTGCCGGCATGGAGGCCGGTGAGGCGGAAGAAACGCCTGCGATGACCGCGTTTCGCCAACTCGCCCACGACATTGGACTCAGCGCGACCCAGGTGAGCGCGCTCAGCGGTTGGTGGCAGGGCTTGGTCGAGGACTGCCGCGCCTTGCACGAGGACGATGCGGATGCGGATGCTGCGGCCGCGGCCGTATCCGTCGAGGAGGTGCTGCGCCAGCACTGGGGCGCCGACTATGAGCGCCGCCGCGCCATGGCCGAGCGCGCCTACATGCAGTTCGCCGACCCGCGCGTCGGCATCGGCGACCGTGGGCTCGCCGCGCTGGAGGAACTGAGCGACGCCGCCGCGGTGATGGACATGCTCGCCGACATCGGCCAGGCGATGAGCGAGGACGTGCGGGTTGGCGGCGAGGGTACTGTCGACTTCGGCCTGTCTCAGGACGACGCGCGCAGCCAGCTTAGTCAGCTCAAGCGCGACAAGGCGTTCATGGACGCCTATCTCGACAAGCGCCACCAGGACCACGACCGCGCCGTACAGCGTGCGCGGGCGCTCAACCGCATCGCCGCCGGCGTCGACCCGCACGGCTGACGCTTTCGCGGCCCGCATTGAACCCTCCCGCCGCCAGTTGCGACCCCATGAGTGGAGCAACTGGAGGGTGGGAGGCGATCATGAGCTTTGCGGCGAAGCTGGATCCTAAATTTTCGACCAAGGTGCTGGAGTCCGTGTTCCCAGACCCAATTATTGGCGGGTTCGGGGCGCAGGAAATCCACGGCACCGAGAACAAGGACATCATCTGGGGCGATGATGGGCCGACCGCGGCGGGCCCGTTCTGGACCATTCGCGGCAATCACGCCGACATCCTGTACGGCCATGGCGGCGACGACACCATGTATGGCGAGCACGGCGCCGACACCCTGTTTGGCGGCGAGGGCGCCGACCATCTCGATGGCGGCACCGGAAACGATTTTCTGGATGGCGGTGCCGGCAGCGACAATCTGTTCGGTGGTGCCGGCAACGACCTGATATTCGGCGGCGACGGCATCGACAACCTGCATGGCGAGGCTGGCGACGACAGCCTGTTCGGCGGGGACGACTTCGATTGGATCAACGGCGGCGCCGGCGATGACTGGATCGATGGCGGCGACGGCAACGACTATCTGATGGGCGAGGCCGCCGGCGACCTGGACCACGGCGACGACATCATCTACGGCGGCCTGGGCGACGACGAACTGCGCGGGCGCAGCGGCAACGACAGCCTGTTCGGCGGTGTCGGCAACGACGTGCTGAAGGGCGAGTTCGGCGAGGACTATCTGTCCGGCGGCGATGGCGACGACATCCTGTACGGCGGCTATGACGGGGCCGACATCGCACCGACCGGCAGCTACACCGACGGCTGGGAGATCGCGGTCAAGCTGGACGACGGCAACGATGTGCTGGATGGCGGGGCCGGCAACGACCTGCTGATCGGCGGCGGCGGCGCCAACATCTTGACCGGCGGCAGTGGCGCCGACGGGTTCGCCCTCGACAACTACATCTCCAACCTGTCGGCGGTGCCGGACTACTTCCAGCCCAACATCATCACCGACTACAGTTGGTCAGGCGACGGCGACAAGATCGAAGGCCACCACGCGGTCAGCGTCGGCGGCAACACCACCCACGTCTATGCCGACGACGACCAGTTGCTGTTCATCCTGACCGACCACGACCTCGCGACCGATGGCATCCACCTGGTCTGGTTCGGGTAGGCGCTATTCACCAATCCCGAGCGCGCCGAGCAGGAACGCATAGCGCATCGCCCAGGCGCGATAGCGCTCATGGCGCCCGGAATCGCCGCCATGGCCCGAATCCATGTCGGTGTGCAGCAGCAACAGCAGGTCGTCGCCGTTCAGCGCTCGTATCCGCGCCACATACTTTGCCACTTCCCAGAACCGCACCTGCTCGTCGCCCACCGCCGTGGTCAGCAACATCGCCGGATAGTCGCGGTCGGCCAGGTTGTAGTAGGGGTCGTAGGCGCGGATCCACCCATACTCCTCGGCCTCGTTCGGGTTGCCCCACTCGTTGTATTCGCCGGTGGTCAGCGGCAGCGACGGGTCCAGCATCACGTTCAGCACGTCGACGAAGGGCACGTCCAGAATGGCGGCGGCGAACAGGTCCGGGCGCATGTTCAGGACCGCGCCGACAGTCAGGCCACCGGCCGAGCCGCCGGTCAGCGCCAGGCGGTCCGCCGACGTGTAGCCTTCCGCGATCAGGTGCTCGGCCACCGCGATCACGTCGGTGAACGTGTTCATTTTGTTGGCCATACGGCCGCCGTCATACCAGGGGTCGCCCAGCTCGCCGCCGCCGCGCACATGCGCCATGGCATAGATCACGCCGCGGTCCATCAGGCTGAGCTTGGTGAAGTCGAAATAGACGCTGTTGGCATACCCATAGGCGCCATAGGCTTCGATCAGCAGCGGCGCGCTGCCGTCCAAAGGCGTGCCCCGCGCCATTGCCAGCGAGATCGGGATCTGGGTGCCGTCCGGCGCGGTGGCGAACAGGCGCCGCACCTCATAGTCCTCGCTGTCGAACGGCCCGGCGATGGGCGCGCGGTCGACCAGCGTCGACTCCGCCGTCGCCATGTCGAGCGCATAGATGCTCTGCGGGGCGATCATGGACTCGTAAACGTAGAGGTACGCGTCGGTGTCGTCGGACGGGTTCCACTCGCTGTAGACCGTGTAGGCCGGGTCGGGGAAAGCCACCTGGCGCACCGCGCCGGTTGCGCGGTCGTAGATCTCCATCTTCTTCAGGCCGTCCTCGACGATGTAGATCTGGATGAAGCGGGTGAAGATGTTGGCGCCGGTCAGCGCGATGTCGTCGCGCGCCGGCACCAGGGTCTCCCACGCGGCACTATCGACGCCGGCGACGATCTCGGGAATCGAGGTCGCGGCCAGGCGGTAGAACTCGCTGGTGTCGTTGATGCGCACCACCAGCTGGTTGCCGGCATGGGTCGCGCCATACCAGATGCCTTCCTCGCGCGGCCGCACCAGGATCGGTTCGGCATCCGGGTCGTAGATATCCAGCAGCCTGATCTCCGACGTGTCGCTGGCGGCGCTGAAGATGGCCAGGAACCGGTTGTCGGAGGTCAGAAAGCTGCTGAGCCAGTACTCCGGGTCGTCCTCGGTGTAGATGACCTGGTCGGGGCCATCGCTGCCCGGCACATGGCGCCGCAGCTCATAGCCGCGCAGGGTATCGTCGGTGGCGATGTAGTAGAGAGCGGAGGCGTCCGGCGCCCAGAGCGCGCTATCGGTGCCTTCGATGGGCGCACCGATGTCCTCGCCGGTTTCCAGGTCGTGCAGGATGGTGTGGTAGTCGATGCCGCCTGTGGTCGATACGGCATAGGCCAGATACCGCCCATCCTCCGACACGTCCCAGAACGGCACGCTGAAATAGTCGTGGCCCTCCGCCAGGGCATTGACGTCGATGACCGTTTCCACCGGCCCGTCGCGGCTGCCCGCGTGGCGATAGAGGCTCCAGTAGTCCTCGTCCGCGCCGACCTGCCAGAAGTACCAGTAGTCGCCAAAGCGGATCGGATAGGTGCGGTCGCTGTCGGCGAGCCTGCCCGTCATCTCGTCGAACAGGGCCTGTTCCAACGCCGACACGGGCGCCATCACCGTGTCGAGATAAGCGTTCTCCGCCGCGACGTAGTCGAGCACGCGCTGGTCGTCCTCGCCGCTCATCCAGGCGTAGTCGTCGACCAGCCGGTCGCCGTGCATCTCGATGACCAGTTCCTCGATGGGGGCGACCGGTGGCGTAGCGGCCAGTGGATCGAGCAGGGAGGCCGGTTGCGGCGGCAGGTCCTGCGCCCAACCGATCGACGGCACCAACAGCAGCGCGACAACAATTCTGCGCATCAGTTTCCCCCACTCAAGCGTGTCATTTTCCAGTCAATACCGCGCACCGATTAGCATCCGAACGCGCCGAAATCATGGCGGTGCGGTCTGGGTGCGCCATGCACGATCGTAGGACGTTCAGGCCGACGGAGGCCAGGGGCCTTCGACCAGGCTGGCTTCCTCGCGCTCGGTCGGCCAGGGCGGCATGGTGATGCCGACGGCGCTCAACGGTTCGTTGCCGGTGGCGCGGAACTGGAAGTGGGTGCCGAGCGGAATGGTCAGGCAGGTGCCGACCGAGAGCGCCGCCACCGCTTCCTGACCGTCGTGCTTGCGCCACATCTCGCCGCTGCCGCCGACCACGTACCAGATCTCCTCGACCGTGCGGTGGGTGACCGCGCGCGAGACCTTGCCCGGCGCCAGGGTGAAATGCGCCATGCTGCCGCCGGCCAGTTGCAGCAGGACGCGCACGTCCGACCCGTCGGGTGCTTCCACATCCGCCTCGGCGGGAAGCTGCATGGTGTTGAAAGCGGTCATCGCCGTTGTCCCAGTGCCGTTGCGGCACCACCCTATGCGACCCGGCAAGAAAGAAACAGGCGGTGCACCCTGGGGGGGGGTGAAACTCGTGGCGCACCGCCTGCAACTCACAGATTCGGAAGCGAGGGTCTAGAACTGGGCTGCTTCCGTGGATTCGGCCATCGCCGTGGTCGAGGCTTTGCCGCCTGTGAGTGCATTGGCCAGCGCGTCGAAGTAGGACGTGCCGACCTCGCGCTGGTGGCGCACGGCGGTGAAGCCGTTCGCGACCGCCGCGAATTCGCGTTCCTGCAGCCTGGAGTAGGCCGCCATACCGTCTGTGCTGTAGCCGCGCGCCAGCTCGAACGTCGCCAGGTTCAGGCTGTGGAAACCGGCCAGGGTGACGAACTGGAACTTGTAGCCCATGGCGCCGAGCTCGCGCTGGAACCGGGCCTGGTCGTCGCGGTCCAGGTGCTTGGCCCAGTTGAACGACGGCGAGCAGTTGTAGGCCAGCATCTGGTCGGGGAATTCGGCCTTGATCGCCTCGGCATAGCGGCGCGCCTCGTCCAGGTCCGGCGTCGAGGTTTCGCACCAGATCAGGTCGGCATAGGGCGCATAGGCCAGGCCGCGCGCGATGGCGCACTCCAGCCCGCCGCTGATGCGGTAGAAGCCCTCGGCCGTGCGCTCGCCGGTCATGAAGGCGCGGTCGCGCGGGTCGACGTCGCTGGTCAGCAGCTTGGCGCTGTTGGCGTCGGTGCGCGCCATCACCAGGGTTGCGACGCCCATGGTATCGGCAGCCAGCCGTGCCGCGTTCAGGGTGGAGATGAACGTGGAAGTCGGCACCAGCACCTTGCCGCCCATGTGGCCGCACTTCTTCTCCGATGCCAACTGGTCCTCGAAGTGGACCGCGGCCGCGCCGGCCTCGATCATCGCGCGCATCAGTTCGAAGGCGTTCAGCTTGCCGCCGAAGCCGGCCTCCGCGTCTGCAATGATGGGCGCGAAATAGCTGTCGATCGGGCTCTCGATGCCGTCATGCCGCTCCATGGTGGCAATCTCGTCGGCGCGGCGGAACGCGCTGTTGATGCGCCGGACCACGTTGGGGACGCTGTCGACAGGGTAGAGGCTCTGGTCCGGGTAGGTCTGGCCGTTGGAATTGCCGTCGGCGGCGACCTGCCAACCGGAAACGTAGATCGCCTTCAGGCCGGCACGGATGTGCTGGACGGCCTGGCCGCCGGTCCAGGCACCGAGGGTCGGGACGAAGTCCTCGTCGTGCAACAGGCGCCACAGCCGCGCAGCGCCGTGATCGGCCAGGGTGTGGTGGATCCGCATCGAGCCGGCCAACCGCTCGACGTCCTGGCGGGTGTAGTCGCGCGCGATGGTGCGCCAGCGGTCGGGCGCCCATTCCGGCGTGGGAAAGCCGGTTTCGGGCAATGACGGCTGCCCGTCGCCGGCCGGTCGGTCCGGCGCGTAGCAGCGCAATGGCATGTCGTCTTCATGGCCTTGGGCTGGTGGCGTCTGGGTTGGCTGACCCGACGGCCGCTCGCGGCGCATCGGTTTCAACTGGTCCGGCTGGATCATTTCATTTGGCATCTCGGTGTCCCCGTGCTGTGTTGCATTGCACAACAATTGCGATGGCGCAGAGACTGGCTTGCGAATTTACAAACCGCAATAAATGATTGAATTTACACCAGAAAACGTGTTAGTGTTTGTAAAGATCGACGTGCGAATCTGTTAAGGTGTAAAGGCTGCGGGAGGGGTGTAGGTGCTGCAACGCAAAAATTCGGCCAAGGCGGCAACGGTGCCAGCGGTTGGCGCGAAGGTGCGCCGTGCGCGGATGGCGGCCGGCCTCAGCCAGGTTGCGCTCGCCGAGCAGCTGGGCATCTCGGGCGCCTACCTGAACCTGATCGAGCACAACCGCCGCAACCTGACGGTGCCGTTGCTGCTGCGCCTTGCCGAGCTGCTGCCGCTGGACCTGAGCCAGTTGACCGACGGCAATCTGGACCAGCTGTCCAACGACCTGATGGAGGCATTCGGCGACGAGGCGGTATCGCACCTGGATATCAAGACGTCCGACGTGCGCGACCTGATCGATGCGCACCCGGCGGTGGCGCGTGGAGTCGTGGCGCTCTACGACGCCTATCGGAATGCGAACGAGGACGTGCGCGCGCTCCGCGCCGACGGGCCGGCGGTGGACGCGGGCGCGGAGAATGAAAGACCGGCAGGCGAACGCCCGTCCGGCGAAATCGTGTCGGACGTGCTGCAGGCCGCCGACAACCATTTCCCGACTTTGGAGCTGGCGGCGGAGCGGGTCGGCGCGGACATCTCGCACAGTGGCGAGGACAGGTTCCGCGGCATGTCGACCTTCCTGGCCAATGCCTTCGGTGTGCGGGTGGCGGTGCTGCCGGCCGATCCCAGGCAGCTGACGATGCGGCGCTACGACCCGGCGGCGCGCACGCTGGAACTGTCGGAGAGCCTGCCCTCGGCCAGCCGCAACTTCCAGGTCGCCTACCAGATCGCGCTGCTGGCGGCGGAGCGCGAGATCGAGGAGATCATCGCGGCGCATGGCCTGGACGGCGAGGATGTGCACACCCACGCGCGGATCGCGCTCGCCAGCTACTTCGCCGCCGCGTTGCTGATGCCTTACGACGACATGCTGCGGCAGTCACAGGCGCTGCGCTACGACACCGAACTGCTGCAGCACCATTTCGGCACCAGCTTCGAGCAGGTTTGCCACCGGCTGACCACGCTGCAGAAGAAGGGCGCGCGGGGCGTGCCGTTCCACATGCTGCGCACCGACATCGCCGGCAACATCTCCAAGCGCATCTCCATGTCCGGCATCCGCATCCCGCGGCACGGCGGCGCCTGCCCGCGCTGGAACATCTATCACGCGTTCCTGCAGCCGGGCGTCATCAACGTCCAGGTGTCGGAGACGCCGGAGGGCGCGCGCTATCTGTGCATCGCGCGCACGGTGTTCAAGCGCGCCGGCGGGCACGGCGTGCCGGTCAGCACGCTGGCGATCGGGCTCGGCTGCGACATCGCGCATGCCGCCGCCCTGGTCTATGCCGACGGCATCGACCTGGAGAACCCGGCGCTGGCGGTGCCCATCGGCACCACGTGCCGACTGTGCGAGCGGCTGGATTGCCGGCAGCGCGCCTATCCGCCGGTGAACATGCCCCACGCCATCGACGAGAACGTGCGCGGCGTTTCGGCCTTCACGATCCGGTCGGCATGATCGGCCCGAAACTATTCGCTGACCGGGGTGCCGACTTGTCATAAGATTCGTTCTAATGAAGACGGCCTAATGAAGACGGCGCAACTCAGGCTGGGTGCCTGTGACGTGCGTGACGTCGGACGTGCCCAGGACCTTGATACCGGGATCTTGAAACCGGAACCTTGATGGGGTGAGACGTGGGGCGCCGGGTTCGCCAGTGGCTGGAGGGTTTGGGCCTGGAGCGTTACGCCGACGCGATGGCGGCGAACGACGTCGACTGGCGTGCCCTGGTTCACCTGACCGACGATGATCTGAAGGAGCTCGGCGTCTCGCTGGGCCACCGCCGCATCATGCTGACCGCCATCGAGGCGCTGGAGCGGGATGGCCGGGAAGATGGGGCCGGTGGGCCGCCGACGTTGCAGGCCGGACGGTCGGCGTCGCAGGAGGGCGAGCGCCGCCAGCTCTCGGTCATGTTCTGCGACCTGGTCGGCTCGACCGCGCTGTCCGGGCGGCTGGACCCGGAGGAGCTGCGCGAGGTCTTGCGCCGCTACCAGAACATCGTCGTCGAGGCGGTGCGCTTCTACGACGGCTATGTGGCCAAGTTCCTGGGCGACGGCGTGCTGGCCTATTTCGGCTGGCCACAGGCCCACGAGGACCAGGCCGAACGGGCGGTGCGCGCCGGACTGCGCATTCTGTCGGCCATCGAGGCCGCGGACGGCAGCCGGCCGCTCGACATGCAGGTCAGGATCGGCATCGACACCGGGCCCGTGGTGGTGGGCGACCTGGTCGGCGACGAACTGTCGGATACCGAAGCGGTCATCGGCTCCACCCCCAATCTGGCGGCACGGCTGCAGGGGGCGGCCGAGCCGGGCCAGATCGTCATCGGGCAGGTGACGCGGCGCCTGTTGGGCAGCGCGTTCGAGATGACCTATTTGGAGCCGATGGCGCTGAAGGGCTTCGCCGATCCGGTGCAAGGCTGGGTCGTGCATCGCGAGGTGGATGCCGAAACCCGCCTCCTGGCCGCACATCGCCAGCGCCTGACGAAACGGGTCGGCCGCGAGCATGAGCTCGGCCTGTTGCAGGAACGTTGGCGGCGGGCAGCCGCAGGCGATGGCCAGGTCGTCATGCTGGTGGGCGCGGCCGGCATCGGCAAGTCGCGCATCGTGCACGAACTGCGCCGCGAGATCGGCGAGGACGAGGGCACCAGCCTGTCGCTGCAGTGCTCGCCGCATCGCACCAACAGCGCGTTCCACCCGGTCATTCAGTACATGCGGCACGCCGCGGACTTCGCGCTGGACGACGATCCGGCGACCAAGCTCGACAAGCTGGAGGCCTTTCTGGACGCCTCCGGCGAGGATGTAGCCCAAGTCGCGCCCGTCTTTGCCGCCGTGATGTCGCTGCCCGGCGAGGAACGCTACGGCGCGCTGGACCTGTCGCCACAATTGTTTCGTGGCGAGGTGATCCGGCTGTCGGTCGACCACATCATCGGCCAAAGCCGCAAGCACGGCATGTTGTGCGTGGTCGAGGACGCCCATTGGATCGACCCGTCGATGACCGAACTGGTGGGCGAATTGATCGCGCGGGTCCAGGGGGAGGCGGTCTGTGTGCTGGTCACCAGCCGGCCGGAATACCGGCGCCCATGGCCGGATCATGCCCATCTCAGCACCATCAACCTTGCGCGCCTGAGCCGCCCCCAGGCGGCGGAGATCGTGCGAGCGATTGCCGGTCCCGCGCTGCTGCCGGCCATCGTGGACCAGATCGTGGACCGCTCCGATGGCGTGCCGCTGTATGTCGAGGAACTGACCCGCGCGGTGCTGGAGGACGTGTCGGCGGCGACGGACGGTGCGGCCGACCGTCTGGTGCCGGCATCGTTGCAGGCGTCGCTGGTGGCGCGGTTGGACCGGCTGGGCGAGGCGAAGGAGGTTGCGCAGGTGGGCGCGGTGATCGGCCGGGAGTTCACCGAGGCCGGCGTGTGCGCCGTGCTGGGCTGTGCGCCGGCCGAGATCGCCACCGAACTCGCGCAATTGGAGAAGGCCGACCTTGTCGTGCGGCGCGGCAGACCGCCCAGCGTGACCTACACCTTCAAGCACGCCCTGGTGCAGGACGCGGCCTATGGCACCATCCTGAAGGCGCGCCGGCGCACGATCCACGCCCGCATCCTGGCCGACCTGGAAAGCCAACTGGGCCAGCAGGTGGAAGAGCGGGTGGAGATGCTGGGCCATCACGCCCATCGCGGTCAGGTGTGGGACAAGGCGTTCCAGTACCTGGTCGCCGCCGGCAAGCGCGCCATGCAGCGCTCGGCCCTGCACGAGGCCGCCAGCCATTTCGAGCGCGCGCTCGATGCGTCTGAGAACGTGCCCCAGACCCCCGACCTGCTGCGGGAGACGATTGCGGTGCGCTACGAGCTTCGCAACGTGATGTGGGGGCTGGCGCGCTTCGACGACATCTTGACGACGCTGGCGGCGGCCGAGGAGGACGCGGCCCAGCTCGACGATCCGCTCAACGCCGGCTGGATCTCGGTGTTCCGCAGTGCCAGCCTGTGGCAGCTCGGACGGGCGGACGAGGCGGTGCGTGCGTCGGAGGATGCGCTGGCCGTTGGCGAAGCGCATGGGGACCTGTCGCTGAGCGTGGCGGCGAATTTCTACCTGGGGTGCGCCCACGTCACTGCCGGGGCGCACGGCCTGGCGGAGACCCACTTCGGCAACGTCGTCGACATGCTGCCCGGCGAGAAGGCACGCCTGCGTTGCGGTCTGCCGTTCGCGCCGGCGGTGATTGCGCTGTCGTGGCTGGTCTGGGCGTATGCCGAGGACGGGCGGTTCGCCGACGGCGCACGCAGCGCGGATGAGGCGCTGGATATCGCCAAGGGGATCGGCCAGCCGTTCAACATCGCCCACATCTATTACGACCTGGGCTACTTCCACCAGATCCAGGGCGACCTGGACAGCGCCATCTCGGTGCTGGAGCGGTCGTACGACATGGTCAACGAGTGGGGCTTCACCTACCTGTCGCCGTTCATCATGGGCTTCCTGGGCCATGCCCGGGCGGTGGCCGGCCGGGTGCAGGAGGGCCTGCTGCTGCTGCAACAGGCGCAGGTCGCCTATCACAAGGTGGGGCTTGGCCTTTTTAGGGCGCTGGTCAGCGCGCAACTTGGCGAGGCGCAATTCCTCGCCGGCGATCCAGGGCTGGCGGCGACCACCACCACCCAGGCCCTGAGCCTGGCGCGCAGCCGTGGCGAGCGCGGATTTGAGGCCCATGCCCTGCGCATCCTGGGCGACATTTCGGCGAGCCGGCAGGTCGGCGACCACGCCCAGGCGTCAGCCCACTACAATGAGGCTCTTACGCTGACCGAGGCGTTGGGCATGCGGCCGTTGGAGGCACGGCTGCACCGGGCGCTTGCGCGCTTGGCCGAGCGCACCGGCGACGAGAAAGCGGCAGCACGGCATGCCGCGCGCGCCGCCGCCATCGCCGAGGAGATCGGCATGGCCTTCTGGCCAGAGCGAGATAACTGAGGCTGGTTGCGTTTCGCGCGACGGTGCCCTCGGCCTCCCGGCACTCTCCCAAGTCGCGGGAGAGGGGATTGATGCGCGACCAAGAACCCTCTCCCCCTCGTGGGAGAGGGAGGGACCCGAACCTGTCCTTGGGCCCGGCCTACGGCCGGTCCCGAGGGCCGACAGGTTTGGGAGGGTGAGGGGGGCGTTTGATGCCCCGAAATCTCTAACCGCCGCGGCCGGCGCGGGCGGTGATGTGCTGGTGCACCCACTGGCGGGCATTGGGGATCAGCACCGAGAAGATCAGCAGCAGGCCGATGACGCCGGTCTGGATGTGGCCGGTGATGTTCTCCAGCGCCATGCCGTTCCTGAGATTGAGCACGATCAGGATCGCCAGCACCGCGCCGAACATGGTGCCTGAGCCGCCGAAGATGCTGATGCCGCCGAGCAGCACCATGGTGATGATGTCGAGCTCGAAGCCGAAGCCGATGTCGCCGCGCACCGAGCCCACGCGCGCCGAATAGAGCAGGCCGGCCAGCGCCGCCAGGCTGGCGGAGATGATGAACAGCGCCGCTTTCACCCGCCGCACCCGCACGCCGGAGTAGAGCGCGACGTCGCGGTTGTTGCCGATGACGTAGACCTGCCGCCCGAAGGCGGAGAAGTGCAACACCACCACCAGCACGATCAGCAGGACGAAGAACAGGATCAGTGCCAGCGGGAACGGGCCGATCAGCGGCTGCTGGCCCAGATCGTCGAACCACTGCGGGAAATCGGTGATGCCCCGATCCTCGACCAGGATGTAGGCCGCACCCCTGTAGCCGATCAGCATGGCGAGCGTCACCACCAGGGAGGGCAGGCCGACCACCGCGATCCAGAATGCATTGAAGGCGCCGGCCAGCGCACCGACCCCGAACGTGAGAATGATCGCCGCCCACACCGGCACGCCCTCGGCGAACATCCAGCCGAACGCGCAGGCGCACAACCCCATCACCGACGACACCGACAGGTCGATCTCGCCGTTGATGATGATCAGCGTCATCGCCAGCGCGATGATGATCTTCTCGATGGAGACCTGGAACAGGTTGATCTGGTTGCCGACGGTCAGGAATTCCGGCGACAGCACGCCGTTGACGACGATGGTGACCGCCAGGATCAGCAGCAGGAAGCCCTCCCAGCTGTTCAGGCGGCGCACGATCGCGGCGATTGGCGAACCGGAGTGCTCGGCCATCTCAGGAGGTGCCCTTGTTGCGGGTGGCGAGCGTCGTCTGGCGCAGTGCCGCGCGCCGGTGGCGCAGGCCCGCCAGCCGTTGCAGCAGGAAGCTGTCGGCGGCGACCGCCAGCAGGATCATCAGGCCCAGCACGGCATCGCGCCAGAACTCGCTGATCAGGTCCCAACGGCCCAGGCTGTAGTCGATCAGGTCGACCAGGATGGCGCCCAGCAGCACGCCGATGACGGTGCCCGACCCGCCGAAGATGTTGACGCCGCCGACCACCACGGCCGCGACCGACTTCAGCTCCAGGCCCAGCCCTGCGACCACGGTGATGTTGCCGAAGCGCGCGAGGTAGGCGAAGCCGGCCAGCCCGGCCAGCGCGCCGCACAGCACGAATGCCAGGAACACGATCCGCTGCGAGCGGATGCCGGCCATCACCGCCGCCTCCGGGTTCGACCCGATGGCGTAGAACTTGCGGCCCAGGCGCATGCGGCTGAGGAACAGGTGGACCACCAGCACCACCAGCACCGCGATGAAGAAGGTCAGCCGTATTTCTATATCGCCGAACGACAGCGGGTTGCCGCCGACGGCGTCGATCAGCCATTGCGGCGTCAGGTCCGACAGATTGGTGCGCGGCAGGTCGATCAGCCACTGCGGCAGCGCGCTCGACGTGATCGACCGTGCCTCGCCGTATTCGGTGACCAGGGTGCGGAACAGGGCCATGGTGCCCAGGGTGACAATGATCGCCGGCACCCGGCCATAGGCCACCAGCACGCCATTGAAGGCGCCGAACAGGGCGCCGACGCCCACCGCGATCAGCACCGCGATCGCGCCGTTCATCTCCGGGTTGGAGGCCAGGACGTCGCCGACGAAATAGGCCGTGAAGCCAACCGTCGAGCCCACCGACAGGTCGATGTTGCGGGTCATCACCACCAGCGACTGGCCGACCGCGAGTAGCACCACGATGGCGACGCTGGAGGTGATGCGGTGGAAGGTGCGCGCGTTGTAGTAGTTGTCGATCACCGCGCCGAAGAACACGACGACCAGCACCATCACCAGTACCAGCGCGAACAGGCGCAGCGTCTGTGGGTGCAGGCGCTCGAACAGCGTCATCATTAGGCGGCGTCCAGGGTGTCGGCCTGGCCGGTCGCCAGCCGCATGACCTGTTCCTGGGTGGCGGATTCGGCCCCGAAGATGCCCATCTGCCGGCCCTCGCGCATCACCAGGATACGGTCGGCCATCGCCATCACCTCCGGCAGGTCCGACGAGATCACGATCACCGCCACGCCGGCGGCGGCAAGGTCGCGAATGATCTGGTGCACCTCCGCCTTGGCGCCGACGTCGATGCCGCGGGTCGGCTCGTCGACGATCAGCAGCTTCGGCTCGGCGGCCAGCCATTTCGACAGCATCACCTTCTGCTGGTTGCCGCCGGACAGCCGGCCGACCGCCTGTTCCAGGTTGGTGGTGCGGATGTTCAGCCGCTGGCGGTAGCGGTCGGCGAGCCCGTATTCCTCGTCGCGCTTGACCAGCCCGAAGTGGTTGAGGAAACGGTCGAGCGTCGGCAGCGACACGTTGGGCACGATCGCCATCGGCAGCGCCAGGCCCAGCTTGCGCCGATCCTCCGACACATAGGCGATGTGCAGCTTCATCGCGGCGCGCGGGCTGTTGATGGTGACGGGCTTGCCCTCGAAACGAATCTCGCCCTCGTCAGCCGGTGCGACCCCGAACAGCGACAGCGCGATATCGGTGCGGCGCGCGCCGACCAGTCCGGCGAAGCACAGGATCTCGCCCCGGCAGACATCGAACGACACGTTCTCGAACACGCCCGCCTTGGTCAGGCCGTCGACCGACAGCAACACCTCGTCGGTGCGGCTGCTCGGCGCGCGCCCGAAGAAGTCCTCCAGGTTGCGGCCGACCATGTCGCGGATCAGGCTCTCCGCCGTCACGTCCTTGACCGCGTTGGTGGAGGTGTGCTGGCCGTCGCGCAGCACGGTCACCCGGTCGGCCAGCTCGAACACTTCCTCTAGCCGGTGGCTGATGTAGACCACCGCGACGCCCTGCTCGCGCAACGTGCGCGCAATCGACATCAGCTGCTCGACCTCGTGCGCCGACAGCGAGGCCGTCGGCTCGTCCATAATCAGTACCTTGACGTCGAGCGAGATCGCGCGGGCGATCTCCACGGTCTGCTGCTCGGCAAGCGTGAGGCCGCTGGCGGCGCGGGTGACGTCGAGCGACACACCCAGGCGCGCGATCAGCTCGCGGGCCCGCGCCCTCATCTTGCGCCAGTTCACCACGTGGCCCATGTCCAGGTGGCTGATGAAGATGTTCTCGGCGACGTCCAGGTCCGGGAACACCATCGGCTCCTGGAAAATGGCGGCGATGCCCATGGCCTGGGCGGCCTGGGTGCTGCCGATGGTGACCGGCTGGCCGCCGACCAGGATTTCGCCGGTGGTCGGCTGGTGGACGCCGGTCATGATCTTGATCAGGGTCGACTTGCCGGCGCCGTTCTCGCCGACGACCGCATGAATCTCGCCCGGGAACAGGTCGAGCGTGATGTCGCTCAGCACCACGGTGCCTGAGAATTGCTTGGAGATGCCACGAAGCTGGAGGACCGGCTCGGTCATCGGGTTTCCTGTCGCGCGCGAACCCAGGGCTGCCCCGGTGCACAGCCGCGCTGGCACGCGCCGCCCCGCCGGTCACCGACCAAGACGGGCAGCGGAGATGAATTGTGGCGGGGACCGCCGCGCCCGCGGGTGGCAGGCGCAGCGGTCCATCACGTGTCGGAACTACTGGGCGGCAGCTTCGACGTTATCGGCGTTGTAGACCGTGAACGGACCCATCAGCACGCGGTTGCCCACGTCGCGGGTCGGGTCCTTCTCGACCGTGTAGGTGCCCATGCGGCCGGCCTCGAAGGTGTCGCCCTCCACGCCTTCCATCTGACCGGTCGCGATCAGGTAGGTCACGTAGTAGGTGAGGTAGCCGAGGTCGACGAAGCTCCACAGCGCGAATTCCGGCGCGCAACCGTTCAGCGTGTAGGAGACCATTTCCGCCGGCACGCCAAGGCCGGAGACCTTGACCTCGTCGCACATGTCCTCGTCCTGCATCGCCTTCGCCGCGGCCACGATGCCGACGGAGGTCGGCGCCATGATCAGGCCAAGGTCGGGATGCTGGTCGATCAGGCTGAGCGCGCGCTCGTAGCTGACTTCCAGGATGTCGTCGCCATACACGGTGTCGACCAGTTCCAGGCCGGCATACTTCTCGTCTTCCAGCGCGGTGTGCATCGCCGCGATCCAGGCGTTCTGATTGGCCGCGTCGGGCGTCGCCGACAGGATGGCGAACTGGCCCTCGCCGCCCAGGATGGAGTGCGTCATGTCGGCCATGACGACGCCGATGTCGCTGAAGTCGACCTGGGCCACGAACAGGATCTCGCCCTCCGCCGACGGGATCGGCGAATCCCAGGTCACGACCTTGACGCCGGCCTCACCGGCGGCAACCGCGGACGGGGCGATCTGGTCGCCGGCGTTGTTCGACAGCATCACGCCGTCCTGGCCCTGGGTGGCCGCGGTGGTCATGATTTCGATCTGACCGGCGACGCTGTTCTCGGGCGTCGGGCCGACATAGAGCAGCTCGCCCGGGTTCCCCAGCTCGGCATGGGCTTCCTGCGCGCCCTGGTTGGCCTGGTCGAACGGCAGGATGCCCAGGAACTTGGGTAGCAGCACCAGGTTCGCCTCCAGGCCCGTCTCGGGCACGATCGCGTCCTGGGCCAGCGCCGTCGTGCTGGCCAGCGCGCCCATCAGGCCCACGCTCGCGGCAGTGAGGCAGGCAACGGTCTTCTTCTGCATGGGAATGATCCCTCCCTTGTCGGCGATCTGGATGACCGCTCAGGTTTTCGGCGCGTTGTGCGCTTATCGTTCTGGAGCGCCGATCTTTTCGGTGCCCCCCACCGAAGTCAAGGACGATCGCGGAATAATCCGGCCGCCATATCCGTCATTGCAATAACGGCGTCGTGCGACCGCCACGCCGCCGGTAACCAAAGGGAGGACACCATGGCGGAAGACCATCGAGACCAAACGAGCGTGCAGGAATATTTCGCGGCCGATCCGGAGCAGGCGGATCGCGAAGTGTTTGGCCGGGTGTCGTACCCCGACCGGCGCGGCTTCCTGCGCGGGGCGGGGCTTGCCACCATGGGCGCCATGGTCGGTGCCACGATCCCGTTCCACCGCAACATGCCAGCCGGGCTGGTGCCTGCCGCCCTGGCGCAAGACGATGTGCTGGTCGGCAAGGACGGGCTGACGCTGCTCAACGACCGCCCGGTCAACGCGGAGACGCCGCCGGAACTGCTGGACGATCCGATCACGCCGGTCGACCGGCACTTCATCCGTAACAACGGCACCGTGCCGGCGGACACCAGCGCGGAGGGCTGGACCCTGACCGTCGACGGCCTGGTCGACAACGCGATGGAAATGACCATCGCCGAGCTCAGCGACCAGTTCGAGGTCGTGACGATGGCGCTGAACCTGGAATGCGGCGGCAACGGGCGCGCGTTCTTCGATCCGCCGGCCAGCGGCAACCAGTGGACCTACGGCGCGGTGGCGTGCTCGGAGTGGACCGGCGTTCGCCTGAAGGACGTGCTCGAGGCGGCCGGCGTGCAGTCCAACGTCGTCTACACCGCGCACTACGGCGCCGACGGACACCTGTCCGGCGATGCCAGCAAGGTGCCGATCTCGCGCGGCGTGCCGATTGCCAAGGCAATGGACGACAACGTGCTGATCGCCTTTCAGATGAACGGGGGGCCGATCCACCCGATGAACGGCGCGCCGCTGCGTCTGGTCGTGCCGGGCTGGCCGGGGTCGTGCTCGCAGAAGTGGCTCACCCGCATCGAGCTGCGCGACCAGGTGCACGACGGTCCGAAGATGACCGGCACCTCCTATCGCGTGCCGGCCTATCCGGTGGCGGCGGGCCAGGACGTGCCCGAAGAGGACTTCATCATCATCGAGCGGATGCCGGTGAAGTCGCTGGTGACCTTCCCGGCGAACGGCGCCGACGTCGGCATGGAAACGGAAGTGCGCGGCCATGCCTGGTCGGGCGACCGAGAGATCGCCGGCCTCGACATCTCCTTCGATTTCGGCACGTCCTGGCAGGCCGCCGACCTCGACCCGCCGGTCAATTCCGGTGCGTGGCAGAACTGGCGCACCGGCATAAGCTTCCCACTGGCCGGCTATTACGAGATCTGGGCGCGGGCGACGGACAGCGACGGTGCGATGCAGCCCTTCGCTATCGACTGGAACCCGAAGGGCTATTTGAACAACACGATGCACCGCGTCGGCGTGCGCGCCGGCTGATCGTGATTGCCGAGACCTTGGCCGGGGCGGCGCATTGCCGCCCCGTGCCGCTGCCAGACGTCGACCGAGCCTGGAGACACCCATGACATTGCCGAAGACATTCGCGGCGACCCTTGCGGTCGCGTGCGCCCTGTCGGCTGCCCCGGCGGCGGCCGATCTGGCCGAGCGGCTTGCGAACGCTGACATCGGGTCCGGCGAAGCCTCCGCGCAGATATGCATGGCGTGCCACAGCATGGACGCGGACCGTTCTGCCCGCATCGGGCCGCCGTTGTTCGGTATCGTCGGCGCGCCGGTCGCTGCCGATCCGGACCACCGCTACTCCGACGCGATGCTGGGGTTCGGTGGTGAGTGGACCGTGGACCGGCTCGATATCTACCTGCGCAGCCCCATGGATGCGATCCCCGGCAACATGATGGGTTTCCCCGGGATTCCCAACGACCAGGACCGCGCCAACCTGATCGCCTATCTGGGCACGTTGGCGGACACACCGCTGACGCCCGAAGAGATGGCGGCGATGGCCGACCCGGAAATGTCTTCGGACAGTGACGGCGAGGCGCCGGAAGACGCGTCGGAGACTGTGGGCGATGCGGGGCCGGATTTCGGCGTGCTGGTCGACGAGCCCGGTGTGGAGGCGACCTTCTACGCCTGCACCGCGTGTCATTCGGAGATGATCGTCGCCCAGCAGGGGCTGACCCGCGAGCGCTGGGACAAACTGCTGGATTGGATGGTCGAGGAGCAGGGCATGGTCGAGTTGGACGCAGACCGGCGCGCCGAGATCCTGGACTATCTCTCGGTCCACTACGGCACCGACCGCCCGAACTTCCCGCGGCCGGGCGATAATTAGGTATCGGTCAGCTGTCGCTGAAGTCTGCGCCAGCCCTCTCCCCCACCCGGCCGCCCAACGAAAGTATGCTGCTGGGTGGCCGGGTGGGGGAGAGGGCCGGTGCCGACTTGATTGGATATCACGCGCAGGGCACCGCGTTCTCGGTCGCCTCGCGCACGGCCAGCACCGTGTCCGGCCGCGCCTGCATGATCGTCACCTGCTGCAGATAGGCGGTGATCGCCTGGAACTTGCCGTGGTCCATGCCGGTGGCCATCAGCGCGAAGGCGTGGTCGTCCACCGTCCAGCTCACGGTCTGGGCGCCGGGCGACGCCCCCATGTCGATCGGCGGCACCCCGGCGGCAAACGTCAGCCGGCAGCCATTGCGCCCGGCATAGTGCGCCACCCGCAGAGCCTCTGTCTCCGCCGCCGCGACCAGCGTCAGGTTGGCGGCCCGCAGATCGGGCATGCCGCCGGCCTCGACATTGGCGACGGCGCGCACCGCACCGATGTCGGACGCGGCGAAATCCTGGGCCAGGAAGTCGGCGTGCACGTCGGCCAGCGTCGCCGGCGACCAGATGCCGGCGAGGTAGATGCCCACCACCAGCAGGACCGAGGCCGCGGCCGCGGTCGACCATGCGACCACGCTGCGGTGGCGCGGCCTGCGTTCCGTTTGACTCACGGGCGTTTCGCCAACAAGGCCGGGCAAGGCGGGGCGCAGTCCCGCCAGCGCCCCGGAGGCCGCGTGCAACTCACGCGCTGCCGCCGCGAGGTGCGGTTCCGCGCTCAGCCGTTGCTTGAACGCTGTCGCCTGGTCCGGCGGCAGTTCGCCATCGTGCCAGGCGTTCAGCAGCTCCCAATCGGCGTCGGCGATCTCCTGATCGTCTTGAATGTCGTCATCGAAGGGCCGCATGGCGTTCAGGCTCGCTTGGACGTGGCGCCGCGATGGCTGCCAACTTCATGGATCAGGGCCTTGCGCGCCCGGCTGATGCGGCTCATCACGGTTCCCACCGGCACGTCCATGACCTCGGCCGCCGCGGCGTAGGTCAGGCCCATCACATCGATCAGAAACAGGATTTCCCGCTTTTCCGGCGGCAGCTTCTCGAACGCAAGGCGAAACAGGATATCCCGGGCCGGGCCGTCGGGGTCGGCGGTCCTGCGAGATAGACGGCTGAGGGCGTGCCGGTATTCCCGGCGCACCCGCCGCTTGCGCAGTTCATCGAAATGGATGTTGCGGATGACCCGGAACATCCACGGCCTGAGCGCGTCCAGTTCGCCCGGTCGCTCGGCCGCGCGCAGCGCCCGCTCGATGGCGTCGTGCACCAGATCCTCGGGATCGTCCCCGGCGCCGCAGATCGAACGGGCATAGGCGCGCAGCTCCGGCAGCAGGATCTCGAGCTGGCTGAGCGACGCCATCGGGATGCGCCTGACAGGTCAGCCGCGCCCGATATAGGGCATGGTGGTCGCCATGATGGTCATGAACTGGATGTTGGCATCCAGGGGCAGGCTGGCCATGTGGACCACCGCGTCCGCGACGTGCTGCACGTCCATGCGCGGTTCCGGCTTCATCGTGCCATCAGCCTGGGGCACGCCGTCGACCATGCGCGCGGTCATGTCGGTGGCGGCATTGCCGATGTCGATCTGGCCGCAGGCGATGTTGAACGGCCGGCCGTCCAGCGAGGTGGTGCGGGTGAGCCCGGTGACCGCGTGCTTGGTGGCGGTGTAGGGGGCGGAGCCGGGGCGCGGCACGTAGGCCGAGATCGAGCCGTTGTTGATGATGCGGCCGCCCTGTCGGTCCTGCTTGCGCATCAGCCGGAAGGCGGCGGCGGTGCACAGGAAGACGCCAACCAGGTTGACGTTGACGACCTTGATGAAGTCCTCGGCCGCGATGTCGCCGACCGGAGCCGGAGGCACGTTGCCGCCGGCGTTGTTGAACACCACGTCCAGCCGCCCGAACCGGTTCTCGATCTCGCCGAACAGCCCCTCGACCGCCGCCGGGTCGGTAACGTCACAGGCGATGGCGTGGCCGTTGCCGGTGCTGTCGGCGGCCACGGTCTCGTCCAGCGTCGCCTGCCGCCGGCCGGTGGCCACGGTGGTGTATCCTGCCGCCATCAGCGCCAGCGCGCTGGCCCGCCCGATGCCCGAACCCGCGCCCGTCACCAGCGCGATCTTGCTCCCTGCCATCTCAACTAACCTCCCCGTCCTCATCGTTCGGCCCAAATTGTTCGGGCCAGATCATTCGGCCCAATTCATTCGGCCCAATTCTTTCGGCGGGCAACCTAGTCCGGCGCCATGTCGAAGTGAAGCACATCCTCCCGGATGCCGAGCTTGGTGTAGAGGGCGATCGCCGGATCGTCGCCATGGTCGGCCTGCACGAAGATCGCATGCGCGCCACAGGCGGCGGCAATCGGCTTCAGGTGCTCGATCAGGCCGGTGGCGATGCCCCGGCGGCGATGTTCCGCCGCCACGGCCAGGTCGTATATGTAGACCTCGCTGCGCTCTTGCTCGAACTTGACCAACTCATAGGCCGCCAAGCCGCCAACCACCGTGCCGTCATGCAGCGCCGCGAGCGCGATGAACGTGTCGTCGCTCAGCAGGCGTGTCAGGTACGCGTCGTCGGGCTGGTTGCCGCTGTAGGTCTCGGCATCGTCGAACGCCGCGCCGAACAGGTCGAGCATGGCGCGGAACAGGGCGGTATCCGGGGCGGCCAGCCGGCGAATGTCGTACGCCGACACAGCGTCAAGCCGCCCTGGACGTTACCGCGCTACCGGGAGCGGCAGAGCGCCACCAGGGTGTTCTCGTAGTCGCCGTCGTCGTAGCTGATGCTGAGGTTGATCGCGTCGAGCTGGGTGATCACGCCGGGGTACCACACGCCGCCACCCTGCCAGTTGCATTCGACCCGCGAGCCGATGCCCCAGTCGTAGTACCGGACGTAGGCGGACGGCAGGGTTTCGAAGTCGCCATCGTCGTAATTGATGGAGATCATGTCGCCGGAGACGTTGGAGACGACGCCGGGATAGTAGTAGCCGGCGCCCTGCCAGTTCCCCAGCACCCAGTCGCCGGGCTGGAAGGCGAGGGCGGGGCTGGCGAAAAACACCAGCAGCGAGAAGGTGGCGAGGAATTTGCGCATATCATTCGCTCCGTGCGTGCAAGCCGGCGCGATGCTGAAGCGCCGTCGTGTGAAGGGGCCGCGTTGACGTGCGGCCCAACCACACATTCCTACGTCACATGCATCTGCTCGGGCAACGGCCTCGGCCACGGCGCGCGGCTACATCAGCGACACGTCCCAGAACACCGCCTCGATCTTGTGGCCGTCCAGGTCGCGCACGAAGCAGCCATAATATGGCTCGCCATAGTGGGGGCGGGGGCCCGGCTCGCCGTCCGGCGCGGCGCCGGCGTCCAGGGCCGCCTGCCAGAACGCATCGACCATCGCCTTGTCGACGGCGGCGAAGCCGATGTGGCTGCCATTGGCGACGTTCGCCGGCGTGCCGTCGGCCGGCGTCTGCACCCAGAACTCCGGCCATTTGCGGCCATAGGCGATGGCGCCGGGGAACTCCATGATGCGCGTCGCGCCGAGGGTGGCCATGACCTTGTCGTAGAACGCGGCGGCACGATCGAAGTCGTTGGTGCCGAGCGACAAGTGCGAGGTGATGCTGGGCATTTCGTCCATTTTTTCGGTCCACCCTTCGGTTCGTTTCAGGCGTTGATTGCCCTACATAAATGCCATCTCCTGACAGCATTAT
Source organism: Alphaproteobacteria bacterium (assembly GCA_965227515.1). GTDB lineage: Bacteria > Pseudomonadota > Alphaproteobacteria > CALKHQ01 > CALKHQ01 > CBDDFZ01. The sequence continues at coordinate 2,660,115 of CBDDFZ010000001.1, forward strand.
GTCAGCAGATGGCAGCCCCTTGCGACACGCCGTGGGGCTGGCGCGGACGCGGCAAAGATGCATGATTGCCAGCCCACGATTCGACCGGAGCGAGTCTATGTCCCTCCTCAAAGCCGATCCGATCTACAAGCCGTTCCACTACCCGTGGGCGTACGACGCTTGGCTGATGCAGCAGCGCATTCACTGGCTGCCGGAGGAGGTGCCGCTGGCCGACGACGTGAAGGATTGGCACAAGACGCTGACCGATGCCGAGCGCAACCTGCTGACGCAGATCTTCCGGTTCTTCACCCAGGCCGATGTCGAGGTGAACAACTGCTACATGAAGCACTATGCGCAGGTGTTCCAGCCGACCGAAATCCAGATGATGCTGGCCGCGTTCTCCAACATGGAGACGATCCACATCGCCGCCTACTCGCACCTGCTCGACACCATCGGCATGCCGGAGATCGAGTACCAGGCCTTCCTCCGCTACAAGGAGATGAAGGACAAGTACGACTACATGCAGCAGTGGGGCATCGGCACCCCGCGCGACGTCGCCAAGACCCTGGCGGTGTTCGGCGCCTTTACCGAGGGGCTGCAGCTTTTCGCCAGCTTCGCGATCCTGATGAACTTCCCGCGCATCAACAAGATGAAGGGGATGGGCCAGATCGTCACCTGGTCGGCGCGCGACGAGAGCCTGCACACGGCCTCCATCATCAAGCTGTTCCGCACCTTCGTGAACGAGAACCCGGAAGTCTGGGACGACGAACTGGAACGCGATCTCTACAAGGCGTGCGAGACCATCGTGACCCACGAGGATGCGTTCATCGACCTGGCGTTCGAGATGGGCGCGGTGCAGGGCCTGTCGGCGGAAGAGGTGAAGGCTTACATCCGCTATATCGCCGACCGCCGGCTGGGCCAGCTCGGCCTGCAGCCGATCTACCGCACGTCGTCCAATCCGCTGCCGTGGATGGACGAGATGCTGAACGGCGTAGAGCACACCAACTTCTTCGAGAACCGCGCCACCGAGTACACCAAGGCCGCGACCCAGGGCACCTGGGACGAAGCGTTCGACTGAGCGGCTGGGGCGGCTAGCTCAACTGGCCGGCCCAAAATACCGGCGGCAGAATTCATCGAACTTTCCCGTCATTGCGAGGAGCGGCGACCATGGTCGCTGCGACGCGGCAATCCAGTGCAACCTAGTTGGCTACAGAGCTGTCGCCTGGATCGCCACGCCGGCATTCGCCGGCTCGCGATGACGCCAAGAAAGGTGGTTAGCCCAACGGTGGCGTCGTTGGAATAACTCAAACCGTCGTCCCGAGGATCCATCCCACCGTGCGCGCGATGCCTGCAACGGATCCTCGGCACCTCGCTCCGTTTGATGAACGAAGCTCGGGCCAAGGATGACAACGAAGAGAATTGGCACCGGCAGCCAATTTGCGCCGTCATTGCGGGCAGCGGCAAGCCCGTGCGCCACCGTTCCCCCGCATTACTGCGTGCGCAGGCGGGCGAGCAGCGACAGGGTGACCCGGCCGGTAATCGGAATGCCCTGGTCGGCCTGGTAGGCCGAAACGGCGGATACCGTCGACGGACCGACCACGCCATCGGCGCTGCCGATGTTATAGCCGGCGGCGATCAGCAATTGCTGGATCTCCTGGATCGCGGCCGGGCTGATGGCGCTGCCGGTCGCGGCACCCTGCACCACGCCGCCGGGCTGGCCGGCCGGTTCCTGTGGCACCAGCGGGGTGGGATCGGCCTGCGCCGGTGCGATCGGCACGACCGTGGGCTCGATCACCGGGGCCGGCGTTTCCACCACCGGCGGCGCCGAGCGGGTCGGCTCCAACAACGGGATCAAGGCGAGGTCAACGGCAGGCTCGACCTCGGCGGCGTCCATATCGGTTTCGGCGACGGCGCCTTCTTCGTCGACCGCGTCGGCCGTATCGTCGGGCAACAGGTCTTCCAGAGCGACCGCCGCATCGTCAGCCGCCGCATCGTCGAGCGGTTGGTCGTCGGATGTCTCGCCCAGCAATTCATCGGCCAGCGCGTCTGCCTCGGCCGCTGCCGCGGCCACCGCTTCGGCAAGTTCGGCTTCCGCCGCGGCCTCTGCCTCCGCGAGTGCGGCTGCTTCCGCTTCCGCGGCCGCTGCCGCTTCGGCCTCTGCCTCGGCGAGGGCGGCCGCTTCCGCTTCCGCGGCTGCTGCGGCCTCGGCCTCCGCTTCGGCGAGGGCGGCTGCTTCCGCTTCCGCGGCCGCGGCGGCTTCGGCTTCTGCCTCTGCGAGGGCGGCTGCTTCCGCTTCGGCGGCTGCAGCGGCTTCGGCCTCGGCGTCGAGCAGTGCCTGGGCTTCTTCCTCGGTCAGGCGGCTCGGCGCCAGGACAGGCAGGATCGCGATGAACTCGGGGTCCGGAACAGTCTCATCGGCAGCATCAGCGTCGGCTGTTGCATCGACATCGGGTGCGTCCCCAACCGGCGCATCGCCATCAACATCGGCGGCCACGACCTCCACGCCGTCGGCATCCAGGCTCGCGCCATCGTTGGCCGGGGCGTCCTCGGCGGCAATTTCGCCGGCGCCGTCTTCGACCACGTCGGCACTTGCCACGGCATCGCCTTCCGGCACCTCGTCGGCCACCGGACCGTCCGCTGACGCGATCTCATCCGGTGTATCGTCGGGCGCGACGTCCTCGGGCGCGACGTCGGCGGTGTCCGCCGGGGCGATGCCCGCGGCGTCGCCGGTCGAGACCGTGTCCAACTCGGGCGGCAGCACGTCGATGCCTGGCGGGTCGACGGAGATGCGCCGCGCCTCCTCCAGCATGTCCGGCGTCATCGAGATGGCGACCTCGTCGGCCTTCTCGGCGGCACCGGGGAAGCCGTGATTGGCCGCGCGCGACAGCCAGACATGGGCCAGGGTGGGGCTCTGCGGCAGCCCAAGCCCGTTGAGGTAGAGCAGGCCGAGTTCGTATTCGGCCGCGGCGAGGTTGTCATCTGCGGCGAGCCTGAACCAGCGCGCCGCTTCGGTGTCGCTGGCCGGCAAGCCTTCGCCGGCCCGATAGATCTGCCCCAGGGCCAGCCGCGCCTCCGGGTCGCCCCGTTCGGCCGCCGACATGTACCAGAGTGCGGCGGTGAACGGGTCCGGCTCGGTGCCGATGCCCTGCTGGTAGATCTCGCCCAGCCGGGCCTGCGCCGTGACGTTGTTGCTCGCGGCGGCCTGCTCCAGCAGGCGGATGCCCTCGGCCGCATCCTCCGCGACGCCGTCGCCCGCCAGATAGCGTTCCGCCAATGCGACTTGCGCATCGGTGTCGCCGCCGGCTGCCGCCGCCATCTGGGCCTCGACGTCGGCGGGCACGACCACGTCGTCCTGCGGGTCCTGCAACGCATCGGCGGCGCTGGCGCCGTCCTCGGTGAAGATCGCGTCTGGGATCTCGACCGTCAGGTCGGTCAGGTCGCCGTCGGGCGCGGTACCATCTGGCGCGGTGCCGTCATCGGCGACGCCGGCGTCGTTGTCCCCGGCGGCATCGGCGATCGCATCCGGGTCGGCCGCGACATCCTCGGCGCCGCCATCGGCGGTTCCAACGTCCTCTGGAGCATCCCCGGAACCGTCGTCGGTCACGTCCGCCACGCCATCCGACGCGGTGTTCGGATCGGTGATGGTCAGGTCTTCCAGAGACGGCACATTATCGGGCGCATCGGCGACATCCTGCGAGGGGCCGCCATCGGCATTGCCGCCAAACGGGTCGCCATCGGCCAGGCTCGGCCCGTCGTCACCGCCGCTGCTGAAGATGGAGGTCACGTCGGCCAGCGCCTCCTCGAACGAGGCGTCGGGCCTGGTCCACCAGTAGGCCAGCACCGCGACGATGACCAACGCGCCGAGCGCGACAAGCCACGCGTATGGCCGGAAGAACCACGTCGCCCCGGCGCCGGGCCGGCGGCTGCGGCGCAGGTTGCGTCCGGCCAGTTCGCGGCGCGCTGCGGCGGCGCGCATGGCGCGCTCGACATCGTCACCGCCCTCGCGCGCGTCCAGGTCGTCGTCGAGCGGCGCGGGGTCCAGCGGCCCCGGAAGCGGCCCCGAACCGGCCGCGGCCCTGGGCACGGCCGACAGCACCGGTTCCTCGCGGTCGGACGGCAGCATCGCTTCCGGCGATTGCGGCGGTTGGACGGGTGGGGCCTGGATCGGTGTTGGGGGTGCTGCCTGCACTGGCTGAGCGGGCGCCGGCCGAGGTGCGGCCGGTGCCGGTGGAGTCGGAGTGGGAGGCGTTGGGGCAGGCGGCGTTGGCGCGGCCGCCGCAGGCTTGGCCGGCGTGGCATTCTTGGTCAGCGCCGCGACCCCGATCTGGCCGGCGTTCTCCGCCAGCTTGCTGCCGGTGGCCTGGCCGCCGACCACTGTCGCCAGCGAGGCGATGGCGGCAAGCAGGCTGTCGTCGTCGCTGGGCGGCGGCTTGGCGGTGTCGACGCTGGCACTGGCGGCGGTTGGCGCCGGCTCGGATGGCGCTGGCTCGCTCGGCGCTGGCGTGTCCTCCGCAGCCGGTGCGTCGAACGGCGTGGTCTCGCGGCGCGGCCCGGAGTCGTCGGGCACGTGCGGTTGCGTCATCGATGCCGGCGCGATGATGGTCGCGTCGTCATCGTCGTCCATGGCTGCTCCGGCGGGCGGCGCAATCGCCGCGGCGCCGGCCAGGCTGGCGCTGCCGATGTTGAGCACGCGGGTCTCGTCGGACGGCGGCGGCAAGTCCGCCGGTGGCGGCGTGGGCGAGCGCGCGGCTTTCGCCAACGTGTCGTCGCTCGCGCCTTCCAGGAAGGGATTGTCGCCGTCCAAGTCAGACGGGGGGACGTCCGGTGCACTTGTATCCGGTGCGCTTGTATCCGATGGCGCGCCGCTGCCCGCCGCGGGTTCCGGCGGGGGCGCGGCCGCAGCCTCGTCGGCGCCCTCCGGCTTGTCTGCCGTCTCGGCGGAAGATGCGTCGCCGGTTGAGGTGACGGCGGCATTGCTGTCGCCGGTCAGGGTCTTCGCCAACCACTGCTCCAGCGGCATGTCGGATGCCTCGGCAGCGGCACGCGCCACCCGAAGCGTGTCCTCGTCCAACGAGTCGATATCAATCGGTTTATCTGCCGCCATGGCTCAGCTCTGGCCCTGCCTGCCCCCAATGTTGCCGGTGCAATGCCGCGGTCCCCGTACCTCTCGAACATAACCGGCGCGTAATGCGCAGCATAACTATCTTCAGGCTGCTAGCCCATACGCATTCCGCCCGGCCCGCCGCCCGGACCACCGCCCAGGCCACCCAGGCCGGACAGATGGTTGAGGAGCTGCTGGCACTTCTCTTCAACCGCGGCCACCCCGGCCCGCAGCGGCGCCAGATCCTGGTCGCGCAGTGCCTGCAGCACCTGGTCGACCGACGCGCCGCCCGCATTCGCCGTCTTGCCGTCGTCGTCGACCAGTTCCACTTCCTTCGCGGCCGCGACCAGGATGGCGTGGGCCACCCAGGTTCCGACCGACACGCCCTGGCGCTGCGCCGCGATCTCCGCCGCCTTGGCGGCCTCCGCCGGAATTTCGACGCTTTGGCTAGTCATGTCACGCTCCGTTCTCGCTGACACCGTCAGCGCCTGTTTATCGTTGATGGCCCGCTATCTGGGCGAAATTGTGCCGCGCTATCCCTCGCTGGCACCGCCACCGGCCGACCCGGCGCGCCGATCGAGCATTTCGACGATCGCGTTCAGGTCGTCCTCGTTCTGGTAGCGAATGGTGATGTCGCCGCCGCGCCGCCGCGGCTTGATGGCGACCGCGCGGCCAAGCGCGCGGCCGATGCGGGATTCCTTCTCCACAACGGTGGGCGGCTTGGCCTTGGCGGCCTGGATTTTCGCGGCCCCCGGAGTAGGCCCCTCCGCAGAACCCCGGGCCAGCGCCTCGGCCTGGCGGACCGACAGGCCCTCGGCGACGATGCGCTCCGCCATCGCCTGCGGGTCGGCGGCATTGACCAGGACACGCGCGTGCCCGGCCGACAGCCGGCCATCGTCGATCATCTCCTGCACGGAGTCGGGCAGGCGCAACAGCCGCACCATGTGGCCGATATAGCTGCGGCTCTTGCCGATTTTGCGCGCCATGTCGTCCTGGCTCAGGCCGAATTCGGTGATCAGGCGCTGGAAGCCCGCGGCCTCTTCCAGCGCGGTCAGGTCGGTGCGCTGCAGGTTCTCGACCAGGCTGATCTCGGCCGCTTCCGCCTCGGCGGCGTCGTGGACCACAACCGGCACGTCGCTGAGGCCGGCCTGCTGTGCCGCGCGCCAGCGCCGTTCGCCGGCGATGATGTCGACCTTGTCGGAGCCGGGCCGTGGGCGGACGACGATGGGCTGCAAGATGCCGTGGCTGCGAATGGACTCCGCCAGTTCGTCGAGTTGTCCGGTATCGAACCGGCGGCGCGGCTGGCTGCTGCCGGGCTGCAGTCGGTCGACCGGCATCCGGGTGGGCGTGTCGCCAGCCTTGGCGGCCGGCGGTTGCGGAGGTTCGACAGGTGCGTCCGGCGTCGTCGCTGCGGCAGGCGGTTGGGGCGGAGCCGGTTGAGGTGGCGCTGCCGGCGTTGGTTTCGCTGCGGGTGTCAGTGTCAGCCTTGGGCCGGGCTCCTTGCCATCGCCCTCGCGTCGTGCGGCGCTGGTGACCTTCAGGCGCAAACGCTCCAAAGCGCCGACCGCGCGTGCCGTCTCCTCATCCGATGTGGCGGGGTCCGACGCGGCGGGCTCCAAAGTTGCGGGGTCCGATGTGGCGGGCGGGGTGTCCGGAGCGCCGGGCGCGGCCTCGTTGACCTCGGCAGCGGTTATGTCTGCCGCACCTGGCGTTTGCTCTGCCTCGTCACCAGCGTGCGGTGCATCGCTGGCATCGTCGGCGGCGACCTCGGTAACGTCCTGGCCAGCGCTTTCCGCGGCCTCCGGTTCCGCGCTCGAAACCTGGTCTTCATCTGCCGCGCTGCTCGACGTCGGCTGATGGATCAGGCTGACCAGCCAGTCATCGGCGTCTACCTGGGGCGACTTGCCGCTGCCGGCAGGTCCAGGGGGGTCGTTCTCAGGCGCCACGGTCGGATCTCCATTGGCAATGACCGGGCGCCCCGGCGGACGCCGAGGAAGGCGGGCGTCCCTGGGGGGACATCGGGGCGACGGTCCCGGCCGCGATCAGGCGGCCGACCACATCTTTTGGTGCATTGTCGCATGGATAGTCAATTGGTTGCGGGGGAGGGCGGCTCAGCCTATGTATGCGCGAAGCGCATCGCTGGGGTGTGGCCAAGCGGTTAAGGCACCGGTTTTTGGTACCGGCATCGCAGGTTCGAATCCTGCCACCCCAGCCAATCGCGGCAGCGCCAGCGCGACGCCGCGCGCCAACTTAACGGGTGGCTAAATCCCCAGGCGCTTGGCCAGCGCGCGCAGATAGCGCCGGTCTGCATCGGTGAAGTCGCCCTCCTCGATATCGACCTTGTAGTCCTCCAGTTCCTCGCGGGTCTCGTCGGACACGTCGGCGGCCTGCAACTGCTCGATCAACGCCAGGTCCTCGTCCGCCGATGCCGGGTCGATGGGGGTCGGCCCCTCGTAGTCGTCGTCATCGTCGTCGTCGGCGTAGTCGTCGTCATCATCATCGTCGTCGTCGCCGGGCGCAGGCACCAGCAGCATGTCCCAGGAGACGCCGGTCTCCTTGATCTGGGCGTCGATGGAGCGGGCGGCGGCCAGCGCCTCCTCGTCGCTCTCGCTGCCCAGTTGTTCCAGCAAGCCGATAAAGGCCTCGCGTTCGATATCGGCCATCAATGTCTCCGATCAGGTCCTTGAGGATGGTGCACGGCGCGGCGCGTGACTGCGGTCACATGCGTCTGCTCGCATGGCGGTGCAATATGGTGCAGATGTTGACGGCGCCGCAATGGCTGAGCCTGTTGGCGATGCAATTTCCGCGGGTGCGACGTATAAGGTGCGGCCATGGCCGACGCAATGACACCATTCCAGGAAAGCGTGCGCGCACCGATCGATCTCCCACTTTCGGTGGCGCCGATGATGGACTGGACCGACCGGCACGACCGCTATTTGCTGCGGTGCCTCAGCCGGCGCACCAAGCTCTACACCGAGATGGTGACCACCGGCGCCGTACTGCACGGCAACCGCGACCGGTTGCTGGCCATCGATCCGGCCGAACACCCGGTGGCGCTGCAACTCGGCGGCAGCGACCCGCCCGATCTGGCCGAATGCGCGCGCATCGGTGCCGGCTACGGCTATGACGAGATCAACCTGAACGTTGGCTGCCCGTCCGACCGGGTGCAGTCCGGCCGCTTCGGCGCTTGCCTGATGGCGGAACCGGCGCTGGTGGCGGAATGCGTGGCGGCGATGCAGGCGGCCACCGACGTGCCGGTGACCGTGAAGCACAGGCTTGGCATCGACGACCAGGACGAGGAGGCGAGCCTGAACCGGTTCGTCGATACGGTGGCCGACGCCGGCTGCCGGCACTTCATCGTGCATGCGCGCAAGGCGTGGCTTTCGGGCCTCAGCCCGAAGCAGAACCGCGACGTGCCGCCGCTGCGCTATGAACTGGTGGCGGCACTCAAGCGCCGCCGGCCCGACCTGTTCGTCGTGCTGAACGGCGGGGTGACGTCGCTGGAGGCGGCGAAGGCGCATCTGGCGGAGGTCGATGGCGTGATGATCGGCCGCGCGGCCTATCAGGAGCCCTACATCCTGGCGGCCGCCGACCGCGAAATCTTCGGCGACCACGCGCCCGCGCCGAGCCGCCACGAGGTGCTGGCGCGCATGGCCGACTACGCGGAACGGCAGGTCCCGCTGGGTGTTCCACTGAAGTCGATCGCCCGCCACATGACCGGGCTGTTCAATGGGCTGCCCGGCGCGCGCGCCTATCGCCGGCGGCTGAACGACCTGATGCAATCCCGCGATGCCGACAGCCGTGCGCTGCTCGCGGCCGCGGCCCATATCGACGAGAACGCCCACGCGGCCGCGGCATGATTTCTGCCTGTGGCCGTCTGGACCGCCATATTTGGAGGATAACGTGTCGGAAACCCTGAATGGACGCCACTTCGTGGTGACCGGCGGCAGCGGCGCGCTGGGCTATGCGGTCGTGCAGCGCCTGGTTGACGCCGGGGCGACCTGCTACGTGCCGTGCCGCGAGACGGCGGTGCCGGACTATCTGGCCGCTCTGGGCGCCCAGGCGGTGATCGCGACCGATATCGACCTGACCGACCAGGCACAGGTCGATGCCTATTATGGCGACCTTCCCGGCCTTTGGGCCTCGATCCAGATTGCCGGCGGGTTCGCCATGGCAGGCATCGCGAAGAGTGGCGCGGACCTGGTGCACCAGCAGTTCGCGATGAACGCGCTGTCGTGCATGCTGAGCTGCCGGGCCGCAGTGGTGCGGATGCGCGCCGACGACACCTATCACGGGGGGCGGCTGGTCAATATCGCGGCACGTCCGGCGCTGGAGCCGCGCAGCGGCGCGAACATGACCGCCTACACCGCCTCCAAGGCGGCAGTGGCCGGGTTCACGCAGGCACTGGCGGCGGAACTGAGCGACGACGGCATCAACGTCAACGCGGTGGCGCCGTCCATTCTGGACACGCCGGCCAACCGCGCGGCGATGCCGAAGGCCGATCATGGCTCGTGGTTGAGCCTGGACGACGCGGCGGACCTGATCATGTTCCTGGCCTCGCCAGCCAACGCGGCCGGCAGCGGGGCGGTCATCCCCATGTACGCGCGCGCCTGAGTACCGACCCGTAGCCGGGCCGAACGTGTGAATAGCAGATCAAGCAGATGATATTGTCAGGCGCCGCCCGGGTGCCCTCACATTGCGAGAAGGCGTCGATGGACGCGGGACAGAACGACCTGTCGAGTCTGAAATCGGGCATCAACATGCAGGCCGCGGCCTATTACCGGGGCTTGTGCGACGCTCATGGCCAGCCAGGGCGCCAGCATGTGCGGCCCGAGGACATGGTGCCGTTCCTGTCCCACGTCATCCTGATCGATGTGCTGCGCGACCCGCTGGACTTCCGATATCGTGTCGTCGGCTCCTATTACTGGGAGTTCTGGCAATCCAATCCCACCGGCAAGCGCATGTCGGAAGTGCCGGGGCAGGGACCGGGCAGCCGCATCTGGCAGCGGCTGGAGGGGGTGGTGCGCAACAAGCGCCCTGTCAGCACCGACATTCCCTATGTCGGGCCGAAGCGGAACATCTTCACCGCCGAGGACTGCGTGATGCCGCTGGCCGGCGACGGCGTGCATGTCGACATGATCATGGTCACGTGCGAGTACCTGTCGCGCATTGAAGAGTAGGCTGCGGGCGTTCCAGTGCTAATAGTGCGCCCATGATCGGCGTTTCCGACATCATCATGGTGATCGCGAGCCTGCTGCTCGTGGCCGGCATGCTGCAGTTCTTCGCTCAGCGGATGAACGTGCCGCATACCGTGCTGCTGGCGGCGGCGGGCCTAGTGGTGGGGTTCCTGGCGCTGTGGTCGCTGGCTGCCGAGGAGCCATGGTTGGCCGGCGAGCTGTTGGCCTATGTCGTGGCGTTCGAGATATCGTCCGAGACGTTCATCGACATTTTCGTGCCGACGCTGCTGTTCCAGGCGGCACTGACTATTTCGGCCCGCCGGCTGCTGGACGATATCGGCCCGATCTTCGTGCTGTCGGTCGTGGCAGTGGTGGTCAGCACGCTGGCCATCGGCTACGGGCTTGCCGCGGCTTCCGAAATCGCACTGACCGTGTGCCTTCTGATCGGCGCCATTGTCGCCACCACCGATCCATCGGCGGTGGTCGGCCTGTTCCGCGATACCGGCGCGCCGCAGCGCCTGGGCATTCTGATCGAGGGCGAGAGCATCCTGAACGATGCGGCGGCGATTGCGCTGTTCGGCATCTTCCTGGAACTCCTGCTGTTCCAGACGCTGCCGGACCCGGGCAGCATCGCGCTCGCCTTCTCCTACGACGTCATCGGCGGGCTGGCGGTCGGCCTGATCGGGGCCTGGTTCGCCTGCTTGGTGCTGGCGCGCCTGCACGGCATCGCGCTGGCCGAGGTGACGGTGACCGTGGCCCTCGCCTACATGGTCTATGTCGCCGCCGAGCATTATGTCGACGCGTCCGGCGTGGTCGCGGTGGTCACGGCCGGCTTCTTTATCGGCTGGTATGGCCGCACCCGGATCGGCCCGGACAGTTGGGATTACCTGAACCGGGTCTGGAGCCAGCTCAGCTATTGGGCGAGCGCCCTGGTCTTCCTGCTGGCGGCGATGTCGATGCCGCGCCGCATGGTCGATGTCGGCTGGCACGACGTCATCCTGCTGCTGGTGGTGATCGGCTGCGCGTTCGCGGCGCGAGGCGCTGTGCTGGTGACGTTCTTCCCGATCCTGGCCCGCCTCGGCTGGAGCCAGCATGTCAGCCCCGGCTACATGGCCGCGATCTGGTGGGGCGGGGTGCGCGGCGCGCTGACCCTGGCATTGGCGCTGGCCGTGACCGAGCATCCGCAGCTCGATGCCCACGGCGATGTCCGCGCCACGGTGGCGACGCTGGCCACCGGGTTCGTGCTCTTCACCCTGTTCGTCAATGCCACGACCCTGCCGGTGGTGATGCGCTGGCTGAAGCTCGACAGGCTGAACCGTGCCGACCAGATCGTGCGCGATCGCGCGATTGAGCTGGCGCTGGAAAAGGCGGGCAGGGACCTGGAGGATGTTGCCGAGCAATACCGCTTCGAGGGCGATCTGCTGGACCGGGAGGCCGACCGCCTGCGCAAGCGTCGCGATGCGTTGCGCGAGGCGGAGACGCCGACCTCGGCCCTGAGCGTCGACGACCAGGTCTATGTCGGGCTTTCGGCGCTGGTGGCGGCGGAGGGAGAGCTGTACCGCGCGCACTTCAGCGACCAGATCCTGTCGCGCTACGCCAACCGCACGCTGACCACCTTCGTGGCGCGGCTGTCGGATGCGACCAAGACCGGCCATATGGAGGGCTATCGCACGGCGGCGGAACGTGTCCTGGAACTCAGCCCGTGGCTGCGGCCGGCGAGTTTCGTGCATCGGCATCTGCGCCTCGGCGCGCCGCTGGCCTATGCGCTGGCACGCCGGTACGAGTTGCTGCGCGCGCTCAGGATCGGGCTGCTGGACGTGATCGCGCTCAGCCGGGAGCGGGTGGCATCGCTGGTGGGCGAGGCGGCGGTGAAGGAGATCGCCGCGGTGCTGCAGCACCGCTATGAGGACGTGCAGTCGGCGCTGATGGCCATCGAGCTGCAGTATCCGGAATACACCCAGCATGCGAAGACCGAGCAGTTGCGCCGGATCGCGCTCAGGTTCGAGGAACGCGCCTATCGCCGCCTGTTCGAGGACTCCATCGTCGGGCAGGATGTGTTCGACGCCTTGCAGCGGGAATGGCGCAAGCGGTGGGCGCGGTCGCAGCGCCGGGTGCGGCTCGACGTCATGCCGCCGACGGCGGAGCTGGTGGCCCGCGTGCCGCTGTTCCAGGGGCTGACCCAGGCGCAGCGCCTGTCGCTGACCGCCCTGTTGCGCGCCCGCCTGGCGATGCCGAACGAGGCGCTGGTCAATCGCGGCGACCGTGGGGACTCGATGTTCTTCGTGCTGTCGGGCACGGTCGAGGTGCGCAACCGGGCGAACGTCATCGAACTCGGCGCCGGCGACTTTTTTGGCGAGATCGCGCTGATGCTGCGCGAGCGGCGCACCGCCGACGTGGTGGCGACGGGCTATTGCGAGTTGCTGGAGCTGCGCGGGCCCGATTTTCGCGGGTTCCTGAGCGGCCATCCCGATCTGGAGGCGGAAATTCTGGATACGGCCCGCGCCCGCCTGCGCGAGAACCTGGCGTCGCAATGACCCGTGCGAAGACCTGCAACAAACGGCCGACCTCGGCCCCGCGCATGGCAGCTATGCAGCAACTTCCTTTCCTGACAGGACTGTCCTATATCAAGGCTAATTGCGAAAGAGACGCATCCGCAACAACTGGAACCCGAGCATGGACACGCTGACCGCCCTGATCACCCGCACCAGCACGCCGAAACTGGGCGACCCGGCGCCGTCCAGGGAGCATATCGACACCATGCTGCGCGCCGCGGTGCGCGCGCCGGACCACGGCAAGCTGAAGCCCTGGGAGTTCCTGGTGGTTGAGGGCGACGCCCGCGTGCGGCTGGGTGAGGTGATGGCCGAGGCGCTGCTGGCGCGCGAGCCGGAGGCGCCGCCGCAACTGGTGGAGAAGGAGCGCACCAAATGCTGCCGCGCCCCGACGATCCTGGTGGTGGTTGCCAAGGTGACGCCGGACCACCCGAAGATCCCGGTGGTCGAGCAGGTGCTGTCCGCCGGCTGTGCCGCCCAGAACATCCATCTCGCCGCGCATCACATGGGTTATGGGTGCATCTGGCGGACCGGCGCACCGGCACGCGACCCCAAGGTCAAGGCGGCCCTGGGTCTGGCGGAAATCGACGAGATCGTCGGGTTCATGTATCTCGGCACCGCGCAAGCGGAGATGCCGGTGCGCGAGATCGACGCCGCGGAACACACGCGGGTCTGGCCGTAGGCTTCGGCTAGGTTTCGGCCAGGGCTTGGCGCTCCATGGCCAGCGCGCGGGGGCGCTCGGCACGCGGCAGGCCGTCGTCGCGCGCGATGTCGACGTCGACCCCGCCAAGAATCATGGTGACGCGGCCGTCCTGGATCAGCGGCAGCAGCAGGCGCCGAAACGTCCACTCCACGCCGCGCCTGGACCGGGAGCGGTTCTCCGCATAGACCGGCCGCTGCAGGTCCCGGCACCGGTTGAAGTCTGCGCGTATCTCCGCCTCCTGCTCGCGCAGGTCGGCTTGCGCCAGGGTTCTGCCGGTGAAGTCGTCGCCATACTTGTTGGCAAGCTCGGTGCCGACCAGGCGAAAGACATAGGCGTCAGGGGCGTCGGAGTCCCAGACAACATCGACCAGCTTGATGATCGGCAGCAGCCCGGGCGCGATGTCGGTGGGGTCGATGTCGGCGCGCGAGATCGGCCGCCCCAGCCGTTCGGCGAGGCCATGCCAGTAGTCGTAGAGTTCCTCCAGTCGTTCGGAGCGAAGGTCTGCGGGTTTCAGGTCGTCCGCGTGCGTCATGTCCTGCCGTGCAACTGGGGGCGCCGGCGGGCATGTTCATTTTTCTTGGATAATAATTGGTTAAGCGGCTCCGGCCGCACGGCGCGGAGCTTCGGCCGTGGCGGATGGCGTCATTCCGCCGGTGCCGACAGGCCTTCCGATTCCATGATCATGGCCATGGCGGCCTGCGCATGGTCCAGGCCGCCTTCGCCGGCCTCCACGCTGATCGTGCCGTCATTGTCCAGGTCGCGGCCATGGACGACCCCCTGCATCAACTCCAGAACGGACTGCGCCTTTTCGACGACCCAGGCCGGATCGTCGGACGTGCGCGCCGACTGCGCCAGATCGAGCGCGCGGGCGGCCCAGTCGGTGGCGTTGGCCAGGCTGTGGCTGGCATGGCCGGCCTGTTCGAGCACCAGCGCCGAGACCGCGCTGTCCTCGCCGGCGGTCTCGAACAACTCGTCCAGCGCCGCGTCGATATCGCCATGGTTGGGATTGTCGCTGTCGCCGCCGCTCAGATGGGTTTGGCCGAGCGGGAAGGCCGCACCGGCGTCGAGCGCGAAGCCCAGGTGCACCGCCGCACCGTCGGCGGCCAGGATCAGGCCGTAACCCAGGCTGGGGCCGTCGGGCTCCAGGGTCGGGTCGATGGCATTGACGACGTGGCCGAGGTGGTTCTTGACCAGCTCGATATTGTCGGGATCGGCCAGCGCCAGTTCGGCGTGTTCCAGCGCGATCGACGCTTCAGCCACCGCCGTCGGCAGCAGGCCGTCGCCGGCCGGCGTATCGTTCCAGCTCCACATCACGTGCCCGATGTGGGTGTGCATGCCACCGCGGGTATCGGCCAGCACGTCCAGCGCGGCACCGGTGCTGACAGCCAGCGCGGCGGCGACGGCGATGCTCATCCTGGCGGCCATGTTTTTCCCCCTGTCGGTCGGTATCTGGTGTGGTCCCATGGTGCGACCGCTCTATCGGGAACGCGGCAGCACGGTGGCCGGTTCCGCCGATCGCAGGGGAGGTTTAGCACCGAATTGGGGTAATGTCGTGGCGCGCGCGTGAACGCGATCGCACAGCAGCCCGATCTTTCCGCCTATTCGGCGTCCGGCTGGTTGGCCGGCGCGGCATCGCGGAATGCGGGCAATTCCACGCAACGGTCGTGCACCGCCATCAACCGGGGGCTGACCGAGGTGTCGCAGTCGAAACGCACCGCGCCCGCAATCTGCGGCACCAGGCACACATCGGCCAGACCCGGCTTGTCGCCAAAGCAGAACGGCGTTTCGGGCCCGTGCGACACCAGCATCCGCTCGGCCGCGACCAGCCCGTTGCCGACCCAATACCGCACCCATTGCGCCGTGGCGTCAGCGTCGGCGCCGAACTGGCTGGCCAGCCGCTGCAGCACCCGAAGGTTGCTCAGCGGATGGATATCGCATGCGATCACTTGCGCGAACGCCCGCACCCGTGCGCGCTCGGCCGGCGTCGGCGGCAGCAGGGGCGGCTCGGGGTGTGTCTCGTCCAGGTATTCGATGATGGCCAGCGTTTGGGAGAACAACTGGCCGCCGTCGTCCAGCACCGGCACGCCGGCGGCGGGGTTCATCGCCAGGAACGCCGCGTCGCGCTGCTCGCCCTTGCGCAGGTGAACCGGGATGTACTCGTACGCCAGCCCCTTCAGGTTGAGCGCGATCCGCGTGCGGTAGGACGTGCTGCTGCGAAAATAGTTATAGAGTTTCAAAGGCATGCCAGGCGTTCTTGATGCGGGGGACGGGGGCGCAACATTGTGGCGCACTCACGCGATGGCGACTTGCCGATCGCCCGCGACCATAGCATTGTCGCGCCATGCGCACAGGAAAACGAATCGGCCTGGCCACGGCGGTCGCGTTCAGTGCCGTCGTGTTGCTGGCTACCACCGGACCGTCGTCGGCCGACCGCCCGGAGGACGAGGTGGCATGGGGTGCCATCGCCGGACCGACCAGCGGCAACCCTTCGGTCATCGGCACCTACAGCAATGGCTGCGTCGCGGGTGCGGCCCCGCTGCCGCTGGAGGGGCTTGGCTTCGTGGTCATCCGCACCGAGCGGAACCGATATTGGGGCCATCCCAACCTGATCGCGTTTGTCCAGGATCTGGGCTACGCCGCCCTGCGCGACGGGCTGGGCACGCTGATGATCGCCGACCTGGGCCAGCCGCGCGGCGGGCCGATCTCCGGTCACGCCAGCCACGAGCTGGGGCTGGATGCCGACATCTGGCTGCGGCTGCTGCCGAGCACGCTGATCAGCGCGGCCGAGCGGTCGGCGCCGACCGACATCTCGATGATCACCGCCGACGAGAGCGCCATCGACCGGACGGCGTGGACCCCGGCCCACGTCGAGCTTTACCGGCTGGCGGCGACTGACCCCAGGGTGGACCGCATCTTCGCCCACCCGGTGATCAAGCGCGAATTGTGCGTCTCGGTAACCGGCGACCGCAGCTGGCTGGCCAAGATCCGGCCCTGGTACGGCCATGACTCGCACATGCACGTGCGCCTGTATTGCCCGTCAGGCAGCCCGGATTGCCGCCCGCAATCGGCGATCCCGGCCGGCGATGGCTGCGGTGCCGACCTCGACTGGTGGTTCGGCCCCGGCCCGCACACGCCATCCGACACGCCGCCGCCACCGCCGCCGCCGTTGCTGGACGCCTGCGTCGACCTGCTGGCGCAGTAAACCCATCATCGTCGCCCTCGCCCTTGTGGCGAGGGCCCATTGCCGTGCCGAATTGGACGGCGGCCCAGGCTCGCTCATTCTTAATGCAGGATTGTGTGCCACGACGCCACTTGGGCCAAGCAAAGCGGGGCCAATTTTTGATGCGTGGGACAAGGATGGGTCCTCGCCACAAGGGCGAGGACGACAGAGTGGGAGAAGCCTAAGCCGACTTGTTGAGGGCGGCCAGCGCCGCCGGTGTGTCGACATCGGTCAGCACGCCGGTTGAGGGCATCGCCACCTCGCAAACCAGCTCCGCGAAGTCGCCGATCAGGTGCTTGGCGCCGACGTCGCCGGCAACGCCCTTCAGCTCAGGAAAGAACCGGCGGCCCCACAGCACCGGGTTGCCGCGCTTGCCGCGATAGGTCGGCACGCAGATGGTGCGCCCCTCCACCGGATTGAACGCGGCGATCAGCCGGTCGAGATCGCCTGCCGTGACCTGCGGCATGTCGCCGAGGCAGACCAGGGCGGCATCGACCTCGTCAGGCATTTCCCCGATGCCGGTGCGCAGCGAGGTGCTGAGCCCGTCGGCGTGGTCCGGATTGTGGACGAAGGCCACGTCCAGCCCCTCCAGCGCGGCTTCCACGCGCTCGCGCTCATGCCCGGTGACCACCAGCACCGACTGGGCCTTGCTGGCGAGCGCGGTCTCCACCGCGCGGCGCACCATCGGCGCGCCGTCGATGTCGACCAGCATCTTGTTGGTGGCGCCCATGCGGCGCGACTGGCCGGCGGCGAGCACGATGGCGGTGACGTTGGGCGCCCGTTGCACCATGGACCTGGCCCTCGTGTCCTCGGCGCGCGGCTGCGGCCGGCTTGGAATTTCGGTCAGCAAGCCGCCGACGCCCATCGCCATGATATCGGCGCGGGTCACCGGCACCCGTGCGGCGACGCGCTGCAGCACCCAGTCGAAGCCGTTCAGCTTCGGCGAGCGGGCGCAGCCCGGCAGCCCGATGACCGGCACCTCGGAATCCCCGTGCGGGATCGCTCCGATCAGGAGGAGGTTGCCGGGGTCGACCGGCATGCCGAAATGGTCGACCCGGCCGCCCGCGGCTTCGATGCCGGCGGGCAGCACGTCCTGACGGTCGACGATGGCCGACGCCCCGGCAATGAACAGCGCATCCGGGCCGGTCTTCAGTGCGGCGGCGATGGCGTCCGCCAATGCAGCGGTGTCATGGGCGCAGCGCGACGTATGCCCCAGTGAGCCGCCGACGCTGGCCAGCCGGTCGTCGGTCACCCGCTCGGTGTTGTCGAATATGGCGGGCTTCATGCCCTCCAGCGTGGTCTGCACCAGCGCAGCGGTCAGCGGCCGGTAGGGGGCGAGGCGCACCGCAGGGTCCGCGCCCTCGGCGGCGGCAATGGCGCGATCCAGGTCGGCGCGCGGCACCGCGAACGGAATGATCTTGATGGTCGCCGCCATCTGCCGCGTGGTGGCGGCGTCGTAGGCGGGCAGGGTGGCGATGGTGATCGCCTCGTCGATGGCATTGATGGCGTCGATCCGCGCCCGGTCGACCAGCACGATGCCGTCGGCGTCGGCGATCAGGTTGCAGCGCCCGGTGAACGGTGCGGCGACCGACAGGCCCGGCCCGGCGACGGCATTGGCCAGCTCGGCGGCGGCCTCGTCTTCCGCAACATCGTCCTCTGCGAGCCGGGCGGCGATGACGGTTTCGTGCCCGGCGCCGGCCAGCAGCGCCACATCATCGGTACTCAGCACACGGCCCTTTTTGAACACGGTGCGGCGGCCGTCGCTATCGTTCAGCCGGACGGCATGGGCCAGGATGGCTCCCTCGGCCTCGGCGACGGCGATATCGCCGAAGATCATGCCGCGGCGTCCTGGGAAGTGTCCAAATCCGGCGGGCGGCGTAGCACCTGGGTGATCTGGCCGACGATGGAAATCGCGATCTCGGCCGGCGAGGCGGCGTTGATCGACAGGCCGACCGGGCCGTGGATGCGGTCGAGGGCGGCCTGGTCATGGCCCAGGGCGGTCAGCCGCTTCAGCCGGGCGGCGTGGGTCTTCCGGCTGCCCAGAGCGCCGATGTAGAACGCGTCGGACTTGAGTGCTGCGTCCAGCGCCGGGTCGTCCAGCTTCGGATCGTGGGTCAGGGTGACGATGGCGGTGCGATGGTCGGGCTTGAGGCGCTCGATCGCCTCGTCTGGCCAATCGTCGGTCAGGTCGATGCCGGGGAAGCGGTCGCGGGTGGCGAACGCGCCGCGCGGGTCGACAATGGTCACCGCATAGCCGGTGGCGGTGGCAATCGGCACCAGCGGTTGGGCGATGTGGACCGCGCCGACCAGGATCAGGCGCAACGGCGGCGACCAGACCTGGATGAACAGTTCGCGCTCGCCCAGCGTATCGGTACCGCTCTTGTCGTTGCGGATGCGGTCCTGCACCGCCTGCAACAGTTGCGGCGCGGCGGCGATATCGCCCTGGACGGTGTGGCCGTCGCTGATCGACTGGGCACCGTCGGCCAGATCGGTGATGACCGCGATGGCGCGTTTCTCGGCACGCGCCGCGCGGACGGCGTCGAAGACCGCGCGCTTCACGACATCGCCTCCACGAACACTTCGACCTTGCCGCCGCAGGCAAGCCCCACGTGCCAAGCGTCCTCGTGGCTGACGCCGAAGCTGAGCCGCCGAGGCTCGCCGTCGCGCATCGCCTTCAGCGCCTCTTCGACCACGGCACCCTCGATGCAGCCGCCGGAGACGGAGCCGACCATGGCGCCGTCCTCGTCGACGGCGAGTTGGCTGCCGATGGGCCGGGGCGAGGAGCCCCAGGTCTTGACCACGGTGGCCAGCGCCACTTTTCGGCCCGCGTCCTGCCAGTCGGCGATCTGCTGCAGAATGGCGTCGGGGCCGGCGAAAAGCGTGTCTGACGTTGTGGTTTCGGTCATGCCGCCTGCTCCATCCGGTGATCTATTTGCCTTTCGCCAAGGCGGCTCAGCGCCTCGGAAAGCTCGCTCAGGGTGTTGAGATTGTGCACCGGGCGGAAGTCGTCAACGTGGGGCAGGATCGCGCGGATGCCCAGCGACTTCGGCTCGAAGCCGTCGAAGCGCAGCAACGGGTTGAGCCAGATCAGCCGGCGGCAGGACTTGTGCAGGCGCTCGACCTGGTCCTCCAGCCCCTCGGCCGCGTCGCGGTCCAACCCGTCGGAGATCAGCAGCACCACCGCGCCCTGGCCCAGAACCCGGCGCGACCACAGCCGGTTGAAATCCTCGATGCACGAGCCGATGCGGGTGCCGCCCGACCAGTCCTCCACCGCCTCGGTGCAGCCGGCCAGCGCCACGTCGACGTCCTTGGCCCGCATCTGGCGGGTCACGTTGGTCAGCCGGGTGCCGAACAGGAAGGTGTGCACCCGGTCGCGGTCGTTGGTGATGGCGTGCAGGAAGTGCAGCATCATGCGCGAATAGCGGCTCATGGAGCCGGAGATATCGCACAGCACCACCAGCGGCGGATGGCGGCGGCGTCGCGTGCGGCGTTTCAGCGGGATCGACTGGCCGCCGGTGCGCAGTGCGGCCCGCAGGGTCGCGCGCATGTCGATGCGCCGTCCGGCCGGGTCCTGGTGGAAGCGCCGGGTGGGCACGTCCATAATCGGCAGCCGCATGCGGGCGATGGCGCGCTTGGCCTCCTCCACCTCCTCGGCGGACATCTCCTCGAAGTCGACCGACTGCAACAGTTCGTTGTCGGACACGGTCATCACCGCGTCCAACTCGATCTCGGTGTCGTCGCTCACCTCGTCGACGTCGGTCTCTTCCTGCTCCGGCTGGTTGCCGCGCATCGCGTCCTCGATGCGGCGGTTGATCTGGCTCTTCTCCGGCGGCTTCGACGGGTCGTCGAACGAGAAGGTGGGCAGTACCAGGCTCATCATCTGTTCCAGGATCTTCGGGTTGCGCCAGAAGACGTGGAACGCCTGGTTGAACAGCTCGCGGTGGGCGCGCCTGTTGACGAACACGGCGTGCAGCGCCCAGTAGAAATCGTCGCGGCGGTGCAGGCCGACCGTTTCCACCGCCTTCACGGCCTCGATCACCTTGCCGGGACCGATCGGCAGGCCGGCGGCGCGCAGCACGCGGGCGAAGTGCATGATGTTGGCGAATAGCATGCCCTTGCCGCCGGTGACGCGGTTCCAGGGGGCGTCCTTGTCGAAGATGGTCTGCATGGGCTCAGTCCTTGCCACCACTCATTCGTCATGCTCGGGCTTGACCCGAGCATCCACGAGATGGCGGCTCAAGCCGCCAATTAGACGTGGATGCCCGCAACAAGTGCGGGCATGACGGTGGTGGTGCGGGGCAGGCAGTGTCTTGGTCTCCGACCGCCCGCCTAGATCGCCGGCGTCGCGGCCAGTTCGGCGTTGACGCTGTTCAGGATGCGCTGCGCCTCGGAGCCCTGCAGGCGCGCGATGTCGTCCTGGTACTTCAGCAGCGCGCCCAGGGTGTCGTTGATGGTCTGCGGGTCGAGCTCGATCACGTCCAGGGTGGTCAGCGCCTTGGTCCAGTCGATGGTCTCCGCGATGCCCGGCAGCTTGAACAGATCCAGCGTGCGCACCTCCTGGATGAAGGCGACGACCTGCTGGGTCAGCCGCTTGTCGGCATCGGGCGCCTTGATGCGCAGGATTTTCAGCTCCTGCTCGGCGGTCGGGTAGTCGACCCAGTAGTAGAAACAACGCCGCTTCAGGGCGTCGTGGATCTCTCGGGTGCGGTTCGACGTGATGATGACGATCGGCGGCTGGGCCGCCTTGATCGAGCCGATCTCCGGCACCGTCACCTGGAAGTCGGACAGCGCCTCCAGCAGGAACGCTTCGAACGGCTCGTCGGTGCGGTCCAGCTCGTCGATCAGCAGCACAGGCACCCCGCCCTCGTGCGGCTCCATCGCTTGCAGCAGCGGCCGCTTGATCAGGAAGCGCTCGGCGAAGATATCCTGGCCCAGATTGTCCCGGTCGGCGGTGCCCGCGGCCTCCGCCAGCCTGATCTCGATCATCTGGCGGGCGTAGTTCCATTCGTAGACGGCCGAGGCGACGTCCAGCCCCTCGTAGCATTGCAGGCGCACCAGATCGCGCCCCAGGGTCTGGGACAGCACCTTGGCAATCTCCGTCTTGCCGACGCCGGCCTCGCCCTCCAGGAACAGCGGGCGGTTGAGCTTCAGCGACAGATAGACGGCGGTGGCCAGGCTACGGTCGGCGACGTAGTCGCCACCGGCAAGCAGTTCGGTGACGGCGTCAACCGAGGTCGGCAATTCCATGAGCGGCAGGATCCCAGTTCGATAGCGGTGGAGGCGCCCGTCGAACGGGCACTGCACTATAGAATCTGGCAACTGATTGGCAACAAGGCGAGGGGGCGCGTCAGCACGTCGCTGGTAATCACTTGAACTGGCCAGTTCGGGTCGATTGGCCGCATCATTTGCATTCTTGAACTTGGTGCTGCACCATTGCGCGACCCACATTCGCCGTGGAGTGCGGGCCGTGATTTTGCAAAGCCATTTTCTGCGATCGACGCCAGCATCCCTACTGATGCGATTGGCCCTACTGTGCGTGGTGGGCCTGATCGTGGCCATCCCTCCGGTGCGCGCTCAAGACGCGCCCGATGACGCCCAAGGCGTGACGGAGGAGACCCAGAACACATCGCCGGAGGACAACTTCGCGGTGGTCGCGCGGGTTCGGGTGCGTGCCGACACGCTGATGCCGGAAGTCATGGAGATCGGGGTCTATTGCGCGATCTATTCGGCGCTTTACACCGACGAGGCCGACAAGGGCGGGGCGTTGGTCGGAGAGAGTTACATCTACTTCTATCGAAGTGACGTCGACTTCGATTCCGTGTTGCGCGCGATGGACAGGCCCGACATTCACTCGGACTACAATGTCCAGTTCCATAAATTTGAGGGCGACGACATAAATCAAACCGTGGAGGCGATCTTCCAAAGTGCTGAACGGGGTTCCTTGCGGCCCCTGCATGCCTGGACTCACGGCGACTGCACCCTTTTCGTGGTCGACGAGCGGCCGCCAAATCAGTCCTACCTTCCGCAGGACTGCACTGGGGAGCGCGAGGCGCCGCCGGCCTTTCTCGGCCACTGCATTTGGCCGGGTAGCGAACCCAAGATCGTTGCCGAGTTCACCCGTCCGGGGCTGGACGGCGTCAGTTTCGGCGGGGCAGGCGATGGTGGTGGAGAGTAAGGCAACGCGGCGGTCGGAATACGGCCAGCGTGCTGCCGCACCTGCGCGCCTGACGGCCCTTGTCACGGCACTGGCAGTCGCTACAGCGCTGGCGTGGCCAGGTTCGTCCAACGCCGAGGACGGCGATGAATGGCCGTCGCTTTTTGACATCGTGGTTACCCCGCCTCCTGCTATGCAGATAGCGGTGCCGATTGAGGTCACTAACCTGGTTCGGTCAGCGAACGTCGTGCTGGTCCAGTGCTACCTGTCGGCTGGGGCTGCTGGCTCTGGGCTGTTGGATGAAGTCACTGGGCTGCCGGACGAATCATATCCGGTCGTTGGTGCGGGAACTGTGGTGCTTCATCAAGAGGACGTGGACTTTGCGCGCTGGCGGCAGTTCTTCGACCCTAGAAGGAACCCGCTAGCGTCCGGCCTGCACGTCGAAGTATTCGGGGGCAATCGTATCGTCAAAACCGTGATGGTTCCGATAGCCACCGTCGATGAGACAGTCTCGATTGAGACCTGGGTCAACGGATGGTGCGACATTGAAATCTACGATGGATTGCCGAACCAGCCGCTTCAACGAATTGATGGACAGTCCGGGGTCGTAAGAGGCTCGCCGAGCTTATGCAATGGCAATGGGCTACGCGATCATCTGGAAGAGTGCGTGTGGCCGGGCTCCACGCCAAAAGCGGTGATCATTTTCACGCGCGACGGACTGGGGGACTGAGATGTTCAGGACGGTGGCCAGGTCGCGATGGCAAGTCGCCGTAGCCATCCAGGTTCTGACCGGCAGGGTCGGGTCTGGGCCATGACAGAACGTGCCGACAAGGCGATGCGCGAGACGGTGCGGCAGTGGCTGATCGATGCCGAAGTGGGCCTGATCGATCGCAGTACGCTGGTCCAGCGCATCGACCGCACCATCGGTGATATGGATGCGCCGCCGCACTACTTGTTGCAGTTGTCCACGGGGGCCTCTGTGGCGTACGAGCCGCGGGTCGACCTGGCCCTCGAGCCACAGACGCACGCCGATCTCAAGTCGCTGGCCGCACGGCTGCTTGCAGGTTTCCAGGCCGGCGAATTGTCGTCCAGCAGGGTGGCGGAAATCGCCTTCAAGACGAGCCTACTTGGCGCCGCGCACGCGGACCCAGTATTGGCGACATTCGCACGTATCAGCGACGAACTGCATTTCATCGAGGTCGGTGCCGGCGCCACCACGGACGATTTCGAGCGGTTTGTGGTCGACGCGCTCCGGCGGTTGTCGGACGGTGCAACGGGGTAGGGGGCTGTCGTGGTCTTGACGAAGTCGCAGCGTGAATTCGAGGGCAGCAGAGGGGTGCGCAGGCCAGGGTTTACCACTCCGGTAATAGCTATCGCGTTGCTCTGGGCCCACGCTCACGCCGATCCCGCTTGGGCGGAAGAGGACGGGGAGCTGACGCAAATGGCCGTACCGGTGCAAGTTCGCATCGATCGCCTAACGTCTGACGTGACGGTAGTCGAAATTGCCTGCGAGCTGTACTCGTCGTTCGCCAGCACAGACCAGGCCATTGCCGAAGGCAGTTTCTTGCTGGCGCGAGCCGGCGTTGGCGATGTACTTGGCCCGGATACAGTGTTCGACGGCAATTCCATATCTGAGAACCTATCGGTAATGGTCGCCTCGATCGAGGGTGCCGTGTCCCTGGAAGCGTGGACGCACGGTATGTGCAGACTGGAATTCCACGGAGAATTGGCTGGCTCGGGCGAGTCGTCGAACGATGTTCTCACGACGTCGTCAGACGTAGAAATCGCAACGGACTGCCAAGGCGGCGCTTTGGGTGCCGCCTCATTTATTGGCCACTGCGTCTGGCCAGGCACCAATCCCGACACAGCCGAGATCACGTTCGAACGGCCCGGTGTGCTGACAAGCGTTGTCGACGACATGTAGCCGGGCGATCGGTCGCTGCCAATGAGATCAACGTCCTGCACAGGCATGCACCGCGTCCGGCGCTGGCCAGGAGTGCTGGCCGCTGGGATGGCATTGGCCTTACCGCACCAAGCCAACGCCGAGGATAACGACCAGTCTGTCATCTATCTGGACGGCGCGCTCTTCTTCGAGGGCTGGGCCATTGACACCCCGCTCGATCTGGACGGCACGCTGAAATTCGATGGTTTTGGCGGCCGTGAGCTGACCGGATCGGTCGGCACGCTCACCTTCACGGGACTTGGCGGCCCGGCAATCGATGACAGCGTCGGCATTCTTTCATTCACCGGCCTGGGTGACCCTGAGATCGAGGACAGCATTGGCACTTTGTCGTTCACTGGCCTGGGTGACCCTGAGATCGAGGACAGAATTGGCACGCTCGCCTTCACCGGTTGGGGAGGGTCGCTGGCGCCTGAGGGCATTCTGGAACTCGGTATGCGCGGCTGGGGCGTGGACGGTGGACCGGGTGATACGCAGGACCTGGCCATGAAAGGTTGGGGCGGCGAGGCATCGCCCGATGGCTTCAGAGATCTCGTGTTCCGCGGTTGGGGCGATGCCGCGGCGTCATGGGACGAGGTACAACTCCGGTTCTTCGGCCTCGGCGTCCTGCCGCCGCCATGCAGCCCGGCTGACTATGCGAGCGGTAATTTGGTGGCGCGGCCATCCCGCAATCCGGCCAACGAACACCATTATCAGCGCTTCACGTGCATCACTGACTGGTGGTCGGCCCACCAGGCGTGCGACTCCGTCGGCGCCCATCTGGTCACAATCGTGTCGGCGGAGGAGCAGGACTACGTCGCCGCACTCGCCAGGGGGTGCGATGACCCCGGCTGCTGGTTGGGCGGCACGGACAGCGACGTCGAAGGCAGCTTTCGATGGGTGACCGGGGAGCCCTTCGGCTACCGAAACTGGAAGTCCGGCGAACCCAACGACGATTGCGACGGCGAGGACTTCCTGCACATTCGCACCGGCGGCGACTGGAACGACCAGGCGCACGACGGCAGCTGCCACAATTGGGGGCTGATGCAGTACATCTGCGAGTGGGAGGCCCGCGAGTAGCCTCGCGACCTGTGCGGTTCTGCGCGAAGCCAAGCGAGGGGGCGCGTCAGCACGTCGCTGCCACGCCCCTGTCGCTCGCCTTAACGGCCCGCGAGGCTCAGCTCATGATTTCCGGAAGTGGCCGATGGCCAAGCAGGTGCGGGAGCACCTACTTCGCGTACCAGTTTCCGTCCTGGCCGAGCAGCATGGTGCCTGCCGGCACCTGGGCATAAATCCGTTGGGCGGCACGAATGCCGACCTGCGCCACCGGCGCGCCTGTCTGGTTGGCGGCCGACTGATAGGCGGCGCGGCGCTGCGCGTTGATCTCCTCGACCAACTGGCGCACGCTCGCCGGAGCGTTGGCGTCCAGCAACTGGACGAACCCGTCCGGCCGCTCGCCGATCTGCCGGGCCGAATAGGCATCCAGCAGGGGATTTGCCAAGGCCGCGCCGGTAAGCACGACCAGGGCCACAAGCGCCGCCGTGCTGCCTTGCACGATTCGGCGTAACGCTGTGCTGATCATCTGAGTCATTGGCTTTCTCCCGGTAAACCAAATAGCTCCGGCTGATCTGCAAAGATGTCGTCCAATGCCTGGTCGACCTTCAACAGCACTTCCTGCTCGATTGTGATTTTGACTTCGAACACGTAGGGCCCTTCGGGCAATTGGATGCAGGCTGCTGTCGATCCCATCAGCATGCTGGCGAACACACACGACCGCCAACATAGCGTTCGCAACAGGTAGCGATCAAATGCGTCGGAAATGGGGTTATTGAATGTCAAAATGGGGCGCCCCTAGTCCGCAAACTCGAAGGTGGACTCCCCAAAACTGCTGTCATATCCGGACTCTAGGATCATTTGTTCAATTTCGGGCGGCAGGCCGAATCCGATCAGCGTATTGCGGATCAAGTCCTCCAATTCGCCATCGACGTGCAGCGTCAGATCCACATCCTCGCCGTCAAAGACTTCGGGATTGCGCCCCAGGATACGAAAACTTGCCGACAGGTCGCCGGCCACCGGGCGCATCATGCGCAGTTCCAGCGTATCGTACTGAAAATCCTTGATCAGATCGATCAGCAAGTCGACGCCCAGGTTTTCGTCGGCGAACGCGTTCAGGTCCGGGCCGCCATCATAGCGGATAACGCCCGGGCTCTCGGCAATCAGGAACGCCTCCGGAATCACCAGATCGCCGCCGACCACCAGGATCGGAATCTCGCCGTTCAGCTTGCCGGTGGCCTGGATGCCGTCGAGCTGGGCCATCAGCATCAGGTCTTCCAGCTCCACGCCGACAACGTCGAGGGCGAATTCCTGGCGATCGGCGCTGAGGTCGATCCAGGTCTGGTCGGAGACGACGGTGCCGCCGGCCAGCCGGATATCGGCGCCGAGTATGTGGATGATGTCGGGCTCGTCGATCTGGAAGATGATCTCGGCGTCGTTCATCGGCAGGCCGGGGTCGATGCCCGACGCACGGATCACCTGCACCGGCGCGGTCTGGATCGGCCAGAGCTCGGTCAGGCGCACGTCGCCGTTCACCTCCTCGAACGCCACGCCGTCGAACTCGGTCGTCACGTCGATCAGGCGCAGGTCGACCTGCGGGGTGGTACCTTGCTCGGTCCAACTCACCGTGCCCGAGGCATCCAGCGTGCCGGTGGTGCGGGTCAGGCGGTCCAGCTCCGGGATCAGGTCGCCCGGCTGCAGCAGGCCGGGCGCGAATTGCAGGTCCAACAGATCGAACTCCGCCGAGCCGCGGTTGCCGGGCTCGATGACGTGGCGTCCCGAGTAGTCGAGCACGAGTTGCACCGAGTCATCGGCCAGCCGGCCATTGAAGCCGATCACGTCGTCATTGGAGTAGGTCATATTGTAACGCAGGCTCATCGGCGGCAGCACGTCGGCCAGGTCGTCGGCGACCACGCGGCCGGCGGTGCTGGAGAGCCTGAGGAAGATATCGGGATCGAAGTCGTCGTAAGTCAGGTCGAACCGAAAGCTCGACATCGACACGTCGTGGGAACTGGAGACGGCGCGCCCGCCGGTGCTGGCAATCTCCATCTGATAGCCGTCGAAATAGCCGCCGGTCATGGTCATCTGCGGCAGCGACAGGGCCAACGACATCAGGTCGTTCTCGGAAAGCTTGACGGTGCCGTTCGCGTCGAGCGCGCCGAATACCAGTGTATGGCGCACCGTCGTGCCGCCCTCGCCGCCGAAATCGATTTCCAGCGACGGTGTCTCGGACGGCGTGATGCTGATCATGGAGGGTTGGTCGATCTCCACATCGCCGTCGACGTTCAGATAGTCGAAGCGGAACAGAGCCGGCTCGTCGAACCAGATCGACAGCAGGCCGTCGCTGACGCCGATGTGCCCGACCACATCGCCGGACATGCCGTCGATGTCGACGTCGTCGACCTCCAGCCCGGACTCGAAGAAGGTGAAGTCGATGGGGCCGGCCAGGCCATCGGCGGTCTCGGCCAGGGCGAACTGGCCGGCCAGCCGGCCGATCTCAAGGTCCAGGTCGTCGGCCCTGACCGAAACGCCGGAGAGCGCGGTCGACAGGTCCACATCGATGCCGTTCTCGTCATAGGTGACGCTGCCGGCGGCCTCGGCGATGCCGATCATGGCGCCGGGCAGGTCGAGCTCGGCGGCGAACACGGCTGCGTCGCTGAGCGCGATCCGTGGGGAGTCCCCCAGCAATGCCTGGCCGGTCGCCTCGATGGCCAGGATCGGGCCGGTGCCGGTGGCCGCCACGATGCTGAGGTCGCCGTCCAGGCGCGGCACCTCCGCACCCAGGTCCAGCGACAGGCGCATCGGCCGCCCGCCGCGGCCCTCCAGCGTCATGCTCAGGTCGTTGGCCCAGGCGGCGGCGCGCGCCTGCGCATCCGGGTCGCCGTCGCCGGCATCTGACAGCAGGCCGGCCAGCAGCGCCGGGTCGATGTGGGCGGCGGCCAGCTCCAGCGGCGCATCGGCCTCCACAACCGCGCGGTCCTCGGCCGGTGCAATGGTCACCGCGCCGATGGACGAGGCGCCCGTCACCATGCCCGGAATGGTCACGTCATTGACGATCCAGCTCAACTCGCCGATCGGCTGCAGCGCCTCCAACGCCTCGCTGTCGTCAGCCAGCGAGGCCAACACGGCAAGTGCCGGCAGGGTGGCGGACAGGGACGCCGAGACGGTTGCCTCGCCGGCGACATCCTCGCCCAGGTCGACCAGCGGCCACAGCAGGTTGCGCCCGCTTGTGGACACGGTGACCACCACGTTGGCACGTCCGCCGCCCATGAGGTCGGGCGCGTTCAGCGCGATCGCGATGGTGGAGGCGCCATCGGCGGCGGTGCCCTCCACGCTCAGGTCGACCGCACGTCCATCGGTCGTCAGGTCGACCCTCACGTCGGTCAGGGACAGACCAGGGGTGCCGTCGCGCGCCATCAGGTCATCGGACAGCAGGCCGGGCGGCAGCAGGTCGGGGGGCAGGTCCAATCCGGCGGCCCTCAGCGATGCGGCAACCGACGGCCACAGGTCGCCCGACCATTCCACGTCGACGTCGCCGGTTGCCCCCTGCACCGAGATGCCTTCCATCGAGAGGCTGACATTGTCCAGCACGACCGAGCCGTCATATGTGCCGCCGCTGGTGATCGCCATCTCGATCTCGGCGTCGAAATTCAATGCCTCCGACAGCGCCAGCACCGTCCCGGCGATGTCGAGCGTGCCTTCGTCGCGTTCCGAAACAGTGCCGTCGATGGCGGCCAACATGCGGCCATGGGGCGTGTCGACCTCCACCGAACCGTCCTCGACCGCGATCTCGCGAAACGGCAGCAGGTCGTCGCCCTCGGCCGGGACCATCGAGGCCGGGGCGAGCGCCTCGTCGTCGCCCTCCGGATCGAACATGCCGTCCAGCGACCCCAGCGACAGCTCGTAGTCCTCGTTCAGGGTGGCCTGCAGCACCGGCCGCACCGCCCGGAACACCAGGTCCTGCACGTCCAGGTCGATCAGGTCGGTGATGCTGTAGTTGAGGTCGATGCGCTCGGCGATCAGTTCGTCGTTGTCGCCGATACGCACGTCGGAGACGGTGGCGCCCCCCGGGCCGACCGCATTGATGACCAGACGCGGATTGGGCAGGCGCGCGTTTTCCAACGCGTCGACGACAATGTCCTCGCCATACTGGTCGACCGCGACATAGGCGCCGGCGACCACGACGACCACCAGGCCGCCCAGTCCCCCCAGAGTCCACCACAGCCAGCGCAAGCGTCGCCGGCCTTTCTTCGCCTCGTCAGTCACCCTGTCCGGTCCACGCGGTTCCTGGCATCACAAGACTTACCGATCCTTCATGGATCGTCGTCGCAGCCAGCGACAGATGCAAGCCGTACCTAGTGTGGAGGTTTCGAAGCTCGCATGATCCCGGCGACAGGCGCCGTTGCGGACTTCGGACCCGGAACACTAGTGCGACCGGACAGTTTCAGGGCGAATCATGCCGAAAAAGCGGCAATGGTGGCCGAACAGGCCAAACCGGAAGAACGCTAGAACCCGCCGAACGCCCAGATCAGCAGCAGGACGATGACGAAACCGGCGACCGCGCCGACCCATACATAGGGGTTCATGGCGGACGCCGGCTGGGCGGCCTGGTCCGGCGGCGGGGCCAGCGGTCCGTCGGATGGCGGCTGCGGCGCCGGCTCATCGGGCTCGGTCGTCGGCGTGTCGCTGCCTGCCGGCGGCTCCGCCGAGGGCGGCGGTGGCGGTGGCGGCGCCTCCGGTGCCGGCTTGGCCTCGGCGGCCGCGGGCGGCGCGGCTTCTGCGGCGGGCGCCGGTGCGGCGTCGTCCGCGGCATCGCCGCCACTGCCGGCCGAGCGCGATTCCACGACCTCGGCGAACTTGGCGAAGAACTGGCCGGCCATCTTCTTGGCGGTGCTGTCGATCAGGCGCGAGCCGATCTGCGCCAGCTTGCCGCCCACCGAGGCGTTGACCTCGTACTTCAGCAGGGTCGCGCCGCCATCGTCTTCCAGATTGACCTTGGCGCCGCCCTTGGCGAAGCCGGCAGCACCGCCCTTGCCCTCGCCGGAGATGGTGTAGCCGTTCGGCGGATCGATGTCGGACAGGGTTACGGCGCCGGAGAACTTCGCCGACACCGGCCCGACCTTCGCCTTCACCGTGGCGGTGAAGTCGGTGTCGCCCTCCTTGGTCAGCTCCTGGCAGCCGGGAATGCTTTCCTTCAGCACCTCCGGGTCGTTCAACGCTTCCCACACCGCCTCGCGCGACGCTTCGATCCGGTGTTCGCCGGTCATATCCATGGCGGTCTATCCCTCCAACTGCTGGGCCGATCGCTTCGACCGGATTTCATAAGGTTATGCAGCGGCGTGCGGCCGGGCAAGTCGCGATCGCCAGATACCGAACGCGAACAGCAACACGAACGCCACCGCGCCGGCCAAATGGACCCACAAAGTCGTCGGCCAGAACAGGGCGAACGCGACCGCGGCCATCAGCAGGCGCTCGACCAGCGACAGCCGGTATTCCAGATAGCCCTCGATCGCGCCGATGGCGGCGTACAGGCCCAACATGCCGAACGCGAACACCACCACCGCCTCGCCCCAGTCGCCGGAAAGGATGGGGGAGTACGCGAACAGCAGCGGCACCAGGTAGATGCCCTTGGCGATCTTCCAGGCTGACAGACCGGTCGCCATCTGCGGGGTCTTGGCGATGGAGGCGGCGGTGAAGGCACACAGGCACACCGGTGGCGTGACGTTGCTGTCCTGCGACAGCCAGAAGATGATCATGTGCGCCGACAACAGCGCCGTGGTGATGACGGCCGGCGACAGCGTCTCTTCCTGCACCATGCCGAAGAGCTCGCGCGGCAGCGCGGCGATGATCTGGGCCGCTTCCGGCTCGGTCAGTGGGCGTTCCAGCAGCGGCAGCAGGTCCGGCGCGCTCAGCATCAGCCCCGCGTGTACCGTGCCGGGCAGGTTGCCGGCCACGAAGGCGTCGAGCAGCGCCTGCTCGGTGATCAGCTCGGCGATGGCCGGCGCGGCCAAGGTCGCGGTCACGATGTAGGCGGCGGTCACCGGCAGGCCCATGCCGAGCACCAGGGAGGCCAGCGCCACCAGCACGATGGTCAGCAGCAGGCTGCCGCCAGCCCACTGCGTCAGCATCAGCGAGATCGTGTTGCCGATGCCGGTCGTCTGCACCGTCAGCACGATGCCGCCGACCGCGACCAGCACCACGGCCGTGGTGGTCATGTTGCGCGCGCCCATCACGACGGCGGCGAAGATGCGATCCGGCGTCATGCGGTGCGGGGTCAGCCACGAGACGGCGATGACCGCCAGGATGCCGGCGCCGGCCGCATATGGTGGGGTGTAGCCGGCGACCAGCAGGCCGATCAGCACGCCGATGGGCACGATGAACGTCAGCCCCCGCCGCGCCACGAGCTGGCCGAGGCTCGGCACATCGTCCGCCGGGATTGGGCGCAGGTTCTGTTTCTTGGCTTCGATGCGCACGAACAGCGCGACCGACAGGAAGTACATCAGCGCCGGCAGTGCCGCGACGGCGATGATGGTGGTGTAGGGGATGGCGGTGAAGGTCGCCATGATGAAGGCGCCGGCCCCCATGATCGGCGGCATCAGTTGGCCGCCGGTCGACGCCGATGCCTCGACGGCGGCGGCGAACCGGGCCGGGAAGCCGGACCGCTTCATCAGCGGAATGGTGATGATGCCGGTGGCGGCGGTGTTGGCGATGGCGCTGCCGGAGATGGTGCCCATCAGGCCGGAGCTGATGACGGCGACGTAGCCGGGCCCGCCGATCAGCCGCCCCGCGACGACATTGGCGAAGTCGATGATGAAGGCGCTGGCGCCCGATGCCACCAGGAAGGCGCCGAACAGGATGAACATGAACACGCTGGTGGCCGAAATCAGCGCGATCTGCCCGAACAGGCCCTCGTCGGTGTAGAACGCGCGAAAGACCGTGTTCTCCAGCGACAGGCCGGGGAAGTGGAGCATGCCGTCGATCCACTGGCCCCACAGCACCAGGTAGCTCAGCGCGACGAGCACGATGATCGGGATCACCCAGCCGGTCGACCGGCGCGCGATCTCCAGCGCCAGCACCAGGCAGGCGCAGGTGGCGATCCAGTCCAACGGCGCCAAGTCGGTGCCGCGGGCATAGATCGCGCTTTCGCCCCAGGCGACGTAGAGCGGTGCGGCGATGGCAAGAATGGCCAGCGGCACGTCCAGCCACAACAGGCGGCGGTTGCTCAACGCCCCCGGGCCGCGCAGCGCCGGATAGAACAGCACGCCCAGGCAGCCGAAGCCGGCGAAATGGATCGCCGTCTTCCACAGGTCCGGCACGATGCCGATGGTGTTCCAGTAGATGTGGGCCGCCACCAGCGCGCCGGCGACAACGCCGGCGAATGCCAGCAACTCGACCGGCAAGGACCGCTGCGTCAGGTCGTATTCTGATGGAGCCTCGGCCGTGGACCGTTCGGTCTCGGTGGCGTCAGTCAACGCGCACTCCGCAATTCACACCCCGGCCGATGCCGCCCCTCTCATTGCCGCCCCTCTGATTGCCGTCGATAAGAACGGCCGCTGCCGCGGCGCACGGCTTGCGCGCGATCTGTGGGCAACGGCCGTTCATTCGTCGATGCGCCCGAGCGCCCTGCTACGGCAGCAGGTTGTCGGGGATGTCGAGCCCGACTTCCTGGTAGTAGCGCACGGCGCCCGGATGCAGCGGCAGCGGCAGGCCGGCAATCGCCTTTTCCAGCGCCATGACCTGGGTCGCGGCATGGATGTTCTGGATGAAGTTCAGGTTCTCGTAGATCGTCTTGGTGATCTGGTAGACGTGGTCGTCCGACACATCCTGGCTGACGGCCAGGAAGTTCGGCTGGGCGATGGTGTTGATGTCGGCTTCCTGGCCCGGATAGGTGCCGGCCGGGATCGTGTAGCGGGTCCACAGCTCCGGCAGCTCGCCATTGGCGCCCACGACCTGCTCGTCGGTGAAGTCGAGCACGGTCAGGCCGTCCATCGACGCCATGGCGCGGGTGACGGCGGAGACCGGGACGCCGGCGGGCGTGTTCATGCCGGCGACATTGCCGTTCAGCATCGCATCGACGGTGGAGGAATAGCCGCCCGCGTCGACAAGGTTCATGGCGTCCAGGTCAAAGCCCAGATTGCCCAGGATGGTCAGGCCGGAGCCCTCGGTGCCGGAATTCTGCCGGCCGATGGCAAACGGCGCGTCGCCCAGGTTGTTGAGGTCGGAGATGTTGCCGCTGGCCACGTATTCGCTGGTCACGACCATGTGCTCGACGTTCTGCCACAGCATGGTGACCGAGCGCAGGTTGGCTTGCGGACCGTCGGCCTCCATGGCGCCGGTGCCGGTCGCGGCCCAGGCGCCATACAGGCCTTGCAGAATCGCGAACTGGGCATCGCCGTCGCGCAGCAGCGCCACGTTCTCGCCCGATCCGGCCGAGCTGATCGCCGACATGGTCAGTTCGCCGGCCGGCTCCAGCTTCACCTTCACCAGCGTGGCCAGCGCCACGCCCACCGGATAATAGGTGCCGCCGGTGGTCGCGGTGGCCAGGATATAAGACGCCTTGTCCTGCGCCTGCGCGCTGCCGATTGCGGTCGCCGCGGCCAGCAGTGCCGCGCCGCCGGCGGTCAGTGCCCGGCGTGTCAGGCTGTAACCGTTGGGGTCTTGCATCGACATTTCCTCCCTTTGAACGCTGTCAGGGCACGCGCGCGGGGCCAATCCATTGCCCGCGCGACGCTACCCGGTTGCCATCGACCTATCGTGACACCGCCGTGGTGGCAAGGCAATTCCGGGACATCCGCCAAGCACCCCGGCGGCCGGCCGGTTCGCCGGTGGCATGGCCCGGAAATGGGCAGGTTTGCTATGGCCCTGCGCGGCACGGCACTATATAAGGCCGCTGCCGGGACGCAGCTTCACTGACTCGTAACAGGGGTAGAAATGACGAGGAATCGCTGGCGCGACATGACCCGACTGTTGCCTGCCGCCGCCACCGTCCTCGTCTGTCTGATCCTCAGCGGCGGAGGCGCATGGGCGGCCGAATCAGGCACCCATGACCTGGTCCCGCATCTCGATGGCGGCGAGCTGGGCCTGATCTGGATCGTGCCGTTCGTCGGCATCCTGTTGTCGATCGCGCTGGTTCCGCTGATCGCGCCCGATTTCTGGCACCACCATTTCGGCAAGATCAGCGCCGGCTGGGCGCTTTTGTTCCTGGTGCCGTTCGCGTTCATCTTCGGCCTGGACCTCACCATCTACGAGGTTCTGCACGTCGCCTTCCTCGAGTACATCCCGTTCATCATCCTGCTGTTCTCGCTGTTCACGGTGGCGGGCGGCGTGCGGGTGACGGGCACCCTGCGCGGCACGCCTGCTGTCAACACAGGCCTGCTGCTGATCGGCACCATCATCGCAAGCTGGATGGGCACCACCGGTGCCGCGATGCTGCTGATCCGCCCGATGCTGAAGGCGAACGAGTGGCGCCAGCGCAAAGTGCACGTGGTCGTGTTCTTCATTTTCCTGGTCGCCAATATCGGCGGCTCGTTGACCCCGCTTGGCGACCCGCCGCTGTTCCTGGGCTTCCTGAAGGGCGTGGAGTTCTTCTGGCCGACCACCCACATGCTGCTGCCGATGGTGATGGTGTCGGCGATCCTGCTGGTTGTCTTCTTCGTGATCGATTCGATCATGTACGCCAAGGAGAAGGACAAGGCGCCGCCGCCGCGCCGGAAGGGGGCCTCCGAAGAGAAGCTGGGCCTGGAGGGCGGCATCAATATCCTGCTGCTTGGCGGCGTGGTCGGCGCGGTGCTCTTGAGCGGCATCTGGAAGTCGGGCGTGGCGTTCGACGTCTACCACGTGCACATCGAGCTGCAGAACGTGGTGCGCGAC
The DNA here is from genome assembly GCA_965227515.1 of Alphaproteobacteria bacterium. Classification (GTDB taxonomy): domain Bacteria; phylum Pseudomonadota; class Alphaproteobacteria; order CALKHQ01; family CALKHQ01; genus CBDDFZ01. The sequence continues at coordinate 2,695,860 of CBDDFZ010000001.1, forward strand.
GTGCTGCTGGTGGGGATTGCCTTCCTGTCGCTGTGGCTGACCAACAATGCCAGCCGCAGCGCCAACGGCTTCACCTGGTTCCCCATCGTCGAGGTGGCGAAGCTGTTCGCAGGCATCTTCGTCACCATCATCCCGGCGATCTCGATCCTGCGCGCCGGCCTGGACGGTGCGCTGAGCGACGTCATCTCCGCCGTCTCCAGCGAGACCGGCGAGCCGGTGAACGCGTCCTATTTCTGGCTCACGGGTATCCTGTCCAGCTTCCTGGACAACGCGCCGACCTACCTGGTGTTCTTCAACACCGCGGGCGGCGACGCGCAGTTGCTGATGGGCGATCTCGCCGCGACCCTGCTGGCGATTTCGGCCGGCGCGGTGTTCATGGGCGCCAACACCTATATCGGCAATGCGCCGAACTTCATGGTCCGCTCCATCGCCGTGCAAAGCGGGGTGAAGATGCCCAGCTTCTTCGGCTACATGGGCTGGTCCATCGTCTTCCTGCTGCCGATCTTTGCGTTGGTGACGATTGTATTCTTCTAGTGGCCGCGGTCCGGCGATACGGGGCCTCGGCATATGGGGGCCACGGCCGTGCATGACCGCATTCTGATCCTCGACTTCGGCAGCCAGGTCACCCAGCTCATCGCGCGTCGGGTGCGCGAGGCGGGGGTCTACAGCGAAATCCTGCCTTACAACGTGGACGTCGAGCGCATCACCTCATTCGCGCCGAAGGGCATCGTGCTCTCCGGCGGGCCGGCGTCGACGGTGGGCGAGGCGGCCCCGATGCCGCCGCCGGTGGTGTTCGAGATGGGCGTGCCGGTGCTGGGCATCTGCTATGGCGAGCAGGCGATGTGCGCGCAGCTCGGCGGCGCCGTGGAGGTGGGCGACCATCGCGAGTTCGGCCGCGCCGAGGTGTCGGTACAGGAAGACTGCGCGCTGTTCGAGGGCGTTTGGATGCCGGGCGACAAGCGGCCGGTGTGGATGAGCCATGGCGACCGGGTGACGGCGCTGCCGGCGGGCTTCAAGCCGGTGGCGACCAGCCGCGGCGCGCCGTTTGCCGCCATCGCCGACGAGGCGCGCAGCTACTACGGCGTGCAGTTCCACCCGGAGGTGGCGCACACGCCGGACGGGGCCGACCTGCTGCGCAACTTCGTGCGCAACGTGGCTGGTTGCACCGGCGACTGGACGATGGCCGCGTTCCGGGAAGAGGCGATCGCCGCCATTCGCGCCCAGGTCGGCACGCAAGGCCGGGTCGTCTGCGGGCTCTCCGGCGGGGTCGATAGCTCGGTCGCCGCGGTGCTGATCCACGAGGCCGTCGGCGAACAGCTCACCTGCATCTTTGTCGACCACGGCCTGCTGCGCGCCGGCGAGGCGGAGGAGGTGGTGCGCCTGTTCGGCGACCACTACAACATCCCGCTGGTCCATCGCGACGCAACCGACCTGTTCCTCGGGCGGCTGGACGGCGTCGACGACCCGGAGCGCAAGCGCAAGATCATCGGCGAGACCTTCATCGATGTCTTCGACGAAGAAGCGTCCAAGATCGGCGGGGCCGGGTTCCTCGCCCAGGGCACGCTCTACCCCGATGTGATCGAATCGGTGTCGGCCATCGGCGGGCCCAGCGTCACCATCAAGTCGCACCACAATGTCGGCGGCCTGCCCGAGCGCATGCACATGAAGCTGGTGGAGCCGCTGCGCGAGCTGTTCAAGGACGAGGTGCGCACCTTGGGCCATGAATTGGGCCTGCCGCAGCGACTGATCGGCCGCCACCCGTTCCCGGGGCCGGGGCTGGCGATCCGCATTCCCGGCGCGATCACGGCGGACAAGCTGGAGATCCTGCGCAAGGCCGACGCGATCTACCTGGAGGAAATCCGCGCCGCCGAACTCTACGACGAGATCTGGCAGGCGTTCGCCGTGCTGCTGCCCGTGCGCACCGTCGGCGTGATGGGCGACAACCGCACCTACGACCATGTCTGCGCGCTCAGGGCGGTCACCTCCACCGATGGCATGACCGCCGACAGCTACCCCTTCGAGCACGCCTTCCTGGCTCACGTGGCAACAAGAATTGTCAATGAAGTCAAGGGGATTAACCGCGTGACTTACGACGTCACATCAAAGCCGCCCGGCACCATCGAGTGGGAATAAGCGAGAGGCAACCAGGCTTGTATTGACAATGTCAATACAAGCCTGCATATCCCTGGTCATGGCAGAAATTCACTCATCACAATCCAACCGCCAGGGGGAAAACGTGACCGTTGCCGAGCGTGCGTCCGCAGCCGACCGAAAGGGCGCCATCAACCTGCGCATCGAGGCGCAGACGCGCCAACTGATAGATGAGGCAGCGGCCGTGGTCGGCAAGACCCGCACCGAGTTCATGATCGAAAGCGCCCGCCAGCAGGCGATCGACATCCTGCTCGATCAGAGGCTGTTTCAATTGGACGACAGCCGCTTCGCCGCGTTCATGGAAGCCCTCGACAAACCGCCGGCACCTGGGCCCAAGCTGCGCGCATTGCTGAGCCGCACCCCGGCCTGGGAGAAGTGAGCGAAGGCTCAGTGTCGGATGGGGGGCGGCTGACGACCCCCATGCCATTGACGGCCGATCACGACCTTTCGAGTTTCGATTGCGGCGAGCCTGCGCTGAATGACTGGTTGCGGCACAGGGCATTGAAGAATGAAAGCCGCTTCTCCCGAGCCTACGTGGTGTGCGAGGGCCAGAAGGTCATCGGCTACTATTGCATCTCCGCCGGGTCCATCGAGCGGGCGTATGCCCCTGGCAAGGTCCGCCGCAATGCGCCTGACGCGATACCGATATCCGTGATCGGTCGCCTCGCGGTCAGCCGGCACCATGCCGGTCGAGGCATCGGAGCCGATCTGTTGGCCGATGCATTGCGCCGTATCGCCGCCGCGTCGAGGAATATCGGCATTGCGGCTGTGCTGGTTCAGGCGAAGGGCGATGCCGCACGGCGGTTCTACCTCCGCTGTGCGGAGTTCATCGAGTATCCTGACGATAGCCGAACCCTGTTCTTGCCGATCGATACCATCGTGGCGGCGCTGGGCGATTTGCAGGAGCGACCGGAGCGTAAGTGAAGATGACGAAGAGCGAGACGCCCCCAACTCACATCGACGGCATGGCCGCGCTGGCAGACCGCTACGACGCGTTCGTGGTCGACCAGTTCGGCGTGCTGCACGCGGGCGCGCAGGCGTTCCACGGCGTTGTCGATGCTCTGCGCGCCATCAAAGAGCGCGGCAAGCCATTGATCATCCTGTCGAATTCGGGAAAGCGCGCGGCGGTGAACGCCGATCGCATGGTGGAGCTTGGCATTCCGCGCGATCTCTACACAGACATCGTCACGTCCGGCGAAGTGACGTGGAGCGCGCTGTGCGAACGCAAAGATCCGCGGTTCGCGGCGCTCGGGCAGCGTTGCGTGCTGCTGGCTCATGGCGCCGACACCTCGGTGGTCGACGGCAGCGGCGTGGAGATCGTGAACGATGTGGCCGACGCGGACTTCATTTTGGTCGGCGGGCTCAACCCCGGCGGGCCGTCCATCGACGATCTGCTGGAAACCCTGACCGAGGGCGGCACTTCGCTCAAGCCGATGATCTGCGCCAATCCCGATCTCGTCGGTCCGACGCCGAGCGGGCTGACCGTCACACCGGGCACGCTGGCCCGCCGCTACCAGGCCATCGGCGGCGAGGTGATCACCATCGGCAAGCCGCACCGCGAGGTCTACGAGGCCTGCCGGGGCCTGCTCGGAAATGTGCCGCGCGACCGGGTGTGCGCGGTCGGCGATTCGGTGGAGCATGACATTGCCGGCGGCATCGCCGCGGGCCTCGCCACCGCCTTCATCATGGGCGGTATCCATGGCGACGTGTTCGCGGACGGCGGCGACCCGGTGGCCGCCTATGGCGCCCTGCATGCCGACTATGGCTGCTCGCCCGACTGGTTGGTCCCACTGTTCCGGTGGTGACGCGGGCTACCCTGCCATAGCCTCCAGGTCGGCGCGGGCGAGGCCGACGCCCTCGCCGGTGGTCAGAATCTCCTCCCACGTCGTGTCGTCGAGCGGTATGCCGTCGCGCCCCCGCGCCGCGCGGTTGCGGAACTCCACCTCGCCGGGGAACAGCACCTCGCCGCCCTCCGTCGCCGGCGGGGAGGCGGTCACCCAGTCGCGGAAGCGAATGACCTCCTTCGCGAACGCGTCGCGGTCGACCAGCGGCGAGGGGTCGAACGCGATAACCGTCCAGGTGTTCTCCAGCACCTTGGCGCCGGGCGCAGTGCAACCGCCGCCGGACAGCGCGCCGGACAGGATGTCGGTCAGGATGTTGAGGCCGGAACCCTTGTGGCCGCCCACCGGCAGGATGGCGCCGCCGGCATAGAAGTCGCGCGCGTCGGTCGTCGGGTTGCCGTCCTTGTCGATGATGGTGTTGGGCGGCACCGGCTGGCCCTTGTTCTTGGCGACGAAGAGCTTGCCCTCCGCGCTGGCGGCGGTGGTGATGTCGAGCAGGATCGGGTCCTGTCCCGGCATCGGCACGCAGATCGCCATCGGGCTGGGCGACAGGCGCCGGTCGCTGCCGCCGAACGGGGTCACCATCATGCCCATGCCGGTGGTGTTGAGGAACTGGAGGGAGATCAGGCCATGTGCGGCCAGCATCTCGCCCCACTCGCCCAGCCGGCCCAGGTGGCCGGCGCGCCGCATGGTGACCATGGCGATGCCGCTGGTCTTGGCCTTCTTCGCGACCAGGGCCACGGCCTCCTCGCCGATCACCTGGCCGAAGCCGAAATTGCCGTCCAGCAGCGCCATGGTCGGGGTCTCGTTGACGATGGACATGCTCTTGCCGGGGCTGACGCGGCCGTTCTTCACGAACGCGATGTAGCGGCTGATGCGGATGACGCCGTGGCTGTCGTGGCCGCAGAGGTTGGAATCGACCAGGTGGCGCGCGACGCAGGCCGCTTCCTCCGGCGTCGAGCCCGCGGCCTCGAAAATGGCGGCGCCCACCCGCGTCAGCGCGTCCGACTGAATCAGCATGTTGTCCCCTCCGGCATGATGTCGTTTCTTGCGGCGCGCCATTAAGGTCGCTAACAGGCGCGTTGTCCACGCGGTTTCCGGGCCGTCACGGTGCGCAGCAAAAGGGGTGCGATATGACCGAACTGATCTACCACCTGGCGGCGGCCTCGGCCTGGGAGGCGGCGACGGGTGCCGGTGCCTACAGCGGTGCGGAGGAGGATCGGGCCGACGGCTTCCTGCACTTCTCGACCAAGGAGCAGATCGCGGAGAGCGCCGCGCGGCACAAGGCCGGGCGCACTGATCTGGTGCTGCTGGCGGTCGACGTGGCGTCGCTGGGCGATGCCCTGAAGTGGGAGCCGTCGCGCGGCGGTGCCCTGTTCCCCCACCTCTATGGCGACGTGCCGCTGAGTGCCGTGCGCGCCGCGGTGCCGCTCAAGGTGGGTCCCGACGGACGGCATGTGATGCCGGGGTTCGGCGAGGGCTGAGGGTGTCGACGGCTGGCGCGCCGGCGGGGGTTTCGATTCGCCCGGCGGGACCGGAGGATGCGGACGCCGTCTGGGCGATCCTGGAGCCGGTGATCCGGGCCGGCGACACCTACGCCCTGGACGCGGACATGAGCCACGACGCGGCCTTGGCCAATTGGACGGGGCCCGACCGGGAGACGTTCGTGGCGACCCAGGAAGGTGAGATCGTCGGCACCTATTACCTGCGCGCCAACCAGGCCGGCGGCGGCGCCCATGTCTGCAATTGCGGCTACGTGACCGCCCAGGCAGCCGCCGGGCGCGGCGTGGCGCGCGCCATGTGCACCCATTCGCTGGACCATGCCAAGGCGCGCGGGTTCAGCGCCATGCAGTTCAACTTCGTCGTGGAGACCAACCGCCGCGCGGTGCGCCTGTGGCAGACCTTCGGGTTCGAGACCGTTGGGCGGTTGCCGCGCGCGTTCCGCCACCCGACCGAAGGCCTGGTCGACGCGCTGGTGATGTATCGGGAATTATGACTAGTGTGGTGGATTCGAAGTTCGTCCGATTATCGCCGCAGCCATCTTGACGAACTTCGAAACCAGAAACCACACTAGATTCAATAACTTGCTAGTGTCCCAATCGAATCTGAAGTTCGATCGAGGCCAGCAAACACTGTTACGAACTTCAGATTCGGGACACTAGGGTCCGGGCCGGCTAAGCCGTCACTTCTGCCACCCGGGCACGCCACCGTCCGGTCACCAGACGCTCCACCAGGCGATAATGGGCGGGCGGCAACCCATCGAACCGAACGCCGATGGCGCGGGCCAGGCGGTAGTGGCGGGTCAGCCGTACGCCAAAACGCAGCGCCGGCTCGTCGCCCGCACGCAGCACCAACTGCACGATATCGTCGGTGTTCAGCCGCCTCATGATCGAGCCGGGGACGCCCGCGCAGCCGATGCGCATGCCGCCCAGGCTGACGTCCAGCACCTCGACCGCGGCACCTTCCAGCTCGGCGGCGAGCAACAGCGCCCGGCGCCGGTCGCGGCGCCGCTCGATCCGTGTGTAACCCTTCAACCTGCGGCGAATCATGCCGATATCCACAAAGTGCTGTAAGTTCTTCACAGTTGGCGCGGATTACCGCCACATTTCACGGCAATATACCCCGTGACCGATTAACGGCAGTTTTCCGCGCGCAAAAGATTTCGGTGGGGCAGACGATGATCAAATCCCGGAAACGCAACATCTGGCGCAGCAGCAGTGCGATGGCGGGCATCGCGCTGGCGGCCATCGCCGGCAGCGCCACGGGCGCGCTGGCGGAGACGCATGCGCTGCTGGTCGGCGTGACCGAATATCCGAACCTGGACGAGCGCCTGTGGCTGAACGGCCCGATGAACGATGTGGCGCTGGTGGAATCCGTGCTGCTGGAGCAGGGCCTGTCCGACGAGCAGATCACCGTGCTGTCGGAGGCCGAGGATGCCGATGGCCAACCCACCCGTGCCGCCATTCTGGGTGAGCTCGACCGCCTGATCGCGGAAGTGGCGCCGGGCGACTTTGTCTATCTGCACATGGGCGGCCACGGCTCGCAGCAACCGGCGATGGACGAGAACGACGAGTCCGAGCTGGACGGCCTGGACGAGATCTTCCTGCCGCGCGATGTCGGTGCGTGGGACGGCCAGGTCGGCTCGGTGGAAAATGCCATCGTCGACAACGACTTGCAGCCGCGCATGGAGGCCTTGCGTGACGCCGGTGCATTCGTGTTTGCCGTGTTCGACAGCTGCCATTCCGGCACCATGGTGCGGGCGATCGACACCGAGGAGGTGGACCGCCGCCTGGACCCGACCCTGCTGGGCATTCCCGATGCCGCGCTTGCCGAGGCAGCCGCCGACGCGCCGGCCACCCGTGGCGGCCCGGCATCCGAGGAAGGCGTGCTCGACCTGCATGAGAGCGACAGCGATGGCCCCGGTGGCTTCGTTGCGTTCTATGCCGCGCAGACCACCGAGACGACGCCGGAGATGCGGCTGCCGGCCGGCGATCCCAATCGCCAGACCTATGGCCTGTTCAGCTACACCATCGCAACGATCCTGGCGTCGAACCCCGGCATCACCTATCGCCAGGCGACGCAGCAGATCCTGGCCGAGTATGCCGGCGGCAACCGCCGCGCGCCGACGCCGCTGTTCGAGGGCACGGCGGCGGACATGGACCGCATCATGATGGGTGGTGCGCCGTCCGACACCGTGCGCCAGTGGCCGGTGACCGAGGACCGCGGCACCTACCGCCTGCCGGCCGGACAACTGCACCAGGTCTCCGACGGCGCCATCATGGCGGTCATGGAGAGCGCCACCGCGCCCTCCGGCGCCCAGCCGCTGGGCTATGCCGCTGTCTACAGCGCCCAGGTGGTGCACAGCTTCGTCGAGCCGATCGCCTATGACGGCGCGGCCGTTCTCGACGAGATTCCGGAAGGCGCCTTCCTGCGCCTGGTCGACGCGCAGTTTACCGTCAGCCTGACCGTGGCGCTGCCGGAGGAGACCACGGCCGCTGCTATCGCCGAGGCGCCGGCCCACGCCGAGATCGAGCGCCTGCTGACGGACGGCCTGCCTGGCCTGGATGTCCGGTGGGTGGACGCACACCAGACGGCGGACCTGCGGCTGGTCATCGTCGACGGCAAGCTCTGGTTCGCGCCGCCTTCGGGCGCCATCGTGACCGAGGGCCCGGCGCGCACGCCTGCGCTGACGATCCCCGACGCTACTGACCAGGTCGGCATGGCCGAGTTCCGCGTCGCACTGGAAGAGAACATCGAGAAGGTGGCGCGCGTCTCGACCCTGTTCCGGCTGTCGGCCGAGCTGGCGGCGACCGAGGTCGGGCGCGGGCTGGACCTGTCGTTCGAGGTCGAGCGCGCCGATGGCAGCGGTGTCGAGCGGTTCACCCTGACCGACTTCCCGACCCTGCACGACGGCGACGAACTGCGCTTCTTCGTCACCAACAATTCCGAGCAGGTCATGGACCTGACCGCGCTGTTCATCGACGCCAAGTTCGCGGTCATCCCGTGGTTCCCCTATCAGGGTGAATCCAACCGCATGGGTCCGGGCGAGACCCTGGAGTCGTCGCTGATCGTGAACCTGGAGACCGTGGGCGTGGAGCAGTTCCTGTTCGTTGCCGCCGCGGTGCAGCCGCAGGCGCCGCGCGCCGACTTCTCGTTCCTGGCCCAGACCGGGCTCGCGACCCGCTCGATCTTCGCGCCCAGCGCGGTGGAGAACGCTTCGACCGTGCTGGACGTGATGCGCGAGGCGGGACTGGAAGAGGTGGCCACCCGTGGCGGTGGCCGGGGAGGCGGCGCAACCGCGCTCGCGACCATGTCGGCGTTCAGTTGGACAGTGTCGGAGTAACCGCAGGCCCGTTGCATTCGTTCCAAAAGCGGCGACAGTCGCGCGAAGTATCCGGCGGATGCAGCATTGACGTTACGGCGGTCTTTTGGTTCCTACCCCGCGAGGGATAATCGAAGACTGGCGAATCTCGTTTCTTTTCAATCGGGAGAGTACTGATGATCGGTTTCAAACACATCCGCAAGACGGGCGCCGTGACCACCGCGACGGCTGTGGTGGCGCTGGCCGCCTCGGTGGCGTTCGCGGAGGGCATCCAGTCCAACATCTCCGATGTGCAGCCGGAGGACACGACTGCGGTCGATGCGATCCAGACCATCGCAATGGCCCAGCGTCTGGCCACCTATGCCATGAACACCAACGATCCGCTGCTGCTGATCGCGGCGGCGCGCATCGCCAACCAGTTCGAGGTCGGCGATGCCGAGATCGCGCCGCGCGACACCGACGAGGAAATCGCGTCGGACAGCCCGGCGATGCAGACCGCGGGCGAGATGCTGGCGATGGCGCGTGAGCTGGCCGGCGACCGCCAGGACCTGATCCTGCTGATCGAGGACGTCGAGGCCGAGAGCGCGCGCGGCAGCCTGTATGGCGCGGGCAGCTACGAAGGCTATATCGCCGGCTACGACAACCTCTACTACGACGAGGCGTTCGAGGGCGGCGTGCCGGCCATCGTGGAGCTGACCGGCCACAACCCGTCTGACCTGGACCTGTGGATCTATGACGAGTTCGGCAACGAGATCTGCAGCTCCACCAGCTACTCCTCGTTCGAGAGCTGCCAGTGGACCCCGCGCTGGACCGGCGGCTTCACCATCCGGGTGGAGAACGAGGGCCACGCCCAGGGCAGCTATTTCACTCTGTGGACTAACTAAGGTCCGGTACTCTTCGCCATGGCTTTATGCCGTGGGCAATAGTGGTTATGAAGGCGGGCATCGGCCCGCCTTCATTCGTTTTGGATGCTTGGCGGGCGGCACGAAACCCGGAGAGGCCACATGCGAAACGCCGGACGGTTCGAACTGGCCACAATGGCCGTTACGTTGGCCTCAGGATTTGCCATGAGTGCGACAGGGACCAGCGCGGTTGCCCAAGGCGCGGACGAGCCCGTCGTGGCCACCGGCCCGGTCAGCGAATTGCACGGCAGCATGATGGGCCACGTCGCCGGCGAGGACCATCCGGTCCTGTTGATCATCCCAGGGTCCGGTCCGACCGACCGCGACGGCAACAGCCCGCTCGGCATCACCGCCGGTACATATCGCCTGTTGGCGTCCGACCTCGCCGCGCGCGGCATCACCACCATCCGCATCGACAAGCGCGGCATGTTCGAGAGCGCGGCGGACAACGTCGACCCCAACGCCATCACCATCGAGGACTATGCCGACGACGTGCGCGCCTGGGTGTCGGCGGCGATGCAGGCGACCGGCGCGTCGTGCGTCTGGCTCGCCGGCCACTCCGAGGGCGGGCTGGTGGCGCTGGCCACCGTGCAGGATGCCCAGAACGTGTGCGGCGTGCTGCTGATCGCGGCACCCGGCCGCCGGCTGAGCGACGTCATGCGCGAGCAATTGCGCGCCAACCCCGCCAACGCGTTCCTGTTGGACGACGCCATGGCGGTGATCGACGCGCTGGAGGCCGGCAGCACCGCCGACGTCGGCGAGATGCACCCGGCGCTGCAGCAGCTGTTTCACCCGGCGGTGCAGGACTTCCTGATCAGCATCTACTCCTACGACCCCGCCGTGCTGATGGCAGGGTATGACGGGCCGGTCCTGGTGGTGCAGGGCGACGCCGACCTGCAGGTGACGGTGGAGGACGCCGAGGCCCTGGCGTCCGGGCGCGATGACGTCAGCCCGGTGATCCTGCCGGGTGTGAACCACGTGCTGAAGGAAGCGCCGGCGGACGACCGCGATGCCAATCTGGCGACCTATTCGGAGCCGAACCTGCCATTGGCGCCCGGCGTGGTCTCGACCATCGCCGCATTCGTGACCCCCGAATAGGTTACACATCGGCCCGCTGGCGGCCGTGGGCCGGGCGCAACACCTGACCAATTTGAACCAATAAACTCTGATCGGTCCACAAACCGGTCAGGAATTGGTCCGATTTTGGCACGAAATCTGTATACCAAATTGGCTGGCGGGCTATAGTTCGAGCCACAGGAGCGCCTTGTCAGGCCCTCCGGTCGCGGCCAATACGCCACAAGAGAACGACTAACCGCCAAGGGCACCGTGACCAAAGTGCATGCGAGGAGGTGGGTACGTATGCACGTGCGCACCAGCACAAGCGTGAAGGGAGAACGAGAATGACGCACCGTGTAACGCTGGCCGGCATTGTGTTGGCCACAGCCGTGGGCGCCGCGCCCGCGCTGGCCGATTCCGACGATCCGATCAAGATTCCGATCCACAACTGGTCGAGCCAGATTGTCGGCGCGCACATCGTCGGCGATATCCTGGCCGAGGCCGGCTACGAGGTCGAATACATCCCGGCGGACAGCCAGGTGGTCTACACCTCGATGTGCGAGGGCGATATCGACCTGGTCCACGAGGTCTGGCAGGGCGCATTCGGCGTCGCCTTCGAGGCGGTGGTCGACGAGGGCTGCGTCATCGACGCCGCGACCCACGACGCCAAGACCCGCGAGGAGTGGTGGTACCCGGCCTATGTCGCCGACCTGTGCCCCGGCCTGCCGGACTGGGAGGCGCTGAATGCCTGCGCCGAGCTGTTCGCCACCCCGGAGACCGAGCCGCAAGGCCGTTTCCTGGCCGGACCGGTGGACTGGCTGAAGCACGACCAGGAGCGTGTCGACGGCCTGGGCATGGAGTTCCAGGTGGTCAACGCGGGCTCCGCCGCCGCACTTTGGGCCGAGCTGGAATCCGCGTCCGCCCGCGAGCAGCCGATCGTGCTGTTCAACTGGACGCCGAACTTCATCGAGGCGCTGTACGAAGGCGCGTTCGTCGAATTCCCGGAATATGACGAAGCCTGCCGCGAAGACCCGTCGTGGGGCGTGAACCCGGAACTTTCCTATGACTGCGGTAACCCGAAGGACGGCTATCTGAAGATCGGCGTCTGGGAGGGCTTCCCGGAGAACTGGCCGGAGGCCTACGCCATCGTGCAGGCGATGAACTTCAGCAACCTGGACATCGCCGTCATGGCCAAGCTGGCCGATGTCGACGGCATGGAGCCGGAAGAAGCGGCCGCGCAGTGGATGGCCGACAACGAGGACAAGTGGCGTCCCTGGCTCGGCGCGGCTGACTGAGGCCACGCGCAGTTCGGCCGGGCGGTAGCGTTCGAATCCGCCCGGCCACACATCCCATTGGGGGCGCGGCTGCTGCCCCTGCCTCAAATGCATGTATGATGACCGGCATCGCCGTGTGCACAGCACAATGCGGGGGGATGGCTTGTCCAAGCCACTGATTGCCTGCCGGAATGTCTGGAAGATCTTCGGCCCGACGCCACGCCAGATCTTGCGCACCCATAATGGCGCGCCGTCTCCGGACGACCTGAAGGCCACCGGCCACATCGCCGCGGTGCGCGACGTCTCGCTGGACGTCGGTGTCGGCGAGATCCTGGTGGTGATGGGGCTGAGCGGGTCCGGCAAGTCGACTCTGATCCGCTGCCTGGCTCGCCTGATCGAGCCCACGTCGGGCGAGATTATGGTTGAAGGCAAGAACTTGCTGGCGGCCTCGCGCAGGGACCTGATCGAGCTGCGCCGTCATAAGATGGGCATGGTGTTCCAGCACTTCGCCTTGCTGCCGCACCGCACGGTGCTGCACAACGTGGCGTTTCCGCTGGAGATGCAGGGCATCGGCCGTTCCGCCCGCGAGATGCGTGCGCGCGAGATGATCTCCCTGGTTGGGCTGGAGGGGCGCGAGGGCTACTACCCGCGCGAGCTTTCCGGCGGCCAGCAGCAGCGCGTCGGCATCGCGCGTTCTCTCGCCGTCGGTCCCGACATCTGGTTCCTGGACGAGCCGTTTTCCGCCCTGGACCCGCTGATCCGCCGTGAGATGCAGGACGAGTTCCTGCGCCTGCAGGCGATGCTGCAGAAGTCCATCGTGTTCATCACCCACGATTTCGACGAGGCGATCCGCCTGGCCGACCGCATCGCGATCATGTTCGAGGGCGAGGTGGTGCAGATCGGCACCCCGGCCGAACTGGTGACCAATCCGGCGACGGCCTATGTGCGCGAGTTCACCAAGGAAGTGGCGCGCGACAAGGTGCTGACGGTGGCCGACGCCATGGTCGCGGCCAACGGCAACGGTGTTGCGGGCGAGGGGCCGCCGTTGTCGGCCTCCGCCAAGCTGTCGGCGGTGGCGCCCCAGGTGCTGCAGTCGTCGACTGCGTTCGGCGTCGTCGACGACGAGGGGCGGCCGGTTGGCGCGATCTCGCGCGATCAGGTCATCGCCGCCATGTTCGCGCCCGACCAGGTGAGCGATTCGGCGCCCGGCGAGCCTGCCTCGTGACCGCCAGCGCCGCGGCCGCGCCGCCGGCGCGTTTCACGCTGTCCGCCGGCAGTTGGCTGCTGATCGGCTGCCTTGCCCCGTTCGTGCTGTTGCTGGCCTTGCGCCCGGTGCTGCCCGAGGCACTGGTGCTGCTGCCGGAAACGGTCACCCTGGACTTCATCGGCTGGCTGAACGTGGTGATCGAGGCACTGCGCCGCGACGAGATCTTCGGCTGGTTCACCTTCCGCGACATCACCCGCTCTATCGCCTATGCCGTGGAATGGCCGCTGGATGTGGTCGATGGTGTCCTGATCTCCGGCTTCGACGAGGTGCGCCTGCCGCCGCTGCCCTGGCTGGTCGACACTGCGGCCGACCTGCCGCGCGACATTCGCGAGGATGGGGTGATCGCGTTCCTGCCGGAGTTCGACCTGCCGCCGGTGCCGTGGCTGACCTTCGCGGCGCTGGCCGCCGTGTTCGGCTGGGGCCTGGGGCGCTGGCCGCTGGCCCTGCTGGCCGGCGGCACAATCGTCTACCTGGCGGTGTTCGGCACCTGGGAACTGTCGATGACGACGCTGGCGCTGGTGCTGGTCGCCGCCCCCATCGCGGTCGCCATCGCCCTCGGGCTCGGTATCGGCGCCATCTACTCAAAGACGTTCGAGCGCATCTTGTGGCCGTTCCTCAACGTCATGCAGTCGCTGCCGCACTTCTCCTACCTGATCCCGGTGGCGGTGTTCATCGGCGTGTCGCACCGGGCCGGCGCGGTGGCGACCATCCTGTTCGCGGTGCCGCCGATGGCGCGCCTCACCATCCTCGGCCTGCGCGGCGTGCCGTCGGAAGTTATCGAGGCCGGGCGCATGGGCGGCGCCACCGGGTGGCAGATGCTGTGGAAGGTGAAGATCCCGGCCGCACGCGACACCCTGCTGGTCGGCCTGAACCAGGTGATCATGCTGTGCCTGGCGATGGTAGTGCTGGCCTCGTTCGTCGGCGCCAAGGGGCTGGGTGCCGACCTGCTCTACCGCCTGCAGAACCTGCAGATCGGCCGGGCGATGGAAAGCGGTGTCGCCATCGTGCTGATGGCGATCGCGCTCGACCGGCTGAGCCGCGCACTGGCGCTGCGCCAGCCGGCGCACCTGCCGGCCGGCCCGTTCTGGCGCCGCCATCCGTTTTGGACGCTGGCCGGCGTGCTGGCGGTCGGCACCGCCGTGCTGGCGGCGCTGTGGCCGCCGGCGTTGGTGTGGCCGGAAGACTGGGAACTGACCACCGCACCGGAGTGGGACTGGCTTGTCGACTACATTGCGGCCAATTGGTACGACGCGCTGTCGGTGTTCCGCGACGACCTGCTGGTCTACGTGCTGATCCCGACTCGCGAGGCGTTCCTGTGGGCGCCATGGACCGCGGTGCTGGCGCTGGTCGCCGGCATGGGCTGGGCCATCGGCGGCTGGCGGCTGGCGCTGGTCGTCTCCGGCTTCGTCCTGTTCATCGCGCTCACCGGTTATTGGGAGCGCTCGATGATCACCACCTACATGGTGTTCAGCGCGCTGGTCGTGTGCGTGGCCATCGGCCTGCCGCTGGCCATGCTGGCGGCGCACAACAACTTCGCCACCCGGGCGATGGAGGTGGTGTGCGACACCTTCCAGACCTTCCCGTCGTTCATCTACCTGATCCCGGTCATCATGCTGTTCCAGGTCAGCGACGTGGCGGCGATCACCGCCATCGTGATCTATGCAGGCATTCCGGTGGTGCGCTACACCATGTTCGGCCTGCGCAACGTACCGGCGCAAACACTGGAGGCGGCGAAGACCTCCGGCTGCTCGGGGTGGCAGACCCTGTGGCATGTGCGCCTGCCGCTGGCGTTGCCGGAGATCATGCTCGGCATCAACCAGACCATCATGTTCGGCCTGTTCATGGCGATCATCGCCAGCTTCATCGGCACCACCGACCTGGGGCAGGAGATCAACCGCGCCCGCGCCGACAACGATGCCGGCAAGGGCCTGGTGTTGGGACTTTGCGTCGCCTTCATCGGGCTGGCGGCAGACCGGCTGATCGTCGCCTGGTCGGCGAAGCGCAAGAAGGCGCTGGGTCTGGACTGACCCGCTGGCCGGATCACGACTTCGCAGCTGGTTGACGGTTTGCCCGGAGCGCCGATCAGGTTACATCATTCCGCGTTGCCGCTTTCGCGGAGCCGCAGTCGCGGACACCGACAATTCGAACGCCATAGGGGGAATTGATTCGCCATGATCGACGTCTACACTTGGCCGACGCCCAACGGGCACAAGGTCCACATCATGCTGGAAGAGTGCGGGTTGGACTACAACGTCCACGCCGTCAACATCGGCCAGGGCGATCAGTTCGAGGCGGACTTCCTCGCTTTCAGCCCCAACAACAAGATCCCGGCCATCGTCGACAGCGACGGCCCCGACGGCAAGCCGATCTCGGTGTTCGAGTCGGGCGCGATCCTGATCTACCTGGCGGAGAAGACCGGCAAGTTCATGCCGCCGCCGTCTCAGCCGCGCGACCGCATCGCGGTGCTGGAGTGGCTGATGTTCCAGATGGGCGGGGTGGGGCCGATGCTGGGCCAGAACCACCACTTCCGCCACTACGCGCCGGAGAAGCTGCCCTATGCCGTCGACCGCTACACCAACGAGGCCGCGCGCCTGTATGGCGTGATCGACAGGCGGGTCGGGCAGACCGCCTATCTGGCCGGCGACGACTACACCATCGCCGACATGGCGACCTTCCCCTGGCTGCGCTCCTACGAGCGGCAGGGCCAGAAGCTGGAGGACTTCCCGAACCTGAAGCGCTGGTACGAGGGCATTGCCGCCCGCCCGGCGGTCGAGCGCGGCGTTGCCGTGCTGGCCGAGGCGCGGCGCGAGGGGCCGATCAGCGACAAGGAGCGCGAGGTCATGTTCGGGTCGAAGCAGTACGAGCGCCGCTAGTTCGACAACGGCCGCTCAGGCAGGCACGCCGGCAAGACGATGACCGACCAGCAATCGAACGCCGGTCAGCCGAAATGGGTGATCGGCTGCACCGCCGTGCTGGCGGTGCTGGTGCTGGTCTTCGTCGTGCTGGCGATTTTCATCTATGTCGACTACGGAGAGCCGGAGTCCGCGTTCCCGGCGCGGCTGGCCGCGACCATCGAGGCCGCCCGCGGTGCCGACGGCACATTCGCACTGGGCGATGCCATCGAGGGCGACTGGGACGAAGTGCATCTGTTCGCGCCCGGCCTGGCCGAAGGGGCCGGCCATATCGAAGCCTGCCTCGGTTTCGCCTGGGACCAGGCAGCGCTGATCGCCGGCCATCTGGACGATGGCGCACCGGGCGGCTTTGCCATCGTCGCCGATGGTGCCGTTGTGGACTATGGCTGGCACCTGGTGGGCGCCACGCCGTTCGAGATGGACGACTGGCCGTGCGGCATCGCGCCGGGCAGCGACAGCTTTCGTGTCGACTCCGCTGGCGCGGTGCCGCGTCTGGTGCGGATCGAGGACTGAAACGAAGCGGCCTGATCAGCCGGCAACGACCTTGCGCGGCCGTCCGCGACGCCGCTTCTGCGGCTGCGGAAACATCACCACGTCGCCGCCGCCACTGGTCAGCGCGCGCAGTTCGTTGCGAGCGCGCTCCAATTGAGCGACTTCGCGCGCATCCTCACGGTCGAATACCTGGATGCAGCTCAGCTTGATCTCGACCAGATCGGTCAAGGTCTCGATGGTTTTCGTAGACAATTGCATGGCCGTACCTCGCGCCAACAACGTTGTTCCCCATGACCCATCCGCGCGCGTCGCCTTTCTGGCTGGGCCGCGAATGACCGTTATGCGTCACAAGGTCGAGCCAACTTATCCATGTTCATCTTAACAACAAGTTTCGCGCACTTGGCGCAATTATTTACTGTTTATGACCGGCGTCCACCGGTGTCCTAACTTCAATTATTGCTAATTTATTGCCGGCGGCATCGGGCGCCCTGGCTCCACCGACCATGATTTGACCGCCCGAGATGGGGGACTGGTTAACCAAAGTCACATCAATTCGGCCTATTTCCGAATGGGCAAGGGTGTGATTTCTGCGGTTCAGGGGAGTGCAGCAATGTCCGAAACGACGAGTCATATGGACTCCGGCAGCGCGGGCGAACGGTTTCGGGTCGTCTCTTCGGAGCAGTCGGCGGCGGACGGGCCGCTGGGCGATGCGGAGCCGTTGGGCGAGACCGCCTACAGCCGGCGCCTGAGCGACAAGATCCTGAGCGCGTTCAACCATGCCTACGCCCTTGGCGAGGCCGATATCGCCGGCCACCTGCGCAACGCGCTGCAGGCCTGCGCCGAGCTGGAGCGCAATGTCGGCGGCACGCGCACCCAGGTACGCGCGCTCGACCAGGCCGACATGTGGGTGAACTACGTCGATGCCCGCGACGCCTTCAACGCGGTAAAGCGCCGCCGGGAAGGCAATGCCGACCAGGCCCTGACGCGCATGCGCGAAGCCTATCGCCGCTGGTCCAACTCGTAATTTCTCACGCTCTAATCGCTGCTTCTACCGACAGGCCGTAGCCGAGCAGGCGCTCGTCGTTGCCGAAGGTGTCCGACAGCAGCAGGCTGGTCGGCATGCCGCTGGCGCCCGTGCCGCTGGGCAGCGCCAGGCCGCACATATTGAGGAAGTTCCCGATAAAGGTGTTGCGCAGCGTCTTGATGTTGACGCGGCCGAACAGCTCCTGGTCCGCATCCAGGGGTGCGACCTCCGGCGCCACCCATGCGGTGGTCGGGAAGGCCAGCAAGGCACCGTCCAGTCGTGCGGTCAGGTCGGCGATCATGCGTTCGCGCGCGCGCTGCACCGTGATCAGATCGAAGGACGACATATTCCTGCCGCCGACGATGCGCGCCACCACCCGTGGGTCCATGCGCTCGACATCCGGCCCGTCGACCCGCTGGTGATGCACGGAGTAGGCTTCGGCCGCGACGAGGGAGCCGTGCGCGGCGGTCAGGTCCCCGAACTCCGCGAACAGGTCCATCGGCCCGCGTTCGATGCTGGCACCGGCATCGGCCAGCTTTGCGATGGCGGCCTCGAAGTTGGCGCCCACCGCGTCTTCGATGCCGTCGAACACCACGGTTTCCGGAATGTAGAGCCTCAGCTCCGACAACGGCCGGCGGCGCACCGGTGTCGACACCGCGCCGCGCAGCGCCATGTCGAGCAGGACGCAGTCCTCCACCGAACGGGCCAGCGGCCCCACCGTGTCCAGGGTGTCGGACAGCGGGTAGACGCCGGTCTTGTCGATGCGCCTGGCGCTGGTCTTGTGGCCGACCAGGCCGTTGAACGCCGACGGAATGCGCACTGACCCGCCGGTGTCGGTGCCGATGGCGCAGGGTGCCAGGCCGGCGGCGACAGCCACCCCGCTGCCCGACGAGGACCCGCCCGGTGCACGGGCAACGTTCGGATCGTGCGGGTTGCGCGGCGTGCCGAAATGCGGGTTCAGGCCAAGCCCGGAATAGGCGAACTCGCTGAGGTTGACCTTGCCGAGCGAGACCATGCCGGCGGCCGTGGCGTTGGCGACCGTGGACGCGTCGGCTGCTGCCGGCGGTGCGTCGCGCAACAGGTCCGACGCACAGGACGTCACCTCTCCGGCCATGTCGAACAGGTCTTTCCAGGCGATCGGCACGCCGTCGAGGGCTGAGCGGGGATTGCCCGCCTTCAGGCGCGCCTCGGCGGCCTTGGCCTCGCTCAGCGCCCGGTCGCGGGTGACCCGCAGGAAGACAGTCTGGTCGTCGGATGCCGCGATGGCGTCGAGCAGGTGCTCGGTCAGGTCAACCGGGCTTACGGCACCGGCGGCAAGTGCCCGGCCGATGGCAGCGGCGCTCTGGCCGGCAAGGGTCGCGATGTCGGTCATTACAGGCTCACCGAAAGACCGCCGTCGACCGCCAGCACGTGACCGTTGACGTAAGACGCCGCGTCGGAGGCGAGGAACACCACGGCGCCGCCGATTTCCGGCGGCTGCGCCCAGCGGCCGAGCGGGGTGCGCCCCTCGACCCAGGCGGTGAACTCCTTGTCGTCCAGCAGGGCCGTGTTCATCTCGGTCGCGAAATAGCCGGGCGCTATGGCGTTGACGGTGATGCCGGTCTTGCCAAGCTCGGCGGCCAGCGACCGGGTCAGTCCGTGCAGCCCCGCCTTGGCCGCGACATAGCCGTGGATGGTCGGGCGGCCCAGGATGGCGGCGACCGAGCCGGTCGAGATGATGCGCCCGAACCCGTTCGGCAACATGGCGCGTGCCGCCTCCCGCGCGAGCTGGAAGCAGGCGGTCAGGTTGGTCGCGATCACCCGGTTGAAGTCGGCATCCGACCAGTCGGTCAGCGGCTCGCGATGCTGGATACCGGCGTTGTTGACCAGGATGTCCAGCCGGCCGTGCTGCTTGGCGAGCCCGGCGACGCCGGCCTTTACCGCATCGGGGTCGGCGACGTCGAACGCCAGGCCCTCGGCCGCGAGCCCCTGGTCGGACAGCTTCTTGGCGGCGGCGTTGATGGTTTCGCCGTGACGGCCGTTCAGGGCCACGGTCGCGCCGGCGCGCGCCAGCGCCTCGGCCATCGCGAAGCCGAGCCCGCGCGAGGCGCCGGTGACCAGGGCGACCCGGCCGTTGAGCGAAAACGTGTCAGTCATTGGGGTAGTCTCCTTGGGCGAACGGGCCCGGGTTGCCGGCGGTGGCCGGCCATGTTCGAGAAGCGGCGACAGTGAAGCGCGAATGCACGCCCGCGCCAAGCCCTGCGTGACGAAATGGATAGTGCTAGGTTGTTTGGCGTTTCGGAAGCCGACCCGGAGCACACCGTACAGACCGAAGCAGGGCAATCCGAGCAAGGGCAAGCCGCCTACACGCCGCTGATCTTGCGGCTCTACGACTGGTACGTGCTGGGGCTGCCCAATCACCTGGTCTGAGGATGCTCCACGGCATGGCTGCGCGCGCCCTGCCCAGGCTACGCGCGATCGTCATCCTCGGGCTCGTCCCGAGGATCCATTTATGTCCAATTTTTCAATGGGCTAAGGGAGTTGCTTAGTATTGGTGGCGGCCAATCGATAGACGTCCCGCCGCGACGATCGAACACTGCATATCCATGGGTCCTCGCCACAAGGGCGAGGACGACAATTCTGGAAGGCACAAGGCCGAGGGCGTCAGTAAATGTTTACGGATACGCCACCGCGGGCAGGACGGTGCCGGTGGCCTCGCCGAAGCCGATGCGGTGGCCGTCGCCCTGGGCCCAACCGGTCAGCGTCAGCGTGTCGCCGTCCTCGATGAAGGTGCGGGTGCCGCCATCCGCCAGCGCGATCGGGTTCTGGCCGTTCCAGGTGAGTTCCAGCAGGCTGCCGAAGCTGCCCTCGTCGGGGCCGCTGATGGTGCCCGACCCCAAGAGGTCGCCGGTCCGCATCGCGCAGCCGCCGGCCGCGTGATGGACCAGTTGCTGCGCGCTCGACCAGTACATGTGCCTGAAATTGGTGCGGCTGATGGTGGTGGCGCTGCCACCCGCCGGCTGCAACGCGACCTCCAGCTCGATGTCATAGTTGCGGGCATCGGCCTGGCGCAGATAGGGCAGGGGCGTCGGGGCCTGGACCGGTCCCTCGGCGCGGAACGGGGCGAGCGCGAAGTTGGTCACCACCCAGGGCGAGATGGTGGTCGCGAACGCCTTCGACTGGAACGGCCCCAGCGGCTGGTATTCCCAGACCTGGATGTCGCGCGCGCTCCAGTCGTTCAGCAGCACGAAGCCGAAGATCATGTTGTCGGCGTGGTCGATGGGGATCGGCGTCCCCATCCGGCTCGGCATGCCGACCACCACGCCCATCTCCAGCTCGATGTCGAGCTTGGCGCACGGCCCGAACGACGGTGCTTCCGCGTCCGGTGCCTTGGTTTGGCCGAGCGGGCGATGGATGCCGGTGCCGCTGACCACCACGGTGCTGGCCCGGCCGTTGTAGGCGATGGGGATGTGCAGCCAGTTCGGCATCAGCGCCTTGTCCGGCCCGCGAAACATCTTGCCGACGTTGGTCGCGTGCTCGCGCGAGGAGTAGAAGTCGGTAAAGCCCGCGACCTCGAACGGCAGGTGCATGGTGGCCGACGACAACGGTACCAGCGCCCCGGCGCGCAGGTCGGCGTCGTCGCGCAGCCGCCCGTTGTCCGGCGACAACAACGACGAGAGCGTGCGCCGCACATCGCGCCAGGCCGCCGGCCCCTGGGCCATGAACGGGTTCAGGACCGGTGCCAGCAGACAGTCGCCCACCTCCGGCAACAGGCGGGCCTGGGCCAGAACAGCCATGTCGAGCACCTGGTCGCCGATGGCGACGCCGATCCGCCGCACCGCCTCGCCGGACCGGGAGAACACGCCGAACGGCAGGTTCTGGATCGGGAACGGGCAGGCCGGGTCGTTGGCCGCCTCCACCCAGCTCTTGCGCGCCGGGTCGTGGGTGGCATCGAGGGGAATGGTCATTCGGTGTTACTGCCCGTCGCGCTACCGTCGTGCATCCAGCGGGCGTGCTGCGGTGCGCGCCGGGTCCGGGCCCACTCGTTCAGCATGTCCCACTTCACCTCGTCGAGCTTGCGGTCCATCTCCGGCGTGCCGGTGTCGACCGCCAGCTCGATGCGGTGGCCGCTGGGATCGAAGAAGTAGATCGACTTGAAGATCGTGTGGTCGACCGGCCCCAGCACGCTGTGGCCGTCTGCCTCCAGCCGCGCCTTGGCGGCCAGCAGCGTCTCCATGCTGTCGACCCGGAGCGCCAGGTGCTGCACCCATTCCGGCGTGTTCGGGTCGCGGCCCATTTCCGGTTTGGTCGGCAGCTCGAAGAACGCCAGGATGTTGCCGTTGCCCGCATCCAGGAACACGTGCATGTACGGGTCCGGCTCTTTGGTCGAGGGCACCTGGTCCTCCGCGATCGCCAGCACGAAGTCCATATCCAGATACTTGCCGTACCACTCCACCGTTTCCTTGGCGTCGCGGCAGCGATAGGCCACGTGGTGGACGCCTGCGAGCTTCATCGATTTCCTCCACCCAACAATTGCTCGTCATGCTCGGGCTTGTCCCGCCTGCGTGGCCGAAGCCACTTCGGCGCGGCGAAGGCCCGAGCATCCACGACTTGGCATCGTCTGCCGCAAGGCGTGGATGCCCGCAACAAGTGCGGGCATGACGTGGGAGTGTAAACAGTGGCGCAGAGCATCATCCGGCCTCCAGCACGCCGCGCTTGATCTGGTCGCGTTCGATGGACTCGAACAGCGCCTTGAAGTTGCCCTCGCCGAAGCCGTCGTCCTTCTTGCGCTGGATGAACTCGAAGAACACCGGGCCGAGCAGGGTCTCGGAGAAGATCTGCAACAGCAGGCGCGGGTCGCCCTTCTCGGTCGAGCCATCGAGCAGGATGCCGCGCGCCTTAAGCTCGCCCACCGGCTCGCCGTGGCCGGGCAGCCGCTCGTCCAGCATCTCGTAGTAGGTGTCGGGCGGCGGCGTCATGAAGCGCATGCCCAGGTCCTTCAGCCGGTCCCAGCACGCCACCAGGTCGTCGCAGGCGAGCGCGATGTGCTGGATGCCCTCGCCATTGAAGGCCATCAGGAACTCCTCGATCTGGCCGGTTTCCTTCGACGCCTCCTCGTTCAGCGGGATGCGGATCTTGCCGTCCGGCGCGGTCATCGCCCGCGATTTCAGGCCCGTGTACTCGCCCTTGATGTCGAAGTAGCGGATCTCGCGGAAGTTGAAGAGCCGCTCGTAATAGCCGGCCCAGAACGCCATGCGCCCGCGATAGACGTTGTGGGTCAGGTGGTC
This sequence comes from Alphaproteobacteria bacterium, assembly GCA_965227515.1. GTDB lineage: Bacteria > Pseudomonadota > Alphaproteobacteria > CALKHQ01 > CALKHQ01 > CBDDFZ01. The sequence goes on from CBDDFZ010000001.1 coordinate 2,718,868, forward strand.
GAGGGTGTGAAAGCCGCAGCCGGACGGGTGCCGGTCGGCGCCGTCCAGGTACTCGAAGTCGATGTCGTAGATCGACGAGCCGTCCTCGTAGCGGTCGATCAGATAGATCGGCGCGCCGCCGATGCCCTTGATCGCCGGCAGGCGCAATTCCATCGGCCCGGTCGGGATCTCGATCGGCTGGGCGCCAAGCTCCAGCGCGCGGTTGTACGCCTTGTGGGCATCGCGTACGCGGAACGCCAGCCCGCAGGGGGCCGGGCCATGTTCCTCGGCGAAATAGGCGGCGAGGCTCTTCGGCTCCTCGTTGACGATGAAGTTGATGTCGCCCTGGCGGTACAGCTTCACCGCCTTTGAGCGGTGGTTGGCGATGTGGGTGAAGCCCATCGCCTGGAACACCGGCTCAAGCGTGCCGGGCTTGGGGGATGCGAACTCGACGAACTCGAAGCCGTTCAACCCCATCGGGTTTTCGAACAGGTCGGCCATTGTCGTCTCCTGATGCCTGTCGTTTCAGATCGGGGGTGGTCACACCTCCGGATCGGGCGGCGCACAGGCGATGCCGCGCGTGGCTTTGGCCAGGCAATCTGCAATCACGAGAAACACGGGCGCTGGGCCCCTTCGGTCATGACGACGATCGCTCAGATCATAGGGCTTTGGCCGCGGAAGGGAAGCGTCGGCGCATGAGCGCCACCCTGCCGACAACGTTCCGTTATCCCTCCCTCGGCTAGGTCACGCGCGCGGAAGTTGCCCAATCCATCATCGGGCCATCATCGGGCGCGCGGGCGTCATGGTTTACGAACTGTTACTCGCTTTCATGCAATCTTCACGTGTATTTCCGTGCTGGAGGTGCGATATGGCCTCTTCAGCTCACAGGTAGGAGCAGCAAGTGTCCCCCAATCCATTTGCCACCACCGGTAACGATACCCTGCGCTCGGACGACACGGGCGGCTATTTCGAGGTTATTGACGGCTTGGCGGGCGATGACCGCATTTCAGGTCGTGAGAATGGCGACACCCTTATCGGCGGCGATGGCAACGACGTCATCGATGGCGGTGATGGCGATGACCTGATCTGGGGTGACGGCGACGATTGGGGAAGCCCGTTTTCGGGTGACGATACGCTGTTCGGCGGTAAGGGCTTCGATCAGATATTCGGCGGCAACGGCAACGACCAAATCCATGGAGACGAGGGCGGCGATCATCTCTATGGCATCGACGGCGATGACGAGATGTACGGCGATGCCGGCGACGACTACATGCGCGGTGGCAGTGGCCTTGACTTCATGTATGGCAACTCCGGCAACGACGCATTGTACGGCGATGCAGATCGAGACAACCTCTACGGCGAGGATGGCGATGACACGCTGGACGGCGGGCGCGGCAATGACGAGCTTGTAGGCGGCATCGGCGCGGACTTCTTCGACCACGAGGGCATCGGCGACCAGGTCACCGAGTTCCAAAACGGCGGCGTCGATATCGTCCTCGACTACAGCTACGCCGATGGCGATGTGGTACGCGGCAACAGTTTCAGCTTCGTCGGCGGGGACACGCACGTCTTCGACGACCGCGGTAATCTGATCTTCGTCCTGTCAGATTACAATCCCGCCGATGGCATTCGGCTGCGGACGTTCGGTGCCGGCGAACCCACGGCAAATGCCGATCCGGTCGCTGCAGACGATGCGTTCGTCACCGACCAGGCCGTGTCGGTCGCCGGCAATGTGCTGGCGGACAACGGCTTTGGTGTCGACAGTGACCCCAATGGCGATCCGCTGAGCGTTATTGCGGCGAGCTTCGTCACATCCAATGGCGGCACTGTCGCGCTGCTCGCCGACGGCAGCTTCAGCTATGCACCGTTGGCCGGCTTCGTCGGCGCGGACAGCTTCGACTACACGCTCGAGGACGGCGAAGGCGGCAGCGACACCGGCACCGTCACGATCACCGTCGAGGCCGTTGCGACTAACAACGATCCGGTGGCCGCCGACGATATTTTCACCGTTACGTCCGGCTACTCATTTTCGGGCAATGTGCTGGCCGACAATGGCAATGGCGCCGACAGCGATCCCGATGGCGACACGCTCAGCGTGGTTGCGGCCGACACGCCTACCGACAGTGACGCGTACTTCGAACTGGCCGCGGACGGCAGCTTCTACATCGACCTCGGCGAAACCGGCGATTACACCGGCACCATCACTGTCGATTACACGCTCCTGGACGGCCAGGGCGGCAGCGACACCGGTACCGTGACGATCGAGATCACGGAATTTGATCCCACCGCCTTCGGCACACCCGGCGATGACAGCATGACGGGGACGTCGGCCGACGACACCATGGATGGGCTCGCCGGCAACGACACGATCATCGGCCTGGACGGTGCAGATACCATCTGGGGCGGCGAGGGCGACGACCTGATCTGGGGCGATGCCGACGATTGGGGCAGCGCCACCGGTGGGAACGACATTCTGTTGGGCGGCGGCGGTTTCGACCGCATCTTCGGCGGCGAGGGCGCCGACATCATCCGCGGCGGCGAGGGCGGCGACCACCTCTACGGCATCAATGGCGACGACCTGCTGTTCGGCGATGAGGGCGACGACTACATGCGCGGGGGCAGCGGCGGCGACCATATGCAGGGCGGCGCCGGCAATGACGGGCTCTACGGCGATGGCGACCGCGACGACCTCTATGGCGAGGACGGCGACGACATCCTGGACGGCGGGCGTGGCATCGACAATCTGGAGGGCGGAGCGGGCGCCGACTTCTTCGACCATGAGGGCATCGGCGACCAGGTCACCGATTTCCGCAACGGCGGTGTCGACTGGATCGTCGACTACAGCTTCGCCGAGGGCGACACCGTGCGCGGCGACAGCTACGCGGTCATCGGTTTCGACACCCATGTGTTCGACGACCAGGGCAATCTGATCTTCGATATCTCGGGTTATGACGCCGACGCCGACGGCATCGCGCTGGTACCGTTCGCGACGAGTTAGGGGCCGGGGCTAGCTCCTGGCTTGACGGAAAACCCAATCGTCATGCTCGGGCTTGTCCCGAGCATCCACGTCTTTGCAACGACTGCCGCAAGGCGTGGATGCCCGCAACAAGTGCGGGCATGACGGTGGAAGGTGGGGCTCTATCGAGCGCGGCGACGACGGATAGAAGCTCGATCCACCCCTACGCCACGTTGACCGAGACCGTGACCACGTCGGTGTCCGTTCCGTCGGTGATCTGGTAGCTGAAGCTGTCGGACCCGGTGTAGCCGCTGTCAGGCGTGTACTGCCAGATGCCGGTGGTCGGGTCGATGCTGGCGGTGCCGTTCGACGCCGTGCCCGACACGCTGAAGGTCAGCGGGTCGCCATCGGCATCGTTGGCGGTCACCCGCCCGTCCAGCGTGCCGTCCTGCGCCATGGAGTAGCTGGTGGTCGACGCCCAGGTCGGACCGCCATTGACGGTCGCGCTTGAGCCGCCGGCAACCGCGTTGGCCAGCGTCGAGCCGCTGCCCTCGTCCATGTGCCAGTTGGCCACCAGGCCGTCCTCATCGCCCTCAAGTTGGCGGGCCAGGTTGTTGGAGATCTCCGCCGCATCGCGCGCCGTGTCCCACAGCCGTACGTCCGCGATTGCGCCGCCGAAGAAGTCGCCTGTCGCCAGCAGGCCCTGGTCGGCGCCGATCAGCATGCTGTCGCCGCTGTCGATGCCGTCGCTGTCGGTGGTGAACAGGTTGTCGCTCACCGAACCGTAGCCGTTGGTCCAGCCGGCGGCGCTGCCGTTCAGGTAACCGGTCACGCTGCTGGCGTTGGTGCCGGCCTCCTGGTCGATCACCATGCCGACGTGGTACCAGCCCGGCTGGGCGAGGTCGATCTGGGTCGCGGCCTGGTAGTTCTCGCCGCCCAGGGTGGCGCTCGTCGCGCGCAGCACCAGCGTGCCGTCCTCGATGGTGATGCGGTAGCCCTCGTCGGAGAGCAGGGTGCCGCCCTTGGAGAGCACCGTCTGGGTGCCGCCCGACCCGTCATAGTAGAACCACGCCTCGACCGTGAAGTCGCCGGTGCCGGGGTCGTGCGCACCGCCGGCCTGGCCGGCGTCGACATAGTCTGCGCTGCCATCCAGGTCCAGCATGCTGGTCCAGGCGGCGACCGGGGCGGCGTTGCCGCTGCTCGCGGCGGCGTCGAACTGGCGCCCGACAATGCCCGCACCGTCGCCGTCCTGTGCGTCGCTCTCCCACGCCGCGACCACGCTGCCGGTGCTAAGCGTGGCCAGGCTGATGTCGCCTTCGTTGTTCGCGGTCGTGCTGTTGATCGCGAACTCGGCGCCGACCCTGTCGCCATCGCTGTTGAAGCGCTGGGCATAGATGCCTTCGCCCGCTCCGTCCTGGCCGGTGGACTGCCAGGCGACCAGGAAGCCGCCGTCCGACAGCGCGACCACGGTCGCGGCGCCCTGGTCGCCATTGGTCTCTGTATTGACCTGGAACTCGAACTCGACCGGATTGCCGGACGTGTCGAAGCGTTGGGCGAAAACGCCGGACCCGCTGCCGTCCTGGCCGGCGGACGACCAGACCACGACGAAGCCGCTGTCCAGGGCCGCGACGGCGGGTTCGTCCTGTGCGCCGGTCTCGGTGGTGTTGACCTGGAACTCCGCGCCCTGCGCCACGCCCGCCGCGTCGTAGCGCTGCGCGAACACGCCCCGGTCATCGGCGTCCTGGTTCTGCGACTGCCAGACGACGACAAACCCACCGTCCGACGTGCCGACCACCCGCGAATTGTACTGCTGGTTGTCGGTGGTCGAGTTGATCAGGAACTCGGTGCCCGCCGGGTTGCCGCTGGCGTCGTAGCGCTGGCCGTAGACGCCGGTCGCGCTGCCGTCCTGGTTCTGGGACTCCCAGGTCACCACGAACCCGCCGCCATCCAGGGCTGCGATGTCCGGGTTCTCCTGCATATTGAAGGTCTCGGTGTTGACCTGGAATTCCGCGCCGGCCGGATTGCCGCTGGCGTCGTAGCGCTGGCCGAAGATACCGGCGTTGTTGCCGTCTTGATTCATCGACGTCCAGACCACGGCAAAGCCACCATCGGCCAGGGCGACGACCATGGCATCGTCCTGTGCGTTCGCGGTCTCCGTGTTGACCTGGATCTCGCCGCCGATGGCAGTGCCGCTGGCGTCATAGCGCTGGGCGAAGACGCCCTGGTTGCTGCCGTCCTGGCCGTTGCTATCCCACACCACGACATAGCCACCGTCATTGAGCGCGGCAATCGAGGGATTGGCCTGGTCGTTCGCGGTGGTCGTGTTGACCAGGAACTCCGACCCACCGGTGAAATCGGTGGTCTCGGACTGGGCCACGACGGTGATCGAGGCGCTCTCGATGGCGCTGGAAAACAGGGTGCCGGTGGTGGTGTCAACCGGGCCCTCGCCGCTGGAGCCGAGCGACTGGTCCCACGCCTTGTAGCTGAAGGTGGCGGTGCCGTTGTAGTCGGCATCGGGCACGAAGCGGATGACCGCGGCCCCGTCCAGCAGATAGGCGGAGGTCGGATCGACCGCGCCGAACGCGCTGAACGTCGCCCCGCCGTCAGTGGAGTATTCCCAGGTGCCGTTGGCATCGTCGACACCCACGACGGCGATGCCCACGGCCACGGCGCCGTCGATATCGGTGATCGAGCCGTCGACCACGATGGACGAGACCGTGTCGCCGGCCGGCGCGGTGGTGTCCTCGGCAATGGCGCTCAGCACCGGGTTGCCGGCGGTGTCCAGCACAGGGGCGTCATTGGCCGCGGTGACAGTGACGCTGGCGGTTTCGGTGGCCGCGGAGAACGCGGAGTTGCCGACGGTGTAGACCCCGGTGGCTCCGCTGGCCCCGGTGGACTGGTCCCACGCCTTGAAGGCAAACGTGGCGTCGCCGTTGTAGTCGGCGTCGGGGACGAAGCGAATCTGCGCGGTGCCGTCCAGCAGCAGCGCCGAGCTGGCGCTGACCGGACCGATGGCGGCAAACGTGGCACCCCCGTCGGTCGAGTACTGCCAGGTGCCGTTTGTGTCGTCGACACCAGTGATGGCGATGGCCTCGGCCACCGCGCCATCCGGGTCGGTCATGGAACCGTCGGTCACGATGTCGGCGACGCTGTCGCCGGCCGGCGCAACCGCGTCCTCGGCGATGGCGGTCAGGACCGGCGTGCCCGACGTGTCCAGAACGGGTGCATTGTTGCCCGGATCGATGGTGATCGACGCGGTCTCCGCCAGCACCGAGAAGGCGGTGCCCAGGGTGGTGTCGACGCCGGTGTCGCCGGGCGAGCCGGCGCTCTGGTCCCACGCCTTGTAGGTGAAGGTGGAGGTGCCGTTGTAGCCCGGGTCCGGGACGAAGCGGATCAGGGCTGTCGCGTCCAGCAGCAGGGCCGCATTGTCGCTGACCGGACCGATGCTCGCGAACGTTGTCCCCCCGTCGGTGGAGTACTCCCAGGTGCCGTTGGCATCGTCGACGCCGGTCACCGCGATGGCCTCTGCGACCGCGCCGTCGACGTCGCTGATCGAGCCGTCGGTGACGATGCTGGCCACGCTGTCCCCGGTGGGGGCGGCGCTGTCTTGCGCGATGGCGGTCAGGGTCGGCGTGTCGGAGATGTCCAGCACCGGCGCGTCGGCGCCCGGTGTCACGGTCAGCGTCGCGGTCTCGCTGGCGAACGAGAACGCATCGCCGATGGTGGTGTTGACGCCGTTGTCGCCGTTGCTGCCGGTCGACTGGTCCCAGGCCTTGTAGGTGAAGCTGGCGGTGCCGTTGTAGTCGGCATCGGGCACGAACCGCACCATGGCGCTGGCGTCCAGCAACAGAGCCGAACTCGCGCTGACCGGGCCGATGGCCGCGAAGGTCGTGCCCCCGTCGGTGGAGTACTGCCAGGTGCCGTTGGTGTCGTCGACGCCGGTGATGGCAATGGCTTCGGCAACCGCGCCGTCCGCATCGCTGATCGAGCCGTCGACCACGATGTCGGCCACCGTGTCGCCGGCGGACGACACCGCATCCTCTGCGATGGCGGTCAGGTTCGGCGTGCCGGAATTGTCCAGCACCGGGGCGTCGGCCACCGGGGTGACGACGATGGAGGCGGTCTCACTGGCGGCGGAGAACGCGGTGCCCGACGTCGTGTCGACGCCGGTGTCGCCGTTGCTGCCGGTCGACTGGTCCCAGGCCTTGTAGGTGAAGGTCGCGGTGCCGTTGTAGTCGGCATCCGGCACGAACCGGACCATGGCGGACGCGTCCAGCAACAACGCGGAATTGGCGCTGACCGGGCCGATGGCCGCGAAGGTCGTGCCACCATCGGTGGAGTACTGCCAGGTGCCGTTGCTGTCGTCGACACTGGTGACCGCGATGGCTTCGGCAACCGCGCCGTCGGCGTCGGTGATCGAGCCGTCGACCACCAGCGCACCCACGGTCATGGCGCCCGACGCGCCGGCATCCTCGGCGACGGCGGTCAGGGCAGGCGCGCCCGAGTTGTCGAGCACCGGGGCGGTGTTGGTGGGTGTCGGCGCAGGCGGTGGCGGCGGCGTGTCGTCCTCGGCAGCGGCAACTTCGGCTTCGTCGTCCTCATCGTCCTGGGTGACGACAGGTGCTGGCGCTTCGTCGTTTGCGGCCGGCGCGAGCGTCACGGCCGGCGCCTCTTCAGCCGCGGCCTCCTCGGCCTTGGCCTCCTCGGCGGCTTCTGCCTTGCGGGTCTCTGTCACCGCCTCCTGGAAGGTGCGGGTGGCCGGCTTCTCTGCCGGCGGCGCCACGTCGTCGACCCTGGGAGTCCTGAAACCGCTGCCGCCGTCGTCGGCCGGGCCGAGGTTGAGGTCGATGCCCTCGGTGGGCGAGGTGCGGTTCTCGTTCCCGGGCTTCGGCGTCGCCGACGGCAGGATGGTCAGCGCCGACGAGAAGTAGTTGTGCATGGCGTCCGACGACAGCTCGATCGGCTCGCGCGGGCTGGCAGCGCGGCTGTAGGACTCGACCATCAGGTTGGCGTCGGTGATCAGGTACTGGCCGCCGTCGGTGGAGACCATGATCTTGCCGACGGTGCCGTCGTCCTCGGCCAGTAGCGCCACCCGGCTGGTCTCGCCCTCGGCGGCGGCGAAGCCGGCCACCTTGGTGCCGCGCACACCGATGGTCATCGTCGGCAGCTCGATCTGCAGCGAGTCCTCATGCGCCTTCGCCGCCCGGCCGCTGACGAAGGAGAACGCGCCCTGCACGACCGACAGCAGGCCGCCGCCATCGCCGGACTCGGCGTCGTAGTGGAAATCCTCCAGCACCATGCGGGCGTCGTTGCCGAGCGAGAACGACATGCCGTCGACGAAGCGCAGGCCCAGGCTGCCGTCGGCGCCGGTGACGACGATGTCGTCCTGCAGCACCGGCGTGCCGATTTCGAGCTGCACGCGCGACCCGTCGAAGCGGATCACCCAGACGTCGCCCACCACGTCCTCGACCTGGGCGATCGGCGTGTCCAGGTCGGTCTGGCTGGCGTCGCGCTCCGCGGTGGCGATGTCGGTGTTGAATGCGCTGCTTTCGCGCGGTGCACCATCGCCGCTGTAGCCGTGCTCCTGGGCGTAGCGCTCCTCATTGGTCATCGGCTCGACGCGCGCTTCCATGACAGGCGCGTCGCGGCTGGTGTCCGGCCCGGCCAGGATGCCGATGGTCCGGCCTGGCAATACCGCACCGCCCAGCGCGAGGTCGGCCGGCGATGCGGACTCGAAATAGCCGACGATGCGCGCCATCGGACCGTCGGGGCCAACCACGACAAGATCCCCACCATCGCGCACGAAATCGGCCCTCAGCAGGCTGTCGGGGTCGCCCGGCACATCGATGCGCCCGGCCACACCTGCGGCGTCGATGGTTGGAATGTCAGCAATCTCTCCAAGGGAAAGGTTAGGAGAGTCGGTCGTGCCAGCCATTACTATCGTTCCACTGCAGAAGTTCTCGTTGGAAAAAATTTATTTTATGAAAGTCAATCGGGAATTAACATTTGTGGTGGATAATTTATTTACGTTTCGACGTTTAATCTAATTTTAGCGAAAACCGAGGCATATCGGCATGCCGCGCAGAGGTGCTTCGCGGCAGGAACTGAGAGACAAGATTCCGGAAAATGTTGCCAACGTTCGGCACATCGCGGCGGCCCTGGGATCGCCCTGAGCCATGATCGGAAGTGCTACCGGTGCATGCGGCCCCGTCGTCATCGAGACGTTCGCGGTTTTGGCCGTGCTGTTGTTCCTGAAGCACCTGGCCGCCGACGGTCCGCTACAGAGCAAGTACCAACTCAAGCACAAAGGCACGCTCGGGCATCCCGGCGGCCTGTTGCATGCGGGTATCCACACGGGGCTGACCGCGCTCTGCCTGGTCGGATGGCTGCTGTGGGCGCCGGTCGGGTTCCAGGCTTCGGATGGCCTGGTGATCGCGGCGATCCTGCTGGCCGAGTTCTCGATCCACTATTTCACCGACTTCACCAAGATCAAGCTCGACCGGCATTTCGGGTGGTCCAAGGTGGAGGTCGCGCCCGACGGCACGGCGTCGCTTCGGATCAGTTCGCACGCGTACTTCATCATCTTCCTGGCTGACCAGACCGTGCATTCGTTGACCTATGTCTGGATCCTGTATGCCGTTGGCACCTGGATGGGCGGCCCCGCCGCGATGCTCAGTGCGTGCCAATGGGCTGCGGCGTGATATGGCGGACGCTGCGACGACCCTGACGCCCGCCGGTGCCGGGGCGGCCGATGGCAATGGCCCGGCCAAGCACCAGTTGTCGTCGTCGCGCGCGTCGATCCTGTCCGGTCTCCCTGCGCCATTGCGCCGCCTGTTGCGCGGCCTCGTGTTCAGCAGTCGGATGGCGGCAATTCTGGTTGTCGCCCTGATCGTCACCTTGCGGGTGGAAGATGTCCGCCCACTGCAATTGCTGCGGCTGGAGGTGGTCGACACCATGCAGCGGCTCTATCCGCGCACGCTCACCTCCGGTGCCATCGCCATTGTCGATATCGATGAGCCGAGCCTGATCTCCCATGGCCAGTGGCCCTGGTCGCGGGTGGCGATTGCCGACCTTGTTACGCGCCTGCGCGACGCCGGGGCGCTGGTGATCGGGTTCGATATCCTTTTCGCCGAGCCCGACCGGCTGTCTCCAACCACTTTCGGTGCCAACGCGGGCGACTTGCCCGACGCCATTCGCGGCATCCTGATGACCATGCCCGATTCCGACCTGGTGATGGCGGAGACCATTGCGCAGGCCCCGGTGGTGCTGGGCCGGGCGATGACCAACGACGCCGCGGTGGTGGCCCGCACCGGCAGCATGCGCAGCACGCCGGTGGCGGCCTTCGGCGGCGAGCCCCTGCCGTTCCTTTTCAGTTACGCGTCGCTGTTGCCCAATCTGGCCGCGCTGGAAGACGCCGCGAGCGGACTGGGCACCTTCACCCTCAGTCCCGAGCCCGATGGCGTCGTGCGCCGCGTGCCGGCGGTGATGCGTGTCGGCGACACGGTCTATCCGTCGCTGGCGATCGAGATGATGCGGGTGGCGTTGGGGGCGTCCTTCTTCGAGATCCATACCAACCCGCAGGGCGCGGGCATCCAGTCCATCGGTGTCGGCGACTACGATATTCCGACCGACGGCGCCGGCCGCATCTGGCTGCACAACGCGCCCTACACCCCCTCGCTGTACATTTCCGCCGGCGATGTGCTCGACGGCACCGTCGCGCCGGACGCTTTCGACGGCAAGTACGTGCTGATCGGCACGTCGGCCACCGGGCTGCGCGACCTGCGGGTTACGCCGCTGTCGCAGTCGATTCCCGGCGTGGAACTGCATGCCCATCTGATCGACGCGGTGCTGGCCGGCGACGTGTTGTCCCAGCCGCCCTATGCGCTGGGCGTGGAACTGGCGGTGACCGTGCTGGGCTGCCTGCTGCTGATTTGGGCGCTGCCCCGCATCGGTGCCGGCCCCAGTCTGGCGATCCTGTTCCTGATGCTCGCCATCGCCTGGGGCATCAGCATCCTGGCCTTCCTGGAATATGGACACATCATCGACGCCACCCTGGCCACCGTTGCCGCGGCGCTGGTGTTCGGGTTGCTGGCATATGCCAATTACGCACGCGAGGAACGGCGCCGGCGCGACATCCGCTCGGCTTTCGGCCAGTACCTCTCGCCCGAGCTGGTGCATCAGTTGGAGGCGCATCCCGAGCGCCTGCGGCTTGGCGGTGAGATGCGCGAGCTGACCTTCCTGTTCACCGACCTGGAGGGCTTCACCAGCCTGGTCGAACGCAGCGCGCCCGACGAGATCGTCCATGTGCTGAACGACTATTTGGACGGCATGTGCCGCATCGTCATGAACCACGGCGGCACCATCGACAAGATCGTCGGCGACGCGGTGCACGGCATGTTCGGCGCGCCGGTCGAGATACCCGACCACGCGACCAGCGCGGTGCGCGCGGCGATCGAGATCGACGCCTTCAGCGAACAGTTCCGCCGCGACCTGAAGGCGCGGGGCGTGGCGCTGGGCGTGACCCGCATCGGTGTGAACACCGGCCGCGTGGTCGTCGGCAATTTCGGCGGCGCGCGGCGGCTGGACTACACCGCCCATGGCGACGCCATCAACACCGCCGCCCGGCTGGAGGCCGCCAACAAGATGCTGGGCACGCGCATCTGCGTGTCGCAGAGCACGATGGCGCAGTGCAAGGACATCGCGTTCCGGCCGATGGGCGCGCTGCAACTGCGCGGCAAGTCGGTTGCGACCAATGTCTTCGAGCCGTTGATCGACGTGACCGATGGCGCATACCAGGAACACTATGCAGCCGCGTTCGCGCTGATGGGGGCCGGCGATCCGCAGGCGCTGCCGGCGCTGGAGCGGTTGGCGGAGACCGCCCCCGACGATCCCCTGGTCGCGCTGCACTGCCGTCGCCTGCGGGCCGGTGAGGCCGGTGTCCGGATCGGGGCGGCGTCATGACCGAACCGACGACCGCAACAGACGGCGACAAGCCGGCGGCGGCGACCGCGCATCCGCCCGCGGAGCCGCAAGTGCGCGCCTGGCTGCGCAAGCTGGAGGAGAAGTTCGGCGGTCCGCGCCGCCCGGCATCGACCGGGGCGGAAGCTGCCGCCGACACGCCATCCACGTCCCAAGACGATACCCAACCTCCGGGCGTGCGCGCGCTGATCATGAGCATGCTCGGCCAGCGCATCGGCATGCTGCTGGCGTTGTCGCTGTGCATCAACGTGCTGACGCTGGCGGTGCCGGTGTTCGTGCTCCAGGTCTATGACCGCGTGGTGCAGCACGCCGGCTACGAGACCCTGGTCGGCCTGTGCGTGATGGTCGTGCTGGCCCTGGTGTTCGACTATGTCTTCCGGCAGGCGCGCGGCCGCATGTTCCAGCTTGTCGCCATGCGGCTGGACGTGGTGATCAGCCGGCGGCTGTTCGCCAAGCTGACCGCGATGCCGTTGCGCGCGCTGGAACGGATGTCGCAGGCGCAATGGCGGCTGGTGCTGCGCGATGGCGAGACCGTGCGCGATACGGTCGCCGGCCCGGCGACAAGTCTGCTGCTGGACGTGCCGTTCGTCATCCTGTTCCTGGTCGTCATCTGGACCATCGCAAGCCCGGTCGCGTGGGTTCTGCTGGCGATCATGCCGGTGTTCATTGGCCTTGCTGTTGCGTCCCAGGTGCTGATCGACAAGTCGAGCGCCGTCGAGCAGGAAGCCGCCACCAACCGCGATGCGCTGGTCGACCAGATGGTCAGTGGGCGCACCACGGTGAAGGCGCTCGGCCTCGCCAGCGCGCTTCGCGGGCGATGGGAGCAGCTTCAGGCGAGCCTGATGCTGCAGTCGGTGCGTCGCGGCGGCCGGGTCGACACGTTCAGTCATCTGGCGACCCAGATGGCGATGCTGACCACCGTGCTGATGACGTCGTTCGGCGCCATCGCCATCATCAACCACGACCTCACCATCGGCGGACTGATCGCCGCCAACATGCTGGCGGCGCGCGTCGTCCAGCCGCTGACGCGGGCGGTTGGCGTTTGGCGCGGCATCAGCCGGTTCCGACGCTCCGCCGCGCGGGTCGATGCGTTGTTGGCCCAGCCGGACGAAGCGGTGCAGAGCCACATCGCGCACGCCGCCCCGCGCGGGGCCCTGCGCCTGGAGAACGTGACGTTCCACTACGATGGCGAACAGCGCGCCGTGCTCGATGGCATCAGTTTGGCCCTGGCACGCGGCATGACAGGCATCGTCGGACGCAACGGCACCGGCAAGACCACCATGCTCAAGGTTTTGCAGGGGCTCTATCGCCCCGACAACGGGCGCGTACTGCTCGACGGTGCCGACATGACCCAGTACGGGCGCGACGACCTGGCCCGTTGGATCGGCTATGTGCCGCAGGAACTGTTCTTCATCGACGGCACCATCCGCGACAACATCGCCAAGGGCCGAGACGACGTCGACGATGCCGCGATCGTGCGCGCGGTGGAAACCGCAGGGGCGCAAGGTTTCATCGCCAAGCTGCCGGATGGTTTCGGCACCAAGGTCGGCGAGGGGGCGGCGCGTTTTTCCATCGGCGAGCGCCAACTGATGGCGATTGCGCGCGCGCTGGTCGACGATCCGCCGGTGCTGCTGCTGGACGAACCGACCGCGCATCTGGACCCGACCGCCGTGGACGTGCTGACACGCCGGCTGGTCGACCTGTCGCGCAAGCGCACCGTGGTGGTCATCAGCCATGACCGCGCGCTGTTGCAGTGCTGTTCGACACTGGTGGCGATGGACGCGGGCCGTGTCGCCTTCTCCGGCCCGGCGCCTGAGGTGCTGGCGCGGCTGGCGGGGCAGGCGCGGCCGAAGAACGCCGTCATTCCCGGCAAGCCGGCGGCGGCCTAGATGAGCACCTTGGCCCTCGACCGGATCGAAAGCAGTTTCCCGCTGCCGAGCTGGCGCACGCTCTGCTGGGTCCTGATGGGGCTGCTGGCGGCGTTCGTGATCTGGGCGTCGCTGGCGACCATGAAGCAGGTGGCAACGGCACCGGGCACCATCGTGCCTGCCGGGCAGGTGCGGGTGATCCAGCACCTGGAAGGCGGCATCGTGGTCGACATCGCGGTCAGCGACGGCGACACCGTGGCGGCCGGCCAGCCGTTGATCCGCCTGGACCTGGGCGGCCGGGGCCTGAGCCGCGAAGAGGCGCAGGCGCGGGTGGACGGGCTGTTGTTGCAGCGCGCGCGGCTGACCGCCGAGGCGTCCGGGATCGCGCTCAGCCTGCCGGAGGCGCCGGCATCGCGCCAGCCGGACCTGGCCCGCGCGGAGACCGAGGCGTTCGAGAACCGCCTGCGCCAGATGCGCAGCAATCTGGAGGTGCTGGGCGAGCGCAAGACGCAACGCGCGCTCGACCTGGAGATCATCGACACCCAGCTCGATGGCCTGCGCCGCCAGATGGACCTCTCCACCGAGCAGCACAACATCACCTCGCAACTGGCGCGCGACGAGTTGTTTCCGAGGCTGCGGTCGCTGGAGATCCAGCTTGGGCTGGAGCAGTTGAACACCCAGATCGCCGAGCTTGTGCTGGCCCGGCCGCTCGCCGAAAGCGCGCTGGCCGAGATCACCGAGCTGGAACGCCAGGAGCTGATCCGCTACCAGACCGCCGCCACCGACGAGCTGCGCGAAGTGGAAGTGGAACTGGCCCGCCAGCAGGAGCTGTTGGGCCGCGCCTCCGACCAGACCGACCGCACAGCCATCTCCAGCCCCATCGACGGCATCGTCCAGGGCATGCAGGTCAACACGATCGGCGGCATCGTCGAGGCCGGCCAGCCGATCATGCAGATCGTGCCGGTGGCCGAGAGCATGGTGGTCGAGGCCCGGCTCTCGCCCACCGATATCGGGCAGGTCCACATCGGCCAGGATGCGACGGTGCGTTTCACCGCCTATGACTTCCAGGCCTTTGGCGGTCTTGATGGCCAGATCGACTACATCTCCGCCGACCGCAATGTCGACCAGAACGGCGAGGCCTATTACCTGGTGAAAATCCGCCTGAATTCCCAAGCCCTGGCGGTGGATGGCGCCGGCGTACTGCCGATCCTGCCCGGCATGGAAACCCAGGTGGACATCCACACCGGCGACCGCACGGTGCTGGACTACATCCTGCAGCCGGTGCTGAAGCTGCGGGACGACGCCTTTCGCCACTGAATGGCGATGGCGCGTCGGCGAGCCAGGAAATCGCACCGCAAGTTAGCGCTCCTTAAGTATTGGCTGCTAGACAAGCAGGACGGATTGATGACGGCGGCACAGGTATGGCCCTCGAGGAAAATTACGGCAGGTCTTTCAGGAACGGTGAGATCGTCTTCCGCGAGGGAAGCGTAGGCAGTTGCGCCTACCTGATCGAGTCGGGCGCGATCGAGATCTCCATCCAGCAAGACGGGCAGACCGTGGTGCTGGCCACCCGCAAGGCCGGCGACATCTTTGGCGAGATGGCGATGGTGGACAACCAGCCGCGCTCGGCGACGGCGCGGGCCGTCGGCAGGGTGCAGCTGCTGGTGCTGTCCCAGGAACATCTCAGCCACCGCCTGGAAAACTGCGATCCGGTGATACGCCTGGTGCTGGGCACGATCCTGCAGCGGTTCCGCGAAACGCTGGACAGCCTGCAGTACGCCGTGTCGGATGCGGGCGTTCCGATGGCCGACAACCCCACCCACGCCTCCCGCCGCCGCGACAGTGGCTTGCGCATGTTCCTGGGCAAGGAGGATGCGCTCGATCGGCTGAAGCTTGAGCAGGAGGTCGCCGCCGGCCTCAAACGCCGCGAGTTGGTTCTGCACTTCCAGCCCATCGTCGACCTGAACAATGGGGCTATCCATGCGGTCGAGGGCCTGGTGCGCTGGGAGCATCCGACCAAGGGCTTGCTGATGCCGGGCGCATTCCTGGGCGTCGTGGACGCCGGCGCCATCGTCCGCAACTTCGGCACCTACATCGTCGATGCGGCGTGCGACGCCGCCGTGTTGATGGGCGAGCACTGCACCGCCGGCAACGGCATGGCGCAACCGAAGATCCACATCAACATTTCGCCCAAGCACCTGTTGCAGCCGGACTTCGTCGACGCGGTCTGCGAGGCGGCGGCGGCCCATGGGGTGGCCCCCGGCGAACTGGTGCTGGAGGTGACCGAGGACCTGCTGATCGACCGCCCCGACGAGGCGCTACAGGCGCTGAGCGCCTGCACCAACCGGGGCTTCGAGGTTTCGCTGGACGATTTCGGCACCGGCTATTCCAGCCTGTCGTACCTGCGGCAGTTCCCGCTGGCGGAGATCAAGATCGACCGCAGTTTCGTTAGCCAGATGTTCTCCGACGAGCGCAGCATGAAGATCCTGGAGACGCTGTGCGATCTGGCCAACACCTTGAAGCTGCGCCTGGTGGCGGAGGGGATCGAGGACGCGCAGCAGGCCGAGGTTCTGCGCTCCCTGGGCTGCCGCTACGGACAGGGGTATCATTTCGCCCGGCCGCTGCCGCTGGACGATGTGCTCGCCCTGCTGGATCGCGGGTCGGTCGCCTTGGCGAGCTGACCGGTTTCGTCGATTTGGCGTGCAGACCAGTCCGGTCTAACTTGACTAAAATCCACACATATTCACCGACCGGTGATGTTCGCCGGTGATCAAACATTAATGCCGTTGTCCTAAAGTCGTCGCTGAATATGGGCGGTAGCTGAGCATAGGGGCAATGGATTCGCACCGCGTCAAATACGATCCTGGCGATGTGATCTTCACGGAAGGCAGCATCGGTGACTGTGCTTACATTGTGGAGCACGGCACGGTTGTTGTTTCGGTCGTGCGCGAAGGCGCGCCGTCGATCCTGGCGCATCTGAGCGTTGGCGACATCCTGGGCGAGATGGCCATTGTCGACAATCGGCCGCGCTCCGCATCCGCCCATGCGCTGGGCCACGTCGAACTGACCGTCCTGTCGCAGGAACACCTGACCCATCGCCTGGAAGGCTGCGATCCGGTGGTCCGGCTGATGCTGGACTCCATCCTGCGCCGCTATCGCGAGACCTTGCGCATGGCCAATGGCGTCACCGCCTTGGACGCCGAGGACGCGCCTGACCAAGCGCGCGTCGGCGACGGTGGGCCGTCGGCAAACCTGTCCGACGCGATCACCCAGATCAAGCTGGAGCACGAGTTGCGCCACGCCCTGGCGCGCGACGAGTTGGAGCTTCACTACCAGCCCATTGTCGACCTGAACGACCAGTCCATCGATTCGTTCGAGGGTTTGGTGCGTTGGCACCACCCCGAGCGGGGCTTGCTGATGCCGGGCGCCTTCATCGACGCCGCCGAGCTGGGGACGCTGGTGTCGGTCTTCGGGCTGCATGTCGCCACACTGGCCAGCGCCGGAGCGCGCGCCATCGCCGGCCAGTGCGCTGCCCACGGCCGGGCGGCGCCGAAAGTGCACCTCAATGTGTCGCCCCGCCACCTGGCCGTGCCCTCGTTCCTGGAGGACATCGGCAGGTGCGTGGCCGAGGCCGGACGCCAGCCGCAGGACATGGTGCTGGAAGTGACCGAGAACCTGCTGATCGAATCGCCGGAACAGGCGCTAGCCGTGCTGTCGGCCGCCGTCGACCGCGGCTTCGAGATCTCGCTGGACGACTTCGGCACCGGCTATTCCAGCCTGTCCTATCTGCGCCAGTTCCCGCTGGCGGAGATCAAGATCGATCGTTCGTTCGTGGCGCAGATGTTCTCCGACGAGCGCAGCCTGAAGATTGTCGAGAAGCTGTGCGACCTCTCCATGAGCCTGGGCGTGCGCCTGGTCGCGGAGGGCATCGAGGATGAGCGCCAGGCCGAGGTGCTGCGCAGCATGGGCTGCGGCTATGGACAGGGCTTCCACCTGGCGCGGCCGATGCCGCTGGACGACGCGCTGGGCCTGCTCGGCGCCGGGCCGCTCGCGCTGGCTGGATAGAAGGCGCCTCAGTCAGCCCGCTAGCTACTGACCCGCTTCAGCTTCGCCGGCGCTTCCGCCGTTTCCATGAACGCCGATGTGTCTTCCGCGTTGGCGAACTTAAGGCCGGCCTCGGCGATGGACGCGTCGGGCACCTTGTGCAGCGGCGTGTAGAACGGGTGGTGGTGCTCCAGGTACGGGTTGTTGCGCGCCGCGTTGTAGCAGAAGATCAGCGTCCAGCGGCGGTTCGGCGACCGGTTCTGGTCCGACCGGTGCAGCGTGTTGCAGTGGAAGAACAGCGCGTCGCCGGGGTCCATCTCGCAATAGACCAGCTCAAGCTGCTTCATCGCCTGCTCGACCCGCTCGTGGTCGGCGCCGACCTGCTCGCCGTCCAGCAGGCCGTGGTCGATCCGCCCCATCCGGTTTGAGCCGCGCAGCACTTGCAGGCATCCGTTCTCGCGCGTGCAAGGGTCCAGCGCCACCATTGCCGAGGCCATCAGCGGGAACAGGCAGCCATTGTTGTACCAGTAGCCGTAGTCCTGGTGCCATTCCCAGGCCCCGCCCTCGAACGCCGCCTTGGCGGTCAGCTTGGAGTGGTAGTGGTAGACCTCGCCGCCGAGCAGGTCCTCCATGGTGTCGACCATCTTCTCCGAGCGCGCGGCGATGCCATAGACGCTGTCGCCGGGGTGGTTCCACAGCGCCATCTTGGTCGACATGTTGGCGGTGTCGAAGCGGTCGTAGAAATGGCCGCGGATCGCCGGGTCCTGCTCGATCGCCTGGCGCAGCAGCGCGCTCTCCCGCGGGTCGAAGAACTGGCGGACCATGACATAGCCGTCCTGGTCGAAGGCTGCGCGTTGGTCGGCGTTCAGCACGCTCGGCATGGCGTTTCCCCGTTTTCTTGGTATGCCGCCATGGGGCCACCGATATAGCGAAAGATCAAGGACCACCACATGATCCGCCGATGAGCCGGCGACGTAATCAGTGCATGAATGCAGAACCGACACATCGCCGCGCCTGGATTGCCGGGGCCGGCAAGGGCATTGGCCGCGCCGTCGCCACCCGGCTGGTCCGCCAGGGCTGGACCGTGGCGGTGAGCGCGCGCACCGCCGAGGACCTGGAGAGCCTGCGCGACGAGCTGCCGCGCGGCCGCGTCCATGTCTATCCGCTCGACGTCACCGACGCGGCAAAGACGGCGGAGACGGTCGACGCCATCGAGCACGAGATGGGCACCCTCGACCTGGTCATCTTGAACGCCGGCACCCACGCGCCGATGCCCGCGACCGAATTCTCCGGCGAGACCGTGCGCAAGCTTGTCGAGACCAACCTGATGGGCACCGTGCATGGCCTGGACGCGGTGATCCCCCGCTTCCTGGAGCGCGGCGCCGGGCACATCGCGGTGACCGCCTCGCTGGCCGGCTATCGCGGCCTGCCGACCGCGGCGGCCTATGGCGCCACCAAGGCCGGCCTGATCAATATGTGCGAGGCGCTGAAGCCGGAGCTGGCGCGCGGCGGTGTGCGCCTGCAGGTGATCAACCCCGGCTTCGTGAAGACGCCGTTGACCGACCGCAACGACTTTCCGATGCCGTTCCTGATCCCGGTCGACCAGGCCGCCGACGCGGTGGTGCGCGGGCTGGGCCGCAACCGGTTCGAGATAGCCTTTCCCTGGCGGTTCGCCGCCCTGATGAAGCTGTTGCGGCTGTTGCCGCACGGCCTGTTCTTCGCCGTCAGCCGACGCATGGTGCGCGCATGAGAACCGATGAGACCGCTGTGCTGCAATACCGTCGGTTCCTGGAGACCCTGTCGCCGGACACGTTGCGCCGGTTGCCCGACCTGGTGACCGCCGACGTGCACTTCGCCGACCCGTTCAACGATGTGCACGGGGTGGAGGCGATGGCCCACGTGCTGCACGATATGTTCGAGAAGGTGGCCGACGTCCGCTTTCAGGTGCGCCACGCCGCGCGCGACGGCGACACCTGCCTGATGGAGTGGACGTTCTCCGGCAAGCTGGGCGAGAAGCCCTGGCAGTTCGATGGCTGCACCGTCGCCCGCTTCACGCCCGAGGGCCGGGTCCGCGAGCACATCGACCACTGGGACGCCGGCCGCCACCTGCACGAGCGCATCCCCGTCCTCGGCCGCCTGGTCGCGTTCGTCCGGCGGAAGGTCTCGGCGGGGTAGGGGCGCAGGCGCTCTTGAGCGCTGAATGCTTCCTCACGACCACACACCGGATTTCACAAGCGCCCGGGCAGTCGCCGGAAGGGTGCTGAGAAAGGCACCAATGTGAGGCACCGACCTGACGTCCCCCTGCCAGACTGCCTCGTGCCGAATAACCGCGGACCGTCCGCCGCTGGTCACGGTCGGAAACCGGCCTGGATCGCCCACGATCCTGGACGCCGGTAACAGGGCGGCCCCCAGGCCCAGCTCGGCCCATTCCTGCAATGCCGCATGGGACATCGCGCGGCCCGGATAGTAGCTCGTCTCCAAGCCCGCTTCGGCAAACAGCCGCTCGGTGGCCGGCGCAAGGCCGCATTCACCGGCCGTGAGCAAGATCGTTTCGTTCACGATGTCGGTTAGCGCCATTGTGGCATTGGCGTCATCGGGTGCGCCAAACGGAGGTATCAAATGCAACGGATCGTCGAATAGCGGGCAGCGATGGCGATCGCGTGCCGATGAGAGCCCGACACCGAAGGCGATGTCGATCTGTTCGTCCAGCAGTCGCTGCTCCAGGCCACCGACACTGCATTCCTTGAAAACGACGTGCACTGCCGGGTTCTGCCGCTGGTACGCCTTGAACAGTGCGTCGATCCGCCGGATGTCGAGCAACGGCGTGAAGGCAACCCGGATCAGCGGCTGCTCCGGTTCAATCAGCGCCTTCGCCTCCAACTGCAGGCTGTCTACGGCAGCAATGACCTCGATGATGGAAGGAAGGAGGGCGCGGCCGAACGCCGTCAGTTCCACTTTTCGGGTGGTTCGTGCGAAGACCGATCGCCCCAGAATGGCCTCCAGATCAGAAATCGAGGCCGAAATGCTTGGTTGAGATATGTTTGCGCGGCGCGCTGCCTCGCTGAACGAGCCGGCTTCGGCGACCAATGTGGCGTTGCGGAGCTGTACGAGGGTCGGTCGCATTAATAGAAAAATCCGATAAGTTCATTTGATTAATCGGTATTCTAATACAACTGCCTGATCCGTCAAATGGGTTCCCGGAACGAGCGGCACGGCACGGGACGGAACCGGGCCCGGCGCTGCTCGAAGAAATGCCGAATGCAGGCTGCTGCGCGCGTCCTGCGAAGCGCGCACGAACCCAAGGAGCGGGCTTGATGTCTCACGAACTCTTCTGGCTGGCCGCGACCACGTTCTTGACGGGGTTGATGTCGCTGCCATACGTCCTTGATCGCATAGCCGTGCGCGGCCTTGCCGGCACGATGGCAAACCCGTCTCCCGACGACAAACCGCAATCGGCGTGGGCAGTGCGTGCGCAACGGGCCCACGCGAATGCCGTGGAGAACCTGTGCGTTTTTGCTCCGGCGGTCCTGCTGGTTGAACTTGCCGGACGGCATTCGTCGCTGTCGGTGCTGGCGTGTGCCGTCTATTTTGGCGCCCGTCTCGCACACTACCTGGTCTATAGCGCCGGAATTCCGGTCCTGAGAACTGCGGCATTCCTGATTGGCTGGGCTGCAACGATGCTGGTCCTGGCCGTTGCGGCCGGGGTGATCTGATGACGCGGGTTGCGGTGATCGCCGGCATCGGGCCGGGTCTCGGCGCGGGCTTGGTGGCGGCATTCGCATCGGCAGGCTATTTCACCGTCGGCCTGTCGAGGCGCGGTCAACCCCATGGTGCGGACCGCGGCCTGAAGGTGGATCTGGCCGACCGCCGGGCCGTTGCTGCAGCGATCGCGGACATAGCGTCATCGGTCGGGCCCGCCGATGTCTACGTGCACAACGCGGCGGTGCTGCATCACGGCCCGCTGGCCGAGACGGAGGCTGAGGATTTCGAGCGGGTCTGGCGGACCACCGTGCTGGGTGCCGTAAACGGCGTGAAGGCCGTGCTCCCAGCCATGCTCGCACGCGGTTCGGGCGCGCTTCTCTTCTCCGGTGCAACGGCATCGATTCGGGGTGGCTCCGGCTTCCCGGCATTCGCGTCGGCCAAGTTCGCGCTTCGCGGATTTGTCCAATCCTTGGCGCGGGAGTTCCAGCCCAGAGGACTGCATGTCGCGCACGTCATTCTGGACGGTCTCATGAAGGGCACACCGTCCGTCGCTGCGTTCGGGGGCACCGAACAAGGCAGCATCGACCCTCATGAAGCGGGCCGCGCTTTTGTCTGGCTGGCCGAACAGTCGCCGCCGGCCTGGACGCATGAGCTCGACTTGCGGCCCCAGGCCGAAAAGTTCTAGCGGCAGCCAGGCAACGGAAATGACCGAATTCAGGATCAATGCGGATTTCTCCGCACGCATCGTCGTCACGCCGCAGGATCGCGTGCGCGAGCACATCGACCACTGGGACGCCGGCCGCCACCTGCACGAGCGCATCCCCATCCTCGGCCGCCTGGTCGCATTCGTAAGGCGGAAGGTCTCGGCGGGGTAGGAAAGCGGGCGAGCAAATAGGGATTAGCTTGCCAGCCATCCGGTCCTTGGGGGCGTTGGCAAGATTTGCGTTATAGTACAACCCCGTCTTGTCTCGCCAAATACGAAGTCTCGGCATGGGGAGTGTGGCACCCCCGATGCATCCTCCCTGTTGGTCCGGGAGTTGCGTCCTGCTACACAATGAGCATCGCTCTACGGTGCGATTCCAACGTCCATATACGAAGCCAACCCAACGATTTGAAGCATCTGCAATGTTGCCAAAGAAGCACAGCGCTGCTAGGTTCCTTGAATAAGGAATAAGATCATGAAACTGCTTTCGGCAAGAGTTTCGAACTTTCGCTCGGCTGAAGATTCAGAAGTATTTAGCGTAGATCATTTGACCTGTTTCGTCGGAAAGAATG
The DNA here is from genome assembly GCA_965227515.1 of Alphaproteobacteria bacterium. Lineage (GTDB taxonomy): Bacteria > Pseudomonadota > Alphaproteobacteria > CALKHQ01 > CALKHQ01 > CBDDFZ01. The sequence goes on from CBDDFZ010000001.1 coordinate 2,741,671, forward strand.
AAGCAGGAAAGACGGCAATATTGCAGGCGTTAGCTGGATTAAACCCTCATCCGGCAACTCCGTTCGGGTACGTTCTTGAACGGGACTATCCAAAGCGATATTTGGCCCGTTATTCCGAGCGTCACCCGGACCAAGATGCCGTTGTCGTGACCTCGGAGTGGGAGATCACTGATGAGACGAAAGAACAATTGGTTGCTGAGTTCGGCGATGGTGCTGTTACTGACTCCACAGTTAAAATCCTGCGGTCGTATGATGACAAAAATCCTCGATGGAGACTGCCCATTGACCATGCCAAAGCTATTGAATATCTAGTCGCCAATTCTGGATTTTCGGCGCCCGAAAAGAGTCAAGTAGGGAAACCAAAAAACTCAGAAGAGTTGAAGAATGTTCTCGGAAAGCTTGAAACTCCCAAGCATAAGGCGCTATTGGAAAAGATAAACTCATATCCAAATAGTGATATTTTGTCGCGAGCGCGGGATATAATTGAGCCATATTTTCCTCAGTTTATGTATTTTTCCAACTATGATCGCATGAGTGCGGTCGTCCATCTTCCATCTCTGAAGGAGGTGAAGGATAGTGGTGCGCTATTGACAAACGAGAATCTGAGAGGCGATCGACTATTCCTCGAATTCTTAGAATTTTCGGGTATTGGTTTGGAAGAAATTCTCGATGCGCAGACGTTCGAGAGCTTCAATGCGAAACTTCAGGCGGGATCAAACATTCTTACTGAGGAAATTCTAGAGTACTGGACCCAAAATCCCGATATTGAGGTTCGAGTCAATGTTGCGGACGGTAAGCCGGCCGATCCGGAGCCATTTAATGCGGGAGCTGTTGGACGCGCACGTATTTATAACCAACTTCACCGCGCTGACACCTCCTTTTCGGAAAGAAGTGCTGGCTTCACATGGTTCTTTTCTTTTCTGATCAAGTTTGATCGCGTCAAGAAAGAAGGGAGTCGTCCAGTTTTCTTGCTGCTAGATGAACCTGGTCTCACGCTTCACGGAAAAGCACAGGGTGACTTGTTAAGATATTTCCAAGAAAAGCTGTCTCCACATCACCAGATGATTTACTCGACGCATTCACCGTTCATGGTATCTTCCGAGAAATTGATGAGTGCTCGAATTGTGGAAGATTTGGTCAATGTTGATGATCGTGGCCGGCGCACACCGATAGGAACGAAAGTCAAAGACGAAGCGCTCAGCAAAGATCGCGATTCTGTTTTTCCGTTACAGGGCGCTCTCGGGTATGAGATCACCCAAACGCTATTTATTGGCAAACATACCCTGTTGGTGGAAGGGCCGTCAGATGTGCTATATCTACAGGCGCTTTCAACGGAATTGGGAAGACGTGGGCGAACCGCTCTCGATCCTTCATGGGTAATGTGCCCCACGGGCGGATTAGATAAGATACAAGCATTTGTATCTCTGTTTTCAGGAAATAGTCTGGATGTAATCGCGTTAACAGACTATTCGAAGAAGGGTAGATCGCGATTGGAGGCAATACGCCGAAGCGAAATACTCAAATCTGGCGGTCTTTTGACAATTGGAGATTTTGTGTCGCAGGAGGAGGCGGATATTGAAGACATATTTGAGCCGGCGCTATTTGTAGAAATCGTCAACAGCGCCTACGAGCTGCCGACCGATCACGCAATGACAAAGGAAACCCTCCTAGCGGCGGACGAGAATTCTGAAAGACTGGTTAAGAAAGCTGAAGCATACTTCAACGTCTTGCCTAATGATATTCCAACCTATGATCATTTTCGTCCTTCGTTGTGGTTAATCTCTCATCCGGATATTCTTCGGAATGAAAACGATTCTATTGCGGCGACCCTTGATCGGACTGAAGACCTCTGCAAAGCAATCAATGCGCTTAGGGCCGCAGACTAGCCCGAAGCGACTTCGCCCCTCGCGTGAGCATGGAATCCAAACGCAACCCTGCTACGTGGGGCCCGTCGTTTAGAGCCTCCTTGCGCTTGCTATCCGCCTCTTGATGAGGGCCAAGTCCTGGCCGCGAGTCAATGGGTTAGGATGCCGACTGGTGAAGGAAGCAATATGGCGCGCCTCGAAGGAGAAACTTCGAACCGCCTCATCGAAACCCTACAAGAATGGAATGACCACCTCAAGGCAGCCAACATCGACCTCGGGGAGCCGTCGCCATGAGACATGCCGACGTTTCCCCACATGGCAGCGACCTTGGCAAGGCTTTTCGCGGGGCTGCGGCGAAGCCCCCTTCCAAGAGCAAGGCGAACGCCGCCGCGCCCTTCTCCATCCGGTTCACGCGGGAAGAGCGGGACCGGCTGCAAGCTGAGGCAGGCCAGCAACCGCTTGGGGCGTACATTCGCTCCCGGCTGCTGGGCGATACGGCGGACAAGCGCCGTGTGTCCCGTCGCCCCAGGATCGACCAGGAAGTGACCGCCCGGTTGCTCGCCGAGCTGGGGAAGTCCCGCCTCGCCTCCAACATGAACCAGCTTGCCAAGGCCGCGAACATGGGCACGCTCGATCTTGGCCCTGAGGTTGCGCGCGATATTCGGGCGGCTTGCGCCGCGATTACGGACATGCGGGCCGCACTGATTTTGGCGCTCGGCGTGAGGCCGGAGCGTGGCTAATGATTCTCGTCGGCAACCAACGCGGCGGGGCCAACGAGCTGGCCCAGCACCTGCTCAAGGATGAGAACGAGCATGTCGAGGTCCATGAGCTTCGCGGGTTTGCTTCGGAGACCCTCCCCGAGGCGCTGAACGAGGCCTATGCCGTGAGCCGAGGGACGCGGTGCAAGCAGTTCCTCTTTTCCCTGAGCCTCAATCCGCCGCCCGGCGAGCGGGTCAGAACAGAGGCGTTTGAGAGCGCCGTCGACCGGGCCGAACAGAAGCTGGGCCTCACGGGCCAGCCACGCGCCATCGTGTTCCACGAGAAGGAAGGCCGCCGCCACTGCCATGCGGTGTGGTCGCGGATCGATGCGGAGGCAATGAAGGCCGTCCCGCTGCCCCACTCCAAGCTGAAGCTCCAGGACGTTGCGCGAGAGCTGTATCGCGAACACGGTTGGACCATGCCGCGCGGCTTCGTGAACTCGATAGAGCGCGATCCGCGCAACTTCACTCTCGCCGAATGGCAACAGGCCAAGCGTAACGACCGCGATCCGCGCGAGATCAAGGCGGCGATTAAGGAATGCTGGGCGGTCAGCGACTCCCAGGCTGCGTTTGCACACGCCCTGAGCCAGCGCGGCTACGTGCTGGCGCGAGGGGACAAGCGAGGCTTCGTCGCTATCGATCGTCGCGGCGAGCCCTACGCGATTTCGCGCTCGGTCGGCATCCGGGCGAAAGAACTGCGGGCCAGGCTTGGGGACTCCGCCTTGCTGCCATCCGTCCAGGACGCCAGGGCGCAGATGGCCCGCGACATGGAAGCGAACCTGGCCAGGCTGCAGAAGGAACAGGAAGCGGCCCTTGCCTCACGGCTGGGAGACTTCAGAGGACAGAGGGATGCGCTGGTCCGGCAGCAGAGAGCTGAGCGTGAGGCCCTGGCAATGGGCCATGCCCGCCGCCAGGATTCGGAGATGCAGGCGCGGCAAACTCGCTTCAACACCGGGTTACGCGGTTTCATCGACCGGCTCTCCGGGCGGCGCAAACAGATTCAGGAGCAGAACCAGGCTGAAGCCTATGAGGGCCTAGTGCGCGACCGGCGGGAAAAGGACGAGCTGATCTTCCGCCACCTCGACCAGCGCCGCGACCTTCAGCAACGAGCTGCCAAGCTCAGAGCTGTGACAGCCGAGCGGACACAAGAGCTAAGCCAGGACATCACGGCCTATCGGGAGCTGAACCAGGGGCACCGTGAGCGGTTGGATCGGCTGCGCGCCGGACGCCCGAGCAACAATCGGCAGGGGCCCGAACGCGACTTCGAGCGATAGCGGCTGCCGTTCGGTAAATGACAAATGGGTTGCATCAGCAACCCTGCTTCCGGCGAGGATGGGGGTAGCAAGGGCCAGGGTCAGCGCGGCGGGCGCACAAGCCGAAGGCGCGGAGCCTCGGGAGACCGCGCCCTGGCCTGCGCGAGGGGCGAAGCCCCTTAGTCAGACCATACCCGCAGGGTAAGACAGGAAAGCCTGCCAGGAGCGTCAGCATAGCGACGCCAAAGGCGGGGTGCGGGAAGCGGCGATCGGCTGGACAAGGTTCCCGGCGCACCCGCAGGAGCGAAGCGGGACCGAGTGCGCCCTTGGGAGGCCGTCAATATGAGGGCGCTGCCAAGCGACCCGCGCGAGGGATCGAAGCCGAATGGCCGAGACCGCTTGCGGGCTCAGTTCACGAGAGCCCAACCCGCAGGGCGCGCCCGGCATTCATTGCATCATTCGCGATGACGCAATATTTTTCTCTTGACTCGACACCTTTGTGCGAGTTAGAACCGCATCATGAACGATGATGCAGTATTTTTCATAAACCTCAAGGACGCAGCGCGCGTGTCGGCTGGTTATCCCCTGCGCGGCTCTGCTGAGGCGCTTGGACCGGGCGACGTGCGTTTTGTCCAGCTCAAGGACGTAAGCCTTGATGCCGACATCAACTGGACAGGCATCCCATCGGTGGAGCTGCCGTCCAAGAGAGTGCCGGAATGGCTCAGCGATAACGATGTCATTTTCTCAGCACGCGGCACGAAAACGCTGGCCTATCCGGTCACCGGCACACCCGGTCGCGCGGTATGTGCTCCGCAGTTCTATGTCATCTCAATCAAGGACCCGGAGAAACTGCTCCCGGCATTCCTCGCCTGGCAGATCAATCAGAGGTCAGCGCAGGATTATCTCGCGCGCTCGGCCACTGGCTCCTACATCCAGAACATTCGCAGGGGCGTCTTAGAAGCTCTCCCCGTCGCAGTTCCGTCGCTCCGCGTGCAGCGCGTCATCGTCGACTTTTGGCAAGCAGCACGACGCGAACGCACAACGCTCAATCAGCTTATCGAAACCCGTAACCGACAACTCGACGCGCTCGCCGTCGGGCTACTGCAGCCGCGCCAAAGGGGGGCACGTCAATGAACGCACAGGTCAGACAGGACGAGATCAACAAGGCCGTGTGGGAAGCTTGCGATACCTTCCGGGGCACGGTCGATGCCGGAGTCTACAAAGACTACGTGCTGACAATGCTCTTCCTCAAATATATCAGTGACGTCTGGAACGATCACTACGAAGCGTATCAGAAGGAATACGGGGACGAGCCAGCACTTATAAACGAGATGATGAAGAATGAGCGCTTCGTTCTGCCAGAGAGCGCAAATTTCTATGCACTTTACCAGCGTCGACACGAAGCCGGAAACGGAGAACGAATTGACAAGGCCCTTCATGCAATTGAAGAGACCAATATCGGAAAGCTTCGCGACGTTTTTCAAGATATCAGCTTTAACTCCAACAAGCTCGGCGAAGAAGCTCACAAAAACGAGCTGCTTAAAGAGCTGCTAGAGGATTTTGCCAAAGACAAGCTAAACCTAAGACCAAGTCGAATTGGCAAGCTGGATATCATCGGCAATGCGTATGAATATCTGATAAAGCAGTTTGCTGCTGATGCTGGGAGGAAAGCCGGGGAATTCTACACCCCACCGGAGGTCTCTGAACTAATCGCTGAATTGGTCTCTCCTCAAGAGGGCGACGAAATCTGTGACCCGACGTGCGGCTCCGGCTCCCTGCTCATGAAATGTGGAAAGCGCGTGCAGATTGAGAACAAGGGTTCGAAGAAATATGCCCTGTATGGACAGGAAGCGATTGGCAGCACATGGGCTCTCGCTAAAATGAACATGTTCCTCCATGGAGAGGACAATCACCGCATCGAATGGGGCGATACAATCCGCAACCCAAAACTGCTTGATGGCGAAGACAGCCTCAAGCATTTTGATGTCGTTGTGGCCAATCCGCCCTTCTCTCTGGAAAAGTGGGGCCACAGCACGGCAGAAGGCGACAAGTTCGGGCGGTTCCGGCGCGGCATTCCCCCGAAGACCAAGGGGGACTACGCCTTTGTGCTGCATATGGTCGAGACCATGAAGCCCAAGAGCGGGCGCATGGCCGTCGTCGCCCCGCACGGCGTTCTTTTCCGTGGGTCAGCGGAGGGAAGAATTCGCAAAAAACTGGTTGATGAAAACCTGCTAGACGCCGTGATCGGCTTGCCTGAGAAGCTCTTCTACGGAACGGGCATCCCAGCCGCGATCCTCGTGTTCCGCAAAAAAAAGGGCAACAAGGACGTCCTATTTATAGACGCCAGCCGCGAGTTCGTGGCGGGCAAGAACCAGAACCAGCTAACCGACGATCACATCGCGAAAATCGTGCAGACTTATCAGGCGCGTAAGAGCGTCAACAAATATGCCTACCTCGCCACGCCCGAGGAGATGGCGGAAAACGACTACAACCTGAATATCCCCCGGTACGTCGACACATTTGAGGAAGAAGAAGAAATTGACTTAGTGGAGGTTCGGACCGAGCGCGAGAAACTAAAAGCCGAACTCGCAGACCTCGAAGCGCGGATGGACGGCTACCTTAAGGAGCTGGGCTATCAATGAATGAGGTTAGTAAGTCATCGGCATATCCAGAGACCGTGCAGCCGGGAATTCCGAAGCTGCCGACTAATCCACCGGCGGGATGGCAGCGCACACGCTTCGGCGAGCATCTTTTTGAAGAGAAGCGACCGGTGACGATGAATGATGATACGGAGTATGACCTCGTCACCGTGAAGCGCGCACGGGGTGGTGTTGTTAAGCGAGAGACTAAATGCGGGGCGGACATCTCGGTCAAGTCGCAGTTCGAGGTGAAGTCCGGTGACTTCCTTATTTCAAAGCGTCAAATTGTCCACGGCGCATGCGGGCTTGTCCCTGATGATCTGGATGGCGCTACGGTTTCGAACGAGTACGCAGTACTTCGGGGGAATGACACGATTGATCTCCAGTTCCTGAAGCACTTCGCACACTCCATCTATTTTCAGCAAACGTGTTTTCATTCAAGCATTGGCGTTCACATCGAGAAGATGATCTTCAAGACTGAACAATGGTTTGACTGGGAATTCGATCTACCACCGTTGAAGGAACAACGGTGCATTGCTGATGCGCTCTCCACTTGGGATGAATCACTCCGTGTAAATCGTGCGTTGATCGAAAATAGCCTAGCTTTGAAGGCCGCACTGTTAGAGGGACTTTTTTGCCAGGTTTTTGAGGTGCCCGCGAGCGGGCAACCCATAAGCTTGGGCCAGATTGCATCACTCGAGAAGCGCAGAGTTGATCCATCTTCGTTGCACGAGGAAACAAAGTGTATCGAGCTTGAGCATATCGAGCAAAATACAGGGAGACTCGTCGGTTTCGATGACGCGCGAAACCTCGCCAGCTTAAAGGCTGTCGTTGAGCCTGGTTATATTCTGTTCGGTAAACTACGCCCTTATTTGCGCAAGTACCATTTCGCGGAATTTTCTGGGGCGTGTTCTACGGAAATTTGGCCGATCAAGGCCGACGCGTCCCTGTGTCACCCGAAGTGGCTGTACTACCTCACGCAGACCGACGCTTTTTTCTCTGCAGTGAGCGTATCTTCCGGTTCAAAGATGCCTCGGGCGGACTGGGGCCTGGTATCCAGCGTCGAGTTCAATCTTCCGAACTTGGTGGCCCAAGAAACAACTGTGAGAATGTTGGATACGGCTGAAAACATCGTCGACTGTTTGATTCATAAACAAGCTTGTCTTGAGTCCGAGAAGAAAGCTTTGATGCAACAGCTCCTCACAGGCAAACGCCGCGTGCGAATAGCAAAGGAGATTACAGTATGAGTAAGTCACATTCATTTTCGATTTATCTTCTCAAGGAGGATTTCGATGCGAGGAACGCACTGAAGGCCGATCACACGCTGGACGATGCGGTCGCGGGCGAAGCCCTTCCCGATGGTTCAACCTTATTCGTACTCGACAACGCGCCAATTCCCCCCTGGTGGAAGGCCTATTTTGGGATTCAGAAAGACCTGAGGCAGGCGCTCAAGGGCGCTGTCGTATTTCTTCCTGTCGATGGCCGTGTGTTTGCCATCACGTTCGGTCATGTCTATCACAATCTTGTCGACACCAGCTACGAGTACGATTTCGGATTGCGCGTGACTCTCAACTGTCTCGACCCTGACAAGCTGAAGAGCACCGACATTCTGGAACCCAGCGGTGCGAGGCGCCAGCGCACCCAGATGCCGACGGATTCTGATCTCACCTACTTCGACTTCGATCAGGACACGACCATTCTGAAAAGTCTGACCGGCAAGGTGAAGGATGAGCACAAGAGCTTGTTCAAGCACGCGACGGGTGCGAGCAACATCCGCGTCAGCTCGGATGTCACACCCGGCGGTTTGACTGAGCTATGTGAGAAGCTGCTGAACCTCTACGAGGATGACACATACAAGACGACGTTTCCTGGGCTGCAGAACATCTCCCCCGTACGCGATCCCTCCATCCTCGCGGCTCTGGATGGCCTACTGGTCGAGGCGGTGAAGGCGAAGAGCGACAGCCTGTCTCTTAGCGTGCCGGAGATTCTGAACTACCATGAGGGGTTATGGGCCACCTTCTCCGGCGCGGGTGCGGGGCTCATCTACGACGACGTATTCATCGGGCGGTACTATGAGTATCTGAACCAGCGTCAGGTTTCGCTTGACACCATCGACGTCGAGACACTGCGCAAGCACTGCCTCAACCTCACCAACGAAGAAGGTCAGCCGCGCGGTGAGCGTCACAGCGTATATAAGTGCCTCATTTTTGATACCGCCCTTGGTGAATCCGGTGCGACCTACCACCTTTGCGACGGGAACTGGTACCTCGTTGATTCCGACTTTGTTACAGGGTTGTCGACGTTCCTGGACCCATTCTGCGCTGAGAGCACATTCCCTGACTTCACACATGAGAACGAGGCCGCCTTCAATGAAGCCATTGCCGCTACAGGGACCGGGCTGATCTGCCTCGACATGACCAGCATTGCTCCTGACGGGCAGAAAGGCGTGGAGCCTTGCGATGTGTACGAATTGAAGGACGGAAAGGCTGTCCTGCACCACGTCAAAATTTCTACGCTCTCCGCCCAGCTGAGCCACCTGTTCAACCAGGGAACCAACTCCGTCCACCTGCTGCGCGACGATGCTGACGCCCGCGACAAGCTGAAGTCGCTCGTTTCGGCGAAAGCCCCGGCGAATGCTCAGGATCAGTTCGCATCCCCGATCGACGGAGACCGCTTCAAGGTCGTCTTCCAGATCGTCACGCACAAGAACGCCGAGGCGAAGGCGCTCAATCTGCCGCTCTTCTCCCGAATCAGCCTGATGCGGGCGCTGAAGGACCTCCGCAGGATGGGGATCGAGGCGGAGTTCGCATTCATCAAAGACGCTACACCGACCTCGGCAGGAAAGAAGAAGAAGCGACAGTCCAAAGGCGACGACCAAGCAGCCAACAACGACAACCAAGGAGCGGAGGCGGCGTGAGAAAGCGTAAATCGCAGTCGGCCGCCGCGAAAGGAAGAACGAGATGGCTGGCCTGACTACTCTTAACGACGTATTGGAGGCCACCGCCAAATTGCCGCGGGCGGTACTGCTCGGCAACGGCTTCTCAATTGCGCAAAGCGGCGGACAGTTCGGGTATGGAAGCCTGCTTGAGCACAGCGGTTTGGCAGGAGATGCTCCTGTCCGCCAACTATTCGAGATGCTTCAAACGGTCGACTTTGAAGAGGTAATGCACGCACTGGAAGCTGCAGCTTTGGTGGAGTCTGCATACGCAGACCAACGGCGATCAGAGCAATTCCGTGTTGACGCGGGAGTCATACGCGATGCTTTGATACATGCGGTTCGAACCGTGCACCCTGGAATACAGTTTGAGATTCCAGAAGATGACATGGCTGCGTGCGCTGATTTTCTTGGGAAGTTTCAGCAAGTATTTACACTGAATTACGATCTGTTGCTTTACTGGGTCATTCTCAATGCACCGAATAACAAACATAACGATGGATTTGGCTTGGGTGCGCAGATTGGTGGCTTTCGTACATTTAGTGAACAAGCATACTGTTCGGTCTACTATCTCCACGGCGCACTGCATTTGTTTCTAAATGACGAATTGGAAACGCAGAAGCGTATCTCGGCAGGCGGAATAATTGATGCCATCGCCAGGTCGATCAAGAAGCGCAAGCAACTACCTCTTTTTGTTGCGGAAGGTACATCAATCCAAAAAGCATCAAAAATTCACTCCATCCCTTATTTGAGGCACTGCTACGAGCAATTGTCGACAATTCAGGGTAGTCTATTTGTCTTTGGGCATTCTGCCTCGGGTGTGGATCATCACATCTACGATGCTATTTTTGAGAGCCGGATCACTATATTCGTATGCTTTGTGCATGACCCAAAGAATCAACTGAATGCCGTGGCGGAAAAATTCGCTCCCTATCAAGTCCGCAGAGAGGATGTCGCATTTTACTATGTAGACGCTTCGAGCGCGAATGTCTGGGGGCATACGGCATGAGCACCCCCAACACTGCAGAGCAATACTCTGCACATATTCCCGCTCTGCAAGTGCTCATGTCTCTTGGCTGGCGCTTCATGCCGGCCGGCGAGTGCATTGAGCGGCGTGGTGGCAATAAGGTAGTTATCCTAAAGGAAATTCTCATTGAGGCGCTTAGGAAGCGCCGTTTCGAGTACAAAGGACAATCATACCCACTATCTAATAATGCAATCGAGCAAATCGTCCGAGAGCTAACCTCGCCGCACCTTCAAGAAGGTCTTCTGACGGCCAACGAGCAACTCTACAACGCATTAACGCTCGGCATCACGGTGACCGAGTTCGTTGACGGCAAGAAGCACTCACCAACGATTCCGATTATTGATTGGAGTAATCCTGACGGTAACAACTTTACCGTTACCGAGGAGTTTGAAGTTCTTACCTCGGATGGGACACGCACGCGACGGCCCGACATCGTGTGCCTCGTAAACGGTATCCCCCTTGCCATTATCGAAGCCAAGCGACCCGACTCCGGTAATCCCAACAAATCGATGATCGATGAAGGTATAAGCCAGAGCATCCGTAATCAGAAATCCGACGAGGTGCCGGAACTCTTCGCATACTCGCAGTTACTCATGTCCATCAGCGGACTTGACGGACGCTATGCGACCACAAAAACGCCCAAGAAGTTTTGGACGCGTTGGAGAGAAGAGGAACTGTCAGAAGCGTGGTTCAAAGAAGTTAGGAATAAGCCATTGTCACTGAGCGAGCGGGACGCGTTGTTGTTTGGTAAACCGAAATCCGTACAGGAACACTTTCGTGATCTGTGGGGCGCGGAGCAATTTGTTACCGACCAAGATCGAATGCTGATAAGCTTGCTCGCCAGAGATCGTCTGCTAGAGTTTGTGAAATTCTTCATACTATTTGACAAGAAGGCGGGCAAGATTGCCGCCCGATATCAGCAAGTTTTTGGCATCAAGGCGCTGATAGACCGAATTTCGCAGGTGCGCCCCGACGGCGGACGCGAAGGCGGTGTGATCTGGCATACCACAGGTTCGGGCAAGAGCTTCACGATGGTCTTCCTGTGCAAGGCGCTCCTTCTGCACAGAAACCTCAGTGACTGCAGGGTCGTGGTCGTGACTGATCGGCTCGATCTGGAAAAGCAGCTTGCTCGCACTTTCCTGACCGGAGGGGCGCTTGGGAAGCTCAGCGCTGGTAGGAGAGAAGAGAACCGAGCCAAGGCGGCCACGGGGCGGGACCTGGCCAAGCGAATTGGAAAGGGGAACGAGCGGATAATTTTCTCGATCATCAACAAGTTTGGAACCGCCTCCAGGCTCGCTGAGTGCTTCAACCCAAGCCCAAACATCATCGTTCTCGTCGACGAAGGGCACCGTAGTCAGAGCGGCGAGAATCATGAGCGGATGCGCAAGGCCCTGCCGAACGCCTCGTACGTGGCGTTCACGGGAACTCCACTCCTGAAGGACGACAAGACGACCAACAAGTTCGGTCCGATTGTCCATGCCTATACGATGCAGCGCGCCGTCGAAGATGGAACCGTAACGCCCCTTCTATATGAAGAGCGTCGACCCGTTCTGGATATCAATGCAAAGGCCATAGATAACTGGTTCGACAAGATCACGGTCGGCCTGTCTGACAAGCAGAAAAGCGACCTAAAAGAAAAGTACGGCAAGAAGGGTCCCATGTACGGATCAGCAAATCGGATCGATCTAGTGGCCTGGGATATTGCCGTACATTTCAACGAAAACTTTAGAGCGTTGGGGAAGGACTTGAAGGGACAGCTAGCCACGGACAGCAAGCTTTCAGCAATCCGGTACAAGAAGGCTCTCGACGCTACTGGCCTTGTGACCAGTGCTGTTGTCATATCTCCCCCGGATACTCGTGAGGGCCACGAAGATGTGGATGAGGCGGAGTTGCCCGAGGTGCAGCAGTGGTGGAAGGATAATATCAAGGGCGCTCCCGAAGACTATGAGCGTGATGTGATTGAAGCATTTTCCGAACCAGGGCCGCCCGACATCCTTATTGTGGTGGACAAATTGCTGACTGGCTTCGATGAGCCTAAGAATGCGGTGCTCTATATCGATAAGCCGCTCAAGCATCATAATATTATACAGGCAATCGCGCGGGTTAATCGCCTGCATGACGCGAAGAAATATGGCCTGCTAATTGACTACAGAGGCATTCTTAAGGAATTGGATACCGCCATTGACGGTTATCAGGACCTTGCTGAGCGCACACAAGCCGGATTTGATATCGATGATATTCAAGGCCTCTACGCTGATGTCTCTACCGAATATAAGCGGCTCCCGGCATTACACGAGAACCTTCTAGGTGTGTTTTCGGAGGTGAAGAACCGCGCCGATCTAGAACAGTACCGGCAGATTCTTATACCAAAAGTTGAGATTGATGAGTATGGGGAGGCTTCGGATGAACATCAAAAGGTCCGAGAGGATTTCTATGAAGCACTGACTGAGTTTGGCATCTGTCTAAAGGTCGCGCTGGGGTCGCGCTCGTTTTTTGAAGATGCGGCTGTCTCAGAGCAGGAAATTCAGACATATAAGCGTGATCTCAAGTTTTTTAGTGAGCTGCGACGCATTGCGAAACGCGATGCTCAGGAGACAGTCGATTTCAATGCCTACGAAGACCAGATCAGACGCCTGGTTGATCGCTATGTTCTTGGGGAGGAAATTCAGGAATCAGAAGGGGTCTACGTTGTCAACGATCTGGGTCAGAAAGAGAGAGCTGAAAAGTGGACACCGGAGAAGCTCAAGAACGAGACCGATATCATCCGTTCGCGTGTGAAGAGAACGATTGAGCAGGATCTTGCTGATGATCCATATGCCCAGGCCTACTTTTCTGAACTATTGAGGCAGGCAATCCATGAGGCGGAGGCGCTCTTCGAGCATCCGTTTAAGCAATACGCTCTGTTTAGGGACTTTGAAGACGAGGTTAAGGGGCGACGGGTAGAAGGAATGCCTCCGTCGTTGGGTGAGAATAAGCACGCGGCAGCCTACTACGGCATTTTCAAGCTCGTGCTAGGCAGCGATTTTGAGCAAGAGGAGACCTCTGACATTGCTGATATAAGTCTTGAGATCGACCGGATCGTTGTTGTTTCCGTAGCGGAGAACTCGCTGAATCCGCAGAATATCGAGGCGGCGATCCGCAAAAAGGTACTTCCTCTTCTTTTCAAGCGTATCGGTCTGGATCGGGCGAAAAATGTGTGTGAGCGCATTGTCGAAGTCACAAAGCTTGGCCTTTCGCGGGGTGACTTCTGATGGATGGGATACTGGGTTATGGCGGAGAGAGGATTAGGTATACCGTTGCCCGAAACCCGAGCCTGTCGTCCAGAGTTCGGATTCATGTTCATCCTAATGGACTGATAGAGGCCGAGGCACCGCCGGACGCCCTTCCGGCTGACATAAAGGCAGCCCTGCGTAAACGTGCGCGATGGATCACGCGTCAGCTCCGCGAACTCGCGGGCGCTCGGGCTCACGCATTGCCTCGGGAGTTTGTGAGCGGCGAAACGCATTTTTTCCTCGGTAGGCGATTTCAGCTGAAAGTCATTCAGTCTGACGACGAGCCATCGTCGGTGCTTCTCAAGGGTGGGCAGATCAGGATCACCCTGCCCTGTTTCGACCGGGCGGCGGTGAAGCGGAGGCTGAATGACTGGTACTGGGCCAAGGCTGAGGATTACCTGGGTCGGCGCCTCAGCGAGGTCGCAACACGCATCGCGTGGATTGATGATGAGCCCGAACTCAAACTGCTCGCGATGAGGAAGCAGTGGGGAAGCTGCTCGCCCTCGGGGGCGATCCATTTGAATCCGTGGCTTGTGCGGGCTCCGCGCGAGTGCATCGATTACGTGATTGTCCACGAGCTTTGTCATCTGAGAGAGCACAATCACAGCAGGCGTTTCTACAGCCTGTTGGATCGGCAGATGCCGGGCTGGCGTCACACCAAAACTCGGCTCGACGGGATGGCCGAGCTGCTGCTCGCGGAATGACTTCTACACAAATCGCATCCAACCAGCGCGAGGTTGGTCGCAGGGTCCAGGGTGCGCGACAGGCACCTTGGTCATGGGGGTGTCGGGGGCTATTGCCCTGACGAGTGGTCAATCGGCGATACGATTGAATGGCGCGGAATTAGGCTCGATGCCTAGACGCGCCACAGGCCGGGGGGATGCAACGGGGGCGCGCAGCGGGCCCCCTTGCCAAGAGGCGCTGTATTACAGCGCACATCTTGCGGAACGCATGAACCATCCAATTGGAACAGGTGTATTACGTCCTACAGGCTGCCCAAGGTTCCGGTCGGAAATAGGTCTCACCCGGCACGCTGAACCCGCTTGCTCGCTGTGCGGTACGCGCGCCAGGCTCGGTCACGAGCGCTCTTGCCTCGTTCAACCAGGGCTCGCTGCGCCTCGTCCTGCACAGGTGCGCTGCGGCGGCGATCCCAGATCAGTTCGGCCTGCGCATAGCGGACGTAGGCCCGCACTCTTTCGGCTTGGACGGCATCCAACTCCGGCTCCTGATCGATGGGTCCGGTTAGCTCGATGATCTTGTGGATGTGCTTGCGGACCAGCCGGGGCGGCAGTTCGTCCAGCCAGTGAATCAGTTTGGCGGAATGGGGATAGACCTTGTCCTTCCGAACGCCTCGCCTTTCTCGTAGCTGGCGTTTCACCGCCGGGGGCAAGCCAGGATCATCCGCCGTCATTGCGGCGTCCGAGTAGTACCCTGTGAGGATCAAGCGCCAGCGAATCTGGCTGTAGCGGAGATAGACCGTGTTGCGGCTGAGGCCGCATACGTCGGCTGCTTCCGCGGGCGTTCGTCGTTCCGAGTAGCATCGAAGCAGCGTTTCAGCCTGCGCGGCTGTCATGCGGCTGCGCTTGCTCACGACCGCCAGCTCTAGAGGCTCCTCAGCCTGCTAACTGCGACACGTATCATGGCGTGTTTTCAGATAGATAAGTCCGGTTTGCGTCAGTCTGTCTTGTCATATGTTCGGTCGCCAGCCTTGGCAAGGCCTTGCGGCGGGCACACACTCAATCAGCGCTCATCGCGCTTCCACAAGAATCCTTCGTCCACGCCGCGAGCAACGCTTTGACCAGGACTCCGTCCTGGCCGGGCGTGCGGATCAGAGCGGCGACGGAGGACAGCCATGATCTATTGCAGACACTGCGGGCAGCACGTTTGGAAGGCTGGCAGCCATGCCGCCAATGACAACGAGCAGCTTGCTCCTGACATCTATGTCGCGAGCGACTGGGAGCTTCGGCGTGCGGCGCACTATTGCCGCATGGCGATCGTGCTCGGCGAGCTGAAGAAGAGTCTCGGCCTGCCGCGCCGCCAGATTGCCGATTGGCTGTCCGACACGATCTACTCCTACCCAGGCCGCATCCTCTTGCCAGACGGGCGGCCCTATTCCCTGCCGGAGATCGATGACGCCTTCAACAACGACGGCTCCTTCCGATGGCTGTCGGATTTTCTCCGCGCCACTACCGAGCCGCCACGCCAGCAGCCGCAGCGGCGCATTCTGGCCCGGCTCCGTCTGATCGATCTCGCACTGCGCATCGACAAGCACCGCCGCGACCAATGCAGCCAATAAGGCGCACGACTTCCGCCCGGCTTCCGCCCACGCGGCGGGGCCGGGCCCAATAGAAGGGTCGGCAAGCGCGCTGGCCGACTGGGTTGGCGCTCGCCACGGCAGAGGAGAGCGGATGACCTTTCGGGACAAGCAACGTGAAGCCGGGCGATCGATGCTTGCGGGCTCGATCAAGGGCCTCGGCAATCTGGCGGCGGCAGCAGCGACGTTCCTGCTCACGCCGCTCGCATATGGCGCGACGATCGACTGGGTCGAGGATTTCACGTCCGAGCACTACGGCCGCGACTGGACGGACATCAGCGGAATCGTCTGGTTCGTGATCGTGGCAGGGGTCGTGTTCTTCACGGCTCGGGCGTCGATCACGACGCTGATCACGATGGGCGGGTTCGCGCTCGCCTCGCGCCTGTTCTGAGCAACCTGAGAAAGGAGAACCGTGATGGCTCAGTATGACCGGGTTGGCGGCGGAACCTTCGGCGTCTATCGCAAGCGCGGTGGCGGCGGAGGTTGGGGAGGCGCGATCGTGCTGATCGCGATCGGCCTCCTCGTGCTGGCATCGATCGGCTAGCGCTCCACCCCAACCCATCGAACGGGGGGCCTTCGGGCCCCCCGTTCTCGTTGGAGAGACCAATGTCACACCCGTTCAACGAAGAGCATCGCTTCGGTAGCGCTAATTGGTCAGATGAAGCCGACATGCGGGCGGCTGGCCTGTTTGACTCTGATGGTCCGCAGATCGGCTATGTCGGCAGCCGGGCCATGCATCTCTCGGGCGATGCCCCGATGATCACGATCGGCGGCGCAGGCTCGGGCAAGCTCCGGGACCTGCTGGCCTACGTGGTCTGCAATTCGCCCGGCATTCCGATGATCGTGCTCGATCCACGCGGTGAGTTGGGCGCGATCTCGATCCATGTCCATGCGGGACATGATGAATATGCCTACTTCTGGAACCCAGTCCGCACCTGCAACCTGCCGCAGCATCGCTGCAACCCGCTCGACATCCTGAAGCTCGATGCGCCGGACTTCCATGCGAACGTGCGGTTCATCACCGAGGGCTTCATCGCGCTGCGCGGCGGTGAAGGTCAGTATTTCTGTATGCGCGCCCGCGAATGGATGGGGGGCATTCTCAAGTCCCGCGTCGAGCAGCTCGGCGGCACGTCGCTGCCGGACCTCTACCGCATCGTCAACTCCATCGAGTCCGACCGCACCGCCTGGGCGGATCAGCTAGAGGCCATGCTTGTCAGTCGGTTCGACGATGTGCGCCGCGTAGCTGCGGAGATGCTGACCAAACAGCAGGACGCGCCGAAGGAATTCGGCGGCATCCTGGGCGAGATTTATGCCCATCTCGGCTTCCTCGACGATCCGGTGCTACTGGCCTCTCTCGAAGAGCCGGAGTTTTCGCTCTCTGCGCTCGTCGATCCAAGCCGCGTGGCGAAGGTCTTCCTGAACATCCCCGCCGAGTATCTCGCGCTCTGGTCGCCCCTGGTCCGGCTCTTCTTCACCGTGGCCATGCTCTATAAATCGCGGCGTCCGGGCGGTCGGCGCGTCATGCTCGTGGTCGACGAGGCGGGCCAGCTCGGGCGTTTCGAAACGCTCTTGCGCGCGTTCACTTATGGACGCGGCGCGGGCGTTCGCGCCTGGGCCATATTCCAGGACGCCGGACAGATCGTCCGCAATTTCGGTGCCCCCGCGCTTCAGGGATTCCTCGGCTCGGCGCAGATGCGTCAGTTCTTCGGCGTGCGCGACTACGAGACGGCACAACTGATCTCCTCGATGCTGGGCACCGAGACGCTGGAATATGACGACAAGCTTCAACAGGACGCGGCCAAGCGCCAGAAGTGGGAGACGCTGCGCCGGGTGATGAGCGACGGCGATCCGTTCGAAGCGGCGTATGACTATGCGCACTTCAAGCGCAATGCCGGGCACCGTACCAAGCAGGCGCGTCCCCTCATGACACCCGACGAGGTGTTGGCGCTGCCGGAGGATCGCCAGATCCTTTTCATCTCGGGAAAGAATCTGAAGCCGATCCTCGCGGCCAAGTACCCCTACTTCACGCGCCGCGAGATGGCGGGCAAGTACCTGGCGAACCCCTATCACCCACCCACGGACAGCGTTGTCGTCGCCACTCGTCTGGGCATGCGCCGCCGTCGGGTAATCACGGAGCCCGTGCCTCGGCGCTACGCAGGTTTCCCCCAGTTCCAGGGCGGAACCTTGTCATACGTGGAAGGTCACAAACCGGTCTGAGATGAAGGGCAGTGTCATGAGCGACGATGTGAAGAGGGACAACACGGGCAAGGAGATCGACACCGCTCAGAGCAGGAGCAACGGGCCTAGCTTCGTTGCCCTTTCTGCGCGGGATGTCGGGGAGAAGACATACTACAACCGAGTCGGGGCGGCCTTTCCTCACAAGGACGGTGAGGGCCACACCGTGGATTTGGAATCGGTGCCGGTGAACGGGCGCATCATCTTGCGGACGCCCAAGGACCGGCTTCAATCCATGAAGGACGGCACCGGCGCGGCACAGGAGCGCCGGAGCCAGGAGCGTGGTCGATGAGCGGCCCGAACCGCAACACGTTGCACCCGGACATCGCCACCAAGGCGGAACTGGAACGCTTGCGCGCAAGCCGTCCGGTTCCGGCTCCCACTCGTCATCTGACGCCGATAGGGCCCGATGCCGAGCACACGAGGCGTTCCCTGCACGAAGCCGACGAACGGCGCATCAGCTATCTGCAAGATCGGCTGCAACGCGTGCGCGACGGTGCCGAGCGGGATCACAGCTTCGCGCGCCTGCAAGGCCACGCGAAGGCGGATTTCGGGCGCGAGCAATGAAGGCAAACTATTCGTTGCAATGAACACATGTTCATGTTATGTTCTCCTCTTCGGTTCACTTGATGAAGGGGAGAAAGAAACAAGAGGAAGAGCGGCGTGACCAACAAACAGCACCAAGGCCAGAGCAATAAGACAGAGGGTGATACGCTGGTCCTGGATAGGCTGGCGGATCGCAATCCATCGGATTTCGATCCGGCGGAGTATCTCCCCGATATGGAGGAATTCGATCTCAGCGAGGAACAGGCAACGGAGTTGCTGACCACGCTTTGGGAGATCATGAAAGCCTTCGTCGACCTTGGCTTCGGCGTCGATTCAATCCACCGGATTTTTCCCGAGTTGGTCGGGGTTTCTGGGGAATTGGAAGCCGATCAGGTAGACTCGAAGGACGACCATCTGACAGACACATTCGACCAAGCCGCGTCCAGCGACGCGGAGCAGAAGAAGGATTCATGAGCGAGACCATCATCAACAGCAAAGCCGTCATATACTGCCGCGTCTCCAGCACGGCGCAGACGCGGCGCGGCGATGGCCTCGGCTCTCAGGAAACGCGGTGCCGCGAATACGCGCGCGTGCGCGGCTACGAGATCGTGCAGGTGTTCACCGACGATCTGAGCGGCAGCGCCGTCGACCGTCCTGGCGTCAAGGCGATGCTCTCCTTCCTGAAAAAGCATCGCAGCAATCCACACGTCATTCTCGTCGACGATATATCGCGCCTGGCCCGCTCGGTGAGCGCGCACATCGAATTGCGTGCCGCGATAACGCTGGCAGGCGGGCGGCTGGAATCCCCGACCCTCGAATTCAATGACGATGCCGACAGCGAGTTGCAGGAATATATCCTCGCGACCGTCGCGCAGCATCAACGCCGCAAGAACGCTGAGCAAACCAAGAACCGGATGCGTGCGCGCGTCATGAACGGCTACTGGGTCTTTCAGGCTCCGGTGGGCTACCGCTATGAGAAGTCCGGGGGGCACGGCAAGGTGCTCGTCCGCGACGAGCCTCTTGCCTCTATCGTGCAAGAGGCGCTCGAAGGCTTCGCCACTGGCCGCTTCCAGATTCAGGCCGAGGTCAAGCGCTTCCTGGAATCCCATCCTCAGTATCCGCGCGACCGCAACGGTGAAGTCCGCAATCAGCGCGTCACCGAGCTGCTGACCCGTGGCGTGTATGCCGGGCTGGTCGAAGCGCCGTCCTGGGACGTGGGTGTGCGAGAGGGCAAACACACCGGATTGATCTCGTTGGAGACCTTCCGAAAAATCCAGGACCGCCTCAACGGCAAGGGCCGTGCGCCGGTCAGAAAGGACCTGAGCGAGGACTTCCCGCTTCGCGGCGCGGTCGTGTGCGGGTGCTGCGGAACGCCACTGACGGCTTGCTGGTCGTCCGGTCGCAAAGCTCGCTATCCGTATTACCTCTGCCCGAAGCGGGGCTGTGAGAGCTACGGCAAGTCGATCAAGCGCGATCAGATCGAAGGTGAGTTCGAGGCGCTGCTGCTCACCCTCCGGCCCTCCGAGGGCCTGTTCCGGGTGGCCTGCGCCATGTTCAAGAAGCTCTGGGACACGCGGCTTGAATCCCACAAGGCCGAAAGCCGTTCGCTCGGCGCTGCGATCACGAAGATCGAGCAGGATGTCGATCAGCTGCTCGACCGGATCGTCGAGACGGATTCGCCGTCGGTGATCCGTGCCTACGAGAAGCGGATCAAGGAGATGGAGCTGCGCAAGATGGAACTGCGGGAAAAGGTCTCACAGTGCGGGCGACCGATCCTCGGCTTCGACGAGTCACTTAGAACCGCCCTCGATTTCCTCGGAAACCCGCAGAAACTCTGGGCTTCTGACCGTATCGATCACAAGCGCGCTGTGCTCAAACTCACCTTTGGGGAGCGTCTGTCATACACCCGAGATGGAGGGTTTAGAACCGCCGATGTGGCCTTACCTTTCAAGGCTTTAGCCGACTTCTCAGGGGGTAAAAGCAGAATGGCGCGCCCGGCAGGATTCGAACCTGCGGCCCCAGGATTAGGAATCCTGTGCTCTATCCTACTGAGCTACGGGCGCCCATGCGGCAGCTCGGCCAGTCCGGAACGGGTGAGTCCGCGCTGTCGATATGTCCGGCAATCTAGTCGCTGGCGGGCCGAATTCCAAACTGATTGGCAGCAGCGGGGGCGCCCGGTATCGTGGCGCCGGGCGGACGTGGTGGAATTGGTAGACACAACAGACTTCGCGAACGGGAGTGCCCGTGGGGAAACCCGCGGTGCAGAACCGCTCAAATTCGGGGAAAGCTTCGCGGCCGGCGCAATTTCACGTGGCCGTTGCCGATCCCGAGCCAAGCCCGTGCCGGGGCCTCTACCGGGCAACGGTGCGGGAAGGTGTAGAGACTAGACGGGCGGCGCCTGGGGCCGGCTTCCGTCGCGTTTGGCGCGTCGGGCGGCCGGTGACGGCGAAGGGATAGTCCAGGCCCCAAACGGCGCGCGCTTTTACGCTTCGAGGCGCGGCCGGCGGCGAAAGCCGTGGCGGGTATGAAAATCTGTTGCACCTTGTGTGCGTGCGGGTTCAAGTCCCGCCGTCCGCACCAATTGCTTGGGCCGGTTTGCTGATCATGTCGGCACTTGTGCAAGTGCGGCATTGTGGCCGCCCTGAAACGCAACATGCACTCCAAGATCGTCATGCCCGCACTTGTTGCGGGCATCCACGTCTTTCATTCGGCGATGTCAAGTCGTGGATGGTCCCTCGGGACCGGCCAAAGGCCGGCCCGAGGACAGGCTCACCAAGCCCGACCATGACGATGGGGAGGGGACATCGCGCGATAACCGGAATGGACCCTCGGCCTTCGGCCAAGGGTCACAAGTGAGAGCGGGTGAGAGGCCGAAGCGCCTTGCCGCTCACTCCTCGAACGGGCGCAGGAATTCCGCCTCGATCAGGAATTCGACCTCGTCGGAGACACCCATTCTCGAGCCCTCGGGCGGCACGCCGAAGCCCATGCCGAAGTCGGAGCGCAGCAACGCGCCAGAGGCGGAGAAGCCGATCCGCGAGTTCGGGTCGTAGGGGTGGCTGACATAGCCGCCATTGAAGATGACATTCAGGGTCACCGGGTGGGTGACGCCGCGCAGCGTCAGGTCGCCGGTGACGTCCGCCGTGGTCTCGCCGGTCAGCGTGACGCCGGTCGACCGGAACGTCATCTCCGGATGGGTGGCGGTGTCGAACCAGGTCTCGCTACGCAGGATCGCGTTGAAGTCGAGCTCGTCGGGGTCGGGCGGGTGGGTCTCGATCGAGGCCGGGTCGATGGTGGCGCTGACCGACATCGTCTCCGGTGCGGCGGGGTCGAACTCCAGGGTCGCATCGAAGCGCGCGAACCGGCTGACGAAGTGCGAGAAGCCGATGTGGTCGACCCGAAAGATCAGGCTGGCGTGGATCTGGTCAAGCCGGTAAGTGCCGGCCGGAAGCTCTGTCGGCTCCGCCACCGTGGGGTCGACGAATGCTGCCTCGTCCTGAGCGTTGGCGGCGGTTGTCGCGCAAAGGGCCAAGCCTGCGACGGCTGGCACGAACGTCGTCTTGACCCGACCTATCCAACCCCTAACCATGCTGTGCTCCCATCTGTCGCGACCCGGGCGCATGTCTTTGCGCATGGCGCGCGTGCCGGTCAATCCCCGCCTCACATCTCCTGGCGAACCTGGGCGTAGGCCAGCAGCGAGAACAGGCCGGTGCCGCCGATCAGATTGCCGGCCAGCGCCGGCAACAGCAACCCGCCAAAGCCGTGGCCGACGCCGACCTCGCCAGCCAGCATCAGCAGGAACACCTCTCCCGAGCCGACCACGATGTGGGCGAACTGGCCGATGGCGATCACGTAGGTCAATAATGCGATGACCCAGAACCGCGCCGACTCCGCGCTCGGCAGCATCCACACGATGGCCGCCATGAAGAAACCGGCGGGGATGCCGCGGATCAGCGCCTCCAGCGCGGTCAGCTCGGCGAAATGGCGCGAGATCGCGAGCATGCCCTCCACATGGTCGGAGTGCGACGTGCCGATGAAGGTCACCAGCAGGGCGACGATGAAGGTGCCGGTCATGTTGGCGCCAAGCACCACCCCCCACAGCCGGGCGGTGCGGGTGAGCTTGGCACGGCCGAAGTCGGCCAGCAGCGGCAGGATCACCGAGATGGTATTCTCGGTGAAGAGCTGCATGCGGCTGAGAATGACGATGATGAAGCCGACGCAGTAGCCGGCGCCCTCGATCAACGGGCGGTAGGGCGTGTCCGGCAGGTGGTGGTGCAGGATGCCGGTGACCAGCAGCGAGGCGGAGATGGCGATGCCGGCGGCCACGCCCGACCACCACAGCGAGGACACCGGGCGGTCCAGCTCCTCCTCGCCTTCGCGGCGGACGATCTCGTAGACCACCCGTGGCCGAAGACGCTGGCGGTCCTGGGTGACCTCGCGTTCTTCGGCGTCCAGGCCCTCGGCGTTTTGCCTGCCGGCGTTTTCCCTGGCGTCGCGGGCCTGGTCGTCGGCCATGCGGGCTCAGACTGGCGTACGCACGGGCTGGCCGGCGAAATGCAGGTCCAAATTCTCGATGGTCAGGTCGCCCATGGCGCGCCGGGTCTCGGTGGTGGCGCTGGCCACGTGGGGCTGCAGCACGACATTGTGCATGCCGATCAGTTCCTCCGGCACATTGGGCTCATTGGCGAACACGTCCAGCCCGGCGGCGGCGATGCGGCCGTTGCGCAGCGCGTCGATCAGGGCGGCCTCGTCGACCACCGAGCCGCGTGCGACGTTGACCAGGAACCCGTTCGGTCCCAGTGCCTCCAACACCTCGGCATTGATCAGGTTCCGGGTCGCCGGCCCGCCGGGGCAGATCGCGACCAGGAAGTCGACGTCGGCGGCCATGGTCACCAGGTTGTCGTAGTAGGGCAGGTCGACATCGGGCTGCTCGCTGCGGCCGTGATAGACCACCGGGCAGTCGAACGCCGCGCAGCGCCGCGCGATCACCTTGCCGATCCGGCCCAGGCCCAGAATGCCGACGGTCTTGCCGGAGAACTTGGTCTGCAGGGCCATGATGCCCTCTTTCGGCCAACGGCCGTCGCGCACATAGCGGTCGCCCTGCGGGATCGCGCGCGCCACCGACAGCAAGAGGCCGATGGCCAGGTCGGCCACGTCATCGTTCAGCACGCCGGGGGTGTTGGTGACGGTGATGTTGCGTTCCCTCGCCGCCGCCACGTCGATGCCGTCATAGCCGACGCCGTAGCACGAGATCACTTCCAGCTTCGGCAGCGCGTCCATCAACTCGGCCGAGGCGCCGTGGTGCCCGTCGGTGGCGATGCCGCGCACCCGGGGGGCGATCTCGGCCAGCAGGGCGGCGCGGTCGTCCGCCTCCCACAACCGGTGCGCTTCGTACTTCTCGGCAAGCTCGTCCATGATCCGTTGCATCAACGGGCAAACGATCAGGATCTCGGTCTTCATGCTCGGGTGGTCTCCGTCAGGTGGGCGCGGTGGCCGCTCGGCCGCGTGAGGTGTGGGCTATCTACTGCTCGATAAATGAAAGGATGGGGCGCCATTCCTCGACATAGTCGCGGGTGCGGCTGCCGCCGATTTCGCACAGGCCGAGGCCCTGGGTCGCGGCCGTGGTGTAGAGCTGGGTCTCGCGCAGGGTCGCGACCGTGGGGAAGGGCAGGGCGTCCAGGAACGCGTTCAGACGGGTCAGCGCGCTGGTGCGCAAGCGCACCCGGTTGGCGATCAGGCCGACCTGGCGGCGCTGCTTGCGGATCGGCTTGGTGTCGGCGATCTGCTTCAGGAAGCGGCGGGTGCCGTCCTCGTCGAAAATCGACGGCAGCACCGGGATCAGGATCACGTCGCTGTCGTCCACCAGGTCGCGGCTCAGGCTCTTGCGCATCGCCGCCACGCCATCGATCACGACAATGTCGGATTTCTTTGGCAGCTTGTCGCCCGCGTCCAAATCGACCGCGCGGATTGGCGGGGCGGTTTTCGGCCGCCGGCGCAACCAGGTCAGCGCGCCCTGCTGCTTGTCCAGATCGGCAAGCGCGGTGGCGTGGCCCTTGCCGGCCAGAAGGGCCGCCAGGTTGGTTGCGACGGTGGTCTTGCCGCTGCCGCCCTTGACGTTGGCGATGCTGATGACGCGCATGGGGCGAACTTACGCGGCGTGCCCCGAGGTTGCCAAGCGCGATTGCCGGGCGCGATCGCCCTTCCTGACGGTCGGCGCGATTGCCTTCGGCGGTTGCCGGTGCGAAGGTGCCGCGCCGCGGTGAAGTGACCAGCGAAACTACAGGGTTGAACCGATGACCAAACCGATTGGAAACAAAGGCTGGATTGCGGCATTGGGCATGGCGGCGGCACTGCCGATGGCCGGCCCGGGCTCGGCCAGCGCACAAGACGTGCTGCCGGTGATCGGCTTGCAAAACTTGGACACGATGGCGGTCGACTGGGCGTTCCAGTGCCTGATGGGCGGCGTGCAGAACGGCCAGTTCATTGACGCCGATACGGCGGCACCGCAATTGCGCGGCGGCGAGGTGGTGCGCTGGCTGACATTGGAGGGCCAGCAGGGACGGGCGCAAAGCCAGCTTCCGTACTCGCCCGACGACGTTTGCGACTGGATGCACATCACGGACGCGGCGCCAATCCCGCAGGGCCCGATCACGGCGGTGGGCGTGGGCGGCAATTGGGACGCGATGCCGGGTATCGTGCTGAACAGCCCGGAGAGCGTGACCTATCGCACCGCGACCGCCCAGGCGATGCGCGAGCTTGGCTTCAACGTGCCGGATCAGGTGCGGCTGACCCAGGTGATCCGGGTCGATATCGATGGCGACGGCACGGATGAGGTGCTAGTCACGGCCTCCAACCGCGACCTGCGCAACCAGACCCGCGTGCAGGCCGGCGATCATTCGATGATCTTGCTGCGCCGGGTGGTGAACGGCGAGGTGATTACCACCGTGATCGATGGCGAGTACCACGAAGTTGAGCGCGAATTCGCAGCACCGCTGGAGTTCATGGTGCATGCGGTGGCCGACCTGAACGGTGACGGCGATATGGAGGTCGTGCTGTCGGTCGACTACTACGAGGGGATGGCGATCGAGGTCCACGACGTCATCAACGGCCAGTCCGAGATCGTCATGGGCTGCGGTTGCGGCGTCTGACGCCGACGAGCGGGGCCGCGCGGGCGCGATGGAGCCGCTGAGCGACCTGATCCCGATCGGGTGGCCGATCCTGGTCGGCGCATTCTGCGCCACCGCGCTCGGTGCCATGATCCAGTCGATCGCCGGTTTCGGGCTCGGCCTGTTGGCCGGGCCGACGCTGGCGGCGCTGGATCCGGCGCTGGTGCCGGCACCGGTGCTAATCGTCACCTTCGCGCTCGGCTGCATCATCGTGGTGCGCGACTGGGGGCGCATCGCGTGGCAGGAGGTTGGGCTACTGACCGGCGGACGGTGGCTGGGCGCGCTGCCGGCGGCGGCCCTGGTCGCCTATGTCAACCTGACCCTGTTCTACATCATCTTCGGCATCATGGTTCTGGTCGGCGTGGCGCTCAGCCTGGCCGGCAGGACGGCGCGCTTCACCAACCGCAATTTGCTGCTGGCCGGCGTCGGTTCCGGTGTCATGGGGACATTCGCGTCCATCGGCGCGCCGCCGATCCTGATGGTCTACCAGCAAAGCCGCACCGAGCAGGCGCGCGGCACGCTGGCCGTGGTGTTCGGCATCGGCGGCCTGTTGTCGGTGCTGGCGCTGACAATCTTCGGCGAGGTCGGGGCGGCGGACCTGGTGCTGGCCGCAATCCTGTTGCCGGCGGTCGTCGTCGGCTTCGCGCTGGCCCGGCCGGTGGGGCGCATGCTGGCGGCCAGCAGCCTGCGGTGGTTCGCCATCGGCGCATCGACGCTGGCCGCGTTCTACCTGATCGGCCGCGGTCTCATGCAATTATTGTAGCAAGTCAGGTGTTCCGGTAACGGACCAGAGACCCGGTGCCGCTGGGCGCGTTGTCGTCCAGCTCGCCGCATACGGTCACCATGAACCGCACGACGTTGCCGTCCGCGCTGTCCACCAAAGGCACGATCAGCTTGTGCCAGGTGCTGATGCGGGGGTCGTCGGCCGGGTCGTGGCGGGCATAAAGCGGGGCCCGGGCCGCCAATGCCGATTGGTAGCACTGGTTCAGGAACGCGGCGGCCGAGCGGTCCAGCGTCGAAAGCCGCCGGCCGGTCAGATCCTCGTCGTAGTGCCAGACCAGTTCGCTCGGATACAGCCGATAGATGAAGTCGTGCCCGTCGTTGACGACGTCGACCAGCATCACCCAGCCGAGCAATGGGCCAAGTGCGGTGGGGTCGAGCTGATCGACGGTGGGGCAGTCGGCATCGCCGCGGATCTCGGCCCAATGCTCCAGCGCGAACCGCAGGCGCTTGACCGGCAGGTCGCTGGCTTTCGGGTTCAGGATGAAGACCGGTGGCGTCTGGCCGCGCTTGCGGCTGCCGGTGGTGCGGCCGCGCGGAATCTTGGAAGTGCCGGGCTTGCCCAGGGCCGAAGCGATATAGGTCACGTTGCTGCGCGGCATGAGTCAACCTGAGCGCGAATGTGAACGCACAAATTCGATTACTTGCTTGCGCAAATAATTCGGGTCGGAATGGCTTTGGCAAATTCGCCGAAACGGCGTCTTGTCACCCCTCAGTGAGGGACAGTAGCCGGACACCGGTCCGGAGGCAAGCCGTAGGCGAGTCTTCGCTCCGCGATGAATGCTGCCAGTTGAAAAATGCATATTTCCGCTCGGTTCTCTTACCTGAAGGCCGCCGCCGCCTGCTTGATGACAACCGCCATCAAACATGCAGCAATGCGGCAGCACAAAGACATAGGTTGGTCCAAAGTGTGGGGTTGGTCCAAGGTGTGGCGCATGCGCTATGGCGACTATCTGAAGCTGGACGGGTTGCTGGGCTGCCAGCAGCCGGTCAGCGACCAGCACGACGAGATGCTGTTCATCGTCATCCATCAGGCAACCGAGCTGTGGATGAAGGCTGGGCTGCACGAACTGGATGGGGCGATTGCCACGATCCAGGGCGACGACCTGTCCAGGGCGTTCAAGATGCTGTCGCGGTTCTCGCGCATCCAGTCGCAGCTCATTCAGTCGTGGGACGTGCTGTCGACCCTGACACCGGCCGACTATCTGACGTTTCGCGGCAAGCTGGGCAGCGCCTCGGGCCTGCAGTCGCTGCAATACCGGCTGATAGAATGCCGCCTGGGCGCGCGCAGCCCGGGCCTGGTCGACCGCCACGCCGACGACCCCGATGCGGCGGAGGCGTTGCGCGCGGCCTTGGCGGTGCCCAGCATCTACGA
The DNA here is from genome assembly GCA_965227515.1 of Alphaproteobacteria bacterium. Taxonomy (GTDB): domain Bacteria; phylum Pseudomonadota; class Alphaproteobacteria; order CALKHQ01; family CALKHQ01; genus CBDDFZ01. The sequence goes on from CBDDFZ010000001.1 coordinate 2,769,833, forward strand.
CGTTTCGGTGACCAAACTCGCGCAGCGCGGGTTCGCCATCGCGCCAGCCTGCCTGGAGCGCGACCTGGCGCAGCCGCACGCGCTTGACGGGACAGTGGTCGACGCCTGGATGGCGGTCTATCGCGATCCCGAGCAGTACTGGGACCTTTACGAGTTGGCGGAGAAGCTGGTGGACGTGGCGGACTGGTTCCAGCAATGGCGATTCCGGCACCTGACCACGGTCGCCCGCATAATCGGCGACAAGTCCGGCACCGGCGGCACCTCTGGCGTGGCCTATCTGCGCCGTGCCCTGGACCACCGGTTTTTCCCGGAGCTGTGGGAGGTGCGGACCCGCCTGTAGCGGCGCCGACGCGCGGTTCCGTCGGCAGGTTTCGTGCTTCGTTAACCGTGTTCTGTGATACCGGAGCGTGCGCAAGATGGCGTGGATTGCCGGCCCCGCGCCGGCCCGGCACGTCCCAACGACCGAGGATCAGCAGTGTCAGTGACGGAACGGAGCTCGACCATCGACGAGGCCTGCCGTTTGCTCGGCGTGTCGCCGCACGCCAAGCCCGATGAGATCCGTGCCGCCTACCGCGCCGCCGCCAAGCGCTGCCATCCGGACCTGTTCGCCGGCGATGCGGAAAAAGAGAAGCAGTTCAAGGAGCTGACGGCAGCCTATGCGACCCTGGTCGATCCGGACCGCACGGCGCCGCGCCCTGGGTCCGCACGACCGGGCCCCGCGCGGCCGGGCCACCACCCGGGTGGGGCGCGACCCCCAGGCGCTCGGCACGGGGCGCCGCGGCCGGCACCGAAACAGAAGGACGGCAAGCGGCGCGGCTTCCTGGCCATCGACGGGGCCAATGCCGCCTATGACGTCGAGGTCCCGATCGCATCGGTGCCGGCGGGCTGTTCCAAGACGATCACCACGACCGACGGCCGCGCGTTGAAGGTGACGGTGCCCGCCGGGATTGCCGACGGTCAGGTGCTGCGCCTGCGCGGCCAGGGCCTGCCCGGCAAGTTCGGCGGGGCCGCCGGCGATGCACTCATTTCGGTCACAATCGTCAACGATGGTCGTTTCCGCCGCGACGGGCTCGACGTCCATGCCGACATGAACGTGACGCTCGGCGAGGCGGTGCTTGGCGGTACGGCGACGCTGGTCACGCCGGCCGGGCGGGTCAACGTGTCGGTGCCATCGGGCAGCAACACCGGGGCCACGCTGCGGCTTCGCGGCAAGGGCTTGCGCGATGTGTCGGGCACCGAGGGCGATTTGTTGGTCCGCCTGCTGGTGACGCTGCCGAAGCAGCACGACGCGGCGTTGCGACAATTCGTCGAGCATTGGGCGGCGGCGCATCCATACGATGTGCGTGGCGGGTAGGAGCATGTAGACTTGCGTTTGAGCGGTCTATGAATTGCGGACGGCGCGGCGGAACAGCCGGCGCAAATCGAGCTTCGGGAGATCGAGTATGAAATCGATGCAACCCTTCACCTTGGCAGTCGGCGCGGCTGTGATGGCTGCGGGCCTGCTGGCCGCGACCGGCGCTGGCGCCGTGATGTCGGGTGGCGACGGCCCTGGGCCCGACCCCAGCATGTCGGCGTCGAACCAGGCGCTATTCGCGGAAGGTGCCGATGCGATTTCCGCCGGCAACTACGCCGCGGCGCTGGCGCCCTTGGGCGAGTTGCAGACCGCCGATCCGCGCAATGCGGACGTGCTGAACATGCTGGGCTATGCCACCCGCCAGCTCGGCCAGTACCAGGAGTCCCTGGAGTACTACCGCCAGGCGCTTTCCATAGATCCGGAGCATCTGGGCGCCAACGAGTACCTGGGCGAGCTCTATCTGGCGCTGGGCAACCTGGCCGCCGCGCAGGAGCGCTTGGCGGTGCTGGACGAGGTCTGCCTGCTCGGCTGCGACGAGTATGACGCGCTGGCCGCGGCCATCGACGCGTTCATGGTGGCTGAATAGTTGACTAGCTCGTCGCGCGTTTAACCTGCAACGTGCTCAGGCCCGATCATTGAGCGGGTCGGCCCCGACCGCAAGTCGCCGAGAATCTGCAAATCCCCCATTGTCATCCTTGGCCGAGGCCAAGCGAAGCGATGGGCGAGTGCCGAGGATCCATCCCGCCGTTCGCGCGATGCGGACCATGGATCCTCGACGCGGCGCGCGGAACAAGTTCCAGGCGCGCCGGTCAAGGATGACAAAGGAGTTTGTTACGGGGCAAAGGCGCCTACGTACTGATGCGGATACAGAATCCGGCGCCCGGTACTCTAGCTAATTTCTTCCGGCAGTTCGGCCGCGTTGGGCACCAGGGTCACCACCATCCGCTCGACCCGGCCGCGCACATCCACGGTCTCCATGCGATAACGGCTGACGTCGAGACCGGCGCGGTCGGCGACGCTTTGCGCCAGGATCAGTTCGACCTTCTGCTCCTTGGTCATCGCCTCCAGCCGGCTGGCGGTGTTGACGGTGTCGCCGATGGCGGTCAGCCCGGTGGCCGAAGCATGGCCCATCTCGCCGACGATGGTCGGGCCGAAATTGATGCCGATGCCGATGCGCATCGGGCTGTCGAGTTCGCCGGTCAGCGCCTGGTTGAGGGCATCCAGGTGTAGCGACATGCGCCGCGCGGCGTCGATGGCGCGCCGGCACGCCTCGGCCGGGTCCGAATCGATGCCGAAGATCGCCATCACCCCGTCGCCGATGAACTTGTCCAGGTGGCCGCCGGCATCCTCGACCGCCGTGCCCATGGCGCGGAAATACCGGTTGAGGATGAACACCAGGTCGAACGGCAACTGGCCCTCCGACAGGGCGGTGAAGCCGCGCATGTCGGCGAACAACACTGCGACTTCCTGCTCCTGACCGCTGCGGCTGGCGGCGGCTGCGCGACCGGCGGCGGCGGTGGCGGTCGGTGGCAACAGCGGCACGATGGTCACATCGCTGGTCGGATGGGTCTGGCAGGCCAGCCGCACGTTGGGCGGCGCGCCGACCCGGTTCAGCACCCGCTGCTCGGCCTCGCTGGTCGGCGGCAGGTCCTCCAACCCTTCGCTGACACGCACGCGGCAGGTGGAACACCGCCCACGCCCACCGCAAACGGAGGCGTGGGGCACATCGTTGGCGCGGCTGACGTCCAGGATGCTGGCACCGATCGGCGCCACGCAGGACTGGCCGCCGGCATACTGCACCCGGAACCGCCGGTGGCGCCGGCGGACCACCACCAGCACCAGCCTGGCGGCGATCGTCGCGGCCAGCACGATGCCAAGGCCGATGAAGATGTAGTCGCGCAGCGACAGCAGGAACGCGATCTGGTCGTCGTTCAGCCAGTCGATCCGGCCGAAAAGGCGTTCGCGGGCGGCCTCGTCCTCGACAATGACCGCCAGCTCCCGGCCCATGGTGGCGAAGCCGAACAGGGACGCCACCGGAATGAGCAGCGCCGCGCCCAACAGGTATGGCATGGCGGTGGCGTACCACGGCTTCAGCCGCAGCCAGGCGTGCAGCCCGATGCAGCCATGCCCCCACGCGGCGAACAGGGCACCGACCTGCATCAACCCGCTGACCGGGTCGTACACCCACAGCAGCAGCACGATGTAGACGTAGTTGATGTCCTGGTCGAAGATCTGCTGCGCGGCGCGGGTGCCGATCACGTGCTCCAGCACCAGGGCCGGGATGGCGAGGCCGAGCAGCAACTGCGCCGCCTCGCTTGGGCGGATATGCCGAAACCGCCGCCGGCTGATGATGGCCCAGGCGGCCAGCGCCATGTGCACCAGGAAGCTGCCGTAGAGCGCGACCTGGAGCAGGAAGAACTCCCAGAACTCGTGGAAGACCTCCTCAACCGCCAGGGCGGCGCGCAGCGAATAGACGCCGACCGCGTGGTTCAGCAGGTGCGTCACCACAAAAAACATCAGGATGAGGCCGGTAACCAGCCTGACCTTGCGCACCATGGACGGTGTCGCTCCGTTCGTTTCTTGTTGGCCGGCAGGCCGTTAAGGGCGGGAGGCTGCCAAGCGAATGCGGCACAGTGTGCCGTGACAGGCGAATAGGCAATACCGGCGCACTGATATCCGTGTGATATCGGTCATTGCGCGATTGATTGTTTGTTGACACCGGCAACCTCGCCACGCAGCACTACGCCCCACGGGCGCGGTCGGCGCGGGCGCGGCAATTCGGAGACACAGTGTGGTCCTAGTCTGGCTGGTGCTGGCGGTGGTCGTGGCCTACGCCGGCGTCGTGGCGTTCATGTACTTCCGCCAGCGCCATCTGCTTTTTCACCCGAACGCGTCGCGGCCGGATCCGGAGGCACTTGGCATCGGCGAACTGGGCGAGATCGCGCTGCACACGGCCGATGGCCTGACGCTGCGCGCCTGGTATGCGCCGCCATCAATGCCCGATGGCCCAGTGCTGGCGTTCTTTCACGGCAACGCGGGCTCGCTGGACGACCGGCCGCACAAGCTGCGCATCCTGCTGGATATGGGGCTGGGCCTGATGTTCGTGGCCTGGCGCGGCTACAGCGACAATCCAGGCAGTCCGACGGAGGAAGGGCTCTACACCGATGCCCGGGCGGCCCTGCACTGGCTGGGCGACCAGGGCATCACGCCGGCGCAGACGATCTTCTACGGCGAATCGCTGGGCACCGCGGTCGCGGTGCGGATGGCGACCGAGATGAACCCGGCTGCCCTGGTGCTCGAGGCGCCGCCAAGTTCAATCTCGGACGCCGCGCGCTTCCACTATCCCTGGCTGCCGATCCAAGGCCTGATCAAGGACCGGTTCGACAGCCAGGCGATCATCGCTCAGGTCACCGCCCCGATCCTGATCATGCACGGGCACATGGACAAGGTCGTGCCGCTGCGGCTGGGCGAGAAGCTGCACGCCGCCGCCCCGTCGGGCGCGCATTTCTGGACCTCCGAGACGGCCGTGCACATGGACCTTTACGAGCATGGCGCGGGGCCGGTGGTGGAGCGCTTCCTGCGCGACAACGGCGTTATCGCCGCCTAGAGCATGATCACTTAAGTCGGCACCGGCCCTCTCCCCCACCCGGCCACCCACGAGAGTATCCTGCTGGGCGGCCGGGTGGGGGAGAGGGCTGGCGCAGATTCAGCGTAAGCTGATCCCGATCTAGTTACCCTCAGCCACCGGGAATTTCGGTCGTCGGATCGCAGAACTCACTTGCCGGGTCGGCAAGGCACTGCCGGACCGCACCGACATAGGCGCGCAGATAGTCGTTGGCCGCCGTGTCGCCGGACGCTTCCAGTTCGTCGAGCATCGCCGCCGCATCCCCGTCGTGGCCGGCGTGGATCAGCGCGAAGGCGGTCAGCGCCGTGTAGAACGGCCGGCTTTCCGGGTCCGCTCCGGGCAGGGCGTCCGGGGCCTCGCTGGCCATCAGTTCCAGGTAGGCGGTGTCTGCCAGCGTGTGGCCGGGATCGCGCGCCAGGCCACGCGCCAGCAGGTTGAAGCGCAGCCAGGCATCGTCGGTGCCGAGGTAATCCTCCGCATACCACGCCACGTAGTAGGGCGACTGGGCGCTGACCGCCGCGTAGGCGTCGGAAGCGACCAGGTCGCGCAGCCGCGCGACTTCATCGTCGGTGAAGTCGCGATAGACCGGAAACCCGCTGCCCGGGCATTGCGGCATGTGGGTGACGAAGTCGCAACTGGTCACCGGCGCCAGCGCCATGGTGTAGCCGAAGTAGCTGCAGCTCGCCGTGCCCGTGACCTCGAAGATCAGCCCGTCGATCGGGCAGGTCACGTGTTCCGGCACCGGTATGCCGGCCGAAGCCGGCGCGCTCAGCAACAGGCAAAATCCGAGACAGGTTATACTTGGCCGCATCGTTCCGTCCTTTGTGGTCGTCTGGCCGAAACCAGTGTTCGGCCGTGCCCGCGTGTCGTCTGTCCCTTGAAACGATGCTCGAATGCCAACGCGGCGGAATGATGGCGGCGTCCCACTGTCGTGTTTTGTTGGGCAAATGCCCGCAACGGCTTGACATGATCGAAATCGGCGACCTACCGTCATGGTGTCGCCGCGCACCGACGCGGCGTGCTCCAACCAAGGCAACGCCCATCAAGTGCACGCCCGTGCACGCGAGGGCGGGCCGCCAACCAAGAAACGCGGTTGGGGCAATCGACATCGGGCAAACCCGATTTGGGAGGAGACCAGATGAAGTATGTAACAGGGGCAGCGCTTGCCGCGTTGCTCGCGTCAACGGCGCTGTCGGGCGCCGCTGTCGGCCAGGACGTCGAGTACGTCACCTGGAACGACGACGGCACGGTAACCCTGCGCGCCGACCCCGAGTACAATTTCGAGGTGACCTTCGACGCCGCCAAGCTGGGCGCGTTGTTCGCGGCGGACTACAAGCCGTTCGAGGGCGACGAAGTCACCGTGCTGACCCTGGACTCCGGTCCGAAGGGCGGCATCTCGGGTCCGCTGTTCATGTTCCGCCCGATCTGGGAAGAGTTGACCGGCGCCACGCTGGACATCGCGCTGACCCCGATCACCGACCTGTACGGCAAGATGATGCAGGACCTGGAACAGGGCCAGGGCCTGTATGACGCCATCATCGTCGGCGCGTTCTTTTACGGCAACCTGATCGCCGGCAACTACATGATCCCGGTCGACGACTACATCGCGTCCGGCGACTACGGTGACTGGAACTATGACGTCATGCCGGCGTCGCTGCTGAACCTGCACACGTGGGAAGGTGTGGGCTACGGCGTGCTGAACGATGCCGACGGCCAGGTGCTGTACTACCGCAGCGACATGCTGAACGATGCCGACCATCAGGCGGCGTTCGAGGCCGAGTACGGCTATGCGATGCCGGTGCCGCCGCGCACGTGGCAGCAGCTCCTGGACATCGCGCGCTACTTCGATGCGCAGGGCAGCTGGGACGATACCGATCCGGACGATGACAGCGGCATGGTCATGCACCTGAAGGTGGGTGAGCAGGGCCACTATCACTTCCAGTCGCTGTCGGCGCCGTTCGCGATCACGCCCGGCGACCTCGACCGCTACCACAATGTCTACTGGTTCGATCCGGAAGACATGACCCCGCTGATCAACAGCCCCGGCCACGTCGAGGCGCTGGAGTTCCTGCTGCAGTTGCACGAGACCGGCCCTGCCGCCCAGGTTGGCTGGTCGCTCGGCGAGGCATGGGACTACTTCCTGCGCGGCAAGGCCGTGTTCACCTTCTCCTGGGGCGACGTCGGTTCGCTGTGCCAGGACGAGGAGCGCTCCGTCATCAAGGGCAACTGCGCCGCGGCCGTGCTGCCTAGCTCGGATCGTTATTGGGATCATGAGAATGGGGCATGGGTCGAGACGGACGAGCCTGGCTTCGTTGGCAACACCACCGGCGGCTCCTGGCACGGCGTGATCTCCGCGTTTGCCGACGCGCCTGACGCGGCCTATTCGCTGCTGGCGCTGATGGCGATCAAGGAGAACTCGATCTTCCTGGCCAACAATGGCTGGACCGGTGTCGACCCGGGCTACAGCTACCAGTTCCTGGCGCCGGACGGCGAGGCCACGATCGAGGACTACGTGGCGGCCGGCTGGGACGCAGGCGACGTCGAGACCTATCTTGAGGCGTACAAGAACACGTTCAACGCGCCGACCATGCTGACCTACCTGCGCATCCAGGGTGCGCCGGAGTATTGGGACATCATGGACAAGAACCTGTCGGCGGCCATGAGTGGCGAGAAGACGGCGCAAGAGGCGCTGGACGACACGGCGGCGACCTGGGAGGAGATCACCGATCGCCTCGGCCGGGATTCGCAGCTTGAGGCGTATCAAGCCGCCATCGGCTACGGCAACTAGGCCGAACGGATGACGGCCCGGCCAATGTTCGGTCGGGCCGTCGCCCAATTCGCGGACGATGGCGCTGTTCGGTGTGCGCCATCGCCGCGGACGGGTGACACCGAACGGCATACGCCCACCCACTCCAACTCACTGAACGGCGTGGCGAACGACGTGGCAAGCGCCGAGGCGCTCAACGCCACCCGACTCCCGACACTGATCTCGAGGCAGCCCTGAACGATGCGGTGGTCCGGCAAGATAGGCTTGTACTTCCTGATGCCCGCTGTGCTGTGGGTGCTGGGCTTCACGATCTTTCCGCTCGGCTACGCGGCTTTTCTCAGCCTGCACACGGTCGACCAGGAGGTCGAGATCATCGACCGCATCCAGGTGCCGGTGCTGGATGACGACGGCAACCCGATCCTGAAGCCGAACGGCGAACCGCGCACCCGCACCGAAGTGGTGCGCGAGCTGAACACCACGTTCACCTGGAACGATTTCGACAATTTCGGCCGCGCGTTTCGCGACGACCAGGTCGCCGACGCCGCCATCTTCAGCAGTATCTTCCTGGTCGTCGGCGTCAGCGTGGAGGTGATCCTCGGCCTGTTGCTGGCGTTCCTGTTCAACCGGCCGATTTTCGCGCGACCATTGCTGCGCACGGTCATGATCCTGCCGATCTTCGCGACACCCATCGCCATCGGCTACCTGTTCTTCACCGTCTTCTACGAGGAAGGCGGGCCGCTGGCCTTCATCAACATACCCTGGCTGTCAGACCCGTTCTGGGCCAAGGTCTCGGTCATCATCGTCGACATATGGCAATGGACGCCATTCTGCTTCCTGGTCTTCCTGGCCGCCTTGCAGGGGTTGCCGGAGGATCTGCTGGAAGCGGCGCGCCTGGACACGCGCTCGGCATGGGACCTGTGGGTCAACGTGATCCTGCCGCTGCTGAAGCCGGTGATCATCATCGTAATCCTGCTGCGGCTGGCGGAATCGCTGAAGCTGTTCGACATCATCGCCACCTTGACGAAAGGAGGGCCGGGAACCGCGACCCAGTCCTACAGCTACTATGCGTTCACGGTGGGCTACAAACTGCGCGACTTCGGCTACGCCTGCGCCCAGGCCTTCCTGCTGCTGATCGTGGTGATGATTATCGTCACCTTCTTCTTCCGCATGCTGCGAGCCCAGTATGAGTAGCCCAGTATGAGCAACGGCGCGAAAATCATCGAGGAGCGGCCGAACGATCCGGGTTCGGCCATGCCTCCCATTTCGGGCGCGAAGCGCGAGAAGCTGCGCGAAGTGGCGGCGTCGGGCCAGAGCCCGATGCGCACGACGATCTATTCGATCATCGCCATTTTCGTCGCGCTGATCTTCTTCTTCCCGATCTACTGGGCGGTCTCCAACAGCCTGCGGGCGCCGGCCGAGACCTTCACCGTGGCGGGGCTTGGGGTGCCGTTCGTCGACTTCAACCCGACGCTGGAAAACTGGGAATCCCAGCTTTCGGTGAAGGAAGCCGGCAACGCCATGCTCAACAGCCTGGTCATCTCCGGCATCGCGATGCTGATGGCGCTGGTGCTGGGCGTGCCGGCGGCCTATGCGCTGGCCCGGTTCCGCTTCCGGCCGATCCCGAACAAGGACATCACCGTCTGGTTCCTGTCGCAGCGCGTGCTGCCGCCAGTGGCGACCGTGGTGCCGTTCTTCATCATCTTCTCGTCTGTCGGACTGCTCGACACCCGCACCGGGCTGATCCTGGTCAATGCGACCTTCGTTCTGCCGTTCGTGGTGGTGATCACGCGCCAGACGTTTGTCGACTTACCGGTGGAGCTGGAGGAGGCAGCGCTGGTCGACGGCGCCTCGCACTGGACGGCGTTCTTCAAGATCGCGGTACCGCTGGCGCTGCCGGCCATCGCGGCCTCGGCATTGATCATGTTCGCGTTCGCGTGGAACGAGTACCTGTTCGCGGTGATGTTCGCGGGCGAGGAGGCGGCGACCATGCCGGTGCACATTGCCGGCGGCGTCGACACCCGCGGCGTGCAGTTCTGGTTCGTCGCCGTGCGTTCGCTGATCGCGATGATCCCGCCCGTGGTGCTGGCCCTGCTGGCCCAGCGCTTCATCGTGCGCGGCCTCACCCTGGGTGCGGTGAAAGGGTAATGACCTGAGTGTCCCAGCGCCCTAACCTGTACCGACACAGGGAAGGGGCGATGGCCGACACGACGACACCGCAGACCGCGACGATCCGGGACGCGACCCCCGCCGATGCCGAGGCGGTGGCGCAAGTGCATGTGGACACCTGGCGCGACACCTATCCGGGCTTGGTGCCCGACACCTATCTGGTCAAGCGGCTGGACGTGACCGAGCGGATGCGGTTCTGGCGCAAGGCGATCCGCAACCCGCCGGCCGACGAGCACCTGCAGGTCGCCGTACTGGACAAGGTCGTGGGGTTTGTCTCCTACGGCCCGTGCCGGCACAGCGACGCGAAGGGCGAGGGCGAGATCTACGGGCTGTATGTGTTGCCCGAGGCGCAGGGATTGGGCCTGGGCCGCGCGCTGGTCGATGCCGCTGCCAGGCGCTTTGCCGGCGAAGGGCGCGGCGAGATGGTGGTCGAGGCGCTGCGCGAGAACCCGGCGCGCCATTTCTATCAGGCCGTGGGCGCGCAGATCTCCGGCCAGGGCACCCACCGCTTCGCCGGCGTCGACCTGCCGGTCGTGTTCTACCGTTGGGTTGACCTGAACGCGTTTGCCTGAGCAGCCGCCCGGCTGCCTCTCGGCGATGGGCGGCCTAGCGGTGATCGTCCTGCGACGAGTATGAGTACTCGCCGTTGCGCACCCTGACGTGGCTGGTCGAGCCGGAGGTGTCGGCGACCTGCATCTGCCGGCGCTCGTCCCGGCGCTGCTTCCATTCGATGAAGAAGGTCACCAGATGGATGATCGCGAAGATCAGCCCGATGATGTTGGTGCCGTTGCTGCCGCCGTTCGATCCGAATTGATTGTATCGCATATCATCGTCCCCTCTAAATGATGTGCGCCCGTCCCAGGGCCTAAAGTCAAAGCGGTGCGGTCACCACGTCCGTGGTCGTGTCCACGGCATCGACCGTCAGGTCGACAGCACCGCCGACAATACTGCCGGCGGCATCCACCGCGCCGCAGCCGGCCAGCGAAGTTGCGCCGGCCAGTCCTATCCCTGCCGCAATCAGTATCGTGCGCAGGTGAGGCGTATGTGAGAGCATTTTCATATCAGCGCAGCCTAGAGTCCGCCGAACAACTCGGCAAGGCCGTCGAAGATGGAGCCGCTGGCTTCGGCGCTCGCTTCGGCAATGCCCGCTGTGGACTCGGCGACGGCCGACGTCGCCTCGGCCGCGGAGGCAGCGCTTTCGGACACCGCCGACACGGCCTCGGGAGCCGCGCCGCTGTTGCTGGCGAGCGACGTGCCCGCTTCCGCGACACCGATGCCCGCCTCCAGAACGTCGCCCATGATCGATTCGGCCGTGTCCTCTTCGGTCTGGCGGGGAGTGTGCATCGGTTGTGCCTCGCTTCGTTATGATCGCAATGTGACACAACACAGATGGGCGCCGATTGTGGCCTCCGGGCGGCCAAATCGGATCATTTGAGTGCGTTCAGGAAGCGTTCCGCGCTCTGGCGGGTGTCCGCCTTCTTGGCGTCGTCCATCCGGTCCCAGGTCGTATACATCTGCCGCAGGCGCTGGTTGTCGCCCAGCTTGTCGCGGTGGCGGGCCAGGAAGTCCCAGTAGAGGTAGTTGAACGGGCAGGCACCGTCGCCGGTCTTCTGCTTCACGTCATAGGCACAGCCGGCGCAGTAATCCGACATGCGATTGATGTAGTTGCCGCCGCCGGCATAGGGTTTGGAGCCGAGCAGGCCGCCGTCGCCGTACTGGCTCATGCCCAGGGTGTTCGGCAGCTCGACCCACTCATAGGCGTCGGCATAGACCAACAGGTACCATTCGTGCACCTCGCGCGGCGCCACGCCGGCCAGCATGGCGAAGTTGCCGGTGATCATCAGGCGCTGGATGTGGTGGGCGTAGGCGTGCCGCCGGGTCTGGTCGATGCAGGCCCGCAGGCAGGCCATGTCGGTCTCGCCGGTCCAGTAGAACGCGGGCAGCGGGCGCTGGTGGCCCAGAAAGTTGCGCTCCGCATACTCGGGCATGTGTTGCCAGTAGATGCCGCGCACGTACTCGCGCCAGCCGATGATCTGGCGGATGAAGCCCTCGACGGCGTTCAGCGGCGCGGCGCCGTCGTGGTAGGCGCGTTCGGCACGCCGGCACACGGCGAGCGGGTCAAGCAGCCCGGCGTTCAGGTAGAGGGCGATCACGGCGTGCGCCATGAAAGGCTCGCCGTCGATCATGGCGTCCTGGTAGTCGCCGAATGTGGGCAGGCTCTCGGCAATGAAGTGATCGAACGCGCGCTCGGCCTCGCGGCGGGTGACCGCGTAACGAAACGGGTGCAGGTCGCCGAAGTGGTCGTCGAAGCGCCGCCGCACCAGATCGAGCACCGCGTCCGTGGTCTCGCTGGTGGCGAACGTCAGCGGTTCCGGGAACCGCAGGCCCTTTTTCGGTGGCTTGCGGTTCTCCTTGTCGAAGTTCCATTGCCCGCCGACCGGGCCGTCGACCTCCATCAACAGGCCGGTGTGGCGCCGCATCTCGCGATAGAAGTGCTCCATGCGCGGCTGCTTGCGGTCGTTCATCCAGCGGGCGAACGCGGCGTGGCTGCACACGAACCGGTCGTCCTCCAGGATCTCGACCGGTCGGTCGATGTCGTCCGCCAACTGGTCGAACGCGCGGGCCAGCCGCCATTCGCCGGCCTCGGTCAGCACGACGGCATGGCAATCGTGGCGGTCGATGGCGGCCTTGATCTCGCCGACCAGCGTGCCGGTATTCCGGTCGCAGTCCAGGTGGGTGTAGTCGACCGTCCAGCCGTCATGGCGCAGCTCGGCCGCGAAGTGGCGCATGGCCGCGAACACGAAGGCGAGCTTCTTCTTGTGGTGGCGCACATAGGTCGCCTCTTCGGCGACCTCGGCCAACAGCACGACGTCGTGCTGGGGGTCAGCCGCCCTGAGGGCGGCAATTTCTGGCGACAACTGGTCGCCGAGAACGACGATCAGGCGGCGCTTTCCGCCGGTCTCCATTTGCGCAGCCACGACAACTCCTGTCGTTGGACCGCTGCGATGGTTCCCCGCATCGAGCGATGCTCAGATATGTTCGGGTTGATCCAAATTCTACTCTGCGGCGATGGCCGGCGAGCCGCGCAGGCGCGCAGTCTCCGCCTGGTCGACGACAAGTGCCTCCTCGTCGGAGAACGCGACGCCATAGTCCTCGCGCGCACCCTCGATCGAGACCAGGCCGTTCTTGACGTCCCACACCACCTTGTCGACGGGGCGCTGGAACGCATCGCCATAGCCACCGCCGCCCGGGTTCATGTTGGCGGCGCGGTCGCCCGGGTTGATGGTCTGCAAGATGTTCTTCTTGATCGTCTCGGACTCGCCGTCACGGGTGATCTGGATGCGCCCGACCTTGGGCTCGACCATCGCCGACTTGGCGCCGGCCGCACCGGTCGCCGGAATACGCCGGCCCTCGCCGAAGGTGATGAAGGTCATCGGCTTGTCCAGGGGCTCCACTTCCCAGCAGGTGCCCGACCCGCCGCGGTACTTGCCGGCGCCGCCGCTGTCGGTCATCAGGCCGTATTTGTGGATGATGATCGGGTACGAGTATTCCAGCAGCTCGATGTCGCCGGAGGTCAGCGCGCCGAAGCAGCATTCCGGGCCGCAGGCGTGCCAGCCGTCCTGCTGCGGCGTGGCGCCGGCGCCGGAGATGATGGAGGCCAGCACCATGGTGACGTATTCCTCGTCATGGCGCGTGTCCCAGCCGGCGATGTTGCAGCCATTGGCGTGCCCCCAGCCGGCGCTCACCTTGTCGGGGGCCGCCTCTTCGAACGCCAGGCGCACCGCGTCGGTCAGCGTTTCCATCGGTGTGGTGGTGCAGTTCATGTGCGGGGCCGGCTCGACCGCGTTGCAGATGGTGCCCTTCGGCCCCATGTCGACCGTCACGCAGCGGTACAGGCCCTCGTTGTAGGGCGGGGGAAGCTGGGCGAACATCATCACGCCCAGATAGACGCCGGAGTAGGAATTCCCCTCGTAGGAATTGATGAAGTAGGGGATCTGCGGCGGGCTATCGATCTTGATGTCGCAGGTGTCGCCCGCGATGGTCACCTTGGCGGTGATGTCCAGGTCGCCGAAGCCGTGGCCTGCGTCCTCCACCGTCGCGGTGCCGACATAGGTGCCGTCCGGAATGTCGCGCATCAGCGAGCGCATGTGCCGGTCGGCCATCGCCATCAGCTCGTCGATGCAGGCGCGCACCTGGTCCAGGCCGTACTTGTCCAGCATGGCGATCAGGTTGCGCTCGCCGACCTGGACCGCGCCGAGCTGGGCGTTGAAGTCGCCCTCCTGGTCGCGGCGCGCGCGCATGTTGGTCAGCAGCAGGTTGATGACGTCGTAGCGGCGCTCGCCCTTGGAGTAGATCTTCACCGGCGGAATGCGCAGCCCCTCGGCAAAGATCTCCTTGGCGTCGGGGTTGTAGCCGGCCGGCACCGGGCCGCCGATGTCGGTCAGGTGGCCCTTGCAGACGGTCCAGAACACCAACTCGCCCTTGTAGAACACCGGCTTGTACATGCAGGTGTCGATCATGTGGCTGCCCATGTAGGCAGGGTCGTTGTGCATGATCACGTCGCCGGGGTGGATGTCGTCGCCGAAATAGCCGGCCACCGCCTTCATCGCCGGGATCAGCGAGCCCAGGTGGATCGGAATGTCCTGGCCCTGCATGATCATTTCGGGGGTGTGGTTGAACAGCGCGTTGGAATAGTCGTGCGCCAGGTTGAACACGCTCGACCGCGCCGTCTTTTCCAGCGCCAGCGTCATCTCGCGCTGGGTCGTCTCCAGCACGCCGCGCACCACGGAAAGCGTGATCGGATCCACACGGTCGGACATCTGAACCTCCTGCTGTCTGCTGTGGCGGTAATTAACACATAAGGCTGGGACCACGCCACGGCGTTGCCGGATTCCGCTGCCAGTTTGCGCGGTGCCGTGTAGTCTCGGCTGCGACGATCATCCGTGGAGAAATACACATGACGCATAAGATGTTGGCCGGCGCTGCCGGCGTCGCCCTGGTGCTGGCCTCGACCGTGGCCGGTGCCGCTGTGCAGGACGCATGGGCAGGCCGCGGTTGGGAGGCCTACAGCTCGATCTCGATGGCGATCACCGGCAACATCATCACAAACCCGACTGAGATCGTGTTCGGCAATGGCGCGACCATGCCGGTGCAGGTGGTGGCCGACGATGTGCAGGGCGCCTGGGGCGTCGGCAGCGAGATGGGGCCGGCGACCGTGCTGCGCATCACCCAGCCGGTCAATCCGCCGCTGGTGGAGGGCAACACCCTGTGCGGCGCGCAGCCGACCTACATCTCGCTCTACATCGAGCCGCAGGGCGGGCTGGCGATGACCGTCTATTGGGGAGACGTCATGCCGCAAAGCAGCCGCGGCGACGATGTCTGCGCGATGTATTTCTACGGCGCGATGTAGGGGGCGGTTGAAGAAAATAGCTTAACTGCTATATAGCTTTTAAGCTATATTGCCTGCGATGGCATGGACGGTTGTCTTCTTTGACGCGTTTGAACGCGAGTTCAACGCGTACTCGGACAGTGTGCAGGATGCCATCTTGGCGCATCGCGTTTGCATTCGATCCGGAGCGCAAGGCCGTGTTGCTCGTTGCGGGCGACAAGTCCGGGACCAGCCAGAAGCGCTTCTACAAGCAGCTTGTCGCGAGGGCCGATGAGCGATTCGATCGCCATCTCGGTGAACTGAAAGGGTAGGATTATGGCCAAGACGCTGGCCGAGAAGATGAGGGAACTGCCGGTCGACCGACGTGCTCGGATCGAAGGCGAGACCGCGCGTTTGCATCAGGAGTATCTGACCCTGCGCCAGTTGCGCAAAGCGAAGGAACTGACCCAGGTCCAACTCGCCGAGAAGCTGGGCATTCGCCAGGCCACCGTGGCGCAAATGGAAAAGCGCAGCGATCTGATGCTCTCGACACTGCGTGGCTATGTGGAAGCCATGGGTGGACGACTTAACCTGGTCGTCGAATTCCCGGATGGGGCGCCTGTGCGGCTAGACGGCATCGGCGATGCCGATGAGCCGGCCGTGCGGACCTAAACCGCTGACCTAGAACTGCTTGTGCGTCACCACGCCGACCAGCCGCCGTCGACCATGATGTTGGCGCCATGCACGGTGCGCGCGTCGTCGCTGGCCAGGTAGACCGCGGTGCCGGCCATGTCCTCGGCCGGCAGGAACGCCTCGCCGTTCGGCGTCAGGTCGGCGCACTTGGCCGCCCAGGCGGCATCCGCGCGCAACTCCTCGTTCAACGGCGTGATGATGTTGCCCGGCGACAGCGCGTTGACGTTGATGCCGTGCGGCGCCAACTCCAGCGCCAGGGCGCGGGTCATGTTGATCAGCCCGCCCTTGGACGCGCAATAGGCGGCGGAATTCGGGAAGCCGCCGACGCCGGCGATCGAGGCGATGTTGACGATCTTGCCCGCCTGCTGGGCCTTCATCGTCGGCAGCACGGCGCGGGCCATGAAGAAGCACGATTTCAGGTTGAGATCGAGCTGGGCGTCCCACACCGCCTCGGTGGTCTCCTCCACCGGGCAGGGGGTGAACACGCCGGCATTGTTGACCAGGATGTCGATGGTGCCGAAGGCATCCAGCACCGCCGCGGCGACGTCGTCGCAGGCGCCCGTCCCGGTGATGTCGGCGGCGACATGGCGCGCGGTGCCGTCGCTGCTGGCGACGTCGGCCAGCAGGTCCTGGGCGCGCTGTCCAAGCGAACGGCTGACGATGGCGACCTTCGCACCCTCGGCGGCGAAGCGCTTGGCGATGGCGGCGCCGATCCCCTGCGAGCCACCGGTGACGATGGCGACCTTGTCCTTGAGCCTCATTTGTCCTCCGGTGTCGGGCGATAGATCGGCCCGCGGTCGATAACCGCCTGCAACAGCCCGTCTTCCAAATAGTCGCCTTCCTCCTCGGGCATCACCGGACGGCTCTCCTGCCCGGGGTAGCCGAGGCGGTCGCGCACGCCCGGGTCCATGTAGTAGGCGGCGGCCGCGATGGTGCCGATGGCCTGCAACGCTGCCGGGTCGTCC
Source organism: Alphaproteobacteria bacterium (assembly GCA_965227515.1). Lineage (GTDB taxonomy): Bacteria > Pseudomonadota > Alphaproteobacteria > CALKHQ01 > CALKHQ01 > CBDDFZ01. The sequence continues at coordinate 2,786,771 of CBDDFZ010000001.1, forward strand.
CGGTTGAGCCCGTCGGCGGCCTCGGCCGGCGGCACGCCGGCAGCCTTGCCGAGCGCGCGCCGCAGGTCGGGCCACAACTCCGGCCGCAGGGACAGCACGTGGTCGGCCGGCGCGTGCTGCACGCCGACGTCGCTCGCCGACGGCATGCCTGCCGCCGCCGGGATCAGCACGTCGGCGACGCCCGCGAACACGGCGCGGTCAGCATCGGACAGCATTTCGGTCACGCGGCGGCCTCCTCGGCGCCGCGCGCCTCGATCATCCGGTAGACACAGCGCAACGCGACGGCGCTGATGGTGGCGGTCGGGTTGAAGCCGGAAGACGTCACGAAGGTCGATCCATCGATAATGTAGAGATTGGGCACGTCGTGGGCACGGCCCCACTGGTCGACCACGGAGCGCGCAGGATCGGTGCCCATGCGGCAGGTGCCCATCAGGTGCCAGCCGCAGTCGCGCATCAGATGGGTGATGGAGGTCTCATAAGCGCCGGCAGCTTCCATTGCCTCGGTGGCGCGGGCAAGGTGGAAGTCGATCAGCCGGCGGGTGTTTTCGGAGTTCTGGTAGATCACCTTCGGCGCCGGGTTGCCGTCGCTGTCCTTCAGCACCGGGTCCAGGACCACGCGGTTCTCCGGATCGGGCAAGTCTTCGGCGATGATGCCCCACTCGAACGAGCGGCCCAGCCGCTTGGCGGTGTTGCGGTGCAAATTCTCGCCCCACGCTTCCTGCAAGGCGTTGCCGCCATAGACCGAGCGCATGCCGAGCGGGCCGCCGGTGGGCATGCAGTTCCACTTGGCGCCGCGCACGAAGCCGCGGCTGTCGTCGGTCTCGTAGAACTGCATCGATTGCAGCGACTGGCCGGCCGGGCCGCGCCACGTCTCCAGCATCTCCTCGAAATAGCCGACCACGGCCGCAAACGGGTGCATCATCAGATTGCGGCCGACCAGGCCGGAGCTGTTGGCCAGCCCGTCGGGAAATTCAGGGCAGGCCGACATCTGCAACAGCCGCGGCGTGCCGATGCCGTTGCAGCACACGATCACCCGGTCCGCCGCCACATGGTGCTCGGCGCCGGCACGGTCGCGGTAGACGGCACCGGTGGCCCGGCCGTCCTTACCGACCGTGATGCGGCTGACCCTGGCGCCGGTGATCAGCCGCGCGCCGTCCCTGGTCGCCAGCGGCCAGTGGGTCAGGTCGAACGACGCCTTGGCCTGCTCCGGACAGCCCTGCATGCACGAGCCGCGACGGGCACAGGCGCTGAGATTGCGATAGGCGCGGGTGGGAATCGCCTGGCTGGCCGGCCACCAGTGCCAGCCGAGCTTGTTCATGCCGGCCGCCGCGACCTGGCCGAATCGGCCAATCGGAAACGGCGGCAAAGGGGGCGGCGTCATGGGCGGATAGGCGGGGTCTCCGGCCAGGCCGGAAACGCCCATTTCAATATCCATGAAGTCGTAGAACGGTTCTAAATCCTCATAGGTGAACGGCCAGTCGTCCGCCACGCCGTCCAATGTGCGCACGCGAAAGTCGGATGGCATGAACCGTTGCCAGTGCGCGGCATAGATCACGGTGCTGCCACCGACGGCTGCAAACATCAGTGGATTGACGTCGGATGCCGACACGTCGATCGGGTAGTCGTCGGCCAATCCGCGCACGTTCGGATTCGGGTGCCAGCGCCTTTGGGACATCAACTCCCACTCAGGCTTCGCGCCGAAAAAGGCATCCGGCGAAACCGGTCCGCCCTGTTCCAGGCACACCACGTCGACGCCGGCTTCGGCCAGGTGGCGCGCGGCCACCGCGCCGCTGGCGCCGGCACCCACGATCAGCACCTCGGCGGTCGCGCGGCTCGCATTAAGATTCGTCAACGCACGCTCCCCATCGTGATCCGCTACTATGCACGTCAGCCGCGGACGGCCGCAAGGACACGATGGCGGGTCGCTTTTGCTTGAATCTTCAAGGAAATTGGCGAGCTTGCTCTATGTTATTGGACTAAAATTGGCGTTGCTGCAGGTTCCGGCTTTCGCCGACATGGGGGGGCGCGTCGGCGGCTTGCGACAACCCGAGAATACCCTAGGTGATCCAGCGTTGAACGTTAGAGCACTACGCACACTTGTGGCGATATATGAGCACCGCAGCTTTCGCGAGGCCGCTCAGCAGTTGGGCCTGACCCAATCAACCGTCAGCATGCAGATGAAGGCTCTGGAAGAGGAGCTGAACGTCTCGCTGTTCGATCGGCGCCAGCGGCCGCCGACCATGACCGCGATCGCGCAGTCGATCGTGCAGCCGGCACGCGAGATCGTGACGATGGAACGCGCGATCCACCAGATCGCCAGCAACGACATCCAGGTCGGCGGCAATTTGCGGGTCGGCGTGATCCCGACGGCGACCATCAGCACACTGCCGGCGGCGCTGCGTCATCTGGCACGGCACAACCCGACGGTGACCGTCCACGTGCAAAGCGGCCTGTCCGATTCACTGCCGCTGCGTGTGCTCTCCGGCGAGATCGATTCCGCCGTGGTCACCCTGGGCGAGACGGTGGAGCGCCGGCTGAGCGCCACCGCGCTCTACCAGGAGCCGATGGTGATCGCGCGCCCGATCGACTGGGACCGGCCACGCGACATCGCCGATCTGTCGGGCGTGCCGTTCATCCGCTTCAACCGGCGCGCCGGTATCGGCCAGAATATCGAGCGCATCCTGCGCGCCCACGCGCTGGAGGCGAACGACATCATGGAGCTGGACTCCGTCGATGCCATCCTGACCATGGTCGGCGCCGGTCTGGGTGTTTCCATCGTGCCCGAATACAGCGTGATGGCGCATCACCGCAGCAGCGTCTCGCTGCTGGAGGTGGACCATGAGTCCGCCAGCCGCACGGTCGGCTTCGTCACCCGCGCGAAGGACGAGAACGCGGCCCTGAACGCCAGCCTGCTGGAAGCTTTGCAGCAGTCCATACCGCGGCAATAGAGGTTGCGGTAGACTTGCCGGCAGCGCGTGTTCTTGTGCACGCAACCGTTTGGGGGATCAAACATGCGTCCGGCTGCCCTGTTCGCCGCATTGCTGGCGATATCGACCCTTTCCGGGTGCTTCTTTGTCGAGCAACCGGTCGTCACCGCATCGAACGCCGTCGCGGTACCGGGCCTGCCCGGTACCTACAAGAGCGAGGATGGCGAGCTGGCGGACATCTCGGCCGACGGCAACGCCTATGTGATGAGCTTCGTCGAAGACGGCGACATCGTTAAGGCCACGATCATGGCGGCTGAGCTGGGCGGGTCTTATCTGGTGCAGTTCGCCGATGCGTCCGGGCAGGATCCGGGGTTCGTCCTGATCGTCGCCACGGTGGATGACGGCGGCATCAGGATCCATTTCACCGAAGAGGACATGACCGCGCTGGCCGCCGAGCACGGCCTGACGATTTCAGGCAACGCCAACCTGACCGGCGGCGACGACAGCGCAATCCTGAGCTTCATGGCCGCGTACGCGGTCAAGACCGACCAGGCCGAGTACATCCTCTTTCGCGCCGAGTAGCCCCCTCAGGTTCTGCACTGCCAGCCGCAAAACCACCGCAATTGCGTGCATGGATGTCCGCCGGTCGGAGGGTGCATCAGGGGCAAGCTAGCCTCAGTCCAACACAACCAAGGTGTACCCATGCCAATCGTACGCGCTCTTTCCGTCATCGTCCTTCTCGTCCCCCTTGCGGCCTGCTTCGTGCACGAGGGCCCGCCGGCCTTCGATGCCTCCGCCGCCCAGCCTGTCGACGACCTTGAGGGACTCTATGACTCAAGCCCCATGGGGACCGGCAAGGACACCGTCGAGATCCTGTCGGCGCAGTCGGGCTACGACTATGTGATGATCGTTACCGACGACACGGGCGACGTGCAGGAAGTCACCTTGCGCGCCATCGACATGGGTGCCGCGTACCTGATGCAGATGCATGACGGGACCGGCAACGAGCCGGGCGTCGCCTACTTCTTCGCCACGGTCGACCGGGCCGGGCTGACCATCCATCTGCCGTCGTCGAACAGCAGTCAGTCCGTGGCCGACAGCATGGACCTGAAGCTGATCAACTCCGAGATCACCGGCAGCAATGACCCCGACCTGATCGCCAAGTTCTTGGGCGAAGTCGCGCAATTGCCGTTGGCGCCGCTGGCGGCGTTGGCACGTGTGAACTGACCCCACCTGCCGCACTTACGTCCATCCATTCCGTCAGGCAGCGGTGCGGCGCCCATCGTGGCGCCCGCCGCGCCCTCTTTGGCCATAGCGAGGTCCAAACCATGCGCCAGTTGCATTGGTTGAGCTTCATCGTTCTTTTCCTGCCGCTCGCCGGCTGCTTCTCGATCACGAGCGAAGTGATCGGCGCGGGCGACGCCATCTCCGTCGCCCAATTGCCTGGCAATTACGTCAACGCCAACCGCGACCGGGTCGAGATCGTGCCATCGGGGTCCGGCAATGACTACGTCGTGTCGGTCACCGACAGCGCCGGTGTCACCCGTCAGGTCGTGCTACGCGCTCTGCCTGCCGGCCCCTATCACGTCGTTCAACTGGTGGACGCGGCAGGCGCACAGGCTTCGATACCCCTGTTGTTCGCGGATGTCGGCTCAAGCGGCGTGTACGTCTACCAGCCGCAGGCCAGCGTCTCGGGCATGGCTGCGCAGTACAATATCCGTATGCAAGCCAACGGGGCGCTCTACGGCGACCCGTCCGACATATTGGCGTTCATCAATGCGGTCGCCGCGGTGCCCATGACCAAGCTCGAGCTGCTCGCGCGGGTGGACTGAGGCTTCGTTGGCCTGAGGCCGGGTGTGACAGCCGTCACACCCGCGATTGTCGCTGTTTGAACCCCGGGGCCGCTCCGCACGACTACACCCATGCTCAGCAACCAGGATCGGGTGCGTGCGAGGGGCCACGATGGCCCAATGGAGGATACGCGCAAGGTCCGTGCTGGCGCACAGTGCGAACTCTCATGGAGCGACCCAAAATGCGTATCCTCAAAGCCCTGGCGGTATTGGCCGCCATGCTGCCTTTGCATGCCTGCTTTCTGGTGGCCCAGCCGGTCATCTTCTCCCAACAGGCCGACATCGTGCCCAATCTGGAGGGCACCTACATCGCGGTGGATGCCGACAATCGTCGCATAGAGATCGGCCCGCCCGACACCTACAACGAATACGTCATGTTCCTGCCCGACGAGAACGGCGAGATCGTCAAGGGCCTCGTCCTGGCGCAGTGGCTGTCCAGCCAGTATTTCGTGCTGCAGGCGACCAATCCCGAGGACCCCGCTGAGGGCGCGATGTTGCTGCTCGCCTCGTTCGGCCCCAGGGGCATTCTGGCCCACGGCCCTGCCGTCGATGCCGAGTGGCTGCTGGAAAAGTACGATCTCCAAGTCGGCCAGAACTTTCAGCTCGTCGGCGCGCCGGACGACATCCTGGCCTTCATGCGGGCGTTGATCCAACTGCCGCTGGAAAGCCAGTACGTCCTGATCCGCGACGCTTGATCCCAATCCGGTTCCTGGCCGGCCGCTCACCTGCTCCCTGATGCCTTGAGGTCGTTTCGACCTGGCGTGGGGGCAGGCGGGCGGCCGTCCTTTTTGGCGTGCGGCCTCAGAAATCAATAATTTTGAACATGATGTGTAGGATAAGTCGATTGATTGACTTTAAGGCGATGGATATGCTTCGGTGATAACGGTCGCGTGATCGACTCACGGAGTTCAGTGCATGTCCGATACCGAACAGAACGAGCGGGAGGCCATCAGGCAGCGGGCGCGCGCGCTTGCCGAGAGCCGGATCGCGCCGCGCGCGGCCAAGGCCGACGAGACCGAGGCCTACCCGTGGGAGAATGTCCGCGACCTGACCGAGGCGGGCTTCATGGGCATGACCATTCCGCGCACGTATGGCGGGCAGGGCCGTGGCCTGGGCGATGTGCTGGTCGTCATCGAGGAGATGGCCAAGGTCTGTGGCGTCACCGGCCGTATCGTCGTCGAGGCGAACATGGGCGGTGTCGGCGCGATCATGGCCTATGGCAGCGAGGCGCAGAAGCAGCTTGCCGCCGACCTGGTCCTGAAGGGCGACAAGCCGGCGATTTGCATCACCGAGCCGGGGGCGGGCAGTGCCGCCACCGAGATGACGACCACGGCGCGCCGTGTCGGCGACCGGTACGTCATCAACGGGCGCAAGCACTGGATCACCGGCGGCGGCGTCAGCCGGTTGCACCTGGTGTTCGCACGGGTCCTCGACCCGGCGGACCGCGACCTGGGCATTGCCGGTTTCATCGCGCTGCGCGACGAGACCGAAGGGCTGAAGATTGGCGCGCGCGAGCGCACGATGGGGCTGCGCGCGATCCCCGAAACAGAGATTTTCTTCGACAACATGACGGTGCCGGTATCGGCCATGGTGGTGCCGCCGCGCGGGCTCGCCCACGGGTTCGGCGACCTGATGAACGCGTACAACGCACAGCGTGTCGGCGCGGGCACGGTGGCGCTGGGGCTGGCGCAAGGCGCCTATGAAGCGGCGCTCGCATACACCCAGTCGCGCGAGCAGTTCGGCCGCCCGATCTGCGAGTTCCAGGGCCTGCAATGGATGCTGGCCGACATGTCGATCCAGCTCGCCGCCGCGCGCGCCCTGCTGGAGCGCGCGGCCGACGTGGCGCCGGGCGAGTTCCCCGACCCGATGGCGGCCGCCCAGGCGAAAATCTTTGCCGCCGAGATGGCGATCAAGGTCACCAACGACGCGCTGCAGATGTTCGGCGCGGCCGGCTATTCGCGGTCCAACCCGGTGGAGCGCATGCTGCGCGATGCGCGCATGTTCACCATCGGCGGCGGCACCGCCCAAGTGCTGCGCAACGTCGTGGCCTCGCACGTGCTGGGGCGCCGGCTGCCGCAGACCCGCGACGGCTACAGCGCGCCGGCACAGGTGTCTCCGCCGCCTGTGAAGGCCTCCGACGCCGCCTGACGCGTGGGTGGGTCGCGTCCGCGCCCTCTTGTCGCGCCTGCACGAAACTTGCAAGACAACACGCATTCCTCATTTGGCGTGAGGCGGTGCTTGCCTACATGAAGGTCGCAACCGCCGACATGGTCGCGGGGGGCGCCTGACTGCGGACGCTCGCCGCCAACGAAGGGGAGCGACAAACGTGGGTCTGACAGATTGCAGAGGCGTTCCGACGTCTTGCGACGATGCAGCGTTGATCGCCAAGCTGGATGCATGCCACGAGGCCAGTCTGGCCTTCACCGGCGACCCGGTCGCCGAGATCGACGCATTGCTGGCCGAGCACCCCGATTTCGTGATGGGCCATTGCTTCAAGGCCGGCATGCTGACTCAGTCGATGGAGACGCGCATCTATGGCGACATGGTCGCCAGCGTGCACCGGGCCGCGGCGTTGAAGGATCGGGCGAACGGACGGGAGCGCGGCCATATCGCGGCCCTGGAGGCGTGGATCGAGGGCGACTTCCACGGCGCCGTCCAGCACTGGGAATCGGTGCTGACCGACCATCCTTTCGACCTGCTGGCGCTGCAACTGGTGCACTTGACCGATGTGCTGCTGGGCGATGTGGTCGGCCAGCGCGACTGCGTGGCCCGCATATTCCCGCTGTGGGACGAGGCGGTGCCCGGCTACGAGTTCGTGCTCGGCTTTTATTCGTTCGGCCTGGAGGAGAACCGCGACTTCGCCTATGCGGAGGAACTGGGCCGGCAGGCGGTCGCCATGCGCCCGCAGCACCCCTATGCGATCCACGCCGTCGCCCATGTGATGGAGATGAAGGGCCGGCAGACCGGCGGCATCTGGTGGATCAACAGCCATGCCGACAGTTGGGTCCGCACCAATTTCGACAATCACATCTGGTGGCACCTGGCGCTGCTGCACCTGGACCTGGGCCAGGTCGACCGCGTGCTGGAGATCTATGACAACCACTTGCGCGGCCACTCCGATGGCGCGGAGAAGTACGCCGAGCTGGATTCGGCGGCGCTGTTGTGGCGGCTGAAGCTCCTGGACGTCGACGTCGGCGCACGCTGGCACGAACTGGCAGACAAGTGGGCGCCGAGCGTGGAGGACACGCTGTACGCGTTCAACGACGTACACGCGATGATGGCGTTCGTGTCGGACGGCCGGGCGGATGCCGCCGGCAAGCTGATGAACGCCAACGAGCGCTATTGCGAGAACGCCAGCGACGCCAATGTCGCGATGAGCCGCGAGATCGGGCTGCCGTTGTGCCGCGCGCTGCAGGCCTTCGCCGATGAGGACTATGGCGCGTGCGTCGACATCCTGCTGCCGGTGCGCTACCGCACCCACAGGCTGGGCGGCAGCTTCGCCCAGCGCGACGTGATCGGCTGGACGCTGTTGGAGGCGGCGTTGCGGGCCAGGCGGTTCCGGCTCGCGCTGGGGCTGGCGCATGAGCGCATCGGCCTGAAGCCGAGCAGCCCGCAAAACTGGCATCTGGTTGCGCGCGCGCATCGCGGGCTCGGCGACGAGCAGCAGGCGGCACGGGCGGAGGCGCGGGCGCTGTCGATGTTCGGAGGCGACATCACCGGGGGCGTGCTGTCCGGCAAACTGGCCGCCAGCGCCGAGGCGCGCGAGGAAAGGCAGCATGGACGGCAGCGCGTGCTTTGAGGCCAGCGTGCCGGTCTACCGGCGCTATCTCGACCGGATCGATGGCATTCTGGACCGGCTTGGCGATGTGGCGGACGACCTGCTGTCGGCGCGGCTGATCGAAGGCACCTTTACCGCGGGCGAGCACCTGCGAACCGCCCAGGGCTATGTGCTGCGCTGTGTCTGCCCGCTGGCCGGTCGTGACATACCCACCCTCTCCACCGAGGGGACCACGGCCGATGCGCTGCGCCTTCGCTCAGCCGAGGTGCGGCAGGTCCTCGACGGCATGGCCGTGGCCGACTTTGCCGATGCGCCGTTCCGCCAGATCGCGCACAAGGCCGGCAACGCTACGCTGGACCAGGACGGCGTGTCGTTCCTCACCCTCTATGCGCTGCCGAACTTCTTCTTCCACCTGACCATGGGCTACGCGACCCTGCGCGGCCAAGGCGCGGAGATCGGCAAGGCCGATTTCGACGGCTTCCACGACTATCCCAGGGGCTTCAGCTTCTAGGAAGGCGGGGCCAACTTGCAAGGAAACGCTGTGCCAACGATGTGGCGGACCACCAGCGCGGTCGGCTCGCCGGCGTGCTCCGGGTGCGCGTCCAAATACTCCAGGAACATGGCGATCAACATGCGCGGCGTGGTGTCGGCATCGCAAGCGCCGGTCTCGCCTTCCAGTCCGGCGGCGACCATCGACTCAAGAACGCCGGCCATGTAGCCGCCGCAGTAGGCGACGTGGGTGTTGTCTTCGGACTGGCATAGCCCGGCCATGTAGCTGGCCGCACCCTGGTCTTCCTGGGCGACGGCAGGTCCGGCGCAGGCCAGAACAAGGGGCAGGGCAAGGGCGATCCGGCGCATGGCGGGTCTCCGGGCGATGTTCATGTGCGGGGGCATATCAGGCGGGCCTGGCCGTCTCCCGCCGCAATCGGTCCAGTACCGAATCGGCGGTGTCGGCAGGGGCCCGGTCGACGTCGGCAACAACCACGTGCGGTCCGGGCGCGGGCTCTTCCAGGGTCGCGAACTGGCTCGGCAACAGGCTGGTCGGCATGAAGTGGTGCTGACGCGCCGCCATGCGTTCGCCGATCAGGTCGGCATTGCCGCGCAGATAGACCACGTAGACGTCGTCATGGTCGTCGACCAGGACGCGGCGATAGGCATCCTTCAGCGCCGAGCAGGCAATCACCGCATGCTCGCCGCGCGCGCGCCACTGCGCCATGGCATCGGCCAGCGCGTGCAGCCAGGGCCACCTGTCGTCGTCGTTCAGCGGCTCGCCGCGCGACATCTTCTCGACGTTGGCGGCCGGGTGATAGCGGTCGCCTTCCTCGAAACGCGCGCCCAACTCCTCGGCGATCAGCTTGCCGACCGTGGTCTTGCCGGCGCCGCAGACACCCATGACGACGACGATCATTGCGACGACTCCCAGGTCTGGTCGCCGGTCCAGCGGAAATGGTGGGTGCCGGGACGGTCGACCCGCTCGAACGTATGGGCGCCGAAATAGTCGCGCTGGGCCTGCAGCAGGTCGGCCGAGCCGCGCGCCCGGCGATAGCCGTCGAGATAGGCCAGCGCCGATGACAGCGCCGGCGCCGGGGTCGCACGCGCCGCGGCGCGCGCCACCACGCCTGCAAGGTCCGGCCTGACGTTGCGCACAATCTCCACGAATGCGGGGTGGACGATCAGGTTCGGCAGGTCGCCGCGGCTGTCGAACGCCTCCGCGATCTGGTTCAGAAAGCGCGAGCGGATGATGCAGCCGGCGCGCCAGATGCGTGCGATCTCACCGAGCGGCAGGTTCCAGTCATAGCGCCCGGACGCGGCCGCCATGATTTCGAACCCCTGCGCATAGGCCGCCACCTTGCCGGCCAGCACCGCGCCTTCCAGTTGGGCGAGGGCGATGGTGCGATCCTCGCCGGCTGGCGCCGGGTCCGGCGGGCCATAGATCGCTTCGGTGTCCTTCCGCAAAGCCTTGCGCGCGGAGAGCGCACGCGCGGCCACCGCCTCCAGCAAGGTCGGCGCCGGCACCCCAAGGTCGATGGACTCCACCGCGGCCCAGCGCCCGGTGCCCTTCTCGCCGGCCTTGTCCAGGATCAGGTCGACCATGGGCGTACCGGTTTCCGGGTCATTGGTCGCCAGGATGTCGGCGGTGATCTCGATCAGGTAGGACTGCAACGGCCCGTCGTTCCAGCGCCTGAAAACGTCGGCGATATCGGCGGGCGCCATCGCCAGATCGCGGCGCATGATGTGCACCGCCTCGGCGATGATCTGCATGTCGGCGTATTCGATGCCGTTGTGCAGGGTCTTGACGAAATGGCCGGCCCCGTCCGGGCCGACATAGGCGCAGCACGGTGCACCGTCTGCTGTCGCGGCAATCGCGGTCAGCACGTCGGCGACCCGGTCATAGCCGGCGCGCACGCCGCCGGCCATGATCGCCGGGCCATAGCGTGCGCCATCCTCGCCGCCGGACACGCCGATGCCGAGGAAGCCAAGCCCACGCTCCGCCATCTCGGCATCGCGGCGCTGGGTGTCGTGGAAATTCGCATTGCCGGCGTCGATCAGGATGTCCTGGCCATCGAGCATCGGGGCGAGGGCGGCCATCTGCTCGTCGACCGGGGCGCCGGCCTTGACCATCAGCACCAGCGGGCGGGGCGGGCGGATGGCCCCGATGAATTCCTCGGGCGTGGCGCAGCCGGTCATACGCTCGGCCAGCGCGCCGGCATTCGCCATCACGGCTTCGGTGGTGGCGGCGGTGCGGTTGAACACCGCGACCCGGAAGCCCTTGTCGGCCATGTTGTAGGCGAGATTGCGCCCCATCACACCGAGGCCGAGCACGCCGATGTCTGCTTGTGTTGTCACGTCTGGGTGCCTGGTCGTTGTATGCGTCGTCGGGCGAAGCGCCGACGTTTAGCGTTTTTCGCCCGGTATGCAAGTGTCCGGGGTGCAAGTGTCTGCCGTGCTCGCCACGCCGCCACCGGCACAGTACAGTCCGGCAGCGAAAGGGCGCTGGCGTCGATCGACACGGAGGGACGGGTGCTGAGAATTCTTGGACGGACCACTTCGTCCAACGTGCAGAAGGTCATGTGGTGTTGCGCCGAACTTGGCCTCGGCGTGAAACGCGAGGACGTTGGCGGGCCGTTCGGCGGCAACGACTCAGACGAATACAAAGCGATGAATCCGAACGGCCTGGTGCCGACCATGGTGGAGGACGACTTCGTCCTGTGGGAGTCCAACGCCATCATGCGCTACCTCGCCTCCAAGCACGGCGAGCACCCGTTCTGGCCCGGCGACTATCGTGGCCGCGCCAACGCGGACCGCTGGATGGACTGGCAACTCGGCGCCCTTTGGCCGGCGTTGCGCGATGCCTTCATCATGCTGGTGCGTACGCCGGAGGCGGACCGCCGACCTGACGTCATTGCGCGCAGCGTCGCCAATGCCGCCGAGATGTTTGGCATTCTCGATCAATGGCTTGCGGCCCGGACGTTCGTCAACGGGCCGGACCTGTCGATCGGCGACATTCCGGTCGGCGTCATCGCCCATCGCTGGTACAGCCTGGACATCGAGCGGCCGGAACTGACCAACCTGAAGGCGTGGTATGGGCTGCTAAAGGCGCGCCCCGCCTATCGCGACCACGTCATGGGCGATCTGGCCTGAGGACACATCGGCGCCTGGCGGACCTATCTGTCATCCGATAGCTCGGCCATCGTGCGGTTGCGGCTCGCCGGGAATGTCACCTCGACCATTGTGCCGCCCTCCGGCAACCGGGTCAGGCTCAGTCTCCCGCCGTGCAACTCGGTCAGGGCATTGGCGATCGCCAACCCCAACCCAAGCCCCTCGTGCGCGCGGCTCAGGCTTTCGTCCCCTTGCGCGAATCCGGACAAGACGCTCTGCAGACGGTCCGGCGGAATGCCGGTCCCCTGGTCGGTGACACGAATGGCGACGCCGCCTTCGTCGTGGCGTTGCACGCTCAGGCGCACTGTCTCTGACGGTGGGGAGAAGGCTGCCGCGTTGGTCAGCAACTCCGACACGACCTGGGCGATCTGCACCTCGTCGCCGTAGAGGCAGGATGGCGCGCTCGCATCGATCTCGACCGCGATGTCCGTGGTCAGTTGGCCTTCCATCGCTGTCTGCGCCGCACAACGCTCGACCAGCGGCCGAATGGCAAGAACGGCCTCTTGCATCCGGATTTCGGTACTCTGGGCGTCGGCATACATCAGCACCCGGTCGATCATGCGATCCAGGCGCGCGGCCGCCGCACACATATGGCCGTTGTATTCCAGGTATCTTGGCTCGCCGATCGAGCCGAGCGCCTCGTCTCCGATCAACTGGCCGAATCCCAGGATCGCGTTCAGCGGCGTGCGCAGTTCGTGGCCGACGATGGCAAGGAACCGTTCCTTGGCACGTTGGGCCGACGACAAGGCGCGACCGGTGCGCTCCAACCTGTCCTCATGGTCGACGACCTGGCGGTGCAGTTCCAGTTCATCGACAACGATCTTGGCCAGGTCCGCAAGGAAGGTGGTTTGTGTGTCGCCGAACTCCGGGTGGGGCACATGATCCATCAGACAGAGCGAGCCCACGCGCACGCCGCCGGCGAGCACGAGGGGTGCCCCCGCGTAGAAGCGAAAGTGAGGGGGGCGTGCCACCTGCGGGCTGTCGCGAAATCGCGGATCGGCGGCCAGATCGGGAACGACTAGCGGCGCGTCGTCCATGATGGCGTGCGAGCACACGGAGATCCTGCGCGGCGCCTGGGTGACCGACATGCCGATACGCGCCTTGAACCAGGTTCGCTCCTCATCAACGAAGGAAATGCGCGCCACCGGCATGCCGAAGTGCGCCACTGCCAGTCGGACGATGCGATCGAACCGCTCTTCGGCGTCGGTATCGAGGATGCGCAGGTCGCGCAGGGCCGCCAGACGCTCCGCCTCGTTGACGGGGATCGGGAAGCCCGCCGCGGGCGGCGTCGTTGGGCATGCCGCCGCGCCACCGTCGTCGGACGGGTTATTCATCGGATGGCCCTGATTGGCATGTCGCAGTCTGAATGCCGGATTTGGCCGCGAACATTCCGGCAGGGCGGCTGGTCCTGCCACCGATGAGGGTGCTGATAACCGCGTAGGTCATGTGGCTGTTCTTAGTCGAGTGGCTCTAAAGATTCCTGAAGCCTGGAAGGTGGCTGGCGGAGCCTGATCTTGGATACGAAAGTCGGGGTGTATTGGATCAGAGAACCAAGCTTGCGGCAGGAAGCCTCACGACACAGGCATCAAATCCAAATTCCATGATGTAACGGAAATTAGCGCAACGGACGTGGCTTCTGCAACTTTGTGCCCTTCAGCGCCTGACTGGATCAGGATCAGTTCACGCATTCCGACGATTCGCGCCACACATAGTGCGCGCCGTCCCATTCCAGGTCATAGAAGCATTGCGCGGTCTGCCCGCATTGCGCGTACAGCCGCACATCGTGATAGCCGTTCGTCATCGACGGCATCGCGGCGACGCAGGCCGCGGCATCGTCATCATCGTTGAGGAATTGCGCTTCGCCTTGGGCGACATTGAGAATCCAGATCGAGCAAACGTCGAAATTGCCGCAGTAGGCACCGCCGTGCAGCCTGGCGATCAGCTCTTCGGTGCCGTCATTGTCCAGGTCGAATCGCGCCGCCTGCAGGGTGCCGCCGGCCTGGGCCTGGTCGTCCAGTGCGGCCGCCATCATCTGCCGTTCCGCGGCATTGGCCGGTGCGGCAAACGACAGCGGTATGGGCGGGCCATCATCCAGTAGTCCTTCTTCCGGGATCGGCTCGCTGAGCGTGCCGGGGTCTTCGTCGCCGACGATGCCGTCGGGATCGGCCTCACCGGCGGCCGGGACCACGTCGTTCAGGGCGGACGCTGGCGGCTCGGTGACGGCCGCATCGGCGGTTTCCGGTGCATCCGATGCGCACCCGGCGAGCACGAACGCCGCCAGCCCGATACCCATCAGAGTGCCGCAACGCATTGCGGCCGGATCTCCAAACAGCATGTGCCTGCCCCCGCTGACATTCGAGTCCGCGCGACCGGATGCGTGCGCGGTCAATCTTGTAACATATGCCGGCGGGCGCGGTTCCACGGAAGCCCTGGCACCGGGCAATCACGTCGCATGGACGCCCCAATTCGGGTAGACTATTCCGTGTCCACTGGTTGGGGGACTCGCCGGGCGCGCCAGCGTGGCCGGCGCGTCTCAGCCGGCGACATGCAGATTGTGACGCCATGGAAAATTTCTGGTCGGTCGAAACGCTTCACGAGCTCTACACGCCGAAGTTCATCGTGCTGTACGTGTTCGTGTTATCGGCGGTGTTCATTCACTACCGCGGCAAGGTGCGGCACCGGTTCGCGCGCCAGCTGACCGACCATTCGACGTTCCTGGCGCCGATCAACTTCATGATGTACGCGCTGTCCAGCGTGCCCAACCGGCCGATCCTGGACTCCAAGTCGTTCAAGGACCTGCAGCAGATCCGCGACAATTGGGAGATGCTGCGCGACGAGGCGATGAAGCTCTATGAGATCGGGCACATCAAGGCGTCGCAGAACTACGACGACCTAGGCTTCAACTCGTTCTTCAAGCGAGGCTGGAAGCGGTTCTACCTGAAATGGTATGGCGACTATCTGCCGTCCGCGCGCGAGATGTGCCCGAAGTCTGTGGCGCTGCTGGAGAGCATACCCTCGGTCCACGGCGCCATGTTCGCGCTGCTGCCGCCGGGTGGCGCATTGGTGGCGCACCGCGACCCCTATGCCGGCTCGCTGCGCTACCATCTGGGCCTGATGACCCCGAACAGCCCGGACTGCCGCATCTACATCGACGGCGAGCCATATTACTGGCGGGACGGCGAGGACATCGTCTTCGACGAGACCTACATCCACCGCGCGATCAACGAGAGCGACAAGGACCGGATCATCCTGTTCGCCGATATCGAGCGCCCGATGCACGGCCCGGTGGCGCGTGCCATCAACGGCTTCTTCCGCATGATTTTCGTGCGGGCCACGGCGACCAAGAACGAGGACGGCGACCGGGTCGGTTTCCTGAACAAGCTGTTCAAGTACGTCTACGCGATCCGGCGTTTCGGCAAGGCGTTCAAGAAGTGGAACCGCAAGCTCTACTACGCCTTCAAGTACGTGGTGTTCGGCACCATTCTGTTCTTCATTTTCATCTACTGACGGGCTGCTTTTCTGCGGCCTGACAGGCATCCGCTCCCCAAACACAGCCGTCATGCTCGGGCTTGTTGTATGGCCCGGGGACATGGTTGACAGTTGTTCGGAGACATAGCTGACACATTGATGGTTGGTTTTTTCTCATATTGTAAGGTCGATGTCAGCGATCTGGGTTGCGCCGAAGAAGATGCTGTAGCGTCCGTCGTTGCCGCGCGGCCTGATGGCGAGACGCTCGCCGGCGAAGGCGCGTGGCACGGGCCAGAGCCTTCCCTTGAAGCTGACGTAGAACTTGGTTGCCCCGACCTTGCGGACGATGTCGTCGGGTCCGTATTCGGGCTCGGGTAGGGTGTCGGGCATGGGTCGTGTCGAGGGCCGGTAGCGACTGGCCGGCACGTTCATGTCCAAGGCCTGGTGCGGCCGCTCGGAGTTGTAGACCGGGCGCCATTCATCGAAGGCCTGTTGCACCTGGGCGAGATCGCGCATGCGTCGCAGCGCGAACACCTCGGCGTCCAGGGTACGGTGGAAGCGCTCGTTCTTGCCGCGTCCTTGCGGGTGATATGGGCGGGCGTGGATGACCTCGACGCCGAGCTTCAAGAGCCACACCCTGAGTGGGGTCCACTGCCCCGGCACCCCGCCGCCCCAGGGCGAGCCGTTGTCGAGGTAGAACGCATCGGGCAGGCCGTAGAGCCGGAACGTGCGCGCCAGCAGCTGCTTGACCGTGGCCGTGCGCTCGTTGTCGCCTGCGTGCAGGCACAACGAGAAGCGCGAGTGATCGTCCAGCACCGTGAGCGGGTGGCACCACAGGCCGCGGTCGACCTGCACCCGTCCCTTGAAGTCCATCTGCCACAACTGGTTCGGCGCCGGCCGCTCGAAGCGCGTGTAGGCGTGGCCTGTCTGGCGTCGCGGCGGCACCCGCTCGTGGCGCTGCAAGATCGCATGAACGGTCGATGCCGAAGGCGGGGCGATCCCGTCGCGTTCGAGGCAGCGGGCGATCTTGCGCGCGCCCCAGGCCGGATGCGCATCGCGCACCGCCAGCACAGCCGCCTCGATCCGCGCCTCCGTGCGGCGCGGGCTGTGGCGCGGCCGACGCGAGCGATCCGCCAACCCTTCCCCCGCACAGCCCGCCCGACGCAGCCATTTGTGCCCGGTCTGGCGGCTGATCCCAAACCGCGCGCACAACGCGCTCACGTTCGCGCCATCCAGAGAGGCAAGCATCACAAACTCACGCCGTTGATCCACGATCGATACCTCTTGCCAAGGCATGGCCGACTCCAAAATCGGAAGCCAACCACACCAATAAGAGTGTCAACCATGTCCCCGAACGCCTGTAAGCTATCTCCCCGGGCCGAACACTTGTCCCGAGCATCCACGACTTTCTTCAGCCGTTGCCAAGACGTGGATGCCCGCAACAAGTGTGGGCATGACGGTGAGGTCTGGACCGTCCGAGCCTGCTACTGCGCGGCGGTGCGGTTGCCGGCGTGGTCGCGGGCGAAGCCGGCGAAACCGTCGATGGCGCGCGCCAGGCCGGCGTCGTCGATGTCCTTGTGCAGCACCAGCCTGAACGCGTCGTAGTGGCTGCCGATCTCCACCCCCAGGGCGCGCATGTGCGCCGCCAGCGCCTCGCCGGCGCCGTCCGGCGGTGACATGAACACCATGTTGGTCGGCGTCGACTGGTTGGTCTTCTCCGGCGCCGGGTCCAGCGCGTAGATGCCCATGTCGGCCAGGGCCGCCGCCAGTTTCGCCGCGCGGGCATGGTCATCGGCCAGCCGCTCGATATTGTTGTTGAGTGCGAACAGGCCAGCGGAGGCGATGACCCCGGCCTGGCGCATGCCGCCACCCAGGATCTTGCGCATGCGATAGGCGCGGGCGAGCAGGTCGACGGACCCGCACAGCACCGTGCCCACCGGCGCGCCGAGCCCCTTCGACAGGCAGATCGACACGGTGTCGGCATGGGCCGCGATTGCGGATGCCGGTACGCCGAGCGCGGCGGCGGCGTTGAACAGGCGGGCGCCGTCCAGGTGGACGCTCAGGCCGGCCGCCCGCGCCGCCTGGGCCGGGGCCTCGATCTTGGCCAGCGGCACCGCCTTGCCGGAGTGGGTGTTCTCCAGGCTCAGCATCCGGGTGACCGGATAGTGCGGGTCGTCGGGCTTCACCGCCGCCGTCACGTCCGCCGCCGCGATGCTGCCGTCCTCGGCCACGGGCAGCGGGAACGGCGTCGCCCCGCCCAGCACCGCGCCGCCGCCAGCCTCGTAGCGGTAGACGTGGTAGCCCTGGCCGACGAGGAACTCGTCGCCACGCCCGCAGTGGCTCAACAGGGCCGCCAGATTGCTCTGGGTGCCGGACGGAAAGAACCGCGCCGCCTGCTTGCCCAGAAGCTCGGCCGCCCTTTCCTCCAGCGCATTGACTGTGGGGTCCTCGCCATATACGTCGTCACCGACATCGGCGGCCGACATCGCGGCGCGCATGTCCGCGCAGGGCATGGTGACGGTATCGCTGCGCAGATCGACAATGGCAGTCATGGCGTTCCAAATTTTCGGTTCGGCGGGCGGTAAGGTCTCGGCGAACGCTAGCACACTCCGCGCATTGGGTGGCCTGTTGGTTGCCGCCCTGATGCTGTTTGCCGCGCCGGCGACCGCGCATTTCTCCACCGGCTTCAATGTGCGCGTCATCCACATCGCGGAGACCGCGAACGGGCTGACCGCCTATTACCGCCTCAGCTTCGCGCTCGCGGTCGCCAACGGCCTGGGGCCGCAACAGCCGGACGGCACCTTTGCGGCCGCGCCTTACACCTACAACGAGCGCATCGGCACCGAGCCCGTGCACTTCGTCAATCCGGCCGCCGTCATGGACGATCCGCTGGGGCTGGGCGAGATCGTCGCCGGTTCGCACGCGCTGATGGTGGAGGGGCAGCCGATCGCGGGGCAGGCGGTGGAGGCGCGGGTGCTGGCGCGGGGCAACACGCCGCCGTTCAACACGCTGGCCGAGGCCCGGGCCGCCTTCGACGGGCCGGTCTACCCGCAGTTGGACGGCGAGCTGGAAGTCAACTCAGCGCTGGTCGACGTGCGCGTCGACTACCCGTTCTCAGGCGACATCGGCACGCTGACCGTATCGAGCACGCTTGCGCCGGGGGAGATGGCCGCCCACGACACCCAGAACCTGATCGTGCTGCACGCAATGGATGGCACCACACGGTCGCAACAGGTCGGCGGCCTGCTGGCGGAGCCGGTCACGGTCTACGAGCCGGTATGGCGGGCCATGGCGCAGTTCATGGCGCTCGGCGTCGAGCACATTGTCTTCGGGCTGGACCACGTGTTCTTCGTTCTCTGCCTGGTGATCGGGGCGGCGACCCTGGGCGGGCTGGCATGGCGGGTGACCGGGTTCACCCTTGGTCACACGGTGACCTTGTTGGCCGGCTACTACGGCTATGTGCCGGAGGGGGCCTGGTTCGTGCCGGCGGTGGAGGTGGGGATTGCGGCCTCCATCATCTACGCAGCGGCTGTGCCGATGGCCGGCTGGCGCAACCCGCTGGTCGCGTTCGGCGTGACCTCGGCACTCGGCCTGCTGCACGGCTTCGGCTTCTCCTCGTCCTTGCGCGAACTGGTGCGGCCCGACGAGCCGGATACGGTCGCGCGGCTGGCCTCGTTCAATATCGGGGTCGAGGTCGGGCAGCTTGCCATCGTGGCGCTGGCCTGGCCGGCGCTGGTGTGGTTGGCCCGCTCGTCGCCGGCACGCCGCGCGCGCGCGGTCGATGTGGTCGCCATCGGCGCGATCTGGGTCGCCGGCCTTTGGGTGCTGGAGCGCGTGCCGCTTTTGTGGGTCGAGGTTTAGCGAATTTCTCGGTTGATCTGCGCCAGCCCTCACCCCCACCCGGCCGCCCACACAGGATACTCTCGTTGGGTGGCCGGGTGGGGGTGTGGGCTGGTGCCGACTTAGCGTAAGCGGAAATCGATCAACCGCAGAACTCGCAGCGCTTCTTCTTGAAGATCAGGTCCTCGTCGCCGTCTTCCATCGCGAAGTCGAGCAGCACCCGCAGCGCCTTCGATTGATCCTTCAGCCCGTGCTTCGCTGCCATGTCGCGCAGCCAATAGCCGTGTGCGGCCTCAAGCGTGTATTCGCCGGTCTGCTTTGGCATCGCTAATCACAGTACTCGCAGCGGATTTCCTCGAAGATCGTCTTCTCGTCGCCGTCGACCATGGCGAAATCGAGCAGCACCCGCAGCGACTTCGACCCGTCAGCCAGCGCGTGCTTGTCGGCCATGCTCGTCAGCCACTGGGCCTGCTCTTCCTCGATCTCGAACTGTACCGTCGTCTTGGCCATCGTCGTTCGTCCCTCGCCGGTTCGGGTGGTCGTTATGGTTTATGGTTCGTTGGCAATTCGTCAGGACTTTTCTGACAGGTTCCGGGCCAGATTCCCAGAATTGGCTTCCCAGATATGGCGCGCCCGTGAAAATCGCCTTCGTTGATTTTATCGACCTGGACTACGACGTGCTGTCGCCCGAGGAGCGGCCGTTGGGCGGCTCGCAGTCGGCGCTGTGCTACCTGGCGCGCGCGATGGCGGGGCGCGGCCACGAGGTGCGCCTGGTCAACGATGCCACGGCACCGCGCGACGGCCATGGGGTGCGCGCCTGCCGGCTGGCCGATGGGCTGGATGGGCCGCTGGGCGGCTGCGATGTGGTGGTCGGGCTGAACAACGCGACCCGCGCCGAGACCTTGCGACAGCACGCGCCCGATACCGCGCGCATTGTGCTGTGGACCGGCCATGCCGCCGACCAGCCGGGCGTGACCCCGCTGGCCGATCCGGATGTGCGCGCGGCCTGGGACGCGGTGGTGACGGTGAGCGACTGGCATCGCCGGCAGTTCCTGGAGGCCTTCGGGCTCGACCCGGCAACCACCATTGCGATGCGCAACGCCATTGCCCCGGTGTTCGAGCGGTTGATCGGTGGCGACGCCCAGCGCGATGGCCGGGAGCATGTCCTGACCTATACGTCGACGCCGTTCCGTGGGCTTCACATCCTGCTCCACGCCTTCCCGCGCATTCGCGCCGCGGTGCCTCAGACGGCGTTGCACGTCTATTCCAGCATGGGGCCCTATGGCGACGACGCGGCGGACGAGAAGTTCGCCAAGCTCTATGACTGGGCGCGGGGCAGCGCGGGCGTCGTCTACAGCCCGGCCATTCCGCAGGCAGAGCTTGGCGATGCACTGGCGGCCGCCGGCACGCTGGCCTATCCGAACACGTTCGAGGAAACCTCGTGCATCGCGGTGATGGAGGCGATGGCCGCCGGCTGCCGCGTGGTGACCACCGACCGGGGCGCGCTGCCGGAGACGACCGCCGGCCATGCCCGGCTGGTGGCGCCGGACGACGACCCGCGCGCGTTCAGCGCCGCGTTCGCCGAGGCTCTGATCGGCGACTTGACCTGGCGCGACACAGCGCCAGGGGAGGCCGCCGACGCGCTGGCGGCGCAGCGGGCCTATGTTGCCGGCGAGCTGACATGGTCGCGCCGCGCGGCGGAGTGGGACGCATGGCTGCAGACCCACTAGCCGCGGCGAAGACATCCGGGCGCTGGCTGAACGTCGCCCAGCGCTATATCGACCATGGCCGGCCCGACATGGCGCTGCAAGCCTGCCGCGAGGCGGAGAAGGCCGCGCCGCCGACCGTGCGCAGCCGTGTGCTGGGCGGCCAGGCACAGCTTGGCACCGGCAGGGTGCGCGATGCGGTGCTGTCGTTCGCGGCGGCCCTGAAGGTCCAGCCGGGCTGCGTGCCGGCGCTGATCGGCCTCGGCAAGGCGCTCGCCCGCTGCGGCCGGTCGGACGAGGCGGCGGAGTATCTGCGGCTCGCCACCCAACTCGGTCCGGACGTGGCCGGCGGCTGGGTGGAGCGCGGTGCGCTGGCGCTGAAGGCACGTGATGCCGCCGAGGCGCTCGCGTGCTTCGAGCGGGCAACCGCGCTGATGCCCGCCAGCCGGCAAGCGCTGGGCGGGCTCGCCGCCGCCGCACAGCAACTGGGCCAACTCGGGCGCGCCCGCGAGGCCTATGCCGGCGCCATCGCACATGGCGCGCGCGATGCGACGACCCTGGGCAACTACGGGACCCTGCTGACCGAGGCGGGATGCGCGACCGAGGCGCGGCCGATGCTGGCGCGCGCGGTGCGGGCTCGGCCCGGCGACGCCGCCGCGATCTCCAATCGGCTGTATGGGGCGCTCTACGACACGGAAGCCCGGCCCGCGGGACTGGTGGCGCTGCACCGCCGGCTCGGGCGGCGGATCGCGCCGGCGGCGCGGCTGCAAGCGCCGGTCCGCGACCGCGACCCGTCGCGCCCGCTGCGGATCGGCTACGTTTCCGGCGACTTCCGCCGTCATCCGATCGGCTTCTTCCTGGCCGACGTGCTGCACCGCCATGATCGCGCGGGCGTCGAGGTGCACTGCTTCAGCGACGTCACCGCGGCCGACTGGCTGACCGACACGCTGCGCTCCGGTAGCGACCATTGGCACGACATTGCCGGGCTGGACCACGCGGCGGCGGCGGCCGCCATTGCGGAGACAGGCATCGATGTCGCCGTCGACCTGACCGGGCACATGCGCGGCAACCGCCTGCCGGCGTTCGCCAGCCGGATGGCGCCGGTGCAGGTGTCGTGGGCGGGATATCCGGCCACCACCGGCCTGCCGGCGATGGATGCGGTGCTGCTAGACAAGTTCGTTGCCGGGGAGCGGGCGCAAGCGCATTACACCGAGCGCGCGATGGCCGATTTGCCGCTCTATGCCTGCTACGCGCCGCCGGACTATGCCCCGGCGCCTGCCGCCGGCATCGGCGGGGCAGGGGGCGAGATCCGGTTCGGCTGCTTCGGCAACCTTTCCAAGATCAACCGGGGCACGGTCGCGGCATGGGCCGCCGTGCTGGCCCGGGTGCCCGATGCCAGCTTGCTGCTGAAGGGCCACGGGCTGGACGACCCCTGGGTCAAGGACCGGCTTTCAGGTTGGTTCGCCGAGGACGGCGTTGCCGCCAGCCGCCTGCATTTCGAAGGTCCGTCGGCGCATGACGTGCTGCTGCGGCGCTACCGCGACATCGACATCATGCTCGACACCATGCCCTACACCGGCTCGACGACCATGATGGAGGCGCTGTGGATGGGGGTGCCGGCGGTCTCGTTGGCCGGCGTGCTCTACCACCAGCGCCATGGCGGGGCGGTGCTCGACGCCGCCGGGCTGGGCGACCTCGTCGCTGACAGCACGCAAGCCTATGTCGACACTGCCGTGGCACTCGCCACCGACACCGATCGCCTGCTTGCGGTGCGCGACGGCCTCCGCGACCGGGTTGCGGCCTCGCCCATATGCGATGGCGGCGCCATGGCGGCGGCGTTAGAGAGGAGTTACCGGAGGCTCATACGGCATCAATTTCAAGACAGCACCTCTGTTACATCCCGTGCGCGGAAATGACGATCTAACACGCTTCCGATTTCAGAGAGATTGCAGATCATTTTGCCTACTGTTATAATATTTCGCATGTGGCCTGTGGGAATTTATGCAGTTTCCGCGGCAGGTAGAAGCTTGTTCTCGGTGCATATGGAAGAATATTAAGGCGACAATTCAGTCTTATTTTGCAAAAAATGAGTGCTCGTGGCACATACAGACAGATTAGCCAGGTTGAGGAGCAATATCGTGAG
This sequence comes from Alphaproteobacteria bacterium, assembly GCA_965227515.1. Taxonomy (GTDB): domain Bacteria; phylum Pseudomonadota; class Alphaproteobacteria; order CALKHQ01; family CALKHQ01; genus CBDDFZ01. The sequence continues at coordinate 2,810,143 of CBDDFZ010000001.1, forward strand.
CATTTTATATAATAGGAGGTCTTTTAGCTTAACAGTGGCCACTGGGTGCATCGCACCTAAGTTGGTTGGCGCCCAAGATCGTACCTGCAATGATGTGAAAGTTCACTTTGTTTCCTTGCCGGGGTCATATGGCGAGGAGCTCTACGCGGGGGTGGCGAAAGCTGTGGAGGTTTCCCCTCCTTTAGTGTGTCAAATTGGAACCTTTTTGGCTGTATATGAGGATTTGCTCCAGCTAGACTTCCTTCTTCGGCAATATAATAGTGTCAATGAGTTGCCTGTTGTTGTTGGTAGTTTTGGATATAGATACTCGAGGATTTTAGCTGACTCTTATCCTAACATAATTTTTGTCGAAATTGCTCTGTCACCTCAGATCAGGCGAGCATCTCCAGGAAATCTCGTGGTAGTACCGATCTCCGGTGTTGCCGAAGTCTCTGCAAAGTTAAATTGGTCTGTGAATGTGTTTATCGGTTTTCTGACCACGGTCGTATTTACGGAATGGGCAAGGTATGTTATTGATAATCCGGGACAATTTAGCTCCAACATTGTGTCTAGTGAATTTTTTTCTGTTCCCTTTCAAATTCAAGCTGGAGATTTAGATATCAAAATGAATATGGATCAGCGTTATGGGAGATTCGAACCAATTCTATGATGTGGAGATGAAAATGCCTGGTAAAGATGTTTCCGCTGATGATGGGTTCGAGTTGGCAAAAAGCCTATTCAGTGTGGGTTTCAGCATGCTGGCGCTCGGGTTCACGGTTCTTGTTTCTATTGTTACATTCATAGCAAGCCATCCAACATTGTCAACACAAGGAGCAGATCGGGCTCATTCCGTCATTTGGACTGTTATACCTGTGATAGCATTATCTTCGCTTGTGGTGATGTCTTGTTTGATGCGATTTCTGAACGTTATTTCGTATGTCTGGCCGGCATCAATTGTGATGATGATGCTATCTATCTACCTATTGGGTGCGACTGTGGTGTGGGCTTTTCTGTATTTAGGGTGAGAATCAACAATGTCTTTGCTAGATCCAAAAGATAGAAGTTTGCTGGTAAATACGTCGATTATTAATGTCTACCTAGAAAGTAATACTACATTCTATGTAGAATTTTTGTATGGTTTGGTGGACTCTCTGCCGCCAGATCATCCTATGCGAGACTTACATGGGCTGTCGGATTTATTGAGCGGCCATCTCAATCGGAATGACGATGACCTTAATGGTATATTGATTGATTTAATAGGGCTAGAGAATGAACTCTTGAGAATTCAATATTTTGATATGATTGCGCGTTATTTTATCGATGAAGCAGATGCAGCAAAATTGTGTGGGCGATATGATTGTTAGGGCGATTGCACGGACTAGTAATTCCGTTGCCGAGGAGGGTTGGGTGATCCGCCGCGAACACTGGCTGGCACCGGTGGATGGCGCCAGCCAGTACGAACGCGACCCGCCGGCTACTGTTCCGGCTCCACGTTGAGGGCCGAGCCCTCGACCGCGGTGATGACGACGGCGGTGCCTGCGGGCATGTCACGGCCCGAGATCTTCCAGGTCGAATCGCCGATCTTTAAGCGGCCCGATCCATTCACGATGGGATCGGACAGCGTGTAGCGCTTGCCGATGAATTGCTCGCCGCGCCGGTTGAGCAGGGGCCGGTCCGACTCCTCGTTCACCTTGTAGATCCAGCGCCGTCCGCTGAGGGCGGTCGCAACGCCGAGGCCGGCGAAGATCAGGAACTGGTAGGCGACCCCCATGTCCTGGAAGATCAGCACGACCACGCCGGTGAGTGCCGCCGAGACGCCGATCCAGATCAGGCTGGCGCCCGGCACCACAACTTCGAGGGCTATCAGCAGGACCCCTGCCGCGAACCAGTGCCAGTAGTAGGGACCTGTCAGGAGCTCGTCCATGGACCACCTCCGATGGATGCCGTCGGACCAACGGCCGGGGCCGCCGACGCGCTGGAAGACGATGACTTGCTGGATGACGACGGGCCGGCGGACGATGTCGACCGCCGTGGCGCAGGCTTGCTGCCGCCGCCCGACGGACCGCTGCCGCCGGAGCCGCCACCCCCGCCTAGCGCGTCCTTGGCCAGTTCGGCCACGCCGGCGATGGAGCCGATGACGCCCGATGCCTCGATCGGCATCATGATCACCTTCTCGTTCGGCGCGGAGGCGATGTCGCGCAGTGCCTCCACATAGCGCTGGGCGATGAAGTAGTTGATCGCCTGGACGTTGCCGCCGGAAATCGCTTCGGAGACCATCTGGGTCGCCTTCGCCTCGGCCTCGGCCTGCCTCTCGCGCGCCTCGGCGTCGCGGAACGCGGCCTCGCGCCGGCCCTCGGCCTGCAGGATGGCGGACTGCTTCTCGCCCTCGGCCCGCAGAATCTCTGACTGCCGCACACCCTCGGCCTCCAGGATCGAGGCGCGGCGGTCACGCTCGGCCTTCATCTGGCGCGCCATGCTGTCGACCAGGTCGCGCGGCGGGGTGATGTCCTTGATCTCGATGCGGGTGACCTTGATGCCCCACGGGTTGGTCGCCTCGTCGACCACGACCAGCAGCCGGCTGTTGATCTCGTCACGCTCGGACAATAGGATATCCAGGTCCATCGAGCCCATGACCGTTCGGATATTGGTCATGGTCAGGTTCAGGATCGCATTGGTCAGGTCGCGCACCTCGTAGGCGGCCTTCACCGAGTCCAGGATCTGGTAGAACACGACGCCATCGACCGTGATCATGGCGTTGTCCTTGGTGATGACCTCCTGGCTGGGCACGTCCAGCACCTGTTCCATCACGTTGATGCGCGCACCGACCCGGTCGATCACCGGAAAGAGGAAGTTGAGGCCTGGCCGGATCAGTCGCGTGTATCGACCGAAACGCTCGACTGTGTATTCATAGCCTTGCGGAACCGACTTGACCCCGAGGAAGATTAGAACAATGGCCAGGATGACCAGAGCGATTAAGAAAACTCCGAAACCGCCGATTTCCATTTCTCCTCCTGCGAGTGTTGCCACTCTCTCTTATGTTGTGATTCCGAGGACTGAACTCAATACTGCGTTGTGCGGATTCTGTGCTGCTTAATCCAACAGGCCAAGGCGACGCAGCGCATCTGCAAGGGTTTCAGCGTCGTTGAAGTGCACGGTGTGAAAGCCCAGGTCGCGGGCTGCGAGGATGTTCTTTTCAGCATCGTCGATGAAGACGGCATCTTCGGGGCGAAATCCATAGCGGCTGGTCAGGATATCGTAAATCGCGCGGTCGGGCTTGACCTCGCGCTCGACGCCGGAGACGACGATACCGTCGAAACGGTGCAGAAACGCGAACCGCGCCTGGGCGATGGGGAAGGTTTCGGCCGACCAGTTGGTCAGCCCATAGGTCGGAATGCCGGCCGCGCGCACACGGTTGAACACCGCCACCGTGTCGTCCAGCGCGCCGGCGATCATCTCTTCCCAGCGGTCGCGGTAGGTGCGGATGTGATCGGCCCAGTCCGGGTGCGCGTCGACCAGCTCGGCGACCACCTCGTCGAAGGTGCGCCCGGCGTCCAGGCTCAGGTTGCGCTCGTGGGTCCAGACCTCGGCAAGGAAGCGCTCGATCTCGGCCTCGTCGTCCATCACCTTGCGGTAGAGGTAGCGCGGGTTCCAGTCGATCAGCACGCCGCCCAGGTCGAACACGACGATGCTGGGGTTCGGCTTGGAAGCGCGATTGGGGTCAGGCGGGCTCATGGCATGAATTGTTCCTTGATGATCCGCTCCTGCAGGTTCTGGTCGGCATCGAACAGCAGCGGAATCTCCACGGCCCGGTCCTCGGCAACCCGTACGGTGACGACGTTGCGCACCTCGGTGGAGTCGGCGACGGCGCTGACCGGACGCTTGGCGTGGTCGGCGATGCGGAATTCGATGGTGGCATTGGCCGGCAGCACGGCGCCACGCCAGCGGCGGGGCCGGAATGCGCTGATCGGGGTCAGCGCCAGAAGTTCTGCCCCCAGCGGCAGGATCGGGCCGTGGGCCGAGAGATTGTAGGCGGTGCTTCCCGCAGGTGTCGCCACCATCACGCCGTCGCAGATCAGCTCGTCCAGCCGCTCCACCCCATCGACACTGATCGAGATCTTGGCTGCCTGGCGGGTCTGACGCAGCAGCGACACCTCGTTGATCGCCAGCGCCTCGTGGACGCCGCCGTCGGCGGTTTCCGCGTGCATGCGCAGGGTGTGGAGCGTGACCAGTTCGGCATTGGCGATGCGGTCCGGCAGGTCGCCATTGCGGTAGTCGTTCATCAGGAAGCCGACCGAGCCGCGGTTGATGCCGAACACCGGCTTGCCGCTGTGCAGGTGGCGGTGCAGCGTCTCCAGCATGAAACCGTCGCCGCCCACCGCGACGATGACGTCGGCGTCCGCCACCGGCACGGTCCGATAGTGCGCCAGCAGTTCGGCCATGGCCGATTGCGCCTCCGGCACGTCCGCGGCGACGATGGCGATATCGGTGCGGGAATCGTCGTCAGACATGGAAGGGCGGCGGGTTGGCGGCGGCCGCGAGTGGCGGCGGCGCGGGCGACCGTCAGGTAGCACATCGCCGGGCCGGTGGCTATAATCCGCCGCAGCCGGAGGGACTGCCATGATCCGAACCTTGCTCATCAAGCCGTTGCTTGCGGCGACGCTGCTGACAGGTGCCAGCCTGGGCCCTGTCGCCGCCGAAGACCGCCATGTCGGCTACTACTACCCCGAGCCGCAGGAGATCGAGGTCTACGAGCCGCGGGTGCTGGAACTGCCCGGCAACGACCGGCTGCGCCGCATCGGCTTCGTCACCGGCATGATGACCGGGCTGATGAGCCAGCCCTATCCGCCCACTGTCTCGATCTTCGCCAAGGGCGCCGAGGCGGAGAAGCTGATCATCGTGGGGCTGGAGGACCATCGCTACAACTCGGCCTATCGCATGCGCGGCTTGCTGGCGATGATGACCGCGTTTGCGCGCAACACGCCGGCGCTGCAACAGACCGGCTACGAGGAGTACCTGACGTTCTTCGACTTGTGCGGCATGCTGGGCTTTCAGCAGATCACCTTCACCGACGGCCAGGACTTCGCCCACCAGATCCTGCTGCGGCCCGGCGGCGCGCAGGAGCCGGAGTAGGGGCGCGGCCGCGCCGGCACGGATGCCCCAGGGTCGCCCCGACACCAGCGCCCTCGACCCCGTGCGCGATGCGCGCGAGATCGTGTTTGCGCTGGCGGCGTGGGATTTCCCCTGGGACATCGAGCGGTCGCTGGAGTTCGCGCTGTTCCGCACTTATGCGGTGCCCTCGATCTCCGCGCTGCTGGTCCACACCGGGGAGTTCGAGCAGCGCACCCGCAAGCGCTATGACGACACCGAGCTGATCCTGGCCGAGATCCAGCAGCACGGCGCCGACCACCCGCGTGGCGCCGCGGCCCTGGCGCGCATGAACGCCATGCACGGGCGCTTCCGCATCCCCAACGAAAACTTCTTGTACGTGCTGTCGACGTTCGTGTTCGAGCCGATGCGCTGGATCGAGCGCTTCGGCTGGCGCCAGCTCAGCGCGGCGGAGAAGGCGGCGATGTTCCACTACTACCGCGACCTGGGCGCGCGGATGGGCATTCGCGATATCCCGACCGACCTGGCGGCGTTCGAGGCGTTCAACTGCGACTTCGAGGCAGCGCATTTCCGCCATGCCGCATCCAACGCGCGGATCGGGACCAAGACCTTGGACCTGCTGCTGGGCTTCTATCTGCCGCGCGCGCTGTTCGGCCTGGCACGGCCCGGCGCATATGCGCTGATGGACCCGCCGCTGCGCGCTGCCATGGGCTTTCCCGACCCGCCGCGCTGGCTGTGCCGGGCGATGCCGGCCGCGTTGCGGTTGCGCGCATGGGTACTGCGGCTGCTGCCGAAACGCCGCCGGCCGCATCTGCTCACCCGCGTGCGCCGCCCGACCTACCCGCGAGGCTACCGGATCGAGGACCTAGGCACGTTCGCGGAGAAGGCACCGCGCTGAGAGGCGCGGCACAGCTTGTCACGCGGCTGGCGCGGTCTTGCCGGCGTTGGCGACCACCGACGGCGCGTTCCTGGTCGGGATGCGGAACAGCAGCGTGTAGAGCGCCGGCACGAACGCCAGCGTGATCAGCGTCGCCACGATCAGGCCGAAGGCGATGACGCTGGCCATGCCGTAGAACAGGGCACCGCCGAACGCAATCAGCGGGATCAGGCCCAGAACCGTCGTCAGCGTGGTCATCAATATCGGGCGCAGGCGCGCCAGGCAGGCAACCGCCACCGCGTCGAGCGGGTCGCGCCCGTCCTGGGATTCGGCCTGTATCCGGTCGATCAGCACGATCCCGTTGTTGATGATGATGCCGGCCAGGCTGAAGAAGCCCAGGATCACCATGAAGCCGAACGGCGCGTTCATGATCACGAGGCCAAGCACGCCGCCAATGGAGATCAGCGGGATGGTCGCGACGATGATGCCGCCCTTGCGGATCGAATTGAACTGGCCGACCAGGAGCACGATGATGCCGGCCAGCGCCAACGGCAGCAGGCCGAACAAGCGGCTGTTGGACTCGGCCTGGTCCTCGATCTCGCCACCGATCTCGAAGCGGTGCCCGGCCGGCAGGTCCAGCGCCTGCAGGGCCGGTTCCAGTGCTTGCAGCAGTCCCGGCGCCCCGAGCGCGGGATTGCGCGCCTCCACCGTCAGCGTGCGTTGCTGGTTGAGCCGGATGATGCGCCCGGTGCGCCATTCCGGCGTCACGGTGGCGACCTGGCCCAGCGACACGAAGTCGTCCTTCGTCGACGAATAGATCTGAATTCGCTGCAGGCTGGACAAGGACAGCCGCATGCCGTCGTCGCCGCGCAACACGATGGGAATGACCTGGTCGCCCTCCCGGTAATCGCTGATCGGCGTGCCGGCGAAGAACGTGCTGAGCGCCATTGCCACGTCGGACGACGTGACGCCCGCGCGGCGCGCCCGCACCTGATCGACGTTGATGTTGAGCGCAAGGACCGCGTTTTCCCAGTCGTGCTTGATGCCGACGGTCTGCGGGATGTCGTGCAATGCGGCGACCAGGCGATCGGCGGCGTCCAGCAACACGTCGTCATCCGGCCCGATCAGGCGGAGCTGGAGCAGGCCGGGCTCGGTCGACCCGAACCACATCTGCTTGGCGTCGGCCCGCGCGGCCGGGATGTTGGCATCCAGGAACGCATTGATCCGCGCCATCATCGGCCGGACATCGTCGACCGAGTGGGTGTTGACCAGCACGAAGCCGCGATGCGGATCGGGGTCGACCGGCGACAGCGCGAGGAAGAAGCGCGGGCCGCCGAAGCCGACATAGGCGATGGTGCTGGCGACTTCCGGATTCTCCTCGGTGTCGGACAACCACGCCGTCAGCTTGCGCAACTGGGTCTCGGTCTCGCGCGCATCCGTGCCGGCCTCGAGGTCCATGTAGACCAGCAACTGGTTGCGGTCGCCCAGCGGAAAGAACTCCACCTTCAACAGCCCGAACAGTTGCACGGACCCGACCATCAGCAGGACCAGGGCCGCGATCCCGATCAGCCGGAAGCGCAGGAACAGCCCCAGAACCCGGCAATAGAACCTGTAGACGATGCCGTTGTAGGCCGGCTCGATTTCCTTGCCGGCCGCGCCGGTGGCCTTTGGCACCTTCATGAAGGTCGCGCACATGAATGGCGTGACGGTCATGGAGAGCAGCCACGACCCCAGCAGCAGGATCATCACCACCTGCGCCAGCGACATGACGTACTCGCCGGCGCCGCCCTCCAGCAGCAGCATCGGCAGGAACGCGAATATCGTTGTCAGCGACGACGTCAACAACGGCAGCGCAAGCGTGCCGCCCGACTGTGCCGCCGCCTTCCGGCGTTCGATGCCGCGCTCCAGGCGGGAGCGAATGTCCTCCGCCACGACGATGCCGTTGTCGACCAGAAGGCCGAGCGCGATGATGGTGCCGGCGATCGACATGCGCTGCAGCTCGACCCCATAGAGCCGCATGACGATGATGCCCAGCAGCATGGTCAGCGGCACGAAGCAGCCGACGATCAGGCCGGTGCGGATGCCCAGGAAGACCAGCACCACCGCAAGCACGATGGCGAGCGTCTGGTAGACATTGGACACCGCGCTGTCGACGGCCTGGGCAATCAGCGTCGGCTGGAAGGTCGCATAGTCCAGCACATAGCCGATGGGCAGTTCCTGCTGGATGTCGCCCAGCAGTGCCGACAGGCGCGTACCGAACTCGACATTGTTGACGCCCTCTACGGTCGAAACCGCCAGGACGACCGCCGGCCGGTCGTTGTAGAAGGCCGGGAACTGCGGTGGGTCGATGTTGCTGCGCTCAACCGTCACCAGATCGCCCAGCCGATAGACCTGGCCCGTGCCCGGTATCTCGAACACGACATTGGCGATGTCTTCGACCGCGCCCAGGTCGCCTGACGGCTCCAGCACGATGGTCCGGCTGTCGGCGACGATCTGGCCACCCGGCTCGATGATGTTCTGGTTCGCCAGCGCGCTGAAGATCTGTTGCGGCGCGACGCCGAATTCCGCCAGCCGCGCGGGCGTGGTTTCCAGATAGATGCGCTCGGGCTGCACGCCCATTACGTCCACGCGCCTGATGCCGTCCAGCGTGTAGATCCGCTCGCGGATGCGGGTGGCGACGTCGCGCATTTCCGCCAGCGAGAACCCGTCGGCCCACAGCGCCACGGTGGCCACCGCGGTTAGCCCCTCGTCATCCTCGATGGTCGGGGTGCTGGTGCCTTCGGGCAGGTTGGGGGTGACGTCGGCCACCTTGTTGCGGATGTCCTGGAACACCGGTTCCAGATCGGTGACCCAGTCGTAGAGCGTGACGCTGATCTTGGTCGCCCCGGTCTTGGACGTCGATTCGATGTCCTCGATCTCGGCGATTTCGCGCAGCGCCGTTTCCAGCGGCTTGGTGATCAGTTCCTCGACGCGCTCGGGCGACATGCCGGGGAACGACGCCTGCACGCTGGCACTTCTGATCTGGATCGTCGGGTCTTCGGCGCTCGGGTAGGACAGATACGTCTGAATGCCAATGAAAGCTATAATAATTATGCCGATGATTGTAATGCGTGAATTATTGATCGCCAGTTGTGCCAGATTCATGCTGGTATTTCCGCTATTATAATTCTATTATTCTAGCATCTATTCTTGCAACAAGCTGACCTGCTGGCCATCGCGCAGGAAACTGACACCGGCGGCGGCGATGATGTCGCCCGCGGACAGGCCCTCGGCAACGGTGATCATGTTGCCGGAGACACCGCCGCCGCTGCGGATGGGCGTCCGCCGGACCACCCCGGCGGCGGCATCGAACTTAAATACATAGCCCTCGGCGGCATCGTCGCCGGGCGCGATCGCGACCAACGGGGCAAGGTATCCCTGCGGGGCATCGGCATCGGCCAGCACGATGCTGACGTCCACCGCCATGCCGGGCAGCAGACCCTCGGGCCGGCTCAGGACCGACGCCACAACGGGCACGGCATTGGCGGTCGCGGCCGACGTGCCGACCTCCGAGATGTGGCCGACGCAGCCGCAATCGGGCAGTACCGACGCGTCGATGGCAACCGGCGTTCCGGCCGCGATCCGCGAGACGACGGCGTCCGGCACGCTCAACTCCACCTCGTATGCGTCTTCCGCATTGATCTCGAAGACGGTCTGCCCCTGCCCAACCTCCAGGAACGGCTCGATGTTCCGCACCGAGATGACACCGTCGAACGGTGCCACCAGAACCGCATCGCTCAGGCTGTTCTCGGCGCTGGCCAGTCGGGACCGCGCCAGGTCCAGTTGGCTGCGGGCCGACTCATAGACGGTCAGCGCCTGCTGGTAGGCGGCCTGCGCAACCCAGCCGCGTTCATAGAGCTCGCGTTGACGGGTCAGCTCCGCGCCCTGCCGATTGAACTCGGCCTGGGCCGCCGCCAGCTCGGCCTCGGCGGCCTCGACACTGTATTCGAGTTGTTGCGGGTCGAGCGTCGCCAGGGTCTGGCCCTGCACGACACGGTCGCCCTGGTTGACGTCCACCGACAATACCGTGCCGCCGGTGGCAAAACTCAGCGACGAGTTGACCGCCGCGACGACCACCCCGGAATAGTTGCGCACATCGCCGCCCGCAGGCTCCACGACGTAGTAGGGCTTGATCGCCCGGATCCGTTCGGCCTGTTCCGGTGGCTCCTCATCGCAGCCGACAAGCAGGAGTGCCGCCAGGGCCGTTAGGAGACCCCAAGCCTTCAGCCGTCTGGACTCCATCGAGCGAGCTTCCGTCTGTGTGTGGTCTAGCGCTGGCTATAACACGCCGCCGGTCATGCCGCAGCCGCCAATCATTCAATGTCGTTGAACTTCCGAAGACCGCAATGCTGGTGCAACTCATGGTTGGCGCCCCGGTCGCCTCCGGCACCATCCTGGCAGCCGCTTTGCTGACGCGCCGTGGCGCGAGGCTGTCGCATTGGCGGGTCGGGGCGAAGACCGCTGTCCTGCCGGTCGCGGTCTATCTGTGGGTGATGCGCTCTTCAGTCTTTGCACATGGATCCGGGCACTGGTGTTCCGGCGAACCCGGACGTGACCAAACGGTCAGCGCACCCGGCACTCCCGGATCGCGTTTCATGCGGTCGGTTGCGAGGCGGGAACGGGAGCCCGCGCCGCCAACGGCGCCGTCGTCAGAATACCAGCGTCATCCGGTCGATGTTGTCTCGAAGCCGCAGGAACTCAAGATCGGCGGCAAAGTCGTATGGCTCCCGTGGACTGAGCGCTTCTGCTTCTCGAAGGGCCTGTTCCTGCAATCGAATTTCCGCGATCCGGGTGGCGTTTGCCGCCTTCCTCTCGTCGCGCGTGATCGCCCCCTCGGCGATCTGGGCGGTCATCGCCCGGTCCGCATCAAGCAGCTCGTCCAACGCTTCCGGCTGCCGCATGGCCGGCCGAGCGATCCGATTGACCGCATCGTAGGCGCACTCGCGCCATGCCAGTTCTCCCTCTCCAAGCTCATTGGCGGGCAGGGCGTCGCCACTCACCTGATCGTACCCGTGCTGCTCGGTGCACATGGCGAACGCGGCATCCAACGACTGACTGACCTGCGCTGCCGCTGCGTTCGATGCCGCCAGGCTGTTGCCGCTGGACTGGCATCCCACCAGAAGCGCCAGCAAAGAGGCGGTGAGTGCGCCCACTGCGGTGAGTGCGGGCCGGCCATTCGACGTGTCTTGCCTGTCTCGTGTCGCCCTGTTCATCCGACATCTCCCAAAGGTTGGTGAGCGGCGGCGATGGTCACACCGCGCACGCCGAAAGACAACCTGGGATGTGTGTTTGGTCGAGCAGGCTGTTGAACTTCGGGTGACCGCACTGTCTGCCGGCCGGCCGGTCGCTGGCCGCGACTGGTCAAATGATCCGGACCGGCGTACTACCGGTTGTCATTACGGCATGTCTTGCCATCTCGTGGCGCCAATACGGGTGTGTGATCCATGACGACCAGACGCACAATTCTTGCGAGCCCAATCCTTGTTCCCGTCTTTGCCGCTCTTGCGTGGAGCGTCACCCTTGTCTCGGGCGATGCGGGCGCCCGGGCTGATACGTTCGAGTCCGCCGACGCGAAGGCCGAGCTGCGAGAGTACGACATCTTTGTCGACCCGATCCCTGGCGAGCCTGAGCAACTCTCCATGGTGGTCAGGGGATCTCGCTGGGAAGACGTGGAGCCCGAATTCCTGCGGGAGCAGGTCGCGCGCCTGGACGGGGCGGTGGTGGCGCTCGGCTTCAGAAACGCCGACGAGATCACCGACATCAGCGCCGTTGCGAGCCTGACCGACTTGCGCGCGCTGGAGATCGCCGATGCCCCGGAAATCAGCGACATCAGCGCACTCGCCGAGCTGAAGAATCTGGAGGAGCTCACGCTCTACAAAACTAGCGGCATTACCGATATTGGCGCCTTGGCCGGCCTGACCGGGCTGCGCGAGCTCAATATCTTCAATGTCGTGGGGCTCAGCGATATCAGTGCGGTCGCCGGACTGACCAATCTGCAGCGGCTCAGCCTTAGCAGTGTCGATGGCATCAGCGATATCGGTGCCATTGCGGGACTGAAGGGCTTGCAATTCCTCAGCCTTTCGGATGCCGACAGTATTGAAGACATCAGCGTTCTAGCCGGCCTGACCAACCTGCAAGTGCTTGATCTCGCCCATGCCGACGGGATTTCCGACATCAGCGCCGTTGCGGGCCTGATCAATCTGCAAACGCTGAGCCTTCTCAATGTCAATGGGATCAGCGACATCGGCGCGATTGCGGGCCTCACCCAGCTGCAAATACTCGACCTTGCTGGTGCCCATGGCATTAGCGATCTTGGCCCGGTCGCGGGCCTGACGAGCCTGGAGGAGCTCAGTCTCAGTGGAGCTCGCGGGATTGTGGATATCGGTCCAATTGCGGGCCTGACCAATCTACGGGAGCTGAACCTCAGCTTTGCCGATGGCATCACCGACATCGGTCCAGTCGCGGGTCTGACAAATCTGCTGAGCCTGTCCCTCACCGGTGCCGACGGGGTGACCGATATCGGTGCCGTTGCGGGCCTGACCAACCTGCGATCGCTGCAACTATACGGCGCCGAAGGGGTCACCGATATCAGTGCCGTTGCTGGTCTCACCAACCTGGAGAACGCCTCCTTCGGTGCCATCCCGGGCTTGACGGACATCAGCGCCGTGGCGGGCCTGACCAATCTGCGGTCGCTCCACCTCAACTTTGCCACCGGGCTCACCGATCTCAGCCCGGTAGCGGGCCTGATCAACCTGGAGAGGATCGACCTCAACGAGGTCGATGGGGTCACCGATATCAGCATGCTGGCGGGCCTGCCGAACCTGCGCGAACTCTTCCTCCGGGACTCCGACGGGATTTCCGACGAGGACATCGAAGACCTGAAACTGGCCAACCCGGACCTGAGGATCGTGCGCTAGTCGCAGCGCAAAACGCCATCAGCTCCGGAAGATATGCAGTGCTGCGTGCTGCAGCAGCATGATGGTCTTGCCATCGACGATCTCGCCGCGGGCGACCATCGCCATCGCCTCGGCGAACGGCAGTTCCAGCACCTCGATGTCCTCGCCCTCGTCGGCGACCCCGCCGCCGGCCGAAACCCGGTCCGCGTGGTCGTAGGCGGCGACGAAGAAGCTCAGCTTCTCGGTCACCGAGCCCGGGCTCATGAAGGCGGTGAACACCGGCTCGACATGGTGGACGCGGTAGCCGGTTTCCTCCTCCGCCTCCTGCCGGATGCGGGCCGCCGGGTCCATGCGGTCGAGCAGGCCGGCCGCCGCTTCGATCATCAGCCCGTCATAGCCGTTCACGAACGCCGGAAAGCGGAATTGGCGCGTCAGAACAACGGTTTGCCGCGCGGTGTTGTAGAGCAGGACGGTCGCGCCATTGCCCCGGTCATAGGTCTCGCGCACCTGGGTCTGCCAGGTGCCGTCGCGCCTGCGCCAGTCGAACGTCGCCTTTTTCAGCACGTACCAGTTGTCGGACAGCAGTTCCATCGCGCGCACCCGCACGCGCTCAGCCACGGACATCGCAGGCCCTCCATCGCGGTTTCGTGCAGATACGCACAATAACGTGCAAAAACAAGATATATCGTGTAACATGCGGGCATGCTGACGAGCCAGCGCAAGGCGCACATCCTCGATCTCCTGCGGCGCGACGGGCAGGTGGTGGCCAAGGCCCTCAGTGCCGACTTGGCATTGTCGGAGGACACCATCCGCCGCGACCTGCGCGAGCTGGCGGCCGAGGGCAGGCTGCAACGGGTGCATGGTGGGGCGTTGCCGGTGTCGCCCGCCCTGGCCGACGTGCCGGCGCGGCGGCGCATCGCCACCGACGCCAAGCAGGCACTGGGACGGGCGGCGGCGGCGCTGATCCGGCCGGGGCAGGTGGCGTTCGTCGACGGCGGCACCACCACCGAGGCGATGGTCGCCCACCTGCCGCCCGATCTCGCCGCCACGGTGGTCACCCACAGCCCGGCCATCGCGGTGGCGCTGGCCGGCCATGTGGGCATCGAGGTGGTGCTGATCGGTGGGCGCCTGTTCCGCCACTCCATGGTCGCCACCGGCGCCGACACGGTGGAGGCGATCGGCCGCATCCGTGCCGACCTCTATGTCATGGGGGTGACCGGCATCCACCCGGAGGTCGGGCTGACCACCGGCGATGGCGAGGAGGCAGCGGTGAAGCGCGCCATGGTGCGCGCGGCGGCCGAGACCGCCGTGCCGGTCTCGCGCGACAAGCTGGGTGCGGCCTCGCCCTATGTCATCTGCCCGCTCGCCGACATCGCCACCATGGTGGTCGAGGCCGATGTGCCGGATGCCGCCACCGCGCCCTATGCGGCTGCCGTGGTGGAGGTGGTGCGGGCGAAGCCACGTATATGACGAGCAGTTGCCCGACCGGTATTATGTCTGTGTTGCGTAGTGCGAATCGGAGGATGTCACTGCGAATAGCTTCGTTGGCGAGTCCGGAAGCTGATTCAACAATGGGTAATTGCGCCCGCAAATGGAACGTGTTGCGGAAAAAGCAATACCTGGGCCACTGTTTAGTTTGAAGGCAGTATTTGTGACCGTTTGAGGCACCAAGTTTACGCGATCTCGTTCTTATGCTATGGTTGTATTGGGTTTATGGGCGCAATAATACTACCTACTAGATCACGGAAACTGCCAGATCCTCATATCGCCCCAATTTGGGGTAATCGCGGGCCCTGTGCACTATGTAGGAGTTATTCCGATCTGACGGACAATCATGTTCCGCCCGAAGGTGTGGGTAACTTTGGATCATGGATGGCGCAAAGTTATTTGACTGCTTCTGCTGCTGACAAAGAACTGTTTTATGGAAGAAAATTTCGAGGGGGGATTAGATTTCGGACGATTTGTCGGGATTGCAACAGTTCTTTGGGTGGCACTGAGGATAAAGAGCTAATCAGACTCTACGAGCAAGCGCAAAAGTTTGTTAATTCATCTCTAATTGTGCCCAGTATAACAACATTATCCATAAGGCCAAATCTCATCGCTCGTGGTTTGTTTGCGCATATGGTTTCTGCTAATGACAATGGAGTGCCATGTCCTTTTGATATTGAGGCTCGGGATATCTTTTTTTCTAGAAGGCCATTAAGATTTAGCTCATGGAATTTGTTCTATTGGGTATATGAAGGTGATGAGATATTTGTTATGCGAAGTGCTTTTCTTGCAACTGCCACTTCACCAGTCCAACTTCATGAGGTGTATATTGTAAAGGCGCCCCCGCTCGCATTCATGTTTGCCCGAAGGCCAAATTTCTGCGGCCTCCCAAATATGATGAATTATATCCAGTCACGGGATCAAGACGAGGTGGAAGTGCCGATTGTCCTAGGGCTGCGAGACCCGTATGCGTCTTGGCCAGTTGTGGCATACGGCAATCAATTTATTATGCTGGGAGGGGCCTCATATGGTGTCATTGCTCAAAAATATTAGCTGGCGGTAATATCTAGCGACTCCACATTCGGAGGATATTACTTTCGCAGGTTTCCCTACGAAGGCGTTTTGTACGGCTGACTGATGGCCTGGAACACGGGCAGGGCCTCGCAGCGTTCGTTGTGGTTAGCGACGGCGAGGTGGCCCTGCGGAGGGCGTGGAGGTGGTTAGGGCGGGGTAGTGGCGCTTGGAGGACGGCACCGCCGACCTCATGGACTGGCGCAACTGCCGGAGCGTCGACACGGCCGGCGCGAAATTGCCCCGGGAATGGGATACGCTCGGCAGGGCAGGGCGCTGGACGGTCGCCATTCCATCTGCGGGGGGCAATGATGCTGCACACGAGGCGGAGCGTTTTGGGGGCGTTGATTGCGGCTGCCGCCCTGTCGCGCGTGCGCCCGGCCCGTGGCACCGAGACCGACAGCCCCGACGTTGTGGTCGTGGGGGCGGGTGCTGCGGGCCTGGCCGCAGCCAGAACCCTCAGGCGGCTGGGCAAGTCGGTCCTGCTGCTGGAGGCCAACAACCGCATCGGCGGGCGCGCCTTTACCGAAACGGCGACCTTCGGCACGCCATACGATCATGGCGCCCACTGGCTGCACAATGGCGACGCCAATCCGTTCAAGGCCTATGGCGAGGGGCTGCGGGGGACCTTCGACATTCGGCGCTCGCCCGACGAGCTCACCATCTATCGCGGCGGGCAGCCGGTCTGCTCCGACGACTGCCCGGGTTTCGAGGATGCGCTGGCGCTTGCCGACGAGGCGATGTGGGAGGCGCGCTATCTCGATGTGTCGGCCTCCACCGTGGTGCCGGCCGGCGGGGCGTGGGCGCCGGCGGTGGCGTTCACCTTGGGGCCATGGGACATGGCGAAGCCGCTGGCGGAGTTCTCGGTGGCGGACTGGTCATGCTCGGCCGATGGCCCGAACTATTTGTGCGCGCAAGGCTATGGCGCGCTCGTCGCCCATGCCGGGCGCGGCGAACCGGTGCAGTTGAATACGGCGGTGCGGGAGATTCGGGAGACGTCCGGTGGCGTCGAGGTGGTAACCGATCGCGGCGCGATTTCCGCCCTGGCGGTCATCGTCACGGTCTCCACCGGCGTCCTGGCATCGGGCGCGATCCGGTTCGCGCCGGACCTGCCGGGCGAGACGTACGCGGCGTTCGATACCATCTCCATGGGGCTCTACAACCGCATCGCGCTGAAGTTCTCCAGCGACATTTTCGGCAACGGCCCCGACGCCTATGCCCTGAGCCTGACGGCGGGCTCGGGCCTGGCGCCGGATATGGGCATTACGTCCAACGTCAACGGCAGCGGGCTTGTCTACTGCGATATCGGTGGGGATACGGCGCGGCGGCTGGAGCGGGAGGACGATGCCACCGCCGTGGCCCACGCCATGGACGTGCTGACGGCGACACTGGGCGCATCCGCCGTTGCGAGCGCATATGAAGGCATCGCCCATGTGTCGCGCTGGGGCGCAAACCCATACACGCTGGGGAGTTATGCGTCCGCCGATCCGGGCCATTTCCACATGCGCGAGGCCCTGCGCACCCCCGTCAACGATCGCATCTTCTTTGCCGGGGAGGCGTGCGACCTCGACCAGTGGGCGACCGTCGCCGGCGCGCATACCAACGGGTGCGAAACCGCGGCCAATGTCGCACGCGTTCTCGATGGCCTGGCGCCGCTAAGCCTGGGCAGCTGCGAGGCGATTTTCGAGGACGCCGGTCCGACCCGCGATGCCGCGGCCTTGCAGGCGCTGGGCTGCGACGCCGTGTGAGCCGTCGGTCGGCTCAGGGGTCGATGGTGAACACCGTGGTTTCGCTGCTTCTGCCGCGCAGTTCGACGCGACCGATCTCGCGCCAGGCGTAGGCCTCAGTCGCGGCGGCACGGGTCTCGCCGGAGATGCACAGCGTCTCGCCGACCTCCTTGCCCAGTGCTTCCAGGCGGGCCGTGGTGTTCACCGCATCGCCGATGATCGTGTAGTTCATGCGGTCCTTCGACCCGATATTGCCGACCAGCGCCGTTCCGGTGTGGACGCCGATGCGCGTCACCAGCGCCGGCGCGCCGGCGGCTTGCCGCTCGGCATTGAGGCGCGCGCTGACCTTCCGGATTTCCAGCGCGGCCGCCAGCGCCCGGTCTGCGTGGTCGGCCTGCCGCACCGGTGCATTCCAGAACGCCATGATCGCGTCGCCGATGAACTTGTCGACCGTGCCGTCCGACCCCATGATCGGCAGTACAATGGCCTCGAAATAGTCGTTCAGCATGCCGGCCAGGTCGCTCGGCCGCATGCCTTCCGAGATGGAGGAATAGCCGGCAATATCGGTGAACAGGATCGTCACCTCGTGCTCCGCCGGCGCGATGTCGCCGCCCCGTTCCTCCAGCCGGATGAGCTGGCGCACCAGGTTTCGCGGGACATAGCGGGCGAAGACCTCAAGCCCCCTGAGCATGGCCGCAAAAGCCTTCTCGGCCGTCCTGATATCGGAAAAGCTGCTGAGTGGCTGGCGCTTGGCGGGAACTTCAAGATTGAGCTGCTCGACGTTCTTGGCCGCCAGCGACAGGCGGGTGATTGGCCTGGATATCGACCGTCCCACCCACACAGCCAAGCCGACGGCCAACAGCAGGGTGACCCCGCCGATGACCGCGATCACGATCGCGCGGTCGCGTGCCTGGCCCAGCACGGCATCGCGCGGCACCGCGTCGACCGCGTACCATGTCGAGTCCCCGACATCGTCGATGGCGGCAATCGACAGCAGCCAGTCCGTGCCGGCCACCGTGATGTCCTGGAACGACGGCCCCGCCGCCAGCACCCGTTCGGCCACCGCCAGCGCCACGGCGTCCTCGATGTCGGCAAACGTCGGGACGTGGGGCCAGGCCGCATAGGCATCGCGGCCGATCAGCGACGGGTGCGCCAGAACCCGCCCCGCGCTATCGAACACAAAGCTGTAGCCGGCCTGGCCCTCGCCCGCCGCGACCAGCTCTTCGGACATGGTGCCCAAGTCCATGTCGAGAAACAGGGTGCCGCTGGGGTCGCCGTCCTCATCGACCAGATGGATTGTGTACGAGATGACCGGGCGGCGGTCCTCCGGCTCAAGGTACAGGTCCTCAAAGCCCTCGCTGCCGTCGCCCGGCCTGCCCTCGACGGCGATATCGATGGCATCGTCCGACAGATCGCCGTCGCGCTCCCAATCGACCTCGCCGTCGTCCTCGTGCCAGACCATCAGGTTGGAGCCGTCCTTGCGCACCAGACTGAGGTCGGTCACGGCCGGCGTATGCCGAATGAAGGCTGAGAACAGGGCGATGACCCGCTCGTCGTCCAGGCCGTCGGACGCGGTCTGCAGCAACTCGGCCAGGGCGAGCGCGTCCCACTCGACCTGCTCGAAGAGGCCGTGGACGTTGTCGCTCATCGCGGCGGTGCGCTGGTCCTGCAGCCTGGCGGAAATCTCCAAAGCCGAGCGCATCGAGCCCAAGGTGCCAAGGATGCCGACCAGCCCGACGGCGGCCAGGATCAGTGCGCCAACACCGGTGCCGAGCACGAATTTGACGCTTCTGAACATGGTGGCCACCAGGCTCGTGGTCCGCGACGCGATAGCGGGATTCAAGCGGGCAGGCGCCATCCTTACGACGGCGCCGACAGCCGATGTGTCGGCTTAGGCGGCGATAGTATCAGGCAGGCGGGCTGAACGGTTGGCTGATTTCCTGGAACACGGGCAGGTCCTCGCAGCGTTCGGCATGGTCGGCCAGGGCGGGCCAGTCCTCGGGTGCGTAGAGGTCGGCGTGCACCTCGCCGACGAAGCGCAGCGCGCAGGCAAGTGCGATGTCGGCGTGCCCGATCTCCTCGCCATCCAGCCAGGGCGGCGGGCGGTCGGCGCGCACGGCTTCCAGCACCTTCAGCACATCGGCGATCTGGCCGCGGCAGCGCTCGATCCAGGTCTCCGACGCGTGGCTGTGCAACGCGCTCTCGTACATCAGGCTGACCGCCTTGTCGGCGAGCCCGGTGGCCAGCGCGCAGATCTTCAGCGCCTGGCGCCGCTCGTCGCCACTAGCCGGGATCAGCGCCCGCTCCGGCCCGACCATCTGGTCCAGGCAGTCGAGGATGATGGTGCTCTCGATCGCCACCTCGCCGTCGTCGAGCACCAGGGTCGGCACCCGGCGCAGCGGGTTGAACGCCGCGATCTTGTCGGCGTCGCGGAACACCGACCACGGCCGATGCTCGAAGTCGATGTCGTAGTAGCGCAGCGCGATGCCGACGCGCCGCACGAACGGGGAGTCGTACTGTCCGATCAGGATCATGGGTTGCCCAGCCGATTTGGTTTAGCCGTCAGCAGCAATCTAGGACGTCATGCCCGGGCCGACTGAAAGTCGAGTCCCGGGTATCCACGCCTTGGCAACTATCGATGAAAGACGTGGATGCCCGCAACAAGTGCGGGCATGACGTGGAGACTTGGAACGGGGCGCCCGTGGAGATTGGGAGAGCCTAACCGCCCGTCACGCTCATGTGGCGGGCGACTGCCGGGCCCTGGTTGCGCCGGTCGATGACGAAGTCGTGGCCCTTGGGCTTGTGCGCGATGGCATCGTGGATCGCCTGTTCCAGCGCCTGGTCGGACTCGCTGGCGCGCAGCGGCGTCTTCAGGTCGGCGGCATCGTCCTGGCCCAGGCACATATAGAGCGTGCCGGTGCAGGTCAGGCGCACCCGGTTGCAGCTCTCGCAGAAATTGTGGGTGAGCGGCGTGATGAAGCCTAATTTGCGCCCGGTCTCCTTGACGCGGACATAGCGGGCCGGGCCGCCACTGGAATAGTCGATGTCCTCCAGCGTCCAGCGTTCGGCCAGGTCGGCGCGCACCTGGCGCAGCGGCAGGTACTGGTCGATGCGGTCGGGCTCGCCCAGGTCGCCCATCGGCATCACCTCGATGAAGGTGAGGTCGATGCCGCGCTCGCCGCAGAAGGCGATCAGCCGGTCGAACTCGTCGTCGTTCACGCCCTTCAGCGCCACCGTGTTGAGCTTGACGTCGAGGCCGGCGCGCTTGGCGGCGTCCAGCCCCTCCATCACCTTGTCGAACTTGCCCCAGCGGGTGATGGAGACGAATTTCTCCGGGTCCAGGGTGTCCAGCGACACGTTCACCCGCCGCACGCCGGCGTCGTAAAGCTCGTCGGCAAAACGAGGGAGTTGGCTGCCGTTGGTGGTCAGGGTCAGCTCGTCCAGCCCGCCATCGGGGTTGTTGTGCTTCAGATGGCGGCCCAGGCTGCGGAACAGGGTCATGATGTCCCGCCGCACCAGCGGCTCGCCGCCGGTGAGCCGCAGCTTGCGCACGCCCAGCCGGACGAAGGCGCTGCACAGCCGGTCCAATTCCTCCAGCGTCAGCAGGTCGCGCTTCGGCAGGAAGGTCATGTCCTCCGCCATGCAATAGACGCAGCGGAAGTCGCAGCGGTCGGTGACCGAGACCCGCAGATAGGTGACGGCCCGCGCGAACGGGTCGATCAGCGGTGCGGCGGTCGTTGTATCGTTCATGGTGTCCTGCGCTCCGTGCGAACTCTTACAGTTGGGCTTTGGCGCAATGCCGTCAAGGCCGATTGCGCGAGCGCGGCAATCGCGCGACAACGAGCGTCATGACCGACCCGCGCATCACCCCCGACCCCGACGACCCGCGTCTGACCGAGACCGTGGTCGGCCGCGACCAGACCGGCGCCGAGATCGAGACCCGCGTCGTCACCGAGCGTCCGCTGACCCTCTATCTCAACGACCGCGAGATCGTCACCATGATGACGATCGGCGACCACCCGGACTACCTGGCGCTGGGCTACCTGCTGAACCAGAACATGCTCCACCCCGACGACGTGGTGGAGGGGGTGGAGCACGACGACGATCTGGGTGTGGTGGTGGTGCGCACCGCCCGGCACACCGATTTCGAGGACAAGCTGAAGCGCAAGACGCTGACCTCGGGCTGTGCGGTCGGCACCGTGTTCGGCGACGTGATGGAGAAGTTCGAGACCGTGGTGCTGCCGGCCGACGCGCGTATCCGCACCTCGTGGTTGGCCGGCCTGACCCACGCCATCAACACCATGCCCAGCCTCTATCTGGCGGCTGGCGCCATCCACGGCTGCGTGTTGTGCGCCGAAGACAAGCCCTTGATCTATATGGAGGATGTCGGCCGGCACAATGCCGTCGACAAGATCGCGGGCTATATGTTCCGCCACCGCGTGCCCGCTGCCGACAAGATCTTCTACACCACCGGCCGGCTGACCAGCGAGATGGTGATCAAGACCGTGCAGATGGGCGTTCCGATCCTGGTCTCGCGGTCCGGCTTTACCGCCTGGGGCGTCGAGCTGGCCCGGCAGGCGGGGCTAACCCTGATCGGGCGGGCGCGCGGCAAGCGGTTCGTGGCACTCTCTGGCCTGGAGCGCATCGTCTACGACGCCAATGAGACGGACGTGGCTGAGGCGCCGCCCGACTAGCCTAATCACGGGCCGAACGCACCTTTGCCCAAAATTCGGCAAAAACGTACGGCACGTATATGATCAAGACGAAGAGCCGGACCTCGAATCACGCTGCTTTGGGGCTGGTGACGCCAACAGTCAGTCACGTACCAAACGGGGGCATGACGCATGCGCTTGAGAACCCTAACCGCCTCTCTGATGATGCTGGTCGGCATGTCCGCCGCCGCACATGCGGAGATCGATCAGACGCGTGTCGCGTTGGTGATCGGCAACCAGGACTACCGTTATGCCGGCGAGCTGTCGCAGACGCGTCATGACGCGTCGGAGTTCGGCGCCACGCTGGCGCGCCTGGGCTTCGAGGTGACGCTGCTGCACGACGCCGACCGGCGCGAGATGGAGCAGGCCCTGAACGACTTCCGCCGCGACCTGCGCGACGCCGACGTGGCGCTGGTCTACTACTCCGGCCACGGCCTGGAGGTGGACGGCGTCAACTACCTGGCGCCGGTCAGCGCGCGCCTGGGCGACCATCGCTCGCTGGAGCAGGAATTCATCGCGCTCGATGAGGTGATGGACATCGTCGAAGGCGGCGGTGCTGCGTTCAACATGGTGTTCCTGGATGCGTGCCGGAACAACCCGTTCGTCGACCAGTTGCCGGCCTCCCGCTCGGCCGATGCCGCGCCGGGCCTGGCCCCGATCTCGGCCCCGGTCGGCACCGTGGTCGGCTACGCCACCGCGCCGGGCACCCTGGCCTGGGAAGGCGGCGGCGCCGGCCTCGACAACTCCATGTACACCGAGGCGTTGATGAACTGGATGGAGACGCCGGGCATGGAGATCGCCCAGCTTCTGCGCCACGCCCGCGCCGACGTGATGGAATGGACCGGCGGCGAGCAGGTGCCGTGGGAGCACTCGGCGATGATCGGCGAGTTCTTCTTCGCGCCCGAGGGCGTGGTGTTCGATCCCGCCAATGACGATCTGATTGCCAGCAACGAGGGCGACAGCCAGCAGAGCTCGCTGTTCGGCACCGGCGGCACCTCGTCCCAGGGCCAGGCCGGCAACGATCAGAACCAGCCTCAGCCCCAGCCGCAGGATCAGGCCGGCAACGACCAGAACCAGCCGGTTGGCGGTGTCGTCGGCACCATCACGCCGAACGCGGTGATCTCGCTGCTGAGCCAGATGGGCATGAGCGCCAACCTGGATCGCGACGAGGAAGGCCCGATCCTGGTGGTGAACACCGGCGGCAACATTCCGGGCGCCGAGACCGGCGTGTGGTTCTACGACTGCGACGGCTCGGACAATTGCGGCAGCTTCCAGATCTGGACGTTCTTCGACACCAATCGGCCGGTCGACCTGCGGGTGATCAACCGTTGGAACGCCGAGAACCGCTGGGCGATCGCCTCGATCGAGGAAGGGCAGTATCCGGTGCTGCTGCTGGACATCAACGTGGCCGGCGGCGTCAGCAACGAGAACATCGCCGATCTGCTCTACACCTTCACCGAGCAGGTGTCGCAGTTCCAGACCTACATCATGTAGGGCCTGATCCATACTCCGGCTTGCCGGAGGACGAATGGGGGCGTGGCGCAAGCTGCGCCCCTTTTCTTGTCGGAGCGCAAATCGTGCCAACGGCGCCTGCCCACCTTTCTTGGCGTCATCGCGAGCCGGCGAATGCCGGCGTGGCGATCCAGGCGATTGCCGTGAATGCTGAAATGTTGCTCTGGATTGCCGCGTCGCGCCTCACGGCGCTCCTCGCAATGACGGCGAGGGCTCAACAATCTTATCTGCCGGAATAAGGCCGCCAGAGCAGTGGGTTAGGAAACGATTCTGAGCTGGCGCTGGAACATTGACAGCGCGTCCTGCAGCGACGCCGAGCGGTGCAGCCGGCGCGGTCCCTCGAACACCATGAACTCGCACTGGCCGGACTTGCGCACCGGCACCTTGCAGATGCGATAGAGCGGGCCCTCGGCGCTGTGCCGGAAGATCGAGAAGGTCGCGCGCCCGCGCCCCATGTCGATGGCATAGTCGCGCCACTCGCCGCTCATCACCCGGCGGCTGTAGAGGGACAACAGCTTGTTCAATTCCGGGCGGGTGAACGCAACGACGCCGCGACGGCGCCGCTCATCGGAAAGGCGTATCACCACACTCATCTGGCGCGCAGGTTCCTTCGCATTGGGTCGCCGGCAAACCATGCGTAAGCCGGGCCGGAAGCCGGATCGAACGAGACAGTTTTTCCGATTTTGCCGGCCGAGTCCAGCACGCCGGACAGGGCGGGGCAGGTGGACCGCGCGCGTCAGCTGACCGGGCGGTCGTCATTCTGGAACGGGTCCGGCTCGGCGTAGCAGCTCACTTCGCCAAGTGTCTGATAACAATGATAGACAGGGCCTTCCACCGGTGCCGTGACCTCGTCGACGCAATAGGGGTTGCCACGCTCGAACGCGATGGTCGAGCAGTCCATGCCGGTGGCGTAGGAGACGGCATGGTCCATCAGCGTCTTGCGGGTGGTATTGAGCGAGATGAGGGATGCACCGGCCAGGTAGGGCGAGCAGCCGGCAGCCGTCAGCAGCAGGAGGCCGGCGGCGCCGATTGTACGGGCCAAGCCGCGAGTGTCAGAACCGTGTGCGCCGAAACCGCGAACCATGTGTCGGAACCCCTGTGCCTGAGAGTATCGATCGACGTAAGGGCCGGACAAATGACCCACACGACCCGATCGAAGCCTTCTAGCGCAGACATGGTTTCCGCCCGGTTACCGGCGCCGCCATGTTTCCCGCCGGATATCGGGCCCGCACGTCAGGGTTTCCTTGTGTTCGGCGGCAGCATGAATAGTATCCGGCCATCATAACGTCACACGGTGTTCACGCGGGCTGAAACCGCGGGCCGATGCCCGGCCAACCATCGGCACCGGCAACCATCGGGGGGAGCAACATGGCTGCGAGTACGCCGATTTGCGATTTCGGATGGAAGGCTGTCGATTTCTCGCTGCCGGGTGTCGATGGCCGCGACTGGAGCCTGGCCGATATCAGGGGCGCGCGCGCGACCCTGGTGATGTTCATCTGCAATCATTGCCCCTATGTGGTGGGGACTGCGGACCGCATTGCCGCGGTCTGCGCCGAGCTGAAGGGCCACGGCGTTGGCGCCATCGCCATCAACGCCAACGATGCGGCCAACTATCCGGCGGATTCGTTCGCGAACATGAAGCCGTTCGCCGACCGCTACGGCTTCGGCTTCCCCTATGTGTACGACGCCAGCCAGGCGACTGCGCGGGCCTATGACGCTGTGTGCACGCCGGACTTCTTCGGCTTCGATGCCGATCTGGGCCTGCAATATCGCGGCCGTCTGGACAGCGGCGGTCGGGGGCCGCTGCCGGCCGACGGCACCCGCGACCTTTTCGACGCCATGGTGCGTGTTGCCGAAACCGGCCAGGGGCCGCGCGAACAGGTGCCGTCCATGGGCTGTAGCATTAAATGGAAGGCTGCCGCCTAGGCTGTGCAGGCCGTCTCCGCCTCATCGCGGGACGGCGCGCGCCAGGACGCTAAATTCGGGAGAAACCGTTGGCCGACATTTTTCAACAGGTAGACGAGAGCCTGCGCGAGGAGCGCCTGAAGGGCCTTTGGCGCCGCTATGGTTGGATGCTGATCCTCGGCGTGGTGCTCATCGTCGGCGGCACGGCCGCCATCGTCGGCTGGCGCGCCTATGAGCAGAGCGAGGCCGAGGACCAGACCGATGCCTATCTGACCGTTCTGGCCGAGGCCGGCGACGACGGCGCCGCGGTCGCGGAGGCGCTG
This sequence comes from Alphaproteobacteria bacterium, assembly GCA_965227515.1. Lineage (GTDB taxonomy): Bacteria > Pseudomonadota > Alphaproteobacteria > CALKHQ01 > CALKHQ01 > CBDDFZ01. The sequence continues at coordinate 2,835,778 of CBDDFZ010000001.1, forward strand.
ATCGCGTTTGCCGAAGAGCGCGACGGCGGCATCGCTGCGCTGGCGCAAATGCATGCGGCCGGCCTGACCGCGCAAGCTGGCGATACGGCGGGGGCGGTCAGGCAATACGATCTCGTCGCCGACAACACCGATTTGCCGAAGTCGATCCGCGATGCGGCGCGGATCATGGCGGCGCTGCACGCGTTCGACCTGGAAACGAGTGCGGAGGTGCGCAGCCGGATCATCGGCCTGGAAGACCCGGCCAGCCCATGGCGCCACAGCGCGCGCGAGATCCTGGCCATGCTGGCGCTGCGCGACGGGGACGCAGACACGGCGATCAGTGAGTTGACCGCGATCATCGAAGACGTCGATGCGCCGCGCAACATCAGGGTGCGCGCCAACGAGCTGTTGCAGGCGCTCGCCCCGCCGGAAGAAGCGGAAGAGCCGGCGGAAGACGAGGCTGACGCACCCGCCGAGGATGCCGCCGACGCACCGGCCGAGGACGCCGCCGACGCGCCTGCCGAGGACGCCGCCGACACGCCCGCCGAGGACGCCGCCGACGCGCCGGCCGAGGACGCCGCCGACGCGCCCGCCGAGGACGCTGCCGACGCACCGGCCGAGGATGCTGCTGACACCCCCGCCGAGGATGCGGCCGACGCGCCCGCCGAGGACGCCGCCGACACGCCCGCCGAGGACGCCGCCGACACGCCCGCCGAGGACGCCGCCGACGCGCCGGCCGAGGATGCCGCTGACGCGCCTGCGGAGGACGCGGCCGACGCGCCCGCCGAGGACGCCGCCGACACGCCGGCCGAAGATGCCGCCGACACGCCTGCGGAGGACGCCGCTGACGCGCCGGCTGAGGACGCCGCTGACACCCCCGCCGAGAATGCCGCCGACACGCCTGCCGAGGATGCCGCCGACGCGCCTGAGGAGGACGTCGTAGAGGGCGAGGGGGCGCAATGACGAAGGTCGCGCAACAGGAACTGTCGATTTCGGCGGCCGGCCGGCGGCGGTGCGCGTGTTTGGCGTCTGCGGCCCTGGCACTTGCGCTGGGCGGATGCGACACCTGGTTCGGTGAGTTCGAAGGCGCGCAGCTTGAAGGCGACCGTCAGGCGGCCTTGGGCGAGCAGGTTTCGGTCTCGGTCGATCCTGAGGTGGCTTCGATACCCGTCACCCTGCCGCTGGAGATGTCGGAGTCCTGGCCCCAGGCCGGCGGCAATGCGGCCCATGCGCCGTATCGCATGGCCGGCAGCGCGACCCTGTCGCTCCTGTGGTCGAGCGACATTGGCTCCGGCGCTGATTCGGAGAACCGTTTGCTCGCGCAGCCGGTGGTCGGTGGCGGGCGCATCTATGCGATGGACTCCGACGGCGAGGTAGCCGCGTTCGATGCCAACACCGGCAACGAGGTGTGGCGGCAGGAGGTGCTGCCGGAGGAGGAGGACGAGGGCGATCTCGGCGGCGGCCTCGGCTTCTGGCAGGACACGCTGTACGTCACCACTGGCGCTGCGCAGGCGCTGGCGCTGGACCCGTCGACCGGTGCGGTGATCTGGGAAACCAGGCTGCCCGGGCCGTCCCGCGCGGCCCCCACCATTGCCGACCGGCGCGTGTTCGCGGTCACCGCCGACAACCGCACCATCGTGATGGATTCTCAGACCGGCGAGCGGCTGTGGTCCCATGTCGGGGCCAGCGAGGGCGCCGGCCTGCTGGGGGCTGCCAACCCGGCCGTCATCGGGCAGGTGGCGATCGCGCCCTACACGTCTGGCGAGCTCTACGCGCTGCGGGTGGAGAACGGACGCGACCTGTGGTCGGACACGCTGGCCTCGGTGCGGCTGTCGGACACCATTTCGGCGATCGCGCAGATCCGCGCCCGGCCGGTGGCCGATGGCGACCGCATTTATGCGATCAGCTTCAACGGGCGGCTCGCGGCCATCGACCTGCGCACCGGCGGGCGCTTGTGGGAGCAGAACATCGGCGGCATCTCCACGCCGTGGGCGACGTCCGATTCGCTGTACGTGGTCGACAACGACCAGCGGCTCTTTTGCCTGACCAGGGCCGACGGCCGCGCGCGCTGGGTGACCCAGCTTCCGGCCTACGAGGACCCCGAGGACCATGACGATCCGATCCGTTGGGTCGGACCGGTGCTGGTGGGCGAGCGGTTGGTGCTGGCGAGTTCCGACGGCCGCGCCGTGGCGGTCTCGCCCTATGACGGCACAGTCGCGGTGCAGGTCGAGCTGTCCGGGCCGGTAACGCTGGAGCCGATTGCCGCCGGCGGCATCATCTACCTGCTCACCGACGACGCCAACCTGCTGGCCCTGCGCTGAGCGCCACCATCGCCATCGTCGGGCGGCCCAATGTGGGCAAGTCCACGCTGTTCAACCGGCTGGTCGGCCGGCGGGTGGCGCTGGTCGACGACACGCCGGGCGTTACCCGCGACCGGCGCGAGGGCGAGGCGACCCTGGGCGACCTGTCGTTCCGCCTGATCGATACCGCCGGACTGGAAGACGCCGACAAGGCCAGCCTGACCGGGCGCATGCAGGCGCAGACCGAGGCCGCGGTGCGCGAGGCCGATGGCGTGCTGTTCGTGATCGACGCCCGCGCCGGCGTCACCGAGGCCGACCGCCACTTCGCGCTCTGGCTGCGGCGCTGTAACCGGCCGGTCGCCGTTGTCGCCAACAAGTGCGAGAGCCGGGCGGCGATGGACGGCGTGCTGGAGGCCCACGCACTGGGCTACGGCCAGCCGGTGCCGATCTCCGCCGAGCACAATGAGGGGCTTTCCGATCTCTACGACGCGGTCGCCGGCCTGCTGCAAGGGGCCGAGGCGACTGCGGCCGAAGAGCACGATGAATTTGCCGACGCGTTCGAGGACGAGGACACCGACGACCCCTCCCGCCCGCTCAGGATCGCCGTCATCGGCCGGCCCAATGTCGGCAAGTCGACCTTGATCAACCGGCTGCTCGGCGAGGACCGCCTGCTGACCGGGCCGGAGGCCGGCATTACCCGCGATGCGATCCGGGTCGAGCATGTGCTGGGCGACCGCCCGGTCCAGCTCATCGATACCGCCGGCATGCGCCGCCGCGCCAACGTTACCGCCAAGCTGGAACGGATGTCGGTTGCCGATACCCTGCAGGCCGTGCGCTTCTGCGAGGTCGCCTGCGTGATGGTGGACGCGACCCAGATGTTCGAGCGGCAGGACCTGGCCATCGCCCAGATGGTGGTGAACCAGGGGCGCGCCATCGTCATCGTCGTCAACAAATGGGACCTGGTGCCGGACCGCAATGCGGCGGTGCGCGCCATGCACGAGGCCGTCGAGGAGTCGCTGCCGCAGGTGCGGGGTGTGCGGCTGGTGCGGCTGTCGGCGGAGACCGGGCGCGGGCTCGACAAGCTGTGGCCGGCAATTTCCGGCGCCTACGAGGTGTGGAACCGTCGCATCGAGACGTCGAGGCTCAATCGCTGGCTGGCCGAGGCGACCCAGCATCATCCGCCGCCGGCGCCGCGCGGCCGCCGGCTGCAACTGCGCTACATCACCCAGGTGAAGGCGCGCCCGCCGACCTTCGCGCTGTGGGTCAACCGGCCGGAAGAGCTGCCGACATCCTATCTGCGCTATCTGGTCAACGACCTGCGCGAGCGCTTCGACATGCCGGGCACGCCGATCCGCCTGCTCACCCGCCGCGGCAAGAACCCCTACGCCAAGCGGAAATAGGGAACGGCCGCAGTAGCGCCGCATTCCGGGTCCTTGAATCCGCGATGCTTCGGCCTGCCGTCATCTCGCTTGCCCTGCTCGTCTGTGCGTCGGCGCATGCCGACGACCCGCGTCCCGATGACGCCAACTTCTGGTCCGCCGGAGCGTCGTATCTTCCGTCACCCTCCAGCCTTCATGAAATTCGTTCGAGGTCACATCCCGCCGGCAGTCTGTTAAAGACGCGTGAACTCAGTTCATCGTCGCCCTCGCGCTTGTCGCGAGGGCCCATTCGCGGGGCGGTCCGGGTCGGTGCCGATCGAATCAGGCACCGTTGGCCCATCGAATTCAGTTAGCCGCCACACCGGGCTGCGATTTTCCTTAACCTATTGATGTACGGCACATAAATGGGTCCTCGCCACAAGGGCGAGGACGACAGTTCTCTATTATTGGAGGTATCGAGCGACCAGGCCGCAAGATGTGAATCAGGTGACCCTTGGGGAGGGGGAGACGCCCTACGCGTTCAGATCCAGGATGCCGTCGGTCGGCAGGTCGTCGGCGGCGATGCGCGCGGCGAGCCTTTCGGCGATGTCGGCCGGGTCTGCGGCCTTGCCTTCCGGCTCGCCGGGGAAGGCGGTGGCGCGCAGCCGGGTCGCCATCGGGCCGGGCGCCACCAGGTGCGCGCGGGTGCCGGTCTTGCGCACTTCGCTGGCCCAGCCGGCCACCAGTGCCTCCAGCCCCGCCTTGCTGGCGGCGTAGGCGCCCCAGTAGGGCGGCGAGAGACTGTGGATGCGGTCGGTGACGAAGATCGCCCGCCCCGCCGGCGCGTGGCGCAGCAACGGGTCGAGCGTGCGCAGCAGGCGGAAGGTCGCGGTGAGGTTCACGGCGATCACCTGGTCCCAGTCCGCCGCATCGCAATGGCCCAGCGGCGTCAGCGGCCCGAGGGTGGCGGCGGCGTGCACCAGCGTGTCGATATGGCCGAAGCGGGCGTGCAGGGCGGGGCCGAGCTGGTCGACCTTCTCGACGTCGGTCAGGTCCAGCGGCACCAGGGTTGCGGCCCGGCCGGTCGCCTTGGTGACCTTGTCGTCCACCTCCTCCAGCCCGCCGACAGTGCGCGCGGTCAGGATGAGCTGGGTGTCGGGCGCGGCAAGCGCTTGGGCGACGGCGGCGCCGAAGCCGCGCGAGGCACCGGTGATGAGAATGCGCCTGTTGATGGGCGTGGCGTTGTTTCCGTTGCTTGTGGGGTGTACCTCAACTGTCAATCGAGCGGCTCCTACTACCAGTCAGATCCATATGTATTGCGGAGAGGTGCATCAACCACCCTTGGAAATGAGATTTCGCTTGAGGTGGTAAAACCGATGACGGCTTCTGGGCTTGCCCGGAGATCGGACAATGATTTTCTTTTGCTCAAGTCCATCCAATACAATTTTCGTTCTTCTCCAATCTAATGCAATTACCAGACCTGCATCCTGAACATTAACTTTGTCATTGTCAACTAGATAATTCACAATCATCTTCTCGCTTTCTGTGAGAGACGAATATACATCTGGATTAATTCCAACTGCAGCTTCAGATCGAACATACATTTTTCTGTGTTCTGCATTGTTTTGTAAGGTTACGCTGACTTGAAATTGCCCCGCAGTTCTTTGTACAAAAATTGGATCGGGCAGATTTGCCTCGCGCATAACGGATCGCATTCTTCGTGTGCCTTCAAATGCACACTGAACAAAATCAAAATAATACAATGCCCACATTGTATTCGGATTTCGAGGGTTGTGTGCGTCGTATACAGTTTCGGGTGTGGTGGGAGGTAGGAATGAACCAGGTGACTCTACAACAAATTTATCCTCAAACATCTTTACGAAAATGTTCATATTTCGTAAATTGTAAGATCGATGAACGACGGCGTTCACAACCGCTTCCAGCCAAACTTCTTTGGGATATTCCGGGTTTGTAGCAAATCTCCCATCCGCGTCAAGTCTAGTGAAGTTTCTGATTTGTGATTCGATATATTTTTGAGCTCTCAGGATTTGGAAAGGAAGTGGGCCATCAAAACTCCGATCAGCAACGGAATTTAGTCGCTGTCCAAATTGTTCCTCTGTCCCATCGTATCTGATCACCCGAATAAAAGCACCAGGTACTATTGATCGTGGATCGCGTGAGAATAGTAGGGCGCACGCTAGGTTTGCTTTAAAGTTGCTTCCGATTTTCTTGCCAAGCTTGCTCAATGTGAGTATGTCTTCTATGGTATATCGGCTCGACAGTTGGCGCTTGTCAATGTACCGATCTCTATACATGGCGAGTAGATCGAGATCAAAATCTGTAGGAAAGTGCAGAATTGTGGCCTCAGCTTCCACATCGACTTCACCTTTGCTCAGTCGAATCTCTCGCTTCTCAGATTCGGTTAGCGTTCTTTTTCTGTCTCCTTCCCGAATAAATGCTTTGCCATCAGAAGTTTCAACCAATTTATCCTCGCGATAATATATTCTCATAGCTAGGATGAAATCATCTTCGCCATTTTTATTTTCTACGGAAACTCTTTTTACTTCAAGTCTAGCGTCCCCACAAATTGTCCTGACTGCTTCCAGATCATTCAGATGTTTTTGCTCAACTCCTTTGCACCCAACGATGCTTCCATCATCTGCGATACCCAAAAACACGATGCCACCTGCAGGAAGCGTATTGGCCCACATGGACACATACTCAGCCAGCAACTTCTGGCTTACAGACGCTCGCTTTCTTTCAACCCTGCTATCTTCACCGAATTGGTGAATGATATCCTCGGCACAGGAGTTGAAGATATCATCTGGAGTCCATAACTGCGGGAGGGTCGTCTGTGGCGTCGCGAAGTCGAGTTCCAGTTGTGAGTTTTGCATTTCAAACCTTGTCGACTTGGCCGGGATAGCTTAGCGATATCAAGGCGTTAGTCTCGACGCTCATCGTTGGCAAGGAGAGGGTATCACCTTTGGCTTCCAGGCGCATCTAGCGCTGAATGCGTGTGGCAGCGGTTCTCGATGTACCGACTTTGCCCTCACCGGCGCACGATGGCGTCGTAGTGAGGCCACTCGTACCGGCGCATGATCGACTTCGGGCTGCGGACCCGGCTGATCACCGCACCTTGCGACCGGAACTGTGTCTGGACGGCGTTGCGCCTTTTGCCGCTCGCTTCCTTCGCCATTTCGCCGGTCGCCTTATAGGCCTTGTCGGCTTCCTCGGCCACCTGCCGGCTGGCCTTGCGGCTGGCTTCCACCAGGCGCTGCGCGGCGCCCGTGCGCTTCGTGCCGACGGCCTGCACCGTGCGCTGGCGACCGCCACCGAACATGCCTTTCAGGATGCCGGTCAGGACGAAGCCGATCACAAGCCCGGCGCCGCCATAGATCAACTCGTCCTCGGTTTCCGGGACCCGGGGCTCGTACCAGTACGAGAACGTGTCGCCCATGCGGTCGCCGTCGCCATGCTCGATCAGCGCGAACGGCCAGCTCCACATCTCGCCGGAGAGATAGGCGTCCTCCAGCGCGTCATACTGGCGGTTCAGCGCGCGCAGCTCGAGCGCCGCGTTGGACCCGGCGCCGTCCTGCGCGGTGCCGCCATCGATCTGGCGCTGCAGGGCGTCGATGTCGCTGCCCAGGCTGTAGATGTAGCCGATGTAGTAGCTCGGGAACTGCGAGAACACGAACCCGATGGCAAGGACGACGATCCAGCGAAACATCTGCGACCCCCGCCTATTTGGTGCCAGCGAGCACGGTCACGTTCTCCGCCGTGCGGTCCGTGCCGCGGTCGACCAGCTCGATGGGGTAGCGGCCGGTGAAGCAGGCGTCGCAATAGCCGCGCCCCTGGCCGGTGCCGTCCACCGCATGCATGGCCCGGTAGAGCCCGTCAATGGAGATGAAGGCCAGGCTGTCGGTGCCGATAACCCGCGACATCTCCTCGATGCTGTGCTTGTTGGCCAGCAGTTCCTCGGATGTGGGCGTGTTGATGCCGTAGAAGCACGGATGCATTGTCGGCGGGCTGGAGATGCGCATGTGCACCTCGCGCGCGCCGGCCGCGCGCACCATCTCCACGATCTTGCGCGAGGTGGTGCCGCGCACGATGCTGTCGTCGACCAGCACCACGCTCTTGCCGGCCACCGAGTGGCGATTGGCGTTGTGCTTCAGGCGCACGCCCAGATGGCGGATGCGGTCGGTCGGCTCGATGAAGGTGCGGCCGACATAGTGGTTGCGCACGATGCCGAGGTCGAAGCTCAGTCCCGCCGCCTCGGCGTAGCCGATGGCCGCCGGCACGCCTGAATCGGGCACCGGCACCACGACATCGGCACTGGCCACCGGCCCCTCGCGCGCCAGTTCCGCGCCGATCGCCTTGCGCGCCTGGTAGACGCTGACCTCGTCGACGATGCTGTCGGGGCGCGAGAAGTAGATGTATTCGAAGACGCAGAAATGGCGCGGCTTCGGCGCGAACGGCCGCAGCGAGCGCAAGCCCTGGCGGTCGATGATCACCATTTCGCCGGGGGCGATGTCGCGGATCGGGTCGGCGTCGATGATGTCGAGCGCGCAGCTCTCCGACGCGACGACGTAGTTGCCGTCCAGCATGCCCAGCATCAGCGGCCGCACGCCCGCCGGATCGCGCACCGCGATCAGCTTGTCGGCGGTCAGCGCGACCAGGGAATAGGCGCCCGTCACCCGGCGCAGCGCGTCGCACAGCCGTTCCACCACGTCGCCGGCCTTGCTGCTGGCGATCAGATGGTTGATCACCTCTGTGTCGGTGGTGGTCTGGAAGATGCTGCCACGGTTGACCAGGGCGATGCGCTGGCGCACCGCGTCGGTCAGGTTGCCGTTGTGGGCGACCGCGCAGCCGCCGAACGCATAGTCGGCGTAAAGCGGCTGGGTGTTCTGCAGGGTGGTGCCGCCGGCGGTGGCGTAGCGGACGTGGCCGATGGCGGCGTCGCCGCGCATCTGGTCGATCACCTCCTGCCGCCCAAACGTCGCGCCGACCTCGCCGGTGCCGCGATGCTGGTGGAAATGACCGTCATCGCAACTGACGATGCCGGCCGCGGCCTGGCCACGGTGCTGCAGGGCGTGCAGGCCCAGCGCGGTCAGCGCGCCGGCGTCCGGGTGGCCGAACACACCGAACACGCCGCATTCGTCATTGAACTTGTCGGATGCCATAGCTTAGAGCGTACTCGAGGTAATCGTGATCAATTCTGTTTCCAGTCCGGCGTGGCAGTCCACCAGGAGCGGTTCGCAGCGCGATGACGAAGCATCGGTCAAGGACCGCGACGCAGCGGGTGCCCGCTGGATGGAAACCCTTGCGGGCCGGGTGCCATGTGCCGGAGGCCGCGTCGCTCGTCCTCGAATATGCTTAGGCATGTCCTTTGTCCTCGCTCCTAACCTCCGGCAAATGGCCCGCCGGCAGAATGACCGCGATTACCTTGAATACGCTCTAGGTATGGATCTCCAAAGCCGGTAGGGGTCAGGCCGGTCGGGTCAGTTGGTATTGTCCTGATTGCCGCCGAGCTGTTCCAGCAAATTGTCGAGCGCACCGCCACTTTCGTTGTCGATGGGCGCCGGCTGGCTGGGTTCTCCGCCCTCAGTGGGCGGGTCGCTCAGTTGCTGGGTCTCCAGGTCGGGGTCGGGCGGCGGCCCGTCATCGCCGATACGCGGCGGCTCGCGGTCCAGGGTCTCGGCCAGCCACTGCCAGGTCTCGTCGGGCACCACGTCCTCGACTTTCGCGGTCACGTACTTGATCGACGGCATGGACCGCGCCGATTCAAGCCATGGCGGCTGGTCGGCCTGGGGCACGAACCAGGAGAACATCAGGTAGACGATCACGATGATCAGCCCGCCGCGCACCAGGCCGTACAGCAGGCCGAGCGACCGGTCGAGCATGCCGGTGCGGTTGCGCTTCAGGCGGTCGCCGATGGCGGCGAAGATCAGCGACAGCACGATCAGCGCGACGATGAACACGGCGGCGCCGGCGATCAGATCGGCCAGAAGCTCGATCTCGATAATCTGGAACACGAACGGCTGCACGTGCGGGAAGGCGTAGTAGGCCGCCACGGCCGCGCCGATCCAGGCGAAGATCGAGAACAGCTCGCGCGTCAGGCCCCGGATCAGGCCGAGCAGGCCGGAGCCGATCATGATGACGGCAACCGCGATGTCGACGACGTGGATGCCGCCTAGGAAGGGATCGAAATTATCCATGCCGTGTTGGGCCTCATAACAGGCTGTTAGACGAATTGCCTCTTACACGAACTGTCGGCGCACGACATTGCTCGCGTTGTCATCGTCGGGCTTGACGTTTGGCGCAAGCGGAATGCGCTCCAGAAGGTCGCGGACGTGCGCCAGCCGGGAGATGGCGCCCATGCCGGCCGCGTCCGACGGCGACGAGGCCGCCGCCCGGGCCGGCATCCAGGCCTGATCGAACCCCAGTTTCTGGGCTTCTTTAAGGCGCGTCTCGACCTGGCCGACCGGGCGGACCTGGCCGGAAAGCCCGATCTCGCCGAACACCACGGCGCCGGCCGGCAGCGGATGGTCGGCCATCGAAGACATCAGGGCGGCGGCGGCGGCGAGGTCGGCGGCGGGCTCCACCACACGCAAGCCCCCGGCGACGCTGAGATAGACATCGCGGCCGGCGAACGAGATGCCGCAGCGCGCCTCCAGCACCGCCAGCACCATGGCGAGCCGGGCGCTGTCCCAGCCGACCACCGCGCGGCGTGGCGTCGCCATTGAAGAAGGTGCGACAAGTGCCTGGAATTCCACCAGAACCGGGCGACTGCCCTCGATCCCCGGAAACACCGCCGTCCCGCTGACCGGCTCGTCGCGGTCGCCCAGGAACAGGGCGGAGGGGTTGGCCACCTCCATCAGCCCGCCGTCGGTCATCTCGAACACGCCGATCTCGTCGGCGGCGCCGAATCGGTTCTTCACCGCGCGCAGGATGCGGAACTGGTGGCCGCGGTCGCCCTCGAAGTAGAGCACGGTGTCGACCATGTGCTCCAGCACGCGGGGGCCGGCGATCTGGCCCTCCTTGGTGACATGGCCGACCAGGATCAGCACCATGCCGCGCCGCTTGGCGACGCCGATCAGTTCGTGGGCGCAGGCGCGAACCTGCGCCACCGTACCTGGCGCCGACTCCAGCGCCGGCAGGAACATGGTCTGGATCGAATCGATCACCATCACCGCCGGCGGTTGATCGGTATCGATGGCGCCGATGATGGTCTCGACATTGGTTTCGGCGGCCATCAGCACGTCGGCATCGGCGAGCCCCAAGCGATGGGCGCGCAGCCGCAACTGGTCGATCGCCTCTTCGCCCGAGACGTAGATGCAGGCGTGCCCGCCCTTGGCCAGTGCCGCGGTAGCCTGCAACAGCGCGGTGGACTTGCCGATGCCCGGGTCGCCGCCGATCAGGAGTGCTGAGCCCGGCACCAGTCCGCCGCCGCATGCGCGATCCAGTTCGGCGATGCCGATGCTCAGCCGATCCGGCACCGTGCCGCCGCCGGTCAGCGCGACGAGTGGCAGCGGGGCTGATTTCTTGCTTGAGGAACGCTTGCCAACCTGTTGCGATGGAACGGCTTCCTCGACAATGCTGTTCCACGCACCACAGCCGTCGCAGCGCCCGGCCCACTTGCCGAAGACGCTGCCGCAGTCCTGACAGACATACTGCGTGGTGCGGCGGGCCACCTGTGCGGTCTCCCTAGCTAGCGCCGGCGCGCGCGGCGGATCCGGCCTTGTCTCGCGTCAACGGCGCAGTTCCATCTGGATCGGGCCCTCGGCGCGGCCGTGCACGAACTGGTCCACATAGGGGTTCGTCGCGCGGTCCACGTCGGCCACCGGGCCATGCCAGATGATCTCGCCATGATACAGCATCGCGATGCGGTCGGCGATCTTGCGCGCGCTCGCCATGTCGTGGGTGATGGAGAGCGCGGTCGCCCCCAATTCGCGCACGCATTTCACGATCAGGTCGTTGATGACGTCGCCCATGATCGGGTCGAGGCCCGTGGTCGGCTCGTCGAAGAAGATGATGTCGGGGTCGGTAGCGATGGCGCGCGCCAGGCCGACACGCTTTTGCATGCCGCCGGACAGCTCGGACGGATAGAGGTTGCCCACTTCCTCGGCCAGGCCCACCTGGGCCAGCTTGTCGATGGCGACGACATGGGCTTCCTTGCGCGACTTGCCATGGCCCTGGACCAGCCCGAAGGCCACGTTCTCCCAGACCTTCAGGCTGTCGAACAACGCGCCGCCCTGGAACAGCATGCCGAACTTGCGCACCACCTCCTCGCGGTCGCCGCCGGACATGCCGACGACCTCTTGGCCGTCGATCTTGATCGAGCCCTTGTTGGCGTGCATCAGGCCGATGATGGTCTTGATCAGCACCGACTTGCCGGTGCCCGACCCGCCGATGACCACCACCGATTCGCCGGGCATGATGTCCAGGTCCAGGCCGCGCAGCACCTGCTTCGTGCCGAAGCTCTTGTGCAGGCCCACAACGCTGATTTTGGGCGTCTTGCTGGTGTTGTCCGGTTGGCTCATCGCGCGAAGAACAGCTCGGTGATGATGTAGTTGAAGCACAGGATCAGGATCGACGCCGACACCACGGCGTTGGTTGTCGCGGCACCCACGCCCTGCGCGCCGCCGCGCGAATGATAGCCGTTGTAGCAGCCCATCAGCGCGACCAGGAACCCGAACACCGATGCCTTCACCAGGCCGGAGATCACATCCAGCGCGGACACGAAGTTGATCGTGTTGTGCAGGTAGGTGGCCGGGTTGAAATCGAGCTTGAAGACGCTGACCAGATAGCCGCCGAACACGCCGATGATGTCGGCCGTCAGCACCAGCAGCGGCAGCATGGTGAAGCCGGCGATCAGCCGGGGTGCGACCAGGTACTTGTAGGGGTTGGTCGACAAGGTGGTCAGCGCGTCGATCTGCTCGGTCACCCGCATGGTGCCGATCTCCGCCGCCATGGCGGCGCCGATGCGCCCGGCGACCATCAGCCCGGCCAGCACCGGACCCAGTTCGCGGGTGATCGACAGCACCACCACGTTCGGGATCGCCGACTCGGCGGAGAAACGTGAGAAGCCGGTGTAGCTCTGCAGCGCCAGCACCATGCCGGTGAACACCGCGGTCAGCCCCACCACCGGCAGCGAGTAGTAGCCGATGTCGATCATCTGGCGCAGAATCAGGCGCGGGAAGAACGGCGGCCGCACGCAATGGCTGATCGAGATGCCGGTGAAGATGGTCAGCCGGCCGATGATCGCCAGGAAGCGCAGGAAGACGCGCCCGATGGGTGCCAGCGGATTGATCACGCCGCGCCCTCTTGCGCCGGTTCGTTGACGTAGCGCCGCTCGAACCGGCGGCCCAGCGACGTCAGCACCTCATAGCCGATGGTGCCGGCATCGTCCGCGATCGCATCGACGGTCCGGTTCGGGCCGATGATCTCGACACGCGCGCCCGGGTGCACCAGTTCCGCCGGAACGTGTGTCGCGTCAACGCAGATCAGGTCCATGGAAACGCGGCCGACGACGGGCATGGGATGGCTGTCAAGGAATACCGTTGTGGTGTCGCCAAGGCTGCGAAAGAACCCGTCCGCATAGCCGATGGCAATGGTGGCCAGAGTTGCGGGGCCGCCAAATTGGCGCGCGGCACCATAGCCAACGCTCTCACCCCGGTCAACGCGGCGGACCTGCAGGATCGGCGCGTCGAGAGCGGCCACCTGGCGCATCGGATTGGGCGTGCCGGGCACCGGGTTGACGCCCCACAGCGCGGCACCCGGCCGGGCGAGGTCGAAGTGGTAGCCGGGCCCGAGAAAGATGCCGGACGAATTGGCGAAACTGGCGGGCAGCCGTTGCCCGGTCTGCGCCAACGCCTGCCGGAACCGGTCGAGCTGGGCCGCGTTCAGCGGATGATCGGGTGTGTCGGCGCAGGCGAGGTGGCTGAGCACGCCCTGGATGTTAAGGCCAGACAGGCGCTCGGGAGTCTGCCACAGCGCCGGCCAGTCGCGCATGGCGAAGCCGAGCCGGTTCATGCCGGTGTCGACATGGAGGAAAGCGGGCAGGGCGTCATTGTCGCTGCGCGCGGCCTGCCAGGCCTCGACGTCGCCGGTGTGATTGAGCACGGGAATTTGGTCTTGAGCGATCAGGTCGCCGGAATTCTGCGCGCGGGCGTTGGTGCCGCCGGGGCCGTTCAACACGCCGATGCGCGGTCCGGCGCCCAGGGCATCGCGCAGGGCCAAACCTTCCTCGGCCAACGCGACGAAGAAGGTACGGCAGCCGGCCGCCATCAGCGCAGCACCCACGCGTGCCGCGCCCAGCCCATAGCCATCGGCCTTCACCACGGCGGCGCATTCGCCCGGCGCCACCCTTGCGGCCAGTGCGCGCCAGTTGGCCGCGACCGCGCCCAGGTCGACGGTCAGCCGCGCGCCGCTCAACGATGTGCGCTCAATGATGGGCGGGCAGGTGGCTGTCCTGCGCCAGATCGCCGAACTTCGCGTGCTGGCCGTCGAAGCGCAGGCGCGCGGTGCCGATGGGGCCGTGGCGCTGCTTGGCGATGATCACTTCGGCGGTGTCGTAGACCTCCTCGCAGCGCGCCTTCCAGCGGTCGTGGCGGTCGTTGTACTTCTCCAGCGACTCCTCGGCGCGCTGGGTCGGCTCCGCGCGCTCCAGATAATACTGCTCGCGATACACGAACATCACCACGTCGGCGTCCTGCTCGATCGAGCCCGATTCGCGCAGGTCGGCAAGCTGAGGGCGCTTGTCCTCGCGCTGCTCGACCGCACGGCTGAGCTGTGACAACGCCACCACCGGCACGTTAAGTTCCTTGGCTAATGCCTTGAGGCCACGCGTCATTTCACTGATCTCCAGCACGCGGTTCTCGCTGCGCCGGCCGGGCGGGCTGCCGAGCAATTGCAGGTAGTCGACAACGATGAGGCCGAGCCCATGGGTGCGCTTCATGCGCCGGGCGCGGGTGCGCAGTTGCGGCACCGAGATTGCCGGCGTGTCGTCGATGAAGAGCGGCGTGCGGGCCAGTTTCTGGCTCGCCAGCACCAGCTTCTCGAACTGGGCGGTCGACATCTCGCCGCGCCTCAGCTTCTCCGACGACACCCCCACCCACTCCGACAGGATGCGGGTGGCCAGTTGCTCGGCGGACATCTCCAGCGAGAAGAAGGCGACCGGGTCCAGGCGCTCGACCTCGTTGCCTTCCTCGTCGACTTCCACCCGGCGCGCGCTGGCGGCGCTGAACGCGATGTTGGTGGCGAGCGCCGTTTTACCCATGGACGGGCGACCAGCGAGGATGATCAGGTCGGAGGCATGCATGCCGCCCAGTTTGGCGTCCAGGTCGGTCAGCCCGGTCGGCATGCCGGCGGAATGGCCGTCGCGGCGGTGCGCCGCCTCCGCCATCTTGATCGCCTCGGTCATCGCATGCTGGAAGTCGATCAGCCCACGGTCGACCTGGCCGACGGTCGCGAGATCGAACAGCTTCTGCTCGGCGACCTCGATCTGGTCGTTGGCGTGCAGGTTGAGGTCGAAGCTGTAGGCGTCGTTGACCACGGTCTCGCCGAGGTCGATCAGCTCCCGCCGCAGGTAGAGGTCGTGAATGACCCTGGCGTAGTGGCCGGCGTTGATGACCGAGGTGACCGAGCCCGCCAACTGCGACAGGAACCGCGCGCCGCCGACTTCGGAGAGCGCGTCGTCCTGGTCGAACAGGTTCTTCAGCGTCACCGGGTTGGCGAGCTGGCCCGCATTCACCAGTTGGCCGATGGCATCGTAGATGCGGCCGTGGGCCGGGTCGGCGAAATGATCCGGCAGCAGGAAGTCGGCCACCCGCTCATAGGCGCGGTTGTTGGCCAAGAGGGCGCCGAGCAGCGCCATCTCCGCATCCAGATTGTGCGGCGGCGTGCGCAGCGCATTGGGCGCGATGAAACCGGCCGACGACGGGGACGACGTGTCATCGCGGGGATGCTCGTCGCGGGGGGATCCGTCGCCGCCGAACTCGGTTCGGTCCGTATCCATGGGCGCAACCTAACAAA
This sequence comes from Alphaproteobacteria bacterium, assembly GCA_965227515.1. Taxonomy (GTDB): domain Bacteria; phylum Pseudomonadota; class Alphaproteobacteria; order CALKHQ01; family CALKHQ01; genus CBDDFZ01. The sequence continues at coordinate 2,851,448 of CBDDFZ010000001.1, forward strand.
CCGACTCGGCGCGCAGGAACGCTCCAGGCTGTGGATAACTAAATGCAGCGTGGACAAACGAGGTTATGCAGCCGGACCAATGGCTTGCGATTCGCTAACGGCCGCTGTTGCGGTTGTGTTGCAGCAATATTGCACAACATCCGGGATGACGCGCGTTCCTGCTCGTCCGGCGCAGGACGGCGGCCCGGCGACTACTCCGCGGCGTGACGGGTGTGCTGTTGAGGCGATGCCCCGTCGCGCATCTCCCGCTCGGTGTCGGTGATGTAGTCGCGGGTCAGCGGGGCCGCCTCGGGGCGCTTGGCGAGCTGGATCTGGAACACCATCTGGCCCATGTGGCGGAAGCTCATCTCGCAGCCGACCAGATAGAACTCCCACATCCGGCAGAACTGCTCGTCATAGAGCTCGACGACCTGGTCGCGGTTGGCCATGAACCGCCGATGCCAGTGCTTCAGGGTCTCGGCATAGTGCAGGCGCAGGATCTCGATGTCGGTCACCCACAGGCCGGCATCCTCGATGGCGGCGAGCGTTTCCGACAGGGCGGGGGTGTAGCCGCCAGGGAAGATGTACTTGCGCAGCCAAGGGTTGGTGGTGCCGGGCGGCTCCATGCGGCCGATGGAATGCAGCAGGCAGACCCCGTCGTCGGCCAGCAACGACTTCACCTTGCCGAAGAACTCGCGGTAGTGGCCGACGCCGACATGCTCGAACATGCCGACCGACACGATGCGGTCGAAGGTGCCGGTCTGGTTGCGGTAGTCGCGCAGGTGGAACGACACCCGGTCGTCCATGCCCTCGCTCACCGCGCGGGCGGAGCTGTAGCCGTGCTGTTCGGTCGACAGGGTGACGCCGGTCACCTCGGCGCCGCTCTCGCGGGCCAGGAACAGGCCGAGCCCGCCCCAGCCGGACCCGATGTCCAGCACCTTGTGCTCCGGTTGCAGCAGCAGCTTGGCCGCGATGTGCTGCTTCTTGTTGAGCTGCGCCGTCTCCAGGTCGACATTGTCGTTCAGGAAGTAGCCACAGGAATACTGCCGGTCGCGATCCAGGAACAGGTCGTACAGCCGGTCGGACAGATCGTAGTGGTGGGCCACGTTCTTGCGCGCCCTGGACAGCGGATTGTGCTGGCTGATCCGGCGCATGGCGCGGGCCAGCGTGTTGCCGACCTTCTGCAGCGGGTGGTTGGAGAAGCGGCCGATATTGGCGCACAGCACGTCCAACAGGTCGTGCAAGGTGCTGTCTTCCAGGGTCAGGCTGCCGTCGGTATAGGCCTCGCCGAAATAGAGCTGCGGGCGGTAGAACAGGCGGCGGTGCAGCCGCTTGTCGTGCAGCCTCATTATGGCGTGCGGCGTCTCGTCGGTGCCGAACACGTGGGTCCGCCCGTTGGCGTCGATCATCGTCAGGCGGCCGACCTTGATCAGGTCGCTCAGAAGGTGGGCTAACAACATGGCCGTAACTCGCCGTGCCTATCGCTTAGTCTGCGTTCGTTCCCAATTTTGCCACGTCGCGCGGCGCATGCAAGAGGCAGGGCGCGGAGTCGCGCGCCACGGGCCCATTTGATGGCTGCGCCCCGGGCATAAAAAGAAACGCCCCGGCGGTTGTCGAGACCACTGGGGCGTTCCAAAAATCTATCGGGCGCGGGCCATTAGACCCGCTGGACGGCAGGCCAGGCGCTAGGCCTCGGGCTTGTCCTCGTCGTCGGCGACCTCGGTCTCCGCGGGGGCGTCCTCGCCTTCGATCAGCGCGGCGGTCTCTTCCACCGGCTGCGGCTCTTCGACGCCTTCTTCCAGCAGCTCGGCGACGTCGACCTCTTCCTCGTCGTCCTCTTCCTCAAGACCGATCACCGCGCCGCCACGCTCCAGTTGCATGGCAGCCTCTTCCTCGGTCCGCGCGACATTGCCGGTGATCTCCACCGAGACCTCGGGATGCAACACGATCCTGATCGGGTGCAGGCCCAACGCCTTGATCGGCCGGTCCAGCACGACCTGCGAACGGTCGATGGTGACGCCGCCGTCGTCGCTCAGGGTGGTGGCCACGTCACGCGCCGACACCGAGCCGTAGAGCTGCCCGTTCTCGCCGGCCTGGCGGACCAGGGTGATGACGGTGCCTTCCACCTTCTCCGCGACGCTCTCGGCCTCCTGGCGGCGCTCCAGGTTCACGGCCTCAAGCTGCGCCTTCTGGTTCTCGAAGACGGCGAGGTTCTGCTTGGTTGCCCGCATCGCCTTCTGCTTCGGCAGCAGGAAATTGCGCGCATAGCCGGGCTTGACGGTGACGACGTCGCCCATCTGGCCCAGTCGCTCGATCCGTTCGAGCAGGATGACTTGCATGGATCTGAACTCCCGGCCGGCCGTCCTTGTGACGCCGGCGCTCTCTCAAACGGCTACTTCAGGACGTACGGCAGCAGCGACAGGAACCGCGCCCGCTTGATGGCAATCGCCAGCCGGCGCTGCTTCTTCGCGGATACGCCGGTGATCCGGCTCGGCACGATCTTGCCGCGCTCCGAAATAAAGCGCTGCAGCGTGCGCACATCCTTGTAGTCGATCTTCAGACCGTTCGGCCCGCTGAACGGGCAGGTCTTGCGGCGGCGGAAAAACGGCCGGCGGCCACCGCCGCCCGACGACCGGCGCGGTGCCTGGCTCATGATTCTGCCTCATTGCTGGTGGTGGTTTCGGAAGCGGTGCTCTCGGATGCAGTGCTGGCGGATGCAGTGCTGGCGGATGCGCCGCTGTCGGCGTCCTCGCCCGCAGCGCGGCGCGGGCGGTCCCGATCGCCGCGATCGCCCCGGTCTCCGCGATCCCGGTCACGACCGCCCCGGTCGCCCCGGTCACCGCGATCGCGGTCCCCACGGCGGCCACCGCGCTCGTTCTTGTTCTGCATCACGATGGACGGGCCTTCCTCCAGCTCGTCGACCTTCAGGGTCAACTGGCGCAGCACATCCTCGTTCAGGCGCATGTTGCGCTCCATCTCCGCCACCGCCGGGTGCGGGGCGTCCAGATGCAGCATCACATAGTGGCCCTTGCGGTTCTTCTTGATCCGGTACGACAGGTTGCGCAGACCCCAATATTCGGTCTTCGCGACAGACCCGCCGCCGGTGGTGATGATTTCGCTGAAGCTCTCGACCAATCCGTCAACCTGACCGGAAGAGATATCCTGGCGTGCGATGAACACGCACTCGTACAAAGCCAAGTCTGAGACTCCCTATGGCTGATTTGGCGCAGCCGGTACCAAACCCTCGGCACCACGCAAAGCTGCGCCCAGCCGACAAGCTTCGCTTGCCGGCAAGGAGCGATGAAGGCGCGGATAATACGCATCGCGCCCGGCCGTGCAAGCGCAATCGCGCCGCCGGAGCGAATTCGCGCGGGGCATCGCTTGACACTCTGGAACGCCAGCGCCATCAAGGCGCGTCCCGCCGGCCGCGCCGCCGTCATTCGCCATCCCCGAGGAACCCGTCATGTCAGTCGCTTTCGTCTTTCCCGGCCAGGGCTCGCAGAAGGTCGGCATGGCCGGCGCTCTCGCTGACGCCTATCCGGCCGCGCGGGCGGTGTTCGAGGAGGTGGACGGCGCCTTGAACCAGAAGCTGTTCGCGCTGATCGAGGATGGGCCCGAGGACGAGTTGACCCTGACCGAGAACGCGCAGCCGGCACTGATGGCGGTCAGCATGGCGGCGCTCGCCGCCTTGCGCTCGGAAGGCGGCGACACGGCGACCGACGCGGCAGCCTTCGTCGCGGGCCATTCGCTTGGCGAGTATTCCGCGCTGTGTGCCGCCGGCGCGCTCAGCATCGGCGATGCGGCGCGCCTGTTGAAGCGGCGCGGCCAGGCCATGCAGCAGGCGGTGCCGGTGGGCGCCGGCGGCATGGCGGCCGTGCTGGGCCTCGATCTGGATGCGGTGCGCGCGATCGCCGCCGACGCCGCGGAGGGCGAGGTCTGCGCCGCCGCCAACGACAACGCGCCGGGGCAGGTGGTGATCAGCGGCGCCAAGGCCGCGGTGCAGCGGGCATCTGCCCTGGCCAAGGAGCGCGGGGCCAAGCGGGCGGTCGACCTGCCGGTCTCCGCGCCGTTCCATTGCAGCCTGATGGCGCCGGCCGCAGAGGTGATGGCCCAGGCGCTGGCTGAGGTCGACCTGCGCGCTCCGCAACCGCCGCTGGTGGCCAACGTCACCGCCGCCGCGGTCGACGACGCCGACGAGGTGCGCCGGCTGCTGGTGGCGCAGGTGACGGGTACGGTGCGCTGGCGCGAATCCATGATCTGGCTGGCTGACAACGGGGTGACCGCCCTCTATGAGATCGGCGCCGGCAATGTGCTCAGCGGCTTGGCGCGTCGGATCGACGGTAGGCTGCAGGCGACGCCGGTCGGCACGCCGGATGCGGTGGTGGCGGCCGCGGCGGCGCTCGCGGGGGCCTGAAGCACAACTGCATCACAACGACACAAGGTCGGAAGCGACAACGCCGGCGCATATGACCGGCGGGAGGAGGGGCGAATGTTCGAATTGACGGGTCGTACGGCGCTGGTCACCGGCGCCACCGGAGACATTGGCGGCGCGATTGCCCGAGCACTGGCCAACCAGGGTGCCCGCGTGGTGCTGACCGGCCGCCGGCAGGACGCGCTGGACGCACTGGCCGGCGAGCTTGGCGACAGCGCCGTGGCGATTGCCGGCGACCTTGCCAGCGCGGACGGTGTTGCGGCCCTGGCCGCGGCGGCGGACGAGGCCGCGGAGAACGGCATCGACATCCTGGTCAACAACGCCGGGTTCGCGCGCGACGGGCTGAGTATGCGCATGAGCGACGAGGACTGGGCGGCGGTGATGGAAGTGAACTTGGCCGCCTGCTTCCGGCTGACCCGCGCCATGCTGCGTGGCATGATGAAACGGCGCTATGGGCGCATCGTGTCCATCTCGTCCATCGTCGGCCAGACCGGCAATCCCGGCCAGGCCAACTACGCGGCGTCCAAGGCCGGCCTGATCGGCATGTCGAAGTCGATCGCGGCGGAGGTCGCCAGCCGGGGCATCACCGTGAACTGCGTGGCGCCGGGCATGATCTCCGGCCGCATGACCGACGAGATCGGCGAGGCGGCCAAGGCGCGGATGCACGAGTCGATCCCGATGGGCCGGATGGGCGCGGTCGAGGAGATCGCGGCGGCGGTCGCGTTCCTGGCCAGCAACGAGGCATCCTACGTCACCGGCCACACGCTCAGCGTGAATGGCGGCATGGCGATGCTGTAGGGTGAATGGGGCGAGACGGGCCGTGAGAGCCGCATCCGAATTGCCGATCAGAGACTTGCGCAGAATGATGGTGGGTGGTAAGGCCGATCTCCGCACAGGATTTGGCCAGCCGGAAACATCACTCCGGCCGTGGGCGGCCGGCACGCGTTATGGTCAGTTTGTGTTGGACGGCGTAAGCTTCACAGGTTGCGTCGCCCGAATGGAAACGCCAACCTTGGTATCTGCCACCAAATTGGGAGTGGGGAACTGCACATGAGTGATGTTGCCGATCGCGTCAAGAAGATCGTTGTCGAACACTTGGGCGTCGACGAGGGAAAAGTAACGGAATCCGCGAGTTTCATTGACGACCTCGGCGCCGACAGCTTGGATACGGTCGAATTGGTCATGGCGTTCGAGGAAGAATTTGGTGTTGAGATCCCTGACGATGCGGCGGAGAAGATCGTCACCGTCAAGGATGCTATTGATTTCATCCAGGAAAACGCCAATTAACGCGGCTAACTGACAATGGGCACGCTTGCCCTGCCTGCTTTCCGCCCCCGCGCTTTGGCAGCCGGGGCGGCAAGGGCGATTGGACGATGAGACGCGTTGTCGTTACCGGAATGGGTGTGGTTACGCCGCTCGGGGTCGGACTCGACCAGAACTGGCGGCGGCTGACCAATGCCGAATCGGGCGTGCGCGCGATCGAGCACTTCGATGTCGCCGACATGCCGGCGCGGATCGCGGGCCAGATCACGCGCGGCACGGGTGAGGGCGAATTCGATCCCGACGCCTACATGACCTACAAGGACCAGCGCCAGGTCGACGACTTCCTGCTCTACGGCTTCAGCGCCGCCACGATGGCGGTGGCGGACTCCGGCTGGGAGGCCGAGACCGAGGAGCAGCAGAACCGGACCGGCGTGATGATCGGGTCCGGTATCGGCGGGCTGGAGACCATTTGCGACGGCGCGATCACGCTCAGGGACAAGGGCCCGCGGCGCGTTACGCCGCACTTCATCCCGGCGGCGCTGATCAATCTGGTGTCGGGCCGGGTGTCGATTCGCTTCGGCTTCCGCGGTCCCAATCATTCCGCGGTGACCGCATGCGCCACCGGTGCCCATGCCATTGGCGATGCCGCCCGCCTGATCATGTGGGACGATGCCGACGTCATGGTTGCCGGCGGTGCAGAGGCGGCGATCTGCCGGATCGGGCTGGCCGGGTTCGCGGCCTGCCGTGCGCTGTCCACCGGCTACAACGACACGCCGCAGGAGGCATCGCGCCCCTGGGACCAGGGGCGGGACGGCTTCGTGATGGGCGAGGGCGCCGGTATCGTGGTGCTGGAGGAGTTAGAGCACGCCAAGAAGCGCGGCGCCAACATCTATGCCGAAATAGTCGGCTATGGCCTGTCGGGCGATGCCAACCACATCACCGCACCGGCCGAGGACGGCAATGGCGCGGTGCGTGCCATGCAGGCCGCCCTGAAGCGCGCGGAGATCGACGCCAGCGAGATCGGCTACATCAACGCCCATGCCACGTCGACGCCGCTGGGCGACGATGTCGAGTTGCGGGCCATGCGGACCGTGTTCGGCAACCACGCCGGCAGCGTGATGGTCTCCTCGACCAAGTCGGCAATCGGCCACCTTCTGGGGGCGGCCGGCAGCGTCGAGGCGATCTACACCATCCTGGCCCTGCAACGCGGCACGGCGCCGCCCACGCTGAACCTTGCCGACCCGTCGCCGGAAGCCGGCGGGTTCGACCTGGTGCCCCATCAGGCACGCGAGGGCAAGTTCTCGTATGCGATGTCCAACGCCTTCGGCTTCGGCGGCACCAATACGTCGCTGATATTCAGCGCGGCCGCCTGAGCGGGCGGACCCCACCGGCAGGCGGCCGGTGGACGCGGGAGAGGCCGGACGGGGAACGCCCAGTAGGCTGCTAACAGTAGACGCTGAGGCGCAAGGTTCCGGAGACGACAGGTATGGTGAAGTTCCTCGGCCGCCTCATCGGGTTCGTGTTCATTGTCGGGTTGATTGGCGCCGGCGTGCTGGCGTGGGGGCGCGCCCAGTTCACCGCGCCCGGACCGTTGCAGACGGACACGGTCGTGGTCATCCCGCGCGGCGCGTCGGTGGAGCAGATCGCCGCCGTCCTGGCCCAGGAAGGCGTGATCGACGACGGCGACGGCCCGATCAGCATGCGGGTGATCTTCCGCTACGGCGATCGCGCCATGCGCTTTTTCGCCGAGGAGGGCGCGCCTGTGAACATGCGGGCCGGCGAGTACAATATTCCCGCCGAGGCCAGTGCACAGGAAGTCCGCCAGATCCTGATCGACGGCAACGCGGTCGAACGGCGCTTTACCGCGCCGGAGGGCTTCACCTCGCGCCAGATCGTGGCCCAGTTGGCGGAAACCGAGGGCCTGACCGGGGAGGTGACGGAGGTCCCGCCCGAGGGCTCGCTGTTGCCCGAGACCTTCTATTTCCAGTTCGGCGATTCGCGTCAGTCGATGCTCGAGCGGATGGCGGCGGCGATGGACGACCTGGCCGAGGAGGCCTGGCCGAACCGCGCCGAGGGCCTGGCGATCGAGACCTGGGACGAGGCCGTGATCCTGGCTTCCATCGTGCAGGAGGAAGCCGGCAACCTGCAGGAGATGCCCCGCATCGCGGGCGTGTTCTACAACCGCCTGAACGGCGGCATGCGCCTGCAGGCCGACGCGACGGTCGAGTACGGCATCACCCTGGGCGAGGGGCCGCTGGGCCGTGGGTTGCTGCGCTCCGAACTGGAAGACCCAACGCCCTACAACACATACCTGATCGACGGCCTGCCGCCGACGCCGATAGCCAATCCGGGGGCCGATGCGATCCGTGCCGTGCTGCACCCGGCCACCCATGACGAGCTCTATTTCGTTGCCGACGGCACCGGCGGCCACGCCTTCGCCGTCACCCTGGAAGAGCACGAGCGCAATGTGGCGCGCTGGCGCGAGATCGAGGCGGCGCGCAACGGCAACGGCGGCTGAGGCTCGGTCTCTGCATGCTTGAGGTCATGGCTCGGTTCGAGGCGAGGTCGCTCGGCATCCAAAAATGTTCCGTCGCCCTCGGTCTTGTGCCGAGGGTCCACTTTTGTCCAATAAATCAACGCATTAATCTGGTTTCTTATCGCCTGCGGCGGGCGACCAATATTGTTTGACCCATGCCATCTGTTTCGCTTGGCTTGACCTGATCTGTCTCGCAAATGGACCCTCGCGACAAGCGCGAGGGTGACGATTATTCTTATCTCGGTGCATCAGGGCAGCTGCCATCAACTTCTATGAGTTGGCTAGATCGGGATCAGCTTTCGCTGAATCTGAGCCAGCCCTCTCACCCACCTGGCCACCCAGCAGGATACTCTCGTGGGTGGCCGGGTGGGGGAGAGGGCCGGTGCCGACTTAAGTGATCATGCTCTAGGCCAACGCCCGAGTCTACGACCCCTGCGGTCATTGCCTGGTAACCGGCAAGGCGGTAGGGTCGGGCCCATCGTCGGTGCCGATCCCCTTGCGGAGTCGCCGGCGCCCCGTCCGTTACCCTCGACCAACATCCGTGGCGGTACAGATGGCCCTGTCCAGCATGACCGGATTTGCCCGCGTCGCCTCTGAGGCGGCGCGCCGCGCGCCCGAGTGGCCCGGCTGGGTGTGGGAGGTGCGCAGCGTGAACCACCGGGGGCTGGACATGCGCGTGCGGCTGCCGAGCGGCATGGATCGGCTGGAACCGGAAGTGCGCAAGCGGCTGCAGGCCGCGTTCGCCAGGGGCTCGGTCCAGGTGACCTTGAGCCTGGGGCGCGCCAAGGTGCAGCGCCAGCTCAACGTGAACTGGGAGATGCTGGACCAGGTGCTGTCGCTGCAGGAGCGGCTTGGCGACAAGGTGGCGGACGAGAAGCCCACGCTGGCGGGCTTGCTGGCGATCAGGGGCGTGATCGACGACGAAGCCGGCGGCGAGGACGGCGAGGTCGTGGACGACGCGCTGGCCACCGCGATGCTGGAGGACTTCTCGAAGACCGTGGAGACGCTGGCCGCCTCGCGGGCGGCCGAAGGCGCGCGGTTGGAAAAGGTGATCGCCGGCCATCTCGACGAGATCGGGCGGCTGACCGGCGAAGCCGCGGCTGCAGCGGCCGCGCAGGGCAGTGCGATTCATGCGCGCTTGCTGGCGCAGATCGCCGAGTTGCGCGCCGACGGCGCCGACATGCCGGAGGACCGCCTGGCGCAAGAGGTTGCGCTGCTGGTCGCCAAGGCTGACGTGCGCGAGGAGATCGACCGCCTGGCGGGCCATGTCGAGGCCGGCCGGGCGCTGCTGGACGAGGGGGGCGCTATCGGCCGCCGGCTGGACTTCCTGTGTCAGGAGTTCAACCGCGAGGCCAATACGGTCTGCTCGAAGTCGTCCGACATGGCGCTGACACGCGTCGGGCTGGCGCTGAAAACCAGCATCGACCAGTTGCGCGAGCAAGTGCAGAACCTGGAATAGGCCTGGATGCGAGCATGAGTGAGCGGCAACCAGCGGCTATGGCGCCCGGCGCGCATGGCACCGACGTGTCGGCCCCCGATACCGGCGCGGGCGACATCCGGATCGCGCGCCGCGGCCTGATGCTCGTGCTGTCGTCGCCGTCCGGTGCCGGCAAGACCTCGATCTCCCGCGCGCTGCTGGACAGCGACCCGAACCTGGAACTGTCGATCTCGGTGACCACCCGCGCGAAGCGGCCCGGAGAGGTCGCCGGCTCGCACTACCATTTCATCAGCGCCGACGAGTTCGGCCTGATGGTCAACCGGGACGAGTTGCTGGAGCACGCCAAAGTGTTCGGCCACTACTACGGCACGCCCCGGTCGGCGGTGGAGGAGGCGCTGGCGGGCGGGCGCGACGTCATATTCGATATCGACTGGCAGGGCACGCAGCAGATCGCGGAGCGCGCGCGCGACGACCTGGTCAGTGTGTTCATCCTGCCGCCGTCGACCCGCGAGCTTGAGCGCAGGCTGCGCACCCGTGCTCAGGACTCCGACAAGATCGTCGCCGAGCGGATGGCCAAGGCGTCCGACGAGATGAGCCACTACGCCGAGTACGACTACATCGTGGTCAACTCGGATTTCGAGCGCAGCGTGGAGGCGGTGCGCGCCATCCTGGCGGCCGAACGGCTGAAGCGGCACCGGCGCGTCGGCCTGGGCGACTTCGTCAAGGCCCTGCGCGCCGGCCAGTAGAGCCTAAGACGCTCCCCCGCGCAGCTGCTCGAGCGCCCGGGCGATCGCACACATCCCGGCCACATCCACGGTCTCGGCGCGGGCGGTCGGGGCCACGCCTGCCTCGGCCAGCAGCGCTTCCGTGTCGACGCGGAGCTGCTTCAGGCTACTGCGCAGCATCTTCCGGCGCTGCCCGAAGGCGGCCGCGGTGACCTCCTGCAGCAACCCGGTATCGGCGGGTGCCAGCGGCGCCGCACGGGGCACGAGCTGGACCACGCTTGACGTCACCTTGGGCGGCGGCACGAAGGCCGCGGCGGGCAGGTCGAACACACGCCGCACCTCGCACAGCCATTGCGTCAGGATGGACAGGCGGCCATAGGCGCGGCCGCCGCACGCGGCGGTCAGGCGGTCGGCGACCTCGCGCTGGAACATCAGCGTCATGCTGGCGATGTCGCCGATACGCTGTAGCCAGCCGATCAGCAGCGGGGTCGAAATGTTGTAGGGCAGGTTCGCCACGATCCGCCTGGGGGCGGGGCCGGCATCGGCAATGTCATAGGCCAGCGCATCGCCGGACACGATGGCCAGCCGTCCCGTGGCGGCCTCGGCCAGATCCTGCAATGCCGCGACACAGCGCGCATCGCGCTCCACCGCCACGATGCGCGCGGCGGAGGTGGCGAGCAGGGCGCGGGTCAGCCCGCCCGGGCCGGGGCCGACCTCCACCACCGTCTCGCCGTCCTCGATGCCGGCGGACCGCGCGATCTTGGCGCAGATGTTCTGGTCGAGCAGGAAGTGCTGGCCCAGGCCGTGGCGCGCACCCAACTGATGCCGCGCGATGACGTCGCGCAACGGAGGCAGGGCGTCGAGCCATGTCTCGGCCCCGGCCGACATTCGTCGTCGGTCCGATCAGACCCTGATGTCGATGAACGCGGTCTGGCGCAGATCCCGCAACAGGCGCTGCGACAGCAGCTCCAGTTTCTCGCGGAACAGGTCGTCGCGAATCTCGTCGCGCGCTGGCAGCGCACCCTGCGGCGCATTGCGGTCGCACACCACGTAGACGCGCACCGAATCGTCCGCCTGGATCGGCGTGCTTGGCTGGTCGATGGACAGGGTCTCGAACAGACTGCGCTGTGCCTCGGTCAGGCTGCTGACCGGACGGTTCGTCACCTGGTCGCCCAGCCCCAGGCCGAGCTCTTCGGCAATGACCGCGAAGTCGTCGCAGCCAGTGGCAAGCTCGGCAACGGTCTGGGCAAGGTCGATCTGGCTCTTCCGCTCGGCCGGGCTCATATCAGGCGACAGCGGCAGGGCGATCTCGCGGTACGCCACGGTGACATCGCCGGGCGACGGGCCGGTCAGCGCCTCACGCTCGACCAGTGCGATGATGGTGTAGCCGCTGACGCCACGGATCGGTGAAGACACCTCGCCGACCGACAGCGTCGACAGCACATCGTCGATGGCGGGTTCCAGCTCGCCGGCAAACACGAAGCCCAGATCGCCGCCCACCGCGGCGGTCGCGCTTTGCGAGAACTGACGGGCCAACGCCTGGAACGATGCGCCGCGCCCCAGCTCCTGCAGCAATCCGTTGGCGGTCGCGCGGACATCTTCCTCGTCGGCGGGATTGTCGACGGCAAGGAAAATCTCCGCCACCCGATACCGGGTCGAGCCCTGGTTGGCGGCGATGCGGCCGAGAACCTCGTCGATCTCGTCCTCGGAAATCTCCACGGTCGGCGCCAGGCGCAGGGCCTGCAGCTTCTGCCAGCGCAACTCGGCATTGATGCGGTCGAGCAGGGCCGAATAGGGCACGCCAATGCTCTCGATCGCGGTCTGGAGCTGTCCGGCGGGGATGTTGTTGTTCGACTCCAACTCGGCCAAACCGGCGGCCAGCTCCGACTCCTCAACCTGGATGCCCAGGCGCACCGCTTCCTGTTCCTGCAGGCGTTCGTCGATCAGTTGGCGCAGGATCTGGGGCGCCAGTCGTTGCTGGGTCTCCTGGTCGGCAGGCAGGCCCGATGTGCGGATGATCAGCTGCAAGCGAACGATCACGTCGAATTCTGTGACGATGTCGTTGTTCACCACCGCGGCGATGCGCAGGCTTTGCTGCGCCATGGCCGCGTGCGGCAGCGCGGTTGCCAGCAGCGCCAGCGCAACGGCGGCACACGCCGCCAACCGGCCAAGGGAAGGGATCAGGCATACCTGCATAAGTGAACGCATTTCGCTCGCCATCGTGTCTTAGAAACTGAATTCGCCCAGGGTCTTCAAGGCGACGCGGAAGATCAGCGTGTCCGACTGCTGGATCTCGCGATCCTCGAAAAAGTCCCGCACGAATGTGCCGCTGAATATGAAGCACTCGTCCTCGTAGGTCAGGCTGGCATTTGCCGTCCTGGTCTCGCCCTCATTGAGGTCAAACGTGATACCGCTGCTCAATCGCCATTGATCGTCGATCTGCGACGACAAGTTGGCGACCACCTGTTCGCGGTCGTCGAACTCACCGGTCACGTCGCTGCTCTTCAGGAAGACATAGCTCAAATTGCCGCGCAGCGCGGGTGGGCCGAGAGCGAGTTGGATGTCGTGGCGCACAAGGTCGCCCGAACCGACATCTATCCGGAACCGGTCGACGAAGGTGAAATTGGCGTCCGGACGAATTTCCAGCCTGCCGACAATGTCCGAAAGCTGGTCGGTGACCCCCGACCCGGTGCGGTAGGATTCATCGGTCTGGACCTGGAAGCTCTGTCCCAGGAACAGGGACGAATAGCCGCCGGACTCGCCCGCCGCCGCCAGGTTGAGGCCGTAGTTGAAGCGCTGGCCCGGATCGACCGTGTCCTTGCCCGGGAACCGGTTGGCCGCGAACAGGTTGGAGTCGTCCAGGTCGAAGTCGCGGCTGTCCTCGTCCGGAATGTCCTCCGGATTGTTGCCGAACGGCGCCACCACAACGCCCAGGCGCGGCTCCAGCGTGATCTGGTAGGGCGCCACGTAGCGCACGAGTGGGTAGCGCCATGTCAGCGACGCCTGCGGGAAGATGCGGCCGGTGAAACCGTCCGGGAACGCTTCGCCGGTCAGTTCATCGACGAAGTCGCGCACGTAGTACAGGTCGCCGCGCAGGCTGACATTGAAGTCGTAGAGCTCGCCGATCGACGATGTGTAGGGCAGGTGCCACCCGCCGGCCAAGGACAGGCGCACATTGTCCGAGCCCTCTTCCTGCCGGAAGATGGTGCGCAGGTCCGCATCCGCGGTCCAGTAGCCGCCCCAATCGTCGAACTCGCTCACGTAGTTGGCCTGCACGTAGGGGAAGACGAACGGGGTCTCCGCATCGTCGTCCAGTGCGCGCTGGTCGCGATAGGCGTACAAGTCCGCCGACACGTAGCTCTTGCCGTAGAAGCCCTCCAACCGCGCGTTCGACGTCAGGATGCTGGACGACGGGAAGCCGTAGAGCCGGCGATATGTGTCGTCGGTCGAAAGCTGAATGTTGTGGCTGGCCCGCCAGTGCTCGTCGATCGCGTAGGCGCCGAGGAAATCGAGGTGGCCACGGAAGCTGCCTTCCTTGGTGATGCCATCGTCGTCGACCCGGTCGGCAAACGTGGCGCTGGCATTCAGGTTCAACTCGCCAAAGCTCATGCGTTCGCGGAACTCGGTCGCCAGCACGATGCTCTGCGAGGTTGTCAGGTATGGCTCGATGATGATGTCGGACTGATCGTCGATGACGATGTAGACCGGTAATCGCGCGAACCCGCCGAGCTGGGTGTTGTTGCCGAAGGTCGGGGCCAGGATGCCGGTCTTGCGCGCGATGTTCGGGCCTGGGTGCTCCAGGTACGGCGTGTACAGCAGCGGAATGCCGAAGAACTCCAGCGTCGCATTGCGGTAGCGCACTTCCTCTTCGACCTGATCGTAGACCACGCGCTCGGCCTTGATCTGCCACAGCGGCGGGCTGGTGGGATCCTCCTCACAGACGGCGCACGGCGAGTACACGGCCTGGCCAAGCTCGGTGTAGTTGCCGTCGCGGCGTTGCGCGACGCTGGCGGCAATCCGCGCGTTGTCGCTCAACAGCACGCCCAGATTGGAGATCACGGCGTTCTTCAGGTCGCCGGTCAACTCGGCGAAATCGGTGAAAATGACCTCGCCCGTCGGCTCCAGCAGGGAAACGTTGCCGCTGGCGGTAACGATGTCGCTGAGCTGGTTGAAGGTCACGACATCGGCCAGCACCGTGCGGTCGGCCTGGGTGATCTCCACATTGCCGCGCGCCGTCACGACATCGAGCTGGTCGTCGTATTCCAGATAGTCGGCGACGAAGGTGACCGGCTGCTCTGCCGAAATGGGCGGCAGCTCGCCATCCTGCGCGTGCACGTGATCCGGCGCCAGCACCGCCGCCCCCGCCAGTGCCAGCAGACCCGCGAGCCTACCTGTAAGCCTATGTGCCGCCTGCCAAACCATCGTGCCCGAGTCAGCCATCCTCCAGATGCAACAGCATGGATAGCCCAAGCAGCATCACGATGCCAGCGGGTGCCCAACCGGCGAGCTCAATCGGAATGCGCGCGGAGATTCCCAAGGCCAGAACGATGTCGGTCAGGATATAGAGACCGAAGCTGACGGTTATGCCGGCGGCGAATATGAAGAACAGGCCGCTGCGGCGTGCGTGCCGCAACGAGAACCCGGCGGCCACCAGCACCATGCCGCAGAGCAGCAGCGGCTCGGCCACCGAAGCGTGCCAGTGCACCCTGAGCGCGCGGCTGGGGAAACCGGCCAGGTCCAGCAGCTCGGCGTAGCGCTCCAGGTCCCAGAACGACACGGTCTCGGGGGAGGCCAGGCTGTCTTGCAGCTCGGAGATGGTCAGGCGGGTTGGAAAATCCAGCGTGTCGACCATCTGCGGCAGGGCGCCGGCCTGGTTGACCGCGACATCGCGCAGTTCCCAGTTGCCCGGCTCGATCACGGCGGACCCTGCGTCCAGCCGCTGCATGAACCTGTCTTCGGAATCCGTCTGGTAGATCAGCACCTGATAGAGGGTTGCGTCCTCCGGCGCCCAGGACCCGGCATTGACGATGGCGTAGCCGTCGTCGCGCGCCTCGCGCAGCCAGATGCCGCTCTGCGAAAGGCTCAGTGTCGACGGATCGCCTTGCATGTAGCGGCGGTCGAGCTCGTCGTAGCGCGCCATCAGCGACGCCGACAACGGGTTGAACACGGTCACCCGGAACACCCCCAGCGCGATCACCGCGGCCATCACCGGCAGCAGGAACTGCCAGGCCGACACGCCCGCGCCGCGCACGATGGTCAGCTCGTTGTTGCGGGTCAGTCGCCAGAAGCTGCCCATGGCTGCGAACAGAATGCTGAACGGCAGCACCTTCTGCGCGGTGTTCGGCAGCCGCAGCAGCGACATCTCGATCACCAGGCCGAAGGTGACGTCGTCGCGGTTGGCGCTGCGCCGCAGCAACTCCACCAGGTCCACCAGCAGGATCAGCAGCGACAGCACCAGGAAGACGGCCAGAAACCAGCCCGCGAACTGGCGCGCGATATAGAGCGCGAATGTGCTGGAAATCCTCATGTCGGCGCCATCTCCGCCGTGCGGCGGCGCCTGGGCCGTCTTCGGTTGTGGCGGTACAGCAGGTAGGCGGCGACCGCGGCCGGCAGCACGACATTGGCGTAGAGCAGGGGATAGGCCGCCGGCTCCGAGCGGGCGACCGACTGCAGGCCGATCTCCGACAGTTTCAGGGCGCCGACCATCACGCCGGCGGCAACCAGCCGCCATATGCGTGCGCGCCGGTTGAATTCGGTCGCCAGCAGGGTGGCGAGCCCGATCATCACGAACGCGACCGGATAAAACGGGGCCGCGATCCGCGCGTGTCCCTCCGCGATCAGCTCATTGCGGTAGACCTCGTCGGCGACCGTCTGCGGCGCCCGGAACAGTTCATCCAGATTGCGCTCGCGCGGCCCCAGGAACCGGTCGTCCAGCGTCTCGGCCAGCGTGCCCAGGTCCATGGTGTAGGTCTCGAACTCCAGCGAGGTAACGGTGCCCCGCTCGCGGTCGAACTCCTGGCGCAGCCCGTTGGCCATCAGCACCCGGTGGCCTTCGGCGGTGATCACGAGCTTGCCGCGCTCCGCCGTGGTGGTGACGGGTTTTTCCGGATCGCGGCTGTCGTGGGCGAAAATGCCGTACAGGTCGCCCTCGGCACTGCGGTCGCGGACATAGACGGTGATGCCTTCGTCCACGGTGTTGAACACGCCTTGCTGCAGGATGGACGCGATCTCGCTGCGGAACGAGAACTGAAGCGTCTTGAACGCGCGGTAGCTCATCGGCAGCAGATAGAAGTTCAGCGCCATCAGGATCACGCAGACACCGCCGGCGAGCAGGAATGCCGGCCGGGCGAGCCGGAAATGGCCGAATCCTGCCGCGCGCAGCACGACCAGCTCGCTGTCCGACAGCATGCGGTTGTAGACGAACATCACCGCGATGAAGGCGGCTATGGGCAGGATCGCGACCAGCAGCGACGGCATCAGCAGCAGCACGAAATAGAAGAAGGCGCCGACCGACAGGCCGCGATTGACGATCAGGTCGACGAACCGCAACGACTGGGTCAGCCAGACCGCGAACGTCAGCACCAGCGTGATGACGATCAGCGCCAGCACCAGTTGGCGCAGCATGTAACGCGTGGTGTGGGACATCAGCATCGGATGGCTATTGCCGTGGTGCGGCCATTCGGCATAGACCGGGCGCCGTTGCGCGCCTGCCCAGTTCACCGGTTTGCGAAGATGCTGATGCCCCGCGATGCTGTTTCATAGTCAGCTCTTCCTGCTGATATTCCTGCCGCTTACCTTCATCGCCTACCGTCTGGCGGCGCGGCTGGAGGACCGCCTGGGCCCGCGGCCGCGCCAGATCGTGCTGCTCGTCGCGTCGCTGTGCTTCTACGGCTACTGGGACGTTCGCCTGCTGCCGCTGCTGGTGGTGTCGGTGCTCGTCAACTGGTCCGTCGTAGCGCTGACTGTCCGGCATCGGCAATGGCTTGTCCCGGCCGCGGTGGTCGCCAATCTGGCGGTGCTGGGCTGGTTCAAGTACGCCAACTTCTTCGCTGACGCCCTGAGCGCCCTTGGCGGCATGGACCACCAGCCGTGGAGCATCGCGCTGCCACTGGGTATCAGTTTCTTCACCTTCCAGCAAATCTCCTATCTCGTCGATGTGCGGCGCGGCCAGGCGCCTGCCTACACGCTGCTGGACTACGCGCTTTACGTCAGTTTCTTCCCGCAACTCATCGCCGGCCCGATCGTCCGTCACGACCAATTGATCCCGCAGTTCGCAACGCCGGCCCGCGCCCTGGCGGCCGAGCAGGTGGCGCGCGGGCTGACGTGGCTCACCATCGGGCTCTGCAAGAAGGTCTTCCTGGCCGATCCGTTGGGCGACATCGCCGATC
Source organism: Alphaproteobacteria bacterium (assembly GCA_965227515.1). GTDB lineage: Bacteria > Pseudomonadota > Alphaproteobacteria > CALKHQ01 > CALKHQ01 > CBDDFZ01. The sequence goes on from CBDDFZ010000001.1 coordinate 2,869,209, forward strand.
CGCTGTTCGGCGAGGCGGTGGGCAACGGCTCGCTCACCTTCGCGGAATCGTGGATCGGCGCGTTTGCCTTTGCCGGCCAGATCTATTTCGACTTCTCCGGCTATTCGGACATGGCGCTGGGCCTGGCGCTGATGTTCGGCTTCACGCTGCCGCTCAACTTCGACGCACCGTACCGCGCGACATCGATCAGCGCGTTCTGGCGGCGCTGGCACATGACGCTGATGTCGTTCCTGCGCGACTACGTGTACGTGCCGCTGGGCGGCAGCCGGCGCGGGCGTCTCCGCCTGGTGCGCAACATCCTGATCGCCTGGTTCCTGAGCGGCCTGTGGCACGGCGCGGGCTGGACCTTCATCGCCTGGGGCCTGGCCCATGGCATCGCGATGGTGGTCGAGCGGGCGTGGCGCTGGGCTGGCCTTGGCATGCCGGTCGGCCTGGGCTGGCTGCTGACCTTCGTCTTCGCCGTTGCCGCGTTCGTGGTGTTCCGCACGCCAGACCTGGGCGACGCGGCGCTGTTCTATGGGCGCATGCTCGGCAGCGACGGCCTGTCGATGGAGGTGCGGGGCGGCGGCCGGCCGATCATCCTGCTGTTGGCCTATGTCGTGATCCTGACCATGCCGACCAGCCAGCGCCTGGTGCGGCAATGGCTGTGGCCGTCGCCGTGGCTGGCGGCGGTGCTGGGGGTTGCGCTGCTGGCGGTGGTGATGCAGGTCGGCATCGGCGCCAATGAAGAGTTCATCTACTTCCAGTTCTAGGAGGATGGGACGCGGCATGCGCTGGGCGCGCTACATCAAGGTGATGCTGACCACGGCGGTCGGGGCCGGGCTGGGCCTTTACCTGTTCATCGTGCTGAGCGATCCCTATGACCTGTTCGCGTTCTCGCCCGGGGAGGTGCGCGAGCCGGTGTCGACCAACCAGCGCTTCTCGTTTCCCGCCCTGGCGCGGGCGGAGCGGTTCGACAGCGCGATTGTCGGCACCTCCACCACCCGGTTGCTGCGGCCGGAGCAACTGGATGCCCTGTTCGACGCGCGGTTCGTCAACCTGTCGATGAACAGCGCGACGGCGTTCGAACAGCGCGAGATGCACCGGCTGTTCCTGGCCCACCATGCCACGCCGAAGATCGTCATCTACGGCCTGGACGCCACCTGGTGCCAGATGACCGAGGTGCCGCGCCACACCTTCCGGGCGTTTCCGGCGTGGATGTATGACGACGACCCCTGGAACGACCTCTTCTACCTGTTCAACTTCACCGCACTGGAACAGGCCGGCCGGCAATTCGGCTTCCTGATGGGGTGGAAGGCGCAGCGCTACGGCCGCGACGGCTACACCAATTTCCTGCCGCCGCCCGAGGAGTACGACCTGGCCCAGGCGCAGCGAAACATCTATGGCCCGGGCGGGCCGGTGGAGATCGACACCATTTATGCGCGCGGGGAAGCGACAGCCGACGAACTGGCCCAGGCGCGGTTCCCGACTCACGATTGGTTGAGCGAAATGCTGGCCGCACCGCCGCCGCAGACCCTTCAGATTCTGGTGTTCGTGCCCTATCACGCGGCTAACATCGCGCCGCCCGACAGCCGCGCGGGCGCATTCCTGCAGGAGTGCAAGCGCAGGATTGCCGCCATGGCGGCAACCCATCCCAACGCCGTGGTGCTGGACTTCATGATCAACAGCGCGGTGACGCGGGTCGACACCAACTACTGGGACCGGCTGCATTTCGGCACCCCGATCGCCGATTTGCTGGCCGATGCCATTGCGCGCGCCGTCGACAGCCGTTCCGGCGAGGCCGACCTGTTCGAGGTGCTCTACCCGAACAGCGGGATTTGAAGCCCTTCGAACACTTGTTCACCATCCTTTAACCTCGTGTTAATCTTATCCTCGCACATCTCCGGTCGGGGCTGGCGTCATCCAGAAAGACCAGTCTATTGTTAGGTTTGCGTCGATTCGCTCAGAAAAAGGGGTAGCAGGATGCGTTATCTTGGGTTGGCCGCGGTGGCTGTCGTCATGGTCGGGTGTTCCTCCACGCAGCAGGCAACCGTGTCCACGCCGGAAACAAACGTGCTGCCGGATGACTTCGCTGAGATGATCGGGTTGTTGGAATCGGACGGCAACTATGAGGTCATCAACCCCTACGGATATCTGGGCAAGTACCAGATGGGCGAATGCGCCCTGATCGATGCCGGCGTCTACATCCCGGACGAGACCGGCTGCCGCAGCCAGGACTGGTCGGGGGCGTGGACGGGTGTCCTGGGCGTGCACAGCCTGGATGACTACATGACCACCCCCGACGCGCAGGAATATGCCTTCAAGGCGTTCACCCTGGCGAACTGGGAAAACATCAAGACCCGCGGCCTGCACCACTTCGTCGGCCAGACCGTCGGCGGCGTGCATGTCTCGGCGTCCGGGCTGCTGGCCGGCGCGCATCTTGGCGGCGTTGGCGGCGTGGAGGCGTTCCTGCTCTCCGACGGCGATGAGAACCGGGGCGACGCGAACGGGACGCGCATTTCGACCTACATGGCGCTGTTCACGTCCATCAATCCCCCGGCGGAAGTGTCCCGCGACCTGCCGAGCACGGTCATCGGCACCAACTAGGCCGGGCTTCGACGCCACACCGGAATTCACATCAGGCAAGTTGGTTGGGAGGCTGATCGCCTCCCAATACGCGCGCTTGGGCGCGCCCACGGCAGCGGCGGGCGAAAAGCTCACAGGATCAATATCTTGAGTCCTGGCCGCCGCCGCAGTACGTACATGGTCCTATTGACGCGTACGAGCCCCGGAGTCGGGGTGCCGTCGGCAACCGGCCGAACACGTCGCCGAACAAGTCATTGGGGCTGCTCATGAAAATCTCCTTTGCCGAACCGAAAGACATCGACAAGGAATGGCTGGCGGTCCCGCTGGCAAGCGGCGGCTCCCTGGGGCCGGTCGCCGAAGCGTTGGACGCGCGGGCCGGCAACGCCATCTCCCGCGCCATCCAGGTCACCGGATTTGACGGCGCTTCGGGCAAGGCCCTGAAGATCGTCGCACCAGGCGGCACCGGGTTGGACACGGTGGTCGTCTACGGCATCGGCGACCCGAGCGAGTTGACGACGCTGCAGTTGGAGCGGGTGGGCGGCGCGATCTGCAGCGAAGCGCTGGGCAGCAAGGCCACGCAGCTCCACGTTGCCGTCGACGGCACGCTGTGCGGCGATATCGAAGCCCCGGTGGTCGCCGCCGACATCGCCCATGGCATCCACCTGCGCGCGTACGATTTCGACAAGTACCGGACCAAGGACAAGAAGAAGGCCGCCAAGCTCGGCAAGGTGACCGTGCATGTCGAGCGGTCGTCCAGCGCGCGCAAGGCCTATGCGCCGAAGGCCGCGGTGGGCGAGGCCGTGTACTTCGCCCGCGATCTGGTCAGCGAGCCGGCGAACGAGCTTTATCCGCGCAGCTATGCCGAGCGCATCTCCAAGGAGCTGTCGCCGCTTGGCGTGACGGTGGAAATCCTGGGCGAGAAGGCGATGGCGAAGCTCGGCATGGGCGCGCTCCTGGGGGTCGGCCAGGGTTCGGCCCGCGAGTCCCAGCTCGTGGTGATGGAGTGGAACGGTTCCAAGGGCAAGTCGCGCCCGAAGAAGCCGTTGGCGTTCATCGGCAAGGGCGTCACCTTCGACACCGGCGGCATCTCGATCAAGCCGTCCGCCGGCATGGAAGACATGAAGTGGGACATGGGCGGCTCGGCCGCCGTCGTCGGCCTGATGCACGCGCTGGCCGGCCGCAAGGCCAAGGTCAATGCCATCGGCGTCGTCGGCCTGGTGGAGAACATGCCCTCGGGCACCGCCCAGCGGCCCGGCGACGTGGTGAAGTCGCTGTCGGGCCAGACCATCGAGGTGCTGAATACCGACGCCGAGGGCCGCCTGGTGCTGGCCGATGCGCTCTGGTACACGCAGGAAAAGTACAAGCCGCGGTTCATGATCGACCTCGCGACCCTGACCGGCGCCATCATGGTGGCGCTGGGCAAGGAGAATGCCGGCCTGTTCTGCAACGACGACGCGCTTTGCGACCAGATCCTGCAGGCCGCCGATGCCACCGGCGAGCGGTGCTGGCGCCTGCCGCTGGACGAGGCCTATGACCGCCTGATCGACGGCGACATCTCCGACGTCAAGAACATCAGCGCCGGGCGTTGGGGCGGCAGCATCACCGCCGCGCAGTTCCTGCAGCGCTTCACCAACGGCGTGCCGTGGGCGCACCTGGACATCGCCGGCGTGGCCTGGGCCGACAAGCCGACCGGCGTCGGGCCGAAGGGCGCCACGTCGTTCGGCGTGCGGCTGCTGAACGAGTTCGTGGCCGCGCACTTCGAATAGCGCTGGCCGGGACTGCCGAGGCGCGTCGCGTGACCGAGGTTCGCTTCTATCATCTGCAACGCACCACGTTGGAGCGTGCGCTGCCGCGCATGCTGCACCGTACGGTGTTCGATCGCGAGCAGCGTGCCGTGGTGATGGTCGGCTCCACCGAGCGGGCCGAGGCGCTGAACGCGCACCTGTGGACCTATGACGACCGCAGTTTCCTGCCGCATGGGTCGGCCCGCGACGGCAATGCGGCCGACCATCCGGTCTGGCTGACGCCTGAGGACGAGAACCCCAACGGGGCGTCGGTGCTGTTCCTCACCGATGGCGCCAGCACCGGCAACGCTGCCGGGTTCGAGATGGTGGTCGAGCTGTTTGACGGCGGTAACGAAGAAGCGGTGGCCGGCGCGCGCCAGCGCTGGAAGGCCTACAAGCAGGACGGGCATGCCGTGACCTATTGGCAGCAGGACAATTCCGGCCGATGGCAGCAACAGGCATGAGGCGGCGCCGAACCAAGGGCGTGTCGGGCCGGCGATGCTGAAGAAGATCATGCGTGCACTGGGCTATGACCTGGTGCCGCGCGGCGCGCCCGACCCGGCCACCGCCAACCTGGCGGCCCTGCTGGATAGCCACAACGTCGACCTGATCGTCGATGTCGGCGCCAACGAGGGGCAGTACGCGACGCGCGCGCGCAACGCCGGTTATCGCGGTGGTATCGTGTCGTTCGAGCCGGTGTCGGAGGCCCATGGCAAGCTGAGCGCAGCGGCGCAGGGCGATGCCAAGTGGACCGTGGCGCCGCGCATGGCCATCGGCGACCGCGACGGCGAGGTCGCCATCAACGTCTCCAACCGCACCGACATGAGCTCGGTGCGCGAGATCGACCAACGCACGCTTGAGGCGCTGCCGAAATCGTTCATGGTCGGCCAGGAGCAGGTGCCGATGCGCACGCTAGATCACGCCCTGGGCGAGGTCGGGGTGGCCGGTGACCGCCCGTTCCTGAAGGTCGACACCCAGGGCTACGAGGCGCAGGTGCTGGACGGCGCGCCGGACCTTCTGGGGCGGGTCGTTGGCGTCCAGCTCGAATTGTCGCTGATCCCGAACTACGAGGGCGAGGCTCTCTATCTCGACTTGCTGAACCGGTTGGCTGGACTGGGGTTCGAGCCGTTCATGGTGCTGCCGGGCTTCTTCAGCCGCACCCTTGGCCGCCAGCTCCAGTTCGACGTCGTCGCGATGCGGCCCGAGTCCTGACTCACCAGACACCCTCGGCCTGGTGCCCACGGCATTCGCATATCTCTGCGGGTTGGCTGCACTTCCCCTCTCCCAGCGGCACGCTCGGGAGAGGGAGGGGCCCGCGAACCGCAGGTTTGCGGGAGGGTGAGGGCCTGGGATTCGATGCCCGCATCTTCACGGCCTTGCAGCCAAGGCCGTCGTCAACTTGCCATCGGTACTTTGAACGCGCGACCGATCGCGCCGCGCCCCTCACCTTCCCAGCCTGCGGCTGGGCCCCTTCCTCTCCCGCACCGCTCCGCGGCGGGGCGAGGAGATTCAAGCCGGCGCTGTTCAAGTGTGAGAATCTTGAAGCCACAAGGGCGAGGACGACAATTGAGGTGGTGGGTGCGAGTTCGACGCGCGTGTCGCGGCAGCGCCGCTCACGTCTCCGCCTCGGCCATGGCGGCCTCGAACGCTTCCTGCGCCTCCAGCCAGCTTTCCTCCGCCGTTTCCAACTGGCGGGCGATGTCGGCCAGCTCGATCTGCAATGCCGTCACCGCATCCGCCGGCCCGTCATAGAGTTTCGGATCGGCGAGCTTCGCTTCCAGCTTGGCCTTGCGGGCATTGAGGTCGGCCATCTGCCGCTCGCTGTCGCGCACGTCGCGCTTCAGATGCGCCACCGACTGGCGCACGGCGGCCGCCGCGCGGCGCTGTTCCTTCTTGTTGCCCTCGCCTGACGCATCGCTTCCGCCGCCGCTGCGCGCCGTGCGACCGGTGCGCTGCAGCAGGCCCTCGGTATAGGTGTCTAGATCGCCGTCCAGCGGCTTGCAGGTGCCGTCGGCAACGTGCCACAGCCGGTCGACCGAGCGGTTGAGCAGGGCCGGGTCGTGGCTGACCAGGATGACCGCGCCCTCGTACTCGGCAAGCGCTGAGATCAGGGCCTCGCGCGCGTCCATGTCCAGGTGGTTGGTCGGCTCGTCCAGCAGCATCAGGTGGGGGGCCGAGCGGGTCATCAGCGCGAACAGCAGCCGCGCCTTCTCGCCGCCGGAGAGCAGGCCCACCCGCAGGTCGGCCTTCTCGGTGTCGATGCCGAAGCGGGCGAGGTGGGAGCGGCAGGCCTGGTCGTTGGCGTCTCGCAACGCCGCGCGCATGTGGTCCATGGCGGTGCGGTCCAGGTCCATCTCGTCGGACTGGGCCTGGCTGAAATAGCCGATCTTGAGCTTGCGCGACTTCGACACGTGGCCCGACTGCGGCTCCAGGCGGCCGGAGAGCAGGCGGATCAGCGTGGTCTTGCCGTTGCCGTTGGCGCCGACCAGGCCGATGCGGTCGTCCATGTCGATGCGCAGGTTCAGCCGGCTGAGGATCGGCTTGTCGGGGTCGTAGCCGACGGCCACGTTCTCGACGCCGATCACCGGCGGCGGCAATTGGTCGACGGGCGGGAAGTCGAAGCGTGTCGCCCGGTCGTCGCCGATGGGGGCGATGGTCTCCATCCGCTCCAGCGCCTTGATCCGGCTTTGCGCCTGGCGCGCCTTGGTCGCCTTGGCGCGGAACCGGTCGATGAACGACTGGATGCGCGCGCGTTCCCTTTGCTGGCGGGCGAAGAGGGCGGCGGCATGGGCCTCGCGCGACCGGCGGGTGCGGTCGAAGGTGTCGTAGTTGCCGCGATAGGAGACCAGTTGGCGCTGCTGGATGTGGACGATGTGGGTGCACACCGCGTTCAGCAATTGGCGGTCGTGGCTGATCAGCAGGAGCGTGCCGTCGTAGCGGGCCAGATAGGTCTCCAGCCACAATCGCGCTTCCAGGTCCAGGTAGTTGCTGGGCTCGTCCAGCAGCATCAGGTCGGCGCGGGCGAACAGCACCGCCGCCAGCGCCACCCGCATGCGCCAGCCGCCGGAGAACGTGCTGCACGGCCGCTGCTGGGCCGCGTGGTCGAAGCCCAGCCCGGCCAGGATGGTGGCGGCGCGCGCCGGGGCGGCATGGGCGTCGATATCGTCCAGGCGGGTGTGGATGTCGCCCAGCCGGTGCGGGTCGGTGGCGTGCTCGGCCTCGTCCAGCAGGGACGCGCGCTCGGTGTCGGCGGCGAGCACGGTCTCCAGCAGGCTCTGGGGGCCGTCGGGCGGTTCCTGCGCCATGGCGACGATATCGACCCGCGGTCCAGGGTTGATGGTCTGCGGCGGCGCCATCCACGGGTTCTGGATCAGGCGGAACAGGGTCGACTTGCCGGCACCGTTCGCTCCGACCAGGCCCACCCGCTGGCGCGCGGTGATCGCCATCGTCGCATGCTCATAGAGCACGCGGTCGCCGATCTCGTAGGTCAGGTCATTGATATGCAGCATAGCGGTGAGGGTGGCCTGCCTGCGCACGGCACGTGGCACGTGTCAATGGGGAGAATTGCCGGCGCTGCCCTTGCGCATGGGCGCGCACGCCGTCTATAAGGCCGCGTCGTTTTCAGGCCAAGGAGAAGTCACCACATGGCGGTCCAGCGCACTTTGTCAATCATCAAGCCGGACGCAACGCGCCGCAACCTGACCGGGCGAATCCTGGCCATGTTCGAGGAGGCGGGCCTGCGCATCGTCGCGCAGAAGCGCATCCACCTTTCGCAGGCGGATGCCGAGCGGTTTTATGCCGTGCACAAGGAGCGTTCGTTCTTCAACGACCTGTGCGCGTTCATGTCGTCCGGCCCCGTCGTGGTGCAGGTGCTGGAGGGCGAGGATGCCATCGCCCAGAACCGCGCCGTCATGGGCGCCACCAACCCGGCGAATGCCGACGAGGGCACGGTGCGCAAGCTCTACGGCGAATCCGTGGAGGCGAACTCGGTGCACGGCTCCGACGCGCCGGAAACCGCGGCGGCGGAGATCAAGTTCTTCTTTTCCGATATGGAAATCGTGGGCTGACGGTCCACGTCGCTCAAGACCAGATACACACAAAAGTTGTCGCCCTCGCCCTCGTGGCGAGGGCCCATCGATGTGCAGGACTCCAGAGCAGCCCGATGCTTTCGAGCCTTGTGATGCGACGGTCGTCAGCCGACCGCCATCAGTGTGATGACCTGCTCTTAAGCTATTGAAATACTGGACACAAATGGATCCTCGGGACAAGCCCGAGGATGACGATGAAGTGTCCGTATTACGTCTAATTTCGCCGCCCACATTGGCGAAGACGGCGAATGGAGTATGGGGGTAGCGACCCGTCGGCCTACAGGAACGCCCAGGCCATCAGCAGCAGGATGATCACCACGGCGATGATCGACTTCATCGAGATGCTGGTGAAGCTCTTCCAGGTCTTGACGTGGGCTTCGTCGATCTGGTTCAGGTCGACCATGCTTTCCCCTCCGGTCTGTTCCCGCTAGCGCGCTGAAATCAGCTTTTGCCGCAGCCGCCGGCCAGGGTCAAGCACCGGTGTCCGGTGGCACGATGTCGGCCAGCCCCGGCGGCGGGCGGACGTCGCCGCGGGCGATCGCGGCGACCGCCGACGGGTACAGGCGATGCTCCACCGCGAGCACCCGCGCAGCGAGCGTATCGGGCGTGTCGCCGGGCAGGACCGGCACGCGCTCCTGCGCGATGATCGGGCCGCCATCCAGTTCGGCGGTCACGAAGTGCACCGTACAGCCGGATTCGGCGCGGCCATCGGCGATGACGCGGGCGTGGGTGTCCAGCCCCTTGTAGTCGGGCAGCAGCGACGGATGGATGTTGACCAGCCGCCCGGTCCAGGCCTGTACGAATGACGGCGACAGCACCCGCATGAAGCCGGCCAGGCACACCAGGTCCACCCCGGCGGCACGGAGCGCGTCAGTCAGGGCAGCTTCGAAGCCCGCCTTGTCTGCGTGGGCTTTGTGATCGACCACCGAGGACGGAATGCCGGCGGCGTCGGCGCGGGCGAGGCCGGCGGCGTCGGCACGATTGGAGACGACCAGCACGATCTCCGCCGGGGCGCCGGGGACCGAGAAGGCGTCGATCAGCGCCTGCAAATTCGATCCGCGGCCGGAGATCAGGACGCCTAGCCGCATCACGCCCTGTACTTCGCGCATCACGCCCGGTTCGGCCAGTCGTTGACGATCTCCGCGTCCGGTGCACCGTCGCCTTCGATCACCTCGCCGACCACATGGACGGTCTCGCCATAGGTGGCGAGCACCTGACGCAGCACGCCAAGCCTGTCCGGCCGGACATAGGCAAGCATGCCGAGGCCGCAATTGAAGGTGCCGATCAGGTCGGCGCGGTCGAGCCCGCCGGTGTCCGCCAGCCAGCCGAAGACAGGCGGCAATTCCCAGGCCGACAGGTCGATGCGCGCGCTCAGCCCACGGGGCAGCACCCGTGGCGGGTTCGTCACCAGCGCACCGCCGGTGATGTGGGCGAGCCCGGTGACCAGGCCGGCCTGATGCGCGGCCAGGCAGGAGGCGACATAGAGCCGGGTCGGCGTCATCAGTGCCGCGCCGAGCGACAGCGCTTGGGCGGGGAAGGGCGGTGGTGCCGACAGGTCGCAGCCGGCGTCGGCGACGATGCGCCGGACCAGCGAGAAGCCGTTGGCGTGCACGCCGTCGGAGGCCAGGCCCACGATCAGGTCGCCGGCGGCGATGTGGCTGCCGTCGAGCAGGTTGCCGCGCTCCGCCGCACCGACCGCGAAGCCGGCGAGGTCGAAATGGCCCGGCGCATAGAGCCCGGGCATCTCCGCCGTCTCGCCGCCGATCAACGCGCAACCGGCGGTCTTGCAGCCCTGGGCGATGCCGGCGACCACGGCCTCGGCCGCCGCCGGCTCCAGCTTGCCGGTGGCGAAATAGTCCAGGAAGAACAGCGGCTCGGCGCCCTGCACGACCAGGTCGTTCACGCACATGGCGACAAGGTCGATGCCGACGCCCTGGTTGAGGCCGGTTTCCGCCGCCATCTCCACCTTGGTGCCGACACCGTCGGTGGCCGCGACCAGGATCGGGTCGCGATAGCCGGTGGCGGCCAGGTCGAAAAGCCCGCCAAACCCGCCCAGCCCGCCATCCGCGCCGGGCCGCGCGGTGCTGGCGGCCAGCGGCGCAATATTGCCGACGAAGCGGTCGCCCGCTTCAACGTCGACACCGGCGTCTCGATATCGGTCGGCCAAGGTCCGAGTCCCCAAAAAATGCCCTAATCTCCGATAGCATATGGTGGCCGTCGGTGCGATGCGTCGTGGTGACGGCAGCGCGGGGCTTGCGGTAGCGGAGGGAATGATGGCGTCGGGAATTATGGCGTCGAGATTGATGGCGTTACGGGGCGCATTTCTGGCGGTTCTGGCGTGCCTGTTGGCGTTGCCGGCGCTGGCGACGACGGCGCGCGCCGATGCGTTCGCGGGCCGCGTGTCCGTGACCTATACGCCGGCCGGCGATGCGGCCGCGCGCGAGGCGGCATTGCTCGATGCCCAGGCCCAGGTGATGTCGATGGTTCTGCAACGGCTGACGTCCAGCCGCGACCATGGACGGCTGCCGCAGGCCAGCGGACCGAACGTGCCGGGCTATGTGCGCGAGGTAACCGTGCTCACCGAAACCGACGACGGCGGCGGGACCCGCATGGATGTGCGGGTCAGCATGCGCTCCGACGCGCTGACCCAGATGCTCGACAGCCTGGGGCTGGAATACTGGACCAACCGCGCGCCGAACCTGGTGCTGGTCGCGGTCGACCAGCGCTCGGGCACGCCCACGCTGTGGGGCGGGGTCAATCCGTGGCTGGATGCCTGGGGGCTGGATGACCACAGCGGCGATCTGGTGCCGTTGCTGGTGCCCTATGGTGAGATCGGCGACCTGCGCACGATCACGGTGGAACAGGCGGTCGCGGGCGACGCGGTGGCGCTGCAGGCCCTGGCCAACAAGTACGGCGCGGCCGGTGCGCTGGTCGCCATCGTACGGACCGACGGCATCGACCTGATGGCGTACGGCCCCGAGGTGCCGGAGATCGACATCCAGGTGCCGGTGCCGGCGGGCGGCGACCTGACCACGGCGGTTGGCGCGGCGGTCGAGGCGCTGAGCCGGCAGTGGGTCGACGACAATCTGGTGCCGAGCTTCGACGGCCCGGTGTCGCCCATCGACCTGATGGTAACGTTCACCAACTTCCAGGACTGGGCCGAGATCCGCCGCCGGCTGACCGAGTCGCCGGTGATCGAGCGCATCGAGGTGCCGACCATGGCGGCCGGCCAGGCCCATGTGGTTATCTACCACTACGCCGACCTGTCCACGGCGACGCGGGAACTGGCCGCGGCGGGCCTGGAGATGCAGGCTGGCGTGCCAGGCCCGATGTCGCACAGCGGCTATGTGCTACGGCTGGCGCCCGGTGTCTCGCCGCAGGCGGTGGTGGACGGCAACGTGCCGCAGCAGCCGGGCCAGCCCTTGAACCTCCACATCGTGCCGGGGCCGCCCGGCATTGTCAGCGAAGGCGACCAGGGCGGCCAGCCCGGCCCCGCGGGCAGCGATTTCGGCATTTCGCCTGACGCGACCTCCATCCCGTCCTTGCAGTTCCGCCCGCAGCAATAACCGATTGGCTGCCGCGCGCCGCGTGGGGTCTTGCCCGCGCGGGGTTTTGCGGTCACATGAAGGCCATGAGCAATGGGCAATTGACGCTGGCGTTCGACCGGTCGGTTTCGTTCGCGCCGAGCGACTATGTGGTGACCGACGCGAACCAGGCGGCGCGCCAGACGGTGGACGCCCGGGCGGTCTGGCCGCATTTCGCGCAGGCGCTGGTCGGGCCTGTCGGGGCCGGCAAGACCCATCTGGCCCACATCTGGCTTGGCGACGGTGGCGGCACTCATCTGCCGGCGGCGCGACTCGGCGAGGTCGACATCGCCGCGGTGCTGGCGGACGTGCCGCGTGTCGCGCTGGACATGGGAGAACTTGCGGCACCGCCGCCCGCGCTCGAGGAACCGTTGCTGCATCTCTACAATGCGGTCGGCGAGGCGGACGGCCGCCTGTTGCTGGTGGCGCGCGAGCTGCCGGCGCGCTGGCCGGTGTCTCTGCCCGACCTGCGTTCGCGCCTGGCGGTGATCCCGGTGGTCGAACTGCCGCCGCCGGACGACGACCTGCTGGTCGCCGTGATCGCCAAGCAGGCGACCGACCGGCAGATCCACATCGACGCCGACGTGATTACGATGATCGTCAAGCGCATCGACCGCACCTATGTCGAGGCGCAACGGGTCGTGGCCGCCCTGGATGCCAAGGCGATGGCGACACGGCGGTCGATCAACCGCGGCTTGGCGGGCGACGTGCTGCGCGAACTGGGCTATATCCCAGCGCCAACAAACATTGACGAGACAACGGGGTAGCGATGGATCTGGGAATTGCCGGCCGCAAGGCGATCGTATGCGCGGCCAGCCGTGGGCTTGGCCGGGCGTGCGCCACGGCGCTGGCGGCCAATGGCGTCGACGTGGTGATCAACGCACGCGGTGCCGAGGCGTTGGAGGCGACGGCCGAGGACATCCGCCAAGCGCACGGCGTCAAGGTGACGGCGGTGGCCTGCGACATCACCACGCCGGCCGGGCGCGACGAGGTGCTGGCCGCATGCCCGGACCCGGACATCCTGGTGAACAATGCGGGCGGGCCGCCGCCCGGCGACTTCCGCGATTGGACCGACGAGGACTGGCACAAGGCGGTGCAGGCCAACATGATCACCGCGATCATGCTGATCCAGGCGGTTGTGGACAAAATGCGCGAACGCGGGTTCGGGCGCATCGTCAACATCACGTCGGCGGCGGTGAAGTCGCCTATTCCGACCCTCGGGCTCTCGAACGGTGCGCGGGCGGGGCTGACCGGGTTCTGCGCCGGCCTGTCGCGGCAGGTGGCGCGCGACAACGTGACCATCAACAACATGCTGCCGGGCCCGTTCGAGACCGACCGGCTGACCAGCAATATCCAGATGGCGGCGGACAAGGCCGGTGTGGACTTCGACACCATCGCCAAGGAACGCGCGGCGCAGAACCCGAGCGGCCGGTTCGGCCAGCCGGAGGAGTTCGGCGCGATCTGCGGCTTCCTGTGCAGCGCCCATGCCGGCTACATCGTCGGCCAGAACATCACCGTCGACGGCGGCCTGTTCAACAGCACGTTCTGACTTGTGTCCAGAACGGTCACGCAACCGCAATTGTGGCGTGCTATGTATATGACCAGCTTGAACAATTGACCGGGCCAGAAATGTCGTCGTCCACGGCGCTGCAGAAGATCAAGGATGAGGTGGTGCAGGTCGGCGAAGAGGCCACCGGGAAGGACGCGCAGACTGCCGCGCAGAGTGCCGCGAAGACCAAGCAGCGCTCGGGCACGCCGCGCGCCAAGACGCCTGCCATACGTCGACGGGCGGACCGCTTCATCAACCGCGAACTCTCCTGGCTCGCCTTCAACCAGCGTGTGCTGGACGAGGCGGAGAACCACAATCACCCGCTGTTCGAACGGGTGCGGTTCCTGTCGATCTCGGCCAGCAACCTGGACGAGTTCTACATGGTGCGCGTCGCCGGCCTGAAGAGCCAGGTGGACGCGCGGCTGGACATGCGCAGTGCCGACGGCATGACCCCGGCGGAGCAGTTGGTGGCGATCAACCAGCGTGCGGCCGCGCTGATGGACGACCAGCAGCGTGTCTGGGACAAGCTGCAGCAGGAACTGGCGGAGGCGGGACTGGCCATCGTGGGGCAGGACGACCTGTCCGAAGCCGACCTGGTCTGGCTGTCCGACCATTTCCTGGAGCATATCTTCCCAGTGCTGACGCCGTTGGCGATCGATCCCGCCCATCCGTTTCCGTTCCTGCCCAATCTGGCGTCGGCGCTGATCCTGCAACTTGAGAACAAGGAGCAGGACCATTCGGTGCAGGCGCTGGTGCCGCTGCCGCAGCAGGTGAAGCGTTTCGTCCGCCTGCCCGATTCGCCGGTGCGTTTCGTGCGGCTTGAAGTGCTGGTGGAAATGTTCCTGGGCGAGCTTTTCCCCAAGTTTTCAGTGGTTTCCAGCGGTGTCTTCAGATTGATCCGGGACAGCGAGGTGGAGATCGACGAAGAGGCCGAGGACCTGGTCCGCCACTTCGAGAGCGCCTTGAAGCGGCGCCGCCGCGGCAACACGATCCGGCTGACCTTCGGCGCCGACCTGCCGCAGCACCTCAAGCGCATCGTGATGCACAACCTCGAGATCGAGGAGATCGACGCCTTCAAGCTCACTGGCCTGACCGGTCTGCGCGACGTCAGCCAACTGATCACCGACGACCTGCCCGGCCACGAGTTCCCGCCCTACCGCCCGCGCTTCCCGGAGCGGATCAAGGAGTTCGGCGGGGATTGCTTCGCGGCCATCCGGCAGAAGGACATGATCGTCCACCATCCGTACGAATCGTTCGACGTGGTGGTCGACTTCCTGCGCCAGGCGGCGGCCGACCCGGCGGTGATCGCGATCAAGCAGACCCTCTACCGCACCAGCGACGACTCCCCGATCATTCGCCAGCTCATCAATGCTGCCGAGCAGGGCAAGTCGGTGACCGCGCTCGTGGAGTTGAAGGCGCGGTTCGACGAAGAGGCGAACATCCGCTGGGCCCGCGACCTGGAACGCGCCGGCGTGTCGGTGATCTACGGCTTCGTCGACCTGAAGACCCACGCCAAGGTATCGATGGTGGTGCGGCGCGAGGGCACCGGCCTGCACACCTATTGCCATTTCGGCACCGGCAACTATCACCCGGTGACCGCGAAGATCTACACCGACCTGTCGTTCTTTACCGACGACCCCGCGCTGTGCCGCGACGCCGCGCGCACGTTCAACTTCATGACCAGCTATGCCTGGCCTGACCAGCTCGAGAAGCTGGCACTGGCGCCGCATTCCCTGCGCTCCACGCTGGTGGAGCTGATCGACGAGGAGATCGTGCACGCCAAGGCGGGCCGGCCGGCCGCGATCTGGGTCAAGCTGAACGCATTGGTCGATGCCGACATCATCGACCGGCTCTACGACGCCTCGCAAGCCGGCGTGGAGATCGACCTCGTCATTCGCGGCATCTGTTGCCTGCGGCCCGGGGTGAAGGGCCTTTCCGAGCGCATCCGCGTGCGCAGCATCGTCGGCCGCTTCCTGGAGCACTCACGCATCGTTTGCTTCGGGGCCGGCCACGGGCTGCCGTCGCCGCAGGCGCGGGTGTTCATCTCGTCGGCCGACTGGATGCCCCGGAACCTCAACCGCCGGGTCGAGACCCTGGTGCCGATCGAGAACGAGACCGTGCACCAGCAGGTGCTGGACCAGATCATGATGGCCAGCCTGAAGGACAATATGCAAAGCTGGACCCTGGATGCGGAAGGCACGTTCCATCGCGTGGTTTCCGACGATCAGGAGTTTTCGGCCCACCAATACTTCATGACCAATCCGTCGCTGTCCGGTCGCGGGTCGTCGCTGGAGTACGACCGGCCGGCGATGATCGCGACGGCTTCGGTCGCGACTGACTAGGTCTTTGGTACATGCCCAAGTTTGAGCGCGCCGTCGATCAGGCGCGGTTGGCGGTTATCGATATCGGCTCCAACTCGGTGCGGATGATCGTCTATGACGGCATGCACCGCGCCGCCCAGCCCATATTCAACGAGAAGGCGAATTGCGGGCTTGGGTCCCAGGCGGCCGAGCCAGGCATGCTGGACGACAAATCCATCGCGCGCACCGTCACCACACTGGTGCGCTTCTGTCGTATCGCACGGGCCATGGATGTGGCCGACATTGACGCGTTCGCGACGGCGGCCGTGCGCGATGCCAACAACCGTGACGCGCTGTTGGCCGCGATCGATCGCGCCTGCGGGCTGAAGGTCGAGGTGCTGAGCGGCGAGGACGAGGCCCGGATGGCCGCGGCCGGCGTGCTGGCGTCCTTCCGGAACGCGACGGGTGTGACCGGCGACCTGGGCGGTGGCAGCCTGGAGTTGGTGGCGCTGGAGAACGGGCGGCAGGAGCGTCACGCGACCATGCCGCTGGGCGTCGTGCGGCTGATCGACGCCACCGGGGCCAAGCCGATCGCCATCGAGAGGGTGATCGAGGCCGAGATGTCGCAACTGGCGTGGCTGGACGACGCCAAGTCGGACGTATTCTATGTTGTCGGTGGGGCATGGCGGGCGCTGGCGCGCACCTTCATGAACGCCATCGACTATCCGCTGCACATTGTGCATGCGCTGCCGGTGCCCTGCGGCGACATGATCGACTTCGCCCGTGTGATCGAGCGCATGGACAGCTACGATGAGGGGCTGGTTCGCGGTCTGTCGCGCCGGCGCGTCGAGATGCTGCCGGTGGCCGCCACCCTGATGCGCGTGGTGCTCAATCATCTGCGCCCGAAGACCGTCGTGTTCTCGGCCCATGGCGTGCGGGAGGGACGGCATTTCCAGCGCCTGAGCGCCGCCGAGCAGGCCCGCGACCCTTTGCTGGCGGCGTGCACGGCGCTGGCCCAGGACACGCCGCGCTTCAAGCTGACCGCCGAGGATGTCTTCGACTGGATGTCGCCGGCATTCGGTGCGGAGACGGACGAGCAGCGCCGCTGGCGCCGCGCGGCGTGCGTGGTGGCCGATATCGGCTGGCGCCACCATCCGGACTACCGACCGGAACAGGTCTACCGCCGGTTGCTGCTGATGCCGGCTATGGGCCTAGACCACGAGGGCAGGGCGTTCCTCGCCGCCGCCGGCTTCGCGCGCCACTCCCACCATATCGACCATCCCTGCCTGAAGCCGTCTTTCGCGCTGTTGGAGGCGGACCGGCTGCGCGCCGCGTTCCTGACCGGAGCGGCGCAGCGATTGGCCTATGAATTGAGCGGGGGCGATCCGGCGGTGCTGAAAGCCTGCAGCCTGGAGCGCGAGGGCGACGACTTCGTGGTGACCGCCGACGATGTGTTGCCGGACATCATGGACCCGATCATCCAGCGGCGGCTGAACCAGATGTCGCGCCTGGTGGCGACCGATGTCGGGGCGGTGGAGACGGCGGCGGTCGCCTGACCGTTGCCTCGCTGCGGCCTGGCGCTCAGGACGGGCTGGCAGCCCGTTCGAACACCTGGACTTCCTTGCCCTCGGCCGCCAGGCCCAGTTCGCCGCGTGCCACACGCAGCGCATCGGCGCCGAACACTTCGCCGCGCCAGCCTTGCAGGGCGCGCACCTTCGCCTTGGCCCCGAAGGCGGCGATATGCTCCAGGTCGTCGCCGGTGGCCAGCAGCTTCGGCGCCACGTCGTGCTTCTGGCAGCGCATCCGCAGCAGCACCTTCAACAGGTCGACAATCGGGTCCAGGCCCGACGGCAGGTCGGCCCGCGACGGCAGTTTCGGTGCTGCGGAATCGGGAAGCTCCAATCCGCGCTCGACCGCGGCCAGGATATGGCGCCCCTGGTTGCCGCGCACCGCATTCTTGCCCAGACCGCGAGTGCGTTCCAGCGCCTCCACCGTCGTCGGCTGGCGGGCGGCGATCTCGGCCAGCGACTCGTCGCGCACGATCCGGTTGCGCGGCACGTCGCAGCGCTGCGCCTCGCGCTCCCGCCATGCCGCCAGCTCGCGCAAGACTTTCAGCACCTTCGGGCGCGCGTTGCGCACCTTGATCCGCCGCCAGGCGTCGCTGGGATCGGTCTCGTAGAGCGACGGGTCGGCCAGGGCGGCCATGTCGTCCGCCACCCAGTCCAGCCGACCCGACTTGCGCAGCCGATCCTGCATCGCCTCATAGACCGGCCGCAGATAGACCACGTCGCTCAGCGCATACTCCATCTGCTGCGCGCTCAGCGGGCGGGCGGCCCAATCGGTGAAGCGCGCGCCCTTGTCGATCCTGACGCCGGCCAGCTTGGAGACCAGGGTGTCATAGGCCGCCTGGTCGCCGAAACCGCAGACCATGGCCGCGATCTGGGTATCGAACACCGGCGCCGGCAACTTGTCGGACAGGCGCGCGAAGATCTCCATGTCCTGGCGCGCGGCGTGCAGCACCTTCACGATGCCCGGGTCGTGGAACAGCTCCAGGATCGGCGACAGGTCGATGCCGGGCGCCAGCGGGTCGATCAGCGCGCTGTGCTGGGCGCCCGCGACCTGCAACAGGCAGAGCTTCGGATAGTAGGTGCTCTCGCGATGGAACTCGGTGTCGACGGTGATGTAGTCGTCGCCCGCCACCGCCTCGCAGAACGCGGCAACCGCCGCGGTCTCGGTCAGCAGCACCAGTTGGCTTTCGTCGATGCGCGGTGGGGTCTGGCGCTGGCGTCGGTCGGCATTCATGGTGAGAGGCGTTGTATAGACCAATTCGCCGAATTGGGAAAACCGTTAGCGGTTGTCCCGGCCCATCGGGCAAGACCGGGCTCAAGAGTGTCGTTTCCGAAGTGTAGCTATTTATGCTACTCCATTCGTGCGCATGGAATGGAGCTTCGACGATGGCACGCAATCCCAGCATTTCGCTAACCGAGCACCAGCAACTTTTTGTCGAGAAGCTGGTATCGAGCGGCCGCTACCATGGCGTTTCCGAAGTCGTGCGCGCCGGATTGCGGCTGCTGGAGGCTGAGGAGGAGAGCAGGCGTGCCGCACTGGAAAATCTGCGCAGCGGTGTTGCCGAAGGTCTGAGTGATATCGAACAAGGGCGGGTCCGAGAATTCGATGAGGAGCGCATCATCGCCATGGCGGAGCAAGCTCGATCAAACCGCTGAGGCTCCGCATCACCGAACGGGCCGAAGCTGACTTCGTCGATATTTGGGACTATATCGCGCGAGAATCGCCTGATCGTGCCAGCGGGTTCATTCGCGAGATCAGGGCGCGGTTCAAACCGTTGTGCCTGCACCCGGAACTCGGTCCGTCGCGCGGCTCACTCGGCGAAGGCCTGAGGGTCCATTTCCACCGGGCCTATGCCATTTACTACCGCGCCACCGATACAGACCTCATCATCGTGCATGTGACGCACGGTTCGCGCGACATCGCCTCGTCTTTCGAGCCGCCAGAGCGCTGACGGCGCCGCTGAAATTATGCCTGCTTGACATTGCCGCGCCGCGTGTGGACTTTCGCGGCGCTTTTCCACCCCATTTATCTGCCGGGCCCCACGGCTTGCCGAGCTGTTGGTCCAACCAGTCGAACGAGGCCATGATGCACCCATATCGCACCCACAACTGCGACGAGCTTCGCCCTGAGCATGTGGGAGAGACGGTCCGGATTTCAGGCTGGGTAGACCGCAAGCACGATCTGGGCGGGCTGCTGTTCGTGGAACTGCGGGACGATTTCGGCCTGACCCAGTGCGTCATCGAGACCGACCACGAGCTGTTCGCGGCGGTCGAAGGGGTGCGCGTCGAAAGCGTGGTGACAGTGACCGGCCGGGTGGTCAAGCGGTCGGAGGAAACCATCAACCCGAAGCTGAGCACCGGCCTTGTCGAGATACGGATCGAGGGGTTCGAGGCGCAGTCGCAGGCCGAGGTGCTGCCGCTGATCGTGCACGGGGGCGAGGACACGGCGGAGGACATTCGCCTGCGCTACCGCTTCCTCGACCTCAGGCGCGAGCGCATGCACGCCAACGTCAAGCTGCGCTCGGCGGTGATCGCGAGCATCCGCCAGCGGATGATCGCGCAGGGCTTCCAGGAGTTCCAGACCCCGATCCTGACCGCAAGCTCGCCGGAGGGCGCGCGCGACTATCTGGTGCCGAGCCGCGTCCACCCCGGCAAGTTCTATGCGCTGCCGCAGGCGCCGCAGCAGTTCAAGCAGTTGCTGATGGTGGCCGGCTTCGACCGCTATTTCCAGATCGCGCCGTGCTTCCGCGACGAGGACAGCCGCGCTGACCGGTCGCCGGGCGAGTTCTACCAGCTCGACTTCGAGATGGCGTTCGTGACCCAGGAGGACGTGTTCGCGGCGCTGGAGCCGGTGCTCGCCGGGCTGTTCGAGGAATTCGGCCAGGGCCACGCGGTCGACAAGCCGCCGTTCCGCCGCATCCCGTTCGATGAGGCGATGCTGACCTATGGCTCCGACAAGCCGGACCTGCGCAACCCGCTGGTCATCAGCGAGGCGACCGAGGTCTTCGCCGGCTCCGACTTCAAGATCTTCGCGCGCCAGATCGAGCAGGGGGCCGTTGTTCGCGCCATCCGCGCCCCGGGGGCGGCCGCCCGGCCGCGCAGCTTCTTCGACAAGCTGAACGACTGGGCGCGTGCCGAAGGCGCCGGCGGGCTCGGCTACGTGATCCTGCGCGAGGGCCGGGGCGACGGGCCGATCGCCAAGTTCCTGGTCGACGGGCGGCTGGAGCGCCTGCGCGAGCTGACCGGCGCCGAGGACGGCGACGCCGTGTTCTTCTCCTGCGGCCAGCCGGAGGACGCCGCCCTGTTCGCGGGCGCCGCGCGCACACGGTTGTGCGACGAACTCGACCTGCTGGAGCGCGACGCCTTCCGCTTCTGCTGGATCGTCGACTTCCCGATGTTCGAGCGCGATGCGGACACAGGGGCCATCGAGTTCAGCCACAACCCGTTCTCGATGCCGCAGGGCGGGCTGGAGGCGCTGGAGACCCAGGACCCGCTGACCATCAAGGCGTGGCAGTACGACATCGTCTGCAACGGCGTCGAGTTGTCGTCTGGCGCCATTCGGAACCATCGCCCTGACATCATGATCAAGGCGTTCGGCATCGCGGGCTATCCGGCCGAGGAAGTGGAGGCGCGGTTCGGCGGTATGCTGAACGCGTTCCGCTATGGCGCGCCGCCGCACGGTGGGTCTGCGCCCGGCATCGACCGTATCGTCATGCTGCTGGCCGGTGAGCCGAACATCCGCGAAGTGATCGCCTTCCCGCTGAACCAGCGGGGCGAGGATCTGATGATGCAGGCGCCGGCGGAAGTGGAGATGGAGCGGCTGCGCGAACTGCGCCTGCGGGTGGTGTTGCCGCCGAAGAGCAAGACGGACGAAAAGGCGGATGCCAAACCGGAAGCGGGCCCGGACGGCCAATCTGGATAAAGCATTAATCTTCGTTTCGTTGCTTTGCACGGTTCTTGCCTGGATAGTCGTAGAAATTGCGACTCAGTGAGGTACACATGCGCAAGATCGTGGCCGTGGTCACCCCCGTACTGCTGGCCGGTTGCGGCATTCCCCCTGCGGTAAGCGTCGGGTCCTATGTCGTCGATGGCGTCGTGATGGCGACGACCGGCAAGAACATGCGCGACCATGCGCTGTCGACCGCCGCGCAGCAGGACTGCAACATGTTCCACGTCGTTGAAGGCGGAAACATCTGCCAGGACTACGAGCCCAACGACCGTGTCCGGATCGGCCTGTTGGGCCTGGAAGACAACGAGCGGGTGTTTACGACAACTTCAGACGGGCGGGCGATCCTGGTCGCCGCCGATGGCCCCCCGACCGAGCGCGTCCTGACATCGTCGGCAAACGGGCGCGATGTCATGGTGGCGATCGAGGACACGCCGAACTATGTATTCAACAGCGCGGTCGCCAACGACATTTCGGATGGCGGCGTGACCGAGCCGTCACCGGCACCGGCAGCCATGCTGTCGCAGGAAGTTGCGGAGGGCGAGGAACTTGCGGCCGTCGACCGGCTTACGTTGCCCAATTTGGCGCCGCGTGACCGGGTACCTTCGCCGCAACTATCTCACGCGGCGGCCCAGTAATTGACACGTTTGCTGTTTCTTCTGCCTGTTTGTTGGGCTGGCGCGCGTTGAAGCGGCAGGAAAGGGCGGGCCTGCGGGCCGGTTTGGGCCGTTAGGACGGGCGCCCACCATGTTGTGAAGTGGCCGCGATGGCGTGTGGCCGCTGACTTGCATAAATGTTACCACGCAGTGACGGCCCGTCACGGCGACGAGCAACAGGGGCGATAGCTGATGACACTGGTGCAGCGCGACCACAACGGTATCCCGGCGACCGGGGTTACGCGCCATCGCCACGCGCCGCGCATGGGCGTCGGCATGGCAGCGGTGTCTGCCGTGGCTCTTGGCCTGACAGCGGCCGGCGCGGCCATGCCGTCAGCCGCGGAAGCGGCCGAGATTGCGGCCCACAGGGCGATCTACACGCTGGATCTGGTCAGCATTGTCGATGACAGCCACGTCGCCGATGCCCGTGGCGCGCTGGTGGTCGAGTGGCGCGATGTCTGTGATGGCTGGCAGGTGGAACAGCACTACGCGCTATATGTCTCGCACCACGAGCAGCCGGACCGGCGCATCGAGTCCAGCTACTCGACCTGGGAGTCCAAGGACGGCCTGACCTACACGTTCGACGTCGAGACCAGCCACGACGGGCGCGGCGGCGACCGGGTGCGCGGCAGCGCAACCCTGGACCCGGAGACCGGCGCCGGGGAGGCTGAGTACGCCCGCCCGCGCGGTGTGACCGTGGAGCTGCCGGCCGGCACCATGTTCCCGATGGCGCACACGCGCGAGGTGCTGGGCCAGGCGGAGAACGGCGGCGTGGTGATCAATCGCGTGGTGTTCGACGGCTCGAACGTCGATCAACCGCTGGAAATGAACGTGCTGGTCGGCGCGCGGGTGAACATGGGCGACGACCCGTCGCCGCAGCTTGCCGCGGACTCCGGCAATCCGTTGCTCGAGGCGCCCGGCTGGAACATCCGCATGGCGATCTTCCCGATGACGTCGGTGCTGGCGGTGCCGGATTATGAGATCGAGGTCGGGCTGCTCAATAACGGCGTGGCCCAGACCATGCTGCTCGACTATGGCGACTTCATCATGTCGGCGTCGTTGCGCCAGATCGAGGCCTTGCCGGCCGAAGTCTGCGAATAGGTCCGCCTATCCCAGGCCACGTCCGCGGGCGATGGCCTTGTCGCCCAGTTTCGCCCTGACATCGTCGATGGCGCGCTCCACCTTGGCGCGCCGCATCGAATCCGGGTCCGCCAGGTCCGGTTGATCGGCGAAGCGTGCGTCGGCCAGGCCCGACGTGCCGATGCCGATCAACCGATAGGGTGTGCCGTCGCTGGACGCCTCCAGCAACGGCCGCGCGGCCTTGTAGAGCTGGTCGGCCAGTTGGGTGCAGCCGGTGAGCTGGCGGCTGCGGGTGAGGATGCGGAAATCCGCGCGCTTCAGCTTCAGCGTGACCCCGGTGGTGGCGAGCGATTTCGCCTTCAGCCGGCGCGACACCTTCTCGCATAGCGGCCACAGCCGCTTCGACAGGTCGTCGAATGTGGTCAGGTCGTCGTTGAAGGTGGTTTCCGCCGAGATGCTCTTCGCCGGCCCGTGCGGGTTCACCCGGCGGGTGTCGTGGCCACGCGCGAAATGGAACAGCCGGTGGCCCATCTGGCCGTAGCGGTCCACTAGCGCCGCCTCGCTGTGCGGCAACAGGTCGGCGATGGCGGCGATACCGTCGCGGTGCAGCGCGCCCGCCAGGGCCTTGCCGACACCCCAGATCAGGGTCACGGGTTGTGCGGCCAGGAACGCCTGGGCATCGCCGCGGCCGATGACGAAGAAGCCGCGCGGCTTGTCGGCGTCCGACGCCACCTTGGCCAGGAACTTGTTGTAGCTGAGCCCGATCGAGGCGGTGATGCCGACCTCGTCCTTCAGGCGATTGACCAGGGCCACCAACAGCTCGGCCGGTGTGTGGCGGTGCAGCCGGCGGGTGCCGCTGAGGTCCAGGAACGCCTCGTCGATGGAGATCGGCTCCACCAGCGGCGTGACCGACAGCATGATCTCGCGCACCTGGCGGCCGGCGGCGGCATACTTCTGCATGTCCGGCTTGATGACGACCGCGTCGGGGCAGGCCTTCAACGCCTTGAACATCGGCATCGCGGAGTGGATGCCATAGAGGCGGGCGTGATAGCAGGCGGCCGACACCACGCCACGCCGCCCGCCGCCGATGATGACCGGCCGGTCGCGCAGGCTGGGGTCGTCCCGCTTTTCCACCGTCGCATAAAACGCATCGCAGTCGATGTGTGCGATTTCCAGGCTGTCGAGCTCGGGGTGGGCGAGCAGGCGGGGCGATCCGCAGGCCTTGCAGCGGCTTGTCTCGGCCGGCTGTCGGGTCGCGCAGTCCCGGCACAGCGCGTCGACACTCACGGACGCCTGCGATGTGCCGTTCATGCTGCGGTTCCCGTTATCGAGGGCCGGGCGTCAGGTCTTGGGCGGCCACAGCCAGGCCGCGCCGCGCACGCCAGTGGAATCGCCATGCACCGGCGGCCTGAGCTTGGTATCGACCCGGTCGGAGAACACATAACGGTCCCAGATCGCCGGCACGTCGTCATAGAGGCTGGTGACGTTGGACATGCCGCCGCCGAGCACGACGACATCGGGGTCCAGCACGTTGATGATGGTGGCCAGCCCCCGTGCCAGGCGGTCGGTGTAGCGCTCCAGCGCCTGCACCGCAGCAGGCTCGCCGCTTTCCACCCGCTCCATGATCTTCTGGCCGGTCAGCTTGGTCCCGGTGGCCTGGGCATAGTCGCGCTGGAAGCCGGTCCCGGACAGGAAGGTCTCGATGCAGCCATGCAGGCCGCAATAGCAGGCCGGTCCGGGCCGTTCCTCGTCGCGCGGCCAGGGCAGGGGGCAGTGGCCCCACTCGCCGCCGATGGCGTTGGCGCCCAGCACAGGCTTGCGGTCGACCACCACGCCGCCGCCGACCCCGGTGCCGATGATAACGCCGAACACGACCTTGCCGTCGGCGCCGGCGCCGTCGACCGCCTCCGACACCGCCATGCAGTTGGCGTCGTTGGAACAACGCACCTCGCGCCCCATCGCCTCGGACAGGTCGCGGTCCAGCGGGTGGCCGATCAGCCAAGTGGAATTGGCGTTCTTGACCAGCCCGGTGGCCGGCGAGATGGCCCCGGGCATCGACAGCCCGACCGTGGCCTTTTCGCCCAATTCGGCCTCCGCATCGCGGACAAGACCGACGATGGCCTGAATGGTGCCGTCGTAGTCGTCTTTCGGTGTGTCGATCCGCCGTCGAATCAACTCGACCCCATCATCGTCCAGCGCGATGATTTCGGTCTTGGTGCCCCCCAAGTCTATGCCGATCCGCATGTTTTTCGCCCGTTTCTAAGTTGCTTCCGCGCATCAGGGCCGATAGTACTGAGACCCCCGATCCAGGCAAAGCCGAATGCGCCTGGACATTCGAGAGCATACGCCTAGCTGATGACGATGCAGGCCGGTGCGCCCCACGGCACCCGCCCAGGAAAGCGTACATGACCAAGACCGTTCTGATCGTCGAAGACAACGACCTGAACATGAAGCTGTTCCATGACCTGCTGGAGGCGCATGGCTATGCGACCATCCAGACCAAAGACGGCATGGAAGCCCTGAAGATCGCCCGCGACCAGCGCCCCGACCTGATCCTGATGGACATCCAGCTGCCGGAAGTCTCCGGCCTGGAGGTGACCAAGTGGATCAAGGAAGACGACAATCTGCGCTCCATCCCGGTGGTGGCGGTGACCGCGTTCGCCATGAAGGGCGACGAGGAGAAGATCCGCCAGGGCGGCTGCGAGGCCTATATAGCCAAGCCGATCTCGGTGACCCAGTTCCTTGAAACCGTGCGCGGCCTGGTCGGCGAGGCCGAGAGCGCCTGACCCGCAAACGCGGGGGTGCCGTTTCGCCGCGCAATTCTTTGCTTCTCGCGGGTTGCGCCGCCCGCCGGAAGCGACTATCTGATACCTCCCGCCGCCGGCAACCGTTCCAGGTCGCCGTCAGGCATGGGCGCATAGCTCAGTCGGTAGAGCAGCTGACTCTTAATCAGCGGGTCCAAGGTTCGAGTCCTTGTGCGCCCACCACGCTTCGCCCTTGCGGGCTGCGCGTGGCGCAGCCACGTTCGGATCGCTAGCGCGAAGCAGTGCCCGGCGAAGCCAAGTGCGCGAAGCCGGGCTGCACCAGCCCGCCCTGACATTACCTCGTCGCTTCTCCGAACCAGTTCGGCCCTACGCCCCCAGCAGGCGCTGGTAGGTCTCGCGCACGGTCTGGCGCACCTTCTGCGGTTGCTCGTCCAGCGCCTGGGTCAGCGCCTTATCTCGTCGCGGACCGAGTTGCCGCAGCGAAGGGCCTGTCGCTGGTGGACTATCCCACCGCCCGTGCTCGGACACTCGCACATGAGTGGAACATGACCGAGGCGGGCGTCCGGAGACGGATCTTGCGCTTGTGGGACTGCATTCACAAGATGGCACTGCCAAGTCACGTGATTGGCCAGATGATGATCTGATCTTGAAATATCAGGCGTGGCACGATTATCGACCAAATCCGCATCGCGTATGTGTCATTGTGGCCAAGAAAGTCTATAAATGCGCACCACTGTTAACGATATGGAATTGTTGAGTCGTGGTATTATCTCTCGAGTTCTGTCTCACAACAAAATCATAACTGTAACGAATGGAGCATAATATTCCAAAATTTTCACATATATATATTTATGCAGCGATTTGTCTTAACAACAATGGAATTCTCGTCACCTCATGGCGCGGAAGACAAAAAAGAGACGGTTAGGCGTCGGCTGATGTGCTTGGTATTGCGCCAAAGTCAGATCGACGTATTTGCGCGAAACCATAGAAATGACTGAATTCAGTCAATCCAATCCTTGGTCATCACTCACAGTATTGCGGATAAATTGCATCACGGGACTTTGAACAATCGCCCTGTACGCCATATCGCGGATGGTGCATAGTATTTGGCTTGCAAATCCGTCTTAGCTCGCTGTCGTGGGAACGCCATGCCTACAGTGAGGATGGAAGATTGGCTTGAGCTACTGGGCCTGACCGGGTCGGTTCAGCAGCTCCTTGCCGGGCAGCGAACGCTCAGCGATGCGCGCGAGGACGTAGAGTCGGCCAAGACGACCTGGCCCGGCGTGTCCCAGGATTTCGTCTCTGTTCTGGACCAGTTGAATCCCTTCTTTGACGACGTCGCCGATGTCATTTCCGAACAACACGATCTGATTGACGAGTTCAATAATGCCGTTGGCGAGTTCGGGGAAACATTCCCGGCCCCACAGGATCGGCTTCTGAATGAAGAGGATCTGGGGGACATCGCCGACATCCGCGATGCGCTGCTGGATTTCCTGGCCGAACTCCACAGCCAAATCGAGTCCATCGTCGACGAGATCGAAGACCTGCTCAACGAGCTCGAGTCCCAGCGAGGCGGTCTGGAGGAAGGCGATCCGTTCCTCGCCGACGAAATCGCCGAGACGCTTGAGGAACTGGAAGAGCTGCAGGAGGCGCTGGAAGGCGAGGGGTGCCTGGGTCCATGACCGATGTACCGCCGCCCTTTGCCACCGGTGACCTTGCCGCCCCCCTGACCCTCCCGGCCAGTGACCCCGACGATCCCATGGCAAAGCTGAGGGCGCTTCAGGCGGAACGCCGCCGCCTGGAGTTGCGGCGTATCGAGCTGGTGGTCGAACTGACCAATGCGCGCCGGGTCGTGGCGCGGTTCGAACAAGAGGCTTCGGCATCGTTGCAGGGGCCGGTGGAAGCAATCCTGTTTGCGCGTGCTGCGTCGAACGCGGCCGAACTCGCGATTGCCGCGCGCATCGTCGAGCAGCGGCTGCGCCATATCGAACTGGAACTGCCGTCCGCCTTCGGCCGCACCGCCCTGGAGGTGACCCGCCGATGACCTTCCCGCCCGACACTCCGCTGCTGGACTGCGACCGTGTCGGCCTGCTTTGGGCGGAGGACTATCTGCCCGCCGTCATCGCTGCGATCGAGGGGGCAAGAACGCGACTGGACGTTGCCATGTTCATTCTGGCGGTCGGCACAACGACACGGGCGCTGGACCGGGTGCGCGACCTGGCCGACATCTGCGCGCGGGCCCACCATCGCGGCGTCGCTTGCCGCGTCCTCATCAATGATTTTACCGAAGACGAAGAATTGCCGGTGCTGAACCTGGTCGCCGGCCACTATCTGGCGGCCGCCGATGTGCCCGTGCGCCAGTACCGAAGCGATCGGCACAGCAGCATTCATTCCAAGTATGCGTTGATCGACGACGACAACGCCTTCGTCGGCAGCGGAAATTGGACCGGCGGCGGCTTGATGGCCAATCTCGAGGCATCGGTGCATGCGGTGTCGGCGCCGCTGGTGGCGATCCTGCGACGCCGCTTCGACAACGACTGGCAACGCGCTGCGATGCTGGAGCGCCTACCATGAACGTGCTGCCCAACATGGCTCCGGAGGCTGCACTGCTAACCGGACTGCTCGACCGCTGGCTGCCGGGCGCAAACCTTACGCACAGGCAATGGTGGTCTCTGCGCCGCGCGGTCATCCGCATCGGCAGTGCGCTGGGCGTTGTCGACGAACTGGCCAGGCTGCCCTTCGAGCAGGGCACGGTGTCCTACCAATCGAAAGTCATTGCCGAGGGCGTTGATGCCCTGGTGCGGCGCAGCGTCGACGTGGGCCCGACCGAGGCGGTGCCGTTCGCCGTCGCCGCAGCCGGCGGGGCATCCCCGGTGGCGGGAGTCGTGCCGGCCGAAATCGTGCCGCGCCTCGACATCAATGCTGCCGATACGGACCAGTTGGCCGGCCTGCCCGGGCTCGGGGGAGTCAGCGCCCGGCGTATCGTGGCACGACGGGACGCGCGTGGCCCCTATGTCGACCTGGAGGATGCGCGAAGGGCCGGCAACGTCTCCAAGGCGGCGTTCGCGCGCGCGACCGTTCACCTGTATGTCGGTGCCGCCGTGCCGCCCCGGTCCCAATTGCGCGAGACCGAACTGATCCAACGTGGCGGACTGAGCGCGTATCTGCAGCTATGGCAGGACGGTCGCCTCAGCACCCCGCACCTCAGCGCTGAGACGGCAGAGGACGCGCTGGTGACGCTGGTGCAGGGTTTTGCTGCCGCGGTGCGCGCCAAACCGGCGGTTCCGCGGCTTTGGGCGCCAGGCCGCCGCCGGCTGCGACGCGGCTCTCGGGCGCTTGGGCGCGCGACGGAACTGGAAGCCGCGATGGCGACCGATGCGCAGGTCGCACCGATCTTCAGTTCCGGCTATCTGCCGAAGCTCGTCGCCACGATCGATGCGGCCACCGCCACCGTCATTGCGTCCATGTTCTACTTCACGGTCGGCGAAGCAGATGTGGAGACCGACCCGGGGGACGAGATCGTCACGGCGCTGGAGCGGGCGATTGGGCGGGGAGTCGATGTGCGCCTGATCCTCGACGACGACGTGCCGACCGACCGGCACGGCGCCCAGCTTGTCAACGCGACCACGTTCTCCGTTCTCGAGGCCAAGGGGATTCCGTTCCGGCGGGATCATCTGGAGGTGACCTCTCACGCAAAGGCCATCGTGGTCGATGCACAGAACGCCATCGTCGGCAGTCATAATTGGACCGCGTCGTCGTTCTTCCGCTACCAGGAAACGTCCCTGTTCGTCAGGTCGAACGATTTCGGCCAGACGCTGTTCGAGCGACTGTCCCGGCGCTGGCAGATGCTGGCCCCCAAGAACGAGCGCATCGTGCCGGTCGAGCACCTGGAGAGCCTGGACTCCGACCAGAAGGGCGCGGTCTTGGCCGCCGGCCTGGCCGATGGGCCGGCCTTTGTGAGTGCCACACGGCTGAAGGCGCAGCGCGATGCGCTGGTGGAGCCGCTCTTAATGGGCGAAGACGACATCGCGAACGTGCGGCGCATCGTCAATCTGATGCAGACCTTCCCCATCTCCGAGACGGCGGCCGTGGCGTTGATCGGCGATGGATTGGACTCAGCCAGCGAGGTGCGGCGGGCCACCGCCGCGCGCTTGCAGCAGGCATTCGCCAGGATGCCGGCACTGCCGGAGCCGTTCGGGCTGCGCGAGATATTGCCGGAAGTCGCGGACCGGCTGGCGGCCGAGGAGGGTTGAGATGGGCTACCTTCCACACCCGCATTACGCCGAGCAGGACCCGAATAATTCGGAGGTCATCCACTTCTACGAGACACACTACTCGGACGATCGCGACGATTGGACCCAGATCGGGTTCGGCACGCTGCCGGATGGCCTGACCTGGGACGAGTGGGTGGAGGGATTCGAGAACAACGAGGGCGTTCCGCTGGAAAACTTCGTCCCGGTCGATCCAGACGCCGGGGAGGGCGATGGAGACGGCCTGCCGGCGGGTGGAGAAGGCGATGGCGACGAATTGCCAGGGGATGGCGAAGGCGATGGGGGTGCCGGCGGCACGGTGGGCGACTCCGGTGATGGCGATGGCGACGCCGGGGACGGCGACAGTGGCGATGGCGATTCCGGTGATGGCGATTCCGGCGATGGCGATTCCGGCGATGGCGCCAGCGGCGATGGCCAGGGCGACGGCGGGCAAGGCGACGGCCAGGGCGATGGCGGTGGTGGCGGCACCGGCGCCGCCGGTGAAGGCACGGGCGTGCAGGACAGCTTCATCGCGTTCTGCAAAGCCCTCATGGAGGACTATGAGTCCGCGCTCGACAACCTGAACGACCTGGGCGAGCAGGTGCCCAGCGGCGGCGGCGAAGACGCTGCCGCGGAAGCCATCGGCATCAGCGAGGAGATCGGCGATCTTGCCGGTGTTCTGGAAGACCTGAACAGCGAGACGGAAGCGCTGACGTCTGCGTTGGGGCGCGGCCAGCTGGCATTGAATGGATTGCATGACTCGGTCGGCGGCATCGACGGTGGCGACATCCTGTCCGACACGCCGTCGGTCTCGATTCAGCAGTTTGAGGAGCCGCCGGAGTTCGCGGAAACCGGCGGTGAGCCGGTCGCGCTGTCATCGGGCGCGTTCCAGAACGTTACGGTCGACCTGGTGATCCCGTCGGTGGGCGTGGATTTCGATGTCACCCGCATCTACAGCAACCAAGTCTACAATGCCGGGTCTTTCGGTGCGAAGTGGGATGTCTGGTTCGACGCCAACGTGCGCGAGCTCAGCAGCGGACTGGTCTATCTGTGGAGCGGCCAGGCGCGCGGCTGGTTCCTCAGCCCGGACGGGCCGAACGACTATGACGGCGGGGTCGGCTTCCGACACCGGTTCGTGCGTGCCGGCGGCGGCTGGGAGTTGCGCGATCGCACCGGATTTGTCTGGGTGTTCGACGGCGATGGGCACCTGTCCGAGCGCAGGGACCGGTTCGGCAATTTCATTCGCGTCAACCGCAATGGCGACGGCCTGATTGTCGGCCTGGAGGACACCAACGGGCGCACCCTGACCGTGTCCCGCGACACGGCCGAGCGGGTTACCGAGATTGCCGACTGGACCGGGCGTGTCTGGCAGTACGACTATGACGGGCAGGTGCTGAGCGCGGTCACGCTGCCGGCAACGACCGATCATCCCGGCGGCCGGGTGATTCGGTACAGCTATGATTCACCCGGACCGCCCCAGATGCGCGCCAACCTGGTGTCGATCGACAGCCCGGTCGGCTCCGAACTGGTGGCCAACATCTACGGCACGTCGGTTGACGGCTTCAACAAGGTGATCGAGCAGGACTTCGCCGGCGACGACCATCAGTTCGAATACGAGGTCGTCAACGACGACATAGACGCGGAGGTGGTGAACCGTCACCAGTTGTCCCACCGCACCACCCATACCGACGGGCGCGGCATCGTCCACATCCATGAATTCAATGTGTTCGGTGGCCTGCTGGAGACGCGCACACTGTCACAGGGTATCGCCACCAATGCGCCGTCCAACTGGCGGTTCGCGTTCCAGTACGACACCTTGCTGCACAATCAGGAGATCGTCCTGCCCGGCGGTTCGATCCTCCGTTTCAACTACGATCTCGGCGCCGGCGATCCGTTGGCGCGCCACGATATCCTGCAGATACGCCACGTGCCCAGCGACGGCGGCACCCACGCGGTCCACCGCTTCGAATACGGGGCCTTCGGCCAGGTGACCCGGTTCGAGGACCCGCTGGGCAATGTGTTCGAGATCGACGTCGACAACATGGGCCGTCCCACGCGGTACACGGGGCCGTCGGCCGAACTGGCGACTGGCGGCAGCCACACGCCGATCGTTGACACCGTTTATGATGCGCGCGGCCAGATCGTGAGCATCGCCAGCGCCGAGGGTGTCACCCACAGCTTCGAATACGAAGGCGGTGGCCAGAACGCCGGCCGTCTGGTGCGTCAGCGCCGCAACGGGACGCAGATCGCACAGTACGATCGCGATGCCTTGTGGCGCGTCACCGGGTACACGGACGAGGCGGGTCATCTCTTCACGCTGCAATGGGATGCCGCCGACCAGGTGACGATGGAACTCGGCCCGACCGGCACCCACGTCAGGCGCAGGTACCGCTATGACGAGGCCGGCAGCCTGGTTGCGGTGGGCGAGCGCAACATCAACGAGAACGGGGTGGTCGGCTTCCCGGTCTTCGTCGAGACCACGTTCGAGCGTGACGTTCGCGGCCGTGTCACCGCGGTCCACCAGCCGATCGAAAGCGGCGTTTCGGCGGAAACGCTGATCGAATGGGACGCCGACAACCGCATCGTCGAGGTGATCGATCCGGAAGGTGTCTCTACGCGTTGGGTCTGGGACGAGCGTGGCCTGATCCACGAGCGCATCACGGCGGCGGGCACCAGCCGCGAGGCGGTCGAGCGCTTCGCGCACAACCTGGATGGACTGATCTCGTCGTACGCTGATCCGAATGGGAATGCGCGTAGTTACGCGTACGACGGCTACCTTCATAACGCGTCCATGCAGAGTCCGGACGGCACCACGGCGCGATGGGCGTTCGACCGCGCCGGGCGGCTGACCCGCGCCGATGTTGAGGACGGCGCCGGCATCCTGCGCGAACGTCACCGCTTCGACTACGACGCGCTTGGCCGTGTCATGCGCGTGCGACAGCGGGTCATCGAACCGGACGGCATTGCCGTTGCCACCCTGGCCAACGAGGTCGCGTACGACCGGGACGGGCACCCGGTGGCGCTGATCGACGCCGATGGCGGCCGCCATGACATCGCCTGGAACGCGGCCGAAGACGTTGTTTCCGTGACCGATCCCTCCGGTGACCCGACGCTCTTCGAATACGATCCGCGCGGCCTGATGACACGCATGACCAGTGTCGGCACCGACACGGCCACCGGTGCGACGTCGGTTGTCAGCCACAGCTTTGCCCACGATGCGCTTGGGCGCCTGACCTCGGCGACCGACGGGCTCGGCAACGCCGATCGCTACACTTACGACGGCCGCAACCGGTTGACTCAGTTGGAGCGGCCCGCCGGCGTGATCGAGGAATATGCCTACGACCTGGCCGGCCGCATGACCCAGCGGCGCATCGCGAGGGTGCGCCCCAATGGCATCCCGTTGTCCGACGTGGTCGAGCTCGTCGGCTACGACCTTGCCGGACGGCCCGTGCGGCTGCGCGATGGCGGCGGCAATGAGATCGAAATCACGCGCGACGCCATGGGGGATGCGACCAGGATCGACCTGCCCGACTTCACATACGCTCAGTACGAATACGATGCCGCCGGCAACCCGATACGCGTGCAAGACGGCCGCGGAACGGTCGTCGAGATCGATTATGACGGCCTCAACCGGCCAGTCCGCCAACAGGTCGTAACGGCAGCCGGCGCGCTCGGCGCCACCGATGAAGAGTTCGAATACGATGCGACCGGCAATCTGGTGCGGGCGGAAAATGCCAGCCACGTTGTCGAGCGAACCTTCGATTCGCTGGGCCGGCTGCGCAGCGAAGAGGTCGATGGACGAACCGCCACCCGCACCTATCGCGCCAACGGCTTGCCCCGGGACCTGGCCTATCCGTCGGGGTTCCGGTTACGCGCCAGCTTCGACGACGCGCATCGGCTGCGCGACCTGAGTATCGTCTCGGCCGGCAGCGGGTTTCCAGGTGGAGCGTTGCCGCCGGACCCGCTGCTCCACTGGGACTATCGGGCCGAGGTTTTCCCCTCACGGCTAACCACAGCCGGCGGCGCCGAGCAGCGCATCGGCTACGATGCCGCGGGGCGAGACTTGGAAATCGCGGTCGCGACAACGGCGGGGCCGGACGAGCACCTGGTCAATCTGCGTGACGGGTTTGGGCGCATTCGCATGCGATTGCGCGACAGCCTTCACACCACGGCGGCCAGGTACGAGAGTACCGGCTGGCTCAGCAGCGTTGCGCAAGGCGCGGCGCCCGCACTTCCTGGCCTCTCCAATTGGCGGCCGACCGGCAACAGCGCCAACCCCAACCCGGCGGGCGATCAGAACTCGCTCAACGTGCTGGCGGCGAGCCTGGATCCCGCCGTACCTGACCGCAGCGACGACTACGCCTACGACAGCCGCGGCAACCGAACGTCGCACACCCGCGCGGAAGGTGGCGTGGACAATACGGTGTCATGGACCTACGACGATTCAAGCCGGGTGACATCGATGTCCGGCGCGTCTGTGACCTCCGACGGGGCCGGCAACGTGCGCGACGACGGCGTACATCGCTACAGCTATGACCACGCCGGGCGGTTGACCAGGATTGAGCCCACCGGTGGCGGTGCGGCTCTGGTCGAGATCAGCCGCGACGCGTTGGGCCGGGCGATCGAGGTGACGACGCCGTCTGGCACCCGTCGCCGGTTCTACGCGGTTCTCGACCTGATCGAGGAAACGACGGCGACCGGCAGCTTGCTGGCGCTCTACGTTCCCGGCACCAGCATCGACCAGCCGCTGGTTGCCTTCGCGGGCGGTGACGTCGCGTTTGCGCATCAGGACTCGGTCGGCACCGTTTTCGCGACGACGGACCGTGACGGCCGCCTGCAGCACCGCTATGTGCGCGACGAGTTCGGGCAGGTGCTCGGCACTCTGGCGGCGGATGGCTTGCCGCTGCCAGCAGGAACTGACATCTACCCGTTCGGTTTGCAGGGCCGCGATGCCTGGACCGACGATCCGATCGTCGTCGATTATCGTGCCCGCGTGATGCGCGCCGATTGGGGTCGGTTCCTGCAGCCCGATCCATTGGGGCTGGCCGGCGGCGCGAACGTCTATCAGTTCGTTGGCAACAACCCGCTGCTGTACGTTGACCCGACGGGCGAGCTCGCGTTCCTGCTTGCAGGCATCCTGGCGGGTGCGCTGATCGGCGGCGGCGTCGCGGCGTGGTTCAACCGCGACAAGTCCGGCTGGGACTTCTGGGTGCCGGTGATCGGCGGGGCGGTGGGCGGCGCGGTGATGGGGTCCGGCCTGGGTCTGGCCGGGTTCGTTGCCGGGGGCGCCATCAGCGGCGGTATCGTTGGCAGCTATGAGGGCTACAAGGCCGGTGGCGTGAAGGGGGCGATAATCGGCGGCACCTTTGGCACCGTGTTCGGCGGATTGGCTGGGGGCGTCGGCGGCTCGGTCGGGCGCAGCGTCACAACGCGCTTTACCGGCCAGATTACCAACAGCCTGATCGGGCGGATGTCGGGCCAGAGCGCCTATGCCGTGGGCTCCTATGCCGGTGCCGGCCTTGGCGCCGCGGCGGGCGGCGGCGCTGGCGGCGGCATCAATGGCTTCGGCAATGGCGTGGGGCAGTCGCTCGCCGCCGGTCAGGATGTCGGGGATTCGCTGCGCAATGGCGCAAACGCCACGCTGCCCGGCGTTGGCTACGGCCTGGCAACCGGCGTCGTCTCCGGCGTCGGCACCAAGGGCCTGATGCAAGCGGGCAGCTACCACGGATTCAAAGGCGGGCCGACCTGGCTCAGCGGTCGGAACAGCCGTGCCGGCGTCATCGGCGCCGAGGGCGAGTTCTTTGTCGGCCAATCCATTGGGCAGCGTGCCAACACCGCGTTCCGTACACCTGGCGGCAAGATCCCGGACTTCTGGGGCCGCGTGCGCGCGGAGGTCAAGAACACCGCCAAGGTGCCGACGCTCAACCAACAACGCGGGCAATTGCGGCAGTTCATTGCCGCCAATCGTGGTGCCGGGTCGGACCCGTTCCAGCTCTTCCTGCGGCCGGGTGTGACGCCGCCGCCGCGTGGCGGGGTGATGGGACAGGTCAATGCCGGCAATCTGGTGCTGCGGACGATCCCGCACTACGCCTATCCGGCGCTGGCGAGCCTGCCGCTGGGCTGCTGACCGGTCACGTCCTGGTCGGATCAGGCTTCATCACCACGGGGCCAAGCCCGCCGCGGTGAGTGCAGCCTTGCAGATCGTGCATACGTTGTGAGCGCAGGAACAGGGCGTGAGCGCAGGAACAGGGCGTGAGCGCCGGACCAGGGCTGCGTATCAAGACCCTGTGCCTCGAAACCGCCGTTTGGACCGAGCTCGATGCTCGGCCCTACGCCCCCAGCAGGCGCTGGTAGGTCTCGCGGACGGTCTGGCGCACCTTCTGCGGTTGCTCGTCCAGCGCCTGGGTCAGCGCCTTGAACTCGCGGCGCATGCCGTAGAGCTGGTCGAGCAGCGACAGCACAACCGGCACGGCGTCGTCGTTCAGGTTCATCTCTTCCTTCAGTTCGCAGACCAGGCGGACGCGCTCAACGTCCAGATCGTCGAACCTGGGGCCGGAGGTGCTTGTCGCCGGCACCACCCAGCCATTGCGCACCCACAGCCGCAGCCGGCGGAGCGTGATGCGGTCGACCTCGGCGACGACCTGGGTCTCGGTCCACATGGTGGTCATGACGCCCTCCCGAACGCGCCGCGCGGGTCGTAGTGGTTCTTTTCCCGCCACGTCTGCATGAACGCCTCAAGCTCCGGATCGATCCGGCGCGGCATAACCACCTTCAGCACCACACGCTGGTCGCCGGCGCCCGATTTGGCCTTCACGCCGCGCCCCTTCAGCCGCAGGGTATCGCCGCTGGTGGCGCCTTTCGGCACCGTCATGCTGACCCGACCGCCGATGGTCGGCACCTCCACCTTGCCGCCCAGCACCGCCTCGTCGATGGAGATCGGCACCTCGACCACGATGTCGTTGCCGTCGCGGCTGAACACGGCGTGGGGGCGGACGGTGATGTCGATCAGCGCGTCGCCGGCGGGGCCTTCGCCCAGCCCGGCACCGCCCTTGCCCTTCAGCCTGAGGGTGCTGCCGTCGCGGGTGCCGGGCGGGATCGTCAGGTCCAGCGCATTGCCGTCGGGCATGGTGATGCGTTGCTTGGTGCCGTTGACGGCGTCCAGGAAGTCGACCTCCAGGTGGTAGCGCGCGTCCGCTCCACGGGCGTGAAAGCCGTGCCCGCCCTGCGCCCCGCCGCGCCGGCCGCCACGGGCCTGGGCCCGCTCGCCGAACAGGTCGGAGAAGATGTCGGAATAGTTGGCGAAATCCTCGAACCCGGCGGAGCTCGCATAGCGCTGCCCGCCATCGCCCTCGGCATAGTGGCGATAGCGCGGCTGCTGTGCGCGTTCCGCACCCGAGGCATCGATCTCGCCACGGTCGAAGCGCGCGCGCTGCTCGGCATCGCTCAACAGATGATAGGCAGCCGACACCTGCTTGAATCGCTCCTCGGCCGCCTTGTCGCCGGGGTTCAGGTCCGGGTGCAGCTCCTTGGCGAGCTTGCGGTAGGCCTTGCGGATATCGGCCTCGGACGCGGACTTCTCCACGCCCAGTACGGTGTAGGGATCGTCAGCCACCTTGCCTCCACTCCCGAAAGTGACGTGCGCGCACAGTCGCCCGCATGGCGATGTGGCGCAACGGAATCAACCCAATCATATATGGGTAAGGTGCCGGGAGGCGTCACCCGGCCTTCGGCGTATCGGCGGATTGTTCGTCGTCGCCCCGGTGCTGCTGTGCGCTCTTGGGCACGGCGACCTGATCGGCCACGCTGTCGTCGTCGATCAGGATGCGATGGGCCGCGCCGTCCAGATCCTCGAACTGGCCCGATTTCAACGACCACAGGAAAGCGCCCAGGCCGACCAGGCCCAGGAACAGCGCAATCGGAATCAGGAAGAGCAGTTGGTCCATTGTGTCAGCCCAACTGGCGCTGGCGGGCCAGCCGCAGCGCGTTGCCGACCACCAGCAGCGACGACGTCGACATGGCGACCGCCGCCACCAGGGGCGTGACGTACCCCGCCATCGCCACCGGCACCATCAACGCGTTGTAGCCGAACGACAGCCAAAGGTTCTGCCGCACCAGCCGGTTTGCCCGACGCGCGGTCTCCAGCGCAACCGCGACTGGCGCCAGCCGCTTGCCCTGGAACACCAGGTCGGCGGCGGCCTGGGTGACCGCGATGCCGGAGGCCGGCGACATCGACGCATCGGCGGCGGCAAGGGCCGGGGCGTCGTTCAGCCCGTCCCCCACCATCAGCACGCGCGCACCCTGGCCGCGCAGCTCAGCGAGCGCGGCACACTTGTCGGCCGGTTTCAGCGCGGCGCGCCATTGCGCGATGCCGACGGCCTCGGCGGTCTGCCGTACCGGCGCCGTCTGGTCGCCCGACAGCAGGCCGATGCGGTAGCCGGCGTCCTTCAGGCGGGCCAGGGTCTCGCGCGCATCGGGCCGCGGCGTGTCGGCGAACCGGAAGCGCACAGGCGCCGCATCGGGCCTGGACAGCCACAACTCCGGCGTTTCGGCCGGCGGCGCGTCGACGCCGCACCATTCGGCGCTGCCCAGGCGTATCTCGCCCTTCGGCGTGGAAAGGGCGATGCCCATGCCCGGTGTTTCGATCGCGGCCGGATCCGGCTTTGCCATGCCGGCGGCCTGGACGATGCCGCGCGCCAGCGGGTGCAGGCTGGCGGCCGCCAGCGGGGCCGCATCGTCCAGCGCAGTCGGGTCCGGCGGGTCGATGCCGGCGAGGCGCGGGGTGCCGTCGGTCAGCGTGCCGGTCTTGTCGAACATGATTGTGTCGATGCCGGCCAGCCGTTCCAGGGCGGCGCCCGATTTCAGCAGCACGCCGGCGCGGAACAGGCGGCCGCTGGCGATTACCTGCACGGCCGGCACCGCCAGCGCGAGAGCGCACGGGCAAGTGATGATCAGCACCGCGGTGGCATAGAGCAGGGCGTCCTGCCAGGCGGCGCCTGCCAGCCACCAGCCGGCGAAGGTCGCCAGCGCCAGCACATGCACGACCGGGGCATAGGCGCGGGCGATGCGGTCGGCCAGAATGACGAAGCGCGACTTGCGCTGCTCGGCGTCGGCCAGCAATCGCACGATACCCGCCAGCAGCGTGTCGTCGCCGGTGGCGGTGACTTCGATGGCCAGCTGGCCGGTCCGGCTGATCGTGCCGGCGTGCACATGGGTGCCGGTGCGCGCCGCGACCGATGTGGTCTCGCCGGTGATGGCGCTCATGTCCAGATCGCTGGTACCGAACACCACGTCGCCGTCGACGCCGATGCGCTCGCCGGGCGCCACCACGACCGTGTCGCCGACCGCGACCGCCTCCGCCGGCACCTGGCGCACCTGCCCGTCGACAGTGCGCAGGGCGACGGTGCGGCTTTGCATCGCCAGCAGCATGTGCGCGGCGGAGCGTGCCTTGCCACGCGCGCGACGGTCCAGGAAGCGGCCGATCAGCAGGAAGAACACCAGCGCCGTCGCGCTGTCGAAATAGGCATGCTCGGCGCCGATGATGGTCTGGTGCAGGCTGAGCCCGCAGGCCAGCAGGACCGCGAGCGTGATCGGCACGTCCATGTTCAGGTGGCCGGCGGCCAGCGCCCGCGCCGCCGAGCGGTAGAATGGGCGGGCCGCATAGGCGACCGCAGGCAGCGCGATCAGCGCCGATATCCAGTGAAAGAGGGTGCGCGTCTCCGCCGCCATGCCCAGGTCGTGGCCGGCCCAGATCGAGATCGACAGCAGCATCACGTTGGCGGCGGCGAACCCCGCAACCGCCAGCGCGCGGAGCAGGGCCTTCTGCTCGCGCTGGTCGCCGTCGTCGGCGGCGGCCGGGTCGAAGGGTGCGACGCCATAGCCGAGGTTGCGCACCAGCGTCGCCAGCCGGTCGGCTTCGGCAGTGGTGCCGGACCAGCGCACGACCAGATGGCGCGCGGTCAGGTTGAGGCGGGCATGCGCCACGCCGGGCGCGTCGTTCAATGCGCCCTCGATCCGGGCGAGGCAGCCGCCGCAGTGGGCGCCCTCGACCAAAAGATCGAGCTGATGCAGCCCATCGCCCAGGTCGCGTACAGCGCCCTGGACCGACTGCTCCGGCAGCTCGGCCGCCGGTTCGGGCCGTGGCCGTATGTCCCCGGTGCCGAGGACGTCGGTGCTCATTCCACGACCAGCCGGTGCTCGGCTCGATGGTGGTCGTCACCGTGGTCGATCTCGACCCGAATCTCCCACAGGCCAGCCAACGGCAGGTCAACCGTCGCTTCGTATCGACCATCGCCGACAGCCGCCAAATTCGCCTCGATATCGAAGCCTTCGTGGATCGGGCGCCTGAGCGTGGCGGTGACCGTGGCGTCGTCGAACGGCGCGCCGTCACGGTCGGACACCGTGGCGCTCACCAGCATCTGCAGGGTTGAGTCACCCGGCACCCTCGTGGCGCCGATGGCCACCTGCCAGCCCCTGGCGTTCTGCGCCGCGACCTCATCGAGCGTGCGGTTGTAGGTGAGGCCACGGTCGTAGGCGCCGTCGGTGGCCAGCCCGTTGAACGAGCCCAATGCCAACGCGAGCATCACGCCGTTGACCGCGATCACGAGCAGGAAGCCGCCGACGATGGCCCAGGGAATCCAGCGGCTGCGGCGCGGGTCGACGTCGTCGTCCTGACCATCATTTCGAAATGGGCCGCCGTATCGATTGGGGCCGCTATGTTGGGCCAGTTCATGGTCCATGGAAGACATCGGTCGTCCTCACCACTTCGCCGCCATCGGGGTCCTCGACCACGAAGGTCACGTCGACGGTATCGTCGCCGAGCGTGTCGGGCGGCACGGCAATATACACCTGATAGGTCGTCACATCATCGGCGGCGGCGGGCAGGGCGACCGGCGCCGTCGCCGCGTCGTCAATGCCGACGATCCGGAACGTCGGGTCCTCAAGGCCCTCCACCGACAGCATCAGCACGCGGTCGTCGTGCGACATGTTCAGGAGCTTGATCTGGTAGCCGTTGCGGATCGAGCCGTCCGAGAGCGTGATGAACAGCGGGTTGCGCTCGTGCAGAACCGTCACCGCTTCCGACGAGCGCGTCGACAGCGCGACCGTCATGATGATCGCCACCAGCAGCATGCTGGCGACATAGGCGATGGTCCTCGGCCGGACGATGCGCGGCTTTTGCATGGGCGGCGCCTTATCCATCGGCAGCGGGCCGCCACCGGCCAGCGCCGCCGCCTCCTTGGTCAGGGCCTGCATGTTGCTCTCGGTATCGAAGGCGATCAGCCCGCGCGGCCGGCCCACCTTGTCCATGATCCCATTGCAGGCGTCGATACACAGCGCGCAGCCGATGCATTCCAACTGGATGCCGTCGCGGATGTCGATGCCCATCGGGCAGACCGCGACGCACTGCTTGCAATCCACGCAGTCGCCGCGCCCCTCCCAGGTCTGGTTCTTCTTGTGGGCACCGCGCGGCTCGCCCCGCCAGTCGCGATAAGTCACCACCAGGCTGTCCTCGTCCAGCAGGGCGGCCTGGATGCGCGGCCACGGGCACATGTACGTGCACACCTGCTCGCGCGCCCAGCCGGCGAGGAGGTACGTCGTCATCGTGAACAGGCCGACGAAGAAGTAGGTCGCGGTGCCCGACTGGCCGGTGAAGAACTCGGCGACCAGGGTCGGCGCGTCCTGGAAGTACATGATCCAGGCGCCGCCAGTGAACAGCGCGATCAGCAGCCACGTGCCGTGCTTGGCGGCGCGGCGCGCCAGCTTGTTGGTCGACATCGGCGCCTTGTCCAGGCGCATGCGCTGGTTGCGGTCGCCCTCGATCAGCCGCTCGACCCACATGAACAGGTCGGTCCACACCGTCTGCGGGCACGCATAGCCGCACCAGATCCGGCCGAACAGGCTGGTGGCCAGGAACAGGCCGAGCGCGGAGAGGATCAGGATGCCGGTGAGGTAATAGACTTCCTGCGCCCAGATCTCGATGAAGAAGAAGTACGCCCGCCGGCCAGCCAGGTCGATCAGGATCGCCTGGTCCGGTACGCCCTCGCCACGGTCCCACCGCAGCCATGGCGTGATGTAGTAGATGGCGAGCAGGGCGATCAGCCCGCCCCATTTGATCGCGCGATAGCGGCCGTTCACCGCCTTGGGGTACACGCGTACGCGGCTGGCATAGAGCGAGGTCTTCTGCTCCTTGCGCGACAGAATATCGTCGGCGCCAGCGAGCGCAGCGTCGTTCGAGGTGTCGTCCGTCAAGCTCCACGGCCCTTCCTCAACAGTCGGTGCACGGCGATCTCGGGGGACATCGTCGTGCCGACCAATTGATGAAAAACACGCGGGCGCGGGGCAGTCCCGTTCGCCTCGCGTGGATCAACGGGCCCGGTGTGCCGTATGTGCCACCGGCTGCCCACCCTACATGCCGCCACCCAGGCTGTGCACGTACACCGTCAGCATGTTGATGGTGCCCGGGTCCAACCGGTCGACCCAGGCCGGCATCACGCCATGCTGCGGATTTTCGATCTGTGCGGCAATCGCCGCCGGCGTTCCCTCGAACAGCCAGATGCGGTCGGCCAAACGTGGGGCACCCAGGGATTGCAGGCCCTCGCCATTTGCACCGTGGCAGGCCGCGCACTGCTGCGCGAAGGTCTCCGCGCCGCGCGCGGCGGCCTCCTCGTCATGCTCTAGCTCGGCGAGCGCAAGCACATGAGCCGTCACGTCGTTGATGGTGTCGCGGTCGAAATTCGGCATATCGCCGAAAGCCGGCATCTGCGAGAACCGAGTCTCTATCGGGTCGTGGCGCACGCCATAGGCAATGGTGGTGTGAATGTCCGCCAGCGTGCCGCCCCACAACCAATCGTCGTCGGCCAGCACCGGATAGCCGCCGTCCTGACCGGCACCGCCCAGCCCATGGCACGGCGCGCAGTTGTCGGCGAACGCGGCCCGGCCGCCGACCAGGGCGAACGACAGCAGGTCGGGATCGTCGACGATCTCTTCCAGCGGGGTGTCCGCCATCGCCTGAAACATGCCGCTTTGCGCACCGCGGGCGTCCTCAAGGCGGGATTCCAGCACCACGCGCTCCTGGCGGCCGAGCACGCCCTCGAAGTAGCCCGTGAACCACGGGATCGACGGGTACAGCACGAAATAGAGCACCGCGATGCCGATGGTCACGTAGAAGACGTACAGCCACCAGCGCGGCAACGGCAGGTCGTACTCCTGAATGCCGTCCCAGGAATGGCCGGTGGTCGTGTGCGCGGGGCCCGCATCCTTTTCGGTTTTCGTCGGCATCCGGGTTCAGTCCTTATCCTCGGCCTTGCGGCTGCGCGCGGCGTTGTCGCGCTTTCCGGGCTCACGGGTCGGCATCTCGTCGTCTTCCAGCGGAATGCGGGCGGCATGCTCGAACTTGGCCTTGTTCGACGGCCACAGGGCGTACGCCACGATGCCCAGGAACAACAGCAGCAGCCACACCACCCAGAGCGAACGGATCCATTCGTAGGCGTTTTCCATCTGCTTCGGCTCCTTCGCCTATTGCAGCAGTTCTTCGGTGGTGTAGTCGGCGAACTCCACCATCCGGCCCAGGATCTGCAGATAGGCGACCAGCGCATCCATCTCGCTGATCATGTCGGGGTTGCCGTCGAAGTCACCGGCGGCGGCCCGGGGATAGCGCTCCAGAAGAT
Organism: Alphaproteobacteria bacterium; assembly: GCA_965227515.1. Taxonomy (GTDB): domain Bacteria; phylum Pseudomonadota; class Alphaproteobacteria; order CALKHQ01; family CALKHQ01; genus CBDDFZ01. The sequence goes on from CBDDFZ010000001.1 coordinate 2,913,008, forward strand.
CGCGCGTGCTGCCGGTCGCACCGGCTTGGGCGGCAATGTCCTCCGCGGCGGCTGCGATCATGTCGTCGTCATAGGGCACGCCCACCGCCCGCAACGCCAGCAGGTGCTCGGAGATGTCGTCGAACTCGATCGGCTCGTCGAGCAGGAACGGATAGCCCGGCATGATCGACTGCGGCACCACCGCGCGCGGGTCGACCAAATGGGCGACGTGCCAGGCGTCGGAGTACTTGCCGCCGACGCGCGCAAGGTCGGGCCCGGTACGTTTCGACCCCCATTGGAACGGGTGGTCGAACATGCTTTCCGCCGCCAGGCTGTAGTGGCCGTAGCGCTCCACCTCGTCGCGGAACGGGCGCACCATCTGGCTGTGGCAGTTGTAGCAGCCCTCGCGGAGGTAGATGTTGCGCCCCATCAGTTCCAGCGGGGAGTAGGGACGCACCCCGTCCACCGGCTCGATGGTCGACTTGATCGTGTGCAACGGCACGATCTCGACGATGCCGCCGATGGCGATGGTGATCAGGATCAGCACCGCCAGCAGGGTGACGTTCTTCTCGGCGCGATTATGCAGGTTCAGTCCCGGCATGGCCGTCACTCCGCCGGTTGCGCGCCAAGCCCCGGCGCCGTGCTGGGCTCGGCCTGGTCGGCCGGCTCGGCAACGTCGCCGCGGATGGTGCGGATCAGGTTGTAGGCCATGATCAGAGCGCCGAGCAGGAACAGAATGCCGCCCGCCGCGCGGATCAGATAGAACGGATGCATCGCCTCGACCGTCTCGACGAACGAGTACTGCAGGAATCCTAGCGCGTCGTAAGCCCGCCACATCAGGCCCTGCATGATGCCGGAGACCCACATCGCGGTGATGTAGAGCAGGATGCCGATGGTCGCGATCCAGAAGTGCCAGCTCACCAGGCGCAGCGAATAGAGGCCGGCACGGCCCCACAGCCGCGGCACCATGTAGTAGATGACGCCGAAGGAGATGAACGCGACCCAGCCGAGCGCGCCGGAATGCACGTGGCCGATGGTCCAGTCGGTGTAGTGGCTGAGCGCATTGACTTCGCGCACCGACATCAGCGGGCCCTCGAAGGTGCTCATGCCGTAGAAGGCGACGGAGATCACCATCATCCTGAGCACCGGGTCGGTCCTGAGTTTGTCCCAGGCGCCCGACAGCGTCATGATGCCGTTGATCATGCCGCCCCATGACGGCATCCACAGCATGACCGAGAACGCCATGCCCAGGGTCTGCGCCCAGTCGGGCAGGGCGGTGTAGTGCAGGTGGTGCGGGCCGGCCCAGATGTACAGGAAGATCAGCGACCAGAAGTGGACGATGGACAGCCGGTAGGAATAGACCGGCCGGTTCGCGCGCTTCGGCACGAAATAGTACATCATCGCCAGGAAGCCTGCGGTCAGGAAGAAGCCGACCGCGTTGTGGCCGTACCACCACTGGGTCAGCGCATCCTGCACGCCGGCGAACAGCGAGTAGCTCTTGGCGCCGAACCAGTCCACCGGCACCGCCAGGTTGTTGCCGATGTGCAGCACGGCGATGGTCAGGATGAAGGCGAGGTAGAACCAGTTCGCCACATAGATATGCGGCTCCTTGCGCTTCATCAGCGTGCCGGCGAAGACCACCAGGTAGACGACCCAGACAATGGTCAGCCACAGGTCGGCGTACCACTCCGGCTCGGCGTATTCGCGGCCCTGGGTGATGCCCATGATGTAGCCGAGCGCGGCCATCACGATGAACAGCTGATAGCCCCAGAACAGGAACATGCCCGCACCCCAGCCGCCGAACATGCGGGCCCGGGTGGTGCGCTGGACGACATAGAGCGATGAGCCGAACAGGATGTTGCCGCCGAACGCGAAGATAGCGGCGGAGGTGTGGACCGGGCGCAGGCGCCCGAAGGTGAGATACTCGAAGTCGAAGTTCAGCGCCGGGAACGCGAGCTGCAGGGCGATGAAGACGCCAGCCAGGAACGCCACCACGCCCCAGAACATGGCCGCCAGCACGAACAGTCGCACCGGCTCCATCTCGTAAACGACGGCCCGGTCGGGCTCGGCCGGACCGTGCCGCACCGACTCCGCGGCGCCGGCATGTTCTTCTGCGACGGTCGCGCTCATGACGCTTTGTCCGATTCCATGTTCGCTCAACCTCGAATGGATCAAGTCTGTTCTACAGGCAGCGTACTACTGAGCCGACAAATTAGTTTCGAGTCCGAATTGTATCGGGTCGAAATCGAAGTTTGTCGACACGAATTCTGGCGCCGCACAAGATGTGACTGGAGCGTCACTTTCTGTCACCTAGCCGACTTGTCGCAGCACAATTTGTCGCAGTGCTCAACCGGGAAGCACTCGGAATATTATAGTTGCATACGCTTGATAACAACGAACGCAGTGTCGGCATCTACTGGACGCCGACAGATGCGCGAAAGGAACGGGGTGCGCCGGCATGGCGGATGCAGTGGCCGATAAAGTGATGGGTTCGAAACATCCGGTCGTGCGGCGCGTCGACATGGATCAGCCCTGGTCGTGGCTTGCGGCGGGATGGCGCGACCTGTGGCGCGCGCCGGCGCTGGGCCTGACCTATGGTCTGGTGTTCGCGGTTATCGGCGCGGTGCTGACGTGGATCGTGATCGCGGAGGAAGTCTATTACCTGACCTTTCCGCTGATGGCCGGCTTCCTGCTGGTCGGCCCGATCGTCGCGGCCGGGCTGTATGAGACCAGCCGCCGCCTGGGCGCCGGCGAACCGCCGGCTGCCGGGGCCATGTTGGCGGGGCTGCGCCGCAATCCCAGCCAGATCGCGTTCTTCGGCGTCATTCTGCTGCTGTTCAATATCGCCTGGGTGCGACTGGCCTCGCTGCTGTTCATGCTGTACTTCAGCGACGGACCGCCGCCGGTCGATCCGGCAGGCTTTCTTGAGGCGGTGATCTCAATCGAGGCGATACCGTTCCTGATCATCGGCAACGTGATCGGCGCGGTGCTGGCGGCGCTCGTATTCGCGATCAGCGCCGTTTCGATTCCCCTGCTGGTGGACCGTCCCGACGCCAATGTGTTCACGGCCGTCGTCGCGAGCTGGCAAGCGGTCACCCACAACAAGGCGACGATGTTCCTGTGGGCGTGGCTGATCGTGCTGTTCATCGGCATCGGCGTCGCAACCGCCTTTATCGGGCTGATCGTGACATTGCCATTGATCGGGCATGCGACCTGGGCCGCCTATCGCGATACGATCGAATGGCCCGACGAGGGCGCGGAAGGAGAGGCAGACAAGTGACCACCGACGAGAATGCGGTCGCGCCCGGAACCGGCGCGGCGCCCTGGGTGCTGGGCGGGATTATCAGCCTGATCGGCCTGTTGGGCCTGATCGCGGCGAGCGCGACCGGCGACGGGCCGGTCTACGTGATCGGTCTCGTTGTCTTTCTGGTCAGCGTGCTGTCCATCTTCGCGCTGATTGCCCGGTTCGCGGGGCGCAAGGGCCCCAGGACGCTGCAACCGGATTCGCTCCCCAGCGACTAGATAATCTTGCGCTTGCGCTTGCGCTAAGTCGGCGCCGGCCTTACGGCTGCGCGGCACCCACGGCGGCGAGTGCGCCGGCCAGATGGGCCAACGACAGCGCGCGTTCCGTCGCAACAGTCAGACGATGCGCCGCGGAGAAGCCTTCCGCCAACACTGATGCCGCGTCGTCGGGGCACGGTGTCGCCAGCGCGAACGCGACGTTGGCCATGGCGTGCGACCGAAGCGAATCCTCGACATTGCCGACCTGGGACACGGCAAGCGCGCATTCGCCGATGTCGGCGGTTGCCATGGCGATCTCCATCCAGGCTTCGCCCTGCCAGTGATCGGACACGTGTGGCACCAGGGCGGCAGCGCCGTCCGGGTCGCCAGACCGCGCCTTCGCCGCTGCCAGGTTCACCAGCGTCCTGTCGTTGAGGGAAGGAGCACCGCCGTCGACCAGGGCCGTCGCCTGTGCCAATGCTTCTTCGACGCCTTCGCGTGCGCCTGCCATGGCCGCAGCCGCGATCAGGGTGAGGAGATGGAGCTGGTCGTCCGGGTCGTCGCCTTGCATTGCCATGACAATCGCCTGGTCCGCCGCCCCGGCGTCGGTCATGGCTTCGACCAGGACCTCCAGTCCGGCTTGCCGCTCGACCGCGCGGGCTTCGCCCAACAGGGCATTGGCCTCGGCGAAATGGCCGGTGCCGATCAGGGCCTCAAGCAGGGTGTCGTCATCGCCAATGAAGGCCGGTGGCGCGGCATAGGCCATCGCTTCCTCGGTGCGGTCCAGATGGACCAGCGCGGCGCCGACCACCGGGGTCTCGAAGGAGTCCAGGGCGTCGGGATCGTCAAACTCGTCGACGATGAGCTGCGCGAGCGTCGCCACTGACTGATCCAGCCCTTGGCCGGCGAGCCGGCCGAGCAATTGCGCGAGGAACGGCAGGCGGTCCGCTTCGGCATAGCCGGCAACCGCCGGTTCGGCTGCCACCCAGCCATCGACGGCGATCCGGCCGGCCAGCGCGGCCGCCGAGGCGCCGGCGACGTGCGCAACCTCGTCCGCCATATCCAGTCGGCCGCGGGCGACCCATGCATCCGCCAGCAGCGCGAACGCGTTCAGCGCATCTCGCCTCCAGTCGGGCGTGCCGCTGCGCGAGACGAGGCGCAGGATGTCCGTGGCCTCGTCGAGCCGGTCACCGGCAATCAACGTATCGACGGCGCTGAAAACGAAGGCTTCGCTGTCGCCCGTGTTCGGCATCGCGCCGATCGTCGCCACAATGGTCTCGACGTCGCCGACCTCTGCCAACATGGCTGCAACTTCCAACGATTGCAGGATTGCCTGCCTGTCGCTCGCGGCAATGACGCGGTCGATCTCGCGCAAAGCAGCTTGTGCCGCCGCGCGGGCTTCGTCGGCGAGGCCGACGTCCGACAGCGCGCCCACGACATAGGAGAGCACGAACACGTGGCGACCACGGTCGGCGAACAGACCGTAGCCTCTGCCGATATCGCTGTAGTCGAGGCCCGAGGACAGTGCGGCCTGAATCGACCCGTCGGACAGGCAGTCGACGGTGGGCGCCGCGATACAGGACTCAAGGTCCGCGAGGCCCTGGACATTGGCAATCGACTGGTCCAGGTCTTCCAGGCGTACGGTTGGCCTGTCGAAGGATGTCGCCAACATGACGGCGAGGTCGGTGTCCGCATAGTCGGTAACGATGGAGTGGATCAGAGTGCGCGCCTCGACGTAGTACGCCATGGCTGCGGCCGGATCCGTGGCCGCGCCATCGGCGATTTGGCGCAGCGCGAGTTCGCCCTGCCAAAGGGCTTCGCTCGCTTGATCCAGCAGCGCCTCCGCGGCAGCGGCGCGCTCGGTCGCGCTGTCCTGGCCGAAGCTGGCGGACGACAGCGGCACGGCCATGGCCGCCGCCAGCGCGACGGCAACCCACGATCGGGCGGGGAGGTTGCTCATTGCCCGTCCTCCGACAGTGCGACCGCTGCGGTCGCGGCCAGCGACATCAGGTAGGCGCGGTCCTTCGGTTCCGCCGCCGCCTCGGCCAGTGCGATCATGTCGTCGATGACGTCACGCGCAGCGTCGACGTCCCCTACCTGGGCGAGGGCGGTCACGATGTCGCGCAGGCCCGCCTGGCGCAGTAATGGCCGTTCGATCCCGTTGAGTGACGCGAGCGTTTCCTCAAGGGCGGGCCCTCCCTCTCGCACCAGTCGTTGCACGATGATCTGCGCCCGCAGCGTTTCGCGCTGGTCCTCGCGGATAAACGCCCGCCACGCCAGTTCCATTTCTTCGGCGCGCTCGAATTCGCCGGCGCGGGCCAGCGCCGTCGCCAGCACAAGCGTTGCGTCGATGGTTTGCCGCGGCTCCAATGACATGAGCGCCCGCTCGGCCGCGTTGATCAGCGCCATCGCCTTTGCCTCTTCCCCTGCATCGATCATCGCGATCGCGACGGTCGCCATGGTCATGGCGCCGACCTGCGGCGGATAGATGGTCTTGGCGAAGTCGGCAGCGATATCCAAGGCTCCGGCTTCGATCAACGTCGTGAGAATATCGCTCAGTTTGTAGTCCGGTTCCCTGGACAGGTAGCGCCCGGACCGGCCCGCCTCGGCTGCCTTGTCCATCACGCCGAGCTCGACCAAGGCCGCAATGGCATCGGACATGAACTGCGGGGCCGGCGCGGCCTCCGCCACTTGGCGAGCTGCGTCGTCCATGCCGATGTTGTGCAACGTGACGATTATGGACGCGTAAGTTAGGCCGGAACGGATCGGATCCGGTGCGTCCTCACCTTCTGCCGCCGCCAACGCCAGGAAGGCGGCATCCAGCATGGCGAGCGCCTCGCCCGTATCGCCACGAATGGCGGTAACAAGCGCGCCGCCCCCGATCACCTGATTCGGGTTGTCGAGGTCCAGTGGGGGCAGCAATGCCAGTGCGGGGTCAATGTCGCCGGCGCGCAGCAGCATGTGAGCCAATTGTTGTTCGCTGGACGCGTCCAACAGCTCGCGATCGATTTGCTCGGCGATGACAGGTATGGCACCGGGCATGTCGTGCAAGACAAGATCGAAGAATAGCCGCGACCACTCCCAGCCTTGATCGGCGGTTTCCATCGCTGCCATGTCTTCGACCAATCGCGTGAGCACGGCGGTGTACGGTCCTTCGAGACGTGCAAAGGCGTACACATCGGTCAGCACCCGCCATTGAAACAACCGGTCGTCGGGGTCGTCTATCTCGGCAACGGCATCCAATGTCGCTGCCAGTGCGTCGCGGCCTGCGTCGTCGCGGCCGGCGAGATAGAGGTCGACGCTGATGGTGGCCAGGCTTTCGATCCGGTCGTCGACGTCGCCGATGACACGGCCCATCGCTATTGCGGCGTCGGCCAGGCAATCGGCGCCTGGATCGGCGCGGCACGCGTTCACCGTGCCGCGCAACAGCGGTTCGGCAAAGATCTCTAGCGACACCAGGCCAATCGCGTCGCCGTCGCGCAGCATTTGCGCGTATTCGCTTTCGGGATGCTCCGCCAGGAAGGCCTGAAGGCGGTCCAGCGCCTGGCTGTGGAGGTTGAGCCGCTCCCGTTCATCCTCCTCGGCCAGCGCCGCCCGGAATGTCATCGCCGCTTCCACGATATGCGCCTGGGCCGTGCCGTCGGCCTTTGCGGCGGCGAATGGAAAGGCGAGCAACATGGCGGCCAAATACGTGCAAAGGCATCTTCCATGCGCAGTCATATGGCGCGGCTCCGCTGACCGAATGCTGAAAGATTGCGCATGTTACCATCGTGGGCTCGTTTGGCCACACGATACAACCACTACATGAAAGCCCGCCGGAAGTCGGTGGAACACCTGAGGCGCTGCTCTTGTGTATTCTGCTTAGTCTTCAATATATCTTAGGTTAAAACGTCTTAATAATTGTAAAAATGCCATCATTTTATCAAAAAAGCCGTCTGCTTTTTGAGGTGTCGGCACAATTGAACCATCTGGTTACTGAAATAGTTTCGAGTATTAACTGATTTGCAATCAGGGGGTGTCACTCATAGATCAATTTCGCGCGCAATCTAGCGAGGATGACTAGCAGCATGGCGACGAATTCAGGCGACGGTGGGCAACTCGACAACGACCAGGACGGCGCAGTCGAGCAGGTTACATCCCGATTGGATGCGGACCACTACCAGGTCGGTGACCTGGATGCGATTCAGGAAAGCCTTAGCGGCGGCGGCAGTTACGCAGCCACTTCCGTGCAGGGCACCCCGATCCCTGAAGGTGGAGGCACGTTCGGTGACCTGGACGGCTACGATCCCGACCTGGATACAGGCGCCGGCACGGGCGGGCGCCAGTACGGCGACAGCAGCGGCAACATGGACCGCGGGTCGAGCGACGGCCAAGCCACCACGCCGAACGTCGGCGTCGGCAACGGCGACTTTGTTGTTGCGGCCAATTCCGCCGGTGTATCGCAAATGCTGGCCAATGGCGGGCCGCTGGTGGGCTGGGGCGCCGGCGCCGGTCAGAGCGGCGTCGAGTTCTTTTCGACTGAAATCAATAACAGCGCGTCGACCGAGATCAACGAATTCACCGATGACGGTCCCGGCGATCCCGACGATCCCGACCGGCCGGAGGATCCCGACGGCCCCGATACCCCGGACAATCCCGACAATCCCGACAATCCCGACAATCCGGGCAGCGGCGATGTCGATATCACGCTCGACCTGATCACCGATGTCATCGGCATACCCGTCGTGGGCGACGTGGACGTGATCCTCGACCCGGTCGAGGAGGTGCTCGGCGACATCAATCTGGATATCGACGTCCTGCCGGACACCGGTGCGGTCAATGACGTCGCCGAGGCCGTGACCGATGCCGTCAGCGGCGTATCCGACGCTGTTGGAGGCGTTACCGACACTGTCGATAAGATCGTGGATGGCGTCCTGGGCGACGATATCGGTGTCGGCACCGTCACCGGCACGCTCTCTTCGGCAAGCGTGTCGGAGACCCTGGCAACCACGAAGGCGGCAGTCAGTGGCGCAACCGGCACGTTCACCCGCATCGTCGGCAGCCCGAGTACGGTATTCGAACAGCTCGCGAACACGGAGACGCTGACCGACCCCGCCAGCATTGCCCGGGTGCTCGATGCCGAGGTGGGCTCGATCGTCGAGGCACCTGTGTCCCTGAGCGACAGCGTCGAAATCGTGTCCGACCTGGCATCGACGGAGTCGCTGACCAGCAGCGCGGACGAGATCCTGTCGATGGTCGACGATACCTCGCTTGCCGACGGCGTCTCGTCGATGGTCGAGGACACCGATGTCTCCGACACCATTGGGAACGTGCTGCCGGATATCGGCATATCGAGCGATGAGATAACCGCGATTGGCGGCGAGGACGGCATCGGTGGCGCGGATCTGTATTACGCGCCCACCGAGGAGGTTGCGGAAGTACTCGAGGTTGTTGCGCCTGCTGTCGAGGATGCGGCCGACACCGTTGCCGATGCCGGCGACACCGTTGTCGAGACGGTGGACAGCGTCGAGGACGCAGTGGATGAGGCGGCTGCCGACGTCGAGGCCGTGGTGGAGGATGTCTCGGGGGCGGTTGAGGAGGCGGTCGAAGAGGCGGTCGATGCCGAGGCGGTCTTGGCTGAAGCCGACGATGTCGTGGCAGAGGTGTCGGAGAACGTGGACGAGGCCGTCGACGTCGACGATGTGATGGCCCAGGCCGACGACGCCTTGGCGGACGTGGCCGATGCGGTGGAGACGATCGAAGACACGGTCGGCACCGACGATATCGCAGCACAGGTGGGCGAGGTGGCGGACACCGCCGACGATGCGGTCGCCACTGTCGAAGAGACGGCCGGCACCGAAGAGGTGGTGGCGCAGGTCGACGATGCGGTCGGCGGCGCGGTCGATGTCGCCATGGACGCCGCGGCTTCGGTCGAAGAGGTTGCGGACGCGGTCGCAAGCGCCGTTGAGGACGTCGTGTCCGATGTCGACCCGATGGCCGAAGGGGGGCTGCTCGACCAGGCGATGGACGAGGGCCTGGGCAGTGGCGTGCTGGTCGACACCAACGACCTGGTCGATGGCGGCGAGGTGGACGTTGCGACCGGCCTGGCCGACATTTCGTCGGAGGACGGCGCGGACGGCGTTCTTGACGGTGCCCATGGCGATGCCCCAGGCGGCGACGGCGACGACGATCTAGTCGAGCAAGCGGCTGGCGATGTTCTGGGTGCCGTGGACGGTGCTCTTGGTGACGCCCTAGGCGGCGACGGCGGCGACGATCTGGTCGAGCAAGCGGCTGGCGATGTTCTGGGTGCCGTGGACGGTGCCCTTGGCGACGCCCCAGGCGGCGATGGCGGCGACGATCCGGTCGAGCAAGCGGCCGGCGATGTTCTGGACGCCGTGGACGGTGCCCTTGGTGACGCCCTCGGCGGTGGTGACGGCGGCCTGGACGGGGAACCGTCCGAGGATGGCGACACCGACCTTGTCGTGGACGTCGATGCAGCGGTTGGCGACGTGGTTGTCGAGGCGGACGCCGATGTGGCGCTCGATCCTGTTGAGGCCGTGGTCGGCGACATCGACATCGAGGTCGATGTGGATGCCGTTCTCGGCCAGGTCGACCAGCCCGGTGTCGTGGACGGTGTGGTTGGCGACGCGCTCGACGGCGATGGCGGCGACGATCCGGTCGAGCAAGCGGCCGGCGATGTTCTGGACGCCGTGGACGGTGCCCTTGGTGACGCCCTCGGCGGTGGTGACGGCGGTCTGGACGGCGAACCGTCCGAAGATGGCGACACCGACCTTGTCGTGGACGTCGATGCGGCGGTTGGCGACGTGGCTGTCGAGGCGGACGCCGATGTGGTGCTCGATCCTGTTGAGGCCGTGGTCGGCGATATCGACATCGGGGTCGACGTGGATGCCGTTCTCGGCCAGGTCGACCAGCCCGGTGTCGTGGACGGTGCTCTTGGTGACGCCCTAGGCGGCGATGGCGGCGACGATCCGGTCGAGCAAGCTGCCGGCGATGTTCTGGACGCCGTGGACGGTGCCCTTGGTGACGTCCTCGGCGGTGGTGACGGCGGTCTGGACGGCGAACCGTCCGAAGATGGCGACACCGACCTTGTCGTGGACGTCGATGCGGCGGTTGGCGACGTGGCTGTCGAGGCGGACGCCGATGTGGTGCTCGATCCTGTTGAGGCCGTGGTCGGCGACATCGACATCGAGGTCGATGTGGATGCCGTTCTCGGCCAGGTCGACCAGCCCGGTGTCGTGGACGGTGCTCTTGGTGACGCCCTAGGCGGCGATGGCGGCGACGATCCGGTCGAGCAAGCGGCCGGCGATGTTCTGGACGCCGTGGACGGTGCCCTTGGTGACGTCCTCGGCGGTGGTGACGGCGGTCTGGACGGCGAACCGTCCGAAGATGGCGACACCGACCTTGTCGTTGACGTCGATGCGGCGGTTGGCGACGTGGCTGTCGAGGCGGACGCCGATGTGGCGCTCGATCCTGTTGAGGCCGTGGTCGGCGATATCGACATCGAGGTCGATGTGGATGCCGTTCTCGGCCAGGTCGATCAGCCGGGCGTCGTGGACGGTGTGGTTGGCGACGCGCTCGGCGATGGCGACGGCGGCGACGATCCGGTCGAGCAAGTAGCCGGCGATGTTCTGGACGCCGTGGACGGTGCCCTTGGTGACGCCCTCGACGGCGATGGCGGCGACGATCCGGTCGAGCAAGTGGCCGGCGATGTTCTGGACGCCGTGGACGGCGCCCTTGGCGATGCGCCAGGCGGCGACGGCGACGACGATCTGGTCGAGCAAGCGGCTGGCGATGTTCTGGGTGCCGTGGACGGTGCCCTTGGTGACGCCCTCGGCGGTGGTGACGGCGGCGACGATCCGGTCGAGCAAGCGGCCGGCGATGTTCTGGACGCCGTGGACGGTGCCCTTGGTGACGTCCTCGGCGGTGGTGACGGCGGCCTGGACGGGGAACCGCCCGAGGATGGCGACACCGACCTTGTCGTTGACGTCGATGCAGCGGTTGGCGACGTGGCTGTCGAGGCGGACGCCGATGTGGCGCTCGATCCTGTTGAGGCCGTGGTCGGCGACATCGACATCGAGGTCGATGTGGATGCCGTTCTCGGCCAGGTCGACCAGCCCGGTGTCGTGGACGGTGTGATTGGCGACGCGCTCGACGGCGATGGCGGCGACGATCCGGTCGAGCAAGCGGCCGGCGATGTTCTGGACGCCGTGGACGGTGCCCTTGGTGACGCCCTCGGCGGTGGTGACGGCGGCCTGGACGGGGAACCGTCCGAGGATGGCGACACCGACCTTGTCGTTGACGTCGATGCAGCGGTTGGCGACGTGGTTGTCGAGGCGGACGCCGATGTGGTGCTCGATCCTGTTGAGGCCGTGGTCGGCGACATCGACATCGAGGTCGATGTGGATGCCGTTCTCGGCCAGGTCGACCAGCCCGGTGTCGTGGACGGTGTGGTTGGCGACGCGCTCGACGGCGATGGCGGCGACGATCCGGTCGAGCAAGCGGCCGGCGATGTTCTGGACGCCGTGGACGGTGCCCTTGGTGACGCCCTCGGCGGTGGTGACGGCGGTCTGGACGGCGAACCGTCCGAAGATGGCGACACCGACCTTGTCGTGGACGTCGATGCGGCGGTTGGCGACGTGGCTGTCGAGGCGGACGCCGATGTGGTGCTCGATCCTGTTGAGGCCGTGGTCGGCGATATCGACATCGGGGTCGACGTGGATGCCGTTCTCGGCCAGGTCGACCAGCCCGGTGTCGTGGACGGTGCTCTTGGTGACGCCCTAGGCGGCGATGGCGGCGACGATCCGGTCGAGCAAGCTGCCGGCGATGTTCTGGACGCCGTGGACGGTGCCCTTGGTGACGTCCTCGGCGGTGGTGACGGCGGTCTGGACGGCGAACCGTCCGAAGATGGCGACACCGACCTTGTCGTGGACGTCGATGCGGCGGTTGGCGACGTGGCTGTCGAGGCGGACGCCGATGTGGTGCTCGATCCTGTTGAGGCCGTGGTCGGCGACATCGACATCGAGGTCGATGTGGATGCCGTTCTCGGCCAGGTCGACCAGCCCGGTGTCGTGGACGGTGCTCTTGGTGACGCCCTAGGCGGCGATGGCGGCGACGATCCGGTCGAGCAAGCGGCCGGCGATGTTCTGGACGCCGTGGACGGTGCCCTTGGTGACGTCCTCGGCGGTGGTGACGGCGGTCTGGACGGCGAACCGTCCGAAGATGGCGACACCGACCTTGTCGTTGACGTCGATGCGGCGGTTGGCGACGTGGCTGTCGAGGCGGACGCCGATGTGGCGCTCGATCCTGTTGAGGCCGTGGTCGGCGATATCGACATCGAGGTCGACGTGGATGCGGTCGTCGCGCAAGTCGATGAGACTGAAAGCGGTATCCAAGACGCTGTCGGCGATACGGTCGCAAACCTGTTCGGTGGTGGCGATTCGGTGGACGGCTCGGCAGAGAGTGGCGAAACGTCCTGGCCGATCGACGACGATGAGGACAGTGGCCTGTTGTCGTCCGACGGTTTCGCCGATGTCGATACCGGGTGGGATGCCGACGATGCGCTCGCCGATCCCGACGCCGGCGACAGCTTTGGCCCAGCCCTGTTGGATGTGCCGGACTCCGGCGGCAGCGGTAGCGGCTGGTTCGTATGACCACTCCACCCACCCCGACACCAGATACCGCCGGGTTGCCGGTGGGTGACCCGCCCGCGGCGGGGACGGCGCGCGCCGGCGCGCGGCCGGACCTGCTGTCGCTGATCGTCAGCACCTTGACGCTGAACGTGTTGTCGCTGGCGCTGCCGATAATGACGCTGCAGGTGTACGACCGCATCCTGCCCAACCCGCAGTCGCACACGATCTGGGTGCTGGTGTCGGGCGTGTGCGTGGTGATGGTCCTGGAGGCGATGCTGCGTCTGGCCCGCACCGTCATGATGGAATGGACCGCCGCGGTCGGCGAGCACCGCCTGTCATGTGCAGCACTCAATCATTTGCTCGACGCGGACTTGTCGCGCGCGGGGCCGCGGGGCGTCGGCGAGCAACTGCTGGGCCTCGGCGTCATTCGCAAGCTGAACGAGTTCGAGAACGGCCAGGTCTGGACGGTCGTCATCGAACTTGGCTTTGTCGGCGTTCTGCTAGGCCTCATCGTCTACATCGGCGGCTGGCTGGCGCTGGCGCCGGTCGGGGTGCTGGCCCTGTTTGCGGTGTGCGCGGTGCTCAACGGCCGCCATCTGCGGCGCGCGCTGACCAAGCGCGATCAGGTCGACGACCGCCGCTACAACTTCCTGATCCAGGCCCTGGAAGGCATTCACACGCTTAAGTCCTTCGCCCTGGAGCAACGGTTCCAGCGCCGCTACGAGCGCCTGCACGAGGACGCATCGGTCACCAACTACCGCATGACCGAGGCGGCGGCGCGCACCTTCAACACCAGCACCGTGTTCGCGAACATGATGATCATCGCGGTCATCGCATTGGGCGCACCGATGGTGCTGGACGGCGCCATTTCGAGCGGCGCGCTGATCGCCACGGTGTTGTTGTCCGGGCGCATCATGCAGCCGATCCAGCGCGCACTCTCGCTGTGGGCGCGCTACCAGGACTATGCCAATGCCCGTGCGCGGGTGGATGACATCTTCGCCACCCCGACGATGCGGGCCCCGAATGCAAACGCCGATGCCGACGCCGACCCCGACGCCGACGCCGACGCTGGGACGGTCGCCGAGGATGTCGAGCCGACCGGTACGCTGGCGCTGGAGGGGGTGCGGTTCCGCTTCGGCGATGCAGGGCCCTGGCTCTTGGACGGCGTCGACCTGGAGGTGGCGCGCGGCGAGACCATCGCCATCAGCGGCACCGGCGGCAGCGGCAAGACGACGCTGATCAAGGTGATGGCCGGAATCCTGCCGGCGAGCGAGGGCAAGGTCCTGGTCAGCGGCGTTCCGGTGAACGCGATTGCGGATGCGGCACGGGTGCATCACGTCGGTGCCCTGATGACGGAGGGTGTGATCTTCCGCGGCACGATCCGCGACAACATCACCCGGTTCGGCGCCTCGAAAGAGGCCGACGCGCGCGCCGCCGCCAACCTGCTGCGCATCGACCGCGATGCCGCACGCATGGCCGCGGGTTTCGAAACGCGTCTGGCCGGCAACGCCACCGACACCATCGCGCCCGGCCTGGCGCAGCGCATCTCGATGGCCCGCGCGATCGCGCCCAAGCCGTCGATCCTGCTGTTCGACCATGCCGACAAGGCGCTGGACCACGACGGCTACAACCTGGTCTTCGCCGTGCTCAACCGGCTGCGCGGGCACGTCACCATGGTCCTGGTGTCGGACGACCGCAACATCACGGCGATGGCGGACCGCCAGTTCGTGCTGGCCGATGGCCGCCTGACGCCGCTGGCCGCCAACGACCAGCGGGTGGTTGCGCGCCCGTATCAGGAGCTTGAGCTGTGACGTCGGTGGCGCAGGCAATACCCGCGGCCGGCCTGGCCGTCGACCGCCTGGTCGAGCAGCTTCGCCATGCCCGTTGGGTGGACATGGAAGACGGCGCACTGCCCTGGGCCCGCGCCGTGTGTGCGTTGCTATTGGCCCAGAAGCGCCAGATCGCAACGGCGGAGATTCTGGACGCGCTGCCGGATCGCACGACCGGCATCGACTTCCCGGATGCGCTGAACATGCTGGCGAATCTGGGTTTTGGGCCGGCATCGATGCGGCGTGCCCCCAGCCGCATCGATGCCAGGCTCTGCCCCTGCCTCTTCCTGTCGGACCGTGAGCCCGACGCGCCCCTGGTGGTGCTCGCCAGGACGACCGCCGGCCTCTCGGTATTCGACCCGGTCACCGGGCAGGTGCGCACCATGTCGCCCGACGACCCGGCTTGCATGGAGCAGGGCCGCGCCATCGTCGTGCCGCGGCAGCCTGCGGTCGATGTGCTGAGTGCCAGCGCTCGCCGCGCTGGCTCTGAGCTTTCCTGGTTCCGGGCCCTGTTGGGCCGGTTCTCCGGGTTGTTCTGGCAGATCATGGCGACCGGCCTGTTGCTGAACATCATGGCGCTGGCGCTGCCGATCTTCATCATGCTGGTCTACGATCAGGTGATCGGCCCCGGCGTTGACGACACGCTGCATCACCTGGTCTTTGGGGTGGTGCTTGCCGTGTGCGCCGAAATCCTGATGCGCGACAACCGCAGCCAGGGCGTGGCTTGGCTGGCCGGCCGGCTGGACAACATCGTCGGCAACCAGATCTTCGCCCGCCTGGTCGGCCTGCCGCCGGCGGAGATCGAGCGTGCGACGGTGGCGGCACAGGTCGCGCGCATCAAGACCTTCGAATCCGTGCGCGATTTCTTTTCCGGGCCGCTGTTCCTGTCTCTGCTGGAGATCCCGTTCGTTCTGGTCTCCTTCACCGCCATGGTGGTGCTCGGTGGCTGGCTCGCGGTGGTGCCGCTGGTGGCGATTGCCACGTTTGCTGTGTTGTTCGTCATGGTTCGAAGGCCGATCCGTGTGGCGATACGCCGGGCCGCCAAGGCCAGCTCGGCGCGGCAGCGCTTCGCCATCGAGACTTTCGAGAAGCTGGCCGCGATCCGCAGCAACGGCATGGTGGATCTGTGGCGCGAGAAGTACCGGCAGTGTTCCGGGCGCGAGTGCATGGCGCACCTGCGGCTGCGCCAGATTGGTGGCCTGGTTGAGGTCGCGTCCATTTCGGTCACAGTCCTGGCCGGCGTGGCGACGGTGGCCCTGGGGGTCTACCTGGTCTGGGGCGGCGCGCTCAGTTCCGGCGGCCTGGTGGCCGGCATGATCCTGGTCTGGCGCATCGTCGCGCCATTCCAGAGCCTGTGCATGGCCGCGCCTCGGTTCGAGCAACTTCGCAGCAGCATCATCCAGGTCAACGCTTTGATGGACGTGCCGCTGGAAACCGAGAGTGCTCAGTCGACCCGCCTGGTCGGCATGCGTGGTGATGTGGCCTTCAGCAATGTCGAGCAGCGCTACGCGGAAGGCGACGATCCCGCGCTGAACGGCGTTTCGTTCAACGTGCCGGCTGGCGCCATGGTCGCGGTCACCGGACGCAACGGGTCGGGCAAGTCGACGGTGCTGAAGCTGGTCAAGGGCCTGTATCGCGCAGATGGCGGCGCGGTCGCCATTGACGGCGTCGACGTGCGCCAACTCCACCCCATCGACCTTCGCCGCCGCGTTGCCTACATGCCGCAGGTGCCTTTCTTCTTCGGCGGCACGGTCTTGGAGAACCTGCTTGCCGGCAATCCGATGGCAACTCTGGACGATGTGGACGCGATGCTGGACGTGTGCGGCGTTGCCGAGGACGTCGCCGCACTGCCGCAAGGCCTGCGCACGCGCATCGGCGACGACGGCGGCCACGCGCTCACATCCGGCATGGCGGCACGGCTGTCGCTCGCGCGCACGCTTCTGCAGGACGCACGCATCGTCCTGATCGACGAGGTGCCGAACACCATGATGTCCGGTGCGTCGGGGGAGCGGATACTGGCGTATCTGCGCACCCACAAGGCCGACGCCACGATCTTCATCGTTACGCATCGGGAGGACCTGCTGGCCTTGGCGGACGTCACGGTGACGTTGCGCCGTGGTGCGCCGGCGGTCGTCTCGGAGCCATCCACCACGCCTGTGTTGAAGGAGTCAGCGGCATGAGTCGTGGAACAGCCATGGGACCAGCCAAGGCACCAGCCAAGGGACCAGCCATGGGACTAGCCAAGGGACTGGCCATGTTGCGGCGCAGCCGGAACGACGACCAGTTGCGCTACATGGCGCAGTCGGTCCGGCTGGAGGAGACGGTTCGTCCGCGCCTGGTGCGCAGCACGATGCTGCTGATCGGCGCGTCGGTGCTGGTCTTTATCGTCTGGGCCAGCCAGGCGAGCGTCAACGAGCTGGCGACCGCGGCGGGCGAAGTGGTGCCGCAGGGGTTGCCCCAGTCACTGCAACATCTGGAAGGCGGCATCGTCGAGGCGATCCAGGTCCGCGAGGGCCAGCAGGTGGAGCGTGGCGACGTGCTGGTTCGCTTGTCTGGCGCCGGGGTGCACGAGGACCTGGAACAGGCATTGCGGGCCGAGGTGTCGCTCAGGATGGATGCCATCCGCCTGCGCGCCTACGTCGAGAACCAACCCATCGACCTCTCCGACTTCGCCGACGACTTTCCGGAGATGGCGGCGGACCAACTGGCGCTGTTCAACGCCATGCTGACGGCCCGCGACGAGGAACGGGCGGTTCTGGCCGCGCAAACCGCACAGCAGGAAAACCGCTTGAGTATCCGCCAGTCGGAGCTGCAAACCGCGCGCGACAGCCTGGCGCTGACCCAGGACTTGCACCAGCGGCAGATGGCGCTGGCCCAGCAGGGCTATTTCGCCGAGACCGCCGTGCTGGAAACCCGCCGTGAGCTCACCCGCATCCAGGGCGAGGTTGCGGTGCTGGAACGCGAGGTCGACGTCGCGACCGACGCGTTGCTGGAAACCAATGTCCGGCTCTCGTCGCTCAATGCCCGTCTGGCGAATGAGAGCCGGGAACGCCTGGCGCTGACCGAGGTCGCACTCGCCCAGACGCGAGAGCAGGTGGACAAGCTGGCCGACCGCGTGCAGCGGCTGGACGTGCGCGCCCCTGTCGGCGGACTGGTGACCGCCATCAACATCAACACTGTCGGCGCCGTTGTGCAGCCCGGCGAGACGTTGATGCAGATCCTGCCGTTGGATCGTCCTTTGGTGGTGCAGCTGTCGATTTCGCCCCGCCATATCGGCCACATCGTGCCCGGGCAGTCTGTGAATCTGAGCTTCTCGACGTTCGATTCCGCCCAGTACGGCACCGTGGACGGCGTGCTGGATTCGATCTCGGCCACCACGTTTACCGGAAATCGCGGCGAGCCCTATTACCGCGCGGAAGTGGCGCTGGCGCAGAACTACGTCGGCGACAATCCGCTCGACCGCGTCGTCGCCGGCATGACGGTTAGCGCCGACATCGTGACTGGCGAGAAGACAGTGCTGGAATTCCTGCTGAAGCCGATCCAGCAGTCGCTGCAAAGCTCGTTTTCGGAGCGCTAGCCGCCAAAACGTCAAGTGCCTTTGGAGAACTGGGAGTTACCGACGTGCATGGGAATTCGCCTGACCGAGCATTGAATGTTCTTGTCGTGGAGGATAGCCGGATTGAACGGGCATTCCTCGAGGCTCAGATAACCGACCTGGGCCACGCCCCCACCGGCGTTGAGTCGGCGGACGATGCCCTGGCGCACCTGGCGACGGAGGATGTGTCCGTCGATGTGGTGCTGACCGACCGGATGATGCCCGGCATGGACGGGCTCGAGTTCGTCAAGCAGATCAAACGCGATCGACGCATGCGCAACGTGCCCATCATCATGGTCACCGGCGCAGACGCCAGCGCCGACATTTCCGAAGGCCTGAACGCGGGGGTGTTCTATTACCTGCCGAAGCCGGTGGACGAAGAGGTGCTACGCTCGGTCCTGGGCGCGGCAACCCGGACCGCGGTGCAGGCGCGCAACCTGGGCGACGAACTGAAGCGGCACCGCCACGCATTCAGCCTGATCGGCACGCTGAAAGGCAGGTTCCGGACCCTGGAAGAGGCGGAGGCGCTGTCGCTGTTCGCTGCGAACTGCTTCCCGGAGCCGGAGACGGCGGTCCACGGCATCATGGAACTCGCCATCAATGCGGTGGAGCACGGCATCCTCCGGATCGGTTTCGACGCCAAGTCGAAGCTGCTGGCCGAGGATAGATGGGTCAGCGAGGTGCAGCGTTTGTGCGCGGCCCCGGAGTTCGCGGACCGGCATGCCGAGCTGGCCCTGCTGCGCCAGGACGGAAAGGTCCACGTTGTGATTACGGATCCGGGCGAAGGGTTCGAATGGCGGCGCTTCCTTTCGATCGATCCGGCCAGGGCCAGCCAAAGCCATGGACGCGGCATCGCCCGTTCCGCGGCGACGTGCTTCGACGCCGTCAGCTACAACGACGTTGGCAACCGGGTCGTCGCGACCTCGGGCCAGCCGCGCACCGGCTTCTGGCAATAGACCATGGTCAGCTTCATCAAGGCATCGCCCCTGCGGCGCATCACGGCGTTTGTGGCAGCGTTCCTGGCCATCTCCGCCAACGTCTATCTTTTCACTCAATCCTTGGACGCCGCTGCGCCGGGTTGGATCGTTCAGGCAACCGCGGTGTTCGATGCGCTGATGGTCCTGTTGCTCCTCGCCATAGCCGTCTGGTCGTTCTCACGTTCGGCACAAACCGAGGCGCTGAAGTCGGAGGCCGAATTGCGGTCTCGCCAACGGGATGAATTGTTCGACCGGTTCCTGGAGATGCTGCCGTGCGCGGTCTTGGTGAAGGACGTGCCCGCAGGCTACGTCTTTTCGCACTGGAACCAGATGTCAGCCGACATTCTGGGCGTATCGCGAGAGGATGCGATCGGCCGAACGGACTTCGATATCTGGCCGACTGATGAGGCAGAAGTCTTTTACGAGATCGACAAGGCGGCCTGCGAGCGCAACGAGACGATTGATATTCCGTGTGAAATTCTGACCACCAAGAATGGCACAAAAAAACTGCATACCCGCAAAACGCCTGTTGCGGACGAGAATGGCGACCCGCGTTACTTGTTCGTGGTGATCGAGGATGTCACCGAGCAAATGAACCAGCTCGACGAATTGGACAAATACCGCGACACACTGGAACAGCAGGTGGCGGAGCGGACCAAGGAACTGAACGACGCCTTGATCGAGGCGGAGGAGGCCAACCGGCACAAGTCGGCCTTTCTTGCTTCTGTCAGCCACGAGATGCGGACGCCCATGAACGGCATCATGGGCATGGGCGAGCTGCTGAACCGGACCACTATGACACCGGCGCAGCGGCGTTACGCGACCCAGATCCAGTCATCCGCCGAGCAACTCATCAAGCTCATCGAGGACCTCCTCGATCTCTCCAAGATCGAGGCCGGACGCATGGAACTCGATCCCCAGCCGATGGAGCTGGACGCGCTGTTCCGGGACCTGGCGAGCCATTGGAGAATCCGCCTGCAGGACAATCCGGTCAAACTGTCGGTGCGGATCGCGGAAGGCGTGCCCAACAACATCGTGGCCGACAAACAGCGCCTGCGTCAGATCCTGACCAACCTTGTCGGCAATGCGTTCAAGTTCACCAAGTCTGGCTCGATAACGGTAAGTGCTACCCTGGAGCACGATGAGTTTGGCGAAGTGTTGTGCATGTCGGTGCGCGATACCGGCATTGGTATCGACCCGGCATCACACGACAAGGTGTTCGAATCGTTCCGCCAGGCCGACGCTTCGACCACCCGTCAGTATGGCGGCACGGGCCTGGGCCTCGCCATCACCGGTCAGTTGGTGAACATGATGTACGGCAAGGTCTCGCTTGAGAGCGAGCTTGGCAAGGGCGCCTGTTTCGAGGTGCGCATACCGCTGGAGCGCGCAGCGGTACGGGGAGGCGCAGGCGGTGCGGTCCCTGACGTTTCCTGGCGCGAGATGATGCCGGATGCGAACGAACTGGACGAAAAGGCGGCTTCCGAGACCGGGGATGTGGCGCCGAACGCATTTGCGGGACTGCGCGTCCTTGTTGCCGAGGACAACCGCGTCAACATGGCGTTCCTGGCCGAGACGCTCGAACTTCTGGGGTGCGAATACGACGTGGCGAGCACCGGCAAGGAGGCCGTGGAAATGGCCGAACGGTCGGTCTACGACCTGGTGCTGATGGATTGCATGATGCCGGAGATGGATGGTTTCGAGGCCACCCAATCGATCCGCGCGATAGATGGCGGCCAGGGTTGCAGCCCGAACGTCCCGATCGTCGCGCTAACGGCAAATGCGATGAAAGGAGATCGGGACCGGTGCCTGCAGGCCGGCATGAACGACTATCTGAGCAAACCGCTGCGCGGCAAGAAATTGCAAGACATGATCGGCAAGTACTTCACCCATGGCGGCGGCCTGTTGGCTATTGCGACCGACCATTGGCCCGAGGACGCGAGCGAAGCTGGCGGCGACGAGCTTGAATTCGAGGTGGATATCGACGTCGAGGCGGATATCGACGTCGAGGCTGGGGCGGATAGCGAGAGCGTTGCCGGCGATGAGCTCACTCTGGATGCGTTGGAAGTCACCGCGGAACCGGCGCCCGACTGGCAGCCAGAACGACAGATCAACATGCTGGTGTCTCCCGAGGTTTCTCCACCAGCGCCGGCGGAGGCTGAGATGCCCGACAGATCGGCGCCGAATGGCACCTCGCATCATCCGATCCCGGTATCGCAAGACCGCGCGACGAAGAATGTTGACATGCCGCTGAACGCTACATCCCAAGAGATGCCGCAGTCGCCTGAGCCTGAGCCTGAGTCTGAGCCGGAGCCGGAATCGGAGCCGGCGCATGGCGGCGATGGGGAGGGCGTGCTGGACGAGAAATTGGTGCGCCGCGCGCTCGACACCATGCGCAAACAGTTCGCGACGATCCTCGACTGCTACTATGAGGACGCCGAGCAGATGATCGAGACGATCCAGGGCACCGGCGACGACATCGATGAAGTCGTCCGTGCGGCGCACACGCTGAAGTCGATGAGCATGCAGATGGGCGCGGTGGCCATCGCGGGGCGGGCGCGCGACCTGGAGCGTCAGGCGAAGGAGGTCGCGGCGGACGGCGGCCTGGAGAAATGGGCCGAGACGGGGCCGGATGCCGCGGCGGCGCTGTCGGACCTGATGACCCGCACGCGCAGCGCCTTCGAAACCTACGCGCAGTAGGGCGCGCGCACCTACATCGTGACGTCGTCGCGGCAGTTGACCACCAGTTCGGCGACCGACGCGTTGTTGGAGAGGCCGAGCAGCATCAGGACGACGCTGGCGATGTCGCCGGGCTCCATCATCTGCTCGTGTGGGAAGGTCGCGACGTCGGCGGTCATGTCGGTGGCGACGAAGCCGGGGCAGAGCGCGGTGCAGCGCACCCCGTCGTCCCAGCCGGCGCGGCGGGTGGCGTGCGACATGGCGACAGCCGCGAACTTGCTCATCGCGTAGCCGACATTGTTGTTGTAGACGGCCTTGCCGGCGATGGAGCAGACGTTGATCACGCGCCCCGACCCGCAGGCGCGCAGGTGCGGCAGCGCGTTGCGGATCATCGACAGCGGCGCCTTCACGTTGACCGCCCACATCCGGTCCAGGTCGTCGTCGTTGTCGTCCTCCACCGTGACGCGCACCACCATGCCGGCATTGTTGACCAGGCCGTCGATGCGGCCGAAACGCTCGGCGGTCGCCGCGGCCCAGGCGGCGTGGGTGGCCTTGTCCTCACCGTCATAGCGGTGGGTCATGACGCGGTCCGGCTGCCAGCCCTCGATCACCGGCGCCAGGCTTGCGGTGTCGCGCGCGCCAAGGCTCAGCGTGTAGCCGGCATCGTACAGCGCCTCGGCAATGGCGCGGCCGATGCCCCGGTTGGCGCCGGAGATCATGATCACCCGGCCTTCAGATGTCAGCATGCGAAAGGCCCCTTCGTGCTGGGGTGATGCTCAGTCGTAAAGGGCGACGCAGCGCACTTCGATGCTCCAGCGGTCCGGTGCATCCGGCGGGGTCATAGGGTCGGCAAAGGCGCTGTGGAAGCTGAAGGTGCAGGGCTGGCCGCCCTCCAGCGTGTCGGCCTGCGCACCTCCGCTCTTGGCCAGTTGGCCATCGGAGTCCCACTGCTTGATCAGCAGGCCCTCGTCGCGAGTGAGCTCCGGGTAGAGATACCAGCGGTGGCGGTCGGCCTGTTTGGCGAAATAGTTCTCGCCGATCCGGTCGGCATAATGGATTTCGAACACCACCAGGTCCTCCGGCTCCACGCTGGTGGCGTCGCAGAGCGCCAGCGGATGGGTCACAACGGGCGTGTCGGCGATGTTGCGCCAGACATTGATGATGGCGAAGTGGCCATGGTCGAGCGCCTGGGCCACTTCGCCCGCATCGAGCAGGCTTTCGCCCTCGCCGAGCGTTGTGCGGTAAGTGTCGTTGGTGGCCGGTGGCTTGGTCAGGTCGCGCAGGCGCTGCGGGGCGCTGGTCAGGGTGTAGTCGCCGTGGACCACGTGTGCCGGCCCCTGGACCTGCTGGCCGCCCTCGATGCGGCGCTTGCTCGATTTGCCCGAGGCGGAGCGGACGTTGTGGTCGAACGCGGCCACGGTGCGGGCACCGCTGGCCGTGCGCACCAGGTCCACGCACTGCGGATAGTACTGCCGCACCACGCTCTCATGGTCGAAGAAGTCGACGCTGCCTTCGATGGTCGAGGGGCGCATCTCGAAGCCGTTGGCGGCCAGCGTTGGCTGATCGCGGGACGTCAGCGCGCGGGCGTCGGCCACCTGCATGGTGCGGTCTTCCAGGTCCACGCCCTCCCACACCGCGTCGCTGCCGTCCCGGTCGCGGCGCGTCAGCACCTTGCCGTTGCGATAGAGGGAATGCTCCACCGACGGCACCAGGTACTTGAACGAACCGGCGCGCGCCGGCGCGGGTGCTTCGTGTGCTGCGGAACTCATGACGGCAAATCCCTTGCTGCGGTGGCATCGGTGCTCCCGGCCGTGTGCATAGCACGGCGTCAGGCACCCTGATAAGTTGGGGCACTGAACCACGAAAGGCGATGGCAAATCGCCACTACGATTTGGGAGGAAATGCCGGTGGACATCTACGCCGATCCGATCACCGTGAACTGCCGCAAGGTGCTGGCTGGCCTGGACCTGATGGGCGCCGACTACACGCTCAGCAAGGTCGACTATTTCAAGGGTGAGCAGAAGGGCGACGCCTATGTGGCGATCAACCCGAACGCGGCGTTGCCGGCGATGAAGGACGATGACCTGGTACTGTGGGAGTCCAACGCGATCCTGCAATATGCCGCCGACAAGCAGGGCCGGGCCGATCTCTACCCGACCGGGCTGGCCGACAGGGCCGATGTGAACCGCTGGCTGTTGTGGGAGGCCGGGGCCTGGTTCCCGACCTGCTACGTCTATCTGGTGGAAAACTGCGTCAAGCCGCTGCTGGGCGGCGCGCCCGACCAGGCGATCCTGGACGGCGAGGCGGACAATTTTCACAAGCTGGCCGGCATTCTGGATGCGCGGCTGGCCCAAAACGCCTGGGTTTGCGGCGACGGCGTGACCATCGCCGACATTGCCGTGGCCGCGCCGATGCACCTCTACGAGTGGGCAAAGCTGCCGCTGGACCGGCACCAGAACGTCATGCGCTGGATGACCCAGAACGTCGAGCAACTGCCGAGCTGGAAGAAGACCCACGTCGGCGAGGGCTTCACGTTAGGGTAGGGTCTTCCCGCATTGCCACCTCTTGTGGCTGGCAACTCCACCAAGAATACCAAAATTCGTCGCCCTCGCGCTTGTCGCGAGGGCCCATTTGCGGGACGCGCCGCGCCAGTGCCGAATAGAGCGGCCAGAGGTTGCACATCCTAATCGTGCGCCTGCCTCACGGGGTAACGGGTAGACTTAACCTATTGAGTTCCTGGACATAAATGGGTCCTCGCCACGAGGGCGAGGACGACAGGCTCTTCAGTTGCGGTCAATCAGATACTAGGCCACGTCGATCTGGCCGCGGTCGAAGCCGACCTCGCAATAGGACAGGTAGTAGCGCCACATGCGCCGGAAGCGCTGGTCGAAGCCCAGCCGTTCGATTGCCGGCCAGTTGCCCTCGAACGCCTTCGCCCAGCGCCGTAGGGTTGACACGACAAGATTTGCCGGGACAACATTCGGTATGCGCTTGTTGGTTGTATTTCTATTGTTTTGGCCCGGCGTCGCCAGCGCCTCCGAGATCGTCAGCTACGAAGGCGAGACTTTGGACGGAGAGCCGCACGGACACGGCACTGCGATTATGGCCGATGGGCGGGTGATAACCGGCGAGTACCGCGATGGTGGATGGACTGGTAGCGGATACACAGAGGTTATTTATCCTAGCGGCAATCGCTACGAGGGCAATTTCGAGAATTTTTTGAAGCACGGAAATGGAGTCCATAGACAGCCGGACGGGCTGATCTATTCAGGTGGATGGAGCGACGGGCTCTGGGACGGCTACGGGGCTATCAGGGGCGCAAACGACTTCTCCTACGGAGGCGACTTCGAGCGCGGATTTGCCGATGGCTATGGCATAGCAATCTATCCAGACTGCAGTCGTTACGAGGGCCAATGGCGTCAAGGCTATCAGTCCGGATCAGGCGCAATGACAACGTGCGCTGGCGATGTCTACGAGGGCTATTGGCTCAACGGACGTCCTCACGGCTACGGTGAGTATACGGACGCTCAGGGTGAGATTCGGCACGGGAAATGGTTCCACGGCTGTTACTTCAACCCTCCACGCGAGACCGCATGGATCAACATCACGCCACAGGAATGCGGTTTCGCAGCTCCAGATTGGGAGAATGCTGAGCCCATTCCGATCATTCCCGTGGGCATGACTTCAAATGTCGTGCATGCCGCTTACCCGAAGTGAGCCAGACATCAGCTCGTCAAAGGTCGATGGCCCTGGGTTCGTTGCTCAGTCGATCAGGTACTGCGCCACGTCGATCTGGCCGCGGTCGAAGCCGACCTCGCAGTACGAGAGGTAGTAGCGCCACATGCGCCGGAAGCGCTGGTCGAAGCCCAGCCGTTCGATTGCCGGCCACCTGGCCTCGAACGCCGTGGCCCAGCGCCGCAACGTCTCTGCGTATGACCGCCCGAATGACAGCCGGTCTGCGATGCGCAGGCCCGACCGGGCGGCCACCTCGTCCAGCACGCCCTCGCTCGGCAGCATGCCGCCGGGGAAGATGTAGCGCTGGATGAAATCCGGGTTGCGGCGGTAGGTCTCGTACACCGCGTCGTCGATGGTGATGATCTGGAGCGCCGCCCGCCCGCCCGGGGCCAGCACGCGCCGGACCATGTCGAAATACGAAGGCCAATAGGCCTCGCCGACAGCCTCGAACATCTCGATCGAGGCAACCTTGTCGAACTGTTCCTGGACGTCGCGGTAGTCCTGCACCCGGATGTCGACCTTGTCGGCCAGGCCGGCCCGTTCCACGCGCTGGCGGGCATAGCTGGCCTGCTCGACCGAGAGCGTGATGCCGGTGACGGTGCAGCCGAATTCACCGGCCGCCATTTCCGCGAACCCGCCCCAGCCGCATCCGATCTCCAGCACGCGGTCGCCCGGCTGGAGGTCCAGCATCGTCGCCAGTTGCCGGTTCTTGCGTCGCTGCGCGTCGGCCAGCGGCTCGTTGCCGTCGACGAACAGGGCCGACGAGTAGGTCATGGTCTCGTCCAGCCACAGCCGGTAGAAGTCGTTGCCCAGGTCGTAGTGGGCGGCAATGTTGCGTTTGCTGCCGCTACGGGTGTTGTCGCGCAGACGGTGCCGCAGCCGGTTCAGCGCGGTGGTCAGCCAGGACCGCTTCCAGGCGCTTTTCATGTCGGCGGCGTTGTTCGCCATCAAGGTAAGAACGGCGGACAGGTCCGGCGTCTCCCATTCTCCCGCCAGATAGGCCTCGGCGAACCCCATGTCGCCCGACGCGATGATGCGCCTGGTCATGCCGATGTCGCGGATGGTGACGGCGGCGCGCAGATCGGACGTCTTGTCGCCGTAAGTGCCCTGGAAGCCGGACGGAAAGGTCACCGTCAGATGGCCGTGGGCCAGCAGCTTCAGCCAGCGCCGCGCCAGGTGTTCGCGCAGCCCCGCGGGCCGGCTGCGCTGCCGGTGCGACGCGCCGGCGGCGGCGTGGCCGATGGCGTCGTCGCCGCTCATCACGCCCTGGGCTCGGCCCGGACGGCCGGCCAGTTGCTGCTGGCGTTCGGGGCTTCTGCTGGCCGGTGGGGCAGGGGACGGATGCCCTTCAGCCAGAGGCGCAGCGCTTCCCAATGGATGCCGGCGAAGACCTTGAACGTCATCAGCGGATGCCGGGCGAGCGTTCGCGCCAACATTGCCGAGGTTAGCGGCCGATGGCGGCCACGAAACGCCGCCGCCAGGATCGGCCCGTCGCTGTCGCCCACCCGGATGGCCAGCGACACCTCGTCGCCGGGCGGGCGGATGCTGAATGTGTAGCCGGCGTCCATGCCGATGAACGGCGAGACGTAGAACCGCTTGTCGCACCTTTGGCGGACCGTGCCGGTGCGCCCGTTGGTGCGGACCGGGATGACGTAGGTGTGGCGCTCGCCGAAGGTGTTGCGCACCTCGTGCAGCGTTGCGGCCAGGGTGCCGTCGCGCCGGTAGCAGAAATAGACGCTCAGCGGGTTGAAGACGTAGCCCAGGATGCGTGGGTAGCAGAGCAGGCGCACCGGGCCGTCGTCCCAGTCGATGCCGGCGTCGCGCAGCCGGGCGCCGACCCAGGGGCGCAGCGGCGTGCCGTCGGCGGGGCCGTGGTCGCGGTCGTGGAAGGCCACCAGCGCGCGCCGGTTATGGCCGAACCAGCGCACGCTCCTGTCGAGGGTCGGCAACTCATCCAGGTCGAGCAGCAGGGAGAAGACGCGATAGCGCAGGCGGTGCTGCTTCGGGCGTAGCCGGCTGTGCACCACGGCACCTTGGTAGATGGCAGACTGCATGCTCACGCCTGTTCCGCCCATTGCGGAGTGCTGATCGTCAAACGGTCGTTCTCGCCCGGCACGGTCCATGGCCGCCGCGCACCGCCGATGGCCTCGGCCACCGCCAGGCCGGACTGCAGCGCGTCCTCATGGAAGCCGTAGCCGAAGTAGCTGCCGCAGTACCAGCAGTGGCGGTGGCCCTGCAAGCGCCAGAGGTCGGCCTGCGACGCGATGGCGGCCCGGTGGTAGTCCGGGTGGGTGACGGTCTGCTCTTCGATCACCAGGTCGGGCGCGGGCTCGACCACCGGGTTCAGGGTGATGAACAGGTCGTCGCGCGGATCGAGCGACTGCAGGCGATTGAGCCAATATGTCACGCACAGCGATGCGCGGTCCGGGCCGCCGTCGGGCGCCTCCACCACGTTCCAGCTCGACCAAACGCGGCGGCGCTTCGGCATCAGCCGGCGGTCGCGATGCGACACCGCGCGGTTGACGGTGTAGCGCCATGACCCCAGCAGGCGCGTCTCGATGGGGTCGGGCGCCTGCAACAGGCGCAGGGCCTGGTCGGCGTGGGTCGCAATGACGACATGGTCGAATGGGTGCGGGTGGCCGGCGGCGTCGACGACCGCAACGCCGTTCGCGCGCCGCCGCACGGCCTGCACCGGCGTGTGGCGAATGCGGTCGCGGAAGGGTGCGACCAGGCGGTCGACATATTCGCGGCTGCCGCCGTCCACCGTGCGCCATTGCGGGCGTCCGGTCAGCCGCAACAGGCCGTGGCTGTGGAAGAAGCGGATGAACGCTGCGGCCGGGTAGTCCAGCATCGCGGCCGGCGTTGTCGACCAGATCGCTGCCCCCATCGGTAGCAGGTGATCGTGCACGAACGCGCTGTCAAAACCGCCGGCGCGCAGGTAGTCGCCCAAGCTGAGGTCGGCGACGAGCGGCTCGTCCAGGTATCGCGCGGCATCGCGGTAGAAATGGCGGATGCCGGCAAGCATGCGCCAGAAGCGTGGGCGCACGGCGTTGCGCCGCTGGCCGACCAGCCCGTTCAGGCTGGAGCCGGAATATTCAAGGCTGCCGCCGTCCAGCGACGCGGCGAACGACATGTCGCTGGGCTTGGTCGGCACGTCCAGGTGCCGCAGCAGCGCGGTGAAGTTCGGGTAGTTGGCCTCGTTGTAGACGATGAAGCCGGTGTCCACCGGCACGCTCCGGTCGCCCAGCGTCACATCGACCGTACGCGCGTGGCCGCCGACGTGGGCGCCGGCTTCGAAGACCGTGACGCGATGGTACTTGTCCAGCAGCCATGCGGCGGACATGCCGGCAATGCCGGTGCCGATGACGGCGATGGACATGGGGCGGCTGGTTGGGGGCGGAAGGTTCAAATCGGCGGCTCTCGATGTTGGCGGTTATCGAAAACCGCGGTGCAATGATAGCGAACTGCAAAGGCTCATCGAACTTACGCCCTGGGCCGACGTTCGGATCACGCCGGTTGCAGGCTCGCGATGCGATCGAACCTGTGCGCGGCATGATCCAAAACGCGTCGCTGTGCGTATTAGGGGTCATGAACGCTTGCTCAACAGCGTCGGAGTTTCACGTGCACACACGGGCACCGGGCGCGATGCCGTTCGGCATCGTGGGAATTGCCCCTGTCTGCGCGACGGCAGACCGGCTAGTCTCGGTTCTGGTTCATCGGCGACGGTCATGTCCCCTGGCTGCCCGATCTCAACGATCGACAATCGGTGCGTCAGGGAAGGCAGCATGGGCCGCCGCGGGTTTACCTCGATCCGCGGCCCGGAATGGTGGGGGGGTCGTTGCGGGGTTGGCGGCACAAAGAAACGATATGTCACGTACGACGCAGTCGGTGCAAAACGATCTCGATGACAAGGTTGCAGCGGTTGCACGGTCGCAGGACATGGAGGCTTTCCGCGCGCTGTTCGAGCATTTCGCACCGCGCGTGAAGGCAATCCTGATGCGCCAGGGCGCGGATGCCGGCACCGCCGAGGACGTGGTGCAGGAAACCATGGCCAACGTCTGGCGCAAGGCGGCGCTGTTCGATCCGGCGAAGGCATCGTGCGCGACGTGGGTGTTTCGCATTGCGCGAAACGTGCGGATCGACCAGTTGCGGCGGACCAACCGGCCCGAGCCGGACATGGACGATCCGGCCCTTGTCCGCGACCCGGACCCGCAGGCCGACGAGATGCTGTCCCGCGGGCAGGATATCGAGCGCATCAAGAAGGTGGTGGCCGACTTGTCGCAGGAGCAGCAGGACGTGCTGAAGCTCGCGTTTTTCGAAGGCAAGCCGCATTCGGAGATTGCGGCCGAACTGGACATCCCATTGGGAACGGTTAAGTCCCGCATCAGGCTCGCCTTTCGGCACCTGCGCGTGGGCTTGGAGCGACAGGTATGAGCGCCATGACCATTCATCACCATCCGAGCGAGGAGCTGCTGCTCGACTATGCGTCGGGTGGCATCCACGAGGCATTCGGCGTGGCCATTGCGACCCATGTCGCGCTGTGCCCGGAGTGTCGTGCGATTGTCGCCGATATGGAAGCCATAGGCGGTGCGTTTCTCGATACTGTCGATCCGTCGTCCGTGGGCGATGACACCTGGGCCGGCGTGGTTTCGCGCTTGCAGGATGCACCGCAACAGCGGAGCGAAGTAGCCGAAGTGCGCGCCGTGGACGCGGGCAACCGGCCGATACTGCCGCAGCCCCTGCGCAGCTATCTGGGCGGTGACGTCGATGCGCTGAAGTGGCGCTGGGCCGGCGTCGGCGCCGCCCAGATCGTGCTGCCGACAAGCGAGGGCGGTGCCAAGGCCCGCCTGTTGCGGATCCCGGCCGGCCGGCCGGTGCCGCACCACACCCATGGCGGGCTGGAGCTGACCCTGGTGCTGGCCGGCGCCTACAGCGACGATACCGGTACCTTCGCGCGCGGCGACCTGCAGGAGGCCGACGAGAGCCTGAAGCACCAGCCCCATGCGGCCAAGGGCGAGGATTGCATCTGCCTGGCGGTCACCGACACGCCGCTGCGCTTCTCAAGCTTCGCGGCGCGGATGCTTCAGCCGTTCTTCGGCATCTGACGCACGAACTCCCTACGCCAGCAGCGCCTGCGCTTCCTCCTCGGTGAGGTGCGCGGGCCGCTCCGCGCCCGACGCCACCTCGACAAAGCCGCCCTGTCGCGCCGACTGCTCGATCGCCTCTGCCACCTCCAGTACGTGGAGGCCCAGTCGGTCGCTGGTGCGATGCGGGCGGCCCGCCTTGATCGCTGCCGCCATCTCGGCGATGCCGAGACCACGGAAGTTGGTGCGGGTGGGGTTGTCCACCGGCCAGTTCGGTGCGCCGAACACCCGGTCGTCCGACTTGATCACCGTCCAATTGTCCTTGCCGGTGCCGACTTCGATGTCACCGCCGAAGAAATTGGGATCGGGCGGCCGAATGGTTGCTGTGGTGCCGTAGAGCTCCATCGGGCGGTGGCCGTGCGCCTGGACGTCCCAGCTCAGGGCCAGGAAGATGTGCGCGCCATTGCCGAAGCGCAGCAACGCCAGCGCCGTGGTCGGCACCTCCACCTTGAAGGCCACGTCCTTGTTCGGCCCGTCGGCGCCGCACACACGTTCCGCCTTGCCGGTGGCCTCCACGCCGGCGACGGCCGTGATCGGGCCGAGCAACTGAACCAGCGATGCGATGTAGTAGGGCCCCACGTCCAGCACCGGGCCGCCGCCGCGCTGGAAGAAGAAGGCCGGGTTCGGATGCCAGCTCTCCATGCCCGGGGACAGCATGAAGCAGGTGCCGGACAGGATCGTGCCGACCTTGCCGCTGTCGATCAGCTCGCGGCTGATGCGGTGCCCGGCGCCAAGCACGGTGTCCGGCGCGACACCGACGCGCAGCCCCTTTGCCGCCGCCAGGTCCACCAGTTCCTTGCCCTCGTCGATGGAGATGCCGAGCGGCTTTTCCGAATAGACGTGCTTGCCGGCGTTCAGCGCGGTGCGGGTGACAGTGGCGTGGGCCACCGGCACGGTGAGGTTCAGGACAATGTCGATCTCGGGGTCGTTGAGCAAGTCGTCCACCGCCGCGACGCGCAGGCCGTAAGCGTTGCCCAGCCGAGACGCGGCGGCTTCGTTCATGTCCGCGCACGCCACCATCTCGACGTCGCGGAAGCCCGGCATGTTGTGGGCGTAGATGCCGGAGATCACCCCGCATCCGATCACCCCTACCTTGAGTGGTTCGCTCATCCTCTAACCTTTCAATTCACAGAGCGGCCGGGCCCGGCCCGTGCCGCCGCGCGTGCGTCATGTTCGATTGTGCCCGGCGCGGTGCAACCGCCGCCGGTGCGTCGTGTTCGGCGCGCGGCCTACCAGTCGGCCATGGTCGCGACCGACCGCTGCATGAAGCGCGCGAAATCCGAAGGGTTGTCGTGCTCCAGGACCAGGAACTCCGGTTCCGCCGAGCGGATGGCCGGCAGCAGGGCGGCCCAGTCCATGGTGCCGTGGCCGACGTCGGCCCAGCCGTCCTCGTCCTGGTTCTGCCCGGCCGGTGCCAGATCCTTGATGTGGAACGACACGATCCTGTCGCGGTAGCGTTCGATCCACGCCAGCGGGTCCTGGCCCGCGCGGACCACCCAGCCGATATCCATCTGCCACCCCAGGTTCGGCGCGCCGGCAAGGATCAGGTCCATGGGGAACCGGCCGTCGCCGGTGGGCCGGAACTCGAAGTCGTGGTTGTGCCAGGCCAGCCGCAGGTCGTGTTCCGCCAGCCGGGCCTGCTGAACGCCAAGTTCGGCACCGAAGGCGGTCCAGCCATCGGCGTCGCTCGGCCGGTTGTCGGCCATCAGGAACGGAATGATCATCAGACGCACGCCGATCGTCTTGGCGGTCGCGACCGTGGTGTCGAAGTTTTCCTGAAGGTCCACCAGGCCGACATGGGTGGTCGGCGCCACGAGCTCGTGCTGCTGCATGTCGCCTGTGTACTGGTCGGCATCGCGCAGCAACGCGGCGTAGAACTCCACATTGTGCAGTCCTGTATCGGCAACTGTCTTCAGCTGCGTCGCGACAGGCGGGAAGTTGCGAGCCGAGTAGAGCTGCACCGAGATGTTGTCGAGCATGAAGGTCAAAACTCCAAGGGGGTGGCTGACGGCCGTTCGGCTAAAGCCGCTGGCCGGTATCGCTGGCAAAAAGGTTCAAGCGGTCGGGCGGAAACTCGACCTTCAGCGCCGACTGGGGCTTGCAATCGGCGTCGCCGTCCAGGCGCAGGCTGATGATCTTGTCCAGGTGCTTGCACCACACGATGGTTTCCGCACCCATCGGCTCGACCAGGTCGACGACAATGTCATGCAGGCCGTTGTCCGGTTCGATCCGGATATGCTCGGGCCTGACACCCAGTTCCACGGCCATGCCTTCGGATGGCTGGTTGGCGAAGGCATAGCCATCCAGCGGTTGGCGCATACCGTCCGACGCGAATACGGGGCGGCCGCCTTCCATTTCGATGCGGCCCTCGAAGAAGTTCATCTTCGGCGAGCCGACAAATCCGGCGACGAACCGGTTGGCCGGCCTGTGGTAGATCTCGTGCGGCGCATCGAGTTGCTGGATGATGCCGGCGTGCATGACCGCGATGCGGTCGGCGAGTGTCAGTGCTTCGATCTGGTCGTGCGTGACATAGATCATGGTCGAGTTGCCAAGCTCGCGGTGCAGCCGCTTGAGCTCAACCCGCAGCTCGGTCCGGAGTGCCGCATCCAGGTTGGACAGCGGCTCGTCGAACAGGAAGACGTGAACGTCGCGCACCAGGGCCCGGCCGATTGCCACCCGCTGGCGCTGGCCGCCTGACAATTGCACGGGGCGCCGATGCATCAGGTCTTCGATGTGAAGGAGCTTGGCGGCATCGGCCACGCGCCGCTGAATCTCATCTCGGGGCATCCGCGCCATCTTCAGGCCGAACGACATGTTGCCGGCCACCGTCATGCGCGGATACAGCGCGTATGACTGGAACACCATGCCGATGCCCCGGTTCTTCGGCTCCTCCCAGGTGACGTTCTTGCCGTCGATCCAGATCTCGCCGTCTGAAATGTCGAGCAGGCCGGCGATCGAGTTCAGCAGCGTGGACTTGCCGCAGCCGGACGGGCCGAGCAACACGACGAACTCGCCTTCCTCCACTTCGATGTTCAGGTCGTCCAGCACCTTCAGGTGGCCGAACGAGACGCCCAGGTCGCGGATCGAAACGCTTGCCATCGGTTCAGCCTCAGCCCTTCACGGCGCCAGCGGCGATGCCGCGCACGAACCATCGGCCGGAGAAGAAGTAGACGGCCAGCGGCACGGCGGCTGTCAGGATGGTGGCGGCCATGTTGACGTTGTACTCCCGGGTTCCGGTGGTGGAGTTGACGACGTTGTTGAGCAGCACGGTCATCGGCATGTTGTCCCGCCCCGCGAAGACCGATCCGAACAGGAAGTCGTTCCAGATGCCGGTGGTCTGCAGGATGACCGCGACAATGGTGATGGGCACCGACATCGGCATGATGATGCGGAAGAAGGCGGTCCAGAACCCGGCGCCATCGACGCGCGCGGCCTTGAACAGCTCCTCCGGCAACGCCGCAAAGTAGTTGCGGAACAGCAACGTGGTGATCGGCAGCCCGAATATGGTGTGGATGATGACGATGCCGGGCAGCGAGGCGAACAGCCCGACTTCGCGCAGGAAGATGATCAGCGGGTAGATGACCGCCTGGTAGGGGACGAAGGCGCCGAATATCAGCAGGCCGAAGAACAGGTTGGCGCCCCTGAACCGCCAGAACGAGAGGGCATAGCCGTTCATGGCCGCGACCAGCACGGATACGATAACGCTGGGTACGGTGATCTTGATCGAGTTCCAGAAGCCGGGGCTGATACCGCTGCAATCGAGGCCTGTGCACGCGGTGGCCCATGCCTTGGTCCAGGCCTCGAACTCGATATCGCTCGGCCATGAGAACAGGTAACCGAGTCTGATCTCGGGCATCCCCTTCAACGACGTCACCAGCATCACCCACAGCGGCGCCAGGAAGAAGAGCGCGGAGATGATGAGGAAGACGTAGACGCCGACGCGGGCCGGTGTCAGACGCTTGGGCTTGGCGCCGCGAGGTCCGTCATGCGCGCCAATGCCGGTGGACCGGGCCATGGTGCTGTCACTGCTCGCGGCACTCATCGCGTCAACAGCCCGGCGCGCCGCTTCTGGCGGTAGTCGGTCGCAGCCTTGATGAACAACAACACGACGATCGGGATCAGCATCATGGTCGCCGCCGCCATGCCCAGCGCCACATTCTGGCGGTTCTGGATGTGCTCGATCACGAACACCGCCGGCATCTGCGATGCGATGCCGGGCCCGCCCTGGGTCATGGCGACCACCAGGTCATAGACGCGGACGATCTGGGTACATTGCAGGATGAACGCCGTCAGCACGGCGCCGCGGATCATCGGCAACACGATGAAAAGGTACGTTCGCCAGGTCGGAATGCCGTCGACCCGGGTGGCCTTCCATATCTCCTCATCGATGCCGCGCAGCCCGGCCAGCATGATCGCCATGGTCACGCCAACCCCGTTCCACACATTGCCGAGCACCAGGCCGTAGACGGCCTGGTCCTGGTTAACCAGCGGCGCGAACTGGAAGTCCTCCCAACCCAGCCTTTGGATGGTGGCGGAGATGCCCAGGTTCGGGTCCAGCATCCACTGCCACACAAGACCGGTCACCACCAGCGACATGGAAAACGGGTAGAGAAAGATGGTGCGGAACGTATCTTCCTGCTTGATGCGCTGATCGATGAACACCGCCAGCAGATAGCCAAAGGTCATCTGGAAAACGATGACCAGGGCGCCGAAGACCCAGATGTTCTCCACCGATACCAGCCACCGCGACGTGTCCCAAAGTCGCTCGTACTGGTCGATGCCAATGAAGTTGAAACGCGGGAACAGCTTGGCGTCGGTGAAAGACAGCAGGATCGAGTAGATGATGCCGGCGACATAGACGCCCAGCGCCACCATGATCATGGTGCTCGCACCCAGATACGGATGGATGGCTGAAAGGCGGAACGGTCTGCGCGTTCTTGGCCGCGCGGCCGAGACCTCTTGGGTGGCTGTCATGATACGCCGAAAACTGCCAGGGCTGTCCGGTTCGGTCACGAAAAGTCAGAGTGGCACGGCACCGCGGTGCCGTGCCACGTGAGTGCGCTCCCGTAAGCGAGGAGCGCCTAGCTGGCGTCTTCGAGAATCTGGGCCAGACGCTCCTGCGCTTCCTCGATCGAGAGGTCGCGGTTGAAGGAGAATTCGGCCCAAAGGTCGTCAAGCTGGCCGGCCGTGTCTTCGGTGAAGAAGTTGTTCTGCGCCGGGACGACGTTATTGGGGTCGGACAGGATTTCCAGACCCAGCTTCATGCAGTCGTCAGCCAACTCAAGGTCGACGTCGGCGCGCACGGGCAGCGAGCCCTTGGCCAGGTTGAACAATGCCTGCACGCGCGGGCTGATCATCAGCGAGGCCAGCTCGAGCTGAGCGGCTTCGACTTCCGGATCGTCCTGCTTCGGGAACAGGAAGATGTCGCCGCCGGTGTCCAGATAGGCGTGGTCGGCGGGTCCGCCGGCCAGGCACTCGTAGTCGACGCCAGGCACCTCGCCGGCAATGGCGAATTCGCCGCGCGCCCAGTCGCCCATGATCTGCAGGGCTGCCTGGTCGGTGATGATGAGGTTGGTGGTGTCGTTCCAGTTCCGGTTGCCGGAACCGTCGTCGATGTAGGACGTCATCTCGCGCCAGATCTCAAGCGCGTGCGCGATTTCCGGGCCTTGCGCATATTCGAGGTCGCGGTCGCGGTAGAGGCGCAGATAGCCTTCGGATCCGATCTCGCTCAGGATCACGACGTCAAGCGCGCCGGAGTGCTGCCAGCTCTCGCCGCCGATGGCGAACGGGATGAAGCCGGCTTCCTGGATGGCCGGCGCGGCGGCCAGGAACTCGGTCAGGTTGTTCGGCATCTCGACGCCGGCCTGTTCGAACACCGGGATCGAGGCCCAGCCCCACTGCCACGAGTGAATATTGACCGGCACGCACCAGACGCGGCCGTCCTTGATGCATGGATCGAGAATCTGCGACGGGCGCACGACATCGGCCCAACCCTCGGCCTCGGCGAGATCGGTCAGATCGAGCAACAGGCCGGCCTCGATCAGCTCTTCATACTGACGGCCGGGGTTGAACTGCGCGGCATCGGGCGGGTCGCCGCCCAGGGTACGCTGCATCATGGCGGCACGCGCGTTCGGCCCACCGGCGATCGCGGTGTCGACCCAGGTGTTGTCAGTGGTGTCGTTGAACTCGTTGGCGAACACGGACACAGCCGCCTGCTCGCCACCCGACGTCCACCAGTGCATCACCTCAACCTCGGCGGCCATCGCCGGGGTGCCAGCCAGTGCCACCAGCGCGGTGGTCTGCAGCAAAGTCGCGCAATTCAGGCGTTTCATTCGATAGTCCTCCCTGTTCTGGCCCGGTCATTTTGGGCCGTTCGATCTTTCCGGTCGTCCGATGTGGACGCCGGGGTTTTGTAATCGATTACCTTGAGTGTATGCTCTTGGATTAGGCTGTCAATCCTTTCCGGTCGCGGTATCTGTGGTGCCGATGGGGCGGACAGCGACGATCGGAACGACGACTCTTGACGATGGAAAGCATTGCTAAACGGCGGCGGACGTCGCGCGGGGGCGTGACGATTCATGACGTGGCCGGTCGTGCCGGAGTCTCCACGGCGACGGTCAGCCGCGCGCTGATGACCCCGGAGCGGGTGCGGCCGGCAACGCGCGAAGCGGTGCTGCGTGCCGTCGCCGACACCGGCTACACGCCGAACCAGGCCGCGCGGTCGCTGCGCGCGCGCAAGACCATGATGGCGATGGTCATCGTGCCCAACGTCGGCAACGCCTTCTTCGTCGAGGTGCTGCGCGGCATCGACGCCGCGTTGTCGGAGGCCGGCTATGGCCTGATCATCGGGCATCTGGACAATTCCCACGCCAAAGAGCGCCATTTCGTCGAGCTGGCGCTGGCCGGGCAGGTCGATGGCGTCCTGCTGCTGAACGGCTGGATGCCGGTGAAGGACAATCGGCCGCTGACCGATGCGGGCATGCCGATCGTGTCGGTCGGCACGTATGTCGACAATCCAGAAATTCCCAAGATCATCGTGCGCAACCGCGAGGCATCGCAAGCCATTGCCGAGCACCTGATCGGTCTCGGCCACACCAGACTCGGCTACATTTCAGGTCCGCCGGGCAACTGGGTCGACGGGCAGCGTTGGCAGGGGTTCAGCGAAGCAGTCGCGGCGGCGGGGCTGGACCCCGGCAGCATCCTGCGCTGGGGCGGACGGTTCGATTTCCATACCGGGGTCGCGGCGGCCGAGGCGTTCCTGAACGCGGCCCGCCGGCCGACCGCCGTGTTCGCCGCTAGCGACGAGATCGCCATCGGGTTCACAAAGCGGCTGCGCGCCGCGGACCTGGCCGTACCGCGCGATGTCTCGGTGGTCGGGTTCGACGGCATTGCCTTCGCCGAATTCTGCGAGCCGACGCTCACGACCATTCTTCAGCCGCGGTTCGAGCTGGGGCGGGCGGGGGCCGCGGTGCTGTTGCGCATGCTGGAGGACCCGAACCACCGCCCGGACACCTGGACGTCGCTGGATGCCGAGCTGGTGTGCCGCGAAAGCACCGCGCCGCCGCCGCCGTCGCAAAGCCACGCGTAGGAGATGTTCCGGACGGCCACGCTAACTGATCAAATAAAGAACATATTGACAACAATCACCTTGGCTGATATGGTGCGTCTACAGTCAAAGTAGACTGTTCCTTCCGGCCAAGCCGCTGCATCGATCGTTGATCCGGCGGCCCCGGACGACCGCGGGAAAGACCGCCGGCAAACGGTGCCCGTCAGCGCCGAGGAAACGGCCCGCCGGCCGGCCCGCGCAGATCGCGCGCTCCCAACACGCCAACTTGCCTGCCGCCCTCCCTCGGGCGGGCCTTGGCGTGCCAGCGCGCTGGTTTTGTTTCTGGGGCGCAGACTCAGCCTTAGCGTCCAACAAGAAACTGCGTGCCGGCCGGCGGTCAACCGCTCCGCGCCTTCATCAACCAACTGAAGGAGACGTGGAAGTGTCTTTCGAAATCTCGACTTCGCATTCGCTGGACTACGGCGGCGCGGTTGCGCTCCGCCTGCAGCAGCGCGGGTCCAAGCTGCGCCCGACGGTGGAGGAGTCCGCCTTCAGGGGCAAGGCGGCGCGCGCTGTCGACCAGGTGGGCCCGGTCTCGGCGCAGAAGCGCACCACCCGCCACAGCGACACCCCGCTGATCAGCACGCCGCACTCGGCGCGCTGGATCTACCCCAACGACTATGAGTGGGCGGACCTGATCGACGAGCAGGACAAGGTCCGCACCATCCACGAGCCGACCAACGCCTACACCGAGAACGGCGCCAATGCCCTGGGTCGCTCGATGGACGATGAGATCATCACGGCGTTCTTCGGCACCGCCAAGACCGGCGAGAACGGCACCACCGACACCGCGTTCGACAGCGCCAACCAGACGGTGGCGGTCGACACCGGTGCCGGCGGCGCCACCGGCCTCAACGTCGCCAAGCTGCGCTATGCCAAGCGCATCCTGATGGCCAACGAGGTCGACGTCGACTACGAGCCGCTGTTCTGCGCCATCACCGCGCAGCAGCACGACGACCTGCTAAGCGAGACCCAGGCCATCAGCCTGGACTTCAACACCCGCCCGGTGCTGGTGGACGGCAAGATCTCCGCCTTCATGGGCTTCAACTTCGTCCATATCGAGCGCCTGCAGGTCGACGGCAGTTCCTATCGCCGCCTGCCGGTGTGGGGGCGCTCGGGCATGCACCTGGGCGTGTGGGACGACATCGAGGGCAAGGTGACCGAGCGGGACGACAAGTCCTACTCCACCCAGGTCTATGTGCGCGGCACGTTCGGCGCGACGCGGACCGAGGAGGGCAAGGTCGTCGAAATCAAGTGTTCGGAAGCGTAGGGGGCTGAGCGATGGCTGTGACCACACAACAGAGCACGCAACTGGCGCTGACCGAGACCGAGCCGACCGATTTCAACCCCACCCACGAGTGGGCCGGGCGGCTGCGGTTCGCGCGCTTCGATTTCACCCAGTCCGGCGCCGGCGATGCCGGTTCGGTCGCCGAGCTGCTGACCCTGCCCGCCGGTAAGGTGCGGGTGGTGCTGCCGCTGAGCCGGATCGCGTTTTCCGCGCTCGGCGCCTCGCGCACCATGGACTTCGGCTGGAAGGCCCATACCGGCGACGACGACGTCGCGGTGGCGGCCGACCCCAACGGCCTGGATGCCGCGGTCGACGTCTCCTCGGCCGGCTCGGTCAACCCCGGCGGCACTGTCGGCGGCGGCGAGACCTATCTGTTCGAGGCCAAGGCGGGCGTGACGCTCACCGCCACCATCAACGGCGGCACGTTCCCGGACGCGGCGACGCTGAACGGCTACGTCGTCTACGTGGTCGACTGAACGTAGATGGACGAGCGACACCTTTCCGGCTGCGCGGTAGGGGAGAAGTGGTAGCCGGGAAACGGGGCGGGCGTGGGCAGCGATGTCCGCGCCCGCCTTTTGTTCGCCATAGTTAGAACATAAG
Source organism: Alphaproteobacteria bacterium (assembly GCA_965227515.1). Taxonomy (GTDB): domain Bacteria; phylum Pseudomonadota; class Alphaproteobacteria; order CALKHQ01; family CALKHQ01; genus CBDDFZ01. The sequence continues at coordinate 2,953,567 of CBDDFZ010000001.1, forward strand.
AGGAAAACAGATAGACAGAGGGTAGGTTGTATAATAGTGTCTCTGTATCATCCAATACGTGCATCTGGCATCAATTCCGTTTGCATCGACGCGCGTGCTTGTGGCGCTGGAACGGCGCACGGCCTCGCCCAGGGCGAGTACATTCCCGGCGATCATTCGCGGCCGCTCAACACGGATGCGAGCTGCCGACAGCGTCATGCCGCAACGCCCAATTTTGGAGAATTCAGCGACTGACGACAGGCGTCTCAGAATGACAAACCCAACAATGCTGGCGACGGTGGCAATTCTTGCTGGGACCGTGCTGGGCTGTGCCCGTGGACCGGCAACACCACGGTTGGAGTACTACCCGCAAAATCCGGTTGAGCGTGCCCATGTCTGGCCCAGAACGATCGCAGAGGAATGTACCGCAGAATTCCTTAGATCGAAGGTGGCGTCGATGGTGTCGATTGATGATGCCGTCGACCGGTTTCAAGAGCTTGAATGGGACTGCGCCCAGAACGATCATGGTGCGGTGTGTACATTCGAGTTCACCTATTTTGATGCTGCTATTCGCAAAGTATATGATCCAACTCTGTTCCAAAATGACGTTACTATACATATGGAGTTATTGGAGGTGGATGATCGAATATTCATTAACGATTTGAACTTCGAGGAGTTAACCTCAGAAGTAACTGAACAAGAATATCGCGCTGGGATGTTGGAGCTTCGGCAATTGGGTGATTTTCTGCCTAGCTCGGAGCTTTCGGTTGAGGACTATATGAACAACTGTGAGCCAGAGGTGCCTAGCAATGAGCAATGAGAATTGGCTTGTAGAAATGGGATCATATCCAATACCAGGCATTGGTGGCGGGTATGCACACTGTTTTGTGGTGATCACGGATCCGCTGAGAAATCCGTGGTTAGTAAATTGCAACCGTCTTGCGACCTTTAAGGAGTGAAGAGAATGGCAATCCAACACATTTTTGTTTTCGTAACCATCGCCCTTTCGGCGGTGGGGTGTTCACGCCAACCTTCAGCTCCTGCGTACGATTTCTACCCCACAAATGAAATTGAGCGTGCATATTATTGGCCTGATGGCACACGCCAGGATTGTATCATCAGGCTCTTAAATAGCCGGCTGTCCGGCAGTCATGGCCTAGATGATATAGATGGTATTTTATCAAACATGGGTTGGTCGTGCGAATTGGATGGTGATCGACAAACTTGCACCTATTCATTTTCTTACTACGACAGCGCTATTCATAAAGTTTATGATCCAATTCGAATTCGTTATGATATCGAAATTCAGTCAGGTATTGCCCTTGGTGATTTTGATCAAATGATATCTAGTGTTGTTCTGAAGAATGAGAGAAATGAGGTGTCAGAGAATGAATACCGCATAGCGATTAGTCAAGGTTATGCCGACGGACGATATAGTGACGAAAGTCCGCCGTCGTTTTCTGATTTAGCCGCGAACTGTGAGTGAGGCCGAAGATGGCAAGAAATGAGAATTGGCGAGTTGAGATGGGTTCGTATCCGATCCCAGGGATTGGTGGCGGATACGCGCACAGCTTCATCATGATCATCGACCCGATGGGCAACCGCTACCTGTTCGAAGGGCATGGTAAGGGGCGAGAAGGCACCGACGAGCCTGGTGGCTGGGAGCACTTCATTCCTTTTTATGATGATAGCATCAGTGCGGGAGAAGGGGACATATTCTTTGCGCACGAGCGCAATCGTTTCCTACTCTTCGAGGGGCCGAAGGAGATTGTATTTGACCAGATCCGGTCGGCACTGATTCTGGTATCCAATGCTATCAATGATGCCGATTTGGACTACGAGCCGATCACGTTGGATCCGTTTGACGAAGCACAGAATAGCAATAGCGTTGTCCGCACCTACACCGATGTCATCGAGGCAATTGTCGAGCGCAATGGTGGTGAGTACCTGGGTGTCCCCGATTACTACACTGACGACGAGGTGCTGTGGCATCAGAACAATTCGGTCTATCTGCCGGGCTGGGATCGCAATCTGCTCGACCAGATTGGTGTCGACATACCGGATCTGATCGAGCAAGCGGCACCTACGTCCCTGCCATTGCCATTGCACGGTCAACCCAGGGGCGCGCAGGATCAAGCGCTCGTGGGTGGGCAGCGTTCCGATGCCGCGACCACGTCAGTTTCGGGCGCCGCATCCGGTAGTGCCGCGGCCCGCGGTAATGCCTCCACGCGGACGTCGGCGACGTCGTTGCTGGGGAGATTATCGGCTGCCACGAGTTCGGCAACCGCCAAAAGTACCGGCAGCAAGACAGCCAAGAAAGCAGCCGACGGCAAACTGGCCAAGGCGCTCAGTCAACCGCGTGACCCATGGGAATCGCTACTGACGGTGCCAGGGGCCTCCATGAACAAGCGCCAGAAAGAACAAATAGTGAAAACGCGCGCTTCGTCGACAATCGCGACCCGACGTTCGGGCCGGCGACGGCGACCTGACCACGATGTTGTAGCGCCGACCGCCTAACCGATACCGCTTCGCCGGGCGCCCATCACGAGGCGCCTTTTTTTGTTTCCCGAACCCCCTGCAACGGAGGCCCCATGTCCTCGATCGTGGACATCTGCAACCGCGCGCTCGACAAGCTGGGCGAGCAGCCGATCACCTCGCTGGCCGACGACACCAAGCCGGCGCGCGCCTGCAACCGCGCGTTCGAGCCGGTGCGCGACGCGGTGCTGCGCGACCATCCGTGGAACTTCGCCATCGCGCGCGCAGCACTTGCTGCCAGCACGACGGCGCCGGCCTGGGGCTATGCCGCGCAGTACACGCTGCCGGTCGACTGCCTGCGGGTGGTGACGGTGGACACCACTTGGCCGTGGACGGTGGAGGGTCGGGCGATCCTGACCGATGCCGGCGCGCCGCTCTACATCCGCTATGTGCGCCAGGAGACCGACGCCAGCCTGTTCGATCCGCTGTTCGTGGAGGCGCTGGCCGCCCGGCTGGCGGTGGAGCTGTGCGAGGGGCTGACCCAGTCCAACACCAAGCGCGACATCGCGACCCGCTCCTACAAGGAGATCCTGGCCCGCGCCCGTGCCATCGACGGCCGCGAAGCCTCCGCCGAGACCTTCGCCGACACCGCGTGGTTCGAAGCCCGGCGTTGATTGTGTTGATCCGCTGACTTGAACGATCCGAATCATAGAACAAATAACGAACTTATAACCGCGAGACTGCCATGCCCAAGGCCACACCTTTGCTCACCAACTTCACCGCCGGCGAATGGGCGCCGACGCTGGAGGGCCGGATCGACCAGCAGAAATACGGCAACGCCTGCCGCCAGATGCGCAACATGTACCCGCTGCTGCACGGCCCGGTGCAGCGCCGCGCCGGCACCCGCTTCGTGCAGGAAGCGCATGATTCCAGCGTCGCCTGCCGCCTGCTGAGCTTCGAGTTCTCCACCGAACAGGCGTATGTGCTGGAGTTCGGCGACGCCACCATGCGCGTGTTCATGGACCGCGGTATCGTGGAGACCGCGCCGGACACGCCGCTGGTGGTGACCAGCCCGTATGCCGCCGCCGACCTGTTCGCGCTGCGCACCGCGCAGTCCGCCGACGTGCTCTACATCGTCCACCCGGACTATGCGCCGCGCACGCTCACCCGCACCAGCCACACGAGCTGGACGTTCGCCGAGCTGTCGCTGCAGGACGGGCCGTACCTGCCGGTCAACGTCAGCGCGACCACGATGACGCCGGGCGCGCTCTCCGGCAGCACGACGATGACCGCCAGCGCGGCGACGTTCGCGTCGACCGATGTCGGCCGGGTGCTGCGCTATCGCCCGACCACGGCGGCGGACTGGGGCTGGGCGCGCATCACTGGCTTCACCAGCGCCACGGTGGTCGACATCACGTGGCACGCATCGCCCGGCGGGTCCGCCGGCGCGTCGACCGAATGGCGCCTCTGCGTGTGGTCCGACACCACCGGCTGGCCGACCACGGTGACGTTCTTCCAGGACCGGCTGTGCTTCGCCGGGGCGGCCGGCAGCCCGCAGCGCATCGACATGTCGCGCAGCGGCGACTACACCGCATTCGCGCCGACCGACCCGGATGGCAGCGTTGCCGATGATCACGCCGTGGGCGTCACCCTGAACGCCAGCAATGTCAACGCCGTGCGCTGGCTCGCCGACGACGAGAAGGGCCTGCTCGCCGGCTCGGTCGGCGGCGAGTGGATCGTGCGGCCGTCGTCGCTGGGCGAGGCGATCACGCCCGCCAACGTGCAGGGCGCGCGCTCGACCAATTTCGGCAGCGCCGACGTGGCCCCGTTGCGGATCGGCCGCGCCGTGCTCTACGTCCAGCGCGCCCGGCGCCGGCTGCGCGAGCATGCGTTCGTGTTCGAGGACGACGGCTTCCGCTCGCCCGACGTCAGTATCCTGGCCGAGCACCTGATCAGCCCCGGCGTGGTCGAGATGGTCTACCAGCAGGAGCCGTCCAGCATCGTCTGGGTGGTGCGCGTCGACGGGCGGCTGCTGGGCCTGACCTACGTCCGCGAGCAGGACGTGCTGGGCTGGCACCTGCACACGCTGGGCGGCCATGCCGATGCCGGTGACACGACGCCGGCGGCGGTGGAGAGCATCGCCACCATCCCGTCGCCGTCGGGCGACCGCGACGAGCTGTGGCTGGTGGTGCGCCGCCACATCGATGGGGCGACGGTGCGCTACGTTGAGTACATGGAGGCGCCGCTGGCCGAGGGCGGGGAGGGCGAGGACGCCTTCTACGTCGATGCCGGGCTGACCTACGACGGTGCCGCGGCCGACACCATCACAGGCCTCGACCATCTGGAAGGCGAGACGGTCAGCGTGCTGGCCGATGGCGCCACCCATCCCGACGTCACCGTTTCGGGGGGCGCGATCAGCCTGGAACGCGAGGCGGCGAAGGTGCAGGTCGGCCTGGGCTACGCCTGGCTGATGCAGACCATGAACATCGAGGCGGGCTCGGCCTCGGGCACCGCCCAGGGCAAGACCAAGCGGCTGCATCGCTGCATCGTGCGGCTGCGCAACACGCTGGGCGCCACGGCGGGGCCGGACGAGACGACGCTGGACCCGATCCCGCAGACCATGTTCCGCCCGGCATCGGTGCCGATGGACCAGGCGGTGCCCTTGTTCAGCGGCGATGCCGACCTCGCCTGGCCGGGTGGCTATGAGTCCTTCGGCCGGGTGACCATCGGCGGCAGCCTGCCGTTGCCGGCCATGGTGGTCAGCATCACGCCGTTCCTGATCACGCAAGATCGGTAGTAGGGCGAGTCATGGAACTCGTACCGTTCCGGCCCGCCCATCTGGCGCGGCTGAGGCTGCAGCGCGCCCAGGTCCATCTCGGCGTGCTGCTGGACGATCCCGGTTACGGCGTGGCACTGGCCGAGGCCGGCCCCGCGTTTACGGGAGTTCATCGCGGCGCGGTCGTCGGGTGCGCCGGCCTGTCCGAACTGTCGCCGGGCCGGGCCTATGCCTGGGCGCTGTTGTCCGACTGCCGCGCGGTGCCGTTCCGGGCCGTGCACCGTGCCGTCGTCGACGTGCTGAATGCGAGCCCTGTCCGCCGGATCGAGACCGCTGTCGACAGCGGGTTTGGCGCCGGCGAGCGCTGGGCGCGCTTGCTCGGCTTCGGGTGGGAGGGGCGGATGCGCGCCTATCTGCCGGATGGCGGCGACGCCGAACTCTATGCCCGCATCCGCTCGCCGGATGCCTGACCGCCACCAGTACAAACCACGAGGAGAGACGCCCATGGGCGCGGACATCTTCACCATCGGCACCACGCTGCTGACCACGCTTGCCAACGTGTCGCAGCAGCGCGCCCGTGCGGACGGCGCCGACAACCAGGCGCAATTCGCGCGCGCCCAGGCCGCCGCCGATGCGGCCGAGGTGCGGCGCAAGGCGCGCAAGGACCTGTCGACACGCCGGGCGCGCATCGGTGCCGCCGGCATCACCGTGGAGGGCTCGCCGATCGAGATCCTGGCCGATACCGCGGCCGAGCATGAGATCGAGGCCAAGGACATCGAGAACAGCGGCGCCCTGTCGGCCTATCGACACGACCTGACGGCGGATCAGGCGCGGTCCGAAGCCGGCAAGGCCTTGCTGGGCGGGTTCAACACGATCGGCCGCTCGGTGCTGTCGGCCGCCCCGTCACGTGGACGCACTGGCACATAGGCGCACTGGCACGTAGGCGCACTGGCCCGTAGGCGCGGGCCTCACCCCACTTCCCGACCATTGGAGACCATGATGATGCGATCCCATGACATGGCTGACGCTACGCCGCAGGACCCCGGTCCCCTCGACCTGGGTCCATATGCCGGCGAACCGCCGGCCGACCCAAACGATTTCGACTTCTCTTCGATCCGTCTGGACCCGGACGTGCCGATCGAGGCGCACCAGCGCGCGCTGGAAACGGTGCGGGCCTGGTTCACCGAAGCCGGCCTGTCGCTGGGCGAGGCCCAGACGCTGGTCAACCGCTTCAACGAGGCGATGGACCCGTACTCCAGTCGACCCGAAGGCGAGGGCGACGACCTCACCGCAGCCGCGCGCCATTACCTGACCGTCCGCTGGGGCGATCATTTTGAACAAAACATGAATATCGTTGCCGACGCCATCCAGCGGCTGGGCGGCAATGCGCTGGAGGCGATGCTGCGCGCCGCCCACCTGCGGTTCGACCCGTTCGTCGTGCGCACGATCTTCAATGTCGCCGCGCGCAAGGGATGGGCCGACGCATGACGGCACAGCCCAACACCATGCCCGACCGGCCGCGCGCCGGGACGGGCAACGGCCTGATCGCCGACGTAGACCTCGGCGAACGGCTGGATGCCCTGTTGGCCAAACGCGATGAGGCATTTGCACGACTGACCGACCTGGAAGCCAAGCGCGCCCATCTGGCCCTGCAGGTGCACGGTGGCGACAAGGCGGCGGAGAAGGAGCTCAACCGGACCCGCTCGCAGATTGCCCGGCAGTCGGCCCTGGCTGCCGATCTGGACGCCGCCGTCGATGTCGCCCACGCCCGAATCGCAGAGGCCGATGGCTCGGCGGCGGCGGTCGCGGACGACAGCATGGCATCAATCGTGCGTGAACTTGGCGCCCGGCGGTTGGAGCTGGCGCGCGAGATCGAGGGCCACGTCGAGTCGGTCGCCGAAGCCTATCGCCGCATGCTGCGCCTGACCGACGAATTCCGTCTGGCCGGGCTGGCAAATGGCCCGCTTGGCGCTGAACTCAACCGCTTCCGCGACCGGTTTGGCTTCTACCTGGAGACCATGCTTGACTTTGTGGGAGGCAGCCCTGTTCATTGCAGCCATCCGCACTATCGTCGGCTGGCGGCATTGCTGCTGGATGGCGATGCGTTGGCGTCGTTGCGGTCGCGTTAGCAGGCTGGCGCACCGGGGCAGCAGAGGGCCGGCCGGGGCGGTTGCCTTATTGGATCGGCGTCAGGTAATGACACGCGTATCGAAGGCGCAAATGCTATCCAGAGCGCAGCCAGGATCGCGCTGCTTCGGGACCACCTAGTGCAAGAATTCCTCGCCAATATCGTCACCACCTTCGGCGACCTCGTCGCATCGTTCGGCTACATCGTCATCGGGCTGGTCATTCGCCGGCTGTGGGCGGTCATCCTGCTCGCGGTGGTGTGGGCGGTCATTTCGTACGGCCTCTATCAGTCGGACCAGCTCGGCATCGAGATTACCGAGGTGGTCAATCAGATCGACTGGGACGCGGCGCAGGAGACGTTGCCGATACGCCTCGTCATCGCGGTCGTCATCAGCGCGTTCGCCTGGTTCTGCATGAGCCTGATGATCGGCAGCTTCCGGCCGCGCAAGCGGCGCCGGGCGGCGGCCGCATCGGCGCGGGAGATGCCGAGCGACAAGCTGCCGCCGCTGCCACGCGGTGCCGGCGGGGGCAGGGGCGATGGCCGGCAAGAGCCGTCCTTCGTCGCGCCGGCGCCGGATGCCGGTCAGGTCGCGGCACCAGTGGCCACGGCCGCTGCCGCACCGGCGATGATGGAGCCTGCGGCACCGCCGCCGATGACGCCGCCCATACCGCAGCAGCCGGCCGAGGCGCCGGTGGCTCCCCCTGCGTCTGGCGACGATGCCTACGGTCCGGCGGCCACTGCCGACAAGCTGGGGCGCATCTACTCCGAGCGGGAACTGGACGACCTGATCGCCGCCCTGCAGGAAAAGCGCGCGCGCCCCTCCGAAGACTGACCGGTTGCCGGGCTGCCTGATGGCGGTCCGTCCGGTTGCGTCTCGAAAAAGGAACAAAACATGACCATTAGCTCTACGCATAGCCGCGTCGGCTATGCCTGCGACGGGGCGACGACGGTGTTCAACGTCACGTTTCCGTTCTTCGATGGCGATGACCTGGAGGTCATCGAACGCGTCGCCGTCAGCGGCGCCGAAACGCTGAAGGCCAATGGCGCCGACTACGCCGTCACCGGCGGCGGTGGATCGACCGGTACCGTTGTGGCGACGGCGGCGCCGGCATCTGGCCTGGAATGGCACGTGCGGCGCGTCACCGGGCGGTTGCAGCAGACCGACTACACGGCCAATGACCCGTTCCCGGCGGAAACGCATGAGACCGCGCTCGACCGACTGACGGCCATCGCCCAGGAACTCGACGAGCAGGGCAGCCGCGCGCTGCGCTACCCGTCGACCGACAGCTCGTCCCTGTCCGCGGCGATCCCGAACAGCGTCGACCGCGCCAGCGCCTATCTGGCGTTCGATGCCAGCGGCGAGCCCATCGCGTCCACCGGGCCGACCGGCGACAGTGCGATCCCGGTGTCGACCTACGCCGAGACGCTGTTGGACGATGCCGACGCCGCCACCGCGCGGGCAACGCTGGGCCTCGGCACGGCCGCGGTCGGCGATATCGGCACCGACGTCCAGGCCTACGACGCCGACACGCTGAAGGCGGACACCGACGACACCCTGACCGCCGGGTTCGCGGCCACCGCCGAGGACCTGGGCACCATCACCACCGGCACGACGACGCTGGCATTCTCGAACAGCAACGTGAAGACGGCGCTCAACGGTGGCGCGCACACGCTGGCGCCGCCGTCGAGCGGCGAGGGCACGATCGTGCTGCAACTCACCAACAACGGCAGTGCCGGCGCGGTGACCGTGTCGGGTTTCACCGCCGTGACCGGCGACAGCCTGACCACGACCGACGGCGACGACTTCCTGCTCTACGTCACCCGGGTCAACGGCTTCTCCCACCTGCATGCGGTGGCGCTGCAATGACCTTTCCGTTTCCAGTCCCACCGCCGGTGGCGGGGATCGTCACCGACGGCTTGGCGCTGCACCTGGATGCCGGCGATGCCGCGTCCTACGGCGGGTCGGGCCAGACGGTCACCGACCTGTCCGGTGCGGGCAACGACTTCTATCTGGGGTCGACCAGCGGTGTCGAAAGCGTCGATCCGGCCTTCAATGGGGTGGCCGGCGCCAAGAGCGGCAGCGAGTATTTCTCGACCGATGGCGGCGACCATATGGACCTGGCGGCAGCGCATTCCGGCGAATTCATCCGCGAGGTGGGGCGCAGCGACACGCCGACAACCATCGAGCTGTGGGTCTACATGGCCACCAGCTCCAGCGAGCAGATGCTGTTCTCCAACAGCTACTCGGCCAGCGGGCCAGCGACGACCGGCATTCAGTTCTACTGGTTGTCCGGCGACGGGCTGCGCATGTCGACGGTCGGCAGCTCGACATCCAACACGCAAGACACGTCGGGCACGTTCTCGTTGGCGGCGTGGCACCAAATCGCCTGGGCCGGCCAGCTCGACGGGGCCACGACCTGCCGCTTCCTGGTCGATGGGGTGACCGACAGCACGTACACCAAGGCGGGCCTGTTCACGGCGGGCGACAGCACCTATGTGCCCCGCCTGATGCGCCGCCAGGGCTCGCCGTTCTACGGCATGGAAAGCGGCGGCCGGCTGGCCATCGCGCGGATCTACAGCCGCGTCCTGAGCGAGGCGGAACTGCAACGGAACTTCAACGCCCAGAAATCGAGGTTCGGCCTATGACCGACTACATCGACCCCAACGACCCGACAGGCCGGCGCTACCCCGCCGGCGTGTCGCGGCAGAAGCTGCCGAATGGCGACACCTGCCTGACGCCGCTGGACGAGAATACCGCCATGACCGCCGGCCTGCTGCCGGTGGAAGAGGTGCGGCCCGCCCTGGCTGACGATGAGGAACTGGGCGACCCAACCCCGGAGGTGCGCGCCGACAAGGTGGTGCTGACCTACGCCAAGCGCCGCAGGTCCGCGACCGATCTGGCCGCCGAGGCCCGTGCGCGCCGCGACCTGCTGGCGGAGCTGGATGCGCTCGCCGCCCGCGTCGACGCATTGGAAATTCAACTGCAACCCTAGGAGATTTCACATGATCCGTTATCGCGCCGCCCTCGGGGCCCTCCCCTGGGCGGCTTTTTTGTTGGCGGTTTGGCTCGGCATGTCCCTGGTGGCGGCGCGGGCCGATGCCCAGGATTGCCGGTCGCCGATGGACATCGTGGCGGCGGCCGCCGCCGATGGCGTGGAGGTGGTCGTGCTCGACCCGGCGGCCTCCGCGACCGCCATGGCGGCCTACAACGCCATTCCCCCGGTCACCGCCTATGCCCATGACACGGTGGCCTACGCGCCGGTGATGACCCAGCGCGGTCCGGCCGTGGTGTGGATGTTCTTTGCCGATGGCTGTTTGGCCGCCCACGACATCCTGCCGGTCGGCCTGTCCGAACGGCTGTTCGACGCCATTGCCGGCGGCGGCGGGCAACCTGTCGGTGGTTGAGCCGATTGCGGTGCCCCGATGATCGACCAAGACCTTTCCAGGCGCCTCGATGCCATGGAGGCACGCCTGCGTCAGCCGGCGCCGCTGGCCCTCGACCGCAAGGTCTCCATCGGCGTGATCTTCGCGCTGATCGTGCAGGCGGCTCTCGGCGTCTGGTGGGCCAGCAAGCTCGACAGCCAGGTGACGGCCAACGCCGTCGCGGCCGCCGAGGCGCGCAATTTCACCATCGCCGAAGTGGCGCGCCTTGCCCAGATCATCGCCGACAACCGCGAGTGGCAGATCGAGCAGCGGGTGCGGGTGTGGGACCGCGTCAACGACCAGGGCCTCGCCATCGAACAGATGGGCCGCAACATGGCCACCCAACTCGCGATGCTGGAGGGCGTGCGCGACGAGGTGCGCGAGACCAAGCGCTCGGTCGACCGGCTGGTGGAACGCCTGTTGGACCAGCGGGGCGGTTTCGCGCCGCCCGAATGACAGGAGACTGTCTGACATGCACATCGACTCAGACGGCTGGATCGACGGGGCGACCCGCCGGCCCAGCCCGCACGTCGGCGGCGAGATAGAGCCGCTGATCGTGGTCAACCACTGGACCGCCGGCGGCGGTGCCGACATCTCGGTCCAGGTGCTGGAGAACCGGGGCCTGTGCGCCCAGCTGGTCGGCCCGCGCGAGGGCGGGTTCATCCAGTGCGCGCCGCTACACCGCTTCGGCCACCACGCCGGGGTGTCGTCGTGGCGTGGCATGTCGAGCTGCAGCCGGTTCGCCATCGGCATCGAGTGGGCGAACTGGGGGCCGCTGTTCTACGACGAGAAGCACGGTCAGTGGTTCACTGCCTATTTCAACGAGCGCACGGGCCTCAGCGTGCCCTACCACGGCGCCGAGCCGGTGAAGGTGAAGGGCACCGGGGTGACGATCCAGCATCACGGCGGGCCCTGGCAGGCGGCCGACTGGTTCGAGCCGTTCTCGCCCTATCAGATCGAGACGGCGGAGGAGGCGCACCTGGCAATGGCCGCGCGCTATCCCTCGCTGGTCGAGGCGGTCGATCACGCCACCATCTGCCCCGGCCGCAAGGTCGATTGCATTCCCTGGCAGCCGATGATCGCCGGCTGGGGCCAGGCGTTCGCCGGCCGTGACCTGCAACAGAGGCCCAGCGTGGGGCCGGCGAGCGAGGCCGACCGCCCGCTGACCAACGCGCGCCGCGCGCAGGAGGCGCTGAACGCCCTAGGCCACCGCGGGCGCGACGGCAAGCCGCTGCTGCCCGACGGCATCATGGGGCCGCAGACCCACCACGCGATCCGCAGTTTCCAGATCGCCCAGGGCCTGCAGAAAACCGGGGTGCTCGACAGCGCAACCGTGCCGCTGCTGCTGCCGGAGGAACAGGCAGCGGCCTGACCGCCCCTCAATCCCTGACCTGACCGCCCGGCACCTGCCGGGTTTTTCATGCCTGAACGGAGGTGAGAATGCAGCGATTCAACAAGGCCACCGCGGCCGCCGTTGCCGGCGCCATCGGCGTCGTCATCGGTGCGGTCTTTCCGGAGATCGAGCCCGAGGTGGTCGCGGCCGGCACCACCATCGTGACCGCACTGCTGGTCTACCTGGTGCCGAACCGGGAGGCGGCCTGATGCGCGCCGGCAGCATCGCATTGTCGGCGGCCGGCCTGCTGGCGCTCGCCGGCTGTGCCACCGCTGGCGGCCTGGCGCGGCAGAACGCGGGCCTGGAGATCGACCCGTTGCTGGCCTGCCGCGCCTATGGCGCCACCCTGGGCGTATTGGCCACCCTGCGCGCCGGCGACGCGCTGAGCGACCGCCAGATCGCCGCCGTCGACCGCTGGCGCCCCGTGCTCAACGACATCTGCGAGGGCGCGTCCGTCGACACCGCTTTCGACACCACCACTCTGCTCGAAGCCGGGCTTGCCACCCTCATCGCCATCGAAAAGGAGGCCACGCCATGAACCCCGCCCACATCTATGCCGGCCTGCAAGTGATCGCCGAACTCAGCGACCTGCTCAGCGCCTACCAGGCCGGCGACATGACCGAGCAGGACCTGAAGCGCGAATGGAAATCGACGCTCAGGACCATCGACAATGCCAACCGCTTATGGGAGGAGGCGGCCGGTTAGCCGAAGCCGTGCACCGGGCTGCGCCAAACGATTGCCTTTCGGGCCGCGTTTGCACTAGGTTCCACCGCGTCGGAGCGTGGCGCAGTCTGGTAGCGCACTTGACTGGGGGTCAAGGGGTCGTAGGTTCAAATCCTATCGCTCCGACCATCACTCAATCTGTCCGACCCGGAGACATAGGTAACAGTTTGTACCTAAGACATGGGTGACAACCTCGTGCCGAACGGGCTGTCGAGTGTCTGCAGTGTTTTCTGCTCCAGGTCGATGTATCCGAGATCGTAGTGCATGAAGCTGACGAGCCATATGCCCTCGTCGACCTCTTTGATTCCCAGGCGCTGTCCGGCCATGACGGTTGAGATGTTGATCTTCTTTCGGTGCAGGCACAGCCGCCCGCATGAGGTGACGACGACATCCCGGTCGTGGAACGGATAGTCGAGCTCGGTCAAGCCGCGATAGGGCTTGGCTGAGGGGGTGTAGACCTCTGCCGGGCACTTCATGGCGAGCGCCTCATGCGGGCGCTCGGTATTGAACTCGGCGACGAAGGCGTCGAAGCGGGCCTGCTGCTGTAGGATGTTGGCGCCGGCCGGCTTGGTGGTCTCCTTCTTCAGGGTCAGGTGCATGCGTTCATGGCGGCCGTTCTGCTGCGGATGGCCGGGTTTGATGCGCTCGATCGCGATCCCCAGCCTCAGCCACCAGACCGCGAGCCTGGAGAGGTTGTAGAGCCCGTTCGGACTGGCGAATGGCAGGCCGTTGTCGGAGCGCATCGCATCGGGCAGGCCGAACTCCTGGAACAGGCGCTCGAAGACCGGGAAGGCATGCGCCTCCTTGGTCGTCTCAAGGGCTTCGCAGCCCAGGATGAAGCGCGAGGCCTGGTCGGTCACCGTCAGGGGGTAACAATAGCGGCCGGTGCCGAGCTTGAACTCGCCCTTGAAGTCGGTGCACCACAGCGCATTGGGGACATGGGCCGTCGACAGCGGCGTGCCCGCCGCCTTGTGGCGCCGGCGCCGGGCGCGCTGGACCAGGCCGTGGCGGTCGAGCACCGCATGCACCGTGCTCCTGGCGGGAATGCGCACGTCGCCGGCAAGACGGCGCACCAACACCTCCCGGATCTTGCGTGCGCCCCAGTGCGGCTTCTCTTTCTTCGTCGCGACGATCAGCCGCTCGACCGCGGCCGGCAGCTGGTTGGCGTAGCGCACCGGGCGGCGAGACCGGTCGCTCAGCGCATGCACACCCTCCGCCTGATACCGCTTGAAAATCTTGTAGCCGGTCTTCCGGGATATCCCGAAAGACCGACAAACCGCGCTCATGCTCTCGCCTTCCAGCAAACGGGCCACAAACCGCAGGCGTTCCTCCATAACCGTACTCCGTCTCCACGGCATCAACACCCCCGGCCAAAAGGCCAAAAGTGTTACCCATGTCTCCGGTACGATCCGTCACCTATCTCTCCGACCGCTCAATCCCCCTTTGCTGCGGTTTGAAATGGCGACCGCGGCGTTCCCGTTCGAACATCGTCCGCAGCGAGGGCATAGCCTTCGGAGCACGCGAGGGGGTGCGCCCACCTTGTGGGGTTTGTTGTGCCGCTGCCGTAGTAATCGGTCCATCTATAAGTATGTGTTAGCGCGAATAGTTCTCCCTTCGCGTTAACGTGGAAAAAAGACCTCCTGAATAGTGTGCGGATATCGACCAGGTTGGCGGTCTGATGAATGGGGCAACCGCCAACATCCCCACCTGTCGGAGAGCTCCAATGCTGTCTATCGTTCGCGCGCTCGGCGTGCGCGCCAAGATCCTTGCCGCCTTCCTCGTTCTGTCGCTGCTCGTAGCCATTACAGGCGCCGTCGGCGTCTTCATGAACGCCAGTATCTCCGACCGTGGCAACGAAGTGGGTGCCGTCCTGGCGCCGCTTGGCGATGCGGCGATGGAGATCAAGCTGACCGCCACCCATGCCCACCTGCTGTTCGAGGAGATCATGGCTGGGGACGAGGGCGAGGATATCAACGAGGTCTGGGCACTGCTCGACGAGACACGCTTCTACGTCAACGCGGTATTGTCCGGCGGCGCCAACGACGAGGGCACCTTCCATCCGTCATCGAACCCGGAGGTTCGCGCCAACATCGAGGCGGTCGCCGCCGATCTGGAGGAGTTCATCGCAGCCGGCCAGGCCCGCTATGCGGGTCGCGGCGAGGATCATGGCGCCGGCAGCGCAGCCGATGAGATGTTCGACCGGACGTTCGAGTCCCTGATCGAACGGGCCGACGCCGCCGAGGAGTTGATCCACGACGACATGGATGCCGGGCTCGCCGCGTTGGGGCGCGCCAGTGCGGAGTCTGAAATCGCGGTTGCCGTGACGACCGTCGTCAGCCTGCTTGTCGCCATTGCACTGTCCGTCCTGATTGGCCGCAGTGTGGCGGGCCGGCTGCGCGCAATGTCGGCGACGATGGACAAACTTGCCGCCGGCGACACTTCTGCGGCCCCTGGCTTCACCGAGGATCGCGATGAGATCGGTTCCATGGCCCGCGCCGTGGCCGTGTTCCGCGACAATGCGATCGAGCGTGCGCGCATGTCCGAAGCCAAGGAAACCGAGCAGGCTGCGCAGACCGAACGCGCCAAGCGCGTCCGCGACTTGTGCGCGGCATTCGACAAGCGGGCTGAATCCGTTCTGTCGGCCGTGACCGGCGCATCCTCACAACTGCAGGCTGCGGCTGAGTCGATGTCGGCGGCCACCGAAAGCACGGCCGCGCGGACAGGCGTGGTCTCCGCGGCCGCTGAAGGCGCGACGTCGAATGTACAACTCGCGGCGTCCGGCGCGCAGGAGCTGTCTTCGTCGATTGCGGAGATCGTGCGTCAGGTATCGCAGTCCAGCAACTTCGCCAGCGATGCGGTGACAAAGACCGAGGACGTGACGAACCAGATGCGCGGCCTGGACAACGCGGCACAGAAGATCGGCGACGTCATCGGCCTGATCAGCGACATCGCCGAGCAGACCAATCTTCTGGCGCTCAATGCGACCATCGAGGCCGCAAGGGCGGGCGAGGCCGGCAAGGGGTTTGCCGTTGTCGCGTCGGAAGTGAAGAGCCTGGCCAACCAGACCGCCAAGGCGACCGGCGAGATCGCCGGCCAGATCGGCGGCATGCAGTCCGCCGCCTCAGAGGCCGTGGCGGCGATTGACGGCATCCGTGAGATCATTGGCCAGATCAGCGAGAACGCGGCTGGCATCGCGTCCGCGGTCGACCAGCAGAACGCGGCCACCGAGGAAATTGCGCGCAGCATCGAGCAGGCGTCGGAAGGGACAATGGAGGTTTCGAGCAATATCTCCACGGTCAACGACGCCACGGCTCAGAATGGCGAAGCTGCCAGGCAGGTGCTGCAGTCGGCCAGCGACCTGTCCGGCCAGTCCAACGAGCTTCAGTCCGCGGTGAAGGAGTTCCTGCAGTCGGTACGCGCCGCCTGACGGCACTCGGGCCCTCGGAATGGCGGCCGCGTCTCGCGTACTAACGCGGAATGCGGCCGTAGCCGATGGCGAACACGTCGCCGGTCGGCAGCCCGGTCGGCGAACCGCCGGCAGGCTCGAACGTGATCTCGTAGAGCTGGTCTTCCTGCGGCGCCGGCACGCCCTCTGCCGCCAGGTCCAGTGTCTGGGCGGCATCGACGATGCCGAGCGAGACAGGGCCCACATCCTCCGACCACTTGGTCCAGACCTGCATGGTGCGATTGTCGGGCACGTTGACGTCGACCAGCGGGATGAACCGGGCCTGCGCACCGCCGAAGTCCTCGATCAGCACCACCGGCTGGCCGGTATCGTTCAGCAGCACGGCGACCACTTCCGGCTCCGGCTGTGTCATCAGCATCCACACCAGCGCCACCGCCAGCAGCAGCGACGCCGCCATGCCCAGCATGGCCAGCGGGCGCCAGGCCGCGCGCCGGTTGTCGTTCGCCGCGCCGGTTGCGCCTGGACCCGGGAACTCGACCAACGCGGCCGGTGCGCCGTCTGACGCCATCTGCGCCGCGCCGTCGAGCCGGGCGGCAATCCCCTCCCACAATGCCGGCGACACCGGCGCTGCATCGGCCGTCATGTCCAGGTCGACGAACCGGTCGCGGCTCTCGGCCACCGCTGCGCGCAATTCGGCGTCGTGCTCCATCTCCGCGGCGACCCGCTCGTGCTCCGCCGGGTCGAGCAGACCGAGTACGAAGTCGTCGGCGCGCGCGCGGATGTCCTGGCCGGTCTCGCTCATGACAGACAGTCCCTGAGTGCCGCAAGCCCGCGGCGGATCCAGGCCTTGGCCGTACCCAGCGGTATCGCGAGCTTGCCGGCGATCTCGCCATGGGTGAAGCCGTAGACATAGGCCATCACGATCGAGCGCCGCCGCCGCTCATCCAGTTCGGACAGGCAGTTGCGCAACTGGCTGCGCGCGTCCAGCGCCGCCAGGACGGCGTCCGCGTCATCGGCCTGCGCGGCGGCTTCCTGTTCGGCTTGCGGATCGTCCTCGCTGAACGTCTCCCGCTTGCTATCCCTGATCAGGTTCAGCGCCCGGTTGCGGGCGATGGCGTAGATCCAGCCGCGCGGCGACCCGCGTTCCTGAGAGAACTGCGTTGCCTTGGTCCAGATTTGCACGAAGGCGTCCTGGACCACTTCTTCGGCCAGGTCGCGGCGGCGCACGATGCGCTGCACCACCGATACCATGCGTCCCGCCTCCAGATCGAAGATCAGGCGCAGGGCGTCACGGTCGCCGGTCGCGCAGCGCGACAGCGCATCGGCTAGTTCGGCCTGGTCATCTTGTGTCGGTGCGGTCTCGCCGGTCATCCGTCTTCCACGGCAGCTGCCGCCACGTTACGGCTTCGCACCCGACCGGGCAACCAGGCCAGGGGCCAGGTCGCGCGATTGTCAGCGGCGAGGCCGGCGACTACGGCACAGGCGGCACTACGACTCGGGCGGCGGGGCCAGCTCCGGCTTCGGGCCGAGCCCATGGCGGCTGGTGCCGATGACATGGCGGAATTCGCCGACGATCAGCGGATCGGGCCCGTGGACGACATGCTCGTCCTTGTTCGGATATGGCAGGGACGCCAGGAAATGCTGCATGCAATTGATGCGCGCCCGCTTCTTGTCCGACGACTTGATGATGGTCCACGGCGCGTCGGCGGTGTCGGTGTAGAAGAACATCGCCTCCTTGGCCTCGGTGTAGTCGTCCCACTTTTCCAGCGACGCGCGGTCGATCGGCGACAGCTTCCATTGCTTCAGCGGATCGATCTGGCGCTGCCGAAAACGGCGCTTCTGCTCGTCCTGGGTGACCGAGAACCAGTATTTGAACAGGCGAATGCCGCTGCGGGTCCACATCCGCTCCAGTTCCGGCACCTGCCGCATGAACTCCAGATAGTCATTGGCGGTACAGAAGCCCATCACGCGCTCGACGCCGGCGCGGTTGTACCAGGAGCGGTCGAACAGGACCATTTCGCCCTCGGTCGGCAAATGGCGGACATAGCGCTGGAAGAACCATTGGCCCTTTTCGGACTCCGATGGCTTTTCCAGGGCCACGACTCTCGCGCCGCGCGGGTTCAGGTGCTCCATGAAGCGCTTGATGGTGCCGCCCTTGCCGGCCGCGTCCCGGCCCTCGAACAGGATGATGATCTTCTGGCCGGTCTCGCGCACCCAGTGCTGAACCTTCAGCAGCTCGACCTGAAGCTCGACCTTGTGCTTCTCGTAGACCGCGCGCCGCATCTTGGTGTGGTAGGGGTACTCGCCATACTCGAACAGGCGGCGGATGGTCTCCGGGTCATGGCGCATCTCGGCCAGCTGATGCTGCGCCGATCCCGGTTCGGCGCCATCGGTTGGCAGGGGTGAGACGCCATCCGTCGCAACGGCGGCAATGTTCTCGGTCTTGTCGGCGCCATTGGCTGGTGTCGCGCCATCTGCCGCCTTGGTGCTCTTGGCGGGCGCGGCTCTGCCGTTGGCCTTGCGTGCCACGGTGCACCGGGGCGCGCGTTTGGCGGTTGAAGCTGCCGGTTTGGCGTCTGCGTCTTTCTGCATGTTGCACCCCGTTTTATTGGCTTCGTCTTGGTTCAAGTATGCCTTTCCTAGGGTGACCGTTACGTTAGCGGCCGCATACGGACATGCCCATTTCGCCCGTTGTCGCAGGCGCGGCCCGCCGCAGGTGCGCGGTTCCAACCGGCGCATCGCAATTTTCGAAACTTTTTTTGGCCCCGCTGCATCCAAACGCAGTTGCGTCGTGTCTCCAACCTGAGACGCGGCTCGGATGACCTGCCGACCGTGCTCCGCGGGGATGTTGCTGCCATGTGCGTCGGCAGCCCGGCGATCAAAAAAAGCGCTAGACCTATCCGAGAGGAGTTTTCGATGCTGAAATTTGCTGGTGTTTCGTTCTTCGCCGGTTCGTTGCTCGCCGCCGCCACGGCCCAGGCCGCTGGCCACTTGATGGTCTCCGCGGCCGATCAGGACGTCTCCGGCGGCACCGTGACCGCCAGTGCCGTGCATACCGAGGCCAATGGCTGGCTGGTGGTGCACCGCACCGATGCCGAAGGCGCGCCAGGCCCTGTGGTCGGCCATGCGCCGCTGAAGGCGGGTGAGAACATGGACGTGACCGCGATCCTGACCGAGCCGGTGGCCAGCGGCGATATGCTGATGCTGATGATCCACGCCGAGGACGGCGGCAGCCAGACCGGCATCTTCGAATACACGCTGGGCGCCAGCGAGGACGGCCCGGTGCGCGAGGACGGCAATCTGGTCATGACGGTGATCACGGCGCAGTAGCGCTGCGGATGTGCGGGGCCGGGCAGAGCGTGTCCGGCCCCGGTCTTTCGCCGCCGGTGGCTCCGCATCGCCTCCGGCAGCGCCCCAATCATGTCCCAGAAGGATACGTCCTCATGACCATCCATAATGTCGACCGCCGCGTCTTCTTCGGCCGTTCCGGCCAGATCGCGCTTTCTGCAACCGCCATCGGCCTGCTGGCCGGGTGTTCCGCACGGGCCGCGAGCTCCGGCGCCGCCACCGCAAGCGCTGCCGGTTCCACCGAGGCCGACGTCGGCATCCTGAATGTTGCCCTGGGCTTGGAGCATGAAGCGATTGCCGCATACCAGGTCGGCGCGGAGAGCGGGTTGCTCTCGCAGCCGGTGCTGGACGCAGCGGTCCTGTTCCAGGGCCACCACAAGGCCCACCGCGACACCCTGACCGGCATCATCAACCAGATGGGCGGCACGCCGGTGCCGGCGGCGTCGAACGCGGATTATGCGGCGGCGTTGAACGCGGGTTCACTGCAGACGGAAACCGACGTTCTGCGGCTGGCGCTGGAATTGGAGGAAGGTGCCGCCAACGCCTATCTGGGTGTCATCCCCAGCTTCTCCGACCCCGACCTGGCCCAGGCCTCCGGCCGACTCGCGGCCGACGAGACGATGCACTGGACGGTTCTGGCCAGCGTGCTCGGCGAGCCGTTGCCGACCGAGGCACTGACCTTCGGCGCCTGACCGCCGACCGGATCTCCCTGCGTCAGGGGGGGCGGAGAGTGGGATCGTGGGGGTCCACTTCAAGTCCGTCCTCCCCGGCGCGCCCGCCTGGTCGTCTGCGGCAGGTATATCGCAGGACCAGGCGGGTCGATCCCGGCCACAGGCCTCAGCGATCCCGCACTTCCTCCCCGACACGAAAAAAGGGCCGGCACTTTCGTGCCGGCCCTGCCACTTTCGCCGCGATCTTTCGGTCAAGCGTTCAGTACGTCACCTGGGCGATCTTGGAGATCAGCTCCTCACGCTCGTCGCCAGCCGGCATCGCGTCCGCGGCCCGCTCCCACTGCATGCGTGCGTCCTCGACTCGCCCGGCCGCCATATAGGCATCGCCAAGCCGCTCGATGACGGTCCAATCGCCGTCGTACATATTGATCGAGCGCTCAAGCTGGGTGATCGCCTGGTCGTACTCGCCGCGCTGGTAGTAGACCCAGCCGAGCGTGTCGATGTGCGAGGGGTTGGGGTGCAGTGCCACAGCCTGCTCCGCCAGCTCCAGCGCCTCGTCGAGCCGCTCGCCATTGGTAGCCAGCATCCAGGCCAGGTTGTTCATGGCACCCGGATAGCCCTGCATGATGGCCTCGCGGTACCACGCCTCGGCCGTCTCCAGGTCCTGGGTCACGCCAAGCCCGTTCTCATAGAGGTAGCCAAGGTTGCGCTGCGCGTAGATGTCGTTCTGGGCCGCGGCGGCGCGGTACAGCCGCTCGGCCTCGGTGAAGTCCTGGGCCACGCCGGCGCCGCGCTGGAACAGCACGCCCAGCTTCACCTGCGCATAGGCGACTCCAGCCTCGGCAGCCTCGGCGAACCAATGCGCCGCCGTCTCCATGTCGCGATCCACGACCTGGCCCTGCTCGTAATACATGCCCAGGTTGATCTGCGCCCGGGATTCGCCGTTTTCCGCCGCCATGGTGAACCATTCGACGGCCTGTGCGGGGTCGCGGTCGACGCCGCGACCGCTGTGGTACATCTGACCGATGTAGTATTGCGCGCTGGCATTGCCTTCCTCGGCCAGGGGCAGCAGCTCGGAGAACGCGGTCTCGAAGTCTCCGACATTGTATGCGTGCACGCCCGAGAGATAGCCGGCGTCTGCGCTGAGGGGCAGAGCGGCCGATATGCACAAGGCAGCAAGGGTGCGGCGAATGCCTTTCATGGCGTGGATCCTATATCGCTGATGACACGTTTCGCTGATGACGCGGGGTCGCGGACGACCGAAGCGGGCAAGGTTGTCGCCGATCAATGTGGCGCCCATATGTTCCGGCCTGGGCCGGTCGTGGGCAATTAGCATAAGTGGTTATTTTTCAATATGTTGATGTCATATAGTTAACGTAGAGTTAATGGCGCTGTGCACGTCCGCATTGTTTCCGCGCCGCAGCCGCCAAGTGGTCACGCCGCGGTCGCAAATCCGTCCGAATTCGAGATCACAACACAGTCCACGGCCGGTTGCCCCGCCGTTGCTCGTCGAGCGAGGCGGTCGGCATGCCCATGAGGTTCGACGGTGAGCCGTCGGGGCAGGCCAATCGGATGGGCCAATTGGATGGGATGGAGAATTAAATGACGCGCTTGATTGCCCTGAGTACCGTGGCGTTGTCGGCACTGGCTTCGGTCATCGCCATGTCGCCGGTCAGCGCCGGCGAGATCGGCGAGCCCGAGTTTGGCGCCGATCCGGCCATGGGCTGCGAGACCATGGAATTGGAGGTCGTGTCGGACAAGTGCATACACCCGATCGACCTGAGCAATGGCGCGGACGCGGCGACGCTGGCTGCGATGTCGGAGCGAGTGATCCTGGCCGCGCAGATGGCCGATTTCGCCGCGACATACGATTCGGCCCTGGTGATGACCGCCGCGGCAGCGATGCTGAGCGACGTGTCGCTGGCCGAGATCGAGGAGGCTTCCCGCCACCGGGTGGATAATGTGGAAGGCCTGTCCGCCGACACCATGCTGGACCGGGCGCGGGCGCTGGCCGGCGACGATCAGATCGTGCTTGGCCTGATCGACGACCTGGCGCTGACGAGCGATCGCGGCAGCGACTTCGATATCGCCGGCTACGACGGCTTCGGCGGCGAAAGCTGGGTCGACGCGGGCGATGCGCAGGTGTTCCGGCGCGCCTACGGCGTCGATACCGAGGCGCAGGTCACGCTGGTGGGCCAGGGCAGCCACGCGATCTCGGTGACCGTGTTCGATGCGAACGGCGACGTCGTGTGCGTCGGCGAGGCCAACACCGGCGCCAACGTGTGCTCGTTCGTCGCCTATGCCGACCAGGACTACGCCATCCACGTGGTCAACAACGCCGACACACCCTCCGCCTTCACGATCTGGACCAACTGAGCGACGGTCCCTGTCCCTCTGCGTTCGCGCGCAATCCGTTGCAAAGCGTTTGGATCGTGTGGACAACGCCCCGCCCTCGCGGCGGGGCGTTCGTCTTTTTGTCGCGATGACAGGTCCGCGGCCCCATTGGCGGTGCGGCCCTATGACAGTTCGCGCCGCCCGCAGCTTGGCGATTGGTGGGTTGGCGATTGGCGGCTTGGCGATTGATTGCCGCCGAGCTTGGTATTACACCGGCGCAAGTCCTTGGCTGCGGCGTCCGCGGCAGCACCGGCACAGGTGCATGCGAACGACCCGGCCATCCAATCAAGCCCTACAAGTGTCTCGGTTCCGGCCTATTCCCGGGTCGATTGCTCCGAAAGTTGACACATTCATTGGAGAGATTGCACACATTGCCGGTGACGAGACGGATCACCTCCTGACGTCATCGCCTTCACGACTGTTATGACGTGAACTTGGTCTGATCCGTAAACTCTGGAGGATGTCAATGACTGACGCGCGGCGCTTGACCGTAGGTTTTGCTACCGCCCTGGCGATGACCACCGGCCTTGCCGGTGCCTCGTTCGCCGATGCAATCGTGAACGCCACGGACGACAAGCCGCTCGGCGCCGAAGCCATGGAGGGCATCCATGAGCTGACGCTGGCCCAGCAGCTTGCCATCTACGGCGTTGAGAATGACGACGCGATGTCGTTGATCGTCGCCGCCTCGATCATGGACCGCTACCTGCTGTCCGACAGCGAAGTCCAGGCGCGTGAGGTCAACGGCGAGCCGACCGACGTGCCGATGGTGATCTCCAGCGTCGACGACATGCTGCTCGCGGCACGCGATCTGGCTGGCGACCGCCAGGACCTGATCGCGCTGATCGAGGATGTCGAGGCCGGCGGTTCCCGTGGCTCCATGTACGGCGAAGGCGCGTACGAGGACTGGATCGGCCCGTTCGGCACCGCCGCCTATGACGAGGCGTTCTATGGCGGCGATCGTGCCATTGTCGTGCTGAACGGCTGGGACGACACCGACCTGGACCTCTACGTCTACGACGAGTACGGCAACCTGATCTGCGAGAGCATCAGCTACACGTCCTCGGAGTACTGCGAGTGGACCCCGCGTTGGGCCGGCTCCTTCACCATCATGGTGTCGAACAACGACGGCGCGCAGAACTCGTTCTCTCTGTGGACCAACTAGTCACGGTGCGCACCTGATGCGTGCCGTTTGAGACGGGTTGTCTTGAGCGAAGCGGGCGGTCCCTCGGGGCCGCCCGTTTTGTTTGGGGCCAGGCTGGGCGCGCCGCCGGTCGTGCGTCAGCGCACGTTGACGATGCGCGGGCCGTTGCCGCCCCCGTTGCCACCGCCGCCGGAGACGACCACGCCCTGCGACCCACCGCCATCGCCGCGCACGACGCTGGTGCCGTTGGTTCGCGCAGGCGAGATGTTGACTACACGGGCCGGGCCGCTGGTCGGCGGGGGCGGGGGCGCTGTCGCCGCCACCGTGGCGGTGCTGACACCGCCGCCGCCGTTCTCGCAGGGCAGGGTGAAGCCCGCATTGGCGGCAGCCAGGGTGGCCGCCACCGCGCACACATAGGGCTCCTGGTAGACCTGGGCGCTTGAGTGGTAGTAGCCCACAGCGTCCTCCCAGGCGGAGGTGCCGTCGCGCAGGCTCTTCAGGAAGCGCGCCGCATAGTCGGCATTGGTGACCGGATTGAACGCCTCGTCCAGGTCGGCGAACGCATCCGGGTGCCAGCGCAGATTGACCTGCATGCAGCCGACGTCGATCGACTCCATGCCGAGCGACTGCAGCTCGACCACCTTGGCGATGGCGTCTGCCTTGCTGTCGAAGAAATAGGGGGTGCCGGCCGCGTTGATGGCCCACGGCGTGTAGCCGCTCTCCACGAATCCGATGGCGGCGAGCAGTTCGTGGGGGACGCCATGGGTGTCGGCGGCGAGCGCGATGGCCGCTTCGCACGAGATGTCGTCGGCCGCGGCCACCGTGCGGGCCTCGGCTTCGGGCGCGATGTCCAGGATCTCGGCCGCGCCGGGCTCTTGCGCGTGCGCCGGGGCAGCGGCCCACAGGGCCACGGCCGGCAGCAACCACTTCGCCCGTGCGTCCATGTTCACCAATTCCCCGAACCGTCGGCGTGTCCGGCACAGATCGCGGTTGCGCTGCGCCACCTGCAGCATTGCCGGATCGGGGTTAGCAATTCGTCAATCGCGGCCCTTCAGGCGTTCAGGCGCCCCGCATCATGTCCGGTGCATCATGCCCGGCCCATCATGTTCGCCGCATTATTTCTGGCGGCGCGCCAGGGTCAGCCCATCGCCGATCGGCAGCAGCGACACGCTGACCCTCTCGTCTCCGGCGATGCGCCGGTTCAGGTCGCGAATCGCCAGCGTCGACTCATCCTCGATCTGCGGATCGGCCACCTTGCCGCCCCACAGCACATTGTCGACCAGCACCACGCCGCCGGGCCGCACCAGCGTCAGGCACTGTTCGTAATAGGTGACGTAGTTGGTCTTGTCGGCGTCGATGAAGGCCATGTCGAAGGTGGCGGCCTGGCCGTCGTCGATCAGCGCCTGCAGGGTCTCGGTCGCCGGCGCGATGCGCAGGTCGATGCGGTCTGCCACGCCCGCCTTCTTCCAGGCCTGCCGGCCAATCGCGGGGTTGGTGTTGTCGACATCGCAGGCGACGATCAGCCCGTCGTCGGCCATGGCCTGGGCCAGCGCCAGCGTTGTGTAGCCGGTGAACACGCCGACCTCGATGACGCGCCGGGCGTCGATCAGCTCCGCCAGCAGCGCCATGAACTGGGCCGACTCGACCGACGAGCGCATGCCGGCGCCGGGCTGCCGGTCGCTGACCGCGCGCAGGGCGGCGAGCTCGGGCGATTCGCGCAGGCTGACCGACAGCAGATACTCGTGCAGCCGGGACGTCAGGTTGATGGATCGTTGCGCCAAGAAAGCCCCCCTCGTTCGCCGCCGCTATTCCAGCGTCAGGGCGACTCGAAACCCATTGTACGAAGAGCGCTCGTCGATGCCGACGAAGCCGCGCTCGGGCAGCCGCACCTCTTCGGGCAGTCCGCGCGCAGCACCGCCCCGGAACATGCGCTCCTCGCAATTGCCGCTCAGCCACGCGGACCCGTCGTTCGGCGCCAGGTTATAGCTGTCGTTGGCGCAGTCCTCGACATACTCGTAGACATTGCCCAACACGTCGTAGAGGCCGAACGGATTTGGCCGCAGGCTGCCGACCGGGGAGTGAATGTCGAACCCGTCGGTGCAGTCGGCGGTGATCCAGTCCGGGAAGCTGGCCAGCGCGGTCCGGTCGGCGACGTTGGCGAACTGGCAACCGTCATCAATGGTGCCGGGCCAGAAGAACGACCCCTCCGCACCTCCGCGCGCCGCATATTCCCACTCCGCCTCGGTGGGCAGGCGATAGGGCTGGCCGGTATGGCGCGCCAGCCACTGCACATACTCCTTCGCATCGTTCCACGACACGTCGACAACCGGCATGTCTCCACGGCCGAATCCGTAGTCGTCGGGCTCGTGGGTGCATCCGCCATAGGCGACGCAAGCCTCCCAGTCGTCAAAAGTGACTTCGTGGCGGCCGATGGCGAACGGCTGGGCGATGTTGACCGAGTGGCGGGGCAACTCGAACGATCGTGCGTCCGGGTCGCCGCGCATGCCGCCCATTTGGAACGTGCCGGCCTGGACGATCACCATCTCCGGGCAGACGGTGCAGTCCTGAAAGCTGCTCACGGGGTCCTCGTCGCGCCCGGTCAAGAGCTGGGCGTCGCCGGCCGAGGGGGCCAGCGTCAGCACAGCGGCGCACGCGGCCGCGGCGCCCCATGTCCGTCCGAGAACCCATTGACGCAATTGCATTCGATCGCACTCCCTTGCTCAGCGAACGCATCCAGCGTCTACGGTTAATGACACCGCCCGCCGATGACAAGCCACCGATGGCAAGTTGGCCAAAATGCCTGCCGAATGTGGCCCTATGACCGTGGCTTGACCCCAACCACGGCGTGGTCGTCCACCCGCGACAGGAACAGCGCGATCCGGTGCGCGGCGAGATAGTCGTCAACCGCCTTGCGGCTGCCCAGCCAGCGGTTGTAGTCGTCGACCAGCAATATGCCGCCGGGCACCAGCTTCGGGTACAGGTGCTCCATCTCCACCCTGGTCGATTCGTACCAGTCGGTGTCCAGGCGCAGCAGCGCGATATCGCCAATCTCGGCGGGTGGCACGGTGTCCTCCACCATGCCTTCGATCAGATGCAGGCGCTCGGACGGATAGCCGGTGCGGGCAAGGTTGCCGGCCACCTCGTCCTTGCCATAGGAGATCCAGTTGCACACACCGTCTTTCAGGCGCTTTTTGTACTGCACCATCGCCTGCTTGCCGTGGACGCTAACGTCCTCCTTGGTCGGTTCCGACATGCCGGCGAAGGTATCGAACAGATAGATGTCGCGTTCGGCGTCGCCCATCTCCTGCAGCACGGTGGCGGCCGCCATCATCGATCCGCCAGGGCCCACGCCGCATTCCACGATCGCGCCGGGCACCCGGGCGGCCGCGACATACCGCACCGACTGCTCTAGCACCGCCATGCGCTCCTTCGAGGTCATGGTGTAGGGGCCGCAGGTCTCCCACAGCTTGCGGGTGAAGGCGGAGAAGTCCTGGGGAAACTCGGGCGGCAGCTCTTTCATGCCGGGCGGTGCCAGGAGCTTTCGTTTCGCGCGGTCGAATTCGCGCGAGATATTGACGGCGAGGCGTTTCAGCATGCTGTCCGGGTGTGGGTTGTCGGTGGGAGTGTCGGGCGTGGCGAACGAAAACGCCGGTGCAGGGCCGC
This sequence comes from Alphaproteobacteria bacterium, assembly GCA_965227515.1. Classification (GTDB taxonomy): domain Bacteria; phylum Pseudomonadota; class Alphaproteobacteria; order CALKHQ01; family CALKHQ01; genus CBDDFZ01. The sequence continues at coordinate 2,981,087 of CBDDFZ010000001.1, forward strand.
ACGGCGCGCGGTGACTCATCGGCGTCGCATGGTATTAGAACATCGTCGCGGCGGCGTGCGATGAAATTCGCAGCCGTCGACGGTTCCGCGCTTGCGCGACTGCGGGGAGGGGACCTGCTTTTCCCGGCGCGACGCACGACGGGCAACATGAAACGACGGGCAACGTGAAAGGACGCACTTGTCGACTTCGCCTGACCGGGCCGCCGCCTATTCACCGAGCCGGCCGCAAGGACTGATCCGTTCGCATGTGCCGACGCTGATCGGCTTCGCGCTGATGATCGTGGTGGCCACCTTTTCGTCCAAGGCGATGTGGATCGTGATGCTGGGGCTGGCCATCGTGCGCGGGCTGCAGCTCTGGCCCGGCCGGCGCGGCGACCTGGTGCGCGACATGCGGCGGATGGGCATGCTGTGGCCTCTGGCCGCGCTGGCGCTGGCCTCCACCATTTGGGCGCTGGACCCGGAGCACACGGCGGTGCGCGGGGTGCGTTTCTTCGCGGAGCTGGCGCTCGGCGGGCTGATGATCGGCCTGCTGCTGTCGACGCCGCGCCAGGAGGTGGCGCGCATTCTCACCGTCTCGGCCTATGCGCTGCTGCTGTCGGCCGTTGTGGCGGCGGCGGACGTGTTGCTGCAAGGCGACCTGTTGCGCTGGGCGCACAACGAGATGAATGCGGCGGACGCCTTCAATCGCGGCGCGCTGATCGCCGGCGCCATCGTCGTGCCGCTGGTCGTCGGCCTAGCGATGGTGCGGCGATGGCTGCCGGCGCTTGCCGCCATTGTCGGCACCGCCATCATCATCCAGTACGCCGGCATGGATGTGTCGGCCCCGGCCGCGATATTGGGCGTGGTCGTGCTGGGCGTGCTCTATGTCTGCCGGCGCGTGCCGGGTGTGTGGGCCGTGCCGTTCGCAGGTTTGGCTGCCAGCCTGATCGTGGTGCCCGTTGTGCTGCCGATCCCGCTGGACAGCCCTGCCTCGTGCTGGGCGATGGAGACCAAGCTCTCGGCCGGCCACCGGCTCGGCATCTGGAACTTCGTGGACGCGCGGATCGACGACAAGCCGTGGCTGGGATGGGGCATGGAGGCATCGCGCGCCATTCCGGGCGGCAAGGACATGATCCCGATGCCGGACTGTGGCGAGGCGGTGAATCCGGAAATACTGGGGCCGGTCCTTGGCGACCAGTTGCCGCTCCACCCGCACGATCTGGCGCTGAATCTGCGGGTCGAGCTCGGCATCCCCGGCCTGTTGCTGGGGCTTGCGGTCATCGCTTGGCTGGCGTGGCAAACGCGCCGCCAGTCGCCGCTTGTCCGCGCGGTGGCGGGCAGCGCGCTCGCCGGTGCCGCCACCTATGCCCTGCTCAACCTCGGCATGTGGCAGGGGCCGTGGCTGGTGACGCTGTTCTATCTGGTCGGCCTGGTCGGGCTGATCGCGACGCTGGACCGCGACCCGGAAAAACGAACTAGCTGAACGACTTGCGTAGCAGCGTGGCGATGGCCGCGTCGCGGTCGGCCACGCCCATGTCAAGCAGGTGGTGCAGCCGCCCGGCGTTCAGCAGGTCGGCCAGGCCATGCACGATCGCCCACGTGCCGGCAGCTTCCAGCTTCAGCGTGCCGCCGCCGCCGTCGCCCGCGCCGTCGCCCCCGTCGCCCAGTTCGGGATGCGCGCGCGCGACATCGGCATTCAGCTTCTCGAACGCCAAGCCGGCCGCATCGCACAGCTCCGGCGCGCGGAAATCCGGCCGCTTCGATGAGAACATCAGCCGGAACAGGGCGGCGTTGGTCATCGCGAAGTCGACATAGCCCAGGCCCGATGCAACGAGCTGCGACATGCCGTCGGGTTCGGCCCGGGCCTGGCGCATGGTCTGCATCTGGACGAAGCAGCGGAAGCCGGCTGCGGCCAGGGCGGTCAGCAGGCCGGTGACGTCGCCGAAGTGATGCGCCGGCGCGGCGTGGCTGACCCCGGCGCGCTTGGCGACGCCGCGCAGCGAAAACCCCTCCAGCCCGCGTTCCGCCAGCTCCTGTTCGGCCGCCGTCAGCAGGGCCGCGCGCAGGTCGCCGTGGTGGTAGCGGCTGTCACTGTTTTCCGTCGTCGATTCAATGTCTTGTCGGTGCGCCATCGGCTCAGCATGGCGGATAATCTTGTCACTGTCAAAATTTGATCTTGACACTGACAAGTGGCTCGATCAGTCTTATTTTGACACTGTCAACATAGGGTGCGAACGATGGATGCCGACAGCCTGTTTCAGATCGCCGGTCCGGTCGTGCTTGCCGGGTGGATCGCGCTACTGGCCTATCCGCTCATGCCGATATGGGCCGATCGCATCGCCGGGATTGCGGTGCCGCTGGTGCTGTCGGTCGGCTACACGGCCCTGGTGCTGGTCTATTTCGCCGGCGCGGAGGGCGGGTTCGATTCGCTGGCCAACGTGATGCAGCTCTTCACGGTGCCGGAGGTCGCGCTTGCCGGCTGGGTCCACTACCTGGCCTTCGACCTGTTCGTGGGCGCGTGGGTGGTGCGGACCGCCCGCCGAGAGGGCATCGCCTATGCGCTTGTCCTGCCGTGCCTGCCGCTGTGCTTCATGTTCGGCCCCGCCGGTTTCGTCGCATTTGTCGCCGTGCGCGCGGCGCGCGCCGCTGTGCGGGCCGCACGTGCCACCGACCGTACCGCCACCATCGCCGTCTAGCTTCGGAGCGCACCGATGACCGATCTCACCGTTTCCCCGTCCGCCCGCTCCCGCCTGGACCTGCGGGCCATGCTGGCGCCGCTGCGTGACGAGCCGCTGTTCGCCGGCGCTGCACTGATGATGCTGTTCCTCGCTGTGCCGACGCTGGCGGCCATGGCGTTGGACGAACGCACGGTCAATGGCATCAACGTCTGGATCAAGCCGCTGAAGTTCCAGGTGTCCCTGGCCTTGTTCCTGGCGACGCTGGCCGCGTTCGCGCGCTGGGTGCCGGCTGATGTGCGGGGACGGCGCTGGTACCGCGCCTTTGCTGCGGTGACCGTGCTGTGCGTGGCGCTGGAGATGATCTGGCTGATGGGAACGGCGGCGAACGGCGTCGGCGCCCATTTCAACGTGACCCCGCCGATCATGCAGATGGTCTATTTCTCGATGGGCCTGATCGCGATCGTCCTGACCGCCTCCACCATGGTGTATGCGGTGCTGATCGGCCGCCATCGCGCGTTGGATCTCGATCCGGCAGTCCGGCTATCCGTGGTGCTTGGCCTGGTTCTGACCTTCGTGCTGACGCTGATCGCGGCTGGCTACCTCGCGTCCGGCACCGGCCACTTCGTCGGCGGCAACGACCTGGATGTCGAGGGCATGCCGCTGACCGGATGGGCGCGCGACGGCGGCGACCTGCGTGTGCCGCACTTCTTTGCCACCCACGCCATGCAGGTGCTGCCGTTCGCCGGCCTTGCCGCCGGACGCTGGCTTTCGGCGCGGCGCGCGCGCTGGGCGGTGTGGGGGGGCGCGGTGGGGTATGTAGCCCTGGTCGCCGGCACCATGGTGCAGGCCGTGGCGGGCCAGCCATTTCTCCCCTTTCTCGGCGGCTAGAGCGGGGTCTTTTTTGGAAGAATCGAAAGGGGATTCCCGACTCGGGTGGCAATCTGATTCAACGTGTTGGTCTTGAGAGGAGGCTGGCGCGATGGGTCGACCCTATTCGAATGATCTTCGTGAGCGTGCTGTTGCCCGGGTGATGGCCGGTGAGACGGTTCGCTCTGTGGCATCCGCGTTCGATGTGAGCGTGTCTGCGGTTGTGAAGTGGTCGCAGCGATATCGGCGCACCGGGAGCGTTGCGCCGGGCAAGGTCGGTGGCCACAAGCGGATCATATTGGCGCCGCATCGCGACTTCGTGCAGGCTCGTTTGGCTGCCGAGCCGCACCTTCCCTTGCGCTCCTTGCAGCGCGAGTTGGCCGATCGCGGCATCCGGGTGAGCTACGGCGCGATCTGGCGCTTTGTGCATGCCGAGGGATTGAGCTTCAAAAAAAACCGCGTTCGCCAGCGAGCAGGATCGTCCCGACGTGGCGCGGCGCCGCGCGCGCTGGAAGCGTCATCAGGCGAAACTTGATCCCGCCCGCCTGGTCTTCATTGACGAGACCTGGGCCAAGACCAACATGGCGCCGTTGCGGGGCTGGAGCCGGCGCGGCCGGCGCCTCGTCGGCAAGGCACCGCACGGCCGCTGGCGCACCCTGACCTTCCTCGCTGCTCTGCGCTGCGACCAGCTCACCGCACCGTGCGTCTTCGACGGCCCGATTAACGGTCAGGCCTTCCTCGCCTATGTCGAGCAAATCCTGGTGCCGACGCTCAAACCCGGCGACATCGTCATCATGGACAACCTGGGCAGCCACAAGGGCAAGGCCGTACGGGCCGCCCTGCGCCAAGCCGGCGCAAGGCTGCTCTTCCTGCCGCCCTACAGCCCCGACCTCAATCCCATCGAGCAGGTGTTCGCCAAGCTCAAGCACCTGCTCAGGCGCGCCGCAGAGCGCACCATCGACGACACATGGCGGCGTATCGGAAAACTACTCGACGCGTTCCAGCCACACGAATGCAACAACTACATCGTCAATGCAGGATACGCTTCCGCATAAAACGATCCCGCTCTAGACTTCACGTTGCGAGATCCGCGCCGGGCGCGCTCGCCGTAGACTACGGCCTGGGCAACGGCTGCCGGAGACTGTCGCAACTCTTGGTCCATCCCTGCCCAAATCTTAATCAACAAGTTCAGCCTTTCTTAGGTGTTAATGCTGTATCTCCAATGGTCTTGTTGATAACCGTGGATGACTGGGTTTGACGATGGGGATGATGCGACGTGGCCGGGCGACCGGCGCGGATGGCGGAATGTACCGCGACATGGTCGAGGACATGCCGGTCAGCGTGATGATCTGTGAGCTTGATAACTTCACGATCACTTACGCTAACAAGTCTTCGAAAGAGGCACTGACCAGCATCGAAGATGTGCTGCCTATCAAGGCAGATCAGATTGTCGGTCAGTCGATCGACATCTTTCACAAGCAGCCGGAGATGCAGCGCAAGCTGCTGAGGGATCCGTCGAACCTGCCGCACAATGCACGCATCAAGGTTGGCGACGAATGGCTGGATCTGCGCATCAGCCCGGTCTTCGACAGCGCCGGCAAGTATACCGCCGCCATGCTGACCTGGAGCATCGTGACAGATCAGGTGAAGCGCGACGGCGAAGTCGACCAGTTGATGCAGATGTTGGACGTGATGCCGATCAACGTCATGCTGGCCGACAAGGACACGCTGGAGCTCACCTACGTCAACAAGACCAGCGTGAACACGCTGCGGCCGTTGCAACACCTGCTCAAGGTGCCGGTCGACGAACTGAAGGGCACCTGCATCGACGTATTCCACAAGAATCCGTCCCACCAGCGTGCCTTGCTGGGCGACCCGTCGCGGCTGCCCTTTCACGCCAACATCCAACTGGGCGATGAGCGGCTGTCGCTGCAAGTTGCCGCCATCAACGATGCCGACGGCAATTACCTGGCCCCGATGCTGAACTGGTCGGTGGTGACCGATCAGCTCACCATGGCGGAGCATGTGCAGGAGGTGACCTCGCTGGTCTCTGCCGCGGCGACGCAGCTGCAGGCCAGCGCCAACGCCATGTCGGCCGCGACCGAGCAATCCGGGACCGGCGCCATGACCGTGGCCGAGACGGTGAACGAGCTCAACGAAGCTATTGCCGAGATTTCGAAGCAGGTGACGACGGCGGCGAACGTCTCCAGCTCTGCGCAGGACGAATCGGGCAAGTCCAGCCAGTTGATCCAGGGCCTGGAGGATACCGTCGGCAAGATCGGTTCCATCGTTGGCATCATTCGCGATATCGCGGCACAGACCAACCTGCTGGCGCTGAATGCGACCATCGAGGCAGCCCGCGCCGGTGACGCAGGCAAGGGTTTTGCCGTCGTGGCCAGTGAGGTCAAGGCGTTGGCGGAGCAGACCGCCAAGGCGACCGACGAGATTTCCGAGCAGATCGGCGAAATTCAGTCAGCCATGACGGCGACCGTCGACGGCAACCGGTCTATTGCGGCGATCATCTCCCAGATCAACGAGATCACCGCCACGATTGCGGCCTCGGTCGAGGAACAGGCGGCGTCGACGGAAGCGGTCAAGGCGAACATCGATTCAGTATCGGAGGGCGTCTCGGAATCCGGTGAGAACGCCGTCGCGGTGCTCAACGCAGCGACCGACCTTGCCGAGCAGGCGGAAACACTGAACGGTCACATCACAACATTCATGCAGAAGATCAACGCAGCCTGACAAGCCACTGTTATAGATACGATAACAGGGCTACTTAGCCTGCGCCACCGACCAGCCGCTGGGCGGCGACGATGGTGTCCAACAGGGCATCCAACTCGCCGTTCGGCGGCTCGCCGCCGATCTCGCCGGCCTGGTAGAGCGCAATCGGCGTGGCCAGGATTTCCGGCAGGGTGTCGGCGCAGGAGAAATCGCCGGCGACCGACTTCACCTTGGTGTTGTCGAACACCACCGACTGAACCTTGTCGCCCAGCAATGGGCCGGTCCACTGCGGCCGAAAGCGCATCAGCGTTTCCGTCGGCACGTGCACGATGTCGGCCTTCAGCCCGAATGCATCGGCAATGGCATGGGTGACCTGGTCCCAGGTGTGGGCACGGTCGGCGGTGATGTGGAATGCCTCGCCCAGGGCCTTGGCATTACCCAACAGCCGCACGAACGGCACCGCTAGATCCTCTGAGCGGGTCAGGGTCCACAGGCTGGTGCCGTCGCCGGGGACGACGATCGCGGCACCGCGGCGCATGCGGTCGACCGCCAGCCAGCCTTCGCCGAGTGCGGTCGGCAAATGGGTGCGGACGGTGTGGCTGGGGCGCACGATGGTCCAGGGCACGCTGTCCTGGCCGCGGATGACCGCCTCGGCCTCCGCCTTGAGGCGGCTGTATTCCCAGTACGGATTGACCAGCGGCACGTCCTCGGTGATCGGCCAAGTGTCGACCGGCTTCTTGTAGGCGGAGGCCGAGGAGACGAACAAATACTGCCCGGTGTTGCCGCGAAACGCATCCAGGTCGCGGCCGACATGCGCCGGCGTGAAGCCGATGAACTGACAGACCGCGTCCCACCCCTCGTCGGCGACCGCCGCAAGGGTTGCGTCGTCGTGGTAGTCGCCGACAATGGTGCGAACGTCGGGCAGGGTGGTGCGTTCGCCGCGGTTGAACACCGAGACGTCGTGACCGAGAGTCACCGCCTGCTTGACGCATTCAAGCGAAATCTGGCCGGTGCCGCCGATGAATAGAATCTTGCCGTGCATAAGCGCATCTTCCGCTGTGCGCGGCGATGGTGCAACGGCGTATTCGCTCGCTTGACGCGACCGCGGCCGAAAGCCGGCCGTCGTGCGCCATTCGGTCTGACTCTAGCGAGCCGCCGTCTTGGAGCGTTTCAATTTGGCTGCTTGTTTGTCGGCCTTTTCGGCTTCTTCCTTGGCCAGACGCAGCGCCTTCAGGCGTGCCGTCTTCTCCCGTGCTGCCGCGTCCGCCTGGTCACGCTCGGATTGCGTGTCGGTCGGTTGGCGCGTCAGCTTGGCGAACCTTTCCTCGGCTCGCGCGCGCGCATCGCGCATCATATGTTCGTACCTACTGCTGTGGCTGGGATTTGGGAAACGGGGCGCGCCGCCATCGGCCGACCGCATCGGGGCCTGGCCATGGCGACGCGCCAACCTGGGCTGAACCGTGCCCGGCGTCAGTCGATCAGCGAGATGTTCTCGGCTGCGGACTTGCCGTTGCGGCCCGGCTGCAGTTCGTACTGTACCTTCTGGCCCTCATGCAGGGTGCTGAGACCGGCGCGCTCCACGGCGGAGATGTGCACGAAGGCGTCCTTGCCACCGTCGTCGGGCTGGATGAAGCCATAACCCTTGGTGGTATTGAAGAATTTCACGGTTCCACTGGCCATTGTCATTCCTTTGACACGTGAGGGGGTTCAAGCAGCTCACACCATGTTTGCTGCGTGGGGGATTGAAACGTTCACAATGTCTAGGATGGACCGTGTGCCAAGCTGGCTCTACCGGTCAATGCACCAGCATCTGTAAAACGCACATCGGATAAATCCGACAAATGCGGCGGAATTTCAAGCCCTTTTGGGCATCCTGGCAAAATTTTCACGGGACTTGCGACCCGCGCGCCGCAGCCCGATATGTGCCCTGTACGCGGTCTCATGAAGTTTTGACAGCGCCAAGGGGTTATGCCAATACCTCAAGGATTCCGCGCGTCGGGGCGTAGCTCAGCCTGGTAGAGTGCTTGCTTTGGGAGCAAGATGTCGCTGGTTCGAATCCAGTCGCCCCGACCAGCGCCACCACTAGCGCCTTGGCGACGCCGGAGAATGCGCCGCCGGGGCTGCCGATACACCGGCCGACCTTGAGGATGGAGCAGGGTAACCGCCATGCAGGTGCGAATCTATCAGCCGGCCCGCAATGCCATGCAATCCGGGCGGGCCAAGACCAAGCGCTGGCTGCTGGAGTTCGAGCCGGCTGCCCGGCGCAGCGCCGACCCGCTGATGGGCTGGACCAGCTCGCCCGATACGCGCCAGCAGCTTCGCCTGTCGTTCGACAGCAAGGAAGAGGCCGTTGCCTATGCCAAGGCCCATGGCCTGATGTACACGGTGCAGGAGCCGAACCTACGTGTCGTCAAGCCCCGGGCCTATGCCGACAATTTCGCCTGGAAGCGCCAGCAGCCCTGGACCCACTGAACCGCGGATCCAGTAGCCGGCCGGTCCGCCGCCGGGCCGCGCGGGCAACGCCTTGCACACGCACATCACGGCCCCGTAGCTCAACAGGATAGAGCATCAGCCTTCTAAGCTGAATGTTGCAGGTTCGAGCCCTGCCGGGGTCGCCATTCCCGTCCGGTGGTCCGGGCGGGGGCGGCGGCCGCTACAGCGCTGCCTTCAGTTCGGTGATTTTATGGCCGAACGCCTTGTAGCCCATGTCCTCGGCCTCGTTGAAGATCTGCTCCGCCCAATAGATCGTTCGCCACACCGAAAGCGCCTCTGGCGTGGCGAAATAGTGCCCGGTGGACACGACCGACGTCTTGCCGTTGCTGACGTTCACGGTGTGCGACCAGTCATTCACCGTGTCGAAGATGTCGACCTGGATTTCGCCCTGCAAGTTGCTGTCTTCAATCAAACTCTGAACCTGCGCGATGGCTTCGGTATAGCTTTTGCTATCGTTGACGAAGCTGAGGTTCTGCAGGCCGACTCTGGCGATCGCCTTGGACCCGGTCGGTGCGGCTTCCTTGTTGCCCTCCACCGTACCGGCAAGTTGCGCCAGCGCCTTGGAGAGGTTGCTGGTCAGGGCCTTCTTGTTCTTGCCGGTGACCCATTTGAGCTGGACCACGTTCAACTGGCTGGTCGGGGCGTCCCTGTAATAGACATCGCCAACCTTCGACGCGGAGTCCGTTGGGAAATGGGCGTTCATCTCGCGCTGGTGCTCCCAGCGGAACAGCTCGAACAACGGCCCCGTGGTCGCGGTGCGCCGAACGTCTGCGTTGCCCGACCTGATATGGACGGCCAGCGTGCCCAGATTGGACGTGACTTCCGATTTCGGAACGCCGCCGCCAATCAGATTGCGGCACAGCGCTTCAATATCTTCGAGGATACTTGGCATGGCGGTGCATCCCTGGGCCGATAGGTTGTCCTGGTGGCATGGCAAGTCGCGAAGTTGACGCTGTCATCGCCAAGTAAAATTCGACAATATTTCCAAGAAAAGTTCAATAATACAAAAGTATCTCCCGAAAAACCTACGTTTCTTCCAGGCTGGCCGGCGTCGATTACCCCGTCCGGGTTAGAGGCAGGCCGGATATGTCTCTGCTGCGGTGGGCCATGTGGCGGGCAGCCTGCCCGCAGGCCATCAGCCAGCATGCCGTGCAGTTGCCTTCAATTCCGGATGTCTTGAGTTGCCGATTGCGTTTTCAACCCAACTCAACAATAGTTTGGTCCGGGGAATGTACGCATAGGTAGTGGGGGGATTATGTTAATGCATATTGTGCGGCCGTCGTTGGCCGCGATCGCAATTCTTGCGGCCGGTTGCCAGAGCGGCGTCGTCAGCCGTTCCGCGCCGGCGCCCAGCCAGCTCTATTCGGGCACCATCACGCCCCTGACCGGGCCGGTCGAGGTGACGCCCGCGTCCGCGTTTGGCTTAGGCTACAGCGCGCAGTTGACCGGCAGCGTGTCTTATTTCGATGAGTCCAGGTCGGTCCGAGACAACCTGTCGGGCACGATGAACGTGGACTACGTGCCGGGCGATCGGGTCACCGTGCGCCTGGATATCCTGAGTGTTTCGGCGGACTATTCAGATGAACTGCCGGACGGGCCGTTCACCTACATCTACGAGGTCGATCTCAAGCGAGAGCAGATCTCCACCGACATGATCCGATCGGACGGGCGGCCGTTCTCGGCCAGCGAGTTACGCGCGGCGGACGGCACCATGGCGGACCTTGTTCCGGTGCGGGGGTGGGCCGCCGGCACCATGACCCAGGGGGCGACGGTGGGCACCCTGACCATCAACTCGGTCGGCAGCGGCGGTTCGGTCACCGCCTCAACTACCGACGTGCCATTGACGGTTCTTGGCCAGACGACGCACCAGGGCCGGCCCGCCATCGTCATCGGGCTCGGCACCCGGATCGACGGCCCGTCCGACGGCAGCTCCATCTCGGGCTATTATGTGGTCGATCAGCAGACCGCCATCATCCTGGAGCGCAAGTGGCACACCGCCAGCGCCGACTATGGCAATGTGACCGGCTATGTGCACGCCGGCCGCTTCCTCTACGACAGCACCACTATCACGCGCGTGCAGTTTTGAGGGTGAGGGGGCAGATGGCCGCTACTTCACCAGATACTTCTCGATGATCTCCGGGTTCGGGTCGACGCCCAGGCCCGGCTCGGTCGGCAGGTGGGCGTAGCCGTCCTCGATCCGCACCGGGTTCCTGGCCAGGCTTGAGCTGATCTCGCTCGGCTCGACGCAGTATTCCATCACCAGCGCATTCTGGATCGCGCACAGGAAGTGCAGCGAGGCGGCGGTGTTGATGTCGGTGGTGAAGTTGTGGTTGCAGACCTTGCGGCCCTTCAGCGCCGCCGACTGGGCGATGCGCATCGACTGGGTGAAGCCGCAGCGGGTCAGGTCGATCTGCACCACGTCGATGCCGCCTTCGTCCATCAGCCGCTCGAAGCCGACGGCGGTGCATTCCTCCTCGCCGGCGGCGATGCGGGTGTCGGTGCCGGCCGACACCTTGCCATAGCCCGCATAGTCGTCCGGGTGCAGCGGCTCCTCGATCCAGAACAGATCGTAGGGGTCGAACAGTCGGGCCCGTTTCAGCGTGGTCTTGGCATCCCAGATCAGGCCGACGTCCAGCATCAGGTCGACATCGTCGCCGATGGCTTTGCGGATCCCCTCCAGATAGGCGCAGTCGGTCCGCGCATCCTGGCCGAACGGCTCCCAGCCGAACTTCACGCCGGTGTGCCCGGTGTCCACGGCACGCTTGGCGCGGGCGACGGTGTCCTCCACCGTGAACTGGAACATATTGGACGAATAGACCCGCATGCGGTCGCGCAGCGCGCCGCCGAGCAGCTCCACGATGGGCTTGCCCAGCGCCTTGCCCTTGATGTCCCACAGCGCGATGTCGATGCCGGCCATGGCCTGAATCACCGCGCCCTGGCGCCCGTAATAGAGGGTGGCGTCATACATCTTCTGCCACAGCCGCCCGGTTTCCAGCGGGTTCTCGCCGACCAGCAGACCGGCCAGCCCGGTCACCAGGGTGTGGGAATAGGGCGCCTCGACAATCGCCTTGGTGACGTAGGGGGAGCCGTCGACCTCGCCCCAGCCGGTGATGCCGGCATCGGTCTCGATGCGGATCAGCAGCGCGTCCTGCGAGCTGTCCGTGCGGGCCTGAATCTCGGGCAGGCGCAGGTAGAGCGCTGAAACGTCAGTGATTTTCATGGGTCCCCCAACAGGAATTCTGCGCGCCCGGGGCGCGTGAGTCGGTCGGATTGTAGCGGGTAACCCGGCGGATGCGACCGGAATCCCGCGCCCCAGTCCATCAGCTTGTCGATCAGTTTGCCGATCAGCTTGCCGATCAGCTTGTCGATCAGCTGGAAATCAGGCGCCAGGTGCCGTCGTCATTGCGGCAGGCGGTGTTCTGGTAGGTCGCCATGCGCTCCGCCACCCGCACTTCCTCCGAGAAGTCGCGGCAGAAATAGCCGGCGTCGGTCTGGAACGTGTCGGTCGGCCACACGGCGCCGCCGTTGCCTGTCGTGGCATTGCTCCATTCGACCCGCACGCCGTCGGCCGAGTTCTCAAGCGACGACTGCATGGCGCCGACCGCCATGGCGATGTCCTCGTTGCTCAGTTCGGAACGCAGGTCGGGCTGGAAGATGGTTTCCGAAAACGCCCTGACACCTTCGCAGCCGGCGGTCGAGGCGACCGCGCCGCCGATGGCGAGCGCCAACGCAAGTCGATGCATTGCAGGTTTCCGTTCGGTGGGGGAATGGCCGCGGCGCGAAGGCTTGGGCCCCGGCCGCGGCTGTCGGTTGAACGTACCGGCGAAGCGCCGGCTTATGGGCCGCGAGATGTCGGGCCATAGGTCGATGGGCGGGACGCTGCAAGCGCCTGCGAAAGACTAGATGTCTTCCTTGTCTTCGTCGGGATCGTTGCCGGGCCGCTCGCCGGCACGCGCCGCGGCCAGGTCATCCTCGTCCACGTCGCCGTCACCGTCCACGTCCAGGTCGGCCAGCGCCCAGTCGGTCTGTGGCCCGTTGCCGGGCTTGATGCCGGCGGTCGCCGCGGCGAGTTCGGCCTCCAGTTCCTCGATGGCGTCGTCGTCCTCGGCCTCCTTGGCCTCGGCCAGGGCGTCGGCCAGATCGCCGAGGCCGTTCTCATCAGGCGTGCCCCAGTTGGCCTGGTGCGCACCGACGCTCGGGTTCAGGCCCAGCTCGCGAGCGATCGCCACGAAGGTGGAAACGCGCTGCCCGTGGTTGGGGAAGTTGTCATCGGTGCGCTGGCCGGGCGGGGTCCAGCCATTGGCAATCAGCATATTGGTTTCGTCGGACGAGAACCCGACCACCTCGTTGCCGACATTACCGGCATAGCCGCCGCGACCGTTGCCGTTGCCATTGCCGACATTGCTGGCGCCGAACTCCTCGATGGCGTCGGCATAGCGCGCCAGCCCGTTGCCGTTGCCGGCGCCATTGCCACCGGCGTTATCGTTCCCATTGCCGTTTCCGTTACCGTTGGCATTGGCCCATGGGGGCGGGCCGCCATTGCCGCCGCCGTTGCCATTTCCGTTGCCGCCGGCATTGCCGCCGCCATTGCCATTGCCATTTCCACGGCCGCCGCCATTGCCGCCGCCGTTTCCATTGCCGTTGCCGCCGGCGTTGCTGTTGTTGCTGTTGCCCTGGGCGAAGGCGGCATCGCCGCCAAGGCTGACCGTGCCGTCGCCAAGGCTGATCAGACTGCCGGCGGCGAGCGCAACCACGGCAACCGAGCCGGTCAGGACACGGCGAACCGCGGAAACATGACGAGTTTTGACAGAACGGAACATTGGCTACCTTCCAAAGACGATTCAAGATCGGGGGTGTTCGAATTATAACACACCGCCAAATGGAAGCCGGTTAACGATTTTTACAATTTGTCCACAATTGACTCAAAGCCAGTGTTTCATTCCGCACGGTCTTGGCGTCTTCTTATGTCCGGCGCCGGGAGCGCAAGCGACTGGCCGGTAAGCGCGGACCGGTCAGAGCACCCCGTGGCGGGCGAATACGTCGCGCAGCTTGTCGCCTTTGGCCAGGTCCTCGCGCACCTGGTCCTCCGCCGCCACCTTCTCCAGCGACTTCTCGATGGCTTCGGCCGCGCTGGCCTGGGGCAGCACCACCACGCCATCGACGTCGCCGAACACGTAATCGCCGGTGCGGACCAGCACGCCGCCGCAGCGCACCGGCACGTCGATGCGCATCACCGTGCCGCGCCCCTTGCTGTCCAATGGCCCAATCCCGCCCGCGAACACGGGAAAGCCCATCTGGCGGATCATCCGCACGTCACGCACCAGGCCGTCGGTCACGCAGCCGGCCGCCTTGCGGGCGGTCGCGGCCGTGCTCAACAGCTCGCCCCATGGCGCCACGCGATGGCTGGCCGGGCATGCCAGCACCGCCACCTCGTCGGCCTTCAGGTCGTCGACCAGTTCGATTTCCAGGTCATAGGGGTTCTCGCCCGGCGTTTCGGCGAACACTTCCATGTAGAGCCCGGTGCGCGCGCGGCCGAACAGGATCAGGTTCTCGTCCAGCGGGCGCACGTTCGGTGTCATCGCCTGCTCGGTGTGGCCCAGGCTGTCCAGCGTATCGGACAGGACGGCAGAGTACAGCGAGGCGCGGGCGTGCGTGATAAGCTCTGTGTTCAGCATGGTGAGACGTTCCGGGGGGACGAGGCATGATTGGCGAAAAGCCCAGCCTAAAGCAGCTTGTCGGCACGGGTAAGCCCAAATTCGGCATCTTCCTGGTCGAGTTCGCGACGCCCGGTATCGGCTACATCCTGAAGGGTGCCGGGTGCGACTTCGTGGTGGTCGACATGGAGCACTCGGGCTTCGGCATCGACACCGTGAAGGCGCTTCTCAGGTCGCTGGAAGCCGCTGGCCTGCCCGCGTTCGTCGGTCCCGCCACCCGGACGGCGGCGGAACTGGCGCCGCTGCTGGATATCGGGGCGGACGGCGTGATCTCGCCGATGGTGGGCAGCGAGGCCGAGGCGGCCGACGCCATCTCGCGCACCAAATACCCGCCCGTGGGCCGGCGCGCCGTCTCGGTGCAGGTCGGCCACGACCGCTACCAGCCCGGCCCGGTGGTCGACAAGCTGGCGGCGGCCAACGCCTCGACCGTCTATTTCTCGAAGATCGAAACCGCGGAGGGCGTGGAGGCCGTCGACCGCATCGCCGCCCTCGACGGCCTGGACGGCCTGTGGCTCGGCCACTACGACCTCAGCGTCAGCCTGGGTATCCCCGGCCAGTTCGACAACCCGGCGTTCGTTGCCGCGGTCTCCAGCATCACCGAAGCGGCCCGCACGCACGGCCGCTCGCTGGGGCGCATCGTGACCAACCCGGAGGAGGGACGGGCGCTGATCGCCGCCGGCTTCGACTTCATCTGCTATTCGGGCGATGCCTGGCTGCTGCAGTCGGCGCTGGCCGACGGCATCGCCGCGATGCGGGGTTAGAAACGGCCCCTTCCCGGCGCGGCATTCCATCACACGGCTGTCGGTGAACCAGTCGCGCTAGACTGCGCGGCATCGCCACCTTGGCAGTCCAAAAACATGACCACGATGAGCACCGTGCCGTCCGGCACGCCGCCGGCCAAGCCGAGCTTCGCCGAGCTGTTCACGCCGAAGATCGTCACCGTCCTGCGGGAAGGCTACACCCTGCGCCATCTGCGCGGCGACGCCATCGCCGGGCTGACGGTGGCGATCGTCGCACTGCCGCTGTCGATGGCCATCGCGATCGCATCCGGCGCGACCCCGGCCCAGGGCCTCTACACGGCCATCATCGGCGGGTTTCTGGTCTCGCTGCTGGGCGGCAGCCGGTTCCAGATTGGCGGCCCGGCCGGCGCCTTCATCGTGCTGGTCGCCGCCACCATCCATGAGCATGGCATGGACGGCACGATCCTGGCGGTGCTGCTGTCCGGTGTCATCCTGGCCGCCATGGGGCTGCTCAGGCTGGGCACCTACATCAAGTTCATCCCCTATCCGGTGACGGTGGGGTTCACCGCCGGCATCGCCGTCATCATCCTGGCGAGCCAGGTGAGCGAGCTGCTGGGCCTCACTCTCGGCCAGCCTGAACCGGGGCCATTGGTCGAGAAGCTGCCGGTGCTGTGGGACAGCCTGGCGACCGTCGATACGCCGACGGTCGTGGTGGCGCTGGCCACCATCGCGATCATCGTCGGGCTGAAGCGATTCCTGCCGCGATGGCCCGGCATGCTGGTGGCGATTGCGGCCGGGTCGGCGGCCACCGCGATCTTCCAGCTCGACATCGCGACCATCGGGTCGCGCTATGGCGGCATCCCGACCGGGCTGCCGGTGCCGGCGCTGCCGGAGTTCAGCTTCGCGATGCTGGAGGCGGTGCTGCCCAACGCCATCGCGTTCGCGTTGCTCGGCTCCATCGAATCGCTGCTGTCGGCGGTGGTCGCCGATGGCATCACCGGCCGCCGCCACCGCTCGAACTGCGAGCTGGTCGGGCAGGGCGTCGCCAATGTGGCCTCGGGCCTGTTCGGCGGCATCTGCGTCACCGGCACCATCGCGCGCACCGCCACCAATGTGCGCGCCGGCTCCCATGGGCCGATCTCCGGCATGCTGCATGCCGTTTACCTGCTGCTGTTCATCCTGGTGGCTGCGCCCGTGGCGCAATACGTGCCGCTGGCGGCACTGGCCGGCGTGCTGGCGGTGGTCGCCTGGAACATGGTGGAGAAGCACGCCGCGCTGGCGCTGCTGCGGGCCTCGCGCGGCGATGCGGCGGTGCTGCTGGTCACCTTCCTGCTGACCGTTTTCCGCGACCTGACCGAGGCCATTGTCGTCGGCTTCGCCCTGGGCGCGGTGCTGTTCATCCACCGGATGTCGAAGACGACCGCGATCCAGGCCGAGCAGCCGAACGCCGTGGACGTCTCGATGCCCAATCCAATGGACGACCGGGCGGACGACAGTGGCGAGGGGCGCACCCCCTATGACGACGCGGCCGCCGATCCCAGCGTGGTCGTCTATCGCATATCCGGCGCGTTCTTCTTCGGTGCGGCGGCGTCCGTGGGCACGGTTCTGGAGCGGATCGCCGATACCCACCGGCTATTGGTGGTCGACTTCGCCGCTGTGCCGTTCCTGGACTCCACCGCCGCCAAGACCATCGAGGGGTTGGCGCACCAGGCCGCGCGCCGCAGCGTGCGGGTAACGCTGACCGGCACCAACCACAATGTCCGCAAGGAATTGTTTGCCCACGGCATCAAGCCGCCGCTGGTGGCGTACGAACGCTCGATCCAGGCCGCGCTCGCCGAGTGGCGGCGAAACGCCTAGCAGCGGATGGTGGCTCTCCTAGGGGGACACCACCAGGTCGCGCTCGACGTCCAGCACCGCGCGAAAGATGCGATAGCCGAGCCAGACCACGAACACCAGGCCGATGGCAGCCGCGACGTCGACGACCAGGGTTGGCAGGCCCCAAAGGTCGATGGCAACCACCGCCAGGCTGGCGTCGGCGATCAGCAACTCGGTGACGACCAGGAGCGTCAGCGACAGGGCGGCAAGAAGGACAGCCCAGGCATTGGGGGCTTTGGTATCAGGGGGCTCGGCGTCAGCCGCATTGCGGGCGCCAACGGCCTTGGGCCGCATGGTTCACTCCATTGCGTGAGAGAGGTGCGGGCCCTGGCTTCTCTTGGCATTTGTGCCGCAGTTCCATGTGCCCGAACGAGACATGATACGCCGCGCGCGCGATTCAATGGGCCGCCGCGGAATTATTTGCAGCCGCCAGGACGGCGCCGTGGATTGACGCCGGCGAGGCGCTCACCGACAATCGAAACGGGACGAGACGCGGGCGGAAACACACATGGCTGAAAGACTGATCGCCGTCGACGTCGGGGGCACGTTCACCGACTTCGTCTGCTACGACCAGGGCACGGGCGAGGTGACGGCGTGGAAGACGCCGTCGACCCCGGCGGACCCGACCGATGGCGTGCTGAACGGGCTGCAGCAGGGGCCGGCCAATGGCAGCGGCCACACGACGCTGCGCCTCGGCACCACCATCGCCACCAACACCATCCTGGAACGCAACGGCGCCGAGGTGGCCTATCTGGCCACCGCCGGGTTCCGCGACGTGCCGTTCATCCAGCGCGGCAACCGGCGCGACCACTACGACATCACCTGGATCAAGCCCGACCCGCTGGTGCGCCACAAGGACTGCCACGACGTGGTCGAGCGGATCGACCGCGACGGCAACGTGGTCACCGACCTGGACGAGCCGGCACTGCGCGCGCTGGCGGCCGACATCCGTGCCGACCAGCGCATCGAGGCGGTGGCGGTGTGCTTCCTGTTCTCGTTCCTGAACCCGGCCCATGAGCAGCGCGCGCGCGAGATCCTGGAAGAGGAACTGGGCGACCGGCCGGTCTCGATCTCGTTCGATGTGCTGCCGCGCTGGAAGGAATACGAGCGCGCCTCCACCACCATCGCCGATGCCTACCTGAAGCCCAAGGTCGGCGCCTATCTGAAGCGGATGGGCGAGCGGCTGGCCGGGCAGGGCGGGGCGACCTCGGTCGCGGTCATCAAGTCCAACGGCGGCGAGATGACCCTGGAGGCGGCGGCGCAGTCGCCGATCCACATGACCGTGTCCGGCCCGTCGGGCGGAGTGATCGGGGCCAAGGTGCTGGCCGAGCGCACCGGAACGCCGAATGTCGTGACCCTGGATATGGGCGGTACATCAACGGATTGCTCGGCGATCATCGACCATCAGTTGAGCTTCACCACGTCGTTTGAGGTCGAGTGGGGTCTGCCGATCCAGGTGCCGATGATCGACATCCGCACCATCGGCGCCGGCGGCGGGTCCATCGCCTGGGTCGACAAGGGCGGCATGCTGCGGGTGGGGCCGGAGAGCGCGGGCGCCGACCCGGGCCCGGCATGCTATGGCAAGGGCACGGAAGCCACCGTGACGGACGCCAATCTGCTGCTGGGGCGCATCAACCCGGCCAACTTCCTGGGCGGCAAGATGACCATCGACGCGGCGCGGGCGGAGGCGGCGGTCGGGCGGTTGGCCGAGCGCATCGGCTACGCGCCGGAGCGTGCGGCCCTCGCCATCACCCAGATCGCCAACACAAACATGGTCGGTGCGCTCCGCTCGGTGCTGCTCGAGCGCGGCCACGATCCGCGCCTGTTCACGCTGATGGCGTTCGGCGGCGCCGGGCCGCTCCACCTCGCCGACCTGATGATGGAGGCCGGCATCGGCCGCGGCATGGTGCCGGTGCACCCAGGCCAGTTCTCGGCCTACGGCTTCACGACCGCCGATGCGCGGGTCGACCGCCATCGCACGGTGCAGATGAACTCGGCCACCTTCGATGCCGAGGCCGCCAGAACGGTGCTGAGCGCGTTGATCGCGGACGGCAAGAAGGATCTGGTCGACCAGGGCTATGACGGCGACCTGATTGTGCAATGCGCCGCCGACATGCGCTATTTCGGCCAGAACTACGAGCTGGAAGTCTCTGTTACGCCTGAAGATTTCGACCCAGGCGCCATTGACGGCCTGTGGCAGCGTTTCCACCAGGAACACGAGCAGCGCTTCGGTTTCAACGTGCCGCGCAGCCCGATCGAGGTGGTGAATTTCGTCGCCACGGTCATCGCCACCACCGTCAAGCCGCCGATCCAGGAACTGCCACCGGCGACCGGGGCGGCGGAGCCGGTCTCCCACCGCCGGGTGGTGTTCGCCACCGGGGCGGCCGAGGCACCCATCTACGACCGCGCCCAGCTCACCGCCGGCCATACCGTCCAGGGGCCGGCGCTGGTGGAGGAGGCGGCGTCGGTGACCGTGGTCAACCACGGGCAGAGACTAGAGGTCGACCGGTTCGGCAATCTCGTCGTCACATTCGCGGAGGCATCGTCATGAGCACCGAGCGCGTGGAAGGGTCGGCTGCGAACAGCGGCGACCGCGACATCGTCACCATGAACATCCTCGATGCCTCGATGGTGGCGCTGTGCCGCGAGATGGGCATCACCCTGATGAAGACGGCCTATTCGACCATCTTCAACGAGGGGCTGGACTTCACCTGCGCGATCGCGGCCCCCAATGGCGACATGATCGCCGTCGCCGACTATTGCCCGGCGCAGATCGGCGGCATGCCGCTGATCATCAAGACGGCGCTGAAGGAGTTCGATCTGGACGACATCGCGCCTGGTGACGTGATCGTCCACAACGACCCCTATCGCGGCGGGCTGCACACGCCGGAGCACACCTTCTTCAAGCCGATCTTCGTCGACGGCGAATTGATGGGCTTCGCGGTTTCCATCGGCCATGTGTCGGAGACAGGCGGCAGCGTGCCGGGCGGCTTCGCCAGCGAGGCGACGGAGATCTTCCACGAGGGCTTGCGCGTGCCGCCGGTGAAGATCAAGCGCGCCGGCAAGGATGTGGACGACGTCTGGCGGCTGATGCTGGCCAACGTGCGCACGCCGCGCGAGAACTATGGCGACTACCGCGCGCTGATCGCTGCCGTCGACCTGGGCGAGGCCCGGATGATGGAACTGATCGGCCGCTTCGGCCGCGACGTGTTCGTCAAGAACGTCGCCGACCTGATGGACTATTCCGAAGACCGCATGCGGGCCGAACTGGCGGCGTTCCCGGAAGGGGTGTTCCGGTTCGAGGACTGCATGGAGGACGACGGCATCACCGATCGTCCCTATTACATTCGGGTCGCTTGCCACGTGAAGGACGGTAACGTGGTGGTGGACTTCGCCGGCTCGGACGCGCAGGCCCGGGGCGCCATCAACGCAACCCTCGGGGTGTGCTGGTCGGCGAGCTACAACGCGGTACTGCACCTGACCGACCCGACGATCCCGAAGAATTCCGGCTGTTTCAGGCCGATCCGGGTGCTGGCGCCGCCCGGCAGCGTGGTCAATGTCGACTATCCGGGCCCGGAGGTGGGCGGCAATACCGAGACCCACCCGCGCATCGCCTACACCGTGATCGGTGCGCTGGCCCAGGCGGTGCCGGATCGCGCTCCGGCGACGGATGCGGCCACCCACTGCAACTTCCTGTTCGGCGGCAACGACCCGCGCACCGGCGCCTACTACGTCTGCTACGACTTCCTGTCGGCGGGCTGGGGCGGGCGGCCGTTCGCCGATGGCAACAACGCGGTCAACTGCATCAACGGCAATTGCCGGATGATCCCGACCGAGGTGTTCGAGAGCCGGTATCCCTGGCTGGTGGAGGAGTTCGCGCTGGTCGCCGACAGCGGCGGGCCGGGGCAGTATCGCGGCGGGCTTGGCGTCACCAAGCGCATCCAGTGCCGCGATGCGCCTATTACCGTCAGCCTGATGAGCGACCGCCATCGCATGGCGCCCTGGGGCCTGCAAGGCGGCGAGGAGGCGTCGCGCGCCAGCCTGCTGCTGCAGCGCAAGGGCGACGACGGCTGGAAGACCATGGTGGAGGCCGAGGGCCGGGTCAGCCCCTCCAAGTTCGCCGGCGTCACCATCAACCCCGGCGACCGGATGTGGCTGACCACGGCCGGCGGCGGTGGCTGGGGCGATCCGGCGCAGCGCGATCCTGCGGCCGTGGACCGCGACCGCGACGAGGGCTGGGTGACCGACCGGTTGGCCGAAGCGGCCGAGTAGAGGGGGCGGAAGAGGGCGATGCGATTTTCCGAGGGCGGTCTCTACGTCGAGGCCTACATCAAGTGCGCCAATTGCGGCGTGCTGATCTATGAGGCCGACGAGGGCCAGTTGACCGTGGACGGCACGCCGTTCTGCTCGCAGTGGTGCCACGACTGGCACAAGGCGCGGGACGCCGGCACCGCCGAATAGCGCCGCAATTATACTTAATTCAGCCGCAGTGGCGTCGCACCGGCGCCGGCTTGTGCGCGTAGTGTCCTAGGCTCACGATTTTTCCGAGCGGGGACAATCCATGTCTATCAAGGCGTTGGTCGCAGTCGCGGCCGCAATGATCATGGCCGTGCTGGCCACCCACCAGGCTTCTGCCGACCAGGTGACCGTGGCCGATGCCGGTTGCATCGCCTATGGGGCCGAGAACGCCGTCATCCAGCAAATCGGCAATGGCGACACGGTCGTCTTCTGCCATTTCGAGGATAACCGCATGTGCACGCTGACCGCGCTGGCGACCGGCGATTGCGTGGCTCCTGGCCGTAAGGTCACCGGCTACTTCACCGAGGCGGCGATGTACTGTGCCCGCTCCGGCGGCGAGGTCGAGATGCTCGACGACGACGATGCAATGGATGCCTCGATGGTCGAGCTGGAAGGCACCTGCCAGTTGCCCAATGGCACCTCGTGCATGATCGCGCAGATGTACTACGGCCACTGCGGCGGTTGATTTCTCAGGCGCTGGGCGGACCCATCGCGCGCACGGTCAGGCACAGGATCTCGAACAGCATCTGCGCGCCGACATGGGCGGTATTGGCAGTGGCGTCGTATTGCGGCGCCACCTCCACCACGTCGCCGCCGATGATGTCGAGCCCGTCTAGCCCCTGCAGCAGGAGCTGGGCCTCGCGTGCGCTCAGCCCGCCGACTTCCGGCGTGCCCGTGCCGGGGGCATAGGCGGGGTCCAGGCCGTCGACATCGAACGACACGTAGACCGGGCCGTCGCCGACAATCGCGCGCGCCTTGGCGATGACGGCGTCGACGCCCATGCGGTGAAAGTCTTCGGCATGGATCACCGTCATGCCGGTCTCGTACGAGAATTCCCACACGAATTCGCTGGCGCCACGGATGCCGATCTGGATGGTGCGGTCGGGATCGAGCGCGCCGTCCAACACGGCGTGGCGGAACGGCCCACCATGGTGGAACTTTGCGCCGTCGATGGAGCCGCAGGTATCGCAATGGGCATCGATGTGCACCATGCCCACCGGGCGGTCGCGCCCCAGCGCCTTCAGGATCGGATAGCTGATGGAGTGGTCGCCGCCGGCCGATACCGGACGGATGCCGGCCGCCGCCAGCCCCGAGACGTAGGTCTCAATGTCCTCGATCGACTGCTCCAGGCTGTAGCGGCTGCGGAACGGCACGTCGCCCAGGTCGGCCACCCGGCGCTCGCCGAACGGCAGGCATTTCAGTACGTGATGGTACGGGCCCACCCGCTCGATCGCCCGCAAGGCCCGCGGGCCGAACCGCGCGCCGGGCCGGTTGGTCACCCCCAGGTCCATCGGCACCCCGATCAGGCCGACGTCAATGTCATTCGGGAACTGCGGATCGTCGCCCAGGTCGCGCAGCGGGGCGTCGAGCAGGGTCGGGATCCCGGCATAGGGCTTGATCCGCCTGTCGTCGTCGTTGAACCTCGACAGGGCAACGCGCCGGAACTCGGGGTTGCGGATATCGCTGACACCCCCTTCCGAGAATCGCGCCCGCCATTCGTCCAATCGCGCCTGATCAACCATTGCGTCCCGCCTCGTCGCTTGCCTGAGCGTAACGACCATATCCGGTTCCGCAGGTGTCCGGGAGGGGAGACGACGTCGGCTGGCGTGGCGACACAACCGTTGCGATCCAGATTAGCAGGCTGCTGAGGAACTCCGAAGAGGCTGCGAAGCATGAATATTTCGTCGAGGACAAGGAGCGGACGGCGACGTGGTGGTGGACTACCACGAGCCGTTTGCGACGCGGTCAGTCGCGAAATATTCAGCTTCCCGAACGGGTTACGGTCTGATTGCGGTTCTGGTTCGTTGTGCCGGCTCACCGATGCATCCAGCATCGCTTTCGCCGCCACGCCTGCCATTCCCGCAAACAGGCCCGTAACGCTGTCCTTCCGGAGTTTCTCAACAGCCTGCTAGCTTCAACAATCGCGTGATTGTCGAAACCGATCTGAAAGAGTTTTGTGAGAACGTTTGCATATTCGGTTTGTTGTTCGCGTCGACAACTTCAAGACCGATGGCGGTAGATGCCATCGTATCCCGCTAACACGAAGGCGTGGACGACGCGGTAACGGAGTGGCCAGGATATATCCCGATGCCTGTTCGGCGACGCATGTTGGAGAAGATCGAAGTGCCGGTGACGGCCGCCCCGACCGGCGCCGAAGGCCGTGCATTCGAGTGGTTGGAATTCCACCGCGACTTGCGCAGCGCCGCCGCGGCGGCCGCCGACATCAACGCGGTGGTCTCGGTGATCCTGATCCGCGTCGGCAATTTCCGCACCCTTGTCGATCAGCATGGCGATGAGGTCGCGGAGAAGCTGATGGACGGTGTTCGCGACGCCGCGGCCCACATGCTCGCGCCGTACGGGAAGATCTACCGCAGCGGCAAGGCCGAATTCGGCGCCATCTTGCCGGGGCGCAACCTGATGCAAGCCTACGGATTGTGCGACGCGCTCTCTGAAATGCTGGGAGAGAACCGCTTCGAGGACCCGGCGCTGGGAGACGCCTCCGGCGCCATCAAGGTCGCGACCTGTGCCGGGACGTGCGATCCCGACCAGTCGATGCTGCATTTCCTGAACGATCTGTCGGACGGGTTGCGCATGCAGGTCGACGGCGACCGTTTGCCGACGCTGTTCTAGCGCATGATCATTTAAGTCGGCACCGGCCCTCTCCCCCACCCGGCCGCCCAACGACAGTATCCTGCTGGGTGGCCGGGTGGGGGAGAGGGCTGGCGCAGATTCAGCGCAAGCTGATCCCGATCTAGGGTATTTCAGCATTTAGGTTTTGGTCGCCTGGGCAGGGCAGCTTTGCCGGGCCACGCGTAGTCGGTCGGGGTCGGGCGGGCCTGTTCTAACCAGCCTTCTTCAACGACATGACGTTGGGTGCCAATTCACCGGACGCGTCGCTGTCCTGGGCGGCCGGTTGCCAGTTCTTGGTCAGGAATTCCTTCGTCACCTGGTGGGACGGAACCGGCTTGCTGAACAGATAGCCCTGGACCGCATCGCAGTTGAGCTGTTCGAGGAACTGGAGCTGGTCGGTGGTCTCCACACCCTCCGCGACGACCTTCAGGCGCATGTTGTGGGCCATCCCGATAATGGCGCGCACGATGGCGGCATCGTCGGCGTTGGAGGCGATGTTGCTGACGAAGGAGCGGTCGATCTTGATGGTGCCGCCGGGGAAGCTGCGCAGGTGCTTCAGCGACGAATAGCCGGTGCCGAAGTCGTCCAGCGCGATCTGCATGCCGATCTTGGCGAAGTTGTGCAGCACCGCGCTGGCCCGTCCCGGGTCCTTCAGGATCGAGTTTTCGGTCAGTTCCACTTCCAGGCGGTTGGCATCGATGCCCGACCTCTCGATGATCGAGACCACCTGGTTGGTCAGGTCGTGCTCCTGGAACTGGCGGGCGGAGAAGTTGACCGCGAACTTCAGGTCGGTGAGGGCATCGTCGACCAGGTTCAAACCCTTCTGACACACCTGGTCGAACACCCATTCGCCGATCGGCACGATCAGCCCGGACTCCTCGGCCAGGTGGATGAAGTTGGTCGGCGACACCACGCCGCGCTGCGGGTGGATCCAGCGCAACAGCGCCTCAAGCCCGCAGATGCGGCCGGTCGCCAGGTCCATCTGCGGCTGGTACCAGACCTCGAACTCCTCGCGGTCCAGGGCCCGGCGCAGGCCGTCCTCCAGCTCGCGGTGGCGGGTCGCGGCGACATGCATCGCCATGGTGTAGAACTGGTAGTTGCCTGGGCCCTTGTCCTTGGCGCGGTACATCGCGGTGTCCGCGCTCTTCAACAGGTCTTCCAGATTGTCGGCGTCGGATGGGTAGATCGACAGCCCGATGCTGGCATTGACCGTCAGCTCCAGGCCCGAGACGCGCACCGGCTCTTTCAACGCCAGCAGGATGCGGTCGCAGAAATGCGACAGGATGTTGGGGTCGGAAATGCCTTCCACGACCACCGTGAACTCGTCGCCGCCCAGCCGGGCCACGAGGTCGCTGGCCCGCACGCAGTTGCGCAGGCGCTCGGCCACCGTCACCAGCAACTGGTCGCCGACATCGTGGCCATGGGTATCGTTGATGATCTTGAACCGGTCGAGGTCCAGGAACAGGATGGCGACCGGCTGATGATTGCGGTCGGCGCGGGTGATGGTGCGCTGCAAGTAGTCCAGGAACAGGCTGCGGTTGGCAAGCCCGGTCAACTGGTCGAATTGCGCCAGCTCGGTCAGGCGTTGTTCGCCGCGGTGCCGCTCGATGGCATAGCGGATGGCGCGGTCCAGCAGCGGCGCGGAGATCTCGCTCTTGACCAGGAAGTCGGCGGCGCCGGCGCGCATCGCCTCGATATCGATCTCGCGGTTGCCCTGGCCGGTCAGCAGGATGATCGGGGCCGTGCAGCCGCGTGACGTGGCCTCCTCGACGAGGTCGAGCCCGTTCCAGGCGCCAAGCCGGTAGTCCAACAGGTAGATATCGTGCTCCTGGGCGTTGAACGCGGCCATCGCGTCTTCCCAGGTGCGCACCCAATCCAGCTCGAAATCGGCGCCGTGGACCTCGGCCAGCATGTCCTGTGTCAGGATGTAGTCGTCCTCGTCGTCCTCGATCAGCAGGACGCGGGGCAATGATCCGGCATTGTCGGAACTGCGGCGCGACTGGTTGCTGGCGTGCTTGATCGCATAGCGGATCGAGCGCTCCACCAGCGCCGCGTTGAGGCATCGCTTGTCCAGGTAGTCGGCGGCACCGGCTTGCATCGCCGCCAGGTCGACGTCGCGGTTGCCGTGGCCGGTCAGCAGAATGATCGGGGTGGTGACGCCGCTCTGCGTGGCCTCCATGACCAGTTCGACACCACTGCGCTCACCCAGGCAGTAGTCGAGCAAACAGACGTCAAACGACTGTTCGCACAGCAGGGCGCGTGCCTGGCCCCAGTCCTTTTCCCAAGTGATCGTGACGTTTTCGTCGAACGCCGACGCCAGCAACTCGCCGGCGAGGACGTAGTCGTCCTCATCGTCCTCGACCAGCAGCACGTTTAGTGGTTGGCCCATCTTGATCGTCGGCTCGTTGTTGACGCGATGGCGCGTGGGGAAGTGCTATTCAGCGGCAGAGGCATGCCGCTGTGCGCCGACCGAAGGATTGATGGCGCATTCGGGCGGCAGGGCGACGATCTCGATCCAGTAGTTGCAGAGGATGCTGACGATATCGACCAGGCCCTCGAACGTGACCGGCTTGGTGATGAATGAGTTCACGCCCATGCCATACGTCCGCACGATGTCTTCCTCGGCCTGCGAGGTGGTCAGCACCACGACGGGAATGCGCTGCAATTCCGGATCGCTTTTCATGCGCTGCAGGGCCTCGCGCCCGTCGATCTTCGGCATGTTGAGGTCGAGCAGGATGAGGCCGGGGTAGGGCTCACCGGCTCGGTCGGCGTAAGGGCCCTCGCGATGCAGGTACTGCAGCAGTTCCTCGCCGTCCTCGACAAAGTCGATCGGGTTGTTCACGCGCTTCTCGGCGAACGCCTCCTCGATCATCAACCTGTCGTCAATGTCGTCGTCGGCTACGAGAATGCTGATAGGGCGCGCCGAGCGGGTCATATCTCTTTCTCCAATTGGGCCTGCTTTGCGGGCAGTGTGAAATGGAATTTGGAGCCTTCGCCCGGCGTGCTCTCGGCGGAAATGGTGCCGCCGTGCCGCTCGACGATCTTGCGGCAGGTCGCAAGGCCGATGCCGGTGCCCTCGTATTCATTGCGGCCGTGCAGCCGCTGGAAGATGGCGAAGATGCGCTCGACATACTTCATGTCGAAACCGATGCCGTTGTCGGTGATGGTGAAGGTGTAGAAGCTGCTGTTTTCCTTCGGCCGCTCGCAGGTCATCGGCCGGCCCGCCTGATCGTACGCCTGGATGGTGATTTCCGGGCGAACGTCGGGGCGCCGGTATTTCAGCGCGTTCGACAGCACGTTCTGGAACAGCATCCGCATCTGCAGCGGGTCGGCGTCCATCTCCGGCAGCGGACCGATCTGCAGGTCGGCTTCGTGCTCCTCGATCGCCACTTGCAGGTCGCTGACGACTTCCTCGACAATCCGGCCCAGCGACACCGAGGTGAAGGGGCGTGCCTTGGTGGTGACGCGCGAATATGCCAGCAGGTCGTTGATCAACACCCGCATCCGGTCGGCCGCATTCAGCATGCGGTCCAGGTACATCTTGGCCTTTTCGTCCAGGCTGTCGCTGGCATTGGTGCGCAGCCGGCCGCCAAAAGCCTCGATCTTGCGGAGCGGCTCCTGCAAGTCGTGGGACGCCACGAAGGCGAAGTCCTGCAACTCGCGGTTCGAGCGCTCCAGCGCCGTCTCGCGTTCCTTCAGGTCGGAGACGTCGGTGTGCAACACCACGGTGCTGCCCTCGGCGGTGCGCCGCTCGTTGACCAGGATCCAGCTTCCGTTCGGCAACCGGCGCTCGACGCAGAACTGGCCCTGCTCGTGCTGGTGCATGTGCTCGCGGAAGCGCTCCTCCGGATCGTCGTCCTCGTCGTCGGTCGGGTTGTTGGCGATCTCGGCGCGCACGACCGATTCGTAGGAGACGCCCTTCTCGACCTGGTTCTGCAGGAACGGATAGAGCTCTAGGAACAGGCTGTTGCAGGTGACCAGCCGGTCGTTCTTGTCATAGACGACAAGCCCCTGCGGGATGCTCTCGATGATGGTCTCGCGGGTCCGGGCCTCGGCGGAGGCGGCGGCCAGCTCGGCCTCCTTGATCCGCGTCTGGTCCAGGATGACGCCGTCCCACACCACCGATCCGTCGGACGCGCGATGGGGGCGCGCGATGGCATGGGTGAACTTGCGCTCGCCGGTGCGGGTGATGATGGTGGCCTCGACGTCCCACATCTGAAGTTCCTGGGACGCGGCCAACAGGCGCTCGCGGAATGTCGAATAGTATTCGGCGCCATGACAATCGAACAACGCCTGGGGGTCGGCGACGATCTCTTCCGGCGACACGCCGAACAGGTCGTGCGCGGCATCGCTGATGTAGGTGTAGCGGATGTCGCCATCGGGGCGGACGACGCGGCGGTAGATGACGCCCGGCACGGACTTGGCGAGCGACGAGAACCGCTCGTCTGCGGCGGCCAGTGCCACCTGCTGCTGCTCGACCTGGATGGCGCATTTGGCCATGTCGAGCAGGGTCGCGAACACGCGCTGGTCGACCGGCGACGGCGCGGTCGCGGTGTCGAAGAAGGCGGCAAGCACGGCAATAATCTGGTTGTCGCCGTTCTTGATCGGCGCACACCACGCGGCCTTGGGATCGATGGCGCCGAGCCGGCGCGCCAAGGCCTCTAGCTCAAGTTCGCCAGGGACCGTGAACTGTCGCAGGTTGTGGTCGGACGCGGGGCTGGCGCTTGCCGATGTCCACTGGTCTACGAGGCCCCGGAAGGCGCCGTCCATGGGCGGATCGGTGCGGGACAGCTCTTCGTCGGCGTGGGTGACGCAATCGTCGGCCTGGACGATCACGCATAGCTGCGCCGGCGTGGTCTGTTCGGCGAGGCGAACCAGGTTGGCCAGCGTGGACAGCAGGTTCTCGCTGTCAGAGATGCGATCCAGAATCGCGCTCTGGCGCGACAACAGCAGATCCAACCGCTCCAGGTCGGACCTTGGCGCGGCAGGCTCGGATTCGGCAATGCCGTGACGCGCCAGCGCCTCGGGCGCGACGACGTCTTGGTCCGAGGCAGTGTTGTCGAGTTTATGAACGGCTGTCTTCATGTGCGTGTTCGCCCCATTTGAACGCACCGTAAAGGTTTCGCGTCGATGTCTTCAGTGTCGGTTGAGTTAGTGTTTCGGCGCATTGAAGTCGTCTGCGGTGAAGATGCCCTGCACAGTTTAATTTTTCGTTATGTTGTCAATTTCTAGGTGTCGGTAATAAACGCAAAATTAGGCTAAGTTTAACCCCCGTATTCTAAATGATATGCGTCTCGTACAGATTGGACCGCAAACGATATGAGCCTGTACCCAATCGGTGGCGCACTCGCGCACTTCGAGCCTGTTGAGCATGCGGCGGTCAAGCGCCGCACCGGGCGCGAAGACGTTCTGTTGCAGCAGGTCGAGAGGCTGCTGGCCAAGGCGCGCCTGGCAGTCATCCATGCCGGCAACCGCGAAGAGGATGGCGCTGTCATCTTCCAGACGCTGAACACGCGTTCCTGGAAGAGCTATGAGTCCGTGGCCCACGACATTTCGGCGGCGCTGCGCCGGGTTGGCGCGCGCCACGTCACGGTCATGCCCGAGGACATGCGCCTGGGCGAGCGCCTGCGCCAGGAATGCACCCATATGGCGTGGCTGAACACCGGCGGCGTGCAGGGCTACGACCCGGTGTGCCACGCGCCGGCGATGCTGGAGCTGTTCGGCATTCCCTATATCGGGCACGACCCGCTGGTCGCCAGCACCCTGGACAACAAGCACGCCTTCAAGCGCGAGCTGCAGGCCTTCGGTCTGCCGACCGCGCGATTCATGACGTGGCACATGCGGCGCGGCGACTTCGACGTGTCGTCCAACGCCCGGTTCCGCGAGGTCTTCAACGACTACGAAGGGCCGTTCGTGGTGAAGCCGGTCTCCGGCCGCGCATCGCTGCATGTCCATATGGTGCCTGACCGTCAGGGCCTGGGCGAAGTGGTCGCCGACGTCTACGAAAAGACCCACAATCACGTGTTGATCGAAGAGTTCCTGTCCGGGCGCGAGTTCTGCATCGCGGTTGGCGGGCCGGTTCTGTTCCGCGACGGCACCTGCACCCGGCTGCCCGGGCCGTTCGCGTTCTCGCCGCTGGAGCGGGTGCTGCAGCCGGACGAGGCGATCTTCACATCCATGGATGTGCGCCCGATCACCGACGAGCGCTTTCGTGTGCTGCATCCGTCGACCGATGGACCGCTGATCGACGCCCTGTCGCAGCTGGCGTGCGAGGTGTTCGAGGACCTGAATCTCGAAACCCTGGTCCGCATGGACATCCGCGAGGACGGCAACGGCAAGCTGCACGTCCTGGAAGCCAATCCGAAGCCGGACCTGAAGGCCCCGTCAGCGCAGCAGACCAACCTGGTCTGCGCCGGTCTGGACCAGGTGGGCATGACCTATGACGACCTCATTCTCTCGATTCTGGCGGACCGCGTCGACCTGCTGTTCGGCCAGCGCCGCGGCACCGCTCACCATTTGTTAGCCCTGTTGGAATAGACCAGAGCGTCGCATCCCGGACCCCACACGATGATCTCGACAGGACAATTCAAACAGCGTCTCATCGACTCCGCCACGATGTTCGTGGTCTCGGGGGTTTCGCTGTTGCTGCTGATGTACATTGCGTTCGGCGAGGCCCAACGCACCCATCAGCAGTACTATGTCGAGAAGCTGGCCGCGCAGGCCAAGGTGATCCAGATCTCGTTGGAGAACTACCTGCGTCCGGGCCTGCCGCTGACCCAGTATGCGGGCTTCACCACCAAGGCGGAGCCCATCGTCGCGTCGGACGACTCGATCACCGCGCTGAGCGTATTCACCAGCAACGGCGACGCGCTGTTCAGCGCCGGCGACCTGTCGATTCCACTGCTGTTCACGCCGCTGGACCTGGATCGCGACACTCAGCCCGACTACCAGGTCGATTCCAGCGAGACCTACATCCAGGTCGTGCTGCCGCTGCGCAACCGGTTCGAGACCGTGGGCCACCTCGCCATTACCATGGAACGGGTGGCGGTGACCGACCGGGTAGAGGACATTTTCGGGCCGTTGCTCTATGTCGCGCTCGGCCTGTCGGTCGCGTTTGCCGTGTTCGTCGCCATCGGCAGTCCGCGGTTCGCCCATGCCCGCTTTCCTTGGCTGCAGGTCGGTTTTTCCTGCACCTTCATCACCATGGCGGTGTTCGTCGTCGGGACGCTGATCGTTCTGTATTCGGAGGGCACCCAGGCGAAGGCGCGCGCGCTGGCGGACTCGCTGGGGCAGCGGCTGTCGGACCTGGTCAGCTTCGGCCTGAACCTGGACGAGATCTACGGCCTGGACGACATTTTCAACAACTACCTGCGCCTGAACCCCGACATCAGTGCCGCCGGCATTGCCGTGGATGGCGCGGTCAAGATCATCGACCAGGACCAGGTCGTCGACGAATGGGTGCCCGGCGGCAGCACATATCACTACATCGTCGACCTGACCCCGCCGGGCGGCGAGCGCGAGATCAGTGTGTTCGTGGCGCTGCCGGAGGCCGTGGTCTACCGCGAGATCATCCGCAGCGTGAAGAATTTCGCCGCGCTGTTCATTGCGTCGGCATTCCTGGCCGGTGTGTTCCTGCAGCTCGCGCGATCCATGCAACGCTTGCGCCTGCGCTTCGAGCAAGGCGCGTCACCCGACCCGCATGGCGATACCGGCGAGGCGGCGCTGAGCCTGGTCAAGCCCGTGTTCTTCCTGGCCGTGCTCGTGGAGCACCTGACCTATTCGTTCCTGCCGCAGTATATCAATGGCATCGTCGAGGAGGCGCAGCTCTCGCCGTCCATCGTGTCTGCGCCGTTCATGCTCTACTACCTGTTCTTCGCGCTGTCGCTGATCCCCGCCGGGCATTTCGCGCAACGGTCCAGCCCCAAGCCGCTGATGTATGTCGGCCTGCTGCTGTCCGCCGTCGGCCTGGTGATGCTGGCGCTGCCGGGCGACATCGCGCTGGTCATCCTGGCGCGCGCCATTTCCGGCATCGGCCAGGGCATGCTGTTCATCGGCGTGCAGTCCTACATCCTGACCATGGCCTCGCCCGACCGTAAGACCCAGGGCGCCGCCATCATCGTGTTCGGCTTCCAGGGCGGCATGATCTCCGGCATGGCGGTCGGCTCGCTGCTGGTCACCTTCATCGGGCCGGAAGCGGTGTTCGTCGTCGCCGGCGCCATTGCAGCCGCGGTGGCCGTGTATGCGCTGATGATCGTGCCGACGCCGAAGCGTGTGGAGACGGTCACCCAGACCATCGGCGAGAACGTGCGCCAGATCCTGAGCACCATGATGCAGGTGACGCGCGACATCCAGTTCCTGAAGACCATGTTCCTGATCGGCATTCCGGCGAAGGCCATCCTGACCGGCATCATCATCTTCGCGCTGCCGCTGCTGCTGTCCGAACGCGGTTATCCGCAAGAGGACATCGGCCAGATCATCATGGTCTATGCCGCCGGCGTCATCATCGCCAGCGGGCTGGTCTCGCGGGTCGCGGACCGGCTGGGCAACACCCACATGATCTTGTTCTGGGGCGCGATCATCAGTGGCGTCGGCCTGGTCGCCGTCGGCTGTATCGGCCTCGACGTCGTCGCCGAGAGCCGCGATGCCAACCTGATCGAGGCCGCACTCCTGATCGGCGGCGTGGCCATCGTCGGCATCGCCCACGGCTTCATCAATGCCCCGGTGGTGACCCACGTGGCCGACTCCAGCCTCAGCCAGTCGGTCGGCTCCAGCTCATTGACCGCGACATACCGCTTCCTGGAACGGATCGGGCATGTCGCCGGACCCATCATTATCGGCCAGTTGTTCGTATTCGCCGGGGCCGATGCCGAGGTGTTGGCCTGGGTCGGCGGCGCGGTGGCCATCCTCGGTGTCTTGTTCCTGATCGGGGCCGAGCCCGGTCGCGCCTTCGCCGCGCGCATGATGAACACTCCAAAACGGGAGACAGTCTGATGTTGAAGTGCAGGATCGCACGCAATGCCTTGGCAGGCGCCATCGGCGCTCTTGCGCTAGGCACGGCATGGTTGAACGCGGGGGCCGCTGCGGCCGCCGAGCATTATTCCGAATGGTTCTCGTTCGGCGACAGCGCCGAAGTGAACTGGATGACGGTGCCTGTGGAGGGCGACGCCAACCAGGTGGTCATCCAGCGCAAGTACCTGGAGCCGACCGCCGAGACCGAGCACGTCATGGTGATGTACACCAAGCCGTCGTCGGCCTATGAGGTCGCCATCACCAAGATCCTGGAGATCTTCGAGGCCAAGGAGCTGAACGTCCAGATCACCGTGGTGAACACCGAGCGCGAGGACGCGCGCGCGGTGGCGGCGCTGGACCAGGCGGCCTCCATGGGCAGCGGCCTGATCTTCTCCATGGGCTCCGACGCCACCATCTGGCTGTGGGAGCACTATCGCGGCGGCAGCATTCCGGTGGTCTCGGTCTGCTCCAAGGACCCGGTCGTGCTGGGCCAGATCGACTCCTATGACGAGGGCACCGGCACCAACTTCGCCTTCACCTCGCTGAACATGCCGATCGAAGTGCAGATGGCCTATGTGCTGGAGCTGAAGCCGGACCTGAAGAACTTCGCCGTTCTGGTCGACGGGTCCAACATCAGCGCGGTCGAGACCCAGGCCAACCCGATCTCCGAGTTCGCCCGCACCCTGGGCGTGCAGGTGCTCTACCTGGAGGTCAAGGACTCCAACAACGCACAGGAAGAGCTGGTCGACCTGGTCGGCGGCGCGGTCTCCGCGATGGAGCGCAACGACCCGACCCTGGACAACAGCGTGTTCTGGGTCACCGGCTCCACTTCCGTGTTCCGTGAGATCGAGACCATCAATGCCTACTCCGACCGGGTGCCGGTGCTGAGCGTGGTGCCGGAAGTGGTGCAGGGTGGCCCGGACAGCGCCGTGCTGTCGATTGGCGTCAGCTTCGAGTCCAACGCCCACCTGGCCGCGGTCTATGGCGCCGACGTGCTGCAGGAGCCGGGCCTGGTCGGCCAGCTGCCGGTCGGCATCGTCTCGCCGCCCGACATCGCCATCAACTTCATGCGCGCCCGCGCCATCGAGCTGGAGGTGCCGTTCACCTTCTTCGAGAGCGCCAGCACCGTCTACGACAACGAGGGCATGCTGGTGCGCAGCAACGGCGAATCCGTCGTCGAAGTGAACTGAGGTCTCTACCGGCCCTCACCGGGGCCGCATAACCTCAAGCCTGTTCTGAGGGGCAATCGCCATCGCGCGGTTGCCCCTTTTTTCTGAGCCGGGTGCGTTCCGCATGCATGGACGGCCGACGCTGCCCCCGACACGCGCATGTGACGCCGGCCGGCATTGGCGCGCGCCCCCACGGGCCCTACATTCCCTCCGAGAACGAGAACCGGGAGCGTGCCATGGCCCAAGCCAACACCGCCTACACGAAGACCGACGACGCCGTCAGCCGCCTGACGCGCGAGCAGTACCGCGTGACCCAGCAAAACGACACCGAGGCCCCGTTCTCCGGCGAATATGACAAGCATTTCGAGCCGGGCATCTATGTCGACATCGTCTCCGGCGAGCCGCTGTTCGCCTCGTCGGCCAAGTACAACTCCGGCTGCGGCTGGCCGGCCTTCACAAAGCCCATCGTCGCGGCCAATGTGACCGAGCTGCGTGACACCACCCATGGCATGATCCGCACCGAAGTGCGGTCGGCGAACGGCGACAGCCATCTGGGCCATGTGTTCCCGGACGGGCCGCCGGACCAGGGTGGCCTGCGCTACTGCATCAACTCGGCCAGCCTCAGGTTCGTGCCGAGGGCTGATATGGAAGCCCAGGGGTATGGCGCATACCTCGACCAGGTGGAGGACTCACAATGAGCGAAAGGGCTGTGCTGGCCGGTGGCTGTTTCTGGGGCATGCAGGACCTGATCCGCAAGCTGCCGGGCGTTGAGGCGACCCGCGTGGGCTACACCGGCGGCGACGTGCAGAACGCCACCTACCGCAATCACGGCAGCCATGCCGAGGGGATCGAGATCGTGTTCGACCCCGGCACCATCAGCTACCGCCGGCTGCTGGAGTTCTTCTTCCAGATCCACGACCCGACCACGCTCAACCGGCAGGGCAATGACCGCGGCCCCAGCTATCGCTCGGCGATCTACTACGTCGACGAGGCCCAGAAGGCGGTGGCGGAGGAGACCATCGCCGACGTCAACGCCTCCGGCCTGTGGCCCGGCAAGGTGGTGACCGAGGTCGAGCCGGTGGGCGATTTCTGGGAGGCGGAGCCGGAGCACCAGGACTATCTGGAGCGGGTGCCGTTCGGCTACACCTGCCACTTCCCGCGCCCCGACTGGGTGCTGCCTAAGCGCCAGGCCGCCGAGTAGGGCCAACAGCGTTACCAGCCGCGTCGCCCCCCCAACGTCGGCCAATAGTCGGCGGCGTCGACATCCCACAGGATGACCACGCCGGTGCCCCGGGTTGTGGATCGGTCGCGGGCGAGGCGACCGGCTCGCTTACGTCCTCGTCCCGGGCCAGCATTGGGTTTGAGGGATCGTTACCGGCGCCCATGGGCCGAAGGTCGGCGGCGGCATGTAGTTCGGCGCCAAGCTCATTTGGTGCATTGAAAATCATCTATTTGTTCTCAGGAACATATGCGGTATAACGTGCGCCGATAGAGACTTGTGCTAATGAGGCGGCTATGTCGTCACGAGATGATATGGCGAAGATATTGACCGCGGGGCTGTGGCCGTTGCTGCGTGACTTGGGGTTCGAACGCATTCAGCGCCGTGTTTTCGTACGCCGGCAGGACCCCGTGCACTGGCTGGTGGGATTCAGTCACAGGAATTTCAGCTATTACGACATGACTGCTGTATATTACGTGGAAGTCGATAGACTACTGCAGAAGCTAATTCCTGAGCGCTTGAAGCACCGCTACAACAAGCCAGCGAAAGAATTCAAGCAACCCTGCCACTTCAAAACCATCATGTCGGCGCTGATCAAGCAGCAGAATAACTATCGTGAGCTGAAGCGGATGAGCGATCACAAGCCGCAGACTTGGCTTGAGAGAAAGCTGGCGCCCAAACCGGAGGAGTTCATTATCGGCCCGCCCGGCGTTATGCCACACGCGGAGATGCCGAAGCTGACCTGGATGCAACGAAAGTTCCTGCCCTATCTCCAATCCCGGCCAGAAGGCCAATTGGGGATGGTGCTAAAGAAGTATATTCCACACAAGCACAGCGGGTTTGATCCTTTCAGGCAGGACCCCGAACAGATGGCCATCGACCTGCGCGACCATTGGCGGGACTATTGCCTGCCTTGGCTGGAGGCATGTGATGACATGCGGTTTGCCTTGTCCCTGCCGTGGTATATGGGCATCGGCCAGCGGTTTGAGCCGGTGGTGATGGCGTTCATGGTCGGCGATGAGGAACTGGCATCGCGAAAGATCGGGGCATGGCGGCGCATTGCGGAGATGACGGACGAGGAGCTGTTCGAGCGTCGATACAAAGCCTTGCGACGGACAGTACGCGATGAGAAAAAACGTGCCGCGCGAGCTCGCGCATCGGTTCAACCCTCCAAACAGTCCGGCAAGGAGATTTATGAAATCTTTCAGATCATAGCCGCTCACTTCGGTTGGCAGGATGTATGATCAACGGGCCTTTGCTTCAGTGAACAACGAACTCTAACCACTACTCATCATCCGCGAGCTCGTGCAGCAACCTGGCGCTGGCCGACATGTTGATCATTATATAGAGGTCGATCACGGTCCATCGGTCGATGTTGAAGTGATAGTGCGCGATGACATCCCGCCGAATGGCGTCTTTCTGAACATCGGTCAGGCTGGCCCATTTTGGTCGTGACAGGAAATCGTCAAACAGGTCTAGGATTTCGTTTGTCGGGATATCTCGCACCCGAATGCGGAAATAGTGGGCGCCTGCAATGATATCTGCGTCCTCGAGTAGTTCATCGATCCGTTCCTGTCGTGCGGTTCGGCTGCCGTCAACCTTCGTCTCAATGGCGTTGAATACTTGCCGCTCGGCAAGTTCATCACTGAGCATCAGGAGTTCGTAAGCGCCACCGGCGTCGCTGGAAAGGCCGTCGGGTATGCGGGTTATGCCGGTGGTCTCATCGAAGACGCGTTGCTGGCGGACGATTGTGTTGGGCGGCAATTTTCCATCCAGTCGTGCCAAATCCTCAACCGTGATGACATCGATACCCATGTCTTCGAACAACTTGAACAGGTGGTTCTCGCCAGCGGCACCCTTGATGTAGTTGTAGAGTCCGCCAATTCTATTTTGCATCTCCGGCGTGAACGTGTGCCAAGCCTGTCTGAAGTAGCGTTCGGGCGGGACTTCGCCGAATGGTTCCGTGCCGTGATTGTTCATCCAGTTGATATAAGTCTTCGCTCGGAATTGTCTGAAGCGTTCTGACCGACTGCCGACGCGAAATACCAGATGCTTTACCGCACGCGGGATGACGACTAGGCCAGTCACCGTTCCTGCCGCATCCAGCACCGCAAGGAGGCCGTTGCCCGCCGCGGCGGCCCAATCGCCCCGTTCAACTGCATCGGATATCGCTTCTATGTCCTCCGCCAACGCTTCGGCGGCGCGGGCGTTGCCGATGATCGGCAGCATGTCGAGGACCAGTTCGGTGACGAACTCGGTCGGGAATTCCATGTCCGGGTAGAGCGCCGGCAGCATCAGCCTGGAGGCTTGGTCCCAATCCAGTTCGCCGGCGTCGATGGCGGCCTGGATTTCCTCCGCCGCCGCGTACACGTCCTCGAGGGCGTCGTAGTTGCCGGCGCGGGCGAAGGATTCGGTCAGTTCGGCGGCCGCCTGCCACGCGTCGATCTCGCCGGTTTTCCATGCGGCGAAGGTGTCCAAGCGCTCACCGCCGTGGACATCGAGCATGATGTCTTCGAGCGTTTCTGTTGGGGCAGAAATGATGGCCGTGCCGTTGCCATCCACGAACGCGGGATACTCGCCTTCAGCCGTCGGTTCAGCGATGGTGAAGCCAGTCGCGTCTGCGAAGCGGTCGCGCAACTCGTCGGCGCTCATTTGGCCGTGTTCGAGCTGCCGCGCGAACATCGCATGCGCGAACATTGGTGACAGCACGACCTGCGCGGCCCCGAGGCCGCGATCGCGCGCCTGTTGCCGATGTTCGACCGCGTCCTCCGGTCGGTTGGCGGCGTTGGCCTTGTTCAGCAAACCGGAGTGCGTGTCGATGACGCCTTGGACGAAGACATGCATGGGACGCAGCGGGTTATCGTCGTCGTCGAGTTCTTCGACGCGTGCAGCCAGCCGAGTTCTTGCCTCGGTCCACTGCTCTTGGTTTTCTGCAAACGTGAGCGCAAGGATATCGAGGGCCAGGCCGTGAACGAAGGCGGCTTCGTCTGGTCTGACGATGGCGCTGCCGGGCGCGAGGGTCAGGACGCCGCCGTCAATGCCTGCCAGCGCGGCTCCGTTGGCGATGTCCCAGACGACGGTCTCGCCGTTGGCGCTGTTGGTGACGACGGCGAAGCGGCCTGACGGATCGATCAGGTCGCCTGCGTAGTGCGCACCGTTCTCGTCGGTGATCGGAGTATCGGCGTCTTCGTTCCAGAGTACGAATGTGCCTGCATCGTCGGCAATGCGCGTGCCCAGGTGATCCGATGGCGCAACGGCCAAGGCGTCCAGGTCGACGGTGTTTGCAATTGGATTGCCGGCCGTTTCGCCCCCACCATCGCCATCGAACAGGGCGTCGATGTCGCCACCGGTGTCGGCGAGTTGCATGCCGTCGATACGGCTGGCGAGGGACTCGGTGCCGTCTTCAGAATCGGAATCCGCGTTCGGACCGGAGGCCGCGCTCGGCCCCCAGAGCTGGGAGGCGAGGGCGGGGTTTTCGAGCGCTTCGACGAAGCGGTTGACGAGGGTGCGGCCCTGGTCGGTGACCTCCTCGATGGCGCGGGCGTTGCCCCAGAAGCGCGCCGGCATCATGTCGCTGGCAATGCGGGGAATGAGGTCGTTGATGAGATCGCGGAAGGCGTGCAGCGGGTGCTCCGGGTCTTGCGCCGCCGTGTGCAAAGACTGGGCGGCGTGCACGGCACCGGGGCTGCCGTGTAATGGCGCGTTGGCGATGGCGTCGACCTCGACCGCGGCACCAATGAGGGAGGCGATGCGCGCCGGGTTCAGCTCCGGGATCTTCAGCAGCGCGGGGTCGATGGCGACGGCGTCGCCCTCCAGCGTCGGCCAATAGTCGGCGGCGTCGACATCCCACAGGATGACCTCGCCGGTCGCGGTGTCGCGGGCGAGGCCGAAGGGCGGCGGGTTGACCCCAGTGCCGTGCTCCAGGCCGCGCGGGGTGGGCGCAGTCGACCGGTTGGCGGGGGCGGCAACGACGATGTAATGGCCGCCGTCGGGCGAAGCGACCGGCTTGTTGGCGTCCTCGTCCCAGGCCAGCATGGGGTTGGAGCGGGCGATACCGGCACCGATGGGTCGAAGGCCCGGGGTAGTGCGGGCATCGTAGTGCGGCAGCAGTTGCCACTGCGCGGCGGATTGCGCCCAGCGCGCGGCATCGCTGGGCGGGATCGTCACGTCGGGGTCGAACAGCACGCTGGCGCCGGCGACCCGTCCATTGCCGTCGACCAGACGCTGGGCGGCGGGCCTGTTGGGTGTCGTAGGCCGGTCTGACCCCTCGTCCGGTGCTGGAGGTTCAGCCCGCTCCTGCGCTTCCGGCGTGTCAGGAGATTGGGACGAAGGCTTGGGCGGTTCGGCGGCGTCAAGCGTCTCGGTCGCCGGCGGCGCGGAAGCTGCGACACTGGCGCGCGGCGGCCGGGGCGTAGCGGGTGTTGGAGGCTGCTCAGGCGCATCCGCAGGGGGCACCGGCGCATAGGTGATTGCGGTTGACGCTCTAGGGCCTGTTGAGATTCATCGCGAGTTTATGACAGCTGCTGCGAGATGGATGATGGCGTTGAAGCTTGTGTCGGTTTTGTCTGCACGCATGGCGATTCGCTTGAACTCTTTGAGTTTGCAGAAGAAGTTTTCGATCAGATGACGCCATTTGTACATCTCGGCGTCGATTTGCAGCGGGCTGGCGCGGCGCGGATGCTGGGATATGACGATCTTGGCACCGCGCTCGTTGAGGTCAGCAACGATGGCGCTGGTGTCGAACGCTTTGTCCGCGATCATCGCCTTGAAGGAGAGTCCGTCGATGAGCGGCGGCACGCCAACCGTATCGTAGCGATGGCCGGGCAGGAGCACGAAACGCACCAGATTGCCAAGCGCATCACACAGCGCGAGGATCTTCGTCGTCATCCCGCCCTTGGAGCGGCCGATGGCCTGGCTTTGAGTCCCCCTTTTGCGCCCTGGCCGTGGCGGTGCACCTTGACAATGGTGGCATCAACCATGGCGTATTCCATGTCCGGCTCGTCCAAGCAGGCCTCGAACAGCCGCACGAAGACGTCTGCTTTGACCCAGTCGCGGTATCGCTTAAAGACCGTGTTCCAAGGGCCAAAAGATGTCGGGAGATCACGCCACGGGCTGCCCGTACGCACCACCCACAGCACGGCTTCGACAAAGCGCCGGTTGTCAGCGCCACTGCGGCCCGGATCGCTCGGCTTGCCCAAGCAATGGGGTTCCATCTTCGCCCATTGGGCGTCACTCAGTACGAATCGTTCCATCCGAAGCTTGAATCACAACCAAGCACGGAGAGGAATCCTGAATCTCAACAGGCCTTAGACGAGGCCTTCGTGCGCACCGTCGAACGCCATAGCGGTGCTGCGGGGATGCCCCATCGGTCGAGCGCTGCGTTGGCGGCATCGACCGCCTTGCCTGCCAGCGAGGTCGGTTCGGACTTGCCGGTGCGCTTGAGGTTCCGGCTGGACCGTTTTTGATCGTCTTGTGTATCGATACTGCCGGACGGCGGGGTGACCGCGGAGGGGCGGGTGCGCGCACGAGAGGGCGCCGAGGCCTGGTCGTGCGTCGTCGCCGCCTCATGGCTCAGCGACGTCACCGACCGGCGTGTTCTCCGCGTGCGCTGGCCGCTGGACGGCACTTGACTGGCGGTCGCGCCGCTGGATCGCGTGCGTCCGACATAGTTTTCGCTGTCGTCGTCGGCCTGGTCGATCCGGACCGTGGTGCCGACCCGGTCTGGCCGTCGGCTGAGGTTGGAGAGCGCGAAAGGAAGTCTGGCCATGACGGGGGATCCATATAATGTTCGTGATATGTTTACTAATAATACCTATGATTGTCAATCTTGTTCGTTACTCTCGCCTATGTATGTGTGCGGCGACATGTTGAAGGCGACGGTTCGTATCGCGATCTGGCCGTGGCGCGTGCCACCTCGTATCTTGGGGTCCGTATCTTGGGCCCCGTATCATGCGGCTGGTATCATGCGGACTGCCGCCTACTGGCCGACCCGAACCGAAACGAGGACGTTCGATGCTGCCCAATGCCCTGCCCGCGTTGAACTTCGCCCTGGGGGAGGCGGCCGACCTGTTGCGCGACAGCGTGGCGAGCTTCGCGTCCGACCGCATCGCGCCGCGCGCGGCGGAAATCGACCGCACCAACCAATTCCCGCGCGACCTGTGGCCGGAAATGGGGGCGCTGGGCCTGCACGGCATCACGGTGGAGGAAGCGGACGGCGGCGCCGGCATGGGCTATCTGGAGCACGCGGTGGCGATGGAGGAGGTGAGCCGCGCCTCGGCCTCGGTCGGGCTCAGCTACGGCGCCCACTCCAACCTCTGCGTCAACCAGATCCGCCGCCACGCGACCCCGGAACAGAAGGCGCGGGTGCTGCCGAAGCTGATCTCCGGCGAGCATGTCGGCGCGCTGTCGATGAGCGAGGCGGGTGCGGGTTCCGACGTGGTCTCGATGACGTGCCGGGCCACCCGCCGGGGCGACCGTTACGTGCTGAACGGCACCAAGATGTGGTGCACCAACGGGCCCGAGGCTGACGTGCTGGTGGTCTATGCCAAGACCGATCCGGATGCCGGCAAGCACGGCATCACCGCCTTCCTGGTGGAGAAGGGGATGGCCGGGTTCTCGACCGCGCAGAAGCTCGACAAGCTCGGCATGCGCGGGTCGGACACGTCGGAGCTGGTGTTCCAGGACTGCGAGGTGCCGGCAGAGAACGTGCTGGGCCAGGTCGGCGGTGGCGTGGGCGTGTTGATGAGCGGGCTCGACTATGAGCGGGTGGTGCTGGCCGCCGGCCCGCTTGGCATCATGCAGGCGTGCATGGACCTGGTGCTGCCTTATGTCCACGAGCGCCAGCAGTTCGGCCGGCCGATCGGCGCGTTCCAACTGATGCAGGCGAAGATTGCCGATATGTACACCACGATGAACGCGGCGCGCGCCTATGTGTACGCGGTCGCCCAGGCCTGCGACCGGGGCGAGACCACGCGCGCCGATGCCGCCGGCGCCATCCTCTATGCCGCGGAGCGGGCCACCTGGATGGCGCTGGAGGCGGTGCAGGCCCTCGGCGGCAATGGCTACATCAACGAGTTCCCGGCCGGCCGCCTGTTGCGGGATGCCAAACTCTACGAGATCGGCGCCGGCACGTCGGAGATCAGGCGCATGCTGATCGGCCGCGAGTTGTTCGAGCAGACGGCTTGAGGGAGCAGGCGGGTGAGGGGTGAACGCATTTCTTCAGGGTCGTCGTTCGAGGAACTGGCCGGCTATGCCCGTGCGGTGGTCGACGGGCCGTGGGTCATGGTCTCCGGCACCACCGGGTTCGACTACGCCGCCGGCACCATCGACGACGACGTGGTCGCCCAGACCCGCCAGTGCTTCCGCAACATCGCCACGGCCCTGGATCAGGCGGGCGCCAGCCTGGACGATCTGGTGCGCATCCGCATCTACTTGGCCGACGCCGCCGATTTCGAGCGGGTGGCGCCGGTGATCGGCGAGCACTGCCGCGCCGCGCGGCCGGCCAACACCACGGTGATCGCCCAACTTGTCGACCCCCGCATGAAGATCGAGATCGAGGTCACCGCTAGGCGCGGCTCCGATTGACACCGCCTAATTGACTTCGGGGCCAATCCCGAGTGCTATGCCCGCACCATGGCCGACCCCATCGACTTTTACTTCGACTTTTCAAGCCCGTACGGATACCTCGCCAGCACCCGTATCGACGAGGTCGCGGCCCGCCACGGCCGCACCGTGCATTGGCGCCCGATCTTGCTCGGCGCCGTGTTCAAGGTCTCCGGCGCCAGCCCGCTGATCGCCCAGCCGCTGAAGGGCGACTACGCCCGCCGCGACCTTGCCCGCCATGCAAGGCGCATGGGTGAGGGCTTCCAGTTGCCGGAGCCGTTTCCGTTCGCCGCCATCGCCGTCTCGCGCGTGTTCTATTGGCTGGCCGGGGACGATCCGGAACGGGCCGTTGCCTTCGCCAAGGCGGTCTACAACAAGAGCTTCGTCGACGGCGCCAACATGGCCGATCAGGATCAGGTGCGCGCCACACTGTCCAGCGTGGGCGGGGACTACGATGCCGCCCAGGCGGCCCTCGCCGACCCGGAGGTCAAGAACCGGCTGCGCGTGGCGGTGGAGCAGGCCATCGAGATCGGGGTCTGCGGGTCGCCGTACTTCAT
Source organism: Alphaproteobacteria bacterium (assembly GCA_965227515.1). GTDB lineage: Bacteria > Pseudomonadota > Alphaproteobacteria > CALKHQ01 > CALKHQ01 > CBDDFZ01. The sequence continues at coordinate 3,024,862 of CBDDFZ010000001.1, forward strand.
TGTCGACGGGGAACCGTTCTGGGGCGTCGATCGCCTGCCCGACCTGGAGGCGTGGCTCGAAACAGGCGGGTGGTAGGCGGCCCATGAACATGCCCAAGCCAACCCCTGCCAGGCCGGCAACTGGAGATCCGGTCCTTCCGGGGTTGAGCGCCGAACTGCGCCAGCGCATCGATGCCGCGGCATCGGGCGGCGGCTCGGACGCCGAGGCGCGGCACCGGGCGCGCGGCCGCCTACCGGTGCGCGAGCGCATCGACCGGCTGGTCGACCCCGGCGCGCCGTTCCTGGAGCTTTCGGCGCTGGCGGCGTTCGGCATGTACGAGGACGCGGCCCCCGGCGCCGGCCTCGTCACCGGCATCGGGCTGGTCGCTGGCCGGCCGTGCATGATCGTCGCCAACGACCCGACCGTGAAGGGCGGCACCTACTTCCCGATGACGGTGAAGAAGCACGTGCGCGCCCAGGCCATCGCCCTGGAGAACCGGCTGCCGTGCCTCTATCTGGTGGAGTCGGGCGGCGCCAACCTGCCGTACCAGGCGGAGGTGTTTCCCGACCGCGACCACTTCGGCCGCATCTTCCGCAACCAGGCGCTGCTGTCCGCCGCCGGGCTTGCGCAAGTTGCTATTGTGTTCGGTTCATGTACCGCCGGCGGGGCCTATGTGCCGGCAATGGCCGACCAGGCGATCATCGTGCGCGGTCACGGCACCATCTTCCTCGGCGGGCCGCCATTGGTGAAGGCGGCGACCGGCGAGACCATCTCGGCGGAGGATCTGGGCGGGGCGGATGTGCACGCCAAACAGTCCGGCGTGGTCGACCATGTCGCTGACGACGATGCGCACGCCATCCACATCGCGCGCGGACTGATCGACCAGCTCCCCGCCGATCCGCTGGCGCAGCCGGATCGTGCGCCTCTGCCGCCGGCCCGTCCGCTCTCCGACCTCGACGGCGTGGTGCCGGCCGACCTGCGCCAGCCGTTCGACATGCCCGCCGTGCTGGCGTGCCTGACCGACGACAGCGCATTCGATGCGTTCAAGCCCGACTATGGCGAGACCCTGCTGACCGGGTTCGCGCACATCTGCGGCTATCGCGTCGGGATCGTTGCCAACAACGGCATCCTGTTCTCGCAGTCCGCGCAGAAGGGCGCGCACTTCATCGAGTTATGCTGCCAGCGCGATATCCCGTTGTTGTTCGTGCACAACATCGCCGGCTTCATGGTCGGCCGCGACTACGAGGCCGGCGGCATCGCCAAGGACGGCGCCAAGATGGTGATGGCGGTGGCTTGCGCCCAGGTGCCGAAGCTCAGCCTGATCGTCGGCGGCTCGTTCGGCGCCGGCAACTATGCCATGTGCGGCCGCGCCTACGACCCGCGCTTCCTGTGGACCTGGCCGTCGGCGCGCATCTCGGTCATGGGCGGCGACCAGGCGGCCAGCGTGCTCGCCACCGTGCGCCGCGACGGGCTGGAAGCGAAAGGGCAGGACTGGCCAGCAGACGAGGAGGCGGCCTTCAAGGCGCCGATCCGCGCGCGCTATGAGCACGAGGGCAGCCCCTACTACGCCACCGCGCGGTTGTGGGACGACGGCATCCTGGACCCCGCCGACACCCGCGACACCCTTGGCCTCGCGCTCGCCCTGGTGCGCCGCCGGCCGTCGCCGCCGACGCGCTTCGGCGTTTTCAGGATGTAGCCCTCGTGCCAAGCAATCTCGCAAGCGACCGTCTCATAATCGACCGGCGCGCCCACGGGGTGGTGGAGATCACCCTGAACAGCCCGGCCAACCACAACGCCTTCGACGAGCACATGATCGCGGCGCTGACCGCGGCTTTCGCCGGCCTGGGCGATGCGCGTGCCGTGCTGCTGCGCGGTGCCGGGAAGAGCTTCTGTGCCGGGGCCGACCTGAACTGGATGCAGCGGATGGCCGCCCTCGACCAAGCGGCGAATGAAGCCGATGCCAGGCTGTTCGCGGCGATGCTGCTGACGCTGCGCCAACTGCCGGTGCCGACGGTGGCACTGGTGCACGGGGCCGCGTTCGGCGGCGGGGTCGGGCTGGCGGCGGCCTGCGATATCGCGATTGCGCATCGTGGCGCGAAGTTCAGCCTGTCGGAGGTGAAGCTCGGCCTGATCCCGGCGGTGATCTCGCCCTACGTGCTGGGGGCCATCGGCCCTCGCCATGCGCGCCGCCTGATGCTGACCGGCGAGGTGTTCGATGCCGCCACCGCGCTGCGCGTGGGGCTGGTCAGCGAGGTGGCCGACGACTTGGACGCCGCCCGCGACAGCATCGTCGACCTGCTGCTGCAGGCGGGTCCGGCGGCGCAAGCGGAGGTGAAGACACAGATCGTCGCCATGCAGGGCCGCACGGTCGATGACGCCACGGCCAGCGACACCGCGCGGCGCATCGCCGAGATCCGGGCGACGCCGGAGGGGCGCGAGGGCGTCAACGCGTTCCTGGAGCGGCGCCCGCCGGCCTGGCGGCCCAAGAGCGACAGCTAGACCATGCCCCGGCGCCTTGACTGGAGCCTGACCGTCTCGATTCTGATCCTGTTCCTGATCGCGGTGTCGACGGACTCCCTGTCGCCGGTCGACGAGCCGGCGGAGCGCATTGCCTTCGTGGCGGTCGTCTTCTTCTCCATGGCCGGGTGCATCGCCACCATCTATCTCGCGTTCTCCCCGACCCAGCTCTTCACCCTGTCCATCACCGCCTTCCTGTCGCTCTACACCTGCATCTACGGCCTGATCGTCTCGGTCAATTTCCAGGGCATCGGGTTCTGGCCGCTGCTGGTCGGCTATCCGGTGCCGGTGGCCGCCTTCGTGCTCAGCATCTGGCGGCGGCGCCACCACATCCGCACCGCCGTGGCCGCGCGCAGCGAGGACATCGGGCCGAATACGCCGATCACCCCGTGGTGGCTGCCGGCCTATGTGGTCGTGGGCATCGCCACCTTCACCATTCCGTCGTTCGGGTTCGCTGAGAACGAGCTCAACTGGGTGTTCGTGGCCTCCATGGCCGCAATTGCCAGCATCGTCGTGTTCTCCAGCCGCGACAGCATCGTGGTGCTGCTGTCGACGGGGCGGGTGTTCGAGAACTTGTTCGGCCGGCTCGCCCGCATTGCGGTGCCGACCTTCGCGTTCCTGACCCTCTACCTGATCAACGTCATCGTGTTCGGCGCGGTCTACAGGCTGCTGGGCCAGTGGGGCAACCAGGCCCATTTTGCCGTCGAGGGCACGCCGCAAACGCTCAGCTTTACCGACAGCATCTACTTCTCGGTGGTCACCCTCAGCACTGTCGGCTACGGCTCCATCGTGCCGATCAGCGACACCGCGAAGATGATCGTGGCGGTGCAGATCGTGTTCGGTGCCGTTCTGGTGCTGGTCGGCCTGTCGGAAATCCTGGCCTACACCCGCGACCGGCGGCATGCCCACGACCACAAGGAAGGGCAGGGGCCCGATGCCTGAGGTGCTGCCCGAGCTACAAATCCGCCACCTGCTGATCGCCAACCGTGGCGAGATCGCCTGCCGTATCGCGCGGACGGCGCGGGCAATGGGCGTGCGCACGACGGCGATCCACTCCGACGCCGACAGCCGGGCACAGCATATGCGTGCCTGCGATGCGGCGATCTCCTTCGGCGGCACAGCGCCGGCGGAAAGCTATCTCGATCAGGCCAAGGTGCTGGCGGCGGCACGCTCGGCCGGCGCCGATGCGATCCACCCCGGCTACGGCTTCCTGGCCGAGAATCCCGATTTCGCGGCGGCCTGCGCCGACGCCGGCATCGTTTTCGTCGGCCCGTCGCCCGCTTCGATGCGGCAACTGGCCGAGAAGGGGGAGGCGCGGCGCATCGCGGCGGCGGCCGGGGTGCCGGTGCTGGAGGGCTATGATGGCGACGACCAGTCCGACGCCGCGCTTGCCGAGGCGGCAGGCCGGATCGGCTATCCGCTGCTGATCAAGGCGACCGCCGGCGGTGGCGGGCGCGGCCATCGCGTGGTCGCGGTGCCGGCGGCGCTCGACGAGGCGCTGGCGGCCGCGCGGCGCGAAGCCAAGGCTGCGTTCGGCGACGACCGGCTGCTGCTGGAGCGCCTGGTCAGGCCGGCCCGCCACATCGAGGTGCAGGTGGTCGGCGACAGCCACGGCAATGTCGTTCATCTGTTCGACCGCGACTGCTCGGTGCAGCGCCGGCACCAGAAGCTGGTGGAGGAGGCGCCGGCCCCCAACCTGCCCGACGAGGTGCGCGCGGCCATGGCCGACGCAGCGGTCACCCTCGCCAAGGCGGTCGATTATGTCGGCGCCGGCACGGTGGAATTCCTGCTCGGTGAGGACGGCGCGTTCCACTTCATCGAGATGAACGCGCGCCTGCAGGTCGAACACACGGTGTCCGAGATGGTCACGGGCTTCGACCTGGTCGCGTGGCAACTCGCCATCGCGGGCGGCGCGCCGTTGCCCTGTGGCCAGGACGAGATTGTCCGGGCGGGCCACGCCATCCAGGTGCGGCTGAACGCGGAGGACCCGGCGCGCGATTTTCTGCCGGCGCCGGGGCCGATCGACGTGTTGCGCTGGCCAGCCACACAGACCGGGCTGCGGATCGATGCTGGCTATTGCGCGGGCGACACGGTTCCCCGTGCGTACGACTCCCTCGTCGCCAAGATGATCGCCCATGCCCAGGACCGCGCGGCGGCCATCGCGCTGATGGAGCGCGCGCTTGGCGGCACGCTGATCGGCCCATTGCCCACCACGGCGGCGTTCGCCCGCGCGGTACTGCGGACGCCCGAGTTTGTCGATGGGGCCGTGGCTGTCGACATGATCGACACTGGCCAACTCGCCTGGGCGCCAGAAGGCCTCCCCGCACGGGCCGCCGCGCTCGCCGCCTGTGCTTGGCTCAACGACCCGGCGCCTGCCGAGACGCCCTGGCACCGGCGTGACGGGTGGCGACCGGCTGGGCGCGGGCGCGCGTACTTCACCATGACGGTGGGCGGCACGCCCGTCGACCTGGCGGTGGCGTTTGCCGACGACGGCTATCGGGTCACCGTTGCGGACGAAGTTGTCGCCGTTCGTGTGCTGTCGTCCGACGATGCAACGCTGTGTGTCGCCCTGGACGGCGAAACCGTAGCCGCGCCGATCCAGCGCGACGGGCGCCATTGCTGGGTCGGCATCGACGGCCAGACCTTCCATGTCGATCTGTTCGCCGACATCGAGGCAGGTGTGGCGTCTTCGGCAACCGACGGCACCTTGCGCGCGCCCTTGCCCGGCACGGTCATCGCGGTCCATGGCGCCGCCGGCGATGCGGTGGCCGGGGGCGATCCGCTGGTAGTGATGGAAGCGATGAAGATGGAGCACACCCTGCGCGCGCCGTTCCCAGGCGTTGTCGCCACGCTGGCGGTGGCGGCCGGCGACCAGGTGGCTTTGGGCGACGTGTTGGCGGTGGTGGAGGCGGCCGATGATGCTTAGCGCGGGGCCTGTAGCCTGGGTGGAGCGAAGCGGAACCCGGGATTGCAGGTCTCGTTTGTCCCCGGGTTTCGTTTCACGCCACCCGGGCTACGCCTGTCGGTGGACATGACCAACCTGGTGAAACTGTGCGTCGGGGCGGAGAGCGTCGACGACCTGCGCCGGTCGGTGGCCCAACGGGCGCGCCGCGCCGCCGCCGAGGGCCTGCCGCGCGACTACCCCCACGTCACCCGCAGCCGCCCGCGGCTGGCCGACGACATCATCGCCGGCAAGGGCTCGCTCTACTGGGTGGTCAAGGGCAGCATCGCCTGCCGCCAGCGCATCCTGTCGTTGACCCAGGTCGAGGACGAGGACGGCCGCCCGAAGTGCCGCATCGGCATGGCGCTGGAGGTGGTGGCGACCCGGCTCTACCCCATGCGCCCGTTCCAGGGCTGGCGCTACCTGCCCGACGACAAGTGCCCGCCGGATGCCTCCCAAGCCGACGTGGAGGACGCGATGCCGCCGGAGATGTCGGAAGAGCTGCGCCGATTGGGCCTGTTGTAAGAGCCGCCGCCACCGTAACCTGAAAGCACCATGAGCGATTATGTCCTGAGGTCCGGCGACGACCGCCTGAAGGCCAGCGACAGCCGGTCAGCTTTGCGCGCCGCCCATCGCTGCCCGGAGGACGAGGCGGCGGCGGGGCTGCTCGGCCGGCTCGACCTCTCGGTGAAGGATCGACAGGCCATTGCCCGGCGGGCCACCGAACTGGTGCAGGCGGTGCGGGCCGAGCGCAGCCGTTTCGGCGGGCTCGACGCCTTCTTGCAGGAGTTCGGCCTCGACACCGCTGAGGGCGTGGTCCTGATGTGCCTGGCGGAATCCCTGCTGCGGGTGCCCGACGCCGGCACCGTCGACGAGCTGATCCGGGACAAGCTGGCCGACGGCGACTGGGCGCGGCATGTCGGCAAGAGCCCGTCCGCCCTGGTCAACGCCTCGTCCTGGGCACTGATGCTGAGCGGTCGGCTGCTGCGCGAGGACGAGCCCGACACCGGCGAACTGAGCCGCGCCATGCGCCGTCTGCTGCAACGCTCCGGCGAGCCGGTGATCCGCCAGGCGATGGTGCAGGCCATGCGCATCATGGGCCGGCACTTCGTGTTAGGCGAGACCATCGGCGCGGCGCTGAAGGAGGCGCGCGACGACGAGAAGCGCGGCTATCGCTATTCCTACGACATGCTCGGCGAGGCGGCGATGACCATGGCCGACGCCGACCGCTATCTGGCCTCCTACGCCGACGCCATCGCGCACATCGGCAAGGCGTCGAAGGGGCGCGGCCCCATCGACGGGCCCGGCGTCTCGGTGAAGCTGTCGGCGCTGCACCCGCGCTATGAGGAGGCGCAGGCCGACCGGGTGCACGCCGAGCTCTATCCCCGGCTGATGCAGCTTTGCGAGGCGGCAAGGGCGGCCGATATCGGTCTCTGCGTCGATGCGGAGGAAGCCGACCGGCTGGAGATCTCGCTCGACCTCATCGCACGCGCCGCCGCCGAGCCGTCGCTGAAGGGCTGGGCGGGCTTCGGGCTCGCCGTCCAGGCCTACCAGAAGCGCGCCATCCACGTCATCGACTGGCTGGCCGAGCTGTCGCGGTCCACTGGCCGGCGGCTGATGGTCCGCCTGGTCAAGGGCGCCTATTGGGACACCGAGATCAAGCACGCCCAGGTCGAGGGGCTGAGCGGTTATCCGGTGTTCACCCGCAAGCGCACCACCGATGTGTCGTGGCTGACCTGCGCCCAGACCATGCTGGCCGAGGACGATGCGTTCTATCCGCAGTTCGCCACCCACAACGCGCATTCCGTCGCCGCGATCCTGACCATGGCGAAGGCGCGCGGCACTGCCGCGTTCGAGTTCCAGCGCCTGCATGGCATGGGCGAGGGGCTCTATGAGGCGGTGACAGAACGCGGCCCGGAGGACGAGCGCGTGCCTTGCCGCATCTACGCGCCGGTGGGCGGCCACCGCGAGCTGCTGGCCTATCTCGTCCGCCGGCTGCTGGAGAACGGGGCCAATACCTCGTTCGTCAACCGGCTGGCCGATGAGGAACTGCCGATCGAGGAAGTGGTGGGAGACCCGATCCGCCGGTTGAAGGAGAGCGACCCCGTCGCCAACCCGCAGATCGTGCGCCCGCCGCAAATCTTCGGCGACGAGCGAACGAACTCGGCGGGCACCGACCTTGCCGGCCGCGATACGTTGCGCGCGCTGACCGACGCAATGGCCAAGCATGATGGCGGCTGGCACGCCGCACCGACAATCGAGGGCGTTACCGGCGACGCACGCGACGTGGTCGGGCCGGCCGACACCACTCGGGTCATCGGCAGCGTCATCGAGGCGACTGCCGATGCCGTGCCTGCGGCCATGGAAACCGCGACGGCCGGTTACCATGCCTGGAACGCGGCAACCGCCGAGCACCGCGCCGACTGCCTGGAGCGCGCCGCCGACCTCTACGAGGCGGAGACCGCGCGGCTGATGGCGATGTGCGTGCGTGAGGGCGGCAAGACCCTGCCCGACGCCGTCGCCGAGGTTCGCGAGGCGGTCGACTTCCTGCGCTACTACGCCGCCCAGGCCAGGCGGGAATTCGGCGCTGCGACCGTGCTGCCCGGCCCGACCGGCGAGACCAACACCTGGCGGCTCAGCGGGCGCGGTGTCTTCGTTTGCATCAGCCCGTGGAACTTCCCGCTGGCGATCTTCACCGGCCAGGTCGCGGCGGGGCTCGCCGCCGGCAACGCGGTGATCGCCAAGCCGGCCGAGCAGACCCCGCTGATCGCCGCCGCCGCCGTCGACCTGCTGCACAAGGCTGGCGTGCCGCGCGACGCGCTGATCCTGATGCCGGGGCAGGGCGCCGAGGTCGGCGCCGCATTGACCGCGCACGAGGGCATTGCCGGCGTGGCCTTCACCGGCTCGACCGAGACCGCGCGCGCGATCAACCGCACGCTGGCCGCACGCGACGGCCCCATCGTGCCGCTGATCGCGGAGACCGGCGGGCTCAACTGCATGATCGTCGATTCAACTGCGCTGCCGGAGCAGGTGACGCGCGACGTGGTCACGTCGGCGTTCCGCAGCGCCGGCCAGCGCTGTTCGGCCCTGCGCGCGCTGTTCGTGCAGGCCGACGTGGCCGACCGCATGACCGCGATGATCGCGGGCGGGCTGGAGGAACTGGCGGTCGGCGATCCGGCATTCCTGGACACCGATGTCGGCCCGGTCATCGACGACGATGCTCATGCCATGCTCACCGCACATGCCGGGGCGATGCAGCGGATCGCCGCGCGAAGCTGGCAGTGTGCGCGCCTGACCGCCGACGCCGAAGGGCGGTTCTTCATGCCGCGCGCGTTCGAGATCGAGCGGCTGGACCAGATCGGCGGCGAGAAGTTCGGCCCGATCCTGCACATCATCCGCTTTGCCGGCGACCGGCTGGATCAGGTGCTGGAACAGGTGCGCGCGACCGGCTTCGGGCTGACCTTCGGCCTGCACAGCCGTATCGACGAGCGTGCGGAGGACATCGCCGCCGCCCTGCCGGTGGGCAACATCTACGTCAATCGGTCGATGATCGGCGCCGTCGTGGGCGTGCAGCCATTCGGTGGCGAGGGGTTGTCGGGCACCGGGCCAAAGGCCGGCGGCCCGCACTATCTGCACCGCTTCGCCACCGAGCGGGTGGTCAGTGTCGACACTACCGCGTCCGGCGGCAATGCCACCCTGCTGGCGATGGGCAGCGAGGGGTAGGGTCGCCTCGGTCCGCCCAACAACTCATTATTCAATGAGTACCGAATTGCCCTCACCCTCCCGCAATCCTTCGGATTGCGGGGCCCTCCCTCTCCCAGGGGGAGAGGGTGTCGCGGCAATGCTGTCAATACCCTCTCCCTTTGGGAGAGGGAGGGACCCGGCCGGCTCAGCCGGACGGGAGGGTGAGGGCAATCACCGCACCTTGGCGATGGTGTAGGTCGCCATCAGCTGCTCGCCGTAATAGGTCTCCAGGGTCGCCACGTTGTTGCTTACGGTGAGCACGCGGAAGAACGTGACCGGCAGCTGGCCGGTCGCAAAGGAGGTGACCTTCAGGTCGAAGCCCCAGGCCGTCTGCTCGCCCAGAACCTCGTAGGTCAGCGACCGCTCGCCCAACTCGACCACCACGTTGGCGTCGCCGAACACGATGCGGTCGGCGGCGGAGACATCGCTGACGCCGAGCGATTGCATCAGCGCGCGGGCGGACTCCACCGTCGCCGGGTCGATGCTGCCGTCGGCGATGATCCAGGTGCCGTCGGGGTGGGTCGACTGGGCGAGGGCGGGCTGCGGTGCGGCAATGGCGAGCCAGAGGCCGCCCAAGGCAATCAGCAGGGCTGAGAAACGTGGGCGCATGGCCCGATATATGCCGCAGCCGGCGGCGGAAAGTCCACCTGTGCGAGGCGCGATTACGCTGCCAGACGCTGCTCGGCCAGTTGGTCGGCGGCGTCGGCGGTGGTCTCGTCGCGGTCGCGCGCGGCGGCGAAGATCTCCAGCAGCGTGTCGTGAATGTCGGCGACCTGGCGCAGCGCCGCCCCACGATCATAGGGCTTGCCGGTGTGCCACGGCTCGTGCGCGATGTTGATGATGCCGCCGGCGTTGATCACGTAGTCCGGGGCGTAGAGGATGCCGCGCCTGGCCAACTCGGCGCCGTGGCGCGCCTCGGAAAGCTGGTTGTTGGCGGAGCCGGCGACCACGGTTGCGCGGATCTCGTCGACCGTGGTGTCGTTGATCACCGCACCCAGGGCGCAGGGCGCATAGACGTCGACATCGGCGGCATGGATGCGATCGGCCGAGGTCGTGCGCGCGCCGAAGCTTGAAACGGCCTGGGAGACCGCGTCGGGGTTGATGTCGGCGACCGTCAGGTCGGCGCCGTCCTCGGCCAGATAGCCGCACAGATTGCGGCCGACATTGCCCAGGCCCTGCACCGCGACCCGCACGCCGTCCAGGCTGTTGCGGCGCTGGCGGAAGGCGACCGCGGCGCGAATGCCCATGTAGACGCCATAGGCGGTGGCGGGCGAGGGATCGCCGCCTTGGCCGGGCAAGCCGGCGACGTGGCTGGTGCGGGTGGCCATCTCTGTGACGTCTGCGGTGCCGACGCCCACATCCTCGGCAACGATGTAGCGGCCGCCCAGGCGCTCCACCGCGCTGCCCATGGCGCGCATCAACTCCGGCGACTTGTCGGCCTTCGCGTTGCCGATGATCACGGACTTGCCGCCACCGAATTTCAGGCCGGCCAGCGCGGACTTGTAAGTCATGCCCTGGCTCAGCCGCAGCGCGTCGGTCACCGCCTCCGCCTCGCTGGCGTAGGCCCACATGCGGCAACCGCCCAGTGCCGGGCCGAGCGTCGTGTCATGAATGGCGATGATCGCCTTCAACCCGGTCGCCGGGTCGTGATGGAAGGAAACGTGTTCGTGTCCGCGAAACGCGGCGTTCTCGAAGACCGACATGGACGTCATCTCCTGCGCGATGTCCGACCGGTGAAGCCCGTTAGATATTGGGTTTGTCGGGTTGGCCTGCGACAGGGTTCACGCCCCATGGTCAATATTCGATAAATCCGGACGCGGAATTGTTCCGAAACGCAACAATCTGGCGTCGGTTGTGCCTGTGCCTTGCCCTTCGTTGCGGCGTTCACGGAAATTTGGTCGGGCCGAAGAGTGCGAACATTGCCCATCCGGCCATTCCCAATGCATCGGCCAGAGGTTAAGAATGGCGGCCCATTCGGCCTGGCGACGCAGCCAAGCCGCTCCACCCATCACTCGAGGTTCGCGCCATGGCCGCACAGAAGATCATCATCGATTGCGACCCCGGCCAGGACGACGCCGTCGCCCTGTTGCTGGCGTTGGCCAACCCGGATGCGCTGGAGATACTGGGCATCACAGTGGTCGGCGGCAACGTGCCGCTAGAGCTGACCTACAAGAACGCGCGCAAGGTCGTTGAGCTGTCCGGCCGGAACGACTTCCCGGTGCTGGCCGGGTGCGCCCGGCCGTTCGTGGGCAAGCTGGTGACGGCGGAGGAGGTGCACGGCGAGACCGGGCTGGACGGCACCGACCTGCCGGAGCCCGCGGCACCGCAGCCCGACACCCACGGCGTCGACTTCCTCATCCAGACCCTGCGCGCGGCCCAGGACAACGAGATCGTGCTGGTGCCGACCGGCCCGTGCACCAACATCGCGGTGGCGCTGGCGTCCGCGCCCGACATCGCGGCCAAGATCAAGCACATCGTGCTGATGGGCGGCGCCTGCTGGGAGGGCGGCAACACCACGCCGGCCGCCGAGTTCAACGTCTATGTCGACCCGGAGGCGGCGAAGGCGGTGTTTGCCTGCGGCCGCCCGATCACGGTGCTGAGCCTGGACGTCACCCACAAGGCGCTGTCGACCAAGGCGCGGCGCGATGCCATCGCCGAGATCCCGACCCGCTCGGCCGACCAGGTCGCCAAGATGCTGGGCTTCTACAACCGGTTCGACGAGGGCAAGTACGGCAGCGACGGCGGCCCGGTGCACGATGCCTGCTGCATCGCCTATCTGCTGAAGCCCGACCTGTTCTCGGGCAAGCAGGTGCATGTGGACGTGGAGACCGCCGGCCAGCTCACCCGCGGCATGACGGTGGTCGACTGGTGGGGCGTCACAGGCAACGCGCCGAACGCGCTGTGGCTGAACGAGGTCGACGACCAGGGCTTCTTCGACCTGATCAACGACGCGCTGGCGAAGTTGCCTTAGGGTCTAACCATCGCTTTGCCGTCATGCCCGCACTTGTTGCGGGCATCCACGTCTTTGGGTCAGCCGATGACAAGTCGTGGATGGTCGGGACAAGCCCGACCATGACGTATGAGATTGGTCAAACGCCCCCTACTTCTCCGTCTCGACCAGGCCGCGGACGAACAGGCGCTGCATCGCCAGGATGATGATCATCGGCGGCAGCATCGCCAGGATGGTCACGGCGGTGACCAGCGGCCACGGCGTCTCGGCGTCGCCCACATCGAGCATGCGTTTGATCGAGATGACGATGGGGTACATGTTCTCGTCGTCGACGACGAGCAGCGGCCAGAGGTACTGGTTCCAGCCGTAGATGAACAGGATGACGAAGAGTGCCGCGATGTTGGTGCGCGCCAGCGGCAGCAGGATGTCCCAGAAGAACTTCAGCGGCCCGGCGCCGTCGATGCGCGATGCCTCGACCAGCTCGCCCGGTATCGTCATGAAGAACTGTCGGAACAGGAACGTGGCGGTGGCGGACGCGATGAGCGGCACGATCAACCCGCCCCATGTATTCACCATGTCGAGATTGGCCACGACCTCGAACGTTGGGTTGATGCGCACCTCCACCGGCAGCATCAGCGTGATGAAGATCAGCCAGAAACAGACCATCCGTCCCGGGAAGCGGAAATAGACGATGGCGAATGCAGACAGGATCGAGATCACGATCTTGCCGATGGTGATGCCCAGCGCCATGACGGTCGAGACGAACAGCATGCGCCACGCCGGCAGCCCGCCGACGGCCTCCAGTCCGTCGGAGAACACGGTGCCGTAGTTCTCCAACAGGTTGCCGCCGGGCAGTACCGGCAGCGTGCCCTGGGTCACGGCTTTGGCGTCGTGGGTCGACACCACGAACGTGATGTAGATGGGAAACAGGATGATGACGATGCCGACCGCAAGCACGGCATAGGCGACCATGATGCGGTTGCGCGCCTTGCGCGCCAGCTTGCGGCGCGGTTTGGTCGGGACGGATGTGCTCGCGGACGGGGGCACGGTCGTTGCGGTCATCAGTAGTGCACCCGGCGTTCGATGTACTTGAACTGAATGGTGGTCAGGCCGATCACGATGATCATCAGCACCACCGACTGCGCGGCCGACCCGCCATAGTCATGTGCCTGAATGGCGTCGTACCAGACCTTGTAAACCAGCGTCTTGGTTGCACCGGGGGAACCTGGGCCGCCATCGGTGACCGCGTGGATGATGCCGAAGGTGTCGAAGAACGCGTAGACGATGTTGACCACCAGCAGGAAGAACGTGGTCGGCGACAGCAGTGGAAACACGATCGTCCAGAACCGCTTGACCGGCCCGGCGCTGTCGATCGCCGCGGCTTCCAGCAACGAACTCGGAATGGCCTGCAGCCCCGCCAGGAAGAACAGGAAATTGTAGCTGATCTGCTTCCAGGCCGCGGCAATGATGACCAGCAGCAGGGCCTGGTCGCCGTTCACGCGGTAGTTCCAGTCGATCCCGACGCTTTCGATACCGGAAGCGACGATGCCGAAGACCGGGTGAAACAGAAACACCCAGATTGCGCCCGCGACGGCGGGTGCGACCGCGTAGGGCCAGATCAGGAGACCGCGGATGATCGACCCGCCGCGGATCAGCCTGTCCGCCATCACCGCCAGCAGCAGGGCGAAGCCCATCGCAAGGACAGTGACCGCGATGGCGAAGACGAAGGTTGTCGTCAGGCTGTGCAGGTATTCCTGGTCGGTGAAGATATTGATGAAGTTATCGAACCAGACGAACCGCTGCTCGCCGGTGAAGGAATTGGTCACGCGAAAGGCGGACCCATAGATGGCCTGCCCGGCCGGGTAGAGAAAGAACACGGCCGTGATCGCAAGCTGGGGCAGGACCAGCAGGTAGGGCAGCGTTCTGCTGCGAAAGACGACTTGGGCTTGCATGCGTCGGCAACGCTGAGATTGGGGCGGGCCTAGTGGAATGAAATTGACATTTGAACATCGACTGCAGCGCGCAACCGATCAAATGTCAATTTCGAAAATTCCACTAGAAGACAATCGCTTGCTAGTGGTTCTGGTGTTTCCAACATTTGCAATCGGTGTAGCCGTTGCGACAGCAAATGTTGGAAACGAACCACTAGTGCCCGCCCCGACTGTGCCGTGACAGGCTAGCTGTTGTCTTCCTCGAACTGGCGCAACAACTCGTTGCCGCGCTCGACCATGGCGTTCAGGGCTTCCTCGGCCGACTTCTGGCCGCCCCAGACCGCTTCCAGCTCCTCGTTGAAGATGTCGCGGATCTGCACGAAGCTGCCGAAGCGCAGGCCCTTCGAGTTCGCCGTCGGCTCGTTCAGGGTCATCTGGTTGATGGCCACGTCCGCGCCTTCGTTCTCGTCGTAGTAACCCTGCTCCTTGGTCAGCTCATAGGCCGCATAGGTGATCGGCAGGTAACCGGTGAACTGGTGCCAGTCCGCCTGCACTTCGGCCGACGACAGATAGCTGAAGAACTGGGCGACACCCGGATACTGCGCGTCATCGTTGCCGGCAAGCACCCACAGCGTGGCGCCGCCGATGATGCTGTTCTGCGGCGCGCCCTCGACGTCGGGCCAGTACGGCAGCATCGACGTGCCGAACTCGAAGCCCTCGATCGAGGCAATGAGCCCCGCGCGGCCGGCCGACGAGTTGAAGTACATGGCGCAATGGCCGCTGGTGAACAGGCCCTGGCCATCACCGCGGCGGCCGCCATATTCGAAGATGCCCGATTCGGACCACTCTTCCATCGCGCTGATGTGGGCGATGTGCAGCGGGCTGTTGACCTCGAACTCCGTGGCCAGGCCCTCGAACCCGTTCGACAGCGTGCCGATCGGCACGTTGTGCCAGGCCGAGAAGTTCTCGATCATCACCCACGACTGCCACGCGGTGGTGAAACCGCATTCGGCCAGGCCGGCGTCCAGAATGGTCTGGGCGTCCTCGGCCAGTTCCGGCCAGGTGGTCGGCGGGCCATCGATGCCGGCCTCGGCAAAGATGTTCTTGTTCCAGTACATGACCGGAGTCGAGCTGTTGAACGGCATAGACAGCATGTTGCCGTCGGGGTCGGTGTAGTAGCCGGTGACCGACGCCAGATACGCGCTGGGGTCGAACGGCTCTTCCATGTCGGCCATCAGTTGGTAGACCGGATAGATCGCGCCTTCGGCGGCCATCATCGTCGCGGTGCCAACCTCAAAGACCTGCACGATCTCAGGCTGCTCGCCGGCGCGGAAGGCGGCAATCGCCGCGTTCATGGTCTCGGTGTAGTTGCCCTTGTAGACCGCGGTCACGACGAAGTCGGACTGAGTGGCATTGAAGCCGGCGGCGATCTCCTCGACCTTTTCGCCGAGCGCACCGCCCATGGCGTGCCACCACTCGATCTCGGTCTGCGCGTAAGCCTGGCCCGCGCCCATCATCGTCAGTGCCGTCGCACCGAACAGCCACTTTTGCATGCGTCTCCTCCTCCGGGGTGTTGGCGAGCACCCTAATTAGGGCACGCGCGAAGAGCCTTTTATTTCTCTTTTGAGAAGGATTTATGACAGACGGCGGCGCGTCTGTTAACGCCAAAACGGCCGGCCGGGGCGTCACCTCAACGTGACGACCTTTGTATTGTTTCCGGCGGGTGCGGTGGCCAAAATGCAAACATGACGAAATGGAAACGTTGGGCGGGTGCGCTCGCCGCCGGAATGGCAGCCGCGGTGCTTGCGGTGTCGGCGGCTATGGCCGGCCCGGATGGCTGGCGGCACCGCTGGCCCAACACGGACTTCACCCAGTACTCCATCGACTATCACGAGATCATCAGCGGCGGCCCGCCGAGGGACGGCATACCGTCCATCGACGATCCGACATTCGTGCCGGTCGGCGACCGCGATATCGATCTGGTCGGGACCGAGCCCGTGATCGTGTTCGCGCTCGACGGCGTCGCGCGGGCTTATCCTCTGCGCATCCTGATGTTCCACGAGATCGTCAATGACGTGGTGGCCGGCCAGCCCGTTGCCGTGACCTACTGCCCGCTGTGCAATGCTTCGATCGTGTTCGACCGCACGGTGAACGGCACGGTGCTGGAGTTCGGCACGACCGGGCTGCTGCGCAACTCCGACCTGGTGATGTACGACCGGGCGACGGAGAGCTGGTGGCAGCAGTTCGTCGGCACGGCCATCGTCGGCGAGATGACCGGCGCGGTGCTGGCCATGCTGCCGTCGCAGGTGGTGCCGTACCGCGAGTTCGCCGACCGATACCCGGACGGCGAGGTGCTGGTGCCGCCGCGCGCGACCGGGTCATACGGCCGCAACCCCTATGTCGACTACGACACCTCGTCCTGGCCGTTCCTGTTCGATGGCGACTACTACGGCGATCTGGCCCCGTTGGACTATGTGCTGAAGGTGGGCGAGCAGGCGTGGTCGCTCGCGCTGCTGCGCCAGCAGGGCACGATCCAGATCGACGGCATGACGATTCGCTGGGAGCCGGGCATGAACTCGGCCCTCGATGCCAGCCCGATCCCGATGGGACGGGACATCGGCTATGTGTACGTCAACGGGCCGGACGGTGCGCCGGTGGTGCATGACGTGACGTTCGCCTTCGCGTTCTACGCCTTCCATCCCGACGGCACCATCCACCACATCGAGTAGGCCGCCATGCGCACGAACACGACCGCGCTCCAGGTGCTTTGCGGACTATCGGCGACGGTTGGGCTTGCCGTGGGGGCCGCCATGCCCGGCTCGGCGGCGGAACCCGATCGGGTGGCGGTGGTGGAGCTGTTCACCTCGCAGAGCTGCTATTCCTGCCCGCCGGCCGAGGCCTATCTCGGCGAACTGGCGGCGCGCGACGGCGTGATCGCGCTGGAGTGGCATGTCGACTATTGGGACGACCTGGTCTATGGCAGCCACGGGCGCTGGCAGGATCGCTTCTCCAGCGCGGCGCACACGGCCCGCCAGTCAGCCTACAACGCGGCGATTCGGGGCACCAACGGCGTCTACACACCGCAAATGGTGATCAACGGTGCCGTCGAGGCGGTCGGTTCGCGGACCGACACCGTCGATGCCATTCTGAACGCCGCCCTGGCTGACGGGCCGGTGTTGCCGCTGACCTTGTCGGCCGAGGGCATCGGCGCGATGGCGCTGGCGCCGCAGGCGTTGCCGGCGCGCGACACCAGGCTGTGGCTGGTCACGTTCATCGAAGCCGAGGTCACGGACGTGCGCAACGGCGAGAATCACGGCAAGATTCTGGAAAACCATCACATCGTGGTCGACGTGCGCGACCTGGGTGCCTGGGATGGTGCGACTCGCATGGACATCGGCGAGATGGCGCTGCAGCCGGGTGAGGGGTGTGCGGTGCTGGCGCAGGCCGCGGGGCCGGGGCCTATCGTGGCGGCGGGCTATTGCCCGGATGCCGGGGCGTAATCCGCCCTGGGGCAGGAAGTCACTCTACGGAAATCATCAAACAATGCGGGTGCGCACCGCCCCCAGCCGGCCACGATCGTTCGTCGTCGTGGCCGGCCAGGCGCGTATGCAGCTTAGGGTGGTCATCGCAGCGGGTTAGCGCTGGTAGGTGCCGGCGGCAACCGCCGAGAAGTCGGCGCGGGTGATGCCGATGTCGTCAAGGGTGCGGTCATCCAGCATGCGCAGTTCGTGCATCACGCGGTTGTACTCGCGGCGCTCATTCCACCACGCGGCAATGTGGTGCATCAGGCCGTGCTTGACGCGGTAGGTGCCGGCGCCGGCAACATTGGTGTCGAAGGTGGTAACGGTCATTGGGATCTCCTATCAGTGTGCGACTGCGAACACGGCGTCGCGCCGTGGTGTCGCTCATCCAGATAAGTGCATGATCCTACAATGTCATTACCCTTAGCCCCGCGTATTGTGCGTTGCAGCATTACGCATTTTGCAAGGCATTAACCTTGCTGTAACCAACGCGGCCGTCAGCCCAGTCGCACAATCTGCTTTCCGGTGTTCTGCCCGGACAGAACGCGCACCAGGGCAGCGGGCGCGTTCTCCAGTCCATCGACCACATCCTCGGCATAGCGCAGCCGCCCGTCGCGCACCAACGGGGTCAGCGCGGCCACGGCCTCCTCCAGCCGGTGGAAATGGTCCAGCACCAGGAAGCCTTCCATCCGGGCACGGTGGACCAGCAGGGCGCGGTTGTAGCGCGGGCCCATCGGGGCCGGTGCCGACGGGATGCCGATGGTGCCGCAGACCACGATGCGGGCACGATCGTTGATCAGCTCGATGGCCGCGTCGCATTGGTCGCCGCCGACATTGTCGAAGAACACGTCGATGCCGTCGGGGCAGGCGTCCGCCAGGG
The DNA here is from genome assembly GCA_965227515.1 of Alphaproteobacteria bacterium. Taxonomy (GTDB): domain Bacteria; phylum Pseudomonadota; class Alphaproteobacteria; order CALKHQ01; family CALKHQ01; genus CBDDFZ01. The sequence continues at coordinate 3,043,326 of CBDDFZ010000001.1, forward strand.
CCGCGGTCAGCGCCTCCACGGAGCCGTGCTTGCGGTAGTTGATCGCCGCGTCGAACCCGAACACATCCAGGCATTGGGCGACCTTCTCATCCGATCCCGTCAGCCCGACAGTGCGGCAGCCGAGATCCTTCGCGATCTGGCCGACCGCGCTGCCCACCGCGCCAGCCGCAGTCGATACCAGCACCGTCTCGCCGGTCTTCGGCTGGCCCACCTCCATCAGCCCGAACCAGGCGGTGGCGCCATTGATGCCGAGGGCGCCCAATGACGTGGAAATCGGCGCCACGTCAGGGTCGACCACGCGATCGACCGTCTTGCCGTCGCTGAGTGCGAATTCCTGCCAGCCGAAGCGCCCGAAGACGCATTGCCCGACTGGGTGGTCGGGGTGCCGGCTTTCCAGGACCTCGCCGACCGCAAAGCTGAACATGACGTCGCCCAGCGGCACCGGCTCGCGGTAGTTCGCGTTCTCCGCGATCCAGCCGCGCATGGCCGGGTCGATGGACAGGAACCGGTTGTGGACCACGAACTCGCCATCGCCGGGCGTGGGCCGCGCTCGGGTCTCCAGGGCGAACAGATTTGTCGTCACGGCCCCTTGCGGCCGTGCCCGCAGCACGACGCACGCATTGCCGTCAGGCTTGGTCATAGAAGTGGTCTCCGTTGCCGCGGCCATCGCGGGCGTTCCGTGACGTGACGGTTGTCACCGCGATTGCAGTTGTGATCGTGCTATTAACCCTCCCGCTGCGATCGAAGATTAGTATGTCGCAGAGGAGATGTGGGTTATCCCAGCTTCGAAGCGACATACAGGGCGGAACGGAAAGAGGAAAGACAATGGCGGGCAAAGGCGACATTTATTGGGAAGCCATTCAGAAGCAGATGATGAATGCCATCGGCGGCAATGACGAGCCGGTCAGCACCGACGATGCATTCTGGGCCGTCATGGATGTTACGGCGGCCATCTGCGATGGCGCGAGCGACATTCCGATTGTCGGCATTGTTTCGGGCGCGGTGGGCGCGCTTTACGGCGCGATGAAGGACGCCAAGCCGGAAATGGTGCCGAACCCGTGGTTCATCTGGAACGGCCACGACGAGCCCAGCTATGCCTACACCAAGAAGTACCTGCGCAACCGCAACCTGAAGAACCTGGCGTCCGGCCTGCTGGGCAGCGCCGGTAGTGCCGGCAGCATAGCGACCCAGGTCGACGTTGCCGGCATCATGATTCACGGCAACGCGGTGGCCTCCACGGCGATGCACATGATCAAGCTGAAGGCCATCGGCGCCGGCTACAAGCGGTCGGAAACGATCACGTCGTGGGTCGACCTGCTGATGAAGATGAAGGCGTTCAAGGCCGGCATTCGCGGCACCCAGTTCGCCGGGGCCGCCATTCCCATCGGCGCCATCGGCATCACCACTGGCGTCATCGCGGCGGGCGTCAAGCTCGGGGTCAAGCTGACCCAGACCAAGGCATGCCTGGCAACCGCGTCGGCCCTGCACTGGCGCGCCTATCAGGAGCAGGCGATCAGCGGCGGCCTGCTGGGCAAACGCGGCCAGGTCGGCCCGGCCAGCAAGATCCTCTACGAGATCTTCGAGAAGCGCGGCGCCACGCGCATCTTCGGCAAGTACGAGGTGGACAAGATCATCAAGGAGCCGTCGGGCTGGATGTGCGTCAACGACAAGCTGATGCTGATCTGATCTGCGAATGCACTGTCGCCCTCGGGTTTATCCCGAGGGCATGCCTACCACCTACCAGCCCAACATCGTCATCCTCGGGCTTGTCCCTATCGGACTCACACATATCGCCAATACACAATTGTCGTCCTCGCCCTTGTGGCGAGGACCCATGTGTGTCCAGTACTCAGTAGGTTGAGGTCAGCCGGCAACTGAAACGGCGATTGGCCATAGGCGATGGGCCGCCCGGACAACCTCAATCGGCACTGGCCCAGACCGCCCCGCAAATGGGCCCTCGCGACGAGCGCGAGGGCGGCGAAGGAGGGCTGTTTGGCAGTAGCGTCGCCGCGCTACTCGTTCGATCGCTACTCCGCCGCCTGCTGGCGTTCGACAGCAGTCGGTTCGGCCAGCCGGTTGCGGGTCAACTGGCTGTCGTAATAGTTGGCGAAGCAGGGCCGGTTGACGTAAACGCCCGCGCCCTGTTCGGCACGCAGCTCGCCCTTGTCATAGGTCACCTTGCCCCGGCTCAGCGTGTAGGCCGGGTTGCCGGTGACCGTCATGCCTTCGTAGATGTTGAAGTCGATGTTCTGGCGGTGCTCGTCCTTAGAGATGGTGCGCGTCGCCTCCGGGTCCCAGACCGTGATGTCGGCGTCCGCGCCCACGTTCAGCGAGCCCTTGCGCGGGTAGATGTTGAAGATCTGCGCGGCGTTGGTGGACGTCACCTTGACGAACTCGCTGGGGGTCAGCCGGCCGGAGCGCACGCCCTTGTCCCACAGCACCGCCATCCGGTCCTGCACGCCAGAGGTGCCGTTGGGGATCAGGCGGAAATCGTCGATGCCCGCGCGCTTCTGCGGGGTGCAGAAGCAGCAATGGTCGGTGGCGGTGGTCTGCAGCATGCCGGCCTGCAGGCCGCGCCACAGCGCGTCCTGATGCTCCTTCGGGCGGAACGGCGGGCTCATCACATAGTGGGCGGCGGTGTCCCAGTCCGGGTTGCGGTAGACCGAATCGTCGATCACCAGGTGCTGCGCCAGCACCTCGGCGAACACGCGCTGGCCCTCCAGGCGCGCCCGGGTCACCGCTTCCAGGGCGTCGATGCACGAGGTGTGGACGACATAGAGCGGCACGCCCAGCACCTCGGCAATGCGGATCGCGCGGTTGGCGGCCTCGCCCTCCACCTCCGGCGGGCGGGAGAGGGGGTGCCCCTCGGGCCCGGTGATGCCCTTCTCGAACACCTCCTGCTGCAGCCTGAACACCAGCTCGCCGTTCTCGGCGTGCACGGTGCAGATCGCGCCCAACTCGCGCGCCCGGCTGAAGCTGTTCACCAGGGTCTCGTCGTCGCACATGATGGCGTTCTTGTAGGCCATGAAGTGCTTGAACGAGTTCACCCCGTGCTCGCGGGTCAGCGTGCCCATGTCCTCGTGCACGGTCTCGTCCCACCACGTCACCGCGACGTGGAAGGTGTAGTCGCTGGCCGCCTTGTTGGCCCAGCCGCGCCAGGTCTGGTAGGCGTCCATCAGCGGCTGCTGCGGGTTCGGAATCACGAAGTCGATGATGCAGGTGGTGCCGCCGGCCATTGCAGCCGCAGTGCCGGTGTAGAAGTCCTCCGACGCCACCGTGCCCATGAACGGAAGCTGCATGTGGGTGTGCGGGTCGATGCCGCCGGGCATGACGTAGCAACCGCCGGCGTCGATCACCTCCGCGCCCGCCGGCACGTCGATGTCCGCGCCCGCTGCCTTGATGGTGCCGTCCTCGACATAGATGTCGCCGCGCACCTCCTGGTCCGCCGTGACACAAGTGCCGCCCTTGATGTGAATGCCCGCCATGATTGGTTCCCGCCGTTCGTGGGTGCGCGCGCCGTCATGCAGGGCCGCGCTGTCGTTGGCAGCCAGTGTGGGGCATGCGGTGCCGGAGTGCAATTCGCGGGTGGGTGAGGCCGGACGACCGCCAATGATGCGGCGTCATCGCGAGCGTGCGGTAACACGCGCGGCGATCCAGGCGATTGCGGTGACCTCACCGAGAGGAGTACTGGATTGCCGCGTCGCGCCTGACAGGCGCTCCTCGCAATGACGACAATGATAATCGGAACCGGTGCCCCTCAGGCCGAGACCTGGATGTACCCCCGCTCGATCACCCGCTCCAGGGCCTCGTAGGCGCCGCGCAACTCGTCATAGGCTTGGCGGGCGTGGGTGAGGGCGTCCAGCGTTTCGGCGTTCGGCACGCCAGTGGAGGCAGAAATCTCAAGCGCCTTGGCCAGATAGACCGCCCGCAGTTCGGCGATCCGCACCGCCATGCGGGTCAGCGCGTCGCGGTCGAAGCCGGGCAGCTTGCGGCGCAGGATCTCCTGGTTCGCCGACATGATGGTGCGGTCCAGTTCCTCGCGCAGGCGCAACAGGCCCTGGCGGCGCTGCTTGTCCAATTCGTCGGTCGTGGACAACCGGTCGATCTTGCGGGTCTCGACCATTCCCGAATAGCGGCTCATGCCACGGTCTCCAAGGGGCGCTTCGACGGAACGGAAGCGCCGCCATGGTGGCGGAGTCAGCCTTAATATCCGGTTAGCCGACCGCCGGACTCACCCACTGGGCGTTGCCGGTCTTACGGGAAGTAGAAGCTGCCGTCCCAACTGCCATAGCTGTCGGAAGACACACCATTCTGCACCGAGGCGTCATAGGACCCCTGGCCCGCCGCCGGCACGGCCGTGATCACACCGCCGGCCAAGCCGACGACACCGGCATGCAGCGCCGCGGTGCACAGGCTGGAATCGTCGGTGTAGATGCCGCTGCCCCAGACCGCGCCGCCGAAGGTGTCCGGCGCACAATGGCAGGTCAGCGGCGCCGAGGTGCCGCGCAGCTCCATCATGTTGCCGGGGCACGCCTTGGCGTCTGCGTCGGTCAGCAACTCGGCGGGCACGTCGACATTGGGGAAGACATAGCTCCAGTTGAAGGCGGGATAGTCGGCGCTGACGACCCCGTTGCTCTCTGTCCCCTGGTAGCTGTCCTGCCCCGGCGCGCCCTTCACCACGATCATGCCGCCGCCGGGGCCGACGGCGCCGGCATGCAGGGCCGCGGCGCACAGCGGTGAATCGTGGGTGTAGGTGCCGGTGCCCCATACGGTGCCGGTCATGGCATCGGGGGCGCAGTAGCAGATGATGGTCAGTGTGGAGTCGACATGCGCCCCGAAAGTCGCCGGGCAGACGGCGTTCGTATCCAGCGCCACGATGCTGCCAACCGGCGGGCCGCTGGGCGGCACCGAGACCGCCGGGCCCGGCAGACCGCCGCCATCGGCCAGGCAGTCGCCGACATACCAGCGCAGGCCCTGCAGGCCGGCACCGTTGAAATTGGGATTGCTCCAGTCCGGGAATTGCTGCTCGTCGGTGTAGAAGCCCCACATCCAGCGGTGCTTGTCGGCGCCGTACTGGGCCCAATTGTCCGGCTCGAAATTGGAGAAGATGCCACCGGCGGCGAACAGGCCGTACTGATTGATCCGCCAGGGCTTGCGGCCATTGAACTCGGTGTCGCCGTTGTAGGCGTTGAGGGTGGATGCGGCGTAGTCGATCCACTCGTCGATACAGGCGCGGCCCGTGTCGGTTTCCCAGGCGTCCTGTGCGCTGGACGGTGCAGCAGACAGCGCAAGAAACCCGGCCCCGAGCACGCCGGCAAGCCAAGGTAATGCGCGGTGCGGTTTGGTTTCGCCTGTCCTCATGATCCCCCTCCGGAATGGTCGTTGCCGGGCCGGCTCGAATGAGAACGGTTATACCAAATCCACGTCCGACACGATCTCCACGATGGCCGGGCCGTCATAAGCCAGTGCCTCTTGGATCGCCTCGTCCAGGTCCCCGGCCTTCGTCACCCGCCGGCCGTGGCCGCCGCACAACCGGGCGTAGGAGGCGAAGCTGGGGTTGTGCAGGCTGGTCTGCCACACCTGCCATTGCCCGGCGCGCTGTTCCTTGGAGATCTTCCCGAGTTCGCTGTTGTTGAGCAGGATGTGGGTGATGTCCATGCCGTACTTCACGGCGGTGGTGAACTCGCCCATGTACTGGCCGAAGCCGCCGTCGCCGCTGACCGACACCACCTTGCGGCCGGCCAGGTCGGGGATGTCGCGGGTCGCCGCCCAGGCGCCCATCGCGGCGGGGAAGCCGAAGCCGATGGAGCCGAGGTAGCCGGACATCATCACCGCCTGGCCGGCGCATTCGAAATAGCGGCCGAACGAGTAGGTGTTGTTGCCGACGTCGACCGCGATCACCGCGTCGTCGGGCACCTGGCGGGTCATGGCAGCGAAGACGGCAGCGGACGCGATGCCCTTGCCGCGGTCCTCGTCGATCCGCTTGGCCTTTTCCGCGCGCCACTCGGCCCAGCGCGCGGCGATCTCTTCGCGCTGGTTGACGGCGTCGGGCCGCGCCGGCAGGCGCTCGCGCATCAGGGTGGCGGTCACCGCCACGTCGCCCCACACCGGCACCGCCACCGGGTGGAACTTGCCCAGGTGCATGCGATCGAAGTCGACCTGGACGATGGGCTTCGACGGCTCGATGCCGGTGTGGTTGGAGAACGAGGACCCGAACGCCAGGATCAGGTCGCACTCGTTCATGAACCAACTGGCGATGGGCGTGCCGGAGCGGCCGAGCACGCCGGCGGCGAGCGGATGGGTGTCGGCGATCTGGCCCTTGGCCTTGAACGTGGTCAGCACCGGCGCGTCCAGCGCCTCGGCCAGTGCCACCACGTCGGCCATGCCCTCCTTGGCGCCGTAGCCGACGATGACGATGGGGCGCTTGGCGCCCGCAATCGCCGCCATGGCGTCGTCCAGCGCCTCGGCGGGCGGCGAGATCGCGGGTGCGGCCACCCGCCCGCCGGGGCCGGAGGCCTTGGCGCCCTCCGCCCGTGGGATGGTCTGCACGTCGTCGGGGAAGATCAGGTGCGCGACATCGCGCTCCACCACCGCGTTCTTCGCCGCCAGCGTCATCAGCTCGGCGTGGTTGGAGGTGTGGAGCACGGTCTGGCTGAACCGGCTGACCGCCGCGAACGCCGAGGCGAGGTCGATCTCCTGGAACGCGCCGGGCCCGAACACCTGCACGTTGACCTGGCCGGTCAGCGCCAGCACCGGCGCGCGGTCGACCTTGGCGTCCCACAAGCCGGTCAGCAGGTTGGTGGCGCCGGGGCCGGCAATCGCCAGGCAGGCCGCCGGCTTGCCGGAGAGCTTGGCGTAGCCGGAACAGGCAAAAGACGCAGCACCCTCGTGACGGATGCCGATGAACTCCAGATTGCCCTTGGTCTCCTGCACCCGCAGCGCATCGGCCAGCCCCAGATTGGAGTGGCCGACCATGCCGAACACGCGCTTGACGCCCCAGTTGACCATGGTTTCGGCCATCACGTCGCTGATGGTCGCGGTGCGCTCCGGCTCCGCCTCGACGCCGACATAGATGCCGTCGTCGCGAACCTCGACCGGGTACATCTCCTGGCCGGTGTCCTCATGGCCGCCGGGCGGCAGGCCGGTCAGCGGATCGAAGTCCCAGCCGTGCCAGGGGCAGCGCAGCCAGCACTTGCCCTCCACACCGGTCTCAATCGAGCCTTCGCCCAGCGGACCGCCCTGGTGCGGGCAGCGGTTGTCCATCGCCGCGTACTGGCCCTGGAAGTGGGTGAGGGCGACGCTGACGCTGCCGGCGACGGCGGTCTTGACCCGGCCCTCGGCCAGTTCGCCCGGCTCCGCCACCTTGTGCCAGTCCCGATCAGGCGCGGCTGTGTCGGACATGCTGCCTCCTTTTGCACTTTGCCAGAATATTTGACATTACTGGATCGTGGCGGGCGCGAAAGCCCCTCACAATGACTTAACCATTTCGTGGCCTTCCGCCGCGCCGTGCAACCGCTTATTCTGCGCGATGCATCGCCCCAACTCCGGCACCATTCCCTACAGATGACCGCGGCCGAGATCATCGTCGAAATTGTAGTCTGGTATGGCTATGCCGGTTGCGCCGTCGCGGCCGCATTCCTGCTGGTCGGCATCGACCGGATCGATCCGGGGGCGGGCGGTGCCTATCTGTTCCGCGTGCTGTTGGCGCCTGGCGTGATCGTGCTCTGGCCGCTGGTGCTGTGGATCTGGCTGCGGCGCGAGATGTCCGGGCGCCCCGCATCCGACGAGACCGCCTGATGCAACGACGCCACCGCGTGGCGCACAGGCGCGCCTGGCTGCTGATCGCGGTCGTGCTGCCGGTGCTGTTCGTGCTTGCCCTGGCGGTGCGGCCGGACCTGCCGGTGGACGAGGACGCCCAGCAGTTTCGTGCTCAGCACATGGACGGCGAGGGCTAGCCGGTGGGCGTGCGCTACCGCCCGGTTCAGTGGAACCGCAACAAGTACGTATACGACATCGTGCTGATCGTGCTGGTGGTGGCCTACATCTGGCTGTTCATCATGCTGGCGCCGGACCTGCTCGACTTCCAGCGCCCGGTCGACCGCTGGATCGTGCGCATGCGCGCGTTCGGCACCTGCGCGTTCCTGATGCTGACGCTGATCCTGTGCATCGGCCCGATGGCCCGGCTCGACAGGCGCTGGCTGCCGCTGCTCTACAACCGGCGCCATTTCGGCGTGCTGACCGCGTTCGTGGCGGCGGCGCACCTGATCGCGGTGCTGGACTGGTATCACTCGTTCAGCCCGACCGCGCCGTGGGTATCGCTGCTCACCAGCAACACCGCCTACGACAGTTTCGCCGGCTTCCCGTTCGAGGCGCTGGGCCTGTTGGCGTTCGGCATCCTGCTGGTGATGGCCGCCACCAGTCATGACTTCTGGCTCAACTTCCTCGGCCCGCCGCTGTGGAAGGGCCTGCACATGCTGGTCTACCTGGCCTATGCGGCGGTGGTGATGCACGTGTCGCTGGGGCTGTTGCAGTCCGAGCAGCATCCGTTCTTCGTGATCATGGTGGCGGCGAGCCTGGTCGCGGTGATCGGCCTCCACCTGATGGCCGCGCGCAAGGAGCGGCGGCGCGAGAACGACACCGCCTCGGTTGCCGAAGGCGACTGGATCGACGCCGGCCCGGTCGGCGCGCTGGAGCCGGACCGGGGCAAGGTGGTGGCGCTGGAGGATGGCGAGCGGATCGCGCTGTTTCGCTCCGGCGACAAGGTCGGCGCGCTGGCCAATGTGTGCGCGCACCAGAACGGCCCGCTGGGCGAGGGGCGCATCATCGACGGCTGCGTCACCTGCCCATGGCACGGCTTTCAGTACCGGTTGAACGACGGTTGCTCGCCGCCGCCGTTCACCGAGAAGGTGGCGACCTATCGCGTGCGGCTGGCCGGCGACCGGGTGCAGATCGACCGGCGGCCGCTGCCCGCCGGCACGCCGGTGGACCTGGCGACGATCCCGGAGGACCTGCGATGACCGACCGCGACCGCAAGCCCAGCCGTGATGCGTTCTTCGTCGGCTACCTGCCGGTGCCAAAGCCGCTGGCGCTGTTCCTGGCCGGGCTGGTCGGCGTGCTGACCTGTTTCGCGGCGGGCGCGGCCCTGGCCCTGGCGCTCTCGCAAAGCGACCCCGGCGACGCTCATGTCGACGGCCCGGCCGAGATCCACACCGGCTATCTGTCCGTCGATCCCTATCCGTTGCTGCACCTGCCGCCCGACGATGCGCACCCGCTGGGCCGCACGTTGCCGATGGCCGGCATCGGCAAGATCGGCATCCCGGCGGAGGCCGAGGCGCTCGCCGGGCAGTGGGTCGATGCCAGAGGCGTGTTGCGCACCCGCGGCGCCCACCAGTTGTTCGAGACCCGCGGCCGCGACCCCATCGTCGTCGCCGCCGAAGGTGGCGCGGTACCCGGCAACTTCGATCCCGTGGCGGTCGAGGATCTGGGCGAGGTCACCGTGCGCGGCGAGATCGTCGATCCGAAGTGCTTCCTGGGCGCCATGCGGCCCGGTTGCGGCAAGATGCACATGGCCTGCGCCAACCGCTGCCTGCTGGGCGGCGTGCCGCCGATGCTGGCGTCGTTCGGCGCGGAAGACGCATTCGAGATGTTCCTGCTGACCGACGAGGACGGCAACGACATCACCGAACAGGTGCTGGACTGGACCTCGCTGCCGGTGTCGGTGACAGGGGCGCTGGAGCGGCGCGGTGACCTGTTCGTCCTCAAAGTCACAGACATCGAGGCGCTGTAGACGGCCATGCCCGCCATTCGACACATCGTCGGCCTCGCCGTCTTCCTCGCCATGCTGGCGCTGAGCTACCTGTTCTGGGGCGAGATCACCGGCTGGCTGCGCGGCACCTTCCTCAGCGACATGCCGGTGCTGGCGTTCGTGTTCGCCTTCATCGTCGTGTTCTGGGTACTGGAATGGCTGGGCGGCAAGCTCGCCGCGCTGATGCCGGACGGCGCCGATCACTGAGTACAAGAATATGCGCAAGGGGAAATGCCGATGAACAAGGTCGCCATCATGGCCTGGGACGATCTGCCCGACCGCGACCCGCAATATGCGCTGGTCGCCAATGTCGACCTCGTCGTCGTGCGCTATGACGACAAGGTGTCGGTGCTCTATGGCCGCTGCCACCACCGTGGCGCGCTGCTGGCCGACGGCTTCATCAGCGGCGAGAACCTGATCTGCGGCGTCCACCATTGGGACTACCGCTACGACACCGGCATCTCCGAGTACAACAACGCCGAGATCCTGGACAAGTTCAGCGCCTGGGTGGAGGACGGGCAGGTCTGGGTCGACGCCGATGAGATCGCGGCCTGGGAGACCGACCACCCGCAGCCCTATAATCGCAAGGCCTATCTGGGCCTCTATGCCGACATGCACGGGGCCGAGGAAGAGCCCCACGTCAAGCTGATCCAGGGCTATGCCCGCAGCGGCCTGAAGAAGACCGGCCACCACGGCGTGGTCGACGCCATGGGCGTGCCGCGCCAGGACCTGCCGACCTGGGACGACATCCAGTTCATCACCGCGCAGTTGCATCGCCCGCCGCTGCTGGATGAGGAGGACGTCGGGTCGGAGGTGGTGATCGGCCCCAACGCACAGAAGCCGCTGAAGCTCGATATCCCGCTGCTGGTCTCCGACATGAGCTTCGGCGCGTTGTCGGAGCGGGCCAAGGTCTCGCTGGCCAAGGGCGCCGAGCAGGCCGGCACCGGCATCTGCTCCGGCGAGGGCGGCATGCTGCCCGACGAGCAGGAGGCCAACACGCGCTACTTCTACGAGCTGGCGTCGGCCCGGTTCGGCTTCAGCATGGACAAGGTGAAGCGCTGCCAGGCGTTCCACTTCAAGGGCGGGCAGGGCGCCAAGACCGGCACCGGCGGCCATCTGCCGGGCAACAAGGTGGTCGGCCGCATTGCCGAGGTGCGCGGCCTGGAGGAAGGCACGCCGGCGGTCTCGCCGGCCCGCTTCCCGGACTGGACCACCACCACCCAGATCCGCGACTTCGCCAACGAGGTGCGTGACGCCACCGGCGGCATCCCCATCGGCTACAAGCTCTCCGCCCAGCACATCGAGAAGGACATCGACGCAGCCCTGGAAGTCGGCGTCGACTACATCATCCTGGACGGGCGCGGCGGCGGCACCGGCGCGGCACCCATCATCTTCCGCGACAACATCTCGGTGCCGACGATCCCGGCGCTGGCCCGCGCGCGCCGCCATCTCGACCGGCAGGGCCGCGGCGACATCACGCTTGTGATCACCGGGGGCTTGCGCAAGCCGGCCGACTTCGCCAAGGCGCTGGCGCTGGGGGCCGACGCCATCGGGCTGTCGAACGCAGCGCTACAGGCCATCGGCTGCCTGGGCATGCGCGCCTGCCACACCAACAACTGCCCGGTCGGCATCGCCACCCAGAAGCCGCACCTGACGTCCCGCATCGATATCGACAAATCGGCGGCGCGGCTGGCTCGCTTCTTCGAGACGGCGGTGGAGCTGATCAAGATTCTGGCCCGCGCCTGCGGCCACCGCCATTTGAACCAGTTCTCGGTCGACGACCTCGTCACCTGGAAGCGCGACATGGCCGACCTCTCCGGCGTCGCTTACGGCGGGGTAGGGGCGTAGCGCAGACCTGGCAACACACCGCCGCGTAGCCTGGGTGGAGCGCAGCGAAACCCGGGTTCCACTTCGTTCCACCCAGGCTACAGGCGTCGAGCCCTTAGCGCCGTCCTGGCAACACTCTCGACGTCATGCGCGGACTTGTGGAGCCTGCCCTCGGACTTGATCCGAGGGGGCATCCACGTCTTGCATCGACCGCCCCAAAGTCGTGGATGGTCCCTCGGGACCGGCCGGAGGCCGGCCCAAGGACAGGCTCGCCAAGCCCGACCATGACGATGGAGTTTACCCGGTCCTAAGGCGACGGCTGGTTCCAGGGCGGTGCGTTCCAGTACTGCTGCGAGCGTTCGACCGCGTCGCAGTCCACCGGCTCGCTGGCCTGAACGGGCACGACCGCCACCGTGGGCGGCTGGTCCCCGGCCACTTCCAGCACCAGCTTGCGGCGGATGGTGGCGGCCAGATCGTCGGGGTCGGAGACCGGAATGACGAACGCCCCCGGCCCGCCGACCACGCAGTCCCAGTAGTACCGGTCCAGCGGCACGCTGGCGACCGACGGGCGGATCATGATGGGCAAGCCGTTGATGACGAAACCGGCGTCGACCGCGATGTCGCGGGCATAGGTCGCCGGAATGCGGTCGCGGTTGGCGCCGTCGCCCGACACGTCGATGATGCGGCGGGTGCCTTCGAAGCCGTTGCCCCGGAACAGGCCGGTGCCGAACGCCAGCGCGCCCGAGATGGACGTGCCGCGGATGAACGCGATCGGCTGCGCCTCTAACTCGGCCACGAAAGCCAGCGCACTCTCCGCACCGTCGATCAGCCGCCACGGCACCACCACGACCTGGCGATCCGGCCCCGCCCATTCCATGTAGCTCAGCGCGATCTGGCCGAGGAAGCCCGCCTCGACCGCGCTCAGGAATTCCGGGTGTTGCAGGGCCTGCAGGTAGCCCGCGCGCTGCACCGCGTGTTCCTGGGCGTCCATCGAGCCGGAGACGTCGACGGCCAGCAGCAGTTCGATGTCGACGGCCATGTCTTGGGCCCGGGCCGGACCGAGGCCGGCGACCAGCGCCGCAACAATGCCCAGCATGCGAACTGCGTGCATCGCGAACCCCGCCTCCTTGCTGCTAGCGAGACTCTAGGGATCGGCCACCCAGGCCGGCAAGGGCGCGACACCAACTCGTGAAACGCTGGCCGGAAACCGCGTGCCGGTCGTGTCGACGCTGCGCTATATTCCCAGCTTGAGCATGATCGTTCTATTCGGCACCGGCCCTCTCCCCCACCCGGCCGCCCACGACAGTATCCTGGTTGGGCGGCCGGGTGGGGGAGAGGGCTGGCGCAGAATCGGCGCAAGCTGATCCCGATCCAAGAGGTGCCATGCCACGCGATCCCGATCCCGTCTTCGTTCCCTCGGTCTGCCCGCACGATTGCCCCAGCACGTGCGCGCTGGAGGTGGAGCGCATCGACGAGCGCACCATCGGCCGCGTGCGCGGTGCCGCAGACAACACCTACACGGCGGGCGTCGTCTGCGCGAAAGTCGCGCGCTACCAGGAGCGCCAGCACCATCCCGACCGGCTGACCCGGCCGCTGGTCCGCACCGGCGACAAGATGGTGGGGCGGGAGGCGTTTCGGGAGATCGGCTGGGACGAGGCGCTTGATATCGTCGCCGACCGCTTCAAGGCGGTGGTGGCGGCCGACGGCACCGAGGCGGTTTGGCCGTATTTCTATGCCGGTACCATGGGCCACTTGCAGCGCGACGGCATCGAGCGGTTGCGCCATGTCATGCGCTATTCCGGCCAGAAGAGCACCATCTGCGTGGCGCTGTCGGATGCCGGCTGGCTTGCCGGTGCGGGCATCAAGCGTGGCGCCGACACCCGCGAGATCGACGAGGCCGATCTGATCGTGGTTTGGGGCGGCAACCCGGTCGCCACCCAGGTCAACGTGATGACCCACGTCACCAAGGCCCGCAAGGCCCGTGGCGCCAAGCTGGCGGTGGTCGACCCTTACCGCACCGGCACGGCGGAGGCGGCCGACATCCACCTGGCGCTGAGGCCGGGCACCGACGCGGCACTCGCCTGCGCGGTGATGCACGTGATGTTCAGGGACGGCACCGCCGACCGCGACTACATGGCGCGCTTTGCCGACGATCCGGCCGGGCTGGAGGCGCATCTGGCGACCCGCGGGCCGGACTGGGCTGCCGAGATCACCGGCCTGACGGTCGAGGAGATTGAGGCGTTCGCCAGGATCTATGGCACCACCGACCGCGCCTTCATCCGCCTCGGCTACGGCTTTTCGCGTGCACGCAATGGGGCGGCCAATATGCACGCGGCCGCCAGCCTGCCGGTGGTGGGCGGCAAGTGGCGGCACAAGGGCGGCGGCGCGCACTATTCGAATGCGCCGGGCGCCTTCTACCCGCTCGACAAGACCTTCATCGAGGGCAAGGACCGCATCGACCCGTCGATCCGGGTGCTGGACCAGTCGCGCCTGGGCCCGGTGCTGACCGGCGACCGCCGCGACCTGGGCGACGGCCCGCCGGTGAACGCGATGCTGATCCAGAACACCAACCCGGTGGTGGTCTGCCCGGAATCGCTCAAGGTGCGCGAAGGCTTCCTGCGCGACGACCTGTTCGTCTGCGTCCACGAGCAGTTCATGACCGAGACCGCGGCGATGGCCGATATCGTGCTGCCGGCCCAGACCTCGATGGAATATGCCGACATCTACACCTCCGGCGGCCACACCCACCTGCACATTACCAGGCCGGTGGTGGAGGCGCCCGGCGAATGCCGCTCCAACCACGCGGTCATCTGCGCGCTCGCCAAGCGGCTGGGCGCCGAGCACCCGGCGTTCGACATGGACGACTGGGAAGTGCTGGACGAGACATGCCGCCAGTCGGGCCTGCCGCCGGCCGACGAATTCGCGGCCGCCAAGTGGATCGACTTCGTCAAGCCGTTCGAGGAGGCGCATTTCCTCACCGGCTTCGGCCATGCCGACGGCAAGTGGCACTTCAAGGCGGACTGGCAGGGCATGGGCGATGTCGACGGGCGGCTGTCGCCGTTCCCCGACCACAATCTGGTCTATGACCTGACCGACGACGACCACCCGTTCCGGATGGTGACGGCGCCGGCGCGCCAGTACCTGAACACCAGCTTCACCGAGACGCCGACCAGCAGGAAGCGCGAGGGCCGGCCGACCGCCAAGATGCACGCCGACGACATGGCGGCCCTGGGGGTGCGCGGTGGCGACCGGGTGCGGCTCGGCAACCGGCTGGGCTCGGTGGTCGTGCATGCGGCCGCCGCCGATGGCCAGCGGCCGGGCACGGTGGTGGTGGAGGGGATCTGGCCGAACCACGCCTTCGAGGAGGGGATCGGCATCAACACGCTGATCAGCGCCGAGCCCGGGCTGCCGGCCGGCGGCGCCGTGTTCCACGATACCGCGATCTGGGTGCGGGCGGCTTGACCGGGCCACTACCCCGTGACTGGAAATTGGCGCACCGGCGCAACACATTAAGGCTGTAACCACAACCGCCTGAATGGAGCCAGATGGCCGACAAGCCCACCCACCTGCCAGCACAGTCCTCAAGCGGCGAGATCGACGACTTCTTGAACAAGGTCGCCGCCATCGCGCCGGCCACCGGTTCCGGTCCGCGCGGCCGCCTGCTGTTCGCGCTCGACGCCACCGCCAGCCGCGAGCCGACCTGGGACCGTGCCTGCCACATCCAGGCGCAGATGTTCCAGGAGGCGGCGAGCCTGGGCGGGCTCGACATGCAGGTCTGCTTCTACCGCGGTTTCGGCGAGTTCAAGGCCACCGGCTGGACCCGCGACAGCAACAGCCTGTTGCAGAAGATGACGCGGGTGCGCTGCGTCGGCGGGCGCACTCAGGTGCGCCGCATGCTGCGCCACATCCGGCGCGAGACCGAGAAGCAGAAGGTGACGGCGGCCGTGTTCGTTGGCGACACGCTGGAAGAGCCGGTCGACGAGGTCTGCGACGAGGCCGGGCACCTGGGGCTGACCGGCACGCCGGTGTTCATGTTCCACGAGATCGGCAATGTCGCCGCGCGCTACGCGTTCCAGCAGGTCGCCAAGCTGACCGGCGGCGCCTATTGCGCGCTGGACGCCTCCAGCGCCGGGCGGCTCGCCGAGCTGCTGCGCGCGGTCGCGGTCTACGCCGCCGGCGGGCGGCAGGCGCTGGTGGAATTCGGCGACCGGCACGGCGGCATGGTCAAGCAATTGACCCACCAGGTACGCTAGTACCAGGCGGCGCGGAACAAGCCATTGCCATATCTTCTGCTCGGGATCGGACTGCTCGCTGGCTTCTTTCTGATCGGCCGGTGGTATGTGCAGGCCAGCCCCTCCGATGTGCGCCGGGCGGGCAAGTTCGTCGGCATCGCGGCACTGGCCGCCATTGCCGCCTTCCTGCTGTTCACCGGACGTGCCGGCGCGGCGCTGCTGCCGCTGGCCGGCATGTTGCCGTTCCTGATCAAGTCCGGCCTTGGCTATACGGTGATGCGCGGTCTCGCCGGCCGTGCCGGCGGCGGCGGGTCTGGGCGCGGCAGGCAGTCGGCGGTGCGCACACGCTATCTGGAAATGACGCTGGACCATGACAGTGGCGCCCTGGACGGCCGCATCCTGAAGGGGCGGTTCCAGGACCGGCGGCTCGACGATCTGTCGCAAGCCGAGCTTGCCGACCTGCTGGCCGAAGTCGGCGACGATCAACAGTCGATGCAGGTTCTGGAAGCCTATCTCGACAAGCGCCTGGGGCCGGAGTGGCGCCAAGGTGCGGGCGATGCGGGTGCCGCCGGCGCGGGCGGAGGCGGGAGCCGGGGCGCAGGCGGCCGCATGACGCCCGACGAGGCCCGCAAGATCCTGGGGGTGGCGAATGGTGCCAGCCGGGAGGAGATCGAGGCTGCATATCGCGCCGAGATGAAGCGCAACCATCCCGACGCCGGCGGGTCGACCTGGTTTGCCGCCAAGATCAACGAGGCACGCGCAGTTCTGCTGGGTGAGTAGGCCGGCGGCGCAGCGGGTGGCAACTTTCTCGAGATTCCATTGTTGAATAGTACGTCGCGCCGGTTACCTTCGCGCACGCGCTCCGATCCGGACCTTCCCCAACCTCGCTGACAGCACGGATAGCCCATGCCCAAGCCGATCACTGCCGCCATCTTCCCCGTTGCCGGATTTGGCACCCGCTCGTTGCCCGCGACCAAGACCGTGCCGAAGGAGCTGATCCCGGTCGTCGACAAGCCGGTGCTGCAATACGTCTATGAGGAGGCGGTGGCCGCCGGCATCGAGCGGTTCGTGTTCGTCACCGGCCGCAACAAGGGCGCGATCGAGGACTTTTTCGACAGCGCCTATGAGCTGGAAGACAGCCTGAGATCACGCAATAAGACCGACGCCTTGAAGGTGACGACCGAGTTCGTGCCGGAGGCAGGGCAGGTCGCCTTCACCCGGCAACAGGCGGCCAAGGGGCTGGGCCATGCCGTCTGGTGCGCGCGCCACCTGGTGGGCGATGGGGCGGTTGCGGTGCTGCTGCCGGATGTGATCATCGACGCTCCGACCTCCTGCCTGAAGCAGATGGCCGACGTCTACAACGCGCGCGGCGGCAACGTGGTGGCGCTGGAGCGGGTGCCGGAGGACAAGGCCTACAAGTACGGCATCGTCGACGTGGCCGGGACCGAGGGCAACGTGGTCGGCATAAAGGGCATGGTGGAGAAGCCGCCCGCCGGTACCGCACCGTCCAACCTGTCGCTGGTGGGGCGCTATATCCTGCAGCCGGAGATCTTCGATGCCCTGGAGGGCCAGGCAGCCGGCGCCGGCGGCGAGATCCAGCTCACCGATGCCATGCTGAGCCTGCTCGATAGCCAGGATTTCTGGGGCCTGGAGTACGAGGGCCGCCAGTTCGACTGCGGCGACAAGGCGGGCTATGTCGAGGCCAATGTGTCCTATGGCCTGCGTCACGCCGAGATCGGCGACGAAGTACGCGCCAGGATCGCGGCCCTGCTGTCCTGACCCGCCATCGCGGCGCCGCTGGCGTGGCACGCTGGTCTACGCGGCACCGAGCGATGTATCCTGATAGCCAACCCTTACGAGGCTGAGAACCGCCATGAGCCACCAGTTCGACCCGACCATCCTGCGCGAATACGACATTCGCGGCACCATTGGCGAAACGCTGGGCACCGACGACGCCCATGCCATCGGGCGTGGTTTTGCCACTATCGCGCGCGAGCGGGCCGGCCCCGGCGCCAGCCTGACCATCGGCACGGCCTATGACGGACGGATCAGTTCGCCCGATCTGGTCGCGGCCTTGTCGGACGGTTTGTGCTCTGGCGGCGTCGACGTGGTGAACGTCGGCATGGGCCCGACGCCCATGCTCTATTTCGCCGTCCACAGCATCGGTCTCGACGGCGGCATCATGGTCACCGGCTCGCACAATCCGCCCAATATGAACGGCTTCAAGCTGATGCTCGGCACCGCGTCGTTCTTCGGCGAGGATATCGCGGCCCTCGGCCCGCTGGCGGCGGCGGGGCGGTTCGCCAGCGGCCGCGGCGAGGCGACCAAGCGCGATGTGATGGGCGAATACCTCGAGGCACTCGTCGGCGGCTACACCTCGAGCAACGGCCTGACCATCGCCTGGGACAGCGGCAACGGGTCCGCAGGGCCGGCGATGGAGGCGATGACCGCGCGGCTGCCGGGCAAGCACATCCTGCTGAATGCCAAGGTCGACGGCACGTTCCCGGCCCACCACCCCGACCCGACTGTGCCGGAGAACCTGGTCCAGTTGCAGCAGGCGGTGGCCGACAACAATTGCGACCTTGGCATCGCCTTCGATGGCGATGGCGACCGCATCGGCGCGATCGACGGCAAGGGCCGTATCATCTGGGGCGACCAGTTGCTGGCGCTGTTGGCGGAGGCGGTGCTGGCCGACAACCCCGGCGCCACCGTCATCGCCGACGTGAAGGCGAGCAAGGCGCTGTTCGACCGCATTTCCGAATTAGGCGGCAAGCCGGTGATGTGGAAGACAGGGCACTCGCTGATCAAGGCCAAGATGAAGGAGACCGGCGCCCCGCTGGCCGGGGAGATGAGCGGTCATGTGATGTTCGCCGACCGCTATTACGGCTACGACGACGCACTTTATGTCGCAGCCCGCTTCGCCTCCATGGTCGCCGATTCCGGGAAGAGCCTGGCCGACCTCTACGACAAGCTGCCGGTGATGGTGAACACGCCGGAGTTGCGTTTTCCCTGCGACGACCTGCGCAAGTTTGCGGTGATTGAAGAGATCCGCGACCGGCTGTCCGCCTCCAGCGGTGGCGCCAGGGTCAATCCCATCGACGGCGTCAGGGTAGAGACCGACGAGGGCTGGTGGCTGATCCGTGCGTCCAACACGCAGCCGGTGCTGGTTGCCCGTGCTGAGGCAACCACGGAGGCGGGGCTAGAGGACTTGAAGGCGAAGATGGCGGCGCAGCTCGCCGAAAGCGGCGTGGAGTCGCCGTTCGACCGGCCCCCCGCCGCGCATCATTAGAAGGGGGTCGGCTGAATAGTGCTGATTCAGTCGCCGTCCTTGGCCGCGGCCTTCAGCTGGTCGCGCAGGCTGACCAGGCGGCCCCGCACGTCTTTCAGCCGGCCGGCCAAAGCCATGTCGAGGACCGGCGCGCTGGCCTCACTCGGCGCTTCGCCAGCGTCACTGGCCTTGTTGGCGAGGTCGCCATTGTCGCCCGCATCCGCGACCGTCTCAGGCGCCGTTGCGTCGTCCTGCACGGTCAATGGGCCGGCATCGCCTGATCCGGGCCGCCGCGCGCCGCGCCGGCCGGCATTGCGCGCATCCGGTCCGCGCAACAGCTTCTGCGCGCCCTTGATGGTATAGCCCTGGTCGTAGAGCAGCGCCCTGATCCGGACCAGCAGGTCGATGTCTTCCGGCCGGTAATACCGCCGGCCGCCGGCACGCTTCATCGGACGGATCTGGTTGAACTTGGTCTCCCAGAAGCGCAGCACATGCTGCGGGACGTCGATCTCGCGCGCGACCTCGCTGATGGTTCGGAAGGCGCTGGCCGATTTGGCGACCGAACGCGCCCGGCCCGGCGCGTCGGCGGCCCCGTTGTCTGGCGTTGTCGAAGCCATCCGCCGCTAGTCCCGCTCGGCGGCAGCCGATCCGCTCAGCGCATGGTTGATGCGGTTCTTGAGCACATGCGATGCGCGAAAAACCAACACCTTACGGGGCAGAATGGGCACTTCTTCCCCGGTCTTGGGGTTGCGGCCAACCCGCTCGCCCTTGTTGCGCACGATGAAACTGCCAAACGACGATATCTTGACCGACTCATCGCGCGTCAATGCGTCGGAAATCTCTCCCAAGACGGACTCCACCAACTCGGCGGATTCGTTACGCGACAGCCCGACCTCGCGATACACTGCCTCGCTGAGGTCGGCCCGCGTCATTGTTTTCCCGCTCATCACCAGCCTCCCAGTTAAGAGGATTGTTAAACAGCGGGACTAACAGCGTCAATTCATTAGATTTTCTGATTCGAAGATTCTTGGCAAATCACCAGCGCAGAAGCGCGGAACCCCAAGTGAATCCGCCGCCCATGGCCTCCAGCAACACGATCTGGCCCGGTTCGATGCGGCCGTCGCGCACCGCTTCGTCCAGCGCCAACGGTACCGAGGCCGCGGACGTATTGGCGTGACGGTCGATGGTGGTGACGACCCGGCTCGGATCGAGCGACAGCTTGCGGCGGACACCGTCGATGATGCGCATGTTGGCCTGGTGTGGCACCAGCCAGTCCACGTCCGCGGCAGTCAGATCGTTGGATTGCAGTGCTTCTTCAACAGTTTGGGACAGTCTGTTGACAGCGTGCCTGAAGACCTCGCGGCCCTCCATGCGCACGTGTCCGACGGTGCCGGTTCGCGACGGGCCGCCGTCGACGTAGAGCGCATCGCGGTAACGTCCGTCGGAATGAATGTGGGTGGAGAGTATGCCGCGCGGCGCAGCCTCGCCGGCAACGGCTTCGCGCCTCTGCACCACGACCGCGCCAGCCCCGTCGCCGAACAGCACGCACGTGGTGCGGTCAGTCCAGTCGAGCAGGCGGGTGAAGGTCTCGGCGCCGATGACCAGCGCGCAGGCGGCCTGGCCGGCGCATAGAAAATTGTTGGCGACCGCAAGCGCGTAGATGAAGCCGGAGCACACCGCCTGCACATCGAAGGCCGCGCCGTCAGTGATGCCGAGGTTGGCCTGCACGGTGGTCGCGGTGGACGGGAACGTGTCGTCGGGGGTTGTGGTGGCGACGATGATCAGGTCGACGTCGCTCGGCTGCAGGCCCGCCTGCTCCAGGGCGCGGCGGGACGCATCGGTCGCCAGGGTCGAGGTCAGCTCCTCGTCGCTGGCGATGTGGCGCTGCTTGATGCCGGTGCGCTCGACGATCCATTCGTCGCTGGTGTCGACGCGTTGCGCGAGTTCGTCATTGGTCACGCATCTGGCCGGCAGCGCGCTGCCGCAGCCGACAATCTCGGCGCGATAGGCCATCAGGATGCCGCAGCCTGCAATTCGCCGGGCTGGTTGGCATAGAGGTGGTCGAACTCATCGCGGATGCGGTCGATGAAGCCGTGACGCGCCATGTCGATGGCCACGCCGAGTGCGGTGGAAAAGCCCAGCGCATCGGAACCGCCATGGCTCTTGACCACGATACCGTTCAGGCCCAGCAGCACCGCACCGTTGTAGCTGCGCGGATCGACCCTGCGCCGCATCTTCCAGATCGCATGCTTGGCCAGCAGATAGCCGAGGCCGGCGAAGATCGAGCTCTTGAAAGCCTGGCGCAGGAATGCACCGACCAGGCGCGCGGTCCCCTCCGCCGTCTTCAGGGCAATGTTGCCGGTAAAGCCGTCCGTCACCACGACGTCGACCACCCCGGCCGCGATATCGTCGCCTTCGATGAAGCCGTAGAACTCGATCGGCAGGTCGGAGTCGCGCAGCGTCTGGGCGGCCTGCCGCAGCGCCTCGTGCCCCTTCAACTCCTCGGCGCCGACATTCAGCAGGCCGACGGTCGGCTGCATCCGGCCGAGCACGGTGCGCGCGAACATCTCGCCCATCACCGCGAACTGAACCAGGTTGTCGGCGTCGCACTCGATGTTGGCCCCCAGGTCCAGCATCACGCTCTCGCCGCTGAGCGTGGGGAAGAACGAGGCCATCGCCGGCCGGTCGATCTGGGGAAGGGTGCGCAACAGGAACTTGGCAATCGCCATCAGCGCACCGGTATTGCCAGCCGAGATCATTCCGCTGGCCTCGCCCTGCCGCACCGCGTCCACCGCCATCCACAGGCTGCTGCCGCGCCCGCTGCGCAACGCGATGGACGGCTTGGCTTCGTTCTCGATGAACTTGGACGTGTGGTGAACCGTCGACGACTTGGCCAGCGCCTTGGTGTTCTTCACCAGCGGACCCACCTTTTCCTCGTCGCCGAAGAACAGGAAATGGACCTCGGGGTGACGCTTCAGGGCGATGCTCGCGGCGCGCACCACGGTACGTGGGCCGGTGTCGCCACCCATGGCGTCGATTGCAATCGTCAACTGTTTCGACACGTCAGACCAAGCCACTCGCTACAGACGGCCGGGGGAACCTGAGACGTCTCGCCGCAATTCCGCCCGCGTATTTTCGGACCCGCCGCGACCTCGCGCCGCCCCCTCGCGCCGATGTAGACCAAATCCCCAACAGCGACAAGCGTACGGCCGTGCGTCCCCCCGGGACGAGATGCCCGCGGCCGGACGAGACAACAGTGTGGTAGCGAATATCGGCGCCAGTTGCCAACAGCCAGTTTCGCATGGCGGTGCCGCGTTGCGATGACGGGCCGGCGTGCGCAACCGACCGGTCATCCCGCCGGTACATCGTCGTAGACGGCGGTCACGTCGCGAAACTGGATGGAGCTGTCGCCCCCGCGCGCCGCGTCGTCACCGCAGTGTGCCGCGACGTGCGCCACCTGCGCGGCAAGGTAGCGCGCAAACAGACGGGCCGCGTCATTCGGCGCGCCGGCCGGGTCCTCGCGCCGGTACACGTTGCGGTTCACGCAGTCGGCCAGCGCCTCGCCACCCTGATCGAACGCCTTGGCGTAGGCGTGCAGGCGACCGTTCAGGCCATTGGCCATCAGCCGCACCCGTTTCGCGACGCCGACATCGCCGGCCCCCATTTCGCGCAGGGATTGGTCCATGTCGCGGATGAACATGGCGATCAGGCGCTTGACGAGGCCGGTGGTCCCGTTATCGCCGCGTTCGCCCGTACGTTCGCCGGATAGTCCATGAATCGCCGCGAAGACGTGGGCGACCAGAACGTCGTAGCGGCCGTCCACAGTGTCGGCCACCTGGGCGCGGGTGTAGTGGTCCGGGTGGCGCGATGCGGCCACGCACGTCGCATAGATGCTCTCGGCCAGCGTGGCCTGGGCGCGCGCCTGCTGGCGGCCTTGGCGAAAGCGTTGAAACATGGGGCCGGCTTTCCGGTTTGGCTCGATTGTTGGCGGGGCTTGACCCATCGGTCAGAATCATTACCACGATGGCGGATCGAAAGTTGACCAATCGCCGCTCACTGGCCGCACGGCCATGTGATAGTCTGCCGCATGCAGCGGCGGCGCCATGGCAGCGCGAGGCGCGCTCGGCCAGGACGCGGCCAGGTATGGGTGAATGAAAATGGTGGGGAACACTCCAAACGTCCTTCGGGGCACGGCCATCGGCCGGGCCTTGCGCGTGGTGGCATTGGCCGGCTGCGTGACGGGCATTGCGGCATGCGACAGCGTGCAGTCCCAGCGCGGCTATCAGGCCGACGCGCGCTCGGTGGAGCAGCTCCAGCCCGGCGTGGTCACCAAGGACGAGGTCTACAACATCCTGGGGTCGCCCTCGACGCGCGGCACGTTCGACGACTCGGTCTGGTACTACATCGGCACCGACATGGAGCGGTGGGCCTTCTTCGAGCCCGACATGCTGGACCGCACCATCATCGAGCTGCACTTCGACCAGGCCGGTTTCCTGACCGAGGTGCGGGAATACGGGCCCGAGATCGCGCAGGACGTCGACCCGGTCGATCGCGAGACGCCCACACGCGGCAACCGCATTACCTTCCTGCAGCAGTTCCTGGGCAATCTGGGCCGGTTCAACGACTAGATCGTTTTTGGCTTTGCTGGGTCGGCAACCGCCCGCACCCCGCCAGGAACGTCCACAAAGAAAAAGGGCCGGGGGATGGTCCCGCCGGCCCTTGATCTCGTCTCAGTGGCGGGTTCGCCCTAGCGCAGCGAGATCGCGCCGTTGCCGACGATCAGGTCGAAGGCCTGCAGCGGCCCGTCGCCGGTTCGCGCCGCGGCGCGCTGCGAGTCGGTCAGCACCGACACCGGGTTGAACATCACGTTGGTGAAGTCGAGCTGGCCCAGCATGCCCGGGAAGGTGATCTGGTCCCAACGGTCGGACGGATAGACCCAGGCGTTCAGGGTGAACTGGCCGCTCTGGCAGCCGCTGACGACCCAGAAGTGGGCGTCGGACGGCAGCACCGTGCCCGACGGCACCGGGTTGGAGTTGAAGCCGCTGGCGGTCAACGTCTCCAGCAGCGAGCGGCGCTCGAACGGCGCCAACCCGTTCAGCGAGCGCTTGCCGTTGATGTGGCTGGAAATCTGGCGCGGGTCGGAGCCGATGCGCTGTGCGCCACGCACCAGGATGTCGAGCAACGCGGACCCGTCGCCGGCATCCAGCATCTCGTAGACGCGCACGTGCTCGGTGAACTTGGCGTTGTAGACGAAGCGATAGGTGTCCGGCGTGTTGGCCGAGCAGGCGGTGCGGATGTCATTGCCCGACAGGTACGAGATCCAGTTGTTACCGGAGGAGGTGGTCGGCGCGGTCGCAGGCGTGGACGGCGGGGTCGGCGCATCGGGCCGGGTGGGCGTCACCGCCACCGCGGTCTCCGTGTTCGGCTGCGCGGCGGCGACGTCCGGCGTCGCCGAACGGGTCGCCTCGAACTGAAGCGCACCCTGGGTGTCCGCCGTCAAAGTGCCGGTCACCGGCAGGTCGGACTGGGACTGAAACGCCTCCAGCGCGGCCTTCGTGCGCGGTCCCATCAGGCCATCGGCCGTGCCGGCGTCGAAGCCGAGCTCGTTCAGCCCTTCCTGCGCCGTGCGCAGTGCGTCCCGCCCTTCGATCTCGGCATTGCCGGTCGGCCCGCCAATCGGCGTGTAGGCCAGCGGCTCGGGCTCCGGAGCGGGTGTTTCAACAACTACTTCGGGCGATCCGCCGTCACCGCCAACGCAGGCGCCGAGCGCGATCATAGCCATGATTGGCACGATGAATTTTCGCATGCGCGGCAATATACTCAGCCGCGATGGCGGCGCAATGCTTGCTGTGCTTCTCGGAATGACAATTGCGCCATCGCCGTTCGCGCACGACTTTGTCTTGAAAATCATTAAGTTTCAGGCGATTGATATGTCCTTTGCGAGTCGCTTGTCAGCAAAGGTGCCCATGTCTTCAGCACGCTGCCCACGAGGAGGCTGGGATGTTTGGCGCATAAGTGCCTGTATTCCAATCCTCCTCATCGTCCTCGCGATCATCGTCGCCGCCGGCGCCCAGTCGGCCCAGGCAGCGCCACAGCGCGCTTCGATGGTGGTCGATGCCCAATCGGGCGAGGTCTTGCACGCGTCCAGCGTCGATGCCCAGGTCCATCCTGCGTCGCTGACCAAGATCATGACGCTCTACATGGTGTTCAAGGCGCTCGACTCGGGCGAGCTCAGGCTCGACGACGAGATCGAGATGACGCGCCATGCCGCATCGATGCCGCCTTCGCGTCTGGGCCTGTCGGTCGGGTCCACCATCTCGGTCCACCACGCGATCCTGGCGCTGGTCACGAAGTCGGCGAACGACGTGGCGGCGGCGGTTGGCGACCGGCTGGGCGGCAGCGAATCGAATTTCGCCCGCGAGATGACGGCGGAGGCGCGGGCGCTGCGCATGTCGCAGACCGTGTTCGTCAATGCGTCCGGCCTGCCGGACACGCGGCAGGTCACGACGGCGCGCGACATGATCCGGCTCGCCTTCGCCATGCGGGCGCATTTTCCGCACTACTACCACTACTTCTCGGAGCAGTCGTTCCGGTATGGCGGCGCGACCTACCAGAA
This sequence comes from Alphaproteobacteria bacterium, assembly GCA_965227515.1. Classification (GTDB taxonomy): domain Bacteria; phylum Pseudomonadota; class Alphaproteobacteria; order CALKHQ01; family CALKHQ01; genus CBDDFZ01. The sequence continues at coordinate 3,069,074 of CBDDFZ010000001.1, forward strand.
CCACAATCGGCTGTTGGGCCAGTATCCCGGCACCGACGGCCTGAAGACCGGCTACATCCGCATGTCCGGCTTCAACCTGGTCGCCACCGTGGAACGCGGCGGTCGGCGGCTGGTCGGCGTGGTGTTCGGCGGCAGCACCGGTGCGGAACGCGACGCGGAGATGATGCGCCTGTTCGATGCGGCGTTCGCCACCGCATCGACCCTGCCGACGACGCCTGCGATGGCGCCGGACCGGATGTCGCCCAACCCGTCCATTGCCGAGATCCTCGCCCTCGACCCGCCCGAGGCGGTGCAGATGACGGCCCAGTTGCGGCAGGCCCAGCTGATCTCATATGGCCGGCCCGGCGGTATGCAGGCCGTGGAGGCCGGCAGCGCCGACCCGGGCTATGTGGCGGCGCCGCCGACCGCGCCGATCCGGCTGCCGGCACCGACCGATATCGCCGAACTGGCGCCGATGCGCGCCTATCTGGAAGCCACCACCATCGAGGATTTGATCATCCGTGCCGATACCCAGGTCGCGTCGACCGGCGGCAGCGGCAACTGCATATCTTCGTGGGGCATCCAGGTCGGCGCCTTCGGCCGCGCCGAGACCGCCGGCGAGTTCGCCCAGAATACGCGAGCACGGCTGCTGGCCGACCTCAGCCTGGCGACCGTTGCCGTCGGCGCCTATGACATGGGTGACGTCCGGCTCTATCGTTCGATGCTGTTCGGCCTGGAAGAGGAAACCGCCATGCGTGCCTGCGCCGCGCTGAACGCGCAGTCGCTGGAATGCGTGCCGATTCCGCCGGAAAGCAGCACGCTGGAACTGGCCAGCATCCGCTGCCTCTAGGCAATTACGCGGACCCTAGGCCGCCAGCATGCCCACGCTCTCGAAGTCCAGGGCGGCGGCCAGAAGGGCGCGGGTATAGTCGGTCTGCGGCGCCTCGAAGATCTGTTCGGTCGGCCCGTCCTCGATCACCACACCGTCCTTCATCACCAGCACCTCGTCAGCCAGCGCGCGAACCACCGCCAGGTCGTGGCTGATGAACACATAGGTCAGATTGTGTGCCCGCTGCATCGAGCGCAGCAGGTCCACGATCTGCTTCTGCACCGAACGGTCCAGCGCCGAGGTCGGCTCGTCCAGCAGCACGAACCGGGGCCGCAGGATCAGGGCGCGGGCTATCGCAATGCGCTGGCGCTGACCGCCGGAGAACTCGTGCGGGTAGCGCCTGGTCATGTTCGGGTCGAGCTGCACCTCGGCCATCGCCTCGGCGGCACGGCGCTCGCGTTCGCGCGCGCTCAGGCCCGGCTCGTGCACCAACAGGCCCTCGGCGACGATCTGGCCGACCGTCATGCGCGGCGACAGCGAGCCGAACGGGTCCTGGAACACCACCTGCATCGCGCGCCGGTATGGGCGCATCTGGGCCTGGGTCAGCGGGGTCAGGTCGGTGCCGTCGAACACGATCTGGCCGGTGGACGGCAACAGGCGCAGCATGGCGCGGCCCAAGGTCGACTTGCCAGAGCCTGACTCGCCGACGACACCGATCGTCTGGCCGGTCTTGACCGACAGCGACACGTCCTTCACCGCCTCGATCTTGCGGCTGCTCCGGCCGAACAGCCCGCCGCGCATTTCGAACGTGACGCCGACATGATCGGCGCGCAGCAGCTCCGGTGCCGCATCAGGCGGTGCGTCCTTGCGGCCGGTCGGCTCGGCGGCCAGCAGCATCCGCGTGTAGGCGTTCTTCGGCGCGCCGAAAATCTCCGCCGTCACGCCGTGCTCCACGACCTCGCCGTCGTTCATCACATAGACCCGGTCGGCGAACTTCTCGACGATGCCCAGGTCGTGGGTGATGAAGATGATCGCCATGCCGAAGCGGCGCTGAAGATCGCGCAGCAGGTTCAGGATTTGCGCCTGGATGGTGACGTCCAGCGCTGTGGTCGGCTCGTCGGCGATCAGCATGTCCGGCTCGTTGGCCAGCGCCATCGCGATCATCACCCGCTGGCGCTGGCCGCCGGAAAGCTCGTGCGGATAGGCGCGCAGCCGGCGCTCCGGCTCCGGGATGCCGACCAGCCGCATCAGCTCCACCGCGCGGGCGGCGGCCTTGGTCCGGCCCATCCGGCTGTGATGCACCATCACCTCGGTGAGCTGGCGGCCGACCGAATAGAGCGGGTCCAGCGACGTCATCGGCTCCTGGAAGATCATCGAGATGCGCTTGCCGCGGATGCGGTTCAGCCGCCGGGTGCCGGCGCCGAGCAACTGCTGCCCGTCGAACAGGGCACTGCCGGTCGCCCGGCCGTTGTCGGCCAACAGGCCCATGACCGACATCATGAGCTGGCTCTTGCCGGAGCCGCTCTCGCCGACGATGGCGACGGTCTCGCCGCGCGCCACGTGCATGGAGACGCCGCGCACCGCATGCACCTCGCCGGTGGGTGCATCGAACCGGGTGTGCAGGTCGCGGACCTGAAGCAGCGCGGTGTCGGTCGGGCTGTCGGCCACGCTCAGCGGTCCTTCGGGTCCAGCGCGTCGCGCAGGCCGTCGCCGATGTAGTTCAGGCAGAACAGGGTGACGCACAGGAACGCCGCCGGGAAGATCAGGATCCACGGCTCGCCCTGGATGGAGTTGGCGCCGTCAGCGATCAGCGTGCCCCAGCTTGTCAGCGGCTCCTGCACGCCGAGCCCCAGGAAGCTGAGGAAGCTTTCCAGCAGGATGATCTTGGGCACCATCAGCGTCATGTAGATCGCCACCGGCCCCAGCGTGTTCGGCACGATGTGCCGGCGCAGGATGCCGCCGGTCTTCACCCCCATCGCCTGGGCGGCCTGCACGTACTCCTGGCGCTTGATGCTGAGGGTCTGGCCGCGCACGATGCGCGCCATGTCCAGCCACTCGATGGCGCCGATGGCGATGAACACCAGCGCGAAATTGCGGCCGAAGAACACCATCAGCAGGATGACGAAGAAGATGAACGGCAGGGAGTACAGAATGTCGACCAGCCGCATCATGGCGTTGTCGACCTTGCCGCCCATGTAGCCGGCGATGGCGCCATAGGTGACGCCGATCAGCAGGCTGACGGCGGTGGCCAGCAGTCCGATCAAGAGCGAGATCTGGCCGCCGATGAACACGCGGGTCATCAGGTCGCGGCCGTTGGATTCCGTGCCGAACAGGAAATAGTACTGCACCACGTTCGCCCGCGCGGTGCCGCGGGTCGGATCGCCCGGGTCGATCTCGATCGCCGCGTTGGAGAACACGTCGACCCGGTCCAGATAGCGCGACAGCCGGGGATCGATCTCCTCCTCGCTGGTGAGGGTGACAACGATGACCCCGCCGTCGATTTCGAAACCCTCGATGGTCACGCCCGAGCGGCGGAACGCGCGGTCCAGAATCTCAGCGATCTGCTCGTCGGCCGGGTAGGGGCTCAGGCTCGGCGGCACCTTGACGAAGTCCTGGTAGCCCTCGTCGTAGTCGTGACCGCCGACCATGGGGCCGAAGACGCACACGATGGCGACCAGGCCGAGCACGACGAAGCTGGTCATCGCCGCCTTGTTGGCCCGCAGCCGCGCCCAGGCGTCGCGCCACAGGCTGCGGCCGCGCACCAATTGGGCAGCGTCGGTCGGGGGCACGCGATCCGCGTCGACGGTCGTCATCGGTGCGGCCGGCTATTCATAGCGCACCTTCGGGTCGAGCAGGCTGTAGAGCAGGTCGATCACCAGGTTGAAGACGACGATGAAGGTGGCGACCAGGATGACCGTACCCATCACCAGGGTGTAGTCGCGGTTCAGCGCACCCTGCACGAAGTAGCGGCCGACGCCCGGCATGCCGAAGATCTGCTCGATCACCACCGAGCCGGTCAGCAGCGCCGCCGCCGCCGGCCCCAGGTACGAGGCGACAGGCAGCAGGGCGCCGCGCAGGGCGTGGACGACGACCACCACATGGCCGGGCAGGCCATAGGCGCGCGCCGTGCGCACGTGGTTGGAGCGCAGCGCTTCCAGCATAGAGCCCCGCGTCAGCCGCGCGATCACCGCGATCTGCAGCAGCGACAGCGTTACGATCGGCAGCACCTTGTACTGGAATGCACCTTCGCCCCAGCCGCCGGCCGGCAGCACGTCCAGGTAGAGCGCGAAGACCAGAGAGAAGATCGGCGCCAGCACGAAGTTGGGCACCGTCACGCCGACCATGGCGATGCCCATGATCGAATAGTCGGCGGCCCGGTTCTGGTTCAGTGCCGCGATGGTGCCGGCGGGAATGCCGATCATCAGCGCCAGCAGGAGGGCCGATGCGCCAAGCTCGATGGAGACCGGCAGCCCGTCCATCAGCAACTCGGCCACGGTGTGGTCGCGATAGACGAAGCTGGGACCGAAATCGCCCTGGGCTAGGTTCTGCAGATAGTAGAGGTATTGCATCACCAGCGAATCGTTCAGGTGATACATCTCCTCCAGCGCGTCGATGGTCGACTGGGGCAGGGGGCGCTCCAGGTCGAACGGCCCGCCGGGCGCCACCCGGATCAGGAAGAACGTGATCGTCACGATCACGAACAGCGTCGGGATCGCGATCAGCAGCCGGCGGATGAAATAGGTGAACATCGCTAGCGGCTATCCGCTGGAATTGCCGTCGCCGCCGCATCCAACACGATTGCCGCTCTCGGGCCCGTGCCTGCGAGATTCGCACGTCTCGCCAAGACTTCATCGTCATCCTCGCCCTCGTGGCGAGGATCCATGTGTGTCCAGAATTTCAATGCTATGTGTGATTCGCGCCAGCCAGGGGCAGTGGGCAGACCGGCACCGGGACGCGCAGGCATCGCGCACACCAAGCTCGTTTCCGGGCCTTGCACGGAAATGGGTCCTCGGCACAAGGCCGAGGACGACAATGTTTCTTCGTGGCTGGGATCGAGCAACCCAACGTCACAGCCATGCCCGCGAACCGCGGTCGTCCGACTGACGGTTACGACCGTTTCGGGCAGGTCGTTGCTCATGGCACGGCAGGCGGACCGGGCACGTCGATTGTGCCGCGGCCCGCCAATGCCCGTCGCCGTTATTCGGTGATGCTCATGAACCTGGACGGGTGGACGTTCTGAATGTTGTCCTCCCAGCCGTGCAGGTTGGTCGACACCAGGTTGGTCGACGCATAGTAGAGCAGCGGAATGAACGGCAGGTCACGCATGAACAGCTCTTCTGCCTGGAAGAGGATGTCCGCGCGCTCCTTCAGGTCGACGGTCGCCGCCGCCTGGTCCATCAGGGCATCGTATTCGGCGTTGTTGTAGTTGGCGTAGTTGAACCCGTCATTGTCGCTCTCGACCATGAACAGGAAGTTCTGCGGGTCGGAGTAGTCGCCGATCCAGGCGGCGCGGGCGACGTCGAAGTCGCCGCCGTCGCGCAGATGGGCATAGTGGGTGGCGACGTCGGAGTTCAGCAGCGAGGTCTCGACGCCCAGCGGGGCCCACATATCGGCGATCGCCACCGCCACTTTCTGGTGGTTCTCCGACGTGTTGAAGCGGATCTCGATCGTCAGCGGGTTCTCGGGCCCGAAGCCGGCGTCGGTCAGAAGCTGCAATGCCTCGTCCTCGCGGTCCAGCATCGACATGTCCTTGTAGTCGGCATAGGCCGGCTCGCCATAATTGCCGATGCCCGGCGGCACGAACGAGTACGCCGGCAGGAAGGCGCCGCCCATGATCTCCTCGCCCAGGAAGTCGCGGTCGATCGCCAGCGACAGCGCGCGACGGATGTTGATGTCGTCCAGCGGCGGCTTGTCCATCTTCACGGCGTAATAGTAGGTGCCCAGGTACGGGGCGGCCCGGAATTCGTCGGGCATGTTCTCGGTCATCCAGGGGATCTGCTCGAACGGCACGTCGTTGTTGCTGTGCAGCTCGCCGGCCTGGAAGCGGCGCAGCGCGGCCGAGCGATCCTCGGTCGGGTAGAAGTAGACCACGTCGATGGCCACATTGGCCGCGTCGTGGAAGTTCGGGTTCTTCACCACCCGGATGTGACCGTTGATGACCACCTCGTCCAGCATGTAGGCGCCGTTCGACACCATGTTGCCGGGCTGCACGAAGTCGTCGCCATACTGCTCGACCGAGCCCGGATGCACCGGCAAGCCGGTCTGGTGGGTCAGCAGTTCCAGGAAGTACGGGGTCGCAGCCTCAAGCGTGATCTCCAGCGTCGCGTCGTCGACCGCGACCGCGCCCAGTTCGCTCGGGTCCATCTCGCCGGTGTTCACCGCCTCGGCGTTGAGGATCGGGTAGAGGATGTTGGCGTATTCCGCGCCGGTCGCCGGGTTCAGGATGCGCTGCAGCGAATACACGAAGTCGCCGGCCACCACCGGGTCGCCGTTCGACCACTTCGCGTCGCCGCGGAAATGGAACGTGTAGACCGTGCCGTCCTCGTTCAGCTCCCAGCTTTCGGCGACGCCCGGGATGACATTGGCGCCGGCATCGTAGACCACCAGGCCCTCGTACAGGTCGCGCAGGATGTGCGCCTCGTAGACGGTGGACGTGCGGTGCTGGTCGAGCGTCTCCGGCTCACCGGTATTGCCCCGGTGATAGACGACCTCGGCGAAGGCCGACGTTGCCGCATACGACGCGCCCAGCGCGACGGCGGCGGCCAACCCCAAGGTGCGGAGTGTGTCCCTCATGTGAACCTCCATGACGTGGGCCCCGTGGATGGGGCATTGCTCTGTCGATCCGGCCCAACCGGATCGCGGAGATTGGCGTCATGTTAGGGTGACCTCCGCATGCAGGCCAAGCGAATTACTGTGAATGACCCTTGTAACGCGGCCCGAATTCTCACCCCCGCCGAAGATGGCCCAGCAGCCGCCACGAGCGCCGCGCGACGGTGATGGCGGTGCCGGCGGCGATGACCCAGAGGGCGATTTCCAACACCGGCATGCCGATGGCGTCCGCGCCCCACAGCGGCTCGAACAGCGCAATCAAGGCACCCAGCGTGACCGTGAACATGCGGTGCGGCTTGGCCATCGGGCCGCAGAAATCGGGCTTGGCGCCTTCCGCCCGCCCGAGCTCGCGCACGTAGGCGGTCAGCACCGCCAGCATCGCCGTGGCCCAGCCCAGTTCCGCCGCGCCGGCGCCATAGCCGACGCCGACCAGGATGGCAGCGTCCGACAGCCGGTCCGGCATCTCGTTCCAGAACGCACCGTCGGGCGATTGCTTGCCGCCCTCCACCGCGACCATGCCGTCGATCAGGTTGCAGAGCAGCCGCACCTGGCAGAACAGGGCGCCCGTCAGCAGCAGCACGACGCGCAACGCACCTTCGCTGGTGCCCGTCAGCCAGAACGCCCCGCCCGACAGGATCGCCGCCGCCAGCCCGAATTGGGAGATCTGGTTGGGGGTGACGGCCGTTGCCGCCAGCCGGCGCGACAGGGCGCGTGCCCATCCGGTGTCGCGGCTGGCCAGCGGGCGGCGGTTGGCCGGTCCATTGCTCGGTTCTGTCATGCGACCGACCACCAGAAGCGCACGAGGTGGAAGAAGATCGGGGCGGAGAAGACCAGGGAGTCGATACGGTCGATGATGCCGCCATGGCCTGCGATCAGGTGGCCCCAGTCCTTGACCCCGCGGTCTCGCTTGATCGCCGACATGACCAGCCCGCCGAAGAACCCCATCAGCGCCGCCACCAGCGCCAGCGCGCCGGCCTCCACGACGGAGAACGGCGTGATCCACCACAGGGCGGCGCCCGCGGCGGCCGCGCTCAGCACCCCGCCGATCAGCCCCTCCCAGGTCTTGGACGGCGACAGCGATGGCGCCACCTTGTGCCGGCCGAACAGCTTGCCCCACACATACTGCATCACGTCGCTGAACTGGACGACCACGATCAGGAACGCGATCAGCAGCATCTCGCGCCCCTCGTAGCCCGGTATGCGCAGCGCCAGCAGGGAGGGGAGGTGGGACACGCAATAGACGCTGATCATCACCGCCCACTGGGCCTCGGTTATGCGGTCCAGGAAATTGTCGGTCTCGCCGCGCACCACCGCCACGATCGGCATCAGCAGGAAGGCGTAGACGGGGATGAAGATGGCGAAGAACTGGTACCAGTCGATCCAGACCAGCCAGTAGTTGAACGGCAGCACGATGAAGAACGCGCCGGCCAGCGCCATGTGGTCCGCCTGCGCGGTGCGGGCCAGGGTCACGAACTCGCGCAAGGCCGCGAACGAGACGATGATGAACAGGATCATGATGCCCGGCCGCCCGGCCCAGAAAGCGATGCCGAGCAGGATGACCATCACCCACCACGCCCTGATGCGCGCGTTCAGGTTCTCCACGGTCACGTTGGTGCGGTCGCGCGAGAACCGCCACTGCATCGCCATGCCGATCGCCGTCGCCACCACCAGGATGCCGCCTATAATGGCAAGCAACAGCAGCAGGTCGTCGTGCGCCGGGCTCATGCCGCTGCCGCTGCCGCCTGCGGCCGCGCGGCCAGCGCCAGCAGGGCCTGTTCGGCGCGGGCGGTAAACGCCTGCTTGTCCTCGTCATCTGCGATGCGGATCGCGGCACCGAAGGTGACGGTGCAGATCAGCGGCAACGGGATGACCTCACCCTTCGGCAGCACCCGGTTCAGATTGTCGATCCAGACCGGCACCAGGTCGACCTCCGGGCGCGCCTTGGCCAGGTGGTAGAGCCCGGCCTTGAACGGCAAGAGCGCCTTCTTCGAGGTGTTGCGGGTGCCTTCGGGAAACAGGATCAGCGAGGCGCCGTCGTCCAATGCGGCGCTCATCGCCCGGATCGGATGGCGCTCCCCGGTGACCTTCTCGCGGTCGATCAGCACCGAGCGGAACACCCGCTCGCCGATGAAGCGGCGGATCGCCGAGCTGTGCCAATAGTCCCGCGCCGCCACCGGGCGCGCGGTGCGGCGCAACGCTGGCGGCATCACCGACCAGATCAGCACGAAGTCGCCGTGACTGGCATGATTGGCGAAGTAGATCCGCTGCCGGGCCATCGGCTCGATGCCCTGCCAGATTGCCCGTGCCGCGGTGATGGCGCGGGCAAACAGGATGATGGCATTGGCGACGATGCTGGCGAAGAAAGTCATGCACCCCCCCGCGGGGCATTGGCGACAAGGCCCCTCATGGTTTGGTAGGGGCAAATCGGTGCTGCCGTCCAGTGCGATGCTGCCGCCGCCGAGTTGACAACCGGCGTGCCGGCATTGCCATGTGCCGGCCATGCGCCTCGGCAACCAAACCGTTGACGGTCTTGCGCCGTCGATTGCCCGGCCCGGCTATGACCGGGCGCGCGTCACGGCGGGCATCGTCCATTTGGGGCTGGGGGCGTTTCACCGTGCCCACCAGGCCGCCTACACCGATGCCGTTCTCGGTGAGGACCCAGGCTGGGGCATCGTTGGCGCCAGCCTGCGCAGCGCCGATACGGTGCAGGCGCTCGCGCCGCAGGATGGCCTCTACACCTTGGCGGCGCGCGGGCCCGATGGCGACGCGTTGCGCGTCATCGGTGCGCTGGTCGGGCTGATCGGGCCCGGCGACCTGGCGGGCAAGCTGCTCCCCGCCTTGTGCGACCCCCGGGTCAGGGTCGTGACCATGACGGTGACCGAGAAGGGCTACAGCCACGACCCGTCGACCGGCGACCTGGACCCGGCGCACCCTGCCATCGCTGCCGATCTGGCACGGCCCGAGGAGCCATCGTCGGTCCCCGGCCTGCTGGTCGAGGCGCTGCACCGGCGCCGCGACGCCGGCATCGCGCCCTTCGCGGCGGTCAGTTGCGACAACCTGGCCGCCAATGGGCACACGCTGCATCGCGTGTTGTGCCAATACGCCGGTCTGCGCGACCGCGACCTCGCCGCGTACGTGGAAGGCGAGGTGACCTGCCCGTCGACCATGGTCGACCGCATCACCCCGGCCGCCACTGCCGACGACCGCACGGCCATCTCACGCGCGCTGGGACTGGACGATGCCGCGCCCGTGGTGGCCGAGCCTTTCTCGCAATGGGTGGTTGAGGACAGTTTCCCGGCCGGGCGCCCGCCATGGGAGGCGGCGGGTGCCGAACTGGTGGCCGATGTCGCGCCCTATGAAGCGATGAAGCTCAGACTGCTCAACGGCGCGCACTCCGCGCTGGCGTATCTGGGCTATTTATCCGGCTGCGAGACCGTGGCCGACGCCATGGCCGAACCGGGCCTGGCCGCCTTCGCCGATGCGCTGATGGGCGACGCCGCGTCGACGCTCACCATGCCCGGCGGCGCGGATGTGGCCGCCTATCGCCGGCAGTTGTTGCAGCGTTTCCGCAACCCGGCGCTGCGGCACCGTACCTGGCAGATCGCCATGGACGGCAGCCAGAAGCTGCCGCAGCGCTTGCTGGCCCCGGTATCCGCACGATTGGCCAATGGCGCGCCGATAGGCCGGCATGCCTTGGCTGTGGCGGCTTGGATGCGCTATGTCGCCGGCGCCGATGAGGCGGGCCGGCCCATCGACGTGCGCGACCCGCTGGCCGGTTCACTGCGCTCTGCCTGCGAACAGGCCGGGCCGGAGTCGCGGGCGCAGGTGGGCGCACTCCTGAACGTGCGCGCGGTATTCGGTAACGAATTGGCAGCGGATCAACGCTTTGTGAGCGCTGTTGTTGCAGCGCACAAGATGCTGGTTTGCCGCGGCGCGCGGCGGGCTGCCGCGAATTACGCCGCCGATTAGTATCCAGACGGTGCGTAAGAAATTTTAACGAATTCGTCCGATATTTGATTCGGATTGGCGCCAAAAACGCCTCGTATTTGCGATGAATTCGTGCCCTTTGTTCGAGGCGAATAGGCCGGTTGGCCGTATGCTTACCAAGCGGGGACAAGAAATGTCCCTGGACGGCACGCACACAAAGTGGAGCAGCGCATGCAGGCAGCAGCGCTAGATGAAGCCGAGTTGAATGCGGTCTTCTGGAACAGCCCGAAGATCCTGGTGGTCGAGGACGATGTCGTCGACCGCAGGGTGGTCTGTCGGTTGCTGCGGAAGATCTTCGGCGAGGCGATGGTCCTGGAAGTCGCGGAGAATGTGCAGCAAGCCCTGGAGGCCGCGCGCGAGAGCGTCTTCGACATCTTCATTGTCGATTTCAATCTGGATACCGAGACGGGCATCGACCTGGCCGCCAAGTGCGGCAACGAGGACGCGCCCCAGATCTTCATTCTGCTGACCGGCGAAGACAGTTGGCAGGTCGACTATCAGGCGATGAGCGCTGGTTTCGCCGACTATCTGGTGAAGACCGACCTGAGCGAGAAACGGCTGGAGCGCTCCCTGCGGTACGCCTGGCGCGCGATGCGCCAGAAGCGCTTGTTGATGGAGCAGGCCACCGAACTGCGGCGCGCCAAGGCGGAGATCGAGATCGAGTCGAGCGCGCACCGCCAACTGGCCGAAGAACTGACCATTACGCAGCGGCAACTGGAAGCCGCACTGGCCGAGGCGGGTCGCAACGAGGCGCGGTATCGCTGGCTGGCGCATCACGACCAGCTTACCGAGCTGCCGAACCGCACCCTTTTTGCAGCCAAGCTGGCGGAAGGCATGCGCCAGTCCTCCCGGTCGGGGCGCGTGCTCGCGCTGTGCGTGCTGGATCTGGATCGGTTCAAGCAGGTCAACGACAGCTACGGCCACAAGGCCGGCGACGAGTTGCTGACTCTGGCCGGCGAGCGCATGCAGGCCTGCCTGCGCTCCACTGACATCGTGGCGCGCCTGGCCGGCGATGAGTTCGCCATTATCATGACCAACCTGGGCAGCCGGTCCGATGCGTTCCAACCGGCCCAGAAGATCGCCCACGCCCTTTCCGAACCGTTCGAGATTCAGGGGCATGTCGTGGAGATTGGCGTCAGCCTGGGGATCGCCGACTACGATGGCAGCGAGGCGGTGGAGCGCGACGAACTGTTGCATCGCGCCGACCTGGCGCTGTATCGCGCCAAGGAGTCCCGGCAGGGCCAGATCGAGTATTACGATGAGGCGCTGACAGCCAAGTGCCGGCGCGACAGCGCCATCAAGCTGCGCCTGGGCCGCGCGATCCGTAACAACGAGCTATACCTCGTGTTCCAGCCCAAGCTGTCGATTGCGACCGGCAGAGTGGTGGGCATGGAGGCCTTGGCCCGGTGGCATGACCCGGAACTGGGACAGGTCTCGCCAGTGGAATTCGTGCCGATCGCGGAATCGACCGGCCTTATCGACGACCTGACCAAGTGTGTCCTGAAGCAGGCCCTGAATACCCTGGTGGACTGGCAGGCAACGGCACTGGCCAATATCCCCATGGCGGTCAATATCTCGGCGACGCAGTTGAAGTCTGACAAGCCGGTGAAGCTGGTCAAGCGCCTTCTCAGTCGCTACGACGTCGCGCCGCATCTGCTGGAACTGGAGATCACCGAGACCGCCGCGTTGCATGACATCGACGATGCCGTTCTGTTGCTCAATAGATTGCGCGACATCGGCATTTCGGTCGCCATCGACGACTTCGGCACCGGGTATTCCTACCTTGGCCTGGCAACCAGGCTGCCGGTGAACTGCTTGAAGATCGATCGCAGTTTCGTGGCCGGCATGCTGACCAACCCGTCCGACGGCGCCGCGGTCAGGGCGACCATCGCGTTGGCGCACAGCCTGGGCATGCGCGCGGTGGGCGAGGGCGTTGAGACACCGCAGCAGCTGAATTTTCTCAAGCAGCATGGCTGCGACGAGGCCCAGGGATACTACATCGTGCATCCGCTGCCGGCGGCGGACCTGGAAAACTGGTTCGCCGAGCGCGAGAAGCAGCAGGACGCCGCGTAGGCGGAAATCGCTGTCCCAGAATTTCTGACGGAATTGGAGCCGGGCGCCTGGTCATGCGCACCCGGCCATTCGGCATGGCTGCGGCACGCCGTCTGCAGTCTTGCGTGACCTACCGCACAGGCGCGCCCACGCATCGCTCCCAATTATCCATCATCGCCGGACACGAAGCCGGCGGAAAGAACGGGAGCCAGATGCAAGAAACGAACGCCGTCGCAATCGCCACCACAGCGCACCGGCGAAACCTGAACGCAATTCGAACACGGCATCTGCTTGCCGCGCGGGCAGAACCCGGCGCGCGCCTGGATGACCGTAACGGGGCCTGGGGGGCCAGCCGCCAGTTTACGCCGCACCTGCGGCCGGCCACCCAGCAAGCACCGCCGTCGGCCAAGGCCGACGGCGGTGTCGCCTTTGCACCATATTGTCCTGCCACCGTGATTTGCATGTGACCGCCGTCACGTAAGAGCGTGTTCAGGGTAATCGCGGTCATTCTGCCGGAGCCCGATTTGTCGGAGGTTAGGAGCGAGGACGAAGGACATGCCGAAGCATATTCGAGAACGAGCGACGCGGCCCCCGACAAATCGCGCCCGGCCCGCAGGGTTTCCACCCGGCCGGCATCCGCTGCGTCGCGATCCTTGCCCGATGCTTCGGCATCGCGCTGCGAACCGCTCCTGGCGGACAGCCGAGCCGGACTGGAAACAGATTTGATCGCGATTGCCCTGAATACTCTCTAGTTTAGAGCCGATGGGGACACCGACCGACAACACCACGGATGACGAAGACGGAACCGGGCCGGAGCCCGGCGGCGCGCCTTCGGTCGTGCGCATATTCCTGTCCTCGCCGGGCGATGTGGTGCCCGAGCGCGACACCGTCAGCGCCCTGGTCGAATCGCTCAATCTTTCCCAGCGCGACGGCGTGCGGATCGAGCTGATCCGCTGGGAAGATTCCTACTACACCGCCGACAGCACATTTCAGGACCAGATCGTCAGCCCGGCCGCCTGCGACCTGGTCATCCTGATCCTCTGGAGCCGCATCGGGACCGAGCTGGCCGGTGTCGACTACCAGCGCGCCGACGGCTCACCCTATCGCAGCGGCACCGAGTACGAGTTCGAAGCCGCCATCGAAGCCGCGCGCCGGACCGGACGCCCCGATGTCTTCGTCTACCGCAAGACGGCGCCGCCGCAGATCGCGCCCGACGACGAGGCCGGCAACGCGCAGTGGCGCGACTTGCAGGCGTTCTGGTCGCGCTGGTTTGTCGACGGTCAGGGCCATTTCGTCGCCGCGCACCACGACTTCGCGTCGGTCGATGCCTTCGAGCACAAGATCGGCCAGCACTTGCGGCAATGGCTGCACGAGCGCCGCCAGATCGCCACCATCACCTGGCCGGAGAGCAAGGGCTCGCCGTTCCGCGGCCTGGAGGCGTTCGACGCCGAGCACGCCGCCGTCTATTTCGGCCGCCGCGCCGCCATCGGCCAGGCCCTCCGGCGGTTGCGCCATGCCATCGCGGCCGGCTGCGGCTTCCTGCTGGTGATCGGGCGGAGCGGTGTCGGCAAGTCCTCTTTCGTGCGGGCCGGCCTGGTGCCCGCGCTTCAGCGTGGCGAAGCAGGGCAGGTTGGCGACGCGTTGACCTGCATCGTGCGTGGCGACGATGGCTGCGCGGGCGTGATGGCGGCGATCGCCGGCGTTCTGGGCAATGTCGGGCCTGATGCCGCCGGGCTGGCCGACGTCGATCCCGAGGACGGGGTCAGGGCGGTGGCCGCCGCGCTGCGTGCCGAGGGCGGCCGGCCGGCGCGACGCCTGATCCTGGTCGCCGATCAGTTCGAAGGTCTGTTCGGGCTGCCACGGGCCGAGCAGGACGCCTGTGCCAGCTTGCTGGCCGGTCTGGCACATTGCCCGGACGTGGTCGTGATCGCGACACTGAGGGTCGACTTCTACCGGCAATACCAGGACCACGCCGAACTGGTGGCGCTGAAGGACGACGGTGTGTCGTTCGACCTGCTGCCGCCGACCAAGGCCGATATCAGCGATATCATCCGCGGGCCCGCCGCCGCCGCCGGGTTGCAGTACGATTTCGACCCGGCCACCGGCAACGGCCTGGACGACGTGCTGCTGGAGGCGACGAACCAGGCCGACGCCCTGCCGCTGCTCGAGTTCACCCTGGACGAGCTCTACAAGCGCAGGCAGGCGGCGGACGGCAAGGGCGGCAGCGCGCGCCTCACGTTCGCGGCCTACCGGGAACTGGGCGGGCTGGAGGGCGCGATCGCGGAACGCGCGGATGCGGAGTTCGCGCTCCTCGACCCCGCCGCGCAGGCCGCCTTGCCGGCCGTGCTGCGGGCGGCGGTCACCACCGCCGGTTCCGACGGCGACCGCTTCATCCAGCAGCCGATGCCGCTGTCGCGGTTCGCGCCGGGGACCAGCGAGCGCCGGCTGATCGACCGGTTCGCCGACCCGCGCGCCCGCCTGATGGTGACCGTGACCCAGGGCGGCCAGCAGATCGTGCGGCTGGCGCACGAGGCA
The DNA here is from genome assembly GCA_965227515.1 of Alphaproteobacteria bacterium. Classification (GTDB taxonomy): domain Bacteria; phylum Pseudomonadota; class Alphaproteobacteria; order CALKHQ01; family CALKHQ01; genus CBDDFZ01. The sequence continues at coordinate 3,084,285 of CBDDFZ010000001.1, forward strand.
CTGCTGACCCACTGGCCGCGCGCGGTGGCGCAATTGGAGCGCGACCGCCAGCTCATCGTGGCGCGAGCCCGGCTGACCGAGCAGGCGAACCGCTGGCACAACGCGACCGCGGAGCGCGACAGCCTGTTGTTGCCGCCGGGCCTGCCGCTGAGCGAGGCCGAGGCGGTGCTCGACCAGGACGGGGCCAGCCTGCCGCCCGACGTGGTCGCCTATATCAAGGCGTCGTCCAGCGCCAATGTCAGCCGGCTTGAGCAGGAGACCGCCATCGCCAAGCGGGCCGCGCGCCGCGCGCGCATCGCGCTGGTCGTGATCACCCTGCTGGGATTGACCACGGCGGCCGGTGCCGGCGTCGGCTTCCGGTTCTGGCAGCAGGCCGAGGAGCAGGCCGAACTGGCGCAGGACCGCGCGACCTTTGCCGAGGAGCAGCAGCAGGCGGCGGAGGAAAACCAGGCCCTGGCCATCGATGCCATCAACATCCTGGTCAGCGACGTGGTCGACCGGCTGCGCAATGTCGCCGGCGTGCGGGTGGAGGTCATCGTAGACATCCTGGGCAAGGCTGAGGCGATGCTGGCGGTCATCGAGGAGCGCACGGAAGAACCGCCTGACATGCTGCGGCACCGCCAGGCGACCATGCACTGGTCGTTCTCCCGCTCATACCAGCGGCTTGGCGAAGTGGGGCCGGCGCTGGCCAGTGCAGAGCTGGCGCGCTCGCTGCTGGAAGACCTGGTGGCCGACCCGGATGCGCCGCTGCAGTGGCGGGCGGACCTGATCCGAGTGATCCAGCACCAGGGCAATATCGTGATGACGCAGGAGGACCCGCTGGTGGCGGCCTCGATGTTCCGCGACGCGGTGGAACGCGCGAACGCACTGGTCGAGGTGGACCCCGATACCGTGGAGTGGCAGCGCGCTTTGAGCTCCAGCCACATGTACCTGGGCGATGCGTTGCTGCAGGGCGGTGCGTGGGAAGAGGGCAGGGCGGAGCTGGCTGCCGACCTGGCGATCAGCGAGGCCCTCTACGATGCCGACCCCGACAATCCGACGCTGGCGCGCGACCTGGAAGTCAGCCTGGGCAGGCAGGCCACCATCCTGCAGGCCGACGGCAGGCTCACCGACGCCTTGGAGATGGCGCAGCGGGTGGTCGAACTCGCCGAACAGCGGCTGGCCAACGACCCGGACAATACCGCCACCGTGGCCGATGTCACCCATAGCTATGACGCCATGGGCGGCATACTGCTCGAAATGGAGCGGTTGGTGGAGGCGTTTGACACCTATCAGCGCGCATTGGAAATCAACCTGTCGATGATGGAGCTGGATCCGGGCGACACCGGTTGGCAGCGCGCCGCGCTCATCGACTACGAGAGCCTGGGTGAGGTCTCGCTGCGGCGGGGTGATCTGGAAGCGGCACTGGAATTCTACCGCCTGGGCCTGGAGTTGCAGGAGGATCTGAGCGCATCCGACCCCGGCAACATTCGCTGGCAGCGCGATCTGCTGATCTCGCTGTTTTACAAGTCGTACGTCCTGGACCTGTTGGGCGAGTACGAAGAGGCGCGCGAGGTGGCGGCAGAGCGCCTGCGGCTGGCGCGGGAACTGGTCACTGCTTACCCGGATGTACTGGACTTGCGGCGCGATCTTTCGGTCTCCCTTGAGACGCTGGGCGACCGCGAGCTCGCTCTTGGCAACCTGGAAGAAGCCCGCGCGCTGTACGAAGAAAGCCTCGCTATCGTGCGCGAGATGGTCGAGTTGCAGCCGCAGAACGGCGTCTACATCAATGACCTGGCGTTCACCTTGCTCTGGCTGTCGGAGATTCAGCTCGAACTCGGCGATGGCGATGCCGCCCTGGCGTCCCTGGACGAGGCGGTCCAGCTCTCCGAGCAGCTCGTGGCCGAAAACCCGGGCAACGTTGAACTGCAACGCGACCTGTCGGTGATGTATGCCGAGCTCGGCGCGACCCATCTCAACCTCGAAAATCTGGATGAGGCCCTTGCGGCATATGAGCAGGACATGGCGCTGGCGCAGGAGATCCTGGCTCAAGATCCCGACAACATGTCGCGCCAGCGCGATGTTGCCTTGAGCCATCAGACCCTGGCTGACGTCTATTATTCCCAAGGCAGGCTCGATGCCGCCCTGGAGGAATTCGAGGCGGCGTTGCGCATTTTCCAGACCCTGCACGCGGCGCCGTCCGACAGTGCCCAGTGGCACATCGACCTGATCAATACGCACTATTGGATGGCCCTGGTCGAGATCGACATGGAAAGGACCGACGACGCCCTCGCCAACCTCGGCAAGGCCCGTGCGCTGGTCAATGCCTACCTGGAGGACCGGCAGGATGCCGGGGAGGTCGCGGATTTCGGGCTTGAGCTGGATGCCATGATCGCCGAACTGCGGAACCCCGTGCCCGATGTCGAGCCGGAAGATGCGCCCGTTGACCAATAGCCTGCGACCGATCCCGCTGTCGCATGGGCGGCGCGTATTGCGATGACGGACTGCGATCTGGAGGCCTGGTTGCGGCAGGTGAACGAGGAACTGCGCGCGGGCGAGCTGTTGCAGGCCTTCGACACCGCGCAGCGCGGGCTCGAGCAGCATCCGGGCGCGTTGCCCCTGCGGGTGCGCGCGTTGCAGGCGCTGTGCCGGGCCGACGTCACCGAACACGCTGCCGAGCTATACAATGCCTGGGAGCTTGACCAGGCGGTCGATCACGACGCCATGGCGCTGAGTGCGCGCATCGCCAAGAACCGTGCCGGGCGTGCGCGGGGCGCGGACCAGCGCAACCTCTACCGGCGTGCCGGCGCGGCCTACAAGGCGGTGTTCGACCGCTATGGCGGCCACTACCCGGCCGTGAACGCGGCGACCACATTCCTGTTCGCCGGCGACACCGACCTGGCGCATCTGATGGCCGAGCGCTGCCTGGCCACCACCCAGGCGGGCGCGGGCGAGCATCCGGCCGAGCGCTATTACAGCCTGGTCAGCCGTGCCGAGGCGCTGCTGGTGCTAGGCGACGACGCCGGTGCCGCAGAGCATGTGCGCATGGCCGCCGACATGGGCTTTGCCGATCTGTCCGCCCGTGCCTCGACCCGGCGCCAGATGCGACGCATATGCCGCCTGCGCGGCATCGATGACGGCCCGCTGTTGTCGCCATTGGCGCCGCCGCGCGTGGTCCACTTCGCCGGCCACCGCATATTCGACGCGCCGGAAGCGCGCTTCCCGATGGCGCAGGAAGACGACGCCCGTGCCGCCATCCGCCACGCAATCGCGAAGCACGACGTCGGCCTTGCCGTCGGTTCGCTGGCCGCCGGGGCGGATATCCTGTTCGCCGAGGCGCTGCTCGATGCCGGTGCCGACCTGACCGTGGTGCTTCCCTGTGCGCGGCAGGCTTTCGTCCCGGTCTCGGTGGCACCGTCGGGATCGGACTGGGTGCGCCGGTTCGATGCCTGCCTGGAGCGTGCGCACCGGGTGATCGAGGCGGGCGATGACCGGCGGCTCGATCACGACAGCGCGTTCGACTACTGCAGCCGGGTCTCCATGGGGCTTGCTCTCTTGCAGGCCGCGCACATCGACGCCGACCCCCTGCAGATTACGCTATGGGACGGGGTCGACAACGGCCAGGACGTCGGGACCGAGGCCGACATCCGCACCTGGGCGGCGCGCGGGCTGGAGGCGCAGGTCGTGCCGGTGACCTCCAGCTACAAGGCGCCGACCGCCGCAACGCCGATGACCGATGCGTTCGAGCAGCGCATGATGGCGATGATGTTCGCCGACGCCCAGGGCTTCAGCCGGCTGACCAACGACGACATCCGGCGGTTCCACGCCCGGGTGACCCACCGGGTCGCGACGGTGCTGGACCGTTTCGACGACCACGTGCTGGACCGCAACACCTGGGGCGACGGCCTGTTCGTGCTGTTCGACGACGTATCGACGGCGGCGGAGGTGGCGACCACCATCCAGCAAACGCTGAAGGACGACGCGGCCGACCTGGGCGATGCGGCGGCGGAGGCGTTCCGGCTGCGCATGTCGCTGCACGCAGGCCCTGTATTCGCCTATGACGACCCGGTCCGCGGCTGCCGCTCCTACACCGGACGGCACGTCACCCGAGCCGCGCGCCTGGAGCCGATCGCGACCCTGGGCGACGTGTTCGTGACCGAATCGCTGGCGGCGTTGCTCGCCTTGCAGGCGCCGGACCGCTTCGCATGCGAATATGTCGGCCACCGCACCCGCGCCAAGGCAGCCGGGACGGAGCGCATGTTCAGCTTGCGCGCGCTGCCGCCTGGCGGTGCGCTGTAGGCAAGGGCGCGGCGACAATTCGATATGGACGCTGGGGGAACTCCGGCAATAGATTGAAATCATGGATAGAAAAGCCGCCATCTTGAAGAACACCGACTTGTTCGCCGGTTGCCCGGACGAAGCGCTGGCCGATCTGGCGCGGGCGAGCCTGCTGCAGGTGGTGCCGGCGAAGAGCTCGGTCTTTGCCAAGGGCGACCCCGGCGACCGGCTGTTCGTGGTCGTCTCCGGCAAGGTGCGTATCAGCACGACCGGGCCGGACATGCAGCAACTGACGCTGAATATCCTGGGGCCGGGCACGCTGTTCGGCGAGGTGGCGCTGCTCGACCACGGTGCGCGCACCGCCGATGCCGACACCATAGGCGCCTCTGAGCTGCTGTCGCTGCGCCGGGCCGATATCGAGCAGGTGCTGCTGCGCCACCCGGACGTCAGCATGCGCATGCTGGCGACCCTGTGCGACCGGGTGCGCTGGATCAGCGCGCGCTACGAGGACTCCGTGTTCCTGGAACTGCCGGCACGGCTGGCGAAGCGCCTGCTGATCCTGGACGACATGTTCGGCACCGAACGCGATGGCAAGCGGGTGATCAACCTGAAGATGTCGCAGCGCGACCTCTCCAACGCCATGCACGTCACCCGCGAGAGCATCAACCGCACGCTGCGGCGCTGGCAGGACGACGGGTTGCTGACCTTCGAGGACGGCGTGATCACGGTGCTCGACCGCGGCGGGCTGGAGGCCGCGGTGTTGGTCGAGAAGGGCTAGAAACCGGTCATCCTTCGTTAGTTATGCGAGGTGTGCGCTGGTTCACACCTGATGGCGGCGGGCGTCGCCATATCTCCAACCATGAAGGCGCGAAGTCGCCCACGGTTTGGAGAGTTACCATGTATCGCCCACTGCATGTGTTCACCACACTCACGCTCCTGTCCCTGGCCATTGGCGTTGCGATGGTGTTCCGCGACGCGGCGCTCATTCCCGGTCTCACGCTTAGCGATCTGGCCCTGCCGGCCGGCTTGCTGGCGGTGGAACTGGCGCTGATCCTGTGCGCGGCAAGGGACCTGCGCTGGGCTCAGTACGTTTATGTCTTCCTGTTCTTCTTCGGCGTGGTGTTTCGCCTGGCCGCGGTATCGGACCTGTTCGGCGCCGACCCCTTCGCCGGCATGGTGATGCTGATCGCCTTCGTGCTCAACGCCATCGGCGTCGGTGCGCTGTTCATGGAACTGAACGCCCAGCGCCGAGCCCAGAACCGTCGGGCCGAAACGCAACTGGCGGAAAAGTCCGGAACGAGCGCCAGCCACGCCGCGATCTGACCAACCGCACGCCAAGCACCGACCAACGCCAAGCCCCGACCAACGCCAAACACTGGCGCACGCGTCGGCGGGTTTGCCCGCCGGCGCTTTCGCGTGCGCGCAGGGAGCGCCTTCATGGTCAGTTGTCACGGCAGGGGCGGTGCGTTCGGCAAACCGGGTGTCGGGTCGGGCGGTCCCGGGATCTGGCCGGGCGGCGCGAAGGGTGTGCCAGGCATGGGCATGCTGTCCGGCGCACTTTCTTCCAGTGGCGGCAATGCGGGCGGTGGAGCGGGGGCGGCGTCGCGCGCCGGGGCGAACGATAGAGCCCCATAGAGCGCCCCCATCGCCAGCAGCCAACTGCCCATGATCCGCGCAGCGGTGATGAACCAGCGGCGGCGGACCAGGCGCGCGGTCAGCGCAACGCCGGCGACCAGCCAGAAAGCAAGCAGCGCACCGACGCGCTGGATCGTCGGGTCGTGCAGGCTCGGGTCGGTCAAGGCAATCGTCAGCCAGACGGCAATGCCGCCTAAGAGCGCCATTGGCGGCAACAGCCAAGGGCGCAGACGGGCGCCCGGCACCAGGGCCAATCCGGCGACGAGACAGGCCAAGGGCACAGTGACCTGGGTCGGGGTTGCGATATCGGGAACCTTGCCCAGCAGCTCCAACAGCCAGTCCCGCGCCAAGTAGCCGGCCGCGAGACCTGCGCCGAAGATCGCTTGGCCGGCCAGCGCATGCCATCGCGGCGCGACGGCGACCGCAATGCCGAGACCGAGCAGCGGCAGCATCCGTATGGCCGAGGTGCCGTTCGCCGCCAGCCACCACCCCAGGCGCCCTTCGCCCAACTGGGGCACCATGGCAAGCGTAACGGCCGCGACCGCCCACCCGACGAGCAATGCCGGGCCTGCCCATCTGGTCAGCAATGTCGGGCCGGCCGGCATGATGCCTCAGGCGAACAGGAAATAGACACCACCGAGCGCGATCAAACCGCCAAGGGCGCGCGCCAAGCGGCCGCCCATGGGCTTGGCGAGGACCAATCCGACCCCGATGCCGACCAGGTGGATCGCGCCGGTGGCCACCACGAACCCGACCGCATAGTCGGCCGGGTCGGCGGCGTCGGGCAGCTCCATGCCGTGCGCGTGCCCGTGGAAGACGGCGAAGATGCCCACAAGCAGCAACGCAATTGCTTCGGGCGCGCGCCAGGCCGCCGCGATCGCGCCGCCCAAGACGATGATCGAGACCGCAATCCCCGTCTCGATGCCGGGGACGTCCAGGCCCAGGATGCCGACGATGCCGCCGCAGACCATGATCAGCGGAAACACGATCGGTAGCGACCAGACCGCCCGCCCGCCCATCTGCGCCCCCCACAGGCCGACGGCGAACATCGCCAGGAAGTGGTCGATGCCGGTGAGCGGATGCTCAAGCCCGCTGCCGAACCCGCCCGCACCTGAGGTCAGGATGTGCGCCTCGGCAGGATGAGCCGTCAGCACGCCGGCCATGGCGGCAGCCATCGCCAGCGCAAGAGGCGTGGCCGTATGCCGCCAAGGCTGACCTATGCCTTGGCGCTCGGGGCATCCAAGCTCGAGGCGCGCAAATCCGTCTTTGGTTAGCGGCATGATAGACCCCCAATTGGTATGATATAACATAACAATCGTAGGGGCCGATGTCGTGCTGTCAGGTGGCCTGCCTGTGCGGCAAGAGCGCCCATGATAATGGCTACAGCAGAGCCCGGGGCTCTGAGGTTTCGAGTGAAACGGACGCCGTAGGGCCGACCGCGGCCCGGCGGTGTCTATTCGCCGAATTTTTCCGGATCGATGAACCGGTCGAGCACGTTGCCGGTGACCCGCGACACGTTGTTGTCGTAGCTGTTGTGGGAGAGGCTGCCGCACCAGGCGATCGATCCGGTGGAAAACACCGCGCCGCCGGCCGGGGTCTCGAAGAACGCCAGGTCGGCGCGGATCAGCCGATGCTGGGTGCCGGTCATATCCGGCGTGTTGACCAGCGATTCCTCGTTCACCAGCAGCATCAGGTCGGAGTGACCCTCCGACGAGGCCAGTACCTTCACGTTCGGCGGGGTGCCCAGCGTGCGCTCCACCCGGTCGAGCTCCAGGCCGGCGGCACCGCCGCCGACCAGGCCAAAGTCGCCGATGATCTCGTCGTCGACGCCATCGAAGATGAAGGCCACGTCGTCGTCGTGGCTTTCGGGCGTGCGACGATAGTAGGAGCAGATGTCGAAGCCCTGGGCGGTGAAGCCGACGCCCACCACCTCGTTCGGCGAACGGCCGTTGCGCCGCCATAGCCCGCCGAACTCGCCGGTGAAGCTGTGGAAGTACTCGCCGGGTTCGGCCGCCCAGGTGCGGGTGCCGTCCTCCGCGCGCCGCACCTCGATCACGCCGGGCAGGTCCCGGTTCCAGGCAATCCGCCAGTACCAGCCGTTGCCGCCCATGTACATCAGCCGCCCGCCGCGATCGAGCCACGCCATCATGGCGTCGGACATCGCCTTGGAATGGTATTCCGGGTGGGTGCCCGACAGCACGACGCGGTAGGGGGCCAGCAGGCCGGCGCCTTCGTTGTGCAGGTCCTCGTCGGTGATGACGTCGAAGTCGGTGCCGCGCGCCTCCAGCCAGTCCATCAAATGGGTGTCGGCGTTGAACTGCCACAGGCCCGATCCGGTGGCGCCCAGCCAGGACGCGTATTTGGGCCGCATGTTCAGGATCGGCCGGCGGCACGACGAATAGCACACGCCACTGCCGTCGCTGTGGGTGTCGTAGCAGGACAGCCCCAGTTCCGGGTGGTCGTTGATGTAGAGGTCGCCGGGCTGCAGCACGGTCAGCCGGCCGATCACCATCTCCGACGCGGCCGCGTGCAGGTGGCAATGGTCGTTGGCGTAGGCCAGATAACAGGCAGTCGGCGCCAGGAACGCCACGTCCGGGCGGTTGCGGCGGCCTGCGGCCCCGCGCGGCGGGCGCACGAAGAAGGTGATGTAGTCCTCTTGCGTGCCGTCTTCAGCATCGCCATGCCAGACGTGGGCGGCATAGGTGCCCGATATCAGGCTGTCCGGCACGGTGAGCGAGAAGGCCGGCTCCCAGCCGGCATCGGCGACATCGTCGTCGTGGAAGTGGATCGCGCCGTACTGGTCGGGCCGGTCGGTCCAGCGATGGGTCGACGCATCCCAGTTCCAGCCCTTCATCGCGCGCGCCGGCAGATTGACGGTGCGGCCGTGCAGGCCATGCGGGCCGGCATCGACCACGGTCTCGTTCTCGATCTCCTGGCCGAAGTCCCAGGCCGCGACCGTGTGCGCGGCATGGCTCTCCGGCAGCGGGCGGCGGAACAGCCCGTCCAGCTCCACCGCCGACAATGCGGCATCCAGGATGATGGGGCTGTCGATCTTGCCGTTGAAATGGTCGCCGACGAGGTCGTCAACCGGTCGCCCGGCCATATAAAGATTGCCATTGAACCAACTGATATCGGTCGATATTTGGCCTTCGGCGGTGCCTGCGTCGCCGACGCCCGGCCAGGTGCGCAGGGGGCGTTGTTCGGCGAACATCCGCCCGCTGGCGGCGTCGTAACCGACCGCGACCATGTACCAGCACCGTTCCTTCAGCGGCCGGCCGACAGTCAGGCCGTGGGTGCCCAGCGTGAACGTGACGCCATTGTGGCCGTCGACCGCCACCGTCAGCTCGCCGCAGGACAGGATCGTCTGGTCGGCCTGTTTCGGCATCGTCGGCCAGATCATCGCCGCGAAAGTGAAGCTGGACAGCCCGTCCAGCACCGGGTGGCCCGGCACCAGCGCGTACGAGCCCTGGTCCTGGCGCTGCGGCGTGCCCTTGTAGGTCCCGTCGATGGCGCTTGCCACGTGCTCGGCCTTGAAGCCGGGGCCGGCCGGATTGGCATCGCCGTGGATGACGCGCACCAGTTCCGCCCGGTAGTCCATCGGCGTGGTCGTGGTCACCATGAAGGTGATGGTGTCGCCCGGCGCCACGCTCAGGCGGTCAGTGTATCCCAGTATGGTCAGCATGAAGGCGCGCCCATCAGTTCAGGTCCTCGCCGGTCATCTCTTTCCAGCGCAGTCGGAAGACGAACCATTCCGCATCCTCGATGGAGGTGAAAGTGTGCTCGGGCAGCAGTTCGATCGGCTTGTTTCGGCCGCCGGGATGGCGCGCCAGCACCCATTCCCTGAACGGCTTGGTGCACACCAGCATGTGCTTGCCGGCCATCGGGCCGCCGCGCATGGCGTTCAGGATGCGCTGCAAATTGGGGCTGTGCGGCCCCAGCACGTTCTGGCGGAACTCGTTGACGTACTCGCGGTCCTCGCGGGGGCGGATCTTGTAGGTCACTCGTCGCTCCCGTTCGTGCAGTAGGTGTACATCTTGCGCACGTCGCGCATCACCTCGTAGGGGTGCGAGGTGAGAACCGTGCCCTCGGCGCTGCCGACCCGGCTGTACGACAACCGGGTCAGGCCATCGGGCAGCGTCACAGTGACCGTATTGAGCCGGATCATGGCGGTGGCGTCCTCGGTCGCGAAGCTGGGGCGCGGCGTATGGCCCTCCAGCCCTTCCAGCGCCATGGTGGCGACATGGAAGTCCATGGGCTGCGAGAGCGGCACGGCGAAACCGGCCAGCTTGCCGTCACAGAACAACAGGCGCGGGATCGACCGGTTCGCGCCCTGGATGACGAGCAGCATGGCCGGCCCCTCGGACGGTCCGGGGTAGCCCTCTTCATCCAGATAGCGTGCGTCGAACGCGCCGCCATATTCGGCTTCGAGCACTGGCTTAAGCGCCTCGTACGTGGCCCCGTCGCGCACCGCCTGCATCGGGTTGAAATCGTCGGCCAGCGCGCCGGTGGCCGCGCCAAACATGGCGAGCCCGATCGCTGTGCCCCGGATGACAGTGGCCCGTCTCGTCATTCGCAAGCCTCGTTCCCCGCTCAGTCGAGGTCGATCGCGCGCTGTTCGCGGATGCTCTGGTCGGCGGCGAGCACGATACGCAGGCTGTTGACCGCCGCATCCATGGATTCCGAAAGGTCCAGGTCCTCGCGGATCGCCTTCAGGAAATGCATCTGCTCGCGGTCGCACAGTTCCTGGTGATCCGGCTCGTCGGCCATGTTCAGGATTTCGTCGGGCTTGGCCCAGTTCTTGTTCTCGTCGACCGCGGCGCTGTGGATCTTGATCGCGTTGGTCTTGGTGTGCTGGTCGATGTCGGCGCTGTCGGAAAGCTCGCCTTCGTCCTTGGCCTCGCCCTGGCCTTCCTGCGACACGACAATGGAGACGCAACCCTTCGGTCCCACCACGTCCTTCACGAAATAGGCGATCTCGCTCATCATCGGGCCCCAGCCAGCCTCGTACCAGCCGACCGAGCCGTCATCGAACTGAACGTGCAGGTGGCCGTAGTTCTGCTGCGCCGCCTCCGCCCACAGCTTGGCGCCGATGCCGTGCACGCGGATCGGCTTGGCCCCGGTGAGCTGGCACATCACGTCGACATAGTGGACGCCGCAGTCGACGATGGGCGTCAGGCTGTCGATCAGGTTCTTGTGCCAGTACCAGGCGTCGCCACTGGACTGCTGGTTCAGGTTCAGCCGCATCACCAGCGGCTTGCCCAGGGTCTGGCCGACCTCGATGAACTTCATCCACGACGGATGGACCCGCAGGATGTAGCCCAGCACCAGCTTGCGATTATGCTTGCGGGCCAGCGCCACCACCTTCTCGGCGTCCTCGATGTTGGTGGCGATGGGCTTTTCCATGAACACGTGGCAGCCCGCCTCCAATGCCTTGCAGGCATATTCGGCATGGGTGTCGGGGTAGGAGTTGATGGAGACCGCGTCCGGCTTGGCCTCCGCCATCGCCTTATCGAAATCGTCGAAGCGCGGGTAGTCGGCCAGTTCCGCCGGCAGGTCGGTGCGCCCGGGCAGCGAGCGGCTCATCATGCCGACGATCTCGAAGCCGTCGATGTTGTGATACGCCTTGGCGTGGGACGTGCCCATGTTGCCCATGCCCACGACGAGCATCTTCACGTTGTCCGCCATCGTCCCCTCCATTGATTTGGCGAGCGCTGCAATGCAAAGACGTGGATGCCCGCAACAAGTGCGGGCATGACGTCATGGTGCAGTGTTCAGCACTTGCTCCGTCATGGCCGGGCTTGTCCCGGCCATCCACGACTTGCCTTCCAGGTCCGCCTATGCGCTAGGCCATGCGGGGCCTGTTAGATATTCACCGCATTGGCGAAGAACTGCGCCCGGATCAGTTCCAGGTCGACCTCGGCCATGTCCTCGTTCAGTTCGAAGCCATTGGCGTCCGACGCCACTTGCTCGTGGTCGAAGGTGTTGGCGCCGGCGATCAGGCTGTTGTCGATGACGTTGTTGACGTCGACGTCGACGGTGGTCTGGCCCAGCGCCTTGGTGGCGTCGAAGAACGCGGTCCACCGCGCCGGGTCGTGCCAGCCCCAGCCCTCACGCTCTTCCATGTTGCCACGGAAGACATTGGCGAGCTGCATCATGGATTCCGTGCCGAAGCGCGGGCCCAGGCTGCTCTCCACGATCGGGAACTGCTCGAACACGATCTGGGTCGCGGCCGCCGGGTTGACGTGGCCGAACTCCAGCCCCATCGCCCAGCCGCGCAGGTAGTCCTCGATCAGCTGGCGGCTGTCCGCGTTCTCCATGTCGGAGCGACGGACGACGAACGAGTTGGCGGGGAAGGGCGAGGATTCCAGGCCCAGCCAATAGTCGAACTGCAGGCCCTTGCCTTGCCAGTCGGCCCGCAGGCCCTCCCAGGCCAGCGCGGCATCGCCCTCGCCGCGGGCCAGCAACCTGCCCCATGCCGGCCAGCCGGCCTCGACGTGGTTGACCTTGGAGACGTCGACGCCCAGCGAATGCAGGATCGGATCGGAGATCGACTGCCACGCGGCACTGCCGAGCAGCACGGTCTTGCCTTCCAGCTCCTTCAGGTCGGTGAGGCCCTCACCGGGACGGAACGCGTAGTCGAACACGTCGACCGCGCCCATGTTGAACACAGAAACCAGGTCGAGGCCGTTCTCCAGGGCGAACGAGAACACGCCCGGCGACGGGAAGCCCATGTCGGCCTGGCCCTGGTCGACGAACTTGACCGTGGCCGTACCGTCCGCCGGTCCCGGCTCCAGCACCGTCTCGATGTCGCCGAAATAGCCGAACTGGCTGGCCACCCAGTACGGGTAGTCGTCCAGCACCTCGACGGTGCCGCGCGGCGAGATCCAGGTGAACGGGCCGCGCTGGGCATAGGCCTTCGACGACAGTCCGCCGATGGTGGACACCGCCACCGCGCCGGTGGCCGTGACCTGCAGGAACCTGCGCCGGCTGGTGGCGCCAAGGCCCCGGCTGCTGGTCAACTGGTTCATGATCTACCTCCCTCAGAATACGCGCTTCGGAAACGCAAGGGTCGCGCGGTTGCGGTCATATGCTACGTCGCTTGCCCCGATCTGGCCAAGCCGGCTTGGCCGTCACGACTGCCAACTGGCCCACTTCTTGCCGATCAGGAAGAACGTCACGTAGATCGAGATGCCGATAACGGCGAGGATCAGGATGACCGCGAAGAAGTGCGGCATCTGGAAGTTGGCGTTGAAGACGGTCAGGCGGTTGCCCAGCCCGAAGCCGCCGCCGACCATCTCGGCGCCCACGGCCGTCAGCAGGCCGAAGATGGCGCCGATCATCAGGCCGACGATGATCATCGGCATCGCCATGGGAATGCGGATCTTGAAGAAGATTTGCAGGGTGGAGGCGCCGAACGAGCGGGCCAGCGCGATCTTGGCGAGGTCTGTGCGCCGGAAGCCGGTGGCGGCATTGATCATCACCATAGGGCCGGACGCCAGCGCCACGACCGTGATGCGCGGCCAGTAGGTCTCGATGCCCATCGAGTACATGAGCAGCGGCACCAGGGCCAGCATCGGCGTGGTGATCAGCACCAGGATGTACGGCGCGATGATCTTCTCCGCGAACGGGAACTGGGTGATGACGGCTGCCAGAAAGATGCCGATGGATGCTCCGATGGCGTAGCCGGAGAAGAGCTCGATCAGCGTGTGGACGATGTGCTCGCCGATGAGGTTGAAGTCGTTGATCAGCGCGCTGATGATCTCGCTCGGCCGCGGCATCACGTACTGATCGACGCCCTCCGCCCACAGGTAGTATTCCAGGCCGCCGACGATCAGCACGGCCAAGGCAACAATGGCCACGATCTCCGCCGCGCTACGCTTGCCGGTGCCGGCGGCGAACGCCGACATGTTGGAGACGCCGACCTCGGAGTCACCGGCGTCCTTCTTGTCGAACTCCGGGATCTGGTCTTTCAGGTGTGCATCAACCATGCGCGGAGGCCGTTTCCGTGGCGGTCGCTGGGGCGTTTCCGCCAACCGCGACCTGCGGTGTGTGGTGGATCTCGGCCTTGATCTCGTTGACCAGGTCGAAGAAGTGGCGCTCGGCCATCATTTCCAGGGTCCGCGGTCGTGGATAGTCGATCTTGAACGTGCGGGTCAGCCGGCCGGGACGCTGGGACATCACGAACACCCGGTCGGACAGGAACACCGCCTCCGCGATATTGTGGGTGATGAAGACGATGGTCTTCTTGGTCTCCAGCCAGATCTTCTCGACCAGCAGGTTCATCTCGTCGCGGGTGAAGGCGTCCAGCGCGCCGAACGGCTCGTCCATCATCAGGACCGACGGGTCGAACGACAGCGCGCGCACGATGGAGGCGCGTTGCTGCATGCCGCCGCTGAGCTCGCGCGGAAACTTGTGCTCGAACCCGCCCAGGCCGACCTCGTCCAGCAGGTGAGCGATCCAGGCTAGGTCCGGTGCTTGCTTCTTGATCTCGAAGGGCAGGCGGATGTTGTTGATCAGGTTGCGCCAGGGCAGCAGGTTGGCTTCTTGGAACACCATGCCGATCTGCGGGTGCGGCCCGACCACCGGCTCGCCATCCAGCGTTACGGTGCCGTCGGTCAGGCTGTGCAGCCCCGCCATCGACCACAAGAGCGTGGTCTTGCCGCAACCGCTGGGCCCGACGATGCAGGCGAACTCGCCGTCCTCCACATCCATGGTGAAACGGTCCAGCGCGTGAAGCGGGCCCGATGCGGTGTCGTAGTACTTTGTGGCGCTGTCGACCTTCAGTTTCTCGGGCATAGGCTGTTGTCGTGCACCACCGCTGTTGATGCGGGTGAGTAAGGCCGACCGGTGCGACCGACTGCCTGCATTCCCCCGTCCGGGCGAAAGTGTTGTCCAGAACAGGCCATTAATCAATAGGTCTGCGCATTTCGCACAAACGTGCGACAATGATGAGCATGACAATCGTCGGCATCGATCACGTGCAGCTCGCCATGCCGGCCGGCGGCGAGCACTTGGCGCGTACTTTCTATTGCGGTGTCCTGGGCCTGGTCGAAGAGGCCAAGCCCGACCATCTGGCCGGCAGGGGCGGGGCCTGGTTCAGGTCGGCGACGGTCCGGGTGCACCTGGGCGTCGATCCGGCCTTTCGGGCCGCCACCAAGGCACATCCCGGCTTCCTGATCGACGACCTGGACGAGTTGCGCGTGCGTTGCGCGGCAGCCGGTCAGGACGCCGAGGTGCAGGAGGACCTGCCGGGATTTCGCCGCCTGTTCGTCGCCGACCCGTTCGGCAACCGGCTCGAGTTCCTGGAACCGCTGAAGGATACGGTCTAGCACCCGGACTGGCGGGCGAGCGTCAACGCTTCGGCCAGCACGGTGCGTTCGCCTATGTGGTTGGCGAGGATCAGCACCAGCCGCGCATTCAACGCGTTGCTCTCGTCGTCCGTCAGGCCCTCGTGAACCTTGAGCAGTTCGGCATAGAAGCCATCGGCGTCGTCTATGTTCGGGGCGGTGATCAAAGGGGGCATTTCAACTCCGGTGCCAGCCAATTTCCTACCATTGTCGTCCTTGCCCGAAGCGAAGCGAATTGGCGAGGGCCCATTCACGTCCAATACGCCACCGGTTGCACGGCGTACACCAATTCGAATGGCGGGCGCCCAGGATGCGTCACGGCCCCGAGATCGAGCAAGATCAGGTGGGTGGTAAACCCCGCATTTGAATGGGCCCTCGCCACAAAGGCGAGGGCGACAAACGAGGCTAAAACCCCCATGCGTGGCGCACAGCGTTCTCGACTTCGTCCGCAGCGACCGTGCGCCACCGCGCGGCGACGTGCTGGTCGGGCCGGATCAGATAGACCGCGCTATCGGCGTTGCCGAGATAGCGCTCGGCCAGCGCGCCTGCTGCCGAAAGCCGTAACGTCGTGGTGCCCGGCACGCCAGGCGCCTCGCCATTCAGTGCCAGCACGGTGAACCCCGGCCCGAGGCGGTTGAGCAGCCAGCAGTCGTCGGTCGGCGCATCGGGCGCGACGGCACCGGGGCAGGCGAGGGCCGGCAGGGTCGGATCGTCCGCGCCGTTCAGTGGCGAGGTGTCAAGGACGCAGGGGCGCGACAGCCGGCCGGAATTCACCATCGGCCGCGCGAAGGGCGTCGCCCCGGCGAGGTCCAGCACTGCGGTGCGGAAGCGATGCTCCAGTGCCGACTTCGGCGTCATGAACCGGGTCGTGCGGGCGGAGTTCAGGATGTTCTGGTCGGCGGCCACCGTCCGCTCGGCGTCATAGCTTTCCAGCAGGCCGGGCCCCGCCGTGCCGCCCAGCACCGCAGCCAGTTTCCAGCCCAGATTGTCGACGTCCTGGATGCCGCCATTGCCGCCGCGCGCACCGAACGGGCTGACGATGTGGGCGCTATCGCCGACGAAGATCACCCGGTCATGGACAAAGCGCGCCATCCGCCGGCACTGGAACGTGTAGACCGACACCCAGTCGATCTCGAACGGCCGGTCGCCGACCACGCGGCGGATGCGCGGGATGACGTTCTCCGTCTGGCGCTCCGCCTCCGGGTCGGCATCCCAGCCCAGTTGCAGGTCGATGCGATAGATGTCGTCGGGCTGCTTGTGGAGCAGGGCGGACTGGCCAGCATGGAAGGTCGGTTCGAACCAGAAGCGCCGTTCGGACGGGAAGTCGGCCTTCATCTCGATATCGGCGATCAGGAAACGTTCCTCGAACAACTCGCCGTCGAACTCAAGGCCCAGGCGCTCGCGCACCGTCGAGCGGGCGCCGTCGCAGGCCAGCAGGAAGCGGCATGGCAGGTCGTAGTCGCCGTCCGGGGTTTCCACAGCGAGTGCGACGCCCTCGCCATCTTGCTTCAGCCCGGTCAGGCGGTTCTTGAATCGCAGGTCGATCAGGTCGGGGAAGTAGCGGCAGCGGTCGATCAGGTATTCCTCGACGTAGTACTGTTGCAGGTTGATGAAGGCGGGCATGGCGTGCCCGTCCTCGGGCAGCAGGTCGAACGACCAGACCTCGCGGTCGCCGCGGTAGTTGCGCCCGACCTGCCAGGTGACGCCCTTGTCGACCATGCGCCGGGCGACGCCCAGGCGGTCGAAGATCTCCAGCGTCCGCTTGGCCCAGCAGATCGCGCGTGAGCCGACGGAGACGGTGTCGCCGTCGTCCAGCACCACGCTCGCCACGCCGCGTTGCGCCAGGTCGATGGCCATGGCCAGCCCGACCGGGCCGGCGCCGACGATGACGAGGTCATGGCACGGCTCCGGGCCGCCCGCCAGCGCCGGCGGCGTCACATAGTCGAATGGCCGGTAGCGGTATGCCACGGCCGGTCAGCCCTGCAGGGCGGCCCACATCTCTTGGTCGCGCTCGGCGGTCCAGATGCGCGGCGTGTCCATGCCCAGGGCCTCGTCATAGGCGCGCGACACGTTGAACGGCAGGCAGTGCTCGTAGATCGCGTAATTCGAAAATTTCGGGTCGCAGACCGCGCGCACCGCATCCCATGCCTCTTTCAGCGAGCCGCCGCGCGACGCCACACGCGCCGCCGCGATGTAGGTCGAGGTGACGAAGTCGCGGGTGTAGTCGAGGGCGGCCTGGACCTGGGCGTCGCCCACCAGCGCGTCGCCGCGGCCGGGGGCGATGGCGACGGGATTGTAGGCCGCGATGGCATCCAGCGTGCCGGGCCAGTCGCCGAAGTGGCCGTCGCCGCAATAACAGGCGGAGTGGGATTCCACGATGTCGCCGGTCATCATCACCTGCTCGTCGGGCACCCAGGCGACGATGTCGCCCGCGGTGTGGGCGCGGCCCAGATGCATCAGGTCGACCCGGCGCTGGCCGAGATAGACGGTCATCTTGCGTTCGAAGGTCATGGTCGGCCACGTCAGCCCGGGGATCGATTCATGGCCCTCGAACAGGCGCGGGAAACGGCCGAACTCGCTGTCCCAATCCTCCTTGCCACGTTCCGCGATCATCGTGCGGCATTTCTCCGACGCCAGGATCTGCTCGGCATCGTAGGCCGACGCGCCCAGCACCCGCACCGCGTGATAGTGGCTGAGCACGACGTACTTGATCGGCTTGTCGGTGACGCCCCTGATCTTCTCGATCACCTTCGCCGCCAGCCGTGGGGTCGCCTGGGCATCGACGATCATCACGCTGTCGTCGCCAATGATGACGCCGGTGTTCGGATCCCCTTCCGCCGTGAACGCCCACAGGTCGCGGCCGATCTCGGTGAATGCGATCTTCTTTTCCGTCATGTCGCCCTGCGAGGCGAACGCTTTGGCCATGATGTCCTCCCGATGCGTAGCGGCGACAGGTTACGGCAAACCAGTGACGATGGTCACTTCCGTTGCCAGCCGGATTGGCAGACTATGTGAAGCAATACATGCCGGGCGGACCCGCGACGACGTCCGGCTACCGTTCGCCCGACAATTGCACGACAGCCGCCCACCGACCCCCGACGGCGGCGCTGAAGGAGCAATGCCATGTCCGCCGACGAAAATCTGAAACAGGCCCAGAAAGCCATCAACCTCACCAAGAACCACATCACCTGCTCCAATAACCTGCGCGGCGACCGCCTTGCCAGTTTCGATGGCGGGATCGAGGAGCTGATCGATCTTTGGAAACACGCTCCCATCGGGGACAAGTACAAGACGGACAAGCGGCCGATCGGGGCGATGCTGGCGCCGGTGCACCAGGACGCTCAGCTCGTCCGCGCAAAGGGCATTCAGCCCGACAGCGTCAGCAACATCTTCAAGATGGCTCAGAACGTCATCGATTCCGGGACGTCATACGGCAACTGCATGGAGCAGGCGGCGTTTGCGTTTTGTTTTCTGTACCAATGGGGTGTTACGCCCATCGACTATATGTGCTTCTCCAACCGCAAGAAGGACAAGAAGGGCCGCGCCATGTACGACCACGCCTGGCTGGTCGTCGGGCTGGACGACGATGCGGACCTGGACAACCTGCGCACCTGGGGCGACGACGCGGTGTGGTGCGATCCCTGGCAGATGAAGGAAGGGCGCGCCTTCAAGATCAGCGATCTGGTGGCTGGCAGGGTGCGCAATCTGGATTGGCAGTTCCGCCTGGACTCAGCGGAGCGGATCGGCGAGGGCGAACCAGAGTCGCTGGTGCGCCACAAGTAGGGGGCGCCACGAATAGCGCGCGGCGCGGCCTTCTCAGGCGGCGGTCTTCTCGACCACCTCGTCGTCGGCCACGATGGTCTGGACCTGATGGATCCGGATCATCAGGCCGACATGACCTTCTTCCACCACGACGTTCTTGTCCGCCTGCCGCGGCAGCGGGATTTGGCGGCCGATGCACAGGCGGGCCAACGCCTCCTGCAGATCGGCGACGGGCATGGTGATCTTCGACGAGCTGCCGTCGAAGCGGCCGCGCCGGCGAATGACGGCAATGTCGTCGTCCAGGATGGCGACGGATTCAATGTAGGCGCCGTCCCATGCTTCGTCGGTGTCCTGAAGGCGGAGGATCAGGGCGTCGACGACGTCGCTGTATTCGAACAGGATGGTGCGGGCTTCGGAGATCATCGGCTGAACCCATTCGGTTCTTCACGGGGCGACCCCAGACCTGCCACGCCGTGCGCGGCGCCTGTGGACTGAACTTGCACGCGCCATTGTCCCCGATAACACTTAATAACGGGTTCATCGTATAACGCATTGAATTCAAATGCGAACTGTATGCCGCCGAGTGTCGATGGCGCACTTGGGCGCGGGCGCAGATCAACTGACAGGCGCTTCAGGCGGTCGTCTTGGCCCGCTCCATGGCCGTAACGATCATTTGCTTCACCTCGTCGACATCGCCCCAGCGCACCAGCTTGACCCACTTGTCCGGCTCCAGGTCCTTGTAGTGGGTGAAGAAGTGCTCGATTTGCTCGATGGTGATCGGCGGTAGATCCCGATACGAGGCAATCGCCTCATAACGACGGGTGAGCTGGCGGCTGGGCACGGCGACCACTTTCTCGTCCGGCCCGGCCTCGTCCTCCATCACCAGCACGCCGATCGGCCGGCAATTGATCAGGCAGCCCGGCACCAAGGGCCGGGTCGAGGCGCACAGCACGTCGATGGGGTCGCCGTCCTCCGACAAAGTGTGCGGCACGAAGCCGTAGTTCCCGGGATAGCGCATCGGCGTGTAGAGGAAGCGGTCGACCACCAGCGCGCCGGACGCCTTGTCCAGCTCGTACTTGATGGGCTCGCCGCCGGTCGGCACCTCGATGATGACATTGATGTCTTCGGGCGGATTGGTCCCGGTCGCGATTGCGCTGATGTCCATGGCTTCACTGCCTGCTGTTTGCGCTCTGGCGCCGGCGATGGGAAACGACTGGGCTCCCATCGCGGGCGAGCGGGTGGGGTCGGTGTGGCGGCTACCTGCAAGCCCGCCATTAACATGATTTGGCGGAGGCGGAGGGATTCGAACCCCCGGTACGCGCAAACGTACAACGGTTTTCAAGACCGCCGCTTTCAACCACTCAGCCACGCCTCCAGCCTAGGAATATCGGCGGCTTAGAGGAACCGGGCAGGGAAGGCAAGGCTGGGCCGCGACTGGGGTCGTAACTGGGACCGCAGCCCTTGCCGCTGCCGCGTCAGCCCCATGGCGCGCCAATGCCGCCGTGGGGGGCGCCGTCTACTCCGACACGGAATCGGCTCCACTTGCGCATCCCTCAAAGAGTTAATGAACCGATCGCGTCCTGGCGTCGTCTTCCTGACCAGAGCGACATCGTGTTGCCCCGAAACAGGAGGCTCTGATTATGCGAAACATTACTCGAATGACTGCGATTGTGATGGCCGCCGCACTGGCGACTTCGGGTCCCGTTCTGGCCGCCGACCCACCCGGTTCCACGCCCGCGAGCCCGCCGCGCGATCCCGCTCCGGGAATGCCCGATCTTCTGCCGAACGACAACGCGGGTCCGACCGTTGGCGGCATCGACCGCGTGCCGCCGAACCTTCCGCAACCTGGCAACACGCCGGTGCCCGGACTAACCGCGGACAGCCTGATCGATCTCGATCTGATCGGCGCGACCGACTTCGTATATGCGCCCGGTTCCTGCTACGGACTGCTGTTTTGCTGCAACGACGCCTGGGTGCAGGGGTGCGAGTGGATTGAGTACACATGCTGGCAGTGGGGCGGCACGCTGGACTCCCACATGTTGAGCGACGGCAGCACCAGATACGAGTGCAGCTGGTAGACGCATCTCGGCTCGGCGCAATTGCCGCGTTCAACCGCGCGGCCATCCACCCAGGCGCCGAGGCTGCTGTCCGGCCTGAGCGCGTGAATCGCCCGACAAATCGAAAGGCTGACGGCAATTGGGCAGCCCCGCCCACATTGCGGTGAGGTCAGTGGAGCGTGGTCCTGGATTGGTCTACGCTGCCGCAGGTTCACCAGCGATTCGAGGTCATGATGGGCATCCACGGCGCCTGCTGGGTGTTAGCGGTTGGACTGGCTGTTGGCATTTCCGCGTGCGCGCCGCGTCCGGGCCCGGCACCGTTGCCGCCCGAGCCGGCGCAGACGTTCGTCGAACCGCCGCCGCCACCGGCGCAGCCGACCACGCCGATCCAGCAAACCCCGATATCGTCGACGGCGTTGCCGCCTGCCCCGGGGCAGTCCCAGGGACAGGTGCAGGGGCAGGCCGACGGCCTGTCGTGGCAATCTCCGGACGGGACGGTCAGTGCCTCGGCGGACGGTGGCGCCTTGCCGCCGGCCCCGCCGGTGCAGAGCGGCGGCGATGCCGATTTCCAGGCCTGGCTGGCCGCCAACATCACACCGACCGCGCTGGCGCGCGGCGTCTCGCAACAGACCATCGATGCTGCCTTCGCCGGGCTGTCGCCGATCCAGGAGGTGATCGACCTCGACCGCAACCAGCCGGAGAGCCGGCTGACGTTCGAGGAATACCTGGCGCGCACCGTCACGCTGGAACGCATCGCCGAGGGCAAGCGCCTGCTGGTCGAGCATCGGGACACGCTGCAACGGGTCGCTGCGTCCTATGGCGTGCAGCCGCGTTTCATCGTGGCGCTGTGGGGCACGGAGACCAACTTCGGCGGCTATATGGGCGACACCCCGGTGATCGGCGCGCTGGCCACGCTGGCCTATGACGGCCGGCGTCGCGACTATTTCAGCGGCGAGCTGGTGAATGCCCTGGTCATCCTGCAGGACGGCCATATCACCCCGCAGGCGATGATCGGGTCGTGGGCCGGCGCCATGGGGCAGTGCCAGTTCATGCCGTCCTCGTTCCTGCGTTTCGCGGTGGACTTCACCGGCGATGGGCGCAAGGACATCTGGGGCACCGAGCCCGACGTCTTCGCGTCCGCCGCCAACTACCTCAGTGGCATCGGCTGGAACGACGACTACACCTGGGGCCGCGCCGTGGCGCTGCCGGACGGGTTCAACACCGGCCTTGCCGATGTCGACAGCAGCCGTCCGCTCAGCGCGTGGCAGGACCTCGGCGTTCGGCTGCCGGACGGCGGCGACCTGCCGTCGGTCGCCATCGATGCCGCGCTGGTGCTGCCGGATGGTGCCGGCGGCCGTGCCTATCTGGCCTATGACAACTATCAGGTACTGCTGGGCTGGAACCGCTCGACGTATTTTGCTACGTCGATTGGGCTGTTGTCGGACGCGATCGCGGCCGGGCTGGAGGGCGTATAGCCGCCAAGCCGCCCGGCACGGGGAGACGCCGCCGTCGGCATGCCAACGAACGACGTGTGGGAATGGAGGTCGAGATGACGTTTCGATTGAGCTCGGGGCGATTGAGCCCCGGTCGGTTGAACACGGGGTTGGCTGCTCTTGCCATTGCCGCCAGCGTAGTGGTTGCCGGCTGCAGCGAGGCCCGGCTGGTGTCTGAGGCCGCGCGCGCGGTGCACGAGACCGCTGCGCCGCCGGTCGACCCGACCCCGCTTGCCGGTCCCGTGGCGGCCGCGCCGGCATCGGCTGTATTGCCCGGCGAGCCGACCTCGGTCGAGTATGGCGAGGCGACGTGGTATGGCGCGGCCCTGCATGGCAACCTGACCGCCAGCGGCGAGCGCTTCGACATGAACGCCATGACCGCGGCCCACAAGACGCTGCCGTTCTTCAGCCTGGTGCGGGTCACCAACCTGGACAACGGCAGGCAGATCGTGCTGCGGATCACCGACCGCGGGCCGTTCGCGCCGGGCCGCATCATCGACGTTTCGGAGCGCGCGGCCGAACTGCTGGGCTTCAAGCGGGCCGGCGTGGCCAATGTGCAGGTCGAGGCCTATGACCCGGTCGAGGCGCAGCTGCGCGGCAATGTGCAAGAGGCGTCGAACCACTAGGGCGCG
Organism: Alphaproteobacteria bacterium; assembly: GCA_965227515.1. Lineage (GTDB taxonomy): Bacteria > Pseudomonadota > Alphaproteobacteria > CALKHQ01 > CALKHQ01 > CBDDFZ01. The sequence goes on from CBDDFZ010000001.1 coordinate 3,107,468, forward strand.
AGCCTGAGAGCCGCCGGTCTGAAGTACATTTCGGCCGGCATTGGGGGTGTTGCGATGCAAAAGCTGATGCGGCGCACCGTCTCTGCGCTGGGGGCAGCGCTGGGCCTGGCGGTTGCCGCGCTGCCGGTCGCCGGTGTGTGGAGCGGCGAGGCGCGGGCCTTCGAGATGGGCAGCACCGCGCGCGAGGCGATCCTGATCGACCTCACCACCGGCACCGTGTTGATGGAGCAGAACGCTGACGAGTTGATGCCGCCGGCTTCGATGAGCAAGCTGATGACCATCTACCTGCTGTTCAAGTATCTGGCCGAGGGCCGCTTGAACATCAACGACCAGCTTCCGGTGTCGCAGTTCGCCATGGACCGCAACGGCTCCGATATGTTCCTGGAGGCGGGCCAGCGGGTGCGGGTGGACGACCTGATGCGCGGCATCATCGTGCAGTCGGGCAACGATGCCAGCATCGTGGTGGCGGAGGGTCTTGCCGGCAGCGAGACGGCGTTTGCGGAACTGATGACGCGGGAGGCGCGGGCGCTGGGCATGGAGCACAGCACGTTCGCCAATTCCACCGGGTGGCCCGATCCCAACCACCGCATGACCGCGCGCGACCTGGCGATCCTCGCCACCCACCTGATCCAGGATTACCCAGAGCACTACGCAATCTTCAGCGAGCGCGAATTCACCTACAACGACATCACCCAGCCCAACCGCAACCCGTTGCTGTCGCGCAACATCGGTGCCGATGGCCTTAAGACCGGCCACACAGAAGAGGCGGGCTATGGGCTCGTCGCGTCGGCGGTGCGCGGCAACCGCCGGCTGCTGTTGGTGGTGCACGGCCTGGGCACCGAACAGCAGCGCGCCGACGAGGCCGCGCGGCTGATCGACTGGGGGTTTTCCGAGTTTGAGCTGCTCGACATGTACGCCGACGGCGACGTGGTGACGTCCGCCGAGGTGTGGATGGGCGAAGAGGAGCAGGTGCCCCTGGTGGTGCACGAGGACGCCCGGGTCTCGATCTACCGGCGCGAGATCGACGAGATGCGGGTGACCGTCAAGCTGGACGGGCCGATCCCGGCGCCTGTGGCGGCCGGCGATCCGGTCGCGCGCCTGGAGATCACGGCGCCGGGGATGGAGCCGCGGGTCTACACGCTCTATGCCGGCGAGTCCGTGCCGGAGGCCGGATTCCTCGGCCGAATCTGGGCGACGCTGAACTACCTGGTCTTCGGCTGACCGGTGCAGGCGGCGACCGCGCGTTTCATCACGTTCGAGGGCGGGGAAGGGGCCGGCAAGTCGACCCAGGTGGTGCGCACCACGGCGTGGCTGCGCGGCCTTGGGGTCGATGTGGTGCAGACCCGCGAGCCCGGTGGCGCTCCGGGCGCCGAGTTGATCCGTAACCTTCTGGTCCAGGGCGAAGTCGACCGGTGGGAGCCGTGGACCGAGACCTTGTTGCACTACGCCGCCCGCAGCGAGCACGTGGCGCGGACCATCAAGCCGGCGCTGGCCGAGGGGCGTTGGGTGGTGTGCGACCGGTTCGCCGATTCCACCGCGGCCTATCAGGGTGTCGCCGGCGGCATCGGCCTGGACCGTGTGGACCGGCTACATGAACTGAGTGTGGGCGATTTCGCGCCCGATCTGACCCTGGTGCTCGACCTGCCGGTTGAGCAGGGGCTGGCGCGCGCCGGGCACCGCGATGGTATTGCGGCTGAGCAGGGCATCGCGGCCGACCGGTATGAGCGGATGGGCCGCGCCTTCCACGAGAAGGTCAGGGCCGGTCTGCTTGAGATCGCCGCAAACGCGCCGGAGCGGTGCCGCGTCGTCGACGCCGCGCGCGACCCCGATGCCGTCGGCGCGGACATCCGCCATATCATCGCCGCGCGCTTCGGGCTGGAAGGTGCCGGCGATGGCTGAGCGCAATGGCAGTTCAGATGGCGCCGTGGAGGTGCCGACACCCCGTGAGACCGAGAACCTGGTCGGCCACGACGAGGCCGAACGGCGGCTCGCCCAGCTCTGGCAGGCCGGGCGCTGGCCGCACGCGCTGCTGATCACCGGCCCGCAAGGCATCGGCAAGGCGACGCTGGCCTACCGGCTGGCACGGGTCATCCTGGGCGGCAAGGTCACCGACGGCAGCGATTGGCAGGTTCCGGCTGGCGATCCTGTGTTCCGCCGGGTGGCGTCGGGCGGCCACACCGACCTGGTGGTGGTCGAACGCCCGGTCGATGAGAAAACCGGCAAGGTCCGCGCCGAGATCACCGTCAATGAGGTCCGCAAGGCGGTGCGGTTCGTGCGCCACACCTCGGGAGAGGGCGACTGGCGGGTGGTGATCGTCGACGCGGCCGACGACCTCAACCGCTCGGCCGCCAATGCGCTGCTGAAGATCCTGGAGGAGCCGCCGCGCCAGGTCGCCATGCTGCTGGTCGCCCATGCGCCGGGGCGGCTGTTGCCGACCATTCGCTCGCGCTGCCGCAACGTGCCGCTGCAGCCCTTGTCCCCGCCGGATATGGCCCGGGTGCTGGCCGGCAACGGGTCGGGCGACGCGGATACCAGCGAGGTGCTGGCGCTGGCGGCCGGGCGGCCGGGCAGTGTCGCCAGCATCGCCGCCCATGGCGGGCTCGCGACCTATCGCGACATGATGGGTTTGCTCGACCCGTTGCCGCGGCTGGACGTTGCCGGCGTGCTGAAGTTCGCCGACCGGTTCGGCCGCGCCGGCACCGACGATGCGTTCGCCGTGTTCCAGGGGCTGTGGCTCGACTGGCTGGCCCGCCTGGTCCGCCATGGCGCCAGCGGTAGGGACACAACCACGCCGAGCCCGCGCGAGGCGGACCTCAATCGTCAGCTCGCCGCCGCAGGCCCGCTTGATCCGTGGCTGGAGGTGTGGGAGAACACGCGCGCCGCGTTCGCCCGCACCGACGGGCTGAATCTGGACCGGCGGCAGACCGTGCTGTCAATGTTCCAAGCCTGTGCAGAGGCAGCTTCGGGGGCCGCATCGGGGCGCGCCATCAGATAGCCGACATCGGGGTGCAAACGCGGTCGTTCGTTGCCGCGCACACACCGCCCCGCCTAGCTGGAGTTCACCGTCATGGCCGATCAGCGGCCTCCGTTCTACATCACGACGCCGATCTACTACGTCAACGACGTGCCCCACATCGGGCACGCCTACACCACGCTTGCCTGCGATGCGATGGCCAGGTTCAAGCGGCTGGACGGCTGTGACGTGATGTTCCTGACCGGCACCGACGAGCACGGCCAGAAGGTGGAAAAGGCGGCATCGGCGGCCGGTATCGCGCCGCAGGCCTTCACCGACCGGGTGTCCGGCAATTTCCGCGACTTGGCGGCGGCGCTGAACGTCAGCAACGACGACTTCATCCGCACCACCGAGGACCGGCACACCGTGGCCTCCCAGGCGATCTGGCAGGCGCTGGAGGCCAACGGCCACATCTATCTGGGCGCGTATGAGGGCTGGTACGCGGTGCGCGACGAGGCGTTCTACGCCGAGAGCGAGGTCACCGTCGGGCCAGACGGCAAGCGCTATGGCCCCAGCGGCGCGGAAGTGGAGTGGCTGAAGGAGCCGTCCTACTTCTTCCGGCTGTCCGCGTGGCAGGACAAGCTGTTGGCGTTCTATGAGGAGAACCCGGACTTCATCGCGCCGGAAAGCCGCCGCAACGAGGTGCTGAGCTTCGTGAAAGGCGGGCTGAAGGATTTGTCGATCTCGCGGGCGAGCTTCTCGTGGGGCGTCCCGGTGCCGGGCGACGACGATCACGTGATGTATGTGTGGCTGGACGCGCTGACCAACTACATCACCGCGCTTGGCTACCCCGACTGCTCGACCGACAAGTTCACGACGTTCTGGCCGCACGCCATGCACGTGGTGGGCAAGGACATCCTTCGCTTCCACGCCGTCTACTGGCCGGCGTTCCTGATGGGGGCGGGGGTGGCGCCGCCGCTGCGGGTGTTCGCCCATGGTTGGTGGACCAACGAGGGCCAGAAGATCTCCAAGAGCGTCGGCAACGTGATCGACCCGCACGCGCTGATCGCCGAGTACGGGCTGGACCCGGTGCGCTATTTCCTGCTGCGCGAGGTGCCGTTCGGCAATGACGGCGACTTCTCGCGCCGGGCGATGATTTCGCGCCTGAACAATGAGTTGGCGAACGATCTTGGCAATCTGGCGCAACGGGTTCTGAGCATGATCGCGAAGAACTGCGACGGCGCGGTGCCGCAGCCGGGCGACTTCACCGACGACGACCAGGCATTGCTTGGCGCGTGCCACGGCCTGCGCGACCGCATGGCGGCGGCGTTCGACGAGCAGGCGCTGCATCGCGGGATCGAGGCGTTGTTCGAAGTGGTGAGCGAGGCCAACCGCTATGTCGACGCGCAGGCGCCGTGGGCGTTGCGCAAGACCGACCCGGCGCGGATGGCAACGGTGCTCTACGTGCTGGCCGAGGCGATCCGCCATATCGGCATACTGGCGCAACCGGTGATGCCGGAGTCCGGCGGCAAGATCCTCGATCTGGTCGCGGTCGGCGAGGGCGCGCGCGACTTCGCGCATCTGGGCCCCGGCAGCGCGCTTGCGCCGGGCACGCCGCTGCCGAAGCCGGCGCCCGTGTTCCCGCGCTATGTCGAAGAAGAGGCGGCGACCGCCTGAGCCGATGCTAATCGACAGTCACTGCCATCTCGACTATTTCGGCGACGAGGCCGACGACGCGGTGGCGCGGGCGCATGCCGCCGGTGTCGACGCCATGCTGACCATCTCCACCAAGATGGAGACGTTCCCGACCGTGCGCGCCATTGCCGCGCGCCATGCGTCGGTGGCGTGCTCGGTTGGCGTTCACCCGCATAAGGCGGCGGAGCATGCCGACCTGGGGACAGCGGCGCTGTGCGAGTTGGCAGAGGACGACAACGTGGTGGGCATCGGCGAGACCGGGCTCGACTATTTCTATGAGCACAGCCCGCGCGACGCGCAGATCGCCTGTTTTCGCGCGCACATCCAGGCCGCCCAACGCACCGGGCTGCCGCTGATCGTGCACACCCGCGATGCCGACGACGACACCGCGGCGATCCTGGCCGAGCACCTGGACGAGGCGCCGTTCACCGGCGTGATCCATTGCTTCTCCAGCGGTCGCGCGCTGGCGGAGCGCTGCCTGGAACTCGGCTTCCACATTTCGATCTCCGGTATCGCGACCTTCAAGCGCGCCGACGACCTGCGCGCCACGGTGCGCGAGGTGGTGCCGATGGACCGGCTGCTGGTGGAGACCGACGCGCCCTATCTTGCGCCGGTGCCGATGCGCGGCAAGCGCAACGAGCCGGCCTACGTCACCCACACCGCCGCTGTGGTGGCCGACCTGAAAGATGTGCCGGTTCAGGAGCTTATGGACACGACCTCGCGCAATTTCCTGGCTCTGTTCACACGTGCCGCGTTCGGCGGCACCCGCTGACGACAACGGGCGGCATGACCGACCGCCGCATGCATGTCCGCGTGCTGGGGTGCGGTGGGTCGCAGGGCGTGCCGACCATTCTGGGCAACTGGGGGCGCTGCGACCCCACCGACCCGCGCAACCGGCGCCAGCGCACCTCGATCCTGATCGAAGTGGAGGAGGGGCCGCGTATCCTGGTCGACGCCTCGCCCGATCTGCGTGCCCAGTGCCTGGACATGGGCGGCCTCGATCATCTGGACGCCATCGTCTTCACCCATGCGCATGCCGATCATTGCCACGGCATCGACGATCTGCGCCCGATCACGCGCCGCCGCGACGGCCCGCTGCCGATCTATGCCGACCCCAAGACCCTGGAACAGCTTCACAAGCGCTTCGGCTATGGCTTCGTGGAGATTTCCGGGCCGCGGCCATACGGCCCTTGGCTGGCGGGCAACGCGTTCGACGGCCCGTTTGAAATAGGCGGCTTGCCGATCATCCCGTTCAAGCAGGTGCATGGCCGTTTCAGGTCGATGGGTTTTCGTTTCGGGCCAATGGCTTACTCGACAGACCTGAATCTGCTGCCGGAACAGGCGTTCGAGGTGCTGGCTGGCGTTCATACCTGGCTGGTCGACTGCCAGACCGACCGCCCCCACCCCACACACTCCCATGTCGACCAGACGCTGGCCTGGATCCGCCGGGTGCGCCCGGAGCGCTCCGTGCTGATCCATATGGACGAAACCCTGGACTACGCGGCGCTGGACCGGCTGTGCCCGCCCGGTGTGGTGCCGGCACACGACGGCATGGTCTTCGACGTGCCGCTGGACGTTCGCGCGGTGGACGAAGCGCCCGGTCTCAGCCAAAAAGTGGACGCCGCGCAGGGTTAGCCCGTTTGCTGCGTATAATCATCCGTGACCCTCCTGCCCGCCCCAACTGACCACGCCTAACGATCGGACCTCTCGAATGTTCAAGCTCTTCATGCGCCTGCACGGCTGGATCACCTTCATTCCGCTCTTCATGGGCGCGCTCGGGCTGATGGCCAGCACCGGAATATCGGACCGAGAGGCCGCGTTGGACGAGAACGGTGTCACGGTCGATGCGCAGATCATCGGCATGCGTACCTACACCCGGCACTCGACCAGCAACAATTCGACCACCACGGTCTACGAAGTCCGGTTCCACTTCCCCGTCCCGGACAGCCCGGACGGCCCGCTGCACTACGAGACCGTCGACGTGTCGTCCGACTTCTATGAATCGTTGGAAATCAACACGTCCGCGCCGGTGCGATACCTGCCGGAGAACCCGGATATCAACGAGTTTGAACCTGGCGCGCTGAGCGAGAACTCGACCGCCGCTCTCATCGTCGGCGTCGTATTCGTGCTCTGCTCTCTGGCGGGGGTGGCTTTTGTCCTGCGCAAGGCGATGCGCATGCGCGCGATCGGCCGCAATGGCGCGCAGGCGACGGCGACGGTCACCGGCATCGTCAACCATACCAACAATCACAAGCTCAAGTTCACCTACAAGGACCGGGCAGGGGTTGAGCGGGAAGGGGCCACCATGCCGGGCAGCCTGAAGCGGATTGCCGGGGTGGAAGAGGGCGACACCATCCAGGTGCGCTACAACCCCGACGCGCCCGAGAAGAACGTCTATTGGGAGCGGGATCTCTGCCTGTGATTTACGCGCGCTGCATGGCGGCCGTGTAGATACCGGCACCGATCAGCAGGCTGCCACTGCCACGGTTCAACCACGCCCAGGCCCGTGACGAGCGGACGAGCGTGCGCAGCCGGTCGACAAGTAGCACCCACAGCAGCACCACCGCCGCCGCCATGCCGACGAAAGTCGCCTCCAGGATGGCGAACTGCAGCAACACTGGCTCATGCGGTGTCACAAACTGCGGTACGAACGCTATGAAAAATATGATGCTTTTCGGGTTCAATGCGGTGACCGCATAGGCGTGCCAGAACATGCGCCGCTGCCGCTTGCGTGTCGCCTCCGGCGCGAGGTCGCTGTCGGCCATTGCTGGCCCGCCGGCGCGCCACATCCGCCAGCCGAGCCATACCAGATAGATCGCGCCAGCAATCTTCAGCACCGTGAACGCGGTGGCCGATGCCGCCAGGATCGCACCGGCGCCGGCCAGCGACGCCGTCATCGCGGTCAGGTCGCCTAGCGCCACGCCGGGCACGGTGCGCCATCCGGTGCGCCGGCCCTGGCCAAGCGCGTAGCTGACCACCAGCAGCACCGTCGGCCCCGGAATGGCCAGCACGACGCTGCAGGCAACGACAAAGGCAAGCCAGGTTTCAAACGGCACGGGCGGTCTCCGGGACGCGAAATCTAGAGTTTGGCGTCGATGAGTATGAGCAGGGCCTTGATACGGCCGAATTCGCCGTTCAGGTCGGCCCGCGCTTGCATCACAAACGACAGATCGATCTCGGCGGCCACATCGTCAGGCAGGTCTATATAGGCGCCGGCGACGCGCACGTCATTCACAAGATCCTGCCACCCATCGCCGCACGCCTGGGCACGCGCCATCGCCGCGCGGATGCGGTCCGCCTTGTCGTCTGGCGTGGTGCCGCGCGGCATGTCGTCGTGATAGCCATCCAGCATGTCGTAGAACGGCGAGATCACCGCATCGGCGTCGCTCAGCACTTGGGCCAGATTGACCAGCACGTCCTCGGCTGGCGTCTCGTCGCCGAGCAGGCCGTCAACCTCATCGACATAGGCGCAATAGGCCTCGACGTTCTTTTCGAAGGCTTCGACCGTTGGCAGGCTTTGCGCCACGGCGAGCGGCGCCGTTGCCAACAGTGTCGTGCAAACCATTGCCGTGAAACGAAACATTGTGCAGCCTCCGGGTCGGCGGTGGTGCAGGCGAGACTCGTCCATTCGTTCGCCCGACGCAACATGTCCGTCCATATTTTCCATAATATAAATTATGCGATCTTCGCGCATACGTTTGTTCTCGTTGGCGCGACCCTCGCATAGATCGATGTTCCGGTGCTTCGGGTGGCAATCGCCTAGCTGAAACCGGGACACCAGGGGCGCGCGGCCATGCGTAGCCCCTTCTACACCCCCGATGATTCATTCGAGGTCGATGTTGAGCCGGATGGCGATTGCGCCCGGCTGATCATCCGCGCAAAGGCCAGCAGGCTAGAGATCGCGCTCCGCGTGGAATGGCCGGTTTTCGAGGGCGTCCTCGCGAAGTCGCTCCGCTTCATCGATCCGGTTCGGCGTGTCGAAATCGAGCGCCAGGCGGAAGCCGAACGGCGACTGGCCGAACGCGAAGCACTGTTGGCCGAGCTTCGCGTGGAAGGCCGGAAGTATCTGTTCGAACTGAACGGCCTTCGCAATTCAGGTGTCAGCGCTTCCGACAGTTGGGATGAAGTTGCCGACCGCCACGGCGTCAATGTGGACCGGGTGCAGGTGGCCGTCAGGCTGCACCAACGGGCAATGCGCCTCGCCCGAGACACCCAGATCGTTGAGCTGGTCAACAAGGGGCTGTCCAACGCCGCAGTAGCCAGAGAAGCCGGCGTAACGCCCGCCATCGTCTCAGGCGTGCTGCGAAAGGCCCGATCAGATGGCCGCGTTATCGGCACTCGCGTTGTCCCTCCCCCAGCCGAGCCAGATACCGAAGCCGATGACGACGTAGCCGCCGCCGTGGGAGGTCGCGATGTTTGACCCCCGCACATCGACGTCGCTCACACAACGCCAGCAAAGCCACGAGACGTTGGAAGCCGGGTCAAGGGCCGGCTCGGGAGACCGCGCGATAGCGCGGCGGACGGCCCTTGAGGCGGCTGGAAACGGCAAGCCTCTACGGGCGGGTGCGGTGAACGCGGCCGGCGCACAGCGCCGGTCCAAGTCCGCCGCACCCCTGCCCGCCGGCGAGGCACGGGGGCGCGGGGGCAAGGCCCCCGCACAGGGCGGCGACAGCCGGCCATCCCTTGATAGACTCGCAAGTTATCCTTCACCCTCGATAGTCGGCCAACCGGCACACTATGGTGCAGCATCTACCCGGCCGCCCCATCGCGATGACGACAGCCTGCATGGCAAGGTTGCCCGCCACCGGCAACGTCGAGCGGCGGCACGCGCCCTGCCCTCTGAGCGGGTTTGCACATGCGGCCAGAACGCAATCGGTCGGTCGGTCCTGCTGCACAAGCGTGACGGCCAGGCGCATTACTCCGGCGTCGAGACATGCGGATCGGTTTGGCACTGTCCGGTGTGCGCAGCGAAGATCACTGAGGCGCGGAAGGCCGAAGTCGAGGCCGTGTTGCGTGCGCACCTGGCGGCCGGCGGCCTGGCGCGGATGGCGACGCTGACCATCCCTCACCGTCCGTTCCAGCGCTGCAAGGATCTGCGCCAGGCCGTGACCAAGGCATGGGGCTGCGTGAAGGCAGGCCAGACATGGCGACGAAACCGGGACCATGTCGGGTGGCTTGGCGATGTCCGTGCACTGGAGATCACGCACGGCTCCAATGGCTGGCACCCTCACTTGCACGTCCTGATCCTGATTGAACCAGGCGCGACGGATGAGGTGATCGCGGAGTTCGGTGAATGGCTGTTCGACCGATGGGCGAAGGCCATTTGGAAGCTGGGTTTCGGCGATTGCGCGCGATCTGCATTCACGTTCGAGCCGGTCAGCGACGAAGGCGCGGCCGAGTACGTTGGCAAGTGGGGCGCGGCCCTTGAACTGACCAAGGGCCACATCAAGCAAGGCCGCGGCGGCCGCACGCCTTGGCAGATATTGGCCGACCTTGCCGCTTTCAATCGGTACGAGGATCGGCGGCTGTTCCGCGAATACGGGCGATCATTCAAGGGCGCGCGCCAGCTTGTTTGGAGCCAGGCGTTCAAGCGCCTGGACGGTCGCTCCGAGCCGAGCATACGCGGTCGGTATCTCGCGGACCCCGAACTCGACGACGACGAGCTGGCGGTTGACGATGCGTCGCCCGACACAGTCGTGGCGATCATCGATCGAGATGTTTTCGAGGAAGTCGCATCCTCCGGCCGGACGGCCGAGCTGTTGTGCGCGCTCGAAAATCACGGGCTTGCAGGTGTCCTAGACCTGCTCTCCGAACTCGGCGTGGCCTACGACGTTGGCCAGGGCCCGAGTGAGACACGTGGCCAATTCGTGCCGTGGATCACGTGCAACAGACCACCGGGACCGGACCGACCGCCGAGCTGGCGGCGCCCTCCCCCTTTCCATCAATCACAGGAGACTGGCTATGAATACAAACACCATTGATCTCGAGGGGCTGCCGGCGCGCATGCGGAAGGCCCGCGATGAGGCAGGGCTGACTCGTGAGCGGATGGCCAAGCTCACTGGCATTCCTGCGAAGTCGATTGAACGCTATGAGGCTGGTCTGGCCGAACCTCCTGCGAGCCGCCTCAAAGCGTTCTGCGACGCCTGTGATGCGGACCAATTCGAAGTGATGACGGGAGAGCAGCGGATGCTTCGGGACGATACTGTTGCCAGTTCTGGTGACTACACAGGCAACCCTCCGAGGAACGTCCCGCAGACCATCTCTGAGGCGAATTCGCCCGTATACGGGATTAAGGCGCTGCTCAGCGACCTGGATGGCCTGCGCCAATCAAAGTTCATGGATGCTAGCCGTCGCGGCGCCGCCTTGGTTGACGAGTTGCATTTACTCATGAACAGGCTGGAGGCAGGAGAATTGATGGCACTCGCCAATGAGCGCGGGATCGATCCTGCGAAGTGTCATGACGAGGACCAACTGTCGTCACTGTTTCAGGCTGATTTTGACCGAGCGCAACACCAGTGCGCTTCGATCCAGGATCGCATCATTGATACAGCGGTACTCGGAATCGACCTATTCGACTTGCAGGACGACGAACTTCGCGATGTCGTGGCAGAAATGGCATCGACCGGTTTGATGGATTTTTGGAGTCGATGGGACTTGTCTGATAGCCGAGTTCATAGAATTGCTCAGCTCCGCGATCCGTTGAGACGGGCTGCCTATTCGGGTCGAGGACTAGAGCTCTGATTTTCACTTGGTTGCCCCAGCCAGGAAGGCCAATGTTGTCAAGAACAATCGAGCGATGCCAGGCTATCCGACGCAACAGCAATACCGATGTTCTGAGAATATCACCTAGTTTCATTCGTCTTGCGCTATAGGAGCCAAAAAATGGTGAAGTCGCTCAACTTGCTGCGAAATGTTGGCAAATTCGACAATGTGACGTCGGGGGCAAGCCTCCCATTTGGCCGCTTGACCGTTGTGTATGCGGAGAATGCAAGGGGCAAGACCACTCTGGCTGCGATTCTGCGGTCACTGGCTTCGGGTCACCCTGAGCCTGTTACTGAGCGAACCCGGTTGGGGCAGCCTGATCTGCCTCACATTGTGGTGGATACCGGCACTGCACCACCTGCCGTCTTTCAGAATGGCAGTTGGAGCCGGACAGCCTCTGAGATTGTCATTTTTGATGACATCTTCGTCTCGGAGAATGTGCACTCAGGCATACAGGTTGGCGCGGCACAACGGCAGAACCTGCATGAATTGATCGTCGGTGCGCCAGGCATTGCCTTGGCTCGTGCTGTGCAGGTGGAAGTGGAAAAGGTGGAAGTCCACAACCGGACGCTTCGGCAACGCGAAGCCGCCATTCCCGAGCGAATTCGCGGTGAGCTTTCCGTTGACGCATTCTGTGCACTTGAAGCCGTCCCAGACATAGATGAACGCATTCAAATAGCCGAGCGCCGGCTAGCCGCCGCCCGGGATGCTAGCAATGTGGCAGAGATGGGTATCTTTGTGGATGTGAAGCTTCCCAAGATCGATGCTGATGCGCTGCAATCCCTGCTCACGACATCCCTCTCGGAGCTCGAAACTTACGCATTAGACCGCGTCCGAGAGCACTTCGAACGTATGGGTTCGAATGCCGAAAATTGGGTGGGCCAAGGCATGGCTCATGCAGATGCGCTGATGGAGCATGGAAATTCCGAATGCCCCTTTTGCGCTCAGCCACTGGCGGACTCGCCACTGTTTGCCCACTATCGCGCGTTTTTCGGAGAGGAATACAGAGCTCTGACAGACAGGATCGCGACGGCGATTGCAGATTTCCGATCCACCCAAGCTGGTGACGTGCCCGCCGCATTCGAGCGAGGTATCCGCGAAGCGGTTGAGAAACAATCGTTCTGGAAGGATTTTGCTGAAGTTCCCTCTTTCGAAGTCCCGACGGAGTCGATCGCATTGGTCTGGAAGTCCGCACGTCAAGAGGTTCGGAAATTGTTGGATGCCAAACGGGCGTCTCCTCTGGAGCCGGTTCATCTTCCCGAAAGCGCAATTCATGCAATCTATGAACACAACCAGAATTGTGATCGAGTCAGCGAATTCTCTGAAACTCTGACGGACCTAAATTCAACGTTGGAAGTAGTGAAGGAAGACGCCCGTGAGGCAAATATTGCCTCTTTGGTTCGCGATTTAAGTCTGTTGAAAGTGGCAAAGGTTCGACACGAGTCTGACGTTGATAAATTGTGCAAAGAATATCTTTCCGAGAGGAAAAATAAAGAGACGACAGAGCAACGACGAGAAGCTGCCAGAGATAAGTTAAACTTGCATCGTCAGGCGGCTTTCCCCGCTTATGGTATTGCGATTAATGATTTTCTTGGCCGGTTCAATGCTAGCTTCCGGCTGGGGCCAGTTGATGCGGTTAATACTCGAGGGGGATCAGCTGCCAATTATGAACTTCTAATTGATGGGAATGCCGTTCCGTTAACCGGCAAACCCGGGCAACCAAGTTTTGGTAATACCCTAAGTGCCGGTGATCGAAGTACGTTAGCGCTCGCATTCTTCTTTGCTAGTTTAGAAAGTGACCCTGATCTTTCTAAGAAGGTTATTGTCATTGATGACCCAATGACTAGTTTGGACGAACACCGTGTCCTTCACACGCTGCAGGAGATAGATCGGGCATTATATACTTGACTGAACACGACTGACTCCCCATCTATGGCTGTAGGAGAACAGCCATGCAACTCACCGATCCCATATTCACCGACGAAGACAAGGCCCGCGCGTACCTTGAGGCGACCCGCTGGCCCGACCATGTGCATTGCCCGTTCTGCGGCGAGCACGAGACGGTCAAGGCGCTGCCGCCCAAGGGTTCAATGGGCAAGGGCTGGTATCACTGCCGCGCCTGCCGCAAGAAGTTCACCGTTCGCGTCGGCACCCTGTACGAGCGCTCGCATGTGCCGCTGAACAAGTGGCTGCTGGCGACCTATCTGCTGTGCTCCAGCAAGAAGGGCATCAGCGCGCACCAGCTTCACCGTACCTTGGGCGTCACCTACAAGACCGCCTGGTTCATGGCGCACCGCATCCGCGAGGGCATGCGCGAGTTCAAGCCCGGTCCGCTCGGTGGCCAGAACAAGACCGTTGAGGTTGACGAGACCTACGTCGGCGGCAAGGCGAAGAACGCAAAGCGCGGCGCGCCAGTGCCGAAGAAGGAAGCCGTTGTCTCCCTGCTAGAGCGTGACGGTAAGGTGCGCTCCTACCACCTGCCGGAAGTCAACCGCGCCAATCTGCGCCCGATGATGACCGCTCAGATTGACCGCAAGTCGTACCTCATGACCGACGACGCGAAGGTCTACAAGTCCATCGGCCGCGAGTATGCCGGGCACGGCTCGGTCAACCACAGCGCCGAAGAGTACGTGCGCGGCACCTACTGGCACACGAACACCATCGAGGGCTATTTCAGCATCCTCAAGCGCGGCATCACGGGCGTCTATCAGCACGTCAGCCAAGAGCACCTGAAGCGCTACCTTGGCGAGTTCGACTTCCGCTATAACGAGCGCCACGTTACCGATGGCGAGCGCACCGAAGCCGCCCTCAAAGGCATCGAAGGCAAGCGCCTAACTTATCGACGGCCTGACGCAAGGGCGTGACGCCACCAAAAGCCTGACATTTCAACAGGTTCTGGCGCGCCTTCTCACCCGGCACATAAAATAAACTTACTCGCAAACCGTGCAGGTCTAGACTCCCGCACAAGCGTTCCGTAGGCTGTCGAATCGACGGCCAAGAAAAAGGGCGAGTGTGCAACCACTCGCCCCTTGGCCTTCCGCAACGGATCATAGGGCCGTCTGCGGAACGCAGTCCAAATTGGACACACGGAAACCCTAGAGGTTCCGGGACTCTCGGTCAAGACGGCTCGCATCCATCCACGTCCCACAGGAGACGAGCCTATGGACTATCAAGTGACCTGCATCCGCCGCGATGGTGCCGATCTGGACCGTCGCATTGATCGCCTGGGCGGCCCATGGTTCAACCGAACCATCGATGATGTCATCAACGGCATCCAGTACGGCGGAGATCGCTACTGGACATCCGTCAACGGGCTGTCGGTGTGGGTTGTCGTTGATCAACATCCAACCTCTGGCCGCCTGTATCTGCGGACGGAGCCGGACAGCTACCCGCCGAACAACCTCCTGAGCCTTCCCGAATGCCCGTAACGGTGGCGTAGGGTGATGCATACCCAGCAGGCTCTCGCGCCCATACGAGGGCCTGCTGGGCTGCGTACAATCCCGCGTGCTCGTTTGGATGAGGGTAAGCGACCAGTCGCGCGTGAATCCGCTCCAACTCCGCTGCGATATGGTCCATCGCCCACTACCTCTCAGTCTTGCTTTGCTTCGGTTTGCTTGGCTTCTTGTCCGTGCGCGGCTTCGGCGGGGTGCTCAAGAAGTGCTGCACCACCCGCTCAAACTTGCCATCTTGGGTCTCGCCTGACCCACGCTCGTCATTGGAGCTTGTTCCATGCTTTGGCATATGCCCGACCCTGATGATCAACGCATCTTCGAAGAGCTTATCGCCGCCACCGATCGAGCTGCGGCAATCGTGGCCGCCGCATTCCTGGATGGATGCTTAACCACCACCATTCGATCATACCTAGTTGACGACGCCAAAGGTAATTTGATCCACAATTTGGTTCGCGAAGGCGGGCCAATTGGCACGCTCGATACCAAGACCCGGCTAGCGTTTGCCTTGGGTATATTCGGGGCCAGCGGGCTGCACGACTTGAAACTGGTGTGCAAGATCCGGAATCGGTTCGCCCACCAAACGGGTGTCTACAGCTTTAACATGGACCCGACCAAATCGGATTGCGCCAACCTCAAGGTCATAGACCAGTTTGTTTTCGACGTTCGCGAGATGCCGCCAAAGGATGAGCGCCACCCGCTACTCACAATGGGCATCTCGAATCGCGATCAGACTCTCAACAATCCGCGCAGACGATTTATGTCTACGGTTGGCTTGTTCTCCACAGCCCTATATCACGCCCGCCGCACGTCTATGCCCGAAGCAACTCTGCCATTTTGACATAAGACGGCGACGCCTTCGTCATCGCTTCGAAAATGCGAACAACGCACTTTTCGTCGAATCCATCCCCGCGCCAACCGCCGTCTGGCAACTCGTCGACACCTGCTGCAACCATCTCAGGCGTAACCTGAATACCGGCCTGTCCGGTTTGATCTGGCATCTCGATTCCGTTCAGTCAAGTATACAATGCCCGATAGATCGGCTGGCCAACAAGGTTGCCGGTGTAGTGATACTATCGCACTCGAAACCGTTTCTGCTTGGCGTTTGGGACAAATGCCGACAACTAGAGCGGGCGGCTCTAGAAATTAGGCGTCATACTAATGGCTCCACATTGGAGTCTTGGAACGTAACAGACGCTATGGTGACGGAACATGATCGGCGCTACGCGGACGTGACGTCATATTTGGTACAGGCCGATCCAGCCCTTGAGCGGAGAGTAGCGGAGTCACTGCGGCCAATGCTCGAGGCCTTCTGCCGAGTTGCCTATCCCACACACTTTACGCCTGGAACGATGTTGGGACAATTTCAAGCCACTTGTCACAGGCTGTGCGGCACCCAAGACGAAGTGATGAGCGCCGCAGACGCTCAGGAGCTCCGACTGATCTTGGACTACGCCAACCGCTTTCACCATGACTCAAACGCAGCTTACGCAACTGAGTTGATCAACGATGCGACATTGTCTGATTTCGCGAGTCGGACATGCAATTTTATCAGCCGGCGCTGAGTGATTTCGCGGGCCAGTGCTTCCGCCCGCCATATCTGACGAAATTTCTGATTGACCGATTCCCATTGATTCAAAGAGTATGGCTCAAGAGTTTTTGAGCCGAATGTGAGTCGATGGGTACAGACAAGAGCCAATTGCACCGTGTCCCGTTGGGCGAGGTACTGCGATCGCATCGCGAAAAAAGCGGCCGTTCGCGTGCCGACGTGGCAGCGTCAACCGGCATGACCGAAGCAGCGATACAGCGTTATGAGCAAGCCGGGGTTGACGAGGATGGCACATTTCCTTCCTCCCCACGCTTGGCAATGCTTTGCCTGGAGCTGGATATATCACCCGATCTCGCACTACGCAGTTGTCTTTCCGATATTCAACACGAAAGATATAGAGAGAAAGAGTTTGGTGCTTCCCCATTTGATCATCCAGCCTTCGAATGGATACTCGATCAGTATGTTGCCTACCTTCGCGACATTGATATTCTAAAGCATACTCTTCGCATTATTATTAGTGAGCTAGATAACCCTGGCAGCATCGAGCCGGAATTGTTCGAGTGGTTGTTAACGCAGGCTCGTACTATTGCTTCGGTTCACGATGACTTTGTGGGCACGGCATATGAACGCATAGGAAGAGAACCTCTCGAGATGGACGTGATGGTGCCTGGTGCCCAAGGAGCCCGCGACAAGTCTGGAAAACTGATCGATTGGACCAAATTTGACTACGCGAAGATGCGTGCGGCCACACTGGCGGCCGAACGCCGAGCATCAGTTAAAGGGGTTCGTGATCCCGACGCGAAGGCATGAGGTCACGGCGAAGAGCCGAAAGTTGGCTTAACTACGAAGAGGAGAAATACGCCATGAGAATTCGAAGACGGCAAAAGTGGCCAAAAAAATGTGGCCCAGTCCAATTGGACCAGGCCACGCACTTTGATCTGACGAAACAGAAAGCTGTTGGCGCAGCTTCTCACCAACCGATTTGCATAGGAGGGGCCAGTGAGTGAGTTTCGACAAGACCCACCATACACCATTCCCGCTGGGCAACCACGCCGAAAAGGGCCGGTTTCATTCACCAAGTTCGGAAACGTTGCGCGACTAAGCTTCGAGTTCGACGCGGCTCAGTGCGAGTGTCTAACTGACCTGTTGGTGCCCGCGGCCGAGCTTTGCCAAGAAGCGGTCAACGATCACGTGCGCGAGCAGCACGCGCGCTCGGCAGCGCAGCTAGAGGCCCACGAACGGCACCACAAAGCAATCGGTGAGTTTAGGCGGCTCGGGCTCAGAGCCGCGCGAATCAAACGACGTGAACTGGCCTACGGCCTGAAGCATCGTGATGCGCTTGCCATTGCCGCCAAACATCTTGAGACGGACGTACCCACCGTCACTCTCGCAGTCGCAATGCACGAGAAGCGTCTCAAGAGCCGCGTGCAGCGCTTCAAGGATCGAGCGCTTGTCCGGCTTGCGGGACAAGGTCTCTCAAATCGAGAAGTCGCGAAACGTCTAGGTGTGACGCCTTCCTACGCAGGCAAGCTTGTGCGGATCGCGATTGATCGCGTTGCGACTAAGACCTGATGAAGTGTCGCCGCCCAGTCAGACGGATTTTGATTGGGCGGCCCCCTTCCCGGCTTTTTCCTCTTCTCCAAGAGCGTGTGGTCAGATGAGAACAAACTGCACCGATAACTCACGATACTATAAATTATGCGATCTTCGCTGATGCCATTACGCCGGGTTTTCCGGGCTCTCAGATCGGCGCTCGATGCCTCCCCTGAAGCTGCAACCTTTCAAGAGTCGTCGTAGCGTTCGGGATTGCCAGTGCGCCCCAAGCGCAGCAGCATATGCGCCATGAACCTGGAACCGCGCCTCGACATCCTGGCCAGCGCGCTTGCCGACCGGTCGCGCTGCCGCATCGTCTGGGCGCTGATGGACGGCCGCGCGCACACGGCCAAGGAGCTCGCCTTCCGCGCTGACGCGACGCCGCAGACCGCGAGCTTCCATCTGCAGCACCTGTTGGGCGCCGACGTGATCGCGTGCCACCGGCAAGGCCGCCACCGTTACTACTTCATCGAGCGCCCTGAGATCGCCGACGCCATCGAGGCGATGGCGCTGGCCGCGCCGGCGGAGCATCTGAAGGCCCTGCCCCAGCGCGCCGCCGACGAGTTGAGGTTCGCGCGCTCGTGCTGGAACCATCTGGCGGGCCGGCTCGGCGTCGCGTTGGCCGACCGCATGACGGCACTTGGCATGTTCACCAGCGACGTTGATGAGCCACGGCCGAGCAGCGCCGGTATGGACAAGCTAGCGGCCATCGGTTTGGACGTGGCCGCCATCGAGCGTGGGCGGCGGCCGGCGGTCCGCCGTTGCCTGGACTGGACCGAACGCCGGTTTCACCTGGCCGGCAGCGTTGGCGTCATGCTGCTGGAGCATATGCTGGCGCACGACTGGCTGGTGCGCCGCGATCAGACCCGCGGGCTGATGGTCACGGATCATGGCGAGGTGGCGTTGCGCGACCATTTCGGGCTCGAAATCGCGGAAATCGGGGGCCGGCCCGACTGATCGGTATGCCATGGCGGTGACGCCGCATTTGCCGCTTGCCGCGCGCGGGCCGGCTCAGCATGCTGGCCGAACCCCTTCCTTGCACATGGACCCGGCCGATGCGCGACACGACCGACGGAACCTCTCGCCTGCTGGCGGTTATGGCGCGGCTGCGCGACCCCGATGGCGGCTGTCCGTGGGACGTGGAGCAGACGTTCGAGACCATCGCGCCCTACACCATCGAGGAAGCCTACGAGGTCGCCGACGCCATCGCGCGCGCCGACATGGACGAACTGCGCGGCGAGCTGGGCGACCTGCTGTTGCAGGTGGTGTTCCACGCCCGCATGGCCGAGGAAGCCGGCCATTTCGCCTATGACGACGTGGCCCACGCCATCGCCGACAAGATGATCGACCGCCATCCGCATGTGTTCGGGACGGATGGCGCCGACACGCCCGATGCCGTCAAGCAGACCTGGGAGGCGCGCAAGGCCGAGGAGCGAGCGGCGAAGGCCTCGAAGGACGGCCGCGTGCCGTCGCTGATGGACGACGTGGCACTCGCCCTGCCCGCCCTGATGCGCGCCGAGAAGCTGCAAAAGCGCGTGGCGCGGGTCGGTTTCGACTGGGACGAGACCGCGCCGGTATTCGCCAAGGTGCTGGAAGAGCTGGAGGAACTCCGCGCGGTCCACGACGGCGCCGAGGACGGGGTTGGCGATCCGGATCGGCTGGAGGACGAGGTGGGCGACCTGCTGTTCACCGTCGCCAACCTGGCGCGGCACCTGCGGGTCGACCCGGAAAAGGCGCTCAGGCGCACCAACGAGAAAGTGGTGCGCCGGTTCCGCTGGATCGAGGACAGCCTGCGCCGCGATGGCCTGACGTTCGATGACGTCGACCTCGCCGGCCTCGACGCGCGCTGGAACAAGGCGAAGGTTGAGGAGGGTTAGGGCACGCACGTCATGATCGGGCTTGTCCCGACCATCCACGTCTTATTGGCCGCCCAGCAGTTTATTATTGGGCGGCCATCTCGTGGATGCCCGCAACAAGTGCGGGCATGACGAATTTTCTTTTAAGACAACGACTTGGAACTAATCGTTCGCCAGCAGGTGGATCAGGCTCGACGTGTCCCAGCGGTTGCCGCCACGGGCCTGCACTGCCGCGTAGAACTGGTCGACCAGGGCCGCTACCGGCAGCCGCGCGCCGTTGCGGTTCGCCTCTTCGAGGCAGATCGCCAGGTCCTTGCGCATCCAGTCGACCGCGAAGCCGAATTCGAATTCGCCCTTCACCATGGTGTGGGCGCGGTTCTCCATCTGCCAGGACTGCGCGGCGCCCTTGGAGATGACCGCGATCACCTTGTCCATGTCCAGGCCGGCCTTGACGCCGAAGTTCATCGCCTCGGAAAGGCCCTGCACCAGGCCCGCGATACAGAGCTGGTTGACCATCTTGGTGAGCTGGCCGGAGCCGACCTCGCCCAGCAGGACGCAGGACTTGGCGAAGCAGTCGATGGCCGGCTTGACCGTGTCAAACGGGCCGCTGTCGCCGCCGACCATGACGGTGAGCTGGCCGTTCTCCGCACCCGCCTGGCCGCCGGAGACCGGGGCGTCCAGGAAGTCGATGCCCTTGTCCTTGGCGATGGCGTAGAGCTCGCGCGCGACGTCCGCGGACGCGGTCGTGTGGTCGACGAAGATGCCGCCGGTTCCCATGCCGGCGAACGCGCCGTCATCGCCCAGCACGACGCTGCGCAGGTCGTCGTCATTGCCGACGCAGCAGAACACGATCTCCTGGCCCTCGGCCGCCTGGCGCGGGGTCAGTGCGGATTTGCCACCGTGCTCGCCAACCCATTGCTCGGCCTTGGCCGCGGTGCGGTTGTAGACAGTAACGGTGTGGCCCTTGGCCGCCAGATGGCCGGCCATCGGATAGCCCATCACGCCCAGCCCCAGAAATGCAACGTTCGCCATTGCGCCCTCCTCCAAACTCTCGTCGGTTGATTTTATCTATGACAATCAGAGCGTTGTCGCGGTCGGCTCACGCAACGCCGAAGTGTGTGGCAACCCGATTCCAGGCCGGTTCGCTGGCGGCCACCAGCATGCCTCTGCCTGGGTCGACGACGCGGTAGGGTTCGCCTGTGCCGGGACGTGCGTCATGGCCGCCGGATTCGCGGGCCATCAGCACGCCGGCGGCGTGGTCCCATGGCTTCAGCGACCGGTAGTACATGAAGTGGCGCTTGCCGGTGCACAGCTCGACATACTCGCGCGCGGCGCAGCGCAACGCCCCGAACTGCTTGAAGGCCTTAGCCTGCGCCTTGGCGGCCGGACGTGTCTCGGTGGGGAAGTTGTTGAAGGTGGCCTGGCCGACCATCTGCTCGATGGCGCCGGGGTCTGCGGTCGCCATGCGCTCGCCCTCCAGCCACGCACCGCTGCCCTGCTCCACCGTCGCTGTCTTGTTCTCGACCGGCATGTGGATCCAGCCGGCGCGGGTCTCGCCACCGACCACCAGGGCGACGATCAGCGCAAATCCCGTCTCGCCATGGGCGAAATTGAAGGTGCCGTCCACCGGATCCAGCACCCACACCGGGGCATCGTCGCGCAGCCGGTCGATCACGTCGGCGGAGGCGGCGGTCGCCTCCTCGCCCACCGCGACCGAGCCCGGCATCAGGTCGGTCAGCCGCGCGGTCAGCACCCGCTCGCTCTCCTGGTCGGCGACGGTCACCAGGTCCTGCGGGCCGTTCTTCTCCGAGATGTCGCCGTCGGCCAGCTTGCGGAACCGAGACAAGACCTCGGCAACCGCGACCTCGCGCACGATCTCGGCCACCCGCCCGACATCCGGATGGGCAGCCAGGTCCGCGATTGCGCTCATGATGCGACGGCCTGCTCGCGCGCCTGGGCGCCGGCATGCACGATGATCTGCGCGTCCGGGTGGCGGTGGTGGAAGCGGTCGGCATCGGCGTCTGAGATGCGGACAGTCATGTGAATGGCTTGTCCCTCGGGATGGGTCTCGATCACGTTGGCGCGGTCGTGCAGCCACGCGATGGCGGCGCCGTTTTCGGCCGGAATACGGTACGTGGTCAAGCGATGATCGCGTGACATCGCGGTCTCGATCGCCTTGCCCAGCGCCTCCAGCCCCTCCCCGGTCGCGGCGGACACCAGCACGGCGTCGTCGCGCCGAGCCGCGGCGTTGCCCAGCGCTTCACGGGTCTCGGCATCCAGCAGGTCGGCCTTGTTCCAGACCTCGATCATCGGCTTGTCGGCGGCATCCAGGTCGGTCAGCACAGCCGATACATCGGCGGCCTGGGCATCGCTCTCCGGCGAGGCGATATCGCGGACATGCAGCACAAGGTCGGCCGCCCTCACCTCCTCCAGCGTGGCGCGGAACGCGGCCACCAGTTCGGTCGGCAGGTCGGAGATGAAGCCCACGGTGTCGGATGCGATGATGGTCGGGCCCGAGGGCAGCGTGATGCGCCGCATGGTCGGGTCCAGGGTGGCGAACAGCATGTCCGCCGCCTCGACCGACGCGCCGGTCAGCCGGTTGAACAGCGTCGACTTGCCGGCATTGGTGTACCCGACAAGCGCCACCACCGGGAACGGCACCTTCTCGCGCGCGCTGCGGTGCAGGCTGCGGGTGCGCCGCACCTGCTCAAGGGCTGCCTTGATGCGGTCGATGCGCTCGTCGATCAGCCGGCGGTCGATCTCGAGCTGGGATTCGCCGGGACCGCCCATGAAGCCGAAACCGCCGCGCTGCCGCTCCAGGTGGGTCCAGCTCCGCACCAGGCGGGAGCGCTGATAGGTCAGCGCCGCCAGCTCCACTTGCAGCCGCCCCTCATGGGTGCGCGCCCGGTCGCCGAAGATCTCCAGGATCAGGCCGGTCCGGTCGATGACCTTGCATTTCCAGGCCCGTTCCAGGTTGCGCTGCTGCACCGGGCTCAGCGTGCCGTTGACGATCGCCACCGCGATCTCGTGCAGCTTGATGGCGTCGCCCAGCCGCTCCAGCGTGCCCGGCCCGAACAGGCTGGACGCGCGCGGGTTGCGCACGTTCACCGCATCGGCCGAGACCACGTCGAGCGATATCGCCTCGGCCAGGCCGACGGCTTCCTCGACCTGGACGTCGACCGTGCGCGCAGAAACACCGGCCCCACCTGCCCGGGCGGTTAGCACCGGGTGGATAACGGCAGCCTGCGTCCTTGCCTTGTCTAGATCGGAACCGGCGGATGTCGGGCTTCCGCCTTCCTTGGTATCAGCTATCTTGGACTTCCTTTTCCGGCTCGAACAATTGGACGGCCGTTGCCGGCATCACAGTCGAGATCGCGTGCTTGTAGACGAGCTGCGAATGGCCGTCTCGCCGCAACAGCACGGAGTAGCTGTCGAACCAAGTGATGACGCCCTGCAACTTGACGCCGTTGACCAGGAACACCGTAACCGGGTTCTTGTTCTTGCGGATGTGATTGAGGAACACATCCTGCACATTTTGATGAGAATCACCAGACATTGACGCTGCCTTTCTTGTCTTTGTGGTCGTTCGGGGCTCGGTGACGAGGCCAAAAGAGCAAAGCCCGTTCACCCGCCAATTTTCTTGCCGACTGTGGCGGCCTTGAGCACGTTCAGCTTGCAAGGACCGTTCCGGCCGCGGTGGCCAATTCCAACAGCGCCGCCACGGATGAGATAGTGGCTGCAGGCGCCAAGTCCAACGGCTGCTCTACGTTCTGCGGTCCGACCAGGATGCCTGAGCACCCTGCATTCTGCGCACATGCCATGTCGGTCACGGTGTCGCCGACCAGCCATACGGACCGATCCGCTGCACACCCCGTGTCCTGCAACGCGAGCAGGGCCGGCGCGCCCGAAGGCTTGTCCGCCGCCGCGTCGCCGGCACCGACAATGCTACAGAAATGGCGGTTCCAGGCCAAATGTGCAACCTCCTGGCGCAACCAATTGCCGTTCTTGTTACTGACCACGGCCATCGGCATGCCGGTGGCCGACAGGCGGAGCAGAACGTCCTCCGCGCCTGCCAGGACGCGCAGGTGCGAGATGTGCTGGGCATCGAATGTGGTGGAGAAAATGTCGCGGGCCTCGCGCCAGCCGTCGCCGAACATCACCGGGAAGCTGTCGCGCAGGGAGCGTGTGGCCAGCCGCTTGGTGTCCGCCACCGACAGCACCGGCAGGTCGAAGCGCTGGCGCGCCGCATTCAGGGCGGCGGCGATGCACGACCAGTTGTCGACCAGGGTGTCGTCCCAATCGAACAGGATCGCGGACGGTCTTGGCAGGTCGGGGGGCGCGGGTGGCGTGGGGCTGCCGGTCATGTGCGCGCGCCGAACGGTCCCGCCTCCGCCCCGTCCATCAGTGCGCGGCGGATGGCCCGCGCCAGCGGTCCCGGCGTGCCGTCGCCGATGTCGGCGTCGTCGATGCGCACCACCGGCATGACGAAGTTGGAACTGGAGGTCAGCAGCGCCTCGCGGGCGGCCAGCGCCTCGGCGACGGTGAACGCACGCTGCTCCAGGCCCAGGCCCTGCCGCCTGGCGACCTCGATCACGCCGCGCCGGGTGATACCGTCCAGGATGTCGGGCGCTGCCGGCCTTGTCACCAGCATGCCGTCCGCGGTGACGATCCAGGCATTGCTCGACGTGCCCTCGGTCACCGTGCCGTCGTCGCCGACCATCCAGGCCTCGGCCGCGCCGGCGTCGATCGCCTGTTGCCGCGCCAGCACATTGGGCAGCAGCGAGGTCGTCTTGATGTCGCAGCGCTTCCAACGGAGGTCGGGCGTGGTGACGACCCGCACGCCGGTCACCGTATCGGCGGTCACCGGGCGCGGCTTGCGCCGGGTGGTCATGACCAGCGCCGGCGCCACCGGCACGTCCGGGAAGCAATGGTCGCGCGGCGCCACCCCGCGCGACACCTGGATGTAGAGCAACCCCGTGGCCAGCCCGTTGCGGCGGATCAGTTCGCGGGCGATGTGGGCCATCACGCTGCGGGACACCGGCCATTCGATGCGGATTTCGCCCAACGACCGGTCCAGCCGGTCGAGATGGGGCTCCAGCCCGATCATCTTGCCATCGACCACCGGCACCACCTCGTACACCGCATCGGCGAACTGGTAGCCGCGATCCTCGATATGGACGGCCGCCGCCGCATGGGCCACGTAGCGGCCGTTGACGTAGGCAAAGCGGGGCATTTTTCGGGGTGTTCCTAAAAATATTCCAGGCGCACGGCGAACAGCTTCTCCACCTTGCGGGCGGTGCCGGTGGGCGCGAACAGCACCACCTTGTCGTTGGCGCGGAACTGGGTGCCCGGCCGGGCGATGATGATCTCGTCGTCGCGCAGCACGGCGCCGATGATGACGCCATTCGGGATCTTGGCGTCGCCCAGGGTCTGGCCGACCAGCACGGAGGTCTCCAGCGCCTCGGCCACGATCAGTTCGCCGAACCCCTCGCGCACCGAATTCACCGACAGGATGCGGCCACGCCGGATGTGCTGCAGGATCGTCGACACCGTGATCGCGCGCGGGCTGACCACGACGTCGATGCCCAGGGTCGAAATCAGCGGCGTGTATGTCGACGCGTTGATCAGGGTCACCGCGCGCTCGCAGCCGTAGCGCTTGGCCAGTAGCGAGGCGAGGATGTTGACCTCGTCGTCGTCGGTCACCGCCACCACGGTCTCGGCGATATCGACATTGGCCTCGTCCAGGATCTCCGGGTCCAGCCCGTCGCCGTTCAGCACCCGGATGCGGTGCAGTCGCTGTGCGACCAGTTCGGCCCGGTCGCGGTCCATCTCGATCAGCTTGGCGGAGACGCCGGGGAAGTTCTCCTCCAGGTCCTCGGCCAGGTTGAGGCCGATATTGCCGCCGCCGATGATGATCATGCGGCGCGCCTCGCGCTCCTCGTGGCCGAATGCCACCAGCGCGCGGGCCACGTGGTCGGCCTCGGAGAAGAAATAGACCAGGTCGCCCGGCAGCATCTGGTCCTTGCCGGTCGGCACGATGGGCTGGTCGTTGCGGATGATGCCGAACAGGTTGATGTGCAGGTCGGGGAACAAGGTGGTGAGCTGGCGCAACGGCGTGTTGATGACCGGGCAGTCGTCCAGCAACCGCACGCCGACCGCCCACACCTTGCCGTCGCACAGTGGTACCACGTCGAACGCGCCGGCCACATGCAGGCGCCGGCTGATCGCCTTCGCCACCTCGCGCTCCGGCGAGATGATGACGTCGATCGGCATGTTGTCGCGGCTGAACAGGTGGGCGTGGGTCGGGTGCATGTAGCTCTGGTGCCTGATGCGCGCGATCTTGGTCGGCACGTCGAACAGGCTGTGGGCCACCTGACAGGCCACCATGTTCACTTCGTCGGTCTGGGTGACCGCGATCAGCATCTCGCAGTCCGGCGCACCGGCGCGCTCCAGAATGGGCGGATGGGCGGCGTGGCCGACGATGCCCTGGACGTCGAGCTGGTCGGAGATCTTGGCGACCAGGTCCTCGCGCACGTCGACCACGGTCACGTCATTCTCGGTCGACAGGTAGCGGGCGATGTTGAAGCCGACCTGGCCGGCGCCGCAGACGATGACTTTCATCGCGGTATCCGACGACCAAAGCGCGGTGCGCTTGGCACAGACCGACTGAGAAGCGACCTACGCATCCGCCTCGTCCAGCTTGCCGCCGGCCCCGGCGACCCCTAGCGCCTTCAGCTTGCGGTGCAGCGCCGAACGCTCCATGCCCACGAAGGTGGCGGTGCGAGAGATGTTGCCGCCGAAGCGGTTGACCTGCGCGCTGAGATACTGCCGCTCGAACATCTCGCGGGCGTCGCGTAGCGGCAGCCCCATGATCTCGCCCGACTGCTCCCAGCGCAGTGCCGGCGGCGTGGCGGCGTTGATATCCGGCGGCAGCATATCGGCGCGGATCGGGTCGCGCGGCCGCCCCGGCGCCATGATCAGCAGCCAGTCGACCACGTTGCGGAGCTGGCGCACGTTGCCCGGCCACTCATAGGATTGCAGGGCCGCCATCGCATCCTCGCCGAACTCACGCGGCGCGGTGCCGGCGGCAGCGGCGGAGGTGGCCATAAAGTGCTGTGCGAGCATCGGAATGTCGTCACGGCGGGCGACCAGCGGCGGCACCGTGATCGGCACCACGTTCAGGCGGTAGTACAGGTCCTCGCGCAAATTGCCGCTGGACATCGCGGTGTTGAGGTCGCGGTTCGACGACGCGATCACCCGCACATCCACCTGCACGCGGATGTTGCCGCCGACCCGCTCGAACGACTGGTCCTGCAGCACCCGCACGATCTTGCCCTGGGTTTCCAGCGGCATGTCGGCGATTTCGTCCAGCAGCAATGTGCCGCCATGGGCGCGCTCGAAGGTGCCTATTTTGCGCAGCCCCTCGCCCGCGTCCTCCTCGCCGAACAACTCGGTCTCCAGCCGCTCGGGACTGAGCGTGGCGCAGTTCAACACCACGAAGGGCCCCGCCGCGCGGCGCGAGCATTGGTGCAGCAGGCGGGCCACCACCTCCTTGCCCGACCCGGGCTGGCCGGTGATCAGCACGCGGCTGCCGGTCGGCGCCACCCGCTGGATGGCCTGGCGCAATTGATTGGCATGGTTGGAGTTGCCGATCAGCTCCGGCTCGGCGCCGGCGCGCATCTTCAGCTCCTCGTTCTCCGCGCGCAGGCGGGCCGCTTCCATGGCGCGCTCGACGATCAGCAGCAGGCGGTCGGTCTTGAACGGCTTCTCGATGAAGTCGTAGGCACCCTTCTTGATGGCCGCCACCGCGGTCTCAATGGAGCCGTGGCCGGAGATCATCACCACCGGCAGGTTCGGGTGCTCGCGCATGACGACATCGAGCAATTGAAGCCCGTCCATCTGGCTGCCCTCCAGCCAGATATCCAGGATCAGCAAGCTCGGTTGGCGGGCACGGATGGCTTGCAGCGCGCTTTCGCCGTCGCTGGCTTCGCGCGTCTCATAGCCTTCGTCTTCCAGTGTGCCTGCAATCAGCAGGCGAATGTCCGCCTCGTCATCGACGATCAGAATATCGCGGGCCATACCTCGGGATCGGCCTGTATCTCGGTGTTACGTGGTCAAAGCTGCCTGCGCTCCGATCCCGATGGTCGCGCGGGCCTTCAGGCCAAGGCGCGGCCACCCGGAGGTCCGAGCGACGGAATCGGGGGCGACACTAGCATGATATGGAACCGCGTGTGCGCACTGGATTGTCGCGATTGATGTCTGGGGTCGCGGGCCGCGCAACCGCAGCTCAGGCGCCGCCGGCCGCCCGATCCGGATCGTCGGCCTGGCCGTCATTGGCGGCACTTGGCGCGTCTCCGGGCGCAGGCGGCTCGCTTGCCGGGTCGGCGGCGGATGGCGCGGCAGCCGCGGCGGCCGTCGCCAGGGTCAGGCGCACGTGCGCGCCGCCGCCCGGCCGGTCGCTGAGCGAGATCGCGCCCTGGTGGTCCTCCATGATCCGTTTGACGATGGCGAGCCCAAGGCCGGTGCCCTTCTCCCGCGTCGTGACATAGGGCTCGGTCAGCCGTTCGCGGTTCTGCGACGGCAGCCCGCAGCCGTTGTCGGCGATGTCGATGACCACGGTCTCGCCTTCGATATGGGTGGAGATCTCCACTCGGCCCGGCACCTCCGCGGCCTCCCCGGTTCGCATGTCGATGGCGTTGATCGCGTTTTGCAGCAGGTTGGTCACCGCCTGCCCGATCAATTGCGGATCGCACACTGCGTGCAGCGGCTTGTCCGGCGGCTCGTAGGCGAAGGTGACCGCCGGGTGCGCGGTCCGCTGCAGCACCACCGACTGGATGCACACGGTGCGGATGTCGACCTTCTTCATGGTCGGTGTCGGCATCCGGGCGAAGGACGAGAACTCGTCGACCATGCGCCTCAGGTCGTCGACCTGGCGGACGATGGTATCGGTGCACAGCGCGAAGGTCTGCGGGTCGTCCTCGATCTGGCGTAGGTACTTGCGCTTCAGGCGCTCGGCGGAAAGCTGGATCGGCGTCAGCGGGTTCTTGATCTCATGGGCGATGCGGCGGGCCACGTCCGCCCAGGCGGCCTTGCGCTGTGCGGCGCCCAGCTCGGTGATGTCGTCGATGGTGACAACGAAGCCGACGATCTCGGTCCCCATCATCTCCGTCGCCACCCGGATCACCAGGGACCGCGGGCCGCCATCGTGGTCGAGCTGCAAATGCGCCTCGACCACGCGCCCGCGCCGCCGCCGCGCCTTGGCCAGCACGTCCGCCATCTCCGGCACCGCATCGGCCAGCCGCGCGCCGCGCAGATCGGCGGCCGACAGGTCCAAGATGTCCTCGGCCGCCTTGTTGGCCAAGTGGACGGCACCGGCCTTGTCGAGCCCGATAACGCCGGCGGTCACGCCCGAGAGCACGGCCTCGGTGAACCTCCGCCGCCGGTCGATCAACTCGTTGGCGGCGACGAGCTCGTTGCGCTGCATGGAAAGCTGGTCGGTCATGCGGTTGAACGCGCGGCTCAGCGAGCCCAGCTCGTCGTCGTCGCCATGGTCGGCGACCCGGGCCGACAGGTCGCCGCTGCGCACCCGCTCGGCAGCACCAATCAGCGCACTGATCGGGCGCACCAGCTTGGTCGCGAAGGCCAGGCCCAGCAGGACGGCGGTGAACAGCAGCAGCAGCGCCAGCACCACGAAGATGATGGCGAAAGTGATCTGCACGTCCGACATGCGGCCTTCGATGTACTGGTATTCGTTGACGGCCTGCCGGGTCTGCTCGATGTGGCGGACGACTTGCGGGTCGACCGCGCGGCCGACGTAGAGATAGGCGTCCTGCAACGCGACCAGCTTGATCAGCGCGCGCACGCGATCCTGCTCGGTCGTCAGCACCACCACCCCGCCGTCTTCGGCGCGCGCCAGCACATCGGCCGGCAGGTTCGCTGGGTCCAGGTCGCTGCGCTCGGCCAAGTCGACGGTGCTGAGGAGATTGCCTTCGGTGTCGAAGACGATGGCCTCGGGCAGGCTGCGCATACGGCCCTGGGCGACGACGAACTCGCCGAACCGCTGCGGATCCTCCGCCGCCAGGGATGCGGCCCGGTTCAGGTCGGTCGCCATCGCCACGACATCGGCACGGATCAGTTGCTGGTGCTCGTGCAGGTAGGCCTCGGCGACCGCCAGCGAGGTCTGGACCGCGGTGCTGACCCGCTCGGAGAACCACGACTGCATGCCGAACGTGACCAGCAGCATGGAGAAGATGGCAACGACCACGGTCGGTGCGATCGCCAGCATGCCGAACCGCGCGACCAGGCGGCTGTGCAGCCGCGACCCCGCCGTCCCGCGGCGCCGCGCGCTCCAGATGTGAACGAGGTTGATGGCGATGGTGCCGCCCAGCGCCAGCACCACGACCAGGTCGACATTGAGCAGGACGAACACCGCACCCGGCGACGCATCGAACGGCGGCAGGCCGGCGAAAGCCAGATAGGTCAGGATGGCGCAGCAGATCGCCAGTATGAACAGGACGAAGGCGGCAACCTTGCTGGTCGCAAGGCGCCCGAGCACGGCAAGGGCCGTGCGCCATCTGCTGCTGGCCGGAGCCACCGCGTCCGAGGTCATCGCCTATCCAATTGGCCGCGCCGCGCGGCGCAGACACTGCGGATCAGTTAGCTCAGTTTACCTTGCGGACAACTTCGATGTCCAACTCGCGGATCTTCTTGCGCAATGTGTTGCGGTTGAGGCCGAGCATGCGCGCCGCCTTGATCTGATTGCCCTGGGTAGCGGCCAGGGTCAGCTCGATCAGCGGGCGCTCGACCTCGCGAACGATGCGGCTGTGCAGGTCGCCCTCGCTGCCGTCGTCGCTGTTGGCGGCCAGCAGTTGCTCGACATGGCTTGCCACCGCATCGCCAAGGCTGGGCGGCTCGGCGGCATTGGCGTGCACCACCGGCGCGGTCTGGCTGTCGCTCAACTCGGCCTGGATCGCGTCAATCCCGATCACCTCGTCCGGATATAGCACCGCCAGGCGCTGGATCAGGTTCTCCAGCTCGCGCACGTTACCCGGCCAGTTGTAGGACCGCAGCCGCGCCATTGCGCGCTCGTCGACGGTGCGGGCCGGGGCGCCGTTCATCGCCGCCTTCTCGAAGAAATGGCGCACCAGGGCCGGAATGTCGTCCTTGCGCTCGCGCAGCGGGGGCAGCCGGATCGGCACCACGTTCAGACGGTAGAACAGGTCCTCGCGGAAGATGCCCTGGCGCACCAATTGGCGCAGATCGCGGTGTGTGGCGGCGACGATGCGGACGTTGGCCTTGATCGGCTTGCGCCCGCCAACGGTGGTGAACTCGCCCTCCTGCAGCACGCGCAGCAGGCGGGTCTGCGCCTCCAGCGGCATGTCGCCGATCTCGTCCAGGAACAGCGTGCCGCCGCGTGCCTGCTCGAAACGGCCGGCATAGCGCTGCGCGGCCCCGGTGAAGGCCCCGCGCTCGTGCCCGAACAGCTCGCTCTCGATCAGGTCGCGCGCGATCGCCGCCATGTTGATGGCGACGAAGGGCGCGTCGGCGCGCTTGCCGTAGTCGTGCAGCGCGCGGGCGACCAGCTCCTTGCCGGTGCCGGATTCGCCGGTCAGCATCACCGTCAGGTCCGACCCCATCAGCCGGGCGAGCACGCGATAGATTTCCTGCATCGCGGTCGAGCGGCCGATCAGCGGCAGCTTGTCCAAATCCTCGTCGCCGGCCCCTGCCGGCATCGGCTCGTCGGTCGTCGGCGCCCGCGGCCCGGGCGCATTCAGCGCCCTCTCAACGGTGTCCAGCAACTCGTTGAGATCAAAAGGCTTAGGCAGGTATTCGAATGCCCCCTTCTCGGCCGCCCGCACGGCGGTCATCAGGGTCGACTGCGCGCTCATCACCAGCACCCTGAGCTTGGGCCGCACCGACCTGATGCGGGGCAACAGGTCGAGCCCATTGCCGTCGGGCATGAACACGTCGGTGATCACCAGGTCGCCATCGCCCTGGGCCACCCACTGCCAGAGTTGCGATGCGGCGCCGGTCGACCGCACGTCGTGGCCGAGCTGCGACAGTGCCCGGTTGAGCACGGTTCGTATGGCGCGGTCGTCGTCGGCGATCAGAATGGTGGCGGGTTTGGTCATGTGTTCATTCCTGAACGGTGGCAACCGCCTCGCGGTGCGCCGTCGCGTTGCTTGAGTCCGCGATCGGCAACATCACGCGGAAAACGGTGCCGCGCGACGTCGAGTCGAACTCGATCATCGCGCCGTGGTCCTGCACCACCTTGGCCACCAGCGCCAGGCCGAGGCCGCTGCCCCGGTTCTTGGTCGAGACGAATGGCTCGAACAGATGCTGGTGCATGTCGTCTGGAATGCCCGGCCCGTTGTCGCGCACGCTGACCACCATCGGCAGGTTCAGGCGGCTGTCGGTCCCGGGCACCACGACCCTGAGGCCGTGCTGGAACTTGGTCGCCAGGTCGATCTCGCAGATCTCTTCCTCGCAGGATTCGACGGCGTTCTTGACCAGGTTCAGGAACAGTTGGACCAGCGCATCGTGGTTGCCGAATGCCGGTGGCAGCGACGGGTCGAACGACATGGTGAAGCGTGCGCTGCGGCCGAAGCCGGCGCGCGCGACGTTGCAGACGTGGTTCAGGATGCGGTGGATGTTGACCGGCATCCGATCCAGCGGCCGCCCCTCCGAGAACGCCTCCATCCGCTCGATCAGCCCGACGATGCGGTCGGTCTCGTCGCAGATCAGCCGGGTGAGCTGACGGTCGCCCTGGCTGGCACTGCGCTCCAGCAGTTGTGCCGCGCCACGGATGCCCGACAGCGGGTTCTTGACCTCGTGGGCCATCAGCGCCGCCATCGCCGACACCGACCGGGCGGCGCCGCGATGGCTGAGCTGACGCTCGACCGCGCGGGTCATGGCATGTTGGTGCAAGGATATGGCAATCTCGCCGTTCATGTCGGAAAGTGGCGTTACTTGGGCCGCCACCTCGTGCCGTCCGATACGAGGTGACTCCAGCGTCAGCCCGTGGTCTGCAAGGCCGATGCCACTCGAACGCGCCTGGTTGATCAGGGCGAACAGGGGATTGTCCGAAGGGATGAACTCGCTTAACGGCCGGGTGTGCAGCAAGGCTGCGCCGGCGCACAGAAACTGCTCCGCCGCCATGTTGGCGAACGTCACGCAGTCTTCCGGATCTATGGTCAGCACCGGGTCCGGCAGAGCATTCAGCAATGCCGTGCCAACCCGGCCATCCGCCTGGATGTTTCCCACTACGCGCGTCAGAACCCGAACTCCCCCACCCGGACCCCGCGTCGCCCCCGCAACCGGGGTCGGCTGCTGCCTAAAAACTAGGCAAATTTCCAGATTGCATAATTTATTTGCATTACAGTCTTTTTGCAAGCGCACAAAATGCGCGGCTGGATTTGTGCAGCGCACCCAAACGCATGTGGATAGCGGCTGGCCGTGACCTGCATTGCCCTGATTGTCGCCGGCGGTCGCGGCAGCCGCGCCGGTGGCGCTTCTCCAAAGCAGTATCAGAGCCTGAACGGCGCGACGGTGCTGGCGCAGACCGTGCGCCGGTTCCTGGGGCACCCGTCGATCGACGATGTCTGTGTGGTGATCCACCCAGATGACCGGACCGCCTATGACGCTGCGGTGCAGGACCTCGATCTCATGGCGCCGGTGCTCGGCGGGGCGACGCGCCAGGAGTCCGTGCTCAACGGACTGCGCGCGCTGAAAGGCGCGGCCCCCGACCTGGTGGCGATCCACGATGCGGCACGCCCCTTCGTGTCCGCCGACACCATCGCTCGCACCGTCGAGGCGGCGCGTCAGCACGGCGGGGCCATTGCCGCGGTGCCGGTGAGCGATACCCTGAAGCGCGGTACGTCAGAGGCCGGGATCGCCGGCACCGTTGACCGAGAGGGGCTGTGGCAGGCGCAGACGCCGCAAGTGTTCGGCTTCAAGTCGATTCTGGCGGCGCACGAGGCCCATGCCGGCGAAGCGCTGACCGACGACGCGGCAGTGGCCGAGCGGGCCGGCATGGCGGTATTCCTGGTCAGCGATGACCGCGACAACTTCAAGATCACGACGGCGGCCGACCTTGAACGCGCCCGGCAGGTGGTGGCGCCGGTGACGAAAGCCGGCGGGCCGCCGGTGCCCGATGTCATGCCGGGGGAGACCCGGGTCGGCAACGGCTTCGACGTGCACGGTTTCGGCCCGGCCGACGGCCAAGGCAGCGTGCGGCTGTGCGGTGTCGACGTCCCCCACGACCGCCCCCTCGCCGGCCATTCCGACGCCGACGTGGCATTGCATGCGGTGACCGACGCCATCCTCGGCGCGGTCGCGGCCGGCGATATCGGCGCGCACTTTCCGCCCGGCGATGCCCGGTGGCGCGGCGTTGCCTCGCAGCATTTCGTGATCCACGCCAAGTCGCTGGCGGCGGCCGAGGGCTTCGTGGTGCGCCACGTCGACGTCACCATCATCTGCGAGCGGCCGAAGGTCGGGCCCCATCGCGCGGCGATGCAGCAGGCGCTGGCGGCGATGCTGGACCTGGCGCCGAGCCGGGTCAGCGTGAAAGCCACGACCACCGAGAAGCTTGGCTTTCTGGGCCGGGGAGAAGGCATCGCGGCGATGGCGACAGCCACCCTGGTGGCGACGGCCGACACATGAGCATGCCGTGCGGATGAGCCTGCCCACCCTGCTCGCCACCTGGTTCGGCGCCGGCCTGGCACCACGTGCGCCGGGGACCTGGGGGTCGTTGGCGGCGGCTGTCATGGCGTGGCCGATCCAGTTTTGGCTCGGCTGGGTCGGGTTGCTGGTGGCCGCGGTGGCGGTGTTCGGTGTCGGCATCTGGGCCGCCGAACGCGATGCCGCGCGGACCGGGCTGAAGGACGACGGGCGCATCGTCATCGACGAGGTCGCCGGCCAGTGGATCGCGCTTCTGCCCGCCTGCGCCGACTGGCGGCTGTTTGTTCTGGGGTTCGTGGCCTTCCGCCTGTTCGACATCCTGAAGCCGTGGCCGGTGTCGTGGGCCGACCGGCATGTCAGTGGCGGCCTGGGGGTGATGCTGGACGACGTGCTGGCCGGCATCTATGCCGCTATCGTGGTCGTCGCTGTTGCCTGGAGTTTCTCGCTATGTCCGTTCTCGACGACGACCTGATCGCTGCCGCGACGGCAACGCTGACGGCCCTGCGAGGGGCTGCGGCGACACTCGCGACCGCTGAATCCTGCACCGGCGGCCTGATCGCTGGTGCGATGACCGAAATTGCCGGCAGTTCCGATGTCGTTTGCTGCGGGTTCGTGACCTATTCGAACGCTGCCAAGACCGCGATGCTGGGAGTGCCGGAGGATATGCTGGCGGCACACGGCGCCGTCAGCGAACCGGTGGCGCGGGCCATGGTGGCGGGCGCCCTGTCGCGTGGCGACGTTGGCATTGCCGTGTCTTGCACCGGCATCGCCGGCCCTGGCGGTGCGACCGACACCAAGCCGGTCGGCCTGGTCTACATCGGCTGCGGCCGCGCCGGCGGCGTTATCGACGTCGCGGAACACCGCTTCGACGGCGACCGCGCTGCCGTCAGGCGACAGACGGTTCTGGCCGCCCTGGCCATGGTGCGGCGCGCGTGCGGCGCAGACGCGCTATAGCTCCGGCAATCTGCCATAGGCGGTGACCAGGGCGTGCATCGGATGGCCGGCGCGGTCGGCATAGCGCGCGAGCATCGTTTGCCAGTGGCCCGCCACCTCGAACAGATGCGCCGGGTGGTCCAGCGGCCGGTTGGGCAGCGCGCGCAACAGGTCCACCGCGACATCGGGCGCGAGGCCCGACGTGTCGTCCACCATGCGGTCCACATAGACCGAGCTTTGCTTGTAGAAGGACAGTGCGGCGAGCAGCAGGCCACAGATCTCTGCCGCCGCCGCTGGCGTGTTGAGGACCAGGTTGATGCGGTCGAAGAGTTGCGTGCGGTTGGCGCTGTCCAGCAGCACGCAGTAGGCCGCGTCGTCCATGCCGTCACTGGCCCCTGCCCCCTGGATGCGGCGCACGAAGAACAGCACCCGGCTGGGGCGGACCAGCGCCTCCGGCGACAGAGCCGCCAGAATGCGCTCGCTGGCCTGGTACGGTTGCAGGCTGACCGGGCGGGCCACCGACTGCAGCACCACGCCATGGCGCGCGCCGTCGTCGATCAGCTCGATGCCGGCGGAACCGAGGGCCGCCTCGATGGCCCTTAGCGTGCTTGTCCTCGGGTCGCCGACCCCGCGCTCGACGTTGTTGAGGGTGGCCAGCGACACACCGCTCGCCCGCGCCAGATCGCTCTGCCGCACGTTGAGAAGGCTGCGGGCGGCACGTATTTGACCTGAGGAAATCATTACCAGACCTAATTCGGTGCGGATCGCACAATACGATCCGACGTGAATTATGGATTATGCGTAATTATTATGAGAGGCAAGCGCTAAACTAGGCATCAGCACCAATTCGGTGCGTCGGTCAGGCGACCGACGGATCGTGCTTGTCGTGCCCGATCTCGGAGTGCGCGCTCGCCGCGTTGTCGCCGTACAGGTCGTGCGCCCGCTGCTCGAAGGCGCGGACCATGCGCTTCACCGCCTCGTTGAACAGCAGGCCGATGATCTTCTGCAGCAGGATGGAGCGGAACTCGAAGTCCACGAAGAAGTCGATGATGCAGGAGCCGTCGGGCTGCGGCTCGAAAATCCATCTGTTATTCAGATACTTAAATGGCCCTTCTGCATAAGTGACATCAATGCGATGCGGTGGCGACAGCTCAACCTTTGATGTAAATTTCTCTCGTACTGCTTTGAATCCAATCGCTAAATCGGCAACGATTAGATTATCGGTGCGGCGCCTGATGCGGGCCGCCGTACACCAGGGCAGGAACTCCGGATACTTCTCGATCCCGGCCACCAGATCGAACATCTGCTCGGCCGAATAGGGCACGGCGCGGCGATCCGAATGGGTCGGCATGCTAGGCGGCGGTCGCTGGTTTTGCGCGCGCGCGAATCACGACAACTCGGTCGCCTCGCCTGCGCCCACGCTCAAATCAAGGGTGTCACGGGTCACCTTGGACAACGCCGCGGTGCGCGCCGCGCGCAGGCGGACGAAATCGTCGCCGGCGTGGTAGGAACTGCGTGTCAACGGCGACGCGGACACCATCAGGAAACCCTTCACCCGCGCGCGCTTGCTGTAGGCCTCGAACGTCTCCGGCGTGACGAACCGCTCGACGGCCGCGTGCTTCGGCGTCGGCTGCAGGTACTGGCCGATGGTCAGGAAGTCGATGTCGGCCGACCGCATGTCATCCATCACCTGGCCGACTTCCTCGTCGGTCTCGCCCAGGCCGACCATCAGGCCGGACTTGGTGAACATGGTCGGGTCCAGTTCCTTCACCCGGTCGAGCAGGCGCAGCGAGTGGTAGTAGCGCGCGCCGGGCCGCACGGTCGGATAGAGCCGCGGCACCGTCTCCAGATTGTGGTTGAACACGTCCGGCTTGGCGTCCACCACCACTTCCAGCGCGCCATCCTTGCGCAGGAAGTCGGGCGTCAGGATCTCGATGGTCGTGGTCGGCGACGCGGCGCGGATCGAGCGGATCACCTCGGCGAAATGCTTTGCGCCGCCGTCGGCCAGGTCGTCGCGGTCGACCGAGGTGATGACCACGTGCTCCAGGCCCAGCTTGCGCACGCCCTGCGCCACATTGCGCGGCTCCAGCGCGTCCAGGTGCTCCGGCCGGCCGGTCGCGACATTGCAGAACGCGCAGGCGCGGGTGCAGGTGTCGCCCATGATCATCATCGTGGCGTGGCCCTTCGACCAGCACTCGCCGATGTTCGGGCAGGCCGCCTCCTCGCACACGGTGTGCAGGTTGTGCTTGCGCACGATGCCGACCGTCTCCTGGTAGCCCTGGGACATCGGTGCCTTGACCCGCAGCCATTTCGGCTTCGGGTGCTTGGTCGGGTTGTCCGGTCGATGGGCCTTTTCCGGGTGCCTGACGGCGGGATCGATCTTGCTGGCCACGGGATCTCTTTCGTTTGCTTGGGGCGCCAACCTAGACGTGGATCACACGGCCGTAAGCGTCAAGTACGGACTCGTGCATCATTTCGCTCAGGGTCGGGTGCGGAAACACGGTGTGCATCAATTCGGCCTCGGTGGTTTCCAGGTTCATGGCGACCACATAGCCCTGAATCAGCTCGGTCACCTCGGCGCCGATCATGTGCGCGCCGAGCAACTGCCCGGTCGCCGCATCGAAGATGGTCTTCACCAGGCCGTCCGGTTCCCCCAGTGCAATCGCCTTGCCGTTGCCCATGAACGGGAAGCGGCCCACCTTGACCTTGCGCCCGCCTTCCTTGGCCTTGGCTTCGGTCAGGCCGACCGACGCGATCTGCGGGTTGCAGTACGTGCAGCCGGGGATCTTCGACTTGTCGAGCGGGTGCACGCCCTTGACGCCGGCGATGGCCTCGACGCAGACCACGCCCTCATGCTCGGCCTTGTGGGCCAGCATCGGCGGCCCGGCGACGTCGCCGATGGCATAGACGCCCTTCACGTTGGTGCGGCCATAGCCGTCGGTGACGATGCTGCCGCGCTCGGTCTTCACGCCCAGCGCCTCAAGGCCCAGATCCTCGATATTGCCCTGCACGCCGACGGCGGAGATCACCCGATCGACCTTGATCTGCTCGGCCTTGCCGTCCTTGGTCTCGACCGTCGCGGTGACCGCGTTCGCAGCCTTGTCGAGTTTGGTGACCTTGGCTTCGGTCAGGATGCGCATGCCCTGCTTCTCGAACCGCTTGCGCGCCATGCCGGCGATCTCCGCGTCCTCGACCGGCAGGATCTGCGGCAGCACCTCGACCACCGTCACCTCGGCGTCGAGGGTGCGGTAGAACGAGGCGAACTCGATGCCGATGGCGCCCGAGCCGATGACCAGTATCGACTTCGGCATCGTCTTCGGCACCATCGCCTCGAAGTATGTCCAGACCAGCTTCTTGTCCGGCTCCAGCCCCGGCAGCACGCGGGGCCGCGCACCGGTCGCGACGACGATGTGAGTGGCCTGGTAGGTGCCCTTGTCCTTGCCGTCGACCGTGACCTTGCCCCCGCCGGCCAGCTTTGCCGTGCCCTCGATAACGTCGATCTTGTTCTTCTTCATCAGGTAGCCGACACCCGAATTGAGCTGCTTCGACACGCCGCGCGAGCGTTCCACGACGGCGGCAATGTCGAACGCCGGGTTGTCGGCCTTCAGCCCGAAGTCGGCGGCGTGGCGCATGTGGTGGTAGATCTCGGCCGAGCGCAGCAGCGCCTTGGTCGGGATGCAGCCCCAGTTGAGGCAGATGCCGCCCAGGTGCGCGCGCTCGACGACAGCCGTCTTCAGGCCGAGCTGGGCCGCGCGGATGGCGGCGACGTAACCGCCCGGACCGCCGCCGATAACGATCAGATCATAGGATTGGCTGGGCATTGGGCTCCTGAAGATGGGTGAGGGGCGGGTCTTGCGGCCTCATTCCGTGAAGCCCTGCGCGGCGAGGAAATTGGCGATGTTGCGCGTCTGCTCCAGGCAGGCGTCGCTGGCCTGCGCCAGGTGTCCCGCCATTTCCAGGCCAATGCTGATGCTCTCGTGCATCGTGGCCAGCCGGTCGGTCATTGTCGCCATCGCGTCGGCCTGACCGTCGCATGCCCCGCCGCCTTCGCCTTGGTCGGACAGGGCGTCGACGGCCGCGACATACGGGTTTGCCGCTTGCACAAGATCCTCGGCCAGTGCATCAAGATTGTCGGACAGCGCCGCGAAATCACGGCATAATTCCGCATTCTCCTGATTGTATTTCAGGATCTGGGATGCCAGATGCTGCCGCTCCGTTTCGTCCTCGGCATCGCGGAAGTCCGCGCCCAATCGCTCGATCTGTGTTTCGTTGACCGCGCCGTCATCGCCAAGCGCCAGGCTCTCGGAATTGGCCGCCTCGATGGCGGATTCGAATTCTGCCAACTGTGCGGCGAATGCCGCGCCGTTCGCCGCCGCGTTGTCGAGGGCGGCTCCGCAATCGTCGGCCAGTGCTGGCTGGTGACACACCAGGATCAGCCCAACCGCCCAGCATGCCTTGCCGCGCACTGTCTTGCCTTGGCTCACGTTCCCGGTCGCCGCTTACAGCATGATCGTCAGCGGGTCTTCGACGATGGCCTTGAACGCGGCCAGGAACGCCGCACCGACCGCGCCGTCGACCACCCGGTGGTCGACCGACAGCGTGCACGACATGACGGTGGCGACCGCCAGCGCGCCGTCCTTCACCACCGGGCGCTGCTCGCCGGCACCGACCGCCAGGATCGCACCCTGCGGCGGGTTGATCACGGCCTCGAACTGCTTGATGCCGAACATGCCGAGGTTGGAGATCGAGAACGTGCCGCCCTGGTATTCCTCCGGCACCAGCTTGCCGTCGCGTGCCTTGGCGGCCAGCGCCTTCATGTCGCCGGAGATGGCGGCCAGCCCCTTGGCGTGCGCGCCGCGGATCACCGGGGTGACCAGCCCGCCGTCGATGGCGACCGCGACCGAGATGTCGGCGGAGCGATAGAGCTTGGTGCCCTCCGGCGTCCACGAGGCGTTGGCGGCCGGCACCTGGATCAGCGCCAGGGCGGCGGCCTTGATGACGAAGTCGTTGACCGAGAGCTTGGTGCCCTGCGCCTCGGCCTT
The DNA here is from genome assembly GCA_965227515.1 of Alphaproteobacteria bacterium. Taxonomy (GTDB): domain Bacteria; phylum Pseudomonadota; class Alphaproteobacteria; order CALKHQ01; family CALKHQ01; genus CBDDFZ01. Next base: position 3,147,979 of record CBDDFZ010000001.1, read on the forward strand.
GGCGTTGAGCTGCTTGCGCAGCGCCAGCAGGGCGTCCAGTTCGCAGTCCACGGTCATGTAGAAGTGCGGCACCGTCTGCTTGGACTCGGTCAGCCGCTGGGCGATGACCTTGCGCATGGAGCTGTGCGGCACCAGCTCGAAGTCCGGCTCGCCAACAGCCGGCGCAGCGGGCGCGCGTGTGGCAGCCGGCTGCGGCTTGGCAGCCGGGCCACCGGCGACGGCCGCCTCGATGTCCGCCTTGACGATGCGGCCATGCGGGCCGCTGCCCTGGACGGTGCCGAGGTCGAGGCCGGCCTGCTTCGCCATCCGCCGGGCCAGCGGGCTGGCGAACACGCGCTCGCCGTTGGCCTTGGGCGCCTCCGGGGCTGGCGCAGCGGCGGAGGCCGGGTCGGCGCCATTGCTCTGGGGCGCGGGTGGCGCCTCGTCGGTTTTTGGCGCTGCTGGCGGTGGCGCCGCCGCGCCCGTGCCGATGTTGTCGGCGGCGCTGGCGTCCTCGCCCTCCTCCAGGATCACGGCGATCGGCGTGTTGACGGCGACCTCGTCGGTGCCCTCGGCGATCAGGAGGCGGCCCATGCGGCCCTCGTCGACCGCTTCCACTTCCATGGTCGCCTTGTCGGTCTCGATCTCCGCGATCACGTCGCCTGGCGCCACCTCGTCGCCCTCGGCCTTCAGCCAGCGCGCGAGCTTACCCTCGGTCATGGTCGGCGACAGCGCCGGCATCAGCACGGGGATGGCCATGTCTTTCTGGTCCTCGGTCAGTCGCGGTAGCAGACGGCTTTCGCCGCCGCCACGATATCCGCGGTTTGCGGCAACGCAAGCGTCTCCAGGTTGGCGGCATAGGGCAGCGGCACGTCCTTGGCGGTGACACGAGCCACCGGCGCGTCCAGCCAGTCGAAGGCGTGCTCCATCATCTGCGCGGCCAATTCGGACCCGATGCCGGCGAACGGCCAGCCCTCCTCCACCGAGACCAGCCGGTTGGTTTTCTGTACCGATGCGACGATGGTCGCGGTGTCGAGCGGGCGAATCGAGCGCAGGTCGATCACCTCGGCGGCGATCCCCTCGCCCGCCAATGCATCTGCCGCCTCCAGCGCGCGTTCCACCATCAGCGAGAACGCGGTAATGGTGACGTCGCCGCCGGCGCGCGCCACCCGAGCGCTGCCGATCGGCACAGTCCAGTCCGGGTCGGTCGGCACGTCGTCGAAGCTGCGGCCGTAGAGGATCTCGTTCTCCAGGAACACCACCGGGTTCGGGTCGCGGATCGCCGACTTCAGCAGTCCCTTGGCGTCCGCCGCGCGCCAGGGTGATACCACCTTCAGGCCCGGCACGTGGGCGAACCAGCTCTCGAACCCCTGGGAGTGCTGGGCCGCCACCCGCGCCGCCGCGCCATTCGGGCCGCGAAATACGATGGGGCAGCCCATCTGGCCGCCGGACATGTAGAGCGTCTTGGCGGCGGAGTTGATGATCTGGTCCATCGCCTGTAGCGCGAAGTTGAAGGTCATGAACTCCACGATGGGCCTGAGCCCGTTGAATGCCGCGCCGACGCCCAAGCCGGTGAAGCCGTGTTCGGTGATCGGGGTGTCGATCACCCGCTTGGCGCCGAACTCGTCCAGCAGCCCCTGGCTCACCTTGTAGGCGCCCTGGTATTCCGCGACTTCCTCGCCCATCAGGAACACCGTCGGATCGCGGCGCATCTCCTCGGCCATGGCATCGCGCAGGGCCTCGCGCACCGTCGCGTGCATAGTCTCGCCGGTGTAGTCGCCTTCCGCCGCGACCGGGACGGCAGGTGTTGAGGGGGCCGGAGCTGGCGCTTGCTGTGCTGGCGCGGTCTCCGGTGGGCCGGCGCCGCCATTCGTGGCAGGCGAGGCAGCGGGCGCACTGTCTATGTCCGCCGCGTCCTCGCCATCGCCCAGGATGACGGCAATCGGCGTGTTGACCGCGACTTCCTCGGTGCCCTCGGCCACCAGGATGCGGCCGAGCCGGCCCTCGTCCACCGCCTCGACCTCCATGGTCGCCTTGTCGGTCTCGATCTCGGCGATGGGGTCGCCGGCGGCAATCGCGTCGCCCTCGGCCTTCAGCCAGCGGGCGAGCTTGCCTTCCGTCATCGTAGGCGACAGGGTCGGCATCAGGATTTCTATCGGCATCTCAATCTCTTGCCGCGCAAACTTGACAAACCAATTGCACCGTCATGCCTCCACCAGTACGTCGGTGTAGAGCTCCGACGGATCCGGTTCCGGGCTGGTCTGCGCGAAGTCGGCGGCGTCGCTGACAATCGCGCGGACCTCCTTGTCCACCGCCTTCAGGCCCTCCTCGTCCAGAATGCCGCGATTGACGAGCTTCTGCTTCGCGCCCTCGATCGGGTCGCGCTCGGCGCGCATTTTCGCGACCTCCTCCTTGGTGCGGTACTTGGCGGGGTCGGACATCGAATGGCCGCGGTAGCGGTAGGTCATCATCTCCAGGATGTAGGGCCCCTCGCCGCCGCGCGCGTGTGCCAGCGCGGTCTCCGCGCCGTCGTGCACCGCTTCCACATCCATGCCGTCGACCTGGGCGCCGGCGATGCCATAGGCCGCCCCGCGCTTGTAGAGGTCCGGCTGGGCCGACGCGCGTGCCACCGACGTGCCCATGCCGTACTGGTTGTTCTCGATGACGTAGACCACCGGCAGCGACCACAGCGCTGCCATGTTGAAGCTCTCGTAGACCTGGCCCTGGTTCACCGCGCCGTCGCCCAGATAGACCATGGCGACGCCGCCGTCCTCCTTGTACTTGTGGGCGAACCCCAGGCCGGTGCCGATGGGCACCTGGGCGGCGACGATGCCGTGGCCGCCGAAGAAGTTCTTCTCGCGGCTGAACATATGCATGGAGCCGCCCTTGCCGCGCGAATAGCCGTCGGCGCGGCCGGTCAACTCGGCCATGACGCCGCGAGACTCCATCCCGCAGGCCAGCATATGGCCGTGGTCGCGGTAGCTGGTGACCACGGTGTCGCCGTCCCTCGACGCCGCCTGGATGCCGACGACGACCGCCTCCTGGCCGATGTAGAGGTGGCAGAAGCCGCCGATCAGGCCCATGCCATACATCTGGCCGGCCCGTTCCTCGAACCGCCGGATCAGCAGCATCTGGCGGTAGGCGTCGCTCAGCGCCGCGTCGTCCAGAGGCGGCGGCCCGTTCCTGCCGTTGGTCTTGGAGCTTGCGGTCGATTTGGCCGGCTTGGATTTCGCCCTTGTTGGGCGTTTGGCGGCTGCCATGGCGATACGGTCCTCCCCAGGTCCGTGTGGCGGTGGCGTGGGTGGCGGTGCGCCTGGGCGGCGCCGCGATTGTTGGCGCGGATTATGACAGGAAGTGCCTGGATGACCAGTCACAGGATGGCATGGCTGCCATTCGCCCAGAGATCCGGTCGCCGCATTACTCTGCGGGGGCACCCTCGCCTTCGGTGACGTCACCCGAGGTAACTTCTCCGGGCTCGATCATGATCACGACATCGTTGGGCCGGCGCAGGTTCAGGAGCGTGCGCCCGCGTTCTTCCAGGATGTCGGGGTCGATCTGCTGGCGCAGCATGTTGACGCGATGTTCCAGTTCCGTGCGCTGGGCGCGGGTCTGGTCCCGCGCCTGCTCGGCCGCCTGCACGTCGGACTGCAGCTGCCAATAGGCGATCAGGCCGCGTTCGCCGCTGACGGCGTGATAGGCGAAGTAGCTGAGCGCTGCCAGGCCGAACACGGTCGGCAAAATGGCCTTGGGCCGGGCGCGCAACTCGGAAAACAGCAACATTTCGGAAAAGAATCACCTAAGCCGTTGGCGGTCAACGCCGAATCGGTCCTCCGCCCGCAGTATGCGCGTTGCGCTGATGGGCGTGGCAAAAAAGACTCACATTGGCCTGGGGGCCGACACTTCACCCAACCAACCCGTCGCCCTCGCCCTTGTGGCGAGGGCCCATTGACGTGCGGTTCTGCCTGCCCAGACTCTGCTCGCTGTCGCTGCCGTGGTGCGTGTGAAGCGACCGCCCCATCGCTCAGCGCATTTCACATAACTTATTGGTCTGTTGGACAAAAATGGATCCTCGAGACAAGCCCGAGGATGACGAATGAGTGGTTTTGAGGGGCTCGAAACTACCCCGTTGCGCGGGACCACTGGGCGTAACGGGCGGCGGTGCTCAGCTCTTCCTCGATGCGCAGCAGCTGGTTGTACTTGGCCAGCCGGTCCGAGCGGGACAGCGAGCCGGTCTTGATCTGCCCGCAGTTGGTTGCCACCGCGAGGTCGGCGATGGTGGCGTCCTCGGTCTCGCCCGAGCGGTGCGACATGACGGCGGTGAAGCCGGCCTTGTGCGCGGTTTCCACCGCTTCCAGCGTCTCGGTCAGGGTGCCGATCTGGTTGACCTTGACCAGGATCGAGTTGGCCGCGCCCTCGTCGATGCCGCGCCGCAGGCGGGTGGTGTTGGTGACGAACAGGTCGTCGCCGACAAGCTGGATCCGGCCGCCGATGGCCTCGGTCAGGGCGGCCCAGCCGCCCCAGTCGTCCTCGGCCATGCCGTCCTCGATGGAGACGATGGGATAGCGGTCGACCAGGGCCGCCAGATAGTCGACCATCTCGTCGGACCCGAGGGTCTTGCCCTCGCCCGCCAGCGTGTACTTGCCGTCGCCGTAGTACTCGGTCGACGCGCAGTCGAGCGCCAGGACCACGTCGTCGCCCGGCGTGCGGCCAGCGGCCTCGATCGCCTTCATCACGAAGCCCAGCGCCTCGTCGGTGCTGGAGACGTTGGGCGCGAACCCGCCCTCGTCGCCGACATTGGTGTTGTGGCCGGCGTCCTTCAGCGCCTTTTTCAGCGCCTGGAACACCTCCGAGCCGGTGCGCAGCGCCTCGGCAAAGCTGTCGGCGCCGATCGGCATGATCATGAATTCCTGGATGTCGACCGGATTGTCGGCATGCGCCCCGCCATTGATGATGTTCATCAGCGGGATCGGCAGCACATGCGCGCCCGCGCCGCCGACATAGCGGTAGACCGGCAGGCCGGCGTCCTCCGCCGCTGCCCGGGCCACGGCCAGCGATACGCCCAGGATCGCATTGGCGCCGAGCTTGCCCTTGTTGTCGGTGCCGTCCAGGTCGATCATCGTCTGGTCGATGATGCGCTGCTCGTCCGCATCCATGCCGGAGAGCGCGTCCAGGATGTCGCCATTCACCGCCTCGACCGCGTTGAGCACGCCCTTGCCGCCATAGCGGCCCTTGTCGCCGTCGCGCAGCTCAACCGCCTCATGTGCGCCGGTCGACGCGCCCGACGGCACGGCGGCACGCCCGAAGGCGCCGGTCTCCAGGCGGACGTCCACCTCCACGGTGGGGTTGCCGCGGCTGTCCAGGATTTCGCGGGCGTGTATGTCGAGAATCGCGCTCATGGCTTGGTGGCCTCTGGGGCTGGAGTGTCAGGTGATGTTTATCGGGTTGGACTTGGCCTGCCGGTCGAATGCGGTCAGCACATCAAGAAGGCCGGGCAAGTCCTTGAGATGGACCATGTTAGGGCCGTCGGACGGCGCGTTGTCCGGATCCTGGTGGGTCTCCATGAACACCGCCGCCACGCCGATGGCGACCGCCGCGCGTGCCAGCACCGGCACGAACTCGCGCTGGCCGCCCGAGGTGGCGCCCTGCCCGCCCGGCTGCTGCACGGAGTGGGTGGCGTCGAACACGACCGGGCACCCGGTCGCCGCCAGAACCGGCAGCGCGCGCATGTCCGATACCAGGGTGTTGTAGCCGAAGCTGGCCCCGCGCTCGCACACCATCACGTTCGGGTTGCCGAAGGCGCGGATCTTCTCGACCACGTTCGCCATGTCCCACGGCGCCAGGAACTGGCCCTTCTTGACGTTGATGGCGCGCCCGGTTGCGGCGGCGGCTTCCAACAGGTCGGTCTGGCGGCACAGGAAGGCCGGGATCTGCAGCACGTCGACGGCCTCGGCCACCGGCGCGCATTGCTCGGGCAGGTGCACGTCGGTCAGCACCGGGCAGCCGCGCGCCTCGCGCACTTCCGCGAAGACCGGCAGCGCCGCCTCCAGCCCCACGCCGCGCGGGCTCGACGCCGAGGTCCGGTTCGCCTTGTCGAACGAGGTCTTGTAGATGAGGTTGATGCCGCGCGGCCGGCAGATTTCCACCAGCGCCTGCGACATCTCCAGCGCGTGCTGGCGGCTTTCCATCGCGCACGGCCCGGCGATCAGCGTCAGCGGCGCGTCGTTCGACACCTCGAAATCGCCGATCTTCACCGTATGTGCCGCTGCCATCGCCCGAACTCCCTAGACCAGCCGCGACTGGTCGATGGCGGCGCGGATGAAGCTGGTGAACAGCGGGTGCGGCTGGTTCGGGCGCGACTTCAGCTCCGGGTGGAACTGCACGCCGATGAACCATGGGTGGTCGACCAGCTCCACGATCTCCGGCAGTTCGCCATCCGGCGAGTTGCCGGAAAAGATCATCCCGGCCTCGGCCAACTGGTCGCGATAGTTGAGATTGACCTCATAGCGGTGGCGATGGCGCTCGCTGATCGCCTCGGTGCCATAGACCTCGCGCACCTTGCTGCCTTCCGCCAATACCGCCGGATAGGCGCCCAGGCGCATGGTGCCGCCCAGATCGTCGTCCGCCGAACGTTGCTCGACCCGGTTGTCGCGCACCCATTCGGTCAACAGGCCGATGACCGGATGCTCGCAGGGGCCGAACTCCGATGAGCCGGCGCCTTCGATGCCGGCCAGGTGGCGCGCCACCTCGATGACCGCCATGTGCATGCCGAAGCAGATGCCGAAATAGGGCACGCGGTGCTCGCGCGCGAACTGGGCCGCGGCGATCTTGCCCTCGGTGCCGCGCTCGCCGAAGCCGCCCGGCACCAGGATGCCGTGCACGCCCGACAGTTGCTGGACCGCGTCCTCGCGCTCGAAGACCTCGGAATCGATCCAGTCCATCTGCACGCGCACATTGTTGGCGATGCCGCCGTGGGTCAGCGCCTCGCCCAGCGATTTGTAGGCGTCGAGCAGCACCGTGTACTTACCGACGACCGCGATCCGGACCTCGCCTTCGGGCGAGGTCGCGCGCTGGCAGATTTCCTTCCACACCGTCAGGTCGACCGGTTTTTCGTCCGGCAGGCGGAAGTGGCGGCAGACCTGGGCGTCGAAGCCTTCGTCGTGCAGCATCAGCGGGACGCGATAGATGGTGTCGGCGTCCAGCGCCGGGATCACCGCCTCCTCGCGCAGGTTGCAGAACAGCGCGATCTTGCGGCGTGCGTCCGGCGGGATCGGCCGGTCGCAGCGGCAGAGCAGGATGGACGGCTGGATGCCGAGGCCAAGCAGCTCCTTCACCGAGTGCTGGGTCGGCTTGGTCTTCAGCTCGCCGGCGGACGGAATGAACGGCACCAGGGTCAGGTGCGCGAACAGGCTTTGTTCCGGCCCCAATTCGTTGCCGAGCTGGCGGATCGCCTCCAGGAACGGCAATCCCTCGATATCGCCCACAGTGCCGCCGACCTCGGCGATCACGAAGTCGCGGTCCTCGACGTCGGCGACGATGAACGCCTTGATGGCGTCGGTGACGTGCGGGATCACCTGCACGGTCGCGCCCAGATAGTCGCCGCGCCGCTCGCGCGCGATGACCGAGGAATAGATCGAGCCGGTGGTCACGTTGTCGGCCTTGCGGGTGGCAACCCCGGTGAACCGCTCATAGTGGCCCAGGTCCAGGTCGGTCTCCGCCCCGTCGTCGGTGACGTAGACCTCGCCGTGCTGATAGGGGCTCATCGTACCCGGGTCGACGTTGAGGTAGGGGTCGAGCTTGCGCAGGCGGACCTTGTAGCCCCGAGCCTGCAGCAGCGCGCCAAGGGCCGCGGCCGACAGGCCCTTGCCCAGCGAGGAGGCGACGCCGCCGGTGATGAAGATGTAGCGGGTCATCGAGAGTGTCGAAGGAAGTGTTGCCGGCCGGGCCAGCGATGTTGGGGCCGGCGCCGGTGGGGCTGGAGGTGGAGGGGCTGGTGGTGGAGTGCCGTCCGGCGGGGGGAAGCCGGCGGCGCCACGTTACTCGGCCTCCGGTTCGCCGCCGCCCGCGTCGCCGTCAAGGGCTGGCAGGTCCGGCAGTTGGTCCAGCGGCTGCTCGTCGCCCGGCTGCTCCAGCGCGGGCAGTTCCGGCAGTTCGTCCAGCAGGGTGGAGCGCTCGTTCTTGTTCACGATCGCCAGCAGCACGCTATTGGCCATGAAGAATGCGGCCAGGATGGCGGTGGTGCGGGTCAGCAGGTTGGCCGACGACCGGCTGGTCGCCATGTTGGCATTGCTGCCGCCGCCGCCCAGGCCGCCCATGCCGCCCTCGTTGCGTTGCAGCAGGATAATGCCGACCAGCCCCAGCGCCAGCAGGATGTGTATGACCAATAGAACCGTACTCATGCGTTCGCACCGCTTTCACGTGTCCGGCGACTCAGATGTCGCCGAATGAACAATTCCTATCCTAGGGATGGCGGGTTTCTAGACCGATCGCGCCCACTTTGCCAGCCTGTATTTGTAGCAGTTCGGCACCCGGCTTACGAGACTGCTTAAGATATGGCGGCCGTGGCGATCCCAATGAAGTCGGCCGACTTCAGGCTGGCGCCGCCGACCAGCGCCCCGTTCACGGCGTCCAGAACCATCAGTTCGGCGGCGTTGCCCGGCTTGACCGACCCGCCGTAGAGCAGGCGCACGTCGGCACCGCCGGCAATGGTTCCGGACAATACGCTGCGAATGTGCGCGTGGGCTTCGGCGACCTGGTCCGGCTCCGCGGTGCGGCCGGTGCCGATGGCCCACACCGGCTCATAGGCCAGCACGATGCCGGCTGGCGTCGCCGCGGCCGGGACCGAGCCCGCGATCTGGCGGCTCAACACATCCAGCGTGGCGCCGCTGTCGCGCTCGGCCTCGGTCTCGCCGATGCACACGATCGGGATCAGGCCGACCTCGATGGCCGCCTCGGCCTTGGCGCGGACGGTCTCGTCGGTTTCGGCGTGATTGGTGCGCCGCTCCGAATGGCCGACAATCACGTACCGGCAGCCGACATCGAGCAGCATGGCGGCCGCGATATCGCCGGTGTGGGCACCCGATGCGGCCATGTGGCAGTCCTGACCGCCCAGCGCGACATGGCTGCCGCGCAGGGCCTCGCCGACGGAGGAAATCGCCGTCGCCGGTGGGCAGACCAGAAGCTCCACCGCCTCGTGGTCCAGCGACGCTGACTCCGCCGCCACGTCCGCCGCCAACGCCACCGCGTCGCGCCCGCCACGGTTCATCTTCCAATTGCCGGCAATCAGCACCGGCGCCGCCGCGTCCGTCATCTCGCGCCCACCTCGTTCATGTCATGCTCAATACGCCCAAATCCCAAAGCGCCGGGTTCGGGCAAACCATTGTTGCAGCGACCGGACGCGGTTCCTATGATCCGCCACCCATTCGGTCGGACCATGTGCGTCCCGCCGCGCTTGTTGCTGGGCGCCGTCTCGCTGGCGCGTCCTTGCAAGTGCAGGTGCATGCACGTGCCGCCGTCCGATGGCAAGAGACAATCGCCGCGTGCGGCCAACACCGAGCCAATTCCGATGCTGACCCAAATGCGATCCAAATCCACGTCACTGGTGGTGAAGCTGCTGTTCATCCTGCTGATCGCCAGCTTCGCGGTGTGGGGCATCGGTGACATTCTGCGCCAGAGTTCCGGCGGTGGCCTGATGACCGTGGGCGAGATCGACTACACGATCAATGACATCGACCGGACGTTCCAGGCCGAGGTGCGGCGCATCTCGCCGAGCCTGACCGTCGACAGCGCGATCCAGCTCGGCCTGCTCGACAGTGCGATCAGCCTGCTCGCCAGCCGGGGTCTGTACAGCTCGGCAGCCGCCGACATGGGGCTGGTCGTCGGCGACGAGCGCGTTCAACGATTCCTGGTCGAGAGTTCGCCCTACTCGATCAATGGGCAGTTCGATCGTGACATGCTGCTGCAGGACCTGGCCAACCGGGGGCTGAGCGAGCAGGAATACATCGCCACGTTGCGGCGCGACATCGCGCGCCAGGCGCTGCTGGACGCCATGGTCTCCGGCGCTGAGGTGCCGATGCCGGTGGCCGAGACCCTGGTCCAGTACTACCAGGAGGCGCGCACTATTGCGCTGGCCCGGGTGCCGGTGGATTCGGTGCCGGCGCCGGAGGAGATCGACGACGCGGTCCTGGAAGCCTTCTACGAGGAGAACGCGGACGACTACATGGCGCCGGAGTACCGCGAGATCAGCGCCATCGTGCTCGATCCCGAGTTGATGGCCGCCGGCGTTCCGGTGTCGGAGGAGAAGCTGGCCGAGGAGTACGAGTACCGGCTGCCGGACCTGATCGAGCCGGAATCCCGCGCCATCAACCAGATGATCTTGAGCGAGGAGATCCTGGCCATCGGGGCCGCCGAGGCGCTGGCCGACGGACAGGCATTCGAAGAGGTGGCGGCGGAGGTGGCCGGCCAGGAACCGGACACCATTCCGCTCGGCACCTTCACCCGTGACAACTGGATTCTGCCCGAGGCCACGGACGCCGTGTTCGGGCTTGCGGAAGGCGGCGTGACCGACCCGATCGAAACGCCGTTCGGCTGGCGCATCTTCCAGGCGGCCGAGGTGACGCCGGAATTCACCCCGACCCTGGACGACGTGCGCGAGGAGCTGTCGTTCGACATCGCGGTGGAAATCGCGGAGGACGAGATCGACCCCCTCGCCGAGACGATCATGGAATCGATCGCCGGTCAGCCGGAGGACCAGAACAACCACATCGGCCTGGCGGAAACCGCGGAGCTGATCGAGATGCCACTGCTGCAAACCGGCGCGGTCGACATCGACGGCAACGACCCCGACGGCAATCCGGTGGAATTTGAGGGCGATCTCGACGCGATGCTGGTGTTCGCCTTCCAGCGCGACACGCCGGAGCCGAGCACGTTGCAGTCGCTGGACAATGGCGGGCTCTATGTGCTGACCGTCGATACGATCACCGCCCCTGCCCTGCGGCCGTTCGAGGACGTGCGCGATCAGGTGGAGAAGGACTGGATCGCCGCCCAGCAACTGGCGGGCGCGCGCGCCATTGCCGAGGATGTCGCGGCGCGGGTGCAGGAAGGCCAGACCATGTCGTTCGTCACCGGCGAGCTTGGCCTGGAGGCGGAAACGGTGCCGGCAGTGCTGCGCACGGGTGGCGGCGCCGAGGGCATTCCCGCATCGCTGCTTGAGGACCTGTTCGCGGCCGGCCTGGGTGAGGCCCTGTTGGTTGACGACGGGGACAGTGTGCTGGTGGCGCAGGTGACGGCGATCGCCCCGCCGGAGGGCGAGGAGGCGGAAACCGCTGTCAATGCCTTGATGACCGAACTCCGGGCGCAACAGGCCGAAGATATCTTCGCGCAATTCGGGGTCGCCCTGCAGGGCCAGTTCCCGGTCGAGGTCCAATATGCGACGATCCGCTCTCTCTATGAACAGCCGGCACAATAGCCGGTCTTTGCGGCGGGCGCGGCGGACGCGGGCGCTGGCAGGTGAACGGGCCTGCATTCCTGACCGTCGTGCGGTGTCGTCATGATGACGCCGGACGCTGAGGCGTTTTCCAAGGGTTACGCAACCGGCAGTCCGCAGCTTGTCTGGACCCGCTTGGTGGCCGACCTGGAAACGCCGGTGTCGGCGCTGCTGAAGCTCGCCGACGGACGGCCCAACAGCTTCCTGCTGGAATCGGTGGAGGGCGGCAAGACCCGTGGCCGATACTCCATTCTGGGCCTGAAGCCCGACGTCGTGTGGCGCTGCAAGGGCAACCGGGCCGAGATCAACCGCGATGCCAGGTTCGCGCCCAACGGCTTCGCCCCCTGCCCTGTCGGCGAGAAGGATGGCGCGCTTGCCTCTCTGCGGGCTCTGATCGGCGAATCCAAGATCGAGATTCCGAAGGACCTGCCGCCGATGGCCTGCGGCTTGTTCGGCTATCTGGGCTACGACATGGTCCGGCTGATGGAGCGGCTGCCGGATGACAATCCCGACCCGCTGAATGTTCCCGATGCCATCCTGTTACGTCCGACGATTGTCGCGATCTTCGACAATATCGGCGACCTGATCACGCTGGTGACGCCGGTGTGGCCGGCGGACGGCTTGTCGGCCGACCAGGCCTATCGCCTGGCCTGCGAGCGGCTGCAGGACGCGATCACCGATGTCCGCCGTTCCCTGCCCCACCGGCGCGAGCCGGCCGCGGCCTCCGCCGGGCCGCCGGAACCGGTCTCCAACGTGTCGCGCGAGACCTACATGCAGATGGTGGAGCGGGCGAAGGAGTACATTCACGCTGGCGACGTGTTCCAGGTGGTGCCGTCGCAGCGCTTCCGGCTGCCGTTCGAGTTGCCGCCGCTGTCGCTCTACCGCTCGTTGCGGCGGCTCAATCCGTCCCCGTTCCTGGTCTATTTCGACTTCGGCGACCTGGCGATCGTGGGATCGAGCCCGGAGATCCTGGTTCGGTTGCGCGACGACACCGTCACCATCCGCCCGTTGGCCGGCACCCGCCCGCGCGGCGAAACGCCGGCGGAGGATCGCGCCCACGCCAACGAGCTGCTCGCCGACCCCAAGGAGCTTGCCGAGCACCTGATGCTGCTCGACCTTGGCCGCAACGACGTCGGCCGGGTGGCGGAGATCGGCAGCGTGCAGGTGACCGAGCGCAACGTCATCGAGTTCTATTCCCACGTCATGCACATCGTCTCCAACGTCGAGGGCAAGATCCGGCCGGACAAGGATGCGCTCGATGCGCTGATTGGCGGCTTCCCGGCGGGCACCGTGAGCGGCGCCCCCAAGGTGCGCGCGATGGAAATCATCGACGAACTGGAGCCGGAGCGTCGTGGCATCTACGCCGGCGCCGTGGGCTATTTCGGCGCCGATGGCGCGATGGACACCTGCATCGCATTGCGTACGGCGGTGTTGAAGGATGGCGTCATGTACGTGCAGGCCGGGGGCGGCGTTGTCGCCGACAGCGATCCGGCCGCCGAGTACCAGGAAACCCGCAACAAGGCGCGGGCCCTACTGCGCGCGGCGGAGGATGCTTATGCCGCCGCAGCGATGGAGCTCTAGGTATCATGCCTAGAAAAGTTCACGCAAAACATCGCCGGCCCGGCGTGGCGCCGATTGCCGCGCAGGTGACCGCCAATTACAGACAATCCGTGGCACGACTCGAAAAACGACTCGTGACACGTGGCACACACAACCGGATGCCGACTCGGCGCCAATGTGCGATCCGAGGATCGTAGCCATGCTGCTGCTGATCGACAACTATGACAGCTTCACCTACAACCTCTTCCACTTCCTGGGAGAGCTGGGGGCCGAGACCGAGGTCGTTCGCAACGACGTGGAGACCGTCCCTGCCCTGTTGGACCGCAAGCCGCGCGGCGTGGTGATTTCGCCTGGGCCGTGCGACCCGGATCGGGCCGGCGTTTGCCTGGCGTTGATCGAGGAACTGGCGAGCGCCGGTGTGCCGACACTGGGTGTATGTCTGGGCCACCAGGCAATCGGCCAGGTCTTTGGCGGCAAGGTGGTGCGGGCGCCGGAGCCGATGCATGGCAAGGTCGACCGGGTCACCCACGACCGGACGGGCGTGTTTGCCGGCCTGCCGGACTCGCTATCGGTCACCCGGTATCATTCGCTGATCGTTGACCGGCCGTCATTGCCCGAGATATTGGACGTGAACGCCTGGAGCGACGACGGTCTGATCATGGGCGTGCGCCACAAGTCGCTGCCGATCCACGGGGTGCAATTCCACCCGGAAAGCATCGCGACCGAGCAAGGGCATGACTTGCTGGCGAATTTCCTGCGCCTGATCGAGGCCTGAGCGAGGACAGACACGAAGCCCGATGACCGACATGGAAATCGACATCAAGGCAGTGCTCGGCCGGATCGCGCTGGGGCAATGCCTTTCGGAAGCGGAGGCTGAAGCCACGTTCAACCTGCTGATGTCGGGCGATGTGACGCCGTCGCAGATGGGCGGCCTGTTGATGGGCATGCGCGTGCGCGGCGAGACGGTCGACGAAATCGCCGGTGCGGCGCGGGCCATGCGCGCCAAGGCGCTGTCGGTTTCGGCGCCACCGGGCGCCATCGACACATGCGGCACCGGCGGATCGTCCAAGGACACACATAATGTGTCGACCGCGGCGGCGTTCGTGGTGGCCGGCTGCGGCGTGACCGTCGCCAAGCACGGCAATGTCGCCCGGTCGTCCAAGTCCGGGTCCGCCGATGTGCTGGCGCGCCTGGGCGTCAACCTCGAGCCGGATCTGGCGAAGTTCGAGACTTGCCTCAACGATGCTGGCATCGCGTTCATGTTCGCGCAGCGCCACCACGGCGCGATGCGCAATGTCGGCCCGACCCGCGTTGAGCTCGGCACGGCCACGATCTTCAATCTGCTTGGGCCGTTGGCCAACCCGGCCGGTATCAAGCGCCAGTTGATGGGGGTGTATGCCGCCCGCTGGGTGCGTCCGATTGCAGAGGTGCTGGCGCGGTTGGGCAGCGAGCGCGCCTGGGTGGTCCATGGCAGCGATGGCATGGACGAGTTGACCACGACCGGTCCTTCGCTTGTCGCCGCGGTTGAGAATGGCGAGACCAAGGAGTTCGAGGTCGACCCGCAGGCGCTTGGGCTGGCCCGCGCCAGCGAAGCCGACCTTATTGGTGGCGAGGCGGAGGGGAACGCTGCGGCCATTCGCCAACTGCTCGACGGTGCGGCAGGGCCGTTGCGCGACATCGTCACCCTCAATGCCGGGGCTGCCCTGGTGGTCGCCGGTATGGCGCGCGAGCTTGCCGAAGGCATTGCCATGGCCGGCAAGTCCATCGACGACGGCCGGGCCAGCAAGTCGCTGGAGCGGCTGGTTGCCCTGACCAACGGCCGCGGCAACTGACGCATGGCCATGGGATCCGTTCTCGACAAGATCGTTGACGACAAGCGAGCGCATGTGGCCGCGCGCAAGGCGGCGGCAGCTTTGTCCGACGTCGAGGCGGCGGCCAGGGCCGCCGCACGCCCGCGCGGCTTTGCCGACGCATTGGCCGTAGCGTCGCGCGACGGCTATGGCCTGATATGCGAGATCAAGAAGGCATCGCCGTCGAAGGGGCTGATCCGCGCCGACTTCGATCCATCGACGCTGGCCCGCGCTTATCATGAGGGGGGCGCGACCTGCCTGTCTGTGCTGACGGATGAGCCATACTTCCAGGGCCGCGACGCGTATCTGACGGCCGCACGCCAGGCCGTCCCCCTGCCCGTCCTGCGCAAGGACTTCATGATCGACACCTACCAGGTGGCCGAAGCGCGCGCCCTTGGCGCCGATTGCATCCTGATCATCATGGCGGCATTGGACGATGCGACCGCGGCCGATCTCGCCGCCGCGGCAGGCGATTGGGGCATGGACGTGCTGGTCGAGGTTCACGACGCGCCGGAGTTGGACCGCGCCCTGCGGCTCGATTCGCGCCTGATCGGCGTCAACAACCGCAATCTCAAGACCCTGGCCGTCGATCTGGCGACGACCGAAGCATTGGCGCCCAATGTCCCCAGCGACCGCATTCTGGTCTGCGAAAGCGGGCTCGGCGCGCCTGCCGATCTGGCACGCATGGAACGCGTCGGCGCACGATGCTTCCTGATCGGGGAGTCGCTGATGCGCCAACCCGACGTGACGGCGGCGACGCGGGCGCTGTTGACGCCGGCCAAGGCGGCAGTCGCCTCATGAGCTCGGGGCTGACCCATGTCGACGGGTCAGGCAAGGCGCGGATGGTGGACGTCTCGGCCAAGGCCGCGACCGAGCGGGTGGCGATTGCCGCCGGGTCCGTGACCATGCAGCCCGAGACCCTGGCCTTGATCAGCGAGGGCGCCATCGGCAAGGGCGACGTGCTGGCCGCCGCGCGCATCGGCGGCATCATGGCGGCAAAACGCACGGCCGAACTGATCCCTCTCTGCCACCCTCTAGGCCTCTCGTCGGCTGAAGTCGACATCATGCCTAATCCGGACACGTCCTCGCTCGACATCCGGGCCACCGCGCGCGTTGTCGGCCAGACCGGCGTCGAGATGGAGGCGATGACCGCAGTCTCTGTCGCGGCACTCACCATTTACGACATGTGCAAGGCGGTCGACCGCGGCATGCGCATCGAGGCGATCCGCCTGGTGCACAAGTCCGGCGGCAAGTCGGGCACCTACGACGCTCCATGATCTCGGTCGCCGAGGCCCGTGCCAGGCTGCTGGAGGGCATGCACCAACTGCCGGCCGAGCAGGTCGGGATCGCCAATGCGGCCTTTCGGGTGCTCGCCGAGGACGTGGCGGCCCGCGTGACCAAGCCACCGCGGCATATGTCGGCGATGGACGGTTATGCCGTCAGTGCCGCCGATGTGTCATCCGCGCCGGTGACCTTGCGGCAAGTCGGCGCTGTGCCCGCCGGGCAATCCTACGACCGCCAGCTCGGGCCCGGCGAGACGGTGCGCATCTTCACCGGCGCCCCCCTGCCCGATGGCGCGGACAGCATCGTTATCCAGGAGGATGTCGATGCAAGCGGCGACGACATCCATATCGCCGAGGCGGTGCCCAAGGGAAAATACGTTCGTGCAGCCGGGCTCGACTTCGCCGAAGGCGACGTTGGCGTCGCGGCCGGCACGTGGCTGACGGCCAGGCACATCGCGCTTGCCGCCGCCATGAACAGGGCGTGGCTGTCGGTGGTGCGGCGGCCACGGGTGGCGATCCTTGCCACCGGCGACGAGATCGTCAATCCGGGCGATCCGGTTGGCGCCAACCAGATCGTGAGTTCGAACGCACTGGGGCTGGCGGCTCTGATGCGCGGGGCCGGTGCCGATCCGATCGATCTTGGCATCGCGCCCGACGAGACAGATGTGCTGCAACGGATGGCAGCCGGTGCCGCCGGCGCCGACATGCTGGTCACGACCGGTGGCGCGTCGGTGGGCGATCATGACCTGGTGGCCTCGGCATTGGGGGAAATCGGCCTCAAGATCGAGTTCTGGAAGATCGCCATGCGGCCCGGCAAGCCGCTGATGTTCGGCGCGCTGAATGGCACGCCGGTGGTCGGGCTGCCGGGCAATCCGGTTTCCAGTCTGGTGTGCGCGATGATCTTTCTGGTGCCGATGCTGCGGAAGATGCTGGGCCTCGACGCCGACCATCTAGGTGCACGCAAGGCGGTTCTGGCGGCTCCCTTGGCGGCGAACGACCGGCGCGAGGACTATCTGCGAACCCGGCTCGCCGAGGATGGCACTGGTGTGTTGCGTGCGTCGCCGTTTTCGAACCAGGACAGCTCACTGCTGTCGCCATTGGCGGCGGCCGACGGACTGTTGGTGCGACCGCCGCATGCGCCGGCCCTTGCCGCCGGCGACACGGTGAATGTGTTGCCGTTTGCCGCGCTCCACACCTCATAGTTGCGAAGGTACGGGTATCGTTCTGCAAAATTGGCTTGACCGGTAATTGGAACTTCCATAGAACATTTTTCGTTGGGTGTTTGTTCCGATTCTGGTGAGAACGCCCCATGACGAATTCACTTCAACCCTACCGGATTGCGAGAACGGATATGTTGACACGAAAACAGCACGAGCTTCTTCTGTTCGTAAACGAGCGGATCAAGGCGGACGGTGTATCGCCCTCGTTCGACGAAATGAAGGAAGCGCTCGGCCTGCGCTCAAAGTCCGGCATTCATCGGTTGATTACCGGGCTTGAAGAACGCGGCTTCATCAAGCGGCTGCCGCACCGGGCGCGTGCTCTGGAAGTGTTACGGTTGCCGGACGATGCCGCCGTCGACCGCAGCGAGCGGCGGCGCAAGGGGCGACCCTTCGCGCCCAATGTGATCGAAGGCAACTTCCCGGCCGACAGCCGGCCGCGAAGTGCGCGCGCGGTGGAAACGACCGGAGCACAGGCGATCCCGCTTTATGGGCGGATCGCGGCCGGCATGCCGATCGAGGCGCTGCGGGACCATAGCGTGACCGTCGACGTCCCTACGGCCGTCCTGGGTCGCGGTGAATACTATGCCTTGGAAGTCGCTGGTGACTCGATGGTCGACGCCGGGATTCTGGACGGCGACACCGTCATCATCGAACGGCGCGATGCCGCCGAGAACGGCGACATCGTCGTGGCGCTGGTCGACGAACAGGAAGTGACGCTGAAGCGCATTCGGCGCCGCAAGGACTCCATCGCCCTCGAACCGGCGAACAAGTCGTACGAAACCCGCATATTCGGACCGGACCGGGTCAAGGTGCAGGGGCGCCTGACCGCACTGTTGCGCCGGTACTGAGCGGCGGGCGCGCGGTCCAGCCCCGGTCCGATTCAACGGTTGGTCACCGTCCACGGTCGGTCGCCGCGTGCGGCACGGGTGGTCAGCACTTCGGGCTGGCCGTCCCGCCACCACACGAGGTGGGTGCCTTCGCGGGCGAGGTCGAAACGGTCGATTACCAATGTGGGACCGCGGCACGGCCAGCGCATCGGCACGGTTGTGATGACGATATCGGCGCGCGCGCAGTCGTCCGGATGGCTGTCGGCGGACCAGGAGAATGCGACCAGCGGCGGACCCCGGGATACACATCCCCAGGCATCGCAGGCAAGATCGCCGGACCGGTCAGGGGTCTCCATGGGTTCGACATCTGTTGGCGCCGACCACGCCGGAACATCGCGCTGCCCATTGGCCCGCGCCCACATCTCAGCCATGAACGCCTCGTCGGTCGTGGTTGAGAACAGCAGTCGGCCATCGGGTGGGCGGAGTGCGAACAGGCGGGCATTACCGGCGGCATAGATGTCCGGCGGCGTGGTTGCCGACGCGATCGCCAGACCGCCGGCGATCGCCGCGCCACCCAGCAGGCGCCAACGGCTGCGCCACAGGCATAGCCACAGCCCGCCGGCCGCGATCAGCGCCATTGCCGACGGCGGCATCGCCGGCAGCAGCACCACGGCCTGCGGCCAACTCGCGATGAGGCGCGCGACCGTGAGCAGCAGATCCACACCCCAACCGGCGAGCATGAGTGGCAGGTCTTCCAGCCCAAGCGGCACAAGGATGGCGCCAATGGCCAGGAACGGCATGATCCAGAACGCGGTCAGCGGAACCGCAATCAGGTTGGCGAGCAACCCGTACACGGCAAACCGGTCGAAGTGAAAGATCGCAAACGGCGCGGTGGCGAGGGTTGCGACGATGGTGCTGACGGCGGTTGCGCCGATATAGGCGCCGATCCTGGTAGCCACGCTCGGCGCTTCGGGCCACAGGCGTGGCCGGGTCCGCAGCCACTCGAACGCCGCCACCAATGCGGTGACCGCCGCGAACGAAAGCTGGAAACTTGGGCCGAGGACGCTTTCAGGGGACAGGACCAGAACGGCCAAGGCGGCGGCGGCGACCAGGCGCAGGCTCAAGGGGCTGCGCCCGAGCATGATGGCGCCGAACGCCAGAGCGGCCATCAGGAACGCGCGTTGCGTCGGCACGGTGGCGCCCGCGATCAACATGTAGCCCAGGCCGACGACGATGGCGGCGGCTGCCGCCCATGACTTGATCGGGCGTCGCAGGGCAAGCGGCTCGATTGCTGCGAACATCGCGCGGGCCAGGAAGAAAGCGAAGCCTGCGACAATGCCGATGTGCAGTCCGGAGATCGCCAGCAAGTGCGCAAGCCCGCTGTCGCGCATGGCGGCGACCACATCCTCGCCAATGGCGCCCCGCTGGCCGGTCACCAGCGCCGCCGCGACCGCGCCGGTCTCCTCGGGCAGTGCCGCTCGTATGGCTTCGGTGAGACCGAGGCGCGTCTGCTGCAATGCGGCAAGGGGGTCGCTGTCGTCGGTCGCCTGAACGTCCGGCCGCCCCAGGGTGAAACCGACGGCCCCGATACCGTCAAAGAATGCCGCGCGTTGGAAGTCGTACCCACCCGGCAGGGCCGGCGGTGGCGGGGGGCGCAAGACCGCGCGGCCCTCGATGACATCGCCGATGCTAATGCCGCTGGCATCGGCCACATGCACCCGCACCCGCCGCGGTGTGGACTCGGCCCGCCAGTCGTCGATGGTGACGTGTTCCAGAACCAGTCGTGCCGCCGTGCCGCCGCGCGGCTCCACGCGCGTCACTTGGCCTGACAGAGCGACGCTGCCGGTCTCGCGGTCCAGCATCGGCGCCTCGACGGCCAAGACGCGAAGTTGGGACACCGTCCAACCGAACGCGGCTCCGGCCAGCCCGACCGCAATGACAAAGGCCAGCAGATGCCGGCGGCAGGCAAAGGCCGCCAAGCTCGCTGACAACAAAGCTATCGGTCCCCAGCCCGCCCATGGCTCGACCGGCAGGCTGAAATACGCGGCGACGCCGGCAATGGCGAGCACCGGCCACCAGAGCACCAGGCGCTCACGCTCGTGCTGCCAGAGCCGTTCGATCACCGCATCGGCCCCCCTCGCCCATGCCTTTGCCCATCCCGGCGCCCATCCCTTCGCCCACGGGGCCGCGGCGGTTGGCGGATGCAAGGGCGCTGTGACCTTATCGTCACATCACCTCGGCACGGTTTGGCCCGTGGGCGCGCTCTATGATAGAAGACTGCGCGTCACTGACGGTCGCGGGGTCCGGGGTCATCCCCTGCCCCCGTGCCATCCCGTTGCCAGTCCATTTCTGCCCACCGCGCACGTGCCGGCCCGATGCCGGGCTGCACGGTGCGTTTTGGGTGCATGTGGATCCGGTCGGTGATGTTGTGACAGCCGTGACAATGATTGGTGGGCCAATGTCGATCACTACGCGGTTCGCGCCGTCGCCGACTGGATTCTTGCATATCGGTGGCGCGCGCACGGCGTTGTTCAATTTTCTGCTCGCCCGCCATCATGGCGGCCGTTTCCTGCTGCGCATCGAAGATACCGACAAGGCGCGTTCGACGGAGGCCGCCAAGGCCGCCATCATAGAGGGGCTGCGCTGGCTGGGCCTGGACTGGGACGGCGCGACGGTCTTCCAGTCGGAGGGGCAGCAGCGCCATGCCGACGTGGCGCGAGACCTTCTCTCGCGCGGCTTGGCCTACAACTGCTATTGCACGCCGGAGGAACTGGCGGAGATGCGCGAGCAGGCGCGCGCCGAGAACCGCTCGATCCGCTATGACGGGCGCTGGCGCGACCGCGACCCGGCCGATGCTCCGCCAGGCGTCGATCCGGTGGTGCGCCTGAAGGTGCCTCAGGATGGCACCGTCGTCCTGAACGATGCGGTGCAGGGTACGGTCGAGGTTACGGCCAGCGAACTGGACGACTTCGTGCTCCTGCGCTCCGACGGCACGCCCACGTACATGCTGTCGGTCGTTGTGGACGACCACGACA
This sequence comes from Alphaproteobacteria bacterium, assembly GCA_965227515.1. Lineage (GTDB taxonomy): Bacteria > Pseudomonadota > Alphaproteobacteria > CALKHQ01 > CALKHQ01 > CBDDFZ01. The sequence continues at coordinate 3,169,215 of CBDDFZ010000001.1, forward strand.
TGGGCGTGACCCACGTCGTGCGCGGCGACGACCATCTGACCAACGCGTTTCGCCAGACCGCGCTTTTCCAGGCATGCGGCTGGGACCTGCCGGTGTTCGGCCACGTGCCGCTGATCCACGGCCCCGACGGCGCGAAGCTCTCGAAACGGCATGGCGCGCTGGGCGTTGAAGCCTATCGGGACATGGGCTACCTGCCGGAAGCCATGTGCAACTACCTGCTGCGCCTGGGCTGGTCGCACGGCGATACCGAGATCGTCAGCCGAGACGAAGCGATTGCGCTGTTCGACCTGGACGGCATCGGGCGCGCGCCGGCACGGCTCGACTTCGCGAAGATGGACAGCGTCAACGCGCACTACATCAAGCTGGCCGACGATGCGCGCCTGGCCGACCTGATTTGCGGGTTCCTGGAAGCCGATCTCGGGCGTGAACTCGACGATGCCGATCGCGCACGCCTGTTGGCGGCAATGCCTGAGCTGAAGCAACGGCCCAAGACTTTGGTGGAACTGGCTGATAATGCGCGTTTTCTTGTTGCGCACCGGCCATTGACCCTGACCGACAAGGCACGCAAGGCGCTGGGCGAGGACGGCGCCGCCGTGCTCAAGTCCGTCGGCGAGACCCTGGCTGGCATGACTGTTTGGGATGAGGAAGCGGCCGAGCGCGCGGTGAGCGATTTTGCCGATCAGGCCGGCTTGAAGATGCGTGCCGTGGCCCAGCCGCTCCGCGCCGCCCTCACCGGCAGCCATGCGTCGCCGGGCATCTTCCAGGTGCTGGCCTATCTGGGGCGTGACGAATCTTTGGGCCGCATTGACGATGTGGTCGGCGGCCGTGTGGCATGAACACTGCACCGATGCCGTCTGTAACGCCGCGTTTCGAGCCTCGTGAGAAGATTTGAAAGAGCCCGGTTTCGGCCGGTCTAGAGAATGACAGCGCGTCCAAGGCGCGCTATCTGAGCTTTTGAAGGAGAGCTTGCCGATGAGCCATGAATCGAAAGCGACACCGACCAAGGACGGTGTCACGCTGATCGACCGCGCAACCGGGAACGAGTACGAGTTGCCGGTGTTGTCCGGCACCGCCGGGCCGCGGGTGATCGACATCCGCCGGCTCTATGCCGACGCGGATATGTTCACGTTCGATCCTGGATTCACATCCAGCGGCAGCTGTGAGTCGCAGATCACCTACATCGACGGCGATAAGGGCGAATTGCTCTACCGCGGCTATCCCATCGAAGATCTGGCCGAAAATTCCGACTTCATGGAGGTCTCGTACCTGCTGCTGCATGGCGAGTTGCCGACAGCCGAGGAGAAGACCGGGTTTGAGAAAGCCATCACCTATCACACGATGGTGCATGAACAATTATTGAATTTTTTCAGGGGGTTTCGCCGCGACGCTCACCCAATGGCGATTCTATGCGGTGTCACCGGCGCGCTCTCGGCCTTTTATCACGATTCCCTGGACATCGGCGATCCGCGCCAGCGGATGATCGCCTCTCACCGGCTGATCGCCAAGATGCCGACCATCTCGGCGATGGCGTACAAATATTCGGTCGGCCAGCCGTTCATCTATCCGCGCAACGATCTGACCTATGCGGAAAACTTCCTGCAGATGACGTTCGCGGTGCCCTGCGAGCAGTATGAGATCAATCCGGCGATCTCCAAGGCGATGGACCGCATCTTCATCCTGCACGCCGATCACGAACAAAACGCGTCGACCTCGACAGTGCGCCTCGCCGGCTCCTCGGGTGCCAACCCGTTCGCCTGCATCGCCGCTGGCATTGCCTCGCTGTGGGGGCCTGCCCATGGCGGCGCCAACGAGGCGGTGCTGAACATGCTCGACGAGATCGGCGACAAGTCGCAGATCGGCGAGTACATCAAGCGCGCCAAGGACAAGGACGACCCGTTCCGGCTGATGGGCTTCGGCCACCGGGTCTACAAGAACTTCGACCCGCGCGCGAAGGTCATGCAGCAGAGCTGTCACGAGGTGCTGGACGCATTGGGCATCCGTGACGAGCCGCTGCTCGACCTGGCGATGGAGCTGGAGAAGATCGCGCTGGAGGACGAGTATTTCGTCGAGCGCAAGCTCTATCCCAATGTCGACTTCTATTCCGGCATAATCCTGAAGGCGATCGGCTTCCCGACATCGATGTTCACCGTGCTGTTTGCACTGGCGCGCACCGTGGGTTGGGTGGCACAGTGGCGGGAGATGATCGAAGATCCGACCCAGCGGATCGGCCGCCCGCGCCAGCTCTACACCGGCCATGCGCGGCGCAGCTTCGTACCGATCGCCGAGAGAGGCTGAACCGACAATGTCGCCGCACCGACGCGTACCCAGGACGCCACCACGCCAAGGGCTGGAGGGGCGTGATGGGGCTCGCGGCGCGGCACGCGCTCGGTTCGCCGGGCCCGTGCCGGCGGCGGCGGTGTCTCGGCAAGCCGCCAACGACAACGCCGTGTCGGCCTGGATTTGGGTCTGGCGGGTTGTCGGCCTGGCGGCGCTGCTGACCGGTGCCTATTTCGCGATAGCCTGAGCGTGCTCGGGCCAAATAAACAAGGGCGGCTCTCGAGCCGCCCTTTGTGTGTGCGTGGACTGAGGTTCGGTTAGGCCCGCTCGATCAGCTCGATCTTGTAGCCGTCGGGATCCTCGATAAACGCGATCACGCTGCCGCCGTGCTTCATCGGGCCGGGCGGCCGCGGAATGCTGACCCCTTCCTTCTCCAGCACCTCACAGGTGCCGTAGATGTCCGGCACGCCGATGGCCAGGTGCCCGAAGGCGCTGCCGAGGTCGTAGTTCTCCTCCTGACCCCAGTTATGGGTCAACTCGATGACAGTGCTGTCGGTCTCGTCGCCATAGCCGACAAAGGCGAGCGTGAACTCGCCAGAGGGATAGTCCTTCTGGCGCAGCACCTTCATGCCGAGCAGGCGCGTGTAGAAGTCCAGCGACTTGTCCAGGTCGCGCACCCGCAACATGGTGTGCAGGAAACGGAACTTGTCCGAGGCAACGGCAGCCTCACTCATGCTTTGCCCTCCCGTGGCATGCAGCCGGCACGGTGTCGAAACCGGCGCCCGATGTTTGGAATCCAACCCTGCAATAGTGCCAGCCCGGCACGGCCAAGAACAAGGCGCTAGACTTTCGCACCGCCTGCTTTGTCGATTGTGGCAAGCACGGCGCGCGCGGCCCGCACGCTCGGCGCCTCCCCCTCCGCTCGCAACTGCTCTATCGCTTCGTGCTGCGCGCTTCGGATCGCCTCGGCGCGCTGTGCGTCGTTCAGCATCGCCGATATCTCCCTGGCGATCCGGGGGCCGGTGCACGCCCGCTGCAGGAGCTGCGGCACCGCAGGCCGATCCAGCACCAGATTGACCAGATTTGCGTATTTGATCCGGACCAGCAGGCTGACCGCCATCGCGGTAATCGGCGTCACCTTGTAGACGGTGACCGCCGGCGTGCCGGCCATTGCCAGTTCCAGCGATACGGTGCCGGAGGCGGCGATCGAGGCATTGGCCGCTGCCATGGCCGCGTATTTCTGTGCCGCGTCGTCGGAGACGATGGGCGACCCCGGCCAGTCGGCGGCAATTGCCCGGACGGTGTCGGCCAGATGCGGCACTGTCGGCACCACCAGGCGCAGGCCGGGGTGTGCCGCGGCCAGCAGGCCGACGGCTTCGGTCACCGGCGCCGCTAACTGGCCGACCTCGCCCCGCCGGCTACCCAGCAGGACCGCGACCACGGGGACATCGTCGGCAATGCCGTGCGCGCGCCGATATGCCGGGCCGTCGGCGTCCGCCGCCCCATACTCCAGGACCGGGTGGCCGACGAAGGTCGCAGCCAGTCCGACCCGTTCGAAGTACGGCGGCTCGAACGGCAGCAGCGTAAGCAGGTGGTCGAAGTGGCGCCGGAACTTGTAGACCCGCCATGGCCGCCATGCCCACACTGTCGGCGCGACGTAGTGGATGCGCGGCGTGGCACGGTCGGGCAGGCGCTTGACGAACCCGTGGGCGAACGCCGGTGCGTCGATGGTGACGATGGCGTGCGGCTGGAAGGCGTGCGCGGCATCGGCTGTCTGGCGCATGCGCCGGAACAGCGCGCGCGCCTTCGGCAACACCTCCGACACGCCCATCACCGAAAGCTCGGACATCGGAAACAGGCTTTCCAGGCCGGCAGCGGTCATCGCGTCGCCACCGACGCCGCGAAACTCTATTGGCCGGTCGGTGCAGTCCTTGAGGGCCGCCATCAGCCGGCCGCCGAGCGCGTCGCCCGAGGCCTCGCCGGCGACGAGGAAGATGCGAAGGGGACCCGCGGTCATCGTGCTGCGCCGGCCGTCAACCGGCCGCGTCATTGTCGCGTTGCTCGACCGCGATGACGAAAAGTCCGTGCTGCCCGGCGAGCGCGCAGACGTCGTCCTTGTCGATGATCACCACGCCGCCGGCTTCGATGGCGATGCCGCGCAGCCCGGCCGCGGCGGCGTTGCGCACGGTGTCCGGGCCGATGGTCGGCAAGTCCAGGCGCCGGTCCTGGCGCGGCTTGACCATTTTCACAAGCACGCCGCCGGGCCCGTCGCGGCGCAGAGTGCCGGCGCGATCCAGCAGCGCATCGGTGCCCTCGATCGCCTCGACCCCCAGCACCATGCCTTGCTGGACAACCACCGCCTGGCCGACATCCACCGCGCCCAGGGCGCGCACGACCTCGCGGCCCCGGGATATGTCACGCTCGGCCATCTCGTCCGGCGCATCGCCGGCCAGCAGGCCAGCCTGGGCGGAGAGCTGCGCCAGCGCGTCATCCAGGCCGACCACGCGAAAACCCTCTTCGTGCAGCACTTGTGACAACGCGGTCAGCAGGGTGTCGTCGCCCGCGGCCTTCCAGCCGATACGCGCCAGGATGCGCGCGCCGGTCAGGTCGGGCCGCAACGCGCCCAGTGAGGGGCGCTTCACCCGGCCGACCATGATGACGTCGCGCACGTCTTCCTTGCGCAAGCGGTCCAGGATCTTGCCGGCCGCACCCATGCGGATGGTCTCGCAGCCGATATCGCCACCCAGTTGCGCCGCCAGGTCCGCATCGGCCTGGCCCTCCAGCGCCACGACGAAGGGCGCGCGCCCCATGTCGCGATAGATGCGCGCGAGCCTCAGCGGCAAGTCCCCGCCGCCGGCAATGATGCCGAGGCGCGACTGGGTCATGCCACGTCGACGGAGTCGTGCTGGGGTTGGCAGATGCCGCGGGTGGAGGTGCGAATGTGGTCGACGATCTTCATCACCGGCGCACTGTCACCGAACATCTGCACCACGTCGGCGATCCGCTCTTCCATGGTGCCTTCGGCCGCGAACAGCATCCGATAGGCGGTGCGCAGGGCGTGGATATCCTCGCGCGAGAAGTTGCGGCGCTTCAGTCCGATCAGGTTCAGGCCGCACAGCACCGCGCGCTGGCCCAGCACGGTGCCATAGGGGATGACGTCCTTCACCACCGCCGACATGCCGCCGATCATGGCATGCTCGCCGACCCGGCAGAACTGGTGCACGGCGCCGAAGCCGCCGATGACGACATGATCCTCGATGATGACGTGGCCGCCGAGCGTGCCGTTGTTGGCGAGGATGACGTTGTTGCCGACCTGGCAGTCATGCGCCACGTGGGCGGTCGCCATGAACAGGCAGTCGTCGCCGATGCGGGTGACCATGCCGCCGCCCTCGGTGCCCGTGTTGATGGTGACGTGCTCGCGGATCTTGGCGCGGGCGCCTATTTCCAGCGCCGAGTCCTCGCCCGCGTACTTCAGGTCCTGCGGTATCTGGCCGACGGATGCGAACGGGAAGATGATCGAGTCGGGGCCGACGGTCGTGCGGCCGGTGATCGCGACGTGCGGGTGCAGGGTGACGCCATCGTGCAGCGTGACCTTGCCGTCGACCACGCAAAAGGGACCGATGCTGACATTGTTGCCGATTTCGGCTTTGGGATCGATCACCGCCGTCGGGTGGATCCCGGCATGAACTGCGGTCATACGTCCGCCGGGTCGACGATCATCGCCGTAAACACGCCCTCGGCACACAACCGGCCCTTGACCTTGGCCTCGCCGCGGAACCGCCAGACCGTGCCGCGGTGGCGCTCCTTGAAGACGTGAAGCTCAAGCTGATCGCCCGGCCAGACCGGCTGGCGGAAACGGGCGTTATCGATGGCCATGAAGTAGACCAGCTTGCCCTCGCCCTCGGCGCCGATGGTGTGCACCACCAGCGCTGCTGCGGTCTGCGCCAGCGCCTCGACGATCATCACGCCCGGCATGACCGGCTGCTCGGGGAAATGGCCGACGAAATACTGCTCGTTGATCGAGACGTTCTTGATGCCGATGGCGCTTTCGCCAGCACGCACCGCCACCATCTTCTCCAACATCAGGAAAGGGTATCGGTGCGGCAGAATCTGCATGATATCGCCGATGTCGAGTTCTGAGGGTGGCGCGTCCGCCTTCAAGCCGGCCTCCATCGCTTCAGTCGTCTCCTCTTTGAGCAAGCCGCTCCAATGTCTTGTGCAAGCGCAAAAACTGTTTGACCGGTATCGCCGGTGTGCCGCCCACGCGCACACCCGCAGGCACGTCTCGCGCGACGCCGGATGCGGCAGCGACCTGTGCCCCCTTACCGAGCGTAAGGTGGCCGGCGACACCTGCTTGCGCGGCCAGAATGACCCCGTCTTCCAGCTTGGTGCTGCCCGCGACACCCGATTGCGCGACGAGAACACAACCGCGACCGATCCGAACGTTGTGCCCGATTTGCACCAGATTATCAATCATCGTGCCGTCGCCGATGACGGTGTCGGGACCGGTGCCGCGGTCGATGGTCGAGTTGGCGCCGATTTCCACATCGTCACCGACAATAACGCGGCCAACCTGGGGAATACGCAGGTGTCCCTCGGCCCGCATGGCGAAGCCGAATCCGCGCTCGCCGACGCGCACGCCGGAATGGATCAGGCATCTCCGGCCGATGTGGCAGTAGCCCAAGGTCGCGTTGTGGCGCACGACCGTGTCGTCGCCAATGATGACCGACGAACCGACGAGGGTGTTCGCGCCGATGTGTACCCGCTCGCCCAGGCGCGCGTCTTGCTGGACGACGACACCAGGCTCGATGCGACATGACTCCGGAACCACGGCGCTGGGGTCGATGATCGCCGTCGGGGCGACCCAGGGCTCCGGCGCGTCCTCCGGGTAGAGCATTCCCGCGACCTTGGCATAGGCCAGGTACGGATCTCTCGTGAGCAGCAGCACCATGCCTTCGGGTGCCAGGTCTCGGACGTCGGGACGGACAATGCAGAACGCGGCCGTACTGGCCGCGAACGCATCCTTGTAGGCGCGGTTGTCCAGGAAGCTGATATGGCCGGCCCCGGCCCCGGCCCCGGCCTCGCCCAGCGGTGCGACGTCAACGATTTCAGCGCTTCGGTCCGCGTTTGCCGGCCACAATTCCGCGCCGACGGCGTCAGCGACATCGCCAAGTGCCAGCGGTCCGGCCCTGTTGAAGAAACTTGGATCTGCCAAATCTAACCTGCCCGACCGAAGTAACCCGCCTGACCGAAGTCGCCGCCTATGGTCATGATCCCGTGCCGCACGCCGTCATGCCATCCAGCGCGCAGGCTCAGAAACGGGTGCCAAAGCTCAGGCTGATCGCTTCGGTCTCATCGTATGTTTCTTGCGTCAACGGGTAGGCCCAGTTGACCCGGACCGGGCCAAAGGGCGAGTCCCAAATGAAGCCGACGCCCGCGGCGCTGCGAATGGAGCCTGTGTCGACCACGTTGGGCCCGGTCGCATCGACGCCGGTCAGCGTGCCGAAATCGGCGAAGACCGCTGCGGTGACGCCGAGTTCGTCCGGCAAGCCGGTCGGGAACGTCATCTCGATGCTGCCGGTGGCGAAGCTGTTGCCGCCCAGGGCGTCGCCGCTGACGATGTCGCGGGGGCCGATGCCGCCGGGCTGGAACCCGCGCAGGTCGCGCCCGCCGACATAGAAGCGGTTCAGCACGTCCACGTCCTGCCCCAGCCCGTAGACGGTGCCGGCCTCCGCGGACACGCTGGCAATGATATCGTCGGTGATCGTGTAGTAGTAGCCGCTGCCCAGAGTGGCCTTCAAGAAGGCGACATCGCCGCCGAGGCCGGCGAGATCGGTGCCAAAGCGCACGAAATAGCCCTCGGTGGGCTCGATGCGGCTATCGCGCTGGTCGTACAGGATGGCCTGGCCGATCAACGACGTCAGCCGCTCGCCGGCCGCTTCCTGCACGATGGCCGAAGCCGTCGGCGCGACATTGCTGATCTCGTCGTGGCGCAGCGTATAGCTCCACGACTGGCTCAGCTCGTTGTTGATCCGATAGCCGGTGCGCAGCGTCACGCCGGTTTCCTCGGAGTCGAACTGCGCGATGTCCTGCCGGTCGCGCGTGACCCGGAAGATATCGAAGCCGGCCGTCAGGTTCCGCCCCAGGAAGTAGGGTTCGGTGAAGCTGAGCTCGATCTCCTGGCGGCTGCCGGAGAGCGACAGGCCGAGACGCAGGTCCTGCCCCTTGCCCAGCAGGTTCCGCTCGCGGAGCGAAAAGTCGGCCAGCGCACCGTCGATGGTGGAATAGCCGGCGCCCAGGGCGAACTCGCCGGTCGACTTTTCCTCGACCTCGACCAGCAGCACGGTCTGATCCGGTGCGCTGCCTTCCTGGGTGGATATCTCCACGGTGTCGAAGTAGTCGAGATCGACGATGTTCTGCTGCGAGCGCGACACCCGCGCCGAGTTGAAGGCGTCGCCCTCGACCAGCGCAATCTCGCGCCGAATGACCTCGTCCTCGGTGCGGACATTGCCCACGATCTCGATCCGCTCGACATAGACGCGCGGGCCTTCCTGAATGTCGTAGGTCAGGGCGACGGTCAGATTGTCCCGGTCGCGGTCGACGCGGGGCGTAATCTCGACAAAGGCATACCCCAACTCGCCGATGCGGTCGGTCAGGTTCTGGACCGATTGTTCCACCTCGCTGGCGTCGTACCAGTCGCCTTCGTAGGTCGTCACCTCGGCCAGGAGCTGATCCGGGGCCAAATCGGGCAGGCTGCTGACCAGGTCGATGCCGCCGAACTGGTACCGCTCGCCCTCGTCCAGGGTGAAGGTGATGAAGAAGCCATCGCCATCGGGCGACAGCTCGGCGATCGCGGAGATCAGCTCGAAGTCGGCATAGCCTTCGGCAAGATAGAAGTCGCGCAGCAACTCCTGGTCGAAGGCCAGCCGATCCGGGTCGTAGGCATCGTTGGACGAGAAGATGCGCCAGAACGCCGACTCCTCGGTCAGGATCTCTTCGCGCAACGTACCGTCGCTGAATTCGCGATTGCCGATGAAGCTGATCCGGCTGATGCCGGTGCGGTCGCCTTCGTCGATGGTGAACACCAGGTCGACCCGGTTCTGGTCGAGCTCGATGATCTCCGGCTCGACGCTGGCGGCGAAGCGCCCCGACCGTCGATACACTTCCAACAGGCGCGCGGCGTCGGCACTGACCTGCGTGCGCGTGAACACGACCCGCTGCCGGGACTCGATCTCCGCCTGCAGGTCGGCATCGTCGATGCGGTCGTTACCCTCGAATGCCACCCGGTTGATGATCGGGTTTTCCTCGACGGTGATGCGCAGCACCCCATTGTCCAACGCCATGCTGACATCGGCGAACAGGCCGGTCGCGAACATCTCGCGCATCGACTTGTTGAGGATGAACGGATCGGCCGGATCGCCGACACCCAGCGGCAGATATGAGGTGACGGTCGCGGCCTCGATGCGCTGGTTGCCCTCCACAACGATCTGCTGAATGACCGGCGCGCTCTGGCTTTGGGCGACGGTCGCCGGCACTGCCAAGCCGATGCCGATGACACACAGCAACGCGGCCAGGCGCGGGAATTTGCGAAGGATCGTCATGGTTCCAGAGAAGCGAGATCAGCCTGTAAGGTTCTGAAAGAACGACACAATGCCATCGAATCGCATCAGGTCGATGACAGTGGTCGTCACAAATAGCCCAATAATCACCACCAAGCCAAATCCCATCGAAAGCTCGATCGCGCGCTGCCCCAGCGGGCGCCCGCGGATACCCTCGATGGCATAGAACAGCAGGTGACCGCCATCCAGAACCGGGATCGGGAACAGGTTGATCAGGCCCAGGCTGATGGACAGCAAGGCGATGAAGTTGATCATCGTGATGATGCCCAGGTCGGCCACCTGGCCGGACATCTGCGCGATCCGCACCACGCCGCCGACATCGTCGGTGGAGCGCGACCCGATGATGATCTGGCCGACAGCGCGGAGCGTCATCACGCTGAGGTTGTAGGTCTCCGCAATCCCCGCGCCGACGGCGTCGATCGGCCCCAGTGGCTCGGCCGCCGACACCGTCTGGGTGATGCCGAGCTGGGCGACGCGGGTGACGTTGCCCAGCGGGTCGGTCCGCTCGACGATGCGCGGCGTGACCGTCAGCTCGACCTGGTTGCCGCCACGGTCGATCAGCAGCACCACCGGCGAGCCGTCGTTGATGTGAATGTGGCGCTGCAGTTCCTCGAAGGTGTCGATTTCGCTGCCATCGACCTCCAGGATGCGGTCGCCGGGCTGCATCCCGGCCTCTTCCGCCGCGCTGTCCTGCACCACCGTGCCGGCGATGGGGGCCGTCGTCGGTGCGCCGACGAACATGAACAGGCCGGCGAACACCACCGCGGCCAGGATAAAATTGGCAATCGGCCCGCCGGCGACGATGGCCATGCGCTGCCAGAGCCTTTTGTGCGGGAACGCCTGGGCGCGGTACTGCTCGTAGGTCAGCCCGTGCTTGTCCAGCATCTCCTGCATGGCCGGGTCGTTCCGCATGTCCTCCGGCCCGGTCAGCGACTGCTCGCCGCCCAGCATCTTGACGTAGCCGCCCAGCGGCAGCGCACTCACCCGCCAGCGGGTGCCGCGCCGGTCGCGCCAGCCGAACAGTTCCGGCCCGAAGCCGATGGAGAACACCTCAACCTTCACGCCGCACCAGCGCGCGGTCAGGTAATGGCCCAGCTCATGAATGAAGACCAGAACGGTCAAGACGATCAGAAACGGGATCGCGATGTCCGCTATGAAGTCCAGCATGTCATCTGTCCTAACAACCCTCGCGCCCGCGCCTCGCCGACCTGGCGAGGCCCCCACGCCGCGTCGCGCTTGCCGACGACAACATAGTCACAGCGCGCGCCGTTCAACAACCCTCTCTGCCACCTGCCGCGCCCCACGGTCGGCGTCGAACACGTCGTCCAGGCACGCTATCGGCGAAAACGACATCTCATCAAGGGTTTGCGCGATCACATCGGTCATGACGAGGTAGCCGAGGCGGCGTTCGAGAAACGCTGCAACCGCCACTTCGTTCGCTGCATTGAGCGCGATCGGCGCACTGCCCCCTGCCGACAGTGCCTGGTCTGCCAGATCCAGCGCGGGAAATCGCGTCCGGTCCGGCGTCTCGAAAGTCAACTGCCCGATCGCGGCAAGATCAAGGCGGTCGCCCGGCAGCGCAAGCCGCTCCGGCCAGCCGAGGGCATAGGCTATGGGGACGCGCATGTCCGGCAGGCCAAGCTGCGCCAGTACCGATCCGTCGCGATAGGCGACCATGCTGTGCACGATGGACTGCGGGTGCACCACCACCTCGATCTGGGCGTGCGTGACCGGGAACAGCCGTGCCGCCTCGATCACCTCCAGGCCCTTGTTCATCATGGTGGCGCTGTCGACCGAGATCTTGGCGCCCATGTCCCAGTTGGGATGGGCGACCGCCTGCTCCGGCGTGACGTCGGCCAGCGTCTCACGCGGGCGCTCACGGAACGGTCCGCCGGATGCCGTCAGGATGATTTTATCTATGGTTTTCGGCTGGTTGCGGTCCAATACTTGAAAGATCGCATTATGTTCGGAATCGACCGGCAGCAGGGTCGCGCCATGCCGCGCCGCGGCACCGGTCATCAATTCGCCGGCACAGACCAGGCTTTCCTTGCTGGCAAGCCCCACCGCGGCACCGCGTTCCACCGCCGCCATCATCGGTGCAAGTGCTGCGAAGCCGACGATGCCGCCCATCACGAAATCGGTGGGCCGTCGCGCCGCCTCCACCACTGCGTCCGGACCGGCAGCGACCTCGATGCCGCTGCCTTCGAGCGCTGTCTTCAGCGCCGCATGGTGAACGGCATTGCCGATGGCGACGAATTCCGGCGCGTGCCGGCGCGCGGCGGCGATCAACGCATCTACACTGTTGTTCGCGGTCAGCGCCGAGACCCGAAAACGGTCCCGATGGCGGTCGATCACATCCAGGGTCTGCTGGCCGACCGATCCGGTGGCGCCGAGCACCGCGACGCTGCGTTGCGGCCCCTGCTCCGTCACGGCCCCCGCTCCGTCACGGTCCCCACTCCGTCACGGCCCCCACTCCGTCACGGCGCCGCCGACCCGCCGATGGCCAGGATCGAGCCGCCGATCGCCAGCTCGGCCAGGGCAGCAACGATGCAGGCGGCGATCAGCCCGTCGAACCGGTCGAGCACGCCGCCATGGCCGGGAATGAGCGTGCCCGTGTCCTTCACGTTCACCAGCCGCTTGGCGCGGGATTCCAGCAAGTCGCCGGCCTGCGCCACCACGGCCACCACTGCGCCCGCCAGCGCCAGCAGCCCGATGTTCGGCGATGCGACCAGCCAGCCGACCAGCGCGCTGGCCGCCGCCGCCGCGACGATGCCGACGATAAGGCCCGACCACGTCTTGGCCGGGCTGATGGAGGGCGCCAATTTCGGCCCGCCGATGTTGCGCCCGCCGATGAAGGCAAAGATGTCGGTGGCCGCGACGCAGCCGACGATCCAGAACAGCGTGTCGCGCCCGGCCACATGGTCGCGGGTGCCGTCGGGGCCGAAATAGAGCATCAGGAACGCGGCGGCCGCCAGACCGATCCAGGCGATGCCGCCCCAGGCCCAGACGGTCGGCAAGCCACGCTTGATGAGGCCGACCCATTCCACGAACGCGAGCGACATCACGGTGCCGACCAGGACCGCTACGCCCATGCCGCCGGCCATGACCGCGGCGATACCGACGCCGACCAGGCAGACACCGGCAATGCTGCGTTGCAGCAGCACGCGCGGCGGTGGTGCTGCCCGCCGGGTGGTTGGCATGTCAGCCCGCATCGACGCCGCTTGCCATCGGTGTGTGCGGGCGCACGTCGTCTCGCCAGGGCACCAAGGCCGGGATCAGCTCAGTTGATGGCTGGCGAGGCCGTAGCGCCGCTCGCGCCGGCCGAATTCCATCACCGCGTCCGCCAGGTGCTGGCGCGTGAAGTCGGGCCACAGGGTGTCGGTGAACATCAACTCCGCGTACGCGCACTGCCAGAGCAGGAAGTTGCTGATGCGCTGCTCGCCGCTGGTGCGGATCAGCAAATCCGGGTCCGGAATGTCGTGGGTCGACAACGCGCCGGATACCTGGGTTTCGTCGATGTCCTCGGCCGCCAGTTCGCCGTCGCGGACCCGCGCCGCCAGCGCCTGGGTCGCCCGCACGATATCGTCGCGGCCGCCATAGCTGAGCGCGATGACCAGGTTGAGGCCGGTATTGGCCCCGGTCATCTGTTCCGCGTCCTCGATCAGCGCGCGGATGTCCTTGGCCAACCGGTCGCGATTGCCGATCACGCGCAGGCGCACGCCATTGCGATGCAGTTCGGAGATCTCGCTGCGCAGGTAGCGGCGCAGCAGGCCCATCAGGTCCTCGACCTCGGTGAGCGGACGGCGCCAGTTCTCGGACGAGAAGCCGAACAGAGTCAGGTACTTGATGCCGAGCTCGCCCGCCGCCCGCGTCGCCTCGCGCACCGCGTCCGCCCCCCGGCGGTGCCCCGCGATCCGCGGCAGCCCGCGACTGCGCGCCCAACGCCCGTTGCCGTCCATGATGATGGCGACATGGACCGGAATGTCGGCGGAGGCGTGGTCGGGGGCGGCTTCCGGCATCACATTCAGACCTGCATGATTTCCTGTTCTTTCGCGGCCAGCAGGTCGTCGATTTCCTTCACCGTCGCATCGGTCGCGGTCTGGATGTCACTGCCGAGCGAGTGATGCTCGTCCTGCGAGATGTCGCCATCCTTCTCCTGGCGCTTCAACGTCTCCATGCCGTCGCGGCGGACGTTGCGCACGGCCACCCGCGCCTGCTCGGCATATTTGCCGGCCACCCGCGAGAGTTCCTGGCGCCGTTCCTCGTTCAGCTCCGGCAGCGGCACCCGCACGGTCTGACCTTCCGTCGCAGGATTGAGCCCCAACCCACTGTCGCGGATCGCCTTTTCTACCGCCTTGGTCAGCGACTGGTCCCACACCTGGACCGACAGCATTCTGGCGTCGACGACGCTGACCGACCCGACCTGGCTGATCGGCATGGTGCCGCCATAGGCCTCGACCTGGACCGGTTCCAGAAGGTTGGTCGACGCCCGCCCGGTGCGCAGGCCGCCGAACTCCTGTTTCAGCACTTCAACCGCACCATGCATGCGTCGCTTGATGTCTTTCATACTAAACGATGTTCCGCCGTCCTCGTTGCTCACGTATCCCTCCCCGCCGTCCCGCTCTCCGGCGGGATGACGTTGTGTTCGTCGCTCAGGCCGCCTCGTCGCAGATGACCGTGAACTGGCCCTGCCCGCAGGCGACCCTCGCGAAATTGCCCGCCGTGGTGATCGAGAACACCACGACTGGAAATCCGCTCTCGCGGGCCAAGGATATCGCAGAATGGTCCATCACGGCCAGATCGCGCGACAGCACCTGATGATACGTCAGCCGGTCGTACCACTGCGCGTCGGGATCGCGCTTCGGATCGGCGCTGTAGACGCCGTCCACCTTGGTGCCCTTCATCAGCACGTCGCAGCCCATTTCGCTGGCGCGCAGCGCGGCGGCGGTGTCGGTGGTGAAGAACGGGTTGCCGGTGCCGGCGGCGAAGATGACCACCCGGCGTTTTTCCATGTGCCGGATCGCGCGACGGCGGATGAACGGCTCACACACCGTGTCCATCGGAATGGCGGACTGCACCCGGGTGTGGATGCCCAGCCGCTCCAGCGCGCTTTGCATGGCCAGCGCGTTGATCAGCGTCGCCAGCATGCCCATGTGGTCGGCGCTGGCCCGGTCCATGCCGGTGGCGGCGCCGGACACGCCGCGGAAGATGTTGCCGCCGCCGACCACGATGCACAGCTCGCAGCCCAGATTGTGGACGTCCTGGATATCGGTGGCGATGCGGCCGACCGCCTCGTTGCTGAGCCCGAAGCGGTCGTCACCCATCAGGGCTTCGCCCGATAGTTTCAGAAGGATGCGGCGAAACACCGGTTTGGGGGCATCGTTCGGCATCGCCGTATCCTCTCTGTGCGTTTTGTCAGCCGGCGAGCTGCGCCACCTCAGCCGCAAAGTCGTCCTCGGCCTTCTCGACCCCCTCGCCCAGGACGAACTTGGTGAACGCCGCCACCGCGACCGGCGCGCCGGCATCCTTGGCCGCCTGCTCAAGCACCTTGCCGACCTTGGTCTCGTTGTCGATGACGAAGACCTGCTCGGTCAGCACCACTTCCTCATAATACTTGCGCATCCGGCCTTCGATCATCTTCTCGATGATCTCCTCCGGCTTGCCGCTCTCGCGGGCTTGGTCGCGCAGGATCGCGCGCTCGCGCTCGATCATTGCCGGGTCCAGGCTGTCGCGGCTGGGCGCCTGCGGGTTGGCGGCCGCCACATGCATGGCGATCTGCTTGCCGAGCGGCTCCAGCATATCGGCCGCGCCGGTGGACTGCATGCCGACCAGAACGCCGATCTTGCCAAGGCCCGGTGCCACGGCGCCGTGCACATAGGGGGCGACGACGCCGGCGTCGACCGTCAGCGTCTCCATCCGGCGGATGGTCATGTTCTCGCCGATGGTCGCGATCAGGTTGGTCAGCTCCTCGGCCACCGTCCGGTCGGAGCCGGGATAGGCCGCGGCCCCGAGCGCGTCGAGGTCGCCGGCGTCGAGCGACAGCTTCGCCGCGGTCGCCACGAAGGCCTGGAACTTCTCGTTCCGGGCCACGAAGTCGGTTTCGGCATTCACTTCGACCAAGGCACCGCGGTTGCCGCTGACCGCGACTCCGACCAGGCCCTCGGCCGCCACGCGGCCGGCCTTCTTCGCCGCCGCCGACAGGCCCTTCTTGCGCAGCCAGTCGACCGCCGCCTCGACGTCGCCGTCAACCTCGGACAGCGCCTTCTTGCAATCCATCATGCCGGCGCCGGTCTTGTCGCGCAGCTGTTTGACCAATGCCGCTGAAATCTGCGCCATGGTTCGTCACCTCATTCGTTCATCGTCTATGGATCAGCGCCCGGGCGCCCGAACGGCACCCACGGCGCGGCTGATAATCAGGCTTCGGCCGACTTCTCTTCGGTAGCCCCGGCGTCGGGAGTGGCCGCATCGTCAGCCGCGGCATTCGCTTCCGCCTTTTCCTCCAGGGCCGCCACCGTTTCCGGATCGCCAATCTTTTCCGCCATCGTGGCGTCCGAGGTCGGCGCTGCCGCCTGTTCCTCGGTTGCGGCTTCCGGAGCAGCTTCCGGAGTTGCTTCGGGGGCAGCCTCAGCGGCGGCTTCCGCCGGCGCCTCGTCGACGTGTTCGGCTTCCGCCGTCGCCTCGATCTCAGCGTCGGACAGCGCGCCCTCCGCCTCCGGTTCCGCGGATTCGCCGACATCGACGCCCTGCGCCACCATCATCGACTGCAGGCCGTCCAGAACCGCGTCCGACGCAAGCTGCAGGTAGAGGTTGATGGCCCGCAGCGCATCGTCGTTGCCCGGGATCGGATAGGAGACGCCATCGGGATCGGAGTTGCTGTCGATCACCGCCACCACGGGGATGCGCAGCTTGTTGGCCTCCTGGACCGCGATCATGTCCTTGTTCACATCCAGCACGAACAGCATGTCCGGCAGGGCGCCCATGTCCTTGATGCCGCCAAGCGCGCGCTCCAGCTTGTCGCGCTCGCGGGTCAGGAACAGAAGCTCGCGCTTGGTCATGCCCAGGCTCTCGTTGGACTCGAGCTGGGCGTCCAGTTCGCGCAGGCGCTTGATGGAGTTGGAGATGGTCTGCCAGTTGGTCAACATGCCGCCGAGCCAGCGGTGATTGACGAAGTACTGGCCGCAGCGCTTGGCGTAGTCGGCCACCCGCTCGCTCGCCTGGCGCTTGGTGCCGACGAACAGGATACGCCCGCCACCGGCGGAGATGTCGCGGATCGCCTGCAGCGCCTGATCGAGCAGCGGCACGGTCTGCTGCAGGTCGATGATGTGCACGTTGTTGCGCGCGCCGAAGATGTACTGCGACATCTTCGGGTTCCAACGACGGGTGCTGTGGCCGAAGTGGACGCCTGCTTCCAGGAGCTGGCGCATGCTGAAGTTCGGAAGAGCCATGATTTGCCTCGTGTTTTCCGGTTTGACCATACATGGACAAGGTCTCGGTCGAACCAGTCGCCCGAAACACCGGAAGGGCCGCCAAACGGCGACCTCATGCCCATGCGCGGATTTGTGCGCGGGTGATAGCGACAGACGGCGGAAAAAGCAAGGGTTGTGAGACGTATTTGGCGCTGCGCCGGGTGCCACTTCTATGCTGGATTCTTGCCGTTGCCGCTCCGGCAGCATATGACATGGAACAAATGAGCCACACTGAGCCAAATCTGACCATCGACGCCGATCTTGAGGCACGCCTCAGTGCCCTCGCCGCGCGGACCGGTCGTACCGTCTCCGACCTGGCGGAGACGGTCCTGCGCCGTCATGCCGATGAACAGGAACGCTTGATCGCGGAACTGGCGGAGGATGAGGCCCGCTGGCAGCACTACCTCGCCAGCAGAACGTCGGTAGCCTTCGACGATGTCCACCGGCGGCTGCGCCATCTTGCTGCGGAGGCGGCCGCGAAGTCCGAAGCGACTTGAACTTCGTCTTTCTCCCGGAGGCTGTCGAGGACATCGACCGCCTCTATCACTTCCTTGTCGGCAGGGAAAACCGGGACCGCAACTGACGGCGGCAGACAATCGTCCAGGCTCAGCCGATGTGGTCGACGTTCGCGACCGCGATCCGCTTCTCCGCGAAGCTCGCCACCGCCGCTTCCAGGCTGCCGTGCAGGTCGACCGCGCGGCAGGCATCCTCCACCACGATGGACTCGAACCCCTGGCGCGCCGCGTCCTCGGCGGTGAACCGCACGCACACGTCCAGCGCCAGCCCGGTGCAGAACACGCGCTTGAAGCCGCGTTCGCGCAGATAGCCGGTCAATCCGGTCGGCGTCGTCTTGTCGTTCTCGAAGAAGGCCGAGTAGCTGTCGATCTGTTGGCGGAAGCCCTTGCGGATGACCAGTTCGTTGTGCGGCACGTCCAGCCCGTCGTGGAATGCCGCGCCGGGAGTCCGCTGCACGCAATGGTCCGGCCACAGGGTCTGGGTGCCATAAGGCATCTCGATGGTCTCGAACGGCTGCTTGCCGGCGTGCTGGGACGCGAACGACGCATGGCCCTCCGGGTGCCAGTCCTGGGTGAACACCACATGGGCAAACGACTGGGCCAGCCGGTTGATCAGCGGCACCACTTCGTCGCCGCCCGAAATCGCCAGGCTGCCGCCGGGGCAGAAATCGTTCTGTACGTCGACTACCAACAGCACGTCGGTCGCCGCATCCACCGTAAGGTCGCTCATCGTCCCTGCCCCATCGTCGGCCCTTAAAGGCTGGAGTGTCGTTGCGCTGCGCGGTGCGAAATCTATGCCATCTCACGCACGTCGACGACCCCGGGCAGTTCGCGCAGGGCCGAACGCACTTGCGCCCCGGTGGGATAGCGGCCGGGCAGCTCCAGCTCGACCTCGCGCTGGTCGACATCCAGCATCAGCACGATGCGGCCCCGGTTGGCGCCGCCCGGTCTGGCCGTCATGGCCTCGCCGGCATCGGCGATGACGGTGCGCACCGACGACAGGGTATCGCTGTCGCCGACATAGACCTGCATGCCGACGGCGACCTCGTCGGCGCGCTTGTCGAGCGGTTCCAGGCGCTGGGCGACCAGGCGCAGGTCATCGTCCTGCTGCTGGGCATCGACGCTGACGATGACCGGCTGGCCCACCGTCAACAGGTTGCGCGATACCGCCAGCATCTCGGAGAACAGGGTGACCTCGAACGAGCCGGTGCTGTCGGACATCATGACGTGGGCGAAGCGGTTGCCGGTGCGGCTGGACGTGCGTTCGTGCACGGCCAGCACGATGCCGGCCAGGTCCGGTCGCCCGGTGCCGCCGTCACGCAGCCATGCCGGCAGGTCGGCATAGGAGACCACGCCGAGCCGGCGCAAGGTGGCATCGAAGGCGTCCAGCGGGTGCGCCGACAGATAGAACCCGATCACCTCGAACTCGCGCTTCAGCCGCTCCATCGTCGCCCAGTCCATGTCGCCGGCCAATCCCGGCGGCGGGCCCAACTGGTCGGCATCGCCGCCGCCGAACAGGCTACTCTGGCTGCTTGTGCGGGCCGCCTGTGCCGCCTGCGACCAGCGCACCAGCCGGTCGACCGACTGGTGCAGGACCGAGCGGTTGCGGTTCAGGCTGTCGAAGGCACCGGCGGCGATCAGGTTCTCCAACTGCCGCTTGTTGACGACCTTGGTGTCCAGGCGGGCGGCCAGATCGAACGGATCGGCGAACGGGCCATTGGCCTCGCGCTCGGCAACCAGGTCCTCCATCGCCTGGCGGCCGACGCCCTTGATTGCGCACAGCGCATAGCGGATGGCGGGCTTGCCCCCGGCATCGTTCTCCACCGCGAACGACGTGTGGGAGGCATTGACGTCGGGCGGCAGGATCGCGATGTCCTGGCGCAAGAGCTCGTTGCGATAGCCGGCCAGCTTCTCGGTGTTGCCCATGTCGTGGGTCATCGACGCGGCAAAGAACTCGACCGGATAGTTCGCCTTCAGATAGGCGGTCTGGTAGGCGACCAGGGCATAGGCCGCCGCGTGGCTCTTGTTGAAGCCGTAGCCGGCGAACTTGTTCACCTGGTCGAAGATGCGCCGCGCGGTGTCCGGCCCCACCTCATTGCGCTTGGCGCCCTCGACGAAGCTCTCCTTCTGGGCATCCATCTCCGCCTGGATCTTCTTGCCCATGGCGCGGCGCAGCAGGTCGGCGTCGCCCAGCGTGTAGCCGGCCAGCACCTGGGCGATCTGCATCACCTGTTCCTGGTAGATCATGATGCCGTGGGTCTCGGCCAGAATAGGCTCCAGGCTGCCATGCATGAAGTCGGGCGCCTCGCGCCCGTGCTTGCGGTTGATGTAGCTCGGGATGTTTTCCATCGGGCCCGGGCGGTAGAGCGCCACGACGGCGATGATGTCCTCGAACCGGTCCGGTTTCAGGCGGCGCAGCACGTCGCGCACGCCGCCGCTTTCCATCTGGAACACGCCGGTTACATCCGCCTTGGTCAGCATCTCGAACGTGTGCCTGTCGTCGAGCGGGATGTGGTCGATGTCGATGGTGGTGCCGCGCGCCGCCAGGATGTCGCACGCTTCGCGAATGACAGTCAGCGTCTTCAGGCCCAGGAAGTCGAACTTCACCAGCCCGGCCTTCTCGACCAGCTTCATGTTGAACTGGGTCGCCGGCATGTCGGAGCCGGGGTCCTTGTAGAGCGGCACCAGCTCGGTCAGCGGCCGGTCGCCGATCACCACGCCGGCGGCGTGGGTCGAAGCGTTTCGGAACAGGCCCTCCAGTTGCAGCGCGGTCTCCAGCAGGCGCTTCACCGCCTCTTCCTTGTCGCGCATCTCCTGCAGCCTGGGCTCGCCCTCGATCGCCTGCTTCAGCGTCACCGGCTTGGCCGGGTTGTAGGGGATCATCTTGGCGATGCGGTCGACCTGGCCGTACGGCATCTCCAGCACGCGGCCGGCATCGCGCACTACGGCGCGCGCCTCCAGCTTGCCGAAGGTGATGATCTGGGCGACCCGGTCGTGGCCGTACTTGTCCTGGACGTAGTGGATGACCTCGTCGCGCCGGTCCTTGCAGAAGTCGATGTCGAAGTCGGGCATCGACACGCGCTCGGGGTTCAGGAAGCGCTCGAACAGCAGGCCCCAGCGCAGCGGGTCGAGGTCGGTGATGCCCAGCGACCACGCGGCGACGGAGCCGGCGCCGGAACCGCGTCCGGGGCCGACCGGAATGCCCTGCCCCTTCGCCCACTGGATGAAGTCGGCGACGATCAGGAAGTAGCCTGGGAAGCCCATCTGCACGATGACGTCGAGCTCGTGGACCAGGCGGTCGCGGTACGGCTTGGTCCAGTCGCCCTCAGCAGGCTTGTTCTCCGTCCGCGCGATGTCGGCGAGCCGTCGGTCGAGCCCCTGCTCGGCCATGGCGCGCAGCGCGTCCGCCTCGTCCAGGCCCTCGGCCGACTGGAAGCGCGGCAGGATCGGGTCATGCTCGGTCGGGTAATAGGCGCAGCGCCTGGCGATGACGAGCGTGTTGGCAATCGCCTCCGGCAGGTCGGCGAAGGCATAGGCCATCTCCTCGGCCTTGCGGAAACGGTGCTGACGGGTCAGGCGCCGGCGCCTGGTGTCGGAAACGTGGGTACGGTCGGCGATGCACAACAGCGCGTCGTGCGCCTCGTACATCTCCTGCTCGGCGAAATAGACCTCGTTGGTGGCGACCAGCGGCAGGTCCATGTCATAGGCCAGCTCGACCAGCCCGTCCTCGATCATCGCCTCCAGGTCGGTGCCGTGTCGGGTGATCTCCATGTAGAGCCGGCCCGGAAACAACGTCGACAGCGAGGTCGCGAGCTGCCGAGCGCGGTCCTTCTGCCCCTCCGCCAGCGCACGGCCGATGCCGCCGCCAGTGCCGCCGGTGAGCGCGATCAGCCCGTTGGTCCGCCCCTCCAGCACGCCGTAGCCGTCCAATGACGGGGCTCCGGCGGCGGGGGTCACGTAGCCTTCGCTCACCAGGGACAGCAGGTTCAGGTAGCCCGCCTCGTCCTGCGCCAGCAACGGCAGCGCCTCGATGCAATGGCCGCCATTGCCGTTGCTGGAATGGCCCTCGCCGGCATGCGAGACCGCGATCGGCAAGGTGCACCCGATGATCGGCTGGACCCCGGCCTTCACGGCGGCCAGCGCAAATTCCAGCGCGCCGAATAGATTGCCGTTGTCGGTCACGGCGACGGCCGGCATCGCATCCGCCGCGCACAGCTTCGGCAGATCGGCGACCTTGATCGCGCCCTCCGTCAGCGAATAGGCAGAGCGGACGCGAAGGTGTACAAACGGGGCGTGGGCCATGCCCAAGTGTGCCATGCCGGCGCCGCGAAGTCAGCCCGTCTGCGTGCGCCGAGCCACAACATCTTGTGGATAACTGGGCCAGCCGCGCACATCATGGGCCATTGACACGATGACTGGGGAGACTGCCATGCGATCGTTCGAGACCGAGGCCGCACTGCGCGAGGTGATGGGCGAGGCCATGGGGGTGGCGGTCGAGAAGGTGCTGGATCATGTCGACCAGCACATCCGCCACTTCATTTCGCTGTCCCCGTTCCTGACCATCGGTACCTCGCGCGCCGACGGCCAGGCCGATGTCAGCCCGCGCGGCGACCCGCCCGGCTTCGTGATGGTGGTCGACGAGCGCACCTTGCTGATCCCGGAGCGGCCCGGCAACCGCCGCCTGGACACGCTGACCAACATTATCGCCAACCCGCAGGTGGGCTTGCTGTTCTTCGTGCCCGGCATCAACGAGACCGTGCGTATCAACGGCACGGCCGAGGTGGTGGACGATCCGGAGCGGCTGGCGGCGCTGGCCGTGCGGGGCAAGGTGCCGCAGGTCGGCCTGCTGGTCCACGTGCAAGAGGCCTTCATGCACTGCGCCAAGGCGCTGGTGCGCTCCAAGCTGTGGACGGACGAGCACAAGGTCGAGCGGTCGTCCTATCCGAGCCTGGGACAGATCATCGTCGACCAGGCCAAGGAGCCGTCGCTGTCGGTCAGCGAGGCCGACGAGCTGGTCGAAGAAAACTACCGAACCGAACTCTATTGAGATGGCGCCCGAAATGACGACCGAAATGACCACCGAGATGACGACGCAATCGTACGAGGACCAGGGTTTCCAGGCGCCGATCCGCGTGATGTCAGCGGAGGCCGCGGCGGCGCTTCACGCGCGGATGGAAGCGTTCCGCCGCGAGCACCCGGACGACTTCGCCTTCGCGTTCAACGCCAACTGCCAATACCTGTTTCCGTGGCTGTTCGACCTGACCCTGAACGACACGGTGCTGGATGCCGTGGAGCAGGTCATCGGCCCCAACATCCTAGTCTGGTCGGCCATGTTCTTCGCCAAGGACCCCGGCGACGGCAAGTTCGTCAGCTGGCATCAGGATTCCACCTACTGGGGCCTGGAGCCGCCGGACATCGTGACCGCCTGGATCGCGCTGACGCCGAGCACGCCCGAGAGCGGGTGCATGCGCGTGGTGCCCGGCAGCCACCAGTGGGGCCAGCTTGGCCACGCCGACACCTTCGGTGACGACAACCTTTTGAGCCGCGGTCAGGAGATCGCCGTCGACGTATCGGAGGACCAGGCACACGACGTGGTCCTGCAGCCAGGCGAGATGAGCCTGCATCACGTGCGCATCGTGCACGGGTCGAACCCGAACACGTCCACCCTGCCCCGGGTCGGCTTTGCCATTCGCTACATCCCGACCTACTGCCACCAGGCCAACGGCCGCACCTTCGCCGTGCTGGCGCGCGGCAAGGACGAGTTCGGGAATTTCGAACCGGGCCGCAGGCCGGACGCCGACTACGACGACGCCAGCCGGGCGTTCCATCGCAAGGTGCTGGCCAGCGTCAACGCGATCCTGATGGCGGATGCGGCGTCGGACAGCCATTCGCCTGGTCACCGGGTGATGGCGGAGTCGTAACCCCGACATCTCGGCCGTAGGGCGAACCTAGAGATAGACGGTGTTGGGCCCACCCTGGGGGGCGTTCTTCAGAAGCGGCGCCAGGCAGTCGCGCAGATCGTCCAGCTTAGCCGGGGTTTGCAGGATCGAGGTCTGTCGCGCGATGGCGGACTGGGCCGCCTCGGGCGTGCTGGATAGGATGACCAGCTTGGGTTGCCGGTCGAGGTGGCTGTCCACCCAGGTCACGACGGCCTGGGCATCCACATCGGGGTAGTGCTCGTGGACAAACACCAAGGCGTATGTGTGCTCGCCGAGCATCTGGATCGCATTGGCCGTGCTGTCGGCGTCGTCGTGGTCGAAAGTGGCGGGCAGGAATGAAAGCGACCGGACCAGGTCAGCGGTTGCCCATGGCAAACAGCCGACAACCAGGGTCCTGATTGTCGGCAACGTCGCCCATGAATTCTCCCCCATCTCTTCGGCTCTCCTAGCGAGGGTCTGCACGAAAACTGTTCGAGGCGGACGCAGCCTGCTCCAGCTTTGCCATGACCATGCCTGGCGGCGCGCGGAACATACAGTTTGTTACCGTTAGACACGGTTACATTTTGCCGAGCCCAGGTGCGGAGGCTAGAGCGTGTTCAATGTCATCGCGGTCATTCTGCCGGCGAGCCATTGGCCGGAGGTTAGGAGCGAGGACGAAGGACATGCAAAAGCATATTCGAGGACGAGCGACGCGGCCTCCGGCAAATGGCGCCCGGCCCGTAAGGGTTTCCACCCGGCGGGCATCCGCTACGTCGCGCCCCTTGCCCGATGCTTCGGCATCGCGCTGCGAACCGCTCCTGGCGGGCTGTCGCGCCGGACTGGAAACAGAATTGATCACGATTACACTGAATACGCTCTAGGCAAGTTCAATTCCGCGGAAGTCTTGCGTCCCCTGGGGAATGAGTGCAGACGTAACAGCGCACCGTCGCATCAACGCGAAAAACATGGCCGTGAACCCAAGCGAAATAGAGCAAAAACTCAACGCCATCTTGGCGTCGCCCGAGTTTGCGTCTTCGCCGAAGATGCAGGCGTTGCTCCGATATATTGTTGAAGCAAGCGTGAATGGCGACGGAGATAAACTCAAGGGTTACACGATTGGCCTGGACGTCTTTGACAGGGGCGAAGACTTCGATCCGCGCACCGACTCCATCGTGCGTGTGCAGATGGCGCGCCTGAGGGAGCTGCTGCAAAAGTAGTACCGCGGCACGGGCGCCGATGACGCCATTCGAATCGACCTGCCCAAGGGAAGCTACGAAGCGGTGTTCGTGTCGGCGGAACAGGACAGCGACCACGCTGCCGATGCTGCCGCCGCGTCGACGGAGGACATCGCCCACGTCGAAACGGTCGTGTTCGCGGAACACAGGCGCACGCGGCGGCGCGCCGTGGCGGCAATTGCCGGTGCCGGCGCCCTGGTGGTCGGTGCCTTGATCCTGATCTACGTCGTGTTTCTGCAGGATCGTCAGGGCCCGCAGGATCCCGACAGCACCGGCCCAGCACAGCTCGTCGAGGGCCAGGACGGCGTCGCGCTTGCCGTACTGCCGTTCGCCAATCTGACCGCCGATCCGGAACAACAGCCCTTCGCCGACGGCCTGACCGATGCGCTAACCACCTCGCTGTCCCGGTTGCCGGGGCTGTCGCTTGCGTCGCGGACCGCGGCGTTCCAGTTTCGCGACGCGGCCGACATCCGCGAAGTCGGCCAGGAGCTCGGCGTGCGCTATCTGGTCGAGGGCGGGCTGCAGTGGGACAACGACAGGGTCAGGGTTACGGCCCAGCTGATCGACGTCCAGACCGGCACCCACATCTGGGCCAATGCCTATGAGCTGGTGGCCGACGACTACTTCGCGGCGCAGGACCAGATCGTATCCGCTATCTCGACCGACCTGGAGCCTCAGGTCTTCAACGCCGCGCGGGCGGTGCTCGCCGACACCCCGGTCGACGAACTGACGCCGTGGCAGCTCTATCTGCTCGCGACGTGGGTGATCGGGGAACCGAACAGCAGCCTCGAGGACGAGTGGATGCGGGTCGACATGGCGCAGCGGGCGGTGGCGCTGGACCCCGATTTCGCACTCGCGCACGCCGCGCTGGCGGACAAGCTGGCATACCTGTCGAACTTCGACAGGCAGACCGAGTTCCAGGCCGCGCGCGACGAGGCGGCGATGCACGCCAACGCGGCATTGGACCTGGCGCCCGAAAACCCCAGCGTGCTGTTCAACGTGTCGGTCTACCACTGGCATCTGGGCGACACGGACAAATCGGTGAAGCTGCTGAGCCGGGTGCTGCAGATTCAGCCGGCCCATCCGCTGGCGCAGTTCCTGGTCGAGGTGCAGCCATACACCTGCGTGGCGGCTCCCCGCGAGGCGGTCGATGCCCTGGCGGCATTTGACGCGTCGTTGACGCAGGACAATCCGTTGCACTGGTTGACCCAGCAGTGGATCGCACTGCTGGCGCTCAATCGCGGCGAGGCTGCCCGGGCTAGCGAGGCGGCCGAGCTCTCGGCGCAGATCTACCGGTCCCCCTACACCGTGTTCGTGTTGGCGAGCGCCCGTATGCAACTGGGGGACATGGCCGGCGCGACCGAAGCGATGGACAGCCTGCATCGGACATGGCCGACGCTGGATGCAGGGCGCTATGCCAATGAGGTGGCGCCATCGCGATGCGGCGATGCGGACAGCTCGGTGTACACCCGGGCTATCCAGGACCTGGATGCGGCGCTGGGTGAGGACGCCGGCGGCTGAACGGCGGTGGCCAAAGGGCGACGGCCCATTCGCCTTACTGCCATCACATTCCTTGGATACACCGGCTGCGGGAATGCGGTTGATGCCCTTGCATCGAGCCGCGCGCACGTTCGACGTCGGCCATTCAGGCCCCGTGGAATTGACGGGACTTGGCCCTTGTGGTGCTGTCACGCACGGGGTGGGCCATTGTTGGCGGTCGCGACATTGCAGGGAGTCTGAATGATGGTCTCTATGGTTTCGGTGAGACGGCGCCTGACGGCAGGTGTGGCGGCGATGGCCATGGTCGCGGGTGCGGCCGGCGCGGCGTGGGCGGCGGACGGTGCGCGGTCGCAGAGCGCGGCGGCGGTGTCGGTGCAGACGCTCGCCATGGCGCAACGCGTCGCTGCCTATGGCATCGAGACCGGCGACCCGATCCTGCTGATCGCGGCGGCGCGCATGGCGCGCCCGTTCGAGGTCCGGACATCCGACATCGTGCCGCTGGGCGACACGGCTGAAGCCCAGGGCAAGCCCCTGCCCGCCTCGAGCGACGAAATGCTGGAGGTCGCGCGCGAACTGGCCGGCGACCGCGCCGACCTGATCGGCCTGATCGAGGACATCGAGGCCGAAAGCTCGCGCGGCAGCGTCTATGCCGCCATGCTGGAAGGCCTCGCCGTCGACGGTGCCGCCCTCGGCGCCGGCAGCTACCAGGGCTATATCCAGCCCGGTGCCAAGGCCGAGTTCGCCGATGCCTTCGTCGGCGGCGAGCCTGCCGTCATCGCGTTGACCGGCGAGGCAACGGCCGACATTTGGTTCCGTGTCGTCGACGACGAAGGCAACGAGCTGTGCATCAGCGACTTCGCAGCCGACCAGGGCTGCGAGTGGCTGCCGGCCAAGACCATGGAAGTCACCATCATCATCGAGAACGGCAGCAACGCCGACGGCAGCAATTTCACCCTGTGGACGAACTGACGCCCTGTATCGATTGAGGCGGGCGCGGGGCAAAATCTCGACCGGCGATTGAACCTGCCGTCCGGCGGGCGCGACGTACCTCCCAACAAGCGGAATTGGCCGCCTTATTGGGAGTTTGGATCATGCGCATCGCCACCCCGGCCCGTGTCACCGCAATTGCTGTCGCCGCAATCGCCACTGTCGCCAGCGCCGCGACGGCCAGCGCCCAGGACAGCACGCCCTACGATACCTCCCCGCCGGACCGCGTGGCCCCCGTCGGCCCCTCCGGCCCCGACCTGACGCCGCAGAACATCAGGCCCGTCGTCGGCGATACGGAAATCGTCGTCCCGATCATCATTCTCGGCCCCGCGCCGGGCGATACCGACTTCGAACTCGATGCCATGCTCGGCGTCGGCCCTCAAGCGCCGGCGGAAGGCGACCATGCGATCCTGGTGGCCGACGACGGCACCTGCTGGGATCTGGACACCTTCTTCCCCGAGCAGGTGCCCTGCCCGTAAGCTTGATCGCTAAGTCGGCACCGGCCCTCTCCCATATCCATGCGGTCGCGCATCCGCGCTCTCTTTTGGCACCCGGCCACCCACGAGAGTATCCAGCGGGGTGGCCGGGTGGGGGCGAGGGCTGGCGCAGACTACAGCGTAAGCTGATCCTGATCTAAGTCTTCCGACCTGATGTCGTGATCAGCACCATGCCGGCGACGATCAGCGCCGCGCCGGCCGCGGCCAGCACATCTGGCACCGTGCCGAATAACGCGAAGTCGTAGAGCGCCGCGAACACCAGCGTGACGTAGAGGAACGGTGCTACGTAGCTCGCGGTGGCACGGCGCATGGACTGAATGAACAACCACTGCGCCGTGACCATGGCGCCGCCCAGTGCGGCCAACAGCAGCCATTGCTCTGTCGTCGGCGCGGTCCACACAAACATCGCCGCCGTACATGAGAGGCACGCGCCGATCGTGTTGTTGATCAGCAGGATGCGCAGCGGCGGCTCGCGGTCGCTCAGCCGCTTGATCAGCACCATCTCCAGGCCCATGAATGCAGCCGCCGCCAGAGCCAGCAGCGCGGCAGGGCGAAATGCCTCGGTCCCCGGCCGAATCAACACGATGGTGCCGGCGACCGCGATGCCGGCGGCCAGCCACCGGATGGCCGGCACCCGCTCGCGCAGGAACGCCATCGCCAGCGCCATGGTCACCAGCGGACTGAGGAAACTGATTGCAGTCGCGTCCGACAGGGGGATGCGGGCGGCGGCCGCGAACATGCAGGTCACCCCCAGCCATCCGCAGGCCGACCGCCCGGCGTGCACTGTCCATGCTGCACCGGCCAGCGAGGGCCTGCGCCACGCCGCCACGGCGACGAGCACCGCCAGCGCGAACGCGAACCGGCCGGCACTGATCTGCAACGGGTGAAGCGGCGGCCCGGCCGTATCCAACCCCAGGGCCTTGGCGATCAGCGTTGTTGCGGCGATCAGGGCGGTGGCCGCCAGCATCGCCACGACGGCAACGTTCTGTATTGATCGACGACTTGCGCCAGCTTGGATTTGACCAGTTACCACTATGCTACACCGATTCCACGCATCATTGTTGTATTATCATCGATTTCGGAGCTAGGTTGTGAGTTGCCATGTGACCGAAATAGCAATTCGATGCTACGTCTAGGACGCTGTGGCCGTTTGGTGCCGGCATTATATTGGGAGGTCGTCTATGAACCTAGATAGCGACTATATTGCTCGCGGTGAGAAATCTCGCCTTTTTCCAATTCTGTCGGAAACTTCCAAAGAAGGGCGTTCGCTTTCAATATTCCTAGCTTGTTTGGCATGCGTGAATGAGTTTGGGGCCGCGTTATTAGCCGACATAGGTCAAAGGATAGGCAAGCGTACATCAATTGCAACTTACACTGAAGTCGTATTGCGGAAAGGGGGCGAAAAATTACGTCGACCCGATGGCCTGATAACCTTGTCAACCGGTTCAAGGAAATGGACTGCTCTTGTCGAGGCCAAAGTTGGGAGCACTGAGCTTTCCTCAGAGCAGCTTGAGGATTATATTGAAATTGCAAAACTAAATCAGATTGATGCGTTGATTACCATATCGAATCAGTTTGCAGCCCTTCCAACACACCATCCTATTGCCTTATCTGCTAGTACGCGCAAAAAGGTCGACATATATCATTGGTCGTGGATGTATGTTGTTACTCAGGCCAGCCTTCTTCTGTCTGATGATAGTATAAATGATCGAGATCAGAAGATAATTTTGAAGGAAATGGTGCGTTTTCTCACCCACCCTAGCGCTGGTGTGAAGAATTTTGATCAAATGCCTGCTGTGTGGGCCGATGTTGTCAAGAAGATACAATTAGGTGGGGCGATATCGCCAAGTTCTGATGAAGCGAGAGAGGTTGTCGGGGCTTGGCATCAGGAACTGAGGGACTTAACCCTAATCCTTTCCAGACAGCTTGGTGCAGACGTCGCACTACAAATTTCTCGCGCGCATTCCTCGGACCCTGTGGCTCGCCAAAAGGCAGGCGTTACGGAGCTTGTTGATAAACTCTGCCTAACGGCGGTCGTCATCGTTCCAGATGCGGCGTCGCCGATTGAGATATGTGTGGACCTACAGAAGCGATCTGTCTCCGTGTCGATGAAATTGAGGGCTCCGACGGATCGAAAGAGTACTAAGGCGCGAGTAAATTGGTTGCTCAGACAGCTTCCTGAGGATTGTGGCACAGATGTTCATGTGCGGCTTCTTTGGCCAGGCCGAGCGGCGCATACGCAGTATCCTATTAAGAATTTGCGGGATGACCCCGCTCTATCCTCAAATGAGCGAGAAAATCTCGTAGTCTTATCTTTCCAGATCGTACTTATTCGAGATTTGGGTGGCCGCTTTGGACAACGAAAGAACTTCATTAAGGAGCTGGAAGCTGCAGTGCCTGACTTTTATGAGTCAGCAGGTCAACACCTCAAACCTTGGCAGGCCCGACCTCCGAAGTTGGCAGAGGACAAGACGGGGCCAGAAACTGTCAACCCGGAAGCGATCTACGAAGAGGTGGAGAAGTCCGCAACCTAGCGATGAGCCACTGAATCAGATATCCAGGCTCTCGGCGTAGGCGGCGTTCTGCTGGATGAAGGCGAGCCGGCGTTCCGGCTTACGGCCCATCAGCGACTCCACCAGCGCGGCCGTGCCCTCCGGCGCCACCACCGCGTCCTCCACGACAGAAACACGCAGCAGGCTGCGGGTCGCGGGGTCCATGGTGGTCTCGCGCAATTGCTTCGGCGGCATCTCGCCCAGGCCCTTGAAGCGGCTGATCTCGACCTTGCCGGTACCCTTAAAGTGCTTGGCGATCAGCCGGTCGCGGTCGGCCTCGTCGCGGGCATAGACGGTGTCGCCGCCACGGCTCAGCCGGTAGAGCGGCGGGATCGCGAGATAGAGGTGCCCGTCCTCGATCAGCTTCGGCATCTCGCGGAAGAAGAAGGTCATCAGCAGGGCTGCGATATGGGCGCCGTCCACATCGGCGTCGGTCATGATGATCACGCGCTCGTAGCGCAGGTCGTCGCCGCGATAGCCCGCACCGCTGCCGCAGCCGAGCGCCTGGATCAGGTCGGCCACTTCCTGGTTCTGGCGCAGTTTCTCAGCCGAGGCGCTGGCGACGTTCAGGATCTTGCCGCGCAGGGGCAGAATCGCCTGGGTGTGGCGGTCGCGCGCCTGCTTGGCCGAACCGCCGGCGCTGTCGCCCTCGACCAGGAAGATCTCGCTGCCCGCCGCCACGTTGGAGGCGCAGTCGGCCAGCTTGCCCGGCAGGCGCAGCTTGCGCGAGGTCGCGGTCTTGCGCGCCAGTTCGCGCTGCTGGCGGCGGCGCTGGCGCTCCTCCGCACGCTCCAGGGCGTGGGCCAGCAAGGCATTGGCGGTGGCGGTGTCGCTGGCGATCCAGTGGTCGAAATGATCCTTAATCGCGGCATCGACCAGGCGCACCGCGCCCGGCATCGCCAGCCGCTCCTTGGTCTGGCCCTGGAATTGCGGGTCGCGGATGAACAGCGACAGCAGCACATGCGCCCCATCGACGATGTCCTCGGTGGCGATCTGGCCGCCGCGCTTGTTGCCGACCAGCTCGGCATAGCCGCGCAGCCCCTTGGTCAGCGCGTTGCGCAGGCCCTGCTCGTGGCTGCCGCCCTGGGGCGTCGGCACCGTGTTGCAGTAGGAGCGCAGCGCGCCGTCCTGGTCCAGCGGCCAGGCGATGGCCCATTCGACCTTGCCCTGCCCCTCGCCCAGCTCCACGGCGCCCGAGAACGGCGTGCCGGTAACCTGCTGGCGGTCGCCGAGTGTGGCGGCCAGGAAGTCCGCCAATCCGCCCGGGAAATGCAGGGTCGCTTCGGCGGGCGTGCGGCTGCCGTCGTCCAGCAGCGCCGAGTCGCAGGTCCAGCGGATCTCGACGCCCCGGTGCAGATACGCCTTGGAGCGCGCCATCTCATAGAGGCGCTGCGGCTTCAGGGACTGGGGGCCGAAGATCGCCGGGTCGGGGCGAAAGCGCACCAGCGTGCCGCGGCGGTTGTTGACCGCGCCCTTGTCCTGCAGCGGCCCGGTCGGCACGCCCTGGCGGAACGACTGGGTCCACAGACGGCGGTCCCGCGCGACCTCCATCTCCAGCTCTTCCGACAACGCATTCACCACTGAGAGGCCGACGCCGTGCAGTCCGCCCGCGGTGGCGTAGGCCTTGCCGCCGAACTTGCCGCCGGAATGCAGCGTGGTGAGGATCACCTCCAGCGCCGACTTGTCAGGGAACTTCGGATGCGGGTCGACCGGAATACCGCGCCCGTTGTCGCGCACCGTGACCGCGCCGTCGGCGGCGAGGTCGATGGCGATCCAACTGGCGTGGCCGGCCACCGCCTCGTCCATCGCGTTGTCGAGAAGCTCGGCGACCAGGTGATGCAGCGCGCGCTCGTCGGTGCCGCCGATGTACATGCCCGGCCGGCGGCGGACCGGCTCCAGCCCCTCCAGAACCTCGATGTCCTGGGCGGTGTAGTCGGTGTCCCGCGCGGTGGCGGAGCCGAACAGGTCGGCAGCTTCGGCATTGCTCATGGCCGCGTTATAGGCACGCGACTCACGGCGCGGCAAGCGGGGCGATGGCAGCGGCGCTGCGCCATTGATCCCGCCGGTCGGTACCGCGACAATGCGTGGAACAGTCTTGAGGAAACATATGCCGGACAAACCGTCCCAGTCGCCCGGCGACGGCCCGCGCGGCCAGCTCGCCACCCAGACCATCGCCATGCCGGCGGACACCAACCCGTCCGGCGACATCTTCGGCGGCTGGCTGCTCAGCCAGATGGACCTGGGCGGCGCCGTGGTGGCGCGCGAGCGTGCCGGCGGCCGGATCGCCACCGTGGCCATCGACTCGATGACCTTCCGCCGCCCGGTGCATGTCGGCGACCTGGTGAGCTGCCATGCCGAGGTCATCAAGGTCGGGCGGACCTCGATCCGCGTGGCGGTGGAGGCCTGGGCAACGCGCGCCAACGGTGTGCGCGACCTCGTCACCCAGGGCACCTATACCTATGTCGCCATCGACGAGGATCGCCAACCCCGGGTGATTGGGCCAAGGTGATCTGCCCCGCCCCCTGCCCCTGACCCCTTCCCTGCCCACCGACAACCCTTCGAACAGGAACCGACATGATCAGACACATGGTTTGCGTGCGCTATCGCAGCGACGTGACGGACGCACAAGTACGTGACATCCAGCAGGCGCTGGCGGCGCTGAAGGACCGCATCGGCGGCTTTCAATCCATTGAATTCATGAGTAATTTGAGCCCGGAGGGCATGGACCACGGGTTCAGCGAGGGCTTCCTGATCACCTTCGACGGCGTTGCCGCCCGCGATGCCTATCTGGCAGACAGTGAGCACGCGAAGGCCGGCGAGAAGCTGGTCGCGGCGGCAGAGGGCGGAAAGGATGGCATCTTTGTCTTCGATTTCTAAGGCGCTGAGTGCTGTGGTCGTGGCGGCGGCGCTGGCCGTGCCGTCGTCGCTGGCCCTGGCCGGCGAAGCCGACGTGGTGGCGGTGGAAGCGCACATGACGGCACCCGGCGTCTACCGCTTCGACGTGTCGGTGCGCCATGACGACACCGGCTGGGACCACTACGCCAACGCCTGGGAGGTGGTGGCGCCCGACGGCACCGTGCTCGGCACCCGCGAGCTGCTGCACCCGCACGAAAACGAGCAGCCCTTCACCCGCTCGCTCTCCGGCGTCGAAATCCCCGACGACATCGCCACGGTCACCGTGCGTGCCGTCGACAGCGTGCACGACCGCGGCGGCGCCGAAATGTCGGTGGACCTGCCGCGCTAGCATCCTGGATATGCGTCAGTCGCATGGGTAATGCCGCCGCGATGTGCTACGCAGCACGCAGCGGGAGGGGCCTCATGCGCATCGTATTCCACGGATTGTTCGCCACCAGCTTTGCCGACGGCATGGCCGACGTGCTGCCATCTGGCGCCGAGGTCGCTTGCCTGCCGGACGATCTCGCGTCGGATGCCGACCGCGCAACCTATGCCGCGGCCGAGGTCATCGTCTCACCGGTGTTCAAGGAGAGCTTCCCGCGCCCCGATGGGCTGAAGCTGTTCCACATTCCCGGCGCCGGTTTCGATGGGGTGGCGTTCGATGCGCTGCCGCCGGACGCGGTGGTCTGCAACTGCTTCGGCCACGAGGATGCGATGGCCGAGTACGTGATGGCGACGCTGCTGGCGCGCACGATACCATTCGCTGAGGCAGACCGCGACCTGCGCCAGGGCGTGTGGACCCATCGCTCCGGCCCCATCGAAACGCTGCACGGCGAACTCGGCAGCCAGACCATGGGGCTGCTCGGCTACGGCCACATCGGCAAGGCGGTGGCGGTGCGGGCTAAGGCGTTCGGCATGCAGGTGCACGTCGCCAATCGCAGCCCGGTCGCCCCGTCGGATGTGGTGGACACGGCATTCGGCCTCGACCGTCTGGACGAGTTCCTGGGCTCGGTCGACGTGGTTGTGGTCAGCGTGCCGCTGGTGCCGGAGACCGAGGGCCTTGTCGACGCGGCCGCGCTGGCGACCATGCGGCCGAACGCCGTGCTGATCAACGTCGCGCGCGGCCCGGTGGTGGACGAGAACGCGCTCTACGCGGCGCTACGGGACAACCGGATCGGCGGCGCGATCATCGACACCTGGTATCGCTATCCCACCGCCGACACGCCGCAGCCGTTGCCGTCGACCGCCCCGCTGCACGAGCTTCCCAATATACTGATGACGCCCCATATGTCGGGATGGACACAGGGCATGCGCGCGCGGCGGCAGCGCGTTATTGCGGACAATGTTGCGCGGCGCTTCGTGGGCGAGCTGTGCATCAATCGGATCTGGCCCCGGTAGCGCGCTTTTACGCGCTGGGGTACACCGGCGCCGCTGCTTCGGCGGCGCACTGACCATACAGGTTGTGACGCGCCTCACAGTCGTGCCGGCATGTTCGCCAATTCCGACGAATTGCGGACATTATCGCCCGATAACCAACGTCGCGGCTAGCCCCACGCACTTTGGGGGTGGCCCGTCAACATCGGTTCTTGCCGGCCCAAAACCGCGGTCGGCCTATTGCCAGGGAGCAAAATATGTCGCTAAGGATCAATAGTGTAGCGCCGGACTTTGAAGCCGAAACCACGGAAGGCCGGATCAAATTCCATGACTGGATCGGTGACGGTTGGGCGGTGTTGTTCTCGCACCCGAAGGACTTCACGCCGGTCTGCACCACCGAACTCGGTTACATGGCGCGCCTCAAACCGGAATTCGAAAAGCGCAACTGCAAGATCATCGGACTGAGCGTCGACCCGGTGGACAACCACACCAAGTGGGCGCAGGACATCGCCGACGTCATGGGGGCAGCCCCGAACTATCCGATGATCGGTGACACCGACCTGAAGGTGGCCAAGCTCTACAACATGCTGCCGGAGGAGACTGCCGGTGGATCCGAGGGCCGAACTGCTGCCGACAATGCCACCGTACGCTCGGTCTTCGTCATTGGGCCGGACAAGCAGATCAAGCTGATCCTGACCTATCCCATGAGCACGGGCCGTAACTTCGACGAGATACTGCGCGTGTTGGACAGCATGCAGCTCACCGCCAAGCACAAGGTGGCGACGCCCGTGAACTGGCGGAACGGCGAAGACGTGATCATCGTACCGGCGGTGTCGGATGACGACGCCAAGAAGGCATTTCCAAACGGCTGGGACGCCAAGAAGCCATATCTGCGTGTGGTGCCACAGCCCCGATAGGCGTTAGGGAATACCCGGTGATGGCGTCTCGTCCTGGAGCTCAAGACTCCGGTGCGAACACCATCACCAACCCCTCGGTCTCACGCACCGCCTCCTCGGTCGTATCCTCGTAGAGCACGATCGCATCCTCGGTCATCGTGATGCTGACCTCGCCGTCGATGGTCATGTACCCCGTGGCAGCGATCCTGCCGTCTGGCAGGACCGTAACATCGTTGAAGTTGCTGCTCAGCGGATGGTCGGATTCGAACCGCCAGACCACGTCTCCCGCCGCGTCGAAGCGCACGGCGAGCGCCCGCGAGCTCGCGTCGGCATCGTCCTTCAAGTAGCCGACCGCGACCGCCCCACCGTCCGGCATCGCGGCCACGGCGTCTATTATGACCGACCAGGCATCGTCGAGCGTGGCCTGGGTGGTGACCGCGCCATCGTCGTCGGTCCACAGCACGACGCCATGAAACGCCCGCACCTCCGGGTTCGGCCAGTGAAAGCCGGCCATGACCGCGCCGCCGTCGGGCAGTGCGGCCACCCCGTTCAGCCGGCCGATGAATTCGAAGGTCTGTTCCGAAACGACGGTGCCGGACCGGTCCAGGCGCACCGCCCACTGCTGCTCCAACTCCTCCGTACCGGTCCAGCCCACCGCGAGCACGTCGCCATCCGGCAGACCCGCCACATCGCCGATGCCGGTGTCCTCCGGCCCCTGGAATTGCTGGTGCGCTCTCACGCTGCCAGACGGCGCGAACCAGATCAGGAAAGCGTCGGCGGCGAGCGAACCGCCGGGCGAGTACGGCTGGGCGAGCACGAAGTTGCCGTTCGCCGTCGTGTCCAAGGACGCCGAGAACGAGTTCCTCGCAAGCTCGATCGTGCCCTTGTAGATGTTGGCGAGGTGGTTGGCGTCGAAGATGACGAGACCGGCGACGTAGCTGTCGCCCGGTTGCCAGCGGTCGAACGTGAGGCCGGTGATTCCGCTCGGCAAGATCGCGACGTCGGTCGACTTGGCGCGCATGCCGTCGCCGGTCAGTTGCTCGAACTTCACGACGTCGCCCTCGGGCGACAGAATCGCGTAAAGCGCGGTGAACCCGGCATCGATGATGCCGCTGCCGACAGCCACGATCCCGCCGTCCGGCCGCACGTCGATGCCGTGGAACGATTGAAGCCCGGCCATTTCGGTCAGGTACGACCATGCGATGTCAGGGGCGTCTTGGGTTTGCGCGCCTGCCGGCGCCGAGGCGACCGCCAGCCCCAGTGCAAACAGGCCGACAGCCGCCGTTCGACACCGGCTCCATCGCTCGCTCATCACTCGCTCCCTGCTCATGGCCGCACCTCCCGAACGCGTCGGGCACAGGGTAGATTGCCGCCAGGCAAAGAGAAACCCCGCCGGAGAGGCGTCCGGCGGGGTTCTCGTAGGCTTCCGCTGTGGGCCCTGCCAGGCAGGGCCCTTGGGGAGCGACTAGCAGGCCGTCAATACGATCAGCACGAGTAGTACATCACGTACTCGATCGGATGCGGCGCGGTCTCGAAGGTCACCAGGTCCTCTTCCTTCAGCGCGATGTAGCCGTCGATCATGTCGTCGGTGAACACATCGCCCTTGGTCAGGAAGCTGCGGTCGGCGTCCAGCGCCTCCATGGCCTGGCGCAGCGACGAGCACACCGTCGGCACGCCCTCCAGCTCTTCCGGCGGCAGGTCGTAGAGGTCCTTGTCCATCGGCTCGCCCGGATGGATCTTGTTCTGGATGCCGTCCAGGCCCGCCATCAGCATCGCCGCGAACGCCAGGTACGGGTTGCTGGCCGGATCCGGGAAGCGGACCTCGACGCGCTTGGCCTTCGGGCTGGAGCCGAACGGAATACGGCACGACGCCGAGCGGTTGCGCGCCGAATAGGCCAGCAGGATCGGCGCCTCGAAGCCCGGCACCAGGCGCTTGTAGCTGTTGGTGGTGGAGTTGGTGAACGCGTTGATGGCGCGCGCGTGCTTGATGATGCCGCCGATGTAGTAGAGCGCGGTCTCCGACAGGTCGGCGTACTGCGAGCCGGCGAAGGTCGGATCGCCGCCCTTCCAGATCGACTGGTGCACGTGCATGCCGCTGCCGTTGTCGCCGAACACCGGCTTCGGCATGAAGGTCGCGGTCTTGCCGTAGGCATGGGCCACATTGGCCACGCAGTACTTGTAGATCTGCAGCTCGTCGGCACCCTTCAGCAGGGTGTTGAAGCCGCAGCCAAGTTCGTGCTGCGACGGCGCCACCTCGTGGTGGTGCTTCTCGATGGTCAGGCCCATCTCGCCCATGGTCGACAGCATCTCGGCGCGCAGGTCGACGCCGCTGTCCACCGGCGGCACCGGGAAATAGCCGCCCTTGGGCCGCGGCCGGTGGCCGTGGTTGCCTTCCTCGAAGCGCTTGGCGCTGACGTAGGGGCCTTCCTCGCTGTCGATCTCGAAGCCCGAGCGGTTCATGGTCACTTCGTAGCGCACGTCGTCGAACACGAAGAACTCGGCCTCGGGGCCGAAGTACGCGGTGTCGCCGATGCCGGTCTGGGCCAGATAGGCTTCCGCCTTCTTCGCCACGCCGCGCGGGTCGCGCTCATAGGGCTGGCCGGTCAGCGGCTCCAACACGTCGCAAAACAGGATCAGGGACGTCTGCGCCGCGAACGGATCGATGACCGCGGTCGACAGGTCCGGCATCAGGTTCATGTCGGATTCGTTGATCGCCTTCCAGCCGGCAATCGACGAGCCATCGAACATGATGCCGTCGGTCAGCAAGTCGGCGTCGACGCTGTCGACGTACTGCGCCGTGTGTTGCCATTTGCCGCGCGGATCGGTGAAACGGAAGTCAACGTACTTGACCTCGTTCTCCTCGATCATCTTCATTACTGTATCGGCATCCGACATCTTATGTGTTCCCCTCTCCGTTGAATGGGTCAGTGGCTCCGGTCAAACCGGAATGCCTTGGGTCTTGTGGCTGGGTGAATTGGCAGACGGTCAAACGGCGTCGGCCCCGGTCTCGCCGGTGCGAATGCGGATCGCCTCGTCGACCGGCAGGATGAATATCTTGCCGTCGCCGATCCGCCCGGTGGCCGCCGCGCGCTGGATGGCTTCCACCGCGCGGTCCAGCATGTCGTCTTCCAACACGACCTCGATCTTCACCTTGGGCAGGAAATCGACCACGTATTCGGCCCCCCTGTAGAGCTCGGTATGGCCCTTCTGGCGCCCGAACCCCTTGGCCTCCAACACGGTGATTCCGCTCAACCCGACTTCGTGCAGTGCTTCCTTGACCTCCTCAAGCTTGAACGGCTTGATGATTGCTTCGATCTTCTTCATGCAACACCCTGCGTTGGTTGTTGGCGCGTTTGATGTTTGGCGCGTAGGTCTTCAGGCGTCGGCCAGGCACGCGCAGCGAACTCAGGCACAGCCGCAGTGTCGCATGTCGTTTCGAACCAGCGCCGTCACGAAGCATGCTCCGTGCCAACATTGGCCGGGAATTGCCCGGCACGCGAAACCCGCGCCAATTGCCGCCGAATGCCCGCGCTTTCGGCTAAGCATGCCTTCTAAACGATCAATCGCCCAAAAAATAGGCACACTATCGCGACAGATATGAGCGCATCTTCGTCATCGCCGCCTCGATGTTCTCGACCGAGTTGGCGTAGGAGAAGCGGATATAGCCCTCGCCATTGGCGCCGAAGCTGGTGCCGGAGATGGCGGCGATGCCGAGTTCCTCCAGCAGTGTGTGCTGCAGTTCGCGCGATGTCTTGCCGGTGCCGGTGATATTGGCGAAGGCATAGAAGGCGCCGCCGGGCTCGATGCAGGTCACGCCCTCGATCTGGTTGAGCGCGCGGGTGATGACCTTGCGGCGCTGGTCGAAGGCGCGGACCATCTCGCCCACCGCATCCTGCGGGCCCTCCAGGGCGGCGATGCCGGCGTATTGGGTGGCGGCGTTGACGCAGGAATGGCAGTTGATCGACAGCCTGGTCGCGTGCGGGGCCAACTCCTTCGGCCAGATCGCATAGCCCAGCCGCCAGCCGGTCATGGCATAGGTTTTCGACCAGCCGTCCAGCATGATCACCCGGTCGCGGATCGCCGGGTAGCTCAGCATGCTGGTGTGCTCGCGCCCGTCATAGGTCATCTGCGAGTAGATCTCGTCGCTCAGGATATGGACATGCGGGTGGGCCTCCAGCCCCGCCGCCAGCTTGTCCAGTTCCTCCTTCGGCACCGCGCCGCCGGTGGGGTTGGCCGGGGTGTTCAGGATGATCAGGCGGGTCTGCGGCGTGATCAGGTTCAGCACTTCCTCGGCGCTGAATGAGAAGCCGTTCGATTCATAGAGCGGGATCGGCACCGGGGTGGCGCCGGTGAACTTGATGACGGACTCATAGATCGGGAAGCCGGGGTTCGGATACATGATCTCCACCCCCGGCGTGCCGAACATCAGGGTGGCGAAGAACATGGTGACCTTGCCGCCCGGCACCACCACCACCGTATCGGGGTCGATATCAAGGTCGTGGCGCTTGTTCAGGTCGTTGGCGACCGCCTCGCGCAGCGGCAGGATGCCATTGGCGGGCGTATAGCCGTGATGGCCGTCCTTCAGCGCCTTGCAGGCGGCATCGACAATGTGCTCGGGCGTACGGAAATCGGGCTGGCCGATGCCGAGATTGATGATTTCGCGGCCTTCCAGTTCCAGCGCCTTGGCGCGCGCCAGCACCTCGAATGCCGTCTCCGTACCCAGCCGGCCCATGCCGGGCGCCAGCAAGTCCATGTCCATCGTTTCCTGCCCCATTGGATTTGTTGCGCGCGAGAGAATGCGCAAATCCACCGCCAACGCAAGCCGCAGCTATTGGGGAGCTGTTGGGGCCGGCTGGTCCGCCGGTTGCACGGCAGCGCCACATAGCTGTCATCCGGTGGGGGCCATGGACCTGCGCTTCTTCGAAATCTACCGCAACGAGGAATACCTGCTGCTGCTGTTGGAGGGCGCGATGACCAGCGCGGGCCTGACCATAGGCGGCGGCGTGCTGGGCTTCGTGCTGGCGGTGCTGCTCGCCTTCGCCCGGCATCGCGCCGTGCCGGTGCTGGCCCAGGTCGCGGCCGCCTATGTCGAGTTCATCCGCAACACGCCGCTGATCGTGCAGATGTTCTTCGTCGCGTTCGGGCTGCCGATGCTGTTCGGCTATCAATTGCCGTTCTGGGGCCACGCGCTGCTGGCGCTGACCCTGAACTTCTCCGCCTACTTCGCCGAGATCCTGCGCGCCGGCTTCGCGACCGTCGACGAGGGCCAGGGCGAGGCCGCGGCCGCGCTGGGTCTGAGGCCGCTGACGATCTTCCGCAAGATCGTGATGCCACAAGCGATCGGGCGGATGTTCCCGTCGCTTTCCAGCCAGTTCATCTTCCTGTTCCTGACCACGGGCATCATCGCCGAGATCGGCGTGCGCGACCTCGCCAACGCCGGCATGTACATCGACAGCCGGACGTTCCGCACGTTCGAGGTGTTCCTGACCCTGACCGCGATCTACATCGTGCTGTCGCTCGGCTTCAAGGCGGCGATGGCGCGCATCTATGTCCGCGTCTTCCCGTGGCGGGCGGTAAGCCGATGACGGCCCGGCGATGACGGAGTGGCTCAACGGTCTGCTCGGCGCGCCGCAGGGCACGGTGCTGGCGCAGCTTCTGGAGGCGACCCAGTTCACCATCTACCTGTCGCTGATCGCCTTCGCCGGCGGCGGCCTTGTCGGTGCGCTGATCACGCTGGTCCGCATCTCGCGCCGCCGCTGGGCCAAGCGGGTCGCCATCGCCTACATCTGGTTCTTCCAGTCGACGCCGCTGTTGATGCTGCTGTTCCTGGCCGGCCTTGGCATCCCGCGGGTGCTCGGCTTCGACCTGTCGCCCTGGGTCGCCGCCTCGGTGTCGCTGACGATCTATGCAAGTGCCTATCTTTCGGACGTCTGGCGGGGTGCCGTGGAATCCATCCCGGATGGCCAGTGGGAAGCGTCGCGCAGCCTGGGAGTGCGGTTCCTGCCCATGCTGCGGCTGGTGATCCTGCCCCAGGCCATCCGCGTTGGCCTGGCGCCAACCGTGGGTTTCATGGTCCAGATCATCAAGGGCACATCGCTTGCATACATCATCGGGTTCGCCGATCTCATGCTGATCGGCAAGCGCTGGGCGAACTCACCGGTGGAGGGCACCGAGCCATTCATCATCTTCCCGCTGATGGCATTCATCTATTTCGCGTTGTGCTTTCCGTTGTCGGTGGCGTCGCGTCGCCTGGAGAAGCGCCTCGGCGGGATCGGCCGAACGACAACCCCGACCGCCGCATGAGCCATTCGTCCAGCCAACCAACAATGGAGGCCACATGACACATCAGAAGACCTTTGGCGCTTGCGTGGCGCTGGCCATGGCGACCCTGGTGCCGGGCACGGCGTCGGCGGACCTTGCCGATATTCTTGAGGAAGGCACCATCAGCATCGGTGTGCCGGAGAGCTTCCCGCCGTTCGGCTCGTTGGGCGC
Source organism: Alphaproteobacteria bacterium (assembly GCA_965227515.1). Classification (GTDB taxonomy): domain Bacteria; phylum Pseudomonadota; class Alphaproteobacteria; order CALKHQ01; family CALKHQ01; genus CBDDFZ01. The sequence continues at coordinate 3,211,438 of CBDDFZ010000001.1, forward strand.
GGAGGGCGAGTATGTCGGCTACGACATCGACATGGCGACCCTGGTGGCCGAGGCGATGGGCGTCGAACTCGAGCTGGTGCCGATCACGTCCGACCAGCGCATTCCGTATCTGGAGACCGAGCGCGTGGACCTCGTGATCTCGTCGATGGGCGCCAATCCGGAGCGCGCCAAGTCGATCTGGTTCTCCAGCGCCTATGCCCCGTTCTACTCAGGCGCGTTCGCCGCACCCGAGCTGGACATTTCCGCGGTCGCCGACCTTGGCGGCTACACCATCGGGCTGACCGGCGGCACGCTTGAGGACCTGGCGCTGACCGAGGAAGCGCCGGAGGACGCGGAGATCATTCGCTTCGGCGACAACGCCGCGACCCTGGCGGCCTACACCTCCGGCCAGGTCGATGTGCTGGTCACCGGCAACACGGTTGCGGCGGAGCTGGCGGCCACTAACCCGGACCTCGGCGTCGAGACCAAGTTCATCCTGCGCAACTCGCCGTGCTTCATCGGCGTCAAGCAGGGCAACATCGACCTGTTGCAGTGGGTCAACGTGCTGATCCTCACCAACAAGCTCTCCGGCACCATGGACGAGATGGCCGTCCAGTGGTTCGGCGAGCCGCTGCCCGACCTGCCGACGTTCTAGCGCATGATCATTTAAGTCGGCACCGGCCCTCTCCCCCACCCGGCCGCCCCGGTACCATACTGACGTGGTCGGCCGGGAGCGGGAGAGGGCTGGCGCAGACTTCCGCGCAAGCTGATCCTGATCTAGTCGGCAGCCTGTTACACTCTCCCTGGCCGGCGTCTGCGTATGCGACAAATGCCGGCCGGGGGCTTGCGCATCACTTGACCTGGAGCATCGCGAAGCGTAGGTAACCGCGCTGGATCGCCCGCCGCATTGCGGTGGAGCGCCCGATCTTTGTGGTGGCTGTAGCTCAGCTGGTGAGAGCGCTGGTTTGTGGTACCAGAGGCCGTGGGTTCAAATCCCATCAGCCACCCCAAACTCCACCCGTCATTTCCCCAACTTGAGAAACACAGCTTGCGGGCCGGAGCCGGTCAGCGCACCTGCCATTCACCGGCGGCGTCGCGGCAGGCGACGTGTTCCTGTCCTGTGGCGCTGCCTGCGGTGTGCTGATAACGCCGGCAATAGGCGCCATCGGCCGCCTGAAAGGTCGTGCGGACGATGATGGCGCCACGCGCGCCATTGGGCTCGGTCCACTCCAGCGTCTCGCCATCGGGCAGATTTTCCAAGGCGACCGGCAACGCGATCTCGCCAGCCGGTGTCGGAGCCGCTGTCTGGGAGCCTCCGAAAGAGGCAGAACGCGGGTTCGCACACGCCGCCGTGGCAAGGACAACGACAAGAGCCGTCAGCGCCAGCGCCCCACGCGCGCGCTTGCAATCCTGCGATGCGTTGCCAGGGATCACCTCACCGCCCCCTTCCATCGCCCTCAGCCGGCCCCGGCGCCTCCACGGCGGGCGGACCAACATCGCCATAGTTGATAATGAGGGTTTCGCTACTCGACGAATCGCTGCTCGACACGTTCGAGCCGACCCTGGACACGCTTTGCTGTGGCGCCCCGCTGCTCGGCGCAAGGTTCAGAAGATTGCCGGCCCCGCCGGTCGCATCCTCGATTGTATCGGTGATGCCGCCGGTCGTGTCTTCGATTGTATCGGTCACCCCGCCGGTCGTGTCCTCAATCGTATCGGTGAGACCGCCGGTCGTGTCCTGAAGCGTCTCCGTGGCTCCGCCGGTTGCACCGTCGAGGGTTTCGTCCAGCGTATCGGTCACGTCCTCCAGGGCGCCCGCCGCCCCTTCGGTCACGGTGTTGAGCAACTCGTTGAGGGGCTGGATGCCGGATTGCGGCAGGATCTCGTTGGCGGCTTCGTCCAGCGGATCGGATATCGCGCTCGCTTCGTCCGGGCTGAGCGGCCGTAACTCGATGGTGTCCGGGCAAGGGTCGTCGACCGATACCGTGAAACCGGCCGGCACATCGACCGCGGCGCAGCCTTCGATGCTGCGCACGTTGACAACACCCTCCGTCACGCTCACCGATGAGGCGTCATTGGTAATCGCGAACTGGGTCCCCTTCACACCGGCGATCAGGAACTCGGCGAACACCTCGAACGAGGGCCCACGCCGTGGCGACACCAGGTAATAGACATTGCCGCCCTGCTGATTGATGCGCGTGTCGGCCCCGCCCGCAGCCGGTGCCGGCAAGGCAAGTGTCGTGTTCTCGCGTATGCGGATGATGTCGCCGCCGCGGGCCAGCACGACCTCGCTGCCGGAACTCACGGTGATGGCCTGGTATGGGCCGATCAGGTCGCCCGGGGCCATGGGGCCTGGCTCGTTCCAGGGGTTGGAGCCTGCGGCAAGGTCGGCACTGCCGCGCACGTCGATCACGGTCCAGTACTCGCTCAGCGAAACGCCAGCGTCCTGGGCTGCGGCCTGTACGGCGGCGAGTACGCCAATCAGGGCAGCCGCGACAGCGGCCACGTGACGCTCCATCGAGCGCCACCGCATCGCCCCCAAGGCGCCATCTCGCATGCCGCGTTGCCGCCGTTCCATGCTTGCTCTTACAATATTTCGACCCGGTCGCGTAAGGCAACTCGCCTTTGAATGATGGATATCATAACGACACTGGCCGGTTGTTGTCCTAGATTGGGTTGGGAACGCAACGGCTCGATGGTTGCTGGGTGATTCAATTCAGGCGTGCAATCACGCTGGCAGCGTGACCTGGCCAACGCCCCCCATGATGTCGAACTGGTCCGCCGGGTCGCGGCCAGCGTCATCGCGCAGGAGACAGAGCTTCCAGGCTCTCCAACGTCGATAGCATGTCCGGTCCGCAGCGCGACACGTTTCGGTTCCTGCCGCGTCCCGTTTGGGGCGGCATCGGCATTGCGCTGGTGCTGGGCCTGACGTTGCTGGCCCACAGCGCGGGCCTGACGCGCGCGGTCGACAATGTCGTGCGCGATGCGGGCTTTGCCGCGTTCCCGCAGCCGACATCGGGGCAACTGGCGATGGTCGTCATCGACCAGGGCAGCATCACCGCACTCGGCACGTGGCCCTGGCCGCGCGGTTATCATGCCGCGGTACTGTCGCGTTTGCAGGACGCCGGCGCCCGGCGGATCGGGTTCGACATTACCTTCTCGTCCCCTTCCCAGCCCGACGAGGACGACAGTTTCGCGCAGGCTCTGGAACGCGCCGGTGATGCGGTCGGGCTGCCGATGTTCGCCTCCGCGCCGCTCGATTTCGGCTCCGGGGGCATTGTCGTCAGCGCGCCGCTGGCCGGCTTCTCCGAGCACGCGGAGACCGTGGCGATCAACCTGCGGCAGGGGGCCGACGGATTCGTCAGGCAACTGCCCTATGCACTGGCGTATGACGGCGAGACATATCCGTTCATATCGACCTGGCTTGCCGGGCTGCCGGTTCCGGACGACGCCGGACGGACCTATCTCCTGGACCTTGCGCTCAATCCCGACGACATCCAGCGCCTGTCCTACTACGACGTCATGACCGGCGCATTCGACCCGGCCGCCATTGCCGGTCGCGACATCCTGATCGGCGCGACGGCCCTGGATGTGTCCGACGACAAGAATGTGCCGCTTTATGGCAGCCTGCCCGGCCTGGCCGTGATCGCGCTGGGTTACGAGGCCCTGGTGCAGGGACGCGCCCTGCAAGAAGCGTCGCCGGTCGTGACCTATCTGTCGGTCGTGGTGATGGCCTTCGGTGCGATCATGGCATTCTCGTCGATGCGGGCGCTGAATTGCGCACTGTCGATGCTGGGTATCGCGATCGTCCTACTGGCGGCCTATCTCTTCTTCTATCTGGGCAGCGCCGTGGCGATCGAGGTGGCGCCGCCCGCGTTGGCGGCGTTGCTGGCGTTCGTACTGGTGATCGCGCTGCGCTATGCCGAGCAGCACTGGCGCTTGGCCGCGCAGAGCCGCGCGATCATCGACCGGCAGAACCTGTTCCAGACCATCTTCGACAATGTCGCCATGGGGCTGCTGACCGCGGACAAGAGCGGCCGGGTGATCAGTGTCAATCCTGCGATGCTGCGGATATTTCGCTGCGAGGAAGCTGATGTTCTGGGCCAGAACATCAGCACGTTCATTCAAAGCCCGGATCTGGCGTTGGATGGCGGCCAGGATACGGCCGCCGGCACCTGGCAGACCGTCGCGGCGCGGCGCAAGGGCGGAGGCAACTTCAAGGCGGAAATCCTGGTGGTCGGCGCGCATACCCACGACCGCGAGATCAATGTGGTGTGGCTGCGCACGCAAGCGCCGCACGATGAATCGGAAGCTGCCGTTCAACAGTCGCACAAGCTGCAGTCCCTGGGCCTGCTGGCCTGGGAGGTGGCACGCAAGACGAACGAGTACTTCGCGTCGCTGCAGGCCTATGCCGCGCGCGGACGCGAGGTGGCCGCCGCGGCCGACCCCGCCTCCCCGGTCCTCGCCGAGATCGCCAGGGTGGCTGACCGCGGCGCCGATCTTACCGAGCACCTGCTGAAGCTTTCCGACGTTGACGAGGTTGCCGGCCAGGCGACCGACGTCAGCGTTGTCGTCAACCAATTGGCTCCATTGCTGCGGCATGCTTTCGGCGACCGGTTTCAAGTGACGCTGACGCTGGCGGACGACACCAACGTCGTGGCCGTCAGCCCGGCGCAGCTCGAGACGATCATCATCGCGATTTGCGTCAGTGCGCGCGACGCGATGCCGGATGGCGGGTTGATCGCCATCGAGACCGCGCGTTTCGACTACGTGGCCGAGCAGGACTTCGTCCACGAGGGTCCTTTCTCCGTGATCTCGGTCACCAGTGCTGCCACCGGCCTGGACGGCATTCGACCCGCCCCGTCGGCGCCCAGTACGGTTGCGGCGCACTTGTCGGCCAGCGGCGCAAGCCTGGGCAGCATCTATCGGTTGGTGAACGAGATCGGGGGCCGGATCCAGATCGAGAGCGAACTCGGCGGAGAGACCACGGTGCGTGTGTACCTGCCCGAGCGGCCTGCCGGCGACGCCCCGCCGCCCCTGGCCGATTTCGACATTTCCCGGCTGCCCAGCGGCTCGGAGAAAATCCTGATGGTGGAAGACGATGCGGTGTCGCGCCGCCACAGCACCACCGTGCTGCGCTCGCTCGGCTACAACGTGGTGGAGGGCGGCAACGTCGACATGGCGCTCGGGCTGATCGACCAGGGGGTGGAGTTCGACTTGCTGGTTGCCTCGACGACATTGTCGGAGAGCAGGGATGGCCAGACACTGGCCGCCTCCGCCCAGCGGCGCTGGCCGTCGGCCAGGATCCTCTACACGGCACCCAGAGCCAAGGCCGGCATGGTCGCGAAGACGCTGTTCGACCGCAACGCGGCCGTCGTCGCCAAGCCCTATACGCCATCCGACATGGCAACGGCCGTCCGCGCCCTGCTCGATGGCCGGCCAGGGGCCAGCCGGATATAGCCCCACAGCTTGCCTGCCGTGTGCCGCTGCGCTGTTCGGCGCATGCCCTATCGTTCAATTATTGCGAACACTTGAGTTCACAAGAAGTTGTGGATGGCTAATCGTGGCCGACTAGTGGAGAATTTGTGAATTGTGACGGTCGTCACTCGCAAACTTCCCTAACGATTTCTAAATAAGCAAACCGGTTTACCTTAATGGTTAATTCATCGGCATGGTTAATGATGAACCAATTGGGGGCAGCGGAAGAAAGGTTTCGCCAACACGCCGAGACGGGCACTGAATACTGAGTTTGATCGTTGTCCGGAACGGGCACGGCGCGAACCGTACAGCCATTGCGAGGTGTTCCATGGCTTTGACATTCGACGACCGCCCACGCGCAGCACCTGAGTTCGCTGCGTTCGACCGACTGACCGACCCGCTGCAGACGCCTTGGCGTCCGACTATTGGCTTGCGCCAGATCGCCGAGGCGATGACGCGCAACCAGCACCTGCTGGTGCTGCGCTTCGCCACGTTCAACATGGCCGGTATCGCCCTGTTCGCGCTCGCCTGGAGCATGGGCTGGATCGGCACCGTTGTTGCCGGCGACGACACCATGATCACCGTCGGCATCGCGCTGGTGTTCGCGGTCGGCCTGATGTTCGCGGGCCGACTGGCCTGGCGGATCAGTGCCGAGAACAACGCTGCGATCGGCCACCGGCGCGAGCGCTCGGAATGGATCGACAGCTATCTGCGCGAGGTCTCGGCAAAGGACGCGGGCAGCCGCGCGATCGCGGGTTCGGCCCTGCGGCTGCGGCTGGCGAACCGCATCGGCTCGGTCAAGCAAATCGCCAACAGCCTGGTGCTGCTGGGCCTGATCGGCACCGTCATCGGCTTCATCATCGCGTTGTCCGGCGTCTCGGCGGAGACCGCCGCCGACCCGCAGTCCATCGCGCCGATGGTGGGCGACTTGATCCGCGGCATGTCGGTGGCGCTCTACACAACGCTGGCCGGCGCCGTGTTCAACCTCTGGCTCATGGTCAACTTCCACATCCTGGCCGGCGGCAGCGCCCGGCTGGCGAGCCAGTTGATCGAGGCCGCCGAGCGCGAGGCCGGCAGCCGCGTGGCGCCCTACCGGGCGGCCGGAGCGCGCTGACATGCTGTCGCTCAGCCAGTTCGACGACTCCAGCGAGGATGACGGCACGGTCTTTCGCGATGTCATCATGCTGGTGCTGTTCGGGTTCGTGACCATCGTCGTGCTGCTGCTGCCGCACCTGAACCCACCGGTCGAGCCGGCCGAGGACATCCAGACGCCCGGCAACATCATGGTGGAAGTGCGCTGGCCCGACGACGTCGACGCCGATGTCGACCTTTGGGTCGAGGCACCCGGCGATGTGCCGGTGGGTTATTCCAACAAGGACGGCCAGTACTTCAACCTGCTGCGCGACGATCTAGGCCAGCGCAACGACCCGGCCGGCCTCAACTATGAGGTCGCGTTCAGCCGGGGGGTGCCCGAGGGCGAGTACACCGTCAACCTTCACCTCTACCGCAAGCGCGGCGACATCGGCCCGGTCGAGGTGGTGGTCGTCGTCTCGATCCGCGACGACGAGACCGACAAGACGATCCACTTGCTGGACCGCACCGTTACCCTGTCCAACCTGGGCGAGGAACTGACCGTCGTGCGCTTCAGCCTGGACGAGGACGGCGAGATGGTCGAGGGCAGCATGCACAATCTGCAGCGCAACCTGCGCACGTCGAGTGCGGGCTGAGGCGGGCCGGAGAAACCCATGGAACCTGCGATCCCGATCTTCTTCGCCATTGTCGCCCTCGGCACCGCGCTGGCGACCCTGACCATTTGGTCGCGCCGCCGGCCGGCCGCGAAGGTCGCGGCGGTCGGTCTGACGGGCGCCCTGTTCATCTCAGGTTACTTCTCGCTAGTCGAGCTGTTGGGCCGGCCAAAGCCGATCGACCTGGAATGGGGGCAGCCGGACCTGGCCGACGCCACGGTGCTTGGCTCCGACATGCGCGAGGACGAGGCGATCTATCTGTGGCTGCGTTTCGACGGCGTGGACGTGCCGCGGGCCTATGTGCTGCCGTGGAGCCAGGATCTGGCGCAGCAGCTCCAGTCAGCCACGCGCCAAGCCGAGGAGGACGGCACCGAGGTGCGCATGCGCGAACCGTTGAACGGCGATCGTCCGGACGACGAGGAGCCGGTCTTCTATGCCCAGCCGCAATCGCCGCTGCCGCCTAAGCCCGCCTGATTGCGATTACCCGAAACGACGCCAACAACCGCAATATTGATCTGGAAATTCGTGGCTGGTTGAAACTATCTGGCAATTTGTCGGCGGGTATACCGACAAACACTTGATTTCCGGGCGTTTGCGGCACATCTTCCAGACACAGCATACGATTCATTTCGGTGCCGGCACATTGCGCGTGGTTCATGAAAACTTCATCACGTCGCGCGCGCCTGCCACTTCTCATACACACTCACACCTGTTGCAGGGGGATTGATGGATCAAGCGTTGCCTGACGGCGCTGAAGAGACTGAGTTGACTTTTGAGAGCCTGGGCCTGAGCCCGGCCGTTGTCAAAGCCGTCACCGATTGCGGATATACGACCCCGACGCCAATTCAGCGCGAGGTCATTCCGCGTGCGCTTGCGGGTCGGGATGTTCTGGGCTGTGCCCAGACCGGAACCGGAAAGACCGCATCTTTCACCTTGCCGATGATCGATTTGCTGAGCGCGGGCCGCGCGCGGGCGCGGATGCCGCGTTCGCTGATCGTGACGCCGACGCGCGAGCTGGCGGCCCAGGTCGCCGAGAACTTCGAGAAATACGGCAAGTACCAGAAGCTGACCTTCGCGCTGCTGATCGGCGGTGTCGCGTTCGGTGACCAGCAGCGCAAGCTGGACCGTGGCGTCGACGTGCTGATCGCGACGCCGGGCCGCCTGCTGGACCATTTCGAGCGCGGCGGCGTCATGCTGACCGCGGTGAAGTACCTGGTGATCGACGAGGCCGACCGCATGCTCGACATGGGCTTCGTGCCGGATATCGAGAGCATCGTCGCCAAGCTGCCGAAGATGCGCCAGACCATGATGTTCTCGGCCACCATGCCGAAGGAGATCCGCCGGCTGGCCGACACCTTCCTGAGCAATCCGCAGGAAATCACCGTAGACCCGCCCTCTTCCACCGCGGAGACCATCAGCCAGTTCCTGCTGCCGTACGAAGGCAACGACCGCGACAAGCGGGCGAGCCTGCGCGCGCTGCTGGAAGCGGAGGACGTGAAGAACGCGCTGATCTTCTGCAACCGCAAGACCGAGGTCTCGGCGCTGCATCGCTCGCTGGTGCGCACCGGGTTCAAGGCTGGCGCCCTGCACGGCGATCTGGCCCAGGAAACCCGGATGAAGACGCTGGCGGCGTTCAAGGACGGCGAGCTGAAGTATCTGGTTGCCAGCGACGTGGCCGCGCGCGGCCTGGACATTCCGGCGGTCAGCCACGTGCTGAACTTCGACGTGCCGATCAATGCCGAGGACTACGTGCACCGCATCGGCCGCACCGGCCGGGCCGGGCGCGAAGGCCGGGCGTTCACCATGGTCGGCAGCGACGACGCCAAGTCGCTGATGGCGATCGAGAAGCTGGTCGGCCGCCAGATCCAGTGCGTCGACGACGAGTCGCAGGAGATCGAGCGTCCCGAGTTCCAGGAAGGCGGGTCGCGCCGCCGCCGTGGCGGACGCTCCGGCGCCAAGCGCACCACGGAAAGCCGCACCACGGAAAGCCGCTCGACCGAGAGCCGCTCGACCGAGAGCAGGCCATCTGAGTCGCGCGGTTCCTCCGAGCGCGCCAATGGCGAGAACCGGGCGAAAGCATCGAAGTCGCGTTCCGGGTCGTCGCGCCGCAGCAACGTGCCGGCCGGCGAGAAGGTGCCCGCACCCTCCACCGGACCGAAGCATCCGGCGTTCGGAGATCACGTGCCGGCGTTCATTCTGCGCCCCGTGCCCGAGAACCTGTTCGGGTCGGCCGAACCGCAGACCGGCACCAACGGCTGATTGCCGCGCACGCCTGACGACACCAAGCCCGACGACCACCCAGACGGAGAGCGGATGTCATGCAAACGATCTTTGTCATGGTGAAGTGCGAACTCGGCCGCGCCTATGACGTGGCCGACGAGGCGGTCGCGGTCGAGGGCGTTTCGGAAGTTTATTCTACATCAGGGCAGTATGACCTGTTGTTGAAGTGCTATCTGGACGATGACGACGACATCGGCCACTTCGTCAACAACGAGGTCCAGAAGCTGAGCGGGGTGAAGGACACCTTCACCCTCATCACCTTCAAGGCATTCACCTGACCGCCCCCTGGCGGCCCTTCCCATGACCTCTCTGGCAGGCAAGACCGCACTGGTCACCGGCGGCAACCGGGGCATTGGCGCGGCGATTGCCGATGCGCTGGCCGGCCAGGGCGCCGATATCTGGATCACCGGCCGCGACAAGGCGGCGTTGTCCGCGACCGCGGCCGACATTGCCGCCCGGCACGGCGTCTCGGTCGAGCAGGCGGTGTGCGACGTCACCGACCGCGCGGCGATTGCCCGTCTGGCGGACGCCGTGAAGGCCACGGGCACCGACCCGGACATCCTGGTCAACAACGCCGGCGTTGCCCACAGCGCGTCCTTCGAGCGTCTGGACCCGGCGGACTGGGACCGATTGCTCGCCACCAACCTCACCAGCGTTTTCGCGCTGACCCAGGCCTTCATCCCCGCCATGCGCACCGCCGGCTTCGGCCGCGTGGTCAATATCGCGTCGATCGCCGGGCTGCAGGGCTATGGCTACATCGCTGCCTATTGCGCCGCCAAGCACGGGCTGATCGGGCTCACGCGCGCGCTGGCCGTGGAGTACGCCCGCACCGGCGTCACGGTGAACGCGGTCTGCCCCGGCTACACCGACACAGCCCTGGTGACCGACGCGGTCGCCCGCATCGTCGACAAGACCGAGATGTCGCCCGACAAGGCCCAGGCGGCGCTGATCGCAGACATGCCGATGGCCCGCCTGGTGACCCCGGCGGAGGTGGCGGCGGCCGTGGTGTGGCTCTGCGGGCCGGGCAGTGACGTCGTCACCGGCACCTCGATTCCGGTCGCTGGCGGCGCGGTGATGTGAGCCCGTGCCACGGCATTTGCCCGCGAGCCATTTACCGGTGACATTTTAGGCAGCCGCGCCATACTTCGGCATGGACTCAGCCGCCTTGCCCGCCCTTGCCAGCCTGCGCTTCGCCATAGCCGACCCGGCAACCCATGCCGCCGCGCATTTCGACTGGCGGGTGGCCGGCGCGGTCGGCCATGTCACGCTCGCCCGGCCGGAGCGCAAGAACCCCCTCACCTTCGAGTCTTATGCCGAGTTGCGCGACCTGTTTCGCGCTCTGGCCGACAACCGCACCGTCAAGGCCGTCGTCATCAGTGGCGCCGACGGCAATTTCTGCTCCGGCGGCGACGTGCACGACATCATCGGCCCGCTGGTCGGCGCCGACATGTCGGGCCTGCTGGCCTTCACCCGCATGACCGGCGACCTGGTGCTGGCGATGCGTGCGTGCCCGCAGCCCATCGTCGCCGCCATCGACGGTGTCTGCGTCGGCGCCGGCGCGATCCTGGCGATGGCGTCGGACATGCGTTTCGGCACCGCCGACAGCAAGGTCGCGTTCCTGTTCAGCCGGGTCGGCCTTGCCGGCTGCGACATGGGGGCGTGCGCGATCCTGCCGCGCATCGTCGGCGCCGGGCGGGCGGCGGAACTGCTCTACACAGGCCGCAGCATGGATGGCACCGAGGCCGAGCGCTGGGGCTTCTACAACAACCTATTTGCGCCCCAGGATGTGGTCGATCACGCCTTGGCGATGGCGGAACGACTGGCCGGCGGCCCCAGCTTCGCGCACGCCATGACCAAGCGGATGATGCACCGCGAGTGGGATATGTCGATCGAGGCGGCGGTCGAGGCCGAGGCCCAGGCGCAAGCGATTTGCATGCAAACGCGCGATTTCGAGCGTGCCTATCGCGCCTTCGTCGCCAAGCAGCGCCCCATCTTCGAGGGCGACTGATGGCCGACGCGGACTATCTGGACTGGCCGTTCTTCGACGACAGCCACCGCGACCTCGCCGGCGGCATCCGCGGCTGGGCGGCGGCGCATGCCGGCGGCGACCATGGCGACGATGTCGACGGGACCTGCCGCGGGTTGGTCGCCGGCCTGGGGGCGGACGGCTGGTTGCGCCATGCGGTGCCCGATGAGGGCGACCGCCACGATGTGCGCTCCATCGCGCTGATCCGCGAGGCGCTGGCCTACCAGGACGGGCTGGCGGACTTCGCCTTCGTCATGCAAGGGCTTGGCACCGCCGCCGTGCACCGCTTCGGCACGCCGGCGCAGCGGGACGCGATCCTGGGCGGCGCGCGGGACGGCACTGCCATCGCCGCGCTGGCGATGACCGAGCCGCAGTCCGGTTCCGACGTTGCCAACATCCAGGCCACGGCCAGGCGCACCGACGGCGGATATGTGCTCGATGGCACCAAGCGCTACATCTCCAACGCCGGGCTCGCCGACTTCTACCTCGTGCTCGCGCGCACTGGAGAGGCACCGGGCGCCAAGGGCCTGTCGATGCTGCTGGTCCCGGCCGATGCGCCCGGGCTGAGCTTGGGCACCCGCCACGCAGTGATGGCCCCGCACCCGCTGGGCGATATCGAATTCCGCAACTGCCAGGTGCCCGACGATGCCGTGATCGGCGTTGCCGGCGACGGTTTCAAGATCGCAATGTCGGTGCTGGACAGCTTCCGCGCCTCGGTCGGCGCCGCCGCCCTGGGCTTCGCGCGCCGCGCCCTGGATGAGACGCTGGCCTGGAGCGAGCAGCGCCAGATGTTCGGCGGTCGCCAGAACGACCTGCAACTGGTGCAGGCCGCCATCGGCGACATGGCGACGGCCATAGATGCCGCCGCCCTGCTGGTCTATCGCGCGGCGTGGCGGCATGATACCGGGGCTGCGCGGGTGACCCGCGAAGCCTCGATGGCCAAGCTCTTCGCCACCGAGGCAGCGCAACAGGTGGTCGACACCGCGGTCCAGCTTCACGGCGGCGCGGGCGTGATCGCCGGAAATGTGGTGGAGCGGCTCTACCGCGAGGTGCGGGCGCTGCGCATCTATGAGGGCGCGTCGGAGGTGCAGCGGCTGATCGTCGGCGGCCAGGTCCTGCGCGCGGCGCGTGACACGGCGAACGGAGACTGAAGGTGCACCCCAGCGGGCATGTCGACACATTCGCGCGCGATAACCTGCCGCCGGCCGACCAGTGGCCGGTGATCGAGACCGGCGGGCTTGCCGCACTGGACTATCCGGCCCGGTTCAACGCCGCCGATGTGCTGCTGGGCGATGCGCTGGCCGCCGGCCACGGCAACCGGCCGGCGATCCACTGGCCCGGCGGGCGCTGGAGCTATGCCGAGCTTGCCGCCGCCGTCGACCGTATTGCCCACGTCATCGTGCAGGACATGGGTGTCGTGCCCGGCAACCGTATCCTGCTCCATGGCGGCAACAGCCCGATGCTGGCGGCGGCATGGCTCGCCATCGTTAAGGCCGGTGCCATCGCGGTCGCCACTATGCCCCAGCTCCGCGCCCGCGAGCTGGCCAAGATCGTGACCAAGGCCGAGGTCGATTTCTGCCTGTTTCAGAATGACTTGAAGGCCGAAATTGATGGCATGATCGAGCTGACCGGCCGCGACGTGAAGAGCGTTGCCTTCAATGGCGATGGGGCTGGCGATGGCTCTGGCGACCTCGCCAAGCGCATGGCCGCGCACGATGCGCCGTTCGCGGCGGCCGACACGGCGTCGGACGATGTCTGCATCATCGCCTTCACCTCGGGCACCACCGGCCAGCCCAAGGGCACGCTGCATTTCCACCGCGACATGCTGACGATCTGCGACACCTTCTCCAAGCTGGTGCTGGAGCCGGTGGCCGACGACATCTTCATCGGCTCGCCGCCGCTGGCGTTCGCGTTCGGCCTTGGCGGGCTGCTGCTGTTCCCGATGCGCGCGTTCGCTTCCACCGTGCTCGGCATCAAGCCTGGCCCGCCGGCCCTGGCCGAGGCGATCGGCGTGTTCGGGGCGACGGTCTGCTTCTCCGCCCCCACGGCGTTTCGCGCCATGCTCGACCCGGCGTCGGCGCCGTACCTGAAGACCCTGCGCAAGTGCGTGTCGGCCGGCGAGACCCTGCCGGCGCCCGTCTACGAGCAATGGCGCGAGACCACCGGCATCTCGATCATCGACGGCATCGGCTCGACCGAGATGTTGCACATCTTCATTTCCGCCCGCGAAGTCGACATGCGGGCCGGCGCCACCGGCATCGCCGTGCCCGGCTACCGCGCCCAGGTCGTCGACGAGGACGGCAACCCCGTGTTCGCCGGCACGGTTGGGAAACTGGCCGTGCGCGGGCCCACCGGCTGCCGCTATCTGGCCGACGACCGGCAGTTGTCCTATGTCCAGAACGGTTGGAACCTGACCGGCGACGCCTATCTGATGGATGAGGATGGGTATTTCGTGTTCCAGGCCCGCACCGACGACATGATCGTCTCGTCGGGCTACAACATCGCCGGGCCGGAGGTTGAATCGGCGCTTCTGGAACACCCCGGCGTGTCGGAATGCGCTGTCGTCGGCGCGCCGGACCCGCAGCGCGGCCACATTGTAAAGGCCTATGTCGTGCTGCGCGATCCGGATGAGGCCGGCCCCGAAACTGCCAAGGCGCTGCAGGATTTCACCAAGAGTGTCATCGCCCCCTACAAATATCCCCGCGCCGTGGAGTTCGTCGCCGAACTGCCGCGCACGCCGACCGGCAAGGTCCAGCGCTTCCGCTTGCGCGAAGATGCCGCCGGTCGTGGTGGGCCGGGGCGTGGCTGATTGATGGCCGCGTGACGACACACGATCCATTCGCACCGCCGCCGCGCCAAAAGGGGACCAGGCGGCGGGAGCCGATCTTCAATGCCAAGGGCCGCGGCTTCACCCTTGGCTTCGCGCTGGCCTGCGTTGCGGTCTACCTGTTCCAGCAGGCGGCGGGCCTGCGCGAGACCCGCGACCTGTTCGAGGCGTTCGGCCTGGTCCCCTACTACTTCCTGCTCGGCATAGACGTTACATATCATGGGGTTATCGTCCCTTCTTGGGCCAATATCCTCACCCATATGCTACTGCACGACGGGTTCTGGCACCTGGCACTGAACATGCTGGCGCTGGTGTCGTTCGGCGGCATGGTGGAGCGCACCATCCGCACCTGGCGCATGGCTGTGTTGTTCCTGGTCGGCGGGGTGGTGGCCGGCCTGGCCGAGGTATGGCTCAGCTCGGAGCAGTTCATCCTGATGGTCGGTGCCAGCGGGGCGATCTTCGCCGTGGTCGGCGCCTATGTGATGCTGTGGCCATTCACACGGGTCTATCTGTTGGTGATCCCGATGCCGGGCTGGGTGCTGCTGGCGGTGATCGTGGTGCTGCACCTGGTGCTCGGCTACGGCCTGCAGCTCGGCGGCATCGCCTGGTGGGCGCATATGGGTGGGCTGGCCGCCGGCATGCTGCTGATCCTGGTATTGCGGCCGCGCGGCGTGGTGCTGTTCCAGCAACCGCCGCCCCCGCCCCCGATACGCCGGCGCCGCCCGACGATGTTCCCGCCCTCCGGCGGTTCGTCGCCCTCAGGCAAGGAGCCCGGCGGCCGCCCCCTGCCCTGACTTGGCCGATACCTGATCGCACCCGGGCTCCCGCATTCGGCTGCATGGCCGGGGCCGCAACCCGTGTATACTCGGGGGGATTCGGAGGGGAGCGCGCGTGGCCAATCAGTACATCCTTGCCATCGACCAGGGCACGACCAGCAGCCGCGCCATCGTGTTCGATGCCGACTTGCAGCCGGTGGCCACCGCGCAGCGCGAATTGCGCCAGATCTACCCCCGCTCCGGCTGGGTCGAGCATGACCCGGAGGAGATCTTCAGCGACACGGTGACCGTGTGCCGCGAGGCCATCTCGGCGACCCGCGTCAAGGATGCTGGCGCCACCATGGCCGCCATCGGCATCACCAACCAGCGCGAGACCACCGTGGTGTGGGACCGCGATACCGGCAAGCCGATCCACAACGCCATCGTCTGGCAGGACCGGCGGACGGCCGACTTTTGTCGCGAGCTGCGCGAGGCCGGCCACGAGGACCTGGTGAAGCGGGCGACCGGCCTGGTGATCGACCCCTATTTCGCCGGCACCAAGATTCGCTGGCTGCTGGACAATGTGGAGGGTGCGCGCGATGCCGCCGCGTCGGACCGCCTGCTCGCCGGCACCATCGACACCTGGTTGATCTGGCGGCTGACCGACGGCCGCGCCCACGTGACCGATGCCACCAACGCCGGGCGCACCATGGCGTTCGATATCCGCCGTCAGGAGTGGAGCCGGGAACTGTGCGACATGCTCGGCATCCCGATGGCGATGCTGCCCGAGGTGCTGGACACCGCCGACGATTTCGGCGCGACCAACCCGTCGCTGTTCGGCGGCTCGATCCCGATCCTGGGCGTGGCCGGCGACCAGCACGCCGCCCTGGTCGGCCAGTGCTGTTTCGAGCCGGGGATGATCAAGAGCACCTATGGCACCGGCTGCTTCGCGCTGATCAACACCGGCGGCGAGCCGCTGGCATCGGAGAACCGGCTGCTCACCACCATGGGCTACCGCCTGAACGGCAAGCCGACCTATGCGCTGGAAGGCAGCATCTTCATCGCCGGGGCCGCGGTGCAGTGGCTGCGCGACGGGCTGAAGCTGTTCAAGGACGCCGCCGAGACCGAGGCGCTGGCGGCCGAGGGCCGGGCCGACGGTCCGGTGTTCGTGCCCGCGTTCACCGGGCTTGGCGCGCCCTATTGGGACCCGGATGCGCGCGGCGCCATTTTCGGCCTGACCCGCGACACCGGCATCGCCGACCTGGTGCGCGCGACGCTGGAGGCGGTGGCCTTCCAGACCCGCGACCTGATCGAGGCAATGCGCGGCGATGGTGCCGAGCCGGAGGCGCTGCGGGTCGACGGCGGCATGACCGCGAATGGCTTTCTGCTGCAGACCCTGGCCGACCTGGTCGGCGTTCCGGTCGAGCGGCCGGAGAACCTGGAGTCGACCGCCCTGGGCGCGGCCATGCTGGCCGGCGCGCAGGCCGGTGTCTGCCGTCCGCTGGATGAGCTTGCCGGCAAATGGGCGAAGGGCGCCGGTTGCACGCCCGGCATCGATGCGGCGGCCCGAGATGCCGCCTACGACCGCTGGAAGGACGCCATCGCCAGAACCCGATCGAGCAACTGATGCCGCTATCCCCCGCCCCCCTGGCCAACCCCCCGAAGGTGCATGCCTGACGACACAGCCCTGACACATCTGGTGATCCTGTTCGCCGCGGCGGTCATCGTGGTGCCGCTGTTGCGTTACGGCAAGGCGAGCCCGGTGCTGGGCTTCCTGTTGGCCGGCGTGATCGTTGGGCCTTCGGGTTTCGAGCTCGTGCCGGAATCGGAGCTGACGGCCACGCTGGCCGAGTTCGGCGTGATGTTCCTGCTGTTCGCCATCGGGCTGGAACTTTCCATCGAGCGCCTGCGGGCCATGCGCTACCTGGTGTTCGGGCTGGGCGCGGCGCAGTGCGCGGCCTGCGCCATCGTCATTGGCGGGTTTGTCTATCTGATGGGGGCGGGCGGAGCGGCGTCCATACTTATCGGTGCGGCCCTGGCCTTGTCGTCCACGGCGTTCGTCATGCAACTCCTGGACGAGCGCGGCGAGCTGGCCTCCCAGCACGGCCGATCCGCGTTTGCCATCCTGCTGTTCCAGGACCTGGCCGCCGTGCCGCTGATCGCGTTGGTCGGCGTCCTGGGTGGCGATGCCGCCGAGATCGGCATGGCGGTGCTGACCACGTTCGGTGTCGCGCTGGGCGTTTTCGCCGGCATCCTGATTATCGGCCGGGTGGTGCTGCGCCCTGCCCTGCGGCTGGTCGCAACCAGCCGCAGCGCGGAGATCTTCACCGTCGTGACCCTGCTGCTTGTGATCGGTACCGGCTGGCTGACCCACCTGTTCGGGCTCTCCATCGTGCTCGGCGCGTTCCTGGCCGGCATCCTGCTGGCCGAGACCGAATACCGGCACCAGGTGGAGGCCGACATTCGGCCATTCCGCGGCGTGCTGCTGGGGCTGTTCTTCACCACCATCGGCATGTCCATCGACCTGTCGGTGGCGATGGAGCGCTGGGGCGAGCTGGTCCTCATCGTGCTGGGCCTGATGCTGACCAAGGCGCTGCTGATAACCCTGGTGGCCTGGGTTTCGTCCCGGCGATGGACCGATGCGGTGCGCACTGGCGTATTCCTGGCCCAGGGCGGCGAGTTCGCCTTCGTCGTTTTCGAACTGGCCGGCCGCGAGGGCCTGATCGAGGCCGACTTGCGGCAGATCCTGGTCGTGTCGGTCGCGGTCTCAATGCTGCTGACGCCGCTGTTGGTCGGTGGGGCGGCGCGCGCTATCCGTCATGTCGAAGCGAAGCGGCGCGGCGACCAGAAGTTTGCGGCGCCGGATGCCGAGGACGTCCAGAACCATGCCCTGATCGCTGGCTTTGGCCGCACCGGGCGCACGATCGCGGAGATCCTGGTGCGCCAGGGCTTCAACTACGTGGCGCTGGACCAGGACCCCGCCGCCGTGGCGGAGGCGCGCAGCAAGGGCTTGCCGGTCTACTACGGCAACGTGAACCACTCCCACGTCTTGGAGGGCGCCGGCATCGCCCATGCCCAGGTCGCCATCGTCACCGTCAACGACACCATCGCGGCCGAGCGCACCGTGCACGCCATCAAGCGGGATTGGCCGCGCCTGCCGATCATTGCACGCGCCAAGGATGTTCCGCACGCCGAGCATCTGCAGCGCGCCGGCGCCGCCGTGATCGTGCCGGAGGTGCACGAGGCGAGCCTGCGCCTGGGCACCGAGGCATTGACCAAGATGGGCCTGAGCCGCGAGGAAGCGCATCTGGTGATCGAGGACTACCAGACGCTGTTCAAGGACGCATGGCCGCATTGATGGCGCCATCGCTTGCACTGCAAACGAAAAACAGACTTGTCGCCCTCGCCCTTGTGGCGAGGGCCCATTTATGTCCGATACGCCAATGGGTTATCGCAATGACATTGGCTGAGGGGGCAGCCGTATGCCGGGCGCTGATGCACCATGATCGAACGCCATGAAGCACCGTTCGAGCCCCGCATTTGGGAGGGGCCCTTGCCACAAGGGCAAGGGCGACGAGGTATGACGGCTGAGACGTGAGCTTGGATTGGTAGACGTAACCCAAATCGCCTCAGAGCATGCCGTTGTCGCCGCCGGGCACCGGCTGGCGTGCGATGCCGCGGCCGCGACCATGGGCGATGGCGGAACGGTGGCGGATGCCGCAGTGGCCGCAGGTTTCGTGCTGGCGGTCGTGAACCCGCATGCGGCCACGTTGGGCGGCGACGCGTTCGTGCTGGTCCGCGACGGGGCAACAGGCCAGGTGCATGGCGTCAATGGCTCCGGCGCCGCGCCAGCGGGTGTCGACCCGGCGATGTTTCCCGAGGGCATGCCGCGCGCCGGGCCGCAGGTCTCCACGGTGCCGGGTTTCGTTGCCGCCATGGGCGAGATGCACGAACGCTTCGGGCGCCTGCCTTGGGCGGAACTGTTGGCGCCTGCGACCGCCCTCGCCCACGATGGCTTTGAGGTCAACGCATACCTGGCGGCGAACGCTGAGCGCTGTGCCGCGTTGCTGGCGCCGAACATGCGTGCCGCCGAATTGTTCCTGCCTGGCGACACGCCATTGGCCGCAGGCGACCGGCTTGTTCAGCCCGATCTCGCACGCACGCTGGAAGCGGTGGGTGCCGACGGTGCGCAGGCATTCTATCGCGGCGCGTTGGCGGAACGGCTTGCCGCAGGCATTGCGGACACTGGCGGCCTGGTGACGGCGGCCGACCTCGCCGCCCACCGCACCCTGTGGCAAGACCCGGTCTCCGCACCCTTCTGCGGGCGCGAGGTGGTGACCATGCCGCCGAACTCCTATGGGCTGACCATGCTGTTGCAACTTCTGCTGCTGGAGCGCGTCGGCGTCGCCGACATGGAGCCGGACGGGCCAGAGTTCGTGCTGGCGGGGTTGGCGGCGCGGCGCCGCGCCTATGCCGCCGCGGCGGATGCGATCTGCGACCCGGTGGACGGCGAAGCGGCCGCCTGGCGGCTGCTCGACCGCGCCATCGACGGCGACCTCGCGGACGGCCCCACGCCAGCCGAGGCCGAGGGCGGCACCACCAACATCTGCATCGCCGACCGCAACGGCAACGCCGTCTCGCTGGTCGCCAGCGTGTCGGCGCCGTTCGGCAACTGCGTGATCGCGGGCGACACCGGCGTGTTGATGAACAACCGGCTTCGGGGGTTCTCCCTCGATGCCGCCAGTCCCAACCGGCTGGCACCGGGCCGGAGGCCCGCGCACACCCTGACGCCGGCCATGGTGCTGCGGGACGCGACACCGGAATGGATCATCGGCTCGCCCGGAACCGCCGGCCAGACCTGCGTGATGGCGCAACTGATCGCCCGCCTTGTCGCCTGCAATCTGGCGCCGGCGCAGGCCCTGGCCGCACCACGTTGGTCGGTCGATTTGCAGGGCAAGCCCATTGTCGAAACGTCTCTTGATAACAATGTATTCGACGCTATTTCTGCCAAGGAAGCCGAACTGCGCCGCATGCCAGTTGGCTGGCAGACATTCGGGTCGGCCAAGGCCTGCCACTACGGCCCCAACGGCCTGACCGCCTATGCCGATCGCCGTCGCGCGGCCGATGTTGGCGCACTGGATCGCACTCTGGACCGGGCGCCCGGGCCATAGCATAACTACGCCCTCGCACCGACCAGGGGGAGACGCATACCGCGATGGCCGAACAGCTCAACTACGAGGTTGCCTGCCTGCAAACCCGCTCGCGGCAGGTCTCGCGCGACGACGACGCCCAGCGCGACGCCGATATCCGCGCCAACCTAGAGCGGATCTTCGAGCTCATCGACTACATCACAGCGTTCGGCAATTCCGAGGTGCGGCTGATCGTGCTGCCGGAATACGCCATCAACGCGCGCTGGCACCGCATGGAACTGGAAGACTGGATGCGCATCTGCACCACCATTCCGGGCCCCTACACCGACCTGATCGGCGAGAAGGCGAAGGAGCGCAAGGTCTTCATCGCGGCCAACCTGTTCGAGGTGCACGAGGCCTATCCGGGCCGGTTCTTCAACTGCTCCTGCCTGATCGGGCCCGACGGGAAGGTGCTGATCAAACACTGGAAAAACAACAACAATGCCTGGGTCTTCCCCTACACCACGCCGTCCGACATCTATTCCGACTTCGTCGCCCGGTTCGGGCGCGAGAACCTGTTCCCGGTCGCACGCACGGAGATCGGCAACATCGGGCTGTTGACCTGCGGCGAGCTCGGATTCCCCGAGAACGCCCGCTGCACCATGCTGAACGGCGCCGAGGTGCTGCTGCACCTGACGTCGGAGCCGCACAACCTCAGCCACGGCGACGTACGCAACTGGGAGGCGCTGCGCACCGCGCGCGCCTATGAGAACAAGTGCTTCTTGGCGATGGCCAATATCGGCATGTACGAGGGCGCGCTGCGTGGCCTGCATGGCAGCCACGGCGACAGCGCCATCCACAATTTCGACGGCTCGATACTGAACAAGATCAATGGCGGCGGCGAAGGCACCATCAAGGGGCCGATCGACCTGAACGCCCTGCGCCGGGTGCGCGCCAAGCCGTTCCACCCGGTGACCCTGCGCGCCGAGATGTATGCCAAGGAGTACGAAGCCACCGTGAGCTGGCCCAATGACGGCTTCCTGGAAAAGCCGATCGAAAGCATTGAGGAGACGCGCGCCCAGTTCCGCCGCCTGGTGGAGGAGCGCCGCGCCCGCGGCATCGACAAGGCCCCCCGCGACTATGCCCCCGAGTAGCGCCTTGCCCCCTCGCCGCCGCGTCAGCGTTCATCTGAAATCGAAGGAATGTTGACGCCCTCGGCCCTGTGCCGAGGGCCCATTCATCACGCGTTCACTTGGCTTGCGGTCCTGGCTCGCTATCGCCCGCAGGTGCGGCGCGAATCTTGTAACCGATTGGGCATCGGACAAAAATGGGCCCTCGGCACAAGGCCGAGGGCGTCAAGATGGTGGGTTGATATGCCGATAGAGGCAACATGCGCGCTCTGTTGTATCTCAAGGTCGCTCAAATGCGCCGCCTGATCGTCGGCATCACAGGCGCGTCCTGCGCCATCTACGGCATCCGCGCGCTGCAGGTTCTGCAGACCGTGGACGATGTTGAGACCCACCTTGTGCTCTCGCCCTCGGCCCTGCGCACCATTGTCGACGAAACCGACGTGCCTGCGGCTGATGTCCGCGACATGGCCGACGTGGTGCACGACTACCGCGACATCGGCGCCGGGCCGGCCAGCGGATCGTTCCTTGCCCACGGCATGCTGGTCGCCCCCTGCTCCATCAAGACGCTGAGCGGCATCGCCAATTCCTACGACGACAATCTGATCGTGCGCGCCGCCGACGTGTGCCTGAAGGAACAGCGCCGCCTGGTCCTGATGTTGCGGGAGACCCCGCTGCATGCCGGCCATCTGGAGTTGATGCTGCGCGCGGCGCGCATCGGTGCGGTCATCGCGCCGCCGATGCCGGCGTTCTACCCCCGGCCGCAGACGCTGGACGACCTGATCGACCACGCGGTCGGTCGCGCGTTGGACCTGTTCGACATCGATGCAGGTGTGGTGAAGCGCTGGAAGGACAGCGCGGGATAGCTCGGCGACTGCGTAGATGGGCTAACGGCCCTTGTTTGGTGGCGTGCATGAGTGGTCGTCCCTCAAGATGTCGGTGTCATACACGGAGTCGGGTTTGCCGCTCCAAGACATCGAGGAGAGACGACCATGAACTACTATGCCGGGATTGACGTTTCTTTGGAATGGTCATCGGTGTGCGTTGTTGACGGCGCGGGCGGGATTGTCTGCGAGGCTCGTATTGCGAGCACGCCGGCGGGTTTGTTGTTGTGGTTTGGGTCTTTGGGGATTTCGGTTGAGCGGATTGGTCTTGAGGCGGGGCCGTTGTCGCAATGGCTTGTGCGGGGATGTAGCGAGGGCGGTCTTTCGGTTGAGTTGCTGGAGACGCGTCATGTTGCGCGAGCGCTTTCGACGATGCCGGTGAAGTCGGACCGCTCGGACGCACGCGGGATTGCTCAGCTGATGCGTGTGGGCTGGTTTCGGCCGGTTCACTGCAAGTCTTTGGCGGCCCAGGAGATGCGGGCCCTTTTGAAGGGTCGCGACCAGCTCCGCGCGAAGCTGCACGATCTTGAGATGCACCTTCGTGGTCAGCTGCGGAACTTCGGGCTGAAGGTAGGGCACACCACCAGGCGCAGCTTTTCGACACGTATTTCGGAGCTTGTGGCGGGGCATCCGGTACTGGAGGCGGTGGCGGGGGCGCTGCTGTCGGCACGCGATGGCCTGTTGCTATCGTTCACGGCGCTGGACCGGCAGGTCCGGGCGGCGGCGCAGGCCGACGATCGCGCTCGCCTGCTGATGACGGTGCCGGGCGTGGGGAGCATTGTCGGACTGACCTACTTGTCGGGAGTGGACGACCCCGGGCGGTTTGCCTCGTCGCGCCTGGTGGGTGCGCACTTCGGCCTGACGCCGACCAAGCGCCAGTCGGGCGAGAGCGAGGTGATGGGGCGGATATCGAAGGTAGGGGACGCCGATGTGCGCTCGGCCCTCTATGAGGCGGCACACGTGGTTCTGACCCGGCCGATCGAGGGCGGCTGGCTGAAGAGCTGGGCGATGAAGCTGGCCAGGCGTGCGGGCATGAGGAAGGCGAAGGTCGCGCTGGCGCGCCGGCTCGCCGTGATCATGCACCGGATGTGGGTTGACGGCACACCGTTCAACCATGCCGGACCGGTGCGCCCGGCGATGGCGACAGCATGATGGCCGCGGCATAAGGAGAACCGACACACGAGCTTCGACGGGCACCGACACCGGCCCGTCGAGCGCCGTCCCGCGCCGGGACGATGGATCAGGTCAGGCCGCCATCCGGGATGTCGCCTCGCATGAGAGCACGCTTCCGTAGATTGGACCGACCGATCCTCGCATATCCATCTTGGCGGCGGCCCTGCGCCGACCCCGTACAGAAGCATGACCCAGGCGCCGGGACGACGAAAAAGGGATTGACCAACAATGGCCCGTTACAGAAGCCTGGGTGAAGCGCAGCGAAACCCGGGTTCCACTTCGTTCCACCCAGGCTACGAGCCTGAGCGAGGCCGCCACCTCCTCACAAAATTACCTTTGTAATTTCGCGAAAGAAAAAAGCTATTGTTCCGCGCCATTTTTCGTTAGCCTTGATGCATGGTCATTTCATTCGGCACCAGCCCTCTCCCCCACCCGGCCGCCCAACGACAGTATCCTGCTGGGTGGCCGGGTGGGGGAGAGGGCTGGCGCAGATTCAGCGCAAGCTGAGCTTGAGCTAGGCACCAATCGTGCCGATGAGGCCGCCGCGACGGGTGCATCCGCCTGGCGCCGGTGCCGTGAAACGAGGAGATTGTCGTGCGTAAGGGATTCCGGGTCATCGACGTAGACAGCCACGTGACGCCGTCGCTTGAGGTGCTGCACAAATACGCCAGCCAGGCACTCAAGGACCGCTGGGACGAGTTCAATCCCTATCTGCGCGAGATGAACTCACCCCCGGGCCGCGGCCACCCGACCGGACCCTGGCACACCATCAAGGTCAACCCGATCCCCTACAACCGCATTGCCGGCGAGAAGCCCGGCGTGGAGTTCGCCGAAAAGGGCGGCAAGGGCGCCTTGGAATCGCGGGTCAAGAATATCTCGAAGTACGAGTGTGCCGAGCGCATCCAGCACGACAATCCCGATGGCCGTGTCGCCGACATGGACACCGAGGGCGTGGACGTGAACGTGCTGATCCCGGGCACCTGGGCCTCGGCCTCCACCGCACTCGATCCTGGCCTGTCGTCGCTGCTCTACGGCGCCTATCACGACTACATGGCGGATTTCTGCAGCGGTCACCCCAACCGTCTGCTGGGCCTGTTCCTGGCGCCCGGCAACAACATCGAATGGGCGGTGGAGAACCTAAAGAAGCGCGGCGAGGAAGGCTGGGTCTCGTGCGTCTGGCCGTGCCTGCCCGAGGGCATGCCGATCGACGACCCGGACCTGGAGCCGTTGTGGGAGGTGATGAACGACCTGCACCTGCCGATCATCCACCACTCGTTCTTCTATGAGCCGCCGTACTTCCCGGGGTATCGCGACATCTGGGGCAACGCCGCCATCGCGCGCACCGCCGCCCACCCCTGGGGCGCGCAGCGCCTGCTCGCCTACGTGATTGCCGGCGGCATCCTGGACCGGCACCCCAACATCAAGGTGGGCTTCGCGGAAACCGGACACGGCTGGCTGCCCTACTGGGTGAAGCGTCTCGACAGCCAGGTGACCTATGTCGCCGGCACCGTGCGCCCGCTGAAGTACCTGCCCAGCGAATACGTCAAGATGGGCCGGGTGTTCTGCTGCATCGAAAGCCACGAGGGCCCGGAGATGACCAAGGCGGTGATCGACGTGCTGGGCGACGGCTGCCTGATGTATGCCTCCGACTTCCCACACCCGGAGTGCGACTGGCCGCATTCGGTCGACAACGTGATCGCGTGGGAGAACCACCTGGGCAACGAGCCGCTGCGCAAGCTGTTGGGCGCCAACGCCGACAATTATCTGCGCGTCGCCTGATCGGCAGGCGTGGCGTAGACTGCGGGCTTCGGCGAACAGCGGGACACCGGTCTTGGATTACGAGGACGCGCACCGCTACGTCGCCCGCGCTCGGGCGGAAGGGGCAGCCCGAGACACCAAGGTGACGGTGGCGATCCTGGATGCGGCGGGCCACCCGGTGCTGGTGGCGCGCGGCAAGCCGGATACGTGGCACGGGCCGTACATGGCCATGGGCAAGGCGCGGCTGGCGGCGGCGTTTCGCAAGCCGACCGCCGACCTGCTGGAGCGCTGGGAGGACCGGCCGCTGTTCGCCCAGAGCCTGACCGAGGTCATCCCCGGCGGCGTGACCCTGAACAAGGGTGGCTACCCGATCTTCCGCGACGGCAAATGCGTCGGTGCGATCGGGGTTGGCGGCGGGTCGCCAGATATCGATGATGCGGTGGCCAGGGCGACGGTGGAGGCGCTGGCGGATGATGCGCCCGATGATGCGAGCAATGAGGCGGAAGTGACTGATAATTTGGAAAAGACGCCGATCCACACCGATGGCGCGCCGACGCCGACCGGGCCGTTCAACCAGGCCATGGTCTGGAACAATCTGGTGTTCACCTCGGGCCAGGCCGGGCGCAACCGGGAGACCGGCCAGATGGGCGACATCTCCGATCAGGCGCGGCGCTGCATCACCAACATCGGCAATGTGCTGGAGGCGTCGGGCAGCTCGCTCGCCCACCTGCTGAAGGTGACCGTGTTCCTGAAGGACGCCGCCGACTGGAAGGCCTTCAACGAGGTCTACGTCGAGTTGGTGCCGGAGCCGCGCCCTGCCCGCTCCTCCGCGGTCGTGCAGCTCAAGAACCCGGACATGCTGGTGGAGATGGAGGCCGTGGCCTACGTGCCCCAGAAATGATGACAGCACGGCACCACCACACCCACCCGTCATCCTCGCCCTTGTGGCGAGGATCCATTCATGGCCAGCGCGCGAGCCGCGGGCTCGGCTTGCGGCGCACCGTGGTGGAGCGCATAGATGTCCTTGCAGGACCGGCAATCACGAACAAGGCCCGCAATCGCGCCCTGCACAGCGATGGGTCCTCGGCACAAGGCCGAGGACGACGATATTTTGTTGGAAAAGCATGCTCCGCATCGTCGACCTGAAGAAGAGCTACATCGCCGACGACGAGCGGGTCGACGCCCTGCGCGGCATCTCGTTCGAGGTCGACGAGGGCGACTTCTTCACCCTGCTCGGCCCCAGCGGCTCGGGCAAGAGTACGGCGCTGCGCTGCGTCGCCGGCCTGGAGCACGCCCAGGGTGGCGAGATCTGGATCGGCGACCAGTGTGTGTTCTCGGCCGAAAAGCGGATCATGGTGCCGCCGGATGCGCGGCCCATCGGCATGGTGTTCCAGTCCTACGCCATCTGGCCGCACATGTCAGTGTTCGAGAACGTGGCCTTCCCGCTGCGCCACGGCTCCACCGAGGGTCGCCTCGGCCGCGAGCAGATCCAGGAACGGGTCGACGAGGCGCTGGGCAAGGTGCACTTGCAGGGCTATGGCGCGCGGCCCGCGCCGCAGCTTTCCGGCGGTCAGCAGCAGCGTGTCGCGCTGGCCCGCGCCCTGGTGCGGCGGCCGAAGCTGCTGCTGCTCGACGAACCGTTGTCGAACCTGGACGCCAAGCTGCGCGAGGAAATGCGGATCGAGTTGAAGGAAATCACTGAAGCGCTTGGCATCACGGCATTTTTCGTCACCCATGACCAGATCGAAGCGCTGGCGATGTCCGACAGGATCGGCGTCATCATGGAAGGCAATTTGATCGAAATAGGCACCCCGCACGAGGTCTACACCAACTCGCCGAGCCGGGTGGTTGCGGGCTTCCTGGGCGTGGTCAACGTGATCGAGGGTCGGGTGACCGCGTGCGACGCCGATGGCTGCGTGACGGTGGAGACCGACTGCGGCCGGGTGCGCTCGACACGGGCCGGCGGTGTGGCGACGGACACCCAGGCCGCCGTGGTCATCCGCCCGGAGGCGCCGATTTGCAGCCGCATCGCCCCCGCTGACGACCCGACGGCCAGCAATGTGTTCGAGGGCACGGTGACCAGCGTGTCGTTCCTGGGCGGCTACATCGATGCCGAGGTCGAGATTGCCTCCAATGGCGCCGGCCCGCGGCAGCTCAAGGTCAGCCTCAACCCCTACGACCACTTCACGCCGGGCGAGCGCATCTACGTCCAGGTGCCGCAGGACCGCTGCCAGGTACTGCCTTAGCGACAACGACCGGTGTGGCCTTACGTAAGAAAGGGCAGCGCCCGTCGGCACTGCCCTTTCTTGTGGCGCCTTTGCTCGCCCATCGGCGGCGTTTGCTTGCCTGTTCGCCTGCGATGCGTGGCCTGCATGTGTCGCGGCCGATGCTCACACGGCGGTCATAGGCGCCAAGAATGGTTTAGGTGGTGTGCGGTTCCCGATCAGGAGCTGGTTGCGACGGCGGTGCTGCCGGCGTGGCGCCACCACATGGTCTGGTTGAGGCTGAAGTAGGGCCGGTAGTGGCTGATGGAGGACGCGCGCACCACCTGGTCGATCTGGTTGTCGAGCACGTAGGCCTCGTCGTTGTGATAGACGATGAGGATGGCGTGCACGAGGTTGAGCTGGGTGTCGTGGACCACGGCGATGCGCATGTCGCGGTCTGAGAAGCCGAGCTCGCGCAGCGTCATGTACTTGGCGATGGCGTAGTCCTCGCAGTCGCCGGAGCGGGTGAAGAACTGGCCCGGGGTCGCCCAGTAGTCGCTGGCGCCGTAGTTGCGCGCATCCTCGATATAGGCGGCCGAGTTCATCCGGGTGTTGACCTGGACGATCTGGCTGAACCGGTCCAAGCCGCGCAGGCTTTCCACATAGACCAGCCACTGCTGCAGCTTGCAGTCGCCGCCGGCGCAGGGCTGCTCGGCCTGGGCGCGTTCGGTCTGGAAGGCGGCCAGCATCCGGGTCCACTTGGTGAACTGGGAGACGTCGGGGGACGGCGTGCCTTGCGACCCGAACAGCGGCGGCGCGGAGGCCATGAGATCGACGGCCTGTGCGGTGCCGGCAAGCCCGGTGAGGGTAGCTGTGGCAACCGCGACGGCGGCAACGAACCGGCGCACGGTGTTGGCGGGGCGGGCCGTGGCGGCCCGGCGGAGAACGCGATCGAGCCGTGAGTACCGGATCGTGTTCGGTGTGTTTTTCATCGCAGACATGAGTTTGTTTTACCTGCGACCTTTTAAATAGCGCTTAATAATTACACGACTGTTCTTCCATTATTATCTACATACTTGACAAACATTCCACATTCACTTGATTATTATTTTCGACAAACACAGATAAAATTTGAGCGGCATTGCCGGCGGTGGCACCGGAAAGCGCTTGAATTCGGGCACAAGAGTAAGTAGTTGCTTACGCTATCGGTGGTGAGACCGCCGCGATCACGAGGGCGAGTGCGACCATGGCCTATGACGAAGACCTGGCTGACCGGTTCCGGCGGGCGATCGAAGGCGTTCAGGGAACGTCGGAGAAAAAGATGATGGGCGGCATCTGCTTCTTCGTGAACGGGAACATGCTGGGCGGCGTCAGCACGGCCAAGAACGGCCGCCGGTTCATGTTCCGGGTCGGCAAGGAGAACATCGCCGAAGCCGAGGCGATGAGCGCGGGCGAGGAAGTCGTGATGGGCGCGCGCCGGATGCCCGGGTTCTTCCATGTCGAGGCCGATGCCTGCGACGACGACCTGTTCCGGCAATGGACCTCGCTGGCGCTCAGCCACGCCACCGCCCTGCCCCCGAAGTGAGCGTGCCATGACCATGTTGAGCGCCGAGACCTGTACCTTCCTGCGCGACCTGAAGGCGAACAACACCCGCGAATGGTTCCAGGCCAACAAGCCCGCCTACGAGGCCGCGCTGAAGGCGCCTTCGGCGGCGTTCGCCGATGCCATGGCGGCGGCGCTGGAAGCGGCCTGCGGCGAGCCTTGCACGCCCAAGGTGTTCCGCATCCACCGTGACGTGCGCTTTTCCAAGGACAAGACGCCCTACAACGCCCACCTGCACATCTCGTTCGCGCCAGAGGGCAAGCCGCCGGCCTGGATGTTCGGGCTGGAACCGGACCGGCTGGTTCTTGGCGTCGGCACGTTCCAGTTCGACAAGGCGGAACTGGATGCGTACCGGGCGCGCATCGACGGACCGGATGGCGCGGCACTGGCCGAGACCCTGGCCAAGTTGCAGGCAGATGGCGTGCGGCTGAGTGATCCCGACCTGAAACGGGTACCGGCCCCCTACCCCGCCGACCATCCGCGCGGCGACCTGCTGCGGCACAAGGGTCTCGCCGCCTGGATCGACGATCTCGATCAATCGCAAGCGTTCGCAGACCAGGGCCCGGCCCGCTGCACTGCGGCGCTGGTGCGCCTGAAACCGGTGTTCGATTGGTTGAGGGGGTAGACTGCTCTAGCGGTCGGAGAATGCCAAGCGTGCGCTCAGTGCGGCAAAGGCGCCGGCGAAGCCGCAGCGTAGCCACAGCATCACCCGCGGGCGGGAAATGACGTAGCGCCGCGTGGCAGCGGCAAACGCACCGTAGCCCGCGAACACCACGAACGTCATTGCCATGAAGACGCCGCCCAGCAACAGCGCCTGCCACGTGCCGTTCGTCGCGTCCGCCGGCACGAACTGCGGCAGGAAGGCAAGGAAGAACAGCGACAGCTTCGGATTCAGGATGTTGATCAGGAAGCCGTTGACGACGATGCGCAGGCCCGCATGCGGTGCCGCATTGCCGCTCACCTCCAGAGCGCCGCCGCTACGCAGCACGCCCCAGGCCATATAGAGCAGGTAGGCGACGCCCAAATAGCGCACCACCTCGAACGCCACGGCGCTGGTGTGCAGCAGGGCTGCCAGCCCGGCCACCGACGCCGCGATATGGGGCAGGATGCCGAGCGTGCAGCCGAGGGCCGCCACCACGCTGGCCCGCCAGCCACGGCCAAGCCCGTAGGCGAGCGTGTAGAGCACGCCGGTGCCCGGCAGCAGGATGACCACCAGAGATGTCAGCAGGAATTCAGGTGTCATGGCGATCTGCCTTTCCGTCCTATCTCGCGCCCGATACTGGCCGCAGACCGGTGTTGGCGGCAACATCGCCATGCGCGGCAATTGAACCCGCCTGCCCGTCCCGGTGACAGACGTGCATGTCCCATCCCTTGACATCGCGTCCTTGCATTCCGATATTTCTGTCATGACAGAAATAACAGACAAATCCGACCTGCCCGCGCCGGTGGAACGCTTCATCCTGCAATGGGGCGACATGGGCACCGCCTGGGGGGTCAACCGCTCGGTCAGCCAGATCCATGCGCTGCTCTACCTCTCCGAACGCCCGCTGACGGCGGAGGAGATATCGCAGACCCTGGAGATGGCGCGGTCCAACGTCTCCAACTCGCTGAAGGAGCTGATGGGCTGGGACCTGATCCGGCGGGTGCCGATCAGGGGCGACCGGCGCGATCATTTCGAGGCCGAGACCGATATCTGGGAGATCGTCAGCCGCATCGCCGCCGGCCGCAAGGAGCGCGAGCTGGACCCCGCGTTCGAGGTGCTGGCGCGCTGCGTCGACGAGGCCAAGGCGGACCGATTTGTGCATCCGGTGGCGCTGCAACGCCTGCGCGAGATGCAGGAATTCACAGCACTTGTCGACCGCTGGTACAGCCAGATGTTGCGGGTGCCGAAGACCAAGCTCGCCATCGCGCTGAAACTGGGCGCGCGGATCATCGATTTCCTGCCGAAGGGCCGGGGCCGAAAACAAGAAAACCAAGACAAGGACTGAGGCCATGAGCACGCAACCGAAATGGGCCGAACCGGCCGATCCTCCCGCCCCAGCCGCCCCTGCTGCTGCCGCAGGCGAAACCGCGGCACTCGGCGACCTTCGGTTTCGCGCGCTTCTGGATGACGAGGGCTGGGCAAACCTGGCGCCGGAAGTGCGGGCGCGGTTCGCACGCAAGGCCGGCCCCGGCCAGTCCATCGTATTCAGCGGCCAGGTGACCGAATGGCACGCGACCAGGGTCGGACGCCTGCTCGCCTGGGCCTGCTGTGCCATCGGCGGGCCACTGCCGATCCGCTGCGTGGAAGGTGGCGCCAGCGTCGTCACCATCACCGAAGACCCACGTGGCGGCGGCCAGACCTGGACCCGCATGTACGCGCGGCGCACCGGTTTTCCGCAGGTGATCCACTCCTCCAAGCGTTTCGCCGGTCCCACCGGGCTGGAGGAGCACGTTGGGCGCGGCGTCGGCATGACCCTGGACGTGGCGGCCGAGGACGGCGGCATCGCGTTCCGCAGCGTGCGCTACTTCATGCAAGTGCTTGGGCGGCGCTGCTACCTGCCAAGCTGGCTTTCGCCGGGCGCGCTGACAGTGCGCCACGACCCCATCGATGCCACGCATTTTGAATTCTCGCTCACTATCGACCATCCGCGCCTGGGGTGCATCCTCAGCCAGACGGTCGTGTTTCGGGAGACGGGCCAATGATCTCCGATCTCATCTGGGCGCTGGTTGCGGTGCAGATGGCGCTGGGGCTGTTCGACACCCTCTATCATCACGAATTGACCGAGCGGCTGGCCTGGCGGCCGACCCAGGCGCGCGAACTGCGCCTGCATGCGGTGCGCAATTGGCTCTATGCCGTGCTGTTCGCGACCCTGGGCTGGCTGGTGCCGACCGGCGCCGTCGCCTGGGCGGTGATCGCGATTCTGGCGGTCGAGGTCGTGATCACGCTGTGGGACTTCGTGGAGGAGGACCTGAGCCGCAAGCTGCCTGCCACCGAGCGGGTCGCCCACACCCTGCTGGCGCTGAACTACGGCGCGATCCTGGTGCTGCTGGCGCCGGTGCTGATCGGCTGGGCGGCCCAACCGACAGGGCTTGCGACGGCGGACCATGGCACCTGGTCGTGGCTGTGCAGCATAGCGGCGGCCGGCACGCTGGTCTTCGGCCTGCGCGACTGGACCGCCGCCCTCCGTGCCCCCCACCTGCGCGAGGCGCCGGCTGGTGGCCTGCTCCCGTCGCTGGGTGGCCGGCGGACCGTGCTGGTGACCGGCGCCACTGGCTTTATTGGCCGGCGGTTGGTTGCAGCCCTGGTGGCCGACGGTCACGCGGTGATCGCGCTGGTGCGCAACCCCGAGAAGGCGGCAGCCCTGCCGATGCCGATCACGCTCGTCGACGACCTCGACCGGATCGACCCGGCAACGCCCATCGACGCCATCGTCAACCTGGCCGGCGAGCCCATCGCCAACTTCTGGTGGACCAGGGCCAAGCGGCAACGGATCGTCGCCTCTCGCGTTGAGACCACGCGCGCTGTGGTGGCGCTTGCGGGGCGGCTGGCGACGCCGCCAAAGGTGCTGGTCAATGGCTCGGCCATCGGCTGGTACGGCGCGCGCGACGGTGCCGAGACGCAGGATGAGACGTCAGGTCCCGCGCCCTGCTTCACCCACGATGTCTGCGCCGCCTGGGAGGCTGAGGCCGCGCGCGCCGAGGCTCTTGGCGTCCGTGTGGTGTGCCTGCGCATCGGGCTGGTGCTCGGCCAGGGCGGCGGCATGCTGAGCCAGATGCTGACGCCGTTCGAGTTCGGCCTGGGCGGGCCGATGGGCGATGGCCGTCAGGTCATGTCCTGGATCGCCCGCGACGATCTGGTCGGCCTGATCGGCCACGCCATCGCGACGAAAGACCTTTCCGGCCCGGTCAACGCGACCGCGCCAGAGCCTGTCACCAACCGGGCGTTCTCGCGCGCCCTGGGTCGCGCCCTCCACCGCCCTGCCCTGCTGCCGGTGCCCGCCTTCGTGCTGCGCCGGCTGGCGGGCCAACTGGCGGAGGAGTTGCTGCTCGGCGGCCAGCGCGTGCTACCGGCCAAAGCGCTGGCCTCAGGCTACCGCTTCCGCCACGCCACTATCGATAGCGCATTGGCGGATGTCGTTGGAAGCAAGCAACGACGCGCGTTCAAGGATGCCACGCTTGTGGGGGGCGGTGCGCCGCGGCGACGCACCACCGCCAATGGCGCCTACTCGAACAGGCTGCTGCCGCCCTCGGCTTCGTCCTCTGCGCCGCCGTCGCTCGCGACGTCGCCCAACGTCCCCTCACCCACCGCGTCGGAGAAGTAGTACAGCGTGTAGGTGCCCGGCGTGCCGTCGGTCAGGAAGTAGAACGACTTGTCGAACGGGTCGCCGACGATGTCGCCGGAGATCGAGTTGGAGGTGCTGCGGGTCAGCACGCCCTCGCCAAGCTCCTGGCCGACCGGGATTGTCGGCAGGCCGTTGGGGCCCACGAGCTGGATCGAGTTCGTGTAGAACGAGAAGCCCTCGTAGCTGGAGCCAATCGAGTTGTACATGAGCGGCGTGATGTTGAAATCCACCCGCACCATCTGGCCGGCGCTGGGGTTCACCGTGCCCGCCACCGGCTGGCGGTAGTAGCTGTGGGCGGTCACGATGCCGTCGACCGGCGTAATGCCGGTGACCTCGAAGTCGGCGGTGTCGCCGGGCATCAACGGTTGGCTTGCGTCCTGCGGGATGTCGATCTCGACCGCATACAGCTCACCGAAGGTCAGGGTCGCGGTGGTGGCGTCGGCGGGCACCGACCAGATGTGCTCCATGAACACGTGCTCGTCGTCCTCGGCCTCGTGGTCGGGCCAGTCGCGCGGACGCGATGCGGACAACGAGCGGGTGCCGGTCTCGAACACGCCATAGCGCTCCAGGAACCCGATCATGGTGATCGGCTCTTCCAAGCCGTCGATGGTCAGCGTCAGGTCGGTGTAGGAGACGGAAACGCGGTCCATGTCCTCCGACCACGGCACGTCGATCTCGGCGGAGATGTGCAACAGCACCTGGTCAGGATTGGACACCACATGCGGGAAACAACACGGCAGGCCCACGTCTTCCTCGGTGTTGATCAGGCTGTCGTAGCGCATGATTTCGAGTGATACGAACGGCCAGGGCTCTTGCGCCTGGGCCAGCGCACCGCCGGCCTGAAGCGTAACAAGGGCGGCGGCGGCAGTCGCACCGGCCAACGGGAAAGGTCGAGGAAGGGTCACGTTATCACTCCATAAAGGCATCAAACAGGGCCCCCGGATACCATGGACCGAAGTGTCAAAGAAGCAGCAATGCCGCGAAAACAGCCAAGTGCATTCGAATTGAACTTGGTGCCGGGAAACCCGGTGTCACGCGGCCACGGTGCGATCAGCCGGTGCCCTGCTGGCGGCTGAACTTCACCACCATCATCCGCCCGACCACGGTGAATGCGACCAGGGCGACGATCAGCAGCACGCCGAGTGCGGTCGCCTTGCCGGGATAGCCGTCGTCCCAGGCATGCCACAGCTCGACCGACAGCACCCGGTTGTCATGGCTGGACAGCAGGACGGGGATCGAGAAGTTGCGCAGCCCGTGCGCGGCGACCCAGATCCAGCCCGAGATGAACGATGGCAGCAGCAGCGGCAGCACGATCTTGCGCATCACGGTCGCCCACTTGGCGCCGCTGGTTCGCCCCGCCTCCTCCATCTCGACATGGAGCTGCGCCACGGCACCGTTCATGGTGCGGGTGCCGAAGGCGAGGTAGTGGATGGTCAGGCCCAGCACGATGATCCAGATCGTGCCGTAGAGCTGCAGGTCGATCAGCCCTGGCAGGCTGAACACCAGCAGGATCGAAATACCGACGATCACGCCCGGAATGGCGTTCGGGAGGAACATGATGCCGTCGACCACGCCGCGGCCGGGGAAGCGCATCCGCTGGATGCCCCATGAGACCACCAGCGCCAGCAGCATGGTCACCGTGCCGGCGACGGCCGCGACGACCAGCGTGTTCAGCGTCGTCGACCAGATGTCCGGGTCGTTGAAAATCTCCTGGTAGTTGCGCAGGGTCGAGTTCATCAGCCGGTCCCAGGTCGGCACCCGGTAGAGCGGCTGGAACGAGGTCCACAGCAGGATCAGGCACGGCGCCACGATGGTCAGCAGGGTGTAGAGCACCACGACCGCGAAACACGGATAGCGCCACTTGCCGAGCTTGATGATGCGCGGGCGGTAGCCCTTGCCGGTGATGGTGACGTAGCGGCCGAGCTTGCCGGCCTGGCGCCGGTACCACCAGACCAGCACGATCGACAGGATCAGGAAGGTGGCGCCCAACGCTGCCGAGATGCCGTATTCCGGCGGCGAGGCGCGCTGGGTGGAGAAGAAGATGTACGACGAGAACACATAGACGTTGCCCGGCAGGCCGATGACCAGCGGCACCTCCAGCGATTCCAGGCTGGTCATGAACGAATAGATGCCGCCGGCCAGGATGGCCGGGGACAGCAGCGGCAGCAGGATGCGGAAGAAGGTGCGGGTGTTGCTGGCGCCGGAGATGCGGGCCGCCTCCTCCAGGTTCGGGTCCATGGTGCGGAAGGCGCCGACGATGATCAGGAACACCGTGGTCACGCCCCGCAGCCCGTCGAGGAAGATCATGCCCCCCATGGTGCGGATATCGAACGGGCCGGTCGTCATCTCGATCCCGAATACGCCCGCGACGTCGCGGATCAGCACGTTGATCAGGCCGATGCGCGGCTGCAGCAGGAAAATCCACGAGATCGCGTAGAGGATGCCCGGAATGGCGATCGGCACCAGCAGCAGCATCCACGCCACGTTGCGGAACGGCATGTCCGTGCGCTCGGTCAGGAACGCGAAGAACACCGCCAGGCTGACCGAGATGACCGTGCCGCTGACCGCCAGGATCAGCGTGTTGCCCAGCATGCGGTAGGTCAGGGCCTGGGAATAGGCGCCGGTGTAGTTACCGAGAGTGAAGTCGCCGGGGTTCCAGGGGGTGCCTTGCCGGAAGCTGAAGATCAGCAGCACGGCCAGCGGCACCAGCACCATCAGCACCGACACGGCGATGATGAAGCCGGGCAGAAGGTTGCCGGATCCGCTGAAGACGTACCGGCGCCAACCGCCGGTCGCTGGATGCGTCATTGTCACGGGCGCACCCGCCACGTGGTTTGCTGCCGTCGGGCCGTGACCGGCCTACTCATCATTGTCGTAGTAGTGGATTTCCAGCAGCAGGCAGCCCTTCTCGGACTTGAAGGGGCCGTGGTGCACACCCGGCGGGCGGCAGGCATAGGTGTTGGGGTCGAAGCTCTCGCCGCCCCGTCCCTGGTCGTCATTGCCGACGATCAGGTCTCCCGACACCAGATAGACCTCTTCCCAATAGTCATGCACGAAGGGCGCGGTGGTGAAGGCGCCCGGCTGAAACCTGAGCAGGCGCGTGCGGGTGCCCGATTTGGCCTGCTCGTCGAGCGCTCCGGTCAGGATCTTCTGCTCCAGCCCATCGGGATAGCCGGGCGGCGTCTCCCAGCCGACGGCCAGGTCGACCGGATGGAACTCCAAATGGTCCTTGTTGATCGTCATGCGTCGCCCCCGTATGGCCTGCAATCAGGCCGCAACCCCTTTGGCCTTGGCCGTGCTCGTCTCGTCCTTCAGCGTCCCTTCCAGGTCGTAGCCGGCCAGGAAGTCGTCCAGCATCGCCTTCG
The DNA here is from genome assembly GCA_965227515.1 of Alphaproteobacteria bacterium. Taxonomy (GTDB): domain Bacteria; phylum Pseudomonadota; class Alphaproteobacteria; order CALKHQ01; family CALKHQ01; genus CBDDFZ01. The sequence goes on from CBDDFZ010000001.1 coordinate 3,248,093, forward strand.
ACCGCTCCCAATCGAAGCAGCGGAAGGCGTGCCCCTTGGTCACGAACGCGGCGCCGGCATAGAACATCTCGTACTGCAGGTGGCGCGAGGCGAACTCCGACCCGACGGCGTCCCACGCCAGGCGGTAGAACTTCACCTTGTCCTCGGCATCGGCGGCCGGCGATTGCTGGGTCTTCTCGATCAGCGCGGCCAGCTCCGGATTGGCGAAGTCGCGCGCGGAAGACGGCTGCATGATCATGCCGCCGCCGGCCAGTTCGCGGATGGCGGTGGTGAACTTGGGATAGAGCTGCTGGGTCAGCACCTGCGCGGTGTAGAGCGTGTGCTTGTCCGGAATGAAATAGGCGCCGACCTGGCTGCCCTTCGCCTCCATGCCGGCGACCAGCCCCTCCACCATGCCGACCTCCGCGGAGATCTGGCCGAGCATCTCGCGGACCTGCGGGAACCCCATGGTGCCGTTGATCTCGGCGATGCGGTGGGCGATGCCGGCCAGGAAGCGCAGCTTCACCATCAGGCGAATTTGCGCCTGGTAGTTCTGGTAGACGTGCGCCGGCGTGGCGTGGAACTGAGCCATGCAGCGCTTCACGTCGTTGGCGACGAAGACCCGGTCCCACGGCACGTGTACGTCGTCGAAATAGAGCACCGCGTCGTTCTCGTCGTAGCGGGACGACAATGGGCTGTCGAACACGTTGTCGGCGCCCGCCTCATACGACTTGCGCGACAGGATTTTCAGCCCGCGCACGTTCATCGGCACCGCGAACGAGACCGCGTAGCGCTCCTCGCCTTCCTTCAGCGGCTGGATCGTGGTGACCAGCACCTCGTTGGCCATGATGCCGGCGGTCGACAGCATCTTGGCGCCGCGCACGGTAATACCCTCGGCATCCTCGTCGACGATGCCGGCCACGAAATCCTCGGTCTGCTGGTCGCCGGCGGAGCCCGCGCGGTTGGCCTGCGGGTTGATGATCACATAGGTGAGGTAGAGGTCGTTGTCGCGGGCGAAGCGGTAATAGTCGGTCAGCGCCCTGCCGCGCTCGTCGCCGAACACCTCTGGCGCCATCGCCATGCCGGTGATGCACGACGCCACGTGATCGGGCGAGCGCCCCAGGAAGCCGGCATGCAACGACGACCACCGCTCCAGCGCCTCGCGGCGCGACACCAGTTCCCGATAATCGGCGGGCATCTGCCACATGCGGTTGGCCGGGCCGTCGCCGTCGGCCGGGGTCCAGGTCAAGAGCTTGCCCAGCGCCGGATCGTGCTGGGCGTCGTACAGCCCGCATACCGAGGCAATGGCATTCTTGAAGGCCGGGTCGGTGGTGACGTCCCTGACCAGCCCACCGTCGATATAGACCTTCCGTCCATCGCGGAGCGAAGCCAGGTGTTGCGCGCCGGTCTTGATCACGGCCGTGTCTCCCCTGCCCTATTTTTGATCCCGGATTGCCGCCGCCGGGTTGGCAACGCCGCCGGCCAGGTAGTCGACCAGCGCCACCGCCTCGTCACCGGAGCTGATCAGCTTGCCCATAAGGGCGCTCAGCTCCTGGAACATCTCGCGGTCCAGCGGGCGGAACAGCAGATCGTTCACCTCGCTCTGCGCCGGCGCCAGTTCCGCCAGCAGCGCCATGCCCTTTTCCGTTACGCGCAGGCGCACCCGGCGCCGATCCTCGGGATCGGGCTGCTTCTCCACCAGGCCAAGCTTGACCAGCTGCCCGCTGACCAGGGTGACGAACGACCCGGTCAACCCCAGATCCTCGGCAATGCGGGTCACGCCCACCCGCTCGCCGTCTTGCAGGTGCGCGATCGAAATCAGCGTCGTGTACTGGATGCCGGTCAGCCCGATGATGGAGCCGAAACCGGAACGCACCGCCTCCAGCCGTGCCGAGAACGCCAGCAGGCGATGCACGAAGGTTCGAAAGGCCTGGTCGGACCCGTCGACGAGCAGCGCCGGCGACGTTACGGTGGTCTGCGCCGCGGTCGGGGTGGATTTCTGGTCTTTGGTCAAGGGGCTGATCCGGTTTGGTTTTCGTTGGCATGCGCAGCGATCGAAGCGTGCGAGCATTGCGAATGCCTGCTCAAATTAGCTTTGAGACTTCGCAAAGTTCTAAAGGTATCTTATCCTGGCTGTCAACGGTCAGCGCCACCTGGCGCCGCTGATCGAACCCGGTTCAAACCGACATTACATGAGTGCACCCCATGCAGAATCCGCCCCTAAGGTTCGTATGCATATCCGGCGACCGCGAGGAAGAGCGCACGGTCGCCATACACACGCTGATCATCGCCGGATGGACCGGGCGCGACCAGGCCAAGGTCGATGCCCACATCGCCGAGTTGGCGGCACTGGGGGTGGCGCCGCCGGCAACCACGCCGTGCTACTACCGGGTCGCCGCGAACCAGCTCACCACCGCCGATGAGATCCAGACCGCCGGGCGTGCCGCCACCGGAGAGGCCGAGGCCGTGGTGATCGCCATGGACGATGGCATGTGGGTGGGTGTCGGCTCCGACCACACCGACCGCGAACTTGAGGCGACCGGGGTCACGCTCTCGAAGCAGCTTTGTGCGAAGCCGGTCAGCCCGCAATTGTGGAAGCTGGACGATATCGCGGACCACTGGGACCGGATTGCGCTCACCGCCGATGCCACGATTGGCGGTGCGGTGCGCCGCTATCAGGACGGCACGCTGGCGGCCATGCGCACGCCGGACGACCTGATCGCGCGCTACGGCCAGGGCCCGCTGGCGCCGGGGACCGCGATGTTCTGCGGCACGCTGGCGGTGCAGGGCGAGATCACATTCGCCGACCGCTTCGCCGTCGCGCTGGAGGACCCGGTGCTCGGCCGGCGACTGGAACATGCCTACGATATCGAGGCCCTGCCGATTGCGGGGTGACGGCCGCGCGTCGCACCAGGGTGCCGCGGGCGATTACCACACCCTTGGCAGTACCGTGGTGACACCCATATGGCGGCGGTCTTCGCCCTCGAAGCCGAAGCTCGCCACGTCCACCAGCACCAGCATGACCAACTCTTCGTAGCAGCAGGCCGCCTGCTCCGGCAGGCCCGGCGCGTACACGATCACGCTGTGGATGCGATAGCCGGTGGCGCACCCTCGGCTTTCGGGCAGCGTGGTGTCCTCCTGCAGGATCATGAGGCGGTCGTAGCCGTGGAAGTAGAGTTCCAGCGACATCATCGCCACCTGCCCCAGGTCTTGCGCGTCGCAGGCATGGCCTGTGATCGGGCGCTCGGTCACGGTCAGGGTCTGGCGGTCGCCGCCATAGGGTGAGAATGCTGCGTCGATGGCGAAGTCGACCACATGGTCAGGTGCCGTGAGGTCGCTCAACGGATGGTGGATCAGCGTCGTCCCGGTTTCGCCGGCGACGATGCCGTGGCGGTCTAGCAGCGGCTGCGCCGCGGCCATCGCGCGGTCGCGGGCCATGCCGACCTCATCCTCGACGGCGCTCCAGTCCTCGGCGTCATCGAAGTCCAGCTCGACCCGGATCGGAGAACCCGGCACCCAAGCGTTGGCCGCCACGTCGATCACATGGACGATCGAATAGGGCAGCCCCTCGTTGAAGGTGCCGTAGTCCTCGAACGCCACGTACCGGCCATCGAGGGAGAAGCCGATCAGGACCGGCCGGGCGATATCGCCGGCACCTGCCGCACCCGGCCACATGCCCAACGCGACAGCCGCAGCCACCAGCATCGCGGCCAGCCGGACGGCCGGCGTGCAAGAAGTTCTGTGGCGTTGCCGCATCGGGTCGCTCCTGATCTGTCCGGAACAGCTAGAGCAGATCGTGCAGCATGGTCGTGACGCCCATGTGGCGGTAGTCGGGTCCTTCGAAGCCGAAGCTCGACATCGACAGCAGAACCAGCATGGCCAGGTCGTCATGGCAGCACACGCTCTGGTCGGGCGTGTTGGGTGCGTACACGTAGACGCTGTGGATCCTGTAGCCGGTGACGCAGCCGCGACTGTCCGGCAGCCGGGAGTCCTGCTGCATGGTGATGGTCCGGCCCTGGTTGGGCATGCTGAGCTGCAGCGACATCATCGAGACCGGGCCCAGGTCGTAGCGGTCGCACGCGTGACCGGTCACCACCTGCTCGCTCAGAATCAGGCTCTGGCTGTTCCCGCCATAGGGCGAGTAGCCGCCCATGATGGAGAAATTGGCCAGGTGGTCGGCCGCGTCGAGGTCGCTCAGCGGGCGATAGACCAGCAGGGTGCCGGTCTCCCCCGCGACGATGCCGTACTGGTTCAGGGCCGCCTGGGCCTGGCCCATCGCCTGGTCGCGGGCGCGGGTCACGCCGTCGACGATCAATTCGGGGTTCGGCAGCGACTCGATGTCGAGCTCGACCCGGATCGGCGTACCCGAAACCCAGTCATTGGCGGCGACATCGATGACGTAGATGGTGGAATAGGTGAAGCCGGAGGCATCCTGCATGCCATAGTCTTCGTAGGCGACATAGCGGCCGTCGCGCGAGAAGCCGATCACCTCCGGCCGCGCAAGATCGCCGGCCTCGGCCGCGCCCGTCGCCAGCCCGGCCGCCAGCCCGGCCGCCATCGCGATTGCAGCACCGGTCCGAATCAATGCTGCGGCTAGGGTCCGTTTCATTCCCGTGATCCTCCGACGACCTGTAAGTGACGACGCCATTGCCAAGACGCCGCGCCCATTGGAACGCAAATGTGAACGCGCCGACCACTATTGAGACGCCGCCGGGCGACTTCATGCAACCAAAGGACTTGGCGACATTGCATGCGCGGGCGTACTCTTGTTGTGCCGCCCCTGAGCACGACAAAGCAAACAGAATTACAACGTCGTTCTCGCGAATGGACGGGGCTGGCTGGAACCGGCGGGTGCATTCACGCAGCCCGGCCGAACACCAAAAAGTTGCGGGAGGAACACGTGGTTTCACTAACAGTCAATGGCGAGGATCGCACTTTCGAGGGCGATCCCGATACCCCGGTCTTGTGGTACGTGCGCGACGAGTTGGGGCTCGCGGGCACCAAGTACGGCTGTGGCCAGGGCCTGTGCGGTGCGTGCACCGTGCATGTCGACGGCGTCGCGGTGCGCGGTTGCCAGACACCGATCTCGTCGGTCGAGGGCAAGTCGATCACCACGATCGAGGGCCTGTCGGAGGACGGCAACCATCCGGTCCAGGTGGCGTGGCGCGAGCTCAACGTGCCGCAATGCGGCTTCTGCCAAACCGGCCAGATCATGCAAGCCGCATCCCTGATCGCGCAGAACCCGAACCCGTCCGACGACGACATCCTAGGCGGCATGCAGGGCAATATCTGTCGTTGCGGCTGCTACCAGCGGATCGTCGCCGCGGTGCGCCAGGCCGCGACGGGAGCATAGAGCCATGTTGCAATATCTGAACGACAACAGCGCCCCTGCATCCGCACCGGAGACAGGGACCGCGATCATCCAGAACGTCAGCCGGCGCAATTTCCTGGCCGGTGCCACCGGCCTTGTGGTCGCGATGCAGTTCGTGCCGACGCGCGATGCGCAGGCGTTCGATTCCTATCCCCATGGCGGCCAGGGCATGCCCCACGGCGTGGTCAACGACCCGCATGTGTTTGTGTCCATCGACCCCGACGGCACGGTCACCATCGTGGCGCACCGTTCCGAGATGGGCACCGGTTCGCGCACCAGCATTCCGATGATCATCGCCGACGAGATGGAAGCCGACTGGGACCGCGTGACGATCGTCCAGGCGCCCGGTGACGAGCCGAAATACGGCAACCAGGACACCGATGGCTCGCGCAGCCTGCGCCACCACATCCAGCCGGCCCGCGAAATCGGCGCTGCGGTCCGCCGCATGCTGGAAGAGGCGGCCGCCGCCGAGTGGGGCACCGACGTGCGCAACGTCACCGCCATCGGCCACGAGGTGGTGCACAACACGCTGGGAACGCGTCTCGGCTATGGCGACCTCGCCGAGGCGGCGATGTCGCTGCCGACGCCAGCGCGCGAGCTGCTGCGCTTCAAGGACGAGCGCGAGTTCCGCTATATCGGCCGGGGTGCGGTGCAGATCACCGACCTGCACGACATCACCACCGGCAAGGCCGTGTACGGTGCGGACGTCTCGCTGCCCGGCATGCGCTTCGCTGCCGTCGCCCGGCCGCCCGTCGTGGGGGGCACGGTTGTCAGCGTCGATTCCAGTGCGGCGCTCGCCGTGCCTGGCGTAGAGCAGGTGATCGAGATTCCCGGCAGCATTCCGCCTGCGAAGTTCGCGCCCCTGGGCGGCGTCGCCGTCATCGCCACCAGCACCTGGGCGGCCATGAAGGGCCGCGATGCGCTGGTGATCGAATGGGATGATGGCCCGCATGCCGGCTTCACGACGTCCGAGTACCGGCAGGAGCTCAGCGCCTCGGCCAATGCGCCGGGCAATGTGGTCCGCGACCAGGGCGATGTCGATGCGGCCATGGCGGGTGCGGCACGCGTGTTCAGTGCCGAGTACTACCAGCCGCACATGGTGCATGCGCCGATGGAGCCGTTGGTGGCGCTCGCCAATTACGCCGACGGCAAGTGCGAGATCTGGGCGCCTGTGCAGAGCCCCTATGTCGCGCGTGTCGATGCGGCGGAGTTCCTGGGCATGGACCCGGCCGACGTGACCATGAACGTCACTCTGCTGGGCGGCGGTTTCGGCCGCAAGTCGAAGGGCGACTTCGCCACCGAGGCGGCGTTCCTGTCGCGCGAGGCCGGGGTTCCGGTGCGCGTGCAGTGGACGCGCGAGGACGACATCCGCCACAGCTTCTACCACACCACCTCGGTGGAGCGGATCGACATCGGGCTGGATGCCGACAACACGCCGGTCGCGTGGCTGCACCGCAGTGCCGCACCGTCGTTCCTGTCGACGTTCGCGCCTGACCAGGGCGTGCAGCATCCGATCGAGCTCGGCATGGGCCTGATCGACATGCCGTTCGACATCCCGAACATCCGGGCCGAGCAGTGCCAGGCCTTGGCGCATACCCGTGTGGGCTGGTTCCGGGCAGTGTCGAACATCCCGCGCGCGTTCGCGGTGCAGTCGGCAGCGGCCGAACTGGCAGCGGAACTCGGTGTCGACCAGAAGGACTTCCTGCTGCAGCTGATTGGCGAAGGCCGGGTGCTCGACCCCGCGTCGTCGGGCCTGCCGGAGGACTTCTGGAACTACGGCGAGCCTTATGGCGAGTTCCCGAACGACACCAGTCGGCTGCGCAACGTGGTCGAATTGGCTGCCGAGGAGGCCGGCTGGGGCCAGGATCTGCCGGAAGGCGAGGCCATGGGCATTGCTGCGCACCGCAGCTTCGTGTCCTACGTCGCCGCGGTGGTGCGCGCGAAGGTGGCCAACGGCACCGTGACCGTGCCGGAGGTTCACGTCGCCATCGACTGCGGCTTCATGGCCAACCCGGAGCGGGTGCGCTCGCAGATGCAGGGTGCGGCGGTGTTTGCCATGACGGCGGCGATGCATGGCGGGATCACGTTCGAAAACGGCCGTGTCGTGGAGTCGAACTTCCACGACTACCAAATGGTGCGCTCGTCGAACTTCCCGGAGGTGGTGCACACCCATGTTGTGCCGCATCCGTTCGCCGTCCACGCCACCGGCGTCGGCGAGCCCGGCGTGCCGCCGTTCATTCCGGCACTGACCAACGCCATCTTCAACGCCAGCGGCATTCGCATCCGTGACCTGCCGATCGGCAATCAGTTGGCATAGCCCGACCTTCAGGTTGGATATCTGCGACCGGCGGGGTCTTGGCCCCGCCGGTTTTTTCGCGTCACCGACACATAACGTCCTTTATGTGATAGAGTTGAGGTGATGGCTCAACTCCCGCACACTATCGGATTATTCTACGGCTCAGCATGGCAACGGTCTTTCATGGCTCTTGGTCATGCCGTGTGTTGGAGTGGTCTGCCAAGGCGTCAACAATGTGACACCGTTTGATGCTGCCTCCGCTGCAAGCTCGGACCATGCGTTCCAATTCCGCCCTTAGGGCCGTGAGGAGAGCGATGCGTCCGGTCACGTCGTCAAGGTGCGCCTTCGCAATCGCAGTGACTGCCTCGCATGACTGATCCGGATGATCGGTTAGCTCCAGCAACTCGCGCACGGCCGTTTGCGGAAAACCGAGTTCACGGCAGTGTCGGATAAAAACAAGCCGCGCCATGTGCGCGGATCCATAGAGTCGCGTATTGCCGGCTGACCGGCAGGGCTCTGGCAACAGGCCGATTCTCTCGTAGTACCGAATTGTAGGAACCTTGCAGCCAGTCTCACGCGCCAGATGGCCGATTGTGAACGCCGGCGGGGCCATCAAATTCTCCTTGAATCTATAGGTGCTATAGATCGTAGAGTGACGACCCGTCAGCGTGCAAGGCTCTGCCGGAGCGCAATTGCGATGAACAAGCTGTGTTTGAATATCGAAGTGGAGCGAATCAATGAGCTACACCGTGGATCGTACGATTGTGGACCAGGATTTTGAATCGCTAGTGCAGAGGACTCGAACCGCGCTCGCCGATCAGGGGTTCGGCGTGCTTACCGAGATCGATGTAAAGGCGACACTCAAGAAAAAACTTGGTGTAGATATCGGCGACTATCTGATCCCGGGCGCATGCAATCCACAAATGGCACACAACGCGATGCAAATTGAGCCGAAGGTTGGCGCAATGTTGCCATGCAACATCATACTGCGAAGTGTCGAAAAGAGCGGCGTCATGGTCAGCGCAATCGATCCCGTCGAGTCCATGGCATCAATTGACAACGCAGAACTGAAATCTGTTGCCGGTGCGGTCAAGGAAATGCTGGCAACCGTGGTTGCCAATATCTGACGGTCTGAACCGGAAGCGGTTGCCATGTCTGGTTGTGGATGCGGGAGTGAGTCGAAGTTCGAGGGTTGCTCGACAGGCTATCGGCGTGTCCTTTGGGCGGTGATCGGGATCAATGCGACGATGTTCCTGGTCGAATTGGCTGTTGGCATGGTTGCCGAATCCCAGGCCTTGCAAGCCGACGCGCTCGATTTTCTGGGCGATACGGCGACTTATACCATTTCGCTATTTGTTATCGGCATGCCCTTGATGTGGCGCGCACGAGCCGCCCTTTTTAAGGGATTGAGCCTCGGCCTGATGGGTCTATGGGTGCTGGGCTCCACGATCTATCACGTCGCCATCCTGGGTAATCCGCAGCCGGCATTGATGGGCGCAATCGGCTTCGTCGCTCTTGCCGCCAACCTGATCAGTGTTCTGCTTCTGCTCAAATACCGCGATGGCGATGCAAATGTTCGGTCGGTCTGGTTGTGCAGTCGTAACGATGCAATCGGCAACTTGGCCGTTATCTTGGCGGCGAGCGGGGTTTGGGCGACGGGTACTGCCTGGCCGGACCTCGTCGTGGCAGTTGCCATGGCGAGCTTGTTCCTATGGTCGGCGGTACAGATCATCCGACAGGCTCTCGTCGAACTGCAAAGAGCAAAGGCGATCCCGGCTGAGTAAACGGAGCAGATGCCATGCGTAGACATAAGATCTATTGGCTGATCACAGGACCGTGCGTGGGCGTGGTTTTGGCTGTCCTGTGCAGTGGCATGACGGGTCTCGATCGTGCATTCGCCCAATCGCCACCCCAGAGCGCGCAGCCTGGCCAATGGGATATGTGGGATCCATATTGGATGCAGCGTGATTTGTGGGATCATGGTCAGATGGGCACCGGCATGCCGCAAAGGATGGTGCGCCACTGGACTTTCATGCATCAAGGAATTCCGGCGGATTACCAGGGTGCGGGCAATCCCTTTGGGCCGGATGCGGAAACCATTGCAACAGGGCGGGTGCTGTATCAGGCAAACTGTGCGATCTGCCACGGGCCGACAGGCATGGGTGACGGTGAAGCCGCCAACTCGCTCAGTCCGTCGCCGGCATTGCTTGCCTACATGATCCAAATGCCGATGATGGTTGATGAGTACATGCTCTGGACCATTTCTGAAGGTGGTGAAGCGTTCGGCACAGCGATGCCCGCCTTCAAAGGCATTCTGACAAAAGACGAAATCTGGTACATTATTACTTATATGCGAACCGGGTTTCCTGCCGAAGAGACGCAACAATGAGGGCTATTCCTATGACTAGGTTCCTCCGTTTTCTAGTTTGGTTGGGTGGGGCTTTTTTTGCCTCGGCCCCAGTTCTCGCGCAACAAGCCCAGGGGTCCTCCTACGGACCGCATATGTGGGACGGCGGCTGGTTTTTTGGCCCGATCATGCTGATCGTGTTCATCGCCGTGGCGGTGGTCGTGGTCGTGCTCCTGGTCCGCTGGCTTGGTGGACCTGGGCATGGCGGTGCTATTCACGGCCCACCCGGCAAGACACCTCTGGATGTGCTCAAGGAAAGATTTGCCAGAGGCGAGATCGACAAAGATGAGTTCGAAGAGCGGCGGCGCGTACTTGGTGAATAGAGGGCACGCACATCGCACTGCAAATGACGGTTTTGAGTCATTTGTCACCGTTGCCAGGCAACCTGATACACGTCTGAAAGGCCACAGAATGCGGGCATATTAAATGTCCCATTTATGGCAAAAATATCTGCCCGAATCGTCGCGTCGAGTGACGGTGCCTACCTCGCGCAACAGGAGAGCTTGGCGACATCCATATCGAAGGTCTGCGCAGCAAGTTTAAGACCCTCGACTGTTGTGAGGTACGGAAAAAACATTTCTCCAAGATCGGTATAGGTCATGCCTTGCTTACCAGGGCACACAGGGTCATTTCATAACCACTTTTGTGTAATAAATCAGCGTGTTGAGCTGGATAGCTGCCCACTTTCCACAATCCCAATTATGCAACCATCACTGTCGATGCCCGAAGGAATTGATCCCTTAGGCAACACTCAGTCTCTCCCCTACCCCGCCGTGTCGGCGCCGCCCAGATAGGGTTCCGGCAGCCAGGTGCCGTCGGTCGGCACGCCGGCGCGGGCGAACAGGTCGTCGCGCTGGGCATAGACCCGGCTCCGGACGTGGTCGAGGTCGACACCAACAAGCTGCTTGCCGCGTTTCTTGGTCTCACCGGCGACCCAGATGCTGTCGACATTGCCTGTGTTGGCGCATTCCACGATGGCGCCGTAGGGGTTGTTCATCGGGAACATGTTGAGCGCGCCGGTGTCGACCAGGATCAGGTCGGCCTGCTTGCCGGGCGTCAGGCTGCCGATCCTGTCGTCCAGGCCGCATGCCTTCGCGCCCTGCTGGGTCGCGAAGTCCAGAATATCGGTGGTCATCAACGGCACCGGATCGACCAGCCGTTTCTCGTCCAGCGCCTTGCCGTTGAGCACCACCCTGGTGCCGGCCAACAGCATGCGCATGGCGCCGAACATGTCGCCGGCGATGGAGGTCACGATATCGATGGAGATCGAAGGTCGGATTCCGACCTCCAGCATGCGCATGGTTGCGAGCCAGCCATGGCCCATGGATAGTTCGACCTCGGGCGAGATCGACGTCGTCGCGCCGCAATCCGCGATCATCGGAAACTCGTCGTCAGCCAGCGTATTGCAGTGGACGAACGTCATGTCGTCGCCAAGCAGGCCGCGATCTCGCATCTGCTCGATAGGGCGGGTGGTTCCCCACAGGCCGTCGCCGACGTGCATGGTGATGCGCAGTCCCAGATCGCGCGCGTGGTTCAGTTCCTGCTCGGTGATGTCGAGGCTGGTGAACTGCGGCCCCCTCGCCGCGAACGCCATGGTGGCCAGCCCATCGTCGGACGCGAAGTGGGTGTTCCGGACCCGGGTGATGTCGGCCAGGTTGGCGGGCTGGTCGCTGGGCGGCACCCATTCGTCGTTGGTGTTGCCGTAGCCGAACACGCCGCGCAGGCCGGCGTCCTTCAGCCCCTTCACCGCCGCGTCGGCGTGGTCGGGCGTGTTGTTGTTGTGCGACCAGTCGTAGAGCGTGGTGATGCCGCTATCCAGTGCTTCCAGCGCGCCCAGATGGTTGGCGACGTACATATCCTCCGGCGTGTAGAGCCGGCCCATCACGCCCCGCACCCCGGCGAAATACTGGCCGAGCGTCCAGTCGGCGGCGGTCCCGCGCAACAACGCCTGCCAGGTGTGGCGGTGGGAGTCGACGAAGCCGGGCAGCGCGATCATGCCGTCGGCCGCGACGATTTCGGCATCGTCGGCGGAAATCGATGGCGCGACCTCCATGATCTTGTCGTCGCCGATCAGAATGTCGGCGCTGGGGAAGTCGCCCAACGCCTTGTCCATGGTCAGCACCGTGGCGCCGCGAATCAGTGTCTTGCGCAATGCCTGTTCCTCCCGAGTGCCGCCTGTTGAGGGGCGGCTTTGGGTCTAGCTTAGCCGGCATTGCGGCGGCTCGCCACGGGCGGGGCCGCTTCAGTCGGTCCATGCGTGCTGTATAGTGTCTACACCAAGATCAAAAATGTGACATCGGAGGGAACGCGCATGGGCCACGCCATTGTGGTGGGTGGGTCGCTGGGCGGCCTGTTTGCGGGCTGCAACCTGCGGAAGATCGGCTGGGACGTGACCGTCCTGGAGCGCACGGCGGGCGAGCTCACCGGGCGCGGCGCCGGCCTGGGCGTTCACGCGCCGATGGTGCAGACCCTGCTGGCGGCTGGGTGCCACGTGGATACGACGCTTGGCGTCCCGATCCCCGGGCGGGTGTGCTTCGCGCGCGACGGCAGCGAGCTTGCGCGCATCGACATGCCGCAGTTCGGTATCTCGTGGGGCAAGCTCTATGCCCTGCTCAGTGAGGTGTTTCCAGCCGAGCACATCCGCCGCGGTGCCGCGGTGCAGTCCGTGGAGCAGGACGCGGATGGCGTGACCGCGCACCTTGAGGATGGCTCCACCGTGCACGGCGACATCCTGATCGGCGCCGATGGCGTGCGCTCCGCCGTGCGCCGTCAATTCCTGCCCGAGGTCTCGTTCGAATATGCCGGCTATATCTGCTGGCGCGGGCTGACGCCCGAAGCAGCGCTCTCCCCCGAGGCGCACGCCAAGCAGTTCAACATCTTCGCGTTCGCAATCCCGGAGGGCGAGCACATCCTTGGCTACCCGGTCCCGGGCGACAACGAGGACGTGCGCCCCGGCCACCGTTGCTACAACGTGGTCTGGTACCGGCCCGTCGACCCGAACAACGGCCTTAAGGACATGCAGACCGATGCCGAGGGCAACTACTATCCGGACGGCATTCCACCCCATCTGATCCGGCGCGACGTGGTCGAGCGGATGTACCGCGATGCCGAAGCGTCGTTGCCGAAGGCCTATGTGGAGTTCGTGAAGGCCATTCCGCAGCCCCTGTTCCAGCCGATCGGCGACCTTGAGTCGCCCCGCATGTCGTTCGGCCGGGTGGCGACGCTGGGCGATGCCGCCTTCACCGCCCGCCCCCATGTCGCGCAGGGCGCCATCAAGGCCGGGTTCGATGCGATGGAACTTGCCGCGTCGTTGAGCGCGGAAGACAGTGTGGAGGCTGGGCTCGCCCGCTATGACTCGATCCGCCAGCCGGCCAGCCAGGCGGTGGTCGAGGAGTCGCGCCGGCTGGGCGCCTATCTGGAAGGCAAGCTCGGCAAGATCGACCGCGATCCGGAGAAGGTGCTGCGCGACAATGGCGGGGTGAACGATGACGATGCCAACGCCGATGGCGGGGTGATGATCGGCCTGCTGAAGGAACTGGGTTACGCTTGATCGCGCCCGTTGTCGTGGGGGTGGGCGTCGTCCTCCGGCGCCACCGCCGGGAAGATGGCGTGAACGATGGTGCCGCGGCCCCGGTTGCTGCGAATCCAAAGCCGGCCGCCGTGCTTCTCCGTCGCCAGCTTGGCGATCGGCAGGTCCAGGCAGACACCGCTGTTGCGCTCGTCCAGCCGGCTCCCCTGGTCGTGCGGCGGCAGCACCACACTGTCCAGCTCGCTCTCGTCGAAGTCTGAGCTGGCATCGGCCACGCTGATCGAAAGCCCCAACCGCTTCTCGCGTCGTGGCACGATCAGAATGGTTCCGCGCGGCGGCGTGAAGCGCACCGCATTGGCCACCAACCCGTCGATGATCTTGCGCAACAGTCCGGAATCGCCCACCAGCGGTGGCAGATCGCTGTCCCCGGCCAGGCTCAGGGCAATCGACTTCGCCTTCGCCTTGTCCTGGTGCTCGGCGCAGACCTCCTTCAGGATCGGCAGCACGTCGAACGCCTCGGACTCGTCGCGAAGCGAGTGCGCGTCGATTTCCACGACCTCCAGGATCGTCTCGATAACCTCCAGCAGGTGCTGCCCGCTGTTGTGGATGTCATCGACGTAGCTCTGGTAGCGGCTGTCGCCCAGCGGCCCGTAGGGCGCCGACTGGATGATCTCCGAAAAGCCGATCACCGCGTTCAGCGGCGTGCGCAGCTCATGGCTCATCATGGTCAGGAATTCGCTCTTGGCGGCGTTGGCGCGACGGGCAGCGGCCTCGGCGGTGCGGCGCGCCGTGACATCTCGGATCACGAACGCGAACACGTGGTCCCGGTCGTGATAGAGCGTGCTGACGGCCACGTCGGCCTCAAAGGTCTGGCCGCTGCGGCGCCGGCCATCCAGGGTCTGGATGCCGCCTGCCTCGACCAAATGCACCGCAAGCGGCTTCTTCGGATCGGGCGCATCCAGCCGCGGGTCGATGAGCAGATCGGACAGCGGTGTCGGCCGCTCGCCGCTCGGTTTCAGGCCGAACAGGTCCGCGGCGGCCTGGTTGTATGTCATCAGCCAGCCGTCGCTGTCGGTGGCGACGATCGCGTCGAAGGTGTTTTGCATGATGTCGCGCATCAGGCGGTTCACCTTCAAGGTGGCGTCGCGGTCTCTTTCCTCGCGCCGGTAGCTCGCATAGCCGATGACGATGGCCACCGCGACCGTGGCGGCGATGGGGAAACTGACATCGACGAGCAGGTCGGAAAGGTAGGCGATGCCGAACCCGACAACCGCGATTGCCGCGATCACGCCGATGCCCACGCCCAACTGACGGCGCGCCCGCATGCGCGGAAGGGTCATCACCAGCGCCAGCCCGAGCAGCAATGTGATGCCGAATTCGGCCATGACCACCTGTGGCGGCCGCGACAGATAGGTGTCGGACATCAGCGCGTCGATGGACTGGGCCATCAGTTCGACCCCCGGAACCGCCGGGCCATGCGACGAGGTGCCGACGTCGGCCAGGCCCTGCGCGGTGGAGCCGATAATGACGATGCGGTCGTCCAGGCGCGCCGGGTCGTAGTCCCCGGCAAGCACGGCCCAGGCCGGCAGCCGGCGTTCCGTTGCAATCGGTCCCGGTCGAAGCCAGATCGAGCCGTTGGCGCCGGTGTTGATGACACGGTCGCCGATCTGGACGGCGCTTACGCCCCAGTATCCGTCGGTGCGCAGCTCCACCTGTTCCACGCCCAGGGCAACACGCATGATCTCGAGCGGGAATCCCGGCAGCACCATGGGGCCGGATCGCGCGACCAGCGGCAGACGGCGGATCACACCGTCGCGATCCTGCGGCACGCTCAGATAGCCGCTGCCGACCGCCACGGCCTCCAGGACCGCGATGTTGCGGACCCGGCTGGACGCACTGGGCAGGAACTCGGCCGGGTTGTCCCCCGCCACCTGCAGGGATGGTGCAACGGCCAGCACGGAGCCAGCAGCGGACGAGCGCCCGAAGATGGCATCGCCCAACACCACCGGTGCCTCCGCCAGCGCATCGGCGAAAACGGCATCGGAGTCCGGCATCTCCGCCGCGCGCGCGGCCACATCCGGCGCATAATCGCCAAGCGCCTGCGCCATCGCCTGTGGCGACATGCGGTCCGCTTCCACGAACATGATGTCGAAGCCGATAGCGCGCGGCCGCGCCGTGTTGATGCCCCGGGTCAACTCCGCCATCATCATGCGCGGCCAGGGCCACTGGCCGTGGCGGGTCAGGCTTTCCTCGTCGATGTCGATGACGACGACATCCGGCTGGATGGGGTCGATCAGGCCGAGCAAGCCGATCGTGATGTCGAAGCCGATGTTGCGCAGGTACTGCTGCAATGGCGGATCGATGGCACGCACGGCGAACACGGTCATCAGCGCCAGCATCGCGACCAGGAACGCCGGGCGCACCAAGGGGGGTACCCTCTGGGTTCGCGCTATCGTCTCGCCCGCAATCGGCGCATGGTGAGGCGTAGCCCCCGCGGTCACAATGTTATCCGTGGCCACGATACGCGCCTGTGCGTTGGTCCGATCCCCCGCCGCTTTGCCGCAAGCCACGCCAAGTAAGCGGCGGGTGCCAAGAACAAGCCCCGTCGCCGACCAATTCCATATCGGCAATCCGATATCGGCAACGCGCTGCGGCGTCGTCCGCTTCTTTACCTATTCTGGGCAACTTGGCTCTCGGTATTCCTGACCCGCTTGGCGCTTCCTGCTACAGCACCATTGTGCGCGGCGCCAAGCATGCCCTCTATTGTACCGAAACTTCAACCCGGCGGTTGCGCGGTTCGTCCACGTTGTCGGCCGTGGGCACCACAGGGCTGCTCTCGCCGAGCGACGTCGCATCGATCGCATCGGCCTCAATGCCGGCCGCGATCAACGCCTGTCGAACCAGTTCGGCCCGCCGGGTCGACAGCGCGACATTTCCGGCCGGCGCCCCGACAGTATCCGTGTGGCCGGTGACGATCACGCTCTGCACCGGCCGGGACGCCGCCAGGGCGGCAATTTCCGGCAACTGCGCCTCGGATTCCTCGGTCAGCACTGACGTGCCGGGCTCGAAATAGAGGGTGAAGTGCACCGGATCGTCCGGTTCCGCCTCCAATGCCTCTCCGAACACCTCGCCGACCGTTTCGTCTTCGACTTCCGCTACCGGGGCGGCATCGCCGGTGCGCGCGATGGTGCCCTCGCCGACGTCATCCACTTCGATCTCGCCATCCGGGGTGCCCACGGTCACCGCCGATGGGCCCTGGTCCGGTGGCTCCAGCAGAACGACCATCGCGCCCTGGAGCTGGGCTTCCGCACGCTCCAGCGATTCCAGGAAGGCGGCGCGGCACGCCTCCATATCCTCCGGCTGGCGGTTCTCTTCCAGCTCCTGCATCAGGCAGTCGTAGCGCGCCTGCGCACGGGCTGCATCGTCCGGCGCGAACTCCTTTGCGCCGTTGGTCAGGGCACGCATCAGGCGGACGCGCGCGTCGATCATCGGCTGGACCTGGTCTTCCGGCAGATCCCGAAACGCCACGTCTTCCGGTTCAACCGTTTCGCCCGCCGCCACCAATTGCGCACGCAGGTAGAAGGTTTCGCCGTCGCGCCAATCCTGTTCGGCGACCTCCTCTGCCGCGACCTCCAGATATCCCCGATACAGGGCCTGATCGAACGGCGACAGGCCGTCGGGAATGTCCGCGGCGTCGTCGAGCTGGCGCTGCCCGATTGCGCAACCGGCCATGGCGAGCACCATGGCGGCCACGGCAACAAACCTAGCGCAGTGGCGCAATTTCGGCGCGCCCACGATCATGACACCGAGATCGCGAACCGCGTGCCGCGGATGCCGATGACGCCGAACGGAGTCTCGAAGATTACGTTCTCCGGTGCGATCTCACCGATCTCACCCGTGGTCACCACCAGGGTGCCCTCCATGATGGCGCCAATGAGCGAGAAGTTCTGGGCGATCGGGTCCATTTCGTACACCACGAGGGTGAATACGCTGTTGGGCCCCAACGACAGCAGCGTGTCGTCCTTGAGCGTGATGCCGACCGACCCGTCGGTCGATGTCACGACGGTATCGCCGGCATTGACGATAGAGCCGCTGGTCAGCGCGATATTGCTGCCCGAGCGCTCGACATGGACCTGCCCGGAAATGGTCATCACCACACCCGCGGCACGGCTCTGTGCGAAGCTGGATTCGCTGGTCAGGGCCAGCAGCAACAGTGCCCCGCCCAAGAACGCCATTGTGCGGGCCAACACTATTGAATTTGAAAGTAGTAGCCGCGCCACTAAGGGCCTCGTGCGAAAGTGTGCCGCGACACCGCCGGCTGGCAACCTGTTTGTGAGGGGCATTGGATTGGCATTTTTCTTGGTTAACATGGCGAATTGGGTCCGCACGCTTGTTCAATACGATGCTCCCCGCCCCGCCCGGCAACCTACCATAATGTAATCGCCAGTCCACAACCAGGGTCGTTTCAGAGGTCATCATTCTTGAACTTCGCGGACTTCAGGCGAGGCGATTTGCGCGGGAAATGCCACCGCGTTGACGTTGGCAAGAGGGGCCTTGCCGGCCGCCGCAGGCAGAACGGCGCCACTGCCGATTGAATTTCTTGCCCGCCACGGCGGCCCCGGACCGGCTGACTTTGAAATCTGAGCGTAAAGATACGGCAACGAACTGGTCATCGGATCCGAATCTGGCTAGGGTGCACTTCCAGATCGCCTGATTCGCAAACACAAGATGCTGTGTCGCGGCGACTGGACGGTGGCAGATTTGGCAATGCACTCGGCTGTTCACCGAGACCATCCTGGTTCGAGCCCAGGCCGTCCAACCAACCGGACGAGACTTTGCCAAACGTCCCCCTACCCCCTTAGCGCGAGTGGTTGCGTCTAGCTGAATTGGCTACGATGAAGTCGCGTTCGCCTACGATCGGCCGCGTTTCCTGACACGTACGCAAGAAAAAGGGCACCGCCAGCCGTGCCGGCGATGCCCTTTGCTAGCCCGTAAACGAGGTCAGTTGGCGGCGATCTGCGTGTCGCTGGCAGCCGCCACGCTCGCAATGATCTCGCTCACCAGCCGCGAGTCCCGGTCGTAGATGTCGCGACGGAACTGGACGCTGCCGTCATCGCCGACCCAAGCGGTCTGGTAGGTGATGTAGACCGGAAGCGTCTGCGCCAGGCTGATATCCCGGGTGCGGCCCGAATTGATCAGGGTGGAAATCCGCTCCCGCGTGTAGGACGGGTCCACGCCAAGCACGAACTCGGCCAGGTCCAACGGGTGCTGCACCCGGATGCAGCCGTGGCTGAACATCCGTGTCGTGCGCTGGAACAGCGGCTGGGTCGGCGTGTCATGCAGGTAGACGGCATGCCCATTGGGGAACATGAACTTGATGTTGCCCAAGGCGTTGCCGACACCCGGCTCCTGCCGCAGCGAATATGGGAACGTACGGCCGGCGTAGGAGGCCCAGTCGATCAGGATCGGATTGATCTCGCTGCCGCCCGAATAGATGCGAATGTTCCGGTTCAGCAGATAGAACGGGTCGTTGATCAGGGCCGGCAGATATTCCTCCGTGGCGATGCTCGACGGCACGTGCCAGTAGGGGTTCATCTGGACGTATTCCATGCTGTCGTTGAACACCGGGGTTTGGTTTTCCTGGGTGCCCACGATCACCCGCATGGTCAACTGCTCGGTGCGCGAGGCGTCGTACGCCGTCAGATGGAAGCCCGGCACATTCACCATGATGTACCGGTCGCCCAGTTCGCGGGGCAACCAGCGCCAGCGCTCCAGGCCGACCTCCAGTTGCTCGATGCGGTCCTCGATCGGAGTATTCAACTCCGCGAAGGTGCGCGGGCCGACGACGGCATCGACCAGCAGGCCGTGCCGCTCCTGGAACAGCTTGACCGCATCGGCCAAGCCCTGGTCGTAAGCATTCGGGTCGGAGACCTGATCGGCCGGCACGGTGTATTCGCCGGTTACCCGCAGGCGGTCGCGCAGCGCGGCAACGGCGTTGCCGTAGTCGCCCGGCTCCAGGTTGCTGCCTTCGGGCACCTGCGGCCAGCCGCCGGCGGCGGCCAAGGCCCGGTAGGCCTCAAGCGCCTCTTGGATGCGCGCATATTGCGGATGCGTCGGCGCCATTGCGGCAATCGCTTCTTCGACCGCGCCAGTGTCCGCGGCATAGCGCAGAGGCTGCAACAACGCCCGGTTCGGCTCGTGGATACGCACGCCGCCATACTGCTCGCCCTGGCGATAGCGGCCTTCCATCACATTGATGCCGAAGTCCACAAACGCCTCGGTCAAGCTGAGTTCGAGAAGCGCCAGATCCTCCGCCTCGGTCGAATTCATCAGCGCGTCCAAATTGGCCGGCAGATAGTTCACCGAATGGAGGCCATGGCTCGCAGCATCGCCCAGCGCCTCATACAACGCCCAGCCGGCCTCATTCAGCCCCTCGTCATTGGTCCACGCAGGCGCATATTGGCGTCCGACATAGAACTCCGACACCGTCTGTTGCACCTGCAGATCGCCCGCGCTGAGCAGCGTGGCCAGATACTCCGCGACGCCGCCGACAACGGCTACGTCGGCAACCGCCGCGTCACCCTGATTCTCGACATCGACCCGCACTTCGGCCATTGCCGTTGCCGAGCCTCCGGCGATCGAAAGGGCGACAAGCGCCGCAGCTGTGCGCCTGCAGCGCTGGTTCAGTTCTGCTCTGAAATCCAATCGGATCACAGTGACCTCCGAGATGAATGGTCCGCTTTTTCAACCGGCGGACGAGAAGCGTGGCGTAACGTGTCAGCCTAGGGCCTGATTCAAGCGCGCAACCTACCGATTACTCCAACACCCGGCAAGGCGCTTCGTTTCACTCTAAGGAGAGCAGCCACCCTCTTCCACTTGCGCCACACGCCGCCAGTCTGCACATTGGCGCGCCCTACAAGGCCAGCGCCGCGTGTGCCGTTGCAGTTGGCTATGGAACAAGATTTTGGCGAAATCTGGAGCGCATGTTTGCCGGGCCACGGAATCTAGGGTGGTCTTGCCGATAAGGGAAACTGGGGAACGACGCCGATGAGGAGATGGATGGCCGCGATGGCGGCGGGATGTGCGATCGCGATGACCGGCTTGGCCGCCGGCAGCGCGGAAGCCGGCGGAACGATCGTGACGGCGCAGGGCGAGTTGCCGTTCGACGGCCTGTTCGTCAACGATGTCGGCGCGCTGGACGTCACCTCGTTCGGGGCGCGGATGAGCATCGTGTTCAAGTCCGTCAGCCAGATCGAGTTCGTCAGCGTCGAGCCGGAGAACCAGGTCGCCACCATTCGAATCACCTTCCACGACGGCTACGCGATGCCGGCCGAGTTCCCCCTGGCCGAGAACACGCCGTGGCTGGTGATCGGCAGCTACGGTCACGCGTTCTACGACCTGGATGCGCTGATGGCCGGCGCGATCGACCGCATCGAATTCGACCCGCCGGAGGACGAGGGCAGCGAGGGCGACGGCGAAGGAGACGAAGGCGCCGATAACGGTGCCTCCGGCGACGCGGGCTGACCGGCCGTCGCCGCGGTGAGCCGCCCCGGTCCTGCAATGCCGCACCTCGCCACCGACGCGACCGAACTCTTCGGCATCGTTCCCAGCCTGAACACACCGTTCGACGCCGACAACGGCATCGACGAGCCGTCCATTCCCCGGCTGATCGACTACGTCACCGACGCGGGCTGCGCCGGCGCCCTCACCCTGGCCGCGGCCGGCGAGACCGTGCACCTGAGCGCGCCGGAATGGCATCGCATCGCGGACGCCACTTGCGCCGCAGCGGCGGGCCGGCTGCCGATCCTGCTGTCGGTCACCGCGCCCGATCTGGAGGCGAGCCTGGAGCGCGCCCGCGCCGCGCGGCGCCTGAAGGTCATGGGCATATTGTGGCAGCCGCCGGCCGCGTTCGGACGCGATGAAATCGGCGATGGGATGGTGCGGCTGAGCGATGAGGGCATCGGTTCGGTGATGCTGCAGGACCTGGATTTTGTCGGCAACGGCTATCCGGTCGCCTGGATCGGCGGCTGGTTCGACGCGGTCGAGGGTTTCACCAGCATCAAGATCGAGAACAACGATGCGGGCCCGAAATACACCGCCGTCCAGGAGATAACCGGCGACAAGCTGCACATCACCGGCGGCTGGGCGGTGCGTACGATGATCGACGCCATGGAGCGCGGGGTCGCCGCCTTCATCCCCACGGGCATGGAGCCGGTGTACGTGGCAATCGACCGGTGGTGGCGCGCCGGCGAACGGGCACGTGCCGAGGCGCTGTTCCGCGCCGCCTTCCCTGCCCTGGACTTCGCCACCCGCAACCTCGAGCACTCGATCCGCTTCTTCAAGCGCATGCGGCTCAAGACAGGTATCTTCTCCACCGACCGGGTGCGCGTGGACCCTCCGGTACTCAGCCCGGAGGACGCGGCCGAGGCCGACCGCCTGATCGCGCTTGCCGGCGCGTTGGAGGCCGGGCTGGACTGATGCCGTAGCCGCGTTGACAGCCGGCACCACCGCTCCCAAGATGCCCGAAAACATGAGGAAACGCCGAGAGGAACGCCGATGGCCGCGTCCATCATCAACCGTGTCGAAGTGACCAGCTTCAGCTTCGCCGCCCCCAATCTGGGCGTGGTCGAAAGCGACGAGCGTGGTGCCGACCATGCCGGCGGCGCGCCTGGCGGCGCCCTGGAGTATGTGCCGGGCGCCAGCACCGACCTGATGCGCTATGCGGTAGCGATCGAGACCTTGGACGGCTGCCGGGGCGAGTACGTCACCCATTGGGTGGGCAGCCAGGCGGCCTTGGCCCAGACCCTGATGCTGGCGCCGTCGCTGCTGGGCCGCGATGCCGAGGCGCGCGAAGGCATCTACGACGACCTCAAGCGCGAAATCCGCCAGTTCGACCACATGGGCCATGGGCCGCTGGATATCGCCCTGTGGGACCTGGCCGGGCGCAAGTACGGCTGCTCTGTCGCAACCTTGCTCGGCGGCTATCGCACCCGCCTGCCTGCCTATGCCTCCACCTACCACG
Organism: Alphaproteobacteria bacterium; assembly: GCA_965227515.1. GTDB lineage: Bacteria > Pseudomonadota > Alphaproteobacteria > CALKHQ01 > CALKHQ01 > CBDDFZ01. Next base: position 3,270,697 of record CBDDFZ010000001.1, read on the forward strand.
GCGACCGGAATGGCGGCCTGGACAGCAAGGAGGCGTTCGCCGACTTCGCGGTCGCCTGCGGCGAGATGGGCTACACCGCCTTCAAGATCCATGGCTGGCACGAAGGCGACCGGGTCGAGGAAGCCGAGAACGTGCTGCACACCCGCAAGGTCGTCGGCGACCGCATGGTGCTGATGCTGGACCCGGCCTGCGAGCTGCGCACCTTCGCCGACGCGCTCTATGTTGGCTGCGCCTGCGACGAGGCCGACTATTTCTGGTACGAGGACCCGTTCCGCGATGCCGGCACAAGCGCCTTCGCCCACAAGCGGCTGCGCGAGAAGATCAAGACCCCGATCCTGCAAACCGAGCACATCCGCGGGCTGGAGCCGAAGGCCGACTTCGTGATCGCCGGCGGCACCGACATCCTGCGCTCCGACCCCGAATACGACATGGGCATCACCGGCGCGATGAAGACGGCGCACCTGGCCGAGGCGCTGGGGCTGGACTGCGAGGTCCACGCATCGGGCCCCGCCCACCGCGCGGTGATGAGCGCGATGCGCAACACCAACTACTACGAGGTGGCGCTGGTCCACCCGGATTGCCCGAACGCGATACCGCCGGTCTATACGTGCGGCTATACCGACCAACTCGACTGCATCGATGCCGATGGCACGGTGCCGGTGCCCGATGGACCCGGCCTTGGCGTGGATTACGATTGGTCGTATATCGACGCCAACGTCATGAGCCGGCAGGTGTTCTCATGACGGCCCTGTGGGAGGGACCGGATAATGCGTGATTTCGCGCCCGACGGCTTCGATGTCGACGAGGCCGTCGCCGAGCTGTTGGAGGGCAGCGGCGGCCTGTGTTTCCCCCAGGCCATTTCGCCGGAAAAGGTGGCGGACGTTCGCGCACGGGTGATGGAGCTCTCCGAATGCGAGGCGCCGAAAGTCACCCACTTCCAGGAGACCGGCGGCGACCAGGACTTGCTGCACAAGCAGCGCCGGGTCTGGAACCTGCTCGCCAAGGGCGATGTGTTTTCGGAAATGGCGACGCTGCCGGCGGTGATGAAGCTGATGCGCACCTTCCTGGGCGACGAGTTCATCATGGGCTCGATCTGCGCATCGCGTTTGCTGCCCGGCAGCCCCGGCCAGGAACCGCACATCGACTACCCCTATTGGGACTTCCACAAGCCGAAGAGCTTCCCGGTCCACACCAACGCGACATTCCCGCTGAACGCGCAGGCGACCATCGTGCTCGACCCGTTCACCGAGGAGTCCGGCGCCACGGCCTTCATGCCGGGATCGCAGCGGCAGATGCGCTATCCCTCGTCAGAGGACAATTTCTTCGATACATGCGCGCGGATGACCGGCGATCCGGGCGACGTCTTCGTGTTTTTCGGCGCTGCCTGGCACTGCGCCATGCCGAACAATTCCGACCACGACCGCTCGGCGATCCTCATCGAGTACCTGCCGAAATTCGTGAAACCAGTGGAGGATATGCTGAGCCATCTGAACGACGACTTCCTGGACCGGGCGGACCCTTTGCTCCGTCAGCTCCTGGGCTTCGACTACCCCTATCCCCAGAATTTCGAGGCCAGCCCGGCCGTCAGTGCGGAGGGTCGGGGTGGGACTGAACAGCATGCCAACTGATATCGATCAGGACACCCAGGCGAAGCTGGCCAAGGTCAGCACCGCCACGCTGACCACCTGCCTGTTCAAGCGCGGGTTGCGCAATGTCTTCATCCAGGGCATCCACCGCATCAACCCGAAGGCCGGGCGTATGGTCGGCCCTGCGTTCACCATGCGCTATATCCCGGCGCGGGAGGATCTGGATACGCTGGACGTGTTCCAGGGCACCAAGCACCCACAGCGCCGCGCGGTGGAGGATATTCCGCCGGGCTGTGTCTTCGTGATCGACAGCCGCAAGGACGCGCGCGCCGCATCCGCCGGGGATATCCTGATCACCCGCATGATGGTGCGCGGCGTGGCCGGGGTGGTGACCGACGGCGGTTTCCGCGACACGCCGACCATCGAGGGATTGGACATTCCCTGCTATCACGCCCATGCGGCGGCACCGACCAATCTGGTGCATCACCACGCGACCGACCTGAACGTGCCGATCGGCTGCGGCGACGTGCCGGTCTATCCCGGCGACATCATCGTCGGCGACGACGAGGGTGTGGTGGTGATCCCCCGGCACCTCGCCGCCGAGGTCGCCGAGGAGTCGACGGAAATGACCGCCTACGAGGACTTCGTCTCCGAGCAAGTCCAGGGCGGCGCCGGCATCTTCGGGCTCTATCCGCCAAGCGACGAGTCCCGGGCCAAGTTCGCCGAGTGGCGCAAGGCCAACGGCCGCTGAACCCATCGGTTCCTGTACCAGGCTGCGTCTTCACCGTAGGACGCAGCCCGTGTTTTTCTTCAGAACATCTCGGGCTGTCTACTTTGAATGTTCATTCAAGATTTCTAGTCTTGGGGTGAAACATGATCATTCAATACATTGCGATCTTGATTGTAATGTTTCGCAATCTCGACGCCATAACACGCCAATTTAAGAATAACGAAATCATATAGGGATAGACCGGCAGGCACGCGGTGCCGGGGGCCGGTCATGACAGTGATTTGATTGCAGCGCCGCTTGACTGACACAAGCTGCAGCGCGCGCCGGTCGGCGTGTCGCGATGCAGCAATGTGCAGACAGGCGCAGTCCGCAGGTGCGGAACGCGCGAATGTTGGAACTGTCATGAGCGCGACCTTCGACGACCTGGCCCTTACTCCCGCCCGCGAACGCGGCCCCGGCGCCACAACACCGGACCGGCGCCGGCGCCCACGCTTTGGCATGCGCAGGCGTTACGCCCGTGCCATCTCGCTGCGCTTGATCATGGTCGCCGTGCTGGTGACCACGGCGTTGGTGCCGCTTGGCATCTTCTGGGCCTGGTCGCAGGCGGTCGCCTTTCAGAACCAGATCGACGACGTTGCCGACCGCCACTTGCTGTTGGCGCGCAATCTGACGGCCGCACTCTCGCGCTATCAGCGCGATATTCGAGCCACCTTCACCCTGCTGTCCGCCAATGTCGCCAGCGGCGTCGAGATTCCCGGCATGGACGCGATGATGGCGAACCTGGGCATTCGCTGCGTATGCCGGGTCGCGCCCGACGGCAGCGTGCGCGAGACCATCGAGGCGCCCGGCATCAGTTGCCCCGATGCCATCCGGCCGGCCCGGCTTGCCGTGCTGTCCCATGCCTCTGTCGAGGGCGCGGCAACGTTCTCCCACGTGATGGCCGATGCAGCCGGACGGCCCACGCTCTATCTGCTGAAGCGCGACGGCGGCGATCTCATCATCGGTGCGCTCTCCACCGATCATTTCATCGAGCTGGCCCGGTCGATCTCGTTCGGTGCCAATGGCCATGCCGCAATCGTCGACAACACGGGCCGGGTGCTTGCCCACCCGAAGGCTGAGTGGCAGCAGGAGATGCGCGACATCTCAGCCGTGCCCGCCGTGCAGCGCATGCTGAACGGCCAGACTGGCATCGGCCAGTTCTACTCCCCTGCCCTGGAAGACGACATGATCGCAGGTTTCAGCGCGGTTCCGGAGACCGGCTGGGGCGTGATGATTCCGCAACCGGTCAACGAACTTCGCGATGCGGCGGCCGCGGCCAACCGGTCTGCCTTGCTGATCCTGGGCAGCAGCCTGGTGATTGCCGTGGCGCTGGGGTGGCTGCTGGCGATGCGGCTGATCGCGCCGCTTCGCGCGGTGATCGCCGCGGCGCGGCGCATGGCAGGTGGTGAGGTCGGTGCCCGCATACCGACCCAGAACCGCGCGCTGCCGATCTCCGAGTTTCGGGAAATCCGCTACGCGTTCAACGGCATGGCCTCGGCGGTGCAGCGCGCCAATGACAAGCAGCGGCAGGCCCGCCGTGCCGCCGACGACGCCAACCAGGCGAAGTCGATGTTCCTGGCCAACACCAGCCACGAGTTGCGCACGCCCCTGAACGCCATCATCGGGTTCTCCGAAGCGATGGACCAGGAGATCTTTGGCCCGATCGGCGAGCCGCACTATCGCGCATACGTTGGCGATATCCGGCAGAGTGCCGGCCATTTGCTACGACTGATCAACGACCTGCTCGATATCTCCAGTTTCGATCTCGGCAAGCTGAAGCTGGCGGAGGCTGAGGTCAGGCTCTCGGTCATCATCGACGCGGTCGCGATCATGACCCGCCGCGCCGCGGAGGAAATGGATGTCGCCCTGACCTTCGGCACCGCGGGCGACCCCACGGCGCGCAACTGCGTGCTCTGGGTCGATGCGGACCGCCTGTCGCAGATCCTGATCAATCTGGTCGACAACGCCCTGCGCCACACCCGTCCGGGCGGGCGCGTGACGGTGAACGGCCAGCGCACGGCCGATGGGGGGATGATGATCCAGGTTGCGGACAGCGGGTCGGGCATCGCCGCCGACAAGCTTGCCAACGTGATGGAGCCGTTCCAGCGCGGCGAGAAGGCATCGACCCGCAAGGACGAGGGCGTCGGCCTGGGCCTGGCCATCGTTGGCGCCATCGCGCGCAGCCATCAGGCGGAATTCACCCTCCAGAGCGTCCCTGGCGAAGGCACCACGGCGACCCTGATCCTGCCGCCGGAGCGTGTCGTCAAGGCGACGCAGCAATAGGCTGGCCATTCGGTCCCGTCTCCATCGGCGCCTCCAGCGTCGCCAGCTTGTCGGGATGCGCAATTGTGCGGCACTCGATTTCGTGACAAGCTTTCGCCACACAAAAAAACGTTCTGGAGGAAACACGCCATGATCAAGTGCCGCACTATGTTTGCGACGGGAGCGATGACCGCCGTTGCCCTGGCGCTGGCCGCCACCGCCGCCTCGGCGGAGACCATCACCCTGGTCGGCGCCAGCCAGTTCGACGAGGACCACGCGTTCACCAAGACCATGCGCCGTTTCGAGGAACTGGTGCAGGAATATTACGAGGGCGAGGACGAGGTCGTTTTCGAACTCCACCTGAACAGCGAACTCGGCCTGGAGAAGGACTACTTCGAGTACATGAGCCAGGGCATCTCGGTCGACTATGCGATCGTGGCGCCCTCCCACATGTCCACCTTCTCCCAGATGGCGCCGTTGATGGACATGCCGTTCCTGTTCCGCGATCTGGACCACTGGAACGCGGTGCTGGATGGCGACGCGATGCAGCCCATCGCCGACGACATCTATGAGAACGCGGGTGTGCATCTGATCGGCTATGCCGGTGGCGGCACCCGCAACCTGATCGTGAACCGCCCGGTCACCAATATGGAAGAACTGGAAGGCCTGTCGATGCGGGTGATGGGCGCGCCGATCCAGACCATGATCTTCGAGGCGATCCAGGCGGCCCCCACCGTTATCGCCTATGACGAGGTCTACAACGCGATCCAGACCGGCGTCATCGACGCGGCCGAGAACGAGGCCGCCGGCATCGAGCAGATGAAGTTCTACGAGGTCGGCCCCCATATCGCGCTGACCCAGCATGCCATCACGGTGCGGCCGCTGTGCTTCTCCGGCGCCACGTTCGACCGCCTGCCGGAGGACCTGCAGGAAGTCGTCCTGCGCGCGGGCCGCGAGGCCGGTGCCTATGGCCGCGCGCTTGAGTCCGGGCAGGACTCCGAGAAGCTGGCGACCATGGAAGAAGCCGGCTGGCTGGAGACTCATGAATTTACCGAGCGCGATCAGCTTCTTGAGCTGGCGGCTCCGGTGAAGGAAGAGTACGCGGAGTCCCTCGGCGCGTCCGAGGTGCTCGCCGCGATCAACGCCGTCAAGTAAGGCCGACAGCGGGAACATCCGCACGCCTGCCGGCCGCCGGTTTGCGCCCTCGCGCGCATCCGGCGGGCGGGGGTGTGCGCCCGCCCCTTGCCCGCCGCGTGCCCCGCCGCGTGCATAGCCTGACACACCGCCGGCCATGCCTCAGCCTGTGACGCCAGGGGGCGATACGCCCGCCGCGCACCCCAGACCGCACCTGTTCACACGGGTCGTGGCTGGTTACTACCGTGTGCTGAAGGTCCTGCTGACCGTCCTGATGGCGGTCATCATCGTGCCGGTCACGATGCAGGCCCTGTCCCACAACATCACGGCCGTGCCCAGCTACATCTGGACCGAGGAGATCGCGCGCTTCTGCTTCGTGTGGATCATCATGATCGGCGCGATGATCGCGGTGCGCGACGGCACCCATTTCGACGTCGATATCCTGCCCGACACCATGTCGGCGCGGGTGAACGCGGCGGTGAACCTGTTCGTGCACCTGGCGATCTTCCTCGTCGCCCTCACCTTCCTGGTCTACGGCTACGACTTCGCCGAGCTGGGGTCGCGGCAACGCTCCGAAATCTCGGGCCTGCCGATGCTGTCGATCTACATCGCCTGGCCGATTGCCGGCGCCTCCTGGGTGCTGTTCCTGGTCGAGCGGGTGGCGGTCGACCTGAGGAAATTCGCCGCCGGCGACGCGGCGGATCCCGCAAGTTCGGACGGCGCCGCATGAAGGGCATCCAATGAGCGCGGGTGAAGTCGCCACCATCATGTTCTCGGTGTTCGGCGTGCTGGTGCTCCTGCGGGTGCCGGTCGCCTTCGCGCTGGGGCTGGCATGCGTCCCGATCTTCATCTTCGCCGAGCGGCTGACGCCGATCATGCTGCCGCGCGAGATGTTCAAGTCCTACAACGCGTTCGTGCTGCTGGCGGTGCCGTTCTTCCTGCTGGCCGCGAACCTGATGAACTCGGCCGGCATCACCGACCGGCTGGTCACCCTGGCCCGCACAATGGTCGGCCACCTGCCCGGCGGGCTCGGTCACATCAACGTCGTGGTGTCGATGATGTTCGCGGGTATCTCCGGCTCGTCGACCGCGGATGCGGCCGGCATCGGCTCGCTGTTGATCCCCTCGATGCAGAAGCAGGGTTACGATACCCGTTTCTCGGTGGCGGTCACCGCCTGCTCGTCGGTGATGGGCGTCATCATCCCGCCGTCGATCCTGATGGTGGTGTGGGGCGGGCTGATGACGGTGTCGATCGGCGGCCTGTTCCTGGCCGGTCTGATTCCCGGCGTGCTGATCGGGCTGTCGATGATGGCCACCGTCTACGTCTACGCCCGCATCTACGGCTATCCGATCTATTCGCGCGCCAGCATGGCGGAGTTCATCATCGCGCTGGGCGGCGCGTTCCTGGCGCTGATGACGCCGGCCATCATTGTCGGCGGCATCGTCGGCGGCCTGTTCACCCCGACCGAGGCATCGGTGGTGGCCGTCATCTACTCCCTGCTGCTGGGCGTGTTCGTCTATCGCTCGATCAAGCCGCGCAACATCCCGAAGGTGCTGTACGACAGCGCCCGGTTCGCCGCGATCTCGCTGTTCTGCATCGGCACCGCGTCCGCGTTCGGCTGGATCCTGGCCTACTACCGCATTCCGCAGGCGCTGGTGGACATGATCGCGGTCTGGGAACTGGGCACCATCGGGACAGGGCTGGTCATCGTTGCCGCGTTCCTGGTGTTCGGCATGTTCATCGACGCCATCCCGGCCATCATCATTCTCGGCACGGTGCTGTGGCCGGTGGCCGAGGCGGCCTGCATCCACCCGATCCACTTCGCCATCATCGGCGTCGTCTCGCTCGCGTTCGGACTGGTCACCCCGCCCTATGGCCTTTGCCTGCTCATCGCCTGCGCCATCGGCAAGATCAAGGTGCGCCATGCGCTGCGCGACGTGGCCGTGTTGTTGTTGCCGATGCTGGCCGTGCTGTTGCTGATCGTGGTGCTGCCCGAGATGATCATGGCGCTGCCGCAATGGCTGATGCCGGAATTCGTGCAGGATGTCTGCCCGATGACCGAGGCGGCGCTCGACCCGACGCTGTCAGATTTGAAGGCGCGCGCTTTCGGCAATCTGTAGCAGGGCGTCGGTCGGCTCCGGCCCCACGACGACGAAGGCGTGGCCGCTGTCGCGCCAGCTCACCAGCCCCATCTCGTCGCGCACCGTCTCGGTGAAGCCGGCGTCCTCCCGCTCGGTGGCCAGGAAGCAGAGCCCGATCACGGTGTCCGCCGCATCGGCATACATGAGCTGCGCCACCGGCGCGCCGTCGATGAACAGCAGCCGCGCGCCCTGGAAATCCAGCCCCTGCGCGGCAAGGTCGGGAATGGCGAAGTCGAGGCCGAGCCGCGCGCCGAGCCAATCGGTGATGTGCTCGCTCTCGTCGGCCGCCACCTCGACCAGATGGCGGGATTCCGCGCTATAGGCCCGGTGGTACTGGGCAACCTGGGTCAGCCAGCCATGTCGTATCTGCTCGGTCTCGGCCTGGCGCTCGACGCCGGCGTCGATGCCGGTGCGATAGGCGAGCGGGATGCCGGCCGCGGCGATCAGGAGCCCGGCGGCCGCCGCCATCGCCCAGCCGGTTGCCGCTGACAGGAACCGCCGCCGGGGGCGGAACTGGGCGACGTTGCCCTCGTCCGCCGCTCCCTCCAGCGCGTCGGTTCCGTGGCGCGTCTCGCCCTGCAGTCCGGTCTGCGGCCGCGCGGAAATGTCGGGCGCGTCCGGCTGCGGGTCCAGCCACGACCGCACGTGCGGCGCTTCCAGCCTGTCGTCGTCCGCCGCCGGCCGGGGCACCTCGCCCGGCGTGTCGGCGGTCTCGGGCGCGCTCTCCATGGGCGGTGAGGCCGGGCGGCCCTCGCCTCGCGTGGCGCGGACCAGATCCATGGTGACCGGCGCCTGGATCACGGCGTCGAAGGCGCGCGGCAGCGCGGCATCCAGACTGCGCATCTGCTGCGCCAGGCGCACCAGTTCCGGGTCGTGGGCGATCAGGGCCTCGACCTCGCGCGCGGTCTCCTCGTCCAGCGCACCGTCCAGCCACGGCGCCAGATAATCGCGCACCGTGCCCGGGTTCAGGCGCGGCAGGCCCTCATATGCCGGGTGGTCAGGCATTCGCCTGCTCCGCGGTTGCCGCCGCCAGCGCGCCGCGCGCGCGCGACAGCCGGCTCATCACGGTGCCGATGGGAACCCCCAGATGGTCGGCGGCCTCCTGGTATGACCGGCCCTCCACCGACACCAGCATCAGCGCCACGCGCTGGTCCTCCGGCAAGGCCAGGATCAGCCTGTCGAGCAGGGTGAGCTCGGTCCGCGCCTCGGCCGCCTGGGCCGACCTCTCGTCCACCAGGTCGGCCGTGTCCACGCTGCCCGTACCTGCCCGCACCGCGTTCGCGCGCAACCGGTTCTTCCAGATCGAGTGCATTATCGAGAACATCCAGCTGTCCAGCCGCGTGCCCGGCGTGAACTGGTCCATGCGGTCGAGCGCGCGGGCGCAGGCGTCCTGCACCAGGTCGTCGGCGCCATCCAGATTGCCGGCGAGGCTGATGCCGAATCGGCGCAGGCGCGGCTGCAACTGAACGAGCGCACCGGGCAGGTCAAAGCCGTCTCCCATTCTGCGGTCGGCCATGACCCCCTATCCCCGTATCGTCGTCATTCGAGCATACGGATCACGGCGCTGAATATCCGACAACACCTGCGCAAGCATGTTTATTCCACGCACATTCAAAAAAATATTTGGCGAAAAATTTTGGCTCATCGGGAATAAAACCGGGCGGCTGATTGTTTTCACAATGTGTACGGCAGGTGATCGCCACCCGCCAACACAACAAAGTTAATCAGTGGAAGGCCAATCGCATACCGATCCAAGCAACCTGATGACATCGGATAACCGCGAAGCGCCAACACTACAATAACAGCGCTACTCATCGGGTGGATTTTGAAGGTTCAGCATTGAAACGGCTACACGCCCCTCTAACGGAGAAAATCATGTCTGCAACCATCGATGTCCAACAGAACGACGCCGCCGGCCTGCGCGCCGGACCGACCGACTTCATCGCCCGCCTGGTGACCAAGCGATACAAGGTGACCTCCAACGTGCATGCCAAGAGCGGGACTGTCATCTACAAGATGCGCCCCGGACATTCGCTGCAAGCTACTTATGAGATGCGTGCCCCCGACGGCAAGACCTACACGGGCGTCGTCACCGCCACCTCGGCCAGCACCGGCACCTATGTGGACTCGACCGGCAACCTGACCGGCTCGCTGGAGATGGTCGACGTGCTGGGCGACACGGTGAACTGGCGCAGCGACGACGACAAGGAATTCGGCAAGCTCCTGCGCTAACCGCCGCCCCGCAATCATTGTTCGAATTCAAACCCAGCAACCGGGCGGCGCGAAGCTGACTCGATCAGGGCCGCCCGGTTATTTTTCGGAGGACTTTCTCATGGGTATGACCCCCCAAGAAGCCCGTGGACTTGTTGATATGTACGTCGATGCCAATCTCGGCGTGTTTGGCCGGGTGTTTCCGAAGGACGCGTTCGCGATCCTTAACAACGGCGATACCGTGTCGTCTGCGGTTTCCGCATTGCTGACGGCGGTGACATTTCCCACTCTCAATATTGTGTTCTCGGCGGCCGGCAAGCTGCGCGAACGTTCGCGCAAGAGCCTGAAGGACGACATCCGCCTCCAGGAGATGGAAATGCGGGTGGAGATCGCGCCCTTGGACAAGGACGGCAAGCTGATCGTCCAGGGCGAGGACGAGGTGGCGCCGGTGCGCGTGCTTGGCATCGACCCGTTCAAGACCAAGGCGATCCGCGTGGTGGAGACCGAGGACGGCAAGTTCATCACCCCGTCCGCCGATGGCAACAAGCTGCAGTTCGAGCCTGATATCGCCAATGTTGCCTCGACATTGCTGAAGGCAGCCGGCGGTGCGCTGCCGATACCGGGCGCCGGTGCGGTGGCGGGCGGCGCTGCGGCGTTGCTCGGCGCGGCCGGTCCCAAGCTCGGCCTCAGCTTCGATCTGTTCGGTGGTGCGGACAAGCCCAAGGTGCGCCTGCCGGTCGTAGAGAAGTCGACCATTGCCTCGCGGACCGAGTTTGCCTGGTACATGCGCTCGCTGGACGCCAAGACCGTCGGCGAGGGCCAGACCGAGGTTCTGTTGGCCGACGGCACGCAGTTCGGCTCGGCGTTCCTTCAGTTGCGCCGCGACGTGGCCAAGCTGCGCGTCAACATGCTTCTGGCGACCGACTGGAAGAACTCGATCCCGAACCTGTTCGAGGAAGAGTCCGTCACCCTGCAGGTCTTCCACCCGCCGGTGCCGAAGACCCCGCAACTCACCGACTTTTCGTCGACCAGCGACATACGCCTGATGGTGCCGACCCGCGAGGTGCAGGAGTTCCTCGGCGTCGACGAGGAAGAGGTTGCGGCAATGATCACCGCCGGCGAGCTTGTCGCTTTCGGTAAGGAACAGGCAGCCGTCACCCGCTCCTCCTTGCTCAAGCTGATCGGCGAATAGAGCCCGTCCCGCTATCGCAGGGCCGCGTCCCACGTGCTGGGGCGCGGCCGCTTCCCCCCGGTTCCCGCGCATCGTCGCGAACAGCCAGCCGTACCCGGGCCTTCCGGGTTCTTCCCGTCACGAGCGGAAAAGGCTTTTCGAAAAAATGCCGGGTCATCGGGAATAAGTCCGGCGGGAAGGTTGTTCTCCCGATGTGGACGCCGAAAACGACAAATCAGCGCCTTGGTGGCAATGCCAAGCGCCAACACCAAAACAACAGCGCCATCCATCGGGAGGGTTTCGAAGGCTCAGCAACGACACGGCCAATTGGCCACGGGGAAGGAGTTCACGATGTCTGAGACCATCGAAGCCCATCACAACGCTGCCGACACCTTGCGGGCCGGTCCCGCCTACTTCATCGCCCGCCTCGTCAACAAGCGGTATGCGGTGATCTCCAACGTCCATGCGAAGCAAGGCACCGTCATCTACAACGCGCAGCCCGGCCGGCCGCAACAGGCCACCTATGAGATGCGCACGCCCGACGGCGAGACCTTCGCCGGCTCCGTGACCGCGGTGACGACGAACACCGCCATCTTTGCCGACACCAGGGGCGAGCAGACTGGCTCGATGGAAATGGTCGACAGCGGCGGGAGCACGGTGAGTTGGCGCAGCACCAATGGCAAGCAGTTTGGCCAGCTTGTGCGCTGAACGCTGCGCCCCGGACATCTCACCCCGTCAAACACATTGAACACGCTCCAGGTATCAGGGGCGCGGCCGACTTCTGTCAGGATACGTGATCGGTGAATACCAGCTCGATGTACTCCACATCGCCGGGGTCTATGGTGTTGGGCCCACCGGTCTGTTCCATATAGAGCATCAGGTAGACGCGATCGGCGCCGTCGATCAGGTTCTCGTCCCGGCCGAGGTCGCGGATGTCGGCCACGAACCGCCCCATCGACGCTGCGTCGGAGGCATTGAACCGCTCCTCGACCAGATAGTTGTGGGTCACCGGCATGCCGGCTTCCAGGCCTTGCAGCGTATACAGGATGTCGTGGCCGCCGGCGGGCTCCGCGTAGCCGCCGCCCGCGAACGCATCCGCATTGGTGTACGCCGCATCCTGTCGCAGCATGTCGAGCAGGGCCAGGTCGTCGGTGGCAACGATCCGCAGCGCCGGAAAGTCGCCGCCGGCGTGCTTCCATATCTCGCGCGGCAGCCGGATGGTGAATGGCGCGCGTTCCAGCATGACGACAGCATAGCCGTCCGCCTTCGTGGTCAGCGCCTGGATCAGGCCGTCCTGCCAGATCTCGAGGCCGAGGGTCCGCGTGCTGGCGCCCACTTGGCCTTGCGCCAAGGCCGACCCGGCGGACGCCATCGCTGCCGCGGTGGCAGCCGCCGCCACGCCGATCCGCGCGAATTCCCGCCTGCCTAGAATGCCCATCCCATACCCCGCAAGATCATTGGCCGTGCGGCCAGATCCCACAGACATGGGGCAATTCTGTGGCTCAGCGGCCTTTGGGCTAATGCCTATTGAAATGTGACGGTGACGTAGTCGAGGTCGCCGGACGGCAGAGCGCCGGTGTCGTACGACTGCGGCTGCGATGGCATGTAGAAGACGATATGCAGGGCATCTGTCGTCGCCATCAGGTCTACATTGCGTTCCGGATCGATCACGCTGGCCACCTGGCGGCCGAGATGGGTGTCGGTACTGGCATTGAACCGATCCTCAGCCACGTAGTTGGTGCCGCGAAATTCGCCATCCGATGGATCGCCGACGGTAAACAGGATGTCGTGGCCGCCGTCCGGCTCCGCGTAACCGCTCGCTGCGTAGAACGGCGATTCGGCGATCGGCGTGCCGGGGGGCAGCAGGTCGAACAATCGCGGGTGTTCGGAAACCGCCACCATCAGGGCGGGTTGGTGGTCCTGGGTGACAAACCACGCCGCCCAGGTCTTGTGGGTCAGCCTGATCGTGAAGGGCTCTCGGTCGAGCGACACGGTCGCGCGCAAATCCGTATCGACCGTCAAGGGCACGCGCGTGCCGTGCTGCCAGAATTCTGTGCGCAATTGCGGCGTAGAAGACGCCAACTGCTGGTCGGCCTCGGCACTGGATGCACCAGCCAGAACGACCGCGATCGCCGCCAGGGTCTGCGCAATCAGCGTGCGAAGCATGTTCACGTCCCCTCACACCATCATTAGACCGACCTCGTGGGCGGACGATCTGCCCGGCCCTATCGGTCCATCAGCGACAGCACCGTCTGCAGCAGTACGTTGGCGCCGGCGGCGCAGTCCTCGCGGCTGGCCGCCTCGACCTCGTTGTGGCTGATGCCGTCGACGCACGGCACGAACACCATGCCGGTCGGCACCACGGCATTGAGCTGGCAGGCATCGTGGCCGGCGCCGCTGATGATCTCGCGCCGGCTGTAGCCGCACGCATCGGCCGCGGCCGCCACCGCCGCCACGCAGTCGGCATCGAACACCACCGGCGGCTTGTCCCAGATCTGGGTGATGTCGATCTCGACCCCACGTTCGTCGGCGATCTTGGCGGCCGCCGACCGGAATGCTTGGTCCATGGCCGACAGCGCTTCTGAGTCCGGGTGGCGCAGGTCGACGGAGATGTCGACCCGGCCCGGAACCGTGTTACGCGATCCCGGCTGGATGTCGGCGAAACCGATGGTGGCGACGCCATCCGGGCCGTTGTCCTTGGCCGCCCCCTCGATGGCCAGCGACAGCGCGCTCATTGCCATCAGCGCGTCGCGGCGCAGCGGCATCGGCGTGGTGCCGGCATGGCGGTCCTCGCCGGTGATGACGACGTCGTACCACATCTGTCCCTGCGCGCCGGTGACGACGCCGATGGTGATGTCCTCGGCCTCCAGGATCGGTCCCTGCTCGATGTGCAGCTCGACGAAGGCGCTCAGCTTCATCGCGCCCACCGGGTCGGCCCCGCGATAGCCGATCTCCTCCAGGGCCCCGGCCATGGTGGTGCCGTCGCGGTCGGTGCGGCTGTCGGCGTATTCCTGGTCGAACAGCTCGGCATAGACGCCCGACGCGATCATCGCCGGGGCGAAACGCGAGCCCTCCTCGTTGGTCCAGTCGACCAGGCAGACCGGATAACGGGTTTCGATGCCGGCGTCGTTCAGGGTGCGGATGACCTCCAGCCCGGCGAGCACGCCCAGGATGCCGTCGAACTTGCCGCCGGTCGGCTGGGTGTCCAGGTGCGAGCCGAAGCCGATCGGCGCCAGCGAGGGGTCGGTGCCGGGCCGGATCGCGAAGATGTTGCCGAGCGCGTCGACGCGGACCTCGCAGCCGGCGTCCTTCGCCGCCGCGACCAGCCAGTCGCGCACCTGGCGGTCGAGATCGGTCAGCGCCAGCCGGCAGATGCCGCCCTTCGGCGTCTTGCCGATCTCGGCGGTATCCATCAGCGTGTCCCACAACCGCGCGGGATCGATCCGTAAGTTCGATTGGTGCATCAGCCCCTCCAGCAGTTGCCCCTCTTGGCAAGTGCTGGGGGATGAGACAGGTTCAGCGTGGGCCGGTCAAGGCAGTAGCTAACCTGTTACGGCGTGGCGAATGGCCTGTTGCAGGTCGCGGATCAGGTCGTCGGGCGTTTCCAGCCCCACAGACAGCCGGATCAGGCCATCGGTGACGCCGATTTCCGCCCGGCCCTCCGGCCCCATTGCCCGATGGGTGGTGGTGGTCGGGTGGGTGATCAGGCTCTTGGTATCGCCCAGGTTGTTGGAGATCGAAATCAGGCTCAGCGCGTTGAGCAGGCGGAACGCCGCCGGCTGCCCGCCCTCGATCTCGAAGCTCAGCACGGTGCCGGCGCCGCTCATTTGCTTGCTCGCCAGCTTGTGCTGCGGGTGGCTTTCCAGGCCCGGATAGAGCACGCGGCGGATGCCCTCTATGCCTTCCAGCGCCTGGGCGATGGTCAGCGCGGATGCGGCCTGGCGCTCGACCCTGAGCGTGAGCGTCTCCATGCCTTTCAGCAGCACCCAGGCATTGAACGGGCTCAGCGCCGGCCCGGTATGCCGCATGAACGGCTGCAACTGGTCGTCGATGAACGACTTGGTCCCAAGGATCGCGCCGCCGAGGCAGCGGCCCTGCCCGTCGATGTGCTTGGTGGCGGAATAGACCACCACGTCGGCGCCCAGATTGAACGAGCGCTGCAGGATGGGCGTGGCGAACACGTTGTCGACGATCAGGTTGGCGCCCTTGGCATGGGCGATGTCGGCAACCGCGGCGATGTCGATCAACTCCAGCGTCGGGTTGGCCGGGGATTCCAGGAACAGGCAGCGCGTGCGGTCGGTCACCGCCGCGCGCCACTGGTCTAGGTCCGGGCCGTCGACCAGCGTCGTGCGCACGTCGTAGCGCGGCAATATCTGCGTCAGGATGTGGTGGCAGGAGCCGAAAAGCGCCTTGGAAGCAACGACTTCGTCGCCAGCCTTCAATTGGCACATCAGCGACATGAAGACCGCCGCCATGCCCGACGAGGTGGCGAAACACGCCTCCGCGCCGTCCAGCAGCGCAAGCCGGTCCTCGAACATTTTGACCGTCGGGTTGCCGTAGCGCGAGTAGATGTAGCCGTCGGCCTCGCCCTTGAACCGGGCTTCCGCCTGCTCCGCCGTCTCGTAGACGAAGCCGGAATTGAGGAACAGGGCCTCGCTGGTCTCGCCGAAGCCTGAGCGCTGGGTGCCGCCGCGCACCAGCAGTGTTTCCATGCCCAGCGGATGCGGTGTCAGGTCGGCCATCTCGTTCATCTCGTTATCGGCCGCGCTACCGTCCAGGCCGTCGTCCAGTTCGATGGCTGCACTCATGGCATGCTCCTTCATTGCTGGATCCACGGCAAGCCGGCGGCCTGCCAGCCGGATGCGCTGCCGCGATGGCGCTGCTGGTCGAGCGGGCCTTCGAACCCGTCGGCGACGTTGTAGGCGTGGGCGAAGCCGCCATGGGCGAGCGCGATGGCCGCCGCCCGCGACCGGGCGCCCGAGCGGCACAGCAGCAGGATGGTCTGGTCCGGCGACAACCCCTTGTCCTGCAATGCCTTGGCGAAGTCGGGGTGGGTCTCCATGCGCGGGTAGGACTGCCAGCATTCGAACACCGGCGACTTGCCGATGTCGCTGAGATCGGGCACGCCGACGAACTGCCATTCCGGCACCGTGCGCACGTCCACCAGCACGGCGTTGGGGTCGGCCTTCAGGCGCTCGAACGCCTCCACGGACGACAGGTCGCCGGCATAGTCGCCCGCGCGATCATCCATCGACATCTACTGCATCCCCCAATTGTGGATGCCGCACTCGGTCTTGTCGGCCCCACGCCAGCGACCCGCGCGGGCATCCTCCCCAGGCGCCACGCGGTCGGTGCAGGTGTAGCAGCCGATGGACACGAACCCGTCGGCCACCAACGGGTGGCGCGGCAGGTCGTGGGCATCCATGTAGCGGTCCACCGCGGCGCGGGTCCAACCGGCCAGTGGATTGACCTTCACCCGCAGGCCATCGCTCTCGAACGCCGGCAGCAGCGCCCGCGACGCGGTCTGATAGCCCTTGCGTCCGGAAATCCAGGCATCGAAACCGTTCAAGCCTGCGCGCAGCGGCTGCACCTTGCGGATGTTGCAGCACCGGTCCGGGTCGTCGCGGAACAGGAAGCCGTTGCCATCCGCTTCCGCCACCTGCACGGCGTCGGGCTGGACCGTCCGCACGTCGGTGAGGCCCAGTTGGTCGATCAGCCGGTCGCGGTAGGCGAGCGTCTCGCCGAACATCTTGCCGCTGTCGACGAAAACCACCGGCAGCGACGGGTCGATGCGCGAGACCATGTGCAGCAGCACGGCGGAATCGGCACCGAAGGAGGAGACCAGCGCGATCCGGCCGGGGAACTCGTCGCGGATCGCGGTCCGCAGCACGTCCTCGGCGTCCTGCTTGCCGTGCAGCAATTCCAGCTCGAAGGCCTCGTTGGCCAAATTGGCGCGGCGCTCGATATCCGGGAACGGCCACTCGACGGCTGGCGTTGCAGGGGCGATTTCTGTGTGCATCCGCCCTACTCCGCCGCGCGCCCGCGATGGCGCAACTGCCAGACCGGCGCGCGCGTGTCGGCCGCGGGCTGGTACCAGACGGTGAATTCGCGCAGCGCCGCGACATAGTCGTCGGGCGAGAACTCCGCCGGCACCGCGAACGCATCGAAACCGCAGCGGTGCATGAACAGCAACTGGTCGCGCAGCACGTTGCCGACCGCGCGCAGCTCGCCGCGATAGTCCATCCGGTCGCGCAGGATGCGGGCGTGGGAATAGGAGCGCCCGTCCTTGAACTGCGGGAATTCCAGCGCCACCGCGTTGAACTGGTCGATGTCCTCGGCGAACGGCTCCGGCGACTGGTCGGACCGCAGCCACAGGCCGACCGGCCCCATGCGGTCCAGCAGGCGGTCGCGCGCCTCCGCCCAAACTTCGGCGGTCACGAAGATCGGGCCGTCGGTATCGTCGATGTCCGCAACATCGCCCACGAAGGTGAATTCGTCGACGTCGCGGCGTCCGTCCTTAATCAGTTGCATAAAGCCGCTCCTTGAAAGGCGCCAATCCGACGCGCGCGTAGGTGTCGACGAAGGTCTCGCCCTCGCCGCGCTGCGCCAGATAGGTCTCGATGATGGTCTCGATGGCGTCGGGCACCTCTTCGGCGCCGAAGGCCGGGCCCACGATCTCGCCAATGGCAGCGCCCTCGTCGGCACGGCCGCCCAGCGTGATCTGGTAGAACTCGACCCCCTTCTTGTCGACGCCCAGGATACCGATGTTGCCGACATGGTGATGGGCGCAGGCGTTGATGCAGCCCGAGATGTTCAGCGTGATCGGGCCGATCTCGTGCTGGCGCTCCAGGTCGGCGAACCGCTGGCTGATCGCCTGGGCGATCGGGATCGAGCGCGCGTTGGCCAGTGCGCAATAGTCCAGGCCCGGGCACGCGATGATGTCGCTCAGCAGCCCGAAGTTCGGGGTTGCGAGCTGGTGCGCCTTCAGCGCCTGCCAGACCGCGAACACATCGTCCTGGCGCACATGGGGCAGCACCAGGTTCTGCTCATGCGCGATCCGGATCTCGGAAAAGCTGTAGTCGTCGGCCAGTGCGGCCACCGCGTCCATCTGGGCGTCGGTCGCGTCGCCTGGAATGCCGCCGATGGGCTTCAGCGAGATGTTGACGATGGCGTAGCCGTCGACCTTGTGGGCTTTGACGTTGGCACGGCACCACAGGTCGAAGTCTTCGTGGTCGCGGCGCGCCGCCTCGAAGACCTGCGACCGCGCCGGCAACGCCGCGAACTCCGGCGGCGCGAAATAGGCGGCGATCCGCGCGTATTCCTCCGCCGGCAGGTCGATGGCGGTGTCGCGCAGGTGCTGCCACTCCTCCTCCACCATGCGGGAAAATTCTTCCGCGCCAACGTGTTGGACCAGGATCTTGATCCGCGCCTTGTAGATGTTGTCGCGCCGGCCGAGCTGGTTGTAGACCCGCATGATCGCTTCCAGGTACGACAGCAGATACGGCTCCGGCAGGAAGTCTCGGATCAGCTCGGCGACAATCGGCGTGCGCCCCTGGCCGCCGCCGACATAGACTTCGTAGCCGCGCTCCCCGGCGTCGTTCTCCACCAGCTTCAGGCCGATGTCGTGCAGCTTGATCGCCGCGCGGTCGGTCGGCGCCGCCGTCACCGCGATCTTGAACTTGCGCGGCAGGAACGAGAATTCCGGGTGCAGGGTCGACCACTGCCGAATGACCTCCGACGGCACCCGGCTGTCGGCAAGCTCGTCCGCCGCCGCGCCGGCGAACTGGTCGGCGGTGACGTTGCGGATGCAGTTGCCGCTGGTCTGGATGGCGTGCATCTCGACTTCGGCCAGCTCGTCCAGAATGTCCGGCGTCTCGTCCAGCTTCGGCCAGTTGTACTGGATGTTTTGCCGGGTCGTGAAATGGCCGTAACCCTTGTCGTACTGGCGCGCGATGTGGGCCAGCTTGCGCATCTGTGTCGACGACAGGGTGCCGTAGGGCACCGCCACCCGCAGCATGTAGGCGTGGAGTTGCAGGTAGAGGCCGTTCATCAGCCGGAGCGGCTTGAACTCGTCCTCGCTCAGCTCGCCGTTCAGGCGGCGCGCCACCTGGCCGCGAAACTGGTCGACCCGCTCGCGCACGAACTGGTGGTCGAATTCGTCGTACCTATACATTAGCGGCGCCCCACTCCTCGGGCTGGCGGCACAGGTCGGGCCGCACGGTCGGGCCGTTGATGCGAATGCGCTCGCGCAGGCGCTCCGGCGTGCGCGCGCCTTCCACCGCATCGATGCCGATCAGATATGGCCCGGCGACTTCGGTGCGCTCGTCTTCAAGCGCGCGTCCCAGCAATGCCTCGCCAGCTTCCTTGCCCTCGGCGGTCGCGGCATCGCTGCGCTGGTCGCTCCAAACGCCGTCGGACGTGAAATAGACGACCAGACCATCGGTCAGCCGGTTGGCGGTGACGATCTGCACCGCCGGTGTCTTCGCTGCCATCGGCCGCCCCCTATTCCGCGGCCAGCGGCTGGTGCGCCAGGTCGGCCACCGCCGCCCGGCTTGCCGCCGCCTGCACCACCGAGCCGATCACGATCAGGGTCGGCGGCCGCACGTCGTTGTCCTCGATCAGGGCGCCGAGGCCAGCCAGCTCGCCGAAGATGCGGCGCTCGTCCGGCAGCGACCCGCGCTCGACCAGCGCCACCGGCGTGTTGGCAGGCAGGCCGTTCTCGATCAGCCGCTGGGCGATGGTCTCGGCCGCCGCGACGCCCATGTAGACGACGATGGTCTGGCCCGGGCGCGCCAGCGCGGCCCAGTCATAGTCGCAGTCGCTGCCTTCCTTGCCCTGGCCGCTCAGAAAGGTGACGGCCGACGCATGGTCGCGGTGGGTCAGCGGAAACCCGCCGATGGCCGCGCACGCCGTGGCCGCCGTGATACCGGGCACGATGTCGACGTCGATATTGCGCGCGGTCAGGAACGCGACCTCCTCGCCGCCGCGCCCGAACACGAACGGGTCGCCGCCCTTCAGCCGCACCACCCGCTTGCCCTGCCCGGCGAGGTCGGCGAGCAGCGCGTTGATGTCATCCTGCTTCCAGGAGTGGGTGCCCCGCGCCTTGCCGACGTAGATGCGCTCGGCGTCGCGGCGCGCCAGGTCCAGCACGTCCGGCCCGACCAGATTGTCGTAGACGATGGCATCGGCCGCGCGCAGCAGCCGATGGGCGCGCATGGTCAGCAGGTCGGCGCTGCCCGGACCGGCGCCGACGATGGCGACGCTGCCGCCGGCACCCGGCAGCAGGGACTGCCGCTCGATCTGCTCCCAGACGATGGCCTCGGCGCGATCCTCGTCGCCGGCCAACACCGCCTGGGCTGCGTCGCTTTCGAAGAACGCCTGCCAGAACGTGCGGCGCTGGCCATGGTCCTCGATGCGCTCGGCGACGATGGTGCGGAAGCGGTCGGCGAAGGCGGCCAGCCGCTCGATCTGCGGCGGCAGCAAGGCTTCGACCTGCCCGCGGATCTGCTGCGCCAGTGTCGGCGAGCAGCCGTTGGTCGAGATGCCGATGACGATATCGCCACGGTCGACGATGGACGGCACGATGAAGGTCGAGAGCGCGCGGTTGTCGACCACGTTGACCGGCACATTGCGGGCCGTCGCGGCCTCGGCCACGTGCGCGTCCAGCGCGTCGTCGCCGGTGGCGACAACTGCCAGCCTTGCCTCGTCCAGGTCGGCGGCATCGAAATCGCGGCTTTCCAGCCGGATCGCGCCCTCATACGCCCAGTCGTAGAACGCGGTCGGCGGATCGGCGGCCACCACGACCGGCTCCGCGCCGGCATTCAGCAGCAGCCTGAGCTTCGCCTCGGCCGCCGGCGTGGCGCCGACCAGCAGCACGCGCTGGTTCTGCAAATTCACGAACACGGGAAAAGCGTTCATCGGGCAGCCCCCCAGCCAGACAGGCACGGGCCGGCGTGGCCAGACACGCCTTGCGCGCGGCCCATGCAAACGATTTCGCGGATTTCAGGTGTCGGTAGCAGGCAGGGGATTGCGCGCATGCGCCGCCTCCATAGGTTCCACATTGGGCCCACGGAGCATTCCCCGTGGCGCTTTAGCGATTGGTGACGCGGCTGCAAGCTGCCCGATCAAAATCCGCGGGTCCGTAAGGAAGACCAATCCAACTGAACTGATTTCGATATAGGGGCGGTGGCGTTAACCTGTCAACACCGCCAGATCACAACGCCTTGAAGACAAAAATTATTTGAGAGAATGGCGATAAGTTCGTGTTTCTTGAATTAAGCGCCCGGCCACGGGCCATCACCCCGGTGTCGCCAGAACAACGCCTCGTGCGCGCCATTATGATTGTGCCATAGTGACTTGGGGCACAAGGCACTGGAGGATCGGCGGCATTGTCAAAGAACAACGCCAAGGCAAAGAACGGCGACGACAGACCCGAGCGGTTGAAGACGAAGGTCTACGAGAAGGAGCTGGAGCGCCTGCAGGTCGAGCTGACCAAGGTGCAGGCGTGGGCGCAGGAAACCGGGGCGCGCATCGTCGTGATCTTCGAAGGCCGCGACGCGGCCGGCAAGGGCGGTGTCATCAAACGCATTACCCAGTGGGTGAGCCCCCGTGTCGTGCGCACGGTGGCGCTGCCGAAGCCCACCGACCGCGAGAAGACCCAGTTCTATTTCCAGCGCTATATCGAGCACCTGCCGGCGGCCGGCGAGATCGTGTTGTTCGATCGCAGTTGGTACAACCGCGCCGGGGTCGAGCGGGTGATGGGGTTCTGCACCGAGCACCAGGCCCAGGAGTTCCTGCGGCTTTGCCCGCAGATGGAAAAGGAGATCATCCGCTCCGGCATCCAGCTCATCAAATACTGGTTCGACGTTTCCCAGGAAGAGCAGACCCGCCGGTTCATGAAGCGCATCCACGATCCCTTGCGGCAGTGGAAGCTCAGCCCGATCGACATTGCCGGCTATGACCAGTGGTGGGACATGGCGCGCTACATCGACGAGATGTTCGACGCCACCGATATCCCGGAATCGCCGTGGTACGTCGTCGACGCCGACCAGAAGCGGCGCGCGCGGCTGAACTGCATTTCACACCTGTTGAGCCTGATCCCCTACGAAGAGGTGCCGCACACCAAGCCCGAACTGCCCGAGCGGCAGGAAAAGCCGGAAGATATCTCGGTCGACCGGCACTATCGGCACCTCGTGCCGAAGCGCTACTGATGGGTGCGCCGAAACTGCGTGCGGTGACCGCGGCCGCGTGCGCGGCGGTCTGCCTGGCGGTGCTGACCGGTTGCCCGCGCGAGCGGTTCGTCGATCCGCGCGTTGTGCCGACGACTGCCCACGACACCCGCCCTGCCGCGACGCCGCTGGCGGACGCAGTCGTGGAAGCACCTGGCCCGGCGGAAAGCGCGCAGCCCGACGACGAAACCGTCACGGACGTCGTCGAAGCGCCGGCCGATATCATCGTCATCGAGGCGTCGGATCCACTAGACGAGCCTGTTGACGTCGATGCACCGCCCATCGCGGTCGCGGCGGCGTACGACCCTGACAGCACCGCGCCGGTCCCCGCTGCGCCAGACGACGTATCAACCGGTAACGATTCCGGACTGGATGCGGACCCTTCGGCGCTGCTCAGCGCTGTGACGGCGTGCACGGCCGAGCACGGTTACGAGCCGCTGGCGCCGCAACCGACGGCCGGGCTGGGCGTTGGCGAACTGGCTTGGCGCACCTGCGTGCATACGGCGGCCGACCGCATCATGTCGCGCAGCCTGCGCCGGCCCGAGCTGCTGGTGCAGTTGCTGCGCGCGGACGGGCAGCTTACCGACGCCATCCTGACCGGGGGCGTGACCAGGGAACAACGCACGGCCGACATCCAGCGCCGGCTGACCGCCCTCGCCCAGCAGGAGCGCAACATCAGGCTGCGCGAAGCCGATGACGTCAGCGATTTGCAGGTTGTCGCGGCCAGCCGGCTGCGCCAGCAAATCGATCAGATTGAGAACGATATCAATATTTTACTGCAGGTTCTCTAAACCAAAGCATGGTGCAGCGGCCGCAGGGCCGCGCGGGCGGGCTGATACACCTCGCGAAAACGGGCCTCGTAGAGGTCGGTCCAGTCCGGATTGGGCGCAATAGAGCGTACCGCCGGGCGTATCCGGTCCAGTGCATCGGCGAGTGACGCGTAGACGCCGGCGCCGATGCCGCCCAGGATCGCCGCGCCCAGGCTGACCGACTCCGGCATCTCAACGATTTCAACCGGTTGGTTGTAGATGCTGGCCTTGATCTCGACCTGCAGCGGGTTCAGCGTGCCGCCGCCGATGGCGATGATCCGGCCGGGCCTGGGTGCGCCGGGCTGCGCCTGCATGGTCTCCGCGATATTGCGCACGTCGTAGGCCACGCCCTCCAGCACCGCGCGATACATCACGGCACCGGTCACATCGCCATTCAAGCCCAGAAAGGCGCCACGGTCGCGGGCGTCGACGAACGGCGGCGAGCCCAGGCGCAGATGGGGCAGGAAATGCACGCCGTGGCTGCCGGCCGGCACGTCGGCGGCTGCCGCGATCAGCGTCTCGCGGTCGGCGTCGGCGGCAACGATGGAGCGCGCCCACTCCACGGCGCCGCCCGCGGTCATCAGCCCGCCCATCAGGTAATACATGGGCCGGTCCAGGTGCATGATCGCCTGCTCCAGGCCAACTGAGACGAAATCGTCGCTGGCCACGGCGGTGTCCATCGTCAGGGCCAACGCCTCCGCCGTGCCCATGGAATCGAGCATGGTTCCGGCCTGGAACAGGCCGACCGCCAGCCCACCGACGGCGTGATCGTGGCCACCGGTTGCGACCACGCAGTGCGATGGCAGGCCCGTCTCGGCGGCCACCTCGGGCCGCACCGTGCCGATACCGGTGCCGTTCGCGGTCAACGGTTGCAGCAGGGCGGGATCGATGCCGACTGCCTCGGCCGCGTCATCGGCCCAGGCCAGCGCCCCCTGGTCCAGCAGCAGCATCCGCGAGGCAAGCGTGTGTTCGGTGGCGCCCGCGCCGCTCAGCCGCCAGGCGATGTAGTCGGCGACGTTCAGCCAGCGCTTGGCCCGGGCGAAGTCGTCGGCCCGGTTGGCGCGCATCCACAGCATCTTGCAGAGGCCGGCGGTCGGGTCCAGCCGCATGCCGGTGCGCCGGGTCAGCGCCTCGCCGAAGCGGTCCGCCAGCGCCTGTGTCTCGGCGGACGGTCGGGTGTCGTACCAGGCCAGCGCCCGGGTCACCGGCTGGCCGGCCGCGTCGACCGGAATGCCGGACTCGCCGACACTGGCCACCGCCAGGCCGGCAATGCGCGACGGCTCCGGCGTGTCCGCGACCGCCTGCCCGATGGCGCTCACGGCAGCCTGCCACAGATCCTCGGCCTCATAATCGGCCCAACCCGGTTGCGGATGGCGCACGTCCGCCGCGGCGGCCCCTTCGGCGACGACGGTGCCGTCGGTCGTGAAGACAAGCGCGCGTACCCGGCTGGTGCCGGCATCGATGCCCATCAGCAGCGGGTCAGCGGTCATGAGTCCTCATGTGAAGTCATCGGTACGGGCGTTAACCTACGGAAATAGCGTAATTTCAAAGGATGGTGCTCAGGCCATGGTGAGTTTGAGAGCGGTTTCCACCGAAGCACCGTCATGCACGATCTCGCGCAGGGCCGCGACCATGCCGCCCGGGTTCTCCGCCTGCCAGACATTACGCCCGAACACCACGCCCTTGGCGCCAGCCTCCATGGATTCGGAGACGGCGACCAGAACTTCCTCCACGCTGTTCATCCGCGCCCCGCCGGTGATGAAGACCGGCACCGGGCAGTTCTCGATCACCCGGCGGAACGACTTGCCGGACCCCGTGAAATAAGTGCAGACCATGTCGGCGCCGTGCTCGAACGCCAGGCGGCAGGCGGCGGCCATCGGCTCGGCATCCAAGGTGTCGTGGATATTGGGGTTGGGGCACGGCAGCGCTTCCACGACAACCGGCATCTTGCCGTAGCACTCCTCGGCCACGCTGCCGATGATCTGCATGGTCGCCAGTTCGACCTCGGACCCCATGAACAGCATCACGCAAACCGCGGCGGCGCCCAGTTGCTGGGCGGCATGCACGGGGTGGAGCTGGGTCCACTGGGTGGCGGTCAGCCAGCCTTCGCGATAGACGCTGCACCCGCCATCCAGCCGCAGCAGCACCGGCAGCCGGTCGCGCAAGTGCTCGCGAAATCGCTTGAACAGGCCGTAGCTGACCAGCACGCTATCCGCCTCGGCGGACAGCACCTCCTTCAGCAACCGGGCGGGGTCGGTCAGCCCCTCGATGGTTCCGAAGTAGCGTGCGTGGTCGATCGCCACCACAACCTGGTTAGCCGATGGGTCGAAATCCGCCAACGCATCCTCCCGGCGCTTGCCTGCGCCAACCCAACGTGCCACCCGCTATTGCGTTCCCGGCACGCGGGCCAAATTCAGCGGTTTGCGTCGGTGTCAGTCGATCTCCACCGCCAGGGTGCCGGCGTCGACGCCCTCCTGCCCCTCCTCGATGTGGACCGCGCTCACCGTGCCATCGGCCTCGGCCGCATGGGGTACCTCGGTCTTCATCACCTCCAGGATGAACAAGACGTCGCCGGATTTCACCGCGTCGCCGGGCTTCACCAGCACTTTCCACACATTGCCGGGAATCTGGGTCTCGATCTTCTGCGCCATGGTCGTCTCTTACCCGTGTCGTGCTGTTGTCTGGTTCAGGCTGGTGTTCAATTGATGCTTGCGGGGCTGGCGACCTTATCGAGGTCGCGGCGCAGTGCCTGCGCCTCTTCCACGCTGACCAGCTTGAAGTTGTAGATGTCGCCGGGTTTGGACTGGCCCAGCTTCCAGAATGCGGCGGTCGGCACCGTGTAGGGATTGATGAACCCGCCCATCGAGCAGCCGTCGTGCACCAGGATGATCGGCGTCTGGCCAGCCAGGTTGATCGCGCCCAGCGGATAGCCCTGGTCGATGATGTTGGAGGGTTCCGACCCGTTTTCCGGCGCCTTGTTGGTCGCCTTCTCCGAGAACGTCCAGTCCGGCCCGTCGAGACGATAGCCGCTGCGCGCGCTCTTGCCGGAGAGCTTCCACTCCGTGGTCAGGAAACGCTCCTGGCCGGCCTCGTCGATCCAGTCGTCGTTCGGCCCGGCGCAGACCTCGATGGTCCAGTGCTTGTCGGTCGAGAATTGCGGCAGGGCGCCGTCCTTCACCGTGCGGCCGGGCGTGCCCGCCGCCTCGGCAACCGGCACCACCTGCCCGTCCTGGATCGCGTGACCCTCCATGCCGCCGACGCCGGCCGCATGGAAAGTGGAGCGCGAGCCCAGCCAAGGCTCGGTCGAGATGCCGCCGCCGACGCAGATATAGGCGCGCGCACCGACCTTGCAGAACGCCATTTCCAGAAGCTGGCCGGCCTTCACCGCGATACTGGTCCACATCGCCACCGGCTCGCCGTCGATCTTCGGCGACATGTCGGCGCCGGTAATCGCGATCACGCCGTCGCGCTGGAACTTCAGCGACGGG
Organism: Alphaproteobacteria bacterium; assembly: GCA_965227515.1. Classification (GTDB taxonomy): domain Bacteria; phylum Pseudomonadota; class Alphaproteobacteria; order CALKHQ01; family CALKHQ01; genus CBDDFZ01. The sequence continues at coordinate 3,297,496 of CBDDFZ010000001.1, forward strand.
CCGATGAACTGGCACTCCAGGCCGGCCGCCCCCGGCTCGTTGCCGACCAACGCATTGCCCAGCCTGAACGACCAGCTGTCCATCGGACCGGACGGTGGGAACCCCTGGTTCCAGTAGCCGATACGTCCCGGATAGTCCTGGACGCTGGTCTCGAACCCCTTCTTGATGACTTCCAGCATGAGGTTCCCCTTAGAAACGGTCGTTGCGGTCGATGGTGCCCAGCCAGTCCTTGTACTGGCGCACCGAGAACATCTGATATTCGTTGACGTTGAAGATGTAGGAGCCGTCCTTGACCTGACCCTCGACGTGCTCGAACTCCTCGACGCTGACCGGAATGAACTTGATGCGGTCGCCGGGCCGGAACAGGCAGATCGAATCCTCGAACTGCGGGAACCGCTGCTCGGTGTCCCAGATCGGCACCGGCGTACGGGCGAAGATCTGGTAGCCGCCGGGCGTCGCCACCGGATAGATCGCGGTCGCGGCACCGCCCATGCCGATGGTGCCCTGCGGGGTCCAGGTGCGTGGCGGGTTGTACTTCGGCGCCGTGATCATCGAGCGGGTGTCGAGCGGCATCAGGAACGGCAGGCCGGGCCAGAAGCCCAGCGAGGCGACCCAGTACTCGGTGCCGGAGTGCACGCGCACGAGTTGGTCAGGCCCGCTCAGATCGTTGATGCGCGCGACGAACTCCGGGTCCGGCTCCTTCTGGGTCACCTTCTCGCAATAGTCCTCGACGCATTCCTTGGTCCACGGGTCCAGGTAGGTGGCCGGGAAATAGAACAGGCGGCTGGGCAGCACGATGTCGTCGGACGGGCCCAGGCTGCCGATCAGCGAGGTCAGTTCCTTTTCCAGATCGGCGCGGCTGATGTCGTCGGACTCGTAGTGCACGAGCAACGAGGCGAAGCACGGTGCCGTTTCGACCACACCCTTGGTGCCGCTCTCCTCGATGGCTGAGGCCAGGCCCTGCGCCAGGAAGTTCAGCTCGAGGTTCATCTCGTTGCCGAACTCGATCAGCACAAACCGGTCGCCTCCCGGCAGGAAGCGAGGTTCGTCGTAGATCATTCAGGCACCTCCCCTAATTTCCATTCAAGTCGGCACCGGCCCTCTCCCCCACCCGGCCACCCGACGATACCGACGCTGGATGCCCGGCTGGGGAATAGGGCCGGTGTGAATTCGCACGCGCAAACAAGGCGCTATTTCAACGCATCGATGTGGTCGGTGACAAAGCCGGTGCTGACATCGCCGTCGCGGAAGGCCGGATGTTCCAACAACCGGCGCAGAAAGGCAATATTGGTGGACACGCCCTCCACGCCGAAGCCGGCGAGCGCGCCGTCAAGCCGGTCTAGCGCGGCATCCCGGTCGGCACCATGGGCGATCACCTTGGCCAACGTCGGGTCGTAATGGATGGTCACCTGGTCGCCGGCACGCACGCCGGCATCTATCCGCAGGCCGTCGGCCGCCCCCGGCGCGTCGAACGCGGCGATGGCACCCGGCGACGGCAGGAAGTTCATCTCCGGCCGCTCGGCGTAGACCCGCGCCTCGATGGCGTGGCCCGAGGCCGCGATCTTGTCCTGGGCCAGCTCGGCCGAGATATCCTCGCCCAGCGCATGGCGAATCTGCGCCTGCACCAGGTCGACCCCGGTGATCATCTCGGTCACCGGATGCTCGACCTGGATGCGCGTGTTCATCTCCAGGAAGTAGAAGTCCTGGTCGGGGCCGACGATGAACTCCACCGTACCGGCCCCTTCGTAGTTGCACGCCTCGGCCAGGCGCACGGCGGCGGACGCCATGGCGGCGCGCGTCTCCGGCTTCAGGCCGGGTGCCGGGCTCTCCTCGACGATCTTCTGGAACCGCCTCTGGATGGAGCATTCGCGCTCGAACAGGTGGACCGCCCGGCCGTCGCCGAAGCCGAACACCTGGATCTCGATGTGCCGGGCCGGGCTAACCAGCTTCTCGACATAGACCGTGGCATCGCCGAACGAGCCGCCGGCGAGCTTCTGGGTGGCGGCGATGGCGTCCAGCAACTGGCCGGCATCGTCGACCCGGCGCATGCCGATGCCGCCACCGCCGGCAGTCGCCTTCACCAGGACCGGTAGCCCGGTGTCGCGCAACAACGCATCGGCGTCGATGGGGTCGTCGGGCCCCAGGCGCGGGCTGCCGGGCACCACAGGCACCCCGGCGGCCACCGCGAGGTCGCGGGCGCGTTGCTTGTCGCCCATGTCGCGGATGCTGTCGCCCGAGGGGCCGATCCAGCGCAGTCCCGCCTGCCCAACCGCCGCGGCGAAACCGGCATTCTCGGCCAGGAAGCCGTAGCCGGGATGGACCGCGTCGGCGCCCATCTCGGCACCGGCCGCCAGCACGACGTCGGCCTTCAGGTAGCTCTCCGCCGGCTTGGCCGGGCCGATGGCGCGCGCATCGTCGGCCATCTCGACGTGGAGGGCCTGCGCATCGGCCTCGGAATGCACCGCCAGCGCACGGTGCCCCAGCGCCTGGGCGGCACGGATGATCCGGCAGGCGATCTCGCCCCGGTTCGCAATCAGGATATTGGCCATTTGGATCCAGTAATGACGTCATGCCCGGGCCGGCCCCCGTCCACTTCCAAGGGGGCCGAGACCCGGGTATCCACGACTTGACGACCGCAGCCAAAGAAAGACGTGGATGCCCGCAACACGTGCGGGCATGACGATTGAGGTTTCGCAGACATCATGTCTGTCTTGGGCGCGTTCCTGGCGATCCGCTCAGTTCAGATGCGCGCGGATCTTTTCGTGCACCGCCTTGGCGACCGCGACGGCGCCCGGCGTGTCGGAGTGCACACAGATGCTGTCGGCACGCACCGGAATGTCGTTGCCGTCGATGGTCTTGACCTTGCCTTCGGAGATCGCGCGCATGGTGCGGTCGGCGGCGACATCCGGGTCCCACGGTGCGTGCTCGCGGGTGATCACCACCATGCCGTTCGAGCCATAGTCCAGGTCGACATAGAACTCGGACACGAAGCCCAACCCGCGCTCCTGGTAGATTTCCTCGTGCAGCGTATTGGCCATGCCGAAGATCGGCACCCCGAACACGTCGGCCGCGTCGCACACCGCGTGCGCCATCTCCGGGTCGCGCGCGGCCATGCCGTAGAGCGAACCGTGCGGCTTGATGTGGTTGAGCGGCATGCCGGCGGCGTCCAGGAACGCCTTCAGCGCACCGACCTGGTAGACGATGATGTCGGCCATTTCCTGGCGCTCCATCTTCATCTCGCGGCGGCCGAAGCCCTGCAGGTCGGGCAGCGACGGGTGCGCGCCCACCTTCACGTCGTGCTGCTTGGCCAGGGCGACGGTCTTGCGCATCACCGAGGGGTCGGAGCCATGGAACCCGCAGGCCACATTGGCGACGGTGATGAAGGGCATGATGCCCTCGTCGTCGCCCATCTTGTAGAGGCCGAACGCCTCGCCCATGTCGCAGTTGATATCGACCCCCATCTCGCCCTCCTGAAGAAAGTCTGGTCTCAAACGGCGGCGACGTCGGCCGGCGCACCGTTGCTGGCCGCAGACTGAACGATTGCTTCCAGAACCGCAACGTTGTGCGCGGCTTCTTGCGGCTTCACCGGGAACGGCGCGCGCCCGGCACAGGCATCGGCGAAGGCTTCCAGTTCGGCGTTGAGCGTATCGCGCTGGGGCAGCTCCAGCGGCGTGATCGGCCCGGTGCCCTGGCGCACGCGCATTTCGGTCAGGTCCTCCGACACATAGGCCGCGAGCTTGCTGCCGTAGACGTTGAGCAGCCGGGTGTCTGCAGTGGCGAACAGCGTGCCCAGATAGGCGGTCGCGCCGCTCTGGAAGTCGAGCAGCATGACCGTGGTGTCGTCGATGTCGACCGCGACCGCGTGCCGGCGCGAGATCGCCAGAACCCTCGATACCGGGCCGAACAGGTGGGTCAGAGCGTCGACCATGTGGATGCCGAGCGCGGTCATGGCGCCGGCCGGGCTTTCGTCCGGGTCGGCGCGCCAGCGCTCCGGCGTGTAGTCGAGCGCGCTCGGCAGCGAGAACTGCGCCTCGCCATGCAGCAGGGTGCCGAAATCGCCGCGCCCGATCATCGCCTTCAGGGCCGCCACCGCGGGGGCCAGCCGCCGGTTGTGGCCGACCGCGAGCACAACGCCGGCCGAGTCGCAGGCGGCGATCGCGACGCGGGCATCGTCCAGGCTGAGGGTGAACGGCTTTTCGACGAACACGTGCTTGCCGGCCTCGGCCGCCATGCGCACGTGGGCGGCGTGCTTTGAGTGCGGGGTCGTCAGCAGCACGGCGTCGATGTCCGGGTCCGCCAGCACCGCCTCAAAGGAGTCGATGGCCCGCGCGCCGTATTTCTCCGCGAATGCCGCGCGCTTCTCGGCCGAGCGGCTGGTGCAGGCTGTGATGCCGATCCGCTCCGACTTGTCGTGTATCGCGTCCGCAAGCTGGTCCGACCACCAGCCCAGACCCACCGAAGCCACGCGCAGCATGCAACCCTCCCCCACCCGTTGCGGCAATCGATGCGGCTTGACCGCATCCGCCCCGACCGCATAATCGGGGCCGCATCATAACGGACCCGCGCCGCGCGCGGGCAACTAGAGTTTGGAGGCATCGATGGCAGCCCATTCCGCATCGTACCCGTCCCCGGTGAGTGTGCTCTGGCCGGAGCAGGCGCAGACCGAGCAGAAATGGCTGCGACTGGGCCTGCTCGCCGTGGTCGGCGCGGCCCTGGTGGCGGTTTCGGCCCATATCCAGGTGCCGTTTTATCCGGTGCCGGTGTCGCTGCAGACCCTGGTGGTGTTCCTGATCGGCATCGCCTACGGCCCGCGCCTCGGCATGTCGACCCTTGGTCTCTACCTGATCGCCGGCACCGCCGGCCTGCCGGTGTTCACCAATCCGCTGGGCGTCGCTGGGCCGACTGGCGGCTATCTGGTCGGCTTCTTCCTCGCCGCCGGCATCACCGGCTGGGCGGCGGAGCGCGCGCCTAATATTGTTGCCATCGCGCTGGCCGTGCTGCTCGCCGAAGTCGTGATCATGGGCCTGGGCGTGTTGCAGCTCGGCGAGTGGTTCGCGGCGAACCAGGTCGACGCCAGCGCGCTGGAAGCCGGCCTCTATCCGTTCATCTACGGCGACATCCTGAAGATGGCGATCGCCATCGCGCTCGCCATGGCCGGGCGCCACGTGGTGCGCCGCTGGATCGAGCGGAATAGCTGATCTCATTCTGGGTCGTCATGCCCGCACTTGTTGCGGGCATCCACGACTTCCATCCGGCATACCAAGACGTGGATACCCGGGTCTCGACCTTCGGTCGGCCCGGGCATGACGGCGCGGTCTAGGAACGCCCCGCGCCCAGCGCCTTGATCGCGGCGCAGGCGGCGCCGAAACCGTTGTCGACGTTCACCGTCACCACGCCGGGCGCGCAGCTCGCCAGTGCCGATGACAGCGCCGCCTGCCCGCCTTGCGCCACGCCGTAGCCGACCGACGTCGGCACCGCGATCACCAGCCCCGGCACCTGGCCGGCGAGCACGCTGAACAGCGCACCCTCCATGCCGGCGGCGGCGATGACCACTTTCTGCTGGCGCAGGTCCGGCAGCACTTCCTGCAGGCGCCACAGGCCGGCCACCCCAATGTCGGCATAGAGGTCCGCCGCGATGCCATAGAAGCTCAAGGTCGCGACCGCCTCTCGCGCCACCTGCACATCGGAGGTGCCGGCGCAGGCCACCGCGACGCCGCCGGGTGCGGGCGCGGGGCAGCCATGGTCGAGCACACCGGTGCGGCCGATAGGGTCGATCGCCAGCCGGTCGCCCAGCGTCTCCATCTGGACATCGGTCATGCGCGTCAGCAGCAGCGAGCGCTGCCGCTCATCGGCCTGGTCAATAATATCAACCAGTTGCGCGACATTCTTGTGGTCGCACAGCACCGCCTCACCGATGCCGGTGCGCTCCCCCCGCGCCCAATCGAAGCGAAAATCACCGGTCACGAACTGGCCCGGTCTCGCAGGAAGGCGCTGCCGCGCGCATAGGCGCCGATGCCGCGCCAGGCATGGGCCGACCGCGCGCAGGCGGCAGCCACCTGGGCCTCGATCTCGGCCGCCCTGTCGGATGGCAGTGCCGCGAGCGTCGGCGCGTCGATCTCGACATGCACGCCGTCGCGCCGGATGCGGCAGCGCACGTCGGTGCCACCGGAAAGTGCCCGCACCGTGCGCTCGATGCTGTCGACCAGCGCCAGATCGCGCGCGTCGATGGCGATCCCGGTCTCGACCCGGCTCGACAGGCACGGTTGCGCCGGCAATTCGGCAAGATCGTCAAGGCCGAGCTCGGCGGCGATGGCGCGCACGTCGGCCTTGGTGGCCCCGGCCTCCACGAACGGGTGCACCACATTGCGTTCCTTGGCCGCTGTCAGGCCGGGCCGGAAGTCGCCCAGATCGTCCACATTGGTGCCCGAGGCGATGGTGCCCTCGACCAGCGAGGCAATTGTGCCATAGAGATTGGATTTGCAGAAATAACAGCGGTTTACCGGGTTTTCCCGATAGTGCGGATCAGCGAATTCGCCGGCGTCGATGCGCCGGTAGCGCCAGCCCGCGGCGGCGGCATGGCGCTCGACCCTTGCGGTTGCGTCGCCCGGCACAGCGGGAGAGACCGCATGCACCATATGCGCGTTGGCGGCGCCGAGCACCCGATGCGCGACATGGGCGAGCGTCATGCTGTCGACCCCGCCGCTGACCGCGACCGTCAGTTGGCCATGACCGGCGACCACTTTGGACAGGGTGCCGAGCATCATTCCTCCACGTCGCGCAGGGCTTTGGATTCGGCTTCGGCTTCGGCGCTCCGGGCCGCCGCGCGCCGCTGCCCAAGATTGCCGCCACGCGCGAGGTCGTCGGCCTCCGCCTTGCCGGTCTGCCCGCCATCCGGTCGCGCCACGACCTTCACGCCGATGCCGCTAACCTCCGCCTGCTGACGCCGCAGCACCAGCCGCGGTTCGCGGTTCACCCGCACGCCCAGCGTCGGGGTCTCCAGGAAACAGGCGGAGATCGCCGCCGCCTCCGCCTCGGGTCGCGCCAGCAGTCGCAGCTCGAACACGTGCCGGCCCTTCTTGCCCTGGCGTAGCGCGGACGATACGTCGACCACCCCGGGCACGTCGCGCAAACGGTCGACCGCGATGGAAAGCTCCTCCGGCGTCAGGTCGTCCAGGTCGCAGGTCAGCACGCTGATAACGTCGCCGCCGCTTGTGGCCGTCTCGAACGCCAGCACACGCGCGATGTTGGCGATGCCGTCGAGGTCGCGGGTGCCGGCCCCTGCCCCGACACCGACCAGCGTACCGCCGGCCTGGTGCGGCTGGGGCCTGAGATGGGCCAGAATCGCGGCGCCCGTCGGCGTCACGCGCTCGCCGGGAACGCCGTCGTCGCGCACGGCAAAGCCCTTCAGCAGCGCGGCTGTCGCCGGCGCCGGCACCGGCATCGGGCCGTGCCGGGTCTTCACCATGCCGCCGCCGAGGGGCACCGGCCCGCAACTCCAGGTCGCGCGATCGAGGGCGTCGATGATCGCGCCGGCCGCCAGCACGTCGACAATGGTGTCCCAGTCGCCGATCTCGTGGAAATGCACGTCGTCAACCGCAACGCCGTGGATCTCGGCCTCGGCTTCGGCCAACAGGCGCAGGATCGCGGCACCGTGCCGGCGCACGCCGGTATCCAGATCGAGCTCATCGATAAGGCCGCGCATCTGCGCGTAGGTATGCGGCGCGTCCGGGGCATCGGGCTTCTTGCGCGGCACCCAGGTGCGCGCCCGGATCGCGCCAGCCAGCCGATGCCCGCTCTCGACGGAAATGGTATCCGCGCCAATGGACGCGACAACGCCATCCACGGCGGGCGCCATCTCCGGCATCGCCTCCAGGCAGGCGGCGACGAACATATCGCCCGAGAGCCCGCCCAGCAGGTCGAGGTGCACGTGTCCGATCACGCGGTCAGCCCTGCGGCTGGTAGTAGGGCACGACGTACGGACCCTCCGGGATCACCGCCACTGCGCGGTCGGGCGCGCGGTCGACGCTGGCCTGCACCGCCGCGTCCAGATCGTCGACGATCTCCACACCGGTCATCGCCCGATCCGCCGCCGGCAATCCCTCGCTGTAGAGCTGCACCTTGCGGGCGCGGCGCATCGGCTTCAGTTGCATCTCGGTCTGCCATTCGTCGATGTCGGCCTTCGACTTGGCGAGCAGCCCTTCCAGGAATGCATCCGGCCCCTGCGCGATCATCCGCTCCTGCGCACCGCGATACTCGGGCGAGCCTAGCCCCTCGGAACAGTCGGACGCGATGATCAGGTCGGCGTCGTCGGCGAAGATGTCGATGGGCGTCACCATGCCCTTGACCGTCTGGTAGTAGTTCTTGTCCAGCGGATAGCCGGCGGCCGAGGTGACGACGGTGTGGAAGCGGCGCGGCACCGGCACCCGCGCCCTGTCGGCCACGAAGTCCACCGCCGCCAGATGGCTCTCGATGATCTCGCCGAAGGTGACGCAGGACAGCCGCCGCTCCTCGTCGATTACGGTGTTGAGGCCGTAGACCTGGCCCAGCATGCCGACGATCTCGAGCTGCTCCTCGTGCAGCGGGTTGCCGGCAAGATTGCACTGGGTGGCGGCGGGATGCTCCATGAAGCGCGCGCTGTGGAAGGTGCGGATGGTGTCCTGGTGCGCCACGCCGGGGGCGATCACCTTCCGCCCGCCGGAGAAGCCGGCCATGAAGTGCGGCTCGACCAAGCCGGTCGCGATCTTGATGTCGGCTTCGACAAAGCGCCGGTCGAGCTTCACCGGCACGCCGCGCCCCTTGGTGACGCCAAGGTCGACATGGTCGTCGTCGTTGACCGCGAAGTGGTTGGCGACGCGTACCGTCTGCATCACCCATGGGTCGCCGACCAGTTCGGCCAGTTCCTCGCCCTCGTTGGGACGGTGCAGCCCGGTCGCCACCAGCACGGTGATGCCCTCGGCCGGCACGCCCGCTGCCATCAGCCGGCGGATCAACGGTTGCAGGAACAGCTTGTTCGGCACCGGCCGGGTGATATCGCAGATCAGGATGCAGGCGGAGCGCGCGCCGCCACCCGCGCCCAGCGGCGGCAGGCCCATCGGCCCGTCCAGCGCGCCCGCGATGGCGCCATCCGGATCGGGCAGGACGGGCATCGGCGCCTTGCGCACCACGGTCACGTCGCAGTCGTCGGACACCGCGACCGCGATCTTCGACCGGCCATAAAGAAGTTCGTAGCGTTCAGGCATCGCTCAACAGTTCTGTTGCGGCCAAAGGGGCGCCGTCGTTACTAGGCTCATGTCACCAGGCGCGGCAGCCGATCTCTTCATAGCCGAAAAGGCTCGGCAGCCACAGCACCACGTCCGGCACCAGCACCATCACCAACAGCGCGCCGAGCAGCGCCAGCAGGAACGGCCAGATCTCGGCAATGATGGTGCGCAGAGGAATGCCGGTCAAACCGTTGATCAGGAACAACAACACGCCATAGGGCGGCGTGATCAGGCCGATCATCATGTTGACGACGATGACGACGCCGAAATGCACCGGGTCGATGCACGACGCGGTGATCGACGGCATCAACAGCGGCACCAGCACCAGCAGCATGGTGGTGGCGTCAAGGAAACAGCCGAACAGCAGGAAGATCAGGTTGACCAGCAACAGGAACACCAGCGGCGGCACGTCCAGGTCCGACAGGGTCGCGGCGAGCGCGTTGGGCACCTGCTCGGCGGCGATGATGTAGTTGAACAGGAACGCGCCGGCGATGATCAGCGCGATGGCGGCGGTCGACCGGGTGGAGTCGACCAGGATGCCGAAGAGCCCACGGGCGTTCAGCGCGCGGTAGAGCACGATGGCGACCAGCAGCGCCCAGGCGGCCGCGACGGAGGCGGCCTCGGTCGGTGTCGCGGCGCCGCCATAGATGCCGCCGAGCAGGATGACGGGCAGCAGCAGGGCCGGTATCGCCCCGATCACAATCTTGCCGCGCTCGCCGGTGGGCGGCGCCTCCTCCACCGGGAATTTCCGCCGCCGCGCGATCAGGGCCACCATGCCCATCAGCATCCCGCCCATCAGCAGGCCAGGCAGGATACCGCCCAGGAACAGGTCGCCGACCGACGTCTTGGTCATCAGCGCATAGAGCACCATGGGGATGGACGGCGGGATGATCGGCCCGATGGTGGCGGACGCGGCGGTGACGGCGGCGGCGAAGCCGGCCGGATAGCGGCCGTCGCGCCGCATCATGTCGATCAGCACCTTGCCGATGCCGGCGGCGTCCGCCAGCGCGCTGCCGCTCATGCCGGAAAAGATCAGGCTGGCGACGATGTTGACGTGGGCGAGCCCACCGCGCAGCCGCCCGACCAGGAGCAGGCAGAATTGCAGCAGCCGGTCGGAAATGGTGCCGGCATTCATCACGTTGGCGGCGAAGATGAACAGCGGCACCGCCAACAGCACGAAGCTGTCGAACAGGCGATGCGCCGTCTGCTCGACAAACGCATCCATGCTGGCGCCGAACAGCACGATGTAGGCGACGCCGGACGCCAGCATCGCGTAGGCGATGGGCATGCCGATGGCGGCCAGCACCAGGAACACGCCAAGCAGGACAAGGATGCCTTCGGACACGCGCGTGGATCCGATCAGGCGGGGTGGCGCGCGCGCCTGATGTCGATCGCCCAGTCGCCAAGCGTGCGCAGGATCACCGCAACCAGGAAGACCGGGAACAGGCCGTAGACGATCAGATAGGTCAGCCGCATCACCGGCGTCTTCTTGCCGGCCATGAAGTCCACATAGTCCAGCGTGCCCGGCAACGCGGTGGCGAAGGCGGCGATCAGCATCGCGCCGCCGATGACGCCGAGCACCGCGCGCACGGGCGCGGGCGCGGCGTCGACGATCATGCTGAAGGTGATGTGGTCACGCCGGCGCACCATGAAGGCCGCGCCCCAGAACGTGATCCAGACATAGAGGATCGAGCACGCCTCGATGGTCCAGCTCAGCGGCGCATTGACCACGTAGCGCATGAAGATCTGCAGGAGGAAGACGAGGAACATCGCCGCGAACGCGATCGCGCCGACCGCCTCGCTTCCCCCTTTCAGTGCGCGCGCGATGGATTGGAGCGTTCTCACGGCGTTTGGCAATCTGTGCCACCGCACACACTTCGATGCCCTCGGCCTTGTGCCGAGGGCCCATGGTTGTGCAATTCCAGGACCTTGGTGAATGTCATCGCTGTATCGGCGCGCTTGGGTGGATGCTCCGTGAGCGGTTTGCCCCCAAAACGTATGGCGCGCGGCCCGAAGATGGGCCCTCGGCACAAGGCCGAGGGCGTCAAACATTCTTTGCCGCAGGTTGTGCTATTCGATCGCGTTGATGCGGTCGAGCAGCCCTTCCGGCCAGTCCTGGCTGTACTCGGACTCCAGATACGCCTGCTGCACAGCGGTGCGGAACGCGTCGACATCCGGCACCGTGATGGTCAGGCCCTCGGACTCGAAGAAGGCCAGCAGCCGCGCCTCGTCGCGCAGGCGGTTGATGTTGTTGAAGTGGATCGCGGCGGCCGCGGCCTCGCTGACCCGGGCCTGCTGCTCCTCGCTCAGGCCGTCGTAGAAGTCACCGGCCATGGCGAAGAACACGCCGTCGACCAGGTGGCCGGTCAGCACGATCTGCTCGGTCACCTCATAGAAGCCGGCGGCGAGATCGGTCGGCAGCGGGTTGTCCTGGCCGTCGATCGCGCCGGTCTGCAGCGACGTATAGACCTCGCCGAACGGCAGCGGCGTCGGGTTGGCGCCGAGCGCCGCGCCCAGGAACTGCCACGTGTCCGAGCCTGGCATGCGCAGGTTGACCCCCGCCAGGTCGGCCGGCGTCTGCACGTCGATCACCTCACGCAGGTTGAGCTGGCGGGTGCCGAGATAGGCGACGTCGATGATCTGAATCGCCATGTCTTCCTTCACCGCGGCGAAGTATTCCTCGCCCACGTCGCTGTGGAACACGGCCTGCTGATGGTCGGGATCGCGGATCAGGTAGCCAGCGGTGAAGATGGAGTACTGCGGCAGTTCCTTGGCGATATCCTGGGCGGAGATCAGCGCCATTTCCAGATTGCCGCGTTGCATCGCCGCCGGCTCGGTGCCCTGGGCGAACAGGGTGCCGTTCAGGTGGACCTGCACGTCGAACTCGCCAGGGGCCGAACGCTCCAGCCACTCCTTGAAGATGTAGAGCATCTCGGCATGCCAGTCGCCGGGCACGGCCGGCGTGGATATGCGAATGGCCTTCGGATCCTGCGCCAAGGCCGGCGCTCCGGTCGCCGCGGCAAGGCCAACGGCAGCACAACCGGCCAGCACCAAGGTGCGGGCACTTCTCATCAATGTCATGATATTCCTCCCATTATCGTTCCGCCCGTTGTCACCCGTGGGGGTCGCCCCATCGCGGAACGCTTTCTTTTGGCAAGATCGCCAGATTACAGTCTGGTCCGGTCCTGACAACCCACCGCAGGACAGCCAACAATCGGCAAGGCACCGCATGACCGCGATAGACGCATCCACCCCCGCCCCGCCCGTCACGCCACTGGCCGAATGTCCGCGCTGGTGCGTGACCGCCGTGCTGACCCCGGTCCGCGACAATCGCAGCCCGGACGACAAGCGGCTTTACGATCACTGCCGGTGGGTGCTGGACGGCGGCTGCAATGGCGTCACCGTCTTCGGCACGACGGGCGAAGGCATGTCGTTCTCGCGCGAGGAGCGCTGCGCCGCGCTGGAGCAGCTGATTGCCCGCGGCATCGATCCCGGCCAGATCGTCGTCGGCACGGGCGCTGCGTCGATGCGCGAGGCGATCCTGATTACCGCCCACGCCGCCTGGCTGGGATGCACCTGTCTGGTGATGCCGCCGTTCTTCTTCCCCGAGCCACCGGCGGACGGCATTGCCGACTTCTACCGCCGGCTGATCGATGCCATCGGCGACCTCAACCCACGCATCCTGGCGTACCACATCCCGTCGGTATCAGGCGTCGACATGGAGGCCTCGTTGCTGGCTGACCTGGTGGCCGAGTTCCCCGGCACCATCGTCGGGGTGAAGGACAGCAGCTGCGACTGGGCACAGACGTCGCGCTTCCTGCAGGCATTGCCGGACCAGATCGTGCTGGTCGGCAACGAGCCGGACCTGCCGGCGGCGCTGGCGAACGGCGGGCGCGGCACCATCTGCGGGCTGGCGAACGTCGCGCCGGGCATGATGGCGCGCCTGGTGCTGGAGGGCGACGAAACCCAGCCGGCCGAGGTGGACCGCCTGGTCGCCGCGATCGGCGACGCACCGTTCGTCCCAACCCTGAAGGCTGCACTTGCCACGATCCGGGATGACGAGGCCTGGCGGCACGTGGTGCCGCCGCTGGCACCGGCGTCAGCCGACGATGGTGCGGCCGTCGCACTAGTCCAGGCGCTAGCGGCATTGCCTTAGCGCGCACGCTCGTCTAAGACATCACCGTATAGATCAGATATTATTTCTTACGGTGATTTTATGCGTAGTCTCAATATTGCGTGGGCGTGCGCCGCGTTGCTGAGCGTGCACGGTTGCGAGCATGTTTCCTCACTTGCTGAATCGACAATCAATCCCGTCGACAACGAACTCGGTGAAGCCGAACCGCCGCCACTGCCCGACGAGCTTTGGCTGGCGTTCCGCAGCATGTTCGCAGCGGACATGCATGCCGATTCCCTGTTGTGGGGCCGCGACCTGCGGGAGGCGAGCACGCGCGGCCATGTCGACCTGCCCCGGCTGATCGACGGCGGCATCGACCTGCAGGTCTTCGCCATCGTCACGCGCGCACCGCTCTCCTTCTACGATAACGACAATCTATGCCTGGAGGGGTGCATCGCCGGCGACGGCATCGACCCGGTGACCCTGCTGCAATGGGGCCAGGGCCGCAGGATCGAGAACTGGTTCGTGGACTGGTATCGCGCACTGGACCAGGCTCGTCGCCTTCGAGAGATGACCTGCACGTTGCCGACCGAAGATGCACCGGAATACGGCGACTGCGCCGCCGCCGACGGCCGGGTCCTGGTACAGATCGAAAGTGCGGCCGACCTGAAGGCGCTGGTCGCGCATAATGCGTCCGGCACGGGGCCGCGCGCGGTCGGGGCCTTGCTGGCCATGGAGGGCGGCCACGCCCTGAACAACGACCTGACCCTGCTGCAACAGCTCTATGGTCTCGGTTTGCGCATGATCGCGCCGACCCACCGGTTCGACAACAACCTGGGCGGCTCGTCGGAGGGTTGCCTGCAATACGGCCTGACCGCGAACGGGCGCGCCCTGCTGCGCGAGGCGATCGACTCCAATATGGTGGTCGACCTGGCGCACGCCAGTTCCGCCGTCATCGGCGATGCCCTGGCGTTGTTGCGGGACGCCGGTGTGCCGTTCGTGGTGTCCCACACCGGAATCCAGCAAACGCTCTCGTGCCCGCGAAACCTGACCGATGACCAGGTGCGGGAGATTGCGGCGGCGGGCGGTGTCATCGGCGTTGGCTTCTGGCGGCAAGCGATCGGACCCGGAGGCGTGACCGCGATCGTCGCCACCATGCTGGCGGTCCATGACATCATCGAGAGCGGCGCCGAACCGGACGGCATCGACACCAGTGGCATCGATCCGTGGGATCATATTGCCTTCGGGTCCGACTTCGACGGCGCGGTGACGGCACCGTTCGACGCAAGCGGCTACCGCGCCCTCTATACCGAGCTTTGGAACCGGCTCAGGATGGAGCACGGCCTGAGCGATGATGAGGCCATGTCGGTGGTGCGGCGGATCTCAGGCGGCAATGTCTGCCGCGTGCTGGCGGAGGTGCTGCCGGGCGGCGGCCCCGACGCAGCGGCAGACATCTGCGCTTGAGACTATCAGCCGGCGATCAGGATCAAGTACTCGGTGAAGATCCAGCCGGTGTTGCACGGCCCGGTGTAGGGCTGACGTGGCATGACCGGCGAGCCAAGGCCGCACGCGGACAGGTCGTCGCCGTAGATCACGGCCTCCCAGTCGCCCTCGGTCCCGCACATGTAGACGAGGTCGCCATTGTGCAGGGAGTCGATCTGCTGGTGCTCGCTGCCGGGGCCAAAGCGGACCGCGAGGAAGTTGTCGCCCTGCGGGTCCAGGCCGGTGATCTCACCCACCGCACCGCAGGCATCGAAGTCGGTTTCGCCACCGATCATGATGGTCGGCAAGCCGTCCTGCTGCGCCATGGCGCCGTGGCTCAGCGCCATCGTCGCGGCAACAGCGATGGCGGCGCACGACGCGCCCAGCCGGAATTTGCCGGTATCAGAAGTCATAGTGCATTCCCTGTCCGTGGTGGTCTTGGGTTCGGCGCGTCATGCGCGCGGTGGGACCGACAAGTTGGGAAGCGAATGCGCCGAGACAGCGAAATTTCCTGGGCAAAGCCGCCATCTTCGGGAACCAGAGGCGATCACCCGCACCCCACCGTCAGTTGCAAGGCCCGCCGACCAGGCCGATGCCTCGAACAAGCTGGAAAACGCCAAGTGCGATGATCAGCGCGCCCGCGCCATAGCGCAGCCCCGGTTGCCATTGCCGGGCGGACAAGACACCGAAGCCGGCGATGCCGGCGACGATGCCCAGGATGATCCCGGCGAAGTCCGTGTAGGAGCATGTCGAGCCGCCCGGCCCGCTGGACGTGCTCAGGCTGCTGAAGCTGACCACGAACGGCAGCAGCCCACAGATCAGCCCAACCCAGAAGCTGGTCGGCGGCTTTCCCGATTGATACGCCATGCCCGGTATCCCCCCAATTGCGTGGCCGGCACGACGGGTGCCGACCGGCATTTCACTTGCCGTTGTGCGGCACCTCTGTCGGCACGATGTGTAGCCGGCCGTAGCGCACGCCCTTCATCGACGTGATCCGATCTGCCTGTTGGCGGACGGAACCGACGGTTCCGCTCAGAACGGTCGCCTCCAGGCAGTGGGCATCGTCGATATGCAGGTGCATGGTCGCGGCCGTCATGTCGTGGTGATGGTGCTGGGTTTCCAGCAGCCGCGACGACAACGTGCGTTCGCGATGGTCGTACACATAGACCACACAGCCGACACAGGGCTGTTCCGCGTCCTCATCGACTTGCGTCTCGGCCAGGATGTGCCGCATCGCATCTCGCAGCGCCGCGGACCGGTTCTCATAGCCCTTTGTGTTCGCGTAGGCATCGAACGCGGCCAGAAGGTCGTTCTCAACCGAGATCGTCACGCGCTCCATGGTGTCGCTCAATGGTCTTGCCTAGTCCCCTTGCCCAGTCTTCTTGCTCAATCCCTTGGCCGATTGCCGTTGCCATGTGGTGGTGCGCGAGTATGATGAATATGCCAATCGTCATACTCACCTATTCGTCACCATCAATGGCGACCACGCGAACCATACAGGGGAAACGGGATGAAGCGATCATTCTTTGCCGCCATCGGCGCAGGCGCCGCAACCGCATGCCTGGCAACGACACCGGCCCTTGCGCACACCGGCGCGGGCGCCGCCAGCGGCCTGTCTGCCGGCCTGCTCCACCCCATCGGTGGCCTGGATCATCTCCTCGCCATGGTCGCCGTCGGCGTACTTGCCGCGCAGCAGGGCGGCCGTGCCCTGTGGATCGTGCCCGCGGCCTTCGTCGGCATGATGATCCTGGGCGGTGTGCTGGCGATCGCGGGCGTCGGCATGCCGATGGTCGAAATCGGCATCCTCGGCTCGGTGATCGTGCTCGGGGGCGCCGTGGCACTGGGCAAGCAGATGCCGCTCGCTGTTGCCGCGGGCCTCGTTGGGCTGTTCGCGATCTTCCACGGCCATGCCCACGGCGCCGAAATGCCGGCCGGCGCAAATGTTCTTGAATACGCTGTCGGCTTCGCGCTGGTCACCATGGTGCTTCACGCGGCAGGTATCGGCCTGTGTTTCGCCGTGCGCAGCGTCGCCGGCAAGCTGGCACCTTTCACCCTACGCGCGACTGGAGTCGCGGTCACAGGGGCCGGCGTCGCCCTGGCTGTTGGTTAAGCTGTCGAGCCACCTGGGGCGCGGCGACGGACCGGATGGCGTCGCGCCCTAGGAGCGATGCAGGTTCAGCGTCAGGAAGATGCTGTTCGGGTCGAGCACGTAGTCGGCGAACGGCGGGCACTCCTCGAACCCGTGGCGCCGGTAGAACGCGATGGCAGGCGCGAAATAGTCCCAGGATCCGGTTTCCAGGCTGAGGCGGGCCATGCCCTGCTTGCGAGCGGCGTCGATGATATGGCGCAGCATCACACTGCCGGCGCCCGACCGGCGCGCCTCAGCCCGGGTGTGCATCGACTTCACCTCGCCATGGTCAGCCGACAGCCGCTTCAGGGCGCCGATGGCGAGCGGCTGCTCGTCAGCCCAGATCGCCCAGAAATCGACGTCGGGCGCTTTCAGACCGTCGATATCGAGCGCGTGGTCGCTGCCGGGGCCTGTCGCCGCCCGGGCCGTCTCGACATGGTGTCGGATCAGCGCGACGACACGCGCGTCGTCGAGATCGCCAGGGACGACATCCATGGCCGTACTGGTGGAGGTCACGCGCTCTTGCGGTTGTCTGCGAGCCGCGGCCGCAGGATGTCGGCCAGGTATTGGCCGGTAAAGCTCTCCGGCACTGCGGCCACATCCTCCGGCGTGCCCGATGCGACCACGCGGCCGCCCTTGTCGCCGCCCTCCGGGCCGATGTCGACAATCCAGTCCGCGGTCTTGATGACCTCCAGATTGTGCTCGATCACCAGCACCGTGTTGCCCTGCTCGACCAGCGCGTGCAGCACTTCCAACAGCTTGCGCACGTCCTCGAAGTGGAGGCCGGTGGTCGGCTCGTCCAGGATGTAGAGCGTGCGCCCGGTGGAGCGGCGTGACAGCTCCTTCGACAGCTTCACGCGCTGCGCCTCGCCGCCGCTGAGCGTGGTCGCCTGCTGGCCGACATGGATATAGCCCAGGCCGACCCGCTGCAGCGTCACCATCTTCTCGCGGATCACCGGGACCGCCTTGAAGAACTCGGCCGCCTCCTCCACCGTCATGTCCAGCACGTCGGCGATGGACTTGCCCTTGTAGGTGACTTCCAGCGTCTCCCGGTTGTAGCGCTTGCCCTTGCAAACGTCGCACTGCACGTAGACGTCGGGCAGGAAATGCATCTCGATCTTGATCACGCCGTCGCCCTGGCAGGCCTCGCAACGCCCGCCCTTGACGTTGAACGAGAACCGCCCGGGCTTGTAGCCGCGCGCCTTCGCCTCCGGCAGGCCGGCGAACCAGTCGCGGATCGGCGTGAACGCACCGGTATAGGTGGCCGGGTTGGAGCGCGGCGTGCGACCGATGGGCGACTGGTCGATGTCGATCACCTTGTCCAGGTGTTCCAGCCCGCGCAGCGCGGTGTGCGGGCCGGGCACCTCCCGCGCGCGATTGAGCTGGCGGGCCGCCGCCTTATACAGCGTCTCGATCACCAGCGAGGACTTGCCGCCGCCCGACACGCCGGTAACGCAGGTGAAGGTGCCGATGGGCACGTCGGCGGTGACGTCCTGCAAATTGTTGGCGGTGGCGCCGACGATGCTCATCATCCGGTTGCGCTTCGGCTTGCGGCGTTCGCGCGGTACCTCGATCTGCATCATGCCGGTCAGGTACTGGCCGGTCAGGCTGTCGGGGTTCTGCATGATTGCCTCAGGCAGGCCGGCGGCGACCACTTCGCCGCCATGCACGCCGGCGCCCGGCCCCATGTCGACCAGGTAGTCGGCGGTGCGGATCGCCTCTTCGTCATGCTCGACGACGATGACCGTGTTGCCCAGATCGCGCAGCCGCCGGAGCGTGATCAGCAGGCGCTCGTTATCGCGCTGGTGGAGGCCGATGGACGGCTCGTCGAGCACATAGAGCACGCCGCTGAGGCCGGAGCCGATCTGGCTCGCCAGCCGGATACGCTGGCTCTCGCCGCCCGACAGCGTGCCGGACATGCGCGACAGGGTGAGATATTCCAGCCCGACATCGACCAGGAACCCAAGCCGCTCGTTTATCTCCTTCAGGATGCGGTAGGCGATGGTGCTGTCCTTCTCCGACAGCGTCTCGTCCAGCGCGGCGAACCAGTCGCGGGCGTGGGCGATGGAAAGGTCGCTGACCTCGCTGATGGTCTTCTCGCGCACCTTCACCGCCAGCGCTTCCGGCTTCAGCCGCTGGCCGTTGCAACGTTCGCACGGCACCACGGTCTGGAACCGACCCAGCTCCTCGCGCACCCAGGCGCTATCGGTCTCCTTCCAGCGCCGCTCCATGTTCGGGATCACGCCCTCGAACGTCTTCTTGGTCTCGTAGGAGCGCAGGCCGTCGTCGTAGCGGAAGGTGATCTTGGTATTGCCCGACCCGAACAGGATGGTCTGCTGCACCTCCCACGGCAGGTCCTTGAACGGCTCGGTCATCGACGCCTTGAAGTGGCGCGCGATGCTGTCCAGCGTCTGCATGTAATAAGGCGACGTGGACTTGGCCCATGGCGCGACGGCACCGCCGCGCAACGTCAGCTCGGGCTCCGGCACCACCAGGTCGGGGTCGACCGCGGTGGCGCTGCCCAGGCCATCGCACGCCGGGCAGGCACCGAACGGGTTGTTGAAGCTGAACAGGCGCGGTTCGATCTCCTCGATGGTGAAGCCGGACACCGGACAGGCAAACTTGGAGGAAAATACGTGCCGCTCGCCGGTGGAGGCGTCCTCGGCAATGGCGAGCTGGTCGGCCAGGTCGAGCGCGGTCTCGATGCTGTCGGCGAGCCGGGTTTCCTGCCCCTCGCGGATCACCACCCGGTCGACCACCACCTCGATGTCGTGCTTGCGCTTCTTGTCCAGCGCCGGCACCTCGCCGATCTCATAGAGCTGGCCGTCGACCTTGACCCGCTGGAAGCCGCGCTTCTGCAGATCGGCCATCTCCTTGCGGTACTCGCCCTTGCGGCCGCGCACGATGGGCGCGAGCAGCAGCAGGCGGGTTCCCTCCTCCAGCGCCATCAGCCGGTCGACCATCTGGCTGACGGTCTGGCTCTCGATCGGCAGGCCGGTGGCCGGCGAATAGGGCACGCCGATGCGCGCCCACAGCAGGCGCATGTAGTCATAGACCTCGGTCACCGTGCCGACGGTGGAACGCGGGTTCTTCGACGTGGTCTTCTGCTCGATGGAGATCGCCGGCGACAGGCCCTCGATGGCGTCGACGTCCGGCTTCTGCATCAGCTCCAGGAACTGGCGCGCATAGGCCGACAGCGACTCGACATAGCGGCGCTGGCCCTCGGCATAAATGGTATCGAAGGCGAGCGACGACTTGCCGGAGCCGGAAAGCCCAGTGATCACAACCAGTTGGTCGCGCGGCAGCTCGACGCTGACGTTCTTGAGGTTGTGCTCGCGCGCACCGCGCACCGTGATGGTCTCGCGGCGCCCGGTTGCGGGCTTGGCGGACAGCTGCTCGATCTCGTTCGGCATGCTCGGGATGTAGCACGCACACGGGCCGGGGCAAACTGACAACTGCTGTCATTGGGCGGCTTTGGTAAGCGGCTTCGGCGGGCGGCTTGCGCGGCCTTCCCTTCGCCGTGGCATGACCACCGCCAAACAGTTTCAAGGACTTGTGAGTATTCTCACATCCGCCAAACCTGGCTCATGTTATTGTATTCGAATATTCTGATATTAGTGGGGGTGTTAGACATGATGACCTCTCTCAATGATTGTATCTTCCGCTTGGCCATTAGCGGGTCCCGAAGCGTACCCGCCGCCAAAAGCATGGCCCTGAAAAGAGCCATTGCCGGCGTTTTGCTCGTAACGGCACTTTCGGCGTGCACGACCTACAGCGGGATCGAGGAATTCACGACATATCGTGAGGCCTACAGCGTCGCCGCAGATACGGGCGACCAGATCCTCGACAAGCTGGCCGCGGCTGAGCGCCGTCTATTCGACATCGCCTACCCATTGGACCCTGAGTTCGGCGACTTCGACCCCGGGGATGCCGCCTACATTTCAGAGGGCGCCGATCCGCCGGCGACGGCCTCCTACCGCAATGCGCTGTTGGCCATCGAGAGTTACAACGAGGCGCTGTTCCGACTAGCCAATGGCGACGCGGCGTCAGAGATTGTCGCGTCGATCTCGCGGTTGGGTGCGGTCGGCACCAACGCGGCCACCGAGCTGGCGTCATTCGGCGCCGGGTCGCCAACCACCATCGCGGCGGCCACCTCGGTCAACACCATCCTGGCAGCGTTTGCCCCGCTGGCCACCGAGATGATCGCGTTCGGAACCCGCGACGCCTTCCGCGAGCAGTTGCTGGAGAACGCACCGCTGATGACGGACGCGATCGAGGCGGTCAGGGCGAGCACGCCGCAGATCTTCGACAGCTTGCGCGATCAGATCATCGCCGCCGCAAACAGCGATCCGACCCGCTTCGGCCTGACCGACGTGGAAGTCGAGCAAATCAAGGATCACAGGCGCACGATTGCCGCCTGGGTGATTCTGCTGAACGGGACCCAAGAGGCGTTCCAGGTCGCGGTCGATGCCGCCCAGGCCGATGCCGGTGAGGGCAGTTTCGATGGGATGTTGCTGGCCAGCGAGGGCCTGGTCGAGGCGATCCGGTCGGCGCGCATGACATTGGCCGAAAGTAATTGAAACAAATGAATTTTCTGGAATTGGAGGAACGTGACCATGTCGGCAAGAGACGAGGTCCTTAGGACGATCAAGGCGGCACAGGACGACAGGAAGGCGGCCAACGCCGCCGGCGACGGGAACGCCGTCGAACAGATCTTCGTGCATATCGTCACGCCGCTGAACCAGCAGTTCGCGCGGATGGCACTGGATCCGATGCCCGACAGTGCGGAGATCCGATTGGCGTCGCAGACCGTCGATGCGGGCATGGCGACCTGCCGCAACAACGGTGTGGCCGACGCGCGGATGGTCAACACGGCCGCCCGCGCCGATGCCTTGAGGGGACAGGCCAACGACACCCCGCCCCCGCCCAGTGTGAATCCCGACATTCCCGATACGCCGCCGGTGCCGATCCAGGACACACCGGACCCGGTGCCGCCCGGCGATCCGACGACGTTCGTGTCGGCGCGCAAGAGCGCCAACAAGCAGATCACCTACATCGACGCCGAGGGGCGCGAGGTGTTGCGGATCGGCGGGTCACGCTCCTGGCGCAACTTCAACCCCGGCAATATCCGCATGGGCAGCTTTGCGGAGATGTCCGGGTCGATCGGCGATGACGGTGCGTTCGCGATCTTCCCGGACGAACCGACCGGCCGGGATGCCATCGTCGGCCTGCTGCAATCCAACAGCTATCGGAACCTGTCGCTGAAGGACGCGATCTTCCGCTATGCGCCGCCGGTGGAGAACGATTCGGCGGCCTATGTCGCGTTCATCGAGTCCGAGACCGGCATCGACCGCGCGAAGATCCTGAAGGACCTGCCGGTTGCCCAGATCCGGACGATTGCGAAGTTCATCAAGCAGGTCGAGGGCTGGACGCCCGGCGAGGAGCGCCCGAACGCACCATCTTCGTTGGCATCGGCGAATGCCGGCGGCGTTTCCGCGGCTGCCGGCGCGGCGGGCGAATGGATGGGCATTGCCGAGCGCGAGGCCGCCTTGCCGGAGCACGAGCGCTCGGAGTGGCCTGACCCTGGCGAAAACCCGCGTATCCTGGAGTATTTCAGGATCGCCGCCTCGTGGTTCGACCCGGGAGACGGAGACGAGACCGATTGGTGCGCCGCCTTCGTGAACTATTGCCTGCTGACCAGCGGGCATATCGGGACCGACCACCCGGGCGCCCGCTCGTTCTTCTGGAACAAGAAGAACCAGTTCATTCCATTGTCCGGCCCGACCAAGAACGCGATTGCCGTGCGCCGCTATGCACCGTTCGGCGATGCAACCTGGGCAAGCGGCCCCGGCCATGTCGGCTTCGTCTCGTCCTTCACATCGACTCACGTGACCCTGCTCGGCGGCAACCAGGGCAATACCGTCAAACTGAAGCAATTCCCGCTGGAGACCTTCGACGATAACGGTAACCTGGCCTCCAAATTCGTGGCCTTCATGATGCCGGTTATCTCCTAAGGCCTGTTGAGATTCAGGATTCCTCTCCGTGCTTGGTTGTGATTCAAGCTTCGGATGGAACGATTCGTACTGAGTGACGCCCAATGGGCGAAGATGGAACCCCATTGCTTGGGCAAGCCGAGCGATCCGGGCCGCAGTGGCGCTGACAACCGGCGCTTTGTCGAAGCCGTGCTGTGGGTGGTGCGTACGGGCAGCCCGTGGCGTGATCTCCCGACATCTTTTGGCCCTTGGAACACGGTCTTTAAGCGATACCGCGACTGGGTCAAAGCAGACGTCTTCGTGCGGCTGTTCGAGGCCTGCTTGGACGAGCCGGACATGGAATACGCCATGGTTGATGCCACCATTGTCAAGGTGCACCGCCACGGCCAGGGCGCAAAAGGGGGACTCAAAGCCAGGCCATCGGCCGCTCCAAGGGCGGGATGACGACGAAGATCCTCGCGCTGTGTGATGCGCTTGGCAATCTGGTGCGTTTCGTGCTCCTGCCCGGCCATCGCTACGATACGGTTGGCGTGCCGCCGCTCATCGACGGACTCTCCTTCAAGGCGATGATCGCGGACAAAGCGTTCGACACCAGCGCCATCGTTGCTGACCTCAACGAGCGCGGTGCCAAGATCGTCATATCCCAGCATCCGCGCCGCGCCAGCCCGCTGCAAATCGACGCCGAGATGTACAAATGGCGTCATCTGATCGAAAACTTCTTCTGCAAACTCAAAGAGTTCAAGCGAATCGCCATGCGTGCAGACAAAACCGACACAAGCTTCAACGCCATCATCCATCTCGCAGCAGCTGTCATAAACTCGCGATGAATCTCAACAGGCCCTAGAGCATGATCATTTAAGTCGGCACCAGCCCTCTCCCCCACCCGGCCGCCCAACGAAATTATGCTGCTGGGTGGCCGGGTGGGGGAGAGCGACTGTCTTTTGTGTCAAGCGTTTTGCCATGGGGTCCGATCTCTGATGATGGCATTGAGGATGACGAGGAGCTTGCGCATGACGGCGACGAGCGCGAGCTTCTTTGGCTTTCCGGCATGGAGCAGGCGTTGATAGAAGGCCTTGAGGATCGGGTTCCGTTGGCTGGCGACCAAGGCTGCCATGTAAAGGGTTGTGCGCAGATGACGCCGTCCCCCACGGATGGTGCGCTTGCCGCGCATGGTACCGCTGTCCCTGTTGAACGGCGCCAGGCCGACGAGGGCAGCGATCTTCTTTCGGTCGAGACGTCCGAGTTCAGGTAGGTCGGCGATCAGCGCACGGGCGGTGATATCGCCGACACCAGGCACGCTCTTGAGCAGGTCTTCGTCCTCGCGCCAAGCCGGTGTGCCGCGGATCGTCTCATCGAGCTCGCGTTCGAGGGCGGAGAGTTCTTTCTGCAGGGCCGCCAGCAGGCGGTCGACGCTCTTGACCATGCGTCGGCTGGTGAGCTGGCTGCGGCGATTGCGCTCGGCGGTCATCATGACGACGATCTGGCGCCGGCGGGCGATCAGCTCGCTGAGCACCTGGGTCTGGGTGTCGGCCAGCGGCCGAGGCTCGGGCCGGACCCGCTCGGCAAACAGCGCGATCGCCTTGGCATCTAGCGCATCGGTCTTGGCAAGCAGGCCAAGGGCACGCGCGAAGTCCCGGATCTGGCGCGGGTTGACCACGGCCAGCGGCAGTCCGGCCGTGGCCAGCGCCGCGGCCACCGTGACCTCGTAGCCGCCAGTCGCCTCCAGCACGATCAGGCCCGGCGACAGCCCGGCCAGGTCCTCGACAAGACTTGCCAGAGCGTCACCGTCTCGTGCGACAGCAAAGCTCTGGCCGGACGGCAAGACATGCACGTCGAGCCGCGCCTTCGAGACATCAATGCCAACGAAAACCTGTTCCATCACCCGTCCTTGCAAATGCGGTCTCGCACGGCGGACCAAGCGACTGTTCGGGTTCATTGGAACAACGGGCAGGGTGCCAAGCTCTCCCACGGTCTTCGAGACCAAGGGCCTTGCGGCCTCCCGCCCGTCTCCGCCACCGCTACAATAACCGCAGCGGCCACAAAATGAGATACAAGGGCTGGGGCAGATTCAGCGTAAGCTGATCCCGATCTAGCCGGATCGAGGCCGGGGCGGCTTGTGCCCCGGCCTCGCCCACACGTTTGGCGCTTGCTCCCGGATGACGGCCACTTTACCAATCAGTGACCACCCCAACGCACGGGAGGCCCCCCATGAAGGGCAATGCCAAGATCATCGCGCACCTGAACGCGGTGCTGAAGAACGAGCTGACCGCCATCAACCAGTACTTCCTGCATTCGCGGATGCTGAAGAACTGGGGCCTCTACCGCATGGCCGAGCACGAGTACGAAGAGTCGGTCGACGAAATGAAGCACGCCGACCAGCTGATCGAGCGCATCCTGTTCCTGGAGGGGCTGCCCAACCTGCAGGATCTGGGCAAGCTGTTGATCGGCGAGAGTGTGCCCGAGGTTCTGGAATGCGACCTGAAGCTGGAATTGCAGGCCATGCCGGCGCTGCGCCAGGCGATCGCCGACTGCGAGGAAGCGTCGGACTACGTCAGCCGCGAATTGTTCGTGGATATCCTGGAATCAGAGGAAGAGCACGTCGACTGGCTTGAGACGAATATCGAGCTGATCGAGAAGGTCGGCCTGCAGAACTTCATCCAGAGCCAGATCGGCGACTCTGACGACGACTAGATCGGGATCAGCTTACGCTGAATCTGCGCCAGCCCTCTCCCCCACCCGGCCGCCCAACTCCAGTATGATGTCTGGGCGGCCGGGTGGGGGAGAGGGCCGGTGCCGACTTAAATGATCATGCTCTAGGCGCACGCGGCACCTGCCTGATCAGGGCAATGCCAGCGTGCACGCCCAGGGGCATTGCTCGGCGGAGAGCCGGATCGGAACCGGATTGCGCGCGTACAGTTCCATGTCCAGAGACTCGTATAAGGTCGAGGCGTAAGCTTCAGATTCAGCAACATATTCCGGCGAGGTCAGGAGGGTGCACACTTGGTCCGCCACGCCCTCTCGCACTTGAAGGGCCGCCATCAATACCGGTTCAACCAGGGCAACGCGGGCGTCGTCACCGGAGATGTCAATCGCCCCGCGATCCACATGGGCATCCGCGCACCAGCCGGACTCTAATTCGGTCAGCGTCTCGACGATCGTGACGGTGCTCACCTCGCCCTCGACCGGGATGAGGAACGAGGTTGTCGCTTCGATCCGCTGGTCGTCATCCAACTGAAAAACCGTCGTCATCTGGCAGCTGTCCGGCCCTTTAGGGTTCACGCACATATACGGGTGGCTCTGGACCAGCGAGAGGAATTCGGCGGGCGCGATGGCGTCCGGCGGCGGATCGTCCTGGAAGTCGGCCAGAAGCCGCCTCTGCGCATCGTTCAATTCAGCGTCGTCGCGACCGGCGTCCGATGCGGTGCTGGGGCCCGACACACTGTCGGGGTCAATCTCGGCTGTGCCAAACAACGCGCGGGCAAGCGCCAGCGCAGACAAAGCGCAAAGCACGGCAAAGATCGCCGCATTGCGCCATCTGTTTCGGCGCGTGCCGGGTAGTGTCAGGAAATCATTCGTCGCGAAAAACGGCCGACGATCAGTCGCTGCCTTGGCGAAGCCGTTGATCCAAATCCTGTATGCAAGCACGGCCAACGCCAGCACGATGCCAACGGCCAGCACCATCTGCGTTACAGAGGGCGGGCCAGTCGCAGTGGTCAGCGAACCGCTTGCAAACAGCATGGCCACCATGACCAGCGGCACAGCGCCGAACCTGGGAACGCCGCCGCCCTTCATCGGACCGCGCCGCGCCGGCATAACGTGTGCAGCCGCCTGAATATAGGCGGTCGGAGGCGTTTGCGCTCTATGGTGAGTGTCCCGTTTGAGCTCAGGCGATGTGGACCGAGCTTACACCACGGGCGCTGCAGTTCGCCAAACGACGTAAGGCGCTGACAGGAAAACTTGAAGATTAAGGGAGAAACGATGCGACGCGTTCGGACGAGGACGCGCTACGGCGCGTTGCGCCTACGTCAGGCGACTGCGCCGGCCGAGATCGGGTGCGACAGGTACGCTTCGTCGATGATGTCCTGTGCGCAATCCAGGCACCGGCCGCAACACGGGCCGTTCCCGAGCGTGAGATACGCCTCCGAGGCATCGGTCACGCCTTGGCGTGCGACTTCCCGCAACTCCGCGTCCCGATAGCCATTGCACAGACATACGAACATGCTTGCACCCTTTCGAAACGAAAGATGGTGGCTCTGCGAATGAATGTCAATTGCATAGTGCGGCGAGATCGTCGTGCGATCACACCTTTCGGCCCCGGCGCGAATTGAACTACAACCCTCGCAGAATCATCGGGGCCAGACTCATCGGGGAGGATTCACATGGCGGGCAGCGTCAACAAGGTCATTCTGATCGGAAATCTGGGTCGCGACCCTGAAATCCGCACCATGCAGAACGGCGGCAAGGTGGCCAACCTCAGCGTGGCGACTTCCGAGCGCTGGCGCGACCGCAACACCGGTGACATGCAGGAGCGCACCGAGTGGCACCGCGTCGTGCTGTTCAACGAGCGCCTGATCGAGGTGGCCGAGAAATACCTGCGCAAGGGCTCGAAAATCTATGTCGAAGGCCAGTTGCAGACCCGTAAGTGGCAGGACCAGCAGGGCCAGGATCGGTACAGCACCGAGGTCGTCCTGCAGCGCTTCCGCGGCGAGCTGACCATGCTGGACGGGCGTGGCGACGGCGATGGCGGCGGTGGCGGCGGTTATGGAGGCGGCGACGGCGGCGGTTATGGCGGCGGCCAGGGTGGCGGCAGCCAAGGCGGCGGCTCGTCCTCCGGCGGCGGTGGCTACGGTGGCGGCGGCGGCCAAGGTGGCGGCGACCTGGACGACGACATTCCGTTCTAGGCGGCGCACCGCCTCCCCTCGCGTCAGCCACAGTGCCGACATAACTTTCAATAACGCCTGCAACCGACTGGTTGGTATGAATTAATCGGGTTGGCGGCAGTGCCCTGCTCGACGGCCGCTCCTTCACGGGGCGGTCGTTGTTCGCACCTGCAATACGTGCTAGAAAATGCGCTCTCGGACTCGGCCCTGAGCCGACGTCCTTCCATCCGGCGCCCAGCCGGGTGCCGGTGCCGGCCATTGAACTGCTGGCGGCGATGTAGCAAGGAAAGGTGTTGAGTTGAGCGAACCGGGCCCACCGCGCAGGGATTCCGAGACCGTCTCCATCGTCCAGGAGATGGAGCAGTCCTACCTCGATTACGCGATGAGCGTGATCGTCAGCCGCGCGCTGCCCGACGTGCGCGACGGCCTGAAGCCGGTGCATCGGCGCATCCTCTACACGATGAAAATCAATGGGCGGGACTACAACCGCCCCTACCGCAAGTCGGCCACCACGGTCGGCGACGTGATGGGCCGCCTGCACCCGCATGGCGACCAGGCGATCTATGACGCGCTGGTGCGCATGGCGCAGCCGTTCTCGATGCGGCTGATGCTGATCGACGGCCAGGGCAATTTCGGCTCCATGGACGGTGATCCGCCGGCGGCGATGCGCTACACCGAGTCCCGCCTAGCCCGCGCGTCGCACGAATTGCTGGCGGATATCGATGAGGACACGGTCGAGTTCCGGCCGAACTACGACGAATCCGCCGAGGAGCCGACGGTCCTGCCGGCCCGCCTGCCCAACATGCTGGTCAACGGCGCCAATGGCATCGCGGTCGGCATGGCCACCAACATCCCGCCGCACAATCTGCGCGAAGTGGTGGCCGCCTGCCTGGCCTATCTGGACAACCCGGCGATCGGCATCGACGAGCTGATCGACATCGTGCCGGGACCGGACTTCCCGACCGGCGGACTGATCCTGGGCCGGTCCGGCATCCGCTCCGCCTATCACACCGGGCGTGGCAGCGTGGTGATGCGCGGTAAGACCTCGTTCGAGGAACGGCCCAACGACCGCTGGGCGATCATCGTCGAAGAGGTGCCGTTCCAGTGCAACAAGGCGCGCATGGTGGAGCGTATCGCCGAGGTGGTGAACGACAAGGTCGTCGAGGGCATCTCCGAGCTGCGCGACGAATCCGACCGCCACGGCGTGCGGGTGGTGATCGAACTGAAGCGCGATGCCGAGCGCGAGGTGGTGCTGAACCAGCTCTACCGCCACACCCCGCTGCAAAGCACGTTCGGCGTCAACATGCTGGCGCTGGACCAGGGCCGGCCGGAAACGCTTGATCTGAAGCGCGCGATTTCCGCCTTCGTCGATTTCCGCGAGGAAGTGGTCACCCGGCGCACACGCTATCGCCTGGGCCGTGCTCGCGAACGCGCGCATATCCTGATCGGGCTGGCGGTTGCGGTCGCCAATATCGACCCGATCATCGAGGCCATCCGCAGCGCCGCCGACCCCGAGGAGGCACGCCAAGCCCTGGTGGGCCGTCCCTGGCCGGCCGCCGACGTGGCGCCGCTGATCCGGCTGGTAGACGAGCCCGGCCGCACGGTGGCCGAGGACGGCACCTACCGGCTGTCCGAGGACCAGGCCAAGGCGATCCTGGAACTGCGCCTGCAGCGGTTGACCGGCCTGGAGCGCGAGAAGATCGCCAACGACCTGCAGGAGATCGTCGACGCCATCGCCGAGTTGCTGGCGATCCTGGGCGACCGCGAGCGGCTGCTCAACGTGATCCGCGACGAGCTGAACCAGATGGTGGAGCTGTTCGGCGACGACCGGCGCACCGAGATTGTCGACGCCGAGTTCGACCAGGACGACGAGGACCTGATCCAGCGTGAGGACATGGTGGTCACCATCACCCACGCCGGTTACGTCAAGCGCGTGCCGCTGGCGACCTATCGCCCGCAGCGGCGCGGCGGCAAGGGCCGGTCCGGCATGTCGACCCGCGAGGAGGACTTCGTCACCCAGGTCATCGTCGCCAACACCCACACCCCGCTGCTGGTCTTCACGACCCGCGGCATGGTCTACCTGACCAAGGTCTACCGCCTGCCGGTCGCGGCGCCGAACGCGCGCGGCCGTCCGCTGGTGAACCTGTTGTCGGTGGAACAGGGCGAGACCCCGTCGACCATCCTGCAATTGCCGGACGACGAGAGCCTGGCCGACGACATGACGGTGGTGTTCGCCACCGCCAGCGGCAACGTGCGGCGCAACAAGCTCTCCGACTTCACCAACGTGATGTCGAACGGCAAGATCGCGATGAAGCTGGACGAGGGCGACCGGCTGATCGGCGTGCGCATCTGCACCGGCGACGACGACGTCATGCTGTCCACCCGCTCCGGCCGCTGCATCCGCTTTGCCGCCGACGACGTGCGCATCTTCGCCGGCCGGACCTCAACCGGCGTGCGCGGTATCCGTCTGCAGGATGGCGACGAGGTGATGTCGCTGTCGATCCTGCGCCATGTCGACGCCAGCCCGGCCGAGCGCGAGGCCTATATCCGCATGGCCGCGCTGATGCGGCGCAGCGGCGAGGACGAGGCCCCGGAAGAGGCCGAGACCGATCAGCAGGACACCATTTCGCCGGAGCGCTATGCCGAAATGGGCGCCGGCGAGGAGTTCATCCTCTCGGTCACCGAGAACGGCTATGGCAAGCGCTCGTCGGCCTACCAGTACCGGGTCACCGGCCGCGGCGGCCAGGGCATCGGCAGCATCGAGACGTCGGCGCGCAACGGCTCGGTGGTGGCCGAGTTTCCGGTGGCCGACGGCGACCAGATCATGCTGGTGACCAATGGCGGCCAGTTGATCCGCACCTCCGTCGACGAGATCGGCATCATGCGGCGCAACACCCAGGGCGTGCGCCTGTTTAAGGTGGACGATGACGAGCGCGTCGTCTCCGTCACCCACATCGCCGAGGACGATATCGCCGACGACGAGGATGCCGACGACGAGGATCAAGGCCCCGATGATGCCGGTGATGCCGGCGACGCGGCCCCAGACGGCGCCCCCGATGACGCTGGGGAAGACTGAGATGCGGGTTGCCGTCTACCCGGGCACCTTCGATCCGGTTACCAACGGGCACATGGACGTCATCTCCCGCGCCGTGCGGGTGGTGGACAAGCTGGTCATTGCCGTTGCGTCCAACCTGGACAAGCAGCCGCTGTTCTCGCTGGAGGAGCGCACCGATATGGTGCGCGCCGAGATCCACGCCCTGAACGGCGGCTCCGCCGAGACCGAGGTGCGGCCCTTCGATTGCCTGCTGATGGACTTCGTGGCCGAGGCCGGGGCCAGCATCATCGTGCGCGGGCTGCGCGCGGTCAGCGACTTCGAGTACGAGTTCCAGATGGCCTCCATGAACCGGCGCCTGAACCCGAAGGTGGAGACGGTGTTCCTGACCGCGTCGGAGACCAACCAGTTCATCGCGTCGCGGTTCGTGAAGGACATCGGCCGGCTGGGCGGCGACATATCCCACTTCGTCTCGCCCCGGGTGGCCGCACGCCTGACCGAGAAATTCGCTGGCCAAGGGTGATTTGCGCTGGGTAGTTGCCTTTCTTCCTAACCGTCATTGCGAGGAGCGCCGATCAGGCGCGACGCGGCAATCCAGAGAACTGTTGGCGCAGCACCGCAATCGCCTGGATTGCCACGCCGCCCCCATAAGGAATGGGACGCGGCTCGCAATGACGGATCAAGGGTTGGTTGGTTCGGTCAAGACCGCTTTGCGGTTGACGGCGCGCCGGGCCTTACCTACCGTCCGCCCGGCCTTGGCTGGCGCGCAATGCGCCACCACATGGTGTGTTACGGGCCCGTAGCTCAGCTGGCAGAGCACCTGACTTTTAATCAGGTTGTCGCAGGTTCGAACCCTGCCGGGCTCACCAACAAAATCAATTACTTAGACCGAGAAGCATTTGCCAGCGCGACACGCTTCCTCCAAATAGGTACGACATAGGTCCAGGAGTGCATAATGGCTTTGCAGATGTTTCACATTGGCCCCGACCCTGCAGCTTTCGGGAACTCTCTCTGGCAGGGTCGGCCCACCAAGGAAGGTGCGCTCATCGCCGCGTCGTCTGCGCAACAGGCCAGAGAGATTGCAGCGGATGCCTATGCCGATCCGACGGCAGGCGGCAGGTCACCATGGCTGCAGCCCATCACGACCTTCTGCTATGCGGTGCCATGTGTCGGCCCGATACCCAGCGATCCCGGCATCATGGTTGAAGGCTTGAAAAGTCCCGGCCAATAAAGAGGCCCCGCCGAAGCGGGGCCAGTTTCAAGATGCAAATTTGCGGCTTGATTTACGCGGCGCGACGCTTCCGCCCGGCCTCGATGACCTCGTTATCGACCAGCTCGGTATTGTCACCCGGCCCGCGAATGACCAGCGTCTTGCCCTCCGGGATGACCTTGGGAATGTAGGTCAGCGGCGGGTCGCGATGCCGGCCCGCATCCATTCGGTAGTGATCGTTGCCGTAACAGTCCTGGTCATAGTCGGGATCGTCCGCTGCCACCGGGCTCGCTTCACCGCCTTCCTCCTGCCAGCCGCAGTCATCGCACGTCTCGCCCTCCCCTTCGCATTGGGCGCCCTCGTCCTCGCAGTCCTCCTCCACGTCTTCCAAGTCAGCGTCGAAACCGAACAGGCGTTCCGCGACGCTCCACGGCACGACGATCTCCAGAGTCACGCCATCGTCCGACTGGTCGATGACGTGCCCGGCGTTGAACATGACGCTTGCCAGGGCCAAGGCATTCTCGATGCCCAGGGACTCTGGAATCGCTGGCGATGTAAGGGATGTGATATGCGTGCCATCAGGCATTGCCGTACCTCCTTCATAGGTCGGTTGTGCTTAGGCCGGGTGGGGTGCTCCAACACCTCGCCCGGCCGGTGGGGAATTCAGATCTTGTCCGCGACCTCGTTCCACACGTCGCTGGCACCCTCGATGAAGGCGTCAACAAACTCGACGGACACGCCGCTCAAGTGTTCCGGCTCAATGCCGAGAAAGATCGCGACATTCTCGAAGCTCGCTTCGTCGTCGCTAAACACCTGGCCATACAGCCAAGTTGCAGCGTCATCGCCCTGTCCCATGTCCCAAATGACAGCGCTATCTACCTTGGACATAGCCAGAAGCTCGCGGTAACCGGCGCGCTGGCGAGCCCAATGCATACCATTGGCCTTCCCGCCTTGCCCCTCTTCGGCCTGGTAGTTCTCTTTGCTCGCACGGAGCCTTGCGATAACATCGTCCATTGATGCGATCTCCTTCACGGTTTCGATGTGTCTGAGCTCGCTCTCGAAGGCCCGCTGGGCTGCGGCTGACCAGTTTGCAGCTTCGCCGGCCGCGTCCATGCGGGCCTTCATTTCATCGGGAACATACACATTCACTCGTGGCATTCGGTTCCTCCGAACTCAGTGTGTGTATGTTGGTCCGACTATGCGCATATGTCAAGCGCCGTCACCAAACATACACACACACGGGTGCGTTTGTCCCACCCTTGGTAAGGGTGGGATCAGTGCACCGTCCCTGCCGGCGCCTGTAGGGCCTCGACGGCGCGGAGGATACGCAGCCAAGCCGCATGGCCGTCGTCGTCGCCGCGCTGCTGCATCTCTTCGGCCCGCACCTGTGCCTCAAGTGCGGCGGTGCTGCCAAGGCGCTGAATCAGCAGGTTGGCTGTGCGATAGATGTCCAGGTCACTTGGCTGCGGCATCAGAAGTTCGGCATCTCGATATCGCGCTCGTCTAGTATCTGGCGCGCCAATTTCTCGCGCTCGCGTTCCCGTCGGTCGTCGGTCCACGGGACGGTGGACAGGCGCTCCATCTCAGCAAGTTCGGCCTCCAAGCGCTCCATCTCCTGCGTGTTCAGATACGGGACATTTGACTCACGTTCAGGCGCCTCTTCCTCAACCTCGATATCGGCGCTGATACCAACGGCGGCGGCCGCCGCACCAGCGCCGCCAGTCATCGCATCAAGAGCCCCATCAACCAATGCGTCAACCGCGATATCGGCGCCTTGTTCCAAGGCCTCCTGTTCGTCGACATGCAGCGGCGCAAGGGCCACCAGTTCCTCGGCGGTCCAGGTGCGGATATTGCCTTGCGCATCCACCAGCAACCGCCCAAAGGACCGCACGCCCGGCCCGTCGGTTGGCATGACAAGCGCGAAGTTGCCCTGGTGGTTGATCCAGCGTGCCCCGTCAACCCGCCCCGTCCAGGTAGCTCGCATTATGCGCTGCTCTACTGGCGACGAAAAGGCGCCATCCAAGAAGTCGGCATAGTAGGTCAGCGGATCAATGGCATGTAACATCTCCCGCGCAACCTGCATGCCCTCGACGATCTCTTGTCCCTGGGCTCTCGGCACAAACGCGGCGCCGACGGCGGAGTCGATGGGAACCTCGTCCTTGTAGAGAAGATCTATCGCCATCTTGATCGCGCGCTCGGCAGGCGTGCTTGTGTCGCCAAAAGCCATCACGCCGATGCTCTGCCCAAAGCCCCCCTCAACCTGCTCGGGCGTGCGGGCCAGGATCGCAATGGCAAGCTGCGTTGCCGCCGCCTTGTCCTCGTCCGCTATCTCACGCAACAGTTCGGTCGAGCCGACCATGCCCATGAGGTCGGCATAGACATGGCCGCGTGCAGCCTCGTAGTACGTGTTGACGTCTCGCAACACGTGGTTTCGATCAGCCTCTGACGAATATTGCTCCTTGAAGCGGTCCATCGCCCCGCTATCCATGAGCATGTTGGCGATGAATGTGCGCTCGGTGAACGAGTCTGCCGGTGCCGAGACCACGTGACGCCAGAACGGATTGATGCCGGCGTCGATCAGTTGATCCATGACCGCCAGTTCCATCGGCTCATCGTCCAGCGCCACCGTCAGGCCCATCAACAACTCGGTCTTGTCGCCCATGTCCTCGGCACGGCGGAAGGTATCCAGCACGCTGTCCATCATGGCGGCGGGGAATGGCTTCCATTGTTCGGCGTCGGCCGCCAAGGCGCCTTGGCGGCTCCACAGTTCGCGAATGACGGCGCGTTGCTGCGATGCAGTCCCGCCGTCCGCGAAAGCCGTCGCGAACCGCTCGGCAAGCTCCGGTGACTGCTGCAGCACATAGCCCGGAAGGTCAGCCCCGCGCTCGCCTAGGATCTTCTGAGCTTGCCCCTGCAATGCCTCGGCGCGGCGCATCCGCGTGGCCAGGTCAGGCCCGCCAGCTTCTAGCGCCGCGCGCTCGTCTGCGATCATCGCTTCCAGCTCGGCATTCGACATGCCGTGCATGGCCTCGAACTCGCCGGCAAGGCTTCGTGCAGCCTGCAACCCTTCCATCACCTCCGTGCCGGATGCCGGGTCGAAGCGGTAGGCGCGCATCACCTGGTCGGTCGTCAAGGGATCGGTCACGGGAATGCCGAGTTGCAGCGCCGCGACTTCATCCTCCACCCGTGCCGCAACGTCGGCCCGCAAGGCGGAGTCCATGTCGAATGCGCGGGCCTCGGCACGGGCATAGAGCCGGTCGGCCTGTTCAGGCGTCAGGCCCTCGATCGGCACGCGCTCCGGCAGCATCGGCGCGACAGGCGTCGCGGGCGGCGGTGCCGACTGGACGGGTGTAGACGGCTCGGGCACCGCCAACGCCAGTTCGCGAAGCTCGTCCAGGCCCTCGGCGGTGTCTTCTACGTCGTTGTTGTCCAACACCCGCGCCAGCTCGCGCACGTAGTCCATTGGCGCGACTGCCTCGCCGGCACCGGGCGGGCCACCGGTCTGCACCGCAAACCGCGCGTGATCGCCAAACAACTCGACCGCCCGGTTGAACACCGCAGCGCCTCGTTCGCGGTCGCCAACTTCGGGCGCATAGACCGTGTCGTCCGGTGGTGCGGCGGCAGGTTGTGGCGGTGCCGTTGGCACGGCGCCATGCGCCTGTAGCCATCCATGCGGGTCGCGGGAAATGGCAGCCGAGTGATAGGCATAGCGGTAATCAGCACGCCGCGACTCGAGCAATTCCACGCCAGCCGTGCGCGTGATCAGGCCAGATGAAACCATGCCGCCGATGGTGAGCCCGATGGTGTCCAGATCGGCCGCCATGTTTGCGGTCGGCATCGAGGCATGAGCCACAAGGTCGTTCAGCGCGGCGGTGGACTGCGCCAGGTTGTGGTCATCCTCGCGCGCCAATGCCAGGTCACGGACAGCGATGCCAACCCGTCCGACCAGCCCCTCATTGCGGTTGCCGACCGTATCCAGCAAGTCGGTCTGCAATGCATCCATGACGGTGGGATCGTAGTTCTGTTGCCCCAGCACGCCCGGCAGCGTGGCCCGAAATTCCTCGAACTTCACGGCATAGCTGGCGAAGTCCTGGTCCTGGTCGAGCTGCTGGAGGAACTGGTCCGACAGATTGCGGATGGTCGCCCTGCCCTCCGACAGTTGCACCGCGCGCAACTGCTCTAGGCGCTGGTCGACCTCTCCGGTGGCCAGTTCCCCAAACTGCTGCAGCGCTGCACCGCCCTGCCCGAACGATGCCGGGTTGACGGTGGCCGCCCGCCCGGCCTGGACCGTCGTGCGCGGCGTGTAGGGAATGATCGGCATCAGGGACCGTCGTACGGCTCGACCGTGATGTGCCATGCCGAGACGCGACCGTGATCCTCCGCCTTCGGCTCGCGACTGGTAACTAGCAGTTGCATGCGGCTGTGAGGCTTCACGCCACCGCGCCAGGTCGGGCTACCAGCCGCGCGGGCCTCGAACTTGCCAGGGCCGTATAGGCATAGGATTGTGTCGTCGACGTACAGGATTTCGCCATAGGCGCTGTCGAACCAGCCCGGCGCCAGGATTTCCTCCGGCGTTGCGTGCGTCATTAGCGTCCAACGCGAGGGGCACGATCCAACTGATTCCGTCCGAACCATGTCTTGCCTGCCCAGGTGAACCGGCGGACGATCTGTCGGCTTTTCGAGCGTTTTGGTAGTCATCTCTTTCTCCGTTCAATGTTGTAGTGCGTAGGCATTGGTCGCCGTCTTTCCGCTGTGCGCGGCTTGGCGAAGCGCAGGCTCATGACGGCAATGCGCGTTGCCGACAGCAAGTCGTCGGCTTCCTTCACGATCTTCCCGGCCTTGCGGTGATAAAGGCGGAATTCCTCGAACCAGTCGGCCAGGTGCGAGAACACCTTGAAGCGGCCGGCCTGCATGTATTCCAGCATCTGAGTGATGCCGGCCTCGGTGCCGAAGCCGCCGTCCTCGTGGGTCGCGTGCTCAGGCAGCATGTTGAGCCCCCGGCGGCGGTATCCGCCCGCCAGCGCCTCGCCTGAGCCCTTGTCGTGCTGGTGACCGTCGTGCGGCCAGGCCCAGGGCATCGCCGGTCCCCAGGGCTTGATGGCGTCGACGTGGATGGCCGGAGTTTCCTCGCGCGCCCGATAGCACTGCGCCACGTAGATCACGTCATCGTCGCGGTCCCAGGCCAGCTTCACGGCGCCGAAAGGATGGTCCCAACCGAAGTCCATGCCACCGATGCAGGCGTAAAAGTCCGGCACCTTGAACGGCGCGCAGGTGATGCCTTCCTCGGCCACAGGAAAAACCCGGCCGCTGCCCAGCATCGGCACGCCCTTGGCACGGGCTTCGCGCTCGTGGGCGGGGTAGTCCGCAGCGATGCGCTCGCGTTCCTCCGGGCTGAAATGCTCGGCATCGTCCAGCGTCAGGAAGGTGACGTGTTTCGTCATCGGCGCCGCACCCGGTAGTGGCTTGGAAGCGGCTTCGGCGGGATCTTCACGCCCATCGGGTCGTCATCGGCCTCGGTCCAACCCGGCGGGTCAACCAGTTCGGGTTCGCCCTCGTCCACGTCCTGGTGGATGAAGCCGCGCACCACTTCCGACATGCCCAACAGCGGTGTCATCGTCGCCAATGCGATGCCGCGGTTGTCGGATAGCCGGGCCAAGCCCTCGTTGTAGATATCGACGGGCGGTTCCTCGTCGTACCAAATCAAATGCAGCGCCGCGCCCTGCCACTTCTCGCGGCCCTTTTCATAGGTCTTGAAGCCCAGGATGGATTGGCCGCCGGTCACATGCTTGATGATCACCTGGTCGAGCGCGTCGGCAACCGTGCGGGCCATCGAGTGCGGCCCCAGGGCATCGCCCGGTATCATCCCCGTGCCCCAGGACGATCTGTCGGCGGGCGGGCCAATCAGCTTCTCTTGCGGAACGTCGCGCGTGGACTCGGACGTGATGCCGGATGCCCAGGCAACTATCGGCTCGCCAAACCGCTTGCCCTTCCACCAGTCCGGATATCGGCCAGTCAGGTGCATCGCGACTTCGGCGCCGCCGGCCAGCGTCTTGCCGCATCGATTGCCTCCCAACAGCAAGCGCTCGCGGTGCTCGGCACCAGCGGCATGGAACTCAGCCTGTTTCGGATAGGGTCGATACCTGGATAGCTTGCGGCGGGCCTTGCGGCGGGCCAGCTCGGCAAGCTCGGCATCGAGTTCCTTGAGCGCCTCAGCCGTCATGTTCGATGACCTTCGCGGCCAGCCCCAACTGACGCATCTTCGCCGCAATGGATGCCTCGATCTGTTCGTCGGTGCGAGTGTCCATCTGCACCCGCGCGTCTACCCGGTCGACAAGGTGGCCACTCAGCTTGCCCTGCAACTCGGTCGCCTTCACGGCGGCGCTGTGCTGGCCGGCTTCCCGTGCCGCCTCACGGTCTTCCTTGAGCTGGGTCATCAGCTTGTCGACGGTGAATTCGTTCCGCTTTGCCGTCTCGGCCTGGATCTCGGCAATGCGAACCTTCACGTCGTCGCGCTTGAGCAACTCCCGCGCCCGGTACCGCCCGCCCCGATAGCCCGCCTGCCGCGCGGCCTCAGCCCCGGAATTCCCGGCGGCATAGGCAATGGCAAACGCTTCCATGCGAGGATTCCAGCGGTAACGGGCCATCAGCCCAAGCTGCCATCCGCCGGCTTGTCGCCGTACAACCGCGTCGCCAACCGCATGCCGATATCGGCCAGCCGCTTGGCTTCGTCACGGTCGCCGCGCCTGTTTGCATCTATGGACTGCCCCACAGCCTTCTGACGGGCGCGCTCCAGCCGGGCACGCTCCGTTGCACTCAATTCCTCGGGTTCCACTCCATCACTCCTTTCACCAACTTCGCCATGGTCGGCGGGGGTTGCGTAGATTCCAGGCCATGCCGTCTGGCGGCGGGCCGATAGCTCCCGCTTGGCCAGGGCCGACAACAGGCCGACATCCTTGTCCAGCCCCGCCTTCACGCCAGCGTTCACCAATGCCGGAGGAAGGCTGGACAGGGCGGACTGCACCAACCGGACGTTCAGGTCGTAGTCGCCGCCCCAGGCCCGCTTGAGGTTGCCCGCAAGGGTCGGGTCCGTCTTGGCGAACTCGGCAGGCGTCGGCACGTCATCGCCCAGCGTGCTGCCCAGGTAGCTCGTCAGGTTGCGCAGCGACTCCGGGCTCTGCCCCTCAACGCCAGGCGCAAGCCCAGGTGTCGGGTCGTCGTGCTCGAACTCCGCGAAGTCCTCTACCGGGGCGGGCCTGTCCTCAAGGAACGCCTCGACATCGGCGTCGATAAGCGCCTCTTGCGCTTCGGCGGGAATCTCACTCATCGACCGGCAAGCCGCTTGTTGCGCTCGGCAGGCGTCTCGGTCTTGCCAATGCCGTAGTCAGCTTCGGCGAAGTGCTGCCGCAGCGGCCCCCTGCCATGGCCGCCAATCAAGCCGTGCAGGCCACCGGCGGGAACGTCCATGCTGACGCGCCAGCATCCGCCCGGCAGGCCCTGCAACACCTTCATCTCGGATTGGTCGTCAATGACCGCGCACACCAGCTTCGCCATCGTCAGGCCGCCTGCGCCGTGATCGTCACGACACCTGCCGTGGTGCCGTTCGTGGCGAACTCTTGCGCAATTGTCCGCAGCACCGGGTCACGGTGGCTGGTCAGGTTGTTGTGAACGTCGTACCCCGCGTCCGCGCTGCCGATCTTTATCGACACCGCGTCAGCCTCGTATCTCACTGTCGTGCTGGCCATGTGGCCCTCCGTACCTATCACGTACCTATTTCTGAGTATGGACTAAAAACGCCACAAAAACAATGATGAACAACTGATAAAAGGTCAGTCACTCGTTTCCAGTGGCGATGCGAGATGCGCGGCAGGTTGGTTCAAGGCAGTCATCGCGCGCGTGGCTCGAAGTGGCTTGCAGAGGCTCTCTCCACGCCATCAGAAACAAACCGGACAAGACGGACACAACCGGACATGTCCGCCAAATGTCCGGAAGCACTGCCAACCGGACAGACAGGACATGGACATAAGTAATGTCCTGTCCTGTCCGGGTGCTTTGTCCGGCTCTCAGAAGTGGAAGTGAGGGTCGTCGTTGTCGTTTGCAATTTCGGTGCGATGGTCATCGGTGCACTGGCCGGCTGCCGGATTGTGGATGGGCTCGACTTCTTTGTAGTCCTCCAGCTTCCTGGCGTTGGCGTCCCAGTCTGCCTGGGTTTCCAGGTGCCAGTCTGAGAACATGTCCACGCCGCCGGACCAAGCGGTGCGGTGCTCATCGCAGACGAACACATGCACCCTTCCCACGTTGAGGTAGCCGTCCGACTTGCCGCAACGAGGGCAGCCGCCGAAATAGTGCTCGGCAGCGTTCGCCATGATCTGGTCGTGTGTCAGTGCCATCGGTCTTCCCTTCATGAAGTCCATGCGTAGTTCCCCCAGACGCCAACCATCCCCTTCTCCTGGAGGCTGGTAAGCGAACGCTTGAAGGCCTTCTGGCGTGCGTCCTGTCCGTCGATGCCGGCACCTTCGTAGAAGTACGAGCGCCACAAGCTCAGCGTTACGACAGGCTGGTTCATCGGTATGTGGTTGCTGGCTGGCGCTATCTCGCCTTCATCGGCTAATGCCTTTTTCAACAGATCCAGCGCCACCTTCGCCTGTCCGCGCACCTGGCGGCCGACCGGCTCGGCCTGATAGTCGTCTTCCTCGACCACGCATGAGGTGAGGTCGTCGCCGTCGTCGTCCACGCCGACCGTGACGGATGCGAGCCTGGAAGCGATCACGTCGCCCTCGGGGCCGTCCTTCATGTCCTCGACAGTGGCGGTGATGGTTCCGCTGGCGGTGCGCTGCACGGCGATCTGTGCATCGGCTGCGGCGGTCAGGGACGTGTGTCCGCGCGGGCGGGTGCCATCGATACCGCAGTGATGGACCACAACGACGGCGCAATCGAACGCCTGGCGGATGGCGTCGGCTGCCGCGATGTATGCGCCCATGGCTTCGTCGTCACGCTCAGAACCGACCAATGAGCGGTTCAGGGTGTCCAGGACGACTGCGACAGGTGGCTGATCCTGCATCTGTGTGCGGATAGCTGGGATCAGGGCCTCATGCTCCCTGATCAGGTCAATGCGCACCGGAAGCAGGCGGAATGGTACCGGCTCCACCGACTCCGCCAGCTTGACCATACGGAAGGCCTCGGCTCGCAGATTGAAGCCGTCGGCGCCCTCGAAGGCGCAATAGACCACCGGGCCTTGCGTGACACGCCGACCGCGATATTCCCAGCCCAGCGCCACGTGCATCGCGGCATCGAAGGCCCAGAACGACTTGCCGCACTTCGGCGGTCCCCAAACCACCGTCAGTCCGCGCCTCGGCATCAGGCCTTTGATCAAATATT
This sequence comes from Alphaproteobacteria bacterium, assembly GCA_965227515.1. GTDB lineage: Bacteria > Pseudomonadota > Alphaproteobacteria > CALKHQ01 > CALKHQ01 > CBDDFZ01. The sequence goes on from CBDDFZ010000001.1 coordinate 3,338,990, forward strand.
GACGGCCGCCGCGGGGGCGTAGGGCATCGAACGGCAGCAATGCGAACCGGGGCGGTGTCGCCTTGTCGAAGTCGTCATTCAGATCCCTAAGCTGCTGCATCCAACTCTCCCGCCGGCCACAGTCGTGCGTCGATGCCGGCAGTCGTCAGCTTCAGCAGCGCCTCGGTGTCGTCGGTCAAGGCGCGGTCGACACCCCACAGCTCGTGCGGATCGTCGTTCAGCCACACGACGCCAGGGCCATGCACCTGCCTGTGCCATGCCGCGACTGTGCCGTAGACGACCAGCGGCTCGTCGCAGATCAGGGCGCGGTCGATGGGATCAGGCCCGATGCCGCAGCCCAGGATGCCGGGGAAGCGTAGCCGCAGGTAGGTCTGGCGACTGTTCGGCCTCCACGCTACCGAATTGAGCACCTCCCCGTGAGGCGAGCGCATCGGGCTGATACACCACAGTTCGGATGGCCGGGTCAGCCGGTCGGACAGAAGGTGGTCGGGGAACGGCGCGTATCGCCCGGCCCCAACCAGGATGCGGTCAACGCCGATCAGGTCGGTTGCCTTCTGCATCTCCAGCGTGATGGCGTGGGCGCGCAACCGGTCGTTCAGGCCGTAACGCTCGGCCAGGCGCTGAGCGATGGCCAACTCGTGGTGGAAGTCCACGTCCGGTTGAACATCTGCGGCGAAGGCGGTATGATCAGCGTCGGAATTGAAGCCAGCCAGCTCAATCCATTCTTCCGCCGCCCCGGTTCCGCCAACCGTGGGCGGCGGTTTCGTATCAAGCTGCGTCACCCGAAATTCCCTGTTGACGTGGCTTCATAATGACACCATCATAAGTGGCTTCATTATGAAGTCAACCGGGGAGTTCGTGCATGCCGCCGAAAGACCGGAAAGCCGGTGACCGTGCGACGATCACGTTGCGCCTGCCGGAGAACATTCGGGCGGAGTTGGAGATAGAAGCCGAACGCTCAGGCGTCTCGATGAACGCGCTGATTACACAGCAGCTTGAGCGCGCGGCACGAGCCAACAAGGCGCTATCTGCAATGGAACGTGTCACTGGTATGCTCGCAAGGCATCAAGACACAATGCTGAAGGTATTTGATAGCCACGCCGCGCAAATAAAGCAGCTCAATATTGTTGAGCAAAAGCTATTTAATGTCATAGATATTTGCACTGAAACAATCCACGACTACGAACAAGACATGAGTAGGCGCAATATTAGCTTCACTCCCGTTGCCGATAGAATTCGCGGTCAGCTGGATATGCTTAAGATATTGGCAGAGACTGTGCACGCGCATTATCTGGAAGAAGAGCGCGCGGCAAGAAACGAAATGCAGGTCAAGGAAGGTGAGGCGGCCGATGACTGATACCGTCATGGATCGCATCGTCCGGGAGCCTGAGGCTCGCCAGATTTCCGGGCTGTCCCGGTCTCAGCGTTATCGCCTGGAGCGCGAGGGGAAGTTCCCCAAGAAGCGTGCGATCACCGGCAGCCTGTACGGTTACAGGCTCTCCGAGTTGATGGCATGGGTCGAGGGGCTACCGGAGCGGAACTAGCCCCGCTCCATCACCACGACGTTGCCACCGATGCCGAGCAGCTGACGAAGTTTCAAGCCCCACGATTCCAGCGCCGCCGTCTTTTCGGCCAGGTAGTCGTGCCGATCATAGACCCGCCCGACGCCGACCTCCGTGTGGTTCAGCACACGGTCAACGATGAAGCGCGTGTGGCCCAGCTTCGTCATGCCGGTGGATGCGGTGCGCCGCAGGTCGTGCGCCCGGAAGTTTGCCACGCCTGACAGGTTCTTGATGGCCTCCGACGCTTTCGAGGACGCCCGCACGTGCGTGTTCCGGCGGGTTGGCGATGGAAAGACCAGCGCGTCGTCGAGCCCCTGCTGGTCCCGCACGATATCCATGGCGAGATCGCTCAGCGGCACGATGTGCGTTTTCTTGTTCTTCGTGCGGTCGCCGGGGATGGTCCATTGGTGGGCCTCAAGGTCGACTTCATCCCACCGCATGCCGCAGACCTCGTTCGGGCGCTGTGCGGTGACCAGGATCGCTTTCAAGGCTGCGCCGTGGATGCCGCGCACATCGAATGCCTGCCACAGCGCATGGATCTCAGCGTCAGTGTAGACACGCTCGCGCTCAACCTCGGCGCCTGGCGCCGGCAGCTTGTGCGCCGGGTTGTTCTCGATACCACCAGTGTCGGTCGCCAGCGCCCAGTTGTACATCTTGCGCACGACGGCGAGGCACCGGTTAGCCTGATAGGGACCATTCCGCGAGGCGATGGCGTGCAAGCGCTCGTTCACCTCGCGCCGTGCGATATCTTCCGCCGGGCGCTTCTGCCAGTCGGCGAAATAGGTGTCGAGGATGCGTTTGTCCTCTGCCCAGCTCCGCTTTTTCACCATGGCCCAGCGTTCGATATACAGGTCCGCCAGTCCCTTGAACGTCAGGCGGGCGGCCTCGACTTCGGCCCGTGCCTTCGCGGCACGTTTTTCCACGACGGAATCAACGCCCTTCTGCGCCAAGCCTCTTTTCTCGACGGCCATCTGGCGAGCATCTTTAAGACCAATCTCCGGGAATGTGCCGAAGGTCTCGCGGCGCTGTTTGCCGTTCACTGCATATCGGCAGAACCATGCGACCCGACCGCCGGGACTGACACGGACACCAAGACCGCGCGTCTCGGTATCGAACCAGTCGACCTGCCCTTCGCCCGGCTTCAGACTTTCCAGCCAACGGGCCGTAAACTTATGCTGCGCCATGTCTGCCTCCGCGATAGGTACCTCATAGGTACAGACAGGACATGGCACGCACCGGCACGCATTGCAACAGCACGAAACACAACGAACCGATAACATATTGACATATAATGAGAAAAAACTCCACACGCGAGACAATCAGAAACACACCGAAACATGACCTCAAATGACTTTTAATCAGGTTGTCGCAGGTTCGAACCCTGCCGGGCTCACCAATCTTCTCAACGAATCCGGGTAGCCAGATCACGCGCGCTGCGCGTGTCGAGAATCTCCCCGCGTCGCCAGCGCGGATGGCTCGCTGCGATCCGATCCTCAAACGAGCCTGCCGGCTCGGGCAGCGGCAGCAGCCTGAAATCCACGCTGACACGCGTGGCGTCCTCGTTGTTTTCCGCGCCGCCGTGGATCGTGCGCGCGTCGAACAGCACGAGATCGCCGGCCGCCATCCCCAGCGGCGTGCAATGTCTCGCAATATCGTCGGCAAAGGCCTTGTCGCGCCTCTGCCGCTCATAGAACGCAGCCAGTTGGCCGTCCATTCCGTTCGTTTGCCCGGCGGCAAACGCGTCCAACTGCGCGATGCTCCAGTCAAGCGGAGCCAGATGCAGAGCTGCGCCACCGGCCGCGTCGGTCAGCGCGAGCCAGCCGTTGATCATGCCGGGCGGGTGGCCGCCCAGCAGGTCGCTGTGAAACTGCGCGCCGCGCCCATTGGCCATGCGCAGCGCCGGGGGAAAGCGCTCCGGGGCATGGATGCGCACGATGGGACTGGCCTGGAACAGGACATCGAAGCCCTGGAGATGGTCGCCGAGCGCGGCAATCAGATCGTGATAGAGCCGGAGAAAACGCGCATCCAGCGCATAGAGCGCGCGTGTCAGGTCGTTCATGTAGTTGTCGTCGAGCGCCAGACGCTCCGGCGGGACATGCCGATGCAGATCGACCAGCCCCAGGCCGCGCTCCACAAAACCACGCGACACCAGCATGTCCGTGACGGCATCCGCGAACAACCGGTGATCAACAGGTCGCAGGATGGCTGGCGTTGTGAGGTCCATGTGCCCATCCGCCCAATTCCAGGCGTCTCGTATCGGCGGTCTTGCGACTGCTGCTTTCCTGCAACAGCATCGCTATTGTGCAATGCAACATATTGCCCGTCCGCGCGCGCCTCACGATATAGACGTCCGAGGCAGCAACGGAGCACGAGAACGATGCCCGAAGAACCAGGGGCCGAAAAGGCCTCAAACCCGACTGACACAGCGATCCGCAAGGTTGTGGTCGTCGGCGCCGGCTTCGGCGGGCTGGCGGTCACCAAGGCGCTGGCCAAGGCACCGGTCGAGATCACCCTGCTCGACCGCCAGAACTATCACCTGTTCCAGCCCCTGCTCTACCAGGTCGCGACCGCAGCCCTGACGCCGGCGGAGATCGCCGCCCCGATTCGCGGTGTGCTGCGGCGGCAGAAGAACGTGACCGTGTTCATGGATGAGGTTTGCGCCGTCGACACCGCCGCGCGATCCGTCGCCACCAAGGCCGGTCGCCACATCCCCTATGACGCGCTGGTGCTCGCCACCGGTGCCCGGCACAGCTATTTCGGCCGTGACGACGACTGGGCCGGCCACGCGCCCGGGCTGAAGACCCTCGACGACGCGCTCGGCCTGCGCCAGCGCATCCTGCTCGCCTTCGAACGGGCCGAGATGGCGGCCGCGGACGACCATGCCGGCCGCGCGGCACTACAGACCTTCGTCATCATCGGCGGCGGCCCGACGGGCGTGGAGACCGCGGGCGCGATTGCCGAACTCGCGCGCTCCATCGTCTACGACTTCCGCCGCATCGACACCGCCAACACCCGGATCATCCTGCTGGAGGGCGGGCCGCGCATCCTGTCCAGCTTCGCGCCGAACCTGTCGGAGCGCGCCACTCGCGACCTGCGGGACCTGGGCGTCGAGGTGCGGACCGACGCCATGGTCACCGATATCGATGGCAAGGGCGTGCATATCGGCGACGAGACGATCCCGTCGCGGACCGTGGTGTGGGCGGCGGGCGTGCAGGCGTCGCCGGCGGCGGAATGGCTGGGCATGGCAACCGACCGCGCCGGTCACCTGCCCGTCGGCCCGACCCTGGAGGTCGAAGGCCTGGCGAACGTCTATGCCATCGGCGATACCGCGCGCTTCGTGCCGGAGGGTGCCGAGCAGCCCCTGCCCGGCATCGCGCCGGCCGCAAAGCAGATGGGCATCTATGTCGGCCGCCGGCTTGCGCGGTTGGCTGCCGGCCAGAACGCCGACAGGCCGTTCAAGTACTCCGATCCAGGCGCGCTCGCCACCATCGGGCGCAACCGCGCCATTGCCAACATCTACGGCATGCGGTTCACGGGGTTCATCGGGTGGCTGTTGTGGGGCCTGGCCCACGTGTATTTCCTGATCGGGTTCCGCAGCCGGCTGTTCGTCATGCTGAGCTGGATCTGGTCCTACATCACATGGCAGCGCGGCGTGCGCCTGATCACCCACGATCGCTGATCGCGCCGCCGAGCATCGAGGAGAGTTCAATGCCTGCAACCAGAACCGCCGTCGTGACCGGCTCGTCGAGCGGGATCGGCAACGCCATCGCGCGCGCCTTTGCCGCCGAGGGCATGAACGTGATGCTGAACGGCATCGAGCCGGCGGAGGAGATGGCGGCCGCGGTGGACGAACTGGCGGCGGCCCATGGCGTGAAGGTTGGCTACCGCCCTGCCAATCTGATGAAGCCCGAGGGCGTGCGCGAGCTGATCTCAGCGGCGGAACAGGAACTGGGCCCGGTGGACGTGCTGGTGAACAACGCCGGCATCCAGTTCGTGTCGCCGATCGAGGACTTCCCTGACGAGAAATGGGCCGCGATCATCGCGCTCAACCTGTCGGCGGCGTTCCACACCACCAAGGCGGTCGCGGCGGGCATGAAGGAGCGCGGCTGGGGGCGCATCATCAACATCGCGTCCGCCCACGGCCTGGTCGCCTCCCCGTTCAAGTCGGCCTATGTGGCGGCCAAGCACGGCATACTGGGCCTGACCAAGACCGTGGCCCTGGAGGTGGCCGAGCACGGGGTCACCGTGAACGCCATCTGCCCCGGCTATGTCTGGACGCCGCTGGTCGAGAAGCAGATCCCGGACACCGCCAAGGCGCGCGGCATGACCGAGGAAGAGGTGAAACGCGACGTGCTGCTGGCCGCGCAGCCGACCAAGCAGTTCGCCACGGTCCAGGAGATTGCCGACGTCGCGCTGTTCCTGTGCTCCGACGGCGCCAAGTCGATCACCGGTGCCGCACTGCCGGTGGATGGCGGCTGGACGGCGCACTAGTGTCCCGAATCTGAAGTTCGTAACAGCGTTTGCTGGCCTCGATCGAACTTCAGATTCGATTGGGACACTAGCAAGTTATTGAATCTAGTGTGGTTCCTGGTTTCGAAGTTCGTCAAGATGGCTGCGGCGATAATCGGACGAACTTCGAAACCACCACACTAGCCACCGTCCAGCATTCCCCCCGGGCTGCGGGCCTAAGCCGGCGCGGCGGCGAGGCCGGAGACGTTCCCCACCGCTTCTTCCATCGCGTGCTCGGCCGCACCCAAGCCGCTCATCAGCTGGTCCAGGCGGCGCGCGATCTCCGCCACGTGTCGCGAGCTTTCCGAGACCTGATCGGCACAGCGCAGGTTGTCGGCGGCAATCGCCTCCACGCTCTCGATCTCGGCCAGCATTTCGCCGGTGTGCGCGGAGGCATCCCGCGCCGCTTCCACCGATACGGTCATCTCGCGGTCGACCTTGTCGATGTTATCGGAAACCTCCGCGGTATCGGCGTCGGCGGCGTCGATGGTCCGGGCGATATCGGCCGTGTGTTCGGCCTGTTCGTTCACCGAGGCAATGATCTGCCGCATCACGTCACCCATGGCGTTGGTGGTGCCCATGATGTCCTCGATGGCGGCAACCGCATCGTTGGACTCCGCGGTCACGTCACGGACGCGGCTGCGAATCTCCTCCACTGCGTTCCTGGCCGCCGACGACAGGCTCTTTACCTCGCCCGCCACCACCTTGAAGCCGTTGCCCGCCTCCCCGGCGCGCGCCGCCTCGATGGTCGCGTTGAGCGCCAGCAGGTTGGTCTTCTCAGAGATGTCGTCGATTAGGGTCAGCACCTCGGAGATCGACCCGATGGCATGGGTCAACCGCTGTACCTTCGCCTGCACCAGCTCCGACGATTGGGCCGCATGCTCAATCACGTTTGTGGAGTTCTGACCTGTCTCGCGCAATGCCTCCAGGTCCGAAGCCACGGCGGAGGCGCGCGCGCTGGCTTGGCGCACGCCGTCACGCATCCGGGCCGCACTCTCGCTGATCCGCGTGGTGTTCCCGCCAGCCGAATGCAGCGTGGCGGCGGCACTGTCGGCGTGCTGGGCCACCGATTCAGACAGCCGCTTGGCCTCGTGCGCCTGATCCGCGGTGGTGCGTGACTGTTCGGCAAGGGTGTTCGAGACCGACGACATCCGGCCCGCCGCCTGCAGCAGTTCGTGCGACTGGGCGGAGATGCCCTGCACCATGGTCTCGATGTTGTCCATCACCTGATTGTAGGCGTGGGCCAGCTCTGCGGCCTCGTCGCCGCTGTCGGTCGCCAGACGGTCCGACAGCTTCGCCTCGCCGCTGGAGAGCGCCTGCATGCGCGCCAGCAACATGCCGGTGCCCAAGGTGGCGCCGTGCTCGGCCTCGTTCAGACCGGCCATCTCGTGCTCCGCCGATACGCGGACCGAGCCGAACACGAACTGATAGCCCTTGATGGCGGCGTACGTGATGCCGAACGACCAGACAAAGGCCAGCCCGACACCTTCGAGCTGCACCATGAACTGGGACCAGCGGTCGCCCGCCAGCAGCGTCTCGGCCGGGGCGAACAGCGGGATGGCCAGGGTGCCGAAGGCGCCGGCAAAGCCGTGCACCGACACCGCGCCCACGGCGTCGTCCAGCTTCCACTTGCGCTCCATCACCTCGCCCATGGTGAAGGCGACAACACCGCCCAGGAAACCGGTGGCGACCGCGCCATAGGTCGTCATCACGTCGCAGCCGGCGGTGATGGCGACCAGGCCGCCAAGCACGCCGTTGATCGACCGCTCGGCCCGGAACAGGCCGTCATAGGCGCGGCCGGCGACCATGCTGCCCAGTCCGCCGATGGCGCCGGCAATGACAGTGTTGGCGACGATCATGGCGAAGGCCGGCGTGCCGGTGGTTGTGGAGCCGCCATTGAAGCCGATCCAGCCGATCCACAGGATGATGGCGCCGGAGGTGGCCAGCACCGGGCTGTGGCCCTGGATGCGCACCGGCCGGCCATTGGCGTCGAACCGGCCGATGCGGGCGCCCAGGCAGATGACCGCCGCAAGCGCGGCCCACGCGCCAATCGAGTGCACGACGGTGGACCCGGCAAAGTCCATGAACCCGGCATCGCCCAGCAGGGTCGCGTTGTCCATCAACAGGCTGCCCCAGGCCCAATGGCCGAACACGGGGTAGACCAGGACCGAGATCAGGATCGTCAGTGCAAGGTAGCCAGTGAACTTCATCCGCTCGGCAACCGCGCCCGACACGATGGTGGCGGCGGTGCCGCAGAACACGGCCTGGAATACGAAGAACGTGTATGACCAGTCGCTCTGCCAATCGAACGCGAACAGCTCGCCGTCCCAGCCGAACAGCCCGCCGACACTGCCACCGAACATCAGCATGAAGCCGACTGCCCAGTAGCAGGCGACCGCCACGACCATGTCGGCGATGTTCTTTTGCGCGACGTTGATGGAGTTCTTGGAGCGGACCAGGCCCGCCTCCAGCAGCAGGAAACCCACCTGCATGAAGAACACCAGGGCAGCGGCCAGCATGGTCCAGACGAAATCCAGGTTCGTCTGCGGCACCGTGACGGCTGTCTCGAGCTCAGCGATGCGCGCTTCGAGCGCGCCCAGGTCCTGGGCGCTTGCCCCGACCGCCGGCAATAGGAGTAGGATGGGTAGAAAGGCGAAGCGCATGCCAGAAGGCCCCGAAACAACGATTCGTCCGCGATGCAGTCCATGGGTGCGGTAAATTGGCCGCCTGACACCCCATGTGGAACGAAGCTACCGAGAGCCGGTTAGCACTTGCCTAATTCGATCCTTTGTTGTCTCAAATCATTCTTCATCTTGCGCGTGCTGGCAGTCGCAGGAGCAACTGAAGCAATCCGACGGGAAAGATTTGAGCGATCCCTTGCGCTAACATCACGAGTCTTGGAGATGTCATGAAACAGCTTGCCTTCGCGCTCGACCTGAAGGACGACCCGCAGACGATCGCGACCTACGACGAGTACCATCGCGCGGTGTGGCCCGAGATACTGCGCGGGATGGAGCGGATCGGCGTCCGGTCGCAGAAGATCTGGCGCACCGGCAACCGCCTGTTCATGCTGGTGGAAGTCGACGACGATTTCGACTGGGATGCCCAGTGGGCGCGCTACATGGCAGAGACGCCGCGCGCCAAGGAATGGGACGACCTGATGCACACGTTCCAGAGTCGTGTGCCGAGCGCCGGTCCCGACGACTGGTGGACGCCGATGCCGAAGGTCTATGACATGTACGAGCAGTTGGACGCGCTGCCGCCAGGCGACTGACTTCGCCGATCGGTCTCGCCGCTTGACCGCGCGCGCCTACCCGTCTCCAGAACTAGAACAGGTGTCCGAGCGCGCCCAGGATCCGCAGCAGGCCGTCGCCCTCGCCCGTGATCGTCGCCAACACGATGCCGAACAGCATCAGGATGCCGAACACGATGGCGGGCCCCTTGGATCCGCCGGAGTTGTTGGCGACGTCGTCAAAGTAGTCGCGATTGCCGCGCTCGCCGCTGACATCGTGGCCACCGAAGCGACTGTTGCGCCCAAATCCATTCATCGACATAGCCCTCTCTCCTTGGCTGGTGTGCCTTGGATGTGGGGCTGAACGGATGGCGTGCCGGTGAGGCAGATCACCGATGGCGCGAGATTGTCAGATGAACCCTTCCAGGCGGGTGTTGGCGACCAGTTCGGCGACGTTGGCCTGGTTCGGCAGGTCGATGACGAAGGCGACGATATCGGCCACCGTTTCCGGTTGCAGGCGCTTGTCTCTCGGCGTGGCGCCGACTAGGCCGGCGATCATCTCGGTGTCGATGGCGCCGGGGCAGATGGCGGTGGCGCGCACGCCCTCCTCCCATCCGGCGAAACGCACGGCGTGGGTCATCGCCATCAGCGCGTGCTTGGTCATGGCATAGCCGAGGGGTGCTGTGATGTCGCGGATGCGCTTGGCGTCGGTGGAGGCGATGTTGACCACCCGGCCCTGCCCGGCCTGTTTCAGGTGCGGCAGGGCGGCGCGGATCAGCCGGAACGGGCCCTTGACGTTGACCTGCCACATGGCGTCGAGGTCGGCCTCGTCACCCTGGGCGAAGTCGACCATGCGCAGGATGCCGGCATTGTTGACCAGCGCGTCCAGCCGGCCGAAGCGGGCGACGGTCTCGTCGACCCAGGCCTGCGCGGTTGGCGGGTCGTCGGCATCGAAACGCGCCACCATCACCCGGTCGTCGGGTTGGCCGGCGAAGCGCGCGCGCACCTTGTCCGGGTCGCGCACGCCGGCGGAAACAGCCCATCCGTCGGCCAGCAGGCGGTCGGCAATCGCGGCCCCCACGCCGCGGCCGGCGCCCGATACCATGGCGACCCGAAGGGGCTGCGTCACTAGAACAGCCCCTGGTAAACGCCGCCGTCGTTGACGATGTTCTGGCCGGAAATGAAGCCGGCCTGCGCGCTGCACAGGAACGCGACCAGGTCGCCGCACTCGCTGGGATCGGCGAAACGGCCAGCCGGGCAGCCCTTCAGCCGGTCCTCGACGATTGCCTCATAGGTCGTGTTGCCTCGCCGGGCGTGGCCATGCAGGTTGGTGTGCAGCGCGTCGGTGTCGAACAGGCCGGGGCACACCCCGTTGATGGTGACGTTGTGCGGCAGCAGTTCGCGGGTCATCGCCGCCGAGGCACCGGCCAACGCCAACCGTGCGGCATGGCTGTGGGCGAAGCCAACTTGCGGAAACTTGATGAAGCTGACCGACATATTGACGATGCGGCCGAACTTCCGGTCGCGCATGCCTGGCGCCACCGCCTGCACCATCTCGATGGACGACAGGAAGTGGACCTCCAGCCAATAGCGCCAGGCATCGGCGTCGATCTTCTCGAACGGGTCCGGGGTCTGCCGCACGCCGGGGTTGTTGACCACGATGTCGGGGTCCGGGCACGCATCAAGCAGCGCGGCGCGCCCGTCGGCGCTATTGAAATCCACTGCCACCGCCGTAACCTCGACGCCGAAATCGTCGCGGATTTCCTGCGCCGTCGCCTCCAGCGCGTCGGCCGTGCGGGCGTTCAGGACCAGCGAGACGCCCTCTGCCGCGAGTGAGCGGGCGCAGGCGCGGCCCAGGCCCTTGCTTGCCGCGCTGACGATGGCCTTGCGGCCCTTGATACCCAGTTCCATGTCCCTTCCCCTCAGGCCGCGTCAGCCGGCGAGGCCAGTAATTCGGTAAAGCCGGCTTCCAGTTCGCGCAACGTGGCGCCTTCCAACGGGCGCAAGGGCGGGCGCGGTGGGCCACCGCCATAGCCCAGCATGTCCATCGCCGCCTTGGTCGACGGGTAGAGCTTGCGCGTCTCGGTCACGAACAGCCGGGTCATGTCCTGGCCGATCCGCTGCAGGGCCCACGCCTCGTCCAGGCGCCCGGCGCGGGTGGCGTGCCACAGGTCCATGCAGCCCTTCGGCCAGACATTGGGGAAGCAGTCGATCAGCCCGTCGGCGCCGGCCAGGGTGGCGGCCACGCCAAACACCGACGACGGGCCGCAGAACACGCGGATGCGGTCGCGCACGGCGTACAGCGTCTCATGGAAATTGGTCCAGTTGCTGGAGCTTTCCTTGATCGCCACGACCTTGTCGAGGTCGGCCAGCTCGTCGGCGATCTCAGGCGTGATCGCGTTCCCCGGCGGGCGATGGATGTTGTAGAGCACCACCGGCAGCGGTGCCGCCTCGGCCACCTGCTGGAAAAACGCGATCATGTCGCGCCGCGTCAGGTCGACGAAATAGGGCGGCATCACCAGCACGCCGTCGCAGCCGGCGTCCTTGGCGGCATGCGCCACCTCGATCGCCTCTTCGGGGCGGATCGCACCGGTGCCGACGATGGCCGGACCGCGGCCGGCGCATCCCTTCACCGTCAGGGCAGCCAGGCGCGCCCGCTCCTCCAGCGTCAGCGACCAGAACTCGCCAGTGCAGCCGGCGGCAATGATGCCGGTGGCGCCATTGGCGAACATGCGCTCGATGTTGGCGGTGAAAGCCGCCTCGTCAATCGACAGGTCCGGCGCGAAATTGGTGATGACCGCGGGCATCGGCCCGGTCCAGTCGATATCGTTGCGATCCAATTCCCGCGTCCTCCTTCGATCCGGCCGGCCAGGGGTGCCGACCAGGCTGATTCATCCGTCGGCGTTCAGCCGGCGCCCGTCCCCGTCGCCGGCAAAGACGTGCAGGTGCGCCGCAACCAGATCCACCGGCACCAGGTCGTCGACGGCAATGGGCGACGTGGCCGGCGTGCGCGCCGTCAGCTTCGGGCCGCCGCCCTCCAGCTCCAGGATCACGATGTTCTCGTGCCCGGTCGGCTCGACGATCTTGACCATGGCGTTGTGGGCGCCGCTCTGCCCCAGAATGACATCTTCCGGCCGCGCGCCGATCACGACGGGCCCCGGCGCATCGGCCGCCAGCGGCACGCCGTCGAGCGGCAGCCGCATGCCGGGCGCGGTGAACGTCGGCACGCCGTTCTCCACCGCCAGCATCCCCTCGACCATGTTCATCGACGGGGTGCCGATGAAGTCGGCGACGAAGCGGTTGGCGGGCCGGCGATAGACTTCCTGCGGGCCGGCGAACTGCTGCAGCCGGCCGGCGTTCATCACCGCGATCCGGTCCGACATGGTCATGGCCTCGAGCTGGTCGTGGGTGACATAGACCATGGTGCGGCCCAGCCGGCGGTGCAGTTCCACCAGTTCGGCACGCATGTAGGCGCGCAGCTTGGCGTCCAGGTTCGACAGCGGCTCGTCGAGCAGGAACACGTCCGGGTCGCGCACCAGCGCGCGGCCCAGGGCCACCCGTTGCTGCTGCCCGCCGGAAAGGTGCCGGGGCTTGCGTTGCAACAGCTCGGTCAGTTGCAACAGCTCGGCGGTTTGCGCCACCGCGCGCTTGCGTTCGGCCGGCGGCACACGGCGCTTGCGCAGGGGATAGGCGATGTTCCGCTCCACCGTCATATGCGGATAGAGCGCATAGGACTGGAACACCATCGCGATATTGCGCTTGCCGGGCGGCACGTCGTTCACCACCCGCTCGCCAATGCTGATGGTGCCGGCGCTGGGGAACTCCAGGCCGGCCAGCATGCGGAGCGTCGTGGTCTTGCCGCAGCCGGATGGGCCCAGCAACGACACGAACTCGCCCGAAGCGATCTCCAGGTCGAGGCCGTGCACGGCGACGAAATCGCCGAAAGCCTTGCGCACGCCCTGCAGCACCACGTCCGCCATGGCTACCTCAGCCCTTCACCGCGCCGGCGCCGAAGCCGCGCGTCAGATAGCTCTGCAGGAAGGCGAAGATGACGATCAGCGGCAGGCTCATCATCACCGAGGCCGCCATCAGCAGCGACCATTCGATGTTGAACGCCGACGTCAGCATCGTCATGACGCCGGTGGTCAGCGGCCGCGCCTCGTCGGAATTCACCAGCACCAGCGCGTAAAGATACTCGTTCCAGGACAGGATGAACGTGAACAGCGCGGTGGAGATGATCCCAGGCAGAAGCTGCGGCAGGATCACATCCCAGAACGCGCCCAGCCTGGACGCGCCGTCGACCATGGCAGCCGATTCCAGATCCTCCGGCACGCCGGCCATGAACGAGCGCAGCAGCCACAGCCCATACGGCAGCGCGAAGGTGGTGTAGGCGATGACCAGGCTGAAGATGGTGTTGGAGAGCCCCAACTCCACCATCATCAGGTAGAGCGGCAGGATCAGCACCACCGACGGCAGCAGATAGGTGAACAGCACCAGCAGCGCCAGGGATTCGCGGCCGCGGTACTTGAACCGGATCAGGCTGTAGGCGCCGAGCGAGGCGATCACCACCACCAGCACGGTGGTGGCCACCGACAGGATGACCGAGTTGCGGAAGAACTTCAGGAAGTCGGTCTCGTCGAGCAGCCGCCAGTAGTGCTCGAAGGTCACCTCGCCGGGCAGGAAGGTCGGCGGGATCTTGAACAGCTCGGTCTGCGGCTTGATCGACGTCATCACCATCCACAACAGTGGAAACGCGACCAGCAGCACCAGGATCCAGGTGACGATGTTGCGGGCGATGCCACGGCCCGTATGGGTGCGCGCGCTCACCGCCTATGGCTCCCGCCGCGCAGCACCACGGATGTAGACGATCATGAACGTCAGCATGATCAGCATCATCACCACGGCATAGGCCGACGCCATGCCCATCTCGTTGAGCGAGAACGCCTCCTTGTAGACCAGCAGCGGCAGTGTCTGGGTGGCGGTAACCGGGCCGCCGCCGGTCATCAGGTAGATCAGGTCGAATTCCTTGAAGTCCCAGATCGCGCGCAGCATCACGATCACCACCAGCACGCTCCTGAGCTGCGGCAGCGTGATGTCGAAGAACCGGGCGATCGGACCCGCACCGTCGATGCGCGCCGCCTCGTACAGCGGTTCCGGGATCGTCTGCAGCCGCGCCAGCACGGCAATGACCACGAACGGGAAGTATTTCCAGGCGCCGACGAAGATGACCGAGATCATCGCGTTGGGCATCGTGCCCAGCCAGTCGACCGGCATGTCGACCACGCCGGCGCCCATCAGCATGTGGTTGAGGATGCCGTAGAGGTCGTTGAACAGCCACCGCCAGATCAGCACGGCGACCACCGTCGACACGAAATAGGGAAACAAGATCAGGCTGCGGGCGAGCGAGCGGAACCAGAGGTTCTGGTGCAGCAGCAGGGCCATGCCGACGCCGAACACGATCTGCAGCACCAGGGTGCCTACGGTCCAGATGACATTGGCTTTTAGGGCCGACCAGAAGTCGCCCGATGCCAGCAGCTCGGCATAGTTGTCGAAACCGACCCACTCGCCCTCCAGTGTCGGCGTGTAGATGGAAAACAGGCTCAGGTAGATGGCGGAGATCAGCGGGTAGACGATGACCAGGCAGAACACCAGCACGCTGGGCGCGATCAGCAGCATGCCGAGCCGCGCATAGCGCCGCTCCAACAGGGTCGACGGGCGTGCGGTTGCCGTTGCGGTCATGTGTCAAAAGAAGCGGCGGGCACCCCCATTTGCCCGCCGCCGATTCCTGTCCGAAGCTTAGCCAGCGGCTCAGGAATTCATGATCTCTTCGATCGCCATCGCGGTGTCGCCGATCACCGCGGCCGCGTCCTCGTCGTTCAGCACGATCCGCTGCACCATCTCGGCCAGCACGCCGGAATTGACGATGTCGCCGGCCTTCACGTTCGGCTTGTGCTCCGGCGTCTCCCAACCCAGATTGTGGCCGGCCGCCGCCGCCGCCGACATCAGTTCCACCTCGGCGGTGTACTTCTCGATGATCGGGTTATCCAGATAGCGCTCGTCCTCGGCGATGGTCTGCAGCACCGGCAGTACGTGGCCGGGTGCGGCGTGGAGCTGCTGGATGTAGCCCTCCGGGTCGTACAGGAACGCGGCGAACTGCTTGGTCACGTCCATGTTCGACGCCGCAGCCGGGATGAACACGCTGGGGAAGTCGTTGAAAGTCCACGGCGACACGTCGGTGGAAATGCGCGGGTAGGTCACGCAGGTCACCGAGTCGGCGATATCAGGGTTCTGGTTGTTGACGTTGATCAGCGCACGCCCGGTGTAGATGCCGGTTGCGGTGGCCCCGCTGACGAACGCGGTCAGGCTCTCGCCCCACGAGTAGTTGGTGGCCCCCGGCGGGCAGAATTCGCGCATGGAGCGATAGAATTCCAGCGCGTTGCGGGTCTCGTCGCTGTCCAGCGTGATGTCGAGGTCGGGCGAGAACACCGAGCCGCCGGCCAGATGGATGAACCCGATGATGGTGAGCGTGGTCATCGAGTTATAGGCATAGGGCAGCGGCGCGCCATAGATGCCCCCGCCCTGCATGGCGGCACAGGCCGCGCGCAGCTCGTCCCAGGTCTCCGGCGCCTTGTCGATGCCGGCGGCCTCCATCAGGTCGGTGCGCAGCCAGCACATATTGGCGGCCGAGTTGCCGATGCCGCTGCCGGCATACTGGCCCGCGTCGATCTCATAGATGTCGTTGGCGCCGGGGTAGTACTTGTCGGCGCCGACCATGTCGATCACGTCATTGAACGGCTCCAGCAGCCCCGCGCTCCAGTAGTCGGAGACCGCGAAGGACGGCAGGTGGGTCACGACGTTCGGCACCTCGCCGCTGGCGAAGGCGGCGGCAAGCTGCGGGGCATAACCCTCGTCGGAGGTCTTTTCGAACACCACGGTGACGCCGGGGTGCATCTCCATGAACTGGGCAATCTGGAACTCATAGGCCGCGAGCTGTTCCGGCGAGGACTGCGGCGACCACCAGCGGATGGTCACGTCCTCTTGCGCGCGTGCCGCACGCGGCAGGCCGGCTGCCGCGACAGCGGCCGTCGCCGCCATGCCGCCCAGCGCCGTGCGCCTGCTGAAACCGTTCCGAAGTGTGTGCTTGGCAGAACCGCTCATGTCGCTCCCCATCCCATTTGTTCACATATCGCACGATCGTTCGATAATGACACACCATCTCTCTGATCCGCGCAAGCATCTTCCATCGTCGCGGCCGGAATGTGCGCAAATGTGCGGATCGTGCTTGCCTCGACCGCCCCGAACGTGAGAATTGGCCGGCTCCCGTCGCACCGGCGCAGCTTTTTTCACAAGGGTAGATTTATCATGGCAGGCCGGACATGACAGGCAATCAGGGAGTAGCTCCCAAGATCATGGGCGGGCGCGAGGGGCTGATCTCCACCTCCACGCCGACTCCGGCCAATGGCGACAATGGCGCGATCAAGAACCGCGATTATGTCAGCTCGCTCGCGCGCGGGCTTGAGATCTTGCGCGCGTTCAGCCGTAAGCGCCGCCGCATGACGCTGAGCGAGGTGGCGGCGGAGACCGGCATCAACCGGGCCGCGGCGCGCCGCTTTCTGCTGACCCTGGTGCACGAGGGCTATGCCGTGGCCGACGGCAAGCTGTTCGACCTGACGCCCCAGGTGCTGGAACTGGGGTTCTCGGTGCTGTCGTCGATGGGGGTGTGGGACCTGTCGCGCCCGTTCCTGGAGCGGCTGGCCGAGGAGATCGAGGAATCGGTGTCCGCCGCGGTGCTGGACGGCAGCGACGTGGTCTATGTCTGTGGGGCACAGTACCATCGCGTGATCTCGGTCGGGGTTACCCTGGGCAACCGCCTGCCCGCCTATTGCACCGCCACCGGGCGGGTACTGCTGGCCGAGCGCCCGGTCGAGGAATGGGACGTGATGATCGCCGGCCTGCAGTTGGAGCCGCGCACCCGCCGTACCGTCACCTCGAAGACGCGTTTCCGCGAGATCCTGGAGGAAGTGCGCGAGCATGGCTGGGCGCTGGTGGACCAGGAGCTTGAGGCCGGCCTCGTCTCCATCGCCATTCCCCTGCGCAAGCGCTCGGGCGAGGTGTTCGGCGCCATCAATGTCGGCTGCCCTACCGTGCGCGCCACACCGGCCGACATGGTGGAGCGCATGCTGCCGCGCCTGAAGGACGTCGCCCACGACATCTCCCAGGCTATCGCGCGGTAGCATTCCGCAGCAGGGCGGCTCACCCGAACCGCCCCACCCCATACGGTTCCGTATCGAACGGTGCATCGTCGCCCAGCGCGATGGCAGCGGCGGCGCGGCCGACCAGAGGGCCCAGCGTGTAGCCGGCGTCGCCCGGCACCGCGAACACCACCCGTGCTGCACCCGGCGCACGCCCGATGATCGAGCCGCCGTCGGCGACGTTGTTCAGCCCGGCCCATGTGCGCAGGATGCGAAGTCCACCGATGGCCGGGGCCAACCGGGCGGCCAGCGCCACGTTGCCGACCAGGCTGTCCGCCTTCACCTCCGGCGTCTTGTCGCCGCCATCGAAGCGGGCCGGCCAGCCGCCGCCGATGACGATCTGGCCCGATACGAACTGCTTCAGCGTGATCGGCCGCTCGGCATGTTGCACGAGGTGGCGCATGGCATAGGCCGCCGGTTCGGTGATGTTCATGTGCAGCGGTTCCCAGGTAATCGGCACCGTGAGGCCCAGGCCCGTCGCCAGCTCGCGCACGCCCCAGGATGCCGCCAGGATGGCCTGGCCGGCCCTGTGCGAACGCGCACCGCGTGCCACGATGCCGGTGCCATCCGTTTCCAGCGCCCTGATCCTGTCGACAGCGAAAGTGGTGCCGACGTCCTCCGCCACCGACCTCAGTTTCGCGTTGGTAATCAGAGGGTTGAGCTTGCCTTCTTCACGGCATAGTTCAGCGCCGACGACGTGCGGGCCGAGCCATGGCGCGATCGCCTCCAGCGCGGGCCGGTCCAGCATCTCGGCATCCACGCCCATGCGTCGCTCGCGCTCGGCCTTGGCCTCCAGGAAGCGCATCTGGTCGGCGTCCTCCGCGACCATCAGGCCACCGTCGCGCACCAGTTCGAATCCGCCATATGCGGCCTCCAGGCGCTCCCATTCGGCGACGGCCTGGACGTAGAGCGGCAGCGACGCCTCGATTTGCGGGGCCAGTTCGGGGAACTGGCGCAGAACCCGGCTTTGCATCTGCACGTGCAGGCTGCCGGCATTGGCTGTGGAGCCGGCATTGCGGCCCCAGTCGACCACGGTGACGGCCATGCCGGCCTGCGCCGCCGCCAGCGCCGCCGTCGTGCCGACGACACCGCCGCCTATGATCAGCAGGTCGGCGCGGGCCTCGTCACGTGTCACCCGGCGCCTCATGCTCCGCGAGGACATCGTTCGCCGCGAGCACGGTGGCGATGGCGACCGGCTTGATCGGCGCGCGCGGGGCGAAGAAGCTCAAGTCGCCGATGTCGGTGCCGCGATCCGCCGCCATTCGCCGGGCCAGCGCCGGTGCGCAGTACCGCCCCTGGCAGCGCCCCATGCCAAGCCGGGTCGCGCGCTTCACTGAGCCGATATCCCCCAGTCGGTTGGCCGGATCGTCACCGAATGTGTCGTCCAGCATGGCGCCTGAAACTTCCTCACAGCGGCAGGCCAGTGCATCGGCACTCGGGAGCGCCGGAGCGCCAGCCCTGTAGAGGGTCCACAGCGCGTCCTGGAAGCTGCGATGTCTTGCCAGGCGCCGGTGGGCATCGCGAGGATCGGCAGCGTCCCGGCCGCAGAGCCGCGCCGCAGCAGCGCCGGCAATCGCACCCTCCTCCACCGCGGCGGGCGCGCCGCCGAGGCCGCAACAGTCGCCGACCGCAAACACGGCGGCAACGCTGGTTTCCATCGCATCGCTGCGCGCCGGGCGAAGCTGGTCGAATGCCCTGTCGTAGCGCATGTCCGCGCCCAGCAGGCGCAGGACCTCGTTCTGCGGCTGAAAGCCGTAGTTCATGCACACGGTGTCGACCGAGACGGCGGTCTCGCCGGATGCAGACCGGAACGTCGCGGCCAATTCGTCGCCCTCGCGCGCGATGCGCACGAGCTCGGTGCCGTAGCGCATCTTGACGCCCCGCCGCTTGAGCCCGGCCAGCATGGCAGCGCCCTTGGCGGCCAATCCCGGTGATGTCGCCCACATCCGCGCCACGGCGCCGATACTCCGCCACGGCGCGGGCGCGGCTTCCGCCACCAGCACCACGTCGGCACCGCCGGCCGCCAGCTCCAGCGCCACCTGCGCATTCAGCGGCCCGGAGCCGCAGATCGCCACCCGCTGCCCCGGCAGAGTGCGGTAGCTGCGCCACAAGGTCTGTGCGGCACCGGTGGTCATCACGCCGGGCAGGTCCCAGCCCGGCACCATCGCCGGCCGCTCATAGGCGCCGGTCGCGACGACGATCGTCTTTGGCGAGACGACGAGCGCGGTGCCGCCGACTTCCGCGAACACCAGCGGGCCGTCGAACGCACCCCACACTTCCGCACCGCCGACGATGCGCGCGCCCGACGCGTGCGCCCGCGCCACCAGGTCGGCGCCCCTCGCCTGTTGCGCGTCCAGGGGCTGCCGGCCCAGCGCCTCGGCGGTTTGCTTGTAGAACTGGCCGCCGGCGACCTTGCGCTCGTCCAGCACGAGGACGTCGGCCCCGGCCTCCGCCGCGGCTATGGCGGCGTTGAGCCCCCCGGCCCCGCCGCCAATGACCAGCACGTCCGGGGACAGGCGTTGCGCGGGCTTAGGTTCCGGCGCCGCCCCGCCCAATTGCGGCAGTGCGGTCTGTGTCTTGATCGCCTGCCGTGGCGCGGCGGGCGTCATGCAGGCGCGGCGGTTCGGCTGGCCGTCGATCTCGACCAGGCATTCCTGGCAGACCCCCATGCCGCAGAACATGCCGCGCCGCGCTCCGCTGGGCGTCTCGCGGAATGCGCGGATGCCGGCCTCGGTCAGTGCCGCCGCCACCGACTGCCCTGTTCGGAACGGGATTGGGCGGCCGTCGAATGTGAGCGATGATTCAGCCATCATTGCCGACAATCTGCCGGCGTGCGGCGATCAGCCTGGCAAGCGCGGCCTCACGCCATGCGGCGCGGTCGGCCAGTTGCTCGGCCGGCAGGATCGCGCGGCGCTGGCGCTCGACCTCGGCGACCAGGTCCGGCGTCCATTCGCAGCCGGTCTCGCCCCGCCCCTCGCCGATGGCACGATAGGCCGGGCCGAGCCTGGCGGCATGGGCTGCAATGCCGCCGGCGGTGTTGAGGTCGGCGGTTTCGAACGGGCCGCCCAGCGCCCAGCGCAGCCCCAGGCCGTCGCGCACCAGCCGGTCGAGGCCGTCGACGTCGATCACGCCCTCGCGGACCAGCCGGTAGGCTTCGCGCAGGACGGCGCTTTGCAGGCGATTGAACACGAACCCCGGCACTTCCGCGCCCAGCGCGACGGGAGAGAAGCCGGCGGCCGCAAACACTTCGCTTGCTTTCGCCAGCGCGGCTTCGTGCGTTTCGGGCGCCGGCACCAGCTCCACCACCCGGATCAGGGTCGGCGGATTGGCCGGATGCGCAACCAGGCAGCGTGCGCGTTGGTCCGGCGCGTCGAGGATTTGCGAAACGGTCATCGCCGATGATGTGGTGGCGATCACCGCGTCCGTGTTCAAGTGGCTGAACAGGTCTGCAAAGATCGCCTGCTTGGCCGCCAGGTTCTCCGGCCCGGCCTCCAGCACCAGGGCAGGATCGGTAGGCGCGCCTTGCAGGCTGGCCACAACGGCGATGCGCGCCGCCGCGTCGTCGGGTGCCGATACCGCGAGCCCGGCGTCCCGCATGGTCGCGTGGCGGCGCGCGATGTCGGCGCCAAGATCGCCGCGCCGCGCGTCATCGGGCTCGATCAGCCAGACCCGCGCACCGTGGTCGGCGAACACCGTGGCCAGGCTGGCGCCAATGGCCCCGCCGCCGACAACCACCACGCCTAGCTCGCCGGATTCGCTCGTCAATGTTGCCTCGGTCGCTCGCAATTTCCGAATTCGCACAAACGTGCGATGTTGCTGCCCAGCCTACACGCATACGCCGGAGAAGTCGCATGGATCGAACGCCACCGCCCCGCATTCTCAATGGGCGATCCGCCGTCATCACCGGCGGCGCGCGGGGCCTGGGCCGCGCGATCGCGGATCTGTTCGAGGCAGCGGGCGCGCAGATCACGATCTGCGACCTGCCCGACGTACTCAAGCAGACCGACGTGCCGGAAAACTGGTGGGCGGAACCTCTCGACCTGGCAACCGCCGAAGCCGAGGAGTATCTCGCCACGGTTGCCACCGACCTGCGCGCCGTCGACATCGTCGTCGCCAATGCCGGTGTCGTCCCGCCGTGGCGGCGGATTGCCGACCTCGACCGTGGGGAATGGGACAGGGTCTTCGCGGTCAACGTTTGGGGGGCCGCGGCGACGCTGAAGGCGTTTGCGCCGGCCCTCGCCCGCTCAGATCGTGCCAGCGCGATTCTGATGGCCTCGATCAACGGCTACCGCGCCCATCCCGACCAGACTCTCTACACCGCGACCAAGCACGCGGTGGTCGGGCTGATGCGCGCCGCGGCGCTGGACATGGGCCGCGACGGCATCCGGGTGAATGCGCTTGCCCCCGGCCCGATTGCCACCGATGCGTTGCAGGGCCGCATTGCCACCCGCCATGCCCAGGGCGGTCCGGCGCCGGACGATGCGATTGCCGCACTGGCTGCAGAAACCGCGCTCGGCCGCATCGCCACGGCTCAGGACGTGGCGAACGCCGCGCTCTACCTCGCCAGCGACCTGTCGGCCGGTGTTACCGGCACGCTGCACCCGGTGGAGTGCGGGTTGGGGTGAGACTCATGCACGGCTAGTTGTAGCCTGGGTGGAACGAAGTGCAACCCAGGGCACTTCGCGCAACCCCGGTAACCCCCGGGTTACGCTGCGCTTCACCCGGGCTACGGATTCTTGCCGTGGGATCCCTACCCCTTCCGGGCTTCCCAGCCGTGCTGCGCCATGATGTCGTGGCTGACGCGGAAATCCTCGTCGGGGTCGGTGCCGGGCTGCAGCTTGTCGGCGATCATTTCCAGCACCGTCACCTCGCTGTAGCCGATCTCCTGCAGGGCCGCGCCGGCCGCTGCGGTGTCGACCACGCCGGTACCGAGGCGGGTGTGCAGGAATTCGTCATAGCCGGAGTCCGACATGTGCACGTTCTTGATCAGCGACCCCAGCATGCGGATGGCGCCGGGCACGTCTTCCTTGATGTAGGCTGAGTTGCAGACATCGAAGTTGACGCCGACTTCCGGGCCGATCAGCTCTGCCGTCGACTTCATGTCCTCCGCCGTCGGCAGGAACGCGAACGGCACGTTCTCCATCAGCATCTCGACCCCGGCGCCCTTGGCGTGGGCGACCAGTTCCTTCATGCCCTCCACGAACCATTCCAGCATCCATTCGTGGGGCGGGTTGATCAGGCTGTTCACCGGGCCGGGAATGCACACCACGTAGGGGCACTTCCACTGCGCGGCGAGGTCGATCGCCTCCAGATAGCGGTCCAGCGTGTAGCGGCGCATCAGCACGTCGACGCCGTTGGGGTTGTTGTCCAGTAGCGGATAGCAGAACGAGGTGATGGCGGTGCCCTCCCCATCCATCCAGCTCGCCACTTCCTTCTTCTGGCCGGCGGTCATCTCGCGCGGCCAGCAGTGGGGCGGGAACACCAGCATTTCATAGGCGTCGTAGCCCAGGCCGTGCAGGTGCTTAATGGCATCGAAGCCGCTGTGGGAATAGAGATATGGAAACGTACTCGCTGCGACTTTCATGCCGGCCATCGGCTGCACCCCCGTTTTTGGTCGTTTGGTCGGTCGTCTGTTCGGCCTTTTCGTGCGCGCCCAGATTTGTTCTATATGCGCACGTTTGTAACTATATCGCACACCGACCTGCCTTCAACGGGTTTCCGGAGCCGCCGTGACCAGCCACTTGTTCTCTCCCTTCCGCCTGCGCGGCCTGGAGCTTGCCAACCGCATCGTCGTCGCCCCCATGTGCCAGTATTCCGCCACCGACGGTGTGGTCGGCGACTGGCACCTGATGCACCTGGGCCATCTGGCACTGGCCGCACCGGGCCTGCTGCTGATCGAGGCGACGGGGGTGGAGCCGCAGGGCCGCATCTCGCCCAACTGCACCGGCCTGTACTCGGATGCCTGCGAGCAGGCGTTCGCGCGGGTGGTCGAGTTCTGCCGTGAGATCTCGCCGACGCCGATCGGCATCCAGCTCGGCCACGCCGGCCGCAAGGGCTCGACCACGGCGCCCTGGCTGGGCGGCCAGCCGCTGGGGCCGGACGAGGACCCGTGGGTGCCGGATGCGCCCTCCGCCGTGCCCTATTTGGAGCATTGGGAGACCCCCACCGCACTCGACGCAGCAGGTTTGGCCCGCGTGCGCGACGCATTCGCTGACGCAGCCCGGCGCGCGGCCCGGCTCGACCTCGACATCATCGAGGTGCATGCCGCCCACGGCTATCTGTTGCACCAGTTCCTCTCGCCGCTGAGCAACCGGCGCGACGACGCCTATGGCGGCGACCTGGAGGCCCGGATGCGCTTTCCGCTGGAGGTTTTCGACGCGGTGCGCGACGTGTTCCCCGACGACAAGCCGGTGATCGTGCGGCTGTCGGCGACCGACTGGGTCGACGGCGGCTGGGACATGGAGCAGAGCGTCGCGTTCTCTGAGGCGCTGAAGGCGCGCGGCTGCGACGCCATCCACGTTACCAGCGGCGGGCTCAGCCAGGACCAAGCGATCGAGGTCGGCCCCGGCTACCAGACCGGCTTTGCCGCCGAAATCGGGCGCCAGACTGGCATGCCGGTCATCGCGGT
Organism: Alphaproteobacteria bacterium; assembly: GCA_965227515.1. Lineage (GTDB taxonomy): Bacteria > Pseudomonadota > Alphaproteobacteria > CALKHQ01 > CALKHQ01 > CBDDFZ01. The sequence continues at coordinate 3,363,173 of CBDDFZ010000001.1, forward strand.
CGGCCAGATCACCGAGCCGGTGCAGGCCGAGACCATCGTCAAGACCGGCCAGGCCGATTTAGTGGCGCTGGCCCGGGGCATGCTGTGGGACCCGCGCTGGGTGTGGAAGGCGGCACTGGAACTGGGTGCGGAGATCGAGCTGCCGGCGCCCTACGCGCGCTGCAACCCGGCGCTGCGCGCCAAGCCGTTCGTGAAGAGGTAGGGGAACACGATGACCGATCTTTCCGGCAAGACCGTGCTGGTCACCGGCGCCTCCAAGGGCATCGGGGCCGCCATCGCCGCGACCGTTGGCGCCGCTGGGGCCCATGTCGCCGCGCACTACGGCCGCGACCGCGACGGCGTTGAGGTGGCGACCGCCGATATTCCGGCGGACCGCCTGAAACTGATCGCGGCCGATTTCAGCGACCCCGCCTCGGCCGACGAGGTCTGGGCGCAGGCCACCGCTTGGCGCGGCGGGGTCGACGTGCTGGTCAACAACGCCGCCGTCATGCGGCTGAAGGGCGGCATCGACGACGACATCGCCGCCTGGGACGAGGTGTGGGACGAGGCACTGAAGGTGAACGTGCTGGCCCCTGCCCGGCTGATGCGCGCGGCTACCCGCGCCTTCGTCGCGGCCGGCGGCGGCAGCCTGATCACGCTGTCGAGCTGGGTCGCCACCCGCGGCACCGCCAACCCGCAGGGCATCGCCTATGCCGCCAGCAAGGCGGCGATGCTGGCCGCGACCAAGACCGTGGCCCGCGCCTACGCCAAGCAGGGCGTGCTCGCCTATGTCATCGCGCCCGGCGTGGTGCGCACCCAGATGTCCATCGACAGCGCGGCCACACTGGGCGGCGAGGATGCGGTGACCGCCGGGCTCGCCATGGGCGAGTGGGTGCCGCCGAGCGACCTCGCCGAACTGGTCGTGTTCCTCGCCTCCGGCCGCTGCCGCCACCTGACCGGCGCCACCCTCGACGTCAACGGCGCCACCTACATGCGGTGACATTCAGTTCAAGACAATTGATAATGCTGGCCAAACCGACACTGGATTTCATGAATTGAATGCATTGAGGGGAGGCCAGATTGTCCGACGATCAGCGCTTCGAGGAAGCCTACGCCACCCAGGTGGCGCCGCATCTGCCGGAATTGGAGGCACTGCGCCAGAGTTACCGCAAGCAACGGCTCAACACGGCGTTGGTCATCACCGCCGTTGGCGTTGCGGTGGTCATCGCCACGGCAGCCGGGTTTATTGGAAGCGGATTCAGCCGGATCATTATCATTTTGGTCTCAATGGTAGGCATCGCCGTTGGCTGGTTCCTCGTCTACGCGAAGTATGCCGAGCGTTACCGCGCCGCGCTGAAAGAGCGCGTGATGAATGTGATGTGCGGTCTTGTCGGGGACATGGAGTGGTCCGGCAAGAGCGTGGGCCATCACATCGTTACGGCCTCTCGGGACATTGGCGTGGTGCCGAAAGGCAACCGCACCAAGGTGGACGACCAGTTCTCCGGTCGCTACCGGGACTGCGAGTTCCACTTGATCGACCTGGAGGTGTGGCGGGAAACGAACAGCGGCAGCGACAACACCTCCAGCAGCAAGCGCGTCTTCAACGGCCTCGCGCTGAGCGTATCGGTGCCGCAGCAATTCGACACCCGCCTCGTCCTCGACCGGGACTACGGCCGGGTCGGCAACGCCATCTCCAACTGGTTTGCCGGCTTCAAGGGCTGGCGCAAGGTCGCCTTCGAAGACGACCCCGACTTTGAGCGGGCGTTCGAGGTTCGCGCGGAGGACGAGGCGGGTGCGCGCGAGCTACTGTCGCCGGGCTTTCGCCGCATCATGATGACACTGTGCCAAAGGTTTCCTGACGCCCGGCTGCGGGCCGGTTTCGTCAACGGTGAATTCCTGCTCTCGCTGGAGATGAAGGGGCGTTCCTTCGAGCCGGGGAACATCCACATGCCGGTCGCCGATCTCGAGCCCGTCCTGCGCGCGATGCAGGCCGAACTCAGGATCGGCCACGACATCATCGACATCCTGCACGGGGATGCGGCGGTCACCTCATGATCGTCATGGTCGGGACAAGCCCGAGCATGACGATGGTGTTCAGGCGCCTTACTGCGCCGCGGTCGCGGTGGCCTGCAACTCGTCCACCAGGTCGTCGAGCTGCTGCATGATCGGCACCAGGCGCTCCAACCGCTGCTCGCCTTCCGCGCCGAGGGCGGCGAAGGTGGTCAGCGGCGCGCGCACGTCGCCGACCGGGTAACCCGCCGCCCGCGCCAATGCCTTGGAATAGCACTGGTGGCCGTAGGTCGGGTGCCCCTCGCCGATGATCTCCTGCATGTGGTCGATCAGCCGCTGGATCCGCTTGGCGTCCTCCCACCGGCCCTGCTCGCAGTAGTCGCAGAACAGCCACGAGGCGCGCGGCACGTAGTTGCCGTAAGGGTTCACATAGCCCTTGGCGCCGAGCGCATAGGACTCCACCACCCGCTCGCCGGCCCACACGTTCATCACGCCCTCGGTCGCCTCGATGATGTCGTACACCCGGGCGACGTCCATCGATGCTTCCTTGATGTAGCGGACCTGCTCGAACGCCGCTGTGATCTTCGCCACCAGCTTCGCCGACATGTCGACATTGGTGGTGAACGGGTTGTTGTAGAGCATGATCGGCAAGTTAACTTTCTCACATATCGATCTGTAATAGTTGAATATTTCGTCCTCGGTCGGCGTGTAGTAGTAGGGCGGCACGATCATCAGGCCATCGGCGCCCAGAGCCTCCGCCTCGGCCGAGTAGCGCACGGCATTCGGGGTGTGCGCGTTCATGGTGCCGACCAGAACCGGGATGCGCCCGGCGATGTGCTTCACCGTCGCTTCCACGAACGCGCTGCGCTCGTCGTCGGTCAGGGTCAGGAATTCGCCGGTGGTGCCCAGGATGATGATGCCCGGCACGCCCGTCTCAAGCTGCCAGTCCAGGAATGCGCGCCAACGGTCGTAGTCGATCGCCGAGCCGTCGTCGGTGAACGGCGTGATCGTGACGGTGTAGCTGCCCCGAAACGTTTGGCTCATGGCCACCTCCCCTAAGCACTTGCGCACAACTGTGCGAAATAGCACACAACGACATGACCGCACCACTCCCGCCACGATGAGTCTCACCCGAACCGACGTTCTGATCGTCGGCGGCGGGCTCGTCGGCTGCGCCACGGCCTATTACCTGGCGCGCGAGGGCGTCGGCGTGACGGTCGTGGAGCGCAATGACCTCAACACCGCGGCATCGGGCGCCAATGCCGGCTCGCTGCACGTGCAACTGCCCTACGAGGATTTTGTCGCCAAGGGCGAGGAGTGGGCGCGCGCGTTCGGGCCGACCCAGGTCCTGCTGCGGGACTCGGTGGCGATGTGGGCCACCCTGTCCGACGAGCTGGGCGAGAACCTGGACGTGGCGCAGAAGGGCGGCTTGCTGGTCGCCGAGACCGACGCGCAGATGGCGAACCTTGCCCGCATGGCGGCGATCCAGCGGGAGCAAGGCATCGAGATCGACCTGCTGGGCCGCGACGACCTGCGCGCCCTCGCCCCCTACATCACCGAGTGTGCCATTGGTGCCGCCTACTGCGCCAGCGAGGGCAAGGCCAACCCACTGCGGGCGACGCCGGCCTTCGCCCGAGCCGCGCGCGGGCTGGGTGCCCGCATCCTCACCCACACCACGCTAGACGGCTTGGAGACGGACGGCAGCGGCTACCGGGCGACGACTTCGGCCGGCACGATCGCTGCCGGCCGGGTGGTGAACGCGGCCGGCGCCGAGGCGGCCAGTGTGGCGGCCATGTTGGGGGTGGATATCCCGGTCGAGGGCTGGCCGTTGCAGGTCAGCGTGACCGAGCCCCTCGCCCCGCTGGTCCCGCACCTGGTCTATTCCGCCGCGCAGAGGCTGACATGCAAGCAGATGGCGAACGGCACCTGCATCATCGGCGGCGGCTGGCCTTCCACGAGGCGGGCCGACGGCCGGCTTGCGGTCAACCCGCATTCGCTGACCGGCAACATGGCGACCGCCATCGGCGTCGTGCCGGCGCTGGCGACGGCCCGCGTGGTGCGCACATGGCCGGCGGCCGTCAACGGCACGCCGAACTGGCAGCCGATCATCGGCGAGGCGCCCGGCCGTCCCGGCTTCTTCATCGCGGCGTTCCCGTGGATGGGTTTCACCGCCGGCCCGATCACCGCGCGAATGACGGCTGATTTGGTGCTGGGGCGGTAGACGGTTCAAACACGATTGTCGCCCTCGCCCTTGTGGCGAGGGCCCATTTTTGGGCCGGTAGAGATGACGCTGAGGTACCGGCACCATCCGGGCCGACCTCCGGCGAGCGTCTACGTAACTCCGCCCATTCGCGAATTGGACTTGGATGGGCCCTCGCCACAAGGGCGAGGGCGACAATATTTCTTCCCTCAGTGCCGCAATATCTTCCCGAAGAACTCGCGGGCGCGGGCCGTCTGCGGGTTGTCGATCACGTCCGCGGGTGCGCCGACCTCCACCACCTCGCCGGCGTCCATCATCACCAGCTTCGAGGCGACGCCGCGCACGAACGCCATCTCGTGGCTGACGATGATCATGGTCATGCCCTCCGCCGCCAGGGCGCCGATGGTGTCCAGCACCTCGGTGACCAGCTCCGGGTCCAGCGCCGAGGTCACCTCGTCGAGGAGCAGGATCTCCGGCTTCAACGCCAGCGCGCGGGCAATCGCCACCCGCTGCTGCTGACCGCCCGATAGCTCGTCGGGGTAGGCGTCGTGCTTGTCGGCCAGGCCCACCTTGGCCAGCAGGTCGGCCGCCAGCGCCTTCACCTCCGCCGGGTCGCGGCGTTTGATCTTGAGCGGCGCGATGGTGACGTTGCGCATCACGTTCATGTTCTGGAACAAATTGTACTGCTGGAACACGATCGCCATGCGGTCGCGCACCGCGCGCACGCTGGACCCGCTCGTGTAGTCGACCGGCGTGCCGCCCACGCTGATGGTGCCTGCGGTCAGAGGCGTCAGCCCCATCAGCACGCGCAGCACCGTCGACTTGCCGGAGCCCGACGGCCCGACCAGTGCGGCCACCTCGCCCTTGTCGATGGCGAGGTCGATGCCCTTCAGGACCTCAAGCGCGCCGTAGCTGGCGCGCACGCCCCGGACGTCGAGGTGATGCGCCCGGTTTTCCTGTTCGTCTCGATCCAAGTCGTTTTTCCAGATACTGCCCGTAACGGCTGAGCGGGTAGGAGATGATGAAGTAGCAAAGGGCCACGGTGCCGAACACCAGCACACCGGAATAACCCTGGTTGTTCAGTTCCTTGCCGCGGAACGTTAACTCAAAGACGCCGATCTGGCTGACCAGTGCCGTGTCCTTGATGAAGGACACCGCGAAGGCAACCGCCGGCGGGATGATGACCGGCCAGGCCTGCGGCAGCACAACGCTGGTCAGCGTGCGCAGGCGGCCCATGTTCATGGCGCGCGCCGCCTCGATTTGCTGGCGCGGCACCGATTCCAGGCCGCCGCGGATGATCTCGGCGGAATACGCGATGGCGTAGATGCAGATCGCGACCACCGCGATGGTGAACAGCGAGGCGTCCTGCACGAACGCCTGGATGAAGAACAGCACCAGGTAGACGATGACCAGGAACGGGATGCGGCGGAACACCTCGACATAGGCGATGCATAGCCAGCGCATGGGCATCGCCGCCAGGCCCGGGGTCTGGCGCAGGTAGACCAGCACGAAGGCAAGCCCGAAGCCGATCAGGCAGCCGATGGCGGTCATCCCCACCGTCACCCCGGCGGCCTCGACCAGCAGCACCATGTTGTTCCAGGAGAAGAACCGCGGCGCCTGTTCCAGAATGCGGTCCATGGCTCAGGCGGTCCGCCTCTTCTCTGACGTCATGCCCGCACTTGTTGCGGGCATCCACGTCTTGGCAACATCGGACGTAAGTCGTGGATGCTCGGGACAAGCCCGAGCATGACGAGGTGGGTTGGCGGACAAAATGGGCGCAATCAACATCAAAATACCTTGGCCTTGACGCGGAAGGCCCAGCGGCCGACCAGTGCCAGCCCGATGGAGGCGATGAAGGTGAGCACCACGTACATGCCGGCGGCGACGGAGAAGTATTCCAGCCAGCGGTAGTTGACGGTGGAGAGGTTGATCGCCTGGCCGGTCAGCTCGTCGACGCCGATCACGGCACCGACCGAGGTGCCCATCACCAGGATGACGACGAAGAAGTTGGCCAGCGCCGGATAGATGGTCTTCGCGATGTGCGGCACGATGATGTACCAGACCTGCTGGCGGATCGACATTCCGAGCGTGATGCCCGCCTCCATCTCGGTGCGGCGCACCGACAGGAAGCCCGCGCGCATGATGATGGCGAGGTAGGCGCCGGCATTCAGCGTCAGCCCGATCAGCACGCAGAGCTCGTTCGACAGCACGATCCCGAAATCGGGCAGCCCGTGATAGAGGAAATAGATCTGGATCAGCGCCGGCGTGTTGGTCAGGAACACGATGTAGACGTTGACGAACCAGCCGGCGACCCGGCCGCCGAAGCTGGTGATCGCGGCCAGGACCAGGCCGATCAGCGCCCCGCCCCAGAACGCCATGACGCCCAGTTGGAACGTCAGCAACGCGCCGTCCAGCAGCTCGCCGATGTTGTCCCAGACGATGCCGTATTGGAACGTGTAGTTCATTACGCCTCAACGTCGTCCTCGCCCCTGTGGCGAGGACCCATTCCTGTCCAACGCGTCGATAGCCCAACGAGTATGCGGTGAGTAGCTGGCAGCTTCGGAGCCGTCAGCCAAGATATCGCCCACTACGCAGGAACCCTGCCCCCGGAAAAATGGGCCCTCGCCACAAGGGCGAGGGCGACGAAAAGATTTCTGGTGCAGGCGATCAGAAGTACGGGTTCGGCTCCACGGTGCGCAGCATCGGCGCGCCGTAGTTCTCTTCCCAGGTCGCGTTCACCACGCCCGACGAATGCAGGTCGTACAGGATGATGTTCAGCACCTCGGTCAGGTTGTCGTTGCCTTGGGCCACGCCGATGGCGCAATAGGCGACGAAGATCGGCGTCTCGACCACGCGCCAGTTGACGTCGGGGTGGTTCTCGGTGAACGCCATGAAGAAGTCGATGTTCTCCACGATGGCGTCGGCACGGCCCTGGGCCACCAGGCGCACGGTGTCGGCGATCGTGTCGACCAGCTCCAGCTCGACGTTGGCCATGTTCTCTTCGATCCAACCCACGGTCCAGTTGCCGCGCATGTTGGCGAGCGTCACGCCCTCGACATTGAAGTCTTCCCAGCTGTCGCCTTCGATGGCGTCGGTCGCCAGCACCGCCAGCACCTCGGTGTGCAGCGGCACGGTGTAGTCGATCAGCTTGGCGCGCTCGGAATTGCGGGTCAGCGCACCCAGCGAAATGTCGATGCGGTCGGACACCAGGAACGGCACGCGCTGTGCCGTTTCGGTCGGCACCCACTCGACCTCGACGCCAAGGCGGCTGGCGATTTCGGCACCGATGGAGATATCGAAGCCTTCCCATTCGCCGGCATCGTTGCGGGCCGACATATTGGGGAAGTTCGGGTTGATGCCGATGCGCAGCACGCCGTCGGACAGGATGTCGTCCAGCGACTTGGCCTGCGCGGCAGTGACGGACAGCAGGGCAGCGCCAATGACGGCAATGCCGCCCACCAATATGTTACGAATCACCTTCAGTCCTCCTCTCGCGCACGTCCGGCCGTGGTTCCCCGCACGGCCGGAGCGCGTCATGGCTTGCACACGCTGCCGCGCCGTACTGGCATGGCGTTGTGCGCTAGTCGAACTTTTGTTCGCAAGAGTAGGATCACGGAACGCGCGGCAGTAGTCAATGCCGCCGCGCGTTCCCAGGCCATGTTCGTGCCAGTTGGAACCGGCTACTGAATCGGGCAGCTTGGGCTGCTTCCGTGCAGATTCTCCACCGGGCCGTTGTCCAACAGTGCCTGATAGGCCTGCGGCAGGCCGTCCAGCGGGAAGTCGTCAACTTCACTGCCGGCCGGGCTGCTGTTGACGATCCGGAGCATCTGACCGTTCAGCAGCGCATCGAAATACGGGCTGAAGTCGTCGATGACCGTGCCGCCGGTCAGGCCCTCAACGAACCAGTCCGGGTAGACGATGGTGTGCGCCGTCTCGCCATCGACGATCAGCTCCAGCACATCGTCGCTACCGGTCGGCTCGGGCAGGCTGGTGGTCAGGTAGTAGCGCATCAGAAGCGGGTTTGCGTCTCCGACATGGACGTCGAACGTCAGATTGTCGTAGCCGGAAATCAACTGGCAGGTGCCGCCGTCCTCCGGATGGCGGCAGGGATCGCATTCCGCGATCCACGAGCCGTAGCCGACGACCAGGGCCCCGGGCAGGCCCGCGCCGAGCAGATAGGATCCGCGGTTCGGCGCGTCCACCGGCACAATCGGCGCCAGATAGGTGTGCGATGCCCATCCGGTCATGTTGCCATAGCGGACGTAGACCCATTCGCCGTTGCGCTGGCCCAGGTCCTCGATGCCCGTCGCCAGCGGCGGGATGCCGCCAACCGGATCGCCGGTGCCCGAGGGCGCGTTGCGCACCAGCAGATTGGCCACGCGGTTCAGGTTCTGATACTCGGTCGCCCCGCCGGAGACCGGGCGCAGCGCTGACAGCTCGATCCAGAACGGGCTGCCCTCGCCCCGCGCGGTGGCGACCTGGATGTACTCGACACCCTCGTGGCTGCCATAGGTGTTGGTCGACATGACCTCGGTGTTCTCGACGATGGTGCCGATGGACGGTCCGCCCTGGAAGTCTGCGTACATGGTCGCGTTGTAGGGCACCACCACGTACAGCGGCCCGGCCAGCGGCTGGACGTCGGCATCGGCGTTCACATCGTCACTGACGGCCGGCGCCACCTCGGCGCAGCGGGCCAGGAACGCGGAGATCGCGGCGTGGCTGCCGGACAGATTGAAGTCCGACCAGGCGCCGTCGGTCAGGCCGATGCTGCCGGCGCGGCCGTCCATCAGGACCTGCCAAAGCTCGTCATCGCCATCCAACGTGATCTGGCCATACCGGCCCATGCCGGTCTCGAGCACGGACGCCGGCAGCACGATGACACTGTCGCCCACGGCAAAGGTGGCTTCGACGTCGCTGCCCGGATCGTTGGGGCCGGTGTCGACGTACAGCCGCAGCTCGATCTCACCGGGGCGCTGGTTATTGCAGTCGGCGCTCAGGCGCATGTCGTCGGTCTGCGGCACGCCGAACACCAGCCAGCCGCCTTGCAGCGCGGTGCCGTCGTCATAGGTGTCGCTCGCCCACTGGTATTGCGCAAACGCCTGGCCGGCACTTGCCATGGTGGCCACGAATGCCGCGGCCGTCAGGATAGGTTTCATCGGTATTGTCCCTCGTGTCGTCTGCGCGCCGGTGCGGCAATGGCCGACCGCGCACGCTTGTTCGGTTGTGTGTTGGTTGAGAGCGTTCCCCACGCCGGCCGTCAGGTCAACGGCCGCGTCAGGTGCGCTATTGCGGGTTTTCCGCGGCAATCGCCTCGCACTCGGCAATGAATTCGGCGATAGGCTCGGCGCTGTCAGAGAAACTCAGTTCGGTCGGCTCGCCATAGAACAGCGAAACGTCACCGGCCGGGCCCGCCTGTAGCGCTGCCCACAGGGGATCGTCGATGGCGACTTCGATCCGGCCATACGGCACGAAGTCGGAATCGTGCGCTATGGCTGGGAACGCATGCTGATAGCTGTCGATCATGAAGTGCGCCGTTGTGCGCGCGCCCGGCACGGCGGGGCCAAGGTCGATCAGCAGATCGACGACCGCGACCCGCGGATGATCCGAACCGCAGACCGCGTCGATCACAACATTATCGCTGTTCGGTTCGCCGTAGACGAGCCGGGCAGACACGTCGCCACCTTCGCGGTAGTCGATGAATGTTTCCCAACCCAGATCGGGATCGGCAAACGCGCTCGATGCCGTCAGGCATGCAGCGATCAGGACAGCGCCTGAGGTAAGGCCGGTGAGCGGAACCATGATGGTTTTCCTTGTTGTTATTTGGTCTCGCTCAGCTTGGTCGCCCCTAATTGTAAGATGGTTCAATTAATTTGCCGGAACGTGCTTATTCAGGCTTGGCGACCGCGCGCGAAGCCGGCGCCTGCCCGCCGCCAGACGACGCCTGGGCGCCCCGATGCTTGCGCAGGAAGGCCCGCCAGGTCATCGCCCAACGCGCGGGATCCTCGAACGCCTCGGCATCCACCTGCGCGATCGGCTGGTTGTGCGGCGCGGTCTTGACCAGTTCCGGGTCGGCGTAGGCCTCTTCCGAGATTTTGGCCAGCACCCCGATCCACTCGTCCAGGTCCTCCTTGGACCACAACTCGCCCGCCTCCGGCGTGAACGGCTCCGGCACCACCCATGGCTCGTGGCTCATCCACCACGGGTCGATGCCGTAGTCGGCCATGCGGTTGGCGACGTCTGCGGTGCCTATGCCGGTCTCCTCCTGCATCGGCCCCAGGCTCCAGCGCGTCATCTCCATGCGGCGCTGGGTCAGGTGCGGGTGGGACTTTGCCACGCCGCGGATCCGGGCGAGTTGCGTGTCCATGTAGTTGTTGGCGACGACCGAGATGTCGGCGGCGAGCTTGATGCCCTCCGCCCCCATCGCGCGCGCCCACGCGTACGCCTTCACCACTTGCGGAACGTTGCCCCAGAACTCTCTGATCTTGCCGGCGGATTTCGGCCTGTCGTCGTCCAGCGCGTAGCGGTCGCCGTCCCGCGTGACAACCGGCGTCGGCAGGTAGGGCGCCAGCGCCTCGGAACAGCCGAACGCGCCAACCGCCGGGCCGCCGCCGCCCTTCGGCGCGCCGAAGGTCTTGTGCAGCATGAACATGCAGGCGTCGAAGCCCAGCTCGCGCGCGCTCAGTCGCCCCATGACGCCGTTGAAGTTGGCGTGGTCGTAGAAGCTCAGCGCACCGGCCTCGCGCACCACCCGCAGCCATTCCTTGATCTCCGGGTTGTAGACGCCCATGTCGTCCGGGTTGTTGATCATCAACAGCGCCGTCTTCGGCCCCACAGCGGCCTTCAGTGCGTCCAGGCTGGGATAGCCATTGTCTTCCAGCGGCAGGGTCACGACATCGAAGCCGGCGGCCGCCGATGTCGCCGCATTGCAGGGGTGGGCCTGGATCGAGGTCACCACTTCCGTGCGCTGGCCGAGTTCGCCGCGATCGGCCCAATAGGCCCGCGCCATCGCCGCCATGGTGTAGGCGGCATCCGCCCCGCCGCCGGCCTGGAACACAAACCGGTCCATGCCGCTCAACTCGCGCAGGATCAGGTCGAACTCGTGGAAAACCTGCAGCACGCCCTGCAGCGTGTCGGGGTGCTGCAACGGGTGCACTTCGGCCAGTTCCGGCCGGTTGGCCAGCATTTCCGCCAGCTTGGAATTGTATTTCATGGTGCAGGTGCCGAACAGGCTGACCCCCATCATGCCCAGCGTCATCTGGCTGAGGTGGAGGTAGTGGCGCTGCACCTCGAACTCGGTCATCTCCGGCAATGCGGGCCGTTCGGCGCGGCGCATGCCGGCGGGCACCAGATCAGCCGCATCACCGGCCTCGGGCGCCGGGAAGATCTGCCCGCGCGCGCCGGGACGGCCCAGCTCCATGACCACCGGCTCATCCCACTTGGCGGCGTGAAAATTGCGCAATTTCATGCTCATCGCACGATCTCCTCAACCGCTGATGCAAGCCGGGCGATATCCTCCGCCGTGTGCACCTCGGTCACGCAATAGAGCGCCGCCTGCCCCAGGTCCGGCAGTTCGGCCGACAGGTCCTTGCCACCGAAGATATTGTTCTCGCGTAGAGCGTCGTTGATCGCGGCCACGGTCTTGCCGGTGCCGGAGAAATCCACCACGAACTCCTTGAAGAAGCCGTCCGGCCAGAGCACCGACACGCCGTCGATGGCATCCAGGCGCCGCGCCGCGTTGCGGGCGTTCGCCAGGATCAGGTCGCCGACCTCGCGGAAGCCCTCCGGCCCCAGCAGGCTCATATAGACCGCGTTGGCGATCGCCCACAGATAGGTCGAGTTGCCGGTCCAGTCCTTGCCCTCCTCGCGCATGCCGTAGGAGGTCTGGTGCGAGCACGACAGGCCGAACCCGCACTGCCCCTCTTCCCGCGTGGTGCCAACGGAGACCAGGAAGCCATTGAACTCGCGTACATATTTCTCATCGTCGCGGGAGGCCAGGAACCCGCCGACTCCGCCGCCGCAGTTCATGTGCACGCCCATGGGCTGGGTCGGGCCGACCACGATGTCGGCGCAATAGTCGGCCGGCGGCACCAGCACGCCGAGCGAGATCGGGTCGGCGCCGACGATGGTCTCTGCCCCCACAGCCCGCGCCAGGCGCGCGATCTCCGCCCCGTTCGGGTCGATGGTGCCCAGATAGGCCGGGTTCTCGAAGTAGACCGCGGCCACGTCGTCGCCGAGCTTGGCTTCAAGATCGGCCAGATCCAGGCGACCGGTCGCCATGTCGGCGTCCACCAGCACGACCTCGATATGACGCGCCATCTCCGGCGGCTCGCAATAGGTGCGGATGACCGCCAGCCGTTCCGGGTCGGACAGGCGCGGCACCAGAACCTTGCTGCGGCCGGTGATGCGTGCGGCCATGCGAATGGCGTGCCCGGCGGCGCAGCCCCAGGAGTACACGGGTAGCTGCACCACCTCCATGTTCAGCAACTCGCCGAGTTGGCTGTTGAACTCGAACCAGGCCTGGTTGCGCCCGTGGTCGGACTGGTAGGAGCCCCACACCGGGGTCAGGAACTCGGTCCGCCCGACGATCTCGTCCACCACCGCCGGCACATGGTGTTGCCAGCAGCCGGCGCCGAGGAAGTTCAGATTGCGCTCGCAATCCTGGTTGCGGCCGAGCTTGGACCGCAGGTCGCGGCGCAGTTCCAGCTCCGACGACAGCATCGGCGGCAGCTGCGGCGGCGCCTTGCGGTAGTGGTCTCTCGGCACTTGCTCGAACAGCGACTCCACATCCGGCACGCCGATGTCGCGCAGCATCTCCTCGATCGCGCCGGGGGCGGACAGCGCCATCCATGGGTGGGAACGAATGCTCACGCCTGGCTCCTCTGATTCAGCTCTGATTCTGCGACGTTTTCGAACAAACGGTCGCATATCGCACAAGCTGGATCAACGCCACCCTTGTCCTCATGCGTCACGCCAGCCGCATCATCATGGATCGGCCGCGCCCGGTGCGCACGCGGACATAGCCGGCGAGGTCGCGGTCCAGCGCCGGATCGCCGGTGTCGACCAGCAGACGCCCGCCCGGCAGCATGGAGAGCTTGGCCTCGTCGGCGACAATGACGATGCCATCGGGTCCAGCGCGGCGGATCATAACAGGCGCGATCTGCTGGTTGCCGCGCCCGAACACGAACCCCTGCCCCCCGGTTACGCCAACAATGATGCGCACCGGCCCGTCGCCAGCAAGCGTCGCCACCTGGTCTGCGCTCAAGTCCCGGCCCACCAGGGTGCCATCGCGTATGGCATCGACGCCCAGCAGCGTGCCTTCAAGGCCCAGTGCCGACAGCACACGTTTGGTCGTGGCACCCGGCCCGATCAGGGTCAGTGCATCCGGCGGCAGATTGGCGGCGATCTCGGCACATGCGGCGCCGACGCCCGCCCCGCCCACGCCGGGTGCGGAACCTGCCTTTACCGCTTGCAACAGATTGCGGGCATGCGGCGCGCGGGCATAGCCATGGAGGCGTGGCGCGATCCGGTCCTGGCGCACAGCGGCCTCGTCGATGTCCATGATCTCGACCCGCCTGAGCCCGACGCGGCGCTCACCCGCCGTCACCAGATCAGCGGCGAGCCGTCCTGCCGCCTCCGGGCTGACCGCGAAGACGCCCGATTGCATCTTCACGCCGCACGGAATGCCGAGGATGGGGGTATCGAGCCCGGCCACGTCGGCAATGTCGCGCGCGGTGCCGTCGCCACCGGCAAACAGGATTAGCGCCACCCCGCGGTCGATCATTTCGCGTGCTGCACGCCTGGTGTCGTCCGCCGTCGTGGTGTCGCCGACGGGGGCGTCGAGAAGCTCGACCGAAACTCCGAGACCATCGACGGCAGCGCTGCCCATCGGTCCCGCAACTGTCAGAACCGTAACGCCGGGCATCTCGGCAAGCGCTCGGCGCGCGCGCTCGGCGGCATGCGGCACCGCACCGCGCGCCCGCGCCTGCTCCAGGATGTCGGGGCCGTCCGTGCCCTTCAGGCCGACCGCGCCGCCCATGCCGGCGATGGGATTAACGATCAGGCCGACGATTGGGTGTGCGTTATCGCTCTCGGACAACCGCCTCGGCCTCGATCTCGACCAGGTAATCGCCGACCAGGCCGCCCACCTGCAGCAGCGTGTTGGCCGGCGGGCTCGCCCCGAACACACGCTTGTGCTGCCGGGCGACCGCCTGCCATTGGTTGGCATCGGCCATGTAGATGCGGGTGCGCACGACGTCTGCCATGTCGCCACCCAGAGCCTCGATGGCGGCGGCGATCTTGTCGAAGATGTAGGTCGCCTGCCCGCCGGCATCGCCGGGACACACGCATTTGCCGGCGGGGTCGGTGGCCGTGGTGCCGCTGACCAGGATGCGGTCGCCATCACGCACCGCACGACTGAAACCGGCCGCGTCCTCCCACTCCGAGCCGCTGTCGACCGCCAGCCGCGTGGGCACGGCCGGCATGGGCGCGGCAGCATACATGCGCTCGGTCTCGTCCAGATGGTGGCTCAGGTCGCCCGATGCGGTCAGGAACGGTGGCTTACGGTACTCGTCGCCGCAATCGCCTGAGATGGGCGTGGTGTCCGCCAACGCGGCGTCGATGGCGGCCCCGTCCTGGTCGTCAAAGTCGAACGCGAAGGTCCTCAGATTGTCGTCGCGGTGCTGGCGCTCGCCCAGCCGCGCACCGACGATGACGGCAGCGACATGGCTATGGTCCAGCACCCAGCGTGTCGCGACGTTGGCAATGGATACGCCATGCCGCCGGGCCACCTGGTCGAGCGCTCGCAACAGCCCCTGGAACGCCGCCCAGCCGCCCGACGCATCGACGAAGCGCTTGTACTTCATCTTCGACCAGTCGGCGATGTCGGCCGGCTCCGGCGCGCCGAGCCAGCGGTCGCTGAGGAAGCCGCCGCCCAGCGTGCCGAACGCCAGCACCTTCACGCCGAGGTCTTGGCAAGCCGCCGCCATCTCGCCTGCGGCGCGCCGGTCGAGCAACGAGAAGCAGACCTGGTTGGTGGCGATCTCGATGCCGTTGCGCACCACCATCTCCAGGTGCGCGGTGTCGAAATTGGTCAGTCCGATGTGGCGGATCAGCCCCTCGCCCTTCAGCCGCATCAATTCGGCAAGCGCGTCGAGGTAGCTCAGATGCTCATATCGCCACCAATGGAACTGCATGACGTCGACGGTGTCGGCCTCCAGCCGGTCGAGCGCGCGGTGCACGCCATCGCGCACGACGTCCGGCGTCATCGGGCCTGGCGGCGGGCACCACTTGGTCATGATGACCGGTGCCGGCCCACCCCCCTCCGCCAGTAGGCGCGCGGCACGCCCGGCAACGATCTCCGCGCTGCCGTAGTGGTCGGCCATGTCGAAGGTATCGAACCCGGCGCGCGCATAGTCCGCCAGGGCGGCGGCGGCCGCATCCAGGTCGATGGCGCCATTGCGCTCCTGGTCGGCCATCTGCCATAGACCGACGGCCATCCGGCGCAGGCTGAGGTCGGGGGCGATCTGAATGCGGGGTGGTTGTGTATCGGTCGTCATGCGGCGGGTGATAGCCGATGGCACACGCCTTGGCGAGCCACTAGCTAGGGCGACTTGCCCACGGTGTCGGCCACGAACGCACCGCGCTCGCCGAACGGCTGGTCGCCGCCATCGGTGGAGTCGCGCGTCGTCTGGTGCTCCAGCTCGGAGTTCAGTTCCGCGCCGACCAGCACCACATAGGCCGACAACCAGAACCACATCAGCAGAATGACCACGGCGCCCAGCGAGCCATAGGTCTCGTTGTAGCTGGCGAAGTTTCGCACATAGATGGAAAAGCCGACCGACCCCACGATCCACAGCAGGGCGGCCAGTGCCGCGCCCCAACTCACCCATTGCCAGCGCGGCTTGGAACGGCTGGGCGCGAAGCGGAAGATGACGCCAAGCGACAGGATCACGACCGTCAGCAGGATCGGCCAGCGCAGCCAGGTGAGCAACTGCTCCGTCGATTCCGGCAGCAGCAGGTAGTTCAGAGCCACCGGAAGCACCGCAATGACGGCCAGGGTCGCCAGGGTGCCGACAATGGCGCACACGGTCAGGACGAAATTGACCACTTGCAGGCGGAAGAAGCTGCGTTTCTCACGCTCGTTGTAGACGATGTTGAGCCCGCCGATCATCGCGCGCATGCCCTTGGTGGCGCTGTATAGCGCGAGCAACAGGCCGACGACCGCGGCCAGGGTGACGCCGCCCTGCGAGGACGCTGAGGTCAGGTCGCGCGCCTGCGAGCGGATGATGTCGGCCGCCTCCTCCGGCAACAGGGCGCTGATGTTGGCCAATTGCGCCTCGACCTCGGCCGGATCGAACAGCAGCCCCCACAGCGCGATCAGCGCGGCAAGCGCGGGGAATAGGGCCAACAAGGCATAGAACGCGATGCCGGCGGCGATGATGCCGAGATTGTCGTGGCCTATGGACTTCCAGGTCCGGATCAGCACATCGCGCCAGCCGGCCTTTGGCACGTCCCGCGGGCGTTGGGCCTGTCGCCCACGGTCCTCGGTCTCCTCGGCCAATTTCCGTGCATCCGCCGTCTGTTTGGTCTCGGTCCGCAAGAATCGCCTCCATGCCGCGCACAGAATGTGCCCTCTACGGTCAACGCATGGAACGGCGTCTTGTTGCGTGTAGCTGCATCTAGGCCGGGGTCGCGACCGCTGCCAATGCGCGGTCACGGGCCCGTTTCAACAGGAACAACGTGATCGCGATGTTCATGATGTTGAAGGCGATCGCGGCGACGAACGACATGGTGTAGTCGCCGGTCAGGTCAAACAGCTCGCCGCCCATCCAGCCGCCGATGGCCATGCCGATGATGGTGAACAGGAGCGCCAGTCCGATACGCCACCCAGCCTCGCCGGCCGGGAAGAACGTCCGGATGATGATGGCGTAGGACGGTACGATGCCGCCCTGGGCCAGGCCGAACGCGATGGAGACGATGTAGAACGAGGTCAGGCTGTCGGCGAACAGGAACATCGTCAGCACCGTCGCCTGCAGCGCGCCGCCCAGCAGCAATGTGCGCAGCCCGCCGATGCGGTCGGAAATCCAGCCCGACACCAGTCGGCTGACGATGCCGAAACCGAGCATCAGCGACAGCATCTCCGCACCCCGCGCGGCGGCGTGGCCAAGATCGGTCATGTAGGCGACGATGTGGACCTGGGGCACGGCCATGGCCGCGCAACAGCCGATGCCGGCGGCGCAGATCGCGCATTGCAAGGCGCCCGGGCTGACCCCCAGACCCTGGCGCGGCGACGCGTACTCCACTTGCACGGCGCCGGGCCGCTGATTGGGCGGGCGGCGCCAGAACAACAGGCCGACCAGGGGGATCGCGATCAGCACGAAGATGCCGACGTCGTAGAAGGCATCGCGCCAGCCGCCGTCGTCGATCATGTCCTGGACGATGGGCGGCCACACCGCCCCGCCGACATAGGACCCGCTGATGACGAAGCCGACCGCCAGCCCCCGCCGTCGGGTGAACCAGTGCGAGGAATCGGCCACTACCGGCGCGAACGTGGCGGACGCGCCGCAGAACCCGCACAACAGGCCGACGGCGGCGGCGTACTCCCACAGCGAGGTCGCGCCCGACGCCACCACGAACCCGGCCGCCAGCCCGACCGCGCCGATGACGAGCGGCACCAGGATGCCGATCTTGTCGGCCATCCGGCCGAAGACGATGCCGCCGACGCCGAAGCCGAGCATGAACAGAGTGTAGGTGAACGAAGCCGTGCCCCGGCTGACGTCGAACGTCGCCGCCACCGGCTTGATGGCGACGATGGTGGCGTACATGCCGGCCCCGCCGATGGTCATCGCCGCCAGTGCGGCGACGATGCGCACAATCGGGTAGACGGGTATGGGTTCGTTGCGGTTCAGCGGTTGCATCGGCGCATGTGACATGGCGCCGACTGCCTACGCAATGTGCAACTTTGGCAGCCCTGCCGAATCTGCGGCGCCGGTCAGGCGGGCGACACTCAAGCAGGCGACGGGCGCATCCTGCCGATCATCTCCACGACCAGCATCCCGGCCGCCATGGCTGCCAGGAATATCAGCACCTGCGTGCCGCCCAGCGTGATGGCGGAGATCGCCGGTCCGGGGCACAGCCCGACCAAGCCCCAGCCGATGCCGAACAACAAGGCACCGCCCATCAGCCGGCCGTCGATGTCGCGCTTGGTCGGCAGATGGAACTGGGCCGCGAGCACCGGTGCCGGGCGCGCGTGGACGACCCTATAGCCGACCGCCGCCACCACCAGCGCAGCACCCATCACGAACGCCAGCGACGGGTCCCAATTGCCGAAGATGTCCAGGAAAGACAGCACCTTGGCCGGGTTGACCATCTGCGAGACGGTGAGGCCGACACCGAAGATCAGGCCGGCCACCAGGCCGACCAGCGCGCCCAAGTAGGTCTGTCTCACATCAGCCCCCTGATCACGGCAACGGTGGCGATGCCCGCGACCATGAACGCCATGGTGGCGGCGATGGAGCGTGGGGAGAAGCGGGCGATGCCGCAGACGCCATGGCCGCTGGTGCAGCCTCCGCCCAGTCGGGTGCCGATACCGACCAGCAGACCGCCCGCCACCAGCAAACCGACATTGTCCTGGATGGCGAACGGGATCGGGTCGGCCAGGAACAGGCCGTAGACGACCGGGCCCGCGACCAGGCCGACAACGAACAGGATGCGCCAGATCCGGTCGGTGCCATCGGCGAACGCCATGCCCGCGAAAATACCGCTGATGCCGGCGACCCGGCCGTTCAGCGCCATCAGCATCACGGCGGACAATCCAATCAGCGCACCGCCGATCGCCGCCGACAAGGGTGTGAAGTTCTCCACTTCCATCTCCATACAAGGGCCCCCGGACGGCGCGCATAGACCGCTCGCCCGGGCAGATCTTGACCACAGCATATGCGCAGCGGTTTGCAAGTCTTTGTAACCTAGGTCACACTTCTGCGGCGCGGTCGGCCGCAACGTCATGGCCACCGCAATAACGGTGCGTCCCCTGACAACGAAAGCACCGAGGCACCGATCGGAGGAGAAGTTCATGCGCAGATCGATTACGGGCATCGCGCTGTTCGCGGGCATGGCGTTTGGCGCCGCCCAGGCCCAGGCGGAATCGACCGTCCGCTTTTGGTACCACTTCGACAACCCGGACAACCCGATGACCGATCTGGTCGCGGAGTTCGAGGCGGCCCATCCCGACATCACGATCGAGGCCGAGAACATTCCGTGGAACAGCTATTACGACAATCTCTACAACGCGATCATCGCCGGCGACGCGCCGGACGCCGCGATGGTGAAGATGTTCGCGCAGCCCCGCCTGATCGAGATGGGCGCGCTGGAGCCGATCGGCGACCGGATCGACGGTTGGGCCGGCAAGGACGACATCCCCAATGACCTGTTCACGCTGACCCAGTCGGCGGACGGCGGCAGCTACTACCTGCCGGTGCAGTACGTGGTGCTCTATCTCTACTACCGCGTCGATATGTTCGAGGAACTGGGCCTTGCGCCGCCCACGACCTGTGACGAGTTCCGGGCCGCCGCCCAGGCGCTGACCCGCGACACCGATGGCGACGGGCGCACCGACGTCTATGGTTTCGGCTTCCGTGGCGGCCGCGGCGGCCACGACCATTGGGCGAGCCTGGTGCTGTCGCGCGACGGCGTCGGCTTCGGGCCGGGCGAGATGACCAATGATGCGGCCGTCGCCGGCACCCAGTTCGTGGTCGACCTGTTCCGCGAGGATGGTGTTTTCCCGCCGTCCGCGCCCAATGACGGCTTCCAGGAGATTATCGGTGCCTTCCAGGCCGGCGTGACCGCGATGACCATTCACCACATCGGCTCGTCGGCCGGCATGGTCGAAGCGCTGGGCGACAACGTGTCGGCGGTGCCGGTGCCGGAATGTGGCGGCGGCCACTGGACGGCGTTCGGCGACGAGTCGACGGCGGTGCTGTCCTCGGCTTCCGACAAGGACGCGGCCTGGGAGTGGATCGCCTTCCTGTCCTCCGCCGGCGCCAACGCCAGGTTCAACGAGGCCACCGGCCAGCTTCCGGTCACCAAGACCGACAGCGACGCCTGGGACCTGCACGAGACCCGGTTCGTGGAGGCGACCGTCGCCTCTCTGCCCTATGCACGGCTGCTGCCGAACGTGTCGCAGACTTCGGACTTCGTCAGCACCGCATGGCCGGTGAACATGCAACGCGCGCTGACCGGCGAGATCACGGCCGCCGAAATGAATGCGGAGATCGACGCGCTGTATAACGAGTAGCGCCAAGTCCATCCTGTCGCCCTCGCCCTTGTGGCGAGGGCCCATTCCGTTCGCGGTCTCGTTCGGCGTTACTCTGCATGTGCGCAGATGATCGCGGGCGCTGTGTAATGCGCGCCTCGACCTGTCAAATATCCCTCGCAGCTGATTGGCGTATCGGCCAAAAATGGGTCCTCGCCACAAGGGCGAGGACGACAATGAAGTGATTCAGATGGCGGAAACGACCCACATCTACGTGAAGCCGCCAACTGCATCGACCCGTCCCCCGCTCGGGCAGATCGTGCTGCCGTATGCGCTGTTGTCGCCGGCGGTGCTGGTGACGCTCACCATCGTGTTCCTGCCGATGTTGCAGGCCGGGTGGATGAGCCTGCACGACTATGTGCTGTTTCGGCCCAACGACATCGACTTCGTCTGGTTCGACAACTTCATCGCCGCCCTGGGCGACGAGGTGTTCTGGATCTCGGCATGGCACACGCTGATCTGGATCGGCCTTACGGTGCCGCTGCAGATGCTGCTGGGGCTGGCAACCGCGCTGCTGCTGAACCAGCGCTTCTGGTGGCGGCCGATCGCCCGCGCCCTGGTGATCATCCCGTGGGCGCTGCCCAGCGTGGTCATCGCGCTGATGTGGACCTGGCTTTATGACGCCAATTACGGCGTGCTGAACGAGTTCCTGCTGCGGTTCGACCTGGTGCAGGACACGGTGCCCTGGCTGGCCGACCCGGACACCGCGCTCTATGCCATCGTGCTGACGCTCACCTGGCAGGGCTTCCCGTTCTTCGCGGTGATGATCTTGGCCGGGCTCCAGTCCATTCCCGCCACATATTACGAGGCCGCGGCCATCGACGGTGCTGGGCCGTGGCGGAAGTTCTGGCACATCACCCTGCCCGGCATCTCCGGCGTGCTGATGACGGCGGTGCTGCTGCGGGTGATCTGGGTCGCCAACTCCATCGACGTCATCTTCGTGATGACCGAAGGCGGCCCCGGCTACGCCACCTACACGCTGCCGCTCTATGCCTTCATCAAGGCGCGCGCCAACCAGGACTACGGCTACGGCTCCGCGCTGGCGGTGATGTTCACCCTGCTGCTGATCGCCTTCGTGGTGCTCTATCTGCGCCGTGCCGGGCGGTCGATACGATGATGCATCGCCCGAGCGCCATGGCCCTGCGGCTGGTGACCATTCACCTGCCGATGCTGCTGATCCTCGGCTTCACCCTGGGGCCGTACCTGTGGATGGCGCTGACCTCGATCACCCCGAAGCAGCAGCTGTTCACCGCGGGGCCGTCGCTGATCGGCGCCACGCTGGAGCACTACGACCGGCTGTTCCGCACCGTGGGGTTCGAGGTCAACCTGATGCACAGCGCCATCATCGCCGGCGGCACCGTGGTGGTCGGCCTGACGCTGAGCGTGACAGCGGCCTACGCCTTCTCGCGGTTCCGGTTCCCGGGGCGGCGCCTGCTGCTGTTGCAGTTCCTGCTGATCAATATGTTCCCGCTGGTACTGTTGATCCTGCCGTTGTTCGTGCTGATGCGCACGCTGGACCTTAACGGCACCCATGTCGGCCTGATCATCGCCAACGCGACCATCGCCATCCCGTTCTCGGTGTGGATGATGACAAGCTATATCAACAACATACCGACCGATCTTGATGAAGCGGCGATGACCGACGGCTGCACCCGGCTGGGCGCGCTGAGGCGGGTGATCCTGCCGCTCGCCATGCCCGGCATCGTCGCCACCGGCATCTACATCTTCATCACCGCCTGGAACGAGTACCTCTATGCGCTGACCCTCGGCAGCTCCAACGTGCGGCCGATCACCGTCGCGATCCAGACCCTGGTCGGCGAATACAGCATCGAATGGGGGCTGCTGTCGGCCGGCGGCATCGTCGGCGCGATGCCGGCGACCGTGCTGTTCCTGCTGATCCAGAAGCGGTTGATCTCCGGCCTCACCCAGGGCGCGGTGAAGGGTTAGATTCGGAGTAGAAGGGTGCCTGATCCATCCAACGCGGCTGTCGAGCGCGCCCGTTTGCTTCGCCGCCAAGCCACGGACGCCGAGCGCCTGCTGTGGCGTCATCTGCGAAACCGCGGGGTGGCCAAAGCCAAATTCCGGCGCCAGGTTCCCATCGCCGGAATTACGGTGGACTTCGCCGATATTGAGCACCGCATCGCTGTCGAGGTGGATGGCGGACAGCATGCCAAGCGCAATCGGCAGGATCAGGTGCGCGACACCCTGCTGCGGGACCGTGGTTTCCTGGTGCTGCGGTTCTGGAACAACGAGGTGCTGGCCAATATTGAAGGCGTCACACGCCGGATTGCCGAGGCTGTGGAGCGCAGAGAAGGCCCCTCACCCTCCCAGACCTGACAGGTCTGGGTCCCTCCCTCTCCCACAGGGAGAGGGATATTGATGGCGCGCCGGATACCCCTCTCCCTGTGGGAGAGGGAGGGGCCCGGCCGGCACAAGCCGGACGGGAGGGTGAGGGGAAATCCCTCAGTCCGGCAGGAAGTCCTTCAGGTCGACGTCGGCCAGGTTCTTCGGCATCGCGCGTTCGAAGACGGCGCGGTTCTCCGGCTGGGTCAGCGGCGGCATGGTGGAGTCCACGAACCACTTGGTGACCGCACGGCTCTGCCCCTCGCCCGCTTTGTCGGCCGATGTCGCGGCCATGCCGGCGATGGTGCCGACATCAACTTCGCCGTGCAGGCGGCTTGCCGTCGACCAGATCACGTCGCGCAGATCGTGGACGTTGATGTCCTCGTCGACGCCGAACGCCACGTCCGGGCCGAGATTGGTGGACGCCAGTGCCGCCATCAGGGCGGTCTTCGACTGGCCGCCGATGCGGGGCCGGATTTTGCAGGCCGCCAGCCGGTTACCCGTCTCCGGGTAGACCACGACATCGAGCACATCGACGCCGCCCTCGACCATGCCGATGTGGCGGTGAAGCGCAATTTCCATCGCTAGGGCCTCGACGGACAGCAATTCGCGCGACCGGTCGGCACCGCCAAACAGGTGAAGAACCTGCGCCTCTCGGGCGCACGCGCCATGGATGGTCAGGATGGCACGGGCGCCGTCGTCCGCAGCCGACAACACGCCATAGGCCGCCGCCTCGGCATCGGCCGGTATGGGCGGTGCGTCGTTGGACGGCACCACGCACGCCAGGCCCTCGCCGTCCAGACCACCTGCCATCGCATAAGCATCGCCGCTGATGGCCCCCGCCAATCCACCGGCCAGCAGCGCCGCCGGTGGTGCGCCCAGAACGAACGCTGCCGGACGGCCATCGGCCACAGCGGCGGCAACCGCCTTGCGGGCGCGCCAGGGGATCGGTCCAAGGCGCACGCCGTCGCCGCCCACGCTCTCGATGGTTGTCAGCGCCAATGCCGGCGCCTCACTGCCGGAGCCGGCAATAACCAGCAGTCCGGCCATGCCCGCAGGCATCGGTTCGAGCGGCCGCTCGCTGCGGCGCGCCGCAACAGGTGCATCGGCCGCGGCCACGGTCACGGGCTCATGCAGGCTGGCCAGTCGCTCGGCCAGTTCCCCCGGCAGGCCATCCGCCTGACCGCCCAGCGCCGCCGCCAATCGCGCGCGACCCGCATAGACGTTGGCCAGGGCCGTCCCCTGCCCCGCCACATCGCCGAAGCGGGCGGCCTTGTCCATGCGGTGGTCGATAGCCGCGCCCACCTGCGCGGCTTCGCTGAGATCCGCCACCGGTTTGCGGACCTCGGCCAGCAGCTCGGCGGCATCCAGCCGCTCGGCCGCCGCGCGCAGGTCCTTGGCCGTGCCGTCGCCCGCCATCACAGATACGCCGCCAGGTCGATTTGATCGGCATCGGCCCCGAATGGATAACCGGTCAACTGGTCCGCGCCGGCCTCCGCCGGCAATGTCGCGTCGATCATCACCTTGGTGCCCATACGGTACATGGCACTCTTGCCCGGCTCGATGGGCGACGCGTTGTCGAGCGTGAAGGTCCGTGCGGCGTTGACCTTCTGGATGTCGGTCGCCGCGTCGACCCGGTTGGCCAGCGACCAGAACACTTGGCGCGGGTCCGACGCATCGATATCCATGTCCACCGCCACCGCGATCTTGGGATGGAGATAGGGGCTGGAGAGTGCTGCCGTCAGCGCGGTCATCGCCTGCCCCGCCATCTGGGGCCGGAGCTTGATGACCACCATCATCGGCGACATCGTGGCGAGGCAACGCACGTCGCCGAGGTCCAGGCCGCCGCACACATCCTGCAGATGGCGCCACAGCCGCATCTCGATGGTGGCGCAGATGATGGAATGGGTGTCGCTGGGCGGCAGGCCGCACTGCATGGCGTAGAAAATCGGGTCGGCGCGCCGGGTCACCGCCTTCACCCGGAACAACGGTGTCGAGCCCTCCTGGGCATAGGTCCCGGTCACCTCGCCGAACGGTCCCTCCGGCGTGCGCTCGCCAGGGTGCAACTCGCCCTCCAGCACCAGTTCGGCCTCCGCCGGCACTTCCATGTCGATGGTCTCGCAGCGGACCATGCGGATCGGGTCGTCCAGCAGGCCGCCGGCAATGTAGAGCTCGTCCTGGCCGTAGGGTGCGACGTAGCCGGCCGCGAACATGATCAGCGGGTTGCCGCCGATCACCATCGCCGCTTCCATCGGCCGGCTCAATTCCTCGTAACGCTGATAGATCTTCAGCGCCTGGCGCGGGCAGATCAAATAGCCTGTGGTGTCCTGCGAGACGATCTGGGCGCGATGGACCGACATATTGCGGATCCCGGTGTCCGGGTCCTTGATGATGCACATGCCGGACGCGATGTAGCGGCCCGGATCGCGCGACGAAGTCCACATTGCCGGGATCTGCGTCAGGTCGACCTCGTCCCCGATCTGGATGACCTGCTTGACCGGCGCGTCGCTTGGTTCGACATCGACGGGCGGCAGCGGGTTGGCGATGCGGCGCTCCAGTGTCGCCACCACGTCGTCCTCCGGCACGCCCAGCGCCACGCCCCACTTGCGCCGGTTGGCGACGATCTGGCTGGCGACCCGCCAGTCGCGATGGCCTTTCACGTTCTCGAACAGGCAGCTTTGGCCGCGCTCCGCGAAGGTCTTCCAGCTCACCGCCGACAGGTTGTTGTCGGGGTCGATCTCGGCGCCGACGCGCGTCAACTCCCCCGCACGCTCCAGGGCGTCGAGATGGCCGCGAAGAGACTGATCCGTCATGACTGCTCGGTCATGCGGCGTACCTGCGGTCGATCACCCGTGCCAGCGCCGCATACCGGGCATCGAGCATGTGCGCCGGGCTGCCATCGTCGCTGGCGCATGCCGGGCACATGACGATACCGGTGCGCGGCGCGACCTCGGCATGCAACAGGTCGCCCATGGCGGCCGCCGGCGGCTGCCAGTTGGCGCTGGCCAGGCGGTAGGCGCGGGTAAGATCGCCGTTCGCCGTGGCAACGGTTGCGGCCGCCGCACGCCGATGAAACCGGCGCCGCCAGTCCCGGTGATGTTCGGTGCAGCAAGCAGGGTAGCCGAGCAGCGATGCCTCCAATTCAGGCGCCAATGCCGGCTCGTCGCCTATGAAAGGCGACAGATCGTCCTCATCGCGCGCAATCGCCAACAGCGTGGTGCGCGCACGGTGCTGGACCACGCAGTCGCGATACCAGTCCGGCACGCCAGCGAACTCTCCCTCGGTTGTCCAGGCAGTGACTACGGCTGTTTCGAGCCCTGCCTCGGCAACGCAGGACGAGACATCTGCCAGCATGCTGCTGGCCTCGGCGTAGCCAACCACGGCAACCGGTTTCCAGCCGGCGGCGATCGCAAGGATGTCGAGGCACTCGCTGCCAAGGCCGCGCAGCGTTCGATGAATGCGCGCAAGTCCAGGCTCGGTGTCGATACGATCGCCGGGGGCAAGATCGGGCACGGCGTTGTGATGCGGCAAGCTACTCATCGCACGCAGGATATCTGAGTCTAATCGCTTTAGGGAATAGCTTTGTTACAAATCTTTCTCGGCGACACGGCGCCCTCCTGCCCCCGATGCTCCATTCCGATTCATGCAATTTTCGCTTTGCCATTTAGCTTTGCCACTTCGTCAAATTCGCATCGCCTCACCCTTCGAAACCGGATAGACAGCAGGCATGGCCCGCCTGAAACCGCTCAAGGGAGTCGACTTTTCCGCCGTCCGCCGGCTCGCGCACAACCGCGACTTCGCAATCTATTCGTCAGGCAAGATTCTGGCCAACCTGGGCGAATGGGCCCAGCGGGTCACGATCGCCTGGCTGACATGGGAACTGACCCAGTCGGCATTCTGGCTCGGCATCATCGCCTTTGCAGACCTTTTTCCGACGGTGGTGATCGGCGCCATTGCCGGCGCGGTGGTCGACCGCACCGACTATATGCGGCTGGTGCGCCTGGTGCAGGCAGTGGCCCTGGCGGTTTCGATTGCGCTGACCCTGTTCATGGCGTTCGAGGCCATGACCATCTATGTGCTGGCGCTCCTGACCCTGCTGCGCGGCACCGCGCAGGCGCTCTATCGCCCTGCCCGCATGGTGCTGGTCTATAATCTGGTCGACGATCGCGACCTCACGTCGGCCATCGCCATCAGTTCGATCATCTTCAACGCCGCGCGCTTCGTCGGCCCTGCGCTGGGTGGCGGGTTGATGGTCCTGGGCGGTCCGATCCTCGCGTTCGGGGTAGCGGCGATGACCTACGCGGTCTTCCTCGCCGCGCTCTACATGATGCGGCAGCGGCAGATGGCGCCGTCGCCCAAGTCCAAGCGCAACCTGCTCGGCGACGCCGCCGATGGCATTCGCCACGCCTTCACCAGCGAAGGCATTGCGCTTCTGTTGCTGGTGACCATCGCCATAGCGCTCGCCGTGCGGCCGTTCCTCGAGCTGTTACCGGCGTTCGCCGACCAGGTGTTTGCCCCGGATGACGGCGGCGGCGGCATCGGCAATCTGACGCTGCTGCTCACGGCCAATGGCCTCGGCGCCATGCTGGCGGGACTGTGGCTGGCGGGACGGCCCGGCGGCATCGTCGGCCTGACCCGGGTGGTGGTGTTCAACATCCTGCTGGTCGGCGTCACATCGGCCGGCTTCGCGCTGATGCCCTATCTGTGGCTGGCAATGCCGTTCCTGGTGGCGGTCGGCTTCTGCCTCGTGGTCCAGGGCGTTGCCGTCCAGACCCTGATCCAGGCGTCGGTGGATTCCGGCATGCGCGGGCGGGTTCTGGGGCTGTATGCGTTGCTGGCCCGGGGGTGCCCGGCGTTGGGCGCGCTTGCCATCGGGGCGCTGGCCGAATGGCTGGGGCCGCGGGTGCCGGTGGTGGCCGGCGGTGCAATTGCCGTGGCGCTGTGGCTGCTTGTGCTGGGGCGCCGCGATGCCGTGGCCAAGGCAGTGGAGCGCAAGCCTTCCGAACGCGCCAAGCCGGTCAGCGAACACGGCGACGTGACCGAATAGCCCCCGGTCTGGCCGCGCGCGGCTGTCTGTCGGGCCAATCCCCGCTTGACTCGCCGGTGGCGGCACGCGCCATAATAGATAAGTAAGTTAGCTTTGGATGAAACCTATGAAGGGGGACACGATGGTGAGCCTGAAGACGACCGGCCTGATGAGCGGCGTTGCCCTGCTCTGCCTTGCACCCGCGATGGCGTCGGCGCAAACCGCGTTCGAGCAGCTTGTCGAGCAGTCCAAAGCGGAAATGGAAGCCCATGACGGCAAGCTGGTGATCGCCATGGACTGGACCGAAGGCGACGCCGAGGCAGCCCTGGCAGCTTTCGTCGAAGAGTTCGATTTCATCGACGAGATCGAATACACCCGCGAAACCGGCGTCGGGCCGTTCGGCCGCTACCTGATCGAGATCGAGCAGGGTATCGCGCCGCCGTACGACATCATGCACGTGGCGAGCGAGTTCGAGGAACAGTACTGGGAGGACGGTGCGTTCGTGATGCCGCCGTTCGACTACAACGAGATCAACGCGTCGCTGCCGGACGACTGGCCGGAGATCAACGCCGCAGCGATGGACCCGGAAGGTCGGTTCCTGGCCACCACCGGCAACACCCGCGGCATCGCCTGGAACCCCGAGCTTATCAGCGGCGACGACATCCCGACAACGTGGGACGACTGCGCCGATCCGAAGTGGGCCGGCCAAGTGGTGATGGACGCCCGCAACAAGGGCCAGGCCCTGCAATATGACGCGCAGGAGCGTGAGCGGCATATCGCCTGGCTCCACACAATGCGTGAGAACGATACCGTTTTCGAGCGTGGCCAGGGCCGGATCTTGCAGGCTGTCGCCGCCGGTGAGTATGCGTTTGCCTGCCTGGTCAACTTCCACACCGCGACCCGGCTGATCGAGCGCGACGGTGTCGATACCTTGGTGTTCGGCCTTGCGGAATCTATTCCGCTGGAGCTCGCCTCGCGGGTGTTCGTGCTGAAGACCAGCACCACGCCGGCAACCACGCAGTTGTTCGCCGTATGGACCGTGACCCGGGGCCAGCAGTACATCGACCAGACCGCGTATCGCGGTTTCCCGTGGATTCCGGGCTCGCGCCTCTACGAGGATGCGGAAGGCAAGTACATCGCGCTTTGCGATGGCCCGTGTGCCAACCGTTTCGACGAGTTCAACGCCGAGTACATCGAGATCCTGGGCTTCCCGGCCGCGCTCGTGGAAGACTAGTTCCTCCCAGTACCCAAGACCCAATGCCTCAGCCCGGAGCCACCTGCTCCGGGCTTTTTTCTGTCATGCCGGCCTTGCGCAAGCCTTCCAGGTAGGTCGCCATCTGGTCGTCAC
The DNA here is from genome assembly GCA_965227515.1 of Alphaproteobacteria bacterium. Classification (GTDB taxonomy): domain Bacteria; phylum Pseudomonadota; class Alphaproteobacteria; order CALKHQ01; family CALKHQ01; genus CBDDFZ01. The sequence continues at coordinate 3,392,388 of CBDDFZ010000001.1, forward strand.
GCTTCAAATAGAACAGGCGGTCGCGCGCGAACTCGACCGAGAACTCCGGCTTCACCTTCATCAGGTCGTCGACCGCAGCGCGCGCCTGCTCCTCGTCACCGAGGTGGCCGAGTGCGGCGGCAAGGTGCGCCCGCGCCCAGTATTGCGCATTCGGAATCTGCACCGACCTTCGGGCCCACTGCACGGCATCCTGAAACTGGCCGCGGAACAGGTGCGCCAGCGCGCGGTAGGAATAGAACGCCCAGCGGAACGGATCGTGCGGGCTCAGCTTGATGGCAATCTCGAATTGCTCGATCGCCTCGTCCAGGCGCCCCTCGTAAGCCAATGAATCGCCAAGCCCGCAGTAGCTGACCGCCAGGCACGGGTTCAGTTCCAGCGCCAGCTCCAGCGCATTGATGGCTTGTTCGTACTCGCGGCGCGCCAGATGAACCCGGCCGATGGTGAAGTGCGCGTTGGCGTCTTGGTGGTCGAGCACGATGGCGCGCTGCGCCATGGCCAGCGCCTCGTCCATCATCGCCGCTTCGGTCGCGGCGTCGAAATAGACCATGTTGAGGACGATGGCATAAGCCAGCCGCGAATAGGCGGACGCGAAATCCGGGTCGAGCGCGATAGCCTGGCGCATCAGCTCCTGGGCGCGTTGGTTGCTCTCCGGCGTGAACTTGTAGAACTCGACCGTGCCCAGTTGATAGAGGTCCCACGCGCCCAGGTTCTTGCGCGGCCGCCGCTCCGCCTTGCGGCGCTCGGTCAGCCCCAACTCGGACTCGATGCGCGACGCAACCAGGTCGGATATCTCGTCCTGCAGGTCGAAGATATCGACCATGTCGCGGTCGAACCGCTCCGACCAGATGCTCTGCTCGGTCGCGGTGTCGGCCACCTGGACCGTGATGCGGAAGCGGGTGCCGGCCTTGCGCACATTGCCGGTGACGATGTAGTCGGCGCGCAATTGCTCACCGATGCTGCGGACGCTGTCGTTGGAGTCGCGGAAAGCGAAGGCGGGGTTGCGCGCCACCACCGAGAGCCAGCGGTTCTTCGAAAGCGCGGTGGTGATGTCCTCCGACACACCGTCGGCGAAATAGTCTTCCTCGCGGTCGTGGTTCAGGTTGGTGAACGGCAGCACGGCGACAGAGGGCTTGTGCGCCGCGGCCGCAAACCTCTCGCCGGCCTGCGGAAGCTCCAACTGCACCGGTGGATCGGCCTCGACCGCCGGTGCGGGATCCTTCTTCGACGGGCCGTGCGAGACATCGGCGACGAAACGGAAGCCACGGCCATGCACGGTCGCGATGATGCGCTGCGAGGCGCCGTCGTCGCCCAGCACACGACGTGCCGCCTTGATCTGGCCGCTGAGCGCGGAGTCCGAAACGATGCGGTCGCCCCAGATCGCCCGGAACACCTCCTCGCGGGTCACCACGCGGTCGTTGTTGCGGGCCAGAAAGACCACAAGGTCGAACACCTGGGGCTCAACCGTCACCCGCTCTCCGGCGCGCCGCAGCTCGAACAGCGACAGGTCGAGCTCGAAATCCTCGAAATAAAGAACATCCGGCGCCGAGCCATCGCTCTCCATGTCGACGCGATAGGCCAGGATCGGCCGGCTGATGTTCTTGATCGACTGCTCGCCGAGCGGCACGAAACCAACCGGCACATTGCTGCCGATGTGGTCGTGCACCTGGCTGGACAGCACGATGCCGCCGGGCGGCGCGATGGATTCCAGCCGCGATGCGATATTGACGCCGTCGCCATAGATGTCGTCGCCGTCGACGATGACGTCGCCCAGGTGCATGCCGATCCGCATTGACAACGCAGACGAGCCGTTGGCGGCCCCCTTGCCGGCGCCAAGGTCGCGCTGGATCGACACCGCGCATTGCAGCGCCCCCACCACGCTGGGGAACTCCACCAGCGTGCCGTCGCCCATCAGCTTGACGGTGCGCCCGCCGTGACGGTCGATCGCCGGGTCGACGACGGTCGCGCGCGCCGCCTTCAGGCGGTCGAGCGTACCGACCTCGTCGCGCTCCATCTGCCGGCTGTAGCCGACGACGTCCATCGCGACGATGGTTGTGAGCCTGCGTTCGACCATGGTTATGGATCTGCCCGGTAATAGAGGTACCAATACCGGTTAGGTTACACCGGTGTCAGGTTCATTGAACATAGCCCGGTGGGACTGCTGTACCGTGGCAGCCCCACCGACGCACCAAAACTAATCCTCGCCGAACGGCTCGAAGAGTGCCGTAGAGATGTAGCGCTCGCCACAGCTCGGCAGCACCGTCACCACCGTGCGGCCCTTCATTTCGTCACGCTTGGCGACACGCATGGCGCATGCCAGGGCAGCGCCGGACGAGATGCCGGCCGGAATGCCCTCCAGGCGCGCGACCTTGCGGGCCGTTTCCATCGCCTCGTCGTTGCTGACCAGCAGCACCTCGTCGATCAGGTCGGTGTCCAGGACCGGCGGCACGAAGCCCGCGCCGATGCCCTGGATCATATGCGGCGAGTGGGTGCCGCCGGAAAGCACCGGGCTCAGCTCCGGCTCGATGGCGAAGACCTTGATGTCGGGCTTGCGCTCCTTCAACACCTCGCCGACGCCGGTCAGCGTGCCGCCGGTGCCGACGCCCAGCACCACGGCATCGACCACGCCATTGGTGTCGCGCCAGATCTCCTCCGCCGTGGTGCGGCGGTGGATTTCCGGATTGGCCTCGTTGCCGAACTGCCAGGGCATCACCGCCTTCGGCGTCGCCTCGATGATCTCCTTGGCCTTCTCGATGGCGCCGTTGATGCCTTTCTCGCGCGGCGTCAGCGCCAGCTCGGCGCCCAGGTACTTCATCAGCTTGCGCCGCTCGATGGAGAAGCTGTCCGGCATGGTCAGGATGCAACGATAGCCCTTGGCCGCACAGGCGAACGCCAGCCCGATGCCGGTGTTGCCGGAGGTCGGCTCAACGATCACGCTGCCCGGCCCGATGGTGCCGTCGGCCTCCATCGCCTCCAGCATGGCGACCGCGATGCGGTCCTTCACGCTGGAGATCGGGTTGAAGAATTCCAGCTTCGCCAGCACCTCGCCCTGGCACCCCGCCTCCTCGGCCAGCGGGCCGATGCGGACCAGCGGCGTGTTGCCGATGGTCTCCAGGATGCTGTCGTAGACCCGGCCCCGGCCAGGCTTGTCGAACGTCAGTCTGCTGCTGTGTTGTGCGTTCATTGTGCGGTCCCCTCGTCCTCTGGATTGGTTGCACTGATGACCCAGGATGAACTGTCCATCACGATACCATCGGCACCGAGTTTCTGGGCCTCGATCGCCTTCGCCAAGGCGGTTTCGATTTCCGGCCGCCGGGCCTCGGCCAGATCGCCGGCCTCGCGGAACACTTCGCCCGCCGGACCGATGGCCAATTGAAAGGCAATGGCGTCGTCCACGTCGTTGCCGACCAGCACCGGCGCGTCGACGCGCTGGAAGTCGATGTCGGTGTAGCCGGCCGAGCGCATCATCGCGGTCACCATCTCCTGGTTCGCCATGGAGAACGGGCCGGGCCCACAGGTCTGGGCATCGTCGCCCGGTTGCGGCAGGTACTCAAGCACCACGTCCTTGGCCATCGACAGCCAGGGGTTGTCGGCGCGGTTGCGCCAGACGATGTGGACCATCCGGCCGCCCGGCCGCAGCGCCCGGCGCATGTTGCGCAGGCCAGCCACCGGGTTGGCGAAGAACATGGTGCCGAAACGGGCGAACACGACGTCGAAGGAATCCTGCGGCAGCGCGATCTCCGCATCGCCGCGCATGAACGACAGGTTGGCGAGCCCGGTCCTCTCCGCATCGACACGGGCCATGTCCAGGAAGGCATCGCAACAGTCGACGCCGACGACCTTGCCATCGGGGCCGACCAACCGCGCGAGCTTGATCGCGGTGTCGCCGAAGCCGCAGCCGACGTCCAGCACCCGGTCGCCCGGCTTCACGGGCAGGTTCGGGAAGATCGCCTCGCTGTGCTGGGTCAGGCCATCGACCAGGATGTGCTTGAACCGAATGAACTTGGGCGCCAGTACCTCGTTCCAAAAGGTCACGAAGGCCGTGTCCTCCTGCTCAACCGGCAACCGTTCGGCGGCATTGCTCATGACGTGTCGCTCCTTTGCGTCAACGAACCGATATTCGATGACACCAAGATGGGACATGCCGGGCCGCCATGCTTGAGGCCGCAATGGGCAATGTTGGGGAATTGCGTGGGGATTTCCTGAGGACGCGCATTTTCGCGCTTCCGTGACGGCTTTTTGCCCGTGCGCCCGCGCCGGTTAGCCCCCGTAGCGTTGTCGCAAGGCGGGGCCTAGTTCGCGCTCGAAATATCGGATGAAGCCGGCCTGGTCCTGGCCGATCTGCATCAGAATGATGTGGTCGTGGCCGGCCTGGACGAACTTGTCGACATGGGTAAGGTGCTGCTCCAGCGACGGGCCGCAACTGATCGCATCGGCCAGCGCTTCGGGCGGGGTGAACTTGCTGGCGCCGGCAAAGCCATCCGGATTGGGGATCTCCGTCACTACCGGCCAACCTGTCACCGCCCAGCGGAACGTGTGGTGCACGGTCTTCAGCGCGTCGTCCTTGTTGTCGGCGACGCACAGGCCGACCTCGGTGTAGCGAGGCCCGTCGCCGCCCGCGGCACGGTAGCCGTCAACCAACTCGGACTTCGGTTCGACCGTGATCAGCCCATCGCCCTTGCGCCCAGCCAATCGTGCCGCGCGCGGTCCGCCGGCGGCGATCACCACGGGCGGCTTGCGCTCGGGTCGGTCATAGAGCTTGGCCTGGTCCAATTGCAGGTGCTTGCCGCGGTAGTTGGTCATCTCGCCGGACAGCAGGCCCTGGATGATGTCGACCGCCTCCGCCAGCCGTTCGTGGCGGATGCCCATGCCCGGCCACCCCTGCCCGACGATGTGCTCGTTCAGGCGCTCGCCGGTGCCGACCGCCAGGGTGAAACGGTCGTCGGACATCAGCGCCGTCGTCGCCGTCGCCTGGGCGATGATCGCCGGGTGATAGCGCATGTGCGGGCAGGTCACCGCGGTCATCAGGCCGAGCCGGCTGGTCGCCTGCGCGAGCGCGCCTAGCACGGTCCAGCACAGCGGCGAATGTCCCTGCTCCTCCAGCCACGGGAAGAAGTGGTCGGATATGGCGGCGAAATCGAAGCCGGCGTCTTCGGCCTGCAGCGCCGATTGGACCAGCGCCTTCGGCCCGTGCTCCTCGCACAACAGCTTGTAGCCGAACTTGATCATCGTCCCCCTCCCCCAAAATGCCGCCGGGCTCACCCGCCGCCGCGGTCGCCGTCTCCGCCCAGTGCCGCCATCGAACTCGCCGAGCGGCGATGGTCGCGGAAGCGCGCGAATTGCTGGTCGGCGATTACGCCGATCAGGATCACCGTACCCATCACCGCGAAGTTCAGCGACGACGGAATGCCCAGCAGGTTGACCAGGTTCTGCAAGATCTGCAGCAGGATCACCCCCAGCACCACACCGATGATCGACCCCTCGCCGCCACGTAGCGAGCACCCGCCGAGCACGGCAGCGGCGATGGCATAAAGCTCGTAGAAATTGCCATGGGTCGAGGGCGAGATCGACTTCGTGTACATGGCGAAATAAACGGCGGCGAGCGCGGTCAGCACGGCGCAGATGACATAGGCACCGACAATGACGCGCGTCGTGCGGATGCCGGAATAGCGCGCCGCCTCCTCGTTCTTGCCGACCGCGAACAGGTGGCGCCCGAACACCGATCTGTGCAGCACGAGCCACGCGATGATCGCCACGATGCCGAACGCGATGATGCTGTGGGGCACACCGGCGGTGCGCCCGATGGTGAGCCAGTCGAGGTCCGGGAACGACTGGCCGAAGGTGAAGCCCGCCGTGCCGTCAGCGGTGTAGAACCGGGCCACGCCGCGATAGACCAGCAGGCCGCACAGGGTGACCACGAAGGGCTGCAACCCCAGCCGCGTGATCAGGAAGCCGTGGGCGAGCCCGATCACCACACCCAGCGCCAGCACGATCACCAGCGCAATCGGCCATGGCACGCCCACGACGGCGATCATGTCGACGAACAGAACGCCCAGAAGCGCGATCACCGACCCTACCGAAAGCTCGATGCCGGCGGTGATGATGACGAACGCTTGCGCGATCGCGAACAAGCCGAACAGTCCGATCAGGTTCGCCGTATTGGCCAGATTGTTCGCCGACAGGAACAGCGGATTGATGATCGCGACCACGATGCCGACCACCAGGATCAGCACGAACAGGCCAAGTTCCTTCTTATGCATGCACGGTTCCGCCTTCGGGCGTGTGGCCGACGGCAAGTGTCAGCACGTTGTGTTCGGAGAACTGATCGCGCGTCAGCTCGCCGGCGATCTCACCATTGTGCATCACCAGGATGCGGTCGCTGACGCCGATCACCTCTTCCATGTCGGAGGAGATCATCAGGACGGCGACGCCGTGGTCGGCGAGCCCACGCATCAGCTTGTAGATCTCGGTCTTGGCGCCGACATCGATGCCGCGCGTCGGCTCGTCGAAGATGATCGCGCGGGGCTCCATGGCCAGCCACTTGGCCAGCACGATCTTCTGCTGGTTGCCGCCCGACAGCTCCATCGCCAGCCGGCCCACATCGGGCGCCTTGATCGACAGCGCCTCGCGCTGCGCGTTAGCCCGCGCGGTTTCGCGCTTGCGGTCGACCAGACCGCGGCGGCTGAGCGACTTCAGGGCGGGCATGGAAATGTTGTCCTGGATCGAGAACTCCAGGATCAGGCCGGATTGCTTGCGGTCCTCCGGCACCAGGAACAGCCCGCCGGCAATGGCGTCGCCGGGCGCGTGGTGGGCCAAGTCCGCACCATCCAGCACGATGCTGCCCTGGATCGCCTGGTCGATGCCGAACACGGCGCGGGCCAGTTCGGTCCGCCCCGCCCCGACGAGGCCCGCCAGGCCGACGATCTCACCCGCGAACACATCGAGGTCGACGGTGGCGCCCGGATTGGCTTCGGTCTGCAAGCCGTTGATCTGCAGGACCGGCGCGCCGCGCTCGATACCCGGTGGATCGTAGAGCGCCTTCAGGTCGCGGCCGATCATCAGCCGGATCATCGCGTCGTGCTCGATCGCGTCGTGGGCAAGTTCGCCGGCGACCTTGCCGTCGCGCAATACCACCACGCGGTCGGCGCATTCCTCGACCTCGCCGAGCCGATGGGAGACGAAAATCACCGAGATGCCGTCTGCCTTCAGGTTGGCCACGATCTCCAGCAGGCGATTGGTTTCCGAGATCGTCAGGCTGGAGGTCGGCTCGTCCATGATGACGACCCGCGCGTCGAGGGAGAGTGCCTTGGCGATCTCCAGCAACTGGCGCTCGGCCAGCGACAGGCGCAGCACCGGTGTGGTGGGCCCGAAGGTCGCGCCCAGTCGGTCGAGAATGGGCTGCACCCTGGCCGCCATCGCCGCGCTGTCGACCAGCCCCAGCCGCCCTTTGCGCAGTTCGCGGCCGATGAATACGTTGGACGCCACGTCCAGATTGTCGAACAGGTTCAGTTCCTGGTGCACGAAGGCGATGCCGGCGGCCATCGACTGCTGTACCGACAGCGCCTTGTGCGGTTCGCCGCTGAGGCGGATGGTGCCGGCCGACGGCGCGATGACCCCGCCCAGGACCTTCAGCAGGGTGGACTTGCCGGCGCCGTTCTCGCCGATCAGGCCCAGCACTTCCCCGGGCGCCAATGACATCGAGACGTCATCCAGGGCGATCACGCCCGGATAGACTTTCGAAATGCCCTGAAGCTGCAGGATAGGCTCGGTCATCGGCTTGATGTCGCACCGCGTCGCGCGCGCACCACGGCCATCCGGAACCCTTCGCCCCGGATGGCTGCAGCGTGCGTGTTACAAGACGGCGACGCGACAGGCGCCGCGCCGCCCACTTGGCGTCAGTTGCCTGAGATGCGCGAGATCAACTCCTCCTGGAACGCATCAACGTTCTCGGACGTGATGATCTTGGTCGGCACGATGATCAGGCCGTCATCCGGGACCATCGACTTGTCGCCTTCCAGGTAGTCGGCCATCAGGTGCATGCCCTGGTAGCCCCACTCATAGGGCTGCTGCACGACCGTGCCGGCAAAGCTGCCCTCGCGGACCGCGCCCAGCGTAATCGGGTCCTCGTCGAACGCGATGACGGTGATCTCGCCCAGCTTGCCCGCGGCTTCCAGCGCCTCGTAGATCTTCGGCGGGTTGTAGGAGTAGAAGCCGACCATGCAATCGATTTCAGGCATGGCCGCAAGAACATCGTCCACGTTGGAACGCGCCCGTGCGAAGTCGACATCGTCGCCGCGCACATCGACCAGCTCGATGCCAGAGCCCTCGACCGCCTGGCGGAAGCCGGCGATGCGCTCGACCGCATTGTCCGCGCCCAGGAAGCCGACGAAGCCCATGCAGGTACCGCCGTCCGGCAGCGCGCCGATGGCGATTTCACCCGCCTGCACGCCGGCGTCGGTGTTCGACGAGCCGATATAGGCGATGCGGTCGCTGTCCGGCGCGTCGCTGTCGGTGGTGAACAACGGCACCTGGGCTGCGATGCGGTTGAAAGCGTCGATCGAGGTCTTCGGATCGACCGACGAGATCATGATCGCATCGACGCCGGCAGCGACGAGGTCATCCATCAGCGCGTTCTGCAATGCAGCCGTGCCCTGGGCCGGATAGCGGAACTGCAGGTCGTAGTCCGGCAGCTCGGCTTGTGCCGCGTTCACGCCGGCCTCGGCCAGCTTCCAGAAGTCGGACGCCGCGTTGACGACGAACGCCATACTGGGCTTGTCCTGCGCCATCGCGGACGCGGAACCGAAGACGAGTGCCGCTGCACCCGCCAGCAATGCATATTTCATTATAGATCCTCCCAGGCCCGGGCTTTGCGTATGCCGCCCAGACTCCTTCACATCGTGGGCAGCCCGCCATGCGGGCTGCATCTGCCGGCCGGATAACCGGCGCAATCGCGCCGCACCGAACCGCGACCGGCGATGGGATAATACCCACACCGCTCGCGCACGGGCAACGCCGTTGCCTGCTAAACCCTTCGTCCCGCTCAGCCCCGCGCCAGTCTGAGTTTCTGCGCGTAAACGTTGATGATCAGGGCCAATAGCAGGATCAACCCGCGGATCAGCACCTTCAGGAAACTGTCGATGTCGATGTGGTCCAGCCCGTTGTTCAGCACGCCGAGCACGAACAGGCCGACAATGGTGTTGGGTATGCCCCCTCGCCCGCCGAACAGGCTGGTGCCGCCCACCACCACGGCGGCGATGCCGTCGAGCAGGTAGTCGTCGAACTCGTTCTGCTGGGCGCTGCCGAAATAGGCGACGCCGACCATGCCGCCGACGCCGGAGCACATGGCGCCGATGATCAGCACGCTGGCCAGGATGAGCTTGACGTTGACGCCGGAATACTCGGCGGCTTCCCGGTTGCCGCCGACCATGTACACATAGCGGCCGAAGCGCGTGTACTTCAGGACGAAGTGGCCGGCCGCCAGGAACAGCACGGCGACCACCACGATCCATGGCATGGATATGTAGGTGTCCCCGGCCTGGAACTCGAACACGCTGCCGCTGCCCAGGGTCTTGATGAACTCCGGCACGTTGTAGGCGATCTGGCCGCGCACCAGCATGGCCGAGACGCCGGCGCCGATCTGCATCATCGCCAGCGTCATGATGAACGATGGGATGCCGATCAGGGTGACGCCAACCGCATTGATGATGCCGAGGCCGAAGGCGGCGAACAGCGCGATGATGATCGCCGCATACCCCGGCAACGGGACGTTGGCGATGGCAACATACGCTTCCTGGGCGGTGAAGAACGCCAGCACGATGCCGACCGCGTTGGCGATCGACGCGATCGACAGATCGATCTCGGCGGTCAGGATGACGAAGGTCAGCCCGGTGGCGATGATGGCGGTGATCGAGATGCCGCGCAGCACGTTGAAGAGGTTGCTGACGGTCATGAACGAGTCGCTCATGATCCCGAACACCGCGACCAGGAAGATCAGGGTGACGAAGGGGGCGATGTTGGTCATCTGGCGCGCGAGCCAGTCGCCAATTCCCTTCTGGTTCGCACTGGTCGGCGTGGCCGGCCCCTGTTCAGACATGCGTAGTTCCCTCGACCCCGTTTGTTGGTTTCGGCCCGCTAGGCAGCCGCGAGCAGACGGTCCTTGCTGACCGTCACATTGGCGAATTCATGGGTGATCAGGCCCTTGCGCATCACCAGGATGCGGTCGGCCAGCGACAACACCGTCTCCGGCTCCGTCGACACCACGATCACGGCGATGCCGCTTTCCTTCAGGCCCTTGACGATGTTGACCACGTCCTCCTTGGCGCCGACGTCCATGCCGCGGGTCGGCTCCGACAGGATCAGCACCCGCGGCAGGTGGGTCAGCCAGCGGGCCAGCGCGACCTTCTGCTGGTTGCCGCCGGACAGGGTGCGCAGTTCAGACTCAACTGACGCCGTTCGCACGCGCAAGGTCTTGACCAGCTTGCCGGCCAGCTTGCGCTCATGCGATGGGCGCAGCAGGATCTTGCCGATACGGTCCAGGATCGAGATCGACATGTTCTTGTATATCGGCTCGGTGCCGAACAGCATCGAGCGCCGGCTCTCCGGCACCAGCGCGATGCCGTGCTTCCAGGCGCTCGCCGTGTTGCGCAGGCTGACACGATTGCCGTCCACCGTGACCGTGCCGCGTTCCAGCTTCAGCTTGCCGTTCAAGCCCTTGGCCAGTTCGAGCTGGCCGGACCCCATGAACCCGTAGATGCCCAGCACCTCGCCCGCGTTGACATGGAACGACACGTCGCGGAACTGGCCGCGCAAACCCAGATTTTCCGCCGTCAGCACCGGCTTTTCCGCCGTCTCGCTGGCCAGCGCGATCTCGCCGGTATAGGCCTCGCCAAGCCCTTCGTGACCGGTGCCGATCATCTTCTCGATCAGCCAGTTCTTGTCGATATCGGGCACCTTGGCGGTGTCCACGCGGCGCGCGTTTCGGAACACCGTCACCCGGTCGGAAATCTCCAGCACGTCCTCCAGGAAGTGGGAGATGAAGATGAAGCTGGTGCCCTCCGCCTTCAGCCGGCGCAGGATGCCGAACAGGTGCTCCACTTCCGGCGGCGACAGCGCCGACGTGGGCTCGTCCAGGATGATCATCCGCGCGCCGGAGAACAGCACCCGGCCCAGCTCGACCAGTTGCTGCAAGCCAAGCGGCAGGTGACCGGCCTCGGTCTTGGGGTCGACGTCGATGCCCAGGCGGTGCAGGTGCTCGGCCGCGCGCTTGGCCATCGACCGCCAGGCCACGGTGCCCGCCTTGCTCAGCGGCTGCGAGCCCAGGAACACGTTCTCCGCCACGCTCAGGCTCGGCACGATGGAGAGTTCCTGGTGCACCATGCCGATGCCGGCGTCCAGCGCGTCGCGGGCGGAGCGGAAGCGGACCTGCCTGCCCTCCACCGTCATCGTGCCCTGATATTCGTGGTGCACGCCGGCGATGATCTTCATCAGCGTCGACTTGCCGGCACCGTTCTCGCCGACCAGGCCGTGCACTTCTCCCGGCATCAGGGTGAAGTCGACCCCCTCCAGCGCGGTCACGCCGCCGAAGGTCTTGCCGATCGCGGACATTTCGATGAGGGGGGCTGGGCCTTCGGACACAAGTTTTCCTAACTCGTCATGCCCGGGCTGGCCCCTGCCCCGTTGGCAGGGGCCGAGACCCGGGTATCCACGACTTTCCTATTCGCGACAACTAGACGTGGATGCGCGGATCAAGTCCGCGCATGACGACAGTGTTTGGCTTCGGCCAACCCGATCAGATCAGGAAGTGCTTCTGCATCCACAGCATGCCTTCGGCATTGGCCTGGGTCACGACCGGGCCGTCGGTGATGACGTGCTTCGGAATGCCCTCGCCCGTGGACTCGCCGGTCAGCACAGCGGCGACGCCGGCCATCAGCGCACCGCCATGAATGCGGCAGGACGGGTTGCGAACGGTCGCGTACATACGCCCGTCGAGCACGGCCTCGATCGCCGGCGGCATGGCATCGACACCGCCGATCAGGATGTCGGTGCGGCCCGCACGCTCCATGGCATTGGCCGCGGCCAGCGCCATGTCGTCATTGTGGAAGAAAGCGGCGTCGATTTCCGGGTGCTTGGTCAGCAGCGAGTCCCAGATGCGCACGGCATTGGTGACGTCCCAGTCGGCCGGCTGCTCGTCCAGCACTTCGATGCCCGGGAACTTCTCGACCACCGAGTGGAAGCCGCGTGCGCGGCCCTGGGCGCCGGTGTGGCCCAACGCACCCTGGGTCATCACGATCTTGCCCTCGCCGCCGATGGCGTTGACCAGGGCCTGGGTGACCGAGGCACCCATGAATTCGTTGTCGGGCGCCAGGAAGCTGTGAACGTCGATGTCCTCAAGCGGGGCGATCAGCGTGTCCATGTCCAGCACGGGGATGCCGCGCTCGATCATGCGGTTGACCGGGTCGGTCAGGGTGCCGATGCCGAAGGCCTGGATGGCCACGAAGTCCCAGTCCTGGGACGCCATGTTGTCGATGGCCGCGCGCTGCTTGGTGGAGCTGAGCTCGCCGTCGAACCAGGTCACTTCCACGTTGAACAGGCTGCCCCAGTATTCCGCCGCCTGCTTGCCCTGGGCGCACCACGTCGCCTGCAGGCCGGCATTGGAGAACGCGGCGCGCAGCGGCGTCTCGGAGCGGCCCATCTCCTGCGCCATCGCCTGCGCCAACCAGGGATTGAGACCAAGACCGGCCGCCGCCAGGCCGGCAGCGCCGGCTGCCGTCATCGCACCGCCCATGAATGTGCGCCGCGAATGGCCCTCTTTCTTGGTGTCGTCTTCAGACATCGCGTTTCCTCCAGATTTCTTTAGTGCTTTGTTGGGGGCGGTAGTTAGGCATCCGCTCCGGCTAGGGTCAACGACTTACTGCAATCGGTTTCAGGGTCTTGACGCCGCAGCGTTTTTTGTTGGGATTTCGGATGCCGAAAAAATAGGCATCCATTCCCGAACCCGAAGGTTGCGACCCACGCATGCGGGATCACACCCGCTCCAGCGCCATAGCGATTCCCTGACCAACGCCAATACACATTGTGCATAAGGCAGTTGCGGTCTGTTGTTCGTGTAATTGCTCAACCGCGGTCAGCACCAGCCGCGCGCCGGACATGCCGAGCGGGTGGCCAAGCGCGATCGCCCCGCCATTCGGATTGACGTGCTCGGCGTCGTCAGGCAGGCCCAGATCGCGGGTTACCGCCAGCGCTTGGGCCGCGAACGCCTCGTTCAGCTCGATGACGTCGATGTCGCCGATGGTCTTGCCGAGCCGGGCGAGCAGCTTGCGGGAGGCCGGCGCCGGCCCGAAACCCATAATCCGCGGCGCCACACCGGCCGTCGCCATGCCTGTGATGCGCGCACGCGGCGTCAGGCCGTGCCTGGCCGCCGCCGATTCGCTGGCGACGATCAGCGCGGCCGCGCCGTCATTGACGCCGGATGCGTTACCGGCGGTCACCGTGCCGCCGTCGCGAAACGGCGTGGCCAGCGCCGCCAGCTTTTCCAACGTGGTCTCGCGGGGATGCTCGTCCGTGTCCACCACAACGGGATCGCCCCGCCGTTGCGGGATGGTGACCGGCACGATCTCGCGCGCGAGCCTGCCGGACGCCTGCGCCCTGGCCGCGCGCTGCTGGCTTCTCAGCGCGAAGCCATCCTGGTCGACACGCGCGATACCGAAGTCCTCGGCCACGTTCTCCGCCGTATCCGGCATCGAGTCGACGCCGTACTGCGCCTTCATCTGCCGGTTGACGAAGCGCCAGCCGATGGTGGTGTCGTAGACCTCGGCATTGCGCGAGAACGCCGTCTCGGCCTTGCCCATCACGAACGGGGCGCGGCTCATGCTCTCAACCCCGCCTGCGATGATGAGGTCGGCCTCGCCTGCCTTGATCGCACGCGCCGCGGTGCCGACCGCATCCATGCCGGAGCCGCACAGGCGGTTGATGGTCGCCCCCGGCACCTCGGTCGGCAGGCCGGCCAGCAGCGACGCCATCCGTGCCACATTGCGGTTGTCCTCGCCCGCCTGGTTGGCGCAGCCGGCCAGCGCGTCGTCGATGGCGGCGGCATCCAGCGATGGATTGCGCTCGACCACGGCGCGGATGACATGTGCCAGCAGGTCATCGGGCCTGACGGCGGACAATGCGCCGCCATAGCGGCCAATGGGGGTGCGTACCGCGTCGCACACGAAGGCTTCGGTCATTTGCTCTCCGGGGATGATGTGGCGGCCGCCACATTATCGGATATCGCCGGCTCTAAATATCGTCGCGTCGCTTTGTTTCGCCGACAAGCACGCGAGCTTGGCCTAACATGGCGCCAAAATGGGGGAGGAAAGCCATGCGGCTGAAGGACAAGGTCGCTGTCGTGACCGGCGCGGGTAACGGCATCGGGCGCGCCATCGCGGAGGTTTTCGCCGCCGAGGGTGCAGCCGTCGTCGTCGCCGATCTGGAGGCCGACAGCGCCCAGGCGGCGGCCGGCGGTATCGTGGCGAAGGGCGGCGATGCGCTCGCCGTCCAGATGGACACTTCCGACGAGGACGCCGTGGCCGCGTGCGTGACGGCGGCGCTCGACCGCTTCGGGCGCATCGACATCCTGGTCAACAACGCCGCCGCCTTCGTGCTCGGCAATGTCGAGCAGGTCAGCCGGGCCGATTGGGAGAAGGTGTTCGCGGTCAACGTCATCGGCTACGCCAACATGGTGCGCGCCTGCCTGCCCGCCCTGCGCGCGGCCGGCAACGGGGCGGTGGTGAACATCGCCTCGGTCTCCGGCTTCGTCGCCCAGCCCGACTTCGTGCCCTACAACGCCTCCAAGGGCGCGGTGCTGCAACTCAACCGCTGCCTGGCCATGGATCTGGCCAAGGACAACATCCGGGTCAACGCGGTCTGCCCCGGCGCCATTCGCACCCGCGCCACCGACATCCACATCGCCAACCTGGGCACCGACCCGGAGGAGACCTATGCCGAGTTCGGCGCGGCGGCTATGATGAACCGAATGGGCCGGCCGGAGGAGATCGCCACCGTGGCACTGTTCCTCGCGTCCGAGGATGCCTCATTCATGACCGGCGCACATGTCGTCGTCGACGGTGGCGCGACACTGGATTGAGCGGACATCGACACCCATGCACGACCTCCTGATCAAGAACGCGACCATCATCGACGGCACCGGCGCGTCCGGCCGCCCCGGCGACCTGGCGGTCGACGGCGGCACCATCACCGGCGTCGGCCCCGAGATCCCCGGTCCGGCGACGACCATGATCGACGCCGACGGGCTGGCGCTCGCGCCCGGCATCATCGACGGGCACACCCACTACGACGCGCAGATCACGTGGGACGGGTTTGCCCGCCCCTCCCCTGCGCTCGGCGTCACCACGGCGGTGATCGGCAATTGCGGCTTCGCCATCGCGCCCTGCCGCGCCGCCGACCGCGACCTGACCATGCGCAATCTCACGCACGTCGAGGGCATGTCGCTGGATGCGCTGTCAGCCGGCATAAACTGGGACTTCGAGACCTTCCCCGAGTACATGGACATGCTGGAGCGGCGCGGCGTCGGCGTGAACATCGCGGCCTACTTCGGGCACTCGTCGGTGCGCACCTATGTGCTGGGCGCCGATGCCTCGTCACGTGCGGCCAACGACGACGAGATCGCGCAGATGGCGCGCCTGGTGCGCGAGGCGATGGATGCCGGTGCGCTCGGTTTCGCGTCGTCCACCAACGAGCCGCACAATGGCGAGAACGGAATTCCCATGCCCTCGCGGCTGGCCGAGTGGAAGGAGTTCGAGGCGCTGTTGTCGGCGATGCGGTCCAGCGGCCGTGGGCTGTTCATGCTGACCAAGGGCGGGGGCACGTCGGTTGCCGAGCTGGAAGCACTGGCCGAGAAGACCGGCGCGCCGACACTGATCGCGGCGATGTTCCATTCCTCGCGCGCGCCGGACGGTGTGTTCAACCAGATCGCGGAGATGAAGGCGGCGCGCGAGCGCGGCCACCCGCTCTACCCGCAGACCGCATGCTGCCCGCTGGAAATGGAGTTCACGCTCGCCAGCCCCTATCTGTTCGAAGGCTTGCAGGCGTGGCGCCCAGCGATGACCGCTCATGATGCCGGCGAACTGCGCGCGGTCTATGCCGACCCGGGTTTCCGCGCCGCCGTGAAGGCGGAGATCGCGAATACTCGCGGCGGGCTGTTCAACGGCGAATGGGACAAGGTCAACCTGGTCGGCGCCGCCACCCCGGCCAACACCGACAAGGAAGGCGCGCGGCTGAGCGCGTTGTCGGAGAGCGCCGGCACCGATCCCCTTGACCTGATGCTCGACATCGGATTGCAGGAGGATCTGGGCACGGTCTATACCGCCCAGCTTCTCCACACTGACGAGAGCGCGGTCACCAGGCTTCTGCAAACGCCGGAAGCGCACATTTCGCTGTCGGACGCGGGCGCGCACCTGACCTTCCTGTGCGACGCCGGTTTCGGGCTCCACCTGATGGGCTATTGGTCGCGCGAGCGCGGGGTGATGAGCCTGGAACAGGCGGTCCATCGGCTGACCGGGCAGCCCGCCGCCATCTTCGGCATGCCGAACCGGGGCACGCTGGCGCCGGGCCGGGCGGCGGACCTGTTGCTGTTCGACCCGAAGACGGTCGGGCGCGGCCAGCGCTATCGGGTCCATGACCTGCCAGCCGGCGAGAGCCGCCTGCACACCGACCCCCACGGCGTGCACGGTGTGTGGGTCAACGGCAAGCGCATCGTCGACGAGGCCGGCATGATCGAGGCGGCACCTCTGGCCGGCGAAGTCATGCGCGAATTTGCGGACTTCGCGGGCTAGAGCATGATCATTTAAGTCGGCACCGGCCCTCTCCCCCACCCGGCCGCCCAACGACAGTATCCTGCTGGGTGGCCGGGTGGGGGAGAGGGCTGGCGCAGATTCAGCGTAAGCTGATCCCGATCTAGTCCTCCGTACGCCCGGTGGCGTCGCGATCGCGCTCATAGCTTCGCTTGAGCGGAAACGTCGGAAGCCACGATTCCCGGCGAACGGTCCACAACTCATAGGTCGGCATCAATTGGTCGGGCGCATCAAGGGTGCCAAGGTGGACCTCGATCTCGTCGCCGTTTTGCGCGAAGACCGATGACCCGCACGTGGGGCAGAAATGCCTTCCCTTGTAGTCGCGTGTCTCTCCCTCGATGGTCACGGTCTCCTGAGGAAACATCGCCGCCGCGAAGAACAGCGCGCCATGGTGCTTGCGGCAGTCCAGGCAATGGCAGAGGCCCACCCGATGGGGCGCCCCCGTCGCCACGATGCGGACGCTGCCGCACAGGCAGCCGCCAGTCACCCGGTCCATGTCTTGTCTCCCAGGGACACCGCAGGCCCGGCGCAGCTAACGACCTAGAGCATGATCACTTAAGTCGGCACCGGCCCTCTCCCCCACCCGGCCACCCACGAGAGTATCCTGCTGGGTGGCCGGGTGGGGGAGAGGGCTGGCGCCGATTCAGCGTAAGCTGATCCCGGTCTAATACCTTCACTTCACCGCGCCGGTCGACAGACCCTTGATGATGTAGCGTTCCAGGATGATGCCGATTATCGCCAGCGGCAGGATCGCCGTGGTCGAGATCGCCGCCATCGTCCACCAGTCGATGCCCTGGCTGCCGGTTTGGCTGGCCACCATCACCGGCAATGTCTTGGCGTCGGTGCTGGTCAGCAGGGCGGCGAAGAAATACTCGTTCCAGGTCAGCACCATCGACAGGATGAAGGCCGCCACCATGCCGGGCAGCGAGATCGGCACCACGATACGGAAGAACGCGCCCCAGGCGGACAGCCCATCGACCAGGGCAGCCTCCTCCAGCTCGGCGGGCAGCGAGCGGAACTGGTCGCGCATGATCCAGACCACGATCGGCAGCACCGACAGCGCATAGAGCAGGATCAGCCCGATCCGGCTGTCGAGCATGGCCAGTTCCTTGTAGAGGACCAGGAACGGCATCGCGAGCACCACCGGCGGCAGGATCAACTGCGACAGCAGGAAGAACGAGACGTCTCGGTTGAGGAACGGGCCCCATTTGTAGCGGAAGCGGCACAGCCCATAGGCGGCCAGCGACCCGATGACGATGGCGAGCAGCGACGCCGACACCGAGGTAATGACGCTGTTGAAGAACCGGGCCAGGAACTCGTCGCGCACCGTCGAGGTCTCGAAGATCGTGTCGGGCGACAGGCCGAGCCGGCGCCAGCCCAGCCAGTCCGGGTCAAAATCGAGCCACGGGATCAAGTTGCCGCGCTGCACGTCGCGAGCTGTTTTGAACGAGGTCGTCAGCGTCCAGTAGATCGGGAACAGGCAGACCAGTGTCCACAGCAGCAGCGCGCCATAGATGGCGGTGCGCGAGAACCAGCGCACGAACCGGGTCGGGTCGTAGACCCGCTCCTCGTTCGTCGTGCGGGCGCCGTTTGCGGTGCCGGCGGTCATTGCGAGTACCGCCGGACCCAGCGGGTCGACGTCACCAGGATGAACGCCAGGAACAGGATGATCAGGATCAGGTAGAACTCGGCCAGCATGGTGCCGTAGCCGACGTTGGAGCGGTCCCGATACTCACGGAAGATGAAGCTGGTCACGCTGTCGGTGGCGCCGCCCGGGCCGCCCGACGTGACGTTGATGATGATGTCGGCCAGCTTCAGCTTGAAGATGATGCGCAGGATGATGGTGGTCACGCTGACCGCCAGCATCAGCGGGAACGTGATCCTCCAGAACGCCTGCCATTTGGTGGCGCCATCGACCTTCGCCGCCTCCACCACGTCGCGCGGCATCGCCTGCAGGCCGGCCAGAAGCAGGATCATCATGAACGGGATGTACATCCACCCGTCCATCACCATGATCGAGATCCGCGCGATCACCGGATCGGTGAAGAAGGCCGGCGTGTCCCAGCCCAGGAACCGGGCCAGGTTGGCGATGGGGCCGAACCGCACCTCCATCATCGACTTGCCGACGATCCAGCTGATCGCCACCGGGCTCAGCATGAACGGCAGCAGGAACGCGACGCGGAAGAAACGGCGGCCCTTGATCTCCGCGTTCAACAGCAGCGCCAGCCCGAACGCGATCATGTATTCGACCAGGATCGCCAGCACGTACCAGACCATGTTGGTCAGCGCGTTCCAGTAGTACGGGTCCTGCAGCAGCTTGTAAAAGTTCTCCAGGCCGTTGAACTGCCGGCCCTCGAACGAGCTGAGGTTCCAGTCGGTGAACGCGATGTAGAGCCCGAAGAAGGTCGGGAAGATCACCATGGCGATGGTGAACAGCACCGCAGGCAGGATGAACAGCGCGCGCGAGCCCGGCTCGCCGCGGATCAGCACCTGGGCGGCCCCCAACGCCACCGACCAGACGATGAAGGCGTAAAGCAGCGGCCGCCAGTTCTCGAACCCGAGCAGCGGTTCCTCACCCTCGTCCAGGCTGGCGTCATAGGCCAGGACAGCCAGCACCGCGACCAGCAGCACGCTGGCGAAGATCAGCAGCCAGCGCCCGAGCCGGCGCCGGCCTTCCGATATGTCGCCATACACCGCGCCTGGCGATTGGCCGCCGCTGGCAATCGTTGTCTCAGCCATTGGTTTGGCCTCGATTCCGGCTGACTAACAACCCAATGCGTCATCCTCGGCCTTGAGCCGAGGATCCACGACTTTCAGCAGTCGCCGCCAAGACGTGGATGCCCGCAACAAGTGCGGGCATGACGAATGAGTTCTAGAGCCAAACGAGGCCACGCGGGCATCTCCCTGAATACCGGATATGTCGCGCACGATCCCCGAACCTTCCAAGAGGGCCTGTCCGGAGATCGTGCGAATGGGCTTCGCCCGAACTTAGCCGCCGCTACAGGCCCAGCGAGGCCCTGTAGAGCTCGACCTGACGCTCGCGCCCGATCTGGTCGGTCAGTTCCTCCCAGGCGGCGGCGATGTTGTCGGCGCCGGTCTGCGCGTCCATCTGGCCCGCGAAGATCTTGGCCAACTCGTCCTCGGCCACGCTGTAGTACTGGAAGATGCCCGGGATGCGCGGCTCGATGGCGGCATTCGGGTGGTTGTAGCTGTCCGCCTCGGACGCCAGGTAGTCGGAGATGAACGCCTCCTCGTAGCCGGCCTCGGTCCACTCCTCGATGTTGAAGTGGCTGTTCCGGTAGGGCTGGAAGCCCGACGGATAGGCCGCGCACCACAGCGAGATGTCCTTGCCGCCGAGATGGGCTGCCGCACTCCAGGCCGCCTTCTGCTTCGTGCTGTCGGCGTCGACGCGCGCCATCACGTACACGCCCCAGCCGATATAGGCCATGTTGGGCGCGAAGTTCGGGCCGCTGGCCAACGTGTCCCACTGTCCGGTCGAGGAATTGTAGACATCGTCGGAGCCGGGCAGCGTGGAGAAGCCGATCACGTCGCCGATCAGCGAGCTGTCGCTGGTCTGCGCGTTCGAGCCGATGTCGCCCCACCACGACAGCATGGAGCCGGTGCCGGCCAGGAACTGCTGGAAGCCGGTCGTGCCCGGGTCGGCGTTGATCTGGTCCGCCGGCTGCGCGTCGATGACGTCCAGCACATCCTGGATAGCCCGCACCCAGGCGGGGTTGTTGATGCGCGGCGTCATGTCCAGGTCGAACAGGAACGCCGGGTCGTCGGGGTGCTTGGCATAGGCGGTGGCGCGGCTGCCCAGGAAGTAGAAGCCGAAGCCGCCCCAGCCCTTCAACGGGTCGAGATAGCCATAGGCCTCCAGACCGAACGGATCGGTCTTGCCCTTCAGGAACGCGGTGACTTCCTGCACCTTCTGCCAGGTGGTCGGCACTTCCCACGGGCCCTCGTGACCCTCGGCCTCCCAGGCCTCGGCCAGTTCATCATTGTCGAAATAGTCGGTGCGATAGTTGAAGTTGTGGCAGTCGCCGTCGACCGAGATGCGGTAGGTCTTGCCGTCCCAGGTACCGACCGGCGCCTGCAGGTAGCCGACATAGTCCTCCATGTCGATCAGCGGCGGCACCCAGTCCGGCATCTCGGACGCCAGGCCCTTACCGCAGACGTCGCCCTCGAACGGCGCACCCATTTCCAGGATGTCGAAGTCCACCGTCTCGGTCGCGATCGACTGCTGCAGGCGCGGGTTGTAGTCGGCCTGCGCCAGGTCGATCCAGGTGATCGAGGCGCCGGTGTACTCCTCCCAGGGCTTCAGGAAGCCACGGAACAGCAGATTGTGCAGGTTCTGGTTGTTCAGGCCCATGAAGGTCAGCTCAACGCCGTTGAACTCGCCTTCCTGAACCGTCTCCTTGGTCGGGCCGAGGCAGAGCGCACCGACCTGCTGCCAGTCCGCATCGGTGGGCGACCCCATGCCGACGCCCGGGATCTTCAGAATCTCGGCACGCAGATCGGACTGCGCGAACGACGGCTTGGCGAGCGTGCCAAGGGTGCCACCGGCGGCCGCCGCGGCAACGCCGGCGCTGGCCGCGCCCTTCAGAACGCCACGGCGGCTTGCCTGGCGCTGCGTGAGCCAATTGTGGTGATGAACTTTCACGGATTTTCCTCCCCTTGGCGGCGCTGAACGGTGCGCGCGCGTCGTCCGATGCCGCAGTATGTATGAGCGCTTGGGTGTGTCAACGGTGGGGCGGTGTGTGGGTCACCCTTCCCCCTTTGTCATCCTTGGCCGAAGCGAAGCACAATCCACGGCGACGCCACCGGCATTGCTAAGAACCCGGGTTTCGCTGTGCTCCACCCGGCTACATCTCTGCGTCATTTCCCCCACTTCAGCACGACCGGATCGAGCGGCTTGAGCAACTCGATGAGCTGCTCGCGGGCCCAACCAGCCAGCGGCGGGATCGGGTGGCGGCAGAACGCCGACTTGATGACACCGCCCTCCACCATTGCCTCCTTCGACGCGCGGAAGCCGCACTGCCGATTCTCGTGGTTGATCGCCGGCAGCACGCGGGCGTAGCCGGCGAGTGCCGCCGCCCGGTCGCCGGCAGCATGTGCCTCCATGATCGGCTTGATCTGATCCGGGATGGTGGCCGACGTCATCGAACCCGAGGCGCCGGCATCCAGGTCGGCCATCAGCGTGATCGCCTCCTCGCCGTCGAACGGCCCCTCCACCGCGTCGCCGGCGGCCTCCAGCAGGCCGCGCAGCTTCGCCGCCGTGCCGGCACACTCGATCTTGAATAGCTTTACCATCTCGATCTCGCGCGCCATCCGCGCCAGCAGCGGCACCGGCAGGTCGACGCCGGAGAGCGGCGCATCCTGCAACATGATCGGGATGCCGACCTCGCCCACCTGCCGGAACTGCTCGTAGGTCTGCTCCGCCGTGCCCTTCAGCAGCGCACCGTGATAGGGCGCCATCATCATGATGCAGGCCGCCCCCAGCTCCTTCGCCAGACGGGCACGGTCGACCACGATGGGGGTCGCGAAATGGCTGACGGTCACGATCACCGGCACGCGGCCGTCGACGTGCTCCATGCACAGCCGGGTCAGCATCTCGCGCTCGGCGTCGGAGATCAGGAACTGCTCGGAGAAGTTGGCCAGGATGCAGATGCCGTCGACGCCCTGGTCGACCATGCAGTCCAGCACACGGCGCATGCCGTCCTCATCCACCTTGCCGTCGTCGTGAAACGGCGTCGGCGCCACCGGCCAGATGCCGCGATAGGGTTTGGTCATTTTTCCTCCGGGTGTTTTTTTTATGATCGTCATTGCGAAGAGCGGAGCGACGCGGCAATCCAAAGCGATCTCTTCAGCCCCCACGCCGATCGCCTGGATCGCCACGCTTGCCGTCGCAAGCTCGCGATGACGGCAGTTTAGGTTGTTGGCGTCGGTTCGAACATCCTACACATGCCGCTGGCGGGCGGGGCCGCGGTATCTGACCGTCAGTTCCGGGTCGATCTCCGAGCCATCGTAGAGGCCAAGCACGATGCCCTTGCGGCGGCTCTTGCCCCGCCCCTTCTCGATGGTTCGGTCGGCATGCGCGATGCGTTGCGACGACCGCCGCGCCCAGCGGCCGAGCCTCTCGTACATCGTCGCGATAACCTCGTGATCGGGCGCGGTCTTGGCGAGATCGACGAACTCGTCCGGGTCGTTCTCCATGTCGAACAGCATCGGTCGGAAACCGCCCTCGGCATGCACGAACTTCCAGCGTTCATCGGCGATCATGAACAGGCGCGCGTCTTTCGGCGCGACACCCAGCTTCACCGCCATCGGCGTCGCCGAATAGTCGTACTCGCTCACCGCGAACTCCCGCCATTCATCCGGCGTCTCACCACGCAGGAACGGCAGCAGCGAGCGTCCTTCGACAATGTGGCCGGGCACCTCGCCGCCCGCCGCCTCGATGAACGTCGCCCCCACGTCGATGCCCTCGACCAGCGCATCGCAGACGGTGCCCCGCGTCGCGTCGGCCTCGCCGGATGGGTCGTAGACGATCAGCGGCGCCAGTACCGAGGGGGCGTGGAACAAGTCCTTCTCGCCCAGCCAGTGGTCACCTAGGTAGTCGCCGTGGTCGGAGGTGACGACGATCATGGTGTCGTCCATCCGCCCCGTTGCCTCCAAATGCGCGAACAGGCGGCCCATCTGATCGTCCACCTGCTTGATCAGGCCCATATAGGCCGGGATCACCGCCGCGCGCACCTCGTCGCGCTGGAACGCCTGGCCGATGACGTTGTCCATGAACGCGCCATAGACCGGGTGCGGATCGTCCCGTTCTGACGGGTGCCGTACCGCCGGCAGCACCTGATTGTGACCGTACATGCCGTGATAGGGCGCCGGCACGATATAGGGCCAGTGCGGCTTGATGTAGGAGAGATGGCACAGCCACGGCCCGGCATCCGCGCGCTCATCCAGGAACCGGATCGCCTCCCCAGTCAGCCACGGGGTCTCGCTGTCCTCCTCGCGGATGTTTGCGGGCTTGGCCGCGTGCTGCATCAGCCAGCCCGAGGCGATCTCGCCGTCGTCGTCGACCCCGGCATTGGCATAGTCGTGCCAGGGGTTGTCGCCGTCATAGCCCTTCGACTTCAGATAGGCGTTGTACGGCGACGGCTTCTCGTCATAGCCGCCGTCGGGGCCGAACCCCCACAGCCCGTCATCGCGGACCACAACGTCGAACCCGGCCTCCGCCACCCGCGCACCGATCACGCTGTCCGGCGCCAGGCCCAGCCGCGCCATGCCGGCGGCGTCGGCCTTCATGTGGGTCTTGCCGAGCAGGAAGGCGTCCATACCGATGTCGCGCAAGTGGTCGCCCAGCGTCGGCTCGCCGACGCTCAGCGGGAAGTTGTTCCAGGCCGCGCCGTGGCTGTGCACGTATCGCCCGGTATAGAAGCTCATCCGCGAGGCACCGCACACCGGCGACTGCACGTAGCAGCGGGAGAACCGCACGCACTTCGACGCCAGCCGGTCGAGATGCGGGGTGTGCAGGTGCGGATGCCCGACGCAGCTCAGGTAATCGGCCCTGAGCTGGTCGAACATGATGAACAGGATGTTGCGGACGCGGCGGGTCATGGGCCTGAGATGCTAATCGACACGGCCAGCACCTTACCCGTCATGCGCGGACTTGATCCGCGCATCCACGACTTGTCGAAGCCGCTGGCAACAAAGACGTGGATGCCCGCAACAAGTGCGGGCATGACGACGTTGGATTGGCGATAGCGTGACCAAGTTGGCATGCGATACGGCAGGTGCCCTACTCCGCCGCCGATGCCTCCGGGATCTCAAGCCCGACCTCTTCATAGTAGCGCTGGGCGCCCGGGTGCAGATTCATGCCGCCGTCCTGCACCGCGTATTCCAGGGTGATGTCGGCGAGCCACGGCGCGGTCTCGCGCATCTCCGCCGCCCCCTCCCAGAACGCCTTGGTGATGGCATAGACGGTGTCGTCGTCCAGGTCCGCGCGGGTGGCGACACCGACGACCGAGCCAAAGGTGTACACGTCCTCCGCGTTGGAGATGCCGTCGCCATAGACATCCTTCGGGATCACTTCCAGCGACCGGCCGGGCACGCGGGCCGGGGCGAGTTGCTCGTCGGTCTGCGCCTCGACCTCGGCCTTAGTCGGCCCCAGTATGGTCAACTGCGATGTGGCGATCAGCTGCTCGACCTGCGGGAACGGCGGGATGCCGCCATTGACGTAGACGTCGATCTGCCGGTCCTGGAACGCCTGGAACGCCGACGACCAGGAGCCGCGGAAGTTCTCGTAGTCCTCGTCCGGCACCATGCCGGTTTGCGCCTCGATCCACTGCTTGGCCGCGTTCCACGCGCCGCCGCCCGGCGGGCCGAGAAACACCACCTTGCCGGCGATGTCGTCCAGGGAGGTCATGCCGTCCTCGGCATAGGTCAGCACGTGATAGGCACCATAGGGAAACCAGAACACCAGGCGAAGATTCTCGGCCAGCTCGGGTGCTTCCGGCAGCTGCTGGTACATCACCGTGCCTTCGGACATGAACCTGAACACCGTCGGCGAGGTCATGACGAAGTCGAGGTTGCCCTCGGCAAGGTCGATCATGTGCGCGGTGGCCGCACCGGTGGCATCGACCGTGATCTCGTAGTCGTCCTGCTGCTGGTTCACGATGGTCGCCATGGTCGACATGGTGAGGTAGGCGGACGATCCCGGCGCGATGGTGGCCATCTTGATCGGGTCCGCCGCCTGCGCCGACGATGCCAGCATCAGGCAGGTGGCGACGCCGGCGAGGAAACCAGCCCGCAAGCCCTCGTTCCAAAGTCTCACAACGCTCCTCCCTTTGCTTTCAAGGTGCGCTCTCTTGTGGCGCTGCTTCCGTCACACGATGCACGACGATCAGGGCAATGGCAACGACCGCTCCCGCGCCGGCGACCCAGAGCACGGGCACCAGCACGGCGACACCGGCGGCCAGCCGCAGGCCTGCTTCCGGCACGGCAATCGGCCGGGTTTCATAGCGGCTGAGCCCGGTGCCGATCATCCAGGTCGAGAGCGCGAACGCGGCCAAGGGCCAGGCAAGACCGCCGATCGTGACGCCCTCAATGATCAGCAGGTCGGGGTGATAGACGAACAGGAACGGCACGATGAAGCCGGCGATCGACAGGCGCAGCGCGGCGACGCCGGTCGCCATCGGCGGCGAGCCTGCTATGGGGGCCGCGGCGAACGCGGCCAGCGCCACCGGCGGCGTCACCACCGACAGCACGCCGAAGTAGAGCATGAACAGGTGGGCGGCGATGGTCGGCACGCCAAGCTGTTCCAGCGCCGGGCCCATGACGATGGCGACGATCAGGTAGGCCGGGGCGGACGGCACCCCCATCCCCATCACCAGGCAGCCCAACATGATCAGCGCCAGGCTGACGATCAGCGTGTCGCCCGATACGGCCAGGATGCCTTGCGCGAACTGCAGCCCGACACCGGACATATTGATGACGCCGATGATGAAGCCGACCGCGGCAACGATGACCATCAGGGTCGCCGCGGTGCGTCCGCCGGATACCAGCGCCCGCCACCACGCCAGCGGGTGCCTGAACTTGGGAAACAGAGCCATGCAGAGCACGAACGCGGCCGCCAGCGCATAGAAGCCGGCGAACTGCGCCGTGTAGCCCTGCGACAGCAACACGACGATGACCGCCAGCGGGACAACGAAGGCGATGCTTTGCAGCCAGTCCATCGCGGTCAGCCGGGGTCGCTCCTCGGCCGGCAGCGGGCGGATGCCCTGCTTGCGCGCCTCGATCAGGACGACGGCAAACAGGCTGACATAGTAGAGCGCGGCGGGAATGGCGGCGGCCACGATGATGTTGACGTAGGCGATGCCGGTGACATCGGCCATCAGGAACGCCACCACCCCCATCACCGGGGGCATCATCTGTCCGCCGGTCGACGCCGCCGCCTCCACCGCGCCGGCAAACCGGGCCGGAAAGCCCGCACGCTTGATGATGGGAATGGTGAAGACGCCGGTGGAAACGACATTGGCCACCGCCGCCCCCGACATGGTGCCGAACATCGCCGACCCGACAATCGCCGCGTGCGCCGGTCCGCCCGCAAACCGCCCGGTTGCCGCGAAGGCCAGCTTCAGCAGCACGGCGCCCGCGCCCGACGTCTGCAACACCGCGCCAAAGACGATGAAGACCAGCACGGTGCGGCCAACGACCTCGACCGGGCGACCGAACACGCCGTCGGTCGAGTACCAGAGGTTGTCGGCGACCCGCTGCCAGTCCTCCCCCGCCCCCAGCCATTGGTTCGGCAGCACGATGAAGGCCGCGGCCAGCAGATAGACGAGCAGCATCGGCAGGCCGAGCGCCAGCCAGGTCGCATAGCCGATCAACAGGATCGCCGCCCAGGCGAGCGCCTGATCGAACGGCGATATGCGGATGAAGAATTCCTCCTGCGCCAGCATGACCTGGAGCCACGTCCAGCACAGCCAGATCAGCACGCCGGCGACCGCCACCTGTGCGATCACGCGCCACCACGGCATCGCAGCCGTGGATGCCTCGGCGTCGGCCAATCCCTCCGGCCGGCGCAACAGCACTGCCGTCATCCCCAGGACGACGGTCAGCCCGGACAGCCAGCTATTGTCGAAGACGCCGAAGCCGGCGGTGTAGACGGCCAGCAGCGCCAACACCGCGCCGACCACGCGGGCCACGGCGTCCGACATGCCGGGAAGGCCTGCCACTCTCACCAAGGGCAACCGGCCCCAGCATTCCACGCGGTGCCACGACCGTATGGCGCACCTGGCAAGGGTCCCTCCCGCGGACGTTCTCGTTGGCGTTGGCGGCACACTACCGCACCGACAACACGGCCCCGCATCATTTCGTGTAGGGCCGGCGCTGCAAGACATTTCTGCCGGCCAATTCCGGCGCGCGCACGCCCCGGCGGCACAGGTCCAGTTGACACGCCCCGTGAACTGCCCAAAACTCCGCGCGTTTCCGTGCAGCACGTACAAGGCACAGGCATCGGCGCGCGGCCGGGCCGGCGCCGCAGCGAGCACGGGTGGCGGCCGAGCCTCGGACGCTTTACCACCGCGCTAATTCGGACCGGAAGGGACACCCCAGCAATCCGGCCGCACAGGAGGAAACGGAATGAAAATGCACATGGTGCCCGCCGCCGCCGCGCTGGTGCTGGCTTCGTCGCTGGCCGCACCGGCCGCGCAAGCGCAGGAACTGACGATCACGACTTCGGTGCCCAGCCTGGGCTTCCCGTTCTTCGTGCACATGATGAAGGAACTGGCCGCCGAGGCCGGTGCGCTGGGCGACATCACCGTCGTCGAATCCGACGGCCAGAACAGCGCGCCCAAGCAGACTGCCGACGTCGAGGCGGCCATCATTCAGGGCGTCGACGGCATCGTCATCAGCCCGATTGACGTCAACGCCATGGCGCCGGCCCTACAGCAGGCGGTCGACGCCGGCATCCCGGTCGTCACCATCGACCGCCGCGTCGACGGCGTCGACGGCATCCTGGCCCATGTCGGTGCCGACAACGTCGCAGGTGGCGAGGCCCAGGGCAACTGGGTGGTGGCCAACTATCCCGACGGCGCCTCCATCGTGAACCTGCAGGGCCAGCCCGGCGCCAGCCCGGCCATCGACCGTAACGCCGGCCTGCACAACATTCTGGACGGCATGGCGGACAAGTACACCTTCGTCGCCGAGCAGACCGCCAACTTCGCCCGCGACCAGGGCCTCTCGGTGACGGAGAGCATCCTGGCCGGCCTCGACAGCCCGCCCGACGTCATTGTCGCCGCGAACGACGACATGGCGCTCGGTGCCTATGAGGCGGTCAATGCACTCGGCCTCGCGGACCAGATTGCGATCATCGGGTTCGACGCGCTGCCGGAAGCCCTGGCCAGCGTGCGTGACGGCGCCCTTGCCGGCACCGTCGAGCAGTTCCCGGGCGGCCAGAGCCGCGAGGCGATGCGCCAGCTCGTCAGCCATCTGCGCGACGGCAGCACGCCGGAGCCGGTGACCATGCTGATCCCGATCATGATCACGCAGGAGAACCTGGACGAAGGCGAGCGTCTGGGCGAGCTGAACTAGCCCGGCTGCCGGGCCACTGCATTGGCGCCCTCGGCCACCGGTCGGGGGCGCCAACGTTTTCAACATGCTCAACGCGGTCACCCCCAATGCACCCGACCCACAAGACAGCGATAGTGCCGGCATGAGCGACGCATTGCTGACCGTTACCGGCCTGTCGAAGCGCTTCCCCGGCGTGCAAGCACTGGCCAATGTCGACTTCTCGGTCGCGGAAGGCGAAGTGCACGCGCTGCTGGGCGAGAACGGCGCCGGCAAGTCAACGCTGTTGAAGATCCTGGCGGGAGCGCAGCGCCAGGACACCGGCACCATCAGTTTCGCCGGCAAACCGATCCACGTCTCCAGCCCACACGCCGCCCAGGCGCTGGGCATCGTGACGATCTACCAGGAGTTCAACCTGGTCCCGCACCTGTCGATCGCCGAGAACGTGTTCATCGGCCGCGAGCCCTCGCTCGGCCCGTTCCTCGACTGGCGGCGGATGAACCGCGACACCCGCAAACTCACCGCCCGGCTGGGCCTCGATGTCGACCCGACGCGGCTGGTGCGCGAGTTGAGCGTCGCCGAGCAGCAGATGGTCGAGATCGCCCGCGCGTTGTCGATGGACTCGCGCCTGATCATCATGGACGAGCCGACGTCGGCACTGAGCGAAGCCGAGGTCTCACGCCTGATCGACATTGTCCGCGAGTTGAAGGCCCAGGGTATCAGCATCATCTTCGTGACCCATCGCCTGGAAGAGGTGATGGTGATCTGCGACCGCTTCACGGTGCTGCGCGACGGCCAGTTGGTCGGGGTACGCACCACTGCGGAGTCCAGCATCGACGAGATCATCCGCATGATGGTCGGCCGCTCGGTCGACCGGGTGTTCGAACGGCGACAGGCGAGCGGCGCCGCGGGCGCGGTGGCGCTGCGCGTCGAGGGGCTGAGCCATCACGGCACCGGCATGGATGCACACGCCACGCGCCTGGATGATGTCACCGTCGAAGTGCGCCAGGGCGAGATCCTGGGCCTGGCCGGACTGGTCGGCGCCGGCCGCACCGAGCTTGCGCGTGCCATTTTCGGCGCCGATCACGTCGATGCCGGCCGCATCCTCGTCGAGGGCAAGCCGGTCAATATCCGCTCGCCGCAGGATGCCATCCGGCTCGGCATCGGCCTGGTGCCCGAGGACCGCAAGCAGCAGGCGCTGTTCCTGTCGCTGGCCGTGCGGCCGAACCTCAGCATGGCCGCCCTCGACCGCCTGCTCCACTGGGGGTTTGTGGTCGATGAGCGGCGCGAGAGCGCGCTGATCGAGGAATACCGCGCCAAGCTCAACATCCGCATGTCTGGGCCCGAGCAGCAGGTGGTCAACCTGTCGGGCGGCAATCAGCAGAAGGTGGTGCTGGCGCGCTGGCTCGCCTTGCAGCCGAAGGTGCTGATCGTCGACGAGCCGACCCGCGGCATCGATGTCGCGGCCAAGGCCGAAGTGCACCAGCTCCTCTACGACATGGCGCAGACCGGCATCGCGGTGATCGCGATCTCGTCGGAACTGCCGGAAGTGCTGACGATCTCCGACCGCATCGTCACCATGCGCGAAGGCCGGGTCACCGGCGAGGTGCTGCGTGACCAGGCGACCGAACACGGACTGATGGAAATGATGACCCTGAACACCGCGAACCGCACGGCGGCCTGACCCGATGTCGGACAACACTTCCCCAGGCGACGCCGCACCGCAGCGCCGGCAGATCGACACCTTCGAGCTGCTGGCCCGGTTCGCGCCACTGATCTTCCTGCTGGTGCTGATGGCGGTGTTCGCCATAGCCGACCCCGGCTTCCTGCATCCGCTGAACCTGACCAACGTGCTGCGCCAGGTGTCAGTGACCGGATTGCTGGCCATCGGCATGACATTCGTCATCCTGACCGCCGGCATCGACCTTTCGGTCGGCGCCGTGCTGGCCTTCGCGGGCCTGGTCGCCGCCGCCGTCGCCAAGGGCGGCCTGGAGAACCGGTTCGCGGTCGGCGAATCGTTCGAGGCCGTTGGCTATGGCTGGGGGCTCGCCATGCTGGCGGCGATCGCGGTCGGCATGCTGTGTGGCGGCCTGCAGGGGCTTGCCATCACCAAGCTGAAGGTGCCGCCGTTCGTGGTGACGCTGGGCGGCATGTCGGCGTTCCGTGGTGCGTCGCTTTGGTTCGCCGGCGGCGGGCCGATCAGCGGCTTCAGCGAGGACTACACCTATTGGGGCCAGGGCAAACTGTTCCTGGAATGGCTGGGCACCTGGGCGATCCCGGTGCCGGTGGTAATCTTCCTCGGCTTCGCGGTCATCGCGCACTGCATCCTGCGCTACACCCATTATGGCCGCCACGTCTACGCGGTCGGCGGCAATCCGGAGGCGGCCAGGCTCTCCGGCCTGAACGTCACCATGATCATCGCCAGCGTCTACATCATCATCGGCTTCTTCGCCGGACTGGGCGGGTTCGTGTTGTCGGCGCGCCTCAACTCGTCGGAGGCGGTCGCGGGCATCGGCTACGAGCTGACGGTGATCGCCTCGGTGGTGATCGGCGGCACCAGCCTGTTCGGCGGCGTCGGCAGCATCTTCGGCACCGTCATCGGCGCGCTCTTGATCGGCGTGCTGCTGAACGGCCTGCAACTGAACAACGTCTCGTCCTACGTGCAGCAGATCATCATCGGCGTGATCATCGTGCTGGCGGTCGCGTTCGATACCTTCGCCAAGTCGCGAAGACGGACATGACACCCAGGGTAACCATCTAACGCGCCGGCAGAACGAACTGCGGAGTGATCGCCCGGCCGTCTCGCGCCGCGTGAAGCACCGCCTCGGTTGCCGCAAGCGTGGCCAGTCCGTCGGCAGCGGACACCATGGGCAGCGCATCTGCGCGTATCACATCGCAGAAGTGCCTGAGCTGGGTCAGCAGTGCGGTGCGTGGCCCAGCCTCGATCTCCCGTACCTGGAGCGGGTCCGACCAGCCGCCGGACGCCGGGTCGGCATGACGCCAAAGTTTGATCCTCGGGAACTCCAGCGACCCGGCGGTGCCGAACAAGCGATACGGGTTCTCCGCCGTCGCAGGCACCAGCGGGTTCTCGCCGGTCGCCTGCTCCCAGCCCCACGGCGACGGCGCGGCATCGGACATGGTCACGGTCCCCACGGCACCGCCACGGAACCGCAGCAGAATGGCGGCCGTATCCTCGACCGCGAACCCGCGGGCCGCGTGGCTGCACAACGCCTGCACGCTTTCGATCTCACCGCACAGCGCGCGCAGCATGTCGATGTCGTGGATCAGGTTGATCAGGACGGGACCGCCCCCGGGCGACCGCCGCCAGGCCACGTCGTAGTAGCTCTCCGGCTTGCGTACCGCCCAGATGGCGTTGACCGCAAGCAGTTGGCCAATGCCACCCTCGCCCATCAGGTCCTGCGCCAGCCGCACCGAGGGATCGAAACGCCGATGATGCCCGGTCAGCACGCAAACGTTCGCTTCCGTGGCCGCGTCCAACAGGCGGCGGCCGGCGGCCACGGTATCGGCGATCGGCTTTTCAACCAGCACCGGCACGCCGCGTTCGATGTACCGCAGCGCAGTCTCGACATGGTCCGGCGTCGGCGTCGCGACAATCACGCCGTCACAGGTGCCGGCCTCTGCGAGCGCCGCGCCGTCGCGCATCCAAGGGGCATCAAGTTCAGCCGCCAACGCCTCCCCGTCCGGTGTCGGGTCGGCTATCGCGCCCAGCTCGCAGAAGCCCTCGGCCGCCACCAGCCGCGCGTGACGTGCACCGATGACGCCGGCGCCGACGATGCCGATGCGTGGCCGGGAATTCTCGCAGCTTATTTGCACCCGGGCTTCTTGCAACGCCATGCGCACCTGCGCAAGCCGACAACGCGCATCGGAATGGACCAAATGCCGCTGCGGCGCTCATACCGTTGGTTGAAGACACCCATCTGACCACATGCGACAGTGGGCAGGTCGTCAGTCGCTCCGGCTTCGCATAGCCCATCTCAGAGGATGCATCACATTGGACAACGGCAAGCAGATTGCAGTCATACTTGGCCATCCGGATCCGGACCCCAGTCGGCTGTGCAGTGCGTTGGTGAATGCCTATATGATCGGTGCCCGGGCAGGCGGGCATCATGTGCGCCGGATCGACGTTGCCGAGTTGGATTTTCCCTGGATCAAGAACAAGGCGGACTTCGAGGACGGGCCGCGCCCACCCGACATCGTGCGCGCGCAAGATGCCATTCACGCGGCGAACCACCTGGTCCTGGTGTACCCGCTGTGGCACGGCACCATGCCAGCCCTGATGAAGGCCTTCATCGAGCAAGTGTTTCGCTACGATTTTGCGTTCGAGCCTGAGCCGAAGGGCCGATACCGCAAGCTCTTGACCGGCCGTTCGGCACGGGTCGCGATCACGATGGGCATGCCCGCATTGGCCTATCGCTTCTGGTTCCGTGCCCACAGCCTGAAGAACCTGGAACGCAATGTGCTCAAATTCTCCGGCATCGGGCCAATTCGCGAAAGCCTGTTCGGCATGGTCGAGGATGCAAGCGAGACCGTGCGCGCCAACTGGCTGCAGCGCATGGAGAGGCTGGGCCAGCAGGGCGCTTAGAGCTTGATCAGGCTTGCGCGGCCTCATCCAGCGCGCGGCGCAGGCCGGCAACGCACGCCGGGTCCACGGCCCTGAGCCCGGCCGGCGGCACGAATCCAAGCGCGAGTTCCGGTCCGTCACCCGCCCCTGGCGGCACCATCCGGTGGCAGGAGGCATGCACCTCGTCAACGCCGGTGGCACGCACGATGTCGACCACATTGTCGGGCTCGATGCCGGCGCCGGCCATGATCGAGATCTTGCCGGCCGCCGCCGCGACGGTCTCGGTCAGCCGCGCCATCCCCTCAGGAACCGATGGCGCCTGGCCAGAGGTCAGGATGCGGGCGATGCCGGCTTCGATGGCGTCGGCAACGCCCTGCCGGAAATCCGGGATCACATCGAACGCCCGGTGCAGGGTCGCCGGCAACCCGGCCCGGCCGACCAGTTCTGCCAGGAACGCGCGGTCCAGGCGACGGTCCGGCGTCAGCACGCCGACGACGATCCCGGCCATGCCCGCACCGGCAGCGGCTTCGGCGTCGCGCAGCATCATCGCCTTCTCTTCGGGGGAGAACACGAACCCGCCGCCGCGCGGGCGCATCATCGCCATCGCCGGCACCGGCAGGCGCGCCACAGCTTCCATCAGGGCGACCGGCGGCGTCAGGCCATCCTCGCTGAGTGCCGCACACAGTTCGATGCGATCGGCCCCGTTATCGGCGGCGATATGCGCGCCCTCGATGGTGTCGACGCAGATGTCCAGCGGGATGTGCTTCATGGTCGCCCTACTTCTCGTCCGATTGTGGGTCTGCCGCGTCCTGCGCATCGGCGTCGGCGCCCGGCGGCTGGTCTTCGATCAACCCGGTTTGCGGCGGCGCGGTCGGCCGGTCCCATTCCTTCAGCGGGCCAGGCTCGCCGCCGGCCATGGAGCCGCCCGGCGGCACTGTCGGCTGCGCCTGCTCTTCGGCGGATCGCATGTCCTCCGGGGTCACCATGCCGCCGGAGACCACCATCTTGATGCCCTCCTCCACCGTCATGCTGAGGTACACCAGCTCGGTTTCCGGGATGAACAGCAGGTACCCCGACGTCGGGTTCGGTGTCGTCGGCAGGAAGACGTTGACCATGCGGTCGGCGGTCTGGTTCTGGATTTCGCCCTCGGTCACGCCGGTGATGAAGCCCAGCGCCCAACTCCCGCGGCGCGGATACTCGAACAGGACCACCTGACGGAAGGAGTCGTTCTGGCCCTTGAACACCATCTCGAACACTTGCTTCAGGAAGCTGTAGACCGAGCGTACGATGGGCATACGGGCCAGCAGCGACTCGTACGTACGCACGAACATGCGGCCGATGAAGCCGGTGGTCATTGCGCCGATCAGGGTGATGCCGATCAGCACCACGATGACGCCGACGCCGGGCACCGTGATCGGCAGGTACTGGTTGGGCACCCACTCCGGCGGCAACAGGTTCGTGACCGTCTCGTCGATCCACTCGACGATGCCCAGAACCAGCCAGACGGTGATGGCGATCGGCGCGCTGATCAGCACGCCGGCGATGAACCACCGGCGCAGGCGCGCCAGCACGCCTGTGCGGTGGCGGCGCTCCTTCCTCGGCGGCGGCCGATAAGTACGGGCGTTCATTGCCCCCTGGCGTTGCTGCGGGTCACGCGTACACCCCTTGCCCGGACGATCAGCCCATCATGATGCCGGAATTCGTCGGGATTGTATTGGGCATTCGCACCCGTGGCACGGAGTAGCGCTCACGCCACCAGCACCCCCGGACCCTACCTCAGCCGACAGCCCCGATGTCGTGGATGACGCCGGCGCTGACACGGCGGATCAACTCATAGAACCGTGACAGCGGGTCGAAGATGGTCCGGTGTTCGCGCAGATAGGATTGCGCCTGCTCGGTCTCGTATGTCGCCGGCTCGCCGAACCCCTCTTGCACGTCGCCGGCATCGGTCTGCGGGAAGATCATGTTGAGGGAGTCGATCACGTGGGCGACGTCCAGATGCAGCACGTGGGTGATCAAGGTGTCGCGGTCGACGTCGTGCTGGATGCTGAAATCGGGGATGTGCATGGCCAGCACGTAGACTTGCTGGATCAGTGCGATCCTGATGGCGTGCAGCAGTTTCAGGTTGGAGCGCTTCTCGGCGGACACCAGGGCATGTCCGGCCGGCACCACCGTCTCGGCGCGCAACGCACGCAACGCATCGTCCAGGTCGCTGCAGTCGCGCCGCAGCTTGCGGAAGATGCGGACCAGCCGGGCGTGAATGTCCAGCCGTTCCAGATGCGCCACAAGCTGGCGGATTGCCTCGCGCCGTTCGCGGTCGGGTTCCCGGCTGCCGCGCAACAGCCACAGGCCGGGATCGAGGGTGTCGATATAGGCCTTCAGCACATCCAGGTCGGAGAACGCGCGCGCATATTCCACCATGCCCAGCAGGCGGCGGAACCGCGGCGAGTCCGCATAGAGCGCGCGAAAGCCCGCCGGGTCGCCACGCACCGCGCGCCCCAGGCCGCCGACCGTGTTCGCCAGCAGGCCCATCTGCTGCAGGATGGCATTGTGCGGGATCGCCCTGATCTGGGAAGGGTGTAGCCCGCCGCCATCCTCGCCATAGTCGTGCTGGCGCCGGAACGCGCGGCTGCCGGTCTTGTGCAACAGGTTGGGGCCGAACGCGCCGAGCAGCGCGGCATAGTTCGGATCGTCCATCACTTCGGCATTGAAGTGCTGCACGCCGCTGAAGAACTCCTCGACCCCGGCGGGGTCGGCATAGAACGGGTCGCCCCCTTCGCCGTTATCGCCGTTCTCCGCCGCCTTCTCCTCGCCCGGCGGCAACGGGCCTAGCGCGTGCTCCAGCACACGGGTGACAGAGGCGAACGCCATCTCCGGCGTGATGAAATAGAGGTACCCGTCGCCGCCCTGGAAGCTGGACTCCTGCTTCAGCTCGACGCCGTCCTCTTGCAGACCCGCGCGCACGGCGGGCGAGCAGATGTAGTTCAGGCGGTCGACGAAGCTGGCCGGATGGCCGCCACGGCCGATCGACTCCCCGTGGGTGTTGAACACCACCAGCTGCACCTCGGCGAGATCGGGGGCCGTCAGCAGCGCGCCGACACGGCGCTGCAACCGCTCGATCGCCACCGCTGAAGCGGTCTGGCCGAGATACCGCCCCGCATCCGAGAAACCGGTCTGGATGCACAGCCGGCGCGTCTTGCGGACGTAGTCGCGGTAATGCGGCTGGTCCAGCAGATCGGCGATCACCTGGTCGCCCCGCCGCAGCGCGGTCTCGGTCTCGAACAGCGGCGAAATTTCGATCCGGTCCTCTATGCCGAACAGCCGCGCGTAGTACAGCGCCACCAGCACGGTGAAGGGCGTATCGCACTCGGCGATCAGGAAGCGCACCGGCTGGCTGTGGTCGATGTACTTCAGCATTTGCGCGACCACCATGAACAGGCGCTTGGCCGACGCCCGTTCCGCGATCAGCGAGCCGAAGTTGATCGACACCGGCTCCACCTCGTCGATCAGGCCGTTAATGGCAACCAGATAGCGGTTGCGGCTGGTCGGATCGTCGGGCGCGGAGTCCATGCCGATCTGCTTGCGGACCGCATTGTGGAGCTGGCTTGCGTTCAGGCGCACATGGGTGCCGGCAAGCCCCAGCCCCTGGTTGGCCACCTCGGCGCGCAGCACACACAGGTCGCGCGCGCCCTCGTCGGTGCGCATCTGGCCGATGGCGCGGTTGATCAGGTCGATCACCTCGCCGGTGTCGACCACGCGCTGTGGCAAGTGGGCATACATGCGGCTGGACAACGCCTTGATCCGGTCGGTCTCGTCGCCATCGTGGTCGTCGCTAGCGGCGGCAAAGCCGGCGATCTCGTCCTCGACCTGACGCAGCGTCAGCACCAGGCGGCTTTCCACCAGCTCCAGTGTGCGGCGCAGGTCCTCGTCGCGCGGCGCGCGCGCGTGGGTTTCGATCATGTCTGACACCGCGGCCGCATGGTGGCGCAACTGCGCCGCCTGCACGATCAGCCGCTTCTGGAACGTCTGCCACCACCCGATATCGGCGCGACCGTCCAGGTCATAGCCGACCCAGCTTGCAATGGTGATCAGCCGGGGGTCGATATGGCGCCAGTTCTGCGGATAGAGCCGTGCCGCGATCTCGAAGACGATGCCGTAGACCCGGCTGAGCGCGGCCCGGGCATGGCTGATCGCCAGCATCGAGAGTTCGTGCTCGCGATCGAGGGTCAGCGTCGGCTCCGGGCTGTGATCGGCATCCATCGCCATGCGCAGGCGCGCATCGATATCGTCACCGCCCATCGGCCGGCCGTCGCCGACGCTGCCCACCGCCAGTTCCGCCAGCGCGCGCAACAACGGCTCCGGTGTCGAGAATGTCGGGTGGGCTGTGAACACGATGCCGAACAACGCCTGCTCGATGGTGTGCTTGAAGGTCTCGAACGGCGCCTGCACCCGCGCCCCGTCCTGCCCGGTTTCCCATGCCAGATCTTCGACCAGCGTGCGCAGACGCTCGGCATTACGCGTGGTGTCGGTTTCGCCGACATAAGCACCCAGCCGTTCGGCCCGAATGACATAGGCCTCGGCACTGAGTTCCTGGATCAGTTGCTCGATGGCGGCGTATTTCAGCTCCCCGGCATCCAGCCGCCGACCCAGTTCCAGGGCCACGCGCTGGATAGGATTGCTGTAGGGGTCGTCGGCCGCCGCCTCCTCGAAGCGGGTATGCATCGCCGTGACGTCGGCCAGCAGGTCGCGCGCGGCGGCTGTGTCGGAATCCGCGAAGCAGCGCTTCTCGGGCGGCAGGAAGGGTGTCGTCCGCGCTGCCACCAGCGCGCGAAACCGGTCCATCAACGGCGGGGCATCGGCCTCGGCATCGCCCGCATCGGCAGGCGCACCCGCCGGTCCGGCGCTTGCGACCGCCTCGCCCGTCGCCGCCTCTTCATGCGTCACCGTATCCGGTGCGTCTTCGTGCATGGAATCCAGCTCCTCGTTCCCGGCACTGCTCAATACCGCACTGCTCAATAACCGGGCAGCAATCGTCATGCCACTCCGCAATGACCGCCAGCTGCGCAAGCCTTGGGTCTTCGGGCCGTTCAACTGACCTTAACCACAATCGGCGCCTAATGCGCCCGCCTCGCCCGCACGGGCCGCACCCCACCGCAGGAGAACGACGCGCCATGAGCCTGAACGTGATCATGCCATGTGCCGGCAGCGGCACCCGCCTCGGTCTGCCCTACCCCAAGGAAATCCACCTTGTGGCCCGGGACACTGCGCTGATGGATTTCAGTCTGTCGCTGTGCGAGGACGCCCGCGCCCTGGTCGGTTCCGTCAGCATCGTGCTGACGCCGGAGAAGGCCGATATCGTGCGCTACCTGGCCAAGTGGCGCGACCGGTTCAATTTCCGCTTCACGTTCTTCGACCCGCAATACCACGAATGGGCCGGCAGCGTGCGCTCGGCAGCCCCGCTGTTCGGCGAGCGCAACGTGGTGCTGCTGCCGGACAGCGTGCTGCACCAGGCGCCCGACAACCCGGTTCTGGCGGCCATCGACCGTGGGCTGGACAGCCACGACGTCATGTTCGGCCACGTGGCCGAGACCGATCCGGCGCGCCTCTGTCGCCTGGGCGCCCTGCGTGTCGAGGACGGTCGGGTGACCGCGTTCTGCGACAAGCCGGACCGCGACCACGCACGCTTCAACGCGTTCTGGGGTACGTTCGCGTTCCGGCGCGCCGCGGCCGAGACCCTGCTGGACTTCATGACCCGCTCCATCCGCCGCGAGCCGGTGGACCTGGCCGATCTGGGGCTGTCGGTCGGCACCGTGCCGCTGGCCGGCTATGAGGACCTGGGCACCTGGCCCAGCCTGCACAACATCGGGCGCTTCTTTGGACCCAACCCGGAGCGCAATGCTACCCTTGGCGACCTGCATGAAGATGCAAACGCCCGCGCATCTGCTTGAGCGCAAACACATTTACATACGGTCATCTCGCCCGAATTGACCGCACTGCTGCCCTATTCTATCGGTAATCGAAGCTATATGTAGCCAACGCACGGCTACGACAGCGCGCGGCCAGAATGGCCCCGGCCGAACCGAACCCTTACGCCACGCCGGCAACAGCGCCGGATGGCCAGGAACCCGGGACAGGCCGGCGGCGAGTCGCGGCTGTTGGATGGATATAGGCGATTGGCTGCCCTCGGCCCGCGATGACAGGTATGTACGACCCACCACCACCCTCCGTCTGGAGCACGAACCCCGCATTGCGCCTTGCGCGCCAGGTGTTCGGTGGGCCTGTGCTGCGCATTCCGCTGCCGAAGGCGCCCGAGCCGCGCCGTCTGTTGAATGCAACGTTCCTCTCGGGCTTCCTGCACCTGGTGCTGGCGGGCGGCGTGCTGTTCGCGTCGGTGTCGGGCGACCTGCTGGAAGGCAGCTCCAGCGGCGGCGTCGAGATCGTGATGGATGTCACGGGGCTTTCGACCAGTGTCGGCCCGCTCGCCGAGCGCGACATGGCCCCGCGTCCCGACGAAGGCGACACCTTGGCCGCGCCGCCGGCCGCCGACGACCCCGAGGTCGCCGAAGCCGACACGGCCATCCCGGACACGCCACCTCCCGACACTTTGGCAGCCGATACGCCGCCTGAACTGGCGGAGGCGGCACCCGACATCATCGACCCCGCAGATGCGCCGGAGGCCGCGCCGGACATCGCGCCGCCGGATGTGGCAGAGGTGGCCGAAGCCGCGCCTGAGTCGCCGCCGCCATCCATGCCCGACGCCCCGCAGGTGCCCGATGAAACGGCGCTGGCCGCCCTGGCGCCCGACCTGATCGCGGCCGCACCGCCGGCGCCGCAGGATGCGCCGGCTCCCGAGCCAGCGCCCGCACCGGCGGACGTGCCTTTGGCCGCCGCGCCCTCGCCGCCAACCGCGCCAACCGAGGACGCGCCGCAAATCGACCCGTTGCCGTCGATACCGCCGCCGCCCGCGCCCGCACCGGACGTCGCGGCCGTGCAACCGATCAGCACTGCGCCCACGGCACCGCCGCAGGACACCCTGCCGGCCGACCTGCCGGTGCAACCGCTAGAACCCTTGGCCGAGGCACCGACACCGGACCCGACGCCAACGCCTCAGGTCGCCGAGGCCCCGCCGCCAACGCCAGAGCCGGCGCCAGAGCCGACTCCGGAGCCGGTTGAGCCGCCTGTGACGGCCGACGTGCCGGTTCCGCCAAGCCCGGACAGCATTCAGCCGCTGCCGGCCCCGCCCCCAACCGCGCTGACGGCATTCGAGGCGCCCGAAGCGCCAGCCGACGAGCAGCCGGAAGCGCCTGACGAGCCGTTGCAGCTCGCCGCGGCGGACGTGCCGCCGGTGGTGCCGGAGCCCGAATTGCTGGAGATACCGCGTGGCCTGGCCGGTCCGGAGCGCTTGCAGCCGGTCGCTCTGTCGCCGCTGCAGGATCCGGTGCCGCCACCGCCGGAAGTGGCCGAGACGCCGCCGGAACCCGAGCTGCCGGAGCCCGACGAGACGACGATGGAAGAATTGCTGGCGTCCCTGAATGCGCCGCCACCCCCGTCCGCGCCCGACCCGGAGGAACTCGATACCCCCATCGAAGAGACCCAGGAGATTCAACCTCCAGGCGTGGAGTCGGACCTGGGAGGGGCGCTGGCCGCCGCGCTGGGTGACATCTCCTGCGGTAGTCTCAATCCGCAGGCGACCGACGGCGAAATCCAGGTCAGCGAGGACGGCATCGTCAGCATTTCAGGGTTCGTGTCATCGGCCGAGGATCTGGACGCATTGCGCACCCGGGTGGCCGCCATTCCCCAGATCAACGGCATGGACGAAAGCGGCGTCGTGGCTGTCGAGCCCGGGCTTTGCAGCGGGCTGATCCACTACGTCAATTCCGGCATTGCCGCTTCCGCCGACCCTGAGCTGCCGGAAGACTTCGACAACATGCCCGCCGAGTTGCAGGCGATCGTCTACAACCCATTGTTCGGGCAGGTAAATGGTGCACAAACCGAGGTCCAGCCCAGCCAGTATCTGGACGTCTATTTCGAGACGCCAGACTACCCGGCCTACGCTTATGTCGACTTCTTTCGGGCCGATGGCACCGTGCTGCACATTC
The DNA here is from genome assembly GCA_965227515.1 of Alphaproteobacteria bacterium. Lineage (GTDB taxonomy): Bacteria > Pseudomonadota > Alphaproteobacteria > CALKHQ01 > CALKHQ01 > CBDDFZ01. Next base: position 3,433,988 of record CBDDFZ010000001.1, read on the forward strand.
TGCCGAGCGAGACGTGGCCGAACCACTTCTTCGAAGAGCCGAACCAGACCATCGAGATCACCGGCCAGGATCAAAGCGACGGTCAGGTGTTGGCGGGCGACGTGCTGGGCCAGGGTATGGTGGTCGCGCTGGTCACCAACCAGCCGGTGTTCCCATTCGGCAGTGTGCGGCCGTGGGAAGAGGACGCGGAATCCTATCTGGCGGCCCTGGACATTGCCCTCGCCGAGGCCGAGCTGGTGGATACGTTCGAGTCCGAATACAGCTACGTCTTCATCCAGATCGGCAACCGGTAGCCGCGCAGTTCGCCTGGCGAGGCCGGACCACGCGATGTCATGGCGAGGGCGTGCAATTCACGGCGCTGTCGCTTGCCCGCCGTAGAGCTGGCTAGCTCATGGCCAATAACGATCGTCATGGCCGGGCTTGACCCGGCCATCCACGACTTTGGTCCGTAGATGGCAAGCCACGGATGCCACAGCACACGCGCTGCCATAACGCCGGTGGTTGGGGCTAACCGACCGCTTCTTGAAAGTCGGAAATGGGAGTTTGCCGGACCGCTTAGTTATGGATCCAGGTCTCGAACTCGTCGACGCTGCCCAGGAAGATGCCGACCATGTTCTCCATCGCGTCATAGCTGATGCCGCCATAGGCGCTCAGGTCCATGTCCATCACGATAAAATTGTCGGAGTCGATATAGGCGCGGGCAAACCGCCGCTCCACATTCCACTGGTTGATCAGGTCGAGATAGACCGGGTCACGGCCGGGCCGGAACGCGGCCATCATCAGGATGTCCTCGCACTCGCCGGCGGCATCGCAATTGAAGAACAGCACCTGCCCGAAGTCGGCGATGAAGTTCTGGTCGGACATCAGTTCCAGATACGGATCGCCGTAGTCGTCGGTGGAGGCTTCTGAACGGACGCCGTATGCCGAAAACGCACCGGCGACGTTGTTCGCGTTCAGCGACTCGGCCAACGCCTGGCTGGCAACGCCAAACACGGCGATGGCTGCGACGGGCGCAAGCGCCATGCGGGCGACCCGGGATATGGACGACGATACAGACACGGTGGACTCCCACTGCTTCGAAGGACATCGGCGCGAACCGGCAATCTGCCAAGATTCGCGGCGTGTCACAATGGCCCCGGCTCGCGGCAGGCCGAAGCTATTGACCCCGCGTGCGGAACCATCGCATGCGACGGTCAGCGCCTACGTTCGGCGATCTAACGTGGGAAGCGGTTGCGGCGAAAGCGTGGCAACACCCGCCGCGCCTGGATGCAGGACCCTCGGGCCAACCGCACAACTACATCGGTGCGCCGTTGACGGGCCCTGCATGCGGGTCGCCACCGCCATTCGGCGTCACGTTGGGAACCGCGGCACCGTTGGGCTGGCCGCCATTGAGACCGTTTTGCGCGGCACTCGCCCCGTTGCTGCCCGGCAGGCCAACCGCGCTTGTCGGCCCCGCCGCCTCCGCATCCTCGACATAGAGGTTGGACAGGGCGTCGGCCACGCGCTGGGGCGTGAAACTCGGCGGCACGCCCTCGTACTTACAGGACGCGATGACCTGGTTGATGATGAATTTCGGCTGGTAGGACGCGAGGCCCCGCTTGCCGTCCTGCTGCAGCGACTCCAGAACCATGTGGAAGTCATCGTCGCTGAGCTCGATGCCGCGGGACTTGGCCACGCCCTCGAATATCTTGCGATAGACCGGCAGCGTCGGGCCCGGGATGTTCATCTTGTACGGAATACGCCGCAGGAACGCGGGGTCCATCAACTGGCTGGGCTGCAGGTTGGTGGAGAAGATGACCAGAGCGTCGAACGGAATCTGGAAGCTCTTGCCCGTGTGCAGCTTCAGATAGTCGACCCGGCTCTCCAGCGGCACGATCCAGCGGTTCAGCAACTGCTCCGGTGTCACCAGCTGGCGGCCGAAGTCGTCGATGATGAAGGTGCCGTTCAGCGCCTTCATGTGCAGCGGCGCCTCATAGAAGCCCGCCTCTTCGCTGTACTTCAGGTCCAGCATCTCCAGCGACAGCTCGCCGCCGGTGATCACGGTCGGCCGCTGGCACGGCACGAAACGCAGGTCGATCTCCTCGCGCCGAAGCGACTCGGCAATGCGCGCACTCCCCTGCGCGCTCACCTTGCTCATGTCGAACTGCTGGTGAACGCTGGGGTCGAAGATCTTGATGATCTGCCCTTCCACCTCCACCGCATGGGGAATGAAGACCAGGTTCTGGAACATGGTCGCCACCCGCTCGGCGATCGTCGTCTTGCCGTTGCCCGGCGCGCCGTAGAGCAGGATCGAATGCACGGAGTTGACCGCCGGGCCCAGAACCCGCTCGAGCCAGTCCGGGATCACCAGCGACTTGAACGAGTCGCGGATCGTGTTGACGTCGACCCGTTCGTTGGACAGGCGCTGCGCCATGACCTGTTTGGCATAGGCCTCCAGCGGCACCGGCGCCGGCCCGATGTACTGGTTCTGGCCCAAGGCCTCGTTGGCCCGACTGCGGCCGGTGTTGGTCAGGCTGTAACGCAGCTCCGACCGGCGGATGGAGTTCGCGGTGCCCAGGATCTCGACATATTTCTGCTCGACCGCGATGCCGAGCAGTTCGGAGATGATCTTGTAGGGCAGCTTCAGCTGGTTGCGCAGACCGCTGGGCGTGTTCTCGCCGGTCGCCAACATCAGCTTCAGCAAGTGCGGGACCAGCCGCGTCTCGGGAATACCTGTTTCCTCGATGGAATGCGGCATCTGCGGCACCAGCAGCAGGGCCGTCTCCAGCACCTCAGGACTGATCAGACCGAGCGCGAGAAGGTTATCGCCGATCCGGCCGCCCTCGCTCTTCTGACGCTCGATCGCACGCTCGATATCCTGGGTGGTCACGAAACCGTGAGCGACAAGTGTTTCGCCGAGCAGCATGGCTGGCCATTTCCCGTATTGGATGTTTGACGACGCCGATCATCACACAAAGGGCTTAACGGAGTTTGACCGTGCCCCGGCAACGCCTGGAAATCTCTTACAATTCAATTGGTATTTGCAGTGGTTAATAGAAGCGACGGACGTTTCCCAAAAAACGAGCCGCAAGCAAGCTAGCGAGGAAAGCAGTCCGGCTCTGCTGATCAAACACCAATAGAGATTTGCACATATTACGACAAATTCATGAATAACTTGGCATTTTTCCGATTATTCTCTTATGGCGCTGCTTCCAGAGTAAGCGTAGTTAAACATTACCATTTTGTTGAAACCAGGAGGTTTCGACAATCTGGTGATCAAAGCCCCGCCGAGCGCCCCCCCCACACGCCGGCGGGGCACTTGATTCTGGGCGCCGGAATCCCGGCGCGCGGGCGGCGTGAAAAAGTCGCTATGGTTAACCTTCGCGCAATTTGATCGAAATGTTCCGTTAATCCAACTTTGCCACGGTGCCTCCAGCGAAATCAGCCGACACTGGCTTTGGAGGCCAACCATGGCAAATGTGAACAAGGACGACCGTCTCTCCCAGTTGCGCGAGTTGGAAAACCGCGCGAGCATGAACTGGGCGCTGGCCCAGCGCGCCGAGCGCGAGGGTAATGAGGAGCTCGCCTTTCAGCTGGCCGCGATTGCGCGGGAGGCCGACGCGATGGCCATCTCCCGCCGCGACGGCGCCGCAGTCTGCTACTAGCCCCTCTTTTGAGCGTTTTCGCCGTCTGTACTGCGATCCGCGATTATTCGCATTGAACACATCGCCTTTCCCGGCCATAGTCGATGTATCGACTCAACAACGGAAAGGAGGTGATCCAATGTCTAGCGAATTGCGCGTGGAGCGCTTTGCCCGGGTTCGGACGCAGACGACGGAGCAGCCTCTGTTGGCCGTGTAGAATCCAGGATCAGTGATCCAGGGCGCGTTCAACGCCCAATTTGTGCGGGGCTGCCGAAAGGCAGCCCCGTTTTCATTTGCCGGTCACCGCCTGTCCGCAGCCCGCGCTACCCCGCCGCAATGGCCATCGCCCGGTCCATGATATCGGCCGCCTCGTCGATCTCCTCCTCGGTCACCGTCAGCGGCGGTGCGATTCGGAACACGCTCGCCATCCCCGGCAGGCTGACGATGTTCATGCTGAGGCCGAGCCTGGCGCATTCCGCCATCACCCGCTGACCGAACGCGCGCGCCGGCTGTTTGGAGTCGCGATCCTCCACGCATTCCAGCCCGACCAGAAGCCCACGGCCGCGGACGTCGCCGATCTTCTCGTGGCGAGTTGCCAGCGCCGTCAGCCGACCGCGCAGCAGTTGCCCCATCCGCTCCGCCCGCCCCGCCAGACCGTCACGCTGGACGATCTCGAGCACCTTGCACCCCACCGCCGCCGGCAGCGGGTCCGACACGTGCGTGGTGTAGAACAGGAAGCCGTTGTCGTGCGCCCGCGCCTCGATCTCGGCGCTGGTCATCACTGCCGACAAAGGCAGGCCGGCGCCCAGCGTCTTTGAGAGGGTCAGGATGTCCGGCGCCACACCGTCGCGCTCGAACGCGAACATCAGGCCCGTGCGGCCGACACCGGTCTGCGCCTCGTCCAGGATCAGCAGCATGCCGCGTGCGTCGCAATGCGCCTTCAGGGCCCGGATGTAGCCATCCGGCAGCACCAGGATGCCGCCGCTGCTGAGGATCGGCTCGGCAATGAATGCGGCGAGCTTGCCGGTCGACTGGGCATCGATCTGGGCGAAGGCGTCGTCCAATTCCGCCTGCCAGTCCGATTCGGCGCGGCCGAATCGCGGGCGATAGGCATTCGGCGCCGGGATCGCGAAGTTGCCGGCGGCGATGGGGCCATAACCGCGACGGCCCGCGCTATAGGTGGCGGCGGCCGCTGCCCCCGTCATGCCGTGCCAGGACTGGGCGAAGCCGACCACCTCGAAGCCGCCGGTATAGATCTTGGCAAGCCTGATCGCGGCATCGTTGGACTCGCCGCCGGTGCTGAGCAGCAGCACCCGGTCCAGCCCCTGCGGCGTCACTTCGATCAGTGCCTCGGCGAGATCGACCACCGGTGCCGTCAGCATGCCGCTATAGAGGTGCGTCAGCCGGGCGGCGTACTCGCACACCACCTCCACCAGCTCCGGATGGCTGTGGCCCAGCACCGCGCTCATCTGGCCGGAGGTGAAGTCCAGGATCGACTGACCGCTGGCCGTGGTGACCCGCGTGCCCTGGGCGGACACGATCTCCTGGTCGAAGAAAGTCGCCCCGTACCGGATGAGCGACCCTTCCGCCCGCGCCATGAATGAATTGTCCATGGCAATCCCTTTCCCTGCCTCGCGTTGCGCCAATTGCGCCCCGTGCACCAGACCCTATCGGCGCCCGGCCCGCAACAATTGCCCTGCAAGAAATATGTTCGACCATGTCCGGTTTCGGCCCGCCCGTTCGTCCTTGTCGGTGTCCGCAACACCCACCGGGAGAGGAACCATGGGCACCAACCATTTGCGCATGTTGGCAACCGCCACATCGGCCATAGCCGTTGCCGCCGTCATCTGCGCCATCTCACCAATTGCACGGGCGCAGGACGGCCTGACGGTCGAGGCTGAACTGGATATGGCGCCGGGCAACCTGACCCATAGCGCCGACGGGCGCACCTTCATCAGCCTGCACCAGCTCTACATGCCGCCGTTCGCTGTGGCCGAGATCGTCGATGGCGACCCGGTCCCCTTCCCCGATGCAAGCTGGCACGATCCTGCGAGCCCGCCCGACGCGCGGCTCTTCGCCGTGCTCGGCGTCCAGGTCGACGCCGAGGGCATCCTCTGGATGCTGGACGACGCTGTCGGTTTCGATGCGCAGCCGAAACTGGTCGGCTGGGACCTCGCCGCCAATGCGTTGCACCAGGTTGTCGACCTGGGTGCCGCGGTCGCCCCGAACAGCTTCTTGAACGATCTTGCGGTCGACCGCACCCATGACGCCGTCTACATCACCGACACGGCGTTCGGTCCCAATGCGGCGCTGGTTGTGGTGGACCTTACCGCAGGCACCGCAAGGCGCGTGCTGGACAGCCACCCGACCACCATGCCGGAGGATGTCGAGTTGGCGATCGAGGGAACGCCCGTCAGGTTCATGCAGCCGGACGGCAGCACCGCAAACCCGCGATTCGGCGCCGACGCCATCGCGCTCGACGCGGCGGACGAATGGCTCTATTTCGGCGCGCTGTCCGGCACCGCGCTCTATCGGGTCGCGACCGCCGACCTGCGCGACGCAACGCTGGATGACGCTGCGCTCGGCGCGCGGGTGGAGCGGTTCGCCGACAAGCCGCTCTCCGATGGCATCGCGCTCGATAACGCCGGCAACGTGTACATCACCGACATCGCCGCCTCTGCGATCGGCGTCATCCACGCTGGCGACCGCAGCTACCGGGTGTTGCATCAAGACAGAGACCTGCTGGCATGGCCCGACGCGCTGAGTTATGGACCGGACGGTCGGATGCACGTCTCCAGCACCCAACTGCACCGTTCGCCGGTGCTGAATGGCGGCGAGAATGCCGTGGTGCCGCCGTTCCTGTTGACCTCGTTCGCGTCACTGGCCGAGGGCACAGTGGGCCGCTGAACGGAGGAATTTTGCAGGCATGGACAGTGACGATGCCATCGATGGTATCTACCGCCGGCGCCATGGGCAGGTGCTGGCGGCGGTCTGGCGCTCGGTAGCACCGGCCGCGCTGACCGAGGTCGAGCCGGTCGTGCAGGATGCCTTCATGCGCGCCATCGAGCGCTGGAGTCGGGACGGCATGCCGGACAATCCGGTGGCGTGGCTGATCCGCGTGGCACGCAACCGCTTCCTGGACGATGCGCGGCGCCGACAGCGCAGCCCCCAGCCGCAATTGGACACCTTGCTGCCGGACGCGCCTGCACCAGACGCAACTCTCGGCAGCGACGACATGCTGCAACTGCTGTTCGTGTGCTGCGCCACCGATCTCAGCCAGCCGAGCCGCATACTGCTCGCCCTGCGCCATGTCTGCGGCTTGGGCACGGCGGAATTGGCCACACTGTTCTGGACCGACCCTGCGGCCCTGGATCGACGCCTTCGCCGCGCGCGGCGGGCAGTTGGCACCCTGGACCCCGATGCCGACATGCCGGCGGCCACCATGCGCAGCCACTCCGGCGACGTCATCGCGGTCATCTATGCGCTGCACAGCGGCGGTTTCGGCGACGCGGCGGACGATCCGCCGAACGCGGACGTTGTGTGCCGCGAAGCGTTGCGGTTGGCACGCCTTGTCGACGAAAGCCGGCACACGGCCTCGCCGCGCAGCGCGGCCCTGCTGGCCCTGGTGCTGTTGACCGGTGCCCGCTTGCCGGCGCGCACCGATGCCGACGGTGCGCCACTGGCACTGGACGAGCAGGATCGGAATTTGTGGCGACGCGACTGGATTGCCGAAGGGTTGAGCCTGTTGCCGCGCATCCAACAGGCGCCGCAACCCCATGCCATCGCGGTGGAATCCGGCATTGCCGCATGCCACGCCACGGCAGCCGACTTCATGACCACGGACTGGGCACGCGTCGCGGCGCTCTACGATGTACTGCGCAGCCTCGACCCCTCGCCCGTCGTGGCGGTCAACCACGCCGTGGCGGTCGGCCTGGCCGACCGTCCCGAGACAGGATTGGCAATGCTGAGCGCCATTGCCGACGCCGCCAGCGACGCGGTTCGCCATCAATGGTACGCGGCAAAGGGCTTTCTGCTGGCCCGCGACGGCGATACCGAGGCGGCGATCAGCTCCTATCGCACGGCCCTGGACCTAGCGCCGCGCCCGGCACAGCGCGCCGGGCTCGCCAAGCGCCTCAAGGCCCTGGAAGCCGGACCGTAGGTACGGCACCTACTGTGGCGAGTAGACGAGCCACATGCCGAGCAGTGCGATCATGTCGTCCGGATGCAGGCCGCTGCCCGGGTCGACACGAACGTCGCCGAGGGTTGCAAACGAGACCGGCACCACCGGATCGAACGTCAGCGCGACCTCGTCGTCGCGGTAGGCTCCGAAGCCTAGCAGCATCTCGCGCGCGACCGACAGCATGTCCGCCGCCGACCCGTCCGGCGACCCCAGGTCATTCGCCATTTCACCCAGTGCTTCCAGGCCGTCGGCCACCACCAGGAACGCCGGTTTGCCGCTGGCCGCCATCGCCAGTTCCAAAACCGTGTCGACCAGGCCGGCGTCGCGATAGGTCAGCGACGCACTTTGCCACTCGATGAAGTCGACGAACGTCTCGTAGCTACGCATTTGCGGCCCGAACTCGTTCTGCATTTCATCGCCGTACATGCCGGATGCGGCAAAGACCATCTGGCCCTGGTTCGAGGCGAACTCCCCGCTGACCTCCACGTCGCCTGTTTCGAGCGATGCGGTGTAGGTCATATTCATGTCGATGCTGATGTCTCCGACATCCATCAACTGTCCAAGCGCGATGTAGAACAGCTCGGCCGGCAACTCGAAGTCGGTCATGGTCACGGAGAACAGCGTCGGCAGCACCCGCTCGCCCACCTCCGGCTGGCGCTCTGCGCCGGACGTGTCCGGGTACCAGTCCGGCTGTTCCATCCGCACGTCGATGGCGAGCATGCCATCCGGGCCGAAATCGTAGACCGCATGGCCTTCGATCGACCCAGGCACCCCGTCGTCGATCCGGTAATTCAGAACGATGTCCGCCGACAAGCTGTCTTGCGCGAACGGCCAGCGCATGTCGGACTCATACGCGCCCTGCTCGATCAGCAACCCATTGATCTCGATGTCGAGCCACTGCGGCGCGTCCCCTGACATGATGCTCGCCAGGTCCAGGTCGCCGACGGCGAACCGTTCGGCCGTGACCACGCCGAACTCGGGGATGTCCATCGTGACCTGGTCGAAGACGACACGCCCATCGGCGTCCACCGTCTGGCTCTCATAGGCGAGCAGGTCCGGCGGCATCGATTGCAGGATCGGCTGCAGGTCCGCGGGTTCCAAGGCAGCCGCAGGCCCCGCCAGGCAAACCGTGCCAAGAGCGGCGAGTCGAATGGCGCGCGATCGGACCATGATGTGTTCTCCCCCGATTTCAGGTCGCATCCCGATGGTCCGGTCGGGACCAAGGCACGCAACCTAGCGACATGGATGCGTCGAAATGATGACAGCCGCGCCCACGTCCGGGCCCGTCAGTCCTGCTGCGGGAAGCTGTCCACACGGCGCAACTCCACGCTACCGCCGACCGCCAGCACCGGGCATTCCTGGGCAAGGGCAAGTGCTGCCGCGTCGTCCGCTGCCTTCACGATGACAAAGCCGTTGATGAGCTCATGGGATTCGGCGTAGGGCGCCTCTACGGCCAGCCCATCGGGCCGCGTGGTCAGCACCTTTGGCGCCTCCATGCTCAGCCGCCGCACCGCCGACAGCGCATCGCGCGCCTGCAATGCCTGGGTCCAGGTCACGAACTGGGCCACCACCTCGTCGATCTGCTCCGGCGAGAAGCCTTCGAGCTGGCGCGAGGCATCGCGAAAAAACAATGCATATTCATTCACGACCAATCCCCCTGATATGGCTCCGAACCGTCGTGGGCCGCCGCGCACCGCGACAATTGGCAATTCGACTTTGCATCGCCGCGACGGATTGCTATATAACGCGGCTCCACTGCGGTGTTGAGGCACCTTGCAGCGAGTTTGGTAATCCCCGGTAGCTCAGTTGGTAGAGCAGGTGGCTGTTAACCACCCTGTCGGCGGTTCGAGTCCGTCCCGGGGAGCCAACCCCACATCCAAGAAATAGTAGCGACCTATTGCGTGGCGGCGAATGTCTCGTGGTAGACGAACAGCGACGGCGTGCCGCCGGTGTGCATGAACACCACCGACTGGCCCTTGCCGTAGGCGCCGCCGCGGATCAGATCGATCAGACCCGCCATTGCCTTGCCGGTGTAGACCGGGTCGAGGATCAGCCCCTCAAGACTGGCGCATAGCCGCAGCGCCTCGACCATACCCTCGGTCGGCTGGCCATAGGCCGGGCCGATGTAGCTGTCGCGCAGGTCAACGTCTGCATCGGTGTAAGTGCGCGGCACACCGATCAGTTCGGCCGCCTCGGTCGCCAACCGCGCGATCTCGGGCTTCAGCACCGAGGGCGGATCGCCAATGCAGATGCCGACGACCGGCACCGCATCGCCGAGCCCGACCATCAGGCCCGCCTGGGTGGCGCCGGAGCCGGCGGTGACAAAGACCGCATCGACGGCGATCCCCGCTGCCGCGGCCTGATCCGTCAACTCGTGACCGGCCACCACATACCCCAGAGTGCCGAGCGCGTTCGAGCCGCCGATGGGCACGATATAGGGCCGATGACCGGACGCCCGCACCTCTTCGGCCACCCACGCGAATTCCGCTTCCTGGTCGCTGTCGCCCGGCACGATGTGGACCTGGGCGCCCGCCATATGATCCAGCAGCATGTTGCCCGAGCCGAGGTAGAGGTTACGGTCGGGGAACGTCACGCGGTCGACCAGCACGACGTGGCAGGCAAGCCCGTAACGCGCCGCCGCGGCCGCCGTCTGCCGGCAATGATTGGACTGCGGCGCCCCCATGGTGATCAGGGTATCCGCATCGGCGGCGAGCGCATCGGCGATCAGGAACTCCAGCTTGCGGGCCTTGTTGCCGCCCAGCGCCAGTCCCGTCGCGTCGTCGCGCTTCACATAGATGTCCGGCCCGCCGAGATGCGCGCTCAGGCGCGGCAGCGGCTCCAATGGGGTCGGCAGGTGGCAGAAGTGCGCACGCGGTATCTGGTCAAGCGACATGGCGTCCTCACAAATCCAACCGGCTCATTCGAATACGCCGTGGAAGCGGCCCAGGAAAGCGGCAAGCCGCTCGGAACCGGGGTTGGCGAACAACTCCGCCGGCGGGCCGTCGGCCGCGATCCGCCCCTCGGCCATGAACACCACGCGGCTGGCCACCTCGCGCACGAACAGCATTTCGTGGCTGACGACCAGCATCGTCATGCCGCTGCGTGCCAGGTCCTGCATCACCGTCAGCACCTCTTGCACCAGCTCCGGGTCCAGGGCCGACGTCACCTCGTCGAACAGCACCAGCTTCGGCTCCATGGCGACCGCGCGGGCGATCGCGACGCGCTGCTGCTGACCGCCGGAGAGCTGGAACGGATAGTTGCGGCGCTTGTCGCCCAGGCCGACCCGCTCCAGCCAGCGTGCCGCAATCTCGCGCGCTTGCGGCACGGGCAGCTTGCGCACCTTGGTCAGGCCCAGCATCACGTTCTCTTCCGCCGTCATATGCGGGAAGAGGTTGAAGCTCTGGAACACCATGCCGATCTTGGCCCGCTGCCGCGCGATCTCCCGCTCCGACAGGCGGGTGCGCCCGCCCCCGCGTGTCCGGTAGCCGATGCTCTCCCCATCGACATGGATTTCGCCGGCCTCGAACGTCTCCAGCATGTTGATGCAGCGCAGGAGCGTGGTCTTGCCGGACCCGCTGGACCCGATCAGCGCCACCACTTCGCCCTGCCGCACATCGGTGGTGATGCCCTTCAGCACCTCCAGGTCGTCGAAGCGCTTGTGCAGGTCCTCGATGTGCAGCAATGCCTCGGGCTTTGCGGACGCGGTGTCGGCCATGGCGCTCTCAGTATTTGAGGTAGGCGAAACGGCGCTCCAACCGGGCACCGAGCCAGGAAACGGCGAAACAGATGATGAAATAGACCACCGCGGCGAACAGGTAGAACGGGATCGGCTTGTAGGTGCGGCCGATAATCTGCTGGGTCGACAGCAGGAGTTCGACCACGCCGATCACCGACAGCAGCGACGATGCCTTGATGATCTCGACCGCCGTGTTCACCCAGGGCGGCAGCATGCGGCGCGCGGCCTGGGGCAGGATCACGTACCAGGCGCGTTGCCAGAAATCGAGGCCGATGGATTTCGACGCCTCGGTCTGGCCGACCGGGATCGACATGATCGCGCCGCGGGCCAATTCGGCGACGTGGGCGCCGCAGAACGCCGCCAACGCCAGCGCCCCGGCCTCGAACGCACCGATATCGGCGCCCAGCAGCGACAGCCCGTAGTAGCTGAAGAAGATCAGCACCAGCACCGGAATGCCGCGCATGATGTCGACATAGGCGCGGACCGGGATGCGCACGGCGATGTTGCCGTATGCCAGCGCCAACCCGAACAGCATGCCGATGATGGTGCCGACCAGGATCGAGATCGCGGACACCTCCACCGTGATCCACAGCCCCTCCAGCATGGAGTAGCGCGCCACCCAGAGCTGCTCCCAGAATGTCGGCTGGCCTTCCACGCGCGTCTCCTACCTGATGCTCGCGTAGCGCCGTTCGACCATACGCAGGCCGAAGGCGATGCTGTAGCAGACCGCCAGATAGAGGCCGCTGGCGACCATCCATGTTTCGATCACGCGGAACGTTTCGACGTTGATCTGGCGGGCATAGAAGGTGAGTTCGGGCACCGCGATGGCGGCGGCGAGCGATGTGTCCTTGAACAGCGAGATGAAGTTGGACGACAGCGCCGGCAGCGTGATGCGGAACATGACCGGCAGCACGACATAGCGTTGGCGCTGCAGCGGCATCAGGCCGATCGCCTTGCCGGCCTCGACATACTGGGTCGGGATTGACCCCAGCCCCGCCCTGAACACCTCGGTCAAATAGGCCCCGGCGTAGAGCGCCAGGGTCAGCATGAAGCTGTCGTACTTGTCGAAGATCAGGATGCCGAATTCCGGCAGGCCGAAGAAGACGAAGAAGATCAGCAACAGGATCGGCGTGTTCCGGATCACCTCCACATAGGTTGCCACCAGCCACCGCAGCGGCGGGATCTTCGACGTGCGGCCATAGGCACACAACAGGCCGATGATCGCGCCGACGAACAGCGAGATCACGGCCATCAACAGGCCGAGGCCCAGGCCCGACAGCAGATTGTCGAAATCCCGCCAGACGGGATCGAAGTTGAAGTCGTAGTCCATCCGGCGGGATGAAGACCTTTCGTCAAAAGTCTGCGCCGGCCCTCACCCCCACCCGGCCGCCCAACAACAGTATGCTGACTGGGTGGCCGGACGGGGTGCGGGCCGGTGCCGACTTCGCGAGTGCGAAAGCGATCGGGGAAGCAAGCGGCCGGACGCTAACGCCCGGCCGCAATCGGATCAGGAATACTCAACCGGGAAACCGGTGCTGGGCGGCGGCACATCGACGCCGAACCACGTCTTGAACGATGCCTGATAGCTCAGGAAATCGACGCCGGTCATCGCCTCGTGCAGGATCGAATTGACGTAGTTGAGCCACACCTGGTCGCCGGGCTTGACGGCCGCGGCATAGGAGTTCGGCATCCAGCCATAGCCGCTGTCGACATACCGGCCCGGGAACTGCGCCATGATCCAGCCGATGGTCGACTGGTCGAGCGCGGCAGCGGTCGCACGGCGCGAGTTCATGGCCTGGATTTCAGCGTCGACGCTCTCGTACTGGTCGACCACCGCTTCCGGCAGCGCCAGGCGGATCCAGTCCTCGATGAACACGTTCTGAAGGGCGGAAATCGTGATGTCGGACCCGCCGGCCAGCAACTGGTCGTAGGTCTGAATCTCCTCGCCGGCCAGCATCATGAAGCCCACGCCCTCGCGATAGTAGGGAATGGTGAACTCCACCTGTTGGGCGCGGCCGGGCGTGATGGTCATGAACTGGAAGATCGCGTCCACCTTGTCGGTGACAAGGTTCGGAATACGCGCATCCGACGCCCCGATCACGAACTCGACCGCCTGGTCGTCGTCGAACAGGCCCTTGGCGAGCAGCCGGGCCATGTCGATATCCATGCCCTGCAGCTCTCCGGCCTCGTCCTCGAAATGCCAGGGCGGGTTGGTGCTGCCGGTGCCGACGATGACGTGGCCGCGGTCCAGCACGGTCGCCAGCCGGCTGCCGCCGTCCTGCGCCATCGCCTTCTTGGTGCCGGCCGTCATGGTCGCGGTTCCCGCGAGCGCCGCCGCACCGGCCACGCCGAGCGACGACAACGCCAGCATGTTGCGCCGGTTGACCGCGCCTTCGCCCGTTTCGTCGTTGTGGTCGCTCATCGTCCGTTCTCCCCATCAGGCGGTGCATGCCGCCCAATGCGGCAAATCGGCACCAAGTGTTGAGACTGCGCGTGCGGCCGAGAACCGGCCGGTCGCAATACCGGTCGATTGTGCACCTGCACACACCTGGGGACAAGGCAAAGAAGTTTCGTCTGGGGCAAAATCGTTAAAATGTTGCGCCGAAAATCCGCCAAATACGACCGCATTTTGTGAACGCGGCGGATATGGAATTTTTGTTTCAAAGGGCTATATTTGGAAGCACTACGCGTCCGAAACGAAAGAAGGAGTGGCCACCATGAGCCAACTCGGGCATTTGGAGGATCTTCGCGCGCAGCATGCTCGGCTGCATACGCAGATCGAGGAAGAACTCGCGAGGGTCTCTCCGGATGAAGTACGAGTGCAGGAACTCAAGCGTGAGAAGCTCAAGATCAAGGACGAGATAGCGCGCCAAGCGCCGCATTAGCGAATTCGATCAAACCGGCCGGGACTTTCCCGGCCGGTTTTGGTTTCAGGGCCCGGTTTTGGTTTTAGGGCCCGGTCTTGGTTTCAGGGCCCGATCTTGGTTTCAGGGTCCGGCGCGACGGTACTGCTGACCGTCGTATTGCGGTGTGTGCCGCATTCCCGACTTGACCGGCCCGGGCGGATTGCACAGGTCTGGGCCGCTGTTTGGCAGGCTCCGGCACTAGAGCATGATCATTTAAGCCGGCACCGGCCCTCTCCCCCACCCGGCCGCCCACGAGAGTATCCTGCTGGGTGGCCGGGTGGGGGAGAGGGCTGGCGCAGATTCAGCGTAAGCTGATCCTGATCTAGCCGGAGCGCGTGTTCACGCACACGCGCTCCAGCGGTTGTCGGTTGCCCCTACTCCAACCTTGATGACCGCCTACTCCACTTTGATAACCATCGAACCGATCACCTGGTCCGACCGGCCCATCAGGTACTGTACCTCGTAGGCGCCCGTCTCCTCCGGCACCTGGATTTCCGCCGGCGAGCCGCTGCCGATACCGACCTGGGACAGGATCGCGCCTTCCGGATCGTCCGCCGCGACGATGACGATTCGGTCGCCATTGTTGCCGGGCCCCTCGAAGTCGATCAGCACCCAATGGCCCGGACCGGCGGTCGCGGGTCCACTGAGGGTGGCGGTCGGCTGCACGACAACCAGCGGCACCACGACCAAGGCACGGCGGTCCTGGCCCGTCAGGTAGCGTAGCTCGTAGTTGCCGGGCTCGTCGGGCGCGCGCAATTCCACCGGAGAGCCGTTGTCGGCCCGCCCATAGACCAGGTAGTCGGCCTGGCGCGACCCGACTTCGGCAATGGTGATGCGGTCGTTGCTGTTGCCGGGCCCCTCGAACACGACATCGAACTCGGCGCCGGCGAACACCTCGCCCGGTTCCTCGATACTGGCGGTCGCCGCCGTCACCTCGATCGGCACCGCGACCAACGTCGCGCGCGCCTGCCCGGTCATATAGCGGATCTCGTAGCTGCCGGGCCGGTCCGGCGCGGTCAGCTCGGCCGGCACGCCGTTGCGGGTGTCGAAGTAGTCGCGGTACTGGCCGTCGTCGGCATCCGCTTCGACGATGACGATCCGGTCGCCCTGGTTGTTCGGGCCTTCCCAGACCACCTCGAAGTCCGCGCCGGCACCGATGGTCTCCGGGGCCTGCAGGCTGGCGCTGGCCGCGGTGACGGTGATCGGCACCGCCACCAGCGTGGCGCGGCTGCCGCCGGTCATGTAGCGAACCTCATAGTCGCCCGGCACGTCAGGTGCGTTCAACTCGGCCGGGTTGCCATTGCGGGTGTCGAAATAGTCGCGGTACTGGCCGTCGTCGGCACCGGCCTCGACGATGATGATGCGGTCGCCCTGATTGTCCGGCCCTTCCCACACCACTTCGAACGCGCCACCGGCCCCGATGGTCTCCGGCGCCTGCAGGCTGGCACTGGCCGCGGTCACGGTGATCGGCACCGACGCCAGCGTGGCGCGGCTCTGACCGGTCATGTAGCGGACCTCGTAGTCGCCCGGCACGTCAGGTGCGTTCAACTCGGCGGGCGAGCCGTTGCGGGTGTCGAAATAGTCGCGGTACTGGCCCTCGTCCGCCCCGGCCTCGACGATGATGATCCGGTCGCCCTGGTTGTCCGGGCCTTCCCAGACCACGTCGAACTCGGCACCGGCGCCAACCGTCTCGGGCGCTTGCAGGCTCGCCCCGGCGGCCACCACCGAAATCGGCACCGCGGCCAGCGTCGCCCGGCTCTGGCCGGTCATGTAGCGGACCTCATAGTCGCCCGGCGCATCCGGCGCCCTCAACTCGGCCGGCGATCCGTCGCGCGCGTAGAAATAGTCGCGATACTGGCCTTCGTCGGCGCCCGCCTCGACGATGATGATGCGATCGTTGTTGTTGGCGGGGCCGGTCCAACTCACCTCGAACTCGGTGCCCGCACCAACGCTTTCCGGTGCCTCCAGCGCTACCGCGACCGACACCACCGAGACCGGGACGGACGCCAGAGTCAGCTGGTCCTGGCCGGTCATGTAGCGGACCTCGTAGTCGCCCGGCGCATCGGGCGCGGTCAGCTCGGCCGGCGACCCGTCGCGAGCGTAGAAGTAGTCGCGGTACTGGCCCTCGTCAGCGCCGGCCTCGACAATGATGATCCGGTCGTTGTTGTGGCCGGGACCCGTCCACGTGGCCTCGAAATCGCTGCCGGCCACCACTTCGGCCGGAGCCTCCAGCGCTGCCAGCGCTTCGGTCACGACGATATCCACAGCGGCGAGCGTCCGCTGGCCTTCGCCGGTCATGTAGCGAATTTCGTACGCACCCGGCACATCTGGCATGGTCAGCGTCGCCGGCGAGCCGTCACGCGCATAGAAGTAGTCGCGATACCGGCCCTCGTCGGCGCCGGCCTCGACCACGATGATGCGGTCATTGCGATTGCCTGGGCCGGTCCAATGAACCTCGACGTCGCTGCCGGCAACCGCCTGGTTCGGGGCTTCGAGGGTGGCGACGACGTCGACCACTTCGATCGCCTGAGACGCCAGCACGATGCTGGACTGGCCGCTGACATAGCGGACCTCGTAGGCGCCGGCGATCTCTGGCGCGGTCAGGTCCGCGGGGCTGCCGCCGGTCGTGTACTCGTAGTCACCGTACTCGGCCTCGGCCGCGCCCACGGGGACGATGGTGATGTAGTCGTTCGGCCCTTCCGGACCCTGCCACGCCACGTCGAACTGACTGCCGATCAGCACTGTCTCCGGCGCCGACACCGATGCCGGAACCTCCAGGATGGTGACTTGCAGGCTGGCCAGCGTTTCCTGGGTCGGCCCGTAGACGTAGCGCACCTCGTACGCACCGGGCACGTCGGGCGCGGTCAGGTCCAGCGGGCTACCGACGGTGGTGTACTCGTAGTTGCCGTAGTTACCCTCGGCCGCGCCGACCGGCACGATGGTGATGTAGTCGTTCTCGGCATCGGGCCCTTCCCAGGTCACGGCGAAGTCGCTGCTCATCGGGATCGCCGGGTCTTCGACGCTCAGCGACGCCGGCGCGATGTTGGCGTCCAGGGTCACGCGCTGGATCGCGGCGACACCGGCCTCGACGCTGAATTCGATCTGGCCCTCAGCGCCCTCGGTCATGGCGATGGCGACGTACTGGCCCTCTTCCAGATAGAGCTCGGGCCGCGCGACGATCTCGCCGTCCAGCATTGCCTGCTCGTCGTCCAGCGCAACCACCGTCCATGTCACGCCGTTGTCGATCACCGCACCGCTGGCGCCGTCGATCGCCTCGAACACGATCAGCGCGTCGTCCGGCGGCAATGGCGCCTGCTCGGTCACGTTCAACAGCGCGTCAGACAGTTCCTGTGCATTGCTCGCGGGCACGAAAATGCCGCCGGTGTTCTCCGCGATGCAGGAGAGCTGCGCCTGGTCCTCCGGATCGGCGACGTCGAACCCGATGACGTGCGCGGTGAACTGCACGCCAGAGCGCTCCAGTTCGGTCGCCAGCGCGCAAGGATCGGCGTCGCAGGTCTCGATGCCGTCGCTCAGCAGCACGACTGTGGCCGGGTTATCTCGATAGCTCAGGGTCTCGGCCGCCAGGCGCACGGCCTCGGTCAGCGGCGTGCGGCCGCGCGGCACCAGGCTGTTGACCAGATCGGTGAAGTTTGGCGCATCGACCCGCCCAACCGGCATCACCAGCTCGATGTCGCCGCAATCGCCCTCGCGGCGATGGCCGTATGCCACCATGCCCAGACTGGTGGTCGCGTCCCAGTCAAGCAGCAGGTCGCCGATCACCTCTCGCGCGATCTCGATCTTGGAGACGCCGTCGATCTGGCCCCACATGCTGTTGGAAACGTCCAGCACGAGGATGACATCGTTGTCGGCCGCCTCGGACCGTTCGGTCACGGCGGACCCGGCCAACGCCATCAGGCCAACGACGAATATCCTGGACCAGATCGCACGCATCGGCTTTCCTTCCCCTTCTTGCCCCTGGGCGGGACATAACTGCTATCGAATCATCCTGGTCGACACTATGCCATACGACCTGACGCGACGACCGGCACGCAGCGCCGCCCAACGTACTTGTAACGTGTGGCGGGCCGCTGCGTTCCTGGCCATGGCATGGCTGGGCGCAACCGTAACCGGCTGCGGCTTCCACGTCCCCGATGGGGTCACCCGTCATGTCGATAACGCCGCTTCTCCGTCAGGCTTTAAATACTGTTTTGGGCATGGATGTGGCGATAGCGCGATGATCGCCTTTTCGGCCGACCAGTGGGCCGATGTGCGGGCGTTGTTCGATCCCGAAACCATGGATGCCGAGACCGAACGGGCGCGGATCGCCGAGGCAGTGGCGCTGATGGAGACGATGGCCGGGGCCAAGGCCGGCACCTCGGGCGACGTTGGCGGCACCGGCGGCGGTCTTTTCCGCCACGGCCAGCTCGACTGCTATGACGAGGCGATCAACACCTCCAATTTCATTGCCATGCTGTGGGGCGACGACCTGTTGCGCTTCCACCGCCCCAGCTCGCCGGCCCAGCACGGCATCATGTCGGGCTGGTGGTGGCCGCACGCCACCGCGGTGATCGAACAGATCCCCGGCCCGTCGACCGGCCTCGCCAGCGCCACGCGCTATGCCGTGGACAGTTGGTTCCACGACAATGGCAGCAGGCCGGAGGTCGTGACCCTGGCCGCTTGGCGGCAGGGCTGGAAGCCGACGGCGACCGCTTCGCGCTGAACAAGGCCGCCGAGGCCGCGCATGCCGCGCCGCTCCGCCGCCGGGCGAGAATGCGATGCAGCTGTCATTGCCTTTTGCTAGTTTGGCGGCAACGGCGAAACCCGCCGCCCATGGCCCTTGCTGAGGAGACCCCGACCATGATGATCCGCACCCCGGTATCGAGAACGGCCCGCGCCACGATAGCCACCCTGACAGCCGCGCTGATGGCCGGAACGGCTTGGTCAGGGGCGGCCCTGGCGCAGGAGCCGATCGAGGCGACGATCCGCATCGTTCATATCAGCGACATCGACCGCATGGAGGACGACGACGGTTCCGGCGGCATCGCCAAGGTAGTCGGCGCGATCAAGATGGCCGAGGCCGAACACGGCGGCGACGTTCTGGTGACCCTGGGCGGCGATTTCCTGTCGCCGTCGCTGATGTCCGGGTTCGACCAGGGTGCCCACATGGTGGCGTTGCTCAACGAGGTCGGCGTCGACGTCGGCGTGCCCGGCAACCACGAGTTCGACTTCGGGCCGGACGTCGCGATGACCCGCCTGGGCGAGGCGAGCTTCCCCTTCGTCTCCACCAACATCGTCTACAACGGGGCGCCATTGACACAGGCGAATGAGATGGTCACCGTCGACGGCATCAACATCGGGTTTCTGGGGCTGACGACGCTGGATACGGCGGTCATCTCCAGCCCCGGCGAGGACATTGAGTTCCTGGACCCGATCGCGACCGCCGAGGAGGCAGCCGCCAGCCTGCGTGAAGAGGGCGCGCATCTGGTGATCGCGCTCAGCCACATGGACATGGACGATGATCTGGACGTGCTGCGCGCGGTGCGGGACGTCGACTTCGTGCTCAGCGGCCACAATCACGAACTGCAGGTCTGGTACAACGGCCAACAGGGCATGCTGGAAGCAGCCGCGCAGGGCGACTATGTCGGCATTCTGGACCTGACGGTGGCGGTCACCCCCGAGGAGGAAGGCGGTGTCGACATCGACTGGCGGCCGAACATCAATTTCGTGTCCACCATCGACGTCGCGCCCGATGAAGAGGCCGCCGGCTGGGTGCAGGCCTACACCGACCAGCTCGACGAGGCCCTGAATATCGACATCGGGATCACGCGGACCGAACTCGATTCGCAGCGCGGCTCGGTGCGGTCGCAGGAGACCGCGATCGGCAATCTGATCGCCGATGCCATGCGCGAGGCCGTGGGCGCCGACGTGGGCATCACCAACGGCGGCGGTATTCGCGGCGACCGCACCTATGATGCCGACACCGTGCTGACCCGCCGCGACATTCTGAGCGAACTGCCGTTCGGGAACACGGTCGTGCTACTGGAAGTCAGTGGTGCCACGATCCGTGCCGCCCTGGAGAACGGCGTCAGCCGCATCGAGGATGGCGCAGGCCGGTTCCCGCAGGTTTCCGGCCTGACGTTCGCGTTCGACGCCGCCGCCGAGCCCGGCAGCCGCGTCGGCGACATCACCGTCGCAGGTGTCCCGCTGGACGAGGCCGCCACCTACACCCTGGCCACCAACGACTACATGGCGGGCGGCGGCGACGGCTATGCCGCGTTCGGTGACGGCAATGTGATCATCAACGCGGTCAGCGGCCCGCTCATGGCAACCGCCGTGATCGACCACATTGCGGCAGCTGGCGAGGTGAGCCCGGCGATCGAAGGCAGGATCGTGCAGTAACACTGCTTGCCGATGGGCCGGCGATCGCTAAAGTGCTTGCAGCGGTTTCCGGCCCGTCCCCAGCTTGTCGGCACGCCGATGATCCGTTGATACGGCGTTTGCGTAGACAAAGAGCACGGAGACCTCGCAACGATCCGCAGGAGGTATCGAGATCGTGTTACGCCCCTTGAGGAGCCTGGTGTGCCAATTAGGTCTCGCCCTCGCCGTCGGCGCAGCCCTTGCCGCGCCGCTCGCGCCGCCGGCCTTCGCCGAGAGTCCGATCTCCGTCACCGGCGTGCGCTTCGCCAATGTCGACCGGTTCCCGCGCTGGATGCGCGTGATCACCGCCCATTACCAGGACCTGCGCACGGCCACGGAGCAGTGCCGCCTCGGCTCCCAGATGTACTGCTACCTGATCAACTATGAGCAGTATCTCGTTGGTTTAAGGCCAGAAACCCCGCTTGAGCAAATCGCCAAGGTCAACCTTTACGTCAACCAGTTCGACTATGAGGAGGACTCGCGCAATTTCGGCGAAGTGGACTACTGGGCCACGCCGCTGGAATTCTTCCAGGCCAATGGCGACTGCGAGGATTTTGCCATCGCCAAGTACTTCGCACTGCGCAGGCTTGGTTTCAGCGACGGCGACCTGCGCATCGTGGTGGTGCACGACACCGCGCGCAACGTGCAGCACGCCTATCTGCGGGTGACGATCAACGGCCACCGCCTGGCGTTGGACAGCGTGACCAACGACATCAACTTCGAAAGCGACCTGGGCCAGTACACGCCGATCTACTCGTTGAATGCAGAGGCGTGGTGGCTGCACGACCAGCGATTCCTGAACGTCGGCATTCCCTCGGCGGGGCAGTAAGGCGCCAGCCTCCGCACGGTCGCGAGTCATAATCCGTTAAGCTAGTCGTAGCATTCTGGTGACGATTGCGATCCCGCGCGGCGAACGGCTGCGCTGAACCCTCAGGAGAACCCGCTTGAGTGCCATTGGCGACATTCTCGGCGTGCGCTTGGACACCGCGCTCAATGCGCTGAAGGAGTCCGCGACCCGCGACCGGACGGCCGTCTCCCTGGTCGATCAGGCCGTGGACGACGCCAAGGCAAGCGCACCGGCGCCGACCAGCGGCCCGCGCGGCACCAATCTCGACATCGTGGTTTGATCAGAAATCATTTTAAGAAACAGTCACAAGAATCTGAATTTAATGCATAACTTAGCACGCTTTAGCCTTTGTCGCGCATCAGGCGCGCCTTTTGCCGCTGCCAGTCCCGCTCTTTCGTCGTCTCGCGCTTGTCGAACTTCCGCTTGCCGCGCGCTACGCCCAGATTGACCTTCGCAAAGCCCCTGTCGTTGAAGAAGATCGACAACGGCACCAGGGTCACGCCCTCGCGCTGCACCGCGCCGATCAGGCGACCGATCTGGCGCTTGTGCAGCAGCAGTTTGCGCGGCCGGCGGGACTCGTGGTTCAGCCCCTTCGCCGCCTTGCCGTATTCCGGAATGTAAGCGTTGTAGATGACGATCTCGCCGGCCTGCTCGGCGGCGTAGGCGTCGGCCAGGTTGGCCCGGCCGTCGCGCAGCGACTTCACCTCCGAGCCGGTCAGGACGATGCCCGCTTCCAGCGTGTCGTCGATGAAATAGTCATGCCGCGCCTTGCGGTTTTCCGCCACCGTGCGGTGGGTATGCCGGGGCGCGGCCATGACTTCGGTACCGTTGCAGAGCCGGAAGCCGTGCCGGTCAGTTGATCAGGCCGGCATGGCGCATGGCGGCACGCACCGCCTCCTGCGTCTCCGGCTGAGTACCGACCAACGGCAGGCGCAGCTCGTCGCTGCACTTGCCGAGCACCGAGGCGCCGAACTTGGCCGGGGCCGGGCTGGATTCGATGAAGAGCGCCTTGTTCAACGGATAGAGCTGGCGGTTCAGGGCCACCGCCTCGTCCGCACGCCCACCCTTCCAGGCATCGTGCATGCGCTTGCACAGCCCCGGCGCCACGTTCGCGGTCACCGAGATGCAGCCATGTCCGCCAGACGCCAGGAATGACAGCGCCGTCGCATCCTCGCCGGACAGTTGGCAGAAGTCCGGCCCGACCAGGTCGTACATCGCCAGCGGGCGCGCCAGATCCTGGGTCGCATCCTTCACGCCCACGATGTTCGGGTGCGCGGCCAGCTTCGCCATCGTGGCCGGCAGGATGTCGATCACCGAGCGCGGCGGGATGTTGTAGATCACGATCGGCAGGTCCACCGCATCGGCAATGGCGGTGTAATGCGCCGTCAGACCGGCCTGGGTCGGCTTGTTGTAGTAAGGCGCCACCACCAGGGCCGCATCGGCGCCCGCCGCCTTGGCGTGCTTCGTCAGCATGATCGCCTCGGCGGTCGAGTTCGAACCGGTCCCGGCCATCACCGGCACACGGCCCGCGGCCGCCTCGATGCACAGCTCGACGACCCGTTTGTGCTCTTCGTGGGTCAGCGTGGGCGATTCACCGGTGGTGCCGACCGGCACCAGCCCGTCGGTTCCCTCGGCGATCTGCCACTCCACGAATTGCTGAAACGCGTCTTCGTCGATCCCACCGTCGCGGAACGGCGTGATCAGCGCAACGAACGACCCGGTGAACATCTTCGTTCGTCCCAATGTTGCTGTGCAGGGTTGAAAGGCCGCGCACCTTAGACGGATGGCGGCGGCGGTTCAACAGAAGGTGCACGTTGGCGGCGGCGCAAACGGCCCGGCGGATTTCACCGTGCCGGCAAGACCTTCTATAGTCGCGAGAGACCGAGTCGCGATGGCCCGGCGGGACATAGTTGCCCGCGGAATGTGGCCATGACGGCGACACCCCTGGGTCGACACCGCGCTTGAAGGGCGTCGCAGGGGCACTTCGGATGCCAGCAAACAGGCCAGCAGTCAGGATGGATGCCATGTCGATAGCCAAAGCGTTCCGGGCTCAATGGGCGGGGTTGCCCGCCACTGTCGGGGCCATGGCAGTTGCGGTGTGGGCGTTGGCGCCGGGTGCGCATGCAACCACCCTGAACAGCCAGGACATGGCGACCTACGGCGCCGCGTTCGACGCCATCGACGCCGGCAACCCGGCCAGCGCGGTCGCCATCGCCCAGAACGGCACCCACCCGACGGCGCAGAAGATCATCCTGTGGCTGGCGCTGGCCGACCGCGATTATGGCGCCGGCTTCCAGGACCTCGCCGCCTTCATCAGCGCCAATCCGAACTGGCCCCGGCTCGACACCTTGCGGCGCAGGGCCGAGGAAGTCATGGCCAGCGACATGCCCGCCGGCCAAGTGGTGGCCTGGTTCGCCAGCAATCCCCCGGTTTCCACAGAGGGGCACATCCGGCACATCAACGCCCTGATCGCGACCGGCGCCAGCGATGCGGCAGTCAGTGCCGCGCGGACGGCCTGGGTCGAGGACGATATGTCGGCCAACCAGCAGACAGCGTTCCTGGCCGCGTTTGCCGGTTACCTGCGCGCGGACGACCACATCGCCAGGGTGGACCGGTTGCTGTGGGACGAGGAATCGGACCAGGCCCGGCGCATGCTGCCGCTGCTCGACCCGGCACAGGGCGCGTTGGCGAATGCGCGCATTCTGCTGATGAACCAGTTGCCCGGCGTCGACGACGCGGTCGCCGCGGTGCCGGAGGCGCTGAAGAGCCACCCCGGGCTGATCTACGAGCGGCTGCGCTGGCGGCGGCGCGCCGGCTTCGACGACAGTGCGCGCGAATTGCTGGATCTGGCGCCCTACAATCCGCCCAGCGAACGAGACTGGTGGGTGGAGCGCAACATCCTGGTCCGCAATGCGCTGCGCGACGGCATGATCAGCGAGGCCTACCGGCACGCGGCCGCTCACCGGCAGACCGGCGGGGTCTACTACCTGGAGGCGGAGATGACTGCCGGGTGGCTGGCGCTCAGCTTCCTGAACGAGCCACAGCCGGCCTACGGCCACTTCCAAAAGCTCTATGCCGCGGCGGAAACGCCAATCAGCCTGGCCCGCGGCGCCTATTGGTCCGGCCGCGCCCTGGAGGCGCTGGGCGACATCGCCAACGCCAACCAGTGGTACGGCGTCGCGGCGGGATTCCCCCAGGTCTACTACGGCCAGCTCGCGCTTGCCCAGCTCAACCCGGATGCGCCGCTGATCCTGCCCGCCGGGCCGTCGCCGCTGGCGCCCAATGACGTCGCCGCGTTCGCCGCCACCGAGTTCGCGACGGCCGTGCGCGTGCTCGACGACCTTGGCGAGGACCGGCTGGTCGCGACGTTCTTCTGGGCGATGCTGCAGGATGCCGAGACCACCCGCGACTACCAGCACATCGCCGCGCTGGCCGACGGCATGGGGCGGATCGAGATGGCGGTGTGGGCCGCCCGCCGCGCCGCGCGCAATCTGGACCTGTTGTATGAGGGCTACCCTGTGATCGAGGTGCCGTCGTCGGCCGCGGCGGTCGAGATGCCGCTGATCCATGGCCTGATCCGTCAGGAAAGCGGCTTCGATGTCGGCGCCATCAGCCCGGCTGGTGCGCGCGGCCTGATGCAACTGATGCCCGGCACCGCGCAGCACGTCGCCGCCCAACTCGGCATCGCCACCAGCAACGGGCTGCTTACGTCCGACGCCGAGCACAACATCCGCCTCGGCTCCACCTATCTGGCCGACCGGCTGGACCAGTTCGGCGGCTCCTACATCATGGCGGCGGCGGGCTACAACGCCGGCCCCAACCGGGTGCTGAGCTGGATCGATACCTATGGCGATCCGCGCATGGCCGATGTAGACCCGATCGACTGGGTGGAGATGATCCCGTTCCGCGAGACCCGCAACTACGTGCAGCGGGTGCTGGAAGGGGCGCAGATCTATCGGGTCCGCCTGGGTGAGGCGCCCACGGCGAGCTCCATCCTGCGCGACCTCACGCGTGGCAGGTTCCAATAACTGGCATTCGACTTCCATGACCGACTTCCCGATCGAGGCCGTGCGCGCACGGTTTCCCGCCCTGACGTTGCGCGACGACGGCGTGCCGCGCATCTATTTCGACAATCCGGCCGGCACCCAGGTGCCCGACATGGTGCTGGACGCCATGCGCGCCGCGATGGTGGAGAAATGCGCCAACTTGGGCGGCCCGTTCCGCACCAGCATCGCCGCCGACGCGCTGATGGACGAAGGGCGAC
Source organism: Alphaproteobacteria bacterium (assembly GCA_965227515.1). Taxonomy (GTDB): domain Bacteria; phylum Pseudomonadota; class Alphaproteobacteria; order CALKHQ01; family CALKHQ01; genus CBDDFZ01. The sequence goes on from CBDDFZ010000001.1 coordinate 3,459,961, forward strand.
GCGCCATGGCGGACATGCTGAACGCTCCCTCGCCCAACAGCATCGTGTTCGGCCAGAACATGACGTCGCTGACGCTGCATATGTCGCGCTGCCTGGGTCATCGCTTCTCGGCCGGCGACGAGATCGTGCTGTCGCGCATGGATCACGATGCCAATGTGGCGCCATGGGTGCTGCTGGCCGAGGACCTGGGCCTGACGGTGCGCTGGCTCGACTTCGACCCGGACACCGGCACCTTCCCCGACGACGCCATCGGCCGCGTGCTGACGCCGCGCACCAAGCTGGTCGCCGTGGGGCTGGCCAGCAACGTGCTCGGCACCGTCAACGATGCGGCGCGCATCACGGCGGCGGCGAAGGATGCCGGCGCGCTGGTCTACATCGACGCGGTGCAGTTCGCGCCGCACCGGCCCGTCGACGTCGCCGCGCTGGGGTGCGACTTCCTGGTCTGCTCGGCCTACAAGTTCTTCGGGCCCCATGTCGGTGTGCTGTGGGGGCGCGAGGACCTGCTGAACGAGACCTTCGCCTACAAGGTGCGGCCGGCCGGCAGCCGTGCGCCGGAACGCTTCGAGACCGGGACCCAAAACCACGAGGGCATCGCCGGCGTCACCGCCGCCGTCGACTACCTGGCCTGGCTGGGCGAGCGGACCGGCACGGATGGCGGGGACCGCCGCCATCGGCTGGTCGCGGGGCTTGCCGCCGCCACCGGCCACGAGGACGGATTGGCGCTGCGGCTGATGGACGGTGTGCGCGATATCCCGGGCACCACCATCCATGGCGTCGCCAGCGCGAACGCCATCCATCTGCGGGTGCCGACGGTCTCGATCACCATCGAGGGCCACCACCCGACCGACCTCGCCAACGCGCTCGCCGACGCCAACATCTTCACCTGGAACGGCCATTCCTATGGCGTGGAGCCGGTGAAGCGCCTCGGCCTGCTGGAGTCTGGTGGCGTGCTGCGCATCGGCCTTGCCCACTACAACACCGCCGCCGAGGTCGACCGCTGCCTTGAGGTGCTGCACGAGATCGCCGGATGAACGAGATGGCCCCAGTCTCGGCGGTGCCACCAGTCACCATCGCCGACATCGAGGCGGCGGCGGCGCGCCTGGACGGCCATGCGGTCCGCACGCCCTTGCTGGAGATGCGCGCGCTGGGCGACCGGCTGGGTGCCCGGGTGCTGGTGAAGCCGGAGCCGCTGCAGCGCACCGGGTCGTTCAAGTTCCGGGGAGCTTTCAACCGCTGCCAGTTGATCCCGGCGGCAGACCGGGCGCGCGGCGTGGTCGCGTTCTCGTCCGGCAATCACGCACAGGGCGTGGCGGCCTCGGCCAACATCATGGGCATGCCGGCGACTATCGTGATGCCGGCCGACGCGCCGGCCATCAAACGCGCCAACACAATAGCGCTCGGCGCCGAAGTGGTCGACTACGACCGCGCCGCCGACAACCGCGAGGCCATTGCGGCGGATATCATCGCGCGAACCGGCGCCACCCTGATCCGACCCTATGACGACCCCGGCATCATCGCCGGCCAGGGCACGGTGGGGCTGGAGATCGCGCAAGGCTGCCAGGCGCGCGGCATCGTGCCGGATATCGCGGTGACGCCGGTGGGCGGCGGCGGTCTCATCGCCGGCACCGCCACCGCGCTGACCGCGCTGGTGCCCGGCATCCAGGTCCTTGGCGCAGAGCCGGCGGGCTATGACGATACCGCACGCTCGCTGGCCGCCGGCGAGCGGGTGGCCAACGACATGACCGGACAGTCGTTCTGCGATGCCCTGCTGGCGCGCACCCCCGGCGAGCTGACGTTCTCGATCAATCGCCGGCTGCTGGCCGGCGGTCGCGCGGTGACCGATGCGCAGGTGGCAACCGCCATGCGCGAGGCGTTCGAGACCCTGAAGATCGTCGTCGAGCCCGGCGGCGCGGTGGCACTGGCGGCCCTGCTGGCTGGCTATGTGGACTGCCGCGGCAAGACGGTCGTGGTGGTGTTGTCGGGCGGCAATGTCGACCGCGAGATCTATGCGGAGGTTCTGGCCGGCGTGAGATAACGGCCCGATCGCGTTTCAACACTGGGGCCTGTGTTTTTCATCACACCCCCTGCCCGGTTTGCGGCACAATTGCCGCGCCACCGTCGCAATCGCATCCCACCTGTTGGCGGTCACAAAAGCGGTCGTACCCTTCCGGCGGGCCGCATGTTCCAGGTCGACACCTCTCCACGCGGCTCACAATGGAGGCCACTCATGTCCAACACGACCCGTTCGATTTCCGCCCAGCCCCGCACTCGCCTGGCGCTGGCCGGCCTGTCGCTGGTGCTGCTCGGTGCCGTTGCCGGCTGCGGCACGACCGCGACCCCCGGCATCACCGTGGACCAGTGCACCCAGAACGGCGGCACCTGGGTGGCCGATCCGTCCAGCCCCTACGGCTACGGCACCTGCACCGAGTAGGTTGAGGCTCAAGACCCGCCGTTGCGACCGTGCCCCGGGCGGGCGCGGTCCATGGCGCGGGTGAGCAGGATCACCGGCAGCAGCCCGAACAGCACGATGGCGAGGCCGAAGCCCGACGCCTCGTCCAGCCGCTGGTCGGACGCGAGGCGGTAGGTCTGAACCGCCAGCGTATCGAAGTTGAACGGCCGCACGATCAAGGTGGCCGGCAGTTCCTTCATCACATCCACGAACACCAGGATCGCGGCGGTCAGCACGCCGCCCAGCACCATCGGCACGTGCACCCGGCGCAGCGCGGAGAGCGGACCGCAGCCGAGCGTGCGCGCTGCCCCGTCGATGCTGGGGCGCACCTTCTTCAGGCTTGAATCGATCGGGTTGACGGCGACCGCCAGGAACCGCACCAGATAGGCGAACACCAGCGCCGCAATGGTGCCGGTCAGCAGCAGGCCGGTGTCGATGCCGAACCAGCGCTCCGCCAGGGCATCGACCGCGTTGTCGAGCGCCGCCAGCGGCACCAGGATGCCAATGGCGATCACCGACCCCGGCACCGCGTAGCCCAACGTCGCGACGCTGGTCGCCGGCGGCACCACCCCGCGCGGGCGCAAGCGCTTCGCGTAGCACAGCACCAGTGCCAGCACGACACCGACAGCGGCGGCCGTCCCCGCCAGGATCAGGCTGTTGCCGGCCGAGGCCAGGAACTTGGTGCCGAAGCTGGTCGACGGCTCAGCGAGCGCCCGTACCGCAAGGTCGATGGCCGGTATGGCAAACCCCAGGCACACCGGAATGGCGCAGGCCAGCGTGGCCGCGATGCGCTTGCCACCGGTCAATTCATGCCGGGCCTGGCTGCGATAGCGGTTGGTGGCATGGTGGTACTTGGCGAAGCCGCGGGTCCAGCGCTCCAGCGCGATCAGGCAGAACACGAACACCAGCAGCACGGCGGCCAGTTGCATCGCCGCGACCACGTCGCCCAGGCCGAACCAGGTGCGGTAGATGCCCGTCGTGAACGTCTGCACCCCGAAGAAGTCGACCGTGCCGAAGTCGTTCAGGGTCTCCATCAGCGCCAGCGCCGTACCGCCGGCAATCGCCGGGCGCGCCAGCGGAAGTCCGACCCGGCGGAAGGCACCCCACGGCCCGCAGCCAAGCGTGCGGCTGACCTCCAGCACGCACACGCATTGCTGGCTGAGTGCCGCCCGTGTCATCAGGTAGACGTATGGATAAAGCGCCAGAGTGAGCATGATGACCGCGCCCGGTAGCGACCGGATCTCCGGGAACCAGTACTCGCGCTTTGTCGTCCAGCCGAACACGTCGCGCAGGGCCGATTGCACCGGGCCGCTGTAGTCCAGCATGTCGGTGTAGACGTAGGCCAGCAGATAGGCCGGCAGGGCCAATGGCAATAGCAGTGCCCATTCCAGCAGCCGGCGGCCGGGAAACCGGCACGTGGTGACCAGCCAGGCGGTGCCGGCGCCGATGGCGACGACGCCGAACCCCACCCCCACCATCAACAGAAGCGAGTTGACGACGTAGATCGCGAGATTGGTCTCGACGAGATGCTGCCACGCGGTGCCGTCGGACTGGCCGACATTTCCGATGACGGTGAGGATCGGGATCGAGATCAGGACCGCAATGGCGATGGCCGCGATGGTCCAGCCATCCAGCCCGCGCAACCTGTCGCGCACGCGCCGGCGCGGCACATCGGGATGCGGAGGCTTGGCGGCGGCGCCCTCCGGCAGGGCCGTCGGCCCCGCGATCATGCTCGTCTCAGACAATCCGTTTCCCGCAGCGCCCCTGTTGCCGGGCCGCACCCTGTCAGCCCGGTCACGGCACCTGCCCTGTATATCGAGGGCGTGCCGCTCAACTAATTGCGACTAACTCTCATTCGCGAATGTAGGGCGGGATACACGGGTTGCGCAAGCGCCATAACGACACAGGCGCTACGTGGCGCGCCCCAGCAGGCGCGCTGGTCAGAAACAGGGGATGCGAAGTCCCGCCGGCCCCGGATCGCGCCCGATAGGCGTCAACGTCCCGGGGACAGCGGGCAAACGTCAGCGCGGCGCCACCACCATGGCCATCTGGCGGCCTTCCAGGCGGGGCATCTGCTCCACCTTGGCCAGCTCGTCCAGATCGTCGCGAACCCGGTTCAGTACCTTGAGACCCAGTTCCTGGTGCGCCATCTCGCGTCCGCGAAAGCGCATGGTGATCTTCACCTTGTCGCCTTCATGCAGGAAGCCGAACATCTTCTTCATCTTCACGTCATAGTCGTGACTGTCGATGTTCGGGCGCATCTTGATTTCTTTGACGGTGATCTGCTTCTGCTTCTTGCGGGCCTCGTTCTTGCGCTTCTGATCCTCGTACTTGAACTTGCCATAGTCGAGAATCTTGCACACTGGCGGGCTCGCATTGGGCGAGACCATCACCAGGTCGAGCCCGGCATCCTCGGCCAGCCGCAATGCGGCATCGCGGCCGAACACGCCCAGCATTTCACCATCGGCACCGACGACGCGAACTTCGCGCGCATCGATCGTCTCATTGACCGGCGGTCCGTCACGGACCGGATTCAGGTCGATTGCTGGCCTAGCGATCTATGTATCTCCTCTATCGCCTCGCATTTCCGTGCCGGATAAAGCCTGCGACGATGACGCGATATCCGCGCGACCGCCGCCCGGGCACAACCTCGACACACGTACGGGCCGGCCCCTTTTACGCGGGGGCACGACCCTCAGTCTTTAGTCTATCAATGGCATCGGCAAGTGCAAGCACTTCCTGGGACTTGCCGCCCAAATGACGAAGCGCCACGGTTCCTTCGTCCGCCTCGCGCCGGCCCACGACAGCCATCACAGGCACTTTGGCATGACTGTGTTCACGGACCTTGTAGTTGATCTTTTCGTTGCGCAGGTCGGTTTCGACCCGCAGGCCCGCGTCGGTCAGCTTCTGTGCGACTTCGGCGGCGTAGTCGTCGGCATCGCTGACGATGGTGGCCACCACCACCTGCGTCGGCGACAGCCACATCGGCATGCGGCCGGCATAGTGCTCGATCATCACGCCGATGAAGCGCTCGAACGAGCCCAGGATCGCGCGGTGCAGCATCACCGGACGGTGCTTCTCGCCGTCTTCGCCGACATAGGTGGCGTCCAGACGCTCGGGCAGCACGAAGTCGGCCTGCAGGGTGCCGCACTGCCACTCGCGGCCGATGGCATCGCGCAGCACGAACTCCAGCTTCGGGCCGTAGAACGCGCCCTCGCCCGGGTTGAACTCCAGCGGCGTGCCCGTGGCCTTGGTCGCGGCGAGCAGCGCCTGCTCGGCCTTGTCCCAGATCGCATCCGATCCGCTGCGCCGTTCCGGGCGGTCGGCGAACTTCACCACCACGTCGTCGAAGCCGAAGTCGCCGTAGATCGACATCAACAGGTCGATGAACTCGCGCGTCTCGCCCTCGATCTGATCCTCGGTGCAGAAGATGTGGGCATCGTCCTGGGTGAAGGCGCGCACCCGCATCAGGCCGTGCAACGCGCCAGACGGCTCATAGCGGTGGCAGGAGCCGAACTCGGCTAGCCGGAGCGGCAGGTCGCGATAGCTGCGGATGCCCTGGCGGAAGATCTGCACATGGCCGGGGCAGTTCATCGGCTTCAGCGCCAGTGTCCGCTTGGACTGGTCGTGCGCCTCCCCGTCCAGGCCGTGGGCGGCGTGGCCGGCGGCCTCGTCCACCTCGGCGATGAACATATGCTCCTGGAACTTCTCCCAGTGGCCCGAGCGCTCCCACAAGGTGCGGTCGACCAGCTGCGGCGTCTTCACCTCGTTGTAGCCGGCCTTGGTCAGCCGGCGGCGGATGTAGTCCTCGCAGGCGCGATAGAGCGTCCAGCCCTTGGGGTGCCAGAAGATCGAGCCCACCGCCTCTTCCTGGAAATGGAACAGGCCCATCTCGCGGCCGAGCTTGCGGTGATCGCGGCGCTCGGCCTCCTCCAGGCGCATGAGGTACGCCTTCAGCTCCTTCTCGGTCCGCCAGCAGGTGCCATAGATGCGCTGGAGCTGGGCGTTGGCCTGGTCGCCGCGCCAATACGCGCCGGAGACGCGCAACAGCTTGAATGCCTTGCCGAGCTTGCCGGTGGACGGCAGGTGCGGGCCGACACAGAGGTCCAGCCAATTGCCCTGGCGGTAGATGCTGATGTCCTCATCCGCCGGCAGCTCGCCGACCCACTCGGCCTTGAAGCTCTCGCCGGCCTCGCTGAAGTGCTTTACCGCATCCTCGCGGTCCCACACTTCGCGCGTGATCTCCTCATTGCGGTCGACGATCTCGCGCATGCGTTGCTCGATCGCCTCGAAATCCTCCGGCGAGAAGGTGTCGTTGCGCGCGAAGTCGTAATAGAAGCCGTCTTCCGTCGCCGGGCCGAAGGTGATCTGGGTGCCGGGAAACAGCTCCTGCACCGCCTCGGCCAGCACGTGGGCGCAGTCGTGACGCAGTAGTTCCAGCGCGTCCTCGTGGTCGCGGGTGACGATTTCCACGGTCGCGTCGCGGGTCAGCAGGGTCGAGAGGTCGGCGAGCTTGCCGTCTATCTTGATTGCCAGGGCGGCCTTGGCCAAGCCAGGCCCGATGTCCGCCGCCAGGTCCTGTCCACTGACCGGCTGCGGGAACTGCCGGACCGAACCGTCCGGCAGGCTGATTGCGACCATGGGTAGAATTCTCTGTGTGATAGGTTGGGGAGACGCGTCACCATTGGCGCGCCGGTGCGATGATTTAGTGGCCTGGGGCCGAATGCGCAACCGGCGCCATCGGGCCGGCCGCCGCACCGTTTCGCATTGTGATCGGATTCCGTATCGGAATTGGCGTAAATACCGCGTTCATTTAACCATTAATCAAGCGATCGGGCGGCAGCTTGCCGGCAATGCCCTCAGAAGGAGGATTGCATCGTGAACCGCAGCGTGTATCGCAGCGCAATTCGTAGCGCCTTTCGCAGATCGAGCAGCCTGATCGCCGTCGCCGTCGTGGCCGGCACGGGCCTCGCCGCCTGTCAGACTACCGCCCCCACCGACGCCGCCATGATGCCGGCCGCGGTCATTCCCGCGCTGCCCGAGGAGGTGGAAGTCGCCACCCGCGAGGCGCCGGTGGCCGAGGAAGTGCAGAACGGCGTCACCGTCATGCGTGGCCCGGTCGGCCAGTCCGCCCCGCTGGCTGCCAGCGGCGGCGCACCACAGGCCGGCACGTCCTACCAGCCCAGCTACAACACCGCCGCCGCCGATGCAGCCGCAGCACCGCCGATGCCCACCGTTGTGCGCGGCGATGCGGTCGGCGGCTCCCTGCTCGCGGCCATCCAGGCGCAGGAGAGCCAGGCGGTCGAGGTCAACACGCCAGGCGGTATCGGCAACGCCGACCTGCTGCTGGCCGAGGGCGCGACGGGCGTGGTCCCGGTCACCGATCTGGCCCCGGCGGCCCGCGGCCCGGATGCCGTCCCCGAGCTGGCGGTGGCGGAGATGGTGTTCAGCGGCCCCCTGCCCGCACCGACGACGGTCGAGAGCCTGCAGTCGCGTGGCGCGGTGCCGATGGCGCTTGAGGAGATCGAGGCGATCACCGACCGCAACACTGTTGTCCACACCAACGTCGACAACGGGTTCCGGGTCGCCACCTATTATGACGGCCAGGGCTTCAGCTACCTGCTGAGCCAGGGTCGCGGCTACCCCGGCCGCTATCAGGTCAGCGAGGGCGCGCGTTGCCGCATCGACTCCCAGGGGGTCGGCGTCTGCGCCAGCCTGTATCGCGAGGGCCAGACCATCTGGATCTGCGACGACCGCGACAACGGCCAGTGCAACTGGATCGTCAGCGAGGTGCTGTCGGGCCGGGTGCCGACCGCCGTGCAGTAGTCCGCCTCTCAACCCACGCAGCAAAAAGGGCGCGCCTGACTGGCACGCCCTTTTTTGTATGTCCTCAATGCGTTATCGGACCATTCTTACGACACGGTCGAAACGCATCCGTGGTAGATGGCCCGCCGGCGCTCAGGCGGCCTTGTCATCGAACAGGGAGTCGATGTCCTCAGCGCTGAGTTCGCTCATGGCATCGGCCAGAGCTTCCTCGTCCGCCGCGGTTTCCGCAGCAGGCTCATCGGCAACGGCAACGGTTTCAGACGGAGCTTCCGCTTCGGCGACCGGCGTCTCATCTGTCACCAAGTCCGCACCTTCAGTCTGCGGCGCCTCAAAGGCTTCGGCAACGGAATCCGCCACATCAGCGTCGCCGTCGCTCATCTCGGTAGCGACCTCTGCATCATCGGCCGCGATCTCTTCGTCCGCGCCGCCCGCGAGCAGTGCGGCAATATCGTCGTCGGCCACCGGTGTTTCATCGGCTGCGTCGGCTGCGTCGGCCTCGTCAGCCACCGCAACCTCGACCTCGGCCACATCTTCGGCCTCCGCCACCGCATCCATGGCCTCAACCTCGTCGCCCTCAATTTCATGGGCAGCGACCGCTTCGGCACCGTCGTCCATGCCGGCGGCAGCCAGCTCGGCTTCCAGCACCTTCAGGGCGTTTGCGGCAACATCGCTGATGGACCGGTCGTCGGGCACCGCAACCTTTGCCGGCGAGACGTCGGGTTGCGGCTCAACGGCCGCGGGGCCGGCTTCGACCTCGGCAGGCGTCGCATCGGCCTCGGCAGGCGTCGCGTCGGTCTCGGCGGGGGCCGGCGCGCCAGCGCCCTCGCCCACCATCGCGGCAATCCGGCGGTCCATGTCGCGCATGGCATCATGGATATTGAGCGACGACCCGCCCTCGATAGCGGCCAGCAGCGACATCAGCATGCCGCGCAGGGTCTCGTTCTCGTTCTCATAGCGGCCGATTTCGGCATTCAGGGCCGCGATCTCCTGGTTCTGGCCGGCCTGGGCCCGCTCCATGGCGGTGACGACCTCGACCAGCCGATCGCTGTACTTGCGGTTCTGCTCGTGGATCAGCCCGAACCGGGCTTCCGCCGCCTCTACGCGCGTGCGCAATTCCTCAAGGCCGCTCATCTGTCCTACGCTCCTGGGCTGGTGCCAACCGATAGTGCCGGATCACAACTATTGGCTTTAGCCCATTGCAATAGGGTTAATCGCCGGAAGATTGATCCAGCCATCGCGACGTGCAACCGCAGGAAGGAGACGGGTCAGGCGATGGGTCAGGCGACCTTGTCGAGGGTTTCCTCGGCCAGGTGGCAGGCCACCAGACGTCCGGCGACGGGGCGCAGCAGGGGCTCCTGTTCCGCGCAGCGCGCCTCGGCGAACGGGCAGCGGGTGCGGAACACGCAGCCGCTCGGCGGGTCGATCGGCGAGGGCAATTCACCGCTCAGCGAGATGCGCTTGGCCCGGTGGGCCGGGTCCACCGCCGGCGTGCTCGCCATCAGCGCCCGGGTATAGGGATGGTACGGCTGCGCGAAGATGGCCTCCTTCGGCCCCTGTTCCACCGACCGCCCGAGATAAAGCACCAGGATATGGTGAGCGATATGGCGCACGACGCTGAGGTCGTGGCTGATGAACAGATAGGCAAGCTGAAGCTCATCCTGCAAGTCCATCAACAGGTTAAGCACCTGCGCCTGAACCGATACATCAAGTGCGGAGACCGGCTCGTCGGCGACCAGCAGCTTCGGGTTCAGCATCAGCGCGCGGGCGATGGCGATGCGTTGGCGCTGACCGCCGGAGAACATATGCGGATAGCGGTCATAGTGCTCCGGCCGCAGGCCGACCCGCCCCATCACGTCTACGGCACGTTCCCGCCGCTGCTCCGGGGACATATCGGTGTTGATGACCAGCGCCTCCTCCAGCGAGGTGCCGATCTTCTTGCGCGGGTTCAGCGACCCGAACGGATTCTGGAACACGATCTGCACCCGGCGGCGCAACTCGACATTGTCGTCGTTGGCCGGGTCGGCGGCATCCATGCCGTCGATCAGCAACTCGCCGGAGGTCGGCGGTTCGATGCGGGTGACAAGGCGGGCCAGCGTCGACTTGCCGGAACCGCTCTCCCCCACCACGGCCAGGGTCTCGCCCGCGTGCACCTTGAAGCTGGCGTCCTCAACGGCGCGCAGCACCGCGGGCTTGCCCAGCAACCCGCGCGAGATGGCGTAATGGCGGGCGAGATGGCGTCCCTCGGCGACCGGCGGCGCTTCGCCCGTGCTGCCCATGTCCCCCATCAGCGGACGCCTCTCTGGCTTGCGGTCAATACTGCACCCCGCGGGTCAGTGCGCCGTCGGCCACCAGATTGGCGCCGGTGATAAAGCTCGCGCGCGGGCTGGCCAGCATCACCGCCGCGTAGGCGATCTCTTCCGGCTTGCCCATGCGCCCGGTCGGGTTCAGCGCCAGCGCCTGCTGGTAGAGATCGGGCATGTTCTGTTTGATGTTGTCCCACGGCCCGCCCTCGAAGAAGATGTTGCCCGGCGAGACCGTGTTGGCGCGAATGCCTTTCGGTGCAAGGCTTAGCGCCAGCCCCTGAATGTAATGGATCAGCGCCGCCTTCATGGCGCCATAGGCACCTGCCGCGAAGTCCAGCTCGCGCCCGGACACGCTGGACACCGCGACGATGGCGCCGGCGTCCGACTTCTCCAGGAACGGCATCGCCGCATCCACGGTGCGGATGGTGTGCAGCATGTCGACCTGGAACTGTGCGGTCCACGCGTTCTCGTCGTGGCCGATGGCAAGCGCGCTGACGTTGGCCACGGCAATGTCCAGCCCACCGAACTCGGCCGCCACATCCTTCACCCAGCCCTGCAGCGCGGCGGCGTCGGCGACATCGAGGGCACGGCCGCTGACCTTGCCGCCATGGGCCTTCAGGGCCTCGACCGCGCTCGCCACGTCATCGGCATTACGCCCGCAAATCGCAACATTGGCGCCCTCCTCCGCCAGCAGGTCGGCGATCCGCCGCCCGATGCCCTTGGAGCCCCCGGTCACCAGGGCATTGCGGCCCTTCAATCCCAGATCCATTCAATTCCCCTCCCTTTGGGACGACGACACCGTCATGGCGCGCCGGTCGTTTCCAGCGGATAGTGACAGCGCACCCGGTTGGCGCCGAACTCCGGCCGGTCGCGCCGGCAATGATCGTCGCCGAACCGGCAACGCGGCACGAACAGGCAGCCGTCTGGCCGGTCGTACGCCCCCGGCACCACGCCGGGAATGGTCGGCAGCCGCGTCTCGCCGGCGCTGCGTTCGGGCAGCGCGTCTAGAAGCGCGGCGGTATAGGGATGGCGCGGCGTGACGAACAGGTCGTTGGCCGTGCGCGTTTCCATCAACTGGCCGGCATACATCACCGCCACCCGCTCCGCCGTCTCCGCCACCACGCCCATATCGTGGGTGATCAACACCAGCGCCATGCCCGTTTCGCCCTGCAGGCGGCGCAGCAGGTCCAGGATCTGGGCCTGGATGGTGACGTCCAGCGCCGTGGTCGGCTCGTCGGCGATCAGCAGGCGTGGATTGCAGGCAATCGCCATCGCGATCATCACGCGCTGGTTCATGCCGCCGGAGAGCTGGTGCGGGAACGAACGCAACCGGCCGGCCGGTGCCGGGATGCCGACCAGGTCCAACAGCTCGATGACGCGGTCGCGGCGCGCCTTGCGCGAGAGATCGGTGTGGGTCTTCAGCGCCTCGCCGATCTGGAACCCGATTGTGAAACATGGGTTCAGGCTGGTCATCGGCTCCTGGAAGATCATCGCGACGTCGCGTCCCGTGATCTGGCGGCGGCGGCGCGGCGAGAGCCCGCGCAAGTCCTTGCCATCGAACGACAACACGTCGGCCGAGACCACGCCCGGATAGGGGATCAGCCCCATCACCGCCAGCATGGTCACCGACTTGCCGGACCCGCTCTCGCCAACCACGCCCAGCACCTCGCCGGGGTCGACCGTCATGTCGACGCCTTCCACGGCATGGAATGCACCAGCCATGGTGGGAAAGGTCACCCGCAGATTGCGTATTTCGAGCAATGGCATCGGGCTATTTCTTCAGCTTGGGATCGAGGGCGTCGCGCAGCCCGTCGCCCAGGATGTTGAAGGCCAGCACCGTGATCAGGATCGCCAGCCCGGGGAAGGTGACGATCCACCATTGCGAGGAGAGCACGAACTCGCGCGCGTCGGCCAGCATGGCGCCCCACTCCGGCGTCGGCTTTTGCGCGCCCAGCCCCAGAAAACCCAGAGCTGCGGCGTCCAGAATGGCGGTGGAAAAGCCGAGCGTGGCCTGCACGATCAGCGGCGGGGCGCAATTCGGCAGGATGGTCACCACCATCAGGCGCGGCGCCTTGGCGCCGGCAACCTTGGACGCGGTGACGTAATCCTTGTTCTTCTCGCCGATCACCGAGGCACGGGTCAGCCGCACATAGTGGGGCAGGATGACGATAGCGACCGCGATCACCGCGTTGAACAGCCCCGGCCCCAGGATGGCTACGATCACGATGGCGAGCAGCAGCGACGGCAGCGACAGCATGATGTCCATCAGCCGCATGATCGCGACGTCCGCGATACCGCGGAAATACCCCGCGACCAGCCCGAGCATGATGCCGACGCTGACCGACAGGGTGACCACGATCAGGCCGATCAGCAGCGAGTAGCGGGCGCCGTAGATGATGCGCGAGAGGATGTCGCGGCCGGTCGCATCGGTGCCGAGCAGGAAGTCGCTGCTGCCCTCCTCGTACCAGGCAGGCGGCCTCTCCGGGAAATCCCGGAACTGCTCCTCGTAGCCGTAGGGCGCGATGAAATCGGCGAATATGGCCGCGAACGCGATGACGAGAATGACGATGAGCCCGCCGACCGCGCCCTTGTTGGCACTGAAGTCGCGCCAGAACGCGCGCAGCGGGTGCGGCATCGCAGGCGGTGCCGCCTGCAGGTCGACCGCGGCGTCAGCTTCCGTCGTCATGCCGACAGCCTACTGCAATTTGGGACTGCGCGGGAACCTTGGCGGCGCGGCCTACAATTCAGGAACCGGCACCCCGTGCTGGCGGCAGGCCGCGGTCACCGTGTTGCGCAGCAGGCAGGCGATAGTCATCGGGCCAACACCGCCGGGCACCGGCGTGATGGCGCCGGCCACGCCCTGCGCCTCGTCGAAGGCAACGTCGCCCACCAGCCGGGTCTTGCCCTCCCCCTTCTCCGGCGCCGGTATCCGGTTGATGCCGACGTCGATGACGGTCGCGCCCGGCTTCAGCCAGTCGCCGCGCACCATCTCCGGCCGGCCCACCGCAGCCACCAGAATGTCGGCGCGCCGGCACACATCGGGCAGGTCCTTGGTCCGCGAATGAGCGACCGTCACCGTGCAGTTCTCGCCCAGCAACAGGGCCGCCATCGGCTTACCGACGATGTTGGAGCGGCCGACGATCACGGCCTCCTTTCCGGTCAGGTCGCCCAGATGGTCGCGCAGCAACAGCAGCGAACCCAAGGGCGTGCATGGCACAATGCCCTCAGCGCCGTTCCACAGCCGCCCGGTGTTGACGGCGTGGAACCCGTCCACGTCCTTGTCGGGAGAGATTGCCGCCAGCACTGCGGCGGAATCGATCTGCTCAGGCAGCGGCAACTGGACCAGGATGCCATGAATGGTCTCGTCGTTATTCATCGACTCGACCAGGGCGAGCAGTTCTTCCTGGGAGGAGTCCTCCGGCAGGCGGTGTTCGATGGAGGCCATACCCGCCTCGGCGGTCTGGCGGTTCTTGTTGCGGACATAGACCTGGCTGGCCGGGTCTTCGCCCACCAGCACCACCGCCAGCCCCGGCGTCAGCCCGTAACGGGACTTCAGGTTTGTTACTGCGTCGGTCACCCGCTCGCGAAGACCCGCCGCAAATGCCTTGCCGTCGATGATTTCAGCCATTCAACCACTCCCCCAGCCGCGCGGCGACCTCGTCAGGCGCGCCCGCTATTGTCAGTTCCTTGTCGCGGTCCCGCGCACCCTGCGTGATGGTGATGGTGGACTTTGCCACGCGCCACGTTTTGGCGGCCAGGCCGATCAGCGCGGTGTTGGCGGCACCGTCCACCGGCGGCGCCGTGACCCAGGCTCTCAGCGCCGGGCCGCGCGCGGTCTCGACCACGGCCGCATCCAGCACGTTGCGGCGCGCCTTCGGCGTCAACCGCACGCGCACGACCAGCCCCCGATCGGTGGGACGCCACGGGGCATCCGGCCGGTCGGCGTGGGTCATGGCGATGGCCGGCAGGGTCAGAACGCCGAAATCAGATCCGCCGCGTTGTTGCGGAGCAGGCGCTCCAGAATGAACAGGATGATCACCAGCACCAGCGGCGACAGGTCGATGGGCCCAGTATTCGGCAGGATGCGCCTGATCGGTCTCAGCACAGGCTCAACCAGCGCATGAAGGCCGCGATACAATGTGGCGACGAACTGATTGCGCGTGTTGACGACGCCGAACGCCACCAGCCAGCTCATCACAACCCAAACCAGCAGAATGATCCACGCCAGCTGAATGATGAACAGCAATACTTCAATAAGGGTCTGCATGATTGTGTTTTCGGTCCGTCGTTCCGGATATGCCGCCGCGCCGCGCGCGCCCGTTCGCCGGGGCACGCTATACTGGATTTTGCCGCTCATTGAAATGGATGGCGAAAACCGATGGCGTCGATTTGACGCCGGTTCGACGGCCGGTGAACACGGTACCGCCTTGCCCTGCCCGGCGCACATCGCGCCAAGCTTGACAGGTGGCGCCTTCTGCCCCATCTATCCCGCCGCGGCGCATCCTAGGGAACCCACTCCCGGGGACCGCGTGGCTTGTGGGGCCGTAGCTCAGTTGGGAGAGCGCTACGTTCGCAATGTAGAGGTCAGGGGTTCGACTCCCCTCGGCTCCACCATATTTCCGGCGGTCGTCAAAGTAGCCGCCACGCCAACCCTACTTTGCCGACCGCTCAAACGGCTCGAACGTGGTTCGGGCGGCGTCACCATATTTCTGGCGGTCGTCAAAGCAGCCGCCACGCCAACCCTACTTTGCCGACCGCTCTACCGGATCGACCCTGGATCGGGCGGCGCCACCAATTCTCGCATTGTCCGGACCGACGGGACACGCCGCTACCCCCAGGCGGGAGCCCTGCCTAACGGCGCGAGCTTCTCAGCAGCGTGAGGTCCAGGGTCAGGTTCGACACCACTTTGCGAAGCTTGGTGTTTTCGCGTTTGAGTTCATTGATGTACTGGACCTGGTCGACGCTGAGCCCGCCATACGTGCGGCGCCACCGGTAGTACGTTTGTTCCGAGATCCCGAAGTTGTCGCAGATCGAACTGACGCGTTCGCCATGGGCCAGGCGCACATCGGCCTCCTTCAGCATGGCAATGACCTGTTCTGGCGCGTGTCGTTTCATGTCCCCCTCGCAATTATGCTGTTGCCTCACATCGTCGACGAAGGGGAAGTCCAGGTGTAGCGCCAGCTGGTCGGTGGCCACCCAGATAGCGGCGATCGGGCGCGTACGCTCCGATACGCGGTGGCCGATAACGTCGGTGACATTTCAAGCAGGCAATCGCTGTCGTGCCGCTGTCGAGCTCTGAGGTCGTTGGTGGTCGGTTGGTGATCCCTATTGTTGTGACGGAAGCGGCGTCACCGGTCCGCCACTGCGTGCCTCGGCCCCTGCTGCAGAGGCGATCGGCACGTCTGTGGAGAACGTTGGCGTCGCAGCGACCCTTATGACGCGCCCATCGGACACCGTCATCAGATGCGCCTCGTTCTCGCCCATGCTCATCAGCGAAATGCGGGCACGGGCGGTGGGCTCGTAGTCCTGACAGACAGGGTCGCCGACCACGGCCCTCAACATGCGGCAGTCCTGCTGCATGGCGATGGACAGCGCGTGATCGTTGCTCGATTTCCCGGTGGCCGCCATCAGAGCTCCATCGACGACATAGGAGGCAACGCTGACCGCCGGCGGCAAGCCGCAGCCGCTGACAACGCACAGGATGGCCGCGCAGAGTGCCGTTCGGGTCATGTCCTCATCTCCCCCTTGCTGTCGGCCGGCGCCGGCGCGGCGCTATTGGCCCCCGTACAGGATGTCGTTGATCTCGTCGGCGGTGGTGGTCTGGGTCTCCGCGTTCGACGACTGGTCGCCCTCGGAGTTCTGGTCGCTGCCGACGAACACGTTCGCGCCCTGGCCGGCCATCACGCACAGGATGTTGCCCGCGCTGGTGGACGACGTCGGGCCCGTACCGGCACAGACGAGGGTCTCGTCGTCGATGCTGCCGGCACCGATGCCGATCCCCCCGTTCTGGTCGTCCATCTCACGCATGTAGACGGCCATGGATGCGGTGTGATCGCGATTGTTGAACGAGAACGGTTCCTTGAACCCCTGGGCCGATGCCGACGGGGCGACGGCCGAGATCACCAGGCCAGCGACCAGAACAGACACCGGGCCGATGGCACCTCGCTGTAAAGTTGCAGACATTGGATTTCCCATGGTTTACTCGCCGTGCACCGATGGCTGTGACAGGTGGTCGGTGCACGGTCGACGCTGTTGACGCGGCGGCGGCTGAGGGGCGGCGCATTCGCGCCGCCCCCGCTCCAGGACAAACCCGCTCTATTCGAGCGCGTCGGCCAGAGAGCCGTCGAGAACCGTGATCGAAGCGGTGTTGCCCACGGCGATCGCGGCGTTGTTGACCAGCGGACGGGTCTCGGAGACGCCGCCAAGATCGCTGGCGAACACACCGAAGACCAACGCGTTGGCCGTACCGTCGAAGTTGGCCGACTGGTTGATGTTGGCCATCAGGAAGTTGTCGGTGTCGACACCGTCGCCCTGATCCGGGTTCGGGCCGCAACCGTAGTGCCCATAGCGGCACGGGTTGTACGAGCTGCCAACTTCAGTCGTCAGGCCGCTCTCGCCGGTGGCCGACGGGTCCAGGGTGATCGACACGGAGTTGCCGACGACCTGGGCGGTGTTGTCGACCGACGCGTTGAAGACCAGGCCGACGACCGCATTCGCGTCGAACTCGGCTTCGCCGTGCCAGTCGTTGTCCGACACCTTCTGGTCGATGTCAGCCTGGACGGACACCTGGGACTCGATGCTGGCGGAGTTGCCAATCGCTGCCGCCACGTTGTCCACGGTCGGCTCGATGGAAGCGGTCTCCACATCCGGCTCGTTGTTCCAGCCGCCCCAGCCATGGTGACCACCATGCTTGGAGTCGGTGTCCGGGTCGTTGACGACACCGATCACGACCGCATTGGCTTCCAGATCGCCCTTGAAGTCCTGGTCGATCTCAACGATCGTGGCACCGGCCGGATCGATCTTGATATCGACGTCAACGTCGACATCGATCTCGGTATCCGCGTCCAGTTCCCATTCCCACTTGCTGCGGTCGAACGCCAAGGCCGACGAGGCCATGCCGGCGGTCAATGCCAACGCGGTGGCTGACAGTAGTAGTTTGCGCTGCATTTAAAGATCCTCCTCTTGCAGGCTGTAGGGATATTCGAGCGACACGAGCCCGCACTCGGGCGAGCCCGGCAGCCCCAGACCCTCCGTCATCATCAGGTATGCGAACATTTCGACGACGGAGCGGACACCGATCTGCAGCGGTTCGTTGCGAACCGAGCCGGCGTCCAGTTCGACCAGTGTGTCCCCAAAGAACCGGAACACGTTGGTCTCCACTTCGAAGCCGTAGATCTGCTTCTGAAGTGACTTGGCGTACACGACCGAGAAATCGCGTGAATCGATCACGCGCCCGTCGATCGCGACGTTGATGACGACGGTTCTGGCGCCTGCGCCGATCCCGTCGATCCACAAGCCGAGGCCATCGCTGGCCACGCTGTAATTCAGTTCCGTCAGCGCCCCGAGCACCACGAAGTCGCTGCCGACCACCTTGCTGCGATAAGCGCTGAACGGCCGGTCGAGCAGGCCCTGCTCTGCCATGGCGATCTCGGCCAGCGGAATGCGCAGGTCGTAGCGCTCGACCAGCTCGGCCTTGTTCGTCTTGAACAGCGCGCTGGTCATCATCTCGGCCACGCCCTGGGACAGCGCGTAACCGTCTGCCTCGAAGTTGATCTGGCCGCTCTTGTCGCTGACGTCGCCGACGGCGATCGTCGGCAGGTTGCTGCCCGGCAACGACGCAAGCTGCGTCAGGCACGCGCTGTAAGGCGTATCGTTGCTGGTGACCGGAAAACTGTATTGCGGCTGAACGCTTTCCGTCCCTCCAGTGGTGAGGGGCGCGCAATTGGCGACGGCGAGACAAGCAATGACTGCAATCGAGGTCGTATTTGTCTGTCGCATTGCGCGAACCCCCAACACTGTTGCTGCTCCGAACTTCGGACCAGGTGCGACGGGGTGCGGGAAACAAGAGTGCAACCGATCCGTCGCGTCCCGAAATACTAGACGCCGACTAAGGCAACTCAAGAGAACATGCGTATTAGCCTCAATTGATGGTCTGCTCTTCTGGATAGTTATTTGGCTTAATACCTTGGGGATTAATCCCATCGGCGGGGTCGGTCCGGGCCTACCCCTTTGGGCCAAACCGCCGCGAACGGCCCGGGCGCGCGAGTGCGCCGGCCGACCGGAAAGACTCTCGAAACGTCGTGGGAGTTGGGCTACTCGGCGCCGATCGACCGCTGCACGCCGGAGGCCACGAGCGCCCGCAGGGCGGGCCTGGCCTCTTCCCAATCGGGCACGCGCCTGGGTGCCGCGCCCTCGATCTTTACCGGCAGCGTTCGCGGCGCCTTGCGTTCGACGGCCAGGCTCACCAGCGAACGCTCCGCCGACGCGAATGCGTACTTGTAGGCCTCGTTGCCGCGCAGGAAGTCATAGATCTGAAACCCGTTCGCGATGGCGTACCGCAGCGAATAGGCGTGCAGCACGAAGCCTGGCGGCGGGTTGTTGGTGGTCGTGTCGCAACCGCTGACCATGAACAGCAAGCTGCGCTTCCGCGCGTCGATGATCGTGCCGAGCGCCCCCATCGGCTGGTCGCCGCGCCAGAGCACGGGCAGCAGAAGCGCGTGGCCTACCCCAATACGCGTCAGCATGACCCGCAGGTTGTTGCAGATCGTGTCCGTGCGCTCGCGCTTGCGCGGCGCCCATTTCCGCCGCCAGAAACCGAGCAGGATCTCGATATCACGGTCCAGGGTCTCGGCCGTGGCCAGGCGGATGGATATATCGCTGGTCTCATCGTCGACCTTGCGCAGGAAACGCCGGGCTTTCTGGCGCGTGTTGCGCCCGAGACCATCGAGGAACTGGTCCCAATCGGCCGGCAGGCGCGCGAACGGACAGACGAGCTGGTCGACCGCGTCGCCGCGGTCTTCCTCGTCAGGTTCGGAGCGCGCGTGGACGGCGCCGCCGCCGCGCACCATCTCGACCGCGAATTGGCGCCGCGGGAAGCAGTTCGCCAGCAGCCTCGACCGTTCGGCCGACGCACAGATGTTCTCGAATTTCAGGGTGGTCCACGGCATGTGCCGGAGATATTTGCCCAGCGCCAGCACGGCCTTGGTCTGGTAGCGCGGCATGCACAGAATGCCGGTATAGTCGGCAACCCGGTTGCCCAGCATCGCCAGCTCGAAACCACGCCCGCCGCGCGCGCCGGCGATCGTGCGGATCCGCAACGGCAGGAATGCCACATAAGGCGATGTGGACTCATCGGGGCGGATCGCCAGGATGCACCAGTCGATCTTCGTGACCTGCACCCAGTTCCAGATCCAGTCCCACGACAGGAAGAATTGTGCATCGGGATCGTCAGCGTAGACCGCGTCCCAGTGTGGTTTGATCCGGCGCAAGTCGCGCAGCGTCCGCAGCGCACTGATCACCATGACGCAGGCCCTAGCATGCTCGGCCGCGGGTCCGCGCACCACTGCCGGCGGGTCCGGCTCATCGCCCGGTTCCGTTCAGGATCTGCTCGATGCTGGCGGCGACCGACGTCACCGGCGGCAGGTCCGCAATGTCCCCCCGCAGGTCGGTATTGCCCATGTCGAACTGCGGCAGGTCGAAGACCTGGCGCACCGACACGGTGCACATCGCCTCGCGGGCCGCACCGTCGGCGGCCGGCTGGTCATCGCAGTCCAACCGCATATCGGCGGACCCGATGACCAGCGCGGCACTCGTTGCGCGGAGGGGCCGGGGTTCGGGTTGCGCGGGTGCGGATTGGGCGCGCTCCCGGGCATCCTCCGACGCAACCTCGGTGTCGTCCGCCATGCCATTGTGCGAAACGGCCAGCATGACGGACACGGCGGTCAGGAGAAGCGGTCCATGCCACCGCCTGGCAATCTGACGGTCCAGGCGGTGACGGACGCTGTGGCGGGTGGCAGGCATCGTGCGGTTCCCTTGCCTTGCCGGCTCACTTGGGACCGAACTCGCCGGCGCCGCCGCTCGCACCGCCGCTCGACCCGCCCGAGTTGCTGGCAGGAGCAGCGCCTCCCCCCGGCGCGCCGCTGCCAGATCCGCCACTTGTCGGTGCCGCGGAGCCATCGCCCCCGTAGCCCGCGGTCACGACCTCGAACGGGTACTCCAGGTCGATCAATTCGCAACCCGAAGCGCCGGGCAGGCCCAGCCCCTCGGTCAGCATGTTGTAGACGAACATCTCCACGACCGAGCGCACGCCGATCTGCAGCGGCTCATTGCGGATCGAGCCGCCCTGGAACTCGACCAGGGTGCTGCCGAAGAACCGGAACACGTCGGCTTCGACCTCGTAGCCGTAGATCTGTTTTTGCAGGGACCGCGCGTAGACCACCCGGAAGGTGCTGGATTCGACCAGGCGGGCGTCGATGGCGACATTGATGACGACCGTGCGCGCGCTGCCGCCGATGCCGGCGACCCACAGGCCCAGCCCGTCGCTGGTGATGTTGTAGTTCAGCTCCGTCAGCGCGCCGAGCACGATGAAATCGGTACCGGGAATGTTGCCCTGATAACTGCCGAAGGGCCGGTCGAGCAGGCCTCGCTCCGACAGCGCGATCTCGGCGAGCGGCACCCGCAGGTCGTAGCGTTCGACCATGTCGGTGATGCCGGTGCGATAAAGCGCGCTCGACATCATTTCCGCGACGCCCTGGGTCAGGGCATTGCCGTTCTCATCGTAGTTGATCTGGCCCGTCTTGTCGGCGATCTCGCCGACCGCCACGACCGGCCGGTTGCCCACCTGGAGCGTGCTGAGCTGGTCCAGGCAGGTACTATAGGGAGTCCCGTTATATGTGACCGGGAACGCGTATTGCGGCGTTACACCTGTGTTCCCGTAAATGGCTTGCGGAGCACAACCGCCTGCAACGGCAAGAACCGTTGCCAGTACGGGCGCGATTACACGGTAGGACATGAAACCCTCCACACCCCGTGCCGTTTGAAAGCTAGTCATTGCCGGTGCTTAGGCTGCACCACTGTGTCGGCACGGTTCCGAACTGAATGGCAAACGGCCTTTCGGCCTGACTTGAGTTGAGGAAAGATTAAACGGAACAAAACCAACAGCAATATCTATAACGGCCTAAGCATTTTGAGGGTTTTACTTATGATATGATACCATCCGTTCGGATGATCATCTTCCGGCTATTGTGCGAAATGTTGCGCCGCGCGACTGCACCGGCCACGCAATCCGCCGGCGCTGGCCGCATGGCGCGCGCAAGGGGACCCGCACGCGCCATGCCTTCGAAATTTTGACGCCTTGTCCGGGGTGAACCTTCGGGATCCCTCATCCATTCGCGATCCTTCGTGCGAGGGAGTGAGAAACCTAACACTCTCCAACGTCGCAATGACGCCCTGATTTCCTGTCAGGGCAAGCACTTAGAGCGACCCATAAGTATATTCCTGTGTTAGGCCACTAACATTACTGATGCTTTCTCTTTTCCATTCCGCCTTCATTTCTTGAACATACCTTTGGCGCTACTATATTGAGGTAAGCAAATGGAGTAGGAATGGAGATCAAAGATGCGGCGGATGATTGCCATACTGGCGTGCACTCTGGTCGGCGTTTCGCACGCACAGGCCGATCCGACAGGCAAGGTGTTCGAATTCCACCAGCCGGCGATCGGGGTGACCGGTCCAGGGCCGAGCCCAGCGTACACGGAAGCCATCGTCCAACAGCAGATTGACGGCACGCGTCCTGGCCCGGTCTACGCGGGTCCCGGCGATCACTTGTTCTATGCCACGGATACCGGCACCGGCGTGGTGGTCTTTCAGCATCCAGCCAGCCGACCTGCCTATGGTCTCTCGGCCGGCGGCACCAACGCGGTCGTTCTCTACGTCAAGGGCGGACCGCGCGATAATGTGCGCGGCTTGATCCCAAACCCGAATGCGTCGGTCGACAGCTGGACGGCGATGGCGGCGGGCCTGCCGGCGCCGGACCAGGGGTGGATCCTGCAAGGGCATCCGCCGTCACCGATCAACGCCTGGGTTCGCCAAGCGCTCGCGTTGCCGGCAGCGGAATAGTGCCGGGCATGCGTTGTTGACGCGGTCCGACCGCCGGCCGTCGATACTGACTGCCCGCTATCTATCGGCCGGGCGCTTCAGGCTGCGGCGTTTCAGGCCCCGGTACGGCACCCCTGGGGGATGGAGTGCCCGCCCACGTCACGACACTAGGCGACCGCTGCGCCGTTGCAGGCTGCCCGGTATCGTTGGCATGTTCTCGACCGCCCAGATCGCGGCTTGTGTGCGATTGGACAGCCCCAGCTTGCGCAGCAGGTTCTTCAGGTGTGCCTTCACCGTCGCTTCCGAGATCGCCAGGTCCATCGCGATCACCTTGTTCGCCTCGCCACGGGCGACCAGCTTGAGGATCTCGCTTTCGCGATCAGTCAGCTTGACGTCCTGACTGCCCCGTGCGGATGAGGGGTTGCCCTCGATAACCGACAACGGCGTCGTGCCACGCCAATCTTCTATCGGCCTGCCCAGTGTGGCGGTATGACCGTTGTGCCCCTGACCGAGACCGCGCACCACGCCCTCGTCCCTTCGCCCGTGGGGCTCGGGTCGGCTGTCTTCACCGGAATCGGTTCCAGACTCCGCCGCGCACGCATTCCCGTTATCCTGCTTAGGCACGGCCTTGCCCTGGCTCGCCAGAGCCTCGGCAACGCCGCCGATGTATTCGCGCAAGCGACGCGGGAATACCAATTGGCCCTGCAGAACGGCCTTTACGGACACCAGCATGGTGTCCCACGAGACGTTCTTGTCGATATAGCCGCTTGCCCCGCAGGCCGCGGACGCGCGGAGTGCCTGACTGTCGCTGGAAAAATCGGTGAGCAATACAATTTTTGCAAATGGATAGAAGACCTGAATACGATCGATCCACTCATTCACGGAATAGGCCAGACCCGGCAGCTCGGTGAGAACAAGGTCGACGCTTTCGTCGTGTTCGACCGATATGTCCGGGTCCGCAATATTGTGCGCACGAGCGACGTAATACCCGCTTTCCGTGAGCAGTCGAACCAACCCCTCTCGAAACAGTTGGTTTGGCTCCAAGACAACAATCTGGTGCATCCTACACCCCCAAAAAGCATGGCCGGACGGGCCATGTTCGAAATGGCTTTGGGGCGGGACCGCACGACACATTCAGCGCTGCCGCACATCCGCAGGCTCGCCGCAATTCCGGAAATGGGCGTTAGAGATAGAAGCCGAGCGTCGCTTGACGTAGAATATTCAACTATTTAGTGCGCTCTTCTTCCATCGTGCGATAATGCGTCAACCGCAGGACGACACAGCCTGCGAAATCGACCCAGCCCTTTGGAATTCAAACGAAAAATAAAGCCCCCCAGACGCCATTCCATTCCCCCATTTGAATGCGTCGTAACTCGAAACCACATTAGCCAAAGCTCACCAACCAGCGATGGCAGGAATGCCGCTCCGAGCGAGAAAACTCTAACAGGTATGATTGCAGTTTGTTAACCGTGCTCACGAATTCGTGAAAAATTAGCCGCATAGGAATGCAAATCGATTACCACAAAAATACACACATACGTGTGGCATACTGCAGATTTGCAAGTTCCGCACAACGATAGGGGCAATTGACCAGGCGCTCAAGCACTCCCAGTCTCTTTGTCATTGACTTGCCATAAGTTACATTTTTTTAAATCTACCGCCGGCAAGCCAGCCCAGTCCCGGTGCCAGCCGCCTCCGACAACGCCTTCTCTTACCTCAACCGTCGTCTGGTTGTCACAATATCCGCTCCGATCAATCTATCCACGAACTCGCAGGTGGAGCACCGCTGTCGTGAGAGCAGCACCAATACATCTGGCCGGCCGCAGACATCGTCGTCAATGCGAGCCAGCCGCCCTCAACACCGCCTGGATGGCGGCGCGCCGGCCCTGCAAGTCCGTGCATTCTCTGCCCGTCGACTTACACCTTTGTCGAATGCAAAGGCATACCATCGGGTAATTGACCCGCACAATTGCGTCACTGCTCAATGTTCGTGAAATAACAAACACGGCACGGCGCGTGCCGAATGCTCGCATTGTCGCGCAATGTCTTGTGTTTGTCGTTGTAGACAGGCCCGCGGCGGTGGGCTGGTGGCGCACGCCGCCGAACCGCCGCATCGGCTCGCCAGGGAAGAGGAAATGGTCCGTTGGCAACATCTCATTCGGTTTGTGGGCGCCATGTTGGCGCTGACGGCCCTCGGCGCCTGTTCCGAGCGTCTGCTGCCGCCACCGGGTGCGTACGTCCTGAACACCGACATCAGCGGAAGCCTGGTTATCGATGAGAAGACCAACTGCGCCTTCGTTCGCACCATCGATGCGCTGACGATCGAGATCCTCGACGAGCCACGCCGGCCCGCCGCGGTCACGCTGGGCTGGCGCGACACGTTGGCCGAAAGCGATCATCCGGCGGATTGCGATCTTGCGCTGGCGGCGATGGAGCCGGAAGGGCGGAAAGTCACGGAACAGCCCGTGCTACCGGACGCCAACGGTGCCTATGTGCACCACTTCACGGCGATCGGTCACGACTGCCCGGCCGGGGATGCGGTCTGTCCTGACGGCTCGCTCGCGTTTCCCCACTACTTGAGCTTCGCCTATCGGCCCGATGATTTCGTGGACAGCCTGCTCAGTGACACCGGGCCGGTGCTGCGTGGCTACTACGAGTTCGCGCTCGAGTTCGAACCCGCCAGTGGAGTCGGGTTCCTGCAATCCTATATCCAGACCGAATTCAGCCTGCCCGCCAGCGCGCGGGTCGTCGGCGCGCAATAGCGCTCGGCTGCCGGCAACACAGCCGGGTGGCAAACGGAAAGCCGCAGAACATGTCGTCAAAACAACTCGCTATCGGCGCCACAGCCATCGCATTGATCCTGCTGGCCGTGGGATGCACGCGCGCACCCAGCCTGGACACGCTGCGCGACACGCCACGCGTCGGCCTGCGCCACAACGTGGCCTTGATGAACGAGTACGAGGGCTTAGGCACCCAGCGGGCGGAACAGTCCGACTGGGTGGACGCCGAATATTTCGGCCAGAAGGGTCTGGCGGCGGCTGCCGGACAGGACGTGCTGCCCGACGAGGTGGGCTCGCGCGAAGTCGCGTCCGGTTCCGTGGCCGAACTGGAGTCTGCGCGCGCAACCCTGGTCGCCGTCCTGTTCAGCGGCGGGCGCGAGTTCCAGCCGGAACGCACCGCACAATGCCAGGTGCTCTACGATTGCTGGTTGGAGCAGGTCGAGGAAATGGGCGATACGGGCCAGGCGATGGCCTGCCAGCGCGAGCACTATGACTGCATGGCCGCAGTACGGCTGCGCGCGGCCGATGCGCCCGAGGTCGAGCGGTTCATCGTCTACTTCAGCATCAACAGCACGGCATTGGACACAATCGCGCGCACCGTGGTCGCCGACGCGGTCGAGACCGCAACCGCCAACGGCCAACTGGCGATCTCGATCACCGGCCACACCGACACGGTCGGCTCGCCGGCACAAAACCTCATCCTGTCGATGCACCGGGCCGAGCGTGTGCGCGACGCCCTGGTGGCCGGCGGCATCGACCCGAGCCGGATCAGCATCAATGCTGTTGGCGAGGACGATCTGGCGACGCAAACCGGTGACAACGTGCCGGAACGCAACAACCGCCGCGTCGTGGTCGTCGTTTCCTAGCAGCCGGAGCACTGCGGGCGCTGGCCCGCCCCAGCGATTGGGCCTATTCTGGCGCGTCATGTCGCCTCGCTCCCGCCCATCGCCATGGTTGCCGCCGCAATGTCCGATCCGGTCCGCAAGGTCGCCGAACTGACCTGCTGGTCCGGGCCGGTCGATCCTGAGCCGCTGGTAGGCGGCATCACCAACACCAACTTCGTGGTCAGCGACGGCGGCCGCCGCTATGTGGTGCGCATCGGCGCTGACATCCCCGTCCACCAGATCATTCGGTTCAACGAGCTGGCCGCCAGCCGCGCCGCCTATGCCGCCGGCGTCTCGCCCGCGGTGGTGCATGCCGCGCCAGGCGCCCTGGTCCTCGACTACATCGATGGGCAGGTCCTCACGCCCGCCGACATCGTCGAGCGGCCGATGCTGCGCCGGGTGCTGGACCTGGTGCTGCGCTGCCACCGGGAGATACCGGCGCACTTGCGCGGCCCGGTGCTGGCGTTCTGGGTTTTCCATGTGGTGCGCGACTACGCCGCCACCCTGCGCGATCTCGGCTCCCAACACAGCGCTGCCCTGCCCCGCCTGATGAAGATTGCCGACCATCTGGAGCGGATGGTGGGACCCATCGAGCTGGTGTTCGGGCACAACGACCTGCTCGCCGCCAACATCATCGACGATGGCGAACGGCTGTGGCTGATCGACTGGGATTACGCGGGCTTCAACAGCCCGTTGTTCGACCTGGGCGGCCTGGCGGCCAACAACGAGATGGACGAGGCAACCGAGCGCTGGATGCTGGAGGCCTATTTCAACCGCGCGGCCGACGATGAGTTGCTGCTGCGCTACCAGGCGATGAAGTGCGCGGCCCTGCTGCGCGAGACGATGTGGAGCATGGTGTCGGAACTGACGTCCAAGCTCGACTTCGACTATCCGGCCTACACGGCCGAGAACCTGGCGCGGTTCGAGGCGGCACATGCGCGCTTCCGGGATATGGCCCAGTGAGCGAGCCGAGCGAACTCCCCGCGTCGGCCCGCGTGGTGATCATTGGTGGCGGCATCATCGGCAGCTCTGTCGCCTATCACCTGGCCAAGCGCGGCGTCGACGAGGTGGTGCTGCTGGAACGCCACAAGCTGACGTCGGGGTCCACCTTCCATGCCGCCGGCCTGGTCGGCCAGCTCCGCACCAGTGCCAACATCACCCAGATGCTGGGCTACTCGGTGGCGCTCTACGACCGGCTGGAGGAAGAGACCGGGCTCGCCACCGGCTGGAAGCGCAATGGCGGCCTCCGGCTGGCCTGCAACCCGGAGCGTTGGACCGAGGTGAAGCGGCAGGCGACGACCGCGCGCTCGTTCGGCCTGGAGATGCACCTGATGGGGCCGGCGGAGGCGCGCGACCTGTGGCCGTTGATGAGCGTCAGCGACGTGGTTGGGGCCGCGTTCCTGCCCACCGACGGACAGGCCAACCCCAGCGACATCACCCAGGCACTGGCCCGCGGCGCGCGGCAGGGCGGGGTGCGGATCGTCGAGGACATCGCTGTCGACGCCATCGAGCGCGGCGACGACGGCAAGGTTTGCGCCGTCGTGACCGGCCAGGGGCGCATCGCCTGCGACAAGGTTGTGTGCTGCGCCGGCCAATGGTCGCGCGCGCTGGGGCGGCGCGCCGGCGTCAACATCCCGCTCGTCTCCGTGCAGCACCAGTACCTGATCACCGAGCCCATCGCCGGCATCGAACCGAGCCTGCCGACGCTGCGCGACCCTGATCGGCTGACCTATTTCAAGGAGGAGGTCGGCGGCCTGGTGATGGGCGGCTACGAGCCGAACCCGAAGCCCTGGGCGGTCGACGGCCTGCCAGACGGCTTCAACTTCTCGCTGCTCGACGCCGACATCGACCATTTCGAGCCGCTGATGGAACAGGCGATGGCGCGCGTGCCCGCGCTGGCGAACGCGGGCGTCAAGCAGCTTCTCAACGGGCCGGAGAGCTTCACGCCCGATGGCAACTTCATCCTTGGCGAGGCGCCCGAGCTGCCCGGCTTCTTTGTGGGCGCCGGCTTCAATGCGTTCGGCATCGCATCGGCCGGCGGGGCCGGCATGGTGCTGGCCGAATGGGTGGCCGACGGCGCGCCGCCCTACGACGTGTGGCCGGTCGATATCCGCCGCTTCGGCCAGCCGCACGCCGATACCGTCTGGGTGCGCCGCCGCACGCTGGAGGCCTATGCCAAACACTACACCATGGCCTGGCCGCACGAGGAGCACAGCAGCGGCCGGCCGTTGCGCCGCTCGCCGCTCTATCCGCTGCTGGCGTCGGCGGACGCCTGCTTCGGCGAGAAGATCGGCTGGGAGCGGCCGAACTGGTTCGCCGACCGCGGCGCCGGTGAGCTGCCCCACGACACCCACACCTATGGACGTCCGAACTGGTTCGGCGCGGTCGCGCGCGAGCACGCTGCCACCCGCGAGGCAGTGACGCTGTTCGACCAGACCTCGTTCGCCAAGTTCCGCATGGGCGGCCGCGATTCAGAGGCGGCGCTGGCCTGGATCTGCGCCAACAATACCGCGCGGCCGCCGGGCAAGGTCGTCTACACCCAGCTTCTCAACGACCATGGCGGCATCGAGGCCGACCTGACCGTCACCCGGCTGGCGGCGGACGACTACTACATCGTCACCGGCACCGGCTTCGCGACCCGCGACTTCGACTGGATCCAGCGCAACGTCCCGGCGGGCCTCGATGCGCACCTGATCGACGTCACCGCGTCGCGGGCCGTGCTGGCGCTGATGGGGCCGAAGGCGCGCGACGTGCTCGCCGCGGTCACCGATGCCGATGTTTCCAACGAAGGATTTCCGTTCGCTACAGCGCAGACCGTCACAATTGCGGGCGCGCCGGTGCTGGCGGTCCGCATCACCTATGTCGGCGAACTGGGCTGGGAGCTGCACGTCCCGACGGACATGGCGATCCCGGTCTACGAGGCGCTGATGGCCGCCGGCGAGACCCATGGCATCCGCAACGCCGGCTACCGCGCCATCGAGAGCCTGCGGCTGGAGAAGGGGTATCGCGCCTGGGGCGCGGACATCGGCCCCGACCACACGCCGGTCGAGGCCGGCCTCGACTGGGCGGTGCGCCGTGACCCGGCGACGCCCTATCGCGGCCAGGATGCCATCGAACGGCAGAGGCGCGACTGCGTCGCCAAGCGATTGGTCGGCTTCACAGTGGATGACCCCAATGTGGTGCTGCTGGGCCGCGAGACCATCTACCGCGACGGCGCGCGGGTCGGCTGGCTGACCAGCGGCGGCTTCGGCCACAGCATCGGCAGGCCCATCGGCTATGGCTATGTCCGTAACGCCGACGGCGTCGACACGGCTTGGCTGGACTCCGGCGCCTACGAGCTCGACGTCGCGACCGTGCGCGTGCCCTGCCAGTTGCACCTGCGTCCGCTGTTCGACCCTGCGAACACCCGCATTCGGGGTTAGGCTTTCAGTCTCAAGACCCTCACCCTCCCGTCCGGCCGAGCCGGCCGGGTCCCTCCCTCTCCCACATCGCGGGAGAGGGTGAAGAAGCGCGGCCGAATCCCCTCTCCCATTTTGGGAGAGGGAGGGGCCCAGCCGCAGGCTGGGAGGGTGAGGGCCTAATTGGCTTGGCCCAGCGCACGCGGCTGCTACCGGTCGCTGGTCTGCCAGCGCGGGTTCATCCACGGTTCGGCGTTGGAGGCCGGCAGCGGCTCGCGCCCAAGGATGTGATCGCTGGCCTTCTCGCCGACCATGATCGACGGCGCGTTCAGATTGCCATTGGTGATGCGCGGGAAAATGGAGCTGTCGGCCACCCGCAGCCCATCGACACCGATCACCCGGCATTCCGGGTCGACCACCGCCATCGGATCGTCGGCCGCCCCCATCCGCGCCGTCCCGCACGGGTGGTACGCGCTCTCGGCGTGATCGCGGACAAAGCCGTCGATCTCCGCGTCGCTGGCGCACCCCTCACCCGGCTGGATCTCCTTGCCGCGATAGGCGTCGAACGCCGCCTGGCCGAAGATCTCGCGGGTCAGCCGGATGCAGCGGCGGAAATCGGCCCAGTCTTCCGGTTCGCTCATGTAGTTGAAGACGATGCGCGGCGGGTCGTCCGGGTTGGCCGACCGCAGCGTCACCGCCCCGCGCGACGCCGACCGCATCGGCCCGACATGGGCCTGGAAGCCATGGCCCTCCGCCGCCGCCTGGCCGTCGTAGCGCACCGCGATCGGCAGGAAGTGATACTGGATGTCGGGATAGCGCACCCCGGCGCGCGACCGCACGAAGGCCGCACTCTCGAACTGGTTGGAGGCGCCAAGCCCAGTCCCGAGGAACAGCCATTGCGCGCCGATCCACGTCTTGCCCCACAGGTTCCAGTACTTGTAGAGCGTGATCGGCTTGGTGCTGGCCTGCTGGACGTAGACCTCCAGGTGGTCCTGCAGATTCTGGCCGACGCCGGGCCGGTCGGCCACGACCGCGATGCCGTGGTCGGCCAAGTGCGCCGCCGGGCCGATGCCCGACAGCATCAATATCTTCGGCGTGTTGATCGAGGACGCGGCCAGGATCACCTCGCGCCGCGCGCGGACGGTCTCGACCCGGCCACGGCGTTCGATCTCGACGCCCGTGGCGCGGCCGTTCTCGACGATCACCCGGCGGGCAAAGCAGCGCAGCAGGCGGCAGTTGGGGCGTTTCAGCGCCGGCCTCAGATAGGCGTTCGCGGCCGACCATCGCCGGCCCTTCCACACCGTCTGCTCCATCGGCCCGAAGCCTTCCTGCTTCTCGCCATTGTAATCGCCGGTGACCTCGAACCCCGCCTGCCGCCCCGCCTCGACAAAGGCGTGGAACAGCGGATTGGCGCGCGGTCCACGCGTCACGTGGAGCGGGCCGTCGCTGCCGCGCCATGACGGGTCGCCGCCATGGCCGCCGTCGTGCCAATGCTCCATCCGCTTGAAGTACGGCAGCACGTCCTTGTAGGCCCAGCCGGCAGCCCCCGACTCCGCCCAATGATCGAAGTCGCAGGCGTGGCCCCGCACATAGACCATGCCGTTGATGGACGACGACCCGCCGATCACCTTGCCGCGCGGTGTCGCCAGTTGCCGACCGCCGAGATGCGGCTCCGGCTCCGACCGGTAGCCCCAATCGTAGCGCGCCATGTTCATGGGATAGGACAACGCCGCCGGCATCTGGATCAGCGGCCCGGCATCGGTGCCGCCATATTCCAGCACCAGCACGTCATTGCGGCCGTCCTCGGACAGGCGATAAGCCATCGCGGCACCCGCCGACCCGGAGCCGACGATAACGAAGTCCGCTTCCCGGCCGTCCGCCATCAATACGGGCTCTCGACCCCGCCTGCCGCAACATAGACCGATTTGAGCTGGCTGTAGTGCGCTATGGCCGCGGCGGCGTTCTCGCGGCCGACGCCCGACATCTTGGCCCCGCCGAACGGCACCTCGACCGGCGCCAGATTGTAGGTGTTGAGCCAGCACGACCCGGCCTGAAGCCGGCCGATCACCCGGTGGCCGCGTTGTAAATCGCGGGTGAACACGCCGGCCGACAGCCCGAAGGCGGTGTCGTTGGCGCGGGCCACCACCTCATCCTCGTCGTCGAACGCGAGCACCGAGGCAACGGGCCCGAAGATCTCCTCGCGCGCGATGCGCATGTCGTCGCGCACGCCGGTGAAGATGGTCGGCTCGATGTAATAGCCGCCCTCCAGGCCCTGCAAGGTGACCGGGTTGCCGCCATAGGCCAGGTGCGCGCCCTCCTCCCGGCCGATGCGGATGTAGTCGAACACAATATCGCGCTGGCGGGCCGAGACCATGGGGCCGAAGTTCACTTCCTCGTCCATCGGGTCGCCGATGCGGGCCTGCGCCGTGCGCGCGACCAGCCGCTCCACGAACCGGTCGTGCAGGCCGCGCTGCACGAACACGCGGGTGCCGTTGGAGCAGACCTGGCCGGTCGAATAGAAATTGCCCAGGATCGCGCCGCCGACGGCGGCCTCGACGTCGGCGTCGTCGAACACGATCAGCGGTGACTTGCCGCCGAGTTCCATGGTGACGTGCTTCATCTCGCCGGCCGCCGCCGCGGCAACCTTGCGGCCGGTCGGCACCGAGCCGGTCAACGAGACCTTGGCGACGTCCGAGTGGGTGACCAGCGCGCCGCCCGCCTCGCCGTCGCCTTGCACCACGTTGTAGAGGCCCGGCGGTGCGCCCGCCTCAGCCATGATCTCGGCCACCTTCAGCGCGCACAGCGGCGTGGTCTCCGACGGTTTGAACACCATGGCGTTGCCGCAGGCGAGCGCCGGCGCACCCTTCCAGCATGCGATCTGGGTCGGATAGTTCCAGGCGCCGATGCCGACGCACACGCCCAGCGGCTCGCGCACGGTATAGGCGAAGTCGCCGCCGCCGAGCGGGATGTGCTGCCCTGTCAGGGTCGCCGCCATGCCGCCGAAGTATTCCAGCGCATCGGCGCCGGAGGTCGCGTCCGCCACCAACGTCTCCTGCAAGGGCTTGCCGGTGTCCAGCGTCTCCAGTTCGGAGAGGTCACGGTTGCGCGCGCGCATGATGTCGGCGGCGCGGCGCAGCACCCGTCCGCGTTCCACCGGCGCCCAGGTCGCCCACTCGGCTTGCGCCCGTGCCGCGGCGGCAACTGCCTGGTCCACGATGGCCGGCGTGGCGCAGTGCACCCGCGCGATCACCTCGCCAGTCGCCGGGTAGTGGCAGTCGATGGCCTTCCCGCCGTCGTCCTCCACATATGCACCATCGATGAAGTGCGAGGCTGTCGGCTGCGCGCGCATCAGGCCACACCACCGGCCAGCACCTGCTCGAAATGCCGGCTCACCATCTCGACCGCCGCCTGCGGGTTCGGCTTCTGCCGGTTCAGCGCCTGACGGATGTAGACCCCGTCGATCAGCGCGCCGACACCGGCGGCGACCTCCCCCGCCCGCGCGCCGGCCAAGGGGCGGATCGCGGCGGTGAGATTGGAGTCGAGGCGGCGCTGGTAGATGCGCAACAGCCGCATCGCCTCGCCGGAGGTCTGCGACAGCACATAGAAGTTCAGCCAGGCCGCCACCGATTCCTTGTTGAAGTTCTTGTCCTCGAAGCAGCCGCGGATGATCGCGACCACACGGTCCCTGGGTGTCGACGCCGCGCGCAAACGCGCCCGGACGTCATGCCCGAACTCCGTCAGCAGATGGCGCATGGACGCCAGGAAAAGCTGCTCCTTGCCGCCGAAATAGTGATGCGCCAACGCGCTGGAGACCCCGGCGCGGCGCGCGATGGTCGTGACCGTCACGTCCAGCGAGCCTGCGCGGCCCACTTCGTGGATCGTGGCATCCACCAACGCCGACCGGCGGATCGGTTCCATTCCGAGCTTAGGCATGGACCTGGCGTGTTCCCATTTTTAGTTGACTGACCAGTCAATCAAAAATATTCTCCACCCAATCTCGATTGTCAACAAGACCAATTCGACACAACCGCACAGGGGGAGAAAATGAAGCATCTCTTGTCAGGAGTTGCGATGGTCGGCCTGTTTGCCGGCCAGGCCTATGCCGACTGTGAGACCGTCAGTTTCTCCGACGTTGGCTGGACAGATATCACCGCGACCACGGCGGTGACCACAACTGTACTTGAAGCGCTGGGCTACGAGACCGAGGTCAAGGTGCTGTCGGTGCCGGTGACCTATACCGCACTTGCCGAGGGCGATATCGACATCTTCCTGGGCAACTGGATGCCGACGATGGAAGGCGACATCGCCCCCTACCGCGAGGCGGGCACCGTCGACATCGTCGGCGTCAACCTTGAGGGCGCGAAGTACACCCTGGCGGCCAACCGTGCGGCCGCCGATCTCGGCATCGCCGACTTCGCCGACATCGCCGCCCACGCCGATGCCCTGGAAAGCGAGATCTACGGTATCGAGCCGGGCAATGACGGCAATCGCCTGATCATCGAGATGATCGAGGCCGACGCGTTCGGGCTGTCCGGCTTCGAGGTGGTGGAAAGTTCCGAGCAGGGCATGCTGGCCCAGGTGGCCCGCGCCGACGGCAATGGCGACCCGGTCATCTTCCTGGGCTGGGAACCGCACCCGATGAACGCCAATTTCGACATGGTCTATTTGACTGGCGGCGACGACTGGTTCGGCCCCGACTTTGGCGGCGCTACGGTCTACACCAACACCCGCGCCGGTTATGTCGATGAGTGCCCGAACGTCGGCGCGCTGCTCAACAACCTGACGTTCTCGCTGGCGCTGGAGAACGAGATCATGGGCGCGATCCTGAACGATGGCGAGGATCCCAACGATGCCGCCGCGGCCTGGCTTGCGGCGCACATGGACGTCGTGGAGCCATGGCTGGACGGCGTCACTACCCTGGACGGCGGCGATGCCATGGAAGCCGTCACCGCCGCCCTGAACTAGCGGCAATCGAATACAAGGGCGCCATCCGGCGCCCTTTTTTTGCTGTCAGGGAGCCGCGCGATGGATTGGCTGACCGACAACAAGATCCCCATCGGCAAATGGGCCAAGTGGCTGGTCGACTGGCTGATCGAGAACGTCGCCTGGTTCTTCGATGGGCTGGCCGTCGTGTTCGAGCTCATCATCGACGGCATCTTGTGGGTGCTGCAGACACCGCCGGCATTCGTGGTGGTTGCCGCCTTCGTGGTCGGCACCTATGCGTTGCAACGCTCGTGGGTGATTGCCGGCGGCGTCCTGATCGGCTTCCTGTTCGTCATCAACCAGGGCTATTGGGAGGAAACCACGGAGACTCTGACCCTGGTGGTTACCTCCTGCCTGCTTTGCATGGGGCTTGGCGTGCCGATCGGCATTTTCGCGGCCCACAACCCGAAGGTCTATCGGGCGATGCGCCCGGTGCTGGACCTGATGCAGACCCTGCCCACCTTCGTCTATCTGATCCCGGCCATCGTCTTTTTCGGCATCGGCATGGTGCCTGGCCTCATCGCCACCGCCATCTTCGTGATCCCGGCGCCGATCCGGCTCACTCATCTCGGCATCTCGTCCACGCCCACGGCGTTGATCGAGGCCGGAAAGGCGTTCGGCTGCACGCGGCGGCAACTGCTGTTCAAGGTCGAGCTGCCGTATGCGCTGCCGCAGATCATGGCCGGGCTGACCCAGACCATCATGCTGTCGCTGTCGATGGTGGTGATCGCGGCCCTGGTCGGTGCCGACGGGCTCGGCGTGCCGGTGGTCCGCGCGCTCAACAGCGTCAACACCGCGCTGGGCTTCGAGGCGGGGCTGGTGATCGTGGTGCTGGCGATCATGCTCGACCGCATCTTCCGCCGGGAGCGGTAGGCATGGCCCGCGAGGCGATCGTCTTCGACAAGGTGTCGATCGTCTTCGGCGACCGGCCGCGCGCGGCCCTGCGGCAGATGGACGACGGGCTGGACCGCGCCGCCATCCAGGAACGAACCGGCCAGATCCTGGGCGTGCACG
This sequence comes from Alphaproteobacteria bacterium, assembly GCA_965227515.1. GTDB lineage: Bacteria > Pseudomonadota > Alphaproteobacteria > CALKHQ01 > CALKHQ01 > CBDDFZ01. The sequence goes on from CBDDFZ010000001.1 coordinate 3,495,694, forward strand.
ACTGCTCGCTGACGGTGGCGGAAGGCGAAATCTCGGTGCTGATGGGCTTGTCAGGGTCCGGCAAGTCGACCCTTCTCCGCGCCGTCAACCGGCTGAATCCGGTCACCCGCGGCAGCCTGATGGTGCGCGACGGCAATACTCTGGTCGATGTCGCGCAGGCCAGCGAGGCGACGCTCGGCCACATCCGCCAGCACTGCGTCTCGATGGTGTTCCAGCAGTTCGCGCTGCTGCCCTGGCGCACGGTCATCGACAACGTCGCCCTGGGACTGGAGATCGCCAACGTCCCGCCGCGCGAACGCCGCGAGCGCGCCCATGCCGAGCTTAAGACCGTCAACCTGGCCGACTGGGCCGACCGCAAGGTCAGCGAGCTCTCCGGCGGCATGCAGCAGCGGGTTGGCCTGGCCCGTGCCTTCGCCACCGATGCGCCGATCCTGCTGATGGACGAGCCGTTCTCCGCCCTCGACCCGCTGATCCGCAACAAGCTGCAGGACGAGCTGCTGGAGTTGCAGGAGCGCAAGCAGCGCACGATCCTGTTCGTCAGCCACGACCTGGAGGAAGCGGTCAAGATCGGCAACACCATCACCATCCTGGAGGGCGGCAGGATCGTGCAGTCGGGCCGCGCCGAGGACATCGTGCTGAAGCCGGCGGACGACTATGTGGCCGAGTTCGTTGCCCACCTGAACTTGCTGCCGGTGCTGCGGGTGCGCGACGTGATGCGCGAGGGAACCAACGGCACCACTGGCAGCGTCGCGGTCGATGCCGATGCGCCCATCGTCTCGGTGATCGAGACCGTGCTGGCCGCCGAGGGGCGTTCGGTCGCGGTGATGGGGGATGGCGCGCCCATCGGCCACATCTCGGCCGGCGACATCCTGGGCAAGCTGTCGCGCACCGCCCCACCATCCCCGCCACATGAGCCAGACTGAGCGCCTGATCGCCGAGGCGATGGCCGCCATCCGCGACCGGCAGTGGCCAAAGGCCGAGGCGCTGCTGCGCCGGCTGGCACGCGGCAAGGACGTGCCTCCGCAGGTGCCTTACAATCTGGCACTCGTGCTGCGCGAGCTGGGCAAGCCGCGTCAGGTCGGCCACTGGCTCGGCGAGGCGGTGCGCCTGAAGCCCGACTATGCCGCCGCCTGGTTCGAACTCGGGCGCTGTCGCCTGGACGAAGCCGGCGACATGGCGGGCGCCCGCGACGCATTCGCCGAGGCCGCGCGGCATGACCCGACCGATGCCGATGCCTGGCGCAATCTGGCTCGGATATCGGCGCGGCTGGGCGACCACGCCGCCGCGCGCGATGCCTGGCGACAGGCCCTCGCGATCCGCGACGATATCGAGGACCGGGTCGGCCTGGTACAGGCATTGCTCGAATTGCGCGACCCGGACGCCGATGCCCTGCTGAAGGTCCTCTGGACCCAACCCGCCAGCCGCGCCTATCTGCTCAAGGCGCTGACCCACAGCAGCGCCGGCACCCTGACCCTGTAGCTAGCTTCTGTAGTTCTTCCGATACGCGCCGCGTTCGGCCTGCACGTCCTCTTGCAGGGCGCGGGTGGCGGCCTGACGGTCCGCGTCCATGGTCTCGACCACAAGGTCCAGGCGCTCGCGCGGCACCGGCACCGCTTGCGCTACCGGCGTGCCAGCGGCAATGACGCCGCTGAAGCCGGGGTCCGTCCACACCGCCGGGAAGTGCACGTACCCATCGCGGTAGGTGTCGCAATCGACCAGTCCGGTGAGCGTCTGGAACGGGGTTGGCGGACGCCCGAACGGATGGGTGAACAGTACCGACCAGCCATCCGGCGCCTCCAATGCCCAGAAGTTCATGAACTTGACGAAGAACCGGCCGCTGCCCGCCAGCGGGCTGCCGGTTGCCTGCTCCGGCGCGTGGACCGCCACCGGCGCGCGGGCCGACACCTGGTCGGGCAACACCGGTATGTCCCAGTCCCAGGAGATGGCGCCGTTCTCCACCCGCAGGTCGCAGGCGAGCGGCATCAGCAGCCCCAATCCCAGGGCGTCGATCAGTGGCGGGCAGTGCTTCAGGGTGCGGATCGGCATGCCGCCCAGGCTGTCGGCCGGTACCTCCGAGGGCATGTCGCGCAGCCAGTCCGGCAAGGCCGACCCCGCCGGTACCGGCTTCGGCAGAATGTGCTCCAGCGCCGGATGGCAGCGCGCGGTGATCTGGATGGTCATGGGTGGTCAATTATTAGCCTGCAGCACGCTACCTTACCCAACAACAACCGTCATGCTCGGGCTTGACCCGAGCATCCACGAAAATGGCCGCATGAGCGGCCAACAAGACGTGGATGCCCGCAACAAGTGCGGGCATGACGAAAGGAAGTGGTGCTAAGCCTTCTGCTCCCGGCGGAGGAAAAACGTGTAGACCACGGCACTGACCACCGTCAGCACCACGATGATGGCGCCGATGGCGTTGATCACCGGCGGGTGGCCGTTGGGGTTGCGCACCATCGCCCCGATCTCGGTGGAAAAGGTGCACGAGCCGCCCTTGGCGAACATGGTGGTGTTGTAGTTCTCGAACGACGACATGAACGCGATCACGCCCGCGGTGGCCAGCGCCGGCACCAGATATGGCAGCGTGATCCGCCGAAACACCCGCCAGGTCGAGGCACCCAGGTCCAGCGCCGCCTCCTCGTACTCCGGCGGCTGGCGCTGCAGGCGCGCCATGATCACCAGCATCGGGTAGCCGGCGATGAAGGTTGTCTGCGCCAGGATGATGGTGGTGAGCCCGGCGTCGACGCCGAAATTGTTCCACATCACCAGGGTCGACAGGCCAAGCACGATGCCCGGTGCGAGCATCGGCGACAGCAGCACCCACCACAGGAAGCTGTTGAACCGGGTCTGCCAGCGGGTCAGCAGGATGGCGCCGGAGAGCCCCAGCACTAGCGACAGCGGCACCACGAAGGCGGCTACGATGAGGGAGTTGCCGAAGCAGTTGGTCAGCCGCGGACGGTCCAGGCTGCGCAGCACGCTGTCGGCGCGCAGGCCCGCATCGTCCATCCAGAAGAACGCGTACCACTTGCCGGTCAGCCCGTGCCATTCGGTGACGCTGGGCGGCGAGATGTCGTTGAACGACGCGATGATCAGCAGGATCAGCGGCGCGAACATGAACACCAGGAAGCAGCCGGTGTAGAACTTCAGCACCGTGCCGCTGGCGCCGCGCCCGGTGCGGCCTACCGTTGCCGTCATGACGCTCATGCCCGGATGAAGTCCTTCAGGCGCGCACGCACCAGCCACATGAACAGCCCGACGATGACGAAGCAAATCAGGGTGTATGCGAACGCGTACGCCGACCCCAGATTAGCGTTCTGGGATTCGAAGAACTTGTTGTAGATCGACTGGCTGAACCACTCGCCCTGCAAGCCGCGCGAGATGATGCGCGGCACCGAGAACGCGCCCGCCGACAGCATGAAGGTCGCGATGCAGCCGACCGCGATGCCGGGTTTGGAATGCGGCACGATGATGCGCCGGTGGATACGGAAGGTGGATGCCCCCAGGTCGCGTGCCGCCTCGATCTGGTTGCGGTCGAGCGTCGCCATCACGTTGTAGAGCGGGAACACCATGAACAGGATGTACGTGTAGACGATCACTACGAACACGGTGACCGGGCTGCGCTTGAACGCGATCCCCTCCCCGTCGGAAAGATCGAGGATGCCGATGAGGTCGAGCACCTGGTTGAACACGCCATTGGCGTCGATCAGCGCCACCCAGGCGTACACCCGCATCAGCTCGACGGTGGCATATGGGATGATCAGCGCCAGGAACAGCCAGACCGCGCGCTTCGGCGTTGCCGTCAGGGCCAGATTGTACGCGATCGGATAACAGGCGATCAGCGCCAACCCGGTGGCGAGCACGGCGAAGATCACCGTGCGGATCAGGGTCGTCAGCGTGATCCGCTCGTACACCTCCCCATCGCGCTCGTAACGCAGGCCGACCAGTTGCTGGAGCTGGGTGCCGAACTCGGCATCGGCGCGGGCGCGGGCATCATCGGTCAGCGGGATCAGCCGCGACTGCACCATGTGCTCGAAGTTGGTCAGGCTGTAGGGGCTGACGTCGGCTTCCTCGACCAGCAGGCGCTGCTGCAGGTCGCGCGCCACCGCTTCGATCTCGACCGCCTGGGCGAACTGGGTCTCCAGATCCGCGGACTGGTCGACCGACAGAGTTGCAACGCCGTACTCCTCGTCGAGGAACAGGGTCACGTCCTCGTCGCGGATCAGCTGCTGGTGGGTGTTCGCCCGGTCGCACTGGATGATGTAGGGCAGTGCGCCGGCATCCGCCCCGCCCATGCTGGGGATGCCCATCTCGCCCGGCGCGGGCTGATGGCTGGGCGACGGCGTGATCGACGGGATCGCCAGGCCGCCGTCATCTTCCGGCGCCGCATCCTCGCGATAGCTGTCCAGCACGGTCTGGCAGGTGCTCGCGTCCTGCATCAGCGCGAACGCGATCGAGCTGTCGTTCTGGCGCGCGGGCGTGCGCAATGCCTGATCCAGCATCGTGATCTGCGGCAGGATGATCAGCAGCACGCCCCACAGCGCCGCGGCGGCGACGAAGAATGTCGTCAGCCCCGGCCCATAGGCGCGTACGAGCTTACGCATGGTAGGCCCGACCGCGCGCTGGCCTAGGCATTTTCGGCCATGTCCTTGCCGGTGGCCGCCAGCGGCCCCTGAGGGAGGACGACCGCGTTCTCGCAGGCAAAGCCGATGTGCTGGCGTCCCTCCAGGTCGCGACCGGCGGCACCCGTATTGGTCAGGTGCATGGCGATCTGACGGTCGCCGGCACGCAGGAACACGTTGACGAACGGTCCTTCCAGATCGCGACGTTCGACATCGGCATCGAGCGCGTTGCCGTACGCGCCGCCTTCGGCCTCGCCTTGCAGGCCGACATGCTCCGGCCGGACGAACACCATCGCCTGCGCGCCGACCGCCAGCCCGGATGGATTGCGGCCGAGAAAACGCCCCGCCGGCGTCTCGACCTGGGCCATGTCGCCCTCAAGTGCGGCGACGTTGCCCTGGAACACGTTGGTCTCGCCAACGAAGCTGGCGACGAACGAGGTCGCCGGGCGGCTATAGACCTCATCGGCAGCCCCCACCTGCTCGACCACGCCGTCCTTCATCACCGCGACCCGGTCGGACATGGTCAGGGCCTCGCCCTGGTCGTGGGTGATGTAGATGAAGGTGACGCCGGTCTGGCGCTGAATCGCGCGCAACTCGGCGCGCATGTGCTGGCGCAACTTAAGGTCCAACGCCGACAACGGCTCGTCCAGCAACAGCACCGCCGGCTCGACCGCCAGTGCGCGGGCAATCGCCACCCGCTGCCGCTGCCCGCCGGAAAGCTCGGTCGGCTTCTTTGTGCCCTGTCCGCCCAGCGCCACCAGGTCCAGCAGCTCCATGGCGCGCTGCTTGCGCTTCGCCTTGGAGACGCCGCGGGACTCGAGCCCGAAGGCCACGTTCTCCCACACCGTCATCAGCGGGAACAATGCCAGGTTCTGGAAGATCAGCGCGGTCGGCCGCGCATTGGGGCCGGAGCGACCCATGTCCTCGCCGCCGATCAGGATGCGGCCTGCACTCGGCTGAATGAAGCCGGAGATGGCGCGCAGGATCGTGGTCTTGCCGCAGCCCGAAGGCCCGAGGATGGAAAAGAACTCGCCGGCGGCGACGGTCAGCGAGGTCGGCTGCACCGCGGTGAAGCCGTTGGGATAGGTAATCCGGAGCTCGTCGAGGACGACGTCGTTGCCACGCATGCCTCAAGCCCCCATCACGTCGGCACGTGAGTTCCCGGCGAGCGGGCGGCGAGCCAAGACCCGCCGCCCGACCCGGCTCAGGCGTTGGTGATGATCTCGACGAATTCGTCGCGGACCGGTGCGAAGAATGCGGTGTCGGCCTGCCACCACCACATATTGCTCAGCACGTCCGGCCGGTAGACCTCGTTGAACTGCTGCTTGAACTCGTCGGAGGCGTAGTCGGCCGCGCCCGCAACCGCGGAGTTGTAGCCGGTGTTGTTGGCGAACATGCCGCCGACCTCCGGGGTCAGCATGAAGTTGATGAAGGCGTACGCCTGCTCCACGTTCTCCGCGCCCGAGGTCAGGCCGATGGAGTCCATCCAGGTGATGATGCCTTCCTTCGGCGCGCGATAGACGTAGTTGGCATCCTCGCGGTTCAGCAGCAGGCCAGTGGTGTCCCAGGTCTGCCCGATCACGCAGCCGGCGTCCTTGAACGCGCCGGTCGCCTCGGTGGCGTTGTTCCAGAAGGCGCCGAAATTGGCCTTGTGCTCGATGATGTACTCGGTGACCGCACCCCACACCCGGCGCGCATCCTCTTCGGACTTGTAGACGTCGAGCATGCGGTTGGACGGCACGTCGCCGGTCGCGTCCAGGTAGAGGCCGGTGCCCATGATCGCCGACTTCTGGCGGAATGCCGCGGCACCCGCCGCCTCCGGCCGCCACAGGTCGCCGAACGACAGGTCCTCGTCGGAAATGTCGAGCGCGCCGCGGTTCAGCGTGATGCCCTCGGTGCCCCAGTCGAACGGGATCAGGTAGCGGTCGCCGCCGATGGTGGCGCCCAGCGCGATGGAGTCGCGCAGGAACGACGGGATCACCGCGTCCAGATTGGCCTTGGACTCGTCGATCGCGCCCAGCCAGGTGCCGTTCGGCGCGTCCGCATCGTCGTACCCCGGCCGGTTGGTGATCGACGGCATGATGACGTCGAAGCCCTTGCCGCCATTGGCGCGCAGGGTCGACTCCGCCTCGTCGTTGGAACCGAACGTGGTCAGGTTCAGCGTGATGCCGGTGTCCGCCTCGAACTTCTCGGCGATGTTCGGCTGGATGTAGTCCTGCCAGGCGAACACGTTGACCGCGCCTGACGAGGCAAGCGCATCGTGGGCGCGCAGAACGGCAGGTGCCGCAACCGCGGCCGCCGCGCCCTTCAGGACGGTACGACGGGACATGGACATGGTGGATCTCCCCTGAGGAACGGAAATTTTGGAGTCTTGATGACGAGCAGGCTGCTACCGCGCCTCCTTTAACAACGTCACGTGCACCTTCTATTGCATTATTGTGACACTTTTATTGCGGATCGTGACACTCTCTTGACGCTGCCGAAAAGCCATTTTCCAGGGGACAATTGGCCCTGCTGTCATTCCACTGTCATGGCAATTGGTTAGACGGCAATGTTCCCAGCAACGGCGAGCTGCCATGCTGGCCTGCATCTCCTGCACACGGGTTGGAACCGCGATGAACGTCCTCCTGATCACTTGCGACCAATGGCGCGGCGACTGCCTTTCGGCGGTCGGCCATCCCGTCGTCAGAACGCCGAATGCCGACCGGCTGGCAGCGCGCGGCACCTTGTTCGAGCGCCACTATTGCCAGGCGGCGCCATGCTCGCCGGCCCGCGCATCGCTGCTGACCGGGCTCTACCAGATGAACCACCGGGTCTGCCGCAACGGCACGCCGCTGGACGCGCGCCACGACAACCTGGCGCTGGCCGCCCGGCGCCATGGCTACAATCCCGTGCTGTTCGGCTACACTGATACCGGTGTCGATCCGCGCACCTGCAGCCCGGCCGACCCGCGCACCCGCACCTATGAGGGCGTGCTGCCCGGCTTCCATGCCGAGCAATTGCTGCCTGAGTCGTCGGAGCCTTGGTTGGCCTGGTTGAGACGCAAGGGCGTGCCGGTGCCCGAGACCGGGCTGGACGTCTACCTGCCCGAGGATGGCGCCATCGACCCGCCCACCGGTGCGCCCGTGCGCCATCCGGCCGAGGCAACGGAAGCCGCGTTTCTGGCCGAGGCCTGCATGGACTACATCGGCGAAATGGGGGCGACGCCCTGGTTCGCGCATGTCAGCTTCCTGCGCCCGCATCCACCGTTCACCGCGCCGGCGCCCTACAACAAGATGGTCTCGCCAGACGAGGCGCCGGACTTCGTGCGCGCGCCCTCCATTGACGCCGAGCGCGCATCGCACCCATTCGTCAACGGCGCGCTCGCCATGATCGAGAAGGGCGACTTCATTCGCGGCGCGACGGGACTGGCGGCGGACTGGGACGACGACGCGCGCCGGCAGATCCGCGCCACCTACTACGGACTGGTCGCCGAGGCGGATGCGCAGGTCGGGCGCCTGCTCGACTTCCTGGAGGAAACCCGCCAGCTCGACGACACGCTGGTGGTGCTGACCACCGACCACGGCGAGATGCTGGGCGACCACTACCTGTTCGGCAAGCTCGGCTATTTCGACCAGGCCTTCCACATTCCGCTGATCGTCGCCGGACCCAATGTGGCGCGCGGGCACCGGGTCAACGCTTTCACCGAGTCCGTCGACGTGACACCGACTGTGATCGCCCACATGGGCGAGACGCCGCCGCGCGCGATGGACGGGCGGTCTCTGGCGCCGTTCCTGTCAGGCGGTGCACCGGGCCAGTGGCGCGACTGCGCGCATTGGGAGTTCGATTTTCGGGAAGTGGCAAACCCGGCCGTTCAGGCGGCCATCGGCCTGCCCATCGACGACTGCGCTCTGGCGGTGATCCGCGATGAGCGCTTCAAGTATGTGCATTTCACTGCGCTGCCGCCGTTGCTGTTCGACCTGGCCAACGACCCGGGCGAACTGAACAACCTGGCGGACGATCCCACCCATGCGTCCACGCGGGTTATCTATGCCGAGAAAATGCTGTCGTGGCGCGCCCGCCATCTGGACCGCACACTGACCGGCATCGAATTACACCCCGACGGGATGGTCAGTTTGCCTTGAGTCCGCTGTCGCTCAGCAGACTGTTAGATCGGCGTTGCGGGCGGCCCGCCAAGTGTCGTCTCGTTATCGCTGTCCAGCGGCCCCGGCCCCAAGCCGGGCGCGGCCGCCGGCGTCACGGGACCAGCCGCGGGTGCAGGCCCGGCCGCCGGCTCCGCTCCAGCCAGCAAGCAGGCGGAGGTGAAACTGTCCACCAGTTCTGGCGCCAACACCGCCTGGGCCGTCGCCACGATATCGAACACAGCCTCGCTGCTGATGCTGCAGCACGACGTCGCCAATGCCTCCAACTCCGCCGCCGTGGCGGAACCGATGGCGCCTGACGGCGCGCATATGCCGCCGCTGGCAAATACCGTTGGGTCGACATTGCCCCCCTGGGGCAACGGCTCGTCCGACTGAGTGATCCCTGGCAAGTCTTGCGCAAGCGCCTGCCCGGCGAACACCGCCAAGACCGGCACCAGGCATCCCACTGCAAATCTGCGGCCCAGTTGCATCTGCATCTCACTTCCCCCTTGCAGTCCTACCTGCATGTCAGTTCGGGTACGCGAAACCTCGTACGCCTGACGACACCGGCACGCCTGGCCGGCAGACAACGGTCAATCGATCGTTGGATCGCGCCACGCCGCCGTCGCACCGCGCAGCAGCAACTTGATATCCAACAAGAGTGACCAATTCCTGATATAGGCGATGTCCAAGTCCAAACGATGGCGCAAGTGCTCATCAGAGTCCACAATTCCGCGGAAGCCGGCAATCTGCGCCATGCCGATCAGGCCAGGCCGCATCCGATACCGCGCCATGTAATCGGCATAGATTTCGGAAACCAGCCGCCCGTCGTGCATCATGTTCTCAGGGTGCGGGCGTGGGCCCACGATCGACATCTCGCCCAGCAACACGTTGAAGAGCTGCGGCAGCTCATCCAGGCTATACTTCCGCAACACGCGGCCGACCCGCGTGATGCGCGCATCGCCGCGCGCGGTCTGCCGGGTGCCCGTCGTGTCGCAGTCCGTCGACTGCATCGACCGGAATTTCCAGACCCTGAAGGTGTTGCCGTTGAAGCCGCGACGGGTCTGCCGGTAGAAGACCGGGCCGGGCGAGTCCAGCTTGATTGCGATGGCCGCCGCGATCATAAGCGGCGCCAGCAGCAGCAACAGCAATGCGGCACCGACGCGATCCTCTGCCATCTTCAGCAGTCGGGCCGAGCGGCGCGCCATCGGCCACTCAGACAGGCGACGGCCAATGCCGGTGCGCGGCGCGTCGGCGGAGCCGGCGGCCCCGGCGAGCGCCATGCTGTCGTCGGCGGCATGCACCAGCACGGGCATCATGCGCAGGCGCTCGGCCAGCATGTCGATCCGCTGGCCCGCATGACCTGGCAACGCGACAAAGACATGGGTGACGCCGAACCGGTTGACCAGTTCTCGAATGTTGTCGACATCGCCCAGCAGAGGCCCGACACGATCCGCGTCGATACGGGTGCGGCGGTCGTCCACGAACCCCACCAATTCGATGCCGCTGGCGTGCTGCCGTGCCTGTTGCGCGGCAAACTGGCGGCCCTCCTCGCCCGCGCCCACCACCACCGCACGGGCGATCGGCCTCACCCGCACACGGCCGCTGCGCAACGCGGCGCAGAACGCCGCACGAAGACCAGCGACGATCGGCGCCCCCACAACAGCAGCCGCCGCGGCATTGGCGGCGGAGGTGGCAAGGTCGCCGGTCACGACAGCCGCCACCGCGAGCGCGAACGCGCAAGTGCTCAGCCAGATGGCCACGCCGCGTCCGACCGATACCGGCCGACACACGTCCAGCCCGGCGTCCCGCCACATCCAGGCCAGACACGCGATTGCGAACGCCGCGGGCACGCCCGCCAGCCAAGTTGCGTGCTGATACCAGTGGATCGTGGCGATCTGGTCGCCGCCAAACATCCCTGGCGCCGCGAAGCCCCAGGTTGTCAGCACGACCGCGAGAAGCAGCGCCTCAAGGCCGAAAGCGACCTCATACGAAAGGCGTGGCCAGGCAACGGCGCCTGAAGTCCGGATGTTACGCTGAGACGAAGACCGACGCGGCGAAGCAAGCGACGCCAACGCACCTGTGGGTTCATCCTGCACGGACACAGAATACATTCCCTCGAAAAACCGCGGGGACTGCCTACCTGTCGCCCGCTATCGCTATTTGACGTTCAGCCCTCGTCAGGGGACGTCCAGAGCCGTCCGAACAGGCTCGTTGACACGTTGAAAAATCATAACGAAAAATTTAGACTAACACAAGGTCAATTCAAGGAATTTCGTTTTGATTTGAGGCAGTTGCGCGCCGCGGCATTAACCAAATTTCCGTTAGTTGGCGATCATATTTTCGCCCACCCGGATCTTCGTTTTGCGTCTAGACATCGCGCGCCAACCCTGGGCACCGGCGCAACCAAGGCCGTCGTGCCGCACTCGCACCGCGCCGGCCCGCACCATGGCGTTTGACATACACAGGCAATACGGACGATCAACGTGGCCGTGATGCACGCGAACGACGACAAACCGGGCCATGTGGCGGCGCGCGCCGAACCAGTGTTGTTCAGGCAGGCCGCCGACCCCGCCCCGCTGGCGAGCCTGCTGTTGCCGATCTGGCGTCGGCGATGGCAGTTCCTGGCCGCGGCGCTGCTGACCCTGGTCGCCGCATTCCTTGTCATCGAGCAACTGCCGAAGAAATACACAGCCTCCGCCAGCATCCTGGTCGACCCACGCGAACGTCGGGTCACCGAGTTCGATGCGGTCGTGGATGCGCTGCCTGGCTCGTCGGAGACCGTCGCCAGCCAGATCGAGCTGCTGACGTCTGACACGGTGTTGCGCGCGGTGGTCGACCGTCTGGCACTGCAACGGTCGGAAGAATGGAATCCGAATGGCGGCTCGCCGCGGCGTGGCCTGATTTCGCGCACCTTGATGTGGTTCGGCGCATCGGCGGACTGGGTGGATACCCTGGTCGGTGCCCCGGCATACGAGGAACTGGCGCCTGCGCAGCGCGCCGAGCTGGTCGAGACCAACATCGTGGACCGGGTCCGCCGCGCCTTGAATGTCGCACCGGCCGGGCGGTCGTTCGTCATCGACATCGAGGCCACGTCGCGCGACCGCGCCATGGCGCAGCAAATGGCCAATGCTGTCGCCGAGGTATTCATCGAGCAACAGCTGCAGGCCAAACAGGAGCTGACCCGCCAGGCCACCCAATGGCTCGAAGACCGGTTGGTCACGCTGCGGGCGGAGGTTGCGGTTGCCGAGCAGGCCCTCGACCATGCGCGCCTGGAGCTCGAATTGCGCCAGCAGCTCGACCCACTGCTAGTGGAGCGCCAGATCGACGAGCTGATCGGCATGACGTTGCAGGCCACGTTGCAACGGGTTCGTGCGGAGGCCCAGCTCAGCCAGGTCGAGACCTTGTTGGCCGAGCAGGGCACGACAGCCCTGTCGTCCCTGGTGCAGCCGTCCGACTTGTTCGCGGTCAACTACCAGCTCACCGAGTTGACCAATACCGCGGCGCAACTTGCCGCGCAGTACGGGCCGGACAACCCAACGGTTCAAGCCCTGGAAGCGCGCATCGCGCAGCTCGAGGCCCAGGCGACGGACAGCATTCTCGCCATCTACCGGCGCGACGTCGCCGAGGCAACGGCCACATTGGACCTGTTGCAGGAGCAACTTGAAGCTGCCCGGGTCCGTGCCTTGGACCTGAAGCGCGAGTTCGCCGACGCCGAGTTGGCATTGCGGGAGCTGGAGCGCGAGGCCGAGGCCAGCCGCACCATCTACGAGACGCTGCTGCTGCGCCTGAAAGAGACCGAACAGGGCGGGTTCGAGTCAGCCGACATCACCCTGGCTTCACGCGCCATATTGCCGTCCGAACAGAGCTGGCCGAACCGGACCGTCTTCCTGGCCGTGGCCCTGTTGCTGGCGGCAGGCGTCGGACTTGGCGTGGTCGGCCTGGGCGAGGCCCTGGAAAGCGGCTTCCGAGATGCAACCAAGCTGGAGGAAGCCTTCGGTGCGCCGTGCCTCGGCCTGATACCGGAGGAGCGAAATCCCAAGTTCCGCACCGATCCGGCGACGTACTTGCGCAACGAGTCGTTGTCCCCGATCGCAGAGGCGCTGCGATCGCTCGCCTTCGTATGGCGCAGCCAATTCGGCCAGAAATGCCACGCCACCATGATCACGTCTTCCCTGCCCGAGGAGGGCAAGTCGTCGACGGCCATTGGCCTGGCCTATTCCTTGGCGCTTGCCGGCCGAAAAGTCTGTCTCATCGACTGCGATATTCGCCGTCCAACCGTTGGCAGACAGCTTGGGATCGCCAATTCAGTGACACTGCAGGACCTGCTCGCGGGCGCACAGGTTGAGTTTCCGAAGGCGTGGCGACATGCCGATGTTCCATTGACGGTCATTCCGGCGGGCCCCCCGTCCAATACGAGGCACGACATTGGATTGGCGGAGTGGCTCCCGGCATTCTTTGCAAAACTGAAGTCTCATTTCGACGTCATACTCGCTGACGCGCCGCCAATTCTCTCGTCCGCCGACAGCCGTGCGATCGCGCAGGCGTGCGACACCTCTGTCCTGGTCGTGCGATGGCGCAAGACGCCGCGCAATGCGGTCACCAAGACCTACCGAGAAATGAGAGTTGCCAACATCGCCATCGGCGGCGTCATCCTGTCGCGCGTGCGCACGTCCCGCGGCGCCTACTACGACTACAACTATCGTGCCCGTCCGGCGGACCCCGCGATGGCCAGTCACGGCGAAGCCGAGGAAAAGCGCGTAGGCTGACATGGGCTATCCCGCTAACGGTGGCGCGCTCCAGACGCGCCGGCGGCGCCGAGCGGGTGCAGCCGTCCTGTTCCTGCTGAGCGCCATGCTGCTGGCATTGGCCGTGCCGCGCCTGTTGGCCGGGGTCACCAACATGGCCGGCGATGTCGTTGCCTTCGACATACGCTATGACCGCCCCGTCACCCGGCGCGACCTGGGCGTCCTGATCGCCACCCGCTCCGGCGCCAACGGCTGGCTCAGCGCGCCGGCCAACTATCGTGAAATATCGGTGGCGACCTATCGCCTGGCGCTGCTGACCGACGACGCGGCAGTGCGCGCCGACCTGTTCGAGCAGGCGCGTGCCGCCAGTTCCACCGCCATCGCCATGGCACCTGCGGACCCATTCATGTGGGCCATTCGCTCCCAGGCCCTGGTCCAGCTCGGCGGAGACCGGCAACAGGCGCTAGAAGACCTGCGCCGCCTCAACCTGACGGGCCGGTTCGACCCCGAACTCTATGCCGAGCGGGTGGCGTTGCCGCTGGTGCTGTGGGACTTGCTGGACGAGAACGACCGCGCCCAAGCCAGCGAGGCGGCTCGCGCACTGGTGGATGCCAGGCCGGAAGCCCTCGCCGCCATGGGTTCCGACCAGCAAACCCGGACCCGGGTCATGGGCTTGCTGGCGGATCGCGACCTGATAGCGCGCTACCTGGACGCCCTGAACGCCGCGACAGCCGACAGCCGGCCGGGGGACGAACACGATGAGTAGCGCGCAACACGGCATGCGCGGGGCTTACTATGCCACCCCGGAACGCTCGTTGCCGGCAAGCCGTCGTCCCAAGGTCGACCGCTGGCTGCTGGTCTGCCTCGCCGTGCTGCTGGCGCTGGCGCCATTGCCCTTCGGTTCGGCCCGCCCCTGGGCGACGGCCGCGGTGGCCTTGGCAGTCGGGGGCATCGGCCTGATCGCCGCCCTCGCCGCGTGGCGCAAGACCCCAAGCGCCACCGAACCGCCCGTGCCGGTGTCACTCTGGCTTGTCGTGCCGTTTGCCATGGTCTGCATGCACGCAGCCCTGCAATCCGCGCTGGCGGTGCCGCAGGGGATGGCGCATCCGGTGTGGGCGATGGCGCGCGACACCGCCATCGACAACCTCGCCATGACCATCAGTGCCAACCCTGCCGCCGGGCTGGAGGCGGTCATGCGGTTGCTCGCCATGGGCGTCGCGTTTCTGCTGGCCCGGCGCCTGGCACAATCGCAGCGGCGGGCGCGCCAGCTCGTCACGGCGCTGGCCCTGATCTCCGGCGCATACAGCTTCTACGGCATCCTGGCGCACATCTCCGGCAGCGAGACGATCCTGTGGTTGGAGCGCTGGTCGCATCAGGGCAGCCTCAGCGGCACCTTCGTCAGCCGCAACAGCCACGCCGTGTTCGCCGGGCTCGGCCTGTTGTGCTGTGTAGCCGCGATTACGGCGCAGGTGGCCAGGATTGCGCGGCCCGACGACCTCATGCGCGAGCGAGTCGTCTCCGTGCTGGAGATCGCCGGGCCGCTGTTGGCTGTCGTGGCCGCGGCCCTGCTGTGCAATCTGGTCGCCCTGGTGCTGACCCAGTCGCGCGCCGGTACAGCCTCCAGCGCGCTGGCGCTGCTGGTCTTGATCGGCCTGCTGTGGCGCGGCAGCCGGCGGCGGCGCGGCGCCAATCTGGTCGTATTGGGGCTGGTCGCCGTGGTTGCGCTGTATGCCGTCCTGGCCGGTGGCGGCCTGTTCGAGCGGCTGGCCGGCACCGACATCGCCACCAACGAGCGCATGGAGGTCTACCGGGCGACGCTGCGCGCGATTGCGGATCGGCCGCTGCTCGGCCACGGGCTCGCCGCTTTCGAGGACGTGTTCCATCTCTACCGGACCAGCGGCATGCCCTCGAATTGGGCGCATGACCACAACACCTACCTCGGCATGGCGATGGAACTGGGCATTCCGGCGGCCGCCCTGATGCTGTTCGTCTTCGCGGCCCTCGCTTTCAGGCTTGCCCGGCACAGCGGTCGCAAGACCTGGATGTACCCGCTGCCCGCACTCGGCCTGACGGCGCTGGTGCTTGTGGGCGCCAATGCCCTGCTCGACTTCAGTATCGAGATCCCGGCGATCGGGCTGATGCTGGCCTGCATCCTGGGCGCCGCCGACGGTCGCGCCCGGCGCGCCGGCGACCGCCACGGCCGGTAACGCCAGCGACCGCCACGGCCAGTAGCGCCTCGCGACGGCCTAAGACGACAGTCGCGCCCGAGCGAGTTGGCGGTATGCCCGCACGAAATAGACGACCAGACCCGCATGCAGTGCCACGTCTGCGATCAAGAGCGTGGCCGCCGCGCCATAGGTCTCTGCAAGGAGCACCAGCGGAAAGACCGCAACCGCTGCAATCGAAACCTGGATAACTGCCACATGCAGGAATGGGCGCGTCTGCTCCAGCGCATGTAGTCCACCACCCGTCGGCACAGCAAAGAAACGGACCAGATAGATGACGCAATATAGCAATATCAAGTAGTGATAGGCTGCGTATTCATCGCCAAACACGAGGTCCATGATTTGATCCGAAAACACGCCCACGAACAATACGACGACCACGGTGACAACAGCCCCGATCTTGGTCGCCTCCACCAGAGCATCGCGAAATCCCGTTAGGTTCTTGTCCCCTATGTATTTGCTGAGCACGGGTATCAAGGCGTTCTCGGCACCGCGAAAGAGCACATTCAGCACATTCATGATCGTCTCACACGCTCGCATCGCGCCGACCGCTGCCGTACCGACCAGCCAGCCTGCAACCAGATAAACTATGCCGACCGATGCCAGCTGAAGCAGCGCCGACACGCCGAGCCATTTGCCAAACCGCCAGTGCCGGCGCACGAAGGTCCGAAACAGCGTGGCCTGCAAGCTTGGGCGCGGCATGCAGGCGGCTGCACCGGCGGCCGCGACCAGGCCGCATCCGGCAAGCATCCAGACGATATCGGGGATGGCGACAGGCTCTTCCGCGATGATCACGATTGCCAGCAGTACCGCAACCTGCAATCCATAGCGGGCGACATCGAGCATCAAAGCGGCCTTCCGCCGCTGCATTGCCAGGAAGATCCGGCGATAATACTCATGGAGCGGGATCGTCAGGCTGGCGACCGCAACGGACAGGGCCAAGGAAACAGGCTGATCGATGACGATTATCTGATTTGCGACGACAAAGACCAGAATGGTCAGCCCGAACACCGCTGTGGACAGCACGGCCTGGAGGACCAAAGTTGCGCCATAGTATGATCGAACGCGATCGGGATCGACTTTCGGTGTGATCACCATCATCGGAGCCCCGACCAGCGCGATCTGAAGGGCCAGTACGAAAAGGATCAGCAGCCAGTAGAGGCTGTACTGCCCGAACATTTCGATGCCCAGGTGCCGTGCGAGGAGAACGCCAGTGGCGAAGTTGGCACCGCTCACCACCATCTGGTCCAGTAGGGCCCAGCCCATCGTCCTCGGCACCGCGGTAAGGCGTGCGAACCTGCCCGAGTACCCACGATTCACCGATCAAGGCTCCTTTCGATGGCGCGTGTCGCGCGGCGGTGAATCCGCAGGCAGACTGCTTTGGCGCGACTCAGGTAAGTGGCAATATCCTGCCAACTTGTGAATGCCAACATGTTCGGCAGGTACGAAACCCTTAGATCAGTCAGCCAAACGTCCGGTAGTTCGACATGACCCTGGGACCTGGCTCACGAAAGACCGCACCGGTGGGGAAACGGGCACCTTGACATTCAGGCATTCCAACAAGGACGACCATGCAGCACCGCCCGGACTGCCGCATGCGATGTCTATGGCGGCCAAAGCACCCACAATCAGGATTACGCCGCTAATCTATGCCGTGGTCGTGTTTTTCTATTTCACGTTTCCAGATATTCGGCCCTTCCGTCTCGCGATATACCTCATACCCGCGCTATTGGTGGCGGAACTGATCGCACAACGCACTGTTCGATTCTACCGGCTTATTGCCGCTGCTTTTGTTACGTATTCCGCACTTTTGTTGCCATTCGTCATATCCGAGGATGCGGTCGGATTTCCCCGCGACGAAATGATCTTCCTTGCATCGTCAATGTTCATGTTCGTTTTCTGGTATCGAACCGATGAGCTTATCTTGCACGCGCTGCTTGCAGTCGGTGGCCTCAGCGTTGTTGCGCTTTTGCTGTTTGCACCGTCAAACAATACCTCACTATCCCTGGTAGCCGGCACGGGCTTTGCGGAAACCAGCCTCGGCCTGATACTACCGTTGGTCAGTATCGCCTATTATCTTCGGGGATACTGGATGTTGTTCGCGATATCCATTGTCGTCGATTACTTTTTATTCAAGAGGATCGCCCTATTCGCGCTTCTGTGCACGCTGGCGGTCGACTTTTTCATCTATCGGCGCAGCGCCGACAGACCTCCATCCAATTCACATCGCTTGGTGGCGGCCATATCAACATCGGTCGTAGTGCTTATCGCACTCAACCTGCGTGCGCTATTCGATTTCTTGTCGGATTTCCTCCAGTCGTTCGCCGGCATCACGGTCGCACCGAACGATCTCTCGTCCGGCCGATACGCGGCCCTCGACATCTATTGGACCGACCTGACCGCCAGAAGCTCAATGCTTGAGTGGCTGTTTGGCAATGGACCAGGATACACCACATCGCTGATACGGTCGGACTACGATCTACAGGAATGGAACTTCACCCACCTTCATAATGACTGGATCCGGTTGCTCGGCGACTACGGAATCCTGGGCATGGGCGTCGCGGCCGCCGCCTTCATGTGGGCCATGTCGCGCGACCGGGTTACCGCGCTGATTGCGCTCTATTCCATGCTGGTCCTGTTGACCGACAACATATTGACATATCTGAGCTACTGGATCGCCGCGGCCTTCGTCTTGCGTTGCGTGACAGCGACCCGGCAACGCGCATGAAGATATTGCTGCTCCACAACTACTATCAGCAACCCGGCGGCGAGGATGTGGTGTTGGCCAATGAGATGTCCCTGCTCGAAGCCAATGGGCACGAGGTGGAGACCTATCTGGTCGACAACGATGACATTCGGGACATGAGCGCCCCGGCTGTTGCGGCGGGCACGATTTGGAGCCGCAGGTCGTATCGCCGCATACGCGAACGGGTTCGCCAGTTCCAGCCGACGGTCGCTCATTTCCACAACACGCTGCCACTGATCTCTCCAGCGGGTTTCCATGCCGCGCGCGCCGAAGGTGCGGCGGTCGTGCAAACGCTGCACAACTATCGGCTCGCCTGCCCCGGTACGACGCTCTTCCGAGATGGTCACGTGTGCGAGGATTGTTTGGGAAAGCTGCCCTGGCGTGGCGTGTTGCATGGCTGCTACCGCAACAGCCGGCTGCAAACGGGCGGCGTCGCAGCCATGCTAGCAACGCACCGAATGTTGCGAACATGGACACGCAAGGTGGACCTTTACATCGCTTTGACCGCATTCGCCCGTGACAAGCTGTTGGCGACTGGCCTGCGTGCCGATCGGGTGGTCGTCAAACCAAACTTCCTAGCCGGAAACGTTGATGTGCCAGACGGCTCGGACGGCCCGCGCCAGGGCGGATTGTTCGTTGGCCGGCTCAGCGCGGAGAAAGGCATCTCACCGATGCTGGAAGCCTGGCGATCGTTGAATGTGCCGCTCAGGCTTGTCGGCAGCGGACCGCTCGATGCCCAGGTGCGGAATACCGGGGTCGCGAGCGTGGAAATCCTGGGCGCCCAGCCACGCGAAGAAGTTGCCGCCCTGATGCGCCAGGCCCAATTCCTCGTTGTCCCGTCGGTTTGGTACGAAGGCTTCCCGATGGTCGTGGTCGAAGCATATGCCCATGGCCTTCCCGTCATTGCTTCCAGGCTCGGCTCGCTTGCCGAAGTGGTCGACGACCAGGTCACCGGCCTGCACGTCAATCCAGGCGACCCTGACGACCTCGCCGCCAAGGTGGCGTGGGCCGTCAGCAATTCGGACCGGATGAGGGAGATGGGCAGGAATGCCCAACGTCGCTTCCAGGAGCGCTATACGGCGGACACCAATCTCAGGCTGCTGTTGGCGTGCTACGATCAGGCGATTGCGCGACGCGGTGCAGAAATGCGCGGTGCAACGCCGACCGCCGCTTGAAGGCGAAAAAGTTATAACCGCGCGAGGCGCGTCGTTTCACGGCCTTGATCTGCGCAACATCTGTCATGTTGCGGAAGCGCGCGCCGTCAAAGAAGTACACATCCAGCCCCCTGGCCAACACGGCATGGCTGACGCTGCACGCGGGGTCGGCGCCATGATCCTCATAGATGATCAGGACATCGCGCCGCAGGGTGTCTGCCGCGCCTTCGAGTGCGTCGATCTCCGCGCCTTCGACATCCAGCTTCAAGACAATCGTCGCCGCATCGGGGCAATGGTTCTGGACCAATACATCGACGCTGGTGGCCGGCGTATCCTCGCCACCAGACAGCGACTGCGATGGTGCTTCCGCCGAGATCGAGGCGCCGACATTGGAGATGTGATTGGGGTCGGTTCGGATCGTGACAGTTCCCTCGCCGGAAGACGTCGCTGCCGCGTGTACGCATGTGAACCGGTCAGCGTTGCGCGTCGCAATCGCCGCCAGCATGCGAAATGTGGCCGAGACAGGCTCCACCGCCACCGCTCTATGCGCCCCGAACGCCGGCGACGAAACAAGAACGCTCCAGAAGCCGTAGTTTGCACCGACATCAAGAAATACAAAATCCTCGGCGCCGATGGCCTCGAACACTGCCAGAAGCTCGGTTTCGTAGCTAAACTGGGGGCTGAGCAGGCGGTTCCAGTAGGGGTCGGCCAGGCGAAACGCGAACTGAGAACCGGCGCCGATCTCGATCTCGATTGTCTCGCCCCTGCGGGCCAACCGCGAAAGACGACTGTTGATTGGGTAGTAGAACTTGCCACCGATCAGGGATGTCGCCCATCCGACACATTTTATGCACCAGGCGAGAAACCGCACGCGGAAAGGCACTTGTCCCGCAAGCCGATCGGCGACCGCGCCTTTCGACCAGGTGGCGTCGCCACGGCCAACCGAGAGGTCCTGCGCTGAACCGAGGAAATTTGCCTCATGCGCGTGATAACCGATGATCCGCCGCAGCATCCCTGAGTTCACCGAGACCTGCGGATCAACCACCGCGCCACGCCAACGGGCTCCGCAGGAGCTCGTTACCAAACGCGGCGCACCGGCTGACCTGCTACCCATACCGCACCATGCCATCGGGGGCCGCGGCACCGGCCGCACGCACCGGCGCCAGGCCAATGCGCTGCAAACCGATCATCGCCAGGTACAACGGATTCAGGAAGACATACCGCCGCCATAGCCGGCGCGGTTCGCGGATCAGCCGATAGAGCCATTCCAGCCCGCGCTTCTGCCACCACTCCGGCGCCTGGGCGAGCTTGCCGGCGTGAAACGCGAACGCGGCCCCGACCGCGATCATCGGCATCGGCAGGTCCTCCAGGTGCTCGTAGACCCAGACCTCCTGGCGGGGGCAGCCCAGGCCGACGAATAGGATCGCGGCACCGCTGGCCTTGATCTCGCCGATCTCCTCGGCCCGCTCGGCGTCACTCAAGGTGCGAAAACGCGACGGACGGCAACCTGCGATGACAAGGTCGGGATACCTAGCCTCCAACCGCGCGGTCAACGCCGCCAGCATGTCGGCGTCGCTGCCCATGAAAAATACTGGCAGCTTCTCGCGCGCCGCCATTTCGCAGACCCGCAGCGTGAGGTTTGGGCCGTAGACGCGGTCCGGCAGTCGCTTGCGATGCAGCCAGCCGAGCGCCCAGCGCACAGGCTGCCCGTCGGGGACCAGCATGTCGAGGCGGTTGAGCCGGAACCGCTGCTGCCGGTCCAGCGCGCCCGTCATCAGGCCGTGCACGGCCAGCGCCGAGACGCCGAAGGCCCGCTTTTCCTGGGCGGCGATCCTGATCTTGTCGACCGCCGCGTCATAGTCGACACCGCTGACGCGCACGCCCAGGATCTCGTGCCGGCCCAGGTCAAGCATGGGCGGCCTGGCGCTGCCACTTCTCCTGGTTCGCGTCATGGATTTCGCGGAGGATGGCATCGACGTCGTACGCAGGTTTCCACGTTGGGTAGTCGGCCTGAAACGCCGACAGATCGCTGATCCACCAGATGTGGTCGCCGATCCGGTTCTCGTCCTTGTACTGCCAGTTCATCGCGCGGCCGGTCAGCTTCTCGCACGTGGCGATCGCTTCCAGCATCGAGCAGTTGGAGTACCGCCCACCGCCGATGTTGTAGACGGCGCCCGATTTCGGGTTGCTGTAGAACTGCTCGAACGCGGCGATCAGGTCGGCGCTGTGCAGGTTGTCGCGCACCTGCTTGGCCTTGTAGCCGAACACCGTGTAAGGCGTGCCGTCGATGGCGCATTTCATCAGGTACGACAGGAAGCCGTGCAGCATTGCGCCGGAGTGGTTGGGGCCGGTCAGGCAGCCGCCCCGGAAACAGGCCGTCTTCATGCCGAAATACCGGCCATACTCCTGTACCAGCACGTCGGCCGACAGCTTCGATGCCCCGAACAGGCTGTGCAGCGAGCCGTCGATGCTGAAGGATTCCGGGATGCCCTTCTCGTAGTCGTGGCCGGGCGCGATCTCCCATCGCGTCTCCAGTTCGACCAGTGGCAGGGAATTGGGGCGGTCGCCATAGACCTTGTTGGTCGAGGTGAAGATGAAGACGGCGTCTGGCGCATGTCGCCGTGTCGCCTCCAGCATGTTCAGGGTGCCGGTGGCGTTGACCGCGAAATCGGTCTGCGGATCCTTGACTGCCCAGTCGTGCGAGGGCTGGGCCGCCGTGTGCACGACCAGTGAGATCTCGCGCCCGTAGCCGGCGAACAAACGGTCCAGGCTGTCGGCGTCGCGGATGTCGATGTCGGCGTGGGTGTACGCGCCCTTCAGGCTGGCCTCAACCGCCTGGCGCACCTGTGCGGTCGACGCGGACGCCCCAAAGAACTGGCGCCGCATGTCGTTGTCGATTCCGGCAACGTGGTGGCCTCGACCGGCGAAGTGGGATGCGGCCTCGGACCCGATCAGGCCTGACGACCCGGAGACAATGACGACGGACATTCGGTCAACCTATCAAGAGCGTGATCGGGCATTGTGCGCCGGCGACGGTGATATTTCCGTCAACGAACGGCGTCATCGGCCAATGCACGGCCCGGCACCGCCGTGATGTTCGGCTGCGTCTACTCGGCTGCCGCGCGCCCCAGGTGCGCTTCGGCGGCCAGGCGACCCGATGCCAGCAACCCCTCGAAGTACTCCAGGGTGCGCGCCAATCCCACCTTCAGCGAAACCGTCGGCGCCCAGTCGAGCTCACGCCCGGCAAGCTCGATGTCGGGCCGGCGGCGCGTCGGATCGTCGGTCGGCAACGGCTGGAATACGATATCGACCTGGCTGCCCAGCAGGCCCCTCACCTCTTCGGCCAGCTCGATCATGGTCAACTCGATCGGATTGCCCAGATTGATCGGCCCGCAAACCGACGACGGCGCCATCGCAAGGCGGAAAATGCCCTCGACCGTGTCATCGACGTAGCAGAACGACCGCGTCTGCGAGCCATCGCCATAGATCGTCAGCGGCTCGCCCATCAGCGCCTGGCGCAGGAAGTTGCTGACGACACGCCCGTCGTACGGGTCCATGCGCGGGCCATAGGAGTTGAACAGGCGGCAAACACCGATGTTGGTGCCGAACTGGCGCTGATAGTCGAACAGAATGGTCTCGGCGGCCCGTTTGCCCTCGTCATAGCAGGCGCGCGGCCCAATCGGGTTCACCGCGCCGCGATAATCCTCGGGCTGCGGATGTATCTCCGGGTCGCCATAGACCTCACTGGTCGAGGTGTGGACCAGCCGCGATCCGCATCGTTTCGCGATATCGCAGACATTGAACGCGCCATTGATGTTGGTGCGCATGGTGTGGAGCGGATCTGCCTGGTAACGGGGCGGCGACGCCGGGCAGGCCAGGTTGAAGATCAAATCGGCGCCGACCTCGATCGGCTCGATCACGTCTTGCTCCAGAAATTCGAACCGGCCGGACGCCAGCGCGAATTCGAGATTGTCGACAGAGCCGGTCAGCAGGTTGTCGACACCGACAACATGCCAGCCCTCGAAGATCAGGCAGTCCGTCAAGTGGGAGCCCAGGAAACCTGCGCACCCCGTCACCAAGGCGACCTTGCCGCGCGCGCCATTGTCGCGCCCTGCAGCGTCGCTATCGTTGGCGCTATCGTTGCGCGGCTGGTTGGCCGCCCGTCCGAAATCGGCCCGATGCACTGTCGTTTTCGACGCCGCCTCCTCGCGGCGAAAACCGGCCTTGCCCACCCTCATGGCAGCTCCTTGCGTCTCCGGTCGAAACTGACAGGTGCTCGCAGTAACGGGCCCGATGGCCACGGCGCACTATCGATCGAACCACTTGGGATCGACTACCGCTGACCATGTTGCCTTATACATACGATACCGCAGTTGGCGTCGTGCACCGCAGCGTCACCAACTGTCAAGCTACCGCCCCAAAGACCTCGTCTGACTATCGACAAGGCGTGCGACCTGGGAAAACCCTGAAATCGCAAACACTTGCCGCCCCCAGCCACATACATGTGACTATCCACACATTCATATTCATGAACTAAGATTCAGAATATGGCAAGAATGCAAACATTCTTGGCTTTGTTCGAAAACGTAACAAAGCGAGCCGTATCCACCCATGCCCCCACCGTCGCGCACGGTCACACCGTGATGCCGCGATAATCCTCTGTCTTCGGCGAGGGTGTTGGTATCAGCCTTGCTTGGGCAAGCCGTTGCGGCGATGCTGCACCTGCAAACATCGCCACAATCATCTACGGCATCGGGGGACGGATGGACGCACAGCGACTTGCCGGACGGGTGGCGCTGGTCACCGGCGCGGCGCGGGGCATCGGCCGAGGCATCGCCGCCCGGCTGGCCAGCGAGGGGGCCACGGTCTGGTACACTGACATCGATGGCGACGAGGCCGAAACCGCCGCGCAAGACTTCGGCGCACCTTCGGTCGGCCGAGAGATCGACATCACTGACCGCCCGGGTGTCGATACCGTTGTTGCCGAGATCGCATCAGCGCATGGGCGGCTGGACATCCTGGTCAACAACGCCGCGATCCTGGATATGACGGCGTTCGACGAATTGACCGAGGCTCGCTTCCAGCGCGTGATCGACGTCAACCTGACAGGCGCATTGACGTGCGTGTTGGCCGCCAGCGACCTGATGGCCGCGTCGGCAAGGTCCGGCCCCGGCGGGCGCATACTCAACATCGCCTCCATCATGGGCCTGTTCGGCGCGCCCGACTCCCTGCCCTACTCCACCGCCAAGGCAGGCATCGTCAACATGACGCGCTGCCTGGCCTGCGACCTGGCGCCCGACAACATCACGGTCAACGCCATCGCGCCCGGCTTCATCGACACCCGCATGGCGCTGCGCGACGTCGACGACCGCCAAGAGCACGAACACCAGACCGACTGGTTCAAGACCATCTATCTCAAGTACAAGCGGCTGCCCGCTGGCCGGCCTGGCAAGCCGGTCGACATCGCCGGCCCCGCCTACTTCCTGTGCAGCGACGACAGCGCGTACGTCACCGGCCAGACGCTGCTGGTCGATGGCGGCGTCTCGGCAACGTTCTAGACAGGGTATCGGCATGCTGGGGGGCATATGAGCCAGAGCGCGGCAATCGCGACGCCCGTGACGACACCAGGAACGGTCTCCGGCAGCGCCCTGGTGCACCTGGACGGGGTCGCCAAGACCTATGGCAAGGTCGAGGCGGTCAAGCCGTTGGACCTGGAGATCCATCGCGGCGACTTCCTGGCCATACTCGGCCCGTCGGGCTGCGGCAAGACAACCCTCCTGAAAATGATCGGCGGGTTCGAGCGCCCGACGGAGGGCACCATCCGCATCGGCGACCGCGACGTGACCGGGCTCAACCCGGAGCGCCGGCCGACCAACATGGTGTTCCAGGGCTACGGTCTGTTCCCGCACATGACCGTGCGCCAGAACGTCGGCTACGGGCTGAAGATCGCCGGCAAGCCCCGCAATGAGATCGCGGCACGGGTCGAGGAGGCGTTGGACCTCATCCGCCTCGGCGACCTGGCGGACCGGCCCATCGACAAGCTTTCCGGCGGACAGCAACAGCGGGTGGCGCTGGCCCGGGCCCTGATCATGCGCCCCGACGTGCTGTTGCTGGACGAGCCGCTGGCCGCCCTCGACCTGAAGCTGCGCCAGGCGATGCAGGAGGAACTGCGCCGCATCCACCAGGAGACCGGCGGCACCTTCGTGTTCGTCACCCACGACCAGGGCGAGGCACTGGCGCTGGCCAACCGCATCGCGGTGATGGACGGTGGGCGCGTGGTGCAGGTGGGCAGTGCGGAGGAGATCTATTTCAAGCCGCGCACCCGGTTTGTGGCGCTGTTCATTGGCGAGGCGAACGTGTTCGACGCCACCCGCACCGGCGGCAGCGTGGTATTGCGCGACGGCGACCGCGAGCAGCGGATCGCCGCACCCGGTCCCGACGGCCCGGTCGCGGTAATGGTACGGCCTGAATCGGCGCATCTGGTCGAGCCTGGCTGGTCCGGCGGCCCCACCCTGTCCGCCCGGCTGGACGACGTGCTGTTCCTGGGCTCGGTGTTGCGCTTCGTGCTGACCACGACCGGCGGCCACCACGTCATCGTGCACGAGACCGACATCGGCTGGCGCGACCGGGTGCGGGTCGGCGACATGGTCACCATCGGCTGGGCCGACGCCGCACAGCGCGTGATCGACGAATGAAAATCTCGCGCATCGATATCTGGCCGGTCCGGGTCGACTACAGCCACGACGAGGTCAGTGCGCTGGTCGAGCGCGGCGGTGTCAGCGACGTCATCGTCAAGCTGACCACCGACGACGGCCTGGTCGGCTGGGGCGAGTGCACCCGCGCCGCCGATGTGCCTGGCATCGAGGCCGCGGTGCGTGCCATGGCGCCCCTGGTGATGGGGCGCGATCCGTGGCACCGCGACGCGATCCTGGCCGATATCCGCATCGCCGGCGGCTGGCAGTTCCAGGCGATGACCGGCAATTTCGCCTATGCCGGCATCGACATGGCGCTGTGGGACATCTGTGCGCAGGCCGCCGGCCGGCCGTTGGTCGACCTGCTCGGCGGGCCGCTGCGCGCCCTGGTCGACTATTTCTACTACCTGCACTGGGACACGCCGGAGGGCATCGCGGCACAAGCGACAGCGGGGCGCGCGGCCGGCTACGGCGTCTACTACCTGAAGGTCGGCGTCGACGAGGCCCTGGAAGAGGCGATGCTGCTGGCGCTGCGCGACGCCGCCGGCCCGGACGCGCGCATCCGCATCGACACCAACCAGGCCTGGAGCGTGCCCGACGCGATCCGCCTGCTGACCCGCTGGAACGACATGGTCGGCATCGACTTCGCCGAGGCGCCGGTGCCGATCCACCCCGAGCACCTGATGGCCGAGGTGAAAGCCCGCCAGCCGGTGCCGCTGTGCGTCAACGAGGGCATGTGGACAGTGCAGGACGCGGAACGGGTGATCCGCTCGCGCTGCGGCGATTATCTGTGCTTCTCGCCCTACTGGGTCGGCAGCATTGCGGAGTTCATGTGGCTGAGCCGGCTGGCCGCCCACCATGGCTGGATGATCTGCAAGCACACTCATGGCGAACTGGGCCTGACCGCCGCCATGGGACAGCACTTGATGCTGGCGGTACCCAATGCCACCATCGGCCATCAGCAAACGGCGCAAGTCATGGCGGACGACGTGCTCACGGCGCCGGTGCCCATTGCCAGCTGCCCGTCCTGGGGCATCCCGGCGGGGCCGGGCCTGGGTGTCCAGGTCGATGAGGACAAGGTGGCCGCGCTCAACGCGGACTACCGCGCGCACGGCGAGCACAGGGTTTATGGGAGCCGTTTCGGGGATACGACCTCGGGCGGCGAGGCATGATGTGGCGCGGGAGGTTTCCCGCCGCTGCACCTACAGCCGACGGCGATGGGGCCGCGGCACTCACAGGAGGCAAGACCATGCAACACAAGCCATCGAATTCGGGCCTGATCCATATCCGCTCGATGATGATGACGCGGCGCGGCTTCAATGCCGGCGCGGCCGGGCTGGGGGCGCTCGCGGGGACCGGGCTGGCAAGCCGCGCGGCGTTTGCCGAGACCGAGGTCACCTTCCTGGGCTGGCAGGGCTACGACGAGGGCCTGTTCGTCGACGACTTCATGGCCGAGAACGAGATCACGCTCAACACGACCTATATCGGCAACAACGACGAGATCGTCACCCGGCTGGCCTCCGGCGGCCTGGGCTCCATCGACATCGTCACCCCCTACATGGGCTACATCCCGCTGCTGGCGGAATCCGGCCTGATCCAGCCGATCGACGAATCCAAGATCTCCAACATGGGCAGCATGATGCCCCTGTTCCGCAACGACCCGAACGTCAGCGTCGACGGGGCGCTCTATGGCGTGCCGTTCACCTGGGGCTCGGCGCCGATGATGTACAACCCTGCCGTCACCGGCGGCGTGCCGGCGTCGTGGATGGACCTGTTCAAGCCCGAGTACGAGGGCAAGGTCGGCATGATGGACGACCCGCTGGGCAACCTGATGCTGGCGGCCGTGATCGCCACCGACGCTGAGGTCGCGACCTCGCTGACCCACGAGCAGCTCAAGGCCGCCACCGACTTCCTGATCGAGGTCAAGGGCATCTCGCGCCTGGTCGCGGTGAGCTGGGGCGACCTGGCCGACGCGCTGGCGCGCGGCGATGTCGACATCACCTTCTCCGGCTGGGAGACGATCAAGAAATTCGCCGCCGACATGGGTACCACCATCGACTACACCTATCCCGAGGAAGGCACCTTCGCGTGGCTGGACACATTCTCCATCGCCACCGACGCGCCTAATCCGGACGTCGATCACATGCTGTGCGACAAGATCATCAGCACCGAGGCGCAGGTGGTGATCGGCGGCGAGTGGCTGCAGGGCATCGTCAACAGCGACGCGGTGGCCGAACTGGGCGACGAAGCCCAGGCACTCTACCCGTACGACGACATGGACGCGTTCGGCGAGAAGGCGACCTTCTTCGCGTTCCCGCCGCTTGACGACAGCGAGGGCCTGGCCACGTTCGACGACTGGCTGGAGGAATACGAGCGCTTCAAGGTTGCCTGACCCAAGCTCATGCATTGTTCCCGGCGGTCCACACGGCCGCCGGGGCCACCCTCCAACGTCACGCGCGGACTTGAGGAGCCTGTCCTTGGGTCGGCCTTCGGCCGAGCCCGAGGGCGCATCCATGCCTTGGGGGCGGCGGCAATGATGCACGTAACCGTCCACAACCCTTATTTGTCGTCCTCGCCCTTGTGGCGAGGACCCATTTTTGTCCAGTACACCAGCAAGTTATGGTGCGAACTTGAGCGCTTGCGGCAAACTTTGATCGCACGATCGGCACTTGGGCTTCCGGGCCTCCAAGGCGCGCACCACGCATGTGACGACGATGGGCCCTCGGCACAAGGCCGAGGGCGACGATCGGCGCAATGAACCGCCGCCTGCCCTGGCTGCTGGTGACGCCGTCGATGGCGATCTTCATCGCGCTGTTCGTGGCGCCGTTCGCCTATTTCCTGGTGATGAGCTTCTGGCGCAAGAACCGCTTCACCATCGAGCATGACTTCAATCTCGAAAACTACGTCACCGCGCTGACCGACGAGAATCTGGAGATCGGCCTGCAGACGCTGGCCGTCGCGTTCGCCGTCGCCGTGCTGACCGCCGTTCTCGGCTTCATCTACGCCTATATCGTGCGCTTCAAGGCCGGGCGCTGGGCCAACGCGCTGCTGTTCGTGGCCCTGGTCACCCTGTTCGGCGGCTATTTGATGAAGATATACGCCTGGAAGACCATTCTGGGCACCGAGGGTGTGCTGAACACAGCGTTTTCGAGCATGGGGTTGATCTCCGAGCCGATCTCCGCCCTGCTCTACAGCCCGGGTGCGGTGATCGTGACCCTGACCCACTTCCTGCTGCCGTTCGCCATCCTGCCGATCTACGGCACCATGCGCTCAATCAGCGACATCGAGCTGGATGCCGCGCGCGACCTGGGCGCCGGGCCGTGGCAGCGCATGGCCGGCATCATCGTGCCGCGGTGCCGCGCCGGCATCACCACCGCGTTCCTGTTCGCGTTCCTGATCGCGGCCGGCGACTACATCACGCCGCAGCTCGTCGGCGGCAAGCTGACCATGACCGGCAACATGATCGCGCTCCAGTTCGGCCAGCGCTTCAACTGGCCGCTGGGTGCCGCGATGTCGTTCGTGGTGTTGACGACAGCCCTGTTCGTGATTGCCGCGACCCACTCGCTGATGTCGCTGTGGCGGCCGCGATGAACGGTATCGCCCCCCTCCTCTGGAAGCTGCTCGGCGCGATCTTCGTGTTCGTGCTGCTGTCGCCGCTGGTGCTGGTGATCGTGTTCGCGTTCACCAGCCGGTCGCTCGCCAACTTCCCTATCGAGGCGCTGTCGCTGCAATGGTGGGGCGAGATGCTGGACCACCGGCAATTCGCCACCGCGTTCTGGAACTCGCTGATTGTCGCCGGCCTGGTCGGCCTGTGCTCGGCCACCGTCGGCACCGCTGCCGCCATCGGGTTCGCCCGGCTGCCACCAAAGCGGGCGGGCATCGGCATCGCGATCCTGGCGCTGCCGCTGATGATGCCGCCACTGGTGCTGGCCGTCGCCCTGCTGACCGCGTTCGTCAGCGTCGACATGACACTGTCGCTGACCACCGTGGTGCTGAGCCACCTGCTGTTCACCCAGCCCTTCGTCATCCTGGTGGTCTATGCCCGGATGGCGAGCTTCGACTGGCGGGTGGTCGACAGTGCGCGCGACCTCGGCGCCACGCCGCTGCGCGCGTTCTGGACCGTGACCCTGCCGATCATCCAGCCGACGGTAGTGGGCGCCGCGCTGTTCGCGGTGGCGCTTTCCATCGACGACTTCGTCATCACCCTGTTCACCATCGGCGACGGCAATACGCTGCCGATCTTCGTGTGGGGTATGATGCGCACCGGCCTGAAGCCGACGGTCAACGCCATCGGCACGCTGATCATCGTGATGTCAATCGGCTTCACCCTGATCGCGCTCTGGCTGACCCGGTACCGCGGCTGAGGGAGCGCCGATCTGCAATGGGCATGCTGGACGGCAAGGTCGCCATCGTCACCGGCGGTGCATCGGGCATCGGCCGCGCCGGCGTGCTGCGGATAGCCGGCGAAGGTGCGGCGGTGGTCGCAGCCGACCTCAATGAGGAGGCCGCAGAGGCCGTGGTTGGGATCGTCGAGGCGACCGGCGGGCTGGCGATGGCGCAGAAGGTCGACGTGCGCGACAGCGCCTCGGTGCAGGCGATGGTGGCCGCGACGTTGGACCGGTTCGGCAAGGTAGACGCGCTGTTCCATAACGCCGTCAACGTGCCGATGGTCAACCGGCAGGACGCGCGCATCACCGAGCTGGATGTAGACGTCTGGCACGCCATCACCGACCTGGTGCTGACCGGCACCTTCCTCACCGCCAAATACGTCGCCCAGGCGATGCTGAAGGCGGGGTCGGGCTCGATCATCCTGACCGGCACCGTCGACGCGCTGGTCGGCCAGGCAGGTCTCGACGCCTACACCGCCGCGAAGGGCGGGGTTGTGGCGATGACCCGCTCGATGGCCGCCGGCCTCGCCGCAGACGGCATACGGGTCAACACCATCTGTCCCGGCTTCGTGGAGACCCCGCACCAGGCCGCCTTCCTGGACGACCCGGCGCAGCGCGCGGAGATCGAGGCGTTGCAGCCGCTGGGCGTGCTGTCACCCGAGGACATTGCCGAGATGGCGGTGTTCCTGGCCTCCGACCGGGCGCGGCGGATCACCGGCGCCACCCATGTGGTGGACGCCGGCTACACCGCGATCAAGGGCGGCATGGACATCAAGGCGGTCGTCGCGCGTGAGTGAGTGAGGCTGTGCCGCAAAAACAACCTCGTCATGCCCGCACTTGTTGCGGGCATCCACGTCTTATTGGCCGCTTGAGCGGCCATTTTGGTGGATGCTCGGGTCAAGCCCGAGCATGACGACTGAGGATTGTTGCGCTACCGCCCGAACACGCCTTGCGGCAGGCCTTTCACCCCCGGCTTGCAGGCGAAGATGGCGCCGGCCAGCGGTTGCCTGGCCAACTCGGCGTCGTCGTGACCATAGCGCGCGGTGGTGATGTAGAGCGTGTCGAGGTCCGGGCCGCCGAACGCCGCACTGGTCACGCGCGAGGCCGGCACCTCCAGCTTGCGGTCGATGCTGCCGTCGGGCGCGAAGCGGATGACGCAGCCGCCGTCCCACCGGCAATTCCACAGATAGCCCTCGGCATCGATGGTGGACCCGTCGGGGTGCCCGAGGTCGGCGAGGTCCGCCCGGTCCTGCATCGCGAACTCGCGGCGGTTACTCAGGGAGCCGGCATCGGGGTCGAAGTCGAACGCCCAGATACCCTTCAACGTGTCGGCGAAATAGAACAACCGGTTATCGGCGCGCCACGCCAGCGTGTTGGAGATGCCGAGCCCGGTCACCATCGCCTCGTACGATCCGTCGGGCTGCACCCGCCACAGGGTGCCGGTGTCGCCCTCCATGTCGACCGGCGAACCGTCATCGGCCAGATTGTTGTACATGGTGCCGACCCAGAACCGGCCCTGCCGGTCCGCCCCACCGTCGTTACAGCGGTTGAGCGGCTTGTCGGCCTCCGGCGCCACGAACGGCGTCAGCGCACCCGTCTCGGTGTCGAAGAACGACAGCCCATGCACCTCGGCCACGATCAGCCCGCCCGACGTGCAGGGCGCCAACGCGCTGATCATGTTGGGCACGTCCCAGGTCTTGTGCCCGTCCGCCGCGGACCAGCGGTGCAGCCGTCTGGACGGCACGTCGGTCCAATAGAGGGCCTGCTCGCCGCCATGCCAGCACGGCCCCTCGCCCAGCCAGCATCCCGCCTCAACGACACATTCGACCTCGGTGCTCACGCCCCTGCCTCCCCTTCCGTTCGCTGGCGGTATTCTCCACCCGATTGCGGCCGGGTGTCCATGGCGGAGGGTGTCGCCTAGCCGGTCAGCGCCAGTTGCGCCGCGAAGTCCCGTATCAGGCCGTCATAGTCCTCCCTTGGCGGGAACTTCTCATAGCTGCGCACGGCGGAGGTCGCGGCCCATGGCAGCATCTCGCTGGTGTAGGTCTCGACGTACGGCGCGAACCACCGGTTGTCGTCGAGCATGGTCGGGCGGACGTTGACCATGAAGTCGAGCCCCTCCGGCTCGGTGAACATCCAGCTCATGCAGTGCGGGCAGAAATGATGGCGGCTGGCCCCGTGCAGCCCGCCGATCACCGGCGCGCCTTCCAAGACGTCGAACCCCTCGCGCGGTATCGCGGTACTGAGGGAATAGGCGCTGGAGGACATGCGCTGGCAGCCGGTGCAGTGGCACGCCATGGTCATGATCGGTATCGCACTGACCCTGAAGCGCACCTGGCCGCAGCGGCAGCCGCCGTCCAATGGCAGTTTCGGGAGGTCCATGGGCATACCCTCCGGGTCGGTTCGGTCAGGGTGCAGTCTTGCCGCAAAAGCGGGATCGTGTATAGGCGCTGGCTGGCATGTCCCTTGCTCCATTCTGTGACGTCACGTCGTCGCAGTTGCCGGCTGGCGCGATGCATCATTGTGCGAACATGGTCATATTTGGAGTGTGAGCCTGTATTCCTCGCCGGGCCCAGTCTCTCGGCGCCCGGCCAAGCGGGGAGTTGCATGACCTCTGCGCCCGATAGTGCCGCCGTAACCGACGCGCATGGCCCGGAAGACGTCGCGTTGTGCGCGACCGGCGTCACCAAGATCTACCGCATGGGCGCGGTGGAGGTGCACGCGCTCCGCGGTGTCGACGTCGCGTTTCGCGCCGGCGAACTGGTCGTGTTGCTGGGTCAGTCGGGCAGCGGCAAGTCCACCTTGCTCAACATCCTGGGCGGCCTCGACGTGCCGACCGCCGGCGAGGTGCGATTCCGCGACCACGACCTCACCCACGCCAGCGACCGCGCGCTCAACCTCTACCGGCGCGAGCACGTCGGCTTCGTCTTCCAGTTCTACAACCTGATCCCCAGCCTGACCGCGCGCGAGAACGTGGCACTGGTGACCGAGATCGCGCGAAACCCGATGCCGCCGGAAGACGCGCTGGACCTGGTCGGCCTCGGCAACCGGCTCGACCACTTCCCGGCCCAGCTTTCCGGCGGCGAGCAGCAACGGGTGGCCATCGCGCGCGCCATCGCCAAGCGGCCGGAATTGTTGCTCTGCGACGAACCGACGGGCGCGCTGGACAGCGAGACCGGCATTCTGGTGCTGGAGGCGATTTTGAAGGTTAACCAGGAGCTTGGCACCACCACGGCGCTGATCACCCACAACGCCGTCATCGCCGATGTCGCCCACCGCGTGCTGCACTTCGCCGACGGCCGCATCGTCGAGACCCGGGTCAACCGGACCCGCCGCTCACCGCGCGACCTGGAATGGTAGGACCGTGAGCAGCCTGGACCACAAGCTGCTGCGCGCCCTGGTCGCGCTGAAGGCGCAGGTGCTGGCCATTGCGCTGGTCATCGCGTCGGGCGCGGCCCTGCTGGTGATGGCTCTGACCACCATCGAGGCGCTGGAGGAGACGACGGCCGCCTATTACGAGCGGGCCCGCTTCGCCGATGTCTTCGCCACCGTCACCCGCGCGCCAGAGGCCCTGGGCCGCGACATTGCCGCCATTCCGGGCGTGCAGGCGGTCGAGACCCGCATCGTCGAGGGCGCGGTGCTGGATATCGCCGGGTTCGAGGAGCCGGTGACCGGGCAGCTCATCTCGCTGCCCGACCACGGCCCGCAGGTGCTCAACATGCTGGTGCTGCGATCCGGCCGCATGGTCGAGCCCGGCCGGCCGGACGAAGTGGTGATCAGCGAGCCCTTCGCCGAGGCGCACGAACTGGTGCCCGGCGACAGCTTCGATGCCGTGCTCAGCGGCCGAAAACGCACACTGCAGGTGGTGGGCACCGCGCTGAGCCCCGAGTTCGTGCACGCCATTGCACCCGGCGGACTGATGCCCGATGACGAGCGCTTCGGCATCATCTGGATGGGGCGCGAGGCGCTGGCGGCGGCGTTCGACTTCGACGGCGCGTTCAACAGCGTCACCCTGGGCCTGGCGCGCCCCGACGACACGCAGCAGGTCATGCTGGAATTGGACGCCCTGCTTGCACCCTATGGCGGCACCGGCGCCATCGCGCGGGCGGACCAGCTCTCCAACTGGTTCCTGCAGAACGAGATCACCCAGCAGAAGAACATGGCGTCGCTGTTGCCGATGATCTTCCTCGGCGTGGCGGCGTTCCTGACCAACATGGTGCTGGCCCGGCTGATCGCGACCGAGCGGCGGGAGATAGGCCTGCTGAAGGCGTTCGGCTATTCGGACCTGGCCGTGGGCTGGCACTATGCCAAGCTGATCCTGGTCATCGGCGGCATCGGCGTGTTGCTGGGGGCGGTGCTCGGCGCCTGGCTCGGCCAGTTCAACACCAGGCTTTATGCCGAGCTCTACCGCTTCCCGTTCCTGCTCTACCGGCCGGGCCCCACCAGCTTTGCCATCGCCGGCCTGATCAGCCTGGGTGCAGCGTTGGCCGGCAGCCTGATTACGGTGCGGCGGGCGATCAAGCTGCCGCCGGCAGCGGCCATGCTGCCGCCGACCCCGCCCAGCTATCGCCGCAGCCGGATCGGGCTCGCAGCCCTTGCCGGCGCGCTCGACGAGCCGTCGCGGATGGTCATTCGCCGCATCGTCAACTGGCCGCTACGCGCCTTCCTGGCCAGCTTCGGCCTGGCCATGTCGGTCGCCGTCTTGATTATGGGCCTGCAATGGATCGACGCCATCGACAGCATGGTCGACAGCGTGTTCATCCGCGGCCAGCACCAGGACGCCACGGTGGCCCTGACCGACATCAAGCCGGAACGGGTGATGCAGTCGTTCGGGCAACTGCCGGGCGTGATGGCGGTGGAGCCCG
This sequence comes from Alphaproteobacteria bacterium, assembly GCA_965227515.1. GTDB lineage: Bacteria > Pseudomonadota > Alphaproteobacteria > CALKHQ01 > CALKHQ01 > CBDDFZ01. The sequence continues at coordinate 3,531,252 of CBDDFZ010000001.1, forward strand.
CGCGCGGCGTCGCGGCACGGCTGACCAACGGCGCGCTGGTCCAGCGCGAGGGGATCAGCGGCGTCGCCGAAGGCGCGGTGCTCAGCCCGGTGTACGACGAGAGCGGCACCCGCATCGAGGTACCGCCAGACGGCCTGCTGATGTCGCGCAAGCTGGCCGAGGTCCTGAACGTCAGGCCGGGCGACACGGTGCGGGTGGAAGTGCTGGAGGGTCGGCGACCCATCCTCGACCTGCCTGTGGTGCGCACGTTCGACACACTGATCGGCACGCCCGCCTATATGTCGCTGTCGGCACTGAACCGCCTGATGGGCGACGGACGGGTCGTGAACCAGCTCCACATCGCCGTCGACGAAGCGCACCAGGCCGCCCTGCTGTCGCAGCTGAAGAACATGCCCTCGGTTGCCGGCGTTCTGTTCCGCCAGGCCGCGATCGACACCTTCTACACCACTGTCGGCGAAACGATTTACGTCTTCATTGGCTTCTTCGTCGCCTTCGCCGTCGTGCTGTCGGTCGGCGTCACCTACAACTCGATCCGCATCGCGCTGTCGGAACGGGCGCGCGAACTGGCGACGCTCAGGGTGCTCGGCTTCAGCCGATGGGAGATCTCGTACATCCTGCTCGGTGAGATCGGGCTGCTGACCTGGTTTGCAATTCCGCTTGGCTGCATTACCGGGTTCGTGCTGGCCTGGTACATCGCCGCCAGTTTCGAGACCGAGCTTTACCGCATTCCGCTGGTCATCCTGGACGCAACCTATGGCAAGGCGGCGCTGGTGGCGCTCGCAGCCACCATTCTGTGCGCCGCTGTCGTGCGCCGCCGGCTCGACCGGCTGGACCTGATCGGCGTTCTGAAGACGAGGGAGTAGCGAGCCTTGAAATCCAAGCTGCCGAGACTGGTGATCTGGGGCGGGCTGCTGGCGGTGCTGGCCGCGGCCATTGTCTATGCCCTGCGCCCCCAGCCGATACAGGTCGACCTGGCCGGCGCCGATATCAGCCTGTTGCGGGTCACCATCGACGAGGAAGGCGAAGCGCGGGTGCGCGACGTCTACACGCTTTATGCGCCGCTCAGCGGCTACATGCATCGGATCGAGGCGGAGGCCGGCGACGAGGTGGCGGCGGACGTGACCGAGCTTGCCATGATCGAGCCGGCGCCGCCCGCCTTCCTCGATGTGCGCACCGAGGCTGAGCAGCAGGCCGCGATGGAGGCGGCCGTGGCCGCGCGCAACCTCGCCGCCGCCGAACTCAGCCGCGCCCAGGCCGATCTGGCCTTCGCTACCTCCGAGCTGGAGCGCGCCAACCGCCTGATCCAGCAGTCCATCATTCCTGAGCGCACTCTGGACGACGCCCGCCGCGCCCACGCCATTGCCTCGGCCAATTTGGAGATGGCGCAGGCGGCGCTGGCGGTCCGCGAGCACGAACTGGAGCAGGCCCAATCGCGGCTGCTGACCCGCGCGGAGATCCTGGAGCGCACCGGCGCTTGCGAATGCGTGCCGATCACGGCCCCGGTCAACGGCGTCGTACTGCGGGTTCAGCGCCGCAGCGAAGGGGTCGTGGAGGCCGGCACGCCGCTGCTCGACATCGGTAACCCCGGCGACCTGGAGGTCGTGGTCTCGCTGCTGTCGGAAGATGCCGTACGGATCGAGCGCGGTCACGACGCCATCATCTCTGGCTGGGGCGGCCCCGACCTGGCAGCGATCGTGCAGCGGATCGAACCGTTCGGCGAAACCGAGGTGTCGGCGCTGGGCATCGAGGAACAGCGCGTCGACGTGGTGCTCGACCTGGCCGACCCGCCGGAACATTGGGCGCGGCTGGGCCACGGATACCGGGTCGACGTGCATGTGATCTTGTTCGAGGACGAGGTGCTGCGCGTGCCGTTGGGCTCGCTGATCCGCCATGGCGACGGCTGGGCCGTCTACGTCGACGATGACGGCACGGCGCGGCTGCAACCGGTCGAGGTCGGGCAGCGCAACAGCCTGCACGTCGGCATCGTTGGCGGCCTTGCCGAGGGCCAGCAGGTGGTGCTGTTTCCCGGCGACCGGATCGCCGACGGCGCCTCCATCGAGCGGAGGTAGGCTCGGACCGTCGTTCGGTTGCTGGGTTTGGCCGGCCATTGGGGTAGTGTCGCTGCGCACACGCCGCCGACCAAGAGAGTCCGACCATGAAGATCACCGCGATCGAGACCATCCGTCTCGCCGAATTCCCCAACCTGTTGTGGGTGGAGGTGCGCACCGACGAGGGCGTGACCGGGCTCGGCGAAACGTTCTTCGGGGCCGCGGCGGTCGAGGCCCATATCCACGAGACGGCGGCACCAAAGCTGATCGGCCGCGATCCGCTCGCCATCGACCGCATCGCCAAGGACCTGGTCGGCTATATAGGCTTCCGCGCGGCGGGCGCGGAGACGCGCGGCAACTCCGCCATCGACATCGCGCTGTGGGACCTGTTCGGCAAGGCCACCGGCCAGCCGTTGGCGCAATTGCTGGGCGGTTTCTCGCGGCCCAGCATCCGCACCTACAACACCTGCGCCGGCTCCCACTATGTGCGCGAAGCGAGCGGTCAGCGCACCACCAACTGGGGGCTTGGCGAGCAGCGCGAGTACGACGACCTGAGCATGTTCCTGACCCGCGCCGACGACCTGGCCGAGGAGCTGCTGGACGACGGCATCACGGCGATGAAGATCTGGCCGTTCGACCCGGCGGCCGAGGCATCGGATGGTCACTACATTTCAGCCAGTGACCTTAAGAAGGCGCTGGAACCGTTTGATAAGATACGCAAACGGGTCGGCGACCGCATGGACATCATGGTCGAGTTCCACTCGCTGTGGCAGTTGCTGCCGGCGATGCAGATCGCCCGTGCGCTGGCGCCCTACAACACCTTCTGGCACGAGGACCCGATCAAGATGGACAGCCTCGGCAGCCTGCGCCGCTATGCCGAGGCGAGCACGGCCCCGATTTGCGCGTCGGAGACGCTGTCCTCGCGCTGGGCGTTTCGCGACCTGCTGGAAACCGGGGTGGCCGGTGTGGTGATGCTCGACATCTCGTGGTGCGGCGGCATCTCCGAGGCGCGCAAGATCGCGGCGATGGCGGAGGCATGGCACCTGCCGGTGGCGCCGCACGACTGCACCGGCCCGGTGGTGCTGGCCGCCTCCACCCACCTGTCGCTGAACGCGCCGAACGCGCTGGTGCAGGAGAGCGTGCGCGGCTTCTACCGCACCTGGTACCGCGACCTGGTGACCGCGTTGCCAGACGTCTCCGACGGCATGATCACGGTACCGCCCGGGCCCGGCCATGGGCTGGAGCTTCGGGCCGACCTGGCCGAGCGCTTCACCATGACCCGCCGCACCGCAGACGCCGACACCTGAGCCGACGGCGCGCGCCCGACCTCCGCTGGAGCGTCATGGCACTGTCATTTGGTTTTGCCTGGGGGATACGATATAGGCGCTGGTTCTGTCCGCCCCAGCAAACCCTGCCAACGACGAGTCCGGCCGAGCTTTCGCCATGCCGCACACCGAAGAACAGCGCAAATCCTGGCTTCGCGCACTGGCTTTGGCCACCGGCGAAGAGTTGTCGGCGGCGTGGGCTCTGGTGGACGAGGCCCCGTCCTTTGAGGTGCTGAAAGGCCCCGAAGTCGGGTTGGCGATGGCGCGCGGGCGGACCGGCGGCACTGGCGCCGCGTTCAATGTCGGCGAGGTCAGCGTGACCCGGTGCGTGGTCAGCGCGACCGACCAATCCACTGGCAGTAACCTTCACGGCGTCGGGTTCGTAACCGGGCGCGACACGGAGCGTGCCCTGCTGGTCGCGCGGCTGGACGCCCTGTTCCAGGACAGCGCCCAGGGAGCGAAAGCACGCGCCGCCGTGCTGGCGCATCTCGACAACGCGCTGGCGGAGCGCCGCGCAACGCAGGCGGCGCGCACCGCCGCGACCCGCGTCGACTTCTTCACCATGCAGCGGGGCGAGTGATGCCGGTGACTGGAACGATTGCGGCAAACGATCCGGTGCTTGCCGACCAGCGGACCTTTCGGGCGTTGCTGGATGCGCTCGCCCGGCCGGGCCAGATCACGGCGCTGGACCCTATGGGCGGCACCGTACCCTCGCCCCTGTTGGCGGCGTCGGCGGCGGTCGCCCGTTGCCTGTTCGACCACACCACGGCGATATGGCTGGACCCGGCATGCGACACCGAGCCGGTGCGCGCGTTCCTGCGCTTGCACACGGGTGCGCGGTTGACCGACGATGCCGGCGTGGCTGAATTCGCGGTTTGCCCGGTCGACGGACTCGCCGCGCGCATCCCCACCTTCAAGGCAGGCACGGCCGACTACCCGGACCGCTCGGCGACGGTGATCGTGCAAGTGGCCGAACTGCAGGATCACGGCGGCCCGCGCCTGACCGGCCCTGGCATCGACGGTGCCGCGCGGTTCTCGTTTGCCGGCGCCGACGATGCGCTGTGGCAGGCGCTGCGCGTGAACCACCGGCGGTTTCCGCTCGGCATCGACTGCGTCTTCTGCACGCAAGACAAGGTCGCGTGCCTGCCCCGCTCAACCCGGATCGAGATCGAGGACTGAGCCATGTATGTCGCGGTCAAGGGTGGCGAAAAGGCCATCGACAATGCCCATGCGCTGCTGGCCCACGAGCGGCGCGGCGACCCGGCCACGCCCGAACTGAGCGTCGCCCAGATCCGCGAGCAGATGTCGCTCGCCGTCGACCGGGTGATGGCGGAAGGCTCGCTCTACGACCGCGACCTGGCCGCGCTCGCCATCAAGCAGGCGCGCGGTGACCTGGTGGAGGCGATCTTCCTGATCCGCGCCTACCGCACCACCCTGCCCCGGCTGGCCGACTGCCAGCCGCTGGACACCGCGGGCATGCTGATCGAGCGCCGGATCTCGGCCACCTACAAGGACCTACCGGGCGGCCAGGTGCTTGGCCCGACCTTCGACTACACCCACCGCCTGCTTGACTTCGCGCTGGCGGCCGAGGGCGGCACGGTGCCGACGCCCGCGCGCGGCGACACGCCGACCGAGGCCAATGGCACGACGCCACGGGTCGCCGACCTGCTGGCCGGCGAGGCGCTGCTGGCACGGGAGGCCGATGACGGCACCAAGCCCGCGCCCGGCGACCTGACCCGCGAGCCGATCTCGTTCCCCGCCGACCGTGACGTCCGCCTGCAATCGTTGGCCCGCGCCGACGAAGGCTATGTGCTGGCAATGGCCTATTCCAGCCAGCGTGGCTATGGCCGCACCCATCCGTTTGCCGGCGAAATCCGCTTCGGCGCAGTCGAGGTCGAGGTCTTCGACGAGATGCTGGGCTTCGCGGTCACGGTCGGCGAGATCAAGGTGACCGAGTGCGAGATGGTCAACCAGTTCCAGGGTTCGAAATCGGCGCCGCCGCAGTTCACCCGCGGCTACGGGCTGGTGTTCGGCTACAACGAGCGCAAGGCGATGGCGATGGCGCTGGTCGACCGCTCGTTGCAGGCGCGCGAGCTGGGCGAGCCGGTCGACGCTCCGGTGCAGGACGAGGAGTTCGTGCTGATGCACGGCGACAACGTCGAGGCATCGGGCTTCGTGCAGCACCTGAAGCTGCCCCATTACGTCGACTTCCAGTCCGAGCTGGAACTGGTGCGCAAGATGCGCCGCGAGCACGAGCAGGGCCGCTGGCAGACGCAGGAGGTGGACAATGCCGCCGCCGAATAGCGCCGCTGCCCAGCCGGAAGACTCCGCCGCGCCGCGCGACCAGGGCTACAACTTCGCGTTCCTGGACGAGCAGACCAAGCGGATGATCCGCCGCACGATCCTGAAGGCGGTCGCGATTCCCGGCTATCAGGCGCCGTTCGCCAGCCGGGAGATGCCGATGCCCTATGGCTGGGGTACCGGCGGCATACAGCTCACCGCCGCGCTGATCGGCCCGGCCGACGTGCTGAAGGTCATCGACCAGGGCTCCGACGACACCACCAACGCCATCAGCATCCGCAAGTTCTTCGCCCGGGTGACCGGGGTCGCCACCACCGAGCGGACCGAGGACGCGACCCTGATCCAGACCCGCCACCGCATTCCGGAGGCCGATCTGGGCGCGCACCAGATCCTGGTCTACCAGGTGCCGATCCCCGAGCCGCTGCGCTTCCTGGAGCCGCGCGAGACCGAGACCCGGCAGATGCACGCGCTGGAGGATTACGGCCTGATGCACGTGAAGCTCTACGAGGACATCGCGCGCCACGGCCACATCGCCACCAGCTACGCCTATCCGGTGAAGGTCTCCGACCGCTACATCATGGACCCCTCGCCGATCCCGAAGTTCGACAACCCGAAGATGGACGGCATGGCCGCCCTCCAGCTCTTCGGCGCCGGGCGCGAGCAGCGTATCTACGCGATCCCGCCGCATACGCCGGTGAAGAGCCTGGACTTCGATGACTACCCGTTCGAGAAGCCGACCTGGGAGGCCAACTGCGCGCTGTGCGGCAGCGGCACCTCGTACCTGGACGAGATCATTCTGGATGATGCCGGGCGGCGGATGTTCGTGTGCTCGGACACCGACTATTGCGGGCGCCGCCGCGCCGATGGCCATACCGGCAGCGCCAGCGCGGTGTGGATCGAGGACGACCGGACGTGAACGCGCCCGACAACCCGCTGCTGCGTGCCGACAATGTCGCCCACTACTACGGGCACCGGGTCGGTTGCCGCGACGTCAGCTTCGACCTCTATCCCCGCGAAATCATTGGCGTTGTCGGTGAATCGGGATCCGGCAAGTCGACCCTGCTGAAGGTGCTGTCCGGGCAGATGCCGGCGAGCGAGGGCAGCGTGGTCTATCGCGACCGCACCGGCGCCGATGTCGACGTGCACGCGACCAGCGAGGCGACGCGCCGCATGCTGATGCGCACCGACTGGGCGTTCGTGCACCAGCACGCCCGCGACGGACTGCGCATGAACGTGTCGGCCGGCGCCAATGTCGGCGAGCGGCTGATGGCCATCGGGCAGCGGCACTACGGCGACATCCGCCATAGCGCCGAGGATTGGCTGGACCGGGTGGAGGTGGCGACCGACCGCATCGACGACCTGCCGGCCACCTTTTCCGGCGGCATGCAACAGCGGCTGCAGATCGCACGCAACCTGGTGACCCAGCCGCGGATCGTGTTCATGGACGAGCCGACCAGCGGCCTCGACGTCTCGGTGCAGGCCCGCCTGCTCGACCTGATCCGCGGGCTGGTGGCCGATCTGGAGCTCTCCGCGATCATCGTTACCCACGATCTGGCGGTCGCGCGCCTGCTGGCCCACCGCCTGATGGTGATGAAGGACGGCGCCGTCGTCGAGGCCGGGCTGACCGACCAGGTGCTCGACGACCCACAGCATCCATATTCGCAGCTCCTCGTCGCCTCCATCCTGCCAACTTGAGAGCCTACCCAGGACCCATGGGCGCAAACACCAAGATCGACCTCCGCGGCGTTTCGAAATCATTCACGCTCCACGTGCAGGACGGCGTGCAAATTCCTGTTCTGGATCGTTTTTCATTGCGGGTCGATGCCGGCGACTGCGCCGCCCTGGTCGGTCCCTCCGGCGCGGGCAAGAGCACGATCCTGCGCATCATCTTCGCCAGCTACCTGACCACCGCCGGCCAGGTGCTGCTGCGCCACGGCAGCGACTGGATCGACATGGCGAGCGCCCACCCGCACGCGGTGCTGGACGTGCGGCGGCGCACGCTGGGCTATGTCTCGCAGTTCCTGCGCATCGTGCCCCGGGTACCGGCGCTGGACATCGTTGCCGAACCGCTGCGGACCCTCGGCACGCCGGCGGACGAGGCGCGCGACCGCGCCGCCATGCTGTTGCGCCGCCTCAATGTGCCGGAAAATCTGTGGCCACTGTCGCCGATGACCTTTTCCGGCGGCGAGCAGCAGCGCATCAACATCGCGCGGTGCTTCGTGCACCCCTACCCGATCCTGCTGCTGGACGAGCCGACGGCAAGCCTGGATGCCGAGAACCGTGACGTTGTCGCCGCGCTGATCCGCGAGGCGTGCGCGAACGGGGCCGCCATCCTGGGCATCTTCCATGACCGGGAGGTGCGCCAGGCCATCGGCGCCAGGGAAGTCGAGGTCGCACCGATCAGGACCCAGGCGGCATGACCGAGACCGTTTTCACCAACGCGCAGGTGGCACTGGCCGACGAGGTTATCGACGGCACGGTCGTAGTGCGCGATGGCGAGATCGCCGAGGTGGCGGCGGGCCGGTCGGCCATTCCATCCGCCATCGATCTCGGCGGCGACATCCTGATGCCGGGCATGGTCGAGCTCCACACCGACAACCTGGAAAAGCACCTGACGCCGCGACCGAAGACCGACTGGCCGGCGACCGCGGCGCTGGTCGCCCACGACAGCCAGCTCACCGCCGCCGGCATCACCACGGTGTTCGACAGCATCTCGGTCGGCGCGGTGGTGGCGAAGAGCGACCGGCTGACCAAGCTGCAATCCATCGTCGAGGCGATCGAGACCGGCGTCGCCAACAACCTGTTGCGCGCAGAGCACCATCTGCACTTGAGGTGTGAGGTCGCCTACGCCGAGCTGCCGCAACTACTGGAACCGCTGATTGCACACCCGTTGGTTGGGCTGGTCTCGATCATGGACCACACCCCGGGGCAGCGGCAATTCGTGTCCGAGGAGGCGTACCGCACTTATTACCAGGGCAAGTACGGGCTGACCGACGACCAGATGGAGACCTTCATCCGCGACCGCAAGGCGGACCAGCGCGCCTATGGCGAGGCGCATCGGCGCTACGCCGTGGAGCGCGCCCGCGCACTGGGCCACAGCCTGGCGAGCCACGACGACGCCACGCCCGAACACGTGGCGGAGGCGCTGGCGGACGGCATGTCGTTTGCCGAGTTCCCCACCACGGTAGAGGCGGCACAGGCGGCCCACGCCGCCGGACTGGCGGTGATGATGGGCGCGCCCAATCTGGTGCGCGGCCGCTCGCACTCCGGCAACGTCTCCGCCCGCGATCTCGCCGCGCTGGATGCGCTGGACATCGTCTCCAGCGACTACATCCCGAACGCGCTGCTGCACGCCGCCTTCCTGCTGGACGACACGCTGCCGAACTTCAACCTGCCCAAGGCGGTGCGCACGGTGACCAAGGCGCCGGCCGACGCCGCCGGGATGCATGACCGGGGCGAGATCGCCGCCGGCAAGCGCGCCGACCTGATCCGCGTCCACCGCTCGCCGCACCACCCGCTGATCCGCGGGGTCTGGCGTGGTGGTGAGAGGATTGCGTAGCCCGCGCGTAGCCCCCAACCGACGAGGCGCCCGTGACCACCGAGATTGTGATATCCCAGCGCACCTGGCCGGGCGACGGCGGCACCGAGCGCGCCACCGTCTCAGCCGAAATCGGCGACGACGGCACAGTGCGGGTGGTCCAGCACGATATGGGGCCGAGCGTGGTGCGGACGTACGGCAAGGAGGATGTCGAGCACATCGTGACGCTCAGCCAGGAGAGCGCGGGCCTGCTGTTGCTCCGGTTGCTGGCGGATCGCTTCGGTGCGGCCGACCGGCCAAAGCAGGCGTTGCTCGACTTGCTGGCCGCACACGATATCGCCCACACGAGCGAGGTCTGGTAGCGCCGAGCGCCCCTATCGCCGCGCGATGATGTCCGGGCCGATCTCGGCAATCGTACTGACCCCGCACAGGCCCATCGCCCTGTCCAGCTCGCGACGGTAGATCTCGAGCACATGGGCGACGCCCGACTCGCCCGCCACAGACAGGCCCCACAGCTGCGGACGGCCGATCAGGCAGGCGGCAGCACCCAGCGCCAGCGCCCGCAGCATGTCGCCACCGCGCCTGATACCGCCGTCGACCAGAACCGGCATCCGCCCGTCCACCGCATCCATCACCGCCGGCAGAGCGTCGATGCCCGCCGCCGCGCCATCCAGTTGCCGGCCACCATGGTTGGACACGATGACACCGTCGACACCGTGGTCCAGCGCCTTGGAGGCCTCGTCGGGGTGCAGCACACCCTTCAGGATGAACGGGCCCTTCCATGCCTTGCGGATCTCGTCGACGTCCTTCCAGCTCATGCCGGGGTCGAGCAGGCTGCCCATGCGCCCGGCGAGCGTGGCGATATCGGCCGGCTCACCCGGGCGGACGTAGTTGCCGAAAGTGATGCGGCTGAACTCGCGGCGCATGCGCATGAGCCAGCCGACCTTGCGCGCCATGCCCATGTAGCCGCGCAGGCCGAAGCGCGGCGGGATGGTGAAGCCGTTGCGCAGGTCGCGCTCGCGGTTGCCCAGCAACTGATTGTCGATGGTGAGCACCAGCACGTCGTACTTGCTGGCTGCCGCGCGGTCGACCAGCTCGCGGGTGAAGCCCGCGTCGCGATAGACGAACACCTGCATCCAGCGCGGATGGGTGTCGAGCTTCGCCATGTCCTCCAACGTGCACACCGAGCCGTGGCTGAGGCAGTAGCCGATGCCGGCCGCAGCCGCGGCACGCGCCGAGGCCAACTCACCGCCGGGCCAGAACAGGCCGGCCAGTCCCGTCGGGCCGATCACCAGCGGCATCGAAAGCTTGTGGCCGAACAGCGTGGTCGACAGGTCGCGCTCCGCGGCCCCCTGCAACGGCCGGGGCAGCAGGCCGATCTCGCCGAAGCCTGCTTCGTTGCGCCTCAGCGTGCGTTCGTCCTCGGCAGCGCCATCGGCGAAATCGAATATCGGGCGCGGCAGCGCGCGGCGCGCCAGCAGGCGCATCTCGTGCACGTTGAACGCCTGCCGACGCCAGGCCCCCGCCCGCTCAGTCACAATTGGCCCTTTCGCTCATCGCGCACCGCCCCATCATCGACGCCCCCCTGCATGCGGCGAGTGTATCGCGCCGCGTCGGATCAGAGGAAGGCCATATGCCGCTAGGCCAGGAGTTCAAAGTAGCGGTCGATGCCAGCCGGGCCGCACCGGCACGATGACGCCAGCACCTCGAAGCGCTCGGCCAATCCGGCCAGCGCGTGCGCACCAAGGGCGCGGTTCTGTCCGTCATCGCTGGACACGAGCCGGGCCGCCATCCAGGCGGAGACGCAGGCCCAGCCAGCGCGCAGGAAGGCGTCGGCGGCAAACTCGCCATGGCGGGGAGTATCGCGCATCGCCAGCATGTCGTTCGCGAGCGCCGCGAACCGCTCGACGATGTCGGCGGCCTCGCCGTTGCCTGCCGTCTCAGAGCGCATGCGGGCGAGCACAATGGCAAGCCCCGTGCCTTCGTCGGCCCAAAGCCGCCGCTTGAGGAAATCGAGCGCCTGCATGCCGGTCGTGCCCTCGTAGATCGCGAGCACCCGGGCATCGCGGAGATATTGCTCGGCCGGCCACTCGCGCGTGTAGCCGGCACCGCCGAGCACCTGGATCGCGGCGCTAGCGGTGGCAAAGCCGGCCTCGGCGCCGAAGGTCTTGATCAGCGGCAGCATCCATGTGGCCACGGCGCGATGTTCGTCCCGCTTTGCCGGATCGAGCTCGATCTCCGCCAAGTCCATCGTGACCGCCAACTCGAAGATCGCCGCCTCCAGGATCGCGACCTCGCAATCCATCGCGATCAATTGCCGGCGGACGTCGGCGTGGTCGCGGGTCGGCACAGGCGGATCGTCGGGCGCGCCGCCCTGCCGGCGGTCCGCCGCGTAGTCGTGGGCCAGATCCCGCGCCGCGCTCGCGATGCCAAGACCCTGGCCACCGACCAGCAGGCGCATCGGCGCGATCATCGCGAACAGTTGGGCCAGACCGCGCCCCTCCTCACCGAGTAGCACGGCCTCGGCGCCATCGAATTGCAGCGCGCAGGTCGGCGAGCCATGCAGGCCGAGCTTCTCCTCGATCCGGGTCACGGCAACGAAATTGGGCGTGCCATCGCCGCGGCGGCTCGCGACCAGGAAAAGGCTAAGCCCGCGCGTGCCCGGCGCGTCCGACGTGCGGGCGAGCAGGCAATGGCCGATGCGATCCGCCGTGTCGTGGTCGCCGAACGAGATCCAGATCTTCTCGCCGGTGACCTGCCAGCCGCCGCCTGCCCGCACGGCACGGGTGCGGGTGCGGCCAACATCCGATCCCGCATCCGGCTCGGAAATGCAGATGGTCGCGGTCCAGTCGCCGGCGGCAAGCCGCGGAATCCAAGTGGCGGCAATGTCCGGGTCCGCCACCGCGTCGAGCAGACGTACGGCACAGCGGTTGGCGCCCGCCGCCATCATGATCGCCGGGCAGGCCCGGTCCATCAGCACCTGGCAGGCAGTGTGGAGCGCGATCGGCAGGCCCTGGCCGCCATGGCTATCCGGCAGGTCCATGGCGATCCAGCCGTCGCCGGCCAATTGCCGCCACGCTGCCTTGAAGGCGCCGGGCGTGACGACGCGGCCGTCCTCGATGCGGCATCCTTCCCGGTCGGCAACCCGGTTGAGGGGTGCCAGCACGCCCTCGGCGAAGCCCGCCGCCGCGTCAACAATCTGCGAGACGGTCTCACGATCCAACTCCGGATGCAGTGCGGCGATCCGGTCCCAGCCCGGCGTACTGAGCAGCCGCCTGATGGCGCGCGCGGCGTGGTTGGCGTAGCCGGTCATGGCGCGGCGATCAGGCCGCGTCGACCGCCGCCGTGGCGCGGATCACACGTGGGTCGTCGTCGCGGTAGAGCGCCTCGACCAGGCCAGCGCGATGGCGCAGCACCGCGCGCTGGTTGACCGATCCCTTGTCGGTGACCTCGCCCTTGTCGAACGACAGCGGCTCGACCAGCACCATGGCGCGCGCGATGCGGTTCGAGGCACCTGTTGCGGCATCGGCATGGCGCGCCAGTACCTCGGCAAGGCGGGCGCGCACGATGGGATGGGACAGCACGGCGGCATCATCGACTTCCCTAACATTACCGGCCACAGCACGCAGAGCCGGGATCGATGGCACCAGCAGCACGCCCAGTTCCTCCCGCCCCTCGCCGGCAACCACCGCGTCGCGGATCAGCCCGCCGAAGGCGTCGACCAGCTTCGCCCGCAACACACCGACCGCAACGAAGGTGCCGTTCAGGATCTTGAAGTTCTCCGCGATCCGGCCGTCGAAGTAGAAGCCCTTGGTTGCGTCCCCCGGCACCGCGAACCGCAACGCGTCGCCCAGCTTGTAGAAGCCTTCGTCGTCATAGGCCTTGGCGGTCAGCTCGGGGCTGCGCCAGTACCCCGGCGTGTTCGACGGGCTCTTCAGCCGCGCCTCCAGCTTGTCCTCGTTGGGCACCAGCTTCAGCGTGATGCCGTGGGCCGGCACGCCGACATTGCCGGGCCGGTCCTGCGGATCGGTGCACATCAGCGCGAACGGGCCGGTCTCGGTGGCGCCAAGCCCGGTTGCCAGCAGCACCGGGCAGCCGAGCGTCTGCTCGGACAGCTCGGACAACCGCTCCCAGGTGTGCTGGGCCATGCCGGCACCGGCGTACATCGCCATCCTGAGCCGGGCGAAGAAGCGCTCGCGCAGCGCGCCGTCCTCCTCCATCGCCGCCACCAGCGCCTCGTAGCCTGCGGGCACGTTGAAGTACCAGGTCGGCGAGATCTCGCGCAGGTTGCGGATCGTGGTCGCGATCGCCGCCGGGCTCGGCTTGCCTTCGTCGATGTAATAGGTGCCCCCGTTGTAGAGCACCATGTTGAACACCTTGTTCCCGCTGGCGGTGTGGTTCCACGGCGCCCAGTCGACCACCACCGGCGGCTCGTCGCGCAGGAAGGTGTAGCAGCTCGCCACCATCTCCTGGTTGGCGCAGAGCATGCGCTGGGACTGGATCACCGCTTTCGGCGACCCGGTGGTGCCTGATGTGAACAGGAACTTGGCGACAGTGTCCGGGCCGACCTTGGCGTGGGCATTGTCGACGTCGGCCGTTGCGGGCGTTGCGGCCAATTCGGCGAAGCCTAGGTGTTGGCGTCCTTCGACCGGGCTGACGGTCGTCGCCACCGGCACGTCCGGATCGAATACGGCATCAATGGCCTGCTGGAACTTCGCACCGTCATTGGCGAACACCAGGCCGGGCGTGATCTGGCCGATGATGTCGCGCAGCTTGGCGTGATCGGTGGAGACCAGCGAATAGGCCGGCGACACCGCCGCCGATGGGATGCCGACATGCTGCGCCGCCACCGCGACCAGCGCATGCTCGATGTCGTTCTCCGACAGGATCAGCACCGGCCGCTCGGTGGAGAGCCCGAGGTCGAGCAGCGCCTGGGCAATGTTTCGGATCGTCGCCAGCGCATCCCCGTAGGAGACCGTGCGCCAGCCGCCCTCTGCCGTGCGCTGGGCGAGCCAAGTTCGGTCTGGCGCGACGGCGGCCCAATGGACCAGCCGCTCGGTGATCTTGTCCGGATACGGGCCAAGGGGGTCCGCCTGCCAGACTAGCACGGACCCATCGGCCCGCGTTTCCGACAACACGTGCGGGGTCCAGAAGTCTGAGTTGTGCCGCCCTGTCTGCGCCATGCCGCAGCCTCCCCGTAGACTATTCGTTGGGTACCCTTTCTTGTCGAGCCCGATGGTTGGATCGGGCTCGCGCGCGGGCTTGACGTGCCATGTGCAGGCTGTTTTCATGGAAACATTATCCTTGGAAACTAGTCAAGGCACCCCGATGGCGCCAGGGTCGACCAACACGCAGGCAAGCCGGGACGTGCAGAACGACGCGGCGGACATGCCGTCCGACGACGCCATGGTCAGCTTCGAGATCAGGGACGATATCGCCCTGGTCGGCCTGAACCGTCCCGACAAGCGCAACGCCATCAACGACCGGGTGATCGAGGCGTTGGCCGCCGCCGTGCTGCGTGCCGAGGACGAGGCGAAGGCCGCCGTGCTGTTTGGCCATGGCGGCAATTTCTGCGCCGGGCTCGATCTCGCAGAGCACGTCACCAAGTCGCAGATGGATTCGGTGCGAGGCTCGCGGCGCTGGCATGCGGTGTTCGCCACCATCGAGCACGGCACCATCCCATGGGTCTGCGCCCTGCATGGCGCGACCGTCGGCGGTGGGGTGGAGCTTGCGTCATCCACCCACATCCGGGTTGCGGACCGCTCGGCGTTCTTTGCGCTGCCCGAAGGCCAACGCGGCATCTTCGTCGGCGGTGGCGGCTCGGTGCGCACCGCGCGCCTGATCGGGGTTGCGCGCATGACCGACATGATGCTGACCACCCGCACCGTCTCGGCCGAGGCAGCCGAGCGTTGGAACCTGGTGCAGTATGTGGTGGAGGAAGGCGGTGCGCTGGCGAAGGCGACCGAACTGGCCCGCGCTGCCGCGGCGAACTCGCCGCTCTCCAACTATGCCGTCCTGAACGCCCTGCCCCGCATCCAGGACATGGCGAAGGAGGACGGGCTGTTCGTGGAGTCCTTCGTCTCGGCGTTCACCTCCGGCACGCCCGAGGCCCAGGAACGGCTGCAAGCCTTTCTGGAGAAGCGTGCCGCCCGGTTGCGCAATCCGGGCGGGGACGGCTGAGCATGCACGACCGGGCCGCCGACATCCTGACCGACACATTGCCCGGCCCCGAAGCGGGTTCAGGGCCACGCGAGCCCGCCCTGGATTACGGGCCGCTCGCCTCGTCGACCGGGTTCCTGATCCGCATCGCCCAGCTCAAGATCTTCGCCGCGTTCTACGAGCAGGTCGGCGAACTGGGGCTGAAGCCGGGCGAGTTCTCTGTCCTCTGGCTGATCCTGCGCAATCCCGGCATTCGCCAGGGCGTGCTGGCCCAGCAATTGATGATCAAGCCACCTCATATGGCCAAGCTGGTGCGCGCGTTCGAGGATCGCGGGTTCATCGCACGCCGCGTGCCCGACGACGACCGGCGCGCGGTCGAGCTGAGCCTGACCGAGGCCGGCGCTGCGTTCGTGATGCAGCACAGGGATGCGTTTTTCGCGGTCTCCGAGGCGCCGCTCGCCAGGTTGACGCCCGATGAGCGCGCGGAGCTCAGGCGCCTGTTCCAGAAGATGCTGGGGCTGGAAGACGGAGCGGCGGCATGAACCTCGACGAGCTTGTCGCACTGGATGTCCACACTCACGCCGAGGAGCCGTGCTGCACGCCGCGCGATGACGGCTACGACGAGTTCCAGGCCGCGATGGCCAAGTACTTCAAGAACCCGGTGGGCAACGACCACCTGCCGACGGTGCAGGAGACGGCCGCCTACTACCGCGACCGCAAGATCGGCTGCGTGATCTTCCCGGTCGATGCCGAGCGCGAGACCGGCTTCCGCCGCTACGCCAACGAAGAGGTGGCCGAGATCGCCGCCGACAACGCCGACATCATGATCCCGTTCGCCTCCATCGACCCGGCCAAGGGCCGGATGGGCGCGCGCGAGGCCCGTCGCCTGGTCCGCGACTTCGGCGTGCGCGGGTTCAAGTTCCACCCGACCATGCAGGCGTTCTACCCGAACGACCGCGCGGCCTACGTGCTCTACGAGGCCATCGCCGAGGAAGGCGCGATCACCCTGTTCCATACCGGGCAGACCGGCGTCGGCGCCGGCATGCGCGGCGGCATGGGCATGCGGCTGAAATACTCCAATCCGATCTACCTGGACGATGTAGCGGCCGACTTCCCCGACATGCCGATCATCATGGCGCACCCCTCCTTCCCCTGGCAGGAGGAAGCGCTGTCGGTCGCGACCCACAAGCCGAACGTCTACATCGATATGTCCGGGTGGTCGCCGAAGTACTTCCCGCCGATCCTGGTGCGGTACGCAAACACGCTGCTGAAGCACAAGATGCTGTTCGGTTCCGACTGGCCGGTCATCACGCCGGACCGCTGGCTGGCCGACTTCGAGACCATCGCGATCCGCGATGAGGTCCGCCCCCTGATTTTGAAAGAGAACGCCCGGAAGCTCTTCGGCCTCACGGGCGCAACGCAAGACAGATAACGTCGCTCAATGGGAGGAAACAGGATGAAGAAGCATGTACTGGCGGCCGCGATAGCCGCCGTAGCCTTCGGGTATGGGGCCGGCATCGCCGAGGCGCGCGAACTGCGCATCGCCCCCGCCGCCCCGCCGGCCCACCCGGCCAACAGCCACCTCTATCAGAAGCTCGCCGAATACCTGCCCGAAGAGTCGGATGGCCGGCTGACCGCACAGATCATCGGCCCGGAGGTGGTCAACCTCAGCCAGATGAAAGAGGCGCTGCAGAGCGAGCTGGCGGAGATCGGCAACTTGCTGCCGCTCTATTTCCCTGCCGACCTGCCCAATATGTCGCTCGCTGGCGAGCTGGCGCTGGCGGGCCGCGACGCCCATGTGATGGCCGCGGCGATGACCGAGTTCATCGTCACCTGCGACACCTGCCAGCAGGAGCTGACCGACTTCGGCGTGGTCTTCCTGGGCTCCGGTTCGTCGGACGTCTATGCGCTGCTCACCACCAAGCCGGTCCACACCGTGGCCGACCTTGAGGGCATTCGCTTGCGCAGCGGCGGCGCGCCGTTCTCGCGCTGGGCGGAGAACTTCGACGCAAGCCCGGTCAATGTTTCGGTGTTCGAGACCTTCGAGTCCATGTCCCAGGGCGTCATCGACGGCACCATGGCCTCGGTCGCCGACCTGCTGTCGTTCCGCATCGTCGAGCTGGCGACCTCGATCACCATGCTCGACCTCGGCACCTATCACGCGACATCGAACTTCACGGTCGCGGGCAGCGTTTGGGCGAGCCTGAACGAAGAGGACCGGGCAGCGCTGGCCCGCGCCGCCAACCGCGCCAACGTCGACATGTCGCAGCGCTGGGGTTTCGAGATGCCGGCCGAGGCCATTGCGGCGGCCGAGGAAGCGGGGATCGAGTTTATCGAGCCCGACGCGGCATTGGTCGAGGCTACCGAAGCGTTCGCCCAGGCCGACGTCGCCACCGTGGTCGAGATTTCCACCGACCGCTACGGCATTGCCGACGCGCAGGCGCGGGTCGACCAGTTCCTGGCCCTTGTCGACAAGTGGACCGCCATCGTCGAGGAGGTCGACCACGACCCCGACGCGATCAAGGCCCGCATCCAGGCCGAGGTCTGGGACAACGTGGATTACGCGACCTACGGCCTGTGATCGGCCAATAGCGGCTGGCCGGCGTGCCCCGGGTGCGCCGGCCCATCCCTTCCCCTTCATCGGACGCGGCCATGCAACGCATCCGCATGATCTCCGACCGGATCGTGCGCATCCTGGCCCTTGGCGGGGCCGTCGGGGTGGTGGTGATGATGCTGCACGTCGGCGCCGATATCGTGCTGCGCACCCTGTTCGACGCGCCGCTGCCGGCCACCATCGAGGTGGTCTCGCGCTACTACATGGTGCTGGTGGCGTTCCTGCCGCTGGCCTGGGTGGAGCGCAACAACGGCATGATCGCGGTCGGCCTGATCGAGGGCATGCTGCCCAAGCTGGCCCGGCGGGTGTCCGACATCATGGTGGCGATGCTTGCCGCCGCGATCTACGCGGTCATGGCCTACACGACGTGGCTGGTCGCGCTCGACAACTACGACAGCCTGTCGTTCATCGTGGTGCTGAACAGCGAAGTGCCGGTGTGGCCGACCTATTTCCTGCCGCCATTGGGGTTCGCCCTGGCCATGCTGGCAACCTTGCTGCGGGCGGTGCTTTTCGCCTGCGGGCATGAGGTCGAGCGGCGGACGGCGTGAACCTGGAAGTCGGCTTTTACGGGCTCGGCGCCCTCCTGGTCCTGCTGCTGCTCAGGATACCGGTGGCGCTCGCCCTGATCGCGGTCTCGTTCGGCGGCATCCTGGTCATGCTCGGCTGGTCGCCGGCGCTCGGTATCGTCTCGTCGACGCCGTACAGCTTTGTGGCGAGCTGGACGCTGAGCGCGGTCCCGATGTTTCTGCTGATGGGCTTCGTCGCCTATCACGCGGGCCTGACGGCGGGCCTGTTCGATGCCGCCAAGGTGCTGCTCAGGCGCATCCCCGGCGGGCTCGCCATCTCCTCGATTTTCGCCTGCTCCGGCTTCGCCGCCGTCTGCGGCTCCAGCCTGGCGTGCGCGGCGGCGATGGGGCGGATCGCGATCCCGGAGATGGTGCGCGCCGGCTACCGCCCCAGTTTCGCGTGCGGCTCCATCGCTGCCGGTGGCACCATCGGGGCGCTGATCCCGCCCTCGATCCTGATGATCGTCTACGGCGTGTTCGCCGAGGCGCCGATCACCGAGGTGTTCGTCGGCGGCGTCACTATCGGCATCCTGACCGCCATCGGCTATGCCACGGTGGTGCTGCTGACCTGCTGGTTGCGGCCCGACATCTCGCCGCGCCGTACGGTGGGCGACGACGTGATCTCGGTCGGGCAGGCGCTGCTCAGCATCTGGCCGGTGCTGGTCCTGGTCATCCTGGTCTTCGGCGGGCTGTTCACCGGCTTCTTCACCGCCACCGAGGCCGGCGCGGTCGGCGCGCTGGGCGCCGTCATCATCGCCGCCGCCACCGGCCGCCTGACCCGCGACGTGGTGCGCTCGTCGCTGCTGGAGACCCTGATGGTCTCCGCCTCGCTGTTCCTGATCGGCGTCGGCGCTTACATGTTCACTCGCTTCCTCGGCCTGACCGGGCTTTCCGGCTTCATCTCCTCGTTCTTCGGCGAAGGGTTCAGCTACTGGGAGCTGATGGCCATCATCGTGCTGGTCTACCTGGTGCTGGGCACGTTCATGGAGCCGTTCGGCGCGTTGCTGGTGACCCTGCCGGTGCTGCTGCCGCTGCTGAAGGCGGAGGATATCAGCCTGGTCTGGTTCGGCGTGCTGGTGGTGAAGCTGCTGGAGATCGGCATGATCACCCCGCCGGTCGGGCTGAACGTGTTCGTCATCCGCAACGTCGCCGGCAAGTACGCCAGTTTGATGCAGATCTTCGGCGGCGTGATCCCGTTCCTCGCCGCCGACCTGGTGGTGGTGGCAATCGTCGTCGCCTTCCCGCCCCTGGTGCTATTCCTGCCGGAGCTGTTGGGATAAGGGCTACCCCCTCACCCTCCCTCATATGCCTACGGCATTCACACATCTTACCAGCAGTGGCCTGAATCACCCCGGGATACATCCCATAGACGTCCTCGCCCTTGTGGCGAGGACCCATCGTTGTCCGAAACTTCAATAGATTCGGGAGAATCGCCGCCTGAGATGGCGGCCAAGCGGATTCGATTGGTCCGCTTTGACAGCTCTTTTGGACACTGGCCGGGACTGCCCCAGGAATGGGTCCTCGCCACAAGGGCGAGGACGACGATGTATTTATTACTGCGGGCTTCGAGCGCCCCCTGCGCCTTCAGTGAATCCAGTAGCCCGCATGGCGGCAAGGGGTGCGTTCACACTTCCAGGAAATCTACGAAACTTCCGCCCTGACGATCGCAGCACCGTCGGCCATCGCCTTCATCTTGCCGAAGGCGACCTCGCGCGGCAGGTACTTCAGCCCACAGTCCGGCGCCACGATCACCTTGTCCGCATCCACGTGCGGCAGTGCCCGCCGGATGCGCGCCGCCACCGTCTCCGGTGTCTCCACCGTCATGTCGGAGAGGTCCAGCACGCCAAGGATGATGGACTTGCCGCGCAGTTCCTCCAGCACCGCTGTGTCCAGGTTCGACTGGGCGGTCTCGATGGAGACCTGGTTGCACGAGCAGCCCTTGAACTGCGGCAGGAACGAGTAGCCGGACGGCCGCTCGTGGATGATCGCGGCATAGCCGAAGCAGACATGGACGGCGGTGGTGCCGGCCGCGCCCTCCAGCGCCGCGTTCAGGGCCTCCAGCCCATATTCCTCGGCCGGCTGGGGCCGCGCCTGCATGTAGGGCTCGTCGATCTGCACCACGTCGGCACCGGCGGCGAACAGGTCGGCGATCTCCTCCCTCACCGCCTGCGCGTAGTCCATCGCCAGCGCTTTCGGGTCGCCATAGTGGTCGTCCTGCGCCTGCTGGCTCATGGTGAACGGCCCCGGCACCGTCATCTTGACCATGCGGTCGGTGTGCGCCTTCAGGAATTTCAGGTCATCGACCTCCACCGGGTGCTTGCGCCGCACCTTGCCGACCACGCGCGGCACCGGGTTCGGGTGGCCTGAGCGGTCGAGCGCCGTGCCCGGATTGTCGATGTCCACGCCCTCAAGCGCGGTGGCGAAGCGGTTGGAGTAGCTCTCTCGCCTGATCTCGCCATCAGTGACGATGTCGAGCCCCGCCTCCTCCTGCAGCTTGATGGCGGCAATGGTGGCGTCGTCCTGCGCCTCGGCCAGGTACTCTTCCGGGACGCGCCACAGCTCCTTGGCGCGGGTGCGCGGCGGGAAGCGGGCGGCGAGCTTGGCGCGGTCGATCAGCCATTCCGGCTGGGCATAGCTGCCGACAAGGGAGGTAGGGAGAAGCATAGTGATTCCTTGGGTTGGGGCTCCTCACCCCAATGTCATGCCCGGGCCGGCCGAAGGCCGCGACCCGGGTATCCACGCGGTAGTTGCATGACGCCGGCTGAGCCAGAGAGCGTCATCGTTTGCGTGGATGCGCGGATCAAGTCCGCGCATGACAATGAGGACGAGGGCATGACGACGGTGTCTTGGGCGGCCTACATCGCGAACAGGTCGTGGTCGACGCCGGCGGCCTGGAAGATGTAGTCGCGGCTGGCCTCCAACTCGGCGCGCAGCGCCGCGATGTCGACGTCCAACAGTTCGCCCTGCCACTTCTTCACCTGGCCGGCGACCATGACGGTGTCGACATTGCTGCGCTCCATCAGCGTCACCACGGCGCCGGCGGCGTGGTTCAGCGGCGCGACGTTGATCGCCTCGGCATCGAGCAGCACGATGTCGGCCGCCTTGCCCGGGGTCAGCGAGCCGGTGACGTTGTCCAGCTTCAGGCCGCGTGCGCCCTCGATGGTGGCGTGGTGCAGGGCATCGACCGGCTGCATCAGCGCCGGATAGTCCTCCGCCCCCGACAACGCCGCCTCGTTGACGAACATGCGCTGCAGGGTGATCAGGCTGCGCATCTGGGTGAACATATCGGCGGTCATGGTGCATTCCACGTCCGACGACAGCGACATGCTGACACCCATGTCGATGGCCTTCTGGATCGGCGGCGTGCCGTGGCGCATGTGCATCTCGATCGGCACCGCCAACGACACGTGCGCGCCAGCATCGGCGGCCGCCTGCCATCCGAAATCCGACATGTCGGTCATGTGAATGAAGATGTTGTCGGGCCCGAACATGCCGGCCTGGGCAAGCTCGTCGAACACCGGCTGCATGCCGAAGGTGTTGACGACATGGGCTGCAATCGGCAGGTCGAGCTCGCGGCCGATCCGCCACGCCTCCTCGTACATCGGCAGGTAGATCTCGCCGCCCATCACCATGGTCAGAAGCTGGTCCGACGACGAGAAGTACTGCTCCTTCAGGCGGGCGGCATCGCCGGGATACTCCGCCTGCTCGCCCCACCCCTCGAAATAGCCGAACACCGCGCGGCGGCCGGTGTCGCGCAGGCCCTCCACCGCCGCATCGGAATGCGCCGCGCTGTGGTGGATCTGGCTGACGTCCATCACCGTGGTCACGCCGGCGTCGAGCTGCGAGAGCCCGCCGAACAGCTCGTTGATGTAGACGTCCTCCGGCCGGTAGACCATGGAGAACTTCTGCAGGATGGTCTCGAAGTAGTTGTTGGCGTTCACCGGGCGGCCGTCGTTGACCAGAATGCCGTGGGCAAGCTGGCTGCGGAGCGCGGTCTCGAACTGATGGTGGTGGGTATCGATGAAGCCCGGAATCACGATCTTGCCATTGGCCTCGATGACCGCCGCCTCGGGTGCCTCGATGTTGGCGCCGACCTCGACGATGGTGCCGCCCTCGACCAGCACGTCGCCGACGGCGAAATTGCCAACCTGATCGTCCATCGACATCACGACGCCGCCTTTGATCAGCACCTGGCGGCCCGGCTCGTTGATGCCGGTCGGCAGGGCGGCCTTGATGACCTCCGCACCGGCTGCCGCGCCGGGCTTGGCGATGCCGCCGGCGAGCAACGCACCACCGGCCGCGGCCGCCGTCAGCACGGTTCGCCGGCTGGCCCCGCCGTGCGCGTCGGTCGAATGCGACGTTCCTGAGGATTCACCGAGCTTGCACATATCTTCCTCCCAAGAAGGTTTCGTTGCCTTGGTTCGTGTTGGCCGTCAGTTGCGCAGCACCGTGGCCAGGATCGGATAGCGGCCCATCTGGTGCGCGATGTGGGATGCCGTCACTCTCAGGTCCGGCAGGCGCTCGCACACAAGCTGCTCAGGCGTGACCATGCCGGTGTAGCCGGAGCTGTTGAGCGAGGCGATGGTGTGCCCGTCGGGGTCGCGCACCGGCACCGCGAGCGCCGTGATGCCGTAGTCGAGCTGGTCGACGGTGGTGGCATAGCCTTCCGCGCGCACTTTCATAAGTTCCGCCCGCAACGCCTTCTTATCTATGCAGGTTTTCACCGTCAGCGCTTGTGGCTCCAGGCTATCCAGCCAATCGTCCAGGTCGGCATCGTCCATCGCCGCGACCAGAATGCGCCCCATCGAGGTGGCGAACGCGGGATAGCGCGCGCCGACCACGGCGGCGGCACGGCGGGCACGCTGTTGTGAGTAATGGGCGATGTAGATGACGTGATGGCCGTCCAGGGTCGCCACGGAGGACGCATCCCCGAAGCGCTCGACGACCCCGCGCAGATCCGGCTGCAGTACCTCGTCGATGCGGGCGGAGAAGTAGAAGGCCGAGCTCAGCGCCATGATCTTCGGGCGCAGGTGGAAGCGCTTGCCCTCCTGCCCCACGTAGCCCAGCGCCTTCAGCGTGATCAGGCTGCGGCGGGCGGCGGCGGGCGACAGGCCGACGCGGCGGGCAACCTCGCTCAGCGTCATATCCGGATGCCCGTCATCGAAGCACTCCAGGATCGCCAGCCCCTTGGCCAATGCCTCGACGAACTCGGCCGGTTTGTCGCCGTCGACCCCCACGGGCCTCAGCCCTCGGGCGCCAGCACGAAATCGAACTCCAGCATCGCGTCCGGCTTGACCGCCAAGTCGAAGCCCAAGTCGTCTACGTTCTTGGCCGGCTTCACCTTGGCAATCAGAGACTTGCGCACGCCGAACACGGCGTCGTTGTCCAGGTACTCGGTGCTGTCGAAGAACACTTCGGTGGTGATGGCGCGCTTGCCGGGCGCGCTGACGATGTAGTGCAGGTGCGCGGCCCGCCAGGCGTGGCGGTTGCCGGCGCGCAGCAGGTTCCCGACAGGGCCGTCATAGGGCACGGTGTAGGGCTTCGGCAGCACCGTGGTGTAGTAATAGCGGCCCTGGTCGTCGCAGGTGAACTTCCCGCGCAGGTCGTACTTGTCCTGCCCCTTCTCCTGCTCCTGGATCGGATAGGTGCCGGAACCGTCAGCCTGCCAGGTGTCGACCAGCGCCCCCGGCAGCGGATTATGCAGGGTGTCGGTGACCTGGCCGTGGACCAGCACGCTGGCACCGTCGCGACCGTCGGCAAGGTCCGTGCCCAGGGCATAGGGCTGGGCATCGCTCAGATAGAACGGCCCCAGATTGGAGCCCTCGGTCGCACCGCCACGGGTGTTGATCATGTCGACCAGTGCCGAGAACCCCAGCACGTCCGACAGCAGGATGAACTCGTGCCGCTCCGGGGTCGAGATCTGCCCGCAGTCGTACAGGAAGTTCAGGATCCCGATCCATTCCTCGTGGTTCAGATTGTGCTCGCGGGTGAAGTCGTGCAGGTGGTCGATCAAGCCGTGCAGCAATTGCTCGAACCGACTGCCAGGTTCCGTCTTGAACGTGTCTTTGACGGCCTGAGTAACCGAATACTGGTTGATGTCGCGCATCTCGTCCTCCCGCGCCTGGCACTGTGCTTGTTCTTCGTATGTCGCCAGAATCTGCCTTGACTCAACGGTAAACCGGCGCCTACTCTTCGGCAAGAGAAAAACATTTCGCAATGCGAAAACATGCTTGCGAACGATTGGGGAGGCCGAATGCGGATCGGGAAGCAGGATCAAGCCTTCACCGCCATCGCGACATCCGATGCCGAGAGCATCACGGTGCGCGGGCAGGACCTGTGCCGCGACCTGATCGGCAAGATCGATTTCACCGACTATTTCTGGCTGCTGGTCCTGGGCGAGCGCCCCACCGAACCGCAGCGCAAGATGATGGATGCCTGCCTGGTCGCGATTGCCGAGCACGGGTTGGTGCCGTCGGTGCAGGCGGCCCGCATGACGCTCGCCGCGGGACCGGACGCCTGGCAGGGCGCGATGGCCGCCGGCCTGCTCGGCATGGGCAGCGTTGTCGCCGGCAGTTCGGAGGCGGCCGCCCTCTTCCTGCATGAGGTGATGGAAAAGGCGAAGGCCGACGGCACCGATATCGAGGCCGCCGCCATCGGCAGCCTGAACGACCTGAAGGCGGCGAGGAAGAAGGTGCCGGGGCTTGGCCACCCGCAGCACAATGCGGGCGACCCGCGGGCCAACCGCCTGCTCGCCATCGCCGACGAGCTTGGCGTCTCCGGCGACCATGTCGGCACTCTGCGCACCCTGGCCGAGCACGCACCCGGCATCATCAACCGGCCGCTGCCGATCAATGTTTCCGGCGCGATTCCGGCGGTGATCCTGGACGCCGGCTGGCCGTTGCAGGCGATCAAGGCGGTGCCGCTGCTGGCCCGCGCGGCCGGCCTGTCCGCCCACCTCTACGAGGAGAGCCTGCGCTCCATCGGCTTCATCATGTCCCACAAGGCCGACCTCGCCATCGACTATGACGGCAAGGCGTCCGAGAACCCCAAAGAAGCCGCGGAGTAGCTGGCGAGATGGTCAAGATCCTGAAGGACGTTCGCGTCATCGAGCTCAGCACCTACATCACCGGCCCCGCCGCCGGCATGCACCTAGCCGACCTGGGCGCCGACGTGATCAAGGTGGAGCGGCCCGGCACCGGCGATCCGTTCCGCGCGTTCAAGGGCGGGCTCTACTCGCCGCACTACCAAACCTACAACCGCAACAAGCGCTCCATCGCGCTCGACACCAAGGACCCGGCGGACCTGGCGGTGCTGCACGACCTGGTCGCCGGCGCCGATGTGTTCCTGCAGAACTTCCGGCCCGGCGTGGCGGAGAAGCTGGGCGCCGGGGAGGACGACCTGCGCAAGGTGCGGCCCGATCTGATCTATTGCGCGATTTCCGGCTTCGGCCAGTCCGGCCCGTCGCGCGACCGCCCCTCCTACGACACGGTGGCGCAGGCGGCGAGCGGCTATCTGCGCCTTTTGATCCCGCCGGAGAAGCCGCGCGTCATCGGCCCGGCCATCGCCGATGCCGTGACCGGCCAGTACGCCGCACTCGCCATCCTGGCCGCCCTTTTGGAGCGCAGCAAGACCGGCAAAGGCCGGCGCATCGACATCTCGATGCTGGAGGCGATGTGCCACTTCAACCTGGACAGCTTCACCCACTACTACTCCGTGGGCGAAGTGATGGGCCCGCTGTCGCGCCCGGTCGTCTCCCAGTCCTATGCGTTCGAGTGCGGAGACGGCCGGTGGATCGCCATCCACATGTCCTCGCCGACCAAGTTCTGGGAGGGGCTGCTGGAAGCGACCGACCAATGGCCCCTGAACGACGACCCGCGGTTCAACGAGCGGCTGGAGCGGATCAAGCACCAGGACGCCCTGATCGAGCACTTCACGCCGGTGTTCAAGACCGACACCCGCGACGCCTGGTGTGCCAAGCTGCTGGCGGCCGGGGTGCCGCACTCCCCCGCCTACGACAGCAACGAGGCGCTGGAGGACCCACAGGCCCAGCACCTGAACATCAAGATCTCGGCGCCGCACGCCGAGATGGGCACCTTCACCACGGTTCGCCCGCCCTATAACTTCGATGGCGCGCCCGAGCTGGACGTGCTGCCACCGCCGACGCTGGACGAACACGGCGCGGAAATCCGCGAGGAGCTCAAGCGCAAGAAGGCCGGCTAGAACCCGGCACCGGGGGGAGGAAAACGATGAGACAGGCAACATGAGCAGCGACGACAACCCGACGTCGGTACCCGCCGCCGCCGTGCTGGAAGCCAGCAAGGAGATGCTGCAGAAGCAGCTCTACGCCATCTTCACGTCGCCGACGAACGGGCTGGGCCCGGTGTTCGCCAACATCGAGGCGCACCTGAATTTCCAGGTCCAGTTGGAGAAGGACGGCATCATGTTCGCCGCCGGACCGCTGTGGACCGACGACGAGCAGAGCTGGGAAGGCGAAGGCATGGTCATCGTGCGCGCCGCCTCACGGGCCGACGCCATCGCCATCGCCGAGCGCGATCCGATGCACACGAGCGGGGCGCGGACGTTCACGGTCCGGCCCTGGCTGGTCAACGAGGGCACCGTCACGGTGCGCCTGGACTACTCTTCGCAGCAATTCACCATTCAATAAAATCAGGCAACGAACCTAGGGAGGAGTTCTCATGAAATTGCTGGTTGGTGCCGTTACGGCCGCAACCTGCGCGCTACCCGTATCGGCGTGGGCGCAGGAAACGATCAACCTGACCGTGGCATCCAGCCACCCCACGGTGGTGCCCTGGGTCGGCATGATCCAGACCCACTTCATGGCGCGGACCGACGAGATCCTCGCCGAATCCGGCAACTACGTGATCGAGTGGAACGAGGCCTTCGGCGGCCAGCTCTACCGCGCCAACGCCACCCTGACCTCGGTCGAGGAAGGCATCACCGATATCGGCTGGGTGTTCTCGTTCCTGGAGGCGGCCAAGCTGCCGTTGAGCCAGGTGTCGTCGAACGCGCCCTTCTCCACCGCCAATCCGCCGGTGCTGCTGGACGTGATGGAGGAGTTGCTGGAGACCAACGAGGCGTTCCTGGAGGAGTGGGAGAGCCATAATCTGAAGGTCCTGGGCCTGACCGCCACCGACCTATACGACATCTACCTGAAGGAGCCGATTGACGGCATCGCCGGCATCGACGGCCTGAAGCTGTCGGCCCCCGGCGTGCTCGGCAACTGGCTGCGCGGCACCGGCGCCAATGCCGTCGACGGCGCGCTGACCACGTTTTACACCGACATCCAGACCGGCGTGTCCGACGGCGTGCTGACCCTGGCCTTGGGCGCACTGCCGATCAAGCTCTACGAGGTGGCGCCCTACATCCACCGCTTCGATGCGGGCGCGGCATTCTCCGGTGCGGTCGCCATCAACCGCGACACCTGGGACGGCCTGCCCGAGGAAGTGCAGAACGCCATGATCGAGGCCGGCAAGTACTACACCGAATCCCACGGCCAGGACCTTGTCGAGCGGCACGAGTTCGCCCTCAACAAGATGGTCGAGTTGGGCGCCGAGCAGGACCCGCCAGTGACCATCATCGTGATGCCGGCCGAGGAGCGCCAGGCCTGGGTCGACTCCTTGCCGAACCTGGGGGCCGAGTGGGCCGCCCCGCTGGAGGAGCGTGGCCTGCCGGCGCTCGACTTCATGCGCGCTTATATGGACGGCCTGCGTGCCCATGGCGAGGAGCCGGTGCGCGCCTGGGACGAGGAACTCTGATCACGCACGCCTTCGCGTCGTGACCGATCTCCACGATACGGGTGGCGCCCCGCCTCAGGGGCGCCACCTGCCGCTTCCCATGCGGCTGTGGCACGGCGTCGTCGAGAGCCTGGCGGCACTCGGCACGGCGCTGATCGTCGGCCTGATGCTGATCATCTGCGCCGACATCGTGGCGCGAAACCTGTTGGGGGCGTCGCTGCCCCTGGTCTCCGAACTCGGTGCGTTGCTGCTGGTGATGATCGTCGCCCTGCAACTCGCCGCGGCCGTGCGCGCCGACCGCCTGGCACGCACGGAAATCTTCTTCCGGCCGTTCACCCGCAAGCATCCCAGGGCCGGCGGCGTGCTGGCCGCCCTGTTCAACCTGGCTGGTGCCGCGATGGTCGGCGGCATGGCGTGGGCCACCGTCGGCACGCTGGTGAAAGACTGGGGTTCCGACGAGTTCATCGGCACGCCAGGTCTCGGCACCCTGCCGACATGGCCGTTCCGGGCGCTGATCTTGCTTGGGCTCGCGGTTGCCGCCATCGAGTTCGTGGTGCGCAGCGTGCAGGCCGTGCGCACGACCGTCGCGGACACCGGTCCAGAGCCAGGACCGTGAGCCCACTCGAAATCGGGCTGGTTGCGATCGCCGCTCTGCTGTTCCTGATCTATCTGGGACTGCCGATCGGCATCGGCATGCTCGTGGTCTCGTTCGTTGGCGTGTCTTTCATCCGCAACGACGCGGTCGCGATGAACATGCTGGGCGCCGTCGCCAACGACAGCCTGGAGGAATACCTGTTCGCGGTGGTGCCCCTGTTCGTGCTGATGGGGCTGCTGGTCACCGTTTCCAATGTCGGCAAGGACACGTTCGATGTGTTCGAGCGGCTGCTCAGGCGCATCACCGCCGGCCTGGGCATGGCGACCGTGTTCGCCAACGCCGTGTTCGCGTCCATCACCGGCATTTCCATCGCGTCCGCGACCGTGTTCAGCCGGGTCGCGGTGCCGGAGATGACCCGCCACGGCTATTCCAAGAAGTTCGCCACCGGCGTGGTTGCCGGCTCGTCCGTCCTCGGCATGCTGATCCCGCCATCGCTGCTGATGATCGTTTATGCCGTGCTGGCCGAGGAATCGGTGGGGCGCATGTTTCTGGCCGGCGTCGGGCCGGGCCTGCTGCTCGCCATCGCCTTCTCAGGCACCATCCTGCTGATGGCGTGGCGACGGCCGTCCATGGTGTTCGACACCAAGAACGACACCGAAGGCTACGAACACTTCACCGCGCTTCAGATGATGTGGAAGGCGGTGCCGATCCTGGCGCTCATGCTGCTGGTGCTGGGCGGGCTCTACGGCGGGTTCCTGAACCCGACCGAGGCTGGCGCCGCCGGTGCATTCGGCGCCCTGGTCATCGCGTTGCTGCGCAAATCGTTGTCGCGGACACGGTTCTGGAAGCTGCTGGTCGAGACCGGACAGATCACGGTCTCGGTGTTGTTTCTGATCCTGTCCGCCACCCTGTTCTCGCGCATGCTGGCACTGTCCGGCGTGCCGCACGAACTGGCCACCATCTTTCTGGAAAGCCCGATCGGCCCGTATGGGTTCCTGATCGTCTACCTGCTGCTGATCATCGCGCTCGGCTGCCTGATCGACTCGATTTCGATCATGCTGATCGTGCTGCCGATTGCCTTGCCGGTGGCCGAGCAGGCGCACTTCGACCTGATCTGGTTCGGCGTGCTCACCGTCGTGGCGGTCGAGATGGGGCTGCTGACACCACCTTTCGGGCTGTCGGTCTACACCATCAAGTCCGCGATCAACGATCCCGACCTCAAGGTCGGCGACATCTTCCGTGGCGCCCTGCCCTTCGTCTTTGCCATGCTGGTGTCGCTCGCCATTCTGGTCGCGGCGCCGGCGATCTCCACCTGGCTTGCTTACTTATGACCGGAGCACACATGACCAAGCTGTTGTTTTTCGTAGGTAGTTTGCGCGCGGCGTCGTCCTCGCGGGCCGTTGCCACCACCCTCGCCGAGCGGATATCGGACAAGGCCGAAACCGCGTTCGCCGATATCGCGGGCCTGCCCCATTACAACGCAGATATCGAGAACGACCCGAACGTCGCGGCGCTGATAGACGCCATCGCAGGCGCGGATGGCCTGGTGTTCGTGACGCCGGAGTACAACTATTCGGTGCCGGGTGTGCTGAAGAACGCCATCGACTGGGCATCGCGCCCGGCCTACCAGTCCGTGTTCAAGGACAAGCCGTGCCTGGTGATGACCACGTCGGGCGGCGCGATGGGCGGCGTGCGCACGCAATCGCACCTGAAGTACATCCTGAACGGCATGCTGGCGCGGCTGTTCCCGACCATGGAGGTCATCGTCCCGATGGCCAACAAGAAGGTTGAGGATGGCCGGCTAACCGACCAGGACACCATCGATTTCGCCGGCAAGGCGCTGGATGGTTTCATTGCATGGATCGAGCAGGCTTAGCTCCTGCACCTGCGTCGGCACAGCGTGTCGTCGCCCCTTCACAAACACCGTTGTCATCCTTGACCGCGTGAAACGCCCTGCCGAGCCGGCGCGTTGTTGTGGCTGTCTCTACTGGGTTCGCACATCTCGAATTGGGCGGCTCGATGTCTGCGAAAAGAAAGAACTGTCGTCCTCGCCCTTGTGGCGAGGACCCATTGTTGTCCGAAATCTCAATAGTTTGGGGTGAATCGGAATTTGAAATGGCGTCCGGGCGGACATAAGGGACCACTCTGCCAACCCTTGTTGGCACGGACCCCGGACTGCCCCGCAAATGGGCCCTCGCCACAAGGGCGAGGGCGACGCTATTTCGTAAGCTGGCGTCTCTGAGCGACTGTTAGCGAGATTTGCGAACGCCGCTGGGCTTGACCAGTCGGCGTATCTCGCAATGACGGATGTGCTGCTCAGCCAACAATGGCGGCGCGGTGCCGGGCCAGCCAGTCGGTGATCACGGCCACGGTTTCGCCTGGCTGTTCCACCGGCATGAAGTGGCCGGCGTTGTCGATCACCGTCAGCTCCGTATCGGGCGCCAGTGCCGCGATCTCGCGGTGCTGCGGTTCCGGCGACCACGCGTCCTGCGCGCCGGTCATCAGCAGAATTGGGCACGTGATACTGGGCAGATAGGCCCCTGCATCCGGGCGGGCGACCAGCGCACGGATCTGGCGCTCGTGCACGTCCGCGCCGGAGGCCAGCACCATCTCGGTCAGGTCGGCGACCAGCGCGGTGTCGCTCAGACGCGCCGGGTTCAGCATCGGCGGAATCCAGTCCGCCGCCAGCGCGTCCATGTCGGCATGGCCCAGGTCGATCTTCGCCTGCCGCTTCTCCGGCTCGCCCGGCTTGAGAGGGCCGTGACCGGTGTTTGCCAGCACCATGCCGCGCACGCGCTCCGGCGTCTGGTGCGCCATCTCCATCGCGACACGCCCGCCCATGGAGTGACCCACAGGCACGATGGGCCCCTCGGTCTCGGCCAACAGCCGAGCCGCCATGCCCTGCAGGGTGTCGTCACGGGTGACGTCCGCGTCGTGCACCGGCAGGTCGACCGCATCGGCGAGCGCCTTCCACACCCGCGCGTCGGAAAGCAGGCCGGGGATCAGGACAAGTGTGGTCATGCCGTTGGCTCCGTCGCGCTCATCCACCGACCACGAAACGCGCGGCGGCGCGCATCGTGTCGCCCGGCGCCACGGTCACCGTGCCGGTGGGCGGCGTCTCCTCGCCGCGTTCGTGCAGGTTGAAGGCGTCGGTGGTGTTCGACACCGGCTCGACGCAGAAAAAGTTCTGACCCGGCGGGGTGTAGACCACCAGATGGCCGAACGGCGGCCCGGCCTCAATGGTGATGCTGACGCCACGGTCGGGCCACGCCACCACCGCGCGCCCGTCCCAGCCGGCGAAGCAGTTGGCGAGGTCGGTGCCCTCCACCCGGCGCGCTTCGCTGAAATCCCAGCGCGCGGGGATCGGCGTCGCCCCGGTGTGCAGGTATTCCTCGTTCACGTTGAACACGTCGGTCGCGTTGAACTGCAGCGTCGCGTCCGGCGTCCAGTCGTACCAGGGGTGGACGCCCAGCCCGGCCGGCATCGGATCGTCGGACTCGTTGGTAATAGACATCTCGACGGTCAGCGCGTCCGGCGCGAGGCTGTAGGTCTGATGCGCCGTGTACGCCCATGGCCACCCGCGCCCGGGATTGGGCAGCGCCAGCCGCACCGAGGTGGCGTCCGCATGCTCCACCTGCCACGGGTTCTGCCAGCCGTCGCCGTGGATCGCGTTCTTCTCCGGCGGCAGGTTGATGGCGAGCTGGTGGGTGCGGCCAAGGAAGGTCAGCTTGCCGCGCTCGATCCGGCCGGAGAACGGCACCAGCGGGAAGCTCGCCACGCCCATCGGGTCGCGGTTGGCGATCACCTCCGGCGTCGCGGCACGGAACAGGTCGAAGCCGTCGTCGCGGCGGAAGTGGCTGAGCGCACCGCCGGCGGCCGGTGCCACGCCTGCCGACAGCGGCCCGGCGGAGATGGTCAGCACGTCGCTCATCGCGTTCCCCAAAACCCTTTGAAGTCATGCCCGCACTTGTTGCGGGCATCCACGTCTTCCTGGCCGCTCAAGCGGCCATCTCGTGGATGGCCAGGACAAGCCCGGCCATGACGATTGTATTGGTGGCCATCGCCTGCGCCGAAAGACACGTCAATCCCCCGATCTTCGAAACCGGAGTTCCTGGATCATCACCGCGCCGATCAGGAGCGCCCCCTTGGCCACGTCCTGGTAGAACGACTGCAGGCCGACCAGCAGCATGCCGGTCTTGAGCACGCCCAGGATCAGCACCGCCAGCACGGCGCCGAAGATTGTGCCCTTGCCGCCCGCCAGCGCGCAACCGCCCAGGATCGCCGCCGTGATCGCCTCCAGCTCCAGGCCCTCGGAGCCAGAGACCGGCTGGCCGGAACCCGTCCGTGCGGCCAGGATGACGCCGGCCAGGCCCGCCGCCACGCCGCTGACCGTATAGATCGCGATGCGGTAGCGGGTCAGGTGGATGCCGGCCAGCCGCGCCACGACAGGGTTGCCGCCCATGGCGTAGACGTTGCGGCCCATCACCGTGAACCGCATGAAGCAGAAGAACAGGGCGGCGACCAGCAGCATCAGGAACACCGGCACCGGCAGGAAGCCGATGAAGCCGGAGCCGAGCCAGCGGAAACCGTCGTGCAGGATGCCGATGGACCGGCCGTCGGAAATGATCAGCGCCAGCCCGCGAAATGCCGCCATGGTGCCCAGCGTGGTGATCACCGGGTTGACCCGGCCCAGGGTGACGATCAGCCCGTTGATGCAGCCGGCGAGCCCGCCAGCCGTTAGCGCCGCCAGCACCGCCACCAGCGCCGACCCCGTCGCCTCGATCGCCAATGCCGCCACCAGCGTGCACAGACCGGTCGCCGAGCCGACGGAGATGTCGAGCCCGCCGGACACGATCACCATCGTCTGCGCGATCGCCAGCACGCCCAGGATGGACACGCCAAGCACGATGTTGGTGACCGTGCGGCCCAGGAAGAACGCATCCGGCCTGATCGCGCCGAAGATCGCGATCAGCAGGATCAGTGCGATCAGCAGGCTGAAATTCTGGGTGCCGATATTGTGGCGGATGAAGTGCAGGACCGGGTTTTCGTTGCCACCGTCGGCCCGCGCCGTGGTCTCGCTCATGACGCCTGCCTCGTGCCGTACAAATCCTCGCCCATCGCCAGCCGCAGGATGTCGTCCTCGGTGGCGCCATCGGTCTCCAGCTCGCCGGCGACGGTGCGGTCGCGCATGACCAGGATGCGGTCGGTCACACCCAGAAGCTCGGGCATCTCGGAAGATATCATCAGGATCGCCATGCCCCCTTCGGCCAGCTCTTCGATCAATCGGTAGATTTCCGCCTTGGCGCCAACGTCGATGCCGCGGGTCGGCTCGTCCAGGATCAGCACCTTGGGCTGGCGCGCCAGCCAGCGGCCCAGCACCACCTTCTGTTGGTTGCCGCCGCTGAGTTTGGAGACAAGCTGGCCCAGAGAAGGCGTCTTCACCTGCATGCGGTCGACCATGCGGGCCGCGATCACGTTCTCCGCCGCGCGGCGGATGAAGCCGGAGATGCTGATCTTGTCGGGCACGCACAGGCTGATGTTCTCGCGCACGCCGCGCATCATCAGCAGCGCCTCGTGCTTGCGGTCCTCCGGCGCGAACCCGATGCCGGCCAGGATGGCGTCGGCCGGGCTGCGCAGGCGCACCGGCACATCGTTCACCCGCACCTCCCCGCCGCGCAACCGGTCGAAGCCGAAGATGCCCTTGGCCAGTTCGGTGCGCCCGGCGCCCATCAGGCCGCCGAGCCCGACCACCTCGCCCGCACGCACCGCGAGCGAGCAGTCATGCACGTGGTCGGTGGATAAGCCGCGCACGTCGAGCACGACGTCGCCATGTGCCCGGTCGCCGGTCTGGTAGAAGCTTTCCACCGGACGGCCGACCATGAGCTGGGCGATCTCGCGCTCGTCCACGTCGCCGATGGAGCGAACGTCGATCAGCGCGCCGTCGCGCAGCACCGCCACCTTGTCGGCCAGCGGCATGATCTCGTGCAGCCGGTGCGAGATGTAGATGACGGCGACGCCCTCCTCGCGCATGCGCCGGATCACCGCGAACAGCCGTTGCGCCTCGTCCTCGGTCAGCGACGAGGTCGGCTCGTCGAGCGCCAGCAACTGCACGCCGGATTTCAGTGCCCGCATGATCTCGATCAACTGGCGCTGTGCCGGGCCGAGATGGCGGCACTGCCGGCGCGGATTGAGCTCGTCCTCGACGCCGAACTGACGCGCCAGCTCAAGCGTGCGCTGCTCCAGGTCGCGCCAGTCGACGAACAGCCCGCCGGTCTGCTTGAAGTCGCCCAGGAACACGTTCTCCGCCACCGTCAGCTCGGCCACGGTTTCCGGTTCCTGGTGGATAATGCGGATGCCGAACGCATGGGCATCGGCGGCGCCGGTCAGCATCACCGGCGCGCGGTCCCGGGTGACCGTGCCCGTGTCCGGCTGGTGCTCGCCTTCCAGGATGCGCATCAGCGTCGACTTGCCGGCACCGTTCTCGCCCACCAGCGCCAGCACCTCGCCCGGCGTGAAGTCGAGCGAGACCCCGCGCAGTGCCTGCACCGGCCCGAACGCCTTGGAGACGTCGCTGACGCCGAATATCGGGCGTTGGTCGCTCATATCTCTGACAAGGAAACGGCGAGGCGCGCGCCCGCGCCCCGCCGTCCGGTCCTGCTACTCGCAGCCTAGCTTCGACTGGTACTCGTCGAAATTGTCGCGAGTCACATAGATCGCCGGCATCATAATCGGGTCACTCGGCATCGGCTCGCCGTTGACCACGTGGTCGTAGAGCACTTGGATGCCGGTCGCGCCGTGGCTGGCGCTGTCGAACCACATCGAGCCCTTGAAGCCCTCCGCACTCTGCAGGCCGTCGCAAGCCCGGCTGCCGTCGATGCCGATGCCGAAGCCGGCGTCGCCGTCGTAGCCGGCGTTCTCCAGCGCGCGCACGCCGCCCAGCACGCCGTCGTCATTGCAGGCCCAGAAGATCCAGTTGGTCACTTCCGGGTTGCCGGTCAGCACCGTCGACATGGCGTCGACCGAGCTGACCATGGTGCCGTCATAGGGGATATTCAGGATGTCGTCCTCGGACCAGTCGGGGAACGCCTCCATCCACGAGGCCTCGGCGCCCTCGTTGCGCTTCATGCAGGTCTCGATCTTCTGGTCCTCGATGCTGGCGATCCGGACCACGGCATCGGGATCGTCGGCCCAGCCGCTCTCATTGTAGAGGGTGACCAGCTCGGTGCCGACCTGGCGGCCGATGTTGAAGGCGTCGATACCGACATAGGGCACCGGCGTGCCGTCCTCGAAATAGATGTCGTCGTCGACCGCGACGATTGGGATGCCGGCCTCCACCGCCTTGTCGGCGATCACCGGGCCCAGCGCCAGGTCGGGCACCACGATGGCAATGCCGGCGACGCCGTCGGCGACCATGGTGTCGAACGCGGTGATGGTGAGGTCGGCGTCGAACTGCACGTCCTGGTGCATCAGTTCGGCGCCCAGTTCCTCGGCCCGCGCCTCGGCGCCTGCGACCTCGGACACGAACCACGGATGGTCGCCCATCTTGTTGATGTAGCCGAACTTGAGGTCATCCTGCGCCGCGGCCGTGCCGGCCAGGCCCGCGCACGCCAGTGCGGAGGCCGTTGTCAGCAGGAAGGCCCGCTTGCTCAATGGCATTGTCATCGCAATTTCCTCCATCGTTCAGTTGCTCGAATTCGCTCGAACCTGTGGGGCCTTCGCCCTCTCGTTGTTGCACTAGCTGTGGAATTGCACGGAGCCGCCGCCATCGACCATCAGGCTGGCAGCAGTGATGAAACCGGCCTCGTCGGAGGCCAGGAACAGAACCGCGTTGGCCACCTCCACCGGCTGGCCGACTCGCATCATCGGGTGGTAGCCCTCGGCCCGCCGCCGTTCGGCGGCCGGGTCGTCGAACGTGTCCCAATAGGCGACCGCAATCGGCGTCTCGATGTAGCCGGGACACACGCAGTTCACCCGGATTCCGCGCGCCGCGTACTCCACGCCGAGCGCCCGGGTGATGCCGAGCACGCCGTGCTTGGCGACCGGATACGGAAACGTCTTCGGGATGATCTGGAAGCTGTGGACCGAGGCGACGTTGACGATGCTGCCGCCACCCTTGTCCAGCATGCCGGGCAGCACCGCGCGGGTGCAGTACCAAACCGCGTCCATGTCGACCGAGAAGCAGCGCTT
Source organism: Alphaproteobacteria bacterium (assembly GCA_965227515.1). Lineage (GTDB taxonomy): Bacteria > Pseudomonadota > Alphaproteobacteria > CALKHQ01 > CALKHQ01 > CBDDFZ01. Next base: position 3,568,340 of record CBDDFZ010000001.1, read on the forward strand.
CCATTCGTCGTCGGAGAGGCTCAGCGGGTCGTCGAAGACCGCGATGCCGGCGTTGTTGATCAGGATGTCCGGCGTGCCCAACTCGGCGGTTGCTTGCTCCACCATGGCGGCGATGGCATCGGTATCGGTGACGTCGGTGGCAACCGCCAGCGCGCGCCCGCCGTCCGCATTGATCGCCTCGGCCACCGCCGACCCGGTCTCCGGGTTCAGTTCGGCAATGCAGACAGCGGCACCCTCCTCCGCGAATCGATGCGCAATCGCCTCACCGATGCCCTGCCCCGCGCCGGTAACAATCGCGACCTTGCCGTCCAGCCGTCCCGTCATGGCATGCCGTCCCCGTTCCCCGCTACCAGTCAACCACGGTGCCGTCGGCGATCACCGCATTCGTCGCATGCATGACTTCCTGCGCGAACGGATGCTTTTCCGCCTCCGCCTCATTGACCTCGACCCCGAGACCCGGGCGCTCCGGCACCGGCCAATGGCCATCCTGCAACGTCAGCGGGCTGTCCTCGACCACGTCGTGGAACCAAGGTACCGCCCCGCTCATCTCTTCCTGGATCACGAAGTTGGGCGTCGCGACGGCGAAATGGAGCGCGACCACGCCGGCCAACGGACCCAGTGGATTATGGGGTGCCACCCCGCAGGCCGCCGTCTCCGCCATCGCCGCGATCTTGCGAGCCTCCGACAAGCCACCGCAATGGCAAATGTCGGGCTGCGCGATGTTGATCGCGCGGGCGTGGAACAGCGGCTCGAAGTCCTGCCGCCCGATCAGGCGCTCGCCGGTCGCGATCGGCACCGGCGAGCGGCGCGCGACCTCCAGCATGGTCTGGGTGTCGCCGGGCGGCATCGGCTCCTCGACGAACATTGGCCGGTACGGTGCCAGCACCTGAATATATTCCACCGCGGCACTGGCCGAGGCACAGCGGCCGTGGAAGTCGATCATGATGTCGACCGCGTCACCCACCGCCTCGCGCAGCGCCGCCATCATGCCGCCGACGTGGTCCAGTTCCTTCGGCGAGGCGGTGTAGTGGGTGTAGGGGATGAACACCGACTTCAGCGCGGTGTAGCCGCGTTCGATCACCGCCTGGGCACGCTCGACCAGTGCGGCAGCCTCGGTGGTCTCGTAGACCGCGGTCATATCGCCCATACCCAAGTGCGTGTAGACACGGACCCGGTCGCGGGTGCGGCCGCCGAGCAGGCGCCACACCGGCACGCCGAGATCCTTGCCCAGAATGTCCCACAGCGCGATCTCGATGCCGCTGATCGCCGACGCGCCGATCACGCCCATGCGCCAGAAACCGTGCTTGTGCATAACGCGGATGAGCTGCTCGATATCGCGCGGGTCGCGGCCGACGATCAACGGCGCCAGATCCTCGATGGCACCGACCACGGCGCGAGTCTTCCACTCCAGCGTGGCCTCGCCCCAGCCCCACAGGCCCGGCTGGTCGGTCTCGACCTTCACGAACACCCAGTTACGCATCTGGGCGTTGACCACACAGGTCCGGATGCCGGTTATCTTCATGGCGCGATCTGAAACGTTTCCTCACCGCTGTCCTCCGGTCGTTGGCGGAGGTGCGTTTTGGCGAAGCTTATGTCAGACAAATTGCCGTGGCAAGGCACCACGCGACCGCCGAGTCACGGCTTCGGCTTGCGGGCCAACACCGGCTGCAGCTCGATGGCGGCAGCCTCGATGACAAACGCCATCGCCGAGCGGGCGCGCGCGGTGTCGCCGGCGGCGATCGCCTCATAGACCGCGGCATGGATCGCGTGCCCGTTGTCCTGCGGCCCGCCGATCCGCTGTTGCAGGCTGAAGCTCGCGGTCAGCGCGGCGCGCACCGACGTCGCCAGGTTGGCGAACAGGCTGTTGCCGCTGGCCAGCAGCAGGCCGACGTGAAACCGGATGTCGGCGTCGTAGAACGCTTCCGCGTCGCGGCCGGCCCGCCCCAGGTCGTCGATGGCCCGGCCAAGCTCGGCCAAATGCGCCGGATCGCGGCGGCGTGCGGCCAGTTCGGCCGCCGCCGGCTCCACCGTCGCGCGCAGCTCCAGCAGGTCGTGCATGAAGTCGGGATCGAAGCCGTCCGGCGCGTGCCACATCAGCACGTCCGGGTCCAGCAGGTTCCAGTTCTCGCGCGGCCGGATGCGGGTGCCGCGCCGCCGCCGCGCCTCAACCAGGCCCTTGGCCGCAAGCACCTTGATCGCCTCGCGGATGGCCTGGCGACTGGTGCCGAACCGGTCGCACAGCTCTATCTCGCGCGGCAGGTCGTCGCCGACCGCGATCCGCCCGGAAACGATCTGCCGGCCTATGTCATAGACGACCTGTCCGTGCAGGCCGGCACTTGGATAGGCCCGGTCATCCGGCATGCGCACACCATCCCGTTCGTTGCCAACGGGGCCAATATGTCATGTTTATTGGAATGGCGCACCGTCGACGATTAGGCGTCCGCTCACGGCGGGGCGACGGGCCAAGCCGGCGTAAGCGGGGTCATGCCAGTACGCGCTTCGCCGCAGGCTCTTCTTCAGGTTCCTGGTAGGGGGCGACCAATGGAATGCTCAGGGTAAATCGCGTGCCCTCTCCCGGAGCGGTGTCCAGATGGATGGTGCCCCCAAGAATATTGTTGACCGCGTTGTACGCGATGAACAAGCCGAGGCCGGTGCCGCCCCGCCCCAGCGCAGTCGTGAAGAATGGATCGAATACCCTTCGCGCCACATCCGGAGGCATGCCGACGCCATTGTCGCTAAGCCGCAGCGTGACGAAGCGTTCATGGCACTCGCCGGTCAATTTGATGATGCCGGCATCTGTCTCCGCGAACCCATGCGCCAGACAGTTCTCGATCAAATTGGTAAGCACCTGTCCCAACTCGCCAGGGAAGCTGTCCAACTTTGTGTCGCCGGCCTGCGGAAGTGAGATATCGAAGGTGATGTCCTTGTTCCGCAAGGATGGACTGAGCGTGATCAACACCTCGTCGATCACCTCTTCCAGCGTGAACGCGCGCCGACGCGACGAGGTGCGGTCGGCGGCCACCTGCTTCAAACTGCCGATCAACTCGCCAGCCCGCCGCAGATTTCGCTCCACGATTTCCACGGTCGTCCGCACACCGTCCACGAAGGCATTCAACTCGGACCGACGCAGGCCATCCTGTGTCGCCCGCTCGAAATTTCCGAGCTTCTGGGAGAGCGTTGTGATGGCCAGATGACCGTTGCCCAGGGGCGTGTTCATCTCGTGCGCCAAGCCTGCGACGAGGCGTCCGATCGCTGCCAGTTTCTCCGATTGAATGAGCTCGTCCTGCGCGCGCCTGACGGTATCGAGCGCGGCCTGGAGCTCAATGTTGCTGTCCCGCAGTGCAACCGTCCGCTCATCAACTCGTTGCTCTAGCTCGGCGTTCAGCGTCCGCAATTCGCGCTCACGGCTGCCAATGCCATCGGCCATGCGGCCGAGATCCATCGACAGCTTGTTGAGCTCGACGATGCGGCTGCGCGGCCAAGCGTCGGGCCGGTCGCCACGGGCGATACTATCCGCACTCTGTGCGACCTGCCGCAGCGGTCGCACTATGCGCAGCGACCACCACGGTGCCAGAACGGTTCCTACGATCAGCGTACCCACGAAACCGACCGCAAAGAGAATGAGTAGTTCGCGAAACCGGGGATTGGCGAGACCCGATGGAATTCGGCTGACAAACAGCCATCCCAGCGTGTCGGACCGTGCTGCCGAAACCTGGTAGCTGACACCACCCAGATCCATCCGCTCCGGCAATGGCTCGCCGGCCAGGCCCGCCGCCACGACCGGCACGCCGCTGAGATTGAGCCTTTCGGTCGGCCGCTCGCCGGTATCCGCGACGATCTCACCGTTCTTGTCGACGATCCAATACTCCAGGCTGCCGCCCGAGTGGGCGATCTGGCCCAGATCCAACAATGTCTGGAACGACAGCTCGGCGATGACGACGCCCTCCCCGCTGGGCAAGGTGCTGGCAAGCCCCAGCGTCACGCCACCGGTTACCGCCGAAATGTGCTTGTCGCTCCAGATCGTTCCCATTTCAGCCATGGCCTCGCGAAACAACGGGTAGGTCGAAAGATCGACACCGACCAGCTCCTGCGTTTGCGACGGACTGCGCCCCTCAATGCTGGCGACGTCCAGACGGCCCGCTGCATTGAGCACGAATATGGCATCCAGGCTCGGCCGCCTTGCATCGTCCATCGCGCCCTGCAGGCTGTCAGCGGGCAGTGCGGCGTATACCTCGCCTAACAACTCGACCCGTGCTTGCAGTTCTTCCAGGAAGATTTCCACGCGCTGCGCCGTCTGTGCGGCCACCCCCTCCAGCTGCTCCCGGTTCTCGTCCTCAATGCGATCGGACATAACCAGCAGCAAGCCCGATCCGATGATTGCAACGGAGGCCAACAGCGTGCCGAGCAGCAGCAGTATGACCGAGGTGCGTAGATGCAACCGGCGGAAAATCTTCATGGCATCACGAAGTTGCCGCCCCGCACGACCACGAAGAAGGCCCGACGCTGTGCGTCGCCATATTCGTCGAAATCGATGGTCTGCTGCAGGCCTTGCACGCCCCCCTGGTCCAGGAGCGCTTGCCTGAGCGTCCCATCCTCTTGCTCGGCCAATGCCTGGAAGAGCACGGTCGCGGCGTCATAGGCGGCGATGCCTGCGTAGCCCGGATACTGGTTGAAACGCTCGGCGAAGGCATCCTTGAACGCCACGTAGCGCTCCGACTGATCGTTGCGGTCGTAGGACTGCACGAGTTCCAGACCTTCGATCGAGCCGCCGCCGAGGTGGAGCAACCGTTCAGATGCCGCCCACTCCGCCGCGATCAGCAGGATTTCCTCGTCCAGCTTGCGTATCTGTTGGGCCAACTGGGCTGTATCGACACCATTGGCGATCAGCAACAACGCATCGGCATCGAACTCCAGCAATCTGCTCGCGGTCTGGGAATAGCCGCGCTCATCGTCGGCATCGAACACGTCAAAGCCCGCCAGCGCCCCGCCGGCTGCCTCGAACGCCCTGGTGAACTCGTCCAGCCAACTCTGGGAGAACACGCGGTTGTTGTTGTCGATTGCGGCGGCCACGCGCACGATGCCCCGCTCGGCATAGTGGGTGGCGTAAATCTGCGCGTTGTCGCGCGTGGTCCAGTTGATGCGAAACAGGTGGTCATCCAACCCGGCAAACACCAACGACGACACTGTTGGCGAAATCGCTACCAGCTCCAGTTCGTTCAGTACGGGCAGCATGCCTTCCGCGATCGAGCTGTTGTTGGGACCGATAATGGCGACCACGCCGTTCTCGTGCAGGTCGCGCACGGCCGCGGCCGCAACATCCGGATCGTCCTGATCGTCGCGAACAAGCAGTTCGAGCTGTCGGCCATCGATGCCGCCAGCCTCGTTGATGCCCTCAACGGCAAGCTGAACCGCATTGCGCGATGCCTCGCCAATGTCCGCGGAACGGCCGCTCAGCCCGCCGATGAACCCGATCTTGATCGGGCCGGATTCACCGCAGCCCACCAGCAGCAGCACAAGCGTGAAGTATGCGAAGGCCCGGACAACCGCTACGCCGAGAGTCAAGACGCCAAATGCCATCGCGTATCCTCGATCCGATGTGGGCCCTATTCGTTGGCGGTGCCCGTTGCGGTTACCGGCAGCATCGTTTCCTCGGGAAAAATCAGGCGTACGGTCGTGCCCACATTGGGCTCGGACTCAATGGAAATGTCGCCACCCAAACGTGTGATCAAACGTTTGGTCGCCAAAAGCCCGAGGCCAAGCCCGCCATGCCCTGAGGTATAGGGGTTTCGGGCGAAATTGAACGGTTGGCCGAGCGCCGTGATGATCGATTTGTCGATGCCAACGCCGTCATCGACCACTGAGATGAGGAGCCCGTCATTGTCCAAACGCCTGGCGGTGACCCGAACGGAACAGTCGTCCGGATTATGCGTGAAGGCATTGGAAACCAGATTGGTCATCATGGTCTGCACCATCTTTCGGTCGGTGCGCACCATCAGCTTGCCCTTTGCCCCGCGAACCTTGTGGCGCCGTTTCGATGCGGTCCCGCCCTCCTTGCCGCGCGCTTCGCCCTCGAAGAACTCAGCGATCAGCTCCTGCAAATCGAAAACCTCGAATGTGAGCGGCTTGCCATCGCCGTCTTCGGCAAACTCCAGGACACTTTCGACCAGGGACTGCAGGTGACGGCCGGACGTAACGATGTCCCAGGCGTACTCCTTGTATTTTGCCGTGCCGACAGGGCCCAGCGCCTCCGATGCGATCATCTCCGACATGCCAATAATGCCGTTCAGCGGGGTCCGAAACTCGTGGCTCATGTGTGTGATGAAGTCGGTCTTCGCGCGGCTCGCCGTTTCCGCGATTTTCAAGGCATTGCGAAGCGCTTCCGACTGGTGTTCAAGACGGTCGATGTCGCGGAAGGACCGCAGAGCCGAATAGATGGTCGTGACAAGTTTGACGGCCGTCATGCCGCTCTTGTCCTTATAGTCATTGATGTCGTACTGTCGGATAACGTCGAGTTCTGGCGCATATCCCGGCTGCCCGGTACGCAATACAATCCTCACCCGGTCGTTATGCATCTCATCGCGGATCCAATGGACCAGTTCCAGGCCGACATATTCGCTCTCCATGACCACATCGAGCAGAACGACCGCGATCGAACTCTCATCTTTCATGATGTCGCGCGCTTCCGAGGCCGAATACGCGCTGAGTATTCGCAACCCACGATCTTCGAACTTGAAGTCGCCGAGGGCGAAGCGTGTCGCGCGATGCACGGAATCGTCGTCATCGATTATAAGGAGCAACCACGGCGCTTCCGCCCCCGCTTGCTCAAGAAATTCCGTGTCTTCTACAATCGAAAGGCGGTCATCTGACACGTGAGCACCTGCACTGACATTGTCCCTGCCCGGGGCACCCCGAAAGGCGCGCAGCGAATGTGGCACGACGTGCGACAGATCCGAATTTGGACGGCGCCGCACGAGCCCGTACCTGCCAAGCCATGCGCCAACGTGAGGTCCCCCTCATCCCCATCGTTCAATTAATGTACTCATTTGGCTAAAAGTTTGGCAACTCCTGCCGAAAAATATCGCATACATTGGTATGTCGGTTTTCGACGGACACTATATCGACTGCGCCGCACGCGTCCCATCTGTGTCACTAGCAAGCCACCGAATTAACTCAGGAATGACGGTATGGTGACAGCTTACAGCCGCCGATTGTCGGAGACGCCCAGCCCCTCGCGCTTGTCCTAATTGAACACCGTTTTGCCAAGCGGCACTTGCAGCTTTTGTGCGATACAAGCTTCCATACTCGGCAGCGATGGTACTCTGACATTCGATACTGAAGAGAATCGTGGCTGGACACCGGGATTCATGCCCGCCTGCACGTCGCTTCATGCCTGCACGCGTTGCCAGCAAAAAATGTCCCATGGATTCATACGCAGCTATTTCGCTGAGGGTCGGCCAGCCCGAGGGTTTCAGCGTACCGGTTTGGCCTGAGATTGCACCAGTGCCGCAATCTCGTGCGCCGTTATGCAAGGGTGGGGGAGTCATCGCGCGGTGCGGGCCAGGTACACCGTCTGGGTGAAGTCGTTGCCCTGCAAAGGGTTGTGGAACGTCACCGGCGCGGCCCGACTGTCCGCGAAGCAAGCGGCGAGGCGCGCCGTGAAGGCATCGTCCGGCGGCTCGTTGGACCACAGGCCGAAGACCCCGCCCGGCTTCAGGTGGCGGGCCACGCCGGCCAGGCCCCGGGGCGTGTAGAAACCGGCATTGCCGGGGTCGAGTAACGCAGTCGGGGAGTGGTCGATGTCGACCAGGACGGCGTCGAACCGCCGGCGCGGCAGGTTCGGGTCGAACCCGTCCGCGGCCGCCGCCAGCGCGAAGAAGTCGCCTTCCACGAACCGGCAGCGCGGATCACCGGTCAGTTCCGGCCCCAGGGGCAGCAACCCGGACCGGTGCCAGTCGATCACCGCGTCCAGGGCGTCGACCACGATCAGCGACGCGACGCTGGCATCGGCCAGAACTTCGCGCGCGGTGTAGCCGAGCCCCAGGCCGCCGACCACGACGTCGGCCCCGCCCCGTCCGAGTTCCGCCAACCCAAGCCGCGCCAGCGCGACCTCGGAGTCCGTGAACAGGCTGGTCATCAGGAACTCGTCGCCGAGCTTGATCTCGATCACGTCGACACCGAGCGACAGGTCGTGCCGCCGGCGCAGGCTCAGCTCGCCGATGGGCGTGGCGCGGTAGTCGAGCTCCTCGAACATCGGTGGCATGTGAAGGCGTCCTCTTGGTCAGGGCGGCGGCCAACCTGCCGGACGAGTCCGGCCGCAACAGCGGGCAGATGGCCGGCTTGCACGATAATTGCTTTCGCCATGCGGCGGGGCTTCATAAGATCGTCAATGCGATCGCACGGCAACGGTTGCAAGGGGGTGCCTGTGTTTGGCCATGCGTTGGACCTGCGATATTTGCGCTCCTTCCTCGTCGTGGCGGAGACCGGCAGCGTCACCCAGGCAGCGGCCCAGCTCGGCCGCACCCAGCCGGCCATCACCATGCAGTTGCAGAAGCTGGAGGAGCTGGTCGGCAAGCAGCTCTTCACGCCGGAAAGCCGTCGCACGCAGCTGACCGAGGACGGCGAAGTGGTGCTGCACTATGCCAAGTCGCTGCTGCGGATGCAGGACGAGATGATGCTGCGCCTGTCGACCGCGCCGATCCAGGGCCACGTCATCCTGGGCACGCCGGACCTCTATGCCGCCTATCTGCTGCCGCCGGTGCTGGCCCGGTTCCGACAGGCATTCCCCGGCATCCAGGTCGAGCTGCGGTGCTCGCTCAGCACGCCGCTGCTCAGCCTGGTCCGGCAGGGCGAGGTCGACATTGCCCTAATCACCCGCATGCGCGGGTTCACCGGCGGACAGGTTGTGCACCAGGAACAGCTCATCTGGGTCGCCAGCAAGCGCTATGACGCGCATCTGAAGGACCCTGTGCCGCTGGCCGTTCTGCCGCCGGGCAATATCTTTCGCGAGCATGCGATCGACGCGCTGGAAAGATCGGGGCGGCGCTGGCGCGTGATCTGCACCAGCGAGAGCATGGGCGGGCTGCAGGCGGCCGTGTTCGCCGGCATGGCGGTGGCGGTGGTGGCGCAGTCCGCCCTGGTCCCCGGCATGCGCCAGATCGGGCCCGAGGAGTATTTTCCGGCGCTGCCCAAGGTGGACCTGCTGCTCTATCGCGCACCGAGCAAGAGCGACGACGCCACCAAGACCCTGGCTGACTACCTCGGCCACTTCCTGCGCTTCGGCCGCGACGCCATGCCGGCCTCGGGTCAGCCAGGTGCATCGCCGGACAAGGGCGAGGACGCATGGCACGAGCCGCTGGCCGAAGTCGCCGGCGGCCGGCGCTGACCTAACCGAAGTTTACTGTTCCGACGCCGCGAGCGGTGGGGCCGTGTCGGCGTCGCCGGCACCCAACGTCGGCCAATGGTCCGCCCAGGGCCGAAGGATCTCCATGCTGGCGGCAACGCGGAAGATCGTGGTCTCGTCCAGCCACGGTGCCACGATCTGCAAGCCGATCGGCAAGCCGTCGCGGTCGAAACCGTTGGGCACGGTGGCCGCCGGCAGGCCCGCGAGATTGATCGGCCAGGAGAACGGCGACCAGCCGAGATGCCGGTCCACCGTACGCCCATCGATCTCGTCGACCCCAAGCGTACCGGCGGCAAACGCCGTCGTCGCCACCGTCGGCGTGACCAATGCCGCAACATCGTCGAACAGCTTCACGAAACTGCCGCGCAATTGCGCGCGCCGGTGGGTGGCAGCCATGTAGTCGCGCCCGCTGTAAACCTGCCCCTTGCGCACGACGTCGGCGAAGTCGGGCTCGGACAGGCCGAGCTCTTCCTCGGATCGCGTCATCGCCGCCGTCGACTGCTCGGTGTAGCCGATGGGCTTCAGGATGCCGGTCAGCGCATCCTCCGGCACCGCCAGGTCCGCTTCCACCAGTTCCGCGCCCAGTTCCTCCAGCGCGGCCAGCGATGCCTCGAACGCCGCGCGCACGTCCGGGTCCAGCGCAGCCCAGCCGAAATCAGCCGTGTAGGCGATGCGCATGCCGGCGATGCCGTCGCCCGCCAGCATGTGCAGGCGCGGCTGCACCGGCAAGCTGACCGCGTCGCGCCGGTCATAGCCCTCGATCACGCTCAGCAGCAGCGCCGTGTCGCCGACCGTTCGGCCGATGGGGCCGGTGTGCGCCAGCGAGCCCCAGCTCGGCGGAAAGAAGCCGGGCGCGCGCGGCACCAGGCCAAACGTCGGCTTGATACCGAATACGCCACAGAACGAGGACGGCACCCGAATGGAACCGACCGCATCGGTACCGATGGCCAGCGGGCCGCAACCGGCCGCCACCGCCGCCGCCGCACCGCCGCTGGAGCCGCCGCTGGTGCGGTCCAGCCGCCAGGGGTTGCGGGTGATTCCCGAGACCGGGCTGTCGGCGGTCAGCTTGTATCCGCTCTCGCAGGTCGTGGTCTTGCACGTCATCACCGCGCCGGCGCGGCGCAGCGCCTGCACGACGGCGGAGTCCTCGCTCGGCACATGGCCGTTGTTCATCGGCGAGCCGCCCAGCGCCGGCACCCCCGCGACATAGACCAGGTCCTTGACCGTCACCGGCACGCCCTGCAGGGCGCCCGCGTTCTCGCCACGGGCCCAGGCAGCGGTGGCGCGAGCGGCCTCGGCGCGGGCCTGTTCGAACATCTCGGTGACAATCACACCGCAAACGGCATCCGTCGCCTCGAGCGCGCAAATGACGTCGTCGACCACTTCGCTGGGGGAGAAGTCGCCGTTCTGGTAGCCCTCCATCAGGGCAATCGCGGGCATTCTGGCAAATGCGCCAGTTGGCTTGTTCTTGGTGGACACTGATGCTCTCTCCTGGGCCACCCCGCCTGGCGAGGTGAGGACGGCCGACGGCCGCCCTTAATTCATGCGATCTGCGCTACCGCGCGACGGGTCAATGTCGTGATCAGGCTCCCTCTATAGGCCGCGGGCCCATGAATATCGCTGACGAGGCTTTCGGTCGGCACGGCGATGCCGTCGACCGCCTGCGGGTCGAACGACGACCCGAGCGCGTCCTCGAACGCCGGCATGCGGAACACGCACGGGCCGGCCCCGGTGACGGCAACCCGCACACCAGCCGACGTCCGCGCGACGAACACGCCGACAAGGGCGTAGCGCGACGCCGGGCTCTTGAATTTCACGTAGGCGGCGGCCTCGGGCACCGGGAAGCTGACCGCTGTCACGATCTCATCGTCACCGAGCGCGGTCTCGAACATGCCGGTGAAGAAGTCCTCGGCCGGGATGCTGCGGGTGTCGGTCACCACCGTCGCACCCAACCCCACCAGGCCGGCCGGATAGTCGGCTGCGGGGTCGTTGTTGGCGATGGAGCCGCCGATGGTGCCGCGATTGCGCACCTGGGGATCGCCGATGCCGCCGGCCAACGCCGCCAGCGCCGGGATCTTGGCCTGCACCAGTTCGGACCGCGCCACCGAGTCGTGCGGAGTCATGGCACCGATCACCAGGGCGCTGTCCTTTTCCTCGATGGCGCTGAGCGACGGCACGCCGGCCAGTGTCACCAGGTCGGACGGGGCGGCCAGCCGCTGCTTGATGGTTGGCATCAGCGTCATGCCGCCGGCCATCAGCTTCGCCTCCGGATTGGCACCGAGCAGCGCCTTGGCGGCGTCGAGGCCGTCGGGACGATGGAACGAGAATTCAGGCATCCGCGCGCGCTCCTATTCCGCCGCCGCCGGGGCGGAGGCTTCGTTGATGATCGCCCAGATCTTGGCGGGGGTTGCCGGCATATCGATGTGCTTGATGCCGAGCGGCTGCAGCGCGTCGACCACGGCGTTCATCACCGCCGCCGGCGAGCCGATGGTGCCGCACTCGCCGCAGCCCTTCACGCCCATCGGCGTGTGGGCGCAGGGCGTGCCGTGCGGGCTGACGGTGATCTGCGGCAGGTTGTCGGCGCGCGGCATGCAATAGTCCATGAACGAGCCGGACAGGAGCTGGCCTGACGTCTCGTCATAGACGCCGTGCTCGAACAAGGCCTGGCCGATGCCCTGCACGATGCCGCCGACAAGCTGGCCCTCGACGATAATCGGGTTGATGACCGTGCCGACGTCGTCGACCGCCGTGTAGCGCTCCAGCGACACCTCGCCGGTCTCGGGGTCGATCTCGACCTCGACGAAATGCGCGCCGCCTGGATAGGTGAAGTTGATGGGGTCGTAGAACGCCTGCTCCTCCAGGCCCGGCTCCATGGTCTCCAGCGGGAAGTTGCCGGGCACGTAGGCGGAACCCGCGATCTCCTGGAACGTCTTGCTCAGATCGGTGCCTGCGACGGAGTACTCGCCCTTCTCGAAGACGACATCGACCTCGCTGACCTCGAATTGGTGCGCGGCGATCTTCTTGCCCTTCTCGATCACCTTCTCGCCGGCCTTGAACAGCGCGGCGCCGCCGACGACCAGCGAGCGCGAGCCGTAGGTGCCCATGCCGAACTGGACCTTGTCGGTGTCCCCGAAGATGACCTGGATATCCTGGAACGGCACCCCGAGCTGGTCCGATACGATCTGCGCGTAGGTGGTCTCGTGGCCCTGGCCGTGATTGTGGGTGCCGATGACCACCGTTACCGCACCGGTCGGATGCACCCGCACCGTGGCACTTTCGTAGAGGCCGCCGCGCGCACCGAGCTGCAGCGCCAGCCGCGACGGGGCCAGTCCGCACGCCTCGACATAGGTCGAGAGTCCCAGTCCCCGGTACTTGCCGCGCTTGGCCGACTCCTCGCGCCGCGCCTGGAACCCGCCGACATCGGCAGCTTCGATGGACTTCTCCAGGCACGCCATCGGATCGCCGCTGTCGTACTTCACCAAGACCGGTGTCTGGTACGGATAGGCGCTGGCCTCGATTATGTTGCGGCGGCGGATGTCGATCTTGTCGATGCCCATCTCGATCGCGGCGACATCGACCAGCCGCTCCAGCACGAAGGTCGCCTCCGGCCGTCCGGCGCCGCGATAGGCGTCCACCGGCACGGTGTTGGTGAAGACCACTTTCACGCCGCAATAGATCGCCGGCAGCTTGTAGACGCCGGACAGCAGCGGGGCATACAGGTTGGTCGGGATGTTCGGCCCGAAGGTCGACAGGTAGCCGCCCATGTTGGCCAGGGTCTCGACCCGTAGCGCCAGGAACTTGCCGTCGGCGTCCAGCGCCATTTGCGCTGTGGTGACATGGTCGCGGCCGTGCGCGTCGGAGATGAAGCCCTCGGACCGGTCGCAGACCCATTTGACCGGGCGGCGCAGCTTTCCCGACGCCCAGGTAACGACGGCCTCCTCGGCATAGTGGAACTGCTTCACCCCGAAACCGCCGCCGACATCGGGCGCCACCACCCGCAGCATGTGCTGCGGGATGCCGAGCACGAACTCGCCCATCAGCAGGCGCACCACGTGCGGGAACTGGCTGGTGGTCCACAGCGTATAGCGGCCGGACGCGGTGTCGAACTCGCCGATGGCCGCGCGCGGCTCCATCGGGTTGCCGATCAGCCGGTTGTTGGCGAGCTCAATGGAGGCGATGTGGGCCGCGTTGGCGAATGCCGCGTCGACGGCCTCCGCATCGCCCAGGTCCCAGTCGCAACACAGATTGTTCGGCACGTCGTCATAGAGCTGCGGCGCGCCGGGCTCCAGTGCTTCGGCCACGCCGACGACCGCCGGCAGGATGTCGTAGTCAACCTCGATCGCCTCGGCGGCGGCCTTCGCCTGTTCCAGCGTCTCGGCGGCGACGAAGGCGACCGCATCGCCGACATAGCGCACCTTGCCCTGGGCCAGCGGCGGGTGCGGCGGCTCCAGCATCGGCTCGCCGTCCTTGCCCTTGATGCCCCAACCGACCGGCAGTCCGCCGACTTCGTCTGCGGCCAGATCGGCGCCGGTGTAGACGGCCTTCACCCCCGGCATGGCGGACGCCTCGGCGATGTCTATGGACTTGATCGCCGCATGCGCGTGCGGCGAGCGCAGGAACACCCCGGCGAGCTGACGCGGCCGCTGGATGTCGGCAACGTAGTGGCCCTGTCCGGTGACGAAACGGAAGTCCTCCTTGCGCTTCGGCGATGCGCCGATGCCGATGACCTCTCCCATGACGCTCTCTCCCTACGACGCCGAGCGCATCGCGGCAGCGCCGGCGATGACGGACTTGACGATGTTCTGGTAGCCGGTGCAGCGGCAGATGTTGCCTTCCAGCCAGTGGCGCACGTCGGCTTCGCTCGGCTCCGGATTGCGGGAGACCAGGTCGAGCGCGCTCATCACCATGCCGGGGGTGCAGAAACCGCATTGCAGGCCGTGGCATTCGTGGAACGCCTGCTGCATCGGGTGCAGGGTGTCGTCGGTGGCCAGCCCCTCGATGGTGGTGACCTCGGCGCCGTCGGCCTCCACCGCCAGCATGGTGCAGCTCTTCACCGACGCACCGTCGACGAGCACCACGCAGGCACCGCACTGGCTGGTGTCACAGCCCTGGTGCGTGCCGGTCAGGCGAAGCTGCTCGCGCAGGAAATCCATCAACAGCGTCGACGGCGACACCGTTTCGGTCACGTCCTCGCCGTTGACCTTGAGTGAGACTTCCATCGCTCCGTTCCCTTTGCTCATCGGTTCCTTGTTCTCCCTGCCGGACTGCGTGTCCGGCCGATATCGGGTTCCTTCAGATCAGCATCCGCGTCTCTTCGGCCCGCCACCGGGCAGTGACGGGCTGCCCCTCCTCCACCGGCGCGGCAAAGAATTCCTTCTCTCCGACGTATGCGAAGAACGGCTGGTCCGATCCGGTCGCGAGTTCCACCTTGACGAAAGTGCCCTGGTACTCGACCGCAAGAACCGTGCCCGGCAGCGCGCCGTAGCCGCCATCGTCGCCGGCCGATCCGGCCGCCAGGTGGACCAGATCGCGGCGCACCGCGATGTCGATGTTGCTGCCGGCATGGGGTGCGGCGCCGTTCAACAGCGGCACCTGGAACGACGTTCCGCCCGCAGGCTCCAGCATCGCGGTGGTACCCTCAACATTGGCGACCTTGGCGCTCAGCACGTTCTGGCCACCCAGAAAATCGGCGACGTAGCGGTCCTTCGGCTTGGCATAGACATCGTGGGCCGAACCGGACTGGCGGATCTTGCCGTGCTCCATCACCACGACCAGGTCGGCGAGCGCGATGGCCTCCAGCTGAGTGTGGGTGACGTGGACGAAGGTGATGCCGAGGTCACGCTGCATGCGCCGCAGTTCTGAGCGCATCTGCACCCGGAGCTGCTCGTCCAGGGCCGACAGCGGCTCGTCGAGCAGCAGCACCTTCGGCTCGGTGATCGCCGCCCGGGCCAGCGCCACGCGCTGCTGCTGGCCGCCGGACAACTGCCCCGGCAGCCGGTCGGCCATGGCCGTGAGCTGCACCTTCTCGATCATCGCGTCCGCGGCGCGATAGCGGTCCGACTTCGACATGCCGCGCACCCGCATCGAGAACGCCACGTTGTCGCGCACGCTCAGGTGCGGGAACAGGGCATAGGACTGGAACATCATCGCGGTGCGGCGTTCCAGCGGCTCCATGCCGACGACGTTCTCGCCGCCGATCAGGATCTCGCCGTCGGAGGGGTCCTCGTGGCCGGCGATCATCCGCAGAATGGTGGTCTTGCCGCAGCCCGACGGGCCCAGGAAGCAGCAATAGCTGCCGTCCTCCACCGTCAGGCTGACCCCGTCGACCGCCGTCGTGGCGCCGAAGGTCTTGTAGATGCCGACAAGCTCGATGCTGCCGTTCTCGATTGCCATTGTCTGCCTGGCCCCCGGGTTCAGTGTGCCGGCCGGCGCGCGGCGCGGCGCTTCTGGATCATCGCGATGGCCCCGATGGACGCACCGATGATGACGAACGAGATGATGGTGGTGACGGTGCCGAGCGCGTAGAGGCTGGGCGACGTGACGTTCAGCGTCATCGTCCAGATCTCCAGCGGCAGCGTGTTGGAGCCGCCCGTCGTCAGCAGGGTGCGCGGGAACTCGTCATAGGACAGCGTGAAGCTGAACAGCGCGACCGCGATCAGGCCTGGCGCCAGGATCGGGATCACGATCAGCCGCGTGGTCTGCCAGCGGCTGGCGCCAAGGTCGCGCCCCGCCTCTTCCCACGCACCGTTGAAGCGCGAGAGGACGGCGAACACCACCAGCACGCCGAAGGGCAGCGTCCAGCTCAAGTGCGCGCCCAGGCCCGATGTGGCGTAACCGGTGTCGAGGCCGAGGAAGCGGAACAAGAGGCCGATGCCGATGCCGAGCACATAACCGGGTGCCACCAGGCTGCCGATCATCAGGTAAAACACCACCCGGTCGCCGAAGAAGCCGCGGCGGAATGCCAGCCCCACCATCAGCGAGACCACGACCGTCAGCACGGTGACGATCAGCGCCAGGGTGATCGACCGCTGGAAACCGCCGGCGACGTCGCCGGTGCGCACCTGGGTGAACAGGTCCTCGAACCAGTGCAGGCTCAGCCCCTTCATCGGAAACACCAGCCCGCCGCGCACATCCTGGAACGACAGGATGTAGATGCAGATCATCGGGCCGTAGAGGAACAGCACGTAGCCGGTGAACAGCGCGAACAGGATGTAGAACGTCCACGCCCGCTTGCTGCGGCTGCCGGCGCGCCGCTTGGTCTTGGCGGCGCCGCCGATGCGGCTGACGGCGATGTCGGTCATCCGCTGATCTCCTTGCGCACGTCGACCACGCGCAGGATCAGCGCGATCATTAGGATCACGACGGCCATCAGCACCACCGCGCTGGCGGCAGCCGGCGGGTAGAGCAGCACGGCAATGTCCTCGAACATCGCGCCGACCACCGAGGCCGAGCCGCCGCCGCTCATCACCTTCACCACGAAGAAGTCGCCCATCACGATCGACACCACGAAGATGGAGCCGAGCGCGATACCGCTCTTCGACAGCGGCAGCACAATCAGGCGGATCACGTCCCACCGGCTGGCGCCGGCGTCGCGCGCGCTTTCCACCAGATTCTTGTCGATCCGCGCCATGGCGTTGAAGATCGGCACCACCATGAAGATGGTGCACTGGTGGACGTAGGCGACGACCACCGCGAAATCGGAAAACAGCAGGAATTCCAGCGGGTTCTCGATGACGCCGATGCCGATCAGCGCCTGGTTGATCAGGCCCTCCTTACCCAGCACCGGGATCCACGCGATCATGCGGATGATGGCGGAAGTCCAGAACGGCACCGTGCAAACGAGGAAGAGGCCGATGGCGAGCAACTGGTTCCTGACGTGGAACACCAGGAAATAGGCCACCCAGAACCCGAGGATGGTCGAGAACAGCCAGGTCAGCAGCGTGAACTTGATCGTCGAGTAGTAGAGATCGAACGTGAGCTGCGACGAGAACAGGTATGAATAGTTGTCGAGGGTGAATGTCGGGAAGATGCCGCCGAAGCCATCGCTCTCGAACACACTGGCCACCAGCACGACGCCGATCGGCACCAGGAAGAACGGGATCAGCACGATCATGAGCGGGGTCGTGAACAGCCAGCCGCGAAGGTGGCGTCGAGCGATCATCGGCAGTTCGCCTCAGACAAGTTGGATGGCCAATTGGATGGCCGATTGGACGGAGAGTGCCCCTCCCCCGACGCGCGGGAGAGGGGCGATACGCACGGCCGGTCAGGCCGTCTTGAACTCGTTCCAGCGCCGGTTCATGTACTGGGCCTCGTCCATCAGCGTGTTCCAGCACGAGATGTTGGTCACACGCTCCAGGAACGAGCCGCCGTCGCGCATGGCGCCGGCCGGCTCCATCGGCACGCCGTACGGGTCGAGCACTTCCTCGATGGCGGGCGCGCCTTCGTACCAGTAGGCCCACTCGTTCTCGGACAGGTACTCCTTGGCGGTCGACGGCACCGGGCTGTAGTAGCCGTAGCGGGCCACGAACGCGCCCTGCCAGCCGGAGAGGTACCAGTTCAGGTACTCGTAGGCAGCCTCAAGCTTCAGGCCCTCAAGGTGGCCCATCAGCGCCATGCCGTTACACCAGCCGCGATAGCCTTCCTTGCCGTCCTTGATGTTGACCGGCGCGTAGATGCACGGGATGTCGCGCACCCGCACCGCGGCCACCGCCGGCGACCACATCGACTGGATGATCACCTCGCCCGCCGCCATCAACTGCACCGACTGGTCGAACGTGGTCCACGTCGCACGGAAATGGCCCGCCTTCTTCAGCTCGATCAGCTTCTCGATGGTGAAGTCGATCTCCTCGCGGGTCATGTTGCCCTTGTTGCCGTAGGTGATCAGGCCCGCGCTCTCGAAGCACAGGGCTGCGTCCATGATGCCGATGGCCGGCACGTCCAGGATCGCCGCCTTGCCAGCGAATGCCGGGTCGATCAGCTCCTTCCACTCGGTCACCTCGTGGCCGACCAGGTCGGGCCGGTAGCCGATGGAGTCCGCGTTGTAGACCTGCGGCAGGAAGGTCGCCCACTCGGTCACGCCGTCATGCAGCTCGGTGGCGTCCGGGCTTTCGATATACATCGCCTCGTAGGGGGAGATGCCCTGGCGCGACACGACCTTCCCGTCGATCTCGCCCTGGGTGAAGATCGGCAGGATGTTGTCGAATTGCTCGATCTTGGCGACCTCGATGCCCTGCAGCACGCCCTGGCGGGTCGCCAGCTTGGCCTGCCAGCCCTCGACGTCGGCAATGTCGACCGTATCGGGCTGGGTGACGAAGCGGTTGATCGCCGCCGACGTGTCCAGGTTCTGCATGGTGACGGTAAAGCCGAGGTCGGCGGACGCCTGGTCGCCAATCGCCTTCACCACCGAATAGCTGACACCGACATGGTGCAGCTCGATGTCCTTGATGTTCTGCGCCCAGATGGTCGGCGCCCCGACAACACTTGTGGCGGCGGCTGCGCCGGCAGCGGTCGCGCCCGTCTTCAGAAAATCCCGGCGCGTCCTGCCAGTAGTCGCTTTCGACTTGCGATCAGCACGCGATTTCTGGTCGATGGAAGACGTTTTCAACAGACACACTCCTCGCTTCGTGTTGTGGAAGACGTAGACTTGAGCTCATCTTCTAGAGAAGTTTCGAGAAGCGTGGCGACTTTTTCGCAATGCAGCAAATCTATTGTTTTTATCCCCACCATAAGAATTTTTTATTGATGGGAAATCTGCCCAACTGCGCGGCATATGCTTATTTTTTGCAATGCACAATTGGGGCGTCGGCGGGGATTGATTTCTGTCCCCGGCACAACAATCATCTACACGCACCCCCTGAGACGGGGCGCGGCGATCCGCTGCGCAACAGGACGGTGCCTGGACGCTAGAGATCGTGCCCTCGAAACAGGCAAGCCACATCGACCCTTCCGAAATCGACGCCATCGTGGGTGGCAACCACGGCGATCCGTTTGCCGTGCTCGGCATGCATGGCGGCGACGGCGCGCCGTTGTCGGTGCGGACCTTCGCGCCGCAGGCGGCCGAAGTTGGCGTGCTCGATGCCAAGACCGGCCGCCGCCTGGCGGACCTCGAGCGCATCCACCCGGACGGTTTCTTCGCCGGGACCGTTCCGCGGCGGCGCAAGCGCTTCGCCTACCGTTTCGAGATGAAGGCTGGCGACGCGGTCTGGCAGCAGGACGACGCCTACCGGTTCCCGCGCGTCCTCGGCGACCTGGACATGCACCTGATCGGCGAGGGTCGCCACCGCCGGCTCTACGACCACATGGGCGCACACCCGATGACGATGGAGGGGGTCGGTGGCGTCGCCTTCGCGGTGTGGGCGCCGAACGCGCGCCGGGTCAGCGTGGTCGGCGACTTCAACGGCTGGGACGGTCGCCGCCACCCCATGCGGTGCCTGCACGGCATCGGTATCTGGGAGCTGTTCGTCCCCGGGCTCGCCGCCGGCACGATCTACAAGTTCGAGGTCATCGGCGCCCATGGGGAGCGCCTGCCACTGAAGGCCGACCCGTTCGCCTTCGCCGCCGAACAGCCGCCGAAGACCGGCTCGCTGGTCCATGGCGCGCTCGATCATGAGTGGCGCGACGCCGACTGGATGTTCGCGCGCGCCGACGCCCAGGCACTGTCCGCGCCGGTGTCGATCTACGAGGTCCATCTCGGCTCGTGGCGGCGTGGCGACGGCAACCGCACCCTCGGCTACGACGACATGGCCGACCAGCTTGTCGGCTATGCCAAGGACATGGGCTTCACCCATATCGAGCTGCTGCCGGTCAGCGAGCACCCGTTCAGCGGATCATGGGGCTATCAGCCGATCGGCCTGTTCGCGCCAACCAGCCGCTTCGGCCCGCCCGAAGCGTTCGCCCGCTTCGTCGATGCCTGCCACCGCGCCGGCCTGGGCCTGATCGTCGACTGGGTGCCGGCGCACTTCCCCTCCGACGAGCACGGACTTGCCCATTTCGACGGCACAGCCCTCTACGAACACGCCGACCCGCGCGAGGGCTTCCACAAGGACTGGAACACCCTGATCTACAATTTCGGCCGCACCGAGGTGGCCAATTTCCTGGTCACCAACGCCCTGTTCTGGCTCGACCGCTACCACATCGACGGGCTGAGGGTGGATGCGGTCGCCTCCATGCTCTACCGCGACTACAGCCGCCAGGCCGGCGAGTGGCTGCCCAACGTCCATGGCGGGCGCGAGAATCTGGAGGCCATCGCGTTCCTGCGCGAGATGAACACCCGGCTGTACGGCGACTACCCCGGCGCCACCAGCATCGCCGAGGAGTCCACGGCGTTCCCGCAGGTCAGCCGGCCGGTCGACGGCGGTGGGCTGGGCTTCGGCTATAAGTGGAACATGGGCTGGATGCACGACACGCTGGAATACATGAAGCTGGACCCGGTGCACCGCAGCCACCACCAGCACCAGCTCAGCTTCGGCATCGACTACGCGTTCTCGGAGAACTTCGTGCTGCCGCTCAGCCACGACGAGGTCGTCCACGGCAAGGGCTCGCTGCTGAGCCGCATGCCCGGCGACCGCTGGCAAAAGTTCGCCAACTTGCGCGCCTATTTCGGCTTCATGTGGACCCATCCGGGCAAGAAGCTGCTGTTCATGGGCGGCGAATTCGGCCAGGAGCGCGAGTGGAACCACGATCATTCGCTGGACTGGCACCTGACCGGCGACCCGATGCACCGGGGCGTCCAGGCGCTGGTCCGCGACCTGAACGCGCTCTACCGCGCCACGCCCTCACTGCACCAACTGGACTGCGACGGGGCGGGCTTCGAGTGGATCGACGCCAGCGACACCGCCAACAGCATCATCGTCTTCCTGCGCAAGGGGCGAGACGGCACGCCGCCCGCCCTCGTCATTTGCAACTTCACGCCGGTGGTGCGAGAGGCGTACAAGGTCGGCGTGCCGATTGGCGGCGCGTGGACGGAAGTGATGAACACCGACGCAAGCACCTATGGCGGATCGAATGTCGGCAATGGCGGTAATGTCGACGCCAGTTCCGACGGCTGGCATGGCCGCCCGGCGTCGCTGACGCTCACCTTGCCGCCGCTCGCCACCCTCGTCCTGCAGCCGGCAGGCTGAGCTTTCCCTTGCCGACGGAGCGGACCTAGTTGGCCATGAAAGTCGAAGCCGGGTCGCCCTTTCCGCTGGGCGCCACCTGGGACGGGCTCGGTGTCAACTTCGCCCTGTTCTCCGCCAATGCCGAGAAAGTTGAGCTCTGCCTGTTCGACAGCAACGGGCGACGCGAGATCGAGCGCATTGCGCTGCCCGAGTACACCCACGAGATCTGGCACGGCTACCTGCCCGAGGTTAGGCCGGGACAGCTCTACGGCTACCGCGTCCATGGGCCGTACGACCCCAAGAACGGCCATCGGTTCAACCCGCACAAGCTGCTGCTCGATCCCTATGCCGCCGAATTGCGCGGCGACCTGCGCTGGCACGATGCGCTTTTCGGCTATCGGGTCGGCCACAATCGCGAGGACCTGTCGTTCGACCGCCGCGATTCCGCGTTCGTGATGCCGAAGTGCGTGGTGGTCGACCGCGCGGTGACCTGGGGCGACGACCGCCGGCCGCAGGTGCCCTGGACCCGCACGGTGATCTACGAGGCGCACGTCAAGGGCATGACCGCCCGCCACCCGGACGTGCAGCCGCACCTGCGCGGCACCTTCGCCGGTCTGGCGCACCCGAAGATCATTGAGAACCTGGTCAAGCTGGGCGTCACCGCCGTCGAGCTGATGCCGGCCCAGGCCTTCTTCGACGACCGCTATCTGGTCGAGAAGGACCTGACCAATTACTGGGGCTACAACACCATCGGGTTCTTCGCCCCGGCCGCGCGCTATATCTCGCCCGGCGGCAGCCTGCACGAATTCAAGCAGATGGTGCGCCACCTGCACGAGGCCGGCATCGAGGTGTTGATGGACGTGGTCTACAACCACACGGCCGAGGGCAACCAGCTGGGCCCGACGCTGTCGTTCCGCGGCATCGACAACGCCAGCTACTACATCCTGGGCGACGACCCCCGGTACTATTTCGACATGACCGGTTGCGGCAACACCGTGAACCTGCGCCACCCGCGGGTGCTGCAGATGGTGATGGACTCGCTGCGCTTCTGGGTCGAGGAATGCCATGTCGACGGGTTCCGTTTCGATCTGGCCAGCTCGCTCGGCCGCGAGCGCGAGGCATTCGAGCCGCGGGCCGGCTTCCTGGATGCCGTGCGGCAGGACCCGGTGCTGTCCAAAGTGAAGATGATCGCCGAACCCTGGGACGTGGGGCCGGACGGCTACCAGCTCGGCAACTTCCCGCCGATGTGGGCGGAGTGGAACGACAAGTACCGCGACGGTATCCGCGCGTTCTGGCGCGGCGAGCCGGACTCGCTGCGCGGTCTCGCCACCGGCCTGCTGGGCACCGCGGCGGTGTTCGACCACCACGGGCGCCGGCCATGGTCCAGCATCAATTTCATCACCGCCCACGACGGCTTCACGCTGGCCGATCTGGTCTCCTACGACCACAAGCACAATGAAGCGAACAAGGAGGACAATCGCGACGGCCACGACCACAATCTAAGCACCAACAATGGGGTCGAAGGCCCGACCGACGACCCGGACGTGCTCGACCGCCGCGACCGGATGAAGCGTAACCTGATCACGACGCTGCTGCTCTCCCAGGGTACGCCGATGATGCTGATGGGCGACGCGGTCGGCCGCAGCCAGATGGGCAACAACAACGCCTATTGCCAGGATAACGAGACCACCTGGATGCCCTGGGAAGACCTGGACGAGCGCGCCGAGAGTTTCCGTCACTTCGTGCGCCGGGTGGGCCTGATCCGCCGGATGACCGCCGCGTTCCGCCAGGATCGGTTCCTCCACGGACGACCCGTCAACGACAGCAATGGCACCCGCGACGTGGTGTGGCTGAAACCCGATGGCGCGGAGATGACAATGGATGACTGGGCAAACCCGGGCATCAGGATCGTCGGCCTGCTGTTCGCCAACGGCAACGGGGAACGCGCCTTGATCCTGGTCAACGGCAGCGACGCCGCCATTGCGTTCAGCGTTCCGACCGGGGCCACGGCGCGCGGCTGGCGTGTGCTGATCGACACCGCGCGCGGCGTGGTGCTGCCGTCCGATCCGCCACCGGCAGTCGACAAGGCGGTCGCCCTGCCGGAGCGGAGCATGATCGTCCTGGGCAGCAACCGAGGCTAGCCTAGCCATGACCGGGCCGACTTGGGGTGCCGTGCCGCTGGGCGACGGCTATGCGCGCTTCAGGCTGTGGGCGCCGACCCAGCAGGCGGTGGCCCTGCACACGCCACGGGGCGACATCTCAATACCGGCGGCTGGAGATGGCTGGTTTCAGGTCGAGACAGACGCCGTTGCCATCGGCGCGCCCTACGCCTTCCGTCTCGACGACGGCACCCTGGTGCCCGATCCCGCATCCCGCGCCCAGCAAGGCGATGTGCACGGCCCGTCCCTGCTGGTCGACCCCGCTGCGTATCAATGGCAAGACAAAGGCTGGGCCGGCAGGCCGTGGGAAGAGGCCGTGATCTACGAGCTGCATGTCGGCACGTTCACGCCGGCGGGCACCTTCGCCGCCGCCATCGACCGGCTGGACCATCTGGCTGACCTGGGGATCACAGCCATCGAATTGATGCCGGTCGCCCAGTTCAGCGGAAATCGCGGCTGGGGCTATGACGGCGTGCTGCCGTACGCCCCGCACCGCGCCTATGGCACGCCGGACGACATGCGGGCTCTGGTTGACGCCGCCCACGCCCGCGGTCTGATGGTGCTGCTGGACGTGGTCTATAACCACTTCGGTCCGGACGGGAACTACCTGCCCCTCTATGCGCCGGACTTCTTCGACCCAAAGCGGAGCACGCCCTGGGGACCTGCCATCGCCTACGACAAGCCGGCGGTGCGCGCGTTCTTCCTGGAGAACATCGTCACTTGGCTGGAGGGCTTTCACCTTGACGGACTACGCTTCGATGCCATCGACCAGATCCGCGACCCCTCCCCCCAGCCGATCATCGAGGAGATGGCGCGTGTGGCGCGGGCGCGTATCGCCGACCGGCCAGTGCACCTGACCACCGAGGACCACCGCAATATCATCGGCCTGCACAAGCGCGATGCCGCAGGGCGGCCGACGCTCTACACCGCCGAATGGAACGACGATTTCCACAACATCGCCCACGTCGTCGCCACTGGCGAGACCGAGGGCTATTACCAGGATTTCGCCGACGACCGTTTGGGCAGGCTCGCCCGCGCGTTGGCCGAGGGCTACGTCTACCAGGGCGAGCCATCGCCGAGCCACGATGGGGCGCCGCGCGGCGAGCCATGCAGTGAGCTGCCGCTGACCGCGTTCGTCGACTTCCTGCAGAATCACGACCAGGTCGGCAACCGCGCGCGCGGCGAACGTCTCGGCGCGCTGGCCGACCCGGCGCTGCTCGACGTGCTGGCGGCGATGCTGATCCTGTCGCCCTCGATCCCACTGTTGTTCATGGGAGAGGAATTCGGCGCCACCACGCCGTTCTGCTTCTTCACCGACTTCGACGGCGACCTGGCCGACGTGGTGCGCGAGGGGCGTCGCCGCGAGTTCGCCGCATGGCGCGCCTTCGCCGACGAGGCGGCGCGTGCGACGATCCCGGATCCCAACGCAGAGGCGACCTTTGCGGCCTCTCGCCTGGACTGGAACGAGGCCGAGAGCCCCGCCGGCCGGGCGCATCAGGACAAATTGCAGCAGTTGCTGGCGTGCCGCCGCACCGAGATCGTGCCAAGGCTGGCCGGGATGCGCGGCGGGGCCGGCACCATCCGCTGTCAGCGCGACGCCCTGGTCGCGGTGACGTGGCGTCTGGGCGATGGCTCCGACTTGCACCTCGACGCCAACATTGCAGACCAGGACGCGCCGGCAGCGCCACCGCCCAGCGGCCGCCAGTTGCACGAGACCACCGCCGGCGCCTTCGCCGCGCTCGCCGCCGGCAATTTGCCGGCAATGGCCGCCGTGTGCTCGATCGCCGAGGCGGCGTCCGGCGCGGCCGCGCAACCATGAGCACACCGCCGCCACGCGCCACCTATCGGCTGCAGTTCCGCGAAGGCATGGACTTCGTGCGGGCGGCGACGCTCGCGCCCTATTGGCAAAGGCTGGGCATCAGCCATCTCTATGCGTCGCCCGTGGTCGCCGCGGCAACCGGGTCGACCCACGGCTATGACGTCGCCGACTTCAACGCCCTGGAACCGTCGCTGGGCGGCGAGGCCGGATTCCGCGAGATGTGTGGCGCCCTGCGCGCGGCCGGGCTGGGATTGATCCTCGACTTCGTGCCGAACCACATGAGCGATGCAAACGCCAATCCGTGGTGGTTCGACGTGCTGGAATGGGGCCCGCAAAGCCCCTTCGCCGGACATTTCGATATCGACTGGGAGAGCGGTCCACTGATGCGGCCGCTTCTCGGCGAGCCCTATGGCGACGCGCTCGAGGCAGGCGCGCTGACATTCGATCTGGACGCGGCGGCCGGGCGCATCCATCTGCGCTACGGCGAGCATGAATTGCCGCTGACACCGCCGAGTTGCACCGTGCTGCTCGAACGCTCCGGCATCCCATCGCTTGCCGCGCTGGCGCCGGCATTCTCTGCGGCGACGCCGGACAAGGCGGCCAATGTGCGCGGAGATTTCGTTCGGGCTCTCGCCGGCGACCACACGGCAGCGCAGTTGGCTGACGGGTTGGAGACCTTGTCCCGGAGTACAGAACTCGTGCACGCGGTCCACGAGGCACAGCATTGGCGGCTCGCGCTGTGGCGGGCGGCGCGCGACAGCCTGAACTACCGCCGCTTCTTCGAGATCACCGGGCTGGTCGGCGTGCGGGTCGAGGACGTGGCCGTCTTCGACGACGTGCACCGGCTGCTGCTGCGGCTGATCGGCGAAGGTCTGGTCGACGGTATCCGCCTCGATCACATCGACGGCCTCGCCGACCCGGCGGGATACCTGGACCGGCTACGCGCCGCCCTGCCGGCCGACCGCGCCATCCCGATCTATGTCGAGAAGATCCTGGAGCCCGGCGAGGACCTGCCGGCGGCATGGCCCGTGGACGGCACCACCGGCTACGAATTCACCGCGGCCGTGGCGACAGGGCTGGTCGACGGCGCGGGCCTGGCGGCGCTGGGGACGACGTATGACGACTTCGTCGGCGTGCCTTCCGACTTCGAAGCCGAGGTGCGGGCGGCGAAGCTGCAGATCGTGTCGGAAAACCTGGCGGCCGAACTCGGCATTCTGACCAAGCTCGCCCTCGACCTCGCCGGGCGCCAGCTCGCCGCGCGCGACTATGGCGAGGACAGCCTGCGCCGCGCTGTGCGCGCGATGATCGTCGCGTTCCCGGTCTATCGCACCTATGTCAGCGCCAGCGGCGCGTCGTCGGCCGACCGAGCCCTGCTGGATGGGGTGTGCGGCCACGCCAAGGACGAGCCGGAGATCGAGGACCCGGGGACGGTCGACTTCGTCGCCAGCCTGCTACGGCTGGACGTGCCGGCCGAGGACAGGGACGACGCCCTGCGCTTCGCCATCCGGTTCCAGCAGACCACCGGACCGGTGATGGCGAAGGCGCTGGAGGACACCGCCTTTTATCGCTGGCACCGGCTGATCGCGCTGAACGAGGTCGGCGGCGATCCCGTGCCCTCGGCCTGCGGGCCCGAAGCCTTCCACCAAGCGATGCTCAAACGGTCGGCGACACAACCGCATGGGTTGTCGGCAACAGCCACCCACGACACCAAGCGCGGCGAGGACGCTCGTGCGCGGCTCTATGCGCTGAGCGAGAACCCGGCCGGCTGGGCCACCGCCGTCGCCCGCTGGTCGGATATGAATGCGCCGTTGCGCACAGAACTGAACGATGGTCCGGCGCCCGAACCGGAAACCGAATGGATGATCTATCAGGCACTGCTCGGCGCCTGGCCACCGACACTCTCGCCGGACGACGACGCTGGTGTCGCGGCCCTGTCGGCGCGCTTCGCGGCCTTTCTGGAGAAGGCGCTGCGCGAGGCCAAGCGGCGCACCCGCTGGTCGGCCACCAACGACGCCTACGAGCGCGCGGTGCTGGACTTCGCCGCCGGGTTGTTCGCGTCGCCAAAATTCCTGGCCGATTTCCACGCGCACGGTCATGACGTCTGCCGCGCCGGCGCCATCAACAGCCTTGCCCAGCTCTTGCTCAAACTGACCGCGCCCGGCGTGCCCGACATCTACCAGGGCACCGAGTTCTGGGACCACAGCATGGTCGACCCGGACAACCGCCAAGCCGTGCCGTTCGATGACCTTGCGCTGGCCCTGAACGGCATGGCGGGCGCATCTGTTGCGAACATGCTCGCCAACTGGCGTGAGGGACTGCCCAAACTGCATCTGATGCAGGCGGTGCTGGCAGCACGGCGCGACCGACCCACACTTTTTGCAGAGGGCGACTATCGCCCGCTGGAACTGCGTGGGACGCACGCCGGCAACGCGATCGCGTTTGCCCGCACCCACGGGGCGCAGACTGCCCTGGTCATCGCGCCCCGGTGCGTGCTCGCCATGCTGCCGCTCGGCGACGGCATCGCGATTCCGGCTGAGGCCTGGGGCGATACCGCCATGGTCCTGCCCGGGGACATTGCCGCCGATCAGACCACCGGCGAATGGCGCGATATCGTCACAGGCGCGAGCATGAGCACGGATGGCCCCGCCCTGCCCCTCGCCAGCCTGCCCCTCGCCAGTCTTTTTGCCAACTTCCCCGTTGCGTGCCTGGTGGCGTAGGCAGCCATCTCCCGACCAGCACAGCGTTTCGCGCACTGCCGAACGGGCTGCGCAAATTTAGCGACGGATGCCGTTGACACGACCGCGGCCCCAAATCTAACATCACAACTCAACTAAAATATTAGTCTGAACAGCGTCGCAAGGCGCTCTTGGGGAGGAGCTGGAATGAACAAGCATCTGAAACTGCTGGGTATGTCGGTGGCCGTCGCCACCTTCGGCATCGCCGTGCCGGCGCTGGCGGAAACGACTCTGCGCATCGGCACCGTGCTGGCACCCGACGATCCGATGGGCCAGGGGCTGGACAAGTTCGCGGCCGAGGTCGAGGAAGCCACCAACGGCGAAGTCGTGGTCGAGGTCTTCCACAACTCGCAGCTCGGCGACACCACCGAGATGCTGGACCAGGCCCGTGCCGGCGCCAATGTCGGCACCGTCACCGACGTGGCCCGTCTCTCCAGCTTCGTGCCGTCGCTGGCGATCATGTCGGCGCCGTTCCTGTTCGACACCTACGATGACGCCGACAAGTTCGCGCTGTCGGAGGAATATCTGGGCTGGGGCGACCAGCTCGCCGAGGAAGCCGGCGTGGTGATGCTGGCCTCCAACTGGTACCAGGGCGCGCGCCACGCGCTGACCCAGATGCCGATCTCCGGCCCGGCCGACCTGGCCGGCGTGCGCATGCGCACCATCGGCGCGCCGGTCTGGATCGAGACCATCCGCGCGATGGGTGCGGAGCCGACCCCGATGGCCTGGGGAGAGGTCTACTCGGCCCTGCAGACCGGCACGCTGGATGCCGCCGAGGCACAGCCGACCGCGATCTGGGGCGCCAAGCTCTATGAGGTCATCAACAACGTCACCCTGACCGGGCACATCCAGCTCGTCACCGCGCTGGTGATCGGCAAAGAGACCTGGGACGAGATCTCGCCGGAGAACCAGGAGATCGTGCGCAACCTGGCGGTCGAGAACGGGCGCTATGCCTCCGGGCTCACCATCGAGCTTGGCGAGGAAGCGCTAAAAAACGTCGAAGCCGCCGGCGTCGCGGTCAGCGACGTCGACCTTGCCCCGTTCAAGGAGGCGGTTGCCGGCGTCTACGAACTGCTCGACCTCACAGCCGAAGCCGAGATCGTCAAGTCGGTCCTGGCTGAATAACCCCCCAGACGGCGCGGGCAATCGACAGGCGCGATACCGCGCATGTATCAGCGTGTTGAGATTGCCTGCGCCGTCACCTTTTTCGCGGCCATCGTCGTCCTGGTGGGCGTCGCCTCGGTCGCCCGCGCGGCCGGATCGCCGATCATCTGGTCGGTCGAGATCGCGCAACTCCTGTTCGCCTGGGTGTGCATGCTGGCGGCCGACGTGGCCATGCAGCACAACCGCCACTTCGGTCTGTCGATCCTGCGCGACAATTTGCGACCCCGCGCCGCGCAGGTCGTCGAACTGGTCAACCTGCTGGTGATGATCGGCCTGCTCGGCTTCCTGCTGGTCTACGCGGTCGAGAACACCATTCTGATGCACCCGCGCCTGATCGGCGCCACCCAGATGAACGCCTCGCTCGTCCATGCCTCGATGCCGGTCGGCCTGGCGCTTCTGCTGCGCACCCTCCTCGTGAAGCTCTGGCGCGCCGTTGCCGGATTGCGCGGCGCAGCCTGATGCTCGGCCTCATCGCCCTGCTGTTCGCGGTCTTCCTGTTCGCGGGCCTGCCCATCGCCTTCGCGTTGGCGCTGGCGGCGATCCCGGTGTTCACACTGACCGGGACCATGCCGCCCACCGTCGTGCTGCAGAAGATGGTCACCGCGACCCAGAACTTCCCGCTGCTGGCGGTGCCGTTCTTCATCCTGGCCGGCAATCTGATGAACGCGACCGGCATCACCGAGCGGCTGATCCGGTTCGCGCGCCTGTTGAGCGGCTGGATGGCCGGTGGACTGGCTCAGGTCTCCATCGTGCTCAGCCTGATGATGGGCGGCGTGTCCGGCTCCGCGGTCGCCGACGCCTCCATGGAATCGCGCCTGCTCGGCCCGGGCATGCTGGCGCAGAAATACTCCAAGGGCGTGACGGCGGCGGTCCTGGCCTTCGGGTCGATCATCACCGCCACCATCCCGCCGAGCATCGGCCTGATCCTGTTCGGCTACATCAACGAGGTGTCGATCGGCCGCCTGTTCCTGGCCGGCATCATTCCCGGCGCCTTGCTGACCGCCGTGCTGATGGTGACGTGCTGGATCGTCGCCAAGCGCCGCGGCTACCAGCCCGACCTGGAGCGCCTGCCGACAGCGCGCGAGCTCGGCGCCAGCTTCGTCGACAGCATCTGGGCGCTGATGTTCCCGATCATCCTGATCGTCGGTTTCCGGTTCGGCTTCTTCACCGCGACCGAGGCGGGCGTGTTCCTGGTGTTCTACGCCTTCATCATCGGCGTGGCGGTCTATCGGGAGCTTGACTTCAAGAAGATGTACGAGGCGTTCAAGCACTCCATCAACGATCTCGGCATGGTGATGCTGTTGATCATGATGGCGGCCGTTCTCGGCTATGCCGTCACCATCGAGCGCGCGCCGCAGGAGATCACGGAGTTCGTCACCACCCTGACCGCCGACCCGCTGGTGACGCTGCTGCTGATCGTCGCCGTGCTGGTGATCAGCGGCATGTTCCTGGAAGGGGCCGCCAACATATTGCTGGTGACGCCCATCGTGATGCCGGTGCTAGTTGCGGCCGATTACAACCCGGTCCACCTCGGCATCCTGATGGTGACGCTGGTCAACTTCGGCGGCCTGACACCGCCGGTCGGCGTCATTATGTTCACGGTCTGCGGCATCCTCGACACCAAGTCGGGCGAGTATACAAAGGCCGCCCTGCCGTTCTTTCTTGCCTTTGGTGTGTTCTTCGCGCTCCTGGTCGCCTTCCCCGACCTGAGCCTGTTCCTGCCCGACC
This sequence comes from Alphaproteobacteria bacterium, assembly GCA_965227515.1. GTDB lineage: Bacteria > Pseudomonadota > Alphaproteobacteria > CALKHQ01 > CALKHQ01 > CBDDFZ01. The sequence continues at coordinate 3,599,443 of CBDDFZ010000001.1, forward strand.
TGTTGATGTAGCGATGCGCGATTTGGACACCTGCCATGCCGGTTAGCACCCTGACGGCGAAGCTGTTGGAGGAGGCACGCGAAGCCTCCGGCCAGGCACTGACCGGCGCCGCCGCCAAGCGCGTCTATGCCGGCTTGCGCGCCAAGATTTTGAACCTTGAGCTCAGGCCCGACGCCATTGTGGCGCGCAGCGAGGTTGCGCTGGAGTTCGGCGTCAGCCAGTCGCCGGTGCGCGAGGCGATCCAGAAGCTGACCCAGGACGGCCTTGTCATCTCCTATCCGCAGTCGCGAACCGTGGTGTCGCGCATCGACCTCGACCACGCCCGCGAGGCACAGTACCTGCGCCGCAGCGTCGAGATCGAGGTGGTGCGCGAGCTGACCAAGGCCGCGGACGCCGCGTCGCTGGCGCCAGCGCACCGCCTGTTGCGCATGCAACGGCTGGCGGCCGAGGACAACGACATCGCCGAGTTCAAGGCGCTCGACAGCCTGTTCCACCTCTCGCTGTTCGAGGCGGCGGGCATCCCGGGGCTGTTCCACATCGTGGCCGGCACGGCGGGGCACATCGATCGGCTGCGGCGCCTCAACCTGCCCGACCCGGGCAAGATGGCAAGCGTGCTCCACGACCACGAGCAGGTGCTGGCCGCGATCGGCTCCGGCGACGAGGCGGCCGCGGAACGCGCCATGCGCACGCACTTGTCCGGCACGCTGAGCGCGGCGGAGGAAATCCGCCAGAAACACCCGGACTTCTTCCTGGATCGCTGAGCACCCAATCAGGTCAGGGCGGCGGCGTCCAGCCTTGCGGACAGCTCCTTCACGAACGCCTGGGTCGCCGCAATCGGCCGGCGCTCGCGCGAGATCACGATCGACAGGCTGAGGTCGCGCATGTGCGGTTCCGACAGCGGGATCGCGACCAGCGTGCCGGCGGCAAGGTCGTCGAGAAATCCAAGCCGGGTGTAGAACGCGATGCCGACGCCGGCCAGCAGAACGTTGCGGTTGAGCGTCGAGGTATTGGCGGTCACGACCGAGTGCGCCATGACCCGCGCCTCGGCGAGTTCCGATTCCAGCACCGAGCGGATCGGCTCGTTATCGCCCTGTGCCACCAGCGGGTAGTGGGCGCACTCGGCGAATGTGGTCGACTGCCGGGTGGCGAGCGGATGGCCAGGCGCCACGATGGCGCACAGCGGCGCCGGCACCTGGTGCACGATTTCGACGCTGGCGACGTTGCCCTGGTAGAAGGTGATGCCGACGTCCGCCTTGGCGTCGCTGACCCGTTTGACGATATCGCCCGGCCCGCAGGCGGTGATAGCGAACTGCACCCGTGGGTTGGCGGCAATGAAATTGGTCAAGGCATCGGGCAGCAGGCGCAGCATCAGGCTGTCGACGCTGGCAATGCGCACCAGGCCGGTGCGCACCCCTTGCAGCGCGTCGATGTCCGCCCGCGTGCGGTCGTACTCGGCCAGCGTCGCGCGGGCGTGGCGCACCATCACCTCGCCAGCCGCGGTCAGGCGCAGACCGTCTGGCACACGCTCGAAGAGCTCGGTGCCGATGGACCGCTCCAGCTTGAGTATCTGCCGATTGACCGCGGAGGCGGCGATGTTGAGGCGGGCCGCCGCCTTGCGGATCGATCCGGACCGCGCAACCTCGTCGAGATAGCGCAGCACGGCCGCATGGACGGCGTCGGTCATCGCCCTGCCCCGTCCGCACGATGGCCAGCGTTCAGGCCTTCGGCTTCGCCGCCACCACCGGGTGGTCCTTGTCGGTGCGATAGGTATCGCTCAGGCCGCCGGGCTCGCCCCACCCTGTCACCTCCGGGCCGAAGAATTCGCGGTTCACTGCCGTGTAGAGCGTATCATCGCCCTCGAGTTCGTCCTCGTGGAAAATCGCCTCGACCGGGCAGACCGAGACGCACAGGCCGCAATTGATGCACTCGTCGGGCTGGATGTAGAACATGCGCCCGCCCTCGTAGATGCAGTCGACCGGGCAGACCCGCGCACAGGTGCCGTCCTTCACATCGATGCACGGCGCGATAATGACGTAGGTCATGGGTGGGAAAAGGCTCGTCGCCCTCGCCCTTGTGGCGAGGGCCCATCGGCCCGGCCGGCGTGATCTCTGCAAGACCGCTTCGAACGCGGACCCAACCCGGTTGGGTTGGATTGCACCGAGTGCGAATGCCTTGTGACGGCACGACTGGAGCATGGCTCACGAATGGGTCCTCGCCACAAGGGCGAGGACGACGGATGAGGAGTGGGAGTGTTCACCGCCCCTGCCATTCGGGTTGGCGCTTTTCCTGGAAGGCGCGCACGCCTTCGGCGGAATCGCTGCTCTGCAGGGCGGCCATCAGGGCCGGCGTGCCGGCGGCCTGGGCCTCGGCCGGGGAAAGCTGCGCGGTGCGGCGCGTCACCTGCTTGATGGCGCGGTTGCTGAGCGGCGCGTTCTTTAGTACGTCGGCAACCCAACTGTCGACCGCGGCGTCCAGGTCGGCCAACGGCACCACCTCGTTGACCAGGCCCCAGCGCGCCGCCTCCTCGGCGGGCACGCGCCGGCCGGTCAGCATCAGGCCCATCGCCAGATTGTGCGGCACCTTGCGCTGCAGCAGGACCATGCCACCGTCGAGCGGCAGGTAGCCGACGCGCGGCTCCGGCAGGCCGAACTGCGCGTTGTCCGACGCCACCACAATATCGCAGCCCAGCACCATCTCCATGCCCCCGCCGAGCGCAAACCCATTGACGCGCGCGATCACCGGTACGTCCAGCGTCTCGCGCAGCGCGATGCCGCCGAACCCGCCGGGCCGGGCCCGCGCCCAGTACTCCAGGCCGGAGACGTGGTCGCCGGACTTCAGGTCCCAGCCGGCGCAGAATGACTTCTCGCCGCTGCCGGTCAGCACCACGCAGCGCACGTCCGCGTCGGCCTCGATCTCATCCCAGATCTCCAGCAGCCGTGCCTCGGTCGCGGCGTCGACCGCGTTCAGCCGTTCCGGCCGGTCGAGCGTGACCCGGGCGACATGGCCATCGCGTTCCAGGCGAACCGTCATGCCACCTTGTCCGCCGGCGCCGACAGGCCCAGCTCGGCGAGAATCTCGTCGTTATGGGCGCCCAGCGTCGGCGGCTTGTGCCGGACGGTCAGCGGCGCGTCGTCCATTGTAATCGGCGTGCCGAGCAGGCGCACCGGACCGGCGGCGGTCTTTCCGGCTTCCACGATCATCTTGTTGACGATGGTCTGCTCGTCTTCCAGCGCCTCGGCCAGCGAGCGCACCGGCGCGTTCAGGATATCGACCCCCTCCAGGCGCTCCAGCCAGTGTGCGGTAGACTTCGTGGCGAAGCACTTCTCGAAGATCTTGTGCAGCTCGGCGCGGTTTTCCATTTGCGCGTCGAAGTCGGCATAGTCCGGCTTCTTCGACAGATCGTCGATCTCCAGCGCCTCGCAGATGTTGCGCAGCGGGTTCTCCTTGAACGCGCCGACCATGACGATGGCGCCGTCAGTGGTCTCGAACACCCCGGAGAGCGGGAACGCCGCCCAGTTCAGGTCCTTCTTGCGCATCATCCAGGCCGCCGCTTCCTGCATCTGCATCGCCAGGATCGAGCTGTAGAGGCTGACTGAGACTTGCTGGCCGACGCCGGTCTTTTCCCGCTGCAACAGGGCGAGCAGGATGCCCTGCACCAGGTGCATGCCGGCGGAGTAGTCGCACAGCGTGGTGGAGTAGATCGCGGTCGGGTGCGTGGGGTCGGACTTGCGGTGCATGACGCCCGACATCGCCTGGGCCAGCACGTCCTGCCCGCCCTTGTGGACGTAGGGACCCTCCAGGCCATAGCCGGTGCCCACCGCATATATCAGGCGCGGGTTGCGCTTCTTCAGGTCCTCGAACCCGAAGCCCATGCGCTCCATCACGCCCACGCGGAAGTTGTTCACCACTACGTCGGCGGTGTCGATCAACTGCAACACCGCCTCTTTCGTCGCCGGGTCCTTCAGGTCGACCGAGAACGAGCGCTTGTTGCGGTTCAGCGAGCAGAACACAGGGTTGTTCAGGCCGTCGGGGTCCTTGCCCACCGACCAGCGCGACAGGTCGCCGACCTTCTGCTTCTCGATCTTGATCACGTCGGCGCCGTAGTCCGCCAGCATCTGGGTGCAGCACGGCCCCAGCATCACCTGGGTGAAGTCGACCACGCGCACGCCATCGAGCGGGAGCGGCGCCTGCCCCGGCGCGTGTTGGGAGTGTTCGGTCATCAATTATCCTCTGCGTACACCAGGGCGTTGGGGGACGGGGTCTCGCCCGGATCGGCGCCCCGCGCCTTCTGGCGGTCCCGGATCGTTTGAACATCGGCATCGCGCACGTTCACGCCGGCATCCAGCGCGACGACGGCGGCGGTGCCGGCCGCCTCGCCCATCGCCATGCAGGGCGGGATCTCGCGGCTGAGCTTCTGCGCCTGCGGCGTCGCCGAATAGTGCCGCCCGGCCACCAGCAACTGCTCCACGCCCACCGGCAGGATCGCGCGATAGGGCGTGTAGTAGTCGCGGCCCCGGCACACCGTATCCTCGAAGTGCCGGCGCTTCATGATGTCTTCCTTGGTCACCACGTACTCGCCTTGCAACAGGCGGGTCTGGCGCACGCCGGTCTGCGGCGCGAAGTCGACGATGTGGGCGTCCTCGAAGCCCGGATAGTTGGCGCGCGCGAAGTCGAGCAGGTTCTCGATCCGTGACCGGCCATCCAGCTCGGCCTTGGTCAGGTCGTTGACCTTCAGGCCGTCGAGGCCGGCCATGTGCGGGCAGTTCAGCCAGACAACGCCGGGCAGCGGCGTCTTCAGCCACCAGTGCGCCCAACAACCGCCGATGATGCGCTTGGCCTCGCGGTCGACGGCCTTGAACCGATCGGGCTCCTCGTACTCGAAGCGCTCGGCGGCATCGGTGTCGATATTGCCCCAGCGCGACACGGTGGTGAGGATGAACGCGCCCTCGTCGAACGCCGCACCGGCGCTGGCGGCGACATCCAGATCGCCGGTGGTGTCGATGACGATGTCGCCCAGGACCGCCTGCGCGCCTTCCTTGGTGTGGCAGATCACGCCCTTGGCGGCACCGTCCTCGACGATGGCCGACGAGAACCAGCTATGGCAGCGCAGCTTGACGCCGGACTCCGCGATCATCTCGTAGGCGGCACGCTTGTAGCCGTCGGGATCGAAAGCTGCGGCGTAGACGATCGGGTGCGGCATCGTCTTGGTGCGGAAGTCGAACAGGCCCCAACGCGCCCACTTGCGATAGACGTCCATGTTGGCGCGCACATCGGGCTGGCGGTCGGCCTCGTCCGGCACGACGGCAAGGCCCCATTGCTGCATGCGCTCGATGATCTCAAGCCCGATGCCGCGCACCGAGATCTCGGTGTCGTTGTGCATGTCGTCCAGGATCAGCACCATGCCGCCGGTGGCCAGCCCGCCCAGGTAGGGGTAGCGCTCCAGCAGGGTCACGCTGGCGCCGAGCCGGGCGGCGGCAACGGCCGCCGAAATGCCGGCCGGCCCGCCACCAACCACGACCACGTCGCTGCGGTCGACCACCGTGGCCTCACGCGCGGCCTCGCGCACTGTCGGTGCATCAGTCATGTCCATGGTCCTCCAACGCCGTCCGGCCTAAAACACCGCCGGCGATTTCCAGCGTACGACCCGGCGCTCCGCCATGCCGACCATGCTGAACAGCAGCACGGCCAGCCCGGCGCACACGAACACGGTCGCGTAGAGCAGCGGCGAGCGATAATTGTAGGTGGCCTCGATGATCAGGGCGCCGAGGCCGAAATTCGACCCGATCCATTCGCCGACCACAGCACCGATCACGCAGGTGGTGCTGGCGATCTTCAGGGCGGCGAACAGGAACGGCAACGAGCTCTGCATCCTGAGCTTCCACAGCACTTCGCCCTTGGTGGCCGAGAGCACGCGCATCAGGTCCAGCATCGCCGGGCTCACCGCCTTCAGCCCGCGCACCATGTTGACCAGGGTCGGGAAGAAGCAGATCAGCGCCGCAATCACGATCTTCGGCGCGTAGCCGTTGCCCAGCAGCAGCACCAGGATCGGCGCGATGGCGATGATCGGGATCGTATTGATGAACACCGCGATCGGGTAGACTGCCGCCTCGGCGGTGCGGTTGTGAACGAACCAGATCGCCAGCCCTATGGCGACCGCATTGCCGACGATGAAGCCGATCAGCGCCTCCATCAGGGTCGGCCAGAAGTTGTTGAGCAACATCAGGCCGTCGGTCCAGAACGTCTGCAGGATCAGCCAAGGCGTCGGCGCGATGAAGGTCGGCACCTCGAACACGTCGCAGCCGACCTGCCACAGGATCAGCAGGCAGGCCACCGTCACCAGGGCTGGCCAGCGCGCCGGGCGCCCCTGCGGCGATGCCTTCTTGCGCGTGGCCGTGACGGCAGCGGTGGTGGCGCCGGCCACATCCCGCTCGATAGCGGCGCTCATCAGCATTCCTCCAGCAGCGCGCGCAGCTTGGCCGTGACCTCGATGAACTCCATCGTGTCGCGCACCGCCAAGCGGCGTGGGGTGCCGAGATCGACCGGTACGAAGGCGTGGACCCGGCCGGGGTGCGAGGCCAGCATCAACACGCTCTGGCCCAGGAACGCCGCCTCCGGGATGGAGTGGGTCACGAACACGATGGTGGTCCCGGTCTCCTGCCAGATCCGCAGCAGTTCCTCGTTCAGCTTGTCGCGGGTGATCTCGTCCAGCGCACCGAACGGCTCGTCCATCAGCAGGATGCGCGGGCGCACCACCAGCGCGCGGGCAATCGCCACCCGTTGACGCATGCCGCCGGACAGCTCGTCCGGGTAGGCCAGTTCGCGGCCGGAAAGCCCGACCATGGCCAGCAGCGCTTCCGGGTCTTCGTGGTCGGGACTGCCGCCGCCGACTTCCAGCGGCAGGCGCACATTGTCGATGACCGTGCGCCAGGGCAGCAGCGTCGCCTCTTGGAAGACGAAGGCGAAGTCGCGCTCGCGCCTGGCCTGCCAGGGCTCGCGGCCGTGGACGACGATGTTGCCGTCGGTGATCGGCACAAGGTCGGCGATGGCTCGCAGCAGGGTCGACTTCCCACAACCGGACGGACCCAGCATGGTGACCAGCCCGCCCTCCGGAATGTCGACGCTGACGTCCTGCAGCGCCGTCACGCCGTCGACGTCGTCGCCGAACCGGACGGTGACGTTCTCGACCGAGATGGCGGTGCGCCCCACTTCGGACGCACCGGCCATATCAGTGGTTGCGGTCATGGCGGCCGACACGGCGACGGACCCTGGCTGGCGCGCGGCGGGCTAGCCCTTGCGCGCCTCGGCGGTGGCGTCCAGGATCGCGGTGGTCATCACGTCATCCACCGTCGGCACGTCGCCGCTGAACTGCTCCAACGCGGCATAGGTGTCGATCTGGGCCCGCCAGTTGGCCGGGTCCATCACACCCCAGCCGCCGGCATCGGTGGCATCGCCGAAGCTGAAGCCGATCACCGGGCCGACCGCTTGCAACTCGGAATCGCGGTCCAGGTTCGGGAACATCGCGACCAGCAGGTCGACCGCCTCTTCCTGGTTGTCGCGGGCGTATTGCCAGCCGCGCGCCGAACCGCGGATGAAGCCGGCCAGCACGTCGCCGTGCTCTTCGAGCATGTCGTCGGTGCTGAAATAGACATTGGCGTAGAGCTGGATGCCGGCGTCCCACAGCATCATGTCGACCCGGTCCTCGCCGAGCACGCTGAGCGCGCCGACATTGGTCTGCCAGCCGGTGACGGCGGCGACCTGGCCGGTCACGAGCTGGTTCATGTCGCTGCCCATGGGAATGACCTCGACATCGTCCTCGCTGATACCGTTGGCGGCCAACAGCGCGCGCAACAGGATTTCGGCGGTCGGCTGGGTCGCGATGGTCTGGCCGACCATGTCGGCGGGCTCGCGAATCGGGTTGCCCTCAAGCGAGAAGTACGTGAACGGGTGCTTCTGGTAGCCGGCGGCAATCGCCTTGATCGGAATGCCGGCGGAGCGCGCCAGCATCAGCGCCGGGCTGGACGAGGTCTGGCCGCCTTCCTTGGCGCCGGAACCGACGGCGGCGACACCGTCCACGTTCGGCCCGCCGGGGGTGATGGAAAGCTCGACGCCCTCCTCCGCGTAGAAGCCCTTGGCAATGCCGACCACTTCGCCGATCACGCCGTTACTGGCCAGCCAGCCAAGCTGCAGGTCGACCTCGGCCATGTCCTGGGCACGGGCGCCCACGGTCACCAGGCTGGCGACCGATGCCGGCATTGCGCCGGCCAAACCTGCGCTGCCAAGACCCTTCAGGACATTGCGGCGATGCGTACGCGTCTTCAACATCTCAACCCCCTGCGATGTGCGTTGGTCCGACGCACCGGGCGTGCGCCGAACGCGTGCTCACGATGTGCGCGCAAGGTTAGGCGCGTTTTGCGTTGCGGAGATAGCAGCAAGTTTCGGCATCCCCGTTGCTCTTTTGGCAACGCAAATTCAAGAACGGGCGCGAACGCCCAAATTGCGTCACCGATCCTCCGCATCGCCGGCCAACTGCGCGTCCATGGTCCCGTCAACGAGGACGCGGCACGACGCGCGACGGCGGGCAATATGCTATTGCTGAGCGAATGAACCGGAGAAACTGAGAGCGATTCAGGAGGTTCCATGGACAGACGCGATTTCATGGCAGGGACTGCCGCAGCCATTGCGGCGGGCAGCGTTGCCCTGCCCGTGGGCGCGACTCAGGAGACGACGGTTCCGCAGCCGTACGACTGGAACGCCTATCCGCCGATGGCGCCCGGCCAGCGCGCCGAATACATCGAATGGATGGTCGAGAATCGTGGCGAGGACCCGTACTACCTGGGCCTGCACTGGGACCGTTATCAGGTGCTGGTCAACAACCGCGACCTGCTGGACGACCGCAACAAACGCGCCTTCCTGATGCTGCCGCGCGAGGAGTTCTGCCTGGAGCGCAATTTGAGCCGCGCCTATGAGCACGCCTTCCTCGACATCGGCTATGGGGTCACCATCTCCGGCCCGCACCTGGTCGGCCGTATGACCACCTCCATCGACGTCCAGTTCGGCGAGAAGGTGCTGGAGGTCGGCACCGGCTCCGGCTACCAGTCCGCCTACCTGGCCAATTTGACCGACAAGGTGTGGACCATCGAGATCATCGCCCCGCTGGCCGAGCGCACGCGCGGCGTCCACGACAACCTGATCGCCCGGGGCTACACCGAATACCAGGCGATCTCATCGAAGAACGCCGACGGCTATTATGGGTGGGAGGACGCAGGCCCTTTCGACAAGATCATCGTGACCTGCGGCATCGACCATGTGCCGCCGCCGCTGCTGCAACAGCTCAAGGTCGGCGGCATCATGGTGATCCCGGTCGGGCCGCCCGGCGCCCACCACGTGCTCAAGATCATCAAGGAACAGGCCGAGGACGGCACCGTCCGGGTCAATCGCACCGACATCTATGGCGGGCGCGTCGTGCCGTTCGTGCCCTTCACCAAGCTGGAGGGCGACGAGATCGTCGGCGTCCACCACCAGTAGACAACTTACCGCCCGCAACAGAGGAATGCTTTCCTTTGCGCCCGGCGCGATGCGATGTTACGCGCAGCGGACTCAGAGTCGGAGGATACCGTGAAAAGACGAGACTTCATGGCGGGTACTGCCGCCGTCGCCGCGGGCAGTATGGCCCTGCCCGGACTTGCCAGCGCGGAGACGTCCGTTCCGCTCCCGTACAATTGGGAAGCCTATCCGCCGATGGAGCTGGGCCAGCGCGCCGAATACATCGAGTGGATGGCGCAGTATCGCGGTGAGGACCCGCACTTCCTGGGCCTGCATTGGGACCGCTACGAGCACCTGATCGGTCACCGCGACTTGCTGGACGACCGCACCAGGCGGGCCTTTCTGATGACGCCGCGCGAGGAATTCTGCCTGGAGCGCAACCTTGGCCGCGTCTATGACCGCGCTTTCCTCGACATCGGCTGGGGCGTGACCATTTCCGGCCCGAATCTGGTCGGCCGGATGACCAGCTCGATCAAGGTCGACTTCGGCGAGAAGGTGCTGGAGGTCGGCACCGGCTCCGGCTACCAGTCGGCCATGCTGTCCAACCTGACCGACAAGGTGTGGACCATCGAGATCATCGCGCCGCTGGCCGAGCGCACGCGCGGCATCTACGACGCGCTGATCGAGCGCGGCTATACCGAGTACGGCGCCATCACCAGCAAGAACGCCGACGGCTACTATGGCTGGGAAGAGGCCGCCCCGTTCGACAAGATCGTCGTCACCTGCGGCATCGACCACGTGCCGCCGCCGCTGCTGCAGCAGCTCCGGGTCGGCGGCATCATGGTGATTCCGGTCGGTCCGCCCGGTGGCCACCACGTGCTGAAGATCGTCAAGGAACAGGCCGATGACGGTACGGTCCGCGTCGCCCGGTCCGACATCTACGGCGGCAGCATCGTGCCGTTCGTGCCCTTCACCAAGCTGGAAGGGGACGAAATCGTCGGTGTCCACCACCAGTAGGCACCTCGACCTGTCGATGCCGGTGCGCCCGCCGCGACGCGCCGGACGGGGCACCGCATGACCACTCTTGCGGCCGCGAGCGAGCGGTACATCAGCACGCCGCGGCCGTCGCTCCTGCTCTATCTCGCCATGGGCCTCGTCGCCGGGGCCGTCATTGCGTACCAGATTTTCATCATGCGGGTCTTCGCGGTGGGGAGCTGGACCCACTTCGGCTCGTTCGTCGTCGCCCTCGCCATGCTCGGCTTCGGCCTGGCCAGCGCGGTGATGGCGCTGTCGAAGGAGTTCTTCCAGCGCCGATGGCGCGGCGTGACGACCGTGTCGGTGGTCCTGTTCGGCCCGCTGATGGCCGGTTGCCAAATCGTGGCGCAGCAGTACCCGTTCAACCCGATCTTCCTGGTCTCAGATCCGGCGCAGAGCTGGAACCTGGCAACCAACTTCGTTCTCTATTTCCTACCGTTCTTCGCCGCCGCCGTCTTCATCGGCACCGTGTTCCTGAAGACCTCCCAGGTCTTCGGACGGGTCTATTTCGCCGACCTGCTGGGTGCCGGGCTTGCCGGCCTGCTCATCCTCGGCGGCATGTTCCTGTTCCCGCCGGAACACCTGATCGTCGTGCCGCTGACGGTCTGGTTCATCGGCGCACTGTGCTGGCTGAAGTGGATCGAAGGCCGCGCGAGCTTTGCATGCCTTATCGTTGCCGCCATTCTTTCGGCCGGGCTGCATGCCGTGCCGCCGCGTGCCGGCGACCTCGTCGATGCGCTCGGCCTGCGCGACGTGTTCCCGACCGCCGAGAATCTGCCGCACATCGCGGTGTCCGACTACAAGGGCGTTTCCTACGCGCGCAACTTCCCGGACTCCGAGCGCGTCTATTCGGACATCTCGCCGTTCGGCGACCTGCAAATCTACCAAAGCTCGTACCTGCATTTCGCGCCCGGCCTGTCCGACAACGCGGCTTTCAACATCCCGGAGATGCCGTCGAACGCCTTCCTCGGCATGTACATCGACAGCGACGGGCCGAGCGGCATCATGCGCGAGCTGCCGGACGAACAGACGCTCTATTTCCGTTTCCTGCCGATGTACTACCCGTTCCTGGTCAAGGAGGATCCGTCGGTCTTCGTGGTCCAGTTCGGCGGCGGTATCTCCACGACCGTGGCGCTGCGCAGCGGTGCGTCGGACGTGACGGTGGCGGAGGCCAACCCTGCCGTGCTGAGCGTGATGGACGCGCCGCTTGTCCGCGACTTCACCGGCGACCTGCTGGGCGACCCGCGCCTGACGGTGATCCCCTACGAGGGGCGCCTGTTCCTGGCCTCGACCGACCAGCGCTACGACATCATCGACTTGAGCCTCGCCGACTCCGTCGGGCTTTCCAGCCCTGGCGGCTTCGCCATCGCGGAGCGCTACGCCTACACCCGCGAGGCGATGAGCACGTATATGCGCGCGCTCGACGACGGGGGCATCCTGTCGGTCACGGTGTGGAACAAGGAGGAGCCGCCGAAGTCGGTGCTGCGCCTCTATGCCACCATGGCCGAGGCGGCGCGGGAGATCGATCCGGACAGCGTGGCGCAGTCGTTCTATGTCGCCGCCAACTACCTCTCCACCGCGACCGTGCTCTACAAGCGCGGCGGCTTCACGGACGAGGAGATCGCCATCCTCTCCGACAACACCTACGCACTGTCGTTCGACGAGATATTCGCGCCGGGCATCGAGGTCGAGGGCGACGAGGCGCAGCTCCTGTCCGACTACCGGGCGCAGATCTTCGGCATCGAAGATGGGGGCGATGGGTCGGGCGCCGATCCGATGGCGTGGATGGAAGACGACAGCGACCCGATGCTGGATCCCGTCTTCGAGGAGGGACCGGTGGTGATGCCGGCGACCTCGCTCGGCCGTTTCGCCTGGCAGGCGCTGGCCAACGACGACTGGGAGACCTTCTCGAGCACGTACGTTTTCGATGTGGACGGCCTGGACAACGACCGCCCCTATTTCGCGGCTTACGTGCGCCCGTCCGACCTGCCCGACACCCTCGACCGGCTGGAGCTGTTCCAGGACGACTGGGGCTATCTCGCGGTCTGGGGCACGCTGATCGTTGCCGGCATCGCGGCCCTGTTCCTGCTGTTGTTCCCGATCGTCTTCGGCTGGCGCGCCATCTTCAGCGCCTATCCCGGCAAGCTCGGCACCCTGCTCTACTTCGCCTGCCTCGGCTTCGGCTACATGCTGGTCGAGGTCGGGATGATCTCCAAGTTCATCCTGGCGCTGTCGACACCCACCGTCTCCGCCTCGGTGCTGATCACCGGCATGCTGGTCTTCTCCGGCCTCGGCAGCCTGCTGTCGGAGCGGTTCCTCGACCGCGCCAAGCAGGTGATGCCCTACGTCTTCGCGACCATCGGCGTGCTGCTGATCGGCTACAGCTTCGTCCTCGACTACGTGCTCGACTGGATCGGCACCTTCCCCTACGTCGTCCGCCTGGTGCTGTGCCTGGCCCTGATCGCGCCGCCGGCATTGCTGATGGGCTTCCCGCTTGCAACCGCCATGACCTGGCTCGGCCGGCTGGGCAAGGACCATCTGTTCATCTGGGCCTGGGGCATCAACGGCAGCTTCTCGGTCATCGGCTCGGCGGCGATCCCGGTGCTGGCGGTCAGCTTCGGCCTGACCTCGGTGATCCAGATCGCCGGCATCGCCTACCTCATCGCCCTGCCCGCCTTCGTAGCGGTGTTGCTGCCGCTGCGCCGCCCGGCATGAGGGTGCGCGCAGCGCTGGCCTGCGCTGCCATGCTGTCCATCACCGCCGCCGATGGGGAGGCCCGGCCCGTGGCCCAAAGCCTGACCGAAATCGTCCCGTTCGACACCTACGCCTTCCCGTACGACGGCATCAGCCCGATCACCGACCAGCCGTTCCTGGATGTGATCGAGGATGGGCGGCGCGGCCACACGTCGCCGCGCGCCGGCCTGTTGTGGGAGGACGAGCACTATTTCGACCGCAGCACGCTGCTGCACATCCCCGCCGGCTTCGATCCCGACGCGCCGGCGGCCCTGGTCGTGTTCTTCCATGGCAACCAGACCATCCTGGAGCGCGATGTCGTTGGCCGCCAGCGGGTGCCGGCCCAGCTCGAGGCATCGGGCCTGAACGCGGTGCTGGCGGCACCGCAGCTTGCCTATGACGCGCCCGATTCCAGCGCCGGCGGCTTCTGGCGGCCGCGCGCGTTCCAGCAATGGCTGAGCGAGGCGTCGGCCCGGCTGGCCGGCATGCTTGGCGACCACGACCTGTCGTCGCGCATCGACGATCTGCCGATCGTGCTGGTCGCCTACAGCGGCGGCTACAACCCGGCGGCCTATGCGTTGTCGGTCGGCGGCGCGCGCGGGCGCGTCTGCGGCACGATCCTGCTCGACGGCCCCTATGACGACGAGGAAGCCTTCGTCGACTGGATCGCGCGCCGTGGCGACGGCTTCTTCATCAGCGCCCACTCGAAGTCCGCCTCGGAAAGCAACGAGGAACTGCGCACCCTGTTGACGGCGCGCGGCATTCCCTTCCAACAGGTCGCGCGCGACCCCCATCCGGCGCCGGGCGCGGTGACTTTCCTGGACGTCGGCGAGGATGTGCCGCACGAGGATTTCGTGACCCAGGCCTGGCGCCCCAATCCTCTGCAATGGTTCCTGAGCCAGCTTGCGGATCGGGAGCTCTGCGCCGGATAGCCGGCACAGCGTCTCGCTTGCCACCCCGGCGCCCGAAGGCCTAGGTTTGACCCACCAATCCCGCGCGCCCGGCACGCCGATCCGACCGGTCACCGTCGATCTCGTGCCCAGGCATTCGCCGCACGCTGCGCGCCACCAGCACCCCTTTGAGGAGTGGAAGGTAAATGGCCGATTCCAAGCCCGCCGCCCAATCGCCCGATTACGTCGAGCGCTTCGAGGATGCCATCGAGCGCAACCGGCCGCGCATCGCCGACGCCAAGGCGGCGCTGGAGAAGGCGGGCGTGAAGTACGTGATGGCGTGCTGGATCGACCTGCACGGCCTGCCCAAGACCAAGCCGGTGCCGATGGCGGAGTTCGAGACGGTCTGCCTGGGCAAGGGGCCGCAGTTCGCCGTTCATTCGGTCTCGTTCGTGCCGGAGCTGTCGCCCGCGGATTCCGACCAGATCGTCGTGCCGGACCTGGACGCGGTCTATGTCTGCCCGTGGGACACCAGCATGGCGATGGTGTTCTCCGACCTCTACTGGGAGGGCGCGCCCTACAATGTGTGCCCGCGCCAGGCCTTGCGCCGCGCCATGCGCGATGCCCGTCAGGCCGGGTATGTCGGCTATGCCGGGGTCGAGCCCGAGTTCATCGTGATGCGCCACGACGAGGCCGGCCAGCCGGTGAAGGCGTTCGACGACGATCCGCCGGAGGGCGTGCGCCCGCGCCGCCAGGCCTTTGGCTACGACGTGGAATACTCCATCGATTCCATGCCGTTCCTGAAGGACATGATCGACATCCTGGGCGGGCTGGGCTGGGACCTGCGCGACGTGGTTGCCGAGGGCGCCTATTCCCAGTTCGAGCTCGATTTCGGTTACACGAACTTGTTGCAGATGGCCGACCGGCTGGCTTTCCTGCGCATCGTGCTGAAGGAGGTGGCCAAGAAGCACGGCATGTTCGTCACCTTCATGCCGAAGCCGACTACCGGCGACTGGCGCTCCGGCGCGCACATCAATTTCTCGCTGCGCAGCACCGCCACCCCCGAGGACAATCTGTTCCAGCAGGGCGACGGCTGGTCGCCGCAGGCCGGCCACGCGGTCGGCGGGTTGATGGCCCATGCCGAGGCGCTGACCGCCATCACCTGCCCGACGGTCAACTCCTATAACGGGCTGGTGCCGCGCGTCGGCGGGTTCGAGGGCGGCACCGTCACCTGGGCGCCGACCAACATCACCTACGGTCACAATAACCGCTCCGCGCAGTTCCGCCTGCCGCAGAACCGGTTCTGCATCGAGAACCGGGCGGCGGACATGACCATGAACCCCTACCTGGCCTTCGCCATGACCCTGACATCGGCGATCGAGGGCATCGAGAAGGGCATCGATCCCGGTCCGCCGACCGACCGCGACCTCTACGCGATGACACGGGAGGAGTTCGACGAACTCGGTATTCGGCGGCTGCCGCGCAACCTGTTGCAGGCGACGGAGGCACTGGCCACCGACCCTCTGGCCACGCGGGTGCTGGGGCCGACGATGCTGAAGTCCTACCTCGCCTACAAGAACGACGAGTGGGAGCGTTACCACCAGGCGGTGACCGACTGGGAGGTGCAGGAGTATCTGAGGCTCTACTGATGGCCACCGCACCGGACTGCGAGGTCTTCGACCTCGGCGACGTGACGCTGCTGTCGGGCGAGGTGCTGCGCGGCGCGCGGCTGGCCTACAAGACCTATGGCGCGCTGGCGCCGGACGGCGGCAATGTGGTGGTGCTGCCGACCTTCTACACCGGCAGCCACATGCGCAACGAAGGCTTCTTCGGCACCGGGCGCGCCATCGATCCGGCCCGCCACTTCATCGTCTCGATCAATATGTTCGGCAACGGCATCTCGTCGTCGCCGAGCAACACGCCGGCCCCGCAGGACAGTCCGCGCTTCCCGCTGGTGACGTTGTGGGACAACATCGCCTGCCAGCACCGGCTGCTGACCGAGCGCCTGGGTGTGGAACGCATCGCGCTCGTCGCCGGCTGGTCGATGGCCGGCTGCCAGGCCTATCAGTGGGGCGCGCAATACCCGGATATGGTCGACGCCATCCTGCCGTTCTGCGCTTCGGCCCGCACCTCGCCGCACAATTGGGTGTTCCTGGAGGGCGTGAAGGCGGCACTGTGCGCGGACCAGGGCTGGAAGGGCGGCGACTACGCTTCGCCACCGGTCGCCGGGCTGAAGGCATTCGCGCGCGTCTATGCCGGCTGGGCCTATTCGCAGACCTTCTATCGCGAGGGGCTCTTCCGCCAGCTCGGCTTCGCGACGCCGGAAGACCTGCTGGTCGACTGGGAGGACGACCACGCCACGAACTGGGATGCCAACGACCTGCTGGCCAAGCTCGCGACCTGGCAGGCCGGCGATATCAGTGCCAATCCGCTTTATGGCGGCGATTTCGAAAAGGCCCTGGGGGCGATCACCGCGCGTGCGATCCTGATGCCGTCGACCACCGACCTCTACTTCCCGCCTGATGACAATGCCATCGAGGCGCGGCACATGCCCAACGCCGAGTTCCGTCCGTACGCGTCCGACTGGGGCCATTGCGCCGCCAGCCCGGGCAACGACCCCGGCTTCACCGCCGCCCTTGAGGCCAATTTGCGCGAGTTGTTGGGATAGGTCCCAAAATCGTCGCCCTCGTCGCCCCACCCCACTCGTCGTCCTCGCCCTTGTGGCGAGGACCCATGGCGGTGCCGGTCCCGATGCGCGAGTTGAAGGTCTCTACCGGCGTTGCCGGACGCGTGCAGCCCTCTGGAACCGATCCCGCATGTCGCCCAGGAATGGGTCCTCGCCACAAGGGCGAGGACGACGAAGGAGTGGATTGCCGCGTCGCGCTAACGCGCTCCTCGCAATGACGGCGGGAGAGGCCGCCCTACCCCGCGGGGCGCTTGATCGACTGGTCCACCAAGTCGCCGCGATGCTGCGCGATGGCCGCCATCAGCCGCAGCACCACGCACACCGCCAGCCGGCTGGTAACACCGCTGACATCGAATATCGGCGCCAGTTCCGACACCTCGATCACGCTCGGCCGGCCCCGCTTTCCGAGTGCTGAGGCGATGCGCATCATCTCGCGCGATTCCAGCCCGCCCGGCTCGGCCGACGTCACCCCCGGCGCCATTGACGCGTCCATGACGTTGAAGTTGAAACTGAGGTACTGCGCGTCCGTGCCATTCCAGGCCCGGTCCGCCGCCTCCGCCGCGCCGGCGTCGATGCCGTTGTCGATCAGCTCGAACATCGGATGGAAGCGGATGCCGCGCGCCTTGGCCAGGTCGACCCAGTCCTTCGGGTTCATCGAGTTGCGCGCGCCGATATGGCCGATATTCGCCGCCGCCAGGTTCGGCAGCTCGGAGATGCGGGCGAGCGCGCATGTGCTGACGTCGGCCTGACCGGCCCAGTTGTCGGCCAGGTCCAGATTGGCGCCGAAATGGAGGTAGCCCATTTTCTTGTCGGCACCCAGATGATCCGACAGCGCCTTGGTCGCCGGGATCGAGATCGAGCGGTCGCCGCCGCAAACGATGGGCGTGATGCCGGCTTCCAGCACCTTCCGGACCGCGTCGTAAATGCGCTGCCGCGACAGGGTCGGGTTCACCTTCGGCATCGACACGTCGCCGCAGTCGACCGCCGCACCCTGCAGGTCGACCTGATATTCGAACCAGTAGGGGAAGTATTCCTGGGAGGCGATGCGGAACTCTCGCGGCCCCTCCTCCGAGCCCGGCTTGCCGACATTGCCCTCGTCGAACGGCACGCCGACGAACGCGTACTCGACGCCGGCCTCCTTCAGCTTCTCGGTGTCCAGCGGCACGTGGTCGGCGCGCAGGAAGGTGAGTTGCGTCGGCGAGCGGTAGTTTTCGGCATCGTCGCCACCCAGCGGCGAGAAGATGTGGGCATAGGCCTTGGCGGGGTTCATGACGTTTCCTTAGATATTCAGGCCGTCTGGCCGGCGGCGCGCAGGGTGGCGGCCCGGCTGCCGAGATAGTGGTAGACCATGCAGGCGACGAGCTTGATGCTCATCTGGCTGACGTCGAACATCGGGCACAGCTCGGAGATTTCGAGCACATCGGCGCCATAGGTGCCGGCGATGCGGGCAAGCTGGATCGCCTCGCGCGGCTTGATGCCGAAGCACTCCGGCGCCGTCGTGCCGGGCATGCAGCTCGCGTCCAGAGAATCCGTGTCCCACGAGCAATAGACCGCGTCGGTACCGTTCCAGGCGATGTCGAAGATCTCGCGGGTGCAGACGTCGACCCCGCGCTCCGCCGCCTCCATCATCGGGATGATGCGGACCTGATTGTCGACGAAGAAGTCGTGCCAGTCCTTCGGGTTCAGCCCGTTGCGCGAGCCCATGTGGGCCATGTTGGCGCCGTCGCAGTTCGGCAGGTCGAACGCGCGCGCCGGGCCGGAGCAGTTGGTGTTGCGGATGCCGCCCCAGTCGGGCGCGGAGTCCAGGTGGCAGTCGATGTGCAGGTAGCCGATCTTGCCGTCGCGGTGGAAATCGGACAGCGCGTGGGCGGCTGGGATCGGCGCCGAGTGGTCGCCACCGCAGAATATCACCTTGGCACCGCCCTCCAGGCACTCGGTGATGTACTGGTGAATGTACTCGTGGCTGCGGTCGTTGTTGCCGGGCACGATCGGCACGTCGCCGCAGTCGACCGGCCGGAAGAACGAGACCAGGTCGACATCGTACTCGAACATATAGGGGAAGTACTGGGTGGTCGCCTCACGCAGGCCGGCCGGCCCCTGCGAGGTGCCTGCGCGCACCATCTGGCCCTGATCCCACGGCACGCCCAGGAAGCAGATCTTCGCCCCCATCTCGCGGATCGCATGGCGGTCGGGCGGGCAATAGGGCGCGTTCATGAAGGTGGCGATGCCGGCCGACTTGAAGGTGCCGTTGTGCAGCTTGGGCGAGTTGATGTGATCGTCGGCGCCGCGCTGCTGCTGCGGCCCCTGGTGCTGGTGCGGCACGAACTCCCAGGTGCCAGTGCTCATGACGTGCTCATGGGCGGTGTTCCTCGAACGCGGGTTGGATGGGTCGGGCCGGCGATGCCGGCGCGCCGAACTCGATGCCGGTGACCTGCATCTCGCGGCCGGTCACCACCTCGTTCGCCGGCATGCCGCAGGTGCCGCAGCGGAAGGTGTAGCGCGCGGTCGGCCGGCGGGCGGCGTTGCATGTGCGGCACTGCACGGTCAGTGGCACTTCCTCGATCTCCAGGGCGGCGCCGTCGCACACCGTGCCGCGTGCCGCACGATCGAAGCAGAACAGGAGCGCGCGCCGGAAGCCCGACAGCTCGCCGAGCCGGATACGGATGGCGGCGACGTGCGTCTCGCCCTGGCTGGCGGCGTGTGCGGCCACCATCTCGATCAAATTGCGGGCAATGGTCAGCTCATGCATGGGCGTGATGCGGTGTTGGCGACGCTTGGACCGCATCGCGGGTGCGGGCGAGCCAGTCGACCCAGCCCGCCATGCCCTCGCCGGTCCGCGCCGAGAGCTCAAGCACCTCGATGTCGGGGTTCAATGCGCGGGCATGCGCGATGCAGCGCGCCACATCGAAATCGACATGGGGCAGCAGGTCGATCTTGTTCAGCACCATCAGGTCGGCGGCCATGAACATATCGGGGTACTTGGCCGGCTTGTCGTCGCCCTCGGTCACCGACAGCACGGCGACCTTGGCGTGCTCGCCGAGGTCGAAGGTGGCGGGGCAGACCAGGTTGCCGACATTCTCGATGAACAGCACGTCGCCGGCGCCCAAGGTCAGCCCGTCCATGGCATGGCCGATCATGTGCGCGTCCAGATGGCAGACCCGGCCAGTGTTGATCTGCACCGCCGGCACGCCGGCCGCCCGGATGCGTGCGGCGTCGTTCTCGGTCGCCTGGTCGCCCTCGATGACGGCCATCGACATGCGCCCGTCAAGCGCCGCGGCCGTGGCGGTGAGCAGGCTGGTCTTGCCGGCGCCGGGCGACGACACGAGGTTGAGGGCGAGCACGCCCAACCCGGCAAACCGTACGCGGTTGGCTTCGGCGTAACCGTCGTTCTTGGCCAGGATGTCGAGCTCGACCGCATGCCAGTCGCGCTGGCCGTGATTGTGCTGGTGGCCGTGCGCGTGGTCGTGGTCTTGCGCGTGGCTGTGATGATGGTGGCGATGGCCATCCTTGCCACCGATGGTGACCTCGCCCTCGCCGCAACCGCATACGCCACACATGATCGGGAATCCTATTCGGCCGCCTTCGCCTGCCACGACGACAGTTCCGGGATCGTGCCCTCGTAGTATGGCAGTTCGTCCACCCGCGGCGTCCACGATCCGTCGTCGATGCAGGCCTGCACGTGGGTCGCGATCTCTTCCATGGTCGCGAACCACACGCCGCCCTTGTTCTGCATCTCCTCGATCATCTTGGCGACCCGCTCGCAGCGCGCCAGCCGGCCGGAGACGAACGGATGCCACACCGTGACCCACAGGCCGTTGTGGCGGTACATCGCGTCGAACTCGGACATGAAGACGTTCATCGCCTCGTCGGGCGACTTGATCGGCATCATGTAGTGCATGTCGGGCGCGTGGGTGTAGTGCGGCCAGTCGTCCATCGCCCACTGGCTGGGCAGCTCGATCACCTGGCCCTTCTTGGTCTTCAGGATGTAAGGCACGTCGTCGCCCATCAGGCTGGCGTCATAGATCATGCCCTGGTCGATCATGTAGTCGAGCGAGTATTTGGAGAAGTTGTAGAGCGGCGCGCGCCAGCCGCGCGGCTTCTTGCCGGTCATCTTGCGGATCGTTTCGATCTGGCGCTCGAACCAGTAGAGCTCCTCCTCGGCGCTGAGCTGGTTCGGGTTCTCGTGCAGATAGCCGTGGGCGGCGATCTCGTGCCCGCCCTCCAGGATGATGTCGACCAGGTGCGGATAGCGCTCCATGCACCACGCCGGATAGAAGAACGTCTGCTTGATGTCGTAGCGCTTGTACATCTCCACGATGCGCGGGATCGCGACCTCGTCGTACTTCAGCCACGACATGGTCGACAGCATGGTCGGCGCGCGGTCGCCGTGCTCCAGGTGCAGGATGCTGTCGGTGTCGATGTCGAAGGTGATGGCGCAGGCCACGCGGGCGCCGTTCGGCCAGGGCACGGGATTGCTGATCATGGTCGTGGTCCCCTCATCCGCTATGAGAACGGTTCACTTTATGGCAATGCCGTCGGCCTGCACCAGCAGGCCTTCGCGCGGCAGGCCGTAGACACGCACCGGCGTCATCGCCGGCCGGGCATTCGGCGCCACCTGGCGCCACACATCGCACACGGCGTAGAAGGCGTCGGCCACGTCGGGCGCGCCCTCCTCACCGACCAGGAACAGGTTGAGCTTGACCAGGTCGTCCAGCGACGCGCCGCCCTCGGCCAGCACCCGCGCCACCCGGTCGAACACGATGCGCGCCTGTCCGGCAACGTCGCCCGGCGCCAGCACATCGCCGCCGCCGCTGAGCGCAACCTGCCCGCCGACATAGATCTCCTCGCCCGCCGCAAGCCCGTCCGACGCGAAGGCCGGCTGGTAGCGCCCGCCCAGGTCCGCGGCGGACAGCACGTGGCGCGCCGGGTCGATCACCGCCATGGCGTCGATCTCCAGCACCAGGCCGGGATAGAGCAGGTCGACCCCGAAGGCGGAGAACACCGGCCCCGGTGCTTTGAAAACCTCGCCCGACACGTCCAGGATCGATGGCAGATAGCCGGTCGCCGGATCGCCGCCCTGCGATTGCTTGAAGCAGATCTTCACCCGCACGACGTCGTCCAGCGTGCCGCCGGCATCGACGACCACCTGCTCGATGAAGCGATAGATATTGCGGGTCTGGGTCACCACGTCGTCGACCGCCACCGACCGGCCCTTCTCGTCGGCCGAGATCTGGCCGCCGACGAAGATCTGGTTGCCGGTGCGCCACCCCTGGGAAAGCGGCACCGCGATGCTCCAGTCCCAGCTTCCGTCGGGCATGATGCGCTGGCGGGTGCGCCGTGCCCCGCCGCGCAGCGCTACCCCTTCGATCTGGATCAACTGGCCGGCATAGGGCATGCCCTTGATCCGCACCGCGGTCGCCGCCGGGCCGGGATCGGGGAAGTACTCCAGACGGACGGCGGTCATGTCCTCCCAGTACTTGGTGGCGTCGGCATCGTCGCCCTCGAAGACGTAGTAGGTGTTCAGGCGCGCCAGATCGGCCATCTCCAGGCCCGACTGCGCCAGGGTCGCCTTCATGTTCTCGAACACATTGCGGGTCTGGGCGGCGATGTCGCCGGCATCTTTCACCGAACCGTCGGCATTCAGGGTCTGCTGCCCGCTGACGAAGACCTGGTCGCCGATCTCCACCGACTGCGCGAACGGCACGGGCCGCGCCCAAGCCCAAACGCCGCCATTGTCGGCGTTGGCGGTTCGCGGCGTCGCATCGCCGGGGTGCGGGACAGGCTGGCTCATTGTGTCGGGTCCGATTCAGGCACGTCAGATCAAGCGGATATGGGCAGGGTCAGCCGGCAACGGCCAGGCCGCGGTGATACTGCTCCAGGGCAGCGATCGCCTCCTCGGCCGCGCCGTCGCTTTCCGGCAGAGCACCGCAGTAGGTCTGGATGGCCTTCGCGGCCAGCGGCTTCCATTTCTCGATCCAGTCGCGCATCGCGGCACGGCTCGCCTCGTTGCCGGCGGCGAACTCCACCAGTGCCGCGCTCCACCGGCGCGACCGCTCGGCATCGCGCAACTGGTTGTCGGCCAGCATCGCCAGCAGCGGGTCGCGGAAGCGCCGCGCCGTCTTGCCGAGCTGGCGCAGGCATTCGTCGGCGGCCGGCTTGGCGACCACGTTCAGCGCAATGAAGTTTTCGCCCCAGTCGTAGGTGGCCAGCGTGCGCTCGATCAGTTCGCGCAGGCCCTGCCACGCCGGGTGCTCTTCCCAGTGCCGGCGCTCGTCCTTGCCGAAGCCGCGGTCGGGATGCGCGATCCGAAGCTCGCGGGTGCGATAGGCCATGCGCGACAGCCAGCGGAACTCGTCGCCCTCCTGGAACCCGGCGGCCGCCGTGATGGTGCTGGCGGGCGCAATCTGCAGGATGTAGGCGGCGCCCATCTGCAACGCCATCTGCAGGTAGCGGCGCGGCGTGTAGAGGGATTCCAGCACGCCCAGCCAGTCGTCGGCCAACTCGCTGTCGTAGCCCTGCTCGTTGTGCTCGTCGAGCAGGCCGTCGATGTATTCCTCCTGGCCGTCCTGGGTGCGGGTATAGACACGGTAGACTAGCTCGTCCGGGTCGCGGAACCCCTCCCAGTCGTCATGCTGCAGCGGGCTCTCGGCGACGTTCTTCTGGTACCAGGTATTCATATCCAGCAACGGCGCCGGCGACAGCTCATAGGCCTGGTCGGGGTAGCGGTTGCGGGTCTGCAGGTTGGTGGTGACGATCTCGTACTCGCTGGGACGGCGGCGGTTCTTCGCCAGCCCGCTCCAGGTCTTCATGCCGGTCAGTTCAACCATTTCCCCACCCTTCCCGCTTGCGTCCGAAACCTACTTCGCCAAGAAGCGCATCGCTTCGTTGT
Source organism: Alphaproteobacteria bacterium (assembly GCA_965227515.1). Lineage (GTDB taxonomy): Bacteria > Pseudomonadota > Alphaproteobacteria > CALKHQ01 > CALKHQ01 > CBDDFZ01. The sequence goes on from CBDDFZ010000001.1 coordinate 3,623,159, forward strand.
CGACGCGGATGAACCCCTCGAACGAGGGCATGAACACTTCGATGTCGCCACGCGTCACCGCACGGCCCAGCATGTCGCCGACCGTGTCGAAGCGCACCACGCACTCGCCGCGCACCTTGATACGCAGGTAGGAGGCGTGCTCCTCCACCTGGATCTCGCGGCCCTGGTTGTCTTCCTCGATCGCCTCGACCACGGCGTCGGCCATGTCGCCGGTGCGCATCACCGGGCCGACGAAGCGGTCCTCCTCAGCTCCAGTTCCGTCTGGCATCGCCCCCTCCTCTCGCGGCCCGGCCGCCAACCGCCGCGTTCAGCCCACGCCGGCCGGTGTCAGCACCACCTTGACCTCGCCGTCCTCGACCTTGACCGGATAGCTGGTCAGCGCCACGCCGGTCGGGTTCACGCCCTTGCCGGTCAGCACGTCGAACTCCCACATATGCGCCAGGCACGTCAGCACGCAGCCGTCCAAATCGCCCTCGGCCAGCGACTGGTCCTGGTGCGGGCAGCGCGGATGGAACGCGCGCACCTCACCGCCCGGCGCGTGCACGATCAGCACGTCGGTGCCGGCGACCGTGAACAGCTCCATCTCGCCTTCCCAGATATCGTCCAGGCTGCAAACGGTCTGGTATTCCATGCCGGTCCCGCTCAAGCTTCCGGATAGATTTCGATGGCTTCCATCTCGGCCAGCCCGGCGCCGGACACGGTAGCATCGTCGGCCAGCGGCGCGTCGGCGCCCTGCACCTTCACTTTCAGCCTGGTGCCATCCGGGAACGGCGCCACCAGCACGCTGGCCACCTGATCCAGCGCCTTCTCAACCACGGTCGTCATGGGGTCGCCATCGTCGACCACCAGCACCTTGTAGCCGTAGTCGCCGTGCAGGTAGCAGGCGAGCGGGAAGTCTGCCATGACGCCGTCCGTCACTCTGCGGCCTGGGCCGGCGGCTGGTGATAGCCGTCGATCCAGGCATAGTCGTAGCCGTCGACACCGCGCTCGGCCGGGCTCTGGCCCATGTATTCGTAGAAGGCGTCCTCGCCGGGCGGGATGGTGCCGTCGAACGCCCGGTCGATGATGCTGCGGTGGCCCTTGTAGCGGTTGGGCTCGACCTCGAAGATCCACTTGCAGACCGGCGAGCAGAAGTGATAGCGGCGCCCGTCCAGGTGAATGTGGTGGTCGGTCGCGTGCGCACCGGTCCCCGCGACGCCCGAGACCTCCAGCCCGCACATGTTGCAGATCAGCGGCGGCGCCACCGGCACCGTCTTCTCATAGGCACCCTGGCGGATGTTCTCGATGATGACGTCCCAGCACTTGCCGTAGGTGTCGTTCCAGCCGGGATACTTCTCCTCCAGCCAGTCGCGCTCCTCCGGCGACACGCCGGCGATCGGCCGCCACCATTCGGTCGCGCGGTAGATGTAGACGCCGATCTGCTGGGCGTGGTGGAAGGTCTCGATATCCCACTGGAAGTAGTCCCAGTACCACGGCATATCGAGGCCCAGCGCATCCAGGCTGCGGCCGAACTGGCCGATGACCCACTCGTGCATGAACTCCTTCAGCGAGTTCTCCCGGTGCTCCAGCGGGGTGTAGTAGTCCATGCCGATGCCGCTCAGCGCGGAGAACTGCTTCCACATCCGCCAGAAGGCGATGTCGACCAGTTGCTGCGCCTCTTTCTTGCGGCCGTTCTCCAGCATGATGCGCACCATCGGCTCGCCGATCTGGGCGTGGCGCGCCTCGTCGGACTGGATCGACTGCAGCATGGTCGCGAATGTGTGGTCGCCGAACTTGGCCGCGTCCGCCGACAGGGCGACGAACTGCAGGTTCGTGAACGCCTGCTCCAGGCCCATGTTCAACATGATGCCGGCACTCACCGCGTCGCGGGTGTGGGCGATGTCGTCCAGCGCGTGGCGCAGGCTGATGATGATCCAGTTCTCGGTCTTCGACGACTTGTGGCACCAGTCGAACACGCGGTCGTGGCGCAGGAACTCATAGGCGAAGTAGATCTGGATCTGACCGTGGCGGATTTCGTCCAGCGTGCCGAAGGTCGCCATGTTGCGCAGGCCGGGCGCGCGGCCGAAGCGGGTCATCCGCCCGAACGCGGATGCGGAGTGGAACTCCGCCCAGCACACCGCGCTGAAGTGCAGCGCCAGCAACGCCTTCCAGTGCGGAGACGCATTCTTGAAGAAGTTGGAGCGTGACAGCGCCGCCTTCACCGAATAGGCGCCGACGTCCTTCTCGCGCTGGGTCTTCACATAGTCGCGGTACGAGACCTTGTAGGGCTCGTCGAACTTCTCCCACTCCTCGACCGGGATGCCGAAAGAGTTCGCCATCGGCGCCGGATACAGCTCGTCCTCGGTGACGTATTTCGGTGTCCAGTTGGTCTCGCGCGCCAGATCGTACCATTCGCTCATCGGCAGCATGGCCATGGCCCCATCTCCTCCACTGGCAGTGCGGTCCACGAATTTCGTGGCGAACCTGGCCAGTGAAGCACGAATTCCTCCGCACTGCCAAGCGCGCTTGTGAGAAATTCGCGATATTGCCCAAAAATGCCGCACAATTCGTGGCTGGCGTGCAGGCCATGCCGCATTCGCAGGCAGTCAGGCGATCCGGCTTGTGCCAGTTCGAGGGTTGACAAGGACTTCATTGACGAAATTCGTGCGGATGAATACCGTGGGTACCGCAAACGCTCAGCAGTTCAGCTAGTTTGCATCGAAATTCGTGACCGCGCCGGCCTTCGCGCTGGACATGGTCCGCGGCCGCGGACGTTGGGGAACGCGATGGCAGCCACAAACGGCAGGTCGGGGGGCACGAAGGCGAACGGCGCCAAGGCCGGGGGTGCGAAGACGGGCGGCGCGAAAACGCGCGGCCGCTCCAAGCCTTCCGGAAAGTCGGCCGGAAAATCCGCTGCCAAGTCTTCCGCGAAATCCAGGCGAGCCGAGAGCGGCGCCGTCGATGCCCGCCTCGTCATGGGCGCGCGCAGCCTGCTCTCCAGCAACGGTGACGAAAACGTCGAAGATGCGTTCGGCCACCGCCCGCCGCCCATCGAGGGCCTGAACCGCAGCATCGTCGAAATCCTGCAGGAGGACGGCCGCGCCTCGCTGTCGTCGATCGCGGAAGTGCTGGGCGTTTCCGAGGCCACCGTGCGTAGCCGCGTGTCGCGCATGCGCAAGGCCAACCTGATCAACTTCATCGCCGTCATCAACCCGCTGGCCCTGGGCTTCACCGCATGGGCGATGCTGGGCATCCGGGTCGCCCAAGGGGCCAGCGCCGACGATGTGGCGCGCTACTTCAGCGACTGCCCGGAGGTGGTCTACGTCATGCGGGTTGCCGCCCGCTTCGACCTGTTGGCCGAGATCGTCTGCGAGACGCCCGACGACCTGCGCGACTTCCTGGATCGCCATTGTTATGGCGCACCCGACGTGGCGTCGGTCGAGCCGATGATCGGGCTCGGTCTCTACAAGAGCCTGTTCAAGTGGGACCGGCCGATCGTTGCCGGCAATGGTTCCAATCACGGCGGCAACAGCAACGGCAGCAAATAGGGAGCCGGCCGATGGGGGGCGGGACATCGAAGCATGCAGGAACAGCGGCGCCGGCGGTCGCCGCACCACATGCGGCAAAGCTCTTGCATGGGACCGCCCCATGGCTGGGCCGCGAGACGAGTGGTGACCGATGAGCGTGCGCGACGACATCAGCGACACCGATACGCGCGACGTGGAAACGATGCACGAGCACGACGGCGGTGCAGCGTCCCCGGCGCCGGTGTTCAAGCCGCCGCGCGAGCGCTTCCTGGAGGTGCGCGGCACCGTCAGCCAGCACCAGACGTTGTGGCTCGGCCTGATCGGTGTTGTCGTGTTCTTCGCGATCTGGGAAATCGCGCACCAGTTGACGCCGGAGGGTGAGCAGAAGTTCCTGCCCGGCGCGATCCAGGTGGTGTCCAAGATCGGCGAGCTGATCGATGAGGAGGGCTTCCTCTACGACATCGCCAAGTCGGTCTACCGCATCTATGTCAGCTTCCTGGCCGCCTGCCTGCTGGCGGTGCCGCTGGGCCTGCTGATGGGCAGCTTCGTGAAGATGCGGGCACTGATCAACCCGACCGTGGGCGGCCTGCGCTACCTGCCGGCCGCCTCGTTCGTGCCGCTGCTGCTGGTCTACCTCGGCCCCACCGACCTCTCCAAGATGGCACTGCTGTTCCTGGGCTGCGTGTTCTTCCTGATCGCGCTGATCCTGGACAACGTGCTGGCGGTGCCGAAGGAGTTTGCGGAATCCGCGCAGACCATGGGCGCCAGCCGCAGCCATATCGTCTGGCACGTCATCTTCAAGGCGTCGGCACCGCAGATCCTGGACTCCATGCGCAACATGATCGCGGTGTCGTGGACCTATCTGGTCATCGCGGAGATCGTGGCGGCGACCGACGGGATTGGCGCGGTGATGATGCGCGCGTCACGCTTCCTGCATGTCGACATCATCATGGCGGGGATTCTGACCATCGGCGTGCTCGGGGTGCTGACCGACATCTCGTTCCGGCTGATCAGCCGCGCCCTGTTCCCCTATGTCTACGCACGGCGCTGAGGCTGGAGGCGGGGGATGAACATGCCAGTCGATCCAGCCAGCCGCGAGGCGGCGACCCAGACCGCGGCATCGCCGCCCATCCGTTGCCGCCGCGTCACCAAGGAGTACCTGGGCGGCAGCCGCGTCGCGCTGAACGACATCACCCTCGACATCCATGAGAACCAGGTGACCGCCCTGATCGGCCCGTCCGGCTGCGGCAAGACCACCCTGCTCCGCCTGATCGCCGGCCTGGAATTCCCGACCCGCGGCGAGGTCCTGATGCACGACAAGCCGGTGCTGGGCCCCGGCCCGGAACGCGGCATGGTGTTCCAGGCCTACACCTCGTTCCCGTGGCTGACCGCGCGCAAGAACGTCGAGCACGGCATGAAGATCCAGAACCTGCCGCGGCCCGAGCGGATGAGCCGGGCGCAGCATTTCCTGGAGCTGGTTCACCTGGACGAGTTCGCCGAGGCCTATCCGGTGGAGATGTCGGGCGGCATGAAGCAGCGCGTCGCCATCGCGCGCACACTGGCGCAGAACCCGGACCTGCTGCTGCTGGACGAGCCGTTCGGCGCGCTGGACGCCCAGGTGACCTGGGAAATGGAAGAGATGGTCATCGAGATCATCGAGAACGAGAGCAAGACCGTCATCCTGGTCACCCACGACATCCAGGAAGCGATCTACCTGGCCGACCGCATCATCTTCTTCACGCGGCAGCCGGGCCGGATCAAGGCCGACCTGTCGATGGAGTTCAAGGAGGGACGGCGTTTCGCCAAGAAGGAGGAGCTGCTGGTCCATCCCGGATACCCGGAGATGGAGAAGCTGCTCTACACGATGATGCGCGAAGAGATTCAGGGGCGCATCTCGTGAGCCGGCGGCCAGGCAGGCGGCCGGGCCGGACAACCAGTGGGCCGATGGGGGTCCACGCAACCTCGGGGAGATCGGGTATGAGGGACCACATCATGCGCGTTTGCAGGCCAGCCGCGCTGGCACTGGGCATTGTCGCGTTGGGGGGCGCGGCGGCCTCGACGGCAAGTGCACAGGAAACGGTGCGTATCGGCCACTTCAGCTGGCCCGGCTACGGCTTCTTCTACGTGGCTCAGGAACAGGGCTTGGCGCCCGACCTGGAGTTCGAGTTCACGGTGATCGAAGACCCGGTGCAGCTGTTCAGCCTGCTGGCGACCGATCAGCTCGACGTCGTGCTCAGCACCATCGAGTTCGGGCCGATCGCCGCCGCCGAGGACATGGCGCTGAAGCTGGTCTCGCTGACCAATCTCGGCTACGGCTCCGACCACATCATCGTCCACCCCGACATCGAGAGCCCGGAAGACCTGCGCGGCCAGCAGGTGGCGGTACTGGAGGGCGGCCTGTCGCAGATCTACATGGCGATCTGGCTCGAGCAGCAGGGCATCGCCTGGGACGAGGTCGAGATGGTCAACCTGATCGCCGGTGACGCCGCCGCCGCGATGATCAGCGGCCAGGTGGCCGCCGCCGAGCTGTGGGACCCGTTCGGCGCCCAGGTGCTGGCGGAACTGGAAGGCTCCCGCGAGCTCAGCCACTCGCGCGAACCGCAGTGGCTTGAGTCGGCGCTGATCGCCGATGCGCTGTTCATGTCGGACACGTTCCTGACCGAGAACCGCGACACCGCCACCAAGACCGTGCAGGCGCTGTTCGCCGGCGTCGAGTGGTGGCGCGCCAACGCGACCGAGGCGAACGATATCATCGCCGAGGCGGTCGGCTTCAGCGTCGACGACGTGCAGGCCATCCTGGGCGGCGAGAACAACCCCGAGGACGGGACCCTCTATATGTACTCGCTGGAAGAGGCGGCCCAGTTCTGCGGCGTGGCCGATGGCGAGCCGCCGTTCGGCCAGACCAACGGCCAGATGGCCGATCACTGGGCGCTGACCAACACCTGGTGGATCAACTTCGGGCTGATGGACGAGACGGTCGCGCCCGAAGCCGGGCTCGATTGCGCCCTCCTGGGCGAGGCGATGTAGCCCCGGTCAGATACAATCAACGCACGGCGATGGCGGCCCCAGTGGCCGCCATTGTCGTTTGTGGCGCTCCGACGAAGTGCAGTTACCGCTGCCCCAACTCTAGCCCCCGGTGCCGACGCTGACTCCGTAGACCTCAAGCGCGCGCTCGGCGCTGATCCAGCCCTCGGCCACGTCATGGCGCACCTTCTCAGGGTCGCGTGCCTTCGGGTCCTCGTAGCCGCCGCCGCCGCAGGAGATCGAGACCATCATCTCGCCCGGCTCAAGCTTGACCTCGGCGCAACCCGGCTGCGGGTCCAGCGACCCGTCGCGGCGGCGCACGTACTGGGCCGACGGGCCACCGGTGAGGCCGCCGCGCGCGCCCTGCGCCGGGTTGACGTTGCCGTCGCTGACGTAAGCGACGGTCATGGTGCCCTCGGTCGGGCCGAACACCGAGTAGGCGCTCAACGCGCCGCGTGTCCGCCCGGCGCCCTCGGTATCGGGCAGCAGCTTGCGGGCCTCGACGTGGATCGGGTGGCGCATCTCGTCGAGCTCGATGCTGTCCTGGTAGCACATGCCGGCATTGCCGACATGGACGATGGAGAGCCAGCCGTCGGTGGTGGGCGCAGCGGCCCCACCGGTAATGCCGACGTAGATCTCGTTGACGTAGTCGTGGCCGGTGCGCGGATCGCGGCCGGAGATCACACCGCACGAGGGAGGAATGCAGCTTCCGGTCTCCGCCATGCCGATGCCGTCTCTGAGGTCGGCAATGGCGCGCTGCACCGGGTTGGCGACATGGTCGGCGACGTTGGTGGTGGCAACCGAGCAGCTCGTCGGGTGACGGGGCACGCCGACGATGCAGTTCTCGCGCAGCTTCACCTTCACCCGGCGGAAGCTGCCGGCGTTCTTCGGCACCGTGTGGTCGATGGAGTTGAAGATGCCGACCAGCGGCGCTGAGAGCGCACACCCCTCCGACAGATTGAGGCCGTTCGGCATGCAATCCGGATTATCGGTCATGTCGACCTCGATCCGCGCCGCCTCGGCGTCGACCGTCACGTCGACCTTGATGGTGATGCCGTCCTCCGGCGAGCCGGGGAACGGGTCATGGGTACTGGTCGTGACCACCCGTCCGCTGGGGATGGCGCGGATCGCCTGGACCATGCGCTCCTCTGAATAGTCGAACCAGTCCTCGGCAAAGGCGGCCAGCGTGTCCCAGCCAACCTCGCGGCCCAGCGCCAGCATCTCCCGCTCGCCGATCCGTGCCGCGCCCAGTGTCGCCAGATAGTCGCCCCACCACTGGTGCGGCACCCGAATACGCTGCTGGCACATGCGGACGAGGTCCATGTTGTGCTGGTAGTCGGACTGGATCTTTACCGCCGGGAAGATCAGCGCGCCCTCGGCATAGACGTCCTGCGCAGCCCCCATATAGGTGGTCGGCAGCGCGTTGCCGCAGTCGGCCTGGTGCGCCTTGGCCAGCACGGTGAAGCGATGCACGCCGTCGTCGTCGATCACCGGGATCAGGATCGAATGGTCAGCCGGGTGGGTACAGCCGTGATAGGGCGAGTTGTGCAGATAGGCGTCGCCGCGCGCCAACACCGGATGGTTGTCGGTCATGGTGCGGGCCATGATGTCCGGCCCGTAGAGCACATGGATCGGCAGGCTCTCGGCAACCGTCAACAGGCGGTGGTCGGCGGTCAGGATGACGCACGAGAAGTCGCGCGCGATGGTCAGGATGCCGGAGCGCCCGGTGCGCAGCAGCGTGTTCGACATCTTGCGCGCGATGCCTTCCAGCCGCGCGTTCAGCACGGCCAACCGCACGCCATCGGCGCCCGCGCCCGCGTTCGTTTTGGCCTTTGCCATCTCGTTCATGCGTCGTCTCCGAATGGCCACAGCACCAGGCTGCCCGAGGGTTGGCGTGCGCAGGCGGCACCGGGGTCGACCACGATGGTGGTGACCGGGGATTCCACGATGGCCGGACCCGCGATGCGCTCGCCCGGCGGCATCGCATCGAAGGCCAGCACGGCGGCATCCACCTTGCCATGGCCGGGGAAATAGGCGGGCCGGCTGGCGTGTCCGGTGGCGGCACCGGGCGCGGCCGTCAGCGTGCCGAGGTCGCTGTCGCGCAGCCGGCAGCGCACCACCACCGACCAGCTTACGATCTCGATGTTGGAGCCTTCGTCGGCGACCGCGAACTGCTCCTCATGTGCGGCATTGAAGTCAGCCTCCAGCGCCGTGACATCGTCGTCGCTGTCGAAGCGGTCCTTGCGCAACGGCACTTCGATCTCCCACACCTGGTCGGGGTAGCGCGCCTCCATGAAGAACTGCAGCGCGGTCGACCGCGCGCCCTGCCCGGCATCGGCGGCGAAGGCACGCGCCTGGTCCGCCAGGTCGACGAGCACGGCGTTGACGCCCGCACGGTCAAAGCGCCCGGTATGGGCGTAGAAGGTGCGGCGATACTCGGCGCTGAGGTCGGAGGCGAGCGCACCGGCGGCGCTGAGCGCGGCGCCCACATCCGGCAGCACCACCTCCGCGCAGCCCAGCCGCTGAGCCATGGCGCAGGCGTTCAGTCCGGCAGCACCACCGCCGCCGATCAGCACCGCCTGGCTGGCGTCGATGCCCTGGTTGACGGCGATGTCCATGATCGCCTGGACCATGTTCTCGGTCGCGAGCGCGACGATGGCGGCCGCTGCTTCTTGAAGATCTAGCCCCAATGGCGCCGCCACGTCCGTTGTCACCGCCTGTTCCGCCGCCGCGCGGTCAAGCTGGATGCCGCCGCCGAGGAAGTAGTCCGCGTCGATGTAGCCCAGCACCAGGGCGGCATCGCTCAGCGTCGGGCGGGTGCCGCCGCGTCCGTAGCAGGCCGGCCCCGGCACCGCGCCGGCACTGTCCGGCCCCACGTGCAGCAAGCCGGCCGGGTCGACCCAGGCGATGCTGCCGCCACCGGCGCCGATGCTCTTCACGTCGACCGACGGCAGGCCGGTCATGTGGCCGCGAAAGGGCTGGCCGATCCAGGTCTCGCGGGTGCGCGGAATGTGGCCGCGCCGCACAACGCTGACATCGAAGGTGGTGCCGCCGGTGTCGGCGACGATGACGGTCTCCGCCTTGCTGTCGAGGGCGGCGTAGTGGCGGCCGGCGACCGGCGCCATCGACGGGCCGGAGTTGATCAGGTGGACCGGCGCCTCAGCCACCACGGCCGCATCCATCACCCCGCCCTGCGAGGTGATGATCAGCACCCGGCCGCCGAAGCCGGCATCGCGCAACCGCCCCTCCAGGTCGCGCATGTAGGCGCCCATCAGCGGTTTCAGCGAGGCATCGAGGCAGGTGGCGCTGGCCCGCCGGTATTCGCGCAGCGACGGGTTGGCCGCATGCGAAAGCGTGACCGGCACACCCGGCAGGTGCTCGGCCAGCAGCGCGCCGACGCGCTGTTCGTGCGCGGGATTGACGATCGACCACAGCAGACAGACGCCAACCGCCTCGACCTTCAGCTCTCGAAGGCGGCCGATGGTCTCGATCAGGGCCGCCTCGTCCAGGTCGCGGCGGATCGAGCCGTCGGCCATGATCCGCTCCGCAACCTCGAAGGTCAGCGCCTTCGGCACATAGGGTTCGGGGTACGGCACGGTGAAGTTGAACGGTTCGCTGCGCCCGCCCTCGCGGAACACCAGAATGTCGGGGTGGCCCTCGGTGGTCAGGAACGCGGTGCGGGCAGTGCGCCCGGTGACGATGGCGTTGATGGCGTGGGTGGTGCCGTGGATGAACAGTTCGCCCCGCCCCAGCAATTCGCCAAGACCTATGCCAAGCCCGTCGGCCGCCGCGGCCAGGCTGTCGAGCACACCGCGCACCGGGTCGTCGGGCGTGGTCGGCGCCTTGGTCATGCGAAGCGCGCCGGTATCGTCCTCGATCACCAGGTCGGTGAAGGTGCCGCCGGTATCGACGGCGAAGCGCAGCGCGCCGGTCAGGCTCATGTAGCTATCCCAGGAGAGTCGATCCGCGCACCGGCGTGGTCGAACACGTGGACGGCGGCCGGCGCCACGGCGAGCGCCGCCGGCTGGCCGGCTTCAAGCGGTGCGTCCGGGCGGGTGCGGACCCGCAGCGAGACATCATCGCCAACCTGGACATCGCAATAGAGGTCCGACCCGGCGTACTCGACCCGGGTCACTGTGCCGTCCATCCGGTTGGCGGCATCGGGGCCTGGCGCCACCACGAGGTCGCTCGGGCGGATACCGATGGTGACGCTGCGGTCCTGCTGGCCGCTGAAATGCGCGCGGGTCGCCAGCGTCAGCCCCCGCGCGCTGACCGCGCCGTCGTCGGCGATATCCGCAGCCACGAAGTTCATCTGCGGGCTGCCGACGAACCCGGCGACGAAGATGTTGGCCGGCCGCTGGTAGACCTCGTGCGGGGTGCCCACCTGCTGCAACTGCCCGTCGCGCAGCACCACGATGCGGTCCGCCATCGTCATCGCCTCGAGCTGGTCGTGGGTGACGTAGACATTGGCGCGGCCCACCGCCTCGTGCACATCCAGCAGGTTGCGCCGCATCTCCGTTCGCAGCAGGGCGTCGAGGTTGGAGAGCGGCTCGTCCATCAGGAAGGCGACCGGCTGGCGGATGATCGCGCGGGCCAGGGCCACCCGCTGGCGCTGTCCGCCGGAAAGCTGGCCCGGCAGCTTGTTGAGCTGGGATTCCAGGTCGACCAGGCGCGCCGCCTCAGCCACCCGCTCCATCACCTGCGCGCGCGGCGGGCGCTGTGCCCAGCGGGCGCGCAGCGGGAAGCTGATGTTCTGCGCCACCGTCATGTGCGGGTAGAGCGCATAGTTCTGGAACACCATCGCCACGTCGCGGTCACGCGGCGGCACGTAGTTGACCAGCTTGCCGCCGACATAGATCTCGCCGTCGGTCAGATCCTCGATGCCGGCGATCAGCTTCAGCAGCGTGCTCTTGCCGCAGCCGGACGGGCCGAGCAGCACGACGAACTCGTTCTCCGCGATCTGCAGCGAGAAGTCCTGCACCGCCACGTGCTCGCCGTAGTCCTTGGTCACCGCGACGAATTCGATCGCAGGCTCGGTCATTTGGTGGTCATTCCTTCAAGGCTCCGGCCAGGTTCTGCGCGATGAAAAAGCGCTGCAAGAACACGAACATCAAGGTGATCGGCACCGCGGCCAGCAGCGAGGCCGCGCTGATCAGGCCCCAGTCGACGGTGAAGATCGCCTTCAGGCTGGCGATGCCGACGGTCAGCACCTGCATCTCCTCGTCCTGCACCGCGACCAGCGGCCACAGGAAGCTGGTGTACTGGATCATGAAGGTGAAGACGGCATGGACCACCAGCCCCGGCTTCACCAGCGGCAGGATGATCTGGACGAAGATGCCGATCTCCCCGGAGCCGTCCAGGCGGGCGGAATGGTCCAGGTCCTGCGGCAGCGAGACGATGAAGCTCCTGATCATGAAGATGCCGATGGGGTTGGCCAGCGGCGGCAGGATCAGCGCCCAGTATGTGTTCAGGAGGTCGAGCCAGCGGACCAGGAAGTAGAGCGGAATCACCAGTGCCGCGATGGGGATGGCGACCGAGAACAGCAGCGTCGCGGTGATCGCCAGCCGGCCGGTGAAGCGCATCTTGGCCAGCGCATAGGCCGCCATGGCGTCGATCAGCACCTTGACCACCGTGATGGTGCCGGCGACGAACAGCGTGTTCAGAGTCCACTCCAGGAACAGATGGTCGGTGAACAGGCTGGTGTAGTTGCCCCAGAAGAAGACGTCGGGGATCCATTCCGGCGGATAGGTGAACAGCGAGCGCGTGTCCTTCACCGACGTGGAGAGGACGTACAGGAACGGCACGATCGAGACGATGCAGCCGACGATCAGGATGGCGTAGGAGCCGGTGATGGCACCGCTGCCGGGCCGAAGCGCGCGGGAGCCGCGCCATTTTGGCTGGGACCGGGAGACCGAGAGCGACATCGTCAGCGACGCTCCCGCAACAGGAAGGTCTGCGCCACCGTCAGCAGCAGGACGACAACCACCAGCGTCAGCGACAGGGCGGACCCGAAGCCAGTCTCGTTGAACGAGAACAGGCTGCGATAGATGTACCAGGCGACGGTGGCGGTGGAGTTCACCGGGCCGCCGTCGGTCAGCACGAACACGCTGTCGAAGAGCTGCAGGTTGACGATGGTGGCGAAGATCACCGCGAAATAGAACGTCGGCTTCAACAGCGGCAGGGTGAGCTGCACGAAGCGGCGCACCGGGCCAGCGCCGTCGAGTTCGGCGGCGTAGTAGAGCTCGCGCGGCAAGGCGACGATGCCGGCCAGGAACAACAGGGTCCAGAAGCCGACCCCGCGCCAGACCTCGATCATCGCAATGGTCGGCAGGGCCAGACTGCGGTCGCCCAGGAAGTTGATCGCCTCGCCGGAGACCCAGCGCGAGATCACGTTCAGCACGCCGAAGTCCGGGTGTAGCACGAATGTCCACATCAGGGCCGCGATCAGCACCGGCTGCAACGTGGGCAGATAGAGGATGGAGCGGATGGTCACCGCGCCCTTCGGGATCGCGTTCAGGCACAGCGCCATGATCATCGCGATGACGAACACCGCCGGGATCGCCATCGCGCAATAGAGCAGCGTGTTGAAGATGGTCTTCACCACCATGCGGTCGCCGAACACGTCCTCCCAGTTGTCCAGCCAGACGAACTCCGGCGCGCCCAGCACGCCGCCCTCCTGGAACGTCAGCCAGACCAGCCAGCCCATCGGAAAGATCAGGAATACGCCGAACGCCAGCAGGTTCGGCGCCAGGAAGCCATAGGCGACCAGCGTGCGGCGCAGATTGTAGCGCCGGCGCAGGCGCCGGTGCTCCGCCGCGCTCAGGCGCGGGCGCGGGGTGGAATGCTCGACCGTCTCTGTCATCTACAGTTTCCGGCCCGGTGTCACAAAACCCGCCATACCGTCGTCATGCGCGGACTTGAGGAGCCTGTGCTCGGGCCGGGCCAGGGCCGGTCCCGAGTGCGCATCCACGTCTTCTTGGCCGACGCCGAACCAAAGGCGCGTATGGCCCCTCGGGACCGGCCCTCAGGCCGGCCCAAGGGCAGGCTCATCAAGCCCGGCCATGACGCAATCGAGAGTGGCTGAATTGAGTGCGAGGGCACCAAGCCTAGAGAACGTCGTCGATCGCCTCGCACATCTCCTCGATGGCCTCCGCGCCGGTCAGGTTGCCGAGATAGGCGTCCTCCGCCGTCGGCCACATGGTCTGCATGGCCTGCAGGATCTTCGGGTGCGGCTGCACGCCCTTCACCGTGGGCACGAACTCGGTCTGCACCTTCTGCATCGACGGGTTGCCGTCGAACAGGCCGTCGACGATGTCGGAGCGCACCACCTGCAGGTTCACCTGCTCGGCGAAGCGGCCGACCATCGGGCCCGACGCCCAGTGCTTGATGAACTCCCAGGCCTCCTCCTTGTTCTCGCTCGCCTCGGCAATGCACAGGATGCCGAAATTGCCCATCGCGGTGCGGCCGTGCGGGCCGGCCGGGGCGCGCGCGACATCCCAGCGGAAGCCTGGGTCGTTGGCCATCAGCTCGGCGATCATCGGCGTCTCGCCATGGTGGATGGCGATGCGGCCGGCCTTGAACATATCGGACATGCCCTGCCAGTCGACGCTGCCCACCTGCGGGGTCACACCGGCGGCGTGGATGTCGACCAGGAACTGCATCGCCGCCTTGGCATCGTCATTGTCCAGCCCGCACGCCGACCAGTCGTCGTTGAAGATGTTGGCATTGGCGTTGTGCATGTAGGGGAACCAGTCCCAGAACGCGAAGTCGGCGACGCGGCTGCGCATGGAAAAGCCGAACACGTCGTCGGTCGTCATCTTCTGCGCCGCTTCCATCATCGCGGCGTAGGAGCCGTCCCAGCTCTCGGTCACGCCGGCGCCGTCGAGCAGGTCGAGATTGAGGAAGATGTTGTAGACCGCGCCCAGCACCGGCACGCCCCAGGTGCCGCCCTGCTGGATTGCCAGGTCCCACGCGAAGGGCTCGATTGCCTCCTTCTCCGCCGCCCAGGCCGGGTCGCTGACCATCTCGGTCATGTCGTGCAGCACGCCCTGCTGCGCATATGCCGGATAGATCAGGTCGACCAGGTAGAGCACGTCCGGCGGCGAGCCGCTGGCGAACCCGGTGGTCAGCTCCGTGTTCATGTTGGCCCAGTCGTACGTGGTGAAGTTCACGTTGACGTTGGGCGCCACGTCACGATTGAAGTCCTCGATGATCATCGCCTCGAACTCGTGCTCGTTGGCCGAGTGTGGGCCCTTGATCATGGTGATGTCGCCGGTGAGGTCCGTGTTCGGCTCAGCCCAGCTCCGGCCGCTGGTCGCCATCAGCAAACCGCTGGCGACCGGCAGGGTTAGACCAGCGTGGGCGGCGTGCCGCATGAAGCGACGACGCGACAGGGTTCCGTCATGCACACGCAGCGCTAGTCTTTCGATAGACTTATCGATCATGGCCTCAATTCCCCTGTAGTCTGGATGGACGAACAGCGTTCGACAAATCGAAGCGTGAGCGCCGCTGGAAGCATTGTCAATCGCGATGCAAAATTGTTTCGTGCGACGAAACAGGGGCAAGCCCCGGCTCGGGTCAGAGGAAACGCATGAAAATCACCGGGTACAGCGACCGCTGGAGCGGCGCGGCGGGCGAGACGATCCGCTTCAATGTGCATTGCGACGCGACCGAATGGCGCGCCGATCTGGTGCGATTGATCCATGGCGACGAGAACCCCAAGGGCCCGGGCTTCAAGGAGATCGAACTGGATAGCCCGGTCAACGGCACCTATCCGGGCCGCCGACAGCCGATCCATCCCGGCAGTTGCGCCGTCATCGAGATGTCCGATCGGTTGCCGCTGCCGGCGGGTTTCACGCTGCTGGCTTGGGTGTGGCCGACGGCGCTGCAACGCGGCCCCTCCACGCTTGCATCGTGGGACGGCGTGCGGCTGGGCCTGGACGAAGCGGGCCATTTGGAGTCTTCGGCCGGTGGCGTGCAGATCTCGCTCGGCCGGTCGCTGGTCGAGCGCGACTGGTATCTGGTCGGCGTGTCGGTCGACGTGGCGGCGGGAAATGTGCGGCTGTTCCGTTGCTCCAGGCGGGCGAACGCCGGCGAGCCGGAATTGGACGAGGCGGTGGCCGACTGGCCGGGTGACAGCGACGTCGGGCAACCGACACGGCTGACGTTCGGCGCGTCCTGGGCAACCGGCGATCCCGCGCCAAGCCGTTGTTTCAATGGCAAGATCGGCGGGCCGGCGCTGTTCGGCGCGGTCCTGACGCCCGTGCAGGCGAAGGTCTGGGCGGATGCCGGTGGTCCGGCCGATGACGCCGGCATCGTCGCGCGCTGGGATTTCAGCGCCGGCATCGCGGGCACCGGCATCCACGATGACGGTCCCAATGGATTGCATGGCACGACCCACAACCGGCCGACTCGCGGCGTGACCGGGCCGAACTGGACCGGCGCCCAGCCGGGTTTCGCGCAGTCCCCGCGCGAGCACGACGCCATCCACTTCCATGACGACGACCTCGGCGAGGCCGGCTGGGACGAGAGCCTCTCCCTTGAGATGCCGGCGGACCTGCCGAGCGCGGTCTATGCCATCCGCCTGCGCTGCGACGGCGGCGAGGATTACCTGCCCTTCGTCGTGCGGCCGGCGAAGGGCGCGCCGAAGAAGAAGATCGCGTTCCTGATGCCCACACTCTCCTACCTCGCCTATTCGAACGAGGCGCTCGACGTCAGCGATGCCGTGGTGGTGGCGCCGATGCGCGACATGGGCCTGCAGCCGGAGCGCTATGGCTACATGAACGCCAATGCGCTGAAGAGCACCTACGACAGCCACACCGACGGCAGCGGCGTGTGCATGGCCAATCTGCGCCGGCCGATCCTGGACTACCGCCCCAAGGCGCGGTGCCGCACGTTCGATGCCCCGCATGGGTTCCCCGCCGATCTGTGCCTGGTCGACTGGCTGGAGACCAAGGGCTTCGCATACGACGTGATCACCGACCACGACCTGCACGCCGAAGGCACCGACCTGCTGGACGACTATCGCGTGGTGCTGACCGGCTCCCACCCGGAGTACTGGACCGCCGGCATGCTCGACTCGCTCAACGCCTATCTCGATGGCGGCGGGCGGCTGATGTATCTCGGCGGCAACGGGTTCTATTGGGTGACTGCGGTCGATCCAGAGGATCCGGGTCAGATCGAGATCAGGCGGTTTACCGGCACACGCACCTGGCAGGCACCGCCCGGCGAGTTCCAGATCAGCCTGACCGGCGAGATCGGCGGGCTGTGGCGCGACCGGGGCCGGGCGCCGCAGAAGACCGTGGGCGTCGGGTTCACCGGCCAGGGTTTCGATCGCGGCGTACCCTTCCGCCGCACCCCCGAGAGCCACGACGCGCGGGCCGCGTTCGTGTTCGATGGCGTGGATCGCGAGGTGTTCGGCGCCGGCCCGTCGCTGGTGTTGCATCACGGCGCCGGCGGCTTTGAGGTCGACAAGGCCAACCGCCTGCTGGGGACGCCGGCCCACGCCATGGTGCTGGCGTCGACCTTCGGCCTCAGCGACGCCTACCAGATGTGTATCGAGGAGCGGAGGGCGTCGATGCCCGACACCGGTGGCACCGTGTGCCCCGATATCGGGGCCGACATGGTGTTGCTGCCCTATCCCAACGGCGGCGCCGTGTTCAGCGTTGGCTCAATCTCGTGGATCTATACGTTGTCGGGCAACGGCTATGCCGGCGACACCTCGCGCATCACCGAAAACGTCCTGCGCCGTTTCGCGGAGGACCCCGCTCCGGTCTGAGGGGAACTCTACTGTCTGGTAGCCTGGAGGAAGGTGTTCAACGCCGCCTCGGTACCGGCCGCATTGATCCGTCCCAGCCACGTCTCGAACGCATCGGCAAAACGCGGCACGTCCGCCAGGTCGCCATAGATGCTGCGCGCCTCCAGCCAGACCCGCGGCGACGCCACGGCCTCGGCAGCCCGTGCCGTAAGCTCGGGCCACAACGGGTCGTTGGGCTCGACCGCGCTGCCGTCGTCGCGGTTGCCCTGGCAGTAGCGCGCCCAGGCGGCCTCGACGAAGGCCAGCCCCTCGACCGGGGTGCCGGCGGCCAGACCGTCGCGGATCGAGGGCAGGATGAAACCGGGGTGGCGGCTGGCCCCGTCGAACGCGACGCGCCGGGTCGTGTCGGCAATCGCGGTGTTGGAGAAACGCTGCAGGATCAGGTCGACATAGGCGGCGGGCGTGGTTCCCGGCACCGGCCGCACGTGCGGCATGATCTCGTTGGTCTGCACGTAGCGGAAGAAATCCCGGACCCTCGGATGGGCGATGGCCTCGGCAATGGTGGCGAGGTTGAGCAGTTCACCCAGGTTCGCGACGACCTGGTGTCCGCCGTTCAGGATGCGAAGCTTCATCGCCTCGAAATCGTGCACCCGGTCGGTGAAGGTGGCGCCCGCCTTCTCCCACTGCGGGCGGCCGGCGCAAAACGCATCCTCAATCACCCATTGGCGGAAGTTCTCATGGCTGACCGGGGCCGCATCGTCGATGCCGAACGCTTTCGGCAACTCCCGCTCCTTTGGCCCGGTGGCGGGCACGATGCAGTCGACCATGGAATTCGGGAAGGTGCAGTGCCGGTCGATCCAGTCGGCCAGGTCGCCATCGGTCAGGCGCGCGAGACCAACCACCACCTGGCGCACGATATTGCCGTTGCCCTGAAGGTTGTCGCAGCTCTGCACCGTGAACGGGCCATGGCCGGCGGCGCGGCGCCGTTTCAGCGCGGCGACGATGGCGCCGAACGCGGTGCGCGGTCGTTCCGGGTGCGCGGCATCGTGCTGGATGTCGTCAAGCGTGGGGTCGAACGACTTGGAGACGGGCTCGGTGTAATAGCCGCCTTCGGTGACGGTCATCGCCACGATGCGAATGGCAGGGTCCGCCATCGCCGCGATCAGGGCGCCGTTGCCCTCCTCCACCGGCACGAAGTCGATCATCGAGCCGACCACCTCGGCCGACTTGCCGGACGGGTCCAGCTCGATCAGCGTGGTCAGATGATCCTGCCCCCGCAGTGCTGCGCGCATGCTGGCATCGGCGGCGCGCACCCCGGCACCGACGATCGCCCAGTCATGGTCCAACCCCATCTGGAACAGCCGGTGCAGGTACCAGGCCTGGTGCGCGCGATGGAAGTTCCCGACGCCGATATGGACAATGCCCGGCGTCAGCGCGGTGCGGTCGTAGGTCGGCCTCGCCACCTCGTCGGGCAGCGCATCGAGCGTTGCGTTGGACAGTTTGGCGGTCATCGTGGCCCCGTCGGCGCATTCCTGCCGGCAAACGTGGTGACGTCGGCGGTCGGCACCGTCACTGAATACGCAGGCCGGCAGCGTCGAAACGGTGGATGCGGTCCTGGTCGGGCGTCAGGTAGATGGTGTCGCCGTGGTGCAGCGACACCTCGCCGCCGGCCCGCACCGTCACCGGGGTCGACCACCCGTCCACGTGCACGTGGAAGAAGGTGTCGGAGCCCAGGTGCTCGGAGACGCCGACCGTGCCCTGCCACGTGCCTTCCGTCGGAGACGGCGTGATGTGCTCCGGCCGCACGCCGATGGTGTGCGCGTTGTGCTTCTCCGCCTGCTCGCCGGTGATGAAGTTCATCTTCGGGCTGCCGATGAAGCCGGCCACGAACTTGTTCTGCGGTGCCCGGTAGAGGTCGAGCGGCGAGCCCACCTGCTCGATCACGCCGGCCTGCAACACCACGATCTTGTCGGCCATGGTCATCGCCTCGACCTGATCGTGGGTCACGTAGATCATCGTCGTCTTCAGGCGCTCATGCAGCTCGGAGATTTCCAGGCGCATGCCGACCCGCAGCGCGGCATCCAGATTGGACAACGGCTCGTCGAACAGGAACGCCGCCGGCTCGCGCACGATGGCCCGCCCGATGGCGACGCGCTGGCGCTGGCCGCCGGAAAGCTGGCTGGGCCGGCGGTCCAGATAGTCCGTCAGGTTCAGCACCTTGGCCGCCGCCTCGATGCGGCGATCCTGCTCCGCTTTGTCCATGCCGGCCATGCGCAACGGAAACGCGATGTTCTTGCGCACCGACATATGCGGATAAAGCGCATAGGACTGGAAGACCATTGCCAGGCCGCGGCGGGCCGGCGGCACGGTGGTTGCGTCAACTCCGTCGATCATGATGACGCCGTCGGTCACATCCTCCAGGCCCGCGATCAGCCGCAACAGCGTGGACTTGCCGCAACCGGACGGACCCACGAAGACAACGAACTCGCCTTCCTCTATGCTCAGGTCCAGCGGCGGTATCACTTCGACATCGCCGAAGGACTTGGTCACTTGTTCCAGCGTGATGTGTCCCATGATTCTTGTCCTTACTTCACCGCGCCGAAGGTCAGACCGCGGACCAATTGTTTCTGGCTGAACCAGCCCAGGATCAGGATCGGCGCAATGGCCATGATGCTGGCGGCGCTGAGCTTGGCGTAGAACAGGCCTTCCGGACTGGAGTATTCGGCAATGAACTGCGTCAACGGCGCCGCATCGGAGGTCGTCAGGATCAGCGACCAGAATGCCTCGTTCCAGGCCAGGATGACGTTCAGCAGCAAGGTGGACGCGACACCCGGAACGGCCATCGGCAGCAAGACGTAGATCAGCTCCTGCCGCAGCATTGCGCCGTCCATCCGCGCGGCTTCGAGAATGGCCACCGGTATTTCGCGGAAGTAGGTGTAGAGCATCCAGATGATGATCGGCAGGTTGATCAGCGTCAGCACGATCACCAGCCCGATCCGCGTGTCGAGCAGGCCCAGGTCCCGGAACAGCAGATAGATCGGGATCAGGACGCCGACCGGCGGCAGCATCTTGGTGGACAGCATCCACATCAACACGTCCTTGGTCCGCCGGCCCGGCACGAACGCCATCGACCAGGCGGCCGGAATGGCGATGAGCAGCCCCAGCAGCGTGGAACCGAAGGCAATGATGACCGAGTTCACGAAGCGGCTGAAATAGTCAGAGCGCTCCTGCACCGTTGAGAAGTTTTCCAGCGTCAGCGGCGCGGTGATGACCTCGATGGGATCCTTGACTGCGTCGATCTCCGATTTGAACGACAGCAGGATGATCCAGATGATCGGGAAGAACATCAGCAGGCTGATCGTCCAGCCAATGATGGTGTTGATCAGCTTGCGACTGTTGGAGACTCTGCGGGCCATGGCGACAGGCTCCCCTCACGTATCCAGGTTCTTGCCGATCATCCGCATCAGGAAGATGGCAACGATGTTTGCGAGGATGATGGCGAGCACGCCGCCGGCCGATGCCAGACCGACATCGTTCTGCAGCTGCGATGTCCGGTAGATCAAGTACGTCAGCGTGGTAGAGGCGTCGCCGGGGCCGCCATTGGTCGTGATCTTGATCTCGGCGAAGGTCGACAGGAAGAAGATCGTCTGGATCAGGATGACCACGGTGATCGCGCGCGCCAGATGCGGCAGCATGATGAACCAGAAGCGGCTGGGCCACTTGGCGCCGTCCATCTCGGCCGCCTCGAGCTGCTCGGAGTCAAGCGACTGAAGCGCGGTCAGGATGATGAGGGTCGAGAATGGTAACCATTGCCACGCCACGATCCATATGATCGACGTGAGTGGCGATTGGCCGAAGAAGTCGTAGGGCTCCATCCCAAGCCCCGCCGCCAGATGTCCGAAGATCCCGCTCTGGGGATGGAAGAACATGTTCTTCCAGACCAATGCCGAAACCGTCGGCATCACGAAGAACGGCGAGATCATCAGGATGCGGACCCAACCGCGGCCCCACATCGGCAGGTCGAGCAATATGGCGAACAGGATACCGAATACGACGGTGATCAGCAGGACACCGCCGACAAGCTTCAAAGTATTGAACAGGGCGTCGTTGAAGCTGGGATCGGTCAAAAACCAATAGTAGTTGTCCCAGCCCGTCCAGCTCATCGGGGACGGCGACGTCAGTACATAGCGCTGGAACGAAAAGTAGAGCGTGAAACCAAGCGGTACGAGCATCCACCCCAGTAGCAGGAGCACTGAAGGCGAGATCATCAAACGCGCAGCGGCACGGGAGTGCTGGGTAGCCACGGCTGGCCTCACACGTGTCTGGGGCGGGGTGCGCGGACGCGCACCCCGCTTTGGAACAGGAGGGTATTAGTCGATGTAGCCCGCGCGGCTCATCTCGCGCTCAGCAAAGGTCTGCGAGTTGGCGAGCGCCTCCTCGACAGTCTGCTGACCGGCCAAGGCCGCGGCAATCTGCTGACCGACATAGTTGCCGATGCCCTGGAACTCGGGGATCGCTACGAACTGGACGCCCGTGTAGGGCACCGGCTCGGCGGTCGGGTTCGAGGGGTCAGCGGCCAGGATCGAGTTCAGCACGGTCAGCGCGAACGGCGCGGCCTCGAGATAGTTCTCGTTCTCGTAGGTCGACTCGCGCGTGCCCGGAGGTGCTGAAATCCAGCTCACCTCTTCACCGACGGTCTCCACATAGGCCTGGCTGGTCGACCACGCCAGGAACTCCTTGGCCGCATCGACGTTCTGCGAGCTGGTCGGGATCGCCAGCGCCCAGGCCCAGAACCAGCCGGTGCCACGATCGGTGACCTGCTTCGGCGCCTGGAAGAAGCCGGTCACGTCGGCAACCGTGCTCTCCTCGGGATTGTAGATGTAGCCGGCGGCCGACGTCGCATCGACCCAGGTGGCGCACTTGCCATCGGCGAACAGCGCACGGTTTTCGTTGTGGCCGTTGCTGGATGCCCCGGGCGGGCCATACGCATGCATCAGCTCAACGTAGTAGTTGACGGCATTGTGCCACTCTTCGGAATCCAACTGCGGCTGCCAGTCCATGTCGAACCAACGGCCACCGAAGGCATTCACCAGCGGGCCGACGAACGCCATGTTCTCGCCCCAGCCCGCCTTGCCGCGCTGGCAGGTGCCGAACACGCCGTTGTCCGGGTCGTGGACCTGGGCCACAATCTCCGCGAACTCGTCGTAGGTGATCTGCTCGGTCGGCGCTTCGATGCCAGCCGCCTCGAAGATGTCGGTGCGGTAGAACGTGAACGAGCTCTCGGCATAGAACGGCACGGCATAGAGGGTGCCATTGGCCGACAGGCCATTGCGCACCGGCTCGAAGATGTCGTCGTAGTTGTAGTCATCGCCCAGATCGTCCAGACCGACGAGCCACCCCAGGTCGCCCCAGATCGGTGTCTCGTAAGCACCGATGGTGATGATGTCGAACGATCCGGATCCAGTCGCGATGTCCGTCGTCACGCGTTCGCGCAAGACGTTTTCTTCCAAGATCACCCAGTTGATGGAGTGGCCGGTGGCCTCCTCCCAGATCGGCGACAACTGCTGCATGATGATCATGTCGGAGTTGTTCACCGTCGCGATGGTGATTTCGTCAGCCTGAGCGGCGACGGCCGAGGCGGCAACCAACGCGGAAGCGGCGATCAGTGCGGATTTCAGTCTCACTACTCGATCCTCCCATGGAAACTTTTTGTTAACTAATCCGCACGGTACGAGATGTCGCACCCATCGTCAAGAATTTTTGACGCGCGTCAATTTTTTGAAGCGACCACAGCGGTGTTCAGGCGGATTGTCGCTTGACCAGTTTGCCGTCGAACAGGGTGGTGATCTTCCCGTCCCCTGACACACCGCTGTCGATGATGGCCAAGATTTCGCGCACGGCGGTCTTCGAGATCGCGGCGAAGTTCTGCGCCACTGTCGTCAGCGACGGGCACGTGAACCTTGAATACGGATGGTCGTCGTGCCCGGCGATGCGGATGGCGCACCCCTGCCCCTTGCCGACCCGCAACCCCTTCTCATAAGCCGCGGCGAGGAAACCGATCGCCAAGCGATCGTTGCTGCACAACACGGTGTCGGTGGGCAGCGCACGAGATTCGATGAAGCGCATACCCTCGCGGTAGCCGATCTCCTCGAAACCCCAACCTGCCCCTTCGGCACTGAGCACCATCGGCTCGTGGCCCAGGACGCGCATCTGCGCATCATAGGCCGCACGCAGCTTGTTGGCGTTGGGGTTCGGTGCGTCCACCATCTCGAAGAACGCCGGTGGTTCGCCGGTCCGGCACAGATAGTCCACGATCAGGTCCGTGCACTGGCGCTTGTGCGAGCCGACGAACACGTCGCCGACACCGTCGATGTCGCAATCAAACAGCACCGTCGGCACATCTTTGCAGAACGCTTCGACCTCGCGGTGGTCGGACCGCCTGCCCAGTGGCCCGAGCAGCACCCCGGCGGGCTTGATGGATCGAAGACTGTCCAGGTTCTCGATCTCATGCGCGGTTTCGCCATGGGAACTGAACAGGATCGGCCTGAAACCGGCGGCCGAGCACAGAGGCTCGAGATTACGCGCGATCTCGGCAAAGAACGGGTCGGCCAAATACGGCACGACGATTCCGATGTTCCTGGTCGACTGCCGGTTTTGATTAATCGCGTAGATATTCGGCGTGTATTCATACTGCTCGAGCGCGGCCTCGATACGGTCACGAGTCCGGGGCCGTACGCTGGACGGGTCGTTGAAGTACTTCGACAGTGTCGGCCGCGATATGCCGCTGACCGAGGCGAAGTCCTCCATCGTCCGGATCTTCTCGAGCTTCATTTTCCCAATGCTCTCACAACCGCCAATTCGTCATCCGTAGGACTGCCATGCTGCGGTGGAATTTTACGCGCGTCAAAACATGACGGTAGATTCTCGGCGCCAGTTCCGTCAAGCCCACGACGCCAATCGGCATTGTCGCGCGCGTGGCCGCAACGATCCAGAACCTGCCAATTCCGTGCCACCACTGCTGGCTCCCTTCTTGCGTGACAGCATCGACCCCGCCGGTGTCTTGCCGCTACAATCGTCCTGCCCATACGGCCCGCGCGCCCATGGAACACATTCGGAGATGGAGCCGAACAATGAGTGGTCTGGATACCGAAACCCTGGATCGCCTGCTGCAGCAGGCGTTCGACGAGGCCTCGAAGCTCTATGCCGAGCGCGGGTTCCAGCGGCGGGTCGGTTTCGGCACGCGCCCGGCGCTGGTCAGCGTCGACCTCGCCAATGCCTGGACGCGGCCCGGCAACCCGTTCACCTGCGACCAGGACAAGATGGACAACGAGATCATTCCCGGCATGCAGCGCCTGCTGGCGGCGTGCCGCGCCAATGGTCATCCGGTCGTCCACGTGACCACGGCCTACGAGATCACCGACCGCAACGCACCGTTCACCGACATGGGCCTGTGGCACTGCAAGATCCCGGTGGAGGCGGTGAACGTCACCGACACCGAGCTTTGGGCCATCGACAGCCGGATTGCGCCGGTCGACGGCGAGTACACGCTGATGAAGAAGCGGGCAAGCGCGTTCCATGGCACCGAGCTTGCCGGCATTCTGCGCGCCAACAACGTCGACACCATCCTGGTCACCGGAGTGACGGCGTGCGCGTGCGTGCGGCAGACGATCTGCGATGGGCTGGCGGACGGTTTCCGCACCATCGGCGTGCGCGAGTGCATCGGCGACCGTGTGCCGGGGGCCGTCGCCTGGAACCTGTTCGACATCGACGCCAAGTTCGCCGACGTGCATTCGGTCGATTCCGCGGTCGAGTACCTGGAAACCGTCAACGCCAAGCGGGCCGCCGCCGAATAGCGGTCGCACCAGCATTCATTACAATGGGGGATAACTGAGCGATGCCGGACACGCACGCCTTCACACCATTCAAGCTCGGGGCATTCGAGCTGAAGAACCGCCTGGTCATGGCGCCGTTGACCCGGCAAGCGGCCGATGCCGACGGCACGCCGACCGATGAGATGGCGGCCTACTACGCGCGCCGGGCGCGCGGCGGCGTCAGCATGATCATCACCGAGGGCACTTATCAGAACGACGAGTTCGGCTGTAAGGCCTATCTCAGCGAACCCGGCTGCCTCACCGACGAACACATCGCCGGCTGGCGCAAGACCGTGGACGCGGTCCACGCCCACGGCGTGCCGATCATCCTGCAGCTGATGCATGGCGGCCGGGTGACCGACCCACGCTGCCTGTTCGAAGGCGAACAGCCGGTCAGCGCCAGCGACACGCAAAGCCCAGGCTTCGTGCTCTACACCAACTCCGACGACGAGAAGCATGACCGCGGCATCACCGGCGACTGGCCGTTGGTCACCTTCCCCCCGGCCCGCGCGCTGACCGCCGACGATATCGAGCAAGTCGCCGACGGCTTTGCCGAGGGCGCGAAGCGTGCCATGCAGGCCGGCTTCGACGGCGTCGAAATCCACGGCGCCAACGGCTACCTGCTGTATCAGTTCATCGACCCCAAGCAGAACCTGCGCACCGACGAGTACGGCGGGTCGGCGGAAAACAACGTGCGCGCTGCGAAACTGGCCTGCCAGAAGGTGCGCGACGCTATCGGGCCGGACAAGATCGTGACTTTGCGGCTGTCCCAGGACGGCGTCGACGATTTCGCCGGCGCCTGGCCGGACGGCGTTGAGTATGCGCGCGCGGTCGGCACGGCGTTGCGCGACGCACCGGTCGACGCGCTGCACTGGTCGAGCTTCGACTGGTCCGACAACCGCGACCCGAATGCCGATACGCCGATGCCTCAGGTGATCCGAGAGGCAAGCGGCCACGCGATGATCGTCAATGGCGGCATCAGCGAAGCCGAGCACGTGGAGCAGGTCATCGGCTCCGGCGCCGGCGAGCTGTGCGCGGTCGGGCGGCCGCTGTTCGCCCACCCGGACTGGCCGTATATCATCCGGTCCGGCGTGCCCTATGACTGGATACCGTTCGACCGCAAGTACGTGGTCAAGCCGCCCTACGACTATGCGCTCGGCTACCCGCTCGACCTGCGAGAGTCGGCCTGGGACCCGGACACCAGCAAGCGCCGGCAACGGTAGGTCTGGCGCAACGCCACACCCCGTCGTCGCCCTTGTGGCTGGCCATTCGCGCATATTGCGATGGCGCGGTCGTACCCCTCTCCCATTTCGGGAGAGGGAGGGGCCCAGCCGAAGGCTGGGAGGGTGAGGGCTGGCACGATCGGTCGCGTATGTGCAGGATTCAGCAAGAAGCGAAGACAACGGAAGGCTTGAAGGCGCCGACGGCGTCTCCGCAGCTTCGCCGCGGCCCTCACCCTCCCGGCGCTTGTCGCGCCGGGTCCCTCCCTCTCCCGAAATGGGAGAGGGGGTTACAGCGCGCGTACCAGTCGGACTGGGCGGCGGCCGCGAGAATTCACCGTCATGCCCGCACTTGTGGAGCCTGTCCTCGGACTTGATCCGAGGGGGCATCCACGTCTTTGATCAGACGAAGCTAATTCGTGGATGGCCGGGTCAAGCCCGGCCATGACGATTATTGTGCGGACGGCCGCCCCTACTCCGCGGCCGCGACCGACATCTGCGCGCGGAGTTCCTCGGTCGCAGCCTGGTCGACCGTTTCGGTCTCCAGGTCAACGACCACGCCATAGACCCTGCGCGCCTCGTCCGCCGAGTAGTAGTCGTCGAGCACGTCGTCCAGCACCAGCGCCGGATCGCGCTCCAGCGGGTTGCCGTAGCCGCCGCCGCACGGCGCATAGAACGCCATCACGTCGTTGTCGCGCACGCGCAGGCCGGAGAACTTGGCCGGCGTCGCCTTCGGCGGCTGGTTGTCGTTGACGTTGTAGATCTCGACCTTGCCGACCACGCCGTCATGGCCGCCGAACACGCCCCACGGCACGTCCTCGTGGCGCTCGCACTCGTGGGTGATGAAGCCGTCGGTCAGCACCCGCTGCGCCTTCACCACGCCCATGCCGCCATGGAATTTGCCGGCCCCCGGCGAGACGTCGTCGCGCAGTTCGTAACGGTCGCAGATCATCGGGATGTGGACCGCCAGGTCCTCCAGCGGATTGTTGCGGGTGTTGGCCATCAGATTGTCGACCGCGTCCGGCCCGTCGGACCGTGGACGCCCGCCGTACGAGCCTTCGTTGACCTCCAGGAACACCCAATAGTCGCCGCTTGGCCGCACGCCGGAATAGGCGGCGAACGACAGGCTGGCCGAGCTGCCGGCGACCACCTTGTCGGGCAGTGCCGGCGCCAACGCCTTGTAGATCAGGTCGATCATCCGGTTGCACTGGGTGAACCGGGCCTCGGCCGCGGCCGGGAAGTTCGGGTTGAAGATCGAGCCCTTGGGCGCGTGGACCGTGATCGGGCGGAACGAGCCCTCGTTGGTCGGCACGCCGCGGCCCATGGTCTCCGCATCCAGCAGCAGCGAGCGGAAGGCGCAGAAGCAGGCGACCTTGGTCGAGCCTTCGAACGGCACGTTGAAGCCGGTCTCCACCTGGTCGGCCGAGCCGGTCAGGTCGACCAGCACATTGTCGCCCTTCACCTCGACCCGCACCTTGATCGGCAAGTGGACGCCGCGGTTCTTGCCGTCGTCGTCCAGGAAGCCCTCGGCGAAATACTCGCCGTCCGGGATCTGGGCGATCTGCTGGCGCATCACGCTTTCGGTGTAGTCCATCAACTGCCGGGTCGCGGCCATCACCGTCTGGTGGCCGAACTTGTCCATCAGCTCCTGGAACCGCTTCACGCCGAGCCGGGCCGATGCGATCTGCGCGTCCAGGTCGTCCTGCAACTGGCGCGCGGCGCGGCTGTTGTGGCGCAGGAAGTTCCACATCGCCTCGTTGCGCTCGCCCTTGCGGTAGAGCTTGGTGCCGGCGAACAGCATGCCCTCGGCATAGACGTCGGGAATGTCGATGATCAGGCCCGGGGTCGCCGCACCGATGTCCAGATGGTGCGCCGTGTTGGCCGAATAGCCGACCAGCTCGCCATTGTGGAAGATCGGGATGACGATGGCGATGTCGGGCGAGTGGCTGGCGCCGTAGTACGGATGGTTGTGGATGACGACGTCGTCCTCGTACCACTCGCCATCCTGCAGGCACTGCTCGATGCCGGCCATGTAGCCGGGCAGCGAGCCGATGTGGAGCGGCGTCGATTCCGACTCGCACAGCGTGTTGTATTCGGTGTCGAACAGGCCGGCGCCCAGATCCTGCGACTCCCGGATGATCGAGGAGAACGACATCCGATAGAGCACGTGGCCCATTTCCTCGGCGATCGTGTCCAGCGCGCCGGAAATCACCTGCAAGGTGATCGGGTCGAGCTTGGGGCTGATTTCATTCATCGCGCAGCACTCCTCATGGGACGCCTCAACTGGTGCGGTTGATCAGCAGATGGCCGTGGTCCAGCACGGTGGCAGCATACCCGTCAGGCACGATTGTCGTCGAATCATGCTGGATCACGATGGCGGGTCCCGCCACCTGGTTGCCGGGCCGCAGCTTGGTGCGGTCATAGCGCGGCGTGACGGTGGCGGTGCCGTCATCGAAAACCGTTTCGCGCTCATACATGCGCGCGGCCTCCACCTCGCCGCCGACAGCCTTGTCCAGCGTCGGCAGCTTCATCGGGTCGGTCGGCGCACCGCCGATGACCCGAATGGTGATCAGCTCCACCTTGCCGTCGTCGAAGGCATAGCCGTAGTCCAGCCGGTGCTGGCGATGGAAGTCGGCGATGATG
This sequence comes from Alphaproteobacteria bacterium, assembly GCA_965227515.1. GTDB lineage: Bacteria > Pseudomonadota > Alphaproteobacteria > CALKHQ01 > CALKHQ01 > CBDDFZ01. Next base: position 3,652,179 of record CBDDFZ010000001.1, read on the forward strand.
GCGTCGATGGCCGCCCGGTCGATGGGACCGTCCGGCATCGCGGCGCGCAGCTCGAACCCCTGGCCGTGATAGCGGCACTCGGCCACCCGGCGCACGTGCTGGTTGTCGCCGGTCACGCCGTCGGCGCTCAGTTCCTCGCGGCAATCCTGCTCCAGCCGGGCGACCATGGCATTGATCGCCTTCAGCGCCGCGTCGTCGATGTCGTTCAACGTCGTGATGACCGAGCCGGTGTGCTCGTACTGGATCTCGGTGACCAGCAGGCCCATGGCGGCGGTGATGCCTGGCGCGACCGGCACCACCACATCCTTGGCCGCGATCGCCTCGGCCAGCGCCACGCCATGCAGCGGGCCGGCGCCACCGAACGGCATCAGCGTGAACTCGCGCGGGTCGACGCCCTTTGCGACCGAGTTGGACCGGATCGCCAGCGACATATTGGAGTTGATGACCTTGATGATGCCCAGTGCGGCATCGGTGATCGACATGCCGAGCGGCTTGGCGATCTTGGCCTCGATGGCCTTCGACGCCAGATCGGGGTCGATGGGCAGGTCGCCGCCGAGCACCGCGTCGGGGTCCAGCCGCCCCAGCGCCACCTGGGCATCGGTGACCGTTGGCTCCTCGCCGCCCCTGCCGTAGCAGGCCGGTCCCGGCTCGGCACCGGCCGACCGCGGGCCGACATGGAAGCCGCCGGCCTCGTCCAGATAGGCGATGGAGCCGCCGCCGGCACCGATGGTGACCAGGTCGATCATCGGCACCAGCACCGGGTGGCCGTTGACGTAGGTGTCGCGCGGGTTCTTGATCTTCACCTGCCCGTTGGGGATGGTGCTGATGTCGGCCGACGTGCCGCCGATATCCACCGTGATCAGGTTCTGCCGCCCGGTCAGCGCGCCCTCCGCGCGCGCACCGATCACACCGCCGGCCGGCCCCGACATCAGGATGTTGACCGCCCGTTGCGAGCAATTCTGCACCGTGGCTAGGCCGCCGTTGGACTGGATCACCCGCAGCCGGGCATTGACGTCGTTCTCGTGCAGCCGGCCCTCCAGCCGCCGCAGGTAGTGGGTCGTCTTCGGCCCGACGAAAGCGTTCATCGCCGTGGTGCTGAACCGCTCGTACTCGCGCAGCACGTTGGCGACCTCGCTGGAGCACCAGACGAACGCATCCGGCATGTGCTTCTCGACCAGCTCCTTCGCCCTCAGCTCGTGGCTGTTGTTCATGAACGAGAACATGAAGCAGATGATGATGGAGCTGAGCCCGCGGCGCTTGAACACCTCGATCGCGGCCAGCACGTCCTCCTCGCTCAGCGGAGTCTCGACATGGCCGTCCGGCGGCAGGATGCGCTCGGTCACCGGAATGCGGTTGCGGCGCTTGACCAGCGGGCGGTCCTGCCACGGCACCTCGAAGTGAAGCGAGAAATTATGCGGGCGCTTGTGGCGGCCGATGTGGAGGATGTCGCGAAAGCCGCGCGTGGTGATCATGCCCACGTCGGCGCCATTGTGCTCGATGGTGATGTTGGTCGCGACCGTCGTGCCGTGCACCACCAGGTCGAGATCGGGCAACGCCACACCGCTGCGCTCGCAAATCTCGGCGATGCCGCGCAACGTGCCTTCCGACTGATCCTGCGGGGTGCTCGGCACCTTGTGATAGTAGACGGCGCCGTTCGCCTCCAGAACCAGGTCGGTGTTGGTGCCGCCAACATCTACACCAATGCGAGCCATGCGTCGTGTTCCCCCAGATAGTCAAATGCCAGGCCAGATGTCCAAGCGCCCGATAGCCAGGCAGGTGTGGGCAAGGAAACCTAGCAGTGCGCCAATTCGGCCCGCAACCTGGATCGGTGCCATGCGAGCGCCGTGCCATGCGGCATATCGCGAGACGGTGGCGGCACGCGACGCAACCGGCTAGCGTGCGGCAGCACAATAGCAATCACTCCAGGACCCACATGCAGTTCCGTCACGCCGAACAGGACAGTGAAATTCGCGAGGCCGTGACGCGGCTGTGCGCTGGCTTTCCGGGCGAATACTGGCGCGCGCTGGACCGCGAGCGCACCTACCCCACCGAGTTCGTCGCGGCGCTCACCGAGGCCGGCTATCTGGCCGCCCTGATCCCCGAGGACTATGGCGGGGCGGGCCTCGGTCTTTCGACCGCTGCCGCGATCCTGGAGGAGGTGCAGCGCTCCGGCGCCAATGCCGGCGCCTGCCATGCCCAGATGTACATCATGGGCCTGCTGCTGCGGCACGGCAGCGATGACCACAAGCAGCGCTGGCTGCCGGCGATTGCCGACGGCTCGATCCGCTTGCAGGCGTTCGGGGTGACCGAGCCGACCAGCGGCACCGACACCACAGCCATCCGCACCACCGCGCGGCGTGACAGCGATGGCTATGTCGTCAATGGCCAGAAGGTGTGGACCTCGCGCGCCGAGCACTCCGACCTGATGCTGCTGCTGGCACGCACCACGCCGCGCGACGAGGTGGCGAAGCGCACCGACGGGCTCTCGGTGTTCCTGGTCGACCTGCGCGAGGCGCGCGGCAACGGCCTGGAGATCCGCCCGCTGCGCGCGATGGTCAACCACGCCACCACCGAGATCTTCATGGACAACATGAGGATTCCGGCCGACAGCCTGGTCGGCGAGGAGGGCCGCGGCTTTCGCTACATCCTGTCCGGCATGAACGCGGAGCGGATATTGATCGCGGCGGAATGCATCGGCGACGCGCGCTTCTTCATCGAAAAGGCGGTCGACTACGCCAACGAGCGGCAGGTGTTCGGCCGGCCGATCGGCCAGAACCAGGGCGTGCAGTTCCCCATCGCCCGCGCCTATGCCCAGACCTGCGCCGCCGCGTCCATGGTCTATCAGGCGGCCGCCCTGTTCGATGACGGCACGGATGCCACCACCCTTGGCGGAGCGGACGCCAACATGGCGAAGCTGCTGGCGGCCGATGCCTCGTGGGCGGCGGCGGATATGTGCCTGCAGACCCATGGCGGCTTCGGCTTCGCGGAGGAGTACGATATCGAGCGTAAGTTCCGCGAGACCCGGCTCTATCAGGTGGCGCCGATTTCGACCAACCTGATCCTCTCCTACCTGGCCGAGCACGTGCTGGGCCTGCCGCGCTCGTTCTGATGGCGGGGGAGGATACAGCGCAGCCATTGCCGCTGGCGGGACTGCTGGTCGTCACCGTCGAGCAGGCGGTTGCCGCACCGATGTGCAGCAACCGGCTGGCGGCGGCCGGCGCGCGGGTGATCAAAGTCGAGCGGCCGGAGGGCGACTTCGCCCGCGAGTACGACCACATCGTCCACGGCGAGAGCGCCTATTTCGTCTGGCTGAACCGGGGCAAGCAGTCGGTGGTGCTGGACCTGCGCGCGGCAGACGACCTCGCCCTGCTCCGCCGCATGGTGGCGCGGGCCGACGTGCTGGTGCAGAACCTGAAGCCCGGCGCGCTCGCCCGGCTCGGCATGCCGTTGGAAGACCTGCGCCGCGCCCACCCGCGCCTGATCACCTGCTCGATCTCCGGCTATGGCGACACGGGGCCCTATGCCGCCCGCAAGGCGTATGACCTGCTGATCCAGGCTGACAGCGGGCTCGCCTCGCTGACCGGCGGACCGGAAGCGCCTGCGCGCGTCGGCGTGTCGGTCACCGACATCGCCACCGGCATGAACGCCTATGAGGCGGTGCTGGAGGCGCTGATCCGGCGCGGCACCACGGGCCGGGGTGCTGCCATCAACGTGTCGATGTTCGACGCCATGGCCGACTGGCTGACAGTGCCGCTGCTGCAGGCCGAGCACGGCAAGCCGCCGGGCCGTATCGGGCTGAGCCACCCAAGCATCGCGCCCTATGGCGTGTTCGCCGCCGCAGACGGCACGCCGGTGCTGATCTCGATCCAGAACGAGCGCGAGTGGCGCAAGCTCTGCGCCGACGTGCTCGACCGGCCGGAGATGGCGGGCGATCCCCGCTACGACAACTCGACCGCGCGGGTCGCCAACCGCGTGGCACTCGATGCCGACGTGCAGCAGGCATTCGGCGTCCATGACAGCAAGGCCTTGACCGCGCGGCTGGCCGCCGCCGACATCGCGTTCGCCACCGTCAACGACATGGCCGGCCTGTCGGCGCACCCGCACCTGCGGCGCATCACGGTCGACACCCCGACCGGGCCGGTGGCGATGCCGGCCCCGCCTGGCATGATCGACGGCATCGAACCCGCGCCCGGCCCGGTGCCCGAACTGGGCGCGCACACCGAGCAAATTCGCCAAGAGTTCGCGGAGACAAACGATGACTGACGAAACCGCGACTGTTGCCGCATTCGCAGCACGGTTCAGGCAGGAGCACGCGCCTGAAGAGGTGCGCCGCCGGGTACGCCTGCTGCTGCTCGATGCGCTGGGGAGCGCGATCCGCGCGGGCAAGGAGGCGGAGAGCACGCCGTCGATCGCCGCCGCCGCCAAGACCGCGTTCGGATCGGGCGACGCGCGAGTTATCGCGGACACGCAAGGCTACGCGCCCGCCGCGGCGGCGGTGATCAACGGGGCGCTGATCCACAGCCTGGACTTCGACGACACCCACGGCCGCTCGTCGCTGCACTGTGGGGCGGCGGTCATCCCCGCCGCCCTGGCTGCCGCCGAGTTGTCGCCGGTCGCCATGGACACGTTGCTAACGGCCATCGCCGTCGGGTTCGAGGTGCAGATCAGGCTCGGCCTTGCGGCCGACCCGCGCGCCCACTACGCGCGTGGGTTCCATCCGACGGCGACCTGCGGTGTGTTCGGCGCGGCGGCGGCCGCCGGCATTATCCTCGGTCTCGATGGCGGCCAACTGGAGTCGGCGTTCGGGGCCGCCCTCAGCCAGTCCGCCGGCTCGCTGCAGTTCCTGGAGAACGGTGCCTGGACCAAGCGCTTCCAGGTCGGCTGGGCATCGGGCAGCGGCCTGGTCGCCGCGTTGTTGGCGCGCGAGGGCTTCCAGGGGCCGTCCGCGGCCCTGGAAGGCAGGTTCGGCTTCCTCAATGCCTACTCACCCTCGCCCGACCCGGCGAAAGCCACCGGCGATCTCGGCCAGCGCTGGGAGACGCTGGAGATCGCGGTCAAGCCCTACCCATGCTGCCGCTACATCCACCCGGCGCTGGATGCGTTGCAGGCGCTGAGTGCCGCGCACGGCGCGGACCGGCTGCGCGGGGCGTCATCGTTCGAAATCGGGCTGCCGGAGCCAGCGATGCGGCTGATCGCCGAACCGGCGGAGGCCAAGCGCCGTCCGTCATCGGTGGTCGATGGCCAGTTCTCGATGCCGTTCTGCGGCGCCGTACTACTGGCCCAGGGCGCGTTCGGTTGGGACGACTACGGGCGCTACCTTGGCGACAGCGCGATCAACGACCTGGCAGCCCGCTTCACATGCGCGGTCGATCCGGACATCGACAGCCTGCCGCAGAACTTCGCCGCCCGCGTCACCGTGCGCAATGGCGGCGAAGCCTGGACGGAAACCGTCGAGGTGGCGAAGGGCGAGCCGGCGAACTTCCTGACCGACGACGAGTTCAAACGGAAATTCGCCACCCTGGCCGATCCGGTCATCGGGGCCGATGCGGCCGCCAATGTCGTCGCGGCGGTGCTCGATGCGCCCGGCTCATCGCCGCTGTCTTTGTCAGAAGCGATGTGACGCGACTTCCCCTCTCCCCGCGGAACGCGCGGGAGAGGGAGGGGCCCGCGAACCACAGGTTTGCGGGAGGGTGAGGGCTTGGCTTCGACGGAGGGTCGTCGCCGAATTGTGCGACAGGAATCCCATCCTCTTGCCCTCGAGACCATTGAATGGCGACCGGCCGCACCATGCCCCTCACCTTCCCAGCCTGCGGCTGAGCCCCTTCCTCTCCCGCACCGCTACGCGGCGGGGAGAGGAGATAGGACGGCCTAGAATCACCTCACGTCGAAATCATCTTCTTCTCGATGCCGACGCCGGCGGCGACCGCGCGCTCGTACTCCAGCGGGATGGTCGCGGAGTCCTGCAGCGCGATACCGGTGCTGTCGAACACCGTGATCTCGTCGGCGGAGGTGCGGCCGGGCATCTTGCCCGCGACGACCTGACCGATCTCACCGGCGATGTCCGACTCCTTGATCAGGCCCTGTTGCAGCGGCACGTTGATTTCGCCGTCAGTGCGGCACTGGCGGATGTCGTCGACGAAGATGCGGGCGCGCTGCAGGATGGCTGGCTCCAGTTCCTGATCGCCGTCCTTGTCCGCCCCGACCGCGGCGATGTGGGTGCCGGGCGCGATCCACTCGTCCTTCACGATGGGACCCCGCGCAGGCGTCAGCGTCACCACCACATCGGCGCCAACGACCACGGACTCGAGGTCGGTCGAGGTCTTGATGGGCAGGTTCTCGTACTTCGGCTGCTGGGTCTCGGCGAAGTGGTCCAGAGTCTTCTGGCTGCGGCTCCACACCCGCACCTCGTCCCAGTCGAACACGGCGTTGCAGGTCGCCAGCGCGCCCTCGGCCATGTGGCCGGCGCCGACGATGGCGAGCGTCTTGCTGTCGGGCCGGGCCAGCCACTTCGCCGAAACCGCCGCCGACGAGCCGGTGCGCATCACCGTGTGGTGGCTGCCGTCGACGATGGCGAGCGGAAAGCCGGTCTCCGGGTGGGTGTAGATCAGGATCGAGAACACGGTCGGCAGGCCGAAGCGGTCGCGGTTCTGTTCGCGGATCGACACCCACTTGCAGGCGGCGGCCTCCGGCTCCTCGATGTAGGACGGCATCGCCTCCCACTCGCCGGGGTACTTGTCGAGCACGATGTGGCCCTTCGGCTCCATGAAGAACCGGCCCTCGCCATGCATGCGATAGGCCTGCTCGACGCACCCGTTGTACTCGGCGGGGCTGAGCAGCCCCATCATGTCAGTGCGGCTGAGGATCAGTGTCTTGCGATTCGACCAGTTTTCCATCCAATTTCCCTCTCGGGTCGCTGCGGACTTTCACCCGGCCCGGGTTCGGGCGTGCCGAAGCGTTCGAACATGCCGGTGAAGGGCTTGGCCTCGGGCGGGCGATAGGTGAAGTGCCGGCTGGTGGTCTTGCCGAGCTCAACCAGCCCCTCGGCCATCTTCACCGCGCAGACCACGCCGTCGAGCACCGGGATGCCAAGCTCGCGTTCCAGGTCGGCGGCGAACGACGCGAAACCGGCGCAGCCGAGCAGGATGGCCTCCGCCGTGTCCTCTTCCATCGCGCGCCGGGCCTCGTCACGCAGCGCCTGCATCGCGCCGGTCGGATCGCGCTCGATGTCGAGCACATAGTACGGCGTGGTCCGCACCGAGACGCATTTGAGGCTGAAGCCGTAACCGGCCACCATCTCCTCGATCATGGTGCGGATGCGCGGGATGACGGTGACCACCGAGAAGCGTGCCGCCAGCATGGCGGCGGTGTAAAGCGACGTCTCGCCGATGCCGAGCACGGGCTTGGCCGTTGCCTCTCGCGCGCCCTGCAGGCCGGGATCGCCGTAGCAGGCGATGACGAAGGCGTCGCAGCCGTCGCGGTCGCCCTTCATCACCTCGTCGATGGTGCCGGGGGCGGCCATGTACTCGTCATAGTAGGACTCGATGCTCGCCGGCCCGAACTCCGGGTTGGTGGCGACGATCTCGGTGCCCTGGCGCGCCACCATGCGGCCAGCCTCGCCGATGGAGCGGGTCATCTCCGCCGACGTGTTCGGGTTGATGATCTTGATCTTCATGATGCTCCTCCCGCCGCTCCGGCGCGCAGCGCCTCGGTTGCGGCCATGTCCAGCTCAAGGGCCTCATTGCAGACGACGCCGTAGTCCCGCCGCGCCTCGTCCACGTCAAGATAGCCGTCGCGCACGTCTTCCAGCACCTGGGCCGGGTCGCGCTGCATCGGGTCGCCGTAGCCGCCGCCGCACGGCCCGACCATCACGATCTTGTCGCCGGCGGCCATCGCCTTGTTCGGCAGCTTCGACGGCAACTCGGTATCGGCGCCTGCCTGGGCGCGCACGCCCAACGCCGAGGTACGCCCATCGCCGCCGCCGTCCATGCCCCAGGGGGCGTAGACGTGGCCCTCGCCTTCCACCGACACGCCGCCGTCCTCCAGGAACTCGAACTCGCGTATCGAGCCGATGCCGCCCCGCCACTGGCCGGGCGGGCAGGCATTGTCCCGCAGTTCGTATCGGTTCACCCGCAGCGGCAGGTGGGATTCGATATCCTCGATCGGGTTGTTGCGGGTGTTGGCATAGAGGGTGTCTACGGCGTCCATGCCGTCCTTGCCGTGCCGCCCGCCGTAGCAGCCCTCGTGGATCTCCATGTGCACCCAGTGCTCGGCATCGCGGATGCCGGAGAACGCCACCACGTGGAGGTTGCCGACACCGGCCGACACCTGTTTCGGCACCACCTGCCCCAGCGCCTTCATTAGCGTGTCGGCAGCCTGGTTGCCGGCGCAGAAGCGGGCGATGGTCGGCGCCGGGAACGAGGGGTTCACCAGGCTCTTTTCCGGTGCGGTGATGTGGATCGGCCGGGTCAGGCCCGAGTTCTGCGGGATGTGGCCGTGGGTCACGGTGTCGAGCAGGATCGAGCGCACGGTCAGCCAGACCGCGCAGTCGGTGGTGCCCTTCAGCGGCATGTTGATCGGCCGGTCGTCCACCTGCGGCGCGGTACCGGTGAAATCCACCGTCAGGTCGCTGCCGTCCACGATGGCGGTCACCTGGATCGGCAGGTCGCGGCGCTTCGGGTCGTCGCTGTCCTCGTAGCCATCGATGAAGGTGCGCGCGGTGTAGCGGCCGTCCGGCAGGGCCTGGATGGCGTCGCGCATCAGGCGCTCCGAATAGTCCATCAGGTTCTCGTACGCCGCTTCCACCGTCTCGATGCCGTACTGGTCGATCAGGCTGACGAAGCGGGCGGCACCGATGCGGGCGGCGGCGATCTGCGCTTCCATGTCGCCGAGCACGAGGTCGGAGGCGCGGATGTTGTCGCGCAACATCTGCCAAAGTGCGGCGTTGCGCTTGCCGCCCTCATAGAGCTTCAGTGCCTTCATCTGCAGGCCCTCGGCATAGGCGTCCATGGCATCGACGATGCCGCAACTGCCGGGGCTGAGCGCGCCGATATCCAGATGATGGGCGGTGGTGACCGAGAAGCCGACCAGCCTGTCCTTGTCGATGAACACGGGCACCAGGAAGGCCACGTCCGGCCCGTGGGAAGCGCCGTGATAGGCCGAGTTGTGGATGACGATATCGCCCGGTGTCAGCGTGTTGCCGCGCTCGGCGAACAGGCCGAGCACGCCCTCGACATAGCCGGGGATCGGCCCGGACTGCAGCGGCGTCGACTGCGGTGTCTCGCAGAGCTGGCGGCCCCGGGCGTCGGTCAGCGCGGCGCCGAAATCCTCCGACTCCCGGATGATCGAGGAATAGGACATGCGCATCAGCTTGTGCCCCATCTCGACCGCGATGTTCTCCAGCGCGCCCTGGATGACGCTGGCGGTCACCGGATCGATGCGATTGCGCAACTGCGTGTCGGTCAATGCATCCGCTGACATCTCACCTACTCCTTTCGAAGCGTCATCGTGCCGTCTTCGTGCGCGGTGGCGGTCCAGCCCGGCGGCACGACCGTCGTCGTGTCGGTCTGGACGATGATTACCGGCCCCTGCAATGCCACGCCGGTCGGCATCCGCTCGCGATCATAGTAGCCGGTTTCGAACCCCTGCAACGCGCCATCGACGCTGAACATGCAGCGCGCCTGCCGCAGCAGCGCATCGTCCATCGCGCCTTCGGACTTCAGCGCAGGCGTTTGCAGCGTGGGCATGGCGCCGATGCCGACGACGCGGATATTGACGATTTCGATCGGGCTGTCGGGGAAGGCATGGCCGTACTCGGCCTCATGCCTGGCATGGAACGCCTGCCAGACGCCCTCCATCGTATTGTCGTCCAGCGTGCCATCCGGGAACGGGATGCGCAGCTCGTAGCCTTGGCCGACATAGCGCAACTCGCCGGACCGGCTGAGCGCGATGTCGGCCGGGTCGATGCTGTCGGCCGCGAACCGACCGACCAGATCCTCGGCCAGCGCCGAGAAGTCGCGGTCCAGCCGCGCCAGGTCGACGGCGCCCTGCACCATGAACTCGGTCTTGATGGCGTCGTACTTCAGGTCGGTGGTCAGCAGGCCGGCGGCCGACGTGATGCCGGGGTGCGCCGGCACCACCACTTCGGGAATGCCGAGCAGGTCGGCAACCTCGGCGCCATGCAGCGGCCCGGCGCCGCCGAACGCCACCAGCGCGAAGTCGCGCGGATCGAGCCCCTTCTGAACGGTGCGGGATCGGATGGCATTGGCCATGTTGGCGTTGACGATGGTCAGCACGCCGGCCGCACAGGCATGCGCCGACAGGCCCAGCTCCTCCGCCAAGCCGCCGATCACCCGCTCGGACGCCGCGGCATCCAGCGCCATGGCGCCGCCAAGGAAATGCTCCGGATCCAGGCGCCCCAGCACCAGATTGGCATCGGTGACCGTCGGCCGTGTGCCACCGTTACCATAGGCCGCCGGCCCCGGCGTCGACCCCGCGCTCTGCGGCCCGACACGGAACGCACCGCCCTTGTCGACCTGGGCGATGCTGCCGCCGCCGGCACCGATGGTCTCGATGTCGATCATCGGAACTAGCACCGGGAATCCGCCGATCTGGGTGTCGCGCGCCGCGGCCTCCTGGATCAGGCCGTCCTTGACGATGCCGATATCGGCGCTGGTGCCGCCGACATCGAAGGTGATGACGCGACCCCGGCCGGCGGCCGACCATGCGCCGCCATGCACGCCTGCGGCCGGGCCCGACAGCAAGGTCAACACCGGGTTCTGGGTCACCATGGCCGGGGTCAGCGCGCCGCCGTGGCTGCCCATCACCCTGAGCGTGGCATCCAGCCCGGCCGAAACCAGGCCACCCTCGAAATTGGCCACGTAGCGCCGGACCTTCGGCCCGATGAAGGCGTTCATCGCCGCGGTCGTGAACCGCTCGAATTCGCGGAACTGTGGCGCCACGCCGGCTGAGTGGACCACGAAAACGTCCGGGCATTCGGCGGCCACGATCTCTGCCGCGCGCCGCTCGTGTGCGTCGTCGAGGTAGGAGAACAGGAAGCAGACCGCGATGGCCTCGACACCGTCTGCGCCGAGCTGGCGCGCGGCCTCGCGCACCCCATCCTCGTCCAGCGGGGTCAGCACGTGGCCGTCGGGCGGCGCGATCCGCTCGTCCACGACAAGGCGGTGCCGGCGCCGCACCAGCGGCGTCGCCTGCCACGGGATGTCCTGCATGATCGAGTAGTTGAGCGGGCGCTGATGGCGGCCGATGTGCAGCACGTCGCGATAGCCCCGGCTGGTGATCATGCCGGTCTTGGCGCCGTCGTGCTCCAGCACCGCGTTGGTGGCGATGGTCGTGCCGTGGAAGACGACGTCGATGTCGCCGGGCTGCACGCCGGCCTTCGCGCAAAGCTCCGCGATCCCGGCCATCGCACCCACCGAAGGGTCTTCGGTGGTCGTCGGCACCTTGTGGATGGTGGTCCTGCCGCTGCCTGTCTCGGTGTGGATCAGGTCGGTGAATGTGCCCCCGACGTCGACGCCTATCAGATGCACGCCACCCTACCCCCGCACTCGTCCGCTGGCCTTGTGATCACCCTTCCAGCACGTGGATCTGGTCGGCCCGCCACGACACGATGGCCGTCTCGCCAATCGACAACGGCTCCTTGAAGAACAGATCGTCGGGCACGTAGGACACGAATTCGTCGTCGCCCGGCACGCTCAGCGTCACCTTGACGTAGGTGCCCTGGTACTCGATGGCGCGCACGGTCCCCAACACATGGTTGGGGCTGCCGTCGACACCGTCGCCGTGCGCCACGGCGGTGTAGTCCCGGCGGATCGAGAGCGCCACGTGCTGGCCATTCGAAAACGTCTTGCCGCCGCTGTCGAACTGATACGCCTGGCCCTGCTCGCCGCGCAGGTTGACCGTGGTCCCCGAGACCGATTCCACCGCACCGCTCATCACGTTCTGGCCGCCCATGAAGCGGGCGACATAACCGTTGTTGGGGTGCGCGTAGACGTCCACCGCCGACGATGTCTGCGAGATGTGGCCCTGGTCCATCACCACCACCTGGTCGGCAACCGCGATCGCCTCGAGCTGGGTGTGGGTGACGTGGATAAAGGTGATGCCCAGGTCGCGCTGCATCTGCCTGAGCTCGCTGCGCATCTGCAGGCGCAGGAATTCGTCGAGCGCCGACAGCGGTTCGTCCAGCAACAGCACCCGCGGATTGGTGATCACTGCGCGGGCCAGCGCCACGCGCTGCTGCTGCCCGCCGGAAAGCTGCGCCGGCATGCGGCCTGCCAACTGGTCGAGCTGGACCCGTTGCAAGGTCTCGAACGCCTTCTCGCGGCGCTCCGTTTTGCCCATGCCCTGCATCTTCAGCCGGAAGGCGACATTGTCCAGCACCGACAAGTGTGGGAACAGCGCATAGCTCTGGAACATCATCGCCGTTCCGCGTTCCACCGGCGTCTTGCCGATCACCGGCTGGCCGCCGATCGTCACCTCGCCACTGCTCGGGCTCTCGTGGCCGGCGATCATGCGCAGGATCGTGGTCTTGCCGCAGCCGCTGGGGCCGAGCAGGCAGCAATAGGTGCCGCCCTCGATGGTCAGGTCGATGTTGTCGACGGCCTTCAGGTCGCCAAAGGTCTTGGTGACGCCCTTGAGTTGTATTTCGCCAGGCTTGGTCATGAGTGCGTTCAGGTTCCTTGCCGCCGGCGGTGCCGGATATATGCGATCGAGCCCAGGGCCAGCGCGATGGCCGCAAACGAGATCAGCGTGGTGACGGTGCCGAGCGCATAGAGCGCGGGCGACGTCACGTTCGTGGTCATGGTGTAGATCTCGATCGGCAGCGTGTTGCGCGAGCCCACGGCCACCCAACTGCGGGGGAATTCATCGTAGGAGAGCGTGAAGCCGAACAGCGCCACCGCGATGATGCCGGGCAGCACGATAGGGATGACCACCTGGGTCAGCCGCTGCCAGCGGTTGGCGCCCAGGTCGTAGGCCGCCTCCTCGTACGCCGGGTTCAGGCGGCTGAGCACCGCGAACATGATCAACAGCCCGAACGGCAGCGTCCAGGTCAGGTGCGCGCCCAGGCCGGACGAGTACCAGCGCGTCGGGATATCGAAGAACTCGCGGAACGAGATCTGGATACCGACGCTCAGCACCAGGCTGGGCATGATCAGGCTGATCAGCACCATGTAGAACAGCACCGCGGAGCCCGGGAACTTGCGGCGGAACGCCAGGCCGGCGGCGACCGACACCACGACGGTGATGATCATGACGATGAAGGCCAGCGGCAGCGTGCGTGAGAACGCGCCGCCGACGTCGCCGGTGCGGGCCTGGCCGAACAGCGCCTCGAACCAGTGGAAGCCGGGGTCGCGCAGCGGGAACACAAGGCCGCCGGTCGGACCCTGGAACGACAGCACGAAGATCGAGATCATCGGCCCGTACAGGAACAGCACGAACAGCGCGAACACCGCTGCCAGTACGTAGAACGTCCAGGGACGCTTGCCACGTTGTTGCTGCATGTGCCCCTAGCCCGTCAGTTCTTTGCGCACATCGACAATGCGGAACACCGCCAACGCGATCAGCACGACGATAATCAGCAGGATGATGGAGTTCGCCGCGACGCGCGGGTAGTTCTGGATATTGAGGTCGTTGGCGACGCCGAACGAGACCGAGCCGGAGAGGCCGCCGCTCATGACGGCCACGACGTAGAAGTCGCTCATCACCAGGGTCACCACGAACACGGTGCCCAGCGCGATACCCGTCTTCGACAACGGGATAATCACGTTCCAGATCACGCTCCAGCGGCTGGCGCCGGCATCGACCGCCGCCTCGACCAGGTTCTTGTCGATGCGCGCCATGGCGTTGAAGATCGGCACGATCATGAACAGCGTGAACAGGTGGACATAGGCCACCACGACCGAAAAGTCGGAGAACAACAGCCACTTCACCGGCTCGTCGACCACGCCGGCGTCCATCAGCGCGGCGTTGATCAGCCCCTCGGTGCCGAGCAGCGGCTTCCACGAAATCATGCGGATGATGTTGGAGGTCCAGAACGGCACCGTGCAGACCAGGAACAGGCCGATGGCAACCAGGATGGAGCGGATGTGGAAGACCAGGAAATAGGCGATCCAGAACCCCAGCACCAACGTGATCACCAGCACGATGGCGGTGAATTTGAGACTGGACAGGTAGAGCTGCAGGTTCACCGAACTGGTCAGCACGTCGATGTAGTTTTCGAACGTGAAGTCCGGAACGCTGCCCGTGTAGAGCACGAAGCGATAGACGCTGACCACCAGCACCAGCGCCATCGGCACGACCAGAAAGATCAGCAGCACCAGGGCCAGCGGCGTTACCTGCAAGAGCGCGAGCGTGTTCCGTGTCATCTGGCCGGGGTCATCTGGTCGGGGTCATCTGGTCGTGCTTGCCCTGTCGATCATGCATTCGCATTTGAGGGTATCGAAAATTCGGGGACGGCCATCGGCCGCCCCCGTCCTGCATCGGATGCAAACCTGATGCCTAAGCGGCGTTGAACTCGTTCCACTTGGCGAACAGGAACTCCGCCTCGTCCATCAGGTTGTTCCAGACCGCGACCTTGCTGAAGCGATCCTCGTAGGAGCCGCCGTCGCGCACGTCGCCCGGCTGGTTGGTCACGTCGCCGGTCGGGCTGGTGATGACGTCGGTCGCCGGCTGGCCGCCGTAGAAGAAGCCCCACTCGTTCTCGGTCAGGAAGTCCTTCGCCGTCTCCGGCACCGAGATGTAGTAGCCCTGCTTGGCGATGAAGCCGCCGGTCCAGCCGGAGACGTACCAGTTCAGGTACTCGTAGGCCGCATCGAGCCGGATGCCTTCCAGGTGCGACATCAGCGCCAGGCCGTTGCCCCAGCCGCGCAGCCCCTCTTTCAGGTGCACGTACTCGCAGTCGATGCCCTGGGTGCGCACCGCGGTCACCGCCGGCGACCACATCGACTGGATCAGCACCTCGCCGGCCGCCATCAGGTTCACCGACTCATCGAACGTGTTCCACAGGGCGCGCCAGTGGCCGTCCTGCTTCAACTGGATCAGTTTGTTGATGGTGGCTTCCAGCTCGTCGCGGGTCGGGTTGCCCTTATCGGCGTAGGTCAGTTCGCCCGACGCCTCCATGGCCATGATCGCGTCCATGATGCCGATGGTCGGGATGTTCTGGATCGCGGTCTGGCCGGCGAACTCCGGATTGAACAGCTCGGCCCAGCTCTCGACCGGGCGGCCGATCAGGTCGGGGCGAATGCCCAGGGTGTCGGCGTTGTACACGCCGGGCATGAAGGTCGCCCACTCGGTCGGCCCGTCGGTGAACCCACCGTCGATGCCGTCGCGATACATCAGCTCGAACGGCGAGTCGCCCTCGCGGCTGACCTCGGCGCCCTCGAACTGGCCCTCGGTGTAGATGGGCGTCATCTTGTCCCACAACGAGATGCGGTTGACGTCGACCGCCTGGGTCACGCCCTGCGGCACATAGATCTTGGTCTGCCAGATCTCGCTGTCCGCGACGTCGATGGATTCCGGCTCGTTCGACATCCGGTTCAACAGGCCGCCATGGTCGGTGACCGACATTTCCACCGTGAAGCCCAGATCCTCGCTGGCCTGGCGCGAGATGTCGATCAGCGTCGAATACGACATGCCGGTGTGATTGATGGTGATGTCGCGGATTTCCTGCGCCCAGATGGTCGGGGCGCCAATCACGCTGGTCGTCGCGGCGGCACCGGTTGCGGCGGCAGCACCCTTCAGCACCTTGCGGCGGCTGATGTCCCCGGTGACGGCCTGCTCGGCGGCATTCGACGTTTTCGGCTTGGTCATGCTGTCTCCCCCTGGATCATCGGCCGCGTACGGCACGCATCCGCTCGATAAACGAAAACCTGCCGGCCGGGGCGATTCCGGATCGTCCCATGCTGCAGGCGCGTACGAAAATTTCAGTTGGTTCCTCGACGAATGTCAAGGCATTGCGCATTCCGGACGGTGTAATTTATTGATGCAGGGGAAAAGTTTTTACGCGGCCGCCCAGGGGTAGCCGACTCTTTGTGATGGACATGACCCGCGGTCTCGTTGGACCCTTGCTGCGCCGCACCAAGGCACACCGGGGCTGGCGATGACCGGCGGGGCGACTGAGGGAGGGTACACGGAATGGCCAAGGAAATTTTCTGCGCGTTCGGAGTCGACGTCGATGCGGTTGGCGGTTGGCTGGGCTCCTATGGTGGCGAGGACAGCCCCTGCGACATCTCGCGCGGCATGTTCTCCGGCGAGGTCGGGTCACTGCGCCTGCTCAAGCTGTTCGACCGCTGGGGCATCAAGACCACGTGGTTCATCCCCGGCCATTCGATCGAGACGTTCCCCGAGCAGATGAAGGCGGTTGCGGATGCCGGCCACGAGATCGGCATGCACGGCTACAGCCACGAGAACCCGATCGCCATGTCCCCGGATCAGGAAGAGGCAGTGATGGACAAGTCCATCGCCCTGATCGAGGAGTTGTGCGGGCGGCGGCCGACCGGCTTCGTCGCGCCATGGTGGGAGTTCTCCCCCATCTCCAACGAGCTATTGCTGAAGAAGGGCATCAAGTACGACCACTCGCTGATGCACGACGACTTCACGCCCTACTACGTGCGGGTCGGCGATAGCTGGACCAAGATCGACTACACCAAGAAGGCCGAGGAGTGGATGAAGCCGCTGGTGCGCGGCACCGAGACCGACCTGATCGAAATCCCGGCCTCGTGGTACCTGGACGACCTGCCGCCGATGATGTTCATGAAGGCGGCGCCGAACAGCCACGGTTTCGTCAATCCGCGCCACCTGGAGGAAATGTGGCGCGACCAGTTCGACTGGGTCTACCGCGAGATGGACTATGCGGTGGTCACGTTCACCATCCACCCAGACGTGTCCGGCAAGCCGCAGGTGCTGCTGATGCTGGAGCGGCTGTACGAGCACATCATCGGCCACGCGGGCGTCACGTTCACGACGTTCGATGCCATCGCCGACGATTTCGCCAAGCGGTCGCCGCGGACCTGACCGCGCGGGCACGGGCGATGTGCGGGCTTTGCGGCATGCTGGGGGTCGACGTTCACTGGAGCGACGCCGCCAGCACGCCCGAAGCCTTCGTCGGCCGGGACATATCGCGCCGGCGGGATCGTGCCGAACGCATCACGCTGATCGATCGCATCCTGCGCCCTGCCGGCATTCGGGCCCGTGACTGGCAGGGCACGTCCTATGTGCTGTCGACCCTGACCGGCAAGACCGCAGTGGTCGATCATCTGGGCCGTCTTTGGGCGGAGGCGGAGCGTCTGGCCGGGCGCCCGCTCGACCCGCTTGCCCCGGATCTGATCGTCGCCCTGGAGCGTGCCGGCGAACCGGAAGCGGCCGATGCCGGCATATGAGGCGTTCATCCCGGTCAATGTGCTGACCGGCTTCCTGGGCAGCGGCAAGACCAGCCTGCTGCAGCGCCTGGTGCGCGCGCCGCAGATGGCGCGCACCGCCGTGCTGATCAACGAGTTCGGCGAGATCGGGCTCGACCATTTGCTGCTGGAAGCGGTCGACGAGGGCACGGTGGTGCTGCAAAGCGGCTGCGTGTGCTGCACCATTCGCGGCGACCTGCGCGATGCGATCCGCGATCTCTACGGCAAGCGCGAAAGCGGCGCGGTGCCCTATTTCGACCGGCTGGTGATCGAGACCACGGGGCTGGCCGATCCCGCCCCCATCGTCAGCACCCTGATGGCGGACCCGATGATCCGCCACCATTTCCGCCTGGGCAACGTGGTCACCACCGTCGACGGGCAGCACGGCGTGCTGCACCTGGCGGACAACCCGGAATCGGCCAAGCAGGCCGCCGTGGCCGACCGGTTGGTGATCACCAAGACCGACATTGCCGATGCCGATGGGGTCGCGGCTGTGCGCCGCGCGCTCGCCGCCATCAATCCCACCGCCGGCGTCTATGACGGCGCCCATGACGCGCTGGACCCCGACGACCTGTTGCGCGCCGATGTCTACGACCCGGCGACCAAGGCGGCCGAAGTGCAACGCTGGCTGCAGGACGAAGCGCCCGGCACCGCTCATGGCCACGCCCACGACCCGAACCGCCACGACCGCGATATCCACGCGTTCTCCATCGTCGAGGATCGCCCGCTGGACTGGTCCGCCTTCGGGCTCTGGCTCACCATGCTGCTGAACCGCCATGGCGACCGCGTGCTGCGGGTGAAGGGCATCCTGAACGTCATCGGCACGTCGGCGCCGGTGGTGCTGCACGGCGTGCAGTACACGGTGCATCCGCCGGTGCACCTGCCCGACTGGCCGAGCAAGGACCGGCGTTCGCGCATCGTGTTCATCGTGCGCGGCCTGGACGAGGCGGCGATCCGGCGCTCGCTGATGGCCTTCAACCGGCTCGCCAACGCGGCCTGACCGACCCAAGCAGCCGACCAAGGGGGATGAACATGAGCACGGTACTGATCCGCAACGGCCGCATCATCACCGCCGTCGACGACTACAAGGCCGACATCGTGGTGCAGGACGGGCGCATCCACACCATCGGCCGCGATATCGAGGTCGGCGGCGATGTCGAGGTGCACGACGCCTCCGGCCTCTACGTCTTTCCCGGCGGCGTCGACGTGCACACGCACCTGGACTGGGAGTTCGGCGTCGCGCGCACCGTCGACACGTTCGAGACCGGCACCATGGCCGCGGCCTTCGGCGGCACCACCACGGTCATCGACTTCTGCAACCAGAACATGGGCGAGAGTCCGCTGGTCGGCCTGGAGGACTGGTACGGGCGCGCCGCCAGCGCCTGTGTCGACGTCGCCGCCCATATGATCATGCTCGACGTCAACGACCAGTCGCTGGCCGACATGAAGACGCTGATCGACCGCGAAGGCGTGACCACGTTCAAGCTCTTCATGGCCTATCCCGGTGTGCTGATGCTGGACGACGGCGCGCTGTTCAAGGCGATGCGGCTGGCCGGCAACAACGGCGCTATGATCTGCGTCCATGCCGAGAATGGCGGCGTAATCCAGGTGCTGGTCGAGGAAGCGGTCGCGGCCGGCAACACCTCGCCGAAGTACCACTCGATCACCCGGCCGACGATCATGGAGGGCGAGGCCACCCACCGCGCCATTCGAATCTCCGAACTGGCCGAGGTGCCGCTCTACATCGTCCACCTGTCGGCGGCCGAGGCGCTGTCGGCGGTGACCGAGGCGCGCGACCGCGGCATTCCGGTGCATGCGGAGACCTGCCCGCACTACCTGTTCCTGACCGACGAAGAATACGACCGGCCGGAGTTCGACGGCGCCAAGTATGTGATGACGCCGCCGCTGCGCACCCACCATCACCAGGAGGCGCTTTGGCGGGGGCTCAGGACCGACGACCTGCAGGTGATCTCGACCGACCATTGCCCGTTCTGCTTCGCCGAGCAGCCCTATGGCATCAAGTTCTCCAAGCAACAGGGCATCGACGACTTCAGCAAGATCCCGAACGGCGCGCCGGGCCTGGAGACCCGCCTGCCGCTGGTGTTCGACGGCGGCGTGCACGACAAGGGCATGTCGCTGAACCGGTTCGTCGAGCTGACCGCCACCACGCCGGCCAAGCTGTTCGGCCTGTTCCCGAAGAAGGGCACCATCGCGGTCGGCACCGACGGCGACATCGTGCTGTTCGACCCGAACGAGAAGTGGACCATCCGCGCGGCCGAGCACCACAGCCGCATCGACTATTCGCTGTTCGAGGGGCGGCAGGTCACCGGCCGGGTGAAGAAGGTGTTCTCACGCGGCCGCATGGTGGTCGACGGCGACAACTGGCACGGCAAGGCCGGCGGCGGCCAGATCCTGAAGCGCGGCCAGGCCGGGATGGCTTGAGGTTCTCAACGTCATCGGTGCAGGTGGCGCAACACAAACAATCACCGTCATGCCCCGGCCGGCCGGAGGCCGAGTCCCGGGTATCCACGTCTTTGAAACGGCAGACGATGCAAAGAAAGACGTGGATGCCCGCAACAAGTGCGGGCATGACGATTGTGAATGATTTCAACAAGATACCCCGTCATTGCGAGGAGCGCCGAAGAACGGCGCGACGCGGCAATCCGCAGTAAACGTAGCCCGGGTGGAACGAAGTGTAACCCGGGGACATCGAGCCGCCGGCACCCGAACCCGGGTTCCGCTGCGCTCCACCCAGGCTACTTATGTTTGCCGGGACAACGAATAATCATCGTCGCCCTCGCCCTTGTGGCGAGGGCCTATTTGCATGGAAGTTCGAATTCGAGCCTGATGGGCCGCACAGTTGGACCCAGCCAATGACCTGCGCCTCCGCGACCAGTTGCCGAATGACCCGCATTCCTGGCGTATTGGACGTGAATGGGTCCTCGCCACAAGGGTGAGGACGACGACTGGATACAGCAATAGCCGTAGCCCGGGTGGAACGTAGTGGAACCCGGGGACATCGAACCGCAGGCACCCTAAATGACATTCAGACGCCATCGGCCCCCGTGCCGAGGGCCCATGGTTGCGGTAGCGCGCTCCGTCCCGTGGGAGCGCAACTACAAGGAACAGCGCTGCGACAGAACTTCTTCGCAACTATGGATCACATGAGGCAATCCATTGGCGCAAATGCATAAATAGGCCCTCGGCACAAGGCCGAGGGCGTCAAGTATTGATGAGATCGGCAGAGCCGTCGAAGCCTGCCAGTCGCCAAGCGCGGCCCCGACTGCCCTCACTCAAATCATGTAGTCGCCGCCGTTCATGTTCATCGACGCGCCGAGGTAGTAGGCGCCGTCGTCGCTGGCCAGCAGCAGGGCGGTCGGCGCCACTTCCGAGGTCTTGCCGAAGCGCCTGATCGGTAATTCGCCGAGCTTGTTGTCCAGCCAATCCTGCGGGATCGCGCGCAGCAGCGGCGTGTCGATAGGGCCCGGGTTGATGCAGTTCACCGTGATGCCCTCGGCCCCCACCTCATAGGCCAGCGCGCGGGTGAAGCCCATGATGCCGGCCTTGGCCGCGCAATAGTGCACCATGGTCGGCGCGCCCTTGTGCGCCAGTTGCGACGAGAAGTTGATGATCCGCCCCCAGCCCTTGGCCTTCATTGCCGGCAGCACCGCACGGGTGCACAGGAAGGTGCCGCGCATGTGTACGCCGATCATGGTATCCCACGCCTCGGTCGTCATTTCGTGCAGCATGCAGGTGGCATCGATGCCGGCACAATTGACCAGGATGTCGACGTCGCCGATCTCCGCCGCGATGGCGCCGAAGGCTTTGGTGACCGCTGCCTCGTCGCTGACGTCGGCGACCACGCTGGCCGACTTGGCGCCCGCCTGCATGTCCGCCTCCGCCAGCACGGCCGCCGCCGCATCGCCGTTCAGGTCGACCACGCCCAGCGCCGCCCCCTCGCTGGCGAACAACAGCGCGATTTCCTTGCCGATGCCGCTGCCGCCACCGGTGACCAGTGCCGCCTTACCCGCCAGTTTTCCCATGATCCTCTCCCGTTGCTTCCGCCCGTGCGCGTTCGGCGGCCTCGGCGGCCGACTTCAGCGCCGCCTCCGAGACACCCGCGCTCAAAATGCGCTCCGCCTCTTCCTGGAAGGCGGCGAAATAGTCCACGGCGCGCTCCTGGCGCGCAACTTCGTCGTGCCGCAGGCAATGCACCTGATGCCCTGGTTCGACGGTCTCGGCCGGCGGCCGGGTGGCGCGGCACCGCTCCTCCACCATCGGGCAGCGGCTGGCCAGAAAGCAGCCGTCCGGCAGGTCGATGGGGCTGGGGATCTCGCCCTCCAGCCTGATGTCGGTCTCCCGCCGCAGCCGGGGGTTCGGCAGCAGCACCGACGACAACAGCCCGACCGAATACGGGTGGCTGGGCGTCGCGAACAGCTTCGCCGCCGGCCCCTGCTCCACGATCATGCCCAAATAGAGCACCGCGACCCGGTGGCTGATGTGACGCACCGCCGACAGATCGTGGGAGATGAACAGGTAGGCAGTGCCCAGTTCCTTCTGCACGTCGATCAAGAGGTCGATCACCTCGGCCCGCGCGGTCGGATCCAGCGCCGACGTCGGCTCGTCCAGAATGATGATCTCCGGGTCGGAGATGATCGCCCGCGCAATGCCGACGCGCTGCTGCAGGCCCATGGAGATTTCGGCCGGATAGGCATCCAGCAGTGTCTCGGTGATGCCGACCCGCGCCGCAGCCAGCCGGGTCTGATGGTCGCGGTCGGCCCTGTTGACGCCAGCCGCGCGCAGCGGCTCTGAGATCAACTGATGCACCCTGTGCCTGGGGTCGAGGGACTCCGCCGGCTCCTGGAACACGAGCTGCAACTTGCCGCGCACCTCCGGCGAGCGCACGGTGCGGCGCCCGCCCATCTGGAGGTCGCGGAAAGTGATGTTGCCGGCCGTCGGCCGGATCAGCCCCAGCACGCAACGGCCGATGGTGGTCTTGCCGGAACCGGACTCGCCCACCAGCGCCAGCGTCTCGCCATGGTCGAGCTGGAACGACACGTCGTTGACCGCCTGGACCACGGCCTTGGTCCCCGCAATCGGGAAGTGCTGGACCAGGTTTTCAACGGTCAGAATAGGCATCTATCAGCGATCGATCGGGAAGTGGCAGCGCACGGCATGGTCGTCGCGCAGCGGACGCAACGGTGGTGCCTCTGCATTGCAACGGTCCTGCGCGCGCACACAACGGTGCCGAAACACGCAGCCGCCATCGCCGGCACGGGTGGTGGCATCCTGCGGCATGTCCTCGCGCAGCCAGTACCGGCGCAGCTTGGCGTTGTGGGAGAACGCGGCTAGCAGCAGCACCGTGTAGGGGTGGGCGGGGTTGTCGAAGAACTCGCCGCGCTTGGCGACCTCGACGATTTCGCCGGAATAGATCACCGCCACGCGGTCGGCGAAGTGGGCGGCGATGCCGATGTCCCGGGTGATGAACAGCATCGACGAGCCGCGATCCGCGATCAGCTTGCGCAGCAGCTCCAGCACCTGGGCCTGCACGGTGACGTCCAGGCCCGATGTGGCATCGTCGGAGATGATGAACTTGGGCGAGCACGCCAGCGCGATCGCCATCACCACGCGCTGCGCCATGCCGCCGGACAGCTCGTGCGGAAACGCCTTCATGCGGCGGGCGGGGTCCGGGATCTGCACGTCCCTCAATAGGGCCAGCGTGCGCGCCTTCACCTCGCGCTCGCCCAGCGACAGATGATGGCGCAGCACGTCGCCGATCTGGCGGCCCACCGTGCGCAGCGGGTCAAGCTCGCCGCGCGGGTTCGATACCACCATGGCGATGTCGCGGCCGCGCAGCTCGCGCAACCTGGTCTCATCGATGGTGGTGATCTCATGGCCGTCGAATGCGATCGAGCCGCTGTCGATGCGCCCGGGCGGCGGCACCAGCCTGAGCGCGGCGCGGGCCAGCATGGTCTTGCCGGACCCGGACTCGCCCACCAGCGCCACCACCTCCCCCCGGGCGACCGACAGCGTGATGTCGTGCAGCACGGTCTGGCGCGCGTGCCCAAACCTGGGAAACGACACCGACAGACCGCTGATGTCGATCAGCGGGGCGTTTGCCGCATCTTCGACCTGGTCGGTCATTTCGGTTGCCGGCAATGCCATCTCAGCGCGCGCCCATTTCAGCGTGTGCCCATCTCAGCGTGTGCCCATCTCAGCGTGTACGGGGATCGATGGCGAAATAGATCAGGTCGACGATCAGGTAGATCACCAGCGACAGCACGGCGGAGGCTAGCACGAAGCCCAAGACCGGATTGAAATCGGCGTTGAGCACGCCATTGACCGCGTACTGTCCGGCGCCGCCCCAACTGAACACGATCTCCACCAGCACCGCGCCGCCGATCAGGAAGCCATAGAGCACGCTGACGATGGTGACCACCGAGGGCAGCGCGTTGCGAAACGCCTTGCGCGAGATGGTCTTGGGCGGCAGGCCGCACATCTCCGCATACTTGCTGAAGTCGGACTCCAGCATGCGCTCCATCGTCGACTGGGTCATCTTCAGGATCGGGCCGGCATTGATCAGGCCCAGGGTCACCACCGGCAGGATCAAGTGGCCGGCGGCGTTCAGGAACGCATCCCAGTTGCCGGCGATGATGCTGTCGATCAGCAGCGACCCCGTGATCACTTGCGGCGGCAGGATGGAGAAGTCGATGCGGCCTAGTGGCGCCGGCACCGCGCCCAGGATGGTGTAGAAGACGAAGATCAGCACCATGCCCAGCCAGAAGTCCGGCAGCGCGCCGGCGAACAGGCCGTAGTAGTCGGCAATCTTGCGCAGCACACCCTTCTTGCGGCGGGCGCCGGCAACGCCGAGCGGCACGCCGATGACCAGGGCCAGCAACAGGCTGAGCGTGATCAGCTCCAGGGTTGCCGGCAAGCGTTGCGCCAGATCCTCGGTGACCGGCAGCGTCGTCTGCCACGACGTGCCCAGGTCGCCTTGCACGACATTGCCCAGATAGATCAGGAACTGGTCGAACACGGACTCATCGAGCCCCAGTTCGGTGCGCAGGTCGGCCAGGGCGGATTCGGTGGCAAACGGCCCCAGCATCAGCACCGCCGGGTCGCCAGGGATCAGCTTGATCAACAGGAAGCTGACCAGAAGGATGCCGACCAGTTGCGGCACCACGAAGATCATGCGCTTGCCGATATAGATGGCGAGGACGCGCACGGCCGTCAGCTCCCCTTGGCCGGCGTATCGGCCCGCTGCTCGACCAGCTCGCCGACAATGGCGCGGCGGCGCGCCGGGTCGGCCAGCGTCTCGATGCTGGAGCCGATCAACGCGAACGCGAACACCGTGATCGCCAGCGCCAGGCCGGGGAAGATCGACGGCCACCAGTGACCGGTGACGATGTTCTGGAAGCCCATCGCGATCATGCTGCCCCATTCGGGCGTCGGCGCCTCCACCCCGGCGCCGATGAAGCTGAGCGCTGCGGTCAGCAGCACCGCCCAGCCGATGTTGACCGAAAGCTGCGCCAACACGGGTGCGATGGCATTGGGAATGACGTGGCGGGTCATGATCGCGAAGTCGGAGGCGCCGGCGACATAGGCCGCCTCGACATAGCGCAGGCGGCGGACGGAGAGCGCCTGCGCGCGCATCAATCTAAGGTAGATGGGCGCGTTCACGAAGGCGATGGCGAGCACGAGGCTCTGCACGCTCTGCCCCATCACCGCGACCACGGCGATGGCGAACACGAACACGGGAAACGCCTGGATCACATCGGCCGCGCGCATGATGAAGCCGGAGCCGATCTTGCCCCAGCCGCGCACGGACTCGTAGTAGCCGGCAATCGCGCCCAGCGCGACGCCGACGATGGCGGAGGTCAGGGTTCCGGCGAGTGCAATCGCCAGGTCGATGCGCGGCGCATAAAGGACGCGCGAGAAGATATCCATGCCGGTGGCATCGGTGCCCATCAGATAGGGCCAGCCCGGCGGTTGCAGATAGACCGACGGGTCGGCCTTGATCGGGTCGAAGGGTGCGACCACCGGCGCGAAGATCGCCAGCAGGATGATGATGCCGACCAGGATATAGCCCAGGGCAAATGACGGGCGGCGGCGCAGCACGGCGAGGAAGAACCTCAAACGGCCACGCCACGCGCCGCCGCGCGACGGCGATATGTGCGGGCGCACGGTGGCGCCCGCAGTCTCTGTCATGCTCGCCTGCTCGGTCAGGGATTACCCCGATCAGCCACGCGAGAAGTCCTGGAAACGCATGTTGTTGGACGTGTAGTACGTCCACCCCATCAGGTCCGCCTTTCGCGCCATGGTGTAGTTCGGGTAGGCGATGAAGGTCCATGGCGCTTCGTCCATGATGATCTCCTGCGCCTCGCCCATCGCCTCCAGCCGCGTGTCCTCGTCGGCGGTCGATGCGGCAATCGCCAACAGCTCGTCCACCCGCTCGTTCACGTAGTTGGAATAGTTCACGAAGCTCTCGGACTGGAAGTAGAGCTGCATGGAATAGCCGGGGTCCGGGCACCACGGGCTGTCGACGTAGAAGATCATCGGCTCGCCGCGCTGCGACACCGCATTGTAGAACGAGCCCGCCGGCACCTTCTTGAGCTGCAGCTCGATACCGATCTCGCGCAGCGACGACTGGTAGAGGATGGCGATCGGCTCCTGCACCGGATCGCCGGCGTTGTAGGACAGCGTGGTCTCGAAACCGTCGGCCATGCCGGCCGCCGCCAACAGCTCGCGCGCCTTGTCCAGGTCGTATCCGTACGGATCGAGCTCGACGTAGCCAGGATAGATGTTGGGCATGCAGCCGTTCAGCGGCGATGCCAGCCCCTGGTAGACCGACTGCATCACCTGCTCGCGCGGGAAGGCGAAATTCATCGCCCGGCGCACATCCGCATTGTCGAACGGCGCGATCTTCGCGTTGAGCTCGATCCAGATCATGAACGAGGCCGGCACGGTTTCCACCGCGACCTCGGGCACCGACTGCAGGCTGATGATCTCCAGCGGCTGCAGGTACTGGGCGATGTCGACGGCGCCGCCCTGCAGCAACTGCACCCGCGCGGCCGACGTCGGCACCTCTCGGAAGATGACCGTGTCGATGGCGGGCTTGCCGGCCCAATAGTCCTCGCGCGCCCTGAACACGGCCTGCTGGCCGCGGGTGAGCTGCTCGATCACATAGGGGCCGAAGCCGGCGCTGTCGTTCTCGATGAACTGGGTGGCCCACGGGTCGTCGTCGGTGGCCATCTCCATGCACTTCACGGAGTCATAGATCGGGCCGCCATAGAGGTTGGGCTGGATCTTCAGCAGCAGCGGGTTCGGCTCGTCGAGATTGAACGACACCTCGTACTTGCTCTCCACGACCACGTCCTCGGGCCGGTTGAGGCCGATCACCGCGGTGTAGAACGCGCCCAGCGCCCCCAGGCCGAACTTGCGGTCCCAGGTCCATTTGACGTCGTCCGCGGTCAACTCGTTGCCCCAGTTGCTCATCACGCCTTCGCGCAGCTTGAACCGCGCGAAACGGCCCTCGGGGTCGATCTCCCAGCTTTCGGCCAGCTTGCCGACCATCTTCACGCCGCCCGGCTGGTCCGGGTGATAGCTGATGTCCTCGCGGCTGGCCGTCGGCACGCCCTCGTCCGGGATGATCTCGAAGCCCAGCAAGTGGTCGTACATCGCCGCAATCGCCTCGAACGTGCCCAGCGACACGTCGAACTCGCAGTCCAGGCTTTGCGGGGTGGCGGGGGCCGCGATCACCATCGTCGTGCCGTCCTGGGCGGCGGCCGGCGAGATGCCGATGATCTTCGGCATGACGGCAATGGACGCCAGCGCCGACGTGGTTTGCATGAACTTCCGGCGATCGACTGCCAGCTTCGGATTCCAACCAACCTTCATTGCCTGCACCCTCCGATGTTTTACGGCCGATAAGTCACTGCCGTCGCGGACAAGGTCCGACGAGAGCCATCACGGTTTCCCATCGCGGATGATGGAACACCTGAAACCGAAAGACAATGGCCAATATTCCCAACAATAAATGCCAACGGCAGCGAAAAGAATACTGATGTTATCACGCCGCCAACACACAATATCTTTGCTGCGGTGCACAATATCAGTTTTTCACTATGGAAGTAACCATTATGACAAGCAGGTTTGTTACATGCCCAGAGCGAAATCCATCGGCTCGGCGGTCGTGTACAAAGCCTGACTTGGCATCAAGGAAGCCTGGATTCGATAGACAACGGCGCCGCAGCAACTTGACTGTGAATAAAAATTGTTGCCGGACAATCGGGGCGAGGCCCCAACTTGCACGAGCACCCGCCGGCACGGGGCGACCCTTGGGCCCCGCCCGGCGTCAGCGCGACGCTACTTTACGGCACCCAAGGTGAGGCCGGCGATGAAGTGCTTCTGCATAAGAAAGAACATCGCGACCGGAGGCAGCGCGGCCACAATGGAGCCCGCACTCATCAAGTGGTAGGCGGCCCGAAACTGTGCGTTGAACGAGGTGATGCCGGCCGTGACGGGCTGGGCGTCCGGCCCCTGGGTCAGCACGACGGCCCAGAAGAAATCGTTCCAGATGAACGTAAAGATCAGAACGCTGAGCGCAGCGATCGCCGGCTTCATCAGTGGCAGCACGACGTACCAGAAGATACGCCACTCCGCGACGCCTTCGACACGCGCCGCTTCGATCAGCGGGTAAGGTAGAGCGCGGATGAAATTGCGCATGAACAGCGTGCAGAAGCCCGATTGAAAGGCGACGTGAAACAAGATCAGGCCAAGTTTGGTGTCATATAGCCCGAGATCGAGGGTGAAGTCGCGTACAGGCACCATCAGGATCTGGAACGGCACGAAATTGCCAGCTACGAACATGAAGAAGATCAGCAAGTTGGATCGAAACTTGTAGATACCAAGGGCGAAACCGGCCATGCACGACAGCGCAACGGCACCTATTACCGTTGGCACTGTGATGATGACCGAATTCAAGAGGTATTTGGGCATGTCGGAGTTGAAAAATACTTGCCCGTAATTGTGACCGCCTTCGAACGAACTCGGCAAGCCCCAATAATTGCCCTCCGTGAAGTCGATGTCCGGCTTTATGGAGAAAATCGCGACAGCGATCAGCGGCGCCAGCCACAGGATCAGGGCCAATGGCAACAGGGATTGATAGCTGACCTGCCAGCCCCGAGAGGCCTGCTGAATGGGGCGTGGAAACATCTCAGCGGACCTTCTCTTCTTTCCACATGGAGTAGAGGAAATAGGCGATGAAGAACAACATGATGACGAACAACACCACCGCGATGGCCGCGCCATATCCCATACGGAACCCGTATTCCGACAGCGCTTTTTCGAACATGTAGAACGACAGTACGCGGGTCTGACCGAACGGCCCGCCATTCGTCATAATGGCGATAAGGTCGAAGGACCTCAGCGCGCCAATGATCGTGACCACAAAGGCGATGAAGGTCGCGGGCTTCAGTTGGGGCACGATGATGTACCACAGCATGCGCCATCCCTTGGCCCCGTCCAGTCGCCCGGCTTCAATCTGCTCCGGGTCAACGGCGTTCAGGCCGGTCAGGTACAGAATCATGCAGTAGGCGGTCTGTGGCCACAGGCCAGCGGCAATGATGCCATAGGTGGCGAGTTCAGGGTCGCCAAGCACATTCAGCGTGCCCAGCCCCAGGCCTTCCAGAATGCTGTTCAGTAAGCCAAACGTCGGATCATAAAACCAAGTGAACACCAGGCCGACCACAACTTGGCTGATCACAAATGGGAAGAAAAAGAGCGACTTGTATAGGCGAATCCCGACGACGGTTTGATTAAGGAACAAAGCAATGAACAGGCCGGCCGGGATGGCCAGCAAATACAGGATCAGCCACTTGAAGTTATTCCACAGTGAGACCTCGAAGGCCCCGTCTTCCATCAACTCGCTGTAGTTATCGAGGCCGACATACTCCGCCTCGCCCAGACCATCCCAATCGTATAGCGAGATCGAGAAGCTGTCGTAGATCGGAATGATGACATAGAAGGCAAAAAACAGGATTGCCGGCGCCAGGAACAACCAAGGCGTGATCGCGATTTCGTTGCGTTTGTACCACCCGCGCTGCTGCGGGCCTGGCGCCCCGCCAGCGTCGGCTTGCGTATCGGGCATTGTTGCAACAGACATCAGCGTGCTCCCGGATTATTCGGCGCAAGCGCAGGGCTTGGTGGGCGGCAACGGCTACAGAGTGGTTTGGACGGCGGTTCCCTCGTCCAAAAAGGGGGGATCGGGCCTCAGGACGACGCCCGATCCCAGGTCGAGAGGTTTACTCGTAAACGCGCTCGGCAACGCTCTCCAGGCGGTTCAGGATGTCATCCAGATTGTCCGGAAACACCATGAACTCCTGCAGGCCCTGCATGGCCTCGGCCGCCATCTCCGCTGGGAAGTCGCGGTCGAAGAACTGCGCAACACCGCCCGGGCTATTGGATGACAACATCTCGAATCCTTCGTTCAAGAACTTGTCGTCGTCCACGGAAGACAGCGCGTTGACCGGCAGCTGGCCAAGGTTCTCGCCATTGTTGATCATGGTCTGCACGTCGGCCGATACCACGAATCGCAGAAACTCGCGCGCAGCTTCCTTGTTGGAAGCGTTGGAGGGGATGTGGAAAGTATCAGTCGGCGCGTCTTCCGCCATTTCGACGTCCGGATTGATCGCCGGGAACTGGAAGAAGTCCAGCTTGCTGTCGTCCAGACCGGCTTCGCGCAGCGGCGCTACAGCAAAGTTTCCGATCAGGATGCCAGCCGAGTCACCGGAAACGATGAAGGGCAGCGACTCCTGCCAGCTGTAGGTCTGGTGGTTCTCGACATAGGCACCCATGTCGATGAGCTGGCGCCAATTCGCGAACGTCTCGCGGACCCGGTCGTCGGTCCAGCTCACCTCGCCGGCGGCGAGCTGCATGTGGAAGTCGAACCCGTGGGTGCGCAAATTGATGTAGTCGAACCAACCGCCTGCGGTCCAAAGGAACTTGGTGCCGATGGTAAAGCAGCTACGGCCGGAATCGATGATCGCCTGGCAATTGGCAATGAACTCATCCCACGTCGCCGGCTCGGTCAGGCCCAGTTCCTCGTATATGTCCTTCCGGTAGTACACGCCCCACTGATAGTAGGTGTAGGGCACGCCCCACTGGCTGCCGTCGATGGTCAGGGCGCCCTTGGTCGAGGCCAGATTCTCGGCGATCTCCGGCTCCTGCCACAGGTCTGACACATCCTCAAACAGGCCGGCGTTCACATATGGCGCCATGCGATTGGCTGCGTACCAGGTCGCCACATCCGGCGCATCGGCCGTCAAGAAGTTGCGAATCTGGGTCTTATACGCCTCGCGATCGATCACCGTCGTCTCGATGTTCAGATCGGGATGCATTTCCTGGAACTGAGCGATAACAGCTTCCATCGTCGCCCGTGGTGCCGGGTTGGACGTGTCCAGGAAGATATTAAGATCGCCGGACAGAGACTGCGCATAGGCGCCACCTGTCAGAAGCGTTGACGCCGCAAGTGCCGCGGCTGACCATTTAGTTCTATTTAGCAAGACTTCCTCCTCGTCGTTCCGCCGAAAATTGTCCGGCAGTTTGATTGCAGAAAACCTGGACAGCCTTCGCACTGAACGTTCCTCCCGGTCCAGCTGCACTCAAATCAATCCAACACGGATTTTTACTGAAGGCCGAGGTATTACAATACCCCAATCTACATTGTCCGCTTGAGTTCTTTTGTTCCCCGCCTTGTATCAGCGCAACCTTTGTTCAGTATTTGCGTCAAACAGATAGGCCCTTGCCGGATCGAAGCTCAAGCTCACTCGGGCTCCGGACGACGAGCGCACGTCGCCGCGCTCCTCGACAATCAGACGTTCGCCATTGTCGGACTGGATGTAATCGTAGGAGACACCCCCAAGTGCCTCGGTGAGCTCGACCGTATGGGTGTCGCCTTCCACCACCTCCACATGTTCGGGCCGAATGCCGAGGAAAACTTCAGTGCCCGACGATGGGACACTGACAGGCAGTTTGATCGAGGTCTTCAGGGCGGGGACATCGATCGCACCGCCGCCATTGACCTTGCCGGTCAGGAAATTCATCGACGGGGAGCCGATGAATCCGGCCACAAACTTGTTATCCGGGTTGCGATAGAGGTCCAGCGGCGCACCGACCTGCTCGATCTTGCCGAGCCTCAGCACAACGATCTTGTCGGCCATGGTCATCGCTTCGACCTGGTCATGGGTGACGTAGATCATGGTGGCGCCGATATCCTTGTGCAGCCGCGCGATTTCCACGCGCATCTCCACCCGCAGTTCGGCATCAAGGTTGGAGAGCGGCTCGTCAAACAGGAAGACTTCCGGCCCACGCACAATGGCCCGGCCGATAGCGACGCGCTGTCGCTGGCCGCCGGAAAGGGCCGCCGGCTTGCGATTCAGGAATGGGTCGAGTTTCAGGATGCGACTGGCCTCGGCGACCTTGCTGTCAATCGTCGCCTTTGGCACCCGGTTCATCTTCAAGCCAAAGCCCATGTTTTCGCGCACGGTCATGTGCGGATAAAGGGCGTAGGTCTGGAACACCATAGCGACCCCGCGCTGCGCCGGGTCCATCCTGGTGACGTCGCGGCTGCCGATGTGGATGACGCCTTCGGTGGTCTCCTCCAGGCCTGCGACCATGCGCATCAATGTGGACTTCCCGCAGCCCGAGGGGCCGACGAAAACGCAGAATTCGCCATCGTCGATGGTCAGATCAACACCGTGGATGACTTGCACGTCGCCATAGCGCTTGACCACGCTATTCAAGTTCACTCCGCTCATCGTCGGTT
This sequence comes from Alphaproteobacteria bacterium, assembly GCA_965227515.1. GTDB lineage: Bacteria > Pseudomonadota > Alphaproteobacteria > CALKHQ01 > CALKHQ01 > CBDDFZ01. The sequence goes on from CBDDFZ010000001.1 coordinate 3,684,414, forward strand.
CGTCCCGGGGCGTTGCATTGTTTGCTTGGGTGTCGGCGTGGAATGTCGTCGTGCCGCAACGGCGCGGCCGACAAGCGACAGGCAGTCGGGAGCCACACTCCCCTGCGGCGCCTGGGCGGCGTCGACCAATCTGGCGCAATCGTCCAATCTAAGGTTGACCGGTACGGCCAAGATGTCCTCCCACGACCGCGATTTCTATTGACGCCGTTCTTGTGGCGAACGGTCTTTTGATCGTCGGTCTTCGTTTATTGCAGGACCACTTATATCGCAGGCCCTTTAGCCGCACCAGAACCGGCGGCGACATGCTGTCACAGTCGGGGTTGTCGGCGCGCCGGTCTTCTCATCGGCTGTAATTTGATTCCTGAATTGTAAGATGTCGGCGCATCGCCGCTTGCACGCACGTCATTTGGGCGTTTACCGTCTAGGCACATAGGGTGCGGTTGAAGTGTCCCAACCGCCAGTCGATCTCAGGGAAGGGGACATGCTCTACGACGGCATTGGCATTGGCCGGGACGGCGAGCCGCCGTTGGTCATCGAGCGGCACCGGGCAGCACCGATGCCGGAGACCCATTGGCACAGCCATGTCGAGGTCAACTACCTGGCCGCGGCCGCCATGACCTATGCCATCGGCGGGCGCGAGGTTGAGGTGCCGTCGCGCCGCATCGCCCTGTTCTGGGCCGCGGTCCCGCACCAGGTCGTGGCGGTCGGCGACGATAGCGAGATCGCCATCGCCTACCTGCCCCTGCAGGAATTCATGCGCTGGCCGCTGCCGCTGGGCTTTCGCCATGCCGTGCTGCACGGCGACTTCGTCGTCGCCGACAGGGGTGAGGCCGCGGATGCCGCTGACTTCGCGCGCTGGCAGCGCGACTGCCAGTCCGGCGACGGCCGCATGGTGCAGCAGGCGCTGGCAGAGATACACTTGCGCCTGAAACGGATGGCCCTGTCGGGCTGGGGTGTCGCCGGCGCGGCCGATGTCGCCTGGCAAGCCCCTGACGGACCGTCGTCGCGCGGGCTGACCCATGTAGAGGCGATGGCGACATTCATCGCCGCCAACTACGAGGATCCGATCCGCATCGAGGATATCGCCAACCATGTCGGCCTGCACCCGAACTATGCAATGAACCTGTTCAAGCGCCTGGTCGGCATGCCGGTGTCGCATTATCTCACCCGGCACCGGCTGAGCCACGCCCAGGCATTGCTGGCCGACACTGACCGCAAAATCCTGGACGTGGCGATGGAGTGCGGCTTCGGCTCGCTCAGCCGGTTCTACGAGGCCTTTCGCTGCCGCTTCGGCGTGACCCCGAAGCAATACCGCAGCGCGTGGCGGCGCTCCGACCGGGAGCCCGGCTACGCGGGCTCGCAATGACGCGCTAGATCGGGATCAGCTTACGCTGAATCTGCCCAGCCCTCACCCCCACCCGGCCACCCACGAATGTATCCTGTCTGGGTGGCCGGGTGGGGGTGAGGGCTGGTACCGACTGAAATGATCATGCGCTACCTTAGCGCCGGCATCCAGTTGCCGTGGGCGGCGATCAGGTCGTCGACCAGCGCCCAGATCTGATCCAGGTCCAGTTCCGCCGCCGTGTGCGGGTCCAGCATGGCGGCGTGGTAGACGTGCTTGCGCTTACCCGTCGCCAGCGCCTCCACCACCAGCGACTGCACGTTGATCTGGGTTTGCATCATCGCCGTCAGGTGGGGCGGCAGCGCGCCGACCCGATGCGGGTGGACGCCGGTGCGGTCGACGGTGCACGGCACCTCCACACAGGCGTCAGCCGGCAGATTGTCGATCAGGCCGGCATTGGGCACGTTGCCGTTGAAGACATACGGCACACCGGTGGTCGCCGCCTCCATGATCGCGGCGGCGAACTCACAACTCCGCTCCAGGGCCAGCGGCTTGCCCGCGAGCACCTCGTCGGCGCTCGCCTGCCACTCCGCGACCTGCGCCTCGCAGCGGCGCGGGTACTCGTCGAGCGGGATGTTGAAGCGCTCGATCAGGTCCGGCCGGTCGCGCTTGATGAACCAGGGCACGTATTCCGCGAAGTGCTCGCTGGACTCGGTGACGAAATAGCCGGTGCGCTTCAACAGCTCGTAGCGCACGCGGTTGTCGTCGGGCACACCGCCATTGGCCGCCACCGCCTGCAATCGGGGATACAGGTCTTCGACGTGGCCGTCGGCGTGATGCTTCTCGAACCGGGTGTAGAACGCCATGTGGTTGATGCCGGCGCACTCGTAAGCAATGTCGTCGACCGCCTCGCCGAGGTCCTCGGCCAGATCCATCGCGGTGAGCTGCACGCTGTGGCAGAGCCCGACCACCTTGATGTCGGGGGCAAGCCGCGCCAGCGCCCAGCAGTTGATCGCCATCGGATTGACGTACTGCAGCATCAGCGCATCGGGGCACAGCCGGCGCATGTCCGCGGCGATGTCCAGCAGAACCGGGGCGGTGCGCAGGCCGCGCATGATGCCGCCCACCCCCAGTGTGTCGCCGATGGTCTGGCGCAGGCCGTATTTCTTCGGCACCTCGAAGTCGGTCACCGTGCACGGCTCGTAGCCGCCGACCTGGATCATCAGGATCACGAAGTCGGCGCCGTCCAGGCAGCGCACGCGGTCCGTGCTGGCGAATATCGTGGGCGTGGCATCGGCAGCCTCGGCCATGCGCCGCGCCACCTGTTCCGACACGTCAAGGCGGCCGGCGTCTATGTCGTGCAGGGCAATCGTCGCCGACTTCAGCGCAGGGGTCTGCAACACGTCGGCCACGATGCGCCGCATGAACACGGTGCTGCCGGCCCCGATGATAGCAATGTGCGGCACGAATGCCCCCGGCTTGTGGATATCTGGTCGTGAATGTGCGGCGGTTAGCTAAGCGCCTCACCCGCCCGGCGGTCTTATCGCCGCCGCCGCAACACTTCCTGAAATCTAAGCCGCACCATCCGGCATCTCATCGTGCTTCAGGTTCAGCCAGTCGAGGTGTTGCTGTGCCAACTCGACCTTGAAGGCGGCCATGCTGTCGTTCAGTTCGTCGATCGAGCGCGGGCCGATCAGCGCGTAGGACGGGAACGGCTGGCACAGCACATAGGCGGCGGCGACGTGCGCGGCCTCGACGCCGAAGCGCGATGCCAAGGCCGCGGCACGCCTGCGGCGCTCCCGGTTGTCGGCGCTGTCGAAACAGTCGTCCGGCCGGGTGCCCTCCGGCAGCGCGGCCATCGCGCCGGCATCCTGGTAGAAGTAGCCGCGGGCCTGCGAGGACCACGAAAAGTGGGTCATCTGGGTCTCGGTCAGGAACGCCAGCGTCGCGTCATCGGACGAGGAAATGCAGCCATCCCACACCGGGCGCTGCATGTGCGCCAGCGACAGGTTGTTGTTGAGGATGGCGAAGCCCTGCTTACCGCTGCGCGCGGCATAGTCGTTGGCGGCCTGCATCCGGCCGACGGTCCAGTTGGAGCCGCCGAACACCGTGACCAGCCCGGCGTCGACCTGAGCGTTCAGCACGTCGACAAACTCGTCGACCGGCACATCCGCATTGTCGCGATGCATGATGAAGATCGGCGCGCGCGGCAGTTGCAGCCGGTCGAGCGACTCATGCAGCTGCGCGACCAGTGCCTCCGGGTTGCAGTTCGGCGTGTGCGCGCCCTTGACGACGACCACGGTCCGGTCGGCAACGCCTGCATGCTTCAGCCAGGCCCCCAGCGCGCGCTCGCACGCCCCGTTCTGATAGATGTGCGCGGTGTCGAACGTGGTGCCGCCGCATGCCAGGAACGCATCCCAGATCGGCGCCCCCTCCTCCATCGTCAGCTTGTTGTCGCAGCCGAGGATCAGCTTCGACACATCGACATCCAGGCCAGCCGGCCTTCCGTATTGCATGGCGTCTCCAATGAGGAACAAGCGCGGGCGATGACCCGCCAGCGACCGCTACGACTGCGCTGGCGGGGCGGGCAATGTCAATGGCAATGGGTCAACCAAGGCTCAGACAAAAACGCGATCAGAGTGCCGCTCCGGCGCGGCGCGCGCCCTCGCCCAACGTGGCCAGCTTGGCATAGGCGATCTCGGGGTCGATGGCGCCGAAGCCGGCAAAGGTGCCGAAACCGCAATCGGTGCCGGCAATCACGCGCTCGGGCCCGACGATGTCGACGAACCGCGAGATACGCTCGGCGACCAGGCTCGGGTGCTCGACGAAATTGGTCGTGGTGTCGATGACACCGGGCACCAGCACCGTGTCCGCCGGAATGTCGGCGGCCCGGTCCGCGATCACCCGCCATTCGTGCCCGTGGCGCGGGTTGGCGGTCTCGAACAGCAGATACTGCGCGCGCACGCTCATCAGTACGTCGAGCACGCGCTCCAGGCCGATATCGCAAACGTGGGGACCTTCGTAATTGCCCCAGCAGATATGCACCCGCACCCGGTCGCGCGGCACGTTGCGCAACGCTTGGTTCAATGCCGCCACGTTGGTGCGCGCCTCTGCCACGAAGGCGTCGTCGGACAGGTCCTGGAACATCATGTGCCGGGAGAGCGCCAGGTCCGGGCAGTCGAGCTGCAGGTCGAGCCCGGCGGCGGCGATGGCTTCGTACTCGGCGGCCATGGCCTCGGCCAGCGCTTCCAGATACGCCTGCCGGCTGGGGTAGTGCTGGTTGGGCAGGAACAGCGAAATGACGCCGGGGGACGCGGCGTTCATGAAGCCCCGTTCCACGCCATTCGCCGCCATGGCGGCTTTCAGGCGCGCGATGTCGGCCTCCAGCTCCCCGGTGTCCTTCGAGGTGACCGGGCCGGTGCACTGTGGGCGCGCGTATTTCGGCGTGGCGCCGCTGGCGGCCAGGCGCTTCAGGAACGAGGGGAACTGCTGCAGGTCGGCCGGCGGGCTGCGCGGCGTGTCGCCGGAAAAGCCCGTGTAGCGGTCCTTCACATAGGTGGCGTAGGAGATTTTCGACATCTCGCCGTCGGACACGATGTCGATGCCGGCATCGCGCTGCCGTCCCACCGCTTCAGTGACCGCTTCGTCCAGTGCGGCATCGAAGGCGGCCTGGTCGACGGCCTCGCCATTCTCGCGCGCGAAAATCTGGTCGACGACCGCTTGGGGGCGCGGCAGCGAGCCGACATGCGTGGTCAGGATTTTCGGCATGGTTCCATCATTCTTTGCTCTGATCTCTCATACCCAACCTCGTCACCCTCGCGCTTGTCGCGAGGGTCCATTGGCGTGGCAGGCGCCATGTTGCGCATCGCATGCTCGAACTCTGACCCGCATCGAACATGCCAGCCTTCCCCTGTCGCTATTTCCTCATTGGAGGCGAAAGGGCCTCGGCGCTGAAATGGGTCCTCGCCACGAGGGCGAGGACGACAATCGTAGGAACTGTTTCATCGCGATCACTCCCGTGTCGGGCCGGCGTCGTCGCCGGTCTTGCGCACGCGGAACAAGGCGGTCTCCCCGTTCATGGTCGGCGCAAGGCTTCGCTCGACACCGGCGGGCAGTGAGCACACGTCGCCCGGCGCCAGCGTGGCGGCGGCGCCGTTGGTGGCGACACGCCAGTGCCCGCGATGCACCATCAAGACCTCGTGCCGGTCGGGCGTGTAGGGCGCGCCCTCGCCGTCTTGCCCGCTTTGCAGGAACGCGACCTCGAAGCCGGTGCGGTCACGGATCATCGTGGAGTTGCCGGTGCCGATGACGGTCGCTGGCACGTCCGCCGACAATGCCTTCATGTCCCAGTAGCGGCGCACGAAACGGGGCACGACATCGGCGGCGGGCGTTTCCGGGAATTCGGCCAACTCCGCGTCGGTCAACAGCGGCATCGGGGCCACGCCGTCCGGCAGCCGTTCGCCCTTGGCGGTGTCATAGAGCCGTCCGGTCTCCGCCAGCACCAGGCCATGCTCCCGCGCCGCCTCGATGACGTGGGGCGCCCACACAACCCCGCCACCGGCGTCGTCGCCGCCCAGGATCGACATGATCATCCCGTAGTCGGTGCCGATGTTCTCGAACCCGCGGAAGATGCCCGTGGGAATATCGAAGATGTCGCCTTCTTCCAGCACCACCTCGCCAGCGGCGCCGTGCAGGCCCCAGAAGAAGCGCCAGCGCCCATGCAGAACGAAGAACACCTCGGCGGTGCGGTGGGAGTGCATGGAATTCTTGCAGCCCGGCGGTTGGCCGGCGGCGCCGATGTTGAAGCCCGGCGTGTCGTGCAGGTGCACGTGCTGGTCGGTGCTCTCCGAAACGCCGGCGCCGATGATGGTGAAGTTCTCCTTGCGGTCGGAACCAGGCGTGTGCGCGTCGATGAAGGCGGTGCGGCACGGCTTCAGGTCGCCATAGCGCACGATGCGGGATTCAAGCTCGGACGGCGTCATGGCGGTCATGCACCCCGGTGCAACAGGATCTGCTTCCAGATCGCCGTTTCGTCATAGAGCACCCATTCGCGCCGCAAGCCCCATGGGCCGAATTCGGCATGGCTGAAGCCCATGAGATGGACCGGCGCGCCAGAGGGCGGACCGAACGGGCCCCAGCCATCGTGCCGCCCGTCCAGCGACCAGCGCAGGGCCGCGCGCGGCGGCATCTTCGGGTCGTCGCGTCCGATCCGGTGGTGGACAGCGAAGGTCGCGGCGGGAAAGGCGGATCGCAGGCCCAGCCAGAAGGCGTCCGCCGCCGCCCAGCCATGGCCCGATACGCCACCCGGGTGCTCAAGATGGCAGGCGCGGTCGTAGGTCGAGGGAATGGCAGCGAAGTCGGCGTTCATGACGCGCCGCAGCAGGTCGGCATACTCCTCCCCGGCGGCATGATCGTTGCCCTTGCCGGTGTAAATGAGCGGCGCGTCCCGGTCCGGCGTGAAGGGCCGGCTTGCATGCTCCGGGCCGCCCTCGGCGGCGATGCGGTCGGCAGCGTACTGCTGGGGCGCGATGCCCAACTGCCGCACGATCGCGCCCTGATCGCGCACCAGCCACTCGTCATAGACCTGGTTGTTGCGGCAGGCGCAGTCGGCGATGGCGCGGTAGCGCAGCGTCTTGCCCGTCGCCGGGCCGTATGTGCCGCTGGCCAGGTGCGTGGCGGTGCACATCAGCCGGTGGGAAGACAGAAAGTCATCCTCGGTGCCCGACCAGATGACGTCCTCGCCGAACAACTGACGATCCGGCAGTTCAGCCAATGTTGCGGTGGTGGCCGCGATGACCGCCTGGTTGCCGGTGACCACGCCGGCCGGCGACCGCACCGCGATGTCGTCGGTGTAGTAGTGATTGAGGGTATCGACGCCCCTGTCTTCCCAGATCTCCTTGGTGATGCCGAGAATGTAGTCGGGCGGATCGGCGAACTTCGGGTCGAAGCCCTTCACGTGGCAGCCTCCGTGGGGATGCGCGCAGACGTGCGCACGATGAGCGGCGCGTCGATGATCGTGCGCTGGGGCTCACTGTCCCCGCGCTCGATCCGCGCCAGCAAGGTATCGACCACCGCGTCCACCATGTCGTCGGCGGATTGCCGGATCGTGGTCAGGCCATAGGTCGGCCAGGCGGCCTGGGGCACGTCGTCGTAGCCGACGATGGACACGTCTTCCGGCACCCTGAGCCCGAACTCGCCGCGCAGCACGTCCATGACGGCAATCGCCATGTGGTCGTTGGCGACGAACACGGCGTCGGGACGGTCCGCGCGTTCGAACATGCGGCGTGCGGCGGCCTCCGCATCCGGAAAGCTGTAGTTGCCGACGTCGCGCGCGAAGAGGCTCAGGCCGTGCGCCTCCAGGCCGGCGAGGAACCCGGCTTCGCGGTCGCGCTGGGTCGCAGCACCTTCCCAACCGGCGATGTAGGCAATGCGCTTGTGCCCACCCGCGGCAAGGAATTCGGCCAGCCTTCGGCCACCCGCCAGATTGTCGCCGGTGACGGCGGAAAACCTGGGATCGTCCTGGGCGCGGTTGAACAGCACGACCGGCACCCCGGCATCGTCGCACCGCGCGGCCAGGTCGGACGACATGGACGCCGACGCCAGCACGATGCCATCGGCCTGGTAGTTCAGGATCTTGTCGAGCAGGTCGTCGACATTGGCCGCCGTCTGCGGCGCCATGAACATCAAGATGTGGTAGCCGCGCTGTTGCAGCGCGCGTGACAGCAGTTCCAGCGCGGTCGGGTAGAACAGATTGTCCAGGTAGGCGACGACCAGACCGATGATGCGGCTGCGCCCGGTGATCAGCGAGCGGGCAAGCGCATTCGGCCTGTAGCCAAGCTCCTGCGCCGCCTTCAGCACCTTGGCGCGCGTCTTGATGCTGACGCTGCCGCCGGGGGTGAAGGTGCGGCTGACCGCCGATTGGCTGACCCCGGCATGTCGCGCCACGTCGGTGGAGGACGGCCTGCTCATGCCCCCTCACCATCGCGCCGCGGCGTTGCAGCGTCTGCCTCGTCGTGCCCCTGGTCGAACTTCTCCCACCCCTCGCCGTTGAAGGGGTCGACGCCGAGCTGGCGCATCACGTGGGGGAAATCGACCATCACCCAATTGTCGACGATCTTGCCGTCCTTCACTTTCCAGAAGTCCATGTAGCGGATCTCGACCCGCTTGCCGGTGGGCGCGATGCCCATGAACTCGCCCGAGTGCACCGCCTCCTGCCGGCCGAAGGCGGCCATCCACTCGCCCTCCGCGATCCGCGCCTCATCGATGCACACCTTGTCCGAGAACGCGGCCTGGAACGGGCGTTGCCAGTTGTCCTGGAACTCGCGCAAGCCCGCCTTGGTGCCACAACCGGCATTGCCGTACCAATGGAAACCGTTGGCAAAAAACGCACCGATATCGTCGATGCGGTGGTCGTTCAGCCCGTCGACCATGGTCTCGACAACACGTCTGGTCTCCGCCGTCTTCGACAGATCGTTCTCGCGGGTCAGGGCCGCTTGCGGAGGGCGGGCGCCAGCCATTAGCTCTATCCCCTCTAGCCCTTCACCGCACCGGCGGTCAGGCCGGAGACGATCTGGCGCTGGAACACCATCACCAGCACGAACAGGGGCGCTGTGATGGAGACGGCCGCGGCAACGGCCTCCACCTGATCGGTCATCGTGGTTTCGCGGTTGAAGTATTGGGTGATGGAAGGAACCATGGTCATCGATTGCGCGTCCAGCAACAGTGCGGTGACCAGATAGTCGTTGTAGGCCAGCAGGAACGAGAACAGGCCGGTGGTGATCACCCCCGGCCACATCACCGGCATGATGACGCGGCGGAACGCCTCGAAATGGGTGCAGCCGTCGACCCGCGCCGCCTCGTCGAGCTCGGCCGGAATATTCATGAAGAACGAGCGCAGCATCCAGATCGTGAAGGGCTGGTTGATCGACACCAGCACCACGATCACCGCCCACGGCTGGCCATAGAACCCGAGATCGATGAACGGCGGCAGGTAGCCGGTGACCAGCACCGAATGCGGCAGCGCGCGGAAGATCAGCGCCAGGATCAGCAGCCAGAACGCAAGAGACGAGGGCGTGCGCGCCAGGGCGTAGCCGGCCAGCGTGCCCACGGTCAGCGAGACGGTGACCACGCCGGCGGTGACCAGCATCGAGTTCAGGAAGTTGTTGTAGAAGCCGTTGTCGACCCAGACCGCCTCATAGTGCTGGGTCGTCATCCCGATCAGCGGATCGACCAGAAAGCCGCCGCCGGTGGCGCTGCGCAGTGTCTCGGAGATCAGCGGCAGCAGCCAGACCAGTACGAGGCCCACGGCGATGAGGAAGAGCACGCCGGCGACGATCCAGCCGACCCAGACCTGGCCCGAGACGGCCAGGGTGCGCGCGGCCATCGCGCCATGGCGGCGGGCGAGCCGGGCCGCGAACCAGATCGCGGCAATACCGAGCACGATGTCGACCGGCGAGAGCCCCGCTCCCGCCGTGCGGGTTGCCGGCCCGAAGATGACGTCCAGTGGGTTGGACGCGAACGCGTCCACCGGCAGCTTGAACGACATCACCATGATCCAGAACAACGGGAAGGCCGCGATCAGCATCCAGAATGCGAGGAAGCCGGCCGAGGTCAGTTTCAGCCCCCAGGGCTGGCGCATTGCGCGTGTTTCCGCCATCGCCGCCCCCTATCGCTTCCTGTGGTGGTCGCGCCAGGTGCGCATCAACAGCGGGATCAACAGGATCACGATCCCGACCATGGTCAGCATCGAGGTGGCCGACGCGCGCGAGACCGAGCGGTTGCCGCTGTCGTCAGGCGTCAGGAAGTTGAAAGTCAGCCATTGCAGCGATATGCGATGCGCCTGGGAGCGGAAGCCGATCACCTCCTCGAACACCCGGTAGGCGTCCATCAGGTGGATCAGCGCGATGAACACGATCAGCGGCATCAGGTGCGGGATGACGACGAAGCGCAACCGCTCCCAGCGCGACGCGCCATCGACGACCGCGCTCTCCAGCGTGTCCATGTTCACCGTTTGCAGGCCGGCGTAGAACACGACGAACGCGAATGGCGCCACGTGCCAGACGCGGTAGAAAAGCATCAGCACCTCGATCGCCCAGCCATTGGCGAACACCGAGACGTCGTGGCCCAGCATCGCCTCCAGGGCATTTGTCATCAGCCCGTCGCCGACGAACAGCCAGCGGATCGACAGCGCGCCGATGACCGGCGTGATGATGAACGGCAGCAGCGAGACGAAGATGATCGGGCCGCGCAGGCGCTTGATGGCGTTGTTGACCGCGACCGCGATCGCCAGGCCGACGCCAATGACCAGCGGCAGGGTGATCAGGGTGAAGGTCAGGGTGAACCTGAGCGCCTTGTAGAAGTCGATGTTGAGGAGGTCGGCGAGCCCGCCGCCCGCGGCCGAGAAGGCGTCGGCCACCGCCTCCGGCTGCAGCAGGCTGACATAGACGTCGAACCCGACAAATGTGGTTTCGGTGACCGGCTGGCCATTCTCATCTAGCACTTGTTGGCGCCGCACCTCCTCGGTGCACACCGGGTTGGGGAAGCCCGGCGTGCAACTCTCGACCGTCACCTCCTCGAATACCGACTGGGTGAGCAAGAACGACTGCACCAGCACGCTCGCCAGCGGTGCGGCGATAAAGATCACCATCAGCGCGACCGACGGCGCCACGAACGCGATGAACGTGCGGCGTTTCACGTGCGGGGTCCCAGCGGAGTCCAGGCAAGGGCGGCGCGCAGCCCATCCGGCAGCGCGCCAGCCTCAACCTATTGGATCAGCCCGCTCTCCTTGGCCAGGCTCAGATAGGCGGCCTCCACATCGGCCAGAGTCTGCTCGGCGCTCTCGTCACCGAGCAGGAAGTCGGCGATGTTGTCGCCCAGCGCGGTGTGCATCAGGCCCATCTCCGTCGACGCCGGATAGGACGGTGCGCCAGCGATGGCGGAGTCGATGGCGCCCTGCGCCACCGGGCTCGGCTCGAAGCCATCGATCAGCCACACGGCGACATCGTTGTTGGCCTGCACCATCTCGGTGTCCAGGCCCTCCATTGCGACGCGGAACGCGGCCTCGGCCTCCTCGTCGGGGATGTTCTTGGCGATGACGATACCGTCCCACCACAGGGTGGTCGCCGGTGCACCGCCTTCGACGGCGGCCGGAGCGGCGGCCATCGTCACCAGGCCGACCACGCTGGACTCCGCCTCGTCGTCCATGGCGCCGGCGCGGCTCGCCCACAGATTGGCCATGGCGATGTCGCCCTGCTGGAACTGCTGCTGCACATAGGTTGAGTCGGAGACCAGGAACTCGGGGTCCATATAGGCGGTCAGCGCCTTCAGCATCTCCAGCGCCTGCACGCCCTGCTCGTTGTTGACCGACGGCGTCAGGTCGTCGTTGAAGAACGCGCCGCCGAAGCCGAGGTACATATTGATGAATTCCTCGCCCAGGTTCCAACCGGTCATGAACGTGCCGCCGATCGGGTAGTCCACCACCCCGGCCTCCTGGATCACCTCGGCCGCGGCCAGCATCTCGTCATAGGTTGTAGGCGGCGCCAGGCCCAGGTCGTCGAAAATATCGGATCGGTACATCAGGTGCTGGGCGTTCACCATCATCGCGATCGCCATGATGTCGCCGTCGATGGAGATGAGCTGGTTCGGGGTCAACTGGCCGCCATACGCCTCCACCAGGTCGTTCAGCGGGCGGATGGTGCCGTCGTTCAGCAGCGGCACCAGGGTGCCGTTGGCGACCCCGCCGACATGATAGAGCGACGGATCGGCGGCGAAGCCTGTCGGTTGCTTGGTGCGAAACTCCTGGTCGAGCTCGGCATTGACGTTGCCGCACTCGGCCATCGCGCCGGTGACCGCTTGCCAGGCTTCGAACGCCGCCGACAGCATGCTGATCTCGACATCGTTCTCGAACGCGCATTCGGCGAACGCGCCGCCAGCCGGCGCAATCGCGCAGGCCGACGCCAAGGCGATGGTGCGAAGCTTCATGTCAATCTCCCTGAGTTTCAATTAGGGGCTGCCTGAGGTTCAATTGGTTGGCGGGGCGGCGGCGGGCTCGATCCGCTGCCCGTTCTCGCGGTCGAACAAATGGCAATGGGCGACCGGGACGTGGAAGCCGACCGTGTCGCCGATTTCGGCGCGGTAGTCCTTGTCGGCCTTGACCGCGACCAGGGCGCCGCCCGCGCGCACCGTGACCATGGTCGAATCGCCAAGCAGTTCGATGGAGAAGATCGGCGCCGCCACCTCAGCGCCCTCGGGCGGGCCGACACGGGCGTCCTCCGCCCGGAAGCCGAGCGTCACCGGGCCGCGCTCGCCGGTGACCAAGCCACCGATCTCGACGTTGTCGCCGCGGAAGATGCCGTCGGTCACCTCGCCCTCCATCAGGTTCATCGCCGGCGAGCCGATGAACCCGGCCACGAACGTATTGGCGGGGTTGTTGTAGATCTCGGTCGGTGAGCCGACTTGCTGCACGACGCCGTGGTTCATCACCACCACGCGATCGGCCAGCGTCATCGCCTCGATCTGATCGTGGGTGACATAGATCGTCGTGACTTCCAGCTCGTGCTGCAGGTTCTTCAACTGCGCCCGGGTCGAGACGCGCAACTTGGCGTCCAGATTGGACAGCGGCTCGTCCATCAGGAACACCTGCGGCTGGCGCACGATGGCCCGCGCCAAGGCCACGCGCTGGCGCTGTCCGCCGGAGAGCGCGGCCGGCTTGCGGTCCAGCAACTCGGACAGCTCCACCATTTCCGCGGCCCTGCGCACCCGCTCGTCATGGGCGGCGGTCGGCACCTTGCGCACCTTCAGCGGGAAGCGAATGTTCTCGTAGACGGTCATGTTCGGATAAAGGCCGTAGCTCTGGAACACCATCGCCACGTCGCGGTCCTTGGGCTCCAGGTCGTTCACGACCCGGCCGCCGATCAGGATCTCGCCCTCGGTCGCGTCCTCCAGGCCGGCGACCATGCGCATGGTCGTGGTCTTGCCGCAGCCCGACGGGCCAAGCAGCACCAGGAACTCGTGGTCCTCCACCGTCAGGTCGAACTTGTCGACCCCGACGAAGCTGCCCCAGCGCTTGGAGACGTTTCGCAGTTGGATTTCCGCCACCGGCAGACCTCTCTTGCATACGAATGCAAAGAGTGTAGTCATGGGTTCGAAGAACGACAACCAATTTGTGGTGGCGCCCTGTAATGAACGATCGCGAAGCCGCACGAGATTTCCTGACCCAACTCATGGCCGCGGACGACGCGGGCTGCGCGCGGCTGCTGACCGATGGGCTGGCAACCGACAGCCGCTGGCAGGTGGCGCACCCGGTCAATGACCTGGCCGGCCCCGAGGCGGTCTTCGAGGGGTTGCTGCACCCGCTGCGAACCGCCCTGCCCGGCGCAATGCGGCGCGACGAGATTTTCCTGGGCGGCCGGTCGCGCGTGTCGCAGGGCACATGGGTCTCGGCACTCGGCCACTACGTCGGCAACCTCGTCGAACCGCTGTTCGGCATTCCGGCCAACGGCAAGCTCGTGTTCCTACGCTATGGCGAGTTCTACAGGCTTGAGGGCGGGCGGATCGCGGAGGCGATCATCCTGTTCGACCTGGTCGACCTGATGCGCCAGGCCGGGTGCATGCCCCTGCCCGCCCTGCTCGGCACCGAAATGCTGTTCCCGGCCCCGGCCACCCACGACGGTGTCTGCCCCGACGCGCCGGATCGCTCCGATGCGTCTGCCGAACTGGTGGAAGCCATGCTCGGCGACCTCCATGCCTACGACCCCACAACCTTCGCCAGCGCCAACCAGACCGGCGCGGGCGGCTACTGGCATCGCGACATGCTGTGGTACGGTCCGGGCGGCATCGGCTCCAATTTCACCTATGCGGGTTTCGACCGCGACCACCGGGTCGCCTTCCTGACCGCGTTTCCGGACCGCAAGGGCGGCAACCACTTCGCGCGCTTCGGCGATGGCGACTATGTGTGCTCAGGCGGATGGCCTTCCATGACCGCGACCCATCGCGGCCCCTATCTCGGTGTCGAGGCGACGAACCGCGCGATCACCATGCGGGTGATGGACTTCTGGCGGGTGGCCGGTTCGAAGATCATGGAGAACTGGGTGCTGATCGACATGGTGCACCTGTTCGACCAGTTGGGCGTGGACCTGATCGCACAGTGCAGCGCGCGCTGATCTGTAGACGCGCCTACCGGCCCATTGACGCGTCGAACTGGGCGTAGAACTGCTGCACATCCCGCCCGAAGGACTGCCGGAACGCCGACCGCCAATTCATCCCGCTGCCCAGCATGCGCCAGAACGTCGGCAGGCTGCCGATCCCGCTCTGCATCACCAGGTCCTGGACGGCGACCCGCGCCACCGGCCATTTCAGCTCCGGGGTCCAGTCGCGCTGCGCCTCCATGCTGGACAGCACCGGCGCGCCGTTGGTCGACCAGGCGCGCGCCACCAGCCGATCCTCATCGAACCTGTGCCACGCGCCCGGGTCCATGGTCTCCACCAGCATCGAGTAGGCGATGTACTCGCTGGCACCCTCGATCAGCCAGATCGGCCCGAACAGTTCGGTCGTATTGGTGGGATCGGTCAGCAGGAACGAGTCGCGGTCTCCCGCAAAATCGTGCTGCATGATGTGCGCCATCTCGTGCGCCAGCAGATGGTTGCGTTGCAACCTGCGTTGCGCCAGTTCGGCGCTGACGCCTTCGCGCCCCGTGTTGACGACGATGAAGTTATCGCCGGCCTGCCCCGTCGAGTTGGCTATCCGGGCGACGAAATCGACCGGCAGAGTGTCATCGACGTGCGCAACGACCTGATCGCGGAGCCAGTAAGGATCGGCGGACGCGAATATCGCCAGCGGCCGGTCGCGCTGATATCCGAAATGACTATGCAGATAGGCGGCCGCCATTGCCGCCCCCTCCGCAATGTAACGGCGGTCCGCGGCCGAAACGTTGTCGTCGAAACCGAACGACATCGTGCCCTGCTGGGCGCCCGCAACAATGCCCAGGGAAGCGGCGCCGGCGGCCGGCGAGACATCGGCAACGACATCGCTGGCCTGGGTCGAGGCGACCTGAAAAGGCTGCCTGCTCTTCGGCTGGCAAGCACCCAGAAGTGCTACGATGACAACGGCAGAAACAATAAATACATTTGTATGCAACTTAAATATCATCGTAGCCCCCCAAGATTAACAATAGGGCGCAATATCGAGGGCCGCAATATTACCCTGCCGTCCAACCGCCGTCGATCAGCAGCGATGTGCCGGTCACCATCGCGGACGCATCTGACGCCAGGTAGACGATGGCGCCCATGATGTCCTCGATGTTGCCGATGCGGCCCAATTTGATCTTGCTCTCGATCCAGCGCATCCGCTCGGGGTTGGAGAATGTCTGTTCGGCCAGGGGCGTGCGGATGAAGGTCGGGCCGATGGTGTTGACCCGGATCCCATGCGGTCCCCACTCGATCGCCATCGCCTTGGTGAACCCCTCGATGGCGAATTTGGAGGCGCAATAGACCGCGCGGTCCAGCCCGCCGACATGACCCATCTGGGACGAAACGGTGACGATGGAGCCCGGCTTGCCGGCGTCGATCAACCCCTTGGCAACCGCCTGGGCGAGGAAGTAGGCGCCGCGCAGGTTGACCGACATCACCGCGTCATAGTCGTCCGGCGTGGTCTCCACCGCCGGAGTATGGCGGGCAATGCCGGCCGAATTGACCAGCACGTCGAAGGGACCGTGGCGCGCAATCGCCTCCGCCGCTGCCTCGACATTGGCGATGTCGAGCGGAAGGGCCTCGGCAGACCAGCCCTCGCCGGTTATGGCAGCGGTCGCTTCCTCCAGGCGTTCGAGCCCGCGCGCGGCAAGCACGACGTGGGCACCGGCCTCGGCGAGAGCAACGGCGCAGCCGAAGCCGATGCCGGACGATCCGCCGGAAACCAGCGCGCGCCGGCCGTCCAGCCGCATGGATGGCGTGCGCGGAATGCCCGTCATCGCTTCATGCCCCATCGCGCCTTGTTGAATTCGCGCAGGCGCGCGAACACGTCGACGCCAAGCTGCGCATAGACGTCGAGCAGGTCGACCATCACCCAATTCTCGCGGATCAGCCCATCCTCCAGCCGCCAGAAGTCCAAACTGCGCATGGTGATGCGCTTGCCGGCCGGCGCAATGCCCATCCAGCCGTCATGGGTCAGGGTCTGGATCATGTCGGGCCAGCCGGTGACGCCGGCATACGCGCCCTCGGCAAAGAAATGATAGACGATCTCGTCGACATACTGACCGCGGTCCGGCATGGCATTGAGGAACGGGATCTGGTGCCAGTTGCGGAAGCCCTCGATACCGCGCCCGGTGCCGATGCCCGACGGGCCATACCACGTCATCCGCGGGTGCCAATAGCGTTCCATCTCCATCACTTCCGGTCCGCCCTGCGACGGGTGCCGCTTCATCGCCGTCAGCATATCGATGATGTGCTGGCGGGTGGCGATGGCCATGTCCGGATCGTGCGGGCCCAGCCCATCCTGGGACGCCGGCCCGGGCACGTGCCATTCGCGGCCCAGGCTGGGCGCCATCGGCCAGGCGCCGGCCTGCATCATCACCTCGGGAATGTCCCACAGCGCCTGCATCTCGACCACGCGGCCGTCCTCGACCCGAAAGAACTCATGAAAGCGCATGTGCGCGAGGTGGCCAGTGGGCGGAATGTCGAGCCAGGGCTCGGCGAACGTGCCGAGGTAGAAGCCGCCGCAGCCGACCCATTGGTCGCCATGCGGGGTCTCGCCGGCAATAACGATATGGTCGCGCCGCTCCAGGTCTGGCCACGCTGAATGGAGTGGTCCCAGGGCACGGCCATACAGGCCGTCCGCACCGTCCATATCCTCGAACGGATAGGCCAGATGCACGGCGGCATCCGGCGCGAACGCATCCGCCAGCGCCGCCCGGACGCTGTCGGGCGCGAAGTCATAGAGCGCGCGGCGCAACGGCGCCAACCGCGCCGTGTTGGCGGCGTGGATATCGGTCACGTGCTACTCGGCGGCATCCCGGTAGGGTGCCGGCTCGCCATAGGGCACGTTGATGCCGCCATAGCGCCGCACCCTGACGTTGGCCTGCTCGGCATGGCCCACGAACCCCTCCAGCATGCACAGCCGCGAGCAGTATTCGCCCACCTGGGTGGCGGCCTCGTCGGTCAGCACCTTCTGGTAGGAGTGGGTCTTCAGGAACTTGCCGACCCACAACCCGCCGGTATAGCGCCCCGCCTTCTTGGTCGGCAGGGTGTGGTTGGTACCGATCACCTTGTCGCCGTTGGAGACGTTGGTGCGCGGCCCCAGGAACAGCGCGCCATAGGCGGTCATGTTGTCCAGGAACCAGTCGTCGCGGTCGGTCATCACCTGCACGTGCTCGGAGGCGATGTCGTCGGCGACCGCCAGCATCTCGTCATAGTCGTCGCAGAGGATGACCTCGCCATAGTCGCGCCAGCTCGCCGACGCGGTCTCCGCAGTGGGCAGGATTTGCAGCAGCCGGTCGACCTCGGCCAACGTTTCCTCGGCCAGCTTGCGCGAATTGGTGACCAGGATCGCCGGCGAGTTGTAGCCGTGCTCGGCCTGGCCCAGCAGGTCGGTGGCGCAGAGCTCGGCATCCACCGTGTCGTCGGCGACGATCAAGGTCTCGGTCGGCCCGGCCAGCAGGTCGATGCCGACGCGCCCGAAGAGCTGACGCTTGGCCTCGGCGACATAGGCATTGCCGGGACCGACCAGCATGTGCACCGGCTCGATGGTCTCGGTGCCGAGGGCCAGCGCGCCGACCGCCTGGATGCCGCCGAGCACGTAGATCTCGTGCGCGCCGCCGAGTTGCATCGCCGCGATCACCGCCGGGTTGGGCTCGCCCTTGAACGGCGGTGTGGCGGCCGCGATGCGCGGCACGCCGGCCACCGAGGCGGTCAGAACCGACATATGCGCCGACGCCACCATCGGGAACTTGCCGCCGGGCACATAGCATCCCACCGACTGCACCGGAATGTTGCGGTGGCCCAGGATGACGCCGGGCAGCGTCTCGACCTCGACGTCGGTCATCGAGGCGCGCTGGGCCTCGGCGAACCGCCTGATCTGCGCCTGGGCAAAGCGGATGTCGGCCATGTCGCGGTCGGAGACACGGCCCATCAGCGCCTCGATCTCGGAGGACGACAGCCGGAAACGTTCGGGCGTGTAGCCGTCGAACTTGGCGGACAACTCCCGCACCGCCGCGTCGCCACGCGCGGCGATACCGTCCAGCGTCGCCTCGACGACCGCGCGCACCTTGGCGTCGTCGTCCGCCCGGTCTTCGGCCGGCTTGCCGCGTTTGAGGTAGGTGGTCATGCTCGGTTTCCTTCTAATTCCAACGTCATCGCGAGGCTGCGTCAGCAGCCGCGGCGATCCAGGCGTTCGTCGCGGCTGTGCCGATATCGCTCTGGATTGCCGCGTCGCTCCGCTCCTCGCAATGACGATGAGTGGAAAACACACTCACCGTCACCCCCTGATCCGCTGCTCGGTGGCGGCATCGAAAAGGTAGACATGGGCCCCTGCCAGCGACAGTGACACCGTGTCGCCGATGGCGCGGCGCATGCGGCGTTCGCCCTTGGCAACGATGCGCTGACTGCCGATCTCGATCGTGACCAGCACGCTCTCGCCGGTCGGCTCGAAGGCGTAGACCGACGCGTCGAAGTCGCCGGCGCCGGCCTCGCCGACGCTGATGTCCTCCGGCCTGACTCCGAGCACGACCCCTTCGCGGTCGCCCGGCACGTTGCAAGGCACGCTCAACGGGCCGGCGGCAAACCGACCGCCCTCAAGCCGTCCCTCGATCAGGTTCATCGCCGGCGAGCCGATGAAACCGGCGACGAACAGATTGGCCGGATCGTCGTAGATCTCATCCGGCGGCCCAAGCTGCTGGATGACGCCGTGGTTCATCACCGCCACCCGGTCGGCCAGGGTCATCGCCTCGATCTGGTCGTGGGTGACGTAGACGGTGGTGATCGCCAGCTCGTGCTGCAGGTGCTTGATCTCGGCGCGCATGGAAACCCTGAGCTTGGCATCCAGGTTCGACAGCGGCTCGTCCATCAGGAACACCTGCGGCGTGCGCACGATGGCGCGGGCCAGGGCCACGCGCTGGCGCTGGCCGCCGGACAGCTCGCGCGGCTTGCGGTGCAGCAGGTCGGCGAGCTGTACCTTCTCGGCCGCTTGCTGGACGCGCGGCCCGATCTCCGGCTTCGGCGTGCCGCGCACATCGAGCGGGTACCCGATGTTGCGCGCCACCGTCATGTGCGGATAGAGGCCGTAGTTCTGGAACACCATGGCGATGTCACGGTCTTTCGGCAGCTCGTCGTTGACCATGCGGTCGCCGATCCAGACCTCGCCCTCGCTGGGGTCCTCCAGACCGGCGATCATCCGCATGGTGGTGGTCTTGCCGCAGCCCGACGGGCCCAGCAGCACCAGGAACTCCTGGTCGGCGATGTCGAGCGACTGGTTGTCGACGGCGACGAAGTCGCCCCAGCGCTTGCTCACATTTTCCAGCCTGACGCCAGCCATCAGCGTACCGCCCCCATGGTCATGCCCTGCACGAAATGACGTTGGATGATCAGCGCCAGCACGAACATCGGCACCATGATGATGATGCCGGCGGCCGCCAGCAGGTTCCACTGGTCGCCTTCCTCCGCCTTGAACAGGGCGAGGCCCACCGGCAGGGTCACCGCGTCCTTGGTGGTCAGGATCAGCGCGAACAGGAAGTCGTTCCAGGCGATGATGAAGCAGAAGATGGCACCGGTGATGATGCCGGGGGCGGCCATCGGCATTACGATGCGCACGATCACCTGCATGCGTGTCGAGCCGTCGACGAGGGCCGCTTCCTCGGTGTCCTTCGGTATCCCGTCGATGAACCCTTTGATCATCCATATCGCGAAGGGCATCACGATCGACAGGTTCACCAGCACCAGGCCGTACCAGGTGTCGGTGATCTTCAGGTCGCGAAACATCAGGAAGAACGGCAGCACGATGACCACGGCGGGCACGAACTGGGTGGCCAGGATCATCACGAACATCACCCGCTCGCCACGCATGCGAAAGCGCGAGAACGAATAGGCGGCACAGGTCGCGATCGGAATCGCGATGGCCACGGTGACCGTGGCGACGAGCGTGGAGTTCCACAGCTTGTCGCCCAGATCGTAGGGCGCATCGAACACGGTGGCGTAGTTGTCGAGCGTCGGCTCGAAGAAGAGCTTGAGCTGGTAGACGTCGACGTGGGTCTTGAACGAGGCGAGCGCGATCCAGGCGATCGGCACCATCATGAACAAGACGACCAGCACGATCAGCGCGACCTTGCCCGCCTCGACCAGCCGGCGTTTCTGGCGGTTGGTCACCGCGCGCCCCGGAACACGAAACGGGTGTACAGGAATGTGAGACCGATCATCGGGATCACCATGATCCAGGCGACGGCGGCCGCGTAACCCATGTCGTAGTACTTGAAGCCCTGGAAATACGCGTAGTGGGCCAGGGTCTGGGTCGCGGTGCCGGGGCCGCCATTGGTCAGCATGTAGACCTGATCGAACGTCTTCAGCGAGAAGATGGTTTTCAGGATGACGACGACCGCCAGCACCGGGGCGAGTTGCGGCAGGGTGACGTCCCGAAACACCCGCCAGGTGGAGGCACCGTCGACCTGGGCCGCCTCGACTGTTTCGCGCGGCACCGCGGCGAGCCCGCCGATCAGCACCAGTGTCAGGAACGGGATCCAGCCCCACACATCGGCCAGCACCACAACGACGAACGCCAATGTCGGATCCGACAGCCAGGAAATCTCGGCCAGCGGCGGGATCAGCACGCCGAAGAAGGCGTCGAACAGGCCGAACTCAGGATTGAACATGAACCGGAACGACACGCCCACCAGCGCCGGGCTCATGGCGAACGGCAGGATCAACAGCGTGCGCACGGTGAAGCGCAGCCGGCCGCCCGGCGCCAGCAGCATCGCGATGCCCAGCGCAAGCACAGTGGTGATGGCAACGGTCAGCACGGTGTAGACCGCGGTGACGAGCACGGAGTTCCAGAACGCCGGCTCGCAGAACAACGCCCATTCGTAGTTGTCGAACCAGACGAACGGGCCCGGCTCGTTGGACCGCCCCAGGTCCCACCGGCGGAACGACAGCACCAGGCTATCGATCAGTGGATAGATGGCGGTGGCGAACACCACCACCACCGCCGGCAGCACCAGCAGATACTTCAGGTGGCGGTCGCGCAGCCCCCCGCGCCGCCAGGGGACATCGCGGGTGGAATTGGCGGCCTGGGCGGAGGTGGTCATGGCCTAACCAACGCAGAGCCTGTCAATACATGCTCGTCGCCCTCGCCCTTGTGGCGAGGGCCCATTCCTGTCGAGGCTCCGCCATCTCGTGCGAAGCCTCGACTTCGGGGCGCATGCGGTCTCATCGCTGGACCAACCACAATGCCCTGTTCGGCAAGAAGAGCAACCGCCACATAGATGGGCCCTCGCCACAAGGGCGAGGGCGACAATGCTTCTTCTTTCTTCGACCCTACTCGTCGTAGTACCCGGCACGGCCCAGCACGCGCTCGACCTGCTCGGCCGCCTCCAGCATCAGCTCGCGGGTGTCGCCACCGGCCGCTGCCTCGGCAATCGCGGCCGACAGGATGTCGCCGACCTCCGTCCATTCCGGGATTTGCGGCATGATGTCGGAGTTCTGCAGCGACGCCCAGGCGGCCTCCTGGATATTGCTGTTGGCCGCATTGACCTCCGCGTCGGTTAGGTTCGCGATGTGGGTGACCACGTTGTTGATAATGGTCTCACCGGCAACCTCGCGCTCGGTCGCGTTCGCCTTCTCCAGGTCGGGGTTCGACAGCCACTTCAGGAACTCCCAAGCCGCATCCTGATTCTCGGAGTACTGCGAGATCGAGAACGGCATCGAAATGGCGTATGTGGCGGTGGTGCCCTGGTACGACGGCATGCCGACAAAGCCGACCTGATCGGCGGTCAGCACAGATTGTTCCGGATTGGTCATTGGCGAATAGGCCCACCACCAGACCGGGATCATGGCGGAGTTGCCCTGCTGGAACGACTGGCGCGCGTCCTGCTCCACGAAAGACAGCGACGCCGGGTTGGTGACGCCTTCGGTGTGAAGCTTGATGTACGCTTCCGTCGCGGCCAATGCCTCCTCCGAGGTCCAGGCCGGCTTCATGTCCTCATCGAACACATCGCCGCCGACAGCCCACAGGAAGTTCAGCCAGATGAACAGGTTCTGCCGGTTGCCGTCGTTGTTGTAGTAGAGCGCGAGCGGCTCGATATCGAGGCCGGCCTCGCGGATCAGCCGCGCCGCCTCGATCACGTTGTCCCACGTGGTTGGCGGCTCGGCGCCCACCTGCTCGAAGATGTCGGTGCGGTAGAACATGAGCTGGGCATGGGCGCGCAACGGGAAGCCCAGGGTCTCGCCCTCGAACTGCGCAGAGCGCGCGAACGCCGGCGGATAGCGGTCCATCGAGATGCCGTCGCGGGCCATCCAGTCGTCGATGCGGACCAGCCAGTGCGCGTTCGGCGGCCCCCAGCTATCGAGATAGTTGACCAGATCGAACGAGCCGTCGGCCGCCACGCCCACCGCCGACACTTTTTCCTGCAACGCGGTGAAGGGAATGAAGGTCCATTCGGTCTCGATGCCGGTCAGTTCGGTGAATTCGCCGTCTCGCAGCATCAGGCCGTCGAATTGCGGCGTGACCACCGACAGGATCTGGAGGGTCGTGCCCTCGAAGGGCTTGCCGGGCAGCAGGCCATACGGCAGTTCGTCCTGCGCCATCGCAGGGAAAGCCAAGGCACCTGCCAACAGGAATGCACCGAGCCCGGCGATCGGGCGCGCGTTCGAGTTCATCGTTTGCTCCCTCCAACTTGAGCTTTTTCCTCGGCCCGGATCGTGCGTCCGCCGGCACCGATGGCTCAATTCTGACAGCCTAGTATGCGTGATTTTGCATTCGTATGCAATATACAACAATTGCGATGCCGATACGGCACCGGATTTGATCGTTCGGCTCGATGCCACCGCGCGCACCTCCGCCTCATTCCTCCAGCTCAACCCGTCCTGCAGCGAGGACGCCATCGGCGTCCGCAGTGCGTGTCGGCGCGTTCACAGACGCCGCCGTCGCTGGATCATGCGATGCCAGATGGTTGACAACGGACGCCAGTTACTGAATGAATTTACATCGGATGTAAGAAATTTCATCTGCGGCGGAGTGGAATGGCGCAAAGCTCGGCAGGCATTGACAAGGACTCCAGCTTGGCGATCCGTGCAGCGTGGCTCTACTACGCGGCCGGCCTGAACCAGGCGACGGTTGCCCAACGGCTGGGTGTCTCCAGCGTGAAGGCGCACCGGCTCGTTGCGCGCGCGACACAGGCCGGCGCGGTCAAGGTCACCATCGACGGACAGGTTGCGGAATGCGCCGCCGTGGAGAGCGCGCTGGCCGCCACTTACGGCCTCGACTACTGCGAGGTCGTGCCGGACCTGGGCGAAGAGGGCCTGCCCGTGCGCGCCCTGGGGATCGCCGGGGCATCGTACCTGCGCCGCGCGATCGAGAACGGCCAGCACGGCGTCATCGGCGTCGGACATGGGCGCACGCTCGCGGCAGTCGTGGACCAGTTACCCAGCATCGCCTCAAGGTCGGTGCAGTTCGTGTCGCTGCTCGGCGGCCTGACGCGCAACTTCTCGGCCAATCCGCATGACGTGATGCATCGCATCGCCCACAAGACCGGCGCGCCGGCATTCGTCATGCCGGTGCCGTTCTTTGCCAACAGCGCCAAGGACCGGGAGATCCTGCTCGCTCAGCGCGGCGTGAGCGAGGTGTTCAACGTCGCGGCCCAATCCGATCTCAAGATCGTCGGCATCGGCACCGCCGAGCCCGAAGCCTCGCTCGTGTCATCCGGCATGATCGAGCCGTCGGAAATCCAGGACGTCAGGACAAAGGGCGGCGTGGGCGAGTTGCTCGGCCATTTCTTCGACGCCGACGGAAGCCGGATCGAAACCGCGCTGACGGCGCGGACGCTCTCGATCGGCCTGGAAGATGTGAAGGATACAAGAGTTGTCGCCGTCGCCGGCGGCAAGGACAAGACCTGCGCCATCAGGTCTGTCCTGATGAGTGGCTGCCTAAGCGGGCTCATCACCGACGAGCGCACAGCCGTGGCGCTCGCCCATCTGGCTTCATCCTAAGCGCGGAAATCAAAAAGGGAGGAACCGTCGCATGTACGAGAGAGAAAAAGATCTCATCGACGCCTATGTCCGTGGTTCGGTCAGCCGCCGCAGCATGCTGCGCGGCCTATCATCCATGGGCGTTACGGCAGCGACCGCTGCCGTGCTCGTCAACGCCGGTGCTACGCGAGCGCTGGCGCAGAACGGGTTCGATTGGCAGAAGTACGCTGGCACGACGGTCAAGCTGCTTCTGAACAAGCACCCGTACACCGACGCCATGATTGCCAATCTCGACAACTTCAAGTCGCTCAGCGGCATGGACGTCGTCTATGACGTGTTCCCGGAAGACGTCTACTTCGACAAGGTGACCGCGGCGCTCAGCTCCGGCTCGTCCGAGTACGATGCTTTCATGACCGGCGCCTACATGACCTGGACGTACGGTCCGGCCGGCTGGATCGAGGATCTGAACGAGTGGATCACCGACGACGCCAAGACGAACCCGGACTACAACTGGGAGGACATGCTGGAAGGCGTGCGCAAGTCCTGCGCCTGGAACGGCATTCCCGGCGGTGCGCTCGGGTCCGACGACGCCAAGCAGTGGTGCATTCCGTGGGGCTACGAGCAGAACAACCTGGCCTACAACGCGGCCATGCTGTCCAACGCGGGCGCCAGCGTGCCCACCAACCTGGACGAGCTGCTCGAAGCGGCGGCGGCGGCCCAGGCGGGCAATGACGGCATCTACGGCATCGGCGTGCGTGGCTCGCGCAGCTGGGCGACGATTCACCCCGGCTTCCTCTCCGGCTACGCCAATTTCGGGCAGACCGACCTCACGGTCTCCGACGATGGCATGCTGTCGGCCGCGATGAACACCGACGTCTCGAAGGAGTTCCACGCCAAGTGGGTCCAGATGATCCAGGATTCCGGCGCGCCGGACTGGTCGACCCACACCTGGTACCAGGTCGGCACCGATCTGGGCGCGGGCAAGTCGGCAATGATCTACGACGCCGACATCCTGGGCTACTTCATGAACGGCGGCGACAACGCCATGGCTGGCGAACTGGCCTATGCGCCGTTCGCGGCCAATCCGGAAGCGTCGGCACCGACGCCGAACATCTGGATCTGGTCACTCGCCATGTCGTCCTTCTCCAACCAGAAGGACGCGGCCTGGCAGTTCCTGCAGTGGGCCTCCGGTCCGGAGCATGGCCTGTTCGGCGCCACGCAGATGGACTTCGTCAACCCCGTCCGCCAGTCGGTCTGGGACGACGCAGGCTTCCGCGACCGCCTGTCGAGCAGCTATCCCGGCTATGTCGAGATGCACGACGTCTCAGCACCGGGTGCGTCGATCAAGTTCACGGCGCAGCCGCTGTTCTTCGATCTGACCACCGAGTGGGCGGCGACGCTGCAGAAGATGGTGGCCAACGAGGTGCCCGTCGACGAGGGTCTCGACCAGCTGGCCGAGAGCGTCAACTCGCAGCTCGAGGAAGCAGGCCTCCACTGATCAGAACCAAGGGGCGCCCGAACACCACGGGCGCCCCTGCCTACTCTGAACGAATATCCCGTATGAGGTATTCTTCGGCGCCGATCGCCAGGAGCGATACGGGGAGAGCGCTGCATGTCCGCCACGTCGATTGAGAGCCCGCGACGCCGCATCCGCGTCGGCCGCCGAGCGCTGCCCTATGTGCTCAGCCTGCCGGCCCTGATCGTCTGCATCGGCATCCTGATCCCGTTCTTCACGTCCGTCATTCACTCGCTACAGCGGTACCGGGCGACGCAGCCGTGGGCGCGGCAGTTCAATTGGGGCGAGAACTACCTCAACTTCCTGTCCGATTCCTCGTTCTGGAACACGCTCAAGGTCTCGATGACCTATGCGGTCCTGACCGTCGGGCTGGAGCTGCTGCTCGGGCTGGGCATCGCGCTGTTGCTGCAGAAGCGCACGCGCTTCAACAACTTCGTCTCCATCATGCTGCTGATGCCGCTGATGACCGCACCGGCGCTGGCATCGCTGATGTGGAAGCTGATGACGAACCCGGGCTTCGGCATCCTCAGCTATTTCGCGTCTCTCGTCGGGCTTGAGGATTTCCGCTGGGCGTCCGATCCGGCTACCGCGATGCTGACCGTCGTTCTTGTCGACATCTGGGTCTACACGCCGTTCATCATGATCCTGCTACTGGCCGGCCTCAGATCGCTGCCGACCCAGCCGTTCGAGGCGGCGGCGCTGGATGGCGTGCCGCGGTTCTTCGTGTTCTGGCGCATCACCCTGCCGATGCTGACGCCGTTCCTGCTGACCGCCACGCTGTTCCGCGTCATCGAATCGATCCAGCAGTTCGACATCATCTACGCCATGACCCAGGGCGGCCCCGGCGATACGCTGACCGTGTTCCAGGTCGAGGCCTACCTGAACTTCTTCCAATCCACCAATGTCGGCCGCTCCGCCGCGCTGCTGATGATCCTGTGGGCGATCACCTATGTCCTGTCGATGATCTTCATCAAGCAGTGGCTGAAGCTGCGCGATCGACAGCGCGGCGAGCTCTAGAGGTTCGGATATGGAGCACACTGGCACCTTCGAGCGGATTATCCGGATCGTCGCCATCTGGGCGGTGATCCTGTTCTTCATGTTCCCGATGTTCTGGATCTTTCTGATGAGCTTCCAGACCAACGAGACGATCCTGCGCGTACCGCCCTCGATCGACTTCATACCGACGTTCGAGAACTACGTCGCGCTGATCTCCGGCAAGTTGGAGACCAATGCCGGGACGCTTGAAATCAACTTCATGTCCAACCTGGCGAACTCCCTTCTGCTGGCGGCGGCATCGGTGGCCGTCGGCCTCTGCCTCGGCGTTCCGGCGGCCTACGCCTTCGGGCGGCTGAAGTTCCGCGGGTCGGAGGACATCGCCTTTACGCTGCTCAGCTTTCGGTTTGCGCCGCCCCTGCTGGTGATCCTGCCGCTGACGGTCTACTTCAACGATATCGGGCTTGCCGATACCTATATGGGGCTGATCTGGGTCTACCAGTTGATCGTGCTGCCGCTGATCCTGTGGATCGTACGCGGCTATTTCGAGGATATCCCGGCCGATATCGAATACGCCTACCGCATCGCCGGCCATTCGTGGTTCGCCACATTCCGCAAGGTCGCGCTGCCGCTGGCGATGCCCGGCATTGCGGCGGCCGGCCTGCTGGCCTTCATCTTCGCCTGGAACAATTTCGTCTTCGCCCTGGTCCTGGCGTCGGCCGACAAGCAGCCGGTGACCGTCGGCGCCCTGGCCTTCGTTACCGCCTCTGGCATCCAGTATGGCCAGGTCGCGGCCGGCGTCGTGCTCTCGATCCTGCCGACGCTCGCGCTCGCGATATATGCCCAGAAATATCTGGTCGAGGGCTTGTCCCTCGGTGCGGTCAAGGGGTAGCCACCATGTCTATCCAGTTGATCGATATCGTGAAATCGTTCAAGGACGACCTTGTGCTCGACCGCGTGTCGTTCGAGGTCGCGGCCGGCGAGACGCTGGTGCTGTTCGGCCCGTCGGGTGCGGGCAAGACCGTGCTGTTGCGCCTGATCGCCGGTGTGATCGATCCGGACCAGGGCACCATCGTCATCAACGGCCGCGACATGACCGGTGTCGAGCCCGAGGACCGCGGCATCGGCATGGCGTTTCAGAACTTCGCGCTTTTTCCGCACATGGACGCGCGCACCAACATCGCCAGCCCGCTGGAGGCGCGGCGCGCGACCCGCGCGGAGATCGATCGCCGGGTCGACGAGGTCGCGCGGCTGCTCAAGATCGACCACGTGCTGGGCCACAAGCCGAAGGCGCTGTCCAATGGACAGAAGCAGCGCACCTCGCTCGGTCGGGCGCTGGCCGGCGAGCCGTCGATCCTGCTGCTCGACGATCCGTTGCGCAACGTGGATGCCAAGCTGCGGTTCGAGATGCGCCTGGAGCTTCCGCGGCTGCTGAAGGACCAGCAGGCGACGGTGATCTACGTGACCCAGGACTACAAGGAGGCGATGGCGCTCGGCGATCGGATCGCGGTGCTGGGGCAGCATGGCGTCACGCAGATCGGAACGCCGGAGGACATCTACCTCCGGCCCAATTCGACCGAGATCGCGCGGCTGTTCGGCGATCCCGTGATCAACCTGCTCGATGTCGTGCCGGCGGCCGGCCAACAAGGCCCGGAAGTCAGCCTGTCCGGCGCGGACATTCCCATCCACCCCAGCCTGTCCGGCGCGGTCGGTCGGGAGTGCGTGCTGGGGGTTCGTCCGGAAGCGATCCGGTTCGTCGACCCCGACGCGCCGGGCGCGTTCAAGGTCGCCATCGAAGCGGAGACACCGCTGAACGAAAAGACCGTCACGCTTGCTGCCACGGCGCGCCATCGCGAGATTCTGATCTCCCGACCCGCCGGGGAGCCCGGGCCGGACCACGGTGACGCCTGGGTCAGCGTTGGCGCCGAGGCCATGATGCTGTTCGATCGGGCGACCGGCGCGCGCATCGACAACGCCCCCTCGCTGCAGGGAGCGGCAACATGACGGACACGGTGCTCAGCCTAGTGGAGGTCGACAAATTCTACGGGCCCATCAATGGCGGCGTCCATGCGGTCAAGGCCGTCAACATGGATGTGACCAAGGGCGAAATCATCGCGCTGCTGGGCTCGTCGGGCTGCGGCAAGACGTCGACGCTGCGCATGATCGCCGGCTTCGAGGAGACCAGCCGCGGCAGGATCCATCTCGCCGGACGCGACGTGCAGACCCTGGCGCCGATGAAGCGCAACGTGGCCATGGCCTTCGAGGGCTATTCCCTCTACCCGACGGTGAACGTCCGCGACAACATTGCGTTCGCGCTCAAGGCCAAACGCCTTCCCGCGTCGGAGGTGGATGCCAGGGTCGCCGAGGTGAGCGAGATGCTGGAGATAGCCGACATCCTCGACCGCCGCCCGAACTCGATCTCCGGTGGGCAGCAGCAGCGCGCGTCCCTGGCCCGTGCCCTGATCCGGGATGCCGACCTCTATCTCCTCGACGAGCCGATGGGGCAACTGGAACCGCAGTTGCGGACACTGCTGCGCGGCAGGATCAAGCACTTCATCAAGGAGCGCGGCATGACCGCGATCCTGGTAACCCACGACCAAACCGAGGCCAACGCGCTCGCCGATCGGATCGCGGTGATGGAGGACGGCGAGCTACAGCAATATGCGTCGCCGAGCGAGATCAAGTTGCGGCCGGCAAACCTCTTCACCGGCACGTTCATCGGCGAGCCGCCCATGAACGTCTTCCCGGCGGAGGTCACGACCCGGTCCGGCGAGCTCCACTTTGACCTCCAGGGCGGGCTTGCCCTCCCCTATCCCGAGAGCGCCTTCGCGCCCGAGGTGCGTGACGCGATGCTTGCGCGCAAGCGCATCGTCATCGGCGTCCGGCCCTACGCGGTCTATCGCTCGGCGGAGGGCGCGCCGGCCAAGGTGCTGGTCAACCAGTGGCTGGGCGACCAGAGCCATATCGCGACCAGCTTCGCCGATGGGACGCTGGTTCTCGTGGAGCATGACAGGGCCGATGTCGCGGCCGGCGATGAAATCGCGATCCAGCTCAATCCCGCCGACCTGCACGTCTTCGATCCGGACACCGGCACGGCGATCAGCCACGGCCAGGACCTCGCCTGATGGCCGCGCCCGGCGCAAGCATCATCATCGGCATCGACGCCGGCACGTCGTCGGACTGTGCAAGGGCCCGGCGCGACCTGCGCGTGGCTCTGCTGCCGGTCCGGGCCAAGCGCGCCGAAATTGGGGAGGCCGCACGTGCCTAGCAAAGTCGCCATCATCGGCGATCATTTCATGCTGCCGGAGGTGTTCGAGGAGGAAATCCTGGCGGCCTGCGGCGATGCGGTGGAGACGCGCACGCGCAAGGACAACTGGCCCGACGAGCCCATGGAACACGGTTACGCCGTCGCCGGCATGGAGGGCCTGAAGGAGTATTTCGGCACCGCCGACGACGTTGTCGACTTCATCGGCGACGCCGAGGTGCTGGTCACCCAGTTGGCGCCGATGTCGCGCGCGATGCTGGAGCGCCTGCCGCAGCTCAAGTTGATAGCCGTTTCGCGCGGCGGGCCGGTGAACATCGACATGGCGGCCGCGCGCGACCACCGCGTGCTGGTCGTCAATACGCCAGGCCGGAATGCCAGCGCGGTGGCGGAGTTCACCATCGGCGCGATCCTCGCCGAGACGCGCAAGATCCGGGAAGGTCACGAGGCGTTGCGGCGCGGCGAATGGCGCGGCGACCTCTACCGCGCCGACATCACCGGCCGCGAACTGAACGAGATGACGGTCGGCGTGATCGGCTACGGCAATGTCGGCACCCGCGTTGTGAAGCTGCTGCGCGCCTTCGGCTGCCGGATCCTCGTCAACGACCCCTATATCCAGCTCGACCCGGACGACCTCAAGGCCGGGGTGGAGCTGGTCTCGTTCGATCGCGTGCTCGCCGAGAGCGATATCGTGACCCTGCATCCGCGCGTCACCGACGAAACGCGCGGGATGATCGATGCGGATGCCCTCGCCCGCATGAAGCAAGGCGCGCTCCTGGTCAACACGGCCCGCGGCCCGATTTGCGATTACGATGCCTTGTATGCGGCCCTCACCGAGGGCGTGCTCAGCGGCGCGATGCTGGAGACCTTCGCCATCGAGCCGGCGCCTGCGGACTGGCCGCTACTGCAGCTCCCCAACGTCACGCTCACCCCCCACATCGCCGGCGCTTCCGTTCGCACCATCAGGCATGCCGCCGAACAGGCTGCCGAGGAAGTGCGCCGTTATCTGGCCGGGGAGCCGCCCCGCAATCCCTGCTGAGACCGCGATGACCGAGACCGTCGATCTCTTCATCGTTGGCGGCGGCATCAACGGGGCCGGGATCGCCCGCGATGCGGCGGGACGCGGGCTTTCGGTCATCCTCTGCGAGAAGGACGATCTGGCGCAGGGCACCTCGTCGCGATCGGGCAAGCTGGTGCACGGTGGCTTGCGCTATCTGGAATACTACGAGTTCCGGCTGGTCCGCGAGGCGCTGATCGAGCGCGAGGTTCTTCTGAATGCGGCCAGTCACATCATCTGGCCGATGCGCTTCGTGCTGCCCCACTCGCCGAACGACCGGCCCGCCTGGCTGGTGCGGGTTGGCCTGTTTCTCTACGACCACCTGGGCGGACGGCGAAAGCTGCCGGGCACGCGTACGCTCGATCTGCGGCGCGATCCCGAGGGCGCGCCGATCGAGGATACCTACACCCGCGGCTTCGAGTATTCCGACTGCTGGGTGGACGATTCACGGCTTGTCGTGCTGAACGCGGTCGATGCGGCTGAACGCGGCGCCGAAGTGCTGACCCGGACCGCGTGCACATCCGTCCGCCGCGAGGACGGCCACTGGACCGTGGACATGCGTGAGGTGGAAACGGGCCAGACCCGTCGCGTGCATGCCCGCGTGGTGGTGAATGCCGGCGGCCCGTGGGTCAACGACATCATTGGCCGGGTTGCCGGCACCAACTCGCACCGCAGCGTCCGGCTGGTCAAGGGCAGCCACCTGATCACGCCGAAGTTCTGGGACGGGCCGCAGGCCTATCTGGTGCAGAACAACGACAAGCGAGTGATCTTCATCAACCCCTACGAGGGCGACAAGGCGCTGATCGGCACCACCGACATCCCTTACGAAGGCGCCCCGGAGGATGTCGAGATCGCCGAGGATGAGATCGACTACCTGATCGGCGTGGTGAACCGCTACTTCAAGCAGAAGCTGCGGCGAACCGATGTGCTCGCCACCTTCTCCGGCGTGCGACCGCTCTATGACGACGGCAAGGGCAACCCGTCGGCGGTGACCCGCGACTACGTGCTCGACCTGGAGCATCCGGACGACGCGCCGCTGTTGAATGTGTTTGGCGGCAAGATCACCACCTTCCGCAAGC
Source organism: Alphaproteobacteria bacterium (assembly GCA_965227515.1). Taxonomy (GTDB): domain Bacteria; phylum Pseudomonadota; class Alphaproteobacteria; order CALKHQ01; family CALKHQ01; genus CBDDFZ01. Next base: position 3,716,819 of record CBDDFZ010000001.1, read on the forward strand.
TCGCGGAACACGCACTGCGCAAGCTGGCGCCGGTGTTCCCCGGGATGGGGCCCGACTGGACGGCGGCCGCGCCCCTGCCCGGCGGCGACATCCCCGGTGCGGACTTCGACGCTTTTCTCGGCCGGTTGCAGGCGGATTTCCCCTGGCTGCCGCGCGACCTCGCGATGCACTACGCCCGGCAATACGGGACGCGGACCCGTCGGATCATTGCGGACGCTGGATCGGTCGCCGACCTCGGCCGGCACTTCGGTGGCATGCTCTACGAGGCCGAAGCCCGGTACCTGCACAGCAGTGAGTGGGCGCGTTCGGCCGAGGACGTGCTGATGCGGCGCACCAAGCAGTATCTGCACATGAGTGGCCCCGAGCAGGCAGCCTTCGCCGACTGGTTTGAAACAACGCTGGCAAATTCGACATGACTGGTCCGGTCACTGACAACCCGACGCCGCCCACCGACCTGCCCGACCTCGCGCGCTATTCGGCGCGCATCGGCGCCGACCCGCTGCTGATCCAGGGTGCCGGCGGAAACACGTCGATCAAGGATGGCGACGTTATGTGGATCAAGGCGTCCGGCACCGTGCTGGCCGATGCGCTGTCCCGCGAGATCTTCGTGCCGGTCGATCTGCCGGCGATAAGGGCATCGCTCGACGATCCGGCCATCGATGCAGACGCGCCGGCCCAGTTCGCGCTCGAAACCCACGGTCTGCGCCCCTCGATCGAGACGTGCCTGCACGCGGTGTTTCCCCAGCGCGTCGTCGTGCACGCACACTGCGTCCAAACACTGGCCGTGGCGGTGCGCACCGACGCTGAGGACATCCTGGGTCGGAAACTGGCCGGCTTCGACTATTGCGCGGTGCCTTATGCGCGCCCTGGCGCGCATCTGGCGGCGATGGTGCGCGATCGGCTGGGGCCGGCAACCAATGTGGCGGTCCTGCTGAACCATGGTCTGATCGTCGCGGCCGACACCGTCGCCCAGGCGGACGCCCTGCTTGAAAAGGTCACCCAGGCGCTGACGGTCGAACCGCAAGCGTTCGCGCAGCCGGATATCGGCGGCCTGCGTGATCTGGCGGGCCCCGGATGGGTCGTGCCCGAGGCATCCGCGCCGGTACACCAGGTTGCGCTGTCCGCGGACCGGGTTCGACGGGCCACCGGCGGCAGCCTCTACCCCGACCACGTCATCTTCTGCGGGGTCGGCGCCACCGCGGTGGATGCCGGCAGCATCCCTGCCGCTGCCGCCTCGCCGCCGATGGTGATCGTTCCCGGGATGGGGGCATTGGTGCGTGCCGACGCCAGCAGCGGTGCCGTGGCGCTGGCGCAATGTCTCGGCGATGTGCTCATGCGCGTGCCGCCCGACGCCGAACTGATCTACCTGACGCCGGGGCAGAACGCCGAGCTTCTGGGCTGGGATGCCGAGAAGTATCGGCAGTCCCTCAATGCCTGAGGCCGACCTCCACATAGGTCTCGACGTCGGCACGTCCGGCGCGCGCGCCATCGCCATCGACGCGTCCGGTGCGGTGCGGGCCGAAGCCAAGGCCGACATGGCCGCCTTCGGTGCCAACCGGCGGTCGCCCCGGACCTGGTGGGACACGGCACGAACGGCGATCGCCGGGGTGCTGGCAGACGTGGCCCCGCATCGCGTGCGCTCCATCGCCGTGGACGGCACCTCTGGCACAATGCTGCCCATCCGCGCGGACGGAACGCCGCTGACGGACGGGCTGATGTACAACGATGCCTGCGAGGACGCCGGAATCCTCGCCCGGATCGACGATACCGCTCCTGCCGACAGTGCGGCGCGCGGCATCTCATCCGGATTGGCCCGCGCCCTCACTTTGTCCCGCTGTCGGCCTGATCTGATCATCCACCAGGCGGACTGGATCGCCGGCCGGTTGTCGGGACGCTGGGTCAGCGACGAGAACAACGCGCTGAAGACAGGCTACGATCTCGGCATTTCCGCGTGGCCGGACTGGATCGCCGAGACCGGGCTCGATATGGGCCTGTTGCCGGACGTGGTGCCACCCGGAACCCTGGTCGGGCAGATCGCAGCCGCAGCCGCGTCGGAATTCGGACTCCGCCAGGACACGTGCGTCGTCGCCGGCACCACGGACGGCTGCGCCAGCTTCATAGCCACAGGCGCCGACGGGCCGGGCGACGGGGTCACCGCACTGGGCACGACGCTGACGATCAAGATGCTGTCCGACAAGCCAATCTCGGCGCCGGCGTTCGGCATCTACAGCCATCGGATCGCCGGCAATTGGCTGGCCGGCGGTGCATCGAACTCCGGCGGCAACGTGCTGCTCAAGTTTTTCGACGCAGACCGACTTGCGGCATTGTCGGCCCTGATCGATACCGACCAGGATTACGACCTCGGATACTATCCGCTCGCGGCACCCGGCGAGCGCTTTCCCATCGCGGACCCCACGCTTGCGCCACGGACCGAGCCACGGCCCACGGACGACGTCGCCTTTCTCGGCGGCCTGCTGGATGGCATCGCCGGCATCGAGGCCCTGGGCTACCGGCGCCTCCAGGAACAGGGCGCGCCGCGCCTCGTTTCGATCCGCACGGTCGGCGGCGGCGCGAAGAACGCGGCCTGGACCGGGCTGCGTCAACGTCGGCTGGATGTACCGATGCGGCCGCCGACGAGTATCGAGGCAGCCTATGGAACGGCACTGCTGGCAAGACAGGGCGTCGCATGATGGCGACAACCCTGAATACGAACTAGCCTGAATACGATCTAGGAGACGCTGCGTGGCCTTTACCCTGTCGCTCAACGCCAATCCGCTGGTGAACCGCTTCGCCGACCCGGACGACCTGATCGAGACGGTGGCGCGCGACCTGCGGATACGCGACCTGCAACTGACGCACGAGTTCATCAACCCAAGCTGGCCAGCGCCGGTGACCCGGCGATTGACCCGCCAGATGTCCGCCGCGTTAGGGCGCACCGGCGTGCGGATCACCTCCGGCATGACCGGGCCGTATGGGCGGCTCAACCACTTCGGGCATCCCGACGAGGGCGTGCGGCGCTACTATGTGGACTGGTTCAATGGCCTGGCCGACATCATCGCCGATCTCGGCGGCGAGGCGATCGGCACCCAGTTCGCCATCTTCACCTACCGCGACTATGACGATCTCGCTCGGCGGGACGAGTTGATCGACATCGCCATAGAGTGCTGGGCGACGGTCGCCGAGCATGCGAAAGCTGCCGGCCTCCGCTATGTCTTCTGGGAGCCCATGAGCATCGGGCGCGAGTTCGGCGAGACCATCGAGGCCTGCCTGGCGCTGCAGGCGCGCATCGGGGCGGCGAACATGGCGGTGCCGATGTGGATGATGGCCGATATCGACCACGGCGACGTCACCAGCGCCAATCCCGACGACTACGACCCCTACGCGTGGGCCCGTGCCGTGCCGAAGCTCTCCCCGATCATCCACATCAAGCAGTCGCTGATGGACAAGAGTGGCCACCGCCCGTTCACGGCGGCATTCAACGCCAAGGGCAGTATTCAGCCCGAGCCCCTGATCGCCGCATTCCGCGAGGGCGGCGGGGCCGACAACGAGATCTGCCTGGAACTCGGGTTCAAGGAGCGCGAGCCGAACGACCGCGAGGTCATCCCGCAGATCGCGGAGTCCGTGGCCTTCTGGGCGCCCTATATCGAGACCGGCGTGAACGACCTCAACATCTGATCCGGCGCCGTGCCGCCGTCATTCAAGGGAGCTGAACGATGAAGATTGCTGTAGCGGGCGACAGTGCGGGCGAAGGGTTGGCGCATACGCTGGCCGAGTACTTGAAGGAACGCTACGACGTGGCCGAGGTGTCGCATGGTGCGAACGGCCCCGATCCGTTCTATGCCTACCTGTCCGACCGCGTGGCGTCCGGCGTGATGGACGGGACCTACGACCGGGCGATTCTGATCTGCGGCACCGGAATCGGTGTTTGCATCTCCGCCAACAAAGTGCCCGGAATTCGTGCCGCGCTGACGCACGATACCTACTCGGCGGAGCGCGCCGCACTCTCCAACAATGCGCAGATCATCACCATGGGCGCGCGCGTCGTCGGCCCGGAGGTCGCGAAGTCGATCGCGGATGCCTTCCTGCGGGAGACCTTCGACGAGAACGGCCGCTCCGCGGGCAATGTCCGGGCGATCAACGAAGTCGACGCCAAGTACAACGCACGCTAGCGCATGATCATTTCAGTCGGCACCGGCCCTCACCCCCACCCGGCCACCCCGCAGGATACTTTCGTGGGTGGCCAAGTGGGGGTGAGAGCCGGTGCCGATTCAGCGAAAGCGAAGAACGATCTGGAACGCCGCGTCAGAACGCGCAGGTTTCGGTTGGCAGTTCAGACTCGATGACCGGGCCGGCGTCCGCATCGTCCCGGCTGTAGACATCTGGATAGCGTCGCAAGTGGCCATCATCGTCCGGAAATACCGTGAAGTAGTCGAGCGTGACCGGGGTTGGAGGCGTCTCGTGATCAAAGGTCCGACTGCCGTCGGCCCAGTCATGTACCGTTGCCAGGTCCACGTCGATTAGCCAGGCGATCAGCTCATCCCATCGCTGTACCCGAACGCACCCGTGCGACAGCGCGCGCGCGTCCTCGTCGAACAGCTCGCGCCGGTTCGTGTCATGCAGGTAGACCAACAATCCTGGCTCAAGCCGTATGGCAGCGAGACCGAGCGGGTTGTTGCGTCCCGGCCCGACGACCCGGTCCTGGTACTCACCGCTGGCGACCATAGAGGGCGTAGGCCGCCAGGTCGGGCGGAAACGAACGGCAGTGGTGTAAGTCTCGAGAATTGGAGTTTGGGTCCACGGCGTGCCGACGATCACCCGGCTGCGCAGCACCGGTTCGCCATCAAAAAAAGCGACGAGCTCAAACGCCGGAATGTTGACCAGGATGGCCTTGCCGGCGGTCGGCACCTTGAAATCGATACCGGCTTGGTCAAGCCAGTGCTGAAACGGCGGCTCGGGCTCAGCGGCGTCGGCGGCAGAAACCGCGGCCAGGTCGATTCTTGGCGGCAGGGCCTGGGTCGCGCAGGCAGTCGCCAACAACATGCCCAGGCAGAACAGTAACCGTGGTCTGAACCCGGACTTCCGAAAAAATCTCATGATCATGCATCGATGGCCAGCATGAGTGCGGTCGATAACGCGAGGTCCCACCCTACCGGCGCCCGCAAATCTAGTCGAGTGGGCTAGGGGAAATGCTGTGCACCCGGGCGCACCGTCTCGGGGCAAGGGTTCTCGCAATTTGGCTTGACGCAATGACCGGTCGCATGGCCCACAGGCATTCACGCCCGCTCTCACGCGACGGAGGTAAGTCAGGTAGATGGGTTGCAGTGCCCTATCTGGGCCAAAGCGAATTCAACTGCGGGCAGATCGCACTGTCGGTCAGGCCACATTCTGGCGACCAATGGTGCTAATCTGTCGGAGTGTTTTTCATCCGAATTGAGTGAGTGGAAGAGTTTGACTCTCATCGCCGTTCAAGATGCTCCAAGCGCCAGGCAGCAGGTTGCCGCGCGTGTCGTCGAGGCTCTGCCGCGTCTGTCGGCGCTGTTGAGCGGCCAGGATGCGGTCACGACCGCCAACGCGGTGCGCGAGCACCACAGCCGGGGCGAAGGCATACCGGACCAGGCGTTGCCCGACGCGGTCGTGTTTCCGGAGAGCAATGACGAGGTCGCGACGGTCGCCCGGCTCTGCAACGACCACCGCATACCGATCATCCCGTTCGGTGTCGGCACGTCGCTGGAGGGCCACATCGCAGCGATCCATGGCGGCGTGACGCTCGACCTGTCGCGCATGAACAAGGTGCTCGAGGTGTCCCAGGCCGGTCTCGACTGCCGGGTGCAGGCCGGCGTCACCCGCGAGCAATTGAATGCCGACCTCAGGGACTCGGGCCTGTATTTCCCGGTCGATCCCGGCGCGGACGCGACGCTGGGCGGCATGGCGGCGACCCGTGCATCGGGCACCGCGGCGGTGCGCTATGGCACGATGCGCGAGAACGTGCTGGGGCTGACCGTCGTCACGCCGGACGGGCGCTGCATCCGCACCGGCAGCCGCGCCCGCAAGAGCGCGACGGGCTATGACCTGACCAGGCTGTTCGTGGGCAGCGAGGGCACGCTCGGCATCATCACCGAGGTACAATTGAAGCTCTACGGCCGGCCGGAGGTGGAGCGCGCCGCGGTCTGCCAGTTCCCGACGGTGCGCGATGCCCTTGCCGTCACCGTCGCCATCCTGCAGATGGGCATTCCCATCGCGCGGATCGAACTCCTGAACGCCATGCAGGCGCGCATGGCGATCCAGTACAACAAGAGCACCGATTTCCATCCGGTCCCGACCCTGTTCCTCGAGTTCCAGGGGCCGCCCGCCGCGGTCGCCGAGCAGGTCGAGCTGGTCGACATGCTCTGCGAGGAGAGTGGCGGCGGCGGATTTCGCTGGGCCGAAAGCCAGGAGGACCGCAACCGGCTGTGGAAGCTGCGCCACACCGGCTACTACGCCAACCTCCACTACCTGCCGAACAAGGCGGTGATGAGCACGGATGCGTGCGTGCCGATTTCCGAGCTGGCCGACTGCATCCTGGAGACGGAAGCGGACATCGAGGAAACCGGCATGATAGCCGCGCTGACCGGCCATGTCGGCGACGGCAATTTCCACCTCGGCATACTGTTCGACCCGGACTCCGCTGAGGAACGGGCTGCCGCCGACGGCCTCGCCTACCGCACCGGCGAGCGCGCGCTACGCTTCGGCGGCACCGTGTCGGGCGAGCACGGCATCGGCATGCACAAGCTCGACCTCGCGGCCCAGGAGCACGGCGAGGCCCTCGACCTGATGTGGACGATCAAGAACGCGCTCGATCCCAACGGGATCATGAACCCCGGCAAGCTGCTGAAAGGCCCGGTAGGGCCCTGATCGCTCAAGCAGCCGCGGAGAAGTCGTAGGCGTCGGCCCGGCGCAGCGCCTCGCCGATCCGCGCGAGCTGTTCCTCCGGCACCCGGTTGAACGGCGCGCGGCACGGCCCGACCTGGCGGCCCTGCATGTTGATGCACGCCTTCACCCCGGCCGGCCAGTTGTAGCGGCTGATCTGGCTGCACACGTCGGTGATGACGAAATGCAGGTCCTGGGCGCGCTTGAAGTCGCTGCCGTGGATGGCGTCCCACAACGCGATGCAGTGGCGGGGCAGCAGGGCGGCCGCACCGGAGATCGACCCGGTCGCGCCCAGCGCCAGGCCCGGATAGAGCAGCCAGTCGTGCGCCCAGGTGACCGAGATCTTGTCGCCCACCGTGTCCAGCAACTCGGTCAGCGTCTCCAGGCTGCCGCCGATGCTTTCCTTGATGCCGATCAGCCCGGTCTCGTGCCGGTTTTCCGCCATCCGCCGGATCAGGTGCGGCTGCACCGGCGCGTTGGTCAGCACATTGTAGATCACGATCGGCAACCCGGTTTCGCGATGGATCGCGGCATAGAAGTCGTACATGCCGTCGTCGGAGCAGATCTGATAGACCGGCGGCGTCACCATCACCGCCTGCGCACCGGCATCCTTCGCCGCCTGCGCGCGGCGCAACGCCTTGCGCGTCGAGGTGGTGATGATGCCCGCGATCACCGGGATCTTGCCGTTCACGACCGACTGGGCCGTGGACACGAGCTGGCCGAGCTCGTCGGCTTCCAGCGCGTGTCCCTCGCCGGTGCTGCCACCGACGCACACACCGGTGACGCCCAGCGAAAGGTTCAGGTCGACCTCCCGGCGCAGCGCGTCCAGGTCCAGGTCCTCGTTGTCGGTGAACGGCGTCGCCAGCGGCGGAAACACGCCGACGACATCTTCCTTGGTCAGCAGTCTTGGCATCGTCATTTCCCTTCCTAAGACGACATAACCGGTGTCGGTGAGACGGTCTCGAACGCGCCGCCGTTGCGCGCGCTGCGCTCGGCCGCGTCCAGCACCGCCATGATGTGCAGCACCAGCGAAAGTTGGCCAGGGTCCGGCTGGCGGACACGCGCCAGCAGCAGGTCGACGGCGCCGGCGAAGGCGACCGGTCTTTCGTAGCGCACCGGGTCGATCGTCAGTGGCGTCGCGCCACCGTTGAACGCATACGACTCGTGAAGCTCGGTGGCCGGGTCGACCAGATCGACCAGATGGGACGATTGCGCGCCCGACGCGTGCTCGTACGCCAGCTTGACGATACCCCGCTTCGGCGACGTTGCGCGCACGCGCACAATCAGGCCGAGCCCGTCGTGCAGCACGGTGATGCCGTGCGGCGCGGCATCCCACAACGCACCAAGCTCGTCATGGCGCCAGGTCGAGTTCTCGTAGGGGCTGCCGGGCAACAATGCGCCCGACCGCAGCACCGCCTGGCCATCGGTCGCCCCGGTGATGCGCGCCTCGGCCGCCAAATACGTCAGTGCGGCAATGAACTGCCGGGTCAGGAAGCAGGATGCGGCAACGCCCGCGTCCGCGACGTTATTCGCAAGCCGAACCGCATCCGGAAAATTCGCGGCCAACGGCTTTTCCAGCAGCAGATGCTTGTCGGCGCGCGCCGCCCGCGCGGCCAGGTCCGCCTGCACCGCCGGCGGCACGACAAAGCTCACCGCATCGACATCATCCAGCATCGCGTCGACCTCGGCATAGGCCGCGATACCAAATTTCTGCGCCAGCGCTTCCCGGCGCTCCGGTGTACGGCCGTAAACGCCGGCAAGCTCGACGCCGACATGGGCGGCCAGTCCGGGCAAGTGCACGATCTCCGACCAGTGGGCGGTACCGCAGACCGCGATCCTCATGCTCTGGTCCCGCCGATGTCCGCCGGAAGCATCACGCCGCCGGACAGCCGAGCTGGTCGGCCAGGTCGTCGAACCCGTCGCACACGATATTGGCTGCCGGATCGGCCTCGGCATCGGGCGAGACCTCGTCGCCCCACTCGTCCGGACGGTTCACGAACGCGGTCGGCAGGCCATAGCTGTGGGCGGCGCGCAGGTCGTTGTTGTGACAGGTGACGAGCAGCACCTGCTGGTTGCGGCAGTCCATCCAATGCGCCGCGGTCTCGTAGGCACGGCGGTCGGTCTTGTAGATGCCGATCATCTCGCACGAGATGACCAGGTCCCAAGAGACCCCGACATGGCGGGAGGCCTCGACCACCAATGGCGTGCGCAGGATGGTGAACGGCGCGACCAGGAAACGGGTGCGCAGACGGGCGACACCGCCGACCACATCCGGCCACGCGTCAAGCCGCCGCCACGAGCGCACCAGCGTTTCGCGATCCTCAGCCGGCAGGTCCGACAGCCCGTGGTCTGCCAGCACGGGCTCCAGGGTCTGGCGCAGAACGTCGTCGAAGTCGATGCTGACGCGCCCGTCCTTCTGCGGCAGGCCGTCGTTGACCATGCCCGTCGAGAGCCGCCGCCAGTGCTTGGTCAGCTCGGTCCATGGCGCGTCCCGCCCCCGGCGTTGCCCCACCTCCTGGAACGCGCGCGTCACGCCCGGCAGCCAGTCCAGCACCGTGCCGCCGGTGTCGACCGCCAGCGCCTTGATCCCGCGCAGTGCCCCCTCGGTCATGGCTGACTACTCCTTGGAGAACACCAGGTCCGGCAGGAACACGACGATATCCGGGACCAGGGCGATGATGACGTTGACAATGATCAGCGCGATGACGAACGGCAGGATTCCCCGGGCGGCGGCGCCGATGGATATCTTGGCGATGCCGGCGGCGATGAACATCAGGGTGCCGACCGGCGGGGTGACGCCGCCGATCAGGCAGGCAATGACGATGGCCACGCCGGAATGCACCGGGTCGTAGCCGATCGCCTCGCACACCTTGGCCAGCGGGGCCGCGAACATGATCAGGACGGCGGTGGCGTCGATGAACAGGCCGAGGAAAATCAGCGCCACCAGGATCAGCAGCATCTGAATCTCGGGCACGCCGGAGACCGTGGTCAGGATGTCGAGCAGCGTCGACTGGAACCGTGCCCGCGTCAGCAGGTTGGCGAACACCTGGGACGCGCCCAGGATCATGAACACCATCGCCGTGGTGTAGCCCGCGCTCAGCACGGCCTTGCGCAGCTCGCCCTTGGTAAATCCGGAATAGACGAACTGGCCGAGCAGCAGCACCACCACAACCGCCACCACGCCAGCCTCGGTCGGGGTGAAAAATCCGCCGATGATGCCGCCCAGGATGATGACCGGGATCAACATGGCGGGTCCGGACGTGCGGCCGACCTTGAGGAAGCCCTGCAGCGTGCGCTTCTCCGCCGCGCCGTCGGGTTCGATGCCCAGCCGCACGGCCTGGATGTGCGCGGTGATCATCAGCGCCAGGCCGACCATCACACCCGGGATGGCGCCGCCCAGAAAGAGCTGGCCGGTGGAAACGCCGGTCAGGTAGCCGTAGATGATCATCAGTGTGGATGGCGGGATGATCGACCCGATGACGGCGGCGGTCGCGGTGACCGCGGCAGCGTACGGCCGTGGATAGTTCTTCGACGCCATGCCGGGGATCAGGATCGAGCCCAACGCCGCGCTCTCTGCCACCGCCGACCCGGTGATGCCGCCGAACAGCATCGCCGCCACGATGTTGCAGTGCGCCAGGCCTGCGCGCATGCGCCCGACCAGGTAGCTGGCGAGGTCGACGATCTTCTCGGTCAGGTGGCAGGCCCCGGCCAGCGTGCCGGACAGCACGAAGAACGGGATCGCCATCAGCGGGAAGGAATCGATCCCGCCGAACATGCGGCTGACCACCAGCGTCAGCGGGATGTTGCCCTGCAGGATGGTGGGGATCAGCGATCCAAGGCCGATGGAGAACGCAATCGGCACCCCGAAGACGAGCAGGATCAGGAACGCGCCGAACAGAACGCCTACCATGCCGTCCGCCTCCCTGGTCCGGCTGCCGGGCCACTCCAGGCCCGACCGTTCAAGGCCAATCTAGTCAAGGAACGTGCTCCTCTTGGCCTTGCCCTGGATCTCCAGGACGATCTGCCTGATCGTTTCGAAAAGCATGATCGCCGCACCCACCGGCACCGCGGCATTGGCGTAGGTCATCGGCATCTGCAGGGAGGCAGACTGCTGGGCGTAGTTGGAGATCGCCAGCTCCGCGCCGTAGTAGAGCAGCACCAGCTCAAACACGATCATCAGCAGGTAGATGATGATGTGCGCCACGCGCCTGAGCGGCGGAATCAAGCGTTCGATGAAGATTTCCAGGCTCAGGTGGATGCCGAAGCGGATGCCGAGCCCGGCGCCCAGGAAAACGACCCAAATACTGACGTAGCGGGTCACTTCCTCGGCCCAGAAGATGCCGCCATAACCCGCGAACCGGTACACGGTGGACGCGAACGTCAGCGCCACCATGACGGTCAGGCCGAAGATAATCAGCGCCTCGACGATCGCGATGTAGACACGGGTCAGCAACGGGCACGGGTTCCGATCAGATGGCAACGCCGCGAGCCGGCGCCCAATGTTCGTGCGAGTGGCGAAGGAATGGGTGCCGCGGCGCCGGATGCCACACTAGCGCGCGATGCCCCCGGAAGGACACCGCCGGCACGACGGCAGACCAAAGCCGGCATCGGTCGGAGGCAGCCGCCTGGAGAGGATGGCGGCCGCCTCCATGCGGGGCTCAGTCGTCGTCCGAGCCGGCCACTTCCAGCATCTTCTGGTAGACGGCGTAGACCTCCGGACCCTTCTCCTGGATGTAGCCGTCCATTGCGCCGAGCACGCTGTCGCGGAACTGCTCGAAGTCCTCGGGCTCGATGACCTCGACGCCGATCTCGACCATCGCCGCGCGAGCGGCCTCGTCGGCGGCCTGGTGCAGCGAGAGCTGGTACTGGCCTGCCGCCGTCGCGGCCTCATTGATGATCTGCTGGTGCTCGGGCGACAGCGTATTCCACCAGTCCAGGTTCACCACCATCGGCTGCGGATAGAAGTTGTGCCGTGTCAGGGTGAGATACTTGGCCTGCTCGGCGAAGCCCATCGTGACGATGGATTCCGACGTCCCTTCCACCGCATCGACCACGCCGTTCTCAAGCGCGGTATAGGCCTCGCTAAAGGCGATCGCGGTCGGCGTGGCGCCCCAGGACTGCGCCAGGGCGACGAACAGCGGGGTCTGCGGAATGCGCAGGCGCAGGCCCTCCATATCGGCGAATGTGTTCACCGGGCGGGAGGCCAGCAGATTGCGCGGACCCTGGTACATGGCGCCGACGAGGTGGAACCCCTGGGGCTCCATGAAGGCGTTCAGGTCGGGCGCGATCTCGGCGACCACACGGGCCAGATCCTCGACATCGTCGTAGGTGTAGAAGGCTTCCATCACCTCGATCTCGGGCACGAAGGCGCCGGTGCCGGGCAGTCCGCTCAGCACCATCTCCAGGCCACCGGCCCGGGTCATCTCGGCCATCTCGCGCTCCGTTCCGAGTTCCTCGGCATAGAACACCTCGACGTCGATTTCGCCGCCGGACGCTTCCTCGACCAGCCGCTCGAACTCCGCGCTGCCCTTCGAGATCGTGTGATCGACCTGATAGACCGTACCGACACGCAGGGTGACTTCCTGCGCGACCGCGCCCGCGGCCGATGCGGCGATGATCGCTGTCGAAGCGACCAGAATCCTGGTCAGTGCAGTCATAGTGCTTTCCTCCTTCGGGCCGGATTGCACCGGCTTTTTGGCAACGGCTGACGCGCGGCTTCGACCGTCGTCACAGTTGGGCTCGAATGCGGTTGTTCCCCCCGGGCCACACCTTGCCATCTCGGTTGTCTAGCCAAGGCCCGGCCGGATGACGGCCGCACTCTTGAAACCGCTTACTTTTTAGAAAGCCGAAGACCGGCTGTCAACGCCTACGCGCCAGTTTTCCGCCAGTCTGGCCCGCAATGCCATGCACTTCGCCGCTGATTGCTTCAACATCGTGGAAGCGATTACAGAACCGCAAACCAAGACCAGCGCGCCGGTCACAGGGAGCCGGCAACATGCGCTGCGTTCCGGAACGCGAGCGCCATGATGGTAAGCACCGGGTTGAACCCGCCATTGGTCGGGTGCAGAGAGGCATCGCAAACAAACAGGTTGTCGTGGCCCCAAACCCGGCCGTAGCGGTCGGTTACCCCATGCGCCGGATCGGTTCCCATGCGGCAGGTACCGGCCTGGTGCTGGTAGGCGGACAGACGCCGTGACGGCGTCATCGTCCACGCCCGCCGAGCGCCCGACGCCTCCACCCAGGCCCGCGCCTTGCCGGCGATGAAGTCCACGCTCCTCATGGTTTCGTCGTGCACCACCCCCGACAGATGCGCCACCGGCAGGCCGTGTCGGTCGCGCACATCGCGGGCGAGCGCCACGCGGCACGTCGGGTCCGGGATCTCGTGCACCGGCCCCCTGACCTGGAGCACGTGGCGATAGGCCTCGCGCATGAACGTCTTCGCTGGCGCACCCCAGCGCGGCAGATCCGGCGGCAGCGCGTTGGTCCAGAAACCGATGGGCGTCATGACGAAGTCGTTGGCCAGCATCGCACCGCCGATGACGCCCGGATTGCCGTGATTGTAGGCGCAGGTCGCCACGGATGGCCCTGGGCCGACGCAGTCCTCGACCTCCTCGTCGAACAGCCCGAACGCGGTCGGGTAGAGGTGGCCTTGCAGATTGCGCCCGACCAGATCGCGGTTGTTGCCGAGCCCTTCGGGATCGGTGGCAGTGGCCGAGTTCAGCAGCAGCCGGGCGCTCTCTATGGCGCCGCAGGAAACGACGACGGCGCGGGCCGTTGCGTAGCGCGCCACTGTCTGGCCCGTCTCGTCGGTTGTGAAGTAGTCCAGGCCGGTGGCCCTGCCCCGCGGGTCTGTCACAATCCGCGCCGCCATCGCGCCGGTCACCAGGGTACAGCGTCCCGTTGCCAGCGCGCGTGGGATCGCCGTGTTCTGCGTGCCGTTCTTGGCGTCGACCGGGCACGGGAAGCCGACGCAGCTTGCGCAGCCGACACATGCGGGCCGGCCGGCACGTGGCACGGTGTTGATCGCCAGCGGTGGCGCGAACGCGTCGATGCCGAGTTGCGATGCCCCACGCCGCAGCACTTCGGTCGCGTTACCGCCTTGCACCGGTGGCATCGGATAGGCGCGATCGCGACGGCCCGGCATTCCACGCGCCGCACCGTCGCCGGCGACCCCGATCTCCCATTCCGCGCGCTCGTACCAGCGCGCCAGGTCGTCATAGCCGATCGGCCAGTCGGTCAGCGACGACCCCTCGGGCACCCCGTAGCGTGAGGCCATGCGGAAGTCGCCCGGGTGGAACCGCCACGCCAGTGCGCCATAGACCAGTGTGCCGCCGCCGACGCACGAGGCGTTGTTGTGGTAGTCGAACGCGTGCGGTTGCACGATGCGCTCGCAGCCGTCCGGGGCACGGAACGCGCGCGGATGGCCTTCCAGCGGCGGCCCGGTGTTGTGGCCATATCGGGTCAGGCGGTGGTTGCGCAGATGGTCGCGGTGGCCGTCAGCACCATGGCCGCGTTCCAGCAGCAGCACCGTCTTTCCGGCCTCCGCTAGCACGCAGGCGACGATGCCACCGGCGGCCCCTGCCCCGACCACAACGACGTCGTAATCATCGCCGTGTGGGGCGCCAGTTGCACCGAGCGACACGTCGTCAGGCGCGCGAGCGTTTGCGGCGTCGATTGGCAGCCTTTGGTCATAGCCGATCATCCGCCATGCCAGTGCGCCCGCATTGCCGCCATTGCCCGGATCGGCAAAGGCGCCCTCCGCCACCAGCGCGGTCACCGCCTCGAACCACCCGTCGCCCGCGACAGCGCCGAGCAACCGATCCTGCTCGTCCGGACCGAGATCTGTGAACGGCGCACCGTGGGCCCGCCGCGCGGCAGCGTCGAGCGCGCTCAGGCCGGCCGCAATCAGCGGCACCTGGAACGCCGACTCTCGCCAGAGTTGTCGCGTGACATAGTCATCGGCCCCGACATCGAGCGCGCCTGGCCCATCGTCCCCGGGCAGAATCCGGCCCGTGACGGCCCTGAGACATGGCCAGTCGGACGCGATACCGGGCGGCGGCGTTGGCTTGGCCGCCGTGCCGGTCATCGTCTTATGTACGCACCGCGCGGACCGGTTCGGCACCCGTTGCGGTGTCGGGCGAGGCCGCGCCGGCCAGCAATGTCGCGGGATAGGTCGCGCACTGCGGCGCGACGGAGACCGGGAACGCGATCCGGTCCAGCACATCGGCCTGCAGGTCGATGCCGGGTGCGATGTCGGTCAGCACCAATCCCTCCGCCGTCAGCGCAAACGTCGCCCGGTCGGTGACCATGGTGACGCGCTTGCCGGCGGCGAGCGCATCGGGACCGCTGAACGTGATCTGCCCCACCCGGTCGACGAAGCGCTGGATGCGCCCTTCCTGCTCGATGACGATGCCCTGTGCGCCGACGGTCTCGGCGAGCCCGCCGGTGGTCAGCGTGCCGCAGAAGATCAGGTCGTCGATGCCGTGGGTGATGTTGATGAACCCGCCGCAGCCGGGCAGCATGTCGCCCAGGCGGCTGACGTTGACACATCCCACCCGGTCGACCTCGCCGAACGAGAGAACCGCCACGTCCGGCCCACCACCCTCGTAGAACTGGAACACTTCGTTCTGGTCCAGGATCAGCTCCGGATGGCGCGCGACGCCGCCGACCTGGGGCCAACCGCCCATCGGCCCCTGCTCGACGGTGAAGTAGATGTCGTCGCGGCCCATCGCCCGCGCCATTTCCGGCACGTCATACATCGGCAACCCGGCGCCAAGGTTGACCATCGCGCCGTCGGGCAGGCGCGAGACGACCAGACGGGCGATCAGGTCGCGCGGCAGGTTGCGGTCGGCTGGCGGCGCCAGTGGCGGCCGGCCGGCACCGGTCAGCACGGCCGCCTGCTCATCCTCCCAAACGTCCGCATTGACGACAACCGTGTCGACGATGGCGCCCGGAATGCGGCCCATACGCGGGTGGATGGCGCCGACCGGCACGAACCGGTTGACCTCGGCAATGACCCGGCCGCCGCAGTTGTGCGCCGCCATCGCCAGTTCGATGGTCCCGTGGTCGAACGCCTCGCGGTCGAAGTAGAGGTTGCCGCGCTCGTCGGCCGCGCTGGCCTTGACCAACGCCACGTCCACCGGCAGGCGCGGATAGTAAATCTGCTCCTCGCCCTCGATGTCGATGATGCGGCAGATTTCGGTGTCGGCGCGCGGGTTCACCCGCCCGCCCTCGATGCGCGGGTCGACGAAGGTGCCGATGCCGACCGGCGTGGCGAAACCCCGCCGGCCCGCAGCCGTCGCCCGCAGCCACTGGATCAGCGTGCCCATCGGCACGTTGTAGGCGGCGACCGTGTTGTCGGCGATGGCACGGTTGAGCTCGTTGGCGGCGGAACGCGAGAAGCTGGAGGTGATGACCCGCGCCATCATCCCCTCGATGGCCAGCCGGTTGAGGCCGGACGCCAGGCCGCCCTTGCCGGCCCGCGCGCGCTCGATCATCGCCACCGCGACAATCGTCAGGTCGCGCGGACTCCCGTGCTCCAGATATGATGTGGCCAGCGCGTCGATCAGCGCGTTCGGGACCACGCGGTAGCCGCCACCGGAGACCGCGACGCAGGCGCCGTTGCTGATCTGGCCGACGGCGTCGGCGGGCTCGGAGACGGTGATGCCCATGCGTTAGGTTGCCCTGGACTGCTCTTGAGGTTGGCCGGGATTGTATATATGAAAGCGCTTCCATTCACAACCGCGCGACCCGTCGCCAGGCTGAATTCCGACCATTCGATGAACCACGTGCTGAAACCGACCGGCTTCGCTCTCGCATCGGCGGATCAGTATGTGTACCGCTTACATCACGATGCGCCGGGCCTGCCTGCAGACCCTCACCGCCCGACCTGACCACTGAGGCCGCTTTCAATGCCGCATCCCTTTCAGACCGGTGTCATTCCCGCAATCGTGACGCCATTCGACACCGACGCGTCCGTCGATTGGAACACCTATGACCGCTACGTCGCCGATGTCGCGGCCGCCGGTCCGACCGCGATCGCGGTCAACATGGCGGCCGGCGAGGCAACGGCGCTGGAACGCGACGAGCAGATAGAAGCGGTGCGGCGGGCGAAGGCGGCAGTCGCCGGCGCCTGCCCGATCATCACCGGCGTGATCGCGACCCACACTGCCGGAGCCGTAGCCCACGGCAAGCGGCTGCGCGACGCCGGTGCGCAAGGAGTAGTGCCGTTTCCAATCCTGCCCCAGTTCATGAACAAGCCGCTGCCGGCCGCCATGGTGGCCGACTATCACGCCGCCATCGCCGAGGCGACGGCGCTGCCGATGATCGCGTTCCAGACTGCTGTCGCCGCCTACCCCGCCGGTACCGTCGCGCGACTGGCCGAGATCGACGGGCTGGTCGCGATCAAGGACGCCGCGTTCGACTTCGACCGCGCATGGGAGCTGCTGGAGGAGGTGCGCCAGACCGGCGGCCGGATGACGGTGCTGACCGGCAACGACACTTTCATCCTGGAGGCGCTGCTGATGGGGGCCAGCGGTGCGCTGATCGGCTATGCCGCGACCTTCACCAAGGCGTTGATGGAGATGCAGGCGCTGGCCGCCGCCGGCCAGGCGACCGAGGCCTACGCCATATGGAACGACCTCGCACCGCTGGCTCGGGTGTGCTGGAGCAGCCCGCTGCGCGACTACCGCGCGCGAATGAAGTACATCCTGGCCAGGCAGGGCGTGTTTCCGAACTTCATCACCCGGGCGCCGCAGACCCCGGCCAGCGACGAGGACCGCGCGGCCATCGACCGGTTGTTCGAGGTCCATGGCCTCGCCGACGCCCGGTTCCTGCCGGCCGGGCACTGACGACGATGGGAACGACGATGCCGGATACCCCCACGAACCAGGATGTGACAACGATCGACCTTGCCGATCGTGTAGTGCTGGAGCGGCCCAGCCGGCACGTGGCGCTGGTGCGGTTCGCCCGCACCGAGAAGAAGAACGCGCTGCACAGCTCGATGGTGATCGAGCTTGGCCGCATCGTCGCCGCGCTGGAAGATGACGACGATGTCCGCTGCCTCGTCATCACCGGCGGGGACGAGATGTTTGCGGCCGGCGCCGACATCAAGGAAATGGTCGCGCGCGGGCCGGCCGGCACATCGAACAATCCGAACCGGGTGGAAGCGTGGCGCCGCATCGAGCGCTTCGCCAAGCCGATGATCGCGGCCGTCAACGGCATCGCCTTCGGCGCCGGCAACGAACTGGCCATGGTGTGCGATTTCATCGTTGCCGGCAGCAACGCCCAGTTCGGCCAACCCGAGGTCAAGATCGGCGGCATGGCCGGCGACGGCGGCACCCAACGCCTGCCGCGCAAGGTCGGCCCGCAGATGGCCGCCTACATGCTGTTCACCGGCGACCCCATCGACGCCGACACCGCGCTCCGCCTCGGCATGGTGGTGGAGGTCTGCGCGCCCGACCGCACCATTGCCCGCGCGGTCGAGATCGCCGAGACCATCGCGACCAGGGCGCCCGTCGCGGTGCGCAACACCAAGGCGTGCATTCGTACCGCCGTGGGAGCCACCCTGGAGAACGGCATCGCCTTCGAGCGCGATGCGATCTGGCGCAACTCGATGGCTGAGGACCGGCGCGAGGGCATGACCGCGTTCGTCGAGAAGCGCCCGCCGAACTTCAAGGGGCGGTAGCCCTCACCCTCCCATCCGGCTGCGCCGGACGGGTCCCTCCCTCTCCCACTCTGCGGGAGAGGGGTTTCAAGCCGCGCGCCATCCCCTCTCCCCTCGTGGGAGAGGGAGGGGCCCGGCGCCGAAGGCGTCGGGAGGGTGAGGGGCAATAACCGGCGCAACTTATCCTGCCGGATTGAGCTGCATGAACAGCGACTTGAGCTGGGTGAACTCGTCCACCGAGACCCGGCCGCGTTCGTGGCCCAGCCCGCTGTCGCCGCGCCCGGCAATCGGCATCTCCGGCGTCGCCGCCAGGAACGCGTTTATCTCCACGGTGCCGACGTTCAGGCGCCGGCCCATCTGCAGCGCACGGTCCAGATCGCGGGTCCACAGCCCGGCCAGCAGGCCATAGCTGGAATCGTTGGCGATCCGGACGGCTTCGTCGGCGGTCTCGAAGGCAGACACCGTCAGCACCGGCCCGAACACCTCCTCGCGGAAGATGCTCATATCGGAGCCGACATTGGTGAACACCGTTGGGTTCACGAAGTGGCCGGCGGGCAGATCCGGCCGCAGGCCCATCCGCCAGCGCGTTTCCGCACCGGCCGCCGCACCGTCGGCGATGTAGCCTTCGACCCGTGCCTTCTGGGCATCGCTGACGACCGGGCCCATGGTGGTCCGCGGGTCGAGCGGGTCGCCGATGTTGAGCTTCGCGATCTCGGCGGTGACCGCCTCGACAAACCTGTCGGCAACGGACCTCTCGACCACGAGGCGCGAACCGCTGACGCACGCCTGGCCGGCATTGCGGGTGATGCCGAGCGCGACCTTCTCGGCGGCGAGCGCTAAGTCGGCATCGGCGAATACGATGTGCGCGCCCTTGCCGCCCAGTTCCAGCGACACCTTCTTCAGCTTCTCGCCTGATTTGCGCGCGATCAACCGCCCGACCCGCGTCGAGCCGGTAAACGACACCATGTCGACCTCGGGCGACGTGGTCAGGCCCTCGCCGAGATCGGCGCCGGTGCCGGCAACGATGTTGACCACCCCCGGCGGTAGCCCGGCTTCCGTGATCAACTCGCCCAGCCTGAGCGTCGAGCCGGAGGTGAGTTCGCTCGGCTTGACCACGGCGGTGCAGCCGACGGCGAGCGCGAACGGCAGTTTCTGCGAGATGATCAGCAGCGGATAGTTCCATGGCGTGATCATCGAGACGACACCCACCGGTTCGCGCAGAATCAGGCCCAGCGCGCCGTTGCCGACATTGTCGTAGGTATCGCCGGCCACCTGCCTGGCGAGCGCCGCGGCATACTCCCAGTGCGCGATCGCACCGTTGATCTCGCGCTCGACCAGGCCGATCGGCTTGCCGACCTCCAGGCACTCGATGGCACAGAACTCGGCACGGTTGGCGTCGATCAGGCCGGCGACCCGTAATAGGGCCTTGGCGCGGTCCGCCGCCGACAACCCGGCCCAGACGCGGTTGTCGGCCGCGCGGCGCGCAGCGGCAATCCCAGCCGACAGGTCTTCGGCGGTCGCGGTGGGGTAGACGCTGACCGGTTTCAGATGGGCCGGGTTCTCGCGCACGATGGGCGCGCGGTCGCCGGCCGGAATGAACGCGCCATCGATCAGCGCCGCGAACGCACGCGGTTCGGTTGGCAGGGCCAGCGGTTGGGCTTCGATTGTCATGCTGTCTCCTTGCAAATGCCTGCCTTGACCTTCGCCGCCACCGGTGCCGCGTCGGCCTGCTTGAGATCGTGCGCGATCAGGTCCGACATGCGCTCGGCCAGCATGATCGTGGGCAGGTTGATGTTGGCACACGGGATCGACGGAAAGGCGGACGCATCGGCGACCCGCAGGCCGGCAACGCCCCTCACCCGGCCCCGCGCATCGAGCACGGCGTCGGGATCGTCGTCGGCGCCCATGCGGCACGAACACGAGGCGTGCCAAACCCCGACCGCGGCATGCCGAATGAAGTCTTCCAGCGCGGCGTCGTCGGCCAGCAGCCTGTCCATCGGCGCGCCCTCGACGATCAGCCGGTCGATCAGCCGGCGGCGCAGCGGTGCTGGCCCATCCAGCAGGCGGGCGAGCACCGATGTCAGCAGCTTGTTGCGCGGCGTGATGGCAGCGACCTGGCGCACCTTGTCGGAGTAGCTGGCGGGAAACACGTCGGTGACGACGCCCTCCATTGGCGCGGAACGCACGACGCCAGCCAGCATGCGGAACGCCGACTTCAGGCGTTCCATGTCGCGGCTGTCGCTCAGCAAGTTGAAGTCGACCTTCGGCATGTCGCCCGCGCGCGGCGAGGCGAGCGCCACCGTGCCGTCCTCGGAGTAGGTCTTGTTGACCCAGATGTTGACGGTCGCAAGTTGGTCGCCGACCGCATGCCACGCCGACTTTGTGGCGATGGAAGCGGCCATGTCGCCCGGCGGCGCACCGTCGAGCCCCGACGAGAACCTGAGCCCGAGCATCAGGTGCCGGCGGGTGCGCCCGTTGATGCGCGCGTGCGGCAGCACGAAGCCGGCAACGGCGACGGACGGGTGGTCGGTCAGTCGCCGTCCCACGCCGGGCAGGTCGGCAACGACCGGGATACCCATCGCGCCGGTCTGGTCGGCGGGGCCGATGCCGGCGCGCAGCAGCATGGCGGGGGTGAAGATCGCGCCGGCGCTCAACACCGTTGTCCGCGCGCGCACGACGCGCTCCGCCCCATCCAGGCGCAGGCGCACGCCGGTGCAAGTGGTGCCCTCAATGACCAGCCCATCGACCGCGGTCTCGGTCAGCAGGGTCAGGTTTGGGCGGGCACGAACGGTCGAGCCCAGATAGCCGATGGCGGCGGTGACCCGGCGGTCGAACACATTGGTGATCGCGACCGGGTAGTAGCCGTCGAGAAAGTCGCCATTCTGGTCGGCGATATAGTCGTAGCCGGCCGCGTCCAGGGCGCGCGCCATGGCATGGGCGTGCTCGGGCCACAGGGGCTGGAACAGGCGCGACACCGCAATCGGCCCCTCCTTGCCGTGCAGCGGGCCGCCGAAGTCCATGTCGCGTTCCAGCTTGCGAAAATAGGGCAGCACCGCATCCCAATTCCAGCCGTCCGCGCCGCGCGCTTGCCATTCGTCGTAGTCGCCCGGCGACCCTCGGCCGGCGAGCTGGCCATTGATCGACGAGCCGCCGCCCAGCACACGCGCCTGCTCATATTTGCGTTTCGGTGCGGTCCGGCCTTGCGACACTGGCTCGGTGGTGGCGCGCAGGTCGTTCCAGATGTAGCCCGGGTTGAGGTAGGCGAAGCCCGCGAAGCTGTCGAGAATGGCTTCGGGCACCTGGCCGGGCGGCGTGTCCTGGCCGGCCTCGCACAGCAGCACGCGGCAATCAGGGTCCTCGCTCAGGCGGCTCGCCAGCACGCAGCCGGCGGAGCCGCCGCCGACGACAATGACATCGAAGGGATCGGCGAGATCCCCCGGTGCGGCTGTATGGCGTTGGTCACCCATTACCCGGCACCCAGCCAGAGTAGAGCGGATGTGCCGCACCGATCGGCAACGTCGCCGGCTCGCCGGTGCTGGCGGAATGGAAGATGGCCGTCACCAGTTCCAGCGACCGCCGCGCGTCCTCCAGCGTCACCGCGAATGGCTCGCCGTCGGCGAGGCGCGCGTGAACATCGGCGAACTGGCCGGCGAACCCCACGGGCGCGCGCGCAACGCCGGCCATGATCGCATTGGCTTCCGCCTCGATCTCCGGCGTGGCCGTCGTCACCTGCCACGGCTCAGCACCGGGCCTTGGCGCCAGCTCGTCGAAGCATTGCCGCTCGACGGTCAGGTTCTCGAAGCACAGCCGGATGCGCGTTGCGGGCCGCACCGACCCGAGCGTCGCGGTCAGCGAGGCCAACGACCCGTCGGCCATGGTGAGTGCCGCGACCGCGCAATCCTCAACCTCCACCGGGTTCACCCGCGTGGTCTTGAACGCTTTCACCTCGGCGGCGGGGCCCATCAGGTCGAACAGCAGGTCATGGATGTGGATCGATTGGGTCAGCAGCACGCCGCCAAGTTCTGTCGCGAACTTGCCCCGCCATGGCGTCGCGTAGTAGTCGGCGCCGCGCCGCCACGCGGTCTCGATGGAGGACACATAGGCACGCCCCGGCAGGCCCGAACGAATCAGCGCGCGCACCTTGGCGATGCCGTCGCCAAACCGGTACTGGAACACCGGCGCGACCCGCTTCGGCGAACCGGCCTCCAGCGCGATGATCTCGTCCGCCTGCGCCAGCGAGGCCACGAACGGCTTCTCGCAGATGACGTGGCGGCCGGCCTTCAGCACCGCCCTCACCTGCTCGAAGTGCGCGACGGGCGGGGTGCAGATGCTGACCACGTCGACATCGTCGGCGGCGATGGTCTCGTCGACGCAGCCGGACGCAACCGGGATCGCGTGCCGTGCCGCAAACGACACCGCCTTGTCGGCGTCGAGGTCGCAGCACCGCGTCACCTGATAGGCGTCGGGCAACATCGCAAAGCCGGTGCGCATCTGGGTGTCGGCGGTCCAGCCGCACCCGACGATGGCGACACGAAGACGTCTCATGGGCGCATCACGACGCCGCGCGCAGCGTCTCGTCGGCCGCGTAGGCGCGCGACAGCAGCCGCCCATTGTCGGCGAAATCCAACGCGAACGGTTCGGAGCAATCGCCGAAGACCGCGCTGTCGCGCAGTTCCGCGACCAGCGGCTCGGACACCAGCACCTCGTCCAGGTTGAGCGTGGAGCGGATGACGCACATCCGCGTTTGCGGATTGCCGGGCGACCAGCACGTCGACACCGCGGCGCGCATGGCATCGCGGTCGTTGGCCAGCACGATCGGGAACCGCGATTTCTCGACCAGGGTCGATGTCAGCGAGTTCATGTAGATCTGCTGCAGGTCGATCTTGCGGGTGACGTCGACGGTGGTGAAGTCGGCCAGCCCGACGCCGAGCCCGTTGCCGCCGGTCGCGGCGCTGAGCCCCAGCACCACGATGCGCGACACGAACGGGGCCGGGTTGGGGATCGAGCGCAGGTCGGCCCGCCCGGTGACGGCATGATCCATGCCGGCGCCGGAGATGTCCTTGCCGATCTGCTCGACCACCAGCACGTCCAACGGGTCGAACGGCAGCCGGGCGATGAAGGCCTTGGCCCGCTTGAGCAGCCGCTCGTCGGCCGCATGGAAATCCGCCGGCGCCACGCCTTCGACCGCGATCAGCGACTTGTCCGGGTTCTCGACCAGCGCGATGCCGAGCGCGATGGGCGCCTTTTCCAGCAACACGCGGGCGACGGCGGGCACGACGTCGGTCAGGGCCGGCGGCCCGGTGCGATGGGCGGCGCGCGCGCCCTCCGCCTTGCCCAGGCCGACGGTCACCATCTTCACCAGCCCGCTCTCGATTGCCCGGTCGAAGGTGGTGTGCGACTTCACCCGGTTGATCACCACCACGGCGTCGGCACCGGCCGCGTTGCGGTCGAACTTGCAGCGCGTGCCGGCATCGGTGGTGCCGTAGTCGACTGTTTCCATCGTCGCGCGGATCGGGGCGCCCAACGTCGTTTCGGTGAGTCCGAGGCGGTCGAGCACGGCGATCTGGCCCTCCGCCGTCCCGCCACCGTGGCTGCCCATCGCCGGCACCACGAACGGCGCCAGGCCCATGTCGCGCAGGGCGGCGATGGCGGTGCCGGCCACTTCCGCGATACGCGCGATGCCCCGGCTGCCGAGGGCAACCGCGACGCTGGCACCCGGGGGCAGTCGACGTAGGCGTTCGCTGCCTTCCACGGCGGCACGCACCGCCGCCGGCACGTCAGCAACCGCGTCGCCGACGGGGTGGTTCAGGCGCGCGCGGACCACGCGCGGCAGTTCCACATCGGCCAGATGCGGGAATTCAAGCGTGGGAAACGAGACTGCCGGCATGGTGCGCTCCCGTTCAGATGCCCGCCGCGTTGCGCGGGCGCTTGCGGAGGATATCGAAATTGCGATGTTCCATCGGACTCACCGCACTCATCGCCTTGATGAGCGCCTTGCGAGAATACGGCGCGAAGGCCTGGCATCCATCGCTCGCCAAGCTGTTGCGCAAGCCTTCCGGTCGCGATGCGGACATTGATTGCCAGTGCAATCGGCGACTAGGCATGTGGCCGCCAAGCGCGCTTCAGGCCGGTCAGCTTATATGTTGGGCTGTTCGGCAAGTCCATTGAGCCCCGGTTGGCCACGCCCGTCGATTGGTCGGCAGCGGTCTGCGCGCATTGAAATTTGCGTCCATCGGTCGGCTGATATATCCCACGGTCTCCATGCCGAAGGAGACCTCCATAGCGCCCGACGACGTTGGGCTTGTCGCCAAGCCGAAGCGCAGCCGCGAGCGGCGCGGCATGGCAGGCTCGGTGAAGCTGGCGGATGTCGCCCGGCTGGCAAACGTCTCCACGGCGACCGCCTCGCGCGTCATCAACACCCCCGGCGCCGTCAAGGAACAGACCCGCGTCCGGGTGGAAAAGGCGATCCTGGAACTGGGCTGGATTCCGCACGGCCCCGCGCAAGCGCTGGCGAGCCTGCGCTCGCGGACGGTCGGGGCGCTGATCCCGACCCTCGGCCATCAGGCCATTGCGACGATGCTGGAAAGTTTGCAGCGCACGCTGGGCGAGGCCGGCTACACGCTGGTGCTGGGGCGGCCGGACGAGTCCGACGAGCGCACGGTACAGCAGGCGCAAAAGATGATTCAGAACGGGGTCGAGTGCCTGATCCTGATGGGCGAGGACCAGCCGCCTGAGCTCTACAGCGTGTTGAAGCGGCGAAAGATCTTCAACGTCATCATCTACACGACAGGCGCCTTCGGCCACGCCAACTGCATCGGCTTCGACAACTACGGCGAGATGGTCCGGATCACCGAGCACCTGCTCGACATGGGCCACACCCGCTTCGGCGTTATCTCGCGCCACTTCGACCGCAACGACCGCATCCGCTTGCGGGTCAACGCGGTGCGCGACACGCTCGCACTGCATGGGCTGGCGGTGCGCCCCAAGCATCTGCAGACGGTCGACACGTGGCAGATCACGTCGGGCCGGGAGGGGATGCGCGCCATCCTTGCCGACGGGGCACCGCCAACCGCCGTCATCTGCACCAACGACTATCTGGCGACGGGCGCGCTGATCGAGGCGCGCGCCTCCGGCCTGCGCGTCCCTGACGACATCAGCATCACCGGTTTCGACGATGTCGAGCTTGCCGCGCACATGGACCCGCCATTGACCACCATGCGCGTGCCGTCCAGGGCGATGGGCGAGACCGTGGCGCATTATGTCGTGGACTCTATCGAACATGGCGGCGCGGACCTGCCCGCCCCCCTTCCTGCGGAATTGATGGTACGGGGCTCGACCGCTCCCCCCAAGGCCGGTTGAAAGAGCACGTCTCAGCCGCCGACGCGCGTGCCGCTGTCGCGCACGAAATCCATGTCCAGCTCCAGGCCGAGCCCGGGTAGTTCGGGCACCTCCATGAAGCCGTCCTCCGGCGCGGTCGCGTTCTTGAACAGGTGCATCGTGACCGGCTCGAATATCCGCAGCCGCTCCAGCGAGATGACGTTCTCCACCGCCGCCGCGAAGCTGCGGTGGACGTACTCCATCGCGTGCGGCGCCAGCGTCTTGTTCCAGGCCTGCGCCAGCGCGGCGCATTTCAACATCTCGGTGTAGCCGCCGGCGCGCGCACCGTCGAGCTGGACGATGTCGACCGCCTCGTGCAGCAGCAGGTCGCGCAGACCATAGCGCGTGTACTCGTGCTCGCCCGTTCCCAGCGGGATGTCCGTCCCGCGCTTGAAGCGCGCCAGCCCCGGAATGTCGTCGGCGAAAACCGGCTCCTCGAACAGAAAGATGTCGAACTCCCGCACCCGGTTGGCCACCTGCACCGCAGTCGCCGCGTCCCAGCAATTGTTGGCATCGAGCAGCAGCTTGATGTCGGGGCCGATCGCCTCGCGGACCTTGCGGACGCGGATGACGTCGCGCGACGGATTGGTGCCGGCATCGACCCCGACCTTGCATTTCACCGCCGTGTAGCCCTGGCCGACCATGTCCAGCATCTCGGCCACCAGTTCGTCGTCGTCGTAGGAGGTCCACCCGCCGCTGGCATAGACCGGCACCCGGCTGCGGTTGCCGCCGAGCAACCGGTGAACCGGCAAGTCCAGAATCTTGCCCTTCAGGTCCCACAAGGCGAAATCGACCGCGCTGAGGGCGCAGAACGAAAGCCCCTTGCGGCCGACGCCCCGCAGATAGTGGAACATCTCGTGCCAGATGACCTCGGTCTCCAGCGGATCGCGGCCGATCAGCTTCGGACCGATCGCGCGGTCGACCAGGTTCCCGGTCGCCTCGCCGCCGACCTCGTTATAGGTGACGCCGATGCCCTCCCGGCCCTCGCAATCCGCGATCCGCACGACGACGAAACCGACATCCTCCACCGAGCGCGTCGCGTCGGTCAGATTGCCGGCAACCGGCATGGACACCAGGTGCGTCTGCACCCACGCAATCTGTCGCTTCATCGCTGCAACGTCCCCACATCGGAAGTGTCGATCATGACAATGGCGGCCTCAAGTTGTTCACTGCAACCGGCGCATCTGCGCCAAGCAGATGGCCGACGATCACCGGCAACTGGGCAGCCACCATTTCCGGCCCGGTCTGGGTGCGGTGACCGCGACGACGCGCCTCAAGGATCCAGGGCGTATCCGCCGGGGTCGGCACGATATCGGCAACGAAGCAATCGGCCGGCAAGCCATCCAGCACGCAGGGCATGCCGGGGTCGCCATTCATGCCGACCGGCGTCGCGTTGCACACCAACGCACAGACGAAATCCTCGGGCGACGTCGTGGCAACGTGGCGGCCCGGGCGGGCCTGGGTCAACCGCCCCGCCAGATCGGCCGCCCGTATGCCGTCGATACTCTCGATGACCAGCCTGCCCACGCCCGCATCCAGCAGCGCCAGCGCGATGGCGGACCCGGCGCCGCCCGCACCGATCAGGCGTACATCGGCGCCTTCCGGGTCGAACCCGTTCTGCCGAAGCGCGCCCACGAAACCGAGGCCGTCGGTGATGTCGCCCTGCAAATCGCCATCGGCGCCACGGCGGATGACGTTGCAGGCCCCGACCACGCCCACGGCCTCGGACCGGCTGTCCAGCGCGTCGACGGCCGCCTGTTTGTGGGGATAGGTGACCACGGCGCCCAGGCAATTCCCCCAGCCGCGAAGGGCGCGCAAGGTATCGGCGAGCGCACCGGCGGGCACATCCACGGGGATCATCACCGCGTCGGTTCCCGTCTCCGCCGCCCACGCATTGAAGGCGCCTGGCGTCCTCACTTGCCGGATCGGTTGCCCCAGCATCACGGCGAACAGGGTCTCGCCTCCGATCGCCGCCAAAGTCCTGTGATCCGACGCGGTCATGCCCGCCGCCGCCATCGGCCCGTGGCGCGCGCCGCCAGTCGGCCTGCGCCACGGCGCAGCGGACCGATCTGGACCAGGATCATCCCGACTACGATGGCACAAAGCACGGCGGAGATCGGCCGGGTGAAGAACTGCGAGTAGTCGCCGTCCGCCAGCGTGAACGAGCGGCGCAAATTGCTGTCCAGGATTGTGCCCAGGACGATTCCCAGCACCAGCGGCGCCATCGGGTAGTTCATCATCCTGAGCACGAAGCCGACCACGCCGAAGACCACCACGACCCCGATATCGAAGAACCGGGACTGGATGGCGTAGGGGCCGACCAGACAGAGCACCGCGATCACCGGCATCAGCCAGGTGTCCTTGACCCGCAGCACCAGGATCATGACCTTGGTCAGGCTGAGCCCCAGGATCAGGATGCCGAGCGTCGCCAGCACCAGCATGGCAATGATGTCGTAGACGAGCTGCGGGTTGATATCCATCAGCAGCGGCCCCGGCTGCGCGCCGTGGATGATCAGCGCCGCCATCAGGATCGCGGCCACGCCCGACCCCGGAATCCCCAGCGTCAGCACCGGGATGATCGCGCCGGGAACGGAGGCGTTGTTGCCGGTTTCCGCCGCCGTCAGCCCCTCGACCGAGCCGTTGCCGTACTCCTCCGGCTTGCGGCTGGTCCGCTTCGCCAGCGCATAGGAGGTCCAGGCACCGATATCCTCGCCGACGCCTGGCAGCAGGCCGGTGAAGGTGCCCAGGATACCGGATCGCCCGATGACCCAGCGCATGGCGAACACATCGCGCAGGCGTGGCAGGATGCGGTCCGACGCATTGCTGATCGACGCATTCAGCTTGCGCCGCATCACGCACAGCACCTCCGCGAACCCGAACGCACCGACCATGGCGGGCAGCAACGAGATGCCGGCAGACATCTCCGTGAAGCCGAAAGTGAATCGCAGGTGGCCATAGGCCGGTTCGCGCCCGATCGTCGCCACCAGCAACCCCAGGACACCCGCCACCCACCCCTTGATGGGATCGTTGCCGCTGAGCCCGCCCGACAGCATGACGCCAACGACCGCCAGCCAGAAGAACTCGTAGGCGCCGAACGAGAGTGCGAACTCGCCCAGTGGCGGCGTGATCACGGCCAGCAGCAGGATGCCGAGCAGGGTGCCGATTGCCGAGCCCACGGTCGCCATCGCCATCGCCTCGCCGGCCCTGCCCTTGCGGGCCAGCGCGTAGCCGTCCAGCGCGGTCGCCGCGGACGATGGCGTGCCGGGAATGTTCAGCAGAATGGCGCTACGGCTGCCGCCATAGATCGCCAGCACATAGGTGCAGACCAGCACCAGGATCGCATCCGACGAATTCATGTGGATGGTCATGGTGGTCAGCAGGGCAAGGCCCATGGTGGCGGTCAGCCCAGGCAAGGCCCCGATGATCAAGCCACCGAGGCAAGCCGCCGCGGCCAGCCCCAGCGACTGCAGGTCGAACAGCTCCGCGAAGGCATTGCCGAGATATTGCAGGAAGTCGAACATCGCGTGTCAGGGAAGCCGGACCAGGAACACTACTTCGAAGACGAACTCGACGATGAAGGCCGTGGCGACGCCGACCGCCAGGGCGCCGGCGACAACCTTCGCAATGCCCAATCGGCTGCGGCCCTGCCAATTGAACGCAACGATGAACAGCGTGATGAAGACGATGGTGGCCGGAATGAACGGCTGGCGGGTGCCCAGGCACGCGCCATAGGCGATCATCAGCACCATGGCGCCGAGCGCGCGCGGCATTGACACGGATGCCGGATCGACGGCGCCCTCGCCACCCACGATCACCTTGCCGGCAAGCGAGCGGATCGACAGCACCGCCCCGAGGACGATCAGCGCACCGCCGAGCACGCCCGGCAGCAGCCCCGGCCCCGTCAGCACCGTCGCGCCCAGGTGGGTCGGGATCGGCATCCCGACCGCCTCCACGATGATCAGGCTGCCCAGGGCGATCCAGAACAGCCCACCCCAGAAATCCGTGCTGCGAGGTTGTGGGCGAACCACTGCGGCGCTCCCCGTCTAATAGTTGTCCCGACCGGGTTTCGCCCGGCCGGGACGACGCACTCAATACATTACTGCGGTTCGGCCTATGGGCGCGGGATGCCGAGTTCCTCCGGCGACACCTCGGTGGTGCCGTCGTCGTACATCCGCCACGCGGTCTCCGAAACCGCCGCACGGGCCAGCGCCATCGCCTCCTCACCCCAAATCGGCGAGAAGATCGAGCCGTTTTCGGCCGCGTAGGTCTGCAAGGCCTCGGAGTTGGCGATCTCGTTGTCCCAGAGCTCACCCATACGGTCGACCACCTCCTGCGGTACGTCCGCCGGCACGAAGATGGCCACCTGGATGGTGATGCCGGGCGCGGAGAAATCCGGGTAGAAGTCGGTGATCGGCGGGATCGGATCGACACCCTGGATCGACAGCGGGGCGTCGGTCAGCACCGCGAGCGGACGGACCCTGCCACCGCCGATCATGGCGGATTGGCCCGGCCCCGACTGGGTCGATGCCATGACCTCACCGGCCACCAAGGCGACCATGGTCGGCGCGTCGCCGTCGTAGGCCACGGCGCGGAACTCGCCACCGACGTGGGACTGGAACGCCTGCATCGCCGAATAAGCCGTCGAGGGTATGCCCGACGTGCCCACCGTCAGTTCGCCCGGGCTCTCATTCATGAA
This sequence comes from Alphaproteobacteria bacterium, assembly GCA_965227515.1. Lineage (GTDB taxonomy): Bacteria > Pseudomonadota > Alphaproteobacteria > CALKHQ01 > CALKHQ01 > CBDDFZ01. Next base: position 3,747,463 of record CBDDFZ010000001.1, read on the forward strand.
GGCGGCCACGTCCTGCGGCGACTGGAACGGGGTGTCCAAGTTGACGCTCAGCACGGGCGCGTTTCGCACGATCATGAAGACGTGCCAGTCGTCGATGGACGTGTCGAGCAGGCCCTGGACGCCATAGGTGCCGAGATCCTGGACGCCGCCCGAAGCCCAGGTATTGCCATCGTGCGGCGCGTCGATCACCGCGACAGTGCCGACCGTGCCGCGCGCGCCGGTCTGGTTGACGACACTGACCGGAATGTCCAGCGCGTCGGAGACTTCGGCCCCCAGTATGCGCATGACCGAGTCCGTCGCGCCGCCGGCCGACCACGGCACGACGATCTGGATCGGCTCGGTAGGCCATGCATCCTGCGCTGTAACCGCTTGCGTCGCCACGATCGGCGCGGCGAGCGCCATGGCAAAGACGCCAAGAATTCTTCGTCCGGACATGACTGATGCCTCCCTATGCCTCGGCTCGTTCTTGTCTGTAACCGGTTACATTGATGATCAAGCAAGCCGGCCGAGTCAAGGCCGGTGATGCGATCGGACAAGCTGCTATGCGAACCCGGCGCGGAATTGGCGGCGGTCAGTCGGCGGGCGCCGGCCCCGATGTTGCGCGCACGACGACCTCGCTGGGGATCTTGCGGCTGGCGACGGGAACGCCCTCCTCCACCATGTCCGCCACCATCTCGGCCGCCACCCGGCCAACTTCGTCGGAGGCGACCCGTACGGTGGTGATGGGTTGCGGCAGTTCGGACATCAGCTCGATATCGTCGTAGCCCACGATCGACATCTGCTCCGGCACACGAATGCCCATGGCCGCCGCTTCCAGAACCGCGCCTACCGCCAGCAAGGAGTTGCCGCAGATCAGCGCGGTCGGACGTCCGCCGTCGACCAGTTGGCGGAACAGCTTGCGGCCCTCGCCAATGCTCCAGCGGCCCTCGACCGAGGCGCTGGGCGGTATCGCGATGCCGTAGCGTGTCAGGGCGGCACGCACGCCATCCCGCCGCGCCGCGGCGCGGTCGTTGTTCAGCACCGTTTGCGCCATCAGGCCGAACCGCCTGTGGCCCAGCGAGACGAGGTAGTCGACCATATCGGCCATCGCCACCGCGTTGTCCGGCCCCACGCACGGGGCGGTCGCATCCTCCAGATAGACGAAGGAATTCACGATCGGAATCTCGACCCTGGCCAGGAACCGTTCGTACTCCGGCGCGCGCGTGCTGCCGACCAGCACCAGCCCTTCGACCCCGCGCTCGACCATCTTGCGCGCCAGGCTGAATTCCAACTCGGCGTTGTACTGCGAGCGCGCCAGCAGGAGCAGGTAGTTGCGCGCGGCCAGCGCGTCCTGCATGGCGTCCATGGCGCGGGCGAAGTCACCCAACGCCAATGCGGGGAAGATCGCGCCGATGGCGCCGTTGCGGTTGGACGCCAACGCGCGGGCGGCGGCATGCGGCACCCAGCCGAGCTGCTCGATGACCATGCTGACCCGCGTGCGCAAGGTCTCCGACACCAGTTCGGGATTGTTGAGCACGCGCGAGACGGTGGCCGTCGAGACCCCGGCAATGGCCGCGACCTGGCGCAGGCCAACCCGCGATTTCCCCCCATTCTCGGCGCTCGGCTTGACCGGCATGCTCGCTCCGACCTGCTTCGGCGATATTGCTGCTCACGAACAACGGGGACGTCGCGATGGGCCCCCGCCGGAGCGTCGAGAGGATAAGAAAACCGCCCGCGAAAGGCGAGCGGGCTCAGCCCGACATGCCGTCGATCGGCCTGTCCAGCAGGTAGTCAAGCTGATAGAGGCCGCGATTGGCAGGCGATGATGCGCCTGCCGCCGCGAGCGCCGCGTCGGACGCGATCTCGCCGACAACTTCGCGCAGCGCCTTCGGCACCGCACCTTCCACCAACAGGATCGTCCGCGACGTCTCGTCCGGGCGGTCGCGCATGGCCGATTCGGCGGACGCACCAGCCGCCGTCTCGTGCCGTGCGAGCAGATGCACCGCCGACACGTCGGTTGCGGCGGCAAGCCGGTCTGCCAGCGGGCGCATGTCCTCGGCGGGCGCGTCGATGCGCAAGGTGGCGACCGTGCCGGCGGCACCCCGGCCTCGGCTTTCGACGACGCGGCACAGGGTGCGCGCGGTATCCGTGAAATAGGGCACCACGGCGCGCGTCCATGCCGACGGTGCATTGAGGCGCGCGAGATAGGCCTCGGAGCTGAGTACCTCCGGCGCCGTCACCTCGTAGAAATTGAAGTAGGCGGGGTGGCCCTGAAGGGCGACGTATCTGCGCGCGCGCAGGAACCCCGGCACCGAAATCCGCTCAGGGATGTGTTCGCTCACATGCCAGCGCAGGAACTCCCGGTCGAAGCCGTCCGCGATGCCGTTCCAGATCGCCAGCACGCCGGCGCCGCGCAGCCCCCCGGTCATGCGGATGCCGATGCAGATGCCGCCCCTGTCGCGGCCTGCGACCCGGACAACTTCTTCGCCCAGCGCATCACGTGGACCCCCACGGCCAGCAACTCGCCCTTCTGGTTCACCGCCTCCATCTTGGCCAGGCTCTTGCCCGCCTCGCGATCGACCTCGGTGATCTCGTAACTGACGGTCACGGTATCGCCGAGGAACGTGGGCCGCAGGAACCTGATCTTGTCGTAGCCGGCGGAGACCGGGAAGTCGGTCAGATCCGGCTTGTGGATGATGTGCGCGATGCTGATGGTCGACACCGTGGACATGTACCCGACGATCAGCGCGCCGTGCGCGATCCGCGTCCCCAGCGACGACCGCTCCTGCATGTATTGCTCGTTGATATGGGTGTCGCTGAAGTCGCCCGTCAGGCCCGCGAACAAGGTGACATCCACCTCGCCCACGGTCTTGGCGAACCTGAACACCTCGCCGACTTTCACGTAATCCAGGCCGGAATGCGCCATGCCGCCTTGTCCTCCCTGCTTGCAGGCTGTCGAGGCCCTTCTGGACCGGACCTTAGCCACTTGATCTGCCGAATGCGCTCTGATAACAGCAATGTAACCGGTTACACGGCAGCCGGCCGGCAGTCAACCGCGCGCTATCCAGGGGACCGAACGTGAAGATCATTACAGCGGCTGACGCGGCGAAACTGGTTGCGGACGGACATGGCGTGATCGCCAGCGGGTCCGGCGGCGGCCACGCCGTGCCGGAGGCGCTGCTGGCGGCCCTTGGCGCGCGCTTTGCCGACAGCGGCAGCCCGTCCGGCCTGACGTTCGTGCATGTGGTCGGCATCGGCGACCGCCAGACACGCGGCGCCGCCCATCTGGCACAGCCCGGCATGGTGCGCCGCGTCATCACCAGCGCCCTCATCGACTCGCCGGTGTTCATTCCGCTAGCCCGGGAAAACAAGATCGAGGCCTACACCCTGCCGCAGGGCGTGCTCTCCCAGCTCATGCGCGAGATGGCCGCCGGCCGGCCCGGGCTGATCACTCGCACCGGCCTGCACACGTTCGTCGACCCGCGCCAGCTTGGCGGCCTGCAAGGCGGCACGATGACCGAGCCGCGAGTCGAGCTGATGCAGATCGACGGCGAGGAGTGGCTGCGGTTCCGCCCCTTTCAGCTCGACATCGCGTTCCTGCGCGGCACCACCGCCGACGAGGACGGCAATGTCTCGATGGAAGAAGAGGCGATACCGGGCGAAATGCTGTCCACCGCCCAGGCGGTGCGGCGCATGGGCGGCAAGGTCATCGTCCAGGTCAAGCGGGTTGCCAAGGCCGGTGCCCTGCCCGCCCGCAGCGTGAAAATCCCCGGCATCTTGGTCGATCACATCGTCGTCGACCCCGACCAGCGCCAGACCTACGCCACCGATTTCGATCCCAGTTACGCCGGCGACATCAAGGTGCCGCTGCAATCCATCCGCCCGCTGCCGTTCGGGCCGCGCAAAGTGGTTGCGCGCCGCGCGGCGATGGAGCTTCGGCCCGGCGCCATCTGCAACGTCGGCGCGGGCATTTCCACCGGTATCTCCGCGGTCGCGGCCGAGGAAGAGCTGCTCGACCGCATCGTGCTGACCAACGAGCAGGGCTTCATCGGCGGCGCGCCGTTGACCGGCGTCGACTCCGGTGCGGCGCAGAACTGGGCAGCCATGGTCGACCAGCCCTACCAGTTCGACTTCTACGACGGCGGCGGCATCGACCGCGCGTTCCTGTCGTTCGTCGAGGTCAACGCGGCGGGCGACGTCAACATCAGCCGGTTCAACGACACCATCGTCGGCATCGGCGGCTTCGTGAACATCAGCCAGAACGCGAAGGAAACGGTGTTCAGCGGCACCTTCACCGCCGGCGGGTTGGAGGTCGCCTGCGACGACGGCCAACTGCGGATCGTCCAGGAAGGCAGGCATCGCAAGTTCCGCGACCGGATCGAGCAGGTCTCCTACAGCGGCACGTTCGCGGCGCAGGAAGGCCGCAAGGCCGTGTTCGTCACCGAGCGCGCCGTCTTCCATCTGGTCGACGGGCGCCTGCGCCTGTCGGAGATCGCGCCGGGCGTGGACTTGGAACGCGACGTGCTGGGGCAGATGGATTTCGCACCCGACATGCCGGAACCGCCCCGCCTGATGGACGAGCGCCTGTTTCGTCCGGAGCCGATGGGGCTCGCCTAGTTCGGTCTGTTCGCTGCACTCGCATCAAGATAGGGAGCGGCCCGATACGCGGGAGATCGTCCGCGCACGCATCGGCGATGTGGCACCCAAACCGGCGGACGGCGGCGAGATGGACGCGTTGCCGTGATCCACTTCGAGTCTTGACCGACGGTTTGCGCTCAGTTGCGGCTGGCCTGCCTGGTCATTGCATGAACACGCCACCGTTTACGTCGAGCACCGTGCCGCAGATGTAGCTCGCCGCGTCGGAACAGAGGAAGGCAATCGGCCACGCGACCTCTTCCGGCCGCGCCATCCGGCCGAGCGGGACCCGCGACAGGTCAACCGGCTGGCCGTCCATCATCGGCGTTTCCACCGAAGCCGGGGCCACACCGTTGACCAGCACGTTCCCGGGAGCGGCCTGTTTCGCGAGCCACTTCACCAGCGCATGGACCCCGCCCTTCGACGCCACATAGTGGGGCGATGCAATCAGCCCGCCCACCTTCCCGGCCACCGAGCCGACCAGGACGATGCGCCCAGACCCGCGCGCCAGCATGCCGGGCAGGAACGCGCGCGCGGCAATGATCGGCCCGCCCAGATTGACCGCGATCACGCGGTCGAATGCGGCATCCCAGTCCGGCTCGGTCCAGTCATCGAACGGGCAGACCGCGGCATTGACGACCAGGGCGTCGATGTCGCCCACATCGGCCGCAACGCCCTCGATCGCGGCACGGTCGGCGGCGTCGGCGACATGGGTCTCTGCCGTGCCGCCCGATTCCTGAATCTCCTTGGCAAGTCCATCGGATCGTTCGCGGTCGACAAGAACCACGGCAGCACCAAGGCGGGCACACACCCGCGCGGTCGCCGCGCCGATGCCTGCGGCCGCCCCGGTGATCAGGACCCGGCGTCCGCCAAGCGAGAATGCATCGGGTGTGGTCATTGCCCGCCGGCGGCACGGCGCTGCTCGCGCCGGCGCTGGGTGTAGACCGCGAGCCCGACCGCCAGGATCAGCATGCCGCCGTTGAACAGGTTCTCCACGAAGAACGGCGCGCCGAGCTGGGTGAGTCCCGACACCGCAACCGCCAGCACCGCGACGGCGAATACGGTGCCCCAGACATTGGGCCGGCCCGGCCTGATGCAGGTCGCGCCCAACAGCGCGCCGGTGAACGCCGGCAATAACAGTTCCTGCCCCACCGTGCTCTGGCCGACCCGCAACTGCGCTTGCAGGATGATGCCGGCGAACGAGGCCAGCGTGCCGGAGGCCATGAACGCCAGTGTCACGAAGAACGGACGCGAGATGCCGGTGAGTTCCGCCGCGCGCACGTTGTCGCCGATCACATAGAGGTAGCGGCCGAGCGGCAGGTAGTCGAAGACAACCCACAACACCAGCGCGAACCCGATCACGTAGACCACTGGCATCGGGATGCCAAAGATCTGACCGGAGAGCGCGGCGAACTCGGGCGGCAGTTCGCCCACCACCTGCATGCCGCCGGTGTACCACTGGTTCAGCCCCAGGATCAGCGTGCCCGACCCCAGTGTCGCGATGAACGAGTGAATGCGCAGGCGGGTCACCAGAATGCCGTTCGCGAAGCCGACCGCGGCGCCGATCAGCAGACAGATCAGGCAGGCGAGCTCCCAAGACAGGCCCTGCTGGGTCTGCAAGCCGTTCGCCAGCACCTGCGAAATGCCGAGGGTGGAGGCCACCGACAGGTCGAAATTGTCCGATGCCAGCGGGATCATCACCGCTAGCGCCGCCAGCACATAGATCGAGCGGCTGTTCAGCATCGACTGGAAGGTGAAGGCGGTCAGGAAGGTGTCCGGCTTCAGGATCGAGAACACCACGATCAGCAGCACCAGGATGATCGCCAGGTTCCAGATCGAGAAGAAATGGACGACACCGCCCCAGCCACCGCCCTTGCGGTGTGCGGCTCTTGGATTGCCGTGCGGTGCCCCGCTCATGCCGTTCCCCCATACGCGCCGTTCGGCGCTGCTTCATTGACGGCAATGTCGCTCGCCGCCGCCCCCGACGACAGCGCGATCAGCCGTGCCACGCTGAGCGACTCCCGGCCGACTTCCGACACCACCCGGCCGTGATCGAAGATCAGCGCGCGACGGCAGATGCCGGCAACCTCCTCGAAGTCCGACGACACCAGAATGACCGCCAGGCCCTGGTCCAGCACCACTTGCAGCAGGGCGTAGATGTCCGCCTTGGAGCCGACGTCGACGCCGAACGTGGGCTCCTCCAGGACCAGCAGCGCGGTGCCCGCCTCCATCCAGCGGGCCACGATCACCTTCTGCTGGTTGCCGCCGGAAAGCGTTGCGATCACGCGCTCAGTCTCGCGTGGCCGCACGGTGAAGCGCTCCAGCACACTGTCCGCCCGCGCCTGCTCCCGGCCGGGGTGGATCGGCTGCAGCGTGCCGCGCCCGGTCATGCCGGGATTCATGAACAGGTTCTCGCGCACCGACATGGCTGCTGCCATGCTCTCCTCGCCCCGCTTCGACGAGACGAAGCCGATGCCGGCCCGCACCGCCCCCTGCGGGTCGCGCACCACCAGCGGCCTGTCGTTCAGCAACAGCTCGCCTGAATCGACCGGACGGTCGCCGAAGATCGCCCGGCCAACCGTATCGTGGCCGGCACCGCGCAGGCCGACCAGTCCCAAGATCTCGCCGGCCCGGACATCGAAGCTCACCGGCCCGGCATCGCCCGACACCAGATCGTGGACACGCAGCACCGGTGCGGCGGTCGAAGACGAGGGGCGCACGAACACGTCGGCAAGGTCGCGGCCAACAATGTGATGCACCAGGGCCGCCGGATCGGTATCGGCAATGGCGCCGCTCCACACCCGCCGGCCGTCGCGCAGCACGGTCACCCGGTCGGCAATGCGGAACACCTCGTCCAGCCGGTGGCTGACGTAGATCAGACCGACGCCGCTATGCCGCAAGTGGTCCAGCGCATCCAGCAGGCGCCCGACGTCGGCCTCCGGCAGTGCCGCTGTCGGCTCGTCCAGCACCAGGATGTCGCGGGTCACCGCCATCGCCCGTGCGATGGCGACGATGGACCGCTCGGCCGCCGGCAGGTCGCGGACCCTGGCATCGGCATCGACCCCGCCGCCCATGCGCTGCAACGCGTCCTCGGCCAGGCGGCGCACCTCCGACCAGGAGATCAGCCCGCCGCGCCGCGGATAGCCGGTGGCCAGCGCCACGTTCTCGGCCACCGTCATGGAATCGACCAGGCCCAAATCCTGGTGGATGAAGGTGATCGGCAATCGCTCGGAGGACGGATCCATGACCCGCCCATGCACGTGAATTTCGCCGCCGTCTGCCCGGTGCACACCGGCCAGCACCTTGATCAGCGTCGACTTGCCGGCGCCGTTCTCGCCCAGCAGGGCATGCACCTCACCCGGCTGGAGGTCGAAGTCGACCGCATCCAGCGCAAGCGTGCCGGTGAACCGCTTGGTGATCTGGCGAACGTCCAGCAACATCGGGGTCAAGTCTAGCGCTCAGTCTGCGGGCAAAAAAAGACCTGCGCGCGAAACCTTGCGGCATCGCGCGCAGGCCGGACGCGGATCGGGGATCAGCCTTTGACGCCCCACAGCTCCATGTACGTCTGCTCGTAATTGTTGGACGGGATGAAGGTGTTCTGGTCACCGCCCTCCGCATCCACGTTGTCGGTGGTCACCAGATACGGATCCTGAACGAAGCCGCTGGGGTCCTGGCCGTTGAACGCACGGTTCAGCTCGTCGACCGCCTGAAATGCCTGCATCTGATAGGGCTCCGACACCGTGACCTGCTGGTACTGGTCGCCCGCACGGATGCGCTCGTAGGCCGACTGGTTGCCGTCGGCGGAGACCAGGATCACGTCCTCCGACGACAGGCCGCCGGAACGCAGTGCCGGCACCTGGTAGTCGGCGGTGTAGTCCGCGACGGAGGTGATGTAGAGCGGCGTGCCGTACTGCTGCACCCATGAGGTCACGGCCGCCGGCTGGCGCTGCGCCACCTCGGCAATCGGCGAGTTGAAGAACTCCAGCACCTCGCAGCCCTCGCACTCCATGATCCGTTCCTCGGTGGCGTGCGCCTTGGTGCAGGCAATGGCGTACTCGCAGTGGCTGGTCACCACCACGCGCGCCGTGCCGCCGGAATGCTCGATGATCCAGTCGGCCTGCGCCTTGCCGATGTCGCGCGGGTCCTGCTGGATGTTGACGAACAGGCCCAGGTCGGGCTGCGGGCCGGGGAACGCGGAGGCGTGGATGCCAACCACCACGATATCGTTCTCAAGCGCGGTCTCGATCTGCGGCTGAAGGCTGGCGGCGTCGGCATCCATCACGATGCCGTCGACTTGCAGTGCAATCGCCTGGTTGACCGCCTGCTGCCAGCCGACCGGGCTGCCCTGGCCGTCGATCACCGTCACTTCCCAGCCGATCGTCTCACCGATGTTTTCGATGTGGGTGCCCCACTCGCGCGACGCATCGTTCTGCTGGTTGCTGGAGACGTAGGCGATGTGCTTGCCCTCGGCGATGGGCGGCGATTCCGTCGGCCCACGCCAGTCCGACTGCGGGCCCGCGTAACGCACCACGTTCGCCGAAACCTCTTCCATGAAGGCGGCGTCCTGGGCGGTCGCTACGGCCGACAGACCGGCCAGCGCCGCCGCGCCGACCACCGGAATCATAAGTACATGCTTCATTCTCGTCCTCCCCACGCGCCCTTGCATCGTCTGCTCGCGAGCGATCGCGACGCGTTGTCTTGTTGACCTGAAGCGGTGTACGGCTATCCTACTGTCAGACAGCCTGATAGATCAATTGACATGTTGCCCGTAGATGCCAGTCGGCTGTACCGATGCCCCGACCGAAGCCCGAATCTCTTGAGGCAACGTCACGCGACGCAACAACATTGGGAGCCATTGGGCGGTGCAGCATGATGCGATCCTGAAGCCGATCCGCCGGCGCAAGGTCTACCAGGAAGTGGCGCATCGCCTGGAAGGCATGATCGCCGACGGGCAATTCGCACCGGGTGACCCGTTCCTGTCCGAGCGCGAGATCATGGATGCCTTCGACGTCGGGCGGTCCGCCGTCCGCGAGGCGATGCTGTCGCTGGAGCGGTCCGGCCTGATCAGGGTGCGCAGCGGGGAGCGCGCGCAGGTCACCCGCCCCACCGCCAAGATGATGGTCCGCGAGCTGTCGACCGCCGCGCGCCTGCTGCTGTCGGAAGACGGCGGCATCGTGCATTTCCAGGAAGCGCGCACGCTGCTGGAAACCGGGCTGGCGCGGCGGGCGGCGATGATGGCAACCGACGAGGATATCGAACGGCTGCGCCGGGCATTGGAAGCCAACCGCGACAGCATCGGCGACTACGAAGGCTTCAAGCGCACCGATGTCGCCTTCCACTACGCGCTGGCCGCAATCGCCAAGAACCCGATCTTCCTGTCGTTCAATGACGCGATGGCCGAGTGGCTGACCGAGCAGCGCGCCATCTCGGGCCAGGTCAAGGACGCCTTCGAGATTGCGTACAACGCGCATGCCCGCATTTTCCAGGCAATCGCCGCGCGCGACCCGGAATCCGCACAGACTGCCATGGAAGAGCACATGAGCACGGTGGTGCAGAACTACTGGAAGGCCCGCAGCGAAACCGCCGACAAGGCGACGGGCGACTCCTGATGGCACGCTACCCCGGCTCGGAGCGCGAGCGGCGACTGGATGCCGGTGTCTTGCGCGATGGCGTCACTGCCGTGTTCGGCGCCTGCGGCATGGCGTACGACAATGCCTGGACGCTGGCCGACAGTCTTGTCGGCGCCGACCTGCAAGGCATTCACTCCCACGGTGTGTTGCGGGTGCCGGACTATGTCGGCAAGCTGACCCGTGAGGGGGTCGATCCCAAGGGGCGGCCCAGAATCGTCACCGACAATGGCGGCGCGCTGGTGGTCGACGGCGGCAATGCCATGGGCCAGATCGCCGGTGTGTACGCTATGGACGCCGCCATCGAACGGGCGCGCACGGTCAACGTCGCGCTCGCTGCAGTCGGCGGCAGCAACCATGCCGGCACGATGGAGTACTACACGCGCCGGGCAGCCGCGGCCGGCATGATCGGGCTCGCCGGCACCAACGCGCTGCCGACCATGGCGCCATGGGGCGGGCTCGACAAGATCGTCGGGCTGAACCCGCTGTCGGTCGCGATGCCTACCGCGGCCGGCGCGCTCTTCGTGCTGGATGTGGCGCTGGGCGCGACCGCGCACGGCAAGATCCGGGTCTATGCCCAGAAGGGCGAGCCCATCCCGGAGGGTTGGGCGTTCGACGCGGACGGCCAGCCGACCACCGACGCAGCCGCCGCGCTCACCGGTCTGATACAGCCGATCGGCGCGTTCAAGGGGCTGGGCCTCGCCATGATGGTGGGCATCCTGTCCACACTGCTTTCGGGCGCAGGCTACGGCACGGAATCGGGCAACATGGTCGACGGCCCGGTGCCGGGAAAAGACGGCCAGTTCTATGTCGCCATCAACATCTCGGCCTTCGTCGATCCGGCGGAATTCGGCCAGCGGATGGACAAGCTGTTGGCGGAGATCCGCGCCAGCCGCAAGGCCGATGGCGTGGACCGCATCTATGCGCCCGGCGACCTGGAGGACGAGATCGGAACACGGTACCGGGCCGATGGCATCCCCTTGAACGACGAGACGATTGCCGGGCTGGCGCGATCCTGCAGCGAGCTTTCGGTCAACGCGGACTGGCTAGAGCTGCCAAACCGGCACGACTAACAAATGCACCGCCAGCCCTGCGGCACGGCTTCGACAAACCAGTCGTCGATCATCCGGTCGGGGCTGGTGGCCGCGCGTTTGCCCGAAACACCGAGTCGCGGTGACGCGCCATCTCGAGCACCTAACGAAGATGGAACTGTATGGGCACGACGAGGGCCAAGGTTGACCGGCCTAACGCGGTGGGGATGGGCGGAAACGGCGCCGCGCGGCGCACCATGTCGAGCGTGGCATCGTCCAGCAGGCTGTGGCCCGACGAGGCCTGGATCGATGCCTGCACCAGATTGCCGTTGCCGTCGATGGTGAACGCGAGCATGGCGACGCCCTCCTGCCCGCGATCGCGCGCGCGTTCGGGATAACTCTGAGAGCGGGCAAGTTGTGCTTGCAGCGCAGCAATGTAGGACGCCTGCACGGCGGCCGCGGATGGACCTCCGGGGCCCAGGCTTCCGCCACCGGCCGCGCCGTCCGGCCCCGGTCCTTCGCTGTCGCCAGCGGCCTGGTCCGTCGCTTGACCGTTGCCCGCGCTCGCGATGTCCTCAGAAGAGGCGCCATCCGGCGCGGCAGGGGCCGCCGGTTCAGGCGTCGCGGCCGGAGGGGCCGTGGCCTGTTGCGGGGGCGGTGGCGGGGCAGGCTGCGGATCCGCCGAGCGGCTGGGCATCATTGGGGGCGGAGCCGGCATGTCGTTGGCCACAACCTCGGCATCTGCATCCGGCGGTGCCCCGGCATCGACCGCTTCCGTTGGGTCAGTGATGGTGGCGTTGGCCAACAGCACCTCGGCAACCTCAAGCGACGGCTGCGCCTCGGCGGCACGCGGCACATCTGGCGTGACCGCAAGATCTGGGGACGCATCGGCGGTGAGTTGGGGCGGGACCGCTGGGACCTCGTCGGCCGGTTCAAGGCGTTGATCATCGGCCACGTTCCGTGTCGGCTGCAAAGCCGGCAGCGGCTGTTGCGGCGGATTGCCGGCTGCGGGGACCGGAACCACCGCTGGTGTTGCTTCGGCGGTCTCCGCTTGTTGCGGCGCCGACTGCGCGGCCTGCATCGGCTCGGCTTGCTGGATGACCTCGGCAGGTGCGGGAGGCTGAGGACCTGTTGGGATCCGGTCCACGGCGGAAACCGCCACATCGGCCGGCGGCTCCGCCGCTTCCACCATCTGTGGTTCCACTGTCGGCGGCTCCGCCGGTACCGCAACGACTGCCGACTCAGACGCGTCCGCTTCCGCCGGGGTCTCCGTGGCGACGGCATCGGTCCTGGCGACTACATGCGGCGCGACAGCAACAGCAGGCACCGCGACCACCGGATCGGGGTGTAATCCCGCCGCCGGCCGCGCGGCAAAATCGGGAGCCGCACTCAGCGATGGTGCCTCAGAAGCGGATTGAGGCTCGTCCTGTCGGGCCGACTGTGGCTGTTGTGACAATGCTTCGGGTGCACTCTCAACCAGCTCAGCGGACGGTGGTTCCTCAGGTGCCGACGCCTCCGGAACGGGCGCCTGGCTGGCAACGTCCTCGGCTTCCACGGTTGCTACCTCGTTTGGGCGGGGCGGGGCGACGACCGCCGCGGACCCGGCAACAACCGGTTGCGCAGGCTGTCCGCTCCCGCCGCCGCCGATCTCGATGCTGACCGAGACGCCCTGCCCGCCGCCGCGACCCCCTGACATCGGTGACGACGGCACGACGGCCAGGGCAGCGGCGAGATGCAGCGCCGTGGAGACCACGAGCACACAGGTCCAACGTTTGAGGGCGCGCCGCATCAGGGTGTCGCCAATATCGTCAGCAAGCGCACCTCCTGCACGCCGGCCGCGCGCGCCGCGTCGATCACATCCAGCAGGCCGCCGGCGGAAGCATTGGCGTCCGCCTTCACCCATACCGTCGATGAGCGATCCGCGGGCATGAGACGGTCCAGTTCGGCAGGCAGGTCGGCCAACGTCACGACCGTGTCGCCGACGGCAACGCGACCGTCGCGGCCGATCAGGATCTCCACCTCGCGCTCGCCCGCCTCCGTCTCGCTGACCGATTGGGTGGGCTCCAGCGGAAACGGGCCTTGCGTCACGAACTGACCGGCCAGCATGAAGAACACAAGCAGCAGGAAGACCACGTTGATCAGCGGCAGGATGCCGTCTTCGCTGTCGACTCTAAGTCCGCGGCCGTGTCGGGTCCCGCGCATATTAGGCCCCGCGCTGCAAACTGACCGCGCCACCCACTTGGCGGCTCAGCACGTCGAGAAGATCGATCACCACCTGAACCGGCACGTCATCGGCCGGGCGCACGACCACGTTTAGCGCCGGATTGTCCGCAAGAAGCGTATCGAGCCGGTCCAGCAAGGTCGCACGCTCGAGCGCCTGGCCGGACAGGCGAAGTGTGCCGTCGGCGCCCAGGTCCACGACCACCGCGCCGATCATGCCTTCGCCATCCATTGGCGACATCGGTGCCGCTGGCCCGTTGGCGAGCGAGATCGTCCGCCAATCCAGGAACGAGGACGCCAGCATGAAGAACACCAGCAGGATGAACACGACGTCGATCAGCGGCGTCAGGCTGATCATCCTGCGGCGGCGGTTAATCGACGGCCGAGAGCGACGCGCGCGGTTTGAAGCCATGCTTTCCATCGGGTTCCCAGACAGGCTGGCTGCGTTGCGGTACCGCCGGAATGGCGATGCGGCCGACCATGACCTCCAGGTCGTTGGCAAGACTTTCGATCGCCCTGTCGAACAAATTGACCAGCACCACGGCGGGCATCGCCACCGCCAGCCCCACGGCCGTGGTCAGCAGCGCCTGCCAGATACCGCCCGACAGGATGGCGGGATCGGCACGCGCGCCTGACCCCTCCAGGTTCTGAAACGCCTCGATCATGCCAAGGACCGTGCCGAACAGGCCCAGCAGCGGGGCGAGGCCGGCGATCAGCTCCATGATACGCATATGCCGACGCAGCTTTTCCGCTGCCTCGTCGATCAGGCGATAGGCCTCGGCACGGCCTGGCTCCTCTCCATAGGTGCGACGCGCCGCAATCGCGGCATCGACGATGCGGCTGGCGATGCTCGGCCGCGCACCCGCGGGCGCCTGGCGGTCGCCCTGCCGGTAACACTCAACGAGTTGCCGTGCCCGCGCACGATGCCACACGCCCAACCGCAGGAACTGGCCGCCCTTCATGAGCGCGACCGCGAGCAGCAGGATCGACAGTCCGACCAGGATCAAGACCACCGGCCCACCTGCGTCGGCAAAATCCATCAGCCGCGCGAGCACGTCGGGCGGTTGGGCATCGTCCAACTGGGAAACCGGCCCTGTGGCAGTTTCCGAAAACCGACCTTCCCCATCCACGGTGCTGTCTCCAGGCGCCCGGCGCTACTTGAAGAAATCGGTCGCCAGGCGCGACGAGACCTCAACTACCGACAGGCAATCACCGGCGACCGGCGGCTCTGCTTCGCAAGCGATGACCGTGTTCAGCAGGACACTGCCAATGCCGTCGCACGGCAGCGACGGGATCTCGAAGACGATCAGGCTCGTCTTGTCGGCCGGCAGCGGCGTCGCCGACACCGCCAGCCGATCCGCAACAATGCCGTCGGCATCGAACAGCACGAGGTCCAGACGCAGGTCGCTGAAGGTCATGCCGGTGTGGTTGCGGAACAGCAGGTACGGCTGACAGCCTTCGCCGGAGTCCGATAGCCGATTGAGTTCGACCTTCAGTTCCTGGCCACCCTCCGCCGCAGCCAGGTTCTCCGGCTCGACCGTCTCCTGAGCGCTTGCTTGCGCCGATATGGCTGCCAACACCGCCAAACCGCCAATCCAACCTTCCAGTGCTCGCGTCCCCAATGCCCTTCGCCCCCTTGGTGCCGGCCAATCGTCAGCCGATGAGCAAGGCAGTAGAACCTTTCAGTTTGGAATGCAAGTGACTCTCATTCGCACTTGACGGGCTGCGAGATGTTGTGAGAATGACTCTCAATTGCATGGCTGCGGGAGGTTGCCGTGAGGGGGATTCCGAATTGTATCGCGCAATCATCGGTGGTGCATGCACCACAGCAGGCGTGTTGGTCTTGAGCATGACAGCGGCGGCACAGGACGCCGAAACCGAAACGAACGGTGCGGGCTTTCTGGAGCCGATTCTTATGACGCCGCTCACCGTGAACGCACCCGGACGCGATGAGCGCACGCTCCTTGAAACGCCGGGCACCGTGACCATCCTCACCGACGATGAGATGCAAAGGCTGCTCCCCTCGACGTTCGAGGACGTGTTCGCCACGACGCCCGGCGTCAACATCGATGGCGGCCCGCGCGGTGTCGCGCAGGAACCGAACATTCGCGGTTTTCGGGACGAGCAAGTGGTGCTTCGTCTCGACGGTGCGCGGCAGAACTTCAACCGGGCGCACAGCGGTCGTTTCTTCATCGACCCGTCGGTCCTGAACCGGATCGAGGTTGTGCGCGGCGCGTCCTCCACGCTCTACGGGTCGGGCGCCATGGGTGGCGTCATCTCGCTGGAAACCAAGGACGCGCACGACCTGCTGGACGAGGAAGACAGCTTCGGCGGCCGTTTCCACACCACCTACTCGACCAATGGCGGAGAATGGTTCAACGGCCTGACGCTCTACGGTGACTATGGCGACTTCGACGCGCTGGGGTTCGCCGGGTACCGGCCGATGAGCGACGACCTGGAGGACGGCGATGGCGCGCCGATCCTCAACAGCGAAGTCGACGTGCGAAACGGGCTGGTGAAATTCGGCTACGAGCCCGGCGCCAGCCAGCGGCTGGAATTCGGCGCGCTCTACTATCACGACGAAGGCACGTTGCCGCCGAATGCCAATGCCACCGCGACATCGACGACGATCGCAGATCGTAACGCCGACGTGCGCGGTTATCAGCTGTCCTACGAACTCGACCCGGCGGACAATGACCTGGTCGACCTGTCCGTACTCGCCTACATCAATGACCTGGCCATCAGCGAGGATCGCCTGGCGGACGGGCGCCTCGACGAGTCCAACTACCGGACCTACGGCTTCGACATCGTCAACCGCTCCGATGTGGAGCTCGGGCTGCCCGTGCGCCTGACATATGGGTTCGAGGGTTACCTCGACATGCAGACAGGCACCCGAAACGGGGCCGTGCGCCAACAGTTCCCCGACGCGGAGGCCCTGTACCTGGCCGGCTTCGCCCAGGCTGACCTGGAAGTCTCGGAGTTCTGGACCGTCTCGCCCGGCCTGCGCTTCGACTACTTCTCGCTGGACCCGGACACCGCCACGCAGCCCGAGCGCAGCGAGAGCCAGGTGTCGCCAAGACTGACCGTCAGTTTCGAGCCCAATGAATCGATGCTCATATGGGCAGGCTGGGCCCGCGCCTTCCGGGCGCCTTCGCTCACCGAACTCTACAATGACGGCATTCACTTCTCGGTGCCCGGTTTCGGGTTGGGCCCGTTTCTGACCTTCACCGGCAACAACCTGTTCATCCCCAACCCTGACCTGAAAGCCGAACGGTCCAACTACTTTGAGCTCGGTTCCAGGCTGTATGACGATGACAGGCTGGTCGAAGACACGCGGATCATGGTTGCCGGCAGCATCTACTACGCCGAGGTCGATGACTATGTGGACACGTTCGTGACCTTCATCGACGCGGACACGACCACCGGCGCCTTTCCCGCCCAGTTCGTCAGCGGGTCGACCCGGACCCGCAACATCGATGCCGTGCTGTACGGCCTGGAGCTGGAGGCTTCGGTCGATGCACCGGCGTGGTTCTTTGGCGCCGGATGGCAGGTCCCGTACGGCGAAGCGGCGGACGGATCCCCGCTTGGCTCGATCCCGCAGACGAAGCTGGCCCTGACCGGGGGCTGGCGCCCCATGCCGGACTGGGAGGTTGGCGCCCGCGCGACCTTCGCCACCGGCCAAAAGGACGTGCCGCCCGACACCACGCAGGGCAGCGGTTATTCGGTCTTCGACGTGTTTGCGTCATGGGAGCCGACCGAGGGACTGCTGGAAGGCATGGCCTTTCACGCCGGCGTCGACAACGTGCTGGACCGACAATTCACCATCTATCCGAACGAACTGCCCCAGCCGGGGCGGACGTTCAAATTGTCGGCCGCGTTCACGTTCTGACCGGAGCGGGGCGGAGCGGACGCAATCCAAGCGGAAGGACAGTCAAGCATGCATAAGGTACGAAAGTGCGTGTGGCGGGGGTTTGTCGTCGCCTGGGCCGCGGCAACCGCGGCCGCCGCGCCAATAGCTGCCGATCAGCCGGCGTCGCGTGTGGTGGCTGTCGGCGGCGACCTGACCGAGATCGTCTACGCACTCGGCGTGGGCGACTTGCTGGTCGGCGCCGACACCACCAGCACCTGGCCGGCCGCCGCGAACGACCTGGCCAAGGTCGGCTATATGCGCCAGCTCTCGCCGGAAGGGGTGTTGTCCCTGGCGCCGGACCTCATCCTCGCCAGCGCCGACGCCGGTCCCCCGACCGCGATCGATCGGTTGCGCCAGGCCGGCGTCGACGTGCGCATCGCCCCCGACGAGACGACCGTGGCCGGGGTGGTCGACAAGATTCGGTTTGTCGGCGATGCCTTGAATGCCACTCAGGCCGCCAATGAGCTTGTCGTGCGTTTCGAAGCGGACATTGCGTCGGTCGAGGCAGCGATTGGGTCGCTTCCGGCCCGGCCCAGCGTGCTGTTCCTGATATCGACCGCGTCAGGCGCACCGGTCGCCGCCGGGCGCGATACAAGTGCTGAGGCTATCATCGCCATGGCCGGCGGGCGCAATGCGTTCGACGGTTTCGAAGGCTACAAGCCGGTGGGCGCGGAGGCCGTGATCGCGGCGGCCCCCGACGTGATCCTGTTGCCGACCCACGTAGTGGACGCAGCCGGCGGCATCAATGCCATCGTGGCGGCACCTGAGCTCGCCGCTACGCCCGCGGTGCGAGACGGCAATATCATCGTGATGGACGGGCTGTTGCTGCTCGGCTTCGGCCCGCGCACGGCCCAGGCGGCGATCCAACTCGCCCAGGAACTGCACCCGTCGCACGCGACCGACCTGGCGGAGACGTTCGACGACGTCACCGAGTGAGCCGCTGCGCATCCGTTCCGGCATGAGCCGCCCGCAGGCGCTGGTCTGGCTGATGGCGGCAACGACGATCGGCCTGGCGGTCGCGGAGCTGGCGTTGGGACCGGTGAATCTGGGCCTTGCCGAGATCGGCCGCGCGTTCGCCACGCTGTTCTCCCAGGGCACAGGGACCGACCCGGTGGCCGAGACCATCGTCATTCACGTGCGCCTGCCGCGGGTTCTGCTCGGCATCGCGGTCGGTGGCGCGCTGGGCCTTTCCGGCTGCGCGCTGCAAGGCATCCTGCGCAACCCGCTGGCCGAACCGGGCCTGATCGGGATCTCGGCCGGCGCAGCCGCCGGAGCGGTCGCGATGATCGTGCTCGGCGACCTCCTTGTCGAGACTATCCCACAGGCAGCCCGAACCTATGCCGTGCCCCTCGCCGCCCTGGCCGGTGCCGGCGCGGTCACCGCGTTTGTATTCAACGTCTCCAGCCGCTCCGGGCAGACGTCTGTCGCAATGCTGATCCTGGCCGGCGTGGCGGTCAACGCCATCGCGGCGGCCGCCATCGGTGCGCTCATGTTCGTGAGCACCGATCAGCAGTTGCGCGACCTGACGTTCTGGACGCTGGGCGGCCTCGGTGCGGGCGATTGGATTTCCGTGGGGATCGCGGCCGCCGCAATCACCGTGGCATCGGCCGTGCTGTGGCGTTTGCGACTGGCCCTCGACCTGCTGCAACTGGGCGAGCGTGCCGCGTTTCATGCCGGGCTGCAGGTGGAACGCAGCAAGCGGCAGATCGCGCTCGCCACCACCCTGGCGGTGGGGTGCGCCACAGCCGTTGCCGGGCCGATCGGCTTTGTCGGGCTGGTCGCCCCGCATCTCGCCAGGCTGATGCTGGGTCCTGCGCACCGCAGATTGATGCCGGCCTCCGCCATCGTCGGTGCCAGCCTGGTCCTGGCGGCCGACCTGGTCGTCAGGACCGTGGTGCCGCCGGCCGAGCCGCCGATCGGGCTGGCAACCAGTCTGCTGGGTGGACCGTTCTTCCTGTGGCTGCTGCTGACGCGTCTGCGCAGGTCAGCACCGTATGCTTGAGGTCCGGTCTCTATCCCTGCGGCTTGGCGAGACAATTGTCCTCGACAATGTGACGCTGTCGCTTCCCGAAGGCGAGATGACAGCGGTCTGCGGCCCGAACGGGGCCGGAAAGTCGTCGTTGCTGTCCGTACTTGCCGGCGACCGCCAGCCCAGCCAGGGCACCGCGCTGTGCGACGGCCTGCCCATGGCACAATACCCCGCGAATGCGCTCGCCGCACGGCGTGCGGTGCTCGAGCAGTCACCGAAGTTGGATGCGCCGTTCAGCGTACGGGATCTGACGGAATTTGGCCTTGCCAGCATGCCGGCACTCGCGCCGTCCGAGGTAACCGCCATCGTAGACCGGGCGCTTTCCATGGCAGGCGTGGCACACCTCTCGCAGCGCACGGTGAACACGTTGTCAGGCGGCGAGCGCCACAGGGCCCACCTGGCCAGGGTCTTGGCCCAGACTGCCGGCGGGCGGGCGCTTGGTCATGGCCGCCATCTCCTGCTCGACGAGCCAACCGCCAGCCTGGACCTCCGCCACCAGATCGGCATCCTGAGGGCGGTGCAGGCATTGACCGATATTGGGACCGGGGTCCTGATCGTTCTGCACGATCTCAACCTTGCAGCCGCGTTCTGCGACAGGGTGATCCTGCTCGGCCAGGGCCGGGTGGTTGCCGATGGAGCGCCGGAAGACGTGCTGACGTCAGAGGGCCTAAGCACGCTGTTCGAGGCCCCGATCGCGGTGTCCCATGCGCCGGGACGGGCCTTGCGCGTTACGCCGGACCTGTCCAGCCGCGCTGTTTGCCGGCGGACCCCGAACGCCGCCGCGCGGGGCCGTTCCGCAACGGCTACCTGAGCTCCTGCACCGCCTCGAAACCCTCGAACTGCGGATGACCCAGATAGAGCCCCCGATTCTGGCCGGCATCGGCATGAGCGCGCCGGAACGCTTCCGACTTCGTCCAATCCTCGAAGGCGGACTGCGAGGCCCATTCGGTGTGCGAGGCGTAGAGCGTGTGGTCGTCGTTTTCCGGCCCCTTCAGCAGGTGAAAGGACTTGAAGCCGGGCACCGAACGCAACTGGCTGTCGCGGGTTTTCCACACCTGCTCGAAATCGGCCTCGCTGCCGCGCCGCACCTGAAACCTGTTCATTGCGATAAACATCTGGAAGTCGCCTCTACCTGTTTGGTTGGCGGAGCATCGCGCGTCGGCAATCCTCGCCCCTGGTCCTCACGTGCCGCTCAGTTTATGCGAATGATACGCACTCGCAACAAAAATCCCCTGAGGGGTGTCGAAAACCAGGCAGCGAGGTAGCTGGAATGAAGTTCGATCCGGCAAGCCGTCAGACCGTTGGGTTTGACGCCGCCTGGTTTCTGATACCGGGGTCTGGCCTGCAACGCTTCGGGCGGCTCCAAGAGCCTTCATTGGCTTTCGCGTTCGGGCACGAACCGTGTTGATCGTGGTGCGTCCTAGAGCAGCAACAATGCCAACACGGCATAAGTGATAACCGTGCCGATCAGAACGATCCCGACGACCCTGGCACCGGACCGGCGATCCCGCCGATCATCGCGGCGTCTCGCAATTCGGCGTTGGCGCGCGCCCGCGACTTTTCGACGAGATTTGCCGGGTGGCGGCTCCGCCAGACCGATCATTGGACGAGCCGGAGCCACGCTCGCCGGGTCGATGTGTTCCATGTTGCCTGCTACTGCGATTCACTGCATGCGGCCGGGAGCCGCCCCAACAGGCTATCGAGCAGGTCCTGCGCTTCGGCGCGTTGAGCATCGGTTAGCGCTGACGACACGTTGTTGAGCCTGTCGCGCGCACCGATGATGCCCGCATCGGCCGCAATCGCGTAGTAGGCATAGGCGCTTTGAAAATCCGGCCGTGCCGCGGCCAGGCCCGAGAGATAGATGCCGCCAAGCCGTTCGGCCGCCAGATACCAGCCCGCATCAAGGGCTTCGCGGTAAAGCGTCACGGCGGAATCGCCACCGTCGCGGCTGGCTTCCTCGGCCTGGATCAGCGCGAGGCGCCCGGACTCGCAGACGTTGCTCGTGCCCGCCAGATTGAGTTCGAGCTGCGGCTGGATGATGGCCGCCAGGCTGGCATCCGCCGCCGCAAGGTCGCGCAGTTCCTCGAACGCGCCGCGAACGCCTTGACTGTGGGCTTCCAGCAGGTAAGGCACGGCCTCGGCCGACCGGCGCAACTCGATCAACACCACGCCGTACCAGTACGCCGCCACCGCGTCGCCCCCGCTCACCGTTGGCTGCGTCAGACTGAGCGCGGTCTGCAATCTCGCTGGGTCGTCCGAGAACCGCGCAACCGTCCGCAACAGGCGGAAGGCGGACCGGCCATCGCCGGCACGCACCGCCTGCTCGTAGTAGGTCATTGCCTCGGCTGTCGACGGGCCCGACGCGTTGTCCATGGCCAGGTCACCGAGTATGCGGAACGCCCGCGCCTCGCCCTGGTTGGACGCCTGAACCAGCAGGTTGCGGGCCCGCGCCATGTTGTCGGCGCCGCCCTGGCCGATCAGCAGCGTGGCCAGTTCCAGCCGGGCTTCCGAATTCCCGGTCGCAGCCGCCCTGTCCAGAACGCCAATCAGGGTGGCTGTGTCGGCCAGGTTCGGGCGCTCCTCGACCAGTTTCGATAACCGCACTGCCGCCGACGCATTGCCGGCCTGCGCGGCGCGCAGATAGCTGTTCGCCGCAGCCTCGTAGTCGCCGCCTTCCTCCTGGATCCGGCCAAGGTCATACAGAGCACCAGCGTCGCCCGATTGCGCCGCCTGTTGTAGCGCGGCGACAGACTGCGGGCCGGCCCCGCCCCCAACCAGGCGCGCGAGCCGGTCGGCGGCGTCGCCACGGCCGCCGTTCGCGGCAAGCTGGTAGTAGCGGATCGCCTGCTGAACGTTGGCGATGTCCCTGCCGCCGGATTCCAGCACCCGGCCGACGCGGTAGTACACTTCAGGGTCGCCAAGCAGGTCGGCCCAGGCGATGACGATGGCGAGTGCCGGCGCGCGGTTGCCGTCCGGGTCCGTCACGCCATCCTCGAACAGGTTGAGTATTCGGCGCGGTGCGGCGTCACGGCCGGCGGCATACGCCGCTTCCAAGTATGCGTAAGCTTCGCCGCGACGGCCGTCGGGCCCGTCGGCAAGGATCGCCCCGGCGTCATACGCCAGGTCGGGCTGGCCGGCGTCGATAAGCTGCCGGTAGATGGCCAGCGCCTCGTCGATCCGCCCTGTTGTAGCATAGAGATCGGCCAGATCCTCGCGCGCCTCCGACGAGCCGGCGGCGTTGGCCTGCATGAATGCGCTTTCGGCCGCCGCCGGATCGTAACCCGGCGCGCCCGGATCTGACGCTATCCTGCCGAGCACGACATGGCCGCGCGCGTCGCCCCGGTCGATTGCGTAGCCGGCGTATTCGATCGCCCTGGCGCGATTGGCATATGCCGACCCTGGCTCGCTGTACAACCGAGCCAGGTTGACTGAGGCGCTGGCGTTGCCGCGAACATGCGCCCGTTCCAGCAATTCCATCCCGCGCACACGGTCGACCCGACCATATTGCGGGTCGAGGTAGATAACGCCGAGGTCGACGAGCGCCGACGTATTGTTTTGCGATGCCAGCGCTTCAAGCAACTCGATCGCACGCGCAATGTCGCGCGGCCGCCCGCCACCACCGGTCAGTTCGAGCCGCGCGAGCTCCAACTGGGCGGAATCGGAACCGCGCAATGTCGAAAGCACCAGCAAGTCGCGCGTCCGCTCCGGCGCCAGGTCGACCTCGCCGCGCGCCGACAAGATCGCGAGCCTTTCGCTGGCCCGCGGCTCGCCACGTCGCTGCGCCTCTTCGTACAGCTCCACTGCCCGGGCGACATCCAACGGCACACCGTCGCCGGTTTCGTAGGCGCGGCCACGGTCGTAGAAGTCACGGGCCGTTTCCAGTCGGACGCCCTGGTCCTGCTGCGCCTGGGTGGGCGTGAAGCTCGGCCTGTTGCCGCCGACGCACCCCGCCAGCGCCAGCGCCAGCGCACAGTAACCGAGGCCCCTGCCCAGGGGACGGAGTCCTATCGTGGAGAGTGGCCGGCTTCGGCGGGACCGCTCCAGTCTATCGATGTCAACCATGGTCAGCTCTGGCTTTCCTGAGACTGCAGCATGCGCCCCAGCTCGCTTCCCGCCTGGAAGAAACCGTTCTCGGAAGCCTGGCGCATCCAGTAGATGGCACGCTCCAAATCGGGCTCGCTGAGGAGCCCGCGCTCCAGCGCCACGGCAAGCTGGAACTGCGCCTCGCTGTCGCCGCTGTTGGCCGCACGCTCCAGCCACGAGAGCGCCGCGACATTGTCCGCGCCTTCCAGTTCGCCGAACGCGATCAGGTTCGACATGTAGATCATCGCCGGCACATGGCCGGCCTCTGCCGCCATGAGAAGCCAGTCGTACGCCCGCTCGAAATCGGTGGGCACGACGCCGCCGGCGGTATACATCAGTCCCAGTTCGGTCGCCGCCGCGACATTGCCTGCCTCCGCACTGGCGGTGAAGTACTCCATCGCGAGGCGCTGATTGATCTCGGCCCCAATGCCAGTCGCGAAGGCCCGGCCCAGATAGTACTGCGCCTCGACATTGCCCGCCGCGAGCGCGGCCTTGTAGAGTTCGACGGCCTGGTAGGGATCGAACTGGCCGGCGGAGCCGTCCCAGTAGGTTCCGGCCAACTCGACCATGGCGTCGGTGTTGCCGAGGTCCACCGCGCGCTCCAGCCACTCCAAGCCTTCCTCGGTGGTGCCGGCATCGCCCATCTCACCTCGCACGATTGCACGTCCAAGGTCGAGCATATGGTCGCTGGACCCGTTCTCGGCCACGCGCCGGGCCTCGGTCAGCCACTCCGCGGCATGCTCATCGGACTTGTCGACGCCGATGCCCTGGGCGTAGTGCCGCGCCACCTCGACGATGCCGCGGAAATAGCCGCGTTCCGCGCTCTGGCGGTAATAAGCGAACGACTGTTCCGGGTCCGGTTCGGCATAGCCGTCATCGCCATGGGCCACGCCGAGGTAGTAAAGCGCGCGCCCGTCGCCCTGCGCACCGGCGTCGCGCAACAGGCGCAGGCCGTTCTCGGGATCGTAGAGCGGCGAACCCGGATCGGCCTCCAGCTTGATCATGGCCAGTCCGATCGTCGCCGACGTCGTCAATGGACGCCCGTTCTCGAGGGACTCCACCACCGTGACGGCGCGGTCGATCCGCCCGGTCGCGACCAGAACCTCGATCAGGTCGATGCTTGCGCTGACATCGCCCAGGAACGCCGCACGTTGCAGCAGCCGCTGCTCGGCGACCACGTCACCACTGCTGCCGGCCAGCCGTGCGGCAAGGCGGAAGGCGCGCGCCTCGTTGACCGCCATCGCGCGGTCGAGCCATTGCTGCGCAACGGTCGAGGGCACGTCCATCGCCGACGCCTCGTCGACCAGCAGGGTGCGGGCCAGGATGATCGCCGCATTAGCCGAACCTTCGCTGGCGGCCTGGATCAAGAGGTCGCGGGCACGGGTCGGATCGGGTGCACCGTATGTCGGGTCCAGGTACATCTCGGCGCGACCGACCATGGCGTTCGCGTCGCCCCTGGCCACCGCATAATCAAGCCAGTTCAGCGCCTGGGCGACATCCTGCTCGATGGCAGGATGGCTGAGATATGCCTGGGCCAGGTCCACCGCCTCGCCGGTGTCACCCTGCAGCGCATTCTGGCGCAGCATGGCGATGCCAAGCCTTGCCATGCCCTCCGCCTCGGCAAGGTCCTCCTCGGAGCCGCGGACGATCAACTGGCGCGACAGCAGCAGGGCTGCACGCCCCTCGCCTGCATTCAGGGCTCGGCGCAGCCACGGTTCGCTGGCCGCCATGTCGGCGGGCGCGCCAACGACGCCTTCGGCCAACGCCCGGCCGAGCTGCAGCGCCGCCGGGCCGTAGCCCGAGGAGGCGGCCTGCTCCAGCATCGTGCGCGCGGTCGCCAGGTCTTCCGCCGACTCCCGGGTTTCGATCAGCAGCAACGCCAGCTCGTATCTCGAGCGGTTGAGCAGCCGGCGCGCATCGCGCCCCGGCTCACCGTCCAGCACCTCCACTGCGCGCCTGAGGACGGCAATCGCCTGCTCGGCGTCGGACTGCCACAGGATGTGAGGGCTGGGATGGTTGCTGAGGTACCGGCCCAACTCGAACAGAACCGCGCCGTTATCGCTGGCACTCATTTCGGTCACCAGCGTGTCGATCAGTTCCTGATCGTTGGACAGCACTGCCGTGCGCAGGAGATCCAGCTGGTCGACCGTGCCTTCGGCCTCGACCGCGTCGACCGACTGCGCGTTCACGGGCAGCGGGTTCACGACGGCCAGTCCGGCGCTCAGAATGGCTGCACTCGCCAGAAGCATTTTTCTCATGATTATCCCCCCTTCTTGAGGTTGTCGGTCATGCGCTATTGCAGGTCGGCGCCGTTCGGTTCCCACCAGAAGCATGTCGCGTTGCCGCCCGCGTAGTCGTCGATCAGCGGGCGCACAGGCGCCAGTTCCAGGTCGCGAAAGGCTTCGATGGTGGAAATGTCGTAGGCTGCCAGAACAGGCTGATGGCCCAGCTCGGTCCATGCCATGTAGTGCCGCTGGTGGCCGCGGGTTTCCATGAACCCCACGTCCTGCAGCCGGTAGTCCGCCGTGGGCCCCGGAATGTAGTTCTGGGCGGCGTAGGGGAAGATCAGCGCCGGCTCGACCAGCACAGTTCCCAGATAGTCCAGAATGGACTGGAAGCCCGCCTTTCCATCGCCGGACGTCAGGTCGATGCCATTCAGGGCCGCGACCTGAGCCATCAGGGCAAGCTCACCTGTCGACATGTTCGTGTACCACATCGCGCGGGCGCCACGGCGCGCCTCCAGCGGCAGGCTGCCGTCCGCACGCGCCTGGCCCAGCGCGATGTTGAAGCGCTCCACGCCCTTGTCGATGAGTTCGGCGTCGCCCACGATCGAACCCCACGTCATAAGGGCGGCGTCGGCGAGGTAGCGATGGTTGTTGTGGTCCACGTCCCCGTCGAAGGTGGCATCCAGCCGGCGCACGATGCCGTCGATCCACCGCTCTACCAGCTCGCGCTGGTCCGGCGTCATGTCGTCGGCGGCGATGCGGAACGCCACCATGGTGGGCAGCATCACGCGCTTGGTCGCATAGAACGGGTCGTAGTGTGTCGGCGTTTCGCCCAGCGCATCGGCCTCGGCCCAGGCCACCAGACCGTCGATCAGACTCTCGGAGGCGACCGCGTCGCCCGCCAGGCTGCGGCCGGCCAGCACCATGATCGACCAGGAAAACGCCTCGGCCCGGTTGTCGGTGCCGTACTCGTCGGTCGGGCCGAGGCCGGCGATGGGGTCGGCGATCGGCAGGACCTCTTCTGCCTCCGCAGCCATGCACGCCGCGAGCGCAGGCGCGTATTCCGGCTGTTGCAACAGACCCCGCCGCACATCGACGTCGAACACCGCCGGCCCGTAGGCCCCATCGGCGGCGTGTGCGGAGACCGACGCCAGCATCGCACCGCCGGCCAGCAGGCACCGCAGGCCCAGCCGCGCGGGCCGGACGGTTGAGACTTTCAACGGGTTCATGATCCGGGTTCCCAGGTTACGCCGATGTTCGACACCGAATACGTGCCCTCGCACGTAGGCGCCGGCCCGCCGAATGCCCAGTCGTCCTGTCCGTCGCCGTGGAAAATTCCGGCTTCACGGAACGGGCACCCGTGGTGGCGTTCGAGAGGTTGCTGGCAAAGGTCGGCCAGCATGAACGACGAGCTTTCAAACGGGTATTGGCGGACCAGCAGGTTCAGCAGCGGCAGGAAGTCGCCTTCCAGCAGGCTGTTGCCGTTGGCGGCCACCCGGTTGTCAACGAATGTCGCCGCGTAGACATCTTCCATCCGTACGGCGCCGACATTGCCGCTGATGTGGTTGCCGATCAGCGTCGCGGACGCGTAAGTCCAGAACGGGTCCTGTTCGAGGTCGCGCCAAGTGTGATCCAGCAACGGATCGGTATCGATGATGACGCCCTCCTTGTCGTTCTGCGTCATCACGTTGTCGAAGACCGCGATATCGATGCTGTTGCGGATACGCAGGCCCGTGAGGCTGTTGTGGGAGAGCTGATTGTTCGCAACGATGGCGCATGCCGTCTCATAGACCGCGATGCCGTCATTGCCGTTTCCCCAAGCCGTGTTTCCGTAGATGATCGACCGGTTGCTGAGCCGATCGAGCATGATCCCGGCGCCGTGGTTGTCGAAGGATATGTTGCCGACGAAGAGGCCGGAAACCTCGCGCGAAACGATCAGCCCGTGCTTCTTCAACGTGCCGTACGCTGTATTCAGCGCCATCAGCACCGACTCGCTGTAGTCGTGCGGGTCAGGGCCGTAGATCACATTGTTCCGGTATTCGTTGCCGACGATATCTATGTCGTGGGTGTTGTAGCTGTAGAAGCCGTAGAACAGCCGGTCGAACAGGTTCTCGACCAGCACGATCTTCGGGCTCTCCATCACGGTCTCGCCCTCGAAGGTGAAGCCCTGCGGGCCGGACGAGACGCTGACACCCCACGACTTGCGGTTGTTGTAGCCGAGCGCGCGGAAGTTGGTGCGGGTCGCGTAGATCTCGCTGCCGCTCCACCCGATGAGGAAGGGGCGGAAATTGAAGTCGTTCTCGCCGCTGACGAGCTCGCTGGGCGCTGACTCCTCGATACCCCAGGACGTGATGACGGTGTCGGCCACCACCATCCTGCCGCCGACCACCAGGTAGGCGTATTCATCGGTGGAAAGCCGCAGCTCCTTTGCGTCGGCGCCTGAGATCACCAGGGTCGCGCGCGGCCCGACGACGATTGGGCGATGCAGCGTGAAGACACCGCCATCCACGGTCAGATAGTCGGCACGGCCCAGGCCGATCAGCGCCTCGCGCAGCATCGAGATCGTGTAGGTGCCGTGCTCAATATAGATAAGGTGGGGCAGCATCTCGCCTTGCCGCTGGGCGTAGTCCACCACGCCCACGATCTCGATGTACTTCTCGTTGTACGGGGTGCCGGTGATCGGCAGCCGCACGGTCAGCCCCTCCTCCGAGCCGGCGACAACGCGCTCGCGCACATCGGCGGGGACCAGGGTCAGCGCATCGGCGACGCGGTGGGAGAGGCCCGACAATTCCGGCCAGTCCGCCATTCCGGCGTCCGCAACGTCGAACACCGCCATCCCGGCGCGCTCCTGCACGAAGTCGCCGGGCGCCGCGCCATTGCCCGCGGGTGCGGCAATAACCTGGGCGGACAGGCCCGCCGGTCGGCTCGCGTAGATCTCGGGCACGAGCTGGTAGGCATCGAGCCGGTGGGCCTGCATCTCCGCGATGATCCGGAATGTGACCAGCCGGGCCTCGTAGTCCCGGATGCTGCGCGCCAGCCGGGCGGCGCCGGGCAGATCGTCGCCTTCCGCCATGACCAGGGCGACATCCCCCCGGGCCCGGTCGCGCAGGCCGTCGTCGTCAATCTCCTCGGTCGCGGCGATGGCCTCGCCATAGTCGCCGCGATCCGCCAGCACCCGGGCAATGGCGGCCTTGACCTGATCGACAGCCCCGCCCATCGCCCCGGATCCTTGCAGGCGTGCCGACAACGCTTCGAGCGCCGCCATGTCGCCGCGGTCGACGTGCACGTCGAGGATTGGCTCGATGGCGAATTGCACCTGATCGGTGGACGCAATATCGATGACGGCGTCGGTCCGCTCTTCCAACAGCTCCTCGAATTCCGCGCCGCCCTGCACACGCCCGATTTCCATCATGGCGCGGGCCCGCTCTTCCTCGTCGACGATCCGCTCCACGTAGGACGTCGCAGCCGCCACGTCGCCGCTGCGAGCCAGCCCGACGGCAATCGTGCGCAGGGCCTGATCCAGGTAGGTGCCGGTGAGATCGGGCCTGAGGTCGATCAACGCGCGCGCGTCGTCCAGGCGATCCATTTCCGCCATGCGCTTGGCGATGGGCCCCAAGGCACGGGTGCGGATCTCCGCATCGATGGCCGGGTCGTCGATCAGCAACGCCCATTCCAGGGCCTGGCTGACGTCGTCCAGTTCGGCCAGCCGCTTCGCCAAGTCCGCGATGGCGCGAGGACGGCCTTCGGCCTCACTGATCTCGGTCAGAATCTCGGCGGCGCGGTCGGTCTGGTCGAGCTGGGCGGCGCGCCCGGTCACCAGCATCAGCGCGCTGCCGTCGTCCTCATCGAGCAGGCCGCGCGCGATCGCCTCGGCCCGGTCCAGCGCTTCGATCAATGCTTCCGGATATTCGGCATCGCGATAGGCGGCGGCAACGTCGAGCCACACATTGATGGTGTTGCGGGTCGGCTCCATCAGGCGGGCCGCGTATTCAGCGTCGGCCGGCAGGTCGGCGGACAGGGCCCGTTCGGCGGAATATTGGAGCCAGTCACTCCGCAGGGAAGAATCGGCGATGGCGCGCGCCACCAGCCGGGCGGTGGCATGGTCGCCCATATCGGTCGAGAGGCGCGACACGGATTCCAGCAGCGGCGTGCGCAGGTCGGTCAGGCTGACCTCAATGGCGGCGGCATATTGGAATGCACGCTCCATGTCCGCCTGCGACAGCGCTTCGGCGGACAGTTCGGCCAGGCGCTCGTTGTCGAATTCGGGGGCTTCGTATGCGCCCACGGCGGGCAACTCCGGCACCTCGCCCCACCGATGCAATGCCGAGATCGCCCACGCCCGCATGATGGTGGCTTCGTACGCGGGCGCATTGATGCCCTGGAGCAGCGCAAAGACCTCCTCGGGCGCCAGCATGTCGCTGAGCGCCGCGGCGTCGGCAATCCGTGCGCGAAGGGACGCCCCCTCCTCCGACGGATCGACCAGGACTGCGACGTCGACCGCCGCGCGAAACAGATCGCCGGCGGCCCAACTGTCGCCCTGGGCATTGAGGCACTGTGCGACGCCTATCAACGCTTCCAGGCGATAGGCCGCCGAGGCGGTGTCGTCCTGTACCGCACGGTCCGAAACGGCCTGCAGCCAGTCACCGTCCTCCGGCGTCACCAGCGCGGACCGCTCATCCCCCATGTTGCAGGCCGTCGCGGCAAAGCCGATGGTCCAGCGCAGCACATCGTCGTCGAGGGGAGCGTCGGCGCCGTTGGGCAGCGCGCCCGCGATCAGACCACGATACGCATCGGCACGTTCCGCATCGGACCCGTCCAGCAGAACGGCCATCGTTTCCGGCGAAACAGGTTCGGCCCCCTGGACGGCCCCGGCCGCGCCAATGGCGGCGGCCAGCATGACCGGCAGGGCGAGCCGGTGCGCGGCGCCTCGGCCCGGGCCACGCCGCTCTGCTATTGCGCTCATTGAGTTGCTGAAGGTCACGAGAAGTTACCTCCGACCGATGAATGGGATTGCAATATCGCCTCCACGCCCTGGTTCTCGGGCGCAGGGTCCTGGGCCGGTCTCGCAGCCGCCGGTGGCGGCGCTGCCGACCGCCCGTCGCGCTCTTTCAGCAACGCTTGGACCTGCTTCACGTTCTCCGACTGGTGCCGGTCGCAGATCAGCAGCGCGCCATTGGCTTCGACGACCACGATGTCGCTGACGCCGACCACGGCCACGGTCATGTCGCTGCGGACAAGATTGTTTCGGGCCTCGACGAACAGGCTGTCCGCCCCGCCATGATTGCCCTCGCCGGACTTTTCGCTGATCTCCCAGATCGAGCCCCAGGACCCGATGTCGGACCAATCGGCCGAGAGCGGCACCACCACCGCGTTGCGCGTCGGCTCCATCACCGCATAGTCGATGGAGATGGCCGGGCACTCCTCGAACCTGGCCGACGGGTAGAACCTGCCGGAGTGATAGCGGCCGGTCTTGAAGCTTCGATGCGTGTTGTCGAACACGTCCTCGGCGTACTGGCCGAGCTCGTTCAGATAGGTATCGGCGGCAAACAGGAACATGCCGCTGTTCCAGTAGTACTGACCGGACTCCACATAGGCCGTCGCGTTCTCCAGCGCGGGCTTCTCGCGGAAGCCCGCCACCCGATACATCTTGGAGTAGCCGTCAACCTGCACGCCGCGGCGAATGTAGCCGTAGCCCGTGTGCGGCGTGGTCGGCTCTATACCGAACGTCACCAGGCTGCCTTCGGCGGCCGCGTGCGCCGCATCGCGCACCGCGATGATCAGCGGCTCCAGCTCGCCGATATGATGGTCGGACGGCAACACCCACATCAGGCTGTTGCCCCGGTCCCGCCGCAGCCAGCGCGCGGCAAGTGCGATGCCGGGAGCGGTATTGCGGCCTGTGGGCTCCGCGATGATGCAAGCCGGCTCGATGTTGACTTCCGCCAGCTGTTCGGCGACCCGCGCCACATGTTCGGCATTGGTGACCAGTACCGGCGCGCTGCCGGTCACCGCCATCGCGCGCAGCACCGTCATCTGAAGCAGCGAGTGCTTGCTGTGCAGCCGGTGAAACTGCTTGGGCATGGCGTCGGTGGACAGGGGCCACAGGCGCTTGCCTCCCCCCCCGCATAGGATCACCGGACAGATATTGTTCAATGGCAGCATCAGGTTTCTCGCAAGTGCTCGGTCATAGGTACTGTCGGGCAAGCGCGCCGGCACGTCGCCGGCACGGCATCCGCTATGACTGGTCCCCGCCGGCGAAGATCTGGCCGAGCCAACTCTCGCCGAACGTATCGATGGTTATGGCGACCGGCCGGCCGATCCATTCCAGCGGAATGTCCTCGGCGGTGCGCACTGTCACCTCGGCCGACACCACGGCCTTCGGGTCCAGGATCGGCTGGCCGATTTCGGAAAGCTGGCGACGCATGTCGACCTTGGCGACCAAGCCCCACATGTTCTGGCCCGTGGCCGGGAATGTGAGCAGCACCTCCATCCCCTCCTGCAGTCGCAGCGCGCTGTCGTAGGGCACCAGGGCCGAGACCCGGGTTGCGGCGTCCAGCGGCGCCAGCAGGAACAGATTGGCGTCCACCCCGACCTGGCTGTCATCGGTGACAAGCACATCGACGATACGGCAGGCGCAGGGGCTTTCCACGAAGTATGCCGAACCGCCCGGGGTGGTGACGGTGGCCAGCAGGTCGCCCGGCGCGACCGTTTCCTCGCCGGCGGCCTGGCTGAAGACCACGCGCCCGCCTTGGGGAGCCGCGATCTGAATGAGGTCGGACGTCACCACCGCGCTGTGCGCGGAGATGAGAAACGAGCGTTCGTAGATGCTCATCGCCACCAGCGCCAGGATGGCCAGCGCCGCGACCGAGAGCACCACCGGCATCAGGCGGCGGCTGCGCTTCTGGCGCGCGCTTTCCCGGGCGGTGGGTGCCGGCACGTCGAGCTTGGCCCCGGAATCCGCCCTCTGCATGAGGTTGAGCACGTCGTTGACGTGAACGATCTCGCCAGCCACGTGGGCGCGGACCATGTACTGCAGGATTGAGGCCTGGCTGGCCGACTGGTCCACCAGCCGGCATCCCATGCGGCCGGTCTCGGGCGACCGGTAGCAGACCTCGAACCTGACCTTGACGTCCATGTCGAAGTCGTCGAAAGGCAGGATCAGCCGGCCCGAATAACTGTTGCCGACCGACAGTGTCAGGCTCTCGGCCTGCACCGCGAAACCGCCGACAGACCAGTCGAGGATGTGATACCTCTGGCCGCCGATATCTATCGAGAGCGGAATCTGCAGCCGCGCGAACTGACGCTGGCGCTCAGACTCATGAACAATGGCGGGTGTTTTCGTTACAGCATTCACGATTCATGATCCCAGCTTGGCGGTCCAGAACCCGAGATCGGGCAGTTCCAGGACGTTGATGAAAATTGCGACGGCGATGATGAGGCAGGCGAACGACATGGCCTGCAGGGCGACGGCCGACTGGCGCAGCCGACGTTCCCGGCTGCTCGACAGGCCTCGATTGAGCGTCGTTTTCTGTCGGGTCCATTTCTGGCGATCGAGCTGGAAGATGACGCTCGACTTCACGAGAGAGCCGACGATCTGGTTGTAGTAGAGGAGGAAGGGATAGGTGGCCGATACGTGCCGGCGCGCCGTCAGCAAGCTGAGGGTGAGCACGTATCGGGTCAGCCCGATCCAGCAGAGGTAATAGATCCAGGCGTACGGTGTGATGAACAACGTGGCCAGGATCGCGCCGATTGGCCCGACCATGGTGGTCCAGATCGACACGCGCTGGTCGACGATGCACCACCAGGTGAACAGCCCCATCCGCCGCGGGCCCAGCGCAATGGCGCGCGCGTTGGTGCGCAGCATGTTGCCGAACCAGCGCCGCATCAGCATGACCGAAGCCTTGGTGAACTTCGGGTGCGGCGGCGATTCCACCGTCAGCACCTGGGCGTCCGGGATGTAGAGCATCTCGTAGCCGTTCTTCAGCATCCAGTACCACGACGATTTGTCGTCGCCGGTCAGGAACCGGAAGCGCCCCAGGCGCCAGTGATCGATCCAGTCCAGCTCGACCTGGGAGATGAACGACGGATCGGTCAGCAGCTCGCCGCGGAACATCGACATGCGGCCGGTCAGCGTGAGCACGCGCCTGGAGAGCCCCACCGACGACATGGCGATGTGGCGCTGCGCGAACCGCATCGAGTACCAGTTGCGGAATATTCCAGCGCCCTCGACCGAGCAGAACTCGTCGGTCGTCAACGCGCCGACGTTCTTCCGCAACCGGAAGAACGGCACGCACTTCGACAGCAGACCGGGCATCAGCAGGCTGTCGCCATCGATGACGGCTGCAATGAAGCCGGCCGGCGGATTGTCGCGCGAGATCGCGCGGAAGGCGCAGGCCAGGCCGTCGCGCTTGCCTGAGCCCTTGATGCGAACCACCATCAGCTTGACGTGCTCCGGTGGATTGCAGGACTGGAAGAGCTGCTTGATGACGCGCTCGTCAGACATTTCGACGATGGAGGCGACGATCGTGGTCGGCGCCCCGTATCGCGCGGCCTCCTCGATCACCGAGCGGTAGACGGCCAGCGTCGTGTCGGTGGAGATCCTGAAGCTGGTGACCAGTAGGTAGAGATGACTGGGCCGGGCGGCATCCCCCAACGCGTCGGCCTGGCGGCGCCAGCGCGGGAACACCACAAGCCGGTAGATCAGCGAGCGCACGAAGTGCACGCCGCCCCAGCCATAGCGCCAAACGCCGATGGCCCCGATGATGAACAGAAACTGCGCGGCATCGGGGTCCAGCAGCACTGGCGGAAGCTGCAGAATCGCAAGCGCCAGGACTGCCACGTAGAGAACGTGGCCCAGCAATGACGGTCGGCTACCTGCCTGTTCCATGTTTCGCCTCGCCCTGATGCGAACCTTCCTCGTCGCCTCGTCGCCCTACCAGCAAATCCCCTGGTAACGGTCGGAGCTCATCATCTGCGGGTCGATCCGCACCAGGTCGACCAAGTCGACGTTCTCCTCGGTGCGCGACAGCGCCGAGCGGAACGCCGGGGCGCCGTTGCCGATGATGATCAGTTCGGCGTGGTCGTAGATGTCCTCGATCTGATCGGCCATGTAGCCGGCCAGCCCGTTCAAGCGCGTCTTGTCGGTCGAGTAGTACTCGTCGTAGATCTTGAGGTGGTAGCCGAGGCCGATCAGACGCTCCGCCAGTGTGACCAGCGGGCTTTCGCGAAGGTCGTCGGTGCCCGACTTGAAGGTCAGGCCCAGAAGGCCGACCCGATTGCGGCCGGAATCCTTGACCAGGTCGACCGCGCGCTCGATCTGATGATCGTTCGCGCTCAAGAGCGCGTCGAAGACCGGGGTCTGCACGCCGTTGCGCCGCCCGAGCGCCACCAGAGCCCGCAGATCCTTGGGCAGGCACGATCCGCCAAAGGCGAAACCGGGCTTCAGATACGCCGGCGAGATGTTCAGCCGATCGTCCTTGCACAGGATGTCCATGACCTGGTGGCTGTCGATGCCGACCGATCGACAGAGGTTCCCCATCTCGTTGGCGAACGTCACCTTGGTCGCATGCCAGGCATTGTTGGCGTACTTGACCGCCTCCGCGGTCTGGATGTCGGTCGTGACCTCCAGTGCCGAGAGTCGGCTGTTCAGCTCGTGCAGACGGTTGCGGGTGATCGCATCGCGCACTCCAAACAACGAGATCGCGGGATCGTAGAAATCCTTGATCGCCGTGCTCTCGCGGAGGAATTCGGGATAAAGCGCGATGCCAAACCCCTCGCCCGCAACCATGCCGGCTTCCTGCTCCAGCGCCGGGATGATCGTGCCGGCCATCGACCCCGGCAGCATCGTGCTACGGATCACGACCGAGTAGAACCGATTGAGCCCCTTCACCGCCGCGCCGATCTGGCGGGCGACCGTAGCGACATACTTCAGATCTACGTCGCCCTGCCCATCGCTGGGTGTGCCGACGCAGACAAAACACAGCTCAGTTGCCTTGATCGCCTCATCCGACGACATCGTTGCCGAAAGACGGCCGGCACGCACATTGTCGGCGACCAGTTCATCAAGACCGGCTTCGCCAATGGGTGCCCACCCGTCGTTGATCGCATCGACCTTTCGCGAGTCGATGTCGACGAGCACCACCGTGTGGCCCTGATCGGCCAGGCAGGCCGCGCTGACCGTTCCCACATAACCGGCACCGAATATGGCTACCTGCATATTATCCCCCTTGAAGGATTCGTGACGTTCGGTTTGTCGACCCGGTGCGGCTGCCGAGCGCCGCTACGACGCTCTCCGACCAGATCGCTTCTGCCTGCAAAGCCAGTTCGGGCTTTCCGTTAAGCTGTTGGCCCGGCGGTTCCGTTTGCCCCGCTGCGCACCGACATCACACGCATTACGATAGTTTCATATCGAGCGGCCGGCGTGCCTGCACAGCGCTGGAATCTACTCTCACGGCCGTTGTGGAAGCCTGAGACTGGCGTATTTGTTCGCACGTGCACAAAAAAGCGGCGACACGTGCACGGGCCTGAACACCAGAGAAACAGAGGGTTTGAGTGCCTCCTGGCGTGTTAAGGAAAGGACATATTGCAAATTTTTTAACTTGATCGGCGATCACACCGATTTGATCAACTTGATAACATAGGTTTATTTGGCTTTGACAAAGAGGCCCATCGCCCCACATACAAACATATGTTTGAGTAGTGTTACTCAGTTGAGTATTGCTGCGCTCATCGATAAAGTACCCAGTATATGGTCGGTCACCCGGATGGATGACCAATCCCGGCGCCGAGCGATTTCGCAGTTGCGAGAGGCGCCGGGCCATTGAGAGCCGACAGGGCGCGTATATGCGCCAGGGCCAAGGTCGGCCAAAATCGACGGGGAAATGAACAGGGGTGTGACGTAGGACGAACACAATTAGCTGCCACTGAATGCGTACCATCATGCTGCACAGGACGGGTGCGGTAGGGGGTGCGAGCTTGTGTGCCTGGACTCTGCCCTGGCGTCACAAGATCGGCTTGGCTAATTGGACCTTGGAACGGGGGAACAATGTCCAAGGACCCTGAAGTGCAGGACTTGCAACGCGAAAACCACGCGCTGCAAGCACAGTTGACGTTCGCCGCGAAGTCGGAGCGGCGCGCATCGAACATTCTGCGCAACCTGTTGTATAGCATTGATGATGCTATACTTTTTCTGGATGAGTCTGACTGCGTCGAATTCTTCACGAATTCGGCGGAACGTCATTTTCGTGTCATTTCGTCTGACATCGGGCGCTCGGTTGACAGCTTGTGGTCGCTTGCCTTCGACCGGACGCTCGGGGAAGATCTCCGGGCCGTCCGCGAATTGCGCAGCACCTGCCGCACCGCCGAGGTGGCGCATCGCGACGTCCATTTCCGGCGAACGGTTTCGCCACGGCTCAGCGAGCATAATACCGACACCGGGACGGTGGTAGCGTACGTCGACATCTCTGACCGAAAACGGGTGTCGGACGCCGTAGAGGGTGCGAATTA
Organism: Alphaproteobacteria bacterium; assembly: GCA_965227515.1. Lineage (GTDB taxonomy): Bacteria > Pseudomonadota > Alphaproteobacteria > CALKHQ01 > CALKHQ01 > CBDDFZ01. Next base: position 3,784,704 of record CBDDFZ010000001.1, read on the forward strand.
CCTGAATCAGTACCTGTCGCTTAGCCACCCCAACCCAGTGTGCATCGTCGACAGCAACCTATTGGTGCTAAGCGCCAACGAGGCCATGAAGGCGTTGCTGCCGTCGATATCGATAAATGGGTCGGGACGGCATATCGACCTGAGTGGCCAACCCTCAAACGTATTGGACACTCTCAATCGATTCTTCAACGATGCGGCGATGGAATTGGGCGGCAGCCTGAGCTGCGACCTGCTCTTCGAATGGGCGGACGGCGAACGGCATACGGCGCGCATCACGACGATCGAAGACCCGGACCGTCGCTGGTTCGTGCTGCAACTGCAGCCCGGCGCCGACGAGGCAGCAGACGACACCGCGACACCGCGCGGAGATGCCGGGCCACCGGCCGCTGACCGGGCAATCTCGCGCAGTTCCAATTTTAGCCACAGCGAATTTGCCGAGGCGGTCCACCAGCTCGGACAGCCGCTCCAGTCGCTCAGCCTCGCCCTCTCGATTCTCGCCAAAGAGGTGCAGAGCCAACGCGAAAAGGAATTGGTGCAGAAGTGCGAGGAAAGCGTCGCGGCCGCTGCCGGGGGGCTTGTGAGTCTGGCCGATATCGAAGCCGCGGATTCGATGCCGGATGAACTGCGAGACTTTCCGCTGTCCGACGTGCTGGGACCATTCCAGCTTGAACTGTCGTATCACGCGGCCGCGCGCAGCATCCGATCCCGTGTGATGCCTTCACGCCGCCGCGTCAAGAGCTCGCCCAAGCAACTACATCGCCTGCTACGCCGGATTGCGCTGAACATGATCTCCGATGGCGCCGAGCGGGTGCTGGTCGGGCCGCGCGCCGAGCGGGATGGGGTGGCGATCGACATTTTTTCCATCGGCTCGCTCGGGAAGGCCGCGCCGAACGCGCAGGCGGGCGCCCGTCATCAGTTCGATCGTGCGTTCGCGCGCGTGGCCAGTCCGCCCCTGGATGTGGCGGATATCGCCGAGCAATGCGGCGGCCGGATCGAATGGCGCCTGCTGGACAGCGGCAGCCTGCGGGTTCGTGTGATCCTGCAAGCGGCAACGGACACGGGCAACGATGCGCCCGCAACCGTCAAGCGAGGTGCACATCCTGGAATCAACGCAGTCGCACGCAGCTCCCCTGCTCCTGCCTTCGGAACTTCAAATGGCGGCAGCCGCCCGAGCCTTTCGCCGCATGCCGCCAAGAGATCTGTTGCCGTGATCGACGATGACGCCGCGTTGTGCCGGCTGCTGGGGCAGGCGCTTGCCGAGCACTACGCGGTATCTACCTTCTCCACAGCGCCGGAGTTCCTGGAGCGGGGCCGTGACCCGGACAATCCTTGGGACTGCATCGTCGTCGATGCGATGCTGCCGGAAATGGACGGTTTCGAGCTCCTGCGCAGGCTCAACGCCGATAGCCAGGCAGTGCCTTCAGTGATGATCACCGGCTTCGGGGACGTCCAGATGGCTGTTGAGGCGATGAAATGCGGCGCGGCCGAGTTCATCGAGAAGCCCGTCAACGTGGAAACCATGCTGAAGGTGGTTGCACGACTGACGGCGCGGGCCGGTGAGCCCGCTCCCGCGCGGCCAAAGCGCCCCAACGAAGTCGATCGCACGCCCGCGCAACGCCTGGTCAATGGGCTCACCAACCGCCAGCGCGAAGTGATGGCGCTGGTGGTGGAAGGGCATGCCAACAAGGAGATTGCCGCGCGCCTGGCGCTGAGCCAGCGGACGGTGGAAAACCACCGCGCGCAGGTGATGAAACGCACGCGGTCGAGATCGGTCACCGATCTGGTGAGACTGGCAATGGCCTGTGAACCTCCGGCATAGCAGGCGTCGGCCGGTCAGGTTCCGAGACGCCCGAACGGCAACGGCCCGCGCACGTTTTAGCCACCGGGTGCGCGGGCCGCTTGTCAGGCGAAACGCTGGCTCTTGTGGATGCTCAGATTGTCGAGGATGACGATCGAGCCCGGCCGGAGCTCGTGCGCGCCGAATGGCCTCGGGCAACGCAACCAACCAGCCGTTCGCGAAGATCCACCGATCAGGGCCAGGATCAGCTTTGCTGAATCTGCGCCAGCCCTCTCCCGTTTCCATGCGGTCGCGCATCCGCGCTCCCTTTTTGGCACCCGGCCACCCAGCAGGATACTCTCCCCGTGGAGTATGGGCGGTGGCCGGGTGGGGGAGAGGGCCGGTGCCGACTTAAGTGATCATGCCCTAGGCGAACAACACGCCCTCGGAGTCCGCATCGTAGTTCTCCAGCACAAATACCACGTTGTTGGCGGCGTCGAAGACATGGGTATCGCCTGAAACGACCATCCACGTCACAGCCCCATACAGGCTGTCGCCCTCGTCGGCGGAATAGTCGCTGACCCAGTCGGCAATGCCATCGTCGCTGGCCCAGAACTGGTCGGCGCCATCGCCACCGCGCAGAATGTCCGCGCCGGCACCACCGATCAGTGTGTCGCTGCCTTCATAGCCCTCCAGCTTGTCGTTACCCTCATCGCCTAGGAGGATGTCGTCGCCGGCATGGCCCCGGACAGTGTCGTCGCCGCGGCCGCCGCTGACGTAGTCGTCACCGCTCTCGCCCTTGAGGACGTCGTTGCCATCGTCGCCATACAGGGTGTCGTCACCGCCGTTGCCGACGACCGAGTCATTGCCCTCACCGCCGAACAGGGTGTCCTTGCCGTCCCGGCCACTGAGGGTATCGTCGCCTCCGTAGCCGTACGCGACGTCATCTCCACTGCCGCCATCGAAGACATCGCGCACGTTGTTGGCGCTGTCATCGGGCTCGGGTTCCGGATCCGGCGTCGGCGCGGGCTGCTCGACCTGGCCGTCGTCGTCGTCCGGCAGGGCGTACGGCGGCTCCGGCGGATCGAACACGATCTGGCCATCCAGATCCTGATCGCCGGCCGGGGTGCCATCGAGCAGGCCGTCGTAGCCCTCGCCCTCGGTGTGCGAAAAATCCAGGCCATAGAACGACGCCTGGCCGTATCCGGTGCCCTGCGATTCGTTCGTGTTGAGATAGGCGCCGGCCTTGAAATAGAAGGTATCGGAGTCCCAGACGGAGTTGATCGGCGTCACCGAGCTGTAGGTCTCGCCATCGGCGTAGACCTCAACGCGCAACGTGTTGTCACGCGCCTCGATCAGGTAGGAAAATGTCTCGTTCAGCGCGATATCGGCCGTCTCGCCGCTGTCGTTCCTTAGCTCGAACCTGAGCTCCTTGTCGTCCGGGCCGGCCTGGTCGTTCTTGAAGTAGACCGTTCCGCCTTCATAGTAGAGGCGTACGAGCTCGTCATCCTCGCCGTGGATCTGGCCGATGACCATCCGCCCCGACGCACCATCAAACTTGGTCGGCATCGCGTCCACCTGCAAGGTGGCGGTCATCGTGCCGCCCTCGTCCAGCGTCCAGGCGGCGCGCTCGCCATCAATCATTTCACGCAGTTCGGTACGCGGGTACTTCGACCCCTTGGTCGTCGCGCCGTCGACACTCGTCTTGAAGACCAGTGCACCGTCGTCAGCATAGTAGAAGAACGCGTCGTTCTCGTAGCCTTCGAGCAATTTGATCTCGATCGCCGTACCGTCGGTGTCGCCGTCCTCGTCGACCGGCAGGGTCAGCTTCCAGTTGCTGAGATCGAAGTCGAACCCACCCGACGGCGGCGTGCCATTGGTCACGTCATCGACGATGTCGTCTTCCGACGGATCGTCGTCGACGGGGCCGCCACCGATGATGTCGTCATCGTCGCTCGAGGACCCATTCGGATCACCGCCCGCCGCCCCCGGGGAACCGGCGTCGTCCGGCGCCTGACCGTCGCCGCCATCGGCGAACACCACGCCATCGGTGTCGCCATTGTAGCGCATGAGACGGAACAGCATCGTCTCGTCGGCATCGTAGACCAGTGTGTCCCGGCCATCGACAACCCAATAGGCGCCGTTCAGCAGCACGTCGCCCTCGGCCGCCGAGTAGTCGCGGATCACATCGGCAATGCCGTCGCCACCGGCCCCGAAAGCGTCGGCGCCGGCGCCGCCCTTCAGGATATCGAGCCCGTCGCCACCGAACAGCGTATCGTTGCCCTGGTAGCCCTCCAACACATCATCGCCGGCGTCGCCGAACAAGGTGTCGTCGCCCGCATGTCCCCTGACCGTGTCCTTGCCCGCACCGCCATAGACGACATCGTCACCACCCTCGCCCTTGAGGACGTCGTCGCCCGCGTCACCGAACAATGTATCGTCGCCGGCATTGCCGATGACGGAGTCATTACCCTCGCCGCCACTAAGCGTGTCGGCACCGCCGCGTCCGCTAAGCGTATCGTCGCCATTGCCCGCTGCGAACACATCGCCCGCACCCGTTCCATCGAATACTTGCATGAAGGATCCCCGCTGCCCGAGATTCGACTGACCACTTGATTCGGATTTCGATTGTTCGCCTTGGGACTTCATGGCCCCGCTTCTGTTCTTGATGACAGAGGCGGCCTCTGCCGCAAGACGCATCGAACCAATAATGTCAATGAACCAAGTTGTCCGTTAACATTTCATCAATGACGATTTTTTAAGGTTCCAAAATATATGTATGAATTGTAATTCTTTCTAACAACCGGTTAATAATCACATAAGTGCAAGTTTTTCTTGCCTATTCATCTACTGTTATTCTAACCGAATACGCTGAAGCACTCTCCGCGCTTTTAATATTACCGCAATTCTCGATCATTTTCTGAGCAATTGCGGCTGACCACCCTCTCCGGCCACCTCTTCACTTCCGGCTTCATGTCATGCGGATGTCGTAAGAATGGATGGTGGTCATCGTGCCTGGCGTCATCACGTCATCCGCCAGGAGCAAATCGGCCCGCAGGATTCCGCGATATCCAGGCTGCCTTGCGTCAGTTCGAAAAAGATGGGGCACCGCCGCACCTGACACTTCAGCACCAAGAGAAACACAATATTCGCCGAGGCCAATTGCCCACGAATTCCAGACCACTTGGGAGGTTCGCCACTTGGTCGCGGGCTAGAAACAGAATGCACAGTCCAGATACACAGGACTGCGCGATGCTTCGATCAGTCCCAGGCGACGCTTCAGTCGCGCGACGGCCGAACCCCAATTCCGCGCTCCCGTTTGGCACCCGGCCACCCGGCAGGACACTCGCGTGACCGACCGGTTGGGGGTGCGGGCCGATGCCGACTCAAACGATCATGCTCTAGGGGGCCACCCCCGCGTTGGCGTGGCCGGCCGCGCTACCAAACCTGGCGCGCGCGCCCACGGCCTCACTATCATCTTGACGGTGTTCTGGGGGTGCATGTCGGCGACATCCGCCGC
>CBDDFZ010000001.1:3797500-4070151 GCA_965227515.1 Alphaproteobacteria bacterium
GGCGGTAATAGTGCTTGTTCTTGGCCTTGTCGCCGGTCAGCCGCACTTTCTCGGCATTGATGACGATGACGTGGTCGCCACAGTCCATGTGCGGCGTATAGGTGGTCTTGTGCTTGCCGCGCAGCCGGCCGGCGACCAAAGCGGCCAACCGCCCCAGCACCAGCCCGTCGGCGTCGACCAGCAGCCAGCGCTTGTCGATCTCCGACGCTTTCATCGAGTAGGTTTTCATTGGGTTTCCTGTCAGGGCCGAGCCCGGTGATAGGGAAATCTTGAGCGCCCTTGCGACGCGAAGCGCGGGATATACGAGCCGCCCTGCCGCAAGTCAAGCGGTTTGATGATCTTAACCGGCCTATTAATGAAACAGTTTCAGTGAGTTAAGGTCATAGGTATTATTTTACCACACTGTTTCATGCAGCCATCCGCGCGATTCGCGCGCCGATTCTTTGCGCCGCGCCTCTTTGACCGGCCCAGGCCATGGTGTAACTGAAAGCACGTTCGAAACAGAGGACCTGACGCCATGAGCGCCCAGCCGTCGGCGGCCACGCCGCAGCCTTCCCACTCACCGACAAGCCAGGCCGACGCACCGCTGGTGCTTGCCGACAGCGCCGACGGTGTCGTGACCCTGACCCTGAACCGGCCGGCACAATACAACGCGCTGTCGGAGGCGATGCTGGATGCGGTGCAAGAGGCGCTTGACGAGGCCGGCCGCGACCCGGCGACCCGGGTGGTGGTGCTGGCCGCCAACGGCAAGGCGTTCTGCGCCGGCCACGACCTGAAGGAAATGCGGCGCAACCCCGACCGCGCCTACTACAACATGCTGTTCGAGCGCTGCTCCAAGATGATGCTGACGATCGCGCGCCTGCCGGTGCCAGTGATCGCGCGGGTGCAGGGCATTGCCACCGCCGCCGGCTGCCAGTTGGTCGCGCAATGCGACCTGGCGGTCGCGGTCGAGGAGGCGCGGTTCGCCGTCTCCGGCATCAATGTCGGCCTGTTCTGTTCCACCCCGGCCGTCCCGCTCAGCCGCAACGTCAACCGCAAGACCGCGATGGAGATGCTGATGACGGGCGACTTCATCGATGCCGCCACCGCCCAGACCCAAGGCCTGATCAACCGGGCGGTGCCGGCGGCAGACCTGGATGCGGCGGTCGCGGAGCTGGCGGCCAAGATCAATGCGAAGTCGCCGGCCGCGGTGCGCATCGGCAAGCAGATGTTCTACCAGCAGCTCGAAAAGGGCCTGATCGACGCCTATGCCTTCGCGGGCGAGACCATGGCCTGCAACATGATGGAGGCGGACGCCGGCGAGGGCATCGACGCCTTCATCGAGAAGCGCGCGCCGGTCTGGGGCAAGCCGTGAACCACGACGCCTACCCCAACCGCTACCTGCGCGACATTCTGCAAAAGGTGCGCACCATCGCCATGGTGGGCGCCAGCCCGAACTGGAACCGGCCCAGCTATTTCGCCATGAAGTACCTGCAGCACAAGGGATTCCGGGTGATCCCGGTCAACCCGCGCGCGGCGGGCGAGGAGATCCTGGGCGAGAAGGTCTATGCCGACCTGGCCGACGTCCCCGGGCACATAGACATGGTCGACATCTTCCGCAACTCGGAGGCGGCGGGCCCGATCACCGACGCGGCGATCGAAATAGGCGCCGACGTGGTGTGGATGCAGCTTGGCGTGCGCAACGACGCGGCGGCGGCGCGGGCCGAGGCCGCCGGCCTAGAAGTCGTGATGGACCGCTGCCCGAAGATCGAGTTCGCGCGCCTGCACGGTGAGCTGGGCTGGAACGGCATGAACTCGCGCGTCATTTCGTCGAAACGCCGCAAGCTGGTGTGAGTTGATGCCATTTGCCAACTGCCTTTTTCTGTCATGCGCGGACTTGATCCGCGCATCCACGCGGTTGATGACAATTGCTGGCATTGCCGTGTTCCTGCAATGCCCACGTGGATACCCGGGTCTCGGCTTTCAGCCGGCCCGGGCATGACGTTCTAGTGGTTGTTTCGGCGAGCCTTGCCGGCTGGAGCCGAGTTGCCGACAGAGAGTGACCATGACCGACAGCAAGAACCCCGGTTTCAACACACTGGCGCTGCACGCCGGGGCCGCGCCGGACCCGACCACGGGCGCGCGCAGTGTGCCGATCTACCAGTCGACCTCGTTCGTGTTCGACGACGTGGACCACGCTGCCTCGCTGTTCAACCTGCAGACCGTGGGCTTCATCTATTCGCGGCTGACCAACCCCACGGTCGCGGCACTGGAGGAGCGAGTCGCGGCACTGGAGGACGGTCGCGGCGCCACCGCCACGTCGTCCGGCCACGCCGCCCAGATATTGGCGCTTTTCCCGCTGATGCACCCGGGCGACCACATCGTCGCCTCCAATAAGCTCTATGGCGGTTCGCTGAATCAGATGGGCCACAGCTACAAGAAGTTCGGCTGGTCGACCACGTTTGTGGACCCTGACAGCGCCGATAACTTCAAGGCCGCGATCGCCGACACCACCAAGGCGATCTTCATCGAAAGCCTGGCCAACCCCGGCGGCGTGGTGGTCGACATCGAGGCGGTGGCCCAGGTGGCGCACGATGCCGGCATTCCGCTGATCGTGGACAACACGCTGGCGACCCCTGCCCTTTGTCGTCCGTTCGAATGGGGCGCGGATGTGGTGGTGCACTCGACCACCAAATTCCTGTCCGGCAGCGGCACCGCGGTCGGCGGCGCGGTGGTCGACAGCGGCACATTCGACTGGGCGCAAAACGACAAGTTCCCCAGCCTGTCGACGCCGGCGCCGGAGTATCACGGCCTCACCTTCACCGAGACGTTCGGGGACATGGCTTACACCATCTATGGGCATGCCATCGGGTTGCGCGACCTGGGGCCGAGCCAGGCGCCGATGAATGCGTGGCTGACCATGCTGGGCATCGAGACCCTGTCACTGCGCATGGAGCGGCAGTGCGCCAACGCGCTGAAAGTGGCGGAATACCTGGAGGGGCACCCGGCGGTCGAGTGGGTGTTCTATGCCGGCTTGCCGTCCAACCCCTACCACGCGCTGGCGCAGAAGTACCTGAAGGGCGGCGCGGGCGCGGTCTTCACCTTCGGCCTGAAGGGCGGGTTCGACGCCGGCATCGCCATGGTGGAGAACTGCGAGTTGCTGTCCCACCTCGCCAACATCGGCGATTCGAAGTCGCTGATCATTCACCCGGCCTCGACCACCCACCGCCAGCTCGACGAGGCGGCGCAGATCGCCTGCGGCGCCGGGCCGGATGTGGTGCGGCTGTCGATCGGCATCGAGGACGTCGCCGACATTATCGCCGACCTGGAACAGGCGCTGGCCGCGGCCCAGGAAACCACGCGCGCGGCAGCCGAATAACGTTCAGGCAATCAAGTTCCGCCTGGGGGCTGGCCTGCAACCGAGTACGCCCGCTAGCTGAACATTAATTTCGCCCCGCATTTTCAATTGATCTTGCCGGCGCATAGCTGACAGAATGCGTCGTTCGATTGCAGTGATTTTATTCGCTCAGAAGTTCATTTTTCATTCATTTAAAGGAGGGCGGCGGTGTCAGAGCCCGACTCAAGCCTAACCGAGCGCACGCAGTCTCGGTCAAGTCTCGAACTCCTCGGCGCATATGTCGATAACGCATCCAACCACACCCCGCGCTGGCTCAACTGGCTGTTTGTCCTCGTGCCCATCGCCACGATTGCGGGGGCCGCATACGTTTTCAATGAGACAGTTGAAGTCGGCAGAATCGAACTTCGCTTTATTGGCGAGGTTTTCGGCACGATCGAGCCGACCGAAATTCCGCCCAAGGTCGTCCACGGAATCTACGGCTGGGGCCTGGCATTTGTCGCCATGTGCGTCGCCGGACTGGCCACCACTGCCATCTGCCTGCGCGTTATCTACTGTCAGGCAGAGGGACAACGCACCGCGATATTTGCTGTCGCCACTGTGCTGGGCTTGGCTGTCTTCGCGGCGGTCGTAAGCCTCGACTACTATCCAAAAAACGCTATCAGTGGCGCGCTGTTCGATGGAACCGTGGGGCATTTGCCGTCTTGCGGCCCGGACGATGAGACCGCCGACGACGTCCACGCATGTTTCAACGACGCGGGCGAGCGGGTCTCGATCGGCAACACCGGTTCCAGCATCAAGGACATCCTGCCCTGGGGCAGCGCAGTGCTGTGCATGGCCGCCGTGCTCGCATTCATCGCTGCCGCATCGACCATCGCGACCGGCCGCCCACCCAAGCCACCGAGCACCGAGCACGACCAATCAAAGGTCGCCAGCGGTTGGAGCGACTTGCGCCTCATCGTCATGATGACCGCGGCAACTTTGGTCCTGTCCTATCTGACATCCCATCTCCTGCTCAATCTGGGCGCCGAAACCGTGGCGGCCGCCGAAATTCCGGCGGACGACCCCAACGCGGTTACGGGCGATAGCGAAGATGCGGAGGGGGGCGAAGAACTGGAGGAAAACGCCTCGCCTTCGCCCCATGACCTGACGGTCGCGCGGTATGCCGAGTTGCAGAGCGCAGCGGAACTCTACTGGACAGTCATCACGACCGTCGCCCTTGCATCGATTTACTTTCCCGTGGCCGCAATACTGTGGATCAGGACCACGCCGGATAAGCGAAAACCCGACCAGAACCCTTGGATGGCGGTCGCGAAGCAGATTCTTACCATCGTCAGTCCGCTGCTCGCTGGCCTCGTGGTCAATCTCTCAGAGTTGTTTGCCTGACCGCCGGGCTGAAAAAGCGCTAGACGCTGCAGCTGTCGCCGGCGCTGATGGTGGCGTCCTCGGGGAAGCTGCCGGAGCCCTCGGCGTTGTAGATGGTCACCCGGCCGAGCGGCAGGAAGTCCATGGTCTTGCAGCCCTGGACACCCCCCAGCGTCTCGCAAACGAACTCGCCATTGACGTTCCAGGTGCCGCCCTCGGGCAGCGACCGGTCGACTTGGTGATAGAGCGAGCCGTCGGCGTTGTAATAGGTGCAATATCCGTCGCCCGCCACGTTGGTGCTGCGGATGGTGTGGCCGGCCAGGTTGTTGCGCAGCACGTCGCCGGTCGGCGCGCCGACGACATCGGGACCGGTCGATGCCGGTGAGATCGGCGTGAAGGTCTGGCCGGCACCGCCCGAACCGCCACTGGAATTGCAGGCCGCGAGCGCGAACGATGCCGCGACGGCCAGGACGAGGGAAAACGCGGTTCCGATACGCATGGCGGTTGCCTCCAGAGCAATGTTCAAACCAGTTGTCTCAGACAGTTGCACACCGCGACAACCGCCGCAACGCCCCTGCCCGGCCCGTAAGTCCAGCCTACTTGCCGCGCACGCGTGGGCCGCTGTTGCTGTCCTGTTGCGGCGGTGCCGGCGCGTCGTCGTCCGGCGAGCGGAACAGCGAGCTGCCGGGGCTGTCGTCCTGATTCGCATCTGGCCCCTGGTCTGGCCCCTGGCCGGCATCCACTAGATCGGGCAGATCGGGCCCGTCCGGCTCTTGCCCCGGTGGCGCGAAGCCCGGCAGCAATTCCAGCCCCGTCGGCGGCGGCGCCTCCGGATAGGCAGCAACCGCCTGGCCGTCATCGCCAAGTGCCGGTCCGTAATTCGGGCCGGCATAGAACGGCCCCCAGTCGCCCGGCCCGCCGCCCAGCTCGAACGTGTTGACCATGGCCAGCACGTTGGGCTGCATCACCGGGCCGTCGTCGCGGCGGAACGTGTAGATGAACTGCACCACCCAGCCAGCGGCGGTCTCGGCGCGCGTATAGACGTAGCGCAGATCGTTGCGGCCTGAGAGCACGAACCAGTCGTCCCGGCTCGCCGCATAGGGCACCTCGTATTCGGCCGCCAGGTCCGCGGCCGTCGCCGCGTAGTCGTCCGCCAGTTGCGCCACGCCGCCGGTGTGCCACCGAAGCTCAAGCTCGGCATCGAACCTACTGGAATAGAAGGCGATTCCGCCGCCCGGCAATGCCGACTGCTGGTCGAAGATGTTCTCCGGCACACCGATGCGGAACGGCGGCACGGCCAGGGTGTAGGGCGCGAAACCGGCCGCCGTGCGGCGCGCCGTCGCCTCGGTCAGCAGGTCCACCATCTGGCTGGCGGTCAGATAGCCGGTTTCCGCCGCCCCGACCGATTCCTGATAGCTGCTGACGGCATCGCGCGTGCCTGGGCCGAACGCGCCGTCGATCAGGCCGTTGTAATGGAACGTCCACTGCAGGCCCCATTGGATGTCGCGCCGCTCCTGCTCGCTCAACACGCCTTCCAGCGCCGCGCCGGCGGCCGCCGGATCCCGTGCACGTAGTTCGGCCAGCCCGGCATCGATTTGCCAGCGCGCGATCGCCTGCTCGGCCGCGACGCTCATCGGCTCCAAGCCCAATGCGCCGACCGGCGCCACCGCGCCCGCCGCGAGCCGCATGACCCGTACATTGCCCGTATCGGTGTCGACCGCCAGCAGGCTGCGGTCCGTGTCGCAAGACCGCGGGTTGCAGCCGGTGACCAGCAGCACCCGCTCGCCGATCAGCACGGCCGGCGCGGCGCGGACCATGGACTGCGACCACGGCCCGAGTTCGCCGCCAAGGCCCTGGCGCAGGGCGTCCAGCAGGGACGGATCGGCCAGGACCTGGGCGCCCTCGGCCCCGTGGAAATAGCGCAGATGCGCCAGGTCCTGCGCGAATGCCGGCACCGTGGCAATCGCGACCGCTGCTGCCATGGCGGCAGCACGAATCACCTCATTCACTGCATTCATATTCCACCCCAACATATTGAAGTGAATATGTTTTGAAGCGCTGTCGGCGGCGAACCTACATCACCCCGTCGCGCTTCATCTGCTGCGTCAGCAGTTCGAGTTCCACGTCCAGATCCAGCCGATCCTGACGCTGCAGCTTGTGGTACTGCTCCTCAAAGACACGCTCCATCTCCTTGAGGGCAATACTGAAATTCTCGTCCAGCACATCGTCGCTGAGGCCGGAGCGAATCTGCGTCTGCTCGAACTCAACCAGCACCTGGGCGCCGTGCGCGCCCTCCTCGCCGCCCGAGGCCGCATCGGTCACCGAGCTCGACGCGACGGCGGCGGAGTCCGTACCGCCCCAGCCGCCGGAAACCCCGCGCAGGCTGACGTACTTCTCGGTCACCCGCTTGGCGCCGTCGAGATAGATGTTCAGGAACTGCCGCGCCCGGCGCAGCGAGGCCGGCACCGCGTCCTCGCGCAAATCGTCCAGGATGCGGTCGCCCCATTTCACCAGGTTGCGCACCCGCTCACGGTACTCGCGATGCCGGAGCTTGCTTTGCAGGCGCTTGAGTGTGCGCAGGGCCTCGCCGGCTTCCTCCAGCGTCTCGCGGACCAGGATCTGGGTCTCGTTGGCGTGCCGGCGCCCGAACGAATGGTCCAGGCCATAGGCCAGCACGTGGCCGGCCCATGCGCCGACACCGAACACGATAGAGGCGATGAAGCCGTGGCCGACCGCCAGCGAGGCGACGAAGAACGTCGCCACGCCGACGATGATGGACGCCGGCAGCTTCATCGGCAGCCATTTCAGCGGGTCTTCGCGGCGCGGCCGCACTTCGCGCTGGATGCCGACCCGGGTGATCACGCCGGCCACCGCGTAGACCGCGTAGAGGATGGCCACGATGGCCGCGCGCAGGCCCTCGCCGATGGCGAGCGACCAGATCGCATCCACGATCAGCGGACTCGGCAGGATGAACAGCCACAGGCCCGCGGTCTTGTACCGGGCGCGCGCCAATGTTTCGGCGGGGGATGCCATGGCTCAGCCCTCCCCGCCGCTGCCGTCAACCGGACCCTGCCCGGTCTCCGGATCGTCGCCCATGGGATTCTCGTAGAGCCCCTGCTCGGTCAGCAGGGCCTGGCAGCTGCCAAGCCCGATGGTCGCGATCATCAGGACGATGCCGGCCAGCTTCAGAAACGTGTTGTCCACCTGCCTACCTTCGCAGCGTTTGGCGCAACGAATGACACGCAGCGCCGTTGTTCGGGCGTGTATAGTCGAATTCGGCGCGCGTCGAAACCATGCCTGCGGCATTGCCATTGGCTGCCAAGGCCGGTATCGACGCGGCGAGACTGACCGGCAACGGAGGCCGCAATATGGCAGCCCACGGCTCCAAGATCGTCATCTATGCGGCACTTGCCGGTAACGGACTGATCGCAATCACGAAATTCACGGCCGCTGGCATCACCGGCAGCTCGGCGATGTTCAGCGAGGCCGTGCACAGCCTGGTCGACACCGGCAACCAGGGCCTGCTGCTCTATGGGCTCAAGACATCGGCCAGGCCCGCCGACAAGAAGCACCCGTTCGGCTATGGCATGGAGCTCTACTTCTACGCCTTCCTGGTCGCGATCCTGATTTTCGGGCTCGGCGCCGGCATTTCGCTCTACGAAGGCATTCACAAGGTCATCGACCCGCATCCGGTCACCGACACCCTGATCAACTACATCGTCCTGGGGCTCGCCATCTGCTTCGAAGCGGTGGCCTGGTACTTCGCGTTTCGCGAGTTCCGCGCGACAAAGGGGTCGCGCGGCTGGGTGGAGGCGATCCGCCATACCAAGGACCCGACCGTACTGACCGTGCTGTTCGAGGACAGCGCCGCGATGCTGGGCCTGGTGGTTGCGCTGATCGGCGTGACCATCGTCGACCTGACCGGGATCTATTGGATCGATGGGCTGGCATCGATCGTCATCGGCTGCATCCTGGCGACGACCGCCGTCATCCTGGCCTTGGAGTGCAAGGGGCTGTTGATCGGCGAGGCCGCCGGCGCCGAGGTTATCGACGACATCCGCTCACGCGTGAAGCGTCACAGCTCCATCGAGCAGATCAACGAGTTGCGGACCATGCACATGGGCCCGAACGATGTTCTGGTCGCGATGTCGCTGGACTTCCGCAACGACATCAGCGTCGGCGCGGTCGAGAGCTCGATTACGGCGATCGAGAAGGAGTTGCGCGAGGCGCACTCGGACATCAAACGCATATTTATTGAGGTCCAAAGCCGGCGCGATCACGACGCTCTGGTCAAGGCCGCGGACGCCGAGCGTCTCGCCGAGGCGGAAGCCAAGAAGCCGTAGGCGCGCGACATGAGGCTCACCGGCCTGGTACCGATGCTGCAGGTCGACGATATCGAGGCCACCGTCGCCTGGTACCAGGAAACCCTGGGCTTCACCTGCACCGGCAGGTTCGGGGAGGACTGGTCTCGGCTCGAGCGCGACGCCGTCTCGCTGATGTTCATGCGCAACGACCATATGGGCGCTCCACACGCCACCGCCACCCAGTACATCTATGTCGATGACGCGATGGCGTTGTGGGAGGCGATCAAGGACCGCTGTACCGTCGAGTGGGGCCCGGAGCGCTACGAGTACGGCAACCTGGAATTCGCCATCAAGGATATCAACGAATACCTGATAAGTTTCGGCCAACCCGTTGATTAGGCGCGTTCTTTCGTCGCTCTACTCCGCCGGCTGAACCACCGGCTGGTGCGACGGGCTGCGGTCCGACGGCAGCGTCATCGCGGTCAGCGCCACAACGGCGGCGAAAATGGCCAGCGCGATGAACACGATGGTGAAGTCGCCGGTCCATTCGAACAGCACGCCGACCAGCAGCGGCGCCACGACGCCGGCCCCCATCGCAACCACGAACCGGAAAGCGAAGACCCGGCTGAGCCAGGACTCGGGCACCGAGCGGACGACCAGCAGGTCCTCCACCGCCTGGAAGCCCATCGACAGGCAGACTGCCAGCAAGGCCAGGCCCAGCAGAGAGCCGCCAGACATATAACCGATGACCACCAGCAGCGGGATCTGAACCACGTAGGACGAGATGAACATCGCCCGCTTCGGCAGCCGGTCGGCCAGCACACCGATGCCGATCTGCACGCCGCCGGCCAGCAGGTACAGGATGGTGACGAAGATGCTGGTGTCGGCGCCTTCCGCGCCGAACAGGGCGGTCGCGATGTCGCCGGTCGACTGCTCGAACAGCTTCGGCATCGCCACGCTGGAGGTGTGGAAGACCAGGCCGGCGAAGAACGCGATGACCATCAATGCCGCCAGCAGACGCATCATCGACGGCGTGCGCAGCAGGCCGGGCGCGCTGCCCATGCCGGCACTGATGCCGCGCTCGTCGTCGCGCACCAGCAGCAGTTGCAGCACGCCGCATGCCGTGATCAGGCCACCCGGGATGTAGAAGGCCGCCCGCCAGTCCACCGCCTCGATGCACACCACCGCCATCACCGGCGCGATGGCCACGCCGACCGCGCCGAAGAAGCCGTTGACGCCGATGGCAAAGCCCTTCTTCTCGCCGGCCTTTCGCAACAGCCACGGAATGCCGACCGGGTGATAGATCGACGCGAACAGGCCGATGGCCGCCAGGCCCAACAGAAGCTCGAACGTGGTATCGGCGAACCCGGTTGCGATCGACGACAGGCCGAGGCCGAAGAAGAACACCTGCATCATGCGCGCCGCACCGATGCGATCGGCCAGGAAGCCGGCCGGCAGGGCGCCGAGGCCGAACAGCAGCCAGCCTGTCGAGGCCAGCGCGATCAGCTCGCCGTAGCTGACCTGCCACACATCCTCCAGCGTGATCACGATGGTGGCGTAGATCAGCATCATCATGTGCGTGGCGGTATGGCCCGCACTGGCGAATCCCAGAACGGCAAATCGGGTAGACGGCATCAGTCGGTCTCCGTGCCCGCCGCTTCGGCCGCCACCCAATCGAGATAGGCGGCATGGCCCCCGATCACCGGGACCACAACGATGGCGGGACACTCGTAATCATGTCGGGCTTTCAGGAAGCTGACCAACTGATCTACGCGCCCGGCCACCGTCTTGTAAATGACCAACACCTCCTCGCCCGCCTGAACCGCGCCGTCCCACCAGTAGATGGAGCGCACGCCCGGCAGCATGTTGGCGCAGGCGGCCAGCCGCGCGGCGACCACCTCGCGCGAGACCGCGCCGGCCGAATCCGCATTGCCAAACATGACATGGACTTCCCGGACGCCCGTGTCGTCGCCTTGTGCCATCGTGCTCATCCCCTGCCGTGGCGTTGCCCGCTACCTTGCCCCCCGCACATTGCAACATCGGCCGTCTCGCGTTAACCAATAGGCAACCATGCGCGCCCACTGTCGGCCATCCGAATACCGAACGCGTCCGTGCCACAAGCCATCCACGCCCCGTGCCCGCCCGCCCCACTCTTGCCCAAAAGAACTGGTTGAAACGCGGTTTGAGCCAGCCAGGCGGTAAGCTGCCCCTGTTCGACGGCAATGGCCGCAAGGTCAACGCACGCGTCATCCGCGCGTGCATCGAGCGAGGATGGGCGGCACCGTGGTTCACCAACCCGTTGAAGCCCGACTGGCTGGTTTGCAAACTCACCGCGGCGGGTGCTACCGTCGCGCGGGAACGCAGCCTGCACAACGTCGCAGAGATGGCCTCGGCAACGCCGGCCGCGGATTGCGTTGACTAACTCGTCATTTGCAATCGGCCCGCGGGCCGGTCTAGTTGGCCGTAATCGTCGGCTCAGATCGGCCGCCTCTGACATCATCGGGATCCAGTGACATGATCGGACAATTCGGCATCAACAAGATCGGCGCTGTCTGCACGGCTGCCATCATCGGTTTCACCGCCGCGGTACCGGCGGTCGCGGAGGACTTCTCCCGCGATGAGATCGAGCAGATCGTCTACGAGTATCTGCTGGAGCACCCGGAAGTGATTCTGGAAGCCGTGTCGGTGCTGGAACAGCGCCAGGCGGCCGAAGAGGCCGAGCGCCAGTCCCAGGCCTTGGCCAGCCTGAGTGAGGACATCTTTGGCGGCGACTCCACCATGGTCGCCGGCAACCCGGACGGCGACGTCACCATCGTCGAGTTCTTCGACTACCGCTGCAGCTACTGCAAGCGCGTCGCGCCCGCCGTTATGGCACTGGTTGAAGAAGACGCTGGCATCCGCTTGGGAATGAAGGAATTTCCAATTCTCAGCGAAGATTCGATGTATGCCGCCCGCGCCGCGCTGGCCGCCGAGGAACAGGGTCTCTACTGGGAGATGCATGTCGCACTGATGGATCATCGCGGCGAGTACACCCAGGACGTGGTGGTCGCGATCGCGAACAGTGTTGGCTTGGACTCCGAGCGGATGCTGGCCGACATGACCAGCCCCGAGATCGACGCCATCATCGCCAAGAACTACGAACTTGCTCAGCTTCTTGGCATCAGCGGAACGCCGGCGTTCGTCATCGGCGACACCGTGGTGCCGGGCGCCATCGACATCGACACCATGCGCGACCTGATTGCCGAGGCGCGCAGCGCAAGCTGATCCAAGCCAGGCCCCTGCCCGTTGCGCGGCGACGCGCGACGGGCCGCGGCATGTCGCTCGATGGGGCCTGCAGCGGCCCAGCGCAGTTGACCCGACTGTGACTATTCGGCTACGGCTGAGCCGGTAACCCGTGCCGGTGCGAGTCCCTTGGCCAATCACTCCCCGATCAGCATTCTCAACGGTCCGAACCTCAACATGCTGGGGGTCCGCGAGCCTGAGACCTATGGGTCGCAGACCCTGGACGACATCGCGGAGCTGTGCCGGCGCAAGGCTGGCGAATTGGGCTTTGAGGTCGACTTCCGGCAGACCAACAGCGAGGGCGAACTGGTGACATGGGTGCAGCAGGGTCGCGGCACGACCAGCGGGCTGGTGCTCAATGCCGGGGCCTACACGCACACGTCGGTCGCCCTGTACGACGCGCTGGCGATGTACGACATGCCGATCGTGGAGGTACACCTGTCCAATATCCATAAGCGCGAGCCGTTCCGGCACCGCTCCTATGTCTCCCCACAGGCGGCAGGGGTAATCTGCGGCTTTGGCAGTGCCGGCTACCTGATGGCCCTGGACGGGCTTGCCGGCATGCTGGCGAAACAGGCGGCCTGACCCATGGCAAAGTTCGACATCGACCCTGAACTGGTCCGCAAGCTCTCCGATCTGCTGAACGAAACCGGGCTCAGCGAGATCGAATACGCTGCCGGCGAGCAACGGATTCGCGTCACCCGGGCGATGGCCGCGGCCGAGACCAGGTTTGTCGCGGCACCGCCCGCCGCCGCGACAGCCCAGCAGGCGCCCGCGCCGGAAACCAACGACGCCGCTCATCCAGGCGCGATCACCGCACCGATGGTGGGCACGGCATACCTGACGCCCGATCCGGACTCCGAGCCGTTCGTGCGGGTGGGCGACACTGTACGCGAGGGGCAAACGCTGCTGATTATCGAGGCCATGAAGGTCATGAACCCCATCCGCGCGCCGCGCGGCGGCACCGTCGCCAAGATCCTGATCGAAACGGCGACGCCCGTGGAGTTCGGTGAACCGCTGATGATCCTCGAATAGCGGTCGCGCGACCGATGATCGAGAAGGTCCTCATTGCCAACCGCGGCGAGATCGCGCTGCGGATCAACCGTGCCTGCAAGGAGATGGGGCTGGCCACCGTTGCGGCCCACTCCACCGCCGACGCCAACGCCATGCACGTGCGGCTGGCCGACGAGAGCGTGTGCATCGGTCCGGCGCCGGCAGCGCAGAGCTACCTGAACATCCCGGCCATCCTGTCGGCGGCCACCATCACCGGCGCCGATGCCATCCACCCCGGCTACGGCTTCCTGTCGGAAAACGCCAAGTTCGCCCACATCGTCGAAGAGCACGGCCTGGTCTTCATCGGCCCGTCGCCGAAGCACATCGAGATGATGGGCGACAAGATCACCGCCAAGGAGACCATGCGCCGGCTGGGCGTACCGGTGGTGCCGGGGTCCGACGGTGCGGTGCACGATCTGGACGAACTGAACGCGCTGGTCGAGACCACCGGTTTCCCGGTGCTGATCAAGGCGGCCGGCGGCGGTGGCGGCAAGGGCATGCGCGTCGCGCGCGACCGGTCCGAGCTGGCCGAGGCGTTCACCCTGGCCAAGCGCGAGGCGCAGCTGTTCTTCGGCAACGATGCCCTCTACGTCGAGCGCTACCTGGAGCGGCCGCGCCACATCGAACTCCAGATCATCGCCGACAACCACGGCAACGTGGTGCACCTTGGCGAGCGCGACTGCTCGCTGCAGCGCAGTCACCAGAAGGTGCTGGAGGAGGCCCCCTCGCCGGCGCTGAACGTGCAGGCGCGCCAAAACATCGGCGCCCGCGTGGTGGAGGCGATCTCCGAGCTGGGCTACCGCAATGCCGGCACCATCGAGTTCCTGTACGAGGATGGCGAGTTCTTCTTCCTGGAGATGAACACCCGCCTGCAAGTGGAACATCCGGTTACGGAAATGGTCACCGGACTGGACCTGGTTCGCGAGCAGGTGCGCATCGCCACCGAGGCGCCGCTGTCGGTCACCCAGCAGGACGTGCGCATCTCGGGCCACGCCATCGAATGCCGCATCAATGCCGAGAACCCGCGCACCTTCGCGCCGTCGCCGGGCCGCATTGCCGAGTATCACCCGCCGGGCGGATTCGGCGTGCGCGTCGACAGCGCGCTCTACTCCGGCTACCAAGTGCCATCGAACTACGACAGCATGGTCGGCAAGCTGATCGTCCACGGCAACACCCGCAACGAGTGCCTTATGCGCCTGCGCCGCGCCCTGGACGAGTATGTGATCGAGGGCATCGAGACCACGATCGAGTTGCACCGGCACCTGGCCACGCATCCGGACTTCGTGAACGGCACTTACGATATCCACTGGCTTGAGCGGCATCTGGCCAGCCTGAACTGACAGAACCCAAGTATTTTTCGCCAAAGTTACTTATGTTGGTGAACGCAGCCTCGTATTAGGCTGAAACCTAGCAGGACTGTTTGGCCCACTGGTTTGGGCCGATGCCCAATGACGGAGCGGCGCATGCACGGCATGCCGGAGCTGACTGTCGACCTTCTGCTGGCGGCTTATGCAAGCGGCATCTTCCCGATGGCGGAGTCCGCGGACGATGAGGATGTCTTCTGGGTCGATCCCGAGCAGCGCGGGATCATTCCGCTCGACCGCCTGCACATCCCGCGCCGGCTGGCCCGGACCATCAAGCAGGGCCGCTACGAGGTCAGCATGGACCGCGATTTCGCCGGCGTCATCGATGCCTGTGCCGCCGCGACGACAGACCGGCCTTCGACCTGGATCAATGGCACCATCCGCGATCTCTACGTGCAGATGCACGAGCGCGGCCACGCCCACAGCGTCGAGACCTGGCAGGACGGAACGCTGGTGGGCGGCCTCTATGGCATTGCCATCAACGGGGCCTTCTTCGGCGAAAGCATGTTCTCGCGCGCGCCGGATGCCAGCAAGGTGGCCCTGGTGCACCTGGTGAACCATCTGCGCGCCCGGGGCTTCGTGCTGCTGGATACCCAGTTCGTCACCGAGCACCTGCGCCAGTTCGGCGCCATCGAGATCCCGCGCACCGAATACCGGCGCCGGCTGCAGGCGGCACTCGCCAAGGACGTTTCCTTCAACGACTGAAGCGGCTTGGGGCACGCTCAGGTGCCATGGCCGGCCATGAAGCGCAGCCTGACCGCGCGTCACTAGCCCGGTTTGACGCTGCTATGGTAGACTGAACCATGTGGTTAACTTGTGATGGCCTGTCGCCTCCGGGAGTGGCACCATGAGAGCGCTGTGCGGCGGTATCTTGGCGGCTTGCCTGATGGCTGTGCCTGCCGCCGCGCAGGACACGGGCGGCGGGGAAGACGAACTGCGCGCCGCCCTGGTGGGCGAATGGTCGCTTTCGGAAGACGCATGCGGCAGTTGGCGGGTCGTCTTCACCCACACCGGAACCACGGAAACGCGCAGTATCGCTGAGGATGGCTGGATGTCGGAGGGTGTCGGCACCTTTGCCATAGACGGCTCTTCGGTCACCATTCTGCGCGCCAGCAACAGCCAGGTCTTCGCGGTGAAGGACGTCCAGTCGGACCGGCTGGTGGTGTCGGAGGCTTCCGGGCCGGATACCGACCTGGTTCGGTGCAGCTGGGCCGGCCACGATACCAGCGGATTGTTGCCCCGGCCGGGTTCCTACGGGTTTTGACCGATCGGGCATCCATTGCCGCGGCCGCGCCGCAAGACGCTACGTCCGACACCACCGATCAGACCGGTCAGGTGACAAGCGTCGGCCGGCGCCGGCGGCTTTATGCCGTCGACTTCGCGCGCGCCATCGCCGTCGTGCTGATGATCGTCTACCACTTCTGTTGGGACCTGGAGAGCTTCGGCCTGGTCTATTTCGGCCTGCTGGAGGCGCCGTTCTGGCTCGTCGCGCGCACCGTCATCGCCGGCCTGTTCCTCGGCCTGGTCGGATTCAGCATGGTCATCGCCGCCCAGGGCGGCCTGCATTGGGGGCGATACGGGCGACGCCTGGCGATGGTGGCGGCCGGTGCGGTCGCCATCAGCGCCGTGACCTACTGGATGTTTGCCGATGCCTGGGTCTTCTTCGGCATCCTGCACAACATCACCCTCGGCAGCCTCATCGCTCTCGGCTTCCTGCGCGCGCCGTGGTGGGTGGCGCTGTTGGGCGGGGTGGCGGCGCTCGCGGTGAGCTGGCTGCTCGCCGATACCAATATCGACGGCTGGCTGCTCTGGCTGGTGCAAGGCGGCACCGAGGTGTCGGCGGTCGACTACGTGCCGCTCATCCCCTGGTTCTCGGCCACCCTGTTCGGCATGGCGCTCGCCAAGCTGACCATCGAGCGCCGCGTCCTGCCATTTCCGCATACATGGTCGCCAACCGGCCGGGCCGCGCGCGCCTTCGGCTTCGTCGGCCGCCACACCCTGGCGGTCTACCTGATCCACCAGCCGATCCTGTTCGGCCTGTTGTACCTCTACGTGATGATCGTACCGCCGGGACCGGTACGGCCCGGCTAGGGTGTCCGGTCAGCCGCCGTCCTCGTTGCGGTATGGCGAGTGGTGCGCGGTCATGTAGGCCATTTCTTCCTCGATCGCCTGCTGCTCGCGGCGGGTGAAGTCGGCCACCGCCTGCGCGAAGCCATCGCTGTTGAACCAGTGCGCGCTGAACGTGCGCACCGGCAGATAGCCGCGCTGCACCTTGTGCGGTCCCTGCGTCCCCGCCTCCACCCGCGCCAGTCCGTGGGTAATGGCGTACTCGATCGCCTGGTAGTAGCAGCACTCGAAGTGCAGGAAGTCGTGGTCCTCCACGCAGCCCCAGTTGCGGCCGAACAGGGCGTCGCTGCCGCGGAAGTTCAGCGCGCCGGCAATCCGCCGCCCCTCGCGCCATGCCATCACCAGCACCACCCGCTCCTGCAGCCGTTCGGTGATGGTCTCGAAGAAGTCGCGGGTCAGGTACGGCGCGCCCCATTTGCGGTCATAGGTGTCGACATAGAACTGGTAGAACGCATCCCAGTCGTCGCCGGTGATTTCGGCGCCCGTCAGCGCGCGCACGGTGATGCCGTTCTCGGCCAGCACCCGCCGTTCCTTGCGGATCGACTTGCGCTTGCGCGACGTCAGCGTGCCCAGGAAATCGTCGAATGTTTCGTAGCCGCGATTGTGCCAATGGAACTGCTGGCCGACACGCTGCACCAGCCCGGCGGCGCCCATGCGCTCCCAGTCGGCCTGATGGCAGAAGGTGACATGCAGCGACGATACCTCCATCCGGCTGGCGAAGGTGATCGCGGCCTCGATCAGGCCGGCGGCGGCGCGCTCCGCCTGCGGCCCTTCCGATGCGTCGACCAGCAGGCGCGGCCCCGGCACCGGCGTGAACGGCACCGCGCATTGCAGCTTCGGATAGTAGCGCCCGCCCGACTGTTCGTAGGCATGGGCCCAGGAATGGTCGAACATATACTCGCCGTACGAATTGCCCTTCAGGTAGAGCGGCATGGCGCCAACCATGCGGCCCGCCCCGTCGTTCAGCACCAGGTGCTGCGGCCACCAGCCGGTGCGGTCGCCGACGCTGCCGCTGTCCTCCAGCGCGCTGAGGAAGGCATAGGAGACGAAGGGATTGTCGGAACCGGCGCACGCGTCCCAATCGGCTTGCGCGACAGCGGCGATATCCCCGACAATACGCCCCGTGAATGTGGGCGCGTCGTCAGGCATCGTGCGCCCCGTCAACATCGAACACCGGGTCGCGCGCCGCGGCCGGCCTTCGCGAGGGCGCGTTCCACCATGCAGTCGACCTTGCAGCAGCAAGACACCAGCCTCTTGGCCGCAGCGTCATGAAGACATCCATCTACAGTGCCATCGCCATGGCGGTGGCAATGGTGTTCGGCCTGCCCATCTTCTGGCTGCTGGCGTCCAGCCTGCGCCCGCCCGGCATGCGCTTTTCGGTCGAGGGGATGGGCATTCCCGGCATTGACTTCCCGCCGACGGCGGCGAGTTGGGTGAACCAGTTCAGCAGCCCCCTGGTGCTGGAAGGACTAGGACGGTCGGCAGTCATCGCACTGACCGCGACGCTGCTCGCGCTCCTGCTCGGCGTGCCTGCGGCGCTGGCGCTCGCCCGGCGCAACGCCCCGCACCAGCGGCGGCAAGGCGAGATCATCCTGGCCCTGATGCTAATGGTGCGCATCCTGCCGCCCATCGTGCTGGCGATGCCGTTGACCGTCATCATGCACGCGTTCGGCCTTCTGGACACCACGCTGGCCCTCATCCTGGTCAATGCAATGATGGTGCTGCCGTTCGTCGTCATCATTCTACGCCAGACGTTCGTGGAAATCCCGGCCGAACTGGAACATGCCGCGGCTCTGGACGGTGCCAATACGTTGCATATTGTGTGCCGGATCACGCTGCCGCTGGCGGCCCCCGCCATCGTGGCAACCGGCCTGATCGCGTTTGCGTTCGCCTGGAACGACTACATCTTCGCGATCGCGTTCTTCCGGCTGGAAATGCGCACCCTGCCGCTGCTGATCGCGAGTGGAGCCGGCGGCGGCGACATGATGGTGCGCGCCTTCGTCGCCCTGATGGTGCCGGTGCTGCTGGCGCTGTTCGCCCAGCGCTACATCATCCAGGGCATGACCATGGGCGCCCTGGTGAGATAGGGCGCATCCATACCAGCGGCATGAAGCCCTGACCTCTCATTCGTCATTGCGAGGAGCGGCGACCCCTATTTGCCAGGGGTCGGCGCGACGCGGCAATCCAGAGCATCGTTGCCACCCTCACATCAATCGCCTGGATCGCCACGCCCGCTGCAGCGGGCTCGCGATGACGCCTCAAGGGACGGATAGGTCAACGAAAAATGCCCTTGATCTTACTTCACCTCGAACAGCGCCTCGACCTCCACCGCGGCGCCCAGCGGCAGGCTGGCCACGCCCACCGCGGCGCGGGCATGGCGGCCAGCATCGCCCAGAACCTCGACAGCCAGGTCGGAGGCGCCGTTTATCACTTTCGGCTGGTCGACATAGTCGTCGGTGCAATTGACGAACCCGCCCAGGCGCACACAGCGCGCGATCCGGTCCAGATCGCCATCGCAGGCCGCCTTGGCCTGGGCCAGGATGTTGATCATGCACAGCCGGGCCGCAGCCACGCCGTCTTCCAGCGACACGCCCTGCCCGATCTTGCCGGTATAGGCCACCGCGCCGTCCCGCATCGGCAACTGGCCGGAGATCACCAACAGTTTGCCGGCCCACTGATACGGCACATAGTTCGCCGCCGGGGCCGGTGCCGCCGGCAGACTGATGCCGAGTTCCTGAAGGCGCGCGTCGATGCTGCCGGGCATTGTTTCCTCCCCTGATCGTGCGGTGGCCGCTTGGGCCCGTGATTACCGTGCCCCAGGCGCCCCACCAACAAAAGATTGGCACCCAGAAAAAGATAGGGGTGCACGGCGTTAGCGCGCACCCCAGGGGGTCAGGGAGGACATGTTTTCGTCCATTCACCCAATGAACGGCCGCCGCTGCCTGCGTGCGGTCTCTCCCAACCTCCCACCCGAGCGGGTCCGGCCACGGCCGTAGCGCCCAATTGCAATGTCGGAACGGTTAAGCGGAGTTGCCGGCCCAACGGGGCACCGGCAACAACTCCTCGATGAGATCGGGCTGGCGGATGCCACCCTCCGTGTTCTGCGGCTGACCCTGGCGGGACGGCCGCAGGCTGGGGAACGAGACAACCCGGTCCAGCATATCCGCCATCGCATGCACGCTCGCCGGATCGGCGGCGTCCTGGGGAATGCCGTCCAGGGCGGCGGCGTCCGCCGCGCTGATCCCCGGACAACCCGCCAGGGACCCATGGCCGCAGCAATAGCGGTCCGCGGCTTCGATCTCGTCGTCGCTGAACCCCAGCGCGGCCAGCATGTCGAAGCCGTAGTCGTCGATCTGCACCGGATCCAGGCCCAGGTTCTCGGTGCATTCCTGCCGCCCGAGGACCCATTGGTTGAAGATGTGGCGCAGGGTTGTCGTCTCCGGGATCGCCGCTTCCAGCCGCTGGCGGCCATCGGCGCTCAGGCCACGGGCGCGCAGTTGCTGTGGGTCGAGCGCCGGCGCGCCGCGCAAGGTGCCGTGCCCGACCAGGTGATCGACCGCGCCGGACAGCGCCGCCGGGCCATAGCCCAGGGCACTCAGTCCATCCAACAGGGCCGGCGCCACCATGCGCACGAAGCGCTCGTCGGTCACCTGATCCTGCACCACCAGGTCGCGTACGGGGTCGATGCCTGCCGAGCGCGCGTCCAACAGCGGCGCCAGCGGCCCCAGCGCCACGACGCCGGTGAAGGTGGAGTTGCGGAAGCCCGACCGCGCGCCCAGGCCCAGCGCACGCCGCCACGTCGCGGCATGGGCTGCTGCCAACACCGCGGCGAGATCGCTTGCCAAGGCCGGCCTGACCACGTCGGCCAGCGTTGCGATGGCGGCATCGCCGGCGCTGCGCTGCTCCGAGAGCTGGCGCAACACGCCCCGGCGGGCGCCGGCGAACGAGGGGCAAGTGCCCGCCTCCGCCGCCATTTCCGCCGATGCCGCGGCAACCCCGCCGGTGACCAGGCTCATGATGGCGGTGGCAAACGCACGCCCGCCCGCGCTGTCGTAGGGCAGGCCATGCGCCATCAGCACCGTCGCCAGATTGGCCACGTTCACCAGCAGCGGCCGCTGGTTGTAGGTCGCCGCCGCCACATCGGCATTCCGATAGAGCCTGGAGGCCAGGATGATCTCGGCCGCGACCGCCGCCACATGAACCGCCCGGCGCAGGCGATCCGGCTCCAGCACCCGGTCGGCGTTGAGGAACGCGGCAAGGTTCAGCGTGACCACGGTGGGCTCGGCCTCGGCCGAGACGCTGCCGGCCCCGCCATTGCGACGCTGCAGGCTGACGACATTGCCGTCGCTGTTCAGGTCGTCGACCGGCATCGCCAGCGGCGCGATGAAATCGGGCGCGTCAGCGCCGCGCACGGCCTGCCCGGTACGGAAGTCCACGCCGACGGCGGTGTTCAGGGACCTGTCCGCCAGGGCATATGCACGCCGCAGCCCCGCCTTGGCCCACACATCCACCGAAGGCGACAGCGCC
Organism: Alphaproteobacteria bacterium; assembly: GCA_965227515.1. Lineage (GTDB taxonomy): Bacteria > Pseudomonadota > Alphaproteobacteria > CALKHQ01 > CALKHQ01 > CBDDFZ01. Next base: position 3,818,857 of record CBDDFZ010000001.1, read on the forward strand.
CGGGCCTCGAGCAACGCCTGCAGGTCGGCCAGGAAGGCATCGGCATCCTCGGCCTGGTCGAACAGGCCAAGCTGCCAGCCCCAATAGGCGACGTGGCGCGCCACCCGTCCGCAGGCGCGGCGCGCATCGAAGTCGTCGCACGGCTGCGGGTCGGCGGGGCGCCACAGCGATGCCGGCACCTCGTCGTCGGGGGAAAGCACGTCATGGGTGTAGCGGTCGACCGCGCCGGTCAGCCGGGCCAGTGCCGCGGCCGCTGCCTCGGGCCAGCAATGGGGCACGACGACGGCAACCTCGGTATCCTCCACCATGGCCGACGTCACGCGCACGTCGGCTGCATGATCATCCAGATTGGCGGCGGTCGGCTTGAATCTCATAGGCGTCCTTGAAGGGGCGTCCTTGAAATGGGGTGACCAAGGATCGGCACCCCGACGATGGGCACAATATATGCCCTGTCAGATGCAATGTCGCGCAATATGTCGTTAAGATATGTAGATTTTGTGGTCGCCGGGGCGACGATGCCCATATCTGGCGTTGCGAGGTTTGTGGCGCCGGACGCCCCAAGATGCGCGGGGTGCTTCCCGCATCCACCCGTGATGCACTATAGTCCGCCGCGCCGGCACCCATTGGGTGGCGGCCCCAATTCCGGAGGCTCAGGTGACATTCGGCTTCAATCTTTTCTCCAGGTGGCGCGGCGAGCGCGTGGGCGCCGACGAGTACGGCAACGAGTATTTTCAGGCCCGGCGCGCGCGCAAGGGCGAACGGCGCCGGCGCTGGGTCATGTATGACGGCGCGCCGGAGGCATCGAAGGTGCCGCCGGAATGGCATGCCTGGCTGCACTACACCATCGACGAGCCGCCGGCCGACGGCGGCAAGCTGAAATACGCGTGGCAGAAGCCGCACCAGCCGAACCTCACCGGCACCGCGGCGGCCTATCGTCCGCCGGGGCACACATTGGCGGGCGGCCACCGCGCGCGCGCCACTGGCGACTATGAGCCATGGACGCCTGGCCAGGATTAATGTCGTTCTGGACTGACACGACAAGACGCAGCGGCACGCGGGCGCGCTGAAATTCTGCCACTATCCTGCGATCGGCTGAGGGGCGGGGACGACTCGGAGTGAAGGCATGGGACGAAATTTGATCGAGACGGTGATGGGGGCCGTGGTGCTGGCGGTGGCCGTGGTGTTTGTCGCCTTCGCGTATTCCAGCGCCGGCGTGCAAACCGTCGACGGCTATGCCGTGAAGGCGGCATTCAACCGTGTCGACGGCCTGAACGTCGGCAGCGACGTGCGCCTGGGCGGCATCAAGATCGGCACCGTCTCGGCGCTTGAGCTGGACCCAGCGAGCTTCCGCGCCCAGGCCACCCTGGCCGTGGCGGAACAGATCGAACTGCCGACCGACAGCTCCGCGCGCATCCTCTCCGAAGGCCTGCTCGGCGGGTCATATATCGACATCCAGCCCGGCGGCGAACTGGATGTGCTCGCCGACGGCGGCAACATTCAATACACCCAGGATCCGATCAATTTGGTCGACCTGCTGGGACGCTTCGTGTTCAGCGTCGCCGAGGAAGGGTCGCAGGAATAGCCCTGCCGAGCCCGTACTCGGCGGCATGGCCCCGGCGGCATGGCACAAGCGGCTTGACACAGCCAGGCAAGGCAATGACCGACCACCGCAAATTTCGTGACCGACTGAGGCAGGGTTTCGGCATCTCGGCGCTCATACTAGGCGCTGCCCTGCCCGGCATCGCCCATGCGCAAGGTGCTGGCGAGATCGTACAAAGCCAGACCGCCCTGCTGGGCGCCCTGGACAAGATCACCGCGCGCCTGACCGAGGTTCCGATCGACGTCGGCACGTCGGCCGCGTTCGAGCGGCTGGAGATCGAGGTCTATGCCTGCCAGCAACGCACGGTGGAGGCGCGGCTGGACACGGCGGCCTTCCTGCGCATTCTGGAAACCCGGCCCGATGGCGAGGTCGTGCCCGTGTTCAGCGGCTGGATGTTCGCCAACTCGCCGGGCCTGTCGGCGATGGACCACGCGGTCTACGACGTTTGGTTGGTCAACTGCCTGGCCACCGACACCGGTGGCGAGGGCGACGGCTAGAGACCGCCGCCGCACGCCGCCGGCTCGTTCTAGGCGGCGGGTGCCACCTCGCGCGATCCGAGCCGCAGCAACGGCGCCACGAACGCAGCCAGGAACACCAGGTTCAGGAGCACATTGAGCGGTGCGCCGGCGGCGACCGATCCGGCGCAGTCCGCCACGAACCAGATGCTGACATTCGTCAGGATCAGGCGCCGAGCCAAGGCCGGGTCGCGCGGCATCAGCCGGGTCGTGATCTGCCACAGCATCACGCCCCAGCCGATCAGAATACCGCCGCCGATGCCGGCAAGCAGGCGCGCGCCCGGCACCGCCAGACCCTCCCCGCCATCGACCGGCCAGAACACCAGATCGAGCAGAAACTCGGCCGGCCATGCGGTTGCCGGCAGGGCACCCAGGCCAACCAGGACGCCGGAGGCAACGACGGCACCGGAGGCGCACTTGAGCGCGGCGACGCGCGATTTCATTTCCATGTCGGTTCTCCCTTGCAGTTCATGCGGCGGGAGACTGGCCGGCTCCATGTCGCTCCGCAATTACCCCGCAGGTAAGCGACCGCGCCCACGAATGCGCCTATGCTGCCGGCTTCTCCACAAGAAGCGGCTGCACACATGGATTCGGCATTCGGAACCGTCTTGAAGGAATGGCGCGGCCGGCGGCGCATGAGCCAGCTCGACCTGGGCCTGACCGCCGACGTCTCGGCACGCCATATCTCGTTTCTGGAAACCGGGCGCGCGCGCCCCAGCCGCGCGATGGTGGCATCCCTGTGCGAAGCATTGGAGGTGCCGCGCGCCGAGCGGAACTCGGTGCTGCATGCCGCGGGCTTCGCACCTGCCTACCGCCGTCGCGACCTGGACGCGGCCGAGATGGCACACGTGCGCGCCGCGGTCGATTGGACGCTGGACCGGCACGCCCCCTACCCCGCCATGGCGCTGGACCGGCACTGGCACGTGGTGCGGGCCAATGCGCCAATGCAGGCGATGCTGGCCGGGCTCGGCGTCGGTGAAGGCGACAGCCTGCTCCACGCCACGCTGGACGTGGCGCGGATGCGGCAGATCATCGAGAACTGGGAGGATGTCGGCCGGCACCTGGTCGCGCGATTGCGGACCGAGAGCGCCCACCTGGGCGGCGACCAGGTGCTGGACGAGGCCGCGGCGGCACTGAGTGCCACACTCGGCCCGGCACAGGCCCCGGCACACACGAAAACCGAAGGCGCGCTGGGCGCGGTGCTGCCGACCCGATATCGCACGCCGGATGGCTGCGTGCTGTCGCTCATGTCGACGATGGCGCAGTTCGGCACGGCCGAGGACATCGCGCTGTCGGAACTCAGAATCGAGATGATGTTTCCCGCCGACGACGCCACCCGCGCCGCGCTGCACGCCCTGGCGGCCGGCGGGCCATGACGAAGCCCGTCGCGCTGAGGGGCCTTGCCGAGTGCGATCTTGCGATGCTGCATGGCTGGCTCAACGCGGGTCACTTGTACCCGTTCTACACCTCCGGGCCGGTGGCACGGTCCGAGGTCGAGGATGAGTTCTCACCGCGACTGGGCAGCGGGCACGCCGTTCGCGGCCTCATTGCCGAAACCGACGGCGAACCGTTCGGCTACATCCAATGGTATCTGAATGCCGCCTATCCGACCTATGGCGCGGCCATGGCGGGTCACACGAACGGTGTCAGCTTCGACTACTTCATCGGCAGTGCGGCACATTTGGGCAAGGGTCTGGGCACAGCCATGCTGCGCGCGACGGTCGCCCATGTCGCCCCACACGTGTCGGCGCCGGACCGCAGGTTCTACGTCTGGCACGACGACCGCAACATCGCGGCGATACGGTGCACGACTTCAGCCGGTTTTCAGCAGTGCGCCGAGCTGGAGGCCAATGGGCAGGCCGGTTGGCTGTATACCCGAGGCCCGGCATAGCCGGGCGGGCGACAACTCAGTCCGCCAGCACCTTTTCCTTCTTTGGCCCACCGCCGGACTTCGGCCCGCCGGAGCGCTTGCGCTTGCCGGACGGCTTGTTGCCGGGGCCCTTCTTCGGCGAAGACGATCCGCCTGACCCGCCGCCACCGGAACCGCTGGGCGCGGCTGGCTTGTGCTCGAACACCAGCTCGTCGCCGTCCAGGTCGACCATCGCCACGCCGCCCTTGGCGAGCTTGCCGAACAGCAGCTCCTCGGCCAGCGGCTTCTTGATCTTCTCCTGGATCAGGCGGCTGAGCGGACGCGCGCCATAGGTGCGGTCGTAACCCTGCCCGGCCAGCCAGTCGCGTGCGGCGTCGCTCAGCTCGATGGTCACGTTGCGGTCCAGCAACTGCTCCTCAAGCTGCATGATGAACTTGTCGACCACGCGCTTGATGATGCTGGGCGTCAAGTGACCGAACGGAATGATCGCGTCCAGCCGGTTGCGGAACTCCGGCGAGAACATGCGGTCGATGGCTTCCTTGTCGTCGCCCTCGCGCACCTGGCGCTCGAAGCCGATGGCCGGCTTGGCGAGGTCGGCGGCGCCCGCGTTGGTGGTCATGATCAGGATGACGTTGCGGAAGTCGACGGTCTTGCCGTTGTGGTCGGTCAGCTTGCCGTGGTCCATCACCTGCAACAGGATGTTGAACAGGTCCGGGTGCGCCTTCTCGATCTCGTCCAGCAGCAGCACACAGAACGGGTGCTGGTCGACCGCATCGGTCAGCAGCCCGCCCTGGTCGAACCCGACATAGCCGGGCGGCGCACCGATCAGGCGGCTGACCGAATGCCGCTCCATGTACTCCGACATATCGAAACGCTTCAGCTCGACGCCCAGCGTCGATGCGAGCTGGCGCGCCACTTCCGTCTTGCCGACGCCGGTGGGGCCGGAGAACAGGTAGTTGCCGATGGGCTTCTCCGGCTCGCGCAGGCCGGCCCGCGACAGCTTGATGGCGCTGGCCAGCGCGTCGATAGCCTTGTCCTGGCCATAGACCATGCGCTTCAGGTCGCGCTCCAGGTTCTGCAGTACTTCCTTGTCGTCGCGGGTGACGTTCTTCGGCGGGATGCGCGCGATCTTGGCGACAATCGCCTCCACGTCCTTCACGCCCACCGTCTTGCGCCGCTTGGAGGGCGCCACCAGCATCTGCGCCGCGCCCACCTCGTCGATCACGTCGATCGCCTTGTCCGGCAGCTTGCGGTCGTTGATGTAGCGCGATGCCAGCTCCGCGGCGGTGCGGATCGCATCCTCGGTGTAGCGGATCTTGTGGTGCTCTTCGTAATACGGCTTGAGCCCACGCAGAATCTTGATCGTATCGTCCAGGCTTGGCTCGTTGACGTCGATCTTCTGGAACCGCCGCACCAGCGCGCGGTCCTTCTCGAAGTAGTTGCGGTATTCCTTGTAGGTGGTCGACCCGATGCAGCGCAGTGTGCCGCTGGCCAGCGCGGGCTTCAACAGGTTGGAGGCGTCCATCGCCCCGCCGGACGTGGCGCCGGCACCGATCACCGTATGGATCTCGTCGATGAACAGGATCGCATGCGGCATCTCCTCCAATTCGGAGACCACCGCCTTCAAACGCTCCTCGAAGTCGCCGCGATAGCGCGTGCCGGCCAACAGCGCGCCCATGTCGAGCTGGAAGATCACCGCCGGCAGCAGCACCTCCGGCACTTCCTTGTTGACGATGCGCCGCGCCAGCCCCTCGGCGATGGCGGTCTTACCGACGCCCGGCTCGCCGACATAGAGCGGATTGTTCTTCTGGCGGCGGCAGAGGATCTGGATCGTGCGCTCCACCTCCGCCTCGCGGCCGATCAGCGGGTCGATGCGGCCCTGCCCGGCCTTCTCGTTCAGGTTGACGCAATAGGCGCCCAGCGCCTCCTCGCCCTTCTTCTCGCCCTTCTCCTCGCGGGACTCCTCGTCGGCGCCACCGACCCGGCGGGTCTCGCTCTGGCCGGGCACCTTGGCAATGCCGTGGGAGATGTAGTTCACCGCGTCCAGCCGCGACATATCCTGCTCCTGCAGGTAGTAGACGGCGTGGCTCTCGCGCTCGGAGAACATGGCCACCAGCACATTGGCGCCGGTGACCTCTTCCCGGCCGGAGGACTGGACGTGGATCGCGGCGCGCTGCAACACGCGCTGGAAGCTGGAGGTGGGCTTGGCGTTGTCGGTGCGATTGACGACCAGGTAGGTGAGGTCGGCATCGACATAGCCGACCAGGTCGTTCCTGAGTTTCTCGATCTCCACCCCGCAGGCCCGCAGCACGGCGACCGCGTCCTGGTCTTCGGTCAGGGCGAGCAGCAGATGCTCAAGGGTGGCGTATTCGTGTTGTCGTTCGTTGGCTTGGGCGATCGCGCGGTGCAGTGTCTGTTCCAGATTGCGTGACAACATCCGCGGATCACTCCTTTTCAAGCGTGCACTGCAGTGGGTGCTGGTGCTGGCGGGCGAACTCGATGACCTGGGTCACCTTGGTCTCCGCCACCTCGTAGGTGTAGACGCCACAAATCCCCACCCCGCGCCTGTGCACATGCATCATGATGGCCGTGGCCTCCTCGCGGTTCTTGTTGAAGAACCGCTCCAGGATGTGCACGACGAACTCCATGGGGGTGTAGTCGTCGTTCAGCATCAGCACCTTGTACATCGACGGCTTTTTCGTCTTCGGCTTGATCCGAACGACGACGCCGGTGCCTGAGTCGCCGTCTTGACGATCGATATCGCTCATCAGAAAGACGCCCCAACGGTGCGGTTACCGGTCCCCAAACATGCGCGCCATGTCTGCCGATGGCGCGCGCGGTCGTCGGTCCGGTCACGATCTCGCAGGTCGATCATATGAGAAGCCGGACCGCGCTGGGAAGTGTTCAATTGCTGCATCTACGCGGAAGTGTACCGGGTCGTTGTCTGGAGACGCAATCACCTGCTGGCCGCCCGAGATCCGGCGCACCGCAGCGTGAACTGCGATGATGTACTTAGGGCGTAAAACACCGGATTCAACGAAAAGTGCCCGCCGGGGGGCCGACGGGCACTTTCCTTGCCTATGTCCGAAACATCCTGCTCGGTCGCGCTGCCGCAGACGCGGCCCGCTTCAGGCTATGTCTTGCCGCGCACGCGCCGGTCATCGGACCGGGGTGCCGGGCAATCGCCGGTGTCAGGCGATCGGGCGGCTCATGCGCTCGACATTGGCGTTGAAGCGGCTGCCCAGCGGCTCGAAAGCCTGGGTCATCACGCGGGAGGTCAGCTCGCTCAGCTTGTTGCCCTCGGCAACGGCGGTGTCGAACGCCGACTTCACGTTGTTGGCCTGGATGTCGATGGCTTCCTGCAGGGTGGAGCAGCTAAACAGCTGGCGGGTCCAGGCAACGTTGCTGTCCATGCTGGACTGCGCATAGCGCATAAACTCGTTGCCGACCTCCTCGATGCCCTTCACGAGCACGTTGCCGGAATGCATCACGGTGTCGAAGGTCTCGCGGCCCATGGTCGACATCTCTTCATAGCCCTTGAAAGCCATCGCGCTGGCCTTCTCGCCATTCTCCTTGCTGAAGGCCATCGCCTTCTCAAGGCCGCTGGCGGCGGCGTCCGTGCTGGCCTGCACGATCTTCTCAAAGCTTTCCTTGCCGGCAGCCATCGCTTCCTCGGCGGCAGCGGTGGCGTCCTTCGCGGTATTGGCGGCGGTATTGGCCTTGGACTTGGCGGCGGTCATGTCAGGTCTCCTGAATCGCACACACAGTGTTCGTTAAGCGCAGCGTTGCACCACGCGCTATGTTGCAGTGCAACATGACTATGGTTATGGGGATCGACAGGCCAGCCGTCAAGGGACTTTTGTGCAATGCACAAAATTTTTGGCGGGCGCGAGATGCGGTGTGGATAGCCTGCCACGCCAACGCAAGACGCCCCCGCCGCCGTCGATTGAGTATAGCCTTCAGCCATCCGCGGACTGCCTCAACCTCCCCTCTCCCAGCGGCACGCGCGGGAGAGGGAGGGGCCCGCAAACCGCAGGTTTGTGGGAGGGTGAGGGCCGGTGGCTCAGTGGTTGATCATTCGGGGGAGTGGGAACAAGAGCATCAATCTCTTGCCCATGGACGGTGCGCTGTAGTCGCTTGCGCCGTGCCCCTCACCTTCCCAGCCTGCGGCTGGGCCCCTTCCTCTCCCGCACCGCTACGCGGCGGGGAGAGGAGGTTTGGAACGCGCTCCGCCAAATGGGCGAGGACAACGAATCGTTGGGAGGTTACTCCGCAGCCTCAGGCACCTGGTCCGGGTGCCAGGGCTCGTCGGACTTGCGCTCTTCGGCGGCCTTGGCCTCTCGGGCCTCCGCCTTGGCCTGCTTGCGTTCGCGCCGGCGGTCGCGCCAGCCGCGCAGATTGGCGCGGAACATCAGCGCCGACGGCGTGACCAGCAGGGTCAACACGGTGGCGAAGGTCAGGCCGAAGGCAATGGCGGTGGCCAACTGCACCCACCACTGGGTCGACGGCGCGCCAACGCTGACGGTGCGCGAGAAGAAGTCGATGTTGATCTGCAGCACCATCGGCATCAGGCCCAGGATGGTGGTCACCGTCGTCAATAGCACCGGGCGCAGCCGCTGCGCGCCGGTCAGCAGGATCGCCTGCCGCGGGTCCTTCACCGTCTTTTTCAGGCGGTCGTACGTGTCGATCAGCACGATGTTGTTGTTGACCACGATGCCGGCCAGCGCGATCACGCCCACCCCGCTCATCACGATGCCGAACGGCTGGTTGGTCAGCAACAGGCCCAGCATGACGCCGATGGTCGACATGATCACCGCCGACAGGATCAGCACCGCCGAATAGAAGCTGTTGAACTGGGTCACCAGGATGATCGCCATGATGAACAGGGCGACGATGAAGGCGTTCGACAAGAATTCCTGCGCCTCGGCCTGTTCCTCGTCCTCGCCGCCGAAGGCGATCTGCACCCGCGGGTCTATCTCCGCATCGGCCAGCCAGGCCCGCATCTCCTGCACCAGGTCAGCGGCAAGCAGCGGGTTGCCCTGGTCGTCCCTCATGTCCGGGTTGATGTCGGCCTTCACCGTCATCAGGCGCATGCCGTCGGTGCGGGTCAGATTGCCGACCCGCGGCTCCGCCACCCGGGTCACGAAATTGGAGATCGGCACCAGCCCGACATCGGTCATGATGCGGATATTGTCCAGCATCGACAGGTCGCGGTACTCGGCCTCGTAGCGCGCGACGATATCGATCTCCTCGTCGGCATCGTCCGGGCGGTACTCGCTGAACTTCAGCCCGTTGGTGACCAGCCGGATCAGGCTGCCGACCGAAGCAATGTCAGCACCGAACTTGGCGGCCTGGGCGCGGTCGACCTCGATCTCCCACTCCACGCCGGGCAGCGGGCGCGAATCCTCGATATCGACAAACGCGCCATGGTCCTCCAGCGCCGCGCGGAGCTGGGCAATCACCGGCGGGATCGCCTCGGGATACTGCGACGAGACCTCGAGCTGGATCGGCTTGCCGACCGGCGGGCCGGCCTCCTGCTCGCGCACCTCGACGCGGATACCGGCCAGTTCCGCCGCGCGTTCCAGGATCTCGTGCTCGATCTCCTTCGCGGAGCGCCGTTGGTCCCACTCGACGAACTCGATCTGAATGGTGCCGATCACGTCCTCGGCCGCATCGTTGCCTTGCGCCTGACCGGCAGCGCGGGTGTAGACCGACTTCAGCTCACGATGCTGGTTGCCGACGTCGAGCACGATGTCCTCGACCTGGCTGACCAGGAAGTTCTGTTCCGCCACCGACAGGTTGCCGCGGGCGAACACCTGGAAGCTCACCTGTTCCGGCTCGACCTCGGGGAAGAACTCGACGCCGCGGCCGAACGCGCCATAGGCCATCTGGGCCGCGATCAGGCTGGCGAACGCGATCAGGATGACCTTGCCGGGGTGGCGCAGCGCAAACCCCAGCATGCCGAGGTACACGCGCGTGACTCCTCCGGTCTGCTTCAGCGCCGCCTCGGTGTCGACTGACGGGTCCTCGCCCGACAGCAGGCGCATGCGCTCCACCTTGGCCGGGTCCATCTTCGGCTGCTTGCGCCCGATGACACTGCCCAGCACCGGCACGAAGATGAGCGCCATCAGCAGCGAGGCCGACAACGTCGCAATCAGGGTTATCGGCAGGTACTGCATGAACTTGCCGACCAGGCCGGGCCAGAACAGCAGCGGCAGGAAGGCGGCCAGCGTGGTCGCGGTCGACGCGATGATCGGCCACGACATCCGCTTGGCGGCGGCTCCATAGGCCTCCCGCCGGGTCTTGCCCTCGGCGAGTTTTCGGTCGGCGTACTCGGTGACGACGATGGCGCCGTCCACCAGCATGCCGACCGCCAGGATCAGCGCGAACAGCACCACGATATTGATGGTCAGGCCCATCAGCGACAGCACCAGGATGCCGGTCAGGAACGAGCCCGGAATGGCGACGCCGACCAGGCCGCCGGACTTCAAGCCCAGCGCGCCGACGATGACGATCATCACCAGCAGGACCGCGCTGATGACGTTGTTCTGCAGGTCGCCCAGCATGCGCCGGATGTCCTGGCTGCGGTCGCCCGAATAGGTGATCTCCACCGCGGCCGGGATGAACTCGCGGTACTGCTCGACCACCGCCTTCACCGCCTCGATGGTGTCGATCAGGTTCTCGCCGCTGCGCTTGACCACTTCCAGCGACACCGCGGCCTCGCCATTGATGCGCGCATAGGCTTCGCGGTCCTTGAACGCACGGCGCACGACGGCGATGTCGCGCAACAGCACCGTGTTGTCGCCATCCACAACCAGCGGCAGGTTCAACAGGTCGTTCAGGCTTTCGAACAGGCCCGGCACGCGGATCGCGAACCGGCCGTCGCCGGTGTCCAGCTCGCCCGCCGCCACCAGGCGGTTCGACCGGTCGACCACGGACGCCAGTTCCGATGGCGACAGGCCGTAGCTTTCGATCAGCAGCGGGTCGACCAGCAGCTCGACCACTTCTTCCCGGTCGCCGGCGATATCGACGCTGAGCACGGAGCCGACCTGCTCGATGGCATCCTCCAGCCGCCGGCCGACCGCCAGCAGCGAGCGCTCCGGCACCTCGCCATGCAAGCTGACCGTGATCACCGGGAACAGGCTGAAATTAACCTCGTTGACGGTCGGGTCGTCGGCCTCGTCAGGCAAGTTCGGCTTGGCGCGGTCCACCTCCTCGCGCACGTCCTCCAGCGCCTGGTCGGCGTCGAACCCGGCCTCGAACTCCAGCGTCACGTTGGCGCCGCCCAGATAGGCGGTCGAGGTCATCTCCTTGATGCCCTCGACGTTTACCACTTCCTGCTCGACCGGGCGGATCAGCAGGCGCTCGGCATCCTCGGGCGAGATGCCCTCCAGCGACATCGACACATAGATGATCGGAATGTTGATGTCGGGCTCGCTCTCCTTCGGGATGGTGACATAGGCGAAGGCGCCCGCGATCAGCAGCAGGACCAGGATCAGGATGACCGAGCGCGTGCGATGCAGCGCGGCTTCGATCAGGGTGATCATGACGCAGCTCCGTCCTGGGCCGGCACGATGGGCCCGGAATCCTGGAACACCGGCTCGACCAGCGCGCCGTCGCCGACGAACTCCTGCCCGACGGTGATGATGGTGGCGCGCTCCGGCAGCCCGGCGACCCACATGCCGTCAGGGGTGTCGGCCAGGATATCCACCTCGGCGAACCGCACGATGTTGCCGTCGACGACGATGCGCACGCCGATGGCGCCATCGTCCGCCAGCGCGATCACGGAGGGGCTGATCAGGTGGGCCATCGACTGCTCGGCCGGAATATGCAGCTCCGCGGTCATGCCGTCGGCAATACTGGCGTTCGGGTTCTCGACCTCGATCTCGACCCTGAACGTGCGGGTCGCCGGATCGGCGGTGCGCGACACGTAACGAATGATGCCCTCGATGGGCTGGCCGCCCGCAAGACGGCCCATTGCCGGCGCGCCGACCTGCACCAGCGACACGTCCTGCTCGGTGACGCCGCCGACCATCAGCATCGGCTGCAGGTCGATCAACATCGCCACCACATCGCCGCCGCGCACATATTGGCCCATCTCCACCGGGCGGGAATTGACCACGCCAGCGAACGGCGCGGTGATCGTGGTGTCGGCGATTTCCTCGGCGATGGCGGCGCGCTGGGCCCGCGCGGCATCCAGGTTGGCGCGCGCCGTGGCAAGCTGAGTACGCGCCGAATAGCCGTTCTGGGCAAGCTGGGCCGCGGCGGAATACTCGATCTCGCGCTGCTGGATCAGGGCGTCGGCCTGGGCCAGTCGCGCCTCGCGGTCGGCCATCGAAAGCTGCACCAGCGGGTCGCCGGCATTCACATAGGCGCCTTCCTCGACCAGGATCTGGGCGACCGTGGCGTCAATCTCCGCCGCGATGGCGACCTCGCGCGAGGCCTCGGTATGGCCGCGCAGCACGATGTCGCGTTGGAACGGCTCCGCGACGAATTCGGCCACACGCACACGGAATGCGGCCTCCTCCTGCGCGCCGTTCTCCACGGTGGCACCGGTCTCGCCGTCGCCGGTCCCGCTGTCCGGGTCGCCCATGATCACGCCGGACATGATCCAGGCGGCGGCCCCGATGGCGATGACGAGTGCGATGATGATCGACGTGCGCATGGCGCTATTCCAATTCTGAGGAAAGACTATTCGGCGGCTTGCGGCGGCGCCGTGACATCGTGGGCCGTGGCATCGTGGTCGGACATGCGATCGACCGCCGGCCGGCTGTCGATCTCGCCGGCCACCGCGATGTTGGCCAGCAGCTCGTGACGGTGGCCATCCAGGTAGTCGACGGCGGCGGTGCACATGGCGCGCGCGAAACCGCGCACGAAGTCGACGCCGGGCGACACGCCGGCGCACTCAGGCTTGCTGTTCAGGTGGTCCAGCTTGGCGCGATAGCGGTCGGCATGGGTGTCGATCATCGCCTCGACGAAGCGCACCGGTAGCAAATGCGCGAAGCACATGCGGAACAGGAATTCCGACCGCAGACGGTCCTCGCCCGGCGCGCTGGCCAGTTCGTCCAGCAACGCCAGCTTGCCGCGCTGGGTGATGCGATAGACCTTCTTGTCCGGCCTGTTGTCCTGGGCCTGCTCACGACACTCGACCAGGCCCTCGGCATCCAGCTTGCGCAGGGCCGGGTAGACGGAGCCGAAGCTCGCCTGGGTCATGTTCGAGAACGGCCCCTCCACGATGTTCTTGCGGATTTCATAGCCGCTGGCGTCACCCTTGGTGAGCACCGCCAGACAGACGGAACGGGCATCCATGCCTCTGGTCTCCAGACACTGATGTGCGATGTTTCTTGGTTATCTTGCCATGATATATGCTGTATCAGCCTATGTTGGCAATGCATATATCAAACTGATATATTGTCACAGCCACTATCACCGATATGTACGCGCGGCGCTGTGCGCGGGATCACAGCGCGCGCAGCACTCATGCGTCGCCGCCCTGGATTCTAGGCGCGCCGGCCGGCTGCCGCGCCCTCCGCAGGCGCGGCTGTACTCAGTCCAACAATGCTAGATCGAATGTGTTACAGGCAGTCGGGCTGCGACGATGTTCCGCGCTCGAACGCGCAGATCGCGTCCCCTTCGACAGAGCAGCGCAGGAAATCCAGCTCCTCGCGGCAGTCGCAGACAAAGCCGGCGCCGTCGAACTGCGTGTCCGCGGTCAGGTTGCGGATCGACGCGTCATAGCCGAACTGCTGCTCGCAAACCTCCAACGACCGGTTGCGAAGCTGGTTCTTCAACTGGTCGCACGCCAGGTATTCCCCAACCAGCAGCGACCGCTCGGACGTGGAATGGCGGACCCGCACCGTCTCGGGCACCCAATTGTCGATGCAATCCTTGACGGCAACCGTATTGGTGGCGATGGGTGTCGGGCCGCTGCCGGCGCTCTGGCCGCCACCGCCGGCAACGCAGGAGCCCAGGGCCACAAACAGCGCGGCACCGACCGACAGCTCGATCAACCGGCGTACCGCCATTCGGGGTGCAAAATCCGTCATCGTCGCAACTCCTCGGCCCGGGTCGTCCCGCGGCAGCGCGGCGCCGCCAGCTTTGCAAGAGTAGCGACCGAAACCCGGACGGCACAAGGCAGTTGGTTCCCAATCGCGCCGCGTTGTAGACTTGGCCGCGGGAGGCGAAGGCGTTGCGTGAACAATCATTGGCCGGGCTGGCAATTCTGGCCGGGCTGCCCGAAGAAGATCTGAACGATCTGGAGGCGAAGTGTACCTGGCGACGGTACGCGGGCAATCAGATCATTCTCGACCAGCATGCGACCACGAACGAAGTCTGCTTCGTCGTGACCGGCGCGGTGCGGATTGTCAGCTACGCGCCGAGCGGGCGCGAGATATCGTTCAGCGACGTGCCGGCCGGCGGCTATTTCGGCGAACTGGCCGCCATCGACGGGGACCCGCGCTCGGCATCGGTGATTGCCCTGGAGCCGACCAATATCGCGGCAATGGCCGCCGACCCATTCATCGACCTGTTGGTGGAGTATCCGTCGGTGGCGCTGGCCGTCATGCGCGACCTGACCCGCATCATCCGCTCATCGACCGCACGGATCATGGACCTCAGCGTCCTCGGTGCGAACAACCGGGTGCAGGCCGAAATCCTGCGCCTGGCGCGCGAGGCATCGAAGGACGGGCAGACGGCGCGGATCTGGCCGATTCCGGTGCACAGCGACATCGCGGCACGGGTCAGCACGACGCGCGAAACCGTGGCGCGCGTGCTGAGCGACCTGTCGCGCCACGAATTGGTCGCGCGCGAGGGCCACGTTCTGGTGGTGCGCGACATCAACCGGCTGTCCGCGATGGTGGAGGCCGTCCACGAAGCCTGACCTACCCCGCTTCGGCCCGCAAAGGGGTTGCCAATTGGGGTTACTAAATGGGGTTACCCTGGGGCCGAAACATTTCTAGATTGACGCATTCCCTGTTCAAAAGGAGGCCAACCTACAATGAGTCTGCAGGACCTGTTGAACCGGCGCACCGCCGCCGGTGTTGCGGTGGCGGTGAGCATGATCGCGCTTACCGCGTGCAGCCAACGTGGCGCTGTCACCGCCGACGCCAGCGCCGACGCGACCGTCACCGCTGACGCCACTGCCGATGTCACCGCCGACGCGACGGCCGATGTCAGCGCGCCCAGCGGCGACCTGGTCGACACCGCCGCCGCGGCGGGCAGCTTCTCGACCCTGATCGCGGCGGTGCAAGCCGCCGGTCTGGAAAGCGTGTTGCGCGGCCCCGGCCCCTACACCGTGTTCGCCCCCACCGACGAGGCGTTTGCCAGTTCCCTGCCGGAAGGCACGGTCGAGTTGTTGATGCAGCCATCCAACAACGCGCGCCTGGTGCAGATCCTGCAGTACCACATCATCTCCGGCGAACTGATGTCGGCGGACGTGGCCGGGTCCTCGGTCGCCCGCGCGACACTGGAGGGCCGCGAAGTCGAGATCGACGGGACCAGCGGTTTCGAAGTCGACGGTGTGACCATCACGTCGGCCGATGTGGAGGCCTCCAACGGCGTCATCCACGTGATCAACGAGGTCCTGCTGCCATAGGGCACGCCAGACAAAACAGCGGGATTGGCGCGGATCGTTTCGACGTGTGACTGAGGTCACATGCAAATTGACTTGGTGCGCTTAAGTATGGAGCACCTTCAGATCCCCTCCTGATGAACGCTGCCTCAAACGCCCGGCCCCGTGCCGGGCGTTTTTTCTTGTCTGCTTTTCTTGTCAGCGCAGCGCTGGGAAACCGCCGTCATTTTGCCGGCCGACCGGCCAGTGACCGCCGTCACATGGCGTTCCGGACGCTGCCCCCATATCCCGAAGACCTTCAGATCCCCTCCTGATGAACACTGCCTCAAACGCCCGGCCTCGCGCCGGGCGCTTTTTTTGGCGCGACGGCAAGGCCGCGACCGGCGCCATTCGCCCGCCGGACCGGCCAGTGACCGCCGTCACATGGAATGCGGGCCCCTGCCCCCATATCCCGAAGACCTTCAGATCCCCTCCTGATGCGTACAGCCTCAAACGCCCGGCCTTGTGCCGGGCGTCTTTTTTTGCTCCGGTGGCGCGCGAACCAAAAAATTTCAACCGGAAGGTCGACTTGATGAACAGAACAGGGCTGGCCATCGCCGCGAGCGTGCTGCTGTCGCCGGCAGCAGCCTGGGCTCAGGATCCCGTTCACTTCGCGCTGCCCGACGTCGGAACCGAAATCGAGTGGTCGGGGGGACTGGTCGCAGAGGTGACGGAGGTCGAGCCCGAGGATCGCGCCTACAAGATGGCGCTCTCCTATCCCAACAACTACCGCCAAGTGCAGAACGTGGTCGAAGGCCTGCAGACGAATGCGTTGTGGCTCTATAATGACAACGGCGACCTGATTTCCGAGAACAACACCATCTTCGACCGGGCGGCGCTGACCGGCTTCTGGCCGCTGACCCTGGATGCGCAGATTACATTCACCGGCACGGAGTTCACGGATGGCGGGCCCATGTCAGCCTGGGAGGCCACGCTGACGGTGGAAGCGTTCGAGACCGTGTTGACGCCGCTTGGCCTGGTCGATGCCGTGCGCGTGCGCCGCATCGACGAGCTGACCGCCCAGGCCAACGACGACCTGCCGATCGACAGTGTCGAGGCGGTGATTTGGTACGCACCGTCTGTCGGCATGACGGTCAGGGCCGAGGTCACCCACTACGATGGCGACCAGGTTGTGCAATCGATCAGCTTCGTGCCCGAGAGCATCACCCTGCCCTGACGCCGCGACGGTAAATTTTAGGTGGGTGACAGCCGTCACAGCGGTTTCAGGCGAGCTGCCCTATATTCAAGCTCACCTTCAGATCCCCTCCTGATGCACAGTCCCTCAACGCCCGGCCCCGCGCCGGGCGTTTTTTCTTGGATGTCTCAAAGGCCAGACAACCCCGGATCGACCATGCGGTGCAGGCGGCTGGCGGCCGCCAAGCCATAGCGCAGCATCACCGCGCGGCGCCGCGACGGCGCCACCTTCTGCACGGCGGCCGGGCGCACCACATCGGCGCCGTGACCGTCTGCCACCAGAATGCCGGTGTCGTCCGGGAGCAGCGCGGTATCGAACGCCGCCGGCACGGCAAAGAAGAACAGATCGCAATAGGGCAGGTACTCGGGCCACTTCCGGTCCGCCCGCAGGTCGGCCACGCTGGTCTTGATCTCCACGATGGCGATCGTCCCGCGGTCGTCGATGCCGACCACATCGGCTCGGCGTCCGTTGCGCAGCACGAACTCGGGCAAGGGCTGGTACCCGCCGGCCGCAAGCCAGCGGCTCACCCCCCGGCAGACTTCCAGTGCCGGCGCCCGGCCGTCCACGACCGGCTCGCCGGCATCGGCACCGATAAATGTTTTGGTTATGTTCATGGCCGCATTAGGCCATGCCCGACCCGGCAGGTCAACGCACCGCTGGATGAAACGAGATCAGCGCTCGCCGAACGCGGAGTTCAGCGCGTTGTAGACCGGCTTCACCATGTAGGAGAGCAGCGAGTGCTCGCCGATGTTGATCGAGACCTGGGCCTGCATGCCGGGCACGATCTCGTGGCGGTCGACGCCTTCGCCCACGCCGGTCTCGTCCAGCGCGATGATGGCCTTGTAGTAACTCTGGCCTTCCTCATCGACGAAGGTGGATGCCGAGACCCGCACCACCCTGCCCGGCACCATGCCGTAACGCGAGACGTCGAAGCCTTCGATAATGATCTCGGCGGTCTGGCCAACCGTAACGTAGCCAACGTCGCTCGGCTTCAGGCGCGCCTCGACCTCGAGCACGCCGTCGACCGGCACGATCTCGGCCACCGTCGCGCCCGGGGCCAGCACGCCGCCACCGCCGCCGATGGCGACCAGATTGATCACGCCGCGCACCGGTGCGCGGATGGCCAAGCGTTCGACGCGATCCTCGAAGCGGCGAATGGACTCGTCGAGTTCCGCCAGTTCCGTGGCCACACGGCCAAGCTCATTGGCCGACTGGTTGCGCTGCGTCAGTTCCAGCTCGGTCTGCTGCTGACGGATCTCTTCCACCCCCTGCATGGCGCTCAGGATGTTGCCGCGTGCCTCTTCCAACTCGCCGACGGTGCGGACATAGGCGCTTTCGACCTCGAGCCGGCGCGCGCGCGACCCCCAGCCCTGCGCTTCCAGTTGCTGCTGCATGGCCAATTGCCGGCCGACAACGTTGACCTGCTGTTCCAGGCTCTCGACGCGGCCTTCCAGTGTCTGGACCTCCAGTTCCCTTTGCGCCAGTTGGCTGTCCAGGATCGCGCTTTGACCATTCAGGCTGTCCACCCACAGCTCGTAGATGGCGATCTGGTCGAACGCGATCTCCGGGTAGTCATGGATGAACGCGTCGAAGTCGGGCTCCAGCCCCATGCTCTGGGCACGCAGCCGCTCGACCTCCACCGAAAGTGCTGCGTGGCGCACCATCATCTGGTCCAGGTCGGCATTGTTGGCAACGGGGTTGAGCTGGGCCAGTGGCTGGCCGACCTCGACAAGGTCGCCCTCCTGCACCAGCACCGACTGTACGATGCCGCCCTCCAGGTGCTGAACCGTCTGCACCTGGCCGGCCGGCACGACCGAGCCTGCGGCCACCGAGGTGGTCACGACGGGAACCACCGCCGACCACAGGGCACCGCCGATGATGAACAGGAAGATCGCCAGCACGGCGTAGAACCCGGCGCGAGGCGGCCCGGACTCCTCCAGCATGGTGGCGCTGGACAGAAGCGTGAGCTGGCGGCGATTGCCGTCGCCGCCCTTGGTCATGGCCGCAGCCAGAATGTCGCCGCGGCGGCCGGTGTCCTGGCCGGCGGCGCGCAGGGCCAGTCCCGCTGCGTTGCTGTGCGCGGTCATGACTTCTGACCCATCAGCTTCGGCACGATGACGTCCGGTGCCGCGTCCGCTACCAACATGCCGCGATGGAACACCACCACCCGGTCAGCCAGTTTCATGTGGCTGGGGCGGTGGGTCACGTAGATCACGGTCGCACGGCCGCGCACCGCCGTGAGCGCGGTCATGAACGACGAGTCGCCGGCGTTGTCGAGTGCCGCCGATGCCTCGTCCAACAGCAGGATCGCCGGGCGGCGCACATAGGCGCGCGCTAGCGCCAAACGCTGCATGAAGCCGGCAGGGAAGCCCGCATTGCGATGGTCGCCGATGCGGGTCGCAAACCCTTCGGGCAATGCCTCAATTTCCTTCAGGACCGCCGCGAGCCGGCACGCCTCGGCCAGATCCTCATCGGACGCCGCCGGGTTCGACATGCGCAGGTTCTGGCCGATGGTGCCGTAGAAGCTGACCGGCACCTGGGGCACGTAGCCGATGGACTGGCGGAGCTCGATGGGGTCGAGCTGGCGGGTGTCGATGCCGTCGATCTCCACCACGCCGGCGCTCTGGCGATAGAGGCCCAGCACGATCTTCAACAGCGTGGACTTGCCCGAGCCGCTGGCGCCGGTGACGGCGATCAATTGCCCCGGCTGGATATTGAGGCTGACACCCTGCAGCGCCGGATCGTTGCCCCCGGCATAGCGGTGGCTGACGTTGGTGAGCTGGATGTGACCGCGGTAGAGGATGCGCTGCGACGACCGCGAGGTGGAGCGCTTCTCGCCCTGGAACCGCATCAACTGGTTGAGCTGACGCACCGACTGAATGATCTGCTCCAGGCGGTTGATCAGCATGAAGCCGGACTGGATCGGCGCCAGAACCCGCCAGATCAGGGTGGTGGTCGCGATCAGCGCGCCCACGGTCATCAGGCCGTCCATCACCCGCACGATGCCGAAGCCCAGGGTCGCGATGCCGGCCACCATCATGATCGAGATCGTGACGTTCTGGATGGTGGCGGTCTGCGCCGCGACCTTGAAGTTGGCCATGGCGACGTCGGCCGACAGGTCGCGGAAGCGTTCGGCCCACACCCGCTCGCCGGAGAGCTGCTTGATGGAGCGCATGTTGGCCAGCGCCTCGACCGCCAGGATGTGGCGCTCGGAGCGAACCTTGCCCGACTCCTTCACCTGCCGCTTCAACGCCGGCAGCGCGAAGATGCCGAGCACGATGAAGGCGAGGATCAGGACCAGCGGGATCGCGACCAGCGGCCCGGCGACCAGCCAGATCACCGCCAGGAAGACCACCATGAACGGCAGGTCCATGGCCAGATTGGCCAGCGGCGAGGAGAAGAAATCGCGCAGGGACTCAAACTCCTTCAGGCGCGAGATCTGGCCGCCGACGGGCGCGCTGGCGGTGTAGCCGATGGGCAGCGACAGCACCTGCTCGAAGGCGGCCGTGCCGATCAGGAACTCCATCCGGGCCGCGATGTGCGACTGGATGCGCGCGCGCAGCGCCCGCATGCACAGCTCGATGCCCAGCGCGCCGAACACGCCGACCACCAGATAGACCAGCGTGTGCGGCGCCTGGGCGCCGATCACCCGGTCGAAGATGGTCATGATGGTCAGCGGCACGATGATCATCATGATGTTGGCGAAGAAGGTCAGCGCCAGCGCCCACGCCACCAGCCGGCGGAACCGCGAGGCGATGCCGGCGAACCAGTTCTCCGGCGGCCGATCCTCGTTCTGGTGCGGAATGTCGATCGCCTCGATGACGTAGGCCGTACCTTCCGGCAGGTCCTTCGCAAGCTGGCGCTCTTGGCCCGTTTCAACGTCTAAGACGGTCGGTTGCCGCCCGCCGCTCAGCGCCACGAAGGGCACCCCGCGGTCGGAGACGAACAGCATCGGGAACATGCGCTCATCCAGGCGGGACAGGCGACCGCGGATCGGGGACGTGCGATACCCCAGCCGCACAAGGACGTTGCGCAGTTCGCCGAGGTCCAGGTCCTGCGCGAAGTGCGGCAGCGCCTCGGTCAGGTCGCGGGCATCGCCGCGCCAGCCGAGCACGTTCAAGAGCGGCATCAGGCAAGCCGAGAACGCGCTCAGCTCGGTCTGCCCGCCCGGTCCGATATTGTGCAGCGCGGCCTTCAGGGCTTCGGCCTGCTCTCCCGCGGTTTGCGCGGTGGCGAGCTGGATGCTCATGACGCCGCCTGCACGGTCGGCGACGGCTGAACCGTCGCAGGCACCTGGCCGCTTTTCGCGGCCGGCCGCGGGGGCCCATCGGCTGCCGTCACCAGCTGGCCATTCACCAGCTGCAACCGGCGGTCGGCGAAGTTCAGCAGCGACGGGCGGTGGCTGGCGACGACCATCGTCACCGTGCCCCGCATCTCCAGCAGCAGGTTGCGCAGCAACTCGTCGCTGTCCTTGTCGAAACCGCTGTTGGCCTCGTCGAACAGCACGATGCGCGGCTCGCCGACAAGCGCGCGGACCAGGGCGATCTTGGTTCGCACGCCGCCCGGCAGCGCGTAGGTCATGTTGTCGCCGATCCAGGTATCCAGGCCATCCGGCAGGCGCGCGATGGTCTGCTCCAGCCCCAACTTGCGCGACAGTTCCAGCGCGGACTCCATCGCCTCCTGACCGCGGAACATGGTCAGATTGTCCAAGAGCGTCCCCCTGAACAACGACGAGTATTGCGGCAGGTACGCGATCTGGTCGCGCAACAGCCGCGGGTGCAGTTGATCGGAGGGATAGATGTCGAACTTCAGCGTGCCGCTGCTTGGCTGGATCAGCCCGCTCATCACCCGCAACAAGGTGGACTTGCCGCTGCCATTGTCGCCGGCGATGCTCACGGTCTCGCCCGGCGCGATGTCCATGCTGACGTCGCGCAGGATCGGTGCGTTCCGGTCACCGCCATAGGCATAGGTGACATGCTCCAGCCGGATCGCGCCGGCAAGCTTGCCCGGATCGCGGAACTCGCCCGCCGTTTCGGAGGGCATGTCGGCGATGCCGCTGATGCGGTTTTCCGCGACCTCGATGCTCTGGAACTGGGTCCAGATGCTGACCGCGCGCAGCAATGGCTGGATTGCGCGACCACCCAACAGGGTGCACGCGGCCAGCGCGCCCATCGTCATCTGCTGGTCCAGCACCAGCACGGCGCCGAACGCGGCCAGCGCGATCATCGACACGTTCGCCGACATCGCGCTGATGGTCTGCGACATGCCCGAGTGGTAGGCCACCCCGGAAGCCGCCTGGGCCGAGCTGGCCTGCAGGCGCTCGTAGCGGCGGACCATCAGCTTCTCGATGGCCAGGCCCTTGATGTTGTGGATGCCGTTCAGCACCTCGATGATGAAATTATAGCGCCGGTCGTCCAGCGTGGCGCGCTCGCGCAGCGCGCGGCTCAGGTTGCGACCAACCGCCACGGTAAGTGCCGCGCTGATCACCATGACCACCACCGGTACGATGATCAGCGGTCCGCCGATGAACCCGATCAACATCAGGAAGATGACGACGAACGGCAGGTCAACCAGATGCAGGATCGCCTGGCCGCCATAGAAGTCGCGCAACGTGTCGATGGCGCCGAACCGATCCAGGTGGACGCCGACCGCGTCGCGCTCGAAGGCCGTCAGCGGTGCGTCGAGCATGCGGTCGATCAGCCGCTTGTTCAGCGCATGCTCGAAGCGGGCTGCACTCCAGGCGGTTACTCTGGCGCGCACGATCCGCAACACAGTGTCCAGGACAACGGTCAAAGCCAGGCCGGCCATCAGAAGACTGAGCGTGTCGGTCGCCTGGTTGGGGATGATCCGGTCGTAGGCCTGCAACATGACGATCGGCAGCCCGAGGGCCAGGAGATTGCTGCCGAAACTTGCGGCCAGAATGTCGGGACGGGAGAAGGCGAGCCCGGGAAGACGGCGGAGGATATTGGACTTGCCGCTGGGCACAGCACGGCCCTTGGCGGCGGGGGTGGTCCCCGCGCCCGCATTGCGAGCCCCACCAATGGGCCCGATCTGGCTCGGTCGCGCAGCGATGCTCAACCGGCTATTCCTCTATGTTGCTCATGGCCTTCCCCCCTACGACCTAGGCAATGCTGCTTTATTTAGGGTTAATCCCGCTGCCGGCTCAGTAATCCAAAAAGACTGATGTTGCCGAATTGGCCGCAAAAACTAGGCTGTGGCGGGATAGTTTTAGGCACACGCGAAACTTGTCCTTGCGGGATCAAAGATTAACGCGGGATTAACGCAAAACTATTGAGAACGTTATTGCGAAACAGGCACTAGTTGCGGCGTGGGTGGTTGTGTCGGATTTGACGAATCGTCGCGCGAAATCCTTGAGACCGATGGCCGAATAGTTGCGCCGCGTCATGGAACCGAGGATAACCGTTTGCCTCGGGTGGCAAGAGCGGCGGGGAACCATGCCTGAAATCAACTACTTGACGCGCATTATCTTCGACTCAGGTGCGGTCGCGCAGACCGGCGACCTGCTGGCGGCGCGCGGACTGACGCGGCCGATGGTGGTGACCGATGCCGGCATCGTCGCCGCCGGTCTGGTGGCCAAGCTGATGGACGCGCTGCCGAACGAGGCCGTGGTGTTCGACGGCACGCCGCCCAACCCCACCGAGAGCGCCGTTCACGACGCCCTCGCGCTGTTCCGGGAGAATGGCTGCGATGCGCTGGTCGCCATCGGCGGCGGCTCGTCCATCGACCTCGCCAAGGGCGTCGGCCTGCTGGCCACCCACCCGGCGCCGCTGGCGCAATATGCCGCCATCGACGGCGGCATCGCGCGGATCGCCAAGCCGACCACGTTCCTGATCGCGGTGCCGACCACCGCCGGCACCGGCAGCGAGGTCGGCCGCGCCGCCCTGATCACGCTGGACGACGGGCGAAAACTCGGCTTCATCAGCCCGCACATGATCCCGGATATCGCGCTCTGCGACCCGGACCTGACGCTGGGCCTGCCGCCGGGCCTGACCGCCGCCACCGGCATGGACGCGCTGACCCACTGCATCGAGACCTTCCTGTCGCCGCGCATCAACCCGCCGGCGGACGCCATCGCGCTCGACGGTGTGGCGCGCGCCAGCGCCTGGATCGGCCGCGCGGTGGCCGACGGGTCCGACCCGAAGGCGCGCTGGGAGATGATGATGGCCTCGCTGCAGGGCGGGCTCTGCTTCCAGAAGGGCCTGGGTGCCGTGCATTCGATGTCGCACCCGCTGGGCGGGCTGAAGGACCCGGTGCTGCACCATGGCACCCTGAACGCTGTCATCCTGCCGCCGGTGCTGCGCTACAACGAGGATCATGTCGGCGACAAGTACGAGCGGCTCTGCGCCGCGATGGGGCTGGCCGCCAACGACGACCCCGCCGATGCCATCGCCCGGTTGAACCAGGAGCTAGGCCTGCCGGCCAATTTGCGGGCGATGGGCGTGCCGGAGGCCGTGGTGCCCGCGATGGTCAAAGGCGCGGTGGCCGACCATTCCACCGCCACCAATCCGCGCCCGTTGCAGCAGCCGGACTTCGAGCACCTGTTCGAAGCGGCGATGGGGTAGCGCAGGAATTCGTAGATGGGCTAACGGCCCTTGTTTGGTGGCGTGCATGAGTGGTCGTCCCTCAAGATGTCGGTGTCATACACGGAGTCGGGTTTGCCGCTCCAAGACATCGAGGAGAGACGACCATGAACTACTATGCCGGGATTGACGTTTCTTTGGAATGGTCATCGGTGTGCGTTGTTGACGGCGCGGGCGGGATTGTCTGCGAGGCTCGTATTGCGAGCACGCCGGCGGGTTTGTTGTTGTGGTTTGGGTCTTTGGGGATTTCGGTTGAGCGGATTGGTCTTGAGGCGGGGCCGTTGTCGCAATGGCTTGTGCGGGAGTGCGCGCAGGGCGGTCTTTCGGTTGAGTTGCTGGAGACGCGTCATGTTGCGCGGGCCCTTTCGACGATGCCGGTGAAGTCGGACCGCTCGGACGCACGCGGGATTGCTCAGCTGATGCGTGTGGGCTGGTTTCGTCCGGTTCACTGCAAGTCTTTGGCGGCCCAGGAGATGCGGGCCCTTTTGAAGGGTCGCGACCAGCTCCGCGCGAAGCTGCACGATCTTGAGATGCACCTTCGTGGTCAGCTGCGGAACTTCGGGCTGAAGGTAGGGCACACCACCAGGCGCAGCTTTTCGACACGTATTTCGGAGCTTGTGGCGGGGCATCCGGTACTGGAGGCGGTGGCGGGGGCGCTGCTGTCGGCACGCGATGGCCTGTTGCTATCGTTCACGGCGCTGGACCGGCAGGTCCGAGCGGCATCGCAGGCGGACGATCGCGCTCGCCTGCTGATGACGGTGCCGGGCGTGGGGAGCATTGTCGGACTGACCTACTTGTCGGGAGTGGACGACCCCGGGCGGTTTGCCTCGTCGCGCCTGGTGGGGGCGCACTTCGGCCTGACGCCGACCAAGCGCCAGTCGGGCGAGAGCGAGATGACGGGGCGGATCTCGAAGGTGGGCGATGCGGACGTGCGTGCAGCGCTTTACGAGGCGGCGCACGTAATCCTGACCCGGCCGATCAAGGGCGGGTGGTTGAAGAGCTGGGCGATGAAGCTGGCCAGGCGAGCCGGCATGAGGAAGGCGAAGGTCGCGCTGGCGCGCCGGCTGGCCGTGATCATGCACCGGATGTGGGTTGACGGCACCGCGTTCAACCATGCCGGACCGGTGCGCCCGGCGATGGCAGCGGCCTAATGGCAAAGACGACCGCCGCATAGGGAGAACCAGCACACGAGCTTCGGCGGGCGCAGACACCGGCCCGTCAAGCGCCGTCCCGCGCCGGGACGATGGATCAGGTCAGGCCGCCATCCAGGATGTCGCCTCGCACGAGAGCACGCTTCCGTAGATTGGACCGACCGATCCTCGCATATCCATCTTGGTGGCGGCCGTGCGCCGACCCCGTACAGAAGCATGACCCAGGCGCCGGGACGACGAAAAAGGGATTGACCAACAATGGCCCGTTACAGAAGCCTGGGTGGAGCGCAGCGGAACCCGGGTTTCGGCAATCCGCAAACAAGGTCCCCGGGTTTCGTTTCACGTCACCCGGGCTACGGTGCGAAGCCTACCCCGGCACCACCGCGGTGCACTCGATCTCGACCTTGGCGCGGTCTTCCAGCAGGCTCCTGACCTCGACCAGGGTCATGGCCGGGTAGTGCGCGCCGAAGCGCAGCCGGTAGACGGCGCCGATCTCCGCCGTGCGGGCGGCATAATCGGCCTTGTCGACGACGTACCACGTCATCCGCGCCACATGCTCCGGGCCCGCCCCGTCGCAGGCCAGCACGGCAAGCACGTTGTCCAGCGCCTGGCCGACCTGGTCGACCAGATCATCCGACGCGAAGGTCCCGTCCGCCTGCCAACCGATCTGGCCGGCGACGAACACCATGCGGCCCTGCGCCGAGATGCCGTTGGCGTAGCCGCGTGGCGTCGGCCAACCATCCGGCTGCAGTGTCTTTTGTGTCATCGCTCCGTTGCCCCCCTATCCAGTAGGCTCCGTGTCCATGTAGCCAAGCAGCTTATCGCGCATGTCCGGTTCCAGCGGCACCGGCCTGTGATCCTCCAACGAGGTGGAAACGATGGCAAGCCGGCCGGTCAGGCAATGGGTGCCATCGACCTCCCCGACGATCTCCACCTTGAAGCTGGTCCGGCCGACTTCGGTGACCCGCAGCGACAGCGTCAGCACGTCGCCCATGGTCGCCGGGCGCACGAAGTCGCACGACGCGTGCGCGCGCGGCATGCCCCGGCGCCGGTTCTCGATCATGTCGCGATAGTCGATGCCGAGGCCGTCGGCGAACCACGCTTCCGTCGCGTCGTTAAACATGGAGAAGTAATGCGGGAAGTAGACTATGCCCGCCGGGTCGCAATGCGAGAAGCGGATCGGCACGGTGAAGACGTAAGGCACGGTCGGCATTGGCGATGAGTACGCCACCCCGCCGCCGCCGGCAACCTGATGGTGGCTGGCGATTGCCATATGTGCAGAGGACGGCAGAGATGAGCGAGCAACCCGCGGTCGAGCTTCGCGAAGTGCTCTACGAGTTCCACCAGGTCGGCAACAGCGTGCGCGTCGCCGCCATCGACCCGTACACGCGGACCGAGGTGACCATCGTCGGCCCGGCGAACGCTGGCGCTGAAACGCTGCAGAGCACGGCACGGCGCAAACTCGCCTACGTCATCGGCAAGGCACGCGCGCAGGGTTGAGCAACCCACCCTCAGCGTCCGCTCATTGCATTTAATCGTTTGATCTGCACCGGCCCGCCCCCCACCCGGCCACCCAGACAGGATACTATCGTTGGGCGGCCGGGTGGGGGTGTGGGCTGGTGCCGGTTCAGCGTCAGCGGGAAACAATCTAACGCGCATTTGATCGCCTGCCCCCGCATATTGCGGGCTTGTTACAGGCCATGGGCTCGGCTAAACGTGGACTGGAGACGCACGCACCTCTGGCGTGCGCCCCGCCCGCCGCCAAGCTCGGATTTCAATGGAAAATTTCATCCAGCAGCTGATCAACGGGACCACCCTCGGTGCGTTCTTCGGCTTGGTCGCGATCGGCTACACGATGGTCTACGGCATCATCGGGATGATCAACTTCGCCCATGGCGACATCTATATGTCGGGCTCGTTCATAGCGCTGATCGCCATAGCGCTGGTCGGCACCATCGGCCTGCTCGACGGCTTCGACGTGGTGGAGGTCGCCGAGACCGCTGAAGCGGGAGGGGCAGCCGCCATGGGCTTCGGCGACATTGTCGTCGGCGTCGGCGGCATGATGCTGGCATTAGGCATCGTCGCGGTCATATCAATGTTCTTTACCGCCGTTTACGGCTGGTCGGTGGAGCGGATCGCCTACAAGCCGCTGCGCGGCTCGTTCCGGCTGGCACCGCTGATCTCGGCCATCGGCATGTCCATCGCGCTGCAGAACTACGTGCAACTCGTGCAGGGCGCACGCCCGCGCGCGGTCCAACCGGTGATCGAGGGCAATCTGGTGCTGATGACCCGCGACGACGGGTTCACGGTCGTGCTGAGCTACCTGCAGATCTTCATCGTCGTGCTGACGGTGCTGCTGATGACGATCTTCACCCTGATCATCACGCGCACCGCGCTGGGCCGCGCGCAGCGTGCGTGCGAGCAGGACAAGACGATGGCCGCCCTTCTGGGCGTCAACGTCGACCGCACCATCTCCATCACGTTCATCATGGGTGCCGCGCTCGCCGCGGTCGCCGGCATGATGGCGGTGCTCTACTACGGCGCCATCGACTTCTACGACGGCTTCCTGATCGGCCTGAAGGCGTTCACCGCCGCCGTACTGGGCGGCATCGGCTCGCTGCCGGGCGCGATGCTGGGCGGGCTGTTGATCGGCCTGACAGAGGCATTCTGGTCGGCCTATGTTTCGGTGGAATACAAGGACCTCGCGGTCTTCTCAATCTTGGTGGGCGTGCTGATCTTCCGTCCCAGCGGCCTGCTAGGCCGGCCCGAGATCGAGAAGGTCTAGCCGATGTCGGTAACCACGGGCGCGCCGCAGCTCGGCCTGGACCGGCCGACCCCCTGGGGCTCCATGACGAAGGACGCCCTGATCATCGCCGCCGTGACGCTGGCGCTGGCGCTGCCGATGATCGGTTTCCAGACCACGGCGGACGTGAACGAGACCGGCTGGCCGGACCTGCTGACCCGCTTCCCGGAGGTGATCTTCGCGGTCGTCGGCGTGTTCATTGGCCGCTTCGCGCTGAACATGATCCGGGAGTCGCGGGGTTTCGGGCCGCTGCCCATGGTGGTCAGCCTGGTGGCGGCGGCATTTGCCGTGCTGGTGTTCATCGTGGAAATCACCGGCGACTGGGCGCTGTTCGACAACGACGCGCTGATGTGGCTGATGATCATTGGCGGCGTCGTCATCGCGCTGCGCGGCGTGATCGCCATCGGCCTGCGCCATGGCGGCAGCACCAGCGAGGTGATGGACCACTTCGCCGCCGGCGTGCAGGACTGGAGCAAGGTCATTGCGCCGATCGCGCTGTTGCTGGCGCTCGCCTTCCCATGGATCAGCGGGTTCTGGACCGGGGAGGAGTACGGCATCGACCGCAAGGCGGTGGATCTTGGCGTGCTGCTGCTCACCTACGTCATGCTCGGCTGGGGCCTCAACATCATCGTCGGGCTCGCCGGGCTCTTGGACCTGGGCTATGTCGCGTTCTATGCCGTCGGCGCCTATTCCTATGCGCTGCTGGCGCTGAACTTCGACTGGGGGTTCTGGGCCTGCCTGCCGTTGGCGGGCGTCCTGGCCGCCATGGCCGGCCTGCTGCTCGGGTTCCCGGTGTTGCGCCTGCACGGCGACTATTTCGCCATCGTGACGCTGGGCTTCGGCGAGATCATCCGGGTCATCCTGATCAACTGGTACACCTTCACCGGCGGCCCCGACGGCCTGTCCGGCATCCCACGCCCGTCGTTCTTCGGCTATGTGTTCACCCGCAACCCGGAAGAAGGCGAAACCGCGTTCCACGAGATGCTGGGGATCGAGTTCGAGGGCGTACACCGGGTGGTGTTCCTCTACTACCTGATCCTGATCCTGGCGCTGATCACCAACTTCTTCACCATGCGCATCCGCAGGCTGCCGGTCGGCCGCGCCTGGGAGGCGCTGCGCGAGGACGAGATCGCGTGCCGGTCGCTGGGCATCAACCCGCGCAATACCAAGCTGACGGCATTCTCGATGGCCGCGATGTTCGGCGGCTTTGCCGGCTCCTTCTTTGCCACGCGCCAGGGCTTCATCAGCCCGGAGAGCTTCACCTTCATCGAGAGCGCGCTGATCCTGGCCATCGTCGTGCTCGGCGGTATGGGCAGCCAGCTCGGCATCGTGCTTGCCGCGGTGATGGTGATCCTGCTGCCGGAATGGTTCCGTGAGCTTGAGCAATATCGGATGCTCGCGTTCGGTATCGGTATGGTCCTGATCATGGTCTGGCGGCCGCGCGGCCTGCTCGCCCACCGCGAGCCGACCTTGCGCCTGCATCCGCGCAGATCGGCGCGCAAGGACGTCGAGGAGATGCCGACGTGACCGCCGACGTCGCGGCCGCCCCTGGCATCACCGACCAGGCTGTCGCGGTGACGGTCGGCGACGACGTCACCCCCCTGCTGACGGTCGAGCACCTGACCATGCGGTTCGGCGGCCTGGTGGCGGTGGACGACGTGTCGTTCGTGGCCGCGGATCGCCAGATCACCGCCATCATCGGCCCCAACGGCGCCGGCAAGACCACCGTGTTCAACTGCCTGACCGGCTTCTATCGGCCGACCGCCGGACGATTGAGCCTGCAGCACCCCGGCGGCAACCACTTCCTGCTGGAGCGGATGGAAGGGTTCCGCATCAGCCAGCGCGCCAACGTCGCGCGCACGTTCCAGAACATCCGCCTGTTCGCGCAGATGTCGGTTCTGGAGAACCTGATCGTCGCCCAGCACAACAAGCTGATGCACGCATCCGGCAACACGGTCTACGGCATCCTGGGGCTGAACGTGTACCGCTCCGCCGAACGCCACTCGGTGGAGCGTGCCAAGCACTGGTTGGAGCGGGTGAACCTGACCGAGCGGGCGGACATGCCGGCGGGTAGCCTGCCCTATGGCGACCAGCGCCGGCTGGAAATCGCCCGCGCCATGTGCACTGAGCCGGTGCTGCTCTGCCTGGACGAACCGGCGGCCGGCCTGAACCCGCGCGAGTCCGCCGAATTGAACGAGCTGCTGCTGCAGATCCGCGACGAGGACGGCATCGGCCTGTTGCTGATCGAGCATGACATGAGCGTGGTGATGGGCATTTCCGACCACATCGTCGTGCTCGACTACGGACGCAAGATCTCCGACGGCACGCCGGAGTTCGTGCGCAACGACCCGACGGTGATCCGCGCCTATCTGGGCGAGGAGGAAGAGGACGAGTTGCCGCCCGAGGTGGCGGCCGATCTTGGCATGGCCCCCGGCGGCGGCGAGGCATCTGGCGGCGAGGCATCTGGCGGCGAGGCATCTGGCGGCGAGGCATCTGGCGAGGGCAAGAGCTAGCCATGGCCGAGATGCTGCAAGTCACGGGTCTCCACACCTTCTATGGACGCATCGAGGCGCTGCGCGGTGTCGACCTGACCGTGGGCGCCGGCGAGATCGTCACCCTGATCGGCGCCAATGGCGCCGGCAAGACCACCCTGCTGATGACGCTGTGCGGCAGTCCCCGCGCGGCGACCGGCGCCATCGCGTTCGAGGGCACCGACATCACCACCATGCCGACCCACGAGATCGTCAGGCTGGGCATCGCGCAGTCGCCGGAAGGCCGGCGCATCTTTCCGCGCATGACGGTCTACGAGAACCTGCTGATGGGCGCGACGCTGGGGGACGCGGAGAATTTCGACGCCGATATCGGACGCGTCTACGACCTGTTTCCGATCCTGAAGAACCGGCAGAACCAGCGTGGCGGCACGCTTTCCGGCGGCGAGCAACAGATGCTGGCCATCGGGCGCGCGCTGATGAGCCGGCCGCGCCTGCTGCTGCTCGACGAGCCGTCGTTGGGCCTGGCCCCGATGGTCGTGAAGCAGATTTTTCAAGTCATCCAGGAGATCAACCAGCAACAGAACGTCACCATCCTGCTTGTGGAGCAGAATGCGTTTCACGCTCTCAGGCTGGCGCATCGCGGCTACGTCATGGTCAATGGCCGCATCACCATGAGCGGCTCCGGCGCCGATCTGTTGGCCGATCCGGAAGTGCGCGCCGCCTATCTGGAAGGGGGGCACTGACACCGATGTTCGATGCCCCGTTCTATTTCGACCTTGGCGCGCTGATCGCGTTCACCATCGGCCTGTTTGGCTTCCTGTCGTTCATGACCGGGATGTCGGTGGCGCGCAGTTGGCAGTCGATCCGCGCAATCCTGGCCTATAGCCTGTTGTTGGCAGTTGGCGAGCGCTTCATGGTGCAGGCGATCGTCTTCGACCGTTTCTACATGATCATCGACATCTTCTGGTCGGCCGAGGACGGTTTGAGCCTGGCCTTCGACCTGCACTATTTCGTCTCGCTGGCGATTTGCGCCACCATCGGTTCGGTCGCCTATTACGCGACCCGCGCCTCGTTGATGGTGCGCCAATACCCGTGGCTTTACGAGCGCGCGGGGGTGTTCGGCTGGCGCCTGCGCAAGGGCCACGGCTAGAGCATGATCACTTAAGTCGGCACCGGCCCTCTCCCCCACCCGGCCGCCCAGACATCATACTGGAGTTGGGCGGCCGGGTGGGGGAGAGGGCTGGGGCAGATTCAGCGTAAGCTGATCCCGATCTAGCCCCGGAAAACCGGCCAGCCTTGCGGCGTCGCGGGCGTTCGTATAAGAGCACAACAGGGGCATACGGGGTATGACCGCATGCCGCGCGGGCGGGCCGGCGTGTGTTCTTGCTGGCTTGCCAGCCACGATTTCCAACGAAACAGGGAGCGAGATTTGATGCGCAAGACCATTCTATCCACCGTGGCGCTGGTCGGCGTCGCCGGATATGCAATCAGCGCTCAAGCCGAAATCACCGTAGCGACCGCTGGTCCGATGACCGGCCAATACGCCGCGTTCGGTGAGCAGATGCAGCGTGGCGCCGAGATGGCCGTGGCCGACATCAACGCGGCCGGCGGCGTTCTGGGTGAGGAACTGACCTTGCTGGTGGGCGACGATGCCTGCGACCCGCGTCAGGCCGTCTCCGTCGCCAACGACATGGTCGGCGAAGGCGTGGTGTTCATGGCCGGGCACTTCTGCTCCGGCTCGTCGATCCCGGCCTCGGAAGTCTATACCGAGGAAGGCATCCTGCAGATGTCGCCCGCATCGACCAACCCGGCGCTGACCGAAGAAGGCGGCGACAACGTGTTCCGCGTCTGCGGCCGCGACGACCAGCAGGGCCAGGTGGCCGGTGCCTACATCGCCGACAACTTTGCCGAGTCAAACATTGCGGTGCTGCATGACAAGACAGCCTACGGCAAGGGCCTGGCCGACGAGACGCTGGCGACCCTGGAAGCCCTGGGCATCACCGACGTCATGTACGAAGCCTATACCGCAGGCGAGCAGGACTATTCGGCCCTCGTCACCGCACTGAAGGACTCCAACATCGACGTCGTCTATGTCGGTGGCTACCACACCGAGGCCGGCCTGATCCTGCGCCAGATGCGCGACCAGGGCATGGAGACCCAGCTCATCTCCGGCGACGCGCTGGTGACCGACGAGTTCTGGTCGATCACGGGCGATGCCGGCGAGGGCGTGCTGATGACCTTCGGCCCCGACCCGCGCAACTTCGACACCGCCGCCGCGGTCGTCGAGGCGTTCCGCGCCGACGGCTACGAGCCGGAGGGCTACACCCTCTACACCTACGCCGCCATGCAGGTGTTCGCCCAGGCCGCCGAGATTGCCGGGTCCACCGACCTGGACGCCATGATCGAGGCCTTGCGCGGCAACAGCTTCGAGACCGTCATCGGCGAGCTGAGCTTCGACGAGAAGGGCGACATCCAGCAGCCCGCCTATGTCTGGTATGTTTGGAACGCCGGCTCCTACGCGGAGATGTAGTTCCCAGCAACCTGATCCAGGTTCGCAAGAAAGAAGCCCCGGGCAAAACTGCCCGGGGCTTTTTCGTTCGGTAAGCTCTCTAGGATCGTTGGTACGTCCGTACCAGGGCCGGCATCCCGCCCGGCCGATCGACATGGTGACGCCCCCTACAGGCTGCACTCCCAGTACGCGAGCGAACCTTGGGCGTCAGGCCGCCGCTGCGGCCTTCTTCCGGCCACGGCCCTTGGCAGCCGGCTTGCGGCCCAGGCCAATCTTCTTGGCGAAGTCGGAACGTTGCGCAGCGTAATTGGGCGCGACCATCGGATAGTCGGCCGGCAGGCCCCACTTCGCGCGATACTCGTCCGGAGTCATGCCATAAGTGGTGCGAAGATGGCGCTTCAGCATCTTCAACTTCTTGCCGTCTTCCAGGCAAATAATAAAGTCGGGCGTCACCGACTTGCGCACGGAGACCGCGGGCTTCGGGGGCTCCGCAGGTTCGGCAGACTTCTCGTCACCCAGTTCGCTAAGTGCGCCGTAGACCGACCGTATCACTTCGGCGATCTGAGATGCAGGCAGAACGTTGTTGCGCAAATACGACGACACGACGTCGGTGGCCATTCGCAAATTCTCGTTGTGCGAAGGGGCCGGACTTGGTTGCTCACTCAATCTCGTCTCCATGTCTTGGAACTTACAACGCCCCCAGTACCACCAACATGCACGACTTTGCCGTCTTGTCAATAACTGCACGGTTAAAATGAGTAATTACGGTGTTAGTAACTGTAACTCGAGGCCAAGCGAAACGAAATTTAGCGAAGCCTTCCGGCGCAGAACCGACAGTTTGTTGCGTCGCCTAATGATAAAGCGAAGTCTGGCGTCGTGTTTGGGAGTTTATGGGGGACCTGAGCGGTACATGGTCCCAAATTGGCCCATGTCAAGTGCGGCAATGCATTCACCCGACCATTTGGGATACCATTCTCTTGCACTGATCGGACCATTGCTTCTGAGTCTTGCCGGCGGGTGGATGCGCCCACTGCGTGACGGCTCGCACCGGGATGCAGGCATGCGCACGCTCGCGGTCGCGCGCCACCATCCGCTTTCGGGGCATTTTCCGCTATATAGGGAGCCAACGACTCGCACCCAGCCGATGCACGCGACCGGTGGCCTCCATGGTCACGCCATCGCATCGGGCTCATGTCCATGTGCGACCACCGCTTGGAGATCGTGAATGCGCTGTCCGTTCTGCGGCCATCTGGATACGCAAGTTAAGGACTCCCGGCCTACGGAAGACAACGCCGCCATTCGGCGGCGACGCTTCTGCGTCAATTGCGGGGCGCGCTTTACCACGTTCGAGCGCGTTCAGTTGCGTGAATTGACTGTCATCAAGTCCGGCGGTCACCGTGCGCCGTTCGAGCGCGACAAGCTGGAGCGATCGATCATGATCGCCCTGCGAAAGCGCCCAGTGGAGCAGCAGCGCATCGACCGCATCGTCAACGGTATCGTCAGGCGGCTGGAAAGCTCCGGCGAATCCGAGATCCGCTCGGAGATGATTGGCGAATGCGTCATGGATGCACTGCGCAGCCTCGACCCGGTCGCCTATGTTCGCTTCGCCTCGGTCTATCGCAACTTCCGCGAAGCGCGGGACTTCGAAGACTTCATCGATACCGAGCTGGCCGCCGCCGAACAGGACTGACGACCGATGTCGTCCGAGGGTGCTCCGTCGGCCGCGTTAAACGACGCCGACCGTCGTTACATGACGTTGGCCCTGCGCCTCGGCAGGCGCGGCCTGGGCGTGGTGGCGCCCAATCCGGCCGTCGGCTGCATCGTCGTCAACGATGGACGGATCGTCGGCCGCGGCTGGACCCAGCCCGGCGGGCGCCCCCATGCGGAGACCGAGGCGCTGGCCCGGGCCGGCGCTTCCGCCAGAGGTGCCACGGCCTATGTCACGCTGGAACCGTGCAGTCATCATGGCCAGACCCCGCCATGCGCGGACGCGCTGATCGCGGCTGGCGTGCGCCGCGTGGTGGTGGCCGTGGAGGACCCCGATCCGCGGGTCAGCGGCAGTGGGCTAGCCAAGCTGCGCGACGCCGGCATCGCGGTCGATTGCGGCCTGATGGCGGACGAGGCCCGCGCCGCCAATGCAGGTTTTCTGTCGGCAATCTCCAACGGCCGTCCGTGGGTGACCGCCAAGGTCGCGTCGTCGCAGGACGGCGGCATCGCCACCGCGGGCGGCGAGAGCCAGTGGATCACGGGACCGGCGGCGCGGCGCGAGGGCCATCTGCTACGCGCGCGACACGACGCCATCGCCGTCGGCAGTGCGACGGTGGCCGAGGACGACCCGTCATTGACGTGCCGCCTGGAAGGCTTGTCCTCCGCCTCGCCGATACGGGTGGTGTTCGACAGCCAGCTCCAAATCTCGCCGGACGCGACGCTGGTGACGACCGCGGCCAGCGTGCCGACCTGGATCGTCTGCACCGAGCGGGCCGACCGAGATCGTCATGCCAGGCTCGCCGGCGCCGGCGTCCGCGTGTTGCCGTGCGCGGCGCATGGCGCCCGCCCCTCCATACCGGATGCGCTGCGCCGTCTCGCCGCCGAGGGCGTGACACGCCTGCTAGTGGAGGGTGGCGGCCGATTGCTGGCGAGCTTCCTGGCGGCCGACGCCATCGACGAGATCGTTTGGCTGCGCGCGCCGATGCTGTTGGGCGGCGATGCCCGGCCAGCGGTGGCAGCGCTGGCCCTGCCCACCCTGGCGGCGGCGCCCGCGTTCGAGCGCGTTTCGGCCCGTTCGGTGGCGGCCGACATCATGGAGACCCTGCGCCGATTGCGCACGCCCGGTTGAGCGGACTTTCCACGCCGCGGACAAATCGACTAGAACCCGGCCATGTACACTGGCCTGATCACAGACATCGCGCGTGTGCGCGCCATCGTACCCGGCGGCGTCACCCGTATCGAAGTCGCCTTCGACCACCCGATCCAGGGCATCGACCTGGGCGCGTCCATCGCGTTGAGCGGACCGTGTTTCACCGCGACCGAACTCGGTCCCGATTGGCTGGCCGTGGACGCCAGCAACGAGACCGTCGCGCGCACCACCATTGCCGGTTGGCAGGTTGGCACCAGGGTGAACTTCGAGCGCTCGCTGCGGATCGGCGACGAGTTGGGCGGGCATCTGGTCTCCGGCCACGTCGACGGCATCGCCGAGGTCGCGGACATCCGGCCGGACGGCGACAGTCACCGTTTCCGGTTTCGACTGCCCCGCGCGCTCGGCATCTTCGTTGCCGAGAAGGGCTCGATCACGGTCGACGGCGTCTCGCTGACCGTCAATGAGGTCGCCGACGACGGCGACCGGACGGTATTTGGCGTCAACATCATTCCCCACACCTTCGCCCACACCACATTCCCTGACCGCAAGCCGGGCGATCCGGTTAACATTGAAATCGACATGGTTGCGCGTTACTTGCGACGTTGGCAGGACGCCGTCGACGCCCAGGCCGCCAATAGCTGACCCAGAAAGCCCGCATGGCCGAAAATCCAAAGATCCTGATCGTCGAGGCCCGTTTCTACGACGATATCGCAGACGACCTCGTTGCCGGCGCCATGCGCGTGCTGGAGGACGCCGGCGCCGAAGTGGAAAGATGCAGCGTGCCAGGCTCGTTCGAGCTGCCCGGCGCCATCTCCATCGCGTCCGCCAGCAACGAAACGCGGTTCGATGGCTACATCGCCCTTGGCTGCGTCATCCGTGGCGAGACGGACCACTATGACTATGTCTGCGACGCCACGGTGCGCGGGCTGCAGGACCTGGCGGTCAACAGCCGGCTCGCCATCGGGTTCGGCGTGCTGACCTGCGAGACGCGCGCCCAGGCGGAGGCGCGCGCCCGGCCCGGCGACCGTGACGCCGGCGGGAAGGCGGCCAAGGCGTGCCTGCGCATGATCAAGCTGCGCGATCTGTTCGGCGCGACACGGGCAGCGCAATGAGCCACGACGACACGCCCACCCCCGCACCCAAGCGTCCGGCCGGCCGCAAGGGCGGCGCGCGTGCCCGCTCGCTGGCGCGGCTTGCCGCCGTGCAGGCCCTCTATCAGATCGACATCAACGCCGCACCCGTGGAGCGCGTGGTGTCGGAATTCCTGCTCGGCCGGCTGCAGGAGGATGTCGACGGCATCGCCTACGGTCCTGCGGACAAGACTCATTTCCTGGCCGTGGTGCGTGGGGTCAGCGGCGACCGGGCCGCCTGCGACGACATGATCCAAGCGGTCCTGAGCGATGCCTGGACGGTGGAGCGCCTGGAGCCGCTTGTCCGCGCGGTGCTGCGTGCCGGTGTTTATGAGATTGCCGAAATGAAGGCGGTGCCCACCCGCGTTGCGATCACCGAATATGTCGATATCGCCCACGCGTTTTTCAGCCAGCGCGAGCCGGCTCTGGTCAACGGCGTGCTCGACAAGGTGGGGCACGCCCTGTGGCCGGAGGCGTTCGAGCCTTCGTCCGGCGGTGGCTCGGAGTCGGGCCGAACCGACGGCAAGACCAGCGCACCGGCGGCGTCCTGACCCAGCCGCGCCAGCCGCATGGCTTCCCCGCCGCATGAATTCGACCTGATCTCGACCTTCCTGGCACCGCTGGCCGGAGCGCCGGGCCTCGGCCTGCGCGACGATGCGGCGCTCTTCACGCCGCCACCGGGACACGACCTGGCCATGACCACCGACAGCCTGGTCGCAGGGCGGCACTTCTTCGCCGACGACCCGCCCGATGCCATTGCCGAGAAGGCGCTGGCCGTCAATCTGTCCGACCTGGCCGCCATGGGCGCGCGGCCGCTGGGCTACCTGCTCGCCGCGACCTTCCCCGCGCCGCCCGGCCGGGACTGGCTGACGGCGTTCTGCGACAGCCTGCGGGCCATGCAGCAACGCCATGCCGTCGAGCTGTGGGGTGGCGACACCACCACCGGAACCGAGAAGCTGGTGCTGGGCGTCACCGCCATCGGGGCGGTGCCCACGGGGTGCGCGCTCACCCGCTCGGGCGCGCGGCCGGGCGACCGGGTGTTCGTCTCCGGCACCATCGGCGACGCCTGCCTGGGGCTGGACCATCGGACCGGCAAGCTGGCGATCGACGACACGGCAACGGCGCAGGCACTGGCACTGCGGCTGCATCGCCCGACGCCACGGCTCTCGGTCGGACAGGCGCTGCAGGGTCTCGCGACCGCGGCCGCCGACGTGTCCGACGGGCTGGTCGCCGATTTGGGCCACATCGCAAGCGCCTCCGCCGTGTCGATCGTCGTCGATGGCGACGCGGTGCCGCTGTCCGATGCCGCACGCGGCATCGTCGGCGACAACGACGCCATTCTGGCGCGCGTGCTGGGTGGCGGCGACGATTATGAGCTGGTGTTCTGCGTACCCCCCGCGCGCGCCGATGCGGTCGGGGCACTGGCACGTCGTCTCAACGTGCCGCTGACTGAAATCGGCCGGGTCGAGGACACCAAGGCGCAAGCGGGCACGGTTCGGGTGGTCCGCAACGGTCACCCCTTCACGATTGACGCCCCGGGCTTTCGGCACTTCTAAAGTTTCTCGCGTCGCTCAGCTTCGACTTAACGGAACCTTGAGCGTCGCCCGGCATACTGAGGCCCACGCCCAGCGGGTCAGGTCGGATGAAGAAGAAGAAGCTCATTTTGATTGGTGGACTGGTGCTCGCGCTCGGCGGCGGCGGCGCCTATATGTCCGGCGTTCTGGGCGGCACCGACACGACTGAAGAAGGCGCCGTTGAGGAAGTGGTGGAGGAAGCGCCGCCGGAAACCACCTTCGTTGAGCTGGACGAGATCTCGCTCTCGATCATTCGTCGCGGCAAGCTGACCGACATTGTCCACCTGGACCTGACCCTTGAGGCGAACCTCGAATCGGCGGCACTGGTCCTTCAGAACATGGCGTTGCTGCGCGATCGCATCCAGCTCGCGCTGATGGCCAACCTGGAGCAGCGGATCGGCCAGGACGTCCCGCTGGTCGATATTCCGGAGATCAAGTCGACCATCATGGGCCTGGGCGCTCGCATCTTCGGCGAGGGCGTGATCCTTGACGTCCACCTGCTGGAAGACTGGCACGAGCATTTCTAGCTCGCCGACCACGACAACCTACCGTTCCTGTATTCGCGCGTAGGCCAGCGACGCATAAAGCGCCTCGACCGCATCCTGGAATGACAGGTTCGGGTTGCCGATGCACCAGTCGCGCAGGAATTCCAGCTGCTGGCCGTGGTCGAACGTGTCGGGTTGCAGGTCCGCCACCCGCCCACCGGTTTGGTCAAGCGCAAGGTTGCGGTGGCTCATATAGCCCTGGGCCCAGTGCAGCATGCCCTGGAAGGTCGTCCAATAGGCCGACTCCGAGTCCAGCCCCAGTGACTGATAGAACCGGAAGTTCTCGTTGAACCGGCGGGTGATCGCCAGGCACGACATGGTGCCCAGGCCGACGACCCGTTGCGGCGGCTGCACGGTCGGTGGCGGCGTCACCGGCGCTGCTGGCTGATCGGCGCCCTCCTCCTGCGCCTCGGCATCCGGCGCATCGCCGTCTTGCGCGACCGCGACCGGCACGGCGGCAAACCAGAGCCCGACGGCCGCACCCGCGACCATGCCGCTGGCCCGCGCCCAACGCCTGCGTGGCGCAGCCTGTCGCGCCGCCTGCTGGCGAACCTTTTCCAGGTCCTTGTCCTCCCAATTTGCGCCTGCCGCGCGGGCGCGACGCAGTATGAACTGCAAAATGCAAAATTACAGGCCCGCGTGGCCGCCTCTCAATAAATTGCAGCGCCGGAATGGGCCGTTTTCAAGGCGTTGGCGGCCTGGCCCGGGCTGGCACACCCGTTGCTCATGGAACTCCAACGTGCGGGACAAGGCAGACCCACACTATCGGCCGTTGCCCCCCTCTGACTCCATTATTAGGAGTCCGGCCGAGCGGCGGTCGCACTGGCCCAACCGGTGCGGCCGCCACCCCTCCCCTGCCTGCTCAATTGCCCTATATGTCGCGGTGCGATTATTGGCATCGGGGCACCTCATGAGTACGTCACCGGCATTGACCGATTGGGACACCGATCGCGGCCACAAGTGGCGCGCCCAGTTGATCCCCATCGAGGCCACGCTGGCCCCGGTCGACGGGCCGCTGATCGAGGCCC
The DNA here is from genome assembly GCA_965227515.1 of Alphaproteobacteria bacterium. Lineage (GTDB taxonomy): Bacteria > Pseudomonadota > Alphaproteobacteria > CALKHQ01 > CALKHQ01 > CBDDFZ01. The sequence continues at coordinate 3,859,335 of CBDDFZ010000001.1, forward strand.
TGTCTTTGGACGTGCCGTGCCGGATTGCCGACATCGGCTGCGGCAGCGGCGGGACCACCCGCGCGATAGCGCAGCGCGCGCCCGCCGGCAGCGTGGTGCATGGTCTCGACATTTCCCCGGACCTGATCGAGGCCGCACGCGCCCGCACCCCGGCCGAGGCCGGAGATATCGCGTTCCACGTGGCCGACATGGAGACCGCCGCGCCCCCGCCGGTGCCCTACGATCGGCTGACGTCGCGCTTCGGCATCATGTTTTTCCAGAACCCCACGACCGCGTTTGCGAACGTCGCGCAATGGCTGGCGCCAGGCGGCCGGTTCGCGTTCGCCGCCTGGGCACCGCCGAAGGACAACCCGTGGATGGCGTGCATGCGCGAGGCGGTGGCCAAGGTCGTGGAGGTGCCGAAATCCGACCCCGACGCGCCGGGTGCGTTCCGCTATGCGTCGGCGGACGGCCTTGTCTGCCTGCTCGAGACAGCGGGATTTGGCAACGTTCAGGTCATCGACTGGCGGGGGGACGTGCCGGTGGGCGGGTCACTGCCGCCGGAAGACGCTGCCGCGTTCTCGCTGGCCGCATTCTCCATCGGCGAGGCGCTGCACGGCGCCGACGACGATGCCCGCCGGGAAGCGCACCGCCTGCTGGCGGCGCACTTCGCAGGCCACTACCGCGATGGCGCGGTGCGCATGGGCGCGCGCGTGCACCTGGTCACCGGCACCCGTCCGCAATAGACAAACGAACTGCCGAGCGCGCCGGCGGCTATTGCTGCGCGAGCCGCTCCAGTGGCGGATAGCCCTTGTAGGCCCAACGGATGATCGCCTCGTTGGTCGCCGGGCCCTGCAGCCCGTCGATGCTGGCGGAGTAGAAGCCGAGCTGGTTCATCCAGCCTTGCCATTTGGCCACCATCTGGTGGTCCATCGACATCGACGTCGCCGCATCCTCGATCGCCAGTTCGGATTCGCCGATCTCGCGATACGCCATCGACCGGTTGGCATAGGCCGTCGCCAGGTGCGGTGCGAGCTCGATCGCCGCCGAGTACTCGTCGATCGCCGGCTGGTAATAGCCGAGGCGCGCGTACGCATAACCCTGGTTGTGATGCCGGAGCGCATTCTGCAGGGAATCGCCCGCAGCACCGTAAACGCCCAGAGGGGCGTGGTTTTCCTGGGCCAGCACAGGCGTGACGCCAGCCAGCCCGACACCGGCGATCAGCGCAAACGCCGTAACCCGCGACCAAGCAAAGCTTCGCCCGTCGCGCCGCCGCGAAACAAATGTACGCAAGGCCCCCCTCCGTACTTCCGTTGTGATTCGTTCGGTTAACATGACCTTAGTGCGACATATCGTCAATTCCTGACCCAGAAATTAAGGTCGCCGCACCAGACTTGCCGGTCCGGTTGCGTCCCACATCGCTTTCTGGCAATGTCCGCGCGCTTCACGTCAGGGCCGGCACCGCAATTGGCGCGGATTGCCGTGCGTCGCATGCTCAAGCAATCAGGAGATATAGAAGAATGACGGTGGCCTTTTGGGTGGTCATTTTGTGCGGGCTGTTGGCAATCGCATACGGCATCTACACCAGCCGCGTTGTGTTGTCGGCCAGCAGCGGATCGGACCGTATGCGAGAGATCGCCGGTGCCATCCAGGAGGGCGCGCGCGCCTATCTCAACCGCCAATACATGACGATTGCCGGCGTCGGCGTCGTCATTTTCATCATTCTGATCCTGCTTCTTGGCGTGTGGGTCGGCATCGGCTTCCTGATCGGCGCCGTGCTGTCGGGCGCCGCCGGCTATATCGGCATGATCATCTCGGTCCGCGCCAACGTGCGCACCACCGAGGCGGCGCGCACCGGGCTGGCGCAGGGCCTGAACATCTCGTTCAAGGCCGGCGCCATCACCGGCATGCTGGTGGCGGGCCTGGCCCTGCTGGGCGTCACCGTCTACTACGGCATCCTGGTCGCGATCGAGCCCGAGGGCCGCGTGCTGATCGACGCGCTGGTCGCGCTCGGCTTCGGCGCCTCGCTGATCTCCATCTTCGCCCGTCTGGGCGGCGGCATCTTCACCAAGGGTGCGGACGTCGGCGCCGACCTGGTCGGTAAGGTCGAGGTCGGCATTCCCGAGGACGATCCCCGCAACCCGGCGGTGATCGCGGACAATGTGGGCGACAATGTCGGCGACTGTGCCGGCATGGCGGCCGACCTGTTCGAGACCTATGCCGTGACCATCGTCGCCACCATGGTGCTGGCGTCCATCTTCTTCATGGGCGAGCAGGCACAGTGGGCGATGGTGTATCCGCTGGCCATCGGCGGCATCTGCATCGTCGGCTCCATCGTCGGCACCTTCTTTGTCCGCCTGGGCGCCTCCAACAACATCATGGGCGCGCTCTACAAGGGCTTCATCGTCTCCGCGGTGATATCGCTCGCGGGCATCGCCCTGATGACGGCGATAACAGTCGGGTTCGGTGAGGAATACACCGTCGGCGACCGCACCTTCAGCGGCACCAGCCTGTTCCTGTGCGCGATTATCGGCCTGGTGGTGACCGGCCTGTTGATCGTGATCACCGAGTACTACACCAGCACCGAGTACCGCCCCGTGCGCTCGGTCGCCAAGGCATCGACCACCGGTCACGGCACCAACGTGATCCAGGGCCTGGCGATCTCCATGGAGGCGACCGCGGTGCCGGCGGTGATCATCTGCGCGGCGATCATCTGCACCTACCTGCTGGCGGGCCTGTTCGGCATCGCCATCGCGGTGACCGCGATGCTGGCGCTGGCCGGCATGGTGGTGGCGCTGGATGCCTATGGCCCGGTGACGGACAACGCCGGCGGCATCGCCGAGATGGCCGAACTGGACGAGGACGTTCGCAAGACCACCGACGCGCTGGACGCAGTCGGCAACACCACCAAGGCGGTGACCAAGGGCTATGCCATCGGGTCCGCCGGCCTGGGTGCGCTGGTGCTGTTCGCGGCCTACACCTCGGACCTGAACTACTTCATCGAAGCCAATGCGGCCTCCGGCGGTGGCGAGGACGGTGCGTTCTCGTACTTCGACGGGGTGGTGCTGAACTTCTCGCTGTCCAACCCGTTCGTGGTGGTCGGCCTGTTCTTCGGCGGCCTGCTGCCGTACCTGTTCGGCGCCATGGGCATGACCGCGGTCGGCCGTGCCGCCGGCTCGGTGGTCGAGGAAGTCCGCCGCCAGTTCCGGGAGATCCCGGGCATCATGGAGGGCAAGGCGAAACCCGAATACGGGCGCGCCGTCGACCTGCTGACCAAGGCGGCGATCAAGGAAATGATCATCCCGTCATTGCTGCCGGTGCTGGCGCCCCTGGTGTTGTTCGGCATCGTCCTGTTGATCGAGGACAAGTCGGCGGCCTTCTCCGCCCTTGGCGCCATGCTGCTGGGCGTGATCGTGACCGGCCTGTTCGTCGCCATCTCGATGACGGCGGGCGGCGGTGCCTGGGACAACGCCAAGAAGTACATCGAGGACGGCAATCACGGCGGCAAGGGATCGGAATCCCACAAGGCCGCGGTGACCGGCGACACGGTTGGCGATCCGTACAAGGATACGGCCGGCCCGGCGGTGAACCCGATGATCAAGATCACGAACATCGTGGCGCTGCTGCTGCTGGCGATCCTGGCGCACTAGCAGGGATCCCACTTCGCGAAACGACGGCCGCCGGCACACCACCGGCGGCCGTTTTCGTTTCCGCGGTCGGCCGATGTACCCGCAAGAGGCCCAATAGCCAGCGGCACGTTCGGCGCAGCCGGGGGAACATCGGCTGGCCCAGCGCATACAGCTCGTCCTCCGACATCGTCCTGGCGTTGCGCGCCCTGGTGGCTTCGGCCACCACATATCCCAGCATCACATCCATGTGCAGCTCCGTTGTTTTGCGAAACTGCATGTTAGGGGCGTCCAATGGTCGGTTGCAGCGGCCGGGTTTCGAATATATCTTTCAAAAATGAAAAACCTGCCGTGGGATGGCTTGCAGGCCTTCGCGCTGGTCGCGCGGCTGGGCGGGCTAACCGGCGCCGCCAAGGCGCTCGATGTGAGTCCCGCCACCGTCGGCCGCCGCATGCTGAAGCTGGAGACGCAGGTCGGCCGCCACCTGTTCGTGCGCAGCCAGACCGGCTACACGCTGACCGACGATGGCGCGGCGCTGTTCGCCCACGTCCGGGCGATGGAGGCCCAGACCCACCCGATCGGCGCCTGGCTGGGCGAAGAGGGCAGCCAACCGCTGGTGCGGCTTTCCGCCGGCAGTTGGACCGCGCGGTTCTTCACCACCAATTTCAGCCGGCTCTGGTCGCGCCGGGATCCGTTCCGGATCGCGCTGAAGACCACCGAGGCACGCCTGGACATCGCGCACCGGGAGGTCGAGATCGGGGTCCGGAACCTGCGCCCGGACACACCGGGGCTCGCCGCCCGCCGCGCCGCCGAGGTCGCATTCGCGCCGTTCCGGGCACGCGGCGGCCGACAGGGCGCGGACGACGACTGGGTCGCCATCGGGTCGGACGAGGCCGTGACCCGCTCGTCGCGCTGGGTCAACCGCCAGCCGGGGCTCAACATCGTCGCCTGGGCGAACTCGCCGCGCACCCTCTGCGACCTGATCCGTGCCGGCGTCGGCAAGAGCGTGCTGCCCTGCTTCGCCGGCGACATCGACCCGCTGCTGGAGCGTGCCGGCGACACCATCGACGAGCTGCAGGAAACCCAGTGGATCGTGATGCACAACGACGACCGCCACCGCGCGGAAGTGCGCACGGTCATCGACCGTGTCGCGGCGCTGGTGGAGGAGCACACCGCCCTGTTCGCCGGCCAGCGGCCGATCGGCGGCGCGGTCGCGCGCTGATCGCTTACACCCAGCAACACACCGGCACGAAAATGTCCCAGTGCCCCAACGGTTTGGTCACATTCTTTCGATAGACCTGCACGCCATTGGGAACATCTGGCAGCAAGCAGGGGCATCGCGGCATGGCGCGCTACAACGACGACCTGGTGGTCGAGAAGCTTCGGGAACACTTGGAACCCGGCGAGGAACTGAAGAACTACGCCTATGGCGTGAAGCAACCCGATATGTGGCTGCTGGTGCTGCTGATCGCGCTGGCGATCCTGCCGGGCCTTATCGCCGTCGCGTTGATGACCAAGGAATACATCGTCGGCCTGACCGACCGGCGCTTCATCGTGCTCCGCGTCAAGGGTGGCAAGGCCGAGGTGCAAGAGGTGCAGTCCTTCGACCTGTCGAACCTGCCGGCCGTGAAGGCCAGCACCGGCGGCATCTTCACCCACATCCGCATCAACGGCGCGCCCAAGCCCTTCATCGCCAAGTTCCACCGGATGGGCATGAAGGAGAACCGGCGCAACGGCCAGGAGATCGAGGCCGCGCTGATGGCGGCCGCGCCGGCAGCGTAATGCTGCAGGCTCCGAAGCAAAACGTGATCCGCCGATGGCTTGCGGCGGCTCCGGCGTTGGCGCATGTTCGCGCATCGTCACATTGGTTGGGGGACTCGCCATGGTGGTGCGGCTGACACTGCTGGTTGCCGGCGCTTGGCTGGCGCTGAGTGCAGTGGCTTTCTCGGCGGAGCCGACTGGCGTCGTCGGCGGGCCGCATGCAACGCGCGCCCACGAGCCGCTGTTCTACGACAATCTGGTCCTGAACTGGAACGAGACCATGCTGGCGGCGGTGCGCGCCAACCCGCCCCGCCCCACCGTGACCGCGCGCAACCTGCACCTGGTGCACAACGCCATTTACGATGCGTGGGCGGCCTATGACGCGGTCGCCATCGGCACCCGTTATGGCGATGCCCTGCGGCGCCCCGCGGACGAGCACACCGAGGCCAACATGGCGCTGGCGGTGAACTATGCCGCGCACCGCACCGCCTCCGCGCTCTATCCCCAGAACAGCGACCTTTTCGATGCCGTCATGCAGGCACAGGGCCTGCCGATCGACTGGGACGACCACGACCCGGCGAGCCCGGTCGGCATCGGCAACCTGGCGGCCGAGGCGGTGCTGGCCTATTGGGCCGACGACGGCTCGAACTGGCAGGCGAACTACGCCGACACCATCGGCTACCAGCCGGTCAACGCGCCCGACGTGGCGCCCGGCAGCGACGCCTTCGACGCCAATGCGTGGCAGCCTCTGACGGTGCCGACCGGCGCGGTGCTGGACGAGCACGGCAATCCGGCGATCACCGACGACCCCGACTCTTACACGGTGCAGTCCTACCTGACCCCGCATTGGGGCCTGGTGCGCACCTTTGCGATGCCCAGCGGGGACGCGGTGCGCCCGGTGGGCCCGCCGGTGTTCGGCGACCACAGCGAATATGTCGATGCCCTGGGCAACGTCACCACCAACCACGAGGCATGGCTGGACCAGTTCGGCGAGGTGCTGGTGCTGACCGGCAGCCTGGCCGATCCCGAATATGGGGCCGTCCGCCGTTGCATCGCAGAGTTCTGGGCCGATGGCCCGCGGTCCGACACGCCGCCGGGCCACTGGAACCAGATCGCCCAGGGCATCGTGCTGCGCGAGGGGTATGGCATCGGCGACACGGCCAAACTCTACCTGGCGCTGACCGGCGCCCTGCACGACGCCGCGATTGCGGCGTGGGATGCCAAGCTCACCTACAACTTCAACCGTCCGGTGACCGCGATCCGCCATGCCTGGGCCGGGCAGCTCGTGATGTCGTGGGTGGGGCCCAACCGGGGCGTGCACGTGATCCCGGCCGAAGACTGGCAGCCCTACCAGCAGTCCACCTTCGTCACCCCGCCGTTCCCGGAATACGTCTCCGGGCACAGCACCTTCAGCATGTCGGCGGCCACCGCGATTGCCGGCTACGTGGGCAGCGACGTGTTCTACGACCATGCCAATCCGGTCACCATCGGCCTGGACCTTGACGACTGGCCGGGGCCTGACACGCTGGGCCGCTTCGTCGACACGTCGCTGACCTTCGAGAATTATGACGGCCCGCCGATGGTGCTGCGCTGGCCGACACTGTTCGACGCCGCGCGGCAGGCCGGCTTCTCGCGCCTATACGGCGGTATCCATATCCAGGATGCCAATCTGCGCGGTGGCGAAATGGGGGCGGCCATTGGCGAGATGGCGCTGGCCCACGCCGCAGCGTATTTCGACGGCACCGCCGCCATCGGCAACCCCGCTGACCTGGGCGCGCCACCGGTTCCGCCGGCACCGCTCTGATCCGCACACACGCGGGGGGCCGCGCCCCGCACCCGATGCCCCTGCCCGGCATGCGGCCGCCGATGACGCGCATCTGAATTCAGAATGCGTCTATAGGTTGCTAGACGACCACACTACCTCGTGTAATCCTGGCGTTACGAGATCGCTGATGATCTTATTCGGGGGGTTACACGATGATATTGCATACATATTTACGTCAAAACCACACGATAGTACGCGTTTCGAGTGCATTTGTATGCGGCCTGATAGCGCTTGTTGTGGCCATCCCCCAGGTGGAAGCCATGGTCATCTTCGGTGTCGCCGAGCACGATGCGGCGAACCCGGGCCCGTACCCGCAGTTCGCTGACGTCATGGCACGACATGCCGAGGAGACCGCACGGCAGTCGGCGGACTGCCCCGGCGGCGGCGACGCGTTCTGCCGCGCCGCGACGGTTTGGAGCGACACGACACGTGCCTGGTCCGGCCTGTCGTGGCGGCGGAAGCTGGATCTGGTCAATAGCCACTTCAACCGCATGCCCTACAGCGCCGACGAGGCCAACTGGCAGCAGACCGACTACTGGACCACGCCGCATCAGTTTGTGCAGCATGGCGGCGACTGCGAGGACTATGCGATTGCCAAGTACTTCGCGCTGCGCCAGTTGGGCTTCGATGCCGATAGTCTGCGCATCGTGATCGCGGTCGACGAGCGGCGGCGGGTGCTGCATGCGGTGCTGGTGGTGCATGTGCAGGGCGAGACGTTTCTGTTGGACAGCCTGCAGCCGGATGTGGGGACGCCCGAGGACGCGACGCAGTACACGCCGCTGATGTCACTCAATGAGCACGGCCGCTGGTATTTCTTCGAGGCCCGAGGCGCCGCCAATCTGGCGCTCTCGCCGGAATAGTGGCACCACGCCGACGCTCGAACATGGCCGGGCACTTGATATCATCTCCCATATTTGTAAGTATATACTTACATAATTGGGAGATGGCGATGCTGGCTTTTCACATCCGCTACAGGGTGGCGCCGGAGCGCGCGGACGAGAATGCGGCGGCAGTGGCGGAATTCGTTGCCACTATGGCGAAGGAAGGCGACCCCGGTGTCAGCTACACGTCCTACCGGCTGAACGAGACCGCGTTCGTCCATGTCGCCCACTTCGCCGACGAAGACGCCAAGGCGCGGTTCCAGGCGCATCCGGCGTTCGCCGGCTTCGCCGCCGGGCTGAAGGACCGCGCGGTCGACGGGCCGACGGCCACCCAGATCGACGTGGTGGCGACCACCACGCCGCTGTAGCGCGCACTAAGGCCTGTTGAGATTCAGGATTCCTCTCCGTGCTTGGTTGTGATTCAAGCTTCGGATGGAACGATTCGTACTGAGTGACGCCCAATGGGCGAAGATGGAACCCCATTGCTTGGGCAAGCCGAGCGATCCGGGCCGCAGTGGCGCTGACAACCGGCGCTTTGTCGAAGCCGTGCTGTGGGTGGTGCGTACGGGCAGCCCGTGGCGTGATCTCCCGACATCTTTTGGCCCTTGGAACACGGTCTTTAAGCGATACCGCGACTGGGTCAAAGCAGACGTCTTCGTGCGGCTGTTCGAGGCCTGCTTGGACGAGCCGGACATGGAATACGCCATGGTTGATGCCACCATTGTCAAGGTGCACCGCCACGGCCAGGGCGCAAAAGGGGGACTCAAAGCCAGGCCATCGGCCGCTCCAAGGGCGGGATGACGACGAAGATCCTCGCGCTGTGTGATGCGCTTGGCAATCTGGTGCGTTTCGTGCTCCTGCCCGGCCATCGCTACGATACGGTTGGCGTGCCGCCGCTCATCGACGGACTCTCCTTCAAGGCGATGATCGCGGACAAAGCGTTCGACACCAGCGCCATCGTTGCTGACCTCAACGAGCGCGGTGCCAAGATCGTCATATCCCAGCATCCGCGCCGCGCCAGCCCGCTGCAAATCGACGCCGAGATGTACAAATGGCGTCATCTGATCGAAAACTTCTTCTGCAAACTCAAAGAGTTCAAGCGAATCGCCATGCGTGCAGACAAAACCGACACAAGCTTCAACGCCATCATCCATCTCGCAGCAGCTGTCATAAACTCGCGATGAATCTCAACAGGCCCTAGAGCATGATCACTTAAGTCGGCACCAGCCCTCTCCCCCACCCGGCCACCGCCCATACTCCACGGGGAGAGTATCCTGCTGGGTGGCCGGGTGCCAAAAGGGAGCGCGGATGCGCGACCGCATGGAAATGGGAGAGGGCTGGCACAGATTCAGCGTAAGCTGATCCCGGTCTAACGGCGGTACCAGAAGCGCGCCGGGCCGGTGTCCATGTGTACGAACTGGCTGCGCCAATAGATGCCCAGCCCCCCTGCCCCGATGCGCTGTGCCTGGTTGGCCAGGATGTGGATGCCATAGCCCTGCACCGCCACGTCCACGGCCATTCCCTCCTTGTGGTAGCTGTTGAGCGCCGCGCCCTCGCTACGCAACGCCTCGTTGGTCGCCTCGGTGCGGAAGCCTGAGAGCACGCTGAGCGTCACCAGATGGCCGCGCGCTACCATGTACCGGCTGGTCAGCGCCCACATCAGGTCATAGACGCCGGGGTCCATGGCCACCGCCACCCCCTCGCGAAAGTCGCGGGTCAGCCAGTCCAGCGCGTCCAGCGCTTCCGGCTGGTAGTCGGTGCCGTCATGATAGATGTCGTCAAACCGGTCGCCGGTGTGCACATTGTGCAGACGCAATCGACGCTCGCCAGCGGCCAGCGCCGGCCGGTGAGGCACCGCCGCCGCCACGCCCAGCGCTGCCGCGCCGGCCAGGAAGCGGCGCCGTCCGGTGCGGGCCCGGGAGGTGTCGACCGGGGAGCTGTCGTCCGATGCTGTGCGCGTCATCACATTCATCCATGAACCCGTTCATTAGACAGCGCGACCGATATCCCGCAGCCCATACCCCCCTCAATCAAAGACCAGGGAGAAACCCGACATGACCCACGATAAATGGGGTGAACCGGTATCCAACGCCAGCGCTTCCGCCATCGAGCAATACAACGAAGCCGTCGGCAGCATGCTGCGCTACGTCGGTGATCCGACGGAACCGCTTAGCATTGCGTTAACCGAAAGCCCCGACTTCGCCCTCGCCCGCTGCTTCACCGCCGAGATCTGCGCCGTGATGACCCAGCCGGAGCTGATGGACGACGCGGCCAAGGAGGTCGCGGCCGCCGAATCGGTCGCCACCGCCAATGAGCGCGAGCGCGGCCACATCGCCGCCGCCAAGGCGCTGGTCGCCGGCGACTACGACGACGCGGCCGACAAGTTCGAGCGCATCCTGATCGATCACCCCCACGACATGCAAGCGCTGCAGATGGCGCACCTGATGGATTTCTACCGGGGAGACGCGGTGAACCTGCGCGACCGCATCGCGCGGCGCCGCCCGTACTGGTCCGCCAGCGACCCGGACTACGGGTTCGTGCTGGGCATGCAGGCATTCGGCCTGGAGGAATGCAACCAGTACGCCGAGGCCGAGGAGGCCGGCCGCGCAGCGCTGGAACAGGCCGCGGAGGATTGCTGGGCGACTCACGCCGTGACCCACGTGTTGGAGATGCAGGGGCGCCACGCGGAGGGCATTCCCTTCCTCGCCGGCAGTGAGGCGAACTGGGCGCAGGACGGCAACGCCTTCGCCTATCACAATTGGTGGCACCTCTCGCTGTTCCACCTGGAGCAGGAGTCCTTCGACGAGGTGCGCCGGCTCTACGACGAGAAGATCCACCCTGGGCAGACCGACATCGCGCTGGAGCTGATCGACGCCTCGGCCATCCTGTGGCGACTGCACCTGATGGACCAGCCCGTCGGCGACCGCTGGAACGAGATCGCCGATGCCTGGGAAGCGCGGGTCCAGGACGGCTACTACGCCTTCAACGATGCCCACGCGATGATGGCGTTTGTCGGCGCCGACCGCCCGGCCGCGGCCAAGGCTTTGTTGCGGCGGATGACCGAGGCGACCGACGGGTCGTCCACCAACGCCATGATGACCCGCGATATCGGCTTGCCGGTCGCGCGCGCCATCCAGGCGTTCGGCAATGGTGATTATGCGACCGCGACCGACCTGTTGCTGCCGGTGCGGGCCTACGCCAACCGCTTCGGCGGCAGCCATGCCCAGCGCGATGTGCTGACCCGCACCTTGATCGAGGCGGCGCTGCGGGCCGGGCAGTACTCGGCCGCCCGCGCGGTGTGCAACGAGCGGACGGCCGCGAAGCCGAAGAGCCCGTTCCTGTGGAAGCAGATGATCCGCGCGACCCGCGGACTCGGTGACACGGCCGCGACCGAGACGGCCGAGGCAAAGCTGGCGGCGGCGGCCTGACCGCAGGCCTCCCCGTTGGATCTAGATCGGGATCAGCTAACGCTGAATCTGCCCCGACCGTCTCCGCCACCGCTACAATAACCGCAGCGGCCACAAAATGAGATACAAGGGCCGGGGCCGACTTACGTGATCATGCTCTACGCGAGGGATCGAGGACCGGCCAGAACGGCACCGGGCGCCTCATCCCTCGCTTCACAGGCCTGCCCGATCTCCCAAATGGCATGTTCCAGCATCGTGGCGGACTGACCGATGCCCATGCCGCGCAAATCTTCGGCCAGATAGGCCAGGCAGTGTTGAATCGCCGCGGCCTGGCGCTCCCAGTCCTCGTCCTGACGAATCACCGCCTCGAGCAACGCGGCGCTATTGCGAGCTGTCATTTCAAGATTTCTCCCTGAAAACACCAACTACGTGTCGTGACGTCGCGGTGTCGGACCTTGGGGATTCGATCGTGCTGCGGCCAAATGCCGTAGAAACAAACTCGTCATTTGAGGTAACTTGCCGTCTTCGCTGCAACGTGCCGCCCAACTGACGAGAGGTTGCATGGCCAGGATTGGCTGGTGGCGCATTTGTTTCCTTGCGGGCAATGCTCACCGAACCATCACGAGAAAAGAATTTCTCGATCTCAAATCCGGTGTTGAAACGCTGCCCGAATTCGCGGGCCAACATTGGCGTGTCGCCCATGTCTTCGCGATCTGTAAGGATCAAGTGCCTGTCGATATCGTCGCGGTAGAAGGGATTGTCTGGCGCTTCGACCGGCTCGGGGCGGTCGATCATGGCGTGCCCCCCTTCGACATGGCCGCCTTCAATCGCAGATTGCGCGGCCTGCGCGACCGGCCGACGCCGTTCAAGACAGGCGACCGTTGGCATCCGACGCCTGCCGAAATGGCGGTCGTGGAGCGCGTCGTCTGGCCTGGAGGACGCGGTGCGACGATGCCGGCGCGCGAAGAGCGGGACTGGGTGCCGAACTCGCCCCTGTCGCGCGCCTTCAAGGCCGTCGACGATGCCGCGCAATGGCACGAACTCACCGGGATATCCCAGTTGGTGCAATTGACGCCCAAGGTCACACGCCAGATCGCCACCGCCTTGCGGCTCGACCCCGATGCGATCAACGCGCTGATCGCGGCAAATGCCGGCGACGCACACGGCGCTCGTCATTGATTCGGTCTGGCGTAGCAATTTCTGGGGCAATTCTAGGGCTTCCTGCGAGGTGGGCGGTTGCCCGGCAATTGCCGGGCAACACACCTTTCGTTGGCCTCAGGCCGCCAACGGCGGCAGTGGCGTGCGGCTGGGCATGAAGCAGCACAGCGGCGCCAGGCCCGGGTCGACAGCCGTTTCTTCGTCGGCTTCCAGCGAGATGCCGTGACGGTCCAGGAAGTAGGCGCGGGTGAAGTCCCACGCTTCCTGCCATTCCTCGGTCAGATAGGCCTCGGGATCGTGGTGCAGATAGGCACCGAAGACATTGCGGCAATCGTTGAAATACTGCTCCGTCATCAGGATGTGACGGTGCCAGCACTTGTCCACGTCCACCGCCGGCGCAACGCGACGATCCGGGTGCTCCACGCACATTTCCAAAAAGACACGATAAAGCTTGATCGCACGCTCGGCGCGCGCCGGATCCAACCCATCCTTCTTGATAATGTGCTTGTGAATAATCGAAAGGTCCATCTCGCGGACGGCCTTGATCTGACGAGCTAATTCAAATTCATTGACCTGGGTCATTTTGATCACCTCCTTGGTTGCGGCAATATTGCCTAATGAATCGCGATCATTTTCTTATTGTTTATTTCTCGAATACCTCCGCCAAATGGCCGATCACGCGCACCAGCTCCGACTGGCCCCGCACCCCGACTTTGGCGTAGACGCTGGTCAACTGGTTGCGCACCGTCTTGAGGGCCGACCCACGCTGCTGCGCGACTTCGCGCAGGCTGTAGCCGGCGCCCATCAGGCAGGCGACCTCGGCCTCGGCGTTGGACAGCTTGAACAGGTCGATCAGGTGCTGCTTGGGCGGCATCGGCCGCCGGCTCGGGTCGAACACCGACAACAGCGATCCGCTGGGCCCGTCCGAGACCACTGGCCCCAGATCGGCCAACGCGCGGACCGTGAACAGGTAGGGCGGCAAGCCGCTGCCCCGCCGCACCGAGAAAGTCGTCGCCCCCCAGTCGCCATCCGCCGTGGCGCACTCGGCGATCGCGGTCTCGTAGCGGGTCTGGCAGCTTGAGTGCTCGAAATGGAACTTGCCGCGACGCAAGCTGATGCCATCGTCGGCAAACACCACGCCCAACATGGCCGGGTTCAGATACTGGATGCCGCCCTGGGCATCGGTTATCGCAACCGGGGTGCGCACGGCCGCGAAAGCACGCACCATCTTCGACATCAAGCTGTTGGCAAGGTTTAGCGAGTACATCGGCAGCGGCGACAGTGCCCGCCCGAGGTCGCGCAGTGTCGTCGCATCGAGTTGGGAGTGCGTCGCAATTTCGGCTGTTTCCGACGCGAGCCGGGTCCGAACCTGATACTGTCCGCCAGACGGCAGTGGTCGCTGCTGAACCAAGAACACGGACCCGTCGGAATGCCGCCGCACGAAGTCTTCGGCGGAGAAGACCGACCGCCACTTCTTGGTTTCGGCGAGGACGTTGTCCAAGTCCTCGTAGATATCTGGGTTGTCAAAAATCCTGTGGACCACGCATTGTCGATAAATGGTGTCGTAATCCAGCTCATCGTCATAGTTCAGAAACGAGAAATATTTACGGAATGCGCTGTTCGCTGCGGTCACCTTGCCCGCATCATCGAACGCCACAAACATTTCTTTTGATTTTTCATAGCGCTGCATAAGTACAGCTAGTTCCCGCGCTGCCATCGCCCCCATGCTCCCCATTTAGATTTAGCGTCGCTCCCCGAGAGAGAACCATGGGCGATTATTCCTAACGGCGGTGAACCTTTTGTGACAGTTAGGTAGCCTCCCCTGACCTATATGAGCCCACCGACAGGGCCGCGCCGCGTTTGGGCGCGGAACCTTGGGACGAATGGCCCAAAACTACTTTGTGTACAACTGCATACAATCTAACTATGTTGTGCCCATGTCAGCCGAAGTTGCGGGTCCGAACGCTGCGAATTCCGAGATCGATTGGGAAGCCATCCGGCTGAGCGGCAGATCGGAGGTCTCCGAGCGCGCCGGCCACGGCGAACGGCTGCACGACATTCTGCGTCACGCTGTCATGACCGGCCTGTTGGCACCGGGCGACCGCTTGCGCGAAACACAGATGGCGAAGGCCCTGCACGTCAGCCGCACGCCGCTGCGCGAGGCTCTGCAACGGCTGCGCAATGCCGGGCTAGTCACGCAGTCGCCGCACGGCGGGTGGCACGTCGTGAAGCTGAGCCATGCCGAGATCGTCGACCTGTACCAAATGCGCGCGGTGATCGAGGCGGCCGGAGCCGGCTTCGCGGCCAACCGCGCGTCCTATGCCGAGCGCGAGCGCCTGAAAGGCATGCTGGTCGAGGAAGCGACGCTGCAGGCTCGGGGCGACCCGGACGCGATGGCGCGCCACAACCGGGCGTTCCACGCCGCCATTCACCAGGCTGCGCACAATCCATTCCTGCTCAACGCCGTGGAAGGCATGCGCGCGGCCCTGGTGCTGGTGGGCCCCACCACGTTCATATTGCCGGAGCGCATGCAGTCGGTGACCCAGGAGCATCGCGCGATTGCCGAAGCGATCATCCGCAACGATGCCGATAGCGCCGAGAAAGCTGCCCGCCAGCATATTCGCAATGCCGAGGCTGCACGGCTGGCTTGGCGCGCACAACAGGCAACGGACCAGCCGGAATGGGACTGAACCGGCGCACAGCCGACCTGGCCGGCTACGCCGGGCGCATTGCGGTCACTCTGGCGGTCGCTTTGGTCGGCGGCTTCGTGTTCTGGCAGATCGGCATACCGGTACCGTTCATGCTCGGCGCGATGATGGCCTGCTGGCTGACAGGCGCGCTTGTGGTGCCGCTGCGCCCGACGCTGCGCATCCCGAACGAGCTTCGCATCCTGTTCGGCGCCATCCTCGGCGCGCTGCTCGGCACCGGCTTCTCGCCGGAAACCGTCGACCACGCCGCATCCTGGTGGCCCACCGTACTGGTCCTTGTCGTGGTCACCGCCGCAATCATGCTCGGCGCCACATGGTACCTGACCCGCGTACGCGCCTACGACCCGCTGACGGCGATCTTCTGCTCCGCACCCGGCGGCTTTTCCGAGGTGCTGTTGCTGGCGTCCATGAACAAGCGCAACGAACAGGTTGTCGCCATCTTCCATCTCATGCGGGTTGCCACCGTCTTCCTGATCACGCCGTTCCTGTTATGGGTGACGGAGGACGCCGGGCACGCAGCCATCGCCGCGCCCCGGATCTCGCTGCTGGATGCCGCGCCGGCCGACGTCGCGCTGTTCGCGGCCATCGCCGGCGGCGGATATCTGCTTGGCCGGCTGGCCAGGGTGCCGAGCGCCAGCTTGTTCGGGCCATTGTTCCTCAGCGTCATCCTGCACAGCGCCGGGTGGATCGCCCTGCC
Source organism: Alphaproteobacteria bacterium (assembly GCA_965227515.1). Taxonomy (GTDB): domain Bacteria; phylum Pseudomonadota; class Alphaproteobacteria; order CALKHQ01; family CALKHQ01; genus CBDDFZ01. Next base: position 3,875,377 of record CBDDFZ010000001.1, read on the forward strand.
CCGCTATGACGAGCTGGTGATCCTGGCCCAGGTGGTCATCGGCTCGGCGATCGGGTGCCGCATGGCCGCCGCCCCGTTCTCGACCCTGCGCCGGCCTTTCGTCGATGCCACCGTGGTCGCATTGGTCATGGTGGCCATCGCCGCCGCCGTCTCCGTGGTGGTTGCCCTGACGATGGGCGATTCCATCGTCAAGATGTTCCTGTTGTTCGTGCCCGGCGGCATCCACGAGGTCGCCGTCATGGCGCTTGCCTTCGGTTTCGAGGTCGCGATGGTGTCGGTACACCACACCTTGCGCATCCTGCTGATATTTGTGAGCCTGCCGTTCGTCCTGCGGTTCTTCAGCCGCCGCACGACACCGCAGCCCGCATCATCGAGAGGTTCCTCGTGACGAAACGGCGCCATCCGCCCACCGGGCTTGATCTGAGCGAGACCTATGTCGACCTGGCGGACGGCGGCGGCGCGGAAACCGTCACCAACGATGCGGCGTTCTGGCAGGACCTGATGTCCGGGCGGCGCGACATCGACCGCCTGATGGGCGTGGCGCCCATCGACAAGGACTGGACGTTTTGGGAGCAGCACCCGAACGGCGAGGAAGTGCTGGTTCTGCTGGCGGGGGCCGCGACCCTGGTGCTGGACGACGGCACCGACGACCCGCGCGAGGTGTCATTGGAAGAGGGTCAGGCCGTGGTGGTCCCGCGCGGCACCTGGCACCGCATGATCGTCCACCGCCCGGGACGCATGGTGTTCGTCACCGCTGGCCGCGGCACCACGCACCGCCCGCACGAGGCGACAGCCGAATAACTCAATCGTTCCAGTATCAGCAGACCGAGCTACTGTAGCAGGCTCGGCGCGCGATCCTGCCAGGTCGTGGCGAGGTCCATCGCGTCGTCCAGCAGATCGAGCACGCCCTCGGCCCTCTCGCTCGGCTCATCGGACAACTCGGTCGCCAACGCATCGCGGCACGCGGGCCAGTATTCGCGCTTGACGCCGCCATTGACCATCTCGGCCCAAAGGTAAGCCGCGATCTCCCGAACCACCTCGTCGCGGGGGCGGTTCATATCAAGTCCGCCGGTTGACTTTCCTGCCATCATTCTCCGTTCCCCCAAACTATCCTACCTGCTGGTGCCCGCCGTCCCATCAGGCACCTGCCGCCGGTCAAGCGCCGATCGATCCCCACCCATCGCGCTCAATGCGCATCATCGGGGTTTCCGCCCCGTGCGTGCAAGGTTGAACTATGGTTAAGCGACGATTGTGAACGCGCCGGCGCGGTCACGCGGGCGGAATTCCGACACAATGACATGAGAGCTTGATCGGGCCAGAAGGTATCGCCAGGAACCGATGGCACCCCGGAAACGCCAATTGGCCGCCGCCTCAATTTCGCCTTCGTACACGACAAGGCCCTGAAATCGTGCTAAATTCAGCTGCCTTAAAGATTCCTTAAACCTTTTTGATCGGTGGCGCGACCACACTGGCATACGGACAAAATGTCCGGAAGCTCAAGACCAGGAGATAAAAAATGAAGACCAACACCCTTAAGGCGCTGACCACGGCGTTGTTTGCTACCGCGGCGATCGCAACCTCGACCACCGCGAGCCAGGCCGAAGTTCTGCCGGAGTTCGAGGGCTACCTCGAGGCTGGCCAGGATTGCCTGCCCTATCAGTATGACTCTTATGCGGCCGCCGTCGTCGACAACGACGCAGCCGGCCTGATGGACTTCATCAGCTCGCAGGGTCCGTCCTGCACCATGCTGCGGGCGACCGCCACCGTGCTGCTGTGCGACATCAGCCCGGCTGACTGCGAGCCGGCCGGCAGGCCGCCGATCGACATCATCGAGCTCGATCGCCCGCCGTTCATGGGCGAGGAAAAGCCGGACAACGACGACCCGAACGGTCCCGATGACGGCCGCGATGGCCCGGGCCTGTCCAATGTCGACGTGCCGGATGCGCCGTCGGACGACAATGGCCGCACCGGTGCCACTGGCCCCACTTGATCGCGGCTAGGTTCGGCGCCCCAGGCACCGAACACCCGGACTGACACACAGGCTGAGGCCGGCGCCCCGAAAGGGTGCCGGCCTTTCGCTGTCTGGCCGCCCGCAGTGCCGGCGTGCCCCGCTAGCCCCCCTCCCCGGCGTCTGCGTATACTCCGCCCCTCTCCCCGCCATACAACGCAGCCACCGGACACCGCCCCATGAATGCCACCAAGAACCTGGACGTCATCTGCATCGGGCGTTCGTCTGTCGACCTTTATGGAGAGCAGGTCGGCGGGCGGCTGGAGGACATGGCCAGCTTCGCCAAATATGTCGGCGGGTCACCCACCAACACCGCCATCGGCGCTGCCCGCCTGGGCCTGAAACCCGGCCTGATCACCGCAGTGGGCGACGAGCACATGGGCCGCTTCATTGCGGAAACCGCAGCCGGCGAGGGCGTGGACATCGCAGGGGTGAAAATCGACCCGCACAGGCTGACCGCGTTGGTCATCCTGGGCATCCGGGACAAGGAGACCTTCCCGCTCATTTTCGTGCGCGAGAATTGCGCCGACGCGGCCCTTGAGGAGGACGACGTCGACGAGGCCTATATCGCCTCGGCGCGCGCGGTTCTGGTGTCGGGCACCCATTTCTCACGGCCCAACCTGGACGCCATGAGCCGCAAGGCGATGCGGATCGCCAAACAGAATGGCGGCAAGGTGATCTTCGACCTGGACTACCGCCCGGTGCTGTGGGGGCTGACCGGGCACGGCCTGGGCGAGGAGCGCTTCATCGCCTCAGACAGTGTGTCGGCCCACCTGCAAACCATCCTGCCTGCCTGCGACGTCATCGTCGGCACCGAGGAGGAGATACACATCGCCGGCGGCACCACCGACACGCTGGCCGCCTGCCGGATCGTCCGGACCGCCGCGCCGGACGCGCTGATCGTGGTCAAGCGCGGCCCCATGGGCTGCACGGTGTTCGACGGCGAGATCCCCGACGACCTGGACAAGGGCATCAGCGGACCCGGGTTTCCGGTCGAGGTGTTCAACGTGCTCGGCGCCGGCGACGCCTTCATGAGCGGATTCCTGCTCGGCTACCTGAACGATGCGCCGATCGAGACCTGCTGCAAGTACGCCAATGCCTGCGGCGCGTTCGCGGTGTCGCGGCATGGTTGCGCGCCGGCGGTCCCCAGCCGCTACGAGTTGGACCATTTCCTGGCCAATGGCAGCCCCCACCATGCGTTGCGCCATGACGCAGCGCTGGAGCACCTGCATTGGGCCACCAACCGCCGGGCCGACTGGCCGCAGGTGCTGGCCCTGGCGTTCGACCACCGGGCACAGTTCGAAGCGATGGCGCAGGAGGCTGGCGCCGGCCCGGAGCGCATCCCGGCATTCAAACGCCTGTGCTTCGATGCGGCGCATCTGGTGGCCAGCGGGCGGCCCGACTTCGGCATCCTGCTCGACGGCCGCTATGGACAGGACACTTTGGATCTGGCGACCGGGACCGGCTGCTGGATCGGCCGCCCGATCGAGGTGCCCGGCACCTCGCCGGTCGCGTTCGAGGGTGGGGCGGATGTCGGCTGCACCCTGCGGGAATGGCCGGTGGGCCACACCGTGAAGTGCCTGGTTCACTACCACCCCAGCGATCCGGACGACCTGCGCGCGGCCCAGGAGGCGCAGGCGCTGCGCCTGTTCGATGCGGCCCGCCGTACAGGGCACGAACTGCTGCTGGAAATCATTCCGACCAAGGGCGCCGGCCCGGTGACCGACACCATGTTGGCCGAATGCCTGGCAAGGTTCTACGCGCTGGGGATCTGGCCGGACTGGTGGAAGCTGCCCGACCCGGGCAGCGACGCGGCGTGGGCCGCGATTGCCGACACCATCGCGAAACACGACCCGCTGTGCCGTGGGGTTCTTCTGTTGGGGCTGGATGCGCCACCGGATGAGCTGGAGGGCAGCATCGCACGCGCCGCCGCTCATCCGATCTGCAAGGGATTCGCTATTGGCCGCACCATCTTCGGCCAGGCTGCCCGGCAGTGGCTGGCCGGGGAGATTGACGACGCGGGCGCCCAGGCCCAGATCGGCGGCGCTTATCGGCGATTGATCGAGTGCTGGGACGCTGCCAGGGCGCCTTGACAGGCTGTTGAAACGGCCGCCCGTGCCGCCGGTCCTTACCCTTGGGCTTGGCCGTGCGCGTCGCGCAGGAGCTTGGCGATATTCTGCAGATCCTCGCCGGTCAGCGGCTTGTTCATGAATGCCTTGACGACCTGGAAACTCTTGGCGCGCTCCACGTCGCTCGGATCGAGCGAGGTCGTCAGCATGACGACGACGATATGCGCAAACATGTCGCCGAACTCGGTGCTGGCCGCTTCCAGAAAATCGAACCCCGACATCCTGGGCATGTTGATGTCCAGGAGAATGACATCGATGCCTTCACCGCGATTTTCGCGCATGAATTCCAGAGCCTCTTCCGCGTAGAAGAAGCTGTAAACGTTGTCCACCAGCTCCGACTGGTTGACCACTCGCCCGTACAGCAACTGATCGACGGAATCGTCGTCAATCAGCAACATTGTTCGTATCGGTTTTCCCACCGTTTGCTCGCCCTAAAAAAGCAATCGGCACTCAGGCCCGTTGCGCATATTCCGGCCGCGCGACAACAGGGCCGCGAAGGCACGCAAATAGCAATAAGCCCGTCTGCATCGTCAAGCTACCTGGGTCATCCAAACCAAACATTAATATGATGAACCTAGCGCGCAGGCGAAGCGTCGCACCCGCACGGCCCAGATTTGGCAACTTTAATCGAAAACTACGACGTGACGGCCACGGACAAGGCCACACACGGCTACGGAACGATTTTGCCCACTTTCCCGCGAAACATCCAGCCAAGCCACCTGCGGCAAACGGCTGTCAGGCGAAATTCCGGCACCTGCATGAGTGCACGGCAGATACGCCCCATCGCCATCGCTGTGGCCATTTGTGCCGGGTCAGAAGACGAACGCCGGCTCGCCAACCGGACCGCCCGGGCTCATCTAAGGCGCTCAATGAATGCCGTGAGTTCGTCTTCCGGCAAGCCAGCGATTTCCGCCTCTCCCGGAAAGCCACCGGACCGGATGTCAGCGCGGAAGGCGGTCATCGCGGCAGTCCGCTCGGTTCGGATCTGCTCGTAGCGTCTGGCGAGATCGCCATACTTGCGTGCGTGACGAGGCACGGTCTGTGTCTCGCCACAGATATCGCTGGTGAACAGGAACATCACCTCGGCGGCCGGCCCTGACCCCAATGACACGGTCACCAGGCCGGTGCGTGGCATGATCTCAGCCATAATAGGCGCTGGCACCAACTCGGCCTCGACCGCAAAAGCACCGGCTTCCTCCAGGCGTCGAAAGCGGTGATACAGTTCCATTGCCTCGTCTGCGGTCTTGCCGAAGGCGCGGACCTTGCCAACCCAGGTCGACTTGCGCGGCACGAAACCGAGATGGCCCATCACCGGGATATCCTCAGAGGCCAGTAACGACACCACTTCCAGCCGCCGCGCGGTGATGACCGCGTCCGCGCCGTCGGTCAGCGCCTTGAAGGCGGTGCGCAGGATCTCGTCGTTGGTCACCGCCTCCGCGAAGCCGAGCGCAGCCGTCACGAAGACGCGGGCGGAGCCGCGCCGCACCTCGCCGACATTGCGCGCGCGGCAGACCACCATCTCGATGCCGGCCGCCTCGGCTGCCGCCGCCTCGTCGGCGGTGTCGGCGGTCGCCTGCGCGAACGCGCCGGCCTGTCCCTTGGCCGCCCTCAGCGATCCGACCGTCGCCATGCGCTCGGCCGGTTGTGCGGCCCAACTGAAGATGCGAGGCATCGCCGCCTTCCTCTCAGCCCTTCTTCATCTTCGCCGCATAGTAGGGCGGCGGCACCGTGCCGGGCTTGTCGAACCAGTCCGGCACCTCAACGCCGGAATAGAGCAGGATGTTGCCCCACGGGTCGAACGCGCCGGTGCGCACGATCACCTTCGCCTTCGCCGCCATCTCGCCCAGGATGGTCTCGTGCGCGATCATGTCGTGCTCGGCATCGGTGAAGATGCGTTTCACCGTGTCCAGAAGGACCGGGTTGTGGTCCGGCAGGGTGTCGGCATAGGCGACCTTCTCGGCGATGAAGTGCTCGTCGATCAGGCCAAGGATGGTGGCGAGGTCCGGCAGGTCGGGCGCAATTGCCAGGTCGACCCGCCAGGCATCCTTCGGGATCGGGAAGCCCGCGTCGCACACGATCATCAGGTCGCCATGGCCCATCGCGGCGATGGCATGGCTCAGGTTGGCATTCAGCAGTCGGCCCCGTTTCATCCCGGCCCTCCCCTCGTTTTCAGGTGTCTTTGCCCAGCAGCGCCGCCACGTCGTCGCGGCGCGCGAGCGACGGCACGACGCCGAGCGTGGTGCAGGCATGGCCGCCGCAGGCAACGGCGTACTCGACCGCGCTTTCCAGCGGCCGGCCCTTGCCCAGCGCCACCGCCAGCCCGGCATTGAACGCATCGCCGGCACCGGTGGTGTCAACCACATCGACGTCGTGTGCCGGCACCACCCGGTCGATGTTGTCGCCCAGGATCAGCGCGCCGTTCTCGCCCATGGTGACGATGACGGTACCGACACCGCGTCCGCGCAGCGATGCCGCGAGTTCGCGGGTCGGGCTCGGGTCGTCGGGCCTCAGGCCCATGAGCACGCGCAGCTCGCTCTCGTTCGGCGTCAGATAATCGATGTGCCGGAAGCACTCCGGCGGCACCTCGGTCGCCGGCGCCGGGTTCAAGATTGTGCGTGCGCCGGCGGCCTTACCCAGTTCCATCGCACGCACCGCGGCCACCACCGGGATCTCGAGCACGGCCATCACGATGTCGCTGGCGGCGATGCGGTCGCGGGCGCGGTCCACGAAGGCGGCATCCATCAGCTCGTTGGCGCCCATGTCCAGGATGATGAAGTTCTCGCCCACCGGATTGAGCACGATGAAGCCGACACCGGTGGGCCGCGTATCGGTACGCTCCAGATTGGTCGTGTCGACGCCCTCGGCCGCATAGAGATTGTGGGCGACCTCGGCCAACTCGTCCGTGCCAACGCACGAGACGAGCGCGGAATTGGCGCCCAGCCGCGCCACGCCGACCGCCTGGTTGGAGCCCTTGCCCCCCGGGCCGAAGTCGAAGTCCGAGCCGATCAGCGTTTCGCCGAACACCGGCATCTTACCGGTACGGATGGTCAGCCCGACGGCAAAGCTGCCCACCACCGTGATCGTCGTCATCGCCCCTGCTCCCGTGCGTTCACGCCGCTTGGCGCGTTTGGGTGCGCGTGGCCAGCGCCATGATCGCCTCCTCGGTGATGTCGGCGCCCGAGAGCTGGCCCATCAATGCGCGGTCGGCCATCACCAGCACCCGGCTGGAATGCAGCGTGATCTCGGGCAGCTCCGACGAGATCATCAGGATCGCCATGCCCTCAGCCGCCAGCTCCTTCAGGATGGCGTAGATCTCCGCCTTGGCACCGACGTCGATGCCTCGGGTCGGCTCGTGCAGGATCAGCACTTTCGGCGCGGTCACCAGCCCGCGGGCCAGGATGATCTTCTGCTGGTTGCCGCCGCTCAGTGTGCCGATGGTTTGGCGCAGACTGGCGAAGCGCGCGTCGAGCTTGCTGGCGAAGGTTGATGCGGTGCGACGGATCGGCCGGCGCTGTAGCACGCCGAAGGGGCTGAACCGTTTCAGCGCGGCGGAGATCGCGTTCTCCATCACCGACATGGTCAGCAGCGCGCCGGCGCCGCGCCTGTCGGCCGGGATGAATGAAACACCGGCAGCGATGGTGTGGGAGGGCCGGCGGGGCGCCAGCCGGATGCCGGCGACCAGAACCTCGCCCCCGCGCGCAGCCAGCCCGAAGATCGCGTCGGCCAGAATGTCCTTGCCGCTGTCGGGAAGGCCGGCAACGCCGACGATCTCGCCGGCCGACACATCGAAACTGACGTCGTCCACCATTCCGGGCACGTGCAGGTGGCGCACCTGCAGCACCTCGTCGCCGATGTTGGCGTGAGCCTCGGGCGTCAGCGCGTACTGGTGCGCAGTGTCCATCGCCCTGCCCACCATGTGGCGCACCAGGTCGTCGACCGCCACGGTGCCGTCGTTGTCCAGGGTGGTCACGAGCTGGCCGTCGCGCATGACGCTGATGCGGTCGGCGAGGCCCAGCACCTCCTCCAGGTGATGGGAGACGTAGATCACCGTCACGCCGTCGTCGCGCAGCGCGCGGACCACGTCGAACAGGCGTGCGCTCTCGCGAGGCGAGAGCGCCGAGTTGGGCTCGTCGAGCACCAGGATGCGTACGTTCTGGGAGATCGCGCGGGCAATCTCCACCATCTGTTGTTGCGCGACGCTGAGGTCGGCCACCGGGCGGGCGGGGTCGAGATCGCCCATGCCCAGCCGCGCCAGCGGCTCGCGGGCCGCGCCGACCGCCCGGCCCCGGTTCAACAACGACAGCGGCCGGCGACCGGCGAGCGCCGGCAGCAGCACGTTCTCGCCAACGCTGAGGTTGCGGCACAGCGACAGTTCCTGGAACACCATGCCGATGCCCTGGGCCTGGCTGGCCAGCGGGCTCGGAAAAATCGTGACCTTGCCGTCGACCGCGATCTCACCCGTGACCGGCTGCAACTCGCCGGCCAGGATGTTCATCATCGTGCTCTTGCCGGCGCCGTTCTCGCCGATGACGGCATGCACTTCGCCGGGCCGGAAGTCGATGGACACCCCGTCCATCGCCACCACGCCCGGGAAGGTGCGGGTGACGTTCGTCAGCTTCAGGATCGGCTCGGGCACCATGGCGTCAGCGTGAGGCAACGGAAGGCGGCGGGCGCCCCGGAACACGAGGTCCCGAAGCGCCCGGTCTTGCCGCCTACTGGACTTCGGCGATGTTGTCGGCGGTGTAGATGCCGACGCCGGTGTCCATGTCGTCGATGGTCTCGCCGTTCAGGAACTGCACCAGCAGGTTGACGGCCTCGAAGCCCTGGCGCTCGGGCGCCTGGTCGATGGTCGCCTGCACCACGCCGTCGGCCACCAGCTCGACGGTCTGGTCCAGCAGGTCGAAGCCGACCACCTTGACCTCGCCGGTGCGGCCGTTGCGGTCCACCCACTCGCCGGCGGCCGGGGTGGAGCAGCACTCCAGCGACAGAATACCGGTGATGTCCGGATCGCCGAGCATGGCGTTCTCGATCGCCGCATAGATCTCCTGCGGATCGGTGCCGGTGTTCAGGGTGCGCGCCACTTCGATGCCGTCATGCGCCTCCAGCGCCTCGCGGGCGCCGCCCTCGCGGTCCAGCGACCACTGTGCCGCGGCGTCCAGCGTGGTGATCAGCACCCGGCCCTCGCCGCCCAACACCTCGGCCATCAGCATGCCCGCCTCGCGGCCCGACTGCACCAGATCCTGGCCGGCGAACACCAGCCGGTCGCTGTCCGGATTGTCGGTGTTGTAGGTGATGACCGGAATACCCTCGGCCACCACGCGGTTGATCAAGGGCGCCAGCGCGTCGGTCGACACCGACGAGATCGCCAGCCCGTCGATCGTGCCCATCAGCGTCTCGATCTCGGAGATCTGAGCGTCGGCATCTGCACCGACCGGCCCGATCATCCGCGCGCTAACCCCGTCCATCTCGTTGCCGCGTTCGACGCCGGCACGGATGAACGGCGCGAACTCGTTGGAAACGTCATGGTAGGAGACCAGGATGGTCAGTTCCTCGCCGGCGGCCACCTTCTCGGCGATGCGCGGTGCCAGTTCGAAATCGGACACGTTGACCGGGTCCGCCAGAGCGGCGGCCGGACCGGCGAACAGGGCCAGCGCGGCGGCGGCCCCCAGATACTGCTTCTTCATGCGCGTTCCTCCTCAGGTTTGGTTGTTGGTTGGAGTTGGGTTCGGGTCGTGGGTTTCGGCGGCGCTCAGGTCGCCCTGATGCGCGTGCTCCACTTGTCGATGGCGACTGCGATGATGATGACGAGGCCGATCATGACCTCCTGCATGAACGGCGAGACGCCCAGCAGCACCAATCCGTTCCTGAGCACGCCGATGATCAGCACGCCCAGCACGGTGCCGAGAACGGTGCCGATGCCGCCGGCGAGCGACGCGCCGCCGACCACCACGGCGGCGATCACGTCGAGCTCCAGCCCCAGCCCGGTGCGGCCGGCCTGCCCGCTTGGCAGGAAGGCGAGCGAGAGGATGCCGGCCAGTGCCGCCAGGACCCCCATAACAATCAGCGACCAGATCTTGGTGGTCTCGACATGGATGCCGGACACCCGCGCCGCCTTGGCGCTGCCGCCGACCGCGAAGATGCGGAAGCCGAACGAGGTGCGGGCGAGCACGAACCAGCCGATCAGCGCGACTGCGATGAAGAAGACGAGCTGCATCGGGATCGCACCGAACAAATAGCCCTGCCCCATGGCCTCGAAGCTGGCCAGCGTGTCCGGGTCGGCGCCATTGCGCTCGTTGACCGTCACCGGTTGACCATCGGTCATCAACAGCGCCGTGCCGCGGATGATCGACATCATGCCCAGGGTGGTGATCAGCGAGGGCAGACGGCCGTAGGTGGAGAGCGCCCCGTTTATCGCGCCAATGATCGCACCACAGACCAGGCCCACCGCAACCGCGGGCACCAGGCCCCAGCCGTCGACGATCAGCATGCCGGTGGACAACCCGGCCAGCGCATAGGTGGAGCCGACCGAAAGGTCGATCTCGCCGGAAATCAGCACGAAGCTCATGCCGACCGCCATGATGCCGAGCAGTGATATCTGGCGGCCGACGTTCAGCAGGTTGCCGGTGGTGAGAAAGCTTTCGGTGGCGATCGCCAGGAAGATGCACATCACCACCAGCGCCAGGAACACGCCGGTCTCCTTGGCCGAGAAGAAGCGCACCAGCAACGGAACACGCCGCTCCGGCGCTCGCGCCCCCGCACCTTTGGCGCCCAACCGCGCCATCCCGGCCTCTTCAGTCCCGCTGGTCACTCGGCGGCCATGAAGCTTCCGGCCGCCACGGGCTTCATTTCATGGTAGGCGCCGTAATCTCGCACCTGCATGAACGGCGCGTTGGCAACCGCGTTGTAGGAGCAGATATAGCCCCACCGGTAGGTATCGCTGGGGTTGGCGTCGGAGCGGTGCAGCAGGTTGCAGTGGAACACCAGCGCATCGCCGGCCTCCATCTCGACATAGACGCGCTCGTAACGCTCGATCGCCGCGTCCAGGTATGCCTGGACCACGTTGGTCTGGCCGTTCTCGCGCACATGGTCGAGGCGGCCGAGCTGGTGCGAACCCTTCAGAACCTGCAGGCAGCCATTGGCTTTGTTCGAGGGATCGAGTGCGATCCAGATCGACAGCATGTCGGGCGCCAGGCAGCCGTAGTTGTGCCAGTAGCCGAAGTCCTGGTGCCACTCCCAGGCGCCGCCATCGCGCGGCTGCTTCATCGTCATCTTGTGGCTGTAGAGATAGGCGTCGCTGCCGATCAGCGCCTCCGCCATGTAGACCAGGCGCTCGTCGCGGGCGAGCATGCCGAACTTGTCGTCGCCGGCGGTGTTCCACATCTTCAACAGCGTCTTGTTGCCGGCCCCGTCACCCTTCTCCATCACCCCGCCGGCCGCGCGCGCGGCCTCGAGATAGCGCCGGGAGGCATCGCGGAAGTCGGTCACCTCGACCTGACTCAAGAAGCCCGGTCGGACGAAATACCCGTCGGCCGCGTAGGCGAGGGTCTCCGACTTGGTGGGAACGAGCATCGAAGTCTCCGTGTGAAACCGGGTGGTGTTGCGGGCGCGGCGGCGGCCATCGGGCGGTTCGGCGGCCCTCGCCCAAGACCTGTCGCGGAACAGGATCATGTTCCGGGTGCGCATCCCCGCGCCCCGTGAGGCACGAGTTTATGCCAAGCGTGCGGCGAAATGAATGCAAGCGACAATCATTTGCATGTATAGAACGCGCATGAAGCAAGCCCTCTCAGAACCGCGCATCCGCGCCTCCTATCACCGGCCGCCGAGCCCGGCGATGGCGGCGGCCGGGGCATGCATACTGCGCGCCGGTTGGCTGGACGCGGCGCCGGGCGGCGGCATCCGCCGCGAGACCTGCCCCGGCGACGACGTGCTCTACTGCGTGTCCGGCCACGGGCGGATCGACGTGTGCGGGCGGCGCTTCGCGGTGGCACCCGGCGAGATGGCGTGGATCGCGGGCGACGGTCCGCATGGCCACGTGGCCGACAGCAAGTCGCCCTGGTCGGTGATGTGGTTTCGCATGCAGACCCCCGACACACCGGCATTGCGACGTCGGTTGCTGATGTCGGACACCCCGGTGATCGCGGTCGGCGAAGCGGCGCAGTTGGTCGCGTGGTTCGAGAACCTGTTCGACACCATGGCGGCGCCGGGCGACGACATCGACCTGCGCCTCAATGCCGCCGTCGGCGAGTTCCTGATGCTGGTCGGGCGTCAGCAGCGGCCGGGTGCGCTGGCGCAATCGCCGGCGGGCTTCGACCGCCTGCGCCGGGCCATCCGCGCCAATCCGCAGCAGCGCTGGAGCGCCGCCGACATGGAGGTGACCGCTGGCCTCAGCGCCTCGCAGTTGCGGCGCCTGTTCCGACGCCACATGGCCACGACGCCACGAGGTTACCTGCGCCGGGAGCGCATCTCCCGCGCGCAGTTCATGATGCTGGACACGACAACCCCGATCGGCGAGGTCGCGATCGCGTGCGGGTTCTCGGACCCTTATCACTTCAGCCGCGATTTCGCGCGCGTGGTGGGCACGAGCCCGTCGGCGTGGCGTCGGGCCGAGCGCCAGATCTAACCGGCTGCTACCCTCGCAGTGGAGAGATCACCAACGGCGATCTCTCCAAGGCCGCTCGCATTGCTTGGGGTCCGGTTCATTGGGCCAGGACCGAAACTGCACTCATCCATCGGTCGCTTCGGTTGCGGCTTGTTTCCGGTTCTCGCCGTTCAGGTAGTCTTCGACATAGACCATGCGCGTCAGCGTCATGCAGGCCGCGGCGATCGGTGTCGCCAGCATCAAGCCAAAAATCCCAAACAGGATGCCGAACAGGATTTGGACCGTGATCGTCAGTGCCGGAGGCAGGGAGACCATCTCGCGTTGCACAATTGGCGTGACGACGTAGGTCTCGATCGCCTGCACCGCCAAATAGACGCCAATCACCCAGATGACGGTCTCGGTCCCGAAGGCCAACGCCAGAAGGATGCCCGGCACCATGGACAGGATCGGGCCGATGTTGGGAATGAAGGCAAAGAATCCGGCAATCAGGCCCAGCATCGGCGCCAGCGGGATGCCGAGGATCCACATGCCGATCCAGGTCAGGACGCCGACCGTCGTCATCGCCAACAATTGGGCGGCAAGCCAGCGCCGCAGCGTCGACGCGGTCGCGTGCATGACCTCTTCCGCCCGGTCGCGAATGGACGGCGCGAAAAGAAGGCGGATACCGCGTACATACAGACCCGGGTTGATGGCCATGTAGATACCGACGATCAGAATCACGACGACATGGCCAAACGCGCCGAATGTTGCCGCGGCAGCCGAAGCGACGCCGCTGCCGCCGCTTTGCAGCAACCCCTCGGGTCTAAGCTGGTCCAGCAGGTCCGGACCCCAACTGTACTTTCTGATCTCGTCGGCGATCGCATTGGCCGCCTGAGGGATGCGGATCATGATCTCGTCGAACTGCTCCGATATGAACGGAACCGCGACGAAACCGATGACGACCCCTGTCGCTGCAATCGCAACGGCGAAGGCCGCCATGCCCCACATGGCGCCAATCTTGAGCTTGTTTGCAATCCAGTCGCCGCCACCACGCAGGAACAGGCCGAGCAGGATTCCGGCGAATACGACAAGTGGAACGTCCGGCGCGATAATGAGGACTGCAACCAGCACACCACTGGCGACAGCGAGCGATACGGATCGACGGGTCACTGCGCTCAACTCGGTAACTGCATGCGTCGGTAGCCCCCTTTGGTCGACTGCTACCGACGATGTTCCCACCACGTGCACCGAATGGCAAGCGAGGGGCCGTACAGGGCGTACCGCGATGCATCTCGACTCCTGACAGCGCGGGACGCTATCGCGCGGCAATGGCATGCATCGTGATTATCGCCATTGGGCCGCGATACCAACTGCAGCTCCGCGACCTCGGCGCCTTCCACCGGCAGAGCGCTGTCTGCCTGTCATGCCGTGACGAGCACATCATCCGGCCGAACGCGCCGCCCGGTGCGCTACGCCAACCAGCTACCGGCTGCAGTCATCATGAACCCGCCATCAAGCTACAACGGCGGGCAGCAGCACCCGATTCAGGGCGGCGGCAGGCAACGCCGCTTGTCCGCGCAGGTAAGATTGATGACGGCGGAAGAGGAGTTGCAAGGCCTGGAACGGCACTTCGTCGGTGCGAGCTGGCCTTCTCACGCTGCGCCTCCTGGCAGCGGGAACACCGCACCGGAATCGTCCGGCCTGGCCCTTGCGATCACAGTTTCTTCAGGAAGGGGAGAAGATCGGTGGAGTCCGGCCGGGAGGCGATCGAGATATCGCCGGAAGCGCGGTCCTGCGAGCGTGTCCCGACGATGCTTCCCGGGCTGAAGCCGAATTTCCTCTGGAACTCGCGGCTGAAATGACTGACCGAGGAGAAGCCCCAGGCATCCGCGGCGCGGCTGACGGCCCCGCGGGGCGCCTCGGTGAAGGCGAGTGAGGTCAGCGCCGCGTTCAGGCGCCGCGCGGTGATGTAGCGATGGAGCCCGCCATCTGGCTCCAGCTCTCGATAGAGGGACGACCGCGACAGCCCGAACTCGGCGCAGATGGCATCCGCGGTCAGCTGGTCAGACTGCAGATTCTGCGCAATGTGGTCGCGTATCGCCTGTCGCCGCGCAGCGACGAACGCCGGGGCGGTGGGGTCGCTGGCCGCGGCGAAGAACGCCCCGCGCAGCAGCCCGACCAGTCCGCCGGCGATGGCCGACTGCTCCGCCTTGGTGATGGTCTCGACTTGCCGGAAGATGCCGATGAGCGTGTTGCGCAGGACGCGGCCCATGACCCCGTCTTGCGAGATGCTCATATATGCAGGATGCCGGCTTCGGTCGTAGCCGACGAGATCGTGGGCAACGAGCACGCTGACGACTTGAATGTTTGTCCCACGGGCCTGGGACGGGCGCGAGAAGTCCCGGATGCACATATCGCCGGGTCTCGCGATGAACGACTGCCCATCCATCTCCAGGTGATGCTCGCCGGCCCGAAACAGCTGGACCAGCAGGCAATCGGACACGTGGTTGTCGATGTGTTTCTTGTCGCGGACAAACAGCACGCTTTCGTACGCAACCCTGGTGAGGACCAGATTGTCCAGCAGCCAGGCGTCCGCCATGTCCACCACCGCCTTGCCATTGGCGAGCGGCGAAACATTGTACATCGGGCGCACGAGATCGGCCCACATGTCGAGCCGCTGCTCGTTCGAGACCCCGTCCAGAACAAGCCCTACCCGGTCGAGCTTTGGCGTTTCCGTCATCTGCGATCCGTCGTCACCTATCGACGACAGGCCGAAGCGGCGCGCCACTTTCGGGGCCGCAGATCATGCGCGAGGTGTTGTGGAAGGCTTGCATGGGCAAACGCTCCCGCTTCGAAATGGCGCCTTTGTTGGATGCGGACAAGCCGCAGCAAATTCGATTGCCCAAATAGCTGTCGGCCCTGCGAATACAACCCAGGGGCAGTAAATGTACCAATCGCCAAACCGATAAGTCTAGTCCGGGCAACATGGTCGGCGCGCCCGGCGGCGCTACAAGGCCCCGGGCATGGGGATATCACCGATGTCTTGGGTACAAATCGCCGCCCATGCGTGCGGGCCGGACAATTGAGCGGTCGGAGAGATAGGTGACGGATCGTACCGGAGACATGGGTAACACTTTTGGCCTTTTGGCCGGGGGTGTTGATGCCGTGGAGACGGAGTACGGTTATGGAGGAACGCCTGCGGTTTGTGGCCCGTTTGCTGGAAGGCGAGAGCATGAGCGCGGTTTGTCGGTCTTTCGGGATATCCCGGAAGACCGGCTACAAGATTTTCAAGCGGTATCAGGCGGAGGGTGTGCATGCGCTGAGCGACCGGTCTCGCCGCCCGGTGCGCTACGCCAACCAGCTGCCGGCCGCGGTCGAGCGGCTGATCGTCGCGACGAAGAAAGAGAAGCCGCACTGGGGCGCACGCAAGATCCGGGAGGTGTTGGTGCGCCGTCTTGCCGGCGACGTGCGCATTCCCGCCAGGAGCACGGTGCATGCGGTGCTCGACCGCCACGGCCTGGTCCAGCGCGCCCGGCGCCGGCGCCACAAGGCGGCGGGCACGCCGCTGTCGACGGCCCATGTCCCCAATGCGCTGTGGTGCACCGACTTCAAGGGCGAGTTCAAGCTCGGCACCGGCCGCTATTGTTACCCCCTGACGGTGACCGACCAGGCCTCGCGCTTCATCCTGGGCTGCGAAGCCCTTGAGACGACCAAGGAGGCGCATGCCTTCCCGGTCTTCGAGCGCCTGTTCCAGGAGTTCGGCCTGCCCGATGCGATGCGCTCCGACAACGGCCTGCCATTCGCCAGTCCGAACGGGCTCTACAACCTCTCCAGGCTCGCGGTCTGGTGGCTGAGGCTGGGGATCGCGATCGAGCGCATCAAACCCGGCCATCCGCAGCAGAACGGCCGCCATGAACGCATGCACCTGACCCTGAAGAAGGAGACCACCAAGCCGGCCGGCGCCAACATCCTACAGCAGCAGGCCCGCTTCGACGCCTTCGTCGCCGAGTTCAATACCGAGCGCCCGCATGAGGCGCTCGCCATGAAGTGCCCGGCAGAGGTCTACACCCCCTCAGCCAAGCCCTATCGCGGCTTGACCGAGCTCGACTATCCGTTCCACGACCGGGATGTCGTCGTCACCTCATGCGGGCGGCTGTGCCTGCACCGAAAGAAGATCAACATCTCAACCGTCATGGCCGGACAGCGCCTGGGAATCAAAGAGGTCGACGAGGGCATATGGCTCGTCAGCTTCATGCACTACGATCTCGGATACATCGACCTGGAGCAGAAAACACTGCAGACACTCGACAGCCCGTTCGGCACGAGGTTGTCACCCATGTCTTAGGTACAAACTGTTACCTATGTCTCCGGGTCGGACAAATCAGGATCTGGCGGAGGGGATGGGATTCGAACCCACGATACGGCTAATCACCGTATAACGGTTTAGCAAACCGCCGCCTTCAGCCACTCGGCCACCCCTCCGCGCCAAGCGCAGATCACACGGCGTATGCGTCCGCTGCTATACCCGCGCCGGTTCGCCAGTGTCAAACGGCATCGGTGCCGCGCGGGTCGCGTTGTTGCATTCACATGGTGCTGCCCCCCGACAGCCGCAACCGTCCGCCGCGCCCCAAGGCGTCAGTGCGTATCGGCAACAGGTCCTGTGGAACCTGCGTTTCCCCGGATCGTTTCATGAAAACGCGCTTGTGCGGCATGCCCCCAATGTGCATAACCGCCGATCTTCCCAACATGGCGACGACGCTGGCTCCGACAGCGATGTCGCGCGACCTGCGCAGAGGAGCCTCGGCCCATGGAAGGCCTTGCCCCCCGTGAGTTTCGTACGTCCGGCGACGACGTGGACAGCACCGCCCATGCGCGCGCGAACCCGCCCCGCGCGGTTTCGCCCGTCACGGACGATCAGTTCGCCGACGATCATTTCGCGGAGCGCGATGGCGTGCGCTATGCCGGCACCCACCTGATCGTCGACCTATGGGGTGCGCAGGGCCTGAACGACGTGGCGTTCGTCGAGGCGACGCTGCGCGAGGCTGCGGCCGCCGCCGACGCCACCGTGCTGGACGCCAACATTCATCACTTCCAGCCCGGCGACGGCGTCACCGGCGTGCTGGTATTGGCGGAGAGCCACATCTCCATCCACACGTGGCCGGAGCACGACTATGCCGCCATCGACGTCTTCATGTGCGGCAAGGCCGACCCCGCGCTGACGGTGCCGGTGCTGCGCGCGGCCCTGCGCCCGAAACGTGTGGAGGTGTCGGAAATCCGCCGTGGCGTGATGCGATGATGAACTACACCGAGGTCCTGCACCCGCACTACGGGCAGGTCTTCGAGGTCGAGCGCATCATCTATCGCGAGCGCACCGAACACCAGGACCTGATCATCTTCGAGAACCAGGTGTTCGGCCGGGTGCTGGCGCTGGATGGCGCCATCCAGACCACCGAGCGCGACAACCACATCTATCACGAAATGCTGGTGCACGTGCCGATGCTGGCCCATGGCCAGGCGCGCCGGGTGCTGATCATCGGCGGCGGCGACGGCGGCAGCCTGCGCGAGGCGGTGAAGCATCCGGACGTGGCGGTGACCATGGTCGAGATCGACGCCTCGGTCATCGAGCTCAGCCGCACCCACCTGCCGCGCCTGTCGGATGGCGCGTTCGACCACCCGAATGCGAGCATCGAGATCGCCGACGGCTGCAAGTTCGTGGCCGAGACCGACCAGCGCTTCGATGTGATCGTGGTCGATTCCACCGATCCGATCGGGCCGGGCGCGGTGCTGTTCACGCAAGCATTCTATGCCGACTGCCGGCGCTGCCTCGCCGACGGTGGCGTGCTGGTGACCCAGAACGGCGTGCCGCTGCTGCAGATGGACGAACTGGTCTCAGGGCACCGCCGGCTTGGCGAAGTGTTCGCGGATGTCAGCTTCTATTTCGCGCCGGTGCCGACCTATACCGGCGGTGCGATGGCGCTGGGCTGGGCGACCGACAACCCCGCCCTGCGCAAGACCGCGGTCGATGTGGTTGCCGAACGCATGACCGCCGTCGGCCTCGCAACCGAATACTACACGCCGGCCATTCACGCCGGCGCGTTTGCCATGCCGCGCGCCATCGCCGACGCCCTGGACCTGCCCTTCTAGGCGCTTTCGGTTGCGGTCGCTTCGCGCTGCGGCGCCAACAGCCGCAGCAACGCATAGCCGATGACGGCCGCGATCACCGAGCCGCCGAGCACGCCCAGGCGCACGCCCGCCGCCGCCTCCGGCGTCGAGAACGACAGCCCGCCGATGAACAGACTCATCGTGAAGCCGATGCCGGCCAGGAAGCCGACGCCGGCGATGTGCGCCCACTGCACGCCCTCCGGCAGGCGCGCGACGCCCAGCGCCGTCGCCAGCAGGCACGCGCCGACGATGCCGATGGGTTTGCCCAGCACCAGACCGGCGGCGATGCCCAGCGGCAATGGGTCGATCAGGGTGTCGAACGTCAGGCCGGTCAGCGGCACGCCCGCGTTGGCGAACGCGAAGATCGGCATCACGCCGAACGCCACATATGGCAGCAACGCATGCTCCAGGATCTTCAGCGGCGAGCCGCCCTTGGGATCGCGCATCGGCACCGCCAGCGCCACCACCACGCCGGCCAGGGTGGCGTGCACGCCCGATTTCAGCACGAACACCCACAGCACGATGCCGACCAGCACGTAGGGCGCGATGCGCGTGACCTTCAGGCGGTTCAGCGCGATCAGCACGGCGACGGCAATGGCCGCCATGCCGAGCGATTCCAGTGACAGATTGGCGGTGTAGAACAGGGCGATGATGACGATGGCGCCAAGGTCGTCGATGATCGCCAGCGCCAGCAGAAAGACCTTCAGCGCCAACGGCACCCGCCTGCCGAGCAGCGCCAGCACGCCGAGCGCGAAGGCGATGTCGGTGGCGGCCGGGATCGCCCAACCCTGCAGATTGTCCGGCGAGTCCAGGTTGATCAGCACGAAGAACGCCGCCGGCAACGCCATGCCGCCCACGGCCGCGACGCCAGGCAGCACGATCTGCGAGGGCGTCGACAGTTCGCCCTCCAGCACCTCGCGCTTGATCTCCATCCCGACCAGGAAGAAGAACACCGCCATCAGCCCGTCGTTGATCCACAGCAGGATGGGCTTGTCGATGGCGAAAGCACCAATGCTGACCACGGCGTGGGTGTCCAGCCCGTCGAAGTACATCGGCGCCAGGGCCGAGTTGCTGATGATCAGCGCCGCCACCGACGTGACCAGCAGGAAGATGCCACCCGTCGCCTCGTGTTGAATGAACGCTCGAATTGCCCGAACTGGCACCGCCTGCTCCCTGATCCAGTTTCTCCGCCAGCCCTCTAGGTAGGGCGTGGGCATCGGCTTCGCCACCCGCTGGCCGGTCAACGGGCCTTCGGGTGGATATTCAGCGGCAGCGGTCGCTTGTCGGGTCCGCCGCGCAGCACTGGTCGAGGGTCCAGTCCTCGAACGGCATGTGCCCCTGCAAGTCGTCCAGCGCCGCGGCAAACCCGTCGAGCCCGTACGTGGCGATCCAGTTGTCGCCACCGACGGCGACCCAGAGGGTCAGGTCTTCGCTCTCACGCAATCCGGGAAGGAACCCGGTTAGGATGTTGTTCTTGATCCAGATGTCTCCATCCACCCCCTCCACACCCCAAGCGCGTCGCTCGATGACGAGCGCTTCCGTATCGTCAAGCGCGACCCGCAACGTTGCGTCGGTGAAATTACCCGGGCTGACCGGGCCAGTCGCGCTGTCGAGCAGGCCTCCGGACAGGGTGATGTGCGATTCGCCGAAAACCGAGACGCCAAGGGCGTCGGAACGCAACTGGCATGCCGCTTGCCGCTCCAGATGCCGGCAGTGATTGCAGGTGACGGTCCAGGCCTGGTAGGTGCGCGCGTATTCGATATCGCCGTCGATCTTACCCGGCGGAGGAACATCGTGCTCCCCTTCCGCCCAGGCCGGTGTCGCCAGGCAGACAACCGCAGCAATGTAGCCAGCGAGAGCGATCACACGTTGCATGGCACAGTTCCCATCGACGACCTTAGCGCCATGCGAGGAGTTTGTCGCCGTTCGGCGCACCGAACCGCTGTCGGCTAGAACTCTCAGACCTTGCATTATCGCCATGTGACGACTATTTCATTGTCATATGGCGAAATCCAGGGCGATCCAGATGGCAAGAACGATAGCGGGTACCGAGCCGGCCTCGATACGGCACGATGACAACCGGACAGACACGGTTGCCGCCAAGGCGTTCAAGCGCATCGCCGGCTTCTGGCGGTTGAGCAACGACGAGGCGGCCGCGCTGATGGGCGTTTCGCCCAGGACATGGAGCCGGGTCAGATCGGGCACCTGGCAGGGCCGGCTGTCGCAAGACCAGTTACTGCGCCTCAGCGCGCTGACCGGCCTCTACAAGGCGCTCCACCTCTATTTCAGCGACCAGTTGGCGGACGCGTGGCCGCGATTGCCCAATGCCGGGGAGGCGTTTCGCGGCCGCACCCCTGTCGAGACGATGATAGATGGCGGATTGCCGGCGATAATGGGCACCCGCGACCTGGTCGATGCGCTGCGGGGCGGCGCGTGAGACTGCCCACCACCGCGATTGCCGAGCCCGCGACCGTCCGCCTGATCCCGACCGCCTACTACAAGCCCCCGGTGCTGCGTGCCCTGGTGGACGACGACACCGAACTGGAAATCCTGGAACAGCTTGAGGGCCTGACCAACGCCCGCCTGCGCGCCCAGGACACCGGCCTGCCCGACCTCGACGCGCGCGAGTTGGCATTCAAGGCCTGGGGCCACACCCACATCAACGCCGCGTTCGCCTACACCCGCCCGGATGGCAACCGGTTCAACGACGGGGATCGTGGCGCCTGGTATTGCGCCTTCGACGAACTGACGGCCATCGCCGAGGTCGGCTTTCACCGCACCAGGGAACTGCACAATATCAACGTCTTCGAGGACGAGGCGGTCTATCAGGCACTGATGGCCGGCTTCATGGGCGACTTCGACGACCTGCGCAAGGCGTCGGGGACGCACCCATGCCTGTCGCCGGATACGGCCGTGGGCTACCCCGCCGGCCAGCGATTGGCGCGAGACCTGCGCCAGGGCGGTGCCCGTGCGCTGATCTATCCCTCTGTGCGGCGCGACAAGGGCGTCTGCTTGGTCGCTTTCGAGCCGCATTTGGTGCAGAACGTACGGCCCGGTGCGCGATGGAAACTGGCCTGGACGGGCACACCGGACTATATGGTCACCACGGCCTAGGACAGGCGCACGGCATATGCCGGCATCCGGGCCGATCCAGAGAAGGCTACATGACAGCAAGGAACGCCAAGTACGTTATCGGCGACATCGTCAAGCACCGGTTCTTCCCGTTCCGGGGCGTGATCTTCGATGTCGACCCGGTTTTCGACAACACCGAGGAATGGTGGCTGTCGATCCCGGAGAACGTACGTCCGCGCAAGGACCAGCCGTTCTATCACCTGCTCGCGGTGGGTGAGGAAGGACCGTACGTCGCCTATGTCTCGGAACAGAACCTGCTGCCCGATGCCGAGAACGGCCCGGTCAAGCACCCGGCGGTGACCGAGGTGTTCAGCGAACTCTCCGACGGGCGCTACGTTTCGCGGATGACGCTTAATTAACGCCGGTCTTTTTTGGCCACTCGCCGTGATCATCGCGCCTCAAGGAAAATGCCAAACCCGTCATGCCCGCACTTGTTGCGGGCATCCACGAATTGGCGGCTTAGCCGCCAGGAAGACGTGGATGGTCGGGACAAGCCCGACCATGACGAATTGATGACGGGACGTTTCCTGCCCTTGGCGTGACTACCCGCCGCCCGCCTGCGCGCGTTCGGCGTGGTGGCAGGCGACCATGTGCGCGCTGCCATTGGCGCCCTTCAGCCCGCGCAGCTCAGGCACCTCGGCGGCGCAGCGGTCGTCGGCCAGCGGGCAGCGCGGGTGGAAATGGCAGCCGGGCGGCGGCGCCTCCGGGCTCGGCATCTCGCCCTTCAGGTTGATGCGCGCGCCACGCGACTTGGGGTCGGGCACCGGGATCGCGGAGATCAGCGCCTGGGTGTAGGGATGCGCCGGCGCGGCGTAGAGCGCCTTGGCGTCCGCCATCTCGACGATGCGCCCAAGATACATCACCGCCACCCGGTTGGAGATGTACTCCACCACCGACAGGTCGTGCGAGATGAAGATATAGGCGAGCCCCATCTCGCGGCGCAGCTCGACCAGCAGGTTCAGGATCTGCGACTGGATCGAGACGTCGAGCGCGGAGACCGGCTCGTCGGCGATCACCAGCTTGGGCTTCAACGCGATGGCGCGCGCGATGCCAATGCGCTGGCGCTGGCCGCCGGAAAATTCGTGCGGATAGCGGCTGGCGGCGTCCGCGCCCAGGCCGACGCGTTCAAGCAGGTCCGCCACCATCTGGCGCCGCTCCGCCCGGTTGCCGACGCCGTGCACCGCGAGCGGCTCGCCAATGATGGACCCGACCTTGAGCCGCGGGTCCAGCGACGCGAACGGATCCTGGAAGATGAGCTGCATGTGGCGGCGCAACCGGCGCAAGCCGGGCGACGACAGCGCGCGCACGTCGGCCCCATCGAACATGATGCTGCCGTCGCTGGGCTCGACCAGGCGCAGGATCAGCCGGGCAAGCGTGGACTTGCCGCAGCCGGACTCACCGACGACGCCCAGCGTCTCGCCAGCCGCCACGGTCAGGCTGGCGCCGTCAACCGCGCGCAACTGGCCGCCGTCGCCGGTGGCGAAGTCCCGGACCAGGCCCTGCACTTCCAGCAACGGCGTCATGTAGCCGGGTTCCAGCATGCAACGGGGTGCGCGGTGCCCTCATCCAAACGCGCCAGTGGCGGGCGTTCGGTGCGGCAGCGGTCCTGCCGGCGGCTGCAGCGCTCGTAGAAGTGGCACCCCGCCCCTCGGTCGCCGGGGCTCGGCACCATGCCGGGAATACTCGGCAAAACGTCGCCCGATGCATCCGGCCGCGGGATCGAGGCCAGCAGGCCACGGGTATAGGGATGGCGGGGAGCGGCGAACAGCGTCTCCACCGCGCACTGTTCCACCACCCGGCCGGCGTACATCACCACCACCTCGTCGCAGAACCGCGCCACTAGCCCCAGGTCGTGGGTGATCAGCAGCATCGACATCGATTGCTCGGTACTGAGGTCGGCCAGCAGTTCCATGATCTGGGCCTGGATGGTGACGTCCAGCGCCGTGGTCGGTTCGTCGGCGATCAGCAGATCGGGGCCGCAGGCGATGGCGATGGCGATCATCACGCGCTGGCGCAGTCCCCCGCTCAGCTCGTGCGGATATTGCCTCAGCCGGCGCTGGGCGGCGCCGATGCCGACCTGGTGCAGCAGCGCCTCGGCCTGTTGCAGCGCCTCGCCGCGCGAGATGTCGCGATGCAGCCTCAGCGCCTCGGAAATCTGCGCGCCGACCGTGTAGACCGGGTTCAGGCTGGTCATCGGCTCCTGGAAGATCATGCCGATGCGGTTGCCGCGCATGCGGCGCATCTGGCTGGCGCTCAGACGCAACAGATCGGTGCCGTCGAACATGACGCGGCTGCCGCGCTCGATCCGCGCCGGCGGCATCTCCAGCAGCCGCAGGATCGACATGGCGGTCACGCTCTTGCCGCAGCCGCTCTCCCCCACCAGCCCGATGGTGTGCCCGCGCGGCACCGCGAACGAGACGTCGTCCACCACGCGCACGTGGCCGCCTTCGGTGTTGAAGCCGATCGAGAGGTTCTCGATGGAAAGGAGGGGTGCGGTTGCGGTGGCATCGGTGCCGGTTGGCACTTCCGCTCGATCGCTATCCTCCAGACCTATACTCATTGTCGTCCTCGCCCTTGTGGCGAGGACCCATCGCGGTGCGCGGCGGCGGAGCGTCCCAAGTACATGCCCATTGCATTTGCATGCACTATGAGGCGATCCCATAAACAGCGATAGACATGGGTCTAGGCAGAGTCCTTGGCCACAAATGGACCCTCGCCACAAGGGCGAGGGCGACAATTGAGTTTGAAAACTACTCCAGCACCTGGCGCGGGAAGTAGGCCGAGACCACCCAGTTCGGTACGTCGACGATGCAGCTGATCTTCAGGTCGACGCAGGTGCTGGTCAGCATGTAGGCCTCCACCGGCGCCATGCCGGTCTGCTTGGCCAGCAGGTCGACCATGCCCGAGAGCGCATCGCGCGCGCCGGTCATCAGGTCGGGGCCGATGCCGGTGGTCACCTCATAGCCCGCGCTGTCGATGTGGTTGGACACCGATCCTGGTACCGTGAAACGCGGAAACTTCAGGTTGGCGTCCTTCACCAGGTCCAGGCGCACCGCGATGTCCATCGGGCTCTCGATTGCCGTACCGCAGACCTCGCCATCGCCCTGCGCCGCATGGGTATCGCCGATGGAAAACAGCCCGCCGGGCACCTCCACCGGCAGATAGAGCGTGGTACCGGCGGTCATGTCGCGAATGTCGATATTGCCGCCGACGCGGCGCGGCGGCACCACGCTGTGGTGGCCGGGCTCGGCAAGTGCGAGCCCGATGGTGCCGGCGAACGGCCGCAGCGGGATTTTTGCACCCGGGCCATAGAGCGCCGGGGTCTTGCCGCTGGGGTCGTACTTCCAGATATGCAGCGCCGGGTCCTTGAACTGGTCGGCCAGCAGCCCGAAGCCGGGGATGTTGGCGGTCCAGCCCCAACCCGAGGGGCCATAGTCGAGCAAGGTGACGGCAATCGCGTCACCCGGCTCCGCCCCGTCGACATAGACCGGGCCGGTGACCGGATTGACCAGCCCGAAGTCGATGCCCGGCACATCGGCCACCGTCGACGCCGGGGAGAGTTGTCCCCCCGACGCATCGACGGTTTCGAACGCGATCTCGGTGCCCGGCGCCACCGTCAGCTTGGGCGGGAACGTGTTGTCCCAGCCGTGATGGTGATCATGGGCGTGGATCGTGTGCGCAGCGCTCAGCATCGCTATTCAGCTTCGCACAGGTGCACGTAGTCGTAGTGGACCGGGATGTGCACCGGGTCGACGAAGATCTCGTCCGGGCCGCAGATCCGCTCCGACTTGAAGGTGAAGCGCTGCTCGTTGAACACCGGCACCCACGGTGCGTCGTCCAGGACGGACATGAAAATGTCCTCCCATTCCTGCAGCCTGAGCTCGGCCTCGTCCGGGTTGGTCATGGCATCCGCCGCGGCGGCACGCGCGTCCAGTTCCTCGTTGCAGTACCAGGCCCAGTTCCAACCGCCCTGCACCGCGCCACCGCAGCCCAGGATCGGGCCGTAGAAGTTCGACGGATCGGGGAAGTCGGCGATCCAGGCCATGCCGCCGGACCAGATCATCGGCGCCTGGTCGGGCTCGCCGCCGGCCGCGATCACCGTCGATTGCGCCAGCGAGTTGATCTCTGCGTTGATGCCGATCTCAGCCAGATCCTGCTGGATCGCCTGGGCAATGCGCGGGTTGGGATCGGTGTTCATGACATAGAGCTCGGTGTCGAACCCGTCGGGATACCCCGCTTCGGCCAGTGCCTCGCGGGCCGCGTCAGGCGCATACGGATAGCCGATGTCACCCGGCGCATAGGCCGGCATGGCCGGCGGCAGCGGCTGGTTGGCCGGCACGGCGCGCCCGTTGATGATGCGCACGATGCGGTCCTTGTTGATCGCCATGTTCACGGCCTGGCGAACCAGCACGTTGTCGAACGGCGGGATGTTGACGTTCATGGTGACGTAGCCGGTGTGAAGCTGGCCGCCCTCGATCAACTGGTCCTGATAATCCGGGTTGTCGCGGACATCGACGAAGCGGGCCGGCGGCACGCCGTCGCCCAGGATGTCGACCTCGCCGTTCTCCAGCCGTAACAGGGCCACCGAGGGATCCTGGCCGACTTCGAACACGATCTCGTCCAGCTTCGGCAGATCGGCACGGAAATAGTCGTCGTTGCGCGCGAACACCAGGCGCTGGCCCAGGGTCCATTCGGCCAGACTGTACGCACCGGTGCCGACCGGGTTCTTGCCGAAGTCGGCGCCGAACTCCTCCACCGCCTCCTGCGGCACGGCAAAGGCGAAGTTGATCGCCAGCACGTGCAGGAACGTTGCGTCGGGACGCGACAGATGGAACACGACCGTGCGGTCGTCCGGCGTCTCGATGCCGCTCAGTCCGTCGGCTTCGCCGGCGGCGGCGGCATCGAAGCCGTCGATCATGCCGAAGAAGCCCTGGCCGGGGCTCAAGGTCTCCGGGTTCACCGTGCGCTCGATCGAATACTTGATGTCGGCGGAGGTCAGCGCGCGGCCATTGTGGAAGGTCACACCCTCCCGCAGGACGAACGTGTAGGTCAGTCCGTCGCTGGAAATCTCATAGCTCTCGGCCAGGTCGGGGATCAGCTCGGTGCTGCCGGGCTTGTAGTCCATCAGCCCGTCGAACAGGCTCTTGATCATCGACCAGTTCTGCCAGTCGTAACCAATGGCCGGGTCCAGCGTCGACACGTCGTCGTTGTAGGTGACGATCATGCTGCCGCCCATCGGCACGTCGGCAAAGGCGGCATCGCCGTCCTGCGCGCTCGCCTGTCCGGCGACGAGCGTCAGCGCCGCAATCGCGGTAGTGGCGGCAAGGAGTTTGCGCATGGTTTCGGTCCCCCGATGATGTTGTTGTGGTCCGTCATCGGGCTAGCAATCGTTGTGCCGGCCCAGGCGGAACCTTGTCGCGTGCACGGATAGTTGACCACAGCGGGCCGGGTCGCCGCAATGGCGGATAAGCTGCCCGTCCCGCTCCCTTCACGGTGCTGTCAACTCCGGCCAGCCGGTATGCGCTTGTCTCGCGGCCACGTGGCGCTATCCTCCGTTGCCAGACGATCGGAGCAGTACATGGACCTTTTGCGTGTCCGCCACTGGCAGGCCCTTGTTGTCGCCGCGCTTCTTGCGATGGTGCCGATGGCGGCCAACGCGGGCGTGGCGGTGTATGCCGGCACCTATGCCGGCACCTATCGCGCCCAGGTGGATACGGTTGAGCGCGGCTCCTGGTGCGCGGTCGTCGATACCGACGGCAGCATTACCGGCATGGTCCATTCCGATGTGACCGGCCGGCAATATCCGTTCAACGGCACGGTCACGCGCGACGGCGGCATGGCGATGTCGACCGGGCAGACCGGCGCCGGCAGCATCTTCGCCGGCATGATCGAGGACGACATGAGCGTCTCCGGCACCTGGCGCAACGTCTCGGCGCCCGAGCGATTCAACGGCACCTTCGAGGGCGCGCAGGAGCCGCCGGGCACCAACCCGCTCTGCGGCGAACCGGGGGCTTAGGCGCGCCAATAACTGCCGTCGCCCTCGCACTTGTTGCGAGGGCCCATCGACATGCCAGACTGACTGTCGATGAGCTGTTACGTCTACATCCTTGCGAGCCGACCGTACGGCACGCTCTATGTTGGCATGACCAACGATCTCATACGTCGTGTCTGGGAGCATCGTGGAGGTCTTGTCGCCGGCTTCACTCGCCAAAACAACATCAAACATCTTGTCTATTTCGAGGTTCTCGATACGGCCCCCGATGCAATTCGGCGCGAGAAGAGACTGAAGCAATATCGGAGGGACTGGAAGATCAACTTGATCGAGCGCGACAACCCTCACTGGGAGGACCTTTGGCCGACTATCGCGCGTTAGGCGAAATGGGCCCTCGCAACAAGTGCGAGGGCGACGAAAATATAGGTGCGGGTCTCCCTACCCCCGTCGCCGCACCAGCGAGATACGCGGGTCGATGAACGGGGCCAGGAAATCGGCCAGCAGATTGCCGACCAGGATGGCGAGCGCCGCCACCAGCGTCACGCCCATGATGATCGGGATATCGATGCGCTGGATCGCCTGCCAGGCAAGCTGGCCGATGCCGGGCCAGCCGAACACGGTCTCCACCACCACCACGCCGCTCATGAAGATGCCGATGTCGAGCCCGATCATCGCGACGATGGGCAGGATCGCGTTCCTGAGCGCGTGCACGATCAGCACCCGGCGCGGGCTCGCCCCCTTGGCGACCGCGGTGCGGATGTAGTCGCGGCGCAGCACGTCGACCATCGACGAGCGCATCATCCGCGCGTACCAGCCGCCGCCCAGGATGCCGAGCGTCAGCGACGGCAGGATCATGCTCTCGAACGTGCCGTCGGCGCGCAGCGGCAACCAGCCAAGCGTCGCCGCGAAGACGAACAGCAGCAGGATGCCGACCACGAACTGCGGCGCCGACACACCGACGAAGGCGCCGACCATGACGACGCGGTCCAGCGCACGCCCACGATGGGCGGCGGCCAGAACGCCGGCCGGGATGCCAATCAGCAGTTCGCAGAAGATGCCGCCGGCCATCAGCAGCAGGGTCGCCGGCAGCCGGCTCATGATCAGCTCGGTGACCTCGGTGCGCTGCAGGTACGACCGGCCGAGGTCGCCCTGCACCAGATTGCCGAGATAGATCAGGTACTGCTCGACCAGGCCGCGGTCGAGGCCGAGCTGGCGGCGGATAGACTCCACCGTGTCGGGCGGCGCGTTGCGGCCGGCGATCATCCGCGCCGGGTCGGCCGGGATCAGGTAGACCAGCAGGAATGTGATGATCGAGATGCCGATCAGGATCAGCACCGCCTGCCCCAATCGCCGCGCCAGGAAGCCACCCATCAGCGCCGCCCCCGCTGGGTCGGGTCCAGTGCGTCGCGCAGCGCGTCGCCGACCAGGTTGAACGAGAGCGCCAGCAGCAGGATCGCCGCCCCCGGAATGAACACCAGCCACGGCGCGGAACTGAAGTAGGTCTGGTTCTCCTGGATGATGTTGCCCCACGAGGGCAAGGGCGGCTGCACCCCGATGCCCAGAAACGACAGGGTCGCCTCCAGCAGCACCGTGGTGGCGATGCCCAGCGTCGCCCACACCAGCATGGTCGGGATCAGGTGCGGGATGATGTGGATGGCGAGGATGCGCAGATTGCCCGCGCCGACCGCGCGCGCCGCCTCCACGTACTCGCGCTCGGCCAGGCTGGTGGTCTCGGTATAGACCACGCGCGCCACTTGCACCCAGTTTACCAGCGCGATCACCAGGGCGACGATCCACAGGCTGGGGCCGATGATCGCGGCCAGCGCGATCGCCAGCAGCAGGGCCGGGAACGCCATCATCAGGTCGGTGAACCGCATGATGGTGGCACCGGTGACGCCGCGCACGTAGCCGGCGAACGCGCCCAGAAGGGTGCCGATCAGCACCGCAGCGCCATTCGACACCACGCCGATGAGCAGGGAATAGCGCGCGCCGTACATCATCCGGCTGAGGAGGTCGCGGCCCAGGGTGTCGGTGCCGAACCAGAACGGCTCGCCCGGCGGCAGCGGCGCGCCCTCCAGGGTCAGGCCCTCGAACCGCTGGTCGTCGTACTCGAACGGCGAGATCACGGGCGCCAGCAGGGCCACCGCGACGGTGATTACGATCACCGCGATGCCGAAGATGGCGGTTGGCGTCAGCAGGTGGCGGCGCATGCTGACCGCCTGTTTATTCCGTCAGGCAAAATAAGCACTGCCGTCATGCCCGCACTTGTTGCGGGCATCCACGCCTTATTGGCCGCTAAGGCGGCCACCTCGTGGATCCTCGGGACAAGCCCGAGGATGACGATTGTGTGCTTGATCAAAGACCGCGTTCGGTCATGCGAACTTCGGGATGATGTGCTCCCCGTATTCGGCGACCTGGCGCTCCTCCTCGCCGCACATCAGGTAGATGTTGAACTGGGTCACGCCGGCGGCCTCCAGGGCGCGCAGCTTCTCGATGTGGGCCTCCACCGGCCCCAGGATCGAGAATGACTCCACGATGTCGGGCGTGATGAAGTCCAGGTGGTCGGCGTCCTTGTCGGCGTGGTGGCGATAGTCGTAGCCCTTGCGCCGCTCGATATAGGCGGTGAAGTTGCCCGGCACCAGGTCGGTGTCCGACCCGTACTTCTCCACGATGTCGGCGACGTGGTTGCCCACCATGGCCGGGAACCAGCGGGTCTGCTCCATGCCCTTCTCGACGTCGCCGACCCAGACCGGGGCGGCAGACATCACCTGATAGTTGGACATATCGCGTCCGGCCTCCTTGCCGGCGGCGACCGCCTGCTCGGTGAACCACTGGCAGAGCGAGGGGTCGCCGATCTGCAGGATCAGGCCGTCGCCCGCCGTGCCCGCCGCCGCCAGCGCCTTCGGGCCGTAGGCCGCGATCCACACCGGCAGGTCGTAGCCGTTGGACCAGGTGAAATCGACCGGGTTCGGGCTCTCGCCATAGGTCACGCTCTCGCCGCGCACCATAGCCTTCAGCTTCTCGGTGAACTCCACCATCCGCGCCACGGTGGCCGGCTTGTGGCCCATCACCCGGCGCGAGCTGTCGCCACGGCCGAGCCCGACATCGACGCGGTTGCCGGACTGGAGCGCCAGGGTCAGGAAGATCGACGCCGCCTCGGACCAGTCGCGCACGGCCGGGTTGGTGACGCACGGGCCGAAGCGCATGTGCTGCGTGTGCTCCATGCACATCGCCATGGTCACGAAGCACTGCCGCCACAGGATGTGGGAATCGTAGAACCAGGCGTATTTGAAGCCGGCGATCTCCGCCTGCCGGCACAGCGCCACCGTGCGCTGCGGAGAAATATCGCCCTTGAAACAGATGCCGAAATCCATGTCGGTTACTCCCACATTCTTCGTGTCATTTGCGGACCGCGGCGGCTATTCCGCGATCCGGACGCCGGCATGCTTGAACGGCGTCGTCTTTGAGATGTTGAGGCGGATCAGGATGGGTGTCAGCGCCTCGATGCAGCGGGCGTTCACCGCCGGCCCGCAATTGTAGACCGGCGTCTGGAGCGCGCCCAACAGGTCGATGACCTCGCGCTTGGCGTCCATGCTGTCGCCGGCGATCAGGATGTCGCAATTGACCGGGTGGTCCAGGTCGTTCAGCACGTGCGCCGAGACGTTGTGCAGCGCGCCGACCACGGGCACATCCGCGCCCACCAGCGCCTGCGCCCGCTCGGTCGCGGAGCCTTCCGCCGGCATGTCGACCGCCTTCGGGTCGCCCTGTTTCAGCGGCACCACGATGTCGATCAGGATCTTGCCGGCAAGAACCGCGCGCACCTCCTCGATGGCGGCGTCGTGGCCGGCATAGGGGACCGCCAGGATGACGAAACGCTCGGCAACCATGGCGGCGTCCAGATTGCTGGCGCCGTCGATGGCAGCAGCCCCCGCGCCCGCTGTCGCGGACAGTTCCGCCGCCACCTCCGCCGCCCGTGCGGCATCGCGCGAGCCGATGATGACCGGCACCCCACCGCGCGCCAGACGCAGCGCGGTGCCCCGCCCCTGCGGCCCGGTGCCGCCGATGATCGCAACGCTCACAGAAAAACACTCATAAGAACAAATCCTCCGCCGCCGGCCGCAGCAGGGCTGCCGCCGTGTCCGTGCTTTCGATCCAGTCGAGCCCGCGCACGATGGTCACGGGCGTCATGTCCGTCTTGCCGCTTGCCAGGCCGCTCGCCGCCGCCACCTCGTCGGCGAAGGCCGGCATGCTGGCGTGCATGGGCCGGCCATAGGCGTCGTTCTGGCCGCGCAGGTCGATGCGGGCCGGCACACCGGCGATGCCGATGGCGACATTCACCAGCCCGACCCTCCAGGCCCGCCCGAACGTGTCGGTGATGACCACGCCGACGCGGGCGTCGAAATGCGCTTCCAGATGGGCGCGCAACCCACGCGCGCTGGCGTCGGGGTCCTCGGGAAGCAGCACGATACTGTCGCCAGCATCAGTCCCTGGGCCGACATTGGACTCATCGACGCCGGCATTCGCGCTAACGAAGCCAAGCCTGTGGCGGGTGATCAGCACACCGGTGCCAGCACCCGGGTGATACGCGGTGCGCAGCACGTCCGCGCTCTCGCGCAGGATGATCTCGACCTTGCGCGGGTCCTTGCCGACCTCGCCGGCCAGGCGGTCGGCGCGGGCGCCCGGCGCCACATCGGCCAGCGCGACGATGCGTCCCTCGGCCTTGGAGACCACCTTGTGGGCGACCACGACGATATCGCCGTCGACGAGCACGATCCCGGCCCGGTCCAGCGCACCGGCAATCAGTGCCGCCAGATCGTCGCCGGGGCGAATGTCCGGCAGGCCGGGCACGGCCTCGATGGACACAGGCCCGGTCATGCCGACTGCCAAGCCGAATGTTCCGCGTCCGACAGCCAGTCGCGCACCCGAACCGCCAATGGCGATGTTGGGTTCGCGGCCAGGAAAGCATCCAGGTCCTCGGGCGTGTCGATATCGAGCCGGAAGCTCGCCAGCCGCAGCACGGTCACCGGCACGCCCAGGGTCGCCGCGCGCGCGCGGTAGCCGGCGAACGACTTGTCGCCGAAGCGGAACGGCACGGCACCCGGCGGGGTCGAGAGCACCGCGTTGGTGCCGTCGTCGCCGGTGGCCGGACACAGGATCAGAGACGGCGACGGCCGCGGCTGCGCCAGCAGGGTCGCGAACTCGTGCCCGTCGATGGCGGCCATGTCGGCGGGGATGACGAGTTGCGAGGTGTAGCCATGGGCAACGCTCCAACTGGTGGCGCGCTCCACCGCCAGGGTCTCGCCGCCGCCCTCGCCCTCGTGCAGCACGGTGCAGCCGAAGCCGGACGCGAGTGCGTCGAAACGGGTGCAATCGGTCACCAGCAGCACATGGGTGCCGGCGGCATGGTCGCGCACGAAGGCGAGCGTCTGTTCCAGCAGCGCACAGGCAAGCTCGGTCCGCCGCGCTTGCGGCAGTGCCGCGCCCAGCCGCTGCTTGGCACCGGCGGGGTCCTTGATCGGGATCACGATGTTGAGGCCGGTAGTCATGAAACAACGTCGCCCTCGCCCTTGTGGCTAGGGCCCATGGTCGTGACAGGCTCGGTCCGTCGACAAGTGGCCTCAATGGCAGCTATGCGCTCAAGCCCTGCCCCGGAAGCTGATGATTCCACGTGCTGTACCGAACCACGGCCCACAAATGGGTCCTCGCCACAAGGGCGAGGACGACAAATCTTCTTGTTCACCCAGCCCCAAATTTCATTGGCCAGCCGCGCCCGTGCGGCACGGTCCGGCATCAGGGTGTCCATCACCACCACATCGAGCCCGAGCGCCGCGATCTCGCTGGCGCGCTGGCGGTCCTGGCCGTCAATGACCATGGCGTCGATTAGCCCGTCGTAGAACCGCGCGACGCCAACCGCATCGCTGCCATGGCCGGCGGCCCGCATCATCCGGTCGGACGGCCCCTTCAGCGATTGCCCGCCAACCAGCGGCGACACGGCGAAGCGAATCGCCTTCGACGCCTGTAGCGCCTCGCGGATGCCGGGCACGTCGATGATAGGTGCGATGCTGGCGATGGGGTTGGACGGCGCGATGCAGATGACGTCCGCCGCCGCGATGGCGTCCAGCGCCTCCGGCGTCGGCCGCGCCGCTTGCTGCCCCTCGACCCAGACGCGGCGGATCGCCGGCCCGCACTTCTCGCGCACGAAGAACTGCTGGAAGTCGAGCACGCCGTCCGGCGTCTCGATCATCGTTGCCAGTGTATCGTCGGTGGGGAGCAGGATGCGCGCCTCTGCACCCAGCCGCGCCGCGATCTCCGCCGCGATCTCGGTCGGCCGCGCGCCCTGGTGGCGCCGCATGGTGCGGTGAATGTGGGTGGCGAAGTCGCGGTCGCCCAAATTCATCCAGGTCGGGCCGCCGAGAACGCCCAGCCGCTCCATCGTATCGAAGGTGTCGTCGCGATAGCCCCAGCCGCGCTCGTGATCCACCACGTCGGCAAGCGTGTAGGTGATGGTGTCGATATCGGGCGAGATCCACAGGCCATGCAGTTCGGTGTCGTCGGCCACGTTGCCGATCACCGTCAGCGCCGGCTGGCCCAGCACCTGGGCGAAGCCGTCGACCATCTTGGCGCCGCCGACCCCGCCGGCAAGGATCACGATGCTCATGCGACTGCCACTTCTTCCGCGCGCGGCACCAGCGGCGCCATCGGCAGCGGCATATGGTCGTCATAGACCTCAAGCGTGCGGTAGAGCGTGGAGCGGCGCACCGCGCGGCGGCCGGCGCCACGGATCAGCGCCACCATCTCCGCCGGCGTCACCTCCTGGCCGTGGACCGCGCCCGCGGCCCGCGAGATGCTCTCGTTCATCAAGGTTCCGCCCAGGTCGTTGGCGCCGCAGGTCAGCATGGTCTGTGCAAGCGCCGGGCCGAGCTTCACCCACGAGCACTGGATGTTGTCGATGCTGCCGGCGAGCATCAGGCGCGCCACGGCGTGCAGCCGCAGGTGCTCGTCCACCGTCGGGCCGGGACGCACGTCGGAGCGTTCGTTGAACAGCGGGGAGTCGGTGTGGATGAAGCCCAGCGGCACGAACTCGGTGAAGCCCCCGGTTTCGCGCTGGATGTCGCGGATCAGCGCGATGTGCGCCGCCCAGTGCCGGGGCCCGTCGATGTGGCCATACATGATAGTGGCGGTGCTGGGCAGGCCAACCTCATGCGCCGCCCGGATGATGCGCACCCAATCCTCGGTGGAGAGCTTGTTGCGGGTGAGCTGCTGGCGCACCTCTGTGTCCAGGATTTCCGCCGCCGTGCCGGGCACCGAGCCCAGGCCGGCATCGCGCAGGTCGGCCAGGAAGTCGGACACGTCGAGGCCGGTTTTCTTGGAGCCGTACCAGATCTCGAACGGCGAGAACGCGTGCACGTGCATTTCGGGCACCGCCGCGCGCACGGCCCCCACGATATCGCGATAGGTGCTGCCGGGCAGCTTGGGGTGAAGTCCGCCCTGGATACAGACCTCGCTCGCGCCCCGGCCATGGGCCTCGCGCGCCCGGCGGGCGATTTCGTCCAGGCCCAGCCATTCGGCATCCGCCGCGTCGTGGCGCTTGGCGAAATTGCAGAAGCGGCAGCCCATGTGGCAGACGTTGGTGAAGTTGATGTTGCGGTTGACCACGAACGCGACGTCGTCGCCGACGCGTTGCCGGCGCACGGCATCCGCCACCGCCAGCAGGGCCGGCAGGTCTTCCGGCGGCGCGGAGAACAGCGCTACCGCCTCCGTTTCGCTGACCGGCGTGCCCGCCAGCGCGTTGCCCAGAATGCGCGCGGTTCCAGGTGTGGCGCGCGCGACCAAAATCTCCGCATCGCGCCAGCGGTCCGGCACCGGTTCGTGAACCATCGCCTTGGGCATCATGCCGCTTCCAATGCCGCCGTCCCGGCCAGTCGCGCCAGAGCGGACCGCATGGCCGGGTCCAGATAGCGCTCGGCATCCGCCAGATAGCGCGGATACACGGTCAGCCGCTCGGCCAGGTCGTACCCGCGCCCTTCGGTTACCGCGCGCAGGCGGTCGATGGCCGGCCATGCGCGCTCGGGGTTGATGTGGTCCGGCGTCACCGGCGATACGCCGCCCCAATCGTTGATGCCGGCATCGATCAGGCCGCCGAACTCCTCCGACAGGTTGGGCGGGGCCTGGATGGAAATCTCCGGGTCGAGCACCAGCCGCGCCGCCGCGACCGTGCGCAGCATGTCGCCCATGCTCGGCTCGGGGTGGTCGGCCATCGCCGTGCCCGGTTTGGCGCGGAAGTTCTGGACGATCACCTCCTGGATGTGGCCATGGCGCGCATGCGCCTCGCCAATGGCGCGCAGGGTCGCCATCCGCTCCGCCCAGGTCTCGCCGATGCCGATCAGGATGCCGGTGGTGAAGGGAACGTGCGCCTGCCCTGCCCGCTCCAGCGTGCGCAGCCGCTGCACCGGCACCTTGTCCGGGCAGGCATGGTGCGCCATGCCCGGCTCGAGCAGCCGGCGGGAGGTGCTTTCCAGCATCATCCCCATGCTGCCGCTGACGGCGCGCAAGGCGGCGATCTCGTCGTCGTCCAGGGTGCCGGCGTTGACGTGCGGGATCAGCCCGGTTTCACGCAGCACCAGCTTGCACATCTCGACCAGATATCCGGTCATCGAGGCGTGGCCGAGCAGGTCGAGGGCGGCGCGCGCCTGGGGGTATTTGCGCTCCGGCTTCTCGCCCAGGCTGAACAGCGCCTCCTTGCAGCCGGCCCGGCGCCCCTCCTCCGCCACCGCAAGCACCTGCTCCGGCATCATGATGTTGGCGCCCGGCGTGCCTGGCTGCTTGACGAACGCGCAATAACCGCAGGTGTCGCGGCACATGGTGGTCAGCGGAATGAAAACCTTGCGCGAGTAGGTGATCGTGCAGCCCCAGGCATCGTCGCGCACCGCCGCCGCCTCGGCACACAATGCCGTCAGGTCGGCTCGTTCGAGCATGTCATCGGAATACGCTTCACCCCTCATCGCCCGAGCATACGACCAGCCGAATCTCAACCACAACAGGGAATTGGCGTGTTTAGCTCATTCCGCCAACAGCTTGCGCGCGACAATCACGCGCATGATCTCGTTGGTGCCCTCCAGGATCTGGTGCACCCTAAGGTCGCGCACATAGCGCTCGATCGGGAACTCCTTCAGGTAGCCATAGCCGCCGTGGAGCTGAAGCGCTTGGTTGCAGATGTCGAACCCTGCATCGGTGGCGTGGCGCTTGGCCATCGCGCACAGCATGGTCTTGTCGGGATGGTCTGTGTCCAGGGCCACGGCGGCGCGGTAGACCATCAGCCGCGCGGCGGCCAGCTCGGTCGCCATGTCGGCGAGCCGGAACTGCAGCGCCTGGAAGTCGGCAAGCGGGCGGCCGAACTGCTTGCGGGTGCCCAAATAGTCGCGGGCCATGTCGAGGCAGGCCTGGGCGCCGCCCAGCGAGCACGCGCCGATGTTGACCCGGCCGCCGTCGAGCCCGGCCATGGCGTATTTGAAGCCCTCGCCCTCCGGCCCGATGCGGTTCGCGACCGGAACCTGGCAATCCTCGAACACGACCGCCGCCGTCGGCTGGCTATTCCAGCCGAGCTTCTTCTCTTGCTTGCCGAACGATAGCCCCGGCGTGCCGCCCTCCACCACCAGCGCGCTGATCCCGCCGGGCCCATCGTCGCCGGTGCGCACCATCACCATGTAGAGGCCCGACGCCCCGCCGCCCGAAATGAACGCCTTGCTGCCGTTGACGACGTAGTGGTCGCCGTCGCGCACGGCCCGTGTCGTGAGTGCCGCGGCATCGGACCCCGACCCGGGCTCGGTCAGGCAATAGCTGGCGAAGCGCTCCATGGTCATCAGGCCGGGCAGCAGCCGGGCGCGCTGGTCGTCGTCGCCGAAGCTGTCGATCATCCAGCCGACCATGTTGTGAATGGAGATGAAGGCAGCGGTCGACGGGCAGGCCGCCGCGAGCTGCTCGAAGATCAGCGCCGCCTCGATCCGCCCCAGGCCGCTACCGCCATGCTGTTCGACGACGTAGATACCGGCCATGCCCAGGCCGGCGGCCTGTCGCAGCGTGTCCTCAGGGAAGATGCACTCGGCGTCCCACCGGGCCGCGTGCGGCGCCATCTCGGCAGCGGCGAAATCGCGCGCCATGTCGGCAATGGCGTGCTGGTCCGGGCTGAGGTCGAAGTCCATGGCGGGGATTATGGCATTGCCGCGCGGCCAAGTCAGTGGTCGGCAGGGCGTCGGTCTGCCAACCTCTCCAGTCAGGCCCGGGCCGGCCCACTACCAGGGGCCGAGTCCCGGGTATCCACGTCTTGGCAACGGCTGACGCAAGTCGTGGATGCGCGGATCAAGTCCGCGCATGACGGTCTGAATAGATCAGCCCGTCAGTTCGGCAGTCGGAACAGCGGCCTGATGCGGGTGCCGAGCAGGTTGCCGAGGAACGCGGAGGCAAGCCACAGCCAGCCGTGCACGCTGCCCGACGACACCCCGCTGAAGAACGCGCCGATGTTGCAGCCGAAGGCAAGCCGGGCGCCATAGCCCAGCATCAGCCCGCCGATCACCGCCGCCACGATGGAACGCAGCGGGATGCGCCATGTCGGCGCGTACTTGCCGGCCAGCCCCGCCGCCAGCAGTGCGCCCAGCATGATGCCGAAATTCATCACCGAGGTGGTGTCGTTGAAGACGCTCGCCTCCAGCCGGCCGGTCTGGTTCTGCCAGTACGACCACGCGGCGACGTCGATACCGGCGGCGTCGAACCACTTGCCGCCCCACAGCGCGAACGCCGAGGTGACACCCCAGGGGCGGCCGGCCAGCAACAGGGTCGCGAAGTTCAGCACCGCCAGCGCCAGTGCGCCGGCCAGCAGCGGCCATGGCCCGCGCAGCATGCGCCGCCACAACGGGCCTTCGCCGAAGGTCGAGGTGATGGAGGCAAGCTTGCCGTGGCGACGCCGCTCGATCCAGACCGCCAGCGCCGCGATGGCAGCGAACAACGCCAGGTTTAGCACCAGGGCGGGCAGCCAGCCGAACTCGCGCACCATCGAGATCCGCCCCAGCGACGGCAGGTCGTACCACCAGTTTAGGTGATGGGTCGCCAGAACCGAGCCGATGACGAAGAACACCAGCGTGATCACCATGCGGCTGTTGCCGCCGCCAACGGTGAACAGCGTGCCCGAGGCGCAGGCCCCGCCGAGTTGCATGCCGATGCCGAAGATGAAGGCGCCGACCAGCACCGCGGTGCCCACCGGATTGACGAAACCGAACACGCGCTGGCCGAATATCTCGCCGGCCGACAGCACCGGGAAGAACAGCAGCACCGCCAGCGCCAGCATGGCCATTTGCGCGCGCAGGCCGGCGCCCTTGCCGTTCAGGATCAGGTTGCGCCACGATCCCGTAAACCCGAAGCTGGCGTGATAGAGGGTCAGCCCGAGCAGCGCGCCAACGATGTAGAGCGCGCCGCGCCGCCAACCGTATTCGCTGCCCAGGTAGAATGCGCCGACGGCCAGCAGCGTCGCCGCCAGCCCGATGGCGAACGGGTTGCGGTTCTGCTGCCAGAAGCTTGGCAGGGCCTGCGGGGCATCGGCGGTGCTGATCGACATCGGAACCTTGGGCGTCGGTGTGGCGTTGCTTATTGCGCCAGATGCAGCGGCATCGGCACTGACAACGTCTCAATAGTGCGTGACGGGCGCGCCGGCCAGTGCTCGCCCAGCAAATCCTTCACGCAGGATTGAGCATTGCTGTTTCGCACCCGCCGAACCGCGGGTCTATTCGTTTGCCGCTTACGCTGAGTCGGCGCCAGCCCGCACCCCCACCCAACCGCCCCATTGTCACAATCACCGGGCGGATGGGTGGGGGCGTGGGCTGGCGCAGATCAAACCAAGAGCGGCCTAGCGTGGCGGCCACAAACAAACTGCCGGAGAGGGATCGTGATGTTGAAGAGAATTGCGCTGGCGGCATGCCTGCTCGCCGCCCCCCAGTTCGCCGCCCTGCCGTCCGCGGTCGCGATGGAGCCGCACAACTTCCCCTATGATGGCGTCGTCATCCTGCAGTCGGGCCACAACTTCGGCACTATGTACGACCGCATGGTGCAGTCGATCCAGGACCACGAGATGCTGGTGCTGGCCAGGCCCAGCGCCAGCCGGGGCGCCGCCGGTCGCGGCATCGAAATCCCCGGCAATGCGGTGTTCGAGACCTATCGCAACGACTTCGCGGTGCGCATGCTGGAGGCGAGCATCCCGGCGGGCATCGAGGCGCCGCTGCGCTATTACCTGACCGAGAACGAGGACGGCACCACGACGCTGATCTACCGCGCGCCGTCGGCCGTGTTTGCGCCGTATGACAGCGACGCGCTGGACGAGATGGCCGCCGAACTGGACGACATCCTGGGATCCATCGCCGCCCAGGCGGTCGGGGAGTAGGTACTAAGCCCCTCTCCCCGCCGCGCAGCGGTGCGGGAGAGGAAGGGGCCCAGCCGGAGGCTGGGAAGGTGAGGGGCGCGGCGCGATCGGTCGCGATCTCACTTTCATGGCGGCAAGAGGGTGTTTTCTTGCCTGCAGTGCGGTGAAGTTTCATCCACCGGCGACTTGGCCCTCACCCTCCCAGCCGGCTATGCCGGCCGGGCCCCTCCCTCTCCCGCGCGTTCCGCTGGGAGAGGGGAATTAGCAACCGCATCGAACGTGGGCAGGGTGCCCGGAGGCGGCGGCGATTTCGGCGGCTTGGCACCCTGCTTCTTCCAGGGCGACGCCTTGATGAACGCCAGCAGGTAGGCGATGGCGATCAGCATGGCGATCCAGAACGCGTTGACCAGCAGCACGATCCAGTTGGCGATCTCGTCATGGTCCTCGCCGAACTGGTCGAGCATCACCCCGGCCAGCCGCGAGAACGTCATCGAGCACAGGAAGATCGGCAGCGATTGTTGGCCGCACTGGGCGATGGGCCGCGCCCAGGCCATCTTCAGCCAGTGGTGCCGCCCGCGCAGCAACAGCACCACGATGTAGGCCAGCGCCAGGAAGTGCAGGTAGCGCAGGATCCACAGATTGGTCTTCGGGAAGCCAGGCTGCCCGTCCACCGCGCGCGGGTAGAGGTGGTACCAGAACCCCTGGTAGTCGGGGCCCAGCGGCGCGCCGGTCCACCACACCACCAGCGGCTGCCAGATATCCTCCTCAATGAACGGCCGGATCTGGAGCTTGCGCCACAACAGCGCGCTGACGATCAGGTACGCCACGCACAGCACGATCAGCCACACGCGCGGCTTCGGCGCCTTCAGCCAGCCGACCGACAGCGCCAGCCCGGTGAAGAAGATCAACTGCCAGCCGAACGGGTTGAAGAACCACGCCCGGTCGACGTCCGGCCGCACCTCGGCGGGGAACTGCAGTTCGGCCGACCAGTCGTTGACGCCGGCCCACCAGTTGTAGGCGTAGAGCAGCACGCAGGCGCCCAGCGCCAGCCACGGGTGCACCCGCCCCAGCGCCATGAACACCGGGATCATGGTCAGGATCACGATGTACATCGGCAGGATGTCGAAATAGTTCGGCACGTAGTTCAGCGTGAACAGGCCGACCAGGGCATCCGCCGTGTGCTCGAAGAAGTAGTAGAGGTTGAGCTGGCCGACATAGTCGCCTGTCGTGAACCAGCGGGTCGCCACCACCATGAAAAGCGTGATGAAAAAGAACATCAGCAGGTGGGCGACATAGACCTGCCAGGCCCGGAACCCGATGCGGATCGTGCCCACCACCCAGCCGGCGCGCAGGTAGATGGTGCCGAATGCGATGCCGGCCGCGAAGCCGGACATGAACACGAACATCTCGGTCGCGTCGCTGAAGCCGAACACTGCCGGAATCCAGCGCTTCGGCCAGTTGTCCGGCACATGCGCGATGAAGATGATGATGAACGCCAACCCACGGAAGAAGTCGATCCGGGGATCGCGTTCCTTCTTGGCAGGCGCCACCGGGGCAGCGGGGGCGGCGGGCGATGCGGTGCTCATTCAGCGTGATGTATCGCTATGGCGCTACGCGCCAACACCATTTCCGCGCGCACCACATCAAAACGCACCGTCATAGGCGCGGCGGCCGATCCGGCAGGCAATCACCGTGAAGCTATCGCGTTGCATTGCGGTCCTTATCTCGTCGGCCAGCGCACCGGCGTCGTTGACCGTCGCGCCCACGCCACCCATGGCGTTGGCCACCGCCTCGAAATCGGTGGCGTTGAAGTCGACGGCCACGTTCGGCAACTGGGCGCGGCGCTGCTTCAGTTCTATGAGGCCGAGTTGATCGTCGACCAACACAATGACGATCACAGGCGCGTCAAGCTCGCGCGCGGTCGCCAGCTCGCCCAGTACCATCTCCAGGCCGGCGTCGCCGACGAAGGCGGCCACCGGCCGTCCGGGCGCCGCCAGCCTCGCGCCGATGGCCAGCGGCACCGCGCAGCCCATGGTGCAGAGGCCCGTCGACTGCAACAGGCCGCGCGGCGCGTGGCAGGTCCACATCTGGCTGAGCAGGATGCGATGCGCGCCGCTGTCGGCGGTGACCACGGCATCGGCCGGCAGCACCTCGCGCGCGGTGCGGAACACCGCATGCGCGCCCC
This sequence comes from Alphaproteobacteria bacterium, assembly GCA_965227515.1. GTDB lineage: Bacteria > Pseudomonadota > Alphaproteobacteria > CALKHQ01 > CALKHQ01 > CBDDFZ01. The sequence goes on from CBDDFZ010000001.1 coordinate 3,917,966, forward strand.
ATTCCGTCGGCGGCGCGAATGCCTCGGCCAGCGCCTGACGGACCTTGGCCGGCGCACCGTCCGCCCAGACCGGGCGCGGCGTGACGCCGTCGGTCAATGCCTTCAGTCCCGCGCCGGTGTGGCAGACGAAGCTCATCGTCGGCTGGTGCATGTAGTGCGTATTCGCCTCGGCCACCAGGTCGATCATTGGCACGCTCTCGGGCCAGGGCCGCCGCCAGCCGGCGCGCATCTCGATCGGGTCGTAGCCGACCGCCAGCACCAGATCCGCCTCGGCGAACAGCGGCAGCAACAGGGCATCTGCCTTGGGGGAAAGCCCGGCGCCGCCGAGCACGTTGTCCCGCGCCTCGTCGACGATGCCCTTGGCCTTGTAGGTGGTGACCACCGGCCAGCCGAACCGGTCGTTGAATGCCGCGACCTCCGCCTCCGCGCCATCGTTCAGCGCGTCAACGCCGACCAGCAGGATCGGGCGCTCGGCGCCGGCCACCAGCTCGCGCGCGGCTTCCAGGTCCGGCCCGGCGGGCGCGGTGCGCGGCCGGGCGCGCTTGCCCGCCACCGGTCCATTGGCCACCGCCTTCGCATCGGCGACGCCAATCGGCAGGTCGACATGGACCGGGCCCGGCCGTCCGCTGGTCGCGATGGACAGCGCCTTGTCGATGATGACGTCGGCCGCACCGTCGGCCACGGTCAGCGACGCCTTGGTCACCGCGCCCAGCAGGCGGGTGTGGTCGAAGACCTGGTGGGTGTAGGTTGCGGCCTCGGCCGGGTCGACGCAGCCGGTCAGGAAAATCATCGGCACCCGGTCCTGCCAGGCATTGGCCACGACATTGACCGCGTTGGCCACGCCGGGCCCGATGGTCGCCACCAGAACCGCCGGCGCGCCGGTCATGTGGTGCGTGCCCTCGGCCATGAAGCCGCCGGCGTTCTCGTGCTTGCACAGCAGCACCTTGATGCCGGCCGCCCGCAGCGCCTCGCACAGGGTCAGCACCTCACCGCCGGGAATACCGAACGCGAAGCGGCAGCCCTGTTCGGCCAGCCGTCGGGCAATGATGTCGGCATTGTTGGCCGTGGTGGCGGCCCGGTCGTTCTGCTCGGTCAAGGCGATCTCCGTGTCGATCCGCCGACCACTATGAGCAGGCCCAGGCCTTGTCAATCCGCCGCGCTGTCGCGCGTGACCAATCATGTTGACGATTACACCGCAGGGCCACTATCGATTTCCCGATGACGGTGGCAGACGACAAGACGGTCGCGATCCGCGGGCAGGTGCTGTGGTTCCGCGACGACCCGGCGGTGGCGGGCCGCGACGCCGCGGTGTTCCACGAGGACGGCATCGTCGCGATGCGGGACGGGACGATCACTGCATCCGGCGACGCCGGCGAGGTTCGGGCCACATTGGGACCCGACGTCCCGGTGGTGCACTACCCGGACGCGCTGATCGTGCCCGGTTTCATCGACACCCACATCCACTATCCGCAGGGCGCCATTATCGCCTCCTACGGCGCGCAGCTCCTGGATTGGCTGAACACCTACACCTTCCCCGAGGAGGCACGGTTCGGCGATGAAGCCTACGCCGCCGCCGCCGCGCGCTTCTTCTGCGACGAGCTGGCGCGCAGCGGCACCACCACGGCCGCGACCTACTGCACCGTGCACCCGTCTTCCGTCGATGCCCTGTTCGCCGAGGCGGAAATGCGCGGCATGCGGATGATCGCCGGCAAGGTGATGATGGACCGCAACGCGCCGCCCGAACTCTGCGACACGGCCGAGGCCAGCTATACCGACAGCAAGGCGCTGATCGCGCGCTGGCATGGGCGCGGGCGGCTGGCCTATGCGGTGACGCCGCGTTTTGCGATTACCTCCACCCCGGCCCAACTCGACGCCGCCGGCACCCTGATGCGTGAACATGATGGCGTCTATCTGCAGACCCATCTGTCGGAGAACGCGGACGAGATCGCCACGGTGCGACAGCTGTTTCCCGACGCGGCCTCCTACGCCGATGTCTATCGCCGCCACGGGCTGATCGGCCCGCGATCGCTGTTCGGACACTGCGTCCATGTGGACGACGGGGAATGCGCCATGCTGTCGGACGCGGGCGGCGTGGCCGCGCTGTGCCCGACCTCCAACCTGTTCATCGGCTCGGGCCTGTTCGACATGGCGCATCTGCGCGACCCCGCGCGGCCGGTGCGCACGGCGCTCGCCACCGATGTCGGCGGCGGCACCAGCTTCTCGATGCTGACCACGCTGTCGGAGGCGTACAAGGTGATGCAGCTTCGCGGCCAGTCGCTGCCGGCGCTGGAGGGCTTCCACATGATCACGCGAGGCAATGCGGCGGCGCTGTCTCTGGAAGGCACAATCGGCACCCTGGCCGAGGGCGCGGAAGCCGATGCGGTGGTGCTGGACCTGGCCGCGACCCCGTTGCTGCGCCATCGCATCGACGCCGCCGACGGCGACCTCGACGACATCCTGTTCGCGCTGATGATGCTGGGCGACGACCGCACGGTCCGCGCCACCTATATCGCCGGCCGACTGGCGCACGATCGGGATGTCACGGGCTAATTGATGTCGTCATGCCCGCACTTGTTGCGGGCATCCACGTCTTTCAGCAGCGGTGGCAAGTCGTGGATGCGCGGATCAAGTCCGCGCATGACGCACTTGTTGGATACCTACTCCACCCCGGCGGCCCATTGCACCAGCATGGCGCGTTCTTCCGGCGTCAGCTCGGTCAGATTGCCCGGCGGCATGACGTTGGAGATGACCTGGGCGTGGATGCGTTCGGCGTTGGCGACAATGTCCTCGGGCGTGTCGAACACGACCCCGGCCGGCGGGGCGGCGAACGCGGGGTTGGCCGGCTGCGCGGCATGACACTCGGCGCAGCGCAGCGACACGATGGAGCGCACGTCCTCCATGGTTACCTCGCCGACCTCGATATCGCTGCCGCGCGGAATGGCGGAGATCAGGAAGATGATCACCACGCCCGCGGCCGCCGCCACCCACGTCCACATCAGCGACTTGCCGGTGCCGTGCTTGACGTTGAAATAGTGGCGGATCAGCCCGCCGACGACCCCGATGCCGATCAGGATCAGCCAGTTCAGGTGATGGCCGTAGATCACCGAGTAATGGTTTGACACCATTATGAAAACGACCGGCAGCGTGAGGTAGTTGTTGTGCAGCGAGCGCTGCTTGGCGACCTTGCCCAGGTTCGGGTCCGGGTTCTCGCCCGCCACCAGCGCCTTCACCACCTTGCGCTGGTTCGGGATGATGATCATGAACACGTTGGCGGCCATGATGGTGCCGATCAGCGCGCCGACGTGGATGAACGCGCCCCGCCCGCCGAACACCTGGGTGTAGCCGAAGGCCACCAGCGCCAGCAGCACGAAGCCGATGGCGGACAGCGCGTCGAGCTGGTCCGGCATGCCGCGGCATATCAGGTCGTAGATGATCCAGCCGAACACCAGCGAGCCGACGCCGATGACGATGGCCGTCATCTGGCTGAGGTCGGCAACCGACGGGTCGATCAGATAGACGTCGGCGCTCATGTAGTAGAGCAGCACCAGGAGGGCGAAGCCCGACAGCCAGGTGGTGTAAGCCTCCCACTTGAACCAGTGCAGCACCTTCGGCATCCGCTCCGGCGCCACCATGTACTTCTCGACCAGGTAGAAGCCGCCGCCGTGCACCAGCCAGCTCTCGCCCATGATGCCGTCCTTGGTCCACGCCTCCTTGCGCAGGCTGGCATCCAGGAACACGAAGAAGAATGACGAGCCGATCCAGGCGATGCCAGCGATGACGTGCAGCCAGCGCACCAGCGCCTGCACCCAGTCGAAGATCAGGGATTCCAAGGGGTGCCCCTGGCAAACCGTTGGCGGGTCACGCCGAGGCGGACAGGGCGGCGGCGCCCTTTGGATCGAGGCCGCGCCGCTGCGTCGTCCAGGCCTCGACCAGCAGAGCGCCGGCCCGGTCGATTTCAGCTTCGGTGGTGTAGCGCCCCAGGCTGAGGCGCAGCGCCCCGGCAATTTCGTCGTCGCCGCGGCCCATGGCGGTCAGCACGTGGGAGGCGCCACGGTGCTCGGTCGCGCAGGCCGACACGGTGGAGGCGGCGATCTCGTCGATGCCGAGCAACAGGTCGACCGCATCGGTTTCCGGCAGGCTGACGTTCAGGCAGCCGGCGACGCAACTGTCCGGCGGCGTGTTACGCGCGGCCCCCGGAATGCCGGCCTGGAGGTGGCCCCACAGGCGCTCGCGCAAGGCGGTCATGCGGGCCGCGTCGTCGTCGCGGCGTTCCAGCGCCACCGCGCAGGCCGTCCCCAGCCCCACCGTCAGCCCCACAGGCACGGTCCCAGAGCGGCGGCCGGCTTGCTGCCCCCCGCCGTGGATGGTCGGGTGCAGCGTGGTGCCGTTGCGAACGTAGAGCGCGCCGATGCCCTGCGGCCCGTAGATCTTGTGGCCGGAGATGCTCAATAGGTCGATGGGTGCCGCCGATACGTCGATGCGGCGGGTACCCACCGCCTGGGTCGCATCGGTGTGGAACAGCACCCCGCGCGCCCGGCAAATCTCCGCGATCTCCTCGATCGGCTGGACGATGCCGGTCTCGTTATTGACCGCCATCACCGTCACCAGGGCGGTGTCATCGGCGATGGCATCCGCCACCGCCGCCGGGTCGACCCTGCCGTCGCGGTCGACCGGCAGCACCGTGGTGCGTGCACCCATTTCGGCCAGCCATTCGACGCAGCTCAGCACCGCCGGGTGTTCGGTGGCGACCGTGATGACGTGGTCGCCTGCCCGGACCGTGCCGCAGATCGCCAGATTGTTGGCCTCGGTGGCGCCGGCGGTGAACACGATCTCGTCGGGCAGCCCGCCAATCAACGCCGCCACCTGGCCCTGGGCACGCGCGACCTCCTGCGCCGCGTCCCAGCCCAGATTGTGCATCTGGGCATGCGGGTTGCCGAAGCGGGTCGCGCCGACGCCCAGCCAAGGCGCCATCGCCTGCGCCACCGCCGGGTCCAGCGGGCACGAAGCCATGTGGTCGAGGTAGATGATGGCGTGGTCTGTCATGCTCGAAACCTAACCGTCATGCCCGCAACAAGTGCGGGCATGACGCAACCGAATCGTCAACCCGGCAGCTGGTCGTCGATGCCCTCGACATACCAGTCCATGCCGAGCAGCTCCTCGTCGGACATGACCTCGCCCTCCGGGACCACCAGCTCGCCGTCCTGGTTGTTGATCGGCCCGGCGAACGGGTGCAGCTCGCCGGCGATGATGGCGTTCTTCACCGCCTCGGCGGCGTCGATCACCTCCTGCGGCAGACCTTCCATATAAGGCGAGATCTCGACCATGCCGGTGTCCAGCCCGCCCCAGGTGTCCATCGACTCCCAGGTGCCATCGATCACCGCCTGTACGCGGCTGACGTAGTAGCTGTCCCAGTTGTCGACGATGGAGGTGAGCTGCGCCTCGGGCGCGAACGCCGACATGTCGGAGGCTTGGCCGAACGCGTAGACGCCGCGCTCCTGCGCCACCTGCAGGGCGGCCGGGGAGTCGGTGTGCTGCACGATGATGTCGGCACCCTGGTCGATCAGCGCACCGGCGGCATCCGCCTCCTTGCCCGGGTCGTACCAGGTGTTGGCCCAGATCACCCGCACCTCGATGTCGGGATTGACCTTGGCGGCGGCGAGGTAGAATGCGTTGATGCCGCGCACCACTTCCGGGATCGGGAACGAGGCGATGTAGCCGACGATGTTGGACTCGGTCATGTGCCCGGCGATGGTGCCGATGACCGCGCGGCCCTCGTAGAAGCGCGCCATGTAGGTCGACAGGTTGTCGGCGCGCTTGTAGCCGGTGGCGTGCTCGAACACCACGTCCGGGAACTGCTCGGCGATATTCGCCGTCGGGTTCATGTAGCCGAACGAGGTGGTGAAGATGATATCATGGCCGGTGGTGGCGAGCTGGCGGATAACCCGCTGGGCATCCTGGCCTTCGCTGACGCTCTCGACGAAAGTGGTCTCCACCGCGTCGCCAAACGCCGCTTCCACCGCCTGGCGGCCGATGTCATGCCGGTAGGTCCAGCCATGGTCGCTGACCGGGCCGACATAAACGAAACCGGCTTTCACCGTGTCTTGCGCCGATGCGGTCCCCATCGCCGCCGCCAATGCCATACCGGCAGCCAACACTCCCCAACGAGCCTTCATGCTCACACTCCCTGCTTCAGTTCGAATTAGGTCGATACGTATGCGCGAACCTTACACCCACCGATGCAAGTTTTACACCGGTCCGTCTGGTGCGCCCTCAGCCTGAGCCAACTCATCTAGACAGTAGGATGGAACGGCTGGCCCAGGCAGGCCGGGGCGTTCAACCGCACCTTCAGCGCGTCGCGCGAGATGACGACCAGCACGATGATGGTCGCCAGATAGGGCAGCATCGAGAAGATCTGCGACGGCATATCCCAGTCGAGCAGGCTTTGCCCGTGCAGCTCCAGCATGCGCATGATGCCGAACAAGTAGGCACCCAGCAGCACGCGCCACGGGCGCCAGGTCGCGAACACCACCAGCGCCAGCGCGATCCAGCCGCGGCCCGCCGAAAGCTCTTCCTTCCAGCCGTACTCGATGGCGAGCGTGGCGCCCGCCAGCCCCGCCATCGCGCCGCCGAACAGCACCGCGCCATACCTGATGCCGATGACCGGGTAGCCGATGGCGTGCGCGGCGTCGTGGCTCTCGCCCACCGCGCGCAACGCGAGGCCGGCCTTGGTGCGGGTGAGGAACCACCACACCGCCGGCACCATGGCGATGCCGAGGTAGATCAGGAAATGGTGCGAGAACAGGATCGGCCCGATGACCGGAATGTCCGACAGGCCCGAAATGTCGAGCTGCAGCTTGTCGACCTTGGGATCGCCGACATAGGCGGTGCCGGCAAGCGCGCTGACCCCGATGCCGAAGATGGTCAGCGCCAAGCCGGTGGCGACCTGATTGGCCAGCAGGGTCAGCGTCATGATGCCGAAGACCAGCGCCATCGCCATGCCGGCCACCAGCCCGAACACGATGCCGAGATAGACGCTGCCGGTCTCCTGCACGCCGACGAAGGCGACCACCGCGCCCACCAGCATCATGCCCTCGACACCCAGGTTCAGCACCCCGGCGCGCTCGACGACCAGCTCGCCAATGGCGGCCAGCACCAGCGGCGTGGAGGCGACGATGACCGCGACGATGATCGAGACCGCGATTTCCATCATCCGTCACCCGCGATGGCTGCGGTGGGCGCCGCCGAGGGATTGTCGGGTGGTGCTGCCACGTGGTGCTTCGTGTGCCGCGCCCAGGTGACGCGGTAGCGGATCAGCACGTCGGTGCCGAGCAGGAAGAACAGCAGCAGGCCCTGGAACACGCCGGTTACCGCCAGCGGCACGCCGACAGCAAGCTGCGCGAACTCACCGCCGATATAGGACAGCGCCACCAGCAGGCCGCCGAGCACGATGCCGACCGGATGCAGCCGGCCGAGGAACGCGACGATGATGGCGGTGAAGCCGTAGTTGGTCGAGATGCTGTCGGTGAGCTGGCCGATGGGGCCCGACACCTCGATGCAGCCGGCCACGCCCGCCAGCCCGCCGCCGATCAGCAACGAGGCCCAGATCATCTTCTTCTGGCTGAAGTCGGCGAAACGCGCGGCGGCGGGGGCGGCACCGATCACCCGGACCTGGAAGCCGAACAGCGAGCGGCTGAGCGCCAGCCAGCCGAGCCCGGCCACCACCAGGGCGATGATCGCACCGATGTGCAGCCGCGTGCCCTCCAGGATGATCGGCAGGCGCGCGTCGCCGTGGAACTGGCGCGACTGCGGGAAACCGAAGCCGTCCGGGTCCTTCAGCGGCCCGTGCACCATGATGGCGAGGAACTGCACCGCCACATAGGTCAGCATCAGGCTGGACAGGATCTCGTTGACGTTGAACTGGGTCTTCAGGAGCGCCGGGATCGCCGCGTAGACCATGCCGCCGAGCGCACCGGCGATGAACATCGCCGGCAGGATGAGGCCGCTCTCCACGTCATAGAACGCCAGGGCCACGGCGCCGGCCGCCACACCGCCGAAGATGAGTTGGCCCTCGGCGCCGATGTTCCAAACGTTGGCGCGGAAACCGATGGCAAGCCCGATGCCGATCAGGATCAACGGCGTCGCCTTAACCCCAATTTCCGCAATGTTATAAGTGCTTTGGAACGGGGTGATGAAGAAGTGATAGAGCGCCTCACCCGCGTCGTAGCCGAGCGCCCAGAACAGGATGGCGCCGACCGCGACCGTCAGCACGACCGCGATCACCGGCGTGATGTAAGACATGACGCGCGACGGCGCGGGCCGCTTCTCCAGCCTAATCAGCATGGGCCGTCTCCCCCGAAACGCTGGCCGTGGCCGCCACGCCGCCGCTCTCGTCGCCACCGTCGTCGCCATGGACGCCGCCCATCAGCAGGCCCAGTTCCTCGACCGTAACGTCGCCCACCGGTCGTGGCTCGGATAGGCGACCGAGATTGAGCACCGCGATCCGGTGGCTGATCTCCATCAGTTCGTCGAGGTCCTGGGAGATGACGACGATGGCTGCCCCGGCGGCCGCGAGGTCGCGCAGGGCCTGCCGGATCGCGGCCGCCGCGCCGGCATCGACACCCCATGTCGGCTGCGAGGCGATCAGCACCGTCGGCTTCTGCTCGACCTCCCGGCCGACCACGAACTTCTGCAGGTTGCCGCCCGACAGGCTGCTTGCCGCCGCATGGGTGCCGGGCGTGCGAACATCAAAACTTTCAACAACTTGTCCGGCGAACTTGCGCGTATCCTGGAACTTGATGAAGCCGCCTGAGAGCAGGTGCTGGCTCTGGTAGGCGCTGAGCAGCGCGTTCTCCACCAGCGACATCGCTGGCACCGCCGCGTGGCCCAATCTCTCCTCCGGCACGAACGCCATGCCGTTGGTGCGGCGGCGGCGCGGGCCATAGGTGCCCAGCGGCGCGCCGTCGACCTCGACCGAGCCGGGATCGTGCGTCGGCGTCTCGCCACTCAAGGCGGCCAGCAGCTCGACCTGGCCGTTACCGGCAACGCCGGCGATGCCCATGATCTCGCCGCTCTGCACCGCGAACGAGATGTCCTTCAGGTTGACGCCGAAGCGCTCGCGCGACACCAGGTTCAGATTGTTGACCTTCAGCAGCGCCCCACCGGCAGCAGGCGGCGCGGTCTGCACCGGTGCGGCCAGTTCCTCGCCGATCATCATCTGCGCCATCGAGCGCGGCGATTCCTGGCGCGGGTCGCAGCGCGCCACCACCCGGCCCTGGCGCAAGATGGTGGCGGTCTCGCACAGCTCCACGATCTCCTGCAGCTTGTGACTGATGTAGAGGATGGAGCACCCCTCCGCCGCGAGCTGGCGCAGGGTGGTGAACAGCCGGTCCACTTCCTGCGGCGTCAGCACCGAGGTCGGCTCGTCCATGATCAGCAGCTTCGGCGACTGCAACAGGCAACGCACGATCTCGATGCGCTGGCGCTCGCCGACGGACAAGGTGTGGACGTGGCGGCGCGGGTCGAGCGGCAGGCCATAGGCGTGGCTGACCCGCTCGATCTCGGCCATCAACGCACGGCCGTCGCGCGCGCCGGGCACGCCGAGCGCGATGTTCTCGCTGACCGTCAGCCCCTCGAACAGAGAGAAGTGCTGGAACACCATGCCGATGCCGAGCCGGCGCGCGGCGTTCGGGTTCGGGATCTCGACCGGCTTGCCCTGCCAGAACTTGTCGCCCTCATCGGGCTGAACCACGCCGTAGATGATCTTGACCAGGGTCGACTTGCCGGCGCCGTTCTCACCCAGCAGCGCGTGGGTCTCGCCCGGCTTGACGGTCAGGTCGATGCGGTCGTTGGCCAGAGTGCCCGGGTACTGCTTGGTAATGCCGCGCAGTTCGAGTTGGGCGTGCGTGTCAGAGGTCAAGGCAGGCTATTTCCTCAATGAAAACAACAACCGTCATCCTCGGGCTTGTCCCGAGGATCCACGAGGTGGCCGCTCATGCGGCCAAGGAGACGTGGATGCCCGCAACAAGTGCGGGCATGACGACAAGCGATTCTTGGCACCGTATCCATCACGCGGCCGCCTGGGCGGCGTGGTAGGACCGCGCGCGCATGTCGGCGATGCGCAGCAGCAGGTCGGCGGCGACCGAGGCAGCGATGACGGCGGGCGCCTTGCCGCCGGTCATCTTGGAATCGAGGCCCGGCAGGCCGATGGGGCAATGGATGCGGTCGATGGCCTCTTGGGCGAAGCCGCGCGCGGCGAGACGCTTGAAGAAGCTGGCGCGCTTGCTCGCCGAACCGATCAGGCCGAGATAGACAAAATCGTTCCGCATCAGCCAGTTGGTGCAGATTGCTTCGTCCAGCGCATGAGAGTGCGTCATCACCAGGGCCGCCATGCCCGGCGGCAGGCCCTCGACCGCCGCAGCCGGGTCGGCGCGGAGTTCAGTCCTCACGCCGCCACCCTCCGGCGGCACCAGCCACTCGGCCCGGCTGTCGATCCAGGTGATGCGGAATGGCAGCGGCGTCAGCGCGCGCACCAGCGCGGTGCCGACATGGCCGGCGCCGAACAGCGCCAGCGGCTGCCGTGGCGGCCAATAAGGGCGAATCAGCGCCGCCCGGCCGTCAGCCAATCGCGCGATGCGCGGCACTCCGTCTTCCAGGCAACCGGCGGCCTCGGCGGCCCAGTCGCCGGCCTCGCCGGCCGCGACCACGCGCAACGGCCTTGGCGGGTCGATCTCGGACAGCACCACGGCGCGCTCGGCGGCCTTGTCGTCCATGTCTGGCAAGGCCATCTGGGCGGGCACGACCCGCTCGTAGAGCACTTCGGCCTGGCCGCCGCAGCACTGGCCGAGCCGGGGGCCGAGCGCCATCGCCCGCACGTCGGCGGCATCGCCCGACACAAGCAGCCGCCGCGCCTCCTGGGTCGCCACGTATTCCAGCTTGCCGCCGCCGATGCTGCCGGAGAGCCCGTCGGGCGTGACCAGCATGGCCGCCCCCACCTCGCGCGGGGTCGAACCCTTGGTCGCGGCGACCGAGACCAGCATGCCGGCCCCCGCCGCACCGGCTATCGCATCGAACGTTGGCCAGTCGATATCGACGGAAACGCTCATTCGGCTGCTTCCCGGCCGGGTGTATCGGCGGCACGACGGCGCAGATTGTCGATGGTCGCCAGCACCACTTCCGGCGTCGCCGGCGCATCGAGCCGCGGGCACACCGCATGATCGGCGACGCTGGCGATGGCATCCGACAGTGCATGCAGCACCGAGACCGCCAGCAGCACCGGCGGCTCGCCCACCGCCTTGGAGCGGTGGATCGTCGGCTCCTCGGCGCGCACGCCTTCCATCAGCTTCAGGTTGAACACGGCAGGGCGGTCGCCGCAGGCCGGGATCTTGTAGGTGGAGGGCGCATGGGTGCGCAGCCGCCCATCATCGTCGAACCACAGCTCCTCGGTGGTCAGCCAGCCCATGCCCTGTATGAAGCCGCCCTCGACCTGGCCCATGTCGACCGCCGGGTTCAGCGACTTGCCGACATCGTGCAGGATGTCGACGCGGGTCACCTTGTACTCGCCGGTCAGGGTGTCGACCGCGACCTCGCTGACTGCGGCGCCATAGGCGAAATAGTAGAAGGGCCGGCCCGATGCCGTCTCGCGGTCGTAGTAGACGTGGGGCGTGGCATAGAAGCCGGATGCGGACAGCGGCACCCGCGCCATGTAGGCGGCATGGGCGAGCTCGGCGAAGGTCCACGACTTGTCGCCGGCGGTGATCCGGTCCGGCACCCAGCGCACCGCCTGGGGTGCGACCTCGCCCGCCTCGGCGGCAAACGCCGTCATCCGGTCGCGGATCTGCTGGGCCGCGTCCAGGGCCGCCATGCCGTTCATGTCGCTGCCGGACGAGGCCGCGGTCGGCGACGTGTTCGGCACCTTGCCGGTGGTGGTGGCGGTGATCTGCACCAGGTCGATGGCGACCTGGAACACGTCGGCCACCACCTGGGCGACCTTGATGTAGAGGCCCTGCCCCATCTCGGTGCCGCCGTGGTTCACCTGCACGCTGCCGTCGGTATAGACCAGCACCAGGGCGCCGGCCTGGTTCAGGTGGGTGACGGTGAACGAGATGCCGAATTTCACCGGCACCAGGGCGAGGCCGTGCTTGATGATGGGGCTCGCCGCATTGGCCTCGCGGATCGCCGCCCTGCGGGCCTGGTAGTCCGATGTTTCCACCAACTCATCGACGACCCGGTCGACGATATTGTCGGTGATGGGCATGTGGTACTGGGTCACGTTGCGGTCGGTGGTGCCGTAGAAATTGGCCCGCCGCACTTCCAGCGGGTCCTTGCCGAGCGCGAACGCGATCTCCTCGATCACCCGCTCGCCGATCACCATGCCCTGCGGCCCGCCGAAGCCCCGGAACGCAGTGTTGGACTGGGTGTGGGTCTTGCAGCGGTGCGACACCACCCGCACGTCCGGCAGGTAGTAGCAATTGTCGATGTGGAACATCGCGCGGTCGTTGATGCCGAGCGACAGGTCGACCGAGCGGCCGCAGGCGCGACGCCAGCATGTAGTCGGCGGCGGTGATGCGCCCGTCGTCGTCGTAGCCGACATCGTAGTCGCCGATGAAGTCGTGGCGCTTGCCGGTGATCATCATGTCGTCGTCGCGGTCCACCCGCATCTTCGCCGGCCGGCCGGTCACGTGGGCGGCCAGCGCCGCCGCCGCCGCGAACATGGTCGCCTGGGCCTCCTTGCCGCCGAAGCCACCGCCCATCCGCCGCACCTCGACGGTGATCGCCGCACTCGCCACGCCAAGCAGGTCGGCGGTCTTGTGCTGCACCTCGGTGGGGTGCTGGGTGGAGCTGTAGACGGTCATCTCCGGCCCCTCGCCGGGGATCGCCAGCGCCGCCTGGCCCTCAAGGTAGAAATGCTCCTGCCCGCCGACCGCCATCCGCCCCTTGATGCGATGCGGCGCGCGTTCCAGGGCGGCGGCCACATCGCCGCGCTTCATGGTGTGGGTCGGCAGCACGAACAGCTCGCGTTCCAGGGCGGCTTCCGCCGTCAGCACCGCCTCGCGCGGCGCATACGCGATCTTGCCGAGCCGGGCGGCGCGGCGCGCCTGCTGATAGGTCTCCGCCACCACGCCGAAGATCGGCTGGCCGACATATTCGACCACCTGGTCGGCGAACAGCGGGTCGTCGCCGAACACCGGGCTGACGTCGTTCTTGCCGGGAATGTCGCTCGGGGTCAGCACGGCGATGACGCCGGGGGCCGCGCGCACCGCATCCAGGTCGATGGACGTGATCTCGGCGTGAGCGTGCTCGGAGGTGCCGAACTGCACGTGGACCAGACCCGGCGGCTCCAGCATGTCGTCGATATAAGCCGCGGTGCCGGTGACGTGCCGAGCAGCACTGTCGTGCGGAATCGGGTGGCGCACCACATGCAGGTCGCCGTCGGCCGCCGTTTCGGGCGTCACGTCTTGCCGCACGTCGTCAGCCATAGGCGACCTCTACCGCGTCGACCACTCGACCCGCGCCATCTGCGCCGGCGCTTTCGATGAACGCCCGCAGCAACAGGTTCTGCGCCACCCGCGCCCGATAGGCCGCCGACGCACGCATGTCGCTGATCGGCGCGAAGTCGTCGGCCAGCGCCGCCATGCCGGCGTCCGCCGTTTCGCGGGTCCAGGGCTGGCCGGTGATCGCCGCCTCGCAGGCCGCCGCGCGCTTCGGCGTCGCCGCCATACCGCCGAACGCGATCCGCGCCGCGTCCACCACACCGTCGCGCACCGTCAGTCGGAACGCGCCGCACACGGCGGAGATGTCCTGGTCGAAGCGCTTGGAGATCTTGTACATGTGGAGCGCGGTGTCGGCAGGCAATTTTGGAATGACGATTTTCTCAACAAATTCAGATGCCTGTCGGTCCTGTTTACCATAGTCGATGAAGAAATCTTCCAGCTTCAGCTTGCGCCTGTCCTGGCCGCGCCGCAGCACCACGCTGGCATCGAGCGCGATCAGGCCGGGCGGGCCGTCGCCGATGGGCGACCCGTTGGCGACGTTGCCGCAGAGCGTGCCGGCATTGCGCACCTGCACCGACCCGTAGCGCCGCATGACCTCGCCGAAGTCCGGGAAGTTGGCGGCGATAACAGGCATCGCCCGGCTGAGCGACGCGGCGGCGCCGATCTCGATGGCGTCCCCGGTGTCGGTGACGAAATCCAGGTCGCTGACCCGGCCCAGGTAGATGACGGTGTCGAGCACCCGCATCTGCTTGGTCACCCACAGCCCGACATCGGTGCCGCCGGCCAGGATGCGCGCGTCCGGGTGGTCGAGCAGCAAAGCGGCCAGGTCGTCAGCCGTTGCCGGCGCCAGGAACCGGCGGCCCTCGCCCTCGCACGCGACCGTCGCCGCGTCATCCTCGCCAAGTTGGTCGACGGCCGTGGCCTCCATCATCGCCAGATGCACGTCGTTGCCCGGACCGTCATTCATGACCTGGGCGGCGGCGATGATCGGCCCGTAGCCGGTGCACCGGCACAGGTTTCCGGCGAGCAGGTCCTTGGCCGCGCCGTCGTCCAGCGCCATGCCGGCGCGGTAGGCCGCATAGAGCGACATGACGAAGCCGGGCGTGCAGAAGCCGCACTGCGAGCCGTGGCAGTCGACCATCGCCTGCTGCACCGGATGCAACCGACCGGCAGGCGACGCCAGGTCCTCCACCGTCAGCAAATGGCAGCCATCCAGCGTCGGCACGAACTGGATGCAGGCATTGACCGCCTTGTAGGCCATCTCGCCATCGGCCTGCGGGCGGCCGACGACCACCGTGCAGGCGCCGCAATCGCCCTCGGCACATCCTTCCTTGGTGCCGCAACGCCCGGCCGGGCCGCGCAGATATTCCAGCACCGTCATCGTCGGGTCGATGCCGTCCAGCTCCACCAGCCGGTCGCCCAAGACGAACCGTGCCGGGCGGGTGTCGATCGATGCTGCGGAAGGTCCGGGCACGACGTGTCCTAGCTGCCGCGATAGGTGGTGTAGCCGTAAGGCGAGAGCAGCAGCGGCACGTGATAGTGCGCGCCCGCATCGGCGATGTGGAACCGCACCGGCACGTCGGACAGGAACTGCCCGGCGGCCGTGTCGACGCCCTGGGCGGCCAGGTAGGCGCCGGCCGCGAACACCAGCTCGTACTGCCCGATCTGCATCGCCTCTCCCTCCAGCAGCGGCTGGTCGGCGCGACCGTCGCTGTTGGTCACCACCTCGGCCACGGCCGTGCGCGTGTCGCCGTCCAGGCGATAGAGGCGGATATGCAAGCCCGATGCCGGATGCCCAGCCGCCGTATCCAGAACATGAGTGGTCAACCGGCCCATCGGCGGCTCCAGAAGGTTAATTGAGGAAGTTGATCACCGCCTTAGCCCCAAAGTCAATTGTTGCACCCGATTGCGCGCCTTTGCGGCCGTACGATTTCTGTTCCATTGCGCCCCGTGCATCGCGCTTCCATAATCCTGCCAGGGACCGGCCCGCGACGGCGGCATGCGAGGAATTGGACCAGAACATGAACGACGGCTATCCGCGCGACCTGATTGGCTACGCCGACAACCCGCCGCAGGCCGACTGGCCGGGCGCTGCGCGCGTGGCGGTGCAATTCGTCCTCAATTACGAGGAGGGCGGCGAGAACAGCGTGCTGCACGGCGACCCCGCCGCCGAGGCGTTTCTGTCGGAGATTGTCGGCGCGGCACCGATCCACGGTATGCGCCACATCAACATGGAAACCATCTACGAGTACGGCAGCCGCGTCGGCGTGTGGCGCATTCTGAAGCTGTTCCAGCGCAAGCAGGTGCCAATCACCGTCTTCGCCGTCGGCATGGCGGCGGAGCGCCACCCCGACGTGATCAAGGCGATGGTGGCCGACGGGCACGAAATCTGCAGCCATGGCTATCGCTGGATCGACTACCAGTACGTGCCGGAGCAGGTGGAGCGCGAGCACATCATGCGCGCCATCACCGCCATCCACAACGCCGCCGGCACGCCGCCGCTGGGCTGGTATACCGGCCGCACCAGCCCGAACACCCGCCGGCTGGTGGTGGAGCACGGCGGCTTCCTCTACGACGCCGACGCCTACAACGACGACCTGCCCTATTGGGTCACGGTTGGCGACACGCCGCACTTGGTGGTGCCCTATACTCTGGACGCCAACGACATGCGCTTCGCGACCCCGCAGGGGTTCAATTCCGGCGACCAGTTCTTTGCCTACCTGCGCGACAGTTTCGACGTGCTCTATGCCGAGGGCGCTGAGACGCCTCGGATGATGTCGATCGGGCTGCATTGCCGCCTGGTCGGCCGGCCGGGCCGCATCGCGGCTCTGGAGCGCTTCATCGACCACGTCCAGGGCCACGGCGATGTGTGGTTCTGCCGGCGGATCGACATTGCTAGGCATTGGCGCGAACGCCACCCCTACCCGCCACACGCCGCCGCATCGCCGGACGCATGAGCGCGGCGCCGACAGATCGCGCCGGCTTCGTTGCCCGCTTCGGCGGTGTGTTCGAGCATTCGCCGTGGATCGCCGAGACCGCGTTCGACCGCTACGGCTTCGACCCCGACGAGACCGCCGCCGATGTGCATCGCCACATGGTGGCCGTGCTGGACGACGCCAAGGAGACCGCGCACCTGGCGCTGATCCGCGCCCATCCCGACCTTGCCGGCAAGCTGGCCCGCGCCGGCGAGCTGACCGAGGCGTCGCGCCGCGAACAGGCCGGCGCCGGCCTGGATGCCTGCTCCGACGAGGAGTTCACCCGGCTTACCGCGCTGAACGACGCCTACAAGGAGCGTTTCGGCTTCCCCTTCATCCTGGCGGTGAAGGGGCGCACCCGTCACGACATCATCGCGGCCTTCGAGCGGCGGCTGCACAACGACCGCGCCGCCGAGATCGCCACCGCCATCGCCGAGATCAAGAAGATCGCCCTTTTCCGCTTACAGGACATGCTGCCATGACCGCCCCAGACCAGGACAACGCCCCCGCCTTCACACGCCAATGGGCCAATGTCGCCGACGCCACCCTGGGGGCCTATGCCGTGGAAGCCACCGACGAGTTCTTCGGCGGCAAGGCCCGGCTGCTGAAACCGGAGGCGCCGATCTCCAAGATCGGCACGTTTGACGCCCATGGCCAGTGGATGGACGGCTGGGAGTCCCGCCGTCGCCGCGTGCCCGGCCACGACCACGTGGTGGTGCGCCTGGCCGCGCGCTGCCGCATCCACGGCTTCGACATCGACACTGCGTTCTTCACCGGCAATTACGCGCCGGCCGCATCCATCGAAGCCTGCCTCAGCGACAGCGAGCGGATCGAAGAAGGCGACTGGCGGCAGGTGATGCCGCACACGCCGCTTGGGCCGAACGCGCACCACTACATCGCCGTCGACGATCCGGAACTGGTCAGCCACATCCGCCTGCACATCTACCCCGATGGCGGCGTCGCGCGCTTGCGGGTCTATGGCGAGGTCGCGATCGACTGGTCGCGCCACGACCCCGACGAGATGATCGACCTCGCCGCGCTGATGAACGGCGGGCGCGCGGTCGCCTGGAACGATTCCCACTACGGTACGCCGTCGAACATCCTCAAACCCGGCCGCGGGACCAACATGGCCGACGGGTGGGAGACCAGGCGCAGGCGCGAGCCGGGGTACGACTGGACGATCATCGCGCTGGGCTCGCCCGGCGCGCCGCGGCGGCTGGAGATCGACACCACCCACTTCAAGGGCAACAACCCGGCGCGGTGTTCGGTGCAGGGCGCGATCAGCGACACCGACATCGAACAGGCGCTGGTGGCCGAAAGCCTGCACTGGCCCGACCTGCTGCCGGAACAGCCGATCCAGCCCAACGCCGCGCAGGTGTTCGAGGACGAGCTGCGCGATCTGGGGCCGATCAGCCATGTGCGGCTGAACATGATCCCGGACGGCGGCATCAGCCGGTTCAGGGTCCACGGCCACCGTGGCGAAGCATCGGAAGGTTGAGGGTGAAATGAGCGCCAACCCTGCACAATCCGCCTTGTTGCGGATACAACCGTTGAGCCGCGATGCCTTCAGGCCGTTCGGCGACGCAATCACGGCCGAGGGCGTGACGCCGCTGTCGATCAATGACGGCTATACCGCGCGCTTCAACGACCTCGCGAACGTGGATGTCGCCGAGAACGGCGGCCGGCCGCTGGTCTCCATCTTCCGCACCCAGCCGTTTGCAATGCCCTACCGCCTGACCATGATGGAACGCCATCCGCTGAGCAGCCAGGGCTTTTATCCGGCGACCGACGGCAGGTTCATCGCGGTGGTGGCACCGCCCGGCACCGCACCGACGCCGGATGACTTGGTGGCGTTCTTGTGCGGACCCGGCCAGGGGCTCAACCTGGCGCGTGGCGTGTGGCACCATCCGCTGATGCCGATCGATCGGCCGATGGACTTCGTCGTCGTCGATCGGGGCGCGCCGGACGGCGAGGAAGATCCGAACTGCGACATCGTCGACATGACGCGCGCCAACATCTCGGTCGGCCCCGGCGCCTGACCGCCGGAGGTCGCGGCGGATGGAACTGTTGGCATACGTCAACGTTCCTGGTCACGTGATGTCATCAAACTGTCATGCCCGCCACTCAGGATGAGGTGCGCAGGGTCGCTGGACCATGGAAAACGAACTTATCAGCCTCACCACGCACTTTGGAATTCCGCCCCTGGAAGTGGCGGCGCGCCTGGCGCTGTCCATGGTCCTGGGCGGGCTGATCGGGATCGACCGCGAGATCCACAACAAGGCGGCGGGCCTGCGCACCCACATTCTGATCGCGCTGGCATCGGCGACCTTCACGGTGCTGACGTTCGAGTTGTTCACCGCGTTGCGTCACGAGGGCGACAATGCACAGTTGGATGCGTCACGCGTCATTCAGGCGGTCACGGCCGGTGTCGCATTCCTGGCCGCCGGCGCCATCATCCGGTCACGGCGTGGCGTGCGCGGTCTCACCACCGGCGCCAGCATGTGGATGGCCGGCTCGGTTGGCGTCGGCTGCGGGTCCGGTCTCTACGTCGTGGCGCTCATCGGGACCGGGCTGGCCATGCTGGCGTTGACCATTCTGGGCTGGATCGAACACAGGCTGACCAGGCGCAGACGCCGAAACAACGACGACAACGACGACGGTGACGGGGATGACTGGCACGGGCGCCCGCCGCGCGATTGACTGCGACGGGGCTTGCGCGGGCAACGCCTAGCGGCCATGGTCGGCGCCCCGCCAACGCGGCAGCCATAATGGCCATTTGCGGAGTCCCGAGTGCGCTACGACCTGAACCTGACCGAGGACCGGCCGACCTTCGTCACCCACCTGGAATGCGCCTACACTGGCGCCACCTATCCTGCCGACACACCGCACAATCTGTCCGACGCCGGCAAGCCGCTGCTGGTCCGCTACGACCTGGACGGCGTACGCGGCGCGCTGAGCAAGGACACGCTCGCCGCGCGCCCCGCCGACCTTTGGCGCTACCGCGAGATGCTGCCGGTGCGCCGCACCGAGAACATCGTCTCGCTCGGCGAGGTGATGACCCCCATCGTGCCGCTGCGCGCCAGTGCGGACCGCCTCGGCGCCACCGACCTCATGGTCAAGGACGAGGGCCGGCTGCCGACCGGCTCGTTCAAGGCGCGCGGCCTGGTAATGGCGGTCTCGATGGCGAAGGAACTGGGCCTGCACCATCTGGCGATGCCGACCAACGGCAACGCCGGTGCCGCGATGAGCGCCTATGCCAGCGCCGGCGGCATGCGGACCACCGTGTTCTGTCCCGAGGACACGCCGGAAGTGAACGTCTCTGAGATCGACATCCAGGGCGGGCGGGTCTACCGCGTCAACGGACTGATTGACGATTGCGGCAAGCTGGTCGGCGCCGGCAAGGCGGCCGCCGGCTGGTTCGACGTCTCGACCCTGAAGGAGCCCTATCGGATCGAGGGCAAGAAGACCATGGGGCTGGAACTGGCCGAGCAGCTCGACTGGGAGCTGCCGGATGTCATCTTCTACCCCACCGGCGGCGGCACCGGCCTGATCGGCATGTGGAAGGCGTTCCAGGAACTGGAGGCCATCGGCTTCACCGGCGCCAAGAGGCCGCGCATGGTGGCGGTGCAGGCCGAGGGCTGCGCCCCGATGGTGCGCGCCTGGGAGGCCGGCGAGGAGCACGCGCCGCGGTGGGAGAATGCACACACCATCGCCGCCGGCATCCGGGTGCCGCAGGCGGTGGGCGACTTCTTGATCCTGCGCGCGGTGCGCGAGAGCGGCGGCTTCGCCATCGCGGTCTCCGACGACGCGATCTCGGCCGCCCGCGACCGAGTAGCGCGCGAGGACGGCTTCCTGATGTGCCCGGAGGGGGCTGCGACCTTCGCTGCCTTCGAGCAGGCGCTGGCCGACGGCCGGGTGGCGCCGGGCGACCGAGCGGTGCTGTTCAATTGCGCAACCGGGCTGAAATACCCGCTGCCCCATGTCGACCGCGCCCTGGACCGCCACGCCGACATCGATTTCGCGACGTTGTAGGGTCGGAAATGGCCCGCATCGTCATTTCCGAGTTCATCGACGAGTCCGCGCTCGCCGTCCTACAAGCCGCCCACGACGTCGACTTCGCGCCGGACCTGGCGCGCGAACCCGAGGAACTGGCGCGGCGCGTGATCACCGCCGACGCCCTGATCGTGCGCAACGTCACCCAGGTGCGCGGCGACGTGCTGGCGGCGGCCACCAACTTGCGCGTGGTCGGCCGGCTGGGCGTCGGCCTCGACAACATCGACCTGGAGGCGTGTGCGGCGCGCGGCATCGAGGTGATCCCGGCCACCGGCGCCAATGCCGCCTCGGTCGCAGAGTGGGTGCTGGCAAGCGCAATGATCCTGCTGCGCGGCGGCGCCTATGCCGCCACCGCCTCGGTGCTCGCCGGCGAATGGCCGCGCGCGCGCCTGATCGGCCACGAGATCGCGGGACGCACCATCGGGCTGGTCGGTTTCGGCTCCATCGCGCGGCAGACGGCGCGCCGCGCCCAGGGCCTCGAACTCAAGGTTATTGCCCATGACCCTGTGCTGCCGGGCGACGATCCGGTCTGGGCCGCCACGAACGTGCGCCCGGTCGGGTTTGAGGCCCTTCTGGCCGAAGCCGATATCGTCAGCCTGCATGCACCGCTGCTGGAGAGCACCCGCAATCTGATCGATGCCGCCGCCCTGGCGGCGATGAAACCGGACGCGATCCTGCTCAACTCCGCGCGCGGCGGACTGGTCGATGAGGTGGCATTGGCCGCCGCGTTGCTCGATGGCGGGATCGCCGGCGCGGCGCTGGACGTCTATGCCGAGGAACCTTTTCCGGCCAGCTCGCATTTAGTTGACGTGCCCAATCTGCTGCTGACGCCCCATATCGCCGGTGTGACAGTAGAGGCAAACGCGCGCGTCAGCATGATGATCGCGCGCGCGGTGGCCGACTTCCTGGGAGATGCACCATCCTGAACCTTAGACCGATTGCGTTCGCCATTCTGGCAGCCGCCAGCGTGGGCGGCTGCGGCGGCTTCAACAGCAGTGCCGCGGACGCCAGCAGTGTCGGTATCGGCACGGCAATCGGTCTGGCGACGGGCAATCCGTTCATCGGCGTGGCAGCCGGCATCGCCGCGAACGCCGGCCTGAACGCGGGCGTCGACTATGTCGAGCGCGAGTATGCCGCCGCAACCCAGGAGGCGATCGCCGCCAAGGCCGGCACCGCGCCCATCGACGAGTGGGTCGGCTGGTCGACCGAGGCCGAGCTTGAGCTGGGCAAGGACTCCGGCCGGCTGCTGGTGGTGCGCGAGTTCGGCGGCGACCCACCCTGCCGCGAGATCATCTTCACCGAGAATGGCCAGCGCGGCCGCTACTACACCGCCACCGTCTGCCGGGGGCCGGACGCGTGGACATGGGCGGTGGCGGAACCGGCCACCCCGCGCTGGGGCGACTTGCAGTAGCCAAATAGGCGCTTGTCGTCCTCGCCCTTGTGGCGAGGACCCATTTGCGTCCAACAAATCAGCGGGCGCCACTCAATTCAGCGAACTTTGGGGCACGTCCGAACCGGCTGGCATGGCGCCTCCAGTTCTTGGCAACTCAGGAATGAGACCCGCATGACCATGGGCCCTCGCCACAAGGGCGAGGGCGACGAAAACTATTCTTGTTGGGTCCGATCCCTCTGAAACGCGGTCAGCACCACGCCGGCCAGGATCGCGCCGCAGCCCCAGGCAAGCCCGTCGGACAGCCCACCGGTCGCGTCGCTGATCGCGCCCGACATGATCGGCCCGATCGACTGGCCCAGGCCGAACGCGAAGGTGAACACCGCAATCGCGAACGGCCAGGCGCCGACACCGGCATTGCGGCGCGCGAACGCGGTGGTGGCGGTGACCACGGCGAAGAATGCCGAGCCGAACACCAGCGCGGACACCAGCGCCCAGGCATAGCCGTCGACCAGCAGCGGCAAAGCGGCGCCGACCAGCGTCAGCGCCATCGCCGCCATCGCCGCATATCCATGGTGCAGGGTCGCGATCACCCACCCCCACGCCCAGGGCGCGGCAATGGCCGCCAGCCCGATGCAGACCCAGAACGCCGACAGCTCGAACGCGGAGGTATCGAGGGCTGCCAGATAGGCGAACATGAAGGTCATGTAGCTGATCGACCCGATGCCGAAGAGCACGTAACCGACCAGCAGTGGCAGTGTTGCCGCCACGCTGAATGGCGCGCCCTCGCCCTTGCCCCGCCCCTGCGCCCGCGGCGTGTGGCGCAGCGCGACGGTCGACACCAGCCATAGCGCGGCCGCCAGCCCACCCAGCGCCAGCCAGGCCACATCCCAACCGCCGGGGCCGGTCGCCACCAGCAGGCCGGGCACCAGCGCGCCGGAGAGCGTGATCCCGATACCGGGGCCGGTGTAGAACAGGCCAAGCACCACGCCGCCGCGTGCCGGAGAGCTTGCCACCAGCGCCGCCGTCAGCGCGCCGCCGGCCACGAAAATCAGCCCTGCGGTGATGCCGGCGGCCAGCCGCAGCACGCTCAGCAGCACGAAGTCGCGGGTCAGCCCGACCAGCAGCACCGCCACCACCGTCGTGCCCGCCGCGCCGACGAACATCAGGTGCAGCCCGGTCCGCTTGGCGATGGGGGCCGCCGTCAGTGCGCCGACAATATAGCCGATGGCGTTGATGGTGTTCATCCACCCGGCATCGGCATAGGACCAGTCCAGGTCCTGGCGCATATCGGGCAGCACCAGCGAATAGGCGAAGCGCGCGATGCCGATGCCGATGGCCGGCCCGAACGCCAGCAGCACCGCGCGCAGTTCAGGCGTCATAACTGCCTTTCGATGTCATGACCGGCACTGTTTCAAAGCAAAGCATTGTTGACGCCCTCGCCCTTGTGGCGAGGGCCCATTTATGGGCAATGCGCGGCCGGATTGGTTGGCCGCCGATCACACCGCAACGACAGTCTGGTTTGGAACGCGGCGCGTCGATCTGCTCTTCGACACGGATGCCCAGGCCTGCCCACCCATGGGCCCTCGCCACAAGGGCGAGGGCGTCGAGTTTGAGGATGGGGCATTGGCGGCTGTCCCTAATACGCGCTTGGATCGAACTTCTTCTCGTACAGCGTCCAGGCGGTCTTGGTGGCGATGCGGTCATAGACCCCGCGCGCCCGGTAGTTCAGGTCGTGGGTGATCCAGCGGATCACCGGCCAGCCGCGCCGCTGGCCGATCTCGTAGACCGCCTCCATCAGGCGGTCGGCGGCGCCGGACCCGCGCACGTCGGGGCGCACGAACAGGTCGTCGATGAAGCCGGCCTCGGTGGCGCGCAGCGGGCTCGGCATCACCCGGAAATGGACCAGCCCGATCAGCCCGCCGTCCCGCGCCGCGACCAGCCCCTCGAACGGATAGGCCGGATCCATCAGCCAGCCCCACACCACCTCCTTGCCGGCGGCGTCGATCGGCGAGTGATAGAAGTCGGCATAGCCCTGGTAGAGGTCCATCCACGCGTCGTGATGGTCCGCGGTGACCGGGGTGATGGTGAGATCACCTGCCGCAGCAGTGTTCATAGTGTCCTCCGAAATCTCTCAACCCAAAATCGTCATGGTCGGGACAAGCCCGAGGATGACGCCTGAGAGTGGCATTGGGCCGGGCGCTAGGCGCCAGCCTGTTTCTTCTCGCCGACCGCGCGCATGCCGGCCAGGGTCTGAGCGGGGGTCAGCGCCTCGGGGTCGACGCGCAGCTCGATCAGGCTGGGCTTGCCGGACGCCAGCGCGGCATCGAACGCCGGGCCGAACACGTCGGTGCGGGTGACCACATGGCTGTCCAGCCCGAAGGCGTCGGCGAGCGCGGCAAAGTCCGGGTTGTGCAGCCGGGTGCCGCTGATCCGCCCCGGATACTCGCGCTCCTGGTGCATCCGGATGGTTGCGAACATGCCGTTGTTGACGACGACGAACACCACCGGCGCATCGTGCTGCACCGCGGTGGCAATCTCCTGGCCATGCATCAGGAAGCAGCCGTCGCCGGCAAAGCAGACCACCGGGCGGTCGGGGTGGCGCAACTTGGCGGCCACCGCCGCCGGCACGCCGTAGCCCATGGTGCCGTTGGTCGAGCCGACCTGGGTCGGGAACGTGCGGTGGCGGAAGAAGCGGTGCACCCAGGCGTTGTAGTTGCCCGCACCATTGGTGATGATCGCCTCGGGCGGCAGGTTCTCCGCCAGCCATGCGACCACCTGGGAGAACTGGACGTCGCCCGGCCCCGGCACCGGGGTCGACCAGGCCAGATAGGCTTCGTGCGCCGCCTCCGCCCGGCCTGCCCACGGCACCGGGCCGTCGGGTGCCGTGCCGGCGATGGCGGCGGCAAACGCATCCGGCCGGGCCGCGATGCCGAGTTCGGCGTGGTAGACGCGGCCGACCTCGTCTGCGTCCGGGAACACGTGAACCAGGGTCTGCGCCGGTTTCGGCGCGTCGAACAGCGCGTAGCCGCCGGTGGTCATCTCGCCAAGCCGTGGCCCGAGCGCGATCAGCAAATCGCTCTCGTCGATCAGCTTGCCGAGGGCCGGGTTGATGCCGATGCCGACATCGCCGGCGAACAACGGGTGGGTGTTGTCGAACCGGTCCTGGCGGCGGAAGGCGGTGCCGACCGGCAGCGACCACGCCTCCGCGAACGCCTGGATGTCGGCAGAGGCCTGGGTACTCCATCCGCCGCCGCCGAGCAGCAGGAACGGCCGTTCGGCGCCCGCCAGCATGTCTTGGAAACGCGCCAGATCGTCGGTGCCCGGCGCGGCGAGCGCGGGGGCGGCCGGCGGCGCATCGGCGGTGTCGACCCGCTCGCGCAGCATGTCCTCCGGCAGCGCCAGCACCACCGGGCCGGGACGCCCGCTCATGGCGGTGTGCCAGGCGCGGCTGATGTACTCCGGGATGCGCGCGGTGCTCTCGATCCGCTCCACTTTCTTGGCGATGGGCGCGAAGAAGGCAGTGAAGTCGACCTCCTGGAACGCCTCACGGTCGCGCAGGTCGCGGCCGACGTCGCCGACCAGCAGGATCATCGGCGTGGAGTCCTGGAACGCGATGTGGACGCCGGTGCTGGCATTGCAGGCGCCAGGCCCACGGGTGACGATGGCGACACCGGGCCGCCCGGTCAGCTTGCCGTCGGCCTCGGCCATCATCGCCGCACCGCCCTCCTGCCGGCAGGTCACGACCTCGATCTCCGGGTGGTCGAACAGCCCGTCCAGCACCGCCAGGAAGCTTTCGCCCGGCACCTGGAACACACGGTCGCAGCCGTTCAGCGCCAGTTGGTCGACCAGGATGCGGCCGCCGTGGCGCAGATTGCTGCCCTGCCGGTTACCCATGTGCCGTTGTTCGTTCATGTCGGAGACGTATCCCTCAATGCTTCCAGTTCCTCGATGGTGCGCGGCCAGTCCTTCTTCAGAAGGCGCGACAGCGACCGGTCGGCCAGCACCTTGCCCCCGGTCTGGCAACGCGGGCAATAGTTGGTTTCGTTGTCGGCGTAACGGATGCGCTGCACCTTGGTATCGCACACCGGGCACGGCTGGCCGTACTTGCCGTGAACGGCCATCTCCGGCCGGAACGCGGTGACCTTCTCGGGAAACTTGGTCCGCGCCTCGGCGCCCAGCCGGTCGCACCACAGCGCCAGCGTGTCCTGCACCGCCGTGTGCAGGCGGTCGATCTGGTCGCCGTCGAGCTTCTGGGTCATCGCCACCGGCGACAGGCCGGCGGCGTGCAGGATCTCGTCGGAATAGGCATTGCCGATGCCGCTGAACAGCCGCGGGTCGGTCAGCGCCCGCTTCACCGTATGGTTGGCGGCGGTCAGCCGCTCGGTGAAGGCGTCGCGGGCGAGACCCAACGGCTCGATGCCGCCGGGGTCGAGGGCGGCCAGCCCCGCCTCCCCCGCCGCCAGATGCAGCGAGGCGCGGCGCTTGGTGCCGGCCTCGGTCAGCACCAGCGACCCAGAAGAAAAGTCGAACGCAGCCAGCCCCTGCTTGCCGCGTGGGATCGCCGCCCCTTTCGGCTTCCAGTGCAGACGGCCGGCAATCATCAGGTGCAGCACCAGCCAGATGTCATCGCCGTCTCCAGCCAGCCCGATGGCGATGCGCTTGCCGACCCGCCTGAGGCCCGACACCCGCCTGCCCTTCGCGTCCGAAACCGGCGGCTGGACCGAGCGCAGCAGGAACGGGTTGGCGATCCGCACATCGTCCAGGGTCGCGGCCGGGTCGCCAAGCAAGTGCGGCTCAAGTGCCGTGAGATAGGCCTGGATGTCGGGCAGTTCCGGCAATGGGCGCCTCTTGGAATTATTTCAGCGCGTATGGCACCGCGTCGCGCCGGGCCGGGTCAAGCAGGATCGCGCGGTCGATGGGCGGGAACGCGCGCTGCGGGCATTTCGGCCGCTCGCAGATGCGGCAATTCACGCCGATCTTGACGTAGGCGTTGTCGTCCTTGAGGTCGAGGCCGGAGGCATAGACCAGGTCGCCGGCATGGGCGAGCTCGCAGCCGAGCCCGATGGCATAGCGCCGGTCCGGCTCCAGATAGCCGCGCCCGCGCTTTACCACCGAGCGCGAGATGCACAGATAGCGCGCGCCATCCGGCATCTCGGCGAGTTGCACCAGGAAGCGGCCGGGCGTGACGAATGCCTGGTGCACGTTCCACAGCGGGCAGGTGCCGCCGAAGCGCGCGAACTGGAATGGCGTGGCGCTGTGCCGCTTGGTGATGTTGCCGGCCTGGTCGACCCGCACGAAAAAGAACGGCACGCCCCGGCTGCCCGGCCTCTGCAGGGTGCTCAGCCGGTGGGCGACCTGTTGCAGGCTGGTGCCGAAGGCGAGTTGCAGGCGCTCCAGATCGTGGCGGACCGCGCGCGCCGTCTCCAGGAACCGGCCATAGGGCATCAACAGCGCGCCGGCGAAATAGTTGGCCAGCGCCACCCGGCAGATCGCCTGGGCGTCGTGGCTGGTGAGCCCGGATGCGGCGACGATATCGTCGAGTTCGTCGGCCAGGCTCAACAGCCCGATGTGGTGGGCGAGCATGAAGGCGATGCTGGCCCGGTCCAGCGCCGGGTTGACCGCGATCGCGCGCGCCTTGGCGTCGAAACGCCAGAACTGCTGGGCGGAAGGGTCGTCCAGCCCGGCGTCGACCCGCACGTCGAGCGCATCGCGCAGATGGTCGGCCAGCAGGCGGGTTGCGTCGTCGCCGCCAAGCCCGATGCGCCCCGACAAGGTCTCGGCCGCGCGGTCCAGCGTGTCGATGTAGTTGTTGTGGTAGTGGAAGTAGTCGCGCACCTCCTCGTAGGGCAGCATGGCGGCGTCATGCGCGCCCTCCGGCGACGTCAGACTCTCGTCCACCGCGCGCAGACGCTCGCGCAACCGGTGGGTCTCGCTGTGGAGCAACAAGAGGCTGCGCGCCACGTTCGGCGCCACCGAGACCGCCTGTTTCACCTCCTGCAAGCCCGGCGCCTGGCCGGCGAACAGCGGATCGGTCAGGGTCTCGCGCAGGTCGGCGACGATGCGCTCGTGATCGTCCTCGGCAAACTCGCCGACGTCGATGCCGAAGGCACGGCTCAGCGCCACCAGCACGGTCGCGGTCACCGGGCGCTGGTTGTTCTCGAGCTGGCTGACATAGCTGAGCGAAAGGCCCAGCCGCTCGGCGAGATCGGCCTGGGTCAGCGCGCTGTCCTGGCGCAGGCCGCGCAACTTGTGGCCGAGGAACAGTTTGGCGTCGTCCAAGGGCGCATCCTCGCGGCAATCTTCGCAATTTCACAACTTCACGCTTGTGAATTGTGCGAAGTTTACAACATGGCCATTTCAACACAATCCCGAATTGCGCCGCGCCGCGATTTGGGGATTATGGCCGCCATCGGCCGGCTGGCCCGGCTGCGACGTCGTCACAGATCGGAACCGCGCGCCATGAAGACATACAACGTCACCGTCCATCCCGAGGCCGAGCGGCTGCCCAAGGCCGACCAACTCGCCTACAAGATCGCCGAGGTCGCCGCCGACCCGGTGCCGCTGGACGACGACGTGGTCGACATGATCATCAACCGCATCATCGACAACGCCTCGGTGGCAATGGCGGCGATCAATCGCCGGCCGGTTGCCACTGCGCGGGCGCAGGCAGTGGCGCACCCACGGGCCAGCGGCGCCACGGTGTTCGGTGTGTCGAAGGACGCGCGGTTCAGCCCGGAGTGGGCGGCATGGGCGAACGGCACCGCGGTGCGCGAACTCGATTTCCACGACACCTTCCTGGCCGCCGACTATTCGCATCCCGGCGACAACATCCCGCCGATCCAGGCGGTCGCCCAGACCATGGGGTCCGACGGCCAGGCGCTGCTGCGCGGCATCGCCACCGGCTACGAGATCCAGGTGAACCTTGTGCGGGCGATCTGCCTGCACAAGCACAAGATCGACCACGTCGCCCATCTGGGCCCGTCGGCGGCCGCCGGCATCGGCACGCTGCTCGGCCTGGACGTCGACACCATCTACCAGGCGGTGCAGCAGGCGCTTCATGTCACCACCGCCACCCGCCAGTCGCGCAAGGGCGAGATTTCGAGCTGGAAGGCGTTCGCGCCCTCCCACGCCGGCAAGCTGGCGATCGAGGCGGTCGACCGGGCGATGCGCGGCGAAGGCGCCCCCTCCCCGATCTATGAGGGCGAGGACAGCGTAATCGCCTGGATGCTGGACGGGCCGGACGCCGACTACCGGGTGCCGATGCCCGGCCCCGGCGAGGCCAAGCGCGCGATCCTGGACACCTACACCAAGGAACACTCGGCCGAATACCAGAGCCAGGCGCTGATCGACCTCGCCTTCGACATGGGCAAGAAGATCGAGGCGAAGACCGGCGGCGACTGGGACCAGGTGGAGAGCATAGTGCTCCACACCAGCCACCACACCCACTACGTCATCGGCACCGGCGCCAACGACCCGCAAAAGATGGACCCGACCGCCAGCCGCGAGACGCTGGACCATTCCATCATGTACATCCTGGCCGTCGCCCTGCAGGATGGGCGCTGGCACCATGTCGACAGCTACGCGCCGGAGCGTGCGGCCCGCGCCGACACCGTGCGGCTGTGGCACAAGATCAGCACGGTAGAGGACCCGAAGTGGTCGATCCGCTACCACGCCACCGACCCGGAGGATAAGGCGTTCGGCGGCAAGCTGGTGGTGACCCTGAAGGACGGCACCGTGCTGGAGGACGAGCTGGCGGTCGCCAATGCCCACTCGCTGGGCGCCCGCCCGTTCGCGCGGCCCGACTACATCAACAAGTTCAAGACGTTGTGCGCGGGCACCGTGCCCGCCGACGAGCAGGAGCGGTTCTTGGCCGCGGTGCAGCGCCTGCCCGACATGGGCCCGGCCGACCTGGGCGAGCTGACCGTACAGTTGGACGATGCCGCGCGCACCGACAACACGGCGAAGGGGATATTCTGATGCTGTTCAGCCAGAAACTCGCCGGCGACAAGCGCGCGGCCTTTCGCGCCGCACTCGCCTCCGGGCGGCTGCTGCAGTTCCCCGGCGCGTTCAACCCGCTGGCGGCGATGTCGATCCAGAACCACGGCTTCGACGGGGTCTACATCTCCGGCGCCGTGCTGTCCGCCGACCTCGGCCTGCCCGACATTGGACTCACCACGCTGACCGAAGTGTCGGGCCGGGCCGAGCAGATCGCCCGGGTCACCGACCTGCCCTCCATCGTCGATTGCGATACCGGGTTCGGCGAGCCGATGTCGGTCGCCCGCTCGATCCGCACCATGGAGGAGCGCGGGCTGGCAGGCTGCCACCTGGAGGACCAGGTGGCACCGAAGCGTTGCGGCCATCTCGACAACAAGTCCGTGGTCGGCATCCCGGAGATGGCGATGCGCCTGCGCGCCGCTGTCGACGCACGCCGCGACGCCAACTTCGTGATCATCGCGCGCACCGACAGCCGGGCGATGGAGGGGCTGGACAAGGCCATCGACCGGGCCAAGGCCTATGTCGATGCCGGCGCCGACATGATCTTTCCCGAAGCGATGGCCGACGAGAGCGAGTTCGAGGCGATGCGCAAGGCGGTCGATGTGCCGCTGCTCGCCAACATGACCGAGTTCGGCAAGTCCGAGCTGCTGACCAAAGACGCGCTGGAGGGCCTGGGCTACAACATCGTGATCTACCCGGTCACCCTGCTGCGGCTGGCGATGGGCGCCACCGAGCGGGGGCTTGCCGAGATCAAGGCCCAGGGCACGCAGGCCGGCCTGCTGGACCAGATGCAGCACCGCCGCGACCTCTACGCGCTGCTGCGCTACGAGGACTACAACGCGTTCGATCAGTCGATCTACAACTTCAAGGTTTGAGGCCGGCTGCAAACTCGGTTCTGAAAAAGACCGTCATGCCCGCACTTGTTGCGGGCATCCACGAGATGGCGGCAAAGCCGCCAACAAGACGTGGATGGTCGGGACAAGCCCGACCATGACAGTGGTTGTGTGAGGGAGAGGAAACATGGCGAGCGACGGAGAAGACATCAAATACGGGCTGGCGGGCGTTCTGGCCGACGAGACCGCGGTCTCCAAGGTGATGCCGGAGACCAACTCGCTGACCTATCGCGGCTATGCGGTGCAGGACCTGTGCGCCGCGCGCGACTTCATGGACGTCGCCTACCTGCTGCTGCACGACGACCTGCCCGATGCCGCCCAGCGCACAGCGTTCTGCGCCAAGGAGGCCGGCTACCGCGCGCTCAGCGACGACTGCCTGACGCTGATCGGCATGTTCAACACCGCCGCCCACCCGATGGACACCCTGCGCACCGCGGTCAGCCTGCTGGGCGTCGAGGACGACACCACCAACGACAATACTGTCGAGGCGGACCTGGAAAAGTCGATCAAGCTGTTGGCGCGCATCCCCACCATCGTCGCCGCCGACTTCCGCCACCGCCATGGCAAGGCGCCGATCGCGCCCGATCCGGCGCTCGGCTATTGCGAGAACTTCTTCAATATGTGCTTCGGCGAGGTACCGCCGGCCGAGGTCATCCGCTGCTTCGACATCTCGCTGATCCTCTATGCCGAGCACAGTTTCAACGCTTCCACCTTCACCGCGCGCACCATCACGTCGTCGATCTCCGACCTCTATTCGGCGATCACCGGCGCCATCGGCTCGCTGAAGGGCCCGCTGCACGGCGGCGCCAACGAGGCGGTGATGCATGTGCTGCTGGAGATCGGCTCGCCCGACAACGCCGAGCCCTGGCTGCGCAAGGCGCTGGCCGAGAAGCGGCTGATCATGGGCTTCGGCCACCGGGTCTACCGCAGCGGCGACAGCCGGGTGCCGACCATGACCGCCGCCTTCCACGACATGGCGAAGCTGCGCGACGGCGAGAAGTGGATCGAGATTTCCGACGTATTGTCGAAGATCATGATCGGCGAGAAGGGCATCCACCCCAATCTCGATTTCCCCACCGGGCCGGCCTACTATCTGATGGGCTTCGACATTCCCATGTTCACGCCGATCTTCGTGATGTCGCGGATCACCGGCTGGGCCGCCCACGTGCTGGAGCAGCGGGCCAACAACAAGCTGATCCGCCCGCTCAGCGCGTACAACGGCGTGCCGCAGCGCCCGGTGCCGCCGCGGGAGGGGTAGGCGACTATTAAGCTTCCCGTCATGCCCGCACTTGTTGCGGGCATCCACGAGATGGCGGCGAAGCCGACAAGAAGACGTGGATGCTCGGGTCAAGCCCGAGCATGACGAAAGGTGGTTTTGGCCAGTGCTGACGACAAATGCTCGGCCAGGGAGGGAAACGACCATGAGCGAACGCTTCGATGCCGTGTATCGGCGCGCGCACGACGATCCTGAGGCGTTCTGGGCCGAGGCCGCCCAGGCGGTCGACTGGATCTCGCCCTGGGAGCGGGTGCTGGACGACAGCGACGCGCCGTTCTACCGCTGGTTCACCGGCGCCACCCTGAACACCTGCTACAACTGCGTCGACCGCCATGTCGCGGCCGGGCGCGGCGACCAGGCGGCGATCATCCACGACAGCCCGATCACCGGCAGCCAGCGCACCCTCACCTACGCCGAGCTGCAGGACCAGGTCGCGCGTTGCGCCGGCGCGCTGAAGGACATCGGCGTCGCCTATGGCGACCGTGTGATCGTCTACATGCCGATGGTGCCGGAGGCCGCCATCGCCATGCTGGCCTGCGCGCGCATCGGCGCGATCCATTCGGTCGTGTTCGGCGGCTTCGCGGCCAAGGAGCTGGCCACCCGCATCGACGACGCCAAGCCGGTCGCCATCGTCTCCGCGAGCTGCGGCATCGAGCCGGGCCGGGTGGTCGAGTACAAGCCGCTGCTGGACGAGGCGATCGAACTGGCGACGCACAAGCCGACGAGCTGCCTGATCCTGGCCCGCCCCCAGGCCGCCGCCGCGCTGATCGACGGCCGCGACCACGACTGGAACGACGCGCTGGCCGCCGCGACGCCGGCCGACTGCGTGCCGGTGAAGGCGACCGACCCGCTCTACATCCTCTACACGTCGGGCACGACGGGGCAGCCCAAGGGCATCGTGCGCGACAATGGCGGCCATGCGGTGGCGCTGACGTGGTCGATGAAGAACATCTACGACGTCAATCCCGGCGACGTGTACTGGGCGGCGTCCGATGTCGGCTGGGTGGTCGGCCACTCCTACATCGTCTACGGCCCGCTGCTGCACGGCTGCACCACCATCGTCTATGAGGGCAAGCCGGTCGGCACGCCGGACGCCGGCGCGTTCTGGCGGGTGATCGCGGAGCACGGGGTCGCCGCCATGTTCACCGCCCCCACCGCGATCCGCGCGATCAAGAAGGAAGACCCCTCCGGCGCGCGGCTGAAGGACTACGACCTCGGCAAAATGCGGACGCTGTTCCTGGCCGGCGAGCGCTGCGACCCTGACACGCTGAACTGGTGCGAGGAGATCCTGGGCCTGCCGGTGATCGACCACTGGTGGCAGACCGAGACCGGATGGGCCATCGCCGCCAACTGCGTCGGCATCGAGCGCCTGCCGGTGAAGCCGGGTTCGCCGACCCGCGCCGTTCCGGGCTACGACGTGCAGATCCTCAACGAGGCCGGCGAGCAGGTCGGTGCCAACGAGATCGGCAACATCGTCGTCAAGCTGCCGCTGCCCCCCGGCACCCTGCCCACCCTGTGGGGCAACCGGGAGCGCATGCGGCAATCCTATCTGTCGCGCTATCCCGGCTACTACCTGACCGGCGACGCCGGCATCGTGGACGACGACGGCTACATCCACATCATGAGCCGCATCGACGACGTCATCAATGTGGCCGGCCACCGGCTGTCGACCGGCGCGATGGAAGAGGTGCTGTCCAGCCACCCCGCGATTGCCGAATGCGCGGTGTTCGGCGTCGACGACGCGCTGAAGGGCCAGGTGCCGGTCGGGCTGGTGGTCATCAAGGACGGGGTTGGCCAGGCGCCGGGCGACATCGTCAGCGAATTGCTGGCCAAGGTGCGCCACGACATCGGGCCGGTCGCGGCATTCAAGACCGCGGCCGTGGTGGCGCGCCTGCCCAAGACCCGGTCCGGCAAGATTCTGCGCGGCACCATGCAAAAGATCGCAAACGGCGCCGACTACCAGGTCCCCGCCACCATCGACGACCCGGCGATCCTCAGCGAGATCGAGACAACGCTGTCAGGCATCGGCTACCCCAAGTAGCCCCCGACCGCAGCCAGCCTGCCCGACCCGCGGTCCGCCGCCCATTGTGCCGGCATCGGTAACGACCGGCCGACAACGACATCGCACGGTTGTGCGATTGTCCGGACAACGCCTTTTCCAACCTTACGTCTCGTTCAGGCAACGCATTACGCTTGCACGCGCCTCCACTATTGGTGTTACACAAAGCTGTGACACAAGAGTGTTACGAATCTGGGCAGGCGGGGGGAAGCTGGCATCGCAGGCGAATGATGCTAGGCGGGACATTAGTCGCGCATGAAACGGATACAATAGCGCGCGCTCGTTCTACTTCCTCGCGGCCACCCATGTGCAATGGAAAGGCGGGGAAGTATGACCTTTACAACACCATCTACTCCAATGTTGAGTGACGGCGCCGACGGTTCGGCCGCGCGCCATATCTCCGACCGCTACGATGCCCGTGTGGTCGACAATCTACGCAATGCGGCGGCCCAGGCGGCGCAGTTCGCGACACCCTTCGACGACTGGAAGGGCCTTACCGAGCTTGAGCTTGCCTACGATCGCACCTATGGCGCGTTGTGGCTGTATGCCTGCCCGTCGGGCCGGCCGAGCTCGACACCGCAACTGCTCCACGACATGGTCGCCGTCTTCGACCAGATCGAGGAAGCGCACACGTCTGGCGCAACCCGGGCCGCACCGCTGAAATGGCTGATCACCGCGTCGGGCGTGCCGGGCATCCTGCACCTGGGCGGCGACCTGAAGCGGATCGTCGAAATCGTGCGCGATTGCGACCGTGACTCCCTGATGGACTATGCGCGGCTGTGCATCGACGTGGTGTACGCGCGTCTGGCCAAGCGCAACATGCCTTACATCAGCATCACCCTGGCACAGGGCGACACCTTGGGTGGCGGCTTCGAGGCCGTGCTGGCCGACGACGTCATCATCGCCGAGAAGCAGGCGCGTTTCGGCATGCCCGAAGCCCTGTTCAATATGTTCCCGGGCATGGGTGCGCTCAGCTTCCTGACCCGCCGGGTCGGACAGCGGCTGGCCGAGGAGATCGTGTTCAGCGGCTCGATCTACAGCGCCGCGCAGATGCACGAGATGGGCGTGGTCGACATTCTGGTCGAGGACGGCACCGGCGAGGATGCGGTCGACGAGTTCATTCGCTCGATCGGGCGCAGCTACAACTCGCGGCGCAGCGTCTATGCCGCGCGCGGGCTGACCAACCCGGTCACCTACGAGGAACTGCTGGGCATCACCACCATGTGGGTGGACACGGCGATGGCGCTGGACGCCAAGGACCTTCGCCGGATGGAGCGTTTGGTGGCGGCGCAAGACAGGAGATTGGCTCAGATGTAAGCCACTCATGACTTCGTAGCGCCGGGAACGCCGGCGAACGACCCGCGCCTTATGACGGCGCGTGGCATGGGGGCAAAAATGGGGGCATCTGCGCGCATTATGGGGGCATCTTGCGCGCTGCATCGCTGATTACGACGATCCGCAACTGACCGGCGTGCACACCCGGCTGTTGCCTTGGCGCACCCTGATTGCAGGCGAGCGCAACTGATCCTCGGCGGCACCGCCACGCGGAAACGAACGCGGCCTGAACGAGGCTGGCTATCTTGCTGGTTAGGTCTTGCTGTCCGAGCCGCCCTGGCGCGCCCATCGTTCGCGCAGGGTCTGGTCATACAGCGACAATTGCGTGCGCAGGCTGGGCAGCGCATCGGCCATGAACGCCACCACCTGGGTGCGCCGCTGCTGCGACAGTTCCGAGCAGATCGCCTGGATGCGCGCGGCGCCGACATGGGCCGAACTGCTCTTCAGGGCGTGCGACGTGTCGCGAACGCCGCCGATATCGCGCTCCGCGACCGCGCGCTCCAGGTCGTCAAGCAACTGCCCGGCATCCTCGACATACTCGGTCACCAGTTCGCGGACGAACGAACCGCCATTGTCCAGCGCCGACAGGCTTTGCAGCGAATGCTCGTCGACCACCGGGCGCGCGGTCATGCGGAAACGCGGATGGGAGCTCAAGTCGGCGACCTGGGTGTCGTCCACCGCGCCGCTGGACAGCCTGTCTGCAAAAGTCTCGACCGGGTCCAGGCGTGGGCTCGATGCCGGTGCTGGCCGCGCCGGCGTGGCGGGCACTGGCGTTGCGGCCAGTGCGCCGCCCGTGCCCAGTGCAGTCCCAGGTGCGGTTCCAGGCGCGGTGCCATTCGCGCAGTGATCGAGCACACGGATCAGGTGCTCCGCCTCCACCGGCTTGGTGACGAATGCATCCATGCCGGCCGCCTTGCAGGCCCGCTCGGTGACCGTGGTGGCGTCGGCGGTCAGGGCGATGATCGGCAGTCGCGGCTGCGGCCCCACCTCGCCCATGCGGACTTCCTTGGCCACATCGATGCCGGACGTGCCGGGCATGTTGACGTCGAGCACCAGGATTTCCGCGTCGAACTCCGCCAATGCGTCCAGCGCGGCCTCGCCGTTCTCAACCAACCGCACCTCGTGACCGGCCTGGCGCAGGATCATCGCCGTCACCCGGCGGTTCACGGCATTGTCCTCGGCCACCAGAACACGCAGCGGTCGCTGCGCCTTGGTGTCGGCCGTGCGTTGATCGATATCGTCGGCAAGGGCGTCGCCGGGGGCACAGCGCGCACCGAGCCGCGCCGCGGCCTGGATCAGGTCGCCATCGACAGGCTCGGTCACCGCGCAGTAGACCCCGGTGCGCAGCGTGGGCAAGGCCGTGGCGGTCCACGTGGCCGGCACCACCAGGGCGCCGCGGAACGGTGTCTCGATGGAGTCGATGGCCGTCCCCTGACCTGCATCCTGGTCCCGAATGCTCAGCACCACCTTGTCGGGGCTGCCGCCGCTTTCCGCCACCAATTCGAGCCCAAGGTCGCCGGCAAGGGCCGCCACCCGCCCCCGCAGCCGGTCGTCGGAGACCCGCAGGCGAAGGCCCTCCGGCCGGACCGGTGCCTCGGTGTGGGCCGACACGCTGGCCGGCCGGATCGGCAACTCCATCCAGAAGCGGCTGCCGGCACCGACTTCGCTGTCGACGCCGATACGTCCGCCCATCAGGTCGGTCAGTTGCCGGCAGATCGCAAGACCCAGGCCGGCGCCGCCATAGCGCCGGCTGGTCGCCTGATCCTCCTGCGTGAACGGCTCGAAGATATGGCGCTGGGCGTTGGCGTCGATGCCAATGCCGGTATCGATTACGTCGAAGGTCATGCGCGGCGGCGCGTTATCGCGGGTGACGAGCCTGCAGCAGACGCGCACATAACCCTTCTCGGTGAACTTGATGGCGTTGGCGACCAGATTGGTCAGGATCTGGCGGATGTAGTGCGGCGCGCCGCGCATCCACGGATCGATCCGCCCATCGATCACGAACTGCAGCCGCAGGCCACGCTCCGTGCACTGCGGCTCCAGCATGCGGTAGAGCTCGACCAACTCGCCGTTCAGGTCGAAATCGACCTCGTCCACCGGCATGCGCCCAGCCTCGATGCGGGAGAAATCGAGAATCTGGTCGATGTTCGCCAGCAAGGTGCGCGCCGACGTGCCAATGGTGCGCGTCATGTCGCGCTGCTCCGCGCTCAGGCTGGTCTTCTGCATCAGGCCGCCGATGCCGATGATCGCATTCAGCGGCGTGCGCAGCTCATGGCTCATGGTGGCCAGGAACTGGCCCTTGGCGTTGCTCGCCGCCTCGGCCTGCAGCTTGGCTTCGGTCAGCTTGCGGATCAGGGTGGAAACGTAGGCGGGCAGGACGACCAGGGCCGCCAGCAGACCCGCCGACGTGGTCATGTTGTCGTGCCAGTACGGCGACAGCCAGACGACGGCGCCGAAACCCAGCAGGCTCCCCATCGCGCTCAACGCCAGATACCGGTTGCCGTAGCGGAAGCCGTTACCGAAGGTGACCCACAGGTAGACCAGATAGATCATCGCCGTGGCCGACCCCCACCAGTACATGGCGAACGACGTGATCGCGATGTCGGCCACCATGCCGAGCAGGCGGCGGGCTGGATTGGGGTCCGGGTCGGCAGCGATCCAGGCGATGAAGCCCAGGGAGACGGTTACGTAGACGGCGATGGAGACAACGGTGACGACACGGTCGCCGGACGCGCCCGCGCCGGCAACCTCCAGAACGCCAAGATAGACGGCAACCAGACTGACGATGACCAGGCGCACGAACGCCTGCTCGTGCTCGCTATCTGCCCGTCCCCGGAAGCGATCCAAAATGTGTCGCACGAATAGTCATTCTCCAGAACTCGGCGTCGACGCTTGATTGGCAGTCAAGACACGCGCCGCGGGAAAAGTTGCGACAACCGTTGTGCCTTCGCCGACTGAACTTTCGATATTCAGCTTTCCACCATGCAATTCCGTTAATTCGAGGGCCAAAGAAAGCCCAAGGCCGGCCCCCGGCTTCGGAGTATTTCCGGGGCTGCGCAGCCGGCCAAACCTGGCCAAAGCGAGCTTGACGTCGTCTTCGGCGATCCCGATGCCCTCGTCGGCCACAGCCACCGTCAGATCGCCGCCTTCGGCCAACGCGGACGCGACCTTAACATGGCCGCCCTGTGTTGAAAACTTCACGCCGTTCGATACCAGGTTCGACAAGACTTGCTTGAAACGCCGCTCGTCGGCCCAGAGTTCCAGCGACGGGTCGACGTCGATCTCGATCGTCACTTCCAAGTCCTCGGCCTTGGCCTCGAAAAACCGCACGACGTTGCGCACCACGTCCCGCACCGAGAATCTCGATTCGACCAGGCTAAGGCGCCCGCTCTCTATCTGCGAAATATCAAGTATATCTTCGATCAGCCCCAGCAGGTGCTCGGCACTGCCCAGAATGTCGCCCGCATATTCCTTGTAGCGCATGGTCCCGACCGGCCCCAGAAGCTCGGTCGAAAGCACCTCGGCGAATCCGATGATCGCGTTCAGCGGCGTGCGCAGCTCGTGGCTGGTGTTGGCGAGAAATTCCGACTTGCTACGGTTCGCGAGCTCGGCCGCGAGCTTCGCATCCAGCAGCACGGTCTCGGCCCGTTTCTGCTCGCTGATGTCGACCGAAACCGTCAGCACCTCGTCGGAGGGGCCATCGCCCTGTAGCAGTGGCAGCTTGGTGGTCTTGAAGCTGACCACCCGGCCGTCGCTGTCCTCCAGCTCCTCCTCGAACATGCATATGGTCTCGCCGTCCAGTATACGACGGTCGAAGACACCATGGTCGCTACCGCCCCGCGGCAGGCCGATGCTGTCCCAATGCTGGCCGACGATGGGCGTGCCCAGCGCGAAGAACTCCTCGCACGCACGGTTTGCCATCGTGATGTACCCGGTGGCATCGCGCACGGTGATCAGCGCCGGCAGCCCATTGATGACCGCGTTCAGCCGGTCCTCCGACTGCCGCAACTCATCGGCGCGCAGCTTGTTGGTGACCTGAAGCCGCTCTTCCAGGCTGACGGCGCGACGCCGGATGATCTCCTGCTGATGGCGCAAGGTCAGCAGATTGCTGATTCGCGCCCGGAACTCGCGGTGGTCCAGCGGACTGATCAGGAAGTCGGTGGCGCCTGCATCCAAGGCGCGGTACCGGAGCTCGCGCTCCTCGTAGACGGTGACCACGACCACCGGCACGTCGAAGCAGTTCGGCATCGCGCGCAATCGGCGAATGAAATCGGCGCCGTCCATCGACGGCATCTTGAAATCGGTGATGACCAGATCCGGCGGATTGCGCGAAATCCACTCCAGCGCCGGGCTCGGGCTGTCGAAGGGCTGGACCTGGACACGCGCGCTCAGGCTAGAGGCAAGCTTGCCCAGGACCGCGCGGTTCGTCGCCCGGTCGTCGACGATGACGATCACCGGCAAGGTGGCCGTCCGGGTCTGAACCGGCAACCGCGTGACGAGTTGAGGACCTTGTGCCGGAGTCATAAGCCGTCTAGCGCTAGGCGAAAGCGACACCCCACCCACAATGCCCTGGCTAACTGAGCGTCCACCAAGGCTGCAACTCGCCGCTTCGCCTTCTCAAGATAGCAGTTCGCCACCCTCAATCAAACTATTCCGCCCAATCGGCAGCCCGCGATGGGCCAAAAACGCACCGGGTTCCGCCGTCGAAGCGCCTATCGGCGGGCAACGGGCATCCCCACGTATGCGGCTCGGCGGTCCGGATGTCGCGCCCGCCAGCGGAGTCGCAGCGCCGTGCCGACAGGCGCGCGACGTCCGGTGGGTGCCGACTTGACAGCCGTGGGCAATCGCCCGCAACATCCCGGTTGCAGAACACTCCGTTCGCGACAGCGTGCACGGCAACAGTCGGTACGTGGCCTGGTCCGCCGGGTCGGCAGCGCGGCGGTCTGATGGGGGAGCGCCGAGTAGCGATGTCGCGATTTGCCATCGTCGTGGATTTCCGGATGAAGCCGGAAGACGTCGACACCTTCGTCACCGCCGTCACAGAGAATGCGGCCGCGTCAGCGGGCACGGAGCCCGGATGCCGGCGCTTCGACGTGCTGACGTCGCGCGACGGCGAGCCCGTGGTCTGGCTCTATGAGATCTACGACGACCGGGACGCCTTCGAGGCGCATCTGCGCACGGAGCATTTCGCCAAGTTCAAGGCCGCGACCGACCCGATTGTGCAAGGCGTCACGGTACGCGAACTGACGGTGGACGAAAATGCCGGCTGATCGGACCGCTGCCGACGGGGCTACGCTGCGCGCGATGGCGCGCACCAAGGACCTGAAGGTCGGCCACTTCATCGTCGAGTTCGCCACGCCGGGCATCGGCCATATGCTGAAGAACGCCGGCTGCGATTTCGTGCTGTTCGACACCGAGCATTCAGGCTTCCACCACGAGACGATCAAGAGCGCCATACGATATTTCGAGGCGGCGCGCCTGCCCACCATCGTGCGCGTGCCGTCGAAGGCCTATCACCACATCGCGCGTGCCGCCGATATGGGCGCGGAAGGCATCATGCTGCCGATGGTCGGCAGCGCCGAAGAGGCGCGCGCCATTCTGGACTGCATGAAGTATGTGCCGGTCGGCCAGCGTGGCGTGGCCCTGGGTGTTGCCCACGATGCCTATCATGTCAGCGACGTGATGGGTTCGCTAGCGGCCGCCAATGATCGCACCGCCCTGTTCGCCCAGATCGAGACCAGGGAGGGGGTGGAGAACGCCGACGCGATCGCCGCCGTCGACGGTGTCGACTGCCTGTGGGTCGGCCATTTCGACCTGTCATGCTCGCTGGGCGTGCCCGGGCAGTTCGACAGCAAGGTCTTCAGCGACGCCATCGATGTCGTGGCCAAGGCGTGCGCCGCCCACGGCAAGGCGCTGGGCCGACTGGTGCCCGACGTCGCCACCGGCGTCGAATACAACAAGCTGGGCTTCGATTTCATCTGTTACTCGGGCGACGTGTGGGCCTATCAGGCCGCGGTCAAGCAGGGGGTTGACGGCATTCGCGAGGGCTGTGCCGCCAACTGACGGTGGCAATAGCGTCGCGGCAACAACAAAGACATGGCGACGCGTTTCGACACCGGCGCCTGACCAACGAGGAAACGACATGGCCAAGTTCCGGGTTGCCCTTTCCAGCGACTTCCGCAGGCCCGACGGCTCACCCGCCTTCGTCGACTGGGATATGGCGCCGCTGGACGACAACCCGGATATCGAGGTCACCTACGTCGACGCCATCGACAACGTGATGCCGGCCGAGGGCCTGGCCGGTCACGACGCCCTGATCCTGTTGGCCAAGAAATTCACCGCCGCCAGCGTACCCGCCGACGGGCGGCTGGCGATGGTGGCCCGCTTCGGCGTCGGTTTCGACAATGTCGACATCCCGGCCTGCAACGCGAATGGCATCGCGGCGGTGATCACGCCCGACGGGGTGCGCCGGCCGGTCGCCGTCTCCATTCTCACCTTCATGCTGGCGTTGAGCCAGAAGATGCACATCAAGGAGCGGCTGACCCGCCAGGGGCCGGAGGGGTGGAAGCAGATCTCCTCCAACATGGGCGTCGGCCTGATGGGCCGCACCTTCGGCTCGCTCGGCATCGGCAATATCGGCGCCGAGGCCTACCGGCTGATCCAGCCGTTCGGCATGCGCCACATCGCGCACGACCCGTTTGCCGACCAGAAGGTGGCCGCCGACCTGAACATCGAGCTGGTCTCGATCGAGGACCTGTTCAAGCAGTCCGACTTCCTGTCGGTCAGTTGTCCGCTGAACGACCAGACGCGCGGCATCGTCAATGCCGAGAAACTGGCGATGATGAAGCCGACCGCCTACGTCATCAACACCGCACGCGGGCCGATCATCGACGAGCCCGCACTGGTCGATGCGCTGAAATCGGGCACCATCGCGGGTGCCGGGCTGGATGTCTTCGAGCAGGAGCCCTGCCCCGCCGACGCACCGATCCTGCAGCTCGACAGTGTCATCGTGACGCCCCACTCGCTGTGCTGGACCGACCAGTGCTTCGCCGGCATCGGCGCGTCGGACGTGAAATCGGTGCTGGCGATGATGCGCGGGGAGATCCCCGGCGGCATCGTGAACAAGGACATAACAAGCAATTCCGCGTGGCTGGAGAAGCTCGCGGGATACAAGGCCGCGTTCGGGTCCTGACCCGGTACTGGCCTTGTCGATAACGTCGCGGCACAACGATCGCGGCGGCAAACGGAGGGAAGCAACGATGGCAAGAGGACCGACATTCGGGTTGCCCATCGTGGCTGCAGCGGCTGCGTTGGCCGCCTTTTCCGCACCGGCATGGTCGCAGTCCGCGGCCGAACGGGCGGTGGAGGCGGCGAAGCAGTATGCCGGCACCACGATCACGGTAACCTGGGAAGCCGGCCTGCAAGCCCACGACCCGTTGAATTTCTCGGGTCCGATGTGGGAGGAGCTGACCGGCATCAAGGTCGAGGTGATCGAGATACCGATCAACGAGCTGTTCACCAAGACGCTGGCCGAACACCGGGCCGGCACCGGTGCATACGACCTGTTGAACGTCATCCCTGCGTGGATGCCCGATCTGGTCAACGCCGGCGCGCTGGAACCGCTCGACGGTTATGTCGACGAATACGGCTACCGCGACGAACTGGACGACATCGCCCCCGTCTATCGGGACAACCAGATGTCGTACAACGGCGAGATCTACGGCTTCCCCGACGACGGCGACGTGCTGCTGCTCTACTACCGCACGGACCTGTTCAGCGACCCGGACCATCAGGCCGCGTTCGAGGAAGCCTATGGCTATCCGCTGGCGCCGCCGGCCGATTGGGACCAGTTCTACGACATCTCCAAGTACTTCACCGATGCGATGGCACCGGACCTCTATGGCTCGGCCCTGATCTTGTCTCCGGGCCTGGTCCACTTCCTGTTCGAAGAGCGCTTCCGGGTCGCCGGCGGCCGTTTCTTCGACGAGGAGACGATGGAGGCCACCATCAATTCCGACATCGGCGTCGCGGTGCTGGAGGACATGGTCCGCCAACTCGACAACATGCCGCCGGGTGCTGCGAGCTGGGGCCCGATCGAGGTGCTGAACGCGTGGCTGGCCGGTGAGCTTGCCATGCAGATCTGGTGGCCGCCGCCCGGGCGCTGGTCGGCAGGCTATGGCACCGAGATCGAGGCACTGTCATGGCTGCCGGAATCGACCGTCGCGGGCAAGGTGGGTTACGCACCGACGCCGGGCGGCCATCCGCAGCTTGCCGCGGGCTTCCTGCTTTCCGTCTCGTCCAACAGCGAGAACAAGGAAGCGGCCTATCTGTTCGCCCAGTGGATGAACAGCAAGGAAATCAGCCTGCAGCGGGTGCAGTTGCCCTACGCCCTGCGCGATCCGTTCCGCACCTCTCACTTCGAGAGCGAGGAATATCGCAGCCTCTGGGGCGAGGCCGGCAACTACCTCGACACGCTGACCGCAAACGCCAACACCGGCATGCTGGATCTTTCGATCATCGACACCTTCTCGTACGAGGAGTCGCTGACCCGGGCGATCACGGAAGTGCTGGCTGGCGGCGATGCGCGCGATGCGTTGGATGCCGCGGCCGAGGAATGGGACGAGATCACCGACGACATCGGGGTCGACGACCAGCGCGAGGCCTACATCGAATGGGCGTCCAAGCCGAGCGCGTATCCTTGACCTGAGTAACCTGGCCTGAGCGATTGGGCCTGAACGGACGGGACCGTATGGCACGTTGCCATGCGGTCCCCACCGCCGGATCGAGCTAGACGACTGAACCATGGCGTTGGCGGAAGCATCCCGCGGAGGCGGGTCTGAGCGACGGACCCCGTCCAGTCGCCTGAGCCTGTTCGCAGACCGCCACTTCAGATGGCTGATCATCTGGCCGTCGATCCTGATCATCCTGCTGATCGGCCTGTTCCCGATCATCTACTCCCTGGTTGTCAGCTTCATGCGCTTCACCCGGCGCGGCGAGGACACCTCGTGGCAGGGGTTCGACAACTACGGGCGCCTGCTCGGCGACGACCGGTTCTGGGAATCGCTGCTGCACACCGGCATCTTCACCGCGGTCGCACTGCCGCTGGAGCTGCTGCTGGGTTTGGCGCTGGCCCGCCTGTTCCTGGAAAAGATGCCGGGCCGCCAGGCGCTGATTTCCATCCTGATCCTGCCGACCGCCATCGCGCCCTTCGTCGCCGGCGCCATGTGGCGGCTGATGTGGGACAACATCTTCGGCCCGATCAACCAGATCCTGTCGTGGTTCTACGGCGAGTCCGTCGACATCCTGTGGCTCGTCAACGACAACCCCTTCATCGTCTATTCGGCGATCCTGGTCTGC
Source organism: Alphaproteobacteria bacterium (assembly GCA_965227515.1). Lineage (GTDB taxonomy): Bacteria > Pseudomonadota > Alphaproteobacteria > CALKHQ01 > CALKHQ01 > CBDDFZ01. The sequence continues at coordinate 3,962,792 of CBDDFZ010000001.1, forward strand.
GAAATCTGGCAGTGGACGCCGTTCATGTTCCTGGTGCTGCTGGCGGCCATGTCGAACGTCGACAAGTCGCAGCTGGAGGCGGCCGAGCTTGACGGCGCGTCGGCGCTGAAGGTGTTCCGCCGCATCATCCTGCCCGCGATCAAGCCGGTGATCATCGTGGCGCTGACCATCCGCGGCCTGGAACTGGTGCGCCTGTTCGACATCGTCTGGGCGCTGACCCACGGCGGGCCGGGCAACATGACCGAGACGCTGAGCGTCTACGCCTACGTCAAGGGCTTCGAGCGTTTCGACACATCCGTCACCGCCGCGATGACGTTCCTGGTCATCATTGCGCTGTCGCTGCTGGTGATGATGCTGCTGAAACGCGTGGCGATTGCGCGATGAGACGCGGCAGCCGCAAGCCCTGGTACCAGCGCCGCGACGGGCGGCTGACCGCGATGCGCCTGGTCGGCGCCATCGTTATCGCGATCGTCTTCCTGTTCCCGATCTACTGGCTGTTCATCATGGCGTTCAAGACGCCGGAGGAGGTGTTCTCCAGCACGCCGGTCTGGCTTCCGGAAACGCCGAATTTCGACACGTTCCTGGCGCTGTGGGGCGATGGCGATTTCGTGTCGGTGTGGAACAGCTTCGTCATCGCCGGCATCAGCACGGTGGTGGCGATGTTCCTGGGCACCATCGCCGCCTACAGCATCGCGCGCTACAACACCGGCGGCGACAATCTGGCAATCTGGATCATCTCCCAGCGCATGATCCCGCCGATCGCGGTCGCGTTCCCGATCTTCCTGCTCTATGCCATCGTCGACCTGAACGACACCTATTTCGGCCTGATCGCGCTCTACACCGCCTTCAACATCCCCTACGTCATCTGGATGATGCGCGGCTACATCGAGGATGTGCCGCTTGAACTGGAGGAAAGCGCCCTCGTCGACGGGCTGAGCCACTGGCAGACGCTGCTTCGGGTCACCTTCCCGATGGTCCGGACCGGCCTGTTCGCGACCGCCGTGTTCACATTCATCTTTGCCTGGAACGAGTTCCTGTTCGCGCTGATCCTGACCAAGACCGACGTCATCACGTTCCCGGTCCAGATCACGCACTATTTCGGCCAGCAGCAGACGTTCTGGGCGAAGATCGGCGCGATGTCGCTGGTCGGCGCGCTGCCGGTGTTCTTCACTGTCGCCATGGCCCAGAAATTCCTGGTCCGCGGCATCTCCATGGGCGCCGTGAAGGGGTGAGCCGCCAATGTCCGAACTGAACCTTTCACAAGTCCAGAAATACTACGGCGACGTGCACGCCGTGCGCGGCATCGACCTCGACATTCCGGAGGGCGAATTCGCGGTGCTGGTGGGGCCGTCCGGCTGCGGCAAGTCCACCCTGTTGCGCATGATCGCCGGCTTGGAGGACATCGACGACGGCGAGATCAGCATCGGCGGGCGCGTGGTCAACGACCTGAGGCCACGCGACCGCAACATCGCCATGGTGTTCCAGAACTACGCGCTCTACCCGTACATGAAGGTGTACGACAACATCGCCTTCGGGCTGCGCGCCCGCAAGGTGCCGGAGGGCGAGACCCGGCGCCGGGTGCAGGACGTGGCCGAGCTGCTGGGCGTCGCGGAACTGCTGGACCGTTTTCCGCGCCAGCTTTCCGGCGGCCAGCGCCAGCGCATCGCCATCGGCCGCGCCATCGTGCGCGACGCCGATGTGTTCCTGTTCGACGAGCCGCTGTCCAACCTGGACGCGCAGTTGCGCGACGAGATGCGGGTCGAGATCAAGCGCCTGCACACCCAGATCGGCAAGACCATGATCTACGTCACCCACGACCAGATCGAGGCGATGACGCTGGCCGACCGCATCGTGCTGATGAACGCCGGCGTCATCGAGCAGGCCGGCGCGCCGCTGGACCTGTTCGAGCGGCCGGTCAGCCAATTCGTCGCGAGCTTCCTGGGCTCGCCGCAGATGAACTTCGTGCCGGTGGCGATGAAGCGCGAGGGCGACGACATGATCGCCGCCTTCTCCGACGACCAGCACCTGGTGGTGCCGCCCCGCCACGGCGCCAGCCTGCCGGTGCTGGCCGGCGCGGAGATGGTGCTGGGTGTGCGGCCGGAGCATTTGGCCCTGGTCGGCGAAGGCAACTCGGTGCGCGAGGGCCAGCAGAAGGTCTCGGTCGATGTGGAGCTGATCCAGCCCACCGGCAGCCGGGTCTACGCCAGTTGCCGCCTCGGCGGGCACCTGGTGACGGCGGAACTGCCGGCGCACACGGTCGAGAAGGCCGGCACCCGGATCGACCTGTTCGTCGACATGAGCCGCGCCATCATCATCGAGCCCGAATCCGGCCGCGTGGTGACCTGAGCCAACTCTATTGTCGTCTTCAGGCTTGTGCCGGTGGCACTCACGCATCTCGCGGGAGAACGGCTCGATCCCCAGAAATAACTATCATTGTCGTCCTCGCCCTTGTGGCGAGGCACTCACTTCCCCTCTCCCAGCGGTACGCGCGGGAGAGCGGCTTGATCCTCAGAAAATACTTTCATTGTCGTCCTCGCCCTTGTGGCGAGGACCCATCCCTGTCCAGAAACTCAATAAGTTGAGGTACACCGGTCACTGAAATGGCGGGCGCGACGGACCACGCTGCCAGCCTCCTACAGAACTGATCCAGACTGCCCCACAAATGGGCCCTCGCCACAAGGGCGAGGGCGACGGATAGTTGTTGGTGGAGGGGCTGACTTGGCTCAGCCGCCCTCCCCTAGCCGATCGTACCCGCCCAAGGGCCGCCGAAGGGAATGCCGCACACACCAAGCGCGCCGTCGAACACCAGCCCGTCCTCGGTTTCGGTGACCGCCACATCGAACGTGCCCCAGGTGTCCAGCGCGGCGTCGAAGGTGAAGCCGGCGTCCAGCAGCGCGGCCGGGGCAGCCAGCGTGTCGGGGCAATCCACGTCGCCCGTTTCGATCCAATAGCCGGAGAAGCGCCCGGTCTCGCGGTCATAGGTGCCCCAGCTCAAGCCAAGGCCATCCTCGCGGACCGCGATCAGCATGGTCTCGCCCACCAGGTAGCCGGCAAAGCTGCCGGTGTTGGTGTCGACTTGCACCTCGGGCAGGCCCAGCCCCGCCGGCAGCGCCCATTCGTCGACCATGGGTGCACGGCGGGCATCGGTCTGCAATACGCCGCCGTCCGGATCGCCGTTCTGGAAGTAAGAGGCGGTCATGCCGCCGTCTTGCATCCGGTCCGCGTCGGCGGCGAAGGCGCCGGTGCCGCCCGCGATACCGATCGTCAGTGCGGCGGCGGCGATTTTAGCGATGGTGCTGGTCAGTCCGTTGTTGCGTCGCATGGGTGGTCCCTCCGATCCGGTCCCGGCGTTGCCGGGGTGTCTGTGTGTCCCTGGCAACCAATATCGGGGGTAACCGCCGGTCGCGGTATGGGGTCGATTCCCCATTCGCGTGTCGGCCAGGCCGGACAAGAAGGCGCGGACGATGGGAGGGACAGCCCATCGCCCGCACGCCGACGCCACACCGATGGAGGGAGCTGCGGCATCGGCAATCCACTCAGGCGCTACGGCACCATCGTACCGTTCCAGGCGCCGCCGATGGGGGCACCGCACGCCCCCCAGGCGCCGTTGAACTGCACCGCCATGCCGTTCGCGGTGTAGCTGACGTCGAAAGTGCCCCAGGTGTAGAGCGGTGCCTGAAACTGGAAGCCCAGGCCGGTCAGCTCACTCGGCGCGGGCAGCGGCAGCGGGCACGCAATGCCCTGGGGTACGATCCAGTAGCCGGTCCAGCGGCCGGTAGCGTCGTTGAAGGTGCCCCAAGTGATGCCCTGGCCGTCGTTGCGGATGGCGACCATCATGTTGCCGACCACGTAGCTGGTGAAATCGCCGGTGGTCGAACTCAGCCGCAGCCGCGGGTAGCTGAGATTGCCGGGCCACATCCACGTGCCGTTGCCCTGCATGTAGCCGGGATTGGGCTGCCCGTAGCCGGGGCCGCCGACCACCGGCATGGGCTGCGCGCCGTAGCCTGGTGCTGGCTGTCCGTAGCCCGGAGCCCCATTCGGCGCCGCAGAGGCGTTGCCGCCGGCCAAGGTGCCGATCGCAAGCACCGCGGCGGCAATATGTGTCAGTGCCCGGCGGGCAGAGAAGCGTCGCATGATGTGTTCCTCCGTTGCCCGCGCCATGCGGGCGGTGATGGGGTGCGCATCCGGGCCGATTGCCCGCAGCGCGTCGTTGGGGTGAATATCGGGGCAGCAGCGCCGCGGCTGTATGGGGTCGATGCCCCAATCTTTGCGGCTGCCAATTCCGCAATCCGCCCGGATGCTCTAAAAGCAATGCGCAAGGCGCCGACAAAGGCGGCGGAGGGAGGACTACCGGAATGTCGAACACACCAAGCGATGCCGTGGCCCTGTTCGGGACCGAGGAGCCGGTGCCCGATTGCCCGCAGCTCAGGGCCGGCGCGCTGACCGCCAGCCTGGATGCCGGCAATCTGCGCCACATCAAGCTCAATGGCGTGGAGGCGATCCGCGCCATCCAGTACCTGTCGCGCAACAAGAACTGGGGCACCTACAGCCCCGACATCGCCAACCTGAAGATCGACCAGGGCGACGACTCCTTCGTCGTCACCTACGACGCCGTCTGTCGCGACGCCGAGCAGGAACTCGCCTACAGCGCGCGCATCGAGGGGCGGGCCGACGGCTCGCTGGCGTTCGACGTGACCGCAACCCCGAAAGGCGAATACCTGACCGCGCGCACCGGCTTCGTGGTGCTGCACCCGTCCGACGTCAGCGGGCAGCCGGTCAAGGTCGGCCAGGTCGACGGGACCAGCACGGTGGCGACCTTCCCGGTCGAGATCGACCCGGCGCAGCCGTTCAAGAACATGCGCGCGCTGACCCACGAGGTGACGCCGGGCGTCAACGTCACCTGCACCATGCTGGGCGACACCTTCGAGATGGAGGACCAGCGCAACTGGATGGATGCGTCGTACAAGACGTATGTCCGCCCGCTGGCCCTGCCCTGGCCCTACACCCTGCCCGGCGGCGAGGCGTTCGAGCAGTCGGTGACGCTGGCGGTGACCGGCCCCGTCAGTAGCCAAGCTGCCGGGGATGCGGAAGGTGCCGTGACGGTCACGGTCGGTGGCGAGACGGAAAGCACCGTGCCCAGCCTCGGCCTCTACATCCCGCCCGAGCTGTCGCGCGATGCGCGCGGCCTGTCAGACGCCTTGGGCGCCCTGAAGCCGAACTACCTGGTCGGGCGGTTCGATGCCCGCGAGGGCCACAACTCCGTCACCCTGCGCAACTACGAGGCTGTGAAGCGCGCCATCGGCAAGCCGTTCACGCTGGAGGCGATCCTGCCGTGCCTGGACGGCAACGGCCAGCCGAGTGACGAAGTCGCGATCATGAAGGACGACATGGCATTCCTGGTCGGCTGCTGCGAGGAGGCCGACCTGGAGCCGGACGCGGTGGTGGTGACGCCGTCGACCGATACCAAGTGCACGCTGCCCGACGACGTGTTCCCGCCCTCACCCCCGCTGGCGGAGATCTACGATGCCGCGCGCGCGGCGTTTCCCAATGCGCAGATCGGCGGCGGCATGGTGAGCTACTTCACCGAGCTGAACCGCAAGCGCCCGCCCACCGACAAGCTCGACTTCATCACCCACACGCTGTGCCCCATCATTCATGCCTGCGACGACATCTCGGTAATGGAGAACCTGGAGGCGCTGCCGCACATCGCGACCTCGGTCCGCGCCCTCGGCGGCGGCCTGCCCTATCGCATCGGCCCGACCGCCATCGGCATGCGCGACAACCCCTATGGCGCGGCGGCCGCCGACAATCCCGACAACATCCGCATCGCCATGGCGATCAACGACCCGCGCCAGCGCAGCCTGCTGGGTGCGTCCTGGTATGCCGGGCTGTTCGCGCGGATGACAGCGGGCGGGGCCGAGGCCATCTGCCTGGCCACCCTGTCCGGGCCGAACGGCCTGGTGCACACCGACCAGGACTGGCCGACACCGTGGTTCGGCGACCAGCCAGCGGACACCCTGCTCTATCCGGCCTTCCATGTGATCGCCGAGATCAACCGCGTGGCCGGCCGCGCGGTCTACGAAACGGCGTCATCCGTTCCCGGTGCGGTGCAGGCCTTCGCCTACACCTCGTCCACCGGCCCGCGCATCTGGCTCGCCAACCTGACCGGCACCGCGCAGTCCGTGCAGGTCGAGGGCGTCGACCGTTCGGCGCGCGCCCACATCCACATGATCGACGCCAGTACGTTCACCGACGTCTGCACCGACCTTGGCGGCTTCGACTACGCGACGCGACCGGTCGAAGACGGCCGGGTCGAACTGGCGCCCTATGCCTGCGGCCGCCTGGACGTGCTGTCGGGGTGATGCCCCGGGGGTTAGACGCGTATCACGACCAGGTAAAGTCGTCGAAAAAGTCCCAGAACCTATGTCTGCGAACGCGTAGCCGCCCGTCCTTGTAGACCAAGGCAACATTGGATCGGCGGCAGTGCTGGCAGTGCGTGTAGTTCTTCTTGGCGCCCAAGAATGCAACCAACGGCAGTTTGACGATTGCCTGAGTTTTTTGGCCGCAGTGCAGGCAGTCGAATTCGCGCCCTATCTGCTGGTGGATCATCCCGCCCCCCGAGTCTTCTTGTGCCAGCGCATTCGAACTCATTTGCGCAGGGTGCGACGACCATACACATAAATGCAACTTGGCGAAGCGTCAGGGGGCGGCATCCACGCCCCGTCTTCGCGGTGCGTGGTACCTGAAATCGGAACCGAGATGTCGCCTGGCTGCCTTACTCCGGCGCGGTCTGGCGGATCGCCTCGAACTCCAGGATAACCTCGACCTCGTCCTCGACCATGGGCAGGAAATAGGTGATGCCGAAGTCGGAGCGATTGAAGGCGGCACGCGCCGAGATGCCCATGGAATATTGCGGCGGGCCGAACGGATAGTCGGCGCTCTTGTTCCATGTCACGTCGACCGATACCGGGGCTGTGACACCGGCAACTGTCAGGTCGCCGTGGACGACGCCGGTGCGCTCGCCGGTCTGTTCCACCTCGCGGCCGACGAAGGTGATCTCCGGGTGTTCGGCCGCGTTCAGGAAGTCGTCGCTGCGCAGGTGGTTGTCGCGCGCGTCGTGGTTGGTGAACACACTGCCGGCCTGGATCGTGAAGCTGATGTCGCCGACCTCCAGCGCCTCCTCGTCGAACTCGAACGAGCCGCCCGCCTCCAGGAACATGCCGACGACCTCCGCGTAGTCGAGGTGGCCGACCATGAACACGACCGAAAGGTGGGTCTGGTCCATCTCATAGGTCGCCATCTCCGCCGCGGCCGGCGTGGCCATCAGGCCGAAGGCAGCCGCCAGACCGGTCAGTGCGGGCGCGCGGCGGCGCAGGTATTCGGGCTTGCTCATGTCGTCAGGGCTCCCTCGATCGCGTATGTGTAGCTGGTTGCGACGATTGATATGGCAGCCTGCAACAGTTGGGCCAGAGGTCTGGCGCCGGTGCGGCATCACGACCCTGTCAGGACCGCTGTAACGGGAGACGAGATGACCGGCGAGCACGAGGCGAGTGCATTCTGGCTGGAGCGCCCGGGGCACGGCACGCTGCGCCGCCAGCCGGTGCCGCTGTGCCAGCCGGGCGCGGTGACGGTGGCGACCCGGTGGACCGGTATCAGTGCGGGCACCGAGCGCACCGTGTTCGCCGGCCGGGTGCCGGAAAGCCAGCACCAGGCGATGCGCGCGCCATTACAGGAAGGCGACTTCCCGGCGCCGGTGAAATACGGCTACAGCGCGGTCGGCGTGGTCGAGGACGGTCCCGCCGCGTTGGCTGGCCAATCGGTGTTCGCGCTCCACCCGCACCAGTCCCGGTTCACGGTGCCGACCGACGCGGTGGTGCCGATCCCCGACAACGTGCCGCCAAGCCGCGCCGTGCTGGCCGCCAACATGGAAACCGCGCTCAACGCGGTGTGGGATGCCGAGGTCGGTGCCAGCGGTACAGGGGGCGACACGGTGACGGTGATCGGCGCCGGCGTCGTCGGCTGCCTGGTCGCCTATCTCGCCCGGCACCATTGCGGCGCCGACGTGGAGCTGGTCGACATCCTGCCGCAGCGGGCCGATATCGCGGCAGCGCTCGACATACCGTTCCGGCTCTCCGCCGAGGCCACGTCGGAGCGCCCCCTGATCTTCCACACCAGCGGCCATCCCGGCGGCCTGGTCCACGCGCTTTCCCTCGCCGCGTTCGAGGGCCGCATTTTCGAACTGAGCTGGTATGGCGACCGCAGCGTGCCGTTGCCGCTGGGCGAAGCGTTCCACAGCCGCCGGCTGAGCCTTGTTTCCAGCCAGGTCGGCCACGTCGCCACCCCGCGCCGCGCCACCACCAGCTATCGCGACCGGCTGAGCCAGGCAATCGCCCTGTTGGCCGACGACAGGCTTGACGCCCTGATCGAACGCGATATTGCTTTTGCCGACCTGCCGGCGACCATGGCGGCGCTGGTCGACGATGCCACGCCCGTGCTGTGCGTGCGGGTGTGCTACCCAGCCAACGAGTGACGAACCAGCGAGGCCGCATGTATTCCCTGACCGTCCGCGACCACTTCATGATTGCCCACAGCTTCAAGGGCGAGATCTTTGGCCCAGCGCAGAAGATGCACGGCGCCACCTATGTGGTGGACATGGAGGTCAGACGCCCGGAGCTGGACGCCGACGGGCTGGTGGTCGACATCGGCCTCGCCTCGCAGGTGCTGCACGACGTGCTGTCAGCGTTGAACTACCGCAATCTGGACGAGGAGCCGGACTTCGCCGGCCAGAACACCACCACGGAGTTCCTGGCCAAGGCGATCTTCGACCGCATGGCCGCCCGCATCGCCGCCGGCGACCTGGGCGCCAACGCACGCGGACTGACGGTGCTGAAGGTGACGCTGGGCGAATCCCACATCGCGTGGGCGGCCTATGAGGGCGCGCTGCCCGGCGCCTGATACCGCGCCCGCGGCCGCCCGAACAGCGCGACGCGCCCGATGCCGGGCTTCGTCCTTGTCTACCCCGGCGATCTCGCGACGCCGACCGGCGGCTACCGCTACGACCGCCGGATCGTGGAGGACTGTCTCGCGGTCGGTTGGACAGTGGATGAAGTAAGCCTCTCCGCCGCGTTCCCCGCGCCAGCCGGTGCCGACCTGGACCATGCCGATCAGGCGCTGAGCCAATGCCCCGATGGCACGCTGGTGGTGTGCGACGGCCTCGCCTTTGGCGCCATGCCCGATGTGGCGGCCAGCCACGCCTTGCGCCTGCGCCTGGTGGCGCTGGTCCACCACCCGCTGTGCGACGAGACCGGGATCGGCGCGGACGACCGCGAACGTCTGTTCGAATCCGAGCGGCAGGCGCTGTCGCACGCCAGGCACGTCATCGTCACCAGCCCGGCGACGGCACGGCGGCTGGCGGACTTCGACGTCCCGCCTGAGCGCATCTCGGTGGTGGTGCCCGGCGTCGACATCGGCCCGGCGGCAACGCCGCATGCCTATGGCCCCTGCCGCCTGATCTGCGTGGCCAGCCTGACCCCGCGCAAGGGGCATGACGCTTTGCTGACCGCACTGGCGCGCTGCGACGACCTGGACTGGCAACTCACGCTCGTCGGCCCGACCGACCTGGACCCGGCGCACGCCGACAGGGTGGCCGAGCAGGCCGAGGTTTTCGGCGACCGGGTCACCATCACCGGCCCACTCCCGCAACAGGACGTCGCCGCCGCTTTGGCCGCGTCGGACGCCTTCGTGCTGGCATCCCACTACGAGGGCTATGGCATGGCGTTCGTCGAGGCGATTGCCGCTGGCCTGCCCATCGTTGCCACGGCAGGCGGCGCCACGGCGGACACAATTCCAGCCGGCACCGGCCTGTTGAGCCCCCCCGGCGACGTCGAAGCACTGGCAGCCAATCTGCGCTGCATCATCGGCGACTGGGACCGGCGCGAGGAGATGCGCCGGGCGGCCGTCGCCGCGCGCGAGCATTTGCAAAGCTGGCGCGACGCCGGCGCGGCGTTCCGCGCCGCCCTGGAGCAGGTCGCGTGACCGACGGCAGTTTCGATGCCGGCTGGCTGGCGCTCAGGCGGCCCTACGATCATGCCGCCCGGGACAATGCCGCCTGGCAGGCCTGCCGCGACTGGGCGGCAACCCGCGACCGCCTGCGCATCGTCGACCTCGGCGCCGGCAGCGGCTCGAACCTCGCCTTCATGGCCGAACGGCTTGAGGTGGCGCAAGACTGGGTGCTGGTCGACAGCGATCCGGCATTGCTGGAAGCGGCGGCACGTCAGGCACACCCGCAAGCGACTGTTTCGACGCGCGAAGCGGACCTCGCCAAGGCGGATCTTGGCGAGCTGATCTCAGGCGCCGACCTGGTGACGGCGGCGGCGCTGCTCGACCTGGTCAGTGCGGACTGGGTGGCGCGCCTGGTCGGGGCATGCCGCGATCAGGCGGTGGCGCTGCTGGCGACGCTGACCGTCGACCGCCGGCTGGACTGGCAACCGGCGCTGGCCAACGACACGGACATCGCGGCGGCCTTCCACCGCGACCTGCAACGCGACAAGGGCTTCGGTCCAGGCCTCGGCCCCGATGCCGCCGCACTGCTGGTCGAGTTGTTGGGAGAGGCCGGCCTTGCCGTGACCCGAGCCACGAGCGACTGGGCCCTCGGCCCCGGCGACGAAGCGATGGCCGAGGCGTTGATCGGCTTCTATGCGGATGCCGCCGATCGCGCGCCCTCACTTTCGCCAACGAAATTGTCAACGTGGCGGACGGCCCGCCAGCAAAGCCTGAAGACCAACGCCTGGTCGCACCTTGTCGGCCATGTGGATGTGTTTGCAAGGCCCGCCGAGATCACCTAGCCAGCGCCCCGTCGGCGGCGGCCGACAGGTCGAAATCGAACAGCACGTCGTCGCCCAAACGATAGGCCTGGCACGGCGGGCGCAGTGCGTCGTCGAGGCGCTCAACGACCGGCAGGCTGAGCGACGGACGTCCCGATCCGATCAGCAGCGGCGCAACGCAGAGTTGAAGACGGGTCAGGCATCCCGCATGCAGGAAACGCGAAACCGTGGTCCCGCCGCCTTCGATCAGCAGGCGGGTCAGCCCCCGTTCCGCCAACGCGGCGACGACGGCGCGGCAGTCGAGACCGCCGTCGGCCGCGGAGGCCAACGCCAGCCGCGCGACGCCGTTCACGCCTTCCGACGTGCCGGAATCGCCGATGGAAACGACCACCGTCGGCGCCGCACCATCGCGCAGCAAGCCGCTGTCAGCCGGCAGCCGGCCGCGCGGATCGATCACCACGCGGGTCGGGTTGGGGCCTGCGACCCGCCTGGTGGTCAGCCGCGGCGCGTCCGCAATCGCGGTGCCGACGCCGATGACCACGGCATCGCACAGCGCGCGCAGGCGGTGCAGATGGACCAGGCTCTCCGGCCCATTGACGTAATGCGAGTGGCCACTTTCAGTTGCAATACGCCCATCGACGCTTTGGCCGAGATGGGCCACCACCCAACCCGGCTGGCGGGATGCATCGGCCAGCGGCCCGAATAGTGCATTCAGTTGAGCGACGGCCGCATCGCCATCGGGTAACGCCGCCAGGGCATCCGGACGCGCGCCGCGATCGACCATGGCACGTCGATCGAGCAGCACGGACCAGGCGGCCTCCGTCTCGGCGCTACCGGAATCGGCGGGAACCATCGCTGTCCTTTCGACGTTGTGATGCTGCGTCAGGCAATCGTGTGCGCGCTGCCTTCCGGTGGCCAACTAAGGCAATTTTATGGCTGAAAATCATGGCCTTACCGCATAGCAACATAAAGCAAAGGTTACTTGCAACCGCTGCTGGCTTCACTCATAGAAGATGGCCATGGGGGAACTGACCCAACACTGCCGGACCGCCGTCGCCGTCGAGCGCGCGGTCTTCGAATGTCGCGCCGGCCGCGCCGTCGAGGTGTTCGACGCGCACTCCCGGCTGCTGGCGGCACCACTGCAGCACGATCCGGAGCAGCAACTGGCGGCCTGGCGGCCACTGGTGAACGGGCACGTGTCGCTGCTGCTGAGCGGCCATCGGATGGCGCAGCTTGGCGGATCGCGGTCCGCAACGATGATCGAGCTGCCGTCGAGCTGTTCCGCCGACGACCTGGCGGACCTGGCCGTTGGCCATCCGCACCGGTCCGCGCCCCGCGCCCGCATGGCCGGCGGCATCGATGTCGGTGACTGCTCGCTGGCCCGCGCGGCGATCCGGCTGGCCTGCCTGGCCGAGACCATCCCCGCGCTGCTGGTGGTGCGCGCCAGCAATGACGGCACGCCGTTCAAGGCGCCGCCGGACTGTCTTTCGGTCAACGCCGCGGCGGTCGAGGCCCACGCCTTCGACCTCGCCACCAGGGTGAGCCGGGTCAGCCAGGCGCCGGTGCCGATCCCCGACAATGTCGACTGCCGCTTCGTGGCCTATCGCACGCGGCTGTCGAGCACCGAGCACATCGCCGTCGTGCAGGGGACAAGCGCGCCCGGCGATGCGCCGCTGGTGCGCCTGCATTCTGCCTGCCTGACCGGCGATGTCTTTCATTCCATGCGCTGCGACTGCGGCGAGCAGTTGTCGTCCACCATCTCGCGCATGGCCCAGGCCGGCGGCGGCATCGTCTGCTATCTGGCGCAAGAGGGCCGGGGCATCGGGCTCAGCAACAAGCTGAAGGCCTACACCTTGCAGGATGACGGTCTCGACACGCTGGATGCCAACGAGGCCCTGGGCTTCGCCCGCGACGAGCGGCTGTTCAACATCGCCGCTGGCATGCTGAGCGACCTGGGCGTTGCGCGGGTGCGGCTGATGACCAATAATCCGGACAAGATCGCCGGCCTGAAGAGCTGTGGCATAGAGGTGGTGGAACGCGTGGGCCTGCCCTCGACCGTCAATCGTCATAACGAGCGGTACATGACCGCCCGGGCCGAGCGCTCGGGGTATCTCTTCGCGCCCAGCCGCTGAGTTCATGAACTGCTGAGACAATGAGCCAGGCGCCGTCCGCGACCAGCGGGCTTTCCGGCAGCACCCGCGACGTACGCGTCGACTTCTTCCGCGGCATCGCCATGCTGATCATCTACATGGCGCATATGCCCGGCAACCGCTGGGGCGAGTTCATCCCTGCCCGCTTCGGCCCCAGCGACGCCACCGAATGGTTCGTGTTCTGCGCCGGGTTCGCCTCGGCCATCGCGTTCGGCGGCGTGTTCGTGCGCCGCGGCATGGCGATGGGCACCGCGCGCATCCTGCATCGCTGCTGGCAGATCTATTGGGCGCACATCGGGCTGTTCTTCGCCGTCGCCGCGCTGTGCGTGGCCGGCAATTTCTATCTCGGCACCGAGAAGGACTACGTCGGCAACCTCAACCTCTATCCGTTCGTCAACGACGACACCATGCGCGGCATCTTTCACCTGATGACGCTGACGTACGTGCCGAACTATTTCGACATCCTGCCGATGTACATGGTGATCCTGTTGATGGTGCCGATCGTGATGGCGCTGGCGAGGATTCACGCGGCGTTCGCCGGTGCGTTCTGCGTGGCGGTGTACGTGGCGACCTGGGTGTGGGGCCTGAACTTCCCGGCCGAGTGGTGGACCGAACGGCAGTGGTTCTTCAACCCGCTGGGCTGGCAGGTGGTGTTCTTCCTGGGCTTCGCCACCTCGGCCGGGTGGATACGACCGCCTCGTCCAAACTGGTGGCTGACTGGTGCTGCGATCCTGTTCGTCCTGGCCATCCTGCCGTTCAAGTACGCGCCGATCTGGGAGAACGTCGGCTGGATCAACGCGTTCAGCTACGAGTTGCTGCCGGGCTTCGAGAAGACCGACTTCGGTCTGCTGCGCCTGCTCCACTTCATGTGCCTGGCCTATCTGGCCTACGCCGCCTTCCTGGGCCGCGAGCACTGGCTGGCGATGGACTGGGCGAAGCCGATCGTGAAGGTCGGACAGAATTCGCTGCCGGTGTTCCTGTCCAGCATGTGGCTGTCGTGGGCAGGCGGGATGGTGCTGGACCTGATCGGCCGCGACGACCTGACGTGGGCGCTGGTCAACCTGGGCGGCATCGCCATCCTGATCGGCGTGGCCTACGGCGCCGCATGGTTCCGCGCCCAACCGTGGCGCAAGAAGCGCGATCACGCAGCGGCCAGCGCTGCCGATAGCCAAGCCGAGCCGCGCTACGTCAGCAGCCGACCCACGTTCGGCGACCGAAGGCTGGCGCCCGGCGAGTAGCCGGTCCCGTCTATTCCGCTTCGGCGGTCCGCTGGTTGCGAATGTTGCGCTCCGCCATGGCGGTCAAGGTTTCGCGCATGCGGTTCTTGAAGCCCTGAAGGTGCGTCATCGACACGACGCACAGGATCGTCAGGGGGATCAGCAACATCACCCTCACCGGCATCGGCAAATTGATCGCGAACATGGCCAGCAGCAGCACGATCGCAATCGGTAGCGCGATCCAGTTGATCGTGTCGTACTTGCGCTTGAAGTCCGGATACGCGGCGCTGAATGCGCGTGTGGCCTCAGGACCGGAGAGATGGCTCCTGCAATCGGATGGGACACCCGCCAGCACGCGGTTGAACAGCCTGCGCTCATAGCCTCTGAGCTCGACGGCCAGGGTTTCGTTTTCTCGCATATCGAGCGCTTGCATACCCACCTCCTCAGTCAATCCGGCTGAAGGTAGGACGCTTCTGGCTCGATGGAGGTTCATCTCATCGCCTAGTTGCGTATGACGCCGCGATTGCTCAGTCTCCCATGGACGAGCGGTAAAGTTAGGGAGGAGGACCCATGCTGCAAACGGTCGTTGCCGTGATTCTTCTGTGTTTTGGCGAACAGTGTGAGCTGTTGAAAGGCTACCCGCTGTCGTTCGGCAGCCTGGAGGATTGCAAGGGGCACATTGCGGAGATGACCGCGTCGGCCATCCCGGCCGTCGATGCCAAAGGGACAATCATGACCTTCTGCACGGAGCATTTCGAGATCGTCGAAGGGACCATCATGGCCCTGTAGGCGTCCCCTAGCGGAGACGGATCGCCGGCTTCAGGCGGCTTCCACCGAAGGCGCGTCAGAGTGCACCACGTCTGATGCGGGAATGCCGGTGACCCTCAGGTCGCCGGCGCCCTCGTCCAGCAACGCGACGTCGGACGCGGCGCGCGACGTGCGGTCGCCGATGTCGAGCAGGCGGCCGTCGGCATGGAACAGGGTCGGCTCGATACCGGGAGAGATCTCCTCCGGTGTGGCGCAGAGGCCAATGGCCGTCATCGCGCGCCCGAAAATCCGGGACGACGTGAACGCGGTGAAGGGTGCGGCCAGCAACAGGCCGACCAGGATGGGTGCGGCCCACGGCAGCAGCGCCGGCACCGACACCGCCAGCACCGCCGTCAGCACGACGCCGGCCAGCATCTGCGGCCACAGCGCCTTCGATGCCGCGCCCAGGGGCACCGACCACGCGCCGCGGGTCTGCGCATCCCAACTGATGGTGCGGCCGAACAACATGCCGACAATGAAGATCGTGTGCGCCAAAGCCATCACCGGCGACATCAGGAACGAGAAGAGCAGTTCCAACAGGGCGCCTGCCACGACCCGGAACCCGCCGCCGTAGCGCCGGCGCCGCCGCGCCGACGACAGCACGTCGAACACACCGGCCAGCTTGGGCGCGAAGGTCATGGTCAGGATCGCGATCATGAAGACGATGGCCGAACCGCCGATCTCGATCGCCCATGGGTTGTTCCCCGCCACGTCGCCGCCGCTGGACAGACCGGCATAGACCGCGCCACCGAATGCGAACATCAGGAACGCCATCCAGCATGGCGACGAGACGTACATCAGGATCGCCAGCAGCAACTGGACACGGCCCATCGGCCGGAAGCCGGGGCGCCGCAGCAGGCCGACGTACTGCATGTTGCCCTGGCACCACCGCAGGTCGCGCTTGGCATAGTCGATCAACGACGGCGGATTGTGCTCGTAGCTGCCGTACTCGTCGGCCAGCACCCGGACCTCATAACCGGCCGCCCGCAGGCGCGCCGCCTCAACCTGGTCGTGGCTGAGGATCTGGCCGCCGAAGGGCTTGCGCCCCGGCAGCTCAGGCAGCTTGCAGTGGGCGCGAAACGCATCCACCCGGACGATGGCGTTGTGGCCCCAGTACGGGCCGGCGTCGCCCTGCCACCAAGCGCTGCCCAGCGTGTAGGTGCGCATGCCGTGGCGCATGCCGAACTGGAACGTGCGCGCGAAGGCGCTCTCCGCCGGCAGCCCGACCACCAGCGTCTGCAACAGCCCGACCTTCGGATTGGCGTCCATCAACCGCGCCAGGCGGGTGATCGCGGCGCCGGACATCAGGCTGTCGGCATCCAGCACCAGCATGTAGTCGTAGTCGTCGCCGTGGTAGTCCAGGAAATCCCACAGATTGCCGGTCTTCTGGCCCGCATTGTCCTGCCGGCGGCGATAGTGGATGCGGAACGGCCGTGTCGCATCGCGCCTCAGCGCCGCGAACATCTCCGCCTCAGCCGCCACGATCTGCGCGTCGGTCGTGTCGCTGAGGATGAAAAGGTCGAAGTGCTCCGCGTCGCCAGTCGCCTCCAGGCTCGCCAGCATGGCGCGCAACTGGCGTGCGATCAGCGCCGTATCCTCGTTATGGATCGGCAGCACGATGGCGGTGTGACCCGCGATGGGGGCGGCTGTGTCGAGCGTGTCGAGGCACGGCGTCACCACCGCGGCCGCGCGGTCGCCATGGCGCAGGATCAGCGCCAGCCCGATCAACGCGTTCCAGAAGCCGATGACGGTCCAGGGCAGCGTGCAGCCGAACAAGACGATCATCGCAATATCGACGAACGAGGTGCCGTCCGAGGTCAGGATCAGCGTCATCGCCGCCAGCGCCGCCAGCATGGTCACGCCAACGAGCGTGGCAAAGATCGCGCGCCGCAATGGCAATGGTGAGCGTTCGACCGTCCCAGTGCCGGCGGCCATGGACTGCATTTCTGTGTGTAGTGTCAAACCGCTTGAACCCTATCTGGACACATGTGCGGATCCCCCTGCCGTCGACGCCCGTCGCAAATTCAAACTACTTGACTTATTCGCGCGCCAACTTCGTAGTCACGGATATTAGCATCGTTGGTGCAGTGCACAAGAGCGCATGACCAAGACTTCAGATATATCGCGCACTTGTGAGGCAATGTCAGGGCGCGCACCGCCTTCGGCTACGCCCAGGTCCTCGCAGGTTTCGTGCCAATCGCGGGACGCAACGAAAAGCCCCCGCTACTAGGGCGGGGGCGCTTCGGCTGGTGGGGACGCTGCGGTCAGGTGATCTGGAAGCCGATGCCGCCGTTCTCGTCGGCGGTCAGCGCGATGGTGCTGATCGGCTCGTTATCCGCCATGCGGCCCAGCACCTGGGCGGAGATTTCCGGCAGGATGGTGCCGGTCAGGATATTATCGATGTTACGCGCGCCGGCATCGCTGTCGGTGCAGCGCTCGGCCAGCGCCTTCACCACCTCGTCGGAATAGGTGAAGTCGGCGCCATGGTTGGCCTTGATGCGCTTGACGATCTTGTTGAGCTTCAGGCGCGTGATCATGTCGAGCATGCTCTCGTCCATCGGGTAGAACGGCACCAGCACCATGCGGCCCAGCAGCGCCGGCTTGAACTTCTTGTTCAGGTCCGGGCGAATCGCCTCGATGATGTCGTCCGGCTCCGGTCGCTCGGCGCCGCGACCGCACATCGACATGATGGTGTCGGTGCCGACATTCGACGTCAGGATGATCACGCAGTTCTTGAAGTCGATCTCGCGGCCCTCGCCGTCCTCCAGATTGCCCTTGTCGAACACCTGGAAGAACAGCTCCATCACGTCCGGGTGGGCCTTCTCCACCTCGTCCAGCAGCACCACCGAATAGGGCCGGCGGCGCACCGCCTCGGTCAGCACGCCGCCCTCGCCATAGCCGACATAGCCGCGCGGCGAGCCCTTGAGGTTGGAGACGGTGTGCGCCTCCTGGTACTCGGACATGTTGATGGTGATGATGTTGCGCTCGCCGCCATAGAGCAGATCGGCCAGCGCCAGCGCCGTCTCGGTCTTGCCGACGCCGGACGTGCCGACCAGCATGAACACGCCGATCGGCTTGCCGGGATCGTCCAGATTGGCGCGTGCGGTGCGAATGCGGCGCGAGATGATGTCCAGCGCGTGGTTCTGGCCGATCACCCGCTTGCCCAGCGTCTCGTGCAGCGTGAGGACCGACGTGATCTCGTCCTTCACCATGCTGCCGAGCGGAATGCCGGTCCAGGCCGACAACACCTCGGCGATGGTCGCACCGGTGACGGTGGTGTAGACCAGCGGCGTCTCGCCCTGCAGCGCCTCCAGCTGCGCCGTGAGCTCGGCCATCCGTTCGGCCGACGCGGGCTCGGCGTCGCTGTCCTCGCCCGCCGCCTCGCCCCCTTCGGCGGCCTCCGCCGGCGCGCCGGTGTCGGCGCTGCCAGCCTCGACCTCGGCCGCGGTCACCGGCGTCTGGCCCGGCACGCCTTCCAGCTCGCTGCGCATGCGGTCCAGCTTCTCGACCAGCGCCTTCTCGCGGGTGAACTTGTCCTGGAAGTTGGCCAGCTCGCTGGTCAGGTTGGCGGTCTCTTCCTCCAGCGCGGCGATGGTGTCGGCGTGGTCGACGCCGATCTTCTGCTCGCGGCGGAGCACGTTGAGCTCCACGTCCAGCGCCTCAAGCCGGCGGGTGATGTCCTCGATCGCAGCCGGCGTGGAGTTCTGCGAGATCTTCACCCGCGCGCATGCGGTGTCGAGCAGGCTGACCGCCTTGTCCGGCAACTGGCGCCCGGCCAGATAGCGGTTGGACAGCCGGACCGCGGCGTCGATGGCCTCGTCCAGCACCCGCACCTTGTGGTGCTTCTCCATGGTGTCGGCGACGCCGCGCAGCATGATGATGGCGCGCTCTTCGTCCGGCTCCTCCACCTTCACCACCTGGAAACGGCGGGTCAGTGCCGGGTCCTTCTCGAAGTACTTCTTGTATTCCGACCATGTGGTGGCCGCGATGGTGCGCAGTTCGCCACGGGCCAGCGCCGGCTTCAACAGGTTGGCGGCATCGCCCTGCCCTGCCTGGCCGCCGGCACCGATAAGGGTATGCGCCTCGTCGATGAACATGATGATCGGGTCGGGGCTCTTCTTCACCTCGTCGATCACCGCGCGCAGCCGGCGCTCGAACTCGCCCTTCACGCTGGCGCCGGCCTGCAGCAGGCCCAGGTCCAGGCTCAGCAGGGTCACCCCGTGCAGGATTGGCGGCACGTCGTCGTTGGCGATGCGCTGGGCCAGCCCCTCGACCACCGCCGTCTTGCCGACGCCGGCCTCGCCGGTCAGGATCGGGTTGTTCTGGCGGCGGCGCGACAGGATGTCGACCATCTGGCGGATCTCGGCATCTCGGCCCAGCACCGGGTCGATCTCGCCGGCCTTTGCCCGCTCGGTCATGTTGATGGTGTACTTGCCAAGCTCGCCCTTGCCGATGGTCGACGGGCCCTTGCCCTGCGCCGCCTCGGCCGCCGCGCGATCGGATTCGACCGAGCCGTCGGTGATGTTCTCGAAGTCGGTCTTCAGCTTGTCGGTGTCGATGGCCCCGAAGATCGGCGAGATCGTCTCCAGGATGATGCCCAACTCCGTGCTCTGCAGGCCTGCGAGCAGCAGGTGGCCGGAGCGCATCGCAGGCGCCTCCAGCTCGACCGACGCCAGCTTCCACGCGCCCTCCAGCATCTGTTCAATGCGGCCGGAGAATGAGGGGATGCCTGTGTTGCCGGCCTTGTGGTTCCCCAGCGCCTTGTCGATATCGGCGCGCAGCCGGTCCTCCGACTGGTCGAACGCGCGCAGAATGCGGTGGATGTCGGTATCGTCGCGCTCCAGCAGGGCGGCGAAGATGTGGGTGATGTCGGCTTCGTAGTGGGTGCGCGCCTTGCAGATCGAGGCAGCCTCGCCGAAGGACTGCATGCAAACCGGGTTCAGTCGCTTGATCAGCGATTGCAGGGACGAAGCCATGACGTTTCCTCAGGTTTTCAGGTGTGGCGCTGGGGATGCGGAGCGACCGCATGGTACGGCAGCCAAGGTGTCAAAAGCAATTGAAGTCAACCGCATAGGGGTGCGCAAAAGAGGGAGGCGATACCTCGAATTGGGGAGACTGACGCAAGAACTCGCCACTGCGCGCTGCCGCATTCGGGCGTTCGAAACAGCGACGGATTGCTAGGGGACCGTGGTCTGGACTTGGCCGGGATTGAGGATGGAGATCACCCCGCCGTAGGAGCACATGCACTGGCAGGTGTTGTCGAGCGCAGGCATGTTGCCGACCATGGTCGTCGCCTCGCCGGGCACCCAGGGGCTCGCGGTCGCCGGCACACAGGGCATCGGTGTCAGCACGCCCAGTGCCGCCGACGTCGCCGAGGCCACCGTCGGATTGCTGACCGTCGTGCACATGCCGAACGTGGGGATGTTGGTGATCGGCGCGAAGTCCATGATGTTGGCCGACAGCATGTTGCCGCATATCGGCCGCGTGGGGTCGGTCACGATCAACGTGGCGGGTGCGACGCCGAAGGAGCATTGCATCGTCGCCCCCATCACCACTTGCAATGCCGCCATAACCCCTCCGAAGTTCGATCACAGGCGCCAGCGGTGGCCGGCTCAGCCGCCTACTGCACTTGCGCCAGGAATGCCGCGCGTTCCTTGTCATTGGGAATGTGCTCGGCCAGCTTCTCGCATAGCTCCTTGAAGCTGCCGGCGGTCGGCACCGCGCGCTTGACCATGACCTTGGCGATCGGGCCCAGGTGCACGGCCAGCGCGCGCTGCGCGCGCACGATCTCGTCCGGCGATATGCTGACCGCAGCCGGTGCGGCCGCCGGGGCGGCAGCGGCCTGGGCCTTGGCCGCCGCACCATTGCCGCGCGACAGGAAGGACTCGCGGTCGTCCGCGTTCTGGATCGACGTCGCCACCGTGCGATAGAGCGTGCCCAGGTCCTCGGTCTGCTTGGCCGCCTGCTCCACCACCACCTTGGCCACCGGCCCGATGTGGTAGGACAGCGCCTCGGCCACCTGGCGCAGCGTCTCCTCGTTGCGGATGCCGGTTTCCTCGGTCGGGCTGGCCATGAATGGGCTGCTGTCGTCGGCCTGCCCGCTCGGCGCAGACGGCGCGGTCGGGCGCGGCGGCGCCTGCATCAGCACGGTCGCGTCGTCCATCGCTGGCGCGGTCGCCTCGGCCTGCAGCAGCATCTGCTTGAACTCGGCCGCGGTCGCGAACCGGTCGTCCGGGTTGCGCGACAGCGCCTTCAGCACCACCGCGTTCATAGCGATCGGCAGCGACGGGTTCAGTTCCGTCACCGGGCGCGGCGCGTGGTTCAGCAGCTTGTACATCACCTCGGTGGCGCGCTTGCCGGGGAACGGCTTGTGGCCGGTCAGCAGCTCGAACAGCACCACGCCGGCGGAGAAAATGTCGGTCCGCTTGTCGATGTCCTGGCCGGTGAACTGCTCCGGCGACATATAGCTGGGGGTGCCGACCACCGAGCCGTGCGCGGTCATGCTGGTGGAATCGATGCGCGCGATGCCGAAGTCGGCCACCTTCACCCGGTCGCCCGGCAGCAGGATGATGTTCGCCGGCTTGATGTCGCGGTGCACGATGTTGTGGGCGTGGGCATAGTCCAGCGCGTCCAGCACCTGGCCGACGATGGCGACGGCCTTGTCGCGCTCCAGCACCTTCTGGCGCTTCAGCACGTCGGCCAGTTCCTCGCCCTCGATGAACTCCATGGCAATGTACGGCGCGTCGTCCTGCTCGCCGTATTCGAACACGGTCACGATGTTCTGGTGCAGGCAGCGGCCGGCGGCCCGCGCCTCGCGCCGGAAGCGCTGCAGCCACTCCTCGGCCTCGTCGCCGGACAGCAGGTTCCGGTGCACCATCTTGATGGCGACGTGCCGGTCGATGCCAGGGTCGTAGCCTTTGTAGACCATGCCCATGGCGCCGCGCCCAAGCAGCTTCTCCACCTGGTAGCGCCCGATCGTCTCGATCGTCATGTTTTCCTGATCCGCAGCCATACTGCTATCCGGCTCCCATACATGCATTCGTTGCGCCGGGCCGCCCACCGGGCCATGTCGGCACGGCCCCGGGCGGAAGGCGCAGTATTCCTAGTCGTCCAGCATCTTCATGGCGTTCTCAAGGCTACGCCGCATGCGGTTGAACGACGTCGACAACGACGCGATTTCGTCCTTGCCGGTACGCGTGTATTCCTCGACCTCGCCGTCGCCCAGGCTCACCCGTTCGGCGATGTTCGCAATCTTCAACACAGGCTTTATGACGACGAACTGCAAGATCAAGTTAATCAAGATCAAGACGAGGATGAAAACGCTCGCCAGCGCCACCATGATCACCAGGAACACCGTGCGCGCGCGCTCCAGCGGCACCGACATCGGCACCGTCACCATCTGGGCCGCGATCACCTCGCCAACCTCCCAGCCGAACCCGTTCTGGTCGCCATAGAGGTCCAGCATCGCCGGCGGCGCAACGTCCGGCGTCGAGTGGCACGAGGAACACTCCGCCGACATCCGAATCGGCCGCGCCAGCACAAGGCTGGGGCCGTTCTCCGTATCGCGCTGGGCGATAATCTCGCTCAGGTTATCGTCGTCGATGAACTGGTTGATGATGGCTGCCTCGTAGTCGTCGGCCAAGTCGTCGACCACATTGGTCGGGTTGAGCGACGCCTCGCGATAGCTGAAGGCGGGGAAACTCTCCTGCACGTCGCGGAAGATCTGGCGGGCCGGCACGGTGGGCACCGACAGCGGCAGGAAGTTGCCGGTCTGCTCCATCATCACCCGCAACAAGGGGCTGACGTCGTCGCGGATGTGCGCCCGCACGGCGGTTGCCTGCTCCATCATGATCTGGGCGTTGAGGATGACCTCCTCGCGGGCGTTGTCCTCGGCGATGCGATAGGACAGGAACCCGGCCAGGGCCAAGCCGATCACGAATGCCAGTATCAGCACCATATTGAACTTGGTGCGCAGCCCCATCGCGTCAGTCTCCTTGCGGTATGCCTAGTCGAACGGCCACGTCGCGGCCGCGCATCAACTCGCGGTAACCATACCGCACAACACCTGCCGAATTCTTTCCTGGCACGAATTTTTGTCCGGGCCTACGTGCCCGAGACCTCGGGAACGGGCGCGCCAATCAGGCGCCCGAACTCCCTATGGAGAGCTCCCTAGGGGCAACTCCCTATGGACCGCCCCCAGGCAGCGCGTCCACCACCACGGCGGTCACGTTGTCCCTTGCGCCCCCGTCCAGGGCCGCGTCGATCAATGCATCGGCCGCCGCCTCCGGAGGCTTTGCGGCCAGGATGGCGGCAATCTGCTCGTCGCTGGCCAGTCTGGTCAGCCCGTCGCTACATAGCACAAATCGATCGTTGGGACCCAACTCTCCGGTCGCCACGTCCAGGTCCAACGCATGCTCGGTGCCCACCGCCCGGGTCACCACGTTGGCGTAGGGGTGGCTGTTAGCCCGCTCCGGCGCCAGCATGCCGCCGTCGATCAGCTCCTGCACGTAGCTGTGGTCGTGGGTGAGCTGCGATATGCCGCCGTCGCGCGCCAGATAGATGCGGCTGTCGCCCGCCCAAAGGCACGCATAGTGGCGCTGAAATGCCATCAGCACGACCACGGTGCTGGCAATCACGGTGCCGGGCCCGCGCTCCACCGCCGCCTGCTGCAGCGTGGTATGGGCCGCCTGCAGCCGCGCCTTGATGTCCTGCATCAGGTCGCGGGCCGATGTCGGCGGCGCCGTCGCGGTCAGGTTCTCGACGATCAGGTTGCTGGCATAGTCGCCGGAGGTATGCCCGCCCATGCCGTCGGCCACCGCCCACACGCCGATGTCGTCGCGGGCCATGAAGGCGTCCTCGTTGTAGGGCCGCACCTTGCCGCAGTGCGTGCGCCCGCACGAGGTGAACACGAAAGCGCCGGGCTGCATGGTCGTGTCCACGTACCGTCCGCCCTTATCGCACGCTCAGCCGGATCGCTTCGGCGCGATCGGGTTTGTTGTCCCAGCCCCACTTCGACCAGTTGCCGTCCAGGAAGGCGGCAAAGCGGTCGGCGGTGGGCAGGCCGCGGCAGGCCAGGAACACCGGGTCCACCTCCTCCGACCCCATGGTCCACCACAGGCTGTAGGGGTTCAGGGTCCAGGCCAGCGTGCGGTCCAGCATGTCGGGATAGGCGAGTTGCAGGTCGTCGCCCCCGCCCAGGTCGATGCGCAGGCTGTCCGGGCCATAGCGCGCGCCGTTGTCGGCCTGGCCCACGCCGACGCCGGGCGTCAGGCACCCGTCGGGCAGCCCGATGTCGCGCACCGCCGCGTCGAGCACCGAGATCTCGAACGCCTCCTCCAGCGAGGCCAGGATGGCGCATTCCGCCTTCCAGTACCAATCGCCCTCGGTGGCGGCGACGATGGCCGGGCGGACGTGCGCCGGCACCACGGCGGCCAGCGACAGCGGGAAATAGCGCCCGACCTTGTCGACGCTCGGCATCATCACGCCGACCGCCGGGTGCGGCCCGCAGATGTCGCCGGAAATGGCGAACCGCCACACCGGGCTGGTCAGATAATACTTCAGCCAGTCCTGCCCCAGGTCGGTGCGGCTGCGGTCGATGGCGGTCTGCAGCCACGCATCCCATGGCCGCAGGAACGTCTCCGCCAGTCCGTTGCGAATGAAGTCGCCCGTCAGCGGCACTTTGCCGAAATATCCGCAGCCTATGCGATCCATCGATTTCACAGCGTGGTTGGACACCTGAAATCCTTCAGTTCCGGCAGCAGGAACGGGTTGCGCACCGTTGCCGCAGTCACTTCGAATGTCACCGACCGTTCGCCCACCGTCAATGTCGCGTTGACCTTTTCCGGCTGGGCGGTCGCCGTGGTGGTGCCTTCCAGCACATGGAACCACGCCCACGGGCCCTCCACCGTCGTGCCGTTGGGCTGACCTTCCAGCGAAGGCGTGAACGACAGGTTGACGCCGGCCGGCCCGTCCGGTCCGGGCCACTGGTAATCGGCCGGAATCTGCGGCCCGTGGCTGTAGCTGAACTGCGGCTGGCCATCGATGGTCAGCAACACGCGGTTGGCGGTCTGCGACAGTTCCACCGGCAGCAGGGTGAATTTGACCAGGGGGGTCGCACTGCTGCCGAAGAAGACATCGCGGATGGTCGCCGCACGCTCGAATTGCGCCAGGGCCGCCGACGACAGCCCCAGGCTGACGGTGCCTTCCTTCCATTTCCAGGGCGACACCGAGATGTCGGCGTGCGGCGCCAGCGATTCGGTGAAGAACTTGTCCAGCAACTGGCCGGGGCCGAAGATGCGCGCGAAATCGTCCAGGGTGACATCGGCCGGCGCCGTCGCCTCGAACGGGTAGCGCCCGCCGATCGCCGCATCGCATTCCGGCTTGATGGTGGTGAGGTAGCTGTCGCGCAGGTCGCTGCGCGCGCCGCCGGCACTGGCGCTCTCGGAGCCGGCGATGACCTCGGCAACCAGGCCCGCCACCGGCTCCGGCAACGCCGCACTGCTGCTGTCGAGCTGCTGTAGCGCCTGGGTCAACTCGGCCGGAATCGTCGACCCGCCGGCACGGGCCGCCGCATTCAGCCCCTGATAGACCGCGCGCATGTCGGACAACACGTCGTCGATTCCCGGCGGCTGGCCATCGGCGCCGAACACCATGTCGTGCAGGTCCTCGAACTGGTCGTTGACGAACTGGCCCGGCTGCGGCGCGGCATTGGCGGCCGGCTGGCTGACGCCCGGAATGCCGTCCCCGCCACCGGCATCGCCGCTGCCATCGCCGCTGCCGTCGGCGGCTCCGTTGCCTGCCGCCGCGCCATCGCCGCTGGCGCCGTCCGCCGGGGCCGGCGCCGGGCGCACCAGCATGGTCTGGTTGGCCACCGAGGTCAGGAACTCCTTCAACGGCGAGCCCGCGCCCGACAACACGTTCAGCACGTCACGCGCATCGTCCAGGTTGGTGATCGGGCGCACCGCCACGTCGTTCAGCAACTGGTCCCACTTGAACACGTAGTCGTCGACGTAGAGGCCGATCACGTCGTCCTTGAAGCCGTCGAGCAGGGCCTGGGTGGTGGCGTCCGGCGCGTCGTCGATGAAGACGAAGCTCTCCGCGGCGATCTCCTGGGCAATGCGGTCGAGCGCCGGCAGCAGAACGTTGTGAAAGCCCTCGTAGGTGTAGAAGCCCTCGATGCCGGACCGCAGCGTCGCGCCCGAACGGCGCACCAGCACCCGTTCCGGCGACGCCCCGGCGTTGTCCGAAATCCGCCACTCGCGAATGTTGCGGGCGGCCGCACTGCCGCGGATCGAGTCATAGGTGGCGCCGGCCAGCCCGGTCAGGTCCAGGTTCGGCCGTGCCGCCTGCACCAGCCCCTCGTCCAGGGTGAAGTTGAAGCTGAGGCCCAGCGGGTCGTTCAGCAGCGCGTCCAGATGGGTCTGCAGATGGCTGCGCAGGGTGGCGTTGTCGTCGCCGGGATAGAGGTCCGCCCAGTCCGATTGCATCAGCCGCTCGATCTGATCCGGGACGAGCGTGCCGCGCCCGCCCAACATCAGGTAGGCGCGCATGTAGCGGTAAAGGTTCTCTTCGTTGTCCAGATTGTCGCGGATCTTGTCTTCCAGGTGCAGGAACAGGCGCGGCGCCAGCAGGTTGTTGAGCGCTCGGCGATACGACGCATTGGCCGCCGTGCCGAGCTTCTCGCCCTGGTAGAGGCCGAAGGTGTATTCCAGCGGCGGGTCGTCCAGCGGATCGCCGACGGCACCGGGCAGGCCGCGCACGATGTCCAGCAGCGGCGAGACCTTGGCGAAGTCGGTGTCGCTGACAGCTTCGGTCTCCACGTCGGCCAAGCCGGCGTTGTAGCGCTCGACCCCTTCCTCGGCCTCCTCCACCAGCTCCATGTTGTTGAAGTAGCTCCACGTCCAGCCGCCCAGCACCGCCAGCGTTAACAGCGCCAGCGTGGCGTAACCGGTGCGGCGCACCCAGACCCGCCGCTTCTCGCGCGCCGGTTCCACGCTGGCCAGCTCGGCCTCCGGGAACGCCACATTGCGCAACAGCCGGGTGACGAAGTAGCTGCGGCCGCCGCCGCTGAACGCCGGCAGCGCGCTACGGCTGACCCCGAACCGGGTGGCGAGCGCGCCCATCATGCGGTCGATGGGGGTGCCTTCCTGGGTGCCGCTGGTGAAGTAGACACCGCGCAGCAGCGGCTTCTCCTCAAACTGGCTGGGGCGGAACACCGCGTCCAGGAAGTCCTGCAGCAGGTCGCGCAGGGAGGCCATCTGGCTGGGGAAGCCATAGATCAGCGCCCGGCGCTGAACGTCGATCTGACGATGGACCTTGTCGAGCAGCCGGTCGTTCAACCGCTCCATCAACAGGTCGTACTCGCGGTTGAAGGTGGCCGCCGTGCCCTCCGCCGCGCGGTCGTTGTTGCCCAGCGGGAAGGTCATGCCCCAGACCTGCTGGCGCTCCTCGCGCCCCAACTCGTCGAAGAACTCGATGAAGCCGGCGATCAGGTCGCACTTGGTGAACAGCACATAGATCGGGAAGCGCAGCTTGAAGCGGGCGTGCAGCTCATTGATGCGGGCACGGATAATACCGGCGTGCTCGGCCCGCTCCTCCTCCGACATCGCCATCACCTCGTTGATGGCGAAGACGATGAAGACGCCGTTGATCGGCCGGCGCGGCCGGTTGCGGCGCAACAGGTCGAGGAACCCGCCCCATGCCGCCTGGTCGACCCCGGCGCGCGCATCCTGGGTGGTGTAGCGCCCGGCGGTGTCGATCAGCACCGCCTCGTCGGTGAACCACCAGTCGCAGTTGCGGGTGCCGCCGACGCCGCGCACCGCCTCGTTGCCGAGCTGGTCCTGCAGCACGAACCGCAGGCCGGACTTGACCAGGGCCGTCGTCTTGCCGGAACCCGGCGGGCCGATCAGCATGTACCACGGCAACTGGTAGAGGTAGCGCCGGCCGAAGCCGCGGCCGAACTTGGCCTTCTTCAGCAGCACCATCGCCTGGCGCATGCGGTCGCGCAGGGTCAGCACCTCCTGCGCCGAAAGCTCGGCCTCCTCCGCCGACGCCTGGGCATCGGCGGCGGTGTCCAGTTCCTCCACGATCATCGAGTTGCGCCGCTGCGCCCGGACCAGCGAGACGAACACCACGATGATGAAGATGACGAGGATGACCAGAACCGCGATCAGGCGGTTGGTCAGGTCCTCCAGCGGATAGGAGTCGCCGATCGGCACGTAGCGCAGCACGTACCAGACAAGCAGGCACGCCAGGATCACGCCGATGACCGACCAGAACCACGGCCACTTGATCAGCCGCACCAGTGCCGACAGCACCTTCATCGCGGCGCCACCACTTCAATGTCGACACGGCGGTTCTTGGCCAGATCGGCGGGGGTGGTCGCGTTCTCGACCACCGGGTCGGCGTCGGCCCGGCCCTCGGCACTCAGCCGGGTCGGGTCCATGTACTCGGCCAGGATGTCGACGACCGAGGTCGCGCGGGCCTGGGACAGCTCGAAGTTGGACGGGAACTGGATGGTGCGGATCGGCACGCTGTCGGTGTGGCCAACCACCAGGATGTTGCCCTGCACCGTGCCCAGCGCGTCGGCAATGCGCTTCCAGATCGGGTCATCGTCGTTCGCGACCCGGGCCGACCCGGTGCCGAACATGCCGTCGGTGCCGATGCGGATGGTGACCTTGCGGTCGTCGCCGAACACCTCCACCTGATTGGCCGCAATCTCCGGCGCCAGGAACTGCTGCAAGGTTTGCAGCGTGGTCGGCGGCGGCGGGGTGTCGGGCACCGCCGGCGTCGGCGACACGGGCGCAGCCGGCGGCTCCGGCCGGACCAGGGTCACGTCGTCGCGCGGCTCAAGCTGCACGATGCTGCGGAAGGTCGGGTCGGACTCCTCGCCCAGGATCAGGCTGAAGATCCAGAAGCCGGCGACCAACAGGGCAATCGAGATCAGGATCGCCACCCACAGCGGCACCGGCGCACGTGAGCCGCTGCGCGACGCGGTCACGCCCTCCCAATGCGGCGACAGCTCGCTCTCGTACTCGCCACGGCGGCGGCGGATCAGCCGGTGCAGCGCGTCGCGGATGCGGGTCAGTTCCGCCGCCCCGTTGGGCAGCACCCGCAAGCGCCCCTCGAAGCCCAGCGCCAGGCACAGGTACATCAGCTCCAGCGCCGCGAAGTTGCGCTTGGTGTCGCGCTGCATGTGGTCGAGCAGGGTATAGAACCGGTCGCCGCCCCACGCCTCGCGGTGGAAGGTGGTGACCATGCCCCGCTTCGACCAGTTGCTGGCCCCGCCCCACGGCGTGTTCAGCACCACGTCATCGACGGTCGCGCACAGCGCATATTGTCCGGCACCGACCACGCGCGGCTCGATGCCAGCGGCAATCGCGCGCCGGGTGAACTGCTTGATCTCGTCGATCAGCTGGCGGCGCAGTTCCTCGACATTGGCATGCCGCGCGGTGTTGCGGATGCGGTTGATCAGCGCCAGCAGCGGCGACGCCTCGGTCACCAGGGGGTTGATGCCCGGATGGCGCGGCAGCGGTGGGGTCGCCGGCTGGGCCGCGCGCATGCGTTCGGCCGCGCGCCGGCCGCCGGGACTTGGCCGGACGATGGTCGATTCTGTATCGCCGTAATCGGCGAAGGGGTCGGCCCCGCTCATCTAACGGTTCCCGTCAGCTCCTGATCGCCCAAAGCTCCATCACCACTTTGGGGAAGTCGCCCGCCAGGTGGATGGCGATCCCGCCCGATTGCGTCAGTTGCTTCCAATAGGTGCCGGTGCGGTCCAGCTCGAAGTAGCTCGCGCCCGCATTGAAGGGGATTTGACGCGGCGCCACCGGCAACGGGCTGACCGTGATGCCGGGCAGTGCCGCGTTCACCAGATTGCGGATCTGCTCCACCGGGCCGATCTTCACCTGGGTCGGGAAGTGGCGGCGGATGCTCTCCGAGGCCGCCTGCGCGCGCACCGACAGCACGAAGCTGGCGCTGGTCAGCAGGCTGCGGTCGGCGATCTGGCCGACGCGGATGCCGTACTTGCGCTCCTGCAGAGGGATCTGGATCGCGGAGGTCTCGAACACCGCGCTCAGCGAGCGGCGCAGCGCCGTCATCACCGGGTGGAACGTCGCCTGCAAGTCCTCGTGATTGTACGCGGGGAAATCCGCCGGGCGCTTGCGTGCCTCGGTGAAGGTGGCGAACTCGCCGGCCATGCTCAGCATGGTGCGATAGAGCATCTCCGGGTGGACGGTGTCGCTGGCGACCAGATGGCCCAGCAGCGGCTCCTGCCGGTTGACCGACATCAGCAACAGGAAGTCGGCGATCTCCGCCACGCCCTTGGTCTCGCCCTCGGCCGCGCGCGCCGCCAATGCCTCGCCGCGCTGGTGCAACAGGCCCTGCAGCTCGGTCAGATAGCCGGCCAGTACCGTGGACGCCGATATGTCCATCGACGGCGGCACGTAGGCAGTGTCCAGCTTGATCTTGCGGTCAGCGCCCACTTCCACGATGCGCGCCAGGCCGATGCGCATGTACCCGGCGGTCTCCGCGCCCTGTGTGCGGTAGCTGAGGTCGAGCTTGCCAACCTCCAGTTCCGCGACCGCCTCCGACCCCACGACCGCATCCGTCGCCTCGAACCGGGCGGTGCGGTAGCGGGTGATGGCGTCGTCGTTGTCGGGTGCCGCGTAGTCGTAGCTGCCGGGCTGGCGGGTCGGCAGGCAGAGGTAGACGATCTGGTCGCGGGTGTTCTCGCTCGGCTCCAGCGGCGTCGGGTGATCGCAGTCCTCGGGAATCGCGAACGGCGTGCCGTCCGGCAGCACGCCGCGGCAGCTGTTGACGGCGAAGCTGCCCGCCTCCAGCAGTTCGCGGTTGATGCTCAGCTCGCTGACACCCCAGCGATAGGGCGCCATGGCCTGGGTGCGGGCGCGCACCAGGCGCTCGACATAGCGGTCGAACTGCTGGAAATGCTGCGGGCGGAGGAACATGCCCTCCGACCAGACGACCTTGTTGTCCCAGGACATCGCGGCGCTATCCGGCCCTGCCGGCACGTGCGGCCGACGGCAGCTCAGCTATTGGAGTCATCGCTTTGGGGCTCCGTCAGTTCGCGGACCGGAATGTCCTGTTCGTCGATCGGAATGTCCAGATCCTCCAGTTCCTCCAGGCTGTCGACGACGATCGGCGCCTCCGGGGCCTCGATCTTGATGGAGTTCGACTGCAGCTTGATGGTGACGTCAACCGGCTCGCCCGGCACGTGGATCGGTGTGGTGGCCCGGAACTGGGCGTCGTTGATGTTGCGGAACGCGGCCAATACCGCCAGCACGGCCGCATCGTTCGGCAGCGCGACATTGAGCTCGGTGACATCGCCGGGCGCGATGATGAATTCCTCGCTCGACTTGATGGCGTCGCCCAGCACGTCCTGGTCCTTCTCATAGAGATCGAAGAACCCGGCGTCGTTGAAGGCGGTGTCCTCGGTCAACCCGTAGATGCGCACCACCACCGGGGACGGGCGGTTGTTGCGATCCGGGTTCAGGAACGGCGATGCCGCCACCGCGATGCCGACGGCCGTGGGCGGCGGGTCGGTCGATTCGTCGCCGCCGCACGCGGTGACCGCGACACCGGTTCCGGCGATCAGCAATGCGGCGCAACTGCGCGCGATGGCGCGCCGCACGCAGCCAGTCCGGCGACGGGAACCGGCGCGGCCTCGGTCACGCGGGGGGCGCGCCCGAAACCCGTGTCCGGCTCGGGCAGTTTGGGGCCGGTTGGCAAGGCCGGTCATTGTGCGTCGTGTTCACCGAAGTTTCTTTGACTGCTCTTCATACGCTTCTGAGAACTGTTTCGTAAAGAACTCATGAAACTCGGATTCTGCGTCTCCGGCGATGGACGCATAAAAGTCGCAGAACAATTCCCAGTACTTCGATTTTCGTGCCGCCGGCAAAAGATTGCCCAGCATCGAGCGTTCTTCCAGCCGCTGCTCCAGGGCCTTGGGGTCGAATTTCTCCAACAGCCGGCGCAGCGCCAAGTGCATGGCGGCCATCGTCGCCATCTGGTGGGCCTGAATGTCTTGGAATCCCTGGTCCACCGCCTCGGTCGGGCTCAGGAAACCGCCGCCCGGCTGGCGCAGCATGGCGACAACCGCCTCGTCCTCCGACAGGCCCAGTTTCAGGGGGTTGTTGCTGGTGCGCCCGATCATGGTGCGCGAGACGTCCAGCTCGTCCTTGATCTCGGCGCGGGTCGCCAGCGCCTCCTGCAGGCCGGCCACCAGCCTGCGAAACACGTGGCCGGCATCCCGCATCAGCTGGATGGCCTGGTCCTCGGACAGCTTCATCCGGCCGAGACCCGCACCCTCCAGGAACACACGCAATGCCGCCGCATCGGCAACGCCCCCGCCACCGGCAGACGCCGGCTGCGGCTGCGGTGCCGCCGGGCGCGGCTGAGCTGGCGGCGCAGGCTGCGCGGGCGGCGGGTCCGACGGTGCCAGGAACGGCGACGCGGTCTCGTCCGGCGGTGCGTCCAGGTCCCCGCCCAAATCCGCGCCCATGTCCGCGCCCAGATCGTCCAGGTCCCAGTCGTCCGGAATCGCGCCTGCATCCGGCTTCTGCTCAGCCGTGACCTTGGGCGGCGTGAACTGCTGGTTCTGCGACGGCACGTCGTCGGGCATCGGCGGCTGGTCCCACGCCTCGCCAATCTCGTCGTCGCCGTCGTCGAACGGGTTCAGCCCGCTATCCTGGCCCAGGCTGCCGGCCTTGGCGTAGAGCGTCCCTTCCGGCCCATGCGGCAGCAACGATTCGCCGCTTTCACGGTCGCCCGCATCGTCGAAGTCGTCCAGCGGCAGCGGCGGGCCGGATGCGCGATGCTGCGGCGGCGACCCGCCGGAACGCCGCGGCGGGTCGTCGAAGGGATTGACGTCGACCCCCAGGTCCGCGCCGACGTCTTCGAAATCGTCGTCGTCGCCGATGCCGAACGGATCGTCAGCGGCGGCAGCAGGCTTCGGCGCGCCGCCACCGAAAGGAGACGGCGCCACCATGGTGCTGTCGGAGTCCGCCGCCCCGGCCGGGACGCCCGCGCCAGCCCCGCTGCCCTCGGCAATCTCAGCCACCAGCTCGTACTCGCCGATGCGCAGGCTGTCGCCCGGGTTCAGCGCCACCGTCTGGTCGCGGCCCACCCGCTCGGCCGCGCCGTTCATGAACACCCCGTTGGCGCTGGTATCGGTCAGCGTATAGGCACCGCCGCCGCCCTCGATCCGACAATGCCATTTCGACAATTGGCGCGCGCTGTCGGCCAGCACCAGGTCGTTGTCCGGCGCACGCCCGATGGTGATGCTGCCTTCGTCCAACTCGACGCTGCTCTCGAACCCGGGCGGGACCGCACCAGGATCGACGATGGATATCCGTAAGGTCATGGGCGTGTCTGTCCGCTCAATCTAGTGGCCCAGGCGCCAAAGCGCCCCGCCACGCGCGCGTGCCTGGCTAGGGCGCTCGCCCACCATTGCCGGTCCGGTTTTTCCGGCCAAGGCTGTTCGCAATGTTTCGCACGCACTGCGTTCGCGCTGCCAAAATGGGCGCGGTCAGCCATCGGCGTCAACCCTCGCCTCGCGCATGCAAGACATGCCGCGGCGGATCACCCCGATCGCCCGTCGCCGCCATCCGCGATGTTGGCCGCCTGGGCGAGGAATCGCTTGAATTTCGCCTCCGCCTCCTCGGCCTCGGGCTGAACCGCGGCCAGCATGACCGAACCGAACACGGCGGTCGCGGTCATGGTCTCGGCGGGCTCCACCGCTGGCAGGTCAGGCTGTGAGATGCTGCCGCCGCTCCAGAACGCGCCGGCCGCGGTCCAATGCGCGGCACGATTGAACTCGGTCGCCTCGGCCAGCTCCATTGCCGCACGCCGGTTCTTGTCGGTCGGGCGATAGACCCAGGCTTCGCTCGCCTTGATGATCTCGGCGTCGGCGGGGTCCGGCGGCTTCGTCAGCGACTGGCGCGCGCAGGTGCACGCCCACCACACCGCTTCTCGCTTCGGCAGCGCGTAGGCAAACACCTTCAGCGCGTCCGGCCACATCTCCTCTTCCACCAGCTTGGCGATCAGCGACTTGATCGGCGCCCGTTCGACGATCAGCGGCTTCGCCTCGTCGGAAAAATCCGCGACCGCCGCAACGTCGCCGGCGGTATGCATGGTGAACTTCTTCAGGCTGCCGAGCTGCATGGCGGCTAGTCGTCCTAGTTGATCTTGATGATGCCGCCCTTCAGCGCCAGCACCCCGCTGCCCTGCACGGTCGCCATGGCGCCCTCCAGGGTAGCGGCCCCGGTGGCCGAGGCCTTGACCAGCGTGCCGTTGATGGTGACGCCGGACATGTCGATCTTCACGCTGTTGGAGCCGACCTTGAGCTCGATGCCCTGCATCGCCTCCATGGTGATCTTACCCGCCGACGCCTTGATGGTGATGTTACCGGTGTTGGCCGTCAGCGTGTCGTCGCCTGACGATACCGTGACCTTGCGGTCGCCGGAACTGACCGTCAGCGCGTGGTCGCCGGTGACGTCATAGGTCGCATCGCCCTGTATCGTCTCGGAGGAGTCGCCCTGCACGGTGTCGCTGCGGTCGCCCTCGATGGTGACCGTCTCGTCGGCTTTCACCGTCTCGGTGCGGTTGTTCTCGATCGTGATGGTCTCGTCGTTCTTGACGGTCTCGGTGCGGTCATTCTCGATCGTGATGGTCTGATCGTTGCCGACATCCAGGGTGTCGTCGTTCTCGACCTCGCGCTTGAAGTCCTTCTCGGCGTGGAAGAAGATTTCCTCCGAGCCCTTCTTGTCCTCGAACCTGAGCTCGTTCGCCGTGTCGGTCGAGCCTCCGGTCGAACTGCGGGTCAGGATGCCGGACTGGGTCTTGTTGCTGTCCAGCGTGTAGGGCGTGCCGTTGTCGCCATTGTAGACGGTGCCGACCACCAGCGGCCGGTCGGGGTCGCCGTCCAGGAACTCGACCACCACTTCCATGCCGACCCGCGGCGTGAAGATGGTGCCCCAGTTCTTGCCCGACCACATCTGCGCCACCCTGACCCAGCACGACGAGTTTTCGTCGGACTTGCCGTAACGGTCCCAGTGGAACTGCACTTTGACGCGGCCGTACTTGTCGCAGTAGATCTCCTGGCCCGACTGGCCGACGACAATGGCGGTCTGCGGCCCATGCACCATAGGCTTCGGCGTTTCGCGCGCCGGCCGGAACACCGTGTCGGCGGGCACGCAGCTGAACGAGTTGGAGTAGCTCTCGCCCCCCGCCATGCCGCTGACCAGGGTGCCGCCGCTCGCGCTGTGGCTGACCGAGGTCAGCACGAACTGGTTGTTCGAGGCCCCGGTCACCGGCTCGTTCTTCAGGGTAAACTTGCCGCCCGGATAGAACGAGGCCAGGTCGCCGTCGCCGTCGATGATCTCGTAGCGGCCCTCCAGCTCGGTCATCCTGACCTTCGTCAGCATGGTGCCGTTCGATTTCTGCACGTATCCGCCGGGATAGTGGAAGCGCTCGTAGCTGCTGAACGCACTGACGTCGACGGAGGTGTCGGACTCCGCTTCCAGGCTCTTCACATTGCCGGGATTCTCGAAATCGAAGTCCCGCTGCACCCACTTGCCGGACTGGAACTCATAGCGCGGCCGCCAGTTGTTGACCGCACGGGAAAGCATCGTGTCGGTATTGTAGGTGACCTCTTCCTCGTCGACGTCGCCATAGCCGGACACGTGGTCCGACAGCACCATGGTGTGCTCGCCGTCCTTGTGCTCGAAGTAGTAGTAGATGCCCTCTTCCTGCATCAGGCGCTGGGTGAAATCCAGGCAGGACTCACCGTACTGAACGCAGTACTCACGCTCGGCGTGGGTCTCGTTCATGGCGCCCTTGCGGTAGGCCGTGAAGCTGCAGGCCTTGAACACATCCTCGATGATGGCGACCGCAGTCTTGCTTTGAAAAATCTTGAAGTCGACGGTCTGCGACAACAGCCAGAATTCCGGCACGATCTCGGCCGAGTAGCTGCGCAGGTCGCGGGTCGCCATTGGGCCGACCGAAAACCGCCGCACGATGCCGTTGATATACCGAGGATCGCTGGACGGCCGCTTGATTGTGACGGTGACCGACTTGCCCAGGATATCGCTGGGCTTGAGGCTGCCGTCCTGCGACAGAAGGTCGAGCCGGAATTCGAACGGGCGCGACATGCGCTCGACGCCGTTCAGGCCGGAGATCAGCAGTACATCCTGGCCAAGCGGAGTGTCTACCGACAGCCAGCGATCGCCCTGCTCGATGGTTTCACTCAATCAGCCGACTCCCGATCAGGGATATGTCCATTTGCGTCGTGCCGTGCGCACAGCGGCGCCACACGACGATCGGCACAAAAACATTGGGCCTGCGAGGATT
This sequence comes from Alphaproteobacteria bacterium, assembly GCA_965227515.1. Classification (GTDB taxonomy): domain Bacteria; phylum Pseudomonadota; class Alphaproteobacteria; order CALKHQ01; family CALKHQ01; genus CBDDFZ01. The sequence continues at coordinate 3,999,152 of CBDDFZ010000001.1, forward strand.
CCTGCGCAGGCCCAACGGTTTTCGGGTCGGGCAGCGCCCGCAACGGTATGCGTTAGACCGACTTGCCAGTCGAAATGTCAAAGCCCTTGGTCTTCGGATCGCCCAGCGTACCGTCCACCTTGCGCTCGGTATTGGTAATGCTGATCTTGGTGAAGTTCAGGCTGATCGACTCAGAGGGCTGGTCGCCGCCCGAGGACGCTGAATAGCCGCTGATCAGCACGTTCTCCAGCGTAATCACCAGGTACTTCTCGCCCGGGTCGCCGGTCTGGATGAACGTGAATTCCGCCTTCATGCCGGCTTCCTTGCCGACGCAGGCCGACGCGAACAGCTCGGTCGAGCAGTTGTCCAGCGACTTGGTGAAGGTCACTTCACTGACGCTGGCATTGGATGACTCACGGCTCAGGGCGGAACCGGTCGGCGTCATGATCGATCGGCCGACGCCGAACTGAATGCTGTTGCACTCAATTTGCTTCTCATAACCCGACGTGGTGACGTTTCCCTCGTACTTGCCCAGCTTCAAATAGATTGGCATCGTTCCGACTCCCGGTTCCGTTGGCTATAGGCGGGGGACCAGCGCAACAGCTCCCCAGATGCGAGGCGACTGTAGCATTGGCATTTGGATTTCCTCAAGGCGATTTGCCCTGCGAGCACCTTAGACTGTGATAACTTAATACAGGGTTGGCGACACGACAGTGACGCCTGTCACGGCGTGAATACAACATTGTCTGCATCGGCGCACTGGAGCATCGGGATAGCTTGCTTACCCCCGTTCGGGGTAGTGGCCCGCCGGCTGCGGGCCGCGAGAAGATTCATACCACGGTGAACTGGGCGTCCGAGGCGTCGTGTGCCATCGGCCCGCACTTGGCCCAGGTGTTCAGGCCCAACCGTGGGCCGCTGGGGCCGTCCAGCAACTGACAGTCGGGAATATTGTCTTTGGCGATGGTGAGCCGCAGCACCACCGCGAACGTCAGGCCCAGATACATCAGCAGCAACGCGCGCAGACGCTGATAACCGGGCTGGCCTGGCAACAGGTCGCTGAAGGTCGCCAACGACAGCGGCCCCACTTCCAACCTGATCATGCTTTGCACGTCCCACACCCGCGTGCCGGCCAGCGCGGTGATGCCGAGCTGGGCGTTCAGCCCGCGCGGATGGCGCGGCGACGGCAACTGCGTGCGCACATCGGGCGCCAGGGTCATCCAGTGGCCATGGAACTGGCGCACCTTCACCCGCCGGGCGAAGAAGTCCGACAGCACCGCCTGCAGCCCCTGCACCGAGCGCGGCCAGTGGCTGAAGTGGCCCGCATAGTGCAGATAGGTCTGGTCGTTGACCGATTGCCGCGAGCGCTGTTTCGACTGCGCCAGGCCGACACTGGCCGCCACCAGCCGGCTGACCCCATCGCCGCCGCGGCCGTGGTCGCTCTCGAACGAGAACGGCATGCGGTATTTCTGCCAGGCGCGATAGAACAGCGAGATCGTGCGGTGATTGAACAGGTCCAGGAAATCGCGCAGCGCGAAACTGCGGTCGCGGATCGAACGGACCAGTACCTCGGTATAGACCTGCGGCAGCACGCCGGAGGGACCGGTCAGCCCCATCAGGTCGACCACCAGTTGCGGCGGCGCGGCACGCGGTGCCGGCGCGCCCTCAACCGCCTGCGGCGGCGGCGCCTGCATCATGCGGCGCGCCTCGCTGGCCGAGAACGTCAGGCTGGGCGAGGCCCGGAACCGCACGACCTCGTCGCGCGGCGCCGCATCGCGCCCGACCGGCCGGTCCGCGCGCGGCACCAGCGGTGCGCCGACCCGCGCCGCCTGCTCCAGCATCCGCACGGCTTGGAAGAACGAGACCGTGTTGGGCGCCGACTGCAGGCGCGCCATCAGATCAGCGTCTGATCGCCCGCCCTTGGTGGCCATTTCAGTGGCGCTCCCTTGCGGCCGCGCACATGCGCGACCAATTGCGTGAACCCGTTGACCCAGGTGTACATGCCGAAGAAGCGCTCCAGCACGCTGGCCATCAGGTAGAGGCCCTGGCCGGTGAACTGCCCCGGGTCCAGGGTGACGTGGATCTGCAGGCCCCGGCACACCGCGCCGGCGACACCGCCCGGTGCGCGCGCGGTCGCCGCTTCCGCGCGCACGTCGACCACCCCGCCGATCATGCTGCGGGTCTCCGGCGCGTTGCGGAAGTCGTACAGCGACAGGATCTCGCGCAGGCTGGCCGCCGCCTCGTCACCCACCAGCGACAGGTGGTTCAGCGCCAGGTGCGAGACCAGTCCGAAATACCCCTCCTCGCCGCGCGGCGGGCGCAGGGTGGGCGTCGGCGCGGTCACGCACGAGATCGAGGTGATCGCCGCATTCGGCTCGCTGAGATCGAGCGCCGGCTGGCCGCCGCCGAACGGCAGGTCCGCCGGCACGTCGCGGTTCAGGCAGGTGGTCTCGATCGACAGCACCAGGTCCTCGGGCACGTTGGGCTGGAACGCCAGGTCGACCAGCGCCAGATAGGTCTGCGACCCGGTCAGCTTGCCGATGGATTGCTCGCGTCGCGCATGCCAGTAACGGTGGCCCGGGCTGTCGGTCTCGGCATGATGCAGGCCGAAGAAGCTGTTGAACGATACCCGCTCGCCTTCCTTGGTGGTGCCGGCCACATCGTCGACGGAATAGACCTCGACACCGCGCGGGCGGCGCGCGTCGGGCACCACCCGGTACTCGTGGGTGGTCTGGGTCAGGCGGATCGGGTCGGCGCGCTGCTTGAACAGATTGACGATGGGCGCGCAGCCGAGCGCAAAGGTGGACTCGCTGACGCCGCGCTCCAGCACCGTGCTCGACCGGTCGAAATAGACGAAGATCTCCAGCGTGCGCCCAGCGCCGCGCAAGGTCTTGCCGTCGAACCCAGCGATATCGAAGAACAGGAACTTTTCCGGGAACACGAAGAACTCGGTCAGCAGCCGGTAGCCGATGAACGAGCGCGGCGAATAGGGCAGCATGCCCTCGTCTTCCTCAAACCCAACCGCACGGATGACATCGGTATCGCAGATCACCGGCGACTGGTCGGAGGGCCCGTCGGCGAACGCCACCGAGACCGCATCGTTGAACAGCGCCTCATACAGCGGATAGACGGTCTGCGGCTGGCCGCGCAGGAAGAAACGCACGGTGTCGGGCGCCAGGTCGGTGAAGGTCATGCCGTCGTCGACGCACGACAGGGTCAGCCGCAACGCCGCCGGGGCGTGCGGCGCGCGCGGGTTCGGCGGCGCCACGATGGGGCTGCCATAGAACTGCGCGTTGTCCAGCTTGATCGGCCACACCGTGGTGTCGAAGCAAGTGCGGAACCGGCACGGCTCGCGACCCACCGGCTCGGTGTCGATCTCGGTGCCGCGCGGCAAGGTGACTGCGCCCTCCGAGGCCGGGTCGCAGCCGAACTGGGCGATCGCCATCGACGGGATCGGCGCCAGGAAGTGCGGGTAGAGGACGTCCAGCAGCGCGTCGGTCAGCTCGGGGAAGTCGTCGTCGAGCTTCATGCGCGTGCGCGCGTTCAGGAACGCGAACGCCTCGATCAGGCGCGAGACGTGGGGGTCTTCCACCGTGTCGCGGCTCAGCCGCAGGTGCCCGGCGACACGCGGATGCTTCTCGGCGAACTCCGCCGCCATCTGGCGCACGAAGGCCAGCTCGCGGTTGTAGTAGTCGAGCAGGTCCTCAGACATCCATCACGCTCCTGACCGTGAACGTCCGGGTCACCGGCTCCAACAGGCTGTCATAGGCGACCAGCTCCGGCACCGGCTCGGCCGCGATCACCGCATCGATCCTCAGCCGCACCGTGCGCTCCAGCGAATCGTCGTCATGCACCAGGGTAACGTGAACCTCGCGGAACCGGGGCTCGAACCGCCGGATCGACGCCTCCACCTCGGCGCGTAGCGCCTCACGCTCGGTCTCCGAGGCAATCGAGGCACCGGCGAAGTCTGGCACGCCATAGTTCACCAGCGACAGCGGCAGCTCGTCCAGGCCCTTGGGCAGCTCGAAACAGCTCTGGCGGGTGTTCAGCAGCATTTCCAGGTCGCGGCCCACCGCCCGGCGCAGATGGTCGATGGTGTAGGACTGGCTGTCGCGCAGCGACGTGATCTCGGTACCGAGCAGCAGCCGGTCGAGCACCGACAGCAGGGGGCGCTGTTCTTCCTGGTTATCGGACACGCGGCACGCTCGTGTGGGTATTCATGATTACAGGCACGATGAGGCTAGGACCGCTGCGCCGAGCGCATCTCGGTGACCAGCTCGAAGGCCGACGCCAACTGGTCGAGCTGGAAGTGCGGGCGCAGGTGCACGGTGGCGAAGTACTGGCCGGGGCGGCCCGGCGGCTCGCGCACGATGACCCGCGCCTCGCGCAGCGGATAGCGCGCGCGACGATCCTCGCTGCCGTCGTCGCTGGCATCGACATAGCCGCGCAGCCATTCCGCCAGTTGGCGCTCGCAATCCTCCGGCGACGCAAACGAGCCGACCTTGTCGCGCCCCATCACCTTCACGTAGTGGGCGAAGCGCGACACGCAGAGCACATATTGCAGCATGGTCGACATGCGCGCGTTCACCCGCGCCGCCTCGGCACCATAGCGGCGCGGCACCTGCAGCGACTGGTTGCTGTAGAACGCCGAGTAGGGCGAGTCCTTGCAGTTGAGGAGCGGGATCACACCGCTGTCGCTGAGCGCAATGTCCTGGGTCTCGGTCAGCGAAACATCGGTGGAGAACTTCATCGCCGCACCCTCGCGGTCGGTGTGGAAGCTGTCCACGGGCAGGTCGGTGACCAGCCCGCCGCTGATCGAGCCGCGCCGCGCACCGCGTATGTCGGCAAACCAGCCGAACGACGAGAAGGCGCGGATCAGAGTGCGCCCGAAGGCGTAGATCGCGCTGCCCCACAGGTAGTTGTCGCCGCTCAGCGGGTCGACGTCCTCGTGGAAGCGCAGCGTGTCGCGGCGGCGTCCGACATCCCGATACGGCGTGCGCATCAGCACGTGCGGCATGGTGATGCCCATGAAACGGCTGTCGTCGCTCTCCTGCAGCCCGCGCCAACGCGCGTACTCGGGCTGCTGGAACATGCCGTGGAAGTCGGTGGTCGCGCCGAGGTCGGAGAAACGCTCGACGCCCAGCAATGCCGGCGACGCCCCGATGATAATGGGCGCGAAGGCGGCGGCCGCCACTTCCGCCAGCCGCTTCAGCGTCGACACATCATCGGTCGGCTTGTCGGCGGTCGGCGTGTGCTGGATTTCGTAGTCCATCAACAGCACGCCATAGGGTTCACCGCCCGGAATGCCGAACTCCTCGTCATAGACCTTGTCGAAGAGCTGGCTCTGGTCGAACTCGATGGCGCGTTCCAGGTCGCGGCAGATCGACCGCCACGTCACGTTCAGCAGCTTGACCTTGATCCGCTCCTTGACGCCGATCGCGGCCACCAGATAGGCGACGCCGCGCCAACTTGCCTCCAGCTTCTGAAATCTCGGGTGGTGCAGGATCGCGTTGAGCTGGCTCTCGATCCGTTGGTCGAGGTCGGCGATGGTGCGCTCCAGAATGCCGAGCACCGCCGCGCGCCGACGTGCCGGCTGCTCGGCCAGCACGTGCTGCAACCCGCGCAGCATCGTCACGCCAGGATTGGCCGGCCACGGCGCGTTCACCCGCCCAACTCCGTCATCGTGGGACGAAAACGCAAACGCCCGCCGGCCAAGGCCAGCGGGCGCGCGTCAAACATATTCGTGCCGCCGGCCGCAGCCGCCCATCGGCCCATCCGGGCCGGCTGGCAGCGTGCGGTCGATGGCAGCACCACGTGGCGTCAGCCCCCCATCTGCGGGATGCGGGCGACCATGCGCATGGAGGTGGTCAGTTCCTCCATCTGCAGCCACGGACGCATCCAGGCGACGGCGTTGTAGGAACCGGGTGCGCCCGGCACCTCGGCCACCTTCACCACCGCCTCGCGCAGCGGGAACTTGGCGCGGGCTTCCTGGCTCGCGCCCTCGCTGGCGTTGACGTAGTTCTTGATCCAGCGGTTCAGCCAAGCCTCGACATCCTCGGCCTCCATGAACGAGCCGATCTTGTCGCGCGCCATCACCTTCAGGAAGTGGGCGAAGCGGCCGGTCGCCATCAGGTACGGCAGGCGCGCGGAGATCGACGCATTGGCGGTCGCTTCCGGCGTGTCGTACTTCTTCGGCTTCTGGGTCGACTGGGCGCCGAAGAACACCGCGTAGTCGGTGTTCTTGTAGTGGCACAGCGGCAGGAAACCGATCTTCGACAGCTCCGCCTCGCGGCGGTCGGTGATGCCGATTTCGGTCGGGCACTGCTGGTCCAGGTCGCCATCGTCGCTGTTGAAGGTGTAGCTCGGCAGGTTTGTCACCTTGCCGCCGCCCTCGGCGCCGCGAATGGCGGTGCAGAAGCCGTATTGCGCGAACGCGTCGGTCATCCGAGCGCCCATCACATAGGCCGAGTTCATCCAGGTGAACTCGTTGTTCTGCATCGGCTTCGACTTGCCGGTGTCGGCGTCGAACGGCGCTTCCTCGTAGTCGAACTCCTCGACCGGCTTGGTCGACGCGCCATACGGCAGGCGCGACAACACCCGCGGCATGGTCAGGGTGACGAAGCGCGAATCCTCGCTCTCGCGGAAGCTCTTCCACTTGGCGTATTCCACCGTGTCGAAGATCTTCTCCAGGTCGCGCGGCTTCGACAGTTCCTCATAGGAGTCGAAACCGAACATCTTCGGCCCGGCGGCCGAGATGAAGGGCGCGAACGAGGCCGCCGCCACGTTGGACATGCCGGTCAGAAGCTCGATGTCCTCGGGATGGCTGGTGAACTCGTAGTCGCCGATCAGCGCGCCATAGGGCTCGCCGCCCGGGGTGCCGAACTCGTTCTCGTAGAGCTTCTTGAACGTCTGGCTCTGGTCGAATTCCACCGCCCGGCTGATGTCGCGATAAAGGTCGCGCTTGCTGGCATTCAGCACCTTGATCTTCAGCGAGGTGCCGGTCTCCGAGTTCATCACCAGGTGATGCAGACCGCGCCAGCTGCCTTCCAGCTTCTGGAACTTCTCGTGGTGCATGATCGCATTGAGCTGTTCCGACAGCTTGGCGTCGATCGCCGCAACCGCTTGCGAGAATGTCTGCGTCAGGTTCTTCGAGTAGGTGACCGTGCCGGCAAGCGCCTCCTCGGTCAGCGTCTTCAGCAGGTCCTGGGCACGATCCGGCTCGGTCTGCTTGGTCGCAGACACCATCTGGTCGAGAAGGCTTACTTCCTCGCCTTCGGCCGCGCCGGCTTCAGCAGCTTGCTGTTCTTCGCTCATTATTCAGACCCCTCCCCGTCGGGCTTCGATTCCCCGGCCTCGACGCCGAGTTGGTCACCAAGCGACTTCAGTTCCTCGCTGTTCTGCAGCACCTGCTCCAGCAGGTTCTCCAGGTCCTCCGAGCGGTCCACCTTCGACATCAGGTCGCGCAGCTTGTTGCGGGTCTCCAACAGCTTGCGCAACGGCTCGACCTGGTTGACCACGCTGGTCGGGTCGAAGTCGTCCATCGACGAGAACTTCAGGTCGACCGCCATCTCGCTGCCGTCGCCGGCCAGCGTGTTCTCGACCTTCATCTGCAGGCCCGGCGTCATGCGCTTCATGACGTCGTTGAAGTTGTCGCGGTCGATCTGGACGAACTTGCGGTCCTTCAAAGACTTCAAGGGCTCGGTCGGATCGCCGGAGAAGTCGCCGAGCACGCCGACCACGAACGGCAGCTCGCGCTCCACCATGGCGCCCTCGGTCTCGACTTCGTACTTGATGTGGACGCGTGGCTTGCGAACCCGCTCCAACTTGTTGTGTATGCTCGCCATCGGAATTCACGCCTCCAAATGTCTGATGGTTGGCGGCCGGCCTGGCCTGAACGAATGCGCACTCGGCTGACCCAGGTCCGTCCTCGGCCTGGTCCCGGTCGATGGTCCGGCTGGGGTGCCGGACGTCAAACGTAACCAAAGCAAGGACATGGACGCCATCGCTCGTGCGCAGGCCCATATCTCACAGCCAGGTTACTGATTTGCAACCATCGCCACTGCATTGGTATCAAGGGAGGTGGATACTAACGCCTCACACCCCTGTTTTGAAACAAATTTGCGTGCCTCAGAAGCATACCCCCGAAAGGATGTAACGGGTGTGATGCCGATCATTCCTCGTCGGGCTGTTCGATGCTGTTGCGCATGCCGGCGATGGTCACGAAGGTGCGCCGCGCGTCCTCGTCCGGAATAAGCTCCCGGATCAGGTCGGACAGCGGCATGCGGCCGCGCCGCACCAATTCCTCCAGCGTGAACGAGATCGGCGAGTGCGGTTCGTTCTTGCGGAAGTACTCCGCCGCCTTCAGCACCAGGCGGAATGCGTCCTCGCGATTGTTGATCACGTCCGGCCTGGCCGCCGCCGGTGCCGCGCCGCCTGCCGCCGGGGCTCCGCCCTCCGCCGCGGCCGCCGCCTCGCCGTCCTCGCCCTCGGCCGGCTCGTCGCCGCCGTCAAGCGGCAGCCGGTCGCGCGCCACGTATCTCACCAGGTCGAGCACTTCGTTCAGCGCCGAGCGGATCTGGCCGACCGGCGGCCCATCGGCGCCGCACTTCTCGGTCAGGGTTGCGTCCAGCGCGGCAAACGCCTCCACCGCCGCCTCGCCGTCCTCGATCAGCGCGACATAGAAGTCCGACGACGTCGATGCCACGGCGGCATTGAACTGGTCGATGGTCAGCGCGCCGGCGGCGATCCGCGCCTCGCGCTTCTCTTCATCGGTAATCTGCGACAGCGCGCTGGCCTGCTGATGATGCCACAGCGCCATCGGCCCCAGGTCGCCTGGCTCGGTGAGCGGGATCTGGCGGATCGGCTGGATCAGGGTGCCGTCCGCGCCCTCGCCGTTCAGGCCGGTCAGCGGCGCGATCTTGGTCTCCAGGCCATCCTCGTCTTCCAGCGGATAGACGTCGTCCCAGTAGAGCTTGATGATCTCGTCGGTCAGGCGGAACCCGTCGCGAAGCCCGGCGAAGCCATGGAACCGCACCAGCGCCTCGGTGATCCAGGCGCACACCTCCAGGTCCTTCGCCTTCTCCTGCAGCGCCTCCGGCCCCATCTCCAGGATGTTGCTCCAGGCCGCGGGCACATGGTCGCTTTCGCCCTCCATCGCCGCCGACCGTTCCTCGGCCCGTGCGGTCGACCGGGCATCCTTCAGCGCGAAATAGACCGATGTCGGCGACGCATCGTTGCGCAAATCCTCGCCAACGGGATTGTCGTCGCTGATGGGCTGCGTCAGTGCAGCAATGTCCAGGATTTCCGGTGTCGCCATGGGGGGTCGTTCCTATGCGAGTATTCGGGCGAATGGTGTGGCGCCGGGTCGCGGTGCGCCCTCCATCTAGCATATGGTCGCGCATTGAGGATAGCGCGCCTGGGGCGCACGGTCGTTGCGGGCCGCCACAACGGCGGAGCGCGTGTTGCGCCTGTGCTAGGAATACATTAGTCCAACTGTCGCATAATCTGCCCCAGCCCCGCCAAAATCTGGCGGCAGATTCCGAAATATTGGCCGCCCCAACCGATCGTCCGCCAATCGATCATTCGCCAGTGGCAGAGAACCGATGCAACGCCGACGCCCCGTCCTGAACGCCCTAGCCATTTCCTGCGCGCTGTGGAGCCTGCCGCTGTCCGCGAGCGCGCAGTCGGAGGACGAGACCGAGCGTTATGCGTTGGTGATCGGCAATGGCTCGTACACAGCGCTTCCGTCGCTACCGTCCGCCAGCGCCGATGCCGCCACCGCGGCCACCACGCTGCGCGATGCAGGTTTCGAGGTGACGGAGCTGCTGAACGTGACCCAGGGCGATTTCCTGGCCGCCAACCAGCGTTTCGTCACCTCCATCGACGACGACGACATCGTCTTCTACTACTTCTCCGGCCACGCCCTTCAGTTCAACGGCAACAACTTCCTGCTGCCCAGCAACGTGCGCATCGATGGCGCCACCAGCCTGCTGACGGCGGGCGTACCGCTGTCGTCGGTGGTGCGTCAGTTGTCGGGCACAGGCGCGCGCGAGATCTACGTGGTGATCGAGGCCGGCGCCCAGATCGACCTGGTGGCCAGCGGCGACATCTCCCCCGGATTGGCCGTGCCCCGCCCCTCGGACGCGCCGGTGATGTACATGTTCTCCGCTGCGCCGGGCGCGGTGCGGCAGGCGCCGGCCGACCCGCTGGCCGAGTTCACCACTCTGTTGTTCGAAACCCTGGCGGTGCCGGGCACCAGCGTCGAAGACGCGATGGCGGAAGTGCTGGCCGCCGCGGAGTCGGGCGGAGCGACCCCGCCCCCCTGGTTCCGCAACGGGATCGAGATGCCGCTGGTGCTGTTCGAAGGCCAGGACGAACCGCCCCTGCCGCCGCCGACCGAACTGACCGCCGAAGAGCAGATGTGGCAGCGCATCAACGAGCTGGAAGACCAGTCGATGCTGCCGACCCTGCTGCAGTCGTACCTGCTGCTTTATCCCGATGGCGAATTCGCCGCCGACGCCGTGGCCCGGCTGGCGGCCCTGGAGCAGGCGGCTGCGGACGGCCCCGACAACACCGGTAACGACACGCCCGACGACACACCCAACCAGGCCCCTGAGATGGTGGAGCCGAACCCGCTGTCGATCTGGGAAGGCGCCTCAGAGGTCGCCTTCATCATGCCCGAGCCGACCGACCCGGATGGCGACCCGCTGCAGGTGGAGATCATCGACCTGCCCGAACTGGTCGACGTGGCGACCGACACCGGGCCGCTGAGCGAAGGCGAAGTGCTGGACGTGGATGTGCTGAGCACGCTGATCGTCTCCGCCGCCGACGGCACCAGCGGCAGCGACGAATTCGTCATCCGCGTGGTCGACCCGGATGGCGCCTCGGTGGCCGCGACCCTGCACATCACGGTGGAGGGTCGGCCCAACCGGCCGCCCATCGCTTTCGATTCCGATCCGATCGAGCTTCCGGCGGACGGCGATCCGGTCGCGCTCAATTTCGCCACGCCGACCGATCCGGACGACGACGCGCTGGCGATCACTGTCACCGAGCTGCCGAGCGCGGGCACGGTGGCGCTGCCGAGCGGCGAACTGGCCCTGTTCGACGTGATCTGGGTCTCCGACCTCGGCGAGCTGACCTACGCGCCGGATGGCGAGACCGTCGGCCCGGTCGGTCGGCTGGCACTGTCGGTCGCCGATGGCTACGACGGCGTCGCGACGATGGCGGTGGAGATATCCCTGACCGAGCCGGAGGTGCCGGACGGCCCGCCGGTGGCCGAGATTACCGAGGTCGGGGCCGAGCTGTGGTCGATCGCGGCGACCACCCGCGACGACCGCATCCAGTTGCAGCGGGCTCTGGGCGCCATCGGCTTCTACGACGGCGCGCTGGACGGCATTCTGGGCCGCCAGTCGCAGGAAGGCATTGCCGCCTATCAGGCCACCATCGATGCCGAGCCGACCGGTGAACTCACCAACCGCCAGCGCGCAATGCTGTCGGTCGACGCCGCGAAAGCGGTGGCGGCCGAGGCGGAGGCGACGGCGGCCGCGGCACGCGATGCCCGCGACCGCACCCTGGAGGTGCTGGAGACCGACGACATCGTCGAGATCCCGTTCGTCGGCGGGTCCTATCGCGGCCAGGCCGACGATCAGGGCTTGAACGGCCTGGGCACCCTGGAGGCCGGCAACGGCCAGAGCTTCACCGGCGAGTTCCGCGACAACGAGCCGGTCATCGGCGTGCACGCCTTCGATAATGGCGACCGCTACGAAGGCATGGAAGCGGCGCGCAAGCCCGAGGGGCTGGGCGTCTGGTACTACGCGAACGGCATCGTCTATTCCGGGGAGTGGGAGGACGGGCGGATCAGCGGGCTTGGCGTCAACACGTCGCCGGGCGGGGTCGTGATCAGCGGCCTTTGGTCGGCCAACCGGCCGGCCGGCTTCGGCGGCGTCACCGACGCCAATGGGCTGACCCGCTATGGCCTGCTGGAAGGCGACCGCTTCCTGGTCCTGTACTGACCGGCGCATGCCATGCCACCGGCGCCGCTGACCCATCGGCTGGCCACCCGGGATGACCTGCCGGCGTTGAAGGCCCTGATGGACGCGGCCATCGACGTGCTGCAGTCCGACTACCTGACGCCGGCGCAGATCGCATCGAGCCGCGCGATCATGGGCCTGGACACCCAGCTGATCGACGATGGCACCTATTTCGTGGTCGAGGCCGGCAGCGCCATCGCCGGTTGCGGCGGCTGGAGCCGACGGGCGACGCTCTATGGCTCAAACGCCACGCCCGGCCGCGATGCCGCCTTGCTGGACCCGGCAACCGATGCCGCGCGGGTGCGCGCGATGTACACCCATCCGGACCACACACGTCGCGGCGTCGGCCGCATGATCCTGAGCCTCTGCGAGGCGGCGGTCCGGGCCGAAGGCTTCGTACGGGCGGAACTGATGGGCACCATGGCTGGCGCGCCGCTCTATCGCGCCTGCGGCTTCGAGGTCGTCGAGGAAGTGGTCAGCGACGTCGGCGGCACCCCGGTGCCGTTGGTCCGCATGCAAAAGGCGCTATCCCCGACATAGGCGCCCGCCGTAAGCGCCCGACGTGAGCAATGGATACGAAGTTTTAACCGAGACTGCGCTTCTCTGCGCCCATGGGAAGCGCCGCGCACGCCATTTCCGACGAGATTTCCGTGCTGATCCTGGCCGGTGGCCGGGGCACACGCTTGCGTCCAGCGACCGGCGCGGTACCGAAACCGATCGTCCCCGTTGCCGGCCGCCCCTTCCTCGACCACCTGCTCGACCAGGTCCGCGCCGCCGGCTTCGACCGGGTCACCCTGGGCGTCGGCTATGGCGCCAGCGCCGTGGAGCAGACCATCGGACAGGCGCGCCGCGGCCTGGACATCCACTACGCCTACGAGACCCAGCCACTGGGGACGGCAGGCGCCATCCGCAACGCGCTCGATGTCTGCCAGGCGCCGGAAATCCTGGTGCTGAATGGCGATTCCTACTGCGACATCGATCTCGCAGAATTCGTCGCCGCGCACCGGGAGCGCGGCACCCCGGCGTCTATGGTCCTCGTCGAGTGCCCCGACCGGTCGCGGTTCGGCGGCACCGATACCGACCCGCAAGGCCAGGTGATCGCCTTTCATGAAAAGCGCGAGAACGCGGGACCGGGCCTGATCAACGCCGGCATCTACCTGCTGGCCCGGCGCGACATCGCGGCGTGGCCGGACGTCCCGCTTTCCCTGGAACACGACATCCTGCCCGACCTGATCGAACAAGGACTGTTCGGCTGGCAGGCAGACGCGGACTTCATCGATATCGGCACGCCGGAAAGCTACGGCCGTGCCCAGACATTCTTTGCAAGCGAGGCAGCGGCGTGAACATTCTCATCACTGGCATCACCGGCATGGTGGGCAGCCATCTGGCCGAATTCGTGCTCCGCGAGCACCCCGAGGCCCGTGTGCACGGCCTGATCCGCTGGCGCAGCCCGCGCACCAACATCGCCGGTATCGAGAGCCAGGTGACGCTGCACCAGGGCGACCTGCGCGACCTGGCGAGCCTGATCCACGTGATGCGGACGGTGCGCCCGGACCGCATCTTCCACCTCGCCGCCCAGTCCTATGTCGACCAGAGCTTCGTCGCCCCGGCCGACACCCTGCACAGCAACGTCATCGGCACCACCAACCTGCTGGACGCGGTGCGGATCGCCGGCCTCGAGAGCCGCATCCACATCTGCTCGTCGTCGGAGGTCTACGGCCAGGTCACCGAGGACGAGGTGCCGATCCGCGAGACCAACGTGCTGCGCCCCGCCAGCCCCTATGCCGTCTCCAAGGTCGGCGAGGACATGGTCGCGTTCCAGTACGGCATCTCCTACGGCATGCATATCGTGCGCACCCGCATGTTCACCCACACCGGCCCGCGCCGCGGCGACGTGTTCGCCGAGAGCGCCTTCGCCAAGCAGATCGCGGAGATCGAGGCCGGCGTGCGCCATGGCCCGGTCAAGGTCGGCAACCTGGACAGCGTGCGCACCATCGCCGACGTGCGCGACACGGTGCGCGCCTACTGGATGCTGCTGGAGAAGTGCCCGCCGGGCGAGGTCTACAACATCGGCGGCAACGAGGTTGCGACGGTCGGCGAGATCCTGGAGATGCTGAAGTCGATGGCGCGGGTGCCGATCCAGCACGAGGTCGATCCGGCCCGCCTGCGCCCGTCCGACGTGACGCTGCAAATCCCCTGCATCGACAAGTTCCAGCAGGCGACCGGTTGGGCGCCGCAGATCTCGATGCGCCAGACCATGTCCGACCTGCTCGACTATCACCGCGCGCGCCTCGGCACGCTGGACGCGCCCACCGCCGCGCCGTTGCTGAAGGCAAGCTGATGCCGATCGTCATTTCCCGCACGCCCTACCGGGTGTCGTTCTTCGGCGGTGGGTCGGATTACCCGGCCTGGTACCTGCGCGAAGGCGGGGCGGTGCTGTCCACCAGCATCGACAAGTACTGCTATCTGAGCTGCCGCCAGTTGCCGCCCTTTTTCAACAACCGGCACCGGGTGATCTGGAAACACATCGAGCAGGTCAATTCGATCCACGAGATCCTGCACCCCGCCGTGCGCGAGTGCCTGTTGCACCTGGGCTTCACCGACGACGTCGGCCTGGAGATCCAGTACCAGGGCGACCTGCCGGCGCGCAGCGGCATGGGATCGAGCTCCGCGTTCGCGGTCGGCCTGATCAACTCCCTGCTCACCCTGCGCGGCGAAGCCGTCGACCAGCACACGCTGGGGCTGAAGGCGATCGAGCTGGAGCAGACGGTGATGGGCGACCCGGTCGGCAGCCAGGACCAGATGGCCGCCGCCGTCGGCGGGCTGAACGTCATCCGCTTCCGCAAGACCGGCACCATCGACATCGAGCCGGTGCGGCTGGCCGGCGGGCGGCGCCGCGCGTTGGAAAACCGGCTGATGCTGTTCTACACCGGCACCAGCCGGCTGGGCGCGAAGGTCGCCAAGAACGTGATCGACAGCCTGTCGGTGCGCGAGCGCACCATCCGCAAGATGCACGACATGGTCGACATCGCCCGCGACGTCATCGCCGGCGGGGACCTGGACGATTTCGGCCGGATGCTCGACGAGACCTGGCAACTGAAGCGGTCGATCGCGAGTTCCGTGTCGACCCCGCTGGTCGACGACATCTACCAGACCGCGCGCAGCGAGGGCGCACTGGGCGGCAAGCTGCTCGGCGCCGGCAATTCCGGCTTCATGATGTTCTACGTGCCCTGCGAGCACCGCAAGGCGGTGTCGCACGCACTGCGCCACTTCCTGGAAGTGCCGTTCCGGTTCGAGCGCACCGGCACCAGCATCATCCACAATTCCGAGGGCGCGCTCGACATGAACGAGGCGCTGGACCGCGGCAGCGCCGTCGCCGCGGCGTGACCGCGAAGCCATGCTAGCCGGGTATGGCCACCATGCCTGACGATCAGCACGCCAAGAGCCGCAGTATCGCCTTCCAGACCCCCTGGTTCACCATCCAGTCGGTGCCGGCGACGGCGGACGGGCGCGGCGAGTATTACACCTATGATTCCGGCGACGGCGTGGTCGCGTTGCCGATGACCCCGGACGGCGCCTTCCTGATGGTGGAGCAGTACCGCCCGCCGCTCGGCGCGCTGACGCTGGAGTTTCCGGCCGGCGAGCTGGACCCCGGAGAGACCGAGGTGACGGCGGCCGCGCGCGAGACCCTGGAAGAGACCGGCCATGTCTGCGAACACTGGCAGTTGCTTTCGCCGGCGCGCACGCTGCTGAACCGCTCGTCCCACCGCGAGTTCTTCGTCCTCGGCATCAACGCCCGACCGGTCTCGGATTGGACGCCCGAGGAGGACGTTCGCCCGCGGATATTGTCGCGGCGCTATCTGGCCGAGCGCATCCGCGGCGATATGTTCGAGCACACCATGGCGCTGGCCGCGTTCACCATCGCACGCGAGAAGCTCGGCATCGACCTGCTGCACGACGACCCCCAGACCATCGCCGCCGCGATCCGGGCAAACGCCGGATAGCGGGGTGCATCGGCCGCCCCCGTGCGTTAGCCTGACGCTCCAAAGCATTCGGGGGAAAGCATGCAAATTGGGGAGTCTCTTTGCGCCGGCGCGGTCGGCGCTGCGCTTGTCTGCATGCCACTGACGGCCACGGCCTTCGAATTGACGACGGCACTGCCCGGCGACGATCGCTTCACCGGTATCGCGACGATGGCCAACGGCGACCTTGTGGCCGTCGGCAGCATCGACATCGAGGGCGATTGGCACGGCCGCATCGTGCGCCTGGACGGCGACGGCAATGTGGTCTGGGAGCAGTCGATGAACGTCGGCGACGACTGGGACCGCTTCAGCGACGTCACGGCCCTGCCCGATGGCGGCATCGTCGCCGTGGGCACCGCGCGCGTCGGCGGGCAGGATCATGGCTGGGCCGTGAAGCTGAGGGCCGACGGCTCGTTCAACTGGGAACGCACCCTCGGCGATATCGACCGCGGACTGAGCTCGCTGGCATCGGTCGTTGTCGATGACGACGGCTCGCTAGTGATCGGCGGTTATGCGGCGGGCGAGGACGGCAGCGGCGATGACGGGTGGGTCGTCCGGCTGGATGCCAACGGCCTCTATGTCAGCCAAACCAAGGTGCACCACGAGGGCCAGGACGAGATCAAGGCCATCACGCTCTTGCCCGATGGCGCCGTCGCCTTTGCCGGCCAGGCTGACGCAACCAACGAGCGGACCGGCCTGGTCGGCGTGATCGATGCGTCCGGCGAACTGGCCTGGAAGCAGGCCATCGGCAAGGGCCGCGGCACGGCGTTCTGGGGCATCGTCGCATTGGCGGACGGCACGCTGGTGACCGCCGGCGCGGCGCGGGCCGACAATGGCGACCGCAACGGCCTCGTGGTCGGTCTTAGCGCGGATGGCGAGCCGGTATGGAACAGTTTCCTGCCCGGCGACGGCACCGCCGCCCTGCTCGACTTGGCGTCCAATCGCACGGATGGCCTGTTCAAACCAGCCGGTCTGGTCGGGGTCGGTTGGACCTATGCCAACGACAGCGCTCTGCAGGGCTGGATTATCGCGCTCGACAGCGCGGGCGCAATGACCTGGCAGGAAACGTTTGGCGGCCCCGGCAACGGCCGGTTCTCGGCCATCGCCCCCCTCGGCGACGCATCGCTGGTGGCCGCCGGCGCCACGGACGGCGAAGGCCCTTCAAATGAAGAAGATGGCTGGATACTGACGCTGCCCGCGACGCGGGAATAGCGGGCACGCGATCTTCAATAATGCACTTCGTCGCCCTCGCGCTTGTCGCCAACACACAATCGTCATCCTCGCCCTTGTGGAGAGGATCCATTTATGTCCAAACTATCAATGGTTTATGGGATTTGCACCGGCCGAGGGCGATCGACTGATTGTCAATGTGCCGCGCAGGCGATGCGCACACTAGGCTCGTTTCGAGACCTTGCCCATGAATGGGTCCTCGCCACAAGGGCGAGGACGACAACTTCTTTTTTGTCTTAGCGCGTAGCCTGTTTGGAACGAAGTGGAACCCGGGTTTCGCTCCGCTCCACCCAGGCTTCTGTAACGGGCCATTGTTGGTCAATCCCTTTTTCGTCGTCCCGGCGCCTGGGTCATGCTTCTGTACGGGGTCGGCGCACGGCCGCCACCAAGATGGATATGCGAGGATCGGTCGGTCCAATCTACGGAAGCGTGCTCTCGTGCGAGGCGACATCCTGGATGGCGGCCTGACCTGATCCATCGTCCCGGCGCGGGACGGCGCTTGACGGGCCGGTGTCTGCGCCCGCCGAAGCTCGTGTGCTGGTTCTCCCTATGCGGCGGTCGTCTTTGCCATTAGGCCGCTGCCATCGCCGGGCGCACCGGTCCGGCATGGTTGAACGCGGTGCCGTCAACCCACATCCGGTGCATGATCACGGCCAGCCGGCGCGCCAGCGCGACCTTCGCCTTCCTCATGCCGGCTCGCCTGGCCAGCTTCATCGCCCAGCTCTTCAACCACCCGCCCTTGATCGGCCGGGTCAGGATTACGTGCGCCGCCTCGTAAAGCGCTGCACGCACGTCCGCATCGCCCACCTTCGAGATCCGCCCCGTCATCTCGCTCTCGCCCGACTGGCGCTTGGTCGGCGTCAGGCCGAAGTGCGCCCCCACCAGGCGCGACGAGGCAAACCGCCCGGGGTCGTCCACTCCCGACAAGTAGGTCAGTCCGACAATGCTCCCCACGCCCGGCACCGTCATCAGCAGGCGAGCGCGATCGTCCGCCTGCGATGCCGCTCGGACCTGCCGGTCCAGCGCCGTGAACGATAGCAACAGGCCATCGCGTGCCGACAGCAGCGCCCCCGCCACCGCCTCCAGTACCGGATGCCCCGCCACAAGCTCCGAAATACGTGTCGAAAAGCTGCGCCTGGTGGTGTGCCCTACCTTCAGCCCGAAGTTCCGCAGCTGACCACGAAGGTGCATCTCAAGATCGTGCAGCTTCGCGCGGAGCTGGTCGCGACCCTTCAAAAGGGCCCGCATCTCCTGGGCCGCCAAAGACTTGCAGTGAACCGGCCGAAACCAGCCCACACGCATCAGCTGAGCAATCCCGCGTGCGTCCGAGCGGTCCGACTTCACCGGCATCGTCGAAAGGGCTCGCGCAACATGACGCGTCTCCAGCAACTCAACCGAAAGACCGCCCTCGCTACATCCCCGCACAAGCCATTGCGACAACGGCCCCGCCTCAAGACCAATCCGCTCAACCGAAATCCCCAAAGACCCAAACCACAACAACAAACCCGCCGGCGTGCTCGCAATACGAGCCTCGCAGACAATCCCGCCCGCGCCGTCAACAACGCACACCGATGACCATTCCAAAGAAACGTCAATCCCGGCATAGTAGTTCATGGTCGTCTCTCCTCGATGTCTTGGAGCGGCAAACCCGACTCCGTGTATGACACCGACATCTTGAGGGACGACCACTCATGCACGCCACCAAACAAGGGCCGTTAGCCCATCTACGATGCCCAGCGCTTGTCGCCGCGAAATTCACACTTCTCACCAACACACAATCGTCATCCTCGCCCTTGTGGCGAGGATCCATTTATGTCCAAAGTATCAATGGTTTAGGGGATTTGCACCGGCCGAGGGCGATCGACTGATTGTCAATGTGCCGCGCAGGCGATGCGCACACTAGGCTCGTTTCGAGACCTTGCGCATGAATGGGTCCTCGCCACAAGGGCGAGGACGACAGCTTCTTTTTTGTCTTAGCGCGTAGCCTGGGCGGAACGAAGTGGAACCCGGGTTTCGCTACGCTCCACCCAGGCTACGGTGCTGGTTTACCCTCTCCCAGCGGTACGCTCGGGAGAGGGAGAGGAGTTCGTTTTCGCGGGACGCCTACTGGCAGCTCAGGCATTCCTCGTAGTTGCGCGGCTCGACGGGATCGGCCTTTTCCGAGGGCGTGAGCGCGATGGTCTCCGCCCGCTCGGCGCGCTGCATCGACTTCGAGCGCAGGTAGTAGAGGCTCTTCACGCCCTTCTTCCAGGCCTGGAAGTGCAACTGGTGCAGGTCGCGCTTGTGGATGTCGGCCGGCAGGAAGATGTTCAGCGACTGCGACTGGCTGATATGCGGCTGGCGGTCGGCGGCATGCTCGATCAGCCACATCTGGTCGAGCTCGAAGGCGGTCTTGTAGACGTCCTTCTCGTGCTGGGTCAGGAAGTCCAGGTGCTGGACCGAGCCTTCGTTGGTGACGATGGACGACCACACCTCGTCGGTGTTCTGGCCCTTCTCCTCCAACAGCGCCTCAAGCGTCTTGTTGCGCACGCTGAACGAGCCCGACAGCGTCTTGTGGGTGTAGGCATTGGCCGCGATCGGCTCGATACCCGGCGAGGTGCCGCCGCAGATGATCGAGATCGAGGCGGTCGGCGCGATCGCCATCTTGTTGGAGAACCGCTCCTTGATGCCGTAGTCGGCGGCATCCGGGCAGGCGCCGCGCTCGTCCGCCAGCACTTCGGAGGCGGCGTCCACCTTGGTCTGGATGTTCTTGAAGATGCGCTTGTTCCACACCTGCGCCATCACCGATTCCATCGGAATGTCGCGAGCCTGCAGGAAGCTGTGGAAGCCCATGACGCCGAGGCCGACCGAGCGCTCGCGCATGGCGGAGTACTTGGCGCGGCTCATGGAGTCGGCAGGCGCGTTATCGATGAAGTCCTGCAGCACGTTGTCCAGGAAGCGCATGACGTCCTCGACCATCGTCGGATGGTCGTGCCACTCGTCGTAGCGCTCCAGGTTCAGCGACGACAGGCAGCACACGGCGGTGCGCTGCTGCCCGTCCGGGTCCAGCCCGGTCGGCAGCGTGATCTCGCTGCACAGGTTCGACATTTTCACCGGCATGCCGGCCAGCTTGTGATGCTCCGGGATCGCCCGGTTCACCGTGTCGCCGTAGATGATGTACGGCTCGCCGGTTTCGATCCGCGAGGTCAGGATGCGGATCCAGATCGAGCGCGCCTTGATGGTGCGGATGATCGTGTTGTCCTTCGGGCTGACCAGCGCCCAGTCCTCGTCGTTCTCCACCGCGCGCATGAACTCGTCGGTGATGACGACGCCATTGTGCAGGTTCAGCGCCTTGCGGTTGGGGTCGCCGCCGGTGGGCCGGCGGATTTCGACGAACTCCTCGATCTCGGGATGGGAGATCGGCAGGTAGACGGCAGCCGAGCCGCGGCGCAGCGAACCCTGGCTGATCGCCAGCGTCAGCGAATCCATCACCCGGATGAACGGCACCACGCCGGAGGTCTTGCCGTTGCGGCCGACGGTCTCGCCGATGGAGCGCAGATTGCCCCAGTACGAGCCGATGCCGCCGCCGCGCGCCGCCAGCCAGACGTTCTCGTTCCACAGGTCGACGATGCCTTCCAGGCTGTCGGACGCCTCGTTCAGGAAGCACGAGATCGGCAGGCCGCGCTTGGTGCCGCCGTTCGACAGCACCGGCGTCGCCGGCATGAACCAGAGCTTGGAGATGTAGTCGTAGATGCGCTGGGCGTGCGCGCTGTCGTCGGCGAAGTGGGTGGCCACCCGCGCGAACAGGTCCTGGAAGCTCTCGCCCGGCATCAGGTAGCGGTCCTGCAAGGTCTCCTTGCCGAACACGGTCAGCAGGGCGTCGCGGCTTCGGTCCAGGCGCACACGGATGCCGCGCTCGTTCTGGAACACGTCCAGCACGGTCTCGTCGGCATGCGGTTCGCTCGCGGGGGTCTGAAAGTCCAGCACCTGACCATTCTCTTTCGACTGCGGGCCAGCGTCGACATCTGATTTGGCGACACCCGATTTGGCGGCCCTAGCTTCGCCATTCTTCAGCGACGCCCGTTCGCCCCCCGAACGGTACGGCACAGCACCATTCTTCGCCACCTCGCCGTTTACACCCGGCGCCGCACCGGCTTCGTCACCGGATGCACGCGAATGCTGAACCGCAACCGCACCGTCCATATCGATCTCCAGCCCCTGTCCCGAGGACATCAAGATGTAGCGTCAAGAGACCAGAACGATACCAAATGTGGCGAATATGTGAAAAGCGCTGAAAGGTTAACGCGGCGAATTTTTCTCCATCCAGTTCATGAGGCATTTCCGGTAATACACTGAAATAAATGGAGAATTCGACTTGGACATTTCTCCACGATCAGCCGATTTGTGGCGTCGCGGCAACACCGCAAGCCCTTGAACACCCTCCCAACGCCCTTCCGGATAGTCTACATATCGGTCCACGAGTGTAAACAAATATCGAACATATCCATATGTCGTGGTCGGGCCGCCAGACGGCGCGATGGCCCATCTTCGGTGCGCGGGTCGCCGCGAAGCCCGGAATTCCCCCACCGACTCCAGCGCGGCGCGAGTCGTCCCGCACAGACTCGATATTGGGCTCGATATAGGGCGATTCTCGCCCCGGAGTCGGCGCCGCGAAACCGCCCGATATTGACGGCTTGCCTGGCACCACCTAGATCATGGCGGCCATGGCAAAGCTTCCGATCATCTCCGCCCCCGACCCCCGTCTCAAAGGCGTTGCGACCCCCGTCGACACGGTGGACGACGACGTGCGCCAACTGATGGACGACATGCTGGAGACCATGTACGCCGCCCCCGGCATCGGGCTCGCCGCGCCGCAGGTCGGCGTGTCGAAGCGCATCATCGTCGTCGACATCACCGACCCGGCGGACGGCCCGAAGAACCCGGCGCTGCAGATGGTGAACCCGGAAGTCGTGACCGCGTCCGACGACACCAACGACCATGAGGAAGGCTGCCTGTCGCTGCCGAACCAGTTCGGCACCGTCACCCGGCCGGCCGCGGTCACCGTGCGCTACATCGACCGCGACGGCGAGGAGCGGACCATCGAGGCCGACGGCATGCTGGCGACGTGCATCCAGCACGAGATCGACCACCTGGATGGCCTGTTGTTCGTCGACCATATGTCGTCGCTGAAGCGCGGCATGATCCTGCGCAAGCTGACCAAGATGAAGCGGACAGGCGACCTGCCTGATTACGCCGAAGAACAGCACTCGCGCGTCGCCTGACCGGCGCCCGCCAGGCTGATCCCCATGAGCGCCCCCGCACCGGAACGCGTGCCGCCCGAAGCCCGCGACCGCACGCTGCGGATCGTCTTCATGGGCACGCCCGACTTCGCCGCGGTGTCGCTGCAGCGGTTGCTTGACGCCGGCCACCAGATCGCCTGCGTCTACACCCAGCCGCCGCGCGCCGCCGGCCGCGGACAAAAGCCCCGCCCATCGCCGGTGCAGCGGGTGGCGGAGTCGGCCGGGCTGACTGTGCGCACGCCGACCTCCCTGAAGGGCGAGGAGGAGCGCGCCGCGCTCGCTGCCTTCGAGGCCGATCTTGCCGTGGTCGCGGCCTATGGCCTGCTGCTGCCGCAATCGATCCTGGACGTGCCGGCGCTCGGCTGCGTCAACGTGCATGCGTCCCTGCTGCCACGCTGGCGGGGTGCCGCGCCGATCCAGCGCGCCATCGAGGCCGGCGACTCCAAGACCGGCGTCACCATCATGCAAATGGATGCCGGCCTGGACACCGGGCCGATGCTGCTGGCCGTCGAGATGCCGATGCCCGAGCGGGTGACCGGCGGCGAGCTGCACGACCTGCTGGCCGACATCGGCGCCGAGGCCCTGCTCGCCGCCATCGACGACCTTGCCGCCGGCACCGCGACACCGGTGCCGCAGCCCGCCGAGGGCGCCACCTACGCGGCCAAGCTGGACAAGGCGGAGGCGGCCATCGACTGGCAGCGCCCCGCCGCCGAACTCGACCGGCGCATCCGCGCCTTCACGCCCTGGCCCGGCGCGCATTGCACCCTGGATGGCGTCCGGCTGAAGGTGCTGGCCGCATCGCCCGCCGCAGACACGGCAGCGGCAGAAAGCGCCGCGCCCGGCACAGTCGTCGCCGTGCCGTGCGTGGTCGCCACCGGGGCCGGCGCGTTGGCGTTGGAGCGTGTACAGGCCGCCGGCAAGGCGGCGCTGGCCATCGAGGACTTCGTGCGCGGCCGCCCGATCCCCATCGGAACATGCTTGAAGTAGGCGGCAGACAGCTTTAGGCCCGGCCCATGCGCCGACTGAAACTCACCATAGAATATGACGGCACCGGCCTGGTCGGCTGGCAACGCCAGGACAACGGGCCCTCGGTCCAGGCAGCCCTGGAGGCCGCCATCCACGCCTACAGCGGCGAGACCGTGCTGGTGCAGGGTGCGGGCCGCACCGATGCCGGCGTCCATGCGCTGGGCCAGGTCGCCCATATCGACCTCGCCCGCCCCGATCCGCCCGACAAGGTGCGCGCCGCCGTCAACGCCCACCTGGCCGGCAGCGCCATCGCGGTGCTGGAGGTGGCCGAGGCGGCAGACGACTTCAATGCGCGCTTCGATGCCACCGGCCGCCGCTATCTCTATCGCATCCTCAACCGCCGCCCGCCGCCGACCCTGGACCGCGACCGGGTCTGGCACGTCAGCCGCCCGCTTGACGCCGCCGCCATGCACGAGGCGGCTCAGCACCTGGTCGGCCACCACGACTTCACCAGCTTCCGTGCCGCCGAGTGCCAGGCCAAGTCGCCGGTGAAGACGCTCGACCGACTGTCCGTGACCCGGCGCGGTACGGAAATCGAGGTGGAGGCGGCGGCACGCTCGTTCCTGCACCATCAGGTCCGCAACATCGTCGGCACCCTGAAGCGGGTCGGCGAAGGCGCGTGGCCGCCGGACAAGCTGGCCGCGATCCTGGACGCACGCGACCGGGCCGCCGCCGGGCCGACCGCGCCGGCCTGCGGGCTCTATCTGGTCGAGGTGCGCTACGACGGCTGAAAATACCGCCCAGGAATCGCCCACAAGTCGCCTGCAAATCGGCGGCACGCCGGCGCGTCATTGCCGCACCTGCTCCCCACCTGACCCATCACACTGGCCCGCGCCTTGTTGCGGCCCTATCATGGCCACGCATACAGGCATCGCGCAGGGCGACAGACCGATGTCGCCTTGACGGTAGCCCTGTGGCATGTTGGGTTGCCGACTCGCGCGAATTTGCAGATCAAGCTTATGACTGACGAAAGACTGGCGCAGGACAGCCGGAATAGTGCCGGCATGTCGACCTTGCTCATCACCTCGCTGCTGATCGCGGCTGTGTCGGTGACGATGCTGGCGACCGAACTGACGATTCCGTCCAACCCGTCGCTGCCTGAATTCTTCGGAGTCTCCGAGGCCGCCATCATGGTCAGCATGGTGCTGAACCTGCTTGGCTATGCCGTGGCACCCCCGATCCTGGGCTCGCTGTCGGACCGGTTCGGCCGGCGGCCGATCCTGCTCATCTGCCTGTTCGTGTTCGCCGCCGCCAGTGCGCTGGCCGCGATCGCCTGGACGGTGGAGATCTTCATCGTGGCGCGCATGCTGCAGGGCCTTGCCGGCGCGGCGGCTCCGGTCATCGGCATGGCCGTGGTGCGCGACCTGTTCGACGAGAAGAACAGTGTGCGCGTGATCGCGGTGGTCTCGATGTCGATCGCGCTGGTGCCCGCACTTGGCCCGGCCATCGGCGGCTACATCCACAATCTGGCGGGCTGGCAGGCCAACTATGCAGCTCTGGCGGTGGCCGGCCTTGTTGTCGTGATGCTGCTGGCGTGGCGCCTGCGCGAGACCATCGACCACTACGACCACAAGGCGCTGACCCTGAAGCGGTTCTCCGCCAAGTACGGCCAGTTGCTGCGCCATCGCGACTATATCTGCTACGCGCTGCTGCCGACCTGCGGGTTCGCCGGCATGTCCGCCTTCGTCGCCGGCGGGCCGTTCTATCTGATCGACGTCATCGGCATGACCGAGGTCGAGTACGGCCTGATCCAGGCCGCCCTGGTGGTTTGCTACGTGATCGGCGCGCTGACCGCCAAGGTCGGGATCGAGCGGATCGGGTTCGAGCGCACCCACCTGATCGGCATCTTCCTGTTCGCGCTGGGCGGTATAGGCGAGTTGCTGCTGATGACCCAGACGGCGCCGTCGGCCCTGATGTTCACCATCCCGATGGCGATCTTCATCTGCGGCATGGGCGTGATCTTCGCGACCGCGCCGGCACGTGCGCTGACGCTGATTCCCGGCCTCACCGGCACCGCATCGGCGATGCTGACGACCCTGGAGATGCTGGGCGGTGCCACCGCCGTGGTCGCCGTCAGCTACCTCTACGACGGGACGGCAGGCGCCATTTCGGTGGTCATCGCGATCAGCGCGCTGGCGGCGGTGGGCGTGCAGGCGCTGCTCAGCTACGGCGCCGCGACCCGCGGCGGCTCGGCGTAGATTACCCGACCCAGGTAGTCCAGCGGCATGCGCACATCCGGCAACGGTGTCGCTCGATCCCCGCAACAAGAAAAGATATGTCGTCCTCGCCCTTGTGGCGAGGACCCATGGACATGCAGGGATCGAGCCGCCCCTGATGTGTAACATCCTGCCGGTGCATCGTACGGCGATTGACTGCCACTGACACCGCGCCTTCACCGCAAGTATTTGAAATTCGGGACATAAATGGATCCTCGGGACAAGCCCGAGGATGACAATAGTGTGCTATTGAGGAGCGCAACCCGGGTTCTGCTGCGCGCCACCCGGGCTACAAGTTTCCGATCCTGATCTAAATCGCCCTATGCCACCATCAGCGCGACCGCGGTATCGAGCACCACCTTCAGCAGGAAGGCGATGCCGACCGGCGCGAACGCCGCCAGCCGCGACAGCTCCAGCGCGACCCGGCTGACGTACCAGACCATCGCGATGGTGGCGATCGTCACCACCAGCGACAGCGTCTCCACCATCACCCCGGGCAGGATGCCAAGACCGTCGATCAGCCCGATTGCCAGCACCAGGCCGGCAATCGGCACGTCGGTCCAGTTCAGCGCCACGGCGCCGCGAAAGAACAGCCGCGACCGCCCGACGACCTGGCAGTAGTGGTAGAGGATGAGTTGGAAGGCCAGCCAGTGCACCGCGAAGGCGATCACCTCGACCAGGACGATCCGCTCCGACGAGGCGCTGACCGCGACCTGCTCGTAGGCCTGGATCGTGAAATAGGCATAGACCGGCGCCACGATCAGTGCTGCCGCCAGCGAATTCCAGAAGCCCTGCAGCGTCGCGTTGAAGTGGTGCACGGCGCGCGCGTCGCCGGTGACAAGCCGCACCGCCGCGCGAACCGAGATCGAGATTTCCTGGCCGGAGACCAAGGCTCAGCCCTCGAAGTAGCGTTCGAGGACGCGTTGATAGATCGCGGTCAGCGTCTCGATGTCAGCGACCGCGACCCGCTCGTCGACCTTGTGCATGGTCTGGCCGACCAGGCCGAATTCCAGCACCGGGCAATAGTCCTTGATGAACCGTGCGTCGGAGGTGCCGCCGGTGGTGCTCAGCTCGGGCTGACGGCCGCTGACGGCGGCCACCGCGTCGCTGACGATCTCGCTCAGCCGGCCGGGCGGGGTCAGGAAGGATTCGCCGCTGATCCTGATGTCGAGTTCGACGGCAACGTCGGGTGCGGCGGCGTGGGCCGTCTCGCGCAGCCAGTCCGACAGGCTGGCACCGCTATGCAGGTCGTTGAAGCGGATGTTCAGCCGCGCGGTCGCCGTCGCCGGTATCACGTTGGTGGCCGGGTTGCCGACATCGACGGTGGTGAATTGCAGCGTCGACGGCTGGAAATGCTCCGACCCCTCGTCCAGCGGCTCGGCGGTCATCGCCGCCATGATGGCCACCAAATGGTGGATCGGGTTGTCGGCCAGATGCGGATAGGCGGAGTGGCCCTGCACGCCTCGCACGGTGATGGTGCAGTTCATGCTGCCGCGCCGGCCGATCTTGATCATGTCGCCCAGCGCTTCTGGGTTGGTCGGCTCGCCGACAACGCAGGCGTCGATTGTCTCGCCCTGCTCGGCCAGCCAGTCGAGCACGCGGGTGGTGCCGTTGACCGCCGGCCCCTCCTCGTCGCCGGTGATCAGCAGGCTGATGCTGCCCGGCACGGTGCCGCCATGGCGCTCCAGGTAGCGCGCCACCGCCGAGACGAAACAGGCAATGGAGCCCTTCATGTCGGCCGCACCGCGCCCGTGCAGCCAGCCCTCGTCCACCGCCGCGTCGAACGGCGCATGCCCCCAGGCATCCTCGGCCCCGGTCGGCACCACGTCGGTGTGGCCGGCAAAGCAGAAATTGGGCGCGGCCGTGCCACGCCGGGCATAGAGGTTGTCGACCCGCTCCGTCCCCTCGGCCTGGAACGGCAGCCGGTGGCAGACGAAGCCAAGCCCCTCAAGCGCGGCCTGCAGCACGTCCAGCGCACCGGCATCGGCCGGCGTCACGCTGGGACAGCGGATCAGGTTCCGGGCCAATTCGACCGGATCGACCACCGGCATCGCGCGGCCGTCCGGTGCCATGGCGGTCAGTCCCGCAACAGTTCGTTGATGGAGGTCTTGGCGCGGGTGCCGGCATCGACCCGCTTGACGATGACCGCGCAATAGAGGCCCGGACCCGGCGAGCCGTCCGGCAGCGCCTTGCCGGGCATCGAGCCTGGCACGACAACGGCATAGGGCGGCACCTTGCCGCGAAACACCTCGCCGGTCGCGCGGTCGACGATCTTGGTCGACGCGCCGATATAGACGCCCATCGAGAGCACCGCACCGCGGCCGACGATAACGCCCTCGGCCACCTCGGAGCGCGCGCCGACAAAGCAGTCGTCCTCGATGATCACCGGACTGGCCTGCAGCGGCTCCAGCACTCCGCCGATGCCGGCCCCGCCCGATATGTGGCAGTTCTTGCCAACCTGGGCGCAGCTTCCCACCGTCGCCCAGGTGTCGATCATCGTGCCCTCGTCGACATAGGCGCCCAGATTGACGAAGCTCGGCATCAGGATGACGCCGCGGCCGATGAAGGCGGAATGGCGCACCACGCAGTGCGGCACGGCGCGGAACCCGGCCTCGCGGAACCGGTTCTCGCCCCAGCCCGCGAATTTGGAGGGTACCTTGTCCCACCAGTTCGTGCTCTCGCCGGGTCCGCCCGGTATGGGCGTCATGTCGTTCAGGCGGAACGACAACAGCACCGCCTTCTTCAGCCACTCGTTGACTGTCCAGCCGTCGCCGTCCGGCTCCGCCACGCGGGCCTTGCCGGTGTCCAGCAGGTCGAGGGCGGTTTCGACGGCGTCGCGAATCTCGCCGGAGGTGGTGGTTGAGACGGTGTCGCGTGTGTCCCACGCCGCCTCGATCGTCGATTGTAGGTTGTCCATTCTCACGTCGCTGCTGGAAGGTGTGGCGGCCATCGACGGCCGCATCGGTCAAGCCCGCGGAACATGGCCGCGCGCCTACCGGAAGTCAAACCCGCCCAACGCCATGTGACAATGGGGGCGCGGCACACGTGCCGGACGAACCGGGTTCAGTAGTCCCACTCCACCGCGATACCCACCGATGACTGGCCTTCCTCGTCGACACTGGTGGTCAGATCCAGCCAGTCGAGCACCTGGTAGTCGACCTCCGCGCTGTCGGGCGACAGGGTCACATAGACATCCTCGGTCGCATAGCCGCTGACCTCGATCTGGCTGGTATCGGTGATGCCGCCCTCAACATCGACCCTGAGACCCTGAATGCCGGTCAGCTCGCGCGCCATCGACACGATGCCGAGCCCGCCGCCGCCACCGCCCAGCAGGTCCATCGCCTCGCCCGAGCGTAACGCCTCCGCCGCCGACAGGGCACCGAAGCCGCTGCTGAACAGCAGGCGGCTGACGATCTCCTCCTCGGGCAATGCCGGATCGGACGACAGGTCGATACTTGGGTCCGACGCCACACCGCTCACGGCGATGGTCACGACCGCATCCTCGGCATTGATGGTGGCCGCGATGTCGATCTGCGGATCGGGCGGATTGGCGCCGGTAAAGGTGATTACCCCGCGTTCCAGGTTCAGCGGGTTGCCGGCCACCTCCAGAGACCCGCGCAACACCGAAACCGTGCCGGCGATCCGCGGATCGAGGGTCGACCCACCGATCTCGAGCTGGCCTTGCCATTCGGAGTCCAGCCCAAGGCCGCGCACGAACACCTGCCGTGGCATGGAGACCGACACATCCAGCAGAATTTCCGGCGCGACCGACGATGGCGCCTGCCCCAGATCGACCTCGCGCTCCGCCGGGCCGCCATTGACCTCTATGACATCGAGTTCCACGACACTGGCCGGCAACTGCTCCGGCAGATTGATCTCCACGGGCGAGGCGACCAGATCGCCGGTCAGCGCCAGCGCCGACATCGGGCCAACGGCATCGATGCTGCCGCTGACCACCGCGGTCGCCAGGTCGCTGCCGACGACCGTGAACTCATCGAGGGTGACGTCCGCGTCGACCGTCGCTTCCGGCGATGTGAACTGGAAGCTGCCGGCGCCGGTCAATCGGCCGCCGCGGCCGTCGGTGGCCGACAAGCGCTCGATGACGATTTGCGAGGCGTTGCCCCGCATCACCACGTCGATGTCGCGGACGTAGATGCCGTTCTGCACGTCCTCGATACCGCCGTTCTCAAGTTCCAGACCGCCCTGGATCGCGGGGTTGCCCACGGTGCCGCCAAGCTGCATGTCGGCAACCGCCGTACCGCTGAGCAACAGATAGCCGGTCGGCGAGATCAGGCTGGAGAACTCCGCCAACGCCAGCGGCCCGTCGATGCGCCCGTTCAGCGGCTGGCCTTCGCGCGGCTCGAACACGAACGGGTCCAGCGACAAGGTGAACACAGGGCCAATCTCGATCTCCATCGGCGGATCGCCGATGCCGGAGAGGGTGGCATCCAGGCTCATTAGGCCGTCGGTCACGTTGGCGACGGCATCGACGGTCAGGCGGGGGCCCAGCCGCAAGGTGTCGCGGAATGCCAGTTCCTCCGCATCCAGCCGGATAACCCCGGACGGCGCGGACGACGGCCCGTTCAGGTCGACCGACAGTTCAACCACGCTTCCGGTCAGCACCGGCCCGCCGATCGCTTCGGTGAGCGGTGTCACCTCACCCGGACCGACCCGCACGCTGGCCTCGACCGCGCCCGGCGCGACGGTGAGGTCGGCGGCCAGCGGCATGCCGGCCACCTCGCCGGCGAAATCGTTGAGCGCGATCCCATTGGCGAAGCTCACCTGGAACGTTTGGCCCGTGACCAACTCGAAGTCGGCGTATTGCGCGCTCAGCGAGGCGACCGAGAGCGACGGCCCGCCGCCGATGTCGATGGTGCCGGTGGACGCGACCGCAACGTCGGCGTCCCCCACCTCGCCCGCCGTTGCGACCGTGTACTGCCAGCCGCCGCCACCACCGGAGCCGGTCAGCGTCAGCGTGTCGATGGCGACCCCGTCGGTGGCGATGCCGCTTGCACCCACCCGAAGGGTGCCGCTGGGTGCGGCGATCACCTGCTCGGCCTGCACGGCCACGTCGGCGGCGGCAACCGATATGACGGAGCCGCCGCTGTCCAGACTCAGACTGCGCAGGTCTGCGTCGAGGTCGACCGAGGCATCGCCGCCGGCATAGACGCCATTCAGCGCTGCGGTGATGCCACCGCGCGCCTGCAGGCCCGCCAGTTGCGCCACCGGCGCGATGTCGTTGGCGGCGATGGTCAGGTCGGCGCCGTAGCGCTCCTCGTCGAGCGCCAGGTCGGCGGCACCGTTGGCCCGCACGCCAAGCGCATCGACAGCCAGGTTGGCAATCCGGATATCCATAGAGACCAGGTCCGCCACCACGTCAGCGGAGACCGTGCCGTCGCCAAAGGGGCTCTCGATGGCCACCGCCAAATTGCCCGTCACCGCGCCGCCTGCCTGCGGCGCGCCGGTCAGATCGACCGCCGCCGAGGAAAAGCCGATGCCGGAGATTTCCATGTCCCGCGCGGTGGCGGAGACCCGCACCACGGGCGCGGTAAGTGCGCCGCTCGCCGCGATGTCGGCCACAAGCTGGCCGAGCTGCGTGTCGGGGCCGATCAGCGATTCCGCCACCCCTTCGGCGCCGGTGGTGCGCACCTGCACCGCCAGGTCGACGAAGTCCTGTTCCGGGTTCACGCCGCCGCTTGCCTCCAGCGACAGCACCGGCGTCTCGAGACTCACCGAGAGGCCCTCGGCGGTGCCGCCGAATCCGATCAGGCCAGTGGCAGCCAGATTGGCGCTGTCTCCCAGCAACGGCCCGACGGTCGGGTCGGCAAGTGCCACCTGCGACAGCGAAATGTCCGCATCGACCCAGACGAATTCCTGCTCGATCTCGGTGGCGAAGCCGATGCTGGACGCCAGCGCGGCGGCGCCCTCGAAACCCGCCATTTGGAGCAACGGCGCGGCATCCTCCGCGTCCAGCGTGACATCGCCGCCGACCGACAGGTTCTCAAGGTCGACCGACACGTCGCCGGCCAGCCGCACCGGGGCAACCAGCAGTGTCATCTCGCTGAGATCGAGGCTGCTGTACTCGGAGTCGTAGCTGGTGCGCGCGGAGAACTGGACCGCGCCGGTGGCGAGCCCTTCGGGCATCTCAAACGGCAGCACCAGGCCGTCGGTCGCCAGTTCCACATCGACGGCGAGTTTGGGCGCCGCGAAGTCCATGTTTTCGGCGGAGACATTCAGGGTCAGGCCATCGGCGGCGAATCCCTCCACCTCCACGTCCCGCCCGGTGAGTTGCAACTGGATGGTGGGCGATGCACTGCCGCCGGTGAGGCGCACGTCGGCCTGCAACGCCCCGTGGATCGGCACCTCGGTCAGTGCCTGCAAGCCGAGCGCTTGCGGCACCTGGATCGTCGCGTCCACCGACGCGGTCTCGTCGTCCGGCCGCAAGGTGCCGGCGGCCGAGACCTGAACCGCCGCGCTCTCCACCGACAGTTCCTCTATCGAGACGAGTGTGTCGCTGAACGCAACGCGGCCGGAGGTCGTCAGCCGCCCGATGATGTCGGCCTGCGGCACGAACTCCAGCGCGACCGGATCGGCGGCGAACGACCATTCCGCGGCAACGCTTTCGTCTGTCTGGGTGATGGCGTAGCTGCCGCCAAAGACGGACTCCCCGCCGATGCGCGCGTCGACCGTGCCCTGCCACGCCTGCTGACTGCCCTGGCCGTCGACATCGATGGTCAGGCCCGGCAGGTCGGGCTCGCCCAACATCTCGCTCAGCAAGCCGCCGCTGGGATCGAAGACCTCGACGTCCAGCGAGACATCGTTGAAGGCATCGCCAATCACAGCGTCCACCCGCACATGGCCGCCGGGCTGGTCCAACCGGTCGACCGCCAGCTTGGCGTCGGCCTCGGCACTGGTGGCGTTGAACGCGCCGGAGACCGCCAGGATCAGGGGCTCGCCCATGATATCGGGCCCGAGATGCAGTTCCTTGATCTCAAGCGAAGGTGCGGCGACGTCTATCGGGATCAGCGGCCACGGGATCGCCTCGGAAACCGCCTCCTCGACCGGGGTCTCGGCCCCGCCGGTCTCCAGCGGACGAAAGATGTCGGCCCGCCCGACAAACAGCTCCGACACATCGACCGCACCGGCGAACAGCGGCCCGATCTCCACCGCCAGCGACACGTCCTCGGCGACGATGGCAACACCCTGGCTGTCGGATATCTGTACCCGGTCGGCGGTCAACTGGAACGGCAGGAAGCCCCCAAGGCCGGAGACCTCAAGCTCGATGCCGCTCGCCGACAGCGCGTCGCGGGCGATGTCCAGCGCCATGTCGCGGCCGAACTGGGTCTGCAACAGGCCAATGGCCAGCAACGGCAGCAGCAGGATCAGTACCACCAGGGCGATGGCCGCACGCCACACCCAGCGCCGCCGGCGGCGCCGTTTGGGGGGTGCCTGCGCCTGCGGGCCGGACCCCGCGGGGCGCTCAGAAGGCTTGGCCGAAGCTGACATAGAACTGGAAGGAGTCGTCGACACCATTGCGGCGATTGAATGGCACCGCCACGTCCACCCTCAGCGGACCCAAGCCGGTGTAATAGCGCGCGCCGATGCCGCCGCCCCAGAACAGCGGCTCGTCGAATGTGGGAAACTGGCTGTCGAATGTCCGCGCACCTTCCATGAACAGGACCGCGCCATAGTCCTCCAGGAACCGGAACCGCGCCTCCGCGCCAATGCCGGCCAGCGACGTCCCGCCGACCGGGTCGCCCTCGTCGTCGAAATCGCCGGCGTGCTGATAGGCGAACGCGCGCACCGAGTTGGCGCCGCCGGCATAGAGCCGTTGGTCGGCCGGAATGTCGTCCAGCGTGGCCCCCAGCAGCGAGCCGAGTCGAAACCAGCCCGCTAGCACGATGGCGTCGTCATCCAGCGGCGCGTAGTAGCCGGTCTGGCGCGCCTGCACCTTCAGGTAGTTGAAGCTGGTCTCGCCGAAGCCGATCACCGGCTCCAGTTCCAACTTGGTGTAGGTACCTTCGGTCGGATTGAGCGGGTTGTCCCGCAGGTCGTAGCTGATCGAGAACGGCACGCCGACGTCGGAGAACGTGATCGCCTCCTCGCCGTCCTCCTCCAGGGACTGCTCGGCAAACCGCAGGCCGAACGTCGCCGCCCAGTTGTTGTCGATGGCCCATTGCAGGTCGGTCCGCGCACCCAGTTCGAGCTGGGAATAGTTCTCCTGCGTTTCGGCGAGCAGTGCGGCCTCGGCGGTCAGCGCCAGCACGCCATCCTCGACCAGATAGTCGTCGCGATATTCCGCGCCCAGGGACTGTACGCGCTGGCTGATCGTCAGCCTGGTTTCCAGGTCTTCCGCCTGGCCGAAGATGTTGCGGTGCTGCCAGTAGATGTCGACGCCCGGCCCGTCCTGCGACGCATATTCCAGCGCGCCGCCGATGGTGCGGTGCGGACGCTCCGCCACATCGATCACAAGTGGCACCTGGCCGTCCTCGCTGACCCAGTCGCTATCGGGCTCGATCACGACCGAGGCGAACACCCCGGCCTGCGCCAGCGCGGAGCGGGTCTCCGCCAGCACGTCCTCGTCGTATTGCTCGCCCTGCTCCCACTGCACCATACGCTCGACGAAGCGCTGTTCGACATCGGTGAGGCCGGTAATGCGGTAGGTGCCGAAATCGGCGATCGGGCCGGGATCGATGGTGAAGGTGACGTTCACCGTGCGGGTTGCATGGTCGACGATGACGGCGCGGTCGACCATCTGCGGGAACGGGTGGCCGTTCTCGCCCAGGTCCTCCAGGATCTCGTCCTCGGCGTCCACGATGTTCGCCGCCCTGGCCGGCATGCCGTCCGCAACCTCCAGCTCCTGCTTGTCGACGCCGACGGGAAATGGCGCGCCATAAGGGTGGGCGTTGTCAACGGCAAAGCCGGCCATCGTGTACAGCGGACCCAATTCAACCCTTATGGTGACCTGGACCGGCAACGGATCGCCATCCTCGTCCACCGTGTCCTCGTCGATGGCGATTTCTATGTCGGAGTCGTAGTAGCCGCGCGACCGCAGCGCGACCTGCATGTCCTCCACATCCTCGTCGGCGCGCGCCCGCAGCGCCAGGACCGTCGGCGGTGCATCGTCCTCCAACTCGATGACCGTGGATATCTGGCTCAAGAGGTCGGTTATATCGTCGACCTCGTCCTCGTCGACACCGCCCGAACTGGCCTGGACCTGCAGGTCGACCTCGTATTCGACCTCGCGCGGCTCGGCCTCCTCGTCGTCCGCCGGGTCCGCATCCTGGGCCCAGGCAGCCGCCGCGGCCATGGCGCTGAAGCCAAGCGCGATGAACAGCCGCCGCCACGGCACGGCGCGAAAGCCGCCAATTCGCGTTCGGGCGCCGTGCCCGGATTGACGTGTGGCCGGCATCGCGCACGTGTAACGCGGGGGCCGGGCGGAAGTTCCGCTACTGCATGCCTGACCGTTCAAGATCGCTTCTTCGCTCTGCTGGCCGCCCCTGCCCTTGCATGCAAGGACGGCATGCCATGGGCGAGTCAGCCAGCCGGTGCATGTTCCTGCAACCTCGGCATCAATTCCACGAAGTTGCATGGCCGAAAGCGGAAGTCCAATTGAAACACCAGGATGTCGTCCCAGGCATCGCGGCATGCGCCTGGAGAGCCCGGCAGCGCGAACAGGTAGGTGCCGCCGGCCACCCCGGCCGTCGCCCGGCTCTGGATCGTCGAGGTGCCGATCTTCTGGTAGCTGAGCATGCGGAACAGCTCGCCGAAGCCGGGCACCTCTTTCTCATATACGGACTGAAACGCCTCGGGGGTCACATCCCGTCCGGTTACGCCCGTGCCACCGGTAGCCAGGACCACGTCGACCTCCGGATCGTCGATCCAGGCCCGGAGCTGCGCCTCGATCAGCGCCTGCTCGTCGGCGACGATGGTACGCGCGGCCAGCAGATGGCCGGCGGCGGCTATCCGTTCCACCAGCACGTCGCCCGACTTGTCGGTCTCCAGCGTGCGGCTGTCGGAAACCGTCATCACCGCGATATGCACCGGCAGGAACGGGCGCGTCTCGTCGATCTTCGCCATGGCGGCCCCCTGTCTCCCCTTGTTGTGTGCCGCGCGGCGTGGGTACGCGCGTTCATCGAGTCGGCGTCAGTCGCCGGCTCCGTCCTGCGCCACATAGCGCGGCCAGCGCCCCTCGGCCAGCGCTTCCAGCGACAGCGGCGGCTGGCCCAGGCGCTCGCGATAGCACCACAGGGCGAACAGCACGCTCTTCACGTACTGCCGCGTCTCGGGCACCGGGATGCGCTCGATATACAGGAGGGGGTCCTCGATGCCGCCGCGCAACTCATCCCACGAACGCAGATTGCCAGGCCCGGCATTGTAGGCGGCGATCAAGCGGATCAGGTCGTCGTCGATGCTATCGATCTCCATCAGCGCGTGCACGAATGCCTGGCCCAACGCCATGTTGGCGTGGGGATCGTCGACATAGGCGTCCATCGGGTCCTGCGCCGCGCCGCCCATGCGCGCCGCCATCGCGCGGGCCGTCGGTGGCATCAACTGCATCGCCCCCTGGGCGCCGGCATGGCTGGTGGCGCCGGGGTCGAACGCCGACTCGCTGTGGATGATCGCGAACAGCAGCGCCCGGTCCAGCGAGGCACCGCCGACCGGGTGCCACGATGGCAGGGGATACGCCGCCACCCAGTGGCGCAGTCCGCTAATACGCTCGAACACGCCGGCCAGCCGCAAGGTCAGGCCGGGCATGGTCATCGGGTCGGCAAGGTCGATCAGGGCCAGCATGTGGGCGGTGTCGATGTCGCCATACAGCGTCCGCAACTCGCCCTCGGCAAGGTCGGGCCGGCCGATCTGCAGCAGTGCCGCCGCGCGCCGGCCGGCCGGCAGCGACAATGCCACCCTTCGGCTGAAGTCCGCCGAAGCCGGCACAAAGTCCTGCATCGGCCCGCCACGGCCCAGCGCCCGGTTGGCCAACGCGCCATAGAACAGATGGCCGTGCTCGGCCGCCGCGCGCAGCCAGATATCGGCGCCGGACTGGTCGCCGAGCTCGCGCGACGCCCGTGCCGCCCAGAACGCCGCGGCCGCGCGCACCTGGTCGGGCACGGCATCGCGCAGGGCGAGCCGTGAGAACGCGCTCAAGGCGGACTCGAAATAGCCGGCGCGCCAGTTGTTCAGCCCGCGCCACCACATGGCGTTCCAGCCCGTTCCCGCGTCCGACGACACGACCGCCAGGCCACGGCTGCCATGCCAGTTCGGCCGCCACGACACCCGGTCCGGGATCAGCTCCCATAGCGACCAATAGCGCGGCAACCCGCCGAAGCCGTCCAGCCCGCCATCGCCCGGACGGGGCGGATAAGGCGCGCCATCCTGCCACCGTACGCTGGCAAGCCGATGGATGCGGTCGGCGCCGGGCTGGTCGCCGAAGCGCACCAGCCAGTCGTAGAGCTCGTCGTAGGTCGAGCGATAAGCCGACGGGTGCATGTAGCGCTGGAACAGGACATGGCCGTCCAGCAGGTGATCGTCGAGCTTGGCAATCTGCGCGTCGGCGGCATCGAAGTCGCCGGCCTCCTGCAGCGCGAAAATGCGCCGGTAGATCATGGCATCAGTGGCCGACAGCGGCGTGCGCAGATCGGCCTCGTCGCTCCACAGGTCGACGGCCAGCCCAGGCCCTTCTGCGGGCAGCAAACGCACCTCGGCGTCGGCGGCGATGTCGCTGTCGTAGGAGATGGGACCGCTGGGCGGCAGCAAGCGCAGCGCGGCCAGGAGCGTTTGCGCTCCAGCGTCCTGCATGATCTGCGCGGTCGAGTTTGGGGCTGGGTCGGCCGAGAGCCTCGGCAGGGCCAAGCCTACGACCCCTGCGATCGGCACCAAGATGATGGCCACCGACCAGATACGGCGCATGAACCGTTTCCCAATTCAGTGACTTGCAGGACGTGTCTACAGCACAAAGTGAAGGATTGGCAACAATCGGGCGGGATTCGGCTGAATGCCTTAGGTTTTTGCCGATTCGTCCAGGCGCTGGCGGATGGAAAGCAGGTCGCGCCAGGCGAATCGCTTCTGGATCGCGGAGCGCAGCAGGAAGGCCGGGTGGAACATCGCGATGGTGTCGATGGCGCGGTCCAGCCCCGGCGGTGTGTAGAGCCGCCACTGGCCGCGCAGGCGCATGATGCCGTCGCTGACGTCCAGCAGCGACTTGGCGGCGGTGCCGCCGGCCAGCACCAGAACGTCGGGCGATGCCAGCGCGATATGGCGGGCGCAAAACGGCAGGCAGGCCGCAATCTCCGCCGCGGTCGGCTGCCGGTTGCCCGGCGGCCGCCAAGGCAGGATGTTGGTGATGTAGAGGCTGGACGCCCGGTCAAGCCCGATGCAGGCGAACATCCGGTCCATCAACTGGCCGCTGACGCCGACGAAAGGCAGGCCCTGGCGGTCCTCATCGGCGCCCGGCGCCTCGCCAACCACCATCACCCGCGCCCCGCGCGTGCCGTCGGCGAACACCGTGTTGGTGGCGGTGTGCTTCAGGCCGCAGCCTTCGAACGCTTCCACCGCCGCGCGCAGCTCATCCAACGTGTTGGCGGCCGCCGCCATGCGGCGGGCATCGTCGCTGGCCTCCACGGCGCCGGGCGGCGGTTGCCGCTTCGGCCTGGGCGGGGCCTGCTGCGCCGCTGGCTGCGCGCGTTGCGGCGATTGGCGGGTTCCGGCCGCCGGCGCTGGCGCCCGCTGCACCACCGGCGGTGCATCCGGCATCACGCTGTTGCCGATGGCCTCGTCGACGCCCATGGCGCGATACCAGTCCAGCACGTCGGCGAACGCGGCCATCGGATCGAGGCCCGCGCCGGAAACCCCCTCGCCGCCGCCCATGGATTTCGTGCCCGCACTCATACTAGGTTGGTCGCCGTTCGCCAGTTCAAGACCATCGAGAGCATACGCCATGAGTGACGCCGAAACCATCGAACGGGAAGCGATGCCCTTCGACGTCGTGATCGTCGGCGCCGGCCCGGCGGGCTTGAGCGCGGCGATCCGCTTGCGCCAGCTCGCCTCCGAGGCGGGACGCGAATTGAGCGTGTGCGTGGTCGAGAAGGGTGCCGAGGTCGGCGCGCACATCCTGTCCGGCGCGGTGCTGGAGCCGCGGGCGCTCAACGAGCTGATCCCGGACTGGAAGGAGCGCGGTGCGCCGCTGGACACGCCGGTCACCGGCGACCGCTTCATGTGGCTGACCGAGAAGGGCGGCTGGAAGCTGCCGACCCCGCCGCAGGGCCGCAACCACGGCAACTACATCATCAGCCTGGGCAATCTGTGCCGCTGGCTGGCCGAACAGGCCGAGGCGCTGGGGGTGGAGATCTTCCCCGGCTTCGCGGCGGCCGAAGTGCTGTTCGACGAGAACGGTGCGGTGGTCGGCGTCGCCACCGGCGACATGGGCATCGGCAAGGACGGCGAGAAGACCGCCGGCTACCAGCCGGGCGTGGAATTGCGCGCCCGCCAGACCCTGTTCGCGGAGGGCTGCCGCGGCTCGCTGAGCCTGCAACTGATGGACCGTTTCGACCTGCGCCGCGACGCCGATCCGCAGACCTATGGCATCGGCATCAAGGAGTTGTGGGAGGTCGATCCCGCCAAGCACATCCCCGGCCAGGTCACCCACACCATCGGCTGGCCGCTGAAGAACGACACCTATGGCGGCTCGTTCATGTACCACCTGGAGGGCGGCCAGGTTGCGGTCGGCTTTGTGGTCGGGCTGGACTACACCAATCCGTATCTCAGCCCGTTCGAGGAGTTCCAGCGCTTCAAGACCCACCCGAAGGTGCGCCCGGTGCTGGAGGGCGGCCGCCGGGTTGCCTATGGCGCGCGGGCGCTGAACGAGGGCGGGTTCCAGTCGATCCCCGGCCTGGTGTTCCCCGGCGGCGCGCTGATCGGCTGTGCCGCCGGCTTCATGAACGTGCCCAAGATCAAGGGCACCCACACCGCGATGAAGTCGGCGATGCTGGCGGCCGAGGCCGTGCATGCCGCCCTCGACCCGGCCAAGGACGGCGCGGAGGACGACACGCCGGTGGCGGCCACCGCCTATCCGGAGGCGCTGAAGGCGAGCTGGGTGTGGGACGAGCTGAAGCGCGTCCGCAACATCCGGCCCGGCTTCCGCAAGGGGCTGATCCGCGGCCTGATCAACGCCGCCATCGACACGTATTTCTGGCGCGGCAAGGCGCCCTGGACCTCCAGCAACCATGCCGACCACACGCAACTGAAGCCGGCCGCGAACGCCCAGCCGATCGACTACCCGAAGCCGGACGGCAAGATCAGCTTCGACCGGCTGTCGTCGGTGTTCCTGTCCAACACCAACCACGAGGAAAACCAGCCGGCGCACTTGCAGCTACGCAATCCGGCGGTCGCCATCGACGTCAACCTGGCCGCCTATGACGCGCCGGAGCAGCGTTATTGCCCGGCCGGCGTCTACGAGATCGTGCGCGACGGTCCGGACGACCAACCCCGGCTGCAGATCAACGCGCAGAACTGCGTGCACTGCAAGACGTGCGATATCAAGGACCCGACCCAGAACATTCGCTGGGTGGTGCCTGAGGGCGGCGGCGGCCCGGTCTATCCGAACATGTGACGCCTACTCCGGCGTCGCCGCGCGGCTCCCCTCGAAGTCCAGCCGGTCGACGATCAGTCCGTGAAAAGGCCCGCCCTCGCCCCGATAGCGCCAACCGAGATGCGATCGGCAATCGTGGCAGACGGCGACCGCCCATTCGGTGCCGGCGAACCAGGTTGCTTCGCCGACATAGGGTCCGACGGCGCCGGCGCCTGGCGCGTGGCGGAAGCAGCCGATCTCGAAGGCGATGCCGGCCGGGTTCACGAAGCTGTGCCGGTGTGCGCCGGCAATCGTGATCGCCCACCCTCGACGGGTCACCGGAACGCCGCAATTGGCGCAGAAGATGGTGTCGTCATCGGGTGGCGCCGCCACCTCCAGCTCGACGTCCGGGCTCAATTTCAGCATGGCAATCCTGCCTTTGACCCTATCTTATCCCATTGACCGTATGTCATGGCGGGTCGGAAATCGGTGTCGCGACGATGCGTGCGGCATCCAATGGCTAGGTTTGTGGTGTACCGGCAAGGCATTGGCGTGAGGTGCCTATGGGCTGGCATGGCGCAGATGTGCCGCGTAGACTGCGCCGCCTTGCCCCAGACAGCTGGGCCCCAGACGGCTGGCGGCGCGCAGTGCGACGACAACAAGTACGATAGAGGTCTGATGTCCATGTTCGGACGGAAACGACAATCAAAGCCGGAGCAACCTAGCCACCGCGCGACGGTGCTGGCGACCACGCTGGCCTGCGTGCTGGCCGCGCCATTTGCGGGCACGTCCAATGCGGCGGACGCCGAAGCGGCCGACTACATCGATTCGCGCAGCCTGTCCGGCAGCTATCTGGCCGGCCGCCATGCCGAGCGGGTCAGCGACTACCTGGCTGCGGTGCACTTCCTGGAAGAGACCTACGCGCGCGATCCGGCCAACATGGATATCGCCCGCCAACTGTTCCTGCTGCTGGTCGCCGAAGGGCGCATCGACGAAGCGCTCGAGCTGGCGCCGACGGTGCGCGACGCGGTCGCGGGCGAGCCCCTGCCGGTGCTGGTGGAAGTGCTGAAAGCGCTTGGCGCGGGCGACTACCAGACCGTCGTCACCACCGTCACCAATGACGAAACCATCGGCCTGAACGAGATTACCCTGCCCATCATCGAGGCCTGGGCGCTGGCCGCCATGGGCCAGGGCGAGGAGGCGCTGGTCGCCATCGACGAGGCCAATGCCGCGTTCGATATCGGCACCGTCCACATCCTGCAGCGCGCCATGATCATGGAATATCTGGGCGATGTGGAAGGTGCGGCAACCGCATATCAGGAGGCGCTGACCACGTCGGCCACGCCGCCGTTCGCCCTGCTCCATGCCGTTGCCAGCTATTACCGGCGTGCCGGCCGGCCCGAGGATGCGCGCGCGGTCTACGAGGACTATGCCCAGTCGCCGTCGGGCGTGCGCATGTCAGCGCCGGAGCTGCGGGCCATCGACGATCCGGAGGCCCCGCTGCCGCCGGCACCGCAGCCTGAATCCGCCGTCTCCGACCTGCTGTTCAGCATCGCCAGCTCGCTGGACCAGGAAGGCAACGAGGTGTTCGGCTACGTCTATGCCCGCCTGGCGCAATACCTCAACGCGGAGAACGACCTGGCGTTGTCGCTGATCGCCCAGGTGCTGGAGTCCCAGGGCCGCCACGAAGCGTCGATCGCGGTCTGGGAAGACATCCCTCTGGACTCCACCATGGGCGTCACCGCCCTGCTGGCAAAGGCGGACACGCTGCACCTGATGGGCCGTACAGACGAGGCGATTGCCAGCCTGGAGGAGATGGCCGCCGCCTACCCGCAAGACTTCGCGCCCTATGCCGCCATCGGCAACTACCTGCGCAGCCAGGAGGATTTCCAGGGCGCCGTTGTGGCCTATGACCAGGCATTCGAGCGCATCCCGGAAGTCGGCGAGGAACATTGGACGATGCTGTACTACCGCGGCATCGCGCTGGAACGCTCCGACATGTGGGACCGTGCGGAGCAGGACTTCCTGCGCGCGCTGGACTTCGCGCCGGACCAGCCGTTCGTCCTGAACTACCTCGGCTATTCGTGGGTCGAGCAGGGCGTCAACCTGGACGAGGCCCGCACCATGATCGAGTCCGCGGTCGAACAGCGGCCGCGCGACGGCTTCATCGTCGACAGCCTGGGGTGGGTGCTCTACCGCCTCGGCTTCTATGAGGAGGCGGTGCCGCAGTTGGAGCGCGCCGTGGAGTTGCAGCCGGGCGACCCGGTGATCAACGACCATCTGGGCGATGCGCTATGGCGTGTCGGCCGGCGGATGGAAGCGCGGTTCCAGTGGCAGCGCGCCGCCGAGTTGGAGCCCGACGAAGAGCTGGCCGCCACCATCGCCGACAAGCTGCAGAACGGCCTCGACACCGATACCGACACCGACACTGACACCGACTCTGCGGCCGACTGATCCCGGTCGCGGACCCGGCGCGATGGCCGCCAGTCTGGCGCCGGCCAAGGTCAATCTGTGCCTGCATA
Source organism: Alphaproteobacteria bacterium (assembly GCA_965227515.1). GTDB lineage: Bacteria > Pseudomonadota > Alphaproteobacteria > CALKHQ01 > CALKHQ01 > CBDDFZ01. The sequence continues at coordinate 4,042,018 of CBDDFZ010000001.1, forward strand.
TGACAGGCATTCGTGCTGACGGCTATCACCTGCTTGACGGGCTTGTGGCCTTCACCGACTTCGGCGACCGAGTGAGCGTGCACGCCTCGGATGACTGTGCATTGACACTCGCGGGACCGATGGCGCCCGCCATCGCCGCCGAGCCCGCCGAGACCAACCTCGCCATGGTTGCCGCGCGCCGGTTCGCGGCGGCCTTCGACGCCCTGCCGGTCCACATCACACTCGACAAGCATATCCCTGTCGCCGCCGGGCTGGGCGGTGGCGCGGCCGATGCCGCCGCCGTGTTGCGGCTGTTGGCCGAAGCGCACGGCGTCTCGCTGGACGATCCGGCGCTGACCGCGCTGGCGCTGGAGATCGGCGCCGACGTGCCGGTGTGCCTGGGCGGCACTGCCGCGCGCATGCAGGGCATAGGCGAAATCCTGTCGCCGCTGCCGCCGCTGCCCGACCTCGCGGTCGTGCTGGTGAACCCAAGGGTCGCGGTGTCGAGCGGCGCGGTGTTCAAGGCCTACGACAAGGCGCCTGTCGATGCGGACGCCGGCCAACTCGCCCAGGCCGTGAGCCGGGCCGCCGGTGGGTGCAACGATGCGAAGGCCTTCATCGCCGCCCTGGCCGATACGTCCAACCACCTGACAGCCGCCGCCGAGGCCATCGCACCCGAGATCCGAGACGTGCTGGCTGCCCTGTCCGGCGCGGCCGGCTGCGGACTTGCCCGCATGTCCGGCAGTGGCGCCACCTGCTTCGGGCTGTTCGCGAACCGGTCCGACGCGCAGCAAGCCGAAACGGACATCGCCGCCCGTTGCCCGACTTGGTGGACCATGGCGACACGACTGCGCCGGAGCGGGCCATGAATTTCGCCCTGTCCGCGGACCAGGCGCGCAACATCGTCCTCAGGCTGCAAGGCCTGGCGGAGTCGCCGCGACGCACGCTCGACAGCGACGGGCTGCATGCGCTGATCGACACGATGGGTTTCGTGCAGCTCGACAGCATCAACACGGTCGCCCGCGCCCATCACATGATCCTGCGCAGCCGCGTCGACGGCTATCGCCCGGCCCACCTGACCCGCCTGCTGGAGCGCGAGCGGCGGCTGTTCGAGAACTGGACCCACGACGCCTCGGTCATACCGACCGCATTCTTCCGGCACTGGCGCCGGCGCTTCCTGCGCGACCTGCCGCGCATGACCGACAGGTACAACAACTGGCACGGCGACGAATTTCACCGACGTCTGGATGCCGTGCTGGGGCGCATCGCCGATGAAGGCCCGCTGATGGCGAAGGACTTCGGCGAGGGCCGGCAGAAGCCGTCCGGCGGCTGGTGGAACTGGCACGAGGACAAGATCGCGCTGGAGTTCCTGTGGCGCACGGGTCGGCTATCCGTTGCCGGCCGGCAAGGCTTCCAGAAGGTCTACGACCTGACCGAGCGGGTGGTGCCCGACCTGCACGCGCACGAGCCATCGGAGCCGGAGGACTATGTCGACTGGGCCTGCCGCAGCGCGCTGGAGCGTCTGGGCTTCGGCGCGCCGGGCGATATCGCGCGGTTCTGGGACTTGGTGAGTGTCGATGAGGCCAAGGCCTGGTGCGAAGGCGCCTTGGCCAGAGGCGACGCACTGCCGGTGACTGTGGCCGCCGCGGACGGCAGCCCGCCGCGCAAGATGGTGGCGCGGCCGGATATCGAGGCGCTGGCATCCGATATGGCCGAATTGCCGGATCGCATGCGCACCTTGAGCCCGTTCGACCCGTTGATCCGCGACCGCAAGCGCCTGGAACGGCTGTTCGGCTTCGACTACAGGATCGAGGTATTCGTGCCCGCAGAAAAGCGGCGCTACGGTTATTACGTGTTCCCGCTGATGGAGCGCGACCGCATGATCGGGCGGGTCGACATGACCGCCAATCGCGACCGCGACGCATTGATGGTGACGGCGCTGTGGCCGGAGCCGGGCGTGAAGCTCGGCAAGGGGCGGCTGGCGCGCCTGCACGCCGAGTTTGAGCGCCTGCGCCGCTTCGCCAAGGTAGGCACCATCGAGATCGCCGACGACTGGCTGCGCGCGCCCCTGCCGCCCGGCTAACGCACTCAGTCGGGCAGACCGGCGAGCCGGTAGCCCTCAAGCACGTGATCCAGGTCCGCGCGATGGCGGAATGGCTGTGTACGCGCCCAGGCCGCCGCGGAGAAATCCGGGAACGCGGTCAGGAACCGGGCCATCGTCGCCCGCGCCTCGTCCAGGCGACCGAGCTGCGCATATGCCGCCGCCAGCACCCGCAAGGGCTCCGCGATGTCCTCCAGCGTGCCCAGCTCATGCACGACGCTGTCGTAGTCGCGCACGCAATAGAGCGCGAAGCCCAGGTGCCAGCGGTACCATTCGGGATAGTGCGGATTCAGCCGCATGGCCGTGCGCACGCTCTCCACGCCCTTCTCGGCCTGCCCGTCGAACGTGTAGGCGTCCTGTATCAGGCAGTGCGCGTCAGCCTCGTTCGGGTTCAGCTCCAGCGAACGGTGCAGCGACTGCAGCGCGATGGCGCGGCGGCCCGCGTAAAGGCTGACCATACCGAGCGCCATGTGAGCGAGCGCGTTGTCCGGCCCGGTGGAGAGTGCCGTGTCGGCGGCGGCAAACCCTGCCGCCAGGCTCTCGCGCTCGGGCTCGCGGTGATAGAGGAACCAGTCGGTGTAGTAGTAGACCGCAAGCCAGGCATGGGCGTCGGAGAGGCCTGGGTCCAGCGCAATCGCCTGTTCCAGGTCGCGCCTGACCTCGCCCCTGCCCTGAACGCGCAAGATGTTCTGGCGCCCACGCATGACCAGCTCATAGGCAGCAAGGTTGCGCGGATGCTGGGTCTGCGGCGGCGTCAGTTCGGGCCGACCCAGCGCGTCGGCCAGCGCCTCGGCGATGTGGCGCACCACATCGTCCTGCAGCGCGAATATGTCGTCGACGTCCCGGTCGTAGCGCTGCGCCCACAGATGCGCGCCGTCGCGGGTATCGATGAGCTGAGCGGTCACCCGAACCCGATCGCCGGCGCGGCGCACACTTCCCTCGACCAGATGACCGACGCCCAGTTCCGCACCGATCCGCCGGACGTCCAGCGCGCGGCCCTTGTAGGCGAAGCTGGAATGGCGCGCGATCACGGTCAGTCCGGGCACGTGGGCCAGCTCAGTGATCAGGTCCTCGGTGATGCCGTCGCAGAAGAACGCCTGGCCGGGATCGCCGCTCATATCGTCGAACGGCAGGACGGCGATGGACGGGCCTTCGTTCGCAGCGGCTCGGTCGCCCTGCCCCGATTGGTCTCCGCGCACCTGCAGCTTGCCGGTCCACTGCCATACCCGCACAGGCCGGTCGATGTTCTTCAGTGCCGGTTCGCCCATGTCGGCGAACACGGCCTCGACCCGCCCGCTGACGTTCTGGTGCACGGCATCGGCGATACAGACGCCGCCTGGCTCGGCCAACGCCTCCAGCCGCGCGGCGATGTTGACGCCCTCGCCGTGGATGTCGCTGTCCTCGATGACGACGTCGCCCAGATTAATGCCGATGCGAAACGCCAACGGTGTCCCGTCATCATGCCCGTCCAGTCCGCTCTGCCAAGCGATGGCGGCGCGCACGGCATCGACGGCGCTGGCGAACTCGACCAGGATTCCGTCGCCCATCAGCTTGACGATGCGTCCACGGTGCGCGGCAAGCAGTGGCTCGATGAAACCGGTGCGCACGGACTTCACCGCCGCCAGCGTCCCCGCCTCGTCCTGCCCGACGAGGCGCGCATAGCCGACGATGTCCGCCGCCAATATGGCTGCCAGCCTGCGTTCCACTCAAAGCCCCCACGTCGCGCCACGCGCTGCCCGCGCCGACTATAGCGCATCCGGTCCGCCATCATGACCGGGCTGTTTCTCAACCCTTCGCCGATTGCGCGCCCGCGGTGCCGGCCGCTATCATCGCCGCAACGCGGCACGGACGTCGTGCCTTTGGGGAGGGGAACGACACATGGCATTGCTCACGGCAAGTCTCGGCTATCCTGGCATCGGCATGGCCGACGCGGTGCGGCGATACCGCGATGGCGCGCTCAGCGCCTGGGGCCTTTACGAGGCCGGCAAGCAGGTGCGCGGCGCGGCATGGGCAACCCAGCGTGCCGCGGGCATCGACATCATCCCCTCCGGCGATATCGTCTACACCGACCAGGCGCTGGCCACGGCGATCATCGTCGGTGCCGTCCCGGCGCGCTTCGGAGATGACATCGGGCGGGTGACCCTGGACGAAGAGTTCGCGATGGCCGACGGGCCGGCGGCGCTGGGTCGTGGCCTATGGTTCGGCACCGGCGTCGAATATGCGGTGCCGGAGTTCGGCGACGATTGCCGCTGGCGGCTGGGCAGCGCTTGTCCGGTAGCCGATCAGTTGGAGGCGATCTCGGCCGGCGTCGACCCCCGCCCGGTCATGGTCGGCCCGATCAGCCTGATGGCGGCGGCTGGCGCGAACGCTGCCGCCTATGTCGACAAGCTGCAGCCGGCCTACACCGAGGTGGTGGCCCAGCTTGGCCGCCATGGCGCGTCGTGGGTGCAATTGGAGGAGCCGGCGTTGGCCCAAGGTGCGGATGGGGCGCTGCTCGACGCCGCTGCCGACATCTACACGGCGATCAAGGCCGCCGCACCTGACGTCAAACTGATGCTGGTCACGTGGGGTGGCGCCGTGACGGACAAGGTGGAGATGCTGGCCGGTCTGCCGATCGACGGGCTGCACGTCGATCTGGTGGCCTCGCCGGACCAGGCCGACCGCGTGGCCGACGGATGGCCCGCCAGCCGCGTCTTGTCGGCCGGCGTTCTGGACGCCCTGTCGCCCGGGCGTGTCGACCTCGCAGCGGCCGCCGATCGCATCTCGGCCCTCGTGCGGGCGCGCGGCGAGGATGGCGTGCAGGTCGCGCCGTCGCTGCCGCTGAGGTTCGCGCCAGTGACGCCGGAACGCGCCATCCTGTCGGAGGCGCCCAATGTGGCCACCGCCGCGGTCAAGCTGCGTGGGCTGCGCAAGATCGCGAACCTCGTCGGCGGCGTGGAAGCCGCCACGGCGCTTGGTCCGCTGCCGGACCGGCGCGATCTCGCCATCGGCAATCTGCGCGACGCGGTCGGCTTCGGCTGAGCCGCCGCGTCACGAAATCGGTCGTGGTTTTGGTCAGCTTACGCTGAAGTCTGCGCCAGCCCTCTTCCATTTCCATGCGGTCGCGCATCCGCGCTCCCTTTTGGCACCCGACCGCCCACGACAGTTTGCCTGCTGGGGGGCCGGGTGGCGGAGAGGGCCGGTGCCGGCCTAATGGCTATTTGCTGGCTCAGTAGGCTTCGCCGGCGAAGTCCAGTTCGCTGCCACCGAAATGGCTGTCGGCGGAAAAGTCGCTGACGAAAGACTCGTAGTCGGTCTCGAACGGCGCCTGGTCGACATCGTCGAACGGACCCTCGGCATTCCACTCGTCGAAGTCCTGGTCCAGAACGATATCGTCGAAGTTGTCGGCGGCCATCTGCGGTTCCATGGTGTCCCTCCGGAACATGCGTTACGTTGAGCGGGATTTGGCCGGCGTTCGTGACTCATGCTGGGTTTCTTGGAGACGATTTGGCGGCGAGATGGGGCGAATTCCGGCAGAATGTGACGAAGTGAGACGCCAGCCGGGGCAACAATGCGGCTGCCCGCCCCTGGCCCGTGCACTCTTGCACCGCTCCGGCAGGATCCTGCGATGCGGATCGCGATAATCGGTGGCGGGCCTGGCGGCCTCTACCTGGCCATCCTGCTGCGCCGCGCGGCCACCGACCACGAGGTGGAGGTGTTCGAGCGCAACCGCGCCGACGACACGTTCGGCTTCGGCGTGGTCTTCTCCGACGAAACCCTGGACCACATCGGGGCCGCCGACAGCACCACCTATGCCGAGATCGCCGATGCCTTCGCGCAATGGACCGATATCGACGTCCATTTCGGCGGCGAGACCCTGACCTCGACCGGACACGGCTTTTCCGGCATGTCGCGCCAGCGCCTGCTGACCATTCTGCAGGCGCGCGCCCAGGCCCTGGGGGCCACGCTGCATTTCGAGGCCGAGGTGCCGACCATCGAGTCCCTGGCCGGCTTCGACCTGATCGTCGCTGCCGATGGCGTGAACAGCGCGATCCGGCAGGGCATGGCCGACGCCTTCCGCCCCAGCATCGACTGGCGGCCCAACCGCTTCGTGTGGCTTGGCACCACCTTCCCGTTCACCGCCTTCACCTTCTACTTCAAGGAGGACGCGCACGGCTTGTGGCGGGTGCATGCCTATCGCTACACCGACGACGCCAGCACCTTCATCGTCGAGGCGACCGAGGACACCTGGGCGCGCGCCGGCCTGGCCAATGCCGCCGAGGCGGACACCATCGCGTTCTGCGAGGCGCTGTTCGCCGAAGAACTGCAGGGCCACAGGCTGCTCGCCAACCGGTCGATCTGGCGCAATTTCCCCAACGTGCGCTGCGAGACCTGGTGGCACGACAATGTGGTGCTGCTCGGCGACGCCGCCCACACCGCGCACTTTTCCATCGGGTCGGGCACCAAGCTGGCGATGGAGGACTCGATCTGGCTTGCCGCTGCCATTGAGCGGCATCCGGGCGACGTGCCGGCCGCACTCGCCGCCTATCAGGCGGAACGCAAGCCGCAGGTCGACAGCACCCAGCGCGCCGCCCAGGTGAGCCTGGAATGGTTCGAGCAGACCGAGCGCTACCGCGACCTCGACCCGTTGCAGTTCACCTTCGGCCTGCTGACCCGGTCGATGCGCATCACCCACACCAATCTCAAGGAGCGCGACCCGGCCCTGGTCGCCAAGGTCGACGCCTGGGTCGCCGCCCGCGCCGCCAACCAGTCCGGCCGAAATGTTCCGATCAATGGCGAAACCGGCGCGCCGCCGCCGATGTTCACGCCGTTCCGGCTGCGCGACATGGTGCTGGAGAACCGGGTCGTGGTCTCGCCGATGTGCCAGTACGCGGCCGAGGATGGCACGCCCAACGACTGGCACCTGGTCCATATCGGCAGCCGCGCGGTCGGCGGTGCCGGCCTGGTGATCACCGAGATGACCGATGTCAGCGCCGAGGGCCGCATCACGCCGGGATGTGCGGGCATGTACGCGCCCGAGCACGTGCCGGCGTGGCGCCGCATCGTCGATTTCGTGCACGCCAATTCCGGCGCGAAGATATGCATGCAGTTGGCGCACGCCGGGCGCAAGGGCTCGACCAAGCGGTTGTGGGAGGGCATGGACGCGCCATTGGACGAGGGCAACTGGCCGCTGATCTCGGCCTCGCCCATCCCCTACAGCGCGGCCAACCAGGTGCCGCGCGAGATGACGGCGGCGGACATGGCGCAGGTGCGCGACGATTTCGTCCGCGCCGCCGGGATGGCCGACCAGGCCGGCTTCGACATGATCGAGCTCCACTTCGCCCACGGGTACCTCTTGGCCTGCTTCCTGTCGCCGCTGACCAACCGGCGCGGCGACGACTACGGCGGCAGCCTGGAGAACCGCATGCGCTATCCGCTGGAGGTGTTCCGTGCCGTGCGCGCCGCCTGGCCGGCGCACAAGCCGATGTCGGTCCGGCTGTCGGCCACCGATTGGAAGGAGGGTGGCTTCTCCCCCGACGACGCGGTCGCCGTGGCACGTGCGCTGAAGGCCCTGGACTGCGATATCGTCGACGTGTCGGCCGGCCAGATGGTGGAGGACGACCAGCCGGTCTACGGGCGCTGCTTCCAGACCCCGTTCTCCGACAAGGTGCGGCAGGAGGCGGACATGCCGACGATGACGGTGGGCAACATCTCGTCTTATGGCGACGTCAATTCCATCGTAGCGGCGGGGCGCGCCGACCTCGTCGTGCTGGCCCGCGCCCACCTCTACGATCCGTACTGGACCCGCCACGCCGCGTTCGAGCAGGGCCACGACATGGACTGGCAGCCGCAATATGCCTCGCTGGACCGCTACACGCCGCGCATGGAATGGTCGCCCCGCGGCACCCAGAGCGGGCTGAAGGCCACGTGAAGCACCAGAAGCACCAATGGCATCGAACGCCCCAAGCTCCCGCAAAATGGCCGCAATCGGCCCGGATCAATCGCCCGAACGATCAAATGCGGGAACGCACACCCGACCAACACGTCATCAGGTTATCGGAGTTGCCCCATGAATAGGCCCCTTGTCGCCATCTCAGCCGCCGCAGGCATGGCGGTCGCGGTGCTGATGGCCGCCGGCCCCGCCTCGGCCCAGCCCAGCTTCAATTGCGAACGCGCCGCCACCGACGCGGAGATGATGATCTGCAACGATCCGACGCTGGCCGAGTTGGACCAGGCCATCGCCGATGCCTATTTCGCGTTGGTGGAGGAGTCGTCCCAGCTCGCGCTCGCCCGGCTGCGCCACGACCAGCGCGCCCACCTGCGCGACCGCAACGCGTGCGCCGCGGCGGGCAGCGACCTGGCCCGCGTGCGCTGCCTGGAGCGGGAGATGGTGACCCGGCTGGTCGAACTGCGCGAATCCCTGTCGGATCAGGGTATTGGCGGCGCCGACCTGGCTACCGCGCCCGGCATCGTTTGGCGGCAGGCGAGCACCGAGAGCGTGCCCGGCGAAGCCTATGCCCCCGCCGACAGTGCGCCGTTGTGTGCGGTCGACCTGCCCAACCGTCCGCTGATCGGCCTCGTCACCGCCGACAATCGCTGCCAGTTCAGCGGCCCCGTCGGCATCACCCAGGCCGACAGCTTCCACGTGCTGATCGCCGGCACCGGCGGTTTCAACTGGTCGCGCGTGGTCACGGTCAGCCAGCCGCCGATCGACGCGGTGGAGATCTGGGAGACCGGTGACGATCGCGTGTACGTGTGCCGTGCCATGATGGAAGGCGATATTGCGTATGGCACGATGATCCCCGGCGATTCCTGTGCGGTGGTATCCGCCGGGCACACATACTTGTTGCTTTCGGGCTTTGAGGTGATGGCGGCAGTCGGATGAGGATAGGCAACATGACACCGCCAGCACGTGCGGCGCATTCGGTGGCCGCGCTGGCTGCGGCATTTCTCGTATCGGCAGTCGGCGCCGCGCCGGCCGTGGCGGCCGACCAGACCAAGGGCACGGTCGTCTGGTCCTCGGACGGGCATGACTACTGCAACGCTCATGCGGAGCGGTGTGCCCTGATCGCCCATGCGGCCGATCAGGCGTCGACCATCGAGGACGACCACTACCGCGCCCGCGCCTGGGGTGCGATTGCCGTGGCGCTGGCCGACTCCGGTCTGATCGAAGACGCGCAGATCGTGCTGTCGGACGCGGCGGCCGTGGCCGCAGCCACCGAAGATGCCGAGCGCAGGGTGCATGTGCTGCTCGACCTGGCCAACGCCCAGCGCAGCGCCGGCATGCCAGAATTGGCGCGCACCACCCTGGCGACGGCGGTCGAAGCCGCGCTGTCCATTGACGATCCCGCACGGGTCAACGAGAGCCTGTTCGACATCGCCACCGCGCAGCTGGCCCACGGATACCTCGACGACGTGGCGGCAACGGCGTTCGCTATGCCGCCGGAGACGCCCCGTCGCGACGCGCTGATCCGCGATGTGGTGCAGGCGCTGGCGGTGGCGGCGCACTGGCAGGCGGCAACCACGGTCGCCGACGTGTTGGCGGGCCCCGCGCACGCGACAGCGGTCGCCGATATCGCCGCCGCTCAGGCCGAGGAGGGGCAGGAGGACCAGGCGCGCGCCCTGATCGACGAGGCGCAAGGGCAGCTTAGCGACCCCGCGAACGATGACGAGGCCTATGCCCGTTTGGCGCTGGTCGACGCCCTGCTCGCGCTCGGCGATTGGGATGCCGCACAGGCGATCGCGGAGGACATCGGCCACACGACGGCGCGGGTTGCCGCGCTCTCGCACCTTGCCGTCGCGCTGGCGCATGCCGGCGAAACCGAGGACGCGGCCGTCGCGTTCGACGCCGCGGTCACCCACGCCGACAACCAGGACAGCGTGTTCAGCCGTGGCCTGGACTTCGCCGATATCGCGCTCGACATGGCGGCCGCCGGCATGCTGGACGAGGCGATGGCTCTGGCGGAGCGGGTGGAGGACGACCACCTGCGGACTTATGCCTTTTTCGACCTTGCCGAAGCCCAGTCGGCGGAGGGGGCCTGGGACGATGCATTGGCAATTGCGGCCGAGATCGATAATGCCGAGGTCCGGGTCCGAGCTTACGCGAACATAGCCGTCGCCCTGGCCGCCGATGGCATGCGAAACGAGGCCGCCGACGCACTTGCCGCTGCGGAGGCGGTTCTACCGGACATCGGCGACCCCATGCCGTTTGCCAATGCGAATGCCGACATCGCGGTCGCGCTGGCCGCCCTCCACAACTGGGCGGAAGCGACATCCCGGGCCGCGCAGGTCGAGAACGAGCCATCGCAGAACTATGCCTACCTGATGATTGTCCGCGCCCAGATCGAGGCCGGCCTGACGCACGAGGCCTGGGCCACGGCGACCGGCATCTACGACCCGCAGGTCGCCGATCTGGTGATGGCCGACGTTATTGCGGCATTTGCAGGAAATGCGATGGAGATGCCCTAGGGCCTGTTGAGATTCATCGCGAGTTTATGACAGCTGCTGCGAGATGGATGATGGCGTTGAAGCTTGTGTCGGTTTTGTCTGCACGCATGGCGATTCGCTTGAACTCTTTGAGTTTGCAGAAGAAGTTTTCGATCAGATGACGCCATTTGTACATCTCGGCGTCGATTTGCAGCGGGCTGGCGCGGCGCGGATGCTGGGATATGACGATCTTGGCACCGCGCTCGTTGAGGTCAGCAACGATGGCGCTGGTGTCGAACGCTTTGTCCGCGATCATCGCCTTGAAGGAGAGTCCGTCGATGAGCGGCGGCACGCCAACCGTATCGTAGCGATGGCCGGGCAGGAGCACGAAACGCACCAGATTGCCAAGCGCATCACACAGCGCGAGGATCTTCGTCGTCATCCCGCCCTTGGAGCGGCCGATGGCCTGGCTTTGAGTCCCCCTTTTGCGCCCTGGCCGTGGCGGTGCACCTTGACAATGGTGGCATCAACCATGGCGTATTCCATGTCCGGCTCGTCCAAGCAGGCCTCGAACAGCCGCACGAAGACGTCTGCTTTGACCCAGTCGCGGTATCGCTTAAAGACCGTGTTCCAAGGGCCAAAAGATGTCGGGAGATCACGCCACGGGCTGCCCGTACGCACCACCCACAGCACGGCTTCGACAAAGCGCCGGTTGTCAGCGCCACTGCGGCCCGGATCGCTCGGCTTGCCCAAGCAATGGGGTTCCATCTTCGCCCATTGGGCGTCACTCAGTACGAATCGTTCCATCCGAAGCTTGAATCACAACCAAGCACGGAGAGGAATCCTGAATCTCAACAGGCCTTAGATCATGATCATCTAAGTCTGCACCGGCCCTCGCCCCCACCCGGCCACCCACGACAGTATCCTGGTTGGGCGGCCGGATCGGGGGGAGGGCTGGCGCAGACTTCAGCGTTAGCTGATCCTGATCGAGCAGGTGCTAGCGCATTTTGCGCCGGAACGAAGCCGAGAGGAGGTCCCCGTGCACCGCAGAAATGTTGTCCGCGCCTTTGCCGCCGCCCCGTTGATCCTGCTTGCCGGCTGCCCGGCGCCGTTGCAGGCGGTCGATCAGATCAGCGCAACGAACCAGGGCGACATTCACGTGGCAACGGTGGTGAGCGGACTGAGCCACCCCTGGTCGCTGGAATTCCTGCCCGACGGCAGCATGCTGGTGACCGAGCGCGCGGGCCGTCTGCTGCACATCGGCACGGACAATGTGATCTCCGCCCCAATCGCTGGCGTTCCGCAAGTCGACAACCGCGGCCAGGGCGGCCTGCTGGACATCGCGCTCGACCCGGATTTCGCCACCAACCGCACGATCTATCTCAGCTTCTCGGAGCCTGGGCCCAATGGCACCAACGGCACGGCGGTGCTGCGGGCGGTGCTGTCACCGGACAACGCCAGCCTGTCCGACCAGCAGGTCATCTTCCAGCAGAACCCGAAGGTCGACAGCATCCGCCACTATGGTTCGCGGCTGGTGTTCGACAATGACGGCCATCTCTTCGTCACCCTGGGCGAGCGGTCGGACACGGCGTATCGCGACCAGGCGCAGGACCTGAGCAGCCACCTGGGCAAGATCGTGCGCATCAACCCGACCGGGTCCATCCCGCAGGACAACCCATTTCTCAGCACCCCCGGCGCGTTGCCGGAGATATGGTCGTACGGCAACCGCAACGTCCAGGCCGCCGCCATCCATCCGCCGTCCGGCATGTTGTGGGAGATCGAGCACGGGCCGCGCGGCGGCGACGAGCTGAACGTCATCCAACCCGGCGGCAACTACGGCTGGCCGCTGATCTCGTACGGCGTGAACTATGACGGCACGCCGGTCGGCACCGGCGAAAGCGCCATGCCCGGCATGATCGAGCCGCTTTACACCTGGACCCCGGTCATCGCGCCTTCGGGCATGATGTTCTATTCGGGCACGGCCTTCCCCGAATGGCAGGGTGACCTGTTCGTCGGCGGGCTGCGCTCGACCGCGCTGGTGCGCCTGGAGCTGTCGTCCAATGGCGGCATCCTGCGCGAGGAGCGGTTGCTGGAGGATGTCGGCGCCCGCATCCGCGATGTCCGGGAGGGGCCGGACGGTGCCATCTACGTCATCACCGACGAAGACAACGGCGAGGTGATCCGCATATCGCCGGCGGGGCCGTAAGCAGACGTTGCCTCCCGCAACTCACTTGTCATGCCCGGGCCGACCGGAGGTCGTGTCCCGGGTATCCACGTCTTGTACCTGCCGATGAAAGACGTGGATGCCCGCAACAAGTGCGGGCATGACGACGGCGGCGTCTGGGGCATTACCGCATCGGGTCCGGACAACACGCCATTTACCCGTAGCATCCCGCCTCGCGGGCGCGTTGCTGCACCAGCGCCAACACCATGTCGATGGTCGGCGTGGCGACATCGGCGATCCGGCCCATCTCCTGCACCGCGGTGACCAGGGCGTCGATCTCCATCGGCTTGCCGGCCTCGAGGTCCTGCAGCATCGACGTCTTATGCGCGCCGACGTCGGCCGCCCAGCCGATGCGGGTCTCGACATCGACGCTGAACTTGACGCCAAGCGCCTCGCCCACCGCCTGCGCCTCCACCATCATCGCCCGCACCACCGCGCGCACCGGCGGATCGCCGGCGATATCCTCCAGCGTCGCGTGGGTCAGCGCGCTGATCGGGTTGAACGACAGATTGCCCCACAGCTTCACCCAGATATCGTCGCGGATGCGCGGGCGCACCGGCGCCTTCAGCCCGCCGGCGTTCAGCAGCTTGGAAAGCGCATTCACCCGCTCCGAGCGGCTGCCGTCGGGCTCGCCGAGCATGAAGCGGTTGCCGTAGGTAATCCGCACCACGCCCGGCGCCTCGATGTGGCCAGCGGGATAGACGACGCAGCCGATGGCGCGTTCCGGCGGCAGCAAGTCCCATTGCGCGCAATCCGGGTCGACCGCGTTGATGCGACGGTCCTGGTACGGCCCCTCCAGCTTGTAGAAGTACCAATAGGGCACGCCGTTCATGGCGGTGACCACCGCCGTCTCGGGGCCGAGCAGCGGCGCCATCGCCGGTGCAATGCCGGACACCGCAGGCGCCTTGACGGTGATGAACACCGCATCCTGCGGGCCCAGGTCGGCGGGATCGGCGGACGCCGCAACCTGGGCGGTCTCGTCCTGCTCGTCGACGATCAGGCGGAGGCCGTTGGCGCGGATCGCCTCCAGGTGCGGGCCGCGCGCGACCACGCTGACTTCCGCGCCCGCGCGCGCCATGCATACGGCCAGATATCCACCCATGGCGCCGGCGCCATAGACGCAGACCCGCATCAGCCGAGACCCAGTTGCTTGGCGAGTCCGATGCGCTGCAGCTTGCCGGTCGGCCCCTTCGGGATCTCATCCAGGAACACGATCTTGCGCGGCACCTTGAAGTCCGCCAGCCGCGCGGCGGCGAAGTCCCGCAGGGCGCGCTCGTCGGCATCGGCCGCGCCGTCGGCCAGCACCACGGCCGCCGCCACCTCTTCGCCGAGCTTGTCGTGCGGCATCGCAAACACCACCGCCTGGGCGACGGCGGGGTGGTCCATCAGCACCTCGTCCACCTCGCGCGGGGAGATCTTCTCGCCGCCGCGATTGATGATCTCCTTCAGACGGCCGGTGACCCGCAAATAGCCCTCGTCGTCGAGCACGCCCTGGTCACCGGTGCGGAACCAGCCGTCCGAGAACGCCTCCGCGTTGGCCGTGGGATTGTTCTCATAGCCGGCGGTGACGTTAGGGCCCTTGATGACGATCTCGCCCACGGTATCCGCCGGCAGAAACCCGCCATCGGGGCTCATGATCGCGACCTCGGGACCGGCCGCGATGCCGACGGACCCGGGCTTGCGCGCCGCCGGCGGCAGCGGGTTGCTGGTCATCTGGTGCGCCGCCTCGGTCATGCCGTAGGATTCGATCACCGGGCAGCCGAACGTCTCCTCCAGCTTTGCCATCACCTGCGGCGGCAGCGACGCCGACGACGAGCGCAGGAACCGCAGGCGATGCCGGCTGAGCGACTCCGCGTTGCGGCCGGCACGGCCCAGAATCGCCTGGTACATGGTGGGCACCGCCGTGATCCAGGTGGCGTCGGAGTCGTCCAGCCAAGTGAAGGCCTTCAGCGCATTGAAGCCCGGCGTGCAATAGACCGACGCACCGGCCGCCAGCGAACTCAGCACCGCCGCCACCAGACCGTGAATATGGAACAGCGGCATGATGTTCATCACCCGGTCGGCGGGCGAGAGCTGCAGCGTGCGGCCGATATGGCGGGCAGATGCCGCCAGATTGGCCTGGCTGAGCGGCACGATCTTGGGCCGCGACGTGGTGCCCGATGTGTGCAGAACCATCGCCGTATGTTCCGGCCCCGGGTCGGTATCCTCCGGCGAGGCCGCCGCGGCGGCGCCGGCGAGCGTGAAGGTGCCGGCCGGTGACGCCGGGTCGAACGACAGCCGCAGCACGGCCACGCCATGCTGTTCGGCCACCGCCAGCGCTGGGCCGTCATAGTCGTCGGCTACGATCAGCGCGCGCGCCGCCAGGTCGGACAGATAGAAGTCGTACTCCTCGGCACGATAGGCCGGGTTCAATGGCGCGGCACAGCACGCCGTCGCCGTGGCGACGAAGGCACTCGCCATCTCCGGCCCGTTGGGCAGCACGATCGCCACCCGGTCGGCCGGGCCGATGCCGCAGCCGCGCAGCACCACGCGGGTGTCGGCCAATTGCGCGCGCAAGAGACGGTAGGACAGCGGCGTGCGCTCAGGGGCTGCCAGCGCAACGGCATCGTCCGCCCCCTCGCCCAACAATGTTTGCAAGGTGATGTCGGTGGTCATGTGTCCGCAAGGTGGTGAGGCTTTAGAGCATGATCACTTAAGTCGGCACCGGCCCGCTCCCCCACCCGGCCACCCACGTGAGTATCCTGCTGGGTGGCCGGGTGGGGGAGAGGGCTGGCGCAGACTCAGCGTAAGCTGATCCCAGTCTAGGCGAATGCTGTTTCTCACATCCGGGCTGGAAGCGTCCACCCCATCCTCACGCTCCCGGTCGACGGGACCTTGGGCGTGCGGCGCTCGACCTAGGCGGAAACGTTGAGTGTGGCGCCGTTTTGCGGGGGTGTGGCCACACGCTGCTGCGCCTGTGCATAAGCACTGATCTCGCGCAGCGGCTCCAGGGTCAAGGCCACGGCGCGGCCATGCTGGCCCAATTGCTGGGCGACAAATGGCGCCGAGACCGTCGGCACCACCCGCGACGCGAACGGTGCGTCGCGCTGTTGCCGTGGCAGGCCTTCGCCAGCGGGCTGGCCGCTGTTATCTGCCCGTTCGCTGCCCTGCGAACCCACCTTGCTGCCACGCAGTACGGTGTATTCCGTCTGCTCGCCCACCGGCCGCACGGCGGTCACCGCCTCGACCCATTGCGCCGTACCTGCCGCAAGCTGGGCGCGCGGACGCGCGCTGACCGTCAGGGCCTGCGGCGAAACACTCGGCGGTGGAAGGGCAATGACGTCCATGTCTTAACCAACTGTTCAGTGTACTCAATATGCTACACGCCCATCTGTTTGCCAACAATTTACCTCAAAATTTTCTTTTACAAAGACGTGAGGCGCCGCAACGGGCGAATATGGTTAATGAATATTAACTATACGGGCGAATTAGTGACGCCACGACCGCCACTAACACATTTTGTTAATCGTCGCGGCGATACTATCCCGGCGTTGGGTTGATCGAGGCAAACCGAACAGGCCGCGCTAGAATCCATGCATACGTCACTACATGACATCGCTCAGGCAGGGCTGGACACCGGCTTGATCGCATGTCGATGGGACCTGTCTGACGGTCGCGTCATCTGGGGCGAGGCGACGTGCGACGATACTTGGACACAGACCATTGTCGCGCACGAGACTGTCAGCAGTCTGGCAGAAGGCTTTGGCGTCGCGAAGCACGCGCGCCATAAGCTGATCGAATCGGCAAATCCCGACAACCCGATCTTCAGCATCGACCTGCCGTTCACGGATCGAGCCGGCCGCACCTGGCTGGTGCGCGAAGCCGGCCGCCTGGAGTTCGGGCCCGACGGCACGCCGACAGGGGCGCTGGTCTGCTATCTGTGCCTGGCCGCCGATCACCATGCCGACGCCACCGGCGCGCATGCTCCGGCGATGGACGGCCTGACCGGCCTGCCGAACGCCAACTCCATTCATATCGCGCTGGAACGCGCGATCTCCAACGCGACCGAGTCCGGCAACGCCGCAGCGTTCATCACCATCGGCCTGGACCAACTGGACATCGTCAACCGCACCTACGGCATGCGATCGGCCGACCAGGTGCTCGCCAACATCGGCGTCCGGTTGAAATCGCTGAACCGCGACGATCTGTTGATCGGCCGTCTGCACAGCGACCAGTTCGCGGTGATTGCCGAAGACACCACGCTGGATGACGCCGAGGCGTTGGCCGAGGAACTGCGCCAACTGATTGCCGGCAGCCCGATCGAGACCGATCATGGCCCGGTGCGAATCTTCGGCTCGGTTGGCGTGGTCAACCTGCCGCATTCCGCTGTGTCGGCGCGCGACGCGCTTTCCGCTGGCTCCGAGGCGCTGCGCGAAGCCAAGCGCCGGGGCCGCAACACCATCGTGGTCTGGACGCAAAAGACCAACGATGCATTCGATCAGGCCGACTGGACGAAGATGGCCAAGGAGGTCATCGGCGCGCTGGAAGAGGACCGGTTCGCCCTCGCCTTCCAGCCGATCGTGGCCAGCAGCCGTGATCTGCCCACCCATTACGAATGCCTGCTGCGGATGAAGGACAGTCAGGGCGAACTGGTGCCGGCGGCCATGTTCGTGCCGGTGCTGGAAAAGCTGGGCCTGATCCGCGACGTCGACGGGCTGGTGCTGCAAAAGGCCGTGGCCGAGCTGTGCGCGTTCGAGGATCTGCGCCTGGCGGTCAATCTGTCCGGCCTGACCGCGAGCGACCCGGAATGGCTGGCAACGGCGGAGCGCACCCTGGGCGGCCGCCCCGACATCGCCCAGCGCCTGCTGATCGAGATCACCGAAACCACCGCGCTCTACGACGTCGACCGCCTCGGCATGCTGGTCGACCGCCTGCGCACCCTGGGCTGCCATGTCGCGCTGGACGATTTCGGCGGCGGCTACACGTCGTTCCGCCACATCCGCGGCCTCAACATAGATTTCGTGAAGATCGACGGCTCGTTCGTCCAGAACATCACCGAAGACCGCGACAATCAGCAATTCGTCCGCGCGATCCAGGACCTGGCGTCCGGCTTCGGCTTCATCACCATCGCCGAGCGGGTGGAGACCCACGCCGAATCCCGGATGCTGAGCGAGATCGGGGTCGACTACCAGCAGGGCTACCTGTTCGGACGCCCGTCGCTGGAGCGTGCCTGGCTGACCGCAAGCGGCGCGAACGACGCGGACGCGGCGGTCCGGACACCGGCGAACATCGGCTCGGGCACGCAGCCGGCCTATCAGCTCGCCAACATCGCCTGAGCGTCGTTTCCCTGGGTAGTGGCGCAGGGGGCTGTAGCGCAGGCCTGACCGCGCCGACGGGGCCTACTTCTTGTCCTTGCGATCCTTGGTCAGCTCGTTGAGCTGCACTTGCACCGCGTCGAGCTGCGCGCGCAGCGCATCGAGGTCCGCGGTATGGTCGCTCGGCTTGTCGCCGGCCTTCTCGCCCGTTTCCGCCTTGTCGCCCGTAGTGCCGGCGTCCCCCTGCCCGGTATCGTCGTCCTGACCGCCGGCCTGGCCGAACGGGCGGAACATCTGCATCGCCCTGTCGAACAGCGCCATGTTCTGGCGGCCGACCTCTTCCAGGTTCGACATCGGGAACAGTCCGTCCAGGGTGCCGTGCACATAGTCCCGGAACCGGTCCTGGTTGGACTGGAACATGCGCATCGAATAGTCCAGGTAGCGCGGCACCAGCCCCTGCAGGCTGTGCCCGTAGAAGGTGATCAACTGGCGCAGGAAGCTGATCGGCAGAAGATTCTCGCCCTTCGACTCCGCATCGACGATGATCTGCGTCAGCACCGAGCGGGTGATATCGTCGCCGGTCTTGGCGTCGTAGACCACGAAGTCGGCCCCCTCCTGCACCATCTGCGCCAGATGGTCGAGGGTGACGTAGCAACTCTTCTTAGTGTTGTAGAGACGGCGATTGGCGTATTTCTTGATGACGACGGTTTCTTGTTCTTTGTCGGTTTGGTCGTGTTCGTTTGCCATGGACATTTTCTCGTACCTGGATGCGTCAGCGCCGATGCGCGCAGCAATTCGGCTGACCGCACGCAACCCTGCCATGACTGATCCGCAGCCGGACAGGCCCCGCCGCGCATAGATTAGCCATCTTGTGCTGCAATGCAAAGCAGGCTTTTGCGGCGCAGCATAGACCTGCTACGCAACCGCCTGAACGCATCCCCAACCACTGGCCATCCGCACCCGCACCATGCCCGCCGACACACCGCCACCATCCCCACAGGCACTTGACCCGCACGCCCTTGCGCGCCGATACCTGGACCTGTGGCAGGACGCATGGACCGAGATGGCGGCGAACCCGGCACTGGCCGCCAGCATGACCGTTCTACTGCGCACGATGACGGCACCGGCCAATGCGCCGGGCGCAACAGGTGAAGCACCCGATGACCGCAGCCCCGAAGGCGGGAACAGCGACACCCCGGCGCGGGCCGCGCCCGCTGGCGCTGCACCTGATGATCGCGAACGCGGTCTTGCTGGGATCGAGCGCCGCCTGGCGGAGCTGGAGCGCGCCGTTCGGGATCTCGCCAAGTCTCATGCCAAGTCTCATGCCAAGCCTCATGGGCCTGCCGGGAACCCAGCCCCCCGCCCCGCCGGACGGCGGCCAGACCGGCGCCGCACGCCTTGAGGTCGCCGACGCCATAGATGCGGAGGCCCTGGCGCGGATGGATGCGTTCCTCAGCGGCATCCAGGCCTACCGCGCCCACCCCTACCGCCGCGATCTGGACGAGCCGCCGGCCGCCTGGCGGCGCGGCAACGCCCGGCTGCTCGACTATGGCGGCACGGCACAGGCTGGCGGCCAACGCACCGTCCTGTTCGTGCCATCGCTGGTCAACCGCGCGTACATCCTGGACCTCGACCCGGCGCGCAGCCTGCTGCGCTGGTTGGCGGACGCGGAGGCTTGCGGTGCACCGCTGGCCCCCTGGCTGTTGGACTGGGGCGCCCCCACCACGGAGGAGCGCGGCTTCGACGTCGACCGTTACGTCGTCGAACGCCTGGAGCCGGCCCTGGAGTACGTGGTGCAACAATCCGGCCGCCCGTGCACGCTGGCCGGCTATTGCATGGGCGGGCTGCTGGCGATCGCCGCCGCGGTGCGCCGCCCCGATCTCGTCGACGGACTGGTGCTGCTGGCGACCCCCTGGGACTTCCATGCCGACAGCCAGGCCCACGCCCATCTGCTGGCGGCGACGTGGCCCCACTTGCAGCCGATCCTGGAAGTCTGCGGCGACCTGCCGGTCGACGCCCTGCAGAGCTTCTTCGTCGCGCTGGACCCGGTGCTGGCGGTGCGCAAGTTCGCCAGGTTCGCCCAGCGGCCGATGGACGGTCCGCAGGCCGCGAACTTCGTAGCACTTGAGGACTGGCTGAACGACGGCGTACCGCTGGCCTACCCCGTGGCCGAGCAGTGCTTCCGCCGCTGGTATGGCAGCAACGAGCCGGGGCGCGGCAACTGGGTCGTCGACGGCGCGGAAATCCGGCCGGAGGCCGTGGCCTGCCGCAGCCTGGTGATCGTGCCCGGCCAGGACCGGATCGTGCCGCCGGCCTCGGCCCAGGCATTGGCCGACGGCCTGCCGGATGCCACGGTCATGACGCCGCCCATCGGCCATATCGGCATGATCGCCGGCAGCAACGCACGGACCAATGTGTGGCAGCCATTGGCCGATTGGCTTGCCGGTTGAATGTGATTGTTCAAGTCGGGCCCGTTGCAATTGACCCGCCGGCTGTGCTGACTATCTGGTCAATCAACATGCGCCAACAAACCGGGCCGCGCCATAAGCGGCCGTCACGAGCCGAGGAGACCGTTCCCCATGACTGATGTCGTCATCGCCAGCGCCGCGCGCACGCCCATCGGCGCCTTCAACGGCGCGCTGTCCACCGTGTCCGCCGCCGAGCTTGGCACGAAGGCGATCTCCGCCGCGCT
Organism: Alphaproteobacteria bacterium; assembly: GCA_965227515.1. Classification (GTDB taxonomy): domain Bacteria; phylum Pseudomonadota; class Alphaproteobacteria; order CALKHQ01; family CALKHQ01; genus CBDDFZ01. The sequence goes on from CBDDFZ010000001.1 coordinate 4,062,714, forward strand.
GGAGCGCGCCGGCGTCGCGCCGGACGATGTCGACGAAGCGGTGATGGGCCATGTGCTGACTGCCGCCCAGGGCCAGAACACCGCCCGCCAGGCGGCGATGGCCGCCGGCATTCCGCAGGAGCGCACGGCCTATTGCATCAACCAGGTCTGCGGCTCGGGCCTGCGCACCGTGGCGCTGGGCTATCAGGCGATCAAAACAGGCGACAGCGACATCGTGGTCGCCGGCGGCCAAGAGAGCATGAGCCTGTCGGCCCATGCCGCCCACCTGCGCACCGGACAGCGCATGGGCGACCTTGGCCTGATCGACACCATGATCAAGGACGGCCTGTGGGACGCCTTCAACGGCTATCACATGGGCAACACGGCCGAGAACGTGGCCGAGCGCTGGCAGATCACCCGCGACCAGCAGGACGAGTTCGCCGCCGGCTCGCAGCAGAAGGCGGAAGCGGCGCAGAACGCCGGCCGGTTCAACGACGAACTGGTACCGGTGACCATCCAGCACCGCAAGGGCGAGGTGGTGGTCGACGCCGACGAGTACCCGCGCCACGGCACCACGGCGGAGAAGCTGGGGGCCCTGCGCCCGGCCTTCGCGAAGGATGGCACCGTGACCGCCGGCAATGCGTCGGGCATCAACGACGGCGCCGCGGCGACCGTGCTGATGTCGGCCGAGAACGCAACCAAGCGCGGCATCACGCCGATGGCGCGCATCGTGTCGTGGGCGACGGCGGGCGTGGACCCGGCGGTAATGGGCTCGGGCCCGATCCCGGCCAGCCGGCGCGCGCTGGAAAAGGCCGGCTGGTCGCCCGACGACCTCGACCTGATCGAGGCCAACGAGGCGTTCGCCGCCCAGGCCTGCGCGGTCAACAAGGACTTGGGCTGGGACACCGACAAGGTGAACGTGAACGGCGGCGCCATCGCGCTCGGCCACCCCATCGGCGCCTCGGGCACCCGGGTGCTGGTCACCCTGTTGCACGAGATGCAGAAGCGCGACGCCAAGAAGGGCCTGGCGACGCTGTGCATCGGCGGCGGCATGGGCATCGCCATGTGCGTCGCCCGGGATTGAGCGGCGACGAATGCGTCGCCCGGGTGAAGCGCAGCGAAACCCGGGTTCCACTTCGTTTCACCCGGGCTACATAACCGACACGACCCCGCCATGACCCAATCCGCGCGGTTCTGGGACAAGATCGCCACGCGCTATGCCGCGTCGCCGATCAAGAACGTCGATAACTACAATCGCACGATGGAGCGCACCCGGGCGCACCTGTCGGCGGACGACCGGGTGCTGGAGGTCGGCTGCGGCACCGGCTCGACTGCCCTGCTCCTGAGCGAGCACGTTGCGCATGTGACCGCCAGCGACGTCTCTGGCGCGATGATCGAAATCGCCAACGCCAAGGCCCGAGAGGCCGAGGCCGGCAACGTCACCTTCATGCGGGCCGAGCTGTTCGACCATGCGCCCGGCGCCGGCACGTTCGACGCCGTTCTGGCCTTCAACTTCCTGCATCTGGTGCCGGATACCGAGGCCGCCGTCCGCCACATCGCCACCCTGGTCAAGCCGGGTGGCGTCTTCATCTCCAAGACGGTGTGCCTGGGCCGCAAGCGCTGGGTGCTGGGCCCGATCGTCGGCGCCATGCGGCTGATCGGCAAGGCGCCCTACGTCAATTTCGTCAATGCCGCGAAGCTGGAGGCAGAAATCGCGGAGGCTGGGTTCGAGATCGTGGAGTCAACCACATTCGACGGCGCGCCGGACAGCCGCTTTATCGTCGCGCGGAAGACCTAGCCCGCTCTTCAGTTGATCTGCGCCGGCCCGCACCCCCACCCGGCCACCCAACGGTAGAATCCTGTCTGGGCGGCCGGGTGGGGGTGCGGGCTGGTACCGACTCAGCGTAAGCGAAAAACGATCTAGCTCGCTTCCACCGACTATCATCCAATCCTCAGCCTCCAGGTCGATGAAGGCTCTCAGCGCTTACGGATATTGCTGGCGACCATGCTTGATCGTGAGAACCTCGAGCTCGGTTTCGCTCTTGATATGGTAGACCACGATATAAGGCATTCCCGGCAATATTAGCTCGCGGGTTTCGTCCACACGACCTGGTCGTCCCATCAAGGGAAACTGGCCAAGCGTACGGATCGATTGAAGTATGCGGCCAACATACGCCTCAGATTTTGCGGGATTAAGTTCCGCCACATATCGCTGAATTGCGGACAGGTCCGCCTCGGCGATTTCGGTGAAACTAATATTCAATGCCGAATTTTTTCCAAATTTCGCGCTCGGAAATCATTTTCTCGGGATGCGCCTTTGCATCGGCCAATGCCGCCCGCACCTGCGCATCCCGCCATGCCAAATAGGCAGGGTCAGTTGATTCCGGCTGAGGCTGCGTAAGGTCTTCGGCGCGCAACGTTTTTTGGTCAGCATCGGTCATAGGCCAAGTATAGCAATTCACATGCTGGTTTCAATCAGCCCACCTCAACCCACTGGCTGCCGTTCTTGGCTGAGTCGACCGCCGCGAAGATGACCGCTAGCGTGTGATGGCCGTCGGCCGCGGTCGGGCAATCGAGCGCCAATGGGTCGGGATCGTCACCCGCCGCCATCGCCTCGATCCGGTCGGCGAGGTCGCGGTAGAGGTTGCCGAACGCCATCACCATGCCCTCGGCATGGCCCACCGTGATCCGCGAGGCGCGGTCGGCCGCCGGCGACAGGCCCTCCGCCCCCCGCTCCAGGGTACGGGTCGGCTCATTCAGCGGCGTCCAGTAGAGCTGGTTCGGCTGCTCCTGCGCCCAGCGCAGGCCGCCGCGTTCGCCATAGACGTGCATCGCCAGCCCGTGGGTACGTCCGATGGCGAGCCCGCTCGCCCACAGCCGCCCGATGGCGCCGCCGTCCATGCGGAACGACAACATCGCGTCGTCCTCCAGCGCACGCCCCTCGATGCCATGGGCGAAGTCGGCGGAGACCCGCGCCACCCGCTGGCCGGTGACGAAGGTCGCCATGTGGAGGGCGTGAATGCCGGCATCCATGGTGACCGCGGAAACGCCGGCCTGTGCCGGGTCGAACCGCCAGCGCACCCGCGGGTTGTCGGCGTCGCGGGCATCGGCATAGAAGCCGCCGGCGAACTCCGCCTTCACCACCCGCACGTCGCCCAGGTCGCCGCCCAGCACCATGGCCCGCATCTGGCGCACCATGGGGTAGCCGGAATAACCGAAGTTCACGCCGCACAGATTGCCAGTGGAGGCCGACAGGTCGACGATGTCGCGCGCCTCGTCGGGCGTCACCGTCAGCGGTTTCTCGCACAGCACGTGAAAGCCCGCTTCCAGGAACGCCTTGGTGATCTCGTAATGGGTGGCGTTCGGGGTCGCGATGGTGACGAGGTCCAGGCGATCGTCGCGCGCGCGCTCCGCCGCCAGCAACTCGCGCCAGTCGCCATAGGCCCGGTCCGGCGCCACGCCAAGCCGCGCGGCATAGCCGCGCCCGCGCTCGGGATCGACGTCCAGCGCACCCGCGGTGAGCGCGAACCGCCCGTCGATGGTGGCCGCCATGCGGTGGGCGGCGCCGATCTGGCTGCCCTCGCCACCGCCGATCATGCCCCAATTCAGCCTGCTCATGGCCGTTTCCCCTATCCTCGCCCGTTATGCATTTGCGCGCACATATGCCGCCGCGTGCCCTATTGGCAAGAGCGACCGCAGCCACGACCGCCGCCTACCGCCGATGAATTTGTCACCGAAGCTTCTTCATCGCGTCATCGCACGGCAAATCGACACCGCTAACACCGCGGCTCACTTCGCACTCACCACGGGAGGGTTTGAGTCCATGAAATTGTCGCGCCGCACCCTGTTGCAAACCGCCAGCGCCGCAGGCGCGCTGGTTGCCGCCCCGGTCGTCAGCCCTGGGATCAGCTACGCCAACGGTCGTCCGGTCATCACCCACGGCGTCCAGTCCGGCGACGTCGACGCCTCTTCCGGCGTGATCTGGGCCCGTGCCGACCGCCCGGCCCTGGCGCAAGTGGAGGTCGCCACCACCGAGAGCTTCGCCAACGCCCAGCGCCTGGCCCCGACGACCGTGCTGCCGGAAAGCGACTTCGCGATGAAGCGCCTGCTGACCGACCTGCCGTCGGACCAGGACATCTTCTACCGCATCGTGATGGAAGACCTGCAGAGCGACCGCGCGGCGTCCGAGCCCATCGTCGGCCGCTTCCGCACCGCCCCGGCTTCCACCCGCGACGTCCGCTTCGCCTGGTCCGGCGACACCGCCGGCCAGGGCTGGGGCATCGACGTCGACCGTGGCGGCATGGGCACCTATGCCACCATGGCGGCCTACGCGCCCGACTTCTTCATCCATTCGGGCGACACCATCTACGCCGATGGTCCGATCGCCGCGGCCAAGGAGATGCCGAACGGCGAGACCTGGAACAGCCTGGTCGCCGAGGGCGTGGACAAGGTGGCGGAGACGCTGGACGAGTTCCGCGGCCGCTGGAAGTACAACATGCTGGACGAGCACGTGCGCGCCATGAACGCGCTGGTGCCGACCTTCTTTCAGTGGGACGACCACGAGGTGGTCAACAACTGGTCGGCGTCCAAGGACCTCAGCGGCGATGACCGCTACACGGTGAAGGACGTGGCGCTGCTGGCCGCGCGCGCCGGTCGCTCGTTCCACGAGATGACGCCGATCCGCTACACCCCGGCCGAGCCCGGCCGCGTCTATCGCAAGATCTCGTACGGCCCGCTGCTCGACGTGTTCTTCATCGACCTGCGCTCCTACCGCGGCCCGAACGGCCCGGCGATAGAGGCGGAAATGACGCCGGAGAGCCGCATTCTGGGCGCGACCCAGCTTGCCTGGCTGAAGCGCGAACTGGCGTCGTCGCGCGCGACCTGGAAGATCATCGCGTCCGACATGCCCATCGGCGTCATCGTCTGGAACGATTGGCAGAACCAGGCCGGTGCCGAGGCCATCGCCAATGGCGACCATGGTGCTGCCGCCGGCCGCGAGCTGGAATTCGCCGACCTGTTGCGGTTCATCAAGTCGGCCGGCGTCGACAACGTGGTCTGGCTGACCGCGGACGTGCACTACACCGCCGCCCACCGTTACAACCCGAATGCGGCCAGCTTCCAGGACTTCAACCCGTTCTGGGAGTTCGTGTCCGGGCCGCTGCACGCCGGCACCTTCGGCCCCAACGACCTGGACATGACGTTCGGGCCGGAAGTGATGTTCTCCAAGGCGCCGACCGCCGAGCAGGGCGCGAACCTGCCGCCGTCGGACGGGTTGCAGTTCTTCGGGCTTGTCGACATCGCCGGCGACTCCGAAGTGATGACGGTGCGCCTGATGGACCGGGACGACACCGAGCTCTACAGCGTCGACCTGGAGCCGGTGCGCGGCTGACGCGCTTCCGCGCGAGGAACGTCCCCGGTCAAGCGGCCGGGGACGCCTCCGCCCAACCGGCGCAATCCTTGCCGCCGGTGGGCTCACCGGCATAAGAAGAACGGGACGCGGCAGGCACGCCGCCCCAATCTTCGAGGATGCCGATGAGCGACCTGCTGCTGACCAACCACGACCCCGACCCGTCCGGACTGATCCACCGGGTAACGCCCGAGAGCGCCGGCTGGAAGCATGTGGGCTTCGCGACCTATCGCCTGGCGCCGGGCCAGACGCTGGCCGAGGAGACCGGCGACCAGGAAGTCTGCCTCGTCATCATCGGCGGCAAGGCGACCGTCGAGGCCGGCGGCGAACGCTTCGAGGAAATCGGCGAGCGCGCCGGGCCGTTCGAGGACAAAGCGCCCTATTCGGTCTACGTGCCGTGGAAGTCCTCGTTCAAGGTGGAAGCGGTCTCAGACATGGAGGTGGCCGTGTGCCGAGCGCCCGGCGGCGGCGACCACAAGGTGCGCCTGATCGGCCCGGACCAGGTGAAGAAGTCTACCCGCGGCCACACCACCAACACCCGGCATGTGTTCGACATCCTGCCGGAGACCGAGCCGGCGAACGCGCTGTTGGTCGTTGAGGTGATCACGCCCTCCGGCTGCTGGTCGTCCTACCCCAGCCACAAGCACGACAGCGACGATTTCCCCGAGGAAACGGCGCTGGAGGAGATCTACTACCACCGCCTGAACCCGCCGCAGGGCTTCGCCTTCCAGCGCGTCTATACCGACGACCGCTCGCTGGACGAGACCATGTGCCTGCACGACGGCGACCTGGTGATGGTGCCCCGCGGCTATCACCCTTGCGGCACCGCCCACGGCTATGACCTCTACTACTTGAACGTCATGGCCGGGCCGAAGCGGGTGTGGAAGACCAACACCGAGCCGTGCCACCGCTGGCTGCTGGAAACCTGACACATCACGGCGGGTCCGGCGCCATACCGCCAGTGCCGATTTGTGGGCTTCTGCCCAACTTCTGAGTGGGCAACGTTCAAATTGACTCAACGCGCCCGCAAGACCACGCTCGCACTCCGGTAGATGGTTCGAAAAGGTCGGCGCGCCTGCGTTGACCCACCGGTTGCGGAGCACGCGATGGACGAGCACCACGCGTTGTTGGAAGAGATTGGCGCCTATTGCCGCGACCACGGCATGGCGGAGTCCACGTTCGGGCGCCTGGCGGTCAATGACGGCAAGCTGGTCGGCCGTCTGCGCGACGGCAAGAGCGTCACGCTCACCACGGTCGGCCGGGTCCAGGAATTCATACGCAATGGCCGCAATGGCGAGGCGGCACGCGCCCCGGCGCCGGGCCCGGCCCCGATCCGCCGGGTCGATCCGTCGGAAATGGCGCCGAGACCGGGCGACACGGACGACGATACGTCAGCAGGCTCCGGCAATTTCCGCTTCTTCGACAACCGCCAGAAATACCTGATGTTCGTGAACACCTGCTCCGAGAAGTGGGTGGTGGCCAACCGGGTCGCGATGGAACTGGCCCATATCCATCCGCGTCCGCCGGCGGTGCGCATATTCGACGCCGGCATCGGCGACGGCACGGTGCTGACGCGGTTGATGCGCGCTATGCACGCGCGCTTCCCCAACATGCCGCACTATATCTCCGGCAAGGAGATCAGCCTGGAAGACATCCGGCTTGCCCTCGAAAAGATGGCCGACCGCTTCCACGAGCACCCAGCGACCGTGCTGGTGCTGACCAATATGTACTATGCCGAGGCGCCGTGGTTGCGGGTGCGCACCTCGTCGGCCGCCAACAGCCTGGTCTGGCACGACGTGCCGCTGCAGGGCTCGTCGTCGTTCGATTTCGAGGAGCAGATCACCGCGCTGGAGCCGTTCCTGGCCGAGAACTGGCAGGCCAAGGTCAGCCAGAAGACCGGCAACCCGATCTACGACCGCCCGGTGGTGCTGGTGCTGTACCGCGAGGACCACAAGTTCCTGCTGGACAGCGTTCTGCCGCGCCCCGGCCGCACCGAGGCAGAATTCGACATGGTCATCGCCTCGCAGCCCTATCGCGCCCGCACGTCGGCCG
>CBDDFZ010000002.1:0-1447929 GCA_965227515.1 Alphaproteobacteria bacterium
GGTCGACGGCGATGGAGTTGGCGGCAGCGGGGGAGAGGGGGGCGCCGGCGGTGCTGGCGAGGCCCTGGCGTCGGCCGACGAGGCGGCGGCGCTGGTGGCCGGTCGCAGCGCCGCACCGCCGGCACCGGCGCCCACGCCCCGCGCGCCGCAGACCGCGCTGTCGCAGGCCTTCGCGGGCGACGAGGGCGAGGCCGCGCCGACCCGCACCACCGTGCAGGGCGGCCAGGTCAACCTGCAGCCGTCCGTGCTGTCCGCGCTGCTGGCGGCCAATGCCGTGGACTTGCCGGCCGCTGCTGGCGGCGCTCAGGCTCAGGTCGGCATGAGCCTGAACGGCGTCGTGCGCCAGGTCGGCAACGGGGTCGCCATGACCGTCGGCGGCCAGGTCAGGTCCGGCGCCATGCAGGCGGCTGCTGTCAACTAGCTCAAGACAGACTACCTAATGGGCGGCAACCGGCCGCCGTACGCCGAAGATCGCGGTGCCGACGCGCACATGGGTGGCGCCCTGCTGGATCGCGGCCTCGAAGTCCGCACTCATCCCCATGCTCAGCCATTCCAGACCGTTGCGCCGGGCCAGTTCGGCGAGAAACGCGAAATAGGGGTCGGGTTGCACGTCCGCCGGCGGTATGCACATCAGTCCGCGCACGGATAGCCCAAGGGTGTCGCGGCATTCCTGGATGAACGCGTCGGCGTCGGCTGGCGCTATCCCGGACTTTTGCGCTTCCTCGCCCACATTGACCTGGATCAGGCAAGGGATATTCCGTCCGGCGCGCGCCATCTCTTCGGCCAGGGCGCGGGCCAGCTTGGGGCGGTCCACCGACTCGATAACGTCGAAGTTGGCCACCGCCAACCGCACCTTGTTGGTTTGCAAGGGCCCGATCAGGTGCATCACAAGGTTCGGGCACATCGGGCGCACCTGGGCCAGCTTCTCGACAGCCTCCTGCACCCGGTTTTCGCCGAAGTGCCGTTGCCCGGCTTCATACGCGGCCACCACATCGGCGGCCGGTTTCGTCTTGCTGACGGCGACGAGCGTGATCGCGGCAGGATCGCGATCCACCGCGCGTGCGGCCGTCGCGATCTCGTCGCGGACCGCTTCAAGGTTGCGCTTGATCGAGCGCTCCGTCATCGCCAGCCCCCAGGTTCCCTGCGCCGCCGCATCGCTGCCCCGCCGAATCGGCCGTTCGCGGTGGCGTCGCGGTTGGGAAAGGATGCCGGGTCGCGCCAGCCGCCATTTGCGTGTATATAAGCTACCCATCAACGGGCGGTGTGTCATATCTGACACAAGTCGCGCTTGGCGGGGCCAAAAGTCTTGTCCCGTCAAGAGGTTATGGGGTGACACCCCAGACTGTTGCAGATTTGCCTCATTTTGGGGCAAATGTTGCGAAATGGCCACTGTAGCCGTTGTGGGGCCCCGGGAAATTGTGTTGTATGGGTCTCGGATGACGTCGCCACTGCGCTTGTGGTGTGTTCGGGCGACGGTCCCGAAGACAACTCAGACCTCGGCGACGGGGTTATGTGTAATCGGAGGTTGGACAAGTATGAAAAAGACCCTGCTTTCCAGCTCGGCGATCGCTGGCGCAGCGTTGATTTCGGCACCGGCGCAAGCGTTCGTTGAGTCTGGCGACAATTTGACCGTTTCGCTGTCGGGCAGTTATCGGTTTTCGGTCATCGTGTATGACCAAGACGTACGCACCGGTACCGGTCGTGGCTACACCTTCCGCTCGGACGAGTCGGAAATTGCGGTGAGCTTCGACAACGTGGCGGACAACGGCCTCGAGTACGGCGGCGTCATCGAGATTGCGACCCAGACCGACGACGGCAACAACGCCGACGAGACGTGGGCTTACCTGCGTGGCAACTGGGGCGAAATCAACATCGGTGACCAGGACGACGCGGCTGATCGTATGGCGATCGGCGGTGAGGACGCGATGGTTGGCCGTGGTGGTTACGACGGCGCCGTCGGTGACGTCTTCTTCCGCGGCGGTGTGTTCACCGGCCCGGGCGCGACGTTCACTGGTGACGCAACCAAGGCGACGTACTTCACCCCGCGCGTGTTCGGCTTCCAGGCCGGCGCCAGCTGGACCCCGGATTCGGGTCACGCCGGTGGCACCGCGGTCAACGATGACAACGACGCCAACGTTGAAAACGCCTACTCGTTGGGCTTGAACTTCAGCGAAGACTTCAACGGCTTCGGTGTGACCCTGGCTGGTACGTGGGTCGGCGGTGACGCCGAGTTCACCAACCCGGCTGGCGGTGCGGCCTTCGCTGCCGACATCGGTGACGCTGCCCAGTATCAGGTCGGTGCGCTGCTGTCGTACGCCGGTATCCGCCTCGGCGCCGCTTATGGCGGTGGCGACAACCTGGCCGCGGCCGTGGTTGGCGGTACCCTCGTCGAAGTTGACGCCGGTTACTGGTGGGACGTCGGCCTGAGCTACGGCACCGGCCCCTGGTCGCTCGGTGTTGGTGTGTTCATGGCTGAGGCCAACAACAACCACTTGGGTGTTGCTGGTGCTCCGGATACCACGACCGACATCTACTCGATCACGGCTGGCTACGACATCGCCCCCGGCATGTCGCTGGCGACCGACTTCAACTGGGTTGAAGCTGACAACCCCGGCCGTGTGGCTGCGCCGGTCGTCGGCTCCGCCACCCCGCCGTCGAACGACGGTTTCGTCTGGGTGGTCTCGACGATCTTCGGCTTCTAAGCAAATCGTCCAGAGTTGGTTTGAGCGGGGCGGCCTTTCGGCCGCCCCGTTTCGTTTGTACTCCCGGCATTCGTTTGCACACCTGGGAATTTGTACCCGGGTGCGCTTGTATCCCGGCGGGTTTGGGAGCATCGATTGGCGCATCAACGGCCGATGCCAATAGCGATGACGCCAATGGCGCAGTTGACGGCATTGCCCTCGTATCCGGCGATAAAGTAGCCAGCGACAAATGCGCCGACGGGCTGGACGCTTTACAACCGGCCGGTGTTACATGACTGGCGATCGGCGGATCGCATCACCACAACGGTCTGGAGCCCATGTCAGCGCCGCACAGGCAGTCAAGCCAACCGAACGACTCAGCCGGGCTGCAAGAGGGTGCGGGCACCGGCGGCGCGCCGGTATTTCAGGACGCGTTGCGCCCGTGGACAGTCGACCGGTTCCTGGCCGAACAACGCACCCGGGCACCATTACATTTGTCCGGCCGCGACTGGGCCTATGACCGGCTGATGAGCTGGGACGGCCTGAACGAACTCCTGAACATGACCGGCATCTGGAGTTCGTCGAGCCTGCAACTCGTCAGCAAGGGCCAGCCGATCCCCCCGCAAGCCTACTGCCGCACGGCGGTCGGCCGCGACGGCGGCGAGGTGGCCCAGCCCGATGCCCTGCGCGTCATGGAGCACCTCAAGCGCGGTGCCACGCTCATCGCCAACGACATCGACAGTCTGTCGCCGGCGTTGCGGCGCTTCGCCGACTCGATGGAGGCCGCGCTCGGCGGCAAGGTGCAGGCCAACCTCTATTGCTCGTGGGATGGGCACCAGGGCTTCGGGTCGCACTTCGACACCCATGAGGTCTACGCCCTCCATGTGGCGGGCGAAAAGGTATGGCGCGTCTATGAGGGCCGTCTCGACCGGCCGATCGCCCACCCCTACTTCCAGGAATTCGATGAGGACTACCATCGCGCGCACCGCGGCCCGGTGGTCATGGAGCCGTGCCTGCGGCCCGGTGACCTGCTGTATATCCCGCGTGGGCAGTATCACGATGCCACCGCCAACAGCGAGGGCACGATCCATATCGCGTTCGGTGTCACCTATCCCATCGGTCTCGACATCATGACGCTGCTACAGGACCTCGCGGTCAGCAACGGGCTTTTCCGGGAGGATTTGCCGCTCGCCAGCGTCGACTCTGACGGTTCCGCGCTGCGGCAACGCACCGATGAACTGGCCGCCGCGCTGCAAGACATATGCGCGTCACAGATGCTGCGCGATGGCCTGCGACGCATGCGCGATGGCATGCGCTACGACCGCGGCGGGTTCGAGCTGCCGGTCTCCGCCCGCCCGGAATATCGGCGCGTCGCATCCGGATTGCGAGTCGTCCAGGCCAGTGGCACGTGGCTGCTGGAGTCGAAGAAGGGCCGATTACCGATCCCGGGCGGACTGGAGGATCTCGTGGCCTGGGTGGTCGAACGCGAGAGTTTCGATGGCAGCGCGCTGGCCGAAGCCTTCCCGGACCGGTCCCCGGCCGACCTGACCAAGTTCCTGAACGACATGCGCGGCATGCGCGTCATCGACGTCGCATGACGTCCACGCCTGTCGTCTTCACACAGTAGGCGCGGCGGTGCCGGGCGACGCCGTCCAGGCCATGCTCGCGGCGTGGCGTGCGGGTGACACGGCTGGGGCGCAAACCCTCGCACGCGAGATCCTGGAGCGCGATCCCGCGCAGCCACAGGCGCTGCAACTCTTGGCGGCAAGCGCCAGCGCCACCGGCGACTGGGCAACGGCGGCGGCGCACCTGGCGCGCGCGGCCGCGGTCCTGCCCGACAATTCCGCCATCCAATTCAGCCACGCCGACGCGCTGCGCCGTGCCGGCGACATGGCGGCGGCCATCCAGGTCCTCGACACCCTCCTCGCGCATCACGCCGACCATGTTCCCGCACTGGTAACACTCGCTCAACTGATCGACCGCGGCACCCGCGCCGGTGAGGCGATCGTCCTTCTCGACCGTGCTGTGGCGCGGGCGCCAAACGACCCGAAACCCCTGGTCGCGCGGGGCAAGGCGCGGCTGGCGCGCGGCAATCCCGACGGCGTTCAGGACCTGGCGCGCGCCTGTCGGCTGGCACCGGCCCTGGCCGCGGTGCATCTGGAGCACGGGCTTGCGCTGGCTGAACGGGGCCAGCACGAACAGGCAGAGGCGGCGTTACGCCGTGCCGTGGAGCGCGACCCCGCCCTTGTCGCCGGCCATGTCGCGCTGGCCAAGCTCGCCATGCTGCGCCGCGCGGCCAGCGACGCCGAGGCACGCTGCCGCGCCGCCCTGGATCATGCTGCCGACCATCCCGAGGCGCTGGCGCTGCTGGCACAGGCCCTTCGCGACCAACGGCGCGACGGAGAGGCGCGCCAGGCCGCCGAGCGCGCGCTGGCCGCCGCCCCGGCTCAACCGCTTGCCCGGCTGGTCGATGCCCAACTCCGGCGCGCGGCGGGCGACGCCAGCGATGCCCGCGCCCGGCTCGCCGCGCTTGTGGCTGACGATCCGCCGGGCGTGGTGGCCATAGAGGCGCTCACCGAACTCGGCCACGCCGAGGACGCGCTCGGCGCCTACGAAGCCGCCTTCGCCCATTTCACCGAGGCCAATCGCCGGGCCGAAGCCGGCAGCGGCATTGTGGCGGCCGAGCACAACCGCCTGCCGCGCCGGATTGACGGCATGCACCGCTGCCTCAATGGGCCAGGGGCAGCCGCCGACCCGCCGGTCGACCGTGCGCCGGTGTTCGTGGTCGGCTTCCCGCGCTCCGGCACGACGCTGATCGAGCACCTGCTGGCCAGCCATGGCGGTTTCGCCGTCAGCGACGAGGAACCGATCGTCAGCCGGGTCGCCCGCAGCCTGTGTCTGGACGACCCGTCCCGGCTTGCCGCCTTGACCGCTGCCCAACTTGGCGCGGCGCGCGACGACTATTGGGCGCAGGCACGTGCCTGCCGGCCGGAGGTCGGTACCGGCACGCCATTCGTCGACAAGCAGCCGTGGAACCTGATCGAGCTGCCGTTCATCGCCCGCCTGTTTCCCGGCGCCAAGGTGGTCGCGATGATCCGCGATCCGCGCGATGCCTGCCTCAGCGCCTTCATGCAGTATTTCACGCTGAACCCGGGCACCATCCATTTCACCCGGCTGGACCGGACGGCGGCGTTGTATCGCCGGATGATGGGTCTGTGGCAGCGCATGGCCGGCGCCCTGCCGCTGGACATGCGCGCGGTGCGCTACGAGGACTTGGTGGCGAACCCCGGCGCGGTGCTGCCGGGGGTGCTGGCGTTCCTGAATGCCGCGCCGGGCGTTGGCGGTGCCACACAACCGCTGGACCAGGCAGCAGGCGCCGCCGACCGCGCCATCAGCACGCCGAGTCGCGACGCGGTCAGTGGCCGCGTTACCCAACGCGCGGTTGGGCGCTGGCGGCACTATGCCCGGCAGCTCGGCCCGGTGCTGTCGGAGCTGGCGCCCTTCGTTGCCGCGTTCGGGTATGAGCCCGGTGAGGAAGCCGCGCCACCGTCAAGCCAATAAGCCGCATCCAAATCTTGCCGCATTTGCGGACGATGCGAACCATATGTACATTGAGTGAAATTTCGAGCCGGGCCGCGGTGGGGAGCCGCTGGCGGGGATGGGCTCTGGAATGCGAGGGAATCCATGATCATTTCAGGTTGGCGCGGCAAGCAGCTCGCGCTGGTCGCTTTGGCCGCTAGCGTGCTGGCGGGGTGTGCGGACAATCCAAACGTCGTCCTGGACCGCGACATGAGGACCGGCGAGGAACGCCGTGACGATGTCGGTAAGCTGTTCGGCGACATCCTGCTGTTCACCACGGCGCCCGACCGTGATGTCGACGAGGGCGCCACTGGCGTGCCGGTCAACAGCTATCTGTGGCGCGCGGCACTCGACACCATCGCCTTCATGCCGATCAGCAACGCCGATCCGTTCGGTGGGCTGATCCTGACCGATTGGTACACGCCGCCGGAGACGCCGGAAGAGCGGCTGAAGATGAACGTACTGATCCTGACCCGTCAGCTTCGGGCAGACGGCATTCAGGTCTCGGTGTTCCGTCAGGTCCTTAACGACTCCGGCGACTGGGTGGACCAGGTGGTCGACCCGGAGACTGCGGTCGCGGTGGAGAATGCGATCCTGTCGCGGGCCCGCCAGTTGCGCGTCGCGGCGACCGCGACCGAATAGGGCTCGCCGCACGCTCCGGAATTCGGGGCCTTGGCCTGGCATTTCGGCCCGGCGTGGCCGTGCCCGGGCGCGTCGGGCAATTGCGTGGGCGGGTGATCTCCTCTAGTAAGGCTGCGCCCCGCGTGCGCGGGGTGCCTTGCACTCGAGACATGGCCCGCCAGCCGGGCCGGACCCGCCCATGAGCAGATACAATTTCCGCGAAGCCGAAGCCCGCTGGCAGAAGACCTGGACCGAGCGCGAGAGCTTCACCGTCCGCACCGATCCGGATCGGCGCAAATGCTACGTGCTGGAGATGTTTCCCTATCCCTCCGGCCGCATCCATATGGGCCATGTCCGCAACTACACCATGGGCGACGTGGTGGCGCGCTACCGCCGCGCGCGCGGCGACAACGTGCTGCACCCGATGGGGTGGGACGCGTTCGGGCTGCCGGCCGAGAACGCCGCCATCGAGCGCAACATCCACCCCGCGGAGTGGACCTACGCCAACATCGCCACCATGCGCGGGCAGTTGCAGAAGCTGGGCTTCTCGCTCGACTGGTCGCGCGAGGTGGCGACCTGCCACCCCGGCTACTACGAGCAGCAGCAGCGCATGTTCCTGGCGTTCCTGGAGCGCGATCTGGTCTACCAGACCGAGTCGTGGGTCAATTGGGACCCGGTCGACAACACCGTGCTGGCCAACGAGCAGGTGATCGACGGCTGCGGCTGGCGCTCCGGCGCGCCGGTGGAACGGCGCAAGCTGGTGCAGTGGTTCTTTCGCATCAGCGACATGAGCGAGGATCTGCTGCAGGCGCTGGAGGGGCTGGACCGCTGGCCCGCCAAGGTGCGGCTGATGCAGGAGCGGTGGATCGGCCGGTCGGTCGGCGCCACCATGCATTTCGATATCGAGGGCAGGGACGAACGCCTGAGCGTGTTCACCACCCGGCCCGACACCATCTTCGGCGCCTCGTTCTGCGCCATCGCGGCCGACCATCCGCTGGCCGAGGAACTGGCCGCCGACGATCCAGCGGTCGCCGCGTTCATCGCCGAGTGCCGGCAGGGCGGCACCACCGAGGAAGAGATCGAGCGCGGCGAGAAGCGCGGGCTCGACACCGGCCTGCGCGCGCTGCACCCGTTCCTGCCGGGCCAGACGCTGCCGGTCTACATCGCCAACTTCGTGCTGATGTCCTATGGCACCGGCGCCATCTTCGGCTGCCCGGCGCACGACCAGCGCGACCTGGACTTCGCCCGTGCCTACGACCTGCCAGTGCATCCGGTGGTGATCCCGCCGGATGCCGACCCGGCCACGTTCGAAGTCGGTAACGAGGCCTATAACGGCCCCGGCAACCTGGGCAACTCCCAGTTCCTGGACGGCATGGCGGTGGAGGAGGCCAAGCAGGCCATCGTCGACCGGCTGGCGTCGATCGGCGCCGGCGAAGGCGCCATCAGCTACCGCCTGCGCGACTGGGGCATCTCGCGCCAGCGCTATTGGGGGTGTCCGATCCCGGTGGTGCATTGCGACGCCTGCGGCGTGGTGCCGGTGCCTGACGACCAACTGCCGGTGCGCCTGCCCGAGGATGTCAGCTTCGACGTGCCCGGCAACCCGCTGGACCTGCACCCGACCTGGAAGCATGTCGACTGCCCGAAGTGCGGCAAGCCCGCGGTGCGCGACACCGACACCATGGACACCTTCGTCGATTCGTCCTGGTACTTCGCACGCTTCTGCTCGCCCAGGTCCGACCGGCCGGTGGACCAGGCCGACGTGAACTATTGGCTGCCGGTCGACCAGTACATCGGCGGCATCGAGCACGCGATCCTGCACCTGCTCTATTCGCGCTTCTTCACCCGCGCCATGCATCGCGCCGACCTGGTGGAGATCGACGAGCCCTTCAGCGGCCTGTTCACCCAGGGCATGGTCTGCCACGAGACCTACCGCGATGCCGGCGGGGCATGGCTGTTCCCCGAGGAGATCGACAAGCAGGCCGACGGCGGTGCCGTGCACGCCAAGACCGGCGCCCCGGTAACGGTCGGGCGCTCGGAGTCGATGTCGAAGTCGAAGCGCAACGTCGTCGACCCGGAAACCATCACCGAACGCTACGGTGCCGATACGGCCCGCTGGTTCGTCATGTCCGACAGCCCGCCCGAGCGCGACATGGAATGGACCGACGCCGGCGTGGAGGGCGCGTTCCGCTTCGTCAACCGGGTCTGGCGCCTGGTTGAGGACGGCATTGCGGCCACCGATGCCGGCGACACCGCACACGATGACGGCGATGACACGGCGCTGGAGCTGCGCCGGGTCACCCACAAGACCATCGCCGGGGTGACCGAGGACATCGACCGCTTCCGGTTCAACCGGGCGGTCGCGCGCATGTACGAGTTCGTCAATGCCTTGCAGGGGATGACGCCGGAGACGCCGGCGCAGCGCGCCGCGGTGCGCGAGGCCCTGAATGCGCTGACCCTGCTGATCAATCCGATGATGCCGCACTTGGCCGAATCGCTGTGGGAAATGCTGGGCCACGAGACCCTGGCCGTGGACACGGATTGGCCGCAGGCCGACCCGGCCATGCTGGTGGACGACACGGTCCGCGTCGCCGTGCAGGTCAACGGCAAGCTGAAGGGCACGCTGGATGTGGCGCGCGACGCCGACAAGGGCGAGGTGGAAAAGGCGGCGCTGGCGATCGACAATGTCATCCGCGCGATCGGCGAGAAGGCGGTGCGCAAGGTGATCGTGGTGCCGAACCGCATTGTCAACGTGGTGATATGAGCGCTGTAGGCACCCGACACTTGGCACATCTGATCCGCGGGCTGGCCGCCGTCGGGCTGCTGGCGCTCGCCGGCTGCGGCTTCAAGCCGCTGTACGGCGATGTCGCGGGGTCGGTGCCGGTGGCCGCCCTTCAGTCGGTCGAGATCGGGCTGATCGAGGACCGGACGGGCCAACAGATGCGCAACCAGTTGCTGGCCCGCATCGGCGATCCGCAGCCCGGTGTCGAGACCCGCTATCTGATGGACGTGGAGCTGCGGCAGAGCACCATCGGCCTGGCGGTGGCGCGCGATTCGACCGCCACGCGCGTCAACCTCACCCTGATCGCCGACGTGGTCGTGACCCGCCTGGAAGATGGCGAGATCGCGCTGCTGCGCACGCTCTATGCCTATTCCAGCTACAACGTGCTGGCGGAAGAGTTCGCCACCAGCAGCGCCGAGCGCGATGCCCAGGAGCGCGCCTCGCGCGAGTTGGCCGACCGCATCATCAACGAGCTCGGCCTCTTCCTGCAGCGCGAGCGGGCGCAGACGACCACAGCTTCGAACTAGAGTGCTTGTCAGTTGATCTGCGCCAGCCCACACCCCCACCCGGCCACCCAGACAGGATACTACCGTTGGGCGGCCGGGAGGGGGTGTGGGCCGGTGCCGACTCAGCGCAAGCGAAAAACGATCTAATGGCCAAGCTGGCCGGCAAGGCGGTCGAGAAGGAGCTGGCGGGCCCAGACCCCACGTTCGCCGCCTACCTGCTGTTCGGTCCCGATGCCGGGCTGATCCAGGAACGCGCCATCCATCTGGCCGGCATGGTGGTCGATGACCTCGCCGATCCGTTCCGCGTTACCAGGCTCAGCGGTGCCGAACTGGCCAAGGACCCGGTGCGGCTGGCCGACGAGCGCGCCGCCGGGTCGCTGATCGGCGGGCGGCGGGTCGTGTGGCTGGACAGCGCTGGCGACCGCAATACCGCCGCGGTGTCGGCGGCGCTTGACGACGACGCGCCGGAGGCGGCGCTGCTGATCGTCACCGCCGACGAGCTTCAGGCCCGCAGCAGCCTGCGCAAGGCGTTCGAGGGGCACAAGGCCGCGGCCGCCATCGGCTGCTATGCCGATGGGCCGGAGCAACTGGAGGCGCTGATCACCGCGACACTCGGCGGTGCGGGCGTGGCGATCGAGCCCGATGCGAAGGCGCACCTGGTCACCATGTTGGGCGCTGACCGCATGGCGACCCGCCGCGAACTCGCCAAGCTGATCGACTATGCCGGGCCGAATGCCGGCACGCTGACCGCCGCCGACGTGCTGGCCGCGATGACCGATGGCAACACCCAGTCGCTGGACGCTCTGGCCTATGCCGTGCTCGGCGGCAACATGGCGGAGATGGGACGGCTGTTCGACCGGCTGATGGAGCAGGACGTGGCGACCGTCGCCATTCTGCGCGCCTGCGGGCGGGTCTTCGAACGCGGGCTGACCGCGCATCTGCTGGCTGCTAACGGGATGTCGCTGTCCGACGCGCTGGGCAAGCTGAGGCCGCCGGTGTTCTTCAAGGATCGCCCGGTGTTCCTGCGCGCGCTGGGCGGCCGCTCGGTCAAGGGCCTGATGGCGGCCATCGCCCGGCTTCAGGAGGCCGAGGCGCAAGTGAAGTCGACCGGTCTGCCCGACGCTGCCGTGTGCGAGCACGCGTTGCTCGCCATCGCCGCTGCCGGCGGACGGCGGGGGAGCTGACACTCCCGGTTAGCCTTACCTTGTCGCCCTCGCCCTTGTGGCGAGGGCCCATCGTGGGGTCAGTTCGAAATCACAGCTTTTGGATTCGTGAGCTGCAGCAGCGCTTTGCGACCCGCACGAGAACTCGCGACCTTTTGGCAGCGGTGCGTCCATGCCTGTGAATGGGTCCTCGCCACAAGGGCGAGGACGACGAATGAAAGTGTTGCAGTCGTTGGCTGCTAAAACACCCGGCCGCGGAACAGGCCGGCGGGGCGGGCGACCAGCATTACCACCATGATCGCGAACGCAATGGCGGTCTTGTAGCTGGGCGGCAACAGCGGCTCGGTGCCGAACAGCGGATAGGTCGACAGTTCCTCGGCCATGCCGATGATCAGGCCGCCGGCAATCGCGCCGTAGGGCCGCCCGATGCCGCCCAGGATGGCGGCGGCGAAGATCGGCAGCAGCAGGTCCCAGCCCAAATTCGGGTGCAGCTCGGTGTCCATCGCCATGAACACGCCGCCGGCCGCCGCCAGCCCGGCGCCGATCACCCAGGTCCACACGATCACCTGGCGGGTGTTGATGCCGCTGATGCGCGCCAGGTCGGCATCGTCGCTCATCGCGCGCATGGCCTTGCCGATGCGGGTGCGGGTCAGGAACAGGTGCAGCGCCACCACCAGCGCCACCGCGCCGCCGACGATGTAGAGGTAGCGCTCCTGGATCAGCAACGGTTGCAGGTCCTGCAGCGGGCGCTGGATGCCGCGCTGGTAGCTGACCTTCTCCACCCCCCAGAAAAGCTGGATCAGCGAGCGCACCATCAGCGCGACACCGAACGAGGCGATGACAATGACGATGGTGGGGCTTTTGCGGAACGGCCGATAGAAGGCGAGGTCGATGCCGACCGCGGCGGCCGCCGTCAGGACCATCGCCACCGGCACCGCCGCGATGGCGGGCAGGCCGGTCAGCGCGATCATGGTGAGGCCGAAATAGGCACCCAGCGTCATCAGGTCGCCGTGGGCGAAGTGGGCGAAGCGCAGGATGCCGAACAGCATCGACACCCCGATGGCCCCCAGGGCGTAGACGCAGCCGAGGACCAGGCCGGGGATCAGGTAGAAGTTGATGAATTCCATGGTGGAGGTTCAGCCACACATACTGAATTGTCGTCCTTGCCCGAAGCCCACGGGTCCGGCCTGTGGCCGGCCCGAGGACAGGCTCCGCTGAGTGGCGAGGACCCATTTGTGTCCGAGACTGCAACAACGATGGACAGTCTTTACCGGCCGATGGAAGGGAAATGTCGCCTCAACCGGATGTGCCGAGCTTGCCCCTCCCATGGATCCTCGACCCTTCGCCCGCTGCTTGCCGTTGGGCAAGCCAGGCGGGCTTCGGTCAAGGATGACAGTGTAGATTGGTGGCCGCATTCCTACTCACCCGCCCAGGAACGCTTCGGCGACTTCGGGCTGGGCCAGCAGCTCGGCGCCGGTGCCGGTGTGGCGGTTGCGCCCGGTGGCCAGCACATAGCCGCGATGGGCGATGGCGAGCGCCTGGCGCGCGTTCTGCTCCACCATCATCACCGCGACGCCGGCATCGTTGATCGCCTGCACCCGCTCGAATACCTCGTCCATCACCCTTGGGCTGAGCCCGGCGGTCGGCTCGTCCAGCAGCAGCAGGCGCGGCTCCACCATCAGCGCGCGGCCGATGGCGACCATCTGGCGCTGCCCGCCTGACAGTTCCCCGGCGGGCTGGCGGCGCTTGTCGGCCAGGATCGGGAACAGGCCGTAGACCTGGGACAGCGTGCCGGCGATGGGGTCGCGGCGCACGAACGCCCCCATCTCCAGATTCTCTTCGACGCTGAGGTTGGGGAACACATTGCGCGACTGCGGCACATAGGCCATGCCCTGGCGCACCAGCGCCTCTGGCGCGGCGCCGGTAACGTCGCGGCCCAGGAAGCCGACATGGCCGGCGCGCAGGCTCACCATGCCGAACACCGCCTTCATCACCGTCGACTTGCCGGCGCCATTAGGGCCGATCACCACGGTGATCTCACCGGGCATCACCGCGATGTCGACGCCGTGCAGGATGTCCATGCCGCCATAGCCGCCGACCAGTCCGGTCGCATCCAGCACGGCCTCGCCGGCATCGGGATGTGCGGTTGTGGCGGGGGCGCTCATCAGTGTTCAGGCCGGGGCCGGGCGCGCGGCGCCGGCAGGGGCGTGGCCTGCCGCGCGCGATCCCGACCCGGCCGGCGTCTCCCTGGCGGCGGCGCTGCCCAGATAGGCCTCGATCACCCGCGGATCGGCGCGCACCTCATCCATGGTGCCTTCGGTCAGCACGGTGCCCTCGGCCATCACCACCACCGGGTCGCAGAGCCGCGCGATCAGGTCCATGTCGTGCTCGATGACGCAGAAGGTGTAGCCGTCTTCCCGGTTCAGGCGTTCGATGGCGCCGGCCAGCGTGCTCATCAGCGTCGGGTTGACCCCGGCGCCGATCTCGTCCAGCAGCACGACCTTGGCGTCGCTCATCATCGTGCGGCCCAGTTCCAGCAGCTTCTTCTGCCCGCCGGAGAGGTTGCCGGCCTCTTCCGCCGCCAGGTGGTCGAGCTTCAGGAACGCCAGCACCTGCTCGGCGCGGGCGCGAATGCGGGCCTCCTCCGCCTTGATCTTCCCCCAGTGCAGGAACGCCGACCACAGGTGCTCGCCGGTCTGGTCGCCCGGCACCAGCATCAAGTTCTCCAGCACCGACAGGTGGGCGAACTCGTGCGCGATCTGGAACGTGCGGACCAGGCCCAGGCGGAACAGCCGGTGCGGCGGCTGGCCGGTGACGTCCTTCCCGAACAGGCGCACGCGGCCCGCCTCTGGCGTGTAGAGGCCGGCAACGACGTTGAACAGGGTGGACTTGCCGGCACCGTTCGGGCCGATCAGCCCGGTCACCGAGCCGGCCGGCACCTCGAACGAGCAGTCGCGCACCGCCTGGATGCCGCCGAAGGACTTCGACACCCGCTCGATTGCAATGGCGGGCGTGGCGGCGGACGCGGTGGCCGGTGCCGGTGAGGCGGCGGACGACATGGAACGCCGGTCTTCGAACGACCGGAACGGTCAGTGCGCCAGCAGCTTCTGGTTGGAGACGAAGAAGGTGCCGGTGAACTCGACCTCGATGTTGTAGACCTCGAAGCTGCCGCGCCGCATGACGCACGTGGTGATCGGCAGTTCGGCGCCGTCCATGTTGATCAGCACGTCGCCGACGCTGGTCTCGACCGCGCGGAACCAGCCCTCCGTGGTCAGGAACGGGTGGTCGCGGGTCAGCAGCAGCTTCTCGCCGCCGACGCCCATTTCGTAGACCCAGGATTCGGTCCGCGAGGTGACGTGGCTAATGCGGTTCTGCTCGATGCCCTGGGTCGAGATATTGTAGGACATCACGATGTCGCCGACCTGCAGGTCTGCGATGCGGCGCATGCCATTGGGCGTCAGCACCAGGGTGTCGGCCACGAACGAGTTCGGGGCGTCGTCCGCACCGGCCGGAAACGCCGGCACATTGGCCAGTTCGGCCCGCGCGGACAGCGCGCCGCCGGCCAGAATCATCACACACACACTGAGAGCCGCTGTCAGTCGGGCTACGATCATCATTCCCCCGGTGTCCTTCGCTGTCGTGGCAACCGCGCCATCCTAGCGAATATCCGGCACGGCGGCACGTATTGACTGGATCCGAGCGACCCTAATGCGCCGGATTAGTGCGCCGGCCCGCTGTCGTCGTTGCCGGCGCTGCCCTGCACCAGCGCCATGTCGATCAGCGTCACCATCATCTCCAGCCGCGCCCGCAGGTCGGGCGCCTCCAGCAGCGCCTGCTTTTCCGCCGGCTCGAACGGGCAGACCATGGTCAGCGTCGAGACGATCTGGTTCAGCGGGGTCTGCGCGATGGCGTCGAAGTCGGCCTTGATCGAATGCAGGTCGAAAAACGCCGGCAGCCGGTCGGTCAGCGGGGTGCCGTCCGTGGACTCGACGGGCTCGACGTCCAGGTCGCCGACATAGTCCGACCAGTCGGCGGTGACCCGGCGATAGCCGCGCACCGTCGCCAATTCCTCGCGCACCCGGAACCGGGCGACCCCGGTCAGGGTGATCAGGATCCGGCCGTCGTCGGTCTCGGCGAACTGGGTGATCCGGCCGGCCCCGCCGATGTCGTAGACCGCCGGCGCCTGCCCGCCCTCGTCCTCGTCGCGCGGCTGGATCATGCCGATCATCCGGTCCGCCTTCAGGGCGTCGATCACCATGTTCAGGTAGCGCGGCTCGAAGATATTCAGCGGCAGTTCGGCATGGGGCAGCACCAGCGCCCCGGTCAGGGGAAAGATCGGCAGCGTTGCCGGCAGTTGTTCCGCGCTCGGATGGAAGGCGGACCGCGCCATCAGCGCCGCGACCTGCTGGGGGGAGCCGGCAATGTCACGCGGCCTGCCTCATGAGAACAGCATCGACGACAGCTTGCGCCGCCCCTGCAACGTGACCGGGTGGGTGTGGCCCAGCGCCTCGAAGAACTTCAGCAACTGGGTGCGAGCGGCCTCGTCGTTCCAGGCGCGGTCGCGGCGGAACAGCTCCAGCAAATTGTCGATGGCGGCCTCGGTCTGGCCCAGGGCGTACTGCGCCTTGGCGAGGTCGAGGCGGGCCTGGTGGGCGTTGCCGTCGGCCTCCACCGCGGCCTGCAACTCCGGCAGGCGCGCGACCGCGTCGGCGTTTTCCGCCGCCAGCTCCAGGGCCGTCCGCGCGCCTTGCAACTCGGGCGCCTCGCGCATCTCTTCCGGGAAGGCGTCGAACTGCTGCTGCGCGCCGGCGATGTCGCCGGCGGTCAGGATGGCGCGGATCAGGCCGTCGGCCGCCGGCAACCGCCCGTTGTCGGCCTGCAGCACCTGGCTGTAGATGCCGGCCGCCGTGCGTCCGTCGCCGCTGTCCAGCGCGGCCTTGGCCTGGGTCATCGCGTCCTCGATGGCCTGTGCCTGCGCCGCCGCCGAGCCGCCGGCCGCTGTCATCACCTTGTCGATGAACGCCTTGATCTGGCTCTCCGGCTGGGCGCCGACAAAACCGTCCAGCGGCCGGCCGTTGGCGAAGGCAAACACCGCCGGGATCGACTGGATGCGCATCTGCTGGGCAATCTGCGGGTGTTCGTCGATGTTCAGCTTGACCATCTTCACCGCACCGCGGGTGGCGCGCACCGCCGCCTCCAGCGCCGGGCCCAGGGTCTTGCACGGCCCGCACCAGGGCGCCCAGAAGTCCACGACCACCGGCGTTTCCATCGACGCCTCGATGACGTCGGCCATGAAATTCTCGGTCGTGGTGTCCTTGACGACATCCGCTGCCGCGCCGCCGGGGCCGCCAGCCATGCCAAGCATTGGTTCCATGTGATCGTTCACCCGTTCGGCGGGCGTGCACCGCAATGGGGCCCGCGCGCGTGATGTGCGTTGTGTGCGTGGTTGAGGTAACTCAGTTGGCCACGCCAGTCCAGCATGGCAACCCCTGTGCGCCAGACTCTAGGCTAGGTCTACCAGCAGCGGCGCGTAGCCGCACGCCTCGACGAACCGCACCAGGTCGTCGGGCCGGATCGCCGTGGTCGCGTCGTTGCTGAGCGGGTGATAGTTCAGCACCTCGTGGTCCAGCATGCCGCGGTCCAGCGCCACGGTCAGTGCCGCGCCGGCGTCGTCGTCGCTCTCGTCGCGCTGGGCATTGATCAGCCCGAACGGCGTCACCGCGCCCGGCCGCACGCCGAGCGTCGCCCACAGCCGGTCGGCACTGGCGAAAGACAGGTTCTTCGCGCCCAGCGGTTCGCGCAGCGCCTTCAGGTCGATCGCCCGGTCCTCCAGCGCCACCAGCAGGTACATCGCGCCCTTCTTGTCGCGCAGGAACAGGGACTTGCAGTGCCCGCCCTTCAGGTCGCCGCGCAGCGCCTGGCTCTCGGCGACCGTGAACACGGGCGGGTGCTGCACCGTGGTGGTCTCGATGCCCAGTTCCTCGAACTTGGCGAACAGGCGCGCCTGGGCGGCCTTCATTTGCGCCGGGTCGTCCCCGGGCATGGGGTCCGGCGCCGGGTTCTGGACAGCGTCGCTCATGGAAAGGGTGATACGATCAAATAACCGTGCCGGCCAAGCTTGCAATCGTGCGAGGGGGCGGCTATATGCAGCCTCTCGTGGACGCGGGAGTAGCTCAGGGGTAGAGCATCACGTTGCCAACGTGAGGGTCGCGAGTTCAAATCTCGTCTCCCGCTCCAACGAACCCAATCCCGAAAAATTGGAAAGTACGCGCACCGCCCTTTGGCGGTGACGTTGCCGCGGCCGCATTGGCGTTTTGCCGTGGCATCGCGCCTGCAACCTTCGTGGCTGGCGGCTGTTCAGTCTGTCGAGCGCCGCGTGCCCGCCGCTCACCCGGTGAGTCGCGGATCGCGTTTGCGGCGGAGTAGAGTGGGCCAATGCAGGGGAGGCAATTGGATGCGCAAGGGATGCAAAAGGGTCAAGGACAGTCCAAAAAATTGAACTTTCTCGCGCGATTGTAATCATGTCGTAGTGCTTGTGCAGAGTCACGGTTTTCGAACCGCTGAACTTTGCGGCTTGCCGTTGATTGACAGAAGATTTTTCGGCGCATAGACAAAGATCAAGTGTGTTGCGCCCCGACTGCCAAAACTCAAGAATTTCTATTTTCGATTCAGGCTCTCGCCCAGAGAAGGCCGAGCCTTGTTGGCGGGCGTATCAGGGCATGTCGTACGACTTGAAGAGTCGCGAAAGGGGATGTGATGCCGAAAGAGCTGCGCAGGATAATCTTGAGCGATGCCGAAATGAAATTGGCCGTTCGATCATTTTTGCGTTCACAGGCAAGTTCCAACAGCGACTACGCGATCCAGGCCGTCAACGTTGCCGAGGATGCGGGCCCGGTGCTTGAATGCATCGGTAAGTCGGCCACGACAGACACCACCACGACCATCCGGCTGGACAAGGAGAACTTGCAGAAGATCCTGGTCCGGTTCTGCCTGGAGAATAACATCGCCATCCCCAGGGCGGGGCGGAAGACCGTCGTGGTGAACGGCGGCAGCATCGCGCTGCAGATCGCCCTGGACGCGGGGGACTATGCCGACGATACGGTGGTCGACGTCTAGCAGGCTGTTGAAAAACTCCGAAGAGGCTGCGGCGCTCCGGCCGCCGCATCTCGCACAAAGCCGACCGTGTTGTGATGTACGTCACTTCCTCTTTAGTATTGTTGCTTTAAGTTGCAGGGCTGAGGTTGGGGGAATGTGCATGCGTGCCGAAAGGCGCGCCGGGGGTTCCCCCGAAACTTCGACCACAACGGCCGCCGTCCCATCCGGGCGGTACAGCGAGAGGTAATGACGGACGGACCGCAAGTCGTATTCTGGGGCGTACGTGGCAGCATTGCGACACCTGGACCGCTGTGGCAGCGCTATGGCGGCAATACGTCGTGCGTCGAGATCCGCTGTGGCGACCACACGCTGATCATGGACGCCGGGACCGGGCTCAGGCGCCTGGGCCAGGCGATGATGGGCAACGGCCGCACCACCGCCGACATCCTGTTGTCCCATACCCACTTCGACCATATCTGCGGCATGCCGTTCTTCGCGCCGTTCTACAGCGACCGCTTCACGTTCCGCCTGTCCGCCGGCCACCTGTTGCCGAACAGCACCGTCAACCGGGTGATGTGCGAGATGATGAAGGCGCCGCTGTTCCCGGTGCCGCCGTCGGTGTTCGGCGCCAATGTCAGCTATCATGATTTCACGTGCGGCGAGACGCTGGAGCCGAAACCGGGCATCAAGGTGCGCACCGGGCCGCTGAACCACCCCAATGGCGCCACCGGCTACCGCATCGAGTTCGCGGGCCGCGCGGTCTGCTACATCACCGACACCGAGCACACGGGCGACGGACCCGATCCCAACATCGTCGATCTTGTCCGCGACGCCGACGTCATGATCTACGACAGCACCTACACCGATGCCGAGTATCCGCGGTTCAAGGGCTGGGGGCACTCCACCTGGCAGGAGGCAATCCGTGTCAGCGACGCGGCCAATGTCGCCACCTGCGTGTTGTTCCACCACGATCCGACCCATGAGGACACTTTCATGGACGATATCGCGCGGCAGGCGGCGGAGATGCGGCCGGGCACGCTGGTGGCGCGCGAAGGCATGGTGCTGCAGCCTTAGCCGCCGCGCGCCCCTCCCATACCTCGCCCCATACCTCGCCGCGCCGTTGCCATGACTGACCAGGGCCGAACCGGCTTTTTCATCCCCTATCGCTACGTAGAGACCGTGGTGCCGGTCGGCACCTATGACGGCCTGCTGCCGTTGTTCGGGGCCGCTGAGCCGGCCTTTGCCGCCATGCTGGACAGTGTCGATGCGGTTGCCGAAGGCCTGCGTGCCATCGCCGCGGCGCCGGAGCGGCCCGGCCACCCGCGTTTCACCCAGGACTGGTTTCCGACCCTCGATGCCGCGGTCGCCTACGCCATGGTGCGGCACCGCCGCCCCGGCCGCATCGTCGAGATCGGCGCCGGGCACTCGACCCGCTTCCTCGCCCGTGCCGTCGCCGATGGCGAACTGGCGACTACGCTCACAACCATCGACCCAGCCCCGCGCGCCGTGCTGGGGGACGCACCGATCGCCCATGTCGCCTGCATCGTGCAGCGGGCCGATCCGGCCGTGTTTGCGCAATTGGCGGCCGGCGATGCGCTCAGCATCGATTCCAGCCACATCATGATGCCGGGCAGCGATGTCGACGTGCTGGTCAACGACCGCCTGCCGCGCCTGCCGGCGGGCGTGCTGGTGCATATCCACGACATCATGCTGCCGGACGGCTATCCCGAGGCTTGGCGCGATCGCGGCTACAACGAGCAGAACGCCATTGCGCCGCTGCTGCAGGGCGGCGGCTACCGGCTGCTGTTCGCCAGCCACTATGTCGCGACCCGCATGGCCGAGCGGCTGGCGGCGTCGGTCGTCGGCGAGCTGCCGGCGGTGGCCGGCGCCCCGGCCGGCAGCCTGTGGCTCCAAAAGCTGGTCTAACGCTACTTCAACACCTGCCACTTGCGGCTGACCAGCACGACGGTCACCGCGACGCCAATCAGGCTCAGGGCCAGGCTCTTCAGCGGCACCCCGACCACGACGCCGACGACAAGCCCCGCCACGGTGACGGCCAGGATCAGATGCAGGCCGATGCGGCGGCGCAGCAGCAGGGCGGCCGCACCCAGCATGCCGATCAACGTGGTGCCAATCATCGTCGGCAGCGCCCAATAGAGCTGGTCGTCCCAGCGCGGGTCGCTGTGGCTGACCAGGTCTTCGATCGTCATCGCCAGCCGATAGACGGTCCAGGCGCTGAGCAGCAGGAAGATGCACAGCCAGGTCGGCAAAGCCCAGCCCAGGGGTTCTGGTTTCGGGCTGTCTCCCGCTTCGGGCCGGTCCGGGGCCTGGGCTGTGTTTGTCATGGTCGCACTCATCGGTCGTTCTCTAGCTGAAAGTCATGGCAGGCATGTGTGGATTTCTGGATCGATTGCGGCGGCGGGCGACCCACCAGTCGATCCTTCCCGCATCTGTGTGGCGATGTGAAGTGCAACCCGTCGCCTCGGAGCGCATGTGGGGACGATGACCGTCGCCGACGATCCAGCCAGGTCGTCCTGGCTTCGAAACGCACTGGCCGGACGCAACCCGTCCGCCAGGCTGCCCGCGCGCATCCGCGATGCGATCGCACGGCAGCAGGACCTTGCCGAGCGGCTGATCGGCGCCGTCCAGCTTTTGATCGTCCTCACCTTCGGCACCCTCTACTTCATCTCGCCCACCCCGTCGCAGATGGAACTGGCGCTGGAGCCGGTGCCGTTCGCGCTCGCCGCCTACCTGGTGTTCACGCTGTTGCGGGTGTGGCTGTCGTTCCGGGTCCGCCTGCCGGACTGGTTCCTGATGCTGTCGATCTTCATCGATATCGGCCTGTTGATGGTGCTGATCTGGAGCTTCCACATCCAGTACGGGCAGTCGCCGCCCTTCTACCTGAAGATCCCGACGCTGATTTACGTCTTCATCTTCATCTCCTTGCGCACGCTGCGGTTCGAGCCCCGCTTCGTCGCGGTGGCCGGCATCACTGCGGCTGCAGGCTGGGGGCTGCTGCTGGCGAACGCGGTGGCGTCGGTCGACGACGAGGTCATGATCACGCGGGACTTCGTGCGATACCTGTCCAGCCCCGACATGATCCTGATCGGCGCCGAGTTCGACAAGATGATCTCCATCCTGGTGGTCACCGCCATCCTGGTGATCGCCCAGGTTCGCGCCCGCGCGCTACTGGTGCGCGCGGTGACCGAGGGCCAGGCCGCCGCCGACCTGTCGCGGTTCTTCGACAGTTCGCTGGCCCGCACCATCACCGGGGCCGAGGCCGAGATCGTCGCCGGAGAGGGGCAGGCGCGCGACGCCGCGATCCTGTTTATCGATATTCGCGGGTTCACCGATCTGGCGACCGAGATCAGCCCGACCGAGCTGATCCACCAGTTGGCCGACTACCAGGCCCAGGTGGTGCCGGTGATCCAGGCCAATGGCGGCGTGATCGACGAGTTCCTGGGCGACGGCATCATGGCCACTTTTGGCGCCGCGGCGGAGTCCGACACCTACGCCGCCGATGCGATGCGCGCGGCGGTGGAGGTGATGGCGGCGGTGGAGCGCTGGAACGCGGCGCGGGCGGCGGCCGGGAACAGGCGGCTGAACGTCAACGCCGCGGTTGCTGCCGGGCGCATCGTGTTCGGGGCCGTGGGCGACGAGAACCGGCTGGAATACACGGTCATCGGCGGTGCGGTGAACCTGGCGGCCAAGCTGGAGAAGCACACCAAGACCGAGCGGGTGCGCGCCCTTGCCACGGCGGCGTCGTTCGCGACGGCGGTCGACCAGGGGTTGCGACAGCGCGACGCGCCGCGCCGGCTGCCGGCTCGCAGCATCGCCGGCGTCGCCGACCCGACCGACCTTGTCGTGCTGGTGCCGTAGGTGAGTGTTTGGCCGTTGCGTCCAATTGACGCCAGACCTCACCCTCGCGCGCCGGACCCGGATAATCTGTAGCGATCCGTGACCGACTGATCGGGGGGTCGCCCAGATGTTCGCCAAATTGGAAAACCTGCTGCCGGCCGGCGTACTGGCCAAGATCCACGAACTGATGCCGCTGGCCTCGTTCGATGACGGCAGCGTCACCGCCGGAAACCTTGCGGCGTCGACCAAGAAAAACAGGCAGATGCGCACCAACGACGATCCGGCGCGCAAGATCATGCAACTGGTGCAGCAGGCGCTGGGCCGCGACGAGCGGTTCGTGACCCTGACCGTGCCGCGCCGCATGCACCTGGCCTTCAACCGCTATGACGTGGGCATGGAATACGGGCCCCACCACGACGCCGGCGTCGTCGGCTATGGGGTGGAGGGTGCCGTGCGCAGCGACATCTCGATGACCGTGTTCCTGAACGAGCCGCAGGAATACGACGGCGGTACGCTGCACATCATCACCCCTTACGGCGAGCAGCAGGTCAAGCTGCCGGCCGGCAGCGCCGTCATCTACCCCGGCAACCTGACCCATTGGGTGACGCCGATCACCCGTGGCACCCGGCTGGCGGCGTTCGGCTGGATCCAGTCGATGATCCGCAACCCGGAACAGCGGCGCATCGTGGCCGACCTCAACCGGCTGCGCCGCCGTCTGGCCGAATCCGACCTGGACCGCGAGACGCAGCAACTGGCGGCCAACGCGTATCAGGACATGATGCGCCAGTGGGCGGAAACCTAGGCGCCGGTTGGCCCGCGCATTCCGCCCAAGCTTTCCGCCCATGCTTTCCGCCCATGCTTTCCATGGCCCGCCGCTTGGCGTAGATTACGGCAGCGGTGCCGCGCCGACGCGGCGCAACCCGGTCCGGAAGTGAAGGCCGCCGACATAGGCCGGCCGCTGCCCTGGGACATCAAGGCACCCCGACCAAAGACCCCCAATTCAAGGCCCCCAATCTAAGGACAGATCATTGAGCGACTATCTGCACATGCAACTCGATCATGGCCCGGTGGTGATCCGCCTGCGGTCCGACCTGGCGCCCAAGCACGTGGCGCAGATTTGCGAACTGGCCGAAGAGGGCTTCTACAACGACATTGTCTTCCACCGCGTGATCGACGGCTTCATGGCGCAGTCGGGCGACCCGACCGGCACCGGCCGCGGCGGCTCCGACAAGGCCAATATCGAGGCGGAATTCTCCAAGGAGCCGTTCAAGCGCGGCACCCTGGGCATGGCGCGGACCAGCGACCCCAACAGCGCCAACTCGCAGTTCTTCATCTGCTTCGAGGACGCCGATTTCCTGAACGGCCAGTACACCGTGTGGGGCGAGGTGGTGGAGGGCATGGAGCATGTCGACGCGCTGGCCCGCGGCGAGCCGCCGGCGGAGCCGGACCGCATCGTGCGCATGACCACGTCCGACGACGCGACACCGGCCGGCTGATCCGCGCATGGCATTGGCGTTTCGGCGGGATCATGCAGGTGCTATACCCGCTGAAACCGCCGGGGCCTGCGCCCGGTAACCAGCTTTCGGGCCACATCAACGACGCCAGCCAATGAACGAGATCAATTCCTACCGCAACGGACCCGACGAGACCGGGCATTTCGGCATTTTCGGCGGACGCTTCGTCGCCGAGACACTAATGCCGCTGATCCTGTCGGTCGAGGAGGCCTACACCAAGGCCAAGGCCGACCCCGCGTTCCAGCGCGACTTCGACTATTACGCCAAGCACTATATCGGCCGGCCGAGCCCGCTCTACCATGCCGAGCGCCTGTCCAGGCATTTCGCCGGGCCCGACCGCAAGGGCGCGAAGATCTATTTCAAGCGCGACGAGCTGAACCACACCGGCAGCCACAAGGTGAACAACTGTCTGGGCCAGGTGCTGCTGGCGCGGCGGATGAACAAGCCGAAGATCATCGCGGAGACCGGCGCCGGCCAGCACGGCGTGGCGGTGGCCACCCTGTGCGCGCTGTTCGGCCTGCCGTGCACGGTCTACATGGGCAAGGTCGACGTCGAGCGGCAGGCGCCCAACGTGTTCCGCATGAAGCTGCTGGGCGCCGAGGTGGTGCCGGTCACGTCCGGGTCCGCCACCCTGAAGGACGCGATGAACGAGGCGCTGCGCGCCTGGGTCGCCAATGTCGAGGACACCTTCTACGTCATCGGCACGGTGGCGGGGCCGCACCCGTATCCGGCCATGGTGCGCGACTTCCAGTCGGTGATCGGCCGCGAGGCTCGCGAACAGATGATGGAGGCCGAGGGGCGGCTGCCCGACAGCCTGGTCGCGTGCATCGGCGGCGGGTCCAACGCCATGGGCCTGTTCCATCCGTTCCTGGACGACCGCGACGTGCAGATCTTCGGCGTGGAGGCCGCCGGCCACGGTATCGAGACCGGGGAGCACGCCGCCTCGCTGACCGGCGGCGAGCCGGGGGTGCTGCACGGCAACCGCACCTATCTGCTGCAGGACGACGACGGCCAGATCATCGAGGCGCATTCGATCTCCGCCGGCCTGGACTACCCCGGCATCGGGCCAGAGCATGCCTGGCTGAAGGAAGCCGGGCGGGTGAACTATGTCTCCGCCACCGACGAGGATGCGCTGGCCGCGTTCCAGCTCTGCTCGCGGCTGGAGGGCATCATTCCTGCGCTTGAACCCGCCCATGCGCTGGCCCATGTTGGCAGGATGGCCCCCGACCTGCCCGACGATCATATCGTGCTGATGAACATGTGCGGCCGTGGCGACAAGGACGTGTTCGCCGTCGCCGAACGCCTGGGCGTCCAGCTTTGAGCGCGTCGACCCGTCTGGATCGGCGGTTCGCCGCGCTGGCGGCGGAGGGACGCGCCGGGCTGGTGACCTTCACCACCGCCGGCGACCCGAACCCGGACCTGTCGACCGAGGTGCTGCGCCGGCTGCCGGCCGCCGGCGCCGACGTGATCGAACTCGGCATGCCGTTCACCGATCCGATGGCCGACGGCCCGGCGATCCAGCGCGGCAACCAGCGCGCGCTGAAGGCCGGCACCACCACCCGCAAGGTGCTGGACATGGTGCGGACCTTCCGCGCCGACGATGACGACACGCCGATCGTGCTGATGGGCTATTACAACCCGATCTACAAGTACGGCGTTGAGCCGTTCCTGGCCGATGCCCGCGATGCCGGGGTCGATGGCCTGATCGTGGTCGACCTGCCGCCGGAAGAGGACGACGAGCTGTGCCTGCCGACCATCAAGGCCGGGCTCAACTTCGTGCGTCTGGCCACGCCGACCACCGATGACCGCCGGTTGCCGGCGGTGCTGCACAACGCCTCCGGCTTCCTCTACTACGTCGCGGTCGCCGGCATCACCGGCACCAAGTCGGCCACCGAGGAGAGCACGCGCACGGCGGTGGAGCGGCTGAAGCGCCATACCGACCTGCCGGTGGGCGTCGGCTTCGGCATCCGCACGCCGGAGCAGGCCGCCGCCGTGGCCCGCACCGCCGATGCCGCCGTGGTCGGCTCGGCCCTGGTCGGCCAGTTCGACAGCGAGGGCGATCCGTCCGCCGCCGCCGACAAGCTGCTTTCGTTGGTTGGCGATCTGTCCAAGGCGGTCCGGGAGGCAAGGCAATGAGTTGGCTTACCGACTTCGTGCGTCCCAAGATCCAGGCCCTGGTCGGGCGCCCGGACACGCCGGACAACCTTTGGCACAAGTGTCCGAACTGCGAGCAGATGGTGTTCCACCGCGAGTTGGAGGAACTGGACCATGTGTGCCCGCACTGCGACCACCACATGCGCCTGTCCGCCAAGCGGCGGCTGGAATCGCTGTTCGACGACGGCAAGTACCAGCGCATCGAGCTGCCGAAGGTGGACCCCGACCCGCTGAAGTTCCGCGACTTGAAGCGCTATTCCGAGCGGCTGCGCGACACCCAGCACAAGACAGGCGAGCAGGACGCGATGATCGTTGCCAGCGGCACCATCGCCGGCAACAAGGCGGTGATCGCGGTGTTCAATTTCGCCTTCATGGGCGGGTCGATGGGCGTCGCGGTCGGCGAGGCGCTGCTGGCCGCCGGCCGCCTGGCGGTGCTGCAACAGGCGCCGCTGATCGTGGTCACCGCATCCGGCGGTGCGCGCATGCAGGAAGGCATCCTGTCGCTGATGCAGATGCCGCGGACGGTGCTGGCCATCGACGAGGTGAAAGAGGCGGGCCTGCCCTACATCGTGGTGCTGACCGACCCGACCACCGGCGGTGTGTCGGCCTCGTTCGCCATGCTGGCCGATATCGCGATTGCCGAGCCGGGTGCCATCATCGGCTTCGCCGGCCCCCGCGTGATCGAGGAGACCATCCGCCAGCGCCTGCCCGAAGGCTTCCAGCGCGCCGAGTACCTGCTGCAGAACGGCATGGTCGACATGGTGGTGCCGCGCGGCCAGTTGCGCGACCAGATCGGCCGGCTGGTCGACCTGCTGGTCAATCCGCGCCCGGCCGCCGAGGTCGTGCCGCTGCTGGCCGACGCCAGCGCCGAGGAGCCCGAAGCCCCGGTCGAGGAAGAGGAACCGGAAACCGAAGAACCGGCGCAGGACGAGCGCGATGCCGCGGAGTAGGCGCCTTGGCTAACGAGCCGGTTGACGGTGGCGCGGGCGACGGCGCCGGTGGTGGCGACGGGCCTGAACCGCCCCTGCCGGGCGGCGATGCGCGCCACGTGGTTCCCGACATCGACGACGCGCTGAAGCGGCTGTCGTTCCTGCACCCGAAGCGGATCGACCTGTCGCTGGGCCGTGTCGAGCGGCTGCTGGAGGCGCTGGGCCGCCCGCACGAGCGGGTGCCGCCGGTCATCCACGTCGCCGGCACCAACGGCAAGGGCTCGGTGGTCGCCTTCATGGCGGCGATGCTGCACGCCGCCGGCCAGCGGGTGCATGCCTACACCTCGCCGCACCTGGTACGCTTCAACGAGCGCATCGTGCTGGGCGGCAAGCCGATCAGCGATGCCGATCTGATCTCCGTACTGGAGCGCTGTGAAGCGGCGAACGGCGGCGCCCCGATCACCATCTTCGAGATCACCACCGCGGCGGCGTTCCTGGCGTTCTCCGAGCACCCGGCCGACGTGCTGCTGCTTGAGACCGGCCTCGGCGGGCGCTGCGACGCCACCAATGTCATCGACAAGCCGCTGGCCACGGTGATCACGCCGGTCTCGTTCGACCACATGGAGTTCCTGGGCGATACCCTGACCGCCATCGCGGCGGAGAAGGCGGCGATCCAGAAGCCGGGCGTGCCGTCGCTGGTCGGGCGCCAGGTTGGCGAGGCGAGCGAGGTCATCCGTGCCGCGGCGGCGGAGGTGGGTGCGCCGGTGCGCGAAAGCGGCGTCGACTGGCAGGTGTCGTCCGAGCCGCATCGTCTGGTGATCGAGGCCGACGGGATCGCACGGTCCCTGCCGGCGCCGTCGCTGGTTGGCGAGCACCAGTTCGAGAACGCGGGCCTGGCGATCGCGGCGCTGGAGGCGTGTCCGTCGCTCGGCGTAGACGAGGCCGCGATGGGGATCGGCCTGAAGACGGCGCGCTGGCCGGCGCGCATGCAACTCCTCACCCGTGGACCGCTGATCGACATCCTGCCGAAGCCGCGCTGGCAGCTGTGGCTGGACGGCGGCCACAACGATGCCGCCGGCGCGGTGGTGGCGAAGCAATTGGCCGCATGGCACGGCAGCCCGATCCACGTGATATTCGGCATGTTGAAGAACAAGGACGCGCGGGGCTTCCTGGACCACCTGGCGCCATACGTCACCGATCTGGAGGCGGTCGCCATTCCCGACGAGCCGGCCAGCATGACGGCGGAGGATGCCGCGGCGGCGGCGATCGAGAGCGGGATCGAGGCATCGGCGGCGCCGGACCTGGAGGCCGCGGTCCGCAAGATCGTGGCGCGGGGAGATCGGCACAGCCTGCGCGGTGGCCGCAAGCCTGGGCGCAGCCGGATCCTGATCTGCGGCTCGCTCTACCTGGCGGGCAAGGTGCTGCGCACCCACGAAGGCGGCCACCCGCGCGCCTGAATGTCGGCACCGCCCGCAAGGGTGCGCGCGTCGAGGGAATGTGGGGATGAGTGCGATGAAGCCAAACCCGCCGGGCCAGGGCACGCTGGCCGGCCTGCCAGGCAGCAACCGGGCCGCGGCGCGGCCGCTGCCGAATGTCCCGGCCGCGCCGCGCCCTGCCTCCCCCCAGGCGCCTGCGCAATCTCCACCCCGGCCGGTGCCGGCCCCCGGCGACCGTTTCCCCAACCTGTTCCTGCCGCATCAGGACCAGACCATCGTCAGCCTGTACGACCAGGTGAAGGGCGGGCCGATCCTGGTCTATCGCCGCGCGAAGGACAGCGACGACGGCGCATTGCGCCGCCTGTGCGCCGAGGCGCCGGGGCTGGTCGCCGACGGCGCGCACCTCTTTGCCGTCAGCCCGCTGGACAAGCAGGCCAACAGCGCGCTCGCCGACAGCGTGGCGCCGCCGTTCGCCATGTTGGCCGACGACGAGGCGAAGGCGGCGGCCGCGATGGGCCTGGACCCGGGTCGCGGCGACGACATCGCCTTCGTGCTGGACGCCAACCAGCGGGTGGTCGCCGTGTTCGATGGCGCATCTGGCAATGGCGCGTCTGGCAATGACGTTTCGGGTGACGTGCTGGAACCCGCGCTCGCCGCGCTACGCGCGATGCTGCCGGTCGCCGCTGCGACGCCGGTGGCGATGTGCGCACCCATCCTGATCGTGCCGCGGGTGTTCGACCGCGACTTCTGCGCCCGCCTGATCCGCCAGTACCACGATGCCGGCAACGAGGAGAGCGGCACGTTCCGCATGGTCAAGGGCAAGCCCGTGGTCGCCCCCAACCATGCCGTCAAGCGCCGCCGCGACCATCACCTCACCACCAATCCCCTGCTCGGCGAGGTGACCGGGCTGATCGAGCGCCGGGTGCTGCCCGAACTGCGCCGCGCGTTCTATTTCAACGTCACCCGGTTCGAGGAATTCAAGATCGTGCGCTATGACGCGGAGGTCGGCGGCTATTTCCGGCCGCACCGCGACAACACCTCGGCCCAGACCATGCACCGCCGCTTCGCGATGACGCTGGTGCTGAATGCCGAGGAGTTCGAGGGCGGCGCGCTCAGGTTCCCGGAGTTCGGCAACACCGAGTACCGGCCGGGCACCGGGGATGCGGTGCTGTTCTCCTGCCACCTGCTGCACGAGGCGCAGGACGTGACCGCCGGGGAACGTTTCGTGCTGCTGGCGTTTATGTACGATGACGAGGGCGCGAAGGTGAAGGAAGAGATGCGCCGCCGCATTGCCGCCGCACGCTGAGCGGCCCGCCATCGCGCGGGTCAGGGCATGACCATCGGCATCGCCAGCAGCACGGGCACTGGCCTCAGAAGATGAAATTATCGGCGGTCAGCTCGTCGATCTGCACGAGTTGGAGCCTGATGCTGTCATCGTTGCCGTATTCGATCACCACGGCATTGCCGTCTTGGTACATCGTCCGGTTGCCCCCGTTGGTCAGGTCTTCGAAGTCTTGGACGTCGGTCTCGGAAAGGTCGATCCTGTCCAGACCGGGATTGAAGCCCTGGACGATGTCGTCATCGTCACCATTCTCGAACACGTAGGTGTCGCGCCCGAACGGCTGGAAGGGCAGCGGCATGCCAGTCAGGTAGTCTGCCCATCCGTGGCCGGTGAGGACGTCGTTACCGCTGCCGCCCACCAGTACATCGTCGCCTGCAAGCCCAGTGAGGTGGTTGTCGTTGCCATCGCCAATGATGGTGTCATTGCCGTCGCTGCCGATCACGTTCTCGATGGAGCGCAAACGGTCCTGCGGCCCCCCGATGTTGGCCTGCGCGCGATCGGCGTCGAGGTCGATGGTGTAGCCGCCGATCCCGAATTGGAATGGAAAGGTGTAGTAGCTGGCGGTGTCGATGCCATTGCCGCCATCGAGTTCCACCCCGTAGCCGCCCGCGCTGACAAGGACATCGTTCCCACTGCCGCCGCGCACATCGCCGCCCCCGCCGAAGACGCCGAGCACGTTGTCGCCGTCATCGCCAGTCAGGGTGGCCTGGTCCGCGTTGACATAGACCACTTCAACGTTGCGCAACACGTCGCCTTCGATGTCGTTACCCGACATCGCGCCGGTCGCCAGGTTCACGGTTACCGAACCGCTGCCATGCAGGATCGCATAGTCAAAGCCGGCGCCGCCATCCAGGGTATCGGCGCCCTCGTCTCCGTAAAGAATGTCGCTGTCGTCGCCGCCAAACAGG
Organism: Alphaproteobacteria bacterium; assembly: GCA_965227515.1. Taxonomy (GTDB): domain Bacteria; phylum Pseudomonadota; class Alphaproteobacteria; order CALKHQ01; family CALKHQ01; genus CBDDFZ01. The sequence goes on from CBDDFZ010000002.1 coordinate 30,566, forward strand.
CGGTCGTTGCCTTGCTCGCCCAGAAGCACGTCGCGCCCATTGCCTCCGTAGAGGTAATCGTTGTCGTCGCCTCCCGCCAGATGATCGTCGCCATTCTGGCCCTGAAGAATGTCGCTGCCGCGTTGACCGTAGAGCTGGTCGTTGTGGTCTCCGCCATAGAGGTAGTCGCGGTCGTCGCCGCCAAGTAACGTGTCCTGACCGTCTTCACCGTACAGTCTGTCGATTCCGTCGTCACCGCGCAGGGTGTCGTTGTCGTCGCCGCCCCAAATACGGTCGTCACCGTCGTTGCCACGCAAGTTGTCGCGGCCCCCGTATCCGTAGATCAGGTCGTCGCCGCTCCAAGCGCTGACGGCGTTGGCCAGATGATTGCCGACGATCTTGTCGTCGAACGCGGAGCCGACCACGTTTTCGATCGAGTAGAAGGTGTCGCCTTCAGCATCGCCATTTGAGCCCTTGCCGGTGGTCAAGTTGACGCTCACGCCCTTGGCGGACGTAAGGTATTCCACCTTGTCGATGCCGGATCCGCCGTCCATCCTGTCGGCCCCCAGGCCGCCGATCAGCGTGTCGTCACCGTCGTTTCCATACAGGCGGTCGTCATCATTGCCGCCGTCGAGCAGATCGTTACCATCTCCGCCGAACAACTGATCGCGGCCGTTACCGCCAAAGAGTTGATCATTGCCATCGCCGCCCAACAGGGCGTCCCAACCGTCGTAGCCGTAGAGCAGATCGTTCCCGCTTTCGCCTCGCAGGACATCGACGCCGCTACCGCCAAACACCACGTCATCGCCGGCGCCGGCCCATACATGGTCGTTGCCCTTGTAGGTGTAGATTGTGTTGTTAAGTGCGTTCCCAAAAATACTGTCGTTGAGATTCGTGCCATAGAAGACTGTCTGCAAAACCGGGATGGCGAAGTTCATCCTCGTCTCCACTAATTGTGTTGACTGCCTAGGGAGAAGGTGTCTTGAATTCGCCGCCAATTCCATATGTTCAAAAAAAATCACTATAGGTGTGATGTGAATCACTAATATGGAAAATTTTTTGTTTTGGCGGAGTGTGGGTATATTCTCGGGCACTTCGTGAGCAACCATCGATGTGCCGATGGCGCCGGTGGGTGCAGTTCGTTGCGATGACCCAGGTCGACACCGGACGGCCGCGGTCTGACCTTTTTGCGACAAGCCTCACATGGGGGTGGCGTTGGTGTACGATGGCGGACGGCCGTCGGGTGAGGTCGACTGAAGAGATGTAACGCCATATGAGTTGCGGCGCGCCGCTCCCGGTGCAGTCGTTCGGCCAGGTCGGAGGTGAGGTGTCATGAAGGCATTGGCGTTGTTTGCGGTTGCGTGCGGTACCGTTGTCGGTGCGACCGCGGCGATTGCGCTGGAGCACCCCACGCCGCGCAGCCTGTGCGACCGGATGACCTGGTTCGGGCAGCGCGCCGAGCCCGGCGGGCCGGACTACGCCGGCAGCCAGGCGGCCCTGTTCGACCTGATGGCTTTCGTGCCCAACCACGCGGTCGCGCGCGACGCGGCGCCGATGCTGAGCTATGCCGACTACGACGCCATTGTCGCGGCCGCATACCACAAGGTGCTGCCGGACGCGGATTTCGGCGTGCTGCCCGTGGACGATGCGATCATGGGCCTGATGCGCACGAATACCGGGGCCGCCCAGTACACCCAGAACGTGTTTGCCGCGCGCGACGAGATGGCGGATGCGATGGGCTTCGGACCGGCGGACGTGCGCCGCAGCCTCGAGTTCGGCCAGCCGCCGGCGATGGGCATGGTGCTGGGGCTGGACCCGGATACCGGGTTCGAGGATGCCATCGATGCGGCGCTGTCGGCGCGCGATTTCGGGCGGCGGATGATCCACGGCGTGCCGGTGTGGCATCACCTGGAGGACATGGAGTTCGACCGATACAACATCAACCGCGCCGACCCGTTCGGCGGCAATATCGGCCGCTCGGAGCGGATCGCCCTGTTCCTCAGCGCGCTGGCCGGCGCGCCGGCGTGGGAGCTGGTCGAGGCGATGGTGGGGGCCGCTATCGGCAAGGACCCCGCGATCCTGGACGACGAGACCGTATGCGCCGTCGCCGCCGCGATGACCGACCCGTCGCTACCGGGCGAACTGCTGCAGTTCATGATCGTAAACCCGGCCGACGTGATGACGGCGTCGCCTGACATCCAGATTAGCGGCGATGCCGACGACATCAGCCTGCAGATCGAAGAGCACATGGCGCAACCGGGCGAACTGCCGCCCTATCTGCTGGCCGCGTTTGCCGACCGGTTCACCGGCGACAGCGACGAAGCGGTGATCGCGCTCGCCTACCGCAATGCAGACACGGCGGCCGCAGCCGCCGAAGTGCTGGCCGAGCGCATGGCTGGGTTCCAGCCCATGACGGTGCTGGACGCCTGGGCCGAGATGATGGAGATGTTCAACGCCGAGATCGGCTACGAGGTCATCGCGCCCATGGAGGACGGCCCCGCCGTCGCACTGGTGCGCATCGTCACCGATCCGCAGTTTCCCACCGACGACACCGAAGATGGGCTGCGCCGCCACGGCGGCCGCGCCTTCCACATGCTGGTCCGCTCGCTCTACTCGCGCGAACTCACCCCGCTGGTGGCGACGCTGGAGTAGGTGAGTAGGGGAGTAGGGGCGCCCTACAACCCCAGTTCCCCCCACATTGCGTCGACCCGCGCCTTGACGTCGGCGTCCATCTCGATCTTGCGGCCCCATTCGCGCTTGGTCTCGGGCGGCCACTTGTTGGTGGCGTCGAGCCCGATCTTGGAGCCGAGGCCGTTCTCGGGGCTGGCGAAGTCCAGATAGTCGATCGGCGTGTTTTCGATCAGGGTGATGTCGCGCGCAGGGTCCATGCGGGTGGAGATCGCCCAGATCACGTCGGTCCATGACCGCGCGTCGATGTCGTCGTCCACCACGATCACCCACTTGGTGTACATGAACTGGCGCAGATAGGACCACACGCCCATCATCACCCGCTTGGCGTGGCCGGGATACGCCTTCTTCATCGACACCACGGCGACCCGGTACGAGCAGCCCTCCGGCGGCAGCCAGAAGTCGACGATCTCGGGGAACTGCTGGCGGATCAGCGGCACGAACACGTCGTTCAGCGCCTCGCCCAGCACAGAGGGCTCGTCGGGCGGCCGGCCGGTGAAGGTGGAGAGGTAGATCGGGTCGCGCCGCATGGTGATGGCGGAGACCTTGAACACCGGGAACCGCTCGACCGCGTTGTAATAGCCGGTGTGGTCGCCGTACGGGCCTTCGTCGCCATACTCGTCCAGGCTGACATGGCCCTCCAGCACGATCTCGGCCGACGCCGGCACCTTCAGCGGCACGGTCTTGCAGTCGACCAGTTCGACCCGCTTGCCGCGCAACAGGCCGGCGAACTGGTACTCCGACAGGGTGTCGGGCACCGGGGTGACGGCGGCGAGGATGGTGCCGGGATCGGCGCCGAGCACCACGGCCGCCGGGAGTGGCTCCGGCCGTTCCTCCTGCCAGCGGCGGTGGTGCTGGGCGCCGCCGCGGTGGCGCAGCCAGCGCATCAGCGTGGTGTCGCGCCCGGTCACCTGCATGCGGTAGATACCCAGGTTGAACGCGTCCGCCTTGTCCTCTTTCGGTTTCGGCCCCTCGGTCACCACCACCGGCCATGTGATCAGCGGCGCCGGCTCGCCGGGCCAGCAGGTCTGCACCGGCAGCGCGCCGAGGTCGATGTCGCCGCCGGTCAGCACCGTCTCGTGCACCGCGGCGCGCCCCACCGTCTTCGGCCGCATCGCCAGCACCTGGCGCACCAGCGGCATCATCCGCATCGCCGCGCGGAAGCCGCCGGGTGGCTCCGGCTGGCGCAGGAAGGCCAGCGTCTCGCCGACCTCGCGCAACTCGGCCGGCGTGCGGTCCATGCCCCAGGCCACCCGCTCGACGGTGCCGAACAGATTGACCAGCACCGGCATCGTGCTCGGCTGCCCGTCCGCCTTGACCGGCTGCTCGAACAGCACCGCCGGCCCGCCCTCGGCCAGCAGCCGGGTCTGGATCTCGGTCATCTCCAGCACGGTGGAGACCGGCCGGGCGACGCGCTTCAGCCGGCCCTCGGTTTCCAGCCGGGCAATGAACGCGCGCAGGTCTGCATAGGGCATCGTTGTGTGCCAGTGGTGGTTGGTCCCGGATACCTACCATGTTGGTTCGTTGCGGCGCTGCGGCAAACCCAACGGCACCATAGATTTTCGGGGCTGCGATGGCTGATGCGGACTTGCCTTGGGTAGAATACAACCACACCTAAAGCCAGCCGCCGGCGGCATGTCCGGCACGAACGATAGACGACCAACAAGAACGCCGCGTGCCCCATTCCCCCGCCGACATCCGCGCTCGTATCGAGGCGCACGGCCACAGCTTCTACGAGGAACTGGCCAACACCATCGTGCACGGCATCGCCGCCGTTCTGGCCGGCGCCGCGCTTGCGCTGGTGGTGGTGCTGGCCGCCTCCACCGGCAATGCCAAGGCGGTGGTTGCCTGCGCCGTCTATGGCGTGACGCTGCTGCTGGTCTTCTTCTCGTCGACGCTCTACCACGGTGTCTGGCACGCCCGCACCAAGCGCTTCTTCCTGGCGATGGACCATTGCGCGATCTTCCTGATGATCGCCGGCACCTACACCCCCATCGCCCTGATCGTGTTCCCCGTCACCAGCGGCTGGGTGCTGTTCGGCGTGATCTGGGGCATGGCGGTCGCCGGCATCGCGGCGCGGCTGTGGCTCGGCGACCTCCACTGGGGGCTGATCCCGCTGTTTCTCGGCATGGGCTGGCTCGCGTTTGCCTGGGGTGGCACGCTGTATGAGAGCATGGACGCGGGCGGCGTCTGGCTGCTCATCTCCGGCGGGCTCTGCTACACGCTCGGGCTCGTATTCTATATCTGGCGCGCGATCCCGTTCAGCCATGCGATCTGGCACGGCTTCGTGCTGGCCGGCAGCGTGACCCACTTCGTGGCCATCGTCACCTACGCGCTGCCCATTGCCGGATAAGCTGGGGACACCCTGGCGGGTAGGTCTTACATCTTCTCCCTCGCCCGCTTCAGGTTGCCAGCGTTGCGCACCATCTTCCCGAAATTGCGGTAGTGCTGCCGCCGCTCGGCATAGGACTGGGTGTTGAACCTGTCCTCGGCCAAGAGCTTGCGATAGCGGCGCAGGCGGTCGGCGTCGATCTCGCCGGCGGCGATGGCGGCCGCCACGCCGCAGCCCGGCTCGCCGTCATGGTTGCAGTCGTTGAACCGGCAGCTCTCGGCCGCCGCCGCGATGTCGGCAAACACGTCGTCCAGGCCGCTCGCGACGTCGGCGAGTTGCAACTCGCGCATGCCGGGCGCGTCGATCAGCCAGCCACCGCCCATATCCCCCATCGGCGGCAGCCGGTGCATGCTGCGCCCGGTGGTGGTGTGGCGGCCCTTGGCGTCGTCCTCGCGGATGCCTTGCGTCGCCTGCAATGTCTCGCCCATCAGGGTGTTGGCCAGCGTCGACTTGCCGACGCCGGACGACCCGAGCAGGGCAACCGTCTGCCCCGTCCCGCACCACGGCGCCAGCCGCTGTGCGGCATCGGGGTCGAGTGCGTTCAGGCACTCCGCCACCACACCGGCCATCAGGCCGGATGCGGCGGCAACGTAGTCGTCGGTCTCGTCAGCCAGATCGGCCTTGGTCAGCACGATCACCGGGGTTGCCTCGGCCTCCCGCACCACGCTGAGATAGCGCTCCAGGCGGGCGACGTTGAAGTCCTGGTTGCACGACGTCACCACGAACACCGTGTCGACGTTGGCGGCGATGATCTGCAGGGCACGCCCGGTGCCGGGCGCCGGCCGCTTGAACACGCTGGTGCGGCGCAGGCGGCGGATCGGCCGGCCGGTCTCGGTGTCGACCAGCAGCCAGTCGCCGACGGCAACCTGGTCCTCGTCGTCATCCGGATCGGGTACCAGGCCCGGCACGCGGCCAGCGCGGTCCGCGCCGACGACATCGACATGGGCACGGTGCACCCCGGTCACGCGGACCGGCGCGGTGCGGCCGATCTCGTCGATGTCGAGTTGCGATTGGAAGTTCGGACCCCAGCCCAGATCGGCAAGCGTCAGGTCCGTCAAAGTCAGTTTCTCGGAAGTCATGGCTCTCGCTCAGCACGCCCGGTTGGAATTCGGGCACAAAAACAGCTCGCCGGGCCGCGGTTGCGACCGGCACGACGGTTTTTCTGGGCTGAGTGAGAGAGTTGCGGCAGCGCCGCAGCGTGGTCGTGAGGCTAGCTCAGAACCTGCGCACCACCAGCCCCGGTGGGAACAATCGCTGTCATGAAAACCTCCCTCGGCTGGTTAGGTGTGGTCGAAGATATCGGCCTGCCGGGCGCGAATTGCAACCGGTCCCAGCTACGCCGCTGGCCGGGTGTGGCCGAACTGCATCATGGAGCGTCGTTCAGGGTCCAGTCGTACTTGTCGCCGTCGATGCCGTCGAACGCCTGCAATTGCGCGGCGAGCGGCGGTTCGGCGTAGGTGCGCAGGTGGGCCAGCACACCGGCCTCGTCGCCGCCGAAATCGTCCTCGAACCAGTCGTAGATGCTGGAGACCAGCAGCTCGTCGCCACGCACATAGACCCCGCGCGGATCGTTGATGAAGGCGCGCGCTGCCGCCGTCAGCATGGCATCTGCATTGGCGGCGGTGAACGCCTGCATCTGCAGGTTCGGGCAGCCGATGGACGCGCAGTTGACCGCATAGTGGATGCGCGGGTCCTGCCAGACCGGCCGCAGGATGCGATGCTCGATGTCGTCCAGGCTCAGGTCCTCGCCCTCCACCGTCACCAGGGCCGCACCCCACGGCCCGTCGGCGAACACACCCGGCGAGATGTCGATATCGCGGATGCTGGCCACCGGGTAGTGGTCCAACACCACCTGCACGGTCAGCGCGTTGTAGAGATTGATCCAGAAAGCGCGCTGCTCGTCGCGGTTGAGGACGGAGACGGCAGTCGCGGCCAGTTGGCCGATATAGGTGTCCAGCGCCGCGCGGTCATTCGAGGTCACCGCGCCATAGCGCACCCGATGGATGCCGCCCCGGTCAGGCGCCACATAGGCTTGCAGGAACCGGGTCCAGGCGCCGTGGTCGACGGTCGCGGTCGCGGCCGGGTCGTGCGCCAGCCAGCGTTCCCAAAGGTCGGCGTCGGGAGCCGCGCGCGCGGCGACGGGCGCGGCCAGCAGGGCGAGGATCAACGGAATGTGGCGTAAGCGATGCATGCGCGGCACTTGTGCATGCGTTGTCGCGTCACGCCAGGGGGCGTCACTCGTCGTTGAGCAGACGTGACCCGCCCGGCGGCGCCGGGCTTAACGCTGGCGCGCTTTGGCGCCGTCCCAGCTCTGGCCGATCAGGATGAAGATCAGCAGCACGAACAGGCCGCACACGATCAGCGCGACGGATTCCGCGGCACCGCCGCCGCCCGCCATCAGCAGCGCGACGATGGCGATAGCGCCGAACAGGCCGCCCAGCGCGAACCGGGCACCGGGCCGTGCCGGCGCGAAGTGCGGGATCAGCCGGCCGTCACGCGGGTCGTGCACCAGCCGGAACACATAGAACACCGACAACAGGAACAGCACGATGGCGGCCACCTGCCAGAACCCGCTCCAACTCGCCGCCAGGATCAGCGCGATGGCGGCGACGAGCACGGCAAGCCCGCCCCGGATCCAGATGCCGGCGCGATCCCACAGGCCCGGACCCTGCTTGACCTCGGCCACGCGAACCGGTTGCGGCAGGGTCGGCACCGGGCTGCGGATGCTGTTGTGCGCCGCCATGGAGAGCGGCATCGGCCCCTCGGTGCGCACCGGGCCGCGCGGCGTGCGGCCGGAGCCGAGCCAGATCATGCCCATCACCACCAGCCAGCACACGCCTGCCACCGCCAGGCCCAGCACGTACCAGAAACCGGTGCCGATCTGGGCGGCGGCGATCAGGGCGGCAAAGCCGATCAGCCCGATCAGGCCGCCGAAGATGAACAGGCGTGGTGTGCTCATGGTGTGGTCCGCTCGATTGCCGGCATCAGTCGTCGGGCCATGAATTGCGTTGCAAACCGCTGTTCGTCAAGCCGCGTTTGCCAGTTCCGCGCGCGGCAGGGTGATGCGGAAGGTGGTGCCGCTGCTGGATGTCGCGATCAGGGCCAGGTCGCCGCCATGGGCGCGCACCAGCTCGCGTGCGATGGCCAGGCCCAGGCCGGACCCGCTCGATTTCGATGTCGAAACGAACGGCACGAACAGGGATTCCGCCACCTTGGTGGGAATGCCCGGCCCGTCGTCCTCGATCTCGATGGCGGTGGCACCGCTTTCGTCCTCGTCCGCGCGCACCGTCACCGTCTTGGCGCCGGCCTCGCAAGCGTTGCGGATCAGGTTGTCGAAGGCGCGGTGCAGCAATTCGCGGTCGGCGGTGACTTCCAGCCCGGCCTGCACCTCGTTGGCGATGGTGCAGTCGATATGCAGCGTGGTGGCCTCGTCTGCGACCTCGCCGACCAGGCCGCGCAGCGGGAAGGCGCCGAAACTCGGCTCGGGCACATCGTGGCGCGCGAAATTCAGCACGCTGCGGCAGAGCTCGATGGCCCGCTCCAGCGCGTTGACGATGGTCGGGGCCTGCCGACGCGCCTCCGCGTCGCCGCTGTGGGACAACCGGTCGGACACCAGAAGCGCCGTCGACAGGATGTTGCGCAGGTCGTGGTTGATCTTGGCGACCGCGGTACCCAGGGCGGCCAGCGCGTTCTTCTGGCGCAGGGAGGCGCGCAACCCTTCCTCCATCTCCGCCAGGCCGCGCTGGGCGACGCCAATTTCGTCATTGCGGCGGCTGGGCTTGATCACACGCCCGGGATCCTCTGGATTGATGCCGAACCGCACCATGTTCTCGGTCATCTTGCGGATCGGGCGCACGGTCAGCCATTGCAGCGCCAGGTACACCAGGGTCGCGGTGACGAACGAGATGATCAGCGACAGCGCCAGGATGCGTTCGGAAAAGTCGACCATGGCATCGCGCAGCGGGGCCTCGTCGATGCGGATGAACACCAGAGCGCGCGGGTCCTTCGGGGCATAGCCGGTCACCTCGATAACGCGGTTTTCGGTCTGCAGCAGGGTATCGAAGGCATCGAAGATCAGCGAAAGGAACGAGCCGTCGTTGACGTTGGCATAGAGGTCCGGCGGCGGCGGCATCTCCTCGGCGATCATGAATTCGGTGGCGCCGGGCCAGGTCACGCCGATCAGGTAGCTGTCGGTCATGCCCAAGAGTTCGTGGCGCAGGTCGTCGCGCAACGAGTCGTCGCCCATGGTCCGCAACGCCACCGTCGACAACAGGCCCTCGGCCAGCCGGTCTTCCAGGTAGGTCAGGCGGAAACGCGCGATCGACGGCGCGTAGATCAGCACCTCCGCCACCATGACGAACAGCACCGTCAACAGCAGCAAACGTGCCGACAGACCGCGCACGAACGAGGGCAATCTCAGGTGGGGACGACGCATCGCGGAATACTATCACAACCGCCGAATTGGTCGCTTATCGGCCATATCTCGACAAGCATCAACCGAACCAGGAAAGAAAGCGCACGAGACGCTTCATGCGCGGGTTGAACACGGCATCGCTCAAGAAGGCGCTGGCGGTGCGCTTGTTGATCTCGCCGAGCGTCGGATAGGGCGCGACCACAGTCGCCATCGACTTCAAGGACAGCTTGGAGTCTACGGCCGCGATCCAAGGCTGGATCAATTCGCCGGCGGACGGTCCCACCATGGTGGCGCCGAGCACCCGCTTGCCGCCAAGGGTGACCACCTCCAGGAAGCCCTCGCGGCGGGCATCGGCGATTGCCCGGTCGTTGGTCGCGAACGGCCAAGTCTCGCACTTGACCTTGTCGCCGTATTGCTCTTGCGCGCTCTTGGCGTCCAGGCCGACCGCCGCGACCTCGGGGTCGGTGTAGGTGACGCGCGGTATCGCGGCCGCCGTCGCCTTGGCCGGCAGCCGGAACAGCGCATTCCGGATCACGATGCCGGCGTGGTAGCCGGCCAGGTGGGTGAACTGGCCGCGCCCGGCCACGTCGCCGATGGCAAACGTCTTACGCTCGGTGGTGCGCAGCCGGTCATCGGTGACGATACCGTTCCTGTCGGTCTCGATGCCGGCGGCCTCCAGGCCCAAGCCAGCGATGGCGGGCTTGCGGCCGACCGCGACCAGCAGGTGCGACCCGCGCGCGATCTCACCTTCCGCGCCATCGACCACGATATCGTCGCCGTCCTGCCGCACGGCCGCGATGGCGGTGTCGAGGCGCAGGGTCACGCCCTCCTCAGCCAGGCGGTTGCGGATGATCGCGCGCACGTCGTCCGGCTCGCGGTTCAGGATGTCGGCGGCGTCGACGATGGTGATTTCCGCCCCCAGGCGGCGATAGGCCTGTCCCAGCTCCGCCCCGATCGGCCCGCCACCGACGATGACCAGGTGGCGGGGCAGGGTGTCCAGGTCGAAAACGGTCTCGTTGGTCAGGAATGGCACGCTGTCCAGGCCGGGGATCGGCGGCACCGCGGCGGTCGAGCCGGTGGCGATGACCATGCGGCGGGCGCGCACCGTGGTGCCGTCGACATCGAGCGTGCGCGGCGCGGTGAAGCGGGCATGACCCCGGATCACGCGTACGCCCAGGCCCTCGAACCGCTCCTGCGAGTCATGGGGCTCGATGGCGGCGATGGCGCGCCTGATGTGATCGCGGACCTTGGCGAGGTCGGCTGGTGGCGGCGCCGGAACATCGACGCCCAGCCGGCCGGTATCCATAGCCGCGTGGCGGGCGTGGGCGGCGGCGATCAGCGCCTTCGACGGCACGCAGCCGGTGTACAGGCAATCGCCGCCCATCCGGTCGCGCTCGATCAGCACCGTATCGACGCCCAGCATGGCGGCCCCGGCGGCGACCGACAGCCCAGCGGAGCCGGCGCCGATGACGCAGATATCGGTCTTGATCTCGACGCTCATGCCTGTGGCCCCTGGCGGCGAAACAGCTTGAGGGCGACAGGGGCCAGCGACAGCGCCGCCAGCGCGCACAGGCCCAGGATGACCTCGGTGGAGAGCGCGTCGCCCAGGCTGATCTCCGACCCGGCCTCCAACAGGCGGCCGATACCGGCGCCGAACGAGGCATAGACGAAGGTGCCGGGGATGATGCCGATCAGGGTGCCGATGAAGAAGGTGCGCAGGGGCACACCCAGGAAGGCCGGCACCAGATTGACGGCGAAGAACGGAAACGCCGGGATCAGGCGCAGGAACAGGAGGTAGCTCATGGCGTTGCGCCGGAACCCGGCCTCCATGCGCTGCATGAACGGGCCGGCGCGCTGGCGTACCGCCTCGCCGATGGCGGTGCGCGCGATCAGGAACAGCGCGGTGGCGCCCAGGGTGGCCGCGATCACCGTGATCAGGGTCGCCCACCATTGGCCGAACAGGAACCCGCCCGACAGTGTCAGCACGGTCGCGCCAGGCACCGAGAACGCCACCGCGACGATATAGATCGCCATATAGGCCAGCACCGCCAGCACGAGATTGTCGCCGACCCATTCGCTCAGCGCCTCGTGATGCTGGTGCAACAGGGACAGCAGGCGGTCGCTGTCGACGCCGTAGACCAGGAAGACCGCCAGGCCGGCCACCAGAACCGCCACCAGGCCCCAGCGCCACAGCCGCTGCCGCCATGTGACGCCCGTGCCCCCCTGCGCGGCCTGGGCAGCGGGGCGCCCATCGCACGGGGTGTCGCAGGTGGTTTCAGGCTCGGACATATGGATGTGACGCCTCAACGCGTTGTCGCCGGCGTGGCAAGGGGGCGTGGCAAGGGATCGTCGACCTTATACGCCCGGCGCGCGCATGCTCCGTTCAACGTCCCGTCAGCACGGTGTGATCCAGGCACCGGCCCCGGCGGGTGGCTCAGCGGATCGGCCCGGCCTATCCTGGCAGCGGCAAACCGCAAGGCTTCCCCCATTTCGTCGCGCTTGCGTTGACACATGCTTGCCGCACACCGTATACCACGCCGTCATTCGGCGGCGTGGCAGATTTCGACGAGCGCCCGCCGACGAGTTCCCAGGATAGTGGAGTCTCACGTGAAGCAGACCTTTCAACCGGGTCGGCTGGTGCGCAAGCGGCGGCATGGGTTCCGTGCACGCATGGCCACCAAGGCCGGCCGTTTGGTGCTGGCGCGTCGCCGCGCCAAGGGCCGCAAGCGCCTTTCCGCCTAGCGAAGTTTTGGCCTGACCCGCCCGGAGAGTGTGCGTGCGCGACGGCACGACCAACCGACAGGATCGGCAAGCCGAAGGTCGGAAGATCGAGGGTTGCCGGAAAATCGGGCGCCTGAAGCGGCGCCCGGACTTTTTGCGCGTGGCCGCGGCGCGGCGCAGTGCCGCTCGCCCGGGTGTGGTGGTGCAGGCCGCCGCCATGGGTGAGGACCAGCGCCAACACAGCCATGCACCGGTGCGCGTCGGGTTCACCGTCACCCGCAAGGTCGGCGGCGCGGTGGTCCGCAACCGGGTCAAGCGCCGGCTGCGCGCGGTCGCGGACCGGGTGCTGCCGGACCATGCCGCGGCGGGCACCGACCTGGTGCTGATCGGCCGCAACGGCACCGCCGGGCGCGATTTTGCCGATCTCGTCGGCGACCTGAAGTCGGCGCTGCGCCAACTGCGCGTCTGGCGCGCTGACGGGTCCCGCGACGCGCGCAACGACGGGTGCGGGGACAGGCGCGGCGCATGCTGATCAATCGGGCGATGTCCGCGACGGCCGGCGGCCTGCTGCGCGGTGCGGTCAAGGCATATCAATGGGGTATCTCGCCCCTGCTGCCGGGGAGTTGCCGCTACCTGCCGACGTGCTCGGACTACGCCCGCGAGGCGATCGAGCGGCATGGCCCGGTGCGCGGCACCTGGCTGGCGGTGCGGCGGCTGGGACGATGCCATCCCTGGGGCGGCAGCGGCTATGATCCGGTGCCCGGCGTCGCAAGCGGATGCGCACATGACCGTTGCGGGCACGGCGCTCGTGGTGGGGACGTCGAGGGGGACGTGCGGGTGACGGAGACGGTACGTGGGTGACATAGGCAATACCCGCAACATGATCATCGCGATCGTTGCATCGGTCGTGATCTTCCTGGCCTGGCAGTTCTTCTTCGAGGCGCCGCGCATCGAGCGCGAGCAGCAACTGCTGGTGGAACAGCAGCAGCTTGCGGAACAGCAGCAGGAAATCGAGGTCCAGGAGGCGCAGGAGGCGGTGATCGTCATCGACGGCGCCGAGGTGAACGTGGTCGAGAGCCCGCGCGTCGCCATCGAGACGCCGTTGCTCACCGGGTCGATTCGGCTTGCCGGTGCGCTGTTCGACGACCTGGTGCTCAAGGGCTACCACCTGACCGAGGATCCGGAGAGCCCGGAGGTCGTGCTTCTGGCCGGCACGGAGTCCGAGGCGCCGTATTTCGTCGACATCGGCTGGGAGAGCGTCGAGAACGACGTCGAGGTGCCCGGGCCGACCGCGCTGTGGGAAGCCGACGGTGAGGCGCTGACGCCCGACAACCCGGTCACGCTGACCTGGACCAACGAGGCCGGCGTGGTGTTCGAGCGCGAGATCGCGGTCGACGACCGCTACATGTTCACGGTCACCCAGCGGGTGATCAACGATGTCGGCGCCAGCGGCACCGTGCACCCCACTGCGATGGCAGAGCGCCGCGGACTTATCGAGACCACCGGCTTCTTCGTCCTGCACGAGGGGCCGATCGGCGTGTTCGACGAGACGCTGGAAGAGTACGAGTACGACGACCTGTCGGACGAGGGCCTGATCCAGCACCCCAGCACCGGCGGCTGGCTGGGCTATTCCGACAAGTACTGGCTGGTCGCGCTGGTGCCGGAGCAGTCGGAGGCGATCACCGGCCAGTTCAGTTATGAGCGCGGCACATTGGGGCGCTACCAGGTCGGCTGGGCCGAGAACCGGGCGCGCAATATCGCCAGCGAAGACGTGGAGATCACCACCCGTTTCTTCGCCGGCGCCAAGGTTGTCGACATGCTCGACACCTACGAGGAAGAGCTCGCCATTCCGCTGTTCGACCGGGCGGTGGACTTCGGCTGGTTCTACTTCCTGACCAAGCCGCTGTTCCAGCTGTTGCACTGGTTCTACACCCACGTCGGCAATTTCGGCGTGGCGATCATGTGCCTGACGGTGGTGGTCCGGATCATCCTGTATCCGCTCGCCAACAAGTCCTACAAGTCGATGAGCCGGATGAAGAAGCTCGGCCCGCAGATGCAGGCGATGCGCGAGCGCTTCAAGGACGACCGGCAGGCGCAGCAACGCGAGATGATGGCGCTGTACAAGCGCGAGAAGGTGAACCCGGCGGCCGGCTGTTTGCCGATCCTGGTCCAGATTCCGGTGTTCTTCGCCCTCTACAAGGTGCTGCTGGTCTCCATCGAGATGCGCCACGCGCCCTTCGTGCTGTGGATCACCGACCTGTCGGCCATCGACCCGACCAGCATATTCAACCTCTATGGCCTGTTGCCGTTCGATCCGCCAAGCTTCCTGATGATCGGCGTGCTGCCGACCCTGATGGGCCTGTCGATGTGGGCGCAGCAGCGGTTGAATCCCGCGCCGGCCGACCCGGTGCAGGCGAAGATCTTCGCCTTCCTGCCGCTGGTGTTCACGTTCCTGCTGGCGGGCTTCGCGGCGGGCCTGGTGCTCTATTGGACCACCAACAACCTGCTCTCGCTGGCCCAGCAATATGTGATCATGCGCCGCATGGGCGCGCCGATCGGGCGCAAGGCCGGCGAGGCCGAGCGCAAGCGGCTGGAGGAAGAGGCCAAGCAGGCGGTCGAGAAGGCGAAGGAAGAACAGCGCCAGCAGCGCGAGGAACAGCGCCAGGCGACGCCGGCGCCGACCAAGCCGTTCAAGCCGAAGAAGGCGCGCTCCGGCACGGCGAAGACCGGCCCGGCGAAGCAGAACCAGGGCAAGCAGAATCAGGCCAAGCAGAGCCAGGGCAAGTCCAGATCGTCCAGTTCGGGCCAGTCGAAATCCCGGTCCGGCAACAAGGGCGGCAACCGCAAGGGCGGCTCCGGCCGCGCGGCACCGAAGGGTAGCGGCGCCTGAGCCACCGTGCCGGGCGCATGGGCTGGGCCCGGCGTCGCGCGATCTGCCGCCGCATGTATCGATGCAAGACGACCCTGAAATTGATCCCGCCGACATTGGCGCCCCAGGCATCGATCCTGCCGCCATCGAGGCCGGTCGCCGCTTGTTCGCGGGTCGCTGCGACTTCGTCATCGGCGTGGCGGGCTATGAGCAGATTCCGCCGGCGGGCGTGCCAGAGGTGGCGTTTGCCGGCCGCTCCAATGTCGGCAAGTCGAGCCTGGTCAACGCGCTGACCGGCCGGCGCACGCTGGCCCGCACGTCGAACACGCCGGGCCGCACCCGCCAGCTCAACTTCTTCGACTTGGGCGGCGTGCTGATGCTGGTCGACCTGCCGGGCTATGGCTATGCCCGGGTCGCCAAGACCGAGGTGCAGGAGTGGACCCAGCTTGTGCGCGACTATCTGCGCGGGCGCGAGAATTTGCGCCGGGTCTGTGTGCTGATCGACGCGCGGCGTGGCGCGATGAGCACCGACGAGGAGGTGATGACCCTGCTGGACCAGGCGGCCGTGCCGTATCGGCTGGTGCTGACCAAGGCCGACAAGCTGGGCCCGACCAAGGTGGCCGCGGTCGAGGCAGCGGTGCGGGCGACCGCCAAGAAGCACCCGGCGGCGATGCCGGACCCGCTGGTGACCAGCGCGGTGAAGGGCGTCGGCATCGCGGAACTGCGGGCCGAACTGGCGGCTCTGGTCGAGGGGCCGGCATAGGTAGAGGACCTGGGCAATGGCCCCAGGAATGATTTGCGGGGGACAACGCTCCGGCCGGTCGCGTAGGATGCGGGCCAGGGCGCAACGACGATAGGGTGGGCGAATGGGCGCGAAGGAAAACCGTCGACGGCTGGAATGGCTTTCGAAAGCCGGCATTCTGTCGGAGGCGCTGCCGTATATGCGGCGCTACACCGGCAAGACCTTCGTCATCAAATATGGCGGCCACGCCATGGGCGACGAGGCGCTGTCGACCGCGTTTGCGCGCGATATCGTGCTGCTGAAGCAGGTGGGCATCAACCCGGTGGTGGTGCACGGCGGCGGGCCGCAGATCGGCCGCATGCTGGAACGCCTGGCGGTGAAGTCGGAGTTCGTCGACGGCTTGCGCGTGACCGATTCCAATACGGTCGAGGTGGTGGAGATGGTGCTGGCCGGCACCATCAACAAGCAGATCGTCACCGACATCAACAAGACCGGCGGCACCGCGGTCGGCATCTGCGGCAAGGACGGCGGCATGATCCGCGCGCGCCGGCTGCGCCGCACGCAGCGCGACCCTGATTCCAATATCGAGCGCATTCTCGACCTCGGGTTCGTCGGCGAGCCGTCCCATGTCGACCCGACGATCCTGGAAACCATGGTGGAGGGCGACCTGATCCCGGTCGTTGCCCCCATCGGTGTCGGCGAGAAGGGCGAGACCTACAACATCAATGCCGATACCGTGGCGGGTGCTGTGGCCGGCGCGCTGGGCGCCATGCGCCTCTACCTGCTGACCGACGTGCAGGGCGTGCTGGACGGCGACGGCGAGTTCATCTCCGAAATGACCTCGACCCGCGCACAGCAGTTGATCGACGACGGCGTGGTGAAGGGCGGGATGATCCCCAAGCTGGAGACCTGCATGTCCGCGCTGCGCAACTCGGTCGAGGCGTCCGTCATCCTCGACGGCCGCGTGCCCCATGGCATGTTGCTGGAGATATTCACCGAGGTCGGCGTCGGCACCATGGTGAAGGATTAGCGCGGGTCGGTTGGCGCCAGTTACCCGGCAAACCATCCCCCATTGTCATCCTCGCCCTTGTGGCGAGGATCCATTTTCGTCCAATGCGCCAACACGTTAGGGGTACTTGCGGGCGTCAAAGGCGGTCGGCTGAGTCCGCTCGCAGCTCCGTGATCCTGCACATTGGTTCAATCCAGAGCTGCACACGAATGGGTCCTCGGCACAAGGCCGAGGACGACAATCTTTTTTTCGACAGCAACGGAAA
This sequence comes from Alphaproteobacteria bacterium, assembly GCA_965227515.1. GTDB lineage: Bacteria > Pseudomonadota > Alphaproteobacteria > CALKHQ01 > CALKHQ01 > CBDDFZ01. The sequence continues at coordinate 47,645 of CBDDFZ010000002.1, forward strand.
AGGGCCGCCCGGGGGTGCCGGACGGCCCTTCTTTCATTCGGCGATGTGCCGCGCCGATCAGAACGGCATCAGGATGTCGTAGATCTGATCGCCGTAGCGCGGCTGCTGCACATCGGTGATCTGGCCGCGGCCGCCATAGGAAATGCGGGCCTCGGCGATCTGGTCGTAGGCGATGGTGTTGTCCGCGCGCACGTCCTCGGGCCGGATGATCCCGGCGACCAGAAGCTCGCGCAGCTCGAAGTTCACCCGCACCTCCTGGCGGCCCTGGATCACCATGTTGCCGTTCGGCAGCACCTGGGTGATCAGGGCGGCGACGCGCACCGAGATGTCCTCTTCGCGGTCGACGGCGCCGGTGCCGAGGTTGGCCGTGTCCGACCCGAAGTCGGTCAGGCTGGTGTTGTCGATGGTCTCGGGGAACACCTGGGCGAGGTCGGCCTCATAGCCGAGGAACGCGTTCAGCGCGGACTCGCTGTCGTTCGAGCGCGACCGCGAGCTGGTGTTGTTGATGTCGGCCTGGTCGGAGATCTCGATCACCACCGTCAGCAGGTCGCCGACGCGCTGGGCGCGCTGGTCGCGGAAGAACGCGCGGCTGCCCGGGCGCCACAGCGACTGGGACTGGCGCTCGGCGATCTCCGGCGCCGGCATCGGCATGGAGACCGGCTGGTATCCGGGGGCCGTGATCGGATTCTCGATCGGCGACAGTGCCGGCGGGCGGCCGACATCGGCCAGACGCTCGGTCATGCCGCAGGCGGCCAGGACGGACGCGGTCAACGTGACGGCAACCGCGCGCATCATCGTGCGGCCCATCAGGAACCGGCGATTGGATGCTGAGGCGGGGTGGGGGGGTTGGTGCATGTCGGTCTCCACGTTGAGGTCCGTTCTGGGACGTCGTTCTTGTCGGCGGCGGGCGCCGGAAAGGGGTGTCGCGGTCGGGGCTCTGCGACGGCTCAATAGCCCATGGTGTCGATGGGACCGGCCACGGCTACCTGCCCTGGCCCGGTCACTCGCGCGTCAACCGTGCGCGAGCTTTGGGTGTTGACGACGCGGATCACATCGTTCAGCGCGCCGTTTTCCAGTGCCTGGCCTTGCGCGGTGATAACGAGCGCACCGCTGCGGTAGACCATGGTCACCGGTTCGCCGCGCACAACCTGGCGCGGCGGACGGACATCGTTGTCGCTCAAGGGCTCGCCGGGCCGCAGAGCGACGCGTGCGACGTGGCCGATCACCAGATCGGGCGCCAGCAGCGCGTTCGCCGGCAGGCGGTCGGCCGCGATCTCCATGAAATCGACGTCTTCGGCCGTGATCAGCTGGTCGCGCGCGATGGAGCGCACCAGCACCGGCACCGTGCTGACCGCGCGCACCCGGCCGGCCAGCCGCACCGCGATCTCGTGCACGGTCTGCGGGGCGGCGATCAGCAGCGCGCTGAAGCGCTGGCTGCGCACGTCGTAGCGCACGTCCTCCACCATCAGGTCCGCCGGCACGCCGGTGGGCAGGCGGATGCTGGTGATGCCGCTGTCGAGCTCCAGGCGAAGCTGGCCCTGCGCCAGCGGCAGTTCGGTGCGCGCCAGCAGCGCGTCGGTCAGGCTGGCGACGATCGTTTCGTAGGTCACATCCTGGGCCGCGCGCAGCACCAGGATGCGGTCGGCGCCGGTGCCCGGCTGCCAGTCCAGGTCATGCGCCAGCGCGACCCGGTAGAGGAAGTTCGGCCCGATCTCGACCTGCTCGCCGGGGTCCGGTGCGTAGAACACCGGCTCGGCGGCGGCGTCGCCGGCATCGGCGAACATGTCGCCGACGGTAACCACGTCGCTGTCGACGACCACGGAGGGGCGCAGTTCCGCGCCCTGGGCGGTGCGGTCGTAGGCCGACAGCCCGCCGACGACGACGAAGAGCGCGACGGCGAAGATCCGATAGAGGTTCATGTCCGTGCTCCCGTCAGCGCAGGCGGTTGAGTTGCGACAGCATCTCGTCGGATGCCTGGATGACCTTCGAGTTCATCTCGTAGGCGCGCTGGGCGTTGATCAGGCTGGTGATCTCCTGCACCACGTTGACGTTCGAGGTTTCCAGGAAGCCCTGCAGGATGGTGCCGAACCCGGCGGTGCCCGGGGTGGCGGTGGTGGCCGCGCCCGACGCCGGGGTCTCGGAGAAGAAGTTGTTGCCGATCGCTTCCAGCCCGCCGTCGTTGGCGAACTTGGCGATCTGGAGCTGGCCGACGTTCTGCGGCGCGACCTGGCCGTCGATGGTCACCAGCACCTCGCCGCTGGAATTGACGGCGATCGACGTGGCATCGGTCGGCACCACGATGGACGGCTGCACCGGGTAGCCGTCGGCGGTGACGATCTCGCCGGTGGCGCTCAGTTGCAGCGCGCCGGAGCGGGTGTAGGCGGTCTCGCCGCTGGGCAGCTCGACCTGGAAGTAGCCGTCGCCGGAGATCGCCAGGTCCAGCGGGTTCTCGGTGACCGAGATCGCGCCCTGCTCGGACACGCGATAGACCGCCGCGGTGCGTACGCCGAGGCCGATCTGCACGCCGGCCGGCACGATGGTGCCGATGTCCGACGACGTTGTGCCGACCGGCTGCTGGTTCTGGTACAGCAGGTCCTGGAACTCCGCCCGCCGCCGCTTGTAGGCGGTGGTGTTCATGTTGGCGATGTTGTTGGAGATGATCTCCACGTTGAGCTGCTGCGCCAGCATGCCCGTGGCTGCAATATCTAGTGCGCGCATGGGTCAGATGCTCCTTCGCGTCTCGGTAATACGGGTTTCAGCGGTCGCGCTTGGCGGGGTCATCAGCCGGCCCGCGACAGGCGCTGCAGCGCCAGGCGCTGGCGCTCGCTTTCCTGTTCGATCAGGCGCGTGATGCGCTGGTATTCCTTGCTGACCTCGACCATCCGGGTCATCTCGTGGACCGCGGAGACGTTGGACTGCTCGATCATGCCCTGGGCGACCTCGGGCGCCTCCATCGGTGTCGCCGCCATGTCGCCGGCGTCGTAGAGGCCGTCACCGGTCCGCTCCAGGCGATGGGTCTCGTCGAACGAGACGATGCCCAGGCGGCCGACGACCGCGCCGTTGGCCGAGATGGTGCCGTCCGTGGCGATGGAGATGTCGGTGGCCTCGGGGATCACCAGCGGGCCGCCGCCGTTGCCCAGCACCTTGTTGCCCGAGCTGTCGATCAGCTCGCCGCCGGGCCCGAGCGCGAAGCGGCCGTTGCGCGAGTAGCGCACGCCGTCGGGGGTCTCGACGCTGAAGAAGCCCTCGCCGGAGATGCCCACGTCCAGCGGATTGCCGGTGCTGGCCAGCGAGCCTGCGCTGAAGTCGACGTAGGTGCCCAGGGTCTGGTTGAAGGCCACCGGGCCCAGCGGGTCGTCGATGAAGCCCTCCTGGCCCTCCAGCATCGCCGCGAACAGCAGGCTCTGGGACTTGAAGGCCGGGGTGTTCATGTTGGCGAGGTTGTTCGCCACCGTTTCCATCTGGGCGCCAAGGGCGATCTGGCGCGATACGGCGACGAGGGATGCATTTTCCATGCGTAGGTGGCTCCGGTTCTGGGGCTGAAGGCCGTGTTCTGGCCGAGCCTCGCGTTCGGCGACACCCTGTGCAGTGACCGTGCCAGATAGTTAAAGTTAATGAAAACAACGAGTTAAATTCGAAACGGCTGTCCGGCTAGGCAGCAAGCGGCATGGCGGTCGGCAAGCTTTGCCGGGGCAGGGCCGGTCCTTGCCGGGGGCAACATCTTCTTAACCTCGTTGCGCGTACATTTCGGCCGTCGATCCGGCCAAAGGCCCGGACACAGGCAATGGATAGCGGGTGATGAGCGACGAGGAAGCCAAAGACGGCGAAGAGGCCCCGAAAAAGAAGAAGATGAGCGGCAAGAAGCTGATCATGTTTGTCGGCTTGCCCATCATCCTTCTGGTCGGTCTCTATATGTCGGGCATTCTCGATTCCGTCCTCGGCGGTGCCGAGGAGGAAGGCGAGGAACATGCCGAAGACGGCCATGGCAGCGAGCAGGACGAAGAGGCCCGGCTGGCCGAGCTGGATGCGCACAGCGGCGAGGCGTTCTACTTCGAGGTGCCGGAGCTGACGGTGAACCTGCGCTCCGACGACCGCCGCGCCGTCTATCTGCAGCTCGAAGTGACCCTGGAGACCCCCAGCGAGCAGGATCTGGCCGAGGTCGAGCGGTTGATGCCGCGCGTGGTCGACCAGTTCCAGACCCACCTGCGCGAGCTGCACGCCAGCGATATCGAGGGTTCCGCCGCGGTCTACCGGCTGCGCGAGGAACTGTTGAACCGCGTCAACGACGCCATCGCGCCGGCGCGCATCAGCGATGTGCTGTTTGGCCGCATGCTGGTCCAGGGCTAGGAAACACAGTGGCACCACCTCCCGACGAGACTGACGACGCCGTAGATGAAGAGGCCATGGCCGCTGAATGGGCGGCGATGGCGGGCGACGACGACGGAGACGGCGACGACGCTGGCGACGACGAGGCGATGGCCGCCGAATGGGCGGCGATGGCCGACGGCGACGGGGATGGCGACGACGGGGACGGGGGCACCGACGAGCGTGTCCTCGACCAGACCGAAATCGACAGCCTGCTCGGCTTCAACGAGGGCGATGGCGACGGCTCCGGCAACACCGGCGTGCAGGCCATCGTCAACAGCGCGCTGGTCGCCTATGAGCGGCTGCCGATGCTGGAGGTGGTGTTCGACCGGCTGGTCCGGATGATGACCACCACCATGCGCAATTTCACCTCCGATAATGTGGAGGTGTCGATCGACACCATCACGTCGATCCGATTCGGCGACTATCTGAATTCGATCCCGCTGCCGGCGATGCTGACCGTGTTCAAGGCCGAGCAATGGGACAACTACGGCCTGATGGTGGTCGATTCCGCGCTGATTTATTCCATCGTCGACGTGCTGCTGGGCGGACGGCGCGGCACCGCTGCGATGGCGATCGAGGGCCGGCCCTACACCACCATCGAGCGCACGCTGGTCGAGCGCATGGTCAATGTGGTGCTGGAAGACCTGTGCGCGGCGTTCGAGCCGCTGAGCAAGGTCGACTTCGTGTTCGACCGGCTGGAGACGAACCCGCGCTTCGCCACCATCGCGCGCCCGGCCAACGCGGCCATCCTGGCGCGGATGCGCATCGACATGGAAGACCGCGGCGGGCGCATGGAGCTGCTGATCCCGTACGCGACACTGGAACCGGTGCGCGAACTGCTGCTGCAGATGTTCATGGGCGAGAAGTTCGGCCGTGACTCGATCTGGGAAGGCCACCTGGCGTCCGAGCTTTGGGCGACCGAGATCGACCTCCAGGCGGTGCTGGACGAGCAGGTCATGTCGCTGCAGGACGTGATGAACTGGCAGCCCGGGAGCCAGTTGATGCTGAATGCGACTCCCGACAGCGACATCAAGCTGCGCTTCGGCGAAGTCTCCATGTTCAAGGGCCATATGGGCCGGCGCGGCCGCAACATCGCCGTGCAGGTCACCGACCGCGCCAAGCAACGGTAGAACGCCATGCAGATTGGACTGATTGCCGACATCATTGTTGCCGCCCTCCTGGTGATGACGCTGGTCACCGCGACGGTGCTGTATGTGCGCCTGGGCCGGGTGCGCCGCAGCCGGGCCGATATGGAGGCGACGCTGGCGAGCTTCACCACCCTTGCCGAACGCGCCGAGCACAGCCTGAACGCATTCCGCACCATGTCCGAGGAGGCCAACGGCGCCCTGGACCACAATGTGGAGCGCGCGCGCGGCCTGAAGGAGGAACTGGAGTTCCTGATCGACAAGGCCGAATCGGTGTCGTCCCGCCTGATGGCGGAGCGCGCGGCGGCCAGCGCCCCGGCGCCCGCCGCACCGCAGCCGACGGGCCGGCCAGCGCCGCAGCCGTCGTCGTCCGGCGGTCTGATCAAGGCCCTGCGCGGGCGCGGCGGCCACCAGGACGAGCGCGCTGCCGCCCGTTATCCCGACGCCCCCGTCCAGCAGCGCCCTTCGGAGGCCGAGCAGGCCCTGCTGAAGGCCCTGCAGGCCGCGCGCTGAGCCGCAACCGCCGCCACTCTTTTCGAGCACTGCCAACATGAAGCGTCTCCGCCTTCTGCCACTGTTGATCCTTGCCCTGGCCGCCCTGTTGTCGGTCAAGATCGGCGAGATCAGCGAGACCTCCGACGAGGCCTGGGCGTCGCTTGGCGTGACCGAGGCTCTGGCGGCGGAAGCCGGCCTTGAGCCGGCCGCCGGCGATGCGCCGATGGATGTCGAGCCGATGGCCGGAGAGGAAGACGAGGCGATGGCGGAGGATGCCATGGCCGAGGAAGGCGGCGGGGATGGGCCGGTGCTGCCGTCGGGCGACCGTCCGTTTGGCCAGGACCATCCGCTGGGCGCGCGATTCACGCCGGAAGAGCTGGAAGTCCTGCAATCGCTGACCGACCGGCTGCAGGATCTGGAGGCCCGCGAGCAGGCGCTGGATGCGCGCGAGCGCGAGCTGGCGGTGGCCGAGCAACGGCTCGAGATGCGCCTGGAAGAGTTGCGCGAACTGCGCACGGCGGTTGAAGAGCTGGTCAACGCCTACGACCAGCAGGAAGAAGAAGAGCTGATGAACCTGGTCGCGATCTACGATGCCATGAAGGCAAAGGACGCGGCGGTCATTCTGGAGCAGCTCGACCTGGAAATCGTGCTCGCGATCATGATGCGCATGACCGGCTTCAAGAGCGCCACCATCATGGCGGAGATGTCGCCGGCCCGCGCGCAGGAGATCACCGAGGAGATGGCCTACCGCATGCAGGCCCGGCCCGAGTTCATGCAGGCTGAGCAGATGTAAGCGCGCGCCAGCCCTCGCAATTGCGCCGATTAAGCCGGATTTAACGCAGCGGCTGTAGGGTGCCCGCAGTCAAAAATTCCCGACCGAGAAGTGGAGTGCCAAATGGCGGTCGACACCAACATGCCGATCCTGATCGTAGATGATTACAAGACCATGCTGCGCATTATCCGCAACTTGCTGAAGCAACTTGGCTTCAACAATGTTGATGAGGCCAGCGACGGTAGTGCTGCCCTGCAGAAGCTGCGCCAGCGTGGCTACGGGCTGGTGATTTCCGACTGGAACATGGAGCCGATGACCGGCCTTCAGTTGCTGAAGGAAGTCCGCGCCGATGCCAAGCTCAACGATACGCCGTTCATCATGATCACGGCGGAGAGCAAGACCGAGAACGTCGTCGCCGCCAAGCAGGCCGGTGTCAGCAACTACATCGTAAAGCCGTTCAACGCAGCGACCCTGAAGGCGAAGCTGCAGAGCGTGATGGGCCCGTTCTAGCGCGACTGTCCGTGGTGCCCCGCGCACGACGGACAGCATTGCCAGGACGACGGGCAAGGAGACGACGCATGGGGGCTGAAGGCGACAAGTCGCGCAACGACGCCGATAGCAAGACAAGGCATGGGAGCAAGTACATGCTGTTGAGCGAACTGCGGTCCCTCGTTGCGTACATCGAGCGCGCGAAGGTGGAGATCTCCGACCTCCGCCCGAAGACCGAGGACGGCGACCAGCTGTCGATGGCCAGCATCGAGCTGGACGCGGTCGTGACTGCGACCGAGGAAGCGACCGAGACCATCATGAGTGCTGCCGAAGTGGTGGACGAGGTTTCGGCGCGGATGGAAGGCGAGGACGGTGAGCGCCTGCAGGAAGTGGTTGGCCAGATTTTCGAGGCCTGCAGCTTCCAGGACATCACCGGCCAGCGCATTTCCAAGGTGGTCAAGGTGCTGGTGCACGTCGAAGAGCACATCGAGAAGCTGCTGAAGATGTTCGGCGCCGAAGAGACGGCGGCGCTGGCTGAATCCCTTGATGCAGCGATCGATGACGACTCCAAACTATTGAATGGCCCTCAATTGCCGGAGCGGGCCAAGAACCAGGCCGAGATCGACGCATTATTCGGCAGCTGATCCAGATGCGCGGACTAACGCCGCGTATCTGTGTTTGGAAAGGCTTGGTCCCGTCGCGCCGACGGTGGTTCCTAAACTGCGATTCAGGAACGAACTTTGCGCTCGCGACACTAGACGTCTTTCGTATTGTCGATTACCAGTGTTGCTTTGACGGCGGCCCCCGCCGCGTCGCCTGGCGTACCGGCGCCGAAGGTTGCCCCGGTGCCGCATAGCGCCCAGGCCCCGCCCACAGGTGCGGAAGGCCGGATCGGGGGCAAAGGTGCTGCGGCACGACGTGGGGCGCATTTTCCGGATACGCGCGGCCATTGCGGGCCATCGGCATCGGGCCGGCAGGCGACATTGGTGAGGTTGCGATGACATCGCATTTCGCGAAGTGGCCAACGTCAACATGCGGTGGTGCCGCCAGGCACCGCATCGCGCGATGGCGCCGCCACGTCGTGGCGGCGGGGTTCATGGCCGTCGCGCTGACCGTTCCGCTGCTGACAACCGCCCCGGCCCTCGCGCTGGATGTCATCGACGTCGATGCCAGCGTCGGCGACGAGGGCGGCCGCATGGTCTTCGCCTGGGATGCACCGGTCAGGTTCACCACCACGGTCGACGACCGTCGCCTGCTGATCAGTTTCGACCGGCCGCTTGCCACCACGTTCGAAGCCGTGGAAGCGAACCTCGGCGCCTATATCCGCGAGATCGTCATTGGCCCCGACGGGCGGTCGATCCTGGCCCTGCTGGAGCAGCCGGTCTCGGTGGTCACCGCGACCGACGGCGGCAACGTCATCGTCGACCTGGTGCCGCGCACGCCGCCGGCGCCCGATCCCGCGCCGCCGGTTCCGGATACCGCGGTCGCCGATGCCGCAGGGTCGCCGCCGCCGGCTTCAAGCGCTGAGGTCGCAGATGCGCCGGTGCGCGTCGATGTGGCCGACGCGGCGCTGAACCCCAATTCCACGTCCGCCGATGCGCCGGCTGATCCGACACCCGGTCTGGCGCCGCCGCGGCCGCCGCGCGCCGAGATCGCGCGCCAGCTCGCCCAGGCCGAAGGCGACGCCCCGATCATCGAGAGCGGCGATGCCGCTGCCGCCGAGACGCCGCCATCCGACGCGCCGCCGCTGTCGGTGCGGTTCGGCATTCATGACGAAGGCAGCTACGACCGCATCGTCTTCGACTGGCCGGTCCAGGTGCCGTTCGAGGTCGAGAACGACGACGGCCTGATCACCATCAGCTTCGACCGGCCGGCGCAGGTGAATGCGGAGCGCCTGTCACGGCGTTTCCCGCCCTGGCTGGCCCTGGTCGGTGTCGACAATCCGGACGGTCGGCTGCAGATGCAGGTCGCGACCAACGCCGGCGCCACCGTGCGCGGTTTCTACGTCAACACCAAGGCCGTGTTCGATATTCGCCGCGATCCCGCCGGGCCGCGCGCGGCGGTCGACCCGGATGTCGTGGTCGCCCGTGCCGAGGGCACGTTGCCGGCACAGCCGCCGACCGACGAGGCTCTGGAGGACGCCACGGCCGAATCGCCCGAGCCAGCCGAGGTCGCGGTCGCCGAACCGCCGGCGCTTCCGCCGGTGCCGCCGGACAGTCGCGCGAGCCAGGTAACGGACGAAGGCCTGGAACCCGCAGACGTGCCTGAAGTCGACGTACCCGAAGTCGACGTGCCTGATGTCGAGGTTGAGGTCGCGTCTGGCGACGAGATGGATCCTTCTGCCGGCGCGGACCCCATGGAGGTCGCCACCGACGAGCCTGTTGCCGACGAGCCTGTTACTGATGAGCAGGCAGTGCAGCACCAGGATGTGGCGGACGCGGCCGCCGATCCGGCGCATGACGACGAGGCGGTCGCCGCCCTTGATGAGGATGCGGCCCACGACGAGGACATGACCCACGACGAGGATGGGGGCCCCGTCGAGGACGCGACCCACGACGAGGATATGGCGCACGACGACGGCGCCATGGTTGTCGCCGATGACGGACATGACGACGCCACGCCAGAGGTCGTCACCGACAATGCGGTCGACGATGCCGCCGCCGCGGTCGCGGCGGTGGAGGACGCACTGGAGGTGATGGAAGCCGTCGACCCGGTGCTGTCCGAGCTTGTCGAGGACGATCATCCGGCCGGCGATCATGGCGATGTCGCCGCGTCTGACCCCCATGAGACTGACCCCCATGAGGGCGACCAGCAAGAAGCCGATGCCCACATGGATGGCCCCGGGGACGTCCATGGGGATGATCCTGGCGACGGTCATGACGCGCCCCCGGTTGGCGATCACGATGCCGCCGCCGACGAACCGGTCGAGATGGCGGCTCTCGACGCCGATATGGATGCCACCGCCGACCAGGGCGACATGGCCGCCGATGCGGATGGCCCCGACGCGCATGGGGATGTGGATGTCGTCAACCCGCAGGCGCCGCCCGCCGACCTTACCATCGACGCGATTGGCGGCGACGAGCAGATGGTGCTGCGTCTGCGCTGGTCGCAGCCGGTCCATGGCGCGGTGTTCGCGCGCGCCGGCTGGTTGTGGATGGTGTTCGATCACGATGTGAACCCGGACCTCTCCAGCCTTGAGATCCAGGCCGGCGGCATCGTCGGCCCGCCGGTCCTGGAGCACCTGCCGGACGCCACCATCCTGCGCATGACCCTGGACGGCGATGTCGCGCCCCGGGTGCGCGCGGCCAACGACACCTGGTTCGTGCAATTGCGCCCCGGCGCGGCGGAGCCGGAAAGCGTGATACCGCTCAACCGTATCGACGATCCGGTCATGGGGCCGGCCATCAGCTTCGATGTCGCGGGCGGCGGTCCGCTGCTGATGATCGAGGATCCGAATGTCGGCGACACGTTGGCCGTGGTCCCGGTCGGCCAGCCCGGCTATGGGCGCCCGGCGCCGGCCCAGTTCATCGAGTTCCGCGTGCTGGCAACCGCGCAGGGGCTGGCGGTCGAGCGGGTGGACGATGCGGTGACGCTGCTGCTGCATGACGGCGCGGCCCAGATCGTCTCGCCGGTCGGCCTCAACCTGTCGTCGGCGGTGTTCGACGACCATGGCGCCGCGAACCATGACGCGGTGCGCGATCCCGGGCATGCCAACGACCACGATGCGCCCCAGGTTGTGGACCACGATGCGGACTACGACGCGGGCCATGATGAGGGTCACCCGGACGACCTCGCGGCGGCGGACGATGCCGCGCATCATCCCGATGCCGCCGACGCCCATGGCGCCCCTGACACCGAAGCCCACACCGACGGCCATGCCGAAGTCGCGAACGATCACGGCGCACCGGCCGCTCATGACGACCAAGCCGGCGACCATGGCAACAATCTCTCGGACAATCACGGCGCGCCGAACGACGCCGGCGCCCAGATGGTGCCGGTGGCATCGCCCGGCAACCAGCCGCCCGACGGCCCCGTGGACTGGAATGCTTTTCGCCTGTTCGACATTCCGACCTGGCAGCGCAGCGAGGACGGCACGTTCCTGAACGTGCGCCGCCACCTGGAGCGGGTTGCATCGCAAGCGGATGACGACCGCGACCAGTTCGCCGCCCGGCGCGACCTGGCCCGGTTCCTGTTCGCCCACGAACGCTATACCGATGCCCTGGGTGTACTGCGGCTGATCGAAAGCGACATGCCGAGCGCGTTTACCGAGGATCCGTCCCTGCTCGCGCTGCGCGGCGCGGCCGCCATGATGATGAACGACCTGGTTACCGCCGAGGCGGACCTGTCGTCGTCGCGGCTGGCGCTGTCGCCGGAGGCCCGGCTCTGGCATGCCGCGACCCTTTCGCGGCTGGACCGGTTCGACGAGGCGCGCGCGCTGTTCCAGCCGCCGCCGGTGGTGCCGCCATGGTATCCCGCGCCCCTGCAGGGCGAGCTGGGCGGGGCGGCCGTGGACACGGCGCTGGCCGACGGCGACTACGAACGCGCCACACGCATCGCCGATTCCCTGCCCTTCTTCCTGCAGGACACGCCCGAGCGGGCCGAATTGGACCTGCGGCGCGCCCGCATTCTGTGGCTGCGCGGCGACCATGAGCGCGCCGTGGATCTGTGGCAGGAACTGGAGGACGGCGATCATGCCTCGGTGGCCGCCTTTGCGGGCCTGGCGCGGCTGAGCGCCTTGATCGAGGGCGGCATGATCGCGCCGGAGACCGCGATTGCCGAGTTGGAGACGCTGCGGTTCAGGTGGCGCGGCGACGGCTATGAACGACGGGTCATCGAGATGCTGGCCGATATGTACGCGGCCGCCGGCGACTATCGCAACGCGCTGCGCACGCTCGACCAGATGACCATCCAGTTCTCCAACGCGCCCGACATCGAGGATATCCAGGCGGCGCTGGAGGCGACGTTCGCGGAGCTGTTCAGCCCCGATCCGCCGGGTAATGTGTCGCCGATCACGGCGGTGGCGCTGTTTGACGAATACCATCGCCTTGTGCCGGAAGGACCGGAAGGCGAGGCGATGTCGCGCCGGCTGGCCGACCGGCTGATCGGCCTCAACCTGTTGGCGGAGGCGGCCGAGATCCTGCAGTCGGAGGTCGACGAGCGGCTGACCGGCAATGCCCGGGGCGCGGCTGGCGCGCGCATCGCGCTGATCCATCTGGCCAACCGCGATCCAGAGGCGGCGCTGGCCGCGTTGTCTGCCTCGGAGTCGGAGAACATGCCGGATGCGCTGGTGGGCGAGCGCCGCAGGTTGGCGGCCAGCGCGCATCTTGAGCTTGGCGATCTGCCGACGGTGGTGGAGACCCTGGTTAACGACGCGAGCCGCAATGCCGACCTGCTGCGCGCCGAAGCCTATTGGCGCAGCGAGGACTGGGCGCGGGCCGCGGAGGTCTTCGAACGTCTGGTCGGCCAGGACATGGCTCCGGCGGAGCCCGAGCCCGTGGCTGTCGCGCCCGATCCGCCGGAGCCGGTTGCCGCCGAAGCAGAGGAGGTCGACGATCCGCAGGCGCCGGCGCTGGCGGAAGCGGCCGATGGCTTAGATGCGCTGCCGACCGCCGACGAGGCCGCGGCCATGGATTTGCCGGCCATGCCCGAGCCCGAGGACCCGGCGCCACTGGAGACCGCGGCCGGCGCCGATGTGTGGCGTGGCCCCTTGTCCGATTTCCAGGCGCGCCAGTTGGTGAACTGGGCGATGGCGCTGACCTATGCCCGCGATCAGGCGGGGCTGAGCATGCTTGACCGGCGCTTCAGCGCCGCGATGGCGGGCTCGCCCCACAACAGCCTGTTCCAGCTACTGGTCGCCGACGACCTGTCGCCGATCGCCAATGTCGGCGATGTCGACCGCCTCGATCCCGATATCGCCCGCTTCGAGAGCTTCATTACCAGCTACCGCGAACGGCTTATGGACAGCATGGGCGAGGCACTGCCGAGCGAGGACGATATGCAAGCGCCAACAGCCGACGGCGCTGCCGGTTAGAGCCCCGACCGCAGATTCTGCATCTGCATCAGTACCTATGCCAACGGCACAATTCGCTGACCCTTCCGTGACTTGAGGCGTCATCGCGAGCCCGCTTCAGCGGGCGTGGCGATCCAGGCGTTTGATGTGACGTTGGAGACGACGCTCTGGATTGCCGCGTCGCGCCACCCATTCGCATGTAATGAGCGGCGCTCCTCACAATGATGGCAAAGGGCCGGTCGATAGTGCCGCTGGTATCACGCCAGATCGGCGCCGGTCCATGAGGGCCGGCGCCGTCACAGGCGATCGTGCTCAGGCGGCTTCGTCGCGGCGGCGATACGCGATCTGGCAGTGCGCGGTGCAATACGGCCGGCCTTCATGGGCCGGTGCGCCGCAGAACTGGAAGTCGTCGGTGCCGGGATCGCCAATCGGCCACTGGCAGCGCGGGCCCTTGTAGCCCTCCGGCGCCGGCTGCGGCGCGGTTGCAATCGCGCGCCGTTCCAGGTCGGACAGGCGCGGCGTTTCCGGCTTTACCGACTTCTGGCGCGGCACCGCTGCCTTGCGCGGCGCGGCACGGCGCGCGGCGGGCTTGCGCTTCGGCCGCGGAGACTTGGTGCCAGATCCACCGCTCTTGATCGGCGAGGGGCGGCTGGACAGTCCAAGCCGATGCGCTTTACCGATCACCGCGTTGCGGGTGACCTCTCCGAGTTCGTTTGCGATGTAGCTGGCGCTGTGGCCTTCTTCCCACAGGCGCTTCAAATCGCGAACGCGCTCCTCGGTCCATGCCATGGTCTGGTCCCTCTGCTATCGCACACTTACTGGCCCGACCCCCCAATCAGGCCGCCACAATATCTTGTGGCCAGCATGCGTGCAACCACCATGGCTGGCGATTCGCGGCAATTTAATGACGCGAGTCAAATAAGTTGTGGACAAGTCTGGCAGGCCCTTTGCGCTTGGGGCGCGCGACGTTGGTTGGGCTTGCACATTGACGCCCGCGACCCAATGTAGGGGAGCCAATCCGCGGACGGAGTTCCTTGATATGGACATGACCCTCGTTGCCGCCATTCGACCCATCGCGCTGCACGAGGCCCTTGTCCATGCCCGTTTCCGTCGTTCTTTCCAACATCTCGTTCCTCACGCCTGATCGTACGCCCCTCTTCGATGACCTGAACCTGGCGTTCGGGCAGGAGCGCACCGGGCTTGTCGGCCGCAACGGCACCGGCAAGTCGACGCTACTGCGCCTGGTCTCGGGCCAGATATCGCCGGCTGGCGGTTCGGTCGCGATCGCCGGGACGATCGGGTGGATGCGGCAGGACGTCGGCACCGCTGGCGGCGAAACGATTGCCGACCTCTTTGGTGTGGCGTCTGCCCTTGCCTTGCTCGACCGTGCCGCGGCCGGCATGGTGGCGGACGCCGCCGCATTGGCGGATGCAGACTGGAGCGTGCCGGATCGCATTGAGGCGGCGCTGGCACAGTGCGGGCTGCGCACCGATCCGCGCACGCCTCTGGCGTCGTTGTCCGGCGGTCAGCGCACCCGCGCGGCGTTTGCCGCCATCGTATTCGCCGCCCCGGACGTGGTGCTGCTCGACGAGCCGACGAACAACCTGGACCGGGCCGGTCGCCGGGCGGTTGTCGAGCTGGTGCGCGGGTGGCGGCGCGGCGCCATCGTTGCCAGCCACGACCGCGAATTGCTGGATGAGATGGACGCCATCGTCGAACTCTCCACCCTGGGCGCGAAGCAGTATGGCGGAAACTTCAGCGCCTACCGCGCGCGCAAGGCCGAAGACCTGCACGCGGCGGAACGCGATGTCGCGGATGCGGAACATGCCAGGCACGTGATGGAGCGCCGGGCCCGGCAGGCAGCCGAACGCAAGGCGCGCAAGGACAGCGTCGGGCGGAAGTCCCGCGCCAGGCGAGATCAGCCGAAGTCGTGGTTGGATGCCGCCAAGGCCCGTGCCGAGGCCTCAGGTGCCGCGAACGTACGCTTGCGGCAGGCCCGCCGGGACGCCGCCGAAGAGACCCTGTCTGCGGCACGCGCCAAGATCGAGGTGCTGCAGCCACTTCGCATGGACATCCCGTCGACCGGGTTGCCTAAGGCGAGGCCGGTTTTGCGGGTGCGCGCCGTCACCGGCGGCCATGACCCGGCCCGGCCGGTCATCCGCGACCTTTCCCTCGCCATCACTGGCCCGGAGCGGGTGGCGGTCACCGGCCCGAACGGTTGCGGCAAGACCACATTGCTGTCGCTGGTTACCGGGGCCATTGCGCCGGTAGCCGGCCAGGTCGACCTCCAGGTGCCGGCGGCACTCTTGGACCAGCATGTCGGTTTGCTCGATCCCGCCCGGTCCCTGCGCGACAACTTCCGCCAGCTGAATCCTACGGCGGACGAGAACCAGTGCCGGGCCGCGCTCGCGCGGTTTATGTTCCGGGGCGACGATGCGCTGCTGCTTGCCGGCAATCTGAGCGGTGGCGAGATGTTGCGCGCCGGCCTTGCCTGCACGCTGGGTAGCCCGCGTCCACCAGCGCTATTGATCCTGGACGAGCCGACGAACCACCTCGACCTCGATGCCACCGAGGCGCTGGAAGCGGCGCTGTCAGTCTATGACGGTGCGTTGTTGGTTGTCAGTCACGACGAGGCATTTCTCGCGCGGCTTGAGGTCGACCGTCGGGTCGACCTTGGCGAAACAGCGCCGTCCGAAATGATCGAATTCTAAGCTGAATCGGCGCCGGCGGTCACAACCTTGCCGTGGCAGTGCTTGTATTTCTTGCCCGAGCCGCAGGGGCAGGGCGCGTTGCGCGGCACCTTGCTGCTGGTGGCCGGCCGGGCACCTCGCTGGCCGGTACTGGGGCGCGCGGGCCGCGCACCGCCGGCACCGTCCGCTGCCGCGGCTTGTGGGTCCTGCCCGTTGCCGGCATTGGCCAGCGCCGGGTCCTCGCGGGTCTCTGTGGTCTGCACCGGCTTCGGCTGCGGCACCGCGTGCAGTGCCGAAGGCGTGCCGGCGGCGGTGGCGCCCTGGGGCTGGTTCGGGTCGCCGACCTTGAACTCCACCAGCGCCAGCATCCGGGTGACGGACTCGCGCATGCGCACCAGCAGGCCTTCGAACATATCGAACGCCTCGCGCTTGTATTCGTCCAGCGGGTTGCGCTGGCCCATGGCGCGCAGGCTGATGCCCTGGCGCAGATGGTCCAGGTGCAGCAGATGCTCCTTCCAGTGATGGTCCAGGATCTGGAGCACGATGCTCTTCTCGGCCGCCCGCATCGCGTCGCCGCCAATGTTGGCGGCTTTCTCGGCCATCTTCTTGTCGACGGCGGCCCCGATGCGCTCGCGGATTTCCTGTTCGGCGGAGCCCTCTTCCTTCGCCCAGTCAAGGATCGGCAGCTCCAGCCCGAAGATGCGCTTGCAAGCCTCGGTCAGGCCGTCCACGTCCCATTCCTCCGAATAGGCCTTCTGGGGCACGTGGGCTTCCATCAGCGCGTCCAGGGTCTCCTCGCGCATGTCGATCACCGTGTCGTGCACGTCGTTGGCACGCATCAGGTCCTTGCGCTGCTCGTAGATGACCTTGCGCTGGTCGTTCATCACGTCGTCGAAGCGCAGCAGCTGCTTGCGGATGTCGAAGTTGCGCCCTTCCACCCGCGCTTGCGCCTTTTCCAGCGCCTTGTTGACCCAGGGGTGCGAGATCGCCTCGCCTTCCTTCACGCCCAGCCGCTTCAGCATCGAATCGATGCGTTCGGCGGCGAAGATGCGCATCAGGTCGTCTTCCAGCGACAGGTAGAACAGCGACCGGCCGGGGTCGCCCTGACGGCCGGAACGGCCGCGAAGCTGGTTGTCGATGCGCCGGCTCTCGTGGCGCTCGGTGCCGATGACGCAGAGGCCGCCGGCATCCAGGGCCTGCTTCTTCTTCGCCGCCACATCGGCGGTGATCTTCTCGGCCAGCTTGGCGCGCTTGGCCTCGTCCTCCACCTCTTCCAGTTCTCGGGCGAGCCGCATCTCCAGATTGCCGCCAAGCTGGATGTCGGTGCCGCGGCCGGCCATGTTGGTGGCGATGGTCACCGCGCCCGGCACGCCGGCCTCGGCGATGATGTGGGCCTCGGTCTCGTGGTAGCGCGCGTTCAGCACGTTGTGCTTGATCTTCAGCTTCTTCAGCGCGTCCGACAGCACTTCGGACTTCTCGATCGAGGTGGTGCCGACCAGGGTGGGCTGGCCCTTTTCCTGCGCCTCCTTGATCGTCTCGATGATCGCGTTTTCCTTTTCCGCGCGGGTGCGGAACACCTCGTCATCGTTGTCGATGCGGTTGACCGGCACATTGGTCGGGATGTCGATGACATCCAGGCCGTAGATCTCGCGGAATTCCGGCGCCTCGGTCATCGCGGTGCCGGTCATGCCGGCCAGCTTGCGGTAGAGGCGGAAATAGTTCTGGAAGGTGATGGACGCGAAGGTCTGCGTCTCCGGCTGGATCTTGACGCCTTCCTTGGCCTCGATCGCCTGGTGCAGGCCGTCCGACAGGCGCCGGCCTTCCATCATGCGGCCGGTGAATTCGTCGATCAGCACCACCTTGCCGTCCTTCACCACATACTCGGTGTCGCGGCGGAACATCTTGTGGGCGCGCAGGCTCTGTTGCACGTGGTGCAGCACCGTCACGTTCTGGCTGTCGTACAGGCCGCCTTCCATCAGGCCGGCCTCGCGCATCAGGTCCTCGACGTGCTCGACGCCTTCCTCGGTCATCGTGATCGAGCGGTTCTTCTCCTCGATCTCGTAGTCTTCCTCGACCAGCTTCGGCACTTCCTTGTTCACCGCCTCGTAGAGCGCGGAACTGTCCTCGGCCGGGCCGGAGATGATCAGCGGCGTGCGCGCCTCGTCGATCAGGATGGAGTCCACCTCGTCGACAATGGCGAAGTTCGGATCGCGCTGGACCATCATGTCCAGGCGGAACTTCATGTTGTCGCGCAGATAGTCGAAGCCGAACTCGTTGTTGGTGCCGTAGGTGATGTCCGCGGCATAGGCGGCGCGGCGCTGGTCATCGGGCAGGCCGGGCACGATGCAGCCCACTTCCATGCCCAGGAAGTTGTAGACCCGGCCCATCCATTCCGCGTCGCGGCGGGCCAGGTAGTCGTTCACGGTGACGATGTGGACGCCCTTGCCGGACAGCGCGTTCAGATAGGCGGCCAGCGTCGAGACCAGGGTCTTGCCCTCACCGGTCTTCATCTCGGAGATCATGCCGCGGTGCAGCACGATGCCGCCCATCAACTGGACGTCGAAATGGCGCTGGCCCAGGGTTCGCTTCGCCGCCTCGCGCACGGTGGCGAACGCGTCGACGAGCAGATCGTCCAGGCTCTCGCCCTTTTCCACCCGCTCCTTGAGTGCCGCGGTTCGCGCCTTTATCTCGTCGTCGGACAGCCCCTCCAGCGTCGATTCCTGGGCGTTGATCGCATTGACCAGCGGCTGGAGTGTCTTGATATAGCGGTCGTTGGCCGAACCGAACAGTTTGCGACCGATGGCACCGAGCATGGGCGTATCACTCTTGGATCTGTAGGGCGGCGCCACCCGGTGGGGCAGGAAGGCTGCCAGCGATTGCGCAGCGCCAAGAGACCGGTCGCCACGCGGGCGCCAGCCCGTTTCAGATAGGCATCGCGGGGCGCAATGTCAACGCGCGCTTGGGTGCGTCCTGCTCTGACGCGGGCGGCGGCGGGGTGCCGCGGCCGGCCCATATGGCGCAGATCGCGCGGCGCGGATCGCGCGCCAGCCGAGGCCGGCCTATACCTTCGGAGCGCCGGTGAACAGCTGCGCCTTGGGCGCATCGAAGCGGGAAACGTCGGCGTTCGGGCGGCCGAGCAGGTAGCCCTGGCCGAGCTGGATGCCGGCCTCCTTGACCATCTGCAACGTGGGCTTGTCGGTGATCATTTCGGCCACCGTCACCGCGCCCAGCTCCCGGCACATGCTGACGATCGCCTTCAGGAACAGGCGGGTGCGCATGGACGACACCGCGTCGGCGACGAAGGCGCCGTCGATCTTGATCACGTCCACGTCGAAGGCGCGCAGGTAGCGCATGGACGCCGCGCCGGCGCCGAAGTCGTCCAGGCAGATGCGGTGGCCGGCGCTGCGCAGGCGGTTCAGGAACCGGCGCACGCGGTCGATGTCGCGGATCTCGGCACTTTCGGTCAGTTCGAAGATCACCTGGCCGCGAACGTCGTCATAGTCGCTCAGCAGGGTGAAGAAGCGCTGGATGAAGCGGTCCGAGGCGGGCGAGTTGCCGGACAGGTTGACCGCCACCTCGTAGCGATGGCCCTGGCGCGACAATGCGCGCAGCCAGTCCAGCACCTTGTTGCACATGGCCAGATCGAACTCGCCGATCAGGCCGACATTCTCGGCAAAACGAATGTCCTCGTAGGGGGATTCGATGGTGCCGGTATCGTCGAACCGGGTCAGCGCCTCGAAATGATGCGGGCGATTGTCGTGCAGGTTCACGATCGGCTGGAACACCGGCGAGAAGCTGCCATTGGCAATGACGTCGCGGAACCGCGCGATACGGTCGACTGTGCGCCGGGTGATGCCGCTCAGCTCCCGCGACAGGTCGGCCACGGCCACGTTGTCGCCCTGCTGGGTGCAGAACACGTCCATGGCGTGGATCAGGGCGCGGGTCAGCTCGGTGCCAGAGATGTTCGGGCGGCCGACGCCGATCTCCTCGGCCGACATCGTCGCGGTGTCGATGCTGACGCCTTCGCCGTCGGGGTCGATGACGCGGGCATAGTCGGCAAGGCGCTGCTCGACATCGTCCAGGTCGGTCGCCTCGTGGTGCAGCACGCCGAAGCGCTCGCTGTCCAGGGCGCCGGCGCTGTCGCCGTCGACGGAACTCGCCCGCAGATAGGCGCCGATGGTCTCGTTCAGCGTCTCGCGCGTCTCGTCGTCCAGCTTGGCGCGCAGGCTGTCCAGCCGGTTCATCTGCACGAACGAAATCTTGACGTCGTCCGGGCCGGTGCGCAGGCGTTTGGCCGCGGCGGCGGCGAAGCTGTCGGGCTGGAGCAGGCCGGAGGTGGTGTCGCGCGAGACCGTGTCGCCGAAATGGG
Organism: Alphaproteobacteria bacterium; assembly: GCA_965227515.1. Lineage (GTDB taxonomy): Bacteria > Pseudomonadota > Alphaproteobacteria > CALKHQ01 > CALKHQ01 > CBDDFZ01. The sequence goes on from CBDDFZ010000002.1 coordinate 67,983, forward strand.
CCGTATCGAGCCGGAGCGAGATGTAGTAGCGGCCGCCCAGCTTCGGCAGGTCCGCCAGGTGATAGCCCATTGCGTTCAGGCGCGGGGTCTGGCCGTTCGGGCCGCGCAGGCGCATCGGCACCGGGTGCATGCGACTTTCGCGCCGGGCCGCGTCCAGCACGGTGCGGATCATGCTGGCGTATTCGGGTGTGACCAGGTCGACCAGCGAGCTGCCGATCAGGCTGTCGCCGTCGCATCCCAGCAGCGCATGTACCGCGCCGGTGGCGAACGAGATGTCGTACTGGTCGTCCAGTTCCAGCAGGATGTCGGCGGCGCAGAACGCGAACGCGACAAACCGATCGCGCTCGCGGCGCGTCAGTTCGGCGGAATCGATTTCAACGGTATGCAGGATGGCTGGTTCGGACATCCGTTCACTTCTTTCGGGCGCTCATCTGAGCCAAGATCGTTGATTTTCGCTAACGAACCCTTTCGTGCGGCGACTATTCCTCCGCCGGCGCGTTTCCGTCATCGGCTAATCATGTGACGGCCCGGGCGAATTATCGTATGACGCGTGCTGCCCGATAACCAGGATGTTGTTGCTGCACCATGGTATCTGACCCGATGCTCGCCGGCAGGGATTGCTGGATATTCGATCTCGACAACACGTTGTACCCGTCCGGCAACGCGTTTTTCGATGCCGTGCGCCGGCGGATGACCGAATTCATTCGCGATCACTTGGACCTGCCGCACGAGGCCGCGTTGGCCTTGCAGCGCCGCTATTACCTGGAGCACGGCACCACGCTCAACGGGCTGATGCGCCACAACCAGGTCGATCCCGAGGCGTATCTGGAGTTCGTCCACGACGTGGACCTGAGCTGGCTGGAGCCTGACCCGGCGCTGAATGCCGTATTGGCCGCGCTGCCGGGGCGCAAGACGATCTACACCAACGCCTCCACCGGCCATGCGGAGAAGGTGGCGGAACGCCTGGGCATCCTGGATCATTTCGACGAGATCTTCGATATCGTGGCCGCCGACTACGCGCCGAAGCCCGATTCAGACGCGTTCGACGCCATGCTGGCGCGCAAGGCGATCGACCCGCGCCGGGCGGTGTTCTTCGAGGATATCGCGCGCAATCTGGAACCGGCTGCGGCCCGCGGCGTCACCACGGTGCTGATCGTGGGGGGCGAGGGGCCCAACCAGCCGGAGGACGAGCGCCACGCGCATTACGTCACCGAGGATCTGGCGAGCTGGCTGGAGGGTGTGGTGGCCGGGCGGGCGCCCGAACGACGCAAGGCGACGTAATCTAGCCTGAGATGATCAGGACGGCGGTGGCGACGACCCCGGCCGCCGCCCACGCGCACGCCATCAGCGTCGCGGCGAGCTTGACCGGTGCGCGCAGGGGCACAGCCGCGGCATGCGCGCCGGACCCGACCCTTGGCGCGGGCGCGGAGATCGTCAGGTCAAACAGGCGCGGCATCTCGTGCATGTGGCTAGTGAACCACGGAATGGTTTCCGAACCCTTGCATTCGCCGCGGTTTGTGCCAGCCTTGCCGCGTGAACAATGGACCGCAAAGACCGCGCTTCAGCCGCCGCACCCCTGCCGGCGAGGACCGGGAACGTCTGGTCTGCGATGCGTGTGGGCATATCGCCTACGAAAACCCGAAAGTGGTCGTCGGATCGGTGGCAACGTGGCAGGGGCGCATCCTGCTTGTGCGGCGCGCGATCCCGCCGCAGATCGGCTTCTGGACCTTGCCGGCCGGCTATCTGGAACTGCACGAAAGCCCGCAGGACGGCGCGATGCGCGAGGCGCGGGAGGAGGCGTGTGCCGACATCGCGCTGGAGGGGTTGCTGGCGGTCTACAGCATTCCGCGGCTCAGCCAGGTGCAGCTCATCTTCCGGGCACGGCTGGCGACGGCGGACATCGCCGCCGGCGAGGAGAGCCAGGAGGTCGGCCTGTTCGGCTGGGACGACATTCCGTGGGACGAGATCGCGTTTCCCTCGGTGCGCTGGGCGCTCGGTCATCACCGCGAGGTCGGCGACGCCGCGGCGTTCGCGCCGCGCGGCAACCCGCCGGGCGAATGGGGCGACTACATGCCCGGTGCGCGGTCGCCAGAGACCTGAGCCGCGTTCCACCGCCACCAGCCGTGCGGGCCGGTGCGGTTCGGGTCCAGCCAGCAGCGGATCACCACCACCGAGAGTGCGGCGAGCAGCATGCCGGCCAGCACGTCGCCCAGGAAGTGCGCGGCCAGCACGGTGCGGGTGGCGCTGGCGAAGGCGGCGATGGGCACCGCGATCAGCCCCCAGCGCCCGAAGATCGCGATCAGCGCGAAGGCCACCGCCCAGGTGGTGGTGGAATGCCCCGACGGGAACGAGCCGAAGTCGCCGCTGGACGCGAAGGTGAAGGGGTGGAAGCCGGTGACGTCGTCGCGGAACATCATCCGCGGGCGGGCGCGGCCGAACACCATCTTGAGCAGGATCGAGGCGAGGCCGCTGCCGATCACCGCCAGCGCGAAGAACTGTGCCCGGTGCAGCCAGCGCCAGGCATTCAGGCTGTGGGCGCGTTCCGGCCAGCGCGCGATCATGGCATAGAGGACGACGATGGCGGCGACCGAGCCGATGATGTAGCCGGCGGAATCGCCTAGCTGGGTGACCAGCTCGTAAAACGCCTTCTCGTCCTCGGTCAGGGTGCCGGCGGCGTGCGCAATGCCGAGGTCTATGTCCGAAGCGGCAACGACGACGATCAGGACCACCAGGACGGCGAGGGCGATGAGGCCGGCCGGCCCGAGCATCCTGACCGCGCGACGGGTCGTCTCCGCAACCGCCCGCCCGCCATGCAGCCCAACATGAAGCACGGTCGCCATCGCCGCCTCGATCACGGCGTCGACCGCCAGCGTGCCGGCCACCCGTCCGGTCACCCGCAGCCGCGCGGCGCCCCGACCGGTCGTCGATGCACTGGTCATGCAGGCACGCTCATGAGCCAGCCCGCGCGCGGCCGGCCCACAGCAGGGTCAGCATCGCGGTCACCGCGACCGCGCCGGCCTGGTGGCCGATGGCGGCATGGAACGAGACGCCCGTCAGCACGGTTGTCGCGCCCAGGGCGTATTGCGCCAGCACAACGACGGCGAGCCCATGGACGGCGCCGGGGCAGCGCGCGGCTGATATCGCCGCCCGCAGCCAGTAGGCCAGCACCGCCAGCAAGGTCAGCGTCGCGATAAGTCGATGGGCCCACTGGATCGCGACCATGTTCTCGAAGAAGTTCAGCCAACCCGGCTCGATGGCGATCAGATCGAGCGGCACAAGCCTGCCACCCATCGTCGGGAACTCGGGATAGACCATGCCGGCATTGGCGCCGGCGGTGAGCCCGCCCCACACCAGCGTCACCAACGCCAGCACGGTCAGCAGCAGGCGGTGGCCCGGTCCGACAAAGGTCGCCGCCACCGGCGCTGCTGGCGGCGCGCGCATGCGCCACGCAATACCGAGCATGTAGGCGAAGATCGCCAGCGCCATCATCAGGTGCACGGTCAGGCGGTACTGGCTGACGTCGGTGCGCCCGGTCAGCCCGCTCTGCACCATCCACCAGCCGATCACGCCCTGCACGGCGCCGAGCCCGAACACGGCCCACAGGTGCGGCTTCGCCCATCCCGGCACCCGCCGCCGCCACAGGAACCAGACGAAGGGCACCAGGAACACCAGGCCGATGGTGCGGCCCCACAGCCGGTGCACGAACTCCCACCAGTAGATCGACTTGAACTCGTCCAGCGTCATGCCCTGGTTGAGCTGCTGGTACTCGGTGGTGGTCCGGTAGTCGGCGAATGCCTCCTGCCACGCAGCGTCGCTGAACGGCGGCACGATGCCGCTGACCGGCTGCCAGTCGGTGATCGACAGGCCGGATTCGGTCAGCCGGGTGATGCCGCCGATCACCACCATCGCCGCCACCATGGCGCAGCAGATGCCGAGCCAGACGATCAGCGCGCGGTGGCCGCCGGTCGCCGTGGCCGATGGCACGTAGTGTGTGCCGGCTGGCTCGCGGCTGGCGGTATCGGGACCGCTAGTTGAGAGCGACGACATGGTTGAGCGGTCCGCTGCCTTCGCCCAGTCCGGGCGCGGTCTCGATGGCGCGGCGCACATAGGCGCGGGCGCGGCGCACGGCATCCAGCACCGGGCGGCCCTGGGCAAGGCCGGTCGCAATCGCCGATGCCAGCGTGCAGCCGGTGCCGTGGGTGTCGCGGGTGTCGAAGCGGGTATCTTCCATGGTTTCGTCGATATCGGCGCCGAACAGCCGGTCGACCACGGTGTCGCCCTCCAGGTGGCCGCCCTTCAGCAGCACGTACTTGGCGCCATGCGAGCGCAGAATCTCGGCCACCGCCGGCATGTCCGCAGCCGTCTTCAACGGCCGCTTCGCCAGCACTTCGGCTTCTGGCACGTTCGGCGTCACCACGGTCGCCAGCGGCAGCAGGCGGCGGCGCACCCTGTCCACCGCGGCATCGTCCAGCAGCTTGTGGCCGCCCTTGGCCACCATCACGGGATCGAGCACGATGGGGATGCGGTTGGCGAGCGGGGCCAGGCACTCCGCGACCGCGCCGACAATCTTCTCATTGGCCAGCATGCCGATCTTGATGGCGTCGGCGCCGATGTCCGATAGCACGACGGTGATCTGGTCGACCACGAACTCCGCCGGCACCTCGTGCACGCCATGTACGCCCAGCGTGTTCTGCGCCGTCAGCGCGGTGATGGCGGTTGACGCATAGCCCGACAACGCGGTCACCGTCTTGATATCGGCCTGGATGCCGGCGCCGCCCCCGCTGTCGGACCCGGCGATGATCAATACGCGCCCGTTCACGAGGCCGCGCGCTCCAGGGCGCCCGAAACGTCCGCGACCACGGCGTCGACCAGGGTCGGGTCGTTGCTTTCCGCCATCACCCGGATCACCGGCTCGGTGCCCGACGGGCGGATCACCAGCCGGCCCTCGGCGCCGAGCTGCGCGCGCGCGGTGTCGATGGCATGCTGCACCTTGGGGTCGTCCAGCGGCCGGCCGGCGCCATAGCGCACATTGCGCAGTACCTGCGGCACCGGGGTGAAGACGTTCAGCACCTCTGCGGCCGGCTTGTCGGCGGCGACCAGGGCCGCCAGCACCTGCAGCGCGGCGATCAGGCCGTCGCCGGTGGTGGCGAAGTCGGTGAAGATGATGTGGCCGGATTGCTCGCCACCGACGTTACAGCCGCGGCTGCGCATCTCCTCCAGCACGTAGCGGTCGCCGACCTTGGTGCGGAAGAGGTCGAGGCCCAGGCCGCGCAAGTGCAGCTCCAGGCCCAGGTTCGACATCACGGTCGCGACCACGCCGCCACCGGCGATGTCGCCATTGCTCAGCCAGCTTGCCGCCGCCACCGCCATAAGCTGGTCGCCGTCGATGATGCGGCCCTCGGCATCGGCGACGATCAGGCGGTCGGCGTCACCGTCGAGCGCCAGCCCGATGTCGGCCTGGTGGCGCACCACCGCCTCGCGCATCGCATCCGGCGCGGTCGCACCGCACATCGCGTTGATATTGCGCCCATCCGGCTCGACGGCGATCGGGATCACCTCGGCGCCCAGTTCCCACAGCACCGTCGGCGCCACCTTGTAGGCGGCGCCGTTGGCGCAGTCGACCACCACCTTCAGCCCGTCCAGCGACATGCCGCGCGGGAAGGTGCGCTTGACGAACTCGATATAGCGGCCCGGCGCATCGGCCAGCCGGACGGCGCGGCCCAGGTCGGCGGCGGCGGCCAGCTCGATGGCGGCCTCGTCGTCGATCAGCGCCTCGATCTCGGCCTCGACTTCGTCGGACAGCTTGAAGCCGTCCGGCCCGAACATCTTGATGCCGTTGTCCTGGTAGGGGTTGTGCGAGGCGGAGATCATCACGCCCAGGTCGGCGCGCATGGACCGCGTGAGCTGGCCCACGGCGGGCGTCGGGATAGGCCCGAGCAGGGTCACGTCCATGCCGACCGAGATGAACCCGGCGGTCAGCGCCGGCTCCAGCATGTAGCCGGACAGCCGCGTGTCCTTGCCGATGATCACCCGGTGGCGGTGCCCGCCGTTCTGGAAATAGCGGCCGGCGGCCATCGCCACCATCAGCATGGTGGGGGCCGTCATCGGCATCGCGTTGGCGGTGCCGCGGATGCCGTCGGTGCCGAACAGACGTCGTGTCATCTAGAGCCTTTGCCATTGCCTGCGTCGGGTCTATTCCGGCGCTTGGCGGCGCGTAGCTTGCACCTTGCACAATGAATGTGCGCAATCCGGCACGGTTACCCGAAGACGCGGGCGAGGGCAAGGCGCGCCCGGTGCGGCATAGGGCCTTGGTCTAAGTGACGCTTGCGCGAAGCCTGCTCCAGCCCTCTCCCCCACCCGGCCACCCGCTGAGCATACTGTCGTCGGGCGGTCGGGTGGGGGCGAGGGCCGGTGCCGACTGGGATGATCCCTAGTGCGCGCCGGCGAACTCCAGATAGGTCACCAGCGCGACGAACACGTGGTACAGCGAGCTGGCCGGCGCGTTCGGCGCGATGTTGTTCTGGTCGGTGTCGAGCTGGTCGCGCCAGGTGCCGCGTTCCTCGTCCAGATAATGCTCGAACAGGTGCTCCACGAAGGCCTCGATCTGGTCGCGGGTCACCGCCTGGCTACCGCGCCGGTAGAGCGTGACCATGGCCTTCAGCGCCTCGGTCTGCGGCCACAGCCGCTTGGTGGCGCGGCGCACGGTGCCGTCCGGCGCGATCTCGTCGAAGGCGAAGCCGGTGCCGGCCTCCAGGCCGTGGCTGGCGACGGCACGATAGATCGCCTCCAGGCTGATGCCGGAACGCCCGGCGCCGCGCTCGTACTGGTCGATCAGCCAGATCCACTCCAGGTGATGGCCCGGCTCCAGGATCTGTCCCGGGTCGCCCTTGGCCCGCTGCCAGTCGTCGGTGAAGTACTCGAACAACTGATGCCGCCTGCTGTCGAGGAAGTGCTCGGAGAACAGCTCCATGATGGCGGTCGCGCGGTCCAACGCCCGGCCGTCATGGGTCGCCCAATAGAGCGCGAGGAACGCCTCCAGCAGGTGCATATGCGGGTTCTGGCGCCGCGGCGTCTCGTCGGGCACGCCTTCGCGAAAGCCGCCATGGGCCGGGTCGGCCAATGTGTTGTCGAGGAAATCCAGCACCTGGTTGATGCACAGCAGCGCCTCGCGCGAGCGGGTCAGGCGGTAGTACCAGGCAAGCGCCAGGATCGAGAACGCCTGCTCGTACGTCGACCGCCGCTCGTCGGCGATCGTGCCATCGGGTCCGGCGGAGAACATGTAGCCGCCGTCCCGGTGCCAGTACGGCCCGTGGGCCAAGGTGGCGAAGCCGGCGTGCGCCGCCTCGATGAACACGTGGTGGTCGGTCAGCACCGCGGCGTGGGCGAAGGTGTAGAACTGGCGCGCCTGCACCCTGAACCGGCGCGGCAGGTCCGGCAACGGATTGCCGGCCATGTCCATCGCTTCCACGAAGCACGCGTCGCGGCGGTCGCGGCCCTTGGCCGCCCACAGCGGCAGCGCCACTTCATAGAGCCAATGGCGCGCGCGTTGTGCGGTCTCGCTCGCTGCCATGAGTGGCCGGTCTCCCTGCTGTCTAATTGCCGCCGCGCCGTTCCAGCTCGGCAATCACTTCACGGACGTCCTGGCTGCGGTCGCGCCGGCAGACCAGGATCGCGTCCGGTGTCTCCACCACTACGATATCATCGACGCCGACCATCGCCACAGTTCTGTGTCCGCGCCCGCCGCCGGCCTCGCTGTGCACCAGGCAGTTTGCGGCATCGTGGAACACTGCGGCCGATCCGCCGACATTGCCCGCGCCGTCCTTGTCCGCGTACTCCCACAACGCCGCCCACGAGCCGACATCGGTCCAGGGGGCGTTGAGGTCGACGACGACGGCACGCGCGGTCTTCTCCATCACCGCCACGTCGATGGCGACCGACGGCGCGGCGGCGAAGGCGTCGGCATCGGGATGGATGGACCGGTCGACGTGCGCGCTGTCGATGGCGCGGACGGCGGCGGCATGGATCTCCGGCGCCAGCACCGCCAGCTCGTCCAGGAACGTCGCGGCGCGGAACACGAACATGCCGCTGTTCCAGGCGTATTCGCCGCTGGCGACCCAGGCCTCGGCGGTCGCGCGGTCCGGCTTCTCGACGAACTGGGCGACCTGGCAAACGGCCGGGTCGTCGGCCAGGGCCGGGCCGCGGCGGATATAGCCATAGCCGGTGTGGGGCTCGCGCGGCACGATGCCGAAGGTGACCAGCCGGTCCGTGGCGGCAACGGGCGCGGCTCTTGCCACCGCGTCGGCCAGTGCGGCATCGTCGCCGATCAGGTGATCGGCCGGCATGATCCAGAGCGTGGCATCGGCATCGCGATTGGCGGCATGCCGGGCGGCCAATGCCACGGCCGCGGCTGTGTTGCGCGCGCACGGTTCCAGAATCACGGTCGCGTCGGCGATACCAAGGGCTGCCAGTTCGGCGGCCACGAGCTCGCCGTGCGCCGCGCCCGACACGACGATCGGCGGCGCGGATGCGATCTGCTGCGCGCGCTTGATAGTGGCGGTGAGCAGGCTGTCGTCGCCAACCAGCGCATGGAACTGCTTCGGCATGTCGGGGCGCGACACCGGCCACAACCGGGTGCCTGCCCCGCCGCACAGGATGACAGGGGTGACGTCTAAGCTCATGCCGATGATCGCCGCGCCGTTTTGCCCGGCGCGACTATATCAGACGGCGGTGCGCCCGCGATCCGCGATCGCACACTGGCGTCCTACATACCAAACAGGTCGGCGACATTGATTTCCGCGACGTCGGGCTCGTCAACGATGATCGGCCGTGGCTTGGCGTAGAGGTGAACCTCCGTCTCGGCCGAGGCGCCGTCATCGGCGAGCCGTGCATCCGCCTGCGACTGGGTCAGGGGCTCGCCATGGTTCATGGTGTAGGCGTGGCTGTAGAAGAAGTTGTCCTTGGCCATGTCGAGGACCTCCGTGGTTCGGCTTGGCGCAACCGTCTATCCATGGGTCGCGCGTGCCGGCCGACGGGTTCAATTGGCCCAACAAGCTAAACGTTCAGCAGCAGGTGCTCGCGCTCCCACGGGCTGACCACGCTCTGATAGGCCTCCCACTCGTGGGCCTTCACCTCCAGCAGCGCATCGACGAACCGGCTGCCCAGCACCTCGCGTATCTGCTTCGACGCCGACAACCGGGCCAGCGCATCGGGCAGGTGGCGCGACAGCGAATGCGCCAGGCGGTAGGCGCTGCCCTCCACAGCCGGTTTCGGCTTCATCCGTCCGGCCATGCCCAGATAGCCGCAGGCGAGCGACGCCGCGATCGCCAGATAGGGGTTGACGTCGGCGCCGGCGACCCGGTTTTCCACCCGCCGGCCCTCGGGCCCCGACAGCGGCACCCTCAGCCCGACCGTGCGGTTGTCGCGCCCCCAGTGGGTATTGATCGGCGCGTCGGAGTTCTTCACCAGCCGCCGGTACGAGTTCGGGTTGGGGGCGAAGATCGGCATCACCGCGGGAATGAACTTCTGCAGGCCGGCGATATGGGCCCGGAACAGGGCGGAGTCGGTGCCGGCCTTGGTGGCGAACAGGTTGACGCCGTCGTCGTCGACCACCGACTGGTGCACGTGCATGGCGCTGCCGGGCTGGTTCTGCATCGGCTTGGCCATGAAGGTGGCATAGACGCCGTGCTTCACCGCGGCATGGCGCAGGGTGCGCTTGAACAGGAACACCTGGTCGGCCAGTGCCATCGGCTCGCCATGCTCGAAGTTGATCTCCAGCTGCGCGGCGCCGGACTCGTGGTTCATGGTGTCGACGTCGATCTCCTGCGCCTCGCAGAAGGCGTAGACGTCCTCCATGAACGGGTCGAACTCGTTGGCCGCCTCGATGCCGAAGGCCTGGCGGCCGGTTTCCTGCCGGCCGGATTTGCCGATAGGGGGCTCCAGCGGGTAGTCCGCGTCGTCGTTCACCTTGACCAGGAAGAACTCCAGCTCGGGTGCGACGACCGGGTGCCAGCCGCGCTCGCGGTAGAGGTCCAGCACGCCGCGCAGAACCTGCCGGGGCGCGATATCGACGGTGGTGCCATCGCGGTAGAAGGCGTCGCAGATCACCTGGCCGGTCACTTCCTCGTACCACGGCACGAACCGTTTGGTGGCCGGGTCGGGGTGCAGGTAGATGTCGATGGCGACGGGATCGACGACGGTGCTGTTGGCGAAGTCCCCGGTCACCGTCTGGGCGAACACATACTCCGGCAGCCTGAGGCCGCGCTCGGCCAGGCTGGCGTGGAACTTGTCCGCCGGCAGGATCTTGCCGCGCGCGATGCCCGACATGTCGGGCACCAGGCATTCGACCTCGGTGATGACGTTCTGCTGCAGCCAGTCGGTGAAGGCGCTGGTCATGGCGCGCTAGGATGCGGGGCGCGCCGGACGAACCGGCCGCACGCCCCGCAAGCCAGGCCTAGTGCAGGGTCGGCAGGATGTCGGCGATGGTGCCGACGATCTCGTCGATGTGGCTCTTCTCGATGATCAGCGGCGGCGACAGCGCGATGATGTCGCCGGTGGTGCGGATCATCAGGCCCTTGTCATAGGCCTTCAGGAACGCCTCGAACGCGCGCTTGGTCGGCTTGCCCTCGATCGGTTCCAGCTCGATGCCGCCGACCAGCCCGACATTGCGCACGTCGATGACGTTGGCCGCGTCCTTCAGCGAATGCAGCGCATCCTCGAAATAGGGCTCCAGCGCCAGCGCGCGGGCGAACAGGTCCTCCTCGCGGTAGATTTCCAGCGTCGCCAGGGCTGCGGCGCAGGCCAGCGGATGGCCGGAGTAGGTGTAGCCGTGGAACAGCTCGATGGTGTCGTCAGGCGCGCCGTTGACGATGGTGTCGTGGATTTCCTGGCGGCACAGCACGGCACCCATCGGCACGGTGCCGTTGGAGATGCCCTTGGCGGTGGTGATGATATCCGGCGTCACCCCGAAGCGCTGGCTGCCGAACGCGGCACCGACGCGGCCGAAGCCGGTGATCACCTCGTCGAAGATCAGCAGGATGCCGTGGCGGTCGCAGATGTCGCGCAGGCGCTGCAGGTAGCCCTGCGGCGGCACCAGCACGCCGGTGGAGCCGGCCACCGGTTCCACGATCACCGCGGCGATGGTGGAGGCGTCGTGCAATTTGACCAGCCGTTCCAGGTCGTCGGCCAGGTCGGCGCCATGCGGTGGCTGACCGCGGCTGAACGCGTTGTCCGCCGGCAGATGGGTGTCGCGGATGTGGTCGACGCCGGTCAGGAGCGTGCCGAAATGCATCCGGTTCTTGACGATACCGCCGACCGAGATGCCGCCGAAGCCCACCCCGTGATAGCCGCGCTCGCGGCCGATCAGGCGGGTGCGGGTGCCCTGACCGCGGGCGCGCTGGTAGTTCAGCGCGATCTTCAGCGCGGTATCCACCGCCTCCGACCCGGAGTTGACGAAGAACACGCGGTTCAGCCCCTCCGGCGCGATGTCGGCGACCTTGTTGGCCAGGTCGAACACGATCGGGTGGCCCATCTGGAAGGCGGGCGCGTAGTCGAGCTGCGCCACCTGCTTCTGCACCGCCTCCACGATGCGCTGGCGGCCATGGCCGGCGTTCACGCACCACAGGCCGGCGGTGCCGTCCAGGATCTGGCGGCCATCGGCGGCCGTGTAGTGCATGTCCTTGGCGCCCACCAGCATGCGCGGGGATTGCTTAAACTGGCGGTTGGCCGTGAAGGGCATCCAGAACGAGCTGAGATCGTTCGGCATCGACGGAAAGACCGTCGCATCATCTGGTGCGACCATGCACTGATCCTCGCGAGTTTTCGGGCCCTGCCGGCACGGTGCCGGCGCGGGGCGACGTCGAATGTGGGCTTGGGCGACCTTGGCGCCGTATCAAACAGCCATACAATCACGGCCCCGGCACGATGGAAAGCGCCGAATCCGCGCGCCCCGCCGTCCGCCGCTTTTTGCAGGTCATTACAACCAATTCAGGATACAATGGCGCATCCCCTGGGCTGGCAGCCAAAGCCGGCCCGCCGTACGTCGTGTGGATCGCCATGGCGTTGACGCCGGAAGAACAACGGGTGCTGGCCGAGGTCCGCGCCAACCCGTTCCTTGCTCAGTCCGAGCTGGCCGAGCGGTTGGGCCTGCCGGAGGAACACGTCCGCGCCCTGGTCCGCCGCCTGCAAGAGGCCGGTGAGATCCTGGGCCGCGCCTATGTGCTGCCGCAGTCCGACGCGGTGTGCTGCATGGGCGGCATGAACCTGGACCGGGTGGTGCGGCTGGCCGCACCCGGGCAGCTCGCCACCTCCAACCCCGCGCGATCGACCACCGCGCGCGGCGGCGTGGCGCGCAACGTGGCCGAGAATCTGGTCCGTCTGCGGGTGCCGGCCCGCATAATCTCCATCGTTGGCGACGATCCGGCGGGCCACACGCTGATCGAGGAGACACAGGCGGTCGGCGTCGATGCTAGCCAGGTTTCGGTCATCTCCGGCGCCACCACCGGCTCCTACACCGCCATCATGCAGCCGAACGGCGAGCTGTGGGCCGGCATTGCCGAAACCGAGATTTGCGATGCGCTGATCCCGTTCATGCTGGCCGGCCGCTGGAGCCACATCGCCTCGGCCAGCATGGTGTTCGCCGAGGCCAATCTGCCCGCCGAGACACTGGCCCGGCTGGTGGAAAAGAGCCGCGACTATGGCTTGCGGCTGGCCCTCGACACGGTGTCGGTTGCCAAGGCCAAGCGGCTGCCGCGCGACCTTTCGGGCTGCGAGGTGGTGTTCTGCAACCGCGACGAGGCGGCGGCCCTGGTCGACGGCGATCCCGACACCCGGTGCGCCGTGCTGGCTGGTGCTGTAAAGGCGCTTGGCCCGCGCATCGTCGTGCTGTCGCACGGTGCGGAGGGCGTCTGGTGCGCGCGCTCCGGCGGCGTCACCCATTTGCCGGTCCCTGCCACTGGCATCGTCGACGTGTCCGGCGCCGGCGACGCGATGATCGCCGGCACGCTCTATGGGTTGATCAAGGGGGCCGCGCCGGAATATGCCTGCCAGCTGGGAATCAACACGGCACGGCTGGCGCTGCAATCGGTCGACCGCTGCCCGCCGGAACTGGCGCCGGAGCGGATCGGCGCCGCGCCGCAGAACGCGGACAAGACGGGCATCTACTCCATGGAGAGCCTGGCCGAGGACGACGCGTAGCAGCCTCACAAGAATTAGCGAGGGGACATGAAAATCGCCATCGCGGCGGATCATCTGGGCGTTGCCCTGAAGCGCGATCTGGTGCCGCATCTGGAGGGGAAGGGCCACGAGGTCATCGACCTCGGCGTCGACAGCGACGCCACCCGCGCCGACTATCCCGATATCGCCCAGCGCATCGGGGCGGCCATCCACGGCAGCGATGCCGAGCGCGGCATCGCCATCTGCGGCAGCGGCGTCGGCGTGGTGATCGCCGCCAACAAGATCCACGGCGTCTATGCCTCGGTCTGCCATGACACCTATTCCGCCGCCCAGGGCGTGCGCCACGACAACATGAACGTGCTCTGCCTCGGTGGCATGATCATCGGCCGCAATTTGGCGCTCGAAATCGTCGATGCGTTCCTGGGTGCCTCCTTCGACACCGAGACCCCGCGCTATGCGGCGCGCTTCGACAAGGTGCTGGAGATGGAGCGGTCGCTGAGGAAGAACCCGGTTTGACCGCGCGGTTGCCGCTTTCCGTCGCCGACGAGGTCGCGGCGGCGCTGGCCGATGGCCGGGCCGTGGTGGCGATGGAGTCCACCCTGATCACCCACGGCCTGCCGCGTCCCGACAATGTCGAAACGGCGCTGGCGATGGAGCAGGCGGCGCGCGACGCCGGCGCGGTGCCGGCCACCATCGCGGTGCTCGGCGGGCGGCTGACGGTCGGCCTGACGATGGATGAGATCGCGCGGCTGGGTGCCGCGCCCGACGGCACGGTGCGCAAGTGCAGCCGGCGCGACCTGCCGGTCGCGGTCGGGCTGGGCGAGGACGGGGCGACCACGGTGGCCGCGACCATGATGGTCGCGCACATGGCGGGCATCGACATGTTCGCCACCGGCGGCATCGGCGGCGTGCACCGCGGCCATCCGCACGACGTCTCCGCCGACCTGATCGAGCTTGGCCGCACCCCGGTGGCGGTGGTTTGCGCCGGGCCGAAGGCAATCCTGGACCTGCCGCTGACCCTGGAAGTGCTGGAGACCCAGGGCGTGCCGGTGATCGGGGTCGGCGCGCGGGAGTTGCCGGCATTCTATGCCCGCAACGCGGGATTGCCGGTTAGCGCCTCAGTGGCTGATGCGGGCGAGGCCGCACGTGTTGTGAATGCCTGGCGCGCGTTGGGCAGCGGCAATGGGCTTCTGTTCACCGTGCCGCTGCCGGAGGAGCACGCCCTGCCGCTGGACGCGGTGGAGGGTGCGATTGCCCAGGCCACCGAAGCTGCGGATGCCGCCGGCATCCAGGGGGCCAAGGTCACGCCGTTCGTGCTGGGCAAGGTCGCCGAACTGACCGGCGGGCGCTCGCTCGCCGCCAACAAGGCGCTGCTGGTTCACAACGCCCGCGTCGCCGCCGAGATCACTGTCGCTGCGGCCTGATCGTTCCAAGAAACTTGTCACCCTCGGCCGAAGCGCCGAGGGTCCATTCCGGCCATTGCGCGAACGGCGCCATGGATCCCCGGCGCTTCGCCCCAGGCACGCCTGGAGCTTCGGCCGAGGATGACAACTCAGGAAAGGGGCATTCCTCGCGAGGACGGTCGGTTCAATCCCGCGGGAACACGATGATCGACAGGAAGCGTGCCGGCAGCTTGATCAGCGCCTCCGGCCCGTGCGCGACGTCGGCGTCGAACAGCAGGCTGTCGCCCGGTTTCAGCACGAACTGCCGGTCGCCGTGGCGGTAGCCGACCTCGCCTTCCAGCATGTAGAGGAATTCCAGCCCCTCGTGGCGGAACTCGGTATAGGGCACCGCGTCGTGGGCCAGCGTGATCAGGTAGGGCTCCAGCGCGGTGTCGCTGCCGACCGAATGGCCCAGCAACTCATAGCGGTGGCCCGACTTGGTGCCACGCCGCTCGATGGTCAGCCCGTGGCCGGCGGCGACGTGGGAGGCATCGCGGCTGTCGTCGACCTCGGCGAACAGGCTGCCGATGGGCACGCTCAGCGCCTCGGCGAGCGCCTGCAGGCTGGCGAGCGAGGGCGAGATGGCGCCGTTCTCGATCTTTGACGCCATGCCGACCGAGATGCCGGCACGGGTCGCCATCTCGGTGACCGTCAGGTCGCGGCGCTTGCGCAGGGCGCGCACCTTGGCGCCGAGCATGGCCTCGATCCGACGCGGGGCATCGCGCTTCGGCGCGCTGGAGCCGGTGGCGTACACGGTTTCGTCGCCGTTGGCGGTCGCCGGTTTCTTGTCGTCGTCGTTTGCGGGTGCCATGGCCGGCCTCAGTCGCCGAAGCGGTTATTGCGCGGGAATCCGGTGGGCAGCATGCGCCCGGCCTGGGCGCGCTTGCCGAGCCACGGGGTCAGGTCCATCTCGCGCCGCTCCCTTTCGCCGAGCTTCCAGGCCAGGCCCTCTTCCAGGGCGAAGACCTTGGCGTCGGCAAGCCCGCCGTCTCGGAAACGCTGCAGCATCACGCCGCGCCCGCGGGTCATCTCAGGCACCTCGGCCAGCGGGAACACCAGGAGCTTGCGGTTCTCGCCGACCACCGCCAGGTGATCGCCCTCCGCGGGCCGGCAGATCGCCGCCTCCACGTCGCCGGAGACGTTCAGCACCTGCTTGCCGGCGCGGGTCTGGGCGACGATATCGTTCTCGTTGACGACGAAACCGCGCCCGTCGCTGGCGGCGACCAGCAGCCGCCCGCCGGGCCGGTGTACCCGGATCGCGGTCACGTCGTGGTCGTTGCCCAGGTCGATGGTCAGCCGGATCGGCTCGCCGAAGCCGCGCGCGCCGGGCAGCTTGTCGATGCCGATGGTGTAGAAGCGCCCGTTGGTGGCGAAGACCAGAAGCTTGTCGGTGGTCTGGGCGTGCAGCCGGAAGAGCTCGCCGTCGCCGTCCTTGTAGCGCTGCTCGGCATCGTCGGCCAGGTGGCCGCGCGCCGCCCGCACCCAGCCCTTGCGCGACAGCAGCACCGTCACCGGCTCGCGCTCGACCATGGCGTCCAGCGGCACCTCGGTCATGACCGGGGCGGTGGCGATCTCGGTGCGGCGGGCGCCCAGTTCTGTCCCGGTGCCGAAGTCGGCGCGGATCTTCTCCAGCTCCTCCACGATGCGCGCGGCGCGTTTCGCCGGGTCGCCGACCAGCGCCTTCAGTTCCTTCTGCTCGCGTTTGAGCGCCTTTTCTTCCTTGACGATGGCGATCTCGTCGACGCGGCGCAGTGCGCGCAGGCGCATGTTCAGGATCGATTCCGCCTGCATGTCGGTCAGCTCGAACCGGGCGATCATCGTCGCCTTCGGGTCGTCGTCCTCGCGGATGATGCGGATCACCTCATCCAGATTGAGGTAAACCACCATCATGCCGGCCAGCACCTCCAGCCGGTTGGCGATCTTGCCGAGGCGGAAGTCGGTGCGGCGCACCAGCACTTCGTCGCGGTGGGCCAGGAAGGCGGCGAGCACCTGCTTCAGGTCCATCACCTGCGGCGTGCGCGTGCGGTCGAGCACGTTCATGTTGAGCCCGATGCGCGATTCCAGGTCGGTGGACCGGAACATCTGCTCCATCAGCACGGCGGGGTCGACGTTGCGGCTCTTCGGCTCCAGCACCAGCCGCACGTCCTCCGCCGACTCGTCGCGCACGTCGGCCAGCAGCGGCAGCTTGCGGTTGTTCAGCAGTTCCGCGATCCGCTCCACCAGCCGCGACTTCTGCACCTGGTACGGTATCTCGGTGATCACGATGACGTAGGTGCCGCCCTTCTGCTTCTCCTCCTGCCAGCGCGCGCGCACCCGGAACCCGCCGCGCCCGGTGCGATAGGCCTCCAGGATCGCCTCGCTGTCCTCGCAGATCACGCCGCCGGTGGGCAGGTCCGGCCCCGGCATGCGCGCGACCAGATCCTCGATCGAGGCGTCGGGATTGCCGATCAGGTGGATCAGCGCGTCGCAGATCTCGCCGGCATTGTGCGGCGGGATCGAGGTCGCCATGCCGACGGCGATGCCGGACGCGCCGTTGGCCAGCAGATTGGGGAAGGCGCCGGGCAGCACCTCCGGCTCCATGCCCTCGCTGTCGTAGGTGTCGCGGAAGTCGACCGCATCCTCGTCGATGCCTTCCAGCATCGCCTCGGCAATCGCGGTCAGCCGCGCCTCGGTGTAGCGCATGGCCGCCGGGTTATCGCCGTCGACATTGCCGAAATTGCCCTGGCCGTCGACCAGCGGATAGCGCTGGGCGAAGTCCTGCGCCAGCCGGACCATGGCGTCGTAGATGGCGGTGTCGCCGTGCGGGTGGTACTTGCCCATCACGTCGCCGACGATGCGGGCGCACTTCTTGAAGCCGGAACGCGGGTCGAGCTTGAGCTCGCGCATGGCAAAGAGGAGGCGGCGGTGGACGGGTTTCAGCCCGTCGCGCACATCCGGCAGCGAGCGCGCGGTGATGGTGCTGAGCGCATAGGCGAGGTAACGCTCGCCGAGCGCGTCGGCCAACGGCACGTCGCGCACGTCGCGGGCGATCAGATCGTCTGGGGCCATATCAGGACTTTCGATTGCGCGTGCACGCTGAATGAGTGCGACGCACGCTTATCGACGAATTTACTGGCGATTCGGCCCAACAATACCTGTTTTTTGACCGCCGAGCCTAAGCGCGATCGCTCAGGTTAGCGCCATGTCCATGCACCAGGCCAGGATCGCCTTTTGTGCGTGCAGGCGGTTTTCGGCCTCGTCCCACACCACCGATTGCGGGCCGTCGATGACCTCGGCCGTCACTTCCTCGCCGCGATGGGCGGGCAGGCAGTGCATGAACAGGGCATCCGGCTTGGCCCGCGCCATGGCGGTCGCGTCGACCTGATACGGCGCCAGCAAGTTGTGGCGCGAGCCGGCGTCGGCATCGCCCATCGAGACCCAGGTGTCGGCAACCACGCAATCGGCGCCGGCCAGCGCCTCGTCAGGATCGTCGACAATTCGTACCGCACCGTCGCTACCGGTTTGGCCGTTCGCTTTTTCGCCCTGGGCCCAGTCCAGCACCTCCTGGCGCAAGCGAAGCTGTTCGGGGCACGCCACGTCGAGCGTGAAACCGAATCGCATGGCGGCGTGCGCCCACGATGCGGCGACATTGTTGCCGTCGCCCATCCAGGCCACCTTGGCGCCGGCGATGGCGCCGCGATGCTCCTCGAACGTCATCACGTCGGCCATGATCTGACACGGATGGCTGTCGTCGGTCAGCCCGTTGATCACCGGCACGGTCGCGTTGTCGGCCAGCTCCAACAGCTTGGAATGCGCGTCGGTGCGGATCATGATCGCGTCGACATAGCGCGACAGCACGCGCGCGGTGTCGGCGATGGTCTCGCCACGGCCGAGCTGGCTGGTCGTGTTGTCGAGCAGCAGCACTTGGCCCCCCAGGTGCTGCATGGCGACGGTGAATGACGTGCGCGTACGGGTCGACGGCTTTTCGAAGATCATCGCCAGCGTGCGCCCTTCCATCGGGCGGCCGGCGGTGCGGTCGCCGTCCTTGCAGGCGCGCGCGTCGTCGATCAGCCCGCGCAGGGTGCCCGCGTCGAGCTGATCCAGGTCCAGGAAATGGTGCATGGGCTATTCAGCCGCCGAGGAGGCGGCGTTCCAACCCTCGGCCACCGCGTTCAGGTGGCGCATGGCGTCTTCCACTTCCGCGTCCCCGATGGTCAGCGGCGGCAGCAGGCGCAGCACATTCTCCGCCGCGCCGACCACCAGCATGCCGTGGTCCATCAACGCCGCGCCGACATCGGCTGCCGGCGGTACGCAGTGCAGGCCCAGCATCAGGCCGTAGCCGCGCACCTCGTCGAAGACGTTGCGGTGGCGGCTGACCAGCCCTTCCAGTTCCTTGCGCAGCCGCTCGCCGGTCTGGGCCACGTGCCCCAGGAATCCGGGCTCAAGCACCACGTCAAGCACCGCATTGGCGACTGCGGTGGCGAGCGGGTTGCCGCCGAAGGTGGAGCCGTGGGTGCCGGCGACCATGCCGGAAGCGGCGTCCTCGGTTGCCAGGCAGGCGCCCATCGGGAAGCCGCCGGCGATGCCCTTGGCGATCGCCATCACGTCCGGTGTCACGCCGGCCCATTCGTGGGCGAACAGCTTGCCGGTGCGGCCCATGCCGGTCTGCACCTCGTCGAACATCAACAGCAGGCCGAACTCGTCGGCGACCTTGCGCAGCCCCTTCAGGTAGTCCATCGAGGCGGCACGGATGCCGCCCTCGCCCTGGATCGGCTCGACCAGCAGGCCCGCCGTCTCGGGCGTGATCGCCGCGCGCAGCTCGTTCAGATTGTTGAAGCCGACATGGTCGAAGCCGTCCACCGGCGGGCCGAAGCCGGCCAGCATCTTCTCCGACCCGGCGGCCGAGATGGTCGCCAGCGTGCGGCCGTGGAACGCGCCATCGGTGCAAATGATGCGGTATTTCTCCGGCGCGCCCTTGGCGGCGTGGTACTTGCGCACGACCTTGATGCCGCATTCCACCGCCTCGGCGCCGGAATTGCAGGTGAACACCGTGTCGGCGAACGAGGCCGCCGCGATGCGCTCGGCGAACCGGCGCTGGTTCGGCACGTGGTACAGGTTCGACGTGTGCCACAGCTTGCCGGCCTGCTCCTGCAGCGTCTTCACCAGGTGCGGGTGGCAGTGGCCCAGCGCGGTGACGGCGATGCCGCCGCCGAAATCGAGGAATCGTCGCCCGTCGTCCGCATACACATAAGCGCCTTCGCCGCGCTCGAAAGCGACAGCGGCCCTGTTGTATGTCGGCATGACTGCGGGAATCACGACTGTTCTCCTCAAGATTTTCGGTGGTGTGCGCAGGAATGTGGCTGCGCAATCGGTCCTGCCCGGGGCGTTCCCGGCGGGGGGCCCCAGCGCGCGGCGGAGTATCGGGCGACGCCCGACCCGCTGTCAAATATCGTCTGTGTGCCGATACGTCATCGCGCGACCTCAGCCGGCCAGGCGATGCCCGGCGCGGGCCACGCCGTCGGCGCGCGCAGCCGTATTCCGGCGCGCCTCGCGCATACTCTGGTATTCTGTAACTATCGAAAATCATTGGATTTTTTCAATTGTTCATAATATGTTCTAGAAACTAGGTACTGTCGGGACGCGCGGTCGTGTCGCTCTTCAGATCAGGTGCGTGGGGTGCGTTGTGCGGGCTGGTGCTGGCCGACGTGTCGGCCGGCGCCGCCGTCGCGAGCGCCGACGAACTGCTGCCCGGGCCGTTCGACGCCGAGCTGATCGAGGTGATCGACGGCGACACCGTGCGGGTGCGGGTGCGCATCTGGCTTGGCCAGGACCTGCAGACCGACGTGCGGCTGCGCGGCATCGACACGCCGGAGCTGCGGACCTCGTGCGATGCCGAGCGCGTGGTCGCGGCGTTCGCGCGTGCCCAGCTTGTCGAACTGCTGGCGGTGGCGGAGGCCGTGACGCTGCACAATGTGGAGCGCGGCAAGTTCGCCGGCCGGGTGGTCGCCGATGTCTGGGCTGGCGATGGCCGTGCCGTGGCGCCGTTGATGATCGCCACCGGTCTCGCCCGGCCCTATGAGGAAGGCGCGCGCCGTGCGCCCTGGTGCGATGACGACGGCGTGCTGCTGGCCGCTGTGGCGGAGTGACACCGGCGGTGCCGGACCCGCGTTTCCGGCGGGCCCTTGGCGCGCGCGGCGGTTCATGCCATAGCTCTGGCATGGACGACACCAGCGAGACACTGCCCACCAACCGCACGTCGGAAGACTCGACGGACCCCACGCCGGAAGAAGCGACGGACGATCCGGTGCCGGCTGCGGAAGGCGGCGACGACACCGGCGACACCGGTGGCACGGCTGCCGACAAGCCAACCGACGACGCGGACTCGAAGGAAGTTGGCGGCCGCGATGGCCCGGAGCCGACACGCTATGGCGACTGGGAGGTCAATGGGCGGTGTGTGGACTTTTGAGGTGTGGGGGCAGGTCTTTGAGGGATAGGGGCACGGACTAAAATGGGTGAATTCAGCGGCAAGGTCGCGATCGTCACCGGCGGTGCGATGGGTATTGGCGGGGCAACGTCGCGGGCGTTCGGGGCGGCCGGCGCATCGGTGGTGGTCGCCGACCTGGCGGTGGCGGAGGCGGAAGCGACCGTGGCGGAAATCCAGGCTGCCGGCGGCACCGCCATGTTTGTCGCCACCGACATCTCCAAGGCCGACGACTGCGCCGCTCTGGTCAAGCGCACGGTGGAGGCGTATGGCGGCCTCGACATCGTGTTCAACAACGCCGGCATCCAGCCGGCTACGTCCTACACCAATGTCGAGGACATGCCCGAGGAGGTGTGGGACCGCATCATCGCGGTGAACCTGAAGAGCCGCTTCCTGGTCGCCAAGTATGCGATCCCGGAAATGCGCAAGCGCGGCGGCGGGGTGATCGTCAACAACGCCAGCGTGCAGGGCCTGCAGTCCATGCCGCTGGTGCCGGCCTACGCGGCCAGCAAGGGCGGCGACCTCTCGCTCACCCGCCAGATGGCGCTCGACTACGCGGCGGAGAACATCCGCGTGGTGGCGGTGTGCCCGGGCGCCATCGACACGCCGATGGTGCGCGCCTCGATCGCGGCGGAGACCGACGACATGGCGAAGGGGCTGGCCGATTCCGGCAAGATCCATCCGCTGGGCCGCATCGGCCAGGGCGAGGATATTGCCAATGCGGTGCTGTTCCTGGCCAGCGACCGGGCGAGCTTCATCACCGGGTCGTACATATTGGTCGACGGCGGCCTGATGGCGCTGGGCGCGTGGGCCGAGGGTCCCGGCGGCATGGACAACTGACGGCGTCCCGCACGCGTTCGCGGAAATTGCAACCGGGCGCTGCGATCATTAGGTATGGTCGCCGGTCCGCGCGCCGTTGCCGGGTGCGCCCATGTCCGATGCGGATTACGCCCGCACGGGCCCGTAGCTCAATTGGTTAGAGCCGGCCGCTCATAACGGTCTGGTTGCAGGTTCGAGTCCTGCCGGGCCCACCACCCAGTCTCGCACATTGTCGTCTGCGCTGCTGTTGTTGCCAGAAGTGGCGGAACTCTGGGCTTTCTGGCGCGCTGTTTGGCCAAGAACGTGCGGAACGCGTCTCCGTTTGCGCGGTCTCCGGCGCGAATTCCAGGCGCGTCTCTGTTCGGCATTATTGACGACCAAACCATCGCTTTGAATTGGCGGCGCGGTGACCGGGCTCAGTCGAATCCAAGTGCTTGGCGTTGGTTGTGCCAGTCGAGCGGCAGCTTGGGCAACCGCTTCAGACGTTCGGCTGTTAGCCCAATGGGCTGGCGACCATCGACGATCGCCTCAACGATGGACGGCGCGAGAAAGGCGAGTGGCAGGAACCTGCTGACGTCGCTTTCGTCGACCTCAAATACCGAAGCGATCTCTCGAACCGTACCGCACGCCCCTGACGCCAGTGCGTCGAACCATAGCCGTGCTCGCGCGATCAACATCACGAGGTTTCGATCGGGCGAGACACTCGCACTGTCGGCATGGGCCAGTATGATTTTTGTTTCGACTCCACGTCGGCGGAGGGTGATTGGGGCCTCGATCTGGTGTGTCGCCTGTTGGTCGGACACTGTCGATGCGCCGAGCAGCCGTGCAAGTTCTGCCAGGCCGATGGCAATTCGCAGATACGAATTCGTGACGTCGATTCGTCGAACGACTGGCCGGAGGGCGATCAGCGCGTCGTGTTCGGGCTGAGCCAGGACGCGATCTATGGAGGCGGTCGCGCGTACGATGTCGTTCGCATCGGTGACCCCGATTAGGTCGATCGTTGCTGCCTTGTCGCTTAGTGCATTTCTGAGGATCGATAGAATTGCCTGCTCGATCTTGGGTGCCGGCAATCGACATCCGTCACCACGTTGTCGCTCCCCAGTCATCAGTCGATGTGAGGCGTAGTAGCGATAGCGCCGGCCGTTCTTGCTGGCATGGGTGGGGCTCAGGCAATCGCCTGTCTCGTCGAACATCATGCCTGCGAGCGGAGCTGCCGATGTGGTGTTCCCGGCACGGCGGCGGGGCGCAGCGTTGTCCGTCAGCCGCGTCTGGACCGCGTGCCACAGCTCTGGATCAATGATGCGCTCGTGCCGCCCATCGAAGGTCTCACCCTTGTGCGGGATCTTGCCGGCATAAATGGGGTTCGCGAGGAGCTGATAGAGGTTGCCGCGACTGAATATCTTGCCACCGCTGTTTTGCCCGTTCTTCAATCTGCGGCGCTTTGTGTGGATGCAATCCGTCTCAAGCCGTTGTTGCAGCAGGCGTACCGAACCAAGTTCGAAGTAGAGCTCGAATATCCGCCGCACATCGGCGGCCTCTCGTTTATTGATGATGAGCGCCTTGTCTCGCACGTCGTAGCCGAGGGGTGCTGGCCCGCCCATCCACATTCCCTTGCGTTTGGATGCCGCGATCTTGTCGCGAATGCGTTCCGCCGTGACCTCGCGTTCGAACTGGGCGAACGACAGCAACATGTTTAGCGTTAGCCGGCCCATCGATGTGGTGGTGTTAAACTGCTGGGTTACGGAGACGAACGAGACCTGCGCCGTGTCGAACCGCTCGACAATCTTGGCGAAGTCGGCAAGGGAGCGGGTCAGGCGGTCGACCTTGTAGACGACAACCACATCTATGCGGTTGGCTGCTATGTCCTCCAGCAGGTTGCGAAGGCCAGGTCGATCCATGCTTCCGCCAGAGAAGCCGCCATCATCGTATCGGGTGGACACCAAGCGCCAGCCCTCACCAGTCTGGCTCCTGATGTAGGCCTCACAGGCGTCTCGTTGCGCGTCCAGGGAGTTGAACTCTTGCTCCAGTCCATCGTCTGTCGACTTGCGCGTATAGATCGCACAGCGCAGGGCATGGCGCATCACCGTTAACCACCTGCGCTCAGGCCGAAGAAGCGCGGCCCAGACCAACGTGCACCGGTGATCTGACGCGCGACTGCCGACAAGGATCTGTACCGCGTGCCATTCCAGATGAACTCGCCGTCGGTGACATCGACGACGTGGCTGATGCCGTTCCACTCGCGCACAAGTCGGGTGCCGGTTGGAAGGCGTTGAGTCATCTGAAGGGGAGGTTGGCATGGCGAACCTCGCCCGTCTGCCAGCTTCTCCAGCTTGCGCGCGACGGCGGGCCGGAGCCCGCCGTGTTGCTGACATTGAGTGTGGTAGGCAACCGCGTGGGCCAAGATGCGGCGGCTGATTCCCTTTGGCGGTGCTGTGCTGAAGTGCATACGCCAATGTGCGACGAGGCCTTTCCGCGCCATATCCGCGACACCAACTGCCTCTTGCTTGATCTCAGTCATTGGAAGCGATTTGGCTCAGGCGCTGACGATGCGGTAAACGCGCCCGCGATCCTCAGCTCGCTCGCTGGCGACTTCGTAACCGAGCTTCTTCTTGACGGTGCCGCTGATCGCTCCGCGGATCGAGTGATGTTGCCAGCCCGTGGCAGCCGCAATCTCGTCGATTGATGCGCCATCCGGTCGTTGCAGTAGCTGGATCAATGCTGCCTGCTTCGTTGGCTTCTTGTCCGAAGTGGCGTGCGGGGTACTGGATGCGGCCTTGCCGTTTGCAGCCAGGTTGCCAACGCTGTTTGAGCGGTCACTCGAAGCTGGTTCTGGTGACTCGTCGATGCCGAGGGCTTCTCGACCCACGCTCGTCAATACCAGCGCAAGACCATCGTCACCGTCACGGCGCCAGATCTGTTCCTTCACAGTTGTTGGTTGCTCGACCAGGAGCCCGCGCTTGACCAGGCTCCTCAGCACGGTGGCGGCGGAACCCTTGTTGAGCTTGAGGCGGGATGGCAATGGGAGGGCGGCGCCGTCATCCCTCGCCGCGGCCGCTGACAGAATGACGAGTTGCGTGTCGGTGAGTTTGGGCATGTAAGCCTCCTGGTGTGAAGCGCCGCGGGATTGCGGCGCTCCCACCTTCCACAGCCCCGCCGGTCAGCCGGTCGGGGCGGGGCCGGAGGCGGCCCTTAACTCCTGCACACCATCCATGCTTGCCGTGCGGTGGAAGTCCAACGAAATAATGCGGGAGCTAACTTCAAGTCGACAGCAATCTATGCTAGAAGGCTGATTGCCTTAGATTAATTATTGCCTTTGTGCTGTTGTCTGTGGTGAGGAGCATTGGGCGGAAATACTGAATCGTGCCACTGCAGGCTACAGCCGCATAAAGGGATTCAGTTGTCACAGTCGCGCTATACACGCACACTAAAGACGGTCATCGACGTCGATACGATGAAGACTATTTCTGCTGAAAACTTAATGGCAGCATCGCCAACGGAATACAATTTTATCCGTCGTGCCGCGACACGATCCTGGCAGCGCGGCGATCCTCGCTTTGTGTGCGTTCGCTGCGGTCACCCAGTTTACGCACCATTGCTCTTCAAGCGACCGTATTGGAAGCACTTCGCTGGGGCCCCCTCCAATTGCCGGTGGTGGACAGGTCGAACCCAGTCTCCAGAGGCCGTCTCTGCGCGGCAGTTCCTGGGCAATCAAGAAAGCGCTTTGCACCTCCGCATCAAGAACATAATCGCTGAACTCCTTGGTCTCGATCCCGAGACAGACGACATTGTCGTCGACAGGTTCATCGTCGCCGACGGAGGTCGGCGGCGTCCGGATGTCCGCGCCCGTTACGGGGGAAAAGGCGTCGCATTCGAAATTCAGCTTGCCACAACTCAGCTGCCTATAATACTAGCAAGAGAAGAATTCTACGAACGACATGGCGTGCATTTGATTTGGGTAACATGGAATTTTGAGCCGGGAAATTTCGAAGATATACCACAATCAATAAAAGACATCTATACTGGTCATAATGAGAATATTTTTTCCCTCGATATTGAAACTATAAACCAATCCAGACGTGAAGCGACTCTTGTGATTCGGGCGCACCACCTTGGTTCGCAAGGTTGGATCAGTCGGTTGGTGACACTGGATCAACTGACTTGGCCAATTGAAGCGTTACCCTACGCAATTGCACCAGTCGAAGATTGGTCCGAAAAATTCAAGAAAAAATGGATATCTAACCATGCAGCCGGGCGTATGACGTGGCAAACAGAGTGTGAATTTCTGGCTACGTTAATTAATTGCCTCCAATTGCCATGCACGCCCTCCGACTTACAATCCTGCGACCTCACGTCACTAATCAATTGTCTTCTCTCTCTGGAGACCGGTCATCCTATCGGCAGCGCCCAATCAAATATTCTAGAGGTCTTAAATACCTTTTTATATGCGAAAAGACGGCACCAGTATGCAAAAATTCTTCAGTTCGCTGCGCAAAGGACAGGACATTCAAATCTGTTGAGCGCTAAATCTGTAGTTGACAAGCTTGAGGTGGCGCTCGCCGCCAAACAAGTCGAAAGATCAACATATGCTGCCAGAATTGTGCGAGCTCTCTTTCCCAATTGGCTCTCTCAATGATTCCCGTCTGCATCCACAACGAACTTGAACTCAACCTTTAGGACGTCTGCCCCGCGCTCGAAGTGTAAGCGCGGCCGGGCTCTCGTGAACCGGACCCCGCTGCGGCGCGCGCACCGCACCCGGTCCCGGCCATTCGGCTTCGATCTCTGGCAGGCTATTGTCGCAGCCGGGGACTGACATGTCCGCCCCCGGCCACTTCTCTGCTCCGCACCGCAAGCGGTGCGCTTGGCACCCTCTTTACCAGCTTACATTGAGACGCGGCGGCCTGACCCAATAGCCCCGTCCGGGCTGGCCCGCAAAACCGTGTGGCCCGGACGCCTTCGGCGCCGCAAGCGGCGGAGCTTTGGGGCCGCAGCCCTTCGATCTCGCGCCAGGAAAGCCCCGCGCAGCATGCGGGGCTTTCTTTCGTTCTGACGCTCGGCGCTGGCCAGGGGTGTATGCGCACTTTTGCGTCCAAAGCGAAGGGGATGAACCCACAAATCAGGACGACGGCCAGCGTCAGTCCGACTCCTGGCTGCCGGAAGCGATGGAATTTCGTTCGGCTGAGCCAAATCCTTTGGCCGAGTTCTGGCGATTGGGGCTGAGAGCTCAGACTACGCTGAATGAACCGGCCGCTGGCACAGGCGAGCGGCCGGCTCTCTCTTGCCAACTGACAGCAACAATATCTCTTAGCAGCTGAAGAAACCGCGATAGCCTACGGTCAACCCCTCGTCGAGCTGAAACAAGAGCTCCGCATTCAACCGGCCCCACGTGTCGGCTTCATCGTCGGAAAGGGCGTGAACCGTAATGGCGACTCCTTCCGCTTCGAACGTCGCATCACCGCTAGCTGCGTCGGCGCGCGCTTCAAGCGGCACGATAACACCGTTGAGCTCCATCACTGCCTGGGTCGCCGCATCGTCCTCGGGCGATTGTGTCCACAGGATGGGGTCGGACTCCACGGTGCGCCGGAAACCGCAATGCGGCCCCGCTCCCAGCACATCGTCCGCCTGGTCCGGCGTTAATGGCCCCGGGTCCAGGGTGGAAATCAGCGTATTCGAAAGAGCATCCGCGATGGTGCCGACTTGCGGAGGTGGATCACGGAAGATGTCCGCCTGTTTCGCGGAATCGTTGCCGGAAAGATCGGCGATGAGGTAGCGCATTTCCGCGATCTCGCGCTCCTGCGCCTCGATGATCCCGTTGGCCAGCTTGCGCACCCGTGCGTCTTCAATGCCGGCTCGCTCCGAGGTCATGATCGCGATCGAATGGTGCGGGATCATCGCACGCATGTAGCTGGGCCCGCTCACCGTCACCTGGCTTCGCACCAGCCACAAGGAGCCGGCGAACACCACGATAGCGCCGAGGAAAATCGCCACATTAGCCTTATTGTTCGCGTACATGCCGAGCATGAAGGCCAGCATCACGAACGCCATGGTGGCGCCCATCAGAACGGCCATGTAGGCGCGTGTCTCGCTGAAGAAAACATGCTCCCAGGCGTAGGTGTTCAGGTACATGAGGACGAACATCACCACCGTGGAGGTGGCGATCATCGCCGCAAATCGGAGATATGAACCCTTCATGTTGGCTGCCTTCCGCTAGACGAACAGCAGAACCGCGGCCATGGCGATCATGCCGAGACCCTCGGTCAGAGTGACGGTGGAGAGCGGCACGCTCAGCACATTGCCCATGCACGGGCAATCGATGTCCAATCCCTTATGCATTGCATTCAGGACGCCCAGCGTGCCGAACCCGAACACGACGATGGTCGCGATGTAGCTGACCGTGGGCTCGAAGAACGACAGATAGGCAAGCCCTAGTGCCAGCTCGATGAATGGGTAAACGTAGCCGTAGGCGTGGACCGGTTGCGCCAGCAGGTCGTACATGGCGAACCCGTCCTTGAAGCCCTCCAGGTCGAACAGCTTCAAGAGCGCAAACACCAGCAGGAACACGCCCATGTAGGCATGCATGAAGGTGCGCATGGTGAAGTCCTGGAAGCCGGCGGAGATCGCCCAGGCGCCCAGACCGGAAACCAGAACCAGGGATATCAGCGGCCAGTAGTCACCGATCGAGGTGCCCCGGCCCTCCTCGCGGACATGTACGCCTTCGCTCATGTGCCCATCCATTTGTTTGGAACTGGAAGGAGAACGAAGCGCAGTGCAGAGCGGTTCCACCTTTCGCCTACTGGAAGGTGGAATCGCACATTGCCGGCATGCGAGGGATCGGTTGTCCGTCCAGCCGCTCAGGCACGGTCCAGATGGCGTTCTGGCTGCCCTTGAGTGGCCGGCATGCAATCCAGTCGAACGATCATGGCGGTCAACACCTCACATGCATCCCGTACCTGTTGCAGATCGAGCTCGGCTGCGAGCGTGCCGGCGGTTTGGAGTTCCAATGGGCGTAGAGCACCAATCACACGCCGCCCGCTTTCGCTCAGAGTCACGGTCTTGGCACGACGGTCTTCGGGCGCCGACCGCAACTCAACCAGCCCCTGCGTCCGCAGTTCGGCCACAAGGCGCTGGATGTACTGACGGCTGACCGAGGGCCGCATCCGCACCATGTCCGCCAGCGTATGCGGCCCCTTCGCGGCGAGATCGTTGAGCAAGCTACGCTTTCCTGGGGTCAGGCCGTGGGGCGCGTACAACACTTCGGCGGCCGCTGTGAGGCGATGGTAGAGCGGCGGCACCTGCCAGATGATGCGCAACATCGCCTCCGCGGCGTGTTGATCGCCCGCCGTCGACTGCTCCTTGCCTGCCATCGCACCGCCCCCTTTGGAATGACATCGAAATTTTTGACAACTGGAGTTGACAATATTGCCAAGTCGAGACCACACTCACAAGCATGGTGACCACGGAGGAAGCGCCCGGTATTCGCATCATTCCGCCGCTGCTGTTCCTGGCGGCGCTGGGGGTCGGATTCGGGCTCGACGCACTGTGGCCAGCTGCAATATTGCCGGATGCGGTGCAATACCCGCTGGGCGCTGTGCTGATCGCGGCGAGTCTTGTCGTGCTGGCGCCGACCCTGCTGGCCTTCCGCCGCGCTGGCACCCCGTTCGACGTCAGGCGCCGGGCCGAAAGCCTGGTCACCGGCGGGCCGAACCGGTTCTCGCGCAATCCCGGCTACGTGGCGATGATCGCGACCTGCATCGGCATCGCCATCATGGCCGACCTGGTGTGGGCCCTGCCCTTCCTGGCGCTGGCCACCGTCATCCTCGACCTTGCCGTGGTGCGGCGGGAGGAGCGGCACCTGGCGGCGCGCTTCGGCGCGGACTATGCGGCCTACCGAAACCGCGTGCGCCGCTGGCTCTGAGCCGTTTCCGTCAGTTGCATCTCAGTGGAGCGGCATGCCGCGCGCGATGGCCAGATGATGCGCTTGGTGATGCGCGCCGGTCGCCATCAGCCCAAAGAAGCCCAGCGCCTGGATGCGGGCCACGTCGGCCGCATCGGCGGCGGCGCCTAAATCGATCGTGCGTTGTGGCGGCCTGGGCCTCGCATATCTTGCTCAAAGCAATGGGTGCCGGCCAACCATCGGTCGCCGGCACCCGAAGCTTTAGAACATTAGCCGAAGGCCGGTCAGGAGGAAGAACTCGCCCGCCTCGTTGCCGTCTTCCCGGGCCAGCGACGCCGTTTCGCCGAACGCCCGCTCGTAGTGGACGCCGACGTAGGGTGCCACCGAGCGGTCGATCAGGTCGTAACTGAGCCTGGCGCCCACCTCCAGTTTCGGCCCCCAGGCGCCGAGTCCGACCTCATGATCGTCGGTCAGCGGCAGGTCGACTTCCAGGGACGGGGTCAGGATCAGGTAGTTGGTGATGAGCGCCTCGTACTCAGCTTCCATACGCAGAATGGCCTCGTCGGCAACGAGCAGGTCGGCCCCGATGTCGACCCATTGCGGGGCCAGGCCCCGGATTCCGATGAGGCCGTACGCTCGATCGGGTCCGCTTGGCGCGTCATAGCTCACTCCCGCCGTAATGTCGGCGAAATCCGAGATTGGCATCTGAACCCGCAATTGAGTTTCCAGGGTCTCGAATTCGTCTTCGTGGGTAGCGAAATTCGCCTCGCTGCCGAGAAAGAGCTTGATCTCGTCGGTGCCGATCAGCGCCTCACCCTCCCAGTAGAGCTGGTCGGTGTCGTCGCCGAAGCGGTATTCCACCCGGTCGACCTTCACGCCCCAAATCAGTGGCTCTTCCGCCGCATGCGCGACGGCGGGCAGATATGCGGTGGCGGCGACAGCCGCCAGTGGTGCAAGCCGTGCCATCGCTCAACCTCCGGGTACGTGAGAAACGGAGGTCGGGCTCCCGTCCGGCCCGCCTTCCACGATGACCTCGCGGAACATGCCCGCGTTCATGTGGTAGCTGAGGTGGCAATGGAACGCCCACCGCCCTGGCGCGTCCACCTCCGTCTCCATCGACAGGGTGGACCCGGGGGCCACGCTCACCACGTGCTTGGCCGGGTTGGACGCGCCATTGCCCGTGTCCAGGATCGACCACATGCCGTGCAAGTGCATCGGATGCGCCATCATCGTCTCGTTTACGAAGGTGAATCGGACACGCTCTCCGTACTGCAGGCGGATCGGCTCGGCATCGCTGTACTTGATGCCGTCGAACGACCAGATGTAACGCTCCATGTTGCCGGTCAGCCGGATGGTGATTTCGCGGGTGGGCGGGCGCTGATCATAGAGCGGCGCCTGCGCGACGAGATCGCGATAGGAGAGCATGCGGCCGCCGCCGGCTGCCACCGGCGCGAGACCGCTGCCGGCGGCGTAGAACGGGTCTGCCGAGGGCTCCGACGGCATGTCGTGGCCCATTGCGGCATGATCCATGCCATCCATGGGCCCCTGCATCACCGTCCCGTCCGACATGACGTGGTCACCGCCACCCATTTCCATATCGCCGTGATCCATCCCCTCATGCGCCATGCCCATGTCGGCCATAGTCAACAGTGGGGGCTCGCGCAGGTCTGGCACCTCGCCTGCCAGGCCCTCGCGCGGTGCAAGCGTGCCTCTGGCAAACGCCGTACGTCCCACTGACTCGGCAAATAGGGTGTAGGGGCGATCCTCCTCGGGCCGGACGACCACGTCATAGGTTTCGGCGACCGAGATCCGCAGTTCGTCCACCACCACTGGGCGAACATTGTTGCCGTCTGCCTGCACCACGGTCATCTGCAGGCCCGGGATGCGGATATCGAAGTATGCCATTGCGGAGGCGTTGATGAACCGGAGCCGAATCCGCTCACCTGGCGTGAACAGGCCCGTCCAGTTCTGCACCGGGTCCATGCCGTTGATCAGCGGCACGTACCCGTGGACGTCCTCGATGTCCGTTGGCGCCATTCGCATTTCACCCCATTCCAACCGATCGGCCAGCGCCGCGTCGAATCCGAGCTCGGTCATTTCGCCGAGAAAGTCGACCAGCGTGCGTTGCTGCCGGTTGTAGTAGTCCGACATCAGCTTCAAATTCCGCATGACTCGTTCGCCGGAATGCGGATGGGCGTCGGTCAGCAGCACCACATAGTCACGATCAAAGCGGAACGGTTCAGACCCGGCGGGCTCGATGACGATGGCGCCATAAGCGCCGTCCGGTTCCTGAAGGCCGCTGTGACTGTGGTACCAGTACGTGCCGGCCTGAACGATGGGGAAGCGATAGGTGAAGGTTTCGCCGGGTGCGATGCCGGGAAAGCTGATACCCGGCACACCGTCCTGGTTTGGCGGCAGTATCAATCCGTGCCAGTGGATCGAGGTGTCTTCGCTGAGGGTGTTGGTGACATTGATCGTCACTTCCTCACCCTCGGTGAATCGTAGCACCGGGCCGGGGCTGGCGCCGTTGAAGCCAATGCCGGTGCGCTGGAAGGCTTCGGTGGTGATGGGAACATAGCCCACGGTGAGGTCGATTTCGGCGCCGCTTGCCGGCAGCATCGCGGCTAGCAAGGCGCCGAGGCCGAGCAGGCACGCGGGCACAACGGGATGGCGTTGCATCCAGGAATCTCCAGTTATAGTGAGAAGATGCGGCCAGCACGCGGCTGGCCGCAACTCGACTTGTTAGTGCTGAATGTTGACCTGACCGACCATGCCGACCTGATAATGGCCGGGAATGTTGCAGGCGAACTCTAGATCGCCTGAGCCCGAGAAGGTCCAGGTCAGCTCAGTGGACTGACCGGGCTCCAGCAGGACGCTGTTGGGGTCGTCATGGTCCATCGAGCCGCCATCCATGCCCATCATGTCATGATTGATGCGATCGACCGCGATCATCCCGTGCTGGACCATGACCATCATCTCAGCCTGATGTTCCACGTGCATGGCGGGCGTGCCAATGTTGAATTCATGCAGTGCTACACCCTGATTAGCGATGACGAATCGGATGGTTTCGCCCTGGCTGACGGAAATCGACTCCGGTTCGAAGTAGTTGTCCTGCAAAACGATTTCGACGGTCCGACTGGCAGAAGCGGGGTCGCCCGGCTGGCCGATCTGAGTATTGTTGACGGCATCGGCCTGAGCCACGCTGGCAAGGGTGCCCGCGGCGGCAATCGAGCACGCGCAAGCAAGGATAGACTTGGCAATAGTCATGGGTATTCCTCGTAAGTCTGATGATGTAGCAGAGCACGCCCGTCCGACGGCGAACCGCAGGATGGGGCAAGTGGGCTGTTACGCCTCAGACTCGAGGAGGTGGCGGACTGACTTCGCTGAACAACTGGTGGCACGCGTTGTCGTCATGACCGGGCGACAACCCGGCCAACGAAACGCAGCTTGCGGCAAACGATGCACGCAATGGCATCACGAGCCCGCCTGAACAACGCTCAATCGATATATCGCACGTGGGGCCGGAATCGCCGGTGTCGCCACGATGATGAAGATCCGCTGCCGACATGGCTGCCGCGACCACGCTGCCGTTACCCGCCATGGCGGGAGTCCCATACGTCGCGATAGCGACGGCGGTCCAGAACATCAGGGTCAGGGCAAGTCCGAGCAGGCGGTTCATTTCGCCTCTATCCGGCCCTCCCGTGCTGGAAGGTCAATATCAAAAATGAGCTGGATCACCAAAAAATCAGCCAGGCGGTCTGTAGGGGCCCATGAGCCAGCGCTAGTGCGCGCCCGAACCGCCGCGCGCGATGGCCAGATGATGCGCCTGGTGGTGGGCGCCTGTCGCCATCAGCCCGAAGAAGCCCAGCGCCTGGATGCGGGCCACGTCGGCCGCATCGGCGGCGGTAACGCGCCAAACGATCCCGCCGTCCGACACCTCGGCCTGCGACATCCAGCCGGTCTCGCCAGCCAACACCGGCGCATGGGCGGGCACCATCCGGCCAGCGGCCGCACCGCCGTAGCCGGCGACATCGATGCGCATTTCCAGGCCGTCCGCCAGCTTGGCCTCCTGGACCGTCGCCTGCATCAGCATGTCCATATCGGCCAGGTGCGCGGCCAGGGCACCGATGTCGACCGACGACCAGTCGGTCTGCGGGTCGGTTTCCAAGATCGCCACGATCTCGGCGATGGCGGCAAAGGCGCTCTGCCCCGTTTCGGCCGGCGCACTCGGCCCGGCACCCATCATCTGAGCATGGTCGCCATGTAGGTGCTCCTGGGCCTTATGCTCCTGAGCATTTGCCGGCCACGCCAGGACGGCGACGATCGCGGGCAGAACAGCGGCTGCAATTCTCATGAGACCTCCTCCGTGAGCATCATTCGCTTCTACCCGACCGCATCCCCACGCCATATGATCTGGATCATGTCGGATGTCTTTTCCGCGATTGAGCTTGCGGTTGGCCCGTCGGGCGTCAGCACGGTGTCGTTGGCCCCGCAACAGGCACTGTTCCGCCAGGACGACCCGACAAGGGGCATGTTCCTGTTGAGGTCGGGGCGCGTCGACCTGATGCGGCACACGGCATCGGGCATCACCGCGCGCATCCATGCGGCACGCGCCGGCGAGACGTTCGCGGAAGCGTCGCTATACAGCGACCGCTACCATTGCGATGCGGTGGCGGTGTCGGCCAGCGAAGCGATCCAGTTCCACAAGGCGGCCGTGCTGGCCGCCCTCGCTCGCCAGCCCGAGCTGGCAAGCGCCATGTCGCATCACCTGGCCGCCTCGTTGCGCGAGACGCGGCGGCGCATCGAGCTGCTGTTCGTGACGCCGTTGTCCGAGCGCCTCCATCAGCGTCTGGCCGATCACGCCAACAGCGACGGCGCGCTCCCGCCCCATACAACGACAAAGACCATCGCGGAGGAAATCGGCGCCACGCCGGAAGCCACCTATCGCGCACTTGCGCAACTCGAACGCCAGGGTCGGGTCGAGCGGGTCAGGTGCGGGACAATCAGGCTTCGGGCGATCCCGCGATCCTGACCGACCTCAGCCTTAGCGCGTTGCCGATCACCGACACCGACGACAGGCTCATGGCGGCGGCGGCCAGCATCGGGGAGAGCATGACCTCGAGGAACGGGTAGAGGATGCCGGCGGCGATCGGCACCCCGGCGGCATTGTAGAAAAACGCGAAGAACAGGTTCTGGCGGATATTGCGCATGGTCGCCTGCGCCAGGTGGCGCGCGCGCAGGATCGCGTTGAGGTCGCCCTTGACCAGAGTGATGCCGGCGCTCTCCACCGCTACGTCGGCGCCGGCCCCCATGGCGATGCCGACATCGGCCGCGGCCAAAGCCGGCGCGTCGTTTACCCCGTCACCGGCCATGGCGACACCATGTCCATCCGCCTGGAACCGGCTCACCAGGTCCGCCTTGGTCTGCGGGCTTGCCTCCGCGTGCACTTCG
Source organism: Alphaproteobacteria bacterium (assembly GCA_965227515.1). GTDB lineage: Bacteria > Pseudomonadota > Alphaproteobacteria > CALKHQ01 > CALKHQ01 > CBDDFZ01. The sequence continues at coordinate 103,216 of CBDDFZ010000002.1, forward strand.
TCGATGCCGAGCGTGCCGGCCACCGCCTCGGCGGTGCGCCGGTTGTCGCCGGTGGCCATCACGATCCGGAGCCCCGCTTCGTGCAGGGCGGCGATTGCGGCGGGCGTGGTTTCCTTGACTGGGTCGGCCACAGCGAGGATGCCGGCGGCCTTGCCGTCGACACCGACGAACATCGCGGTCTTGCCCTCGCCGGCCAGTTCCGCCGCGCGCTCCGAGAGCGACCCAAGTTCGACCCCGAGATCATCCATCAGCGCGGCATTGCCAAGCGCCACCTCGCGCCCGTCCACCGTACCGCGTACGCCCTTGGCAGTGATCGCCTGGAAGTCATTGGCCGACGATAGGGTCAATTGCCTTTCCTTCGCCCCTGCCAGGATCGCCGCCGCCAGCGGATGCTCCGAGCCCTGCTCCAATGCGGCGGCCAGTGCCAGCATCTCCCCTTCGTCATCCGAGGCGATAACATCGGTCAGCTTGGGCTTGCCCTCGGTCAGGGTGCCGGTCTTGTCGACCACCAGCACGTCCACCTTGGCGAACCGCTCCAGCGCCTCGGCATCGCGGATCAGCACGCCGAGCCCGGCACCGCGCCCGGTCGCCACCATGATCGACATCGGTGTGGCCAGCCCCAGCGCGCACGGGCAGGCGATGATCAGCACGCTAACCGCGGCGATGAGCGCGAACGCGAATGCCGGCGACGGTCCGAAAATCAGCCACACGACAAAGGCGATGACGGCGATGGCGAGCACCAGCGGCACGAACCAGCCCGCGACCCGGTCGGCCAGCGCCTGGATCGGCGCGCGGCTGCGCTGGGCTTTCGCCACGAGGTCGACGATCCGAGCCAGCATGGTATCGGCGCCGACTCGTTCGGCTTGCATGACGAAGCTGCCGGTGGTGTTGAGCGTGCCGCCGGTGACCGCATCGCCGTCCGCCTTCTCCACCGGCATCGGCTCGCCGGTCAGCATACTCTCGTCGACCGCCGAGCGGCCCTCGATCAACACGCCGTCCACCGGCACGCTCTCGCCCGGACGCACGCGCAGACGATCGCCGGCCTGGACTTGGTCCAGCGGCACGTCGATTTCGTCATCGCCCTCAATGCGGCGGGCGGTCTTTGGAGCAAGGTCCAGCAGGGCCCGGATTGCATCGCCGGTGCGCTCACGCGCGGCGAGCTCTAACACCTGGCCGACCAGCACCAGGATGATGATGACCGCGGCGGCCTCGAAATAGATCGGCGGGCCGCCATGCCCATCACCCATGTGACCGGGAAAGAGGCCCGGCGCCACCATCGCTACCACGCTGAACACATAGGCGGCACCGGTGCCGATGGCGATCAGGGTCCACATGTTGGTGTTGCGGGTGACGATGGAGCGCCATCCGCGGCGGAAGAAGGGTGCGGCAGCCCACAACACGACGGGCGTTGCCAGCGCGAACTGCAGCCAGCGGGCCACCTCGACGCCAAGCCAGTCGGCGAACGGGATGCCGATGTGGCTGCCCATCTCCAGCGCGAACACGCCGATCGCCAGCGGCGCCCCGACCCACAGCCGGCGCCGGAAATCCACCAGCTCGGGATTAGGACCGGCGTCGGCGCTCGGCGTCATCGGCTCCAGCGCCATGCCGCAGATCGGGCAGTCGCCGGGCGCGTCGCGCACGATCTCCGGGTGCATCGGGCAGGTGTAGCGCGTGCCCGGCGCAGCGGGAGCCGGCGTCCCCGACGAGCGCTCGCCAGCCTCGAACCGCTCCAGGCACTTGCGCGAGCAGAAGTAGTAAGTCTCTCCTTCGTGCTCTGAGACATGCTCCGCAGTTGAGGGGTCGACGGTCATGCCGCAGATCGGGTCACGAACCGCGGTTCCCTCAGGATGACTATGGTCGTGGTGATGCGCTTGCACGGACATGGGCTTGCCCCCAGCCGCGGAGCCGGACAATCCCGCCGCGGTGTGTCCATATATGGAGTTTCCAGTCACTGGAAGCTCAAGCCAATTCTGAATCGACAATCACTGTATTGACATTCCAGCAACCGGAACCCTTATTCTTTGATATGAAGGAGAGTGTGGCTCGATGAACATCAGCGATGCGGCCGGCCTGAGCGGATTGCCCAACAAGACCATCCGCTATTATGAGGACATCGGGCTGGTGCAGCCACAGCGCAGCGGTAATGGATACCGCGCATTCACCGAGAGCGACGTGCATAAACTTCGCTTCTTGTGTCGCGCACGCTCGCTTGGATTTTCGATCGAGGATTGCCGCGCGCTTCTGGACCTATATGAAGAGCGGCATCGATCAAGCGCCGACGTAAAACGGATCGCCAAGGCCAATCTGGCGCAAATCGACATGAAGATCGGCGAGTTGCAGGCGATGCGTCATACGCTGGTCCATCTGATTGACAGTTGTCATGGCGACGACAGGCCCGATTGCCCAATACTCGATGATCTGGCCGGTGCCGCATGGGCATCGCCCTGATGCCCATGGGCTTGTCTCGCCTGATTGCAGGTGCGATTGTCGCACTGGTCTTGTCTCTGCTACAGACCGCTCCGACATCAGCGCATGAAGGCGTTCATTCGATGGTCGGTATAGATAAGCGTGGCAGCGCTGACGTCGGCCAGTCGTTCGCATTGCATGAGGCGCAGACTTGTCACAGCGGAGCGGCGGGCGCCATTTGCGCGTCGCTAGCTGCAGCGCCATTGGAGGCTGGCAGTTGGTTGCCTCCAATGGCTGATGCTCGATGCTGGTCGCAAGGTCAGCAGCTGTGGCGCAGCAAAGCCCTTTCAGCCCCGCCAACGCCACCACCGATGGCTTGATCCTGGTCGATTGAAGAACCGATCTTCAAACACGGGATCCAGTACAGGTGAAAGATGATGCGAACAGCGGCAGCAATTGCAGCGACCGCAGCTGTAGCGGCAGCAACTTTGAGTGCGTATGGCCATACGGGCGCCTCCGGCGTCGTGAAGAAACGCATGGACGCCATGGGAGTTCTTGGCGACGCTATGGAAGCGTTGACAGGCATGATGCGCGAGGAGACGCCTTACGACGCTGAGCGCGTGCGTTTGTTGGCTCAAGATATTGCGATCCACGGCGGCGCGGCTCTGACGGAATTGTTTCCCGAGGGCAGCGCCGACCCGCCATCCGAGGCCTTGCCTCAAATCTGGGGCGAATGGGATCGCTTCGCGGGTCTCGCGGATCAACTTGCTTTGGTGGCTCGAGCGCTCGAAGCCGTAGCCGACAGTCCGCGGTCCGATGGAGACGATATGATGTCAGGCGGCGGCATGATGTCGGGTGGTGGCATGATGGGCAGCCCCATGACACCGGACTATGACATGTTGATCGAAATGCCCCCGGACATGGTGTTTCGACAACTCGCCCAGACCTGCACAGCCTGCCATCAGGACTATCGCCGGGAGGAATAAATGTCTCGACGCAAAGTTCTTGGCGTCGGGGCACTTGTTATTGTGATTGTCGGAACCGGCACGGCGTACATGGTCGTGCGCGGCCCCGACATTCCGCTCCGCCGCCTAGACGGTCTGACCGGCAACATTGATCGCGGTGCCTACGTCGCGAGGTTGTCCGGATGCATCGCCTGCCACACCGATGCCCGCAATAACGGTGCGGTTCTCGCGGGTGGCGGGGCGACCGAGACCGCCTTCGGCACCTTCTATGCGCCGAATATCACGCCCCACCTGGAAGATGGTATCGGCGGATGGTCGATCGATGATTTCAGTCGAGCGCTGACGGCCGGCCTGTCTCCCGATGGCAGCCACTACTTCCCGGTGTTTCCGTACGCTTTCTACACACGGATGTCCGATCAGGACATCGTCGACTTATGGGCTGCGGTCAATTCCGTGCCGCCGGTGGCCAGCGGCCCGCCCGAACACGAGCTGGATTTTCCGTACAGCGTAAGAGCCGGCGTTGGCCTATGGAAATGGTTGTATCTCGATAACGGCGAACTGGCACCTGACCCGTCCCGGCCCGAGTCCTGGAATCGCGGTCGCTACCTCGCGCTCGGTCCGGCTCATTGCGGCGCATGCCACACGCCCCGTGACTTTCTCGGCGGTCGGCAGCTCGAATTGCGTTGGACCGGCGGCGAAGGGCCTGATGGCGAGGCGGTGCCGCCGATCACCGGTACCGCATTGAGCGACGCTGGTTGGACGGAAGAGGATCTGGCCTTTGCATTGAGAACCGGCATCGTCCCGGGCGGCGATGCCTTTGGCGGCTCAATGGCAGAAGTTGTCAGGGATGGCTCGCAATTCTGGAGCGGTGACGATCTGTCAGCCATCGCCACATACGTATTTTCTGTGGAGAGCGCGGAATGACGTTGACCCGTCGAGATTTCCTGACTGCAGGCGCGGCACTGGTAACGGCATCGGCCATCGCTCGTCGCTCCGCCACAGCGGATGTGGCAACGGATCCGGATGTACCAACCATCCGGGCACAGCGTGGCGGTGCGTGGATGGTGCCTGGGGAATCCCTGCGGACAGAAATCTGGGGCTATGAGGGGCTGGTTCCCGGGCCGGACTTGAGACTGCCGCGAGGTGGTCGCTTGATCCGGAGGTTCGTGAACGAGCTGCCTCAGCCGTCAACCATACATTGGCATGGTATTCGCCTTCAGAACGCCATGGACGGTGTGCCGGAACTGACACAGGCGGTGGTGCAACCCGGTGAGGAGTTCCTTTACGACTTTACAGTGCCGGATGCGGGGACCTTTTGGTACCACTCCCACAATCAGTCGTGGGAGCAAGTGGCACGCGGCCTATATGGCGCGATCGTCGTCGACGAGCCCGATCCGCCTGAGGTCGACCGTGACGACGTGTTGCTGATCGATGATTGGCGACTGACGGCCGAAGGCGAGATCGACGAAAGTTTTGGCGCGATGTCCGACTGGTCGCACGCTGGCCGTCTCGGAAACTGGCTCACCGTCAACGGCAATGGCGCTTGGCATGCAGCGGTTGGACACAATTCACGGCTGCGGCTGCGCTTGGTAAATACGGCAAACGCGCGGGTATTCACGCTGACAATGAAGGGCCTCGAAGGCTGGATGGTCGCCCAAGATGGCCAACCGCTCGACGCACCAGTACCTGCAAATTGGATCACTTTGGCGCCGGGTCAACGGACCGACTTGATCGTCGACGTGATGGCAATGCCGGGGGAAGAAGGCAGCCTGGCAGCCGTCGATCGCAATCAAGTGTTTCGGTTGGCGACGTTCATGGTTGCCGGAGAATCGCGGACCGTACGACTTGGCGAACCCGAGCCGCTACCTGCAAATCCGAACCCCGCACTCGGCAGCATCGAAACCGCAAGAAGAGTGACGCTGACAATGTCCGGCGGAGCCATGGGCCGAATGACCGGCGCCACCTTGTCCGGACAGTACCTCGGCATGGCCGATCTTGTGGAACGCGGAAAGGTGTGGGCCCTGAACGGCAGCGCCGATATGCCCGACAAGCCACTTATAGATGCAGCGTTAGGGGAGACGGTCCGGCTGACGATTGTCAATGAGACGGCGTTTCCGCACGGCATGCACCTGCACGGCCATCACTTCAGGCAGGTCTTCGCCAACGGTTCGACCGGCCCATGGCGAGACACGATCTTGCTGCAGGGCGCTGAAACGCTCGAAGTGGCCTTTGTCGCTGACAATCCCGGAGATTGGCTGTTGCACTGCCATATGCTCGAACACGCTGTCGCCGGAATGAACACCTGGATACGCGTGTCCGGATGACACGTGTAACGCTAATCGCAATTTGCGCGCTCGGCGCCGCGCTCGTCAGTGCGTTTGGCTATTGGTATCTCAGCGATAACGGCTCTGAGACACCGCCTTCAGCCATGCTGCCGGCCTTTGGCCTGGAAGAGGGAGCCGGTCTTTACGCCCGGTTTTGTGCGGACTGCCATGGTGACAATTTGGAAGGCCAACCCAACTGGCAGGTAGCAGGCAACGACGGTGTATTGCCCGCACCGCCGCACGACGACTCAGGCCACACATGGCACCACCCAGACACAATGTTGTTCGACTACACCAAGTACGGCGGGCAGGAGATGGCTGAGCGGATGGGCCTGGATGGCGTGGCCAGCGGCATGCCAGGTTTCGCCGATGTGATGACCGACGAGGAAATCTGGACCGTCCTGGCCTTCATCAAGTCTCGTTGGTCGGAGCGGAACCGTCAGGCGCAGGCGCAACGGTCCCAATGACGCGGAAAGATCGATTGCAGCGCGGCCATGTCGATTAGACCTTCCAGCAACCGGAAGCCGCAGAATGAACTTCGGGAAACCTTGTAGGCGCGTGTCGCCTCAGCAACCAAGGGCATCAATAATGGTCAGCAGATTCGCGAAATTGGTGACGGCGATTCTTACGCTGTTCGCTAGCCAGCAAGTGTACGCCGAACCTGAGGAGATGACGGTCTACAAGACACCCTGGTGTGGATGTTGTGCAGGCTGGGCGGACCATATCGAAGCTGGTGGTATGTCCGTGCAAATTGTCGAGCTTGAGGATCTGGAATCGATCAAGACGCTAGCCGGCGTGCCTGAGAGCCTCCGATCCTGCCACACCGCCATGGTCGGCGACTATGTCATCGAGGGCCACGTCCCGTTGGCGACTATCAGGGACTTGCTGGCGAGTCAGCCTGCGATCGCAGGCATAGCGGTGCCCGGCATGCCAATCGGCTCGCCCGGTATGGAAGGCCCCAACCCGCAACCGTACGAGGTCATCACCATCGAGGATGGCAAAGCCGGTGAAGTGTTCGCCTATATCATACCTTCGGAGAACTGATGTCATGTTGAAACTTGGAACTGTATTGGCGCTTGCTGCGGTACTTTATGGCTCGTCGGCACTTGCTGACGACATAAGCCCGGAAGCTGAAGCCGAGATTCGGCAGATCGTCCGAGAGTATCTTCTCGAACACCCCGAGGTCATTCTTGAGGCCGTTGCGGTATTAGAGCAGCGACAGGCCGCGGAAGCAGCCGAGGCGCAAGCGCAAGCGTTGGGCGAGTTGCGGGACGCATTGGAACGCAATCCCGACAGCCCGGTATCCGGCAATCCCGACGGTGACGTAACCATCGTCGAGTTCTTCGACTACAATTGCAGTTTTTGCCGACGCGCTGTGCCAGTCATTCATGCTCTCTTGGAAAGCGACGCTCAAATAAGGTACGTCTACAAAGAATTTCCAATCCTGGCTGAAAGCTCCATGTATTCTGCGCGGCTTGCCCTCGCCGTTAGTCGGTTGCAGCCACAACTCTATGAACCGCTACACAATGCACTGTTGTCAACCAGTGGTGCGCTCGACGAGGGTATCATAGATTCAATCGCTGAAAGCGTAGGCGTCGATCTTGAGTTGACAAAAGCAGAAATTGCGGACCCGTCTATTCAAGAGGAAATCGACAGAAATCTACAATTGGCCCAACTTCTTGGTATTAATGGAACTCCAACATTTGTCATCGGGGACGCCGTCCTCGCTGGATTGCAGGACATCCGCGTGTTGGAACAAGCCGTAGATGATGTGCGTAATAAATGACGACCAAACACTTTAGGGCATCAAAATTTCGTACGATGTTCAACTTCGCCCACCATCATTCATTCTCGGGTCAGAGAACCCATGTTTGGCTCGAGAATTCATGCGGAAATCGGACAGCAGTACGATGGCAAATGCTGTGCCGCGTCAGAAACGTCAACGGAGGATGATCAAATGCACCAAGCAACCACGACAGACCATCCGAACTTACGACAGAGGTTGATTAGCTCGACAGTTGCCACTCTGTCATTTGCCTGCCTCTCGACAATCAGCCTAGCCATGCAATCGGCCTACGCAAACGAGGAAATGGAGCTGGTGGATGAGCCGCCGCATGAGGCAGTCGCGCTGATCGATATCGTCGAAAGTTTGGCTATTGCCGACAATGAAGGTGCCGAGAGTCTGGGGGCTCTATCTAGTTTCTATGAGCATAGAAACTATGCACCTGCCTGGGTAACCGAGGAGGGACCAACGGCCAATGGCCAAGCACTGTTGGCAGCCTTGCGCTCCGCCGACTCACATGGCCTAAATCCTGCAATTTATCGATTAGCTGAGATCGAGCAATTGGCGACCGCAACAGCAACAGACGACTTAGCTAAGTTAGATCGCATGCTATCAGCCGCGTTTATTCAGTATGGCGGTGATCTAATGCAGGGCCGGTATCGGCAAGGAGAGGCGGCAGGCTCGGTCCAGTCCTACAGTACCGATTTGGATTTGTTGCAGCCATTGCGGTTCGCTGCCCAGTCTGGTGCGATTGACGAAGTTCTTCATGCCTTCACGCCTCCGCAGGAACAGTATCATCGGATCGTGGAGGCGCTTTCTCGCTACCGGGCGATTGCCAACGCTGGCGGCTGGCCACTCGTTGATATCAGCGGAAGTCTAGAACCGGGTGATTGGAGCGATGCGGTTGCTACGCTTAGGGAGCGTTTACGTGTAAGCGGAGACTACTCCGTCAACGTCGATCAAGTCGCAGATGCCAGTTTCTATGACCAAACACTCGCCGATGCTGTGAGGTTGTTCCAGGAACGACATGGTTTGTTGGTCGATGCTGTCGTTGGACCTCGAACGCTAGGTGAACTGAATACGACAGTCGAAATGCGGATCGCGCAACTTGAGATTGCACTGGAGCGTTGGAGATGGTTGCCTCGGGATTTGGGGCAGCGCTACGTCATGGTGAATGTGCCAGCGTTTCACCTAACTGCTGTGGATGATACACGCGGTGAACCCCTTACAATGCGAGTGATTGTAGGAACTAGGGAACATCAGACTCCAGTATTCAATGATACCATTGAGTATGTTCAAATGAACCCCTACTGGAACGTTCCATACAGCATCGCAACGGAAGAGTATCTACCGCAACTCATTCGCGATCCATTTTATCTTCTCAACCGAAATATCCGGATATTCTCCGGTAGTGGCGAAGTCAATCCGGTGCTCGTTGACTGGGCAGCTTATGGCGGGGGTGGCTTCCCTTACCATTTGCGGCAAGACCCTGGTGCGGGCAATGCTTTGGGCGACATCAAGTTCATGTTTCCCAATGGACATGCTGTGTACCTCCACGACACGCCAACACAGCCATTGTTCAATCGTACAACCCGCGCGTTTAGCCATGGATGCGTTCGTGTGCATGACCCCATTGCATTGGCTGAGTTTGTGCTCGGTGTTGATCCTTCATACACGCGCGAAAGGATTACCTCGATGATTGGCTCCGAGCGCACTATTGATGTGAACCTGCCGGAAGAGATACCGGTTTATATCACTTATCAGACCGCTTGGGTCGATGATCATGGCAGTGTTCATTTCCGTCAGGACATATACGACCGCGACTCTAGACTTCTGGCCAAGATGATGGACGACATACCAGAGGCGGGTGATGCGCAAATGGCGGCAAACTAAGAAGGTGCGTGGGGTGCTGCAGTTGAGATGTGACAGGTTATCAGCAAGCCATTAATCCAGTGATCGCTGATGCCGGTTCAGTTAAGACAGACAGAAAACTAGAGTTGTCAATGTATGCGTGTGTGAGCCAAGGGATCCTGGCCGATTGATCAGGGTGGGTAGAAGTGGAAATACTTGGTCAGTCTCTCTTGCTCGCATTCGCCCTCGGTCTGTTGGGCTTCATCGAACCCTGCACAATTGGTGCTCACTTGCTTTTCTTGAGCAGTCACAAGGCCCGACCGTTGGGTCAGCGGCTCGGGGCAGCAGTGATATTTCTGATTGCCAGACTTGTGGTTATGGGTGGGTTTGGCGGCTTGGTCGTTGTTATTGGGCAGCAACTCATAAGTGTGCAGACGGGAGCATGGCTGGTCGTCGGCGTAATTTATCTTGCTCTTGGAGTTGCAATTATCGCGGGTTGGGACAAGTCGATGCAGCATCGTATTGGCCTTGGCCCGGAAAGCTGGAAGGCTGCCACCAACCCACTTTTGCAGGGATTGGCATTCGGCCTCATCATACCAGCTTGTGCCGCGCCGATCCTGTTTGGCCTCATGGGCACCGCGACCGTGAGCGGATCTGCCGCTTCCGGATTTTTGATGATGGCGGTCTTCGCACTTGCATTGTCACTACCCCTTCTTCCGCTTTCGGCCGTGCCTAGCATTTCAGGCCCTCTTGACCGGCTCGGAGATTGGTTGCGGCCGCGTCGCTGGCTTCTCGGCGCAATTTTTGTGGCGCTGGGAATTTGGTCCATATGGTTTGGATTGTTCGTTGATCCAGTTGACTGGAGTGGGACGTGACCCCGCGCCGCCGATTCTGGCATGTGGCGGGCGCGGGTACCGCGTTTCAGGCAGGATCGGCCGCGGTGGACAGCGCAACGGTGATGTCGGCGCTGGTTTTCCAGCTAACGGGAAGCGCAATTGCCGTCGGCGCAGTTCCCACTATTCTTCGGCTTGGCTGGCTTCTACCGCAGATTTTCGTTGGCTACTTGGCCGGCTGTGCCGTCTCCTCGATGCCGTTCTACATCCTGGGAGCATTTGGGCGAAGCGCGGCGATTGCTTTCTTAGCGATCGTACTCTGGATTGGGTCAGCGGCAGGCTGGTCAAATGCTACGATCGGCGCGGCAACATTGGGAATATGGGTGCTGTATGCGTTTCTGAGCGGTGTCGTTGGCGTTCCGTACAACGACATCGTCGCCCGATCGGTCCCGTCTGAACTCCGTAGTCGGCTGCTCTCGGTTCGCTTTCTCGGAGGCGGAATAGCTGCGCTCTTGGTCGCAGTGCTGGCTGACAGACTAATGCGATCGCTCGACTTTCCCGTCTCTTACGCCGCTATACTGGGGATTGCGGCGGTTCTAATGATGCTCTCATCCATAGTTTTTGTAGTGATGGGAGAACCGGAAAAAACGGCACCACTTAAAGCAGCCGAGAATTTCAAGGCCTATCTGAGCGACGGTGTGGCAGTGTTCAGAGGCGACACAGTCTTCCGTCACTTTTTATTTGCTCAGTGGTGCGGTAGCGCCGTTCTCATCGCCGCTCCTTTTTTTATCGTTGCAGCCGCCGCGCTGGGCATGTCCTTGGAAAACGTGGCGCTTCTGCTCGTCGCCCAGACTGCCGGCACGCTCGCCAGCAATCCGCTTTGGGGGTGGTGGGGCGATCGCCTTGGCAAAATGAGCCTGATGCGAAGCATTGCGGTTGCGCGTGCGGCCCCGCCAACAGTCATTCTGAGCGTGCTATTCATCCCAGTGTCGCACGATTGGCTCATGGCGATCTTGCTGGTGGTCTTTTTTGTTATCGGAGCATTGGCGAGTGGGCTTACAATCGCGGTCATCGGACTCCTGATGGAAATATCTCCAGAAGACCGTCGCCCAGCCTACAGCGGCTATTTCAGTGCGCTTACGGCGCCCGCATACATTTTTCCAATTTTCGGAGGCCTTACTGCAGTCACCTTTGGGATATGGTTTGTGTTCGCGATATCGCTCCTTGCCACATTTGCTCAGACCGTAGCTCTCTCAAGAATAGACATGACAGAAAGTTAGGTAAGGTACTATTTCGCAACTCTAAATCTAGTAGCGTATTGTCTGATCTTATCGCTGATTTGGTCTCCGTCTAGATATTGTTTTTCTGGGCACAGAGTATCCTGGCGATTATGATCCTGACAAAGTAGAATGCGTTTCGCTGGGCCGAGATCATTGGTGAGCGCCTAGCCGAGATGTGATGGCGCGTAGGCGAGGCGGCCCAATATCTCTTCCAGGACGTGTTCGGCGACTGACCAACTCGTTGCCACCCGGCCGATGCGCTGCATTTTTCGTCGGTAGGCGTGCTGCAGATGCTGTGAAAGGCCATGTCGCAAACTCGGAAGATGCCAGAGAAGCGGAAAGAGGCCGAACCCGGGGCGTTCGTGCGGTTCACGGCAGCGACGGCCAAGGTTGCGCCGTCCCGGCGGCCTAAGCCAAAGACAGAGAACGAGTAGGCTGTCACCGGCCGCCGGGGCGTAAATCCCGGTGTTAAAGCGGTAAGACATACTGGCGCGGCCAAGATCGCGTGTGTGCGCAGATACGCGTCCAGCGACCGTGGCAGCGACGAAGGTGAGCGCGTACGTACACTCTCACGCCTTCAGCGCGTGTCATTGCCACTACTCCGATTGTCAAAGCAGGGGGTGGAGCCCCTGCCGCTCCGGACCGCACTTCGCGGTCCGCGGCCTACAGCGAGCCCGGCCAGAGGCCGGTGACAGTCAGAGCCGGCGGCAGCTTGCTCGAAGCATACCAGATTTGGTGTGCGGAGTCTCGATTCGGTCCAGAAATGCTAATTGGGCCAACGCCGTGCCAGGTGGCGCAGCAGCGCCTGGCGGATGGTGAGGCGGCGGGTGGCCCGCTTACCGCTGATCAGGCCGCCGATAGGTGAGGCGCTTGCCGGCGATGCCCTTGGCGGCCAGTGCGGCGCGTTCGAGGTCGGAGACATCGCGGCTGTTGAAGCGGAAGTCGAACTCGCCGAGGTAGCAGCGCAGGTGCTTCTGGCTGACGTGGTGGTAGTTACCGCTGATGCCGCGCTTGAGCAGCGAGAACGCGTTCTCGATGGTGTTGGTGTGCCAGAACTGGCCGCGCACGTATTCCTTGGCGCTGTGGTTGACCGAGCCGTGGCCGCTGAATTCCTCACCGGGTGCGGCGTAGGTCTTGGACTCGTCGGTCATGAGATAGGAGCCAGGGTCGATGTGGCTGGTGAGGATGGGGCGCAGGGTCTTGGCGGTGACGTCCGGCACATGGAACGAGCGCAGCTTGCCGTCACGCTCGACCAGCGCCATGACTGCCTCTTTGTTGCGCGGCGCGCGGTGAGCGCGATCCTGGAGCGCTCGAACTCGCTTGAACAGAGTGTCGACTGTCAGCGGATGGCGGCAGGCAATACTCTGTTAGAGGCCAAGTCGATGGGACTTGCCTTCGAGGGGGCGGCAGCTCAGTATGCCGTGGCGCGGGCAGATGGGCCAGTTGGTCAGGCTTGGTTGCAGCCAACCGCGTCCCTTGTGTTCGGTGTGGAGGATGGGATTGGCATGGTCGTTCATGGCGATTTCCCTTTACCTCTAGAGATAGTCGGTCTTAATCATTGCACTCTTTGTCAAAATTGGCGCTACTGATAATATACAAGTGGGAACCGAGGTCGAGAGCATGTGCTGGTAGTGACAGCCGCGCCCGGCCAAAACACCACTATGCGGTTTGTTTCAAGTCTCGAACTTATTTTATTGTCTTGTTTTTTTCATTAAATCTAAGTTGTCTTTACTTTTCTTCATATGCAGACAAAGTTCTCCTTCAAACCTCCTTGGCCGTAACGACTGCGCCTTCGCTGGATATATGAGCCTTCAGACGTTCAGCCTGGCTCTTGGGTGTCGCGATCGCCAGCAGCCTTTTGGCTCTTGAGGCGGCCACATATAGTTTTCGTGCATCCTCGGCCTTGTCGGCCGGCTCGCCTGTTTCCAAGAAATCCAAGATACCCTTGAGAGTGGATGTCGTGACGACACAGACAGCCGGATACTCCTTACCTTTGACCGAATGAATCGTCCGGGGCATCGCTGTTTCGGCTGGTACAGCCGCAAGCGCCGCATTCAACCCGGCATTCCAAGCCAGCTTTTGAGAAATAGATTTTCCGTCTTCAATCGTTAGTTCGCTTGATAAGAAATCCTTGGCAGCGTCGTGCCACGCCTTTGCCCCTGCATATTTTATCGGATCAAACCTAAGGGACCTGAGAACAGAGATAACTTTCGGACGCCAGCTAGCAGGTTCTATTTCATTATCTGTGAGATATTGATGGTACGACCGGTCGCCTAGGCGCCCCTCCAGTTCCAGGAGAATCCGGTGGACGCTCTCGATGGCCGTTTTCATGTCACTAAAGCCCGCAGCGAAATGAAAGTCGGTTACGGCTTCGGCAAGCCGGATAGTCCGTTGGCCTGAATTGGTGGGCCGCGGCTGACCCGCGGCGGCCGCACCGCTTGCCTTTGTTGCCGCGACGATGGGCGCAGATGAAACATCGACACCGGCCTCTCTTAGCAGGGCACAAAATGCCGTGCCAATTGAAGCCGGAACTCCTTTGCCCGGATAGGACAGAATCTGAACCGGCGCGGTTTCATCCTTCAATTGCCCGAGAGCATCGTCGGGTGCGCCGCGAGCAGCGGGTGGCCTGAACTGGGCGAGGGCCTTGCAGATATTAGGCGTAGATCGGAAGTTGCCGGTCAAATCCTTGCGCTGGTCGGAGGGAAACGTATCCGCGAACTCAAAAAGATGATCGGTGACGCCGCCGCGAAATTCATAAATCGATTGATGGGGATCGCAAACGACTTTCACGGGCAGGCCGGAATCACGCAACCATGAGATGACAGTCAGATCGTCGGGGTTGCAGTCCTGCGCTTCATCTACGATGACCTCGCGAAACCGACCCCTGAGCGCACCGGCGATCCGGCTCGCAAGCGTCTGGTCATTGAGGCGTTCAAGCGCGACAGCACGCGCTTCGTCAAAGCCCAACTGGCCCCGTTCGCGTAAGCTGGCACGGAGCCGGGTAGCGGCTGTCGTATACGCTTGAAGCTGATAGTCCTGCTTTTGGGATACGTCAAAGCCCTTGCGCTTGGCCGCCAAATCAATAATCGCGCCTGTTTGTGGGCAAAAACAGGATAGGGGCAGAGCGTGAGCGCCATTGAACGGCTCGACTGCAAGATGCGCGATGTCGGCAAGCAGGCGCGGGCGTGCATCGCAATCCTTGAGGCTAAACGGCGCAACTAGGAACTGCCAGACGAAACTGTCGAAGGAGCCGACAAAGCTCGGAAAGAGGGGCGTGGAAAGCAGTCCTTCCTGCCTGAGCCGGGTATCGAGTTCAATAACGGCGGCTTGCGTAAAGGATATGAACGCCACGCCGCGTCCCGGCAACATACTCCGAAACACCCGGCGGGCGCGTTCGGTCATCACCCTCGTTTTTCCGGCGCCAGGACAGGCCGTTACAAAGGCCGAGCCGTCATGACCGATAACAGCGCGTTGCTCGTCGGTGGGATTGAAGGGTAGCTGGCTCATTTGACCAGCGCTTTGATGGCGTCCTGGATATAGTCGGGAACGTTAAATGTATCGCTTGCGCCAACCTTCTCCGCCAGGAGCTGGGCAAAGTCACCCTTCGGCGTGTTCTTGAATAGCTCCTGTATGGCTTTGGCGCGGATATCGCCATCATTGGCGACCGCTGCGTCCCATTTCGCGGCGGATCGGGGATGAAGCGCCAGATACACGTCTTTCATACATGCGGCATTGCCAGCAGCGACCAGTTCGGTTTCCAGTGAGTACGTATTCACGCAAACATCGAGAACTTCTGCCGCGCCATTACCTGCTGCCAGCGCATCAAGATCGGCCTTCCGCTTGTCGCCAGACGCCGCCTCCCCTTCATCTGCTGTGTGCTTGTCGCCGTCCGTTACAATGACTAAACGGTCGGCGATCCGTACTCCGTCATAGGGGGCCAAGAGGGCCTTGGCGTATGGCACAAAATCAACACCGTCAATCGGCACGAAGACGGCTGAACGAAATATCCGAAAGTCCGCTGGATGGTCTTTGAGGACATAATGCTTGGCGAGAACGGGCAACAGCAACGCTTCGGCAATGCCTTCGACCAGCAGCACCCTGCCGCCAAACAGCAGGGCAGATTTGGTAACGTCGAGATAGCGGTCAATCTTCCTGCGGTCGGGCTCAGTAAGGTCAAGTTTGGCAAGAGGGATACACCGGGATTCGGGCCGCGGTGGCGGCTTCTCTGCTGCCTGTGTTTCAGCGGCCTCATCGGGTGCAGGCTTGTCCGCCGCTTCACCACCCATCACCACTGGCGCGATCGATCGGACGAAAACGAGGCTCTTGCTAGGGACCCATGCGGACAGGTTAGGAGAATGCGTCGCGACGATGACCTGCAAATGCCCGGCGGGTGCGTCCTTGTCGTCCTTGGCTTTAAGGGAATGTTCGGCCCGCTCTTCCAGGAAGTTCAATACGGCGGCCTGGAGCTGCGGATGCAGATGGGCTTCCGGCTCTTCGACAAGGAACATCGTCAGTTCGGCATTATCGGTCCTTTCAAGCTCGACGGCGATGGTGGCGATGTACAGAAGGTTCGCAAATCCGTGTCCGGAATATTGCAGGTCTTCTGGCGTAAAACTGTGATCGGCGAGTTTGAAGCGTAGGTCACGCGCGATGTCGATAAGCTTTTCATCCGTGCTAAAACCGAGCGTCGCGCCCTGCCGCCGGACACCGGCAGTCAGAATGTCTAGTCCTGTCGCAACGGCGGTATCAACATCGGTCAGAATGGGATGCTCGCTTGTCCGGGCGAGGCTCTTCGCTACGTCCTCGGGATCACGCTTGCCGAGAAAGTGGTTGAGCAAAGCGTGAATGCGTGAGGGGTGGCCGGAGGCAAGTGCGTGCTTGGCGTCTCGCAGCGGCGGCAGATAGACATGGCGGATCATATCGTGGGCGCCCGCCTCGGGAACGCTCCTAAAGCGGCCCGCCCAAAGAGTAGGCCGAATATGTCCTGGATGGCCTGTTGCATCGTAGGTCAGCCCAAAACATGCCTCCTGCAGCGTGTCGTCTGTCGTTGCGGAAATCAGCCTTCCTTGTTGCGGTGCGGATAGTTCACAAAATTTGGCGCAAATCTCGAAACTGTGTGGTATTGCGCCAAAGCGAATATCAGTTGGGTCGCAATATAATTCTCGGCGCCCGCTCAAAGGTCTAGATAAGAGTCGAATGGCATCTATGATATTACTCTTGCCGCCGTTATTTTCTCCAACCAAAATGGCAAGTCCTTTTTGAAATTCAATTGTATCGCTTGAAAACGACCGGAAGTTTGATAACTGCAGTTGTGCCAAATGCATGAAAAATATCCTAGCGCATTCCGTCGGCTGCTACCATGCGTGGTCATGGGGGGGCGCTATTCTTTGGTGGTACTTAGGCTATGGCACCGTCATTGGTTTGGGCCGAGGGATAGCATGGTGTGTTCGGCTTACTCGCGGAACTCGCGATCCGAATCCAACAAGGCATCAACAGCAATTCGCACAGCCGCAACTGCATCTGCCGGCGTGACAGTAGAGTAGTGCCGCATCCGATGTACCGCGGTGCTCGCATTCGTGACGATGTGTTGGAGATCCTGAGGAGCATTTTCATAGAATAAGTCGCTACTGTCGAGATAGATGGGCCCCACGCGCTCGAGATGCTTTCGGCACCAGGCGTCTACGCCGTGCGCAACCGCAAGGCTGAGGTCATCCGCGTCGCTCGTCGAAGCCATGCAATTGCTCCCAATTCTATTTGCAGCACGACGAAGATTGTCCCTGGCCTGATCTATATCCCACTGTAACCTGACACTATCGGTCAGGGGGGCACCGACACGGACTTTCCAGGTCAGCTCCAAATTGACTGCTTCCCCTCGACCGGTTGTGGTCTTCTCAGCCGGCAAGACCACTTGGAACGAGCGACTTCCTTCTTCCCAATAGGGTCGGGATTTTCGCTCAGACATGGCTGACCTCCTCGGATCGTTGCGGCTCATCGATGTCCTCGTTCGTTTGCGATCGACCTTCAGAGGAATTGTCGGTGACGCTCCTGCCAGCACCGTATGGCCTGACTCGACCGTGGACGCCACTCAATTCGGTGGCGTTTTCAAGCCCAAACCGATGGCGCTGCGATCGACCCGCTGTCTATCCGGCGTCGTTGTGGTTATCTGATGAGGATGCCTCGTTTTCGGCGTTCTGACGAGACGCCTCGGCAGCTGCGGCTGCCTTTTCGAAGCCCTCTGCGAATAGACCCATTCCGAGGGCTGCACCCTTGTGCCGCGCCAGCTGCGCCTCGATCGTTTCAGGGAGATCGCCGACCTCCCTTAGCATTGTTTTCAACCGCTTTCGAAGTTCAGACTTAGTCATTGTCTTGAGGTCCATCATGAAGCACACCGACGAGAACTCGTCACGACGGAAGCTGGGCGGTAGCGCCATCTCGCACCAGCTCGCTAAAAAAAGTGCACCGGATACATCCTTGCCTTCTATGGTCCATATCAAAGGCTCGCCGCATTTGTCTTCAAGTGCGGAGCAGACATAGAACCAGTCTCGCATCAGTGCGCCTTGCTTGAATGGGGTGGATTCGTCCTCGGTCAGCGGGCCAAGCAGATGGACTTCGACCTTGGCCTCATCGAGCAGAATGTCGTCGGGGTGGGGGTATAGGCGGGGTGGTTCACGTCGTTGCTGCTTATATTGGGCCAGGAGGCGCTGCCCCTCCAACTTTCTCCGAGCGAAGTACTCAAAGTTTTTTAGAGCACGCTTCTGTGCTTTGCGCTCTTCTTCTTTCAAAAGCTCCATCGCGTATCTTTTCGCTAGGCGATTGCCTTTGATGCCATCAAGGACAATACTTCGCGCGATAGCGTTCGCCGCACTCATTTCAACAGCTTGGCCGTTCTCATTCAGAGTCAGACGACGGAATGCCTCTTGCTCCAACAAACGTTCGAGGCTCCCATCGCGGAACCGCTTCGGTTCTGGGGCCTGCTTTGCCTTCTTAGGCCGCCCCTTTGGATTGCCGGACTGGCCCTTCCTGAATCTATGCTCTGCCGGCGGCTTGCCGTAGCCCACCGAGTAGGTCGCATCCTTGCGTTGCCTGCTCATTCGGCTGCCTCCACAGACAGTTGTTGTGTCCGCTCCGCCTCTGTGTCCTCGAACGTCGAGCCAGTTGCCCCGAGTGTGGCAGCCTTGCCGGTGAAGCGCTCAAACCGACGCAATATGGTGTCGCAGTAGAGGGGATCGATTTCGATGACGCGGGCAGTCCGTCCAGTCTTTTCGGCCGCGATCAGCGTTGTGCCGGCGCCCGCAAATGCATCCAACACAATGCCGCCCCGCTCCGAGCAGTCACGTATTGCATCGGCAACCAACGCAACTGGCTTGACCGTGGGGTGCATCGCCTGCTCTTCGGCACGCGTCGCAGAAAGACTGCTGATCCCTGCATAGTCCCAGACATTGGTGCGATATCGTCCCTGGTCGCCCAGACCGAACGTGTTGATATGCGGCGCAGAGCCGACCTTGAACACGAACACCAGCTCGTGCTTGGACCTGTAGAAGGTGCCCATGCCGCCATTGGTCTTGTTCCAAACGCACAGGTTCTTCAACTCGGTGAACACCTGTTGTCCCGCCGACAGCAGTTCGCCCATGTGACGCCAGTCCATGCACACGAACGCAATGGCGCCGTCTCGGCAGGCGGTGGCCGCGGCACCCAGGGTTTCCGCCAGAAATGACGTGAAGGCCGTCTCAGACATTTCGCCGACGCCCATGGCGAACTCGCGATGTCTCACGCGGCCCAGGCCGGAGACGTGCCCGTCGATGGGAACATTGTAGGGTGGATCGGTGAAGATCAGATCGACACGCTCACCTCCAAGGAGAGCCACATAGCTCTCGTGTTGCCTGGCGTCGGCGCAGATGAGCCGGTGACGTCCTAGATCCCAAAGGTCACCCGGCCGTGACACGGCCGCCTCGGGCGTCTCTGGTATCCAGTCCTCGCCAGCCTCTCGGCGATCCGGCGTTGCTTCGCTCGCGGCGTCAAGGACCAGGTCGATTTCGCCGACCGAGAAGCCGGTCACTGACAGGTCGAAGTCGAGGTCGATCAGCTCCTGCAGTTCAAGCGCCAAAGTCTCCTGATCCCATCCTGCATTGAGTGCCAACTTGTTGTCGGCCAGCACATAGGCCCGCCGCTCAGTGGCAGAGAGATGTGAGAGGCGAATGGTTGGGACCGTCTTCAGTCCTAACAGGCGAGCAGCTTCAACCCGACCATGGCCGGCAACGATCTCACCGTCGTCGCTGACTAGGACCGGATTGGTGAAGCCGAATTTCTTGATGCTGTCGGCAATCTGGCGAATCTGTTTCTTCGAGTGTCGGCGCGCATTCCTCTTATAGGGCCGAAGCGTACCGACTGACTGGTCGACAATGCGATGTTCAAAGGCCACTGCGGACTCCTCTAACTAAAGTCAGCGCGTATCGTCGGCTGGGCGACTCGGAATCGACCCCGCGCCATTCCTCAATAATGATCCGGATGGTGGCGCGAATCAAACATGAACATGCTCGCGCGGCACAGACTAAGGGCGTTATTCATCCCGCCGATAGCAGTGAAATAGGTCATCACACTGTTAGGAGGTATGGTTTTATCCCAGTATAGTGGTGTTTCATCCCACAATTATCCCATGCTACTGTAGAAACTTCCCAAAATTGTCTGCATCTTCGCTGTGTTATCCCACCGACTATCAGCCAATCCCGTGGTTGGCGCGGGGTTCAAGCCGAGGAGAATCTGAGGTATCGGTCAGTGGATCGCACCCTTGTGGGCACGGGAATAGCGCCACATCAATGAGATATGCGTGTGACGCGAAGGGGATGAGCGGCTGTTGGGCCGGCAAATTCATAAAGCGATATGCCCCCGCGCCAACATCCGTAATAGCGCACGGTTCACTGTTCTTGGCCGAGACGACGCTTAGATTTCCCTGTTTGTTTGCCTAGGGAAATTGTGGCTAAGTCACTGAAAACACGGGATGAATGGTCGTTGGAATCCCGAGATTCGGGCAGGAATCAATCGAGATTTCTGTATATTCCCTGTTATCAGGGACTAACAGGGTAGAGACGAGTTCGCAGAAGACTGCAACCACCACCACCCAGTCTCGCCCTTGATAACCCGCGTTGCCGCACTTGCGACAAGTGGCAGAACTACGGGCTTCTTGACGCCGTGTTTGGTCTGGGACGTGCGGAACGCGTCTCTGCTTGCGCGATCTATGGCGCGGTTTCCAGGACGCGAGGGGGCCAGTCCGTGTTCGCCCTTGGCGGCAGCGGTACCGCCTTCGGGGCCGGCCCGGGCATGACGTGGGTGGTTGGCACCTAACTCGGGCGAACGTCAGGCCGACGCGCCGTCGCTAGCGTCTGCCCCTTGCCCGCGCGCCAGCGCCTGGTCGGCGCTGAGGGCGGCCTCCGGCGTGCCGGTGACGATCATCTCCAGCACCTCGTGCTCGGTAGTGTTGGCGATGTAGCGGTCGCCGACATTCTCGCCACGCTTCAGCACCATCACCCGGTCGCCGACCTCGAAGATATCGGTCAGGCGGTGCGAGATGATGATCTGCGCCACCCCCTGCTTCTTAAGCTCGACCATGGTCTCCAGCAGGCGCTGGGTCGCCATCACCGACAAATTGGCGGTCGGCTCGTCCAGGATGATCACCTTCGGCTCGAACGAGATCGCGCGGCTGATCGCGACCGACTGCTGGCGGCCGCCGGACAGGCTTTCCACTTTCTGGTAGACCGAGTTGACGTCGACCTTGAGGCGCTGCAGCACCGCGCTCGCCTCGCGGTACATCTTCTTGCGGTCGACGAACGGGCCCTTGCGCGGCCAGCGCCCGAGGAAGATGTTCTGGCCGACGTCCAGGTTCCCGCACAGCGCGAAGTCCTGGTAGATCATCTCGATGCCGAGTTCG
Organism: Alphaproteobacteria bacterium; assembly: GCA_965227515.1. Taxonomy (GTDB): domain Bacteria; phylum Pseudomonadota; class Alphaproteobacteria; order CALKHQ01; family CALKHQ01; genus CBDDFZ01. The sequence continues at coordinate 124,580 of CBDDFZ010000002.1, forward strand.
CGGCTCTCGTGCGGCCCATGGAAGTGGGTCTTGCGGCCGTCGACGATGACGTCGCCGCTGTCGCGGTGATAGGCGCCGGTCAGGATCTTCATCAGGGTCGACTTGCCGGCCGAGTTGTCACCGACCAGCCCGAGCACTTCGCCCGGCATCAGGTGCAGGTCGACATTGACCAGCGCATTCACCGCGCCGAACGATTTGCTGATCTGCTTCATGTCGATGATCGGTGTCGCGGATGGGGCGTCGTTCATGAGGTTGTGCTCCGAACCGGCGTTCGTTTTCGTCCAGTGAGGCGTGTCCACAGGGTGCCGAACATGTTGGCCTGGCGCACCCAGATATCGACCAGCACGGCGACGATCAGGATGCCACCGATGAAGGTGTTGACCCAGTGCTGCGGCAGCGCGACGGCCTCACCGCTCTCGGTCACGATGTTGAGTTGCAGCAGCGCGCGGATCAGGGTGATGACCGCAGCACCCGCCAGCGCGCCGATGATGGTGCCGAACCCGCCGAAGATGGACCCGCCGCCGATGATGACCGCGGCGATCGCGTCCAGTTCTCGGAACTGGCCCGCGACGGGATTGAAGCTGCGGAAATAGGCGACGTTGATGACGCCGGCGACAGCCGCTCCAAGTGAACAGAGCAAGAGCGCGCTGGCCCGCACGCGCTTGGTGTTGATGCCGGCATAGTCGGCGGCGCGGCGGTTGCCGCCGGTGGCGTAGATGCGCTGGCCGTAGGTGGTGTAGGCAAGCGCAACCCCGGCCAGGATTGCCAGCACCAGCATCAGAATGGTCTGCACGCTGATGACGTCGGCGATCTCGCCGATCACGCCGCCGGGCGGGGCAATATCCAGGTAGGCCAGAATGTCACCGACCTTGCGGCCGATCAGGTTGAACGGCTCGTCCCATCCCGTGAGCTGCTGGCCGGTGGTGATCCACGAGGCCGCACCGCGCGCGATGTAGAACATGCCGAGGGTTGCGATGAACGCCGGCAGGCCGAACGCAACCGTAACGACGGCGTTGACCATGCCGGCGGCCAGCCCGGCGAGTAGCCCGATCAGGATCGCCGAGCCCGGGTCGAGGCCCAGCACCTTCAGGCTGTAGGCGGCCGCACTTCCCGCCAGCGCCAGCACCGCGCCAACCGACAGGTCGATGTCGCCGCAGGCAATGACGTAGGTCAGCCCCAGGGTCAGGATCGCCAGCTCGGTGTAGTTGAGCATGATCGCGAACGTGTTCGGCAGGCCGGCCCAGTAGTCGGGCCGCAGGTAGAGCCCGACCAGCCACAACAGACCGACCAGGATGATCGCCAGCGCGTCGCGCCGGACCAGGAAGCGCATGATGCCGCGCGCGCCGACCGCGCGGTCGGTCGTCGAAGAACCGCGGGTCTGCGCGCCGACCGAGGCGATGCCGCCAATCTCCGGCACCCTGGGCGGCGGCTTGCCGCGCAGGCGCGCCCAGGTGCGCTGGATCAGCTTGCGGCGAATGACATAGGGCTCGATCAACACGGCGAGCACCAGCAGCGCACCGATGAAGGCGGGAATGGCGCCGGCTGGCAGGGTAGAGGTGGCCCGCACCTCGACCAGTTCGCCGTTGACTTCGACCGTGCGGGTGATCGGCACGCCTTCGCGCAAGACCTTGTGCAAGAGGGCGGTCAGCATCGCGCCCAGATAGCTGCCGATGACGCGCCCACGGCCGCCGAGGATCGACGCGCCGCCGATGATGACCGATGCGATCACGATCAGCTCGGTCAACAAGCCGGCCTGGGAAGTGATGCCCTTGTCCTGGGCCACCGTCATCAGCCCAGCGAGCGTCGCGCACAGAGATGAGATGATATAGGCGCGGATGCGCACCCAATTGGTGGGGATGCCGGCATAGACCGCGGCCTGGGCGTTGCCACCGGTGGCGAACGTCTCATAGCCCCAGCGCGTCTTGGCCAGCACAAGCGCGCCGAACACCACCACCAGGACCGCGATGGCGATCTGGTTGTTGAAGCCCCAGCCATTGGTTTCGCCGAGGCCGAAGAACCACTCCTCGCCCTCCACGGCGGTGCGGTAGTAGATCGAACGCCCGCCCGTCAGCCCCAGGATGACGCCGCGGCCGATAAGCAGCATGGTCAGCGTGGCAATGAATGCCGGCACGCGCAGATAGGTGACCAGAAGGCCGTTGACCACGCCGATCAGGGTGCCGAGCCCGACGCAAATGACGATCGCCGCCCCGATGCCGAGGTCGAGGCGGTCCGGGCTGAAACAGATGGAAAAGACCACGCCGATCACGCCCAGGGTGGACCCGATGGACAGGTCCAGGTCCTTGTTGGCGATGACGAATGTCATGCCGACGGCCATGATCCCGAAACGCGCGGAGTCCCGCAGAAGGGCGTGCAGTGCCTCGGACGTCCCGAAGAAATCGGGGTTCAGCAGCGTACCGCCCAGGTACAGAACCGCCATCAGCGCAAGCAGCCCCACCTCCCATCCGCCGATGAGTTGCAGGGGCGCGCGCGGGAGCGATGTCGGCGCGGACGGTGAGGGCGTTGTAACGGTCATTGGGATGCCGCGCGGTCAGTCAATTGGTCTCGGCAAACAAACAGGCTTGCGGCGGCCGATGCCACCGCAAGCCCAAGTTGAGATCAGTCGTACGCGAATGCCGTCAGTTCTCGAACCGGCTGCCGACTGTGCCGACCGTCTCGCCGGTCACCAGCTGGGCGCGGGTGTCCAGGTTGGCGGCGGAAATGCCACGGTCGATTTGCAGGTAGAGCTGCATCACCGGCCAGAAGCCCTGCAAGAACGGCTGCTGACCCAGCGCGCCGGTCAGGTCGCCGGAAGCAAGCGCTTCCTGCTGGGCCGGGCCAAGGTCGAAGCCGTAGGCGCAGATCTCTCCGGTCATGCCGGTCTGTGCCACCGCACTCGCCAGCGCCGGGGTGAAGACGTTGTTGCCGGCAAATGCGCCGACCACATTGCCACGGGATTCCATCAGCGAGATGATTGAGTTCACCGGATCGTTCATGTCGGCGGACACGCCCACGTTCTCAGGACCCGCGTCGACCTCGAAATTGCCCAGCATGCCATTGGCCTGCAGCGACCCGACAATGGCGTTGAAGGCCGAGGTCACACGGTTGTTGACCTCGATATTCCCCATCGCGGTGTCGTTGGGCAGGATGATCGAACCGCTATCCACGCCCCGGTCGATCAGACACTGGACCAGCGCCTCGCCGGCGATCGCGGCGGCGGAGGCATCCTGGCCGGTGTGGCTGATACCGTTGCGGTCGAAGATCTGCGGGTCGAACGAGTTGGTCGTCGCGACCGGGATGCCGTTGTCGTAGGCGGTGCGGACGATGTCGTCATAGGCGCCGACCTGCGGCGTCGTCATGATGATGCCGTCGATGGTTGGGTCGTTGATGATCTGGTTCAGGATCTCGATCTCGCGCGCCGGATCGTCGGTCGGCGATTCCGAGCCGAGCAGCAGGATGTTCGCGCCGATCATGTTGCCGGCCACGGTCGCCCCCACATAGACCGGGTCGAAGAAGCCGTTACCGGCGGTGTGGGTGACGATGGCGAAGGTCAGCACGCCGTCGTTGGAGTGAAAGTTCTTGGTGTCCGGGTGCTCCTGTGCCGCGTCCTCGAAGCTGTAGCCGCCGACGGCGGAGTCCACACTGCCCGACTGTGCCCATGCCGCCGTCGCCGTTGCCGCGACGATGATCCCGGCCAACGCACCGATGTTCCAATGGTTTCGCAACGTATCCTCCCTTTGCTTGATTGCTGTTGTTTGGTTGCTGCGGGCTTTTGTACCCATTCTTCTGGTATTAAGGCCAGACTATGCGGGATTGGGAAAACCTTTGCAACGGTCGGAATTGCCAGGAATTCATGATTCGCCATGCTGTTCGAAGAATCGCCGGCAGGGCGATGCCTTATGGCCGGCCCGCGCGCGGACCACCCGTCGCTGGCGGGCTAGTCCAATGATTTCGAACGATTCCAAGCCATGAGAGGTGCGTGGCCCGGCGCCCGCGCGATGTCAGGCTGGCAATACGCCGACATTGCGCCGCGACGTGGTGTCCGGATTGCACCGGGCACTGGCGCCAGCACAAGGCCGTAACAATAATTATCCGATCAGTCGGTACGCATCCTTGCTCTTGATCTAATTTCCATTGGCAAGCTATGGTTTTGGGTACGTCGGGCGGTCGCGGGAGCGGTGTTCCGTGCCCGTCCGGGTGAGACGCCGGCAACCAAGAATAGTGGGCCAAAAGGCCACAACCGGTCGGGCACGAAAACGGGAGGATTACGTTGGCACACTTCAACCGCATTATTGCCGTGGCCGCGGGCGGCCTGGTGGCGACGACGATGGCTGCCGAGGCGCAGCAGACCGTAGTCTGGTGGGACTTTCTGGCCGGCGGCGACGGCGTGCGTATGCGCACGCTGATCGACGAGTTCAATGCCGAGCACGACGGCGAGATCCTGATCGAGCCGACGACGCTGGAATGGGGCGTGCCCTACTACTCGAAAGTCCAGACGTCCACCGCGGTCGGCGAGGGGCCGGACATGATGACGTACCACACGTCGCGCATTCCGCTCGCGGTGGACAACGACATCCTGGATCCGATCACCGCCGACGACATGGCCGCCATGGGCCTGGGCCAGTCCGATTTCGCATCGGCCCTGTGGGACGCCGTGCAGCTTGATGGGCAGCAATATGCGGTGCCGTTCGATACCCATCCGATCGTGCTCTACTACAACAAGGAGAAGTTGGCCGAAGCTGGTCTGCTGGGCGACGATGGCCTGCCCACCGGCCTGGACGGCATCGACAACTTCAATGCCGCCCTGCAGGCCCTGCAGGACGGCGGCACCACCTGGGGCATGTCGACCTTCACCGCCGGCGGCAACTTCCAGTTCCGAACCATCTATTCCCTGCTGTGCCAGCAGGACGGTGAGATGCTGACCGACGGCGAATGGCTGGCCGGCGACAATTACGACAAGCTGGTCAATGCCCTGCGCGTCGTGTCCGACTGGGTCGGCGATGGGCACGTGCCGGAATATACCGAATATCCGGCCGCGATTGCGCTGTTCACCTCTGGCGAATCCGCCATGCACATCAACGGTGTGTGGGAAGTGCCGACCATGGTCGACCTGCAGGAGAAGGGTGAGCTGTTCGAATGGGGCGCGGTCGAGCTGCCGGTGTTCTTCGACCACCCGTGCACCTATGCCGACTCCCACGCGTTCGCCATTCCCAACAACCAGGGCAACGAAATCTCCGCCGAGAAGCGCGCCGCGGTGCTGACCGTGATCGCGTGGATGCTGGAGCACGGCCTGTTCTGGGCCACCGCCGGCCACATCCCGGCGCTGAACGCCGTGACCTCGTCGGATGACTACCAGGCGATGGAGCCGAACGCGACCTATGCCGTGCTGTCGGCGAACATGATCTTCGACCCCAAGTCGATTTTTGCCGGCGTGGCCGGGCCAATGTTCGAAGCGGCGGGCAACAGCTTCACCGCCAGCGTCAATGGCGAGATGGATGCCGAAGAAGCGGTCGCGCTGATGAAGGACGAGCTGGAATTCATGCAGTAGCGGGCAGGTGAACCGATGCGGGCCGGGGTCGATGTTGGACGCCGGCCCATTGTGCATGCCACGGGCGGCAGATCCTCAGCATGACAGGTAGCCGACGCAGCGAAGGGCTCGTCGCGCTGGTGCTGGTGGCACCATTCGTCATCATCTACGGGTGGATGTTCATCTATCCGACCGTGCAGATGGTCGGGCTCAGTTTCACCGACGCCAAGCTCATCGGCGGCGGCGAGTGGAACGACTTCTGGAATTACGACCGCCTGTTCAACGACCGCACGTTCGGCGTTGCGGTCTGGAACACGCTCTATTTCGTGCTGCTGACGGTGATCCCCGGCACCCTGACGGCGCTCGGCATCGCGCTGATGGTCAGCCGTCTGAAGGGCTGGATGCAAAGCGGCATCCTGGCCGCGTTCTTCCTGCCGTTCATCCTTCCGGTCTCGGTCGTCTATCGGATCTGGGAATGGGTGTTCAACCTGCAGTTCGGCATCGGGCAATACGTCATCGAGCCGATCGTCGGCGAGCCGGTCGCGGTTTGGCGGCGGTACGAATGGTTCATGCCCATGGCCGGCCTCGTCACCATCTGGTGGACGTGCGGCTTCAGCGTCTTGTTGTTCCTGGCCGGTCTGCGCAACATTCCGCAGGAGATGTACGAGGCCGCGTCGCTGGACGGCGCCAACCGCTGGCTCAAGTTCCTGCGCATCACCTGGCCCTTGATCTGGCCGGTGACCGTGCTGGTGCTGACCATCCAGCTCATCCTCCAGCTCAAGATCTTCGACCAGATCTATCTGTTCGCACAGGGCGGGCGCACCAACTCCACGATGGTCCTGGTGCAGTACATCTACGAGCAGGCATTCGTGCACAACCGCGGCGGCTACGCGGCCACCGTGGCCCTGGCGCTGTTCGTGCTGATCGTTGTCGTCTCCGTGCTGCAGTTCCAAGCCTTGCGCGTACGGGGCGCGCGATGAGCGCGTCCGCAGCAGGGACACGGACTTCGGCCATGACGGAGGCGCAGGCCCGACGCATCCGCCGGTTCGACATCGCCGGCCTGGCGCTGACGCTGCTGACCGTTTTGTGCGCCATCATCTGGGCCTTTCCACTGTACTGGGCGATTGTCACCACACTGAAGCCCGAACACGAGGTGACCCGTCCCTATATCGAGATGCTGCCGGAGACCTGGAGCATCGAAGCCTATGTCCACGTTCTGACCAACACCAAGATCGGCTACTGGTACATCAACTCGCTTGCAACGTCGGCCGCGATCACGGTGGTCGTCATCCTGATGGGAATGATGGCGGGCTATGCCATCTCGCGGCTGAATTTTCCGGGCCGGCGGGTGTTGTGGTGGACGATCCTGGCCAGCTTCATGATCCCGATCCCGGCGTTGATCGTGAACCACTACATCCTGATGTCGGACGTGGGGTTCCTGAACTCCTGGCTCGGCATCATCGTGCCCCAGCTCATCGCGCCGGTGGTCGTCATTGTCTACAAGCAGTTCTTCGATTCTGTTCCGAGGGAGTTCAGCGAGGCGGCCATCATCGATGGGGCCAACCACTTCCAGCTGCTGTTTCGAATCTACGTACCGACCAACTGGGGCGTGACCACCGCGCTGGCCGTTATCACTTTCATCGGTGGCTGGAATGCGTTCCTGTGGCCATTCCTGGCGGCAACGACCGAGGACATGATGACGATCACCGTCGGCATTACCCAGGTGAATGATGCCTTCGGTGTCTTCTATGCGCGCGACCTCGCCGCCGCCGTCATGGCCGGGCTGCCGGTGGCGATCATCTACCTGATTTTCCAGCGCCGGGTGACCCAGGCGATCACGCTCTCGGCGGGGATCAAGGGGTAAGGCTCCGCTCTAAGAATTGAATATTCCTGTCTCCCTCGCCCTTGTGGCGAGGGCCCATTCAAATGCCATTCTCAGCGCATCCGATGTTCACTTGACGGCAGTGCCGCAACGTCTGCCGAGCGGCCGCCACATCGACCAGCAGTACCGCTTATGATTTCGGCGTATTGGACAACAATGGGTCCTCGCCACAAGGGCGAGGACGACAACGGTATTTTCGGCTTCAGGCCGTCGCCCAAATGCGTAAGGCCAGCCACGACACGGACGGAGGCATCTCAGCCCACCTTCACCCGCAGCAGGTGATAGGACAGCGGCGGCAGCGACGCCTTCACACGCCCGTCTTCAACGATTGCGCCGGTCCCGTCTACCGGGGCGACATTGTCCGGATCGTCCGCCGTGTTGACCGCCTCCAGGTCGTCGTGGCGGATCATCTTGTGCATGTCCACACGCGCGTCGCCGAACCCCTCAAGCGCGATGTCCAGATCAAGGCTTTCGGTGCCGTGACGGTTGACGGCAAAGAATGTCACCGTGCCGCCCGCGGCATCGCGCACCCCGGCGATGTCGATATAGGGCACGTCGCCCACATCGACCGTGTCGTACGTGGGGCAGTCGACCGCCAGCCGCAGCGCCTCGCCACGCCCATAGATCGATGCGTATAGGTACGGGTAGTAGATCGTCTGCCGCCAGGCGCGCCCGCCCGGCTCGGTCATAATAGGCGCGATCACGTTGACGAGCTGGGCGATGCAGCCGATCTTCACCACGTCGGCGCGGCGGATGAACGTGTTCAGGATGGCGCCGACCTGCAGCACATCCTCGAAATTGTAGATGTCCTCCAGCACTGGCGGGGCATGCGGCCAGTCGACACCATGCAGGATCGCTTTGTCCTGCTCGCGGGTGTGGTACCAGACGTTCCATTCGTCGAACGAGATGTATACCTGCCGCTTGGAGCGTTTCTTCGCCTTCACATAGTCGATGATGCCGGCGACGGTGCCGATATAGGTGTCGAGCTTCTTGGCGAGCCCGAGGAAGCGCTGATTGTCCTTCTCGTTGTTCGCGAAGTACATGTGGAGCGAGATGTAGTCGACCTCGTCATAGCTCTGGTCGAGCACCGTGGCCTCCCACTCTGGATAGGTCGGCATGTCGGAGTTCGACGAACCGCAGACCACCAGCTCCAGCGATGGGTCGAAGGCGCGGATCGCCTTTGCAGTGTTGTTGGCCAGCTTGCCGTATTCCGCCGCCGACTTGTTGCCGATCTGCCAGGGCCCGTCCATCTCGTTGCCCAGGCACCACAGCCGGCAGTTCCAGGGCTCGGTCTGCCCGTTCTTCTTGCGCAGGTCGCTCCAATAGCTGCCGCCGGGGTGATTGACGTACTCCACGAAATTGCGTGCCGCATCCAGCCCGCGCGAGCCCAGATTGACTGCCAGCATCATCTCCGTGCCGACGGTGTCGCACCAATTTGCGAACTCGTGGATGCCGACGTGGTTCGACTCCGATGTGTGCCAGGCCAGGTCCAGGCGCGTCGGCCGCTCTTCGCGCGGCCCGATGCCGTCCTCCCAATTGTAGGCTGAGACGAAGTTGCCGCCGGGATAGCGCACCATCGGGATGTTCAGTGCGCGCACCAGGTCCGCCACGTCGCCGCGCATGCCGTCGGAGTCGGCACTCGGGTGGTCGGGCTCGTAGATGCCGCTGTAGACGGCCCGGCCCAGATGCTCGAGGAAGGCCCCGTAGAGACGATCGTCGATCGCGGCGATCACATAGTCCCTGTGCGCCGTGACGCGCGCCCGCATGGGTTCCTCCATACATGTTTAATTCAACATTACCCGTTTTGTATCGGATTTGTCGGTATGGAGGAAGGCCGATGAGCAGCGTGCGCGCTATTTCCGCGTGCTGAGGCGCAGGATGATGTCCTGGTCGTAATTGCCGAATCCCCGGCCGAACAGGTTCATGCCGCCGGGATTGCGCGCATCCGGCCGGACACCGACCCGCACGCGGATGGAATGGTGATTGGCGACCTCCAGGTCCGCCAGCGAAACATCCGATATGCGCACGCCGTCGACATAGGTACCGTCGCCGTTGATCCGCCAGCTCTTCAACTTGCCGTACTGGGAGCCGGCGAGTTTCCACCAGGCGGGCGTGTAGACGCCGCGCTTGTCGCCGAAGTCCCCCGGCGAGGTCCAGGTGCCGGCGTCGATACCGTTCACCGATAGCGTGATGTCCGACGGCCAGTCGGCACTGGTGCCCGGCACCTCCGAACTCAGCTCCATTACGACTTCCAGTTGTTCGATCTCCTCCATGCTGGAGCGCGCGTTGTTCGGGAACTGGTACTCGACATAGCCGCGCGTGAACCACAGCAGTCCCGTCTTCATCCGCGCCGGCTCCAGGAAGGAGTCCGGCACGTCGAGCAGGCCGATGATGCCTTCGGTGGAGCAGAGCCCGCACGGCGCGCTGACCTCGCAACTGGTGTAGAGGCCGAGCGGCATCGACACCTCGATGGCATCGGATTTCAGGCTGTCCAGGTCCTCCTTGAAGACGACGAGCACCTCGTCGAAGGTTGATCGGCACACCTTCTGGTTGCCCTTGCGCGCCTTCTGCGTCTCCGACCGGACGAGCCCAGCGTCCTCCAGAATCTGCACGTTTGCCGAGACCGTGGACTGTGGAAGCGACAGTTTGGCCGCAATCTCGTTGACGTTCAGGGCACCGTTCTGGTGCAGCACCTTCAGGATGCCGACCCGTGGGGCGGAAGCGAGGCTCTTCAGGACATGCAGGCCATCTTCAGGGTCGATCACCAGGAAGTTGCGGCTCATTAAGGCTCCATACAATTGTCGCGCGGTTTTGCGCGCGCAGCGTTTTTTGTTCCCATTTTGCCGATGCAGTCAATGGTGCGCTGACCGCCGAGCCGGTCCGCAGCCATGTTTGGTCATGGCTATGACCTGGCGCGCTCCAGCACGAAACACACCGCACGAGACGGCAATTCCGCCCGCATTCTCCAGCTTATTCGCACTTGTGGTGCAACCCAAGGCGGGGTAATCTAACTAGGAAAACGTTTTCCTAGTTTCCTAATGCGGTTCCTTCACGCAGTGCCGTCGAAGCCGACCATTGGCACCGGTGGGGATCGCGGAACGAAGAAATAACGACAAGCAAGGGAGGACATGATGGGCAACCAGCTATCAAGGCGCCGATTGATCACTTCGTCTGCGGCAGCATTTGGCGCGGGGTCCGTTGCCGCGCCTTTCATCAATCGTGCCCGTGCCCAGGAGAACAGGATCACGATTGGCATGGAGGTTGGATCGCCCTACGACACCTTCTACCGGGATCATGCCACCACCTTCACCGAGGCGACCGGTGTAGATGTGGAGTTCATCTCGATACCGCACGACAACATCCGCCAGCAGTTCGTGCTGGACGCATTGTCTGGCGCCGGCGGTTTCGACGTCTACATTGCGGATCAGGTCTGGCTGCCTGAATTCTACGAGAAAGGGTTCATCACGGACCTGACCGATGCGGTCGCGGCAGACGACCTCGCCGATTTCTCCGCCACGGCCATCGACACCGTCAGCTATCAGGGGGCGCTGGTGGCGTTGCCGATCATGGTCCACAACTGTGCCATGTACTGGCGGACCGATCTGCTGCAGGCGGCCGGGTTCGCCGCGCCTCCCGCAAGCTGGGAGGAATATCGCGAGGTTGCGCGCGCCACCACGTCCGGCGACGTGTGGGGCACGATGATTCTGTCCAAGCAGGGTATCGAGGCGGCAACCCGCCTGAACGCGTTCTATCAGCAGAGCGGCAGCGACATTGTCGATGCGAGCGGTAATGCCACTATCGACACAGAGGCGGGGCGCGCCGCGCTGGAGTTCATGACCGCCTTGGTGTTCGAAGACAAGGCTGCGCCGGAAGGCGTGCTCGAACTGCCGGACATGCAAGGTGCCTGGCTGGAGGGCGAGCTCGCGCTGGCGCCGGTATGGCCCTACCTCTATTCGCTGTCGAAGGAGCCGCTCGGCGACACATTCGCCATCGGCACGGCGCCGGGCAACCCGGACGATGGCGGCACGGTCTATTCGTGGGGGTTCGCCGCAGCCGCCGGTGCGCCGAACCCAGACGCGGCACTCGAATGGGTGAGATGGGCCACCAGCACGGAGACGCTGTATCAGTTCGGCAAGGAGTGGCTGAATCCGGTGCCGCGCCAGTCGGCCATCGATCTGGTCAACGCGGACGCCGACATTGGCGACGACGACAAGGCCGCGATCTCGGCCTTTGCCGCCTCCGCCGCCGCCGGCACCAGCATGCCGATGATCCCGCAATATGCGCAGCTTCTTGACGTGCTGGGCATCATGCAGTCGGGCGTCATGTCCGGTGCATTGACGATCGATGAGGCGCTGGCCGAGGGCCAGGAGCGCGCGGATGCCATCATGGCGGGCTGACGCTTTCGTTGCGAGGCGGTCGTGCCGCATCAAATCGCCTCTCGCGGCACCGATCTGGGGCGCCGGCGCCGTGTGACGGGCATACTGCTCACGGCGCCCGCGCTCGTCGCCATTGCGGCGACCATCGTCTACCCGATCGGGTGGACCCTGTTCATCAGTATGAACCATGCCGACTACGCCATGACCGGCGTGGCGGACCTTGTGGGGCCCGACCACTATGTGCGCATAGCCGGCCTGGTCGACTTCCAGCGCGCGTTGTTGCAAACGCTTGGCTTCGTCGCCACCGCATTCTTGCTCGAAGCGGTGCTGGCGCTGCCCATCGCGTTGGCCCTGCATCGCGGGCTGCGCGGCCATCGCGTTTTCCGGGCGCTGATCGCTCTGCCATTGATGGTCGCGCCCGTGGTCGGTGCCCTGGCTTGGCGGTTCGTGTTCGTCGATGGCTACGGCATGGTGGATTCGATCGCCGCCTGGCTTGGTACCGACGGGCCGCTATGGTTCTCCGACGTGTGGTTGGCGCGGGTGGCAATCCTGATCGCGAACCTGTGGCTGGCCCTGCCGTTCGACGTGCTGATGCTGCTGGCCGGTCTGGCAAGCCTGCCGTCGGAGCCCGTCGAGGCCGCACGGATCGATGGTGCCAGTACCCTCCAGACCTTGATCAGGGTCACCCTGCCGTTGCTGCGTTCGGTGATCCTGATCATCGTGGTTGTGCGGCTGGCGGATGCATTCCGAATCTTCGACGTGTCCTACGTGCTGACCGCGGGCGGACCCGCAAACAGCACCGATGTGCTGTCGACGTTCATCTACCGCCAAATGTTCACGTCCTTCGATTTCGCCGGAGGCTCGGCGGCATCGATCATGCTGGTGGCGATCACCGCCGCAGCTTCGTTGTTGGCCGTCTTCCTGCTGCGCGAGAAGTGGCGGTCGGCGACATGACCGTTCTCGGCGCACGACCCCGTCCGGGCCCGAACCTGGCGGATTACGCTCGCTGGGGCGGGCTTGCGTTGACCTGCCTGCTGATGCTGGTGCCCGTCTTCTGGATCCTCTCGACATCGTTCAAGAGCGACGCTGAGGTGCTGGTCACGCCAAGCACGCTGTTGCCCCGCGATCCGATACTGGACAATTATGCCACCGCGCTGGGGGGCGACTTCCTCAGCTTCATGTCCAACAGCTTGATCGCGGCCAGCGGCGCAACTCTGCTGTGCCTTGTCCTCGGCATTCCCGCTGCCTTCGGGTTCGCGAAATTCGGCTATCGAGGGTCCGGGGGCCTGCTGGCGTTCATCGTGGTCACCCGTGTTTTCCCGCCGATCGCCTTGGCGCTGCCGTTCTTCCTGCAGTTCGGGGCGATCGGCCTGATCGATACGCCGTTCGGTCTCATCGTCGCCTATGTCCCCATCGTCCTTCCCCTGATGATCTGGATACTGCACGGCTTCTTTCGCAACTTTCCCGATGAGCTGCTAGAGGCGGCCCGGGTCGATGGCCTCGGGGTCTTGCCGACCCTGATCCGCATCGTCATTCCGCTGTCACTGCCGGCCATCGGCACGGCAACTCTGTTCGGCTTCCTGGTTGCCTGGAACGAGTTCGTCATCGCGCTGACGCTGACACGCACGCCGGCGGGCCAGACCATGCCTGTCGGTATCTCGGGGCTGATCACCCAATTCACTGTGCTGTGGGGCGAGATGATGGCAGCGGCGGCGGTCTACCTGCTGCCAGTGCTGGTGGTCACGGTGCTGACACAGCGCGGTCTCGTCAGCGGCCTGATGGCTGGGGCGACCAAACACTAGCAACCGACTATGAGAAGTGCGGGCCGGAAGCGCCGCACAATCGGGGAGAAGAGAAGCAGATGAACCAGGTCATAGCCCATAAGACGCCATGCGTGCTGGCCCATGGCGCGGAGATACCGGCAATCGGACTCGGCACTTATCCCATGCGCGGCGAACGTTGCGTCGCCGCGGTCGAGACCGCGCTCGTCTACGGCTACAGGCATATCGACACGGCATCCGGCTATCAGAACGAGGCCGAGGTCGGACAGGGCATCCGCGGCGCTGGCATCCCGCGCGAGGACATATTCGTCACCACCAAGATCACGCCATGGGACCTGGCGGAGGGTGACATGCAAAGGGCCGTTGAACGGAGCCTCAAGGCACTGGGGCTCGACGTCGCCGACCTGATCCTGATCCATTGGCCCTCGCGCACCATCCCTGCGGCCGAAACGGTGCGCACGCTCAACGACGTCAAGCGCCGGGGGCTGGCGCGCCACATCGGCGTCTCCAACTACACGGTGGCGTTGCTTGAGGAAGCGTGGGCCGCGACCGAGGAACCGCTGGCGGTGAACCAGTGCGAGTTCCATCCCTATCTCGACCAGCAACGACTACGCGCGGCGTGTCGCGCGCGCGGCATGGCGTTCACCGCCTATGCCCCGCTCGGCCAGGGCGCCGAACTGAAGGACCCGGCGGTGACTGGAATCGCCAGGGCGCTCGGCCGCACGCCGGCGCAGGTGTTGCTGCGCTGGGCCTTGCAGCACGAGGGAACGTGCGCAATTCCGAAGAGTGCGACGCCAAGCCGTATCCGAGAGAACCTGGCCGTGTTCGACTTCAGCCTATCGGCGGAACAGATGGACGTGTTGTCGGGGTTGGCGCGGCCGGGCAGCCGCATCATCGCAGATCCGGATTTGGCGCCAGCATGGGACGAGTGATGGAGCGCGCTCGTCAGGTTTCCGGCAGCCACACCCGCATTTCACCTGGGCCGCGATTGCACCACAGGTAGTAGGGGATCGCGGTGAGCCTGGCGGGCACCAGCCGGGCCGGCGAGTCGCGATAGAGCGAACTGTCCCATTCGCTGCCATCCGCCAGCGCACCGTCGACCGTGATGGCAACCGCGCCGTCGAACAGCTCTGCGTGCACGGCGGCGTCTGCCTTTGCGTCGCGCGGCACCCGCGCAAGCGCAAGCGCTATGTCGTGATTGTCGGCGTGCTCCACGCAATAGACCAATGGGCCGCGCTTCAGGCACACCCGTCCGGCATCCGCCCCGACACTGGGATGAGCGTATACACGGGTGACCGGCATCGGCAGGTCGAGCGCGACGCGGTCGCCGGGCTGCCATTCCCGCTGAATGGTGAGATAGCCGTTGTGGAGGTTTGGCGCCATGTCCACAGGCGCGCCGTTGACCGAGGCCGTGGCCCCCTCGGCCCATCCCGGAATGCGTAGTTTGAGTGCGAAGTCGAGCGCTGCTTCGAGCTCCATCGTGATCGAGATGTCCCCAGACCAGGGATAGGTGCTCTCTTCCACCAACGTCACCGGTGTGTCGCCGATCTTGAGGTGCGCGCGGGTACCGCCGTAGATGTGGATCGCAATGCTGTCGGCGCTGGTCGAGTAGAAATAGCCGCTGACAGAGGCGATCAGCCGCGAGGCGTTCATGGTGCAGCACGGGCAAGGATGCCACGCCCAGCGGCTGTGGCTGCCATCGCTTTCCAGCTTGTTGTCGTAGAAATAGTGCTCGCCGTCGCGGGCCAGCCCGCTCATCGTGTTGTTGAACAGGGCGAGCTCCAGGACATCGGCATAAGCGCCGTCGAGGTCCAGATTCAGCATGCGTTGCGCCCAGAAGATCATCGCCACCGACGCGCAGGTCTCCGCGTAGGCGGTGTCGTTGGGCAGGTCGTAGTCGGCGGTGAAGCCCTCGTTGTCGGCGGATGGCCCGAACCCGCCGGTGATGTACATGCGCGCCCGGGTCACGTCCTGCCACAGCACTTCGCAGGCGCGCTTCAGGCTTTCGTCGCCCAGGTCGGCGGCGAGGTCGGCCATGGCGGTGTACATGTACATGGCGCGCACGGCGTGCCCCACAACCTTGGTCTGCTCGCGCACCGGCTTGTGCGCCTGACCGTATTCGTAGGTGCCGGCCCAATAATCTGCCGGATCGGCTCCGCGCGCCCGCGCTTCAAGGTCGAAATAGTGCGGTGAGCTGCCACGCTCGTCGATGAAGTACGCGGCCAGGTCCAACCGCCGCCGGTCGCCGGTCAGGTGGTAGAGCTTGATCAGCGCGATCTCGATCTCCTGATGGCCGGGATAGCCGCGCTTCTGCCCCTCGCCATGCCCGAACACCTCGCCAATGTGGTCGATATAGCGCTCCATGATGTCGAGCAGGCGCCGGCGGCCGGTGGCCTGGAAATAGGCGATCGCACCTTCCAGCAGGTGGCCGGCGCAATAGAGCTCGTGGTTGTCGCGCAGATTGGTCCAGCGGTTCTCCGGCTCGCGCGACAGGTACCAGCAGTTGAGATAGCCGTTGGGTTCCTGCGTTTCGGCCAGCGTCTCGGCGATCTCGTCGATGCGGCGCTCTATCTCCGCATCGCGTCGATGATGCAGCGCGTAGCTGGCGGCTTCGATCCATTTGCCGACATCGGAATCCCAGAAGATCTGGGTGGTGAAGTTCTTGTTGTTGCGTGGAATGCGCAGTGGCGGCGCCGGCCGGGGCGCGGTGAGCGAGTCGAGGATGCCGTACTCCTGCAGTTTCACGTACTGGCTCGGGATCGTGCGCGTCAGCACCGTCTCCAGGCGTTCCCGCCAGAAGGCGCCGGTCAGGTCGACCGCAGTGAAGTTGGCTGGCATGTAGGTTCGCATGGAGCAGGCTCCGGTTGGCTGAACGTTGGCGGTCAGGCGCGGCGGCCGCCGCAGGATTCGCGCACGACCAGGGTGCAGGGCATGCGGCTGACGCCGCTGAAGTGCTCGCCGCGGATCATCTTCAGCAACCGTTGGCCCGCTTCCCGGCCGAGGTCTGCCAGGTTCATGTCGACGCTGGTCAGTGCGGGCCGCGCGGCGTCGGTCATCACCGTCCAGTTGTCGAAGCCCACGATGGCAACGTCGCCGGGCACGGCGATGCCGCGCTCGCGCAGCGCCTCCGCCGCACCGCGCGCAATCTGGTCGTTGCCGCAGAACAGGGCGTCGGGCGGCCGATCGGATGACCCGAATAGCTCGGTGACGGCCTCGCGCGCCCACGCTTCCGACCACACGCCGGGCATGTAGAACGCGTCGGGCACAGCGATGTCCGCGTCAGCCAGGGTCTTTTGCCAACCGGCACGGCGCAGCCGAACCGCCTCGAAGCCCTCCGGCCCGGTCAGGTGGGCGATACGTTTCCGGCCGAGCCCGACCAAATGCTGTGTCGCCAGTGCGGCACCGCCCTCATCGTCGGGCAGCAGCGAGAAGGCGTTGGGGTCGTCGGACTGGGCGAAAACATTGATGACAGGCAGGCCGGTGATGCCAAGGTCGACATATGGCCGGCGGTCGGCACGACGGGCGGTGAACACCAGCCCATCGACCCGCTTGCGCAGCAACTGCTCCAGATGCTGGCTCTCGCGCTCCGGGTCGTCGGTGGCGTTGCACATGAACACCGCGATGCCCTCGTCGGCCAGCGTCGCCTCCAGACCTTCCAAGATCGGCATCGTGAACCGGCCGAAACTGTCATTGGAAATCAGACCGACGGTGTAGCTGTGCGCGCGGTGCAGGCTCTGCGCCAGGCTGTTTGGGCGAAACCCGATTTCCGCGGCGACTTCGGCGATGCGGTCGCGGGTTTCCTGTTTCAGGCTGCCGCTGTTGTTGAGCGCCTTCGAAACGGTGCCGATGCTGACCTTGGCAAGCCGTGCCACGTCGCGGATCGTCGGCCCCGGCCGGGTCGGCCGGCTGCCGCGTCCGCCGCGCGGCGGCTCATCTCCGTTCTCGGTATCCATCATTTCACCGCACCGCTGAGGAAACCGGAGACGTAGTACCTCTGGAGCAGCAGGTAAAACAGCACGCAGGGAATGATCGAGACGAACACGCCGGCTTCCAACATGCCCCAGTCGGTGCCGCCGAGGATGGTCTGTTGCCGCGCTGTCGATAGTGCCAGCGGAAGCGTGAAGGCGTCGCCCCGGTTCATGATCACCAGCGCGGCCAGGAACTCGTTCCACGACATGATGAAGGCGAACAGCGAGACGGTGACGATGGCTGGCTTGATCGCCGGCAAGTAGATGCGCAGCAGGAGCTGGAAGCTGCCGGCGCCGTCGACAACGGCCGCCTCCTCCAGTTCTCGCGGCACCGCCTCGAAGCTGTTGCGCATGATGTAGACGCTGAACGGAATCTGCACCGCAGTGTGCACGATCGCCAGCCCGACGAGCGAGTTCTGCAGCCCGATCTCGGCGAACATGAAGAATATCGGCGTCAGCAGTGCCTGGTAGGGGATGATCAGCGCCAGCAGCAGGACGACGAACAGCCCCTCCTTGAACGGGATCGGGAAGCGGGCCAGCGCATAGCCGGCCGGGATGGTCAGCGCCAGGCAGAACACGATAGTGAGTAGTGCCGCGCCGCCGCTGTTGGCCAGGTAGGTGAGCAGGCCGGCCTGGTAATTCCACAGCCGATCGTAGGCATCGATGTCGAAGGTCTCGGCGACGTAGGTCGGTGGTGTGCGGTTGGCTTCCTCGGTCGTCTTGACCGAGGCCATCAGCGCGAAGAACAACGGCGCGATCATCACTGCGCAGACCGCCATGCAGACCGCACCCAATAGCAGCCGAGTCCGCGCTTCGCATAGGCGCACCCAAAGCCTCCGCAGGTCGAGGCCATCGGCGCGTTGCCCCTGCAGTTCGTGATGCACGGCGCTGCTCATCCGCGCGCCCGCTTGCTCAGGAAGATCTGCAGGACCGTGAAGCACAGGATGACGGCGGCCAGGATCAGCGACAGGGCGGAGCCGTAGCCGAGCTTCAGGAACGGGAAGGCATTGAGGTAGATGTGGAACACCGATGTCGCGGTCTCGTTGAACGGCTGGCCGGCGGTCATGATGTAGAACTGGTCGAACGCGAGCAGCGAGCCGATGGCGCTGACCAGGGTGACCAGCAGCACGGTCTTCAGCGTCAGCGGCAGAATGATGGACCACACGCGCCGCCAGTAGGACGCACCGTCGACCAGCGCCGCCTCGGTGATCTCGCTCGGGATCGCGTGGATGGCGGCAACGAACAACAGCATGCCGAAGCCAACGACCTTCCACACCACCGAAACGATCACCGCCCACAGGGAGGTGTCGGCATCGGCGCCGAACCAGATGATGGGCTGGTCGACGATGCCCAGGTCGACCAGCATGCGGTTGATCAGCCCGAAGTCGTAGCTGAACAGCCAGTACCAGAGCAGGCTGGAGATCGAGAGCCCGATCACCACCGGCACGAAGACGACGGCACGGGTGAACTTGCGCAGAGGCGTGTTGCGCGCGGTCAACAGGGCCAGCAGGTAGCCGAGGATCATCAGGATCGGCGTGATCAGCAACGTGTACGTGAGGGTGAACCAAAGAGAGACCCAAAACTGGCGTTCGTTAAACGCCTTCTCGAAATTGCCGAGGCCGATGAACGTCTCCTCCTCCATCAACGGCCATTTGTGCAGCGACATCCAGCCCATCTGGATCAGCGGGTAGACCGTGAACGCCAGCACGAACAGCAGTGCCGGCGCCAGGTACAGTAGCCCGATCCATTTGCTCTTGCTGGCGTACACGTAGGCCCCTCGATTGCGTGCGCGTCAGGCGCCGGCGCCAAGGTGGTGGCGCCGGCCCTGGACGGTTCAGACGACTGCGGCTATTCGGCCATGATGGCGCGCATCTGCTCCTTGGCGTCGGCGATAATCTCGTCGATCGGATCGTCGGTGTAGTACGCGCGTTGCAGCATCTGCAGCCACGGGCCTTGCGGCGAGTTGATCAGTTCGAAGAACTTGAGGGTGTAGGGCGTCTGCGCCACCGCGATGGCCTCGGCCACGTTCTGCACCCGCGGGTCGGAGCGGAAATACTCGTTGTCGGCCATGTCGGACCGGGTGGTCATGTTCAGGACGGCGGCATAGCCCTCGATCTGGACCTCGTCGGTCAGCAGCCACTTCATGAAGTCGATGGCGTCGTCGACCCGGTCGCTGCCGTTCGGGATCACGACGATGTCGCCGCCGGCGAACGAGGACGCGGAGCGGGGCTCGACGCCGGGCAGGGTGGTGACGCCGAAGTCCATCTCCGGGTTCTGCTCCATCGCCAGCGTGATGTTGAAGTTGCCGGTGCCCATCATGCCGATTTTGCCGGTGCCGAACTGCAGGATGAACGTCTCGCCGGTTTCCGACCGCGCCGCCGGGTTGACGTTGCCGTCGGCAATCATCTGGCGCGCCCATGCCAGCACCTGCGCGACGCCCTCGCCGGTCAACGGCTCGTCATCGGCGTCCTGCGGCGCGATCTTTGCGCCTGATGCCCACATCAGCGGGCCGACAGTGAAGATGTTGCAGCCGGCGCACGACCCCGGCAGGTAGTATCCGTAGATGTCGTCACCCAGTGCGCTGATCTGTGCCGCGTATTCGGCAATCTCGGCCAAGCTGTCCGGCGGATCCTCCGGGTCCAGCCCGGCCTCTCGAAACAGGTCCTTGTTGTAGAACAGCGCCGACACGTCGGCATAGAGCGGCACGCCGTAGAGCCGGCCCTCGTAAGTCGAGACCGCCATGTGGCCGGGGCTCGCGGTCTTCAGGTTCGGGTCATCGCCGATCAGGTCGGTGATGTCGACAAGCTGGCCTGCAGCCTCGAACTGCGGGCCGTAGATCAGGTCCAGGCCCATCAGGTCCGGCGGGTCGCCCGCGGCGATCGCCTGCGCCAACTTCGGCACCATTTCCGCGTGTGGGATGTAGGTGAGCTCGATGGGTCGGTCCGGGTTGGCCTCGTTCCACATCGCGGCCAACCGGTCGGTCATTGGCGCGTTACCGCCGGTCCGCTCCCAAAACACCAGTGGTTCCTGCGCCAGCGCCGGCAGCGTCAGCAATCCGGCCAGGCCCCCAAGCACCGCAAGTCCGAGTCTCTTATTCGCACCCATGTCCATTCCTCCCATTGCCGTTGTGCCCATTACGGTTCTGCCGGGGTCGTTCTTTGCGCCCCGATTTCCCGGCGAGCCGTCTCGCCCGCCGTTGCTGCCTTGCCCCAGCCATGCGAGAGCATGATTAGGAAAACGTTTTCCCGAGAGATTAGGCCATATCGAAGCGGCATGCGCAAGAGAGATGTCGAGCCAGGAGGACGTCGCGTGACCTGCCCCCGTTAACCGGATCCAGGGGCTGCATTAGAGGATAGCTCCTGGGTCGCACTGGAAGGGAGCTAAGGCATGGCCAAGTGACGTTCTGTTGAACAGATCATCCACGATATTCGCGAGGCGGATGTGCTGCTGTCGCGGGGTCAGACTGTCGGTGAGGTTTGCCGTCGGCTCGGTGTTTCCGAACAGAGCTACTACCGATGGCGCAAGGAGTATGGCCTGTATGGCTACCGCCGGATGACGGCTCTGCTGGGTGCCGAGGGCTGGCACGTGAACCACAAGCGGGTTGAGCGTATCTGGCGGTGTGAGGGGCTGAAGGGCCCGCAGAAGCAGCCGAAGCGGGGCCGGCGGTGGCTGAACGATGGATCGCGCATCCGTCTGCGGCCATGCTGGTGCAATCATGTTTGGGCGTATGACTTCGTGCAGGGCCGAACGCACGATGGCCGGGCGTTCCGGATGCTGACAGTGATCGACGAGTTCACCCGGGAGTGTCTGGCGATCGAGGTCGCGCGGCGCTTGCGCCGCCGGGCTTACTGCCCGAGCGGCGGCACGGATGCTGTAACGGAGGTCCGCGCTGGCTTCCGGGACCAAGCCGTCAAGAAGCAGCGCATCGAGGCGTTCCGCACGGGCGAGCATGGTGGCCGCGGCGGTCGATTGTTCGGCAAGCGCAACGGCGTCATTGCGCAGGCGATCCGGCCAGCGGGCGGGATCGGCGCCGTGCGTGTCGAGCAAGTGGCGAAAGGTATCGAGATCCATGGTCATGCCTCGACGTTCAACAATTTGGCGCGAAGGGAGCGGCGCGCGCGTGCGAGCAGCTGTTCGACGGCGCCGACGGTGACGCCCAGTGTCGCCGCGGCCTCGGCATTGGAGGCGCCGGCGCCTTAGACCAGGGCGACGGCTGCCTGCTGACGCTCCGGAAGCACGGATACGGCCGCGGCAACGTCGCGTTCCTCCTCGGCCGACACTAGCAGCGCTTCCTGGTTGGCACTCTCGTCAGCCGGCTCGCTTACCTGGTCGAGCGCGACGCCCGAAGGCCGGCGTTTCAGGTCCAGGCACTGGTTCACAACGACCCTCCAGAGCCAAGTAGAGAACGCACCGCGACCGGGTCGCCAGCGTTCAGCCTTGCGCCAGATTTTGAGGAACACTTCCTGCACCGTATCCTCCGCGTCAGCCCGGGATCCCAGCATGCGCTGCGCCAATCGCAACGTGCGATCAAGGTGTCGGTCGACAAGCATGCCGAAGGCCCGATCGTCGCCATCGACGATCATCGCCATCAGCGCTTCATCCGTTTCGGCATCGTTTGTATGTGCCACATGTGACCCTTGTTACGCGCCAACTCGATTGAGCAAGCCGGGACGATTTGTGGTGCCTCGTACGTTGCTTGTCTGGAGAAGGCAGACATGGGCAAAGTCCGTACATCATTGAACGGACCGACGCGGCAAACCTGACGCGCGACGTTGTATTTTCTTTCTCGGACAGGTTTCCCGCCCGCTCCCTGGCCCGTTGAGGGCCACTCTCCGGCATCGGGCAATGCGGCTACACGGGCGTGTCTGTCAAGTGATATCCACCAACTTCTCCGCAGCGCAGCGCAGGTGCGGCAGGAAGTTGCGCAAGATGTGCGACTTGGAGATCCGCGCCGAGTGCGCGCTGATATTGAGCGCCGCCACCACGTTCCCGGCGCGGTTGCGCACCGGCACTGCCAGCGATCGCAGCCCTGGCTCTAGCTCCTGATCAACCAATGAATATCCGTGCCGACGCACCATCCTCAATCGCTCGTGCAAGTCCTCCGCCGTCGAGATGGTCCGGCGGGTGTAGGCGGGGAGGCCGTAGGTCTCGATGAAGGTGTCGACTGCCGGGTCCGGGTGCGCCGCCAGCAGCACCTGTCCCATCGACGTGGCATGCGCTGGCAGCCGCGCGCCCGCATGCAGGGCCACCGACATCAGCCGATGCGGCGCCGACGACCGGCAGACATAGACCACCTCGCCGCCATCGAGCACGGCGACACTGCTCGATTCCCGGGTCTGCCGCGTCACCTCCTCCAGATAGTGCCGTGCCAAATCCCAAAAGCTGAGCGACGACAGATAGGCGTGGCCCAGCGTCAACACCTTCGGGGTCAGGCGAAAGTGCTTGCTGTCGCCGGTGACATAGCCAAGCGTCTTGAGCGTCAGCAGGAAGCGTCGGGCGGTCGCGCGCGAGAACCCGGTCTTGTTGGCGATATCGCTGACCGTCAGGCTGTCGGCCTGGTCGCCGAAGCAGCGGATAACCTCCAGCCCCTTGGCCAGGGATGCCACGAAGGTCGAGCTGTCGGAAGCGATGTCGGACATGATTATACGGGCCTGCCAGGTCGCGGCGAAATCGCCATTCGTTCGTATTGCGAACATATGATTGATATACGAACACTGTTCTTGTGGCAACCAAGCGGTTTGGCTATCGTCGCCGACAACCAACAATCAACGTTCGCTTATGCGGGGGAAACCATGCCGGTCGAACAGGCAACGGCAACCGTGTTCGGTAGCTTGAACGACTTTGCCAAGGGCGGCGTTCAGGTCGTCGACGACGATGCCAAGAACTATGTCTTCTCGAACATTTTCGAAGTGGCGGGCAGTTCTGCGCCGTATGAGCGGGTCGCAGTCGCCAAGAACTTCGAGTACGTGATCGAGGCTGCGCGCGCCGAGGGCGTGTCCGGTTGGTACACGGCCGCCCACGACGAGTTTGCCGTCTGCATGGACGGTGAGATCCGCGTCGATCTGGTCAAGCTCGACGACCCGGATGCCGCGGTCGACCCGGAGAGCCAGGGCGCGCACGCCCTGGAGGGCGAGCCGGCGGGCCGCAAGATGGGCCATGTCGTGCTGCGCCAGGGCCACATGGCGCTGCTGCCCGTGGGTGCCGCCTACCGCTTCACGGCCGACAATCCTTCGGTGATGATCGTCCAGACGATTGTCGGGCCGGTGACCGTCGAAAAATGGGACGAGATCTGCCAGCAGTCGTAAAGGCCGGCTGACGAACGCGCGCCTCAACCGGCGCAGCTTTGGATATTGGAGGAACTGGACATGGCGATGGTCGAGCGCGCTGCCGAAGCGCCGCAAGTCTCCAACCCGCGCGGGCTTCCCCTCACCACTGGCAGCGAGGTCATGCCGCCGGACAACGTCAACGGCTACAAGGCGTTCAAGGTCGGTGACTTCCAGTTCCGGCGTGACAGCTATTTCGCGCACATCGAATGGCCCGGCGGCCGCCACCAGATGGCGATCGACGCCTTCCTACGCGCGCTGATGCGCGACGTCGCCTGGGGCTTCTTCTACGGCACCGTGAACTTCGATGGCGTGTTCGGCACCACCAACTATTACGGCGAGGTCGAGATGTTCGCCGGCGCGATGAACGACGCCTACACGTCGGCCGGACAGGACTTCATTCAGCGCTTCGAATCAGGCGAACTGGCGAGCGTGTTCCGCGACATGATCGCCGACTGGACCAACGAGGGCTACGACCCGTTCGCCGCCCCGCTGGAGACCGAGGTGCCATGGGGCGTGAAGAGCGGCAACAATGACGAGGCGGTCTCGCGCCAGCGGGTCACCGCCAAGCGCATGGTCGGCCTGCCCGGCGACACGCCTGTGCGCAGCGACGACATGGGCATGCCGGTCAACCGCATGTTCACTGACGTCGACCAGTCGCAGCCCGAGGTCCACGCCGAGCCGGGCTTCGAGCATGAGGTCAGTGCCTACAACCTGTTCGGCTACCTCTCACGTTCCGACGTGACCTGGAACCCGTCGGTCTGCTCGGTGGTGAAGGAGAGCCTGTTCTGCCCGACGACCGAGGAGTTCATTCTGCCGGTCGAGCATGGCAATGACCGCGTCGAGTGGTTCCTGCAGATGAGCGATGAGATCATCTGGGACGTGAAGGACGGCAAGTCCGGCAAGCCGCGCGCGGTGGTCACCATGAAGGCGGGCGACGTGGCCGCGATGCCGGCGGACATCCGTCATACCGGCTATTCGCCGAAGCGATCGATGCTGCTGGTGTGGGAAAACGCCTCGCCGAAGATCCCGGACCTGGTGCGCTCGGGCAAGGCACCGACCGTGCCCGTGACCTGGTAGGCGTCGGGCCGGCACCGAACAACCGCACAGCCATGCAGGACAAGCTCTTCATCGGCGGCGCCTTCGTCGATGCCGCCGCGGGCGGTACCATCGAGGTGCTGAACCCGTTCGACAACTCACCGATCGCCCAGGTCGCCGAAGCGCGCGCCGAGGACGTCGACCGCGCGGTCGAGGCCGCGACCGACGCGTTCCCGGCCTGGAGCCGCATGGACGCGGCCGACCGCGGCCAGTTGCTGACCCGGCTCGCCGACGCCATCGAGGCCCATGCCGAAGAGCTGATCGTGCTGGAGGCCACAGACACCGGCCACCCGGTACGCGATGCCCGCAAGCTGGACGTGCCGCGCACCGCGCGCTGCTTCCGCTATTTCGGCGGCATGGCCGACAAGGTGGAGGGCTTCCTGCCGCCGGTCTATCCGGGCTTCATCAACTACGTGCAACGCGAGCCGGTCGGCGTTGTCGGCCAGATCGTACCCTGGAACTTTCCGCTCATGTTCACGAGCTGGAAGATGGCGCCGGCACTGGCGGCCGGCAACACCATCGTCATCAAGCCGGCCGAGCTGACGCCGCTGTCCACGCTGCGGATCGCAGAACTGATGCAGGAGGTCGGCATTCCTGATGGGGTGGTCAACGTGGTGCCAGGCTACGGCCAGACCGCGGGCCAGCGCATCGCCGAGCACGAGGGCATCGCCAAGGTCGCCTTCACCGGTTCCACCGCCACCGGCCGCAAGGTCGTGGAAGCCAGCGCCGGCAATTTGAAGAAGGTGCAGCTCGAACTGGGCGGCAAGGGCCCCAACATCGTGTTCGAGGATGCGTTCATCCCGGCCGCTGTCGGTGGCTCGGCCTGGGCGATATTCCACAACCAGGGCCAGGCCTGTATCGCCGGTTCGCGGCTGATCTTGCACGAGAAGGTCGCCGACGAGTTTCTGGAGAAGTTCATCGGGCTCGCAAGGTCGATACGGCTCGGCAACCCGCTAGACGAGGCGACCGAGATGGGGCCGCTGACCTCCCAGCACCACCAGGAGCGCGTGCTGCACTTCTGCGATGTTGCCACCAAGGAAGGCGGCGAAATTCTGACCGGCGGCAAGGCACCCGACAGCGACGAGCTGGCGGCCGGCTGCTTCGTGGAGCCGACGGTGGTGCGCGCCAAGCCAGGCGACACGGTGTCGAAGGAAGAGGTGTTTGGCCCATTTGTCAGCGTCACCACCTTCAGCGACGACGACGAGGCACTGGCGATCGCCAACGACGTGCGCTACGGCCTCGGCTCCGGCCTGTGGACATCGAACCTGTCGCGCGCCCACCGCATGGCGCGCGAAATCCATGCCGGCATGGTCTGGATCAACTCCTACAAGGTCGTGCACCCGGCGAGCCCGTTCGGCGGTATGGGCGAGAGCGGCTATGGCCGTGAGATGGGTTTCGAGGTGATGCGCGAATATACCCAGCCGAAGTCGGTCTGGGTCAACGTCGACGCGCAGATCCCACCGCATTACCAGCGGTAGGCGGCGATGGTGCAGATCACAGACCTGGCGACGGCGGTTCGCGACAACATCAACAGCGGCGACACGGTCGCGTTCGAGGGGTTTACGCATCTGATCCCGCACGCCGCCGCGCACGAGGTGATCCGGC
The DNA here is from genome assembly GCA_965227515.1 of Alphaproteobacteria bacterium. GTDB lineage: Bacteria > Pseudomonadota > Alphaproteobacteria > CALKHQ01 > CALKHQ01 > CBDDFZ01. The sequence goes on from CBDDFZ010000002.1 coordinate 151,137, forward strand.
AGGGCATCACCGACCTGACCGTCACCCGGATGACGCCCGACCTGATCTACGACCAGTTGATCGGCATGGGGCGGGTGAAGAAGCTGATCTTCTCCTATGCCGGTAATCCGGGCGTCGGCCTGCTGAGGCGGCTGCGCGACGCGGTGGAGAACGGCTGGCCACGGCCCATCGAGCTGGAGGAGCATTCCCACGCCGCCATGGCGCACGCTTACGAGGCCGGGGCGTCCGGCCTGCCCTGCGCGGTGCTGCGCGCCTACAAGGGCGCCGACTTGGCCAAGGTCAATCCCAACATCAAGTCGCTGACCTGCCCGTTCACCGGAGAGGAACTCGCGGCGGTGCCGGCGATCCGCCCCGACGTGGCGGTGATCCACGCCCAGCAGGCGAACCGGCGCGGCGACGTGATGATCGAGGGCATTCTCGGCGTGCAGAAGGAAGCGGTTCTGGCCGCCAAGCGCGCGGTGGTGACGGTTGAGGAGATCGTCGACGAGTTCGTCGATCCGCACATGAACGCGTGCATCCTGCCGCGCTGGACCGTCGACGCGGTGGTCGAGGTGCCGGGCGGCGCCAACCCGTCCTACGCCCACGGATACTATGAGCGCGACAACGCGGCCTATCTGGAGTGGGACCGCATCTCCGCCGACCGCGAGGCCTTCACTGCCTGGATGCAGGCCAACGTGCTGGAGGCGGGGCCGGAGCGGTTCGCCGCCCGCGTGGAACTGCTGCGCAGGAGGGCCGCCTGATGGACTTCACGCCTGCCGAGATGATGACGGTGGCCGCCGCCCGGGCGCTGACCGGCGACGACGTGGTCTTCGTCGGCATCGGCGCGCCGTCGGCGGCCTGCAACCTGGCGCGGCTGACCCATGCCCCCGACATCACCCTGATCTATGAGAGCGGCACCATCGGCACTGCGCCGAACGTGCTGCCGCTGTCCATCGGCGACGGCGAGTTGGCGGAAACCGCGCTGACCACCGTGCCGGTGACGGAGATGTTCCGCTACTGGCTGCAGGGCGGACGGATTTCCGTTGGGTTCCTGGGCGCGGCGCAGATCGACCGCTTCGGCAACATCAACACCACCGTCATCGGCGACTACGCGCATCCAAAGGTGCGGCTGCCCGGTGGCGGCGGCGCGCCGGAGATCGCGAGCTGCTGCCACAAGGTGTTCGTCACCATGAAGCAGTCGAACCGCAGCTTCGTGCAGAAAATCGACTTCTTCACCTCGTTTGGCCACGGCAATGGCGGCAACGACCGCGCGGAGCTGGGGATCACGACCGAGGGGCCGGTCCTGCTGGTCACCGATCTTGCGGTGTGGAAGCCGGACCCGGTGACCAAGGAGTTCACAGTGGTCTCGCTCCACCCCGGCGTCACTTTCGCTATGGTGGAGGAGACATGCGGCTGGCCGGTGCGGTTTGCGGAGAGCGTCGTCGTCACCCGGCCGCCGACCCGCGAGGAGTTGGACGTGCTGCGCGACCTGCATGCGCGCACCGAGGCGGCGCATCGGCGCGCCGAGGCGGCGCCGTCCAAGCCGCTGGCCGCGGCCGGCTGAGCCCGGGCGATGCAGCCCTTCGTCTACAATGCGCTGTCCGGCCGGGTGGTGTTTGGGTCCGGCACCCTGGGCGAGGCCGGTGCGGAGGTTGAGCGGCTGGGCTTCGGCCGTGTCGTCGTGCTGACCACGCCGCAACAGGAGCAGCAGGGCCAGGACCTGGCACAGGCGCTGGGCAGCCGCGCGGTCGGTGTGTTCGCCGAGGCCGCCATGCACACGCCGATCGAGGTCACCCGGCGCGCGGTCACCTTCGCCGAGAAGGCGAGGGCGGACGCGACGGTGTCCATCGGCGGCGGCTCGACCACCGGTCTCGGCAAGGCGTTGGCGTTGCATGTCGGGCTGCCGCAGATCGCCATACCCACCACCTACGCCGGTTCGGAGATGACCAACATCTTGGGCCAGACCGAAGGCGGCAAGAAGACCACGCTGCGCGACGACAAGCTGCGCCCGAAGACCGTGATCTACGATGTCGACCTGACCATTGGCCTGCCGGTCGCCATGAGCATGACCTCGGGCCTGAACGCCATCGCCCATGCCATGGAGGCGCTCTATGCGCCCGACGGCAACCCGGTGATCGCGCTGATGGCGGAGGAAGGCACGCGTGCGCTCGGCACGGCGCTGCCGACCATCAAGGCCGACCCGGCGAACGCGGAGGCGCGTTCCGACGCGCTGTACGGCGCCTGGCTGTGCTCGATCTGCCTGGCCTCCACGTCGATGGCGCTGCACCACAAGCTCTGCCACACGCTGGGCGGCACCTTCGACCTGCCGCATGCCGAGACCCACGCCATCGTCCTGCCGCACGCCGCCGCCTACAACGCGCCGGCGGCGCCGGACGCGATGGCCCGCATTGCCCGTGCGCTTGGCCGCAGCGACGGTGACGGCGCGGCAGCGCTATTCGACCTGACTGGCACGATCGGCGCGCCCAATGCGCTGAAGGACTTCGGCATGCCCGAGGACGGCATCGACAGGGCGGCCGACATCGCGACCGAGAACCCCTACCAGAACCCGCGTGCGATCGAGCGCGGCGCCATCCGCGCCATGATCGCGAACGCCTGGGCCGGCGCGCCGCCGGCCTGACCTCAACGAGCGATACCACCTGGGGAGGAGAAATATGCACCGTTCAAAGCTTACACGGCGTCGGTTCGTCGGAACGTCCGCGGCCGGTATCGCTGGTGGGGCCGCGCTGTCCAGCGGCGTTGCCGCGCCGGCGATCGCGCAGGACCGCACCATCAAGCTCGGCTATGTCAGCCCGCAGACCGGTCCGCTTGCCCCGTTCGGCGAGGCCGACAGCTATGTGGTGGGCGCCGTGCAGGAAGCGCTGGCCGGCGGGCTAAGTGCCGGCGGCCAGTCCTATCCTGTCGAGATCATCGTCAAGGACAGCCAGTCCAACCCCAACCGCGCGGCCGAGGTGGCGAGCGAGCTGATTCTCGACGACGAGGTCGACATCATGCTGGTCGCCTCGACGCCGGAGACCACCAATCCCGTCTCCGACCAGTGCGAGATCAACGGTGTGCCCTGCATCTCGTCGGTGGCGCCGTGGCAGCCCTGGTTCTTCACCCGTGGCGGCGATCCGGCAGTGGGCTTCGAGTACACCTACCACTTCTTCTGGGGCCTGGAGGACGTGATCGCCGTGTTCCTGAACATGTGGAACAAGGTGGACACCAACAAGTCGGTCGGCGGGCTGTTCCCGAACGACGGCGACGGCAATGCATGGGGCGACCCGGAACTCGGCTTCCCCAAGCCGCTGGCCGATGCCGGCTATTCGCTTGCCGACCCGGGCCGCTACCAGAACCTGAACGACGACTTCACCGCCTACATCTCCGCGTTCCAGGAGGCTAATGCAGAGATCATCACTGGCGTGATGATCCCGCCCGACTTCACCACTTTCTGGACCCAGTCCAAGCAACAGGGCTACACGCCGAAGGTGGCGTCTGTGGGCAAGGCGATCCTGTTCCCGGTGGCGGTGGAAGCGCTGGGCGACCAGGGTCACAACCTGTCGTCGGAGGTCTGGTGGACACCGTCCCATCCATTCTCGTCGTCGCTGACCGGCCAGTCGGCCGGCGACCTGGCGGCGGCGTTCGAGGCCGGCACCGGCAAGCAATGGACTCAGCCGATCGGCTTCGTGCACGCGTTGTTCGAGGTTGCGGCGGCGGCGCTGGACGCGGCGGGCGGCCCCGGCGATCCCGACGCCTTGATCGCGGCACTGAAGGGCCTGCAACTCGACACCGTCGTCGGCCCCGTCGATTGGACCGCCGGCCCGGTGCCGACGGTCGCCAAGACGCCGCTGGTCGGCGGCCAGTGGCGGCTGACCGAGGGCGGTGAGCACCAGTACGATATCGTCGTCACCGCCAACGAGACCGCACCCGACATTCCGCTCGGCGGGGACATGGAGGCGATCCCACAGGGCTGACGCGCTAGCCTCCGGTACCATATGTGCCGGCGGACGGGCATGGCCGGGATCGGGCGTTGTTATGGGGGACAGTGAACCGAACCCGGCCATGCTGCTATCGCTGCAATCGGTATCGAAGAGCTTCGGGGCGCTGCGTGTCGTCGACAATCTGAGCGTCGATGTCGGTGCCGGCGAGGCGCTGGGCGTGCTCGGCCCCAACGGCGCCGGCAAGAGCACCATGTTCAACCTGATTACCGGTGACCTGAAGGTCGACGCCGGCTCGGTCCGCTTCGATGGGGCCGACATCGGCGGCCTGCCGGCGCATCAGCGCTGCCGTCGCGGCATCGGGCGCAGCTACCAGATCCCGCACCCGTTCGCCAAGATGACCGTGTTCGAGAACCTGCTGGTCGCCGCAAGCTTCGGTACCGACACCGCCGACCATCGCCTGCACGAGCACTGCGCCACCGTCCTGGAACGCACCGGCCTGATCGACCGGGCCAACCAGCCGGCGGGCAAGCTGACGCTGCTGCAGCGCAAGCGCCTCGAACTGGCGCGTGCGCTTGCCACCGCGCCGAAGCTGCTGTTGCTCGACGAGATCGCCGGCGGCTTGACCGACAGCGAGTGCCACGAGCTGATCGAGACCATCACCGAGTTGCGCCGCGAGGGGCTGTCGATCATATGGATCGAGCATGTGGTGCATGCGCTGATCTCGGTGGTCGACCGGCTGATCGTGATCAATTTCGGCCGCCTGATCGCCGATGGCGCACCGGACGAGGTGATGGCCGACAGCCAAGTGCGCGAGGTCTACATGGGCATCGAGGCGGCATGAGCGCCGCCACCGATACCATGGCCGACACCATGGCCGAGATCGTGCTGGAGACCCGCGGGCTGGAGGCGTTTTACGGCGACTTTCAGGCCCTGTTCGGTATCGACTTCATGATTGCGGCCGGGGAGACCATTGCCATCATCGGCGCAAATGGCGCCGGCAAGTCGACGTTCCTGCGCACGATCACCGGTTTGCTGTCCGCGCCGACCGATGCCGTGCACTTCCAGGGCACCGCCATCGGTGGCGCCTCGGCCCACCGTATCGCGCGCCAAGGGGTCGCGATGGTGCCGGAAGGCCGCCAGCTTTTCCCCTCGTTGACCGTCGAGGAAAACCTGCTGATGGGGCTGGAGGCCGGGCGCGCCGGCCACTGGACCAAGGAGAGAGTGTTCGAACTGTTCCCGGTCCTGGAGGAGCGGCGCGCGGCGCCGGGCACGGCGCTTTCCGGCGGCCAGCAGCAGATGGTCGCCATCGGCCGTGCGCTGCTGGCCAATCCGGTGCTGCTGCTCTGCGACGAGGTCAGCCTCGGACTGGCGCCCATCGTGATCAAGGACATCTACGCCGCCCTGCCTGCGATCCAGGCCCAGGGCACCAGTGTCGTCGTGGTCGAGCAGGACATCGGCCAGGCGATGGCGGTTGCCGACCGGGTCTACTGCTTCCAGGAGGGGCGGGTGTCGCTGACCGGGCGCCCGTCCGAGCTGACCCGCGACGCCATCACTCAAGCGTACTTCGGCGTGTGACAGCATGGAGTGGGTAAACGCCATCGTGCAGGGGGTCATGACCGGCGGGCTGTTCGCGCTGTTCGCGGCCGGCCTGTCGTTGATCTTCGGCGTCATGCGGCTGGTCAACCTGGCGCACGGCGACTTCATCATCCTGGGCTCGTTCATCGCCATTGCCGTCGTCGAGGCGGTTGCCGTCCACCCGCTGCTGACGCTGGTCATCGTCGTGCCGGTGATGTTCGCCATCGGCTACGCCCTGCAGAAGGGTCTGCTGAACCTGACGCTCGGCGACGACATCATGCCGCCGTTGCTGGTGACGTTCGGGTTGTCGATCATCATCCAGAACGCGTTGCAGGAAACGTTCAGCGCCGATACCAGGCGGCTGCAGGCCGGCGGGCTGGAGACGGCGAGCCTGGATATCGCCGACGGGCTCGCCATCGGCTGGTTCCCGCTGTTGATCTTCGTGACCGCGATTGCCGTGATCGGCGGCCTTCAAGTCCTGTTCACCCGCACGTCCATAGGCCGCGTGTTCCGCGCCACATCCGACAACCAGACCACCGTCCAGTTGATGGGTGTCGACAACCGGCGCGTGTTCGCGCTGGCGATGGGGCTGGCGCTCGCCATCTGCGGCATCGCCGGCGTGCTGCTGGCGATCCGCACCAACGTCGCCCCGAACGTCGGGCCGGGCCGGCTGTTGTTCGCCTTCGAGGCGGTGATCATCGGCGGCCTCGGCAATCTGTGGGGCACCCTCGCCGGCGGGGTCATCCTGGGTGTCGCACAATCCATCGGCGCCAAGATCCACCCTGGCGTACAGATCCTGGCCGGCCACTTGGTATTCCTTGCTATCCTGGTGGTGCGGCCGGCTGGCATCTTCCCGAAGACGAGGGACTGAGGCGGTGGCGGCCTATCGTATCGTCGTCATCGACCGCCGCAGCCGACTGGCGCTGATTGGCGTCGCGATCCTGCTGGCCGCGATCCTGAGCGGGCCGCTGTGGCTGGGCCGCGCAGACATGCGGCTCGCCATCGAGATCGCGAGTTACCTGACGCTGGCGACGATGTGGAACCTGCTCGCGGGCTATGCCGGCCTGGTGTCGGTTGGCCAGCAGGCGTTTGTTGGCCTCGGTGGATATGCCCTGTTCGCCGTGGTGGTCTTCCTCGGCTTCAACCCGCTGCTCGGGCTAGTGGTGGCGGGGCTGGCCGCCGCCGTGATCGCGGTGCCGACGGCCGCCGTCGCGTTCCGGCTGAAAGGCGCCTACTTCGCCATCGGAACCTGGGTCATCGCCGAGGTGTTCATGCTCTCCATCGCCCAGGTCACCGCGCTCGGCGGCGGCTCCGGCATGTCGCTGCCGGCGGCGGCCGTCAGGGGGATTGCCGCAGACGCCGGGTGGCGCGAGGCGATCATGTACTTCGTCGCCGTGGGCATCGCCGCAGGCGCCATCGGCTTCGTCTACTGGCTGCTGCGGTCGCGCCAAGGTCTGGCCCTGACCGCGATCCGCGACAGCGAGGTGGCGTCTTCCAGCGTCGGTGTCGACACCGCGCGCACCAAGTACCTGATCTACATCGTGGCCGCCTTCGTCACCGGCATCGCCGGCGGCCTGATTTTCCTGTCCAAGCTGCGCATCTCGCCCGATGCCGCGTTCAACGTGGTCGACTGGACCGCCTATGTGATCTTCATCGTCGTTATCGGCGGGATCGGGCGCATCGAGGGGCCCATCGTCGGCACGATTGTGTTCTTCGTCCTACGCGGCCTACTGGCCGACGAAGGCGCGATCTACCTGATCATCCTCGGCGCGTTGGCGCTGGTGGTGATGCTGAAGGCGCCGGTCGGGCTGTGGGGCCTGTTGTTGGAGCGAACCGGGTTCGAGGTGTTCCCGACCCGCCGTCGACTGGTACGGACAGGCCCTGAGGACGGAACATGACGGCGACCGACGCGCCCAACCGCGACTACTGGCGGCTGCGTCCCCGCGCGCCGATGCCGGGCACAGACCTGTGCGCGGTCGACGAGATCGAGGAGCCCGGCGCGCGCGAGTTCACCTTCGGCCGTGGCACCACTCAGTTTTCCATGTTCGTGGTGCGCGCGAACGGCGGCGTCTTCGGCTACGTCAACATCTGCCCGCACTACTCGTCGGCCTTGAACGCGCGCGCGAACGCGTTCCTGAACACGGACAAGACGCGCATCCGCTGCACCATGCACTTCGCGGAGTTCCGTATCGAGGACGGCTTCGGCGTGGCCGGCGCGGCGGAGAACTGTTGGCTGGACCCGGTCCCGGTGGTCGAACGCGACGGCCGGCTGATGATCGGGGATTAGGTCCCGCGGCTGGGCAGGCGCAGGCGGGCGACCGCCATGCCGAGCGCGATGGCGACGCCCTCGATGACGAGCTGCACCGCCGTGGACACGCCCAACATCTGCAGCACCTGGTTGAGATGGACCAGGAATAGCGCGGCGCCGGCGACCGAGATCATGCTGCCGATGCCACCGCTCATGGCGGTGCCGCCCAGCACGGCGGCTGCGATGGGCGCCAACAGGTACGGTGTGCCGACCTCCAGCGTCGGGTTGCGGATGAACGCCGACAGCAGGATGCCGACGATACCGTACAGAAGGCCGGCCATCGCATAGGCCGCGATCTGGTAGCCGGCGACGTTGACCCCGACGATGTGGGCGGCGCGCGGGTTGGCGCCCATGGCGCAGAAGCGCCGGCCGATCACCGACTTGCGCAGGATCAGAGTCATGGCGGCGACCAGCACCACCGCGGCCCAGACCGAGAAGTTGACACCGATCAGCCGCCACTCGCCCAGGTCGGCCAGCATCGGCGGCACCCGTGCCTCCGGCGGCAGGCCCTGCCGGTACCAGAGGGTCAATCCGCCCACCACCGCACCGATGGCGAGCGTGACGATCAGGGCGTTGAGCTGCAGCACGCCGATCAGGAAGCCGTTGACCAGGCCCACCGCCACCGCCAGGGCCAGGGCCGCCAGTACCGCGGTGGCGACGTCGCTGTCCGCCCCGCCCGACACGCCGAGCAGGACCGTGCTCGACAGCGTGACGATCGCCGGTACCGACAGGTCGATGCCGCGCGCCATCAGCACGATGGCCTGGCCCATCGAGGCGATGGTCAGGAATGCGGCGAGCGGCAGGACCGCCAGCAGCGACGTGCCGAGCAGGCTGCGCGGCACGAAGATCGCGCTGAGGGCAATCAGGAGTGCAAGCGCGATCCAGATCGCCGCGAACTGCATCCGGAAGATGCTGCCGGCGGGGATGACATGCTGCTGCGATTGGGTGCGCGCGACCTCCGCCGATGTCTCCGATGCGCCGAGGGGCGACTGCACGGCCGCGCCCACGCTACGCCGTGGCCCTGGCGCGACGAACGCCTGGCCCGCGCAGGCGCCGTACGACGCGTTTCGCCAGTTGCTCGGCCGGCTTCAGGCCGGAGTACAGGAACACCGCCAGGAGCGTCAGCACACCGCTGGCGATAATGCCGACCGCGGTGTTGAAGCCCAGGAGCGAGATCACGTTCACCGTCAGGGCGAAGAAGAAGGCGCCGAACAACGCGCCTGAGAACGACCCACGTCCACCTGATAGTGCGGCCCCACCCAGCACCGCTGCGGTGATGCTGGACAGCGCATAGGAGCCGCCGGCTGTGGGGTGCCCGACCCCGACCTCTGAGGCGAGGAAGAAGCCTGCCAGCGTCGCGAGCAGCGACGACAGGATGTAGGCGCGCATATGCACGAAATTGACCGCGACCCCGTTGCGCTTCGCCGCCTGCTCACGGAACCCGACGGCCTTCAGCTTCAGCCCGCTGCGCGTGCGATGCAGCCAGAAGTCGAACATGACCGCGACCGCGATCAGGAACAGGGCGGAGGTCGGTATGAAGCCGACGCGGTGGCGCAGCGCCCCAGTGACCGCCTGATGGATCAGGCCGTCGGGGGTCGGGCGGATCATCAGCGCGATGCCCTGCAGCACGCTCAGCATGGCGATGGTCGCGATGACCGGATTGACCCGGGCGAAACGCACCATCGAGCCATTGATCGCGCCGACCATCACCCCGAGGGCGAGGCACGCCAGGATGCCGACCACCAGCATCGCCGGCCCGGTCTCGAACCCGACCAGGAACGAGGCGGTCACCACCGTCAGGCTCATCATGGAGCCGACGGAGACGTCGAACCCGCGCACCAGCAACACGTTGAACTGTGCCATGGCCACCATCGCCAGCGGCGCGGTTGCCAGAAGAATGTGGCGGATGTTGACCTGGCGCAGGAAGACGTCGCTCTCCGCCATCGCGTAACCGCCGACAGCAAGCGTCAGCACGAACAGGAAGATCAGCGGCACCCACCAGGTGACGCTGCCCGCCGCCAGCATCGCCATCGCGCGCGAGATGCCCGGGCGCGGTTTCTCCTCGGTGGCCGCCGTCGTGCGGCCCTGGCGCGCGGTCAGGAACGAGGAGACGATCTTGGACTCCGTCACCTCGTCGCCAGTGAGTTCGCGCACAATGCGTCCGCGCGAGAAGACCAGCACCCGGTCGCAGACCCCGGCGAGTTCCAGCGCGTCGGACGAGTTGACGACACAGGTGGCGCCATCGCGCACCTTGGCGCGGATCGCGCGGTAGATATCGAAGCGGGCCCCGGCATCGACGCCTTGGGTCGGCTCGTCGATGAGCACCGCATTGGCGCCGAAGTGGAAGCTGCGCGCCAGCACCGATTTCTGCTGGTTGCCGCCGGACAGGCCGTTGATCGCCTGGTCCAGGGTTGCTGTGACGATGCCGTAGTCGGCGATCAGTCCGCGCGCGTCATGGTGCTCGCGCTGCCGCGAGACCAGCCCTCCGGTGGCATAGTCGCCGAGCTTCTGCAGCGTCATGTTCTCGCGCACGCCGAGCTCGGGGAAAGTGGACTCCTGGCCTCGGTCTGCGCTGAGGAACAGCACGCCGGCGCGCAGGGCGTCCGCCGGCGCGGCGAGCCCCATGGCGCGGGCACCGCACGACACCTTGCCTGTGGCCTCAACCAGGCCCGCCAGCGCCCGCAACACCTCACGCTGGCCGTTGCCTTCCGCCCCGGCGAGACCGACGATCTCGCCCTCCCGCGCGACGAAGGAGACGTCGTGGAAGCCGGCGCCGGTCAGACCCTCGACACTCAGCACAGGGCGGTCGACCAGTCCCTCGCCCTTCGGCGGATACTCCGCCTCGATCGAGCGGCCGACCATCAGCGCGATCAGGTCATGCTCCGACAGGGCGTCGGTCACGTCGAAGGTACCACGGCCGACGCCGTCGCGCAGGATCGTCACCCGGTCGGCGAGGTCGAGGATTTCCGGCAGGCGATGGCTGACGTAGACGATTGCCGTACCGCGCGCGGCCAACTCGCGCACGATGCCGGAGAGCTTCTCCACGCCCTCGATGTCGAGAGTCGATGTCGGCTCGTCCAGCAGCAAGACCTTGGGCTCGGCGATCAGCGCCTTGACGATTTCGAGGAACTGCCGGTGCGCCGGCGTCAGGTCGCCGACAAGCGTGTCGGGGGCGATACTGAGGTCGTAGGCGCCGAGTTGAGCGCGCGCCCATTCATTCATCCGTCGGAACGAGACCTCGCCCGTGGCCGACGCGAGATAGAGGTTTTGCGCCACGCTCAGTTCGCGCACCAGGCTGTCATCCTGATAGACCGTGGCCAGCCCCAGCGAACGCGCAAGCAACGGATCGGCGGCGCTGAGCGTGTGCCCGGCGATCTCGACCGAGCCGGCGTCCGCCGTCACCGTGCCGCTGGCAATGCCGAGGAGCGTGCTCTTGCCAGAGCCGTTCTCGCCAAGAATGGCGTGGATCTCGCCGGCCAGGCATTCCAGGTCCATCCCGTCCAGCGCGTGCACGCCGGGATAGGTCTTGGACACGCCAGCCAGCTTGAGTGCGACGTCAGACATCGGATCGACCGCTGTAGGCGGATGCGCGGCGAGCGCCGGTTTCAGCCGACACCCACCGCGCCGCAATCGGGTTCGCGACTGCGCTCAACCGCCGAACATCGCTTGCAGCATCGCGTCGTCGATCAGCGTCGACACCGATGTCTCCTGCGGCAGGTCCGGATTGCACAGGCCCTCGGTGACCTGCTTCATGGAGAACGGCACGTCGATGTGCGGGTCTACCTCGCCGCCGGCCAGCGACATCATCGCTGCCGTCAGGGCAAACCGGGACTGATAGTTCTGGCCCGAGGAGTAGTAGATCTTGAAGTCCGGGTCGCCCGCGGCCTCCCAGTCGCAGAACAGGCCCTGCTCGTCGGTGCGCAGCGCGACAATCATGTCCATGTCGCGATTGGCCGACTGGTAGGCGCGGACGCCACCGCGGAAGCCGTCGGCATACTCGTACAGATAGGCGTCGACGTCGTCGTATTGGGCCAGGAAGCTGGAGACCGCCTCGAACGTGCCTTCCTGGGTCCAGTTGGTGTCGGCCACGCCCAGGAGCGTGATGTCGGCATTCGCTTCGATCTCTTCTTCGGCGCAGGCCTGCCAGGTGGCGCTCAGCGGGTTGCCGGGCGTGCCGCCCAACTCGACCACGTTTGCCGCTCCGTCCGAGTTCTCTGCCACCACATGCACGAACGCACGGCCCAGGCCGCAGATGTCTTCCGCGATGTCTGCCAGGTAGTCGCTGCCGGCCTCGCCGCCGACCTGCGTGCCGTTGTGCGCCACGACGACGATGCCTTCCTCGGTCGCCTCTTGCACGGTCGGCAGCAAAGCGGCGCCGTGATCGGCAAACACCACGATGACATCGACGCCTTGGGCGATGTAGGCGCGCATATCCGCGATCGCCTTCGATGCATCGCCACGCGCGGAGGTGTAGATGATCCGCCCGACCTCGGGATAGGTCAGCGCCTGCATGATGAATTCCATGGCGGTCACGCGCCGCCAGACGTTCTCGCCGAAGCCATCCGCATAGGCGACGGTGATCTCGCCCCCGGTGCCGGTGTCGCAGGAATTCTCCTCCCAGCACTGCAGTGCCGTTGCGCGTTGCTCGTCGGTCAGAGCCTGGCCTGCGCGGTTGAACGATTCCACGATGACCGGATTGACGCCCTCGGTGGTGCCAAGAGCGCGCATCATCAGGTCCTCGGCACTCTCCTGCGCGCTTGCGGCCCCGGGCAGTGCCACGGCAGCCACGATCGCGGCGATCGTCGTGTTGCGTCGCCAGTCATTCAGCATTGCCATTCCTCCCAGTTGTACGGCGCCCTGTCGCGCCGCCATTTGCCCGTGTTCAGACGGGTGGCTATTTCTCGATCCACGGATAGCGGGCCGTGTCCCCGCCGGCGTAGTCGGGGTCCAGGTAGATGAAGCAGCGCTGGATCTTGAAGTCGCGGATCTCGAACACGTCGCACCAGTTGCCGGCGCCCCATTCCGGCACGCCCGCGCGCCAGGGGCCGTCATTGTGCTCGCCGTGGCTGGTGCCCTCGCACACGATCACGTCGCTGCCCGAGAACACCCAGTTGAACAGCGAATAATGGTGCTGGATGCTCTTCAGCGTGCCGCCGACATCGCCGAACAGCTTGCCGATCTGGTCCTTGCCGGTGGCGATGCCCCATTTCGGGAAATAGACCTGCGCGTCGTCGGCGAACAGGTCCAGGATCGACCCGCCAGTGGATGTGACGCCGCCGTTGTCGAATGCCTTCAGGTATTCCATCGCGACCGACTTGCGCTGCTCGTCGGTCATCGTCTGGGTGGCCACGGCCATGGTCGCTTCCTCCTGTCAGTGGTGGGCCGGCTGGCTCAGCGCGGCGTTTCGGCATGGGCGGCGTTGGCCGCCAGATAGGCAAAGGCGAGGATCGGACCCAGGGTGGCGCCACCGGCCCAGTAGGCCCGGGCGGACGCCGATGCGACGCAGTTGCCGACGCCGTAGAGGCCCGGAATGGTCGCACCGCTGGAAGTCATCACCTTGCCGTCCGGCGTGGTCGCCGGCCCGCCCTTGGTGTCCAGATTGCCGCCGGTCAAAAGGGCCGCGTAGTAAGGCCCCTCGCTCGAGATCGGGTACATGGTGGGGTTGGGCGCGGCCGGGCTTTCCGCCGCCGGGCCATTGAACAGCAGCTCGACGGGACGCTCGCCGCGATTGAAGTCGTCATCCTTGCCCGCCTCAGCGAACCGATTGAAGCGCGCGATGGTGGCGTCCAGGTTCGACGCGAAATCGTCGGCCAATTCCATCCCGCCGATGCGGTGGGACAGGATCTTCACCCGCGCGCGCAGATTGTCCGCCAGCGCCGCCAGGGTGTCGCCTTTCACCACATGGCTGTCGTCGGCCAGGTCGCCGACGATGAAGCGCCCGTATTCGTCGCTGGCCGAGTTGTCCTGCGCGCGTTGATCCCAGATCGCCGCCAGCACAAGGTTGGGGTACTCGCCGCGCGCCGGGTCCCAGGCGAAGAAAGCCTGGGCGGACTCGTTGTAGGCCAGCTTCTCGTTGGTGCAGCGCCGCCCGTGCTTGTCGACGTAGATCATGCTGTCGCCCGAGGGCGAGAAAGTGCCGATCAGGTCAGGGTCGCCGTTCAGTGCCTTCTCCAACACGATCGGGCACATCCATGCGTAGTTCATGTTGCGCAGCTCGGCGCCGACAGCCGCGCCGATGTTGACGAAGTCGCCTTCGTTGGTGCGCGCGGCGCACCCGCCGAGCACCGGCTGAGACAGGAAGTTCTTGCGCATCACCGGGTCGTGGGTGAATCCGCCCGAGGCGAAGATCACCGCCTTGTTGGCACGGAAGCTGACGGTCTTGCCGTCGGCGATGTCGGCCTGCAGGCCGATGACAGCGCCACCGGCATTGGTGACGACACGCTGGGCGCGCATGCCGGTGCGGATTTCGACGCCCGCCGCGCGCGCCGCCGCCGACATGGTGAGGATCGCGACCTCTCCGCCATCCGACATGGTCTCGCGCGCGTCCTTGGGCAGCAGCACGCGGCCGTTCGGGGCCTTGTCCTCCGGCAGTTCGGCCCAGTAGTCGGGCACGAAATCGCAGTGGCGATATTCCAGTGCGCCTTTCTCGGCCAGCAACTCGGTCGCGGTGGAGGCGTTGTCGTAGATCGCCTCGCACATGGCGTATTCCCAGTCGGTCAGGCCGAATTGGCGGTCGTCGGCATCATAGGCCTCCGGCCGCGACAGGCGCGCCATGTAGCGGATGCAGTCATCCTTGGGGTCTTCGAGCCCCATGGCGCGCATTGCCTTGTTGTTGGGCACCCAGTACCAGAACGCCGCCTTCTTGGTGGTGCCGCCCAGCTTCGGAGCCTTCTCGATCAGGAGGACGCTGTTGCCGTGCCAGGCCGTGAAGCACGCCGACGCCAGGCCAGCCGCACCGCCGCCGACGACAACGATGTCGAAGTGCGCGTCGAAGTCCTGCGTCTGCACCGGTTGCGCCGATGCGCGTGCGATTGCCGCCATTGTGCGTGCCCCTGTTTCGGTGACCGCCTTGCGGCGATCCGACCGTTCAGTGGGCTACGGCAATGGCCGCTGCCGGTCTTACAGATTTCGTCGTTTACAGATTTTGCGCGCACGCAATCGTGGGCCAGGCACGTCGAGTGTGCAGGGGTGCTTCAACAATAGGCGTCGTTGTATTCGACTCGAAATCGACATACGCTGACGCGTGTTTTGACTGCCATAGCCGCACGTGAACAGCAGAACATAAGGGCGGCCGTGGATGGGGGAGGAACGATGGGAGGCATCGCACGTTCTCCGGCAAACGCGGAATACGCGGGCCTGACACAGTTTCCAGTGACCGGAAATCTGAACGGCATGTCGTACTGCATCTCGCACGACCGGCCGTATGCGCTTGACCTCGACACGGACCGCGACGTCGTCTGCCTTCTGTTGGGCGACATCCAATCGGTGTCGTGTTTCGAAGGCGACCGCGAGGCGGAGTTCACCTTCTTCGGGGACAGCGCCGCCATTCATCCGCGCGAAGGCCACATCCGCGTGCGAGCGTCGGAAGTCAGGCACGGGTTCATTGCGTTCGGCTACCAGCGCGGCTTTGAGGAAACGGCGGATCACGGCGACAGCGTCGGCCGGAAGATCACGCATTCCTGCAACAACATGCAGAACCAGCAGATCCAGCACCTGGCGCGATATGCGCGCAGCCGGTGCCGTTCCGGTCGGGCTTTCGAACTCCTGGAGCTGCAATGCCTGGGGTCGTTGGTCTACCTGGAGGCCACGCAGCAGGCCTGTCAGGTGCCGGAGCCGCGGCCGGAGCACCTCTCCGACCGTGCCTTCGACCGCATCGTCGAGTACGTCGACGATCGGCTGGACGGCCCGATCGCGTGCCCTGACCTGGCGCTGGCAGTCGACCTGCCGATGCGCGTCGTGTTTCAGGGCATCAGGTCGCGCACGGGCAAGACGCCCTACCGCTTTATCCTCGACAAGCGGACCGCCCGGGCGGAGGATCTGCTGATCAACACCGCACTGCCGATTGCCGAGATTGCGTACGCCTGCGGCTTCTCCTCCCAGCAGCACCTCACCTCTACCCTGACCCGGACGATCGGCCAGTCGCCGAGTGCCATTCGGCGCCGCCCGTCTCGCGCTTGAAACGCTGTGCTCGCGGCTGCCGCGATCGCTTCCTAATTTGATCTTGCAAAGTGCATCCGCGGACTGCAGCGGTTGTCAACGATCCGCCGAGATATGCCGACTCACGTGGTCGATTTGAGCGCCCAGCCGCGTCAATTGGGCAGCCCGCCTCTGGCTTGGATGAGCAAGTGCCGATGGTTTATTCATGGTCGGCGGCGAGGCGATCGGTCCCGACATCAAGCTGCTGCTCGATGCCAACAATTGCTGGGACGCGGCGACTGCGGTGCAGGTGGCGAACCGGGTGCGGGAGTTCGATATCTTTCTGTTCGAGGAGCCGGTCTTCGCCGACGACATTCCGGGGCTGGCGCGCTTCAAGCGCGGGACGGACATCCCGCTGGGAACGGGCGAGCACGAGTACACGCGCTATGGTCTGCGCGACCTGCTGCTGCACGAGGCGGTCGACGTCGTCCAGCTCGACGGTGCGCGCGCCGGCGGCTACACCGAGATGCTGAAATGCGCCGCCCTGGCGCAGGCCTGGAACAAGACGCTGGCGCCGCACGCGATGGAGTACGTCCACCGCAGCTTCGCGGCGGCGGTGGAGAACGTCATCTCGCTGGAGCGGCTGCGGATCTTCGAGCCGGTCACGATGCACCTGTTCAAGAACGCGACCGCGCCGGAGGACGGCTTCATGGAGGTGCCCGAATTACATAGTTTCGCCGGCTAGTGATGGTTCAATGCAATCGGCGGAAAGGCTAGAGATACCAATAGGTGGATTCTAGTGTTCTGCGGCATGTCTAACGAACTGGACACCATTGGTCACCGTCAGCGCCAACAGGCGGACGTCTATGCGTCCGAATACTGACTTGCCGCAACAGAACCGACTGTCCTACGCTACGTCATGATTGCACCCACGACCAGGGCTAGGCCCTCGCAACCGGGCCTAGCAGTTCGATCCATGCCGGTTCCTGGTAAACCCCTGTGATATGCTGGCGTGACTGAACTCCTGAGCGTAACAGGCGTGACCAAGAAATTCGGCGGCGTGCAGGCGGTCGTCGACGCCAATATCGCCGTTCAGGCTGGGGCGATCACCGGTCTGATCGGCCCGAATGGCGCCGGCAAGACCACACTGTTCAATGTCATATCCGGGATGACCCGGCCCGATGCGGGTCGCGTGACGTTCGACGGGCATGACATCACCGGCTGGTCGCCGGACCGCATCGCCCGTGTTGGGCTGACCCGCAGCTTCCAGATTGCGCGTGGTTTCCCATCGCTGACCGTCCTGGAGAGCCTGATGCTTTATGCGCCGGGCCAGGCCGGAGACAGTCTGGTGCCAGCCGTATTTCGGCCTGGTGCTTGGCGCGCCCAGGACCGTACGATCGCTGGCCGTGCGGCGCAGGTTGCGCAGAAACTGAAGCTGGACCATGTCCTGGACAACCTGACGACGGCACTGTCCGGCGGCCAGAAGAAGTTGCTGGAAATCGGCCGAGCGCTGATGGCCGAGCCGAAGATGATTCTGCTCGATGAACCGGTGGCCGGCGTCAACCCTAGCCTGTCGCGGGAGATCGCCGACGTTTTGGCAGGCCTGCGCGACGAGGGCTACACCTTCCTGGTCATCGAGCACGACATGGATACGGTGGCGCGCATCTGCGACCCGGTCGTCGTCATGGCGGAAGGCCGAGACCTGAAGGCCGGAAGCTTCGCCGACATCGCCGAGGATACCGTGGTGCAGGATGCCTATCTAGGCCGGGCGGCCTCGTGAGCAGGTTGACTGTCACCGGGCTTGCCGGCGGATATACCCTCGCAGACAGCATCCTGCGGGGCATCGACCTGACGGTTCAGGCCGGCCGACTGACGGCGATCATCGGGCCGAACGGCGCCGGCAAGTCGACCCTCTTGAAGGCGGTCGCCGGGCTGATCAAGATCACCGGGGGGACCATACGGTTCGACGAACGCGACATCACGCGAGCGGCCCCAGGCACCATCGCCGGGCTCGGCATCGGTTTCGTGCCGCAGGAAGCCAACGTGTTCGCCTCGCTCAGCGTGGCGGAGAATTTGGAAATGGCGGGCTGGCTGGAGCCGAAGCGAACCAGGGCGCGTCTGGCGGAACTTTATGGGCGCTTTCCTGTCTTGGCCGAGAAGCGGCGTGAGATCTCGCGCCACCTCTCTGGCGGCCAGCGCCAGATCCTGGCCATGGCGATGGCGATGATGACCGCGCCGACGATCCTGCTGCTCGACGAACCGACCGCGGGACTGAGCCCGGTCGCTGCCGCCGAGCTGTTTTCCGTCGTTGGCGGGATCAGGGCCGATGGTGTCGGCATCGCCATGGTCGAGCAGAACGCCGTGTCCGCCTTGGAACACGCCGACGATGCCTATCTGCTGGTCGACGGTCGCAACGCCAAGACCGGCTCCGCCGCCGACTTTTTGGCCGACGAAAGCGTGCGACGGATGTTTCTTGGCAAGACGCATGAGGGCATGCCAGCTTAGCTTCGAACTGTAATATCTCCTACCAAGCTCAACGAGGAGGACTCATCATGCACAAGCGGTTCACATTCCACCGGCGTGGACTACTCGCGGGAACGGCCGCCGCCGCTGGTGTTGCCGCGCTGCCCGTTACCGCGCGCGCTCAATCCTCCGAGCCGGTGCGACTGGGCACCCTGACCCCGCTTACCGGCGTCGGCGGCAGTTATGGCCCGTCGATGCGCGATGCGGTCGTCGGCGTGGTCGATCAGGTCAACGCTGCTGGCGGCGTGCTCGGCCGTCAGATCGAAATCACATCGGAAGACACCCAGACCAACCCGGAAGCCGCCGTGCGCGCGGCGCGCAAGCTGATCGACGTCGACGACGTTTCGGCGATCATCGGCACTTGGGCATCGGCCTGCACCACCGCCGTGGCACCGAACTGTTGGGAGAGCCAGGTGATGTTGTTCACGGTGTCCGGCGCGGACTCGATCACCCAATTGCCGCATGAGGGCTACATCATCCGCACCCAGCCCAATAGCCAACTGCAGATCCAGGTCGGTTCCGAGTTCATGGTCCGCGAGGGGGCGACGCGCATGGCGTGGATCGGCCCGCAGACACCGTTTGCCGAGTCCTCGATCGCGATCATGCAGGAGGTGGCGGACGCCAACGGTCTCTCGATGGAAAGCCTGATCTACGAGGCCGACAAGACCACCTACCGCTCCGAGGTCGATCAACTTCTGGCTGGCGACCCGGACTTCCTGCTGCTCGGAGGCTATGTCGGCGACACGACCGTGTTGCTGCGCGACCTTTATCAGGCGGGATACGAAGGCAAGCAGTTGGGCCCGGCCTACGCCGTCAACCAGAGCCTGCTCGACGCGGTACCACCGGAAGTGGCCGAGGGTGTCTTCACGTGGGAGGGTACGCCCGATGTGGGTTCCGGCGCTTATGCGCGGGTGCAGGAGATCCTCGGTGTCGACACCATCGACCCCTATTCAGCGCAGACCTACGACCATGCCAACCTCGCCATCCTGTCAATCGCCGCCGCCGGATCGGCCGAGGGTAGCGCGATGAACGGCGCGGTCAGGACCATCAGCCAGGGCGATGGCGAGGCCGTGGATAATGCAGTCGACGGCCTTGCCGTTCTCGCCGACGGCGGTGCCATAAACTACCAGGGCGCCAGTGGCCCGTGCGATTTCAACGACATCGGCGACATAACCGGCACCCAGTTCCTGTTCAACCGAATCGAGGGTGGCGCTCACGTCGAGTATGAGCGGGTGTAGGTCCCCGAAAGACTCAATGCACCTCGTTTGTCGCCCTCGGCCTTGTGTCGGGGGCGAATGCGCGGCCCACGTGACCGCGTCGGCGGCCCAACACCGGAACCCTCATGGAGTTGATCCCTCAGCTTCTGATCAACGGCATCCTCTACGGCAGCTTGCTCACGCTGCCGGCCATCGGCTTCACCACGATATTTGCCGTCCAGCGATTCCCTAATTTCTCCGTCGCCTCCATCGCGACCGTCGGCGCGTTCGCCGGTTGGGTCGCCAATGTCTCCCTCGGCCTGCCCATCATCCCCGCCATCCTGATGGCGTTCATCATCGCTGGCGTCGTCGGCGTCCTCTGCGACGAAATCGTGCTGAAGCCGATGCGGCCCTATGGGGCGCTGACCACGGCCATCGCCTCCATCGCGCTGACTGTGGTTCTGGAGAACATGATCCGCTTCGGCTTCGGCAATGACCTGCGCGGCTACGACCTGCCGCTGGTGCGCGACTGGCGTTTCTGGGGCGTGCGGGTCGGCCCGCAGCAGGTCGAGAACCTGGTCCTCGCCACCGTTGCGATGGCGGCCTTGTTCCTGTTCCTGCGCTTCGGGCGCCTCGGCAAGGCGATGCGCGCCGTTGCCGACAACCCCCAGCTTGCGACCCTGAAGGGCATTCCGGCGGCCAACGTGACCCGGCTGGCGGTGTTTATTGCCATGGGACTGGTGGGCGTCGGCGGCATCCTGCAAGGGCTCGGCACCTCGATCGACCCGCTGACCGGTTTCCGCTTCATCCTTTCCATCTTCGCGGCCGCCGTTGTCGGCGGCCTCGGCAGCATTCCCGGCGCGGTGCTCGGTGCCTTCATCATCGGTATCGGCGAGGACCTGTCGCTGGTGGTGCTGGACCCGACGTACAAGAGCGCGATCGGCTTTCTCGCCATTCTGATCGTGCTCACGCTCAGGCCGCAGGGCCTGCTCGGGCGGCGCACGACGTGATCAGCTACCTCGCCTCGCTCGGTGTTACGGTCGGTATCTATGCCCTCCTCGCGCTCGGCATCAATGTCGCGTGGGGCATGACCGGCATGATCAACCTGGGCATGGCCGGGTTCTTCGCCCTCGGCGCCTACGCCAGCGCCATCGCCACCACGACCGGGGACCAGCCGATCGTACTCGGCGTGATCATTGGTGCGGTATTCGCCACCGCCGGCGGGTTGCTGCTGGCCGCCGTCACCCTTCGCCTCAGGGGCGATTATCTGGCGATCGTCACCCTCGGGTTTTCGGAGAGCGTGCGACTGTTCGTGACCAACGAGATCTGGCTGACCAAGGGGCCGGACGGCATCTCGAACATCCCGGGCCCGTGGCGTGGCGAGATCACGCCGTTCGAGTTTAACCTGCTGTTCCTCGGCCTGATGGTGGCGGTGCTAATTACCGTGGTGGTGCTGTTGCGCAATCTTGCCAACGGGCCGTACGGTCGGGCCTTGCGCGCGATCCGTGACGATGACGCGGTGGCCGCTGTGGCTGGTAAGCCGGTGCCGCGGCTGAGGTTGGAGGCGTTCGCGCTCGGCGCCGGATTGCTCGGGCTCGCGGGCGCGCTATTCGGTCACTACAACAGCTACATTGCGCCAGATATCTTTCGCCCGCTGATCACCATCTACATTTTCCTGGCACTGACCGCCGGCGGCCCGGGAAACATCTTGGGTGCGGTGGCCGGCGCCTTCATTGTGGTCGCCGTGCTCGAGGGCACCCGCTTCCTGGGCGAAGCGGTACCCGGGCTGTCGGGGGTTCAGGTCGCCGCATTGCGTGAGATGGCCATCGGCGTGCTGCTGATCCTTGCCTTGCGCTTCCGGCCGCGCGGGCTGATACCGGAGCGGCCGCTGCGCGCCCGCGAGGTCGGCATCGCCATACCCGGCGGCGACACCAAGAGGTCCTGACCGATGACAGGAGACACTTCGCTTGCCGATGCCATGATGGGCCTCGCCGAAGTTGCCGCGGTCCCCGGCCAGCCGCTGCCATTCTATGACAAGCTGTCCGCGACCGTGGCCGCGCTGATCGGGCACCGCCTGTTCACCCTGATGGTGCTGGACATGGCGGCCGACGAGGCGGCGCGCATCTACTCCAGCGACCCGCAATCCTATCCAGTGGGCGGGCGCAAACCCCTGGGCGAGATGACCGGCTGGGGCGAAGTCGTGATCGTCGGCCGTCGGCCCTATCTTGGACGTACCGCAGCCGACATCCGGTGGGCGTTCTTCGACCATGAGCTGATCGAAAGCCTGGGCTGCGGCGCGGTAATCAACGTGCCCGTGCAATGGGACGGCCAGATCCTCGGCACGATGAACATCCTGGATGCCGAATATGCCTATGACGAAACGCACCTCGCGCGGGTCCTGCCGCTTGCGCCGGTGCTTGTTGGGCCGTTTCTACAGGCGATCGCGTCGCCTGGCCTTCATCCGGAACCCGTCGGGACGACCATGCCATGACCACGCTTCTGTTTCGCAATGCCGCCGTTTTCGACGGCACCACCGATCACCTGCGCGAAGGGTGTGACGTTGCGATTGAGGATGACCGGATCGTGGAGGTTTCGGAGACGCCTATTACAACCACGGTCGACGCCACCATCGACCTTCGGGGCAAGACCCTGATGCCGGGCCTGATCGACTGCCATTTCCATGCAATCGCGGTTGACCCTGATATCGCGGCTATCGAGCGCATGGCGCCGTCGACCCTGGCGTTACGGGCGGGGCGGCTGCTGGAGGGCGCGCTGATGCGCGGCTTCACCACCCTGCGCGATGCCGGCGGTGCCGACTACGGCCTCGCTCGCGCCATCGAGGATGGGGTGATCAAAGGGCCGCGCCTGTTCTATTCCGGCAAGGCGCTGTCGCAGTCCGGCGGCCATGGCGATTTCAGCCTATTCGAGGGAGGCACGGTATGCCACTGCTGCGCCTTCAGCGGCCACGGTCTGACCCACATCGCCGATGGTGTCGACGAGGTGCGCAAGGCCGCCCGGCAGGAACTCCGGCGTGGCGCCACCCAGATCAAGATCATGGCGTCGGGCGGCGTTGCCTCGCCGACCGATCCGATCTGGAACCTGCAATACTCAGAGGACGAAATCCGCGCTGCGGTGTGGGAAGCGAAGAGCTGGCGCACCTACGTCATGGCCCATGCCTACACCCCAGAGGCGATCGACCGCTGCGTGCGCTATGGCGTGCGCACCATCGAGCACGGCAACCTGATCGACGACGAAACCGCGGCGGTGGTGGCCGAACATGGCGCATACGTGGTGCCTACCCTGGTGACCTATGAGGCGATGAGCAAGTTCGGCGCTGAGCAGGGGCTTCCTGAGGCCAGTCTCGCCAAGCTCGGCGACGTATCCGAGGCCGGGCTCGGCGCACTGGAGATTCTGAAACGCGCCGGCGTGAGGATGGGGCTCGGGACCGACCTCCTTGGTGAGATGCATGCCCACCAGTCGCGGGAGCTTTCACTACGCGCCGAGGTGCTGTCGCCGTTCGAGGTGCTGCATTCGGCCACCGCGATGAACGCGGAAATCGTGCAGCGCAGCGGCGAGCTCGGCGTGGTTGCCGCCGGGGCGCTCGCCGATCTCCTGGTCATTGATGGAGATCCCCTCGCCGACATCGCAGTGCTGGAGCGCCACGACGCTGCGCTTAGCGCGATCATGAAGGGCGGGGAATTCGTCAGGACGAGCCTAGCCTAGATCGTTTCCCTTTCCCTGAGCCGGCACCGGGCCAAATGATCGGCGCTTGGCGGCATTGCCACGTGAATGATAGCGATCGGGGGGCAACTAAGGCATGCGCCGATGCAGCCAATGTCCTATGCACGCCACCAGTTTCCGCCTGATTCGATCCAGCAGGCGATCTGGCTTTGCCTCCGTTTCACGCTCAGCTACCGCGATGTGGAGGGGCTGCTCGCCGCGTGCGGGCTCGATGTCGGCTATGAATCGATCCGTCGCTGGGTGCTGAAGTTCGGGGCGATTGTTGCGCGCTGGCTGCGGCGGCTTCGTCCCAAACCCAGCCCGCGCTGGCACCTCGACGAAATGGTCGTGTGTATCGCTGGGGGACAGATGTACTTGTGGCGGGCCGTCGACGATGAAGGCGAGGTATTGGACGTCCTCGTCCAGCGTCATCTCACTTGCCGCCGCACCCTGCGCGTCTTCAGAGCCCAGTCCATAGATCAATGGCACGCGGCAAAAGTGGCAGCATGAGGTCTAAACGTGAGACTGTGGCAACCACGACGTCAATCCGGTTCCCGTGACAATGCCTTCCCACCGGGTTCTGCTTGCCCTGGGCACGTTTGTCTCGCGTCCAAAAAGGCGCGCCAAGACCGGCGGGCTCGCGACGCCGCCATTGCCGCGAATACGACAACTGGCCAAATGTAACTTGGAAAGATCTCATTCAGAACCTGAATGCTTGTATTTTGTGGATTCATGAACTTCCCATTGACGCACGCGCCCACTGTTGACGAACTCCTGCCGGGGCTCGTGGCAAGCGAGAGCGAAACAAGGATGTAGGTGCAACAGGAAGCTGGCGAAGCGTCGGCATCCGCGAGGCAGGCGCCGTTCGGTGCGTCGGGCGGGATGCCGCCGTCAGGTCGACGCCGCTTGGTCGGAAGACTTGCGGAGGATGAGCCTCGGCTCGTGGACATGCCGGCCGATCGGGGCATCGGGGCTTTCAATGCGCTTGATCAGAAGCTCCGCCGCCATGCGCCCCACATCCCGCGCATCCATGGAAACCGTGGACAGCGGCGGGTAGGACATCTCGGTCTCGGGCATGCCGTCGAAGCCGATCAGCGCCATGTCCCGCCCGGGCTCCAGGTTGTGCCGCCGCAGTCCGTGCATGACCGAGATGGCCACGAAATCGTTGTAGCAGAGCGCCGCCGTGGGACGACTGTCCAGCGACAGCACTTTCTCCACATCCGAAACGCCGCTGGTCCGCGACGGCCTGCTCTCGACGACCAGCGATGGGTCGTAGGCGATGCCGGCTTTCTGCAACGCGCTGAAGTATCCGGAGACGCGATCCGCCCGAGAGGGATTGCCCGGCTGGCCGCCAAGAAATGCGATCCGCCGGTGCCCCATGCGCAGGAGTTCCGCCGTCGCCATCTGCCCGGCGCGAAAATTGTCCGGCCCGCAAAAGTCGAACCTGTCGTCGGGCCACGGCCGCACGGCAATGCACGTCGGGACGCGTTGGGCATGAAGGCGGTCGAACGTCTTGTGGTGGGTGCCCGTGGCCGGGCAGATGATAAGGCCCGCCACGCCATGCTCGATCAGCGAGGTGGCGATGTCGTGCTGATGGTCGGGGTCCTCGCCGGACTGGACCAGGTAAACGAAGTAGTCTTCCTTCTCCGCCTGCCCCTCGATCGCCGCGGTCAGCTCCGCGAAGAACGGGTTGGTCAGGTCATTGATGATCAGCCCGATCGCCTGTGAGGACTGGGTGCGCAGGTTGGCCGCGTTCCGGTTGTAGGTGTAGCCGAGCAACTGCATCGAGGCATTGACGCGGTCTCGCGTGCCAGCGCTTATCCGGCTGTTGCCGCGCAGGACGAGCGACACCGTGGAGCGCGAAACCCCGGCGTGGTTGGCGATATCGTTGATCGTGACGCGTTTCTGGCGGGCAACCATGCATCAGGCACCGGTGAAGTGCGGGCTCCGCTTGGCATGGAACGCCGCAATGCCCTCCTTCATATCATCAGTTGCCTGGGTCGCAATGCCGCCCAGCAGCTCCAGGGAAAATGCGGCATCGCTGCCGGCGTCCCCATCGACGATACGTTTGGCCAGCTGAACGGCGACCGGCGCGAGCCCGGCGATACGGGCCGCGATGTCGCGGGCGGTGGCCAGCGCCGCGCCCGGCGCGCACAGCGTGTTGACCAGGCCCCAGGCCTCGGCACGGTCGGCGCGCACCTGCTCGGCCGCCAGGATGATCTGCTTTGCACGCGACCGTCCCACCAGTTCGGCGAGCCGCCGCGTGCCGCCCCAGCCAGGCACGGTCCCCAAACTGACCTCGGGCAGCCCCAGCAGCGCGTCGTTCTCGGCCACCCTGAGGTCGGCGGCCAGCGCCAGTTCCAGGCCGCCGCCGAACGCCATGCCGTGGATAGCGGCGATGACCGGCACCCGGCACCTGGCGACGGCGTCGAACACGCGATGGCCGGTGCCGATCCAACCGGTGCGGAATTCCTGTGGCGACAGTGCGGACCAGGCATTGACATCGGCGCCGACGCTGAAGCAGCGACCATTGCCGCCGATGACCAGCGCCCTGATGTCGGCGTCGGCGTCGACGCGGCGAAGCATCGCTTCCAGCGTTTCCAGCATCTCGGGGGTCAGCGCGTTCAGCTTGGCCGGGCGATCCAGCGCCACGTGCGCAATGCCGTCCGTCGCCTCGAAAGCAATGTTCGTCAATCTCTCACCCCTTGGTGAATCCAATGATAGAACGATCTACTTTGCATGCTATGAGTGAAGAGCTTGCATGGCAATCGAATTTTCCGGTTGGGATAAGAGAAATAGACTTCTGAAATAGTGGTTTTGGGCGGTCACGGATCAAGCGATTGCTTGATTCGCGATTGACACCCCATTCTGGCTGCGATAGCACGTAGAACGATCTACTAAGCATGAATGGTGTGAATGGGAGGAAATATCGTGAGGAAACTGCATCTTTCCGTGGTTGTCGGGGCGTTGGTGGCCGGTGCGCCAGCCGCATCTGCCCAGGACGACCTGCTCTACGGCGCCATCTTGAAGACGCTTGCCAATGCGCACTGGAATGCGATGACCCAGGGCATTGAGGAAGCCGGCAACGCCAGCGGCGTCGAGGTGGTGATTTCGACCGTCGCCAACGAGAGCGCCGCCGAACAGCAGCTCAACAATTGCGAATCCATGCTGCTGCGCGAGCCGGATGCGCTGATCGTTGGCGCCATCAACTCCAACATCCTGCTGCCGTGCCTGCAAAAGGCGACCGAGGCGGGCATTGCCATCGTCGACCTCGACTACAACCTGGATCGGGCAATCGCGAACGATGCTGGTGTCGAGGTCACCTTTACCGCCGGCAACGACGGCGCTGCGACAGGCGCGGTGGGTGCGGACTATATCGCCGGCGAGCTCGGCGACGGCGCCAGCGGCCCGGTGCTGGTTCTGGAGGGCCTGCCCGGCAATCCGGTCGGCGCGGCGCGCGGTGAAGGTTTCCGCGAGCGCTTGGCGGAGATCGCACCCGACCTGGAGCCGTCCACGTTCAATGGCGACTGGGACCGGGGCAAGTCGGCGAACATCACCAACGACATGCTGCAGCGCAACCCCGGTCTGCTGGCGGTGTTCGCCGCCAACGACACCATGGCGCTGGGTGCCATCGAGGCGGTCATCGCCGCCGGACGTGATGACATCATCGTGCTCGGTGTCGACGGCACGTCCGATGCGATCCAGTCGATCGAGTCCGGTCGGCTGACGGCCACCGTTGGGCAATTCCCCTATCTGGTCGGCAAGCGCTCCGTCGAACTCCTCAATGAGATCCTGCGGGACGGTGCCGAGCTCGACTCCTACCAGGAGACGGGCCAGATGGTGATCGACCAGCCCATGCTGGAGAGCGGCGAAGAGGAAATGTTGCAGTACCTTCGCTAGCCGCTGGCATCGGCAAGACATTGTATGGGCGCCCTGTCAGGGGCGCCCGCTCCACGCCCGAACGGAATTCCTGACATGCCAACTCGCAACGCGGCAGAGGCCGCGGCCGCGCCGACGCGACCCGCGCGGTCGGTGAAACCCGGTGCCCTGCGTCTCGAATCGCTGGTGGTGCTGGCCGTTCTGGTGCTGGTGATGTCGCTCGGCTCGCCGTTCTTCTTCACCGTGGCGAACCTGTTCAACATCATCCTCGCTACCTCGACGATCGGCATACTGGCCCTGGGCGCCACGTTCGTGATCGGGTCGGCCGGCATCGACCTGTCGGTCGGGTCCGTCATGGCGTTTGGCGGCGTGATCGGCGCCATCGTCGCGGCCAGGCTGGGCCTGCCGTGGTGGTTCGGCATTCCGGCGTGCCTGCTGGCGGGCGCGTTTGCCGGCGCAATCAACGGGCTGGTCATCAACCACGGCCGGGTGCCCGCATTCGTGGTCACCCTCGGCATGATGGGGGTCGCGCGCGGCGTTGCCCTGCTGATCACCGACGGGCAGGCGGTCTACGGCATGCCGGAACCCCTGCTCTGGCTTGGCCAGGGGCGGCCGCTTGGCATTCCGGTGCCGGCGATCGTGTTCGTCGTCACGGCGATCATGCTGCACTTCGTGCTGTCCAACACCCGGTTCGGCCGCCACACCCTGGTGATCGGCGACAACGAACGCGGCGCCAAGGCCATGGGCGTGCCGGTGCGCACCCAGCGCCTGAAGATCTATGTGCTGTCGGGCGTGATGGCCGGGCTGGCCGGCCTGCTGGTGATGGCGCGGGTCAATGCCGGCGATCCCACTGCCGGCATGAACTTCGAGCTTGCGGCCATCACCGCCGCGATCATCGGCGGCACCAACCTGTTCGGCGGCCGCGCGACCATTCTGGGCACGGTCATCGGTGCGCTCATCATGGGCGTCTTGCAGAACGGCCTCAACCTGCTCGAGATCCCCTCGTTCTGGCAGCAGATCTCCATCGGTCTGGTCCTGGTCGCCGCGGTCTGGCTCGACCAGTTGGCCAAGAAGGACAAGGAGTAGGGCCGGTGCTGCAGGTTCGCGACATCAAGAAGCACTTCGGGCCGGTCGAGGTCCTGCGCGGCGTCTCGTTCGGCCTCGCGGCCGGCGAGTGCGTCGCCGTCGTCGGCGACAACGGTGCGGGCAAGTCGACGCTGATGAAGATCATCACCGGCGTCTATCGGGCCAGCGAGGGCGCGGTCGACCTCGATGGCGTGACGATCAGCGGGACGCCGCCCGGGGAGATCCGCCAGCTCGGGATCGAGATGATCTACCAGAACCTGGAGCTTGCGGTTCAGCAGGACGTGACCGCCAACATCTTCCTGGGCCGCGAGCCGACCAAACGGTTCGGCGGCTTCGACACCGGCATCCTGGACCTGAAGGCGGCGCGCGACCAGGCGGCGGAGATGATCGAGCGGTTGGGCGCTCGGCTGCCGTCCGTCGACATCCAGGTCGGCAAGCTGTCGGGCGGGCAGCAGCAGTCGGTGGCGATCGCGCGGGCCCTGACCTTCTCACCCAAGGTGGTGATCATGGACGAGCCGACGGCCGCACTTGCCGTGCGCGAGATCGAGCATGTTCTGGAACTGATCAAGGGGCTGAAGGGCCGCGGCATCGGCGTGATCCTGATCAGCCACCGGCTGACCGATGTGTTCGAGGTCGCCGACCGCATCATCGCGATCCGGCAGGGCGTGGTGATCGCCGATGAGAGGACCGAGGAGACGACCATGCAGAACGTCGTCTCCCATATCGTCGGCGCGCATTGAGGTGAGGGTATGAAGGTCGTTGACGACACGGAGCTTCGGGAGGTCGTCTCCCGGCTGGGCGATGGTAGCACCGTCGCCATATCCGGCGCCGGCGGCGGCCTGCTGGAACCTGACGAGGCGTTCCGCGCGTTCGAGGCAGCGTTCCTGGACACAGGCCGCCCGCGTGGCCTGACGCTGGTGCACGCGCTGGGCATGGGCGACCGCAAGACCAAGGGTGTCAATCGCTTCGCCTATGAAGGCATGGTTTCCAAGGTCATCGGCGGGCACTGGATCTGGTCGCCGCGCATGCTGACGCTGGCCGAGGAGAACAAGATTGCGGCCTATTGCCTGCCGTCCGGGGTTCTGACCCATCTGTTTCGCGAGATCGGCGCGCGTCGGCCGGGGCTGTTCACCCATGTCGGATTGGGCACCTTCTGCGACCCGCGCCAGCAGGGTGGGCGCTGCAACGCCGCCGCCGCCGAGCCCATCGTCGAGCTGATGCGGATCGACGGCCAGGACGTGCTCCGCTACCTGCCGTTCAACGTGGACGTGGCGGTCGTTCGCGGCACCGTTGCCGACACGCGGGGCAACATCAGCGCGCGGGAGGAGCCGGCCGATCTGGACAGCTATGCCATCGCGCTCGCCGCCAAGGCGTGCGGCGGCATCGTCATCGCGCAGGTGCGCGAGGTAGTGGATCGCGGTACCATCAGGCCGCGCGAAGTCTCCGTGCCGGGCAATCTGGTGGACTATGTGCTGCCGTGCCCGGACCAGGCACAAACCTATCACGGGCGCTACGACCCGGCCCTGGCCGGGCTGGCCGATGACGGCACGGCGTTCCAGACCCCCGACACCCAGAACCTGGTGCGCCGCATCGTCGCCGAGCGGGCGGCAGCAGAACTGATCGACGGCGCAACGGTCAATTTCGGTTTTGGCATGTCGTCGGGGGTCGCCGAAATCGTGTTGAAAGCCGGCACGCGGGACAACTACCGTTTCACCATCGAGCAGGGCATTCACGGCGGCCAACTCCTGACCGGCGACCTGTTCGGCATCGCGGCGCATCCGTCGGCGATCATGCCGTCGTGCCAGCAGTTCGACCTGTATTCCGGCGGCGGTCTCGACCAGACCTTCCTGGGGTTGGCCGAGGCGGACGAGAGCGGCTCGGTCAACGTGTCTCACTTCGGCGGCCAGATCAGCGGGCCGGGCGGCTTCATCGACATATCGCAGGCGGCCCATCGGGTCGTGTTCTGCGGCTCATTCGATGCCAAGGGCACACGGGTCGCGCTGGAAAATGGCAAGCTGCGGATTTCGTCGCACGGCGAGGTGCGCAAGTTCGTGTCCGCGGTCGAAGGCATCACATTCAGCGGCCCGGAAGCCCTGCGTCGTGGCCAACGGGTGAGCTATGTTACCGAGCGCGCCGTCTTCGAGCTGACGCCGGAGGGCGTGGAACTGACCGAAGTTGCGCCGGGCGTGGATGTCAGGTCCGATGTGCTGGAGCGGATGGCGTTCGCGCCCATAGTGCGCGCACCGAGAACCATGGACCCGGACTGTTTCCGCGACGACGTCGCAGCCACGGGATAGCGGCAACCAATGGCCAGCACAGGGTACGATTACATCATCGCCGGCGGCGGCTCGGCCGGCTGCGTGCTGGCGGCGCGGCTCAGCGCCACAGGCGCCAGCGTGCTGCTGCTGGAGGCGGGATACCCGGACAAGCATCCGCTGATCCACGTGCCCGCCGGCTTCACCAAGCTTTCGGGCCCGAAGGTCAACTGGGGCTACCGCACGGTGCCGCAGCAGCACCTGAACGACCGTGAGATGTGGTACCCGCAGGGCAAGACCCTGGGCGGCGGCTCATCGATCAACGCGATGATCTATACCCGCGGCCACCGCAACGACTACGACGACTGGGCGGCCGCCGGCGCCGACGGCTGGTCGTACGAGGACGTGCTGCCATACTTCCGCAAGGCGGAAGACAATGTCCGCCTGTGCAACGCCTATCACGGCACAGGCGGGCCGCTGCGCGTCTCCGACCCCATCAGCCCGCTGCCGATCACCGCGACGTTCATTCGCGCCGCCCAACAGGCCGGGCTGCCTTACAGTGCCGACTTCAACGGCGCCGAGCAGGAAGGCGTCGGCTACCACCAGACGACCACCCGCGACGGGCGCCGGGGCAGTGCTGCGGTGTCGTACCTGCGCCCGGCGGCGGGCCGCAAGAACCTGACCGTCGTGACGCGCTGCCAGGTGTTGCGGGTGGTGGTGGAGAACGGCCGGGCGCGCCAGGTCGAGTTCAAGCCCCACGACGGCCCGGTCGCCCGCGCGACGGCCGACCGCGAGATCATCGTCACCGCCGGCGCCATCGGCTCGCCCAAGCTAATGATGCTGTCCGGCCTCGGCCCGGCGGACCACCTTCGGTCCCATGGCATCGACGTCCAGGCCGACATCCCCGGCGTCGGCGAGAATCTGCAGGACCACCTGGACTGCTACACCGTCTATGATCTCAACGGCCCGCACGCCTATTACGGTGTCGACCAGCATTTGAAACAGGCGGTCTGGGCGCTTCAGTACTGGCTGTTCAAGAACGGCCCGGTGACCACGAACATCGTGGAGGCCGGCGCGTTTGCGACCGTCGATGCCGACTCTCGCCAGCCCGACATCCAGCTTCACTTCCTGCCGGCATATGTCGTCGACCACGGGATGATGCGGATCAAGGGCTATGGCGTCAGTCTCTACTCGAACCTGTTGCGGCCGCGCAGCCGTGGCACGGTGCGGCTGCGCAGTGCCGATCCGGCCGAACATCCGCTGATCGACCCCAACTACCTGGCCGACCCCTATGACCGCCGCATGGCGGTGGCGGGCCTGAAGCTGGCGCGCGAGGTGATGGCGCAGCCGGCGTTCGCGCCATTGTTGGAAAAGGAGCGCATGCCCGGCCCCGACGTGACGACCGACGAGGGCTTGAACGAGTATGTTCGCGAATGGGCGAAGACCGACTATCACCCGGTCGGCACCTGCAAGATGGGCAAGGACGAAATGGCGGTCGTGACGCCGGAACTGAAGGTCGTTGGGGTTGAGGGCTTGCGCATCTGCGACAGCTCGGTGATGCCGAACGAGATCAGCGCCAACACCAACGCGCCAACCATCATGATCGCGGAGAAGGCGGCCGATATGATCCTGGGCACCGATACCGCCCCGGTCCATGCATAGGCGCCGCAGCAGGCCGGGCCGTTGACTCAGAAGATCTACGCCATAATCGGCTATCCAGTGGGGCAGGTGCGCTCGCCCGCGGTGTTCAACGCGCGCTTCGCGGCCGAGGGCGTGGACGCGATCATGATCCCGTTCCAGGTCGCGCCGGGCGATGTGGCGACGCTGCTGGATGGCTTGCGCAAGGCGGAGAATTGCGCAGGCGTCGTGGTGACCGTGCCCCACAAGGCCGCCGCCGCAGCGCTTGCCCGGCAGCGCAGCGCGCGTGTCGATTTGCTGGGTGCGGCGAACGTGCTGCGGCCGATCGAGGGCGGCTGGGAAGCCGATCTGTTCGACGGCGACGGCTTCGTTCGCGGGATGGCATCGCAGGGCCATGACGTGCGCGGCTGCTCGGTGGCTGTCGTTGGCGCTGGCGGCGCGGGGAGTGCCGTGGCCGAGGCGCTGCTGGCAGCGGGCGCGTCGGTCGCGCTGTCCGACATGGACGAGGCGCGTGCCGGGGCGGTGGTCGACCGGCTTGCCACGGCGTTTGCCGACAGGATTGCGCTAGGCGGGCCCGACCGCGGCCATGCCATCGCCGTCAACGCCACGCCGGTCGGCATGGACGGCGACCCGAACATGCCCTTCGATCCGGCCGATCTGGACAAAGCGGCAATTGTCGCGGATGTCATCATGAAACCGGCGATCACGCCTCTGCTGCGCAAGGCATCCGAACTGGGCATGACGACGCAGGAGGGCCGCCACATGCTGGATTGCCAGGCGGACGCGATCTGGTCATTCCTGCAGATGGCGCAAGCCGATGCGACATCGGCATGATGCGGGCGTCCGGGTGCGGCGCTATGCTCGGTTTGCCGCGAGCAGGGCCTGTGGCGCCGGCGCGTGCCAGACCACCTGATAGGACTCGATCACGTTCTGGCGCGTGACCGCCAGTCCCGGCAGCGCGATCCATGGCGGCGGCTGTTCGTCGACCAGCGCCAGCAAGGTTGCGGTTGCCGCCGCGATGCCCTGAGCGTACGGCTGTTGTGCGCCGATCCCTTTGATCATGTTGCCGGAGGCGAGTTCGATCGCCGCATCGTTGCCCAGGTCGACCGTGGTCACCGGGATGTCCAGCGCGCGCTTGCGCAGCATTGGCACCGCTTGCATCGCCGGTTCGTCCCAGACCACGAACAGCCCGGCACAACCGGCGGAGGTGTCGAGCAGCGCCGCCGTCGCCCGGCCGGCATCGGCAACATCGGCGAACTTCTGCTGTGCCAACTGGACATCGGGTCGGTTGGCCGCCATCCACTTGCGAAACGCGATCTCGCGCTCATTGGTGACGAAGAAGTCGGCGCCGTAGGTCAGCATGCCGATGGTCGACCCCTGGTCGACGTGCTCCGACAGCAGGGATGCGCTGATCTGGCCGAGGCCGAAATTGTCCGCTGAAACGACACTGGCGTAGTTGGTGCCCGGCAGCAGCCCCGTCGGGACGTTGTCGACCAATATCAATTTGATACCGGCGCGCGAGACCTGGTGATGGGCGTCGGCCACGGCGGTGTTGCCGATCGGTATGCTGATGATCGCATCCGGCGCTTCGCCGACCAGCCGTTGCAGCTCGCGGATCTGCTTGTCGGCGCAAAACTGGCAGTCGACCACATCCACCACCGCCGCCGCATAGCGGCCGAGCGTGGCGACGATGCCGGCGATCTGTTGGCGCGACCAGTCGCTCTCGGTGGTATGCAGAACGACCGCCACCTTGAACTGGCTTCGCTGCGCCAGCGCCGCGTTCTCCTCGGAGATACTGACATGCTCCGATGGAACGGCGCGCTCACCATGCGGTCCAAGGCCGGCTATCGACATCATGTCAGTTTCCCACCCTCGAGCTGGTTGCGCGCGGCCGGCGGCGGCGCTGGGGTCGTGCCATCGTCCGCGGCGTCGGTTGTCGCCTGCGACAGCCGTGCCGCGAATTCCGGATGATCCAGTGGTGAGCCGTAGGCAATCCAGTTCTCCAACGACGGACCGGCAAACAGGGCGCCGACGGCGACTTCGGCCGCGCCCAGAAGCCCGGCTGACCCGCCCATCTGCGATTTGACGATGCGAAGCTCGCGCGTGGTCAGCGGGTGGGCGTGCAGATACACTGCTTGGCGCACCGCCGACAGCATCACGTCGCCGGTCTGCACGATGTCGCCGCCAAGCACGATGGTCGACGGATTGACCGTGTTGGCGACTGCGGCCAGTGCGACGCCAATCATCTGCCCTCGGCGCGCAAGCAGCTCGGTACAGAAGCTGTCGCCCAGTTGCGCCGCCATGCCGACGTCGTTGGCGGTGATCTCGCCCGACGCCTCTAGCATGCGCGCGAGTTGCGGGCTTTGCCCGTCTCGTGCGGCGTTCGCACCATCGCGCGCGATCGCGTCACCGCCGGCAACGATCTCCAGGCAACCGGTATTGCCGCAATGGCATACCTCGTCGCTGTTCGGGTCTTGCAGGATGTGTCCCAGCAAACCGCCGGCGCCTTGCGCGCCCCGGACCAGCCGTCCATCGGCAAACAGCGCCGTGCTGATCCCGCGGCCAAGCTTCACGAACAAGAAATTGTCGCTGTCTTGCGCGTTGCCGGCCTTGCGCTCGCCCAGCGTCATGCATTCCACGGCACTGCGCACCCAGACCGGCGCGCGGAAGCGGGCGGCCAACTGCTCGACGAAGTCGAACTCCCACCACGACGGGTCGAAATGGAATACCGGCGAAGCGAAGGGCTCGCCGGCCGACAGCTCGACCGGGCCCGGCACCGCGACACCGATCGCCCACACGTCGCGATCCGCCTGGTGCTGTTCCAGAGCCCAGTCGAACAGCGTCATCAACCGACCGAGAACCGCCTGGGGGCCGGTCGACAGCTCGATCGCCTCGTGATGCTCGACAAGCAAGCGCCCATTCAGGTCCGCGACGCCGACGCCGAGCACGGATCTGTCGAGGAAGGCGACCAGGATCAGGCCTGAGCCGGCGCGAAACCTGATCAGGCGAGGGGCCCGTCCGCCTTGCGCGGGGCCAAGCGTGTCCTCGGCCAGCAGGCCGTATCGGGTCAGCGTGGTCAGCCGATCGACGATCGTCGCGCGTCCCAGGCCGGTCGCCTGCTCAAGTGCCAGGCGCGTGCTCGCGTCCCCGTCCCGCACCAGCGTCAGTATGCCGGCCAGGCTTTGCCGGGTTGCCTCAACACGTCTGGGCCTGATCTCCCCGACCTCTGCGCGCGGGTTTCGGGTTTGCTGAAACTGAGCGGGAGCGCGGGTCGATTTGCTCTGTTTTGCCATCAGGGCGCTTGCGACTCACTCTTCACCTGAGCTGGTGACCATAGCCCGCTTGTCCAACAATCCAAGTTCCAACCCGAAATCGCGACGCGCGCGTTTGGGACCGGTTCCGCAGCCACACGCACGCAAACGCGCCGGCAGGCGCTTCCCGGTTCCGGCCGGGGACCGGCCCAGACCGTAGGGTTCAGGCGGCATTATGCCGAAGCCGATCCGTTTTCGCAGCAAATTCATTGACTAATGCAGATTTTCTGCAATACGGTTGCGATGTTGTGCAAAAAAAGACGCGGGAGGCAGGCGGCCACATGACCGGCTGGAAACTTGGCTATCAGGTGAATTGTTGGGGTGCCCTGGGCGGTGACGGGGTCGGCGTGACCTCGGTCAAGGACCTCTTCTATCGGACCTTCGCCGACATGGGCGCCGCCTTCTCCGAAGCCGCGGACGCCGGTTTCACCGGTGTCGAGCTTTTCGACGGCAATCTGGTCGACTACGCCGACGATGTGGACGGTTTCCGCCGGTTGCTGACCGATACCGGCGTGTCCCTGATCGGCGTCTATTCAGGTGGCAACTACATCTATCCCGATATCCTGGAGGAGGAGTTGTGGCGGGCCGAGAAGGCCGCCAGCGTCGCCGCCCAGTGCGGGGCGGAGTTCCTGGTGGTCGGCGGCGGCGCTCAACGCGCGGGCGGCATCCGCGCCGGCGACCACGAGCAATTGGCGCGGGCGCTCGATCAGGTCTGCACCATCGCCGAGCGGCACGGCCTTACGGCGCAGTTCCATCCGCACCTGACGACGATTGCGGAGAACCCGGAGCAGGTCGACCGCGTGTTCGCGCTGTCGCGGATCGGGTTCTGCCCGGATACCGCGCATCTGGCGGCCGCGGGCGGCGATCCGGCGGCGATGATCCGCCAGCATTTCGACCGCATCTCCTATGTCCATCTCAAGGACTTGCGCCGTCAGCCGTTCGCGTTCCTGCCCCTCGGCGAGGGTGAGTTGGACCTGCGCGGGGTCGTGCGCACGCTGGCGGACCTGAACTACGCCGGCTGGGTGACCGTGGAGCTCGATTCACATCCCGACCCGCTTGCGGCGGCACACACCAGTGCGCGCTTTCTGGCATCCGCGATGGGCGACAACGGCATCGAGCGTGCCGATGCGTGACGAGGCCCCGAACACCAAGAACGTACCCAGGCGGCGCGGCTAACCGCGCCAACAACAAACAACGCAAATGGGAGGAACATGATGAGCAACCGCAAACTGCAAGATGGGGTTGGGATCATCGCCATGGTGGCGATGGCGACAGCCGTGACGACCACGATGGCGTCCGCCGATCCGCGTGCGGCGCTGGATGAGCTGCAGCAGACCGTGCTGAGTACCGGCCCCGGCGGCGAGCAGCCGACCGCGGCGAGCGAGGTGGTGCTGAGTGACGACGAGGTCGCCCAGGTCCAGGCCATGGGGGCGACCGCCGCGCTGGTCTTCCACTATGGCGGCAACGACTGGTCGCAGGCCCAGCTTGACGGGATGACCGCGCGGTTCGCCGAGCTCGGCATTGAGGTCGTCGCGGTCACCGATGCCGGCTTCAAGCCCGAAAAGCAGGTGTCCGACATCGAGACCGTGCTGGCGCAGGAGCCGGACATCATCGTGTCGATCCCGGTGGACCCGGTTGCCACGGCGGATGCCTATCAGCGGGCCGCCGATTCCGGCGTGCACCTGGTCTTCATGGACAATGTGCCCGCCGGCATGACCGTGGGCGAAGACTACGTATCCGTCGTTTCCGCCGACAATTACGGCAACGGCGTTGCGTCCGCGCACCTGATGGCGGAGGCGCTGGACAGTGCCGGCAAGGTCGGCGTGATCTTTCATGCCGCCGACTTCTTCGTCACCCGCCAGCGTTACGACGCGTTCGTCGCGACCGTCGCCAGCGACTATCCGGACATTGAGATCGTGGTCGAAACCGGGATCGGCGGACCCGACTTCTCCGGCGAAGCCGAGCGGGCGGCGTCGGCCATGCTGACCGCCAACAGCGACATCGATGGCATCTGGGCGGTCTGGGACGTGCCGGCCGAGGGCGTTATCGCGGCGGCCCGCGTGGCCGGCCGCGACGATCTGGTCATCACCACCATCGACCTGGGCGAAAACGTCGCCATCAGCATCGCGCAAGAGAGCTTCGTCTACGGTCTCGGTGCCCAGCGGCCATACGACCAGGGCGTGACGGAGGCCAACCTTGCCGCCTATGCGCTTTTGGGCAAGGCGGCGCCGGACTATGTCGCGCTGCCTGCCTTGCCGGTCAGCCGTGACAATCTGATCGATGCGTGGAGCACGGTCTATCACGCCGATGCGCCCGACACCGTGCAGAGTTCCATGGAATAGCCCAGACGGCCCCCGGGCCGAACCGCAGACCACCCCGACCCGGGACGCATCGGCGTCCCGGGCCCCTCACTCACGTCCGGGCATGGAGACCGCACAATGAGGACTATCAATATCGGCATGATCGGCAGCGGTTTCATGGGCAAGGCCCACTCGCTCGCCTACGCCGCCATGCCGATGTTCTTCTGGCCGGCACCCGCCATTCCCGTGCGTGCCATGGTGGCGGACGTGAACGAGGACCTGGCGCGCGACGCCGCCCAACGCTACGGGTACGCGCGTCATACCGGGGACTGGCGGCAGATCATCGATGACGACGCTATCGACGTCGTCGATATCGCGACGCCCAATGACCTGCATGAGGAGATCGCGGTTGCCGCGGCACAGGCCGGCAAGCACGTCTTCTGCGAGAAGCCGCTGGCACGGACCGCGGCGGAGAGCCGCCGCATGCTGGATGCCGTGAATGCCGCCGGCGTCACCCACATGGTGGCATTCAACTATCGCCGCACGCCGGCGGTGACGACCGCTGCGCGTATGATCGCCAAGGGTGAGATCGGTGAGATCCTGAGTTTTCGCGGCACCTATCTGCAGGACTGGTCGGCGGACCCCGATGCGCCGCTCTCGTGGCGGTTCCAGAAGTCGGTCGCCGGCTCCGGCGCGATGGGCGACATCGGCACCCACGTGATCGATATGGCGCGCATGCTGGTTGGCGAGATTGTCGCGGTCAACGCGATCGCCAAGACCTATGTCCCGACGCGCCCGATTCAGGCCGGCGGGCTCGACAAGCTGGGCGCGGCCGAGAAGGGCGGCGGCGACACGCCGCGCGGCGAGGTCGATGTCGACGACGAGATCCTGACCCTGGTGCGCTTTGCCAATGGTGCGACCGGCACCATCGAGGCCACCCGCAACGCCCATGGCCGCAACAACTTCCTGACCTTCGAAGTGCACGGCACCACGGGCTCGATCCTGTTCGACTACGAGCGCCGCGACGAACTGCAGATCTGTTTCGCCGATGACCCGGCGGACCGGAAGGGCTTCCGTACGGTCTTCACGGGTCCGTCCCATGCCTATGGCGAGGCATTGTGGCCGATCCCGGCGCTGGGCATTGGCTATGGCGAAACCAAGATCATCGAGTGCTATGACTTCATGAAGGCCATCGTCGACGGCACCCAACCGTCTCCCAATTTCGAGGATGGCCATCGTATCGCGGTGATCACCGACGCCATTCTGGCTTCGGCCGAACAGAAGTGCTG
This sequence comes from Alphaproteobacteria bacterium, assembly GCA_965227515.1. Lineage (GTDB taxonomy): Bacteria > Pseudomonadota > Alphaproteobacteria > CALKHQ01 > CALKHQ01 > CBDDFZ01. The sequence continues at coordinate 190,270 of CBDDFZ010000002.1, forward strand.
GCTCGATGTCGCCTGATATGACGGCGGACATGCGCACCGATAACGTGGCTGCGGCGGCCGGCGACGCGCTGGCCGTCGATATGGTGGGTATCTCGAAGGCTTTTGGCGGGGTGCAGGCGTTGAAGGACGTCAGTTTCTCGGCGGAGTTCGGTGAAATCCACGCCCTGGTCGGCGAGAATGGCGCCGGCAAGTCGACGATCCTGAAGATCTTGCGCGGTGTGCATGTGCCCGACAGCGGCGACATCAGCATCGCTGGCGTGCCGCTGACCACCCACGCCGCGGAGGCCTCCCGCCAGATGGGCGTGGCGATGATCTTCCAGGAGATGAGCCTGGTGCCATCGCTGAGCGTCGCGCAGAACGTGTTCCTGGCCCGCGAAGCGCTGAATGGCATCGGCCTGATCGACGACCGCCAAGCCGAGCGGCGGACTCGTGCGTTGTTCGAGCAACTGGGCGTGAAGATCGATCCGCGCGCGCCGGTCAGCAGCCTGAGCACCGGTCAGCGCCAGTTGACGGAGATCGCCAAGGCCCTGTCACAGGACGCGCGGGTCCTGGTGCTCGACGAACCGACGTCGGCGCTGAGTGCCAGCGAGACCGACGTGCTGTTCGCCTTCCTGCAGCGGATTCGCTCAGAGGGCGTATGTGTGATCTACGTGTCGCACCGGATGGAAGAGGTGTTTGCAATCGCCGACCGGGCAACTGTTTTGCGCGACGGCAGGCACATCATCACGGTGCCGCTTGCCGAACTGACCATGGAGGAGATGGTCCAGCACATCGTCGGGCGCCGCGTCGGGGCCTTCGCCTGGCGCGCGCACGATGTCGATCGCACCGCTACGCCCTTGCTTTCGGTCACCGGGGTTAGTGGGGTGGAAAAGCCCACGGACGTCTCATTCGATCTCCATGCCGGCGAGATTTTGGGGATCGGCGGCCTGTTGGGCAGCGGGCGCAGCGAGCTGGCGCGCGTGTTGTGCGGCATCGACCCTCTGCGGGCAGGAACCATCCGACTGCGCGGGACGGAGATCCGTGTCTCGACCCCGCGCGACGCCATCGCACGGGGCATCGCCTTGATCCCCGAGGACCGGGTCCGCCAGGGCCTGATCCCACAGCACGATATCGGCGACAATGTGCGCCTGACGGTGCTCGAGCGCATCTGCACCAAGGGCTTCGTCGACGATCGCAGGGGCAGGGCGCTGGTTGACGACCTGATGGGACAACTGCGGATCAAGGCGACGTCGCAGGACACCCTGGTGCGCAACCTCTCCGGCGGCAACCAGCAAAAGGTGGTGCTCGCCAAATGGCTGGCGGCGACCCCGGACATTCTGGTGCTGGACGAACCGACAGCCGGTGTCGACATCGGCAGCAAGGTCGAGATCGTCGACTTGATCCGGGCGATGGCCGATGCCGGCAAGGGCATCATCTTCATCTCGTCGGAGCTGGCCGAGCTGCTGGCGGCCAGCGACCGCATCGTGGTCCTCAACGACGGTCGGCTGGCCAGGGAGATCAGCCGCGAGGAGATCAATGGCTGGTCGGCGGACCTGACCGAGCCGGATGCACGCATTGCGGCTTCGGAGCATGGTTTGCAATTGGCGATGCAGCAGGCGGCCGGTCATGCCTGATATCGGAACGCGGGGCCAGCGCGCCGATCGGCTCGCATCCATCGATTGGCGGCAATACGTCATCTACATCGGGTTCGTGATCGTTTTCGTGTTCTTCGCGGTCACCCTGTTCGACAAGGGTTTCCTGACCCCCAATAACCTGCTCAACATCGTGCGCCAGAGCGCCATGATCGCCGTGATGGCGGTCGCCATGACGTTCGTGCTGGCCGCCGGAGAGATCGACCTGTCCGTTGGCGCGGTCGCGGGTCTCGGCTCGGTGGTGACGGCGATGACCATATCCGCCTGGGGCTTCGTGCCCGGCGTTTGCGCCGGCCTTGCAACAGGGCTGGTCGTCGGCACCATCAACGGCGTGTTGACGACCAGGATCGGAATACCGTCGTTCCTGGTCTCGCTGGCGATGCTGGGCATAGCGCGGGGCGTCGCGATGTGGATCAGCGACACCGCCGCCATACCCATCCTGAACGAGACCTACACCTTCATCTTCGGTGCCGGGGATCTGGGTCCGATCCCGATCCTGCTTGTTTGGACCCTGATTGCCGCGGCCCTGGGCCATGTCACCCTGCGCAAGTCCCGCTTTGGCCGGCAGGTCATCGCCACAGGCGGCAACGAGACCGCCGCCCGTTTCAGTGGCATCGCCACCGGGCGCATGAAGTTCTACGTATTGCTGCTGTCATCGGTGACGGCGGCGGTGGCGGGCATGCTCTATGCGGGGCGGCTGCACACCGGCCGGTTCCAGTTCGGGGAAGGCGACGAGCTGTCGGTGATCGCTGCCTGCGTGCTGGGCGGCACCAGTTTGTTCGGCGGTTTCGGTACCGTCATCGGGTCTGTCATCGGCGCGCTCATGATCAGCCTCATCAACAACGGGCTGATCCTCATGGGGCTGGACTTCAGTCAGCAGCTCATCGCGCGCGGCGTCATCATCCTGCTGGCGGTTGGGCTGGGCCGGAAACGAGGCTGAACGGGTAGCGGCGCCGTGGTGCGGTGGCCAGGGTCGGATGCTTGACCTATAAGGTCGCAGCAATGCACCGCACACCACAGACGACTGCCTGACCCCATGACCGACCGCCGCCCAACTGGCCCGAAACCCACCGGCCCAAAACCCACTGGCATGCGCAGCCGCCTCGCCAACTATGGCGACCAGGACTTCTCGCTCTACCTGCGCAAGGCCTTCATCAAGGCGATGGGCTATTCGGACTCGGCGCTCGACCGGCCCATCATCGGCATCACCGATACCTATTCCGGCTACAACGCCTGCCACCGCAACGTCCCCGACCTGATCGAGGCGATCAAGCGCGGCGTGCAGCATGCCGGCGGCATGCCGGTGCCGTTCCCGATCGTCTCGGTGCATGAGTCCTTTTCCAACCCGACCTCGATGTTCCTGCGCAACATGATGGCGATGTGCGCGGAGGAGATGATCCGCGCCCAGCCGATGGACGCGGTGATCCTGATCGGCGGCTGCGACAAGACCGTGCCGGCGTTGCTGATGGCGGCGGCCAGCGTCGACATCCCGGCGCTGATGGTGGTGACGGGGCCGATGATCACGTCGACCCATCGCGGTCAGCGGCTGGGGGCCTGCACCGACTGCCGTCGCTTCTGGGGCGAGTTCCGCGCCGGCAAGATCGACGCCGCCGAGATCGACGAGATCAGCGGGCGATTGGCGCCGGGGCCGGGCACCTGCATGGTGATGGGCACGGCGAGCACCATGGCGCTGGCGACCGAGGCGATGGGCATGATGCTGCCCGGCGGGGCGGCGATCCCCGCCGTGCACGCCGACCGGCTGCGCCATGCCGAGGCCAGTGGAGCGGCGGCGGTGCGGCTGGCGGCCGACGGGCCGCGCCCGACCGAAGTGATGACCGAACGGTCGATGCGCAATGCGTTGCGCGTGGTGCAGGCGGTGGGCGGGTCGACCAATGCCATCGTGCACCTGGCCGCCGTCGCCGGTCGGCTCGGTTTCGATCTCGACTACGACGACCTCGACCGCATGGGTACCGAAACCCCGGTAGTGGTTGATCTGAAGCCGACCGGCGCGCACTACATGGAAGACCTGTTCGCCGCCGGCGGGCTGACCACAGTGCTGCGCGAAATCGGCGAGGTGATCGACCGCGACTGTCTGACGGTCACCGGCAAGACGCTGGGCGAGAATGTCGACGACCAGCCGACGTCGTGGCCGCAGGAGGTGGTACGCCCGCTTAACGTCGGCGGTGCGATCCGTATGTTGCGCGGCAACCTGGCGCCGCAGGGGGCGCTGATCAAGCAGGCGGCGGCGACGCCGGCATTGTTGCAGCACCGGGGCCGCGCGGTTGTGTTCTCCTCGCTAGCCGACATGGCCGCGCGTATCGACGATCCGGACCTAGATGTGCACCCCGACGATGTGCTGGTGCTGCAGAACGCCGGGCCGAAGGGCGCGCCCGGCATGCCGGAGGCCGGTTACATCCCGATCCCGAAGAAGCTCGCCGCCCAGGGCGTGCGCGACATGGTGCGCATCTCCGACGCGCGGATGAGCGGGACGGCGTTCGGCACCATCGTGCTGCACATCTCGCCGGAGGCGGCTGTCGGCGGACCGCTGGGCTTGGTGCGCGACGGCGACATCGTAGAACTCGACGTCGAGGGTCGACGCCTACAGCTCGGCGTGGACGAGACCGAACTCGCCGCCCGTCGCGCTGCTTGGCAGGCCCCCGCCTCCGATGCGGGCCGCGGCTACGAGCGGCTCCACTTCAGCCAGGTCCTGCAGGCCGAGGACGGCTGCGACTTCGACTTCCTGCGCAAGCATCCGCGCAACCCGGCAGGCATCTGACCCCACACCCCGCCGGGTGGGGATTGGTTATGGCCTAGGCCCGATCCCGATGGGCAGCGCGGGTCCGTCGTTCGGTTCCCATGGGCTGTCCGACAGGCCGAGGCTGACCTTGATAAGCTCGCCGTGCTCACGGAACAGGGCTTCGGCACGGGCGCCGTCCCGCGCCGTCATCGCCGCGACCATGTAGTGGTGCTGCAAGTGGGCCTGGTGCAGGTGGACCGCGCGATTGCCCGGCGCCATGCGGTCGAACCGGATGGACGCGGGGTCGCCATAGGGCACGCGGTCGAGCACGGCGCGGACGTCTAGCATCAACGGAATGCCGACCGCGCGCAGAACCAGTTCGTGAAACGTCGCGTTCATCGCCGCATAGCGCGCCTCGTCGACGACCCCGTCCTGCACGTCGCGAAAGATCGCGTCGCCGTCGGCAAGGCACGACGCCAGCTCTGCGGCGATGTCCGGTTTCAGCCCCGCCAGCGCCGCCTTTTTCGCGGCCAACCCCTCGATCGCGGCGCGCATCTCGATCGCCGCTTCGACATCCCTGGCGTCATAGCGCCGGACGACATAGCCGCGGCCGCCCGCGCGCTGCATCACGCCCTCTTCGATCAGCACCGCCAGCGCGTGGCGAATGGGCGTGCGCGACACGCCGAGGCGTTCGGCCAGCGCCACCTCGGAATGCTTCTTGCCGGGTTCCAGCGTGCCGTTGATCGCGTAGACGCGCAGCGTGTCGACCACGTGCTTCTGCAGCGTCTCTCCGCCCGATGGCGTGTCGGGTGTGGCGCTCATGTCTGCCGCCGATAGGCTTTGCGCGACGCCTCGCCAATCGGCCAAGGGTGGATGGACGCGCGGACATTCGCCTGGCGGTGGCGTTCGACGTTCGGCTTGTCGGTCCCGCCGTCCGGCTCGCCCCAGACCACCGAGACCTCGTTGCCGTCCACGGCAATGTCGGGGTCGAGGATCGCGAGCGAGATCCACGCCCGCTCGTTGGCGGAGAAGACGGGGCTGATCGACACGCCGACGTCCTGCGAGCCGTTCGGGCCATCCGCTAACACCCGGTCATAGGGGTGGGTGGCGTAGTAGGCGGAGGGCATCTCCATGTACTTCGTCGGCAGCGCCTTGTCGTCCATCATCCCGGCGAACACGGAGAGGACATCGGTTTTATCCCAGACCAGCGTCACCTTGCGGCGATGGGGGCCGGCCGCCATCCGCTCCAGTGCCGCGCGGCCGATGAAGTCGTGGTCGAACTTGACCACGCGGCCGTAGTCCAGGTCCCACGGGGTCAGGTAGTAGTCGGCCACATCCTCGGAGGCGAAGCTGCCGCCGATGGTGCTCACCCCCTCGAAACTGTCCTCGCCCAGCCACTGCCGGTAGGGCCTCATGGCCTCGCCCGTGTAGATCGCCGGCAGCGGGGACGGGATCCAGCCGGACTCCGCGGCCGCGGACGAATAGGCCCGCGCGCCGACCTGGCGCAGCCCGTGGGCCGCGCCCGCCTCCAGCAGGGCCGCCTTCACCTTGGGCCCGTCCGCATACGGTCCCCAAATCTCCAGCCCCTCGGAGCCGCCCATGCCGTGGCAAAGGGTGCGCGCGCGGCAGCCGGCGATGGTGATCTCGCCCATGTTGAAGAACTTGGTGGTCAGCGGGCCGCCCTCGTTGACCTGGTTCAGGATCGCCAGCGCGTTCGGACCCTGCACCTCGTAGCGGTAGCACTTGCGCGGCGCGTCGGGCGCATCGAGGGTGCGCTGGTCGCGTTCGACCGTAACGTCGTAGCCGCCGGTCTCGGCGTGATATTGTATCCAATTCGGCAGCACCGGCCGGCCGACGACATTGAAGCTGTCGTCCTCCAGCGCGAAGCAGATGCCGTCCCCGATGACGTAGCCGTCGTGGTTCACGCAGACCATCTGCTTGGCCTTGTTCCGCCCGAAGGTCGCGAAGCTGTTCACCGCGAGGTCTGAGAGCAGGCGCTTCGCATCCGGCCCGCTGACATGGAGGTCGGTCATGTGGAACGACTGGTCCATCAGCGCGGCGGTCTCGCGCCACGCCCGCTGTTCCTCGATCCAGTTGGTGAACTCGGGCGCGATCGGGAACTGGTAGCGCCCGGTCTTCAGGTTGCGCAGCATCCGCGCCGGGTTGGGATACCGGGCGATCTTGTCTTCGAGCGATGCCATCTGGCTGCCCTCCCGCGAGATAGGTTATGCTCGGCTTGACGCGAGTTTGGTGCGCCAATACAAGAATTATCGCCCGCTGGGAAGGTCTGCGGGCGAATTTGGGATACAAACGTGGCCGGGTGCGGTCCGAAAGGACACGCCAGCCACGCAAGAACAAACCTGGGAGGAGACGCATGAGACTGACCCATTTGCGCGCGATTGCGGCCACCGTGACGACCGCGGTGACGGCAACCGTCACGGTCGGCATGGCCGCCGCGACCGGCGCCTGGGCGGAGACATTGAGTCTCGCCCATTTCGTGCCGCCGCAGCACATCGTGACCAGTTCCACCATCGAGCCGCTGCAGCAGGCGGTGTCGGAAGCGGCACCCGACCTGGAGATCCAGGTCTATCCCGGCGGCGAGCTTGGCGCCGGTCCGCTGGAGCAGTATGTGCGCGCGGTGCAGGGCGTGGCCGACATCACCTGGGGCCTGCAGGGCTACACCTCGTCGCAATTCCCCAAGACCATGGTCTCGGAGCTGCCGGGCGTCCTGTCCGATGGGCTGACCGGATATGACGCGCTGTGGAACGCCTATGACGCCGGGCTGCTGAGCGACGAGTTTCCGGCGACGGTGCCGCTGGCGCTCTACCTGTCCGAGCCGAACATCTTCATCATGAAGGATCGCGACGTGCGCACGCCCGAGGACGTTGCCGGCCTGAAGCTGCGCGTTTCCGGTGCGGCCGCCGCCAGCGTGGTCGAGGCGCTTGGCGCGGTGCCGGTGCAGATGCCGGCCAACGAGATCTACAACGCGCTGCAGACGGGCCTTGTCGACGGGGTCATCACCGGCGCCTCGGCGGTCGGCGACTTCAAGCTCGACGAGGTGGCCAACAGCTACACGCTCGGCCCCAGCCTGGGGCACATCTCGTTTTATCTCGTGATGAACGAGGCGCGGTACAACGGCCTGTCGGACGCGCATCGCGCGGCCATCGATTCCATCGCCGGGCGGCCGCTGTCGCAGTCGGCCGAGGAGGGCTGGAACGGCCGCGCCGCCGACGTGATCGCAGAGTTGAAGGCGGCCGGCGACAACACGGTGATCGAGCTTTCGGCCGAGGAGGCGGCGGCGTTCGATGCCCTGACCATCCCGGTGACCGACCAGGTGGTGTCCGAACTCGGCGCGGAGGACGTGCTCGCGGCGATGCGCGGCGAGTGACCCTTCTCGACCGGATCGACCGGGGCGCGGAGCGGCTGATCCGCCTCTCCGCGCTTGCCGGTACGATCGGGCTGCTGGTTGCCGCCGGCGTCGTCCTGGTGGACGTCGTCGGCCGCTATTTCGGGGCGCCGCTGCGCGGTGCGCAGGACATCTCGACCATGGCGATGGTCATCATCGTCTTCGGCGGCATGGCACTCTGCGACCGTGTCGGCGGCCACATCTCGGTCGATATCCTGGAACCCTCGATGCCCGGCTGGCTCAAGACCGCGGGCGATCTTGCGTCGGACCTGCTGGGCGCGGCGATCTTTATCGGCCTCGCGGTCGCGATCTGGGAAAGCGCCGGTCTCTCCCAGATGCTCAATCTGGCAACCAACATCATCAGCCTGCCGAAGGCGTGGTTCCAGTACGCCGCGGTCGTGATGTCGGCGATCACGGCGCTGGGCATGCTGCTGCGGGCCGCCCTGACGGCGATTGGCCGTAACCCGCGCCGCCGCTTGCAAGAGGCGAAGTGAGCGACTTCTCGGTCGGCCTCGTGGGCCTGGGCGTCCTGTTCGTGCTGCTGGCCCTGCGTGTCCCGGTGGCCTTCTCCATGTTCGCCGTCGGCTTCGTCGGCATCGCCGTGCTGCGAGACACGACGTCGGCGATGAGCCTGCTCGCGTCGGAGAGTTTCACCCTGGCGTCCTCCGCAGAGCTCGTGGTCGTGCCGCTGTTCATCCTGATGGGCAATGTCGCGACCGAATCAGGCATGAGCCGGCGGCTCTACGACGCCGCCTACGCGGTCATCGGGCGGCTGCCCGGCGGGCTGGCCTCGGCGACCGCCATCGGTTGTGGCGGGTTCGCAGCACTCTCCGGCTCGTCGGTGGCGTCTGCGCTCACCATGGGCAAGGTCTCGATCTCGGAGATGGACCGCTTCAACTACGACCCCCGGCTGTCGACCGGCGTGGTCGCGGCCGGCGGCACCCTCGGCATCCTGATCCCGCCGTCCACCGGCTTCGTCATCTACGCCATCCTGGCGCAGGAGAGCATCGGGCGGCTGTTCCTGGCCGGGGTGCTGCCCGGCATCCTGCTGTTGTCGATGTTCGTGGCCACGGTCACGCTGCTCTGCCGCATCAACCCGGCGCTCGGCCCCGCCGGCCCGTCCACCAGCATGCGCCAGAAGATGCACGCGATGGCTGGCGCCATTCCGATCCTCGTCGTCGTCATCCTGACCATCGGCGGCATCTACGCGGGCGTGTTCTCGCCGGTGGAGGCGGCGGCGGTCGGTGCCGCCTTCGTCATCCTGATCGCGGTCCTGATGGGCCAGTTGACGTGGGCCAGGCTGTGGGCGGCGACCAGTTCGTCGGTGGTGACCACGGCGACCGTGATGCTGATCTTGATCGCGGCGCACATGATGAACCCGTTCCTGGCACTCTCCCACATTCCCCAGGCGCTGGGCGAGTTCCTGGCCGGCCTGGAGCTGCCGGCGCTCGGCGTCCTGGCCCTGATTCTGCTCTGCTACATCGTGCTCGGCTGCTTCCTGGAAGGCTTCGCGATGCTGGTGCTGTCGATGCCGATCTTCTTCCCGATCGTCATCGCGCTGGAGATCGACCCGATTTGGTTCGGCGTGCTTGTGGTGCTGGCGCTGGAGATGGGCCTGATCTCGCCGCCGGTCGGCGTGAACGTGTTCATCGTGAAGTCGGTGGCGCCCGGCGTGCCGCTCGGCCGCATCTTCGCCGGCGTGATGCCGTTCTGGATCGCGATGCTGATCACGCTGGCGATCCTGGTCGCCTTTCCCCAGATCGCGCTGTTCCTGCCCAACACGATGATCGGGGCGCCTTGATCCCGGTCAGCTTGGGCTGAGGTTTGCGCCGGACCCACGCTACAGCGTGAACTGCAGGTTCTCCGACAGCACCAGGCCGGCGGCGCCGCGCAGGGTCGCCCGATCCTCCACGTCGCCGAGCCGGAAGTGGAGCGCGTGCCCCGGCTGGGCCGGCACCATGGCACGAACGTGCTCGGCGATCGCGTCGCGCAGGATGGCACCGCCGCCCACCACGTCGCCGCACAGCACATAGTGGTTGGGCGACATGGTCTGGTGCAGGTTGGCGACGCCGATGGCGATGTTGCGCGCGAAACGGTCCAGCAGGTCGGCCGCACCCTTGTCGCCATGGTTGGCGAGATAGGTCAACCGCGCGGAATCCATGAACTCGTGGTCGGGCAGGCGCAGCTTGCGCGCCTCGTCGCGCAGCCAGAACAGGGTGGCGATGGTCTCCCAGCAGCCGCGCCGTCCGCAGCGGCACAAGTCGCCGTCGATCTGCACGAAGGTGTGGCCCAGCTCGCCGCCGCCGCCGCCGGGGCCGCGATAGAGGCGGCCGTCGAGATAGAGCGCGCCGCCCAGCACCTCGCCGACCACGATGACGGCGAAGTTGCTGAGCCCCCGGCCGACGCCGAACCAGCGCTCGCCGAGCAGCAGGGCGCGCGGGTAGTGGTCGATGCAGGTCGCCAGCCCGGTCCGCTGGTAAAGCTCGCGGCCCAGCGGGTAGCCGGCCAGCGCTGGCGCCAGGTTGACCGCGACGATGGTGTTGGTGTCGGTGTTGATCATGCCGCCGACCGCGACGCCGATGCCGAGCGGTTCGCGCGGCGCCTGCGCCAGCGTGCGCTCGACGCATCGCATCAGGCCCTCGATCAGCGCGCCGGGGTCGGACGCGTCGGCATCCAGCGGTTCGCTGTGCTCGGCGTAGATGTGCCCGGTCAGGCCGACCAGGGCGGAACGCGCCATGTCCGGCAGCAGCACGGCGGCGCAGATCGGTCCGGCCTCCGGGGAAAACCACAAAGGGTGCGCCGGCTTACCGCCGCCGGACGACGGCTTGGCCCGTCCCTCGACCAGTATCCCCTGCTCCAGCAAGGGCTGGACGATGCCGGAGATTGTCGTCCGGTTGACGGCCGCGCGGCGCGCCAGCTCGGCCCTGCTGGTCGGCCCCAGGTCGAACAGCGCCTGCAACACCCGGCCGCGATTGGCCGACCCGATCGTGTGCGACGACAGCAGGCCCTGGCGGCGGCCTCGATCGGTTGGGCTGCGGCGCCCGACCAGCCGGTCCGCGCCGGTTGCCGGCTCGGTGGCACTGGGTCCGTATTCGTCGAATTCGTCGTCGTGGTGCATGGTTTGAAGGTGTGGGCCCTGCGCAGGGCGGGCCAAGCATAGTGCGTTGAGAGCACGATACACCCAACGATGTTGACAGCCCCAGACATTAGTGCGAGCCTCGTACTTAATCCGCATGGGGACACATCGACGTGCAGGATTCAGGGGGTCTTCGAACAACTTCGTATGGCGACATTGTCGCCAGTCGGCGGCGTGGCCGTCGGCGCACCGGCGTGGCTGGAGGCCGCCACTTAAGCTAGGTGCGGCAACGAACGCCGCACCAGGTGCCGGCTTGCGAGGGATCGAGCGCCGGCATCCCAAATCGCTAGGTATGGCTGTTCGTCCAATCCTAGACTTGGGAGAAACGTTGTGGACCGGGAAAAGAACCTTCAACGCTATCTGGCCGACCGCCGTACCGTGCTGAAGGGCGGCCTGGCCGCTGCGGGCGCGATGGCGGCGCCCGGGCTGGCCGGCCGGGCCAGCGCTGCACCGGCGGATCCGCTGCACTTCGTCGGTTGGCAGTACAACCCGCAGATCGTGGAAGAGAACGTTGGCATCTTCCGTGACCTCTACGACGAGAACGTGAATTACGAGCTGGTGCCGGGCGAATACCACGCCGTGGTCGAGACCAAGCTGATCGCCGGCCAGCACATCGACATGATGTACTCCGAGGAAGACCGCATCCTGCGCTGGAACCGTGCCGGCTGGACGCGCAGCCTGGACGGGCTGCCGGGCCTCGACGAGATCAAGGCCAATATGTACGACGTCAACGTCCACAATATGTCGCTGCCCGACGGCACCCTCGGCGGCCTGCCGTACTACACCGGCTTCAACTCCTTCGTGTGCAACCAGAACCACCTGGACGCCGCCGGCCTGGAGCCGCCGGAGAGCTGGGAAGAGTTGATGGAGCAATGCCGCCAGCTCAAGCAGGACGGCATCTCCGAATACCCGTACATCAGCGCCTGGACGCGGCAGTGGCCGACGCTGTCGTGGAGCCTGTTCTCGATCTGGTATTCGGAAGGCGCGAAGGTCTTCGACGAGAACAACGACCCCGACTTCGGGCCGGAGTTCCGCTCGGTGCTGGAAATGCACCGCCAGATGTACGAGGAAGAGCTCGTCGTTCCCGACATCATGACGCTGCAGGGCGAGGCGGTGCCGAACTTCGCCACCGGCCAGCACACCTACATGGTGGTGCACGAGTACGACCAGAAGGTGTTCAACACGCCTGATATGTCGCAGATCGCCGGCGCCTGCCGCAACGCGATCATGCCGGGCAAGACGCGGTCGACCTTCATCTGGACCGCGGTCTACCAGATGGGCGCGAACCCGATCGACGAACAGCGCGCCTGGGACCTGATGCAGTTCTTCGGCGGCAAGGCGTCGGACGGCAACTACTACGTCGCCGAGCGCTGGGCGCTGGAGTTCGGCCTGGGCACGCCGCACAAGGAGGTCATCGAGAGCGCGGAGGTGCAGGAAGCCTTCTCGCAGTGGAAGGACATGGAGGTCGCGACCCAGCAACTGGAGACCGCCACCACCCGCGACGTCGCCAAGACCATGTGGTTCCCGGAATGGGACTGGTACATGATGGGCGAGGTTCAGGACTACATCCGAGGCGAGCAGTCGACCGACGAGCTGATCGACAAGCTGCACGCCAAGGCGGTCGAGGTGAAGAGCCTCTATCCCGAATAAGCCTCAACGGACGTCGGCGGCCGCGCCCAGCGGCCGCCGGTTCCCGGCTTGACTCATCACACTGAAACACGCGCAAGACTGGGGCAATGACCGCAGACACCGCTACGCCGTCGTCGATACCGGCGCGCGCCAGCCGGCGGCGCGACCGGCCGCGCATTCTGGTGCCGGTGCTGCTGACGGTGCCCGCGTTGCTGGTGGTGTTCGTCGTGTTCGGCATGCCGCTGGGCTATTCGCTGGTGCTCAGCCTGCACCGCATCAACATGCTGACCCAGCAATGGACCTTTGTGTGGTTCGACAACTACCTCGACATCCTGCCGCACGAGGAGTTCCTGTCGGCGCTTGGCCGCACCGCCTATTTCACCGCGATCACGGTGATCGGCGGGCTGATTGTCGGCATGGGCATGGCGCTGGCGCTGAACTGCCGCTTCCCCGGCCGCAACTTCCTGCGCAGCGCGATGCTGGTGCCCTGGGCGATGGCGCCGGTGGCCGTGGGCATCCTGTGGGGCTGGATGTTCAACGGCGAATACGGCACGCTGAACGCGCTGCTCTACGACCTGGGCCTGATCGAGGACCCCGTCCATTGGCTGGCTGACGGCGACACCGCCTTCAACCTGGTGGCCCTGGTCCACATCTGGAACCAGGCGCCGCTGGCAGCACTCCTGATCCTGGCCGGGCTGCAATCCCTGCCCGAGAACCTGCACCGGGCCGCGCGCATCGACGGTGCCGGCCCGATCGAGCGCTTCGTCAAGATCACGCTGCCCTGGCTGCGGCCGATGATGCTGCTGATCCTGATCCTGACCTCGATCAACTCGATCATGGCGTTCGACCTGTTCTGGATCATGACCAAGGGCGGGCCCGGTAGCGCCACCACGGTCTTCTCGTGGATGGGCTACGCCTATGCATTCCAGTTCTCGCGCTATGGCGAAGGTGCGGCGATCCTGTTCGTGCTCACCATCGTCTGCCTGATCCTGGCCTGGCTCTATCTGAAACTGTTCTTTCCGAAGACGGCCCGGCGCGGCGGTGGCGAGGGTGGTGGCGTGCGTGTCGCCCGGTTGGCCGACACCCTGATCGTCCGCGCGTCGGAAATCGGTGCCGGGGCAGCGTCGCGCCTGTTGCGCCTGCCCGTCCGGCACCGCTCCAGCCTGATGTCGGGCCAGGCGCGGCGGGTGGCGTGGCGCGTCTTCCTGACCGTGGTCGCGATCCTGATCTTCGTCTGGTCGTTCGGGCCGTTCCTGTGGCTGGTGCTGATGAGCCTGTCCACGTCGGCCGACCTTGTGCGCAGCCCGCCGACCTCCATTCCGACCACGCTGACCTTGGAGAACTACCGCTTCGTGCTGTTCCCCGGCGGCGTGGAGGACGGCCAGTCGTCGATCCAGGCGACCCGGGTGCCGCGCTCGATCATGAACAGCTTCATCATCGCCTCGGCGGTGACGGCCATCAACTTGCTGCTTGGCTCGATCGCGGCGTACGCGTACGCGCGCAACCAGCACAGCCGCGTCATGAACACCACGCTGTGGGTGCTGATGATGACGCGCATGGCGCCCAGCCTGGCGCTGATCCTGCCGTTCTTCATCGTGTTCCGTGCGCTCGACCTGATCGACACCCACCTCGCGCTGATCATCGCCTATTGCAGCCTGATCCTGCCGCTGTCGATCTGGATGATGAAGGGCTACTTCGAATCCATGCCGCCGAACCTGGAGAAGGCGGCGATGGTGGACGGCTGCACCCGCTGGAAGGCGCTGTGGAAGGTGGTGTTCCCGGTGGCGCGGCCGGGCATCGTGGCCACCGGCATCTTCTGTTTCCTGGTCAGCTGGAACGAGTTCATCTTCGCGCTGATCCTGACCGGCTCGCCGAATGCGCAGACCATTCCGGTGGTCATCGCCGGCTTCCTGGCGCAGCTCAGATTCTACGACTTCGGGCCCATGTTCGCCGCCAGCGCATTGGCGGTGATCCCGCCCGTTCTGGTGGCGCTGCTGTTCCAGCGCTACCTGGTCAGCGGCATGCTGTCCGGTTCGCTGAAGGGATGACAGGGAGGAACCGATGGCGAGCGTGACCCTGCGGCAATTGACCAAGATGTTCGGCGACGTGACCGCCGTCAATGCGCTGGACGTGGCGATCAGCGACGGCGAGTTCCTGACCCTGCTCGGGCCCTCCGGCTGCGGCAAGTCGACCGCGCTGGCGTGCATCGCCGGGTTGGAGATACCGACCGGCGGCGAGATCGTGTTCGACGACCAGCCGGTGACCGACCTGATGGCGCACCAGCGCAACGTCGCCATGGTGTTCCAGGACTACGCGCTCTACCCGCACATGAGCGTGCGCGAGAACATGAGCTTCGGCCTGCGCCAGCAGAAAGTGGCGGCGGCCGACATTCGCCAGCAGGTCGACACCGCCGCCGAGATGCTGGACCTGACCATGCTGCTCGACCGGCGGCCGGCGGAGCTTTCCGGCGGCCAGCGCCAGCGCGTCGCGGTCGGCCGGGCGGTGGTGCGCAACCCGTCAGTGTTTCTGATGGACGAGCCGCTGTCCAACCTGGACGCCGGGCTCCGGATCAAGACCCGCACCCAGATCAAGAGCCTGCAGCGCACGCTGGGCGTCACCTCCGTCTTCGTCACCCACGACCAGGAAGAGGCGATGGTGCTGTCGGACCGGATCGCGGTGATGCGGCTTGGCCAGTTGCAGCAGATCGGCCCGCCGATGGATGTCTATCGCGACCCGGACAATCTGTTCGTCGCCTCGTTCATCGGCAGCCCGGCGATGAACTTTCTGGAGGCGACGGTGCAGGCCGCCGACGGCGGGCTGGCCTGCTGGTTCGCCGACCAGCAGGTCGCATTGCCGGCCAGCGTGCTGCGCCATGGCCAGGTGGATGGCACCGGGCGCGCCGTCGTGCTCGGCATCCGCCCGACCGATCTTCAGGTCGGCGGCCCCATTGAGGAGACACGGGGCGAGGCGATGCGCGGCGAGGTGTTCCTGGTCGAGCCGGTCGGCCCGGTGTCCTATGTCGACGTCAAGATCGGCGAGTTCGTGGTCAAGGCGGTCTGCGAGCCCGATGACGCGCCGCAGATCGGCGAGACCGTCACCCTGAATTTCCTGGCCGAGCGTGCGCGCCTGTTCGATCCGGACAGCGAGCAGCGCTTGTAGGCCAATTCTAGAATGGCTGCCTTTGGGCCGCTCCAATCGGAGGAAAAGAAGAGATGGCGATGGACAAGGTGAAGCTGGCCGTGGTCGGGGCCGGCATCTGGGGCGAGAACCATGCGATGGCCTTCGCCCACTACCCGCTGGTCGACCTTGCCTATATCTGCGACCTGGATGGCGACCGCGCCAAGGCGCTGGCCGACAAGGTGGGCTGCGACTGGACGACCGATATCGACGCGCTGGCCAACAGCGACATCGACGGCGCCAGCATCGCCACGCCAGACCATGCCCACAAGGGCCCGGCGCTGAAGCTGATCGAAGCCGGCAAGCACCTGCTGATCGAGAAGCCCTTCACCACCGACATCGACGAGGCGCGCGAGATCATCGCCGCCTCCGAGGCCAAGGGCACCAAGCTGATGGTGGATTTCCAGTTGCGCTGGCATCCGCAGTACATGGGCGCCAAGCACTATGTGGAATCCGGCGAACTGGGCGACGCGGTGATGGGCTATGCCCGCCTCAGCGACACCATCTACGTGCCGACCAAGATGCTCTCCTGGGGGGCGGCGTCGGGGCCGGAATGGTTCCTGTTCCCGCACACCATGGACGTCACCCGCTGGATCCTGGGCGAGGAGCCGGTGGAGGTGTTTGCGCGCGGCAGCAAGAAGGTTCTGGCCGGCATGGGCATCGACGCCTGGGACGCGGTGCAGGCCTCGGTCCAGTTCGAGCGCAGCTTCGTCACCTTCGAGACCTGCTGGATCATTCCCGAATCCTACCCGACCGTGGTCGATTCCAAGTTCACGCTCTACGGCAGCACCGGCTGCATCGAGCTGGACAGCACCCCGGGCATCGCGATCTCGTCCGACCGCTACAAGTACCCGTTCTCCAGCCACGCGATCACGCGTTACGGCAAGCCGTTCGCCCATTTCTATGAGTCGATCAAGTACTTCGCCGACTGCATCGCCGAGGACAAGGTGCCCGAGGCGACCGGCAATGACGGGCTGGTCGCCACCGCGATGATCCAGGCCACGGTGAAGTCCCTGAACGAGGGCCGGGCGGTGAAGCTCTCCGAACTGCTTGGCTGACGCCGCGATGGCGGGCCCTTCGGACGCGGTGGACGCGGCTGCGGAATTCGCGGCACTGGTTGACGTCCTGATCCCCGGCGACGGCGCGTTTCCGGCCGCGAGCACGGTCGGCGCGCAGGCCCGGCTGGCGGAGCGGCTGGATCGCCTGGCCGGGCCGGGCGCGCACCGGACGTTGCTGGACGGCCTGGCGTCGGCCGGCGGCCCGCTCCGCGATCTCGATGCGGCGCAACGGGCCGGCGCGGTGCGTGGGCTGGAAGCCGCCGCGCCCGACCTGTTCGAAGCGACCCTGAAGGCGGTCTACCTCAGCTATTACGAGCACCCGTCGGTGCACGCGGCGATCCGCGCGCTCGGCCATCCCTACCACACGCGCCTGCTGCCGGAGGGCTATGACGTGGCGCCGTTCGACCCCGCCACCGACCGCCCGAGCGAACGGCGGGGCAACTGCCGCACGACCGACGAGGTGCGGCGCGTCGACCTGAGCGGCCTCGACTTTGGCGCCGACACGGACGCGCGCGATGGTGGCTAGCTTGAATGTCGCGTTCGTTTATGGAGCCAGGTCATGGCCCAGGTATGCTGGCTGTTCGCTACAACTCAATTGTCGTCCTCGCCCTTGTGGCGAGGACCCATCGCCGTCCAATACGCCGACGACCTTGACGGCCCTGAGGCATGTTGTGGCGGGGCAAAGCTCCAGACCGCCACACAAATGGGCCCTCGGCACGGAGGCCGAGGGCGACGAAGGTATTTGGCGGCAGGATGCGCGCAAGTCCTGGTGGGACCCCGGACATGACCGCTAGCGAAACCGAAATCGCCGATGTCGCGGTGGTCGGCGCCGGTGTGTCCGGCGCGCTGGTCAGCCTGATCCTGGCCGAGGCCGGCATCGACGTGGTGTGCCTGGAGCAGGGCGGCCGGGTCGCCCCCGGTGCCTATCCGCACGACGATGCCGACTGGGAATGGCAGCGCTCGACCGTGTGGCATCCCGAGCCGAACACCCGCCGTGGCGAGGACGACTACGCCGTCGACACCGACAGCGAGGCCACGCTGATGTGGAACGCGGTCGGCGGCTCCAGCGTCATCTACACCGCGCTATGGCCGCGTTATCGCCCATCCGACTTCCGCAAGGGCGACGAGCACGGTCTGGCACCGAACTGGCCGATCACCTACGAGGACTTGGCGCCCTACTATGACCGCGCCGACCGGCTGCTCGGCACCAGTGGATTGGCTGGCGATCCGGGTGGCCCGCCGGTCTCCAGCTATCCGACCCCGCCGCTGCCGATCGGGGCGGTCGGGCGCCGGCTCGCCGGCGGGTTCGACAAGCTTGGCTGGCACTGGTGGCCAATGCCGGCCGGTGTCATCTCGCAGGATTATGACGGCCGTCCGGGCTGCAACGGCTGCGGCGGCTGTGTCGCCGGCTGCCCGCGCGGCTCCATGAGCAATGTCGGCTTTTCGATCTGGCCCAAGGCGTTGCGAGCCGGCGCCAGGCTGATCACCCGCGCGCGTGCGCTGCAGATCGAGACCGACGGCGCCGGGCGTGCCACCGGTGTGGTTTACGCCGACCGCGACGCGGGCTGCCAGCGCCGCCAGCGGGCGCGCACTGTCGTGCTGGCTGGCAATGGCGTCGGCTCGGCGCGGCTGTTGCTGGCGTCAGGCAACCTCGCCAACAGCTCCGACCAGGTCGGCCGCAACCTGACCCACCACACGCTGGTGGGCACCGAGATGTGGGTGGACGAACCCCTCGCTTCGCACACCGGCTCGCTGGGCGCGGTGATCAGCCAGGAGTTCGCCGAGACCGACACCGCACGCGGCTTCGTCAACGGCTTCAATTTCAACTGTGTCGGCATGGAGGGCGCGGGCCTGCAGTCGCTGGGCTTCCTCTCGCCCGGCGGCGCGCCATGGGGCGAGGGCCATCACGACTGGTTCCGCCGGCATTTCGGCCACGGCTTCGTCGCGTTCGCCATCGGCGACGATATCCCGCACCCGGACAATCGGGTGACCCTGTCACCTGATATCGGCGACGAGGACGGGCTGCCGATCCCGCGCATCGACTATGCGCCGCATGCCAACGACTGGGCGATGATGCGCTTTGCCGCCCAGCGGCTGGAGGAGCTGGCCGGCGCCGTCGGCAGCTTCGAGCATCGCATGGTCGACTACGTCGATCCGCAGACCGGCCGCTACCGCCCGCCGGCCTGGCATCTGCTCGGCACCTGCCGCATGGGCGACGACCGCGAGACCTCGGTCGTCGACAAGTGGAACCGGTGCTGGGACGTGCCGAACCTGCTGGTGGTCGACGGCGGGGCGCTGACCACCGCCGGGGCGGTCAATCCGACCCCGACGATTGCCGCCGTCGCCGTGCGCGCCGCCGAGCGCTTGTGTAAGGATCGCGGGCGCGCAGAGGCCGACCCGACATAGACGAGCCTGCGCTAGGCTTTCGCCTCGGCATCGAGTTCGTCGAACAGGCCCTGCACGATCCGCATGGCGTCGAGCGATGCCGGCGCGCCGCAGTAGATGGCGCCCTGCAGCACGATCTCCACGATCTCCTCGCGGCTGAGCCCATTGGTCAGGGCGCCGCGGGCGTGGACCTTGAACTCGTTCGGCCGGTTCAGCGCCATGGTCATGCCGAGGTTCAGCACGCTGCGCAGCTTCCGGTCGAGGCCGGGCCGCCCCCAAATCTCGCCCCAGCACCACTCGGTGATCAGCTTCTGCAGCGGGGCGGAGTAATCGGTGGCGGCGGCCAGCGACTTGTCGACATAGGCGTCGCCCAGCACCTCGCGCCGGATCGTCAGCCCCTGCTCGAACATGTCGCCCTCGAAAGACGGGTGGCGGGTGCTCATGGTGGTCCTCCGTGTTCTGGAATTCTCGGCCGTGCCTGCGCCATGAGTGCGCCGATGCTGCCGGTCTTGGGAAGCGCCCAGAGTGCCGTGGCAAGCGATCCCGCGTCCACAGCGGGTGCGCCGTGGCGGGCGAGTGCCGCGAACTTGGCCATGAGGTCATCATCGCTCATCGGGCAGCCTGGATTGCCGCGGCCGACCGGCACCGTGACCGCGATTTGCGCGCCATCGGCCATGTCGATCTTCACCGAGGCGCACTCCACCGGCACGGCCGGATCGGCCCCGATCTCGCCGACGCGCTCGGCGAGGGCCCTGACGTTCGGCGCGCGCACGGCGTCGTCGGAGAAGTCGGCAACCCCGGCGGTGCCGCGCAACAGGCTGACCGCGACCGCGTGCTGGGCGCTGACCTGCGCCTCGCGCCCTGTCGTGACGCCCGGGCGGTCGGTGCGCGCTTTCAGCAGCGGATTGCCGGAAATCGTGACCTGCGCGATCCGCGCGGGATCGAAACCGGGGTCGGCGCGGGCCTCCAGGCAGGCGTCGATCACCGGGTTCAGCACCACCCCGCACGGATAGGGCTTGAACATATCGTTCTTCAGGTCCCAGTGTGTGCCCAGGCCATCCTCGATGGCGTCCGGGCGCGGCGCGTCGCAGCAGACGGCCAGGAAACCGCGCGGGCCTTCAAGGGGTTGCTCCGGGCCGGCGACGCCGGCCTCGGCCATCAGCGCCGACATCAGCCCGTTGCGCGCGGCCCCGCCCACACCGACGCTCTTGGCCATGTGGCCCAGCGTTTCGACCAGCCCGGATGCCTGCGCCGACGCGTTGCCCAGCGCCCACAGCGTGCGCGTGGCGTCCAGGCCGAGCAGCTTCGTGGCAGCAGCGGCGGCGCCAAAGATGCCGCAGGTCGCGGTGATGTGCCAGCCGCGGTTGTAGTGGCCCGGCGACACCGCGTTGCCGATGCGGCAGGCGACCTCGATCCCCAGCGCCACCGCGTGGATCAGCGTCGCGCCGCCGATGGGGCGGGTCTCGGCAAGCGCCAGTGCCGCCGGCAGCACCGGGGCCGTCGGGTGGATGATGGTGCCGGCGTGGTTGTCGTCGAAGTCGAACACGTTGATCGCTGCGCCGTTCAGGAACGCGGCGGTCGGCATGTCCGCGCGCTGCGCGTGGCCGATGACCGTCGCCTGCGCACCCGATGCGAACGGCATCAACAGTTCGGACAGGCGCACGATGGCTTCGTCGGCACGGCCGCCGAGCGCGGTGCCGAAGCCGTTCAGGACCGCGCGCAAGGCGTGCGCGCGCACGTCATCCGGCAGGTCGCCCGGTGCGGCGGCGCAGACGAACCCCGCCAGCCGGCGCGACAGGCCGGCACTGTCGAGCGTGGGCACCTGTTTCAGCCCGAGACTTCGACGCCCGACCATTCCTCGATCGGCTTGATGATCTCGGTCAGGTCGGCGGCATCGCCGAGCCGTCCTTGCGCGATAGTCAGCAACTGCTTCACCGCGCTGCCGACGATCATCGGCACGCCCTGCGCCTCGCTCTCCTCCAGGCACAGCCGGATGTCCTTCGCGGAAAGACCGAGGGCGAAGCCGAAATCGAAGCTGCGGGTCAGCACGAACTTGGGGATCTTGGTCAGCGTGGCGTTGGAGCTGCCGCTGCCGGCGTTGATCACCTCGACCATGACAGCGGGGTCGAGCCCGGCCTTGGCGCCCAGCACCAGCGCCTCCGAGGCAATCGACAATGCGGTCACCGACATCAGGTTGTTGATGACCTTGATGGTCTGGCCCATGCCCGGCTCCGCGCCGACATGGATCACCTTGCCGAAGCATTCCAGGATCGGCCGAACCTCGTCCAGCACCGCCGCGGGGCAGGCCGCCATCAACGCCAGCGTGCCCTTCTCGGCGCCAGCAACGCCGCCGCTGATCGGGCAGTCCACCGGGGAGATGCCGGCATCCGCCAGGCCCTTGGCGACCGACTTCGCCACCTTCGACCCGGTGGTCGAGAGGTCGACGACGATGCGCACCGCGCTGCCGCCGCTCAACCCATCCGGCCCCAGCGCCACAGCCGACACGATCTCGGGCGTCGGCAGCGACATCAGAACGATCTCGGCCACGTTGGCGAGCGCGGCCGGGCTCTCCGCGCACTCCGCCCCGGCATCGACCAGGGCCGCCACCGCGTCCGGGTTGGTGTCGAACACCGTCACCTTGTGGCCGGCATCCAGCAGCCGCCTGGCCAAGGGTGTGCCCATCCGGCCGACGCCGGCGAAGCCGATGCGGACGTCGCTCATAACTGCATTCCTTCCATTTCGCTGTCGCGCCGGTGGCGCTGCGCCCTTCGGCCGCTCAGGCGATAGGGTCCAGGTCGAGGCGCACGATGTCGGCGACGCCGTCCAGTGCAGTGGGATAACGCTCCAGCACCAGCGGGTCGTGGCCCGGGATGACGTGCTGCGGCGAGGACGCCAGCCGGCGCATGGTGTCATAGCCGTTCAGCATGTCGGTGGCGCTCTCCACCACGGGGAAAGGCCGGTTCTGTTCGAAGTTGGCGTAGAAGTGCGAGGCATCGGAGCCGAGCACCACCCAGCCGCGCTGGGTCAGCACGCGCACCACCTGCAGGCCCTTGGTGTGGCCGCCGACCCGGTGCACCGTGATGTTCGGCGCGACCTCGGAATCGCCATCGTGGAACTGCACCCGGTCGTCGTAGATCTTGGTCACCATGCTGGCGACGTCCCCACCGTCGAAGGCATGGCGCAGATAGGCGTGGCACATGCCGCGCCCGGTGCAATAGGCCATCTCCGCGTCCTGCACGTGATAGCGCGCCTGCGGAAACAGATTGCGGTTGCCGGCATGGTCGAAATGCATGTGCGAGATGATGATGTCGCGCACGCCGTCGGGGTCGATGCCGACCATCTTCAGCCCGTCGCCCACCGGCCGCAGCAATTGGCGGTTGCGCCGTTCCGCGGAACTGGCGTCATAGCCGGTATCGAGCAGCAACGTCCGCTCGCGGCCGACGATGGCCCAGACGAAATAGTCCAGCGGCATCGGGCCGTCGTGCGGATCGCCGCCGATGAAGTTGGCCGCCGCCGTGCGGTCGTGATGGCCGTAGCGGATCGCGTAGAGTTCGTATGTGTCGTCCATCTGCATGTCCTCCCTCGCCGCGCTATTCTAGCTTGCGAGCCAGCCCGCTTCGACCGGCAGGGTTGCCCCCGTCATGTCGCGGGCGACCGGGCCGCAGAGGAACACCAGCAGATCCGACACGCTTTGTGGCGCGACGAAATTGCCGCCGGGCTGCTTGCCCTCCAAGAAGATGCGCTCGGCCTGGTCGCGGTCGGTGTCGCGCTCGGACATGATCCCGATCACCCGGTCCTCGGTGCCCGGCGTCAGCACCGAGCCGGGGCAGATGCAGTGGCAGGTGACGTTGCGGTCCAGGTTCTCCAGCGCGACGGCGCGGGTCAGGCCGAGCAGGCCCGACTTCGTGGCGACGTAGCCGACCCGGTCCGCCGTGCCGCGAATGCCGTAGACCGACGTGATGTTGAAGATGCGCCCGAAATTGCTGTCGCGCATGGCCGGCAGCAGGCGGCGGATCGCGTAGAAGGCCGCCGACAGGTTGACTGCCAGCGACGCCTCCCAGGACTCGGTCGGGAAGTCGATGACCGGGGCGAAATGGCGGACAACGGCATTGTTGACCAGGATGTCGACCCGCTCGAACCGCTGGCAGGCGGCGTCGATCAGGTCCTCGACCCCGGCCGGCGACGACAGGTCGGCGCGCAGGTAATCGACATCGACCCCCTCGTCGTCGGCAAGCTGCCGACAGACCGGCGCCATCGCGTCGTCGTCGGCGAGACCGTGCAGCATGACCGATGCGCCGGCGTGCGCCAGGCCCTTGGCGATCGCGTGGCCGAGGCCGCCGGTGGAACCGGTGACCAGAGCGCGGTAGCCCTCAAGGGTGCGGGCCGGCGCGCGCGGCGGCGTCAGCGGTCCAACCCTGTCCTGCTCCGTGTCCGCGCCCAATCGCCAACACCCCCTGTTCAGCCGTGCCACGCGAACTTGCCGTTGGCGCCGCTGCCATTCCCCACCGGCAACTGCCCCGACGGCCGAAGTTCATGATACCGGTAACACGCGCGACTATAGGACCGGGCCTTGGCCGATGCAACGACGGACTCAGGTGCTTTCGCGCTGGATGACCTCGAACTTCAGGTCGACCACGCTGCCGCGCAGGTGCTCGGCATCGTCGATGATGCGGCTCAGCAGCATGCGCGCCGCCCGCTCGCCGATGTCGTGCCGCGGCAGGCGCAACGTCGTCACCGACGGGGAGACATGGCGCAGCAGGTCGACATCGTCGAAGCTGGCGATGGCGATGCGGTCGGGCACCGCCCAGCCGCGCTTGCCGCACTCGAACAGCGCTCCCACGGCCAGCACGTCGCCGGCGCAGAACAGCGCATCGACCTGCGGCACCGTCTGGACGATACGGGCCACCACCTCGGCGCCGGCGGCGAGCCCGCGCTCGGTCTCGACCACCAGGCGCGGGTCGTAGTCCAGGCCCAGGTCGTCCAGCGCCTCCCTGTAGCCCCGGATCCGGTCCTGGGAGCGGTCGTTGTGCACCGAGTAGAGCGAGGCGAAGGCGATGCGTTTGTAGCCCAGGCGGCCGAGATGCATGGTCATCGCGTGCGACGCGTCGCGGTTGGAATAGCTGACCGCCATGTCGAGCGGTTCGGCGGGAATGTTGCCGTTTTCCACTACCGGGACGCCGGATTTGCGGATCTTGCCGATCGCATCGGGCGTGTGCTCGGTGCTGTGCAGTACCAGCCCCCCGACCCTATGGCTGAGGAACACGGTGATCAGTTCCTCCTCCTCGTTCGGGTCGTGGCCGGACTCCGCGATCATCAACTGGAAGCCTGAGCGTTTCAGCACCTCCGACAGGCCCTTCACGGTTTGCGTGTAGATCGAGTTGTCGATGCTGGGCACGATCAGGCCGATGGTCGTCGAGCGGTTGGACGACAGGCTGCCGGCGAGGTGGTTGGGTAGATATCCGATCTCGCGGACGGCGCGCAGCACGCGCTCGCGCATCTCGTCGGAGACCTTGCTGGGCTCCTTCAACGCGCGCGACACGGTCATCGTCGAGACCCCGGCGCGGATCGCGACATCGCGCATGCGAGCGCTGCCGTTTCCGGGCCCTGACCGGGAGGACGAGCGCTTCGGCATGGTGGCTCCTTGTTATGCGGCCATGTTAATCAAAGCTGCCTTGCGTTACGCCAGCAAGGGAATCTTGCCCCGATACGACAATCTGATACCATTTCTGTTGTTACCGGTATCAGATTTTGCGAGAAACCGATGGCGTCGGTGCATCGGGCATGTGCGGACGGCGACCGGGAGGGCAAGCGGTGCAAGGTAAGAGCGGGCTGGCGGCCGAGCAGGCGATGGTGCGCTATCTGGACGAAGCCAAGTCGGTCCATGATGCGTTGCGTGCGCTGCTGACCCAGGTCTCCGGCTTCGCGCTGATGCTGATGACATCGCGCGATCTTCGATTGCTGCCGGACGCGCCCATCGGCAAGGCCGTGTCGGCTTCGGCAGAGGCAACCGAGGCGGCCCGCGCGCTCGCGGTCCCGCCCGATGCCGAACACCACCATCATCATTTGAGCTGCGCCTGCGCGGCTGTGTCCCAATCGTGCGCCGCGGCTTTGTCCTGCATGGCGCCCGACGCCACCGAGCGCGACCGGGACGCGCTGGTCGCGATGCTGAAGTCGGCGGTCGGGCACGTGCGGGCACTGGGTGTGCTGATGCCGGGCTTCGAGCCGGTGAAATTCGACCAGGCCTGCTGCGCCGCCCATGCGGCGCCAATGAGCTTGAACTAGGTGGAAGACCGGGAATTGGTCGGAACACCGGCGGCCTGAACCGCAACGCTTTGCCCTGGGGAGGACATCATGGCGGACTATTCGATTTGGGTGCTTGAGTACGCGGCGGTTGAGCTGTTCCCGTTCAACGTCATGATGTACGGGCCGATGCACGAGGGCACGCGCAAGCTGCCCTATGCCTACGTCGTGCTGCAGGGCAATGGCGAGACCATCCTGATCGACACCGGCTACGACCATGTCAACTACGGCAAGACGCTGGCCGAGAACTACGGCGTGACCAACTACCACGGGCCGCGCGAGGTGATGCGCGAATGCGGGGTGGCGCCGGAGGACGTGACCGCGGTCTTCATCACCCACGCCCATTTCGACCACATCGGCGCGATGGACCATTTCCCCAACGCCAAGTTCTATCTGCAGAAGCGCGAGCTCGATCAATGGGCCTGGGCGCTGACGCTGGGCCCCGAATTCGGCTTCCTGCTCGGCGGCGGCGACCCGGCCGACATCGTGAAGGCGGTCGAGGCGGCCAAGGAAGGCCGGATGATCCTGATCGACGGCGACCAGGAGGATGTGTTGCCCGGCATCGACGTCCATCTCGCCGCCGACACCCACACCTACGGCAGCATGTACGTCACGGTGCGCAACGACGGCGCGCGCGACGGCGAGGACAAGTGGGTGTTCGCCGGCGACCTGATCTACACCTACGACAACCTCACCGGGCTCGACCCCGACAACCCGCAGATCGTGCCGATCGGGCTCGCGGTCGGCAGCCAGCACAACCTCATGTTCACCAGCGCGGAGATGCTGAAGTCGGTGGGCGGCGAGGTGCGGCGCGTGATCCCGGTGCACGAGGACCGGCTGAAGGAAACCTTCCCGTCGCGGCTGACCGACCGTGGCCTCCAAGTGGTGGAAATCGCACTGGCCGACGGGCAGGTCAGCAAGGTGGCCTGAGCGGATATCCGTGCCAGAACGAGGACTTGGCATTCTCGCCCTGGTGGCTGCTGGGTTTAGACTTCTCACAAACAGACTACTGTCATCCTCGCCCTTGTGGCGAGGATCCATTTGTGTCCGAAATACCAACGGGTTACAGGATTCACGCCAGTCAGTGGCGGGCAGCAGATAGATACCGAAACGCCCAGGCGTCCAGCACATCAGGCGCGTCTCGTTCCCTGCTCATCCATGGGTCCTCGCCACAAGGGCGAGGACGACGAATGGTTGTTGTTTCCGAGAACGATCTGGGGATCGATCGGCGCAGCGGTGGATAACGCCCGCCGGTCCTAACCCTGATCGGCGCCGGCGACGAACCCGCCCCCGTCGATGACCACCGCCTGGCCGGTGATGAACGACGCGGCGTCGGACGACAGGAACAGCACAAGCTGGGCGATCTCCGACGGGTCGCTGATCCGGCCCATCGGGATCATCGGCAGCACCACGTCGCGCGCGCCCTGCTCGCTGCCGAACATATCGGTCAGCAGCGGCGTCATCACCGAGCCCGGCGCGATGGCGTTGACGCGGATGTTCTTGCGCGCCACCTCCAGCGCCACCGAGTTGGTCAGCCCGATCACGCCCCACTTGCTGGCGCAATAGACGGCGGTGGTGGCGAAGCCCATCACCCCGAACAGCGACGACGTGTTCACGATGGCGCCGCCGCCCTTGGCGATCATGTGCGGCACCTGGTGCTTCAGGCCGTTGAAGATGCCCTTCAGGTTGATGTCCATCATGAAGTCGTACTCGGCGTTGTCCAGGTCCTGGACAGGGGCCGCCTTGCCCGAAACGCCGGCATTGTTGAACGCCACGTCGATGCGGCCGAAGCGGTCGAACGCGTTCTGGTGCAGCCGCGCCATGGCGGCGGTGTCGCGGACGTCGGCCTCCTCGAATGCGGCCTCGACGCCCAGGTCACTGAGCTCGGCGGCCAGGCTCTCGCCCTTGTCCTGCCCGATGCCGGACGCATAGACGTTCGCCCCGGCTTGCGCGAAGGCGAGCGCCGTCGCGCGGCCTATGCCGGTGGTGGCGCCGATCACCAGCACGCCCTTGCCGGAGAAATCGTACTTGACCTGCATCTGATGCTCCTCCCCTGCGGTCCCGTTGGCGCGGCACCGCACAGCGGTGCGCACATCCGGTCCAGATAGCGCGATTGTGGTACCGCTAACAAGAGCGTTTGGCCCGGCTGGCGGCCGCAAGCCGCGCGATCCGGGGCTGGTTCGCGCGCGCACGGCGGGTTGCTGGTGGGTTGCCGGCGGGCCGTCCGGGCCGTTGCCGCGATTGCGGCCCGGCAATCCGCCAACAAGGGCGGCGTGGCGGCCAGCCTGTTGTTTTGATGCAGAAAATCGGCGCGGGCGGCGACAGGGATGGTTTACCGCAGCGCAAGGATCACGGGCAGTCGCGCGGTGCCGCCGCGTCGGGGCGCTTCGCCACGACAGACACCTTGCCAGCCATGCGAAACTGCGTCATGATACCGGTACCAAGCATGGCAGCCCGTGTGTCTTCGCCAATTGCCGCGGGCCGCCGCCGAGTGAGGGTTTGGACGAGTGAGGTTTGCGGCGGGTGAGGTTCGAATGGAGTGCGCCGGGGGAACCGTGCCGGACCGATCGCGAGTGCCTGAACAACACGGACTGCCTGAATCACGCTGAATGCACGACGCTGAATGAACGACACCGACTGAACGACACCTATTGAACAAGCCGGGCGTGCGCCGTTGCAGACGATCAAGTGGCGCATCGCCCGATCGGAACCAAACAGGGGGAGGAACCCGATATGAACAAACTGCTGCTCGCCACGGTGGCGGTCGGCGCGACGGTCGCAGCGACCGCCGCTTCGGCACAGGACGAAAAGACGCTCGGTATCGTGGCGCTGCTCGCCAACGATGCGTTGAACATCGCCGTCATCAATGGCGCGACCGAGGTCGCGGAGGCCAATGGCTGGACGGTCAATGTGATCGACACCCAGGCCAGCGCCGACCAGGCAAATGCCGCCATGAACACCTTTGTGGCCCAGGGCGTCGACGCGATCTTCACCCTGGCCTACGCGTCGACATCGCTCGGCTCCGGCATCGCCGCGGCGCGCGAGGCGGAAATCCCGGTGGCCGCCTGGGGCGGCGAGATCGTCGACGGTATCGTGGTCACCACCAGCGGCCAGCAGGTCGGCGACGATTCGGTGAACTACCTGCTCGAGGTCGTCGGCGACACCGCCAACATCCTGGCTCTGACCTTCCACCCCGGCAAGCTGTGCATCGACCGCGGCGTCGGCTTCGATGAAGGCATCGCCGGCATGGAGGGCATCGACGTCGAATATGCCGAGGTCGTCGTGCCCGGCCAGGTGCAGTTCGGCAACGCCACCGCGGCGGCATGGCTGACCGCGCACCCCGGCACCGACGGTGTGCCGCTGGCGATCTGGTCGTGCTGGGACGAGCCGACCACCGGTGCCGTGGCCGCCCTTCGCCAGGCCGGCCGCACCGACGTGACGACGGTTTCGATCAATGGCAGCCTGCAGGCGCTAGACCTGGTCAAGAATGGCTACATGACCGCCACGGTGTGGCAGCCCGCCCACGAAGAGGGCAAGCAGGTCATGGAAGCGATCCTGGAGGCGATCGAGGCTGGTGACGCCTGGGAGCCGAAGGTGATCTCGATCCCCGGCGTGGTGGTCACCCAGGACAATGTGGAGCAGTTCCTGGCAGAACACCCGGATGGCATGTGACACATCGGTGGAGATGACGACGCCGGGGGAGGGTGCGCCTTCCCCCGGTGCCTGGATGCAAATCCGAGGACTGACCAAACACTTCGCCGGTGAGCTGGCCCTGGACAGCGTCGACCTGGATGTCGAGCGCGGCAAGGTCCACGGGCTGGTCGGCGCTAACGGTGCCGGCAAGTCCACACTGATCCGCTGCCTCGCCGGGGTCACCGTGCCCAACCGCGGCAGCATCAGCATCGGTGGCGAAGAGTTGCACAAGGGCTCGCCCCACGCGTCCGAGCGTGCGGGCCTTGCCTTCATCCACCAGGAATTGAACCTGATCCCGCAATTCAGCGCGCTGCAGAACATGCTGCTCGGCGTGCCGAAGGTGACGCGGTTCGGGCTGATCGACTGGCGGCGCTCCGGCGTCGGGCCGCGCGCGGCGGCCGAACGGGTGGGCATCCGCTTCCCGCTGGAAACCCGCGTTTCCGACCTCACGGTCGCCGAGCGCTGGCTGGTGATGATCGGCAAGGCGCTGGCCCGCGACGCCGCGATGATCGCGATGGACGAGCCGACGGCATCGCTCTCCGGGCCGGAAAGCGAGCAACTGTTCTCGATCATCCGCGATCTGTCGGCGCAAGGCGTGGCGATCCTCTATGTCTCGCACCGGCTGGAGGAGGTGCTCGACCTCTGCGACCGGATCACGGTGCTGCGCGACGGCCGTATCGTGGCCGAGGAGGAGCGGGGCGCGCTCGACAAGAAGGGCCTGGTGCGGGCGATCATCGGCCATGACGTGGCGAGCGTGCACGACACCGACCGATTCGCGGCGGACCGCGCCCAGCCGCCGGTGTTTTCCGCCCGCAACGTGTCGTGGAAGACCAGGGTCAGGAACGTCAGCTTCGATCTCTACCGTGGCGAGGTGCTGGCGCTGGGCGGCCTGGTCGGCGCCGGCCGCACCGAGCTCGCCCATCTCGCCGCCGGCGTCACCCGCCCCGACAGCGGGCATTTCGAGCTTGGCGGCGAGGTGCTGCGCGTGTCCGGCGAGGCCCAGGCGATCGATGCCGGCATCGCCCTGGTGCCGGAGGAACGCCGCTCCCAGGGCCTGATGCTGCAGCAAACGGTGGGCTTCAACATCAACGTGGCGACGCTGCGCCAGATCCGCGCGGTGCCGGGCCTGCCGTTCGTGTCGACGCAAAAGGCGCGGCGCCAGGCCGAGCGGCTGATCGGCGAGCTTGGCATCAAGACGCCGTCGGCCCTGGTCAAGATCGCCGGCCTTTCCGGCGGCAACCAGCAGAAGGCGCTGATCGCGCGCTGGCTGCCGGCCGGCATGCGCCTGTTGATCCTCGACGAGCCGTCGCGCGGCGTCGATGTCGGCGCGCGCGAGGAAATCCACGCCGCGATCCGCGAGCTGGCACGCTCGGGCGTCGGCATGCTGGTGATCTCCTCCGACGTGGAGGAACTGGCGCTGCTGGCCGACCGGGTGCTGGTGATGCGCGAGGGCCGGATCACCGGCGAGCTGACCGGCGGCGACATCACCGAGGCGGCGATCATCGAACTCAGCTATCACGACGGACAGGACGACGGAGACAACGCCTAATGGCCGAACAGGAATTGACCGCGCAGGAAGGCGCTGAACTGCAGGGGTCGTCGGGGCTGCGCACCGCGCTGATCGTGCTGTCGCGCTACGGCACCATCTTCGGGCTGCTGCTGATGATCCTGATCTTCGGCATCATGGCGCCGGACATCTTTCTGTCGCGCGCGAACCTGATCAACATCCTGAGCCAGGCATCGCTGACCGCGATCATCGCCTGCGGGCTGACCTATACGCTGGTGGTGGGCGAGTTCGATCTGAGCATCGGGTTCGTGGCGAGCTTCGTGGGTCTGATCGTCACCGGCCTGATGGCGCACGAGGGGCTGCCGATCTGGCTCAGCATCATCGTGGCGCTGATGGTTGGCAGCGGCATCGGCGGCATCAACGGTATCCTGGTCACCAAGATCCGCATCAACGCCGTGATCACCACGCTGGGCATCGGCACCATGCTGACCGGCCTCGGCTTCACCTACAGCCAGTTTCCGATCGCGTCCGGCATTCCGTTCGAGTTCACCGATATCGCGCTCAGCCGCCCGATCCTGGACCTGCCGAGCCCGGTGCTGATCATGGCGCTGGTTCTGGTGGTGCTGTGGATCATCCTGAACAAGACCGACTTCGGCCAGCGCATGCAGGCGGTCGGCGCCAATATCGAGGCGGCGCGCCTGTCCGGCATTCGTGTCGACCTAGTGAAGATCCTGGCGTTCTGCACCGCCGGCTTCTGCGCCGCCCTGACCGGCATCCTGCTGTCGGCGCTGCTGGGCAGCGGCACGCTGGGCGCGGCAGACGGCTATCTGCTCGATGCCTTCGCGGCGGTCTTTCTGGGATCGGCGACCCTGAAGGAAGGCGAGTTCCACATCGTCGGCACCCTGATCGGGGTGCTGATCCTGGCCGTGGGCTTCAACGGGCTTTCCATCTTCGGCGCGCCGACCCACTTCCAGCCGATCTTCAAGGGCGGGATCCTGATCCTGGCGGTCGGCATGTCGGCCCTGGCCCGGCGCTACGCCGCCAATTTATGACGCCTGCCGCGTGATCACACCGGCGGCCCGCCATGCCCGCCGGATGGTCCGCGAATCCTTGACGTTCACGCCGTGAATTTGAGCTTGACCCTGACGTTCACGTGGTGAATGATCCGCGCGATTCCGGCACCGTCAGTGGTGCCCGAATCGTTGCGGAAATCACCAAGGCAGGGCGACGCGCGCGGCAAAAAGCGCCTTCACCCGGCCTGCGGTAGCGTGCCCGGATGCCGGGATTCGCAGCCGCCGGATCCCCATCTCCCATGACCCTCGGATCACGCTTTCATATGCTGGCAAGGCCATGCCGCACGGCTGCGCACGTGGCGCCGACCGCGCCGGAGGGGTGCTAGGCGATGTGCGGCATTGCCGGCGCAATTGGGCCGGGTGCAATCGACGCCGCTCCCATGCCGGCGGACCGGCAGCAGGCGGCTCTTGATGCCCTGGCGCGGCGTGGCCCCGACGCTTCGGGGGCATGGGGCGGGACGGTCGGCGGCATGTCGGTGACGCTGCTGCACACGCGGCTCGCGATCATCGACCTCGACCCCCGGGCCAACCAGCCGTTCGCCGCCGCCGACTGCGTGCTGAGCTACAATGGCGAGGTCTACAACTACCGTGAGCTGCGCGCCGAGCTGGAGGCGTTGGGGCATGGCTTCCAGACCGACAGCGACACCGAGGTGGTGGTCCGCGCCTACCGCCAGTGGGGCACGGCCGCCCTCGGCCGCATGGACGGGATGTGGGCGTTCGCCCTCGCCGACCTGCGCGATGGCACCGTGCTGCTCAGCCGCGACCGCTTCGGCGAGAAGCCGCTGTTCTGGTGGCGCCATGGCGGCACGCTCTACTTCGCGTCCGAGGTGAAGGCGCTGGTGGCGATGGCGGGCGCCCGTCCCCCGGTCAATGCCACCATGGTCCGCCGCTATCTGGTCAATGGCTACAAGGCGGTGCACAAGTCGGCCGAGACCTGGTTCCAGGGTGTGCATGCGTTGCCGGCCGCCACCTATGCGGTGCTGGACGGCGCCGGCGCGCCCGCGCCGCAGCGCTACTGGTCGCTGGCATTCACGCCCACGGCCATGAGCATGGACGATGCGGTGGCGGAAACCCGCCGCCATATGGTCCACGCGGTAGACACCCGGCTGCGCGCCGACGTGCCGGTCGCGTTCTGCCTGTCGGGCGGGATCGATTCCTCCGCGCTGGCGAGCCTTGCGGCCAAGCACCTGGGCCGGCAGGTGGCCGCGTTCTCGATCCTGGACCGCGACGAGCGCTATGACGAGCGCACCAACATGACGGCGACGGTCGAGGACATCGGCTGCGACTGGCACCCGATCGAGACCACGACCGAGGGGTTTCTCGACGCGCTGGCCGAGCTGGTCGGCTATCACGACGCCCCGGTGGCGACCATCAGCTACTACGTCCACGCCTTCCTTTCGCGTGCGATCCGCGAGGCCGGCTTCAAGGTGGCGATCTCCGGCACCGCGGCCGACGAGATCTTCACCGGCTACTATGACCATTACGGCTTCTGGCTGGCGGCGATGGCCGACCGGCCGGAGGCCGATGCACTGGTCGCAGACTGGCGGCGGAGCTACGGCGCCCATGTCCGAAACCCGGTGCTGCAGGACCCGATGACGTTCCGCGACCGCCCGGACGAGCGAGGCCACATCTACCTCAACCGCGATCTGTTCAACGGCTGGATGACCGAAGAACTGGACGAGGATTTCGCCGAGGAGGCATACGCCGACGACCTGTTGCGCCGGCGGATGATGAACGAGCTGTTCCATGAATCGGTGCCGGTGCTGCTGGCCGAGGACGACGCCAATTCCATGCGCTGGTCGGTGGAGAACCGTTCGCCCTATCTGGCGCGTGGGCTGGTGGAGTTCCTCTACACCGTGCCCGGCGAGCACCTGATCCACGACGGCTACCCGAAATGGCTGCTGCGCGCGGCGGTGCCGGAGATGAACGAGACCGTGCGCGGCGACCGGCAGAAGCGCGGCTTCAATGCCTCGATCGACTCCCTGCTCGACCGCAAGGACGCCGCCGTGCGCGAGCGTCTGCTGGCGCCGGGGCCGATCTTCGACATCGTCCGGCGCGATGCGATGGAAGACCTGCTCGAAGCCGACCTGACCGACAACTCGTTCTCCAAGTTCGCGTTCAGCTTCGTCTCGGCCAAGCTGTTCCTGGAGAGCGACATCGCCGCCGGCGGCCTGCCCCAGATGGCGGCCTGATGGCAACCATCGGCATCGTCGACTACGGGCTGGGCAATCTGCGCTCGGTGCGCGGCGCGGTGGAGCGGTTGGGCCACGAGGCCCAGGTGACCGCCGACGCCGATGCGCTGGCGGCCGCCGACCGGCTGATCCTGCCCGGGGTGGGCGCGTTCGGCGACGGCATGAAGAACTTGCGCGCCCGTGGCCTCGACACCGCGCTGACCGCGCTGGTGCGGGACGGCAAGCCGATCCTGGGCATCTGCCTCGGCTTCCAGCTCCTCGCCCGCGGCAGCACCGAGTTCGGCGAGCATGAGGGCCTGGGCTGGGTGCCGGCCCATGTCGAGCGGCTGGCGCCGGCCGACACCACGTTGCGCGTGCCCCATGTCGGCTGGAACGACCTGGAGCAGACCAAGGCATCGCCGCTCTACGACGACGTGCCGGCGGAGGCGTTGTTCTACTACGTCCACAGCTACCGGATGGTGGCCGATAGCGACGAGATCGTTGTCGGCCGTTGCGACTACGGCGGCCCCTTCGTCGCCGCCATCGCCCACGGCAACATCTTCGGCGTGCAGTTCCACCCGGAAAAGAGCCAGGCCCACGGGCTGACCCTGCTCGGCAACTTCCTCGACCTGCCGGCCGCCGCCATGGTGCGCGATGCTGCGTAGGCGCGTCATCACCGTGCTGACCTTCAACGACGGCGTGCTGTTCCGCACCAAGCTGTTCCGGCCCGACTATCGCTACACGCTGAACTTCGTCGATGCCTGGTCGGTGGACGAGATCGTGGCGCTTGATGTGACCCGCCCGGGCGAGGGCGACCGCGCCAATTTCGAGCAAGTGGTGTCCGAGTTCGCCAGCCGCTGCTTCGTGCCGCTGGCAGCCGGCGGCGGCATCCGCAGCCTGGCAGATGTCGAGCGCCTGATGGCGGTGGGCGCGGACAAGGTGGTGGTGAACACCGGCGCGCTGGAGCGGCCCGAGCTGATCACCGAGATCGCGCAGGCCTATGGCGCCCAGTGCGTGGTGGTCTCCATCGACGCCAAGCGCCACGAGGATGGCACGTACGAGGTGTTCGGCCGCTTCGGCGCCGAGCCCACCGGCAAGACGCCGGAGGATTGGGCGCGCGAGGCCGAGGCGCTGGGCGCCGGTGAGATCATGATCACCGCCATCGAGCGCGATGGGTCGCTGCAGGGCTATGACCTGGAGCTTAGCCGCGCGGTCGCCGATGCGGTCGGCATCCCGGTGCTGATCCTCGGCGGCTGCGGCACCTGGAAGCACATGGCCGAAGGCTTCCGCGAGGCCGACGCGGCGGCGGCCTGCACCCAGAACATCTACCACTTCACCGAGACCAGCATTCACAGCGCCAAGCGCTATCTGGCCGGCCAGGGCATCGCGGTGCGTTCGTGAGCGATTGGGCATGAAATACTGCAGCCAGTGCCTGATGCCGGACACCCGGCCGCGCGTGGTGTTCGACGCCGAGGGTGTGTGCAACGCCTGCCGCACCGCCGAGGAGAAGGCGGTCATCGACTGGGACGCGCGCCGGGCCGAGTTCGATGCCTATGTCGAGCGGCTGCGCCCGGCCGGCGGCGCTTACGACTGCATCGTGCCCTGGTCCGGCGGCAAGGACTCCAGCTTTATCGCCTACAAGCTGAAGTTCGAGCTGGGGCTGAACCCGCTGCTGGTCACCTTCTCGCCGCTGATCCCGAACGAGGTCGGCGCCCACAATCGCGAGGCGCTGATCCGCGCCGGCTTCGACCACATCATGGTGCGGCCGAACCAGCATGTGTCGCGCCACCTGTGCCGCCGCTTCTTCACCGAGCGCGGCAACCCGAAGGTGCATTGGGACGCGGGCGTCAATTCGGCGCCGATGCAGGTCGCGGTCAAGTACCGCATTCCGCTGATCTTCTATGCCGAGCATGGCGAGAGCGAATATGGCGGCCACGTGCTGAGCGAGGAGCACAAGAAGATCCGCGACCTGACCGAGGTGCTGGAGCACCAGATCGGCGACCACCCGGACAACTGGGAAGACGAGGTGGCCGGCGACCGCGATCTGGAGCCCTACCGCTACCCCGACCTGGCCGACGTCGAGGCGCAGGGCGTGACCGCCATGTACTTCGCCTATTTCTTCCCGTGGGACATCCGCCAGAACTTCGACTACATCCGCGACAAGATCGACTTCCGCACCGCGCCGGGCGGCCGCACCGAGGGCACGTTCACCGACTTCGACAGCCTCGATGACAAGGTCGACAACCTCTACTACTACCTGCAATACATCAAATTCGGCTTCGGCCGCGCGATCCGCGACGCCTCGCGGCAGATCCAGCGTGGCCACATGACCCGGGAGACCGCGCTGGACCTGGTGCAGCGCTATGACGGCGAGCCGCCGGAAGCTTTCCTGGCCGAGACCCTGGACTACCTGGACATGGACGCCGGCACGTTCTGGGAGACCATCGACCTGCACCGCAACCGCGAGATCTGGGAGCATTCCGGCAACCAGTGGCAGCTTCGGCATCCGCCGGAGTAGGGTCGCGCAAAATTGGATCAACTAAACTGTCCATCTCTTGACGTCTGGACTGCTCGATCAGATTGGTTCGATGAGTTGTTCGACGTGGAAAAACGAGGCGGTGGTTATGCTATGGGGGAACACTCCACAGGGCTCTTAGTTGATCTGCAAGCAATATTTTGTGCAGGAGCATTTATTTCAGTGATTATTGTATCATGCGCCGTCATAGATGCACATTTCAGGGAGGTCGAGTTAGATCCAAAATTCGGTGGTGGGATCAAAGCCTCGTTTGCGTCCTCGGGGTCTTCAAAACTTGACGATCTTGAGTGGCTGCGAAACTTGAGAAACGAGCTTGTTCATCCAAATGTCCGAAAAGCTCCAGCCATTTCGGTCGACTCTCAATGGTCGAACCGGGCTGAACATGAACAAGATGGTAGGCGCGCCATCAAATTGGTTGCAGACATTTTGTTTGAATTTCCTTTTGTCTGAAACAGCTTAACCTCTCGCAACAACCTGCACCTCAAATGACCGACTACCAAGACTTCCCCTGTGACGTGTGCGGCGCCGACGATGCCGCCGAGATCGAGATCGCGCGGCACTACATGGACGGCCAGCAACTGCATGTCTGCCGTGGCTGCGGCTTCGTCCACGTGCGCAGCCGCCGGTCCGCCCAGGCTATTGCCGATGCCTGGTCGGACGACCTCTACCAGCGCAAGTACACCGCCCGCATACCGGCGGTGCGCGCCCGCCAGGTCTATGTCGCGGAGTTCATGGACACCGAGATCGGGGTGCGCGGCAAGTCGGTCTGCGACATCGGTGCCGGCGAGGGCCTGTTCCTCGACATGCTGCGCGAAGCCCCGTACGACGCCGATGTGTTCGGCATCGAGCCCTCGGCCGCCAACGGCAACCTGATGGACTCCCAGGACATTCCGAACACCGTCGGCACCATCGAGAGCTACATCGACACGCCGGGCCACCGCACCGGCTTCGATATCGCCACCATCATTTGGACGCTGGAGAATTGTCAGTCGGCCAAGACCATGTTGGACGGCGCGCACCATCTGCTGGCGGGCAACGGCCATATGGTGGTGGCCACCGGCAGCCGCGTGCTGGTGCCGTTCAAGAAGCCGCTGCAGTACTACCTGGGCCCGAACGCGGCCGACACCCATGCCTTCCGCTTCTCGGCCAACACCCTCCGGCGGGCGATGGCCAACAGCGGCTTCGAGACCGTGCGGATCAACCGCTATATCGACACCGACGTGCTGGTGGCCATCGGCCGCAAGTCCGAGACGCCGGTCGATGCCAGCGCCTACCGCGACGACTGGCGGGAGGTGCTCGACTTCTTCAACCGCTGGCATGCCGAGACCCAGGCCCATTACAGCGATGTCTGACCTGGCGGAGACCCTCGGCGTGTCGGTGACGCCGCAGCCGTTCGAGACGGCCATTTTCGGCGCGCCGGTCTGGCGGCTGGATGTAGTGGACGGTAGCGCGGGGCTGGCGCGGGCGGCACTGCGGGCCGTGGTCGATGACGCCCGCCGCCAGGACGTGGCGTTGGTAAGCTGCCGGGTGCCGGCGGACAGCGCGTCTGACGCGCCGCTGACCGGGGCAGGTTTCCGCCATGTCGAGCGCCTGCTGACCTTCGAGCGCCCCCTGGACGACGGGCCCACGGTGCCGGCCGACCTCGCCACCCCGGAAGAGGCCGATGCGGTGGCCGAGATCGGCGCCTCTACGTTCAGCCACGACCGCTATCACGCCGACCCCGCGCTGTCGGATGCCGCCGCCGACGAGATCAAGCGCCAGTGGGTGCGCAATGGCGTTGCCGGGCGGGCGGATGCGCCCATCGTGGCGCGGGTGGACGGCGCCATCGCCGGCTTCAATCTGTGCATGCGGCGCGGCGATATGGCGGTGATCGACCTGATCGGCGTTGCCGCCGCCTATCGACGGCGCGGCATCGGCCGCCGGCTGGTGCGCGCGGCGCTCGGCCACTATGCCGGCGTGTGTGCGCGGATGCGGGTCGGCACCCAGGCGGCCAACGCGCCCTCCATCGCGCTCTATCGCGGCGAGGGTTTCGCGCAAGTGGAGGCCGCCGACACCTATCACTGGACGCCTTGAGCCGTTGGCGCTTTCCAAGTCACTCAAGATTGGCGTCGTCGGCCTCGGCGTCGGTGAGCAGCACGTCATCGGCTACAACGCCATCGACGGCTGCGAGGTCGTCGCGGTCGCCGACGTCGACCCGGAGAAGCTCAAGACCGTGGCGGACCGTCAGGACGTGCCCGAACGCCATGCCGACTACCGCGCGGTCACCGAGCATCCCGATATCGACGTGGTTTCGATCTGCTCGTACGACGATGCCCATGCCGACCAGGCGGTCTCGGCCCTCAACCACGGCAAGCACGTCATGGTCGAAAAGCCGATCGCGCTCGACCGGCGGGACGCGGCGCGCATCGCCCAGGCCCATGCCGACAGCGGCAAGCGGCTGTCGTCCAACCTCATCCTGCGCCACAGTCCGCGCTTCCGCGCGGTCAAAGAGATGGTGGCGGCCGGCGACTTCGGCGACGTGTTCTATGCCGAGGGCGACTACATCCACCAAATCCTGTGGAAGATCACCGAGGGTTGGCGCGGCAAGATGGGCTTCTACTGTGTCACCTATGGCGGCGGCATCCACCTGATCGACCTGATGCGCTGGATATTGGACGACGAGGTGACGGAAGTGGCCGCCATGGGCGCCAAGCTGCTGACCGCCGATGCGGATTTTCCCGGCCCGGACACCATGACCAGCCTGCTGAAGTTCGAGCGCGGTGCGATGGCGAAGTCGACCACCACCTTCGGCCCGCAACGCCGCCAGATCCACACCCTCAACGTCTATGGCACCAGGCTCTCGTTCGAGAACGGCATCCCGGACGCGCGCCTGTTCCGCGGCGACCAGCCGGAGGACGAGGCGGCGATGACGGTGCCCTATCCGGCGATAAACAAGTTCGACCTGCTGCCGGACTTCGTCGATGCCATCCGCCAGGACCGCGAGCCCAATGTGTCGGCGCGCGACGTGTTCCGCGTGATGGACATCTGTTTCGCAGCGTGGGAGGCGGCCAGCACCGGCCGCACGGTCAAGGTGGACTATCTAGTATGACGGAAACGCCCGCGCGCAACATTCCGTTCGGCAAGCCGATGCTGGGCGACGCCGAGCGCGCGGCGGTCGCCGAAATACTGAGCGGCACGCAACTGGTGCACGGCCCGGCGGCGGCGGCGTTCGAGCGCGCGTTCGCGGCGCGGGCCGGGGTGGCCCATGCCGTTTCGGTGTCGTCGTGCACCGCCGCCCTCCATTTGTCGCTGTTCGTCAGCGGCATCGGCCCCGGCGACGAGGTGATCGTGCCGGCGATGACCCATGTCGCAACGGCCCATGCGGTGGAGTTCTGCGGTGCCACGCCGGTGTTCGCCGATGTGCTGCGCGACAGCGGCAACATCGACCCGGACGCGGTGGCGGCAGCGATCACGCCCAAGACTCGCGCCATCATGGTGGTGCATTATCTGGGGCTGCCCTGCGACATGGACCGGTTGCGCGCGCTGGCGGCCGACGCCGGTGCGTTGGTGGTGGAGGACTGCGCGCTGGCCGTCGACGCCACCTACGATGGGCGCAAGGCCGGCGGGTTGGGCGATATCGGCTGCTTCTCGTTCTATCCGGTCAAGCACATGACCACGCTGGAAGGCGGCATGGCGACCACCGACAACGACGAACTGGCCGCCGCCATTCGCAAGCGCAAGGCATTCGGCTACGACCGCATGCTGGGCGAGCGCGCCAAGCCCGGCATCTATGACGTCGACGAGCTGGGCTACAACTACCGCATGAACGAGGTGCAGGCCGCCATCGGGCTGGCGCAGCTCGACCGGCTGGACGGCTTCCAGAAAAGGCGGCGCGAGAACTTCACGGTGCTGTCCGAGCGCCTGGCGCAATCTCCCGATATCACCGTGTTCGCACCCGCCCAGGGCAAGGCGGTATCCTCGCACTACTGCCTGAACGCGGTGCTGCCGGCCGACGGCCGCATCGACCGCGATGCGGTTGTCGCCACGCTGAAGGCCAAGGGCGTCGGCTCCAGCGTGCACTATCCGGTGGCGGTGCCGCTGATGCGCTATTACCGCGACAAGTACGGCCATGCCGACGGCGCCTTCCCGGTTGCCGAGTGGCTGGCGGCCCAGACAATTTCGCTGCCGGTCGGGCCGCACATGGATGCGGACGACGCGGCCTATGTCGGCGATGCGGTGGTCGCCGCCGTCGCAGAGGGAGGTTCATGACCGACAGCTTCGACTACAACGATGTCGTCAGGAAACTGGCCGGCGAGCGCGTGATGCTGGTCGGCGGGGCGGGCTTCATCGGCCACAACCTGGCGCTGGAGCTCAGGCGGGTCGGGGTGGAGACCATGGTGGTCGACAACCTGATGGTGAACAGCCTGATCGAGAGTGTCTACGACACCGACAGTGCGATGGTGCAGGCGCGCGCCTACCTGAACTTCCTGCTCGACCGCTTCAAGATGATGCGCGACGCAGGCGCGGAATTGCGCAATGCCGATGCCCGCCTGGTCGGCGACGTGGCGCGGGTGTTCAACGAGTTCCGGCCGACCAAGGTGGTGCACCTGTCGGCCATCGCCAGCGCGGTCGATGCGCGGCAGAACCCCGGGCTGTGCTTCGACCTGCAGCTCGTCACCCTGCGCAACGTGCTGGAGCAGTGCCGGCTGGTGCACGACCAGGTCAACCAGGTCATGTTCCTCAGCTCCAGCACGGTCTACGGCGACTTCGAGAGCGATACGGTGGACGAGAGCACGCGGCCTCGCCCGCGCGGCATCTACGCCAATGCCAAGTACATGGGCGAGCGGCTGGTGCGCACCTATCACCACCAGAATGGCATCGGCACCACGATCATTCGGCCGAGCGCACTCTACGGCGAGCGCTGCAAGTCGCGGCGGGTGAGCCAGGTGTTCATCGAGAATGCGCTGGTCGGCAAGCCGCTACTGCTGGAAGGTGGTGGCGACGGCAAGCTCGACTTCACCTATATCCGCGACCTAGTCGAGGGCATGGTGCGCGCGCTGGCGCTGCACAAGGGCCGTGGCAGCTCGGAGACCTTCAACCTCACCTTCGGCAATGCGCGTACCATCGCCGAACTGGCCGCGATCGTGAAGGAAGTGGTGCCCGAGGCGATCCTGGAGGAGCGGCCGCGCGCCCAGGACAAGCCGATCCGCGGCACGCTGTCGACAGACCGGGCCCGCGATATTCTCGGCTTCGTGCCGCAATGGCCGCTCGACAAGGGCTACCGCGCGTACTGCCAGTGGTATGTCGACCAGTGGCGGCGCGCCGAACGGGACATCA
The DNA here is from genome assembly GCA_965227515.1 of Alphaproteobacteria bacterium. Lineage (GTDB taxonomy): Bacteria > Pseudomonadota > Alphaproteobacteria > CALKHQ01 > CALKHQ01 > CBDDFZ01. Next base: position 232,025 of record CBDDFZ010000002.1, read on the forward strand.
AGGCGAATTGACGACTGCCTTGATATTCGCGCGGATGGATTCCCGGCGTTTGCCGGGCAAGGTGCTGGCCGACCTGGGCGGCAAGCCGTTGCTGGCGCGCGTGGTTGACCGGATGGCGCTGGCCACCCGCGTGGACCGGCTGATCGTCGCCACCTCCGACCGGGCCGTCGACGCGCCGGTGGCGGCGTGGGCGGACGACAACGGCCTCGCCTGCTTCCGGGGCGATGTGGACGACGTGGCCGGGCGTGCGCTTGCCTGCTGCCGGGCCGAGGGGCTGGATGCGTTCGTGCGCATCAGCGGCGACAGCCCGTTCATCGATCCCGATGTGGTGGATGCCGTGTGCGCGCGCTTCGACGAGGACGGGCCAGACATCGCGACAAACGTGCATCCGCGCACCTTTCCGCCTGGCGTCAGCGCCGAGGCGATCTCGGTCGCGGCACTGACCCGTGCGATGGAGAACCCCGGGCCCGGCGACCGCGAGCACGTCACCACCGCGTTCTACGACGCACCGGCGCGCTGGCACATCGCCAACGTGGAGTCCGGCCGTGACTTTGCCGGGCTCAGGCTGACCGTGGACGAGCCGGCGGACCTAGACCGCGCGCGGCGCATCCTGGCGGGGGCCGGTTCGGCACCCGAGCGGCTTTCGCTGGACCAGATCGCGGCACTGGCGGCCGATACCACCGAGATGGCGGCGCAATGAGCGGCAACGGCCAGCTCGCGATCCTGGGCGGCACGCCGGTGATCGACGGGCCGCTGCCGCCCTATCGCTCGATGGGCGAGGGCGAGCGCCGGGCAGTGCTGGAGGTCATGGACTCAGACTGCCTGTCCGGCTTCTACGGCAGCCCGGGACCGGAGTTCCACGGTGGCCCGCAGATCCAGTCCTTCGAGGCCGAATGGCGCGCCTTTTACGGCGTCGAACACGCCATCAGCGTCAACTCCGCCACCTCTGGGCTCTATGCCGCCATCGGCGCGCTCGGCATCGGCCCCGGCGACGAGGTGATCGTGCCGCCGTGGACCATGTCGGCCTCGGTGATGGCGCCGCTGATCTATGGCGCGCTGCCGGTGTTTGCCGACATCGAGGACGAGACCTTCGGGCTCGACCCGGCGGCAGTGGAAGCCGCGGTCACGCCGCGCACCCGTGCTATCGTAGCGGTGAACCTGTTCGGCCATGCCGCCCGTCTGGGTGAGTTACGCGCCATCGCCGACCGGCATGGCCTGGCGCTGATCGAGGACAACGCCCAGGCGCCGCTGGGCATGGACAACGGTCGCCGCACCGGCACCGTCGGCGATATCGGCGTGTTCAGCCTGAACTACCACAAGCACATCCACACCGGTGAGGGCGGCATCTGCGTTACCGACGACGCCGGACTGGCCGAGCGGCTGGCCCGCATTCGCAACCACGCCGAGAACGTGGTCGACCCCGACGATGCGGCCGGCCTGGTCAACATGATCGGCTTCAACTACCGGATGACCGAGCTGAGTGCGGCCATCGGCCGGGTCCAACTCGGCGATATCGAGCGTCATGTCGCGGGGCGCGAAGCGCTGGCGGGAGCGGTCTCGGACGGGCTGGCCGACCTGGAGGGCGTGACTGTTCCCCATGTCCGCGATGGTTGCCGTCACAACTACTACTGCTGGACCGCCCGGCTGGACGAGGCCGCACTCGGCGTCAGCCGGCGCCAGTTCAGCCGCGCTCTCGCCGCCGAGGGGTTTCCCCACGCCACCGGCTACCTGGCGCCGCTCTATGAGCTGCCGGTGTTCAAGCACCGCATCGCCATCGGGGCGGATGGCTATCCGTTCAATACGGGCGACGTGCGCTACGAGACCGGCATGTGCCCGGTGACCGAACGGCTGCACCGGTCCGAGGCGTTGTTGTTCGAGCCGTGCAGCATGGCGCTCAGCGACGGGCTCGCCGACCGGCTGGTGACTGCGTTCCGCAAGGTCCATGCCAATCGCGGCGAACTGCGCAAGCTGAACGACTGATGGCTGCTTCGAAAGTCTTTGCCAGCATCGAGGCGCGCATGGGCGCCAGTCGCTTTCCGGGCAAGGTGGTGCAGCCGATTGCCGGCGTGCCCGCGCTCGCCCGGATGATCCGCCGGGTCCGGCAGGCGGCGTCGCTGGACGGCATCGTGGTCGCCACCACCGACAAGCCGGGCGACGACCCGGTTGCCGCGCTCGCCGAGGCGGAGGGCGTGGCGGTGTTTCGTGGCAGCGAGGACGACGTGCTCGACCGCGTGCTGCGCGCGCAGCAATCGATGGACGCCGGCTTGGATACCCACGTGGTGGTCGAGCTCTGCGGCGACTGCCCGCTGATCGACCCGGCGGTGATCGACCGCGCGGTGGCGGCATTCCTGGAAGGCGATGCCGATATCGTCACCACCACCAGCCCGCAATCCTACCCGCATGGTATGGACGTGGAGGTGTTCGCGCTCGCCGACCTGGCCGACATGGCCGCGCGCATCGACGACCGCGAGGTGCGCGAGCACGTCTCGCTGGAGTTCTATCGCCGACCGGAGCGCTACCGCCTGCGTAACCTGGAGGCGCCGGCCGACGCGCATGCGCCCGATGTGCGCCTGCTGCTCGACTATCCGGCCGACCTTGCCACCCTGGACGCGGTTTGCCGCGCGGTGGAAGCGGCGCACGGCGCGCGGTTCACCACCGCCGATGTGCTTGCGGTCTTGCGGGCCAACCCCAAGCTTGCGGACGCCTGCCGCGTCCATGCCGAGGCGGCGCAATGAGCTTGCGCACCGTCATCATCGGCTTCGGCCAGCAGGCCGACACCCTGGCCAACGATGCGCGGATGGCCCGCTATTTCCCGAAGGCGACCCACGCCGCCGTGCTGCACGACCACCCGGCGTTCGACTGGTGCGCCGTGGTCGACCCCGATCCTGCAGCCCGCGCACGCGCCACCGAGCGCTGGGGCATCGCCGAGACAGTCGCCGACGTTGGCGAACTGGCCGATCCGGGCGCCTTCGACTGCGCCGTGATCGCAACCCCGCCGATGCACCGGCGCGGTCTGCTGGAGCGCCTGCCGGGCCTGAAGGCGGTGATGCTGGAGAAACCTGTCGCCGACACGTTGTCTGCCGCTGAGCAGCTCGGCACGGCCTGCCAGGCACGCGGCCTGAAGGTGCAGGTAAACTACTGGCGGCGCGGTGTGGTGGCGTTCCGGGCGCTCGCGGATGGCGGCCTTGCCGAACGGGTCGGTGCCGTGCAGACGGTCTTCGGCGTCTACGGCGGCGGTCTGCGCACCAACGGCAGCCATCTGATCGACTTCGTGCGCATGCTGGCCGGCGAGATCGCCGGGGCCGCGCCGGCGCGCGACGCCCGTCCGGCCGCCGATGCGCCGGTGCCGGGAGACATCGCCGCCACGCTCGACCTGACGCTGGCCGATGGTGCGCCGGTGCGGCTGGTACCGCTCGACTTCGGTCACTACCGCGAGGTCGGGCTCGATATCTGGGGCACGCGCGGGCGGCTCTCGATCACCCAGGAGAGCCTGGTCGCGCAAGCTTTCCCGGTGGTGGACAACCGCGGCCTGGAGAACGCGCGCGAGGTGGCGTCGGACCGGCCGGTCTCGCTGAACGTGGTGCCCGCAGACGCCTTCAAGACTCTCTATGACAATCTGGCCGACAGCATTGCCGTCGACACCGCGCTGGTGAGCCCGCTGTCGTCGGCGCTGGCGACCGAGCGCCTGATCGACATGGCGGTTGGGGACCACGCGGCGGCAACACCGAAGGTGCGCCTGGCATGATCCGCTACGGCAAGACCAATGCCGAGTACATGAAGCAGAAGGCGGTGTTCTACGACCTGGACGCCAATCGCGCCTGGGTTACCCGCGCCGCCGAGATCGCCGCGATCTACCGCGCCCAGCCACTGCGGCCGGGCTGCGTGGTCTGCGGCACGCCACTGGGTGCTCCCGCCTTCACCCTGCATGGCGCCGACTACAGCTTCTGCGGGTCGTGCGGCCACTTCAACGGCCACCACCAGGACACGCCCGACTTCGCGCGCCAGCTCTATGCCACCGATATGAACGAGGGCGCGGAGGTCTACAGCGACGTCGACCGCGAGGCCTTCATGGGCCGTGTGCGCTCGATCTACGTGCCGAAGGCCGACTTCATGCGCGATGCGCTGCGGGAGCAGGGCGAGGACCCGTCGGCCCTGACCTACGCCGACCTCGGCGCCGGGGCCGGCCATTACGTGATGGCGATGCGCGAGCTCGGCTATGCCGCGACCACTGGCTACGAAGTCTCGCCGGCGATGGTGGCGCAGGGCAACGCCATGTTCGGCGAGACGGTGCTGCACGAGAACACCATCGACGAGCTGCCGGAGATCGCGCGCACGGTCGATGCCGACGTCATCACCATGATCTTCTCGCTGGAGCACATCGAGGGACTGCGCACTTTCGTGCAGGCGGTGGTCGACAACCCGCGCGTGCGCTTCTTCTATTTCGCGGTCCCGACGGTCAGCCCCAGCATCGCTTTCGAGGCGCTGTTTCCCCAGGTGATGCCGCGCATTCTGGGCTTCGGCCACACCCATCTGTTCTCCGACGCGTCCATCGACGTGCTGTGCCGCGATTTCGGCCTGACGCGGACGGCGGAGTGGTGGTTCGGCAGCAACGCGTTCGACCTGCACCGCTATGTGGCGACCCAGCTTGCCGACGACCCGGCGCTGGCACCGATGGCCGAGCATTGGGGCGAGATGCTGCTGCCGATGATCGACGACCTGCAGCTTGTGTTCGACCGGCACAAGATGGCGTCCGAGGTCCACATGTTCACCCGGGTAGATCGACAGGGAGTGCAGCGATAGCCGGTATGGCGAAAGTGGCGATCTACGTGGAAGATCCCGGTGCGGCCAATTTCGTGGCCGGGCTGGTGCCGGCGCTTGCCGCCCAGGGGACGCCGCCGCAATTGTTCGCCGATGGTGCCGGTGCGGGCCAGCTCGCAGCGCTCGGCCTGACGCCCGCGCCGGGCGAGGGTGCAGCGGCGGCGCTGGCCGATGCGGACGCGTTGCTGGTTGGCGTGTGCGAGAACCGGCGCACCATCGGGCATGAGCTGGTGGACCAGGCGAGACGCGACGGTATCGTCGTGTTCGGCGCCATCGACGGGCCCTCGCCGACGGCCGCGCGCATGTTCAGCGGCGAGGGCGACAACCCGCTGGCCCATGCGCCGGACTGGCTGCTGGTGCCCGATGCGATCACCCGGCGGGACTTCGTGGCCATCGGGTTCGGGAACGAGCGGATCGTCGAGGTTGGCCATCCGCACTACGACCGCGTGCTGCGCAAGCGCGACGCGTTGGAGCGCCAGGGGCGCGCGGCGCTGCGGCGGCGCTGTTTCCCCGACCTCGCGCATGACCGCCCGATCCTGGTGTTCCTGGCCGAGTTGTCGGACGGCCTGGACCCGGCGGCGTTCCACCGCAGCCCCGACTACACGCTGGCAGGCTGGGGCGACGACGACCGGCGCACCCATGTGGTACTGCAGGAAGTGCTCGATGCCCTCGACGGAGTTGCTGCGCGACCGCAGCTCGTCCTGCGCCTGCATCCGAAGAACGAGGCGGCCGAGTTCACGCGCTATGCCGAGCGCATCGACCGGGTGAGTGCCGACGAACCGGCGATGGAGGTGGTGTTCGCCGCCGACATGGTCGTCGGCCTGTCGACCATGCTGCTGGCGGAGGCGGCGCTGCTGGGCCGACCGGTGCTATCGGTCCTGCCGCGCGCCATCGAGCGCGAATGGCTTCCAGCGGTGGTCGGCCCCCAGCTGCCGTGGGCGTGCGACCGCGCAGGCGTGCGGGCTGCCATGGCGCGGCTGGTCGCGGGACAGGGCGGACGCCTGGACATCGACATCAGCGGACTGGCTGGCGTCGGGGAGCGAGCCGCGCGCGCCATTCTCGATATCGTCGAACGGCGGGCACAGGCTTCGCGCGACGGGATCGGCCGAGCCGTGGGCGGCCTGGGACGTGCTGGAGTGCGACAACAGGCGTGGTGAGCCCGGCGACAGACACCCCGAAGCGCCCGGCGCGTTCGGCCGCTGCCAACCGGGATGCCTATCTGTGCTTTTGCGAAGAGGTCACAGCGGAGGCTTTCCGCGACCATATCCGGGCCCACCAGGACCAGCCGTTCGAGGACGCCTGCGCTGCCCTGGGCGTGGCCAGCAAGTGCACCGCCTGTTTGCTGAATGCTGAGAACGAGTTCGTGGAGGCGGCGCGGGGCAGCGCCAAGCCCGGCGAAACCGGCAAGCACCGGGCGCCACAGACCGGTCACGACCGGCCGACCGGCCGGCACCGCATCTATGCGCTGCTGGATGCCGTTTCGCCATCGCTGGCGCGCCGCATCCCCGGGATCATTCCCATCATCGCCGGGCCGGGCATCAAGACGACACTGGCATTTTCCAACGTGGCGCCGCCGCTGATCGGGGAACGCGCGCCGGCCTTCGACATATCGATCGAGACCCACGACAGCGAGGGTCGGCTGGTCGACCGGGTGCGCGACCGCGTGGAACGCAACAGCAGGCGGGAGTTCGAAGTCTCGAAGGGCATCTCGGGCGGTGCGGTGGATGGCATCTCCACCGGCGCTTGCTTCCTGACCTATCGGGCCCATGGCGGCAGCGGCTACCTTGGCTGCATCCGGCCGCACTTCAAGGTCGAGTCCGCGATTTCGGTGTCATCGGTTCATTCGGCGGCGGGCGGCGCGCGCCACGCCTATATCGAGGCGCGTCCGGCCAATCCGGCGGAGCGCCAGTACGTGTCGGTGGTCAATGCCGCGACCCGTCCCGCCTCGGTCAAGGTGACGACCCTGGTGGATGGCGCACCGGTCGGTACAGGGACATGGGCGGTGCCGGCGCGCGGCGCCCGGCTGTGCGCGGTCCCAGCCGGCGCACCGCTGGACGCGGTGGTCGGCGTGGCGGCCGAGGCGGATAGGCCCGTTCGATGGCATTTCATGGTGGCCGAAGGCACGCCGCCGCGACTGTCGCTGGATCACATCTAGGACGCCCGGTCCGTGGCCCTTTATAAGTACTTGTTGCCGCTGATCTCCGTGGCGCCGCCGCCCGGCTATCGGCTGGTGCAAACCATCGGCGCGGGTCAGTTGCACGACATCCTGGATCGGCCGAAAGCCGACGTCGTCGTTTGCCAGAGCCTGGTGTCCGGCGGCGTCGAGACCCAGCAGTTCCGGCATGAGCTGGCAATAGACCAGGACCATCGCACTTTGCCGCCGGTGCGCATCAGCCTGGACGCCCAGGACGACGACGCCTGGGCAACGGGAGAGGCGCTGCCCTACGTCGAAACCCACGCCGAGGTCCTAGGCGACGCCAATTTCGTCAGCCACTTCCCGCCGGACTTCTACACCATCTACAGCGGGCCCGAACGCAAGTCGTTCTTCAGCGACAACGCGCTGAAATACGGCAACACGGTCACGATCTATCAGATCCAGGCCTTCGGCGCCTGGGTGGAGGGCTATCCCACCTCGATGGTCGATCCGGCGCGCGATATCGACGAATCGCTGGTTCTGTTCAATCCGTTCACGCGACCGGCGGTGGTTGACGTGACCCTGGAAGGCATTCCCGACAAGCGGCGGTTCCGCATCGATGCGACATCGGGCCGGCGCATCAGCCTGGCCCACGCCTTCGACCTCGGCGAAACGGGCTGGGCGGGGCAGGTCTATGTCTCGGGCCGCAACCGGGTGGTGATGTATGTCGCCAAGCACTCGCTCGCCGATCCATCGAAGGTGACGACAATCGAACATTCCAACCCCTATCGCGGCGAGCCCACCCATGAGCCCGCGACCCAGGTGCTGCGTCGGCGCGTGGGGACGGCATTGATGAGGTTGCGCGCGCGCGTGAGCGGAGAAGCATGATGATGAAGGTTTGGCATTTCTTCGCAGGCTTGGCGCGCGCGCTGCTGCCGATGTCGTTCATCAAGTGGCTGCGCGGCGACTACAAGTCGGTGCACGGCCGGCTGCACAACAAGTGGGAAGGCTTCAAGCTGTGGCTGTACCGGCTGAAGGGTGGCAGCTACATCGATTGGTATGCCAAACGCATGGATGGCTTCGCGGCCGAGGCCGCGGTCGATCCCGCGATCAAGCGCACCTATCACGACAGCGGATCACAGGACCTGGAAACGCTGAGGCAGCTGGGCCTGGAGCCATCTCACCGGCTGCACGAGTTCGGCTGCGGGTTCCTGCGCAGCGCCCACTACTTCGTGAGCTACCTGGAGCCGGGCAAGTTTTCCGGCAACGACGCCAGCGGCGAGCGGATCAAGAACGGGCTCGACTACGTCAAGAAGACCTATGGCTTCGACATGAAGTCGAAGGCGCCGAACCTGATCGCCAACAAGGACAACAGCTGGGACTGGCTGCCGGACAAGCCTGACATGATCTGGTGCTACGCCGTGTTCACCCACATGCCCGAAGACGACATCGAGGACGTGGTGCGAAACCTGCACAAGGTCCTGAAGCCGACCACCGGGTTCTATTTCACCTATTCCGAGAAGACGGACCAGCGGCGGCCGGTGGAGCGCATGGGCGCGCAGGACTGGTGGCACAAGCAGTCCTACTTCGACGAACTCGCCGCGCGCCACGGCCTGAAGATCGAGCACGACATTCCCCATCTGGACGCGCAGCGGCAAGGGCAGGCCGATCACTACGTGACGCGGTTCTCGCGACTCTCCTTGGCGTGAATTGTACGCAAGATAGCAACGGCTGGACGTCGTGAGCCAAAGACAAGTCATCCCGCCCGGCACCGAGCTGGAGAGCCGCAAAGGCTTGGCGGTCTATCGGACCAGCCTGCGCGTGGCTGGCATGAAGCCACGCTACGTGCTGACACTGCTGGCCTTCCAGTTTGCCAGTACGGTGTTTGAAAGCTTTGGGCTGTCGATGTTGTTGCCGGTCTTTCAGCTCATGGAAAGCGGGCAAGAAGCCTCTGTTCTGGCGGAGGACTCACGGTTCTGGCAGATCTTGATCGAATCCTATGCGTTTCTGGGCCTGGAGCCATCGATATTGACTTTGTTGGCGACAAGTTTCGTCGCCATCCTGGCCCGACAGGCATTTGTCTATGTGCGGCTGATTTACTTCGCGCGGTTACGCTTCGTGTTGATCCAGCGATTGCGGGAGCGGGCGTTCCAGGCGTTCGTTTGGGCGCGGCTTGGCTACATCGAAAAGCAGGGCCTGGGCACCATTGTCAACGACTTGACCGTCGAGATGCAGGTGGCGGTGGAGTGCGCGATGGCCATCGTGCGCATGGCGGGCAATGTGGTGGTGTGTCTCGTCTACGTTGCGCTGCTGATGATGCTGTCGGTGCCCATTACGTTGGCGGCCTTGGCTGTTATGGCATTGGCGGCCGTTCCGGTCGCGTTGTTGCTGCGCGAGGGTCGCCAGGTCGGCAAGCAACTGGTGCAAGCCAATGCTGAGCTGCTGGGCTTCCTGTCCGAGCGCCTGAGGGCCATTCGCCTGATCCGATTGAGCGGCACCGGCGAGCCGGAAATGGCGAATATGCGCCGGCGAACGGGCCGCCAGTTCGATCGCTACATGCGTGGCTTCGTTCTGCAATCGCGCACCACCTTGTTGCTGGAGCCAATCGTTGCCGCGGCGGCGTTCGTGTTCTTGTACCTCGGGTCGTCGACGTTCGATCTGGACCTCGGTTCGATGGGCCTGTTTCTGCTGGTTCTCTTGCGGCTCGCCCCGATGGTGAAGGAAATTCTGTCGCAACGGTTCTCGATCGCCAACTCCCTCGGCAGTGTCGAGCAGGTGGAACGCCGCATGGCCGGTCTGCGCGATGCCGCGGAGCCGGTTAACGACGCAAAGCCGTTTCCGGGTTTCAGCCGGCAAGTGGAATTGCGCGATGTGGTGTTCGAGTATCCGGAGCAAGACACGGCGGCTCTGAAAGGCATCTCGGTTTCTATCCCGGCGGGCAGCATCACGGCACTCGTGGGCCCATCCGGCAGTGGCAAGTCGACACTGATCGATCTGCTGCCGCGCCTTCGAGAGCCGTCGGCCGGAGAGTTGTTGTACGACGGCGTGCCGGCAACGGCGTTCGACCTGACCAGCCTGCGACACGCGATATCCTATGCGCCGCAGGCACCGCAGATTTTCGATGTCACGGCGGCGGAGCACATCGGGTACGGCAGCACGGAGCCGGATCTCGAGTCGATCCAGAAGGCAGCGCAGCTTGCCGGGGCGCATGACTTCATCTGTGCATTGCCGCGCGGCTACGACACCCTGCTGGGAGAGAACGGCGCCCGCCTGTCCGGCGGCCAGAAACAGCGACTGGATCTTGCGCGCGCGTTGCTGGCCCACTCCAATCTGCTGATCCTGGACGAACCGACCAGTCAGTTGGATGCCGATTCCGAGTTCGCTTTTCGCGGCGCATTGGAGCGTATCCGCCTGGAAACGGACATGACCATCGTTGTCGTGGCGCACCGGCTTTCGACGGTGACCATCGCCAACAAGATCGTGGTTCTGCGCGACGGCCAGGTCGAAGGTGTGGGAACCCATGCGGAACTGATCGCGGCTGGCGGATGGTATGCCGAGGCGTTTCGTCGGCAGCAGGGCGAGGCCGCGACGGGCAGCGACATCGTGGCGTCAATCAGCGTGCGTGCCTGATGGACGCGTTGGCAGCGTCGACATGGCCGCTTGAGACGGAGCGGATTCGGCTCTTGCCGTTTCAGGCTCACCACCTGACCGAGCGGTATGTCGGCTGGCTGAACGATCCTGTTGTCGTGCGTTACAGCGAGCAGCGCCATCGCCGTCACACATTGGAGAGCTGTGCGGAATATTTCCAAAGTTTCAGTAGCGGCCCGAGCCTGTTTCTCGCTATCGAGACCAAGTCGCCGCTGGATCATATCGGTAACATCACCGTCGATATCGATCCTCCAAATGCGCTCGCCGACATCTCGATCATGATCGGTCACCGGGATGTGTGGGGGCGTGGCTACGGGCTGGAGGCGTGGCGCGGCGTCATGCATTGGCTGTTGGCACGCACCGATATCCGCAAAGTCACGGGCGGTGCGGTTGCGGCAAACCGAGCCATGATCAAGATCATGCAGCAGAGCGGTATGACCGAAGACGGCGTGCGGCGGGCGCACTTTGTCATCGGGGGCGTAGCCAACGACGTCATGCATTTTGCAGTAATCAAATAACGCAAGAGGTATATGGTGGTATTGAATTTTGTTCGGCACACCCTCGATACAGGAGGGGTTGTGTCTGTATTGGTCAATCCGGGGGCTGTTTCCAATGATATATGTTGTTGGGGTAGATAGTGGCGTCAAATATTCCGGTTCTCGTGGGGCATGTCAAATCTGGCACCGCTTATATTGATGCCTCTGTTCGTGCGAGCTCGTTGGTAGATATATTTGGTGCAAATGAAGTGCGCGCGATGTCCCCTCAAGATATTATCGCGCGCGCTGAAGAGAGGCCCGTGTATGCATATCACCAGAACGCGCTGTTGATTCCTGAGTACCTGGAAAAGCTCAGAGAAATTGCGGGAGAGGGCCCGGTTTTTGTTATCTACAGAAATCCCATAGACGCCGCGCTCTCGATCGCGCGACAATTGATGCAAGGTCATGCGGGAGATATCGATGTTGGGCTGAAAAAGAAGATATTCATGCCTGGGAATCCGTTGAACAATATGTTTGACAGCTTTATGTCGGGAGCCTTTCGTGAATTGATTGATGAGCGGTTTAATTACGTCAATTCGGCCAAGACAGTGAGGAGTGTCTTCCCTCTCTCCCAAATTAAAGAGTATCTGTTTGAGGACAGGGCGCGTGTGTTGGAGGACCTTGCCGGTGCACTCGGCTGCACACTCAGCCCGCTTGAACGGCCCGTCAATGTCTCCTATACGCCCCGCAACTGGCTGCTATACAAGATTATCAACTTTTCCTATTCAAGGATTACCAGGCGGGATTCGGGACAACTCCGCACTGCTGTGACAGATGGTGGGGCAACTGGACTGCTGGCCTTCATCTATCGACTGAATCAAAGGCCGCCGTCCACTCTGCTCAGTCCGGAAGAACGTCAACAAATATTATCGAATCTACCATTCAGTCTGTCTGAATTTTCCGACCTGACTGGATTGCGGCCTGATTGGACGTAGGGCCGCCACGTTCCAACCGATCCGCGGTTGCCGAGCCCCGCTCGGACAGCTCACTTGCCATGCACGACAGTCAACCAATCGTCTTTACCCTGCTCAATCAGTTCGTGGACCTGATCGGAGGTTGCGCGCGCACGCTGCGGTCCGAGCACGGCATCGGCAGTATCCTGCTGCACACGGGTGGCCTGCCGAACCCGAATGTGTACGACCTGAAGCCGGCCGATTTCGATCAGACGATCGACTATGTGCAGGAACTGCAACCGCGCCCGATCGATGGTGCGTCCGGCGGGCGCGCGATCTGCGAGGCCGCGCAGGCGGCGGAACGGCGCTACGGCTGCAGGATCGTCGAGCTGATCCGCGCCGACAGGCATCTGGGCCCGCAGTTCGCCAACGGCGCGGCGGTTCCGACGTCGCGCTACGGGCGCCGGTTCAGCTACGAGCAGGCGGTCGATCTGGCGGTCCGCTTGCTGGCCTACTTTGACGACCTGATCGAGCGCACCAGCCCCCGGGTCATCGTCACGACCCCTGGCGATACGGCAAGGATGGCCCTCATTTCGGTTGCGGAACGTCGCGGCATACCCATTCGGCTGCCGAGCCAGAGCTACTCCAATGACGCGTTTCAATGGCGCGTGGACCGGTATTTCTGGCCTGCGAACCTGGCGCGCGCATTCGAGCAGACGGCAAACGACGCCAAGACCGATGCGGAGGTCGATGCGAACAGTGACGATGGTGCACGTGCGGTGCCGGACTCGAACCGCACGGCCTATGCCCGGCGCGAGCTTGCATCCGGGCAATCCATACTGGTGCCCATGCGCAGCTCGGCGCGCGCGATACGGCGCGAGGTGGGCAACGTCATCAAGCGGCGGTCGGTCGGCTATGGCGGCTACCGGCTGGGCGAGACCATCGCAACGACGTTTGCAACCTGGCGCGCCAAGAAGCGCCTGGCACGCCTGGCGCCGAGCGGCGACAGCCTGCCCGGAGGCTGTTCCTACATTCTCTATCCCTTGGTGGTGGAGCCGGAAACGACGCTGCAGTGCGAATCCCCGATGGCCGACAACCAACTGACCATCATCGATTGGCTGGCAAAGTCGATTCCGGGCGGCTGGCGACTGGTGGTGAAGGAGCACCCGGGATTCACCTATCCGCGGCCCGGCTACTTCTGGCAACAGATCCGGCGCTACCCGAATGTCGTTGTCGCCGCGCTGGGCGAGAGCGGGGAGCGGTTGGCTCAGGATGCCCGTATGGTGGCGGTGATCAATGGCACGCTCGGCATGCAGGCGGCCGCCGGTGGCGTGCCTGTGCTCACGTTCCACCCGCACTGGTGGGGGCGCTTTCTGCCGCATGTGGCCTTCGCCGGCAGCTACGAGGAAACGGCGGACGCGATCCGCAAGCTGGCCGACGATGCAAACCTGCCGCCGGTGCCGGAGCGCCAGCGTCTGGGCCGGGCGCTGGAGCGTGCGCTCGACGTCGATGCGGTCCACCTGGAGGACCCGCGTATCCTGAACGAGAAGGCGCTTGGCGAGCCAACGCCGGAAGGGGATGTTCGCGCGATCCTGGAGGCGTTGTTCCACTCCTTGCGCGAAACCGACCAGGACAGGCAGGCGCCGTTCGACGAGCGCTCTGGCAACGAACAACCGATGGCGTCGCCGAAAATGCCGCAAATCGCATGAGCCAGGCAGCTAACCCCACCGACCAGGGCCCGGCGATGGTGTATTGCAAACGCTGTCTGGAGCCGAGCACGCGGCCGGACTCGATCTTCGACGAGGAGGGCGTGTGCCTGCCGTGCCGTCTGCTCGAGACGGCGCACGAGATCGACTGGCAGGCGCGGATGGCCGACCTGGACCAGATCGTCGCCTGGGGCAAGGCGCGCAACGTCAGCGGTTACGACTGCATCATCCCGGTCAGCGGCGGCAAGGATTCGCACCGCCAGGCGATGTACTGCCGCGACGTGCTGGGCATGAAGGCGCTCCTGGTCTCGTGCGGCTATCCGCCGGAGCAGCAGACCGAGCGCGGCGCCCACAACATCGCCAATCTGATCAACCTTGGGTTCGACTGCATCTATGTCAGCCCGGCGCCGGAAACCTGGCGCCGCCTGATGCGCGCCGGCTTCTTCCGCTGGGGCAACATGTTCAAGTCGACCGAGCTCGCGCTCTACGCCAGCGCGCCGAAGATCGCCACCGCCTGGCACATCCCGCTGGTCGTCTATGGCGAGAATCCGTCGCTGTCCTGGGGCAGCGCCGGCGGCTCGATGAACGAGGACGCCAACCAGCTCCGCTTCTCCAACACGCTGCAGGGCGGCGATATCTCGTGGCTGCTGGAAGCTGGCTTCAACCTGAAGGAAATCTACTGGTATCGCTATCCGTCGGACCGCGACGTGCAGCGCGCCAATCTGCGCATGATCTACCTCGGCTACTTCATCGAGGACTTCAACGACGCCATGAACGGCAAGCTGGCGATGGAGTGGGGCTTGAAGCCGCGCGAGGGCGAGGACGCAATCCCCGAGGACATCGGCCAGATCACCACCTATGACGCGCTGGACGACGACTTCGTCATCGTCAACCAGATGCTGAAGCAACTGAAGTTCGGGTTCGGCAAGGCGTCGGAGCAATGCAGCGGGATGATCCGCAATGGCGAAATCACCCGCGAGAAGGGCGTGGAGTTGGCCAATCTCTACGACGGGCGCTGCGCGCATCGCTATCTGAAGGCGTTCTGCGACTATATCGGCGTCAGCGAGGATGAGTTCTGGGAGCAGGCCGAACGTTGGCGCAATCGCGACATCTGGGTGCAAGAGGGCAATACGTGGACGCTGCGCTATCCGCTGACGTGACGTCCCGGCTCACCCCCAGCCAGCGCCAGGCTCAGGCGGCGCTCGACCTGGTGATCGTCGACTACGGGCTGGCCAACCTGACCTCGGTGGCGAATGCGCTCGCCCGGCTGGGCTGCGCGGCCGAGATCAGCGACGACCCGGCGCGGCTGGTGGATGCCGAGGCGATCCTGCTGCCCGGTGTCGGCAGCTTCGGCGAGGCCATCGGCGCCTTGCGCGCGCGCCGACTGGACGCGCCGCTGACCGAGGCGGTGATCGAGGGCGGCACGCCTTTTCTGGGCATCTGCCTCGGCCTGCAGTTGCTCGCCCGCCGCTCCGCCGAGCTTGGCGAGCACGAAGGCCTGGGCTGGATCGATGCCGATGTCGACTACGTGCCGGCCGATGCCGGGCGGGTGCCCCATGTCGGCTGGACCTCGATCGACTTCGACGACGACGATCCCCTGTTCCACGGTATCGACCGCGACGCCGCGTTCTATTTCGACCATTCGCTGCACATGGCACCCCGCGAGCGCGTGCGCACGGCGACGGTGGACTATGGCGGCACGCTTGTCGCCGCGTTCACCCGGGACAATGTGATGGCGACCCAGTTCCATCCGGAAAAGAGCGACCGCAACGGGCTCAGGCTGCTGCGCAACTTCCTCAACATCTGCCTCGACGCGCGCCACTGATGGCCCAGGACTGATGCCAAAGAAACGCGTCATCGCCGCCATCATCGTGCGCCAGGGCTGGGCGGTGCAGTCGTTCGGCTTCGCGCGTTGGCTGCCGGTCGGCCGGCCGGAGATCGCCGCCCGGTTCTTCGGGTCCTGGGGCGCGGACGAGATCGTGGTGCTCGATATCGATGCCAGCCGCGAAGGGCGGACCATCGACCCCGCCCTGGTGGCGCGGATCGCGCATCAGGTGCAGGTGCCGCTGACGGCCGGCGGCGGCCTGCGCAGCGCCGAAGATGTGCGCGAGGTGGTGCAGGCAGGCGCCGACAAGGTGGCGATGAACCAGGCAGCGTTCGATGTGCCGGCAGGTGTGCACGAGGCGGTCGAGGCGTTCGGCACCCAGTGCATCATCGGCGCGATGGACGTGCGACGCGGCAGCGATGGTGTTGCGCGGGTGTTCGCGGGCAACGGCCAGGCGGACACCGGCCTCGACCCGGTCGCGCACGCCGCGGCCCTGGCCCGGTTGGGTGTCGGCGAGATCCTGGTCAACAGCATCGATCGCGATGGCGCTGGCGCTGGCTACGATACCGGGACCGCGCTGGCCGTGGCGCGCTCGGTCGCGATGCCGGTGATCGTGCTCGGCGGTGCCGGTCATCCGGCCCATCTGCACGATGTGCTGCGCCACGAGGAGATCGCGGCGGCGGCGGCGGCGAACTTCTTCAACCACACCGAACACGCCATCGGCACCGCCAAGGCGTGGCTGAAGGGTGCGGGCATCGACATTCGCCTGGAGAACTGGGCCGACTACAGCCAGTACCCGTTCGACGAGGGCCAGGGCCGGTTGCTGAAGAAGCCCGACGCGGTGCTGGACGACGAGATTTTCGAATTCGTCGCGCCCGAGGTAATTTGACGGTGCGCGTTCTTTCCCAAAGCCCAAATCGTCGCCCTCGCCCCCCGTGGCGAGGGCCCATGGCTAAGCCGTGCGCGTCATACGCCTCGTACAGCGCGGGCAAACAGGCAGGCGACCGGCGCTTGGCTCACACATGGGTCCTCGCCACAAGGGCGAGGACGACGAGGGGATTGGGCAAACCTACACAATGAACTACTGCACCCGTTGCCTCTATCCGGCGAACCATCCGCTCGGCATCGTGCTGGACGATGCGGGCGTGTGCAGCGGTTGCCGGGTGCACGAGGAGAAGTACACCCTGGACTGGCAGGCGCGGTTCGAGCGTCTGCGCCGCCTGTTCGATGCCTACCGCAACAAGAGCGGCACGTCCTACGACTGCATCGTGCCGGTCACGGGCGCGCGCGACAGCTACTACATCGTTCACGTGGTCAAGCACCTGTGCGGCATGAACCCGCTGCTGGTCGCCTACAACCGGCATTACAACACCGAGCGCGGCATCCGGAACCTGTCCTACCTGCGCACGGTCATGGATTGCGACCTGCTGCAGCAGGTGGTGTCGCCTGAGATCGTCAAGCGGGTCAGCCGAGAAACGCTTGCGCGCATCGGCTCGCTGCATTGGCACGCCCTGGCCGGCCACACCGTGTGGCCGGTGCAGGTGGCGGTCAGGCTGCGCATTCCGCTGATCGTGTGGGGCGCGCATCAGGGCCTGGACCAGGTCGGCATGTACACCCATGGCCAAGAGGTCGAGATGACCCGCAAGTACCGGATGGAGCACGACCTGATGGGCGTGGAGGCGGAGGACCTGGTCGACGGCATGGAGGGTCTGACCGACCACGACATGACGCCGTTCAAGTATCCGCATGACCGCCAACTCTCGAAGGTCGGCGTGCGCGGCATCTACCTCGGCAACTACATTCCTTGGGACTCCAAGCGCCAGCACGAGGACATGCAGGCGCTCTACGACCACGAGTTCGCGCCGCAGCAGCGCACCTTCGACACCTACAACGACGTCGATTGCCAGCACTACAGCGGGCTGCACGACTGGATAAAGTTCGCCAAGTGGGGCTATGGCAAGGTGACGGACCACGCCAGCCGCGAGATTCGCCTGAAGCGGATGAGCCGCGAGGAAGGCATCGACATGGTCGCGCGCTACAGCCAGGTCGAGCCGCGCGACCGCCGGCAGTGGCTGGACTGGCTGGAGCTGGACGATGCCACCTTCGACGCGTCCGTGGACCGGTGCCGCGACCCGCGCATCTGGACACGCGCCGATGATGGCGGTTGGCGGCTGATGGACCACATCGGCAACCACCGCAACGATCCCGGGGTCGAGGCGGCGCGGCTGGAACGCGCCGAGGACACGTGCGCGTTTCGCGTGACCCCGTCGAAGGACCCCGAGGCCGACGAGAGCGAGTACGTTCTGATGACCAAGGGCTACGTGCTGGGCCACCCGGCCACCAACCGGACGGCTGGCCGGGAACAACCGTCGAGGCTGCCATGACCGCGTCGCCCCCCATACGCGCTTTCGAAAATCCGATGCCCGACCTGAACGGCAAGGGCATCCTGGTCACCGGCGGCACCGGCTCGTTCGGCCGGCGCTTCGTGGCCGAGGTCCTGGCGCGCTACCGGCCGGCCCGCCTGATCGTGTTCTCGCGCGACGAGCTGAAACAGTATGAGATGGAGCAGGACTTCCCGCTCTCCGAGCACGGCGCGCTGCGCTACTTCATCGGCGACGTGCGCGACCGGCAGCGCCTCGCCATGGCGATGCGCGACATCGACTATGTGGTGCATGCCGCCGCGCTGAAGCATGTGCCGACGGCGGAATACAATCCGATGGAGTGCATCCACACCAACGTGATGGGCGCGGAAAACGTGATCCACGCCGCCATTGGCGCCGGCGTGCGCCAGGTGATTGCGCTCTCCACCGACAAGGCGGCCAACCCGATCAACCTCTACGGTGCCTCCAAGCTTGCATCGGACAAGCTGTTCGTCGCGGCCAACGCGCTGGGCGGGCGCGGCGGCGCGCGCTTCGCGGTGGTGCGCTACGGCAATGTCGTCGGGTCGCGCGGTTCGGTGGTGCCGTTCTTCAAGCGGCTGGTGGCTGAGGGGGCCGCCGAGTTGCCGATCACCGACCCGCGCATGACGCGGTTCTGGATCACGTTGCAGCAGGGTGTGGCGTTCGTGCTGTCCAGCCTGGCGATGATGTCCGGCGGCGAGATTTTCGTGCCCAAAATCCCGTCGATGAATATCGTCGACCTGGCCGAGACCATGGCACCCGGCGTGCCGCACAAAATGGTCGGCATACGGCCAGGCGAGAAGCTGCACGAAATCATGGTGCCGGAGGATGACGGCCGCTCCACCATGGAACTGGACGACCGCTACATCATCGCCCCGCAGTTCCCGTGGTGGAGTGGCGAGACCCACGTGCAGCGCGGCGCGACCCATGTGTCGGAAGGGTTCAGCTACGCCAGCGACACCAACACCGAGTGGCTGAGCGGCGAGGACATGCTGCGGTTGCTCGACGGCACGGAGGCGAACGCTGGCTGATGCCGCCATCGCCGGCGCAAGGGTGACCGCAGAGTTGGCCGACGCACCAAACGCGCTGCCGTTCCTGCCCTATGGGCGGCAGGCGATCGACGACGACGACGTGGCGGCGGTCGCGCGCGTGTTGCAGGGCGACTGGCTGACCACCGGCCCGACCGTCGAGGCATTCGAGCAGGCGCTGGCCGAGAAGGTGGACGCCGGCTTCGCGGTTGCCTGCAGCAGCGGCACGGCCGCCCTGCACATGGCCGCGATGGCGCTTGGCCTGGGGCCGGGCGACGCGGTGATCGTGCCGACGATCACGTTCCTGGCCACCGCCAACATGGCCCGCTTCGTCGGCGCCGAGGTGGTGTTCGCCGACGTCGATCCTGACACCGGACTGATGGGCGTGGAGCAAGCCAGCGACGCGCTGGCGCGGGTGCCCGCCGGGCTGAAGGCGAAGGCGCTGGCGCCGGTGCATCTCGCCGGCCAGTGCGCCGATCCCATCGGGCTGCGCGCACTGGCCGACGAACATGGCCTCAGCGTGATCGAGGATGCCTGCCACGCGCTCGGCACCACCTATGGCAACGGCACCCCGGTGGGGGCCGCGGCGCATGCCGACCTCGCCACGTTCTCGTTCCATCCGGTGAAGACGATTGCCATGGGCGAGGGTGGGGCCGTCACCGGCAACGACCCGGTGCTGGGCGCGCGTCTGCGGAAGCTGCGCAGCCACGGCATGACCCGCGACGCGGCCGACATGGCCAACGCGGGCGAGGCGCTGGATGCCGATGGCACGGTCAACCCGTGGTACTACGAGATGCCCGACCTGGGGTTCAACTACCGCGCCAGCGACATCCAGTGCGCGCTCGGCTTGAGCCAGCTTGCGAAGCTGGACGGCTTCGTCGAGCGCCGCCGCGCCCTGGTCGAGCGCTATGACCGGCTGCTCGCGCCGTTGGCGCCGCGGGTGCGACCGCTGGGGCGGGTGCCGGGCAACCGGCCGGGCTGGCATCTCTATGTCGCGCTGGTCGATTTTGAGGCTGTCGGCCTGGACCGCGCTGGGCTGATGAACGCCTTGCGTGCGCGCGGCATCGGCAGCCAGGTGCACTACATCCCGGTGCATTGGCAGCCCTACTACCGCGACCGGTATGGCGATATCGACCTGCCGGGTGCCGCGGCCTATTACCGGCGGTGCTTGTCGCTGCCGCTCTATCCGACGATGGCGGACCAGGATGTCGACCGGGTGGTCGCCGCACTCGCCGCGTGTCTGGGAGACGACTGACCATGGTGAAATTCGGCGACCGCCAGATCGGCGACGGCCACCCCTGCTTCATCACGTTCGAGGCGGGCCCCACCCACGATGGCCTGGACTCGGCGAAACGGCTGGTCGACCATGCCGCCGACGCTGGCGCCGACGCGGTGAAGTTCCAGATCCTCGATCCCGACCGGCTGGTCGCCGACCGCACGGTGCCATTCTCCTACGAGGTGCTGGTGGACCGCGAGACCGGCGCCACCGAGCCGGTGACCGAGCCGCTCTACGACCTGTTGAAGCGGCGCGCACTCAGCGACGACGAGTGGCGCGCGGTGAAGGCGCATTCCGATGCGCGCGGGCTGGCCTTCTTCGCCACCGTCGGTTTCGACGACGAGGTCGATTTCCTGACCGAGCTGGGGTGCGATTCGATCAAGATTGCGTCCGCCGACGTCAACCACACCCCGCTGATCCGCCGGGCCGCGGAATCGGGCATGTGCCTGCAGCTCGACACCGGCAATTCGACCATTGGCGAGATCGAGGCGGCGGTCGACATCATCCGCGAGACCGGCAACGACAACGTCATCATCCACCATTGCCCGTCCGGCTATCCGGCGCGGCTGGAGAGCATCAACCTCAACGTCATCCCGACGCTGAAGCGCATGTTCCCCTATCCCATCGCCTATTCCGACCACACGCCGGGGTGGGAGATGGACGTGGCCGCCCTGGCGATGGGGGTCAACCTGATCGAGAAATCGATCACCGAGGATCGCACCACGCGCTCCATCGAGCACATCTTCTCGCTGGAGCCGGCCGACATGGCCGCGTTCATGACCGTGGTGCGCGAGGTGGAGACCGCCATGGGCACCACCCGCCGCATCATGCACGCGGCCGAGCGCGAGAAACGCATGGCGGTCAGGCGCAGCATCTCCGCCGCCCGCGATCTGCAGGCGGGACAGACCCTGGCGGCCGATGACCTGGACTACCGCAGGCCGGGCTTCGGCATCCCGCCGAACGAGGTCGACCGTGTGATCGGCCAGCGCCTGCGCGCGGCCAAGCCCGCGGGCGAGGCCTTCGCCTGGACCGATTTCGAGGTCTAGTTCCTCTCGCATGGGCGAACTTGCGATCATCGACTACGGCATGGGCAACCTGCTGTCCGTTGCCAATGCGCTGGCGGAGATCGGCCATCCGGGCGAGTTGGTCGAGGACCCCGACGCGGTGGCAGGCTACGACCGTGTCGTGCTGCCCGGTGTCGGGGCGTTCGCCGAGGCCATCGACCATCTGCGCGCCTCCGGCATGGCGCCCGCCCTGGACAGCCACGTGAAGGCGGGCAAGCCCCTGCTCGGCATCTGCCTTGGCATGCAGCTCATCTGCCGCTCGTCCACCGAGGACGGAGAGCACGAGGGGCTGGGCTGGGTCGATGCGCCGGTGGTCGGATTTCCAGCCGGCAACGGCCTGAAAGTGCCGCATATGGGCTGGAACAGCCTGCATCTGGAGGGCGAGCACCCGGTGTTCGACGGTATCGAGAGCGGCAACGACGTCTATTTCGTGCATTCCTACTATGTCGACCCGACGGCCGAGACCATGGGCGCGCCCGGCGTGCTGGCAACCGCGACCCACGGGGTGTCGTTCGCCGCGGTGGTGGCGGTCGGCAACGTCGTCGGCATGCAGTTCCACCCGGAAAAGAGCCAGCGCGTGGGCCTGAAGCTCTTGGAAAATTTCATCACCCGTGCCGGATAGACTGGTTATTGCTTAAGAAGCGGCTCATTGCGGTCTTGATCCTGCGCGACGGCCAGGTGGTGCAGTCGGTGCGGTTCAAGCACACCAACGTCATCCACTACGACCCGGTCCACGCGGTCGAGGCATTCAACAAGTGGGCGGTGGACGAACTGGTGATGCTGAACGTCAGCCGCGATGCGGCGGGGCGCGACAAGTTCGCCGCATCCATCCGTGCCGTGTCGCGCCACTGCTTCGTGCCGATGACCGCCGGCGGCTGGATCACCGATGCCGGCTACGCGCGCGAGGTGCTGCGCAGCGGCGCCGACAAGCTGGTGGTGAACACGGCGATCGCCGACGATCCCGATCTGGTGCGCACGCTGGCGCGGCGCTACGGCCGCCAGTGCATCGTCGGCTCGATGGACGTGAAGCGCGATGATGACGGAACGCCCGGCGTGATGGTGGATCGGGGGCAACGACCGGCCACGACGCCGGATGGTGCGACCGACCCGGTGTCGTGGGCGCGCTATGCGACGTCGCTGGGCTGCGGCGAGATCTTCTTCAACTCCATCGACCATGACGGCGCGCGCCGCGGCTATGACCTGGAAACCCTCGGCGCCGTATGCGATGCCGTCGACGTGCCGGTGATCGCCTTCGGCGGCGTCTTCACCTGGAAGCACATGGTCGAAGGGCTCCAGGCCGGCGCCGAAGCGGTGGCCGCCGCCAACATCTTCCACTACACCGAGCACGCCACCAAGAAGGCGAAATCGTTCCTGGCCCGCGCCGGCATGGACGTTCGCCTCGAAGGCCGCATCGGCGCATGAACACGGGACCCGAAGGACACGACTGCTGATGGACTATTGCGCGCGCTGCCTCTATCCGGCCAACGCCAAGCCCACCATCATCTTCGACGACGAAGGTGTGTGCAGCGGCTGCCGCTACCACGAATCGCGCGGCGGGCTGGAGATCGGCTGGGAGGAGCGGCAGGAGATGCTGCAGGAAATCCTCGACGAGGCGAAGGCCCTGGCGAAGGAGCGCGGCAATCCACATGACTGCATCGTGCCGGTCAGCGGCGGCAAGGACTCGCACTTCCAAGTGTGGGTGCTGCAGGAAAAGTACGGCATGAACCCGCTGATGGTGCACTTCAACCACGTGTTCAATGCGCCGTCGGGCCTGCGCAATCTGTCCAACCTGGCCGAGAAATCCGGCGCGGACCTGATCTGCTACCACGCCGGCGTCGCGTCGGTGCGCAAGATCAGCCGCTACATGCTGGAGCGGGTGGGCGACCTGACCTGGCACTATCACGCCGGCATCCGCACCGTGCCGTTCCAGGTGGCGGTGCAGCACAACATTCCGCTGATCGTCTGGGGCGAGCACGGCTTCGCCGAGCTGACCGGTCTGGTCACGCTGGAGGACTTCGTCGAGTACACCAAGTGGTCGCGCAAGGAACACGATATGCGCGGGGTGGAGGCGCACGAGCTGATCGGCCAGGCCGGCATCACCGAGCACGACATCGCGCCTTACGTGTTCCCGGAGGACGAGGACATCGAGCGCACCGAGGTGCGCGGCATCTACCTGTCCAACTTCTTCGACTGGAACGCCAAGTCCCAGGGCGAGAAGATGATCGAGACCTGGGACTTCGGCACCATCGCGTTCGAGCGCGACCGCACGTTCAACCTCTATGCCAAGATCGACGACCACGCCAACGACGTGCACGACTACCTGAAGTACCTGAAGTTCGGCTACGGGCGGGCCACCGACGACGCCAGCATGGAGATCCGCCACGGCCGGATGACGCGCGAGGAGGGCATGGCGATGGTGGCGCGCTACGACGCGCGCGAGCCCTCGACCCTGGCCGACTATTGCGACTTCCTCGGCATCACCGTGGATGCGTTCTACGACCTGGTGGAGCCGATGCGCGACCCACAGATCTGGGCGAAAGAGGGTGGCCGCTGGGTCGCCACCGACAGTGTCGACCGCCATGCCGTCGGCCCGCGCGAGGAGGCGGCGCGGGTGGCGCAGTCCAACGACCGGGTGCTCGACGACCGCAACCGTCATCTCTACTTCAACCCGGACAATCCGCCCCTGCCGACCGGCGAGCCGGCGCGGGACGTGAAGCCGACCACCTTCCAGGTGATGTAGCCGTGGCGACGAAGCAGGTTGAGTTCTGGCGTTCCGAGTTCGGTATCGACTACGCCCGGCGTAACGCGAACCAGATCACCGACGACGGCATGCGCCGGCTGATGCGCGACTGGGGCCGCATGCTGGCTCATGCGGTGACGCCGAAGCCGGAAAGCGTGCTGGAGGTCGGCTGCAACATCGGCCGCAATCTGCTGGCGCTGCGCCACTTCGTGGAGCGGCTGCATGCGGTGGAGCCGAACCCGGCCGCGGTCGGCGAGGCGCGCGCGGCACCAGGCCTGGATCAGGCCGATATCCGCGAGGGCGCGGGCGACGCCCTGCCGCATGGGGACGCCAGCATCGACCTCGTGTTCACATCTGGCGTGCTGATCCACGTCGCGCCCGACGACCTGGGCCGGGTGACGGACGAGATCGTGCGGGTGGCGCGTCACTATGTGCTCTGCATCGAGTACTTTTCGCACGAGCCGGCGGAGGTGCGTTACCACGGCCGCGACGGCTTCCTGTTCAAGCGCGATTTCGGCCGCTTCTACCTGGAGCGTTATCCGGGCCTTCGGGTGGTGGACTATGGCTTCCTGTGGCAGCCCTTGGACTCCAGCGACAACTCGAACTGGTGGCTGTTTGCCAAGTCGTGAGCGATGCGCGGACCGACACGCTGTGCCTGATCCCGGCCAAGGGCGGCTCGACCCGGCTGGCGCAGAAGAACATCCGCAAGCTGGGCGGCCGGTCGCTGCTGGCCTGGGCGGCCGCGGCGGCCCGCGACAGCGCGCTGTTCGAGCGCATCGTGGTCTCGACCGAGGACACGGCGGTCGCGGACGAGGCGCGGGCGCTGGGTCTGGACGTGCCGTTCATGCGCCCAATGGCGCTGGCCCGCGACCCGGCGGGCGTGGTGGACGTGGCGCTGCACGCATTGGACGCGTTGGAGGCCGCCGGCACCGCATACCGGAAGCTGGTCATCCTGCTGCCGACATGCCCGTTTCGCACCGGCGATGACGTGCGTGCCGCCTGGGACCTGTTTCACGACCGCAATGCGGTATCGCTGATGAGCGTATCGGAGTTCGACCACACGCCGTTTGCCGCCCAGGCCATCGACGCGGACGGCATGCTCGTCGCGCACTTCCCGCAGTGGTTCGGCAAGAAATCGCAGGAAATGCCCGCCGCCTACCGTCCCAACAGCGCGATCCACATCCTCGATGTCGACCGGCTTCGCGAGACCCGGTCCTATATCGCGCCGCCGGTGCTGGCCTATGTGATGCCGCGCGAACGCTCGATCGATATCGACACGGCCGACGATCTCTATTTGGCGGAAGCGATGCTCGCGCGGCGGGCCGATGAGGGTGCGCCATGATGCTGGTGATCCGCGCCGATGCCGGGCCGCAGATCGGCGCCGGCCATGTGGTGCGCAGCGCGGCGCTGGCGACGGCCCTCGTGGCGCGCGGCTGGCAGGCGACCTTCGCGGCAACCGCTGGGGCAGCGGCCAGCGTCAAGGCAGCCAGCGGCGGCATGCCGGTGCTGTCGCTGCACGGCCTGGCGGAGGACGAAGCCGCCGAGCTTGCCGCCGCCATGCCCGGTGGCTGCGACCTGCTGCTGGTGGACCATTACGGGCGCGGCGATGGGTTCGAGCGGGCGTGCCGTGGCTGGGCGCGCCGGGTCGCCGTGATCGACGACCTGCCGACCAGGCCGCACGCTTGCGACGTCCTCGTCGACCCCACCGCCGGCCGTGACCGTGCCGCTTACGGTGGGCTTGTGCCGCCCGACACCGACGTGCTGACCGGCGCCATGTACGCGCCGGTGCGACCGGCCTTCGCTGCCGCGCGATGGCGGATGGCGGCCGATGGATTGGCCGGCAGCGGCCTGGCAACCCGGATATTCGTTTCCTTCGGCGCCACCGACCCCGCCAACGGCTGCGGGCTGGCATTGGCGGCGCTGGAAGGGCTGGAGGCCGACGCCCCCATTCACATCGACGTTGCGCTGACCGGACTGGCGGAGCACCTGGACGACGTCCGCCAGCGCGCGGCGGTGAGCCGGCACGAGGTCCGCTTGTTGATCGACAGCCCGGACTACGTCGCCGCGATGGCGGCGGCCGATATCGCCATCGGCGGCGGCGGCAGTTCGGCCTGGGAACGCTGCATTCTCGGCAAGCCGACCGTCGCGATCCCGATTGCCGACAACCAGCGCGATGTTGTCCAGGCACTGGCCGTGGCGGGTGCCGCCATCGTGCTGCCGTCGCTGGACGGGCGCGCACTGTGCGCCGCGGTCGCCGCGCTGGTCCACGACAGGCCCCGCCGCCGGGCGATGGCCGAGGCCGCGATCAGGCTCTGCGATGGGCTTGGCGTCGCCCGGGTGGCGCTGGCGTTGGGGTCACCGGCGCGCACCAGCCAAGGTGCCGCGATCACGCTGCGGCCAATGGCCGACGACGATGCGCAGATCATGCTTTCCTGGCAGCGCGACCCGTCGACCCGGCGGCATGCGCGCGATCCGTCGATCCCCACCGAGGCGGAGCACGCGCACTGGTTCGGCCGCAAGCGCAGCGATCCCGCGTCGATCATCCATATCCTGGAGGTCGAGGGCAGCCCGGCCGGCGTGCTGCGCCTGGAGCATCGCCCGCACCTGGACGGCTTCGAGGTCTATATCGTGGTGGCCAGCGCGTGGCGCGGTCAGGGCGTTGGCGACGCAGCACTTGGCTTTGCCCGCGACCTGCTGCCGGACCAGGATCTGCACGCCTACATCCTGCCCGACAACGCGGCGTCGCGGCGGCTGTTCATGGCCGCCGGATACCGCCCACAGGCCGATTGCTGGTACGTCCAGCCGGCACACCCCCAACCGCAGGCCGAGCGTCGCCATGCCTGATCCCGCATCCATATCCCCCGCAGCATCCATGTCCCCGGCGGCCATATCCCCTGCAGCCGTTTCTATTGCAGGGCGTGCCATCGGCCGCGACGAGCCGCCCTATATCGTCGCCGAGCTCTCGGGCAACCACAATGGCGACCTGGAGCGCGCCAAGGCGATCGTGAGCGCGGCGGCCGAGGCCGGCGCCGACGCTGTGAAGCTGCAGACCTATACCGCCGACACCATCACCATCGACCACGACGGCCCAGGCTTCAAGATCGAGGGCGGCCTGTGGCACGGCCGCACCCTGCACGAGCTCTATGACGAGGCGCATACGCCGTGGGACTGGCACCCGGCCCTGTTCGCGCACGCCCGCGCGCTGGGCCTCGCCATCTTCAGCGCGCCGTTCGACCACAGCGCCGTCGACTTCCTGCAGACGCTGGATGCGCCGGCCTACAAGATCGCGTCGTTCGAGCTGATCGACCTGCCCCTGGTGCGCAAGGTGGCGGCGACCGGCAAGCCGATGATCATGTCGACGGGCCTTGCCAATCTGGACGAGATCGAAGAGGCGCTGGCTGCGGCGCGGCAGGGCGGCGCGCGCGACATCGTCATCCTGCATTGCGTCAGCGGCTACCCGACGCCGGCCGGCGACGCCAATCTGCGCACGATCCTGGACCTTGCCGCCCGCACGGGCGTGCAGGTGGGGCTGTCCGACCACACGATGGGCACCGCGGTGTCGACCGCGGCGGTCGCGCTGGGCGCCACCATGATCGAGAAACACGTCACTCTGGCGCGCGCGGACGGCGGCCCGGACTCCGCGTTCTCGCTGGAGCCGCCCGAGCTGGCGACCCTGGTCGCGGACTGCCGCACCGCCTGGCAGGCGCTCGGAGAGCCCACGTACAGCCTGAAGGGCAGCGAAACCGGCAATGTCGGCTTCCGACGCTCGCTCTATGTGGTGGCCGATATTCCACAGGGCGCGGAACTGACCGCCGAGAACGTCCGCTCGATCCGGCCCGGCCATGGCTTGGCCCCGAAGCATCTGCCCGACGTGCTGGGGCGGCGTGCCGCCGTGGCGATATCGCGGGGGACGCCGCTGGCCTGGGACCTGGTCGCACAAGACTGATGCTGATGCGCGCGACCCACGACTATTCGACCGCCTATGGCGGAACGTCGCTCGCGGATGCGCAGGGCGTCGGCCAGGTGCAGCCGCTCGATGCCGCGCTGTTGTCGGCCGAGACGCTTTCCCAATGGTCGGCGGGTTTCCGCTGGCCGGTTTCCGACGCCGCGTTCGATGGCTTCGCTTCAGCGGTGGCCGGGCGATTTCGCGATGCCGTGGCCGATGCCGAACCGGGTGACGCCGAACTGCTGTTCGCCGATTTCGGGTTCGTGGGTTTCCTGATCCAGCATTTCCACATCGTGGCCGCGGCCGCCGCCTTCCAGGCTGCCGGTACCACGCCCCGGGCAGGTGCCGTGACCGCCGGGCACCTGGACCCGGAGTGGGACAAGCTCGCTGTTGCGTTCCAGCGTCGCGCCCCCGTAGCGGAGCGCATCCGCCTGGCCGCGCGCGGCGCCGCAAAGGGCTGGTTGCTGAACCGTCACGCCGGTGCCGTGGCGCGTGTCGCCGCTGCAATGGGTGGAGGCCCGGTGGCGGTGGCCGGCAGCTTCTCGCCGTTGATGGCGGACATGCTGGCGGGCGAGGCCATGGCCGCGCACCACATCTACGTGGACCGATACTTGGCCGGAACGCGCCAGCCGGCACCGATCAGCGCCAGGCTGGAGGCCGCCATCGACGACTTGCTCGGAAACATCGCCGCCGCCGGAGAGACGCATCTTGGTGCGACGGCCGACATGGCGCCTGCGCGCGCCTGCTGGCGCCGCCGGCTTGCCGACCTGGCGGCGATCCGCCCGCTGCTCGACCGCACGGTCACCGGCGCGCGGGGCCTGTTCCTAGCCAACCTCGGCAACCCGCTGCACCGGCTGATGGCCGCGGCCTGGCGGGCGCAGGGCAGGGAAGTGGTTGGCTTCCACCACGGCAACACCATGGGTGAGCTGCCCAACCCCATGACCGCGCTGGCCGAGCTGGATGTTTGCGACACCTTCGTCACGCCGACCGCGCAATCGGTGGCGTGGTTTGCGCGCATTCACGACGAGGGGCCGCACGTGCGTGACGTGCGGTTCGTTTCCGCCGACACGTCGCTCTACCGGGACTGGCGGCGGACGCTGTCGGCGCAGATGCAGACGCCTGCGAAGACCGTGATGGTGGTCGGCTTTCCGCTGTCGTGGCTGCGCTATCCCGCCCATGCCGCGCACTTCGCGCTGCTCCAGCTCGACCTGGAGTTCAGGCTGGTCGCCGAACTGCGCGCCCAGGGCTATCGGGTTCTGATGAAGGTGCACCCGGAATGGCGCGGCCTTGCCACCCGCCTGTGGGACGGCCACGCCGACGAGGTGCTGGCCGACCCGATGGAGGCGTGCTGGCAGCGCGCCGATGCGTTCGTCTTCCCGCGCACGTCGTCGACCACGTTCGGCTTCTGCCTCTGCACCGACCGTCCGGTGGTGGTGCTGGATGTCGCCGCGCAGGCATGGCACGCCGATGCGCGCGATCTGCTCGCGCGGCGCTGCGCGATGGTGCCCGCCCATGTGGATGGCGACAACCGCGTGCGCTTCGACCGCGACGCGCTGCTGGCCGCATTGGCGCAGCCCGCCACGGATATCGACTATGCCTTCGTTGAGCAGGCCATGTATCCAGCCGCAGTGCCAAGCCCCGAGGCGGCATGAATGCGCCGATCGGACTGATGCGCGCGGAAATTGGCCTTGTCGAGGGCGAGGGCGGCTGGCGGCGGCTGGATGCCAACGGCACGGGTTTCTGGATGCAGGGCTATGAGCAGACCCGCGATGCCCGGGCCCTGGCGGCCGAAGCGGCGGGCGTGGCGGCCGATCCCGACCGGTTCGCCGAATGGCTGCGCGGTCTGGACGGTTTCTTCGCGATTGTGGTCGAGGGGCCGGGATGGACGGCGGCAGCAGTCGACCGCGTGCGCAGCTCAGCCCTGCTCTACGCGCCGAACGGCGCTGGCGCGTCGATCGATCAGTCGGGGCCGCGGCTGGTGGCAAAGCTCGGCCTGGGGCCGGAAGATGCCGACCCGGACGGTACGGCAGCCATCGCCACCGCGGCTTTCAGCATCGGCGCCGACACCGTCTATCGGTCCGTGCGCCAGCTCCTGCCCGGCCAGTTCCTGCACGTGAGCCCGGCGGGATTGAAGGTCGCACACTACCATCAGTGGCGGCCGTGGCAGCCGGTCGACGCCGACGCCGAGGACCTGGCCAGCGACCTGGCGGCGCTGCACGAGCGCCTGATCGACAAACTGATTGCCAGTGCCGGCGGCCGGCCGATCCTGATCCCGCTGTCGGCGGGACTGGACTCGCGGATGATCCTCTCCGGCCTGGTCGCGGCGGGCTACAAGAACCTCCGCACCTTCGCGTATGGCCTGGACGGCAACCGCGAGGCCATGGTCAGCCGGGATATCGCCAAGCGCCTGGGCGTGCCCTGGGACTTCGTGCCCTACACCATCGGCCGGCAGCGGCGCGCCATGGCCAGCGCCCGCCACCGCCGGTTCGAGGACTACGCCGACAATCTGGTCGGCATCCACTTCCCGCAGGACTATCTGGCGGTCACCGAGATGGCGGCGCGCGGTTTGGCCCCGCCCGAGACCATCCTGATCAACGGCCAGTCCGGCGACTTCATCACCGGTAACCACATCCTGGCGCCATTGACCGAACCGGCACCGGAATTGTCACCGGAGGCACGGCGCGATCGCGTCGTGGACACCCTGGTCGGCAAGCACTTCAAGCAGTGGGGCGCACTGCGCGAGAGCCCGGCCGTGGCGCGGGTGCGGCGGCGGCTGGCGGAAGAAATCGCGGCCATCGGCGGCATGCCGGACGATCCAGCCGGCGACCACGGCATCTACGAGTATTCCGAGTTCATCGACCGGCAGTCGAAATACGTCATCCACGGCCAGCGCTGCTATGAGTTCCTAGGCTACGACTGGCGGCTGCCGTTGTGGGACCGCGACTATCTCGACTTTTGGGAGCGCGCACCGCTCAGCGCCAAGCGCGGGCAGAATCTCTACCGCACGGTGCTGGAGCGAATGAACTGGGGCGGCGTGTGGCGCGACATCCCGGTCAATCCATTGCGGGTGCGGCCGGGTTGGCTGGTGCCGATCCGCCTCGCGGTGAAGGCGGCGCACGCGCCCTTGGGCAAGGCGCGCTGGCATCGGTTCCAGCGCCGTTATCTCGGCTACTGGATGGCGCCGATCTGCTCATTCGCGCCGTGGCCCTACGGGCGCATCGTGCGCGACCGGCGCGATGCCGCCACCGCGCTCGGCTGGTATGCCGAGACCTATCTGAACCGCAAGGGCATCGGCTGGGACGGCGCGCCGCTGGCACGTCATGGCTGAAGATTTCACGGCGGCCGGATACCGCGCGCTGGTCGAGGCGCTGTTGGCGCGTGGCTATGAGGCCATAGGCTATGCCGATGCGGACCCCGACGCCGCGCACCTGATCCTGCGCCACGACGTCGATATGTCGTTGCAGGCGGCGGTCGCGCTCGCCGAGGTCGAGCGCGCCATGGACGTATCGGCGCACTACTTCGTGCTGCTACGCACCGAGATGTACAATCCGCATTCCGCGGCCGGCCAGGCCGCCGTGCGCCGGCTCGCAGCACTTGGTCACCGGGTTGGATTGCATCTGGATGCGAGCCTTTATGAGGCCGACCTGGCGTCGCTGGACCGCGCCGCTGCTGAGGAATGCGCCATTCTGGAGCAGATCGCCGGGGCGCCGGTCGATCTCATCAGCTTCCACCGCCCCGCCCCTGCCCTTCTGGGCCATCCGGCACGGCTCGCGGGCCGGCGTCACGCCTATGAGCCGGCGTTCTTCGCGGACATGGGTTATTGTTCCGACTCGCGCGGCGGTTGGCACCATGGCCACCCCTTGGACCACGAGGCGGTGGCCGAGGGGCGTGCCCTGCAGCTTCTGACCCATCCGATCTGGTGGGTCGGCGAGCGTGCCGCGCCGGTGCAGGAGCGATTGGAGGGTTTCGCCGCCGCACGGCACCGCCTGCTGCTCGACCAATTGGCGCGCAACTGCTCTGCGTTCGACGCCGACGCCGACGCCGCGGCCGCAAGGGTTCCATGACGACGCGCAATGACATTCCCCTCTTCGACGTTGCGGTCGCGCCGTTGGACGAAGCGGCCGCGCTCGCCGCGCTGGCGGAGCATGGGTTCATCGTGCTGCGCGGGCTGTTCGCCCCCGATGCCCTGGCCGAGGCTAACGCGCGCATCGACCGTTTGGCGTCGGTGCCGGCGGTCGCGGGTGTGCCGGGCTACAACAAGGTCGACCACCCCAAGAAGCTGATGAGCCCGTTCGTCGCCGGCGGCGCGCTGGTGCCGATGTGCCTGGACGAGCGGGTCATCGGCCTGGTCGAGACCTATATGGCGTCGGAGTGCGTGCTGGCCGAGGCGAATGTGAAGATCGACGCCGGTGTCGGCTACACCTATTTCGACATGCATGCCGACTTCTCCGAGGGCTGGCGCAAGACGGCGGACGCCGAGACGGCGCTGACCGCCGACGACATGAAACAGCCGGTCGGCGTGGGGGCTGCGGTCTATATGCACGACACCGCGGAGGGGGCGTTCTCCTACTGCGCCGGGACCCACAAGATGATGGCGCCGCGCGGGCCGGACCTTTCGGCCTATCCCGCCGACGAGCGGCGTTCGATCATGGACAAGCGCGTGCGGGTGGACGGCCGGGCCGGCGATCTGGTGCTGTTCGACGACCGTGGCTTCCACGGACCCGACCAGCCGTGCCGCAAGAGCCGCCGCGTCATCTTGCTGGACTACTACCGGGTCGCCACCTTCGGCCACACGCAGGTATCGCCGATGCAGGTGTGGTCGAACGACCTGGGCGGCCTGTCGCCCCGCCAGCTTCGCGTCCTGGGCGTCGGTGCCGACTACATGGTGGCGCCGCAGGACTACATGGGGACGCGGTTTCGCCGCAGCGGCATGTATCGGCCGGTGCGGATGCTGATCGAGAACGCCTATCTGTGGCACCACTTCAAGCAGAAGATCAAAGCGTCGCTGCGCGGCGGCGCCAGGAGGTAGATTGCGCAATGGCAACGCTGGCCCATAACATTTCCCGCCTCATGCCGGCGCCGATGGCGCGCAGCCTGCAGCCGCGCTGGCACCGATGGCGGGACACCGCCCTGTTCCTCACCAAATACGGTGGGCGATTGCGCTACGACCACGACCTGGATTGCCGGATCGCGGCGCGCAAGTTCGACGACCGTTGGATGGAGATCGCCGTCCGCTCGTACCGCGAGCTCAGGCGCTTCCTGCAATTCGGCGCCGACCCGAACGACATCCTGCACACATGGCTGCACGAAATCCGCGACGTCGAAGTGATGTACGACGTCGGTTCGGCCAACGGGCTGGAGGGCTTCCTGGTCCACCACCTGCACCGCGCCCGCATCGTGTTCATCGAGCCCTACACGCCCAGCATCGAATCGCTGCTGAAGACGCTCTACCGCCAGTGCCAGACCAGCGGCGTGAAGGCCGAGGACTTCGATATCGTCCATGCCGGCTGCGACACCACCACCGGCTACAGCCGCCACATCTATCACTCGCTGCCGATCCCCGGCGAGACCGGCAACAGCTTCGCCGACCCGATGGCCTATTGCCGGGGCGGCAAGGGGCACCTGCCGGTGACCATGGGCCAGTGGACGGCCTCGGTCTCGCTGGACAGCCTGCACTGGGACTACGGCCTGCCGCTGGCCACCCACGTGAAGATGGACATCGACGGGTTCGAGAACCGGGCCATCGAGGGCGCGCAGAAGCTGCTGGCCACCGGGCACGTGAAGTCGTGGGCGCTGGAGCTGAGCGGCGAGGAGAACGTGGTGTCGATCAGCAAGGCGATGACCGATCACGGCTATGTCGAGGTCGCGTCATGGGAGCACTATCCCGACTACGAGCACTACACCGGCGACCACGTCTTCGTGCTCGAGGCGGATGCCGACAAGTGGCGCAAGCTATTCGCCGAGCGCCATGGCACGCCGTCGGTGGGGAATGCCTACGTTGGGCGCTGAACCGATGTTCGCACTGCCCGACGCGGACGTGCCGGAGCTGGAGTTCGCCGGGCTGAAGGCCCAGTACGCCGCCTTGCAGCCTCAGATCGCGGCGCGGATGGCCGGCGTGTTCCGCCACGGCCAGTTCATCATGGGCCCGGAGGTCGCGGAGCTGGAGGCGGCATTGGCCGAGTTCGCCGGCGTGGCGCATGTGGTCTCTGTCTCCAGCGGCACCGACGCCATCACCGCGCCGATGATGGCGCTGGGCGTGGGCCCTGGCGACGCGGTGTTCCTGCCTGCATTCACCTTTCCCGCGACAGCGGAGGTGCCGGCGTTGCTGGGCGCCGAACCGGTGTTCGTCGATGTCGATCCGCGCACCTACAACATCGACCCGGCGGACCTGGACGCGGCGGTAGCGAGAGTGGTGGCGGAGGGCAGGCTGCGACCGAAGGCGGTGGTGCCGGTCGACCTGTTCGGCCTGCCGGCCGACTACACGGCGTTGTCCGAAACCGCCGCGCGCCACGGCATGACGGTGGTCGCCGACGCCGCCCAGAGCTTCGGCGCCGCGCTCGACGGGCGCATGGTCGGTGGGCTGGCGCCGGTCACCGCCACCAGCTTCTTTCCCGCCAAGCCACTTGGTTGCTATGGCGACGGCGGTGCGGTGCTGACCGACGACGGCGACCTGGCCGAGGCACTGAAGTCGATCCGCGCCCATGGCCGGGGCCGCGAGAAATACGCCATCGACCGCATCGGGCTCAATGCCAGGCTCGACACCTTGCAGGCCGCCATCCTGCTCGCCAAGCTGCCGGCACTGGCCGGCGAGATCGCGGCCCGCCAGCGGCTGGCCGACTTCTACGACCGCCATCTGGCGGAGGTGACGACCACGCCGGTGCGCTCGAACGCGGCGTCGTCGGCGTTCGCGCAATACACCATCCAGGTCGACAATCGCGACGCCGTGCAGGCCCGGCTGAAGGACGCCGGCGTGCCGACCGCGATCTACTATCCATGCCCGATGCACATGCAGCCGCCCTATGCCGGCTATGCCGCCGGTCCCGGCTCATTGCTGGTCAGCGAGCGCCTGGCGGGCCGGGTGCTGGCGCTGCCGATCCATGGCTACATGGAAGAGGCCGTGGCGGAGAAGATCGCGGTCGCGGTCCGCGACGCCATCGTGGCCGAAAGCTGAGCGTGCCTGCAGTCGCTGCCATCGGTCTCGGCCATTGGGGCCGGAATCTCGCCCGCAATCTCGATGGGCTGGGTGCGCTTGCCGCATTGCACGATGCCAGTGCGGAGGTGCGCGAGCGCTTCGCCGCGCAATATCCGCATTGCCCGGTGGTACCGGCGCTGGACCAGGTGCTCGGCGATCCGGCGATCGAGGCGGTGGCGATCGCGACCCCGGCGGCGACCCATGGCGATGTGGTCGCCCTGGCGCTCAATGCCGGCAAGCACGTTTTCGTGGAAAAGCCGATTTGCCTCGACGTCGGCGACGCGCAGGCGCTAAAGGCGCAGGCGGACGGCGCGGGCAAGGTGCTGATGGTCGGCCACCTGCTGCTCTATCACCCGGCGTTCCGCGCCCTGTCGGCGGCGGTGCGCGCGGGCCGTCTCGGCCGCCTGCGCTACATCTATTCCAACCGGGCGAGCCTGGGCAAAATTCGCCGCGAGGAAAATGCGCTGTGGTCGTTCGCCCCGCACGACGTGTCGATGATCCTGAACCTCGCCGGGCGGATGCCGCGGCGGGTGATGGCGAGCGCCGGCACCTACCTGTCCGAAGGGGTCGCCGACACCACGCTCAGCCACCTCGACTTCGGCGACGGCGTGCAGGCGCACGTGTTCGTGTCGTGGCTGCATCCCTACAAGGAGCAGCGGCTGGTCGTGGTGGGCGATGCCGGCATGGCGGTGTTCAACGACGTGGCCGACGGGGCCGACAAGCTGCTGCTGTATCCGCACCGGGCGGCGTGGGACGGCGAGCTGCCGGTGATCTCCAAGGCCGATGCCGAGCCCATCGCCTACCAGGCCGGCGAGCCGCTCAGGATCGAGTGCCAGGCCTTCCTCGACGCGGTTGCCGGCAAGGCCGCGCCACCATCCGACGCCGCCGAGGGCATCAGGGTACTCACGGTGCTGGACGCATGCCAGCGCGCGATCACCGGCGGCCGCACGGTGGAGCTGTAATGGCGGCGCCCGACGCTGTCTTCGTGCACCCGACCGCCATTGTCGACGACGGTGTCGAGGTCGGGGCGGGCACCCGGATCTGGCATTTCAGCCATCTGCTCGGCGGCACCCGGATGGGCGCGCGGTGCGTGGTCGGCCAGAACGTGATGATCGGCCCGCGCGTCACCATCGGCGACGGCTGCAAGCTGCAAAACAACGTCTCGGTCTATGAGGGCGTGACCCTGGAGGACGAGGTGTTCTGCGGCCCGTCCTGCGTGTTCACCAACGTGTTGACGCCGCGCGCCTTCGTGGAGCGCAAGGACGAGTTCGCGCCGACGGTGGTGCGCCGGGGCGCCAGCATCGGCGCCAATGCCACTGTCATCTGCGGGGTTACCATCGGGCGCTACGCCATGATCGGCGCTGGCGCCGTGGTGACCCGCGACGTCGCCGACTTCGCGCTGGTGCTCGGCAATCCGGCGCGCCCGGCCGGCTGGGTCAGCCGCACCGGCGAGCGGCTGGGCGACGACTTGGTGTGCCCGCGCACCGGCGAGGCGTATCGCCGGGCCGGCGCCGGCCTTGTGCCGGTCGGCGACGACTGACGGCACCCGCGGCACTGCGCCACCCCGACATCGTCGACCTGTCGCCCGCACGGGTGCGCGCCTCCATCGACCCGCTGCTGGAAATCGCCGCCGATGTGCCGGGCGAGTACTGGACCCTGCAGCACTTTCTCGCCGACCTGCCGGCGAAATGGCGGCTGTCGTTCGCGATGGCCGTGGCCGACCGGCCCGTCGCCTATGCCATCCAGTCCAGGAAGGAGCCGGCGACCTGCCACCTGCACCACCTGATGGTGCATCGCGACTGGCGCGGCCGTGGGCTCGGCGCCGGCATGCTGGCGGAGATGGCGCGCCGCGCGCGGGCGGAAGACTTGCAGCGGATGAGCCTGAAGGTGGCCGCCGGCAACACCCGCGCCGCGGCGTTCTATCGCCGGCACGGCTACACGCTCAGCGGCCGCGACGGCGACTACGAGCGTTACGAGAAGCCGTTGTGACGACAGGTGCCTCTTGACGATCGTCGCCATCCACCAGCCGAACTACTGCCCCTGGCTGGGCTACTTCCACAAGATTGCGCGCGCCGGCGTGTTCGTGTTCCTGGACGACGTGCAGTTCAGCAAGCAGAGCTACATCAACCGGGTCCAGATACGCGGGGCGGGCGGCGGCGGGCCGCGCTGGCTCACACAGCCGGTCTCGGTCTCGCTCGGCCAAGCGATCAACGAGGTCGCGATCGCACGGCCGGACTGGGCGCGCGCCCACCTGGACACGCTGCGTGGCCTCTATCGCAATGCTGCTGCGTTCAAGGCGGCGTGGCCGGACGTGACCGCGCTCTACGACGACCTCGACGCGGCCAACGTGGCGCAAGCCAACCGAGCCCTGATCGAACGGTTGGCGGCGCGCCTGGGGCTGGCGGCGGACTTCGTGACCTCATCGGACGTTGCGACCGGGGATGCGGCCGGCGACGACAGACTGGTCGCCATCGTTGATGCGTTGGCACCGGGCGGCACGTACCTGTCCGGGCGCGGCGGCGGCAAGTACCAGGACCCGGCCAAGTTCGCGGCAGCCGGGCTGTCGCTCGTCACCACCGGCTTCCAGCACCCGTCCTACGATCAGGGCCAGCCGGACTTCGTGCCGGGGCTCTCGGTGCTGGACGCGGTGTTCCATCTCGGCTGGGACCGGACCGCCGCGCTCCTGACCGGCTGACATGGCGCTGCGCGTCCTTTGCCTCGATATCGAGGGCGGCTATGGCGGCTCCTCGCGCAGCCTCTTCGAGACCGTGCGGCACCTGCCCGGCGACGTGGCCGCCGAAATCTGGTGCCGGCGCCAGGGGCCGATCCAGCCGCGCTACCGCGATCTTGGCGTGCCGTGCCGGGTAACCCCGGCGATGCCGCACATCAGCTCCCTGGCCCGCTTCAGCCGGAACCTCTACGTCTATGGGCGGTTTGCGCTGCGCTGGCCACGTTCGCGCGGGTTCCGCCGCAGCCTCGCCGACACCCTGTCCCGTGGCGACTTCGACGTGGTGCACCTGAACCACGAAGGCCTGTTCCTGTTGGGCCGTTGGCTTCGCCGCCGCCTGGGCCCGGCTTTTCCGATCACCGCCCACGTACGCACACACTTGCCGAGCACCGTTTTCTCGCGCTGGCAGTACCGCACCCTGGCCGGAGCGGCGGACCATCTGGTGTTCATCTCCGACATGGAACAGGCGAATGTCGCGCGGCTGGCCGGTGGTGGGCGCGCGGGGTCGGTGGTCACCAACATCGTTGCCGTGCCGGCGGACGTGAGCCCGGCGCCCGATCTGACGGCGGACCGCCGTTTCAAGGTGGCGGCGATGTCGAACTTCTCGTGGATGCGCGGCACCGACAGG
Organism: Alphaproteobacteria bacterium; assembly: GCA_965227515.1. GTDB lineage: Bacteria > Pseudomonadota > Alphaproteobacteria > CALKHQ01 > CALKHQ01 > CBDDFZ01. The sequence goes on from CBDDFZ010000002.1 coordinate 270,586, forward strand.
CTGGTCGATGTGGCGGCAGCCATTCGGGCCCGCGGCCGCGATGACGTGCTGTTCGTCGTGGCCGGGCGGCACGAGCTCACGGGCAACTTGCCCGGCGAACTCGGGACCATCGCCGGTCGTGGCGGCACGCTGGTCGACTATGCGGAGGCGCGCGGTGTCGGCCCCATGTTCCGTTTTCTCGGCCACGTGGCCGACCCGTTTCCGATCCTCGCCGCGTCCGATGCACTGATGCGCCCATCGCGAGGCAACGACCCCTGGGGCCGGGAAGTGTTGGAGGCGATGGCGTTCGGGCTGCCCGTCGTCACCACCGGCACCTATGACCGTTTCGTGGAGGACGGTGTCACCGGCGTGTTGCACGCCGACTTCGACGCCGACCGGATGGCCGACGCGATCCTCCGCCTCGCCGACGACCCGGCAGCGGCCAGGCGCATGGGTGCGGCGGCGCGGGCGCGGGTGGCTGATTTGTGCGACGGCCCGTCCCGCGCGGCCGATCTGGCCGACATCTGGCGCGGCCTCGTTGCGCGGCAGCCGAGTTAGCAGTGGCCACGTCCATTGCCATCGTGCTGCCGTCCTTCGCGGGCGGTGGGGCGGAGCGGGTGATGCTCACCCTGGCCGCGCGGCTCGATCGGACGCGCTTCCACCCGAGCCTGGTCGTGCTCAGCCGCGCTGGCCCATTGCACACGCTCGTGCCCGATGACGTCGTCGTGGAAGCGCTGGATCGGCCGCGCCTCAGCCGCGCCATACCGGCGCTGTGCCGCGCGCTGCGACGGATGAAACCCGTGATCGTGCTCTCAACCATGGGCTACCTGAATCAGGGACTGCTGGCGATGAAGCCATTGCTGCCGCGCGGCACCCGCATGGTGGTGCGCGAGGCGAACTTGCCGGCGCTTGGCGTGTCCGGCGGCACCGGGCGGCTGATGGGGTGGGGTACCGACGGCTCTACCCGCGCGCCAATGCCATCGTCTGCCCGGCGGAGGCGGTGGCGGCGGCGTTGTCGGCGCGCTACGGCACCGATCCGGCGCGCATGGATGTGATTTTCAATCCGGTGGACGAGGCGGGCGTGCGGGCGCGCGCGACCCCTGTGATGCGGCATCCAGGCTCGGGACTGCGCATCGTCGCCAGCGGGCGGCTGCGCGCGCAGAAGGGGTTCGACCGCCTTCTCGACATGCTCGCGACCCTGCCGGACGACACGCACCTGACCATCCTGGGCCAGGGACCGGACCGCGACGCTCTGGCGGCGCAGGCGGCGGGGTTGGGGATGGAGGACCGCGTGACGTTCGCCGGATTCAGCGACACCCCCTGGCCGCACTACGCCGGTGCCGACGTGTTCGCGCTGCCGTCGCGGTGGGAGGGCATGCCGAATGCTGCACTGGAGGCGCTGGCCTGCGGCACGCCGGTGGTGGCGACGCCGGAAGCGGGCGGCATCGGCGAGATCGCAGTCCAGGCCGACCCCGGCGCGGTGACCATCGCCGAGGCCGGTCCGGACTTCGCGGCGGCGCTGGCAATGCCCCACCCCGACCATCTACCCGACCATCCGGGCGAGCCGCGTGCCAGCCTGTTGCCGGCCGCCTTTCAGGCCGATGCGGTGATCGCCGCCTACGAGGCGCTGCTGGAACGGGTGGCCGCCTGATATGTGCGGGATCGCCGCCCTGGTCGAACCCGGCCGCACCTTCGACGACCGCCTGATCGACGCCGTCGATCGCGACATGTTCCATCGCGGGCCGGATGCCGGCGGGCGGCTGTCGCAGCCTGGCGTCGCCCTGGTCCATCGCCGCCTGTCGATCATCGACCCCACCGCCGCGTCGGACCAGCCGATGACCGATCCGTCGGGCACGGTGACCATGGTCTACAACGGCGAGCTCTACAACTACCGCGCGCTGCGGGCCGACCTGGCCGCCGCCGGCCACAATCTGCGCACCGACGGCGACAGCGAGGCCCTGCTGCTCGGCTATCTGGAGTGGGGCGTCGAGGTCTTCGACCGGGTGGAAGGCATGTTCGCGGTGGCGATGCTCGACCGCCGCGATAACTGCATCGTTGCCGCCCGCGATCCGCTGGGCATCAAGCCGCTCTATCTGTGGCAGGCACCCGGCCGCGCGATGCTGGCCAGCGAAGTCCGCCCGATGCGGCACATGACCGAGCTTGTGCCAGACGAGCAGGCGCTGGCCGAGCTGCTGCATTTCCGCTGGGCCGCCGGCCGCCTCTCCAACTACCGCGGCATTTCGCAGGTCCCGGGCGGGACCTTGCTGCGCATCGGCCTCGACGATGCCCGGGTCACCGAACGGCGTTTCGCCGATCCACTCGACACGCTGCGGCCGGACCGGTCCATCGGCGCGGACAGCGCGCTGGAGATGGCGCGTGAGGCGGTGACATCCTCGATCCGCGATCACCTGGCGAGCGACGTCGGCTACACGGTGCAACTCTCCGGCGGTGTCGACAGCAGCCTGGTCGCCGCCATATCGGCCGAGCACACGCCGCGCTCGCTCAGCACCTTCGCCTTGCATCTGCCGGGCTATGCGCACGACGAGCGGCAGTGGCGCGACATGCTGCTGGCGCGCTACGCCTTCGACCATCATGAGATCGAAGTCTCGGGCCGCGACTTCGCCGATGCGCTGCCGCGCGCGGTCGCACACATGGAGGGGCCAAGTCCCCACCTGGGCTGCGTGCTGCTGATGCGGCTGTGCGACAGCATCGCGCGCACTTCGAAGGTGGTGCTGACCGGGGAAGGCGCCGACGAGTTCTTCGGCGGCTATTTCCGCTATGGCGAATGGCGCAAGACCGCGTTGCAGGCATGGCTCGCCAAGGCGCTGCCGACCCGCCTGCTGCCGGACCGGTGGCCGTTCGCGGGTATTCGCCGGCTGGCCGGTTTCGACGCCGCCGCCATGGGCGGGGTCTATCATGCCGTCGACACCATGATGGCGCTGTTCCCCGGCCTGTCGCCCGTCGCCGGCGCGCGCGAGGCGGCAAGCGCCCGCTTCGACAGCTTCATCGAGCGGCTGTTCGCGGTCGACCAGTCCGCCTATCTGGACTCCCTGCTGTTGCGCCAGGACAAGATGGCGATGGCCGCCTCGGTGGAGGCGCGCGTCCCCTTCGTGCACATGCCGCTGGCCCGGGTGATGAACCGCATCCCGCGCGGCATCGTCGCGCCGGGGCGTGGCCAGACCAAGCCGCTGCTGAAGAAGATCGCCGAGCCGCACGTGCCGCACGAGGTGCTGTACCGGCGCAAGGTCGGGCTCAGGCTGCCGGTCGACCAGTGGCTGCAGGATGCCGATGGTCTGGGCCGCTATGTCGACGACGTGACGTCGCCGTCGTCGCGGCTGGCCGCCTATGCCGATCGCGGCCGGCTGGCGGCGCTGGCCGACGGCACGCGCCGCGGCGACCCGCAGGCCGCAGGCGTGATGGTGCAGCTTGTCAATGTGGAGGCATGGCTGCGCGCGATCCCGGCCTCGGAGCATCTCGCGACACATGCGCCGCTGGCCGTGTAGGCCGTGACCGTTCAATAATTCGAGTGACGATTTTTTAGAACAAATCATAAACTTACACATTTCGTTGCCAGTCATTGTCAAACGGTTCAAACGGTTCTTTGATGAACCGCCATGGATCTGATCGACGACATTCGCGGGCACCTGGCAGACCCGCCCGATCCCACTGCTCCCCTTTACATTCGCCTGGCCGAGGCCATTCGCGCCGGCCTCAGCGGCGACCGGCATGGCGTGGGCACGACCCTGCCGGGCGAACGGCGCCTGGCCGAGGGGCTGGGCATCTCGCGCGTCACGGTCCGCAAGGCGATCGACCGGCTGGTGTCCGAGCGCAGCCTGGTGCGCCGGCATGGCGCGCGCACGGTTGCCGCGGCGCGGGTCGAGAAGTCGCTGTCGCGGCTGACCAGCTTTTCCGAAGACATTCGCGCGCGCGGCTCGGTGCCTGGCGCGGTCTGGATTTCCCGGACCACCGGGCGGGCCACCGCCGACGAGCGGGCGGCGTTGTGCCTGGCGCGCGACGACAAGGTCTGCCGCATGGTGCGGCTGCGCACCGCCGACGGCGAGCCGCTGGCCATCGAGCGCTCGACAGTGCCGTGCGCGATATTGCGGTCGCCCGATCTGGTGCGCACCTCGCTCTATGCCGTGTTGCAAGCCGCGGGGGCCGAGCCGGCGCGGGCCGTACAGCGCCTGCATGCCGCCACCACCACGGCGGAGGACGCGCGCCACCTGGGCTGCGGCGTCGGCGAGGCGCTGCTGGTGATCGAGCGCCGCTGCTACCTGGCGGATGGGCGCGCGGTCGAGCTGTGCGAGACCCGCTATCGCGGCGATGCCTACGATTTCGCCGTGGAACTCTCGCGTGGCCCGGGCCTGCCGTTCCCGGTTTGAGTCAAGGCCGGCCCGGTCTGACATGCCAATCCCGATTGACGTCGCGTGACCAGTCCAGTTTAATACCACTGGTGGCGCCTGTAACGGACGCCACCGTGCGCAGGGGGATGGCAACGCATGCAGGCGACCGACTTCGTTGAGCGTGTGCGCGGCCGGCTGATCGTCTCGTGCCAGCCGGTGATCGGCGGCCCCCTGGATACCATCGAGTTCATCGTTGCCATGGCGCGGGCCGCACTCGACGGCGGGGCTGCGGGCCTGCGCATCCAGGGCGCCGAGGCGATTGCGGCGGTCCGGGCGGCCACCGATGCCCCGATGATCGGGTTGATCAAGCGTGACCGCACCGACAGCCCGTGCCGCATCACCGCCACCGTGGATGACGTCCAGGCCGTGGCCGCCGCCGGCGCCGACGCGGTCGCCTTCGACGCGACCCGGCGTGTGCGCCCCGACCCCGTCGCAGCACTGAGCGACGCGGCCCATGTGGCGGGCGCGCTGGCGTTTGCCGATTGTGCCGACATCGACGATGCCCGCGCGGCCGTCGACGCCGGTTGCGACATCGTCGGCCCGACGCTGTCCGGTTACACCGGTGGCCCGCCACGCACCGCACCGGACCTTGCGCTGATCGCGGCGATGGCGGACCTGACCCCCAATGTGATTGCCGAGGGCAATGTGCGCACGCCGGAGCACGCGGCGGCAGCCATTGCGGCGGGGGCCGCTGCCGTGGTCGTCGGTTCGGCCATCACCCGGCCCGAGCACATCACCGGCTGGTTTGTTCAGGCGATCGAGACCGCGGCCGCCGGTGCACCGCCATCCAGGGCCGCCGGCGCATGAGCCACGACACGCAGCAGGACACCGCATTGGGTGTCGACATCGGCGGCACCAAGACGCTCGCCGGTCTTGTCGCCGAGGGCCACGTCCTGGCGCGCGACCTGAGACCGACGGCGCGCGATGCCGGCGCCGACGACTGGATGGCGGCGACTGCCGGCCTGGCGCAGAACTGGCCGGGGCGGTTCGGCTGCGCCGGCGTGGCGGTGACCGGAGTGGTCGCGGACGGGCTCTGGTCGCCGCTCAATCCCGGCATCTTGAACGTGCCGCCGGGCTTCCCGCTGGTCGCGCGGCTGGAACAGTTGCTCGGCGTGCCGGTGCTGGCGGTCAACGATGCGCAGGCGGCGGCCTGGGGCGAGTTCCGGCACGGTGCCGGCCGTGGCACGTCCTCGTTGGTGTTCGCCACCGTGTCGACCGGGCTCGGCGGCGGCGTGATCGTCGACGGCAAACTCGTCGTCGGACGGCGGGGCGTCGCCGGCAGCCTGGGCCAGCTCGCACCTCGCGCGCCGGATGCGGTGAGGATGGAGGACACGCTGTCGGGCCAGTGGATGGCATGGCAGGCCGCGGCCGATGGCCACGACCTGGATGCCGCAGGCGTGCTCGCGGCGGCGGACGCGCGCGAGGACTGGGCGGAGCACATCGTCGGCCAGTCGGTCGAGCGGCTGTCGACCCTGCTCGCCGACCTGCACTACCTGCTCGACCCCGACCGCATCATCATCGGCGGTGGCCTCGGCCTGCGGCCCACCTACCTGGACCGGCTGCGCGCACGCGTGGCCGCCACCCGCACCCATGCCGCCATCGACATCGTGCCGGCCGCGCTTGGCGCCGACGCCGGCATCGTCGGCGCGGCGGATCTGGCGGCGGCGCGCTTCCAGTCATCGACAATGCAACCAGAACCACGAACAGAGGAGAGCCGAGAATGCGCACACTGAGGAACCGACTGGCGGTGTCCACCGCGGTCGTCGCAATGCTGTCGGCGGGGGCCGCACAGGCGGACGTAACGGTGCTCGGTTGGCCGGGCGGGCCGGAGGAGGAGGCGATCCGCGTGGCGGCCGCCACCTATAACGAGCTGCCGACCACGGCCGAGGAAGACATGGTCGATGTCATCTTCTTCAACCGTGACGGCTTCTGGGACAAGCTGCAGGCCGACATGGCGGCCGGCACGACCGAGTTCGACATCAACCTGACCGCAACCTACGCCGTCGGCCGCTATTCGCCGTTCATGACGCCGCTGGACCTGCCGGAAAGCGCGGCGGACGTGTTCGGGGAAAGCGTGCTCAAGACCATGCAGTACGAGGGTGTGCAGTACGGCGTGCCGGTCGAGCTGTCGCTTCACTTCATGTACTTCCGCAGCGACCTGATCGACGAGCTGCTGAGCAATGCCGACTGGCAGGCGCGCTACGGCGAGATCAGTGCGGAGCATATGGGCACGGCAATGACGCCCAAGGCGCCTGACGAGTGGACCTGGGACGACTACGCCGCCACGGCGCTCTTTTTCACCCAGAGCATCAACGAGGACAGCCCGGTCCGCTACGGCACCGTGCTGCAGATGAAGAACCTGCTGTTCAACATGATGATCTGGCACTCGACCGCCCGCTCGGAGGGTGGCGACTGGATGGACGCGGACGGCAACATCACCGTCGACTCCGACGCCTTCCGCCAGGGCCTTGAACTCTACAAGATGCTCTACGATGCCGGCGCCAGCCCGCGCGATTCGCTGAGCTACGAGTATGCCGAGGCCAATTCCGCCTTCGGCTCCGGCCAGGCGGCGACCATGCTGCAGTGGAACGCGGCGGCGACCGATCTGCTCGATCCGGTGAAGACACCGGCAGTGGCCGAGGTGACCGGCACCGTTGCCCCGCCGGCCGGCTCCCAGGGCCGCTTCACCCATATCCATGGCCTCGGGTTCGGCATCAATGCCAATGCCGAGAACCCGGAGGGTGCGAAGCGGTTCCTCGACTGGCTGGCGTCCGAGGAGGCGATGCTGATCTATGCCGTCGCCGGCGGCTCGCCCGCGCTGTCGCCTGATGTGGTCGGCCAGATCGCCGAGGAGCGCCCGCCGCTGGTCTCGCTGGGCAGCTATGCCGGCGACTACGGCTTCGTGATGAACGGCGGCACGGCGGAATCGGCGCTCAGCGTCTATGAGCTGCAGGCGCAGGAGTTCACCGGCTACTGGGCCGGCGAGCAGTCGCTCGACGACGCTCTTGCCAATGTCGAAGCCGGCATGGCTGAGCTGTTGAAGTGACGCATTGTTTGGCGGGGGTGCCTTCCGGCGCCTCCGCCTCGCAGACAAACGCTTCGTCGCCCTCGCCATGAAGCTACTGAATTCAGATGTTTTGGCGGTCGGCGATCATATCTCCTCTCCCCACCGCGTGGCGGTGCGGGAGAGGAAGGGGCCCAGCCGAAGGCTGGGAAGGTGAGGGGCGTGGCGCAATTGGTTGCGATCTCACGATGCCGGGGGCAAGCGGATGACGTTCTTGTCCGCAATTCCGTGAGGACGTATCAACCGGGGCCCCGGCCCTCACCCTCCCGCAAACCTACGGTTCGCGGGCCCCTCCCTCTCCCGCGCGTTCCGCTGGGAGAGGGGAAGTGAAGGCAATCCGGAGTTGTGGGCATGCCGTAGCCACAAGGGCGAGGACGACGAAGGTGCACTGTTGGTGAACCGAAAGCGACACCCGGAATCCGTGCCGCTGATTGCGCCGGTCACCGGCTTCCTGCTGCTGTTCCTGGCCTTCCCGCTGATCGTCAACATGGTCTACAGCGTGTCGCAGGTCTCGTTCGAGAACCTGCGCGCGCCAGAGATCGAGGGCTTCGGCAACTACGTCGAGGTGCTGGGCGACGAGCGATTCTGGCAGGCCACCGGCTTCTCGTTCAAGTTCGGCCTGCTGACCGCGACGGTCGAAACCGTGCTCGGGCTGGCGCTGGCGGTGTTCCTGGCCCCGCTGCTGAACAAGCGTCCCTGGCTGATGGCCATCCTGATGATGCCGATGATGGTGGCGCCGGCCATGGTCGGGCTGATGTACCGCCTGGTGCTGCACGAGTTCGTCGGCCCGGTGCCGCATTATTTATGGACATGGTTCGGCGACAGCCCGTCGTTCCTGGATGCGCAGTCCGCGTTCTGGACCCTGACCGTCATCGAGACGCTGCAGTGGACCCCGTTCGCGCTGGTCATTCTCTACAGCGCCTACCAGTCGATCCCGTCGGCGGTGGTGGAGGCCGCGCGGATCGACGGCGCCAGCCCACTGCAGAATTTCATGCGCATCGAGCTGCCGCTCTTGATGCCGACCCTGGTCGCCGTCGCGATGATCCGGTTCATCGATGGCTTCCGGGTGTTCGACAATGTGTACACCCTGACCGGTTCCGGGGCCGGCGGGTCGACCACCAGCCTGTCGATCTACATCTACCTCGCCTTCTTCCGCGAGGGCGCGATCGGCAAGGCCGTGGCCGCCTCCATCGTGTTGCTGGTCGTCTCGTTCCTGGTCCTCTACCTGATCAATCGCCTGGCGATGCGGCGGGCGGTCACATGAGGCGGGCGGCCACATGAGGCACGTGCTCCATGCATCGCGCTGGGTCGTGTTCGTCATCTTTGCCCTGGCGATGAACATTCCGGTGATCGTGACCCTGATCACCTCCCTGAAGACGCCGGCCGAGATCTCGGTCAACGCCAGCCTGTGGATCGACGCGCCGACGCTGTCGAACTACGTGCGCGTATTCGAGCAAAGCGACCGGTTCGATGCGCTGGGCTATCTGTTGAACAGCCTGGCCGCCGCCGGTTTCGGCGCGATTGCCGCGATCCTGCTGGCGCTGCCGGCCGCCTATGCGATGGCGCGCCACGGGGTCGGCCGCAACCTGCTGCTGCCGGCGATCCTGAACCTGCGCGCGGTGCCGCTGATCATCTTCGCGATCCCGATCTACATGATGTATCAGTGGCTTGGCCTGCTCGACACCCAGATCGGCCTCGGCCTGATCCTGACCATCGTCAACCTGCCGCTGGCGCTGATCATGCTGGTCAATGCCATCGACGCGGTGCCGGAGGAACTGGACGAGGCAGCGCGCATCGACGGTGCCAACGTCTGGACCGTCTTGACCCGCGTCATCGCCCCGATGTGCAGCGCGACCCTGGCCGCGACCCTGATTTTCGGGTTCATCACCGCATGGAACGAGTTCCTGTTCGGCCTGATGCTGACCACCCGGTCGGCCGTCCCGATGACGGTGGGCGCGTCGTTCTTCTTCGCGGCCAGCGGCGGCGGCGTCGACTGGGGCACGGCGGCGGCGGTGATGATCATCGGGGCGCTGCCCCCCACCTTGCTCGGCCTGCTGATGTATCGGCAGATCGGCCGCTCGCTGTCGGCCGGCGCGGTGAAGGGATAGGTGAACAGGACGAATCCATCGGCTGGCCACGTCGCGGCTTGGGTGCTACAGAGCGCGGTCTTGAAGGGGGAAGCGGTGCCGGCCGACACACGCCAAAGCGATATCGATTCAGGAAAGCCTGCGGGCGCCACGCGCGCCATGGTCGAGATCGAGGGCGTGTCGAAGCGCTATGGCGACGTTGCTGCTGTCGAGGCGGCCTCGTTCTCGGTGGAAACAGGCGCGTTCCTGACCATCCTCGGCCCCAGCGGGTCCGGCAAGTCCACCCTGCTGCGCCTGATCGCCGGCTTCGAGGCGCCGGATACCGGCCAGATCCGCATCCATGGCCGCTCGGTCGCCGACACGCCGCCGCACAAGCGCTCGGTCGGCATGGTGTTCCAGCGCCTGGCGCTGTTCCCCCACATGACGGCGGCGCAGAACATCGCCTATCCCCTGAAGATGCGCCGCACCGACCCGCGCCGCATTCCCGACCGCGTCGAGGAGTACCTGAATCTGGTCCGGCTGGAGGGGCTGGGCGGGCGGCGGGTGCAACAGCTTTCCGGCGGCCAGCAGCAGCGGGTGGCGATTGCCCGCGCGCTGGTGTTCCACCCCGACCTGTTGCTGCTCGACGAGCCGCTGGCCGCCCTCGACCGCAAGCTGCGCGAGGACATGCAGCTCGAGTTCCGCCGCATCCAGCAGGAGCTTGGCGTCACCACCATCAACGTGACCCACGACCAGCGCGAGGCGCTGGTGATGTCCGACCGCATCGTGGTCATGGACCAGGGCCGCATACAGCAGGCCGACGATCCGCTGACCACCTACAACGCGCCGGGCAATGCGTTTGTGGCCAACTTCCTGGGCATGACCAACCTGTTGCCGGGCACGGCAGTGGCGGTCGACGGTGACGCCGCGACGGTGCGCATCGGCGCGCGCGAGCTGGCAGGGTCCGGCCAGGGCGTCACCGCGGCGGGCGAGGCGGTGCAGTGCGCGCTGCGGGCCGAGCGCATCGACATCGTTGCGCGCGATGCGCCGGGCGCGCTGCCGGCGCGCATCGCGGAGGAGATCTTCGAGGGCGACCGGCTGATCTACGTCTGCGATGTGCCGGGGCTCGACGGCCACGGGCTGCGCGTCATCCAGCACGCACCGTCCGCCGAGGGCGTGCGCGCGGCCGGCGAGGAGGTGGGGCTCACTTGGGCGCCAAAAGACCTGCTCGTTTTTCCGGCCGCCATCGGCTAGTTTTTTGCATGCGCGAAGTCGGCTCCAGCCCGCACCCCCTCCCGGCCACCCAACGATAGTATGCTGTCTGGGTGGCCGGGAGGGGGTGCGGGCTGGCGCAGATCAAACGCCAAGAGTCCTAGCTTTTTGCATCAGCCAAGCACCTGACAGTCATCAACAAGGGGGAGCTTCCATGACCGACAAGCCGTCCATCCTGCCTGCAACCACACGCCGCCGGTTCCTGCGCACCGGTGCCGCCACCGTTGGCGCGGCGGCGGTCTCCGCACCGTTCGTGCACCGCGCGGCCGCCCAGGAAAAGCCCAGCGAGATCATCGTGCGCGCCTGGGGCGGTGCCTGGGGCGAGGCGCTGCAGGCCGGCGTGGCCGACAGCTTCTCGGCCGAAACCGGCGTCGGCGTGCGCTTCGACTACACCGAGGACAACGAGATCCGGCCGAAGATCTGGGCCGCGATCGACCAGGGCCGGGTGCCGCCGATCCACGTCAACTGGGACACCAGCACCAACGCCACCATCTCCGCCCAGCGCGGCGTGACGGTCGCGTTGGACGACCTGCCGAACCTGGAGGGCCTGCTGCCGGCGGCCAAGCCGGCGGGCATCGACGGCTATCCGTTCGTCAACACCTACTCCTACGTCTATGTCTGCGCCTACCGCGACGAGGCGTTCCCCGACGGCCCGCCGGAATCCTGGCGCATCATGCTGGACCCGCAATACAAGGGCCGCATCGCGCTCTATGACGACGGCATCGGCTTCAACCCGATCGCGGTCATCGCCGGCGGCGGTACCTTCGCCGACATTCCGGACAACATGGAGCCGGGCTGGGAGTTCTATCGCCAGCTCAAGGAGCAGGAGCCGCTGCTGGGCGAGGACCCGGACTTCACCACCTGGTTCCAGCAGGGCGAGATCGACCTGGCCTGCACCATCAGCGTGAACGCGCGCGCCGCCAAGCAGAGCGGCATCGCCGTGAGCTGGACGGTGCCGGAGGAGGGCTGCAAGGTCGACACCGACGGGCTGTGGATCCCGCAGAACCTGCCGGAGAACGAGGAATACTGGTCGAAGCAGTTCGTGAACCACGCGCTGAGCGCCACCGCGCAGCAGGAGTGGTGCAGCCTGCTCGGCCTGCCGCCGGTCTATCCGGGGCTGGAGCCGCCGGCCGACCTGGTGGGCGACCCGGCCTACCCGACCACGCCGGAGGACTTCGAGGCCCTGGTCTCGGTGCCGAGCCCGGTGCTGGTGGAGCACCAGCAGACCTGGTTCACCAAGTTCAACGAGATCATGCAGGGGTAGGTCGAGAGCGTTCTCGGCATTGCCACTAGCGATCCACGTTCACCAAATACGTCATGGTCGGGCTTGTCCCGACCATCCACGTCTTCCTTTGGCCGCCCCAATGGAAAACTGCGCGGCCATCTCGTGGATGCCTCCTCGGATCAAGTCCGAGGACAGGCTCCACAAGTGCGGGCATGACGATGGATTTGTGATGTCGTCCATCAACAACACTGTCATCCTTGACCGAGGCCAACTTCTTGGCCGAGCGTCGAGGATCCATGGTTGCGTTCGCGCGATGCCCGAAATGGATCCTCGGCGCTGCGCCCAACGTGACGTTGGGCTCCGGCCAAGGATGACAGGTCTTTGGCGCTGAAATTGGCCTACCAGTCCAACCACCCCATCCCCCTGCGCTGGCGGGTGCTGGACGCCGCCGAGGCGGTGGCCGCCGTCCTGTGGCCGGGACCGTGCCGGCGGCTGACCGGCTGGCTTCTGCTGGCGCCGGCGCTGCTGCTGGTCGGCTTGCTCGCCGCCGGCCTGGTCTACATTGCCGATTTCAGCTTTCGCGCGCTCGACCCGGCGACCTACAGGCTGGTCGACGAGTATTCGCTGGCGAACTTCCAGACCGTCGCCGAGCAGACGGTCTATCTCGACATCATGCTGCGCAGCGCGCTGGCGGCGGTCATCGTCACCCTGGTGACGCTGGTCCTGGCGTTCCCCTACGCCTATGTCATGGTGCGCACGCCGTCGCGCTGGACCCGCAAGCTGCTGCTGATCTGCCTGTTCCTGCCGTTCTTCATCGGCCAGGTCGTGCGCGCCTATGGCTGGCTGATCATCCTGGGCCAGCAGGGGCTGATCAACCAGGCGCTGGGCTGGTTCGGGGTCGAGCCGCTCGACCTGCTCTACAACTACGGCGCCGTGCTGCTCGGCCTGGTCCAGTACATGCTGCCGTTCGCGGTGCTGATGCTGGCGCCGGCGCTGACCGCGATCCCGGAAGAAGTGGAGCAGGCGTCGGAAAGCCTGGGCGCCAACTGGTGGCGCACCTTCCTCCACGTCGTCATCCCGATGGCCAAGCCGGGGCTGGTCGGCGCCTCGGTGGTGGTGTTCACGCTCACCATCACCGACTTCGCGATGCCGGAGATCCTGGGCGGCGGCACCATCGATTTCATCGCCAACGCGATCTATGACGGCTTTTTCCAGATCGCCAATGCCGGCCTGGGCTCCGCGCTCGCCATCGTGCTGGTGCTACTGGCGAGCACCCTGGTGGCGCTGATCTTCGGGCTGCTCGGCGCGGGCACGCTCTCGTTCGTGGCACGCCGATAATGAGAAAGCTCAATTGATGCGCGGCGCCCGGTCCAAGAAGATCGTCCTGTGGGGCATCGTCTGGTTCAACCTGATCTGCCTCGGCCTGCCGACGCTGATCGTGCTCGCGGCCTCGTTCACATCGGGCGATATCGTGACCTTCCCGCCGGACGGGCTGTCACTGCGCTGGTACGAGCGGCTGCTGGAGCGCGGCGAGTTCATCGACGCCTTCCTGCGCTCGTTGTGGGTGGCGGTGGTCTGCACCCTGGTCGCGATCCCCATCGGCACGCTGGCCGCGGTCGCCATGGTGCGCTACCGCATCCGCTTCCTCACCGGCATCCAGGTCTACCTGCTGCTGCCGTTCACGATCCCGCTGATCGTCTCCGGCATCGGGCTGATGCTGATCTTCGGCGAGCTGCGGCTGCTGGGCCAGCTCTGGCCGGTCGGCATCGCCGCCTGCGTGATCAACCTGCCTTTTATGATCTGGGCGGTCAGCGCCAGCGTGAACGCGCTCGACCCCGACCTGGAGCTGGCCGCCGCCAGTTGCGGGGCACCGCCCCTGCAGGTGTTCCTGACGGTGACACTGCCGGCGGTGCTGCCGGGCGTGATCAGCGGCGCGCTGTTGATGTTCATCCTGGCGTTCAACGAGTTCATCGTCAGCCTGCTCTTGGTCGACGCCCGCATCGTCACCCTGCCGGTGTCGATCTACAACTCGATCCGCAGCCTGATCACGCCCGACCTCGCCGCGGTCTCGGTGGTCTATATCGTGGTTGCGGTGGCGGCGATCTGGCTGCTCGACCGGCTGGTCAGCCTGGACGTGTTCCTGAAGTCGAAGTGAGCATGCGCTGCGGCCGGCCACCATTGGCGGCCAGCCGCGTGCGTTGGGGATTACAGGATTTCAGCGGAACAGGTGAACGAGGGACGATCGGTGCCGACGACCAGGGCTTCACCGGGGGCAAGGCCGTTGGGTCCAACTTGCGCGATGCCTTGGGCGCCATGGCTTGTCGACCAGGCGAGCTGAGTCCCCGCCGCCAGGGCAAGAACTGACTGGTTGCGCAGCACGACGCTCGCCGCGACATCGCCACCGCCCATTCGGCAATCGACGAACAATGGCAACAGTACGATGTCGCTCACCGGGTCCACGGAGATGACATTGGGGTTGATCGTGCCAATGGTCGGCGGCAAGCCGTCGGCCTCGGCGGTGCCGATGGCGATCAGGGATGCAAGTGCTGCAATTGCGATAGAGATTTGGGGGGCCTTCATCGATCGAACTCCTGTTCGTTCTTAGGGTTAATCGCGAGAGTGCGATGTCTCTTGGTCGCAATGGGCACGGACAATGTTCAGTGCTCTTGAATATCGGCGGCTCAAATCGACGCCATGTAGCCGCCGTCGATGTAGAGGAGCTGGCCGGTCACATAGGCCGCCGCGTCGGACGCCAGGAACACCGTGGCGCCGACCAGGTCGTCCAGCCGGCCGAACCGGCCCATCGGGATCTTGGCCAGCATCGCGTCCTGCCAGCCCTGGTCCTCGTAGAACCCCTCGGTCATCGCGGTGCGGAAATAGCCGGGGCCGATGCCGTTGACCCGGATGCCGCGCGGCGCCCATTCGGCGGCGAGCGCGCGGGTCATGCCCAACAGCCCGCTCTTCGACGAGGTGTAGGGCACGGCGGTCGGGATGCCGACGCCCGATGTCAGCGAGCAGACGTTGACGATGGAGCCGGTATCGCTACGCGCCAGCACCGTGCGGGCGAAGGCCTGGGCGCAGAAGAACGCGCCCTTCAAATTGGTGTCGACGATCCGGTCCCAGGTCGCTTCGTCGACATCGGTCGACGGTGCGACGCTCTCGAAGCCGGCGTTGTTGATCAGGATCGAGGGCGCCCAGCCGGCATCGGCGACCGCTTGCCAGGCATCGCGGATCGACGCCGTGTCGGCGACGTCGCACGCGACGCGCAGGCTGCGGCGGCCGCAGGCCTCCACCTGCGCCGCCGTCTCCGCCATGTCGTCCGGGGTGCGGCCGAGCAGGGCGACATCGGCCCCAGCCTCGGCCAGGCCGACGGCCAGTGCCGCGCCGATGCCACGGCTGGCGCCCGTGACGGCTGCGGTACGCCCTTCCAAGGAAAACTGCGACGCCATTGCTCTCCCCCATTTTCCACTATGGGCGCGCAATGGAGCACAGTCGAACCGCGGGCGCCAGCCGCCGGCCGGCCCAGTCGTGAGTAGCTCGCCGTAAGCGCAACGTCACTTTCGCGGTCGGGCGCATGCGGCTATCGTTGCCGCAGGCGTTGGTTCACCCACCAGCTTTGGAGGCGCACATGGCACAATTCGGCGTAGGGCAGTCGGTCTCGCGCAAGGAGGACCAGCGGTTCCTCACCGGCACCGGCCGCTATATCGACGACATCAAGCTCGATGGCATGAGCCATGTCGTGTTCGTGCGCTCGCCGCACGCCAATGCGCGCATCGATGGCATCGACGTCAGCGCGGCGGCTGCGGCGCCCGGGGTGATCGCGGTGCTGACCGCGGTGCACGCCGACGCCGACGGAGTGCCGCCGATCCCCTGCATGGGCGAGATTCCGGTCCGCGAGGGCACGACCCAGAAGATGCCCGGCCGCCCGGTGCTGGAGGGCAAGCAGGCGCGCAATGTCGGCGTTGCGGTCGCGATGGTGATTGCCGAGACGGTGGCCCAGGCGCGCGACGCCGCCGAGTTGGTGGCGGTCGACTACACGCCGGAGGACGCGGTCACCGACATGCGCGCGGCGCTGAAGCCCGGTGCGCCGGTGGTGTATCCGGACGACGCGCCCGACAACATCGCGTTCGAGTGGGTGGACGGCGACGAGGCGGCGACGAAGGCCGCGTTCGACGGCGCCGACCGGGTGATCAGCCTGGAGCTGGTCAACAACCGGCTGGCCGCCAACTCGATGGAGCCGCGCGGCTCCATCGGCCATTACGACGCCGCCGAGGATAGCTGGACCCTCTACAACTCCTCCCAGGGCGCGCACCTGAACAAGGATATGCTGCATGCCTGCCTGATGAAGGACGTCGACCCGGAGAAGGTGCGGGTGCTGTGCCCGGATGTCGGCGGCGGCTTCGGCATGAAGGCGTTCCTCTATCCGGAGACGGTGGCGACGTTGTGGGCGTCGAAGAAGGTCGGCCGGCCGGTCAAGTGGGTCAACGACCGCTCCGAATCCTTCCTGTCCGACTGCCATGCCCGCGACCACCTGACCACGGTGTCGGCGGCGCTGGACAAGGACTGCAAGATCGTCGGCCTGAAGGCCGAGACCATTGCCAACATGGGCGGCTATCTGGGCAATTTCGGGCCGTTCATCCCGACCGTCGCCGGGAAGGGCATGCACATCGGCGCCTATGACATTCCCGCTGCCTTCGTCCACGTCACCGGCGTGTTCACCAACACGGTGTCGACCGATGCCTATCGTGGCGCCGGCCGGCCGGAAGCCGCCTACATGATCGAGCGGTTGATGGACAAGGTCGGCCGCGAGACCGGGCTCGGCGCGGCCGAAATCCGCCGCCGCAATCTGGTGAAGGCGTCGCAGATGCCCTATTCGTCGGTGCTGGGGCTGACCTACGACAGCGGCGATTTCCAGCGCAACCTGGAGGACGCCATCGCCGACGCCGACTGCGACGGCTTCGCCGCGCGCAAGGCGGACTCGGCCAAGCGCGGCAAGCTGCGCGGCCTCGGCCTCGCCTACTACATAGAGGTTTGCGGCGGCGCGCCCAACGTGCCGGCGCTGCTGCAGTTCGAGGAAGACGACACCGTCACCGCGATCATCACTACACAGTCCAACGGCCAGGGCCACGAGACCGCATACTCGCAGATCGTCGCCGAGCGGCTGGGCGTGCCGTTCGAAAGCGTGATGGTCAAGCAGGGCGACACGGCCTGGATGAAGTCGGGCAGCTTCACCGGCGGCTCGCGCTCGGTGCCGGTGGGCGGGGCGGCGGCCCAGATCGCGTCCGACGAGATCATCGCCAAGGGCAAGGAGGTGGCCGCCGACTTGCTGGAAGCGGCGGTTGCCGACATCGAGTTCCGCGACGGCAGCTACGTCATCGCCGGCACCGACAGGACGACCAGCATCTTCGAGGTGTCGAAGGCGTGGCGCGAGCGCCATTCCGGCGACGACCGGCTGCTCGGCGCCTATGCCGATTTCGCGCCGGAGGCCGCGACCTTCCCAAATGGCTGCCACATCTGCGAGCTGGAAGTGGACCCGGACAGCGGCGATGTCGAAATCCTGCGCTACACAATCGTCGACGACTTCGGGAAGGTCATCAACCCGAAGCTGTTGACCGGGCAGGTGCACGGCGGTGTGGGTCAGGGCGTCGGCCAGGCGCTGTTCGAGGGCACGGTCTACGGCGACGACGGCCAGCTCGTCACCGGCTCGTTCATGGACTACGGCATGCCGCGCGCCGACTATTCGCCAATGATCCAGTTCCGCTGGAACGAGTTCCCGTGCACGACCAACCCGCTGGGCATCAAGGGCTGCGGCGAGGCCGGCACCATCGGCGCGCCGCCGGCGGTGATCAACGCCGTGTTCGACGCGGTGGTGGACGAGGGCGTGGACCGGATCGACATGCCGGCGACGCCGCTGTCGATCTGGCAGGCGCTGCAGAACGCCAAGACGGCCCAGGCGCCGGAGTAGGGCGTCGCCGCCGTCACACCTCGTCAAGCGGGAACAGCGGCCGGTCGACGGCGGTGAAGGGCACGCGGCGCATGTTGGGCGCCGTCGGGCCCGGCGTGTCGGCGACCAGGATGCGGTCGGCGAGTGCGCCGTAAGCGGCGCGGAAGTGCGACGGCGACTTCACGAACACCAGCCGCGCCGAAGCCGGGTCCAGCCCCTGGCTGGTGAACAGCGACGTGTCCCACTCGAACAGCGGTTCGGAGCGCACGGCGACCCGGATGCGGCCGATGGCGAGCACCGCCGAGGGGCCGGTGTCGACCTCGATGCCGTTGTCGGTGCGGTGGCGGCCGGATTTCACGCTGACCACTTTGGCCGTGGCGGTGACCGGCGCACCGTCTCCGGCGGAGAAATGATGGCCGAGCGCTGTCGTGATGGATGCGCCTGCGCCCGCGCGGTGGGCTGCGTCCGCCGCTGCCGGGTCGCATAGGGTCAGCAGCACCAGCCCGTCATCGCCGTCAGTCTCCGCCTCGATCAGCGCGCGCAGCACCGCCGCACTGTCCGCCGCGGACCCGCCCGACGGCGCATCGCCGGCATCGCTGACGACGGTCAGCCCCGGCCCGGCGAGCCCGATGCGGATTGCAGCATCGAGCGGCGTCAGGTCCGGCTCGAAGGCGTGGCGTTCCGCCCACAACGCATCGGCCACCGTGTCGGCAACCTCTTGGGCACGGTCCGCATCGCCGTCGACGCAGGCGAGCACGCTGCACCCCAGCCCCGGCACGTCCAGCCACGGCTGCACCGTGAAGATGGAGACGTCCAGCACCGCTGGATCGCGGCACAGATCGTCGGCCGCCGCGCGCACCCGGCGCATGGCGGCGGTGTCGGTGGTCGACGAGATCGGGCTCACGATCATCGGCCGCTTGGCCAGCGCCATGCGTGGCTGGCAACGGCCCGCGATCGCATCCAGCAGCAGCCGCGCGGTCTTGGCGCCTGTTTCCGCCATGTCGAGGTGGGGATAGGCCTTGTAGCCGACCAGGTGTGTGTTCGGTTGCAGCATGCGCGGCGTCATCAGGCCGTGCAGGTCCAGGCTGACGCCGATGTGTATGTGGTCCGGGACCGCCGTGCGCACCCGCGCCAGGATCTCGCCGTCGGCGTCGGCATTGTCCTCGGTCATCATCGCGCCGTGCAGCGCCAGCAGCACGCCGTCGAGCGGGCCGGCCCCTGTCAGCCCATCGACGATCTCACCGAGCAGGTCGTCGAATACGGCGCGCTCGACCGGGCCGCCGGCCATGGTATAGGCGGCGACCAGCGGCACCGCCGCCGCGCCAGCCTCGGCCAGTACCGTCAGGAACCCCGACATTTCGACTTGCGAGCCCGCCAGGTGTGCCGCGATGGCATCGCCGCGATGGATGTAGCCGTGCTCGAACGCCGACCGCCCGGTGGGGAAGGCTGCGAAGCTGTTGCTCTCCTGCATGAAGCAGGCGACGGCCACTTGCATGTCTATTTCCTGACCAGCTAACGCTGGAGTCTGCGCCAGCCCTCTCCCCCACCCGACCGCCCACGAAAGTATCCTGCTGGGTGGCCGGGTGGGGGAGAGGGCCGGTGCCGACTCACATCAAGCGCAGCGCGCTTTAGGATAACGGGCGAAGCTTCGCCGTGCCCATCATCAGCGCCACCGCCCGGTCGGCGACCGCCATGGTCGGCGCGTTGGTATTGGCGTGCGGCACGCTCGGCATCACCGAGGCGTCGAACACGCGCAGGCCCTCCACGCCGCGCACCTTCAGGTCGGCTGACACCACAGCATCCGGGTCGTCGTCGGTGCCCATCCGGCAGGTGGCGGTGGGGTGCCAGTTTGTCTTGACCGTGCGCTTGCAGTGGGCCGCCAGCGCCTCGTCGTCGGTGACGTCGGGGCCTGGAACGATCTCGCGCGTCACCACGTCGGCCATCGGCCGCGTTGTCAGCACGTCGCGGGCATAGCGCACGCCGGCCATCTGCAATGCGAGGTCGGCCGGGTCGCGCAGGAAGCCGGGGTCGATCGCCGGCAGGTCGCGCGGGTCGGCCGATTTCAGGGTCACGCTGCCGCGCCCGCGCGGTTGCAGCACGCAGGCGGTGAAGGTGACGCCGTCGGCCGGCTTGATCTTGCTGACGTTGCTGTCGAGGTAGACCGAGGGCACGCAATAAAGCTTGATCGTCGCGGGCTTCTCCGGGTCGTCGGGGTTGACGAAGGCGCACGCCTCCACCCCGTTGGTCGCCACCGGGCCGCTCTTGAAGAGCGTGTATTGCAGCCCGTTGCGCAGCATTTTCAGTCCGCGATCCTCGCCGAAATAACCATAGTGGCCGTCAGTCAGCGCGATAAGCGGCACCTCGTGGTGGTCGTGCAGGCTGCGGCCGACGCCGGGCAGATCGACCCGTGCCTCGATACCGTGGGCCTTCAGCTCGTCGGCGGGACCGATGCCGTTCAAGAGCAGGATCTGCGGCGAGACCAGCGCGCCGGCGGTCAGGATGACTTCGGCCGCCGCATTGGCGCGGTCGACGGTGCTGTTGCCGCGCCGCACGAAGTCGACGCCCTCGCACCGCGTGCCGTTGAACCGCAGGCCGACGACCTTCGATTCCGTGCGCACCGTCAGCTTCGGGTTGTCGCGCACCGGGTCCAGAAAGGCGGTGACGGCGCTGCACCGCTGGCGGTTGCCGATGGTGTATTGCATGAAGCCGGTGCCGGCCTGGACGGGGCCGTTGAAATCGTCGGCGAACGGGATGCCGCGCGCCTGCATGGTGCGGATGTAGAGGTAGCTCATCTCGCAGGCGTTGCCGGGGTCGCTCACTTTCAGCGGGCCGTCGATGCCGTGGTAGTCGTTGTGGAGGCGCTGGTTGCCCTCCTGGGCGATGAAGTGAGGCAGGATGTCTTTGTAGCCCCACCCGGCGCCGCCGACCAATTCGTCCCAGCCGTCGTAGTCCGACGGGCGGCCGCGCAGATAGACCATGGCGTTCACGCTGCTGCCGCCGCCGAGCACGTTGCCCTGCATGATGATCTGTTCGCGGCCGTCCAGCTGCGCTTGCGGGCTGGAGATGTGGTCGGTGATGTAGCGGCTGCCGTTGATGAACTTCATGAAGCCGGCCGGCATGCGGAACAGAGGGCTTCTATTCGGCCACCCGGCCTCCAGCAACAGCACGCGTGCGCCGTGTTCGCGCACCAGCTTGCCGGCGGTCACGCAGCCGGAACTGCCGCCGCCGACGACGATGTAGTCATAGTCCGCGCCCGTCATCTGTTGTCCTTCTTGTTGCCTGCGGCGATGGGTTCGCCGCATGGGGGTATGGCCGGTTGCGCCGCGCCGCCGCCGCCGCTAGCGTCGAGGTGTTGCCTCACAAAGCCTCGCCGCCGGCCCGGCGCGGGGACAGCCCGGGACACGCCTTTCATGACATCCATTGCCACCGATCTCGACTTCGACCGCGACGGCCGCCAGGTCGGCGTGCTGCGGCTGCCGCATTCGCCGCACCTCGACGCCTGGGGCAGCGTGCCCATCCCGGCAGCGGTGGTCAAGAACGGGACGGGGCCGACGCTGCTGCTGACCGGCGGCAACCACGGCGACGAGTACGAAGGCCCGGTGACGCTGGGCGAGCTGATTCGCGATCTCGATCCCGGCGCGATCCAGGGCCGGCTGATCATCCTGCCGGCGATGAACACGCCGGCGGTGAAGGCCGGGCGGCGCACCTCGCCTGCCGACGGGCTGAACATGAACCGCACCTTTCCCGGCGACCCGGTCGGCTCGACCACGCAGCAGATCAGCCACTATGTGGCGAACGTGCTGATGCCGATGGCCGATGCGTTCGTCGACGTGCACTCCGGCGGCAGCTCCCTGAACTTCATCCCCTCGGCGTTCCTGCAGCCGCCCGCCGACCCCGACCTGCGCAAGCGCGGCGAGGCGGCGGTCCGCGCGTTCGGCGCGCCTTACGCCGTGGTCGGCGACACCCTGGGCGAGCCGCGCACCGGCACCGGCGCCGCCGTTGCCAAGGGGCTGCTGGCGCTGAGCAGCGAGATGGGCGGTGCCGGCGTGGTCGACCCCGAGGCGTTGGAGATCTGCCGCGCCGGTGTGCGCAACCTGCTGGTCCACTTCGGGCTGATGGAGGGGGCGCCGGCCTCGCCGTCCACCGACGGCCCGCTCCTCGAGATCAGCGGGCACGCCTCCCACGTCTATGCCGCCGAAGACGGCGTGTTCGTGCCGGCCCACAAGCTCGGGACCCACGTGGAGGAAGGCCAGCCGGCCGGTGCGGTGCACTTCCTCACCAACCCCGGCCGTCCGCCGCAGCCATTGGCCTATGGGCAGTCCGGCCTGTTGATCTGCCACCGCGCCATCGGCCGGGTCGAGGCCGGCAATTGCTGCGCCGTGGTGGCCAGCGAGGTCGGCTGAGGCCAGCGGCGTAAGTTGCCCTCACCCTTGTGCCCTTACTCCACCGTCATGCCCGCACTTGTTGCGGGCATCCACGTCTTTGGGTCAGCCGATGACAAGTCGTGGATGGTCGGGACAAGCCCGACCATGACGATTGTGATTGATATCTAATGTGTAGCCCTAACCCTGCGCCACGTCCGCCGGGGCGCCGCTATTGAGCGAGGCAAACAGCGCGTCCAGCACCCGCACCGCCTGCAACGAGCGCTCCACCGGCTCCACGAACGGCTTGTCGTGCAATAGCGCATCGGCGAAGTGCACGATCTCGTCGCGCAGCGCGCCGGCGATCTGGCCGTTGATCTCCGGCCACAAATGGGTGTCGGGCTGGGTGGTCCCCTCCGCGCCGATGAACTGCAGGCCCTGGTCGTAGACGTCCAGATGAGCCGCACTCTTGGTGCCGACGACGTCGAAGCCGGCGGCGTAGCCTGACGGCAGGCCCTCGGGCCACGACCAGCAATAGTCGATATTGCCGATGGCGCCGTTGGCGAAATTGACCACGGCATAGACCGCGTCCTCGATCTCGTTGCCCAGCTTGCGCACCTGCTGGGCATAGACGCGGGTGATGTTGGCGCCGGCGCACCATTGCAGCATGTCCACGTCGTGGACGCCCAGATAGTACATGATCGAGCTGGCGGCGCCGAGCCGCTGCGGCAGGGCGCGGATGGTGTTGCGCTTGGCGCGCAGGTTGATGACGTCGCCATAGTCGCCGCGCACCGCCGCATCGCGCATCTGCGCATAACGCGGGTCGAAGTGCAGCACGTGGGCCACCATCAGCCGCACGCCGGCGGCGTCGACCGCGTCCATGATCTCCTCGGCGGCGGCGGCGGTGTGCGCCATCGGCTTTTCCAGCAGCAGGTGCTTGCCGGCCTTGGCGGCGGCGACCGCCGGTGCGACGTGCATGCGGTCGGGCACGCAGATCGACACCGCGTCGATGTCGTCGCGGGCGAGCAGTTCCTCGTGGGACTTGTGATAGTCGGCGCCCAGGGTGTCTGCGGTGGATCGGCCCAGTTCCTCGTTGAGGTCGGCGACCGCGACCAGCTCGATGTTCGGGCTTTCGGCGTGGATGCGGGCGTGCAGTCCGCCGATGAACCCCAGGCCGATCACCCCTGTCCGCAACGTCTCACCGCTCATGCTTGGTCCCTCCTCGTGTTTGGTCAGTCTAGATCGCGTCAATTGGGAGCGCCATGCGGCTGTGGCCATCTGCCCCTGGCTCTGGCAACGTTGTTGCAGGACAGTGGCGGCTCGACGCACGAGCGGGAACACCGGGGGGCACATCATGGACGCGATAGACGCTCAAGAGTGGGACGTGATCGTCATCGGGGCCGGCTCGTCGGGCGGGACCCTGGCCAGCCGCCTGTCGGAGGACCCGGACCGCACCGTCCTGTTGCTGGAGGCCGGCCGCGACTACCGCGCCGCCGACACGCCGGACGACATCCGCTCCATCAACCCCTTCCGCGTGCTGCTGCCGGCGGAGATGCAGGAGGCCTATCAGTTCCCGGACCTGGTCTGCCGCCGCGCGCGCCTGCAAGACCGCCGCATGTACTGGCGCGGCAAGGGGGTCGGCGGCAGCTCCGCCGTCAACGGGCTCTTCGCGATCCGTGGCACGCCGGACGCCTTCGACGAATGGGCCGAGCACGGCTGCGAGGGCTGGTCGTGGCAGGACGTGCAGCCGTTTTTTCGCGCCATGGAGGACGACCCGCTGGCCGACGAGGACAGCGAGGTCCATGGCCGCGGAGGGCCGATCCCGATCACCCGCGCGCCGCAGGAACGCTGGGGCGCGGTCGACTTCGCCATGCGGGCGGCGGCCCGCGACATGGGCTATCCCGAGACCGACGACCATAACCACCCCGACGCCGACGGCATCAGCACCTATGCCAGCAACAGCCGCGACCTGAAGCGCCTGACCATCAACGACACCCATATCGAGCCGGCGCGCGGCCGCCCGAACTTCACCCTGGGCGGCGGCGCCCTGGTCGAGCGCCTGTTGTTCGACGGCCGGCGCTGCACCGGTGTGGCCGTGCGGGTCGGCGGCGAGAGCCGCGAGGTGCGGGCGCGCGAGGTGGTGCTGTCGGCCGGCGCCATCCATTCGCCGGCAATCCTGCTGCGCTCCGGCATCGGGCCGGCCGACGATCTGTCCGCGCTCGGCATCGATGTCGTGCACAATTTGCGCGGTGTCGGCCGCAATCTGTTCGAGCACCCGGTGGCGCGGCTGTCGCTGGCGCTGACCGACGCGGCGCGGGTGACCGACGAGGCGATCCGCCACTCCAACACCTGCCTGCGCTACACCTCGGGCATGGAGGGCGGGGGCCGCGGCGACATGTTCCTGATCGGCATGAACCACGGCGGCTTCAACTTCATCGACGCCGCGCAGTGGTCGGAGGCCGGGCTCTACATGATGCTCTACCAGGCGCTGTCGCGCGGGCGGCTGCGGCTGGTCTCGCCCGACCCGACGGTGCAGCCGGAGGTCGATTTCGACATGCTGTCGGACCCGCGCGACATGGCGCGCCTGCGCGACGGGGTGCGGCGGCTGGTCAAGTTCGGCCGCCACCCAGCGTTCCAGGAGATCGTGGCCCGATTCACCTGGGGCGTCACCGATATGGAACTCGACGCGTTCGACGACGCGGACGACGATGCGATCGACAATTGGCTGCTGGAGGACTGCGGCGACGGCCAGCATGCCTCGGGCAGTTGCCGGATGGGCGCGCCGGAGGACCCCCGCGCGGTGGTCGACCCGGACTGCCGGGTGCGCGGCATCGAGGGCCTCCGCGTCGTCGATTGCGCAATCATGCCGACCGACTGCCGCGCCAACACCCACCTGACCGCGGTGATGATCGGCGAGCACATGGCGGCACGCATGCGCGCCCCAACCCAATGAGCGCCTCATGACAGTGCACGGCCTGCCCGACCTGACCGCGCTGGAGGAGGCGGTCGCCATCGTCCACGCCGGCATGAACCCGACGCCGCAGTACAACTGGCCGCTGCTGTCGGAGCGCTATGGCGCGGATGTGTGGGTGAAGCACGAGAACCACACCGCCATCGGCGCCTTCAAGCTGCGCGGCGGCTTCGTCTACATGCACAAGCTCAGGGCGCAGGAGCCGGACTGCCAGGGCATCGTCACCGCGACCACCGGCAACCACGGCCAGAGCGTCGCGATCGCCGCGCGTGCCATGGGCCTGTCGCCGGTGCTGGTGTGCCCGGCGACCGCACTTGCCGACAAGAAGAACGCCATGCGCGCGTTCGGCGGCGAGATCGTCGAGCACGGCCAGTATTTCGAGGAGGCGCATGCCCGCGCGCAGGACATCGCGGCCGAGCGCGGCTACCACATGATGGAGTCGTTCCATCCCTGGCTGGTGCTGGGGGTGGCGAGCTACGGCATGGAGCTGCTGTCTGCCGTGCCCGACCTCGACACGGTCTATGTGCCGGTGGGCCTGGGGTCCGGGCTGTGCGGGATGATCGCGGCGCGCGACGCGCTGGGCCTCCCCACCAGGCTGGTCGGCGTGGTGCCGGAAGGCGCGCCGACCTACAAGCTGTCGTTCGATGCCGGCCGCCCGGTGCCGACCAACAAGTCGTCGCCTTTCGTCGATGCGCTCATCAACAAGGTGCCGAACGCGGTCGCCCTCGATATCGTCCTGCAGGGCGCCGACCGCTTCGTCACCGTCTCCGACGATGATGTCCGCGCGGCCATGCGCCACCTGTTCGATGACACCCACAATGTGGCCGAGCCGGGCGGGGCGGCGGCGCTGGCAGCCCTGGGGCGCGAGCGCGATGCGATGGCGGGCAAGACCGTCGCCGTCATCCTGAGCGGCGGCAATGTGGGGCGGGCGGACTTCGCCACGATACTAGCCGGCTGATCATTCCACGATCACGCCGCCTTGACGGCCTCGCGGAATCCCCTCTATCGTTTGAAGGTCAGGTTCGCCGGGAAGGCGACAAGCGGCAAAGTTTCGTGTGCCTGTTATTTGGCTCGCATAAGTTGTCGCAAGTGACGTGCAGCCCAGACAAGTTGTGGTCCGGAACGCTGCCGCTTCGTGGAAGGACGCCGAGGTTGCGATACTAGAGCGCTGTCGACCGTCCTGTTGATGCGGTCGATGGTACTCTTTTCGAAACCCGGCATTTCGAGAAGAGGGGATCATCGATGAAAGTGCGTGTGTCCAGATTGCTCGCCACCGCCACGGCGCTTGTGCTGCCGGCCGCGGTCTTGGCCCAGGACCTGGCGCCGGTTACCGACGAGCCGGTCTATTTCCGTGGCTGGCAGTACCGTACCGACATCGTTCAGGACAACATCGACCGCTACAACAACGAGCTGGGCGGCCACATCGACTATGCGACCGTCACCGGCGACTACCCGTCGCTGATGGAGCAGAACTTCATCGCCGGGCGCGAGCTCGACATCCTCTATGCGAACCCGTCGCAGGCGGTGCGCTACTACGAGGCGGGCTGGATTCTGCCGGCCGAGGAACTGCCCAACAGCGAAGAGATTCGGGCCGACATGTACCCGAACATCCTGGAAGCCTGGTCCCATGACGGCCAGCTTCTGGGCTTGTCGTACTTCGTGTCGGTGCGCGGCATGGTGCACGTGAACCTGGAGGCCTATGAGGGCGCCGGCTACACCGCCGACGACTATCCGGCGAACTGGGACGAGCTCTACGACATGGTGCTGGCGATGAACGAGGCCGGCATCGAAGCGCCGCTGCTGCCGCACTGGTTCAGCGAGTGGTACGGCATTTCCTGGGCGTTCGCCTTCGAGGTGATGAACCGCGGCGGCCAGGTCGCCGACGCCGAGACCCACGCCCCGATGCTGACGGTCGACGGCCCCGGCGGCGACACGCTGCGCGCCTGGAAGCGGCTGTGGAACGCCGGCGTGATCCCGGAGGAAGTGTTCACCTACAACGAGGCCGCTTACATCGAGGCCTATGGCTCCGGCCGCTACGTGTTCAGCCCGCAGCAGTCCTATGACCTGCGGTTCTTCAACGATCCGGCCAACTCGCAGATCGCCGGCCACGACAGCTTCCTGCCCTTCCAGGGCCAGAGCTGGGGGCTGATCGACAGCGCCATGTACCTGATGAGCACGCGCGAGCGCAGTGACGAGCACACCCAGGACGTGATGTCGGCGGCGAGCTGGTACGGCTTCAAGGACCAGAACGGCGACATCTTCGTCGGCAATCGCTGGATGCAGGAATCGATGCTGTTCTCCGGCTACCGCTCGGTGATGGAGGGTCCGCTGGCCGAGGAGACCATGCTGGCCTCGCTGGTGAAGCCGGAAGACCGCGATGCGCTGCTGGAAGTCTATGCGGCCGCGCCCTATCCGAAGGGCATCTGGAACGTGGTCTGGTCGGAGGAGTTCAATTCCTGGCTGAAGGACGAGCTGCCCGAGTTCCTGTTCGATGACGGCGATGTCGAAGAGATGATCGCCGACATCAACGAGAAGATCGAGGAACTGAACGAAGAATACGGCATCGAGTAGCCGTCGCGTGGAGCGTGCCGGACACCGCGAACTTCGGCTCGCGGTGCCTGGCACGGCACCTGCACGTGACGACACACCATGACGGCAGCCTCACCGAGCGATAATCCGTCGCCCGCACGCGGCGTGCGGGCGCGCACCGGCGAGTTGAGCGACCTCAGGTTCGCCCTCTTGCTGTCGCTGCCCGTGCTGTTGTTCCTGGTCATCATCGTCGCCTATCCGCTGGTTTACGCGGTGTGGCTGTCGCTGAACGAGATCAAGTTCTTCGGCGGCTACCGGGCCAACTTCGTCTGGTTCGACAATTATGCCGAGGTCTTCGGCGACGAGGATTTCTGGTGGTCGACCTGGGTATCGATCCGCTTCACGCTGGAATCGGTGGTCCTGACCATGTTCATCGCGTTGGGGCTGGCGCTGATCATGCGCAACAACCGGCGCTGGCGCGGGCTGATCCGCACCCTGATCATCATGCCCTGGTCGGTGTCGCTGTACGGCACCGGCATCATGTTCTTCTACCTGGTGCGCGGACAGACCGGCGTCGGTACCACCATCGCCTATGCATTCGGCGCCGACGACCCGGTCAACTTCCTGAACCGCACCTGGGTGATCGAGGTGCTGGCCGTCGGCAACGCCTGGAACATGGCGCCGCTGGTGGCCTTCTTCCTGGTCGCCAACATGTCGACCATTCCGGAGCGGCTGTACCATCTGGCCGCCATCGACCGGATGAGCCGGCTGGAGACGTTCTGGAATGTCACCCTGCCGCCGATCCGCTTCACCCTGTTCGTCTTCACCTGCATCACCACCGTGCTGTCGCTGAAGCTGTTCGACTACATCTTCGTCATGACCGGCGGCGGTCCGGGCACCTCGTCGGCGACGCTGACCTACCAGCTCTACAAGTTCAGCTTCCAGGACCTGAAGCTCGGCTACGGGGCGGCGATGTCGTTCCTGCTCTTGTTCATGATCGTGGGCTCGACGCTGCTGCTCTATTTCGTCTGGGGCCGGCGCGAGGCGAACCGGCCATGAGGGTGCCGTCATGAGACGCGGCAACCCGATCTGGCGCTGGCTTGCGCTCGGCGTCGCGGTGATCTGGTCGATCCTGCCGATCTACTGGTTCGTCAAGATGTCGTTCCAGACCACGGCGGAGTTCTCGCTGTTTCCGCCGCCGCTGTTCCCGCCGGCGCCGCAGCCCGGCGCGTTCTTCAACGTGTTCGGCTACGACTACGTCACGGCGTCCGGTATCGAGCTGACGGCCTCCGGCCAGTCCGGCCAGATCATCGACGGTCTGATCAACAGCATCATCGTCTCGGTCATCGTGACGCTGGTGACCATGGTGGTGGTGATCCCGCTCGCCTATGTGTTCGCGCGCCTGCAGTTCCGCCACAAGAACAAGCTCCTGTTCGCGATCCTGCTGTCGGTGGCGCTGCCGCCGGTTTCGACCCTGATCCCGTTCTACGCGCTCTATGTGCAGCTCGATCTGGCCGGCACCCGGCTCGGCCTGATCATCGTCACGCTCACCATCACCATCCCGTTCGTCACCTGGATGATGATCGGCTATTTCCGCAACATCCCGCCGGTCGAATGGCTGGCGCGGATCGACGGCTTCTCGCGCTTCTACACCCTGTTGCGCATCGTGGTGCCGATGTGCCGCAGCGGCATCGCGGTCGGTGCCGTCATCGCGTTCCTGTTCTCGTGGAACGAGTACGTCTACGCGCAGGTGCTGGTGACTGGGTCGAGCGCGGTGACGCTGCCGGCCGCCATGTCCGGGTTCCTGAACCAGTTCCCGCACCCCGCGCACCTGGCCGCCTGCCTCGCCATCTCGTTGGTGCCGCCGGCCCTGGTGGTCTACTTCCTGCAACGCCACATCGCCGACATGAACATCGTCGATCCGGTACGATGAGAACGCTCCATGGCCGAAATCTCCCTTGAAGCGCTGACCAAGACCTTCGGCAGCCAGACCGCGGTCGACAGCCTGGATATGTCGATCGCCGACGGTGAGCTGTTGGTGCTGCTGGGGCCGTCCGGCTGCGGCAAGACCACGACGATGAACTGCATCGCCGGTCTTGAGACGCCGACGTCGGGCACCATCCGCTTCGCCGGCGAGGACGTGACGGTGCTGCCGCCGCACCAGCGCAACGTGGCGATGGTGTTCCAGTCGTCGATGCTCTACCCGCACCTGACCGCGCGCGCCAACGTCGCCATGAGCCTGAAGCGCAGCGGACTTAGCCCGTCGGAGATCGAGACACGCATCGACAACGCGGTGCAGATCGTCCACGTGGCGCACCTGATGGACAAGCTGCCGAGCCAGCTTTCCGGCGGCGAGCGCCAGCGGGTGGCAACTGCCAAGGCGATCGTGCGCAACCCGGACGTCTTCCTGCTCGACGAACCGCTGGCGGCCCTGGATGCGGCGCTGCGGCTGGAACTGCGGGCCGAGCTGGTCAACCTGCAGAAGCGGCTGTCGACCACCATGGTGTTCGTGACCCACGACCAGACCGAGGCGATGACCATGGGAGACCGCATCGCCGTGATGCGGTCGGGGCGGCTGCAGCAGATCGCCACCCCGGACGAGATTTACAACGCGCCCGCCAATATGTTCGTGGCCGGCTTCATCGGGTCGCCGCCGATGAATTTCATCGAGGGCACGGTCGAGACCCGCGACGGCGCGGCGTCGTTCGTCCGCGACGGGTTCGCGGTCGCGCTGCCGGACCGGCTGGCCGGAGCATCGTCGCTGCGCACCGGCGGGCGCTATGCGCTCGGCGTGCGGCCGCAGCACATGTCGGTCAACCCGGCCGGCGGTGCGGCCGATGGCGCGGGCGGGCTGTCGGGGACCGTGTTCGCGCTGGAGCACCTGGGCAAGGAGTCGATCCTGATCGTCGAATGGTCGGCGGAGGAGAAGCTGCGCGCCATCGTCGAGCCAGAGTTCCAGGCCCGGATCGGCGAGAACGTGGTGCTGGTGCCGGACCTGGGGCGTGGCTATCTGTTCGATCTCGACGTCGAGGGCACGCCGCGCGTGGTTTAGGTGGGCTATTGCCGCCCGCCCATCCACAGCACCGCGCTGCCGACATTCTGGCCGCTTTCCATCTGTTCGTGAATGCGGGCGGCGTCGGCCAATGGCGCGCGCTCTGAAATCTCCACATTGATGGCACCGCGGCGCAGCATGTCGAAATAGGCATCGGCGAGCGCCCGGCGGCTTTCCGCGCTGTCGGCGTAGTCGGCGAAGTTGGGGCGCGAGACCGTGAGCGAGCGGCGGCCCAGCGCCTCCAGGTCTTGCGCGCCGACCGGCCCGGACACCCGCCCGTAGAGCACCAGATGCCCCCGGCTGCCGAGCGATGCCACGGAGGCGGCGAAGGTGTCCCGGCCGATGCCGTCGAAAGCGGCGGCGACCCCGCGTCCCCCGGTCAGCGCCTTCACCTCGGCGGCGACATCTGCGTCGGCGCGGACCAGCACGTGGTCGGCCAGTCCTGCGACGGCGGCGCGTTTCTCCGCCGTCGACACGGTGCCGATGACCCGGGCCCCCAGCGCGCGCGCCCACTGGCACAGGATCTGGCCCAGCCCGCCGGAGGCCGCCTGTACCAGCACCCAGTCGCCATCGGCCGGGCGCACGATCCGGGTCAGGACCGCCGCCGCCGTCATGCCGCGCAGCAGGCTCGCCGCCGCCACCGCCTCGTCGATGTCGTCGGGCAGCGGCACCGCCACCTCGGCCGGCAGCAGCCGGTGGCTGGCGTAGGCCCCGGGTGGGCCGCCGGCATAGGCGATGCGGTCGCCTGGCGCGAACCCGCGCACGCCCTCGCCCACGTCCAGCACGCGCCCGGCGCCCTCCATGCCCGGGATCGCCGGCAGCGTGGCTAGCGTGGCGGAACTGCCGGCGCGGCCGTGCACGTCGATGAAGTTGACGCCTGCGGCGACCTGGGCGATGCGGAGTTCACCCGGGCCGGGCGGTGGCACGGCCACGTCCTCCAGCGACAGCACCTCGGGGCCGCCGTGACGCCGCACCACGATGGCCCGCCCGGCAATCGCCTCGCCGACCGGCTGGCGCGTCGAGGGTGTCGGCGCGGCAGGCGCCAAGGGCGCAGGCGCTGCAGTGCGTTGCGCCGGCTGGGCGACGAGGGCGCGGATGGCCTCGAACCCCGCCCGATAGATATCGTCGCCAACCAGGCGGACCAGCCGTGCGGCGTCCTCCGGCGGCGGGTTGAACCGCGACTGCCAGCGCCAGTAGGTGGCGTTGCCCATGGTCACCGGCTTGAGGCTCACCGTCGCCACATAGTCGATCAGCGGAATCGGCGCCTCCAGCAGGCAATAGGTGAAGCTGTGGACGCGGTCGTTCAGCGCCAGCAACTGCTCGCGCAGCACAGCACCATCGGCGAGCCGGAAGTGGCGCACCGCGCCCACCATGTCGGCGGGCTCGCCATTCTCGATCTCGCTTTCGGCGACCGCCGGGTGCCAGCGGTCATGACCGTTGAAGTCGCGCAGCACCGCCCATACCGCCTCGATGGGCGCGTCGATCACGGTGCTGCGGACGACGGTGGCCACCGGACAGGTTGTTGCTAGCCGGCGAAGCGCCGTTGCAGCGCGGTCAGCCCTGCGGCGAACACGCCCTGGCCGATGCGGTCGACCAGCGCACGCTCGTCGGCGGGCGCGCAGTCGAAATTGGCCGACCACTCCGCGAACGTCTGGTCGCGGTCGGTCACCGGGGACAGCCGCAGCGTCGCGACGTACCCTGTCACCGGCATCGGGCTTTCCAGGATGGCATACATGCAGGTGAAGTCGTAGTCCGACAGCGCCAGCAACTGCTCGCGGATGCGCGCACCGTCGGTGAGGGTGAAGTTGCGGATGCAGCCGACCTGGTCGGCGGCGCGGCGCTGCTCGATGCGGCTGTCGCGGATCAGCGGGTGCCAGCGCGGCAGGCCGTCGAAGTCGCGCACCGCCGCCCAGACGTTGCCGACCGGCGCCTCGATCACCGCTGAGACATAGACATGGGCCATGGGGTTAGGGTGTTTCGTCGAGGGTGAGGGATTTGAGCTGCACCATCAGTTTCGGCAAATCCCGACTGACCGTCGCCCACAGGATCTCGTGATCTATGTCGAAGTAGGCATGAACCAGCCGATTGCGCATGCCCACAATCGCTGGCCAATCAATGTCCGGGATATCGGATTTCGTCTCGTCGCTCAGCCGTGCGGCAGCTTCGCCAATGATTTCCACGGCTCGAACCAACGCAAACAGCAGCATTTCATCGTTGTCGAGGTCGGAAATCTTGCGGCCTTCCACAAACCGCTGTGCCGCTTCGGCTGCATCGATCATGTGTCGCAGCCGGATAGCGTCAGCCGGCGACATATTGTGGTTCCGCCGAGCGCACGACCTCATCGCGGAAGTAGCGGCTCAAGTCCTGTGCCGTCCGAAGGTCCACCTTGCGCCCACCCAGTAGCGCGGACAGTTCCAATTCCATTCTCGCCAGATCGAAAAGGGAAGGTTTGGCATCTGGTTGGAAGTCAACGAGCAGGTCGACATCGCTGTCGGACCTCGCCATGCCTTTTAGGTGCGACCCGAACAACGACAGACGGCGAATGCCATGCTGGCGACAAAACCGTGCAAGCGCGTCCTGGTCGGGAAACAATCGTTGATCAATCTGCACTTGTACCTCTGTCGGGCCTGGTGGCCGCATAGGTTTGGCTCACGGTTTTCGTACGCTGTCTCGGGCCAAGTGGCAACTTCGCGCCTGCCTCGACTCACTCGTCCGATCCGCTGCGCCGATCGTCCCGATCCCGGTCCGTATCCTCGCGTTCGCGGTCCTTGGACTCGCCGCGGGTCAGCGAGGCGAGGTCGCGGGCGTCGCGCACCACGTCGGTCAGCCGGCCGACCGAACCGCCCTCGATGCCGACCTCCTTCATCAGATTGTCGATCATCGGCGCCTGCACTCGGTAGCGTAAGGCGCTGTCGATCACCTCGTCGGTGACGTTCTTGGACCCGCCGGCCCCGCCACCGCCGGCCAAGCCGTCGACGTGCAGGATCTTGATGCCCTCGATCTTCTCCATAGGGCGCACGCTCTCGCGGACGATGCCTTCCAGCTTGTCCAGGAGCTTGTCGCGGAGGCGCCCGGCGCGCGCGGCCTCGCTGAGCAGGTTCTCCGCTTCGTTCAGCGCCTTGGCGCCGGCCGCATCCACCGTGAACTGGTGCTTGGCGGCATCGGCGCGGATCTTCTGGGCGTCGGCGTCGCCGGCGGCAACGATGCGCTCCGCCTCGGCCCGGTCGGCGGCGGCCACCTGCTCGGCCTCGGCCCGCGCGGTCAGCCGCAGGCGCTCGATCTCGGCCTCACGGGCGGCGGCGATCAGGTCGATGGCCTTGCGCCGCTCGGCGATCTCGCGCTCGCGGGCGGTGAACGCCTGCTCCTCGGCAGCGATGGCTTCGGCCCGTGCCTTCTCGGCATCGACCAGGGCGGCCGAGCGCGCCTTCGATTTCTCGGCCAGTGCGATGGCGCGTTCCACCTCGGCCAGCTCGTTGGCCTGCTGGCGCTCGATCTCCAAGGTGCGCAGGTCGCGGTCGAGCAGGATGCGGGCCTCGCGCAGGCTGCGCTCGCTGGCCAGCCGGGCGCGCTCCACGTCCTCCTCTGCACCGATCTCGGCCTCCTGGAACGCCTGGCGCTTGGAGACCTCCATCGCCTCCAGCGTCTTCTCGCGCTCCACCCTGGCGCGGTCCAGCGCCTGGTCGCGGCGCACGCCGGCAAGGTCCAAGTCCATGCGCGACGCCACCTCGGCCTCGCGCTTCTTGGTGTCGGCGGCGATCACCTCCACCGAATTGGCGGCCAGCGCCTTTTCGCGCTCCTGCTCGGCGATCTCGACCGAGCGGCGACGGGTGATCTCCAGCTCCTCCTGGGCCTGGGCGCGCGCGATACGCTCGCGCTCCAGCGCCAGCTCGGCGGCGATGCGCTCCTGCTCGGTCTGCTGCTCGGCTTGGATTTCGGCCGCCTCGACCGCGCGCCGGCGGGCGATTTCCTGGCGCTGGGTTTCTTCCTCATTGACGATGCGGGTGTCGGCAAGCGTCCGCTCGTGGGCGATGCGGGTCTTCTCGACCAGCTCGCGGGCGGCGATCTGGGCCTGCTCGCCCTCCTGCTCGCGCTGGGCGCGTTCGCGGATCAGCTCGGCCCGCTGCACCGCGCGGCGGACCTCGACCTCGCGCTCCTGTTCCAGGCGGGCGTATTCGCTCTCCCGGTCGATCTCCAGCACACTGCGGTCGGTCTCCAGATTGCGCGCCCGGATTTGCAGCATGGTGCCCTGCTCGATGTCGTTCCGCAGCTTACGGCGGCTCTCGATGCGCTCGGTCAGCGCGGTCAGGCCCTCGGCATCGAAGGCGTTGGACGGGTCGAAGAACTCCAGGCTGGTCTGGTCGACGTCGACCATGGCGACCGATTCCAGCTCCAGGCCGTTATGCGCCAGCATCGGCTCCACCGCCTGTTTGACCTGGTCGGCAAACGCGGTGCGCTGTTCGTGCAGGTCCTCCAGCGTCATCGAAGCGGCCACCCCGCGCAGCCCGCCGATGAACTTGCCTTCCAACAGGCCGCGCATCTCGTCGACGTCCGTGGTGCGCGCGCCCAGGGTCTGGGCGGCGGCGGCCACCGCATCGCGGCGGGGTGCCACCCGGACATAGAACTCGGCGCTGACGTCGACGCGCATGCGGTCCTTGGTGATCAGCGCCTGGCCGTCGCCGCGCCGCACCTCGATCCGCAGCACGCCCATGTGCACCGGTGTCACGTCGTGGATGACGGGGATGACCAGCGCGCCGCCGTTGATCACCACCTTCTCGCCCAGGAAGCCTGTCCGCACGAACGAGGTTTCCTTGGTCGAGCGGCGATAGAGCCAGCGCAGCGCGTAGATGACGATGACCGCCGCGACGATGACGACGATCAGCCACAGGATCACAGTGCCCAGGACGCCCGATTCCATCGCTGTATTCCCTCCTAAACCCTCACGCCCGGCGTCTTACCGCGCCGGAGATTTCATTGAATGCGTCGACGAGCGCGGCGGCGAACGCCGGGTCGTTGATGTGGGCCGGCACGCGCACGATGCGGCGGTTGCCGCCGGCGTTGAGCTCGGCTTCCAAAGTCTCGAACAGTGCTGCATCGGCGTCCGGGTCGTGGAACGGCTGGCCCGGTGCGTCGATGGCGGAGATGCCGCCGGTCGGCAGCAGGAACCGCACCGGCCCGGTCATCCGGTTCAGCCGCTCGGCGATCCAGCGGGCCATCGCCACGTTCTCGTCGCGGGTGGTGCGCACCAGCGTCACCTGCGGGTTGTGGACGTGGATACGGCGGCTGCGATAGCGCTCGGGCAAGGTGTCGCGCGCGCCGAAATTGATCATGTCGAGCGCACCGACCGAGCCGACATAGGGCAGCCCGGTGCGGATGACGGCGCCCATCCGGTCCTCGGTCGCGGCGAACACGCCGCCGCCCTGCATGTCGGCGATCTCGGTCGTGGTTACGTCGATCACACCGCTCAGCGCGCCAGTGTCGGCCAGATGCTCCATGGCCCGCCCTCCGGTGCCGGTGGCGTGGAAGACCAGGCACTCATGGGTGGCGTTCAGCGCGCGGGTCACTGCCTGCACGCAGGGCGTCGTCACCCCAAACATGGTGATGCCGACGGCGGGCTTGGCCTGGGCCAGTGCCGCGCGGCGCTGGTCGGTGCTCGGCGCGCGCGCGATCATGCCGGCCAGCGCATTGGCCGCGTTGCGCAGCACGTCGGCGGAGATCGTATTGATGCCCTGGATGTCGACCACCGAGTGCATC
The DNA here is from genome assembly GCA_965227515.1 of Alphaproteobacteria bacterium. GTDB lineage: Bacteria > Pseudomonadota > Alphaproteobacteria > CALKHQ01 > CALKHQ01 > CBDDFZ01. The sequence continues at coordinate 307,203 of CBDDFZ010000002.1, forward strand.
ATCATGATGTCGGACGGGCCGACATAGCGGCTGACATCGCCGGCGGCCACGGTGGAGACCATCAGCTTCGGCACGCCGAACGGCAGCGCCTGCATGCCGGTGGTGACCAGTGCGGTGTTGCCGGACCCGCCGGCCGCGATCACGCCGCCGATATCGCGCTGGCGCACGATCCAGCGCCGGAACGCTTCCGCCATCGCCTCGATCGAGCGGCCCCGGTCGCCGGTGAACACGGCCGATGCACCGCGCGGATGGGCCGACGCCACGAGCTGCGGCGTGACGTCGGCAGCCGACGTGCGGCCGGTGGTGGCGACGTCGACGGTCCGCACGGTAATGCCGCACGCGCGCAGGGCCGACGCCAGGAAGCCCAGTTCGGTCGCCTTGGTGTCGAAGGTGCCGACCACATAGGCGGTGCGCCCGGCCATCTCGATCGCCGACGGCGTCGGCAGCGCCATGTCTTGCGTGTCGATGCCGGTCTTCAGTTCGCGCAATGGGCGGATCGGGGCGACGACGCCGAAGCGGTTCGGCATGGCACGCACGGTCTGGATACTGCCGTTGCCATTGCCGTTGCCATTATCGTTGCCGTTGGCGAGCCCATTGGCGGCGCCATTGCGCACGACGCGGAACATGCGCGGTGCATCCTCCTCGGGCTCCGGTTCCGGTGCCGTCTCTTCCGCAACGGGCTCGTCATGGCGGCCGACACCGAGCAGGCTCTGCTGCAGGGCGTGGTCGTTGCGCAGGGTGGCGGCGGGCATCAGGCGGCTGATCCGCCCGTTGACCATGATCGCCACTTCCTCGGCCACCTCGCAGGCGACGCCGATGTTCTGCTCGATCAGCAGGACGGCGATGTCCTCGTCCTCGACCAGCCGTCGCAGCACGCCTTCCACCTGCTCGACGATGGCGGGCGCCAGGCCCTCGGTCGGCTCGTCCAGGATCAGCAGGCGCGGGTTGGAGAGGAGCGCGCGGGCGATCGCCAGCATCTGCTGCTCGCCGCCGCTGAGCTGGGCGCCGCCGCTGGTCTTGCGCTCGGCGAGCCGCGGGAAGGTGTGATAGACGCGGTCGAGCGTCCAGTTGCCGTCGCCCTTGCCGCGCAGCGCCAGGCGCAGATGCTCGTCGACGCTGAGCGAGGGCCAGACGCGACGGCCTTGCGGCACGTAGCCGACGCCGAGCCGCGAGATCTGGTGCGAGCGCATGCCCAGCACATTGCGGCCGGCCACGCGCACCGTGCCGCTGTCGGCCGGCGTCAGCCCCATGATGGTGTTGCACAGCGTGGTCTTGCCCATGCCGTTGCGGCCGACCACCGCCAGCACCTCGTGGTCGATGCGCATGTCCACGCCCTGCAGCGCATGGGACTGGCCGTAGTAGACGTGGAGACCGGCGACCTCCAGCATCGCGGCGTCCTCTTGCCGCGTGGTTGGGCGCCGCGAGATTGGGCGCCGCGCTGAAGTGCGCGCACCGTTGCGGTTCAGGCTAGCCATGGGCGCCCCGCAAATAGATCTCCTGCACCCGGCTGTCGTTCTCCACCTCGCTGGGCGTGCCGGTCAGGAACACCCGGCCATTATGCATCATCGTCACCCGCTCGGCCACGCGCAGCGCGACGTCCAGGTCGTGCTCGATGATGATGAAGCCGATGTGGCTGGGCAGGCTGGTCAACAGCGCGACCAGGTCGCGACGCTCGGTCGGCGAAAGCCCCGCCGCCGGTTCGTCGAGCAGGATCAGGCGCGGCGCGCCGGCCAGCGCCATGCCGATCTCGAGCTGCCGCTGCTGGCCGTGGGAGAGTTCCGCCACCGGTGTGTCGCGGTTGTCGTCCAGGTTGACGGCGTTGAGCAGGCGCTCGGTATCCATGTGGGCGGCGTCGTTGGCCCGCCCGCGGCGCAGGCTGTAGCGCCCGCGCGTGGCGCCCCTGGTCGCCAGGAACAGGTTGTCGAACACGCTGAGTCCGCCGAACAGCAGCGATATCTGATAGGTGCGCCTCAGGCCCCGGCGGATGCGGTCGTGGCCCGGCATGTCGGTCACGTCCTCGCCGAAGAAGCGGATGCGCCCGGCGCTCGGCGCCAGGTCGCCGGTGATGACATTGAACAGCGTGGTCTTGCCGGCCCCGTTTGAGCCGAGCACGGCGTGGCGCTCGCCGGCGCGGATCGACAGGTTGATGTCCTCCATGGCGGCAAGCGCGCCGAAACGGCGCGACAACCCACTGGCTTCCAGCGCGAAGGCACGCGCCTCCTGCAGCCGGCCGGCGTGGGTTGCCACGGCCGTTTCAGACATGCCCGTTCAGCCCCTCGGGGCCGCCGGATTGCCCGCGATCACGGGCATTCCGGGTTCTCGCGGCCCACCGGGCCAAGTGCCAGGAACTCGTCCTCCGGGAAGCCGAGGGTCTGGTTCACCTGCGGGATCACCTCGACCACCTCGTTGACCAGATTGCCGTCCGGCCCCTCGACCACGCGGGTCAGGAAGATGTCGGCGATGGCCTGGCGGTTGTGGTCCAGGCTGACCATGCCGGTCGGCGTCTCGAACTCCAGGTTGGACAGGGTCTCGCGCAGGGCCTCGCCACCGTCCGACAGGTCGCCGCCGATGGCGTCGAGCGCCAGCAGGGCGGCCTTGGTGTTGACGTAGTAGCCGTGGGCGAACAGCGACGGCGACGGGAAGCCGTCCGGGAACGTTTCCTGATAGGCGCCGACGAACGCGGTCCAGCGCGGATCGTCCCAGGTGTCGGCGATCGGGCCGGCGGCCGGGGTGCCGACCACGAACTCGCGGGTCCGTCCCTCGGTGCCGAGCACGGTCTGGTCGACGGTGATCGAGCCGCCGATCAGCGGCAGGAAGCCGCCGGCCTGCTCGTACTGGGTCAGGAAGTTCACCGCATCGGCGCCGCCGAGCGCGACGTAGATGGCGTCAACGTCCTCCGGCAGGGCCGCGATGACCGACGAGTAGTCGCGGTTGCCGATGGGCACCCAGAACTTGGCCGGCACCGTGCCGCCCAGGTCGCAGAACGGCAGCATGAAGCCTTCCACCTGGGTGTAGGGGAACGAGTAGTCCTCGGCCAGCACCGCGACCGAGCGGTAGCCGAGCTCGTTGTAGACGTACGCGCCCAGGCCCGCCATCCACTGGGCGCCATCGGTGCCGAAGCGGAAGAAGTTGGGGGCCGGATTGCGCAGCGTGGTGTCCTGCGCGGCGGAGGTGCCGTTGATGAAGGTCACTTCCGGGTGCTCGAAGGCGTAGTCGCGGATCGCCAGGCCCTCGGAACCGGAGAGCGGGCCGATCAGGATGTCGACTCCGTCCTGCTCCACCAGTTTGCGCGCGGCGCGTACGGCGCTGTCGGGGGAGGCGTCGGACGAGCCGGTGATGACCTCGATCGGGCGGCCGCCGGCCTCCATGTTGAACTCCTGGAACGCCAGTTCGGCGCCGCGCATGCTGTCTTCGCCCAGCACGGTGAACGCGCCCTCCAGGGTCGCCAGCACGCCAATCTTGATCGGCTCCTGGGCCATGGCCGGACCGGCCATGGCCATCGCAGCACCCGCCGCGAGCAGCCATCTTGTGGTCTTGTGCATTTGTTTCCTCCCTTAGTTTCGTTGTTGCAGTCTTCCACCCGGCCGCCGGGCAGCAGCCGATGTGAAGCTTGGCGCCGCCAGATGCGGCTTGGCGCGTTCCCACAGGCCGACGATGCCGTTGGGGGTGACGAACACCACCAGCAGGAACGCCAGCCCGATCACCAAGTTGAAGCGCTCGCGGTCGATCAGATCGATGGCGAAGTTCTCCAGCAGCACGAACAGCAGCGCGCCCAGGAACGGGCCCACCGGGTGGATGATGCCGCCGACCACCGCGATGACCAGGATGTCGATCGCGACGTCGATGCCGATCGAGCCCGGCGAGATGCGCTTCTGGAACCAGACCAGCAGCACGCCGCCGGTGGACGCGATGACACCGGCGAACAGGTGCGCGGTGATGCGGTGCATGGCGACGTTGAAGCCGATGGCCTGCATGCGGCGCGGGTTATCGCGGATCGCCTGCAGCGCCAGCCCGAAGGTGGAGCGCGAGGCATATATCACGATCAGATAGAACAACCCGGCAATGCCCAGGCTGAGATAGTAGAACGGCACCGGGTCGGCCCAATTGAGGCCGAAGGCGACCGGCGGCTCCAGGCCCGCGAACCCGTCGAACCCGTTGAAGATCGAGTAGTTCTGGCGGGTCAGGTAGAAGAAGCTGGTGGCGATCGCCAGCGTGATCATGATGGTGTAGATGCCGGTGGTGCGCACCGAGATGGCACCGATCAGGGCGCCTGAGATGGACCCGATCAGGATCGCCAGCGGCACCGCGATCCACCACGCCCAGCCCAGCCCCAGCTCGGCGGAATTTGTGCCGAATAGCGCCACGCAATAGCCGGCGACCCCCGCCACCGTGAGCTGGGCCAGGCTGATCATGCCGCCATAGCCGGCCAGCACCATCAGCGATAGCGCGATGGTGCCCAGGATCAGCGAGTAGGCGCCGATCTGGTAGGCGAAGAAGTCCGACACCACCAGGGGATAGACGATCAGCAGGATGGCCACGACGATGCCGACCTCCCACTTGATGCGGGTTCGGCGGTCGAGGGCGCGTGGGTTGAGGCTGGCTGGCAGGCTCATCACGCCCGCCCCATGATGCCTTGCGGCCGGATGGCCAGCACCACGATCATGATCAGGAAGGTCAGCACCACGCCGTAGGTCGGGAAGTAGGCGAGCCCGATCTGCTCGGCGAGCCCGATCAGCAGCGCGCCGACGGCGGCCCCGGTGATCGAGCCCATGCCGCCGACGATGACCACGACCAGCGAGGCGAGCAGGTAGCGCGTATCCTCGCCCGGCGAGATCGACAGCACCGAGCCGCCGACGACGCCGGCAAACCCGGCCAGCCCGGCGCCGATGGCGAACACCGCCGCGAACACGAGCTGCTCGTTGATGCCGGTGGCCGACAGCATGCGCCGGTCGTCGACGCCGGCCCGGATCATCATGCCGACGCGGGTGCGGGCCAGGAACAGCCACAGCCCGATGCCGGTCGCCACCGCCACCGCCAGCATCATCAGGCGGATGGTGGGATAGACCAGGTAGATCTCGTCGCCGTTCGGCCGCACCGTGGTGATGATCGGCGTCGGCGTCGCGCTCATCAGCCATTCCGGCGGGGTGAACTGGTAGGTGCGCCCGCTCCACACCGCCAGCATCAGGTCGGCGAGCACGATGGCGATGCCGATGGAGACCAGGGTCTGGCGCAGCGCGTCGTTCTCCATCCGCCGGAACACGCCGAGCTGCATGGCCAGCCCCAGCACCGCCATCGCCAGGAAGCCGGCGATCACGCCCAGATACCAGCTATCCAGCCACTCCGCCGCCTCCAGCCCGATATAGGCGCCGAGCAGGTAGAGCGATCCGTGGGCGAGGTTGACGATGCGCATCAGCCCGAACACCAGGGTGAAGCCGCTGGCGACCAGGAAGTAGAGCCCGGCCAGGGTGACGCCATTGAGGATGGTATTGACGAACAGCCGCTTGCCGCCGATCACGTCCTTCAGCCAGTCGGGCCAGACCGCGAAGAACAGCCACAGCACCAGCAGGCCGATCACTAGCAGGATGGCGTAGCGCACGTGGCGGGCGGTCTCGCGGTTCATCGGGCTGTCGGGCCGGTTCGGTGTGGCTGGTGGCGTTGGAGCGCGTGGGCGTCGCGCCGGTCAGGCGATCAGCCGGCGGCGCTGCTCGGCCATGCGCGGCTCCTTGTGGAACGCGCCGTCCTTCATGATCGCGAGCAGGCGGTCCTTTTCCTGCAGCACCCGCACGTTGGCCACCGGGTCGCCGTCGACCAGGATCATGTCGGCGAGGTAGCCCTCCTTGATCTGGCCCAGCTCGTCGCCCATGCCCATCATCGCGCCGCCGTGGGTGGTGGCCGCCATCAGCGCCTCCATCGGCGAGAAGCCCAGCATGTCGACGAAGAATTCCAGGTCCTTGGCGTTGGTGCCCATGGGCGTCCAGGCGAAGCCGTAGTCGCCGCCGATGCACACGGTGATGCCGCGCTGGTGCATCTTGCGCATGGTCTCGCAGGCGATCTCCAGCTCGCGCTCGTACTGCAACGACATCGGCGAGCCTGGCTCGATGCCCCACTTGCCGGCATGGCGCGCCGTGCCGACCAGCCAGGCCAGACCCGGCGCCACGAAGTGCTTGTCCTTCGCCGCCTCCAGCATGTCGAGCGCTTCCTCGTCGGCGAACGAGGCGTGGTAGATGTTGCGGATGCCATGGCGCACGCACAGCTTGACCGATTCCGCCGAGCGTGCGTGGGCGGCCACGGTCTTGCCGCGCCGTGCCGCCTCCGTGCAGGCCATCGCGATCTCTTCGTCGGCCATCGGGGTTTCTTCCGCGCCGACGCCGGTGATGTCCTCGCCGGAGATGTTCAGCTTGATGGAATCGACGCCGTACTTGATGAGCTGGCGCACGGTGCGGCGCATTTCCTCCGGGCCGGAAACGACCATGCCGAAGCTCATCTCCGGGAAGTCGATGTGCGGCGGCGAGGTGTCGCCGAGCCCGCCCAGGGTCGCGATCTCGGGGCCCGCCGCCAGGTAGCGCGGACCGGGGATCTGGCCCGAGTTGATCGCGTTGCGGATCACCACGTCGAGCCGCGGCTTGGCCGACGCCGCGCCGACGCCCGATGTGAAGCCGGCATCCAGCATGACGCGCGCCATGTCGGCGGCGAGCAGGGTGTGTTCCTCCGGCGGCATCAGCTGGATGTGCTCCAGCGCGCCGGCGTTGTTCCACGACAGGTGCAGGTGGCCGTCGCACAGGCCGGGCATCAGGGTGGCGCCCATGCCGTCGATGACGGTCTGCTGCCCACCTCCCAAACCACCGCCGCCCAATCCGCCACCCGTGCTGCCGCCGGAAGACAATCGGCTGCCGTTGGCGCGCGAGACGCGGCGGATGCGGTTGCCCTGGACCAGCACCTCGCCGGTGTAGGGGAATTCGCCCGTGCCATCGAGGATGCGCACGTTCGTGAACAAGACGTCGGCCATGTTGCGTTCCTCCATTCCGGGCCGGCCATTCGTTGTCCGGCCATTCTTATTCTGGCACGTGTCGCGTGGCGCCGCTTGGCCGGGCGCTTCTCCGCCTTATCCCTTGAACAGTGCGCCGCGCAGGATGTCGACGCAAGTCGCGGGTTTTTCCAGCGTCAGCCAGTGGCCGGCGCGCTCGACAATCCGCACCTGTGCATCGGCGACCTTGTCGGCGATCTGCCCGGCCATGCTGGGCGGTGCCACCGCGTCCTCGTCGCCGGTGGCGAGCAGGGTGGGGCAGGCGATGCGCCGGTGGTCGGCGGCCTCGGCGCGCGCCAGGGCCTCGCACGACCAGGCAAAGTCCTCCGCGTTCTGCCGCATGTGGCTCTCGCGGATGAAGGCCACCGCCAGCGGGTTGTTGGCACGGGTGTCGCCGGAGACGCCTGCGGTGGCGACCGCATCGGCGATGCCGGCCATGCCCTCGCTGCGCGCGGTGGCGCCGCGTCCGGCCAGCCGTTCGCGCGCGGCATCCGGCGGCGCCAGGATCGGCCCGAACAACGTGAGCGAGCGCATAAGGTCCGGCTTGTCGGCGGCGACATGCTGGCAGACCAGCGTGCCCATGGAGTGGCCGACCAGATGCATGCTGGAAACGCCGAGCGCGCGGGCGACTTCGATCACCGCCGTGGCGAGCTTGCCGAGGTCCGGGTCGCCGGCCGGGCGTGGGCTGCGGGCGGAACCGGGCAGGTCGGGCCGGATGACGCGGCAGCCCGCCAGCGCGGGCATGACCGTCTGGAAGCTGTTGGACGAGCCGCCAAGCCCGTGCACCAGCATGACGTCGGGGCCTTCGCCCTCCACCTCGACCGCGATGCGCCCCACCAAAACGTCAGCCATGGCTGAGCGCCTCCACCGGGTTGGAGAGCGTGCCGATTCTTTCGATCTCGACCTTCACGTCGTCGCCCGGCGCCAGGTAGCGCGGCGGATCGAACCCGATGCCGACGCCAGGCGGGGTGCCGGTGGCGATGATGTCGCCCGGCATCAGGGTGATGCCGGCGGAGATGGTCGCGATCAGCGTCGGCACGTCGAAGATCAGGAGGCCGGTGTGGGAGTCCTGGCGCAGGTCGCCATTGACCCAGCAGCGCACCGACGTCGAGGCGAGGTCGATCTCGTCGCGGGTCACTGCCCACGGCCCCATCGGGCAGAAGCTGTCCTGCGACTTGCCGATCAGCCACTGGCTGTGCCGGCCTTGCAGGTCGCGCGCGGTGACGTCGTTGACCGCTGTATAGCCCCAGACGTGGTCGAGCGCGTCGTCCGGCGCGATGCCGCGTCCGCCCTTGCCGATGATCACAGCAAGCTCGGCCTCGTAGTCGATGGCCGGCGACACGGCGCTGTCGACCAGGATCGGCGCGCCGTTCGGCACCACGGTCTCGGGCAGCTTGGAGAAGATGATCGGGTGCGCCGGCACGTCGCCCTGGGCGGCGCTGGAATCGAAGCCGGAGCGCGCGAACTCCAGCGCGTGCTCGTGATAGTTCTTGCCGACGCAGAAGATGTTGCGGTGGGGGCGCGGCACCGGGGCCATCAGTTCGACCCGCGACAAAGGCGTCGGGCTGAGCGTGCGCGGCAGCGTCTCGGCCTCGACCACGGCGAGCAAGCCGCGCGCGGCCTCGGCCATCGGCAGGTCGAACGCGGCGAAGCTGTCGTCATCGGCATCCACGACGCCGACCCGCACCTCTCCCGCAATCCGCACTGTGGCAATCTTCACCGCTTCCTCCGCCCGGGTCTGTGCCCAATTGCGCGTTAGGCTGAACCAAATTGCACAACGGCGCAAGGCCCGTTCGGTTGGAAAACCAAGAATAATTGGAATCGAAGCGTGCAGTCCGATTGACAATTGGCTCAAGAATGGTTCAAGTTTGGGGCGCGACACTTAACCGATGCGCGGACCGGATATGGCTCAATGGCAGGACATCGCGGCGACGCTGCGCCAGGAGGTACATCGCGGCGGTGTCGGGCCGGGTGCGCGCTTCCCGACCGAGCGCGCGCTGGCCGAGCGGTTCGGCGTGGCGCGCAACACGGTGCGCCGGGCAATCGCCACCCTGGTCGACGATGGCGTGATCGTCCGCCAGGTCGGCAGTGGCAGCTTCGTGCAGGCGCCGGTGCCCGAACGGGCGAATGGCAGCGCCGACCATGTGCTGGCGCAGATCATCGGCGTCAGCCCGCGTGACCTGATGGACGTGCGCCTGCTGCTGGAGCCGCGGGCGGCGGCCCTGGCGGCCATCCACGGCAACAGCGCGGAGCTGGAGCGCATCGTCGCGGCGGAGGCGGCGGCGCGGGCCGAGACCGAGCTGGAAGCTTTCGAACGCTGCGACGCGGAGTTCCACCAGCGCATCGTCGCAGCGTCCCACAATGAGCTGCTGCTGCACCTGTGCGGGCTGATGAGCAAGTCGCGGTCCAGCCAGGAATGGCTCGACATGAAACGCCGCGCGTTCTCGGCGGAACGGCTTGCCGGCTACGACGACGACCACGGCGCCGTTCTGGACGCGCTGGTGCGGCGCGATCCGGAGGCGGCGGAGGCGGCGATGCGCCAGCACTTGGAAGCGGTGCGTGCCAACCTGTTCGCGCGTGCCGCGGACTGATCCGCGCCTGACGCCGGACACCGCAGCGGCGAACGCTACGTCTTTTCCTTTTGGGCATTGCGCCAGGCGACGTATTCGTCCTGCACCTCGTCGCTCAGCGGGTAGTACTTGCGCAGGTCGCCGCCCTGGCTCAGCCGGAAGCGGGCGAACTCCTCCCATTCCGCGTGCTCGCCGGCCACATCCGCCAGCCGCGACGCCAGCGCCGCCGGCACCACGACCGCGCCGTCGTCGTCGGCCACCACGATGTCGCCCGGCATCACCAGTGCGTCGCCGCACGCGATCGGCACGTTCACCGCGAACGGCACGATGCGGGTCTGGGCGTGATAGTTGGGTGTGACCCCGCGCACCCAGATGCCGAGGTCCAGCGCCTTCGCCTGGGCCGCATCGCGGATGCAGCCGTCGACCACGACGCCCGCGCCGCCACGCCCGGCGAAGTAGGTCAGCATCATCTCGCCGAACACGCCGCTCGCCATGTCGCCGCGCGCATCCACCACCACCATGTCGCCGGCCTGTGCCGGAAACAGCACGTGGCGATGGCGTTGCAGTTCGGGGTTGTCGTACTCGTCGCCGTCGAACAGGTCCTCGCGCTTCGGCATGAACTGCAGGGTCAGCGCGGGGCCGGCAACCGCGCGGCCGGGGTTCAGCGCCACCGGTCCGCGAATGAACGGGTCGCGGATGCCCATCCGGCTGAGCTCGCTGGACACGGTGGCCGAACCGATGGCGGCCAGCGCGTCCGACAGGTGGCGCGGCGGGCGCTCGATGTCGGTGATCTGCGAATCGTCGGGGTCGTAATGCATGGCAAGCCTCGGGTGGATGTGCGTGTCTCGCGTGGTCGGCATCCTCGCCGAAAACCGGGCGTCGCGTCACCTGCCTGCGTTTACCGCCCCTTTACCGTGTTGGCGCCATGGTGCGGCAGGGCGCCAAACAGGGGGCGCCGATCTGGACAAGGACTGTGCCTGCACGATGGCTATCGACCCGTCTCTCGCGATCAATGGTGTTCGGCTTGAAATCTACGCGCTGCTCGGCCGTTCGCAGATGCCGGTGCACCAGCTTTTGAAGATGGGCCGTGGCGCGGTCATCGAGCTCGACAGCAGCGTCGATGCCGACGTGAAGCTCTACATCGGCAACCGCAAGGTGGCCGAGGGCGAACTGATCGTCTCCGGCGAGAAGCTGGCGATCAACGTCAACCGGATGTCGTTGTAGCGGCGGATTCGTCGGCATCGCTGCCGGTTTCAGGCCCGGCGCGCGGGCGACGCGCGGCCTGCCACCTCCCCACTACCGGACGAACCTGGCGCTTCCCGCATCGCTGGCGGGCACACTGGCTGTTGCCCAAATTCTGCCCATGAGGTTCATTACACTGCCGTAAGTCTCAACAGCCTGCCAAACGTCGCGATTCCGTCGATGGATTATGTCTCCTTCGCCATCAGCGCCCTCCTGAGCGCCGCCCTCTTGGGCTGGACCGGCATCTACGTGCTGCGCACGCTGACCCTCGCGCTGGAGGGCCACTACGAGTTCAAGGGCGACAGCATGACCAAGCGGTCGCGCCTGGGCGGTTTCACCCGCGTGTTCTTCTGGGTGATTGCCGCGGCGCTGGCCTGGAGCTTCTTCATCGACTGGATCTGGTTCGAGGACCTGGGCTTCGCCACCGCGGCCCTGATGGTGCGCCTGGAGATCGTGTTCGAGATCCTGGCCAGCATGGGTGACAATTAGTATGGGCACGCCGTGGACGACGTCGCCTAAGCCGGACGCGCCGCCACCGGTGCCGGAGGCCGAGGCGCTGGATGCCGCCGAAGGCGACACGCCGCCGCCGGTCCCGCACGACGGCACGCTCGGCAAGCTGGACGACCGGCTGCACAAGAAGCGGCTGGCAAAGGAGGCGGCCGACGACGAGGGGCATTCCAACCGGTTCTTCCCTTGCCCGTCATGCGGCGCCGACCTGCGCTTCGACCCCGGCACCGCCGGCATGCGCTGCGGCCATTGCGACGAGACCTGCGAGGTGCCTCACATCGACGACGCGGCCGCCCAGGTCGAGAACTGCTACCACTACTATCTGAAGATCGAGGCCAGCGAGCATGGCGCCGGCGCCATCACCGAGGAAGAGGCGCCCTCGCTGAGCTGCCGCGGCTGCGGTTCCAGCATCGAGTTTCACGAGGACGAGCACTCGCGCATCTGCCCGTTCTGCGATGCCGCGATCGTCGGCGACGTGCGCATGCAGCGGCGGATCGTGCCGCAGGGCGTGCTGCCCTTCAAGCTGATGGAGAAGGAGGCGCACGACGCCATGCGCGCCTGGCTGAAGTCGCGCTGGTTCGCCCCCAACGACATCGCCGACGAGGCGCGCGCCGACCACTTCCACGGCATCTACGTCCCGTTCTGGACCTATGACGCCTACACCGAGACCGACTACACCGGCATGCGCGGCACGCGGACCGGCACCGGCAAGAACCGGCGCACGGTGTGGCGCAAGGTCTCCGGCCACGTGAAGGGCGGCTTCGACGACGTGATCGTCTCCGGGTCGAAGTCGGTATCGGTCGAGTTCAAGGATGCGCTGGCGCCGTGGCCGCTGCGCCATCTGGAGACTTACCAGACCGAGTTCCTGGCCGGCTTCCGGGCCGAGAACCACATGATCGGGCTCCGCGAAGGTTTCGCCAAGGCCCAGGTCTACATGCGCGCCCTGATCACCGACTGGATCAAGAAGGATATCGGCGGCCACCGCCAGCGGGTCACCAGCACCCGCACCAAGTTCTCCAAGGAGACCTTCAAGCACATCCTGGTGCCGGTGTGGATCACCCATTACGACTTCGCCGGCAAGACCTACCGCCTGTCGGTCAACGGCCACACGGCGAAGGCCTACGGCCAGCGCCCGTTCTCGATGACAAAGCTGATCATCGGCAGTGCGGCCATGCTGCTGGCGGTGGGCGTGCTGGGCTTCATCATCTCCAGCGCACCCTGGGCGGGGTAGCTAGGACTGACTTACCGCAGCCCTGCGCCGGGCGAGGCTCTCGGCCGGCCAGTAGTCATCGCGGTCGTAGTAGATGTCGACGGCGGGCACGCCCTCGGGCAGCACCACCCATGGCTGCTTGGATGCCGTGAATATGTGGATGTCGGGGGGCAGCAGGTCGGGATCGTCCAGCGTGCCGACGCGCATGAAATGGATCAGGCCGCCGGCGGTGGCATAGTTGCTCCACACCGCGATGCGGCATGAGGGGCAGCGCGCGATCTTCTGGCCCTTGCCGCTTTCCGACGGCGTGTCGACCGTCTCGGGCTGTCCGGCCAGCAGTTCGACGCGGTCGGCCTCGATGATCGCGTTGAGCGCGAACGAGGCGCCGGTTTCGCGCTGGCACCAGCGGCAGTGGCAGCAATGCACGAACATCGGCGGGGTGAGCATGCGGTAGCGGACGGCGCCGCAGTCGCAGCCGCCGTCCGCCGGAAATCCGCTTCCGGGCATAGCGTTAGCTCATCTCCAGCTTCTGCCGAACGGCAACCACCCATTCCCCTTGTCGTCATGCCCGCACTTGTTGCGGGCATCCACGTCTTGTTGGCCGCTTAAGCGGCCATCTCGTGGATGGTCGGGACAAGCCCGACCATGACAATCCTTGGGATTAATCCTAGCTACTGATGGCACAAATCGATCATCGCTAATATAACCTGCCGCCGTTCGGCACCGGCTTGTCGATGCCGACCAGCGTCACCTCGCCGTCCGCATCGGGAAAGCCGACCACCAGCACTTCGGACATGAACTTGCCGATCTGCTTGGGCGGGAAGTTGACCACGGCGGCGACCTGCCGGCCGACAAGGTCGTCCAACTGGTAGTTCACCGTGATCTGGGCGGATGTCTTGCGGACGCCGATATCAGGCCCGAAGTCGACGCGCAGCTTGTAGGCCGGGCGTCGCGCCTCGGGGAACGGGTCGGCGGCAACGATGGTGCCGACCCGGATGTCCACGGCAAGAAAGTCGTCGAAGCTGATGGTCATCCGGGCAGTGTGCCGACCGTGGGTCCGGTCGGCAACGGCTAAGCGTTATCGGTTTCAGCTTGCGCTGAAGTCTGCGCCGACCGTCGCCCCCATCCAGCATATTCTCGTTGCGCGGCCGGGTGCCCAACGGCAGCGCGGATGCGCTGCCGCAGTGGAAACAGCCGAGGGCTGGTGCCGACTTGAACGATAAAGCCGCTACTTCTTGGCGGCCGACTTGATCTCGTCCATCACCTCGTAGAAGCGCTTGTTCAGAACGTCGAACGCTTCCTGGTTGGACTTGGCGACCATCTCGCTGATCTCGCGCATGTTGGAGACCGAGCGCTCCATCGCGGTCTTGGCCAGCTCCATCTGCTTGGCGGTCTGCGCCTGCGGGCCGGGCTCGGCCATCACTTCGCGGGTCGCGCCCACGGCCTGCTCGACGGCCTCGCGGACCACTTCGGTCTGGCGCTGGGCGATCGCCTGCAGGCCCTCGGCGGCGAGCTGCTGCGCCTGGGCAAGCGCCTCGAAGTTGCGGCGCTGGCTCTCGACCAGGGCGCCCATGTCCATGTTCGGCACGTTCATCTGGCCGAACACCTGGGAGAAGTCGAACTCGAACGGATTGTTGGACTTGCGTGCCATGTGGGGATTCCTCCGTTGCACCGCGCTCTCGCGGTTATGTTGCACTGCAACACGGCATATAGCCCCGCCTATTGTGCATTGCAACATCGTTCTGGCTATTTTTTGTGCAACGCAGGTGGGAGGCTCAGTGAGTCGGCAGGCAGCGCCTCTCAGCCGGTGGCTTCGGCGGCCGGCTGTGCGTCGGCGCCCCGGTTGGTCAATCCGGCCCAGGTGCCGGCGCGCCGCAGGTTCTTGTCTAGCGCCGCCATGGTGCGGGCCAGATCGGCGGTGTCGTCGCCCAGCCACACCCTGAGCGTGGCCAGATAGGCGGCGCCGAGCGCGCGGATGCGCACGGCGCCGGCGACGCCCGTCGTGTCGACCCGCGCGGTCTGCAACGCCCAGCGCATGGAGCGGGTCAGGGCCGCGGCGGTCGCCAATCCGGTCATCGGCATGGTGGCGCCCTCGCGCACCAGCACGCGGATGGCGCCGCGATAGGGTGCCATTGCGTCAAACCGTCGCATCAGGGTGTCGAACACCAGATCGTGCGGCGTCTCCGACGTGTCGTCGGGTGTCGCGCCTTCAAGCATCGCGACGTCCATCCGGCGGACGAAACCGGCCAGGATGGCCGGCTTGGACCGGAATGCCTGATAGAGTTTGTCCAGTGTGATGCCGGCTTCGTCAGCAATGTCGGCCAGGTTCAGGCGCCGCCAGCCGCCCGCCTCGGCCAGTTTCAGGGCCGCGTCGATGACCTTGCCCTCGATGTCGACTTTTCTCGGCATGTGGCGATCTCCCTCGTCGGCGGCCCCGCCGGCCTTGCTCGGATCGGCGGAACCCCTAGATCAAGTCAGGTGTTTTCAGAGCAGCCTGCCGGCCGTTCCCATCATGTGCCGGCACGGTGGCGACGGCGCACGACACACCAAATCGTGCGTCCGATGTGGCCGAATTGCGTCTGGCACCTTCGTGAAAGATTTGGTTAAGAATATGTCTCTACGCCAGATCTGGCGTCAAAGTGCCACGGTGCCGATGCCGGCCGGGCCGCGTGAGAGCGACGCGGGTTCCGCCGTTTCGGCCAACCCACGGGTCAACTGATTTCGGGCCAAATGGAATGACGTCCGACATTGCTTCGACCGCGACATCGCCCCGACCGGAAAGCGGCCTTGGCGCGCTTGTGACAAGCGCGATCAAGCAACCGTTCCTGTCGCCCGAGGAAGAGCTGGACCTTGCGAGCCGGGCCCAGAACGGCGACCCGGTGGCGCTGGACCTGTTGATCAAGAGCCACCTGCGGTTCGTCGTTGCCCAGGCCAAGCGCTATGCGCCGTTCGGAGTGCCGGTCGCCGACCTGGTGCAGGAGGGCTCGATCGCCCTGACCCAGGCGGTGCGCCGGTTCAACCCGGAAGAGGGCGTCCGGCTCGCCACCTATGCGCGCCAGTGGGTGCGCAACGCCATGCAGGACTATTCGGTGCGCAACTGGTCGCTGGTTCGCGTCGGCGCCGGTGCGCGGCAGCGTCGCCTGTTCGTCGCGCTGCGCAAGATGGCGGCCGACCTGCGCGATGGCGCCGATGCGTTGTGGGCCGATGCCCTGAACAGCGAGGCGGTGACCCGGCTGGCGCGGCAGTTCGAGGTGCCGGCCCGCGAGGTCATGGCCCTGGCGCGTCGCATTGGCCATACCGATCTGGCGCTGTCGCAGCCGGCGGCCGCTGGTGCCTATGAAGACGCGGACGATGCCGACACCGTGGAAGACACGCTGGCCGACGACCTGCCGACGCCGGAGGACCACGCCGCCGCGCAGTCGGAACATACCTTCCTGCGCGGTGCCATCGGTGCGGCGCTGGCCAAGCTCGACCCGCGTGAGCGCCTGATCGTCGACCGCCGGCATTTCACCGAGGCAGTGGCCAGCTTCGCGACCATCGGCCGGGAGTTGGGCCTTTCCAAGGAACGGGTGCGGGTGCTGGAGAAGCGCGCGATGGACAAGCTGCGGGCGCACCTTGAGCCATTGCGCGGCAAGGCGCATGAGCTGTTTCCCAGTTTCGGCGCCGCCTCCGCCTGACCCTCAATCCTTTCTGATCCGGGCCACCTGGCCGCCGGTCAGCGCGACAAGCTGATCGGGCGTCAGCGGAAACACCGCGTTCGGGGTGCCGCCCGCGGCCCAGATCTCATCGAACTTTCGCAGGTCCTGGTCGATCAGGGTGATCGGCGGCGTCGCGTGGCCCACCGGCGGCACACCGCCGATGGCGTATCCGGTGTGCCGGCGCACGAAGTCGGCATCGGCGCGGCCGATTTTCTCGCCGACGATGCGGGCGACCGCTTTCTCGTCGACACGGTTCGCGCCGCTGGCGATCACCAGGACTGGCCTGTCAGATGCCTTGGCGCGGAAGATCAGCGACTTGGCGATCTGCGCCACCGTGGTGCCGATGGCCGCTGCCGCGTCGGCCGACGTGCGCGTGCTGTCGTCGAAGGTGACGATGCGATTGGTGAGCCCGCGTTCGGCGAGTGCGGCCTGGACGCGCGCGGCGGACGCCGGCAGCGCCGTATCGTCGTCGCTCATCCGGCAAGCTCGCGCGAGCGCGCGGTTGCGGCGGCCACCGCCTCGCGCATCAGGTCCGGCAGGCCATCGCCGTCGCGCATCAGCACGTTCAGGGCCGCAGCCGTGGTGCCACCGGGGCTGGTGACGTTGCGGCGCAAGATCTCCGGCGGGTCGTCGGACGCGGTGGCCAGCGCACCGGCGCCGTCCACCGTCGCCTCGGCCAATTGCAGCGCCAGCTCGGCGGGCAGGCCGGCCTCGATGCCAGCGGCCGTCATCGCCTCGATCAGCAGGAACACATAGGCCGGGCCGCTGCCGGACACCGCCGTCACCGGGTCCATCAGCGCCTCGTCCTCGACCCATGCCACCTGGCCGACCGCGCCCAGCAGGCGGCTGGCAATGGCGCGCTGCGGTTCGGACACACGGGGGTTGGCGACCAGCACCGTCATGCCGCGCCCGATGGCGGCCGGCGTGTTCGGCATCGCGCGGATGATCGCCGTATCGCTGCCCACCGCCCCGGCCAGCACCGCGATGGTGGTGCCGGCGGCAATCGACAGCACGCAGGCATTGGCGGCGACGGCGGCATAGGCCGGCGCGACGTCGCCCATCACCTGGGGCTTCACCGCCAGCACGATCATGTCGGGAGGGGCACCATCGCCCAGTCCATCCGCGGAGGGCAGGTGGCGGATGCCGCGGCCCGCCAAGCCTTCGGTCGCCGGGTTCTCCGGCTCGATCACGCTCACCTGGCGCGGCGGCAGGCCATCGTTCAGCCAGCCCTCGAGCAGGGCCTGGCCCATCCTGCCATAGCCGACCAGCACCAGGTGGTTCGGCCAGGGCGCCGTGTCGTTAGCCATAGATGCGCGCTATGCCTCGCCGACGGTTTCCAGCATCGAGGCCTCGATCGCGCTGGCGGCGGACTTGCCGCCCCAGACCACGAACTGGAACGCCGGGTAGAACCGCTCGCATTCCACCAGCGAGATGTCGATCAGGTCTTCCATCTGCTCGACGCTGACACCGTTGCCGCCGCGCATCAGTGCGGTGTGGCGATAAAGCACCAGTCCGTCGTCCTCGCCGATATCGAAGTGGCCGACCCAGAGCTGTTCGTTGACCACCGCCAGCAGCTCGAACACCGCCTGGCGGCGCTGCCGCGGGACCTTCATGTCGAATGCGCAGGAGTAGTGCAGCGCCCCCAGCTCGATGCTCCAGGCGAAGTAGATCCGGTAGTCGCACCACTGGCCCGAGATCTCGGCGACCAGCTCATCGTCGCCGTTTCGCTGGTGCGCCCAGTCGTTGGCATGCACCAACTCCTCGGCAAGATCGATCGGGTTCATCAGGGGTTCGGATGAGAATTCGAGCGCGGCCGACATGAGGGCAACTCCGTGCTGGCACTCCGATTCGCGCAATCTACGAGATATTGTGCGTCGGCGCTATCACGGCACTAGGTCGGACGGCTAAGCGATTGATTCAAGGTCGAGTCGGGGTTGCGCGAATGCAACAGTGGGTCAGGCCTTTGTCATAATACACTGTGTCATGCTCGGGCTTGACCCGAGCATCCACGAGGATGGCCGCTTGAGCGGCCAAGAAGGCGTGGATGCCCGCAACAAGTGCGGGCATGACGAAGATGGAATAAATGCTGCCTTAGTAATCCTTCGGCGTTTTCGCGGTGCGGCTGCGGGCGGGCTTCTTCTTCAGGGCGGCGATTTCCTTCTTCAGCGCCGCGACCTCCTCGGTCAGCCGCTCCTGTTCGGCGCGGGCGTTGGCCGCCATCTCGTGGACCGCGTCCAGCTCCTCGCGGGTGACCAGGTTCATCTCGCCCATCAGCCGGGCCAGCCGCGCGCGCACCTGGTCGCGCGCCTCCGAGCGCATATCGTTGAGCGTGCCGGCAGCCCCGCCGGCCAGCCGCGCCAGATCGTCGATGATGCGTCCGTCGCCGCGCATGATGCCTCCGTGCGTCCGGTCGATGCGTCCTTGCTCGACCGGCAACCTCAATATATCACCGGGCGCCACTATATCACCGCGCGAGGCGGCATGACCAACCACCGTTCGATCTCCCCAGCCATGACCACGCGCGCATCATGATCCTGATCACCGGCGGTGCCGGCTTCATCGGCTCCAACATCGCGGCGGCACTCGACCGCGCCGGGCGGGAGATCGCGATCTGCGACCGGTTGGGCGACGGCGACAAGTGGCGCAACATCGCCAAGCGCGTCCTGGCGGCCGTTGTGGCGCCGCCGGACCTGGACCGGTTCCTGGCCGGCCCGCCGGCCGATGTCGATGCGGTGGTCCACATGGGCGCGATCTCGGCGACCACCGAGACCGACGCCGACCTGATCGTCGCCACCAATCTGACCCTCAGCCAGCGGCTTTGGACGTGGTGTGCCACCCACGAGGTGCCGCTGATCTATGCGTCATCGGCGGCCACCTATGGCGACGGCGCGGCCGGCTTCGACGACGACGAGCAGCGGCTGCCGGCGCTCAGGCCCCTCAACCCCTATGGCTGGTCGAAGCTGGCGTTCGACCGCTTCGTGATGCGCCAGGTGCGCGAGGGGCGGCCGTGCCCGCCGCAATGGGCCGGGCTGAAGTTCTTCAACGTCTACGGCCCGAACGAGTATCACAAGGGCGGGATGCGCAGCGTGGTGCACCAGGTGCACGGCCGGGTGCGCGGCGGCGGGCCGGCGCGCCTGTTCCGCTCGCACCGTCCCGACTTTGCCGACGGCGGCCAGATGCGCGATTTCGTGTTCGTCGACGATTGCGTCGCGGTCGTGCAATGGCTGCTCGATAGCCCCGCCGTCAGCGGGCTGTTCAACCTGGGCAGCGGCACGGCGCGCAGTTTCCTGGACCTGGCCAACGCCGTTTTTGCCGCGCTGGGCCGACCGCCGGAGATCGAGTTCGTCGATACGCCGGTGGAAATCCGCGACCGCTACCAGTATTTCACCGAGGCGCCGCTTGGCCGCCTGCGCGCGGCGGGTTACACCGCGCCGACGACGGTATTGGAGGACGGTGTGGCGCGCTACGTCCGAGACTATCTGGAAGCGGACGACCCCTACGTGTGACCGCTGCCGTGTGGGCGGCGGCGACTTTGATATAGTCCGGCGCGATTCGCCCGGCCCCTAACGCCTTTGGCAAACCAGGACGCGGAACGACTTCATGGAATGCGGCATCATCGACCCGGTCGCGGTCGATCTGGGTTTCCTGCAGGTCCGCTGGTACGCGCTGGCCTACATCGTCGGCATCCTGATCGGCTGGCGCTATGTGGTCTGGCTGTCCAAGCAGCCGCCCCGGTTCATGGAGCAGCGCCAGGTCGACGACTTCCTGCTGTGGGCGACGCTTGGCGTCGTGCTGGGCGGCAGGCTGGGCTACGTGCTGTTCTACAAGCCCGGCTACTACCTGGAGAACCCGGTCGAGATTCCGATGCTGTGGACCGGCGGCATGTCGTTCCATGGCGGCATGCTGGGCGTGGTGCTGGCGCTGGTGCTGTTCGCGCGCTACCGCAAGCTGCCGCTGATGCGGCTGGCCGACGCAGTGGCCTGCGCGGTGCCGATCGGGCTCTTCTTCGGCCGCGTCGCCAACTTCATCAACGGCGAGCTGTTCGGCCGCGCCAGCGATGTCTCCTGGGCCATCGTCTTCCCGTGTGATCCCGAGCAGGTGGCCCGCCACCCGAGCCAGCTCTATCAGGCGTTCCTGGAAGGCGTGGTGCTGCTGATCGTGCTGGCGGTGATCCGCTCCCGCTCCGAGGCGTGGCTGCGCCCGGGTGCGATGACCGGCATCTTCCTGATCGGCTATGGCATCGCGCGTATCATCGGCGAGTTCTTCCGCATGCCCGACGCGCACCTGGGCTTCCTGGTCGGCGACTTCCTGACCATGGGCATGATCCTGTCGCTGCCGATGATCGCGGTCGGCAGCTTCTTCGTCATGCGCGCCTATCGCCGCCCGGCGCTGGACCGCAACGCCGACACCACGCCCAGTGCCAAGTCAGGTGCCAAGAAAGCGTGAGCGCGCCCGGGTTCACGCCTGACCCGACCGACAACCCGCTGGCGGCGGCCATCGCCGTCGAGGTGGCGGCGAAGGGGCCGATGCGGCTCGACCGCTACATGGCGCGGGTGTCGGCCGGCGATGCTTGGGCGTACTACCGCACTCGCGCGGCGGTGGGCGCGGGCGGCGACTTCATCACCGCACCCGAGATCAGCCAGATCTTCGGCGAGCTGGTGGGTGCCTGGTGCGCCGACCGATGGCAGGCGATGGGCGCGCCGGACTCGGTGAGCCTGGTCGAACTCGGCCCCGGCCGCGGCGTGCTGATGGACGATGCGCTGCGCACGATACAGGCGGTCGCGCCGCCATGTGCCGATGCGGTGCGGCTGCACCTGGTGGAGCGCAGCGCGCCCCTGATCGAGATGCAACGCGCGAGACTGGGCAGCCGGTCGCCGGCATGGCACGACACGTTGGCCGATGTGCCGGCGGGCCCGGCCATCGTGGTCGCCAACGAGTTCGTCGATGCGCTGCCGATCCGCCAGTTCCGCAGCACCGACCAGGGCTGGCAGGAGAGGGCGGTCGGGCTCGGCGAGGGCGATGCGCTGCAGCTGGTCTGGGTGCCTGCCGACGCAAGCGACATGCCCGACCTGCCGGTCAGGGGCACGCCTGAAACGGGCACGGTCATCGAGGCAGCACCCGAGCGCGCGGCGCTGGTGGCCGAGATTGCCGCGCGCGTGTCAGCCGGCGACGGTGCGGCACTCATCGTCGACTATGGCTACCGGGCAAGCGGGCCGGGCGACAGCCTGCAGGCGGTGCGCGGCCACCAGCCGGCACGGGTGACCGACGACCCCGGCCGCGCCGACGTGACAGCCCATGTCGACTTCGGCGCATTGGCCCGCGCGGCGGCGGATGCCGGGGCGCGTGTCGACGGGCCGGTCGACCAGGGCCGCTGGCTGCTCAACCTGGGTGCCGCGGCGCGGCTGGAGGCGCTGGTCCGCGCCAACCCGGGCCAGGAGCAGGCGTTGCGCACCGGGCTGGAGCGGCTGGTCGACACCGACGAGATGGGCCATCTGTTCCAGGTGATGGCCGTGTCCGCGCCGAACCTGTCACCCGCACCCGGATTCAATTGATGGGCTTCAACTGAGATGGTGATCCACACCGCGGTGTCCGAGCTCTCTCAGGTGCTGGCCGAGACCGATGGCATCGCCCATGGCTTCTTCACCCGCATCGGCGGGGTCAGCGAGGGGATCTATGCGTCGCTGAATTGCGGCTACGGGTCGAAGGACGACCGGACTTGCGTTGGCGAGAACCGGCGCCGGGTCATGGCAGCCCTCGGCGCCAAGCGCGCCGAACCGGTGACGGTCTATCAGGTGCACGGCGCGGACGTGGTAGAGGTCGACGAGCCATGGCCGTGGGACGGTGCGCCCAAGGCCGATGGCATGGTGACCCGCCGGCCCGGCCTGCCGCTCGGCATCATGACCGCCGATTGTGCGCCGTTGCTGTTCGCCGATGCCCAGGCCGGCGTCGTCGGCGCCGCCCATGCCGGCTGGCGGGGCGCGCGGGCCGGGGTCGCGGAGGCGACCGTGGCGGCGATGGAGCGCCTGGGTGCCGCCCGCGGGAACATCGTCGTCGCTGTCGGCCCGACCATCGGCGTGGCGTCCTATGAGGTCGACACTGGTTTCCACCAGGCGTTCCTGGCCGACACGGCGGACAACGCCGCCTACTTCCAGCCGGGCGCGCGCGACGGGCATTGGCTGTTCGACCTGCCGCGCTATCTGGTCGACCGGCTGGAGCGCCTGGGCCTGGCGGCGGTGGAGCACTCCGACAGCGACACCTATGCGGCGGCCGACCGCTTCTTCAGCTACCGCCGCACCACCCATGCCGGTGAGCCCGACTACGCCCGCCAGCTCTCCACCATCATGCTCGCCTGACCACTTGTTGTTCACGAGTGGGCTTTGAGCCCGGCTGGGACTGCGCCATAATCGACATCGTCGGGTTATTGCGGGAAAGCCCATGCTGGAGGTGTCTTACGATCCGGTCCTGGTCGCCGCCTCGATCGTCGTTGCCATCATGGCGGGGTTCACGTGCCTGCGGCTGACCAGCGGGCTGCGCGGCCTGAGCGCTGCGCGGCGCAAGTCCCGCATCGCGCAAGCGGCGGTGGCGCTGGGCGTCGGCATCTGGTCGATGCATTTCGTCGGCATGCTGGCGGTCTCGCTGCCGGTCGCCATCAGCTATGACGCGTTGCCCACCTTGGGTTCGGCCCTCATCGCGATCCTGGTCACCGGCGCGGGTTTCCTGACGCTGCATTTCGGCGCCCGCACCCGGGTGCGGGTGGTTGCGGCCGGGACGCTGACCGGCGCCGGCATCGTCGGCATGCACTATCTCGGCATGAGCGCGGTCTCCGGCAACTGCATCGTGGAATTCAGCGGCGTCGGCATCGCGGTGGCGTCGGCCATCGGCATCGGCGCTTCGATCCTGGCGCTGGCCCTGGCCTATCGAAAGCGCGCGCTGGCCGCGACCGTGATCGGCGCGGTGGTCCTGGGGCTGGCGATCTCTGCCATGCACTATTCGGCGATGCTGTTCACCAGCTTCGCCGCCGCCGCCGAGACCATTTACGTGGCCGCGCCGAACCTGTCGGCGGGCGGGTTGGCGATGATCGTCGCCATCGCCGCGTTCGTGATCTGCGGCCTGTTCCTGCTGCTGGCGGTCACCGGACGGGAAGGCACCGCGACCGTCGAGACGCCGGAAGCCGAGCCGCAGGCGGTGCCGGCAGCCGAAGACGACCCCGCACCGGCGTTCGCCAACCGCATTCCCTACCAGCGCGACAACGCGATCCACTTCCTGACCGTGGAGCAGATTTCCGCGATCCGGGCCGACGGCCACTACTCGCGCATCCTGCACGGCGGGGCCGAGTTCTTCTGTCCGTGGCCGATCTCGCGGCTGGAGGCCGCGATCCAGTCGCCGTCGTTCCTGCGCACCCACCGCAGCTACATCGTGAACCTGGACCGGGTGATCGGCTTCAAGCGCGAATCCGACAAGGGCTTCTGCCTGATTGACGCCGAGAACCGCATCCCGGTCAGCCGCTCCCACATGCCCGAAGTGCAACGCGCCCTGGGATTCGTTTAGTGGAGTGTCACTCAAGTCGGCACCGGCCCTCTCCCCCACCCGGCCGCCCCGCAATCATACTGTCGTCGGGTGGCCGGGTGGGGGAGAGGGCTGGCGCAGACTTCAGCGTAAGCTGATCAAGAGAAATTCTACCCTCGCGTACGTACGTACGACCCGTACGTGCCGCGTTTCGTGCATCCCAGCCGCAGTTCGTGCACGCCGCGCGCGCCACGGCAAAGGGTGCTGGCGGGGGTGCGACATTCCGTGCAGACTTGGCCCAACTGAGAACAGCAAGCCAGCAATGGCCAATGCGCAAACGGGAGGGCGCGGAAGATGATTCCAGGCGCATTCGATTACCATCGGCCGGACAGCGTGGCCGATGCGGTCAAGCTGCTGACCGACCTGGGCGAGGATGCCCGGGTGGTGGCGGGTGGCCACAGCCTGATACCGATGATGAAGCTGAGGCTGGCGGTGCCGGCCCATCTGGTCGACCTGGCCGGTGTGTCGGGGCTGAGCGGCATCGACGTCAGCGGCGGGACCGTGACCATCGGCGCGATGACCACCCAGGCCGAACTGATCGGCGACGGCGCGCTGGCCGGCGTCTGCCCGATCGTCCGCGAGACCGCATTGCAGATCGCCGACCCGCAGATCCGCAACCTTGGCACCCTGGGCGGCAATGTCGCCAATGGCGATCCCGGCAACGACATGCCGGCGTTGATGCAGACGCTGGACGCACAGTTCGTGCTGACCGGTCCCGGCGGCGAGCGCACGGTGGCGGCGCGCGACTTCTACGAGGGCGCGTTCGTGACCGCGCGCGCCGACGACGAGATTTTGACCGCGATCCGCTTCAAGCACCCGCCGGCCGGTCACGGCTATGCCTACGAAAAGCAGAAGCGCAAGGTGGGCGACTACGCCACCGCCGCCGTCGCCGTGGTGCTGACCATGAGCGGCGGCCAGTGCGCGTCGGCGGCCATCGGGCTGACCAATGTCGGCGACACGCCACTGTTCGCCGCAGCGGCGTCCGACGCGTTGGTCGGCACGGCGGTCGATGACGAGGCCATCGCCAAGGCAGCCGAGGCCGCCATGGCGATCACCGATCCGGTATCGGACGGGCGCGGTCCCGCCGCCTACCGCACGCAACTGACCGGCGTTCTGGCGCGCCGCGCGATCGCGCGCGCCCGGTCGCTCGCCGGCTGAGGGGGGGCACCACGTGAGCAACATGCACGTCAAACTCACCGTGAACGGCAAGCCGGCCGAGGGCCTGGCCGAGCCGCGCACGCTGCTGATCCACTTCCTGCGCGAGCAGCTTGGGCTGACCGGCCCGCACATCGGCTGCGACACCGGCCATTGCGGCGCCTGCACCGTCGACCTGGACGGCAAGTCGGTGAAGTCCTGCATGGTGTTCGTCGCCCAGGCCAATGGCGCCGAGGTGACGACCATCGAGGGCATCACCAATGCCGACGGCACCATGCACGCGATCCAGGAGGCGTTCCGCGAGCACCACGGATTGCAGTGCGGCTATTGCACGCCGGGCATGATCACCCGCGCCTACCGGCTGTTGCAGGAGAACCCGAAGCCGAGCGAGGAGGACATCCGCCACGGCATCTCCGGCAACCTCTGCCGCTGCACCGGGTACCAGAACATCGTCAAGGCGATCATGGCCGCGGCCAATGCGCCGGAAGTCAAGGAGGCCGCGGAATGAACGCGCCGACACCGTCCGCCGAGCGTCTGGAGAAGCTCCAGGGGCTGGGCTGTAAGCGCAAGCGGGTGGAGGATGCCCGCTTCACCCAGGGCAAGGGCAACTACGTCGACGACATCAAGATGCCCGGCATGCTGTTCGGCGACTTCGTGCGCTCGCCGCACGGCCACGCCCGCATCAAGGGCATCGACAAGGAGGCGGCGCTGGCCGTCCCCGGCGTGGTCGCCATCCTGACGGCGGAGGACCTGAAGCCGCTGAACCTGCACTACATGCCGACACTGGCCGGCGACGTGCAGGCGGTGCTGGCCGACGACAAGGTGCTGTTCCAGGGCCAGGAGGTCGCGTTCGTCATCGCCGAGAACCGCTATGCGGCGGCCGACGCGGTCGAGCTGGTCGAGGTCGACTATGACGACCTGCCGGCCCTGGTCGACCCGGCCAAGGCGATGGACGCCGACGCACCGGTGCTGCGCGAGGACATCGCGGACAAGACCGAGGGCGCGCACGGCGCACGCAAGCACCACAACCACATCTTCACCTGGGAGATGGGCGACGCGGCGGCAACCCAGCAGGCGCTGGACAACGCCGAGGTGGTGGCCGAGGAGAACATCACCTATCAGCGCGTCCACCCCTGCCCGCTGGAGACGTGCGGTTGCGTCGCCTCCATGGACAAGGTCAACGGCAAGCTGACCGTGTGGGGCACGTTCCAGGCGCCGCACGCGGTGCGCACCGTCGCCTCGCTGATCTCCCACATCCCGGAGCACAACATCCGCATCGTCTCGCCGGATATCGGCGGCGGTTTCGGCAACAAGGTCGGCGTCTATCCCGGTTATGTCTGCGCCATCGTCGCCTCCATCGTCACCGGCGTGCCGGTGAAGTGGATCGAGGACCGGATGGAGAACCTGACCGCGACCGCGTTCGCCCGCGACTACCACATGGCTGGCAAGATCGCGGCGACCAAGGATGGCAAGATCACCGGGCTCTGGTGCCACGTGATCGCCGACCACGGCGCGTTCGATGCCTGCGCCGACCCGTCGAAGTTCCCGGCCGGCTTCTTCAACATCTGCACCGGCTCCTACGACGTGCCGGTGGCCTATATGTCGGTGGACGGCGTCTACACCAACAAGGCGCCGGGCGGGGTCGCCTACCGTTGCTCGTTCCGGGTGACCGAGGCGTCGTACTTCATCGAGCGGATGATCGACGTGCTGGCCCGCAAGCTGGAGATGGACCCGGCCGAACTCAGGCTGAAGAACTTCATCGCCAAGGACCAGTTCCCCTACACCTCCGCGCTGGGCTGGGAGTACGATAGCGGCGACTACCACACCGCCATGGAACAGGCGCTGGCGGCGGTCGACTACAAGGGGCTGCGCGCCGAGCAGGCGGCCAACCGGCAGGCGTTCGCCGCGGGCAAGACCCGCAGCCTGATGGGCGTCGGGGTCGCGTTCTTCACCGAGATTGTCGGTGCCGGCCCGGTGAAGAACTGCGACATTCTCGGCCTCGGCATGTTCGATAGCTGCGAGATCCGCATCCACCCCACCGGCAGCGCCATCGCCCGGCTCGGCACCATCAGCCAGGGCCAGGCCCACGCCACCACCTTCGCGCAGATCCTGGCGTCGGAGATCGGCATCCCCGCCGACAACATCACGGTGGAGGAGGGCGACACCGACACGGCGCCGTATGGTTTGGGCACCTATGGCTCGCGCTCGACCCCGGTGGCGGGTGCTGCGGCGGCGATGGCCGGCCGGAAGATTCGCGCCAAGGCCCAGATGATCGCCGCCTACCTGCTGGAGGTGCACGAGGACGACCTGGAATGGGACGTCGACCAGTTCCGGGTGAAGGGCAACCCGGAGAAGTTCAAGACCATGGCGGAGCTGGCGTTCGCCGCCTACAACCAGGCGATCCCCGGCGTCGAGCCGGGCCTGGAGGCGGTGAGCTACTACGACCCACCGAATATGACCTACCCGTTCGGCGCCTATATCTGCGTGCTCGACATCGACGTCGACACCGGGGTCACAGACGTCCGCCGCTTCTATGCGCTGGACGATTGCGGCACCCGCATCAACCCGATGGTGATCGAGGGGCAGGTGCACGGCGGCCTGACCGAGGCGCTGGCCATCGCCATGGGCCAGGAGATCGCCTACGACGAGATGGGCAACGTGCAGGGCTCGACCCTGCTCGACTTCTTCCTGCCGACGGCGGTGGAGACCCCGGCCTGGGAGACCGACTTCACCGTTACCCCCTCGCCGCATCACCCCATCGGTGCCAAGGGCGTCGGCGAATCGCCCAATGTCGGCGGCGTGTCGGCGTTCTCCAACGCGGTGTGCGATGCGTTCGCCCACCTTGGGCTCACCCACACCCAGATGCCGCACGACCATTGGCGGGTGTGGACCGCCGCCGACAAGCTGGGGCTGCATGGCTAGCCAGCCTCAGTCGGGTGGGGCGAATTGGCAGGGCGGCCCTGTCGAGGACCTCGCCGGCAAGCTGGCGGCGTGCGGCTACGTCGCCGACGAGACGATCGAGACCGCGCTCCGCCTGGCACTCGGTCTCGGCCGCCCACTGCTGCTGGAGGGCGAGGCCGGCGTCGGCAAGACCGAGGTGGCCAATGCGCTCGCGTCGGCGCTCGGCGCCCGGCTGATCCGCCTGCAGTGCTACGAGGGCCTGGACGCCAACGCCGCCATCTACGAGTGGAACTACCAGCGCCAGTTGCTGGCCATCAAGGCGCGCGAGCACGACGACGCAAGTTCGGAAGACGTGGAGGACCATGTGTTCTCCGAGCGCTATCTGCTGCGCCGTCCGCTGCTGGAAGCGATCAGCCGGCCCGACCCGCCGGTGCTGCTGATCGACGAGATCGACCGCGCCGACATGGAGTTCGAGGCCTATCTGCTGGAGGTGCTGGCCGACTTCCAGGTGACGGTGCCGGAGCTGGGGACCATCAAGGCCACCGCCAAGCCGGTGGTGATCCTGACCTCCAATGGCACCCGCGCGCTGTCCGACGCGCTCAGGCGGCGCTGCCTCTACACCTGGATCGACTTTCCGTCGCCGGAACGCGAGCTTGAGATCGTGCGCCACCGGCTGCCCGATGTGGAGGCGGAACTCGCGGGCCAGATCGCGCGCTTCGTCGCCGCGTTGCGCCGCGAGGATTTGGACAAGGTGCCCGGCATCGCCGAGACGCTGGACTGGGCGGCCGCACTGACAGGGCTCGGCATCCGCACGCTGGACGGCGACCCGGCAGCGGTGCAGGCAAGCCTGATCTGCCTGTTGAAGACCGAGACCGACCAGAAATCCGTCACGCCGGAGGTGACCGGCCGACTGATCGGCAAGGCGGCGTGACGCCTTCGAAAGACAATCAAATTGTCGTCCTCGCCCTTGTGGCGAGGACCCATTCATGGGCAATGCGCCAGCGTGTGCCAATGCACGCTCGGTGCGGATTCGAACTGCATCAAGCTCGGAGTGTTACCTGCCCAAGTCGGGCTTGGCTCGTCCATGGGCCCTCGCCACAAGGGCGAGGGCGACGATCTAGGTGTGCAAATACGGCGGCGCATTCTTGGGGTGCCGCATGACCAGCCAGGAATCAGCTCCCGGCCCCCAGTCCATCGGCGGGCGCGCGGTGGGGTTCGTGCACCATCTGCGCGACAACGGGTTTCGCGTCGGGCTGGCCGAGTGCGAGGCGGCACTGAAGGTGATCGGCGGTCAGGGCGCCGTGCCGCTGGCGACCGCTCGTCGGCACCTCAAGGCTCTGTTGACCGGCAGCGCGGAGGAATGGCAGCGCTTCGACGATCTGTTCGAGGCCTATTGGATGGGCCGCGGCCGCATCCACACCGTGACCCGTACGGTGGGAGAGTTGCCGTCGGCATCCGGCGCGCAAGCCCCCGCGGTGTGGCAGCGCCATCTCGATGATGCGTGCGGCGCCACGCCGGACCTGCCGCAGGCCCGCGACGACGGCAGCGAAACCGACGCCGCCGAAGGCACCGGCCGGCTGGTCGCCTCCGGCCAGGCGGTGCGCAGCGGCACCGACTTCCGCCATATGACCGACCCGGCGGAGATCGCGGCGGCCGAGGCGGCGGCGCTCAGGCTGGCCCAAGCGATGCGCTATCGCCTGGCGCGGCGCTATCGCGCCAAACCGGGCGCGCCCAGGTTGGACCTGCGCCGCACCATCCGCCGCAACATCGCCCATGGCGGCGAGCCGATCCGCCTGGTCGGCCGCCACCGCCCGGACCAGCCGGTGCGCATCGTCGTGTTCCTCGACGTTTCCGGCTCCATGCAGCCTTATACACGGCCGTTCCTGCAGTTCGTGAAGGGGCTGGTCGGCGGCTGGGCGGACAGCGACGCCTATCTGGTCCACACCCGGCTGGTGCGGGTGACCGATGCCTTGCGCGACACCGACCCGATGAAGGCGATGGGCCGGCTGGCGCTTATGGCGGACGGCTTCGGCGGCGGCACCAGGCTTGCCGAGGCGCTGGCCACCTTCAACGGCGGCTATGCCCGGCGGGCGGTGAACAGCCGCACGGTGGCGTTGGTCATGAGCGACGGCTACGACACCGGCAGCCCGGAGCGGCTGGCCGACGAACTGGCCCGCCTGAAGCGCCGGGCGCGGCGGCTGGTCTGGCTCAACCCGATGCTGGGCTGGCGGGACTACCAGCCGGTGACGCGGGCGATGGCGGCCGCGCTGCCGCACATCGACCACTTCGCCGCCGCGCACACGCTGGATGCGCTGGCGGCGCTGGACGCCGACCTGGAGAGGCTCTGACATGGGCAGCCATCTTAACGACGTCGTGGAACGGATCGAGGCGTTGCGGCGCGCGGGCGACCCATTCTGCGTCGTGACCGTGGTGCGGACCGCTGCCGCCACCTCGGCCAAGGCCGGCGCGAAGGCGGTGGTCACCGCCGACGGCACGGTGCATGGCTTCGTTGGCGGCGGATGCGTGACCGGCGCGGTCCGCAAGGTGGCGCTGGAGGCGCTGACCGGCGGTGCGCCGCGGCTGATCCGGGTGAAGCCGAAGGAAGACGTGGTGTCTGAGCTCGACGTCGACGGGGTCGAGCTGCATCGCTCGTCGTGCCCCAGCGGCGGCACCATCGACCTGTTCCTGGAGCCGTCCGCCCCGCCGCCGCGCATCGTGGTTTGCGGCGCCTCGCCGGTGGCGGTCACGCTGGTGCGCCTGGCGCGCGCGATGGGGAACAAGATACTGGCCGTCACCCTGCCGGAGCACAAGGACGCGGTGGCCGACCCGGCGAATGACGGGGGCGACTGGCTGCCGGGCTTCGACCTGGGCCCGGCCGGCATCGGGCCCCGCGATGCCGTGGTCGTCGTCACCCAGGGCAAGCGCGACCGCGAGGCGCTGGCGGCGGCACTGTCCAGCGCGGCTGGCTATGTCGGCATGGTCGGCAGCCGCACCAAGATCGGCAAGCTCAAGGCGGCCATGGCAGGCGACGTTCCGGCGGATCGGCTGGCCTCGCTGCACGGCCCGGCAGGCATGGCCATCGGCGCCATCGAGCCGGAGGAGATCGCGCTGGCGATCCTGGCCGAGATCGTGCACGTCCGCCGCCACGGCGCTGTCGCCAAGGACGCACCCACCAAGGATGCCGCCGAACTCGGCTGAGGCGCGGTCACGCGATCGCCCCATTTCGCGCCGCACACTGTGTTGCATCAATAAAGTGGAGCACCCGCGGTGCGTATGGCATACCATCTGCTGTACGCGTCGTAATGCGTCGTTTCCCGCGCCGTTGGGGGCGCTCGGCTCGATGTGGAGCAGGCGCTGAGCGCGATCGTCGCGCCAGGGCGGGCTGTTGCGATCCAGGTTGCGGGCAACGGGCAGCGACGTGCGGGCACGCTGCGCGGTGTCGCGCCGCGCCGTGTCGGGTTTGAGTGTTGTGCCGGTCCGCCGTGGCCGGGTCAGGACAGTGAAAATGGCCGCCAAACGCACTGGTTGGCGACGCGTTGGCATCATCGGGCTTGAGGTTCTGGCTGGGTTGATTCTCGGCTTGGTCGTTCTTCTCGGTGTTGCGATCTGGCGCCTGTCGACCGGTCCCGTCTCGGCGGATTTCGCGACCCCGCTCATCGAAGACGCGCTGTCGGATCCCGCAAACGGCTTGCAGGTGAAGATCGGTGAGACCGACCTGATCTGGGAGGGTTGGGACGGCGGCGTCGACATCCAGGTCAAGGACGTCGTCATGACCGGGCCGACCGGGCTGACCGCGGTCGAGGTCGACACGATGTCGGTCGCCTTCAGCATTCCGGAGCTGATGTCCGGCAATTTGGAGCCCACCAGGCTTGAAATCCTGCGGCCGACGGTCTTCCTCACCTATGGCGCGAACGGACTGGCCATCGGGCTGAGCGACCCGGCGACCGCGAACGTGGTGCTGGACCCGACGGTGCAGGAGGGGATCGATGCGGCCGGTGCCGACGTCGATCCCGACGAACAGACCGTCGACGCCGATGGCGACGCAGACCCCGTCGACATGATGATTGCCGAACTCAGGCAGCCGCCCAGTGCGGACCGGCAACTGGGGTTGCTGCAATCGCTGCGGATCACCGACGCCGACCTGCGTATCCTCGATACGGTGAACGATGCGGTCTGGCAGGCGCCGGGCGCCAGCTTCGAGCTGACCCGCGACGATGCCGGCGTGGCGCTGGATGCCAGCGTCAGTGTCGCGCTGCGCGGCACCACCGTGTCGGTGGAGATCGCCAGCCACTTCTGGCGCGACACCGACCGCTACGACCTGACCGTCGGCTTTGGTGGCCTGACACCGTCGCTGATCGCATCCAACGTGCCATATGCATCCGACTTCGAGGAATTCGACATTCCGGTATCGGGTACGCTGCGCGCAACCGCGGACCAGGGTGACTTCGATTTCGTGCTCGACCTGGCGATGCCGATCGACGGCCAGACCGGCACCATCGAGGCGGTCGGTACCTTGCCGCGCACCAACGACCTGCTGACCGTGAACGTGGCCTTCGGGGCGATGCCGTTGGCGGAACTGGCGGAACGCCTGCCCTGGCTGGACGCGCTGGCCGGCTTCGACGTGCGGGTGACTGGCGATGTGGAAATGCTGGTCACCGAAGCCGGCGTCGACTCTGTCGGCTTCGAGCTGCACACCAGTCCCGGCATGCTGGTACTGCAGGACGTGTACCCGGCGCCGCTGCCGGTCGACCTGATCGTGTTCGAGGGCGCCATTGCCGGCGGCGGTGCCGCCATCGATATCGGCCGGCTGGACATCGATTTCGGCGATGTCGAATTCAACGGTAGCGGCACCGCATTCGCCGATGTCGGCATCTATGACGTGACGGTCGGCGGCGTGCTGAGCGGCATGAACATCGACAACATCGAGACCTACTGGCCCGAGCTGATATCCGCCAACGCGCGCACCTGGGTTCGGGAGCGCGTACCGGAAGGGGTGTTCGACTCGGTCAGCTTCAACATCTCCGGCCGCCACGACCTGGTGAACAACGCCTTCAAGCCGACCAACCTGGACCTGGATTTCCGGTTCCACGACCTTGCCATCGTCTACGTCGTCGGCATGCCGCCGGCGACCAATCTGACCGGTCATGGCACCTATGGCGGCAGCGAGCTGGTCATCAATTTGGAGCCGGGCGGCGAGACGTTCGACCTGCTGGCCGACGAGGGGCAGATCAGGCTGAGCGGCCTGGACGAGAAGGTCGGCCGCGCGCGGATCGAGACCACGCTGAGCGGCGACCTGCGCAACCACTTGCGCATGATCGACCACGAGCCGCTGAGCTTCCTGCAGGCCTATGGCATCCAGCCGGGGGCGGCCGGCGGCCGGGCGTCGGCAAAGCTGGAGCTGGAGTTCGACCTGGAAGAAGTGGTGGAACTGGATGCCCTCGATATCAGCGTCGTCGCCTACACCACCAATGCGCTGGTGCCCGGCATCGCTGCCGGCGCCGACCTGACCGACGCCGATCTGGAAGTCTCGGTCACCAACGAGCAACTGCGTATCCGTGGGCGCGCGGTCATGCTCGATGCGCCGGTGCAGGTGGACATGACCGAGAACTTCCTGCCCGGCGCGCCTGTTCTCAACCAGGTCACGGTGCAGGGTGTGTTCGACGTGCAGCGGCTGACCGAGATCGGGGTCGACGCCACCCGCTGGGGCCAGGGGCCGGTCGGCACGGCCGCCCGCATCCACACCTATCGCGACAACACGACCCAGATCGCCGCGAACATGGTCTTGGACGCAGCCAGCGTCGGCCTGCCGATCCTGGGCTGGTCGAAGCCGCCCGGCGTGCCGGCCGTGGGGTCGATCCAGGTGCTGCTGCGCGACGGCGACCTGGAGACCATAGACCGCGTCACCATCGACACCGGCGATTTCAGCGCCGATGTGCGGATCGCCTTCGCCGACGACGGGGCGCCCGCGCAGTTCGATATCCACACGTTGGAATGGGGGCGCACCGCCGTGCGCGGTGTCGTCGCGGCGAGCAATGGCGGCTACGCGATCCGGGCCGATGGCGGCGTCGTCGACCTGCAGCAATGGCTGGGCGACGATGCGGTCGAGACGGCGTCGCCGAATGAAGCCGATGGCGACCCTCCGGTGCCTCTGGCCATCTCCGGCCGGCTGGACCGTTTGTGGATCGACGACACCGCCTACGTCGACAACATCGCGGCCGACGTCCTGATCGTCGACGGTGACGTGCAGCGCGGGCGGGTCTCCGGCCTGGCCGGCGTGCCCGTGGTGGCGGAAATCACCCAGGAAGACTCCGGCCGCATGCTGTGGGTGAACGTGGAGGATGCCGGCGCGGTGCTCAGCGCGCTCGGCTTCACCGACGCCATCGGACGCGGGCGCCTGTCGCTGGCGGCGCGGTTCCGCGACAACGAGCCGGGCCAGCCGCTGGTAGGCGATCTGACCATCCAGAACTTCCGCCTGATCGACGCGCCGGTGATTGCGGAGATCGTCGCCATCGCCGGCATCACCGGCATCTTCGACGCCATCGAGGGCGAGGGCATCGGCTTCGGCGAGCTTTCGACCACGTTCCGCTACCGCGACGGCATCGTCGAGCTGCGCGGCGGCAGCATGGTCGGCCCCTCCATCGGCATGACGTTCGACGGCGCGGTCGACATCGAGAACGATCTGATCAACCTGCAGGGCGCGGTGGCGCCGGCCTATGCGCTGAACGGTCTGCTGGAAGGCATTCCGCTGATCGGCGACATTCTGGTCGGCGGTCCGGGCGAGGGCATTTTCGCGGTCACCTATCGTGCGTCCGGCTCGGCCGAGGACCCGGAGGTGGCGGTCAATCCACTGTCGGCCCTGACCCCGGGCGTGCTGCGCAATATCTTCCCGGGTGGGTGAGTTTGCCACGGCGCGATCGGTTGCCGGGCCGGTGCATGAAGGGTATTGGCATGGTTCTCGCAGAATCCTGCCCGGTAGCTTCATGACCACCAGACTATGACCTTCGATATCATCATCAGCTGGCTCGCGTTCACGCCGGAGTTCGCCATGCCGTTGATCCTGGCCGCCCTCGGCCTGATCATCAACGAGCGGGCCGGCGTGCTGAACCTGGGCGCCGAGGGGCTGATGCTGGTCGGCGCCATGACCAGCGTCGCGGTCTGGATCGAGCTGGCGGACACCGGCTGGCAAAGCCCCTGGTTCGGCATGCTGGGCGCGGCCATTGCCGGCGCCGCCGTCGCCGCGCTGTTCGCGTTCATGGTGGTCATCCTGCGCGCGAGCCAGGTGGTGACGGGCGTGGCGCTGGTGTTTTTCTGCATCGGCCTGACCGGGCTGTTGGGCTCGCAGATGAGCTGGACCGACACGCCGGTGCCCGGCTTCTCGCGCATCGACCTCGGCTGGCTCAGCGAAATCCCGGTGATCGGGCGGATCGTCTTCCACCAGGACCCGTGGGTGTACCTGACCCTGCTGCTGGTGGTGCTGGTGCATTTCGGGCTGTTCCACAGCGTGACCGGGCTGAAGCTGCGCGCCGTCGGCCACAATCCGCAGGCGGCCGACACCGCGGGCGTCTCGGTCATCGCCTACCGCTTCGGCGCCGTGGTCGTGGGCGGCGCGCTGGTCGGGCTCGCCGGCGGCTACCTCGCCCAGGCGTCGGCCAAGATCTGGGTCGACGAGCTGACCCAGGGGCGGGGCTGGATCGCCATCGCGCTGGTCATCTTCGCGCGCTGGCGGCCGTGGCGGGCGGTGTTCGGCGCGCTGCTGTTCGGCGGCATCGAGGCGCTGATCCCGCGCCTGAACGCGGCCGGTTTCGCGCTGCCGCAATATTTCCTGCTGATGACGCCCTACCTGGCGACCCTGGTCGTGTTGGTCTACGCCGCCCTCGCCACCCGCAAGGGCGCCAACGCGCCGCTGGCGCTGGGCCTGCCGTTCGTGCGCGAGGAGCGGCGTTGAGCCAGCGCATCGCCGCCGTCACCGTGGTGGTGCCCGACTATCGCCTGGCCCTGGACTTCTACGTCGGCGTGCTGGGGTTCGACCTGTTGGAGGACACGGCGCTGGAGGGCGGCAAGCGCTGGGTGCGTGTCGCGCCGAAGGGGCCGCCCGGCACGTGCCTGCTGCTCGCCCAGGCGGCGACGCCGGCACAGCACGCCCGTGTCGGCGACCAGACCGGCGGGCGCGTGTTCCTGTTCCTGGAGACCGACGATTTCGCCCGCGACCACGCGCTCTACACCGAGCGCGGGGTGGTGTTCCGCGAGCCGCCGCGCATCGAGGCCTACGGCACCGTCGCGGTGTTCGAGGACCCGTTCGGCAACCAGTGGGACCTGATCGAGCCGGGGTGAGAGCAACCCAGGCTCGTCTGTCCGTCAATCATCCAAGGTCGTCGTCCTCGCCCTTGTGGCGAGGACCCATCATTGTCCAATGCGCCAGTCGACAGCTCGGTGGTCCGCGACATGCATGGCAGGCGGCAAACTGCGAACAGGGTTGGTAGCGCGTTTGGCGGTTGAATGGGTCCTAGCCACAAGGGCGAGGGCGACAACAGGATTTGTTGCCGGACTGTCATCATGACGATGGAGGGAGGGCAGGCAGTTGCGCTCAGGGGGGGCGGCGCGTTAAGGTCTCTGCGGAAATGAACACCGTATCCGCTATGTGGACATAGCAGCAGGAGGGGCCATTGGGACTCAGGGTCGCGATCGATACCGGCGGCACCTTCACCGACGTGGTGGCGATCGACGAGGCGTCGGGCGCGCAGTGGGCGGTGAAGACGCCGAGCACCCCGGCCGACCCCTCCATCGGGCTGATCAACGGTGTGCGCAAGGTGGCCGAGGTCGCCGAGATGCAGGCCGCCGATGTGGCGCAACTCCTGCACGGCTCCACCACCGCCACCAACGCGGTGCTGGAGCACAAGTTCGACGGGCTTGGCCTGCTGGTCACCGAGGGCTTCCGCCACATCATCGAGATCGCGCGCCAGTCGGTGCCGGACGGCTATGGCAACTCGTTCTTCTGGGTGAAGCCGCCGCGCCTGGTGCCGCTGCACCTGGTGCGCGAGGCGCCGGGCCGCATGAACTTCCAGGGCGAGGAACTGGCGCCGCTGGACGAGCAGGCGGTGATCTCAGGCGTCGGAGAGCTGGTCGAGATGGGCGTCACCTGCCTTGGCGTGTGCCTGCTGCACGCCTATGCCAACGACGCCCACGAGAGCCGCATCCGCGAACTCTGCGCGGAGCATTACCCCGACCTCTTCGTGTCGATCTCCTCGGTCGTGCTGCCCGAGTACCGCGAGTACGAGCGCGCGATGACCACCCTGATCGACGTGCTGGTGAAGCCCTATTGCCGCACCTATCTGCAGCACGCCCATGAGCAGATTTCCGCCGAGGCCGGCGAGGTGCCGTTCCTGATCATGCAGTCGAACGGCGGCGTGGTGACCCACGCGACGGCGGGCGACAAGCCGGTGACCATGCTGCTGTCCGGCCCGGCGGCCGGTGTGCTCGGCGCCATGCACATGGCAAGCCTGGGCGGCCACCGCGATATTCTGACCCTCGACGTCGGCGGCACCTCCA
Organism: Alphaproteobacteria bacterium; assembly: GCA_965227515.1. Taxonomy (GTDB): domain Bacteria; phylum Pseudomonadota; class Alphaproteobacteria; order CALKHQ01; family CALKHQ01; genus CBDDFZ01. The sequence continues at coordinate 344,622 of CBDDFZ010000002.1, forward strand.
CCGACGTGTCGCTGGTCGACGACCTGACGCCGCAGTTCACCACCCACTCGATGGTCGAGCACTACCCGGTCAAGACGCCGATGCTGGATATCGCCACCGTCGGCACCGGCGGTGGCTCGCTGGCCTGGGTCGACCCCTATGGTGCGCTGAAGGTGGGGCCGCGCAGTGCCGGCGCCGATCCCGGCCCGATCTGCTACGGCCGTGGCGGCACCGAGCCGACGGTGACCGACGCGGCCCTGGTGCTGGGCCGCATTCCGCCGGCGTTGATCGGCGGTGAGCTGGCGCTGGACGCCGCTGCCGCCCGCAAGGCTTACGAGACCCTCGGCGCGCGTTTCGAGATGTCGGCCGAGGAAGCGGCGGCCGGCGTGATCGAGATCGCCGCCGCCAACCAGGTCAACGGCATCCGCCAGGTCACCGTCAGCCGGGGCCACAACCCGTCCGACTATGTGCTTGTTGCCTTCGGCGGCGCGGGCGGCATGTTCATCTGCGACGTGGCCGACTTCCTGGACATCAAGACCGCGCTGTCGCCGCCCAATCCCGGCAATCTATCGGCGTTCGGGCTCCACGTCTCCGACATCAAGCGCGACTATCTGCGCACGCTGGTGCGCCAGCAGTCGACCGCCGACCCGGCCGAGATCGACAGCCAGTGGAGCCAGCTCGAAGACGCCGGCCGGCGCGAGATCGCCGACGAGGGCGTCGACCCGGCCAACATCGCGGTGCAGCGGCTGGCCGACATGCGCTATGTCGGCGAGGCGCACGAGGTGCCGGTCTACGTGCCCGAGGGCATGGGCGGCGCGCAAGCCATCGAACATCTCTGGGCCGAGTTCCACCGCGTCCACGACAAGACCTTCGGTTATGCTTATGAGGGCCAGCAGGATGTGGAACTGGTCAATCTGCGGGTCCAGGCGGTCGGCCGGGTGCAGCGCCCGGACGTGCAGGTGAGCGAAAGAGCCGGCGCCGGCGGCCCGGCCGCCGCGCGCGGCGAACGCCGGGTCTATTGGCGCAATGAAGGATGGCTGGACTGCCCGCTCTACGACCGTGCCGCGCTGGATGTCGACGCGACGGTCGACGGACCGGCCATCATCGAGGAATATGGGTCCACCGTCGTGGTCGCCGACGGTTGGCAGGCCCGCATGGACGCCTATGGCAATCTGCAACTGAGGAGGGTGTGATGCCCGACGGTGGCGCGAAGAAGACGCTCGGTCCGATCGAGCTTGAGGTGATCCTGGGCACCGTGCGCTCCGCCGAGTTGGAGATCGAGGCGGCGGTCGAGCGCACGTCGCGCTCGCCGATGATCCGCGACCAGCATGACTACCGGGTCGCGCTGTTCGATGCCAAGGGCCGCAAGCTGACCGGCCGTTCCTACTCCGCCCTGGTCGAGCCGGTGTTCGAGTATTTCGGCGAGGACCAGATCTTCCCCGGCGACGTGTTCTTCTGGAACGACCCGTACAACAGCGCCGGTGGCATCGGCCATATTCCGGACCTGTGCTCGACCCTGCCGATCTTCCACGGCGACCGGCTGGTCGGCTTCAGCCAGGTGTTCGGCCACCACGACGACGTCGGCGGCTCGGTGCCCGGCAGCCTGCCGGTGCACGCCACCGATATGTGGACCGAGGGCCTGGTGATCCCGCCGATCAAGCTCTACGAGAAGGGCGTGCTCAACAAGGCGGCCTACGAGATCATCGCCCGCAACTCGCGGCTCGCCGACCATCTGCGCGGCGATATCGATGCCGAGATCGGCGCCGCCAAGCTGGGTGCGGCCCGCGTGCTGGAAATGGCCGAGCGCTACGGCCCCGACACGCTGGAGGCCGCGTTCGACGCCATCGTCGAGAACTGCGCGCGCACCATCCGCGACGAGTTGCTGCCGCAGATCGAGGACGGCACCTACGCCTGGGAAGACTACATCGAGAACGACGGGGTCGACGCGCCGCGCCTGCACGCGCTCAGGCTCACCATGACAAAGACCGCCGACAAGATCGTGCTCGATTTCACCGGCACCGACCGCGAGACCAAGGGGCCGATCAACTGGGCCATCGACTATTGCGAGGGCAAGTTCGTTCGCAAGTGGATGGCGCCGGTGCTGCGCTCGCTGGCGGCCTCGCCGGAGCGCGCGGCCGAGATCGACATGAACGAGGGCGTGCTCGACGTCATCGAGGTGCGGTTCCCGGAGAAGGGCACCATGGTGACGCCGACCTTCGGCCGGCCGACCGGGCTGCGCTTCTTCCCGCTGTTGCGCTCGCTCGGCCTGTTCGCCGCCTGCCTGTCGAAGGCGACCGGCGGGCGGATGCCGGCGGACCATGAGACCATCCGCATCTGGGGCCTGCATGGCGGGCGCACCGGCAAGGACTTCTTCCTGTTCCGCGAGGTGCTGGGCGGCGGCGGGCCGGGCCGGCCGTGGGCCGACGGCTCAGACGTGGTGCATATCGTGCCGAACTCGCGCAATTTGCCGGCCGAGTTCTCGGAGACCCGCTATCCGGTGATGGTCGAACGCTTGGCGCTGTGCCAGGACTCCGGCGGCGCCGGCTACCGCCGCGGCGGCTTTGGCTACGACAAGCAGATCCGCTCGATGCTCGACTGTGTGCTGCTGTCGAACGCCGACCGGGCGATGCTCAACACCTATGGCTGCAATGGCGGCCAGCATGGCGCGACCTATTCGATTTCAATTACAGAGGGCAGCGTCACCGAGGGCGACGGCGAGGCGAAGACCCTGCCCGGCATGATCGACAACGTGCCGGTCAAGGCAGGCTCGCTGGTGCGCATCACCACCACTGGCGGCGGCGGCTGGGGCGACCCGCTGCAGCGCGAGCCGGAGAAGGTCTGTTACGACGTGCAGTGCGGCCTGGTGTCGGCGGACGCGGCGCGCGCGGAATACGGCGTCGTGCTCACCAAGTCCGGTGCCCGGTACGAGGTCGACGGCAACGAGACCGAGGCCCTGCGCTCCAAGATGCGCGCCGCTGCGGGTCCGCGCCCGATGTTCGACCGTGGCCCCTATTTCGAGGAGACCAAGCGCAGCAAGGGCATCGACTGGCCGGAGGGCTGGACCGATCCCGACGAGGGCTGGCTCGCCGCCGATCCGAAGGAGGCGCTGAACGCGCAGCCCAAGCGCGTCGCGGCTGAGTAGGGCGGGGGAACGGACGCCGTGAAGCCGCCGCTGTTCGAATACATCCGCCCCGCCACGGTCGAGGAGGCGGTCGCCGCCCGCGCGGCCCACGAGGACTCGGTGGTGCTGGCCGGCGGGCAAAGCCTGATCCCGACCCTCAATTTCCGCATCGCCAACCCCGACGCCGTGATCGACATTGCGCGCATCCAGGGGCTGGACCGGATCGCGGTGGAGGGCGGCAGCATCCGCGTCGGCGCAATGGCGCGCCACCGCGACGTCGAGCTGTCGGACGAGGTGCACGCGGCCAACCCGCTGTTGCGCGATGTGCTGGGCAACGTCGCCCACATTGTCGTTCGCAATCGCGGCACGGTGGTCGGCAGCATCGCCCATGCCGACGCGGCGGCGGAAATGCCGTGCGTGTTGCTGGCGCTGGACGGCCATGTGGTGGCGCAGGGCCCGAATGGCCGGCGCGAGATCGCCGCCGCCGACTTCTTCCAGTTCCATATGACGACAGCGCTCGCCGCCGACGAGCTGCTGGTCGAGGCGGTGTTTCCGGCGCTGCCGGCGGGTGCCGGCTGGGCCTTCCGCGAATTCGCCCGCCGGCACGGCGACTATGCGCTGGCCGGCATCTGTGCCGTGCTGGAGTTGGACGGCGACACCTGCCGCACTGCGCGCCTCGCCGCTTGCGGCATCGCCTCGACGCCGGTGCGGCTCAGCGCGGTGGAGGACCGGTTGGCCGGCGCTCGGCTGGACAAGGGGTCAGTGGCTGCGGCTGCGGCGGAAGCGGGACAATACGTGACCGCGGAGGACGAGCCGCAGGCGACGGCGGCCTACCGCCGCCACCTCACGGCGGCCCTGGTACGCGCCACAGTCGCCGAGGCCGCCGGCCGTGCCGGCGTGGATGTGGGGTAGGGCTCGGCGTCGGATGCGCACTACACGCCGTCATCCTCGGGCTTGTCCCGAGGATCCACGAGATGGCCGCTCAAGCGGCCAAACAGACGTGGATGGCCGGGTCAAGCCCGGCCATGACGAGGGAAGTGTTGTCGGAGCCACGAGGGGATAACATGGACGGCGCGATGCGGGGGGACATTGACACCGGGTCCGGCGACCCGACGGTGGAGATCACGCTGACGGTCAACGGGCGCGAGGTGACGCGGTCGGTCAGCCCGCGCGCACTGCTATCCGATTTCCTGCGCCACGGCCTGGGTCTGACAGGCACCCATGTCGGCTGCGAGCATGGGGTCTGCGGCTGCTGCACCGTGCTGCTCGACGGGCGCTCGGCCCGGTCATGCCTGACCTTCGCGGTGCAGGCCGACGGCGCCGAAATCCGCACCATCGAGAGCCTGGCGCCGGATGCCGAGAACCTGCACCCGGTGCAGCAGGCGTTCCACGAGAGCCACGCGCTGCAGTGCGGCTATTGCACGCCGGGCTTCGTGATGGCGGTGGTCAGCCATTTCGAGCAGACGCCGGACCCCGACCTCTCCGACGAGGGTATCCGCGAGGCGATCTCCGGCAATCTGTGCCGCTGCACCGGCTATCAGAACATCGTCACTGCCGTGCGCAGGGCGCACGAGCTGATGACGGAAGGGAAGGAAGGCTGATGTCGACCCGTACCTTCGGCGAGCGCGTTCAACGCAACATCGACCCCCGCCTGCTGACCGGCGGCGGCCGGTTCGTCGACGATATCGAGCTGCCCGGCGCGCTGCACGCCGCCTTCGTGCGCAGCCCGTTCGCGCGTGCCCGGATCGGTGGCATCGATGCCGAGGCGGCCCGCAACCACCCCGGCGTTGTCGCGGTCTATACGGCCGACGACCTGGGTCCGTACGACGTCGAGATGCCGCTGCTGATCCCGCATTCCTCGCTGATCGGCGCGCGCACCCAGCGCCCGCTCGCCCGCGACGACGTGTTCTATGTCGGCCAGACGGTGGCCATGGTGGTGGCGGTCGACCGCTATGTGGCCGAGGACGCGGCCCGCATGGTCGATGTCGACTACGACCCCATGGACGTCGAGCCCGATATCGAGGCGGCGGTGAAGGACGGCGCGCCGCTGGTCCACGGCGATGTCGCCAACAACGTCGCGGCTCATTTCGTGCAGACCGTGGGCGCGCCGGAAGCGGCGTTCGCGCGCGCCGAGCACGTGACGAGGATCAGGGTGAAGGTGGAGCGCTCGACGGCAGCCCCCATGGAACCCCGCGCCGTGGCCGCCCGCTTCGACAGCGTGACCGGCGAGTTGCTGGTCTATGACGGCACCCAGGCGCCGATCTCGGTGCGCGGCGGGCTTGCCTCCATATTCGGCCTCGACGAGGACAAGGTGCGGGTCGTCGCGCCGGATGTCGGCGGCGGTTTCGGCCAGAAGGTATTGCTGTTCTATCCCGACGAGATCCTGGTGCCGATGGCGGCGATGAAGCTCGGCCGGCCGGTGAAGTTCATCGAGGACCGGGTCGAGAACTTCATCGGCTCGACCCAGGAGCGCACCCAGATCCACGAGATCGAGCTCCACGCCACCAAGGACGGCGAGGTGATCGGCCTGAAGGACTATTTCCTGCACGACACCGGCGCCTTCATCCCTTACGGCATCGCCATCGCGCAAGTGGCCTCCACCTCCATCGCCGGGCCCTACCGCATCCCCAACATCGAGGTGGAGTTCAAGGCGGTCTACACCCCGACCGTGCCGGTGACGCCCTATCGCGGCTGCGGCCGGCCGCAGTCGTGCTTCACCATCGAGCGCGCGATGGACAAGCTGGCCGACGAACTGGGCATCGACCGGCTGGAGATCAGGCGCCGCAACTTCATTGGCAAGGACCAGTTCCCCTACAAGCGCGAGGGGCTGCTGTTCGCCGACGGGCTGAGCGTCACCTACGACAGTGGCGACTACCATCAGGCGTTGGACCTGCTGGACGAGGCCATCGGCATCGAGGCGTTTCGCGCCGAGCAGGCGGCCGCCCGCGCCGCCGGCAAGCTCATCGGGCTTGGCATGGCGTTCTATGTCGAGGGCACCGGGCTGGGCCCCTATGAAGGCGGGCACGTGCGCATCCACCCGATCACCGGCAAGGTCTATGTCAACACCGGCCTGACCAGCCAGGGCCAGGGCCACGACACCGTGTTCGCACAGATCGTGGCCGACCAGCTCGGCTGCCCGGTCACCGACGTGATCATGGTCGAGGGCGATACCGGCGCGTTCGACTGGGGCGTGGCCACCTTCGCCAGCCGCGCCGCCGTCGTCTCCGGCAACGCCATCCACAAGGCCGCCGGCAAGGCGCGCGAGAAGGTGATCGAGGCCGCCGCCAACATGCTGGAAGCGGCGAAGGACGACATCGTGCTGGAGGACGGCAAGGCCCATGTCGCGGGCGTGCCAGACATGGCGGTGACGCTGGCCGAGATTGCGACCGCCTGCAACCCGCTGCGCTACGCCTTCAACAAGTCGGCCCAGAGCGCGACCCAGTTCGCGCCAGCCAGCAAGCACGACGGCCCGCCGCTGGCCGAGGGCATGTCGCCGGGCGTCGAGGTCACCGACTATTATTCCCCGCCGCACGCGGTGTGGGCCTATGGCGTGCATGCCGCGATCGTGGAGATCGACCCGGTGACCTGCGCTGTCGACATCAAGCGCTACATCTGCGTCCACGACTGCGGCAACATGATCAACCCGACCATCGTGGAGGGGCAGATCACCGGCGGCGTGGCCCAGGGCATCGGCGGCGCGCTCTACGAGCGTATTGAGTACGACGAGACCGCGACGCCCCGGAACGCCAATTTCATGGACTTCCTGGTGCCCTACGCCACCGAGGTGCCGACCATCGACATGGTCCACCAGGAGGTGCCGTCGCCGATGAACCCGCTGGGGGTGAAGGGCGTGGGCGAGGCCGGCACCATCGCGGTGGGTGCCACCATCGCCTCGGCGGTGGAGGATGCGCTGACGCACCTGGGCGCCGGGTCGTTCCACCATGTGCCGATCACGCCGAGCGATATCCACGCCGCCCTCGACAAGGCAGGCGTCGATCCGGCCAACCCGGCGCCGCCCGCCGCCGCGGAATAGATGCTACGGTGTATTAAGGTGACAGTTTACTTAATTCGCTGGTTATTCGAGGTTTCGCTGCGACGAACTCGATGCGAATTAAGTAAACTGTCACCTTAATATGGTCTTCGCGGTGTAGCTGCCACCATGTGGCTGCTCCTCCTCGGCCTCGCCTCCGCCGTCGTTGGCGCGGCGCTGGCCGCGCAACCGACCATCAATGCCGAGCTCAACCGCTATGTCGGCAGTCCGCTGTGGGCCGGCCTCGTCTCCATCACCATCTCCTGGGTGCTGATCGGCGGCCTGGGCCTGACCGGCATCTGGGGCAAGCCGCAGTTCAGCCGCGTGCTGGAGGCGCCGCCGTGGGTGATCCTGGGCGGGGTGATCGGTGCCTTTTTCGTGGTCAGCTCGATGTGGCTGGCGCCACGCATCGGGGCGGCGGCGTTCTTCTCGTGGTTCATCGCCGGCCAGGTGACGTTCGCGCTGGTGCTGGACCATTTCGGCCTGATGGGCCTGCCGGAAAATGCCATCACCTGGCCCAGGCTCGCCGGTGCCGTCATGGTCATCGGTGGTGCGTTGTTAGTAAAATATGGTTAGGGCGTAGTCATACCGGTCGAAGGCCGGTCCTCTGCTTCCGGCCACGTGGTCGTGCCAGTATCTGTGCGGGGCTGGCCGACAACACAAGGTTTTCTGCGGGCTTGGAGCTTTCTGCTCCTCTTCGGGGCGCTGATCGGGCGCCATGCATTACGGCTGGCGGCTCGTTCCTTGCATGACTGCATTTTAACGTCCGCGATCAAAGAAATTAACGATTTGCAGGTGATGGCTGTTTAACCTAGACAAGCAAGACAACGGCGAGTCGCCGTGGTCGCGGGAGCAGTTTGCAGATAGCAGAGGGTGTGGGATGCTGGGCCTATCGAACGCGCGGGGAGCTTTGATTGCAGCCATCGGGATGGCGGGATTGTTGTCGGCATGCGGCAGCAGCCAACCCGAAGGCCCGATTGGCACGAACAGTTCGGTTCTTGCCAGTTCCACGACGTCCGGATCGCTCGTCAGCTCCATGACGCCGATGTCGACGCCCGCCATGTCCGGGGCCGCCGGTTTCGACTTGGCTTCTGTGGGCAGCGTCGCGCTGGCCGAAGCGGTGCAGTTGGCCGATGAGCCGACCGGCCGCTACTACGTCCACGACATTCCCGGCCGCCAGCTCGGCAGCACTGAGATCGTGCAGGCCGCCGCCGGCAATTCAATGATCGGCCCGCGCCTCAGCGTCTTCTTCCACCCGAACGGCCAGGCTGAGATGCAGATCTTCAGCGAGACCTATGACGGCTCGTGGCGGGTGAATGGCGACGACATGATGTGCCAGCGCTTCCCGGACTTCCGCCCCTGGAGCTCTGCCGAGGTCTGCTACGAGTGGTACCTGGACGGCAACCGCCTGAGCACGTTCGAGCCGATGACCGGCGCGGGTGCTACCAAGGGCGAGAACCTGCTGGTCGCCGGCAACGTCATTCGCTAGCTGGTGATGCGCGGTAACCGCCGCGCGAGCCAATCCCAAAATCGAGAGCGCTACTCCCGGTCCGCCAGGGCCGGGACGTTGCATTCGCGCGCCGCGCGGTCGAATGCCTCCGTGAAACCATCCAATGGCCAGACGAGCGTCACGGCGTCTTCCGCGCCGGGCAGCGTGAGCGCGATCTGCAACTCCATGGTCGCCGCCAGGGTTGCGGCCAGTGGCGCATAGAGCGGCATGAACGCCTCGCCACGGCGCACGGCCAATGGCAGCAGCGTGGCGGTGCCGTCGAACAACAACCGTGCTTGCGCCTCGTCGTCCAGCGGTGTGTCCGGCCGGTAGCGCAACGCCTCGTCGTTCACCTGCAGCCATAGGCCTTGGTCCGGGTCGCTGCCGGCCGCGCGCCCGTAGACCGAACACCGCCAGCTCCCGTCGTTGCGCGGCAGGGCGATGGCCAGCCACTGGCCGTCGGCGCCATAGGTCCCGAGGTCGAGCCGCGATGGGCGATAGCTGTCGGTGCCCGGGCAACCGCCGTCGCTGACCGCGGGAAAGAAGAAGCTGCGGTCGAAGCTGCCCCGGTCGCGCGTCTCCATGCCGTTGCGCACGCTCGGCACATAGGTCTCACAGCCCGGCGCGACCTGCACCTGGACCTCGGCACCGACGTCCGGATCGGCGATCAGGCCGACGTGCTGCGCCGCCATGCAGATGTTGCTGTCGTAGCTGTAGGTCCAGGTTCCCCAGGCCGCGCCCATGGTCTGGAGCAGGGTGCCGGGGTAGCGCTCGACCACCTCGCCGTCGATCTCGTCCAGCGCTTCGGTCAGCGCGCCCAGGAAACCGCCCTGCGGCGGCCCGCAGGTGCAGGTCAGCGTCGCGTCCTCGCGCGGCGGCTCGCCATAAGCCTGCATCGTCTGCTCGCACGGTGCCGCGTATGCGGTACCGGCGGCCAGCACTGTCGCGATGGCGATAGCCGCGCCCCAGCCACGTTGCTTCATGTCGGCGCCCCCATTTGATGAGCCCATGATAGGCGAATCCGCGCGCTGGAGACACTTCGGATTTGTCGCGAGCTTGGCGCGAACTCGAACCGATGTTGCTTGCCAACACATTGAAACAAGACGACTATTTCATGCCAAGTCGCTGCAAGTGCGCGACCGAACCATCAGGCGAGCAATGACCGTCACAGCTTCAACAGTGCCCAGCGGGGAACCGGATGCATGGCTGGGGCAGGCTTTGGCTTGCTTGAACATCGGCGTCGGCACGCTCGGCCGCGACGGTTGCCTGATGAGCTGGGCGGGTCCGTTGTTCGAGCTGATGACCACACCGCCGCCCCACCGCCGCGCAGGCACCGCGATGCCGCAACTTTGCGCCGGCCTGACCGCGGAAACCGTGCAACCGCAACTCACCGACAAGAGCCGGGCCCCGGCACGTTTCCGCGCGCACAACCGCACCGGCCAGGTGATCGGCATCGAGCTGCGCCACATCGATCAGAACGCCAGCGTGATGCGGGTGCAGGGGCTGAGCCCGAACCAGCCCGATCCCGAGTTCGACCCGACCGCGGCGATGCTGCGCAACGCCACCACCATGCTGCCGTCGCGGGCATTGCTGGTCGACCGGCTGCATGTCGCCATCGAGCGCGCCAAGCGCGTGGTGACCGACCGCATCGCGCTGATGATCCTGTCGGTCGCCGACACCGAGGCCGCGTCGGGCGAGGCGGAGGCCGTGCGTGTGGCGCCGCTGCTCGCCGACGCCCTGCGGGTCGGCGACACACTCGCTCATATCGATGTCGATACGTTCGCCGTGCTGCTGGACCCGATCCGCGGCGATGCGACGACCGCCCAGGTTGTGGTCGCCTCGACCATGAAGCGGCTGAACGACGTGTTGACGGCGGCCGGCGTCGATCCGGGCGCCATCGCCATGGGGCGTGCCATTGGCGATGGCATGACACAGGCTGCGGAAATGCTTGTGGCCGCCGAGCCGCAACGCAATCCGGACATCGGCGGCATGGTGACCAATGGCCTGCCGAACACCCAGCCGGGTGCGCCGGCAGGCATGGCCGAGCCCGCGAACGTGCCGGACCCGGCGTCGGTCGTGACGCCGATCAATGGCGCGGGCGCGATCCGCCGCAGCACCGCTGACGCGCCCGACGTTGCGGCGGCGCGGCTGGCGGTTCGGCCGCATCGTTCGATGAACCAGGACCAGGTCGTCTGCTGCGACATCGCCGTGGTGGTCGACGGTGTGCGCGGAACGGGGACCCCCGACGCCGAGAGTACCGCCGAGTGGATCGTTTCGCCGACCCACGCGCGCGCCTTCAGCGATTTGCTGGCACGTGGCGCCGCCAGCCTGCCGATCGAAACCGCGCACCTGGACTCCGTGACGCTGGAGCTGGCGCAACTGCCGCCGCTGACGGAGCTCGACCGATGGGTCCGCGCCTTGCGCGGCAGCCTGTCGCGGGTGGGCCTGGCGATCGACATCGCGGAGACGGCCATGGTGCGCGACCCGGACGGCGCCGTGTTCGCGGCCGATGCGCTGCGCGCGCGTGCCATCGACGTCGGCATTGTCGGCTTCGGGCGCGGCGTGTGCACAGATGCCCTGGTCGAGCGTTTGCAGCCGCAACGTCTGCGCCTGGCGCCAAGCCTGATGGCCGAGGCGTGCGAGCCTGGCGCCAGCGGGCGCGTCCACTTGGCGTCCGCCGTCGGCTGGGCGCATACCCGCGGTCTGATGGCCGTGATGGGCCCGATCACCAGCGCGCACGAGCTTGCGGTGGCGCGGGACTTCGGCTGCGACCGGGTGTTCGGTCCCCATATCGGCGACTGGCAGATCGTCCCCACCGGTTAGATCGGCCATGTGGGAGCCGGCATGGCCGGCGTCCCTACCGAGATCACAATTCGGTCCCGCCGCGCCGAATTCGGGGGTGCGCCGATTTGGGGGGTGCGCCGATTTGGGGGGTGCGATTGGCCGCGATAGGGCGTACAACGCCCGCGCCCATCTACCAACCGGACATTCTCGTTGTGACCGACCTCGCAAAACCCGCGTCGCCCTTCTTCTCGACCGGACCGTGCGCCAAGCACCCTGGGTGGACCGTCGACGCCCTGTCGAACGCCCGCGTCGGGCGCTCGCACCGCGCGTCCCCCGTCAAGGCGCAGATGGTCGACATCATCGCCCGATCGAAGGCACTGCTCGGCATGCCCGAGGGATGGCGGCTCGGCATCGTGCCGGGGTCGGACACCGGCGCGTTCGAGATGGCGCTGTGGAACCTGCTCGGGCCGCGCGGCGTCGATGTGCTGTCGTGGGAGAGCTTTGGCAAGGGTTGGGCATCCGACGTGGTCGGCCAGCTCAAGATCGCCGATGTGCGCAAGTTCGACGTGCCCTATGGCGAGCTGCCGGACCTGGGCGCCGTCGATCCGGGCCGCGATGTCGTGTTCACCTGGAACGGCACGACCTCTGGCGTGTGCGTGGCGAACGGCGACTGGATCGCCGCCGACCGCGCCGGCCTGACCATCTGCGATGCCACATCGGCGGTGTTCGCGCTGCCGGTCGACTGGTCCAAGCTGGATGCGGTGACCTGGTCGTGGCAGAAGGTGCTGGGCGGCGAGGGCGCGCACGGCATGCTGGCGCTGAGCCCGCGTGCTGCCGAACGCCTGGAAAGCTACACGCCGGACTGGCCGATGCCGAAGCTGTTCCGACTGACCAAGGGCGGCAAGATCATCGAAGGCGTCTTCAAGGGCGAGACCATCAACACGCCTTCGGCATTGTGCATCGCCGACGCGCTGGACGCGCTGTCGTGGGCCGAGCGCATTGGCGGGCTGCCCGCGTTGATGGCGCGCAGCGCCCGCAATCTGGAGACGGTCACCGACTGGGTCGCCGAAACCGACTGGGTCGAGTTCACCGCTGTCGCGCCCGAGACGCGCTCCAGCACGTCGATCTGCCTGAAGATCGTCGACCCCTGGTTCGCCGGGCAGGACACCGACGCCCAGCGCGACCTGATCAAGCGCCTTGTCGGCCGCCTGGATGACGAGGATGTAGGATACGACTTGGCCGGCCACCGCGACGCGCCGCCGGGACTCAGGATCTGGGGCGGCGCCACGGTGGACCACAGCGATATTGCCGCCATGTTGCCTTGGCTGGATGTAGCCTATAGGGAGTTGCGGGGGTCCTAGCGATCGCTCGCGACCACGCAACGCAGCCGTCACACGTGTACAGAGACGAGCCATGCCAGACACGACCATCATCGAGCCGCAAGACGCGGCACAGGCCGACGCGGACACAGCGCCCCGCGTCCTGATCTCCGACAAGCTGAGCCCGCGCGCGGCGGCGATCTTCGAAGCGCGCGGCGTTGCGGTCGACAGCCGGCCCGGCCTGGAGGCCGCCGACCTGGCCGACATCATCGGCGACTATGACGGCATCGCCATCCGCTCGGCGACCAAGGTCACCGCCGACCTGCTGGCCAAGGCCGGCAAGTTGCGCGTGGTCGGCCGCGCCGGCATCGGTGTCGACAATGTCGACGTGCCCGCCGCCACCGAGCGCGGCGTGGTGGTGATGAACACCCCGTTCGGTAACTCGATCACCACCGCCGAGCATGCGGTGGCAATGATGATGGCGCTGGCCCGCCAGCTCCCCGCCGCCGACCGCTCGACCCAGGCTGGCAAGTGGGAAAAGAGCCGCTTCATGGGCGTCGAACTGACCGGCAAGACGCTCGGCATCATCGGCTGCGGCAACATCGGCTGCAATGTCGCCATGCGCGCCCACGGCCTGTTCATGAAGGTGGTGGCCTACGACCCGTTCCTGTCGCCGGAGCGCGCGTCGGAGCTTCGGGTCGAGAAGGTCGACCTGGACGATCTGTTGAGCCGGGCCGACTTCATCACCCTGCACACGCCGCTCAGCGACCAGACCCGCAATATCATCGACGCGGCCGCTTTGGCCCGGGCCAAGCGCGGGGTGCGGATCGTCAACTGCGCCCGCGGCGGCCTCGTGGACGAGGCCGCCTTGCTCGAAGCGCTGGAGAGCGGCCAGGTCGCCGGTGCCGCGCTCGACGTGTTCCTGGAGGAGCCGGCGCGCGAGAACCCGCTGTTCGGGCGCGACGACGTGATCGCGACCCCGCACCTGGGCGCCTCCACGTCCGAGGCGCAGGAGAACGTGGCGATCCAGGTCGCCGAGCAGATGTCCGACTACCTGCTGCACGGCGCGGTGGTGAACGCGGTCAACATGCCGGCGGTTTCGGCCGAGGAGGCGCCGCGCCTGCTGCCCTACATGAAACTCGCCGAGCAGCTTGGCAGCTTCGCCGGCCAGCTCACCGAATCCGGCGTCAAGGCGATCGAGATCGAATACCAGGGCGCGGCCGCTACCCTGAACACGCGCCCGATCAAGCAGGCGATGCTGGCCGGCTTCTTCCGGCCGTTGCTGAACTCGGTCAACCTGGTCAACGCGCCGGTGATCGCCAAGCAGCGCAACATCGAGGTGCGCGAGGCGTTCAACGACCGGGCCGAGGACTACCAGACCCTGCTCCGGCTGACCGTCACCACCGAGCGCCGCAGCCGTTCGGTCGCCGGCACGCTGATCGGCGGCGACAAGCCGCGCGTGGTCAACATCAAGGGCATCGAGGTCGAGGCCGCGCTGACCGGCCACATGATCTACATCGCCAACCGCGACAAGCCCGGCATCATCGGCCGTATCGGCACCATGATCGGCGAGTGCGGGGTCAACATCGGCACCTTCCACCTGGGTCGTACTTCCGAGGGCGAGGACGCGATCGCGCTGATCGCGGTCGACAACGCGCCGCCCGCCGGCTGCCTGAAGCGCTTGTGCGAGCTGGAGCACGTGACCCAGGCCAAGCTGCTGACTTTCTGATCCACACGTCTGCCGACCGACGCTTTTCGCCGTGAGCCCCGTTCCGCCCGACGCCCTTCTGCCCGCTGGCTTCATGGATGGCCTGCCGCCGCGCGCCGACCATGAGGAGCGCACCATTGCGCGCCTGATGGCGAGCTTCGGCCAGCACGGCTATCAGCGCGTGTCGCCGCCGATGGTGGAGTTCGAGGACGGCCTGCTGCGCGGCGCCAGCGCGGCGCTGAGCCCGCACACCTTCCGCCTGATGGACCCGGTGTCGCAGCGGATGATGGGCCTGCGCGCCGATATCACCGGCCAGATCGCCCGCATCGCCTCCACCCGGCTGCACAAATGGCCGCGCCCGCTGCGCCTGTCCTATGCCGGCTCGGTGCTCAGGGTGCGCGGCACCGACCTCAGGCCGGAGCGCGAGTACGTGCAGGCCGGCGTCGAGCTGATCGGCGCCGACACCGCCGCCGCCGACGTCGAGGTCATCGTGCTCGCGGCCGAGGCGTTGCGGTCCGCCGGTGTCCAGCGGGTGAGCATCGACCTGACCTTGCCGACCCTGGTGCCGGCGGTGCTGGCCGCCACCGACCTGGCGCCCGAAGACCATGGCCGGGTGCGCCGGGCGCTGGACCAGAAGGATGGCGCCGCGCTGGCCCAGGCCGCTGGTCCGGCCGCCGTGCTGCTGGAGACCCTGTTGTCCGCGGGCGGTCGCGCCGATGCCGCCGTCGAGGTGCTGCGCGCCGCCGACCTGCCGGCCACGGCGGCGGAGGAGATCGACCGGCTGGCGGCGGTGGTGGCCGACGTCACCATTGCCGAGCCGGACCTGCAACTGACGGTCGACGCGGTGGAGAACACCGGCTTCGAGTACCACACGGGGGTCTCGTTCACGGTCTACGCGCCGGGGGTGCGTGGCGAGCTGGGGCGCGGCGGCCGCTATCGGGCGGGTGCGGCGGGCGAGCCGGCCACCGGCTGCTCGCTCTATATCGACACGCTGCTGCGTGCCATCGACGGGCCGGCGCCGGCACGCCTGTTGTGGCTGCCCGTCGGCACCGATGCCGAGACCGCGCGCCGGCTGCGTGGCGAGGGCTGGCGCACCGTCAAGGCGCTGGCGCCAACAGACGATGACGCGCGGGAAGCCCACCGGCTGGGCTGCACCCACCGCCTGGGCGACGATGGCCCGATGTTGTTGGACGGGCAGGTGGACGGGGGAGAGGAATAGATGGCGAATGTCGCCGTGGTCGGCGCCCAGTGGGGCGACGAGGGCAAGGGCAAGGTTGTCGACTGGCTGTCGGAACGCGCCGATGTGGTGGTGCGCTTCCAGGGCGGCCACAATGCCGGACATACGCTGGTGATCGACGGGGCGGTCTACAAGCTCAGCCTGTTGCCGTCGGGCATCGTCCGCCCGGGCAAG
Organism: Alphaproteobacteria bacterium; assembly: GCA_965227515.1. Classification (GTDB taxonomy): domain Bacteria; phylum Pseudomonadota; class Alphaproteobacteria; order CALKHQ01; family CALKHQ01; genus CBDDFZ01. The sequence goes on from CBDDFZ010000002.1 coordinate 360,463, forward strand.
GTCTCGGTGATCGGCAATGGCGTCGTGGTCGACCCGTGGGCGTTGCTGCGCGAGATCGAGACCCTGGGCGGCCAGGGGGTGGAGATCACGCCGGAGACGCTGGTGCTGGCCGACAACGCGACCCTGATCCTGCCGATCCACGGAGAGCTCGATCGGCTGATGGAAGAGGCGCGCGGCGCCGCCAAGATCGGCACCACCGGGCGCGGCATCGGCCCGGCCTATGAGGACAAGACCGGCCGCCGTGCGATCCGCGTCTGCGACCTCAGCGATCCCGAAGGGCTGGACCGGCGGCTGGAACAGGCCCTGCTGCACCACGACACGGTGCGCCGGGGGCTGGGTGCGGAGCCGGTGGATCGTGCAGCACTCCACGCCGCGCTGATGGAGATCGCGCCCGCGATCCTGCGCTATGCCCAGCCGGCGTGGCGGCACCTCGACCAGTGGCGCAGCGAGGGCAAGCGCATCCTGTTCGAGGGCGCCCAGGGCGCGCTCTTGGATGTCGACCACGGCACCTATCCGTTCGTCACCTCATCCAACACGCTGGCCGGTCAGGCCGCCGCCGGCGCCGGTGTCGCACCCGGCACCCTCGACAACGTGCTCGGCATCACCAAGGCCTACACGACGCGGGTCGGGTCCGGCCCGTTCCCGACCGAGTTGACAGATGAGGTCGGTCGCCTGCTCGGCGAGCGCGGCCACGAGTTCGGCACCGTGACGGGACGGCAGCGGCGCTGCGGCTGGTTCGACGCCGTGCTGGTGCGCCAGACCCTGAAGGTGGGCGGCGTCGACGGCATCGCGCTTACCAAGCTCGACGTGCTCGACGGGTTCGAGGAGCTGAAGGTCTGTGTCGGCTATCGCGTCGACGGCTGCGAGATGGACTATCTGCCCGCCGCCTCCGACCTGCAGGCCAAGGTAGAGCCGGTCTACGAGACCCTGGAGGGCTGGTCGGAGACCACCCATGGCGCCCGCCGCTGGGCCGACCTGCCAGCCACCGCCATCAAATATGTCCGCCGGGTCGAGGAGTTGATCGAGCGCCCGGTATGGTTGCTGTCGACCAGCCCGGAACGCCAGGACTCGATCATGGTCCGCGATCCCTTCACCGATTGAGGTTGCCCATGCCGCACATGACTTCCCGCGTGCTTGCCTCGGCCGTTGCCGCGCTTGTTCTGGCCGGTTCGGCCATGGCGCAGGAGCACGGCCGCATCCGCCCGGTGGACCAGGGCGACGGCGACCGGGTGTTCTCCGATTTTCGCGCCGGCCTGCTGTCGGCTGTGGAGCGGCAGGACGTGGAGTATGTGCTGAACGCGGTCGACGCCAACATCGATATCGGCGGCTACGCCCAGCAGCTCGGCGGCATCGACGGTATCGTCGGCTTCGTCATCGCCTGGATGCCCGATGGCGCGCCGATCGCGGACTGGGACCTGTGGCCGCGCCTGGACGTGATCCTACGCAATGGCGGGCGGTTTGAGTCCGCGACCCAGTTCTGCGCGCCGTTCTATCACACCGACCGGCCCGGTTGGGTCGACGCCGACGAGCGCCGCTTCGCCATCGCGCTCAGGCCAGACGTGCCGGTCTATCCGCAGCCGTCGACGGCGCAGAACGCCATCGGCACGGCGGAGGAAGGCGAGATCCTGGAAGTGGTGAACCCGGCCGGCCAGGCGGTCGCCGATGTCGCCCGCGCCAGCGAACTGAGCTTCGAGGCGCTGTGGTACGCCGGCGGTCCCGGCTACATCGACGCCAGTGCCGTGCAGCGCCTGGGCGGCGACTTCGCCTGCTTCACCAAGACCGAACGCCATGGCTGGCAGATGACCTGGTTCGGCTCGCGGTAGGCCGTCGCCCGGTCAGTTTTGGCCCGGTCAGTCTTTGCTGGGAGTTGCATTGACCAGCGAATAGCTGGTGCTGCGCCCGCCTGCGTCGTCCTTCCTCAGGATTCCGCGCGCGATCAATGCATTGATGTCGCGCAGCGCCGTATCGGGCGAGCATTTCTCGATCTTCGCCCATTTTGATGTTGTCAGCTTGCCCGCGAAGCCGTCGAGAAGCCGGGTCAGCATGTCCCGCTGGCGGTCGTTCAGGTCTGCGGTGCCGTGGGTATCCCAGAACCGGGTCCGTTCCATGACCGCCGCCAATGCTTCCTGCGCGCTGTCAATCGCGCGCTCCAGGCAGGCCAGGAACCAGGCGAGCCATTCGGTGACGTCGAGGTCGCCCTTCTGCGTCGCTTCCAGGGTTTTGTAGTAGGCATCGCGCTCGCGCCGAATCTGCGCGGACATGCTGTAGTAGCGTTGCGGGCTGCCCTCGGAGCGCGCGAGCTGCATGTCCGCGATGGCCCGCGCAATGCGCCCGTTGCCGTCGTCAAAAGGATGGATGGTGACGAACCACAGATGGGCCAGCGCCGATTTCAGGACAGGGTCCAGGCTGGCCCCGTTATCGAACCATGCCAGGAAGCGGGCCATTTCGGTGTCGAGGCGGTCGGCGGCCGGCGCTTGGTAGTGGACCCGTTCCCGGCCGTAAGCGCCTGAGACGACCTGCATCGGCCCCCTGGCATCGTCGCGCCAGTTGCCGACGATGATCCGGGAGATGCCGCTCCAGCCGGTGGGAAAAAGCGATGCGTGCCAGCCGTGCAATCTGGCGGTGGTCAGTGGCCTGTCGAAGCGCTGTGTGGCATCGAGCATCATTTCGACGACGCCCTCGACATGCCTGTCGGCAGGTGCCAAGGCGCCGATATCGATGCCGAGACGACGCGCAATGGAGGATCGCACCTGGTCGCGGTCCAGTACTTCACCTTCGATGTCGCTCGACTTGAGGACGTCTTCGGTCAGTGTGCGAAGTTTCGCTTCGTCGCGCAGGGGGAACCCAAGTCCGTCCATTCGCCCCAACAGTCGGCCCTGTTGATGACGGACGGCAGCCAATGGTTCCGCCAGGGCATCCATGTCCCAGCAGAAAGCCGGCCAATCCGGGCGCTCGTGGATGTAGGTGACCATATTCTCCGCATCCTTTGCGGTGATTATGGTCGCTATTCACCGCATGCGCCAGCCTAATCTCCGCAACATATGCGGTGAATAGGGTCTCCAATCTCCGCACGAGCCCTCACCCGGATAACCAAGGCGCATATTCGTTTGCAAAATTACGCAAATATTTTATTATCCGCACATCAAAATCAGGAGCGCTGCCATGAAGCCAACCCCGCCCGACTGGCCCCGTATCTCGGCCGGCGTCTACTACAACGACCCTGCCGCCGCCATCGACTGGCTGTGCAAGGCGTTCGGCTTCGAGGTGCGGCTGAAGGTGGAGGGCGAGGGCGGGCGCATCGAGCATTCCGAACTGACCTATGGCGATGGGCTGGTCATGGTCGGCCAGGCCGGCACGGCCGAGAAGGGCGGCCATACCGCCAGCCCCGCATCCCTCAATGGCTCGGTGACCCAGTCGCTCGCGATCTTCGTCGACGATGCCGATGCCCATTGCGCGACCGCGCGGGCTGCCGGCGCCACCATCGCCTATGAGCCGACCACGACCGACTACGGCGCCGACTATTGGGCCGACCGCAGCTATCGCGCGGTCGATCCGGAAGGGCACCATTGGTGGTTCATGCAGCGGGTCCGTGGGCCCGGTGCTGACTGAGCCGGCGGGTGGAGCGCACATTCTCCGCATTGGGCGACCCGGCGCGGCTGGCCATGGTGGAGCTGCTCATCGGCGGCCCGCAGCGCTCCGGCGACATTGCCAGGGCGCTGGACCTCGCCCATCCTGCCGTCAGCCGGCACTTGAAGATCCTGCGCCAGGCCGGCCTGGTCGAGGAGGCACTGGCCGAGGACGACCGCCGCGCCCACGTCTACCGATTGCGCCGGCCGCAATTCAGCGCCATGCGCGGCTGGCTGGACGAGGTTGAGGCGTTCTGGCGCGGGCAGCTCGATGCCTTCAAGGCATACGCCGAATCAGGCGAGGGCAGGGAGGACGGCGCACAATGACTCCACTGGGCGCCAGCCCTCCCGGAGACAAGGCGCGGGCCACGGTGCGGGTGGGCGTGCCGCCGGAGGCCGCGTTCCGCCTGTTCACCGACCATATCGACCGCTGGTGGCGGCGAGGTCCCAAGTTCCGCGTGTTCGGCCGCGGCACCGCGGTCATCCGGCTGGAGCCGGGCGTGGGCGGCCGCCTGATCGAGGCCTATGACAGCAATGATGGTGCGCGCACCTTCGTTGCTGGCGAAGTGACAGCCTGGCAGCCCCCAACGCGCCTCGCCTTCACCTGGCGCACCTCCAATTTCGCCGCTGATGAGGCGACCTTGGTCGAGGTCGACTTCGCGCCGGCCGCCCAGGGTACGGCGACCCTGGTGACGGTGACCCATAGCGGTTGGAGCGGCATCCGGCCCGACCACCCGGTGCGGCATGGCAAACCGCCCGCCGACTTCATCGCCATGCGCGCCCGCTGGTGGGGCGAGCTGCTCACCGCGCTCAGGGTCTATGCGCTGTCCTTGCACTGAGTTGGGCCGCGCGCTGAGTTGCGCCGAACCTCCGGCGATTGGCGGTGCGAAACGCCCGTGCTATGAGGGCGCACCGCAAACAACCAAGCGACATCGAACCCGTGGGCAAACGGTCAGCCGGCAAGGTCAAACTGGACGAATCGACCCGACGTCTCGTCGGCCGCCTGTGGCGCGACTGGATGCGCCAGTACTGGCGCCAGATCGTGCTCGGCATGACGATGATGGTGGTGCTGGCGCTGGCGTCGGGCGGCTATCCGCTGCTGATCAACGAGGCGATCGAGGCGATGACCGCCTTCGAGGCCGGCGACGCGCTGAGCGAGGCCGAACAGGCCGCCAACGAGCGCCTGCTCTACCTCATCCCCATCGGCGTGCTGGTGCTGACCGTGATCAAGGGCATGTCGACCTATGCCCAGTCGGTGCTGGTGCAGGGCGTGGCGTTCCGGGTGATCAAGGACTTCCAGCGCGCGCTGTTTCGCCACCTGCTGCGCGCCGACCTCGCCACCTACCAGTCGACCGAGACCGGCAAGCTGATCTCCCGCTTCAACGTCGACGTGTTCATGATGCGCGACGGCCTGTCGAAGGCGATGACCGGGCTGGTGCGCGACACGCTGATGCTGGTGGTGATGATCGGTGCCATGTTCTACCTGAACTGGATGCTGGCGGCCGGCGTGTTCATCATCTTCCCGCTCAGCGCCATTCCCATCGTCAAGCTGGGGCGCCGGCTGCGCCGGGTCTCGCGCAGCACCCAGGCCGAAATCGGCGAGATGACCCATCTGTTGGACGAGAGTTTCAGCGGCGCGCGGGTGGTGAAGGCTTATCGCCTGGAAGACCGGATGGCGGAGCGCGCCGACCAGTCGTTCGAGACCGTCCGCTCGCTGTCGATGAAGGGTGTCAGGGCGCGCGCCCGCACCTATCCGGTGCTGGAAATCCTGGGCGGCATCGCCATCGCGGTGGTGTTCGCCATCGGCGGGTTCATGATCCTGGCCGGCTACGGCACCCTGGGCGAGTTCGCCGGCTTCGTGACCGCGCTGTTCATGGCCTACCAGCCGGCGACGGGGCTCGGCAGCCTGAACGCCAGCCTGCAGGAATCGCTCGCCGCCGTGCACCGGGTGTTCGGCGTGCTCGACACCAAGCCGCAAATCCTCGACGCGCCCGATGCCAAGCCGCTCGCCGTGAAGGCCGGCGAGATCAGGTTCGACGGCGTCTCCTTTGGCTATGGCGACAACATCCCGGCGCTGAAGGGGCTGAACCTGGTTGCCGAGGCCGGCAAGACAACCGCCATCGTCGGCCCGTCGGGCGCCGGCAAGTCCACCGCGCTCAATCTGGTGCCGCGCTTCTATGACGCGCAGCAGGGCACCATCCTCTATGACGGGCAGGACGTGCGCGCGGTCACCCTCGACAGCCTGCGCGACGCCACCGCCCTGGTCAGCCAGGACGTGGTGCTGTTCAACGACACGGTGCGCGCCAACATCGCCTTCGGTGCCAGCGGCCGCGATGCGCCGCCGGACGACCCCGCGATCCAGGAGGCGGCGAAGGCCGCCGCCGCCCACGATTTCATCATGGCGCTGCCGGACGGCTACGACACCGTGGTCGGTGAGCGCGGCGGGCGGCTGAGCGGCGGCGAGCGCCAGCGGATCGCGATTGCGCGGGCGATGCTGAAGAACGCGCCGGTCCTGTTGCTCGACGAGGCCACGGCATCGCTGGACGCGGAGTCCGAGCGCCAGGTGCAAACCGCACTCGCCCGGCTGATGGAGGGTCGCACCACCATCGTCATCGCCCACCGTTTGGCGACCGTGCGCGACGCCGACCGCATCTATGTGCTGGATGGCGGCGCGGTGGCGGAGGAGGGCACCCACGCGGAACTGTTTGCCGCCGGCGGTCTTTACGCGCGGCTGTGCCGCATCCAGTTCCGCGACGACGGCTCCGCGCCGCTGGCCGTGGAGGCGGGGACAGCCGCAGGTACCGCCTGAGATGCGCCGCATCCTGCGCTCGGCCGCGGTGCAGGCGGTGGCGGCATGGGTGTTGGCGACGTACATCCGCCTGGTCTGCTGGACCACACGATGGGACGACCGGCGCATGGACGTCGCGCGCGCCGGGCCGCACAAGGGCAAGCCCCTGATCGTGGTGTTCTGGCACGGGCGCATGTTCTGCATGCCGATGGTGACCGACAAGAAACGGCGGGTCCATGTGCTGATCTCGCACCACCGCGACGGACGGCTGATCTCGCGCACCATCCGCCACTTGCATTTGCTGACCGTCGCCGGCTCGTCGTCGCGCGGCTCGCTGGGCGCGGTGCGGGCGCTGCGCGATTGCCTGGAGGCGAACGAGGTGGTGGCGATCACGCCGGATGGGCCGCGCGGGCCGCGCATGCGCGCCCAGAAGGGTGCGGTGGCCCTGGCCAGTGCGACGGGCGCGCCGATCCTGCCGTTCTCGTTCTCGGTCGCGCGCGGCCGCAATGCCAAGAGCTGGGACCGTTTCCTGCTGCCGAGGATGTTCGGGCGCGGCGTCATCATCGGCGGGCCGTTGATCGAGGTGCCGCCCGATGCCGACGACGCACAACTCGAAGCCTCCCGTCTGGAGGTCGAGGAAGCGCTGAACCGGCTGACCCGCGAGGCCGATCTGGCCTGCGGGCGCGAGCCGGTGGAGCCAGAAGACCCGTCGGTCAACCGCCACGCCAAGCGGCGTGCCAAGGCCTAGCGGGCGGGCGCCGTCATGTCCCTCGTCCTGGGTCTCTACCGCACCGGCATGACCGTCGGCCTGCCGCTGATCGACCGCATCCTGAGGCGGCGGATCGGGCGCGACCGCGAGGACCCGGCGCGGATCGACGAGCGGCGCGGCGTTGCCGGATTGGCCCGGCCCAGCGGCCCGCTGATGTGGCTGCACGCCGCCAGCGTCGGTGAGTCGATGAGCGCGCAGACCCTGATCGCCCGCCTGCTGGAAGCCGACCGCACCGCCCATGTGCTAGTCACCACCGGCACCGTCACCTCCGCGCGCATGATGGTGGAGCGCCTGCCGCCGCGCGCCTTCCATCAGTTCGTGCCGGTCGACCGGCCCGCCTGGGTGAAGCGGTTCCTGGACCATTGGCGGCCCGACCTCGCCTGTTGGCTGGAATCGGAGCTCTGGCCGAACCTGGTGCTGGAGACCCACCTGCGCGGCGTGCCGATGTGCCTGCTGAATGCGCGGATGTCGGCGAAGAGCCACGCCAACTGGTCGCGCCAGCGCGCCGCCGCCCGCAAGCTGCTCGGTGCGTTCGATCTTTGCTTGGCGCAGGACGATGCCGCCGCCGCGCTGTTTCGTGACCTTGGCGCGCGGGAGGTGCGCAGCGCCGGCAACCTCAAGCTCGGCGCGGCGCCCCTGCCGGTGGACGAGGCGGCATTGGCCGAGATGCGCGCAAGCGTGGGCGACCGGCCGGTCTGGCTGGCGGCCAGCACCCATGAGGGCGAGGAGGCCATCGCGGCCGAGGTTGCGGAGCGTTTGCGCGCCCGCTGGCCCGACCTGCTCACCATCGTGGCGCCCCGTCATCCGGCGCGCGGCGCGGAGATCGCCGCGATGTTGCGCGCGCGCGGGCTGGAGGTCGCCCGGCGCGGCGCGGACGAGGCCCTGACACCGTCGACCGCCGTCTACCTCGCCGACACCATGGGCGAGATGGGGCTGTGGTACCGGCTGGCGCCGATCGCCTTCGTGGGCGCCTCGCTGGTGCCGAAGAACGGGCACAACCCGTTCGAGGCCGCCCAGCTCGCCTGCGCGATCCTGTTCGGCCCGCACATGACCGGCTCGCCAGATTCGGCCCGGCTGTTGCTGGAGGGTGGCGCGGCGCAACAGGTCAGCGACGCCGGTGCGCTGACGACGGAGGTGGAGGCATTGCTGGCCGACCCCGACGCCTGTCGTGCCCGGGCCGAGGCGGGGTTGGCGGTGGTGGCGGCGCATCGCGACGTCATCGACCGCACGCTGGCCGCGATCCGCCCGTATCTCGACCGGCGCGACCCGGCCTGACCATGCGCACGCCCGCACATTGGGCCCATGACGGTTGGCGCGCGCGCCTGCTCACACCTTTGTCGTGGCTGTGGCGGGCCGGTGCCGCCCTGCGCCGGCTACGCGCCAAGCCCTGGACCGCGCCGGTGCCCGTGATCTGCATCGGCAACCTCAGCGCCGGCGGGGCCGGCAAGACGCCGACCGCGATCGCGGTGGCGGAGCTGTGCCGCGACCTGGGTCGCGCGCCGCACTTCCTCAGCCGGGGCCATGGCGGGCGGCTGGCGGGGCCGGCGCGGGTGGACCCGTCACGCCACACCGCCGCCGATGTCGGCGACGAGCCCCTGCTCCTGGCGGCCCTCGCCCCGACCTGGATCGCCCGCGACCGCGCCGCCGGGGCACGGGCAGCCGTTGCCGCCGGGGCCGAGGTCATCGTGATGGACGATGGGTTCCAGAACCCGAGCCTGGCGAAGGACCTGTCGCTGGTGGTGGTCGACGGCGCCGTGGGCTTCGGCAATGGCCGCATGATCCCGGCCGGTCCGTTGCGCGAGCCGATCGCCGGCGGCCTGGCACGCGCCGACGCCCTGGTGATCGTCGGTGACGACGCGGCCGGCACGGCAAGCCTGGCCGGCGCGGTTCGCCCGGACCTGCCAGTGTGGCGGGCGCGGCTGGAGCCGGCGCCCACCGCCCTGGCGCTGGCCGGCAGCGCCGTGGTCGCATTTGCCGGTATCGGCCGTCCTGCCAAGTTCTTCGATATGCTAAAGGAGGTGGGGGCGCGCCTGGTGACGACTCACGCGTTCCCAGACCACCACAACTATCGGACCGACCAGATCATGAAGCTATGCGAGCTTGCCGATGCCGCCGGGGCACGGCCGGTGACCACGTTCAAGGACTATGTGCGCCTGTCCGGGGAGGCACGCGCCATGGTGACCCCGGTGGGCGTCGCCCTGACCTTCGCCGCACCCGACGCGGTGCTCCGCAAACTGACCCAGGCGCTTGGCGATGGCAGCGGTCGATAGCGGGCGGTCCTGGTTCCGCCGCAACGTGGCGGACCGGCTGGAAGGCGGCGCCACCGCCGTCCTGATCTTCCTGATGCGCCTGCTGCCGTTGCGCGCGGCTTCCGCGTTCGGCGGCTGGGCGGCGCGCATGATCGGCCTGCGCATGGGCGTCAACAAGCGCGCGGTGCGCAATCTGAAGCTCGCGATGCCCGATCTCAGCGACGCCGAGGTTAAGGCGATCACCCGCGAGATGTGGGACAATGTCGGCCGCACCGCTGCCGAGCTGACCCAGCTCCGCCGCTTCATGCCGGCCAACGACTCGCCCTATCTGACGCTGGAGGGCGACCAGAGGGTGCGCGACTCCATCGCCGCCGGCCGGCCCATCGCTTTCGCCACGGCGCACTATTGCAACTGGGAAGTACTGGGCCTGCTTGGCACCGCCGAAGGCATCGCGTTGACCCGCGTCTACCGCCCGTCCAACAACACCATCGTCGACCGCATGATCAACGACATGCGCAGCCCCATCGAGGGCCCGCTGGTCGCCAAGGGCCAGGCCGGCATGCGCAAGCTGATCGTCGCCGCCCGCAAGGGCACGCCCATCGGCATCATGTACGACCAGAAGCTGAACGAGGGCATTTCGGCACCGCTGTTCGGCCTGCCGGCGATGACGACGCCATTGCCGGCGCAACTCGCCGTGCGCTTCGGCTATGACGTCTATCCGCTGCGCACCGTGCGCACCAAGGGTTGCCACATGCGGGTGATCATCGAGCCGCCGCTGACTGTGCCCGAGGACGGCAGCGACGACGACAAGGTGGCGGCCGTCACCGCCAATCTGAACGGGATCCTGGAAGCGTGGATCCGCGACCGGCCCGGCCTGTGGTTCTGGCTGCACAACCGCTGGGGCAAGTGGCGCGGCGGCGAACTGGTGCGTTAGCGGCGGCGTCCCTTCCAAGCCTACCGTCATCAATAAACAAGATCGTCATCCTCGGGCTTGTCCCGAGGACGACAATGTGGGGATTGAGGGGACGGGCAAGCCCCGCAACGAAACAACCCTCCCCCGCGGAGGTTGCGGGGGAGGGTTCGAGGCCGGGCGGTTGCGGCGTGGGTGCCCGGCCAAGCTGGGTCCATCGACCGATTACTCGACGACGATGGAGTCGTACTGGCAGAGGTCGATGCCGTAGCTGTCCTGCTGGTAGCCGTCTTCCCAGATCACCAGCATGTCGTACATGCAGTGATCGCCGTAGGAGTTCAGCTCCACCTGCATGGTGCCGCCGGTGGGCAGGATCGCCTCGGCGAGCAGGTCGTTGCCCCAGTTGTCGGAAAAGTCCGGCGAGACATAGACGTAGTAGATGTCCATGCCGCTGGCGTTCTCGACCTCGAAATAGGTGCCGGCCTGCGCGGCGGCTGCGGTGGCGAGCATGCCGCTGGCGGCGATGGCTGCGATGGCGGTGTTGCGGATCTGCTTGAACATTGTGTGGTTCCCGTTTCTCCAGTGGCGAGGATCGTTGCGTCCTGCCGATGAGGAGAATTTGGGAGGCCACGAGGGGCCGGGATGTGAAGCAGATCACCGGGGCGATTGATTGCCTGGAAACCTGTCCTGATGCCCTCGGCCTTGTGCCGAGGGCCCATTGAAGTGCAGGGCGGTCTGTGTCGAACCCCCCGCTCGTCAGTGATGCATTTGTAGTTATGGGCGGCCGCCACGGGCTGCTCACGGGCGCCCTAACCGATTGGCGTACTGGACATGAATGGATCCTCGGGACAAGCCCGAGGATGACGATGGGGTTGGGGCGGACCGGCACAATGGGCCCTCGCACAAGGCCGAGGGCGTCAAATCGGTGAATTATGGCTCCCGCGACAGGCCGCGTTTAGAAAGCGCATCGAGGTAGGTCTGCCAGATCTCGTCCTGCCGGCTGCCCAGCTCGTGCAGGTAGCGCCAGGAATAGAGCCCGGTCGCGTGCCCGTCGTCGAACAGGATGCGCACGGCGTAGTTGCCGACCGGCTCCATACCGGTGACGGCGACGTGGCGCTTGCCGGGGACGATGGTCTTCTGGTCGCCACCATGGCCCTGCACCTCGGCGGACGGGCTTTCCACGCGCAGCAACTCGGCGGTCAGGCGAAAGGAACTGTCATCGTCGAATTCGACGACCAGTTCCTGCGCGTCGCGGTCGAAGCGCAGCTCGGTGGGCCAATGGTCGTTGTTGGTCATGGACGTAGGCGCGACCTAAATCTAATCGCTCAGTTCGCGCGCCTCGTCCGGCAGCATGATCGGGATGCCGTCGCGGATGGGGTAGGCAAGGCCCGCCGCCTTGCTGATCAACTCGTTGGCCTCGCGGTCATAGACCAGCGCGGTCTTGGTGATGGGGCAGACCAGAAGCTCCAGCAGCTTCGGGTCGACCTGGCTGGCGTTGGTGTCCTGGTCTGCCATGTTCGAGTTCCTTCCGCGAAGCGCCAGCTATTCCACCGCCGCCAGCGTCTCGCGCACCTCTGCGTAGAGCGCGCAGGCGGCGTCGGCATCGCTGCCGGCCAGAGCACCGGCTTCCGACATCTTCTGGTTCAGCTCCATCATCGTCGCCATGTTGTCCTCGGTCGGGTTGGCGGCCAAGGTGGCATTGGCCTCGGCGAGCGCCGGGCCGATATCCTGCGCTTCCTGTGCCGGGTCGCAGTCCGCCGCCAGCGCCGCCGGTACCGACGTCAGCACGAAGGCTCCGGCAATCAATACACGTTGAAACATGGTGTCAAACCCCTGTCGATCATAGAGATGGAACCGTGCTGCACCGCCCCTCGCCGCACACGATGCCCGCGTTGTCGTGGCCGATTGTGGCAAAGCGTTGGCGGCGGGCCATCGGCACGGATCACACCGGGTCCTGGGTCATGTCCAGGTGGAGCGCGCCGCCGTCATAGGGATGGGCCGCCGCCACCGCCTCGTCGAGCTCGACCCCCAGCCCAGGTGCCGCCGGCGGGATGACGTAGCCGTCTTCCCATGCGATCGGTGTTTTCAGGATGTCGGCGTGGAAGCCGTCCCAGCGGCCGATCCCCTCCAGGATCAGGAAGTTCGGCGAGCAGGCGGCGATCTGGACGTTGGCGGCGCCGACCACCGGCCCGCAATAGAGGTGCGGCGCGATCTGGGCATAGTGCGCCTCGGCCATGCCGGCGATCTTCTTGGCCTCCAGGATGCCGCCAACCCGGCCCAGATTCATCTGCAGGATCGAGGCGGCCCCGGTGGCCAGCACCCGCGCGAACTCGTATTTGGTGGCCAGCCGCTCGCCGGTTGCGATGGGGATGGAGGTGGCCGCCGACACCCGGCCCATCTGCTCCGGCATCTCCGGCGGGGTCGGCTCCTCGAACCACAGCGGATCGTAGGGCTCGATCTGGCGCGCCAGCCGGATCGCGCCGGCGGTGGTCATCTGGCCGTGGGTGCCGAACAGCAGGTCGGCGCGGCTGCCCACGGCGTCACGCAGCTTGCGCATGAAGGCGACCGACCGCTCGATCTCAGCCAGCGAGAGCTGGCGCGCGCCAAACGCGGTGTAGGGGCCGGCCGGGTCAAACTTCACCGCCGTGAAGCCCTGGGCAACGCAGGCCGCCGCGCGCTCGGCCGCGAGATCGGGGTCGGCATAGACGTCGGTGGCATCGCCCGGCTCGGGATAGAGGTAGGTGTAGGTCCTGAGCCGCTCGTGCACCCGCCCGCCGAGCAGTTGATGCACGGGCTTGTCGACGGCCTTTCCGACGATGTCCCAGCAGGCCATCTCCAGCCCGCTCAGGATGGCGCACATCGCGCTGTCGGGCCGCTGGGTGAAGCCGGTGGAATAGACCCGGCGCCACATCGCCTCGATCTGGAACGGGTCGCGGCCCTCAACGTGGCGGGCGAACACGTCGGCGATCATCCGCGCCACCACGTGCGGGTCGAACGGCACCGAGTAGACCTCGCCGACGCCGGAGATGCCGTTGTCGGTTGTCAGCTTCAGAAAGACGAAATAGCGCCCGCCGAAGTGCGGCGGCGGGTTGCCGACAACGAAGGTCTGCAGTTTGGTGATTTTCAAGGAGACAACGCGTGTCAGCCGGTGCGGCGGAGCGCCGGTGCGGGCTGGGTCACCGATGCGGCGGCGGGCGGCACGCTGACCACCCGCTGCGGGTCCAGCACCATGCCGAACAGCAGGTGGTCGTGCCAGTGGCCGTTGATGCGCAGATAGGCATCGGCGCGGCCCTCCTGCCGGAAGCCGCACTTCATCAGCAGGCGCTGGCTCGGCACGTTGGTCGGCAGGCAGGCCGCCTCCAGCCGGTGCAGGTGAAGCTGGCGAGCGCAGAAATTGACCATGCAGGTCAGCGCATCGGTCATGTAGCCCTGGCGGGCGTATGGCTCGCCGATCCAGTAGCCGAGCGCGCCGGACTGGGCGACGCCGCGCCGGATGTGGCTGAGGGTCAGCCCGCCGAGGAGCTGGCCGTCGCTGCGGCGCATCAGCAACAGGCCGTAGCCGGCGTCCGCCCGCATGTCCTGGTTGTTGCGGCGCAGGCGCCCGCGAAACGCGGCCCGCGACAGGGCATCGCGCGGCCACACCGGCTCCCATGGGGTCAGGAAGTCGCGACTCTTTGCACGCACGTCGGCCCACTGGCGGTAGTCGGACATCACCGGCGGGCGCAGCACGACGCGGCCGGCATCCAGAACCAGGCGCGGCGGCCGCGCCATCATTCCATCCAGCAGGTCCTGCAAACGTCTCGCCAATGCCTGACGGTCCCGTTCAGTTCAACCGCGCGATCAGATCGTCGCGATCGATCGCCTGCCCCAGGGGGCCAAGCTGCGCCAAAGTCGGTGGCATCGCACGCAACCGTGCTGCCATGGCTGCGACCGCATCGCAATCCACCGCGTCGATCTTGGCAACCATGTCATCCAGAGACAAGGGCTCACCGTAGATGATCAACTGCTGCGCGAGCTGCTCGCAGCGGCCCGACGTGCTTTCCAGCGACATCAGGATGCTCGCCTTGAGCTGGGCGCGCGCGCGGGCGACCTCCGCCTCCGTCAGGTCCTGGTCGACGCCGGCCATCACCTCGGCGATGACGCGCAGGCATTCGCCGGCGTCCTCCGGCCCGGTGCCGGCATAGATCGAGAACAGGCCGCTGTCGCGGTATGGCTGGGCGTAGGACTGGATGGCGTAGACCAGGCCGCGCTTCTCCCGCAGTTCCTGGAACAGGCGGGACGACATGCCGCCGCCCAGAAGGGTGGCGAACACCGACAGCGGATAGATGTCGTCGCTGCGGCTGGCCACGCCCTCCAGCCCCAGCAGGATGTGCACCTGCTCCAGCGCCCGGTCGTCGCGGAACTCGCCGCCCTCGTAACGCGCCGGCTCCAGCGGCAACCGGCCATTGCCCGACGGCAGGGCGCCGCAGCGGCGCGCGACCTCGTCGACCAGGTGGTCGTGATCCAGCCGGCCGGCGGCGGCGAACACCATGCCATGGGCCGTGTAGTTCTCGCCCCGGAACCGGTCGACGGTGTCCCGGTCCATGGCGGCCACGATCTCGGGCTCGCCCAGCACCGGGCGGCCCAGGCTCTGGCCCGGATAGGCGGTGGCCTGGAAATGGTCGTGGATCACGTCGTCGGGCGTGTCGTTGGCCTGGCCGATCTCCTGCAACACTACGGTGCGCTCGCGGACCAGTTCGTCCTCGTCCAGCGTCGCGTCGATCACGATGTCGCTGACCAGGTCGATAGCGAGGTCGATGTCGTCCTTCAGCACCTTGGCGTAATAGCCAGTCTGCTCGCGCCCGGTGTAGGCGTTCATGATGCCGCCGACGTCCTCGATCTCCTCGGCGATGGCCTGGGCGGAGCGGCGGCCGGTGCCCTTGAACACCATGTGCTCCAGCATGTGGGCGACGCCGTTGTCCTCGGCGCGCTCGTTGCGGGTGCCGGCGCCGATCCATATGCCCAGGGACACGGACTGAACGCTGTCGCGGGCCTCGCTGATGATGCGGAGCCCATTGTCGAGCGTGGTGATGCGCACGCCGCTCATGCCGCGCCCGCCATCGCCAGCGCATTGCGGATGTGGGCCTGCAGGGCAGGGGCATCGTTCGGCAGCACCTCGAACCGCTCCGGCCGGTCCAACAGGTCGGCCAGGTGCGGCGGCAGCGCGGGGCGCACGCCGGTGGCGCGTTCCACCGCATCGGGGAACTTCGCCGGGTGCGCGGTGCCGGCGACCACAATCGGGCCGTCGGCATACTCGGCGCAGTCCTGCACCGCCGCCAAGCCCACCGCCGTGTGCGGGTCGACCAGCTCGCCGTGGCGTGCATGGGCGTCGGCCATCACTTCCAGCGTGCGCGCGTCGTCGGCGCGGCTGCCGACGAAGTCGCGGCGGATCATCGCCATCGCGTCGTCGGGCAGGGCATAGCTGCCGGTCCGCCGGAAATCGGCCAGCGTCTTGGCGACCCGGTCGCCGTCGCGGCCCAGCGCCTCGAACAGCAGGCGCTCGAAGTTGGAGGACACCTGGATGTCCATGCTGGGCGAAAGCGTCGGGGTCACGTCGGCCATGGTCATGGCGCCAGTGTCGAGGAAACGGGTGAGGATATCGTTGCTGTTGGAGCCCAGGATCAGCCGGCCGATGGGGAAGCCCAGCCGCTTGGCGATGTGGGCGGCCAGCACGTTGCCGAAATTGCCGGTCGGCACCGCGAACGACACCGGGCGGCCGGGCCGTGCGAGCTTGCACGCGGCGCGGGCGTAATAGACCACCTGCGCCACCACGCGGGCCCAGTTGATCGAATTCACCGCCGACAGCCGCACCTCGCCGCGGAACGCGGGGTCGTTGAACAGCGCCTTCACCAGGTCCTGGCAGTCGTCGAACGAGCCCTCGATGGCGATGTTGTGGACGTTGGCGGCCTCGACCGTCGTCATCTGGCGGCGCTGCACATCGGTCACCCGGCCTTTCGGGTGCAGCATGAAGATTTCGACCGAGGCACTGCCGCGCACCGCCTCGATGGCGGCCGATCCGGTGTCGCCGGAGGTGGCGCCGACGATGGTGATGCGCTCGCCGCGCTTGGTCAGCACGTGGTCGAACAGGCGGCCCAGCAGTTGCAGCGCCACGTCCTTGAACGCCAGGGTCGGGCCGTGGAACAGCTCCATCAGCCACACGCCGCTGTCGAACTCCTTCAGCGGCGTCACCGACGGGTGGCGAAAGACCTCGTAGGCCTCGCCCAGCAGCCGGTCGAGGGTCGGGCGGTCGATGGCCCCGCCGACAAAAGGCGCGATCACGTCGCCCGCGACCGCGGCATAGGGCCGGTCGGGATCCAGGTCGGTCGGCGCCGGCGGCAGCGTTTCCGGCAGGTAGAGCCCGCCGTCGCTGGCCAGGCCGGCCAGCAGCGTTGCCTCGAAATCGAGCGCGGGGGCGGCGCCCCGGGTGCTGACATAGCGCACGCTTATGCGGCCTCCTCGCCGAGATAGCGGCGCGCCAGATGGGCCTTGAACACCGCCGGGTCGAGCGCGCGGCCGGTGGCACGCTCCAGGATCTGGTTGGTGGTGTAGCGCGCGCCATGGCCGTGGACATGGGTGCGCAGCCACCCCATCAGCGGGGCGAAATCGCCGCGCGCCATGGCGTCGGGAATGTCCGGCAGGTCGCGCACCGCCGCCTCGAACAACTGCGCCGCCGTCATTGCGCCCAGGGTGTAGGTCGGGAAGTAGCCGAACCCGCCGGTCGGCCAGTGAATGTCCTGCAAACAGCCCAGCCGGTCGCTCGGCGGGCGGATGCCGAGCAGCGCCTCCATGCCGTCGTTCCAGGCGCCCGGCAGGTCGGCAAGCGTCAGGTCGCCGGACAGCATCGCCTTCTCCAGCCGGTAGCGCAGGATGATGTGCGCCGGATAGGTCACCTCGTCGGCGTCGACACGGATCAGGCTGCGCGCCACACGGGTGTAGGCTCCCAGGATGTTGTCCGGGCTCCAGGCCGGGCCCGCGCCGTCGAACGCCGCGCGCATCTCCTCGGCCGCGAATGCCATGAACGCCGGCGACCGGCAGGCCTGCATCTCCACCAGCAGCGACTGGCTCTCGTGCAGCGCCATGCTGGGCGCCACGCCCACCGGCTGGCCGCGCCAGGCCTGCGGCAGGCCGCGCTCGTACATGGCGTGCCCGGTTTCGTGCAGCACGCCCATCAGGCTCTTGGAGAAGTCGTCCTCGTCGTAGCGGGTGGTGATGCGCACGTCGTCGGGAATGCCGCCGCAGAACGGGTGCAGGCTGACGTCGAGACGGCCATGATGAAAGTCGAAGCCGACGGCCGCCATCAGCTTCTCGCCGAGCGCTTTCTGGCGGTCGATGGGGAAGGGGCCGATGGGCTGTTGCGGCGCGGGCTTGGTGGACTGGTGGCTGAGCGCCCGTTCCAGAAAGTCCGGCAGGAAGGCCGCGTAGTCATCGAAGATGCTGTCGATCCAGGCGCAGGTGGCACCCCGGTCATAGCCGTCGAGCAGGGCGTCGTAGGGGGCGACGCCCAGGGTCTCGGCCTGCGCCTCCGCCGCCTCGCGGGTCAGGTCCATCACCACTTGCAGCGTGGGCACCAGGGCTGCCCAGTCGTCGTTGGGGCGCGCATCGCGCCACGCCATCTCGGACTTGTGGCACGCTTTCGCGGTTGCCGAGACCAGGTCGCTGGAGAGTGCCGTGGCGCGGGTGTAGGTCCAGCGCATCATGGCCAGGTTGTCGGCCTGCCACTCGTCCAACGCACCGGCCTCATCCTCGGCCGCCGCCAGCAGGTCGCCGACTTGGGCGTCGACCAGCCAGTCGTGGGCAAGCCCCTCAAGGGTCGAGGTCTGCTCGGACCGGGCCGCGGCGCCGCCTGGCGGCATCAGGGTCCCGAAGTCCCATTCCAGCATCGCGGTGGCGTCGAGCACGGTCGCGCGCCGCGCGAAGCGCGCCTCAAGCTCGCCATAGGCGGCGGGAACGTTGGGGGTTGCAGCAGCGGACTGCGACATGGATCAGCGGTTCTCCAGATACATCTGCGCGAGGGCGGCACTGGATATCACGGCACCGCGTGCCTTGCCACGCTTGCGGGATTGTTTGGTCACGTCGGCACCGGCCCGGTTCAAACGCCGCAGAGCGGGCAGGCCGGGTCGCGGTTGACCTTCAGCTCGGTGAAGCGCGCGTCCAGGGCGTCGTAGATCACCAGCCGGCCGGACAGGCCGTCGCCCAGGCCCAGCAGCTCCTTCAGCGCTTCGGTCGCCATCAGGGTGCCGGCGACCCCCGCGACCGCTCCCAGGATCCCCGCCTGGTCGCAGCGCGGCACCAGGTCGGCGGGCGGCGGCGAGGGGAACGCACAGCGATAGCACGGGTGCGGCGCGCCCAGGTGCGGCTTGAAGGTCGAGATCTGCGCCTCGAAGCGCAGCAGCGCGCCGGAGATCAGCGGCACGCCGGCGCGAAAGCAGGCATCGTTGACCGCGTAGCGGGTGTCGAAGTTGTCGCTGCCGTCGATGGCGAGGTCGTGGCCGGCGATCAGTGCCTCGGCATTGTCGGCAGTCAGCCGCTGTTGCACCGTCTCCACCGTCACGTCGGGATTGATCGCGGCCAGCGATGCCTTGGCGCTGGCGGTCTTCGGTGCGCCGACCCGTTCGGTGGCGTGGATCACCTGGCGTTGCAGATTGGAGAGGTCGACCACGTCGTCGTCGACGACGGTCAGGTGGCCGACGCCCGCCGCCGCCAGATACATCAGCACCGGGGCGCCGAGGCCGCCGGCACCTACCGCCAGCACCCTTGCGCCGAGCAGGCGTTCCTGCCCCTCGTCGCCGACCTCGTCCAGGATCAGGTGGCGGGCATAGCGCTCGAACTGGCTGTCGGTCAGTTCCATGGTCGCTGCGTCGGCCTCAATGGCCTGTCGACCCGAAGCCGCCACCGCCCCGGGTGCTCTCGGGCAGGGCATCCACCGGCTCCCACGCGATCACCGTGACGGCCGCGATCACCATCTGGGCGATGCGCATGCCGCGTTCGATCAGGAACGGCTCCTCGCCGAGGTTGACCATGATGGCGCCCACCTCGCCGCGATAGTCGCTGTCGATGGTGCCCGGCGCGTTGAGGACGGTAAGCCCGTGCTTGGCGGCAAGGCCTGACCGTGGCCGCACCTGCGCCTCGTAGCCCTGCGGCAGGGCGAGCGCGATGCCGGTCGGCACGATCGTCCGCGCGCCCGGGCGCAGCGTCAGCGGCTCCGCGACCGCGGCCAGCAGGTCCATGCCGGCGCTGCCGGGGGTGGCGTATGCGGGCAGGGGCAGGCCGGCCCCGCTGGGCAGCACCTGCACCGGAACGGCAATCGGACTCATGAGCCGCTGCCGGTGAACCCGACCGCGATGCGGCGGGCGAGCCTGACCGCGACGTCCAGCTTGGACATCGCCGGCCACGCCTCGTGCCCGTCCCCGTCGATCACCGTCACCGTGTTCCGTTGGCCGCCGAACGTTCCTGTATCGGGCGAAACGTCGTTGGCGACGATCCAGTCGCAGCCCTTGGCCTGCCGCTTGGCCTCGGCATTTGCGACCACGTTCTCGGTCTCCGCTGCGAAGCCGACCACGATGGTGGGCCGTTCGGCGCCCTTGCGTGACAGGTCGGCCAGAATGTCCGGGTTCTGCTGCAGGTCGAGCGCCAGCGACGCCGAGGTCTTCTTCAGTTTCTCCGGCGCCTCGCTGACCACCCGCCAGTCGGCGACCGCCGCGGCGCACACCGCGATGTCGCAGGGCAGCTCCTTCAGCGCCGCGTCATGCATGTCGGCGGCACTCTCCACATAGCGGGTGATCACGCCGAGCGGCGCGCGGATGGCCGTGGGGCCGGTAATCAGGGTGGTTTCCGCGCCCAGGGCGGCGAGGGCGGCCGCGATGGCGTGGCCCTGCTTGCCGGAGGAGCGGTTGGCGATATAGCGCACCGGGTCGATCGGCTCGTGGGTCGGCCCGCTGGTAACGATGGCCCGCCGCCCGTGGAGTGGCAGTTGCAGCGATGCCCACGGCGTCGCCGGCTTCTCCCGGTGCATGGTGAGGTAGAGCTCGACGGCGGCGACGATATCCAATGGCTCAGCCAGGCGGCCCATGCCGAACTCGCCGCACGCCATCGCGCCGGACGTGGGGCCGACCACCCGCACGCCGCGCTGGCGCAGCGTCTCCATATTGGCCTTGGTCGCCGGGTGCGACCACATCCGCACGTTCATCGCCGGCACCAGCATGACCGGGGCGTCGGTCGCCATCAGCACGGTCGAGGCCAGATCGTCGGCATGGCCGTTCGCCATCTTGGCGATCAGGTCGGCGGTGGCGGGGCAGACCAGGATCAGGTCGGCGGCGCGCGACAGCTCGATGTGGCCCATCTCGTTTTCGTCTGTCAGCGAGAACAGGTCGGTATAGACCTTGTCCTCGGTCAGGGCCGACAGCGACAGCGGGGTCACGAACTCCGCCCCGGCCCGGGTCAGCACCGCGCGGGTGGCGACACCCATCTCGCGCAGGCGCCGCACCACCTCCAGCGACTTGTAGGCGGCAATACCGCCGCCGACGATCAGCAGCACCCTGTGGGGCGCGGAGCCGGTCGCGGCGTTCCGGTCGTCGCTGGGGGCGTCGTTCATGGCTAGATCATCACCAGGCCGGCCGCCAGTTGCGGCACCAGCAGGGCCGGCAACCCGGCGCCGAACGGCAGGAACCCGAACGCGGTCCACAGCGGGGTCAGGTGACCACCAAGCACGATCATCATGAAGCTCATGTCCAATGTCCTCGGCCGGCACCGCCAGCCCCGAAGTCTTGCACTCCGGCCGGTCAGTCGCCGACTATAGCGTATAAGATAGCCGCCAACAGGCCGGCGACCAGCACCCCGAACAGGAACGGCCAGACCCAGGCGAATTTGCGGCGGATACGCGCGGCGAGCTGCTCGACCGTCCGTTGCTCCAGGCGAATGCCCTGGTTGGCCGAAACCTCGAGCAACTGGCTGGCGTGCTCGATCAGCCGCGGGATCTCGCGCGCGGACTCCGTGGCGTCCTGCATGGCGCGGGCGATCTGCGCCTCCGGGCCGAACATCTGGCGCATCCAGGTCTCGATCAGCGGGCGCGCCATCTCCCAGATGTTGACGCTGGGGTTGAGCGCCCGGCCCATGCCCTCGGCCATCAGCATCGTCTTCTGCAGCAGCAGCAGTTGCGGCTGCACCTCCATGCGGAAGGTGCGCGCCACATAGAACAACTGGCCGAGCAGGCGGGCGAGGGAGATCTCGTGCGCCGACCGGCCGAGAATGGGCGACCCGATGGACCGGCACGCTTGCGCGAACACCTCGATCGGCACGTCGCTGTCGACGTAGCCGGCGCGCGCCTGCACCTCGGCCACCCGGTAGTAGTCGCCTTGCAGGAATGCCAGCAGCAGCTCGGCCAGGAACACCCGGTCCTCGCGGCTCAGCCTCCCCATGATGCCGAAGTCGATGGGCACGACGGCGCCGTCGGGGCCGACGAAGGCGTTGCCGCCGTGCATGTCGGCATGGAAGAAGCCGTCGCGGAACACCTGGTAGAAGAAAGACTCGGCTGCCTTTTGCAGCACCGCGTCGACGTCGTGGCCGGCCTCCAGCAGGGCGGCGCGATCGTCGATGCGAATGCCCTCGACCCGCTCCTGGGTCAGCACCCGGCGCGCGGTGCGGTCCCAGTCGATCGTGGGCGTGCGGTAGCCGTCGTCGTCGGCGAAGTTCTCGCCCAGCTCCTCGGCCGCCGCCGCTTCCATGCGCAGGTCCATCTCGATGCGCACGGTCTCCTCGAAGGTCCGGGCCACCTCCACCGGTTTCAGGCGCCTGAGCCGCGGCTGGGTGCGTTCCACGATCTCCGCGATCCAGAACGCCAGGTCCAGGTCGCGGGCGATCTGCTGCTCCACCCGGGGGCGCAGCACCTTGACCGCCACCTGCCGGCCATCGGTGGTCTCGGCGAAGTGGACCTGGGCGATGGAGGCGGCGGCCACCGGCTCGTCGTCGAAGCGGCGGAACAGCTCCGACACCGGGCGGCCAAGCTCGCGCTCGATGATGTCGCGGGCGATCATGCTGGGAAAGGCCGGCAGCCGGTCCTGCAGCTTGGTCAGGTCGGCGGCGGCCTCCTGCCCCACCAGGTCGGAGCGGACCGACAGCGCCTGGCCCAGCTTGATGAACGACGGCCCCAGCGCCTGGCAGGCGGCGGCCAGCCGCTCGCCCGGCCGGCCCTGCACATGGCCCAGCGAGAACTTGCGCATGAACCAGACCAGGGTCGGCGCCACGCCGAGCTGCTCCAGCGGGAACAGCGCGTTGTGCCGCGCCAGCGTGTGGGCGATCTGCAACAGGCGAAAGAGGTTGCGGATGATGCGCAGCATGGCGGGCGGTTCAGCGCGGCACGCGAGAAGGACGCGGCACTACAGCCGCCAGCCGGAATGGATCGCGGCAATGCCGCCCGACAGGTTGCGATAGCTGCAGCGCGACAGCCCCGCCGCTTCCATCGCCTCCACCAGGGCCGGCTGGTCCGGGAAGCGGCGGATGCTCTCGACCAGGTAGGCATAGGCGTCGCGGTCGCGCGCCACCAGCCCGCCGAGCCGGGGAATGACATTGAACGAATAGGCGTCGTAGGCGCGGGCCATCAGCGGGTTCGCCACCCGGCTGAATTCCAGGCAGAAGAAGCGGCCGCCGGGCTTCAGCACCCGCCGCGCCTCCGCCAGCGCCTTGTCGATGTAGGTCACGTTGCGCAGGCCGAAGGCGATGACATAGGCGTCCATCGTGCGGTCCGGCAGCGGCAGCGCCTCGGCATTGCCGCACACCCAGGCGAGCCGCGCCTGCGATGCGCCGTGCCCCTGGTCCAGCATGCGGTCGCGCCCGACGCCGAGCATGGCCGCGTTGATGTCGCAGACGATGGCGTCCGCGCCCGCCCGCACGACACGGAAGGCGATGTCGCCGGTGCCGCCGGCCACGTCCAGCACCTGCATGCCCTCGCGCGGGCGGATCATGGCGACGAGCTGGCGCTTCCACAGCCGGTGGATGCCGCCGCTCATCAGGTCGTTCATGCGGTCGTAGCTGGGGGCGACCGCATCGAACACCTGGCGCACGCGGCCGGTCTTCTCGTCCGGCGACACCGCCGCGAAGCCGAACGAACCCGCCATCTCCTCCGGTGCGCCCGTCCGTGTGCCGCCCGTGCGCGCGCCGCCCGTGTTTCCGTTGGATGGACGGTCCGATTGCTTGCCCAATGGCCTGTTGTGAACCATGGCGCGGACCATAGCGCAGTCGGGAGTGCCCTGCTACAACCCGCGGCCATGCCCGAGTTGCCTGAAGTCGAGACCATCTGCCGCGGCCTGGCGGCCCATATCGAGGGGCGCCGGATCGCGGGCGTCGACGTGCGCCGCGGCGACCTGCGCTTCCCGCTGCCGGCCGACTTCGCGCGGCGGCTGGCGGGACGGCAGGTGGAGGCGGTGTCCCGCCGCGCCAAGTACATGCTGTGGCGGCTGGACGACGGCACCATCGTGGTCGGCCACATGGGCATGTCCGGCCGGATGACGGTTCTGAACGGCGCGCCGCTGCCGGTCGAAACCCACGACCACCTGGTGTTCCGGTTCGACGACGGGCAGGAGGTGCGGTTCCACGACCCGCGCCGGTTCGGCTATTTCGACCTCAGCACCGCCGAGGGCTTGGACGACCACCACTTCTTCCGCGCGCTGGGCCCTGAGCCGCTGGGCAACGCCTTTAACGCCGACGCCCTGCAGGCGGCGCTTACCGGGCGGCGCACGTCGATCAAGGCGGCGCTGCTCGACCAGCGAGTCGTGGCCGGGCTCGGCAACATCTATGTCTGCGAGGCGCTCTATCTGTCGCGGCTGTCGCCGCTGCGACGTTCCGACACGGTGGTGGGGTCGCGGGCGGAGAACCTGGTCGCCGCCATCCGCGAGGTGCTGAACGCCGCCATCGACGCCGGTGGGTCCAGCTTGCGCGACTATGTGCAGGCCTCTGGCGAGCTGGGCTATTTCCAGCACAACTTTTCGGTTTACGGACGCGCGGGCGAGGCCTGTCCCGCCTGTGCCGCTGCGGCCACGCCCTGCGCGATCCGGCGCATCGTCCAGCAGGGGCGGTCGACTTTCTATTGTTCCCGCCGGCAAAGATGATGTATCTGCCCGCCACATCCCCTGGCATCGACCTTCCTGCCGCTATCTGCCCCTGGAATGTATGGCCCTGAAATGCATGGCCCGGGGATATGTCGGATATTCGGCCGGTGGGTGCGTGAGACGCAGCGTGTGGCATGCGGGCTGCATTGAACCGGTAACGGCACGACGGCGGCCACAATGCCGCCGGTACGCGCCGCAGAAGGAGGGAGTGCAACCATGGCATTCGAATTTATCGAGGTCGAAACCCGCGGCCACGTCGGGCTGATCCGCTTCAACCGGCCGAAGGCGCTGAACGCGCTGTGCGACGGCCTGGTACGTGAGCTGGCATCGGCCCTGGACGAGATGGAGGCCGACGACAACATCGGCGCGATCGTGCTGACCGGCAGCGAGAAGGCATTCTGCGCCGGGGCCGACATCAAGGAGATGCAGGACCAGTCCTACATGGACGCCTATCTCAAGGACTTCATCACCGATGGCTGGGAGCGGGTGACCACCGTGCGCAAGCCGGTGATCGCCGCGGTGGCGGGCTATGCGCTGGGCGGCGGCTGCGAGGTCGCGATGATGTGCGACTTCATCCTGGCCGCGGAGAACGCCAAGTTCGGCCAGCCTGAGATCACCATCGGTGTGTTGCCGGGCGCCGGCGGCAGCCAACGCTTGACCCGCTTCGTCGGCAAGTCGAAGGCCATGGAGATGGTGCTGACCGGGCGGATGATGGACGCGGCCGAGGCCGAGCGCTCGGGCCTGGTCAGCCGGGTGGTGCCGACCGACGACCTGGAGGAGCAGGCGCTGAAGACGGCGGAGACCATCGCCGATATGTCGAGGCCCATCGTGATGATGGCCAAGGAGGCGGTGAACCGCGCCTACGAGACCACCCTGGCCGAGGGCGTGCGGTTCGAGCGGCGGCTGTTCCAGTCCGCTTTCGCGACCGAGGACCAGAAAGAGGGCATGCAGGCGTTCATCGACAAGCGCCAGCCCAACTTCAAGCACCGCTAGGCGGACGCTCCTTGCAGCGGCAGCCTGGTCGGGCTGCCCACAGAACCTTGACATCGCCGCCGGTCAGCGTTATGCACCGCGGCTTCCGTTCAATCCGTACCCTGTTTTGAGGCCCCGATGGCGCATCATAAGTCCGCGCGCAAGCGCATCCGCCGGAACGACCGGCGCGAGGTGATCAACGGCAACCGCATCAGCCGCATCCGCACCCACCTGCGCAAGGTGGAACGCGCGATCGCCAGCGGCGACCAGGCCGCGGCGATGTCGGCCTTCCGCGAGGCACAGCCGGAGATGCATCGGGGCGTCAGCAAGGGGGTGCTGCATCGCAACACCGTCGATCGGCGCCTGTCTCGTTTGTCCCGCCGTATCAAGGCGATGGGCGCCTAAACTTCTCTCTTTCCTGCAAGAGAAGTCCGCTTTCGGACATGGACAATACTGTTGTCCATTTCCGCTTCCGAGCATAGATTCTTTGTTGTCTTTCAAAGGCTAACCGGCGTGCCCGGCAGATTTTTGTTTTTTTGACAAACCGCCTATTGAATCCCCCAAAGGCCCAAGTTAGTATTCCTTTGACGCCTCCGGAGAGAGGTTTCAAAACAAAACGAGGGTCCCCCAAGGTGAAAAAAGTTAATAAACAGTATTCCTTGGTTTGGTGGGTAGAATTCAACTCTCGTTTTCAGCCTAACAACCGCGCCTAGCGCATTCAATCTTTGTGCATTGTCCGGCATTCGTCGGGCAAACGGGTGCATTTTATCTTGCTCGCATAGAGCTGGGCAGCCTTTTTGAAGGGTGGTGCGATGGATCCTCTGACGAACCGCGCGACGGTATCGGCCACGCACCGGAGCCAAAACCGACCCCCCAAGACGACTACTTCCGGGCCCGACCAGGACGCAGATTTCGCCCGCCAATGGGTGCGGGTGCGGGGTCAGTTACGCTCCGTGTACGGGGAAGCCGAATTCCGTAGCTGGCTGAAACCCCTGGAGTTCATGGAGGGGGGTGCCCAACACGTCACCCTGGGCGTGCCGACGCGGTTCATGCGCGACTGGATCGTCAACAACTACGGCGACCGCATCGCGCAACTCTGGCAGGCCGAAAGCGGCCGGGCCCTGAAGCTGGATATCGTGACCTTGCCGTCGGCGGCCCCCCGCCAGGCCCGCGACAACGGCGCGCGGCCGAACGGGTCCAGCCCGAATGGATCTAGCGACGAGCAGGGCGGACTGAACGGCCGCGACGCCGCCGCGCTGGATGACGAGGAGGACAGCCACGTGCATGGGACCGGACTGGCCGCCGACATGCCCGCGGACTTGGGCGTCAACGGGCACGATGCCGCCGACGCCATCGACCAGGCTCTGGTCGGCCGCCTGGACCCGCGCTTCCGGTTCGAGAACTTCGTGGTCGGCAAGCCGAACGAGCTGGCCTATGCCGCCGCCCGCCGCATCGCCGGCGCGCCGCCCAACGACGTGCCGTTCAACCCGCTGTTCCTCTATGGCGGCGTGGGCCTCGGCAAGACCCACCTGATGCACGCAATTGCCTGGGAGATGCGCACCCGCTTCCCCGACCGCAAGGTGCTCTACCTCTCGGCCGAGAAGTTCATGTACCAGTTCGTGCGCGCGCTCCGCTTCAAGGACACCGTCGCGTTCAAGGACCAGTTCCGCTCGGTCGACGTGCTGATGATCGACGACATCCAGTTCATCAGCGGCAAGGAGTCGACCCAGGAGGAATTCTTCCACACCTTCAACGAGCTGGTGGACCGTAACCGCCAGGTCATTGTCTCCGCCGACAAGTCGCCGGCCAACCTGACCGATATGGAAGAGCGGATGAAGTCCCGCCTCGGCTGGGGGCTGGTGGCCGACATCCACCCTACCGACTACGAGCTCAGGCTCGGCATCCTGCAGGCGATCGTGGAGCGCCACCCGAACGTGGAGGTGCCGCAGAAGGTGCTGGAGTTCCTGGCCCACCGCATCACCGCCAACGTGCGCGAGCTGGAGGGCGCGATGATCCGCCTGTTCGCGGACGCCACCCTGGTCGGCCGCCGCATCGACCTGGACTCCACCCAGGATGTGCTGCGCGACCTGTTGCGGGCCAACGACCGCCGCCTGACCATCGAGGACATCCAGAAGCGGGTGGCCGAGCATTACAACATCCGCTTCACCGACATGCACTCGGCCCGGCGGTCCCGCGCCATCGCACGCCCGCGCCAGATCGCGATGTACTTCTGCAAGCAGCTGACCTCGCGTTCGCTGCCGGAAATCGGCCGCAAGTTCGGCGGTCGCGATCACACCACCGTGATCCACGCGGTCCGGAAAGTGGATGAGTTGCGCGGCACCGACGCCGGCTTCGCGGAGGACCTGGACCTCCTGCGCCGGATGCTGGAAGTGGGCACCGCGCAGCACTGACGGCCCTTGCGCCATCTCCCACCCGCCGGTGGGGGATGGCGTGCCCGATCCCCACCTGATTCTGTCGTCCTCGCCCCTGTGGCAAGAATTTTTTGTCTGGAATGCCAACAAGACAAGGGTTTCTCGCTGGCCAACTCGACAGTCCACCGGCTCGCATTTTTGCTTATGACGCCCGGTGCAGGTCTATTGGTCGAATATTCTGGAGTGATTAGCTCGCGCAGATAGCGGTTTCGGCGAATATTCGTGAATTGTTTGTCGATGTAGTGTGGTGGAAGCTTGGATGACGGCGGACAAGCACCATCGAGGCCGAACACGGCATGGCTGGTGACGGGCCGGTTGGGCGGAGCAGTGGGCAGGCGCCAACCTCATCTCCCGCTTGTCTTCAAGCAGAGCGTCGACAGCCAACTGCAAATCTAACCGCGAGCGGCAGAAAGAGGACGGTCGCATCGTCCATCCGTCATAGGCGGCGGCAATGGCGGCCACACCCCCCGAATTCCCCGAAAATGTTTGGGAATCAACCGGTTTGTGCTAGAAAACGGGGGTCTGGACGGGATGATGTTTTGGCGGCTGCCGGGCGGCTTGTCCGGCGGGCTTTTTGGCCGATTCCGGCCGCCTCGAGTCTCGCTGCACATGGTCGTTTCGCTGCGCCAAGTCGTCCCGCTGCATCACGTGTTGGCATCGGATTCGGCGCTTCGCCACCAGCCGGCGCACCTGCGGCGGCGGCGGATGCGCAGGGACTACATCTACCCCGGCCGGCATCGACCCCGGCCGCCATCGACCGAAGGGCGCCGGAACGGCGCAATCGGCCGGACGGGCCTGGAAGCGCCGAATTGCAAGCTGCGGAACTGGATTGGGAATCATGAAGTTAGTCATCGAACAAGCGGCATTGTTGAAGTCACTCGGCCACGTGCAGAGCGCGGTCGAGCGGCGCAACACCATCCCGATCCTTTCCAACGTGATGCTGGACGCCAAGGACGGCAAGGTCAGCATGACCGCCACCGACATGGACCTGGCCATCGTCGAATCGACCGCGGCGGATGTCGCCACGCCGGGCGCGGTCACCGTGCCGGCGCACACCCTCTATGAGATCGTGCGCAAGCTGCCGGACGGCGCGCAGATCGACATCGAGCGCGCGGCCGACGGCAACCAGGTCAAGATCGTTTCCGGCCGGTCGCGCTTCTCGCTCGCCTGCCTGCCGATCGAGGACTTCCCGATGCTGTCCAGCGGCGAGCTGGCGCACAGCTTCGCGGTCGGCGCCGGCGACCTGCGCGGCCTGATCGACCGCACCCGCTTCGCGATCTCCACCGAGGAGACCCGCTATTATTTGAACGGCATCTACCTGCATGCCGCCAAGACCGACGATGTCGACGTGCTGCGCGCGGTGGCGACCGACGGCCACCGGCTGGCCCGGGTGGAGATGCCGCTGCCGGACGGGGCGGCGGCCATTCCCGGCGTCATCGTGCCGCGCAAGACGGTGAACGAACTCCGGCGCCTGCTGGAGGACCGGACCGACGAGGTGCAGGTCTCGCTGTCGGAGACCCGCATCCGCTTCGCCTTCGCCGATATCGTGATGACGTCGAAGCTGATCGACGGCACGTTTCCGGACTACAACCGCGTCATCCCCAGCGACGACCACAACAACAAGGTGCTGGAGGTCGACCGCGCCGCGTTCGCACGCGCCGTCGACCGGGTGGCGACGATCTCGTCGGAGAAGTCGCGCGGCGTGAAGCTCTCCATGTCCAATGCCAATCTGGTGCTGTCGGCGACCAGCCAGGAGAACGGCACCGCCACCGAGGAGATGGAGGTCCGCTTCGCCGACGACGAGAAGCTGGAGATCGGCTTCAACTCGCGCTACCTGCTCGACATCACCCAGCAGATCGAGGGCGAGGGCGCGCAGTTCAAGATGGCCGACGGGGCCTCGCCGACCATCGTGCGCGACAGTGCGGATGCCAGCGCGCTCTACGTGCTGATGCCGATGCGGGTTTGACGGCTGTCCCGGATCGTGTCGGCCCCTGCCCACCAGATAAGCAACATCGCGCAGCGACCCAGCCCGGGCAGCACCCCGGTGACGGCGGTGCGCCGCCTGCGCCTGACCGATTTCCGGAGCTACCGCAGCGTGGCGCTGGACGTGGAGGCCGCTCCCGTGGTGCTGGTCGGCCCCAACGGGGCGGGCAAGACCAACCTGTTGGAGGCGTTGTCGTTCCTGGCGCCGGGGCGCGGGCTCAGGCGGGCGCGGCTTTCCGCGGTCGGCCACCGGGCCGGCGAAGCGCGGGAGGACGATGCGCCTGAGAACGACAGTGGAGCCGCCTGGGCGGTCGCCGCCGATATTGCCACCGACGACGGCGTCCCGGTCCGCATCGGCACCGGGCTGGAGCGCGATGGTGCCGCCGGCAGCGAGCGCCGCGTGGTGCGCATCGACGGCGCCGCCGTGCGCGGGCAGCAGCCGCTGGCCGAGCACCTCGCCGTCGCCTGGCTGACGCCGGAACTGGACCGCCTGTTCATGGACGGCGCGTCGGGCCGGCGCCGGTTCCTCGACCGGCTGCTCACCGCCTACGACCCGGCGCATACCGGCCGCATCGCCGCCTATGAGCATGTGATGCGCGAGCGCAACCGCCTGCTGCAGGCCGGCAATGCCGACCCGGCCTGGCTCGGCGCGCTGGAAGACCGGATGGCCCAGAACGGCATCGCGATCGCGGTCGCGCGGCGCGATTTCGTCGACCGGCTGGCAGCGGCGCTGGAGGGCGGCAGCGGCCGCTTCCCGGCGCCCGATATCGCCGTCGACGGCGCGCTGGAGACGTGGCTGGAGGAGGGGTCCGCCCTGCAGGTGGAAGACCGGGTGCGCGAGGCGCTGGCCGCTGGCCGCCGCCGCGACGCAGAGGTGGGCGGGGCCGCCATCGGCCCGCACCGCAGCGATCTCGCCGCCCGCCAGCGCGGCAGTGCGCGCCCGGCCGCCGAATGTTCAACCGGCGAGCAGAAGGGCATGGTGCTGGCGCTGACGCTGGCCCACGCCCGCCTGATCGCGGCAGACCGTGGCGCCACCCCGGTGATGCTGTGGGACGAGATCGCGGCGCACCTGGATGCCGGCCGCCGTGCCGACCTGTTCGATGACATTCTCGCCCTTGGGGGGCAATCGTGGCTGAGCGGCGCGGACCGCGCGCTGTTCGACCCATTGGCCGGGCGCTGCCAGTTCCTGGCGGTGACACCTGGCGCCGTGACGCGATCCTGACGTGACCGATCCGTCCGGCCGACCGCATTGATGGACCAAAGATGACCGAACCCAGTTCTGAGCCGATTCCAAACGACGATCCGGACGCCGCCGCCGAGCCCGGCGACGAATATGGTGCCGGGTCGATCAAGGTGCTGCGCGGGCTCGATGCCGTGCGCAAGCGGCCGGGCATGTATATCGGCGACACCGACGACGGCTCCGGCCTGCACCACATGGTGTACGAGGCGGTCGACAATGCCATCGACGAGGCGCTGGCCGGCCACTGCGACCTGGTCGAGGTGGTGCTGAACCGCGACGGCTCGGTCACCATCCGCGACAACGGACGCGGCATCCCGACCGAGATCCACGCCGAGGAGAACGTCTCCGCCGCCCAGGTGATCATGACCCAGCTCCATGCCGGCGGGAAGTTCGACCAGAACTCCTACAAGGTGTCGGGCGGCCTGCACGGGGTCGGCGTGTCGGTGGTGAACGCGCTGTCGGCCTGGCTTGAGCTGACCATCTGGCGCGACGGCAAGACCCATAGCATGCGATTCGAGGACGGCGAGCCGGTGGCCCCGCTGGACGTGACCGGCGCGGCGCCGCACGACGAGCGCCGCGGCAAGCCGCGCACCGGCACCGAGGTCACCTTCCTGCCGTCGTCGGACACCTTCACCATGACCGTGTTCGACTACAACACGCTGGAGCACCGGCTGCGCGAACTCGCGTTCCTCAATTCCGGCGTCAGGCTGTTGCTGAGCGACGAGCGCGAGCTGGAGCCCCGCAGTACCGAGCTGTTCTTCGAGGGCGGCCTGGCGGCCTTCGTGTCGTTCCTGGACCGCAATCGCAGCCCGCTGCACGAACCGCCGATCATGATCAGCGTCGAGCGGGAAAACATCACCGTGGAAGTCGCCATGCAGTGGAACGACGGCTACCACGAGACCATGCTGTGCTTCACCAACAACATCCCCCAGCGCGATGGCGGCACCCACCTGGCCGGCTTCCGCGCCGCGCTGACCCGGCAGATCAACGGCTATGCGGCGGCCGGCGGCCTGACCAAGAAGGAGAAGGTCTCGCTGACCGGCGACGACGCGCGCGAGGGCCTGACCTGCGTGCTGTCGGTGAAGGTGCCCGATCCGAAGTTCTCCTCCCAGACCAAGGACAAGCTGGTCTCGTCGGAGGTGCGGCCGATCGTGGAGTCGGTGCTGAACGACAAGCTGAGCCAGTGGCTGGAGGAAAACCCGGCCGAGGCCAAGCGCATCGTCTCCAAGGTGGCGGAGGCCGCCGCCGCGCGCGAGGCCGCGCGCAAGGCCCGCGAGCTGACCCGGCGCAAGACCGCGCTCGATGTCGCCTCCCTGCCCGGCAAGCTCGCCGACTGCCAGGAGCGTGACCCGGCGAAGGCGGAGCTGTTCCTGGTCGAGGGCGACAGCGCCGGCGGCTCGGCGAAGCAGGGCCGAGACCGCGCCTTCCAGGCGATCCTGCCCCTGCGCGGCAAGATCTTGAACGTGGAGCGGGCGCGCTTCGACAAGATGCTGTCGTCGGCGGAGATCGGCACCATGATTACCGCGCTCGGCACCGGCATCCGCGACGACTTCGACCTTGCCAAGCTGCGCTACCACAAGATCATCATCATGACCGACGCGGATGTCGACGGCTCGCACATCCGCACCCTGCTGCTGACGTTCTTCTACCGCCAGATGCCGGAGATCATCCTGGCCGGGCACCTCTACATTGCCCAGCCGCCGCTCTACCGCGCCAAGCGGGGCGAGCGCGGCAGCGGGCGGTATCTGAAGAACGACCGCGAGCTGGACGCGTTTCTGATCGACAACGCCACCAACAATGCCGTGCTGGTTGGCGCCGACGGCATGCAGCGGGCCGGTGCCGACCTGCGGGATATCGTGGCCAAGGCCCAGTTGGCGGCCTCATCCATCCGCAGCCTGGGCCAGCGGGTCGGGCATCCGGAAGTGGTGGAGCAGGCCGCGGTGGCCGGGCGCTGCGCGCCGATCTGCTGAACGATCCGGCGCAGGCCGGCGAGGCCGCTGCCTTCGTCGCGCAATTGCTAAACCGGGGCGAGACCGGGGCCGGCGATCCGCCATGGAGCGGGGTTGCCGAGGAGAACGCCCTGGTGCTGACCCGCACCAGCCGGGGCGAGGCCGCGCGCTACGTGATCCCCGAAGCGCTGCTGGAAAGCCCCGACGCGCGGCGCATCGATTCCCAGGCCGACACCTGGCAGGCGCTGTTCGCGGCCAAGCCGGCGTCGCTGGAGATCAAGGACCAGGTGCAGCCGATCACCGGGCCGCGCGCCCTGTTCCGTACCGTGCTGGAGATCGGCCGCAAGGGGCTGTCGATCCAGCGCTTCAAGGGGCTCGGCGAGATGAACGCCGACCAGCTCTGGGAAACCACCCTGGACCCGGAGGCGCGCACCCTGCTGCAGGTGGAGATCAAGCACGCCGACGACGCGGACTCAATCTTCTCGACCCTGATGGGCGACGTGGTCGACCCGCGCCGCGACTTCATCCGCGAGAATGCGCTGAAGGTCGCCAACCTGGATATTTGAGGCCGGCGCTTCCAGTTACGGGGACAGTTTACTTGATTCATGCTCGATGGTTGCCACGAGCTGGAAGTTGCGAATTAAGTAAACTGTCCCCGTAACCGCAACGCCGCAACCGTGGACCGCAATATGCCTGACGTTGAAACCTCGACACCGCCGGGCACGCCGACACCCATCGGCCCCTACAGCCACATCGCCAAGGTCGGCGACAACATCACCATCGGCGGCGTTGCCGGGTTCGATCCGGCGACCGGCCAACTGGCGGGCGAGGACGTCTATGCCCAGACGGTCCAGATCCTGCGCTCGTTCGAGGTGATGCTGAAATCGGTGGGCTCGGACCTCGGCCATGTGGTCCACATCAACATTTTCCTGAAGGATATGGCCGACTTCGAGCGGATGAACGAGGCCTATGCCTCGGTGATGGGCGACCACCGGCCGGCGCGTACGGCGTTCGGCGTGGCAGCGTTGCCGAAGCCGGGGCTCAGGCTGACGATGAACCTGACGGCGGTGACCGCCGGGTAGGGATTGGGTTTCGCAGAACGCTCGCCTGGGCAGCGCCCAATCCAAACTGTCACCCTTGGCCGTCAGGCCGAGGGTCCATTCCAGTTATTGCGCGAAACCATCCATGGATCCTCGACACGACGCGGCGAACAAGTTCGGACCGCGCCGGTCAAGGATGACAAAAACGGGAAGTAGCAGCAGCTACATCGCCGAGAGCATGTGCTCCGCGCCGGAGACGGTCATGTCGCTCGGCACCTCTTCCACATTGACCTGCTCCACCACGCCGTTGCGGATCAACAGCGAGAAGCGCGCGCCCGCGGGTGCCGAGACCGGCGCCGCTGCCGTCGATGGTCAGGGCCCAGCGCCTTGGAGAACTCGCCGTTCCAGTCCGGCAGCATGGTGACCTTGTCGCCGACGTTCAGCGACTCGCCCCACGCTTTCATGACGAACGGGTCGTTGACCGACAGGCACACGATGGAGTCCACGCCCTTGCCTTTCAGCGCATCGGCATTGTCGCGATAGCTCGGCACGTGCTTGGCGGTGCATGTCGGCGTGTAGGCGCCGGGCACCGAGAACAGCGCCACGGTCTTGCCGCCGAAGATCTCATCGGTCGTGGCGTCCGCCAAGCCGTCCGGGCCCCATCGTCCTTGAACGTCATCGACGGAATCTTGTCGCCAACCTGAATAGCCATGGGGTGCGTCCTCTCTCTTTTGTCAGTTCGTTTGCTGTCGGCGAATTTCCGCGAATGCGGGCCGCGTTCACAGCCGTTGACGTAATGCAAGCCGGGGGCAAAGGGAAGGCCCTTCAAGCCCCTGGGTAGTCAGCGCGAGATAACACCACAGGCGATGCGGGCGCCGGCATCGCCGGCCGGCTGGGACTGGTAGTCGTCGGCGCCGGCATGAATGACGACGGCCGACCCGTCGGCGTCGAACAGGGTGGCCGGGTTGCCGTCCTCCAGGCTGATCGCGTCGACGAAGTACTCGACCACTGTCGGGTCGTCGGCCCCGACATGGATGTTCGGCAGGTCGCCGGGGTGGGGACCGTGCTCACTGTGCACCCCGTGTTCGCGGTCGAGCGCGAAGTGGCCGCCGGCCGAGGTGAAGTCCTCCGCCGAACAGTCGCCGGTCTCGTGAATGTGGATCGCGTGCTCGCCGACCGGAATGCCGTCGACGACGATGATGATGTGCACCATGCCGGAGGCGGTGGATGCGAAGTCCACGGTGCCGACCAAATTGCCGTTCCGGTCGCTGAGTTCGGCGGTGGCGTCGGCGCCAAGGGCGGTAACCGGGGTCGCGGCGAGTAGGGTTGCAGCAAGCATGTTGCGCATGAACGGCATGGGACGAACCTCGCTGGGGTGAGTCGGGCGGGACAGTTCAACAGCACAATGATCGTGGCGGCAACCGGTTCCCGGACCGTTTTACGCGTGCGGTGCCGACGCTACTCGTGGCGCAGTGCCTCGATCGGGTCCAGCCGGGCGGCGCGGCGGGCCGGCAGATAGCCGAACGCGATGCCGACCAGGGCGGCGAACGCCAGCGAGATCAGTACGATGGCGGGGTCGAACACGAACGGCACCTCCAGCAGCCTGGCGCCGCCCGCCGACAGCCCGATGCCGAGCCCGGCGCCGATCAGCCCGCCGATGGTCGACAGCACCGAGGCCTCGACCAGGAACTGCGCCAGCACGTCGCCCTCGCGCGCGCCGATGGCAAGCCGGGTGCCGATCTCGCGCGTGCGCTCGGTCACCGAGACCAGCATGATGTTCATGATGCCGATGCCGCCGACCAACAGGCTGATGGCGGCGATGGCGCCCAGCAACGCGGTCAGCACGCCGGTCACCTGCTCCACGGTCTGGCTGATCTCGCGGATGTCCTGCACCTGGAAGTCGTCGGCCTCGTTGGCCAGGATGCGCCGCCGCTCGCGCAACAGCGCCTCAACGTCGGCCTTCACGGCGGCGGTGATGTCGCCGCGCGTGGCCGAGACCATGATGACGTTGACGTCCAGATTGCCCGAGATGCGGCGCTGGTAGGTGGTGATCGGCATCACGATCAGGTCGTCCTGGTCGGTGCCGAAGGTCGACTGGCCCTTCGGTTCCAGCACGCCGATCACGCGGCAGGTCATGCGGTCCAGGCGCAGGGTGGCGTCGACCGGGTTCTGCTGGCCGAACAGCTCGCGCCGGATGGTGTCGCCGATCACGCAGACCGCGCGGCCGGAACGGGTCTCCCCGGCATCGAACGCGCGCCCGGCCGCCATCGGCCACACTCGCACGTCGAAATAGTCGGTGTCGGTGCCGATGACATTGGTCGACCAGTTGCGGTTGCCGAACACGGCGAGCGCCGGTTGCAGGGCGACGGCGGCCACCCCATCGACCCCCTGCACGTCGTCGGCGATGGCGTAGGTGTCCTCCAGCCGGAACGGGGAGGCGCTGGTCAGCGCGCCGGGCGCCCTGGCACTGCCCGGGGTGACGATGACGAGGTTGCGGCCCAGGCTTGCAATGTCGTTGGTGACGCGTGCGGTGGCGCCGCCGCCCAGCGTCACCATCGCCACCACCGAGGCGACGCCGATGACGATGCCGAGCATGGTCAGGGCCGAGCGCAGCACGTTGCGCCGCATCTCGCGCAGCGCCAGCAGCAGGGTGGAGATCAGCATGGCGCGCCCGTTCCTATGGCGGGGCTCTTGTCCACTGGGACGGGCGCATCGCTGCCGGTGTCGGAGACGATCAGCCCGTCGCGGAACCGCACCTGGCGCCCGGCATAGGCCGCCATCGGCTCCTCATGGGTCACCATCACGATGGTGATGCCGTGGTCGCGGTTCAACTCGCACAACAGCTCCATGATCTCGGCACTGCGCGCGGTGTCGAGGTTGCCGGTCGGCTCGTCGGCGAGCAGCAGGTCCGGCTCGGCGACGATGGCGCGGGCGATGGCGACGCGCTGCTGCTGGCCGCCGCTCAGCTCCGATGCGGTGCTGCGGCCGCGCCCGCCAAGCCCGACGCGCTCCAGCGCCTGCTCGGCGGCGGCGCGGCGCTGGGCCGCCGGCACGCCGCGATAGAGCAGGGGCAGCTCCACGTTCTCCAGCGCCGACGTGCGGCGCAGCAGGTTGAAGCCCTGGAACACGAAGCCCAGGTAGTTGCGCCGCAGCAGGGCGCGCTGGTCGCGGCTGAGCGTGCCCACGTCGACACCGCGAAACCGGTAGCGCCCGCCGGTGGGCGTATCCAGGCAGCCGATCAGATTGAGGCAGGTCGACTTGCCGGAGCCGCTGGCGCCCATGACGGCGACGAACGCGCCGCGATGGATGACGAGGTCGATGCCGGCCAGCGCGCGGATCGCCGCCGGGCCCTGGCCGTAAGTCTTGGTGACGCGGTCGAAGGTGATCAGCGGCGGTGGGGCGCCGTTTGCCGGCGCGGCTTCCGGGTCACGGGCTGACGGCGACATCGGTAATCAGCGGGGTGTCGGGTGTCAGGTCGCCGGAGACGATCTCGGTCCAGCGCCCATCGGTGAAGCCGGTGCGCACCTCCAGCGGGACCGGCGCGCCGCCCTCCAGCACCCACACGCGGCGCATGGCCGGGTCCAGCGGGTCCACCGGCGGCAGGTCGAAGCCCTGGTCCGGCGGCACGAAGCGCAACGCGCCGTTCGGCACCAGCAGCGCGTCGGCGCGCTCGGCGGTCACGATGTCGGCGGTCGCCGTCATGCCCGGCCGCAACAGCAGGTCCGGGTTGTCGACCGACAGCAGGGTCTCGTAGCTGACGACGCCCTGGTTCTCCTGCGGCGCATAGCGCACCAGCGTCAGCTCGGCGTCGAACAGCCGGTCGGGATAGGCGTCGACCGTGAAGGTCGCGGTCTGCTGCGCCCGCACCTGGCCGATGTCGGCCTCGTCGATGTCCAGGTGCAGCTCCATCTGGCTCAAGTCGCCGGCCAGCGTGAACAGCACCGGCGCCTGGAAGCTGGCGGCCACGGTCTGCCCGACCTCCACATTGCGGGCGATGACGATGCCGTCGATGGGCGAGCGGATGACCGCCTTGCCCAGGGTTGTCAGGTCGACCTCCAGCGCGGCGGCGGCCACCTTCACCTGCGCCTCGGCACTGGCGACCGCGGCGGCGGCGCGGGCGGCGGCGGCAACCGCAGTGTCGCGCTCGTGCTGGGAGGAGATGCCGCGCGCCGCCAGCGTCTCCAGCCGGCGCGCGTTGGCGGCGGCTTCCTCGCGGGTGGCCTCGGCCTCGGCAACGGCGGCCTCGGCCTGCTCCAGCGCCGCCTGGGCCTGCAGCACCCGTGCCTCGAGCTGCTGGGTGTCGAGCCGCGCCAGCACCTGGCCGGCCACCACCGGGTCGTTGAAGTCCACCGCGACCTCGACGATCAGGCCAGAGATCTCGGCCCCGACATCGACCTGGTTCAACGGTTGCAAGGTGCCGGTCGCGGTGACCATCACGGTCAATGTGCCGATGCGGCTGTCGGTGGTGCGGTATTCGATCGGCGCCGGTGGGCGGAACTGGGTCCAGTAGACGCCGGCCGCCACCGCCAGCAGCACCAGCGCGAGCAGAACCCAGCGCCACGGGCGCCGCCGGCGCGCCGCGCCGATGCCCAGGGTTTGCGAGATATCCTGGGCGATATCGCTGTCGAGCATCTGGTTCATGGCCGCTGGCCGCACCTTCCTCGGCGAGACAGGAGCCTACGGGCAAATCATCGAAAGGTGGCGGAAATCTGGCAGGTGCGCGCCCGTGCCGCGCTGCCGGGCTCAGGCGGCGAGGCTGTGCGAGACCGCCCTGATCGGCGCCACATAGGGCCAGGAGAACCGAAATGTCGCGCCGCGCTGACCGGTGGTGGAATCGATCCAGACCCGGCCGCCTTGCCTCTCGATCAGCTTGCGCACCAGTGCCAGGCCAATTCCCGTGCCTTCGGTTTCGTCCTTGCGCCGCAGCGTCTGGAACATCTCGAACACACGAGCCTGGTACTGCTCCGAAATGCCGGGACCATCGTCTCGCACGAACAGCTCGCAGCGATCGGTCCCGAACGTGCCGCCGAATGAGATCGTCCCATGGTCGCGGTCGTGGTGCTTCACGGCATTGGAGAACAGATTGGTCAAGACCTGCTGCAGCGGGATTCGGCAGGTATCGATCACCGGCAGGTCCTGCTCGATCTTGAAGGCCATACCTTTCGGCGGAGAAATCAGGTCGGCGATCTCAGCCGCCAGTGCGGCGACGTCCACCGGCTCGATCTCGTGGGCGATGCGCCCGGCCTGCGAAAACGCCAGCAGATCGGCCAACAGGTTCTCCATCCGTCGGATGCGATTCCTGAGCATTGCCAAATGTTGGCGCGCGTCCGACGGCAGTACGCTGCCGGCATCCTCCTCGATCCACTCCGCCAGTTGGTCGATGCCCCGCAAGGGCGAACGCAAGTCGTGCGAGGCAACATATGCAAACTGCTCGAGATCCTGGTTCGAGCGCCGCAGATCGTCCGCGATCTGGTTCAGCTCGGAGTCGCGCTTGCGCAACTCGTCCGCCGCCGCGCGTTCCGCGACGATTGACCCGCGCAATTCTTGACGCGTCCGGTCGACCTGGCGCGCTAGGTCGCCGATCTCATCGCGTATTGCCGAAGTGATCGGCGTGTCGAGATCGCCCCGGCCCATCTTGTCGACCGATCCGGCGAGCCGCAGGACCGGGTAAAGAACGTTGTGATACGACGTCCACACCAGAACGCCGACGGCTGCCACCGACACCACCGCAAGCGCGATCAAGCATGCCGTCAGCCACCACTCGCTGCTGGCCGCCGCCGCGGTGCGTTCCTGCAGATGCTTGTCGGCCAGCGTCATTGCGGCCGACGCCTCTGCCAGCAGGCGGGCGGCGAGGATGCGCTGCGCGCGTTGGGTGCCGTCATTCGCGAGCGTGTCAGGCAGGGCGACGAGTTGGTCGTAGGCAATGACCATCTGGGCCAGGCGCGATTCCAATTCCGTCAGGTGTGGGGCATCGTCGCGAGGAGTCGCGGCGAGCTGGTCGACGAGCGACTGATGGCGGGTGCGCCACTGGCCGACCACGCGCGCGCTTCGATGTACCAGATACTCGCCGGACAGCGAGTTCAGCTCGAACAGCCCGCGTTGGAGGTCGTATGCCCGGTCACGGCTGGACTCCATCAGCGCGCGGTCACGAAATGCCAGGGATGCCGCCAATGTGCAGGCGATCAACAGCAGTGCAAAGACCGCCAGGATCAGGCCAACTCTGGTGCCAATGCGCATGGGGTCGGCTGGCGCCTAGCGGATGATGCCGACGTCAGCCGCACTGACGGCCTCGAGCGGCGCGATGAAAATGGCCTCGATCACGTTTGGAACCTCACCGATATCGGTCAGGCCTTCGATCATGCGCCAATTTATGCCTTCCTCGATCACGAACAGCAGATCCTGTGGCAGGCTGACCCGCAGGGTATGTTGCGGCCAAAGATGACGCATGTAGTCGTCGTCCAGGCCGAACCGCGCCTGATAGATGTCTCGCGCCGCGTCGGGATTGTCGATCGCGAATTCCTCCGCCCGTTTCAGTGCCGCGACGATCTCTGTCGAGACATCCAGATTGGCGCTCAACCAGTCGACCCGTCCGACAAGCAGGAAATAGTAGAAGCGGCCATCGTTGCCGGGCACGTCGACGTACTCGTCGCCGAGCGCAATTTGAGCGCGGTAGACCGACGGCTCCCAGGTGATCGCCGCATCGATGGTGCCCTCATCGATGGCCGAGACCAGCTCCGACGGGCTGAGGTCAACGATCTCGACGGTCGCCGGGTCGACCTGGGACAGCACCAAGGCCTGACCGAGAAAATACTGCCCTATGCTGCGGTATGTGACGCCGACACGCATTCCCGACAGGTCGGCGATGGTCTGAATGCCGCTGTCCGCCCGGGCGAACAGGCGGCAGGTTCGCGATGCGGACAGCGCGGCCACAACGCGCAGGTCCCGATCTTGCAGATAGTAGCTGCCGAACGCGAACTCCGAACTGGTGGAGAACTGGATCTCGCCGGCTGCCAGCGCTGCCGCACTGTGTGTGCCGGACTCGAACTCACGAACCTCGACGCCGCCCTCGATATCGTCGAAATAGCCGAGCTCGTCGGCGATCCAGACCAGGATGCCAGTTGGCGTGGCACCCAGAACCGTATCGTTCGCAGTCGCGCTGCCGGTAGCCATGGTCGCGGCCAGCAACGTCGCCGCAACGCCTATGGAAGTGAATTTCATGCAGAAAGCCCTCCGCATACACCCCCAATTGGCGAATAAAAACAAATCGGCGCCTGATCTAGCAAACCATTCTTGCAAACACGTTACTGTCGTCCGCCGTCGCGCTGCCCAGGGGCGGCGCGGAATGCAGCGCGAGCTGATAATGATTTTGAGCGCAAAAAAAGAGCCGGGGACGTGCCCCGGCTCCTCGTTCAGAACATTGGTGTCGCGGCGCTAGCCGGCGGCGGCCACCGCACGCTTGGCCATCACGCCGACCAGATGGGCGCGGTAGGCGGCGGTTGCGTGGATGTCGCTGTTCAGGCCATCGGCACCGACGCTGACGCCATCCAGCGCGCCGGCCGAGAAGTTGCCCGACAGGGCGCTTTCCATATCGGGCGCGCGGAACACGCTGGGCCCGGCACCGGTCACCGCCACGCGGACGCCGCCGCCGGTCTGGGCGACGAACACGCCGACCAGGGCGTAGCGCGACGCCGGGTTGGCGAACTTGGCGTAGCCCGCCTTCTGCGCCTTCGGAAAGCTCACCGACGTGATGATCTCGCCTTCTTCCAACGCGGTCTCGAACATGCCGGTGAAGAAGTCGTCGGCGGCAATCTCGCGCTGGTTGGTCTTGATCGTGGCGCCGAGCGCGACCACGGCGGCGGGATAGTCGGCCGCCGGATCGTTGTTGGCGATGGAGCCGCCGATGGTGCCGCGATTGCGCACCGCCGG
Organism: Alphaproteobacteria bacterium; assembly: GCA_965227515.1. Taxonomy (GTDB): domain Bacteria; phylum Pseudomonadota; class Alphaproteobacteria; order CALKHQ01; family CALKHQ01; genus CBDDFZ01. The sequence continues at coordinate 402,485 of CBDDFZ010000002.1, forward strand.
GTCGCCGATGCCACCGGCGAGCTTGGCCAGCGCCGGGATCGCCGACTGCACGTCCGACGATGCCGCCACGGCGGCGTGCGTCGTCATCGCGCCGATCTCGACACTGTCGCCGCTAACCGAGATGCCGGCGAGGTCGCCGACGCCGCCCAGATCGACCAGATCGGACGGGCTGGCCAGCCGCTGCTTCATGGTCGGGATCAGGGTCATGCCGCCCGCGACCAGGGTGCCGTCGTCGGCGCTGCCCAGGGCCGCTGCGGCCTCGGCTACCGAAGACGGCCGGTGATATGCGAATTGATACATTGGAGTTTCTCCCTAGTCCTCGGGCCTATTCGGCAGCCATCGGCTGCTTGGCGTCCTGAATCGCCTGCCACACCCGCTGCGGGGTGGCCGGCATGGCGATATCGCTGACGCCCAGGGACGACAGCGCGTCGAGCACGGCATTGATCACCGCCGGCGGCGAACCGATGGCGCCGGTCTCGCCGACACCCTTCACTTCCAGCGGGTTGGACGCGCCCAGCACCTCGTAGGTCTTGCTGTTGTACGAGGGCAGGTCGTCGGCGCGCGGCATGGTGTAGTCCATGTACGAGCCGGTGACCAACTGGCCGTCGCCATCGAACACGCACTCTTCCAGCAACGCCTGGCCGATGCCCTGGGTCAGGCCGCCATGGGTCTGGCCCTCGACGATCATCGGGTTCAGCACCCGGCCGACATCGTCGACCGAGGTCAGCGCAACCACATCGACCACGCCGGTGTCGGGATCGACCTCGACCTCGCAGATGTGGCAGCCGCCGGGGAACGAGAAGTTCAGCGGGTCGTAGAACGCCTTCTCCTCAAGCCCGGGCTCCAACTCCTCGATCGGGTAGTTGTGGGGCACGTAGGCCGCCAGCGACACCTCGCCGAACGCCACAGACTTGTCGGTGCCGGCAACGGTGAACTGGCCGTCCTTGAACTCGATGTCGGCGACCGCGGCTTCCATCAGGTGGGCCGCGATCTTCTTCGCCTTGTCGACGACCTTGTCGAGCGCCTTGGCGATGGCCGCACCGCCGACCGGGGCGGAGCGGGAGCCGTAGGTGCCCATGCCGAACTGGATCTCGTCGGTATCGCCGTGGACGATCTCGACGTTCTCCAGCGGAATGCCCAGCATCTCGTGCACCAACTGCGCGAACACCGTCTCGTGGCCCTGGCCGTGGCTGTGCAGCCCGGTCAGCACCGAGACCATGCCGGTCGGATGCACGCGGATGGTCGCCGACTCATAGAGCCCGGCGCGGGCGCCGAGCGAGCCGACCACCGCCGACGGCGCGATGCCGCAGGCCTCGACATAGGTCGAGATGCCGATGCCCCGGAGCTTGCCGTTGGCCTCCGACTGCGCGCGCCGTTGGCCGAACTCCGACCACTTGGCTTCCGCGAGCGCCGCGTCGAACACCGCCGGGTAGTTGCCGACGTCGTACTGCAACGCCACCGGCGTCTGGTACGGGAACTGGTCGGGCTGGATCATGTTCTTCTTGCGCAGCTCGACCTGGTCGATCCCGGTCTGCAGCGCGGCCTTGGTGACCAGACGCTCCAGCAGGTAGGTCGCCTCCGGCCGCCCCGCGCCGCGATAGGCATCCACCGGCACCGTGTGGGTGAACACCGCCTTGACGCCGCAATAGATCAGCGGGGTGGTGTACACGCCGGCCAGCAGCGTGGCGTAGAGGTAGGTCGGAATGCACGGCGCGAACGTGGACAGATAGGCGCCCATGTTGGCGAGCGTGTCGACCCGAAGCGCCAGGAACTTGCCGTCGGCATCCAGCGCCAGGTCGGCGTGGGAGATGTGGTCGCGCCCGTGGGCGTCGGTCATGAACGATTCCGACCGGTCCGCCGTCCACTTGATCGGGCGGCCCACCTTGGCCGACGCCCAGGTGACCAGCGCCTCCTCGGCGTAGTGGTAGATCTTGGAGCCGAAACCGCCACCCACATCGGGCGCCACCACGCGCAGCTTGTGCTCCGGAATGGAGAGCACGAACGCACCCATCAGCAGGCGGATGACGTGCGGGTTCTGGCTGGTGGTGTAGAGCGTGTACTTGCCGTTGGAGCTGTCGTACTCGCCGATCGCGGCGCGCGGCTCGATCGCATTCGGGATCAGCCGGTTCTGCACCAGATCGATGGACACCACGTGGGCGGCACCGTCGAACGCGGCATCCACCTCGGCCTTGTCGCCCAGCTCCCAGTCGTAGCAGAGGTTGTCGCCCAGGCTGTCGTGCACCTTGGCAGCACCCGCATTCATCGCCTCGCCGAGCGCGGTCGACGACGGCAGGACTTCGTAGTCGATCTCCACCTGCTCGGCGGCGTCACGGGCGATCTCCCGGGTCTCCGCCACCACCATGGCGACCTGGTCGCCGACATGGCGCACGAAGTCGGCCACCAGCATCGGATGCGGCGGCTCGTTCATCGGGCTGCCGTCCTTGTTGTTGACCTGCCAACCGCAGGGCAGCCCGCCCAGGCCCTCTACGTCCGCGCCGGTGAACACCTCAAGCACGCCGTCCATCGCCTTGGCGGCGCTGGTATCGACGCTCTTGATCCGCGCGTGGGCGTGCGGGGAGCGAATGATGTAGGCGTAGGTCTGCCCGGGTCGATTGATATCGTCGGTGTAGCGGCCCTTGCCGGTGAGAAAGCGGGGATCCTCGAGCCGGGGAACCCGCGCTCCGATACCCTGGGAGGTCATGCGCCGCCTCCCATGGTCTTGGCCGCGGCCTGGATCGACTTGACGATGTTGTGGTAGCCGGTGCACCGGCAGATGTTGCCTTCCAGCCAATGCCGGATCTCGTCCTCGGACGGATTGGCGTTGTTCTGCAGCAGGTCGATGGCGCTCATCACCATGCCGGGCGTGCAGAAGCCGCACTGCAGGCCGTGATTGTCACGGAACGCCTGCTGCATCGGGTGGAGCTCGCCGTTCGTGGCCAGACCCTCGATGGTCGTGACGTCGGCGCCCTCGGCCTGCGCGGCCAGCATGGTGCACGCCTTCACAGACTTGCCGTCCACGTGCACGACGCACGCACCGCACTGGCTGGTGTCGCAGCCGACGTGGGTGCCGGTCAGGCCAAGATTTTCCCGCAAGTATTCGACCAGCAAGGTCCGCTCTTCCACATCAGCAGACACGGCCTTGCCGTTCACCGTCATCGATACGGTGGACATTCGCTCCTCCCGCTACGCAATCGCCATTCCGTCGGCGAATTTGAAAAACACGTTTCCCGGCGCGACTGGAATCGCCCCGTTCGGCCCCCGTCGGGCAATGCGCCTACTCTGTCCGGCATGCTCGGCAAGGTCAAGCGGGCGCAAGGCCGCAGCGCCGGTTTTTGGCGCGATTGCGCGTGGAATCGTTTGCACGCATTCACCGCCGGCGCGCACAAAAACAACCCCCGGCACAATGGCCGGGGGTGATGCTAGATTTCGATGCCTGGGGGCGTGCCTACCAGTTGCGGTAGGGGCCGGTGTCCAGGTGCACGAAGCCGGAGCCGGGATAGATGCCGATGCCGCCGGTGCGCATCGAATTGGCCGCCGCGCGGATCGCCTGCGGGCTGCGCCCGGCGATGCGGATATCGGCCGCCTGTCCGACGATGTGGAAGCTGTTGCGCGCCACCCGGCTGGAGGTCTGGCGCAGCATGGCGTTGGTCGCCGCCGACCGGTAGCCCGAGATGATCTGGATGGTCTGGCGGGTGTCGAGCACCTTCAGCACCGAATACAGGATGTTGATCAGGTTCGGATCGATGCGCCGCACCTCGTTGTTGCGGCGGTCACGGAACAGGTAGTTGATCTGCTGCAGCGAGCTTTGCACGAACCCGCCGTCGCGGAAGAACACGCCGCTGAAGACGTCGCCGCGCCGGTTGTCGAGCACGATGTAGCGCTCGCCGGCCGAATGCGGGATCAGCCGCGCCGCCGACTGCGTCGGATCGAACTGCGGCGCATTGGGGTCCGGGTTCTCGTAGAGCGCATACTCGGCGCGCCGCGCCGCGGATGTGTTCACGGTTTCCGCCTGCTGGAGCATCATCGACTGACGCCAGTCGAAAATCTCGTCGGTCGGCATGACGCCGAAAGCAGCCGAAGCCGGTCCCGATGTCGCTGCCAGCGCGGCCGCCCCGGCCCCGGTGGCCGCCGCCTGGGTAAGGAAAGTCCGGCGTGATTTCAATTGGGAGCGATTTCGCTCGACCTTGCCCGAACCGTCCGTGTCGTTCATGCGCGCAATCCTTTCGCCCATCTGACCCAGATCGGCCTCCGGCGCATTTGCCATGGAGACCGAATCACCCCACCGCGCCAACGTTTACAGCGCCAATGGCCTGTATTTCAATTTGAATCTGGTAAGGATTTGTGACGGTTCCCCCGGACCGGTGATGCACATTAGATGCATTCTCAGGACGCTGCAAGCAGCCCGCCACAATTGTTGCGCAATTGGGGCGCAAACGTCCCTCGGGTGCGCAAAATCAGGGACGACCAGGCAGGAGGTTGCCATGACGCAGCACGACGAATCGCGACACGACGACGTCATAACGCAGCGACACGGTTCGCAATCCATTCACCAACGCATTCGCGCCGGCGTGGTTGCCGCCATTCTGGCGACCGCCGGCATGTCCGCCAGCATCCCCGGGGCGGCATGGGCCGACTTCGAGGACGGCATGGCGGCCTACGAAGCGCAGGACTACGCCACTGCCCTTCAGGAATGGGAAGGCCCGGCCGAGGCCGGCGATGCCGCGGCGCAGTACTGGCTGGGCCGGCTGTACCAGGAAGGGCTTGGTGTGCCGCGCAGCCTGCCGCGCGCCGCGATGTGGTACCGGCTGGCGGCCGGCCAGGATCTGGACGGCGCGCAGGACGCGCTGGACGGCGTGCTGACCGCGCTGCGCAACCGCGAGACCGGCGGCAGCGCCCCCAATCCCGCGGGCTCGGGCGGCGCCAACCCGCCGCAACCGCAAATCGCCGATGCCGATGGCGCCGATCAGCCGGGCATTCCCGGGCAGTCGCCGGACCGGGTTGCGGACGCAGGTGGCGGACCCGGCGTTTCGCCTGACCGAGTCGGCATCGATGCCGGCGATGTCGGCGTGGCGCCGGACCGGACCGGGGTGCCTGGCGTTGATGGCGTTCCGGGCGTGGATGTGGACGCCACCGCGGACGTGGACGTGGCCGCCGCGCCGGATCGCGATGGACCGGGCGGGCCTGGTGACGAGGACGGAAACGGCTACGGCGATGGCCCAGGGAACGGCATCGGCGATGGCCTTGGGGACGGGGTAGGCGACGGATATGGCGACGGCGTTGCCGATGCCACCGGCGTGGGCGACCTGGATGCCGTGGTCGATGAGCTGGCGGCGGGCGATGTTGATGGCGCGGTCGATGCCGCCCTCGACGCCGTTGCGGACGCGGTGCTGGACGATGTCGACGACATCGAGGTGGCGGACCTCTCCGACCCCGCCAACGAGGCCAACGAGGACGTGGCGGCAATCGACCCGCTGCTCGATCCGCTGGCCGAGGATACGGTCATCGAAGACCTCGCCGCGCTCGACGACGACCTCGTTGTCGACGATGTGGCCCTGGATGACGTGGCCGTGGACGATGTTGCGCTCGAGGACGACCTCGTCGTCGACGATGTGGCCCTGGATGATGTGGCAATCGATGACGTCGTTCTTGACGAGGATCTGGTCGACGACGTGGTCGAGGATGCCATCGGCGACCTCGCCGCCGTCGATCCCGATGCGCTGGTGGACGATCCTTATGCCGAGGATGTGGTCGAGGACCTGACCGATGAGGCGGTCGAGGACGCAGCCGCCGAGGATGGCGGCTTCGTCGACGACCTGTTCGGCGAGGACGGGCTGCTGGGCGACGGGTTGTTCGGCGAGGACGGCATCGGCGACGGGCTGTTCGGCGACGCGCCGGCACTGGACGAACTGCTCGAAGACGGGGTCATCGACGCCGAGGAAATCGCCGACCTGGCGGAGGCCGGCATCCTGAACGAGGCCATGGTCGACGACATGCTGGCCGACGGTACGCTGACGCCCGAGGCGCTGGCCGATCTGGTCGACGCCGGGGTGCTGGATGAGGCGGCCCTGGACGAACTGGTCGCGCAGGGCCTGATCGACGAGGGCTTCATCGACGAGGCGGTCGAGCTTGCCGAGCTGGGCGATGTCGACCCGCAACTCGCCGGGCTGCCGGACGCCCCGGTGCTTGACGGTGCCGATGTCGGCGGCGTGCTGGATGCCGACGTGGCCGGTGTCGGCCAGGTCGAAGGTGTCGTCGATGCCATTGCGACCGACGAGCCGCCGCGCCGGCTGATCACGGCCCGGCAGTAGATACGGGTGGCACTCGGGCGGAGGTTTGCTACGCCCGGGTGCCCCTGGAAACAGGCAATTCCCATCGCCGGGGCGCCCTGATACCTATGGGCGATGAGCGCGACTCACCACCCGGCGGCGCCGGCAAATCTCAGCCCCGCCCGCAGGGTGGTTGCGCTGTCGTTCTTCGTGCTCGGCGCCGGCTTCGGCAGCTTCGCGCCGCACATCCCGACCATCAAGGACCTGCACGGCCTGGACGAGGCTGAGCTGGGGCTGATCCTGTTCTGCCTTGCCGGCGGCGCGGTGCTGGCGATGAAGACCGTGGGCAAGCTGGTGGACGCCCACGGCAGCCGCATCGTCGTGCTCCTGTCCACCATCGGCTATCTGGCGGCGCTGAACGGCCCGCTCCTGATGCCGGACGTCGTCACTCTGTGCATATCACTGGCCCTGGTCGGCGTGATGGCCGGCGCGCTAGACGTTTCGGCCAACGTCCACGCGGTGGGTGTGGAGGCGCTGCACGGCCGCCCGCTGCTGTCGCGCATGCACGGCTTCTATTCCGTCGGCGCGTTCGCCGGTGCGGCGTTCAGCTCGCTGATGCTGTCGCTGGAGGCCACGCCGTCCCAGATCGTGCTGATCGCATCGGCGGCACTGGTCCTGGTGGCGGTGCTGCAATGGCGCGATCTGTTGCCGGCCAGTGCGGACCGGGTCAGCGCCGACAATTCGGTGCCCGCCGCCGGCCGGCGCAACTGGTTCCTGATCGTGCTCGGGCTGCTCGGCGCGGTCGCGATGATGGCTGAGGGCGCGATGTTCGACTGGAGCGCCATCTACATGCGCGACCTCGTCGAGGCGCCGGCCGACCGCGTCGGCTGGCCGTTCGCCGCGTTCAGCATCACCATGGCGCTCGGCCGGTTTGCCGGCGACTACCTGGCCCACAAATGGGGCCCAACGCTGCTGCTGCGGATTTGCACCTTCACCAGCGTGGCCGGCATTGCGGTGATGATCGCCTTCCCCGAAGCGTGGCCGGTCATCCTGGGCGGCGCGCTGCTCGGCTTCGGCCTCGCCAACTGCGTGCCGCTGGTGTTCAGCGCCGGTGCGCGGGTCTCCGGCGTCAGCAAGGGCGCCGGGCTCGCGACCGTGGCCGGCTTTGCCTATATGGGCTTCGTCGCCGGGCCGCCGCTGGTCGGCATCGTGGCCGGTTTCTCCAGCCTGCCGGTGGCGTTCGCCGTGCTCGCAGTCATGCTGCTGCCGATGCTGCTGGTCCGCCTGCCGAAGGGCGGCGAGAAGTAGCGCCTGGGCAAACAAACCTTCGTCGCCCTCGCCCTTGCGCCTACGAGGGTCACTCATCTTACCCATACACAATTGTCATCCTCGCCCTTGTGGCGAGGATCCATTTTTGTCCAATACGCCAATATGTTACGAGTTCAAAGGGCGCGAGGTGGCGAAACTGCGGCTGATCGCACGGCGCTTGGCTTTCAGTCCTCTGGCCAGCGACCGCGCCGTTGCTGCCATGGGTCCTCGCCACAAGGGCGAGGACGACAAACTATCTTGGAAATTGAGGTGCTCCTCTAAGCGAAAGCTGCGAGCTCCTGCAGCCGGATCGGGCGGCCGGGGCGGGCACCGGTGGCCGCGCCTTCGGCCCATACCGGGCGCCCGGCCACCATCACCATGTCGATGCCCGCGGCGGGCTTGATCGGCGCGGTGAACGTCGCGGTGTCGGCGATGGTCGCCGGGTCGAACAGCACCAGGTCCGCGAAGTAGCCCTCCTTCAGCAGGCCGCGCTCCGGAATGCCGAAGCGCGCGCACGGCAGGCCGGTCATCTTGCGCACCGCCTCTTCCAGCGAGAACAGGCCCTCGTCGCGCGCGTAGTGCCCCAGCACGCGCGGGAAGGTGCCCCACAGCCGCGGGTGCGGGTGCTCGTCGTGGGGCAGGCCGTCGGAGCCGACCATGGTGTGCGGATAGGCCATGATCCGGCGCACGTCGGCCTCGTCCATCATGAAGAAGATGCCGCCGGCCGGGTTCAGCGCCTCCACCGCGCCGACCCTGTCGGTACCAAGTTCGGCCGCGACGTCGTCCAGATCGCGGCCGGCGAATTCCGGATGCGGATCGCACCAGGTGACCAGCACCTTGGCGGCCAGCACGGCAACGTCGGCGCCGAGCATGCTGGAGCCGGCGACATAGGGGTAGCAGTCGAGCGAGACCGGCTGGCCGCTGCCGATGACCTTGTCGAACAGCGCCAGCGTCTCCGGCGAACGGCCGTGGTTGCGGGTGCCGGCGCACTTGTGGTGGGAGAACACCACGGGCACGTCGATCTCGCGGCCGATGGAAAAGCCCTCCTCCAGCGCATCGGCGATGCCGTCGAACTCGTCGCGGATGTGGGTGGTGTGGATGGCGCGGTGCGACGTCAGCCCGCGCGCGATCTCGATCACCTCTTCGGTCGGCGCATTGATCGCCGGCGGATAGAAAAGGCCGGTGCTGAAGCCGATGGCGCCGGCGTCCAGCGACGTCTCCAGTTGGCCGCGCATCGCCTTGATCTCGTCGGCGGTCGCGGGCCGGGTCAGGCTGTCCATGGCGCCGACCCGCAGGCTGGAATGGCCGACCTGGGCCAGCACGTTCAGCGCTGGCGGGTCGTCATCGAGCGCGGTCAGATAGTCGGCGAAATTGGAGAAGAAGCGCTCCGGCTCCGGGCAGATCAGGTCGATGGGGGCGGGCGGCCGCGCGGCGGTCTCCAGCGGTGCCAGGCTGACGCCGCAATTGCCGACCACCACGGCCGTCACGCCCTGGCTGATCTTGCAGTCCATGGTCGGGTTCACGATGACCGCGCGGTCGTCGTGGGTGTGCACGTCGACGAAGCCCGGCGCCACCGCATGGCCGCCGGCATCGATCTCGCGCCCCGCCCGCCAGTGCGACAGGTCGCCCAGCGCCGCGATGCGCTCCCCGGTCACCGCGATATCGCCCGATACCGACGGCGCCCCTGTGCCGTCGATCAGCCGCGCGCCACGGATGATCAGGTCGGCGTTCTCACCTGCGGTTTCGGCCATTCCCGGTTTCCCCCAATGCTGATGCCCGATGCTGATGCCCAATACGGACGGATGTCCTATGATCGGCGCTGCATGGCGAGGTGTCGAGCGTTCAAACCAACAGGATGAGGGATATCGATGGACGGTGCAGACCCATCCCCCGAATACCGCGAGCTGGAAGCGAATTTCCGCTACGACTTCGAGCGCTTCGCTCGCGCGTCGTTCGTCTACGGGCCGCGCGACCGCGAGAACCAGCGCGCGATGCTGCACATCCTGTTCCATTCCATCGAGCATGGGCTCTCGCTGAGCGAACCGCGGCCCGGCTACGGCAAGGACAAGATCGTCTCGCTGCTGAGCAAGACGCGCAGCTACGTGGCCGACTTCGGGCTCGACGGCTCGGCCGCCTCGGCGTTGAAGGTGCTCGACGCCTATATCGCCTTCAACCGGCGCGTCGGTGTCGACGTCGACGACATTGCCGCCGAGCTCGATGCCATCGACGCCGACACCGGCTATCGCGGCGCGAACGTCCATGGCGGCACCGAGGAGGTGACGGCCGACGAGATCAAGGCGCTGGGCTTCGACTTCAACGCCTTCATGGACGCCCGCCACAGCGTGCGCCAGTACGCCGACAAGCCGGTCGACCCGGCGATCATCGAGCGCGCGGTGCGCGCCGCCCAGCAGGTCCCCTCGGTCTGCAACCGCCAGACCTGCCGCGTCTATGCCTTCACCGAGAAGGACGACAAGGCGCGGGTGCTCTCTTACCAGTCCGGCAACCGCGGCTTCGGCCATGAGATCGGCGTGGTCATGGTGATCACCGCCAACATGGCGCACATGAACCTGATCGGAGAGCGCTACCAGCACTGGATCGACGGCGGCCTTTTCGCCATGGCGCTGGCGCTGAGCTACCACGCCCAGGGGCTGGGCGCCTGCATGCTGAACTGGAGCGTGACCAAGGAGGTCGACCAGGCGATGCGGGCCTGCGTCGGCATTCCCGACAACGAGGCCGTCATCACCATGATGGGCGCGGGCCACCTGAAGGAGCGGTTCCGGGTGCCGTGCTCGCAGCGCAAGCCGCTGGACGACGTGTTGAAGCTCAACCCGGCGATCGACCACGCCGCCCCGACGGTGGAGCGGTAAGGGCGCGCGGACCGCGCCAACAAACTAATCCGTCATCCTCGGGCTTGTCCCGAGGATCCACAAGAAGGCCGCCCCCGATAATCCAATTGGGCCGCCTATTAGACGTGGATGCCCGCAACAAGTGCGGGCATGGCGACTGGGGTGGTCGGCCGAGACGCTGCCCTACCCCAGAATCGTAGAATTGTAGCCCGGGTGGAACGAAGTGAAACCCGGGGACATCGAACCGCCGGCGCCTGAACCCGGGTTCCGCTGCGCTCCACCCAGGTTACTGAGCCGCAACAATGTCATGCCACACGGTCAGGGACGACACGCAGGGAAGGGCGCTCCCTACGCCAACGCCTCCACCGGGGTGAAATCCATGTCGAGGCCGAACGGGCGCGGGCCGAACACCGCCAGTGCCTCCGGCGTGCGCATGATCGGCGGCACGCTCACCCCCATCACCGCGACCCGCTGGCCATAGCGCAGGTACTCCGTCGTGATCGCCTCGCCGGTCTCTGCGTCCAGCACGCAGATCAGGTCGGGCACCATGGCCTTCGCCGCGCCGTCGATGGTGGCGAGCAGGTTTTCGTTCTGGAACCGGATCAGCATTTCGCCCGACCAGTCGTCGAGGCCGGCGATCCGCGCCTCGCCAATGGCGAACCCGTGCCTGGTCGCGCGGTCGACGTCGACCAGCTTGCCGCGAAACAGCACCCGGGCGTGGGCGTAGTGGGTGCGCGAAAAGGCGTCGATCATGGCGGCGAACACGTCCTCGTGCGCCGTGCGTGCCTCGCGCATGCGCCGCCCGAGGCCAAGCGTTAGGCTGACGGTGTTCGGCACCGAGACCCGGCGGGCGGTGGCGCCGTCCATGGCGTATTCGGCAATCGAGGTCTGGCCGCCCATGCGGATGGTGACCCCGCGCGCAATCCATTCCGCCATTTGCGCGCGGTCGGACTCCACGACGACGCTGTCGCCCCATTCGTTGACGATGACGACGGGCGCCGCCGGTACGCCATAGACGTTGAAGGTCTCCATCTGGAGCTCGGGGAAGGCGCGGCCCATGCCGTCGGCATCCACCACCGGCAGACCGCGCTGGGCGGCGATCAGCAGCGGCAGGGTGGAGTTCACCCCGCCGGCCTCGAACGGGATGATGGCGTCGACCTCGCGGCCGAGCTCGCGCTCCAGCACCGCCAGCGCCTTGGCCGGCTCGGTGCCGTTGGGGATCTTCTCGATCAGCACCGTCGGCGCGCCCATGTTGCCGACCGTGACGATCAGCGCATCGTCGGCCAGTTCGTCGAGGCCGATCAGGTCGATGCCGCCGCTCTCGCGCATCGCCTCGGTCGCCAGCAGGCGGCCGACATAGGGGTCGCCGCCGCCGCCGGTGCCGAGCACCGCGGCACCGCGGCACAGGTCCTCCAGATCGTCGACGGTGATGCGGGTGGGCATTCAGTTACCAACCGTCATGGTCGGGCTTGTCCCGACCATCCACGACTTTCGTCAGCCGTTGCCAAGACGTGGATGCCCGCAACGAGTGCGGGCATGACGAAGGAGGTTTAGCCGCAAAACGATGAGCGACCATCACCCCATCTGCTCGATGGGGGTGAACAGTGCGTCGATGCCGAAGCCGACCGGGCCGAAGATCGCCAGCGCCTCGGGCGTGCGCATAATAGGCGGCACCGCGACACCCATCACCGTGACGCGCTGGCCGTAGCGCAGGGTCTCGGTGGTGATCGGCTCGGCGGTCTCGGAATCCATGATGCAGATCAGGTCGGGCACGATGGCCTTCAGCTCGCCGTCGACCCGGGCCGTCAGGTTCTCGTTCTGGATCTCGATCTCCATGATGCCCGGCCACTCGTCCAGGCCCTGGATCTTGCACAGCCCGGCGGCGAACCCGGCGCGCGTCTCGCGGAAGATGTCGACGATCTTGCCGCGATAGATGATCTTGCCGAACGAGTAGGGCGTCTGCGGCAGCAGGTCGAGCAATGCCTGGAACGGGTTGATGTGGCCCTGCCGTGCCTCGCGGATGCAGCGCCCGATCTTCAGCGCCAGGGTCAGCGTGTTGGGCACCGACGTGCGCCGTACTTCCTCGCCGGTCATCGCGTACTCGGCGATGTAGGCGGCACCGCCCATGCGGATGGCGACCCCGCGCGCGATCCATTCCATCATCTTGTTGTCGCGGGTCTCGACCAGCGTGCAGTCGCCATACTCGTTGGTGATCGCCATCGGCGTGCCAGAGACGCCGTAGACCGCGAAGGTCTCCATCTGCAGTTCCGGGAAGGCGCGGCCCATGCCGTCGGCATCAACCACCGGCAGGCCCAGGCGGGCGCCGACCACCAGCGGCATGGTCGAATTGATGCCGCCGATCTCGATCGGCATGGTGGCGAACGCCTTCTTGCCCAGGTGGCGCTCCAGGCGCTGCAACGACTTCACCGCCTCGTCGCCGCGCGGAATCTTTTCCACCAGCACGGTCGGCGCGCCCATCATCGCGGTCGGCAGCACCAGCGCGTCCTCCGGCACCTCCGACGGGTCGATGATGGTGACCGGCCCGGACTCGTCCATGGCGTGCTCCACCATCAGCCGGCCGATATAAGGGTCGCCGCCGCCGCCGGTGCCCAGGAACGCCGCCCCGCGGCACAGGTCTTTCAGGTCTTCGCGATCAAGTTCGAACATGCTGCTTGCCTCCCTGACCTAGTTCATCGCCAGGTCGCCGACCGCCTTCACCCGGATGCGGGTGGCGGACGACGGCAGGTAGGCGAGCGGCACTTCCTCGATGTCGACGATCTGCACGCTGTCGGCGATCGCGCCGGCCTCCACCGCCTTTTCGGTGGCCTCCTGCTTGGCCTGGCCGAGCGCCTGGTCGCGGCCGAGGCCTTCCAGCGAGAAGATGCGGTCGACCTCGCCGCCGACCTGGGCGATGGCGGCCCCGATGGCGTTGGCGACCGAGGCGTGGTCGGGCTTGACGATCTCCGACGCCGCCGGCAGGTCGCGCGAGACCAGGATCGAGCCGCCGCCGACCAGGATGACGGGCAGGGCCTCCGCACTGGTCTTCATCCGGTCGACCGCCTCGTCGACCATGCGGTGCATGGTGGCGATGGCGGTTTCGACCACATCCGCCTTGAGGTGAGCCACGCGGCTGCGGTCGCCGATGTCCTCCAGCCCCGCAGCCACCACGATATCGGTGGTGGTCAGTATGTCGCCGCCGAACACCAGCGCCTTTTCGGTCAGCTCGTAGCCCACCGAATCCGGGCCGATGCGGGCCCCGTCGTCGCGCACCAGGCTGCCGCCGCCGAGCCCTATCGCCAGCACGTCGGGCATGCGGAAATTGGTCCGCACCCCGCCGATGTCGACCGCGACCGCGCTTTCGCGCGGGAAGCCGTGCAGCAGCATGCCGACGTCGGACGTCGTGCCGCCGATATCGACCACCATTGCCTCCTTCGCCTTGGCCAGGAAGGCGGCACCGCGCATGGAATTGGTCGGCCCGGACGCGAAGGTCAGCACCGGGTAGCGCGCCACGTGGTCGGCGGTCATCAGGGTGCCGTCGTTCTGGCTGATGTAGAAGGGTGCCGTGATCTTCAACTGGTCGAGGGCGGAGCGGAAGCTGTCGACCACCCGGCTCGCCAGGTCGGCCAGGCAGGCGTTCATGATGGTGGCGTTCTCGCGCTCCAGGAAGCCGACGCGGCCGATCTCGTGGCTGACCGAAATGGCGATGTCCGGCAGCTCCTGCTGCAGGATCTCGGCCGCCCGTTGCTCCATCTCGTTCTTCACCGGCGAGAACACGGAGGTGACGGCGGCGGCGCGCAGCCCCTTCGCCTTGATATCCTTTGCCGCGTCCTTCAGCGCCTGCTCGTCGAGCGGCGCGATCTCGCGGCCGTCGAACTCGTTGCCGCCGTGGATCAGATAGCGATGGCGGCCCAGCGTGTCGGCGAGGTCGGCCGGCCAGTCGACCATCGGCGGCAGGCCCTTGGTCGCCGGCAGGCCGAGCCGCACCGCCGCCACCTCCAGCAGGCGCCGCCGCTCCACCACCGCGTTGGTGAAATGGGTGGTGCCGATCATCACCGCCTGGATGTCGGCCGGCGCGACGCTGCTTTCGTCAAGGACGGTCTTCAGGGCCGCCATGATGCCGCCCGACACGTCCGCCGTCGTCGGTGTCTTGTGAGCCGCGACGACCGTCAGCCCATCCATCAGCACGGCGTCGGTGTTGGTGCCGCCGACGTCAATTCCCACGCGCATGTTCGTTCCGCTTGTTTGGTGTGAAGAAGGCGTAGCCCGGGTGAAACGTAGTGGAACCCGGGGATGACAAGATTGCGATGGTCGATCCCGGGTTCCGCTGTGCTCCACCCGGGCTACAATTCCGTGACGGCATCACTCGACCAGCAGGGCAGTGCCGTCGGCCGGCCAGGCGACCGCGACCTCGGTGCCGTCGGCCAGCACCGCGCGGTCGGAGCGGTTGGGCGTCTCGGCGACCAGGGTCTGGCCGTCGATATCGAACCGGTAGCGGATGACCGCCCCCTGATAGGTGTGGTCCATCACCCGCGCGGTGATGCGGTTGGCGCCAGTAGCCGCATCCGCCTCGACGCCGACGAGCACGCGCTCGGGGCGGATCACCAGCGCCACCGCCGCGCCGGGGCCGAGGCCGTCCTGGTGCATGGCGCCGATGGTGTGGCCGCCGATGGCGAGCTGGCAGTCGGCGCCGTCGACGGCCTGGACGGTGGCGTTCAGGATGTTGGACTCACCGATGAACTCGGTGACGAACCGGCTGGCCGGGTGCTCGTAGATCTCCTGCGGCGAGCCGATCTGCGCCACCGCGCCCTTGTTCATCACCGCGATCCGGTCGGACATGGTCAGCGCCTCGCCCTGGTCGTGGGTGACGTAAAGGGTGGTGATCTTCAGTTCGCGCTGCAGGTTCTTGATCCAGTACTTCATCTCCTCGCGCAGCTTCTTGTCGAGCGCGCTCAGGGGCTCGTCGAGCAACAGGATCTTCGGCTCGGTGATCAGCACGCGCGCCAACGCCACGCGCTGCTGCTCGCCGCCGGAAAGCTCGCGCTGGTAGCGGCGCTCGTAGCCGGCCAGGCCGACCTGTTCCAGCGCCGCCGCAACCCGCCTGGCGATCTCCGGCGCAGGCGCGCGGCGCAGCTTCAGCCCGAAGGCGATGTTGTCGAACACGTTCATGTGCGGGAAGATCGCGTAGTTCTGGAACACGATCCCGATGCCGCGCTTTTCCGGCGGCATGAACGTCAGGTCGGTGCCGCCGATTAGGATCGCGCCCGTCGTCGGCTGCACGAAGCCCGCGATCATGCGCAAGGTGGTGGTCTTGCCGCAGCCGGACGGGCCGAGCAGCGAGAAGAACTCGCCCTCCTCAACGCGCAGGCTGGTCGGCGTCAGGGCGACATTGTCGCCGTAGGTCTTCGACAGCTCGACGATTTCGACGTCAGACAAGTTTCATGCCTCGACTACCCATATTGCGGCCCTCTCGCGCGGCCGTTCATCGTAACCACCACCGTCATGCCCGCACTTGTTGCGGGCATCCACGTCTTGTTGGCGGCCTAAGCCGCCATCTCGTGGATGGTCGGGACAAGCCCGACCATGACGATTGTGATGGTGGCAACACTTCGCGTCGTTACGATCACCCGGCGAAGATGTCGTTCACCGTCTCGACGATCTCGTCCTCGTTTTCCAGCCACCAGTTCCAGTCCGGGATCCACAGGCCCTCGACCGCGTCGGCGGTGTTCTCCACGCCGTGCGGCACCAGGTTCTCGTGCACCGCGGCCTCGCTGTGGGTCGGGCGCAGGTAGAACACGCCGTCGAACTTGGTGATGAACTCCGGATCCAGGCGCCGGTTCAACAACGCCATCGCCAGCCGCTTCTGCATCGGGTCGGAATACCGGCTCAGCGTCTGGGTCTGGGTCAGGATCGGCTTGTACTGCGACCACATATACGGTGCCACCGGCACGCCGGCCTCCTGCTGCATGTAGACCTCACCGTCCACGTGCACGCCGATGGTGGCCTCGCCACGCTCGATCAGGGTCGACATATTGCCGGTGAAGTCGGAGATCTTCATCGGCATCGCGCGTTCCATCGCGTCCAGGCCGGCCGCCATGTCCTGCTGGCTCTCGCCGAAGACGGCGTTGGCGGTCATGAAGAAGGCCATGAACAGCGTGTTGGAGGTGATGTAGGTGGCGCGCTTGTCGGCGTACTGGTCCTGCCAGAAATCCTCGAACGAGGTCGGCGCCGGGTCGGCCAGGTCGGTGCGGTAGGAATAGCAATAGCGGCCGAACGCCCAGGTGATGCCGACGCCGTTGTCCAGCGCGAACGGCCACACGCCGCCGGCGTTGGGCACGTTGGCGATCACCTCTTCCTGCGACAGGAAATAGTCGCCCGCGCCCGCGGTCTTGTACATCTCCGGCAGGTTCCAGTTGGTCGACGCATAGGGCGGGTCTTCCGGCCCGCCGGCGACGAATTTCGGGAACCACGGCCACGTGCTGTCGTATTCGACCGTGCAGTTGAAGTCGCGCTCGAAGTCGTTGATCAGCAGCTCGCGGATGTTCTCTTCCCAGAAGCCGCCCCACTCGGCGATCGGCAGGGTCGCGCCCTCGGCGTCGAACACCTCGCCGTCGTAGTGGACGTCCTGGCTCCAGGCGTGGTTGATGTTGAACAGATGCACGCCGGCCGCCGCGGCGCCCGCACCCGCCAGCACATTACGACGGCTGACGCCCTTGGTCGTTCCAGGCAGGATCAACCCGCTGTCTCCGATACCTTTCTTTTTGGCCATGTGTCGAACTCCCTCTGGGTTGCGGTTGGCGCACGGACCGGCCGCGACGTGCGGCGGCCCCAAATCGGGTCGTCAGCTGAACTTGATTCCCCCGAATTTCCGAATGTTGACGAGCTTGGCGGTGATCAGCATCGAGATCACCACCAGCGCGATGGCGAAGATGCCGGCGGCGGCGGCCGTCGGCTCGAACTTGTAGCGAAGCGACACATACAGCGCGATCGGCAGCGGCTCCAGGTTCGGCGTGCTGAGGAACAGCGACACCTCGAACTGGCCGAACGACACGATGAACGCGAAGATCGACCCGGCCATGATGCCGGCCGAAATGTTGGGCAGCGTGACCTTGCGGAACGCGGTCCAGGGGCCGGCGCCCAGGCTGCGCGCAGCCTCCTCCAGCGAGGTGTCGAAGGTGACGAGTGCCGCCGACACGGTGCCGATGACGTAGGGGGTGGTCACCAGCACGTGGCCGATCACCAGCCCCGGTAGCGTGCGCGCCAGCCCGATGCCGGAGGAGACATAGAACACGTAGAGCGCCAGCCCCAGCACCACGCCGGGCAGGATCAGCGGCGACAGGAAATAGGCGCGCAACAGGTCGCGGCCGCGGAAGCGCGCGCGGGCCAGCACGATGGCGGCCATGGTGCCGAGGACGGTGGAGATCACCATGGTGATCAGCGCCAGCAGCAGGCTGAAAAGATAGGCGCCCATCCAGGTGTCGGAGGACAGGAACTCCTCCACCCAGCGCAGCGACAGCCCGTCGGGCGGGAAGCTGAGATACTCGCCGGAGTTCAGCCCGGCCAGCACCACGATCACCACCGGCAGCAGCAGCACGATCAGCGCGATGACGGCGCCAATCTTCAGCGCCAGCGGCACCTGCGCTTCCGACCACTTGCGCGCGCCATTGCGCTGCAGGGTAGATGCCAGGTTAGCCATCTACGTGCGCCCCCCTGCGGTGCTGGCGGCATAGCGCTGGTAGATCACCACCGCGACCACGCTGGTGGCGAACAGCACCACCGCGATGGCGGCGCCGAACTGCCATTTCCCCAGCTCGGCGATCTGCTGGTAGATGTGGATCGGCATCAGCACCACCTTCCAGCCGCCCATCAGCGCCGGCACCACGTATGAGCTGATGGAGATCGCGAACACCAGCAGCGATCCGGCCAGGATGCCCGGCATCGACAGCGGAAAGACGATGCGCCAGAACGCGGTCCAGCGGTTGGCGCCCAGGCTGCGCGCCGCTTCCTCCAGCGACGGGTTGATCGAGCGGATGACGCCGATTAGCGACAGCACCATGAACGGCAGGGTGAACTGCACCAGGCCGACCACCACGCCGAAGAAGTTGTACATCAGCGGCATCGGCTCCTCGATCAGGCCGATGTCCTGGAGGGCGACGTTGATGATGCCGTTGTCGCCCATCAGCACCATCAGGCCGTAGAGCCGGATCACCATGTCGAGCTGCATCGCGCACAGCACCAGGATCATCAGGAAGGTGTTGCGCCCCGGGTGCTCGGTCTTGGCGATCAGGAACGCCAGCGGATAGCCGAGGATGAGGGTGACGATGGCGACCAGGCTGGCCATGCCGATGGAGCGCACCGCCGCCCAGTAGTAGGTGCCGCGCGAGAAGAAGCGGGCGAAATTGTCGAGCGAGAAATCGCCCTGCGGCGCCACCACGCCGGTGGCGGGCTTGTCGATCGAGATCAGGAACAGCGACAGCACCGGCAGGATGAAGAAGATCAGGAAGAACACGAACGCCGGCAGCACCAGCCAGAACGACCTGTTGCCGCCCATGAAGGTGCGCATGCCGCGCCCGAAGCCGCCCAGCGCCACCCTGTCGGTCGCCGCGGTCACCGGTTGTTGGCTCCTGGCGCTGCGATTGGGGCCGTGCCCAGCAAGCTATTCGGCCGCCTGGCGCGCTGGCGTCAGCGCGGGCATGTCATAGCCGACCACCGGCTTCGGCGGCGGCGGCTGGAACGCGATGCGGCTGTGGCTGAGCCCGGTGTCGATCAACGCGCCCGCCATGCGCACGGCCGCCGGCACCGGATCGATCACCGGAATGTCGTAGCCCCTGGCGAGCAGTCCGTCGCGGACCGCCTCGGCACAGCCCAGCATGCCGGTGCAGCCGAAGATGATGGCGTCGGCGCCGTCTTCCTCCACCGCCAGCAGGGCCTGCTCGGTCAGCGTGCGCTGGGTGCCCGCGATGTCGTTCTCCAGCGCCAGCACCGGGATGTCGACGGCGCGGGTCGACGCGTACTTGTCGGCGCAGCCATAGACCTTGGCCTGGTTCTCGATCATCACGTTGATGCGCCGGAGCACGGTGACGACGCTGAACTTGTGGCCCAGCATCGCGGCCAGGTGCATGGCGGTCTCGCACGGCCCCAGCACCGGGATCGACACGCACTCGCGCCCGGGCTTCAGGCCGGGGTCGCCCATGCAGTCGATGATCACCGCCTGGGCGCCGTCGCGCTCGGCCTCGATGATCTTGGCCACGGTGTCGGGCACCGCCAGCATCTCGTCGTATTCGCATTCGATGGAGGCGGGCCCGCGGTCGATCTCGACGTGGCTGATGGTCGTGTCCGGGCCGACCAGACCGTCGAAATCGCTCGCCTTGCGGAACCCATGGGTGGTGATCGGCGTGACGACGCGAATGTGCTTGCTCATGGCGTGCTCCCCGAAATCGCTGCCTGGCCAGACAGGTCGCCCAAACATGCGGCGCAAACCCGGCTGGGCGTCTAGCGCCCGGTCGGTCCACCCCCTGACCCGCACGCATGCAAGTTCAAGTGCACGCAATTGCCATGCCAGCAGGTCTGCACCGCCCGCGGCTCAATCGAACGTTAGCACCCCGCCGCACCCGCAGCAATTGCTGTGGCGCAACAAGTTTTCCTGCGTGGAAAGAGCGGGGCGGGCGCGACCGCGGCCGATCAGACGATCAGGTCGGTCAGCTCCTCGATGGAGGTGTCGGCCTGCTTCAGGTCGGCGATCTTTTCGCCGCGCGCCATCACCACGATCCGGTCGGAGATCGGATAGACGTGGTGCAGATTGTGGGTGATGAAGATCGAGGTGATGCCCTGGGTCTTCAGGCCGGCCACGAAGTCCAGCACCTTGTTTGTTTCCTTGACCGACAGGTGGTTGGTCGGCTCGTCCAGGATCAGGACCTTGCTCTTGAAGTACATGGCGCGCGCGATGGCCACGCCCTGGCGCTCGCCGCCGGAGAGCTGCTCGACCGGGGTGTCGGGCGAGCGCAAGTGAAGCTCCACGCTCTCCAGCGCCTCCATCGATTCCCGGCCCATCTTGGCGTAATCGAGCACGCCCAGCGAGCCGATGCGGGCGCGCACCGGTTCGCGGCCGATGAAGATGTTGCGGGCGATGGAGAGCTGCGGCGCCATCGCGGTGTACTGGTAGATGGTCTCGATGCCCAGGTTCATCGCCACCTTCGGCGAGGAGAGCTTCACCTCGCGGCCCTCCATGTAGATCTTGCCGCCGTCGGGCTGGTGCGCGCCGGACAGGATCTTGATCAGCGTCGACTTGCCGGCGCCGTTGTCGCCGACCAGGCCGATCACCTCGCTATGGCCGAACTCGACGTCCACGCCCTTCAGGGCATGGACGCCGCCATACCATTTCTGCAGGCCCTCGCAGTGGATCAGCGCCGGGCGGGTCTGTGTCTCGGATGCGGCTGCGGACATGGTCATGACTTCATCTTGTAGGCGCGTTGCCGGATGTAGATGTTCAGGATCACCGCCAGCACCGTCAGCACGCCGATCGCCAGCTTGAACCAGTTGGCGTCGATGCGCGACATGACCAGCCCGTTGTCGATCATGCGGATCAGGAATGCACCGACCACCGCGCCGATGATCGAGCCGATACCGCCGGTCAGCGCGGCGCCGCCGATGACGGCGGCGGCGATGGCCTGCAGCTCCAGGCCCTCGCCCACCGAAGGCACCGCGGAGCCGAGGCGGAAGGTCTGGATGATGCCTGCCAGCCCGGCCAGCAGCGAGCACATCATGAAGCACGTCATCTTCACCCGGCGGACGTTGATGCCCATGTCCTGGGCCGCCTGGCGCTGGCCGCCGGTGGCGTAGATCCAGTTGCCGAAATTGGTGCGGTGCAGATAGATGCCGAGCGCCACGGCGAGTGCCGCGAACCAGATGAACGACGCGCGGAACATGCCGGGCACCAGAACCTCCGCGTTGCGCGGGCTTGGCTCCATCCACAATGGCTCGACGAACAGCCAGGTCGGCAGCGTGTCAGGGAAGCTCGGCGGAAAGCCGCCGGACAGCACCACGGTCAGGCTGCGGGCGACGAACAGCATGCCGAGCGTGGTGACGAACGACGGAATGCCGAACGACAGTGTCACCCAGCCGTTGATGGCGCCGATGCCGAGCGCGACCAGCAAGGCGACGACGATGGCCACCCACGGGTTGCCCAGCGTGTAGGCAAGCCAGTGCGGCAGGTCGATCAAGCCGAACAGGAACGGCACTTCGCCGCCGGCGTCCGCTGCGCCGGCGAAACCGCAGAGCACGATGGTCAGCATCGGCACCAGCGCGAACACGGAGCCAACCGACAGGTCGAACTCGCCGGAGATCATCAGGATCGTCACGCCGATGGCGACCAGGCCCAATTCGGGCACGATGCTGAAGATGCCGGTCAGGTTGGTCGTCGACAGGAACTCCTCGGCGTTCAGCCGGAACCCGACGACGACGATGATCAGCATTACCAGGGCACTGATCTCCGGCCGCGACAGCAGGGCCTTCAATATCTTCTGCATTTCAGTCCGTGTTCAAACGAGGTCGAAGTTGGATGGGGCCAGTGTAACGCGACACCGGGCGCCGTTGGCGCCCGGTGCCATTATCGCAAGGACGGCAAAGCTGCCTAGCGCAAGCCCTGCTCGGAGAGCGTGCGCAGCGCCGGCACGTCGCCCGGCACGATCAACGACTTGCCCGTGTTCACATCCCAGGCGCCAAGCTCATACTTGCTCATCAGGTAGAGCTGCATGATCGGCAGGAAGCCTTGCAGGAACGGCTGCTGGTCGACGGTGACCTGGATGTAGCCCGACTCCATCTCGTCGAACACCACCGGCAACAGGTCGAAGCCGCCCAGCAGGATCTCGCCCGGGCCATAGCCCAGGTCGCGCAGGCCGACGGCCGCACCGGCGTGCCAGTAGCCGGCATCGAAATAGGCGGTCAGGTCCGGGTTGCCCTGCACATAGGCGCTGACACGCTGCTGGGTGAGCGCCAGGTCGAGGCCGGAATCGATCCGTTCCCAGGTCACTTCGCGGTCTGCGTTCGCCGCCGCGTAGTCCTCCATGAAGCGCGCCACGCCGGCCATCCGCTGTTCCGCCCAGCTCTGGCCGGGGCCGGAGACGCCGAGTAGCACGGAGATCGGACCGTCGGCGGGGAAGTGCTCGGACAGGCCCTTGGCGAGGTCGTAGCCGGCCTGCTCCAGGTCCTGGCCGACGAAGCTCAGGCGGCTGTTGCCGTCCTCGCCCATGGTGTCGTCGACGTTGGAACCGAGCACCGGGATGCCCAGGTCGTTGGCGCGCTGCACCGCCTCGTCGAAGATGTCGTCGTTGACCAGCGTGGTGATGATGCCGTCCGGCTCGTTGGCGATGGTCGCTTCCAGGTTGGCCAACTGCTCGTTCAGATTGCCGTCCTGGTTCAGGAAGATCATCTGACACTCGGCGTTGATCATCGCACACGCCTCGTCCATGCCGTTCTTGACGGCCTGCCAGAACACGTTACCGGTCGACGAGTGCATGATGTAGGTGAACTGCAACGGGTCGTCCTGGGCTTGGGCGCCGGTAGCACCCATGGCACTGACAATGGCGACGGTCGCCAACAGCTTGCTCTTGGACATTTGACTTCCTCCCCTGTTTTGGAGCCGGTCGCGGGCACCGCCCGGTGCGATCGCGCCAACCGAACTGCCGCGACCCTAATCGCTATGGCGGGCATTGGCAAAACCAAAGCCCGTGCGCAGCCACGCACTAGCGTTTGTGGCCGATCGCCAACGCCACCAGCATCAACACGAGGGCCGGCACGGTCTTGACCATCGCCCCCAACGGGTCGAGCCACAGAGCGGGCAGCAGGACCAGCGATCCCAGCAGGTAGCCGGCCGACAGCAGGATGCCGGCCATCAGCCCGAGGCGGCTGGTGCGCTGCCACGCGATGGCAATGCCGATCGCCACGTCGGCCAGGCCGGTGACGACTGTCAGCACCGAGGCGGCGCCAGGGCCGATGCCGGCGGCTTGCAGCACTTGGGACGCTGCCTCGAACGACACCGTCAGCGCGATAAGACCGCTGACGATCCAGAACAACGACAGGACCACCAGGACCAGCGCCTTGAGGAGGTAGAGGCGGGCGAACCACTTCTCCTGCACGCCGAACGGCAGCCGCGCCAATGAGGTCGCCAGCGGCGTCGGCGCGATGCCGGTGGCGTCGATCCAGGGTTGGGGATCGCCGGCGACACCGCGCCGCATCTCGGCCAGCGCCGTGCTGCGGATCGGCGGCGACCAACCGAGGTGGCCCGCCACGTCGCCCGCCCGCGCGCCCAGCGCCATCAGCGGTCCGGGAAGACGGAAGAGGGGGCGCGGCCCGCCGATCCGCTGCCGCATCGCCGCCAGCACGTCGCCGACGGTGCCGGCCTCGCGCTCCATCACGTCCCAGGCCACGCGCCAATCGCGGCGGCCGTCCCGCCATGACTTGGCCAGGAAGGCGACCGTGCGCGCCAGGTCGTCGATATCGGTCGCGGCGAACGGCTGGCCGGCTTCGCGGCGCGGCAAGTCCACCGCCAGCGCCGCCAGCGCGCGCATCAGCGCGCTGCCGCCATAGGCCACCGGCGCTAATACGAACCCGGGCCGCAGGATCGCGTGCGCCACGGGACTTGCCGCGATCGCTGCCTCGGCCGAACGTTTGGTGCGGGCGAAATCGGTGCGGTCCTCGTCGGGATCGCCGGGGATGGAGACGTGCACCAGCAGGGCATCGCGCGCGCCCAGAGCCTGGACCAGGCGGGCGACGAACGCGTGATGCACGTCCTCCGCGCCGCCGCCTGGGCCGTCCTGCAACACGCCGAGGCAATTGACCACGATGTCGGCGCGATGGGTGTCGAGGAGCGCGCCCAGGTCGTCGGCGCCCAGGTCTTCGAAGCCGAGGTCGACGACCGGTGCCTCGACGGCCTCGAAAAGGCCGGCCCGTTGTGCGGCATCGAACCGGCGTGCAATCCCGACCACATCGAACGATTCTTGCGCCAGCAGGTTGGCCAGCGCGCCGCCGATCAGGCCCGACGCCCCCAGGATGACAATGCGTGGGTCCGCGCCTTCCATGCCGGTCTCAGAAATAGGGCTTGGCGACCATCAGCCAGACGATCGCGATGACGGACGAGAAGCCGGGAATGCCGAACAGGAACCACAGGCGAAACAGGCGCCGATAGGCGTCGGGCAGGTCGGTCCCCGCCGCCACGGCCTGCCGCGCCAGGGTGCGCATGCGCGCCTGCAGCCAGACCACCGGCACCCAGAACACGCCGGCCAGCACATAGAGGCCCAGCGATATCAGAATCCAGTCGTCGGTCAGCGACAGGCCCATCTCGCGCACCAGCAGATAGCCGGTGATCGGCTGGGCGATGACCGATGTGGTGGTGAACAGCCAGTCGGCCAGCACCACCACCGAGGCGGTGCGCGCGATGAATGCCGGATCGCGGCTGAGGTGGGCCATCAGCATGAAGAAGGCGATGCCGGTGCCGGTGCCCAGCACGACGATGGCGCCCATGACGTGCAGGAACTTCAGGATCAAGTACGCCGTCATGTTCCGGACGTACCCTTGCGGACCTTATTTCCGATCCAGGAACGAGCGGTAGAAGCCGGCGATCTCCTCCACCGCTAGGTCGAACAGCCGCTTGCCGTCCTCCGGTGTCGACATGCCGGGCGCCGAGCCGATGCGCCCGTCGGGGAAACGGCGGCGATAGTCCTCGGCGTCGGCGAAGCCGTCCATAGGCGCCACTTCCGGGTCGATTGGTGCTGTCTTGATGGCGTCGGGGAAGGCGTATTGCGTGACCGACACCTCCGATGGCGTGGCGTGCATGCCCTCCTTGCGGCCATAGAGCTGGTTGCGGAGCTGGGTGACCTTGCGCCCCTCCCACCAGTTGACCATCCGGCACATCACCGGGGCGGCGTTGCCCGGCCCGGCGAGGCTCGATTGGGCATAGACCTCCGAGAAGGCGGCGTTGACGGTGGCGATGTTGCCGCCGTGGCCATTGACGAAGAAGAAGCGGTCGAAGCCGTTGCGCGACAGCGAGTTGATCCAGTCGCACAGCGCCGCGATCATCGTTGTAGGCCTGAGCGTGATCGAGCCGGGAAACGCCAGGTGATGCTGGGCCATGCCGACGCTGAAGGTCGGTGCCACCAGCGCGTTCGCCGCCTCGCCGACGCCGCGCGCGATCACCTCCGCGCACAGGGCATCTGTGCCGACCAGGCCGTTCGGGCCGTGCTGCTCGGTCGAGCCGATGGGGATGATGATCCCTGTCGACCGCTTCAGATAGTCCTCGACCTCGGCCCAGGTCTGCATGTGCAATTGCATCGCGCTCACTCAATGTTGCCGCAGAAGTAGTTTTGTCGTCTTCGCCCTTGTGGCTTCGAGCTTCACACATTTCTCGAAGGGTGGCTCGATCTCCGAGGCAGAAAGATACTGTCGTCCTCGCCCTTGTGGCGAGGACCCATTGATGGCCAGAGCGTCAATAGGTCATTGCGGAGCGCTATGCGGGGTGGCAGCCGCCCGGTTTCAAATGGCCAAACATGCCGGCGTCTATTGGCATCGGCCCAGTGTGCCCCGCAAATGGGCCCTCGCGACAAGCGCGAGGGCGACGAGAGAGCATATGCGGACGCTGCATGATCAACCAAGCTCCTCCAGCGGCACGTAGTCCATGTCGACACCGAACACGCGCGGGCCCCAGACCGCCAGCGCCTCGGGCGTGCGCATCACTGGCGGCACACTGATCGCCATCACCTTGACGCGCTGGCCGTAGCGCAGGCCGTCAGTTGTGATCGGCTCGGCGGTCTCGCGGTCCAGCACGCAGACCAGGTCGGGCGCCATCGCCAGCGTCCGGCCCTCCAGTTGCACGTGCAGATACTCGTTCTGGAATGCGATATCCATCCGCTGGCCGCCGCCGTCCAGCGCCTCCAGGATCAGCCGGCCGACCGCGAACCCGCGCGTGGTCTCGCGCAGCAGGTCGACCACCTTGCCGTCGAACAGCACCCGGCTGTGGCGCGGCGGGTCGGCGGCGGCGAAGAAGCCTTCCAGCGCCGCGAACGGGTCGCCGTGGGCGGCGCGCGCCTGGCCGATCACCTGGCCGATCTCGATCGCAAGCGAGATGGTGCGGTGCACCGATTTGGTCTTCGCGTCGCGGCCGCGCATGGGATAGAGCGTGATTTCCGCCTTACCGCCCATGCGGATGCACACCACGCGGGCCAGCCACTCCGCGGTCTCGTTGTCGACCGCATTGACCACCACCTCATTCAGGTGCTCGTCCTTGATCACCACCGGGCTGCCGGGAATGCCGTAGATGCCGAACGTGGTCATCTGCAATTCAGGGAAGGCGCGGCCCATGCCGTCGGCGTCGACCACCGGCAGGTCCATCAGCGCGCCGACGACACAGGGCAGGGTGGCGTTGATGCCGCCGGCCTCGATCGGCATCACCGCCGCTGCCTTCTCGCCGGCGATTTCCTCGGCCCGGCGCACGGCGGAGACCGCAGCGTCGCCGCTGGGGAAGCGCTCGACCAGCACCGTGGGCGCGCCCATGTTGGCGACCGGGATGACCAGGGCGTCGTCGTCCAGGTCGTTGGGGTCGATCAGGCGCACCCGCTTTCCGCCGGCGAGCTGCTGCTGCAGGATCAGGCGGCCGACATAGGGGTCGCCGCCGCCGCCGGTGCCCAGGAAGGCGGCGCCGCGCGCGAAATCGTGCAGGCTGTCGAGGGTCAGGTCCATGGCGTTTTCCCCCTATTCTGCCGCGCCGGCAAGGTCGCCGACCGCCTTCACCCGCACCCGGACCGCGCCGCCGGGCAGGTAGGTCAGCGGCACCTCGTCGACCTCGATGATGCGCACCGAGCCGGCGGCCGCACCCGCCGCCACCGCGCGGTCGGTGGCCTCCTGCTTGGCCTCGTCGAGGGCGGCCTCGCGCCCCTTGGCATCGAACGAGAACACGCGGTCGATCTCGCCGCCGACCTGGGCGATGGCGGCCCCGATGGCATTGGCGACGCCGGCATGCTCCGGCCGGTCGATGCGCTCGGCGCCGGACAGGTCGCGGTCGACCAGCACGCCGCCACCGCCGACCAGCACCACCGGCACCGGCGCCGCGCTGGTCTTCATCCGGTCGATGCCTTCCTCCAGCATGGCGTGGATGCGGTCCATGCCGGCCTTCACGGTTGCCGGCTCCAGTCCGCCGACGCGTGTGGCGTCGCCGATATCCGCCGCGCCGGAGGCGACCGCCAGATCGGTTGCGGTCAGCACGTCGCCGCCAAAGACGCGGGCTTTCTCTGTCAACTCGAAGCCGACGGAGTCCGGACCGACGCGTGCGCCGTCGTCGCGCACATGGCTGCCGCCGCCGAGCCCGATGGCGAGCACGTCGGGCATGCGGAAATTGGTCTTCACCCCGCCGACGTCGACCGCGATGGCGGACTCGCGCGGGAAACCCTGGGTCAGCACGCCGATGTCGGTGGTGGTGCCGCCGATATCGACCACCACCGCCTCCTCCAGCCCGGAGAGGTAGGCCGCGCCGCGCATGGAATTGGTGGGGCCCGACGCGAACGTCAGCACCGGGAACTTCTCCACGAAGTCGGCGGTCATCAGCGTGCCGTCGTTCTGGCTGATGAAGAAGGGTGCTGTGACGCCGAGGTCCGTCAGCGCCCCACGGAACGCGCCAACCACCCGCGCCGACAGGTCCATCAGCGAGGCGTTCATCACCGCCGCGTTCTCGCGCTCGACCATGCCGATGCGGCCTATCTCGCTCGACAGGGTGACGAACGCATCGGGGATCTCGTTGAGCACGATCTCCTCGACCCGCTTTTCCATGTCGTTGTTCATCGGCGCAAACACCGAGCTGACCGCGACCGAGCGCAGGCCGCGCGCCTTGATGTCGGCGACGGCGGCCATGATTTCCTTCTCGTCGAGCGCGGAGATCTTGCGGCCGTCGAACTCGTAGCCGCCATGGGCCATGATGACGTGGTGGCCGACCTGGGCGACCAAATCCTGCGGCCAGTCGACCAGGGGCGGCAGGCTGGTGGTCGCCGGCAGCGCCAGCCGGATGATCGCGACCTCGATCAGGCGCCGCCGCTCGACGAAGGCGTTGGTGAACTGGGTGGTGCCGATCATCACGCTGTCCAGCGTGTCTGCGCCGACGCTCGTGCCGTCCAGCACGTTGCGCACGGCGGCGACGATGCCACCGCCCACGTCGGCGGTGGTCGGCGCCTTCACCGAGGCGACAACCTTGTCGCCGTCCATCAACACCGCATCGGTGTTGGTGCCGCCGACATCCACCCCGATCCGCATTGGCCGTCCCCCTGCGTTGTGCGCCGGATGCAGGGTAGGCGCAAACCGGGTCCGATGCCCAGACCCGATGCCCAGACCTGATGCCCAGACCCGATGGCTCGATCAGATGCCCAGATAGGCGCGGCGGATGTGGTCGTTGTCGTGGAGTTCGCGCGCCGGGCCGGAAAGCGCCATGCTGCCGGTCTCCAGCACATAGGCGTACTGCGCCAGCGCCAGCGCCAGTTCGGCGTTCTGCTCCACCAGCACCACCGGCACGCCGCGCTCGGCGATTTCGCGGATGATGCCGGCGATCTCGTCGACGATCACCGGGGCCAGCCCCATGGAGGGTTCGTCGAGCAGCAACAGCTTCGGTCCGTTCATCAGCGCGCGGCCGATGGCCAGCATCTGCTGCTCGCCGCCGGAGAGCGACTTGGCGCGCTGGCGGCGGCGCTCCTGGAGGCGGGGGAAGCGCTGGAACACCTGGTCCAGGTCGCCGGAAACGCCGGCCGTGTCGCGGCGCAGGAAGGCGCCGGTGCGCAGGTTCTCCTCCACCGTCATGTCGGGGAAGACCCGCCGCCCCTCGGGCACGTGGGAGATGCCGCGCTTCACCACCTGGTGTGCGGCCAGCCCGTCGATGCGCTTGCCGTCGAAGCGGATCTCGCCTGATTTCAGCGGGGCCAGGCCGGAGATGGCGCGCAGCGTGGTCGACTTGCCGGCGCCGTTGGACCCGATGATCGCGACCACGCCGCCGTCCGGCACCTCAATCGAGATGCCCTTCAGCGCCGCGACATGGCCGTACGAGACGGCGATGTCCTGAATCTCAAGCAGCGCGGTCATTTGCTTGATCCCGCGCCTTGCGCGGAGTCTGCGCCAGCCCTCTCCCCCACCCGGCCACCCACACCAGTATCATTGTCGGGTGGCCGGGTGTGGGAGAGGGCCGGTGCCGATTCCGCGTCAGCGGGAGACGAAGACGTGCTGCCTGTCCCTAGATAGGCAGCAATCACATCCGGGTGGCGGCCGATCTCCTCCGGCGAGCCCTCGGCCAACAGCTTGCCGAAGCTCATCACCGTGATGCTGTCGCACAGCCCCATGATCGCGTGCATGTCGTGCTCGACCAGCAGCACGGTCATGCCGGCCTCGCGCAGTTTGCGCATCAGGCCCATCATGGTGTTGGTCTCTTCGGTGTTCATGCCGGCGAACGGCTCGTCGAGCAGCATCACCTTGGGCTGGGCGGCCAGCGCCACCGCCATGCCCAGCGCGCGCTGGTGGCCGTGGGCGAGGTCGCCGGCGCGGGTATCGGCCAGTCCCTCCAGGTGGAAGAATTCCAGCGCCTCTGCGGCGGCCGCGCGCATGCTGCGGCGGGCCGGGCCGTCGCGGCCGATCAGCGCCTGCCACAGCCGCGGCGGGTGGATCATGTGGGTGCCCATCTCCACGTTCTCCATCACCGTCAGCTCGGCGAACAGGGTGGCGTGCTGGAAGGTGCGGACCACGCCCTGGCGCGCCACCCGGTGCATCGGCTGGCCGGAGAGGCGTTGGCCGCTGAGCCGCACCTCGCCCTGGTCGGGGCGGTAGAAGCCGGAGATCAGGTTGAAGGTGGTGGTCTTGCCGGCGCCATTGGGGCCGATCAGGCCGTGGATGGTGCCTTGCGCGACCTGGAAGCTGAGGTCGTTGACCGCGCGCAGGCCGCCGAACGAGCGGCTGAGGCGGTCGACCTCCAGGATCGGTTGCGCGTTCACGACGCCACCTCCGCGCTCGCACGTGTGCGCCAGAAGGCGAGTTTCGGCACCAGGCTCTCCAGGCCCTTGGGCAGGAACAGCACGGTCACGATCAGGATCGCGCCATAGACCAGCGGCCGGCTCTGGTCGAAGTCCAGTTCGCGCAGCACGATCTCGTCGATCACCGTCAGCACCACGCAGCCCAGGATCGGCCCGTAGAAGGTGGCGGTGCCGCCGACGATGGCCCAGGTCAGCACGTAGACCATCTGCTCGATGTCGAAGCTGTTCGGGTTGACGGTGCCGATGTAGTGGGCGAGGAGGGCGCCGGCGAGGCCGGCCACCGCCGAGGCGATGACGAACGCCATGGTGCGGTAGCGGCGCACGTTGACGCCGACAGACGCGGCCAGATTGTCCTGCCAGTGCACGGCGTGGAAGGTGAGCCCGACGGCCGAGCGTTCCAGCCGCCGCATGCCCCACAGGCACACGATCACCACCAGGCCGGCGAAGTAGTAGTAGTTGGTCGGCTCGAAGAAATCGAAGAAGTAGATGCCGAGGTCGATGTCGGGCATCGGGTCGATGCGGCTCAGCCCCTGCGGGCCGCCGAACGGCTCGCGGAAGCGGCGCCAGAGCAGGCGGATGATCTCGCCGGCGGCGAACGAGCCAATCAGGAAGTAGAACCCCTTCATCCGGAACAGCGGGAACGACAGCACCCAGGCGACCGCGCCGGCGACCAGGGCGCCGAGCAGCATCGAGATGGGCACCAGCCCGATCTGCTTGGAGATCAGCGCGCTGGCATAGGCGCCGACGCCCATGATGACGACATGGCCCAGCGACCACTCGCCGGTCAGCGTCAGCAGGCGGTAGCTGCACACCACCAGGATGTTGATGGTGAGGAAGACCAGGATTTCCTGCTGCGAGTAGCTCAGCACGTGGGGCAGCGCGATCAGCGCCGCGGCCACCACGGCGCCGACCAGCAGGCGGTTGAGCATGGTGCCGCTAGGCACGGTCGGCGGTCCCGAACAGGCCGGTCGGCTTCACCACCAGCACCACCAGCATCAGGGACAGGCCGACGATGTCGGCGGTGACGCCGTCGATGTAGGTGGTGACGAAGGTGTGGACCAGCGCATAGAGCACGGCCGCGATCACCGCGCCGCCCAGGCTGCCGACGCCGCCGACGATGATGACGATGAACGCGGTGACGATGACGGTGTGGCCCATATGCGGGCTGACGGTGACCAGGGGCGCGGTCAGCGCGCCGGCCACGCCCGCCAGCGCCGCACCGATGAACATGGCGATCCGCGCCGTCGAGCTGATCGATATGCCTTGCAGGGCGGCCGCCTCCGGGTCCTGGGCGCTCGCGCGCACCGCCCAGCCGAAGCGGGTGCGGGTCAGGAACAGCCATAGCCCGACGAGCAGCACCACGGCCGCGATGATGACATAGAGGCGGGAAACGGCGAGGCTGATCTGGTCGCCGAACACGATGACCTCCTGGGTCACCGGCGGCACGTGCTCCATGCGCACGCCGAACCCGATGTCGGCCAACGCTTGCAGGATCATAAGGAGTCCGATGGAGGCGACGAGCCCGCCCAGCGGGTTCTCGCGCAACGGCCGGAACAGCCCGCGTTCCATCGCGATGCCGACCGCGCCGACGAAGATCAGGCCGGCCGCCACCGCCAGGATGAACGGCAGTTCGGCATCGGCGTAGAGCGCCACCACGCCATAGGCGCCCATCATGTAGAGCTCGCCATGGGCGAAGTTGATGATGCCGACGACGCCGAAGATCAGCACCAGCCCGACGGTCACCAGCGCGATGTAGCTGGAGGCGTAGACCGCGTTGAGCACGGTTTGCAGGAACAGGTCCACTGCTACGCCAACCCCTCAGGCGTCATGGCCGGACTTGATCCGGCCATCCACGTGGATGTTGCAGTACGACGGCGTAGCCTGTGCTTCGTCATCGTCTGCGTGGATGCGCGGATCAAGTCCGCGCATGACGAGAGAAAGCGTGGAAGTCAGCCGATCAGCCCCGCTGGTAGTACATCTGGCCGTAGGCTTCCATGTGCTTGATCATCAGGTCGCGGTGCTCATTGTACCAGGCCGGGATCGAGCGGAACTCCTCGATGGTCGCCTTGCCGTTGCGGATCACCACCACCGGCCAGTTGCCGACCAGCGCATTGTTGATCCCGAACAGGTCCTCGCCCCACCACTCGGCCTCGCCGAATGCGTGGCGGCCGGTGCCGCCTTCCTTCATCGCCGCCAGCACGTCGGCGGGCTCGGCCGAGCCGGCGCTTTCCGCCGCCGCCTTCCACAGGTCCATGATCGCGGCGTACTCCCACGACACAGCACCCCACTCGCCGGGATGGCGCTCGTTGTAGACCGCGAAGAAGTCGTTCGGGTTCTGGAAGTTCAGGCTCTCGTCGTTCAGCGCCGGGTCGTCGAAGTCCGGGAACTGGAACACGAAGCCTTCCATGAACTCGACCGAGGTCTTCTCGATCATCTGGTCGTAGAAGTCGGCGGTGCAGGAGATGATCTGCCCCTGATAGCCCTGCTGGAACAGCTGCTCGGTGATCGGGTGCACGTAGTCGGAATAGCAGGTGTCCAGGCACACGATGTCCGGCCCGTCAGCGATGAGGCGCGAGACGATGGGCGCGAAGTCGGTGGTTGCCGGGTCGAACAGCAGCGGCTCGGACTGCATCTCGATGCCCGCGGCCTCGAACGCGGCCAGGTAGGTGGCGACCGAGGGCAGGCCCAACAGGTCGTCCTGGGCGCACATCACCGCGGTCTTCAGGTCGGGCTGGTTCTCCGCCAGCCAGGCGACGCCGGTGACGTTGTAGATCGGGTGCACCTCGGCCGGTGCCAGCAGGGTCGGCGTGTCGGGCGACAGGTCCGACGGCAGCAAGGTGGAGAACAGCATGCCGGTGCGGTCGGCCACCGGCTGCACGCCGGGCCAGGTGTCGCCGCCCAGCATCATGATGAACTTGACCCCATCCTCGCGGATCAACTGGGTGGCGCCGGTGCGCGCGATCGCCGGATCGTACTCGTTGTCGTAGCCGATGAACTCGACCGGGTGCGCGGTGTCGCCGATCTGGATGCCGCCGGCCTCGTTCACCCACTCGGCCCAGATCTGGCAGCCGTCGAGTCCGGGCCGTCCCCAGGCCGCCACCGGACCGGTCAGCGGCGCCAGGAAACCGATCTTGATCGGCTCGCCCTGTTGCGCGCGCGCCTTGCGCGGCAGGCCGGATGCGAGCGCGGCACCGCCGGCGACGGTCGCCGACGTGCCCAGGAAACGGCGTCGATTGAGCTTGTTGCGCAGCGGATTGCGGATCATGGATGCCTCCCGTTTCGGCGCGTCGCCCGTGGCTTGCGGCCCCCTCGGCCGGCCCCCTGACCAACCCCAAGACCGGCAATGGCTTGCGCACGATATCTGGTCGGCGCGAGTGTGGCGCAAGTTTCCAAATACGTCCACAGGACCAAGAAAGGTTGTCCACCGGTCCAAAGACCGGCAACCTATGTGTGTGCGTCATGTCGCCGGGTTGAGGCGCCGACTTGTGCACTGTATCGTTTCTGTAATCGATTACTGGTCAACAGGCCTGCAAGGCCGATGACAATTGACCGGTCCGTGCGGAGCGCCGCCGCCAGCAAGGCCAAAAACAGAGCGCCAGCACCGGGAGGGATCTTCTTGAGCGACGGCTCACCCTACGTCCATGCCATGCGCATGGCGAACATCCACAAGCGCTTCGGCAATGTCGTGGCGCTCGACGACATTTCCATCGAGGTCGGCCGAAACGAGGTCGTCGGCCTGCTCGGCGACAACGGCGCCGGCAAGTCGACCCTGATCAAGATCCTGACCGGTGTCGAGCGCCCAACGTCCGGCGAGCTCTACGTGCGCGACCAGCGCGTCGACCTCAACCGGTACTCGGTACGCCGCGCCCACGAGCTTGGCATCGAGACCGTCTATCAGCAGAAGTCGCTGGGCGAGAAGCTGCCGCTGTGGCGCAACTTCTTCGTCGGCCGCAACATCACCAACCGCTGGGGCTTCATCAAGGTCAAGGAACAGAAGGAAATCGCCGAGGAGATCTTGAAGAAGTCCATCGGTTTCCGCGGCGTCGGCATCGGGGTCGATGCCGAGGTGGCCAGGCTCTCCGGCGGTGAGCGCCAGGGCGTCGCCATCGGGCGTGCCATGCACTTCGACGCCGATCTGATCGTGCTCGACGAGCCGACGGTGGCGCTGGCGGTCAAGGAGGTGCGCAAGGTGCTGAACTTCATCGAGGACATTCGCGCCTCCGGCCGCGCCTGCCTCTACATCGAGCACAACCTGGCGCATGTGCACGAGGTCGCCGACCGCATGGTCATCATCGACCGCGGCCGGGTGGCGGGGGAGGTCAAGCGCGGCGAGATGGATGTGCACCAGCTGACCGACTATTTCCTGTCCCTGCAGCATGACAACGCCGCCGCAGACACTATGGCCGAGGAGGTTGCCTGATGGTGCTCGGCAAGGTTGAGGGCCTGCCGGTCGCCATCGTGCTGTGCCTCATCGTCGGCGTGTTCATGATCACCGCGCCGAACAGTTTCCTCGGTCCCAACATCTACCTGTCGTTCCTGGCCACGGTGCCGCCGCCGCTGATGATCGGCCTCGGCCTTACCCTGGTGATCGCGGCCGGCGAGATCGACCTGTCGTTCCCCTCCATCGTCAAGATGTCGGGCATCGTGTTCGCGATCTGCTTCAAGTTCATCGCGCTGCCGATGGACATCGGCGAGGACAATCTGCCGATGGGCAGCTTGGGGCCGGACCTTCTGATCTGGGTGTTCTTCCTGGCCGCGATCCTGGTCGGCGCGCTGATCGGGTTCCTGAACGGCATCCTGGTCGCGGTGATCGGCATTCCCTCCATCATCGCCACGCTGGCGATGCTGTTCGTGTTCGAGGGCGTGTCGATGATCATCGGCCAGGGCCAGCAATATTCGCTGCGCGGCATCGACGACTATTCGATCCACTCGGTGCTGACCGGGCGCTGGTTCGATGTGCCGTCGCAGGCGCTGTGGGCGCTGGTGGCGACGGTGGGCATCTGGTTCCTGCTCAACCGGCACCGCTTCGGCGAGCACCTGATGTTCATCGGCGACAACCAGGAAGTGGCGCGGGTGATGGGCGTCGACGTCAAGCGCCGCAAGATCCTGCTGTTCACGCTGATGGGCGTGATCGCGGCCATCGCCGGCGTGCTGGTGACGCTGGAGAACAAGAACTACTACACCACCCAGGGCACCGCCTATCTGCTGATCGTGGTCGCGGCGGTGTTCATCGGCGGCACCTCGATCTCCGGCGGCCGCGGGCTGATCGTCGGCACCTTCTTCGCCTCCTATGTGGTCGGCTGCATCGAGGCCGGCATCGTCGCCTCCGGCCTTGGCGGGTATTGGACCAGGCTGGTGGTCGGCCTGATTTTCCTAGGCGCTGTCATTTTCCATTTGGTCGTCGAACAGCCGGCCCGCCTGCGCGAGCTGGTGGGCATGCGCACCGACGGCGCATTGAGGGCGCGATCGGCGCGCCCGCAACAAACCGGGGACCCGCCTGGGCAACCCGGACAAAGGAGAGGAAGCGATCCATGACGAAGACACTTGCCACATTGGGCGGCGTTGCCGCCTGCGCCTTGGCGGTCGGGCTCGGCGCTCAGACGGCCAATGCCCAGGCCATCGGCGAAGGCTTGGTGATGTACTTCCAGATGGGCGGCTCGCCGGGCGGCGGCGCCACCCTGCCGCGCACCAACGGCGCGCGCGCGGCGGCGGAGGCCTTCGGTATCGAGCTGCGCGAGCAGTATTCCTCCTGGCAGCCCGAAACGATGCTGAACCAGTTCCGCGAGGCGGTGGCCGGCAACCCGGATTGCATCGAGATCATGGGCCACCCCGGCTATGACGCCTGGGAGAGCCTGGTTGCCGACGCCAGGAGCCAGGGCATCACCATCACCAGCGGCAACGCCTCGATCCCGCAGCTTGCCGAGACCTATCAGGCGGACGGCTTCGGCTATGTCGGCGTCGAGCTCTATGCCGGCGGCTGGCTGACCGGCAAGATGATGGTCGAGCACGGCGGGCTTGCCGAGGGCGACAAGGCGGTGGTCTACGGCCACTTCGCCTCCGGCCGGCGGCAGTCGGCGGACGGTCTGGCCGATGCGTTGCGCGACGCCGGTCTGGAAGTCGACGAACTGGTCATCAGCTCCGAGGTCGACGCCGACTTCTCGCAGGCGGTGCCGGTGATCGTCGGCTATCTGGACTCCAATCCGGAGGTGAAGGCCATCGGCACCCAGCACGGCGGCGTGACCGGCATCTACGCCCAGGCGCTACAGGCGGCGGGCAAGGAGCCGGGCGAGATCGTCGCCGGCGGCATCGACCTTGCGCCAGCCACCATCGACGGCCTGCTCGACGGCTATGTCACCGTGACCCTGGACCAGCAACTCTACCTGCAGGGCTTCCTGCCGGTCGTACAGTGTTTGGTTTCGGCAAAATATGGTATTACGGGGTTCTCGGTGAACACCGGTGGCGGCGTGGTGACGCCCGACACGATCAATGATCTCATTCCGTTGATCGAGGAAGGCATCCGCTAGAGCGCATCGCGCGCGTAGCGGAACGACACTGCGTCGTTGGCTTTTTCTGCCCCGGGTGGTGCTGCGCAAGCGGCACCACCCGGTTCGGTATCTGGGGTGTGGTGCTGCGCAAGCGGCACCACCCGGTTCGGTATCTGGGGCGTGGTGCTGCGCAAGCGGCACCACCCGGTTCGGTATCTGGGGCACCGCGTCGTCATTGCGAGGCGCGCCAATTCGGCGCGACGCGGCAATCCAGAGCTTAGTGCCCGATATCGTTGCAATCGCCTGGATTGCTTCGTCGCGTAGCCTGTCCTCGGGCGGGCCTGCGGGCCCGAGCCGTGGGCTTCTCGCAATGACGCCAACCTTTTGGGGAGTTGGCCAGCAACGCCGTCGGACTCAGCCTGTAGCCTGGGTGGAGCGCAGCGAAACCCGGGTTCCACTTCGTTCGACCCAGGCTACGCGCTGGTGCTTTCCAGTTCCACCAGGGACGGCATTCCGAACCGCGTCGTCATTGCGAGGCGCGCCAATTCGGCGCGACGCGGCAATCCAGAACAACGTGCCCGATATCGTTGCAATCGCCTGGATTGCTACGTGGAGCCTGTGCCAGCCTTCGGCCGGTCCTGAGGGACCATCCATGACTTTCCGCAGTCGTTGCCAAGACGTGGATGCCCCCTCGGATCAAGTCCGAGGGCAGGCTCCACAAGTGCGGGCATGACGTTAGTGGGTATTTAGTAAACTGTCACCGAATTGGGCTCAGGCGCGGCGCTGCGCGGGGACGTCGCTCACCCAACCGGCCAGTGTCTCGATCTCGCGGTAGAGTGCTGCCGCTTCCGCGTAGAGCTGCTGGTCGTATAGACCGGTCGGCGACCGGTCCGGCGTCGCGCGGAAGTGGCTCGTGAAATTCACCCGTCCAGGTGCCAGGTCCAGCGCGGCGCAAAGCTGCGTCATGGTCTGCTGCGGGGCCGCGCGCAGATCGTCCTGCAGCACGAAGATGCAGCGATCGCGGTGGCGCAGGATGTCCCGGAAGGCGTGCACCCAGTAGTCCAGCCAGTAGTCGTGGGAGTCCGGATCATGGCGCCCGGCCTCGAACCCGGCGAACTGGATCGGCTTGTGGATCAGGCCGAACTCGAAATGCCCGATATCGCGCATGTAGCGCCGGATGAAGTCGTCCTCGGTCTGCAGTGCGACGAAGTTGCGGTGCTGGCGCAGCAGCGACGCCGCATGGTTCTCCGGCCGCCGGACCGGCACGACGATACGGCAGTCGGGGAAGGCCTCCGCCAGGTAGGGAATGCGCGCGATGTTGGCGTTGTTCTTCGACAGATAGCGCGCGGCCTGGGCTGACTTCGCCTTGTTCCGGGACAGGCGGGCGCGCACGATCTTCGCCATGTGGCGCTCAAGAAACCGCTCGGCATCGGGCTTCCGGTCAGCGGCCGTCCATGGCGCAATCGACGACGCGCCATACTTCTCCGGCCAGTACATCTGCCAGACGACCTCCTCGAACGCCTCCGGGCTGTCGAGGTCGATCTCCAGGCCGTCGCCATGGGCGCGGTGGCGGCGGGCAACGCCACGCCGGTTGCCGCCGGCAAGCCGGTTCCACAGGCTGGGCGCGGTCACGAACGGCATGTCCCGATAGGTATGGGTGGCGACCTCCGGCAGCTCGTTCAGTGCGTTGAGAAGGGCCGTGGTGCCGCCGCGCGCCAGCGAGGTGACCAAAACCGGCGGCGCGGAAGGTGCGGGTGCGGCCCTCGCCGTCAGCCGGTCCTCGAGCCACGATGCCGAACGCAGGACGGCCGGGCTGGAGAAGGCGACCATGTGGAAGAAGCGGTCGGCGGTGGAATACAGGCTGGTTTCGGCAGCTTTCCGGTTGGCGGACGACCGCCGCAACCGCCGCACGACCTCGACGCCGATGCCCGCGACGACGCAGACGATCAGGATGTAGTCCCACCGCATCATCAGCGTCAGGATCGCGTCCTGCGACGCCAGCGCGAACTTGTCGGCCAGGAAGATCGGCGCCGCCGCGACCGCCAGGGCGGCGAGCGCGCGCCACAGGATGCTGAAGCTGGCGACGATCAGGCCGAGGCCGGCGCGCCTGACGGCGACCTCCTTGGCGTCGTCGTCCAGCTCGCTGTCCGTCATCGCGGACAGCCCCGCCATCATCGTCTTCATGGCGCGGTGGGAGATCGGCACGATGCGCCCCCACCACAGCACCAGGCAGAAGCCGGCGACCGCCAGAAGCGAGATGGCGATCTCCGCGATCATGCGGGTTCTTGCGAGTTACCGTTGTCTGCATTGCCGCTGGCCTTGGCCTTGCGCATACGCTTCAGCGGGTACCAGAGCAGGCCGACCCCGAGCAGCAGCACGCCACCGATCAGCGCGACGGTGACCGCGATGGCGCCCAGGCCGGCGCCGGGCCCGATATAGGCCAGCGCGGGGCTGGGCAGCAGCACCGCAACCGTGGCCAGCATTGCAGCCAGGCGTAGCGAATTCATCATCGTTCTCCTCGCGTCTAGCGCATCCCATCGTCACCGCTGGCGCACGCCCTCAGTTCGCGCAAGCCGTCCACTCGGTGTCGAAATAGTCCGCGGCATAGATCGCCGCGTTGGTGATCTCGCCGACGAAATCGTCGTTGTAGTGGTTGACGTATTCCCAAACGACGTTGCGCCCGGCGTCGACTTCCAGCACCCGGCCGGCATCGAACTCTGTGATCAGGATACCGTCGTCCGCCAGCAGCTCGTGATTGCCGCGAATGACCGACAACATTTCCTCACCCGGCCGCTCGCCGAACAGCACCTCGGTCTCCCGGGTCACGGGGTCGACCGCCACGATGTTGGTGGTGAACGGCGTGCTCAGCACGGTTTGGTCGTCGACATAGGCGGTGCGGTAGACATTGTTGTTGAAGATCGACAGCCGGCCGTCGGGGCGAAACTCGGGGTCGTGCTGGCGCAGCCATGGCCCGGTCTGGTGCCACTTCACCTCGTAAGTGACCGGATCGACCACCATGACAAGGTTGAGCCCGCGCATGGAGATCGCCAGGTCGCCGGCGGCAAACAACGGAAACGCATCGGCGATGGCCGTCGGCAGCTCCGTCACCTTGTTGGCGTGCACCAGGTCGGTCCGCTCGACGATGTCGTGGCCGAAGTCGTTGCCGTTCGCGGTCAGGATGGCTTCCATGCCGGCGTCGCGCATCAGCTCGGGGATCGAGGTCTCCGAGATGATGTCGCCGTCCTCGCTGACCCGCAGGATCGTGTCCTCCCGCATGACCTGCTCGGTCGCCGCCGCGGCAAACGGTGCCAGCCGGGACGGCGCCTCGATGGCCTTCCAGTTGAGCTGGCCGAGCAGCCAGTACCCGCCGGCCTCCGCCGGGACCAGGGAATGGTGGGTGGGCTGGTCGATGGTCCAGGCCACGCCGCCGCACTGGTCCAGTTTGACGGTGCCGCAATACTCGTAGTTGAAGACCAGCTCGCCGCGCGGCGTCACATGGGCGCCGTGGGTGTCGACCAGCAGCGGCGAGGCGAGGTCGCAGACGCGCGCGTCGACGTCCGGGAAGTGGGCGAAGTAGTCGAGCGACCACTGTTTCACGATGGTCCCGTCGCGCCGGATCAGGCGCACCTGGTTTTCCTCGTCGAAGAACCCGGCCAGCATCACCAGGGCGCCGTCATCGGGGCCCGCGTTGATCGTCACGCCGTTGCCCTGGCCGCGGGTCGGCTGCAGGTGCTCGTAGAGCGGCGTGTCCATCAGCCCGCCATCGCTGAAGATGGTGTCGTAGGCGTCTTTCAGCTGGGGGATCGGCGGCAGGTTGTTGCCGTGCGCCAGCGCGCCGAAAAGAAACACCGACGCCAGGACGGTAAAGGCCAGGCAGCCGACGAAAATACGTCTTGCAATGTTGTCGACAAGTTTCGACATCTCTGCCTCGCACCGAACAAGTGGGCTGATCGATTTCCGTGGTGGAAGTCGCGCGCGAAAGACCCTATCCCGGTGGGGTTAAAATACGGTTCCGGTGCCCCACGACGCTCATGAAACCGAGGCGAACCCGATGTCCGACAAGAACG
This sequence comes from Alphaproteobacteria bacterium, assembly GCA_965227515.1. GTDB lineage: Bacteria > Pseudomonadota > Alphaproteobacteria > CALKHQ01 > CALKHQ01 > CBDDFZ01. The sequence continues at coordinate 443,496 of CBDDFZ010000002.1, forward strand.
AGATTTTGACCGAGCGCTTGGTATTGCGGCGGGTCGGGCAGGGCGACGTGACCGACATCGTCAGGATGGACGCCGACCCGGTGGTGATGCGGTTCATGGGCGGCCCGGCGGACCAGACCAGCCGGGAGCGATGGTTCCGTGCCGCCATTCGGCGGGGGTGGCCCGTGGGCGGCGGCCTCTGGGCGGTGCGCGACCGCGCCGACGGCCGTTTCCTCGGCACCAGCGGCCTGTTCGACATCCCGATGCAGTCGTCGTTCTACGGGCCGCAGCTCTACGAGATCGGCTATCGGTTCTTGCAGCATGCCTGGGGGCGGGGCATCGCGACCGAGGCGGGACGTGCGGTGCTGGACCACGGGTTTCGGGTCATGGGCCTGGACCCGATCGTCGCGGTCACCAATCCCTTCAACTTCAACTCGCAGCGCGTGCTCAGCAAGATCGGCTTCCGCCGCGAAGGCGAACGCGTCGCCTATGATCTGTCGCTGCCGTTCTTCGTCGCCACCCGCAAGCGCCACGAGGCGATGGCTACGCGCGCCAATGGCAAGGGGCTATAACGGCGCTTCTTGATCAATAAGGGAAACGGCCATGCCAGTTCGCGAGCTCGACCCGTGGCGGATGCAGTATTTCGAGAATCTCGACTGCCCGGATGACGTGGTCATCCCGACCGAGGATGGCGACGCCTATATGATGTTTCCCAAGCATCGCTGGATCTACAACAAGCTGACGATCTGCGAGAGCCAGGGTATCGCTGGCGCGCCCCATGGCTTCGAGCCCGAGGCCTACCCCGTCTTCTCCAAGCCGATCTACAACATGCGCGGCATGGGCGCTGGCTCCCAGGTGTTCGCGTCGCACGACGACTACATGCTCGGCCAGATGCCGGGTCATTTGTGGATGGAGCTGATGAAGGGCGAGCACGTCAGCACCGATATCGCGGTGGTGGACGGCGAGCCGAAATGGTGGCGCCATGTGACCGGGGTTTCGATCGGCGATGGCGTGTTCGACTATTGGCACGTGCATGCGGCGCCACGCCCGCAGATCGAGGATTATTGCGGACGCTGGCTGCGCGCGCACTTCACCGGCTACACCGGCATGGTCAATGTGGAGACCATCGGCGGCCGCATCATCGAAGGCCATCTGCGCTTCGCCGACCAGTGGCCCGACCTCTATGGCAAGGGCTGGTGCGACGCGCTGGTCGGCCTCTACCGCGACGGGGCTTGGAACTTCGACGACGCCGACCGGCGCGACGGCTATAGCGTGGTGCTGTTCGGCGCCCACGGCGTGCCCTACACGCACCCACCCAAGGACCTGGTCGATGAGCTGCGCGCGCGTCCCGGTGTGTCCAGCATCCAGATCACGTTCCATGACGACCGGCCGCTGGAGGCGCATTCCATGCCGCCCGGCGGCTTCCGGCTCGCCATCGTCAACTGCCACGACCTCGACCTGGGCCGCGCGATCCGCGACGAACTGGCACTGGCGTTCTGGTCCACGCATACGCTCGGTGCGACGGCCGGCTAAGCGCATGTAGATGACAGTCGTTGACGACTTTCCGCACGACATTGAGGAAATAGAGAACACCTGGATCGCGATGCCGGACGGTGTACGGCTGGCGGCGCGCATATGGCTGCCGAGGGCGGCGCATGACACGCCGGTGCCCGCGATCCTGGAATACCTGCCCTACCGCAAGCGCGACCTGACCCGGCTGCGCGACGAACCGATGCACCGCTACTACGCCGGCCACGGCTATGCCGCGGTGCGCGTCGACGTCCGCGGCGCCGGCGACAGCGACGGCGTGCTCGCCGATGAGTATTCGCGCCAGGAGCACGAGGACGCCCAACACGTCGTTGCCTGGCTGGCGGGCCAGCCCTGGTGCAGCGGTGCGGTCGGCATGGTCGGTATCTCGTGGGGCGGGTTCAACGCGCTGCAGGTGGCGGCGCTGCGGCCGCCGGCCCTGAAGGCAATCATTACGCTGTGTGCGGCGGATGACCGGTATGCCGACGACGCCCACTACATGGGCGGCTGCCTGATCAACGAGAACCAGCAATGGGGCACGGTGCTGACCGCCTTCAACGCGTTTCCGCCCGACCCGGAGATTTCCGGCGAAGGCTGGCGCGCGAAGTGGCTGGAGCGGCTGCATCACGCGACCCTGTTCCCGGCGCTCTGGCTGCGCCACCAGCGGCGCGACGACTATTGGCGGCACGGCTCGGTATGCGAGGCGCCGGACCGGATCGCCTGCCCGGTCCTTGCCATCGGGGGCTGGGCCGACGGCTACTCCAATGCTGTGCCGCGCCTGCTGGCCAGCTTGACCGTGCCGCGCAAGGGCCTGATCGGACCGTGGGCGCACATGTACCCCCACGACGGTGTGCCCGGCCCCGAGATCGGGTTCCTGCAGGAGGCGGTGCGCTGGTGGGATCACTGGCTGAAGGGCATCGACACAGGGACCATGGACGAGCCGATGTACCGGGTCTGGATGCAGGAGAGCGTGCCGCCGCAGCCGAGCTACGACCATCGGCCGGGCCGCTGGGTGTCGGAAGCCTCCTGGCCGTCGCCGCGCATCGTTGGGCACACGCTGCACCTGGGGCCGGCCGGGCTGGATGCCGCGCCGCAGCCCGACGCCGAGTTGTCCGTCTCGTCGCCGCAGACGACAGGGTTCCATGGCGGGGTGTGGTGCGCCTTCGGCAGCGAGGGCGAGATGCCCACCGACCAGCGAGCCGACGACGGCTGCTCGCTGACATTCGACAGTGCGCCGCTGGAGGCCGCTTTGGAAATCCTCGGTGCGCCGGTCGTAACCCTGGAACTGGCGCTTGACCGGCCCGTCGGCATGATCGCCGTTCGTCTGTGCGATGTCGCACCGGACGGCACGTCGGCCAGGGTGACCTATGGGCTGCTCAACCTGACCCACCGCGACAGCCATGCGGACCCGGTGTCGCTCGAACCGGGTAAGACCTACACGGTGCGGATCGCCTTGAACGACATCGCCCATGCGTTCCCGGCCGGCAACACGATCCGGTTGGCGGTTTCCACCAGCTACTGGCCGATCGCCTGGCCGGCGCCGGAGCCGGCGGTGCTGACCGTGTTCACCGCCGGCAGCGCCCTGCAGTTGCCGGTGCGCCCGCCGGACCCCGCCGACGCGAACCTGCGTCCGTTTTCGCCGCCGGAGCGCGCACCGGGCGAGGAGGTGCAGCCATTGCGCCCGCTGAAGTTCGTGCGCGAACTCGGCCGCGACCTCACCACCGGCGCCACTGTCTATCGCCTACACAGCGATGCCGGTGAACTGGGCGGGGCGGCGCTCGCCCGCATCGACGCCATCGACCTGGAACTCGGCAAGCGGTTCGAGAAGCACTACCGGATCGACGACACCGACCCGCTGAGCGCGCGCTTCGAGGCGAGTTACGCCACCACATTCCGGCGTGGCGACTGGCGTGTCCGCGTCGACGTCCGCACGCGGCTGACCGCGAGCCGCGACAGCTTCCACGTCGCGGCCACGCTGGAAGCTTATGAGGGCGAAACGCGTGTCTTCGCCCGCTCCTGGGACGAGGCCATTCCGCGCGATCTGGTGTGATCTTGCGTCATCTCCTTCCGAACAGGCGTTCGATATCGGCGAGCTTGAGTTCGACGTAGGTCGGGCGGCCGTGGTTGCACTGCCCGGAATGCGGGGTCGCCTCCATCTGGCGCAGGAGCGCGTTCATCTCCTCTGCGTTGAGGCGGCGGCCGGAGCGCACCGAGCCATGGCAGGCCATGGTGCCGCACACGGTCTCCAACTTCTCGCGCAGCGCCAGGTGATCGCCCAGGCTGGCCAGTTCGTCGGCCAGGTCGCGGACCAGGCCCGCGGCATCGGTCACGCCGAGCAGCGCCGGCATCTCGCGCACCACGACGGCGCCGCTGCCGAACCGCTCCAGCACCACGCCGAGTTCCGCCAGCTCGTCGGCGCGAGCAGCCAGCCGGTCGGCGTCGGCCTCGTCCATCTCCACGACCTCGGGCAGCAGCAGGGCCTGGCGCGCGATGCCTGTCTCGGCCAGCGCCGCCTTCATGCGTTCGTAGACCAGGCGCTCGTGGGCGGCATGCTGGTCGACAATGACGATGCCGTCGGCGGTCTGCGCGACGATGTAGGTCTCGTGCACCTGGGCGCGGGCGGCTCCCAGTGGATGGTCTGCGCCATTGGTTGCGGGGGCGGCCTCGTCATCCGCCTCGACCCGCGCGCCGGGCGCGCCGCCGCCTGCATCCAGGGGCGCCTGATAGGCGTAGCTCGCCTCGGCAAGACCGCGCGCGACATGGCCGCCAATTTGGCCACCGCTGGAGGGCAGAAACGAATATCCGCCTACCGCTGTCACCGGCTGCTGCGCTCCGTTGCCGGCGTGAAGTGCGCCAAGCGCGTCCCCCGCCACGGTGGTCGACGCGCGATGACCCGCCTGCGCCAGCGCATGCCTGAGCGCGGAGACGATCAGGCCGCGCACCAGGGCGGCATCGCGGAACCGCACCTCAGCCTTTGCCGGGTGGACGTTGACGTCGACCATCTCCGGCGGCAGGTCCAGGAACAGGGCCACCATCGGGTGGCGGTCGCGGGCCAGGAAGTCCTGATAGGCGCCGCGCACCGCGCCCAGCAGCAGGCGGTCGCGCACCGCGCGCCGGTTGACGAACAGGTACTGCGCCTGCGCTGTCGCCCGGTTCAGGGTCGGCAGGCCTGCAAACCCGGCGAGCCGGATGCCCTCGCGCTCGGCGTGCACCGCGATGGCGTTGTCGGCGAAATCGCGGCCCAGCACCGCGCCCAGCCGGGCGAGGCCGGCCGCATCGTCGCTGGCGTCATCGTCGACCGCCAGGTTTTGCGCGGCCGCCGGATAGTCGCGCTTGGTCTTGCCGTCGTCGCGCACCCGATAGCCGACATGGGGATTGGCCATCGCCAGCCGGTCGACGATGTCGTTGATTTGGCCCAGTTCGGCCCGGTCCGACTTCAGGAACTTCAGCCGTGCCGGCGTGGCATAGAACAGGTCGCGGACCTCCACGGTGGTGCCGGCATCGCGCGCCGCCGGCACCGGCGCCCGGACCGCGCCGCCCTCGACCGTCAGCGCCCAGCCATTATCGTCATGCGCGCGGCGGGTGGTGATGGTCATCCGCGCCACCGCCCCGATCGAGGGCAGCGCCTCGCCGCGGAAGCCGAGATGGTGGATGTCGACCAGGTCGTCGTCGGGCAGCTTGGACGTGGCGTGGCGCTGCACGGCAAGCGCCAGCATGTCCGGCCCCATGCCGGCACCATCGTCGCTGACCTGGATCGAGGCCTTGCCGCCGGCCCGCACCGCGATGTCGATCTGGCTGGCGCCGGCATCGAGCGCGTTTTCCACCAGCTCCTTCACCACGGCGGCCGGGCGCTCGATCACCTCGCCGGCGGCGATGCGGTTGACCAGGGTGTCGGGCAGGACGCGGATGCCGGTCATCTGGCGGCCCCTCAGCTCCTCAGTTCGCGCACGCCGTCGACGACCAGCTTGCCGCCGATGGCGCCAAAGATGGCGCCGAACGCGCCCTCGATCAGGCGGAAGAACCGGCCATAGGCGCGGACCGCGACACCGGTGGAAAACAGCATCGCATAGGCGCCGTAGACCAGCATGGCGGATGCCGAGGCGGCAATGCCAACCGCCAGGAACTGCCACGCGGTGAGCCCGAACGAGGCCAGGAACATGGAGACCGCCACCCACATCAGCGCCGCCTTCGGGTTGGTCAGGACGACGAGCACGCCGCGCCGCCAGGCAGCGCCGACTGACGGCATGTCCGCCCCGGCGATCCTGCCGGGCGTCTCGGTTGAGGGGCGAAGCGCGGCACGCAGCGCGCGCAGGCCGAGATAGAGCAAGTAACCGCCGCCGATCAGCCGCATCGCGGTCAGCGTTTCCGGATAGGCGTCGAGCACCGCGCCGATGCCGAAGGCGAACAGGGTCGCCCACACCAGCACGCCGCTGGCGATGCCGGCGGCGGTCGCCAGGCCCGGCCGGCGCCCGGACGCCAGGGAGGCGGCGGCCACCGCCATCATGTTCGGACCCGGCGTGATCTGGGCCAGCAGCACGCCCGCCACCAGGGTGAGGATTTCGGCCAGCGCCATGGTTGTCTCTCGAGTCGACCTTCAGGCTTCAATCATAAGGCGCGCCGCGCGCGCTTCCTATCCTGCCCCTGTCCCGATCCACGCCGGGTCGACGTCGGGAAGCGGGATCGCGTCCAGCAGGCGGCGGGTATAGGGGTGTTGCGGCGCGGCGAAAATGTCCTCGCAGCGGCCCGCCTCCACCACCTCTCCGGCGTGCATCACCAGCACCCGTTCGCACAGCACGCGCACCACCGACAGGTCGTGGCTGATGAAGATCAGCGCCAGCCCCATCTCGGCCCGCAGCCGGCGCAGCAGGGCCAGGATGGTCGCCTGGCTTGAGACGTCGAGCCCGGAGACGATCTCGTCGGCGACCACCAGCGCCGGCTCCAGCGCGATGGCGCGGGCGATGCCGACCCGCTGGCGCTGGCCGCCGGAGATCTCGTGCGGGTAGCGGTCGACCAGCGCGCCGGGCAGGCCGACGTGGTCCAGCAGGTCGAGCGCGCGCGCCCGGCGTTGCGACCGGGACGGTGGGCGACCGTTGGCGGCGCCGAAGGCGACCAGAGGCTGGGTGACGATGGTGCCGATGCGGTGGCGCGGGTTCAGGGCCGACAGCGGGTCCTGGAAGATCATCTGCATGGCGGCGCGCATGGGCTGCAGGGCCGCTTCGTCGAGCGTGGCGATATCGCGGCCCTGGAAGCGGATGCTGCCGGCGGTGGGCCGGTAGAGCCGCATCACCGTGCGGCCGAGCGAGGTCTTGCCGGAGCCGCTCTCGCCGACCAGGCCGAGCGCTTCGCCCGCGTCGAGCGCGAACGAGATGTTCTTGAGGATCTCGACCATGCCGCCGCGCTTGGTGCGGTCGGGCAGCACCAGGCCGAGGTTGTGCACCTCAAGCAGCGGCATGGGCGGGAACGTGCAAAAGCGCGGCCATAAGGCCGCGCTTCGCACGGTCGGGCGTGCCGGTCAAGTGGGGGCTTCTGGCGTCCCCCTTGCCTGACCGGTGCGTGCGGCCACAACGCCCGACCGATTAAGGTTGGCGATCAGAGGACCAGGTTCAGGTTCACCAGGTCCGCATCCATCAGGATGATGCCGTTGGCGTTGGCGTTGTAGTTCAGCAGCACCAGCGACAGCTCGTCATTGTGGTCGAACACGTGAGTGTGCAGGCCGACCACGGCGTAGTTGTCGCCGACCACCACATCGAGCTCGGCGGCGTCGTAGTCGGACACATAGTCGACGCCGGTGCCTTCGCCGGCGACCCAGTACGACCAACCGGTCTCGGGCGAATAGGTCTGGGTCATGCCGCGGATGAACAGGTCAGCGCCTGCGTCGCCGGTCATCTCGTCGCCGTCGCCGCCACCGATCAGGATGTCGTTGTGCGACCCGCCCCACATCTGGTCGATGCCGGCGCCGCCGATCAGCACGTCCTCGCCTTCGTTGCCGTTCATGATGTCGCCGGCGCCGTCCCCGTCGCCATAGAAAAAGGGATCCTCGTCCTCGCCATCGGCGAAGTACTCGCCGCCGTCCCCGAACATCACGTCGTCACCGGAACCGCCGGTCATCTCGTCCGACCCGGTGCCCCCGAACATATGGTCGTCGCCCCACTGGCCGTACATGGTGTCGGCACCGTCGCCGCCGAACATGATGTCGCCCTGGTCGCCGCCGAACATGTCGTCGTCGCCATACTCGCCCAGCATGTAGTCGGCCCCGCCGTTGCCGAACAGCAGGTCGTCGCTGTGGTCGGCAACCAGCGGCCCATAGGCGATGCCGCCGAGCAGGAACATGCCGCCGAACACGAAGTCGTCGCCCGCGCCGCCGCTGGCGGTGTCGGCGCCATCGCCGCCGGCAACGATGTCGTCGCCGTCGCCGCCACCGACATAGTCGATGCCGCCGTCGCCGATGACGACGTCGTTGTTGGCCTCGCCCAGCATGGTGTCGTCGCCGTCGTCACCGAACATGGTGTCGTCCTGGTTGCCGCCCCACATGTCGTCGTCGCCGAGCCCACCGAACATGAAATCGTCGCCGGACCCGCCCCACATCTGGTCGTTGCCTTCGCCGCCGAAGATGAAGTCGGCCTCGCTGTCGCCGTACAGGTGGTCGTTGCCGGTACCGCCATCGAGCAGGTCGGAGTCCTCGCCGCCATAGGCCGTGTCGTCGTCGTCGCCGGCAAAGATCCAGTCGCTGCCCTCGTCGCCCAGCACGGTGTCGTTGCCGTCGCCGGTGAGCACCAGGTCGTCGCCTTCGCCGGCGACCACGAGGTCGTCGTCCTCGAACTGGAACGCGCCGTCCAGGTCCATGCCGGCCACGATCACGTCGTTGCCGCCGGCGCCGTAGATGGCATCGTTGCCGAGGTAGGTCTCGATGGTCTCGGCATTGTCGCTGGCGATGATGACATCGTGGCCATAGGTGCCCGTGATCGGCAGCAGCGCCTGGTTCAGGATCACAAGGTCGTCCGCGCCGTCCATGACGGTGTTGCGGTTGCTGCCGAGGATGTACTGGGGCCGATATGCCGCTTCCAGCTCGGTGCCGGGGTTCGCGGCAAGCCCGCCGCCGTCGTTGCCGACGACCGGCCCGGTGCCCGCGTCCGGCGCCGCCTGCGGTGCGTCATGGTTCATGATGATTTCCTGCACCAGGACGGTCTTGCCCAGCCCGGAACCCCCGGCTTGTCGGCGCGGATCGGTGTGCCAGGCGCCGATATCCGTCTCAAGGTTGGTGGCGGCAAGTTCGGTCGTGTGCGACATCGGATGGTCTCCTCGGATCTGCTCGTTCGTTCTTTGAAATTGAACGTTGTTTACTAACGGAGCAGTCGCATGCGGAGAGCTGTCGGTTCACGCCATTTCCAGGAAGCCCTGAAAAAGCCCATATTCGAAATCGGGCGCCGGATTTTCGTTTTCGCGCATGGACATGACGGCCGTGGGGGCGGCCGCGATAGCGGGGCACGAATGGCGTGCGAAAGGGGGCGCGGTCCTGCGTAGGAGCACCCGGGCCGCCCGAGCATCTTCTTGTTGCTCTTGGTGTCGGGCGGCCGGGTGCGTGCGCCGGCGATGGGAGGGAGCGGATCGCCTGCGCGGGTTCGATGTCGGCTGGATCAGGGCCAGCTAGCGTTGACCGAAGTGAACGCGCGCTAGCTGAGCAGGGCGCCGAAATCGATCATGTCGGCACCGGCCAGGATCAGACCCTCGGTGTCGGCGTTGTGGTTCAGCAGCACCAGGGCCACATCGCCGTTGCCGTCCAGCACATGGGTGTCGGCACCGACGACGACGTAGCTCTCTCCGACGGCGATATCGTTGTCCGCGTACTGATAATCGTGGACGTAGTCGAAGCTGGCGCCGACCCCGACCTCATAGCTGCCGTCGGGCTGGCGGGCCACGCCGCGGACGAATACGTCTACGCCCTGGCCGCCATGCAGATCGTCGCCGTCGCCGCCGCCGAACAGGAAGTCGGCGCCGTCACCGCCCCACATATTGTCGTGGCCTGCGCCGCCGACCAGGACGTCACGGCCTGCGGCACCATCGATGAAGTCATCGCCTCCGGGGCCCGGTCCGAAGTGGAAGTCGCCCGCCGCGCTGCCGTCGCTGAACAGATCCTTGCCGTCGCCGAGCAGCACATCGTTGCCGGTGCCGCCGTAGATCTCGTCGTTGCCGGTGCCGCCAACAAGCGCATCGTCGTCCCATTGGCCATAGAGCGAGTCGTTGCCGGCGCCACCGATGGCGAGGTCGGCTCCGGTGCCGCCCATGATGAAGTCGTCACCGCCGTCGCCGATCATGATGTCATTGCCGGCGCCGCCATAGAACTCGTCATGGCTGTCGTCGTAGACCAGCGGTCCCACATGACCCTCCGTGCCGACAATGCCGCCGTACATCATGTCGTCGCCGTCGCCGCCGATCATCGTGTCGATGCCCAGGCCGCCGTACATGTAATCGTGGCCGTCGCCGCCGTTCAGATAGTCGCTGCCCTCGCCGCCGAACATGGCGTCGTTGCCGTCCTGGCCGAAGATCGCGTCGTCGCCGGCGTCGCCGGACATGAAGTCGGCCTCGTCGCCGCCGGCCATGTTGTCTTCGCCGTCGCCGCCGGACATGAAATCCTCGCCGGTGCCGCCGCTCATGGTGTCGTCGCCCTCGGCGCCGAACAGGATGTCGTCATCCTCCTTGCCCAGCAGATGGTCGTCGCCGGTGCCGCCGTAGAGCACGTCGTTGTTGAAGCCGCCATCCAGGTAGTCGTTGTCGGCGCCGCCGAACAACCAGTCGTCGCCCTCATCGCCAAATGCGGTATCCTCGCCGTCATACAGCAGGACCACGTCGTCGCCGGACCCGGCCGCCACCCAATCGTCGTCCGCGAACACGCCGCCTTGGTCCACACCGGCGATGATGATGTCGGCGCCGCCCTGGCCGAAGATGATGTCGTTGCCCTGGAAGGTCTGGATGTGTTCGGCCCAGTCACTGCCGACGACCAGATCGTTACCGTCGGTGCCGTAGATGTAGACAAGCTCGATCCCGAAATCGACCTCCGCTGGCGGTAGGCCGGGCTCGAACTGGAATGGCACGGCATCCGGTCCGGCGGTGACGGCAGCAAGGTCCGTTGCGCGGCGCATCGCGCTGTCGTCGCTCTCGGCCGCCGCGAAATCGAAAAGGGCGTCGGCGCGGCCAATGCCGGAGTATTGCTCCGTTTCTCTTTGGGCCGTGCCGGACGCCAGGCTATCGCGACCGAGGTCGCTTTCCAGGCTGGTGGACAGCGCTGCGCTGAGGTGTTGCATCTTTCTTGTCTCCCGGTGCGCGTATTTGTTTTTTCGTTGGCGCTTGTTGGTTTTCGAAAATGCAGTCGAGTGACGAAACGCACAGGTTCAAGGGAATTTGACTGGAAGCCGAAAAAAGTTTTTCGCAATGCCGGAAAAGATGTTCGTTTGCGCGCATGGAAAATGGCGCGACCCCAGGCGGGCCGCGGGATTCCGCGTAATCGATTACAGACTGGGCGCGAAAAAAGAACGCCGGGACGGCCTGGTGCGGCGCCCGCCGCTCAGTCGACGCTCATCGCGAGGGTGCGGCTGATCGCGCTCATCGGCAGGCCGCTTTCCGCGGCCCAGGTGTTGAACGCGGCCTGCACGGCCGCCAGGTCGCGCTTCGATGACGGCGGCTTGTCCACCACGCCGGCACCCATCAGCGCCTTGACCACGTCGTTGGAAAGCACGAAGCCGTCGACGCCCATGAAGCGCAGGAAGTACTGCGCGGTGTTGCCGCCCAGCCGCTGCGCGCGCTTCTTCAGCACGTCGAGCAGGCCGACGAAATCGTCATCCGGCCAATCGGCAAAGAAACGTCCGGCGCTGCCGTGCTCCCTGGCCAAGTCGACGACGAACGTCGCGTTGTGGCGGGTCGCCGCCAGCTTCTTGCCGTGGCGGATCAGCCGCTTGTCGGAGACGCAGCGCTCCAGGTCCTCGTCACTCATCATCGCGACCCGGTGCGGGTCGAAGCCGTGGAACACTTCCTCGAAGTCGGGCCACTTCGCCTCCACCACCTTCCACACGAAGCCGGCGCGAAACACCGCCTTGGTCATCTCCGACAGCCAGCGGTCGCTCGGGATGGCCGCCACCTCCTGCGCCGGCTTCGGCGGTGCCGGCAGCAACGCGTCCAGGGCCTTGGCGCCGCCCTTGCGGTCGGCCGCCCGCGCGTGAATTTCGCGGAATGGTGTCATGGCAGCCCTCGGATCGGCTGGGCGCGCGCGCCGGGAACAGGGCCCGCCCCGTGGTGTTGTGCTGATCGGCGGCCGGCGGTCCGGCCGCCGGTACGTCACGCAGGTCAGAATAGGTCGGTACCGCGTTGCCGTCGACGGTCGACGGCTTGGCGGTGCGGATGGCAATTGGCCGGCGCCGATCGGGGTCTGGCCCCGATCGAGGCTCGGCGTCAAACGCGATCTTGAGCTTTCACCCACTGACACGCTACCAGTGTGCCGTGCCACCGGCCGCCGTCCAGCGGTCGCGCGATGACGGAGGACGCGGATGACATACACACACGAGATCAAGGGCTGCCTGGCGGAAGACGTCGGCGAGCGCGGCCTGGACAATACGGCATGGCAGACCGCGCTGGCGGACGCGGAACATGCGCTGGAGCATCTGCGCACGCTGAAGTCGGACAAGGCGCTGCCGCTGCTCGACCTGCCGGCCGCGCGCGACGACCTGGAGCAGATGAAGCCGGTGGCGGCCCGCTTCCATGAGTATTTCGACGATGTCGTGGTGCTGGGCACAGGCGGGTCCAGCCTGGGCGGCAAGACGCTCTATGCCCTGGTCGACCAGGGCTTCGGCCCGGCCGCGGAAAACCCGCGCATGCACTTTCTGGACAATGTCGACCCGACGACCTTCCTGGCGCTGGACCGCGCGGTCGATTGGGAGCGGACCGGCGTGCTCGCGATCTCCAAGTCCGGCGGCACGGCGGAAACCCTGACCCAGATCATGAGCCTGTTTCCGCACCTGTATGCGGTGGCGGGACCGGACGGCGTGCGCGACCAGGTGGTGTGCATCACCGAGCCGGGCGCCAACCCGCTGCGCAATTTCGCCGAGCGGTTCCAGTTGCAGACGCTGGATCACGACCCGAAGGTGGGCGGGCGCTTCTCCGCCCTGTCGGTCACCGGCATGCTGCCGGCGATGATTGCCGGCGTCGATGTGGTGGCGGTGCGCGAAGGTGCGGCCGAAGTGCTGGACCAGGCGCTCGCGGCGACCAATGCGGAGGCTTGCCCGCCGGCGGCCGGTGCGGCGGCGGCGGTGGGGCTGATGCGCGCCCACGGCATCTCCATCAACGTGCTGATGCCCTATCTCGACGGCCTGGCCGACTTCGGCCTCTGGTTCCGCCAGCTCTGGGCGGAAAGCCTGGGCAAGAACGGCACCGGCCTGACCCCGATCCGGGCCATGGGCGCGGTCGACCAGCACAGCCAGCTTCAGCTCTATCTGGGCGGGCCGGCGGACAAGATGTTCACCGTCATCCAGTCGGCGTGCCGCGGTACCGGCGAGGACGTGCCTGCCGACCTGGCCAACGATCCCAGCCTCAGCTACCTGGCCGGGCGCCTGATGGGCGACCTGATGGACGCCATGCAGCGCGCCACCGCCGAGACCCTGATCAAGAACGGCCGCCCGACCCGCGTGATCGGCATCGACACGCTGGATGGCCGCACCCTGGGCGCCCTGATGATGCACTTCATGCTGGAGACCATTTATGCCGCGCAGCTTCTGGGCGTGGATGCGTTCGACCAGCCGGCGGTGGAGGAGGGCAAGGTGCTCGCCCGCCAGTATCTGAGTGAGATCCCGCCGACCGAGGATGCATAAAGCTGCGCGGCGGGTGAGGGGGAATGTGGCGATGATCAAGATCTTTGCCGCCGCAGCGCTGATGCTGGCGCTCGGCTCATGCCAATCGGGAAGTGGTGGTGGCAACAGCCAGACTTTGACCACGCCACCCGGGACGACTGGGCAGTCGAATTACATCCCGATCCGTTTCGAGAGCCAGACCGCGACCGCAGATGAGCGCGCCGCTTGCGAGGCTGCCGGCGGTGAAATCCAACAAGGCGGCCTGCTCGGCGGGGAGATCTGCGTGCAGACGTTCGCCGATGCCGGCCAGAGCTGCACCGATTCCAGCCAGTGCATGGGGCTTTGTCTGGCCGCCGGGGACTTTGTCGTCGGCAACAGCCAGCCTGTCACCGGCCAGTGCAAAGCCGACGACAATCCATTCGGCTGCTACCAGGAGGTTGAGAATGGGTCCCCGCTGGGCGCATTGTGCGTCGACTAGCGGACAACGAAGCCGCATACGCGAGACATGCTAGCCGGGGGGACGCGATGGCCTGGGACAGAATGGCGGAGTCGGCCAACTACGTCGGCGGACAGAACGGCCGCTGCCACCACATGGCGGCAATGTGGGCCAGCCGGGTCCGCCGCGGATGGGGCGTCCAACAGTCGGTTCCGGCGTTCGCGAACGCCTTTCCCCTGGCCGCCGAAGGCGTGGCCGGCATGGATGCCGCGACCGTCTATATCGAATACTGCCACAGCAACCACGCGCCCGCCGACGCGGCGGACCTGAACCACTTCATCAACAACGCCGTTGGCACCCATGTGGCGACATTGGGGTTTGGACATGTGGTCCATACAATCGCATTCACCCGGCGCGGTGGCATCAGCTATGTCTACGATCCCGATACCGGGGTATGGGGCGGCGACGGCACCCTTGCCGAACTGGCGGACCTGTCGGCCGAGTTCAGCCAGACACTGTCGGCGCTGATTGGTGCGGGCGTGGTGGCCGGGGGGCATTACCGCGTCCATCAACTAACATAGCGGCTGGCTGGCATGACGCTGCCGGCCTTCCAGACCGCGCGGCTGCTGGTCCGGCCGCGCACGATGGACGACTTCGACGCCTGCATCGCCATGGACCGCGACCCGGCGGTGACCCGTTTCATCCCCGGCCCATGGCAGGACCCGGCGCGGCATGAGGCGTTCGTGCGCCAGCGCATGGCGGCGACCTACCCGCCCGGCCTCGGCTACTGGTCGCTGTTCGCCAAGGACGCGCCTGACGCGTTCCTCGGCTGGGTGATCCTGATCCCGTATGACGGCGAGGGGCCCGAGATCGAGATCGGCTGGCGGCTGGCGCGCCGCGCCTGGGGCAAGGGCTATGCCGCCGAAGCTGCCCGCGCGGTCGCGGACCACGGGTTTCGTACGGTCGGCCTGGAGCGCATCGTTGCCGACATCGACCCGGAGAACGCGGCGTCGATCCGGGTGGCGGAGAAGATCGGCATGACGTTCGCCGGTGAGGGCACTTACGACGGCGCAGCGTGCCGCAGCTACGTGCTGACGCGGGCCGACTGGGCGGTGAGTACGGCCGGTTAGTGCAGGGCGTCGATCGACGTCCTGACCGCGCGGCCGATCAACTCGGCGGCGCGTTCAAGCTGGCCCTCGGTGGAGACCAGGGGCGGCGCCATCTCGATGGACGTGCCGGTGGAACACACGGCGACTCCCAGATCGGCGGCCTGCTTGACCACGTCGGCGGGCAGGCTGACGGGCGGCGGCGCCTTGGTTGCCGGGTCGCCGGTGAAGTCGACCGCCAGCCACATGCCGATGCCGCGCACGTCGCCCACCATCTCCACGTCGTCGAGGGCCGCGTGCAGGGCTTTCAGGAAGAACGCGCCCTTGGCCGCCCCAGCCTCGACAAGGCCCTCCCGCGCGACGATGGCGATGGCGGCGTTGGCGGCTGCCGCGGCCGCGGCGTGGCCGGAAAACGTGTGCACGTGGCGGAACATCGGCAATTCGTCGGCGATCTCCGGCCGGGTCATCACGCCGCCCATCGGCATGTAGCCGGCGGTCAGCGCCTTGGCGATCGTCATGATGTCGGGCTCGATGGGGCCGGTCGGTTTGTCCTGGAAATGCTCCATGGCGAACCACTTGCCCGTGCGCCCGAAGCCGGTGATCACCTCGTCGCAGATGAACATGACATCGTGGCGGGTGCAGATGTCGCGGCAGCGTGCCAGGTAGCGCGCCGGCGGCACCTGCACGCCATTCGCCTGCATCACCGGCTCGGCCAGGAAGGCGGAGACGAGTTCCGGCCCCTCGTGCTCGATCTGGCGTTCCAGATAGTCGGCGCAGAAATCGGCATAGGCGTCCACGTCCATGCCGAACGGGTTGCGGTAGCGCATCGGCCCCGGGATCAGCGAGTAGCCGGGCACGCCGGGCTCCGACGCGTGGCGGGTGCCGAGCCAGTCGGTGGCCGCGATCGCGCCCATGGTGGCGCCGTGATAGGCGTTCCAGCGCGAGATCACCTTGTAGGCGCGTGGCTTGTCGCCTTTGGCCTGGTGGTACTGGCGGGCGAGCTTGAGGGCGGACTCCACTGCCTCCGACCCGCCGCTGACGAACATGGCGCGCGACAGCCGACCCGGCGCCAGCGAGGCCAGGGTGGCCGCCAGCCGGATCGTGGCCGGCGCGAAATTGGCACCGGTGCCGATGTAGTGGAGTTCGGCGAGCTGGTCGTGTACCGCCTGCGCGATCTCGCCATTGCCGTAGCCCAGCGTGTTGGCGCGGGTATGGCTGGACATCATGTCGAGGACGCGCCGGCCGCCTTCCTCGATCAGTTCCGCCCCATCGCCGCCGACATAGATGGTGGGCCCATCACGCCGCACCGCCGCGTTGTCGGACAGCGGGAACATGCAGTGGTCCATCGCGAGCCGCATCAGCTCGCTTTCGTTACGGCCTTCGAATGACATGACGGTCCCCCGGGATGGTGCTCGGGGGATGATGCGCCGATCGGGCAGGGGCGTCCAGTTCGGCGGTCAACGAATCCCGGTGCCTTGGCTTAGGCCGCCTGGCTCAATCCGCCATGCGGTCAAGCCATGCTCATTCGGGGCGCCACCGGTGGGGTCAGGAGACGAACCCCATCAGCAGCAGCGTCGCCAGGATGACCATGACGGACAGGGCGGCCGCCCAGGTCTCGTCGGCGGGCCGGTAGCCTTCGGTCGCGGCCATGGACTGCGAGGTCGTTGCGGGTGTGGTCATAGGGGCATCCTCCGTGGTACGGGCGGCACCTGTTTCGGAGGGGCCGCGTCGTTGCGTCCGCCCAAATATCGGTGCCGGTGCCCGGCTGCACTATGGGGTCTATCCCCCAATTGGGGCGGTTGTGCGGTGGAGAGATGGTGATTTGAGATTGCGTAGACTTCGCCGCAAGCCGACCTCAATCAAGTTGCGTGGTCTCTTGGGCATCGCACGCCGCGTGCTGTAGCATCGCGCGCCGGCTCGGCAGTTCAGAACAAGACGAAGGGGGAGTTTCGATGAAAGCGATCCGCGCACACACATTCGGCGGGCCCGAGGTCTTGCAGCTCGACGACGTCGACGATCCGCAGCCGGGTCCCGGCGAGGTGCTGGTCGACGTGCGCGCCGCCGGGGTCAACCCGGCCGACACCTACATGCGCAGTGGCACCTACGCCATCAAGCCGGACCTGCCGTACATTCCCGGCGGCGACGCGGCCGGCACGGTGGCGGCGGTGGGCTCGGCGGTCGACGGTTGCGCGCCCGGCGACCGGGTGTTCGTCGGCACTGCCCTCAGCCTGAAGCTGACCGATTGCTACGCGGCGAAGGTGGTGCGCCCGGCGGCCGAGGTGATGGCGCTGCCGGACAACGTCAGCTTTGCGCAGGCGACGGCGTTCGGCGTCTCCTATCCGACCGCCCATTTCGCCCTGTTCGCGCGCGGACGCGCAAAGGCTGGCGAGACCGTGTTCATCCATGGCGCCAGCGGCTCGGTCGGCACCTCGGCGATCCAGCTCGCCAAGCGGGCCGGGCTGACGGTGATCGGCAGCGCCGGTTCGGCGGCCGGGCTCGACCTGGTGCGCGCCCAGGGTGCCGACCACGCGGTCAACCACACCGCCGACGGCTACATGGACGACGTGAAGCGGGCGAGTGGCGGCAACGGCCCCGACCTGATCCTGGAGATGCTGGCCAACGTTAACCTGGCCGCCGACATGGAGGTGGCCGCCAAGTTCGGGCGCATCGTGGTGATCGGCAACCGGGGCGAGATCACCATCAACCCGCGCCTCGCGATGATGAAGGAGCTGGACATCCGCGGCACCGCGCTGTGGAACGCGACGCCGGATGAGATCGGGCCGATGATGGCCGACATCGTCGCCGGTGCCGCCGACGGGTCGCTGACGCCGGTGGTGGGCCGCGAGATGCCGCTGGGCGAGGCCGCGCAGGCGCACATCGACGTTCTCGGCTCCGGCATCGGCGGCAAGATCGTGCTGGTGCCGTAGCCCGCACCGACGCATATACTGCGGCGGGGAGGCGGACCGATATGGAACGGCGGCTGGCAGCCATTCTGGCGGCTGACATGGCCGGCTACAGCCGGCTGATGGAGCATGACGAGGCCGGCGTGATCGACCGGCAGAAGGCCCACCGCCGCGAGTTGATCGACCCCGAGATCGCCAACTTCCGCGGCCGTATCGTCAAGACCACCGGCGACGGCATGCTGGCCGAGTTCGCCAGCGCGCAGGACGCCGTGCGCTGCGCCATCGAAATCCAGAATGCGATGCCGGCGCGCGAGGACGGCATCGCCGAAGACCAGCGCATCCGTTTTCGCGTCGGCATCAATGTCGGCGACGTGGTGTTCGACGATGGCGACATTTTTGGCGACTGCGTCAACGTCGCCGCGCGGCTGGAGGGGCTGGCCGAGCCCGGCGGCGTGTGCGTGTCGAGCGCGGTCCACGCCATGGTGCAGGAGCGGGTGGACGAGCCGTTTCGCAATCTGGGCGCCCAGCGGGTGAAGAACATCGCCCGCCCGATCCAGGTGTGGCAGTGGACGCCCGAGGCGCGCGCGCACGAGACGGAGGTCGCGCCGGCCGGACGCAACCAGTCGATCCAGTTCTGCACCGCGCCGGACGGCGTGCAGATCGCCTATGCCAGTGTCGGGTCCGGCCCGCCGATGCTGAAGGCGCCGAACTGGATGAGCCACCTGGAGTACGAATGGCGCAGCCCGGTGTTCGCGCCGCTGCTGACCGGGGTGGCCGAGAACCGGCGGCTGGTGCGGTTCGACCAGCGCGGCAATGGGCTCTCCGACTGGAACCCGGAGGAGATCTCCGAGGACGCGATGGCGTCGGACATGGAGACGGTGGCCAACGCGGCGGGGCTGGACCGGTTCGACCTGTTCGCGATCTCCCAGGGCTGTGCGTTCTCCATCCGCTATGCCGTCGAGCATCCGGAAAAGGTGCGCTCGCTGGTTCTGGTCGGCGGCTATGTGCTGGGCCGGCTGCGTGGCAATTCGCCCGAGGCCAAGAAGCTGCACGAGGTCTCGAAGGCCATGATCCTGCAGGGCTGGGGCTCGCCAACCCCGGCCTTCCGGCACTTCTTCACCTCCATGTTCATGCCCGACGCATCGCCGGAACAGGCGAAGAGCTTCGACGAGATGCAGCGGATGTCGGCGAGCCCGGAGACGGCGGCCCGCATCGCCGACATGAACGCCCTGATCGACGTGCGCGACCTGGCCCGGCAGGTTGCCGTGCCGACCCTGGTGCTGCATTGCAGTGGCGACCAGCGCATCGCGGTGGAGGATGGGCGCGCGATCGCCGCCCTCATTCCCGGCGCCCGCTTCGTCACCATCGACGGCAACGACCACATCCCGCTGGCCGGCACGCCCGCGCTCGACGACATGCTGCGCGAGGTGAATGCGTTCCTGGCCGACGTGGACGCGGCCTGACGCCGCCACCGCCCGCCGTGGAGCCGGCCGGCATCCACCTGCCCGCGTTCGTCGCCGCGCGCATTTTCACCACCGCGGTCTTCATGACCTATCCGGCCTGCCTGGCGGTGCTGGAGGAGGCGTGGGGCACGACCTCGACCGAGGCCGGGGTGGTGCAGGGCGTGTTCACCGGCGCCTTCGCGTTCTCCATGCTGGCGACCTCGATCCTGGCCGACCGGATCGGCGCGGTGCGCATCTACAACGTGGCGACCGTCGCCTGCGCGCTGACGGCGGTGGCGTTCGCCGTGTTCGCCCGCTCCTATGGCACCGCACTGGTCACCGTGGCGCTGGTGGCGATCGCACAGGGCGCCACCTACACGCCCTCGCTCTTGATCCCGGCCGCCAACGCCCGCGCCGCCCGCAAGGCGACGGCGGTGGGCTGGGTGCTGGCCGGCATGTCGGGCGGCTACGTCGTCTCCATCCTGGTGGCGACGGCGATGCTGAACTGGTTCGACTATCGCTGGGCATTCGCGGCGACGGCGGCGCTGACCTTGCCTGCGATCCCGCTCGGCCTGGTCGCCACCCGGCGCGCGGTCGACGCGGCACGCACGCCGGCCACCGACAGGGCGCCGTTCGGCCCGGCGGCGCGGCGCAACGCCCGGCTGCTGACGGTCGGCTATATCGGCCATTGCTGGGAGCTGTTCGGTGCCTGGGCCTGGGTGCCGGCGTTCCTGATGACGGCGAGCCTGGCGGCCGGCACGCCATCTGAAGGCAGCATCTCGTACCTGGAGATCGGGCTGTGGACCGCGCTGGCGCTGCACTTCTCCGGCTTCATCGCGTGCTTCACCGCCGGTTACGCCGCCGACCGGCTGGGCGCGAAAGCGGTGCTGGTGGCGTTCGCCGCCATCGCGGGCGTGTGCTCGTTCGCATTGGGCTGGCTGGTCGACGCGGGCCTCGTCGCCCTGTTCGCGCTGGTCGCGGTCTACGGCTTCGCCACCATCGGGGACAGCGCCGTGCTGTCGTCGGCGATGACCGACACCGTGCCCGCCGGACACCTCGGCAAGGTGCTGGGGCTGAGGTCGGTGCTCGGCATCGGCGCCGGCGCGCTCGCCCCGGTCGGCTTCGGCGCGGTGCTCGACGCCGCCCCCGCCGCCACCGAGTGGGGCTGGGGCTTCGCCCTGCTCGGCCTGGGCGCACTGGTCGCCGTGGTCTGCGCGGCCAGATTGCGGTGAGGGGTTGGTGTGCGGCGGGCCTCGGTCGGGGCTGTCGCCGGGGCGGAGCGCAGCGCAACCCGGGTTCCGTGGCGTTCCATCCGGGCCGGGCTTGCTGACCCGACCCTCCCCAAGTTGCCGGAGAGGCCTTATGATGGCGACGCTGTCGCGTGATGATGGCGACGCTGTCGCGTGCCGCCGGGCGCGGGCAACGAACCCCGAGATCAGGGGAGAAACAGGGATGGAAGGGTGCCTATGATTCGTCACACAGTCGTATTCACGCTGAAGCACGCGCCGGGCTCGGAGGCGGAACGGGTCTTCATGGACAAAGCCATGGAGCTCACCGAGATCCCCACCGTGCAGAAGTTCGAGCAACTGCGCCAGGTCAGCCCGAAGTGCGAATACACCTACGGATTCTCCATGGAATTCGACGACCAGGCAGCCTTCGACCTCTACATGAACCACCCGATCCACGTGCGCTTCGTGGAGGACGTGTGGCTGAAGGAAGTGCCGGAATTCCAGGAAATCGACTACGAGTTGATGTGAGGGTTTGCGCCGGACTCCGCGCCGTTGAGTCGTGGGCCGGAGAGACCACACACTACCCTGCAAGGCGTGAGCGGCGCTGATTGGTACTTGGCTGACAACCGAAGGCAAAGTGCTCAACTGCCCGCAATATGCATTCTACATGGTCATTGCCACCGTCGTCACAGAGGCCAACCTCTGTTCCGTCGTCACCGCCTAAGAGCGCGACCTCACGGGGATTTAATGCACCACTGCCATGGGTTGAACTGCGACAGAATGGATGCTGTTACAGTAGCCCTCGCAATACGGTATTAGTCGGAGCCGGCGTGAGCACGCCCCGACCTGCAGCTTGGGTGAGGTAGAGGCGAGACTCAGGCTCAGACCAGTTTTGCCCAATTGCACAGAGTGGTATGCTACGACAGCAAGCAACCTAAGTGCTGTTGGTTTCGCAAAAATGTGATTCGTGAATTGTCAATCTGGGCCTTTTTTTGCTATGATGATGGTCGCAACGACGACCTTTGGCAGCAGTGGTGGAATGCGGCCAGTGTTACCGACCGTGATCGAGGCGCTCATGACGAAACTTTCGATGTGCTTGAGAGTAGGCCTCTTTGGTCAAATCCACCCGTTAAGAACTTACGGGACGGCTTGCTTGAAATCAAATTCAAGGGGCGCGTGCAATGGCGGTTTTTGGGATTTTTCCATCCGAAAAGACCTCGGAATGCGTTTACCATTGTTATGACTTGTTACCATAAGGAGAATCGATACTATCCAAATGACGCAATTAAAGTAGCGCGTAAAAGGGTTCTCGGTATCGAGAGGAATCCTTTGCTGGTGAGGGCAAGTGTTAGACCAACTTAGGTTTTCCAAATTGGATAATAGCCAAGAATACCGATCATCATACGTGGGGTCGCGTGTTCGGTTGGCAATTGCTGCTCAGATACGCGCTTTGCGGGAACAGTATTCATCTTCGCAAGCCGAATTTGCAAAATTAGTTGATATGAAACAAAGTGTAATTTCTCGCCTCGAGAATCCTGACTATGGTCAAATGTCGATTCAGACACTCTTGCGCTTGGCTAGCAAGCTTGACATTGCGTTGGTTGTCAAGTTTGCATCATATGAGAAATTCTTTTCTGAGTTGGATATAGATTTTTTTGAGCCTAGAAATTTGCAGGTAGACAATTTTGCCGCATCGAGAACCGCGCTGAGTGGAAGCAGAACGGTGTTTTCTTTCTCTCATCTCAGAAAGCGCGAAGCGCAAAGTCGTTGGTCACAAATTCTAGACAGTAACGGGGATCTCGGCCGGATTCGAAATCGGAACTCCAATTACGTATCGAGGCAAATTCGGGTTCAAAACAGAGGCGACATGATTGATACTATGAGTGTAGGGCGCGGTGCCTTTTTCATTCCTAGACAACAAAGTCAGATACAACATCTCCCTGCTTTATGGCAGGCGGATGAATTTGGAATTCAAAATAGATCTGTATTGAAGATATTGTAATGAAAGTCATTAGCTACGAGCTAGGCAGGATAATTGTCTTGTTTCCCTTTGAAGAAATTCGTCCCAATGGAGGTTTGTATGCTCCTCTAGCATTTGAGGCATTTAGAGATCGATATGGCTTTGTTGGGCTTCCGAAGCTCGGACGGACGCGGGAAGAAGTGGACCGAGAGGGAGTGCGATTCCAGCAGGGGCACATAAATCTTGACGGAAGAGAAATTAGTATTTCTGAGCTGGCCATTTTTGTCGATGGAGTGGTGATTGATTGCACACAAACAGCTAACTCATTAGTGGTTTGGGATGAGTTGATCTCTTGGGTTGTTGAGGAGTTAGGATTCAAGCCTCCATTCAGTGATCTCAAGATACACTATAAAAGCACTATAATTGTTCAGTTTGAAAAAAGAATGAATAAAATGATCAATAAGTTTTCATCCTTGTCTAAAATGTACGCAGATTTCCTGCAGAAATATTCCCCTCACGAGCGGCAGGAAATTGACATGGTGAGTGTTTCTTTAGGCAGTGATGTTGGGCGTTCAACAGATATCATTAAGCCATCTCCCCTCAATATTGAGAGGAGGGCGGGTATCGGATTTGATAAAGAAAGATACTTTTGCGAGGCTTCACTTCCGTCTGAACAGTTGGAAGAGTTGTTAGTCACAATCGAGAACATGCTTTAGTGGCCAACGGAAAGTGACAGTTTGCCAAGCAATCATAGTGGTGGCTACGCACTCCCTTAATACTATGTTATCATTTTGTCAGGACACAACAAGCGGCGGAGAGGCCACCCCTAAGCCGCCTCGGCCTCCCGCTTCTCCGGCTGGAGGACGAGCTGGCCGTCCTCCACCGTCACGCCGACCGTGTCGCCGTCCATCACGTCGCCGCGCAGGATGGCGTCCGCCAGCTCGTTCTGCAGCGTGTTCTGGATCACCCGCTTCAGCGGCCGCGCGCCATACACCGGGTCGTAGCCGGCATTGCCGATCCAGGTCTGCGCGCCCTCGTCCACGTCGAGCGTGATCCGCCGGGGGGCGAGTATCTTCTGCAGCCGGGCGAGCTGGATGTCGACGATGCCGTGCATGTCCTCGCGGCTGAGGCGCGTGAACAGCAGGATCTCGTCGAGCCGGTTCAGGAACTCCGGCCGGAAGTGGGCCTGCACCACGCCCATCACCGCCTCGCGCGCGTCGGCGACCTTGGCGCCGTCGGGCAGGGCCGCGATAAAGTCCGACCCCAGGTTCGAGGTCATCACGATCAGCACGTTGCGGAAGTCGACCGTGCGGCCCTGGCCGTCGGTCAGCCGGCCGTCGTCCAGCACCTGCAGCAGCACGTTGAACACATCCGGGTGCGCCTTCTCGACCTCGTCGAACAGGATCACCTGATAGGGCCGGCGCCGCACCGCCTCGGTCAGCACGCCGCCCTCGTCATAGCCGACATAGCCCGGAGGCGCGCCGATCAGGCGGGCGACCGAATGCTTCTCCATGAACTCCGACATGTCGACGCGCACCATCGCGGCCTCGTCGTCGAACAGGAACTCGGCCAGCGCCTTGGTCAGCTCGGTCTTGCCGACGCCGGTGGGGCCCAGGAACAGGAACGAGCCGATGGGCCGGTTCGGGTCCTGCAGGCCGGCGCGCGCGCGGCGCACGGCGTTGGAGACCGCCTCGATGGCCTCGTGCTGGCCGATGACGCGGGTGCCGATCAGCTGCTCCATCTGCAGCAGCTTCTCGCGCTCGCCCTCCATCATCTTGTCCACTGGCACGCCGGTCCAGCGCGACACGATCTCGGCGATGTCGTTGTCGGTCACCTCCTCCTGCAGCATGTGCTGTTCGGAGACCTGCTCGGACTCCGCCAGCTTCTGCTCAAGCTGCGGGATGACGGCGTAGCTGAGCTCCCCGGCGCGCTCATAGCGGCCCTCGCGCTGCGCCTGCTCCAGCTCGACGCGGGCGTGGTCCAGCTCCTCCTTCAGGGTCTGGGCGGAGTTGAGCTTGTCCTTCTCCGCCTGCCAGCGCGCGGTCAGCTCGGCACTCTCCTGCTCCAGGTCGGAGAGTTCCTTTTCCAGCTTCTCCAGCCGGTCCTGGCTCGCCGGGTCGCTCTCCTTCTTCAGCGCCTCGCGCTCGATCTTGAGCTGGATGATGCGGCGGTCGAGCTCGTCGATCTCCTCGGGCTTGCTATCCACCTCCATGCGCAGGCGGGCGGAGGCCTCGTCGATCAGGTCGATCGCCTTGTCGGGCAGGAACCGGTCGGTGATGTAGCGATGCGACAGGGTGGCGGCCGAGACGATGGCGCCGTCGGTGATGCGCACGCCGTGGTGCAGCTCGTACTTCTCCTTGATGCCGCGCAGGATGGAGATGGTGTCCTCCACGCTGGGCTCGGCCACGAACACGGGCTGGAAGCGGCGCGCCAGGGCGGCGTCCTTCTCGATGTGCTTGCGGTGCTCGTCCAGGGTGGTGGCGCCGACGCAGCGCAGGTCGCCACGGGCCAGCGCGGGCTTGAGCATGTTGGAGGCGTCCATCGCCCCTTCCGAGGCGCCGGCGCCGACCAAAGTGTGCAGCTCGTCGATGAACAGGATGATCTCGCCCTCCTGGGCGCTGACCTCCTGCAACACGGCCTTCAGCCGCTCCTCGAACTCGCCGCGATACTTGGCGCCGGCGATCAGCGCGCCCAGGTCCAGCGACATCAGCTTCTTGTTGAGCAGGCTCTCCGGCACGTCGCCGTTGACGATGCGCTGGGCCAGCCCCTCGATGATCGCGGTCTTGCCGACGCCGGGCTCGCCGATCAGCACCGGGTTGTTCTTGGTGCGGCGGGACAGCACCTGGACGGTGCGGCGGATTTCTTCGTCGCGGCCGATGATCGGGTCGATCTTGCCTTCCTTGGCGACGGCGGTCAGGTCGCGGGCATACTTCTTCAGCGCGTCATAGGCCTGCTCGGCACCGGGTGAATCGGCGGTGCGGCCCTTGCGCAGGTCGTTGATGGTCTCGTTCAGCTTTTGCGGGGTCAGGCCCGCGCTGTGGAATGCGTCGGCGGACGGGGTGCCCTTGGCCATCACCAGCGCCAGCAACAGGCGCTCGGCGGTGACGAAGCTGTCGCCGGCCTTGTCGGCCAGCTTCTCCGCGCTCTCAAACAGGCGCGCGGTCTCCGGCGCCAGATAGAGCTGGCCGGCCCCGCCGCCCTCTACCTTCGGCAGCTTCTCGATTTCCTGCTCGATGTTGGCGCGCGCGATCTTCGGGTCGGCGCCGGCGCGGGTGATCAGATTGGCGGCCAGGCCCTCGCTGTCGTCCAGCAGCACCTTGGCGACGTGCTCGGGCACGAACCGCTGATGGCCCTGGCCCAGCGCATAGGTCTGCGCCGATTGGATGAAGCCGCGGGCGCGGTCGGTATAGCGTTCCTGATTCATCAAAATACCTCTGTCAGCCGGTCGCCCCTCTGCTTTGCACGCGGGGCGACCCGAAGTCGGCGCCGGCCCTCTCCCCCACCCGGCCACCCACACAGGATACTACCGTTGGGCGGCCGGGTGGGGGAGAGGGCTGGTGCCGCGAGATGGGCCGGGTGGCCCATTGAGTTCAACAGAACGACCCGCTGCGCCAGAGGAGGCAACAATGCCGTTTCGCGCCAACGGATCCGTTGATCGTCATCAGGCCATATGGGTGTGGCACATCGGCAACACAACCCCGATTGACAGCCGAAATTGCCGCACCGATAGTCCGCGCCATCATGCCACGCATTACCGACATATTCCGCTACCCGGGGAAGAGCCTGCCGGGCGAGCGGCTGGCGCGCGCCGTGCTGGCGCCGGGTGCCGTGCTGCCCGGCGACCGGCGGTTTGCGGTTGCCATGGGGGCGGGCGAAAATGGCCAGGGTTGGGCGAAAAAGACCGCGTTTCTCAACCTGATGCGCCACGAGCGGTTGGCGCTGGTGGACGTCTCGTTCGATGACACGACCGGGGTGATGAGCGTTGCGGCTGACGGCCATGCGCCTGTTTCGGGGGATATCTCGAAGGACGAGGGCAGGGCGGCTGTCGAGGCATTCTTCACCGGCATGTTCGCCGACGAACTGGATGGGGCACCTGCGCGGCTGTGCGACGGCACTGACAGCGAGACCGCCTTCACCGACGAGGCTGACGCCTATGTCTCCATCATTAACCGCGCCAGCGTGGCGGCGCTGGAGGCCAAGGTCGGCCAGCCGGTGGACCCAAGGCGCTTTCGCGGCAACATCCTGATCGACGGCGGCGACGCCTGGGCGGAGTTCGACTGGATCGGCCGCACCGTGCGTGTGGGCGCGGCCACGCTGGAGATCGTGGAGCGGATCGAGCGCTGTGCCGCCACCAACGTCAATCCGGACACCGCCGCGCGCGACCTCAACCTGCCGAAGGCGCTGTCGCAGGGCTTCGGCCACGTCGACATGGGCGTGTTCGGCCGCGTGGTCGATGGCGGCGCGATCGCGGTTGGCGACGCACTGGAGCCCGTATGACCGAGACGCCCATCGATGCCCCTGATGGCGCCTATCGCGAGCGCGCCATCGTGCCGGCGAGGACCGCGTTGCTGTCGGTCGATATGCAGAATCTGGAGCTGGCGCCGGCACGGCTGGCCGAGGCCGACCCGGCCTATGCCGCGCGCATCCAGCAGGTGGTGATCCCGGCGCAGCAGCGCATGCAGGCCGCCGCGCGCGCCGCCGGCATCGAGGTCATGTTCACCGTGATCGAGAGCCTGACCCAGGACGGCCGCGACCGCAGCCTGGACCACAAGATCAGCCGGCTCAACGCGCCGAAGGGCTCGTTCGACGCCCAGGTCATCGACGCGGTGGCGCCGGTGGGCGACGAGATCGTGATCCCGAAGACCTCGTCGGGCGTCTTCAACTCCACCAACATCGACTACGTGCTGCGCAATCTAGGCGTCGAGTACCTGGTCATCTATGGCGTGCTGACCGACCAGTGCGTGGAGTCCGCCGTGCGCGACGCCGCCGACCGTGGGTTCCTGGTCACCATGGTGGAGGACGCTTGCGCCGCCCATACCGCCGAAGAGCACGACGCCAGCATCCTGGCCATGGGCGGGCACTACGCGCGCTGCCGCACCGCCGCCCAGGTGATCGCCGAGATGGGCTGACGCCCCAAGCGAGCTGCGCTCACACCGAGATCGCGTTGTTCATCACGTTGGCGACCACGGCCGCGGACTCCGGCCTGACCTCGATCTTCTCGGATTTCAGGTAGTCGATCAGGCCGTTCACGTCGGTGTGCTCGCTGCTGCCGCCGGAGATCAGCATCACGTAGTTGGCGCTCGCCGCCGCCATGTTCGCCACCGACTTCACGTAGAGCCGCGGTGTCGTCTTGTCGTTGACGTAAACACCCAGCGACACGAACTCGCCCAGGTCACCCAGGCTGTTGAACTGTTTGATGGCCGCCTTTTGCACCGTGTACATGGACGAGCCCAGCTCACCGGTCATGGTTCCGGAAGCGGACCCGTAGTGGGCCAGCATGGTGGCCGGCTTCACCCGGCCGCTGACCAGCAGGCTGCGGCAACTGGGAATGAAGCCGGCGCTGAAGCAGCAGTCCAGCACGATGCACCAGGCCTGGATGTTCAGGCTCAAGAGCTTGGCGAGCAGCAGTTCGGCGGCATCGGCGCCCAGACCGTTGAGCCTTGTCGGCTTGCCACCGACGAAGTTGCCGTGGCTGCCGCTCATGACCAGATAGTCGATCTCGCCACGGTGGGTGTCGGGGATCGACGTCACGTCGACTTCGGCCGCATTGGCCGGGTAGGTGATGACGTGGGCGGTGGGTATCTTGGCCTGCAAATGGGGCTCTTGGTTGCACAACAGTTGAATGATCTTGGCCATCGTTGGCTCCTCCGATCAGCCCCCCGCTACGTGACGCTATCTTACCTCACCTGCCTGATAGAATTATGACGATTAAGGCTTACCCCGTTGTGGTGTGCGCCCTACTCCTGCTTCGCGGCTTCCAGGGCGCGGCGGACCTTGCGGGCGCGGGCGAACAGGTCGAACAGAGTGTCGCCGTCCGAGCGCCGGATCGCGCGCCGGAACTTGGTCATGTCCTCGTCGAAGCGGGCGATCACCTCCAGCACCGCGTCGCGGTTGTCGACGAAGATGTCCCTCCACATCGTGGGGTCGGAGGCGGCGATGCGGGTGAAGTCGCGGAAGCCGGCGGCGGCGAAGCGGATCACGTCCGACTGCAGCTCGTCCTCCAGCTCATGGGCGGTATCGACGATGGTGTAGGCGATCAGGTGCGGCAGGTGGCTGGTGATCGCCAACACCATGTCGTGGTGGCCGGCCTCCATCACTGCCACCTCCATGCCGCACGCTTCCCACATCGCGCGCACCCGCGCGACCGCATCCGGGTCGCATGCCGCGTCCGGCGTCAGCACGCACCAGCGGCCGTCGAACACCTCGGCGATGGCGGCGTCAGGGCCGGAGTTCTCGGTCCCGGCGATCGGATGGCCAGGCACGAAATGCACGCGGTCGGGCAGCAGCGGCGCCAAGGCCGCGATGGCGGTGGCCTTGACCGAGCCGACGTCGGTGACGATGGCGCCCGGTTCCAGCGCGTCGGCGATGGCGGTCCCGACACCGGCATAGGCGCCCATAGGCACCGAGATCACCACCAGGTCGGCGCCGCGCACCGCCTCTGCGGGGTCGGTGGTGCCGCTGTCGACCAGCCCCAGCTCCTGTGCCCGGGCCACCGTTTCCGGCTTGCGCGCGCAGCCGACGATGTGGCCGGCCATGCCCTCGCGCTTCAGGCACAGCGCCAGCGAGCCGCCGATGCCGCCGATGCCGATGATCGCGGCACGGTCGAAGGAGACGGGCGCGGTCACGTTTCGACGAAGGCCTTCAGCGCGTCGACCACGGCCTGGTTCTCGTCGGCCAGTCCGACGGTGATGCGCAGGCAGTCAGGCAGGCCGTAGGGCACCACCGGGCGCACGATGATGCCCTTGTCGGCCAGCGCCTGCAGGGCGGCCGTCGCGCGGTCGGCGCTGTCGAACCGGGCCAGCACGAAGTTGCCGGCGTCGCCCACCACCGGCATGCCGAGGTCGGTGATCTGGCCGGCGAGCCAGGGCCGCCACTCGTCGTTGTGCGCCTTGGAGCGGTTGACGAAGTCTATGTCAGTCACCGCCGCCGTCGCCGCCACCTGGCCGGCCGCGTTGACGTTGAACGGCCCGCGGATGCGGTTCAGCACAGCGGCCACCGTCGGCGGGAAATAGCCCCAGCCGACCCTGAGCGCGGCAAGCCCGTGGATCTTGGAGAAGGTGCGCAGCATGACCGTGTTCTCATGCCCGCCGATGGACGCGGTGACCAGGCTCGCGCCGTCGTCGTAGTCCGCCTGGTCCATGTATTCGGCATAGGCGCTGTCGATCACCAGCAGTACGCGCTCCGGCAGTTCGGCGCGCAGCCGCGCCATCTCCGCACTGTCGATCCAGGTGCCGGTCGGGTTGTTCGGGTTGGCGACATAGACGATGCGCGTGCGCTCGGTCACCGCGCCCAGCAGGGCATCGACATCGGTCGTGCAGTCGCGCTCCGCCGCCGCCACCGGGGTGGCGCCGACCGCCATCGCCGACAGCCGGTACATCAGGAACCCGTGGGCCGGGAAGAGGATCTCGTTGCCCAGGCCGGCGTAGCCGCGCGCGATCAGGCCGATCAACTCGTCGGAGCCGGTGCCGCAAACCACATAGGCGGGGTCGATGCCATGGGCCTCGCCGATGGCATTGCGCAGCGCCGCGGCATCGCCGTCCGGGTAGAGATGCAGCTTGTCGCTCATCCGCGCCAGTGCGGCGCGGGCCAGCGGGCCGGTGCCGAGCGGGTTCTCGTTGGAGGCAAGGCGGATGACACGGCTGTGGCCGGCCAGCGACTGGCCGCCGGGGACATAGGGCGCGATATCCATGATGCCGGGGCGGACCAGTGGGCGTGCGATGGTCAGCCGGTCGGCCAACGCATCGCCGCCGGTGCCAGGCGTGGTGGGTGCATCGGTCATGCCGACAGTTCCGTCAGTTCGCGGTCCGGCGCCGTGCCGGCGGTGGCCGGCGCCAGGTTGAGCGGTGCCGGGTAGGCGCCCAGATGATGGATCGCCTCGATGCCCTCGCGGCTGCCGCCGACGATGGCCTCCAGGCGCGGGTCGGTCTCGGTGACATAGCCCTCCACCTCCACCAGCACCATTTGCGCCGGCGCGTCCTTCGCCAGGACCTGGGAGGCAAGTCCCGTCGGCGGCATGTCGTACTTGGCGAATGCCGCGGCCACGGAGGCGCGGCTGATGTCGCGGCCAAAGCGCACCGCCAGAAGCGAACGGTCGTCGCCGCTCGGCTCGGGGCGCGGGTCGACGGCAATCGCCATCGCGCCGTCGGACAGATGGGCGTCGCCGGACACCGTGAACGGCAGGCGCAGGATGACGCGCAGGCGCTGCGGCGAGGTGTCGATCAGCGTCGCCCACCACGGCGCGGCCTCGCCGTCCTGGGGTGCCGGCATCACGCCGATGGCGTGCTCGCCCTCGCGCAACATCCGGAACACGCTGGCCGGATCGTCGCAGCGGTCGATGCTGTTGGCGTGGCCGAAATGATCGCGGGCATGGTCCCAACACGCCGGCAGGTCATCGGGCACGTAGGCGGCGACCCTGAGCCTGCCCTGCAGCGAGATCGAGGCGCCGATCAGCTCGCGCCAGATCTGGACCACGGCGGCATCGGGTGCCACCCGCTCGGGGTCGGCCAGCAGGCGGCGCAGGATCTTGGCCTCGCGCGCCGGGCGCACCGCATCGACCACCCGACTCAGGCGCTTGGCCTGCGCCACCGCGCCGGCCAGCGCGGTACGTTCCTCGATCAGGCGGTGTATCTCGTCGTCCAGACCGTCGATGCGCGCGCGCACCTTGGCCAAGGCCTCGTCGTCCAATGTGCGTTCGCCGCACCAATCGCTGGGTTCATCGGGGTCTTGGACGTCTGTCATGATCTGGTCCGTGGTGGTCGGTGCACCCGCTCGGCGCACCTGGTCGGCGCACCCGGTCGGCAACGCACGCACGTTGTATTGTCGGGCAAGCGATGACGCAAAGTCAAAGCTGTCGCGCGGTGGTAGCAGGCGTTCCGTGCGGCACCGATCACGCGCCGTTCAAGCTTTTGCGGCTGGGCCGATTTCGCTCAGGTTTGGCTTGACCGGCCTGCTGGGACGTGAAAAGCAATTCCGTTTCAGGCTGTTCAGAGCTAGGCAGGGATACCAGCCCCAATGTCGCAGACCGCCATGGCGCAGGATCGCGCGGAACCGGCGACCCGGCAATTGCCCGGGTCGCGGGCGTTGTTGGCGACCGAAGAGCCGTTCCGCCTGGAATCCGGCGCGACCCTGTCGCCGGTCACGGTCGCCTACCAGACCTATGGCGAGATGAATGCCGACAAGTCCAATGTCATCCTGGTCTGCCACGCGCTGACCGGCGACCAGTTCGCCGCCGAGCGCCATCCGATCACCGGCAAGCCCGGCTGGTGGGACATGGTGGTGGGGCCTGGGTTGCCGCTGGACACCGACCGCTTCTGCATATTGCTGTCGAACGTGTTGGGTGGCTGCATGGGCACCACTGGCCCGTCGGACATCAATCCGGCCACCGGCAAGCGCTGGAACCTGGACTTTCCGGTGGTCACCATCGCCGACATGGTGCGCGCCCAAGTGCTGCTGATCGACCATCTGGGGATCGACAAGCTGTTCTGCGTCATCGGCGGATCGATGGGCGCGATGCAGGTGCTGCAATGGGCGGCGAGCTATCCGGACCGGGTGCTGACGGCGGTCCCGATTGCCGGCTCCGCCCGCCACACGGCCCAGAACATCGCGTTTCACGAGGTCGGGCGGCAGGCGATCATGGCCGACCGCGACTGGTGCGCCGGCGCCTATGCCGACCTGGGCCGCAACCCGACCCGGGGGCTGGCAGTGGCGCGGATGACCGCGCACGTGACCTACCTGTCGGAGATGGCGCTGCAGCGCAAGTTCGGCCGGCGGTTGCAGGACCGCACGGCGGTCACCTTCGGCTTCGATGCCGACTTCCAGGTCGAGAGCTACCTGCGCCACCAGGGCAGCACCTTCGTCGACCGGTTCGACGCCAACTCCTACCTCTACATCACCCGCGCCATGGACTATTTCGACCTGGCGGCGGAGTACGGCGGCGACCTTCAGGCCGCGTTCAAGGACACGCCGGTCAGTTTCTGCGTGATCTCGTTTTCCGGCGACTGGCTGTTCCCGACCAGCGAGAGCCGGGACGTCGTGCGTGCCCTGAACGCCAACGGCGCCCGGGTGACGTTCGTCGACATCGACAGCGACAAGGGCCACGACGCCTTCCTGCTGGACGAGCCGGATTTCCACCGCACGCTGGCCGGGTTCCTGGACGGTGCCGCGCGCAATCTGGCGCCGCCCGCCTGAGCCGAGCACAGCCAGGTCATCCGATTGCGAACGATGCCGCCATTGGGTATCACTGCACGCCTGCGCGGCCCAATCGACGCACATGCGTGGCAGATTGGGCGCGATGGCGTTTCCAATACATGACACCCGTCACGTGTTACGCGAAGGCCCGTCACTTGTTACGCGAAGGATTGTCGATGAACACGCAGGTCATGCCCGGTCACGTCTGGCAGCGCCGCTGGCTCAAGCTGATCGCGGCCGGCGCCATCGCCGCCGCCGCAATCGGCCCCGCCAGCGCCGACCTTGGCACGCTGATCGAGAACGTCCAGTCCGACTACAACGACATCTACATCCACGAGAACGCCGACGGCTACCGGACCATGGTGTTCGGCTACCAGACATACGGCTATACGGAATCGGTCTACAACATCAACGACCCGACCGAGCTGCCGGTCCGCTACACGCGCCGGATCATGGCCGCCCTGGCCTATCCGCTGCAGGTCAATGACGCCATGTTCATCGGACTCGGCGGCGGCCGCACCTCCTGGTACATCCACCACTACATGCCGGAAGTGAACATCCAGGCGGTGGAACTGGACCCGGAGGTCTACAAATTCGCGCAGGAATATTTCGGCATCGTCGAGGACGAGAACTACCGCGTCGACGTCAGGGACGGCCGCATCCACGCAATGCTGAACGACGCGACCTACGATTTGGTCGTGGTCGATGCCTATCGCGGGCCGTTCGTGCCGTTCCACCTGATGACGGTGGAGTTCTACGAGCTGCTGAAGACGCGCCTGAACGAGGGCGGCGTGGTGGCGCAGAACATTGAGCCGTCGACCATGCTGTTCCAGGCCGCCGCCGCCACCCTGCAGGAGGTGTTCGACAACGTCGACTTCTACCCGGCCGGCGGCAATGTGGTCGCCATCGCCTATGACGGGCCGGCCCATTCCGACGAGGACCTGAAGGCGCGCGGCGCTGCGATCACCGCGGAGTTCGGCCTGCGCTATCCGATCGAGGACCTGGTCGACGGCAAGGTCGCGTACGAGCTGTCGGAGGATGCGGAGTATCTGACCGACGATTTCGCGCCGGTGAACACGCTGATGATGATCGAGGCGCACAACGAGCCACTGGCCGAATAGCCGCGGGCGCGGGTTCGGCGACATCCGGAAAGTTCCCTGACATGCGAATACAAGTGGCTTTCATTTACCTGACCGCATTCGTGCTGGGCAATGTGGTCATGGGTTACGAGATGATCGCCATCCGCTTCCTGACCCCCTATTTCGGCAGTGGGGTGGAGGCCTGGTCCGGGCTCATTTCGATATTTCTGCTTGCGTTGATGGTCGGTTACTATTGCGGCGGATATATAGCCGACAAAGTAAAGAACGCATGGGTTGTGCCGCTCATATTCTTGTCGGCGGCTGTCTTCTTTTTTGTGTTCCCGCCATTTCGGCAGGGCGTCATCCTTTGGATTGCCGAGGTCTTTGGCGTCGAGCTGGTCGGTATTCTGTTGGCCTCGATCACCGCGGCGATGATTCCGCTGTTGTCGCTTGGCATGTTTCTGCCCATCGCCGTGCGCATGTGCCTGCCCGACACGACCCGCGCCGGGCGCGTTGCCGGCACCCTCTATGCCATCTCGACACTGGGCAACGTGGTCGGCACCCTGGGCACCACGTTCGTCCTGATCCCGGTGTTCTCGCTGACCAACATCTCGTTCATCTTCGGCGGCACGACCATCGTCGCGATCCTGCTGTTTCTCTGCTACCGCGGTGTTGCCCGGCGCGCGGCTGTGGCTGGGGCTGCGGCGTGCGTACTGGCCGTCGGCGTCACGCTGGCCGGCAACTCGCGCCCGGCCATGGCGGAGGACGGGCTGTGCATCCAGGCGGTCTATCCGGAGGGCGCGATCTGGATCGGCAACGACCTGCTCTATGCCGACATGCGTACCAACGCGCTGCACCGGGTTTCGTCGGCCGGCGACGCTGGTGTGACGCTGCCCTATCCCTGCGGCCCCACCGCGATCGCGCCCTATGGCGACGGCTACATGATCGCCTGCCACCAGGAGAGCTACCTGCTGCAGGTCGACGAGGCATTCGGCAACGCCACACCGATCGCCAATCTCTCGGGACTGAGCGAGCGTCCGAGCGGGCCGAACGACTGTTTCGCGGACGGTGACGGCGGTGTCTATTGCTCGTTGCCGGGGCTGTTCAAGGTGCCGTCAGCCGACGACGGGCTGGTGATTCATGTCGACCCGGCGGGCGACGTCACGGTCATCGCCGACGGTTACCGCTATTCCAATGGCGTCACCCTGTCGCGCGATGGCACGAAGCTCTACGTGTCGGAGCATCTGGGCGGCCGGGTCACCCAGATCGCGGTCCATGACGACGGCACCTATGGCGCGCCGGAGACGTTCGCCGAGGTGACACCGTTCCTGCAAGAGGAAGTGGTGATGTTGCAGCACGCCGGGCCAGACGGCCTGGAAGTGGACGAGTGGGGCAACGTCTATGTCGCGGTCTACGGCACTGGAAACGTGGTGATCTACGATGCGGACGGCCATCGCAAGCGGGTGCTGCGCAATTTCGCGCCCTACGTCACTAGCGTCGCGATCCAGGACGAGTTGGGGCTGGTGGCCGTGGTCGGCGCCGGTGACGCCATCGGCGCGCCGCAGCCCTGCAACGTGAACATTTTCCAGTTCCGCGCCGACGGGTAGAAACCGCACGGACGGGCTGGCGCAGACTTCGGCGAAAGCCGATCA
Source organism: Alphaproteobacteria bacterium (assembly GCA_965227515.1). Taxonomy (GTDB): domain Bacteria; phylum Pseudomonadota; class Alphaproteobacteria; order CALKHQ01; family CALKHQ01; genus CBDDFZ01. Next base: position 479,047 of record CBDDFZ010000002.1, read on the forward strand.
ATTGATGCGGGAGGGCAGGGCATGAAATTCGGCGCTTCGTCGTGGCCGTTCCAGTGGGAACCGCCTTATGAGGACTGCATCCGCTGCATCGCCAGCCTGGGCTTTCGCGCGATCGAGCTGATCGCCTGGAACAAGGACTACCTGGACGACTACTACACCAAGGACACCATCGCGAACCTGAAGGCGGTGCTGGACGGCGAGGGGCTGGAACTCTCCCAGTTCGTCTCCACGCCGCACGACCTGTCCCACGAGGACCAAGCCAAGCGCGATGCCGCCGTCGACCACTGGAAGAAGACGGTGGAGGTGGGCGTCGAGCTGGGGGCTGGGCTCATCAACATGGTCTCCTCGCACGCGTTCGCCATGCGCGACGGCGTGCAGGTGCCGCGGCTGATGAACAAGCCGGTGCTGCAGACCTATGCCATCGACGCGCCGGCCGGGAAGGACTGGAACCGCAATTACGACGACTATGTCGCCGCGATCCGCCGTTGTGCCGATGCGTGCGAGGCTGCCGGCGTCGCGATGACGGTGGAGCCGCATCCGGGCCGCTACCTCGCCAACACCGATGGCGCGCTCCGGCTGCTGGAGCACGTGGACTCGCCGGCGCTGGGCGTCAATTTCGATCCCAGCCACACCTTCCCCTGCGGCGACTTTCCCAACGTCACCGTCTACCGGCTGGGCCTGAACATCCGCCACTGCCACATCTCCGACAATGACGGGGTGACCAACGCGCACTGGCGGCCCGGCATGGGCAAGATCGACTGGCGGGCGATGTTCGCGGCGTTGCAGGAGGTTGGCTACGACGGCGTGGTGTCGATCGAGCTGGAGGACGTGCCGGGCGTGTCGCGCGGCGGCAACCCCAGCGTACCCGGTGTCTTCCGCAACGTCACCGCGACCGAGACCTTCATCGCCGAGACGGTGGCGGCGCGAGACTACCTGATGGCGATCTGCGACGACCTGGGCATCGCGGTGGAGCGGTAGGGCGCTTCCTGCAATCCAATATGAAGAATTTGATGCCCTCGGCCTTGTGCCGAGGGCCCATGGCTATGCGGTGTTTTAGAATATGGTGACAGTTTACCAATTACCAATGCTGCCTCAGCGTGCTTCACCCTATCCAAGTCTGTAATTGGTAAACTGTCACCATATTATGTTGCCGCTAATATATTGAAATATTGGACATAAATGGATCCTCGGGACAAGCCCGAGGATGACGACTGTGTGTTGGCGAGAGGTAAGAGCCCAGGCTCCGCAAGGTTGAGTACGATTCACACCGCCGGCAGCGTTACCTCCACGCGCAAGCCGCCGCCGGCAGCATCGCCCAGCGCGATGTCGCCGCCATGGGCGCGCACCACGGTGCGGGCGATCGCCATGCCGAGCCCGATGCCGCCGGTCTCCCGGTTGCGCGAGGCCTCCAGCCGCACGAACGGTTCGAACACCCGGGCGCGGTCCTCGGCCGGAATGCCGGGCCCCTCGTCCTCGATGGCGATGATGACGCCCGAGGCCGTCTGTGCGAGCGAGACATGGGCGCGGTTGCCATGGGTGGCGGCGTTCTCGATCAGGTTCCTGAGCGCGCGCTTCAGCGCGCCGGGCCGGCACGGATAGGGGGTGCGCGGCGCGTCATCCGCCATCTCGACCGCCAGCCCGATCTCGGCAAGGTCGTCGCACAGGCTCTCCAGCAGGGCGGCGAGATCGACGGTGCGCGTCTTCTCGCCGGCGGCATCCTCGCGCGCGAACGCCAACGTCGCCTCGGTCATCTCCTGCATCTCGGCCAGCGTCTGCAACACCTTCTCGCGCGTCTCCTCGTCCTCGATGAACTCGGCGCGCAACCTCAGCGAGGTGATCGGCGTGCGCAGGTCGTGGCCGATGGCGGCCAGCATCGCGGTGCGGTCGGCCAGGAAGCGTTGCAGGCGCTCGTTCATGCGGTTGAAGGCATGGGTGGTGCGGCGCACGTCGGCCGGGCCCTGTTCCGGGATCGCGTCGATGTGCTCGCCGCGGCCCAGATGATCGGCGGCCACCGCCAGCCGGCCGAGCGGCCGGGTGATGCGCCGGACCATGACAATGACGACGACGGCGACGGCCGCGGCCATCAGTCCGATGGAGGCGAGATAGGCCCATTGCAGCCCCTCGATCGGTGGGCCCATGATGACGGCGATGTTCAGCCAGCGGCCGTCCGGCAGCAGCGCGCTGGCCGACAGCCGGGGCGGGCCGTCGGCGCAGCGGAACCAGTTCTCGTGCCCGCGATGGTCGTAGCCGTCGTCGTCGTCTTCGTCCCTGTCGCCGTCATATCGGTGGTCATCGTCGTCGTCGTCGTCGCGACCCCGGTCGCCCCAATCGCCGCGCCGCCAGCGCGGTCGGCCGTCGTCGCACAGGCCGACGACGACGCTGTCGACGGCGCCTTCGGCCACCAGTTCGTCGAAGGGCGCGCGGGCCGTCGCCTCGTCAGTCACCGCCGCGGGGTCGACGATGGGGCCGTCGGCGAACCAGATTCGGGTCGCGGGCGACGAGCTGACCTCGACGATCTGCGGATGTAGTGACGGCGGTGACTCGGTGATCAGGCGCACGATGGATGCCGCGCGCGTGGCGACCTCGCGGATCTCCGCGCCGCGCAGCGCCAGCATGCGCTCGTCGGCGAACATCAGCGCGGTTGCGACCTGGGACAGCACCAGCGCGCCGAGCAGCACGGCGACGAGCTGCCCCGCCATATGGCGCGGCCACAGCCACCGAAAGACTTTGCCCAGCGTGGACATCAGCGGGTGACGTCGGTCGCCAGCATGTAGCCGCCGCCCCACACGGTCTTGATCAGCTGCGGGTCCTTCGGATCGCTCTCGATCTTCTTGCGCAGCCGGCTGATTTGATTGTCGATGGAGCGGTCGAACGCGCGGGCATCGCGGCCCCTGGTCAGGTCCAGCAACTGGTCGCGGCTCAGCACCACGCGCGGCCGCTCAAGCATCGCCGACAGAAGCTGGAACTCCGCCGTCGACAGCGGCACGGCGACCCCGCTGTCGTTGACAAGCTCGCGGCGGTCGACTTCCAGCGTCCAGCGGTCGAAGCGCACCGCGCCGCTCTTGAGGCCGGCATGGTCGCGGGGCAGAGCGGTGGTGCGCCGCAGCACCGCCTTGATGCGCGCCAATAGTTCGCGCGGATTGAACGGCTTCACCACATAGTCGTCGGCGCCCATTTCCAGCCCGACGACACGGTCGGTCTCCTCGGCCATCGCGGTCAGCAGAATGACCGGGGTGTCTCCGGTGGCGCGCAGATGGCGGCAGAGCGACAGCCCATCCTCGCCCGGCATCATCACATCCAGCACCACCAGGTCGATGGCGTTGCCGGCCAGGGCCTTGCGCGCCTGGGCGGCGCCATCGGCCATGGTGACGCGCAGGCCCTGCTTGCCGAGATACTTGGCCAGCGGCTCGCGAATCTGGGCGTGGTCGTCAACGACCAGAATGTGTGGCGTGCGCTCCATTATTACTTCCTCCGGGCAACTCATCCTTCGCGGGGGTCCCTGCACCATGGCCGCATTGTAATTAGGCCCGGATCGGCCGGCGCGACCGACAAAGTTGTATCAAACTGTGTCAGTCGCCGCGTCGGTGACCGACTGACACACATTCCCGGTCTTGCGCGTGAACTTTTGCGACAGGCGATGCCCATGTTTGGTCCATCGCAACGACATCGAAAGGACGCAACGATGTTCAACAAGACCAAGACGGCAATCCTGTTGGCTGGTGTCAGCGCCATCGGGCTCGGCGTGGCCGGGCTGGCGGTGACCGCCCAGGCCGACGGCGGCGGCGACCGGGACGGCCCGCGTTGGGGCCAAGGCAGTGGTGGTCACGGCGGTGGTGGGCATGGCGGCGGCATGGGCTGGCGTCACGGCGGTGGCCCCGGCGGACATGGTGGCCCCGGCGGGCATGGTGGCCCGTTCGGCGGCGGCATGATCGAGCGCATCCTCGATACCTTCGATGCCGATGACAATGGCGCGCTGACCCAGGCCGAGATCGACACCGGCCGCGCCGATAACCTGGCCAAGTTCGACGCCGATGGCGACGGTGCGCTGTCGCTGGACGAGTACGAGGCCCTGTGGGTCGACTTCATGCGCGAGCGCATGGTCGACCGGTTCCAGGACCTGGACGCCGATGGCGACGCCTCGGTGACGGTGGCCGAGTTCATCGACCCCTTCGACCACATGGTCGAGCGGCTTGACGACGACGGCGATGGCGAGGTGACGGCCGACGAGTTCCGGCCCGGCCCGCGCCACGGTGACGGCGAAGGTTACGGTCCGGGGCGTGGCTTTGGCGACGGCGACCGCGATGGGATGGGCCGTGGCTACGACGACGACGAGGACGACGACTAGTGCGATCTCGCGCGGCACGCCGACGTCCCCATCGTCCGGCGTGATAGCGTGCGGTGGACCGGCAGGCAGCCGGTCCGCCGCTTCTCGTATCCGGCCCCTGGGGCTTGGGTCGACTGCCGGGAGGGCAAGGCGGCAATGAAACTGACGGACGACAAGAGCCGGTTCGGATTGGTTACCATCGCCAACCACTGGGTGATGGCGGGCCTGGTGATCTTCATGCTGTGGCAGGGCCTCACCATGGAGGATCTGCCGCGCGGGCCCGAGCGCACGGCGGAATTGGCGCTGCACAACGGGCTCGGCCTGCTGGTGCTGGCGCTCGCCATCATTCGCGTGGTGTGGCGGCTGACCAACAGGTCGCCCGCGCCCGCCGCCCCGATGCCGCGCTGGCAGCACATCGCCGCCGAGGCGGTGAAGGGCCTTTTGCTGCTGGCAGTGGTGGCGGTCCCGCTCTCCGGCTGGATGCAGGAGATGGGCGAGGGGCGGGCGATCGATTTCTTCGGCCTGTTCGAGGTGCCGTCGCTGACCGGCCCGAGCGAACTGGTGGAGGACATCGGCCACGAGTTGCACGAGTTCGCGATCCTGCTGATCCCGCTGATCGCCATCCATGTGCTGGCGGCGCTGAAACATCACTTCATCGACCGCGACGCCACGCTGCGGCGCATGCTGGGGGCCAAGTCCGCCTGACGCCAAACCTCACCCCGACGTCACAATTCCGCCGGACGCGTTAGTGCAGTATTGTCCTTCGCGAACGATCACCCGCTTGAAGACACGATCACCCGATTGAAGACTGGGAGCGACCGGCATGGCGCAGGTAAGGAGATTGGCATTGGCGGCCGCGATGGTTGCAGGTGCGGCAATGGGCGGTTCCGCATCGGGGGCGATGGCCGCCGAACTGGAGGTCACTGTCGCGGGCGTCTCCTCCAACACCGGCAAGGTGGTGGTGGCGATCTACGATGCCCTCAGCGCCCAGCACTATCCCAGCGAGGTCGGCGTGCGCGCCGGCAACTTCGCGCGCGCGAAAACGGGAGACATGCGGTTCCTGTTCGTGGACCTGCCGCCGGGGCAGTACGCCGCCGTCGCGTTCCATGACCTGAACGACAACGACCGGCTGGATACCGATGGCATCGGCCTGCCGCGCGAGCCGTTCGGCTTCAGCCAGGATCCGGGCGTGCTGACCGGGCCGCCCTCGTTCCAGGATGCCGCGGTCACCATCGGCGCCGGCCAGCCGCGGGCGATGACCACGGCCACGCTGGTGCAATAGCGCATTCGGTGGTAATCGGGCCGCAAGCCCGGAAGAATTGACGCCTGCCGAGCAGGCCAACAAGTCGACCCAACAGGACGACCCGACAGGACGACCGAGGAGGAACCCGACATGCCCGACGATCAGTCGCCGGCCGCCGATGCGCGCCTGGCCAAACTGGCCGAATACGACACGCCGACCATCTGCAACGCCCTGGAGGTCTGCCGGCCGGAGCGCCGGACCTTCGGGTTCACCACCAAGACGCTGATCTGCCCCTATCCGGACCTGCCGCCGATGGTGGGCTATGCACGCACCGCCACCATCTGCGCGTCGCGCCCGCCGGCCGACCCGAAGAAGGTGCCGCAACAACGCCTGGACTACTACAAGTACGTCGCGGCGGGGCGCGGCCCGACGGTCTCGGTGATCCAGGACCTGGACGACCCGGCCGGCATCGGCTCGTTCTGGGGCGAGGTGCACACCGCGGTCCACACTGCGCTGGGCTGCCAGGGTGTGGTCACCAACGGCGCGATCCGCGACCTGGATGCCAACGCGCCGGGCTTCCGCATGCTGTCGGGCACGGTCGTGCCGTCGCATGTGTGGGTGCACCTTGTCGGCTGGGGCGACGAGGTCAACGTGCATGGCATGGTGGTGCAGCATGACGACCTGATCCATGCCGACCGGCATGGCGCGGTGATCATTCCGCACGACGCCATCGACGAGACCATTGCCGCCGCCGGCCTCTGCGAGCGCAAGGAAGCCCCGGTGCTGGCGGTCGCGCGCGGCGAGGGCTTCACCGTCGACAAGCTGGCCGAGGCCATGGGCCAGGCCGCCGAAATTCACTGATCCAGATCCACTGATCACGGGAGCGGGCGATGGCGGACAAGCAGCAGAAGGCCGGACCTATCGTCAACGTCGCCGATGCACCGGTGCGCAGGTTGGAGAACGGCTCGCATTTCGCGGCGTCGATCGCGCAGCTCGGCGAACCCGCCGGCGGTGACAAGATCGGGGCGAACGTCACCACCGTGCCGCCGGGCAAGGCCGCGTTCCCGATCCACCACCACTTCGCCAACGAGGAGCACTTCTTCATCCTCAGCGGCAGCGGGGTGCTGCGGCTGGGAGAGGCGACCCATGCCGTGCGGCCGCACGACTATGTCGCGATCCCGGCCGGCGGCGCCGACACGGCGCACCAGTTCGTCAATACCGGGACCGAGGACCTGGTCTATCTGGCGCTGTCGACCAAGTCGGCGCCGGAGGTGGTCGGCTATCCCGACGGCGGCAAGATCGGTGTCGTTTCGGCGCCCTGGGGCAAGGAGCCGTCGCCCTTCTTCCTGGACGAAAGCTCAATGGTGAAGGCCGCCTACTGGGACAACGAGGACGGCGCCGGCGTCGAGCGGGTCTTGAAGTCGAGCTGAGAACGGGTGGGCCGGCCATGCATTGGCCGGCCCAAATTAGGGCGTTTCTTGGATGATCTGCACCGGCCCGCACCCCCACCCGGCCCCCCAACGATAGTATCCTGTCTGGGTGGCCGGGTGGGGGCGCGGGCCGGTGCCGACTTCGCGTAAGCGGAACGATCCAGTTAAGCGTTCTTTTTCAAGAGGTCGCGGATTTCCTCGAGCAGCACCTCGTTGCGCGGCGGCTCTGCCGGCTCCTCCGGCTTCTCCTCTTCCTTCTTCTGCAGGGAGTTCATACCCTTCACCAGCAGGAAGACGGCGAAGGCGACGATCAGGAAGCTGATCACCGCATTGACGAACAGGCCGATGTTCATGGTGGCGACGCCGGCCTCCTGGGCCGCGGCGAGCGTCTCGAAGCTCTGGTCGCCGGAGAGCTGGATGAAGATGTCGGAGAAGTCGACGCCTCCGAGCAGGATGCCGATGGGCGGCATGATCACATCGTCGACCAGCGACTTGACGATGGTTCCGAACGCGGCACCGATGATGATGCCGACGGCCATGTCCACCACATTGCCGCGTAGTGCGAATTTCTTAAATTCCTGCAACATATCGACCGTCTCCCTCGGCATGCGAGCGCTGCCGCTTGTTGACCAGCCGTCGCCATCCCAACGTGCCGACGGCATATGATTCGCCCCACGGCTGACAAGTTAAGCAAATCTGGATTCGGTGGAAAGCCATTGGCGGGCACATGCCATGTTCGCAAGCCACGAGCGGAGCGCCGTGCGGAACCGTTGGCGGCCGATGCCGCCGCCGCGGCAAAATGAGCCGCACCGAAAAAGGCACCCACTTTGGCCGGACTTGTCATAAAGTTGACGTCTGGGATCGCTAGGTTCCGGCCAGACGTTGCCCGTCGGAGTCTCCAGGATCGGCCGACCCCCAGGGACGGGCACGTAACAAACCACTCAGCGGGAGAGAGATATGAACAAGATCGAGAAGCTGTCGTTTGACGAGCATGACGAGCGCGTGCGCCCGGCGCCCGAGGAAACCGACTTCGACCGCATTGTCGAAGCCAGGATCAGCCGACGCGGCCTGATGGGCGGTGCGTTGGCCTTCGGTGGCGCTGGCATGCTGGCCAGCACCTTCCTGACCCGGCCCGCACAAGCCGCTGCCGACCGGTTTGCGTTCACGCAGATCCCCGCCGGTACCGCCGATACCATCGTGGTGCCGGACGGCTATACGGCCGAGGTCGTTGTGCGTTGGGGCGATCCGCTGTTCTCCGACACGCCGGAATTCGACCATGCGACGCGCGGCACCGCCGCCAGCCAGGCGCGCGCCTACGGCGACAACACCGACGGCATGGAAGTCTTCTCCCACGAAGGCCATACCCTGTTGGTGGCCAACAACGAGTACACCAACACCAACATCATCTGGGGCAACAACCCGGACCAGACGTTCCAGTCCGACGACGATGTGCTCAAGGGCATGATGGCGCACGGCAACACCGTCGTTGAGATTTCCCAGGGTGCAGACGGATGGGGGATCGTCCAGGACAGCCCCTACAATCGGCGCATCACGCCGCAGACCGAGATGGAGATCACGGGCCCGGCGGCCGGCCACGCGCTGCTGCAGACCGCGGCCGATCCGTCCGGCACCTCGACCCTCGGCACCTGGAACAACTGCGCCAACGGCCGCACGCCGTGGGGCACCTATCTGACCTGTGAGGAGAACTTCAACGGCTACTTCTCCTCGTCCGATCCCGAGGTCGAGATCTCGCCCGGGCTGTCGCGCTATGGCGTGTCGGCTGAGGATTGGGGCTATGGCTGGGCGACCATTGACGAGCGCTTCGATATCTCCAAGCACCCGAACGAGCCGAACCGCGCGGGTTGGGTCGTCGAGTACGATCCGTTCGATCCCAACGCGATGCCGAAGAAGCGCACCGCACTCGGCCGCTTCAAGCATGAGAGTGCCGAGCTTGTGGTCAATGGCGATGGGCGCATCGTGGTCTATATGGGCGACGACGAGCGGGGCGAGTTCCTCTACCGCTATGTCTCCGACGGCGTCTATGCGCCGGGCGGCGACACCGAATCGCTGCTGACCGAGGGCACCCTCTACGTCGCCAAGTTCAACGACGACGGCACCGGCGAGTGGCTGGCCCTGACGCCGGAGACCACCGGCATGGCCGATGCCGGCGAGGTCCACATCCACGCACGCATGGCCGCGTCGACGGTCGGCGCGACGACGATGGACCGTCCGGAGTGGGTCGCCGCCAATCCGACCAAAGCCGAGGTCTATGTCTGCCTGACCAACAACCGCAACCGCGGGGTGAAGCCGAATGCCGGCGGCGACGAAGCGCCGGTCAACGGCCCCAACCCACGCGCGGAGAACAACTACGGTCAGGTCGCGCGCTGGTGGCCCGACGGTGCCGACCACACCGCCAGCGGTTTCTCATGGGACCTGTTCGTCATCGCCGGCAACCCGACGGTGCACGACGATGCCTATGCCGGTTCCGACAACGTGACCGCCGACAACATGTTCAACTCGCCGGACGGCATCAAGTTCGACAGCAACGGCCTGCTGTGGATCCAGACCGACGGCAACTATTCCAATGCCGAGGGCTTTGCCGGCCAGGGCAACAACCAGATGCTGGCGGCCGATCCGGAGACCGGCGAAATCCGCCGGTTCCTGGTTGGGCCGAGCGAGTGCGAGGTGACCGGCCTGGCCTGGAGCCCGGATCGGCGGACCATGTTCGTCGGCATCCAGCATCCGGGTGAGGACGGCAACAGCCATTGGCCGGAAGGCGGCGATGCCGTGCCACGCTCGGCCGTGATTGCCGTGCGCCGCGACGACGGTGTCGTCATCGGCTGATCGGCCGTTCGGGCGCCTCGCTTGCGAGCGTCCAGCCGTGTGAAAATGCACCGGCCCGCGCGTTTGCGCGGGCCGGTCGCATGTTGGGGCACTGCGGTCGTCGCTCTGCGGTCTTGGCGAGAGCGAAAAACGATCCTACGAGTATGCGCCGGCCTTTTGAGCCTCCAGGTCGTCCTCCACGAACGCGGTGACGATGTCGTCCATCGACGCATCGGCATGGATGCCCAGCGCCGGTGCGCGCTTCGGCGCCACGTGCGTCGGCCAGCCGGACACGATCTTCTGGATCGCCGGGTCGGGCGCCCAGCGTATGAGATCGAGCGCCTCCTGACCGCCGGCCCGCTTCAGCGCGTCCGCCATCTCCTGCACGCTGACCGATAAGCCCGGCAGCAGCAGCGAGCGTGAGGCGCCGAGCTTCGCACCGTCCAGCTCATAGGCGGCGATGAACGCCTCGATCACCTTGCGCGGCGACATCAGCGGCATCACCGTGTCGGGCGACACCGGGCACACGGCCTCCTTGCCGCACAGCGGTTCGCGGATGATCGAGCTGGCGAAGGTGGAGGCGGCCTTGTTCGGCTTGCCGGGCCGGACCACGATGGTCGGCAGCCGGAGCGCGCGGCCGTCCAGGAAGCCCTTGCGGCTGTAGTCCTGCACCAGCATCTCGCCGATGGCCTTCTGGATGCCATAGGAGTTCTGCGGCGTCTGCGGGGTCTCGTCCAGGATCTGCGGCGGCATGTCCCCGCCATAGGATGCGATCGAGCTGGCGAACACCAGGCGCGGCGCGTGGGCCAGCGCGCGGCACCGGTCGAGCACGCCGATGGTGCCATAGAGGTTGACCCGCATGCCGAGGTCGAAGTCGGCCTCCGCGCCGGCGCTGACCACGGCGGCCATGTGGAACACGCCGTCGGTGTCGTCGGGGATCGCCTTGGTCAGCGCGTCGGTGTCGCTGAGGTCGCCTTCCATGGCGGTGACCCGCGGGTCGTCGTGCTCGGGGCCGCGATAGGGCATGGCGTCGAAGGCGACGATGCGCTCGATCTCCTGCGGTTTGCCGTCGGCGCCGGGCAGGCTGCCGCGTTCCAGCAGGGTGCGGGTCAGGCGGCGGCCGAGGAAGCCGGCGGCGCCGGTGATGGTGAGTTTCATGAGTGTGCTCTTGTGGTTCGTCTTGTGAATTCGGCGGCGGTGTGAGCCGGTGCCCCGCCGAAAAAGATGCGCGCATATTGACCCGGTCGGCCGGGTATCGCCAAACTGCAATTCGTCCCACCCCGCGCCGCACCTATCGAACGAGCCGCCTGCCTTGCTTATGAACGCGCCCATATGAACGCCCGCGAACGCCAGGACCAGATCGTACGCAGTATCGCACAGCACGGCTTCGTGTCGGTGGAGGCGCTGGCCGGCCAGTTCGACGTGACGCCGCAGACGATCCGCCGCGACATCGGCAAGCTGCACGAGGACGGGCGGGTGCGCCGTTTCCACGGCGGGGCGGCCGCGGTCTCGACAGTGGAGAACCTGGCCTACAGCGCGCGCCAGGTGCTGTGCCACCGCGAGAAGCAGGCGATCGCCACGACGGCCGCCAAGCTGGTGCCGGACAACGCGTCGCTGATCCTCAACATCGGCACCACCACCGAGGAGGTGGCCAAGGCGCTGGTGCGGGCACGCCAGGGGCTGCGCATCATCACCAACAACATGAACGTCGCCACCATCGTGCAGCCGAAGACCGACTTCGAGGTCTATATCGCCGGCGGCTTCGTGCGCTCGCGCGATGGCGGCGTGGTGGGCGAGGACACGCTTGGCTTCTTCAGCCAGTTCAAGGTCGACATCGCCATCATCGGCATCAGCGCCATCGACCCGGACGACGGCGCGATGCTGGACTACGACTACCGCGAGGTGCAGGTGTCGCGGCAGATCATCTCCAGCGCGCGGGCGGTGTGGCTGGTGGCCGACAGCTCCAAGTTCGGGCGCCAGGCGCCGATGCGGCTCGCCAACCTGACCGAGATGGACCGTCTGGTGACCGACCGGCCGCCGCCGGCGGTGCTGGTCGAGGCGATGCGGGCCGCCGGCCGCGACGTGGTGGTGGCCGATGGCGTGCGCCCCGAAACCGAGCAATGAGTGCGAGCACTGAAAGCGAATATTGAGGGCGAGGACTTGGCGCGAGGACTGACGGGCATGGGCCCGCCCCAGCGCGCATGCCCGGCGCGCGTCGCGTCGCCGGCACGCCCCACCGCCCGCACGCTCCACCCGAAACCAGGTCCGGCACGCATTGGAATGCCAGCCGGGTTGGTCTATATCGGTTGTGCCCTGTCGGGCTGGGCGCACGTGCCATTTCCGGGCCACGCCACGCCGGCTTAGCTCAGTTGGTAGAGCGGCTGATTTGTAATCAGTAGGTCGGGGGTTCGAGTCCCTCAGCCGGCACCAAGCCTCTGATTGTCCGACCCTGAGACATAGGTAACAGTTTGTACCTGAGACATGGGTGACAACCTCGTGCCGAACGGGTTTTCGCGTGCCAGCAGTGTTTTCTGCTCCAGGTCGATATGACCCGGATCGCAGCGCCTGAAGCCTATGTGGAAAATGACGTCGTCGACTCCCTTGAAATCGAGCCGCAGCCCGGCCATCACGGTCGCGACGATGATGCGCGCGGTATCGGCCATGATATAGTGACGGCCGGTGACGTGGGAGGAACAGGACGATGCATAGCGCGGCGCTACGGGCGCAGGAGCTGAACCCGGGCCGGCTGACGGCGCTCTATCGCCGGGAGTTCGAACTCAGCAAGGTCGCGCGCGGCGAGACCATCTGCTGCGTGTCGGACCTGTCGACCCGGCGCGAGTACATCCAGGCCGCATTCGCGGCGGCCGACGATCTCGGCGCCGACGTCTACGAGATGTGCGTCAACAGCATCCCGTCTTGGACCAAGGTCGGCGTCGCCACCGTCGGCCAATGCAAGGGCACGCTGGAGGCGGTGAAGGCCGCCGACCTGATCGTCGTCTTCCATGTGCCGCTGTTCACCCGCTGGCTGAAGGAGGTGATGGACGTCGGCGCGCGGGTCCTGATGATCATCGATGCGCCGGACGATCTGGAACAGCTGATGTCGCCGCCGGGCCTGAAGGAAGCGTGCGTCCACGCCCACAAGCTCTATGAGAGGACCCGAGAGGTGCACGTCACCTCGGACGCGGGCACCGACCTGACCTACACCCGCGGCGAGTACCCGGTCATGACCCAGTGGGGCTTTGCCGACGAGCCGGGCCACTTCGACCACTGGGGCGGCGGGCACATCCACACCTTCCCCAACGAGGGATCGGCCAACGGCACCGTGGTGATGCAGCCGGGCGACATCGTGATCCTGCCCTATTGCCGGTACGTGCACGACGAGGTGCGGCTGGAGATTCGCGACGGCTTCATTCGCAATATCCAGGGCGGTCTCGATGCCAAGCTGATGCGCGACTGGCTGGACGACAACCGCGAGAGCGAGGACGACATGGACCCCTTTGCCGTGTCGCACCTGGGCTGGGGCCTCAACCCGCAGGCGCTGTGGTACGGCATCGCGCTGAATGGCGACGAGCCGGAGCGCAGCCGGGCCGCCGCGCGCACCTTCCCCGGCAACTTCCTGTTCTCCACCGGCCCCAACACCCAGGGCGGCGGCAAGCGGGCGACCCGCGGCCACTATGACGTGCCCATGCGCGACTGCACGATCACGCTGGACAACCAGACCGTGGTCGAGCGTGGGCGGATCGTCGACCCCAACATGATCGTGGAGCGCGTGCGCGTCGTCTGACGCCTTTTTCGCCACCTGATGATCGTCCGGGGGGAGGGGCGCCATGCATCTGGAAGACAGCTTCACGGTCAAAGCGCCGCGCGACCGGGTCTGGCGGCTGATCCGCGATCCGGCCGAGATGATGCCGTGCGTGCCCGGCTGCCACGGCATCGAGAAGGTTGGCGAGACCCGCTACAAGGCGGACATCGAGGCCGCTGTCGGCCCGATCAAGGCGCGCTTCCGCATCGACGTCGAGATCACCGAGGAGACGCCGGGACACGAGGTCAAGTCGACCTCCCAGGGCGAGGAGGGGTCGCGCGCCAGCGTGCTGAGATCCACCAACATCCTGCGCCTGACGGAGGAGACGCCCGGTGTCACCGAGGTGTACTACGCGGCCGACGTCTCGATCACCGGTCGGCTTGGCCGGTATGGCCTCGGTATGATGAAGAAGATCGCCGCACGCAAGGCGAAGCAGTTCGAGGAAGCCTTCACGGCGCGCGCCGAGGCGACCGAGCCCGCGCAATGACGGCGATGCAATTCCACAAGCCGTCCACTGTGGAGGAAGCAACGGCATTGCTCGCCGATGCCGGGGAGGGCGGGCGCGCGCTCGCCGGCGGCGCGACGCTGGTTGCGATGATGAATGCCGGCCTGGTCGAGCCTACCTGCTTGGTCAGCCTGGACGGCATTGCCGAACTGACGGCGTTCGGGCGCGAACCTGATGGCAGCGCGCGGATCGGCGCGATGCGGCGCCATCGCCAGACCGCGTTCGAGAGCGACCTGACCGACGGCCAGACCGTCATCAGCCGGGCTGCGGCGCAGATCGCCAACCCGCCGGTCAGGAACATGGGCACCATCGGCGGGTCGATTTCCTTTGCCGACCCGGCGGCCGACTACCCACCGGCCCTGGTCGCCGCCGATGCGTCGGTGGAGATCGCCGGTACCGGCGGGCGCCGCACGGTCGCGGCCGAGGACTTCTTCCTCGGCTGGTACGAGACGGCGCTTGATACGGGCGAGATCGTCACCGCCGTGCTGGTGCCGGCAGCACCCGCCGGCTCGCGCGGCCATTACACCAAGCTCGCCCGCGTTGCCGGCGATTTTGCGATTGCCTCGGTGGCGCTTTCCATCGCGATGGCCGACGGCGCGGTCAGCCACCTGCGCATGGCGGTCGGCGGTTGTGGCGGCGGGCCGGTCCGGGTGCTGGAGGCCGAAGCGCGGCTGATCGGTGCGCCCTTGAGCGATGCATCGATGGCCGAGGCCGCCGAGATGATCGTCGATGCGCTCGATCCGGTGGACGACGTTCGCGCCAGCGCCGACTATCGCTGCCGGGTTGTGCCGCGGTTGCTGCGGCAGGCGCTGCTGGAGGCCAGCGCGCCGGTGGACCGGGCGGCATGAGCGAAACGCTGAGCCTGACGGTCAATGGTGCCGAGCGCACGGTCGATGCGCCGGCGCCAGCCACATTGCTGACCGTGCTGCGCGATCAGCTCGGCCTGACCGGCGCCAAGCGCGGCTGCAACCAGGGTGTGTGCGGCGCCTGCACGGTGCTGGTCGACGGCGCGCCGGTGCGCGCCTGCCTGTCGCTGGCGGCCAACTGCGCCGACCGCGACATCACCACCATCGAGGGTCTTGCCGTCGACGGTGCGCTGGCCCCGGTGCAGCAGGCGTTCGTTGAGACCGGCGCGGTGCAGTGCGGCTTCTGCACGTCGGGGGTGCTGCTGGCAGCCCACGCATTTCTCCGCAGCAACCGGCGCCCGTCCGCCGATGACGTGCGCCAGGCGCTGTCGGGCAATCTCTGCCGCTGCTCCGGCTACACCAAGATCGTCGAAGCGGTGCTGCAGGCCGCTGGGGTGCCGGACGCATGAGTGCCCAACCCGATACCGCAGTCGGCGCCAGTGTCCCGCGGCTGGAAATCCGCGAGAAGGTCACCGGCACCGCGGAGTACATCGCCGACATGGCGCGGCCGGGCATGCTGCACGCCGCAATCGCGCAGGCCGACGTGCCGCATGCGCGGATCGCCGGCTACGACACGGAGGCTGCGCTGGCGGTGCCCGGTGTCGTCGCGGTACTGACCGGCGACGACTTCCCCGACGGCCGGATGGGCGCGTTCATCAAGGACGAGCATGCCATCGCCAAGGGCAAGGTGCGTTACGTCGGCGAGCCGGTCGCCGTGGTGGCCGCCGAGACCGAGGATGCCGCGCGCCGCGCCGCCCGGCTGGTACGTGTCGACTACGAGGAATTGCCGGCCATCCTGAGCCCTGAAGAGGGGCTGGCCGAAGGCGCCGCGATCATCCACGAGGATCTGGCCGACTACCTGAAGGTCTTCCCGGCGATCTGCGGCGGCAATCTCGCCTCCGAGACCGAGCTCAGCGAGGGCGATGTCGGCGCGGGTTTCGCCGGGGCCGACATCGTGGTCGAGGGGGAATACGAGACAGCGCCACAGGCCCACCTCGCCATCGAGCCGTGCGGCGCCCTGGCCGAGATCGATGCGCAGGGGCGGGTGACTTTGTGGTCGGCAAACCAGTCGGTGTTCCGCGTCCAGGCCAATGTCTGCGAGAGCCTGCAATTGCCGATGAGCAAGCTGCGCTCGCTGACCCCGCGCATCGGCGGCGGCTTCGGCAACAAGATGGAGCCGCACGTCCAGCCGATTGTGGTGCGGCTGGCGCAAGCGACCGGCCGGCCGGTCAAGCTGATCCTGAGCCGCGAAGAGGACTTCGAGTGCGTGCGCGCGCGCCATCCCTACAAGGTGCGCTGCAAGACCGGCGCGACGAGTGACGGCACCATTGTCGCGCGCGAGGTGGAGGTGCTGCTCGACTGCGGGGCCTATGGCGACGACAGCCCCGGCGTGCTCGGCTACAGCCTGTTGATGGCGCGCGGGCCCTATCGCATCCCCAATGTCCGCTGCCACGGCAAGCTGGTCTACACCAACAAGCTCAGGTTCGGGGCGTTTCGCGGCTTCGGCAACCCGCAGGTGGCCTTTGCCGGCGAAACCCAGATCGACGAGATCGCCGGGCGCCTGGGCATGGACCCGATCGACCTGCGCCTGCGCAATCTCTGCCAGCCGGGCGACCCATGGTTCGGTGGGGCCACCGTGGCCTCGAACGGGCTCAGCGACTGCATCGAGGAGGCGCGCGCGGCCTCGGGCTGGGACCGGCGCGCCGCCGACACGCCCACGCCGGGCAAGCGCCGCGCCAAGGGTGTGGCCATCGGCGCCCACATCTCCGGTCTGCTCGGCACCGGCGCCATCGTGCGGGTGCTGGAGGACGGCTCGGTGGTGCTGAACACCGGCGCGGTCGACATCGGCCAGGGCTCCGACACCGTGCTGGTCCAGATGTGCGCCGAGGCCCTGAAGGTGCCGGTCGACCGGGTCAGCCTGGCGAGCCCGGACACCGACGGCTCGCCCTACAATTGGGGCACGACGGCCAGCCGGGTCACCTATACGACCGGGCGGGCGGTGGTCGCCGCCGCCGGCGAGGTCGAGAAGCAACTGAAGACCCATGCCGCCCAGATGCTGGAATGCGCCGAAGCCGATGTTGAGCTCAGGCCCGGCGGTGCGGTCGGCGTTACCGGCACCGACCGGCAAGTCTCGTTCCTGGAGATATCGTTGCGCGCCCACTGGGCGGCGGGCGGGCCGATTGTCGGCCACAACACCTGGGTGTTCGACCAGCCGACCATCGATCCAAAGCGCGCCGTGGCCAAGGGACTGCCGTTCCCGCAGATCGGCGTCTACAGCTTCGGCTGCGTGATCGTCGATGTCGAGATCGATGACGCGAGCGGCAAGGCGGAGGTGCGCGAGGCGTGGTCGGCGATGGATGTGGGCCGCGCGGTCAACCCGTCATTGGTCGAGGGCCAGATCCAGGGCGGGTTCGTGCAGGGCCAGGGCTTCGCGCTGACCGAGGAGATGGTGTGGGACGGGGCCAAATTGGCCAACCCGACGCTGTTGGACTACAAGGTGCCGACCACGCTGGATGTGCCGCACGCGATCCACCCGATCATCGTGGAGGCGGCGGAGCCGGACGGCCCGTTCGGCGCCAAGGGCGTTGGCGAGATCTGCCTGGTGCCGGTGCCGGCCGCCATCGCGAACGCGGTCAACGCGGCAACCGGCGCCACGATGCGCGCGCTGCCGCTGACGCCGGAGAGAATCCTCACCGCAATGCTGGACCATGCCGATGCGCCCTGAAGACTACCCACCGCAAGAGCCGTTCTCCGAACTCGGCGCCAAGTACCACGCCGCGCTGATGGCCCGGCCGGCGCCCGCGCCGTCGATCGAGGTGCAGCACGGCGACGATGCCTATCAGTCGATTGCGGTCTACGCGGCCGACAAGCCAAGCGGCCCCGTGCTGTGCGTCATCCACGGCGGCGGCTGGACCAACGGGTACAAGGAGTGGATGGCGTTCATGGCGCCGGCGCTGACCGCGCGCGGCATCACCATGGTCAGCCTCGGCTATCGGCTGGCGCCGCAGCACATATTCCCCGCCGGGTTGCAGGACTGCCAGGCCGGCATCGCCGCCGCCCATGCCCGGGTGGCGGAAGTCGGTGGCGACCCGGCGCGCATCTTCGTTGGCGGCCATTCCGCCGGTGGCCATTACACCGCCTTGCTGGCACTGGAGCAGAATTGGCAGGGCGCGCACGGCCTGCCCCTCGACGTCATCAAGGGCGCGTTGCCGATCTCCGGCACCTTCTATTTCGGCGAGGGGTCCGGCCTGTCGATGCGGCCGCGCTTTCTCGGCCCGGAAGGACACGGCCCGGAAGGACATGGCCGTGACGAGGCGGCCTCTGCCATGGGCCAGGTCCACGCAGGCGCGCCGCCGTTCCTGGTCGCCTGGGGCGCGCGCGACTTCCCGCATCTGGCCCGCCAGAACCAGGAGTTCGTGGCCGCCCTGAAGAAGGCGGGCGTCGACGTCACGGAAATCGAAATCGCCGATGCCGACCATCTCGGCGCCAGCTATGCCGCCGGGGAGCCGGACGGCCCGTGGATTGACGCCGCCGTCGGCTTCATGGAAACACATGGATGAACCATCGCCGCAACGCGAGAACGGCCGACACGGCCAGACCTAGGGGGAACACCGCCATGAAACTGTTCGCATCTGGAATGGCTGCCGCCGCGGCCTGCCTCATGGCAACGGCGGTCCAGGCGCAAGAACCGGTGCGCATCGGCTATTCGATTTCCAACACCGGGCTGTTCTCTCAAGCCGCACCCTCCCAGGTCACCGCATACGAGCTTTGGGCCGACCAGGTGAACGCGGCCGGCGGCTTGGACGTCGCCGGCGAGCTTCGGCCGGTGGAACTGGTCTGGTACGACGATGAGTCCGACCCGGCCAAGGCGGCGCAGATCTATGAGCGTCTGATCTCCGAGGACGAGGTCGACCTGTTGCTGGCGCCATGGGGCACGCCGCATCACCTGAACGTGGCCGGCGTTGTGGAGAGCCACGGCTTCCCGATGGTCGGCAACACGGCCGCTTCCGTGGCGATCCGCGAGGTCCAGCCCGGCAACATCTGGTTTCCGACCTCGGCGATCCCGGACAAGATCGGGCCGGAGCTGGCGGCGCTCGCGAAGTCGTCCGGCGTCACCTCGGTTGCGGTCATCGCCAACGTGCTGCCGTTCGCCCAGGAGAACTTGGAATTCCTGATCCCGGCGCTGGAGGCGGAAGGGATCGATGTCGTGGTCAACGAGAGCTATCCGCCGGATATCGCCGACATGACCGCGCTGCTGACTCAGGTCAAGGAATCCGGGGCAGATGGCGTGATCGCGCTGTCCTACCCGTCGGACTCCTTCCTCTACATGGGCCAGGCGACCGAGCTCGGCATCGACGCACCGTTCCAGTTCCTGCTGGTCGGGCCGACGATCGCGGCCTTCCAGGGCGCCTTCGTCGAGCTGGCCGACGGCATCGTCACCCTGGGCCACTGGAGCCCCTATCAGGAGGCATGGCCGCGCGGGCAGGCATTCTTCGACGCCTATGTGCAGTCCTATGGCATGACGCCGGACTACCTGGACTCCGCGCTCGCCTACATGTCGGCGGAAATCCTGCAGCAGGCGGTGGCCGTCGCCGGGCTGGACCACGATGCTCTGCGCGAGGCGATCTCGACCATGACCTTCGACACCATCAACGGGCCGGTGAAGTTCGAGGGCGTGGAGAACGTCGTCACGCCGACCGCGTTCCTGCAGCTGCAAGGCGGCGAGATGCACCTGATCTGGCCGGGGGAGATCGCGACGTCGGCGTTCGAGGCGCGGTGACGGCTGGGTGCTGATTGCCAACAACCAAAGTGTCGCCCTCGCGCTTGTCGCGAGGGCCCATCTGTGACCAACGCGCCCTTCGGCTGTCGGGAGAGCGTCTTCGGTTGAGGGGAGGTTAGCTTCCCTCCTAGCTCGGCGAGTTATCTGACCCTTCCGGGCGATTTGGACTGGCATGGGTCCTCGCCACAAGGGCGAGGACGACAGCAAGAAGAAGTGCGGAGCCTCCTTCCCTGGACATCATCCTCTCACCGCAGCTTCTGTTCTCCGCCCTTGTCCTGGGGGCGCTCTATGGCCTGATCGCGCTGGGGCTGAACCTGGTCTACGGCACCATGCGCCTGCTCAACATCGCGCATGGCGACCTGGTGATGATCGGCGCTTACGCGGCGTTCTGGCTGATCACCCTGACCGGCGTGTCGCCGCTGATCGGGCTGCCGCTGATCGGCGCGCTGACCGGCGGGCTCGGCATCGTGCTCTACCTGGCCCTGTTTCGCGGCCAGCTCTCCGGCCGCCGCCCGATGGCGCGCATCGAGGCCAACTCGCTGCTGCTGTTCTTCGGCGTGTCGGCGATCCTGCAGAACGTCATGGCGCTGGCCTTCACCTCCACCTCGCGCGCCTACCAGCACCTGGACGACGTCTACACCATTGCCGGGGTCGCGATGACCGGCAACCGGATCGCGGCGCTGGTGGTCGCGGTGGTGGTGGTGGCCGGCGTCATGATCTTCCTGCGCGCGACCTTCTACGGCCTGGCGGTATCGGCGCTGATCCAGAACCGGGATGCGGCCAGGATCGTCGGCATCAACGTCTCGCGGGTCCAGTTGGCGAGCTTCGCGATCGGCTTCGCGGTCGCCGGCATCGCGGGCGCGTTGATCAGCATGACCGAGCAGATCTCGCCGTTCATGGGCTTCCCGTTCACCATTGCCGCGTTCGTGGTCATCATCCTCGGCGGGCTCGGCAATATTGCCGGCGGCATCATCGCCGGCGTCCTGCTCGGCTTCGTCGAGATCTATGCCGTGGCGCTGACCTCGGCCAACTACCGGTCCATGCTGCTCTACGGCGTGTTCGTGGCCATCCTGCTGATCCGCCCGCAAGGGCTGTTCGGCAAGGCGGTGCGCCGGACATGAGGCTGCGCCGGCCCGACATCGAACTGGCCGCCGCCCTGACCGTGCTGGTCGCGGCGGGCGTGGCGACGCCGTTTCTGTTCAGCAACTATTGGACGCTGGTGGCGCTCAACCTGGCGATGTGGATCGCGCTGACCCAGAGCTGGGCCCTGTTCTCCGGCATGACCGGGTACATCTCGCTCGGCCACGTGGTGTTCTACGGCATCGGCGCCTATGTCGCGGTGTCGACCTTCGGGTCGCTGCCCTTGTACCTGTCCGTTCCGCTGGGCGGTCTGGTCGCCGCGATCTTCGCGTTGATCGTCGCGATCCCGGTGCTGCGGGTCCGCGGCCCCTACTTCGTCATCCTGACACTGGGGCTGGCGGAGCTGGTCAAGTACTCCGTGCTCAACCTGGAAACCGCGCTCGGCCAGTCCAGCCGGCTCCTGTTCGGTGCGCCGACGGCGGATATCCTGCTCTTCGTCATGATCGGCTTGGCCGTGGCGGCCAGCTTGATCGCCCACGTTGCCCGGGCGACGCGGTTCGGCCGGGGGCTGGTGGCGATCCGCGAGGACGAGGTCGCGGCGGAGACCGTGGGCGTACCGGTGGTGCGCTACAAGGTGATCGCGTTTGCGGCGTCCGCGGCGATCCCCGGCATGGTCGGCGGCCTGATGGCGATGCGGACGTCGTATTTCGAGGTGCTGCAGGTCTTCAACCCGGTCATATCCTTCACCATTGTCACCATGGGGATCATCGGCGGCAGCGCGGACGCCCGCGGGCCGCTGTTGGGGGCGCTGTTCCTGGTGGTGCTGTCCGAGCTGCTGTGGACCAACGCGCCGCAGCTCTACATGATCCTGCTGGGCCTGTTCCTGATCGGGTTCGTCCTGCTGGCGCCGGGCGGCATGATCGGCCTGCTCAACCGCCGGCCGCGCGGTGCCGGATCATGAGCCTGCTGGAAGTGGAGCGGGTCTCCAAGTTCTTCGGCGGCCTGCGCGCCCTGGGCGACGTGACCTTCGCGGTGGAGGCCGGGGAGACCGTTGGCCTGATGGGCGCCAACGGGGCCGGCAAGACCACGCTGTTCAGCATCATCGCCGGCAACGAGCGGGCAAGCGACGGCGCCATCCGTTTCGACGGCCGTCCCATTGCCGGCTTGCGGCCGCATCGCATCTGCCGGCTCGGCATCGCGCGCACGTTCCAGAATGTTCGCCCGTTTCCGGGGCTGAGCGTGCGCGAGAATGTCGAGGTCGCCATGTCGTTCGGCGATGCCACGGCGGCGCATGGCGCCGCGTTGTCGCGCGGTGCGGTCGACATCCTGGACGAGGTTGGCCTGGCCGACCAGGCCGACAAGCCCGCCGGTGCGCTGACCCTGTCCGGGCGCAAGCGGCTGGAGGTGGCGCGCGCCCTGGGCACGCGGCCGGCACTGCTGCTGCTGGACGAGGTGATGGCGGGCCTGACCCCGTCCGAGGTTGTCGACATGCTGGAGACTGTGAAGAGCGTCAGGCGGACCCGCCAGTTGACGATCGTCATCGTGGAGCACGTCGTGCGCGCCCTGATCGAGCTGTCGGAGCGCATCATCGTGCTCCATCATGGCGAACTGATCGCCGCCGGCACGCCGGCCGCCGTGACCGCGGACCCCGCCGTGCGCGCGGTCTATTTCGGCGAGGCCGAGGCATGAGCGCGTTCCTGCAGGTCAGCGGCCTCGGGTCGGGCTACGGCGATGTCCGGATCCTGCACGGTGTCGATATCGCCGTGGCGGCAGGGTCGATCACCGGCCTGATCGGGGCCAATGGCGCCGGCAAGACGACATTGATGCGCTGCCTGGCGGGCCTGCTGTCATCCACAAGCGGCAGCATTCGGCTGGAGGCGCAGTCCGTCGAGCCCTTGGCGTCCCATGCCCGCGTCGAGCTGGGCGTGGTGCTGGTGCCGGAGGGGCGGCTGGTCTTTCCGGAGATGAGCGTGGACGACAATCTGCGCGTCGGCGCGATCAGCCGGCGGGCCCGCGCCGCCTATGCCGATACGCTGGCGTCGGTGTTCGACTTGTTCCCACGGCTCAAGGAACGGCGGCGGCAGATGGCCGGCACGCTGTCGGGTGGCGAGCAGCAGATGCTGGCCCTGGGCCGCGGACTGATGGCACGCCCCCGGCTGTTGCTGCTCGACGAGCCCACGCTGGGACTGGCGCCGGGCGTGGCCAACCAGATCTTCGACCTGCTGCCGGAGATGGTGCGCATCGGTGTCACGATCCTGATCGCGGAGCAGGATGCGCGACGGACGCTCACCTGTGCCGACGACGCCTATGTTCTGGAAAACGGTCGGGTGACGATCAACGCCCCAGGTCTGTCTCTTCTCGATAACCCGGAAATTTCAAAGGCATATCTGGGGATGTAGCGGCTGGCGGCCGCGGATCGACGAGCTGTGGGCCGCATCCAGGCGATGCAACGCTGCAAACGATTTCACAAATGCGGCCATCCGACCTTGCCAAGCCGATAATTTGGTGAGACCTTCCGCGTCCATCGGCGTCATGCGAAGGAGCGTCGACCAAAATTGGGAGGATCCAACATGCATTATCGGCTTGCCGCCGCCATCACCGCGCCCGCCGTCGGTCTGGCGATGCTGTCAACCGCCGCCACTGCCGAGGAGTTCCGTGGCTGGAACATCCACGTGGCCGGCTACCCGAACACCGTCGCCATGGACCGTTTCGCCGAACTGGTCGAAGAGAAGACCGACGGCCGCATCACCATCAACATGTTCCACGATGGCGTGCTCGGCAACCAGCCCGACGCCATCGAGCAGGTCCGCATCGGCGCGATCGAGATCGGCAACTTCAACCTCGGCCCGATCGGTCCGGTCGCCGACGCCGCCAACGTGGTGTCGCTGCCGTTCGTGTTCCGTGACGTCGAGCACATGCACCACGCCATGGACGGCGAGGCCGGCGACATGATCAGCGCCTCGATGGAAGAGAAGGGCCTGGTCGCGCTGGCCTGGTACGACAGCGGCGCGCGCTCGTTCTACAACTCGGTCCGCCCGATCTACACCGTCGCGGATGTCGAGGGCCTGAAGATCCGGGTCATGAACAACGACCTCTACTCGATGATGATCAACGAGCTTGGCGGCAACCCGTCGCCGATGGCGTTCGCCGAGGTCTACTCCGCGCTGGGCAACAGCGTGGTCGACGGTGCCGAGAACAACTGGCCGTCCTACGAGTCGACCGGCCACTTCGAGGTCGCCGGCTACTACTCGCTGTCGCAGCACCTGATCATTCCGGAGTGCGTGTGCATCAACGCCGACGTCTACAACGGCCTGTCGGAAGAGGATCAGCAGGCGCTGTTCGATGCCGCCCGCGAGTCCGCCGTGCTGCAGCG
This sequence comes from Alphaproteobacteria bacterium, assembly GCA_965227515.1. GTDB lineage: Bacteria > Pseudomonadota > Alphaproteobacteria > CALKHQ01 > CALKHQ01 > CBDDFZ01. The sequence continues at coordinate 503,312 of CBDDFZ010000002.1, forward strand.
CGAGCTGTGGGAAGAGCGCGAGGTCGCGAGCCGTGAGATCGTGATGGCCGCCGGCGTCGAGTTCAACGAGATCTCGCCGGAAGACAAGGCCGAGTTCCAGGCCGCGATGGCCCCGGTCTATGAGGGCTTCTTCGAGCAGAACCCGCACCTGAAGGAACTGGTCGACCTGATCATCGCGACCGAATAGCCGTTTCCGCACGGCATTTCGATTGGACGGGCGGGTGGCGCGACAGTGCTGCCCGCCTTTGTTTGCCACATCGTTCCTTGTGCTAGCGCACAGACTTCAGCGTAGGCTGATTGCGATTGGCCAGGAGTTGCGCGGCGGTGCTTGAGAAATTCGAGCGTGTGCTGGACATCCTCAGCCGTGCCTGCCTGATCGTGGCCGGCGTGGCCATCGTCGTGCTGACGGTGATCTTCGGCATCCTGGTCTACGGCCGCTATGTGGAGAACGAGACGCCGACCTGGGTGGAACAGGTCGCGCTGCTGCTCATCTTCGTCATCACCTTCCTGGGCGCGGCGTCCGGCATTCACGAGAACCGCCACCTCAGCGTGTCGATGTTCCGCGACCGGGCGCCCCGGCACCTGCGGTTCGCGCTGTTCCTGCTCTCTTTCACGGTCCTGGCCGCGTTCGGCGTGGTGATGGTGCTGAACAGTTTCGATCTCGTGCTGGCGGAGTGGGACTCCCTGATCCCGCTGATCGGTGTGCCGAAGGGCGCGCGCTCGATCCCCATGGTCATCTGCGGCGCGCTGATCTTCCTGTTCTGCGTCGGACACATCATCCGCCTTTTCCGGGGCACCGAGCCCCCTCGCCACGACACCGACTGATGGCCCGTACGGACACCATGTGCGCTAGAGCGCTGAGCACCCCATGAGCCTCGTCGTCCTGTTCGGCCTGTTCTTCGGCGGGGTCGTCATCGGCATGCCGGTCGCCTTCGCGCTCGGCGTGGCGGGCTTCGGCGCCATCCTCTACGAGGGCTTCCCGCTGTCGTTGGCGTTCCAGCGCATCGTGGCGGGTGTCGGCGTACACTCGCTGGTCGCGATCCCGTTCTTCATCTTCGCCGGCGAGCTGATGAACCACGGCGGCATCGCCAAGCACCTTGTGCGCCTGGCCTCGTCGGCGGTCGGCTGGGTGCGCGGCGGCCTGGGCCTGGTCAATGTCTTCGCCTCAATGCTGTTCGGCGGCATCTCCGGTTCGGCGGTGGCCGACATCTCCGCGCTTGGCTCGATCCTGATGCCGGTGATGAAGGAGAAGGGCTACGACGACGATTACGCGGTGAACGTCACCGTCACCTCGTCGCTGGCCGGCATCGTCATCCCGCCCAGCCATAACATGATCCTGTATGCGGTCGCGGCAGGCGCGGGCAGCGGCATCTCGGTCGCCAGCCTGTTCATGGCCGGCGTCATCCCCGGCATCCTGATGTGCCTGTGCTTGGCCGCCGCGGCCTACATCGTCGCGATCAAGCGCGGCTACGGCAAGGAACCGTTCCCCGGCCTGGTGGCGCTGGCGGTCCACTTCGCCTACGCGCTGCCGGGGCTGTTCACGGCGGTCATCATCGTCGGCGGCGTGCTCTCCGGCGTGTTCACGGTCACGGAATCGGGCGCGTTCGGCGCACTCTATGCCGCCGCCGTCACCGCCATCCTCTACCGGCGGCTGACCTGGGAGAACTTCAAGAAGGCGGTCGTCGGCGCGGTGCGCACCACCTCGATGGTGATGATCCTGATCGCCTGCGCGTCGGTGTTCGCCTACATGCTGACCATCAACCGTGTGCCGTCACTGATGGTCGATGCGCTGGTCGGCATCTCCAACGACCCGATCATGATCCTGCTGATGATCAACCTGATCCTGCTGCTGCTCGGCATGATCATGGACATGGCGGCGCTGATCCTGATCTGCACGCCGATCTTCCTGCCGGTGGTCACCGCCATCGACATGGACCCGCTGCAGTTCGGCATCGTCCTGATGATGAACCTGGGTCTGGGCCTGTGCACGCCGCCGGTGGGGGCCTGTCTGTTCGTCGGCTGCTCCATAGGCAAGGTGCCCATAGAGCGCGCCGTGAAGACGATCTGGCCGTTCTACATCGCCATCCTGGTCGCGCTGATGCTGACCACGTTCGTTCCGGAGCTGACGCTGACCATCCCGGAGTGGATCAAGGAAAGCCCTGATTAGGGGGCTGGGGCTCGACGGCCCTCACCCTCCCGTCCGGCTGGGCCGGCCGGGTCCCTCCCTCTCCCAGAGGGAGAGGGGTCTGCCGCGTCGCCCGATAATCCCTCTCCCCGCGGGAGAGGGAGGGGCCCGCAAACCATAGGTTTGTGGGAGGGTGAGGGGGCTTCCCTCAGGGCTGCGCCAGGTGGGCGCGCCAGACCTCGGCGTCGACAGAGCCGTTGGCGCGGTAGTCGGCGACGTGGACGGCGAAGCGGTCGACGAACCGGATCAGATGGGTGTGGCCACGCGCTTCCAGTTCCTGGCGCACGGTGGCGAGTTGCGGCAGCACGGCTTCGGCCGTGTAGTTCTCCGCCACCACGATCACCGCCTCGACATAGGTCTCCATCGCGGTGTTCAGGCTAGCCTGCGCGAAGGCCAGGCTCTCGGCAAACGGGGAGGCGTCGGGCGCGCCGCCATCATCGGGACCGGAAACCGCGGCCTCCGCCTCGGCAATCTCGGCCAGCGCCTGGTATTTCTGCGCCTCGCCATGCACGTCCCAGCCGACCTCGGCGCCCAGGCCGACGAGATGGCGGATGATGCGCGTCTGCAGCCGCTCGTCGGCGCTGTCGTTGCGGCGCAGCATGGTCAGCACGCCCTCCAGCGCATCGCCCAGGGCCCGGTCCTCAACGCCGTCGGCAAGGTCGGCCAGCGCCGCCAGCGGGTCGTCGCCCAGCGCGATGGCATCGTTCACCGGGTCACTGCCGGCCGCGGTCAGGTCCACCCAGGCCTGCTCCACCGATTCCAGCCGCGCGACCGACGTCAGCACCGGGGCCGAGATCACCAGCCGGAAGCCGATGGTGCGCACGTGGTTGGCGCCATTCTCGTTGAAGTGCGCGACCTCCTGGCGATAGGAGGCGCGGATGTCGCGTTCCGACGTCAGGTAGTTGCCGCCGCGCACCACGAAGCCGCCGGCCTGGCCGTGCGGCCGGCCCAGGCGGTTGGCGCGGAACGGTTCCAGCATGATCTCGTCGGCATTGCCCAGCATGTCGTGCAGGCCGAGCGGGTTCGGCGCCAGCAACCCGGTGAGCTGCAGCCGCCCGTTGGCCGACCGCGATCCCTGGAACCAGACATGGCCGGTCAGCCCCTCCGGCATCGGGAACACCCGGTCGCGGAACACGTCGGCAGAGACGGTGATGCCGCCGCGCACCGCATACTCCCACTCCACTTCGGTCGGCAGCCGCAGGAACGGCGTCGCGCCGTCGGCATCCGGCAGCAGGTCGCGGGCGTTGGCCAGCAGCCACTCGGTGTAGACGGCCGACAACGATGCGGCGTCGATCCAGGTGACGGCGGTCACCGGCAGCCGGTCGGCGGGGGTCGGGTCGGAACATTCGCCACGGATGGCGGCCGCCTGTCCCTCGGTCACCTCGTACTTGCCGATCCAATAGAGGCGGCGGGCCGGATCATCCGGGTCGACGAAGGCGCCGGCCAGGTAGTCGAACCGTGCGCCCTCTGAGTAGCCAAAGCGCTCGTCGCCGGCGCCGATCAGGATGCGGCGGTCGCCGAGCGCGCCGTCGCTGGGCACCGCCACCGGGCGGAACGTCATCGCGCCGCCGCAGGGCATCGGCAGCACCAAGTCGCCCGGCGCCGGCTGGTTGTTGTAATTGCGTTCCGGCCAGGTGATCGCACCCGGGGCAGCTTCATCTTGGGCGGCGGCGGATGCGCCCAGCAGCACCATTAGGGCTGCGGAAATTGCGCTATATCGCACGGAGGCCCTCCGCCGGTGAGATGCGCACCACGCGGCGCCCGGCCGCGGTGGCGGCGGCGCCCGCGACCGCCAGCGTCAGCGCCAGGCCGGCCAGCGCATGCAGCGGGTGAATGCGGCACACGCTCTCGCCCGACACCAGTTCGCTGGCGAACACGCCGTTGATGATGGCGCCGACGATGTAAGCCAGCGCGATGGCGCCGATACCGCCTGCGAGCGCGATGCCCAGGCTCTGCGAGACCGGAAACGCGACCAGGGCGCGGCGTTGCAGGCCGATCAGTTGCAGCACGCTCAGCGCCTGGCGCTTGCGCTCCACATTGGCCCACAGGCTGGCCGCCAGGCTGACGGCGTAGCCGGCACCGCCAATGATCGCGATGATCCAGAAGATCGCGCTCAGGCTGCGGTCCAGATTCTGAATCGCGTCGATGTCGGCCAGCCGGCTGCGCACGTCCTGGCCGCCGGCCAGTACGTCGTCCTGCAATTGCGCCACGTCGTCCATGCTGCCGGCGTAGAGGCGAAAACTGGCATAAATGCGGGGCGTGGGCGGTGGCGGGTCGTCGGCGTAGCCCCAGGCGGGCACCGCGCGGCCGTCGCGGAAGTCCTCCGCCGCCACCAGCAGGTCGAGCGGCGCGAAGGCGGCGGCGCGGGCGAACGCCACCGGCGGCAGCACGCCGGCCACGGTCAGCGGCACCCGGGCGATCTCCCGCCCGCTGTCGCGGGTGCGCACCACGATGCCTTCGACCGTATCGCCGGCCGCCACGTCCAGGGTCTGGGCCGCGCGGTCCGACAGCACGATCTCGCCCTCTGACGGCGGCGCCAGTTCCGCCAGCGCCAGCACCGGGTCGCCGGCTGCCGAGGGCACCAGTTCCACCGTCACCACGGCGGCGCGGCCCGGCTCGGTCACGGTCAGGTCGACGGTGGTGGCGATCTGGCGGGTGCGGGGAATGACGAAGCCGACGTCGTCGCGGGCGGCCATGGCGTCGAACCAGTCGCCGTCATAGCGCCCGGCGCCGATGGGCGTGATTTCCAGGTTGCGCGGGTCGGAGGTGAGGCGCGTCGTCATGGTGTCGATCAGCCCGAACTTCAGCCCGAACAGCACCAGCAGCGGGGTCAGAACCGCGACCAGGGCGGCGATGAAACACGCGCTCAAGCCCTTTTCCGCCAGTAGATCGGCCACCGCCAGCCGGGCCGACTGGCCGATCAGGCGCCAGCGGACCGCGCCGCTATCCGTGTCGGCGGCCACACTCATGCGACCACGGCGGAGAAGCTGGAGAACACGTCGCCGCCGCTGCGGTCCAACTCATGCTGCACCACGTGCAGCCCGTGCGCTTCGGCCAGCTTGTGGTCGTGGGTGGCGACGATGGCGGTGACCCCTGTATCGGCGACCAGCTCGGCGAACAGGGTGAAGATCGCCTCAGCGTTCACCGGGTCGACGGCGGCGGTCGGCTCGTCGGCGATGATGATGCGGGGGCCGTGGACCAGGGCGCGGGCGATGGCGGCGCGCTGGCGCTCGCCGACCGACAGTGCGGCCGGCTTCAGGTCCAGGCGGTGGGCGATGCCCAGGCGCTCGGCCAGTGCCACGACCTCGCCCTCGTCGCGGCGGCCATTGAGGCTCAGCGGCAGCGCGATGTTCGCCCGCACGCTGAGGAACGGCAGCAGCCCGCCGGTCTGCAACACGTAGCCGAGGGCACGCCGGCGCAGGCCGGCAAGGTCGTCATGGCGCCGGTCGCGCCACGCGCCGCCAACATCGAACGCCGCTTCGCCCTTGTCATCGCCGGGCGAGACCTCGAACCGGGCGCAGTCGTCCGGCGGCAAAGCCAGCGCCAGCATGTCCAGGAGGGTGCTCTTGCCGCTGCCGCTGGGGCCGACCAGCGCGACATGGGCGCCGGCACCGATCTCCAGCTCCGGCACGGCGAGCACGAAACCCGGCGCCGCCGGTGTCGACCAGCGCTTGGCAACGTCGCGCAACGCAATGATGGGCGCGGCCATCTGAAAACACCGTGTGGCAGTCGCACGCAGATGCGTGCGGTCAGGGCAGGGCGTCGAGCGGAATCGGGTAGACGGCATCGCCCGGCACAACGCCACCATCCAGTTCGATCCAGCGGTCGACGTCGTTGTGATAGGCCTCATAGAGCCGGATCTTGGCCTCGATCTCGTCGATGAACGCCTGCTGCTCGCCGACGCTCCAGCTCAGCCAAAGATCCTGGTCGATGCTCATGATCTTAGATTCGTACGGCAGCCCTTCCAGATACTCGCCGATCAGGCCCAGGTCGGCCAGATTGCGCGCCTCTTCGCTGCCGACCAGGGTCGGATCGCGGCTCAGCGCCAGGGCGGCGCTGCGCAATTCCTCGAAGAAGGTCGACGGGGTGATCTGGCCGACGCGCGCGGCCTCGACCACCGATTTCAGCACTTCCTGAAGGTCGCTGAGCTGGTTCTTGGACAGCAGCACCCGCACGTTCAGCGCGGTGACGCTGGGGTTGTCGAAGTCGCGGTCCGCCGCCCAGGCGCGGAACACGCTCGGCGCCTCGGTCTGTTGCTCGCGGCCCAGATAGGCCAGCAGCATGGCCTGGCCGACCACCTGGGTGTCGTCGGTGATGCGGAAGATCGGATCCTCCGAGTTGCGCACCGGTGGCGGCTGGTCGAGCGGCTGGTCGGGTGGCTGATCCCCGGGGCCGAAAGCGGCCGCGGCATCGGTCACCTGCCCGGCCAGCGCCTGGCTCAGGGTCTCCACCACGGCGGTGAACTGGGCCAGATTGCCGGCGGCGACCGGGTAGTAGAGCGCCTGGGCGAGGCCCGGGAAGGTCGACAGCACGGTGTACTGCGCGGCGGCGTCCTCGTGGTCCTCGGCGCCGACGTCGGTCAGCAGGTGCAGCGTATAGATCGCGATCTCGCGGTCGCGGGCGAGCTGGCGCACCTGCTCGGCATCGAGGCCGGTGCTGCTCAGGCTATCGCTGCCACGGCGCGCGCCGGCATCGGTGATCAGCACCACATAGCGGCCGCCGAACTCGTCCCACTGCATGTCGTCGATCGCGGTCACCAGGCCGGCATAGGCATCCTCGACGAAGCCCTCGCTGGAGACGTTGGCCGGCGAGACCGAGGCGACGTTGTCGAAAAACGCCACCGGGTCGGCGCCTTCCTCCAGGTCGGCGAACACCCGCGCGACATAGTTCAGGCCGGGCACGGCATCGGTGTTGTCGCGATATCCGACCAGCCCGAACGCGACCCTGCCCAGCAGGCCCGCCGCTTCCATCTGCTGGTAGATCGAGCGCACGGTCTCGCGCGTCCGGTCGATGTAGGGACCCATCGAGGTGGTGGTGTCGATGACGAACACGATGCCGGCCTTGAAGTCCTCCAGCAGCGCGTCGCGGTCGGGCGGTGGCGGGGCGGTTTCCTCCGGCACGTCCTTGGGCAGGGTGACCGACGCGATCTGCAGCAGGCGGGTGGTGAACCCGCTCTCCATGTACACTTCCTCGGCGGTGATGATCGGCAGCAGATAGAACTGCTCGCGGAGGTCAACATAGGTGTCCGGCTCGGTCGAGATGACCGGGAAGTCGGGACCGAAGCTGCCGTTCTCCACCAGCGTGCGCAGGGCATCGAGCTGCGCACCGGGCTCGGGGCCGGTCGCGATCTCGGCCAGGCTTTCGCGGTCGTCGAAGAACAGCACCGGGTCGCGATTGGCCGGGTTGGCGAAGGCCACCGTCATGTTGGTGTCCCAGCGCACGGTGTGGTCGCGCTGCACCCAGCCGGTCGTGGTGCCGTTGCTCGATGCGCCGACCTCCAGCCAGATGCTGCCGTCGCCGGTCTGCTCGGCCTCGTAGACGTAGTAGACGGTGAACGGCGGCACCGGGGCGACCACGATGTCGGCATTCTCGTCGGGGGAGGCGCGCACGACCGCCTCCGGCCGGGTCAGCACCCGCTGGTAGAGCGTGGTCTTGCCGTCCAGCAGCAAGGGCGTGCGGTCCTGCGCCGACGCGACGCCGCCCAGCATCGCCGAGATCATGCTCAGGCATATGACCGCCAGCACCCAGCGCCAGGCGGCCCGGCGCAGCGCGTGCGGCAGGCCCAGGCGCCTGTGCGGTCCAGCGGCGGGTCGGTTCATCATCGGATCGTCTTGGCGCATCGTTCTTCTCGGTCTGGTCCGTGGCACGGCGGCTGCACGGATGCGTCCATGTCGGGATCTGTCGGCAGAACCCCCGAAATCTAGTCTATGGCAGGCCGTTCAACAGCATCTCGGCGCCCGGCGCACCGTTCTCGGTGGCGCGCTCCAGCACTTCGCGTGCGGCCTCGAAATCCCCCTCGCCGATCAGCATCCGCCCCAGATTGACCAGGGCATCCAGATTGCCAGTGTCGGCCGACCTTTCATACCACGTCTGCGCCAGCGCCACATTGGCTTGCAGCAGCGGGCTGGTCTCGCGGCTGAACGTCACCGGATCGTACATCTGCGCGACGGCCATCGCGGCACCCGGGTGCTGGCGCTCGGCGGCGTAGCGGAACACCAGGAACGCGGCATCGGTGAAGCCCTCGTCCAGGAATTCCAGGCCGCGCGCGAACGCGTCCTCGCCGCTGGGGTCGGTGGCGATGAACTGGCGGGCCATCTCGCGGCCGGTCAGCTGCGGGCCTCGGTCGGCCTCGGCGTCCGGGTCCGGCAAACCTGCGTCAGCCACGTCCGTATCAGGCGCCTGCGGGTCTTCCCCAGTCGGATCGTCCTCGACCGGGTCGTCCTCAACCGGATTGTCCTCGGTGGGCTCGTCTTCGGGCTGATCGTCCTCGGCCAGCACCGGCGGGTTCGGACCGGGCCAGGCCAGCGGGTCGATGTTCCAGGTGTTCTCCTCGTCGGCCATCAGCACGCCGTCGCACAAGCCGACATCCAGCGCCAGCGCGCCGAACGAGGCGCTGCGGCAGACGTCGTCGCGCGCGATATAGAGGCCGGCTGCGGTCACCAGCACCAGCGCAAGCAGCGCGAGCAGCGTCATCACGCCGATGCGGCGGCCCCAGTGGCGCTTGCGCTGGGCGGCAGCAGCGGCGGCGCGCGCTTCGCCCTCCAGGCCGCGCCGGCCACTCTCGCCAGTCTCGCCGGCGTCGCCATCGTCGGCATCGTCACTGGTGTCGGATGCGTCGTCGTCGGTATCGGCGCCATCCTTAGCCTCAGCAGCCCCGCCGTTTTTGGCAGCCGCGCGGCTCTCCAGTTCGTCGAGGAAGGCGAGATCGCGCTCGGACCCGGCTGTGTACTCGCTCTGCGGCGCCGCGCTGGCGGCGTCGGCATCGGTCGCCGCGGCGGCGCCAGCGGCCAAGCCCGCTGCACCGGCTGCGGTTGCCGCCGGCTGTTCGCCGCGGTCGCCGATCAGGGCCGAGCCCTGGCGCATCTCCGCACCCGCCGCCTCGGCATGCTGGGTCGCGACCAGCCGGCCCCGCCGCCGCCGCGCGCCGCCAACCGGCGAGGCGATCACCGGCCAGGCGATCTGCGCGTCCTCGACCGCGCCGTGGGGCCCGACCAGGGCCACGGCGATGTTCATGCCGGGCTCCATGTGCGCCACCACCGATGGCCCGACCGACAGCACCAGGGTGTCGCCCTCGACATGGGCGGCATCGGGGGTGAGTTGCGCCTCCGCGCCCTGCCAGCCGGTCGGCCCGAGGGTGTCGTCGGGGTAGCCGGGGCGGCGCACGGTCAGCCGTACGCCGTCGGGCGCGATACGGCCGCCGGCAAAGCACAGCCGTGCGTGCCCGGCCCCGCGGGAGGTGTCTGGTTCAGCCCATGCGCGCATCTTGCGTCGTCTCTTCCGGCCTTAGTCTGTTAGTTCAGCTGGCGCTGAAGTCTGCGCCAGCCCTCACCCCCACCCGGCCGCCCAATGGTAGTATCCTGTCTGGGTGGCCGGGTGGGGGTGAGGGCCGGTGCCGACTTGCATGATCATCCCCGGTCAATTCACGTGGACGTCGAGGCGTTCCAGAATCTCGCCGAGGCGGCTGTTCTGCTCGAAGTCGATCGCTTCCTCGCCCTGCATGACGACGTTGTCTTCCACCAGCTTCATGAAAGCGGCAATCCAGTCGACATAATAATCCTGGTCGAACTGTGACGCGGATTCGGCAAGCTGCGGATAGTCGCCGATCGGCGGCCGTTGCGCGAACACCGCGCGCTGCCCCTCGCCGCCGGTGACCGTGGGCCGCAACGCCTCTTCCTCGTCGTCGAAGCCCAGATAGTCGACGAAGGTGTTGATGCGGTTGGCCGCCAGCAGGATGACGCGGTCGATCAACTGGTCCCACTTGACGTTGCGGTACTTGGAGTGGTCGCGCACGCGCCCGGCGATGGCCTTGCGCAGCTCCTGGCGGGTGGCGCCCGACACCAGCTCGTGGATCAGGTTCGACATATCGCCGCGCGGCACGCGGTAATAGTCGCCGGCCGAGTGGTCGTCGGCGAGCTTGTTCAGCTTCTCCACCCACAGCTCGACCGAGGCGGTGGCGAAACGGTCGGCCTGGTCGACCGCCCCGTTGCCGCCTTCGCGGGCGGCCTTGTCGCCATTGAGGCCGAGCGCGGCCAGCATCTGGCCCTTGTCGGCGGCCACGCCAACAGTGATCGCATCGCCGTTGGCGCCATTGCCGAAGCCTTCGACCCGGTAATAGACGTCCTCCAGGTCCTCTTCCTCGACCTGCAGCGCGCGCAACAGCTCGCCGAAGCGCTGGGCAGAGGCACAGCCCACCAGCCGCTCGGCAATCGCCTGGGCCAGCCGGCGCTTCTTCTCGCGCTCCTTCTCCGCGTCGCTGGAGACGTAGAACGGCGCCAGCCGCTCGGCCAGCCGGTTGCGCCATTCGTTCAGGTCGCCTTCGATCTGCTGGCGCTTCAGGTCCGGATTGCAGACCGGGCGCAGCTTCTCGGCAAGATAGGTGATGCCGCCGTCGTTCAGCGCGAACGCGGCGTCCCACGCCTCTTGCGGGTTGTCGAAGTGGCGCTTGACCAGCTCGTTGTTGACGTAGGCCTCGCGGAACTTAGCGATGCGGTCGGTCTCGCTGTCGCGTAGCCCCAGTTCCTCGAACACGTTCCGTTTCAGCTTCTCGTTATCGTAGTCGAGCAGGTCGGTGGCGGCGATGTTGGGGTTTCGCATCCAGTACGAGTTGCGGAACGCACCGCGCGCGTCCCACTGGTCGACCCAGCCGTGCCGCTTGCCGAAGAAGTCGACCAGCGAGGCTTGCAGGCGCGCCGTCCAGCGTTCCGACGGGCTCTCGTCGTCCTCGCGCTTGCCCTTGGCGCGCTCGAACTCGGTGTCGAACTTGGTCAGCACGAAGAACAGCGCGTTGGTGCGGCGCGTGCGCTCCTGCGGTGTGTCGCCGTGGGTGATGGTGATCCAGTTGTGGATCATGTCGGGCAGCGTCTTGACCTCCTGGTTGCTGGGCCCGATGCACAGCAGCATGGCGGTCAGTTCGCGCTCGGCGCAATAGCGGTCGAACAGGTAGGCGACCTTGCCGCGCAGGAACAGGTGCTGCAGCATGTCGGCGTGGCGCTCCAGCTCCTCCGCGATGTTGGGAATCACCTCGCGGGAGCGTGCGCCGGGGAAGTCCAGCAGGTCGGTGTGGTCGAAGAAGTCCCACGGCTTCTGCTGCACCACGATGCGCAACTCGGCGACGATGGCGGTGATCTCGGAGCGCGGCAACTCGACCGTCGTGCCCTCCGACGTCCGCAGCGCCAGCGTCTCGGAGCCGTCCTTGCCCAGCCCATAGAGGGTGCGCACATCGATGATGCTTTGCTCGCGCGGCACCAGCGCTTCCATCGGCGCATAGGCCTCCGGCGCGTGGCCAAGCTGGGCAAGTGCGCCAACCAGCCGCTTGTAGATGCCGCTGAACGAGGGGATGTCGGCCCACAGCAGGCTGAACAGCTCGGCCCGGCCGGCCAGGTCCAGATTGGGCGCCAGCCTGGCGGCCTGGCTCCAATAGCCGCTACCCAGCGCGCGCAGGCGCGGCGCGGTCGGGAACTGCTTGTCGAAATACTCCTGCAAGTCGAACACGTCGGCGGCGGTCAGGCTGTCCACCGGCTCCGATGCCGCGCTCTTCGCCAGCGTCGACAGCCGGTCGCGCACCTCCCCCGGCGCCGGGGCCGGGAACGTGTTCGGGTCGCCGTCGAGGTAGAAGGTGTTGCCGATGATCTTGACGATATCGGTCTGCGACAGCAGACGTAGCTCCACCGGATAGTCCGCGGGCGCGTTGCCGCCGGGCTGCAGGGTGAAGCGGGTCACCAGGCCGGTCGATTCCTGGCCGCCCTGCGGGTTGATCTGCTCCACGAAGTCGACCGCCTGGCTGCCGAACTCGGCGATCAGCGGGTCGGTGCCGTTCCGGGCGAGGGCGGAGATCAGGTACGACTTGCCGGCCTGGCTGGGGCCGAACACGCCGACGCACATCGGGCGGCGCACCGCCACCTCCATCTTGCGCGCGGCGTTGGCGGCCCGGCGCAGGTCGGACAGCAGGGCCTGGCCATCGGCGCCGACGCGCTCGATGTTCGCCTCCATCCAGTCGATGGCGGATTCGGCCGCCTCTGCAGTGTCGTGGCAGTTCTGCGCGGCGAGTTCGTTCTCGGGGCTGGTCAGTGCGGTCATGAGCTCATCTTATGTTGAAGATGCCGGTGTCGAGCCAGTAGCCCGCCTCCGACTTCAAGGTCTGCAGCCGCAACTCCAGATCGGACTCGCGGAACGGCGTGTTGTCCGCATCCACGATGTCGATGATTTCGAAGTCGCCTTCGGTCTCTTCGTCCTGGTCGCCGTCCTGGTCGCGCATCGCCACGGTCACCTTCAGCGGCATCTTGGCTTCCTTGCGGATGCGCGGATTGGCGTAGTCCAGCCAGTAGAGCGGCTTGCCTGGCCAGCGCTCCACCGGCAACTGGCGGAAGCCGATGAAGGTGGGCGCCTCGAAGGTGAAGGTGGCCTGCGGCGGTGCGCCGGTGTGGTTGTCCAGGTCCAGTTCCTTGAACATCAGCTTGTCGTTGCGCAGCTCGCCGGTGCGCTCCATCTCGCCGATGAAGCGCGCGGTGGAGCGCATGCGCAGCGCCGAGCTGCGGAACGAGAACGCCTCGATATCGCCCTCGCCGAGCGCGCACAGCATGGCGCCGACGACGGCGGTGGTCTTCGGATCGTTGATCCGCCCGTGGACGTCGCGGAAAGGATACCAACTGCCCACCCGGTACTGGTGCATGGCGACGATGCGGTCGGCCGCCACCGGCAGCTTCGCCATCACCGAGGCCTGGATCGCCGGGAACCGCGACGGCCGGCCGGAGAGCAGCAGCACGTCGCAATCGTACAGGTGCACGATCTCCGACATGTCGGCGAGCACCTGGCCGATGACGCCGCGAATGGTCGCGTCGATGGCGGCCAAATTGACCGGGATCTGCAGGTCGGCGAGCGAAAAATCCTCCGCGCCCACATCGCGCGCCGCATCGGCCAGGTACCGCATGAACGGGTCGTCGTCGGTCGGCTCCGGCATGTCGTCGAAGAACTGGCCGAAGGTCCAGCTGTCCACCTTGTTGCCTTCGATCGGGCGGTAGCTCTCGTATTCGGTCAACAGCTTGAGGCCGATCGGCACCGCCACCCGGTTGGCGAACTGGCGCCTCAGCGTACGGTCGCGCTCCGACTGGTCGCCCCAGTCGCCGCCGAAAAGCTGGGTGATCAGGGTGCGCGCGTTGCCGACGCCGGCCTCTTCCAGGCCGTGGGTCACCGCCGGCATCACGTGGCGCTCGATCACCGCGCACAACAGGTCGTCGCCGGCGATGTTGAAGCCCTCGCGGAACTCCTGGTGCGGCATCACCGTGCGGTCGCCATCCAGGCGGTAGGTGGTGATGATAAGGTCGGTGGTGCCGCCGCCGATGTCGATGCTGGCGACCCGCAGGCTGGGCGCCTCGCTCGGCCCCTCGTCCGCCACCTGGATGCGGCTGGTCACCCGGGCGGCGGGCCGGCTGGCGGCCACCGGGCGGTTGCGGCCCATGATGCCGAAGAAGCCGCGGATATCACCCTGGAACTTCTGCGCCACCTCCGAATAGAGGTAGACCATCTGGGTGCAGCTCGCCTCGTCCCAGTCCAGCAGCACCTTGGGCGGGCGCGGGTGGTTGGGGTTCGACCCGTCCCAGCCCAGCGACGACCACAACAGGCGCACGGCGGCGTCGGCGCGCACCCGCAGGATGTCGCGCTCGGCCTTCGGCATCGCCGTCGGCATGGTCATGATCACCCGGTCGAGCTGGCGGGGTACGTCCTCATAGGGCCGCTTGCCGCGCTGCTCGGCGGAATTCACCATGGTCAGCGCCTGCAAGATGATCTCCGACAGCACGAAGATCATCATCGAGGAGCGCGAGAACTTGGAGCGCAGCGCCGGCACCCGGGCGGTATCGGGCAGCTTCGGGTCGTCCAGCGGGTGGCCGTCCTCGTTCATCTGCTGCACGAAGATGCCGGTGGTCACCGGCGGCTCGAACCCGCGGTCGCCATTGGTGCCATTGGCGCCACTGCTGCCCGGTGCTGCGAGCCCGTTGAACCGCCAGTCCTGGTTGCGCGGCCGGCCGTCCCACAAATAGCGCTTCGGGCTCGACATGCCGGTCGCACCCTCGGTGCCCTTGGCATGACACGCCAGCCACGCCGCTTCCGGACCCACACGCGCGACCAGCGGCCAGTTGAAGGCGTTGGGCCGGCCGGATCGGCGCGACAGGTGATCGCGCCCGAAATTCGGCTTGGCGAATTCGATGCGGCTCTCGAACGGGCGGTTGTAGGTCTGGTGCGGGCGGCAGAGGTCGCGCAGCTCGAGCACATAGGAGTTATTGAGGTCGATGTTATCGTCGGGATCGGCCTCGATCAGGATGCCGCAGGTCCGCGAATTGCCGACGTCGAGCACGAGGTCGACGTTGATCGGCCGGTACTTGCGCGGCCGGGTATCGGTGTCGACAAGCTGGATGCGCGGGAACATCTCCAGGTCGGCCAGCACCTGCAACAGCGTCAGATAGCGCGCATAGTGCTCGCAGGCCCACTGCAGGTCGTTCTCGTCCACCGGACGGCCGCCGCGCAGGCGCCGCCGGTAGTCGATGAACAGCTCATAGAGCCACTCGTCGACCCAGTCCTCGGTCAGGAACCAGGAGTTGTCGCGGTCGTCGTGGGAGAGCGCGAACACCTGGCCGGAGCGTGCGTCCTCCGGCGAGGGCGTGAGGTAGGGCGCGCCGTCGTCGGCTTCGGTCAGCTCGGTGTCGAAGGCGAGCGTCAGCCGGTAGGTGTTGCCGTCGCGGTCGGGCGCGTCGAGCTGCACGATGCGCACCCGCGCCCAGTTGGCGGGCCCGCGCGCGAACACCGGCCGGTCATCGACCGCCTTCTCGCGGATGCGCAGATAGGGGATCGGGATCCACTGGTCGAGATAGACCTCCAGCGCGCGGTCGGCGTTGATCACGTAGCTGGGCTCGATCTCGCGCCGGTCCTCGTCCTTGGTCACATAGGCCCGGGTCTGCGCATCGCGCTCCAGGCAATGCAGGTTGACCGGCACGTCCTCGCCGGTGCCGACCGCCTCTTCCCAGAACGCGCGGCTGGTGCGCGCGACGGTGTCGAGCGAAAAGCCGAAGTCGAGGAACTGGATGCCGCTGCGCGGGATAAGGCTGGTCAAACGGCGATACGCCGGAACCGTCTTGAGCATGTTCACGCTGCTGGGTGTTGCCGTCTCTGCCAATTGGCAATCCTACTCGTCTAATATGGCGGTGCTAAGGCGCAGGCACCACCGGCCCGACGCGACACCGCTCTATATGGTACGCCGATCCGCGCGATGATGCTCTTTTTCCGCGGGTCGACCGTTGCGGGAGCCTACCGGCTGAACAGCGGCACCGGGTATTCGCCGCCGCCGGCCTGCTGGCCGGTGCAAGATGCGATGCCGTCGTCGCCGATCATGCACACCACCTCCGAGCGTTCGAATTCGGTGCCGTCGGAGCACTGCGGATGGTCGCGCTCCTGGATCACGATCATGTCAGGGCTCAGGAACGCGGCGTCCACGTCCGCCTCGCAGATGGTGCCGTCTTCCAGGTTCAGGCGCGAGCGGCCGCTGCCATCCGGCCCAAAGTCGTACTCGATCACCAGATCGTTGCCGTTGCCCTGGTCCATCAGCGCCCGCCCGGTGTGCCAGTCGCCCTGCAAGGCGGCGATGTCCATCGCCTCGCGGTCCTCGGCATCGACAACCAGGGGATCGCCTTCGGGTTCCTGGTCGGTCGCGGCATCTTCGTCCGGCGGGACCGTCGGATCGTCGAGGTCGTTGGCGGCGGTGTCGATATCCGGGTCGATATCCGGCTCCACATCCACGGGACGATCGGGCCGGTCGATGCGGTCGATGTCGATGCCGCCGGGCCGGGTGACGATCTCCGGATCGCGGTCAATGGTGGCAACGTCCGGCGGGTCGGGCGCGACGATATCGGGGCGCGGCGGCGGATCGGCGCGCGGCGGCAGTGGCTGCAACGGCAGTGGACACGCGGCCAGCGCGTCCTGGTAGCGTTGGTCCAGGCTGGCCAGTTCCACCAGCAGCTCGCGCTCGCGCTCCTGCGCGACCAGCAGGGGGGTGTTGTCGGCCGGCGGCGGCCCGGCGCCGTTCGAGCCCGATGGCGGGGTCGCCGGGCCATTGCCCGCGCCGCCATTACCCGCCACGACCGGCCCTTCCTCGCTCGGGCCGTCGAGCCAGGCCAGGCCGGGCACGTCGACGCCGAACGCCGCCTTCAGCAACAGGGCAGCGGCCAGCAGGAAGATCAGCAGTGCGGCCAGCCACATCAGCCAGCGCCAGTCGAATCCGGCCCGAGCGACAGCGACGGGTGCGGCGGCGGCGGCTACCGGGGCAGGGGCCGCGGCGACCGAGCCGATGCCGTGCAGCGGCGTTGACGCGGCCACGCCGGAGCGCCGGTTGAAGCCCCAAAACGTCACCACCGGCTGGTCGCCGACCAGGAAGATGCGGTTGGCGTCGGCGGTTTGCAGCGCCAGCGCGATCAGCTGGCCGAGCGCCTGGTCGCTCTCGTTGGCGCTGGCCTGCATGGTCTTGGAGAGCGCGTCGAGTTCGGTGCTGAGCTCGGCGAGCCGCGCCTGGGCGGCGGTCGCCTGCTCCGGCGAGGTAGCGTCCAGCCGCGCGCCTTCACCCGATACCGGCGAATACCAGTCGATCCGGTTGTCCTGATCGTGGCGCACCGGTTCGGCGAAGATGTCGGCATGCGCCTGGCTCAGCCGTGCCGCCACCACCGCGCGCAACTGCGGATACAGCGTGTGCACCGGCCGGCCGAACGCACCCAGCTCTTGCAGGTCGCCGACCGACCCGAAGTCGAGACGTTGTCGTTCACTCATGGATGCGATTCCGTCCGTCCCCTATTGGAGACAATGGGCCGGCACTGCTTGCTGGCCTGTGGCACGCCGCAACATATCGGTCAAGCCCGGACCGCCTTCCGGCCGCACCAGGATGCCGCCGGTGATGTTCGCGATGCACTGCACATTCGCGGCACCGGAAAGGTCGATCACGTTGATGGTGAGGCCGGGGAAGGCGCTCTTCAGCGCCTGGGCGACGGCGCACGGATTGCCGCCGCAGGAGTCCTCGCCGTCGGTCACCACCACCATGTAGGCCGGGTCGCTGTACGACCGGCCGCCGCGGATCAGGCCGCCGGCCGCTGCCATGGCGTCCGCCAGCGGGGTGCCCTGGCCGGTGCGGATGCCGCTCAGCCGGCTCATCAACACGCCGCGCGCCGGCGGCGAGAAGTAACCGTAGTCGCGGATGTCGCGGCAGTCCTGGAAGGTGACCAGACCGACATCGACGTCGGCGGGCGCGTTGCGGATGGCGCCGGCAATCGCTTCGCGGGCGCGGGAGATGCGGCTGGGGCCATTCGGCTGGGTCATGAGTTGCGCCAGCATGCCGCCGACGTTGCCGCCGAGCTGCAGGCCCTGGCCGCGCTGGCCATAGGGAATGTCCATGCTGCCGGAGGCATCGAGCACGAACAGCACCTCCGGCGCCTCCTCCGGCGGGCGGATCGGCGGACACCCGGGCGGCACCGGCTGGGTCGACGTCGGCGTCGGTGTCGGGGCCTGGGTCGGTTCCGTCGGCACCGGTGCGGGCGGCGGATCGGCGGCCGCGACCACCACCGGCGGTGGCGGCGGCGGATTCGGGTCCTCGTAGCGCTCCGGCATCATCACCGGGGTCGGCGGAGGCGGAGGTGGCGGCGGTGCTGCGGCCACCTCGGGCGCGGGCGGCGGTGCCGGGGGATCGGGCTCGACCGGGGTGTCGGCCAGCGCGATCACGACGGACTCGTCGCGTTCCGGCTCAACCGGCGGCTCTTCTTCAACGGGCTCTGCGGGCGGCTCGGGCGCCTCGGCGACCTGCGGCTCCTCCGGCGGGTCTTCTGGCTCGTCTTCGGGCGGGGGTGCCGTCGGCGGTTCCGGCGGCGGGGTTGCCTCGGCGACCTGCGGCGGCGGCGGGTCCTCGGGCACGCAGACCCGGCGTTCGTTGAGCAGGCTCCAGCGCAGGCGCGACAGTTCCTCGGCCAGCGCGGCCTCCTGGCCCTTGGCGCTGTCCAGGGCGGTCATCGCGACCTGATGCAGTATCGCGGCCTCGGCCTCGATCGCCGCCTGGATCTCGGCGGCCTCGCGCGCCTGGCGCGCTTCCTCGGCGCGGTCCAGCGCAAGCTGCTCCTGCCGCTCGGCCTCTTCCTGGTCGGCCATCACCTTCAGGCCAACGGCGGCGCCGCCGGCCAGCACAAGTGCTGCCATGCCGGCCCAGGCCGGCCACGGCACACCGTTGCGGCTCATGACCGGTCTCCGGTCTCGGCGTGATGCATGCGGCTCTTGTCCATGGCGATCACAATCCTGCTATCCGCCCAATCGAGCCCGGTCCGCCGCCGCCCGGGCCTGAGGGGAATGATGGGCCTCTACTCTTTAGCCAGCTTGCGCTGGAGTCTGCGCCAGCCCTCTCCCCCACCCGGCCGCCCAACAACAGTATCCTGCCTGGGTGGCCGGGTGGGGGAGAGGGCCGGCGCCGAATGAACCAAAATTCTTATCGCTGTATCGCGACCTCGAACGTGGCGCCGTCCTCGTGCACGCCCTGGCAGTCCGACCGGGTATCGTCATCGCTGGTACATTCGATGGTCCACGCCCGGTAGGAACCGCCATTGTCGCACTCGATTGCCTCGTGGGTTGCAATGGTGAGCCCACGATTGGGCGACAATGTGGCGTCGACGGGGCCGGAACATGCAATCCCGCCTTCCTCTGCGACATTGACCACGCCGGTGCCGTCGGTCTCGAAGCAGTATTCCATCGCGATCGGCACGTCGTCCTGGTTGACCAGATCGGTGATCGACTGCCAGCAGCCCTCCAGGAACGCCATGTCGTCGCCGACCTCGGCGCTGTCCGGCACGACCAGGGACTCGATGACCTCCTCGTCGCTTTCCTCGTCCGGCGCGTCGTCTTCGACAGGTTCTTCGTCGGCAGGCTCTTCGTCGGCAGGGTCTTCGTCGGATGTCTCGTCCTCGGCCTGTTCGTCCTCGGCCGGCTCCTCGTCGGCGGGTTCGTCCTCGGCCACCGAATCCTCATCCTCCTCGGGCGGCACATAGGGGATGATCAGCTCCGCCGGTTCGCAGGCGGACTTCTCCTCCGCCAGTTCGTGCTCCAGGGCGGCGAGCCAGATGCGCAGGTCGCGGGCGCGGCCAAGCTCTTCGATCAGCGGCGAGGTGTCGACCGGCGGCGGGGGCGGTGGCCCGGTGTCCGGCGGCGGGCCATCGTTGTCGGCCACGTCGGTGGTGTCGTCCTCCAGCCCGATGTCGTGCAGCAGCCACGCGGCGAGCACAACCAGCGCCACCAGGCCGACCAGGAACAGCGCCCACTGCCAGCCGCCGCCGGCGGGTGCCGGTGCGGGCGCCACAGGAGCAGCCTGGGCCGGCGGCGGGGCCGGTGTGAACGCGGCCGCGGTGGGCGTCGCCGTGCCGCTGGCGGGGGCAGCTGCCGCGGGCGGCGGTGCCGCCGGAATGAACTGGGCGAGCGGGCTTGGCGCATCGTCCTCGGTGGCGTCCTCGACATGGGCCCAGCACACCGCAACCGGCTGGTCGCCGACGACATAGAGCCGCTCGGTCGACGGCACCTTCAGCGCCAACTCCAGCAACTGGCCGAGCAGCACTTCGTGGTCGCGGCCGCTGTCGATCAATTCCTGGGCGATGCGGCCGATGTCGACCACGATCTCGCCGACCTCCGCCTCCACCTTCTCGCGCTCCTCGTCGGGCAGCAGCAGGAAGGGGGTCACTGTGCCGGTGGCCTTGGTGTACCAGTCGACGCGCTGGTCCTTGCCGGTGAACAGCGGCTCGGCCAGGAAGCGGGCGTGGCGCTGCGACAGGCGGGCGGCAAGCAGTGCCGTGAACTGCGCATGACCGGCCAGCGCCGGCTCGCCCTGCAGGCCGAGCGCCCTCAGCCCGCGCATATCGGTACTTGTGATCAGCGTGTCGGCCACGGGCTCTCGGTCGTCATTCGATTATCGGGAACAATGGCGGCAGAATGCGCAACGCGGCACGATAGGCAAGGGATTGCGACGATTTTCGGGCGAAATGGTCGGCATTGCGGCCGGCATGGGCCGGCGATCACTTGCGCGGTTCGCCCGGCGACTCAGGTCACGACCTTGGGGAAGCTGGGCTTCAGCGTCTTCAGCAGATCGGCCCACTCCAGGACCTTGCTCAACGTGATGTCGACACTGAATCCCCACAGCACCGCGGCCATGAAATCGTCGAACGTGCCGGCGAAGCTGGGCCTGAAGATCGCAAAGCCGCCCAGAATGACGAACGCGGCGGCGACAAGCGTCTGTACGGCATTGATCATCCATACCGACTTATGGCGCGCCACCGCCGCCAAATAGCCTTGTGGCGGCAGGACTTGGAGGTCGTGGTCCGCCACACGCGGCTTGGGATCGGCAACGGTGTATGCCACCGCACGCACCGGCACGCGGCCGAGGCGGTTCGGCGTGAAGGTAAACTTCAAGCCGCCCTCATCCGGGAACTGAGGTCGGCCATCCACTGACCACTGGATCTTGAAACCCGACGGCACCTCGTCCGTCGCCGGATCGAGCACAGCTTCAATCTCAATCGGCACGTCCTTGTAGGCGAAATCGGCAACTTCCAACCGGATCGACCACGACGCTTCCGCTTCCTTGTCTTCCGGTTCCGGTTCCGGTTCCCCGCCCGGGAGGCGCAGAGCCGGCAGGCCAAGCGACGTCAGCGAGAACCTGCCGGCCAGAAGCGATTGCAACTGCAACAATTCGGGTGCCTGTTGAACGGGCGGGGTCAGGGTCTCCAGCGCTGCCAGGAATTTGCCCTGCTCCAGGTCGTCGGCGCCGGCATGGCCGGCGACTATGCCGGCGGCCTCAAGCGCCTCCGACAACGCAATCCATAGGCCGTTCAAGTTCTCGACGAGCTTCTGCGTGCCGGGCGTGGCGGCTTCGCTGACGTTGTCCCCCAACGCCTCGATGGCATCGCGCAATTTCTCCACCGGCTTTGTATCGGCGGTGCCAGACTGGCCTTCCAGCTCCCGCAGCACGGTGCTCGCCGCGGCGTGAATCGAAAGCCCCGCGTGCTGGCGCAGGCGGTAGTCGACATCGCGCCACAATCTGGCGAGTGCCGACAGCATCGTCGTGAACTTGGTCGCGTCCTTTACGTTTTTGGCGGTGTCTTCGAAGGCTCCGATCCTGGCAACAATGTCGGCGACCGACGTGGCCCATTCCGCCCCGCCGACCTTGATCTCCGGCCACGGCTTGGCTTGTTGCAGCCACAATCGCGCTTGGTCGGCCCACGCGGTGGCGGCATCGCGGATGGCAGGTATGCGCTGCTTGGCCAGCGACGTGTTGAAGGTCTCAACGCTGCCGAGCACGCCAGTGGCGAGCAGGGTTCGTTGCTGATCCAGCTCGGTCTGCAGATTGCGAAGGGGTTCTGCGACCACAGGCGGCCACAATCCGGGCGTGCGCAGGGCGGCATCCCACGCGCTTAGCGTCTCGTTCGCTGTCTTCTGCCGTTCCTTGGCGTTCTCCAAAACCTTGTTCAGTTCCTCTTCGGCGGTGGTCTTGGCATCCGCGATCGAGTCGGTTGATGCCAGCACGCTGTTGATGTTGCGGGTCAGCTCCTCTCGGACAGCCTGCAACCGGCCGATGATTTCCTTGTCGACCGTCGAATTGATGATGCGGTCGAGCTTGGCCTCGAGCAAATGGGCGGGGATCATCGCCTCGTTGCGCACACGCATTTTGTTCAGCAGCCAGCGAACGATCAGCCCGAGCAGGACGCCAAAACCGATGGCGAGGATCAGCCAAAGGAAATCGAGGCGGGTGGTGATCTCGACCGGGATGGTGATGTCCTGGGCCAGCAGGTCCGAGCGGACCACGATGCGGCCGCTCACGGTGCCGACCTCCAGGTCGTTCTCAACCGCCAGGGTTGCGTTGCCCTGGTGGTGCGGTGGCGTGACATCGGGAAACGTGACCTTCAGCACCGCGTCCACCGGGTGGGTATCGCTCGACACCAGCGCCACCGACAGCTCCGTTTGGACCGGGCTGAAGTACGACTTGCCGCCGGTTTCGGCGAAGACGATCCGGTCGGCGGACATCTCGTCGTCTTCAAGAACGGCGCTGATGAACTCGATTTTCAGCGGGTCGGTCAGGTCCAGCACGGCCGCCGGGCGCACGATCTTCAGCGACAGCGTATCCACTGGCTTGTCCGCGCCCGGCAGGTTCACATCGACATCGACGGTGTAGACGCCGGCCGGAACGATGGCGTCCGCCTGCATGGTGACCGACAGCGCCCGCGCGTCCTGGTCCAGCGCCAACACGACGGTGGCATGGTCGATTTCCTGGTTGTCGCGCTGCACCCGGCGGGTCAGGAATTCCAGCGAGTCCAGATCGATATCGGTGGCGACGATGCGGACCGGAATGCTGCGCACCACCGGCGCATCGGGGGGCGCGGCCAGGTCCAGCTGGAGGCCGGACTCGCCGACCACGTCCAGCACGTTGTCCGGCAGCGGCGCGGGCCGCTCGACCGTCAGTGTCACCGTGTCGACCGGCTGCGCCACATCGGCCAGCATCACATCGATGTCTACCGTGTAGGTGCCGGGCGGAAAGATGGCCGCGGGCTGCATCGTCAGCACCAGCCGCAATTCATCCTGGTTCAGGTCCACCGCGATGGTGGAGACGTCAATGTCCTGGTCGTCGCGGCGCACCCGCCGGGTGACGAAGTTGACCGTATCGAGGTCGATGTCGGGCGCGGTGATGCGGACCGGGACGTTGCGCACCACCGGCTGGCTGGGCGGCTCGGCCAAGGCCAAGGTCAGGGTGGGCGTGCCGGCCACCTCCAGAATGTCGTCGGGCGGCGGCGACTCTGGCGCGGCCGGCTGTTCGGTGTCGGCCTGTGGCGGGGCGTCGGCCTGTGGCGGGGCGTCGGCCTGGTCCGTGTCCTGGGCGCTGGCCGTCCACGATGCCGCTGCGCAAAGCAACAGGCCGGCCAGGCCAGTGCGCGCAATGCCAACCAGGCGCCGTCGAATATCCAATGAATCGGATTGGAGAGAATAAAGCGACCGCGAATATGTGCGGCGTTGCGGGATGCCCATGGCAGCGCCCCTTCTCGGTGGGACCCGGAGCGAAGTATGAAATTTCAGAGAGAATTATGAATGGCGATGCGCCACAGGGCAATTGCTAGGCGCCGGCGGCACCGCCGCGCGAGGCCAGGCCGCCGGTCTCAACAGCCGGCGCGTCCGCTGCCGTGGGCAGCCGGCGCGGCAACGTCGCGACCGCGCCGATGATCACCAGAGCGGCCCCCGCCAGGCAGTAGAACAGGGTGTCGAAGCCCCAATTGTCGTAGATCACCGCGATCAGCGGCAGGGTCAGCGCCAGCACCACGAACGCCACCACATAGCGCACGCCATAGATGCGGGCGCGGAACTCGCCGCTGGCCATCTTGCCGATCATGAAGTCGTTGATCGGGATCTGGCCGAACGCCCCCAGCATGAAGCCGAGCGCGACCGCCAGCGCCAGGCCGTCGCTCAGCCCTGGCATCAACAGGAAGAAGACGACCTGGATGGCGGCGACGCCGAGATAGACCCGGCGCGGGCCAAGCCGGTCGAGCAGGCGGCCGACCACCAGTTGCGCGCCGGACGCCACCGCGAACACGACGAAGGCGAGGATGCCGACCAGGGTCGCCGCGCCGCCGGTGGCGCCGTCCGGCGCGCCCTCGGCGATGTCTTCGGCTTCGATGGCCGGCTGGTCCAGCCACGTGGAGAGGTCGTCGGCGAGCCCGCCCAGCCGCTCGTCGAAGATCTTCGGCAGCGCGAACGTGGTCGACTGGAACACCACCGAGGCGACGGCAGTGGTCAGGAACACGATCGCCGACACCCGCACGATCGCTGCCCGCACCTCGGGTGCCAGGGCTGGCGCCTTGGCCTTGGGTGTCTTGGCGCTGGGTGTCGTGGCCGCCTGCTTGGCCGGACGCGGGGCCACGATGCCGTCCCACCGCAGCCAGATGTAGACCAGGCCGACCGCAATCGACACCGCGCCGGGCAGGATGAACGCGAAGCGCCAGCCGCCATGGTCGATCAGATAGCCGGTGATCAGCGCGGCACTGGCGACCCCCAGGTTGCCCCACACACCGTTGGCCGCGATCCGCCGGCCCATGTCGCGCCACCGCATGGTCACGATGGCGAGCCCGACCGGGTGATAGATCGCGGCGAAGGCGCCTATCACGAACAGGCCGATGCCCATCTGCAGCGGCGTTTCGGTGAAGCTGGTGGCAATCGCCGCCAGCCCGATGCCGACGAAGAACACCGCCATCATGCCGTCGCGGCTCCACTTGTCGGCCAGCCAGCCGGCCGGCAGCGCGAACAGGCCGAAGGCGAAGAAGCCGGGCGAGGCGTAGGCCAGCAGCTCGGCGTAGTCCATCTGCCATTCGCGGTGCAGTGCCAGCGCCGCCACCGTGGCGAAGATCAGCGTGAACAGGTGGTCCAGGAAGTGGCCGATGTTCAGCAGCAGGAAGAAGGCGCGGTCGCGGGTCATGGGTGTTTCCTAGCCGAATTTGCAGAGCAGCACACGTCGCAGCACACGCCGCGGCGTATGTGGCGGCGATGGCTCACGCGATCCTGGGCTTGGCGATATCGCGAAGTCATGCCAATGATCGTCGCGAAACAGACAAGATGATGCCTGTCCCACATGGGCCAATTGCGCAGCACCAATGCCGACGACTACCAGCACCTGCCGCAGCCCATCGGCGCGATGGCGAAGCGGTTCGCGGACGGCTTCGTCATTCCGCTGCACAGCCATCCGCGCGACCAGCTTCTATATGCCATCAGCGGCGTGATGCGGCTGCGCACGGAGGGCGCGGCCTGGGTGGTACCGCCGGACGGCGCCGCCTACATCCCAGCCGGCACGCCGCACGCCGTGCACATCCACGGCCGCGTCGACATGCGCACGCTCTACATCGACACGGCGCGGACCAAGGCCGAGCACGGTGCCGCGCGGCCGGACCTCCGGGTGGTCGCCGTTTCCGGCCTGTTGCGCGAACTGATCATGGCGCTGTGCGAGGAGCCGGTGGACTATCCCTCCGGCGGCCGCGCCGAGCTGCTCGCCAGCCTGATCGCGCACGAGCTTCGGGCTGCCCCGGCGCTCGCCCTGCACGCGCCGCTACCAACGGACCCACGGTTGCAGCGGGTCTGTGCGGCTTTGCTGGCCGATCCGGCCAACCGCTATAGCCTGGAGGCATGGGCGACGGACGCAGGAGCCTCGGCGCGCACCCTGGCCCGGCTGTTCCAGAGCGAACTTGGCATGAGCTTCGGCGCTTGGCGCCAGCGGGTGCGGTTCCAGGGCGCGCTGGAGGCACTGTCCGCTGGAGCCTCCATCGCCCAGGTGGCACACGCGCACGGCTATCAGAGCCCGAGCGCCTTCACGTCCGCTTTCGGCAAGGCGATGGGCTTTGCCCCATCGCAGGCGCGCCGCTAAGCCCCGATCCGGTCGAAGAAGTCGGTGATCACGTTGCGGCCCTCGGTCGGCGGGCAGCCGCACATGACAGCGATGGCAAGCCCCACGGTCGAGGTGACCGGCGTGTGGATGGCGCTGCCCATCCCATGCCCGGCCGAGAGGTTCATCACCAGGGTCGGGCAGCAGAACAGCGCCCGCCGCACCGTGGTCTGCCAGTCCTGGGGCAGCATGTTCTCGCGCTTCAGGGCGGCGATCATCGGCCGCCAGTAGCGCGCGATCTTGTCGGCCAGGAAGGCGGCGCGCAGCGGCGAGAGCTTCCAGTCGTGGCCGACCTCCAGCGTATCGCCGACGCGCTGCACGCTGGCCCGCAACTGCCCCACCGTCTCGCCCGGCTGATAGAGCCACAGCGGGTGGGCGAAGATATTGTGGAAGGTCGCCTTCACCTCGGCCAGCAGGGCGGGCACGTGGCGGCCGGCGAACGCCGGGTCGAACCAGCTCAGGCTGGTCTTGCCGTCGGCGTCGGTCTGGTACCAGACATTGGCGTTATGGGCGTCGCCATGGGCGACCACGGCGGGGTAGCGGTCGATGGCGTCGGGGTGCAGGCGCTTCAGCGAGTCCGCGAACAGGTCGTCCAGCGTCATCGGATAGTCGCGGCCGTTGATCCGCCACTTGAGCTGGCGCAACTCGGCGGCCGGCAAGGTCACGCCTGGCAGCTCCATGATCCGGTCGTCGCCATAAAACCGGCGCACGCGCCCGCCCACCCGGTCGCGCCCACGGTCGTCGGTCAGCCGCCAGGTGAAGAGCTGCAGCAATGGCTCGGCCGCGTAGTCCGCCTTGTCGGCCCAGTGCAGCGTCTCCAGCGCGCGCTTGAGCACGATGTCGTCCAGGTCGGCCTGGGCGGTGATAAGCGGGCGCAGCTTGTCGAGATCGAACACGTCGTCGTGCGCCTTGCACACGTCGGCGAAGCGCGGCGCCTCGCGCACGTCATAGAGCAGGATCTGGCGCCCGACCTCCTTGCTGACATAGCGCGCGGTATCGACCGGATAGCCGGCCTCGGCCAGCAGCTCGGCGCGGTAGTATTCGCCCACCGTGTCCTCCTCGCCCTCCTCCTGGTGGAACTTGAAGAACATCCGGCTGCCGTCTTTCATCGACACGAACCCGTTGACCGAGTTCAGCGAATAGCCGTCGCGGCGAATGTCGACCCCAGCCACATCAAGCCGGAAGGTGGAGCCGATCAGGTCGGCCAGCAGCGCCTCGGCCGCCGGCTGGTCGCCGTCGGCCAGCCGCGCCCGCACTGCGGCCAACGGGCCGATCGCGGCCTCCGGGCCAACCGCCGCGCTGTCAGTCATCGAAATCGTGCATGATCCGCATGCGCTCGGCCGAGACCGCGTGGGCGTGGCCGTCGAAGCCCTCGTAGCGGGCCAGGCGCTCGGCATGCTGCGCCATTTCGCCATAGGCGGTGGCGGTGACCTGGCCGATGGAGATACGCTTGGTGAAGTCGTAGACCGACAGCGGCGAGTGGGTGCGCGCGGCACCCGAGGTCGGCAGCACCGCGTTCGGCCCAAGCACGAAGTTGCCCAGCGGAATCGGCGTGTAGGGGCCGAGCAGCACCTCGCCGGCATTCACGATGCGGCCCAGATAGGCCAGCGGATCGTCGGACACGATCTCCAGGTGCTCCGGCGCGTAGGCGTTCACGAAGTCGATGGCGTCGTCCATGTTCTCCGCGACGACGATGCCGCCGCGCGGCCCGCACAGCACGGTGGACGAGAACTCGACCCGCTGTGCGCCCATGGCCTGCCAGTGCTGCGGGATGGCCTGCGCCGCCACCTCCGCCACCAGGTCGCTGTCGGTGACCAGGAAGGCTGAGCTGTCCGGCCCGTGCTCGGATTCCACGATCAGGTCCATGGCGGCGATGGCGCCGTCGGCGCTGGCATCGGCGAGCACGATGGACTCCGACGGGCCCGCCGGCAGGCCGGTGTCGATGACGCCGGCCAGCACCCGCTTGGCGGCCACCACCCAGGGGCTGCCCGGCCCGACGATCTTGGCGCAGCGCGGCACGGTCTGGGTGCCGTAGGCGACCGCCGCCACGCCCTGCGCGCCGCCGCACTTGTAGACGTTCTCCACCCCCGCGACCCTTGCGGCGACCAGGGTTGCCGCGTCGATCCCGCCGTCCGGCGTCGGCGGCGTGATCAGC
This sequence comes from Alphaproteobacteria bacterium, assembly GCA_965227515.1. GTDB lineage: Bacteria > Pseudomonadota > Alphaproteobacteria > CALKHQ01 > CALKHQ01 > CBDDFZ01. The sequence goes on from CBDDFZ010000002.1 coordinate 531,332, forward strand.
GCGATCTCCGGCACGCCGGCGACCACGGCCGGGATCGTCGTCATCAGCGCGACCGACGGGAAGGCGCCCTTGCCGCGCGGCACGTAGCAGGCGACCGAGGGGATCGGCACGGTCTTCTCTCCGGCAAACACGCCGGGGCGGACCTCGTGCATCCACATCGGCTCAGGCTTCTGGCGCTCATGGAAGTTGCGGATGCCGTCGGCGGCATAGCGGATGGAGGCCAGCACGTCCGGCTCCAGCGCCTTGAACGCGGCGTCGAAGTCCGCCTTGGTGGCCTTGATCGCGTCCGCCTTCACGTCCGCCTTGTCGAACTCCTGGCCGAACGCCGCCAGCGCCTTGTCGCCCTCGATCCGTACCCGGGTGATAATAGGCGCGACCCGCGCGATGAAGTCGTCGAGGTCGGCCTCGGAGCGCACGAACAGGGCTTCGCGGTCCTTCTGCGAGAGGGAGCTCAGGCGGTGGATGCTGATCTGGCGGTCGGACAATGCAGGCTCCGGATGCGTGCGGGAAACGGGCGGCCCTGCTCTAGCGGTTAGCCTCGCGGCTGTCGACCCCAACGTTGCCACAGGCAGGGGGCCGGCCTGGGCTGGTCTGGGCCAAAGTGGGAAATGGCGGGAAAGTTCGGGATTGCCGGGGCCTGGCGGGGAAGTTCCGGGAGATTTCTGGGGCGGCATGGAATCGCATGGGCGGCTGGCGGCAATTTGACCGCTATTCCAACCCGGCAGGCCCGGATACGGTGCCTCTCGCTACAGTTCTGGCGCCAACTTTGCCCGATTTTCGGTGTTATGGACCCGGTATGAGCTCCCAAACGACGACGCACTCCGCCAGGTTCCGGGTTGGCCAGGTGATTCAGCACCGCCTGTTCGAGTATCGCGGCGTGGTGTTCGACGTCGATCCGGTGTTCCAGGGCAGCGACGAGTGGTACGAGCGGATGGCGCAGACGCGCCCGCCCAGGAACCAGCCCTGGTACCACGTGCTGCCGGACGGCGAGACCCACACCACCTATGTGGCGGAGCGCAATCTGACCGAGTGCGAGACGCCGCACCCGATCAGCCACCCCGAGCTCGACCGGCACTTCACCCGCTTCGCCCGTGGGGCCTATGTGCTGCGGCGCCGGGCGAACTAAGCACCAATAGACCACACACTCAATCGTCATGCCCGCACTTGTTGCGGGCATCCACGTCTTTGTTCGAGAGCAAAAAGTCGTGGATACCCGTGTCTCGGCCCCCGCATAAAAAATCGGGGGCCGGCCCGGGCATGACGTGGTGGTCGTGTGGGTCGCATGCAGCTTGCGAAGCCTCCTTGCTGACTTCCCCCGATTGACTTCCGGGACGGCGGGGACCAGACTCCCGTTCACAACATGGCTGGGGTGTCCGTGGCCGATGGCGGCGACGGGCTGAGATCACACCCATCGAACCTGATCTGGATCATGCCAGCGCAGGGAGCCCGACCGGACCGCGACAGAACGCACCTCCGGACCCTCCCGAAAAGCCGGCATGCCACCACCGAACGGTTCGGCGCCTGTTTGGGAGGTTGAACATGCTTATCCGGACGACACGTATGTGCGGGATCGCCGCGATGGCCGCATTCGCCCTTGCCACATCCGCCATTGGCGCCGGCCAGGCCGCGGCCGAGGACATCTCGCTGCCGATCCTGGTGCCGATCACCGGCTTCCTGGCGCTGGAGGGGACCAGCCAGCGCAATGGCGCGCTTTTGGCGCTGGAGAATCTGCCCGCGTCCCTGACCGTCGAGGCGGAGGTCACCGACACCGGCACGTCGCCGGAGGGCGCGGTCACCGCGTTCGAGCGCGCGCTCAGCGGTGGCAGCCCGCTCGCCATGGTCGCGCCGATGCTGGGCACCCAGATGCTGGCCATCCTGCCGCTGGCCGCCGACTACGAGGTGCCGCTGATCACCATCTCCGGCACCGCCGCGATCACAGAGCAGGGCAACCCCTGGATCTTTCGCTTCTTTCCCGGCGACGCGGTGGTGAAGGTGGCGCACGCCCGCTATGCGGTGGAGGAGGTCGGCATGGCGGCGCCCGCGATCATCTACCAGACCACCGCCTATGGGCAGAGCGGCCACGCCCATCTGGTCGAGAACCTGACCGTGCTTGGCGCCGCCCCGGTGCTGGAAGAAGGCATCGCCACCGATGTGCGCGAGATGGCGCCCGTGCTGGCCCGCGCGCAGGAGGCCGGCGCCGACGGCCTGATCCTCCACCTGCACGCCGGGTCGACCGCGCTGGTCATCCGCCAGGCCCGCGCCATGGGTTGGGACGTGCCGATTGTCGCCGGCTCCGCCATGCACCAGCCGTCGACCGCCGCGCTGCTGGAGCCGGCCGAGCTTGCCGGCGTGTGCGCCGAGACCGGGTCGTCGCCGATCTCCGGCGGCTCGCCCGAGATCGAGGCTTGGGCCGCGCGCTACCAGGAGCGCTTCGACGGGCCGCCCGACGCCTTCGCGCTGGCCCAGTATGATGCAGTGCGCATCGTGCTCCAGGCGGCGGCCGATGGCGTGACCTCGCCCGAGGCGTTGCGCGACTGGCTGGGCCATTTCAGCACGCCGGGGCTCGCCATGACCTACAAGTCGGACGGCACCGGCAACATGGCCCATGACGCGGTGATCATCTGCTACGGCGGCGAGGACCGGGTGCCGGAGATCGTGAAGCGCTACGAGAACGTCGACGGCGTGCTGTAGCGCGCGGCAAGCTGCCGCCATGCTCACCGTCCAGCTCATCGCCAACTGCCTGGCGCTGGGGGCCGCCTACACGCTGGCCGCCCTCGGCTTCGTGCTGATCCTGAACGCGGTCAGCGCGGTTAACTTCGCCCATGGCGACCTGGTGGTCTCCGGCGGGCTGCTGGCGGCGGCGACCGCCAGCGCGGTGCCGCTGCCCGGCATCGCATTGCTGCCTGCGATCATGCTGGCGATGGCCTTCGTTGGCCTGGTGGTCGCCGTTGTCGCCTACTTGCCGCTGAGGCGGCAGCCGCCGGTCAGCGTGTTCGTCAGCACCATCGCGGTCGGCATCATCCTGCAGAACGGGCTGCTCGGCGCGTTCGGGCCGGAGCCGCAGAGCGTGCCGGCGATGCTGCCGGCCATGCTGCCGGCCACTGGCAGCGTGGCCGGTGTCTCGGTGCAGCAGGTCGCTGTCATTGCCGCCGCGGCGGTGCTGGTGGCCGGGCTGTGGGCGCTGCTGGAGCGCACCCAGATCGGCCGCCGGCTGCGCGCCAGTGCCCAGGACCCAGACATGGCCCGCGCGCTCGGCATCCCGGTCCGCCGCATGGTGCTGCTGAGCTTCGCCTTGGCGGCGGCGCTGGCGGGTGCCGCCGGTGTGCTGCTGGGCCACAATTTCTTCATGGAGCCGCACCAGGGCACCGACTTCATGCTGAAGGCCTATATCGCCGTCACCATCGGCGGCTGGGGGCGGCTGAGCGGGGCGGTGCTCGGCGCCATGATCATCGCCGCGTTCGAGGTGCTGGTGGCGGCCTGGATCTCCTACACCGCCGGGCAGGTGGCACTCTATGCCGCGCTGCTGCTGGTGCTGATGGTGCGGCCGCACGGCCTGATGGGCGAAGTCGCCTACCGCCGGGCATGAGCGCGCGCGCCGGCACGGCCGTCGACATTGGCGCGGGCATCGTTGCCGCCCTGCTGATCGCCGCGGCGGCCCTGTTCGGCGATCCCTACACCCAGCGCGTGCTGACCATCGCCGGCGTCTACGCCATCAACGTCATCGGCTACCAGCTTGTGTTCGGCCACCTGGGCGCGCTGTCGCTGGCACAGGGCGCCTTCTTCGGCCTCGGCGCCTACACCACCAGCCTGCTGGCGCTGAACGCCGGCCTGCCGTTCCCGTTGACGCTCGCCGCATCCGTGGCGGTGCCGACGCTGCTGGCGGCGGTGATCGCGCTGCCGGTACTGCGCCTGGAGTCGCACTATTTCGCGCTCGCCACCCTCGGCATCGCGCAAGTGATCCTGGTCGTCGCAGTCAACTGGACGGCGGTGACGGGCGGCGCCAATGGGCTGCCCAACGTGCCCGGCATCGCGTTCGGCGAGGTGCCGCTGGGGCGTGGCTGGCCGACCATGCTGGCGGTGTGGACGGGTGTCGTGGTGGTCGCGGTGGCCGCGCTGGCCTGGCTGCGGCCGCGCCGCCGGCTGGCGCTGGGGCTCGCGCGGCAACAGCCGATGGCCGCCGCCGCTGTCGGCATCGACATCGCGCGCCTGCGCTTCGCCGCCTTCCTGATGAGCGCGGCCTGCGGCGGGGTGGCGGGCGCGCTCTACGTCCATACCACGCGGGTGATCTCGCCCGACGCGCTCGGCTTCTCGGTGATGGTGACCACGCTCGCCATGACGGTGATCGGTGGCCGCCTGCGCATCGCCGGTGCCCTGATCGGCGCGCTGTTGTTGGCCCACGTGCCGGAGTGGCTGCGCTTCCTGGGCCAGTATTATCTGATCGCCTATGGCGTGGCTTTGCTTGCCTTCGTGGTGCTGGCGCCGGACGGGATCGCCGGCTGGCTCGCGCGCCTGGTGCCTGTCGGCAAGCCATCCCATGTCGGAGAGCCGCCCAGTGCCCCACACCCTGTGCCGGCGGCGGCGTCGCTGGCGGGCCCGGTGCTGGCGGCGGCGCAGGTCTGCAAGCACTATGGCGGCGTGTGGGCGGTCGATGGCGTCGATCTTGAGGTCGGCGCCGGCGAGGTCCACGGCATCATCGGCGCCAACGGATCGGGCAAGACGACGCTGCTGAACTGCCTCGGCGGCACGGTCCGCGCCGATGGCGGCACGATCCAATTCTGCGGTGAGGACATCACCGCCTGGTCCGCCGACCGCCGCGCCCGCGACGGCATCGCGCGCGCATTCCAGACCTCGATGTTGCTGGAGGGCGAGACCGTGCGCGACAACGTCGCGGCTGGGTGGCTGGGCGAGGGCGGCCTCGATGGCGCGCGCGCCGAGGCCGATGCGGTACTCGCCCGCTGCGGCTTGGCCGGTGCGGGGGACAGCGCGGCGGGTGAGCTGCCGATGGCCCTGCGCCGCCGGGTCGAGATCGCCCGCGCGCTGGTCGGCCGGCCCCGGCTGGTGCTGCTGGACGAGCCCGCCGCCGGCCTGACCGAGGGCGAGCAGGAGATCCTGGCCGACATGATCGCCGGGGCCGCGACGAACGGTGTCGCCTGGATCGTCGTCGACCACCATCTGCCGTTCCTCCGCCGGGTCGCCGGCCGGTTGCACTGTATGGCCGAGGGTCATGTGATCGCCAGTGGCGCACCCGATGCGGTGCTGGACGACCCGGCGGTGCGGCGCGGTTATTTCGGCGAGGCGTCCCCATGAGCCCGATCGGCGCCGTGCTGGACATTCGCGGGCTGGAGGTGCGCCGTGGCGGCGCGCCGGTGCTGGACGGGTTCTCGCTCGATGTGGAGGGGGGAGCGCTGGTCGCGGTGGTTGGCCCGAACGGCGCCGGCAAGTCGACGCTGCTGCAGGCGGCCATGGGCCTGCTGCCCGTGTCCGGCGGGTTCGTTGCGCTGGCTGGCCGCGATATCACGAGACTGCCGCCCGAGGCACGGGCGCGGGCCGGCATCGGCTATGTGCCGGAGGGCAGGCGGGTCTTTCCCGGCATGACCGTGCGCGACAATTTCATGGTCGCGGCCGATTGCGCGGCGGCCGCGCGGGCGGAGCGCCTGGATCGGGTGCTGGCCCTGTTCGGCGGGCTGCGCGCCAAGCTGGAGGACCGGGCGTGGACGCTCTCCGGTGGCCAGCAGCAGATGGTCGCCATCGGTCGCGCGCTGATGACGGCACCGCGCCTGCTCCTGCTCGACGAGCCGACCCTGGGGCTTGCGCCCGCGCTGGCCGGCGAGGTGATGGCCCAACTGCGCCGCATCGCCGACGAGGGCACCGCCGTGCTGGTCGCCGAGCAGAACGTCGCCGCCGTGAAGCCCTGGGCGGATCGGCTGGTTGAATTGAATTAGTTTGTTTCTCGCTTACGCGAAGTCGGCACCAGCCCGCACCCCCACCCGGCCGCCCAACGATAGTATCCTGCCTGGGAGGCCGGGAGGGGGTGTGGGCCGGCGCAGATCGAACAAGAAGCGCTTTAGCTGCATGATTGCCAGCGCCCGCGCTGCCCTGATATCGGTGTCGCGGCGGTTCGCCGTGGCTGGCTTGCGAGTCGGCCGGCAAGCCGTCGCTGCCCGGACCCGGCGATGCCCTATCTGTTGACGTTCGTTCTGCTCTGTCTGCTTGGACTGCTGGTGACCTGCGTTGCGTAAGACCCTGCTCGTCCTCACCGCTGTCATGGCCGCGCTGGTCGCGGGCTGCGAAGTGGTGCCGCGCGTGATGGAGCCTGGCGCCGCACCGCCGGGCCTGGCCCTGCTGCCGCAGGATCGCGCCGGCATAGTGGTCGATCCGGTGGGCGGCGTCTCCGAGCCCTTTGCCACCGATATGGCGCGCGAGGTGGTCGAGGGCCTGATCGATGCCAACGTCCCCGCCAGCCTGGGGCGCGGCGCCGCGCAGAGCTATCGCCTGAAGGGCTCGGCCAGCATGGTCGACCGTGGCAACGGCATGATGCAGCTCTATGTCGACTGGGCGCTGCGCGACCCGGCCGGCGCACTGGTCGGGCAGTTCGAGGACAACACCCTGGCACCCAGGGAGAGCCCGGAGACCGCAGGCTATCTGGCCGACCTGGCGCGCGATGCCGCACCGCGGCTGGCAGCCCTGATCCAGGACGAGGTGCCGGTGTCGATGGTTCCGGTGGCGGCGCCCGCTGGCGGTGTGACGGTGGCTGTCGGGCCGATCACCGGCGCGCCCGGCACCGGGTCCGACGATCTTATGCGGGCGGTGCGCGGCAACCTGCCCTTGTTCGGCATGCGCATCGTCGACGACGCGGCGGTCGCCAGCCACCGGTTGACCGGCGAGATTGCGGTCGGCCCCGTAAGCAATGGCGCGCAAAGCGTGTCGCTAACCTGGCGGCTGTTGGATGCGGCCGGCGAGGAACTCGGCCGGCTCGATCAGGATAACCAGGTGGCGGCCGGCAGCCTGGACGGCAGCTGGGCCGGCGTCGCCTCGGTCATCGCCGAAGGCGTGGCCGGCGGCGTGGCGCAGATCCTGGCCCAGACCGGCGCGTTGTGATTGCGGAGGCGTTGTAGCGGCGAATTCGTAGCCCGGGTGGAACAACGTGGAACCCGGGTTGCGCTGCGCTCCACCCAGGCTACGGTCGCTGGTCAATTACCCTGGTTGTCACCCTCGCCACGAGGGCGAGGATGACAAGGGTGTGTGGGGCAAGCGCTCTCGGTACCGCGCGCGTCACCAAACGGCGGCGCGGGCGACCGCGGTGACGAGCAGGCTGCCGAAAACGATCAGCAACAGCGTAACAGGGCGACGCGACGCCCAGAGCACCGCCCGCAGCGTGATCCGCATCGCGGCGATGATCATCGAAAGGCCGGCGGCGTTGCGCCCGTCACGCCGCTACATCACCGCGCCGATCTGCCACGGAATGAACTCGTAGTCGCCGAAGCCCTGGGCCTCGCTCTTCGACGGTTCGCCGGAGGCGACGCGCACCACGAGGTCGAAGATGTGCTGGCCCAGTTCGGCCACCGACACGCCTTCGTCCACCACCACGCCGCAGTTCACGTCCATGTCGTCGGACATGCGCTGGTACATGGCCGAGTTGGTGGCGAGCTTGATCGACGGCGCCGGCTTGAAGCCGAACACCGAGCCGCGCCCGGTGGTGAAGCACACCACATTGGCGCCAGAGGCGACCTGGCCGGTCACCGAGCACGGGTCGTAGCCGGGCGAGTCCATGAACACGAAGCCCTTGGTGTCCACCGTCTCGGCATATTTGTAGACGCCGCACAGGTTGGTGGTGCCGCCCTTGGCCGCCGCGCCCAGCGACTTTTCCAGGATTGTGGTCAGCCCACCGGCCTTGTTGCCGGGCGACGGGTTGTTGTTCATCTCGCCGCCATTGCGGCCGACATAGTCCTCCCACCACTTGATGCGGGCGACCAGCTTCTTGCCGACGTTCTCGTTGATCGCGCGCCGGGTCAGCAGGTGCTCGGCGCCATAGATCTCCGGCGTTTCGGAGAGGATCGCGGTGCCACCATGGCGCACCAGCAGGTCGGCGGCCGCGCCCAGGCCGGGGTTGGCGGTGATGCCGGACAGCGCGTCCGACCCGCCGCATTGCAGCGCCAGGGTCAGCTCGCTCGCCGGGCAGGTCTCGCGGGTCGCGGCATTGGCCGCCGGCAGCATCGACTTGATGATCTCGACCCCGCGCTCCACCGTCTTGGCGGTGCCGCCGGTGTCCTGGATCGTCATGGTCTGGAACGTGTCGCCGATCTTCAGGTCATAGGCGTCGAGCAGGAACGGGATCTGGTTGACCTCGCAGCCCAGGCCGACCAGCAACACGCCGGCGAAGTTCGGATGCCGGGCGTAGCCCCACATGGTGCGCTGCAGCGCCTCATAGCCGTCGCCATTGTCGGCCATGCCGCAGCCGGTGGAATGCGACAGCGCGACCACGCCGTCGACGTTGGGGTAGTCGTCCAGGATGCCGGAGCGCTCGACGGCGCGGGCAATGTACTTGGCGGCGGTGGCCGAGCAATTCACGCTGGTCAGCACGCCGATGAAGTTGCGGGTGCCGCAGCGGCCGTTGGCGCGGCGAAAGCCCTGGAAGGTCGCCTGGGCGTCGCCCTCGAAATAGTCGGTCGGCCGCATATCCTCGCAGAACGCGTAGTCGCGGCTGAACTCCTGCATCACGCAGTTGTGGACATGCACATGGTCGCCGGGTGCGATGTCGCCCTGGGCGAAGCCTATGATCTGGTTGTACTTGCGCACCGGTTCGCCGTCGGCGATGGCGGCGGTGGCGATCTTGTGGCCGGCGGGGATGTGGACGGCGGCGCTGACGCCCTCGGCCGGGACCTCCGCGCCGGGCAGCAGGTCGGCACGGGCGACAACCACGTTGTCGGCCGGGTTGAGGCGGATGGATAGCGCAGGCGCGGTGCTCATGTGATCTCTCGTGGCAATGGGCGGCGCGTTCTGTCGTCGTGGGCAGGCGCGCGGCCGGGCTTGGGTTCGTCTCGCACCTAGTGTACATCGGCGCCCAAGGCCAGCGCACGACAATTGCTGGTTTGGAGACAAGGCTTGAACATGAGGGGACGCGCATGACGGGGCGTTTGGCCGGCAAGACGGCACTGATTACGGCGGCGGCACAGGGCATCGGCAAGTCGTCGGTGGAGGCATTCCTGCGCGAGGGCGCGACGGTGGTCGCCACCGATGTCAACGACGACGGGCTGGCCGCGCTGCAAGGGCCGGATGGCGCGCCCGATGGAGCATTGACCACCCGTCACCTGGACGTTCTCGATCCTGATGCGGTGGCCGGGATTGCCGCCGATGTCGGCGCGGTCGACGTGTTGTTCAACTGCGCCGGTTTCGTCCACCACGGCACGATCCTGGACTGCGACGAGAAGGACTGGGACTTCTCGTTCGACCTCAACGTCAAGGCGATGTACCGGATGAACCGCGCCTTCCTGCCGGCGATGCTCGCGGCGGGCGGCGGCACCATCATCAATATGTCGTCGGTCTCCGGCTCGATCAAAGGCATCGTTAACCGCTTCGCCTATGGCGCCAGCAAGGCGGCGGTAATCGGCATGACCAAGGGCGATCGCCGCCGACTTCGTGGGCCAGGGCATCCGCGTGCACGCGATCTGCCCGGGCACTGTCGACACGCCGTCGCTGCGCCAGCGGGTGGCGGAGCTGGCCGAAGCGCAGAACGTCAGCTTCGACGAGGCGATGGCCGGCTTCGTCGGTCGCCAGCCGATGGGCCGGCTCGGCACCGCCGAGGAGATCGCTGCGCTGTGCGTCTACCTGGCCTCCGACGAGGCGAGCTACACCACCGGCCAGGCCCATCTGATCGACGGCGGCATCATGATCTGACCCGGTCGGGCCACTCTCCGCCGTCATGCCCGCACTTGTTGCGGGCATCCACGTTTTGCGATCCGCTGATGAAAGACGTGGATGCGCGGATCAAGTCCGCGCATGACGACAGGGATTTGCCAGGGAGTCCACAGGCCATGGTAAGTGGCGGGAAGATCTACCGCCCCGCCATGGCGGCCGTGGCCAGGTCGATGCCGGCCGCCGCGGCGCCTTGTTCCAGCACCGACACGTCGCGGCCTTCCGGCACCCGGATGCGCAAGAAGAACCCGGCATGCCGCACACCGGGCGTCACCACGGCGCCGGCGCCGTCATGCGCGGGTAGGGTCGCCCATCCGCCGACGCGGATCGGCGTCACCGACCAGCCGCCTTCGGCATCGGAATAGCCCGCCGGCCGCCACGTCCACAGCGCCGGATCGGCCGGGTCGGTCGTCTCGCGGTCGCCACCTTCCTCGGCCGGCGTCACCAGCCAGTCGCCGTGCAGCAGGCCGAGTTGCACCGCCACCAGCGTCGCCGTGGCCTCGTCGGGCGCGCGCAAGAAGATATCGCGATAGCCGCTCATGCCAGCGCCCCCCAGCGGTCGCCGTTCCAGACACGCAGGCTGCGGAGGGTGCCGTTGAGGTGATTGGCCGCGCCAACGCTTTGGCCGATCGCCATGTAGCGCGGCTGAACAAAGGCGCCGCCGCTATCGGTTTCGAACGCGGCCCCATTGAGGGACACGGCCAACGCGTCGTTGCCGAAGTCCACGACGCAGCGCGCGGCGTACCTCGTGTCGGCAGCCAGCACCGTTGCCGGCGATACGGTGGCCTGTGCCGCATTGGCATTGAAGGCGCGGAACTGGAACCGTCCGCTGGACGCATTGATGGTGCCCAGCGTGCGATTGTTGCCATTGGACGCGCTGTCGCTGAGCTCGAAGATCCGCGGGTTGTTCGCGTTGTCGGCGTGTGAACGCGCCCACGCGCATTCGATGCTGACGACGCTCGACAGTACGTCGGCGCCGAAATCAATTTCGGCCACCTCCGCCGTCCGGTCCGACGCCGCCGGGCTCGACACCGCCGGCAGGATCGGCGAGGACACATGCGCCGCCTCCTCGGTCGTCGGCACCCCGATGTCGAACGTGATGTCGACCGCCGCCGACGTGTTGAGGCCGACCCCCACCTGCGCCTGGACGCTATCGACCGTGGCCTCGTCCATGGTGTCGTTCTCGAATTTGAACCGCTGGAACGAGGACGTGAGCGATCCCAGGAAGTCACTGCTGGTGTTGGTCGACAGATAAGACGGGCCGCTGTTCTGCTCGTTGTGGTCGATGACGATCTGGGTCACGTCGTCGATGTCCGCGTCGTCCACCAGGCGCAGGAACACCGCCGACGACACCGGGTCGTTCTGCGACAGGCCGGTCAGCTCCCCGGCGGCCAGGAACGCGATGGCGTAGAAGCCGGTGCTGCTGTCCGTCGTGCCGCTGAGCCGCACCCGGATATAGTCGATGCCGTCGTCCTGGCCGACCGCGACGATGGTCACCGTCAGGCCGGTGTCGCCATAGCCGGCCCAGCCGGTCGGCCACGCCCCGCCGGACCCGATTGCCCCAGCGGTCGCCCCTTCGGCGCGCGGGTTCGGGACCTGGTTGGTCGACGGACCCTCGATCTGCCAGCCGTTCGACAGCCTGGGTACGTCGGCGTCATAGACGACCAGCGCGCCGCTCGCGTCGAATTGCGTGGCACTGCCCGTGCGGGAGAGGGCGACATCGTCGGGCAGGCCGCTGGGCCATTGCCAGTCGAACAGCTTTCCGGCTTCGGCGCGGCGGATCGGCACCCAGGCCGGCGGCCGCGCCGCGTGGGCCTCGACGAGCGCGTGCAGCATCAGAACCGCACCGCTTGGGCATCGACGCTGACCCCGGACCCGCCGGTGATGCTGGCCCGCACGAAGCCCGGCGCCAGCTCGAACACGCGCACGCCGGCGGCCGTCAGTTCGGCGTCGCTGCCGAGGTCGAGCGCGGTCGACTGGTCGGGCGAGAACTCCAGCGCCACGGTAGAGCCGCCAAAGGTGCCGAACGCCTGGAAATGCCCGCGGCCGCCGGGCCATGCCACCCAGGACCCGCTGCTGGAGGCCCCGTCCAGCAGGGTAACCCGGTCACCGGTCGATAGTGTCATCGCTTTCTCCTGAATTGCCGAGATCGAATGATGTTTGTTCCCTTTTAGTTCTTATCGATGAAAATTGCAAGAACATTTTGTTTGTCATGCACGCATGGCGGGTATTGTCGGTGCTTGCGCTGTGACGATGCCGTGCCACAATGGCGTGGCCGGAGAAGGCCCCGCCAACAGCGAACGCCATTGCCATGACCGATACGTCTCCGACCACTGCGACCGGGCCTGCGTTCCTGGAACGCCAGTCCATCATCGACCAGCCGATCGTGCCTGCGGTCGCGGTGCTGGTGATCGTGGTGTTCGCGATCTTCAGCCCCGGCTGGCTGATGGCGGTGATCGCCGTGATCTGGATCGCCTTCATCTGGGCGGTGCGGCTGAGCGTGTCAGTGGACGCCGCCGGAGTGTCGATACGCTACCGCCCCGTCGCCAAGCGGCAGATCCCGCTCGCCGAGATCGCCGAGGTGAAGGTGGTCAAGTACAGGCCGATCAAGGACTTCGGCGGCTGGGGGCCGCGCACCGGGCGTGGCGGCGTGCGTTGCTTCACCCTGTCGGGCACCGATGGCGTGGAACTGAAACTCACCGGCGGGGACACCGTGCTGATTGGCAGCAACATGCCGGCCGGGCTGGTCGGCGCCATCGAGCGGGCGCGCTCGGGCTCGTGACCGCACCCACTGTCGTTTGGTTCCGGCAGGATCTCAGGCTTGCCGACAATCCTGCGTTGGACGCCGCCATAGCGCGCGGCGCGCCGCTGGTCGCGGTCTACGTGCTGGACGACGACACGCCGGGCGACTGGAAGGCCGGCGGCGCCTCGCGCTGGTGGTTGCATCATAGCCTGGCATCGCTGGCGAAGAACCTGGACGACCTCGGCCAGCGGCTGGTGCTGCGGCGTGGCGCGGCCGACGAGATCATCAAGGCCCTGGTCGAGGAGGTCGGCGCTGGCGCGGTGTTCTGGAACCGCTGCTACGAGCCCTCGGCCATCGCGCGCGACACCAAGCTGAAGTCCGGGCTGGGCGAGCGCGACGTCGAGGTGGCGTCGTTCAACGGGTCGCTGCTGGTCGAGCCCTGGACGGTGAAGACCAAGTCGGGCGATCCGTTCAAGGTGTTCACGCCGTTCTGGCGCGCGGTGCAGGAGGGCGATCCGATGGATGCGCCGTCCGACCGCCCGGAGAAGCTGCCGGCGGCGCCCGATGGCGTCGACAGCGACGACCTGGACGATTGGGAGCTGCTCCCGACAAAGCCGGACTGGGCAGGCGGCATGCGCGATGCCTGGACGCCGGGCGAGGCGGGGGCGCGTGACCGGCTGGCCAGATTCCTGGACGACGCCATCGCCGACTACGCCGCCGCCCGCGACCGGCCGGACAGTGAGACCACGTCGCGACTGTCGCCGCACTTGCACTTCGGCGAGATCAGCCCGCGCCAGGTCTGGCAGGCGCTCGACGACGCCGACCGGGCGCCGAAGGGCACGGCGAAGTTCCGCTCCGAGCTGGGGTGGCGCGAGTTCAGCTATCACCTGCTGCACCAGTTCCCCAAGCTGCCGGAGGAGAACTTCCGGCCCGAGTTCGACGCCTTCCCGTGGCAGCCGGACGAGGCGCACCTGCGCGCCTGGCAGCGGGGCCGCACCGGCGTGCCCATCGTCGATGCCGGGATGCGCGAGCTGTGGGGCATCGGCTGGATGCATAACCGGGTGCGCATGGTGGTCGCCTCGTTCCTGGTCAAGCACCTGTTGCAGCCCTGGCAGGACGGCGCGCGCTGGTTCTGGGACACGCTGGTCGACGCCGACCTCGCTAACAACTCGGCAAGCTGGCAGTGGGTCGCCGGCTGCGGCGCCGACGCCGCGCCCTATTTCCGCGTTTTCAATCCGGTGCTGCAGGGCGAGAAGTTCGACCCGAAGGGCGACTATGTCCGCTGCTGGGTGCCGGAGCTGGCCGACGTGCCCGACAAGTACGTGCACAAGCCGTGGGAAATGGGCTCACCGCCCAAGGACTACCCGGCGCCATTGGTCGACATCGGCGAGGGCAGGCGCCGCGCGCTCGCCGCCTATGACGAGGTGAAGGGCGGGGACTAGTGGAACCCCCGCGTCGGGTCGGTGTTTGCCAGTCAACCCATGCCTGAACGCGACACCACCAGAACGCGCCACGTTGTCGTGGTGCTCGGCCACCCGCGCGGAATGGACAGCCTGTGCGGTGCGCTGGCCCTGGACTATCACCGGGCAGCCAAAGCGGCTGGCGCTGTCGTTGACCTGATCGACCTGTCGCGCGCCGACTTCGACCCCAATGTGCAAGTGGCGCGCCCGCAGGACCAGACCCTGGAGCCCGATCTCGCGGCGCTGAGGGCTGCGGTCGACGGCGCCGATCACGTGGCATTTGTCTACCCGACGTGGTGGGGCACCATGCCGGCGCTGATGAAGGGGGCGCTGGATCGACTGCTCGTGCCTGGGTGGGCGTTTCGCACCACCACCGGCGGCACCGGTTATGAACCTATGCTGCGCGGCCGCACCGCCGAGCTGATCACCACCATGGACACGCCGGGCCCGGTCTACCGGTTCATCTACGGCGCGCCGGGTCATCGCGCGATGGCCCGGGCAACACTCGGCTTTTGCGGCTTCCGGATGACGCGGTTCACCCGCTTCGGGCCGGTCCGCGACAGCGCCGCGCCGGAGCGTCAGCGCTGGATCGCCGCGTCGGCCCGACTAGGCCGGGACGGCGGTGCCGGCAACACTCGCCCGGTGCGCGCCACCTGGACCTCGGTGGCACCGTGGCTGCAGGCGTTGCGGCTGCAATTCTACCCGATGACCTTCCTGGCGTATTGGATGGGCGCGCTGGCGGCGGTGCCGGAACATGTCCTGCGCGATCCGCTCGCGTTCTGGCTCGGGTATGCGCTGTTATTCCTGCTGGAAGCGGCGACCGTCTTCACCAATGACGTCTTCGACGCCGAAAGCGACCGCCGCAATGCGCACTACGGGCCGTTCACTGGCGGATCGCGCGTCGTGCAAAGCGGCGTGCTGACACCGCGCAAGTTGCTGTTGGGCGCGGCTGTGGCGTTGGTATTAGCGGCGGCTCTGCTCGCCGTGCTCGCGATACGTTCGGACCGTGCGGCATTCACCGTGGGCTTCTTCCTCACGTTCGCCGTCATCGCACTCGGCTACACCTTGCCGCCGTTGAAGTTCTCGCACCGCGGGCTCGGCGAACTGGTGGTCGCCATCACCCACAGCTTCGGTGCGATCTACGCTGGCCTTCTGCTCCAAACCGGCGACCTGGGCGATTCGCTGCCTCTGCAATTGAGTGTCCCGCTTGCCATCGCCGTACTTGCCGCCATCGCGCTGTCGGGCGTTCCTGATGTCGCGGCGGATCGCGCGGCCGGAAAGCGCACGCTGACGGTCATTTTTGGGCCTCGGGCAATTCGCTGGATCGCGGTGGCCTGCGTCGCCGTATCGGCGGCGTTGGCAAGCTGGCTCTGGGCGCGTGGCGAGCCGGCGTGGGCCGGGGCGGTCTATGTGGTCCCGGTGCACGCAGTGCTGCTGATCTGGTTACTGCTGCGCTGGAGACCACCTGCCAATACGCCCGCGCGCATCGACGGGCTGATGATGGCGAGCCTCGGCTACATCATCTGGTTCGCCGCCATACCGCTGGCCAATCTGGCCTGAGACCCGCCTAGATTTGCGTCGGTGCCGGCAGGTCGCCCAGACGCGCGGCGATGGCGGCCCCGTCGACGAAGCTCGACTGGCAGCCCAGCGTCAGGCAGGCCAGCGCCGCGCCGACCGAGGCGCGCACCAGCGCATCCGGCAAAGAGAGGCCGGCGTCCAGACCCTGGCCCAGGATGCCGACGAAACCGTCGCCCGCACCCGTGGTGTCGACCGCCTCCACCGGCAAGGCGGCGACCCGCCAGCCGCCGTCCGGCCCATGCGCGATGGTGCCCTGCTTTCCCAGGGTCACGATGCAGGTCAGCCCGTGGGCGTCGGCCAGCGCCTTGGCGGTCGCCGAGCGGCTCTGACCGGCATGGCCGCCGGCCTGCGCGATCATCTCGGCCTCGATCTGGTTGACCACCAGCACGTCGATGGCGTCCAGCACCTCGGTCGGCACCGGGGCCGCAGGGGCGACGTTCAGCATGATGCGGCAGCCGGCGGCGCGGGCGCGCTTGACCAGCGCCCAGTTCTCCTCCACCGGGATTTCCATCTGCATCAGCATGGTGGTGTCCGGCCCCAGCATGCCATCCGGCACCATGTCGGCGCGTGCTTCCGCGTTCGAGCCGCTGGCCACCACGATGGAGTTCTCGCCCGCCGCATCGACCCAGATCAGCGCGCAGCCGGTGGGCTTCTCCCCGGTCGCCAGTGCCGACAGGTCGACCCCGGCGTCGCGCAACATCTCAACGGCGCGCGGACCCAGGCTGTCGTCGCCGACCGCGCCGACCATCGCGACTTTGCTGTCGTGGCCGCTGCCGGATGCCGCGCGCGCCGCCGCGCAGGCCTGGTTCGCGCCCTTGCCGCCGGGCACCATGATGTAGGACGGGCACAGCACCGTTTCGCCCGGCTTGGGCAGGTGGTCGACCTTGGTGATCATGTCGACGTTGAGCGAGCCGAATACGACGATCATGGAACAGGCCCCTCACGATCCACCGCGGGCGGCGGCAACGGCGGCCTGCAAGGTGGCGAGCGACTGCTCGCCGACCAGCAGCCGGTCGCCGATGATGAAGGCGGGCGTGCCGTCGATGCCCAGCTCCTGGCCCAGCGCCAGGCTGTCGTTGATGTGCTGGTCGATGACCGCACTGTTGGCGAGCCCCTGCACCAGGTCTTCGCGGTCGATGCCGGCCATGCCGCTCACCTGGTCGACGATCCGCTCGCTGCGCGCGGTCACCCCCAGCATCGTGTGGTGAAAGGCCTCGTACGCGCCTTCCCGGTTGGCGATCATCGCCACGCGGGCCGCGTACCACGAGGTCGGCGCCAGGATCGGGAACTCCTTGTAGACCAGGCGGATACCGTCGTCCTTGGCCAGCAGTTCCTGCAGCACCGGCAGCATCAGCTGGCAATAGGGGCAGTTGTAGTCGACGAACTCGACGATGGTGACGTCGCCGTCGGGGTTGCCGCCGACCGCGTCCAGCGGGTGGTTGAAGATGACGTCGCGGTTGGCGCGGATGCGGCTCTGGGTCTCGATGCGCTCGATCGCCTCCAGAATCACGTCCGGATTGGCCATCAGGTAGTCGATCACCGCCTCGCGGTCGAACGGGGCCACGCCTTGCGCCCGTGCATCTGTTACCGGCCATCCGGCGCTCAGCAACACGGCCAGCGCCATCACGCCTGCCGCGATTTTCGATATCCGTATCATGCCGGCAATCTATCCCCGCCGCGCGAAAGCGCAAGCCGATGGGGCGCGGTTGACCGAAGCGTGAGGCGCGCGCGAGTGGAGATCGGCGGGTCAGGCCGCTTGCATCTCGGGCCTGCCTCGTGCCCAAATCGCCGCGATTGTCAGCCTCATGTCTCGCTGAGCACATATGTATTCATCGCTTTCCGACCTTGTTACGCTTGGCGCGCGCGGCGTTGCCGAAACCGGTGACGACGCAGCAGCGGCGGAGTTCACCCTCGGCGCGCACCGCAGCGTGCCGCCGGCCGAAACGCTCGCCCGGATAGAGCCGGAGAAGGCGCGCTACGGCATCACGCGGGTGGCGCGGGTCACCGGGCTCGACCGCATCGGCATCGAGGTCTTCATGGTGGTGCGGCCGAACCAGTACGGGCTGGCCGTCACCCAGGGCAAGGGTGTCACCCGAGAGGCGGCGCGGGTCTCCGGCCTGATGGAGGCGATGGAATTCTGGCACGCCGAGCGGCCCGACTTGCCGCTGCGCCACGCCACCGCGCGCGATCTCGCCCGGCACTACCGGATGCCGCCGATGGCCGCCCTGCCGCTGGTCGGCGCGCCGCCATCGGATACGGTTCCGCTGTTCTGGGCAATGGCGACCGACCTGTTCACCGGCGATACGGTGCCGGTGCCCTACGACCTGGTCCATGCCTGCTTCCTGGAGGACGACCGTGCGGCGGAGTCGCCGTTCCAGATCTCAACCAACGGGCTCGCCTCCGGCAACTCGATGCTGGAAGCGGCGACCCATGCCGCCAGCGAGCTGGTGGAGCGCGACCAGATCATCCGCTTCGACCGGCGCGAGGCAGCGTCGCGGGAGGCGGCGCGGATCGATCTCGCCAGCGTCGACACACCCTACCTCGCCGAGCTGATCGGCCGGGTCGCCGCCGCCGAGATGTCGGTGGCGCTGTGGGACATGACCAACGCATGGGGTGTGCCGGGCTACATCTGCCAGATCGTCGACACCACAGCACACCCCGGGCCGCCCGGCATGGGGGCCGGGTGCCATCCGCGCCGCGACGTGGCCGCCGCCCGCGCGATCACCGAGGCGGCGCAGTCGCGGCTGACCCGCATTTCAGGTGCGCGCGACGACCTGACCGGGCGCCTGTTCGGCGGCGCGATCCAGACCCGCACCCTGTGGCTGAACCAGCGCGCCGGCGAGGCGGCCGAGGCAACACCGCAAGCGTTTGCCAGCGGCGTGGACCTGTCGGCCAGCGGCCTGGAGGCGGAGTACCTGGCCGTGCTGGGCGCCCTGCGCGCGGCCGGGCTGGAGATGCTGCTGGCGGTCGACCTGGCGCCCGACGCGCCGTTCAGCGTGGTCCGGCTGATCGCGCCCGGCGTGCTCGGCATGCTGTCCGGGGCCGTGGCGGGTGCGAACGGATGAGCGACGCACCCACCGCCGTCGTCTTCATCGGGCCGAGCCGGGGGCGCACCCCGCTGGACGTGCCCGGGAACGTGCGCCTGGCGCCGCCGGCGGCGTTCGGCGATCTCTATCGCGCGGCGCGGGCCGGGGTCGGGCGTATCGGGCTGGTCGACGCGGTGTTCGAGGACCAGCCCACGGTCTGGCACAACGAGATCCTGTGGGCGCTGGACCATGGCGTCGAGGTCTATGGCGGCGCCAGCATGGGCGCGCTCAGGGCGGCGGAATGCGCGCCGTTCGGCATGATCGGGGTCGGCGCGATCTTCGAGATGTACCGCGACGGCACGCTGGAGGACGATCACGAGGTGGCGGTGCTGCACGGACCGGCCGACCTGGACCACATGCCGCTGACCGAGCCTTTGGTGAACGTGCGGGCCACGCTTGCCGCCGCCCGCGATGCCGGCGTGCTGACGCCGGACGAGGCGGAGGCGATGCTGGGTAAGGCGCACGACCGCTACTACAAGACCCTGACCTGGGCGAGCCTGCTGGACGATGCGCAGCTCGGCGGGCTGTCGGCGGCGGCGGACCGGCTCGCGCCATGGCTGCCGAGCGGGCGCATCGACCTGAAGCGCAACGACGCGCAGGCGCTGATCGCGCGGGTGTCGTCCGACCCGCCGCCCGCGCCAGAAGCGGGCAAGACCACGCCGTCCTTCTTCAATGTCACCTCGTTCTGGAGCCACGCCGCCGACCTGCTGGACGATGCCGGCGCCGCGCTCAGCGATGGCGAGCGGCTGGTGCTGGACGAGATGCGGCTGGACCCTGCCGCCTATCGCCGGGCGCTGCTGCGCGCCTTCGCACGGCGCAACGCGGTGGCCGAGGACGGGTCCGCGGCGGCCGCCATCGACGGGTTCCGCGAGGCTGCCGGCCTGATGAGCGCACAGGATTATGCCGCCTGGTGCGCCGCGCACCATGTGGCCCGGCCCGACCTGGAACGTGCGGTCGCCGAGGATGAGGGCCTGGAGGCGACATTGGATGACATGGCGGCCGAGCTTGCCGCCGATATCGTGATGGAGGCGCGGCTGTCCGGGCGCTACCCACGCCTGCACGCCCGCGCCATGGCGAAGCTGCGGGCGCTGGACCGCGCGGGCGACGTCGGCCCTGCGCTGTCGCTGGGGCAGCTCCTCGACTGGTTCGCCGCCACACGCGGGACCGATGTTGTGCCCGAGGAGGCGGATGATTTCGCCCGCGGTCTCGGTCTGCCGGACAGGAACGCGCTGCACGATCTTCTGCTGCGGGAGTATGTGTCCGACGGCGCGGCCGAGCCCTCTGGGCCGGACAGCAGCAGTTCGATGAGCGAACCCGGCCGTCGAGGGGGCGCATAAAGACGGCTTGCGCTCGTGTGCGGGCCGGGCCAGCATTGCGGTGTGGTGCGGTCGTCACCGCAAGGACGGGCGCGACCGCTGTGGTGACCCGGGGGGAGAGCGATGTCTGAGGATCATGCGGCCGGTGCGCCCCGTGTGGAATTTGTCAACGCCAGCCGTGGCGTTTCGGCACAGAAAGAAAACTGTGCGCTCTGCTCCGCCGCGGGCGCCGTGAACCTCACGATCGGATCCAGCAGGTATTCGTCAAACGATGTCGCCAGCCTGACCGGTGTGGCCACGGCGGGCGCTTTCGCGGCAGTCGCCGGCCACGAAGAGGCGATCATCGCGTTTGTGGAGGCGAAGACGCAGCCGTCACGAACGGCGGCGTCGATCGTGGAAACGGGCACACCGCTTGCCGATGCTATCGACGCTATGCTGGCCCAGCCTATCGGGACGGTCTTCGTTCTTCACCTCAGCGGCAAGACTGTCGCCTCGGTCGACGATCCGAACACCAACAGCCATTGGCTGAACGCCATCCTGGTCGAGAATGGGGGTGCCGGAGAACTCCGCTACTTCGATTTCCAGACCAACCGCAAGCTGCCGAACGCTGAGCGCAGCAGGTTTCTCAGGTCATGGGTCGGGGGAGCCAATCCCTCGTCGTCGTTGGCACCGTTCATCGGCATCGTCGGCCAGGCCGAGCTGAGTTTCGAGAAGCGGAGGCTCGGCGGCATTGGCCAGGAACTCGATGAAGGCGCGCACCGCACCATGCATGCCGCTCACCAGGCCGGGACCTTTCTGCCCGAAACGACGACGGCGCAAACAATACTGGCGTTTCCACCGGCCGGTTGAAAGTGTGGTCAAACGCAGAAGAGTCCGGAGCCAACAGCTTGTTGACGGCGGGAGGTATCGGCGGAATAATCGCAGTCGATTTTGATATGCCTGCAATATCTCGCAAATGGAAGTGTCGTATTGCCCAACACATACACCAGCACGTTTCCGGGCCATAAGCACGGTAATCACATCCCCGGCGGGACCAGGTTCCGCATCTTTCCGCAGGCCCCGCTGACCGACCGCATGCCGCCGCTGGAGACGGTGACGGTTTCCTCGCCGGCCGGATCGCTCGGCCCCGGTCCGTCCGACGACCGCATGTACGCCATCGTGCCGCTGGGCGGGCCGACGCCCTATGGCGTGACGCCGGGCCGTCGCGGCATGGAGCTGAACCTGCCGCCGTGGCGCGGCTCCATCGTCCCGCCGGCAGCACCTTCGCCCGCCGGCCATTTCGACCATGTGCCGGTCACCTCCCCGCAGTTCCCGGCTGTGCATATGTTTGGCGTCGCGCGGTTCACCCTCGACGTCTGGGAGCGTTATCTCGGCGGTCCGGTGGCCTGGCATTTCGACGACCTGCTGGACCGCCTGGAACTCTCGACAGTGCCCGGCTGGCGCAACGCGCAGATGGGCTTCGGCTTTCTTCAGGCCGGTGAGCGGCCGGGACCGGACGGGCTGATCGACGAGTATGCCCTCAACTTCGATGTCATCGCGCACGAGATCGGCCACGCGCTGCTGCTGGCGCTGGAGGGGCCGTTCGACCGCCATGCCGGCACCTGGGACTACGAGGCGTTCCACGAGATGTCGTCCGACTGGGTGGCGCTGATCACCCTGCTGCACCTCGACACGGTGGTGGATGCGCTGCTCGACGGCACCTCGGGCAATCTCGACACCTACAACCAGCTCAGCCGGTTCGCCGAGCTGTCCGACAACGAACAGATCAGGCTGGCCAACAACAAGCTGACGCTGGATGACTTCCGCGACGGCTGGCACGACGAGCACGATATCGCCAAGCCGCTGATCGGCGCGTTCTTCGACTACTTCATCGACCTCTACCACGAGCTGTTGGTGGAGCGCGGCGCCATCTCGCCGGAACTGGAAATGCTGGCCGACGCGGCCGAGCGCGACCCCGCGCTGCTGGACGATGTGCAACGCGGGTTCGAGGCTGCCTACGCGGCCCGGCGGGGCGAATTCCGGCGCGCCCTGGATGACGCGCGCGACATGGCGGCGATGGTGATGATCGACCTGTGGGGCAGCGTCGACCCGGAGCGCGACGTATTCGCCGACATCGCGGCGTTCTTCGAGACCCGCAACCTGGGCGCGAGTGAGGCGGATCGCATCCATGCGCGGATCGCCCGCACCCAGTTGGAGCGCCGCGGCATCGGCCGGGTGCCGCTGGGGCCGCGGTTCGAGGAACCGCCCCACGACAGCCATACCCGGTCGTCCCGTTTGGTGTTGCCTGTAGGCTAGAATCGTGGTTAATTTGCGTTAACCATATTTCGGACCAAGGTTATTGGGGGAGCATATTCATGGCGACAAATTACGGCTCGGGTAACTTCGATACATTGTTGTCCGATACTAGTGTCCGGCTGTTCGGCCGGGAGATGTTCGACATCAAGCTGGCCGGCAATCGCGACGAAGCCTACGACTACAAGGGCGGCAACGACACCCCGCCGCCGGCCGTTCACTCCAGCAACAATTTCCTGCTCCATCAACTTAAGCGGGAAGATGCGCGCTTGGCGCGGATCTACAGTTTCTCGTTCCAGAACCAGATCTTCGACCTGATGAAGCCGGCGCTGTTTGTCGTGCACGGCGAGGGCAACGTCCCCGACCCGCCGGAAATCCAGTTCAGCGCGACCGACGTGAGCACCCGCCGCGGCATCAAGCCGGCGATCACGGTCCGCTCCGGTGTGTCCGGTCAGGACGCACGGTTCACCGAAGACATCCGCATGTGGCTCTATGACATCGCCGACTTCACCGTACGGCTGGACATGGAGGCGGGACCGTTCGAGCGCGTGCTGCTGGAGTTCGAGCTTGGCGGCCCGGGCAGCTTCGATGCCGGTGCGACCGCCGGTGGCGCTGCGGGCTGGACCGCTGGCGGTGCCGCGGGGTGGACCGCGGGCGGCGCGGCAGGGCCCAGGCGCGGCCCGCGGCAGCGCTATCGCCGGGGTCGCTGGCGCGGCGACGACGAGTAGGTCGCCGCTCCCGCGCCGGTTTGGCGGCTGCCTCCTGCGGTCACATCCATATTGGTGTCATCCTTGACCGAAGCCCGAAGGGCGAGTGTTGAGGATCCATTTCAGTTATCGCGCAAGAGGCGAAATGGATCCTCGGCGCTCGGCTTCGCCTCGGCCAAGGATGACAATGAAAGGATTGACGATCCCCAGCAATCCTTGGCCGGTCTGACGCGATGAAGTGTCGAGGCCGAGGGTGACTCGGGTTTTGTGTCCGTTGCTCTAAAGGCCCGCCCGCCGCAGCCCCTCGGCATAGATTTCCCGCGCCCGCGGGTTCTTGTCCGGCACCACCGACACCCAGGTGTCGACGTCGAAGTCCGGCTCGTTGGCACGGATGCGCCGCGCCCAGTCGCCAGCCTCCTGCGCGCGCCCCAATTGCGCGTGGCTCGCCGCCATCACGTAGCGCACGATGGCCGGGTTCTCCATCGACTTCCCGAAGCGGATCGCGGTGTCGTAGTCCTCCAGGAAGAAGTACGCGCAGGCCAGGTCGCGCAAGTAGTTCTCGCGGCCGAACGGGTTCAGGCGCATCGCGTGCTCGTACTGCGCGATACCCTCGTGCGCGCGCCCGCCGTGGGTCAGCGTGTCGCCATACTCGGCGATGACGTCGGCGTCGCTGGGGTTCAGTTCCAGCGCCCGCTCATAGGCCGCCAGCGAGCGGTCGTGGTCGCGCAGGTAGAGCGAGACGAAACCCAGTTCCACGTGCCCGCTGGGATCGTTCAGGTCCATGTCGATGGCATATTGCGCGCGCGACTGGGCCTGGTGGATGTTGTTGTCGCGGTCGTCGACCCAGGCATATTTCCAGTTCAGGCAGTGCGCCCGCGCTGCCACCGCGTGGGCGCGCGAGTAGTGCGGGTCGAGGGACGTCGCCTGGTCGACGAAACGCAGGGCGCGCCCGGTTGCCGCCGCGTTGAACTGGTCGATCTCGTGACGGCCGCGCAGCATCAGGGCATAGGCGCCCAGCGATTCGGGCGCCCTGGCGCGGGCCAGCGCGCGTTCGCGTGCCTCGATCTGCACCGCCATCGCTGACACCGCGCACTGGGCGATGTCCTCCTGCACGTCGAACACGTCCTCGAACGTGCGGTCGTAGGTCTCGGCCCAGATCACCTTGTCATGCAGCGCGTCGAGCAGGCGCACCTTGACCCGCATGCGCTTGCCGGACACCTGCACCCGGCCCCGTGCGAGATAGCGAGAATTCAGGCGCCGGCCGATGGCGTCGTCGGCAATCGGCGTGCCGCCGACCTTGCCGGACGACTCGCGCGACGTCACATCCAGGCTGCGGAAGCGCGTCAGGTAGCCAATGATCTCGTCGTCGAAACCGTCGGCGACCGTGAACAGCTCCTGCTCCATGGCCGCGACTTCGAACGGGAGCACGGCGACGGAGGGCTGGGCCTGGCGCTCCAGCGGATCGTCGGCCAGATGACCGTTCATCACCACTGGCGCCGGCGGCGGTGCATCGTCGCTGACGCGCACCCGGTAGATCGTGATCTCGTCGCCGATGTTCTTCAGCTCGGGGTTGCCCATCGCCTCGAACGTCAGGTCTTGCGCGGTGTCCAGGGCCGCGCGCACCTCCCCGCTGACGCAAACGCCGCCGGCCTCGGCCACGCCCTCCAGCCGGGCCGCGACGGTGACCGCGTGGCCCAGCAGTTGCTCGCCGCTCTCGAAGGTCTCGCCCATATGGATGCCGATGCGGAACCGCACCGGGCTGCCGTCGCCCGGCGGCCGATCCAGGTTGCCGGCCTGGGTCTGGATCGTCAGCGCGCAGCGCACCGCCCGCTCGACACTGTCGAATGTGGCGAACACGCCGTCGCCGAAATACCGCTCGACCTTGCCGTCGAAATTCCACACCAGCGCACGAATGGTGCGGGTGACATGGTTGATGGCCTCGACCGACGCGACCTCGTCGGCCTTCATACGCGCGCTGAACGCCACCGCATCTACGAAGACGAGCGCTTTTAGTTGCCGTTTCATGGGCAGACGCCGGTATTTGGCAGGTATCGCCAAATGAGACCACATTCGGTCCTCAGATTCAATTGTTGCTGCATATTTGCCGGGGGCTGATGTCGCAAAAACGCAGTACTTCGATGCTCTGGGAATGCGGATCGGGCCGGATTTGCCGACCGGAGGCGTCTCGAAGCGTCTTGCGGGGTCAGGCCTTCACGGCACCGGCCGTCAGCCCGGCCACGAAATAGCGCTGCAGGAAGAAGAACAGCACAATCACCGGCACCGACACGATGACCGAGCTCGCCATCAACTCGCCGTAGCGGATGCCGTACTGGCCGATGAAGTCGTTCATGCCCACCGGCAGCGTGCGCATCTCCTTGGTCGATGTGAAGGAAAGCGCGAACAGGAACTCCTGCCAGGTGACGATGACGATCCACACCGTGGTGGCGATGATGCCGGGGCGGGCCAGCGGCACCACGACCAGGAAGAAGGCTTTCAGCCGCGTCGCGCCGTCGATCATCGCCGACTCCTCGAGCGCGGCCGGGATGCGGGCGACGAAGTTGCGCAGCATCCAGATCGACACCGGCAGCGTGATGGTGACGTAGGCGATGATCAGCGATGCATAAGTGTCCAGCAGGTCCAGCCACTTCATCGTCTTGTAGATCGGGATGATGATGGCACCGGCCGGGAACATCTGCGCGATGATGATCGCGACCATGATCACCGACAGCACCCGGAACTGGAACCGGGTGAAGCTGTAGGCGGCCAGCAGGCCCAGGCTGACCGAGATCACCACGGTGGAGACCGAGACGATGACGCTGTTCAGGAAGTAGCGCTGGAACTCGGGGTAGAACGCATTCTCGTAGTTGGCGGTGGTGGGATTCTCGGTCCACAGCCGGGCCGGAATGCTGAATGGCTCGTCGCCAGGCTTCAGCGAGACCGAGAACATCCAGAAGAAGGGCAGCAGCACCGCCAGCGCCAGCAGGATCTGCAGCGCCAACAGGCCGGCCTTGCGCCCGGTCCATTGTTTGGCGATAGGCGTATTGTTTCTGCGCCGGCCCTCTCCCCCACCCGACCTCCCGACGACAGTATGATCAGTGGGAGGTCGGGTGGGGGAGAGGGCTGGTACCGACTTAGCGTTAGCGTCAGATTGCCTAGACATTGCCGCCCCCTCCGCGCTGGCGCGACAGGAACAGGTACGCGGCGACGAATACGGCCAGCACCAGCACCGACATGGTGCCGTAGGCGGCGGCATTGCCGAACCGGAACTGGCCGAAGCCGAGCTCGTAGATCATGGTCGGGAAGATGTGGGTGGCGTCCAGCGGTCCGCCGCGCGTGGTCACCCACACCATGTCGAAGTAGTTAAACGTGAAAATCGTGGTCAGCACCATGTTGAGCAGGATCACCATCCTGAGCGACGGAATCACGACATGGATCAGCCGCTGCCACGGCGTGGCGCCGTCGATAACCGCCGCTTCCACCTGCTCCTTGTCCACCGTTTGCAGGGCGGCCAGGTAGATGACGGCGGAGAACGGGAACCCCTTCCACACCGCGGCAAAGACCACCGAGGCCATTGCAAGATCGGTGTCGGCCAGCCAGGCGACGGGGTCGCCGGCGATGCCCCAGCCCACCGCCACCGAGTTGATCAGGCCAAGCTGCGGGTCGTAGAGGAAGCGCCACAGGATGGCGGCGACCACGCCCGGCAGCACCCACGGCAGCAGCACCAGCGAGCGCACCACGCCGGTGCCGGGCAGGCTCTTGTCGAGCAGCAGGGCCACCGCGAAGCCGATGACGTTCTGGAACAGCACGACAGCACCCGTCCAGATGAACGAGTTCTCCACCACCTGCCAGAATCGCGCGTCGTCCAGCATCTGGGCGTAGGTGTCGAACCAGATGAAGGTCGGCTCCGGATTGGTGAACGAGGTGGTGAACAGGCTTTCCCAGAACGTGCCCAGCATCGGCGCGTACATCAGCACGCCGACCAGCAGCGCCGCCGGCATCACGAAGCCGATGGCGAACCAGTTCTCAGCGCGGCTGGTGTGATTGGGGGTCATGGGAGAGTCGTGTGCGTGGATTGCGGGGCGTTCTAACCCTCTCCCATTTCGGGAGAGGGTGGGACCCGCGAACCGAAGGGTCGCGGGAGGGTGAGGGTCAGCATGGTTTGCTGCGGCGACGTTGCCGCCGGTGTCCCATTGCCAATTCGATCCGGCCCACGACGCCCTCGATATTGCCTGTGATGAACATACGCTCTAGCCCTCACCCTCCCGTCGCCTGCGGCGCCGGGCCCCTCCCTCTCCCGAAATGGGAGAGGGGTTGGCCGCGACTTGTGGATCGGCTGGCGAGAGGTGTGAGGGCCAAAGCCTGTGGGCGCGACGCCCCTAGTTCCCGATCGCGTCGATGCGCTCGCAGGCGGCATCGGCGGCTTCCTGCGGGCTCGCCTCGCCACCGAAGATCTGCTGCATCATGTCGATCTCGATGTCGGCGACCTGCAGGTAGTTCGGCGACAGCGGCCGCGGCGACGCATTGTTCAGGTGCTCGAAGATGCGGTCGGGGCCGACCCGGTTCTCCTCCAGGAACGGGCGTGCCGCGTTCACGTTGGCCGGGATAAGGTCGACCACGTCGCCGTTCACTTCCGGGCTGGTCAGGAATTCGATGAACTTCCAGGCCGCTTCCTTGTGCTCCGACTGTTCGTAGATCACCAGGTTCCAGCCGCCATAGGTACCCACCGGCACCGCGTCGCCGGGCGCGTGGCCGACGATGAACTCCCAATCCAGGTCGGAACCCTGCAGGGTCGGCTGCTCCAGCGCCGGCCAGAACTCCATCGCCAGCGACCCGTTCAGGAACAGCTCGCGCATGTCGCCGGACGAGGCGTTCAGCATGCCCTCCGGCGCATAGGGCGCCAGCGACAGCATGTACTCTAGCGCCTCCACCGAGGCCGGCTGGTTCAGCGCGCACGCGCCGCTGTCGTCCAGCACCGCGCCGCCGTTGGAATAGATGAACGAGTTCATCACCACCACCGTGTCCTCGCCGCGATGGGAGAACAGGCCGATGCCGTACTGGCCGGCATCGCGGTCGGTCAGCGCTTCGGCGGCCGCCTTCAGGCCGTCCCAGTCGGAGGCGGATGCCGGGTCGATGCCCGCCGCCTCGAACAGGGCATTGTTGTAGAAGGTGAACGACCAGACATCGACGTTGAACGGCACGCCCCAGGTGTGGCCGTCGTAGTTCGCCGAGTCCCAGGCGCCGGGGAAGAAGTTCTCGGCGGCGACGCCCTCGCTGGCCGCGATCTGCTCGTCCAGCGGCACGATGGCGCCGGCGACCGCGAAGGCGGAATTCCAGATCTGGTCGACGGTGGAAACGTCCGGCGGATTGCCGCCCTGCACCGCCAGCATCAGGCGCTGCTGGTATTCCGGATAAGGCACCGTCACCACCTCGACCGTGATGCCGGGGTTGGCGGCCTCGAATCGGTCCACCGCCTCCTGCTGGTATTGGCTGAGGCCGGACTCGGTCTGCTGATTGTCCCAGAAGGTGAGCGTGATTTCCTGCGCCGACGCCAGGGCGGGCAACGCCACGCTGCCGCACAGGGCAGTGGCCAGTAGTCTCAACTTCGTCATCCGGGTTTCCTCCTCGGTGTGGCAGGCCGGCGCGTGGATTCTTCCGATCCTAGCGGCCTG
The DNA here is from genome assembly GCA_965227515.1 of Alphaproteobacteria bacterium. Classification (GTDB taxonomy): domain Bacteria; phylum Pseudomonadota; class Alphaproteobacteria; order CALKHQ01; family CALKHQ01; genus CBDDFZ01. The sequence goes on from CBDDFZ010000002.1 coordinate 560,095, forward strand.
TGGTGATGGGCAGCGGCACCCCCTCCGCGACATTGTCGATGGCGGTGACGTGCCAGCGGCCGAGATTGCTGGTGAACAGCGTCGTGCCGCGAAACGCGATGTTGGTCGGGTGGCAGAGCGTGTGGGCCAGCGGGTCGTCCACCAGCACCCGCACGTTGCCGGCCGGGTCGGCGCGCAGCACGCGCGAGGGCTCGTAGAGGCTGATGTAGAGGTTGCCGGCGGTGTCGAAGGCAAGGCCGTCGGGCAGGCCGGGCAGATTGTCGACGAACACTTCCGCGCCAGCCGGGTTGCCGTCGGGGCCGATGGCGATGCGCGCCACCCGGTTGGCGAAGGTCTCGATCACATAGAGCGACCGCCCGTCGGGCGCCAGGGCCATGCCGTTGGCGAACACCATGTCATCGCCATGCCACAGCCCGCCGTCGCCGGTCGCCAGGTCGAACCGCCACACGCCGGGCCCCGGTTTCGCGAAATCGAAGCTGTCGCTGACATAGAGGCAGCCGCGCCCGGCATCCACGACCGGGTAGTTGGGGATCTTCGGCCCTTTGGCGAAGGTGGTGACGGCGCCACTGTTGGGATCCAGCCGCTTTACATCGGCGGCCTTCAGGTCGCAGGCATAGACCGCACCCGCCGCGTCGAAGCACAGGCCCAGGATGAAGCCGCCGGTCTCACCCATCTGGCGGATGCTGCTGCCATCGGCCTCGACCCGCACCAGCAGGCCGGTCTCGGTGCCGCACCAGACCGCACCGTCGGGCGCCACCGCAATCCCTTCGGGATGGGCCAGCTTCGGCTCGGCGAATATGCCGTCGAAATGGACGCGCATGGCGTCCGCAGGCAGCACCGGCTCACCGTCGAATGGAAACCCCATGTCTGAAACGTTGCCTCCCCCTGCGCGCCGGTGTCGGCCGCATTTCCGCCGCGATGGCGAGCATATACCAACGATCCCGGTTTGCCAGAGGCAGGGTGCCCCGGCGATGTTGCCCTGACGGCCAATTGCCCAGACGGCCAATTGCCCAGACGGCCAATTGCCCAGACGGCCAATTGCCCAGACGGCCAATTGCCCAGACGGCCAATTGCCCAGACGGCCAATTGCCCAGACGGCCAATTGCCCAGACGGCCATTCGCCCGGACAAGCTGTCCGATGGACAAACCTGCGGCCCGCGTACCAGGATGCGGCAATCGCAGGAATGGAGGTGTTGCCATGATAAACGTCGCGCGCCTGCTTGGCGCTTGCCTGGTTGGCCTTGTCGTATTGCCGGTGCTCGCTACGTTGCCGGCCCATGCGCAGAACGCGATCGACAAGCCGATTGCGAGCTACGTGGCGCTGCTCAGTTCGCGCGACCATTTCAACTCCAACGGTGTGCGCCTGACCGAGCCTTGGCAGATCATCCGCCAGGACCGGGCCAACTTCCACCGCTACGGCATACGCGACCCGCAGGACGAGTGGGACAGCTTCTTCGCGTCGATCGACAATCGCGCCGCGGCCGAACAGATGCTGATGAACGGCTATATCGAGCCGAGCGCGCGCAATGCCATCGTCAATGGCGAGGTGCTGGTGCGGGTGTTCGTCATCACAGGGCCCGGCGATGTCGGCCTGGTCATTCGCGTCGAGGTATTGTGAGGCGCCTTCTGCCCGCGCTCGCGGTCCTCTTCCTTCCGCTCGCCGCTGCCGCCCAGGACTGCGCGCTGGTCGACTGGCTTGCGGTGCCATTGGACGTGCGCAACGCCGACCCGATGGAGCTGGCGCTGGAGCAGGCCTATCCGGGGCTGGACCTGGACATGGCGGCCGGCATCGTGCGCATGCCCAATGGCGGCGAGGTGCCGTTTGCGCCGGCCCAGGACGTGGCGCCGGCGGTGCGGCTGGAAACGGCCACGGTCGGCGACCAGTTTGTCTACGTCTACCCGCTGGCTTTCGACCTGGAACCGCGGCGCGCGCCCTATGTCGATCCGGGCCGGCCGCGCAACGATGCCTTCTTTCGGGCGCTGTGGTTCGCCGAGCAGGGCAGTGCCGCCGCGAGCCTGGTCGGCGTCAGCTTCAACGGGCAGACGCTCACCGCGCCCTTCCAGGCGACCCACAAGTTCTGCGTCGATGCGCAGCTCGATGCAGCGCTCGATGCCATCGCCCAGCTTGGGCCGGAGTTCGAGCGTTTCCTCGACAACTCCGGCGGCAGCTTCAACTGGCGGGTCATCGCCGGCACCCAGCGGCTGAGCGCCCACAGCTTCGGTATCGCCGTTGATTTCAACGCGCAGCTTGGCGGCTATTGGCGCTGGTCGGGGGCGGCGCCGGGCGAGGCAACCGAATTCAACAACCAGTTCCCGCCTGAGATCGTGCAGGCGATGGAGCGCTACGGCTTCATCTGGGGCGGCAAGTGGCACCATTTCGACGGCATGCACTTCGAGTACCGGCCGGAGCTGATCCTCTACGCCCGGCTGGTCGGCGGGTGAGGCGAGGGCGTTGCATGATCGGCTCCCTGCGCGCCGGTCTCGCGATTGGCACCGTCTGCCTGGCGCTTGTCGCCGTTGCGCCTGACGCGCGGGCCCAGGATGCGGCGGCGTGCCATCAAGACCCGTCGCCCGCGTGTGCGGTGGAACTGGGGCGCGAGGCATTTGGCCGTGTCGCGTTCGACCCGGAGCATCCGCACGACTGGCTGCTGGCCGCCATCGACCTGGCAGGTGCCGAAGTCGCCATGGGCAACCGTGGCGACGCCTATGCCACCCTCGGCGCGGCGACCAACAACATCTACGGGATCGAGGATGCGCCGGGCCGCGAAGGCGAGCTGATCTATTTGGCCGAGGGGCTGGCCGGGATCGGCCTGTTCGAGGAAGCGGCCGACGTCGCCGCGTCCATCGGTGCCGACGGTTATCGCTATTCCGCCAAGGTCGGGATCGTGCGCGCCTATGCCGCCGCCGGCATGTATCGCGACGCCGCCATTTTCATCCGCACCATCCCCGACCCGCCCTCGCAGCGCGATGCCTGGCGCGCCATGGTGTTCGCCTTTGCCGAGGCCGGGCTGGACGATGAGGCGGTCACCGCCGCGATGCAGATCGACAACCCGTTCGCGCGCGTCGAGGCGCTGCGCGGGGCCGGCGTGGCGTTCGAAGGCACGGAGGTGGTGGACGATCCGCAGGCCATGATTGATGAAACACTGGCGGAGATCGGGGCCGGCGGCCCTGGCCCGTTTGCCGTCTACGACCTTGTCGACACGGCACTGGTCATGGCCGCTCTTGGCATGACCGCGCAGGCCGACGAGGTGCTGGCCCATGCGGCGGAGCAGGCGGCCGGCGCCGACCACGCCACGGCCCATGCCAATACCCACCTGCGCATCGCGCTCGCCCACGCCGCCTTGGGGCAAATGGACCGGGCCCAGGCGGTTGCCGACCTGATCCAGATCTCGAATTACCGGTCGGGCGCGTACCGCGACATTGCGCTCGCCTACGCCAACGCCGACATGGCGGCAGAGGCGGCCGCCGCGTTCGATGCGGCACTCGACGCCATCGGCCTGGAAGCCGAGCCGGTTCGCAGCGGCGGGCAGCTCTGGATCGTGCAGGCGATGGTCGCGGCCGGCGACCTCGACCGGGCGCGCGCGGTCGCCGAGGGTATCGAACGGCCCGAGGACCGCGCGTATGCGCAGCGCGATGTCGCCGAGGCATTGGCGGTGGATGGACGCTTCGCAGACGCGCTCGACATCGCTGCCGCGATCACGGACCCGCTCTTCGCCACGCGCGCCTACGCCGCCACCGCCCTCGCGATGACGGAGGCCGCCAACGGCGGCTGACCGGCCACGATCCTGCGCCGGGTGCAGGCTGCAGATCAGTAGACGTTGATGATGATGCCGCGGCTCTTCAGGAAAGCCACCAATTGCGCGCGACCGGCCTCGGTCGTCACTTCCTCGGAATCGTTCTCCGCGGCGGCATTCTTCAGCGCTTCTATGCATTCCTGCGGCTGCTCGCTGCAATCGTAAATATTACCGCTGTCGATCACGTAGCTGCCATTCCCGAGTATTACATATGAACCTTTGTCGATGACGCCTTCGTCTGCTTCGCCATTCACGGCGACATAGGCCGTCGTCTCACCGACGCGAATCCATGTCTCTTCGCCGGAAAGGATGGAGGCGTTCAACATCTCCTGGTACCAGTCGACGGCAAACACTGGCGTGGCGGCGGCAAAGGTCGAAATGCAGGCAGCCGCAAGCGCGGCCGGGATCAAAGCGGTCTTCATTGTTTCAAGCTCCCGTGGATTGTCATTCGGCGACCGGGGGCGCGCGCTGTGGTTGCCTTGGTGCCAAGGCGCGTGCAACCCGTAAGCCGGCAACAACACAATTGGGTTGCGAATTTGGCGAAATCCGGCCGGCTCGATGAAATATTGTGAATTCGCGCATACATCTTTGCCCGTTTTTCGCGCTGCTTTTTTTGCGGCCGGATTGCAAGGCAACGCAATCGGAACGCAGGCGTGCTGACAATACAAAGAGGAAATTGAGAAGTCAAAAGGCCAGGTTTCACCTTTTTGGCGTAGATTCAACCCGCTCAAAGTTGCGTAACAATGTTTGGGTCTTGCGGTCTGGAAGGCCCAGCGCTAAGAACTTGATTGAGCAGATCATTGAAGAAGGGGTTGGCAAATGGCATTCACGGTTCATCGCTCGCGCTCAATGCTTTCGCCCTCAATGCCATTTTGGCACGCTATTGCCGTGTCGCTCTTGTTCTTCGGCCTCAGTTCGTCGCCGGCTCAATCTTCCGAAGACTGCTTTGCGGTGCCAACCGCTAGTTGTTTGGCAGCTTCGGCATTCGATCTGTCCCAGCAAGCCGACTTCGACGGCGCTGCGACGGAAACGGTCGAGGCCTGGTCATGGGCCGTCGCTGAGATAGCCGTGGCGCTCGATGCCGTGGGACGGACCGAAGATGGGGCTGCGGTTCTCCAACGGCTGATCGAACCGGCCAATGAGATATCGAACTTTGGTACCCGCAGCAATGCCATCAGCCGGATCGCCCAAGCTTACGCGAGAATGGGGCTGGTGGATGAGGCGATGGCGGTGACCGATACACTGGACGGCACGGATTCCGTGCACGGAATCCGCATGGAGATCGTCAGCCACCTTGCCATTGCCGACGAGATCGCGCAGGCAACCGAGATTGCCGAACTGATAGAAGGCGGACTCCAGCGCGATTGGGCAATGTCGTTCTTGGCCGTTGCCTACGGTCGTGCCGGCCAAGTCGACCCGGCAATGGATGCTGTGGCCGCCATCCAAATGCCAGAGGTTCGTGCAACTGGCCTGCGGCAAGTTGCTTTGGCGTTGTGTGCCAATGGATTTCATGACCTGGCCCCGGGGTTCCTGGAACGTGCTATCGCAACATGGGACGAGGCATCGCCTAGTGGCTCGCAACGCCTGACGGGCGATTTCTGGATCACCTTTGCATTCGCCGAGTGCGGCTTGACGGAGCAAGCGCTCGAGCGCCTCGCCCGCGCTGCGGACGAGATAGCGGCTCTCGGCCCAGGGTCGCAGCAAGAACAATTCCTGTCGTCCCTGGCGGATGGATACGCGCGGGCGGGAATGTTCGAAGCTGCCGAGGAAGCCGTTCTTCAGATCCCAGCGGGCTTTAGACGCGAGAGTGCGTATCAGAGGGTCGCAAATGCATGCCTTGCATCGGGTCAGACGGACCGCGCGATCGAGAACATGCAGCGGGCCCTGGATGTTTTTGCCGAGCGGACCTCGGTCTCCGATTGGGCGATCGGCTGGATAGTGGGCGATCTCGCAGCCGTGGGCATGTTCGAGAGTGCCGATGATCTTGTGCGAGGAATCGAAGACCCGCAAACGCTGATGGCCGCCAGTCGAGATATTGCATTGTCATACGTGCGGGAGGGCATGCTGGGCGACGCTGTCGCTACGGCGATACTGAACGAGGAACCGCACTGGCGCGCGATGGTTCTTGCGAGCATTGTCGCTGAAGTCGTGGTGCTCGAATAGGCGCGGTCTCGGCGGCAGTTGACAGCAGCCGCGAACGGCAATTGATCCGGAGCTGAAATTCCCCTCTCCCGTCGTGGGCCACCAGATTCACGCATCTCGCCGGTACCAAATTGTCATCCTCGCCCTTGTGGCGAGGATCCATTTATGTCCGAAATATCAATAGTTTACAGGATATTCGCCCGCCTGGGGGCGGCTAACTCGCGCTGAGCCCGCGCAGGCTTCGAGCACACCAAGCTCCTCTTCAGGCCTTGCACGTCGATGGGTCCTCGGCACAAGGCCGAGGACGACAAATTCTCTTGTGGTTGGGATCGAGCAACCCAGGCGCGAGATGTGTGAATGTCGTAGGCACAGCCGGACGGGAGGGTGAAAGGGGAAGCCTCTTTGGCGCCACCTACTCCGGCAGCAGGATCTCGCGCTTGCCGACGTGGTTGGCGGCCGAGACCAGGCCCTCGCGCTCCATCCGCTCGATGATGCGGGCGGCGCGGTTGTAGCCGATCTGCAGATGGCGCTGGACGAAGCTGGTCGAGGCCTTGCGCTCGGCCTGGATCAGCTCCACCGCCTGGCGGTAGAGGTCGTCGCCATCGTCCCCGTCGCCGCCATCGGTCGCTGCGCCGAAGCCCGGAATGCCGGCGGCGACGTCCTCGTCCTCGGTGACTGAGCGCTCGTAGAGCGGGTCGCCCTGCGCCTTCAGGAACGCACACACGCGCTCCACCTCGTCGTCGCTGACGAACGGGCCGTGGACACGGGTCACCCGCCCGCCGGCCGCCATGTAGAGCATGTCGCCCTGGCCCAGAAGCTGCTCGGCGCCCTGTTCGCCCAGGATGGTGCGGCTGTCGATCTTCGACGTGACCTGGAAGCTGATGCGGGTCGGCAAGTTGGCCTTGATGGTGCCGGTGATGACGTCGACCGAGGGCCGTTGCGTCGCCAGGATCAGGTGGATGCCAGCGGCGCGCGCCATCTGCGCCAGGCGCTGGATCGCGGCCTCGATGTCCTTGCCGGCGACCAGCATCAGGTCGGCGATCTCGTCGGCCACCACCACGATGAAGGGCAGTGGCGCCAGGTCCAGCTCCTGCTCCTCGAACACCGGCGCGCCGGTGTCGTCGTCGAAGCCGGTCTGCACGGTGCGCATCAGGGGCTTGCCCTTGGACCGCGCCTCGGCGAGCTGGGCGTTGTAGCTGCCGATATTGCGCACGCCCAGTTTCGACATGGCGCGGTAGCGGTCCTCCATCTCGCGCACCACCCACTTCAGCGCCACCACCGCCTTGCGCGGGTCGGTGACGACGGGGGAGAGCAGGTGCGGGATGCCGTCGTAGACCGACAGCTCCAGCATCTTCGGGTCGATCATGATGAAGCGCACGTCGCGCGGGGTCAGCCGGTACAGCAGCGACAGGATCATCGCGTTGATCGCCACCGACTTGCCGGAGCCAGTGGTGCCGGCGACCAGCAGGTGGGGCATCTTGGCCAGGTCGGCGATCACGGCTGAGCCGCCGATATCCTTGCCCAGCACCAGCGGCAGCTTGGTCGCCGCCTTCTCGTAGGCGCGGCTGGCCAACAGGTCGCGCAGCAGCACCATCTCGCGCTCGCGGTTCGGCAGCTCGATGCCGATGGTCGACTGCCCCGGCACCACCGCCACGCGCACGGATACCGCGCTCATCGACCGGGCGAGGTCGTCGGCGAGCCCGATGACCCGCGAGGTCTTGGTGCCCGGCGCCGGCTCCAGCTCATAGAGCGTCACCACCGGGCCGGGGCGCACCTTCACGATCTCGCCGTTGACACCGAAATCCTTCAGCACGGACTCTAGCAGGTGGGCGTTGTTCTTCAGCCCGGCCTCGTCGATCTTGCGGCCGGTGTTGACCTGCACCTCGTCCAGCAGGTTCACGTCCGGAATGTCGAAGGCGAAGGTCTCGTCCAGCGCCAGCGACTTCTGCGCCGCGTTGCGGGTGCCGCGCGCCGGCCTGGGGGCGGCCGGGGTCTCCACCAGGTCCTCGCTGACAGCGGCGGGTTCCACCCGCGGCCCGGGCGTCGCCGGGGCTTCCGCCGGTGTGTCCTGCAGATGCGGCTCCACCCGCACCAGCGGCGCCACCGTCTCCTCGGCTGCCGATTGGGGTGCCGCTCCGCGCGCCGGGCGGCGTAGGCGCGCCCGGCCGGCGCCCGCCAGTGCGCCAACGCCGCGCACCGCCCACCAGATGCCGCGACCGAGCGCGCGCCAGTCGCCACGACCGAGCGCCACCGCCGGCACGAAGGTAATCAGCGCCAATGCGCCCGCCGCCCAGGCGACCATGCCCGGGCCGACCGAAGGCGCCAGGCTCTGCACGCCCACGGTCACGTCGCGCAGCAGAACGGTGCCCAGCGTGCCGCCCAGCCCGGCGCGCAGCGACCACGCCTCGCCGGGGGCGAGCCCGGCCAGCGCCATCGCCGCTGCGATCACGCAAATCGGCAGCATGGTCAGCCGTACCCAAACCGGGCTGATGCCGCGATAGCCGATCAGGCGCCAGCCCCAGGCGGCGAAAATCACCACCAACAGGACGGCGGCGACGCCCAACGGCTGCAACAGCGCATCGGCGGCATAGGCGCCGGGGCTGCCCAGCCAGTTCGAGGTGCCGCTATCGGCGGTCGCGGTGTTCCACGACGGGTCGCTCGGCGAATAGCTCAGCAGGGCCACGGCCAACGCGACCGCCAGCACGACGAGCCCCAGGCCGGCCAGCTCGGACAGCCTTCGGTGCAGAAACCACACCGCGGTCTGCGGCAGGAACGGCGCCCGCCCCTGGCTGGAAGATTTCGCGCGGCCGCGGCGGCCCTCGCTTGCCGTTACCGTCATGTCGCGGGTTCCTCGATCTCGGCAGAAACAGTGGTTGCGGCCTGCACGAGCGGTGCAAGCCGGTTGAATGCGGGCTCCAGCACGCTGGGCGGGTCGACCAGCGCGATGCGGACGAACCGTCCGCCGACGGTGCCGCCCGGGTCCTGGCCATAGGTCATGTAGCCGCCCGGCATCAGTTTCACCGCCGCCTCGCGCCAGGCGCGCGCGGCGAACGCCTCGCCATCGCCGACGTCCAGCCACAGGAAGAAGCCGCCATCGGGCTGCGTCGGTACTGCCGCGGCACCCAGCGTCTGGCGGGCGAGTTCGAAATTGGCGGCATAGAACGCGCGGTTGTCGGCCACATGCGCCTCGTCGCGCCACAGGGCGGCGGCGGCATCCTGCAACGGCCCCGGCGTCGGGCTGCCGGCAAAGCCGCGCAGCAGTTGCATCAGCCCGACCAGGTCGGCGTCGCCGGCGATGAAGCCGGAGCGCAGGCCGGCGGCATTCGACCGCTTGGACAGCGACTGGAACATCAGCACGTTGCGCATGTCCGGGTTGGTGGCGGCGCAGACCTCGGCGAGCCCGATGGGCGGCGGACGGTCGGGTGGGTAGAGTTCGGAGTAGACCTCGTCGGCGACCAGCACGAAATTGTGCTGCAGCGCCAGGTGCACCGCGCGCTCCAGGGCGGCGAACGAGCCCACCGCGCCCTGGGGGTTGGCGGGCGAGCACAGATAGGCGGCGCAGGCGCGGGCCAGCGTTTCTTCCGGCAGGCGCCCGAAATCGGGGATGAAGCCGGTGTCGGGGCCGGCCGGCACGAACACCGGCTCCGCGCCCGCCATCAGGGCGGCGGCGCGGTAGACGTGATAGGCGGGGTCGGGCATCAGCACGACCGGGCGGCCGCCGTCGACGAAGTCCTTCTCCACCGCCATCTGCGCGATCAGGAACAGCGGCTCGCGGGTGCCGGAGACCGGCAGCACGTGGGCGTCCGGGTCGATCATGCCGGCTGGCAGCCCGAACCGCCGGCTCAGCCAGTCGGCGCAGGCGAGCCTGAGATCGCGCTTGCCGCCGATCAACGGGTAGCGGCCCCATTCGTCGAACGCGGCCTCGATCGCGTCGGCGATCAGGCGCGGCGGCGGCCGGCGCGGCTCGCCGATGGACAGGATCGCGGGCTCGGCGCCGGGCAGCGGCGGCACGTCGGCCAACAGCGCGTTCAGGCGCGAGAACGGGTAGTCGCGCAGTGCTGCGACCACCGGGCGGTCGACAAGGCGTCGGCCCTTGATCACCGGGCGATCCGCCCCTGCGGTGTGTTGGTGGCGTTGTGAGGGGGCACTGTGCAGGTCCCAGGCTGCGGCAACGACTCAATAAACCAGCCTACAGCATTGTCATAATGGGCAAACTAATCAACGCAGAGTTGGGTTGTGTTGGTTTTCGCCGGCTCCACGTGAGCTACCGCGAACAAAAAAGTGGCCCGGAGGGGCGATCCCCGCCGGGCCTGTAGTTGCCGGATGCAGTGAACAAGCTGGATGGCCGCCTACGTGGCGGCCATCCGTAAGCCCCGTCAGATGGTCTGGGAGCCCCGTCCGAATTCGGGATAGGCTTCCATCCCGAGTTCGGCGCGGTCCAGACCAAGCTCCTCGTCCTCGGGCTTGACCCGGATACCCATGGTCGCCTTGAGGATGAACCAGAGGATGGCGCTGGCGATGAAGGTAAAGGCGCCGATCGAGACGATGCCGATCAACTGCCAGCCGAAGTCGGCCCCATCGTTGGTCAGCGGCACCGCAATCGTGCCCCAGATGCCGGCGACAAGGTGGACCGAGATCGCACCGACCACGTCGTCGATCTTCAGGCGGTCCAGCAGCGGCACCGCGATCACCACCAGTACGCCACCGATGGCGCCGATCACGACCGCCCAGCCCATGGAGGGCGCGAGCGGTTCCGCCGTGATCGAGACCAGGCCGGCCAGCGCACCGTTCAGGCACATGGTCAGGTCCACCTTCTTGTAGAGAAGCTGGGTCAGGACCAGTGCGGCAACCACGCCAGCGGCCGCGGCGATGTTGGTGTTGATGAAGATGCGGCCAACCGAGCCGGCATCCGCGGCCGAACCCAGCGCCAGCTGCGAACCGCCGTTGAAGCCGAACCAGCCCAGCCACAGGATGAACGTGCCAAGCGTCGCCAGCGGCAGGCTGGAACCCGGGATCGGGTTGATCTTGCCGTCCTTGGTGTATTTGCCGAGACGCGGCCCAAGGATGATGGCGCCTGCCAACGCCGCCCAGCCACCGACCGAGTGCACGATCGTCGAGCCGGCGAAGTCGTTGAAGCCTGCCGGATCGTCCACCGTGCCCGAACCGACATAGAGCCAGCCGCCGCCCCACTGCCAGGAGCCGGTGATGGCATAGAAGATGCCGGTCAGGATGGCCACGAAGGTCAGGAACGGCCACAGCTTGATGCGCTCGGCGAGCGTGCCGGACACGATCGACGCCGCGGTGGCGCAGAACACCATCTGGAAGAACCAGTCGGATGACGCCGCGTAGTCGCCGCCCGGGAACTCGGTCGACGGATCGGGCGAATCCCAGAACAGGCTGAACGAGCCGAAGAAGCCGCCGTCCACGCCCGAATACATCAGGTCATAGCCGATCAGGTAGTACATCAGGCCCGCGATGGCATAGAGCGAGATGTTCTTCGTGCAGATCGTCGCGACGTTCTTGCTGCGCACCAAGCCGGATTCCAGCATGGCGAAGCCGGCGGCCATGAACATGACCAGGAAGCCGCAAATCAGGAACAGCAACGTGTTGAACACGTAGGCGGTCTCGTCGGAGACCGGCGTGTATGCAACCTCTTCCTCAGCCGCGGCCTCGTCACCCTCAGCCGCTGCGTCCGGATCGGCCGCATCCTCTACCACAGCATCGGCCCCATCGGCCGGTGCATCACTTTCCTGCGCGAAACCCGGGTCGATCACCGCCACCACCAACAAGATGGCCAGCAGGACGAACAGCCAGTTCCGCGCGGGGTTCAATGTCATCATCATCTTTCAGATCCCGTGCATGTCTTGAATGCGCAAACGCGCGCGTTTCCTAGAGGGCGTCGTCGCCGGTTTCGCCGGTCCGGATGCGGACCGCGCTGCCGATGTCGAGAACGAAAATCTTGCCGTCGCCGATCCGGCCGGTGTTGGCGGAGTTCTGGATGGCCTCGACCGCCTGGTCGACGATCCCGTCGGCAACCGCGACGTCGATCTTGACCTTCGGCAGGAAATTCACGGCGTACTCCGCGCCGCGATAAATCTCGGTCTGTCCCTTCTGTCGGCCGAACCCCTTCACCTCGGTCACCGTGAGGCCCTGGACTCCGAGTGCGGTCAGCGCTTCGCGCACCTCATCCAGTTTGAAGGGCTTGATGACGGCCATGATCATCTTCATGGATGTCCCCCTGCTGTGGCGTGCGCCCCGAAGCCGCCGCGGAATTGGCGTCGCCGACGCGTCACAATTGTGGCTGGGGTGTGGCTTCAAAATCCGTGCCGCGGCGCACAATGCGGCGCTGCACTAGGCGCTGCGCCAATGCGCGCGTTGCAGGTTGGCGGCTTTCGCGGGACGCTGCGGGTGCGGAACGGCCTCACAGGGCCGTGAAGATGCCTAATTGTTAGGCAGAAAAATTGCACAATAATTGTGCATGATTGCGAATTGGGCACTGGTAGCGACGATGCGCGACGCCAACGCCAGGATGCCAAGTAGGACGCCAAGTAGGATGACGTGATGGAGCAGCGCTACGATGTCGCCGTGGTCGGCGGCGGTCTGGTCGGGCTGACGCTGGCGGCGGCGCTGGGCCGCGTCGGCGTGCGGGTGGCGCTGATCGAGCAGCGGCCGCTGGAGGCGATGGTCGACCTGTCCTATGACGGCCGGACCACGGCGGTCGCCCATGGCGCGCAGTGTGCGCTGGCCGGCATCGGGGCGTGGCCGCGGATCGCCGACCATGCCTGCCCCATCCTGGATATCCGGGTGTCGGACGGCCGCATGGACGGCACCACCTCCCCCTTGTTCCTGCACTACGACCACACGGCGGTCGGCGACCAGCCGATGGGCCATATCGTCGAAAACCGCTGGCTGCGGCGCGGCTTGATGGACCATCTGGCCGAGATCGAGGCGGTGACCATCCTGTCGCCGCGTCAGGTGGCGGACGTGAGCGAGGATGCAGGCGGCGCGGCGGTGAGCCTGGACGACGGCAGCACCGTGCGCGCCAGTGTCGTCGCGGCGGCCGACGGCCGGCAGTCGCCGATCCGCCACGCGCGCGGCGTCGCCACCTGGCACCACGCCTATCGCCAGACCGCATTGATCGCCGTCATCGGCCATGCCCGCCCGCACGGCAATGTGGCGCACGAACGCTTCCTGCCGGCCGGGCCGTTCGCGATCCTACCGATGGTCGATGACCCGACCGACGAAGAGGGGGCCGGCACGCCGCATCGCTCCTCTATCGTCTGGACCGAGTGCGCGGACCTGGCGGCACAACTGGTCGACGCCGACGACGCCGCGTTCCTGAGCGAGCTGCAGCGCCGCGTTGGCGATTTCCTGGGCGAGGTGTCGCTTGCCGGGCCGCGCCATGCCTATCCGCTCAGCCTGCATCTGGCAGGACGCTATGTCGACGGCCGGGTCGCCCTGGTCGGCGAGGCCGCGCACGGCATCCACCCGATCGCCGGCCAGGGCCTCAACATGGGCTGGCGCGACGCGGCGGCGCTGGCCGAGGCGGTGGTGGACGCACTGCGCCTGGGCCTCGACCCGGGGTCGCCGCACGCCCTCGCCGCTTATCAGGCGCGCCGGCGGTTCGATAACATGAGCCTGGCGACCGTGACCGACGTCCTCAACCGCCTGTTCTCCAACGATCTGACATCCGTGCGCCGGGTCCGCGACGTCGGCTTGGCGGTGGTCGACCGGCTGCCGGCGGTGAAACGCACCCTGATGCGCCACGCCATGGGCGTGCTCGGCGACGTGCCGCGCCTGTTCCGTGGTGAAGCGCTGTAGCTGAGGCCCTCTGGGCTTGCTTAAGGAAAACGCAACGCTGACGCTGCTAGGCTGTCACGGACGCCAGAAGTGCGTCTCGTGGCAGGTAGCAACGACGCGGCGATGTTGGAATTCGACGCATTCAATATACCCAGCCTGGTCTCCGGCATCGTTCGGCCGGCCGATGGCGCGCGTCCGGCGTCCGGCGGCAACGGGCCGGCTGACACGTCCGCGCCGCAGGCCGACGAGGCGGTGGTGCTGGACATCTCCGAGGCCGCGCGTGCCCGCGTCGGCGAGAGCCAGGGCGCCGGCAATGACCCGTCTCAGGGATCCGAGGGCGAGGAGGGGGCTGAGGATGCGGCGGCTTCGGCCGGGCCGCGGGGTACCGACGGCGAGCCTCTGAGCGAGGAAGAGCAGCAGGAAGTCAAGGAACTTGAGGCGCGCGACCGCGAGGTGCGGGCGCACGAGCAGGCCCACAAGGCGGCGGGCGGGCAATATGCCGGCTCGCCCAGCTACGACTACGAGACCGGGCCGGATGGCAAGCAATACGCCACCTCCGGCGAGGTCAAGATCGACACCGCCGCCATCCCCAACGATCCGCAGGCCACCATCGAGAAGATGGAGACGGTCAAGCGCGCGGCGCTGGCGCCGGCCGAGCCCTCGTCGGCGGACCGCCAGGTGGCGGCCAAGGCCGAACAGGCGATCCAGCAGGCCCGCCGCGAGTTGGCCGAAGAACGCATCGAAGGCAAGGGCGACGAGGCCAGCGAGGGCAGTTCCGATCCGCTGCAGGCGAACCAGCCTGGCGAACCGGGCCAACCTGGACTGGTTTCCGCCGACAATGCTCGTGCCGATGACGCCTACCGCGCATTGTCGCTGGTCGCGGGCGCCAACACGGACGGCCCGCGCCTCAGCATCTCGGCGTAGTGCCGCCGTTCCCCCTCATCAACACTGGTGCTTGCATCCAACCTCTACCGTCATGCCCGCACTTGTTGCGGGCATCCACGTTTTGGCAACAGCTGATGAAAGTCGTGGATGGTCGGGACTAGCCCGACCATGACGATGAAGATTGGCGGCGACTACCCGCCAAGCCGCGCCTTGATGAACGCCAGCGCGGCGGCGGCACCCTCCGGGTCGATGCCGTGGGGCAAGCCGGGGCGGACCATCAGTTCCACATCGAAGCCGGCGTTCTGCAGCGCCTCGTTGGCCATGATGCTGGCGCGGACCGGCACAACCGGGTCGGCATCGCCGTGGACCAGCAGCAGCGGCGGGCGGGCGGTCGCCTCGTCGATCAGGGTGTCGGCCGCCAGCAGCGCGCCGGAGAACCCCACCACCCCAGCGCAGGCGTTGGCGCGGCGTGGTGCGACATAGAGCGACATCATCGTGCCCTGGCTGAAGCCGACCAGCAGCAGCCGGTCGTCGGCGAGCCCGCGCGCGGCAAGCTGGGCATCGAGAAAGGCGTTGAGGGCTGGCGCGCTCGACTGGATGCCGGCCAGCATCGCGGGGCCCGACGTCTCCTGCAGGCTGAACCACTGATAGCCCATCGGCGCCATGTCGCACGGGAAGGGTGCGTTGGGCGCGGCCCAAGCGACACTCGGCAGGTCGGGCGCCCACTGGCTGGCGAGACCGATCAGGTCGTTGCCGTCGGCGCCGAGCCCATGCAGCAGCACCACAAGCGCGTCGGCGTCTCCGCCGTTGTGCGGTTCCAGGGTGGGGCCGCTGAGTGTGGGGCCGTCTTGGTCGGTCATGATTTCTGCTTTCGTGTCGGTTTCGGTGGTGCCTTGGCCGGCGCGCGGTCGTCGAACTGCTTCTGGTTGCCCAGCCGATGATAGTAGTGCCACATCAGCATCGCCATGGGGCCGCGCCAGGGACGCCACGGCTCGGCGGCTGCGTCCATGGTGGCGCGGTCGGGCCGTTCGTCGAGGCCGAGCATGCGCTGCACGCCGACCCGCACCGCCAGGTCGTCGGCCGGCCAGATGTCGCGCCGGCCCATCGAGAACAGCAGGTAGATCTCGGCACTCCAGCGCCCGAAGCCCTTCAGCGCGGTGATGGCGGCGATGGCGTCGTCGTCGCCGAGCCGGTGCAGGCCATCGAGGTCGAGGCTGCCGCCGTCTACGGCTGAGGCCAGCCCGCAGCCATAGGCGAGCTTCTGCCGGCTGAGGCCCAGCAGGGCGGGCTCGCGTTCGGCGACGTCGAGGAAGGAGGCCGGCGCCATCGGCACCACCGCAGCCTCGATCCGCCGCCAGATGCCGCGCGCCGCCGCCGAGGATATCTGCTGGCCGACGATGATGCGCAGCAGCCCCTCGAACCCCGGCGGGTGGCTGCGGACCTCCGGCGGCGGGCCGTGGTCGGCCAGCACCGCGGCGACCTTGGCGTCGCGTGCCGCGACCTCGTCGAGGCCGGCCAGCATTTGACTCATGGTCAGGCGCTCAGGCATGAGCAGCGCCATGCCGCACACGACCCGGTTCGCGCCAAGCCCGACCAACAATCTGCACCTGGGCCATGCCTTCAGCGCGTGGTTCGCGTGGGCAGCCGCCGACGTGGCCGGCGGCGGGCGGTTCCTGGTGCGGATCGAGGACATCGACCGCGACCGCAGCCGGGATGAGTTCATCTCCTCCCAGCTCGCGGACCTGGCCTGGCTGGGCCTCGCCCACGAGACGCCGGTGCTGCGCCAGTCCGACCGGATGGACGCCTATGGTGAGGCGTTGGCGCGGTTGCAGGCGGCGGGCGCGGTCTACCCCTGTTTCTGCTCGCGCAAGGATATCCAGCGCGAGATCGAGGAGTCCGGGCGCGCGCCGCACCTGGACGGGATGGGGGCACCGATCTATCCGGGCACCTGCCGCCATCTGAGCGGGGCGGACCGCGCGGCGCGGATCGCGGCGGGAGAGGAGCATGCCTGGCGGCTCGATGCCGGCAAGGCGGTGGATCTCACCGGCGCGCTGACGTGGCAGGAAGAATCGCTCGGCCCGATGGCCGTGAAGCCGGAGATCATGGGCGATGTGGTGCTGGCGCGGCGCGACCTTGCCACCAGCTACCACCTCGCCGTGGTGGTCGATGATGCGTTCCAGGGCGTGACACTGGTGACGCGCGGGCGCGACCTGTTTCCCGCCACCCACGTGCACCGCCCGCTGCAGGCGCTGCTCGGGCTGCCGGTGCCGGCCTATCACCACCACGACCTCGTCACCGGGCCGGACGGCCGTCGGCTCGCCAAGCGCGATGGGGCGGCCACCCTGCGCGAGATGCGCGCGGGCGGTGCGTCGCCGGCCGACGTGTGGGACCGGCTCGGCATTGCGGAGGGGGAGCGGCCGCCTGTTTCCAAGGGTGCCGGCACTTAAGCTACCTCTATCGTCATGCCCGCACTTGTTGCGGGCATCCACGTCTTGTTGGCCGCTCAAGCGGCCATTTTCGTGGATGCTCGGGTCAAGCCCGAGCATGACGGAAGAGGGTGGCAGCGACGGCATCACTCGCCCGTGTAGTGGTCCGGCCAGTGCTTTTTCACGATCGGGCCGTCGGCGCTGAGCGCGTGGCAGGTGTTCACCGGCGTGCGGCGCACGTCGACCGTGCCGCTGGTGCCGCGCTCCTTATGCTCGCGGTGGCGGATCGGGTAGATGGTCTGGAACGCGGTGGTCGCAATCGGCCCCAGCAGCTCCAGCAGGTGGGTGCAGCCGTGGGCGCCGGAGAACAGCTCCTTGGTCTTCCTGGTCCAGCCGCGCGCGATGGTCAGGCCGACCAGCTTCTCGTAGGCCGGGGTGATCTGTGGGCAGATCTTGAACGGGTTGGCGTCCATATGCGCCTCCACCCCGCGCACGATGAAGTCGTCGTCGATGGTCAGCCTGAGCCACATATCGTGCACCGGGTCGCCGGGCGCCATCGCGCCGCGTTCCTCGTTGGAAAACGCATAGGTCTTCTGGTCGACCAGGTGGCCCTCGATATCCCACAGCCCATCCGCCCGGCGGAACCCCTGGCAGGTGACGGTGCGCGTGTGCAGGTGCTCGCGCGCGACGGGCTCGGACAGAGGCATGAGGGGTCTCCTACTTGGTGAGCGCGTCCGCTCTGCACAGCAAAGATTTCAACGTCATTGCGAGGAGCGCCGATCTCGGCGCGACGCGGCAATCCAGAGCAACACATCAACCGCAACGACAATCGCCTGAATCGCCACGGCGCATTCGCGCCTCGCGATGACGACAGTTCGCTCAGAGCACATACAGCAATAGGGCGGGCAGCGTCAGAAACGAAATGGCGGTGGAGATCAGCACCATGCCGGCCACCTCCTCCGGCTCGCGGCCGTAGCGCTGGGCGAACAGGTAGTTGAACACCGCCACCGGCATGGTGCACTGGATGATCAGCACGCCGCCCTCGACATGGCCCAGGCCCAGCAGCCACGCCACCGCCACGCCGACACCGAAGCCCATGCCCAGCCGCACAACCGCCAGCAGGGCAGAGCGCGGCAGGCTGCGCAGCTTCAGCCGCGCCAGCGAGGCACCCAGCGTCATCAGCATCAGCGGAATGGTCAGGTCGCCGATCAGCTTGATGGTGCGGCCCGCCCACAGCGGGGTCTCGAACTCGGTCGCCACCACCACCAGGCTGATGATCACCGACCAGATGATCGGCGCGCGGATCAGCCGCCAGGGCGAGAAGGTGCCCGATGCCAGCGCCACGCCGACCGTGAAGTTGCCCAGCGCGCCCATGGAGAAATAGGCGATACCGGCGGCCAGGCCCGGCTCGCCGAACGCGAACAGGCAGAGCGGCAGGCCCATGTTGCCGGAATTGGAGAACACCAGTGCCGGCAGATAGGCGCCCTGCGAGAACCGCAGGCTGGCCAGGATGGCGGCGCCGATGGCCAGCATGGCGCCGATGGCGATCAGCGCCGCGATCATCATGTCTGTGAAGGCGCCGATGCCGAAGCTGGAGCCGGTCAGGGTGGCGAACACCAGCGACGGCGCGCCGATGTTGGTCGCCAGCGTGGTGACAAACGCGGTGTCGTACGGCCGGCCCGACTTGGTCCAGGCAAAGCCGATCGCCGCGCACACGAAGACGGGCGCGATGATCGCGAACAGTTCTGCGGAGACGCTCAAGGGGCGACGTTCAAGGCTGGGTGATGTCTCAGTCGGCTTCTCAGTCGGCGGCGGGCGGGGTCACGCGCAGCAGCGTCAGCCGGTTCTGCTGGCGGCGCAGGATTTCGAAGCGGAAGCCGTAGAATTCGAACACCTGCCCCGGCTTGGGAATGCGCCTGGCCTCGTGCAGCACCAGGCCCGCGACCGTGGCGGCGTCCTCGTCGGGCAGGCTCCAGTCGTATTCGCGGTTGATGTCGCGGATGGTGACGGTGCCGTTGACGATGAAGCTGCCGTCGGACTGGCGGCGCATGCCGCGCACGAACGGGTCGTGCTCGTCGTCAATCTCGCCGACGATCTCCTCCAGGATGTCTTCCAGGGTCACCACGCCCATCAGCGAGCCGTACTCGTCGACCACCATGGCGATGTGCTCGCGGCGGCGGCGGAACTCCTGCAACTGGTGCAGCAGCTCGGTGGATTCCGGGATGAACCAGGGCGTGGCGGCCACCGATGCGATGTCCAGGGCCGGGGCGTCGTCCCCGTTGTTGGCGTCGTCCCCGTTTCGGGCGGCAGCCGCCTCGTGGGCGCGCAGGGCGCGGATCACGTCCTTGGCGTGCAGGATGCCGATCACGTTGTCCGGGTCGTCCTTCCACATCGGCAGCCGGGTGTAGCGGCTGTTCAGCACCTGGGCCAGTATCTGTTCCGGCGGCTGGTCGGCGTCGATGGTCTCCACCTCGCTGCGGTGGGTCATGATCTCCGAGACCTCGACGTCGGTCAGGTCCAGGATGCCGCGCAGCATGTTGCGCTCGTGCTCGACCTGGCGGTCGCCGCCGCCCTCGCTCGGCTCCTCGGCGGAGCCGTGCAGGTCGATGGCGCCGCGCAACTCCTCCTCGCTGTCACTCGACGTCAGGGTGCGCGACATGGAGACGCCGAAGATGCCGAGGGTGGCGCGCACCACCACCTGGATGGCGGCCACCACCGGCGCCAGCGCGGCCACGATCGGCTTCATCACCGGCCCGACGATCAGCGCCAGCCGGTCGGCGTGGTTGATAGCATAGCTCTTCGGCAGCACCTCGGCGAAGATCAGCACCATCACGGTCATCACCATGGCGGCATAGGCGGCGCCGGCCTCGGCGAACATGTCGACCAGTATGGCGGTCGCGAGTGCCGTGGCGACGATGTTGACGACATTGTTGCCCAGCAGGATGGCGCCGATCAGGCGCTCCGGCCGCTCCAGGAGCTGGTTCACGGCGGCCGCGCCCTTGCTGCCCTGCTGCTCCAGGCGGTGCATGCGGGCGCGGCTGACGGCGGTCATCGTGGTCTCCGATCCGGAGAACAAGGCTGACAGGACCAACAGGATGAAGATGGCGATGAGCGAGGCGATCATCGTGGGGCATACCGTGGCTGGTGGTGAGAAGACGGAATCAGCATACGAATATTGTTAGCAACGCACGGGCCAGGCCCACAGCAGCCGAACGTCAAGCTGCGGCGGCGAGGCGCGTCAGGAGGGCGCGCAGCGTTTCGACCGGAACGTTGCGTGCCTGGTAGGCATCACCCAGGGCGTGCAGCAGGATGAACACGATCGTACCGGCGCTGACCTTCTTGTCGCGGCCCATGTGGTCGATGATCCGCTCCACGTCCCAGTTCCGGTCCGGCAGCACGGCGAGGGAGGCGGGCAGGCCCAGCTCGGCCAGGTGGCTGGCAACCCGCGCCTCGTCGGCGGCGGTGATCGGCTCCCCCATCGCGGCGGAGAGTGCCGTGGCCAGAACCATGCCGATGGCGACGCCCTCGCCATGTAGCAGGCGGCCATCGTAGCCGTACTCGGCCTCCAGCGCGTGGCCGAAGGTGTGGCCGAAGTTCAGCAAGGCGCGGCTGCCGCGCTCCTTCTCGTCGTCGGCGACGATCCGCGCCTTGGCGCGGCAGCTCACCGCCACGGCGTGGCGCAGGGCTGCGATGTCGCCGTCGACCACGGCGCGGCCGTTCGCCTCCAGCCACTCGAAGAAGCCGATATCGCCGATCAGCCCGTACTTCACCACCTCGGCATAGCCGGCCAGCCGCTCGCGGCGGGGCAGGGTGGCCAGCGCGGACAGGTCGGCCAGCACCAGCAGCGGCTGATGGAAGGCGCCGACAAGGTTCTTGCCGTTGCCGGCATTGATGCCGGTCTTGCCGCCGACGGAGCTGTCGACCTGGGCGAGCAGCGTGGTCGGCACCTGGATGAAGTCGATGCCGCGCAGCGCAATGGCAGCGGCGAACCCGGTCAGGTCGCCGACCATGCCGCCGCCAAGCGCGATCAGCACGGTCGACCGTTCGATGGGCAGGGCCAACAGGCGCTCGACCAGTTTCTCCAACTCCGCGAAGCACTTGGTGCCCTCGCCCGGTGGGATTTCCAGCAGCGGCGCATCGATGCCGCCCCTGGCCAGTCCGGTTTGCAGAGCGCCGCCGTGCAGCAGGGCCACGTTGTCGTCGCTGACGATCACCGCGTTGCGGCCGTTCAGCACCGGTGCCACGAACTCCGCGGCGTGCGTCAGCAGGTCAGGCCCGACGACGATGTCATAGCCACGGTCGCCGAGTGCCACGCGCACCGTTTCGATATCGGGGCTGGTCATGAAGTGAGGGCCTTTTCCGTCTTGGCCGGGGCCGCCTTGGGGCCGTTCACATAGGCCGCGAGCGCGCGCATCACTTCGTCGGCGGTGACCGACAGCGGCACGTCGCGGGACTCCACCACGATATCGGCCTCGGCATAGACCGGATAGCGCTCGGCCATCAGGCGTTCCAGCACCGCGCGATGGTCCTGGTCCTTCAACAGCGGGCGGTTGGTGCGCCGTGCCACCCGGCGGACCAGCACGTCGCAGTCGGCGCGCAGCCAGATCGAGATGCCGCGCGCGCGGGTCGCCTCTCGGGTGCGGGGGTCCATCCAGGCGCCGCCGCCGGTGGCCAGCACGTGCGGGGGGTCGTCCAGCAGGCGTGCGATCACCCGCCGCTCGCCGTCGCGAAACACGGACTCGCCGTGGACCTCGAAGATATCGGCGATGGTGCAGCCGGCCGCCGCCTCGATTTCCTGGTCGGCGTCGACGAAGCTCAGCCCCAGCAGGTCGGCCAGCCGCCGCCCCACCGCCGTCTTGCCCGCGCCCATTAGGCCGACCATCACCAGCGTGCGGTCGAGATGCGCCGCGAGCCGGGAGGGATCTGGGGACTGTTCGCTCAAGTCATGCATAGGCGTACTCGCGAAGGGCTTCACGCGGTTGGTTGTCATGTCCGTCGCCGGCGCGTTGAATGGCGGTCGGCCAGCCGTTACAGTCGGGGCAAGGCGATTCGGCCACGTGCGGTCCGTGAATGGGCCGCGCGGCGCCCCGGCTGCAGGGGCCTACCTTGCGCAGAATAGAGCAGGTGCCGACGTGCGACAACGACAGCGCTTCGAGACACGATCCAGCGGCGGCGGCGGATGGCGCTTCCTGCTGATCCTGCTGGTGCTGCTGATCGTGGGCGGCGGCGTGTTCCTCAGCCAGTGGGATATCGCGCCGCCGGAAGGCGAGATCGAGATTGTCATCCCCAACGACCGGTTCGTCAATTGACGCCACCGCCCGGCGCGGTGCCAGTTCGAACGCACTTCGGGCCGGTGCCTTTCGCATAGAGGCGTTCCTGGAAATGATGGTGGCCGAGCGCGGGGCGTCGGCGAATACCGTCGCCGCCTATCGCCGCGACCTGGAGGGTTGTGCCGCCTTTGCCGCCGCGCGCGGGCTCAGCCTGGACGCGATGAGCGACCGCGACGTCCACGACTGGCGCGCGGCGATGGATGGCGAGGCGCTGTCGCCGCGGACCATCGCGCGACGGCTGTCGGCGGTGCGCCAGTTCAACCGCTATCTGATCAGCGAGGGCCATCGCGACGACGACCCCACCAACACGCTGGAAAGCCCGCGCCAGGTGCGCGCGCTGCCGAAGCTGTTGTCGGAAAGCGATGTCGATGCCCTGCTCCGCGCCGCAGCCGAGGTCGACGGCGATGCCGGGGTGCGGCTGACCGCGCTGATGGAGGTGCTGTACGCCACCGGGCTCAGGGTTTCGGAACTGGTGAACATGCCGTTGGGTGCTTTGGGCCGCGACGGCCGGGTGCTGACGGTGCGCGGCAAGGGCGACAAGGAGCGGATGGTGCCGCTGACCGAACCGGCCAGGCGGGCGCTGGCGGCCTATCTGGAGGTGCGGGACCGGTTCCTGCCGCCCGCCAAAGCGGGGGGCGACCGGCGTGCCAACCGTTGGATGTTCCCCTCGCGCCGGCGCGGCGGACAGCCGCTGACCCGCCAGCGCTTCGGGCAGATGCTGAAGGAGCTGGCCGCCAAGGCCGGCGTGGCGCCCAGCAAGGTGAGCCCCCATGTGTTGCGTCACGCCTTTGCCAGCCATTTGCTGGAGCATGGTGCCGACCTGAAGAGCGTGCAGCAGATGCTGGGTCATGCCGACATCTCCACCACCCAGATCTACACCCACGTGCTGGAGCACCGCATGCGCGCGCTGGTGGAGAACGCCCACCCGCTCAGCGGCGCGGTTTCCGGTCATCGGCCCTTGAGCGGCCGGGGCCGCGCTGTATAAGTGTCGCCGCGCAACCGGGAGAGCGAAATGGCCGCCTACATCATTGCCCGCAACAATGTCACCGACCCAGAGCAGTACGCGAAATACCGCGCCAAGGCGCCGGCCGCGATCGCGGCGTTCGGCGGCAAGTATCTGGCGCGCGGCGGCGCGGTCGAGTGCCTGGAGGGCCCCGGTGAGGACCGGCGCATGATCATCCTGGAGTTCCCGGACATGGAGACCGCGCGCAAGTTCTACCATTCCGAGCTGTACCAGGAGGCCAAGGCCCTGCGCGAGGGCGCGGCCGACAACCAGATCATCATCGTCGACGGCTACGACGGGTAGGCAGCCATGGCCCACGTCCGCCACTTCCTGGAATTCGAGAAGCCGGTTGCCGAGCTTGAGGGCAAGATCGAGGAGTTGCGCCACGTCGCCAGCGACGGCGAGGTCAACATCGAAGAGGAGATCGGCAAGCTCCAGACCAAGGTGGAGCGCCAGCTCAAGGCGAGCTACGCCAAGCTGACCGCGTGGCAGAAAACACTGGTCGCGCGCCACCCGGAGCGGCCGCACTTCGGCGACTATGTCGACCGCCTGATCGACGACTTCACGCCGCTGGCCGGCGACCGCAATTTCGGCGAGGACAGCGCGGTGATCGGCGGGCTAGGTCGGTTCGAGGGCCGCACGATCATGCTGATCGGCACCGAAAAGGGCAACGACACCGAAAGCCGGGTCAAGCACCGCTTCGGCGCCGGCAATCCGGAGGGGTACCGCAAGGCGCGCCGGCTGATGGAGATGGCCGACCGGTTCTCGGTGCCCGTGCTCACGCTGGTCGATACCGCCGGCGCCTATCCCGGCATCGAGGCCGAGCAGCACGGCCAGGCCCAGGCGATCGCATCGTGCATCGAGACCTGCCTGGCGGTCCGGGTGCCGCTGATCAGCGTGATCATCGGCGAGGGCGGCTCGGGCGGCGCCATCGCGCTCGCCGTCGGCAACCAGGTGCTGATGCTGGAGCACTCGATCTATTCGGTGATCTCGCCGGAGGGCTGCGCGTCGATCCTGTGGCGCAGCGGCGACCAGGCGCAGGAGGCGGCGGACAATTTGAAGCTGACCGCGCAGGACCTGCTGGAGCTGAAGGTGATCGACGACATCATCCAGGAACCGCTGGGCGGCGCCCACCGCGAGCCGGACAGCGCCATCGACGCCGTCGGCAAGGCGATCGGCAAGGCGCTGCTGGAGGTCGAGGATCTGGACGGCGGCATCCTGCGCGCGCGCCGGCGCGAGAAGTTCCTGGCGCTGGGCCATTCCGCCGCGACGCATTGAATCTCAAGGCGTCGTCGTCAGTTCCATTCGCGGCAAATCAACCTTTTTCGTCATGCCCGCACTTGTGGAGCCTGTCCTCGGACTTGTTCCGAGGAGGCATCCACGAGATGGCCGCAAAGCGGCCAAAAAGGCGTGGATGGTCGGGACAAGCCCGACCATGACGTGGTTGTTCTGTCTTATGTGCCTGCGAAGCGATATGGCCGTTACACGCGGAAACGATGTCCAGATCGGGCTGCGAGCGGCCGATTGCCTGTGGGCATTCTGGCCGCGCGATGCTTTGATGGGCGGGTCATAACAAGACCACGAGATTCAGGGAGGTAGCATGTCCAGACTGGCAGTCGTCACCGGTGGTACCCGTGGCATCGGCGCCGCCATTTGCACCGGTCTGAAGGATGCCGGCTACAAGGTGGCCGCGTCCTACGCCGGCAACGACGACGCGGCGAACGCGTTCAAGGAGGAGACCGGCATTCCGGTCTACAAGTTCGACGTGTCGGACTTCGAGGCCTGCACGGCCGCCGTCGCCAAGATCGAGGCCGACAATGGCCCGGTGGAAATCCTGATCAACAATGCCGGCATCACCCGCGACGGCACGATGCACAAGATGAGCCACGAGATGTGGCAGTCGGTCATCGACACCAACCTGGGCTCCTGCTTCAACATGAGCCGCGCGGTGATCGAAGGCATGCGCGAGCGCAAGTTCGGCCGCATCGTCAACATCGGCTCGATCAACGGCCAGGCCGGCCAGTACGGCCAGGTGAACTATGCCGCCGCCAAGTCGGGCATCCACGGCTTCACCAAGGCGCTGGCGCAAGAGGGTGCGCGCGCCGGCATCACGGTGAACGCCATCGCGCCGGGCTACATCGACACCGACATGGTGCGCTCGGTGCCGGAAGCGGTGCTGGAGAAGATCGTCGCCCGCATCCCGGTGGGCCGCCTCGGCAAGGCCAGCGAGATCGCGCGCGCCGTGCAGTTCCTGGTGTCCGACGACGCCGGCTTCATCACCGGCTCGACCATGTCGGTAAACGGCGGCCAGCATATGTATTGAGGCGGTTGCCACACTAGTCTCGTCGTCCTCGCCCCTGTGGCGAGGACCTATTCGTGGGCAGGGTCTGCCGGCTTGGCTGTTTGGGCACCGACCGAGTCTGCAACATCAATGGGCCCTCGGCACGGGGGCCGAGGGCGACGGTAACGGGAACCGCATGAACTTCTGCTCTGACAACGCCACCGGTGCCGCGCCGGAGGTGCTGGCGGCGGTCGGCCGCGCCAATGCCGGCCCGGCCATGCCCTATGGCGACGACCCGCTGACGGCGGACATCTGCGCCCGCATCGCCGAGGTGTTCGAGACCGAGTGCGCGGTCTTCCTGCTCGCCACCGGCTCGGCCGCCAATGCGCTGGCGCTGTCGCAACTGGTGCCGCCGTTCGGCGCCGTCCTCTGCCACCCGATGAGCCACGTCAACACCGACGAGTGCGGCGGGCCGGAACTGTTCACCGGCGGCGCCAAGCTGGTCGCCATCGACGGGCCGGACGGCAAGATGGCGCTGGACGACATCGCGCCGGTGATACGCCATGCCGAGGCGATGGGGGTGCACAACACACCGCCGCGCGCGCTCAGCCTGACCAACTCCAACGAGTGCGGGCAGGTGCTGACGCCGGACGAGACGGCTGCCTATGCCAAGGTCGCCCACGCCCACGGCCTCAAGGTCCACATGGATGGCGCGCGGTTCGCCAATGCGCTGGCGGCGCTGGACTGCGCACCCGCCGACGCGACATGGCGGGCCGGTGTCGACGTGCTGTCGTTCGGCGGCACCAAGAACGGCTGTTTCGCGGCCGAGGCGGTGGTGTTCTTCGACCCCGCCCTCGCGCGCGAGTTCGGCTATCGCCGCAAGCGCGCCGGCCACCTGTGGTCGAAGCACCGCTTCATCGCAGCCCAGTTCGACGGCTATCTGGCCGACGGCAACTGGCTGCGCTTTGCCCGCCACGCCAACGCGATGGCCGCGCGGCTGGTCGAGGGCCTGTCCAATATACCCGGCTGTGCATTGGTGCGCCCGGCGCCGGCCAACGAGATCTTCTTCCACATGGACAAAGCGGTGCGCGACGGGCTGCGCGCCGCCGGCTTCCAGTTCTACGACTGGCCGCACGACGGACCGGACGCGGTGCGCCTGGTCACCGCGTTCGACACCGATCCGGACCATGTCGACGCGCTGGTCGGCAAGGCGCGCGACCTCGCCGCCCAAGCCAACGCCGCTTGATAACCGACGGCTACGAGACCCGCTTGGCCTCGACCGCGAAGGGGCTGAGCCCCAGCCACGTCTGCATGTTGTCCGCCACCTGCCGGTTGCCGGTCAGCTCAAGCCGGTCCCGCGCCTCGCGCACCGTAGTCAACCCCATCCAGATCGCGGTCATCGTGCGCAGGTCGGTCGACACATAAAGGTCGACGTCGAAGCCGGGATCGACACCGCACAGGTCGACCTCGCCCTGTGGCTCCACGACCAGCCACCAATGGCGCTTCGGTGTCGAAAGCTCCGGGTACAGAAATTGTATCACCACCCGCTGGTCGGGCAGTGGTGTCGGGTCCAGATTGCGGCGCATGTCCCACATCAACAGCGACGGATCCAGGTTCTTCAGCGACGCCTGGGACTCCACCCATTTCTGCCCCCAGAATCCCATCGCCTCCACCACCGGGCGCAGGTCGCGGCCGGCGTCCGTCAGCACGTACTCGTAGGCGCCACGCTCCGCCGGCAGGGCCCGTCGCGCCACGATGCCGGAGACTTCCAGCTCCTTCAGCCGTTGCGACAGCAGGCTCGGCGACATCTTCGGCACACCACGGCGCAGGTCGTTGAACCGGGTCGACCCGGCGATCAGCTCGCGCATCAGCACCATGGTCCATCTCGAGCACAGGATTTCCGCCGCCATGGCGACCGGACAGAACTGCTTGTAGCCGGCGTTCGACATGCTTCCCCCCATCGCTGCAACACGTAACGGTCACGAGGATAGGAACCGCCGGCGCATCGGCCTAGTACAGAAACTGTATCGCCCCGGTACAGATGCCGGACTGGAGGTCCGAACGGCGGTTGCGCGAGCCTGTAGGACCGCGGCGTGCAACGACTCCACACGACCCGCCGCGCGACAACCAGGAGGCAGACATGGCACTGAATCGCTACATCATCGAACGCGAAATTCCCGCGGTCGGATCTCTGGAGCGCGCGCAACTGGCCGGCGCGGCGGCGAAGTCCAACCAGGCGCTCTCGCAGCTTGGGCCGGATATCCAGTGGGTCGAGAGCTTCGTGGCCGGCGACAAGACGTTCTGCGTCTATCTGGCCAGCGGCGAGGACATCATCGCCAAGCACGCCGAGATCAGCGGCTTCCCGGCGTCGAAGGTCACCCTGGTGCGCAAGATGATCGACCCGACAACGGAACAGGCGGCCTGACCGGCGGAGCGGCAGCGGGGTGGGGCCGCCTGATGGCGGTCTACTCCGCCGCCCGCTTCGGCTTGCCCAGGACCGAGACCGGTGTCGCGCCCACATACCAGTCCTCGGCCTCGACGTCCTCGAACACCACCCACACCGCCTCGTCCGGCAGGTCGGCGACCTCTGCGATGGCGGCGGTAACGCGCCGGGCCATCTCGTCCTTGCGAGATTGCGGGTGCCCCTTGAGGATGCGGATGTTCACGAACGGCATGCGGTTCCCTCCCGATTTTGGCCGTATCCTGCGCCCGCCCGCACGGTCTTGTCCATTGCCGTGCGGGCGGCGGAAGAGAAGCCGTCAGCGGCGAGAGGCGGCCGTCGGCTACTGAACGACCTGCAGTTCCAGCAGTATCGGGTTCGGGTTGGACTGACGGGGCGGCGGCGCCATGGTGTCCGCACCATCGAACACGGGCCGGCCCGCACCGCCGGGACGCACGTTGTTGGCCGGATCGAAGGTGCAGTCCGACCAGTCCGCGGCGCAGATGACGCAGCCGTCCTCGGTGCAACAGGCCTGGATCGCGCTGCCGGGCGGCTGCGGAATGATCTCGCCGTCGAGCATGCAAATTTCGAGCGGGTCCGCCCCCTGTTGCGGCGCGGCCTGGGCCGGCAGCAGCGGGATCGAGGCGAAGGCAACCACGGCGGCGAGGGTGAGGAGTTTCGGCATCTGCGGCTCCTGTGTCCGTGTATGGCTGGGGGCCGGCCGCGTGATATCGCAATCCGGCAGAAGCGCAGGTGGTGGGCAAAGATGACGAAGGTTTGCAGGTGGTGTGATGGCGCGCACAGGGGAGGCAGACGGGCGCGCAGGCGCAGCAAGGTTCAGCGCGGGCCGACAGCGATCTCCTCATGGACGCCGATGGCGTCGGCGAGCACGTCCCGGTCGACGTCCCGCGGATTCCATTCGGCCGCCACCCGGCCATTGCGCAGCAGCACGATCCGGTCGGCGAGTTGCAGCACCTCCTCGACATCGTGGCTGACGAACAGCACCGCGCCGCCGCGGTCGCAGAAATGCCGGGCCAGCCGCAACACGGTCTCGGTTTGGGCGACGCCCAGAGACGCGGTGGGCTCGTCCAGCAGCAGCACCCGCGCATCGGCCCGCAGGGCGCGCGCGACGGCAATCGCCTGGCGCTGACCGCCGGAGAGGTTGCGCACCCGGGTTCCCCGGACCGGCACGTCGATGCCGAAATCGCGAAAGATGCGCGTCGCCTCGCGCCGCATGGCCCGGTGATCGACGATGCTGAGCAACGGACCCAGCACGGCACGCCGCGGCTCGTCGCCCAGGAACAGGTTGGCGGTGGCGTCCAGATTGCCGCACAGCGCCAGATCCTGATACGCGGTCGCAATGCCGGCGGCCATGGCGTCACGCGGCCGGGCGAAATGTGCCGGCGCACCGTCGACCAGAATTTCTCCCGCGTCCGGCTCCAGGGCGCCTGATAACAGCTTGATCAGGGTCGTCTTGCCGGCGCCGTTGTCGCCGATCAGAGCAACCGCCTCGCCGGCATGTAGATCGAGGTCGATGCCCGCAATCGCCGGGCGGCCGCCAAAGCCCTTCCATGCATCGCGCAGGGCCAGGACGGTCGGCGGCCCATCAATACGTGGCTGGGGCTCTGGATCGTTGCTTTCGGGCTGCACGGTTCGGTTGTCGTCGGTCGGATGCCAGGGGCCACCACCTTGGTGTTTTCGGCAGCCCCGTGGCAAGCGTGGATGATCTCCTTATTCAGCAACCGCCGTGCGCAGGTCGGCGATGTGGCCGTCCCAACCGGCGTCCAGCGCGCTCAACAGGCCGAATGCCTCGCCGGACGGCAGGCCCTCGTGGGTCAGCGTCAGGCGGGTGCCGCCTGCAACCTCGTCGAGTTGGTAGGTCACAGTGGTCATCCGGCCGGCCAGCGGCTTTACGGTGAAGGTGGTGACCAGGCGGCGCGGCGGGTCCGCCTCGATGACGTTGCCCCAGCACAGCGGCTCGGCCTTGCCGTCGTTGCCGGTGGCGAGCAGGGCGTAGTCGCGGCCCTGCGCGAGGTCGGCATCGGCGCGGTGGAACCAGCGCGCCAGCTTGTCGGCCTGGGTGAGATACGCCCACACCACCTCGCGCGGCGCGGGGAAGACGGCGGTCTTGGTCAGAACCACGTTGTCGGGGTCGTCGGTTTGCTGGGGCACACGGTTGGCTGCGATGGCGGACATAACGGTTGTCTCCAGTGGGTTTGCGGTGTCGGTCATTTCCGGTCTTCGGCGATGGCGCGGCCCAGGTCGGCGAGGCGCCGATCCCAGAACCGGTCGAAGTAGGCGAGCCAGTCGGCGGCCTGGCGCAGACCGTCCGGCTCCAGCCGGTTGAGCCGCTCGCGCCCGGCGGTGCGCACGCTGATCAGCGCGCCTTCCTCCAGGACCGTCAGGTGCTTCTTGATCGCCGCCCGGGTCATCGGGAAGCGCTCGGCAATGGCGCCGATGGTCATCTCGCCATCGGCGAGCTGCATCAGGATCGCGCGGCGGGTGGGGTCGGCCAGCGCACGGAACGCATCCTGGATGTCGCTGTTCGCCTGCATGGTCACGGCGATCTCCCTAACATGAAACCAAACGGTATCGCGTTTATATGATACCATGCGGTTTCATGTCAAGGGCCTCGACTGATGTGGGCCTGTCTGCGCCTAGCCGCCCTCGCAGTCCTCCGGCACGGTGCTGCCCATGCCGGCGGCCTCCACCTGCTTGCAGCGGCGGAAGAACACGTCGTGCAATGGCCGCGCCCGCCGCTTCGCGGGGTCGACGCCACGCACCGCCTGCATCCGTTTCGCCAGCGTGTCGACGTCGGGCAGCGGCGTCTTGGCGGCGCCGACCGCGTCGGCGGCCTGGCCGAGGCCGCTGCACTGCCGGCACATACCGTTCTTGTTGACCAGCGCGCACAGCCCCTCGTAGCGCCCTTCCATGCTCGTCCGTGCGGCGGCCAGCCGATGGCGCAGCACCGACTCCGAGATGCCGAGCACGTCCGCCGCCTCGCGGTTGGAGAAGTCCATCACGTCGCGCAGCACCAGGGTGGCCTGCTCGTCCGGCGGCAGCGAGCGGCCGATGCACACGAAGCAGTAGGCGACGTGCTCCTTGGCATCGAACACGAACTCCGGCTCCATCATGCTGGCGATCACCTCGCCCTGCCATTCCTCGCTGGTGGCGCAGAGGTTGGCGTAGGCGATCTGGCTTTCGCGCCGCCAGCGTTTCTGCGCGCGCAGATGGTCGATGGCGGTACGTCCGGCAATCGCGATCAGCCAGGTGGAGAACGCGGACCGGCCGTCGAAGCCGGCGATGCCGCTCCACGCCTTGGCGAGTGCCGCCTGGGCCAGGTCCTCGCAGTCCTCCGGGTGGCCGATCATGCGCCACAGGAAGCCCTTCAGCTTCGGCATCGCGGTGGCGACGGCGGCGTCGAACGCCGCCCGGTCGCCGGATTGCAGCCTCTCGGTGAGGGTTGCGGTCGCCATGGCTCAGCCCGCCGCGGTCTGGGCGAAGCTTGGCCTTGCCTGGCTGCGCGCGAACCAGGCCCGCAGGCGCGGGCGGGCGTCGACCACATGGCCGTCGCCGCACTGCGCGATGTGATAGTCCAGCATCGGCGCGAACATCAGGTCGCCCAGGCCGACGTTGGCGCCGCCGAGCCAGTCGTGCCCGTTCAAGCGTGCCTCCAGCCAGTCGAACACCTTGGCCGCCCCGGCCATGTTGTCGGGGTCGGGGGTGTCGCCTTCGCCCTTGGTGTGCACCACGGGGCGGTAGGCATAGTCGACCGCGACCGAGGCATCGGTCAATGCGGCCGCGCGTGCGGCGCCGTCGGCCGGCATGAGCGCCGGCCCGCCAAACGCTTTGTCCAGGTAGTCGACGATGGCCAGCGTCTCATAGACCGTGGTCTCGCCATGGGTCATTACCGGCATCTTGCCGAACGGATGCAGCGCGAAGTGGTCCGGCGTGCCATAGGCCAGTGGCCGCAGTTCGTGATCGACACCCTTCTCGATCGCCGCCATGCGGGCGGTGCGGGTGTAGGTGGACGGCGCGAAACCGTGGATTGTGACAGTCGACATGGTGCTCACTCCTCTTGGTTGATGAAGAGTGAGACGTTCGGGCCGCCAAAACCCGCCAACCCTTTGAGTTTACGCGATTATTGGCATGCCCCGGTTTGGCTCAGGTGTAACCGTCCATAATGTCGTGGCAGGGGTTGGCGGCGTCGTAGTCGTACTCGTACGCCCAATCGACGATGTCGCCGAACGGATCGACCTCGAGCGTGATGGCGCAGTACCACTGCTCCTGCCAGGCCTCGTTCCAGTAGCTGTATTCCCAGGTCAGGTCCTTGGCACCGTCGGCATAGTCGTAGACCTCGTCGGGTCGGCCCCAACGGTCGATGATGGTGCGCTCGCTTTGCCCCAGCACCTGGTCCAGCCGCTCCGCCGCCGTCGGCCCTTGCTGCCCGCCGAGCGAAGAAACGCAAGCGGTCGTTGTCAGGGTCAGAGAAACGGCCAGAGCCAACTTGTTGAGATGTTTCAGGGCCATGAACCGTTTCCTTTCATCGTGCTATGCGAAGTCGCCAACTAGGCACATCGTTGCATCGGCGCGTCAAGCCCGCGTGCCGGGCCTTGTCACGCAGGGTGGGCCATGGCCTGATGGACCCCTGGTTGCGAGCATGTCCCGGCGCCCAACAAAGAGTGGCTGACCATGACCGACGAACCTCAAGGATGGCGTCCGCCGCCCATCGTGCGGCCGCTTGCGATCGGCCTGGTCGAGCACAACGACACGATGCTGCTGATGCGTGTCGACGACAGTGCCGGCCAGTTGAAGGGCTGGCGCCCGCTCGGCGGCGGCATCGAGTTCGGCGAGACCGCGGAACAGGCGGTCAGGCGTGAGTTCCAGGAGGAAATCGGCCAGGACCTGTCGGACCTGACCCGTATCGCGGTAATGGAAAACCTGTACGAGTTCAACGGCGCGCCGGGGCACGAGATCGTCTTCGTGTTTCGCTGCACGTTCGCCGACGCCAACGCCAACGGCCGCGCGTTCAGCCACATCGAAGACGGTCAGGTCGTTGCCGCGCTGGATTGGGTGCCGCGTGCGCGCCTGGGGCCGTCGGAGCCGCTGTTCCCGGACGGCCTGTTGGATCACCTGCCGTAACGTCTTTACACGAAACCCTCACGCATCCGTGTCGTCGCCGGGGCCCGTCCCCGGTCGCGCATCCCCCCTGTAAGCGTTAACATTTTCCGCTGAAGGCAGAGGACGATACTGAAAAAGCCGCGAACCGACGGAGGGTCCCCCGATGACACGCAAGACCGCCCACGACTTCGACCAGGAACTGCTCGATCTTTATGACAAGTACGCGCACGGCATCATCGACCGGCGCAACTTCATGGACCGGGCCGCCAAGTTCGCTGTCGGCGGGCTGACCGTGACGGCGCTGGTGGACCAGCTGATGCCGCGCTATGCGCTGGCTGAGCAGGTGGCGCCCGACGACCCGTCGATCAGCGCCGACTACACCACCTACAACTCGCCCGACGGCCACGGCGAGATTCGCGCCTATCTGGCGATGCCGGCCGATGCGTCCGGTCCGTTGCCGGGCGTGGTGGTGGTGCACGAGAACCGCGGCCTGAACCCGTATATCGAGGATGTGGCGCGCCGGCTGGCGGTGGCCGGTTTCGTGGCGCTGGCGCCCGACGGTCTGACCCCGCTGGGCGGTTATCCCGGCAATGACGACGCCGGCCGCGAGATGCAGCGCGAGCTGGATGGCGACAAGCTGCGCAACGACTTCTTCGCCGCGTTCGAGAGCCTGCTGGCCCACGAGGCGACCACCGACAAGATCGGCGCCGTCGGCTTCTGTTATGGCGGCGGTATCTGCAACGCGCTGGCGGTGCAGTATCCGGGCCTGTCGGCCTCGGTACCGTTCTATGGCCGCCAGGCGGCGGCCGAGGACGTGCCGAAGATCCAGGCGCCGCTGATGCTGCACTACGCCGGGCTCGACGACCGCATCAACGAAGGCTGGCCAGCCTATGAGGCCGCGTTGATGGAGCATGGCAAGGAATACACCGCGCACTTCTATCCGGAGGTGAACCACGGCTTCCACAACGACACCACGCCCCGCTACGACGCGGCGGCGGCGGAACTGGCGTGGGAGCGCACGATCGCCTTCTTCAACGAGAAGCTGGCCTGATCCAGGCACTCCGTCCGGTACCCGGCAGGGTGCCGGACGACCTCGGCCACAACCGAAACAGCGGATGCCTAGATCGGGATCAGCTTTCGCTGAATCTGCACCAGCCCTCACCCCCACCCGGCCACCCACGAAAGTATTCTGTCTGGGTGGCCGGGTGGGGGTGAGGGCTGGTGCCGACTGAAACGATCAGGCCTACTCGCCGCCGTGCCCGTGGTCCGGGTCGTCGGCATGGGCATCGTAGTGCTGCTGTAGCAGGTCGGCGCCGTAGTCGTTGCCGTTCGGGGTACGCACCACCGTGTGGATGTGATCGCGGGTCGGCACGTTGCGCGGCCCGCCCAGCGCGATCGGGCCCTGGTGGTCGAACTCGATCAGAATGACGGGGCTGTGGATGCGGTAGTAGAACGCCGCCTCCGCATCGGTGCCGCCGATCCAGGCGATGTAGGTTTCATCCAGGTGCGCCAAGACCTCGGTCATCTTCACCGCGGCGTGGCCGCCGTCCATGTTGCCGACATAGAGCATGATCAGGTCCAGCAGCAATGTCCTCTGGGTGTCGTCCATGTCGGCGGCCGGGAGCCCGGCGTAGGGCATGACGACGTTGTCCTTGAACATCTCGGTCTGGTTTTCCGACCGGCCCTCCTTCTCGCCCAGTATGGCCTGGTCGCGCTGTGCCGGCGTGAGCGCCTGCATGAGGTCGAGTGCCGCTGCCTGCTCGGCCTCAAGGATCGCGACGCCGGCATAGTCGCCCGACGTCGCGGTCACCGGTTCGGAGCCCATGAAGGTGGGCGTCATCACGATCTGGTCGCCCAGGACGAAGTAGTTGACGATCAGGTGGTGGCCCTCGATCTGCCAGCCCCACGGCTCGGTTGCCGACGGCGTGCCCATGATCGCCAGCCAGTACAGGTGCTCGCCATAGTCCTCGAAATCGGACACCAACTCGGCCAGATGGTGGTTGAGCCGCATGATGTCGCGCGAGGTCTCGTATCCCTTGGCGCTGAGCGAGGCGCGGAGCAGGCCGTACGCCGCCTCGCGCTGGGCTTCGTCCATGGCGGCCAGCGACACGCCTTCGCGCGGGAAGCTGTGGATGTTGGCCCAGTTCCGCCAGGCGTCGGCATCGACCTGGAACTGGACCCTGGCCCGCTGATCCTCGTCGAGCGCCGCGATGAACGCATTCGCCGCGTCGACAACTGGCGCGGTGGAAACGCCGGTGCTCTCGATCCGGTAGAGGCCGTCTTCGGGCGTGCCATCGGTCGTGATCCCGACGAACGGTGTGGCCAGCGCCTCCTCGGCCATACCCTGCGGGTCGAAGCCGCCCTGTTGGGCGCAGGCGTGAAACGCCACCAGGCTCAGTCCCAGGGTCAGCGTCGTGCCGGCGGCAAGCGTCGTCGTGCGGCGCGCGAAGGTCATCTCGGGGTCTCCAATGTCAGGATGGGCGAACGGATGCCGGCTGGCGTTGCGTGCGGCGGGGCCGCCCGTAGCGATGCCAAATGCGGTAGGCGCTGAGCGCGACCAGCGGCGCGAAGTGGACGATGGCGGCGGTCGGGCTGCCCCAGTTGTGCAGCGCCGCCCAGTGCACCAGGGTCAGCAGGGCGGCGACGTAGGTCAGCCGCTGCACCGGCTTCCACCAGCGGCCGAGCCTGCGCACGGCCCAGTCGGTGGACGTCGCGGCCAGCGGCAGGAAGATTACAAACGCGACCCATCCGGTCCAGATGTACAGCCGCTCCAGCTCGCCGACGATGCGGTCGAGCTCGGCCTTGTCGATCAGGTAGAACAGCGTGTGCAGGGCCGCATACGCGAACGCGGCGACGCCGAAATAACGCCGGTTGCGGACCAGCCAGCGGGGACCGCGCCAGCCGCGCAGCAGCAGTGCCAGCGGTGTCGCGATCATGGCGACGATCAGCAGCCTGGCCGACGTTTCGCCGGACGGATGGACCAGGATGTGGAACACCCGCGGATTGTCCGACGCGACGGCGTCGTAGATCATCGGAAACGCGGGAATGGCGAGCAGCAGCCAGAGCAGGTAGGGCGAAACCCGGTCGGCCGCGCGCGTTATCGCGTGCCACGTGGTGGAGGTTTGCATGGGCGGGCCTGCGCTATCTTGGGTGCGGGCAGTATGGCGCCTGGCGTGTCGCAGATGTTTGTCAGCCTGCATCGGGTTTGTATCGCCGTGTCCCAGGCCCCGCGTTTGAGACACCTTGATACATATTCCCCAGTGGCGCTGCCCGGCGCCTGCGCGGCACGGGCGCTAGGGGAGGGTCGTGGGGCGTGCTATGGTCCTGTCTCGGTTGTGGCTGATGGATGAGGGGTGGCGTGTCATGGACTTTTCGCGTGTCGGGTTGCGGGCGGCCATGCTGGGCATGACCGCGGCATTGGCCATGCCCACGGTGGCCGCGCCGGCTGCGGCTGGCGAGCAGGTGATCACCCTGGAGAACGAGGGCCAGCGCGTGATGGCGACGCTGGAGACGCCCGACAGCGGCGGTCCGGCGCCGGTCGTGCTGCTGCTGCACGGCTTCACCGGCACCCGCGACGAGCTGCCGATCCAGGACACCGACGAGGGCGTGTTCTCGCGGACCGCCCGCGTGCTGGCCGAGGCCGGCTACGCCAGCCTCCGCATCGACTTTCGCGGCTCGGGCGAGAGCGGCGGCATGTGGGAGGACACCACGTTCTCCGGCCAGGTGTCGGACGCGGTGATGGCCATCGACCACCTCGCCGGGCACCCAGAAGTCGACGGCAGCCGGATCGCCATTCTCGGCTGGAGCCAGGGCGGCCTTGTCGGCGCGCTGGCGGCGCAGGCCCGCCCCGACGTGAAAGCGGTCATCCTGTGGGCGCCGGTGGTGGAGCCCCGGCGCACCTTCGGCGACCTGTTCGGCGACGATTTCATCGAGTCAGCGCTGGTCGCGGCACCGGACGAGGTGATGACGGCGGCCCTGCCGTGGGGTGTCGACACCAAGCTGCGCGCCGCGTTCTTCCGGGAGTTCGCGACCACCAGCCCCGGCGACGCGATTGCCGACTATCCCGGCCCGCTGCTGGTGATCGCCGGCAGCAACGACACCGTGGTGGCGCCGCAGCCTGAAACCAGCCAGATCCTGATCGACTACCACGAGGGCGCCGAGGACCTGGTGATCTTCGAGACCGATCACGTTTGGGATGCGTTCTCCGGCCCGGCGATGCTGGATGAGAACATGATCCCGACGACGATTGCGTGGCTGGCGCAGCATCTCTAGGAGGCGAGCTCGCCTCGACGCTTGTTTACTGATCCCGCACCGCGGACTCGTCGTCTGCACGGTTGTGCGCATGCAACTTATCCCGTCATGC
The DNA here is from genome assembly GCA_965227515.1 of Alphaproteobacteria bacterium. Lineage (GTDB taxonomy): Bacteria > Pseudomonadota > Alphaproteobacteria > CALKHQ01 > CALKHQ01 > CBDDFZ01. The sequence goes on from CBDDFZ010000002.1 coordinate 597,680, forward strand.
CCGCACTTGTGGAGCCTGCCCTCGGACTTGTTCCGAGGGGGCATCCACGAGATGGGCGCCTTAGCGGCCAACAAGACGTGGATGGTCGGGACAAGCCCGACCATGACGATGTGTCTTGGCTTTTCGGCGCCAGGCGACGTCGGCCTGCTTGCCGGGCCGCGTGGGGATTACCTCTGAATTGGCGGTCGCCCGATCTAACCCTTCCAGTCCACCGCGACGATGGCGACCGGGTCGCCTGTTTCGACCCGGCCGGCGCCGCGGGTGCACCACAGCATGCCCGTCGCGCCATAGGCGACGTCCGCCGGTGCGCGGTCCGGCGTCTCGATGAAATGGACCGCGCCGGCATGGGCGCCTTTTTCGACCGTAGCCCCCAGGGCGTCGGCCGGCTCGAACACGCCGGGCGACGGCGCGAAGGTGAACGCATCCAGGGTCGGGATCTCGACCAGCCGGGTCGGGCCGGGTGCCGGCAGCGGGGCGGCGCGCAGCACACCGGTATGGACCAGGATGTTGTGGGCGGCGCGTTCGGCCACCGCCAACGCCGTGCGCTGCACGATGCCCGCACCGCCGAACTCGCTGGCGATGGTCAGGATGCCGCGCTTGGCCGCCACCGCCGACAGGGTGCGGGTCTCGTCGACGCTGCGCAGGAACATATGGGTTGGTGCGGCCGCCGCCTTCGCCAGCGCGGTCACCCGCGCCATGCGTTCAGGGTCGGCGTGATGGTGGCAGGTGGTCGACGGCGCGATGTTGAGCCCGCGCCCGCCGGAGTGAATGTCGAACAGCACATCGACATGGGGCAGCACGACGCTGGTCACGTAGTGCGCCAGCACGTCGGCGAAGGTGCCGTTGGCAGCACCCGGGAAACAGCGGTTGAGGTCGCGGCCGTCCAGCGGCGACATCCGCCGCCCGGCCATCGCCGCCGGGAAATGCAGCGCCGGGATCATGATGACGCGGCCCTGCACGTCCTCCGGCTGCAGCCGGCGGGCGAGCTTCATCAGGGTGATCTGGCCCTCGTACTCGTCGCCGTGCATGGCGCCGGTCATCAGCACGGTGGGGCCGGTGCCGTTGGCGACCACCACGATCGGCACGCTGATGGTGCCCCAGCCCGACAGGTCGTTGGAATTCGGCACCCTGAGCACGGTGACCTGCTTGCCCTGGCCGGCGAAGTCGACGTCGCTGAAGACCTTGCTGGCCGCCGTTTCGCTTGCAGGTGCGGCGGTGTCGCCGTGGATCGGTGCATCAGCCATGGTCGTGCGGCAATCTCATGCAAGGGTGTTCAGAAAAAGGCGCGTCCAACCGGCGCGGCGCGGGGTAGTGCCAGCGCGGCGCATCCGGTCTATGATAGCACCGCAATTCGATAATCAAATCGCCACGCCACCTTAGGCAAACGGAAATCCTGGCCGCCGCACGACGCGGTGACGGTGCCTCTTGTCCGCAAAAGTCCTGCGCGGATGCCGGGGCGCGATCCGAAATCCGGCCGTGGCACTAGGAGGAAACCCTACGTGACGAACCCGCATCTCACCGACTATCGCAACCTTGGCCGCTGCGGCATGAGGGTCTCACCGCTGTGCCTGGGCACCATGATGTTCGGCGGGCGCACCAACGAGGCCGACAGCCGCGCCATCATCGACCATGCCCGCGCCCAGGGCGTGAACTTCATCGACACCGCCGACCAGTACAACGACGGCGAGTCGGAGCGCGTGGTCGGCAAGGCCATCGCCAACGAGCGCGACCACTGGATCGTCGCGACCAAGGTCGCCAATCCGATGGGCACCGGCCCGAACGACGAAGGGCTGTCGAAGCGCTACATCCTGCAGGCGGCCGAAGCCTCGCTCGACCGGATGGGGATGGACTTCGTCGACATCTACTACCTGCACAAGGAGGACCTGAGCACGCCGCTGGACGAGACCCTGAGCGCGGTCGCCGACCTGCTGGCCCAGGGCATGATCCGCCACTTCGGCGTCTCCAACTTCCGCTCCTGGCGGATCGCGGAGATCGTGCGGCTGTGCGACGCCCACGGGATGGAACGCCCGGTGGTGACCCAGCCCTACTACAACATGATGAACCGGATGCCGGAGGTGGAGCAGCTTCCGGTCGCCCAGCACTACGGGCTTGGCATCGTGCCCTACAGCCCGCTGGCGCGCGGCGTGCTGACCGGCAAGTACAGCAACGATGCCGCGCCGCCCGCCGACAGCCGGGCCGCCGCCAAGGATGTGCGCATCCTGGAAACCGAGTGGCGGCCGGAGTCCATCGAGATCGCCCAGAAGGTGAAGGCGCGGGCCGAGGCGGCCGGTGTCTCGCCCGGCCATTTCGCGGTGCAGTGGGTGCGCAACAACGCGCTGGTGACCTCCGTCCTGGCCGGGCCGCGCACCATGGAACAGTGGGAGGACTACGTGAAGGCGCTGGACTACACGTTCACCGCCGATGACGAGACCTTCGTCGACGGGCTGGTCGCGCCCGGCCACCCCTCCACCCCCGGGTACACCGACCCGCGCTATCCGCTGGAAGGGCGGGTCGCGCGCACCAGCGCGGAGTAGCGTTCATGCCCAACTTCCCGATCGTCGACACCCACGTCCACCTCTACGACATCCACCACCTCGACTACCCGCTGATCCGAACCATGCCGGGGCTCGACCGCTCTTTCCTGATGAGCGATTTCGATGAGCACCGCGGCCCGGTGGAGGTCGAAGGGATCGTGTTCGCCGAGGTGGCGGTGGCGCCCGGCCAGCACGTGGACGAGGCGGCATGGGTGCAGGCGATTGCTGACGAGGATTCGCGGCTGAAGGGCATCGTCGCCCACGCACCGCTGGAGAAGGGAGCGGCGGTCGAGGAAGACCTGGTCAAGCTGAAGCAGAACGCCGCCATGGTCGGCATCCGCCGGCTGATCGAGATCGAGGCCGATCCCACCTTCGTGTTGGCGCCGGACTTCCTGGACGGCGTCAAGCTGCTGCCGAAGCACGGGCTGGTGTTCGACATCTGCGTGAAGAGCTGGCAGATGGCCTATGCCATCGAGCTGGTCGACCGCTGCCCCGAGGTCAGGTTCGTGCTCGACCACATCGGCAAGCCCGACATCCGCAATGGGCTGAAGGAGCCATGGTGGGGCCAGATCCAGCAGCTCGCCAAGCGGCCGAACGTGACGGTGAAGTTGTCAGGCGTCATCACCGAGGCGAAGTGGGACAGCTGGCAGCCCGACGACGTGAAGCCCTATGTCGCCCACGTCATCGAGAGCTTCGGCCTCGACCGGGTGATGTACGGGTCGGACTGGTCGGTCTCCACCATTACCCACCCCTATCCGCAGTGGGTCGCGATCATCGACGAGCTGCTCGCCGGTTCGACCGAGGAGGAGCAGCGCAAGGTGTTCCGCGACAACGCGATCCGCGCCTACGGCCTGGATATGGTGTAGCGGCGGTTTCTAACACCTCGGCGGTATCATCACCATTGGTTGAGCCCAAACCATGACCGTCATGCCCGCACTTGTTGCGGGCATCCACGTCTTTCATCGACCGCCGCAGATAAGACGTGGATGGTCGGGACAAGCCCGACCATGACGATATTGGATAGTTTCAAACCGACCCTGGTCAGAGCTACTCCGCCGCGGTGGCCACGTCGTAGATCGGGTTGTCGTCCTGCGGTGCCAGGTCGTCGTCGGCCGGCTCCGGGTTGTGGGTCCACCAGCCGGTGGTGTCCTCGCCGCGCGCCAGCACTGCGCGGCCGGCATAGTGCGGGTCGAGCGGCTTTGAGGCCCCCGGCGCGCAATAGCGGATGGTAAGCCCGCAACGCCGGCGGTCCGACAGATTGCCCACCGAGCCATGGGCCAGCATGTCGGCATGCAGCGACATGGAGCCCGCCGGCAGCACGTTGGCGACCGGCGTGCCGAATGACTCGGTGTCGGCCAGTTCCTGGCCCAGCACAACATTCGGATCGTCGCTCTGCCGCCACGGCAGCGGCCCCTGCCGGTGGCTGCCGGGCAGGAACAGCATCGGCGCGTTCTCGTCGTCGGTATCGTCGATGGCGAGCCACACCGTCACCGTGCGCGCCGGCGACATGAACCAGTAGGACGCATCCTGGTGGAACGGTACCGGCCGGTTGTCGTGCGGCATCTTGCAGAAATAGTGCGACGCCCAGGCGATCAGGTTCGGGCCGGCGATGTCGGCGACGATGTCGGTGATGCGCGGGTCGCGGACCAGGTTCCAAATCGTGCGCGCCCGGTGCTGGTAGCAGTTGATGGCGTAGCTGTCGCGCCCGTCGCCATAGGAGGCGAGCGTGTCGAACAGGGCGTCGGTCTCGGCCCGGATGCGGGCGATCTCGGCGGCATCGAACACCGGGATCGGCGAGATGAAACCACGTTCGTTGTAGTGGTCGATCTGCGCCTGGGTCAGGTGGCGCGGGGTCGGGTTTGAGATCGGCTGGAAGCTGAGGTCGCGTTCGGGCTGCATCGTCGGGTCCGGCATGGCGTTGTTTGGACCAGAGTATCGACGAACCCCGGGGCATCTTCAACGCCGCGCCGTTGCCCCGGAATTGCCCAGAACATTTCCATGGCAGATTTCGACCACCTTCGCGAGGGACATCAACGTGAAGGAGGACGATCCGATGTCGATGAAATCCATCGCGGTGGGGGCCGCCCTGCTGACCGCCGCGGCCAGCCCGGCGCTTGCCGAGTCTTGCGGCCACGATGTTTCGTGCGACGCCGACGGCCAGTGCACGATCTGCTGGGATACCAAAGACGGTGTGGAGTGCGCCGAAGACAGCATCGGCTTTGTTGCCGATTTCATCCCGGCCTGCCTCGGCCTGCCGCGCGACGGCGTGGTCGAGACCGCGATACCGCTGGCGCCGTTCCGCCAGTTCGAGCTGCCGGACACGCGGATACCCACGTTCGAAATCGTGACACCCACGCCGACACCTCTACCCGCGAACCCGGACGGATCATATGGCGGCTGATCCCAGCGGAGGTTGAATCCGGCGGCGTCTGATCCTGGCGGCGCAGGTAGCGCAAGGATCGGGGCTTTGCCCGCATACGCCGCCTCGCCTGGCTGCCTGGCAATAACATTGCCCTGGCAGCGGGCAAAATGGCCGGTTTCTGTCGACGAGGGCGTGTTAATATTTCTGAAAGTTTCACAGTCGGCCGGAACAAGAAAATCAACGTTAGTCACACTCACCACTTGATTTTTCCTGCGCGATGCCCAATTGTGTTTTGGCGTTTTACAGTCGTTTTTGCGTGTCCGTTGATCCCGCTGGGGATCGCTCGATCATCCTGAACATTGTGAACGTTTCGGGGGCGGCCGTGCACTTCGTGCGGCGGCCCGTTGTATCTTGTGTGAAAGGAATGACCGTGACTCACGGAACCGTAAAGTTTTTCAACGCGACCAAAGGCTATGGCTTCATCCAGCCGGACGATGGCGGCAATGACGCTTTCGTCCATATCTCCGCAGTGGAGCGCGCAGGGATGAGCAGCCTGAACGAAGGCCAGAAGGTCTCGTACGAGCTGGAAGCTCAGCGCAATGGGAAGATGGCTGCGACCAACCTGGTCGCTCAGGACTGATCCCAGACGGGCGGCGACCTCGGTCGCCGCCCGAATTGTATGGGCCATGCGACAAGGCGGTCCTATGTAGCATTGCTGAACTCGCAGGTGGCCAAGCCACGGAAGGGCATTCCATGTCGGCATCGGCCCGCAGCAAAGCGGAGCAGAAATTCGCCAACCTGACCCGAAAGGACACTGAGGCGCGCAAAGAGCGCGAACGCGCCTACAACGCCGGGCAGGAAAAAACGGCTCGCCTTCGTGCGCTGAGATTGGCCAAGGAAGCCGCCGACAAAGAGGCCGCGGAAAAGGAGGCGGCCAACGAGGAACTGGCGGCCGCCAAGGGACCGAAGGCCACGAAACGCAAGCCTGCGAAACCGACGGCGTGACAGCCGTCGCAAAGCTCTGCACGGAGCAGACTCCACGCGGCCTGCGTGCGCGGACCGCCGCATTTCAAATTCCATCCATCTCGGCCAGTGTCTGGCAATTCGCCACCACCGTTGTGGGTTATCTGGCGATTATGGCGACGATGTATCTGGCGGCGGAGTTCTCTGTCGTGCTGACATTGGCACTATCGGTCCTCGCCTCCGGATTGCTCGTCCGCATTTTTGTCATTCAGCACGATTGTGGGCACGGCTCATTTTTCCAGTCCCGCCGGGCGAACGATCTTGTCGGTTTCGTCTGTGGCCTGCTGACCTTCACCCCCTACCAGTTTTGGAAGCGCCAACACGCCGGCCACCACGGTGTTTGGAACAACCTGGACCGACGACAGTCGGGCGCGGACATCTATTCGTCGTGCATCACCGTTTCGGAATACCGCGCCATGGGCCGTTGGCGCCGCCGTCTCTACCGTTTGACCCGGCACCCTCTGGTGATCAACATCCTGGCGCCGCCGCTGGTGTTCGTGGTTCTGTATCGCGTCCCGTTCGACACGCCTAAAGCCCGCGTTCGCGAGCATCGCTCGGTCCACGCCACCACCCTGATCATCGCCGCCATGGCGGTGGGCTTGGGGTTCGCGTTCGGGTTCGACCGGCTGGCGCTGGTCCATCTGCCGGTGATGATCTTGTCGTCGATCATCGGCGTGTGGCTGTTCAGCGTACAGCACTGCTTTGAGCGCACCCATTGGCGCCGACAGGCCGATTGGGACTATGCCGACGCGTCCATGCTCGGATCGTCGTTCCTGGACCTGCCGCCAGTGCTGCGCTGGTTTACCGGCAATATCGGCTTCCACCATATCCACCATCTGAACCCCCGGGTGCCCAACTACCGGTTGCGGGCATGCCACAACTCCCATCCAACTCTGAGCCGGGCGCCGCGATTCACGCTGATGACGGCGCTGCGACAATGGCGCTATATGCTTTGGGACGAAGACCGGGGTCGCATGGTCAGTTATCGTGCGGCGACGGCAGGCGGTTCGTAGCGGACCCGCGCCGGGTGCACCGGCGCCTCAAAATGAGCGCTTTTCGCACAAACGTGCGGATTTGTTTCCCGACAAGAAAATAGTTTTCGTCCCACTTGACGACCCCTTGGCCCGGGGCTAAGTGTCGAATTGCCGGTTGTCACGCCGGTGAGAACGATCAGATCAGGGTAGGGGCGTCACCATGTGCGGCATCGCCGGCATTCTCTACAAGGACATCGGAGCCAAGCGCAATACGTCTACCGGGCGTGCGCTGATCGACATGCTGGACGGGTGCCAGCATCGCGGTCCCGACTCCACCGGTTTCGCGCTTTACGGCGACGCAGCACCGGGCCAGTTGCGCATGCGCTTCTTCGTCGGCAGCGGCGACGAGGCCGCGAGCGCCATCCAGCGCATCAAGGACCTGTTGGCCGAGCGCGGCGCCGAGATCGTCGAGGACGAGGTCATCGGCAACAACTACCGCGTGCTGATGGCGTTCGACGGCGATCTGCAGAAGCTGGCCTATGACGTGGAGCACGCCGCCAAGGTGATCTCCATCGGCACTTCGCTGGAAATCATCAAGGATATCGGCGGCGCGCACGACGTTGACGATGTCTATCACGTGCAATCGTTTTCAGGCACGCACGGGCTGGGCCATGTGCGGCTGGCGACCGAGAGCGACGTGAAGCCGGAAGCGGCGCATCCGTTCTGGGCCACCGGCTTCGCCGACATCGCCATCGTCCACAACGGCCAGATCACCAACTACTGGAAGATGCGCCGCCGGCTGGAGCAGCGCGGCTTCGAATTCCACACCGACAATGACTCAGAACTGATCGCGGTCTATCTCGCCGACAAGCTGCAACAGGGCATCGCGCTGGAAGAGGCGCTGAAGACCTCCATCGACGATCTGGACGGTACGTTCTCGTTCCTGGTCTCGACCAAGGACGAGATCGGCTATGCCAAGGACCGCCTCGCGGTGAAGCCGATGGTCATGTACGAGACCGACGACATGATCGCGATCGCGTCGGAGGAGGTGTCGCTGAACAAGCTCTTCCCCGGCATGGCGCTGGACACCACCGAGCCGGCCCCCGGCACCTACCGTACCTGGCACCGGTAGGGCTCAAGTGAAAGTGCGGGACTCCCAGTGGCTCGGCTGTGCGCGTGACCGGTCACGTTATTCTGTTTCGTCATGCTCGGGCTTGTCCCGAGCATCCACGTCTTGGCAACACCTGATCAAAGACGTGGATGCCCGCAACAAGTGCGGGCATGACGGTTCTGTCAAATTCAGTCACGACAACTCATGACCACCAAGACAATCGACCTGGCCAAAGTCCCCGTGCGCGAGGCGAACGTGCTGATGCGCGAGATCGCGGCCGCTGGCGACGACATCGAGATCGTCAATCCCGACGCGCGCCACCACATCGGCGTCGGGCTCACCGTGCCCCATGACGCGCCGAATACGGTGAAGGTGCGCGGGTCCGCCGGCTACTTCTGCGCCGGGCTCAGCGACGGCGTGCGCTTCGAGGTCGACCACAATGTCGGCTGGGGCCTGGCCGACAACATCTATAACGGCAGCGTCGTCGTCGGCGGCAATGCCGGCGCCATCGCCGGTGTCGCCATTCGCGGCGCCGAGGTAGTGGTGAAGGGCAACATCGGCAGCCGCGCCGGCCAGGTGATGAAGGCCGGGACCCTGCTGTGCTGCGGCAACGCCAATTTCATGGCCGGCTACATGATGTATGGCGGGCGCATCATCATCCTGGGCAACTCCGGCGAGCAGGTCGGCGAAGATATGTCGGCGGGCGACATCTATGTCGCGGGAGAGGTGCAGTCGCTTGGCTCCGACGCCGAGCTGACCGACCTGCCGGCCGCCGAGCTGGACGATATTCGCGCGTTCCTGGATCGCTACAAGATCCCGTTCAGCGGCACCTTCCAGAAGGTGCAGAACGCCGGCACCAAGCTACGCTACGGCACCGCCGAGCCGCAGGTGCGCTCGATCCCGTTCTTTTCGTTCTCCGGCAAGACCGACTACTGGAATACCAAGGTCCAGGAGGACGTCTATATCAAGTCGCAGATCGGCCGGTACCGCATCCGCGGCTATGGCGGCGCGCGCGCCCTGCCGCATATGTCCGACCTGGCGTTCAGGAAGCCCGTGGTCGCAGAGACGATCCCGTCTAACGTGATCGAGAAGGTCGGCATGTACACCGAGATCGGCGGCATCAACGGCGCCGATCCGCTGAAGCTGTCGATGCCGGTGATGGTGGCGCCGATGAGCTATGGCGCGCTGTCGGCATCGACCAAGCGCGCCATCGGCATGGCGTCCACCCTGTCGAAGATCGCAGAGAACACCGGCGAGGGCGGCATGTCCGACGCCCAGCGCGGCGCCGCCGAGCAGCTTATCTTCCAGTGCCTGGGCGGGCGCCTGGGCTGGAACATCCACGACATGAAGCGGGCCGACGGCCTGGAAATATACATCAGCCAGGGCGCCAAGCCAGGCCTGGGCGGCCAGTTGATGGCCAAGAAGGTGACGCCGGAGCTGGCGCGCATTCGCGGCATCCCGCCGGGCATCGACCTGCGCTCGCCGTCTCGCCACCCGGACATCCTGGGCGCCGACGACCTGGTGATCAAGGTGCAGGAGTTCCGCGAGGCGACGGGATACAAGCTGCCGGTCTCGGTCAAGCTGGGCGCGGGCCGGGTGCGCGACGACATCAAGATCGCGACCAAGGACGAGTTCGATTTCGTCGAGCTGGACGGTATGCAGGGGTCGACCGGCGCCGGCTCGGCGGAGGTGCTGGAATATGTCGGTATCCCGACGCTGGCCGCGATCATCGAGGCGATCGAGGCGCTGGAGGAAATCCATGCGCGCGACAAGATCCAGCTCGTGCTGATGGGGGGCTTGCGCGACGGCATCGACGCCGTGAAGTCGCTGTGCCTGGGCGCCGACGCGGTGGCGTTCGGCACCGCCACTATCATCGCCGGCGGCTGCATCGCCTGCATGCAGTGCCATATCGGCCAGTGCGTCACCGGCATCGCCACCCAGGACCCGGCGCACGAGAGCCGCTACAAGCCGGACGTGGAGGCGCAGAACATCCATCGCTTCTTCGAGAGCGTGCGCTGGCAGATCGCCGCCATCACCGATGCGCTGGGCCATGACAGCGTCACCAAGCTGGGCCGCGACGACCTGGTCGCGCTGACGCCGGAGGCGGCGGCCATCACCGGCCTGCCCTACGAGCCGGAGCACCGCGACCTGACCGGCGACATCGCCATCCAGGCCGGGCAAGTGTCATGAGCCCCAAGTCATGAGTAACGTCTACAACGTGAACCGCATCGACACGCCCGACGTGCCGCCGGACTACGAGGACCACGTGCGCGAGGCGCATTACGTGCCCGCACCCTGTCAGGTGGCGTGCCCGGTCGGCACCGACGCGCCGTCCTACCTCGCCTATATCTGGGAGGAGGAGTGGGAGAAGGCGTTCGAGGCGATCACCGCCACCAACCCGTTCTCCTCGATCTGCGGGCGGGTGTGCGACGCGCCGTGCGAGCCGGCTTGCCGCCGCGCCCAGTCCGATGGGCCGGTCGCCATCCGCAACCTGAAGCGGGTGGTGATGGACAAGCTGGGCAAGGAATGGCGCCCGCCGCAGCACCCGGTCACCCAGAGCCAGACCATCGGCATCGTCGGCGCCGGGCCGGCCGGCCTGACCGCCGCCCACGACCTCGCCGTCGCCGGCTACAAGGTCGACGTCTACGAGATGTCGGACCGCCCCGGCGGCATGATGATCTGGGGCATTCCCGGCTTCCGCTGCCCGGCGGATGTGATCCAGGAGGACATGGACCGCCTGTTCCACAAGTGTCCCGGCATCACGCTCCACCTGAACACGTCGCTGGGCAGCGACGTCACGCTCGATGAGCTGAAGCAGCGCCATGACGCCGTGCTGCTGACCATCGGCTCGTGGTGGGGCAAGCCGATGGGCATCCCCGGCGAGGACGACGAGCGCGTGGTCGACGGCGTTTCGTTCCTGCGCCGCATCAATGCCGGCGAGCGGCCGGAACTGCCGGAGACTGTGGTGGTGGTCGGCGGCGGCGACGTGGCGATGGACGCCTGCCGCGCGGCACTCCGCATGCCCGGCTGCGAGAAGGTGAAGGTCGTCTATCGGCGCGGGCCCGACGAGATTCCGGCGCGCAAGGACGAGCTTGAGGGCGCGCTGAAGGAAGGCATCGAGTTCGTCTACAACACCCAGCAGATGGCGGTCGCGCCCGACGGCAACGGCCTGGCGCTGACGTGCGTGCGCACCGAGATGGGCGCGCCCGATCCCGAGGACGGCCGCCGCCGCCCGGTGGTCGTCGAGGGGTCGGAGCACGACATCGCCTGCGGCATGGTGATCGCCGCCGTCGGCCAGACCGCCGCCTCCGACGAGCTTGCCGGCCATGGCCTGATGGCGAGCGACCGGGTTGCGACCGAATGGGACGGCATGCGCACCGGCGACCCCAAGGTCTTCGCCGCCGGCGACGGCGCCTTCGGCGGGTCGACCATCGTGATGGCGATGCAGCACGGCCAGCGCGCGGCGTACTATGTGCGCCAGTTCCTGAATGGCGTCGACGCCCCGCTGCCCTACCGCACGCCGTGGCGCACCCGCCGCGTGCGGATGGCCGAGGACATCATGTGGGAGCGTTTCCCGCGCCAGGAGCAGGAGTTCCATGGCGTCGGCGAGAACCCGGCCGCGTTCCCGGAGATCGAGAGCGGCTACGACGTCGCGACCGCGCGGGCCGAGGCGGCGCGCTGCTATCGCTGCGACGCCGAGACCGGCTCCAGCGACTATGCGGTCGCCCATCGCGAGGACATCTTCTCGATGGCGCGCACCAACCCCATCGACGTGCGCAAGAACAAGGCGATGCTGGCCAAGCGCCTGGCGCCGCGCGCCAATCCTTTCCCGGAGGCGCGGCCGGCCAGCATGGACGACCTGGTTTTCCTGCCGGCGAACCTGTCGCGGCTGGTGATCGACCCCTATCGCGAGGCCTGCCGCGTCGACACCGACCTCGGCGGCCGCTACGAGTTGGCTCGCCCGTTCATGGTCGGCGGCATGGACGACCTGCCGGAGCAGGTCTGGACGGGTCTTGCGCAGGGCTTGCAAAAGGCGGGCACGCCCTATGTCGGCGCCCGCAACCCGGGTGTTGGCGTCGACTGGTTCCAGGTCGTCTCGCCGCGCGATACCGCATCGGCGGACGCCGCGGCCGTGCTGTTCCAGCCCGGCGCCAAGCCCGTGCGCGGCCGTGACGGGCAGCTTTTGGGGCTTGTCATCGACGACCCGGCGGCGGTGGCCGACGCGGTGCCGGCGGCGTTCGAAGCCGGGTGCGACCTGTTGCTCCTGGACGGCACCGGCTCCATGAACGCCGGCTGGTCCGAGTTGAAGGGCGCGCCCGACCACTCGATCCTGCGCGAGACCATCCATGTGCTGCGCGACATGAAGCGCGAGGAGCATATCGATCTGGTCTGGTATGGCGGCGCGCGCTCCGGCACCGATGCCGCCAAGCTGATCGGCATGGGCGCCAAGGCCGTCGTCTACGGCGTGCCGGTGGCGATGGCGATCGGCGGCACCATCACGCCCGACCACCACATGGCGTTCACCGCCGACCGCAGCGACGAGGACCGCGCCTCGGCGGTGGCGAACCTGATGCAGGCCCATGCCGGCGAGGCGTCGATGATGGCGCGGTGCACCGGCAAGACCAACCTGATGAACTTGGAGCCGGAGGACCTGCGCGCGATCACCATCGCCACCCACCAGGCGACCGGCATTCCGCTTGTGGGCAAGCACGCGTCATAGGCGAGCAACTTCGCCGCAGGACGTCAATTGAGGAAGAAGTATTCTGCAACGGCCTCCGAGGAACCGCCAGGTTCCGTCGGCCGGGCGGGAAACACGTCCATGGCAGCGTCAATTGCATAATCGACGCTTCCAATGCTGGCGCCACTTGGCCGTGCATCCGCATCTTTGTCGCCGGAGATCAGAGCCAAACCGGGATGACCCGAGGTCATCGGCGACACGAACGGCGTCGGGCCTTGGGATGTCAAGCTAGGGGTCGCCGAACCTGGCTGTGCGCGGGAATTCGGGTCGGGTTGCGGCGGCTCGGCGTCGGCTATTGAGGATCCGACGACAGCGAGAAGCGTGACAATTGTCATAGCGATGCTGCGCATGATGGTGGCTCCGGTGTCGATCGAACAATCTGCCGTCCATACCGGGTTGGTCGTCGTGAGGCCTTATTCGGTTCACATTTCCGCCTGAGTGTCGATCCCTGCCCACGATGGCGCTGCGCGGCATGGGCTGGTGCATGCTAAGATGAGGCATGAACGGTCGAACGGAGCCATTGCGGTCAAGAGCTTGCCTGCTTGCGACATTGCTGCTGATTGGGCCGCATGCCATGGCGCAGGACACGTGGCAGCCGGACGCGTTCGGCACGCCGCCGCAGGTCGGTGACTGCCAGGTCTTCCCGGCGGACAATCCCTGGAACTGGGACATATCCGACGCGCCGGTGCACCCGATGTCCGACGCCTATATCGCGTCGATCTCCAACCGTGGGCCGCAGAACCTGCACCCCGATTTCGGCGAGAACCCGGCGTACGGTTTCCCGTACCAGATCGTCGATGCGCGCCAGCCGCCGGTGCCGATCGTCTTCACCGACTATGCGGACGAAAGCGACCCTGGGCCGTATCCGATTCCGCCCGACGCGCGCACCGAGAGCGGTGACGACAAGCACGTCATCGTCGTCGATGGCACGGACTGCATGCTCTACGAGCTCTACCTGGCCGAGCGCGCGGGCGACGGCTGGACGGCGGCGTCCGGTGCCGTGTTCGACCTCGGCTCCAACGCGCTCAGGCCCATGGGCTGGACCTCGGCCGATGCCGCGGGTCTGCCGATCTTTCCCGGGCTGGCTCGTTATGAAGAGGTGGCCAGCGGCGAGATCCGTCATGCGCTCAGGTTCACCGTGCAGCAGACCCAGCGCGCGTTCATTCCGCCGGCCACCCATTGGGCCTCGCTCAGCGACAACCCGGACCTGCCGCCGATGGGCCTGCGCTTGCGCCTGCGCGCCGATTTCGACATCGCCGCCTACAGCGGGCAGGCGCGCGTCATCCTGCAGGCGTTGCAGCGCTATGGCATGATCCTGGCCGACAACGGCGCCAACTGGTTCATCTCCGGCGCGCCATCGCCTGACTGGAACGACGCCGAGCTCAACCAATTGAAGCGGGTGCCGGGCACGGCGTTCGAGGCGGTGCTGACCGGTCCCCTGGTGCGGCCGGGGGATTTTTAGTTCAGGCTATCGAACGGCACGCCGCGCCCGCTCCAGCATCTCCGGCAACACATTCAGCACCAGTGCGGCGTCGTCGAAGGCGCCGCGGAGCATCGCCAGCAGATCCTTGGCCACCAGCACCTGCGGCATTTCCTGTTTCAGCAGCGCCAGGATGTCCCGGTCATACGTGATGCGCCCGTTGAGCGCACCGTGGAGGCGCGCCTTGGCGCCCTTGGCGGCCTGTAGCTCGGCGGCGATGCCGTAGCCGAGTTCGCCGTGGAACTTGATCTCCTGCAACCCGCCGATCATCGTCTCCAGCAGTTCAAGCGTGATGGCTTCGGTCTTCGGCGGCATCTTGCCGGTCTGCCAGAACGTGCGCAGCATCTCCACGGCCTGCGACAGCAGCGACTTGGCGGCGTCCTGGGCGGCCCCAGGCAGTTCGGGCAGCTTCTCGAAGTTCTTCATCGCCTCGGTCGCTTTGGCGATCAGAACCTTCACTGCCGGGTCTGCTTTGATTTCGGCCAGTAACAAATCGCCGATCTTGGCCACCATCTGCCGCACAATTTCGCCGGGCAGCAGGAACTTGAACGTCACGAGCCCGACGACGTGAATGCCCCGCTGATCGTAGCCGGGCGACAGCATGGTGGTGAACGTCTTGAAGCGTGACAACGCGATCGTGTAGTCGCGCCCGATCGTGGATCCGATACCGATCCGGTAGACCATCTTGGTGGTCTCGATGGCGGCGACAAAGGTCTCGAGGCTGGCATAGGTCTCGAGGTCGAGCCCCGGCAGCTGCATCGCGGTCTCGTGGGCCGGCCGGTCGTCGGCATCAAGGTCGCCGGTCTGCAAGTAGACCTCATGATCGACCAGGCTGGTGTTCTTGCGGCTGATGGGCGCCTTGGCTTCCAGGTTGACGCGCAGGCCGGCTGTCGCGTCCAGATTCAGGCCCGGCAACAGCCCGCCGATCAGCGGCAAGACCGCAGCCAGCGAGACCGCGGAGCGGCCCTCGGCGAAGAATTGGACCTTGGCCTTCTCGAATTCGGGCACGCCATCCTTGTCGCGCCCGTATTTGGGCTCGATGACAAGGCCGCCGCCGGCTTCAAGGTTCAGGGTGCCGGAAAGGCTGGCGCGCAGGATCTGCTGTATCAGGCCGCGGAGATTGAAGATGTACCTCCAGCCCTTCTGCTTGTCGTCGAAGAAGACGAACTCGCGGCTGCTGTCCTCCGTCTTGCCGACCGTGCGCTTGGCCTTGAAGGTGCGGCGCCGCGGGCGGTATTTGCGGCCGGTCTCGGGATCGACGGTGCGCTCGCCCGTGCGTTCGCCGCGGGTACGCACGCCGGCCTCCGCCAACGCGCCGCCGCGCGCCGAGAGTTTGCCCTCCAGCTTCAGCTTCTTGCGATAGGGGTCCGGCAGCAGCGTCTTCAGGCTGGTCTCGAACACCGATGCCAGCCGCACCTCATCGTCGACACTGGCTATGAACACCAGCAGCGGAAGCAGGCCGGGGTCCTCGAACACCGGAAACTCGAACTCCTCCTCCGCACGCAGGACAAGGCTGAGTTGGGCCTGGGCCGCGGCGTTGGCGCCGATGCCCTGGCGCGCGGTGGCACGGTCGATCCGGCGTCCGGCTCCGGCGGTGCCGAGCTGAATGTAGCCGCCGGCCCCGATGCCGGAGTCGAGGCCACCGTCGACGATGCCTTCGCGCTTGAAGGTGAACTTGGTGGCGGTCGACCGGTAGAAATTGAACTTGGCCTCGCCGGTCAGCTGGAACGGAACGCCGAATGTTGCGCCGATGGCGCCGTCCACCGCGAACCCGACGCCGACTTTCCAGTAGCGGTCGACGATGCTTCGGGCCCAGGCTGTCGCGGCCTCGCCAGCGCGCTCGAAAAGGTCCTGTGCGTCGCGCTGGTAGCCCGAACGCAGCAGATAGCGCAGCAGCCACAGCCATACGTCGACGCCGAACTCGATCGGGCCCGGCAACAGGCCTTTCGATGCGCGCAGCAGGCGGCGGTAGTGCTCCGCCAGCTCGATGTCGAAGCCGTCCTCGATGCGTCTGCCGCGGCTGGCAGCGGCCGGGTCCGGCAGTGCCGTCCCCTGCCGCGCGACCCCGCGATCTGCGGTTCCCCGATCAGCGGTGCCTGGATCGAGCGCCAGATCGGCAAGCTGTGGGGCAACCCCGCCGGTGCCGGTCGGCGCCAGCGGGTCCAGTCCGCGCGGGTCCTCGGACATTTCCCGGTCCTTCCGCTGCGACTAGCTCTCGTTGCCTTCCTCGTCGACCGGGACCGGCTGGCCGTCGCGGCGATAGACCCGATAGCTGTCCTCGCCGCCATTGCGCCACGCCTGGTCGCCGGTACGCGCCGCCAGATGATGGTTCTCCAGGCAGGCGCGCTCCAGGTCCAGCATGCGGTGGGCCATCTTGTAGCCCTCCAGCAGCGGCACCTGGCCGGGCATCGCCTCCACCACCAGCGCGTCCTGGGCTACCTGAACCCGTCGCGAGCTCAGCACCTGGTCGCTGGCTTGCGGGTCGGTGATGAACGCCTGGCCGCGCATCTGCGCGATCACGTCGTCCAGTTCCTCCTCGCTGTACTGGCGGGCGAGTTGCTGGAACAGCTCGGTGTCGCGCAACTCGTCGTCCGACAGGGTGGAGAAGTCGCTGCCCGGCGTCATCGTGCGCACCAGCGCCTCGGCCAGCGCCATCGACGGGCCGACGAAATCGAAGATCTCCTCGTCGCCGTGATAGCCCTGGCGCATCAGGCCCCGGGTCAGTTGCGGCAGCGACAGTCCGCCGAAGGTCTCGGTGCGCAAGATCTTGTCGTAGTCGGTGCGCGGCGAGGCTTGCCAGATGAACTGCATGTAGTGGCAGATGTTCTGGCGCACGTGGGCGACCACCCGGTCCAGGCGCGAGCGGACGCGCTGATACGCGTCCTCGGCCGTCTGCAGTTCCTTGGTGGCTGTGGTCAGGGCTTCGCGCAGGCTTTGCAGCCTTGCCTCGTGCTCGCGCGCGGCTTCCGGCGGGTCGCCGGCCGGCAGCACGCGGTTCTCCGCCACCGTCAGCGCCAGCCTGCGCTCGTCCTGGACCGAGCGGGCCCGCAGTTCTGCCCGCGCCAGTGCCTCGATGTCGCCGACGCCGTTCTCCAGGTCCGACGACAATTGCGCCGGCAGCACGTTGATCAGGATGTGCGCGTTGTCGGCCAGGAACTTCTCGTCGATTTCCGGTTCGCTCGGCACCGCGCGGGTGCGCAGCAGCACCGGCCGCAGATCGTGCAGTTCCACGGTCACGGAATACTGCCGCAGCAGCTGGTAGTAGAAGTAGTTGGCGGTGATCTCCTGGTTCGGGTTCACCACCTCGATCACCGAATCGGTTTCCTGCTCGACCGTCGTCTCCTCGCGCAGTTTCACCTCGCGCTTCTCGTTGTACGACATGGTCGCCTTCATCGACGCCTCGGCGATCGACGACTGTGCGGCACGGCTCATCGAGCCGATGGAGATGGTGTTGGTCGAAGTGACGTCCAGGCTGCCGATCACGATATCGAAGCCGCCGGAGGCCGACAGCGAGAAGTCGAACTTGTTTGTGTTCTCCTTCACGATCTCCGACGTTTCCTTCTGGGTCCGCGTGTAGTCGTTCTGCTGCGAGCGGGCGAACTCCTGCACCGTCTGTTCCTCGCCCAGGCGCTTGACGAAGGTGCGGCGGTGGATGCGCTCCTTCTGTGCCGGCATCAGGTTCTTGTGCCCGACCAGCTTGCCTTTGACGTAGCCCTCCGGCGTCCAGTACTGGCGGTAGATCATCAGCAGGCCCAGGCGCTTCGACCCTTCGCCCCAGCGCTCGCTCCACAACGGCAACTGCTCGGCGATGTCGTCCAGCAGCCGGGCGATGATGTACAGGGCATCGTTGATCTGGCCTTCGGCCAGGCGCTGGAAGTCCTTCAGCAGTTGCTCGCTGTTGCCTTTGGATTTGTCGACGGCATCGCGCATCTCGATGGCCGCCTGCTTCAGGCCGTCCAGGGCATCCTTGAACGGTCCGGCGAGATAGAACAGGTAGCGGCTGAGGGAGCGCACCTGCTCGTGGTCGTCGATGACCATGTCGCCATAGACCGCGCGCACGTTGCCGGGCCGCAAGCCCTCGATCTCCAGGTAGTCGGCTTTCTCGTTGCCGTCCTGGTTGCGGCGCATCTTGTCGTCTTCATAGAGACGGTAGTCGGGAACATCGGCAATGGCGATCGCCAGTTTCTCCAGCGAGGCCCGCGGGTTTGCATCGCCGAGCTTGCCGATGAACTGGCGCCGGCGCGCCGCGGACCGCACCAGGGTGGCGGCCGTGCGCATGCGCCGTTTCCACGCCCGCACATCGGTCAACGACGTCTGTTCGTCGACCTGCATCACCCGACTGAGCAGGTCGCGCGTTTCGGCGGCGACATTCGGCGGCTCCTGCAGGTTGCCGGCTGCGTCCGGCACCGCCGGATAGGTGCCGAGCACATCCGACAGGCCGAAGCTGTCCAGGAAGTCGAGCACCGCATGGATCTGTGCCGCCGACGCGCGCACCGCGTCGATGGAACGATGGTCGATGCTGGCGATCTCGGGCCGCAACGGGCCGCATTCGTCCACCGGCACCACCACGGCGTAGTCGTAGAAGATGTGCTCGCGTTGCAGCAATTGGCCGGGAAATGTGTAGCGCGGCTCGGCATCCACCGGCGGGCGCAGCGGCTGCATGCCGGCATTCACCATCAGATCGTTGGCGTCGCAGGTGTGCATGAGCGCGGCGCCGGCATCGACGCCGTTTCCGTCGGCGCCGTTTCCATCAGCATTGCCGCCGTCGGTGGTCGCCGTGCCGTCGACGACCGCATCGCGACGCGGCGACGTGCGGCTGCCGGTGCCGGAGCTGCCTGAGGCGCCGTTGCCCGACCCGTTACCGTTACCGTTGCCGCCCGGCTGGTTGCCGCCGGCGCCATTTCCGTTCGGTGGCGTTTCCGCGTTCAACGCGTTCGCCTCACGCGCCGCCAGCGCATCGGTCCAGGCGGGGCGCAGCGGCACCGGTGCCTTCAGGCGGACGAGATCGCCCACTTCGGGGATGTCGCCCGGCTGATACATGGTGCCGGCGATGGCGCGCCAGCGGGTGGCGAACAGCGTGATCGCGGCATTGATCTGCTGCTGGATCGACTGCTGTTGGGCCGCGTTCGCGTTGCCTGCGGGGTATTTGTCGTCCCGGATGGCGGTGCTGATCTCGCACAGGGTCGGTGTCGCCGGAAAGTCGTAGAGGACCTCCGACGGCTCGACGTAGCCCGCGGTGGCAAGAACCTGATACTGCTGGGCCACCGGCTGGTCGGCAATTGCGTCAACGTCCATGTCGTGACCCAGATGCGCGGCCACGTCCGCGACGATGGGCAGGACGCGCGCGACCTCGGCCGCCATGCGTGCCTCGGCCTTCCGGGGGTTCGGTTGCGCGGCCACCGCCTTTGCCAGAGCGTCGGCATCGGCAAGCTGGGCCTTGAGCGCGACGTCCCGCAGCACAAGGTGGCGCAGCGTCCGCTCCGCCGGCGACGGCAATGCCGCTCTCGCGGCCATGCCGTCAAAGAGCTTGGCATTCAAGTCGGCAGGCGCGGCCTTCGACTTCGATGTCTTGTCTATCATCTGAAAATATCTCGGCGACTATTGGGGGTGCCGATAATCAGATCAGACGCATGTGTCCAGGGCATGACCGCCGTGCGACAATGCGCGGGCGATTATGGTTAATGCGTGTCAGTGCCGGTCCTGGCGCAGATAGACGCGGCCCAGCGCGGCCGGCTCGTCGTCATTGCGGCGGTGGCGCAGGCCGGCGACCACCAGCACGCCGAGGGTCGCGATATAGGGCAGCATGGTCAGCAGGTAGACCGGCACATCCTCGCCCGAGGCCTGCAGGCGCGGCACCACCGCCTCGATAGCGCCGAACAGCAGCGCGCCGGACAATGCCAGCATCGGCCGCCAGCGCGCGAAGATGACCAGCCCGACCGCGATCCAGCCACGGCCCTGGGTCATGCCCTCGACCCAGACCTGGCTCGACGCGATGGAAATGAAGCCGCCGCCCAGCCCGCAGAGCGCGCCGCCAGCCAGCACGGCCAGGAAACGCCGCCCCTGCACGCCGATGCCGATGGCGTCGGCCGCCGCCGGATCCTCGCCAACCGCGCGCAGCCTGAGCCCGGCCCGGGTCCGGTTCAGCCACCAGGCGAGGCCGACGGTCAGTAACAGCGCCAGCACGACGTCGATGCCCTGGCCCAGCACCAGGTCGGGCAGGCCGGGCAGCGGTGCGTTGGTGATCTCGCGGCCGATCAGCCCGGTCAGCCCGTAGCCGAGCGCGACCAGGATCAGCCCGGTCACCACCTGCTCGGTGCGGAACACCACCACGGCGACACCGAACACCGCCGACAGCAGCAGCCCGCCGACGGGGGCTGCGGCCAGCCCCAGCCATGCCGAATTGGTCTCCAGGCAGACCAGGGCGCCGGTCATGGCGCCGCACAGCATCATGCCTTCCGAGCCCAGATTGAGGATGCCCGCACGCTCGTTGACGATCAGGCCCAGGGCGGCGACCAGCAGCGGTGCGGCATAGCCTGGCGTGGCGGCGATCCAGTTGATCAGGAAGTCCATTCAGCCGGCCCTCGGATGTGCCACGTGCACGCGATAGCGGGCGGCGAAGTCGACCACCACGACGCTGAGCAGGATCACTGCCTCCAGCACCTGGATGACCGCCAGCGGCAGTTGGTAGAACGCCTTCAGTGCGTCGCCGGAGACATAGACGCCCGCCAGCACCAGCCCCACCGGCAGCACCGCCACCGGGTTCAGCCGGGCCAGAAGCGCGATCAGGATGGCGCTGAACGTCAGGTCGCCGGCGATGTGCTGGGTGAGCCGGTATTCCTGTCCGGCGACGATGACGGCACCGGTCAGCCCGCCGAGCGCGCCGGACAGCCCGACGCCGACCAAGAGTGTGGTGACCACCGGCACGCCAGCCCCCTTGGCCGCGCGCGGGTTCTCGCCGACGGCCGCCGCCTGCAGGCCGAAGCGGGTGAACTGCAGCAGCGCCAGCACCACGACGGCGGCGCCGAGCGCGATCCACAGCCCACTGTGCACATGGCCGTAGCCGATCCTGAGCAGGCGCTCGAACGGGTCGTCGAATTGCGGCGAGATCGGAAACCCGGTCGCCGGGTCGCGCCACGGCACATAGAGCAATTGCTGCGCGGTCTGATAGGCGATGTAGGTCAGCATCAGGGTCGACACCACTTCGCTGACGCCGAGCTTGATCTTCAAGAGTGCCGGGATGCCGATCCACACCGCGCCGGCCAGAGCGCCCGCCACCAGCATCAGCCCCAGCCGCCATGACGGGTTGCCGATATCGTCGATGGCGATCCAGCTCGCGACGATGGCGCCGATCCAGGCCTGGCCGTCGACACCGATGTTCCAGAACTTGAGCCGGAGCGCCAGCACCGCGCCCAGGCCGACCAGACACAACGAGATCGCGCGGGTCAGCGCCTGGGAGAAGCCGCTGTCGGTGGTGAAGACGTAGAGCACGAACTCGTCGAGCATCGCGCCCGGCCCGACCCCACTGAGCGCGAGGATGGCCATCGCCAGCGCGAGGCCGAGGGCGACCCCCGCCGCCAGTACAACCGCTTGCCGGCGCAGCGATATGTGCTGGCGCGCGGTGAGGGTGAGGCGATCAATCATGACCCAGCATCATCGCGCCGATGGCGGCGCGGTCGACCTCGGCGATCGGGAACGGACCCATCAGGCGGCCATTGGACATCACGCCGATGCGGTCGGAGAGCGCCAGCACCTCGTCCAGATCCTCGCTGACCAGCAGGCACCCGCCACCGGCCGCGGCCAGGTCGAACAGCGCCTGATGCACCGCCTCGCGGGCGGCAATGTCGAGCCCGCGGGTGGGCGAGGCGGCGATCAGCACGTTGGCGGTGCCGCCGCGCGCCGGCGCCAGCTCGCGCGCCAGCAGCAGCTTCTGCGCATTGCCGCCGGAGAGCAGGCGGGTCGGCGTGCGCGGCCCGCCGCCGACCACGGCATGCGCCGCCATCGCGGTCTCGGCCAGCCCGCGCATGCGCCCTCGCTTGAGCCCGGCCCAGAAGCCGTAATTGCCGCTGGCGACATCGGCCAGACACAGGTTCTCATAGGCGCGGAACGCGGGGATCAGCGCGAAGTCGGTGCGGTCGGCGGGGATGACGCGCAGCCCACGCGCCCGCCGTGCCGCGATGGCGTGCGCGGTGATCGCCTCGCCGTCGAGCGTCAGCATGCCGGTATCGATCGGCCGCATGCCGTAGAGCGCCTCGACAAGCTCGGTCTGGCCGTTGCCGCCGACACCGGCGATGCCGACGATCTCGCCCGCGTTCAGGGTCATTGAGATGTCGTGCACGGCCCACGATCCGTCCGACCGCGCGACCCCCAGGCCAAAGGCCTCGAGCCGTGGCGCACCCACCGCCGAGCGCCCGCGCGGGGCGGCGTGCGGTACGTCGGCCCCCACCATCAGGTCGGCCAGGGCGGCACGGTCGTAGTCGGCACACTTGCCGCCGGCCAGTACCGTGCGGCCGGCGCGCATCACCGTCACCCGGTCGGCATGGGTCTGCACCTCGCGCAGCCGATGGGTGATCAGCACCACCGCGCGGCCCTCGTCGGCCAGCCGCCGCACCAGCGCGAGCACGGCGGCGGCCTCGTCGTCGGTCAGCACCGCCGTCGGCTCGTCCAGGATCAGGATGCGCGCGTCCAGCAGCAGCAGGCGCAGGATTTCCAGCCGCTGGCGTTCGGCCACCGACAGGTCGCTGGTGCGGGCGCGCGGGTCGATGGCGAAGCCCAGTTCCGCCGCCTTGGCGGTGAGGTGGGCGCCGGCCTCCGCCACCGTGCGGATGCCGAGCCGGTCGGCGCACGCGGCCAGGATGTTCTCGGCCACCGTGAAACGGCCGATCAGCTTGAAGTGCTGGTGCACCATGCCGACGCCGCGCCGCGCGGCGACCACCGGGTCGACCTCGGTGAACGGGGTGCCGTCGATGGCGATGACGCCGTCGTCGGGCGCGTACAGGCCGCACACCAGGTTGGTCAGGGTCGACTTGCCGGCGCCGTTCTCGCCCAACAGGGCGTGCACCTCGCCGAAGCGGACCTCCAGCGAGGCGCCCTCCAGCGCCGGCTTGCCGTCGAATGCCTTCCAGGCGTCGGTGACGCCGATCGCGGCGGTAGTCACGGGCAGCGGGCCACGGGCAATACCTACCGCATCAACGCACCCTTGCAGCCCCTATTCGGGGATGGTGCCGGTGATGCCCTCGACCAGGTAGTCCATGCCCCACAGCCCACCGTCGTCCAGGCTGGCGCCGTCCTCGACCACCACGGTGCCGTCCTGCTTCACCACCGGGCCGTCGAACGGGGTGGCGGAGCCGTCGGCGAACGCTGCCCGCCGGGCCATGATCGCCTCGGCCACGTCCGCCGGCACCGCCTCGTGCAGCGGCGTGATGTCGGCGGTGCCGTATTCCAGGCCCACCAGCGGCAGGCCCTGGCTTTCCCAATTGCCGGCCGAGATCGCCTCGACCACCGGGGTGAAATAGGTGTCCCAGTTGAAGATCACCGACGTCAGGTGCTTGGTGGGGGCCGCGACGCTCATGTCGTTCTGGAACCCGATCGACCAGATGCCGGCTTCCTCCGCCGCCACCATCGGCGCGGTGGACGACAGGTTGGTCGCCAGCACGTCGGCGCCCTGTTCCAGGATCGCGTCGGCCGCCTGACGTTCCTTCACCGGGTCGTACCAGGTGTTGAGGAAGGTCACGATGACCTCGACATCGGGGTTGGTCTCCTGGGCGCCGCGCGCGAAGGCGTTGATGTCCCAGTTCACCACCGAGACCGGGAAGCCGGCGATGATGCCGATGGTGCCTGCCTCGGTCATTGCGCCGGCGGCCATGCCGGCCAGGTACCAGGGCTGATAGGTGCGGGCGTAGAAGGTTTCCAGGTTCGCGGCGGCGGTCTCGCCGGCCACGTTCAGGAACGCGATGTTCGGATATTCCGCCGCCAACTCGACCAGGCCGTCGCCAAAGCCGTAGCTGGTGCCGATGATGATGTTGTAGCCACGGCTGAGGAAAATCTCGGCAGCCTGGCGCACCGCCTCGCTGGTCTCCTCGACGTTCTCGACAAAGGCCGCCTCCATGCCCAGGGCTTCCTGCATGCCCAGCCGGCCACGGTCCAGCGCCTCGGTCCAGCCGCCGTCATTGGTGGCCGAGTAGTAGAGGAAGGCGACCTTGGGCTCGTCCTCCAGCGTCACTTGCGCGTGCGCGGCGGCGCCAAAGCCAGCAAGTGCCAGGCTCAGCCCGGCGGCGATCATCCATCGCGATGTCATCAGTGTTCCCCTCGTTGCCTGTTACACCCTGCTTGAAGCAACTCATATGCCAGCGTTCGTGACCACGCAACGGACCTTCGCCCGAAATGGACGCCGGCGCCGGGCGGCCGTTGGCGCGGCATTTGCTGCGCCAGTGCTTGCATGGCGGCGGGGCCGGCGTATCCTGTCGCCGGATCGCTGGGACGACTGTGAGACGATGGGGGTCTGGACATGAGCGCGCCCGAGACATTGCCGGTCATCGACATCTCCGGCCTGCGCGGCGGCTCGGCCGAGGCGCGGCGCGAGGTGGCGCGGCAGATCGACAGTGCCTGCCGCTCGACCGGGTTCTTCTACATCAGCGGCCACGGCGTGCCGCAGGCGGCGATTGACGGCCTGGTCGCGGCGGGCCGCAGCTTCTTCGCCAAGCCGCTGGACGAGAAGATGGTAGTGTCCAGCGAGAAGTCGGAGCACTGGCGGGGGTATGTGCCGCTGTGCTCCGAGGAGCACAATCCCGGCCACGGCAAGGACTGGCACGAGGCGCTGGACTTCGGCCGCGAGCCCCGTCCCGGCGAGCCGCCGAGCGCGGACTTCTACGGCCCCAACCAGTGGCCGGAGGACGCGCCCGGCCTGCGTGCGGCGGTGGACACCTATTACGCCGCCATGCTGGGGCTGGCGAACGACCTGCTGCGCGGCTTCGCGCTGGCGCTGAAGCTGGACGAGGACTGGTTCCTGCCCAAGTTCGACTGGGCGGCCGGCTGGCTGCGCCTGCTGCACTACCCGCCGCAACCCGACGGCGGCAGCGATGAAGGCATCGGCACCGGCGAGCACACCGACTATGACGCCTTCACCATCCTGTGGCAGGACGGGAACGGCGGGCTGGAAGTGCATCCGCTGGGCGGCGACTGGATATCCGCGCCGCCGATCCCCGGCACCTTCGTCATCAACATCGCCAACCTGATGCAGCGCTGGACCAACGACGAGTACAAATCGACCCTGCATCGCGCGGTGAACCGCTCCGGCGTCGAGCGCACCTCGATCCCGTTCTTCCTCAACGCCAACCCGGAGACGGTGGTGGAATGCGTGCCGACCTGCACGCCGGCCAAGCACCCGCCGATCACCGCCGCCGAGCACGTGCGCGCCCGGGTGCTGGAGTCGCAACCCTTCCGCGAGACCGCCGCCGAGTAATGAGCCCGTCGCTTGCCAGGCCCGCCGCGGCCGACGAGATCCCGGTCATCGATATCGCGCCGCTGATCGCGGGTGACGCCGGCGCCGACGATGTGGTCGCCGAGATCGGGGAGGCGTGCCGCCGCATCGGGTTCTTCGCCGTCACCGGCCATGGCGTGCCGGCGGAAACCTTGGCCGCCACCGATGCCTGCACCCGCGCCTTCTTCGACCTGCCGCTGGCCGACAAGATGGCGCTGGCGATCGAGCTGTCGCCGCACAATCGCGGCTACATCCCGCTGAAGGGCGAGCGCCTGAACAAGGACCGCGCCCACGACGCCAAGGAGGCGTTCAATATCGGGCTCGACCTCACCGCCGACGACCCGGAGGTGATGGCCGGCAAGCGCTTTCGCGGGCTGAACGTATGGCCGCACCTGCCGGGCTGGCGCGAGGCGATCCTGGACTATTTCGACCGCTGCTCGGCGCTGGGGCTGGCGCTGCTGTCGGCCTTCGCCCGCGACCTGGGCGCGCCGCCCGAGCGCTTCGCCGACGATATGGAAAAGCCCTCGGCGACGCTCCGCCTGCTGCGCTACCCGCCGCAGCCCAATGCCGCCGCGCGCCCGGGCGATGCCGACACCATCGGCGCCGGCGAGCACACCGACTACGGCGCGTTGACCTTGCTGCTGCAGCTCGACGGCGGTGGGCTGGAGGTGCGGCGCCGCGACGGTGCGTGGGTGCAGGTGCCGGTGGTGCCGGGCAGCTTCGTCTGCAACATCGGCGAGTGCATCATGCGGGCGAGCAACGACACCTATGTGGCGACGCCGCACCGGGTGGTGTCGCGGTCGCCGGAGGAGCGGCATTCCATCGCCTTCTTCTTCGACCCGAACCCCGATGCCACCATCCAGCCGCTCGACGCCTGCGTCGACGCGAACAACCCGGCGCACTATCCGCCGGTGCCGTTCGGCGATTTGCTCGCCTCCCGCCTCGATCCCACCTACGACTGGTCGGAAAGGGTTGTCGGCGGTGGCTGATATGAGCGCGGCTGACACCGTCCCGGTCATCGACATCGCCGGACTGGACAGCGCCGACCCGGCGGATCGCCAGGCGGTGGCCGACCGGATCGGGGCAGCCTGCCGCGACATCGGTTTCTTCTACATCACCGGCCATGGCGTGCCGGAGAAGCTGGTGGACGAAGCCAGGGCCGCGGCGGAGGCGTTCTTCGGCCTGCCGGTGGAGGAGAAGTGCGCGGTGCACATGCGCAATGCGCCGAACCATCGCGGCTACGTGCCGGTGAACGAAGAGATCATCGACGCCGCCGCGGGCCACGAGCCCCGCGAGGCGATCGACTTCGGTGTCGAGCGCGCGCCAGACGACCCGGTGACCATGGCCGAGCCGCGCTTCCATGGCCCGAACCAGTGGCCGGCGCGCCCGGCCGGTTTGCGCCCGGCGGTGGAGGCCTATCTGGACGCGATGCTGGTGCTGAGCCGCAGGCTGGCGCGCGGGTTCGCGCTGGCGCTCGACATGCCCGAGGATTTCTTCGCCAGCCGCATGAACCACCCGCACGCGCTGCTGCGCCTGCAGCGCTATCCGGCGCCGGAGACCGAGCGCGACCGCGCGGCGTTCGGCATCGGCGCGCACTCCGACTACGAGTGCTACACCGTGCTGTGGCAGGACACCTGTGGCGGTCTTGAGTTGCTGAACGCGGCTGGCGAATGGGTGCCGGCGCCGCCGCGCGCGGGCACGTTCGTGGTCAACATCGGCGACCTGATGGCGCGCTGGTCGAACGACCGCTTCAAGTCCACCCAGCACCGCGCCAAGAACGTGGACCCGACCCGCAGCCGGTTCTCGATTCCCTGCTTCCTGGGGCCGGACTACGAGACGCTGGTCGAATGCCTGCCGACCTGCTGCGGCCCCGACGACCCGCCGCGCTATCCGCCGGTGGAGGCGGGCGCCTATGTGCACAGCCGGCTGAGCGACACCTTCGCCTACCTGAAGACCGGTGCTGCTGAGCACTGAACTTGCCTCTGCAAGGTCGGTCGCAGGATTGTCGCCACAATCGCCGATATACTGCGCTCAGGATCGTATTCCAGACAGAGGGATTTTTCAGGATGCACGCCATTGCCAAGACGATCGCCATCGCGGCGGGTCTGACTGCCGTTTCCGCCGCCGCCATGGCCGCCGACCTGGAGAACCATGACGACGTCAGCTACGACATCCGGATCATAGACGGCGCGACGACCCACACCTCGATCTCCAGCAACACCACCCGCGTCAGCGTGTGCTCGAGCTGCACCATCGAGATCGACGGCATCGGTGCGGTCGAAGTGGACTCCTCTGTCGACGCCGTCATCATCGAGGATGGCGAGGTCTACACCGAATAGTCGGTGACCCGTCCGAACTGCGGCGGCAAACACGGCGCCATCACCGGCGCGACACACAAACGTAAATGCGCTTGTGTGGCGTAGGGACGGGTGTGTGTGCCAGATGCGTGCGTGCAACACGAACGCAGGAGACTCCCCCCATGCCACGCACGCCGCTGACCGTTGGCGCCATCGTCGCCGCACTCTTGGCCGCCGCACTCCTGGCGGCCGCATCTGCCCACGCCGAGGACGACATCGTTGCCGAAGGCACCTTCGCGGGTGCCAGCGGCCACGACACCCGAGGCGCGGTCACGATCCAGCGGACCGAAGACGGCCTTGTCGTCATATTGGGCGAGGATTTCTTCCATGACGGCGCGCCCGATCCGCGTGTCGGGCTGGGCGTTGACGGCGCCTACGACGAGGCCAGCGACATGGGCGCCCTGGAGCAATTGGCCGGCACCCAGACCTATGTCGTGCCGGATGGCGTCGAAGCTGACGCCTACGACGAGGTCTACATCTGGTGTCGCCAATACAGCGTGCCGCTGGGTGTCGCTGCCATTGAGTAGTACCAACGCAGTATATTCCTGACCTTTGCCGTCATTGCGAGGAGCGCCTGTTACGGCGCGACGCGGCAATCCAGAGCATCGTGTCCAACGTCACATCAATCGCCTGGATCGCCACGCCCGCTGAAGCGGGTTCGCGATGACGCCTCAAGTGATAGAATGTTCAGCGAATATTGCCGTTGGTATGAGACCAAGAGACACATCTCGCCCCACTGGTCTTCGTCAACACAGCTAGCGCGCGTCGCCTGGGCGCTTCGTTGTGCCGCCAATTCAAGCGGCGGACGACAGCGCCACCATCCGTGCGCGCATGGCCGCCACCGGGCCGGACCAGTCCAGCAGGGCGTCCGGCCGGTCGAACACCTCCACTGACGAGAACCATGGCCGGCGGCCGGTGCCGAGCGCGGTCCAGTCGGACTGCGGTGCGAGCCGCCAGGTCCTGACGCCGAGCGCGCCGGCCAGTTCGCCGACCGAGGTGCCGACCGAGATCACAAGGTCGAGGCCCGCGATCAGGCCGGCGAGGCCCTCCAGGTCGTCGTAGACGTCCAGTCCCGGCATCTGGTGGAGGGTGAAACCTTGCCGCGCCGCGATGGCAACCGCGCTGTCCTCGCCGGTGCCGGTGTCGCGCTGCAGCGAAACGACGGCGAGACCGGGCAGCGACAGCACCGGCGCCAGTGCGGCCAGGTCGGCATAGACCAGGTTGCGGGTGGAATCGCGCTTGGCGCTCTGCCAGCAGACGCCGACCTTCATGCCGTCCAGACCGGCCAGCCAGGCGTCGGCCTCGGCGTGCCGGCGCGGATCGGGGCGGAGGTAGCCGCCGGACCCCGCGAACGCATCCATCGTCGGTCGCAGATGGCCAGGCAGGCTGCCGATGCCGGTCCAGGCCGCGATCGGGCCGAAATCGTCGGTCCATGGGAAGCGCTGGGCGGCGGGCTGTCCGTAGTCCGCACCGGCATGCCGCGCCACCACCTGCGCATTGGGAAAGGCGCGGGCAAACAGGCCATGCAGTTTCGGGCCGCATTCCAGCACGACCCGGTCGATGCGCGCCAACAGGTCGGGCACGCACGATGCGAACATCAACTCGTCGCCCAGGCCCTGCTCGCTCCACACCGCCAGCGCGCCAGCCGCTAACGGGCCGCCATCCCACCGGGGACCGTCCAGGGGGACCCGGCGGGTCGTGCGCTGCTGCCGCCATTCATAGGCCGGCCAGCCGGCGGCGAGGTCGCCGCAACGCAGCAGGTGGAGCGCGTGGTTGGTGCGGATATCGGCGTCGTCAGGCGCCAGGGCGAGGGCCGCGCGATACGCCGCGGCCGCGCCGCCATCGTCGTTCAGGCAGACCAGCGCGTTGCCCAGGTTCGAGCGCACCGTCGCGTTGTCGGGCTGGAGTTCGGCCGCCGTGCGATAGCAGTCGGCGGCGTCTGCGACCGCGCCCATCGCCATCAGGCTCAGGCCGCGACCGTTCCAACTGTCGGCATGGGCGGGGTCGGCCTGCACGGCTTCGGCGAACAGCTCGGCGGCGCGCGCCGGTGCGTCGGCCCTGCGTTGCTGCTCGCCAAGCACGTAGAGCGCGCGGGCGAGCGTGGAGGCAACATTCTCGTCGTCCGGCGCCAAGCGGCGGGCAGTGCGCAGCGGCGCGACGGCCTTGGCCACATTGCCGTCGGCGAGATACCCGCGTGCCAGTTCCTGGAACGTCTGCGCCGCGCTCACGCCGCCTCGATAGCGGAATTGGCGGCGGGATCGGTGGTGATCTGGATCGCGTCGATCGCGTTGGTGGCGCGTTGCATCGCCTGCTGGCGCGAGTCGCCTGTGGCAATCACGACGCCGGCCCGTGCCGGGTGGCAGTCGACCGGATGCATGATCGCGCCCGGCCGGCACCTCACCTCCGCGAAGGCGATACCCGGCATGTCGGCAATGGCGTCGGCGCCGCGCACGGTCTGCACCACGCCCGGCGGTGGGAAGATGTAGCGCTGGGAGACGTAGCGGGTGCGCCGCACCGCGAGGTCGGCCGGGTCGACCGGCATGCCAAGCGCATGGCGCAGCACCGCGCCGATGAAGTCGACGCCGGTCGCCAGCGGGATCTCATGGGTGCAGAAATAGCCGCCGGAAAGCCGGGCCGCGAGTTCGATCACCAGCGGCTTGCCGCCCTGGACCACGATGTCGCCCTTCACGGTGCCGTTGACGACGCCCAGGCTGGCGGCGGCTCGTGCCACCACCTGGCGGATCGCCTCCTGGGTGTCCTCGCTGACACTGCACGGCAGGTCGCCGCCGTCTTCCACGATGTGGGGGTGGTCGAGGTCGAGCCGTGAGTAGTTGCGGTCGGACAGGCCCGGCGTGTGCACCGTGCCGTCGATGACCAGGCTCTCGGTCGAGACCTGGGGGCCGGCGACGTAGCGCTCGACGATCACGCGGCCGGTCGGCGAGTGACTGCGAGACAGCCGATAGGCCCATGCCGGGTCATGGCTGCCGGTCAGCCGCAGCACGCCGCGCGCCCCCCGCGAGTCGGCGGGCTTCAGCACCAGCGGATAACCTTGGGAGGCGATGACCTTGCGCAGCTCGTCGGCGGAGCCGACCTCCTTGAACCAGGGTTGCGGCACCCGGTCCTGCGCGAACTTGCGTTTCATCGCCAGCTTGTCCACGGCGCGCTGGCCGACCTCGGGCGTGATGCCGGGCAGGCCGAGGGCGGCGTTCACTGCCGCAACGCTATGCGGGCAGTCGGTGGCGACCGCCAGGGCGGCGTCGATACGGCAGACATCGCGGTGGAACGGCGCCACGGCGGCGACCGTCTCGTCCGGATGGTAGGCGCTGGCAATCAGCGCATGGTCGGCGATCTGGCAGCCCAGCGCCTGCGGGTCGCGGTCGCTGACCACGACCCGGCAGCCCATGGCCTGGGCCCGGCGAATGGCGGGCACGGTCTCCAGACCGCCGCCAACGAAAAGCACGGTCGGGGTCAAAAGTAGAGACCTCCATTCACGTTGATGGTCTGGGCGGTAACGTACCCGGACGCGTCGGACGCCAGCCAGACGGCGGCGGCGGCGACCTCGTCCGGCGTGCCCATGCGGCGGAGCGGAATGGTGTCCGCAGCTTTCTGGACCGCGGCATTGGCCATGCCGGCCTCCGCCATGTCGGACTGGATCAGGCCGGCGGCGACAGTGTTGCAGCGGATGCCGTCGGCGGCACCGGTGCGCGCGATGACTTGCGCCAGCGAGATCAGGCCGGCCTTGGAGGCGGCGTAGTGCGCCGTGCGCGGGCCGCCATACTGGCCGCTGACGGACCCGATCATCACGATCGAGCCACCGCCGGCCGTGGCCATGCCGGGCATCGCCTCCTGGGTGACCACGAACGGGCCGCGCAGGTTGACCTCCATGATCTCGCGCCAATCGTCGTCGGTGACATCGGCGAAGTCGGTCGGCTTGTTGATGCCGGCATTGTTGACCAGGATCGTCGGCGTGCCGAAGGCTTCCCGGGCCTCGGCCAGCGAGGCGCGCACCGCCTCGCGGTCGCGCACGTCGGCGGCCCAGGCTTGCGCCCGCCCGCCCATCGCCGCGATGTCGGCGACAGTGGACTCGGCAGCGTCGTCGTCGTCCAGATAGGTGACCGCGATGTCCGCGCCGGCCGCGGCCATCGCCAGCGCAATCGCGCGCCCGATGCCTCGGCTGCCGCCGGTGACCATGGCCACCTTGCCGGCAAGGGGGGCAGCGCGCGGGCGCCCGGCGCCTTCGCTGGTCATGCGGAGGCCCGCCGCGCCATGGCGCGCTTCGCGGCGCCAGCGATATGCGTGCCGACCAGGCCGTAGCGTTCGGCCAGTTCCTCCGGCTCGCCGGACTCGCCGAAGCGGTCCGCCACGCCGACGAACTCGATTGGCACCGGCGCGGTCTGGGCCAGCGCCTCGGCCACCGCGCCGCCAAGCCCGCCATAGATCGAATGGTCTTCCGCGGTCACGATGCAGCCGGTCTCGGCCGCGCAGCGCGCCAGCAGATCGGTGTCGATCGGCTTCAGGGTCGCCATGTTGACCACCCGCGCGGCGATGCCGTCAGCGGCCAACTGCTCGGCCGCGTCGAGCGCGCGGGCGACTTCGACGCCGCACGCAACGATGGTGACATCGCTGCCGTCGCGCACGATCTGTCCGCGCCCGATCTCGAACACGTGGTCGTCAGCGAAAACGCGTCGCGCCGGGCTGCGGCCGGTGCGCATGTAGACCGGGCCGTCGTGGGCCAGCATGGCGGCGGTCGCCTGTGCCATCTCCAGCGGGTCGGCGGGCGACAGGACCGTAATGTGGGGCAGCGCGCGATAGGCTGCCAAATCCTCAAGGCATTGCGCCGAGCCGCCGTCGGGGCCGGTGTCGAGCCCGGGATGGCTGGCGACGATCTTGACGTTGCGCCGGTCGTAGCAGATCGACAGCCGCGCCTGTTCCACCGCGCGCAGGCAGAAGACCGCGAACGTGGTCACCACCGGCAACAGGCCGACGGAGGCCATGCCACCGGCGGCCGCCATCATGTTCTGCTCGGCGATGCCGAACTGGTAGAAGCGGTCGGGACAGGCGGTGCGGAAGTGGTGTGCGCCGGTACCGCCGGCGATGTCGGCATCCAGCACCACGACGCGCGGGTCGCGCTGCGCGTGCTCGACCAGCGCCTTGCCGAATGCCTCGCGCAGGCTGTCGCCGGACGAACCGATCTGTTCCGGTGCCGTCATCACGTTCACGTCCAAGTGCCCCCCTGTGCTTCCCGTTTCAGTTCCGTGCCGCCGTCAAGGCTGAAGCGCGCCATCGATATCGCGCTCGTCCGCGCCCAGCTCGGTCAGCGCGGAGGACAGTTCCTCGTCGCGAATGCGCACGCTGCCGTGCCACGACGGGTCGCCGGCCATGAACGAGACCCCATGGCCCTTCACGGTGTCGGCAATGATCACGCTGGGCCGGTCCTGCACATCCTGCGCCGCCTGGAACGCGGCGAGGATGGCGGCGATGTCGTGCCCGTCGATGGTCTGGACGTGCCAGTTGAAGGCGGCCCATTTGTCCGCCAGCGGCGCCAGACCCATGATGTTCTCGTTCAGGTCGTCGCTTTGCAGCTTGTTGTAGTCGACGATGGCGCACAGGTTGGCGAGCTTGTAGTGAGCGGCGCACATCGCGCCCTCCCAGACCTCGCCCTCCTGCAACTCGCCGTCGCCGAGCATGACGTAGACCTGGGACGGCGACTTGCGGTGCTTGAGCCCCAGGGCCATGCCCACGGCCTGCGAGAAGCCTTGGCCCAGCGACCCCGTGCTGGCATCCACCCACGGCGCAAACTCCACGTGCGGATGGCCCTGCAGGGGGCTGCCCAGGCGGCGAAACGTCTTCAGCATGTCGCGCGGGATCAAGCCGATCTCGGCGGCCACGGCATAGAGCGCCGGGCAGGAGTGGCCCTTGGAGAGCACGAACCGGTCGCGGTCGGGGTGGTCGCGCGCGCCGCGCAGCACGTTGTGGAACAGAACGGTGAGCACGTCGGCCGCCGACAGCGACCCGCCGGGATGGCCCGAGCCGGCATGATAGATCGCGGTCAGCGCGCCGCGCCGGACCCAGGAGGCTCGCTCAGCCAACGCGGCAGGCGGCAAATCGGCATGGGGAGGCTGCAGCACCATCGCGCCCCTTGTGGTTAAGCATTGATAGCCGGCATTCCGGGATAGTCCAACCCTGGGCCGGATTTGCTTAAGGGCGGGTTAAGGCCAGCGGTGCGCCGCCGGTTTGGAGGACATTGTGGCCACCCGTCGACGGCAGCGGCGGCGGCTCAGCCGGTGTGCAGCCAGATGGTGAAGCGGGCGCCGAGCACCTTGCCGCCGTCGCCGATGCGGTTTTCGGCGGTCACGGTGCCGCCCTGGGACTCGACGATCTGCTTGGAGATGTTCAGGCCAAGGCCGGAATTGTTGCCGAAGCCCTCGGCCTCGGGGCGTTCCGAGTAGAAGCGCTCAAAGATCTTCAACTCCTTGCCCGGCGGGATACCGGGGCCCTCGTCGTCGATCCGCACGCGCACCATTTCGTCCACCGGCTGGGCGGAGACCTGGATGGTGGCGTCCACCGGATTGAAGCTGATGGCATTGGAGATGATGTTCTGGAACACCTGCATCAGCCGCGACTCGATGCCGGGCACCCGCAGGCGCTTGGCTTCGCCCAGCGTCAGCTTGAAGTGCATCGGGCGGTCGGAGTCCGAGCCGTGCATGGAGGAGTAGATCTCCATCAGGCTTTCCAACATGCCGCCCACGTCCACCGCGTCCTGCTGAGCGCGCGACAGCTCCGCGTCCAGCCGCGAGGCGTCGGAGATGTCGGTGATCAGCCTGTCCAGGCGCTGCACGTCCTGCTGGATGATGCCGAGCAGGCGCTGCTGCTGATTGGGGTCGGACACCCGGCACACCGTCTCGACCGCGGAGCGCATGGAGGCCAGCGGATTCTTGATCTCGTGCGCCACGTCGGCGGCGAACCGCTCGATGGCGTCGAGCCGGCTGTAGAGCGCCTGGGTCATGTCGCGCAGGCTGCCGGACAGGTCGCCGATTTCGTCGCCGCGCTCGCTGAAGTCGGGGATGTGCACGTCGCGGCCCTGGCCATAGCGCACGCGCTCGGCGGCATCGGCCAGGCGGCGCACGGGGCGCGCGATGGTGCCGGCCAGATAGAACGACAGCATGATGGTGAGGCCGATGGCGATGGCGAAGATTTGCAGGACGTCCACCCGCACGTCGCGCAGGGCCGCCTCGATGTCGCGGCCCTCGCGGGTCAGCATCAGCACGCCCACGATCGTTTGCAGCGACGTTTCCACCGGCACGGCGACGCTGAGCACCAGGGAGCCGTCCTCGCGCACCCGCGCGCGGGTCTGGGTGCCCAGCTCATAGGCGTCCATCACCTCGTCATAGTCGACGGCAAGCTGGATCGGCGATTCGACGTAGAGCTCCAGGTCCTGGTCGTACGGGAACAGGTCGAAGATCGTGTCGTACATGCTGCTCAGAACCTCCGCCATGAAGTCGCCTTCTGACAGTGGCGGCAGTACCTTGATCGACACGTGGGCGCCGACCGCGCCGACCACCTGCAGGGTGTCGACGACCAGTTGACGCTCCATGGAGAACAGCCGCGCGCGCAGGTCGGGCGGACCGAAGTTCGAGCTGGCGGGGGCAGCGGCAAGGCGGCGTCCGATCCGGGCCGCGATGCCCTCGTCCAGCACCTGCTCGCCGGCCTCGTTGAACACGACGGCGGACTCGGCCAGCGCGCTGGCGAAGATCTCGCCTTCGCTGACCAGTGAATCGAGCTCGTTCTGGAACAGGTTGTCCCGGTACTCGCCCATGTAGAGGATGGCGCCGACCAGCATGCCGAGCGGGATCAGGTTCAGCACCAGGATGCGGCGGGTCAGCGGCGACAGCCAGCGCCGCCGCCGCGCGTCCGCCTTTCGCTTGCCGGCGCCCCTGGCCTTCCGGTCGCCCTCGCGCGCGGCCCGCACGCGACCGCCGTCCTTGCGCTCACGGCTTTCCGCCGCGACGCCAGGGCCGTCGATGCTTTGAATATCTGTCGTCATCCGCCGTTACTCGCCGGCAGTGTCGTGGCCTCGGCCGTTCAGCCCGGCGTTGAGCCTGCGCCGCGTCACCGGCGCGCGCGCATCACGCTTCCTTGTAGCGGTACCCGATGCCATACAGGGTCTCGATCTGGCTGAATTCCTTGTCCTGCTCGCGGAACTTCTTGCGCAGGCGCTTCACGTGGCTGTCGATGGTGCGGTCGTCGACATAGATGCTCTCGCCATAGGCCGCGTCCATCAACTGGTTGCGGTTCTTCACGTGGCCCGGCCGGTGCGCCAGCGCCTGCAGCAGCAGGAACTCGGTCACGGTCAGGTTCAGCGCCTCGCCCTTCCAGGTGCACATATGGCGGTCCGGGTCCATCACCAGGTCGCCGCGCACGATCATCGACTTCGACGATGTCTCCGGCGTGTCGACCAGTTCGCGCCGCCGCAGCAGGGTGCGGATGCGCTCGATCAGCAGGCGCTGCGAGAACGGCTTGGTGATGTAGTCGTCCGCGCCCATGCGCAGGCCCAACAACTCGTCGACCTCATCGTCCTTGGAGGTCAGGAAGATCACCGGCAACTGGCTGACCTTGCGCAAGCGCGTCAGCAACTCCATGCCGTCCATACGCGGCATCTTGATGTCCAGCACCGCAAGATCGGCCGGCTTGCCGGTCAGCTCCCTGAGCGCCTCCTCGCCGTCGCTGTAGGTGCGCACATCGAAGCCTTCCGCTTCCAGCGCGATCGACACCGACGTCAAGATGTTGCGATCGTCGTCCACCAATGCAATTGACTGTGGCACGGACCCAAGCCTCCTTGTTCACATTGTCCCGCGGATCCAGGCGCGACCGATTCGACCGCCTTCGGAATGAGGCGCCATACTGCCATAAATTGCGGCAATTCCGCAGTCGACCCTACGACAGATATCGCAAAACCGCCATATTTCGCGCGAACCCACGCCGAATTGCCGTTTCAGACGCTTGTGCGGCCGTAGCGCGCGCTTATCCGCGCTCTGCAATCCAGGCCGCGACATCCTCGATCACCGGCGCCCGGTTCAGGTCGCGCAGCAGCAGGTGGAAGCCGTCGGGGTAGTCGTTGAACTGCGGCGCGCAGGCCGGCCCGGTCTCTTCCAGGCACAGCACGATCCGCGCCTTGGCCGCATCCACCGAGGCTGAGGGCAGCACGTCCTCGTTGTCGCCATAGAGCACCAGCATCGGCACACCGATGGCCGGCAGGTCCTGGTACGCGCGGTCCATCAGCCCGACGAGGCCGAAGATGGAGTCGGTGCGCGCCTCCTTCAGCACCAGCGGGTCCTCGGCCATTTGCCGCAGCAGCTCGTAATTGTCCGACGGCGTGATGCCCAGTCCCTCGCTGGTCAGCGGCAGGAACGGCAACAGGCGAGCCATCAGTTCGGTGATCGCGGTCGCCACGCCGCCCAGGATCGGGCGTCCCCACAGTGCGGGCGCGACCAGCACCAGCCCGTCCGGCAGAGCTTTCGGGTCGGTGGCCTCGGCGGCGGCCGCCACCGCCATCGCCCCGCCCATGCTCTCGCCCATCAGGATGATCGGCACGCCGGGGTGGGTCTCGCGCGCCAGGGCGACCGCGCGCTGGGCGTCGGCGATCATGGCATCGGTGCCGCCCCAGACCCCGACATCGCGGGTGGCGCCGAAGCCGCGCTGGTCGTAGGCGTAGGTCAGGATGCCGTCTTCCACCCAGTCGGTGGCCGGCAGCTCGAAGGAGAAGCTGTAGTCATTGTAGCCGTGCAGGGCGATGACGACCGCGCTGGGCTCGGGCCATATGTCGGGGTCCGGCTGCCAGCGGCGCATCGGCAGCACCGAGCCGTCCGGCGTGATCAGCGCGTCCGGCAGCAGGCGCGGGGCGACGATGTCGGGGCCGATCTCCTGCACATACGGGCCGCAGCCGGCGACCAGGGCCGCCAGCGCAAGGGCGCACGCACGCACGAGGCCGGCGGTCACGCCGCGCGGGTGAGCTGCAGGAAAATGTCCTCCAGGTCGGTTTCCTCGGTGCTGATGTCGACCACCTGGATGTCGGCGGCGCGCACCGCTTCCAGGATGTCGCTGACCCGGTCGCGGCTGGGTTGATAGCGGATGCACAGTTCTCGGCTGTTCGACAATTGAGCGTTCAGGTGGGCCAAAGGCTCGGGAATCGTGTCCAAATCACGGTCGACCTGGAGAATCAGCCCCTTGGCATCCAGCCGCTTCAGCAATTGCGGCGTGCGTTCGCAGGCGATCACCTTGCCATGGTTGATGATGGCGATGGTGTCGCACAGCTCCTCGGCCTCCTCCAGATAATGGGTGGTCAGCACGATGGTGACGCCCTCGCGGTGCAGGCGGCGCACATAGTCCCAGAGCTGCTGGCGCAGCTCGATGTCGACGCCGGCGGTCGGTTCGTCCAGCACCAGCACCGGCGGGCGGTGCACCATGGCCTTGGCGACCATCAAACGGCGGCGCATGCCGCCCGACAGGGTGCGGGCGTAAGAGCTGGCCTTGTCGGCGAGCCCGACGGCGGCGAGGATTTCATCGGTGGCGCGCTCCGCTTTCGGGACGCCATAGAGCCCGGCCTGAACCTCCAGCGCCTCGCGAGGGGTGAAGAACGGGTCGATGTGCAGTTCCTGCGGCACCACGCCGATGGCGGCGCGCGCCTGGCGCGGGTCGGCATCGATGTCGATGTCCCAGATGGCCCCGGTGCCGGCGGTCTTGCGCACCAGGCCGGCGAAGATGTTGATGAAGGTGGACTTGCCGGCGCCGTTCGGGCCCAGCAGGCCGAAGATGGAGCCGCGCGGCACGGCGAGGTCGACATTGTCCAGGGCGTGGACCGGGCCGTTGCGCTTGGTGCCTTTGTAAATCTTGGTAAGGCCGCGCGCCTCGATGGCGTGCTGGGGCAGGGATGTCGTGATGTCGTTCATGGCTGCGGTCTGTAGCTCCAACGCCGGATGCGGTCAATTGGGGCGCGGTCAATTGGGGCGCGGTCAATTGGGGCCCGGTCAATTGGGGCGCGCGCGAATCGGTCGGGCCTTGCGGCGGCGCGCAAGCACCCTATATTCGCCGCTCGTTTCACGCTCGAGGCGCGCCATTGCAGAGTACCCGCGCCACCACATCGCCAAAGGCTCCATGACCGACCAGGCCCACATCCGCAACTTCGCGATCATCGCCCACATCGATCACGGCAAGTCGACGCTGGCCGACCGCCTGATCGAGACCTGCGGCGGCCTGCAGGCGCGCGAGATGAAGGCCCAGGTCCTCGACTCGATGGAGCTGGAGCGCGAGCGCGGCATCACCATCAAGGCGCAGACCGTGCGCCTTTCATACACCGCCAAGGACGGCGAGACCTACGCCCTGAACCTGATGGACACGCCCGGCCACGTCGACTTCGCCTACGAGGTCAGCCGCTCGCTGGCGGCGTGCGAGGGCTCGCTGCTGGTGGTCGACGCCAGCCAGGGCGTGGAGGCGCAGACGCTGGCCAACGTCTATCAGGCCATCGACGCCGACCACGAGATCATCATCGTGCTCAACAAGGTCGACCTGCCGGCGGCCGAGCCGGAGCGGGTGAGGGCGCAGATCGAGGACGTGATCGGCCTCGACGCCAGCGACGCGGTGGAGATTTCCGCCAAGACGGGCGTCGGCATCCCGGACCTGCTGGAAGCCATGGTCAAGCGCCTGCCGCCGCCCAAGCCGCCCGCCGGCCAAGCCCTGCGCGCGCTGCTGGTGGATAGCTGGTACGACGCCTATCTGGGCGTGGTGGCGCTGCTGCGGGTCTTCGACGGCGAGCTGTCGAAGGGCATGAAGGTGCGGATGATGTCGACCGGCGCCACCCACGACGTGGACCGCGTCGGCATGTTCCGGCCGAAGGGCGAACTGGTCGGCAAATTGGAGCCAGGCGAGATCGGCTTCATCACCGCCTCCATCAAGTCGGTGGCCGACTGCAAGGTCGGCGACACCATCACGCTGGACAGGGCGCCGGCGGAAAAGCCGCTGGCCGGCTTCAAGCCCTCCGTCCCGGTGGTGTTCTGCGGGCTATTCCCGGTCGACAGCGCCGACTTCGAGGATTTGCGCGAAAGCCTGGGCAAGCTGGCGCTGAACGACGCCAGCTTCCAGTTCGAACCGGAGACGTCGGCCGCGCTCGGCTTTGGTTTCCGCTGCGGCTTCCTGGGGCTGCTGCACCTGGAGATCATCCAGGAGCGGCTGGAGCGCGAATTCGACCTGGACCTGATCACCACCGCACCCAGCGTCGTCTATCGCATCCGCATGACCGACGGCAGCATGCTCGAGATGCACAATCCGGCGGACTTCCCCGACCCGGTGAAGATCGACTCGATCGCGGAGCCCTGGATCAAGGCGACCATCCTGGTGCCCGACGAGCATCTGGGCGCGGTGCTGGCGCTGTGCACAGAACGGCGCGGCGAGCAGCTCGAGCTGACCTATGTCGGCAGCCGGGCGATGGCGGTCTACCTGCTGCCGCTGAACGAGGTGGTGTTCGACTTCTATGACCGGTTGAAGTCGGTCAGCCG
Organism: Alphaproteobacteria bacterium; assembly: GCA_965227515.1. Classification (GTDB taxonomy): domain Bacteria; phylum Pseudomonadota; class Alphaproteobacteria; order CALKHQ01; family CALKHQ01; genus CBDDFZ01. The sequence goes on from CBDDFZ010000002.1 coordinate 638,283, forward strand.
GGGCTATGCCAGCTTCGATTACGAGCTGGTGGACTATCGCGAGGGCGACCTGGTCAAGGTGTCGATCCTGGTCAACCAGGAGCCGGTGGACGCCCTGGCGATCATGGTGCATCGCTCCGAGGCGGAACGGCGGGGCCGGGCGCTGTGCATGCGCCTGAAGGACCTGATTCCACGCCAGTTGTTCAAGATCGCGATCCAGGCGGCGATCGGCGGCCGGGTGGTTGCGCGGGAGACGGTGAGTGCGCTGCGCAAGGACGTGACCGCCAAGTGCTACGGCGGCGACGTCACCCGCAAGCGCAAGCTGCTGGAGAAGCAGAAGGCGGGCAAGAAGCGGATGCGCCAGTTCGGCAATGTGGAGATCCCGCAGTCCGCGTTCATCGCCGCGTTGCGCATGGGCGACGACTGAGGGCCAACGGCATTAATCATTGTCATCCTTGGCCCGAGCCCCCAGCATTCATGCGGGGCGAGGCGCCGAGGATCCATCGTTGGGCCAGTCCCGGACGCATGCCGGCTTTGGGTGTGGCCCACCTGCCGGCGGTCTGGCGCATCGGACGCGAATGGACCCTCGACGCGTCGCGCCGATACGGCGCGCCGGTCAAGGGTGACAAGAGTGTCGAGAAGGGGGGCTGAGGCAAGCTGTCCGGCTGCTGCCGACTCCACCAACACAAAAAGCCACCAAGACAAAAAGCCACCAAGGAAAAACAAGAAAGAGGGGAGCCGAAGCTCCCCTCTTCCTGTTAGGGCCACAGACTGGGACGGCTTAGAAGCAGGCGTATTCCCAGTAGGCGTTCCCGTAGGAGTCGTAGCGAACCTGCCAGTCGCAGTAGAGGTAGGCGACCTCGACGTCCTGACCCGGCAGGACGATCGAGTTGAGGACCGGGTCCATCTCCGGGAGGACGGAGGCGGACGCGGTGGTTGCGGCGGTGGCGGTCAGCGCGGCCGCCGCGAGCAGGGTAACAAGCTTGGTCATGGTCATTCTCCAGTGTGTGGCCCGTTGGGCCGTTGCGGTAACCTGGAGATAACCATGCGCATCGCTTGCGGTTGTGAACCACCGCACAGCCCGCACGCATTTCGTGAAACCTATTCCGCGCAGCCGCAAAGCGGAGGCAGCCTCAGGCTGTCGGCCTTTGCTGCGCTTGCAACGCAAAAAGCCCGGAGGCTATCGCCTCCGGGCTTCTGCATTCGGTATCCTTCGGCGCCGCCGAAGCGTCGCCGTCACGCCATGCCTTATTCGGACGGCGCGCTCAGGCCCAGCGGCATCGGGCCGTCGTAGGAGGAGTTGCCGATCTGGTCGTCCGACGGGCCCGGAAACGCACCGGAGTCAGCGCAGCCAGCAACGGTAAGGCCCAGGGCCAACACGGCGGCGGAGAGTTTGAAGATATTCGTCATTTAGTGAACCCCTTCTTCCAGCGTCCCATTACGAACTGGTGTCGCGATCGTTGTGCGGTTTGTCGCGTCACGTGCCAGTGGCAGAGTCGCTCCGCGAATGACGGCGAATAATAAGCACCAATCCGGAATTCCTGCAACGGCATCAAACGCCTGCGGTCATTTCTGTTGCAAATGCGGCACAGATCGCAAAGCGCCGTTGCAAAAATGCCACAGATCGCCAAATGCCCAAGAATGGTGCAGGCATCAGCGCGGGCGGCGCAGGCGGCACAACGCCCGCAACAGCAGTCCGATGATGCCGAATCCAACGAACAACCCCAGCAGCACGAACCAAGCCGGCAGGCTGATGTAGGGCACCGCGGCGTCGTACCACAGGTCCGGATAGATGTAGGGCGCGATGTAGCGGTCGGTGATCGCCTCGAGCAGGTTGAGACTGGAAACGTGTGCGTCGGCCCAGATGCGCGCCGCCGGCCACGTGATGTCGTAGCCAAGCACCAGGATGGCCACGAAGGCGACCACCGCCAGCACGGACAGCAGCACGAACAGGTAGGCGATGATGCGCACTATCCAGACGATGACGTCGAGAACGATGCCCATGGCGTCATTCCATCCCTTTACGGAGCGGTGCGGCGGGGACCCGCCGACGCGGCCTTAACCATAACATGGCCTGGACATTATTAGCATGCCGGGCCGGCAATCAGCCAAAGCCGTCGTCCTGGCCCAGCGACTGGAGCCACAGCACAGCCTCGTGAATCACGTCCTGCACGGCGGTCAGGCCCAAATCCTCCATCCACGCGTTCCACACGTCGGCCGCCTGGAACAGCCACATCGACACCGGGTCCATCCACAGCGGCAGGTCGAACATGAAGGTGCGCAGCGGCTCTGACCCGAAGATCATGGCGACGATACTGCCGATGGCGACCAGGACCATCGCCGAGCGAAGATTGGTTTCGGGCAGGTGCGCGTAGTCAATCTGCGCGCCGGGTTGCTGCCTGGTTACGTGATTGGCCATCGCATGCCACTCAAAACTGGAAATAGATGAACGGGGCCACGCCGTCCGGCCCCATGGCGCCGATGGCGACCACGCCCAGGCCGGCAATCAGCCCCTGCACCACCACCGGCATGCGGCTGAGGCCGCGACTCACCGCCTCAGGCGCGTCGTGGCGGATGAACTGAATGCCCAGCCCCAGCACCACCAGCCCGATCACGAACGGCGTCGCCAGCCACATCGGCTCGCTGCCGGTGACCATGAACTCCAGGTACTCCCACGCATAGCCGATGCTCTCCGCACGGAAGAAGATGAAGGCCAGCACCACGAAGTGGAAGGCGTAGACCCAGCCGGCCAACCGCCATGCGAAGGCGCGGCGGGCCAGTTGCCGGCCGCGTGTCAGCGCGTTCTCCACCGCCAGCGCCAGCCCGTGCATCAGGCCCCAGACCACGAACGTCCACGCCGCCCCGTGCCAGATGCCGCCCAGCAGCATGGTCAGCAGCAGGTTGCGGCGGGTCTTCCAGGGCCCGTGCCGGTTGCCGCCCAGCGGGATGTAAAGGTAGTCGCGCAGCCAACTCGACAGCGAGATGTGCCAGCGCCGCCAGAACTCGCGGATGCTGCTGGCGCGATAGGGCTGGTCGAAGTTCTTGTCGAACCTGTAGCCCAGCATCGCCGCGATGCCGATGGCGATGTCGCTGTAGCCGCTGAAGTCGCAATAGATCTGCACCGCGTAGCCGTAGGCGCCGATCAGCAGGTCCAGGGTGCCGAACATCGTTGGGTCGAAGAACACATGGTCGACCAGCTCGGTCGCCAGGTAGTTGGCGATGATCATCTTCTTGAACAGGCCGATCAGCACCAGCACCACGCCCCACGACATCAGGATCGCGCTCGGGTCCGGCTTGGCGGTGATCTGCGGGATCAACGTGCTGGCGCGCACGATGGGGCCGGCGACGAGCTGGGGAAAGAACGAGATGTAGAGGAACACGTCCAGCGCCGACGAACTGGCGCGGATGTCGCGACGGTAGATGTCGACGATGTAGGAGATGCCCTGGAAGGTGAAGAACGAGATGCCCACCGGCAGGATCACCGCCATGTAGGGCAGCTCGCGCTCCAGCCCCAGGCTAAAGAACAGGTCGTTCAACGACTCGATGAAGAAATCGAAGTACTTGAAGAAGCCGAGCGCGCCCAGGTTGACCACGATGGCGGCGGCGAGCGTCCATTTGCGGACGGCGGCGGACTGGCTGCGGTCGATGATCAGCCCGGCGAGGTAGTTGAGCAGCGACGAGCCGGCCAGCAGGAAGCAGAACCGCCAGTCCCACGCCGCATAGAAGATGTAGCTGGCGGCAACCAGCACCACCTTGCGCCAGGCAAGCTGCGCCTTCAGCGCCCAACTGGCAAAGAACACGATCACGAAGAAGATCGCGAACTCGATCGTCGGGAACAGCACGGTCGCGGGCCTTCAGGCGAGCGGGCAGATGGCGGTCAGGCCGCCGCGGCCGAGCGGATGGCGCGCATTGGTGCGCACCGCCCTGTCACCCAGCCTGCCGCCCCCCGACATTGGATCACCCATCCCCCCATCGCGCCCGAATCAAGGGGGCGCAATCCATTCGAAATCGGGCGTGCCGCCGATGCCGCCCGGGTTGGACGGCGCGTTCGCCGGCACCGAGGATGCGGCACCCGGGGCGGGTTGCACCGATTGTGGCGCGACTGCGGGCTGCGTCGGGGCAGGGGTGACGGTCTGTGCCGACGTCGGGTTCTGGTAAGACTGGGTGCCGCCGCCCGAGGTCAGCGCGCGATACAGCATTTCCGCGCTGCGCTCATAGCCGGCGCGGGTCAGGTGCACATGGTCGGTGCGGGCCAGCGGCGGGTCCATGACCGCCCATTCGTGCACGCTGCACGGGCCGCCCATCGCGGTCGACCAGTCCCAGAAATAATAGCCCATCTGGGTTGCCACCTGGCGCTGCACCTGGCGCACCATCGCCAGGCTGGGCGGCTGGTGCCAGCGGCACTGTTCCGGCTGCACGTTGTCGCCGCGGAACAGCTCGCGGTAGTACAGCGCTTCGTCGGCGCTCAGCGGGCGGCAGGCGAACTCGATGCTCTCGATATCGTCGCGCCGGCACGAGCTCGGCAGGCGCGCCGCGTCGGGCGAGCCGACCACCACGATGGCGGCCCCCGGGGCCGAGGCCTGGATGGTGCGCAACTGATTGGCGAAGGCGGCGGCATAGGCGTCGGGCGACAGGCTGTCGTCGAAGCCCTCGTTGGTGCCGAACGCCACGATCACCAGGTCGGGGTCCTTGGCCCGCAGCTCGGCGGTATAGGCGCTCAGATCCCAGCGATTGAATATCTCGATGGTGGCGCCGACGATGCCGTAGCTCTCGAAGATCACGCCCGGCGCCTTGCGGCTGACCGACCACGAGGTCAGCCAGACCTCGCCGTCGCCTTCCGGCCGCAGCACGAGCTGGCGGCTGCCCTGGCGCACGTCGAGCTGGAACGTCTCGTGGTTGATGCCGTTGCCCCGGGTCGACCAGGTGCCGACCTTCTGGTTGTCGACCCAGATGCCGATGGAGCCGCCACTGGCGTGCATGAATGCGCCGATCTCGATGTGATCAAAGCCCTGTGCCTCGGTGCTCTGCAGGATCATCGTGTCCTGGCTGTCGCTGGAGAACACCCGCGCGCCGCTCAACGAATAGGGGCCGGCGGCATCGGAATGCCGGCTGTTGGCGATGCTCCAGCCCTCGGTCTGGGCCAGGTTCACCAGGTCGGGCTCGAAAGTGGCGTAGGGCAGGCCGGCCACCATCGCGCCGGGGCCGGCGCTGCCGTAGGCGCCCTGGAACAAGGCGCGCAGCCGGCCGGTGAACCGGTCACCGGCGGTGTGGCTGTCGCCGATCTGAATGATGCGGACGTGTTGCTGTTGGCCATTACGCAGCGCCTGCAGCGCGCGGGACAGCGGCGCCAGGTTGGCGGCCGTGGGCAGCGGCGCGGTCGAGGCCGTGGTCTGGTACGGAATCTGGCCGGGCTGGGCGCTGCTGCCGCTGCGCGCGCCGCCGCAGCCGGCCATTGCCGCGACCATCACCACCAGGGAAAGTCGGCTGATCCAGGTCATCGCTGCCTCACCCATCGCCGAGCGCCAGATTGAAGAACGACAATTTGTCGGCCATCGTCCGCAGCAGCTCGCGCGCCAGCATGCTGTAGCCGCGGGCGGTGAAATGCACCCCGTCGTTGGCGCGCATCAGACGGTTGCGCCCGCTCTCGTCGACCAGATAGGCGGAATAGCCGCCATCGGGCCCGGTGGTCAGTTCCAACGTCGGCACGAACGTGGCGCCGCCGACGATGGACTGGGCCTCGTAGATGGTGTTCAGGTGGGCCATGTCGTCGGCCATGCTGGAACTGCGCACCGTCGGCAGGCCGACCCAGAAGGTCGGGATGCCGGCATCGCGCAGCACGCGCTGGAACTCGGCGACGCGGTCCTCGTAGACGGCGTTCCATTCCGGCGAGCCGAAGCTGAACTGGCGCTTGCCTTCGAAATAGACCGGCTGCGGGTCGTTCAGGCCGAAGCAGACCACCGCCACGTCGATCTCGCCGCCGGCGATGATCTCCCTGACCCGGGCCTCCCAGTCATAGAAGTCCGGCCGCGACAGCCCGGAGGAGACCTCGGTCCGGCGCAACACCTCGAACCGGTCGTCGCCTTGCAGCTCCCGGTAGAGGCCGGCCCAGATGCCGTCCGCCAGCGAGTCGCCCATGACGGCCACCCGGATACGCGCATCGGGCTCGCCGATCGCCACCGGGGCGCCGCCGTCCTGTCCCCAACCCGTTGCGCTGAAATTACATGCCAGAGCGGCGGTCACCGCCGCTCGGCCAAGCCACCGGACCGCAAGCCGTCGTGCCGTGCGGTTCCCCTGTCGGTCTGGCACTCTCATCCTCCTGGTGCGACGAGTCCAACCCTGCCCCGAGTCCAACTTGTCCGCAGGCATTTGCCGGCATGGGGCCGCAGCCGTCAAGACGGCTGACCGGAATTCTACCGGTCTGTCATGATGGCCCACATGGGCCGGGTGCCGCTGTCCCTGGACGACGCCCTGCCGGGTCGTGCCGTCCCCGGGTCCCTCCGCTGGGTCCCTTCCGCCGGGTTCCTTCCGCTGGCGCCGCGCCGCACACGGCCGCTGCGGGTCCGGCATTGCCTGGTCGCTTTGGCCGCCACCTTCGGCGCGCCTGCGGGCCCATGCCGGACAGGTGCATGTGCCACAGACCGGGCGCGATGGCAACGCGCACGACGTGCGGCTGGCGCGTTGCCCGCTTGAGACCAAGGCCAGGCCAAGCACGCATGGCCAAGCATACATGGCCAAGCACACATGGCCGGGCACACGTGTGGACGCCGGCCGGCGGCGTTGCTATTTAGGGTTCGTGAACAGGCCCTGGCTAGGTTGCCTGCTCAGACCCTTGGGCGACGTGCGCACGCCCAATCCGGAGGGGTGGCCGAGTGGCTGAAGGCGCACGCTTGGAAAGCGTGTTTACGGGTGACCGTAACGCGGGTTCGAATCCCGCTCCCTCCGCCAACCGCCTTCGCTTCGCTGCGGCGCGATTGGCTTGCCGATCATGACGTCGCATTAGAGAAGCGGATGCCGCGCCGAATTCCGCCAGAACCTCATGCGCCGCGGCTCAGCGCATCCTCAGCGGTACATTTGGTCACGCCCGCCCAGCGTCTCAGACCATACACATGCCGTACCGCCACTGCCGATGCAGGCTGCCGCGCAGATGAGATTTGCCCGGGCGGCCATCCGGTTGCGTCCAGGGCACAGCACCACGCCCAACAGGACCTGATTGCCAAGCGTTGCAAGGATGGCGGCGGCGCATACAATGTTATGACAATTTTAACGCTCATTCGAGCCAATAGCCGGATATCTTGGCATGGCGAGATTACGTTGAACGGCACATCGGCGCTGGCATGAAAGCCGCGCGGGAACGGCGCCGTCGGCCATGCCGGAGCAAATGTCCGCAATTTGCCTAAAGTTTGATACGATGCGGTTGCTGGGACGTTTGCAGGAACGCGAAACGGGCAAGGAATCAGGTTAGATGGCGATGGGTTCATCCGGCTTGGCGTGGGACCTCCGCGCCGATGGCATCTTCACGAACAACGACACGCCTTCTTGGCTGGACGCACCACGCAGCGAGGCGTCGGGGCACGCCGGTGCGCGTGACCGGCACGATGCTGGCGCGTTCAACGCCGCCGACCCGGTTGTCCATGACAGAGACGGCATTCAGCACGCAGCCGGCGCCGCCATGCCGGATCAGCGCGGCGGCGCGCACGGCAAGCCGGGCGGCATCGACCTGACCGCCGATGACCTTTTCGGGGACGAAATTGCAGCGCAAGCTGCCACCTCGATCCCGACCGCCCAACCGGCAGGCCCCGGCGCTGACGGCGCGGTCGACCTGACCAAGATCGACCTGACGATGCTGGCGCCGACCGACGAGCAGTATTTCGACCTGCAATGGCATCTGGCCTCGCCCGGCGGCTACAACATCAACGTCGTCGACGTGTGGGACGACTACACCGGCGCCGGGGTGAAGGTGGCGGTGCTGGACCAGGGCATCGACGCCAGCCACGTCGACCTGAACGACAATTACGACTTCGCGGCCCAGTATAGTTCGGTCAACGGCTCAGCCGTCGGCACCCCGCAGACCAGCAACGACAATCACGGCACCGCGGTCGGCGGCGTCATCGGCGCCGAGGTGAATGGCGAGGGTGTGGTCGGCATCGCCTACGAGGCCGATCTGGTCAGCATCTATTCGCCGCTGAGCGGCACGGTCGGCCAGTTGATGTCGCAGGCCACCAACGCGTTCAACTACTACGACAACTACGACATCCTGAACAACAGCTGGGGCTTCGGCAACTACTTCTACTATGGCACCAGCTACGCCTTCGTGGACAACTTCGACGTCTACACGGCGCCGGGCAATGCCCTGGCCAATGCCATCGCCAACGGGCGCGACGGCCTGGGCGCCATCGTCACCTTCGCCGCCGGCAACACTGGGCTGTACGGCGACGACGTCAACCTGCACAGCTTCCAGAACAGCCGCTTCACCATCGCCGCCGGCGCCACCCAGGAGAACGGCGAGATCGCGTCGTTCAGCACGCCGGGTGCGGCCGTGCTGGTGTCGGCGCCGGGCGTCAGCATCGCCACCACCGACCGCAGCGGGTCGGCGGGCTATGTGTCGTCCGACTACGTCTACATCAGCGGCACGTCGTTCTCATCGCCGGCCACCGCCGGTGTGGTCGCGCTGATGCTGGAGGCCAATCCAGGGCTCGGCTGGCGCGACGTGCAGGAGATCCTGGCCTACTCGTCGCGGGTCAGCGACGACAGCGACCCGACCTGGCGGACCAACGGCGCGAACGACTGGAATGGCGGCGGGCTGCATGTCAGCGACTTCTTCGGCTACGGCCTGATCGACGCGGAGGCCGCCGTTCGGCTGGCCGAAAGCTGGGCCAAGACCAACACTTTGGCCAACGAGGTCAGCCTGTCCGGCACCAGCGCCCCCAGCCTGGCGATCCCGGACACCGGCCCGAATTCCTCGTCGCCCACCGCGGCGCCGACCGATCGCACGTTCCATGCCGCCAACGCGGTCTCGGACACGATCACGATCACCGAGGACATCCGGGTCAACCATGTCGAGGTCGACCTTAACATCAGCCATACCCGCATCGGCGACCTGATGGTGCGGCTGGTCTCGCCGGACGGCACCGAGAGCCTGCTGCTCAGCCAGGCTGGCAAGGGTTCGCTCGGCGGCTTCGGCTCCACCCAGTCGGGCGTGAATTTCACCTTCACCTCGGTGTTTCACTGGGGCGAAAGCTCGGTGGGCGACTGGCGGCTGGAAGTGGCCGACCTGAACTCCTATGGCAGCGCCAGCGGCACCCTGGTGGACTGGACGCTGGTGCTCTATGGCGAGCCGGCCAGCGCCGACCAGACGCTGATCATGACCGATGAGTTCGCGGCGATGCTGGCCGCCGACCCGTCGCGCGGCACCTGGGAGCTGCAGGAGGGTCAGCACACCCTGAACCTGGCCGCGGTGACCACCGACGTTAGCCTGAACCTGAACCTCGGCGCGGATAACGTGCTGGACACCGCCAATGCCGCGGCGACGACATTCACATTCGTTGCCGAGGCCGGCGTGGCGCTTGCCGGGCCTCCAGGCATTGCCAGCGCCAAGGGCGGCAAGGGTTCCGACGTCATCGTCGGCAACGATCTAGACAATACGTTCGACGGCGGCAACGGCGCCGACACGATCAGCGGCGGCAACGGCAACGACGTCATCGGCGGCGGCAATGGCGCGGACGTGCTCAACGGCGACGACGGCGACGATACGTTGTCCGGTAACAACGGCCCCGACACGTTGAACGGCGGCGACGGCGTCGACACGCTGATCGGCGGCAATGGCGACGATTGGCTGGACGGCGGTCTGGATGGCGACTGGCTGGCTGGCGGCCTGGGCGACGACACCTATTTTGTCGACGACAGCGGCGACAGCATCACTGAGTTCTTCGGTGAGGGCAGTGACTCGGTATTCACGACCGTGTCGTTTGCGCTGCGCGATCACAGCCAGTTTCTGGAAAAGCTAACCCTGACCGGCAGCGACGACATCGATGGCACCGGCAACGGGCGCGTCAACACCATCACCGGCAACGACGGCGACAACATCCTGAACGGTGCCTGGCACAATGACACGCTCATCGGCGGTGCCGGCAATGACACGTTCCTGGATGATCAGGGCAGCGATCGTTTCATTGGCGGCCTGGGTGACGACGTCTATTTCGTCGACGACGCTGGCGACCGGATCGTGGAGTACGAGGGCGAAGGGATCGAGCTGGTGAACGCGTCGGTATCGTTTGCGCTGCGCGATCACAGCCAGTTCTTGGAAAAGTTGACCCTGACCGGCAGCGACGACATCGATGGAACCGGCAACGGGCGCGTCAACACCATCACCGGCAACGACGGCGACAACATTCTGAACGGTGCCTGGCACAATGACACGCTCATCGGCGGTGCGGGCAATGACACGTTTGAGGACGACGAGGGCGACGATTTCTTTATCGGCGGCACGGGTAGCGACAGGTTCGTCTGGTCGGAAGGCGTTGACACGGTGGTCGACTACTCGAAGACCGAAGGGGATGTTCTGGTTCTGCAAGGTGCCGGCAACACCTTTGTGTCGACTGCTACCGGCACCGAGGTGCGCGATGCCTTGGACAACCTGATCATGGTCCTGGATGGGTATGACCTCGGAACCGACGGCACACCCATCTTCGAGGAGTGGATCGTTTAGGTGTTGATCGCCCCTGGGCAATTTGCCCTTGCGGTGCACATGAATGGTGGGAGAATACGCATAGAAAACAGAGAGCGTCGGGCGCCTTTATGAGCTTGAGAGTGGCAAGAACGCGCCTGATGGACAGCGTCAGGCTCGCCGAGGAACGTATCGCCGCCACCGTTGCCCGACCTCACGATTGCCCGATCTTCATATTTGGAAATCAGAAATCGGGTACCTCGGCGATTTCTGCGCTGCTTGCAAGAGCCACGGGAACGCGCCTGCAGCTTGATTTTCGCGGTGCAAGGGAACCCTATTTGACGCCCTTGCTGAATGGCCAAATCGATCTTGATGGGTACATCAGGCGCAACGCGTACGCATTCTCGGCGCCGATGATCAAGGAACCTGGCCTGACCTTTATTGCCAACCGCCTGGCTGAACGCTATCCGAACAGTCCCTGCGTTTTCATCGTCAGGAATCCGTTCGATAACATCCGCAGCATCTTGAATCGGCTGAAGCTGCGAGGGGACCTGCGACCCGATGAGGTGAACCTGAGGGCATTGCCGAATTCCACCTGGAGGGCCGTAGTTTCGGGTGGCGACCTGAACCTTTCGGGAAGCTATGTGGAGATACAGGCCCGGCGATGGAACAGGGCCGTGGATGAGTACCGCAAGGCATCAGGGCGTTTTGTCCTGGTCCGATATGAAGATTTCAACATTGCCAAGCAGGACGTTATTGCCGACCTGGCCGAACGGCTCGGCCTGACAGTCCGCCATTCGATCGTTGACGTGATGGATCGCGCGTTTCAGCCCAGAGGCTACGCCAGTGTCGATCTGCTGAGCTTCTTCGGCCCAACCAACACAGCAAGGATCGCTGACATTTGTGCCGATGGACTGAACTTGTTCGGATATACGGCGCCTCAAACCAGTTGATCGCAGTAGGCGCAACAAAGCTCACTTACCGCCGGGCCGGGCGTTCTCGACTTTGCGGTGCGCAAGCACCTGTCTGGAAAGCCACGGCCTCGCCCCGGGCTGAAGGACTGAAGAGCGCGCTAGCGGCCCGCATACTTGACGGCTGCGCCCGGCGCCTTGGAACGGCGCCTCATTGCTCGTCTCCAAGCCTGGCAAATCGCGTGATGCAGCCCCAGAAAATCCATATCAGCGCGCCGGCCAAGAAGGACCCCGATGTCAGTGACACCTGAGACGCCTGATGTATCATGATCGCCAGCACCCAGGCCGATCCATATTGCGAATATCTACATCGTCGGGACCAAAAGCCACGGTAAACCAATAATATGAGAACAATGATCGACACGAATCCCAATATGCCCGCTTCGTGCAAGATCGCTATGTAATAGTTATGAACAGACAGGGTGATGACCCTGCCGTTATTCAAGGTTCTTTCCCAGCTACGGCGTGCCTCCACGCCGACGCCGGTCATTGGCCGCTCTGATATCTGCTCCAGGGCGTAGTCCCACAACTTCGCCCTGCCGGTCTCCAGTGGCTTGCCCGTCGCAGCTTCCACCACGACACTCAGGCTTTGCGCTTGCTCCGTGCGCAGCCAAGAGGTGTAGTAGAATGACAGGCTCAGGAGCGATACCAGGACAACGCTGAACAAAGGAACGCCGGCGCCAATACGGCCGACTCGCCTGTTCAAGATGTAGTAGAAAATACCGAACGCCAGAAGGGCTACCAGTGCGCTTCGGCTCAGAGATAAAAACAAGCACGACAACGAGGAGGCCAGCATTACGGCCATGGCCAAATTGACCTTCTCTCGATGGATATAAAATACGCCAAAGAACCCTACGCCGATCAATCCAAAAAGACCCAGGAAGTTACTGTGAAGCTGCCCGATAACAAATCCCGTAACGATTCCCGACGACACGCGCTCAATCAGCAAGAAGATGCACTCGACCGACCAAACGACGATAAAAATGTTCTGCCAGTATGTTGACTCCCATTTCTGCATCGCGCAGAAACAGAATAATGTCGGCCCCAGCAGAATCTTGACGAAGATGTTTAGGTATTCCTGGGAGAATATGCTCAAACCGGGCGCCGGCGACATATAAACAGAGGAAATATACACGAATGAGCATAGCAACGATATCGCCAGGAAAATCACTGTTTCTCGATCGGCGGCACCGGTCTTCAGCATGTGCACGAATACGCGCGCCGCAATCGCCGCGAACGAGAATGCGACAAAATACAGACCGAAATTGTCTTCTTCGATCGTGCCGACGAGCAATAATGCAATCAGAGAGATGGCAAGGGGCACGTTATCTTTCCCTACACATCAGGCGTCGGAACACAGCTTATCGAACATCTCGCGGATGGGTTCTTGCTTCTGGACATCGAAGCACTCCTCCATCCTCTGTCGTCCGTTCATGCCAAGTTTGCGCCGCAGAGCAGGGTCCGTGTGGAGCAGCAACAGCGCCTCCGCGTGGCCGGCCACATCGCCGGGTTCGAAGAGTATGCCTGTGACGGAATCGACAACCGTCTCTACGACGCCGCCGCTGCTTCCTGTTACGACCGGAACGCCATAGGCCATGGCTTCGAGTACCGAGACGCCCAGTGCTTCCTCTTGTCCCGTTTTTCTCGATCTCTTGTTGTGAGCCGTGAATATGTCCGCTTCCTTCAGGAAGGACATCGCCGTTGCGTAAGAAACCGCACCGTGAAATGCCACTCGGTCTTGTAGTCCCGATCTCCGAACCAAATCTTCGCACTCAGACCTGAGAGCGCCGTCGCCGACCATTTCCAGACGGGCATCCAAGCCTTTCGCAACGGCCAAGCTGAAGGCCTGAATGGTCTCCCTGGGGCCTTTGAAATCCACCAATCTGCCAAGATAGAGAACGCGCAGGGGCGGCGGCTTGGACTCTGTCCGAGGCGACTTGTCCGTCAGATCCACGCCCAGATATCTCTTGAAGACCCGATCCTCTGAAAAACCAAAGTCACGGAGTTTCAACCGCGTGGCTTCGGAATTGGCGATAGCATGAATGACGTCTTTTATTCGCCTGACATTCCGTTTGTAGCTAAGGCCGTGCGCAGGAATTAGAGGAAAACTTTCAACCTTTCTGTCCCACGTAACGTCGTGGCCGTGGCAGTACGTTAGGCAAGTGACATTGGACTCACGCCACAGCTCACGCAGAAGAACGGCGGTCGTTAGGTAATGGCATAAGACATAAATCTTCGAGGACCCCAATCTCCCAAGGAGTTCCCTCAACCTGTTCACAATTTTTCGGCGGTGCATCTGCAACTGAAACTTCTTGGGGATGCGTCTGTTTGATCTCATGACAGTGTATGTCGGCATTTCGGCATTCTTGGACCAGCCGGCGGACGCGCCCAACAAGGCAACGAAGAGGGTGTCGCCACTCAGTTGCTTGTTCATCAGGTGCATCCACGCCTCCGAGTATGTCGGCTCGGTGAGCGATATGACGACAAGGGGGGCAGAGGTGTTTGGTGACATTTGGCCTGCGGAAATTCAATAATTGCTATGCATATCAACTGTTTGAATTGGCGATTGAGAATACATCGACCGACGATGCGCCAGGCGGATTGTGCGGGTTATTCCGGGTGTCGTGGATGGCCAGGCGCTGTTCATCCCTGCTCAGACACTCCCGGTCAATAATCGCTCAGAGGTTTCGTGGTTTGTGCGCCATCGTCGTCCGGCAGAGCGCTACCAAAACGGCCCCTCGACGTCCCTTGATGGACTGTCGCTCCAACCAACCTACCTGCCAGCCACTGCGCGTCGCCGATGTACCTACGTCAGTATGCGACATCGACGTTACGTACATCAGGCATCGCCGGCGTGCCAACTCATTTCGCCGCGACGTGGTGTGGAACGCCGCGCCCAGAACCGGCAAGGCTTGAGCTCATCGTTCCGAACTGTGGGCCCTTGGATTTTGCCTGGGTCGCACCATGCGGTGGGCGGAACCGTGGCCCATGCAGCGGTGATGTGCGCACGCCTTTTTGATGGCTGTGGGAGGTGATATGGAATGGCCTTTGCACTAGTCGTTAGAACTCCAGGGCGCTGGTGCGTTTTCAACGGGGGCGTGTCTGGGGGGGGTGTGTCTGGGGCTGTCGAAACCGGCTGCAGCCCGGCACGTCGTTGACGCGGGGGAGCGGGGGAATTGACCGGGAATCGGAAATCCCAAATCGAGGTGCAGTCGAAGACCTCGATAAGAACGCTATGTTCGTCCGCCGAGCAGGAGGCTGAATAGGTATGTGGCGAGGTCGTGACCAGCGTTGCAGGGGGGGCCTGCGTTGGTTTGGTGTCTACGGAAAGATCGCATTGGCGTGTGGTCTGCTTTCGATCGGTGCCGCGTTCGCCAGTTTGCCAGTCGCAATGGCGCAGAGTGGGGACCTTCGCGCGGATCTGGAGGCGGCATACGCGGACGGCGACCTGAGTGTTCGCGAGCAACTTGCGTCGATGATGGCGGCCGGCGAAGGCGGGCCCGTCGATGCCGAGGGCGCGCGGTCGATCTACGAGGTTGCGGCCGCTGAGGGTGAGGGTTGGGCGATGGCGCCGCTGGCCCGGATGATGATCGCGGGCGCGGGCGGTGTTGCCGATGCAGCCGGCGCCCGGGACCTCGTGGCGGCATCGTACGCGCACGGCAATGACGGTGTGGCGTCGCAGCTGGCCTACATGCTTCGCGAGGGCATTGGCGGCCCTGCCGACCCCACCGAAGCGCGCGCCATCTACGGGGCATTGGTCGCGTCAGGCGAGGACTGGGCGCGCAATCCGCTTGCGTCGATGATGGCGGCCGGCGAGGGCGGCCCTGCCGATGCCGAGGGCGCGCGGTCGATCTACGAGGTTGCGGCTGCCGCGGGTGAGGGTTGGGCAGTTGCGCCGCTGGCCCGGATGATGATCGCGGGTGCGGGCGGTGCTGCCGACCCGGCCGGCGCGCGGGACCTCGTGGTGGCATCGTACGCGGACGGTAATGATGGCGTGGCGTCGCAGCTGGCCTATATGCTCCGTGAGGGCATTGGCGGCCCTGCCGACCCCGCCGAGGCGCGCGCCATCTATGAGGCGTTGGTCGCGTCAGGCGAACACTGGGCCCGCAATCCGCTGGCGTCGATGATGGCGGCCGGCCAGGGCGGCCCCGTCGATGCAGAGGGCGCGCGGTCGATCTACGAGGTTGCGGCCGCGGAAGGGGCGGGCTGGGCAGTGGCGCCGCTGGCCCGAATGATGATCGCGGGCGCGGGTGGCGCTGCCGATCCGGCCGGCGCGCGGGACCTCGTGGAGGCATCGTACGCGGACGGTAACGACAGTGTGGCGTCGCAGCTGGCCTACATGCTTCGCGAGGGCATTGGCGGCCCTGCCGACCCCGCCGAAGCGCGCGCCATCTACGAGGCATTGGTGGCGTCAGGCGAGGACTGGGCCCGCAATTCGCTGGCGTCGATGATGGCAGCCGGCGAGGGCGGCCCCGTCGATGCCGAGGGCGCAAGGTCGATCTACGAGGTTGCGGCCGCGGAAGGCGCGGGTTGGGCAGTGGCGCCGTTGGCCCGGATGATGATTACGGGCGCCGGTGGCGCTGCCGACCCGGCAGGCGCGCGGGACCTCGTGGAGGCATCGTACGCGGACGGCAACGATGGTGTGGCGTCGCAGCTGGCCTACATGCTTCGCGAGGGCATTGGCGGCCCTGCCGATCCCACCGAAGCGCGCGCCATCTATGAGGTATTGGTGGCGAACGATCAGGCCTGGGCCGCGCATCCGCTCGTCCAAATGCTGGAGAAAGGTGAGGGCGGCCCGCGCGATCCAGCGCGCGCACTAAGCCTGCTGCACAGTCTCGTTGACGAAGGTCACGATGAATTATACGGCAGGCTTGGCTGGCTTTATCAAAACAGATGGCCAGATCTGACCTGGCGTGAGTCGATTGAGTATTATCGACTCTTCGCGACGGACGATGAGCATCATGATCAGTTGCTAAGATTGGTTTTTGGCGCTGACAAGAATGCGTTGGTCGCGATAACCCAGACCTTGCTTGCCGAGAAGGGTTCTTACGACGGCAGTGTCGATGGGCTGTTAACGCGCTCTACGATCGCTGCCATCTACCGATATTGCGTGCGACAAGATTTGGAGGATTGCGATGTCGTGGCGCTACCCAGGCCGGCGATTCTGCATCTGTTGACAGGCTCATGATTTCTCGGGAAGGCTGGGCCTTCCCGCGCCTGACCGGAGGCCCTGACCGCTTTCGCTGCTGATCCAGCATGCGCCCCGGCTGCGCGGCCCGATCACATCGGGGTCGGCCAGGCGCATCTATTGGCTTAGCAGGCTACTGAGTCGAGGGCTTCCACACGGCAGTACGTTTCCCCAAGATCACCCGCGCAACTGCCCACGCCGCTGCAATGTGGACATACGACAAGTAGAAGACAAGATAGATGGGGCGGATGCGCCGCTTCTTGATCTCAAGAAACCAGCCGGCCAGAGCCACCACCGTCCATATCACGAACGCAATCAATAGAAGATATGCGTACCAACTCACGCCAGACAATAAGCCCGTAACCAAGCCTAGAACTGCTAGCGGTAACGCAAACCAACGCAATACACGCCCCGACATGAGATGAAACGAAAACCAGCCGCTCTTCAGCGGATTCAGGATTGCAGGCCGGCATATGACCGAGAAAAATGCCCGTGATATTGTCCTGACACGCCGTGAGAAGTCCTGTGACGAGGACAGTTTATAATCCTCATACGTGACGGCCCTAGGTTCCATTTCAATGCGGAACCCCTTCAGGACCGCATCGAACGCAATTATGCCATCCTGGGTCGCCCCCGCCGGAATGGGGTTTTCTATTGGATACAATTCTCGCCACATGGCGAAGTTGCCGCCCTGAACGTAACAAAGAGACGATACGCGCGTCAGATTTTGCTTCAAGAAGTTCTCATACTTGTAGAACAGGCTTTGTCCTTGGCTTGCGTCGAGAGACGAACCTTTTGAGTGTATTTCCAGCCCGCACGCCACCCCCACTTTGGGCTGCGTCAATCGGTTGACAAGATGCAAGATTGTGTCCGGTTCCAGCATCGCATCGGCGTCGCTGAAAACCAAAACTTCGCTGGATAGGTTCCTGATTGCGTCAAGTAAGGCCGCTTCCTTTCCCACCCGCTCATGCGACACCGCAATTTCCACCGGAAACCGGAACTTTATCTTCTTCAGAGTCGACGAAATGACGTTCTCGGTTTCGTCGGTGCAACCATCCAAGACAAATACAATGGTGAGGGCGCCAGGATAATGTATCTTCGCCAAATTCTCTAATTTGGCTGGAATGATATCGGCGATGTTATGGCCCGGAATCAGGAGGGTTGCGCCAGGATATTTCTTCGGGGGAATCACATCTTCTTTCCTATTTATTACACCGCTCGCGACAACGATAAAGGTTAGCAAAGGATAAAGTACATAAACAAAAAGGACCAGGAAAAGCAGAAATAGGGAGATGGCCAACATTCCATGCGCCTCCAGTTTGGCAAGCCTTCGCCGTCGCCCGCGATTGACGTTGGGCCGTTTCCTCCCAGAAATATTCGATGTTCAGGCAGTCAAGCTCACGAGCGCTGTCGCCAAGATTTGACTGGCCTGAACTGTAAACCGAACCGTGCGCGGCTTCTTCTTTTTGTGCGCGGAGGCGCGCATCGTGACATTCCGTGACCGGTGGATATCGCCCGGAAACAAGGCTCCCTGCGCCGGTCCTCTACCTTGCTGCGTACCCCATTGCTGCCATGACTGATGTCACAGAGCGAGAGCGTCGCCGCGGGCAATCGGTCCGGCTGGCAATCGGCGGCCGTCCAGTCGGCGACGGCCGCGCCCAAGCACTTCGCGATCATCGTGGCGACGCCCCCATGGTGCGTTCGAGGTTGGAAGATCGGCCCCGCGGGGTCAATAGGTTCGTGACGGCATGGCGACGACAGGCGTCCCTTCCGTCGGGCGTGCGCGTAAGCCGCAAACACAGGAGAGATCTGCTTGTGGGTTGGTGCGCTAGCCAACTGGGAAAAACCCCAGTCGGGCTCGAACGACGAATGCGGCACAAATATTCTGCAAGCTGACGCCCACGGCGGTGCCGATGGCCGTGCCGACCGCGCCAAACTGATCGGTAAGAAGGAACAGCACTATCAAGGTCAGGACGGCAGAACATGCCGTTGTGATTTGGTAGTCTTTTTCGTGGCCGGTCATCGTGAGCAGATGCCCCACGGAGCCCGTTGCGACATTGACGAATTGCCCCCAAATCAGAATTTGTAAAAATATTGACGCGTTCTCATAACCGTCGCCAAAGAATGACATGATGAAACCAGCGAACAGACTGGCCAAAATGACCGCCGGGAGTGTCAGGGCGATAAGCGCTCGACTGACGTTTCTAGCGAGATTGGCCAACTGCGCGACGTTCTGGGCTGCCCACAGTTCCGAATAGCGCGGGGCAACAATCATATTCATGACCATAAGCCCGAAACTAAAAAACAGGGCGAGACGATGCGCGGAGGAAAAATAGGCGAGTTCCGTACTGGAAACAAAAATGCCTGCAACGATGACTCCAGACCAATGAACAAGTACTTGCATGCATCCCGCAAGCCATAAATGTGCGGCGGAAGTGGCGAGTGGCGCGTCCCGTAGGCTGGGGAGAAAGAATCTGTTTTTCATTACTTTGAACCAGAACAAAACAGATGATATCGAAATCAACAATGACGAAAAGAAATAAAACATTGCGGCATCGGATATATCGGGGATATAGCCAAGCATTACATGTGATCCGAACAATAATAGGAAAATGGAGTACGGGCCCAAATTTTGATAAACGACAGATATGACACTCCTGTTCTTGGATAACATGGCCGATGATATGTAGAAATGGATAGCGGTCATCGGGATGGTCAAAAAGAACCATTTTAGCGGCGCAGACAGTGCTGGCTCGCTGAATATTTTTGTCGAAATTATATCGCTCAGAACGAACAATAGCACCGCAAGGGTGGAGGAAAATATTCCGATCCACACCAGCCCCCGGTTCATTTTGGTCTGTCGGACATTTTCATCAGTTTCCGACGTGAGCGTCCGCAGGATCACCAAATCGAGTCCGAGCCGGGACGCCACGTTCAAAATGATGATTATCGAAAGGCCGAGAAGAAAATTGCCAGCCTGATCTTTCGTGAAATAGTTAGTGATGGAGATCGTTAGTATCAGGCCAATGACCGCCGACAGCATTTTTGCTGCGGCGGTCAGTAGAAAGCGATGGACAATCTTCCTGCTGAGAATATTTGAGATTGTCATGCTGTGGTCCGATGGAAATTGGCCAGTGTGCGGCGCGTCTGATGCAGGATCATGCGCAAGAGCGCGGAGCCCAGGTATCGCGCCGTTGTCGTCGTCCAGATCCTGGCCTCGCGTGCCACGCTGTCGAGGCCGGTCGCTTCCGAGGGCAGGTCCGTTTCGGCAAGGGAGGAACGATCTCCGGCTGCTTGCGAGCGCGAAACCCACATACATCTTTTTGCAATGCGGGAGAATACCGCAGTGCAGCATGATGCCGGTCATAGGTAGTCATAGGCGGTGTGGGGTCGCGGACGCGCGGCGGGGCCACGTTCCTATGCAATCAAGGGGCGTCCGTGCCCCTCCTCGTTTCAAGTGTACTCTGCTGTGCCGTTGTCGCGGCCGCCACTTGGGTCAGGACGCCGTGGCGCCGCGCTCGACCATGATACGGAGCACCTCGTCGCCGTCGCGCCGCCACCAGTCCAGGTCGGAGAAAATCTCCACCTCGTTCAGGCCGTCGAAGCCCTGGGCCTCGACCATGGCGCGGATGCCGGGAATGTCGATCACCCCGTCGCCCATCATGCCGCGGTCGGTCAGCATGTCGCGGGTCGGCACCAGCCAGTCGCAGATGTGGAACGCCAGCAGGCGCTGCTTGCCGGCGCGCGCGATCTGGCCGGCCAACTCGGGGTCCCACCAGATGTGATAGACGTCGGCGGCGACCCCGATGCCGTCGCCGAGCTGGTCGCAGATGTCGAGCGCCTGGCGCAGCGTGTTCACGCAGGCGCGGTCGGCGGCGTACATCGGATGCAGCGGTTCGATGGCGACCGGCATGCCGGCCTGGCGGGCGTGGTCCAGGGTGCGGGCCAGTCCCTCAGTCACCATGGCGCGGGCGCCGTGGATATCGCGCGAGCCGGGGGCCAACCCGCCGACCACCATCACCAGGCAGGCCGCCCCGATGGCCGCCGCCTCATCCACCGCGCGGCGGTTGTCGTCGAGCACGGCGTCGCTCAGCGCGCCATCGGCGGTGAACATGCCGCCGCGGCACAGGCCTGAGACCTTGAGTCCGGCGTCCTTGATCATCCGCGCGCCCTCGTCGACGCCGGCTTCCTGCAGCTTGTCGCGCCAGGGCGCGATGCCGCCGATGCCGTGGCGCACGCAGCCCTCGATGCACTGTCGCAGGCTCCACTGCAGCTTGACGGTGGCCGTGTTCAGCGACAGTTCGGCGGCGCTCGGCACCCCTAGAACTCCATCCCACGAGCCGCGAACACGGTGCGGGCGCGTGCCGCCGCCTTGTCGGCATCGACGAACAGGTTCGCCGCCGCCGCTAGCCGCACGACCTCGGCCAGGTGCAGGGTGGAGCGCGCGCTCTCCTGCCCGCCGACCATGGTGAAGTGGTCCTGGTGTCCGTTCAGATAGGCCAGGAACACCACGCCGGTCTTGTAGAACCGGGTCGGCGCGCGAAAGATGTGGCGCGACAGCGGAACGGTCGGGTCGAACGCTGCGCTGTAGGCGGCGTGGTCGTCCTTCGCCAGCGCGGTCAGCGCGGTGCTGGCGGCGCTCGCGATCGGGTCGAAGATGCCGAGCAGGGCGTCGGAATAGCCTTCCTCGTCGCCGGCGATCAGGTCCGGGTAGTTGAAGTCGTCGCCGGTGTACATGCGCACGCCCTTGGGCAGGCGCCGGCGCATGGCGATCTCCTTCTCGGCGGAGAGGAGAGAGACCTTGATGCCGTCGATCTTGTCGGCGTTGTCGTTGATGACGCCGAGCGCGGTTTCCATCGCCGCCATATGGTCGCCATTGCCCCAATAGCCTTCCAGCGCCGGGTCGAACATCTCGCCCAGCCAGTGCAGGATCGCCGGCTGCTGCAGGCCGGAGAGCACGCGCCCATAGACGCGGGCATAGTCGTCGGGGCCGGCCGCCGCCTTGGTCAGCGCGCGCGAGGCCATCATGATCACCCGCGATCCGGCGGCTTCAACCGCCTCGCACTGCATCTCATAGGCGGCGATCACGTCGTCGACGGTCACGTCGGGGCCGGGCGCCAGATGGTCGGTACCGGCGCCCGACGCGATCAAATGGCCGCCCGCTTTGGCCTCGCGCACCGAGCGCTTGATCAGCTCCAGCGATGCGTTCCAGTCCAGCCCCATGCCGCGCTGTGCCGTGTCCATCGCCTCGGCTACGCCCAGGCCCAGCGACCAGAGGTGGTGGCGGAACGCCAGGGTCGCGTCCCAGTCGATGGCAACGTCCAGCCACGGGTCGATGTCGGCCAGCGGGTCGGCCACCACATGGGCGGCGGAATAGGCCACGCGGGTCCAGTCCCCACCGGTCTCGGGCGCCGGCGCATCGTCGAGGATCACCGTCGAGATCGAGCCGTCGGGCTCGGGCAGTTTCAGGGTCACGGACATTGATCAGATCTCCAGTTCGGGGACGTCGAGCCAGCGGCCTTCCTTCCAGCTCTGCATGCCCAGTTCGGCCAGTTGCACGCCCTTCGCACCTTCCTTGAAAGTGTACGACCAGGGCGCGTCTTCCGCCACATGGCGCAGGAAGCCCTCCCACTGCACCTTGAAGCCATTGTCGAAGTCGGTGTTGTCCGGCACGTCCTCCCAGCTCTCGAAGAAGTCGAGCGCCTGGGGCTGGTCCGGGTTCCACACCGGCTTCGGCGTGTTCATGCGGTGCTGGGTGCGGCAGTCGTGCAGCCCGGCGACGGCGGAGCCGTGGGTGCCGTCGACCTGGAACGTCACCAGGTCGTCGCGGCGCACCCGCACGCACCAGCTCGAATTGATGTGGGCGACGATGCCGCCGGCGAGCTTGAAGGTGGCGTAGGCGGCGTCGTCGGCGGTCGCGTTGTAGCGGTGGCCGTTCTCGTCCCAGCGCTCGGGAATATGGGTGGCGCCCAGGCACGACACCGCTTCGACGGGCGCGATCACGTTGTCCAGCACATAGCGCCAGTGGCACAGCATGTCGGAGATGATGCCGCCGCCGTCCTCGGCGCGATAGTTCCAGCTCGGCCGCTGCGCCGGCATGTAATCGCCCTCGAACACCCAGTAGCCGAACTCGCCGCGGACCGACAGGATGCGCCCGAAGAACCCGGCGTCGCGCAGCCGCTTCAGCTTGATCAGGCCGGGCAGATCCAGCTTGTCGTGGACGATGCCGTTCTTGATGCCGGCCTTCTTGGCATAGGCGGCGACGTCGACCGCGTCCGCCAGGGTCTCGGAGATCGGCTTTTCGCAATAGACGTGCTTGCCGGCATCGATCGCCTTCTTCAGCAGCGACGGCCGTAGCCCGGTCGAGGCCGCGTCAAAGAACACCTCGTCGTCGGGGTTGGCCAGGGCCGCATCCAGATCGGTGGTGAAGCGCTCGACACCGCTCGCGCGCGCCAGCGCCTCGACTTTGTCGGCGTTGCGCCCGACCAGAATGGGGTCCGGCACCAGCGCGGTGCCGTCGGACAGCGCCAGGCCGCCCTGGTCGCGGATCGCCAGCACGGAGCGCATCAGGTGCTGGTTCATCCCCATGCGTCCGGTCACGCCGTGCATGATGATGCCGATGCGCTTCTGCTTCATGTGAGGGTCTCCTGGGTCATTGGTCTTGCGTTTGCGAGGGTGGGGGCGGGCGCAGGAAACGGACGACGAGTTCGCTCACGTCCTCCTTGCGCCGCTCGATCCATGCGTCGTCGATGGACACGCCGAACACGACGCGCAGGGTGTGCTTGTTGGACACCGGGAAATAGCAAAGCGAGGCGATGGTGATGTAGAGCTCGACCGGGTCGATGCCGTCGCGGAACACGCCCTCGGCGACGCCCCGGTCCAGCACCCGGCGCAATTCCTCGATCAACGGCGACTGGATGATGCCGACATCCACGATCTGGCGCACCGTCTCGCCGCCACGCAGGTTCTCGGTGTTCAGCATCGAGATGAACCACGGCTTGGCGCGGAAGTGGTCGAGCGTGAAGTGGACCAGGGCGCGGATCGCCGCCTCCGGCGCGCGGTTGCGCAGCTCGAGCTGCTGCTCGCCCTGGCGGATCTGCACATAGGCCTCGCGCAGGGCGGCGGTATAGAGCGCGTCCTTGTCGCCGAAGTAGTTGTAGAGCATCGGCTTCGAAACGCCGGCCCGCTGCGCGATGGTGTCGATCCGCGCACCGGCATGGCCCTGCTCCGAGAACTCGACCAGGGCGGCCTCCAGAATGGCGCGCTGGGTTGCGGCGGCGTCGCGCTTCGGGCGGCGGCGTGGCGAGGCCGGACCGTCGTCCATGGCCTCGGGCGCCATGCCAGCAACGTCATCCTGGCGGTTCGCGGCCATCGCTCAGGCCCGTCCCTGGGGGCGCAACAGGCGCTGCATGCCGGCGCTGGCGCCCTGGCGCACCCGGCGGATGCTGAACAGGATCGACAGCACGATGACGGCGGCGAACACCGCCGACACCGGCCGGGTGAAGAACGGCTCCAGGCTGCCGTCGGACAGGATCAGGCCGCGGCGCAGGCTCTTGTCGAGCAGGGTGCCCAGGATGATGCCCAGAACCAGCGGCGCCATCGGGTACTTCATCAGCCGCAGCACGAAGCCCAGCAAGCCGAACGCCACCATGACCACGATCTCGAACGGCCGCTGGGTCAGCGCGTAGGGGCCAATGACGCAAAGCGAGAACACCAGCGGCATCAGGTATTCGCGCGGCACCCGCAGCACCAGCACGAAGATCGGGCTCAGCAGGATGCCGAACAGCGCGATGGCGGCGGTCGCCAGCACCAGCATCACCGAGACCATGTAAATGAAATCCGGCCGCTCCAGCATGATCATCGGGCCAGGCTGGACGCCGTGGATGAACAGGGCGGCGATCAGCACGGCGGCGGGCGCGGACCCGGGCACCGCCAGCGTCAGCGCCGGGATCAGCGCGCCCGGCACGACCGCGCTGTTGCCGGTTTCCGCGGCGGTCAGGGCCTCGGTCGAGCCCTTGCCGAACATCTTGCGCTCCTTGGAAAGGCGGCGCGCGACGGCGTAGGACGACCATGCGCCGATGTCCTCGCCGACGCCAGGAATGATGCCGACCATGGTGCCGATGACGCCGGAGCGCGCGACGGTGAACTTGTAGCGCCACAGGTCGATCAGGCGCGGCAACTGCCACTCGAGGAACGACTTCGTCCGCGCGAGCTGGCCCTTGGGCCGCCACATCACGGTCAGTACCTCGGCGAAGCCGAACGCGCCGACCATGGCCGGGATCAGCCCGATGCCGCCGTTCAACTGCTCCAGCCCCATGTTGAAGCGGACGTGGGAATGGATGCCCTCCGACCCGATCATCGCCACCATCAGGCCGAGCAGGCCGGCGATGTAGCCCTTCAGTGGGGTCGGCCCGCCAGTCAGCTGCCCGGAAATGACGATGCCGAACACCGCCAGCCAGAAGAACTCGTAGGAGCCGAAGTTCAGCGCGGCCTCAGCCAGCGGCGGCGCCAGCATGACCAGCAGTGCGATGCCGACCAACGTGCCCAGCGCGGAGCCGGCGGTGGCCAGGCCCATGGCGTATTGGGCACGGCCCTGTTGCGCCAGCGGATACCCGTCCAGCGCCGTGGCTGCGCTGGCGGGGGTGCCGGGGATGTTGAGCAGGATCGCGCTGCGCGACCCGCCGTAGATGGCGCCGACATACATGCAGATCAGCACCGTGATCGCGGTGTCGCGCTCCAGTGTGTAGGTCAGCGTTGTCAGCAGGGCGACGCCCATGGTCGCGGTCAGGCCCGGCAGGGAGCCGATGACGATGCCGAGCAGCGTCGCCCAGGCGACGTGCAGCAACAGCATCGGCGTAATCAGTGTGCCGAATGCGTCGAAGAAGGCGCCGAACCCCTCGATCACGGCAGCCTCACCAGGAAGGCGTAGCGGAACAGCAGCGACACCGCGGCGGCGCAGGCGGCGGCGAAGACGACCGCGATCGCCACGCCGATCCAGCGGTCGCGCGCCGGCTTGGCGGCGTCCCAGGTGAAGTGGATGGTGAAGCCGGCAATGAAGATGCCGGTGGCCAGCATGAACGGCATGTTGCCCACCAGGACCACGGCATAGACGATGCAGTATCCGGTGGCGGCCAGCAGGGCGCGCCAACTCGGCGCCTCGGCTGCCTTGTCGTTGGCGGCGCCAGCATCGACTTTGGTATCGCCGGCCTCGTTGTCAGCCACATCGTCGGCCAAATCGTCCGGCGCCTCGCCGCGCCCGGCGGACGAGAACAGCAAGGCTGCGCACAGCATCATCGCCCCGCCCAGGATCATCGGCAGCAGGCCGGGAATGCTGGCCGGATGGATGTCGCGGATTTCCAGCCGGTCCATGGTGTAGCCGCCGATCAGCATCGCCAGCCCCAGCGCGAACAGGACGCAGGCCATGATCTTGTCGGCGCGTGCGGCGGCGAACGGCACCCGAACCTCTTCAGCTCAGTTCAAACGGGTTTCGGCAAGGAAAGCGCACCGCTGCCACCCGGGGCAACGGCGCGCTTGCCAACGAACCATGCAATCGATTGCGCGGCCCGATTACTCGGACGGGCAGTCGATCCCGATCTCCGACGGCGAGATCACGTTCTCGCCGCGGGTGACCCGGGCGCAGGCTTCCATGATGACGACCGGCATCGCCACTTCCAGGGCCGCGTCGCCGTAGGACGGCGAGAACACGGCGCCGCGCTCGGACGCGTAGGCGGCCAGCTCCGGCGAGGTCATGATCACGTCCTGCCAGACCTGGTTGACGGTCTCATAGACCTCGTCGGGTGCGCCGACCGGAATGAACACGCCGAAATAGTCCTTGGCGATCGGCATGTCGGGCAGCCAGTCGGTGATCGGCGGAATCGGGTCCAGGCCCTCGATCAGCAGCGCCTCGTCGGAGAGCACGGCGAGCGCGCGGATGCGGCCGGCCTTGATCATCTCGGTCTGCTCCACCGCAAGCTGGGTGGTCGCGACGACCTCGCCGCTGGCCGCCGCCAGCACCGCCGGGTTGCCGCCGTCGTAGGTGACCATGCGCGCGCCGAACTCGGCACCGGAGGCCTCCTCCAGCGCCGCCAGCGCCATGCCGCCCGACGAGTTGACGCCGGCGGTGCCGACCGTGACACCTTCGCCTTTCAGCGCCTCAAGCAGCGCGCCGAAATCCTGATACTCCGAATCGGCATTGACGCTGACCACCGGCACGTTGGCGACGTGCAGGTAGATCACGTAGTCCTCGATGGAGGTGTTCTCGATCAGGCCGGTGATGGCGTAGGTGGCATTGTTGGCGATGGCATTGGCGGTCCAGGTGTAGCCGTCGCGCGGCGCGTCGAGCGCGGCCTTGGTGCCGATGGAGCCGGAGGCGCCGGGCTGGTTGACCACCACCACCGCGGTGCCAAGGGCTTCTTCCAGCAACGGGGCGACGACGCGGGTGACCTGGTCGGTGGACCCGCCGGCTGACCACGGCACGATGATGTTGATCGGCTGCTCCGGCACCCATTCGGCGACGGCGGCCTGTCCGAACGCGATGGCGGCAGCGCCGACGGCAACGGTACGGATCGCGTATTTCATTGAATTCATTGGTGATTCCTCCCTTTACTTACTTACTGGTAGGTAACATAGCTCTTTGGTTGGCCCCTTGGCAACGGGCGCGACGGCACCGGTGGGCTGGTATCGGCACCAATGCTGGCCTATGACGCATTTGTCGGTGGGCCCCGGCTGACCATGGGGGTTCACGCGACGGGGAATCATTGCGCGCGCGTCCGTCCGGCGCGGCGCAGCGAGGTGGCGAGTTCGATGGCGCACCCAACGCCGGTTGCCGCGTGACCAAGGTTTTGCATGTCATTTCCGACCTGGGGGCCGGCGGGGCGGAGCGCGCGCTGGCCGGGCTGGTCGCCGACCGCGTGGCCGGGGCCGGCCTGGAGCATCGCGTGCTTTGCCTGCGCGAGGGCGGCTTTTATGCCCCGATGGTGGAGGCGGCGGGCGCCGGACCGGACGTGATCGGCGGCGACGGCCTGGGCGCGGTGCCGCGCTGGATCGCGGGCGTCCGTGCTGCCGTCCGCCGGATGCGCCCACAGATCGTGCAGAGCTGGATGTATTACGCCAACGTCATCGCCTATGGCGCCTTGCGCACCATGCGGCGCCAGGGCGGCGCCCGCCTGGTCTGGGGCATCCGCTGCTCGGACATGGACCTGGACCGCTACCCATCCAGCCTGCGGCGCGCGGTCAGGATCGGTGCCCGCCTGTCGGGCAAGGTCGACTGCATCGTCGCCAATTCGCACGCCGGGCGGCAGGCGCATCTGGCCCTGGGCTACGCCGGGGACAGGTTTCGGGTGATCGAGAACGGCTTCGACACCGCCAAATTCCGCCCGGACCCGGCGCTGCGGGCGGCGACCCGGCGCGAACTCGGTCTGGACGACGATGCGTTCGCGGTCGGCATCGTAGCGCGGGTCGACCCGATGAAGGACTATCCGGCCTTCCTTGCCGCGCTGGAGCGGGTGCCTAACGCCGTTGGTGTTGCGGTGGGGGCGGGGACGGAAGCGCTGGTCGGGCCGGCCAACTTCCGTGGCATCGGCCGCCAGTCCGACAGTCAGCGCTATCACAACGCGTTCGACGTGCTGGTGTCGTGCTCGGCGTTCGGCGAGGGCATGTCGAACGCCATCGGCGAGGCGATGGCCTGCGGCTGTCCGGTGGTCGCCACCGACGTGGGGGATGCCAGGCGCATGCTGACGGGCGGGGACGACCTGCCGCCGGCAGGCGAGATCGTCGCGCCGGGGGATGCTGGCGCGCTCGGCGACCGTCTGGCGGTGCTGATGGCCGATCCGGCGCGCGCGCGGGCGTTGGGCGAGGCCGGGCACGCGCGGGTGATGGCGCACTACACGCTGGAGCAGTGCACGCGCCGCTACGCGGCTCTATACGAGGAGCTTGCCGGCCCCCTAGCGCCAACGGCACGGGGTCAGCCTGCAGATTAGACTTCAGTCGATGCAGACTCTGCGCCAAGTGTAAGTAGAGCGTCGGGCGCTAGACCTGCAACATGCTCAGGCTCGATAACTGATCGGGCCGGACCTGGCCGCAAGTCGCGGAGAATAAACACCCCCCCCATTGTTATCCTTGGCCGAGGCCAAGCGAAGCGTTGGGCGAGTGCCGAGGATCCATCCCGCCGTTCGCGCGATGCGGACCATGGATCCTCGACGCGACGCGCGGAACAAGTTCCAGGCGCGCCGGTCAAGGATGACAATGGTGTTGGTGACGGGGCGTAGACACCTAGTACCGATGCAGATGCAATACTTACGTCCCGTGCTCTAACCTAGAACGGCGCGATCTCGGAGATCGTGAACGTGGCCGGCGGGAAGTCGCCTTCCACCGGTTCGAAGGTGCCGAGCCAGACGTGATAGGTGCCGGACTCCGGCCGCGCAAACTCGACCGCCGCATTGAAGTTGACGTCCGGGTTCCAGTCGTCGTTGCAGTACACCTCGCCGCTCGGCGACAGCACCACGATGGTGGTGTCAGCCGGGCTGGCCACCGAGAAATAGAGCGGCCACTGCCCGGCCTGGAAATTGACCGTGAAGTCCGGGACCATGTCGATGAAGCCGAAGCAGTCCGCGCGCACGAACTCGGCCAGCTCGCCACCGCCCGCGACAGCTTCCCACTGCATCGGGTCGGGCTGGAAGTCGGTCAGCAGATCGACGACCTCGAAGTTCGGCGGGCCGATGTTCACGCGGTGGTCGTTGTCGTTGTAGCGCACCTGATTGTTGGTGATGGCATCGATCCAGTCCGTGTAGGCGGACACCCGCGTATAGACGCCATAGTTGATGCCGCACGCGCCAGAGTCGTCGTTCGTGCCCCAGCTGACCACGCCGACCTGGGTGTAGATGCCGTTGTCGTCGCGGATCTGCAGCGGGCCGCCGCTGTCGCCATTGCACGAGTCGCGGTGGGTCGCTGGGTCGCCGGCGCACACCACGGTGTTGGGGAAGCTCGCCGCGCCATGGTCGCGGGCGCATTCGGCGTTCGACACCACCGGAACCGCCGCCGCCAGCAACTGGGTCGGCAGATAGATCGGGTTCTGCTGCTGGGTGCCGGTGAACGTGGAGGCGCCCGTGCTGCCGGGGTGGTTGGGGGCCCCGTTGGCTGCCGATCCGATGACCCGGCCGAACAGACCCGGTTGGCGGCGGTCAGCTCGGCCCCAGCCGGTGACCACCGCACGGTCCGCGTTCTCGAGCAGCAACGGTTCGCTCTGCGGCGTGGCGAGCTGCACCGTCGGCGCATCGATTGGCTGGGCCAGCTCCAGGATGGCGATATCGTCGACGCCCAATTCGTGGCTCAGATAGCCCTCGTGCACGAAGATGCGGTTGATCGCCGTCGTCCGGCCGTCGCCGTTCAGGTCGGCCGAGCCGTAGTAGACCACCATGTTCTCAGGCTCGATGCGCATGCCGGCGAGCACCACGCAGTGGGCCGCGGTCAGCACATAGCGGTCGGCGATCAGGCTGCCGCCGCAGATCAGGCCGTTGGAGGGTGGGGAGCCTGCGCGCACCAGCCCGACCTGCCACGGGTAGTCCGCGATCCGCACGGGCGAGCCGCCGAACACCCGCTCCGGCGCATCCTCGGCCAGTTCGCCGCCATCGAGGTCGGCATTGTCGGCCGGTGCGTCCTGGGCCAACGCGGCACCGCTCAACGCGAGTGTCGCCGCGACGCCGGCCCATATCAGGCGCCGCAAAAGCGGGGTGCCGGTCTGCCCGGCCGCGTCGCCTGCCGTGTGTTCGCTATAAGGTGCAAGCGCCATGACTTTCTTCCCTTCCATCCAATCGCTTTTCCAGGTCGGCAATAAGGTCGTCGAGCACCATGGCAGAGGCGCCCGAAGGGTAGAGTTGCCGCATGTCGCACAGCGCCGTCAGCCGCTCGACCGGGTCCGATGTGCTGAGCGCCGACAACAGGGTGTAGGCCTCAAGCTGCCACACCGGGTCCTGCGGGAACATCTGGTCAACGACGCTCGGCGGCATCAGGTAGACGTCGGTCTCCAGAGAGGAGTTCGACCACGGCACCTGCTCGCCGTTGGTTTCCAGACGCACCATGCGGCGCACGTCGCGCACGATGTCTTCCATCCGCCGTACCGGCTGTTCCAGCGCCTGCAGAAATGCCGCTGTGAACGGGCTGTTGCGCCCGCGCCCGTCGGACGCCGTGCTGCCGCTGGCCGCGGCGAACATGATCAGGCTGAACGACGTATCGGGCACGTCCATTTGCGCCAGGCCGTAGTGTGGCAGCGACTTGCCGTCCGCCAGGGCCGAAGGCAGCGCGTTGTTGCGGCACGCATCCAGGATGATGATGCTGGTCACGTTGCTGCGGCTGGTCATCTGGCGCACCAGCGCGGAGGCCGAATAGGCCATGTCGGGCAATTCCTCGGCGAAGTTCAGCGCCTTGTCGTCGACCGGAATCAGGTAGTTCTCGCCCTGGTATTGGGCGCCGTGGCCGGCAAAGAAGATGACCGCCAGATCGCCGTCCTGCAGCTTGGCCTCGAACTCGTTGAACAGGGTGGTCATCTGGGCGCGGGTGACGTCCAGCTGGGCGCCGCCGCCGTGGATGTCGAAGCCCAGGTCGGCTAGCCGCGCCGCGATGTCGGTCGCGTCGTTACCCGGGTTCACCAGGTCGTCCGCCTGCATGAAGTTCGAATTGCCGATGACAAGGGCTACGCGTTCCGCCTGGGCGACGCTGCAAAACCCGATCAGCATTCCAATGGCAAGCGCTGCCAGCCGGATCATCTCAACTGACGTTCTCATAGTCCCGGTCCAAGGATCGCCTAAGGTTCAGGATCGATTGAGTTACCGGGGGGCGCCGCCCATCGATATTGCATGATTGGCGGTGGTGCGTCAAAGCCCCCCCAATTGGTCCCCACTGGCGCACCGATACCCCATATGGCGGGCGATTGTGGCATGCGTGTGGGCAATCGGCGGCGGTTGCGGGGTGTTGTCGCGGGGTGTCTCGGTCGCTTCCGCCGTATGGCGCGACGCGCGACGATGTGCGATTCTGGGTGCCGGTATTCCACACCTGGAGGCAGCCAGAATGATCGTCGGAACGGTGAAGGAGATCAAGAACCACGAGTATCGGGTGGGCCTGACACCGGAAAGCGTCGCCGAACTTGTTGCGCATGACCATCAGGTGCTGGTGGAGGCCGGGGCCGGCGGCGGCATCGGCGCGGGCGACGACGCCTATCGCGCTGCGGGCGGTGAGGTGGTCGATAGCGCCGCCACGGTGTTCGAGCGTGCCGAACTGGTGGTCAAGGTGAAAGAGCCGCAGCCGGGCGAACGCGCCATGTTGCGGCGCGGGCAGGTGCTGTTCACCTATCTGCACTTGGCGCCGGACCCGGAGCAGACCAAGGACCTGGTCGCGTCCGGTGCCGTGTGCATCGCCTACGAGACTGTCACCGACCGGTCGGGCGGCCTGCCGTTGCTGAAGCCGATGAGCCAGGTCGCCGGCCGCATGTCGGTGCAGGCCGGCGCCACCGCGCTGGAGAAGGCCCATGGCGGGCGCGGCATCCTGCTTGGCGGCGTGCCGGGCGTGGCACCGGCCAAGGTGGTGGTCATCGGCGGCGGCGTGGTCGGCTTCAACGCGGCCCAGATGGCGGTCGGCCTGGGCGCCAATGTCGACATTCTGGACCGCGACCCGGAGGTGCTGGAGCGCCTCGGCATCTATTTCGAGGCGCGCGCCAACACCCGGTTCTCCAACCGCTCCAACCTGTCGGAGTGCGTTGCCGCCGCCGACCTGGTGATCGGCGCGGTGCTGGTGGCCGGTGCCGCGGCGCCGAAGCTGGTCAGCCGCGCCATGCTTTCGACCATGAAGCCGGGCTCGGTGCTGGTCGACGTCGCCATCGACCAGGGCGGCTGTTTCGAGACGTCGCATCCGACCACCCATGCCGAGCCGACCTTCGTGGTCGATGGCGTGGTGCACTATTGCGTCGCCAACATGCCGGGCGGGGTCGCGCGCACCTCAACCTATGCGCTCAACAACGTGACGCTGCCCCATGCGCTGGCCATTGCCGACAAGGGCTGGACAGCGGCGCTGCGCGACAACACGCACCTGCTGAACGGCCTCAACGTCTGGGACGGCCACGTGACCTGTGCGCCGGTGGCGCGCGAACTGGGCTACGAGCACGTGCCGGCGACCCAGGCGGTGGCGGCCTGACGGAGCCGGACTTTGAGCGCCGCCGCCGACCGAAGGCTGTCGCCCGTCTGTGCGTTCGATATCGCCGCCGACGGCAGTGCCCGTGCGGTCGACGACCCATGGCCCAGCGCCGAGCCGGGGGAGGGCGCGAGCTACAGATGGGTCCATTGCGACCTGGCCGACCCGGCCTTCGACGGCTGGGCCCGCGACAGCTTGCCTGCCATTGCCGCCATGGCGCTGATCCAGGACGAGACCCGGCCGCGCTGCGACCGCCACATGGATGGCATTCTGCTCAACCTGCGTGGGGTCAATCTCAACCCCGGCGCGGAGGCCGACGACATGGTGTCGTTGCGCGCCTGGGTGACGCCGACCCTGGTGGTCAGTGCGCGCAAGCGCCGGGTCTACGCCATCGACGCCATCCGCGTTCGTGCGCTGGAGGATGACGCGCCGCCGGGGGTCGGTGCTTTCCTGGCCGACCTGACCAAGGGGCTGGTCGACCGCATCGAGACGGTGTCGCTGGCGCTCGAGGACGAGACCGACGACCTGGAGGACCGCATGTACGAGGCGCCGCGCGAGATCAGCGCCGCGGTCACGCCGTTGCGCCACTCCATCATCAAGCTCCGGCGCTTCGTCGGGCCGCAGCGCGAGGCGATGCTGCGGCTCGCCGTCCTGGACCCGCCGCTGGCGGCCGAGACCGATCGCACGCTGCTGCATGAAATCGGCAACCGTGCCACTCGCATCGTCGAGGAGCTGGACGCCAACCGCGACCGGCTGACGGCCATGCGCGACCACATCGAGGCACAGCACGCGGCCTCGATGAGCCGCAACAACTACGTGCTGTCCGTGGTGGCGGCGATCTTCCTGCCGCTGGGGTTCCTGACCGGGCTGTTCGGGGTGAATGTCGGCGGCATGCCGGGTGTCGACTGGGCCTGGGCGTTCGCCCTGCTGACGGTCGCGATGGTCTTGATCGGCGTCGGGCTGTTCGTGGTGTTCCGACTGGCGAAATGGTTGTGATGAGCGCGATGAAGACACCGAATCCCGACTACGCCGAACGGCTGCGCGCCAGCTTCGCGCGGCAGGGCTTGATGACCACCCTGGGCGCTGAGCTGGGCGAAATCGGGCCGGGGGCGTGCGACGTCGTGCTGCCGTACAGCGAGCGGGTCACCCAGCAGCACGGCTTCTTCCACGGCGGGGCCATCGGCGCCATCGCCGATGTCGCCTGCGGCTACGCCGGCTTCACCCTGGTCGATGTCGGCTCGACCATGCTGACGGTGGAGTACAAGCTGAACCTGGTGGCACCGGGGCGCGGCGAGCGCCTGATCGCTCGCGGGCGAGTGCTCCGCCCCGGGCGGTCGCTGTGCGTCGTGGAGGGGAGGGTGTACGGCGTCATCGACGGCGCGGAGAAGCTGTGCGCCGTCTCGCTGCAGACGATGATGCGAATCGACCAGCCGGCCGACGGCTCGATGCCGGATTGATCCGAGCAGGCACCGGCGGCACGGATAACGCTATGCCCACTGCCATAGGCCACGAGGCACTGCGGACTTTCGCCTGTTCGTACTACCAGGCATGCGGCCTGACTTTGCCCGATGCGGCCCTGGTCGCGGATACCCTTGTGCAGGCCGACTTGTGGGGGCACTCCTCCCATGGAGTCTTGCGCCTGGGATGGTACGGCGCGCGCCTGCGCAGCGGTGCGACCCGCGCCACGGCCAACCCGAATGCCGTCATGCAGGCCGGCGCGCTCTGCGTTCTCGACGGAGAAAATGCCATGGGGCAGGTAGTCGCCGACCGCGCGATGGCGATGGCCATCGACGCGGCGAAGGCGCATGGCGTCGGGGCGGTCTCCGTGCGCAACTCCGGTCATTTCGGCACAGCCATGTATTTCACGCGGCAGGCGGCGCGCGCCGGTTGCATTGGCTTCATGTCGACCAACGCCAGTCCGGCGATGGCACCATGGGGCGGTCGCACGGCGGAGGTCGGCACCAACCCGTGGTCGATTGCGGCACCGGCTGGCAGCCATCCGCCGATGATGCTGGACATAGCCAATACGGCCGTTGCGCGCGGCAAGCTACACGCGGCCAAGGATCGAGGCGACGCGATCCCCGGGGATTGGGCGCTCGATGCCGAAGGCCAGGCGACGGTCGACGCCGCCGCCGGCATAGCCGGCAGCCTGTTGCCGATGGGCGGCCACAAGGGATACGCGATTGCCGTGATGATGGACGTCATCTCCGGCGTCTTGTCGGGCAGCGCGTTCGGAGGTGCCGTGACCGGACCCTACAATCCGGAGGGCACCAGCGGGGCGGGCCATCTGGCGCTGGCGATCGATGTGGCGGGCTGCCGGCCCTTGGCCGCGTTCGAGGCCGACATGGACCGCTTGATTGCGCAACTCAAGGCGGCACCCAAGGCCCGCGACTGCGATGAGATATTCTATCCCGGTGAGCGCGAGGCGCGTGCCGACGCGCGCCACCGGGCCAACGGCCTGACGATCAGTGACGCTACGTGGCGCACGTTGGAGGAGGAAGCGGCCGTCGCGGGTATCGCGCCGCCCGACCCGGTCTGACGGACCAGGTCGTCGCTACTCGCAGGCGTTGCCGGGCATCAGCACGCCGCTCGACTGCACCGTGCCGACGGTGGTGAACAGCGTCATGTCGTTGCCGTCCATGGCGACCGGGCCGCAGGTCTGCTCGCCCGACTCATGGATCACGCACAGCTCGTCTGACTCGGCCATCCAGCCCAGGCGATAGATGCCGTCGTCATGGCCGTCATAACCGACCATCACGCCGTCGTCGCCGAAGTACTCGCAGACCTGCATGCCATCGGCCAGCGTGCCGACCATCGACATGCCGCCGATGATCTGGCCCAGCGCAATCGAAGGTGCGCCGCCGCCGCTCGCCGGATTGAGCGCGGCCTCGGGAAAGTTGACGCCGCGTGTGCTGCCGCTGCTGCCAGCCGTGCCGCTGCGCCCGGTGCTCTGACAGGCCGCGGTGAAAAGAATGGCGCTTGCGGCAAGCGCAATGCCGAATGTGCGATGAAGGGCCATAGCCGCCTCCCAAAAGATCACCCCCGGAGACGACTATGGCGCCGATATCTTTACCGCCGGTTAACCGATTCTTGCGGTTCCTTAATCAGCAGGAATTGCCCCTCAACAAGAATTGCCCCTCAGCAAGAATTCCCGGGGCGCATGGTGCCCTCGGCGTTCATGTCGCCCGTGGCGGCATCGAAATAGGCGACCCGGTTGCCGACGACAGTGACCCGCTTGCACGAGCGGAACGAGCCGCCGCCCGCGATGCAGAGCTGCTCGTTCTCCACCGTCCAGTTGAACGTGGTGCCGCCCTCGTCATACCCGATGAGCTGGCCATTGGCGCTGTAGTACTCGCAGAATGGCGACCCGTCCGCCTGGGTGCCGCGCACGGAGTTGTTGGACAGCACCTGCTGCAGCGACGGCGTCGGCTGGGCGAATGTCGTCTGCACCGGGGCATCGCCGCAGCCGGCCAGGGTGCCGGTCGCGGCCAGCAGGGCCGCTCCGGCAACGGATTTGAGCACGTACATCGGTGGGTCCCCTCATAGGTTCTTGTTTCGATGTCCTATACTGACAAGCTGCGGCCCTGCGGTCCATGGCGTTGCGCAACGTCGCGCCGCAGCGTCCCGCTCAGCCCGTCAGCACGATGGTGCTGTCCGGTGCCCAGGTCAGGCCGATCTCGGCACCCGGCGCCAGACCCTCCGCCGCCATGGCGGACGCATTCGGCGCACTGACCGTGATCAGGCGCCCGCCGGGCAGTTCGACGTGGCTGACCACGCTGGTCCCCAGATAGGCGGCCTCGCGCACGATGGCGTGGCTGGCATTGGTCCCGTTGGTCGGGTCGAGGGTGCCGGCCGGGCCGATGTGAAAGCGTTCCGGGCGCACCGCCAGCCACACGGCGCTGCCGGGCGACGGCGCCGGTGCGCTGCCGTCGATGGCGGCCTGTACCGGCCGCTCCAGCTCGGGGCAGGCGACCGTGATGCGGCCTTCCTCCACCGCCTCCACCGTGCCCTCGAACTGGTTGATGGTGCCCACGAAGTCGGCGACGAAGCGACTGGCCGGGCGCTCGTAGATGTCGGCCGGCGCGCCGATCTGCGCGATCTGGCCGGCGTTCATCACCCCGATGCGCGAGGCGACGCCCATCGCCTCCTCCTGGTCGTGTGTGACGATGACGAAGGTGATGCCGACTTCGGCCTGCAGGCGCTTCAGCTCGAACTGCATGTCGGCGCGCAGCTTGCGGTCCAGCGCCGACAGCGGCTCGTCCAGCAGCAGCACCTTCGGCCGCTTGACCAGCGCGCGGGCGAGCGCGACGCGCTGGCGCTGGCCGCCGGAAAGCTGGTCCGGCTTGCGGTTGTCGAAGCCCTCCAGCCGCACCATCGCCAGGGCGGCGGCGACCCGGTCGCGGATTTCGGCCGACGGTGTGCCGCTGACCCTGAGCCCATAGGCGACGTTCTGCCAGACCGTCATGTAGGGGAACACCGCGTAGGACTGGAACACCATGTTGACCGGCCGGCGGTTCGGCGGCACGCCGGTCATGTCCTGGCCGTCCAGCATCACCGACCCGGAATCCGGGGTCTCGAACCCGGCCAGCATGCGCAACAACGTGGTCTTGCCGCAGCCGGACGGTCCCAGCAGCGCG
Organism: Alphaproteobacteria bacterium; assembly: GCA_965227515.1. Classification (GTDB taxonomy): domain Bacteria; phylum Pseudomonadota; class Alphaproteobacteria; order CALKHQ01; family CALKHQ01; genus CBDDFZ01. The sequence goes on from CBDDFZ010000002.1 coordinate 675,897, forward strand.
AAGAACTCGTTGCGCTTGATCGTCAGCGACACGTCGTCGACCGCGGTCATCGCGCCGAACGCCTTGCGTGCCGCGCGGACCTCGATGATCGCCGATCCCGCCACGGTGTCCATGTGACCGCTCATGACGGCGTCTCCTCTGCGGTGGCCTTCGCCGCATCCGTTTCGGCCCGCGTCACCGGCGATTGCATCCTGAGTGCGAGCACGGTCAGCACCAGGGTGATGACGATCAGCACGGTGGAGGCGGCGTTGACCTCGGGCGTCACGCTGAAACGGACCATCGAGTAGATCTTGATCGGCAAGGTCGGCGTGTCGGGACCGGCGGTGAAGAAGGTGATCACGAAGTCGTCCAGCGACAGTGTGAAGGCCAGCAGGGCGCCGGCGATCAGCCCCACCTTCATGTGCGGCAGCACGATGGAGCGGAACGTCTGCCACTCGCTGGCCCCAAGGTCGCGCGACGCCTCCACCAGCGATTGGTCGAAGCTGGCCAGCCGGGCGCGCACCACCACGGCGACGAACGGGAAGCAGAACGCGATGTGCGCGGCGGTGATGGCGGAAAGGTTGAGCGGCCAGGGCGCGTTCTGCGCGCAGTCCAACAGGCCGCCGCCGCCCCCGCTTTCACCCACCGGCGAGCACTCGAACCAGCCGATGCGGGTGAAGAACACCATCATCGCCACGCCCAGGCAGATCTCCGGGATCACGATGGGTAGCGCGTTCAGCCCTTCGAACACCGGCTTGAACGGGAAACGGAAGCGATGGAGCGCCAGCGCCACAAGCCCGCCGATAACGGTCGACACCACCGTCGCCACCAGCGCGATGGTCATGGAGTTGGCGAACGCCTCGATCAGGCTGTCGTTCTCGGCGGCGGCCTCGTAGTACTTCAGGGTGAAGCCGTTCCAGACGATGTTGCGCCGGCTGTCGTTGAAGCTGAACGCCACCAGCGTGATGATCGGCAGGTACAGGAACACCAGCGTCACCAGCATGACCGCGCGGACCCAGCGCTTGCGCGCGAAGTCGAGCGGGCCGGGCGGCGGCTTCCTGCGGAACGGCTTCATCGGCGACCTTCCCGCCGCTCGCGCTTTCGACTGGCCAGGCTGTGCAGGGCCAGCGCGCCGAAGGTGGCATACAGCAACAGGAACGAGAGCGCCGCCCCGAACGGCCAGTTGTTGGCGGCGCTGAACTGACGCTCGATGACGTTGGCGATCATCGAGTCCTCGGTGCCGCCCAGCAGCTCCGGCGTCAGGAACGAGCCCAGGGCGGGGATGAACACCAGGATGGTGCCGGAGATGATGCCGGGCAGCGCCAGCGGCACCACCACGCTGAAGAAGGTGCGGGCCTGGCTGGCGCCCAAGTCCAGGCTTGCCTCCAGATAGGACTTGTCCATCCGCTCGACCGCGGCATAGAGCGGCAGCACCATGAACGGCAGGTGCACGTAGACCAGCCCGATCAGCACGCCGATCCAGTTGTACAGCATGGCCAACGGCTCGAATTCGCCGAGCACGGTCTCGTTGCCGAGTCCGAGCCAGACCATCACGCCGTCAACCTGTTCCCACACCCATTCCAGGCCGAAATTGACGTGGCCACGGGTGCGGAATACCGCGATCAGCGCATAGGTGCGGATCAGAAGGTTGGTCCAGAACGGCAGGATGATCGCCAGCAGCAGCAACGGCTTCCAGCGCGGCGGTGCGTACGCGATGCACAGCGCCACCGGCAGGCCAAGCATCAGGCAGATCAGCGTGGTCAGCGCGCCCATCCACAACGAGCGGCCGAAAATCTGCAGGTACTCGGGCTGGAACGCCCGCAGGTACTGGTCCAGGTCCCAGTCGATCGACACCTCGACCAGGTCGACCTGCTCGCCGAAGCTGAGCACCCACACCAGCGACAGCGGGATCAGGAAGAACAGTACCAGCCAGACCGCGGCCGGCGACATCAGCACGGCGAAGGCGCCCGGTGCCCGCCGCCAGTTCTCCATCGTCAGGTCGCCGCCTGTTTCGGCCGGGGTGTGCCCATCGGCGTGGACGCGTCCGTTGCGGCTATTCGGCCGGTGCGTCGACCATGCGGCCGGCCCGTCCCTGTTTCGACCGCGCCTCGATGGTGGCGACGAACAGCGACATCAGCGGCGGCACGATGGCCAGCGTCAGCACCGCCGACAGCATCAGGCCGCCGACCACCACCGAACCCAGCCCGCGATAGAGTTCCGAGCCGGCGCCGGGGAACAGCACCAGCGGCAGCATGCCGAACACGCTGGTCAGGGTCGACATAAAGATCGGCCGGATACGGTTCTTGGTCGCGTGGGTGATGGCGTCGTCGGGCGCCATGCCCTCGACCCTGATGTTGTACAGGGTCTGGTGGACCAGCAGGATGGCGTTGTTGACGACGATGCCGATCAGGATGACGAAGCCCAGCATGGTCAGCATGTCCAGCTTCTGGTCCTGATAGAGGTTGAGGACCGCCAAGCCCATCAGGCCGCCGGCCGCCGCCACCGGCACCGCCAGCATGATGATGACCGGGTACAAGAAGCTCTCGAACAGCACGGCCATCACCAGGTAGACGATGGCGACCGCCATCAACAGGTTCAGCACCAGCGCGTCCCAGGTCTGGGTCAGCTTGTCGGCCGTGCCCGACAGCGAGAACTGCACGTCGCCGACCTGGTTTTGCGCCTGCATCGGCTCGACCACGTTGGCGCGGACCTGGTTCATCGCCGCTTCCAGCGGCACCGCTGCATTGGGCGTGATCTGGAGCGTGACCGTGCGGCTGCGCTCAAGGTGGCGAATCTCGGTCGGGCCAGCGGTGAACTCGACCCGGGCCAGCGAGCTGACAGGCACGATCTCGCCATCGGCGGTCACCACCGGCAAGGCGCCGATCTGCTGGGTGGAGGTGGCCCCATCGCCCTGGCCGGCAAGCACCAGGTCGACGCGCTCGTTGCCCACGGTGACCTGGGCGACTCGCAAGCCGTCGTTGAAGGCATCGACCGTCAGGCCCAGGTCGAGCGCGGTCACACCATTGTCGGCCAGCCGCATCCGGTCCGGATAGACCCGCACTTCGGGCGCGCCCAGCGTCAGGTCCGGCAGCGGGCGGATCTGGTTGCCCTGGTCCATCGGCAGCACGCCCATGGTCATGCCGAACGATTGCTGCGCCAGGCCCAGGATCTGCTCCAGGTCGCCGCCGGAAATATCCAGGTCGATGGTGCGCCCGCCGCCGACGCCACGGCCGAACAGCGACGGCTGGAAGAAGAAGCCGAAGGTGCCTGGCTCCTGGAACACCGCGTTGCGCATGATCGGGATCAGCTCGGCCGCGCGATCCTCCTCGGCCGACGCGCCGCCGACGAACGCGCCGCCGCCGAAGGCGACCGCGAAGAACGCCTCGAACGCCGGGACCTCGGCGGTCGACTCGTATGGGCTCTCGCCATAGGCCCAGTACTGCCGCGTCCCGTCCTCGATCCGCTCCAGGATGCCGGAGGTGGTCTCGACGTTGTAGCCCGGCGGCGGCAGCACGACGCCGAAGATGAAATTCTGGTTGCCGGTGGGCAGATAGTCCAGCGCCGGCCGGAACACGACCACGAACAGGCCGGCCAGCACCGTGATGACCGCGACCATGCCGAGGGCGAACAGCTTCGACCGTACCACGAACCGCGCAAACCGCGTCGCAAGCGACACGAACCCGCGGCCGAAATCGTCGATACCCGGCAGCCGGAACGTCGAGCCACCGCTGATGTTGCCGGCCAGCAGGCGGTTGGAGAGCGCCGGGATCACGGTGATCGCGACCACCAGCGACAGCAACACCGAGACCGAGATCGCCACCGCAATGTCGCGGAATAACTGGCCGACCTCCTGCTCCATGGTCAGGATCGGCACGAACACCAGCACGGTGGTGAGCGCCGACACCAGCACCGCGCCCCACACCTGGGACGCGCCCTTGTAGGCGGCCTCGAACTTGGAGAGCCCCTCCTGGCGCAATCGGTAGATGTTTTCCAGCACCACGATGGCGGCGTCGACCACCATGCCGACCGAGAACGCGATGCCGGCCAGCGAGACCACGTTCAGCGAGCGGCCGAACGCGGCCATGGCGACGAAGGCGCCGACCACCGACACCGGGATCGCCAGCGTCACCACCAGGGTCGCCCGCCACGAGCGCAGGAACACCATCAGCACGATGGCGGCCAGGATGCCGCCGAACAGGATGTTGGACCGAACCAGGTCGATGGCGCTGTCGATGTACTCGGTCTCGTCGTAGACCTGCTGCAAGGTCAGCCCGGCTTCGGGCACCACCCGCGCGTTCAGTTCGTCGACGGCGGCGCGCACGCCCTCCATGGTCTGGATGACGTTGGCGCCGGCCTCGCGCACCGCGTTGAACACCAGTGCCGACTCGCCGAAGAAGCGGATTTCGGCGCCCGGCTCGTGATAGGCGAAGAACACCTCCGCCACGTCGCCGACGGTCACCCGGCCGACCCGGCCGCCCTCGTCGCTGTCGCTGCGCAGCAGCACCGCGCGCACGGCCTCCGGCGTGTTGAGCTCGCCCTCGGTGCGCACCGTGTAACGGCGCTTGCCCTCGTCGACATCGCCGGCCGACAGTGAGGAATTGGCGGCGCGCAGGGCAGCGACCACCTGGCTGACCGTCAGCCGGTATTCCGCCAGCAGGCGCGGGTTGACCTCGATCCTCAGCTCACGGGTCTCGCCGCCATAGACATTAACGCCACCGACGCCGTCCACCCGCTCGATGCGCTCGGCGATGATGTCCTCGACGAAGTCGCCGAACGTGTGCATCGGCTGCTCGACGCCATCCAGGCGGCGCAGGATGAACCAGGCGATGGCGTTGTCGTCCTGGCCGGCGGTGCTGAGCGTGGGCTCGCTGGCCTCGTCGGGATAGTTGGACACCCTGTCCAGCCGGTTGGAGACCAGCAGCAGGGCCTTGTCCATGTCCTGGCCGACGGTGAACTCCAGGGTGATCTCGCCCTCGCCGTTCTTCGAGGCGCTGGTGATGCGTTGCAGGCCCTCGATGCCCTTCAGCACCTCTTCCTGCTCGTTGACGATCTCGCGCTCGATCTCTGCTGGCGCCGCGCCGGGCCATTGGGTCGTGACGTTGATCACCGGCTGGCGCACGTCGGGCGCGAGCTGGATCGGGATCGTGGTCAGCGCCAGATAGCCGAACAGCAGCACCAGCAGGACCGCGGCGATAACCGCGACCGGCCGGGTGATCGAAAAGCGGATCAGGTCCATGGCTGAATGGCCCCCGTCCTAGCCTAGCTCTCGCCAACCATGACAGGCTGGCCCGGCTGCAGGCGTTCGTTGCCGCGGATGATCGCCAGGTCGCCGGCGGCGAGCCCGGACAGTACCTGGAACCGGTCGCCGTCCGCCTCGCCAAGCTGCACCGGCCGGATCTGGGCGGTGCCGTCGGCGACGACGAAGACGATGGTGCCCTGGGGGCTGGCGATCACCGCATCCTTGTGCACGGTGACCACGCTGACGTTCTCGCCGGCCGGCAAGTTCACGGTGACCGACTGGTTCGACGCCAGTTCCTTGTTGGTCGGGCCGAACGTGGGGCTGAACCGGACCAGCCGGGTGCGGGTCAGCGGGTTTTCCTCCGGCACGATGGCGCGCAGCACGGCCGTGTGCTCGGTGCGGTCGTCCAGCACGATCCGCACGTTGGTGCCCACCGACAGCCCTTGCAGGCGGGCCGTCGGCACGTCGGCCTCCACCTCCAGATCCTGGTCGTTGACCAGACGGACCACGGGCTGGCCCAAATTCAGGAAGTCGCCGTCGGTGATATAGAGTTCCGCCACCACGCCGGGGAACGGCGCGGTGATCGTGCTGTCGGTCAGGTTCTCGGTCGCCAGCTCCAGTTCGGCCGCGGCCCTCAACACCATCGCCTCGGCGCGGCGCACATCGCTGCGCGCGGCCGCCGTCACCGCGACCTGGCTGTCGTAGTTCGCCTGGTTGAACGCCGCCGACGAGCGCAGATTGGCCAGCCGCGCGAGCTCACGCTCGGCCTGGGTCAATAGCGCCTGTGCCGCCTCGACCGCCGCTTCCTGCTCGGTCTGCGCGGCGGTGGCCAAGTCGACCGCCATCGCCAGCCGGGCGGTGTCCAGCACCGCCAGCACGTCGCCGATCTGGACCCGGCTGCCGACATCGACCTCGACGGCTTCCACCGGACCGCCGACCCGCGCCGCGACGTCGCCGACCTGGCGCGAAATCAGGCGGCCGCTGACCGGCAGGGTCTGCGTCATCATCCCGTCGACCACCTCGTCGACGACCACCAGCGCGGCCTGCTGGGCAAGCCCCGCCCCGGCGGTGGCCGCCAGGGCCGCAGCCGCAATCAGTGGTGCCAGGATCAGTCGCATGCGCATGCCGGTTTGCCTCGTCAAGACCGTCGATTTATGCCTGCACAATCCATTCCAACAATCGCCAACCTGCAGGCGGGTCGACGACCAACGGCACACCGGCATTTCCAGTGTTGTGAGCGCGTGCAGGCCGGCATCTGTTCCGGGCACATGCACCGAATGGGCATATGCCATGAAAGGATGCGGTCGCACCGTGCCGAGCAATTCGTGTAGCATATAGCGTATGGGGACACGACTATACAGCCATCCTTGCTTCGCCGATCACGATACCGGGCCGCACCATCCGGAGCAGCCCGACCGTGTGCGCGTGATCGAGGATGCATTGGCCGATCCGGCCTTCGACAAGCTTGAGCGGGTGACGCCGCCGGAGGCGGGCGTCGACACCATCGCGCTGCTGCATCCGCGCGACTTCGTGGAGGCGGCGCTGAAGGCGATGCCGGCCGAGGGGCTGGCGGCGTTCGATGCCGACACCATCGTCTCGCCGGGCAGTCACGAGGCGGTGCTGCGCGCCATCGGCGGGGTGTGCGACGCGGTGGACGCGGTGGTGACGGGCGATGCCGACAACGCCTTCTGCGCCGTGCGGCCGCCGGGCCACCATGCCGAGGCCGCGCGCGCCATGGGGTTCTGCGTGTTCAACGCCGTCGCCATCGCCGCGCGCCACGCCCAGGTCAATCACGACCTCGGCCGGGTCGCGGTGGTCGACTTCGACGTTCATCACGGCAACGGCACCCAGGCCCTGTTCTGGGACCACGAGACGCTGTTCTACGGCTCCACCCACCAGTGGCCGTTCTATCCGGGTACCGGCGACCGCTCGGAGACCGGGGTCGGCAACATCGCCAACGCGCCGTTGTCGGCCGGCGCCGATTCAGCCCTGTTCCGCAAGGCGATGGACGAGCGCATCCTGCCGGCGCTGCATGCATTCAAGCCGGAACTGCTGATCGTATCGGCCGGGTTCGATGCCCATCGCGACGACCCGTTGGGCGGCTTGCGGCTGGAGACCGAGGACTTCACCTGGGTCACCGAACGGCTGTGCGACGTGGCCGACGACTGCTGCGACGGGCGGGTGGTGTCGGCCCTGGAAGGCGGCTATGACCTGGACGCGCTGGCCGACAGCGCGGCGGTCCATGTCGCCGCCCTGATGGCCGCCGCCGAAAGATCCGGAGCACACTGAATGAGTGACAAGACCGCTGCCGCGCAGCCCACCGGCGGAGAACTGCCGGATGACATCCAGCAGATGACCTTCGAGCAGGCGCTCGCGGCGCTGGAGGAGATCGTGAAGGCGCTCGAATCGGGCGATGGCGGGCTCGACGACGCCATTGCCGCCTATGAGCGCGGCGCGCTGTTGAAGCGCCATTGCGAGACCAAGCTGCGTGAGGCCGAGGCCAAGGTGCAGAAGATCACATTGGGCGCCGACGGGTCGGTCTCCGCCCAACCCGCAGACTTCGAATGAGCAGCCCCGCCGCAGCAACATGAGCACTGACCTGGCGGCGGCGCTGGACCGCACGTCCGCTGCCGTCGATGCCGACCTGGAAGCCTGCCTGCCGCGCGGGGCCAGTGGTTCTGCCAGTGGTTCTACCAGTGGTTCTGGGGGGCGCATGGGCCGGCTGGCCGATGCGATGCGCCATTCGGTCTTCGCCGGCGGCAAGCGGTTGCGCCCGTTCCTGGTGATCGAGACCGCGCGCATGCTGGGGGCAGAGGGTGCCGCCGTCCTGCGCACCGCCAGCGCGGTGGAGATGATCCACGCCTATTCGCTGATCCACGACGACCTGCCGGCGATGGACGACGCCGACCTCCGGCGCGGCAAGCCGAGCTGCCATGTCGCGTTCGACGAGGCGACCGCGATCCTGGCCGGCGACGCCTTGCAGGCGCTGGCGTTTGAGGTGCTGGCCGCGCCAGAGCCGATCACGGATGCCGCCATGCGGGCAGCCCTGGTCCATGGGTTGGGCCGGGCGGCCGGCGCGCTCGGCATGTGCGGCGGTCAGATGATCGACCTGGCGTCGGAGGGCGAGGCGCTGACCCGCGCGGAGCTTGAAGATTTGCAGGCGCGCAAAACAGGTGCGCTGATCGCGTTCGCCTGCGATGCCGGCGCGATCCTGGCCGGCGCGAACGAGGGCGACCGCGCGGCGGTGGGCCGTTATGCCGAGGTGCTGGGCCGCGCCTTTCAGATCGCCGACGACGTGCTGGACGCCAGCGGCGATGCGGCTGCGATGGGCAAGGCCGCCGGTGCCGACAGCGATGCCGGCAAGGCGACCTTCGTCGCCGTGCTCGGGCTGGACAATGCCCGCGCCGAGGCCCGACGACTCGCCGACGATGCCGCCGCTGCGCTGGCGCCCTTCGGGTGCCGCGCCGACCTGCTCCGCGCCGCCGCCGATTTCGCGGTCAATCGCTCCAACTAGCGGCCTCTGAAACGCCGAAATCCCCCTCACCCTCCCATCCGGCTGCGCCGGACGGGTCCCTCCCTCTCCCACAGGGGGAGAGGGACCAGGTTGCGCGTCAGATAGCCCCTCCTCCCCGTGCGGGAGAGGGAGGGGCCCAGACCGATAGGTCTGGGAGGGTGAGGGGGACGTCACATGGGCTGCCGTGGAAAGGCGGCTGGTCTCGTCACCACGGCATCGTGCCGCTGTTGGCGGAGAACGTGCCGGTCGGGCCGTCGGGACCGATCAGCGCCATGTGGACCGGGTGGCGCGCGCCTTGCTCGACCGTCTGAGTGCCCTGAAAGCTGTTCAGGTCGGTCGCCGTGAAGCCGGGGCAGACCGCGTTGACCTTGATGCCGCTGTCTTCAAGGTCGATGGCCAACGCCAGCGTCACCGCGTTGAATGCGGTCTTGGACGACGAGTAGACGCCGTATTTGTCCCGGTTCGGGCTGTCGGGCTGGGACTGGATCGCCAGCGAGCCGGCGCCGCTGGAGACATTGACGATGCGCCCGGCCGGTGCCGCGCGCAGCAACGGCAGCATGGCCTGGGTCAAGGCGAGCGGCCCGAACACGTTGGTCTGGAAAACCGCGCGCACCTCATCGAGAGAAGCGGTGCTGAGATGGTTCCCCTCGAGAATCTGCTCGAACGGCAACCCAGGTGCCCCGGTATGCGCGATGCCGGCATTGTTCACCAGCACGTCGAGCCTGCCGTACGCGCTGCGCACATGCGCCGCCGCGGCCGCGATCGAGGCGCCGTCGGTGACGTCGAGTTGGATGGGATGGGCGCCTTCACGGATGCTGTCGGCCGCGGCCTTTCCCTTCCCGAGATCGCGCGAACCGACCAGGATAGTGAGCCCAGCGGCGGCCAGGTCCTTGGCGATTTGTAGGCCGATGCCCTTGTTGGCTCCGGTGACCAGGGCAACGCGATTGTCGTGCATGGTAGTCTCCTGATTGGATCTGACGCGGGCTGACGCTGCCCGAGATGAAATCAACAATACGGAATGATGTTCCGTTTAAGATACGGAACGATGTTCCGAATATCAAGGGGCCGAGGTGACGACCGGGAAGACGAACCAGGATGTGGGGGAGGGGCTGCCGGGCCGCGCTTTGAGGGCCGACGCGCGGCGCAGCACGGATGCGCTGCTGGAAGCGGCCAAGACCGTGTTCGCGACATCGGGCGTCGATGCCCCGGTGCGAGAGATCGCGGCCAAAGCGGGCGTCGGCATCGGGACGGTCTACCGCAACTTCCCGCAGCGCTCGGACCTCATCGCTGCCGTGTTTCGCCGCGAGGTCGATGCCTTCGCCGAGGCAGGGCAGGGGTTCGCCGACACGCATCCACCGTTCGATGCACTCGTCCAGTGGGCGCAGCGTTACATGGCATTTCTCACCACCAAGCGCGGCCTCGCTGCGGCGCTGTACTCGAACGATCCGGCGTACGAGGCGCTGCCCGGCTATTTCCGCGACCGGCTGGAGCCAGTCACGCAGGCGTTGCTGGCCAGGGCGGTGGAGGCTGGCGAAGTACGCGCCGATGTCGAGCCATGGGAGTTGCTGCGTGCCATCGGCAGCCTCGCCGCGACGGCGGAAGCCAGCGGCGCGGAAACAGCGCGGCGCATGATCGCGTTGTTGCTAGACGGGCTGCGCTATGGCGCGGGCGCGAATTAGCCCTTCTTCTCGCCCACCGCGATCAGGCAGTCGCCGTGGCCGGTGAGGCCGGCAAGGCAGAGCCAGGGGAACAGCAGGCCGCGCCACAGGCCCATCAGCCCCATCACCAGCAGCGGGTTGCGCAGCGCGCGCAGGGGCTTCGGCGGGCGGGCGAACAGGGCGGCGACGGTGGACTGGGTGACCCAGATTGCAGGGGTCTGGGTGCGCACCGGCCGCGCCGCGAACCCGGTACGGCCCAGCGCGTCGGCCACGTCCTGCGCGCGGAAGTGGGTGATGTGGAACGGCACGTGCCAGTTGATCCACATCTTGCCGAACACGCCACGGAACCAGCTCCTGGCGTTCGGGCAACTGATCCAGACCTGGCCGCCCGGCGCCAGCAGCCGATGGATGTCGCGCAGCATGGCGTCGGGGTCCAGCGCGTGCTCCAGCACCTGGCTGATCACGATGACGTCGTAGCGGTGCGGCGGGTCGAAGTCGGCCAGATCGGCCTCGTGCACTTCGAACCCCTTGTCGCGGGCGGCGGCGGCGGCGACCGGGTTGAACTCCAGCCCGTCGGCGCGGAACCCGTTGCCGCGGTAGGCGACCATCTTGCGCCCCTCGTTGCAGCCGACGTCGAGCAGCCGGTTGCGGTCGGGCGCCGGCGGGCGCCATGCCTCGAACGAGATGTCGCCGTCGATGGCCAGGAATGCACGGTAGAGCGGCCCGCTCAGCAGCTTGGCGCGCAGCCGGGTATAGAGCCCATCCTTGGACCCGCCGAAATTGTAGTGCTTGGCGTAGAGGTCCTTTAGCTCGTCCGCTGTCGGGCGCGGCATGGTCTGTTCCAGCCCGCAGGCGTCGCAGCGCACGATGTCATAGGCGGCTTCGACCCCGAAGCGGGTGTCGCGCACGCCGACCAGCACGGGCGAGAAGCTGTCGCCGTCGCACACCGCACACACGGTCCGGGGATTGGCCTCGGGCGCCGCGCTCATCGGTCGAGATAGGCCCGGTACTTGGTCGACATCGCCGAGTTCGGGTCCTTCAGCTCGGTCAGCTTCAGGCTGATCTGGTACTCGTGGAACGCACGCAGCAGGCAGTAGCGGAAGCCGATGCGGCCATCCAGGAAGCCCATCTTGAATACGTACATGTAGAGGAACACGCACACCGAGCGCGCCGGCAGGTGGCGGTAGGCGAAGTTCTTCAGCGCCCGCCTGCGTCCCGGCCCCTTGGATCGGATATCGGCCTTGATGGCTTCCGTCCCGCGCCCGGTCAGCCGCCGGTGCACCTCCACCGCCTCCAGGCTGGTGTAGACGTTATGGCGGTCCAGATAGCGCTCGATGCCCTTGTAGTCGTGGTGGACGAAGTGGTTCTTCAGGTAGCCGCTGTCGCCGTCCACCACCATGTGCTCGTGGACGATGCGGTCCTCATAGCGGGCACGGCCACGCCGGAACAGCCGGAGCTGGTAATCGGGGTACATGCCGCCGTGCTTGATCCACTTGCCGGCGAACAGGTTCTGGCGCGCGATGTAGTAGCCGGCGGGCCCGTCGTCCCGCCACGCGCGGATGACCTCCTGGATCTCCGCCGCCAGTTCCGGCGTCACCCGCTCGTCGGCGTCGACCCACAAGATCCAGTCGTGGGAGAAGTCGATGTTCTCGATTGCCCAGTTCTTGTGCACCGAGAACACGTCGAACACCCGCTGCTCGACGCGCGCACCCGCCGCGCGGGCGAGATCCAGCGTGCTGTCGTCGCTGTAGCTGTCGTAGACGATGACCTCGTCGGCAAAGGCGACGCAGGCCAGGCAGTCGGCCAGGTTGCGTTCTTCGTTCTTGGTCGGCACCACCACCGACAGCGGAGCCCTGGGCGTGTCGGTGTGGCGCGCAGTTGTCGCGGGTGTGGCGGCGTCTTCCAGCCGTGTCATCGATCCATCCATGGGGGCATGCTAACCCGCGAGCAGGAAACGACTCTTAAACGCAGATGGCCTGTTGTAGTCCTTACGCGCGGCATTCGCGACCCTGACTCGGCCCCCGAAAGCATCCGGACCCCGGCAGATGTGCGGCATCAACCTGATCTTTGGCTATGGCGACGACGCCCCGCCGGTCGACGAGGCCGCGGTGCTGGCGACCCGCGATGCCATGCAGCCGCGCGGGCCGGACGGTGCCGGCCTGTGGGTCGACGAGGGCAGGCGGGTCGGCCTGGGCCACCGGCGGCTGGCGATCATCGACCTCAGCGAGGCCGGCGCGCAGCCGATGCACACCGCCGATGGCAAGCTGACCATCACCTACAACGGCGAGATCTACAATTACCGCGAACTGAAGGCTGAGCTGGAGGCGGAGGGCGTCGCGTTCCACTCCGACAGCGATACCGAGGTGATGCTCCACCTCTATCGCCGCGACGGCCCGGCGATGTTGGAGTGCCTGCGCGGCATGTTCGCGCTGGCGATCTGGGACGCCGACAAGCAGGGCATGCTGCTGGCGCGCGACCCGTTCGGCATCAAGCCGCTCTACATGGCCGACGACGGGCGCACGCTGAGCGCCGCGAGCCAGGTGAAGGCGCTGATCGCGGGCGGGGTGGCGCCGGGTTCGGCGAACCCCGCCGGTCATGTCGGGTTCTTCCTGCTCGGCTACGTGCCGGAGCCGCATACGCTCCACGCCAACATCACCGCGTTGCCGGCCGGGCACTGGCGCTGGATTGACCGCAATGGCGGCGACCGCACCGAGTGCTATGCCGATATCGCGCGCATCGTCACCGAGGCGACGCCGGCCACCGACAGCGCCAATCTGGCCGCCGCCCTGGCGGACAGCGTGACGGCCCATCTGGTCGCCGACGTGCCGGTCGGCGTGTTCCTGTCCGCCGGGCTCGATTCCACCACCATCGCCGCGCTGGCGACCCAGTCCGCCAAGACCAGCCTGCGCACGGTCACCCTGGGGTTCGAGGAGTTCAAGGGCAGCATTCACGACGAGGTGCCGCTGGCCGAAGAGATGGCGCGTGCGCTGGGCAGCGATCACACAACGGTCTGGGTTTCCGGCAGCGATTTTGCCGAGGCGGCCAGCGATGTGCTGGCGGCAATGGACCAGCCCTCCATCGACGGCGTGAACAGCTATTTCGTCGCCAAGGTGACGGCCGGCACCGGGCTGAAGGTGGCGCTGTCCGGCCTGGGCGGCGACGAGCTGTTCGCGGGCTATCCGAGCTTCCAGCAGGTGCCGGCCCTGGTCTCCCGCTTCGGCTGGCTGGGGCGGATGGGCGGACCGGCGCGCCTGTTGCGGCGGCTGACGGCGCCGGTCGCAGGTCGCCTGACCTCGCCGAAATATGCCGGCGTGGCCGAATACGCCGACAGCATCGCGCGCGGCTATTTCCTGCGCCGCAGCCTCTATATGCCGTGGGAGTTGGCGAGCGTTTTGGACCGCGACATGGTCCGCCAGGGACTTGCCGACCTGGGCCTGGACGCGCGCATGGCGCGAACCGCCAATGGGGCGCGACCGCGCCAGGCGCTGTCGGCGCTGGAACTCTCCTGGTACATGCGCAGCCAACTGTTGCGCGACGCCGACTGGGCCGGCATGGCCCATTCGCTGGAGGTCAGGGTGCCGCTGGTCGACATCGCGCTGTTGCGTACGGTGACGCCGCTGATCGCAAGCCGGAACCCACCGGGCAAGCGCGACATGGCGGCGGCCCCGGCCACCCCGTTGCCCGACGCCATCCTCAACCGCCCGAAGACCGGTTTCTCGGTTCCGGTGCGCGACTGGCTGATGCAGGGCGCGCTGGCGGATGCCGCCGCAACAGCCGACTCCAATGCCCAACGGGGCCTGCGCGGCTGGTCTCAGCACGTCTATCGTCACGCGGCGGGTCAAGGTGTGCTCGGTTGACACCTCTCGCGCGGTTGTCCACAGTCCGGCCAGCATTCTCGCGCGTCGGAGGAATGATCGGTGCCGATTGGGAATCGCCGTCAAGTCGCGGAGGCCACGTGCCGCGCCGGGCTTCTGAAGGGTGCGCGTTGTGGCGGCGCGCTCGCACTGATCGCAGGCGTGGCGCTGTTCGCGCCGCCGGCCCTTGCGATCACCGCCGAGGAGTTCCTTGCCTCGCCGGGCGCGCAGGCGTTCACCGACGGGCGCTACCAGGACGCGATTGACGGGTTCGAGGCGCTGTTGGTCGACAACCCCGGCGACCCGACGATCCGTCGGTACATCGCCATCGCCTACCAGCAACTGGGCGACCACCAGGCCGCGGTCGACACCCTGGACAGTGCCATCGCCGATTCGCCCGGCACGGTGGCCCTGCATTATTATCGCGCGCTGTCGCGGCTTGAACTGGGCGATGCCGATGGCGCGGTCGACGATCTGAACCAGGTCGTGGCGCTGGAGCCGAGCGGCCTCTATGCGCAGCAGGCGGCGACGTCCCTGGCGGCCCTGGGGGCGGGCGACGGCACGGTGCCCGCCCTGGGCGACCGGCCCTGGGATGCCTCGCTGGAAGTTGGCCTCCAATACGATTCCAACGTGCCCTCCGCGGCCAGCGACGCTCCGGGACCGAAGGCGGCGTTTCGCGCCTATGAGGCGCTGTCGGGCGCGTACCGCTTCGACCTGAGCGACACGGTCGAGCTGGAAGCGAGCGGCGACGCGTATCTGAGCCAGCACTTGAAGGCCGACCTCAACGACTTCGACGTGATGTCCGGCACCATCGGCCTGGCCGGCCGCTATGCCGACTTCGTCGGCGAGCTGCCGTTTGCCCTGGAGACCGCCTACGAGCTGAACGGCACCCTGCTGGATGGCGAGCTGTTCAGCTATTCCCATTCGCTGCGCACGTCGGCGGTGGCCGCCATCCAGGAGATATGGCTGGCGGAAGTGTTCCACGAGATTTCGCTGAACGAGTTCACCAACAACGGCGAACTCGGCACCGTCACCTCGCGCGATGCCATCCGCAACGATGTCGGCACCCGCCAGTACGTGTTCGTCGACGGGCGCGAGAGCTACGTGTTCGCCGGCTATACCTTCGGCCGCAATCTGGCGTCTGGCAGCAACTTCGATTTCTACAGCCATGAGGTGGAGATCGGCGGCGTGGCCCAGGTGACCGATGCCATCCAGATCGACGGCACCGCGACCTACACCTACCAGCACTATCCGAACTTCATCGGCACCACGACGCGCAGTACCGACCAGTATGAGTTCTCGCTGGGGGCCACCACCGAGATCTTCGACAATGTCGATCTGTCGGCTGGCTGGACCTACACGGACGAGAACTCGTCGATCCAGTCATTGGATTACAATCGCCATATCGGCACGATTTCGATAGGATACACGTTCTGAGGGGCCATATGGAGCCATGAGGGTTCCGGTCATGCGGTCGGCGAGAGAGCAGGCGCCGGCGGCACGGACGATGCGAGAGCTGAGCCTGAAAAAGGCCCGAGGTGAATGATGACGATGTATGGAAGCAGACTGGCGGTTCTGGGGATCGCGGCGGCATTCGCGCTGGCACCCGTTGCCGCGTCGGCACAGTCCGGAAATGACGCCAACGGCAACGGATCGAGTGTCGATGAACGGATCGACCTGGCGCTTGGCACGCTGGGCAACTTCGGCAATCTCGATCTGGCCAAGTTCCTGACCGAGATTCCCGACCTGCCGCGGCCCAATCACGGCCCGCAGCCATTCCTGCAGCAGCCGGAAGACGCGCAGATCGACTTCACGCCGCCCGGCACCACGGATTCCATCACGCCACGCGGTGTGAAGTAACCCTTATTGGGGTGACGGTTGCGGCATCGCCGGTCGTCGCGTACGGCCGGCGTCGACCCAACATTTCGCCAGATTGATTGTATGAAGTGATATTGCCCCGAACGGGGCCATGCGACGCCGCATCGGCGGCCCATGTCCGCCAGCGTTTGCCGGGCGGGCCGCGCCTGTTACGATGGCCTGCCCTTTGCGTGGGGCCACCCTTGGCCTGGGGACTACCCTTGGCTTCGGGCCGGGACGTCGCATTCAATTGAACCGGATCGCGCTTTGGAACGACCACTCCAATAGCGGCTCCGGTCAGAGTGGATAGAATACGGTGAACGCCAATCCCTCAGACGCGGAACTGCTGAGCCGGGTTGCGGCACAAGACCGTCAGGCCATTGGCCCTCTGTATGAACGGTTTCAGCGTCGCATTTTCCGGTATCTGGTCCGCATGGTGAAGGACGAAGGGATGGCCGAAGATCTGGTCAACGAGGTGTTTCTGGATGTCTGGCGCGGCGCCGGCCGGTTCGAAGGCCGTTCCTCGCCGTCTTCCTGGATGTTCTCGATTGCCCACAACAAGGCGGTCAGCGCGTTGCGGCGTCGGCGGGAGGCTTCTCTCGACGAGGACGACGCAGCGGCGATCGAAGACGACGCGGCTCTTCCCGACCAGACCGTTCACGAAGACGACGTGCGGAAAATGATGAGGAGGTACCTTGACAAGCTGTCACCCGAGCACAAGGCGGTAATCGAGCTCACCTACTACCAGGAGCTTTCGATCAAAGAGATCGCGGAAATCGTCGACTGCCCGGAAAACACGGTCAAGACCAGGATGTTCCACGCAAGAAAGCGCCTGCGCGAAATGATGGGATCGCGCATGAGCCGGGAAAACGTATCATGACCGACAACCGCACCACAGCCGCAGAGCGCCAGCAGTCGCTGGAAGAGCTTCTCCCCTGGTATATCAACGGCACGCTCTCTGAGCGCGAAAGCGCCGAGGTCGAAGCCTGGCTGGCCGAGGATGCCGACGCCCGCGCACTCGTTGACGAGATGCGCCTGGAAAGCGTCGTTACCCGTGCCGCCAACGATGAGATCGCTGGGCCGAGCCCGGCGTCCTTCGACAACCTGATGGCGATGATCGACGCCGAAAGCCCGGCAGAGCAGGCCGCACCCGTGGCCCAGGCTCGCCCGGCCGTGCGCCCCAGTCTGATCGAACGGCTGACCGGTTGGTTGCCGACCCCGTCGCTGAAGGCAGCCGGTGCGCTGGCCGGTGTCGTGCTGGTGGCCCAGGCGGTCGCGATCGCGGTGCTGGTCTCGTCCGGGCCGGCCGACCAGGCCGATCCGGCCCAGGGCGACGCGAACAACAACTTCATCACCGCCAGCGATGGCACGGGCGCGGCCATTGATGGCCCGGCGCTGCTGGTCATGTTCGACGAGGCGACGACCATGGGTGACGTGGCGGGATTGCTGGACGCCAACGCCCTGCGCATTGTCAACGGCCCCGAGGCCGGGTTCTACACGGTGGTGCTGACGGCGGAGGGCGCCGATGCGGCGACCGCCGAGGCGCTGGCCGCGACGCTGGCGGAAGATCCCCGGGTGCAGTTCGCGTCGGTCACGAATTGATCAGGGGCGACCCGGCACGCCAAGACTGACATATTGTAGGCGGAATTCAGGGGGCTAGATAGGTTGATCTGGCCCCACGCCGCACCGGCCGATGGCGGCAGCGCCGCCAACCGGATGTAACCCTGCCGGCGCGGCCAATCATAGTGAGGCGATCATGTTCGACATTGGACGACGCGCGATTGCTCTGCTTTGCACCCTGATGCTCATCGTGGCGTCGGTGCCGGTGTGGGTGCCGACAGTGGATGCCCAGACAACGGGCGGCGCCACGGCGGTGCCGCCGAACCTGCCGCCCAACAATCCGCCCGGCAACGACGATATCACCCGTCCACCGGGTCCAACCGTGCTGGATGACGCCATCATCCCGCCGAGCCTGCCCGGCGGCGGTCCGCTTGAGTTGCCCCCCGGTAGCTTCGTCGACCGGCAAGTGATGATCACCATTCCCGCCAGCGCGCCGCCCGGCACTGGGCAGGCCATTGCGCAGGGCCAGGGTTTCGGCGTGATCCGCGAGTTCAATGTCAACTCGCTCGGCCTGCGCGCGCTGGTGCTGAGCCTGCCGGGCGATTTGGACATTCCCTCCGCGGTCGATTTCCTGCTGCTGATCGGCGGGGTCAACTCCGCGCAGCCGGTCTATCGGCATAGCCTGGCGGCCGGGCCGCAATACGCGCTGGACACGCTGCGCGTGCCGGCCGCACACCAATATGCGACCGGCAACCAGATCCTGGTGGCGGTGATCGATTCCGGTGTCGACGCCAATCATCCCGCGCTGGCCGGCCGGGTGGTGGGCGTCACCGACTTTTCCGGCAGCGGCGGACGCCCCGACAATCACGGCACCGCGGTCGCCGGCATCATCGCCGGCAGCGGCCAAGTGACCGGCATCGCGCCCGGCGCCAGCATTCTTGCCGTTACCGCGTTCAGCCCGCAGGGCGGCGGTGGCGAAGGCACCTCCGACCGCATCGTGCAGGCGGTCGACTTCGCCATCCTGTCCGGCGCCGACGTCATCAACATGAGCTTCTCCGGCCCCAACGACCCGTTGCTGAACCAGACCGTGCAGCGCGCGATTGCCGGCGGCATCGTGGCCGTCGCGGCGGCGGGCAATGGTGGCCCGTCGAGCGGGCCGAGCTGGCCGGCGGCCATCCCCGGCGTTATCGCGGTCACCGCCACGGACCCGAACGACCAGCTCTATGGCAATGCGACGCGCGGCAGCTTCGTCAGCCTGGCGGCACCGGGCGTGCAGGTGCTCTGCGTTACCGCCGGCGGCGGTTTCGGCCTGTTGTCCGGCACGTCGATGGCGGCGGCCCATGTCAGCGGGCTGGCGGCCCTGATCCTGGAGCGCAATCGCGGCGCCAGCCCGGCGCAGGTGCTCGCCATCTTGCAGGCCTCGGCGCGGGACCTGGGCGCACCGGGACGCGACGCCGAGTTCGGCTACGGGCGGATCGATGCGTTGGGGGCGGTGCAGGGCCTCTAGGACGGCCCGATATGCAGCGCGTGTTCGGCGGGCTCCTGGCCGCGGCCGGGCTGTTGCTGGCGGGCTATGCGGCGCTTGCCGAGCCCGGTGACACGGCGTGGACCGCGCCCGCGTTCCCCGGGCTCGGCCCACCCCCGGCCCCCGCCGACAACCCGACGACCGAGGCCAAGGTCACGCTCGGGCGCTTCCTGTTCTACGACAGCCGCCTGTCCGGGCCGGGCTATATGTCGTGCGGCACCTGCCACCAGCCGGCGCTGGGCTTTGCCGAGGATCGCCGGCAGGCCATCGGCATCACAGGTGAGCGGCATCCGCGCAACACGCCGGGGCTGGCCAATGTCGGCTATTTCCCGGTGCTGACCTGGGCCGATCCGACCGCGACCGCGCTGGAAACGCAATCGTCGACGCCGCTGTTCGGCACCCATCCGGTGGAAATGATGGCCGCGCCGCGCCGGGCCGAAATCCTGCTCAGGTTCAGCACCGACGGCACCTATCGCCGCCTGTTCGCGGCAGCCTTTCCCGAGGCGCCGGATGCGGTGGATTTCGAACACATCCAGATGGCGCTGGCGGCGTTCCAGCGCACGCTGATTTCGGCCGACAGCCCCTATGACCGGCATGCCGCCGATCCGATGTCCGGCGCCATGGACGCGGCGGCGGTGCGCGGCATGGAGCTGTTCATGAGCGACCGGCTGGGCTGCGCCGGCTGCCATGCGCCGCCGTTCTTCACCGACACCGCCTATCACAACACCGGGCTCTATGACGAGGACGGCGCGGGCGCGCTGCCGGAAGGCAACCAGGGCATCGTCGAGTACACCGGCGACCCGGCCGACATGGGGCGGTTCCGCACCCCCAGCCTGCGCAATGTGGCGGTGACCGGCCCCTACATGCACGACGGCTCGGTGGCGACGTTGGAGGAGGCGGTCGACCACTATGCCGCCGGCGGACGCGCCGGCTCGCCCTTGACCGATCCGCTGGTGACCGGGTTTGCGCTCGATGCTGGCGAGCGCGCCGACCTGGTCGCGTTCCTTGAGGCGCTGACCGACGAGACGTTCCTGACCAACCCCGCGATCCAGTCGCCGTTCCGGTATCAACCGGAAGCGCTGGGCGACTGATCGGCGTTCTCGGCCGAAGGGTCGACGTAGCCTGGGTGAAGCGTCAGCGCAACCCAGGGACAGCCAAACCCGGGTTTCACGTCGTTCCACCCGGGCTACGATCCGAGTACCAATCCTACCGCGCCAGGAAGTCCTTCGTCGCCGCCACCGCGTCGGCGAGGCCGACCCGCTCCACCGCCACGCCCTCGGGGAAGGCGCCGAGCAGGCGCGTCGGCGTCATCGGGTCCAGCAGCACGAACACGCCATGGTCGTCGGCGCGGCGCACCAGCCGCCCGAACGCCTGTTTCAGGCGCAGGCGGGTGAGCATGTCGTCATAGGCGCGACGCTCGCCGCCGCCCTCGACGAACGCCTCGCGACGGGCGCGGTGCGCGATGCTGGGCCGTGGCCAGGGCACGCGATCGAACACCAGCAGGCGCAGCGCGCGGCCCGGCACGTCGACCCCGTCGCGAACCGCGTCCGTGCCGAGCAGGCAGGTGGTCTCCTCGGCCCGGAAGATGTCGATCAGGGTGGCGGCATCCATCGCGTCGACATGCTGGGCCAGCAAGTCGATGCGGTGCTGCGCCAGTGGGCCTGCGATCTTCTGATGCACCGCGCGCAGCCGGCTGATCGCGGTGAACAGGCCAAGCCCGCCGCCGCCCGAGGCAACGAACAGCTCGCGGTAGGCGGCGGCGACCTGGTCCAGGTCGTCCTTGCGCACGTCGGTGACGATGAAGACCTTGGTCTGCGCCGGGTAGTCGAACGGGGACACCACCTTGGCGCGCTGTGCCGGGTCGGGCAGGTGAACCGCGCCGACCCGCGCCTCCGCCTCGTGCCAGTCCAATTCGGGCGCGCCGGAGCCGTCGGTCAGCGTCGCCGAGGTGACGACGACCCCATGCGCCTCGCGCAGCACCGCGTCGGCCAGCGGCGCGGTCGGGTCCAGCCAGTGGCGGTAGTAGCCCACGTCGGCATCGCTGCCGCCGATCCGCTCGATGGTCAGCCAGTCGATGAAGCGCGGGTCGGGCTCGGACGAAAGGGCCGCCAGCATGTCGATCCACGCCGGCAGCATAGTGTCGGCGCGGCGGCCGAGTGCACGCACCGCCGCTTCCAGCCGGGTGCGCGTGGTGGTGTCCAGCGCGTCGGCTTCCTCGTCCAGCCGGGCGGCGAAGCGGGCGGCAAGCGCGCGCAGCGGCTTCACCAGGTCCTTCAGCGCGGTGGCGAGCCCGGTGGCGGCCTCCAGCAGCGCTTCCTCCACCGGGCGCACATCGCATTCCAGGCTGTAGGGCGAACGCGGATCGACACGGGCGTAGACCTGGCGGCGGACCAGGTGCAGCAGGTACTCGGCCGGGCCGTCCGGGCGTCCGTCGGCCAGCCGCTGGTGCCAGCCTTCGCCGGGCAGCACCACGGCGGCGGCAATGGCGGCGTTCAGGTGCTTCTCCGCCGTTGGATCGTCCAGCGTCAGCTCGCCATAGCGGTTGCGCAGGCCGCGCATGCGGCTGCGGCTCTGGCGCGCCTCCGAGCCCCTGATCCAGCGCCTCAGGTCGGCGCCCTCCTGCCCCGAAAGGTGGGCGCAGAACACGTTGTCGGCGGCGTCGAACAGGTGGTGGCCCTCGTCGAACACCAGGCGGGTCGGCAGCCTGGTGTCGTCCATGCCGCCAAGGGCGGCCTGGGTCATCACCAGCGCGTGGTTGGCGATCACCAGGTCCGCGCGCCGTGCCCGCCGTACCGAGCGCTCGATGAAGCAGCGCCCATAGTGGGGGCACGCGGAATAGATGCACTCGCCGCGCCGGTCGGAAAGGCCCAGCGTGCGCCCGCGCCCGACCAGCCCCGGCAGCCAGCCCGGCAGGTCGCCGCCGACCATGTCGCCGTCGCGGGTCGCGGCGGTCCAGCGCGCCATCAGGCCCAGCGCGGGGGCGACGCCGGGGTTCATGGCGATGCTGTTGCTGGCGTCCTCCAGGTTCAAGAGGCAGAGGTAGTTCTCGCGCCCCTTGCGGGTGACCACGTGGACCGAGCGCTCGACGGGGTCGGGGTACAGGCGCACCAGTTCCTGGTCGATCTGGCGCTGCAGATTGCGGGTGAAAGTGCTGATCCACACCGGCGCGCCATTGCGCTCCGCCCACAGGCTGGCCGGCGCGATGTAGCCCAGGGTCTTGCCGGTGCCGGTCCCGGCCTCGGCCACCACCAGGGCGGTCGCCTCCGGGTCGTGACGGGTCTGGAACGCGCCGGCGACGGCGGAGGCGTAGCTGGCCTGCTGCGGGCGCGCCTCGGCGGTGCTGCCCAGCATGTCGGCGAGCCGGGTGCGCGCCTCGTCGGGGTCGACGGGCAGGTCGCGCGGCGGTGTGTCCGGCGCCTCGCCATCCCATTGCGGCAGCCGGCGCCACACCGCCATCGACGATTGCGCGCGTTCCGGGCGCACCGGGCCGCCCAGCGCCTGCACGATGTAGGGTGCCCACGGCCAGCCGCCGCGGCCCATCATCATGGCGATGCCGGCGGCATCGACATCGGCGGTCTCCACGATTTCGGCCAGCAGCGCGTCGGCGATGCGCAGCAACGCTTCGGCGGCCGATTGCAGGTCGGTCGGCAGTGGCAGGTCGAGCGCTGCGGCGAGGCCGCGCGGCGTCGGCAGCACCGTCACCGCGGGACGGACGAAGGCGAACAGCTCCAACACGTCGAACGCACCGTCGAGCGAGATGTCCAGACGCCGCGCCGTTGCCGCCTTGTGACAGCACAATATCGGCGCGCCGTCGGCCATCACCGTCTTCAGCCGCTGGGCAAGGGCCGCCAGGTCGCCGGTGCTGCTGCGTGCCGGTGTCGCCACCGCCCCCTGGTCGAACGCCACCGCCACCGCCATCCAATCGGTGCGGGGTGCGGTGCGCCGATCGGCGAAGGCCTGTTCTGACTGCATCGACGTCCTGTGCTGTGTCGCGCTGCCATGGGCACGCGACATGATGCCGGCAACGTGACCGCCTTATGCGTGGCGCCAGCCGATGTGGGTAATCGACGTTGCCGACCGGCCAATGGTACCATCCCGGCCATGTATAGCACCCGGATGCAGCAGACGGAGATGGAACCTGCCGCGCGCAAAGCGGCGCGCATGTGCGCCGCCGTATGCTGTCTCGTGCTCGGCCTGGCGGCGCCGGCCGGCGCGGTCGACCTGCTGGAGGGCCTGGACCCCGGCGGCGCCGGCGTGGTGGTCGACGTGATCGACGGCGACACGGTGGTGCTGGACGATGGCCGCGAGGTGCGGATGGTCGGCACCCAGGCGCCGAAGCTGCCGCTGGGCCGCACGAACTTCCCGGAATGGCCGCTGGCGGACGAGGCCCGCGACTACCTGATAGCCATCGCGCTGGGCGAGACGGTCGAGCTCGGTTATGGCGGCCTGCGGATGGATCGGCACGGGCGGGTGCTGGCGCATATGTTCCGGGCCGACAACGGGCTGTGGCTGCAGGGCGAAATGCTGGAGCAGGGCCTGGCGCGGGTCTACACCTTCCCAGACAACCGCAGCGTGGTCGACGACCTGCTGGAACGGGAACGCGCGGCGCGTGAGGCCGGGCGCGGCATCTGGCAGCTCGACTACTACGCCATTCGCACGCCGGACGAGCTGGTCGACGGCACGGACGACTATGTCGGCACGTTCCAGCTCGTGGAGGGCGTGGTGGTCGACGCAGCCGACGTGCGCGGCCGTATTTTCGTCAATTTCGGTGACGACTACAGAACCGATTTCACTATTGTCATCGAACCGGAATTCAGCGATGCGTTCGACGATGCCGACTATGACCCGCTGGACCTGCCCGGCACGCGTGTGCGGGTGCGCGGTTGGGTCGACGAGTGGAACGGACCCAGCATTGACGTGACCCATCCGGAACAGATCGAGGTGCTGGAATGATGCGGCTGGCCTGGTTGTTGGCCCTGGTCTGTGTGGCGCTGGCCGGCTGCAGCGCGCCGTCGCGTTCCGTTTCGGTCGCCACTACAAGTTCCAGCTCGGGCATCGAGGGCGACCTGCCGGGTGGCGTCAGCAGTGCGGCGGCCGAACGCATCTTCGCCCAACAGCATCCGGAGTTGCTGGCGGACTATGGCGGTCTGTACGAGAACCCGACGGTGCTTGCCTACATCAACCGCATTGGCGACAGGGTGCGCGCCCACACGCCGCTCAGCGGGTCACAGCTGCAGTATTTCGTGCTGAACTCGGGCACGCCCAATGCGTTCGCGGTGGCCGGCGGCCGGCTCTACCTCACGCGCGGGCTGATCGCGTTGATGAGCTCGGATGCCGAGCTGGCCGCGGTGCTGGGCCACGAGATGGCGCATCTGGTCGAGCGGCACTCGCTGGAGCGCTACGACATCGAGGTGTCGGCGCAGCAGGAGGGCAGCGAAGCCGCCAACCAGCGCATCCTGGGCTTCAGCCGGCAGCAGGAACTGGAGGCCGACAGCGTGGGCCTGGAGTTCCTGGCCGCCGCCGGCTATCGCACCGACGCCGCTGCCGAGATCCTGGCGAAGATGCAGGCCATGGACCTGCTGGCCACCGGAGACGGCTTTGCCGGCGGCCTGGCCTTCCAGGAAACGCACCCCACGTTCGGGGCCCGCACCCTGCAGCTCATGCAGCTCATCGGTACTACCGACAGCGCGGCGCCTGCGGCCGCCGATGGCCGCGACAATTATCTTTCCATGATCGACGGCCTGCCGTTCGGCGATACCGGCGCATCCGGGTTCATTTCCGGGCGCCGTTTCATCAACCCGCAGTACAATGTGGCCTTCACCGCGCCCGACGGGTTTCAGATCGGCCAGTCGGGCGGCAGCGCCTTCGGCCTGGGGCCGAACAACGCAACCGTCATCTTCCGGGCGTTCGAGAACACCGAGCCCGGCACCGTGTCGGCCTATCTCGACCGCCGTTTCGCCGATTTGGACGATCAGCCCGCCGAGACCCAGGCCATCAACGGCATGCAGACGGCGATGCTGGCGTTCCGCAAGCCGGACGGCACCGAAAGTTTCCAGATCGCCGCCATGCAGCTGGACCCCGATACGCTGGCGGTCGTGATCATGCTTGGCGGCCCGGAATTGCTGGGCGCGGACTCCCCGTTCCTGGAGGCCGTGCGCAGCGTCGAGCCCAATCCGCAGGGCGCGGTGACACCGCCCGAGCCCGGCCGGATCAGGGTGGTGACGGTCGCGCCGGGCCAGACCGTGGCGAGCCTGGCCGCGCAGATGGGGGTGTCGGGCGATCGCGAGGGGCTGTTCAGGGTGTTGAACGGTCTGACCAGCGCGGAAGACGTGACGCCGGGCCAGCGGGTCAAGCTGGTCCAGTAAGATAGGGTCGTTCGCGGATAGACCGGGATCGTCATCGCGATCTAACATCACCTTGTCATCCTTGGCCCGAGCCCCCGGCCGGAGGCGGGGCGAGGTGCCGAGGATCCATGGCTCCGCCATCACCGTATGGTGCCTCTACGGACAAGACCTTTGCGGCCAACATTTGGCGCGCTGGGGCGCCATGGACCCTCGACGCGTCGCGCCCCACTGGCGCGCCGGTCAAGGGTGACAACGAGCCTTTTTTGATCAGATTCGGCGCAAGCTGACCCGGCTCACACCTCGATCACGTCAACCACATTGCCATCGGGCTGAAAGCAGGCCGCGACCAGCGTGCCGCCGCGCCCGCATCCGCCGTCCAACGTCGTCGTGTGCTCGGTCTGCACCACGCCCTGGTCGGCGGGATCATAGCCGCGCACCACCCGCCGGAAGCCTGCGTAAGGGCCGTTCAGCCGGTCGAACAGGTCGGCCCGCCACCAGAAACTGTCGGCCTGCGCTTCCAGCGGCTTGTCGGGGTCGATGCCGGCGCTGACGAAGAGCAGGCCGTCCTCCGCCGTTATCGCCGCCCGCTTCAGGGACGAGAACAGCACGTCGTGGCCTGCCGCGGTGCGCACGTTCTCGCGCAACTGGCCGGTCCAGCGGGTGATGCTTGTCGCACTCTCCCGCGCGATCTCGCGCGCGCGGCCCGGGTCGCCGCCATAGGCCGCCAGGGTGTGGGCGACACCGTGCTCCAGCACCCAGTGCACCACGGCCGGCGGGTCGGGCGCGAACTGCAGCTGCAGCAGCTTCTGCCACATCTCCTCCTGGGCACCGCGCAGGTGGATGACATGCTCGGGCTCGGCGCCGCGCCGGGCGAGGAACGCGATGCGGAAGCGCAGGATCTGGTCGATGGTCGCTTGCACCGCCGTGCCGCCGATCATGTTGCCGAGATAGACCATGCGGTCGCCGGCGCGCAGTTTCGGCCACAGTTCCCGGTGCAGCGCAGTCAGCTGGTGCACGTCTGCGAAGACCGCGCCAACCGCCCAGACGCGGCCTTCCGCGCCCAATTGAGCGATCGAGGCGGGAGGGGATGTGTCGTCCGGTGGCGTGGGGTCCTTGGCGGGCTGCATCGGGGGGACATGCGCTGTCGTGGACGTTGGCGCATTCACGCCAACAACTCAGAATTGTCATGTTAGCGCATTTTTTCCGATCCGCCTCAGATTCGGCGAACGGCGGTTACTCCACCGTGACCGATTTCGCCAGGTTGCGCGGCTGGTCGACGTCGGTGCCCTTCAGCACCGCGGTGTGGTAGGCGAGGAGTTGCACCGGCACGGTGTAGAGGATCGGGGCGACGATGGGGTCGACGGTCGGCATGGTCAGCGAGGCCGCCACTTGGCCGGCGAAGGCATCCACGCCCGCCGCGTCGCTGATCAGCACCACACGGCCGCCGCGCGCGATGGTCTCCTGCACGTTGCTGGCGGTCTTGTCGAACAGGTCGTCGTGGGGCGCGATCACGATCACCGGCACGGTGTCGTCGATCAGCGCGATCGGCCCGTGCTTCATCTCGCCGGCGGCATAGCCCTCGGCGTGGATGTAGGAGATTTCCTTCAGTTTCAGCGCGCCTTCCAGCGCGATGGGGTAGGCGGCGCCGCGCCCCAGATAGAGCACGTCGCGGGCATCGGTCAGCAGATGCGCGATCTCGGTGCAGGCCTCTTCCTCGGCCAGCACCTCGGCCATTCGGGCCGGCACTTCGGTCAGCCCCATGGCCAGCGCAGCCGCCGTCTTCTCGTCGATGGCGCCGCGCGCGCGGGCCGTCGCAATGGCCAGGCAGGCGAGCACGGTGAGCTGGGTGGTGAAGGCCTTGGTCGAGGCGACACCGATCTCAGGGCCGGCATAGGTGGGCAGCACCACGTCGGAGGCGCGCGCGATGGTGCTTTCCGGCACGTTGACCACCGAGACGATGCGCTGGCCCTGGTCGCGGCAGTAGCCGAGGGCCGCCAGCGTGTCGGCGGTCTCGCCCGACTGCGACACGAAGATCGCGGCCCCGCCGCGTTCCAGCGGCGCCTCGCGATAGCGGAACTCCGACGCGATATCGACGTCGACCGGCAGCCGCGCGATGCGCTCGAACCAGTATTTCGCGACCAGGCAGGCGTAGTAGGCGGTGCCGCAGGCGGTCAGCGTCAGCCGGGAGATTTCAGCCAGGTCGAAGGGCAGGGGCGGCAGTGAGATCTGGCCGGTGCCGGCATTGACGAAGCTGTGCAGGGTGTCGCCGATGACCGCCGGCTGCTCGTGGATTTCCTTGGCCATGAAATGGCGGTGGTTGCCCTTGCCGATCAGCGCGCCGCTCAGCGCGGTCTGGCGGATTTCACGCTCGACCGGCTGGCCCTCGGCATCGAAGATTTCCGCCGCGTCGGTGCCGATGACGGCCCAGTCGCCCTCTTCGAGGTAGGAGATGCGGTCGGTCAGCGGGGCCAGCGCCAGCGCGTCGGAACCGATGTACATCTCGCCGTCGCCATAGCCGATGGCGAGCGGGCTGCCGCGCCGGGCGCAGATCAGGCTGCCGGAATGGCCGGCGAAGATCAGGCCGAGTGCGAACGCGCCCTCCACCTCGGCCAGGGTGGCGCGGGTTGCCTCCACCGGCGTCATGCCGTCTTCCTCGATCAGCTTGGTCAGCATCACCGCCACAACCTCGGTGTCGGTGTCGGTCTCGAAATTGCGCCCGTGCAGCTTGCGGCGCAGCGCCATGTGGTTCTCGATGATGCCGTTGTGCACCACCGCCACCTTCTCGGTGCCGTGCGGGTGGGCGTTGTTCTCGGTCGGCGCGCCGTGGGTTGCCCAGCGGGTGTGGCCGATGCCGGTGTTGCCGACCAGCGGCGCATTGGCGATCACCGCTTCCAGGTTGGCGAGCTTGCCGGCGGCGCGGCGCCGGTCGATGTGCCCGTTGGTCAGGGTCGCGATGCCGGCGCTGTCATAACCCCTGTATTCCAGCCGCTTCAGGCCGTCCAGCAGGCGCGGGGCGGCGGGTTTCGAGCCGACGATGCCGATGATGCCGCACATATGCTCAGTCCTTCTTGGCCTGTCCGTTCGACGTGTCGCCGCGCTCCCTGGCCTGGAAGCGGGTCGCGTAGTCGGCGATGTCGTGCTGGCGCTCGCGGGCGACCGCCAGCGCATCGGCGGCCACGTCCTTGGTGATGGTGCTGCCGGCGGCGACGATGGCTCCGGCGCCGATGACGACGGGGGCGACCAGCGCGGTGTTGGAGCCGATGAAGGCGCGCTCGCCGATGACCGTTTGGTGCTTCAGATAGCCGTCGTAATTGCAGGTGATGGTGCCGGCGCCCAGGTTGGAGCTGGCGCCGACCACCGCGTCGCCGACATAGGACAGGTGGTTGACCTTGGCGCCGGGGCCGAGGGCGGCGTTCTTCACCTCGACGTAGTTGCCGATCCGCACCTTCTCGGCCAGCTCGGTGCCGGGGCGCAGGCGCGCGAACGGCCCCACCGTCACGTCGTCGGCCAAGGTAGCGCCCTCGACGTGGCTGAACGCCTTGATGTGCGCGCGCTTGCCGATGACGACCTTGGGCCCGAACCACACCGACGGCTCGACGATGGTGTCGGCGCCGATCTTGGTGTCGTGGCTGAACCAGGTGGTCGCCGGGTCGATCAGGGTGACGCCGGCTTCGAGTGCGGCCTGGCGCAGCCGCTGCTGGGCAATGCCCTCGGCCACCGCCAGCGCGGCGCGCGAATCGACGCCCATCACCTCGTCCGGGTCGGCTTCGACCACGGCGCAGGCGCGGCCATCGCCGCAGGCAATCGAGACCAGGTCGGTCAGGTAGTACTCGCCCTTGGCGTTGTCGTTGCCGATCTGGCGCAGATAGCGGGTCAGCACGGTGCCGTCGATGGCCATCACGCCGGCATTGCACATCGCCGGGTTGCCGTCGGCCTCGGTCAGGTCGGCGGCCTCCACGATGCGCGACAGGCTGCCGTCGTCTCCGATGATCAGGCGGCCGTAGCGGCCGGGGTCGTCCGGCCGGAAGCCCAGCACGACGACGGCCGGGTCGTCCGCCGCGCGCCGCGCGTCCAGCATGCGGCGCAGGGTGGCCCGCGTGATCAGTGGCGTGTCGCCGAACAGCACCAGCACGTCGCCGTCGAAGCCGAACAGCTCGTCCAGCCCGGCCTTCACCGCGTCCGCCGTGCCCTGTGCCTGGATCTGTACGGCGGTCGGGATCGGCGACACCGCGTTCGTCACGTCCTGCATGCCGGGGGCAACCACCACCACCTGGCGGGACGGCGCCAGCCCGGCGACCGTCGCCGTGACGTGGCGGATCATCGGCAGGCCCGCCACCTTGTGCAGCACCTTGGGCAGGTCCGACTTCATGCGGGTGCCGCGCCCGGCCGCCAGAATCACGGCGGCGAATTCGGTTTGCGTCTTCACGGGCAACACTTCTCCAGCTTCGGTCTTCGTCGCGCGG
The DNA here is from genome assembly GCA_965227515.1 of Alphaproteobacteria bacterium. Lineage (GTDB taxonomy): Bacteria > Pseudomonadota > Alphaproteobacteria > CALKHQ01 > CALKHQ01 > CBDDFZ01. The sequence continues at coordinate 705,890 of CBDDFZ010000002.1, forward strand.
TACTTCAATCGGGGTCAGCTTGCGCTGAGGGCCGGCGCCGATTGAAATGATCGCGATGGCGGCGACGCTGCCACAAGGCGCTGTATGACCCAAGTCAACAAATGTTACCAAACATTGCCTGCGTCCTGACGCCGTCAGCCCGATCCTTTCGACCTGGAACACCGCCCGCCCATGGCCGCCGCCCTGTTGTTCGACCTCGACGGCACCCTCGTCGACACGCTGCCCGACATCGCCGCCGCGCTGAACGCCACCTTGGCGGAACAGGGCGCCGATCCGCTGGCGCCGGACAAGGTGCGTGCGCTGGTGGGGCATGGCGTGCGCCGGCTGGTGGAGCGCGCGGTGCCGGTGGCGATGTCCGGCGGGCCAAATGGTGGGCTGGACGGCGCGGTCACGGCGTTCGAGCGCCATTACGCGGCCAACGGCCACGCCGGCAGCCAGCTGTTTCCCGATGTGGCAGCGACGCTGACCATGCTGCGCGATGCCGGCCATCCGATGGCGGTCTGCACCAACAAGCCGCTGGCCGCCGCGCGCGGCACCATCGCCAAGGTCGGGCTGGACGGCCTGCTGACGGTGGTCGGTGCCGGCGACAGCTTCCCGGTGCGCAAGCCGGACCCGGCGCACATCCACGCCACCCTTGCCCTGCTCGGGCACCCGCCGGGTACTCCTGCGGCAATGATCGGCGATTCCATCGTGGACCTGGAAGCCGCGCACGCCGCCGACCTGCCGTGCGTGCTGGTCCGCCACGGCTATTCGGCGGTGCCGGTCGATGAATTGGGCGCCGAAGCGGTGATCGACGGATTCAGCGAGCTGCCGGGTGTGTTGGAGGGGTTGTTGGCCTGATACCAATAACATGATGCCCTCGGCCTTGTGCCGAGGGCCCATTTCGACGCGTCTTAGATGTATTTCGGTATGTCGAAGAGCATCCGCTTCAGGTATTGCTGGCAGGCCCCATCATGCGTTTGCGGACATGGGCCCTCGGCACAGGGCCGAGGGCGTCAAACCAACTTGACCTAAACCGCCTCTATCACACCCTGCATGATCGGGACGCAGGCGCCGCCGATCTCGGTCGCGGTGACGGCACCGCCGCTCTTGGTGGCGCTGGCGACCAGATGGCTGGGGCGGCCCATCTCGCGGCCCTGCAGGATGTCCCACGTGAGCGTGCTGTCGGTGGGCGAGGCCAGGCTGGCGAGCAGGCCGGCCAATGCGGCATTGGCGCTGCCGGTGCCGGGGTCCTCTATCACGCCATGGTTGGGCGCGAACATCCGCGCGCAGACGTCGGTGGGCTTGCCGACATCGGGCACATAGAGGTGCAACGCGAAGTCCGCGCTCTCGCGCGCGAACGCCGCGATATCGGGCGATGCACCGGACAGGGCCTCCAGCGACGCCAGTTCGGCCATGACAAACGGCAGGCCGACCGAAGCGTAAACCGGCGCATGCCGCGTGGTGACGACGGCGGACACATCGATGCCGGCGCAGCGCGCCACCACCGCCGGGTCGACCTCGTCGCCGGTTTCGAACGGCGCGGGCGCGGTCAGCCGGGCACCGCTCGGCGTGCCGTCGGACGCGCGCTGGATCGCGACCGGGACCAGCCCGACCTTTTCCTCGAACACCACCCGGTCGCCGACCGGCCGGCCGAAGAACTCGCCGATGCGGGAAAGCGCGTAGGCCGTGCCGATGTTGGGGTGACCGGCGAACGGCACCTCGCGGCCGGGGGTGAAGATGCGCACGTTCGCGGTGTGGGCTGGATCGTCCGGCGGCAGCACGAACGTGGTCTCGGCGTAGTTGAACTCCGCCGCTATGGCTTGCATCGTCGTGGTGTCCAGCCCCTCCGCCTCGGTGACCACGGCAAGCTGGTTGCCGCCGAAGGGCGTGTGGGAAAAGACGTCGACGGTGACGTAGGCGCGCGGCATGGGCGGGGCGGTGGTGCGGTCAGCCGTTCAGCCGGCCGATTGACCGCGCCAGCATGACATAGAGCCGGCCGACATCGGAACTGAGGAAGGTTGCGTTCAGCACATCCTCCAGGCCCGAGCGCTTGGTCTGGCTCAGCAATTCCTCGAACTGCACCAGATAGCGGTTCACGTGGTCGCGGAACTCGCTGTCGCGCTCATAGCGCGCCTTGATGTCGACCAGCACCGCGCGGTCGCGCAGGCCCACCAGCTTGCGCGCGAAGATGCCCCGGTCGCCCTTGTGATAGCGCTGCCAGACGTCGTCGCTGACATTGGCCTGCATGCCGCGCGAGATGTCGATGGCCGACGACTCCAGCCGCTCGATGATGAACCCGGCCTGGCGCATGAAGCTGTCGCCCTGGGTGCGCGCCGCCAGCTCCGACAGTTGCTCGATGGCCGAGCGGGCATCGGTGGCGATCTCCGACAGCGAGATCGCCTGTTCGCGGAAGCCCTGGATCGCGGTCTCGGCCTGCTCGGCCACCTTGTTGCTGGTGCGTTGCAGCACGCTGGCGCGCTGGTCGAGCGCGTTGTCGACCTGCTGGCTCTGATCGGCCGCCCAGTTGACCGTGCGCTCCACGGCCGCGGCGTGGTCCTGCAACTGCTTGGCGATGGTGGCGAACTGGGCCTCGATGTGGTCCTGAACCGTGCGCAGCCCGTCGATCTGGCCGGCGAAGGTGGTGTTCAGCCGGGCGAGCTTGGCATCGACCGCGTCGCCGAGCTGGGACAGCGCGGTCGACTGCGATTCCGCCTGCTTGCCGGCATCGGCCATGGTGCGGCTGGTGCGCTCGCCGGCGGCGTTCATCTTCTCGCTCTCGGCGGCCAGGCGGGCGGCGACGGCGGTCAGCGATTCACCCAGCGTGGCGCCGGTTTCCGCCAGTTCCGACTGGCGCCGCTTCAGGTCCTGCTCGGCCTTGACCATCGCGTCCGCCTCGGCGCGGGCGCGGGCGCCGGCCCCCTCCACGGCGCTGGCCATCTCGTCGGACTTCGCCGTCAGGTCCACGGTCAGCCCGTCGATCTGCTCGCGCAGCCCGCCGACCTTGCGGTCGAAGCCGTCGGCCAGCATCGACAGCGCGCTCGCCTGATCGGCCAACGCGGTGCCGACGGTGCGGGCGCGGCCCTCGATGGTGCCCTTGGCGTCGTCCAGCTCGGACAGATGGGTGCGCAGGCCGTCGATGGCGACCTCGACCTGGCCGGTCACGCTTTCCGCCGACTTCCGCACTTCCGCGGCATCGTCTTGCAGGTTCTGCACCAGCATGCGTAGCGCGGCCTCGGCATCGCCACCGGCCGTCGTCACCTTGCCGGCGCTGTCTTGCAGGGCGTCGGCAAGGCCGGTCACGCGGCTGGCGGCGACATCGCCGGCAGAGCGCACAGCCTCCAGCTTCTCGGCCATGGCGGTCGAGACCCGCTCCAGGGTGGCGGTCGAGCGCTCGCCGGCATCGGCCAAGGCGGCATCGGTCGCCTCGGTCTTCTCCGACAGTGTGGTCAACGCCTCGCCGATCTTTGCGGCGGCGGCGTCGGCCAGCGTGGCCGACTCCTGGCGCACCGCATCCAGGTCGCGGCGCACTTCGGCAGCCAGATCGCGCAGGCGCCGCGCGCCGGCGCGGGTGGTCTCGCCCAGCACCGCTTCCGCCGTCTCGACCTGCTTGCCGAGCCGGTTCTGCAGCGCGTCCAGCCGGTCGTTGGCCTGGGTGGCGATGGCATCCATACGGTCGCGCACGTCAGGCAGCGCTTCCATCACATCGCGAATGCGCTTGGAGGCGTCTGACGCCCGGTCGACCGCACCGTCCAGCGACTGTGCGATGGCGCCCTCGGTCTCGGCCGACATGGTCTTCAGCCGGTCCTCCACCGTAGCCGCCGTCTTCAGCACGCGGGCTTCCGCGCCGTCGGCCTCGGTCGCGAACGCCTGGCCGATGGCGGCGATGCGCGCCTCGGTCTTGGCCGACATATCTGTCAACATGGCGTCGGCGGTGCGGCCGATCTCTTCGCTGCGGCCACGTGCGCGATCCGCCATGTCCTGCAATTGGCTGTCCATGCGGGTGCCGGCGTCGGCGACGGCTGCCTCGGTTTCGCTGGTCTGGTCCGCCAGGGACTTAGCGAACGCGGCGATCCGGCCCTGCGACCTCTCCGACAGATCCGCCAACGCGGCCTCTGTGGACGTGCCGATTTCCTGGCTGCGGCTTTGGGCGCGCTCCGCCAGGCTCTGCAAATGATCGTCGATGCGCGTGCCGGACTTGGCGATCGCGGCCTCGGTCTCGCTCGTGCGGTCCACCAGCGACTTCGCCATGGCGGCGATACGCGCCTCGGTCTTGTCGGAGATCGAGGCCAGCATGGCCTCGGCGCCGCGCTCGGTGTCCTCGGTCTGGGCCTTGGTGCGCGCCACGAACGCGCGCATCGCCTCGTCCATGCGGCTGGTGGTCTCGGCGAAGTGGCGCTCCGCATCCTCCGCGCCGCCGGCAATCGCCGTCTTCGCGGTTTCGGCATGCTCGCCCGCGCGCGCCGCAAGCTGGCCCAGGGCGGCATCGACGCTGGAGACTTCGGCCTGCGCGCCGGCGAAGATATCGGCGATCCGGCGCTGGGTCTCGTCCAGCACGGCGGAGATGTCGGCATCGGCGCTGGACGCCCGGTCGGTCATCGACTGGGCCAATGTCTCGATCCGCGCCTCGGTCTTGGCAGCGATGTCGCCAAGCATGGCGACGGCCGCGGCCTGGGTCTCGGCACTTTGCGCGGTCGTCTTGTCGGCCAGCGTCTGCAACCTGTCTTCAAGCTGGTCGACGGTCTCGGCAAGCCTGTCCTCGGCGGACTGCGCGCTGCTGGTCGCGGCCAGCGAAATGCCGTCGATCCGCTCCCCGGCGCGCGAGGCCATGGCGGCGAGCGCGATCTCGAGCTGGCCGATGTCGTCCTGGGCGGCCGCGATGGTCGACGCGACCCGGTCGCGGGTGCCGCGCAGCACGCCCTCGATATTGCCGTCTGTGCTGGCGACGCTGGCGGCCAGCGACTTGTTCAGTTCGTCGATGCGTCCGCTCATGCGGGCGATGACGGTGGAGAGCTGGGTCTCGATGGCGGTACCGCCGGCCCGGACCTCGGCAATGCCGTCGGCCACCAGCGCCGTCGCGCGGCGGCTGGCCTCGCGCAGGGCGGCCTCGGCCTGGTCGACGCTGCCGTGGCTGACCGACGCCACCTCGGCCAACTGGCGCGCCATCGCCTGGCCGGCGGCGACCAGCTTGCGGTCGGCCTCCTCGGCATGGGCGGCGAGTTTCTGGCCGGCATCCGCCGCACCTTGCGTGGCGGTCTCGGCGGTCTGGCGGAACGCGGCCTCGGTGCCGGCGAGATCGCTCCGCACCGCCTCGGACGCGTCGGCGACCTCGCGCGAGGTGGCATTGGCCAGGTCGGCGAGTTGCCGCCCGGTCTTCGACACATCGATCTCGATCTGGCTCGCGATCGCCTTCACCCGCGACGCGGTGCCTTCCGCGCTGCCGGTCAGCGCGCGGCCGGTGTCCTCGACGGCGGCGCGGGCGTCTGCGGCCGCCTGTTCGGCGCGGGCGCGTGCGGCCTCGGCCAGCGCGGTCAGCGAGGTATCGGTCTCGCCGGTGAGCGCGGTCAGGCGGGCGGCGGCCTGTTCGACGATATCGGTCAGTGCGCGGCTGCTTTCGGCCAGCCGGGTTTCCGATGCGCGCACGGCCTCTTCCGCCCGGTCGGCGGCATCGTCGGCCAGCGTGCCCAGCTTGTGATCGGTCGACGCCACCACATCGGCCAGCCGGGCCGATTCCGCGGCGAGCCGCTGATCCGCATCCTGGATGATCGCCTTCAGATTGGCGTCGGCGTCCTGCATGTGGGACCGCAACGCATCGGTCTTGGCGCGCATGTCCGCGCTGCGCTCTTCCAGTGTGTCGGTCTGCTGGCCGATGGTGATGCCGAGCGCGCCGATCTCCTGGCGCGCCTGTACGATCATCGCTTCAAGGGCGGTGGCACGGTCGCGCACGGTCTCGGTGGCGGTGCCGGCGGCGTCGGTCAGGGTCGCGGCAACGCTGGCGAACGCCTCCGCCTGTTCCTTCGAGGCGGCGACGCCCGCCTTGCCCGACGTTTCCAGCCGGTCGACGGTGGCGGTCAGGTGTTCCGCCGCGTCCTGGATCAACGAACGAGCCTCCGCCGCCTTCTCGCTCGTGTTGCGCACGGTCACGTCCATGCGGCCGCGTTGCTCGGCCAGATTGCGGGTCAGGTCCTCGGCCCAGTCGTGCACCGCATCGCGGCTCTGCTCCAGGCTGGCGGCCTGCGCCTGCAGGCTTTCGGTGGCCTTGGCGACCTCGCCGCCGATGGCGGTGGCCCGCTCGCGGACCTGTCCGACGCTCTGGTCGAAGCGTTCGCCCAGGGTGCGCAGGTGCTGCTCTGCGGCGGTGCCGGCCTTGTCGAGCACGTCGACCTGCTTGGCGACCGCGGCCTCGATGGAACCGATGCGCTGCTCGGCGGCGGTGCCGGCGTTGTCCAGCGTGGTGCGTTGGGCCTCCAGTCGTTCGGCGATGCGCGCGGCGGCGTCGCCCAGCCGTGTCGTTGTCGCCTCCAGCTCGGTGCGCCGTTCATCGGCCATGGCCGACAGGCTTTCGAGTTGCTCCATCGCCGTCTTGGAGGCTGAGCGCATGTAGCGCCCGGACTTGCGCAGCATCGGCGCGATCTGCTGCGATTTCTCCATCGCGATGTCGGCCGACCGGGTGACCGCCTCGGCCTGTTCGCTCAGCAGGTCGCGGATCTTGCCGGCCTGGCTGCCGGCCTTCTCGGTCACCGCTTCCAGATGATCGACCTGATCGGCCATGGTCTGCGACATGCTGCTGGCGCTGGCCTGTGCGGTATCCAGGGTCGAGCGCAACTCAGTGCTGCGCTGCTCCAGATCGGTGCAGATCGCCTGGGTGCTGTCGAAGGCATGCTGCACCAGGTCGGACAGCGACTTGGTCTGGTGGACGACCAGATCCTCGACCGTCCTCACGTCCTGGGCGGCGGAATTGGAGACCTGGCGCATCTCGTCGGTCTGCCGGCGCAGCGCCTGCAACACCGATTTGGCCCGCAGTTCGATATCGTCGGCCAGGCCCTTGATCTCGCCCTGGCCCTCGCGGAACTTCAGCGCCACGTCGTCGGCGATGCCCATGGCGTGGTCGGAGACGGAGCGGAACTCATCGGTCTGCAGGCGCAGGGTGCGGGCGATGTCCTGCACGTCGTTGCTGACCGTGGCCGTGGGGTGCTCCAGCATGCCGAGGTGGCGGGTCAGCGCATCCGATTGCGCGCGCAGCCGCGCGCCCCGCGCCACATAGCCGACGATCAGCCAGGCCGCCATCGGCACCAGCAGCACGATGGCGCAGACGCCGGCCAGCTCGTGCGGCAGCATGTAGCTGAGATTGTCCAGCCCGTAGGCGCCGACCAGGTAGAAACCCCAGGCCAGCAGCCAGACAACCGTGAAGGCGGCGCAGGCGATGCCGCTGGCGCCGAGACCGTCGAGCAGGCGCCGCGACGCATCCAGTCCGAAGTCGCTGGGTCGGCCGTGCCGGCGCTCGCCGGCCAGCGCGGCGTCTTCCGTGCTGATCTGCGTGTCGTCGTCCGTTGCGTCATATGCAACGTGAATGCTCGGCGGTTCCTCCGACGAGCGGAATGGCGCGTGATCGGCCATGACGTCTCTCCTCGACGTTGGTCGCAACGGCGCTCCGGTATGCGATTACCCCACCTCCGCACACCGGCGGCTGACCGACCCGGGATCGGTGAGCAAATCCAACGTCATGGTATCGTAGCGTCGCTTATGGCCGATTTGAACTGTAAAAGCAAAATTAACGCTAGTAACTGCCGGATTCGGCAGGGATTTTGTCCGTTTGGGGTATGGTTAACGGCGCCGGCAACTTGCCGGTCAAGTCAACATGGCTGAACGCCAGCTACCGCGACTTCCACTCTATACAGTGATGTTGTGGCGGCGACATACAATATGTTGCCTTCCGGCCCGCCGAACACCAGATTTGCCGTGGCCCGCTCCGGAATGACGATACGTCCGATGCGCCGCGCCTCCGGCTCCGCAGTGTAGACGTGCACCCCGTCGGCGGCACTGGTCCAGATGCGGCCGTCGACGTCGACACGGAATCCGTCGAACAGTCCGGCCTCGCAGATCGCGAAGATCCGGCTGTTGCGCAGCACCGGCTTGCCGTCATCGCCGGTCTCGACATCGAGGGCGCGGATGTGGCGCGGCCCGTCGGGATCGTGCGATGCGCCTGTGTCGGCGATGTAGAGCACGCTCTCGTCGGGCGAGAATGCAAGCCCGTTCGGCTTGTCGAAGTCGTCGGCCACCACGTCGAGGTCGCCGGTGGCGGGGTCGTAGCGGAACACGTAGCAGGCGCCGTAGGCCGGCTCGCCGGCAAATCCCTCCCAATGGCTCATGATGCCGTAGGACGGGTCGGTGAACCACACCGTGCCGTCGGACTTCACCACCACGTCGTTGGGGGAGTTGAGCTGCTTGCCGTTCCAGTTGTCGACCAGCACCTCGTAGGTGCCGTCGTGGTTGGTGCGGCTGACCCGCCGCCCGCCGTGCTCGCACGAGACCAGCCGGCCCTCGCGATCGCGGGTGTGGCCATTGGTGAAATGGGAGGGCGCGCGGAAGACGGAGGGGCCTTCCTTAGCCGACCAGCGCATCATCCGGTTGTTCGGAATGTCGCTCCACAGCATGTAGTCGCCTTCGCGGAAATACACCGGCCCCTCGGACCAGATGCACCCGGTGAAGACCCGCTCCACCCAGGCGTCGGCCACCAGCAGGTCCTTGAAACGGTCATCGAGAATGTCAAAGTCCGGCGACATCGGCGGCTTCCCCCCTGACGCGATGGTCGTAAGCGACTGTTTGGCGCGATCGCCTGGCGGCCTGCTGCCACCCTTCGGACCGGCGCGGCGCGATCATAGACCGCAAGTCGCGCGGGCTCCAAGGCTCCTGAGGCTGCCGCGCGGCAGCCGGCAGACCGTCAGTGGACGGTCGGCGTGCCGGTGGGCGTATCGGCGGGCGTATCGGACTTGCGGACCTTGCGCCTGAGGGCGGGGCTGGCGTGATGCAGCACCATCCGCCAGACGCCGTCCTGGCGGACGAACCCGTTGGTGGCGAATATGGACGCGGCGGCGATGACCTCGGTGCAGGTGACGAGCGCGGTGTCGCCGAGCAGGACCGCGGATGCATCGCGGCCATCGATCTGCGGCGATCCGGGCGTGGTCAGGATCGCGTGCCAGCTCTCCATCACCGCGTCGCGGGTCAACAACGGCGGCGCGCCGGGGTGGACGCAGACGACGTCGGCGCGCTGGGCCCACAATGCGTCCATGCGCGCCAGGTCCCGGTCGGTGAATGCCGCATAGAAGGCCCGGTTTGCGGCCAGCACGTCCGCCGTGTCGTCGCCGGTCATGGCGTCTCCGTTGCGCTCGGGCGCATCGTGCTTACCCGCCGCACATGCGCCGGCCCCGATCGTCGATGCCGGTCTCGCTGAGGCCCACGGCGCAGATGCATTCGCCGCTGGCCGGGTCGGGCACGGTGCCGACCGCGCAGGCGAACTCGCAGTCGCTGTTGTCGAGCATCGGCTGCAAGTACGGGCCGGAACAGAAAATCGGCGGCGGGATATCGCGCTCGACCAGGTCCACCGACGACAGGCTGTCGGCCGGAATGCCCAGTGCCTCGACGTCCGGGTAGTCGCCGGGCGCCAGCACGACCGGCGGGCCATCGCCATTCTCGAAGTCCGTTTCGCGATGGAAGCTCCAGGTGCCTGTTACGACCCTGATCGACATCACCGCATCGTCGATGCCGAATTCGCCGAGGTCCGGGGCGCTGGCGGTCAGTTGCACGCTCTCGCCGGTGAAGTCGCGGCCGTCGTAGAGGACCACCTCGTCGGCAAGCGCCGGCGCCGCGGAGAACAGCACGAGCCCGCTCAACACGATGCCCGCCAGCCCGATGCCTGCCAGCCCGGAGTTGGGCGCACGCCATCGCCGGGGCGCTCCTGCAGGTCGCAAAGTCGTTTCCGCGTAGCGCATGGCGGGCCTCATCCGGTTGCGTTCCAGTTCGTTGGCCACCGCACGTGATGCGCCGGCCACACTGAGTTTATCTCGCGCCGGACTGGTCTGCGAAGGGGGGACTTTCCGGCCGGTTTCAGCCGCCCGACCCGGTCGCCCGCAACGGCGGCGTGGCACGCGCCGATTGCGTGCGATCGTTCTTCAGCCACGTATTGATCAGGTGCCTGAGTTTGCCGGTCAGGATCGGCTTGGCCAGGTAGTCGTCCATGCCGGCGTCCAGGCAGCGCGACTTGTCGCCGGACATGGCGTGCGCGGTCACGCCCACGATGGGCGTGCGCGGCAGGTCGTTCGCCTCTTCGAACGCGCGGATGTGGCCCGTCGCCTCCAGTCCGTCCATCACCGGCATCGACACGTCCATCAAGATGATCCGCGGCGGCGCCTGCTGGTATGCGGCCACTGCCTCCTCGCCGTCCTCGGCGATGCGGTAGCTCAGGCCCATCTGCTCCAGAAGCTGTTCGATCACCAGCCGATTGACCTCGTTGTCCTCGACCACCATCACGTCGGGTGTCTGCCCGTCGGCGGTCGGGCGTGCGGCGGGCGCCGCCCGTGGACCGCGGGCGGTCGCCGAGACGGCGGCTTTCTCGTGCAACGAGCGGCCGACCGCCGACATGATCGCGTCCAACAGGCGCGACGGGAAGGTCGGCTTGACCAGGCAGCCCTGCAACCCCAGCGCCTTGCAGCGCTCGATGGACTCGCCCTCGGTGATCGAGGTCAGCAGAATCGCTGCGGTGCCGGCCAGTTCAGGCGTGCGGCGGATTTCGCGAAGCACGTCCTCGCCATCCATGCGCGGCATGTGGTGGTCCAGGATGATGACGTCGAACGGCCGGCTCTGCCGCTGCGCCGACGACATTTTCTGGATCGCCTCGCGGCCGGTGGCCACGATCGAGCAGTCGATCGACCAGGACGACAGCATCTCGCCCACGATCAAGCGGTTGGTCTCGTTGTCGTCGACCGCGATCACCCGCAGGCTGCGGGCGTCGAACGGTAACGCCGCGGGCGTTTCGCCGGCTTCGTGGCGTTGCAGCGGCACGCGGAACCAGAACGTCGAGCCGCCACCCTGGTTCGGCCGCACGCCGATGTCGCCACCCATATTGTCGACCAGCCCCTTACAGATGGAAAGGCCCAGGCCAGTGCCCTCGTGGCGGCGCGACGATGACGAATCGACCTGGGAGAACATCTGGAAGATGCGCTCCATGTCCTCCGGCGCGACACCGATGCCCGTGTCGCGCACCTCCACCACCAGTGTCGCGTCGCCGTCGTCGGCAGCAGCGCTGCCGTCGGTCTCGACCGAGATGTCGACCACGATGTGGCCCTGGTCGGTGAACTTGACCGCATTGCCCAGGAAATTGGTCACCACCTGTTGCAGGCGATCGAAGTCGCCGACCAGGTGGCTCGGGGCGTCGGGCGCGACGCGGACCAGCACTTCCAGCGCCTTCTTGGCCGCCGGTTCGGCGATCACGCGCACCGAGTCCCGTGCAAGGTTGGCCACCTTGAACGGCGTCGCGGACAGCACGAGCTGGCCGGAATCGATCTTCGAGAAATCGAGGATGTCGTTGATGATCGCCAGCAGCGACTTCGACGATGACTGGATCGTCTCGACATAGACCCGTTGCCAGCTGTCCAGTTCGGTTGTCGCCATCAGCTCGGCCATGCCGATCACCCCGTTCATCGGGGTGCGGATTTCGTGGCTCATGGTGGCCAGGAACTCCGACTTGGAGCGTTCGCCCGCGCGTGCGCGATGGTTGGCGGCCACGATGGCCGCATTCTGGCGCCGCAGCTTTGCCGAGGTCATGGCGAGCGTCAGCCCCGGCACCGAGACCGCCGCGAGCATGACGAGGCCGAACAGGACCTCGAACTCGACATAGTCGGCATGGATCGCAGCCGCGTCGGCGGTCTGGTCGACATAGACCTCCACGACGCCGACGACGGTGCCGTACTGGGTGATCGGCACGTAGCTTTCGACATAGACGTCGGGCCGGTCCGGCTTTTCGGTGCCGTCCTCCACGGCCGTATAGGGCTCCAGGCCGGTCAGGACCTCGGCGGCGACGGGATTGTGCGACGCCAGATCGTCGGCTTCGGTGGTCACGCCGTCGCTGCTGGCCACCAGGATCTGCCGGCCTTCGCCGTCGAACAGCTTGAAGCGGAAGACATCGGTGAAGGACGTCATCCGGCGCAGGATTTCCTCGTCGGCGCGGCTGATGTTGCCCGTCAGCAGCACCATGATGTCGGGGAGCTGGGCCGGCATGTACTGCGCCCAGGCGAACGAGATGCGCTCGGCATTGCGGGCGATCGCGCGTTGCGCGCTGCGTTCGATCAGAATGTAGCCGACCGCCGCCGCCGCCAGGATGGCGAGCACCGACAGCGCCAGCAGCATCCGGCCGCGGAATAGGCGAGGCGCCGCAACCCCGGGGTCAGCATCCCTGGGCTCATCCTCCCTGGGCTCATCCTCGGCGGATAGCCGTGCCGTGAAGGACGTGCCATGGTCGGATTCGGGGCGGGGGCGGGCGTTGCCGATCATCGTGCATCCTGCGTCAATCGTCGTGGACACCGTGCCGGCGGTGGCGGACCAAGGTCAAAATGCGCCGAGGGCCAGGCAACGGTTCCGGCATGGAACCAGGAAATCATCAACAACGACTGAAGTGGGCGGAATTCGCAACAACCGGGCCCGAAAGTCGCAATTTTCGTGGCAAATCCTGACGTTTCGCCCTATACCACCCCGGATCGGCCTTGCCCGTGCCTTGATTATGTTCGACACTGGCCTGGTTCGAGTCGAGCGTACTCGTAGAGCTTGGTGCATCATGCACCGCGGGTGAGGGGCCCCACGCGTCTCATTCTGTGCGTGAATCAAAACATGTGATGGAGGCGAATCCATGCGTATTGCCGGTGGTGTAATAGCCATTGTCGTTGGCATCATTCAGGTGATTATCGCAGCATTGGCGGTGTTTGCCGTCGAGGCTGTTGATATGGCCGATCTGCCGGACATTTCCGACTTGACCCAGGAGCAGATCGAACAGGCTGCCGAGAGCGCCGGCATGACGCCGGAAGAGTTCCAGGCGCAGTTCGAGGATATCGGCAGTGCGATCGGCTGGATCACCTGGGTCTTCCTGATCGTCAGCATCGTGGTGGTCATCCTGGGCATCATGATTTGCGCGTCTAAGAGCCCCTCGAACGGTATGATCCTGGCAATCATAGGATTGGTACTCGTCATTCTCGCGATCGTTTGGTGGAGCGGCATCCTGGGCCTGATCTGGAACGCCCTGATCCTGCTTGCCGGCGTTCTCGGCTACATGGGCGCGAAGAACGACTCTCAGGCGGTTGGCACCGTCTAACGTTTGCGCCATACGGCAATCATCAGTGGGAGACGGCGGCTTCGGCCGCCGTCTTCTTTTGTGTATGCTGCGTTGGCGGCTTCGGCCCCAAACGCGACCGAGCGCGACGTGAACGAGCCCGACGTCAACAAGCCCGGCGTCAAACAGATGGAGCGGCCCGATGGCCGGTGAGCGCATCTACCTGGCGGGCCCCGACGTGTTCGTGCGGGACACCAACGAACTGGGCGAGGCCAAAAAGGCCATCTGCGCCGCCCACGACTTCGTCGGCATGTTTCCATTGGACAAGGTCTTGGACCTGGCCGGGCTGACCCCGGTGGAGGCTGGCCTGAAGATATCGCAGGCCAACGAGGCGCTGATGCTCACCTGCGACCTGATCATCGCCAACATGACGCCGTTTCAGGGCCCCGGCATGGACGGCGGCACCGCCTTCGAGATGGGCTTCATGCGGGCGTTGGGCCGCCCGGTGCTGGGCTACACCAATGACGGGCGCTTGTTCGCCGAGCGGCTTCGTGTGTTCGCCGGGGATGGCCTGCGCCGAACCGTGCGGCCGGAAGGCGATGAGGACGGCGATGGCATGTTGATCGAGGACTTCGCCATGGTCGACAACCTGATGATGCACGGGGCCGTGCTGGCATGCGGTGCCGACGTCGATGTCGCCGCCATGGCCGACGCCGGACCCGGCGATGCCAGGTTCCGCGGGCTGGAGGCATTCACCGCCACGGTGAGGCGCGCCCGGGCGTTGTTGGACGCGCGTTGATTCTGGGGCGCGTTGATTCTGGGGCGCGTTGATTCCGACACGCGTTGATTCTGGCGCCTCGCCCAAGCAATATGCACCGCAACAGGCCCCGATCCGGGGCATCGAACAGGGGAACGCCTTGATGTGACGCCGCATGCGCGGTGCCGCTGCGGGCCGATGGAGGACACGCATGAAACTCAACCGCCGCACGTTGCTGCAGGCCGCCGGCGCCGCCGGTGTTGCCACGCCCGCGCTGACCGGCCTGTTGCGGCCCAGTCTGGCGCGCGCGCAGTCGGCCGACACCGCCACCATCGCCTACAACGTGAACTTGCCGTCCTGGGACCCGACCGTGGGCCTATCGGCGGTGAACCCGACCATCCAGTCGATCTACAAGGCCGTGTTCGACCAGTACATCGACCAGGAGCCCGACCTCAGCTTCAAGCCCGGCTTGCTGACCGAGTGGGGCTGGAGCGACGACCGCAGCCAGATCCACATGACTGTGCGCGAGGGCGCGAAATGGCATGACGGCCAGCCGGTGACGCCGGAGGACGTGGTGTGGTCGCTGGAGCGTGCCGGCAACCCGGATACCGGCAACCCGATCCAGTTCGTGTGGGGCAAGTGCGGCAATTACAGCATCGACGGCAACACCATCACCGGCGATGTGCTAGAGTTCGAGCCGACCCTGTTCAAGTGGATGGCGTTCCTGACCGCCTATGTTCTGCCGAAGCACTACTATGAGGAGGTTGGCGCCGAGGGGTTCGAGGCCGCACCGCTGGGTTCCGGCCCCTACATGGTCGACGAGTTCGAGCGCAATGCGTTCCTGCGCCTGAAGGCGTTCCCCGACTATTGGGGCGGCGCGCCGGCCTATGAGACCGTGGTGTTCAAGTTCGTGACCGATGCCTCGAGCCGGGTGGCGGAGGTGGAGAGCGGCGCCTCCGACCTCACCATCGAAATCCCGTACGAGGAATACGACCGCCTGCGCGAGACCGACGGGCTGGTCGGCCAGGTGACGCCGGTATCCGACATCGCGATGATCTTCCTCAACGATGTCGAGCCGATGACCGACAAGAACGTGCGGCTGGCGGCCCATCATGCCATTGACAAGCAGGCGATCACCGATCGGCTGCTGCGTGGCTATGGCGTGCCGATCGACACCTTGCAGGCGCCGGAATATGCCGCGTTCGACCCGTCGATCACGGTCGGGTTCGACCCGGAGAAGGCGACCGCGCTGCTGGCGGAATCGGGCTATTCGCCCGACAACCCGGTCAGCTTCACCATCCAGACCACGCGCGGTTTCAAGCCGAAGGACTACGAGATCATCCAGGCCATCGTCGGCATGTGGCGCCGGGTCGGCATCGAGGCGGAGATCGAGATCTACGAGATCGCCCAGCACTTCGAGCTGCGCGCGCGCGACGAGCTGGCGCCGGCGGCGTTCTACAACTGGGGCAATTCCATCGGCGATCCTTCGACGTCGACCGGCTTCGCGATGTTCGGGCCGTCGCCGCACTCGGTCTGGGATACCGACGATCTGGACGCGATGATCGGCCCGCTGTGGGGCGAGCCCGACGAGGCGACGCGTATTGCCGGCTATCAGGCGGTCGACCGCTACATCGCCGAGCAGGGCTATGTGATCCCGCTGTTCCAGTACGTGCAACCGATCGTGCATTGGGACCACCTCGACTTCACGCCGCACGTGGCCAACTTCGTGCTGCCGCAGAAGATCGACCCGGCTGGCTGATCGATTGTCGTCGATGGACCCAATTGCCAAGCTGCTCGCCGGCTTTCGCACCTTCCGGGAGGGCCATTTCGAGCCGAGACGCGCGATCTATGAGCAACTGGTCGACGAGGGCCAGAAGCCGCGGGTCGCGCTGATCGCGTGTTCCGACTCCCGGATCGACCCGACACTGGAGTTGCAGGCCGAGGCGGGCGAGCTGTTCGTCGTCCGCAATGTCGCCAACCTGGTGCCGCCGCATGAGGAAGGCGGAGGCCTGCACGGCACGTCGGCGGCGCTGGAGTTCGCCGTCGAGCATTTGGGCGTTGAGCACATCGTTGTGCTGGGCCACGCCCATTGCGGCGGCATTCGTTCCTTGTTCCGAGACGCGGTCGAGGATGATGATCGGTTTCAGTTCATCGCGCCGTGGATGAGCCTGGTTCGCTCCGCCCATCGCCGGGTGGAGGCGACGATGCCGGATGCGTCCGAGGACGAGCGCGCGCGGGCTTGCGAGCAGAGCGCGGTGCTGGTGTCGCTGGAGAACCTGATGACGTTCCCGGCCATTCGCGAACGGGTGGGTGAAGGGCGTCTGCGGCTGCATGGCTGGTACATAGACATCCGCGCCGGCGAGCTCCACATCTACGACCCCCGCGCGCAGAAGTTCGAGCCCGCGACGTAGCGCTAGAGCCTTTCCTTGTTCGTCATGCGCGGACTTGATCCGCGCATCCACGCGCCTGATGACGTTCTCAAGCGTCACCAATAACGAACAAGACGTGGATGCCCGCAACAAGTGCGGGCATGACGTCCAGTGGTTTGAGGATCTGTGCCCGGCCCGCCCCCGTCAGGAGAACGGCACCACGTAGAGCAGGATCGCGAAGAAGTGGAAGATGGAGCCGGCCAGCGCGCACAGGTGCCAGATGGCATGGCTGAACGGCAGCGAGCGCCACAGGTAGAAGATGGTGCCGCCGGTATAGAACAGCCCGCCGATCAGCAAGTACCACAGGCCCGCCGCCTCAAGCTCGTTGATCAACAGGCCGCCGGCATAGATGAAGCCGAACCAGCCCATCGCGATGTAGAGGATGACGGAGATCTTGTCGTAGCGATCCGGATGGGTGGACCGGAACGCGATGGTCTTGAACACGATGCCGGCCAACGCCAGTGCCCAGATGATGCCGAACAGGCTCCAGCCCTCGGCTGGCGGCAACAGCAGCATGGCGAACGGTGTGTTGGTGCCGGCGATCAGCAGGTAGATCGAGCAGTGATCCATATAGTCGAACAGCCGGTGCGCGGCCGGGGTCTGCACGCTGTGGACCAGTGTGGAGCTGAGATAGACCAGGATCAGCGCGGTGCCGTAGATGGAGCAGGCGACCACCGCGGCGGCCGATCCGACCTCGACCGCGTCGGCGATCATGATCGGCAGCGCCGCAACCGCCAGCCCGAACCCGATGAAGTGGGTCAGGGCCGCTGCCGCTTCTTCCATTCGTGGCGTGACCGCTACCGCCATCGCCGTCACCTCTGTGTCGTTGCCAACGAGCTGCCAGGATCACGGCAGACGCTAAATGCCCCGCACGTACGCAGGCTTCTTGCCAACAGTCGCCAAATATAGCGCGAACGATTCTCAGTTTGAACCGGTTGCGAATCGAAAATATCGCGCGGCCGGCGTCCGCATGATATCGGTCTGCCGCCGATTTGCGACGGTTTGGCGGCAACGCGGCGGCAGGCTTCGGGAATAACGGAATTATGATCGTCAAGATTTGCGGCCTCAGCACCATAGAGACGGTGGATGCCGCCTGCGCCGCGGGCGCCGACTTCATCGGCTTTGTGTTCTATCCGCCGAGCCCACGGGCGATTGCGCCGGCCACGGCCGCGTCGTTGCACGCCCATGTTGCCGGGCGCGCGCGCACGGTGGGGCTGTTCGTCGATGCGGGCGCCGACGAGATCTCTAGCGTCCTCGACGTCGTGCCGCTGGACGGCCTGCAACTGCACGGGCGCGACACGCCGGCCGCGTTGGCGGCCATGCGCGAGCGGTTCGGGCGGCTGATCCTGAAGCCGGTCAGCGTCGACGGGCCAGCAGCCATCGAAGGTGCTGCCGCCTATGCGGGTGCGTGCGACTGGCTGCTGCTGGATGCCCCGCCGCCGAAGGACGCGACCCGGCCCGGCGGCAACGCGGTCGCCTTCGACTGGCGCGTCCTGTCCCGGACGGCGCCGTCACAGCCCTGGATGCTGGCGGGCGGCCTGACGCCGGACAATGTCGCGGACGCGATCCGCCAGACCGGCGCGCGCGCGGTGGATGTGTCGTCCGGCGTCGAATCCAGCCGGGGCATCAAGGACCCTGCGCTGATCGCGGCCTTCGTGACGGCGGCGCGGTCGGCGGAGCCGGTGGAGCCACCTGCCCCCGACTGAGGTGCGCCGCGCTATTGCGCGGCGACCGCCATCTTTTCCTCGACCACTTCGTCCGCCAGCCGGCCGGTCAGCTCCGCCATATGGTCGAAGGCGAAGCGGAAGGTGCCCGACCCCTGGGTCAGCGAGCGCAACTCGATGATCAGGTCGCGCATCTCCGCCTGGGGCATCATGCACTCCAGCGTGTCCCAGCCCGGCCAGCCCGCCTTGGAGTCGAAGCCCAGGATCTGGCCGCGCTTGCCGGTGGCGAGATTGGTCGCCTTGCTGGTGTGCTCGGTTGGCACGTCGATGGATACCTTGAAGATCGGCTCCAGCAGCACCGGGTTCGCCTTCGGCATGCCCTCGCGCATCGCCAGCTGAGCGGCGGCGCGGAACGCCATGTCGGAACTGTCGACGGAATGCGACTGGCCATCGAATAGCCGCACCGCGACATCGACCACCGGGAAGCCCAGCGGTCCGCGCGCCATGTATTCCTTCACCCCGTTCTCGACCGAGGGGATGAACTGGCGCGGCACGGCACCGCCGACGATGTTGTCGATGAACTCGAACCCGCTGCCGCGCGCCAATGGCTTGATCTCGATCTGCACGTCGCCGAACTGGCCGTGACCTCCGGACTGCTTCTTGTGGCGGGCGTGCTGCTCCACCGGTTTGCGCACGGTCTCGTTATAGGCCACCTGCGGGCGGGAACGTTCCACCGCCGCGTTGAAGCGGTTGGCCAGCCGGTCGGCGGCGACCGCCAGGTGCACGTCGCCCTGTCCCCACAGCAGCATCTCGTGGGTCGACTGGTTGTGTTCGATGGAGAGCGACGGGTCTTCCTCGCTCAGGCGATGGATGGCGCCGCTCAGCTTCACCTCGTCGCCGCGGTTGGCGGCGGTCAGCGCGTTGGCGAACACCGGAGGCAGTGGCTCGGGCCACGCGACCCCGGCGGACTTGCCCGAGGGGCTCAGCGCGTCGCCGGTTTTCACTTCGTCCATGCGGCCGAACGCGACCACGGAGCCGGCCTCCGCACTGGCCAGCTTGTCGTGCTTGCCGCCCATCAGGCGATAGAGCCCGCTGACCCGCTCGCCGTTCAGGGTGTCGCCGTCGCTGATGCTGCCGTTCCAGACCCGGGCGTAGGACAGCTTGCCGGTGTGGCCGGCGAACACGGTCTTGAACACCTGGGCCAGCGGCTCGCTGGCGTCGATGCCCATGCGCTCGCGGGTGGCGACCACATCCGGGGTTTCGTGGCGCAGCGCCTTCAGCAGCCGCAATACGCCGCCGTCGGCCTCGGCGGTGCCCAGCAGCACCGGCACGATCTTGTCGGCCTGCAGATTGGACGTCAGTTGCTCGTAGACGGTGCTGGAATCCGGCTCCACGTCCTCCAGCAGCTGTTCCAGCAGCGCGTCGTCGAAATCTGCCAGCGCCTCCAGCATCTCCTGGCGCGCCTCGGCGGCGCGGTCCTCGGCGTCGTTCGGCAGTTCGATCAGGGTGGAGCGGTCGCCCGGCTTGTATTCATAGGCGCGGTTGCTGACCAGGTCGGCATAGCCGGTCACCTGGTCGCCCTTGCGCAGCGGCACCTGGCGCAGCACCAGCGGCTGCGGGCTGACCGACTGCAGGGCCGCCAGCACGTCGCGCACACGGGTGGCGGCGGTGTCCATCTTGTTGATGAAGATCAGGTGCGGGATGTCGTATTCGTTCAGATAGTGCAGCATCGGTGCCAGCGCCGACACGCGCTCGGCCTGCGGCTCGCACACCACCACGGCAATGTCTGCGACCAGCACGGCATTGCGCATTTCCTGGGTGAACTCGAACGAGCCGGGGCAGTCCAGGAACGACCATTCGTCGTCTAGGAAGGTGGTCGTGGCGACCGAAGTCTCGGTGCTCATCGACCGGGCCCGGGCTTCGGGGCTGGCGTCGCTGACGGTGGTGCCGTCGCTGGTCTTGCCCTTGCGCGCGATGGCGCCGGTGGTCATCAGAATGGACTCTAAGAGCGACGTCTTGCCGCTGAGATATGGTCCAACCAGCGCTGCGCACCGCGGCGTTTCTGCCTGGGGCGACCCCGCTGAAGGCTTGCTCATGTCCGCCTCCGTTTTTCGTTCGTTGTTTGCACGGCGGCGGCGTGCAGATGCGGCGTTCTCTCGGCCGTCGCGACAGCCCGGCTTCAGCGGCCGGATTGCCCTTCACGCCACCCCTCCCTGGCGAGAATGGTTTCATGACGGGGATATGACGGCAAGGGAAAATCGAGCCGTCGTTGCGGCCCGCGCCGTTCCTAGATCGGGATCAGCTTACGCTGAATCTGCGCCAGCCCTCACCCCCACCCGGCCACCCAGACAGGATACTTTCGTGGGTGGCCGGGTGGGGGTGAGGGCTGGTGCCGACTGAAATGACCATGCTCTAAACCGCTACTGCGGCGTGTCCGCCAAGGCCTCGTCGCCGAGCGTTTCCGCGTAGTATTTGGCGGCACCGGCATGCAGCGGCACGCCGATGCCCTTCAGGGCGGTTTCCAGCAGAATGCGCTGGCCGAGCGGGTGGCCGTTGTTCAGGATCGAGCGGTTGGTTGGGTGCCACAGCGACCGGGTCATCCCGTACACCAGCTCGTCGTCCAGCTCGGCGCGCACGATCAACTGGGCGCCGACCGCCAGCGTATCCGTGCGCCGCACGTTCTCGTAGATGTCCTCCTTGACCGTCTCGGTGCTGAAGAACGGCACCGCCGCGGTGATCGCCTCCGCGGCCGCGCCCCTGATCGGCAGCAGGCGCATACCCTCGTTCGCCGCCAGATCCTCCATCGCCGGGGCCGGTGCGCCGGCCACCAGGATCAGGCCGTCGGCCTCCCCGTCGATCAGCAGGCCGACACCGACGGTGGCGTTGCTGGTGATCGCCTCGATGTCGTCGAACGACAGCCCGTGGGCATCCAGCACCATGCGTGCGGCGATCTGGGTGCCGCTGCCGTCCTGCCCCACCACTACGCGGCGCCCGGCAAGGTCTGCGATGCTGGCCACCTCGCTGTCCGCCGGCACGACCACGTGCACCAGCTCGGAATAGAGGTTGGCGACGGTGCGGATGTTCTCGACCGGGTTGCCGCTGAACAGCTCCTCGCCATGGAAGGCCCAATAGGCGACGTCCGCTTGCGACAGGGCGGCTTCCAGCATGTTGCCGGCGATGCCGCCGATATTGTCGACCGAGCCCTGGGTGGTCTGGGCGACCGCGACCAGGCCGGCCACGCCGCAGGTGCGATCATTGCACGCACCATCGCCGGTGGGGTCGCTGAAGATGTTCGCGATCATGCCGCCGATGTGGAAATAGACCCCGCCGACGTCGCCGGTGCCGATGCGCAAGTAGTTGACCTGGCTGGCAGTTTCGGCGAGCGCGCCGAGCGGCGTCGTCGCAGCGAGGCCCAGACCCGCCGTCGCGGACCCGCCGAGCGCGAGCGCGCGCCGCCGCGATAACCTCACCCGTGCGTGATATTGGACTCGACCAACCATGGCGCCCCTGACTACATCACGGTGCCCACGTGATCCGACATAGTGTGGGCTGCCGCGCTGCCGCCGGCAAGTCAAGAATGGCGGCGCGGGCCATTGCGGGTTCGCACCACGGCGCCGTGCCAACCAACGCGTCAACGGACGGGGAGTTCGATGGCAGTTAAGGATCTTTCGGATGGCCGGACCGGCACGCGTGAAGAGCGTACCGCGGCCCTGCAGGCGTTGGCGCGCGATGTTTTCGGTCGCGAGATGTCGGCAGACGACGCCTGGCGCCTGCGCGAGCGCCTGCCGACCCTGGCCGAGGCGGTGCGGCTGATCGAGGCCCAGGGTGCGGCACTCGACTCCGTGACGCCGGCTACCGTGTTCAGCCCGGTGGCGCCCGGCCACGGCGACGTGTAGGGCAAATCGCAATGTCCTCCCGCACCGAACAGAATTCCGACGACCTGGCGTTCGCCAGCATCGCCGAACTGGCGCCGCGGCTGCGTGACGGCTGCTTGTCGCCGGTGGCGCTGACCGAGGCGGTGCTTGCCCGCTGCGACCGCCATGGCGAGGCGCTCAATTGCTACATCACGCGGATGGACGATGCCGCGCGGGCCGCCGCCAAGGCGTCGGAGGCACGGCAGCGCGCGGGTAAGCTGCTGAGCCCGCTCGACGGCATTCCGCTCGCCATCAAGGACTGCCTGTACACCGCCGGCACGCTGACCAGCTTCGGCTCGCCGCTGTTCGCGGACTTCGTGCCAGACGAGGATGCGACCGTGGTCGCGACCCTGAAGGCGGCCGGCGCGGTGCACATCGGCAAGACCAATTTGCACGAGATCACCACCGGCACCACCAGCAGCAACCCGTATCACGGTCCGGTGCGCAATCCGTGGGACACCAGCCGTCATCCCGGCGGGTCCAGCGGCGGCACCGCGGCGGCGGTCGCGGCCGGGCTCGCCATCGGGGGGCTGGGCACCGATACCGGCGGCTCGATCCGCCAGCCGGCGGCGGTCACCGGCATTGTCGGCCTGAAGCCGACCTATGGCCGGGTCAGCAAGTACGGCTGCCTGCCGGTCTCGTGGTCGATGGACCATGTCGGCCCGATGACCCGCTCGGTCGCCGATGCCGCCATCATGCTGCAGGTTCTGGCCGGGGCCGACCCGCGCGACCCGACCACCGCCGACCGCACGGTGCCCGACTTCTCGGCCGAGATCGGGCGCACGCTGGAGGGTGCGCGCATCGGGGTGCTCGACAGCTATTTCGACGACTGCGAGGACGAGGTCGCCCAGCAGGTGACCGCCGCGATTGCGCGCATGGAGGCGGCCGGCGCCAAGGTTGCCGATGTGGCCTGGCCGGACCGGCATCTGGTGCACGCCGCCGGGGTGATCATCCTGTCGTCGGAACTGGCGACCTATCACGCCAAGCGCTTCGTCGAGGAGCGGGCGTCCTACAGCGACGACGTCTCCCCGATGATCGAGACCGGCGGCTGGGTGACCGCGCGCCAGCACTTGCAGGCGCAGCGGCTGCGCGCGGTGCTGGGGGCCCAGGTTGCCGGCCTGTTCGCGGACTTCGACGCCTTCGTGCTGCCGTCGACCCCGGTCACGGCGACGCCGATCGGCACCGAGCCGGACGGCCACCCGGTGCTGCGCGGGCGCAACACCATTCCCTTCAACCTGCTGGGGCTGCCGGCCATCTCGCTGCCGTGCGGCTGGACCACCGGCGGGTTGCCGGTCGGCTTGCAGATGGTGGGTGCGGCGTTCGAGGAAGCGGAACTGATCGGCCTGGCGGCCGCGTTCGAGGCCCTGGAGGGCCCAAACCGGCGTAGACCGGAAATTCAATAGGCGGACTTGGGGGGACACCAAAAAAAAACGGTCGCCGAAGCGACCGTTTGAGTTTGGAGAGGAGGTTGGGAGACCAGATTCGCCACCACAGCGCATCGTGTCGGAAAGTCATATCGGCACCAACTGGGGCGCTCGGGTGGCAATGCTGGGACCATGTCGCGATGGAATCGGCCGATTGAGGGGCGGGGCATCGCGCGGGCGACGTGCGATCGATAAGGGAACCACCTGAGACCATGACGAAATTCGTTTACGGCTTCGGTATCGACGGCGCTGAGGGCGATGGCAGCCAGCGCAATTTGTTGGGCGGCAAGGGCGCCAACCTGGCGGAGATGGCGCGGCTCGGCCTGCCGGTGCCGCCGGGCTTCACCATCACGACCGAGGTGTGCACGGCCTATACCGCCGCCGACGGCGCCTATCCGGACGCATTGGCGGCGCAGGTGGATGCAGCACTGGCGGACCTGGAAACCGCGATGGACCGCAAGTTCGGCGATCCGGCGCGCCCGCTGCTGGTCTCCGTGCGCTCCGGCGCGCGGGTCTCGATGCCCGGCATGATGGACACGGTCCTCAACCTCGGCCTCAACGACGACACCGTGGCCGGGCTGGCCGAAGGCGGCGGCGCGCGCTTCGCGTGGGACAGCTATCGCCGCTTCATCCAGATGTACGGCAACGTGGTGCTGGGCGTTCCGCACGATCTGTTCGAGCAGCAACTCGAGATCATGAAGGAGAGCCGCAATCTGCTGATGGACACCGATGTCGAGGCCGAGGACTGGCAGGCGCTGGTGGGCGACTACAAGGCGCTGGTGGCCGAGCGCACCGGCCAGGACTTTCCCACCGACCCGCGCACCCAGCTTTGGGGCGCCATCTCCGCGGTGTTCCGGAGCTGGATGACCCCGCGCGCCATCGCCTATCGCAGCCTGAACGACATCCCCGAGCATTGGGGTACCGCCGTCAACGTGCAGGCGATGGTGTTCGGCAACATGGGCGAGGACTGCTGCACCGGCGTCGCCTTCACCCGCGATCCCTCCACCGGCACCAACACGATCTATGGCGAGTACCTGGTCAACGCCCAGGGCGAGGACGTGGTGGCCGGCATCCGCACCCCGCATCCGATCACGGTCGCCGCGCGCGAGGCCATCGGCTCGCAGGCGCCGGCGATGGAGGAGGAGAATGCGGGCCTGTTCGTCGAGTTGCGTGACGTGTGCGGGCGGCTGGAGAAGCACTTCCGCGACATGCAGGACATCGAGTTCACGGTGGAGCGCGGCCACCTCTACATGCTGCAGACCAGGACCGGCAAACGTTCGGCCGCGTCGGCGGTGCACATCGCGGTCGACATGGTGGACGAGGGGCTGATCACCAAGCCGGAGGCGATTGCCCGCATCGACCCGGAGGCGCTGGACCAGCTCCTCCACCCGACGCTGGACCCCGATGCGCCGCGCGAACTGCTGGCGAAGGGCCTGCCGGCGTCGCCCGGCTCGGCGTCGGGCATCGTGGTGTTCAACGCCACCGAGGCGGCGGATCGCGCGGCCACCGGCGAGGCGGTGATCCTGGTCCGCACCGAGACCAGCCCGGAAGACATTCATGGCATGCATGCCTCCCAGGCGATCCTGACCGCGCGCGGCGGCACCACCAGCCACGCTGCCCTGGTGGCGCGGGGCATGGGGCGCCCGTGCGTGGCCGGTGCCGGCGACGTGCGCATCGACGAGGCGGCCGGGGAGATGCGGGTCGCCGACGTGGTTGTGAAGGCCGGCGAGCCGATCACCGTCGATGGCGCCAGCGGCGAGGTCTACATCGGCACCATCCCCACCGTGCTGCCGCAGATGTCGGGCGCGTTCGAGCGCATCATGGGCTGGGCCGACGAGTTGCGCCGCATGGGCGTGCGCGCCAATGCCGAGACGCCGGACGATGCGCGGGTGGCGCGCGACTTCGGCGCCGAGGGCATCGGGCTCTGCCGCACCGAGCATATGTTCTTCGAGGCCGATCGCATCGTGGCGGTGCGCGAGATGATTATGGCCACCGACGAGGCGGGGCGCCGGGCCGCACTGGCCAAGATCGCGCCGATGCAGCGCGCCGACTTCATCGAGTTGTTCCGCATCATGGGATCCCGGCCGGTAACGATCCGCCTGCTGGATCCGCCGCTGCACGAGTTCCTGCCGAAGTCCGACGCCGACATGGCGGAGGTGGCGGCGGCCATCGGCTGCAGCCCGGACGAGGTGCGCGGCCGCGCCGCAGCACTCACCGAGCTGAACCCGATGCTGGGCCATCGTGGCTGCCGGCTCGCCATCACCTACCCGGAGATCTACGAGATGCAGGCGCGCGCGGCGCTGGAGGCGGCATGCCAGGTGCGTGCCGACGATGGCATCGCCGTGGTGCCGGAGATCATGATCCCGCTGGTCGCGACCAGGAAGGAACTGGCGATCCTGCGCGCGTTGGTGGAGCGTGTGGCCGAGGAGGTGATCGCCGCCCACGGCCCGCTCGACCACCACATCGGCACGATGATCGAGCTGCCGCGCGCCGCGATCTGCGCCGGCGACATCGCGGCGGAGGCGGCGTTCTTCAGCTTCGGCACCAACGACCTGACCCAGACCACGCTGGGCATCTCGCGCGACGACGCCGCCCACTTCATCAAGAGCTACGAGACCCAGGCGATCTACGAGCGCAATCCGTTCGTCAGCATCGACGTCGACGGTGTCGGCGCGCTGGTGCGGATGGCGGCGGAGGCGGGGCGGGCGGCCAATGCGCGCCTCAAGCTGGGCATCTGCGGCGAGCACGGCGGCGACCCGGCGTCCATCGCGTTCTGCGAGGAGGTCGGCCTCGACTACGTGTCCTGCTCGCCGTACCGGGTGCCGATCGCCAGGTTGGCGGCGGCCCAGGCCGCGATCGCCTCGGCGCGGTGACGCCACAGGTGGCCGGCGCGGACGATGGCCTGGCCGCGCGAGGCCATGGCCGCCGTGCCTGCCGGGTCGTCCAGCAGCGCCGCCACCTGGTCCGGCAGCGCCTCTATGGCGGTCCAGCGGTACTGCGCGATGGCGTCGTCGGTGGCGAATAGCTCGTCGTAGTAGGTGCTGCGGTCGCTGACAGCGGCGGCGCCATTGGCCATGGCGGTGAACACCCGCTCGTGGCCGCCGGCCAGGAAGTTGCAGTTGGTGCCCAGCGAGACGCGGGCGCGTTGCAGCAACTCCAGCGTCTCGGCGGTCGACCCCTCGCCGCCGAAGGTGAACGAGGGCCAGTCCGCCGCCATGCCGGCATAGCCATTGCCATAGACATGGACGGGCAGGTCGGCCGCCGCCATCGCATCGAGGCAGGCATGGCGCCGCGCGGCGCGCAGGTAACTCTCGAGCATCGCGACCAGCGACCACGAACGGGCGAGCATCGTATCGTCGGCATCGAGGCCCAGGCCGGCAAGGGCATTCGCGAAGGCGCGGTCGGCCGGCAGGGTGTCGTCGTCCTCGGCCAGGTCGGCGGCGGCATCCAGCACCAGCCGCGCCGCATCGGGTGCGGCGTGCCAGTTGCGCTGCGGCGGCCCGGAATAGGTACCGGTGAACAGGATCGGGATATCGCGGCGGCGCCAGTCCTCGGCCGGCACCCGCGTCACCGTCTCCGGCGCCTCGACGCCCGCCGCTGGCAGAAACAGCGGATCGGCCGCCGCCGCGCATGGGCGTGTGCGGCGCAGGTAGGCGACATGGCTGCGGTCCAGGCAGGCGATGGCGCCGGTGCCCATCGGCCGCAGCAGTCGCTTGAACTGGTAGGCCGGGTGGTCCAGCAAGGCGGCGACGTAGGGCACGCCGGCAACATCGATGGTGTTGCGGTCGCCGATCTGGGTGTCGTGACCGATGGCGTTGAAGGCGAAGGCGAGGTCGGGCCCGGCCTTCAGCGCGCCGATGAGTGCCGCGTTGTCGGCGGCCTCGTCCCCGGTGCCGAGGTCGACGACCTCGACCGCATGGCCAATGGTGCGGAACCCTGCGGCCAGATGATCGACGTTGTGGCGCACCGCGCCGTACTGCGACCGGCCCTTCAGCATGAGAATGCGCCATTGGCTGGTGGCGGCTGGCGAGGCGTCAATGGATTCGCGGACGGCGGACAAGGGTGGTGCCTCGATTGGTTGAAGTGTGGGCGCTGCAAGGGCGCATCAATGGCCTAGCAGCGCGTGCTTTCGATCGCGTTAACTATAGTTTCGGCGCAACTCCGGGTTTTACTGATTATGGTTAATAGTCGCGTTCGCTGTCTTAAGGTTTTGTTTGCCAATTTCGATCCGGGTTGCTAGCATTTCCGCCATGTACGGAAGCCGCTCATATCTGGCATTCAGGATGATGCGCATGCTCGGCATCCTGCTGATGCTGGCCTTCATGCTGGTCGCCTGCGGGCGCGGCTATGACGAGGCCGCGGTGCCGGATACGGTGCTGCTGCCGGGTGAGCAGGTGACGGAGCGGTGGTGCTACCGCACGCTTGGGCCCCCGGAATGCTACATGGAGCCCCAGGTCGGCGAGGCCAACCGGCTGGTCGTCATCGAGTTCGAGGACGAAGGCACCGTCGCGTTCTGATCGGACGTTATCTTACCGGCCGTCACCTGACCGGACAGCCGGCACGGCAGAGTTCCGCCGCGTTTGTCAGCGGTTCTTCAATGCTTGTGCTGTAATGACATCCCTTTGTAATGTCCGGCCCGCCATGACACGCATCCTGCTGTTCCTCATCGCCATGCTCGCCTTTGCCGCCGAGGCAATGGCGCAGTCCGCACCGTCGTCTGCCGGCGGGGTCTATCGCTGGTACGTCAATGCCGCGAACGATGGCGACCCCGAAGCGCAGTTCATGCTGGGCCTGCAATACGAGCAGGGTTTCCGTGGCGAGGCGGAACTGGCCGAAGCGATGGACTGGTACATGCGCGCGGCGGAGAACGGCCATCCCCTGGCGCAATACCGGCTCGGCCTGTTGTTGCAGCGCGGCGCCGTCGGTCCGCCGGATGCCGAGGCCGCGCGGCGCTGGTTCTCGGCCGCCGCCGACCAGGGCCTGTCCGAGGCCGCCTACAACATGGCCTACATGCTGGAGACCGGGCAGGGCGGGGCGCCCGATCTGGCCCGCGCGGTCGACCTTTACAGGCTCGCCGCCAACCAGGGCCTGGAAGTCGCCTGGTACAATCTGGGCGGCCTGCTGGCGGTGTGGCCGGGCGCGCCCGACGACGATGTGGAGGCCTATATGTGGCTGCATCGCGCCGTCGGCGCTGGCATCGACGGTGCACTGGCACTGCGCGAGCGGCTGGCGCAGCGGATGACGCCCGACATGGTGGCCGAGGCGCGTGCGCTGGCATCGGCCGATTTGGCGGGCGATCTGGGGGCCGATTTGGGGGGCGATCCGCCCGCCGAAACCTTGCCCGTCGCCGAATAGAGTGCTTTTCCGTTGATCTGCACCGGCCCTCACCCCCACCCGGCCACCCACGGCAGTATCCTGATTGGGTGGCCGGGTGGGGGTGAGGGCTGGCGCAGACTCCGCGAAAGCGAAAAACGATCTGGTCGCCTGCCGCAACCGCACGCGGCACGACATCCGTGAAGATCCTCGTCTACGGCCTCAACCACGCACCCGAACTGACCGGCGTCGGCAAGTTCACCGGCGAGATGGTGGCGTCCCTGGCCGCGCGCGGCCATGACGTACGCATCATCACCACGCCGCCCTACTACCCCGAATGGCGCATCCATGACGGGTTTCGGCGCTGGTGGTGGGCACGGGAACGGCGCGACGGCGTGCGCGTGTTGCGTTGCCCGTTCTATGTGCCGCGCCGGCCGACCGGGAAGAAGCGGGCAATCCATCTGGCATCGTTCGCGATGACGAGTTGGCCGGCGGCGCTGTGGAAGGGCCTGTTCTGGCGGCCGCACGTGGTGATGGCGGTCGAGCCCACCTTCACCGTCCAGCCGATGGCGCTGGTGGCGTCGCGGCTGGCCGGCGCGGTCTCGTGGCTGCACGTGCAGGACCTGGAGATCGACGCCGCGTTCGCGCTGGGGCTGATTTCGGCCGATGGCCGGGCGGCGCGGACGATCCGTGCGCTGGAACGACGGCTGCTGCGCTGCTTCCACCGCATCACCACCATCACCCCGAACATGGCGGCGCGGCTGGCGGAAAAGGCGCCGACCCGCAATCCCATCGGGCAGCTGCCGAACTGGGTCGACACCAAGGCGATCCACCCGTTACCGGCCGACGATGGCGTGGTGACGGCCCTGCGCCGGGGGTGGGGCGTCGCGCCCGACGGCGTGGTCGCCCTCTACAGCGGCAACCTCGGCGAGAAACAGGGGCTTGAGGATCTGGTCGAGGCGGCGCGGCGCCTGCGCGACCGCGACGACGTGTTCTGGGTCATCTGCGGCGAGGGCAGTGCCCGCGCCCGGCTGGAGCAAGCGGCGGCGGACCTGGGGCATGTGCAGTTCATCGACCTGCAGCCGCTCGACAGGCTGAACGCCCTGCTCGGCGCCGCCGACATCCACATGCTGCCGCAGCGTGCCGAAGCCGCCGACCTGGTGATGCCGTCCAAGCTGGGCGGCATGCTGGCCAGCGGCCGGCCGGTGGTCGCCGCGGCGGTGCCGGACACTCAGCTTGGCCGCGCCGTGGAGGGCTGCGGTACCGTGGTGCCGCCGGGCGAGCCGGCGGCCTTGGCGGACGCCGTGCGCGATCTGGCAGACGACCCAGACCGTCGGCACGCGCTGGGTCTTGCCGCCCGCCAGCGGGCCGAGACCGACTGGGACCGCGAGGCGATCATGGACCGGCTGGACCGCGACCTTGCCGAAGCGGTCCAGGTCAAGCGGCGACGGTCAAAGACATAGATCCAACCGTTCACGCGCCATTGCCACCAATACCGCGTCGTCCTCGCCCTTGTGGCGAGGACCCATTTTCGTCCAATACATCAACGAGTTACAATTCTACCAGTGCGTAAGGGGCGGACCTTGGATCGAAAGCCCGCTCGCTCTGGCATGGTAGGCGCGATTGCCGAAATGGGCCCTCGCCACGGAGGGCGAGGGCGACAAGTGTTTGGTCCGCAGATGGAAAATTCCTACGCGAAATCTGAGCAGCAATTGCCGTCAGGCGGGCACTGACTCTGTCTCGCGAACCAGGCCGGTCCCGGCCAGCGCGTCCAACAACTCGCGCGCCGCGGCGTCGCCCAGCGGTTGTAGCGGCGGGCAGGTGCGCGCCCACTCCGGGTCGCCAAGGTTCTCCGCCACGATCCGCTTCAGCGCCGGCACCACTGGATGGGCCTGGATGATCTTGCGCAGGCGGGTAGCTTCCGCCTGCAAGTCGTCGGCCTCGGCGGTCTGCCACGCGGTGTAGATGCGCCGGATGCCGGTCGCATTGACGTTGCCGGTGGCGGTGATGCAACCGGCGGCCCCATGGCGCAAACCCTCCAGCAGGAACACCTCCGACCCCGGGAAGATGCGCAGGCCCGGGTGCGCCTCCAGCACCGCCTGGGTGTTTGACCAGTCGCCCGAGCTGTCCTTGATGCCGACGACCGTGCCGGGGAAGTCGGCCGCCAGCCGGCCGATCAGCTCCACGCTGAACCCGACCTGGGCCACCGGCGGGATGTGGTAGAGCAGCACCTCGAGATCGGGCCGGGCGGCACGCTCGATGGTCGCGGCGACAAAGCGGTAGATGCCGTCGTCGCTGACGCCCTTGTAGTAGAACGGCGGCAGCAGCAGCACCGCGCCGGCGCCGGCATCGGCCGCGTGGCGGGTCAGCTCGGCGGCGTCGTCGATGGCGCAGGCACCGGTGCCCGGCATCATCTTCTCGGCCGGGATGCCGGCGTCGATCAGGCCCTCGAGCTGGCGCATGCGCTGGCGCGGCGACATCGAGTTCGCCTCGCTGGTGGTGCCGAACACGGCAAGCCCATCCGCGCCCTCGTCCAACAGGCTTTGGCACAGCGCTGCGTGGCGCTTCACATCGGGGTTCAGGTCGGCGTCGAACGGTGTCAGCACCGGCACCCAAACGCCGCCCAGGGGTTGTGTTGTCATCGAGAATGCCTCCCTTGAATGCCTATTCGATTGTTGTGCGAGTAGCGGTCATGTCGCTGGCGGACGGTCGGCCGCCGGCAGGGGCCTGGCCGGTCGGTTCACCAGCACCAGGCCGACCAGCACCAGTGCGGTCGCGACCCAGATCAGCCAGTCATGGCTCTCCTGGAAGATAACCATACCCCATAGAATGCCGGAGCAATTGACCACGAACGCCACCGTGCCCGCCACCACGGGGCCGACCATCCTAAGCAGCTCGAAGAAGATGGTGAAGGCGGTCGCGGTGATGACCATGTGGGCGATGATCGCCCAGTCGCGCACCCGCCAGTCGTTGAAATCGGGGATGTAGACGGAATCGGTCGCCACCGCGGCGATGGTCATGAACGTGCCGGCGGTCAGGGTCATGCCGCAGGCCAGGGCCAGCGAATGGCTGCCGGGCCCCACGGGACGCCAGCGCGCCATGCCGATGTTGCTGAAGGTGAAGCAGATCGGCGTCAGCAACGCCATCAGGATATAGGGTGTGCCATCGGCGCTGGGTACGCTGGCCTCGGGCACCACGATCAGGAGCGCGCCGGCCAGGCCGAACGCCACGCCAAGCACCCGGATCAACTGCGGTCGCTCCATGCCGATGGCGCTGGCTAGCCCGTAGGTCAGCACCGGCACCAGGGTGATCAGCATGGCCATCATGCCGGCCGGCACCTCGCGCAGCACGAATACCATGTTGGCGTTGGGCAGCGCGAACCCGACGATGCCGGAGAACAGGTAATAGGCCAGGAAGCGCCGCTCCAGCTTGGGCGCCTGGCCGCGCGCCAGCGACAGCAGCAGCAACAGCAGGCCGCCGCCGACCGACTGCCACATCGCGTAGCCGAACGTCGACACGCCGTCGGTGCGCGCCAGCTTCGTGAGCGAGAAGGCCAGCCCCCAC
Organism: Alphaproteobacteria bacterium; assembly: GCA_965227515.1. GTDB lineage: Bacteria > Pseudomonadota > Alphaproteobacteria > CALKHQ01 > CALKHQ01 > CBDDFZ01. The sequence continues at coordinate 738,249 of CBDDFZ010000002.1, forward strand.
ATCGTCCCCGCCGCCAGCAGCATGATCGCGGGCAGGGCTGCACGCACCAGCGGGGAGACCGGGTGCCGTTCAGGCGTGGCGCTTGGATGGGTCACCGGCGGAACATAGGACTGTGCCGCCAATGGACCAAGCGCCAAATCGTCGGCCCGGCCATGCCTTTGACGCGGGCCATGCCTTTGACGCAGGTCGTGCCGCACGGTTGCGCCGGTGTGCCTCTGCCCGCAGGATGGTGTGATGACGACAACGTTGGGCAGCAGACAGATGGGGAGACGGATCATGGGTAGGTGGATGGCAGCGATGTGCGGCGTGGCCGCGCTGGCGAGCGCGCCGACCGGTGCGGCCGTCGCACAGGACTTCGAGCCGCACCAGATGGTCAGTGGTGACGACCTGGTGAGCGCGCTCGATGCGGACGATCCCCAGGGCATGGCTTTCATCGCTGGAGCGATGAGCATTCTGTTGGTGCGGAGCTACCAGGACCCGATGTTCTGGTGGGTGCCGACCTGCCTGGCCCAGACCTTTGCCGGCCCGCGGCAGATCGCACCTGGCGTTTACGACTACGTGGCCGCGTTGCCGGAGGATCGCGGGCGGTCGGCCCAAGTGGGGCTGGCGGCGAACGCGGTAATGTTCGCGCTGGCGGATTATTGCGGCCAGGAGGTCACCGACCTGGAATTCGGGGCATCGGAGTAGCCGATCGGGTATGGCAAACTGGTTGCATGACCCACATTTGGCGAGTCGAAGCTTGCGGCCCCAGCCTGTTGCGGCTGGACCGCAACGGCGCCGCGCTGGACCTGCCGGTGCGCTACAGCCCGCGCGCGCGCCGCATGCGCCTGCGGGTGGTGCCGGACGGCGTCGAACTCGTGCTGCCACAAGGCATGAAGCCGGCCGCCGCGGCCGATTTCGTGCGTCGCAACGCGACCTGGGTCATGCGCCAGCAGGCCGGCGCGCTGGAGACGGTGGTGCTGTCTGTCGGGGCCAGCGTGCCGATCGAGGGGGACATGCATGCCATCGCGCAGCCCGACAGCCCGTCCGCGCGCGGTCCCGCCGGTGAGCGTGTGGCTTGGCGCGGCGACGGCTGCCTGATCGTGCGCGGCGATCCGGCCCACGTGCCGCGCCGGGTGGAGAGCTGGCTGCGCGGGCACGCGGCCGACACCATCCGCCCGTGCGCCGCCGCCAAGGCCGCCCTCATCGACCGCCCGCCGCCGCCGGTCAGCGTGCGCGACCAGTCGTCACGCTGGGGCAGTTGCAGCGCTGCCGGGCGGCTGAATTTCTCTTGGCGGCTGGTCATGGCGCCTCCGGCTGTGCTGGACTATGTTGTCGCCCACGAGGTGGCGCATCTGCGTGAAATGAACCACGGGCCGGCGTTCTGGCGGCTGTGTGGGGCACTCACCGACGGCGGCGCCGACAGCGCGGCCAGGTCGCGCAAATGGCTGCAGCGCCATGGCCGCGGCCTGCATCGTTACACGTCGACACATTCCTAAGATTGCGAAATTAAACGGATTTTCCTACAATTTTAGATAAGTTTTCGTCGTGTTTGCGACAGGAGGGCGTGATGTCGTCAAAGGGTTTGTTGTCCACCATCGTCGTTGGCATTCTGCTTGTCGGTTGCGCCGCCGAGGAGGGAGCCGAGCCTCTCGCCGAGGCGACGCCCGGAATCGTGGTGGCGGATGGCGACGCATCAGCCTTGGCGCCGGCCAGCGGTGGCGACCCCGCGGCGACCCTGGACCCGTCGTTGACCGGGGACGTCTCCGGCGAGACCATTCCGTCGGCGGTGGCCGATCCCGACGCGGCGCGTCCGGACGCCAACTTGCCGGCGGTGGACCGCGCCAACGGCATCTATGTCACCTGCGTGGTGGGTGCGTCCGCCAGCAGCTATGACGGGTCCGAGCCGGCGGACGACGTTGTCGAGATGGGGATCGACCGGTGCCGCAACGACTTCCGTCGCGCGGTGTGGGCCTATGAGGACACCGGGGCCTCGCCCAGCGAGTCAGACCGGTTCGCCCGTGGCCTGTTGAGCTATGCCCGCGAGCAGGCGCGTGCCGCGATTGCGGAGATCGCCGGCTCCTGACCCCTCGTCGTCATTGCGAGGAGCGCCATTCAGGCGCGACGCGGCAATCCAGAGCGACGCCCGGTGGCATCACGGCAACCGCCTGGATCGCGTCGTCGTTCCACTCCTCGCGATGACGCCAAGAATATTTGGAACTTCAGACGCTAGAGTTGTTCCTGGGGTTGGGTAGGCAAAAAAAGCGCCCGGGTGCCAATCAGCGCCCGGGCGTCAGTGTGATTCCAGGAGATAAAAAGTCGGACCACCGCAACCCGCGGCGCTCCTGCCCGATCCGGGTGGCGGCCGTTCCGCGATCCGCGGTCTGGCCTGATGCCACCATGTGAACCGAACGTCCGTATGTCGCGGGCGGCACCGGGTGGGTTTCAAGCCGGTGCCACATTTCGGCCGCAAACCGTGACCGTCGTCACAGGAGATGGAGCGGAGTCCCCGCCTGCTCTCGGTTCGCCGGATAACTCGGGATTGCCGGGGGTCGTCAGCTCGCCTTGGCGAGCGACATCAGGTCGTCGGATTGCCCGACGGGCACACCGGCGCTGTGCTGGTGCTCGTCGTCCGACTGCGGGTCGCGCAGCACATAGCCACGGCCCCACACGGTCTCGATGTAGTTTGCGCCGCCAGTGGCCGTCGACAGCTTCTTGCGCAGCTTGCACACGAAGACGTCGATGATCTTCAGCTCCGGCTCGTCGATACCGCCGTAGAGATGGTTGAGGAACATTTCCTTGGTCAGGGTCGTGCCCTTGCGCAGGCTCAACAGCTCCAGGATGCCGTATTCCTTGCCGGTCAGGTGCAGCGGCTTGCCTTCCACGTCCACGGTGCGGGCGTCCAGGTTCACGGCAAGCTTGCCGGTGCGGATGATCGATTCCGAATGGCCCTTCGAGCGGCGGATGATGGCGTGGATACGCGCGATCATCTCGGCCTTGTCGAACGGCTTGGTCAGGTAGTCGTCGGCACCGAAGCCGAGGCCCTTCACCTTGTTGTTGGGCTCGTTCAGGCCCGACAGGATCAGGATCGGGGTCTGCACCCGCGCCGCGCGCAGCCGCCGCAGCACTTCGTAACCGTCGATATCGGGCAGCATCAGGTCGAGGACGATAATGTCGTAGTCATAAAGCTTACCGATCTCCAGGCCGTCTTCGCCCAGGTCGGTGGTGTCGACCACGAAACCCTCGGATTGAAGCATCATCTCGATGCTACGCGCCATTGGCGTGTCGTCTTCAACCAACAAAACCCGCATAAGCCAACTCCCCGAAGTACGCAGCGGGTGGCGGCTGTCGAGAGCCGCTCCGCGCTCCTGCAATTCCAACTTAAGGTTAACCTATTCGGCAGTTCGTTAAACAACGGTTAAGCCACCTTACCACGCTGACAGATATAAATGTGGCATCGGCGCGGCACGTTTTACGCCCCCTTAAGCAAGCGGGGCTAGCTTCCGATCAGAAGCGTGCTGCGGCACGCGGGCGATTCACGGCGAGCCAAGCGGCGATGTCCATAGTTGTTGACGACCTACTGCGGCGGATCGAAAGCGTACCGAGCCCCCGAATCTATGGGCGTGTGACGAGTGTCCACGGCCTGCAGGTCGAGGTCGGCGGCGCCCATCGCGCCATGACCGTCGGCACCCGATGCCGCATCGCCGGCCAAACCGGCCCGGCCGTGCTGGCCGAGGTGGTCGGTTTTCGGCGCGATCGTGCGATCCTGATGCCGTTCGGTTCCACCGAGGGCGTCGGCATGGGGTGCCGGGTCGAAATTTGCGGCGACGCGCCGATGGCTTATCCCAATGCGGCTTGGCTGGGCCGGGTCGTTAACGCGCTCGGCGAGCCGATCGACGGCAAGGGACCGCTGCCGCAAGGCCCGATGGGCTATCGGCTGCGGGGCAGCCCGCCGTCGGCCCATGCCCGCGACCGGGTCGGCGACAAGATCGATCTCGGCGTGCGCGCGCTCAACACCTTTCTTACTGTGTGCCGTGGCCAGCGCATGGGGATCTTTGCCGGCTCGGGCGTCGGCAAGTCGGTTCTGCTGTCGATGCTGGCGCGCCATACCAATTGCGACGCCGCGGTGATCGCCCTGGTCGGCGAGCGTGGCCGCGAGGTGCAGGAGTTCCTGACCGACGATCTGGGGCCGGAGGGTCTGGCCCGCAGCATCGTGGTGGTCGCGACCTCCGACGAGCCGCCGCTGATGCGCCGCCGGGCGGCCCAGCTTGCGATGACGTGCGCCGAATATCTGCGCGACCGCGGTAATGACGTGTTGTGCCTGATGGACAGCGTGACCCGCTACGCCATGGCGATGCGCGAGATCGGGCTGTCGGCCGGCGAGCCGCCCGCGACCAAGGGCTATCCGCCGTCCGTCTTCGCCGACCTGCCGAAACTGCTGGAGCGCGCCGGACCCGGCGTGGCCGGCCAGGGCTCGATCACCGGCCTGTTCACCGTTCTGGTGGAAGGCGGCGACCATGACGAGCCGGTGTCCGATGCGGTGCGCGGCATTCTGGACGGCCATGTGGTGATGGAGCGCGCCATTGCCGAACGCGGCCGCTACCCCGCCATCAACATCCTGCGCTCGATCTCCCGCACCATGCCGGGCTGCAACACGCCCTGGGAGACGAAGCTGGTGCGCCGGGCGCGCCAGTTGATGGCCGACTACGCCGATATGGAAGAACTGATCAAGCTCGGCGCCTACCGCGCCGGCTCGAACCCGGAGACCGACGAAGCGATCTCCGTTCACCCCGCCCTGGAAGAGTTTCTCGGCCAGGATAAGGATGACCACACCTGTCTCGACGAAGGTTATCGGCAGCTTGCCGAGATTGTCGGGATCCCGAACGAAGAGGCCTCGAGAACCGAGGCGCCGAGTGAGGAAGCGAACTCATGAAGAGCTTAGACACCATCATCCGCCTGAAGAAGTGGCAGCTCAACGACAAGCAGCGCAAGCTGGCCGACCTCAGGCGCATGCGTGACGACCTGGAGCAGCGGACCCGCACCCTGGAGGCGGAAATCGAGTCCGAGGCCGGCGTGACCGGCGAACAGGCGACCGGCGCGATGGTCTATGGCGTCTACGCCCAGGCGGCGCTGGATCGGCGCGATCGCCTGCGCAACTCGATTGCCGAAGTCGACACCGAGATCACGGCTTGCGCCGAAGAGCTGGCCGAGGCGTTCGAGGAAGTGAAGAAGCACGAGATCAGCCGCGATGCCCGCCATCGCCGGGCGCGGGTGCTGGCCAACCGCCGCCAGCAGGCGACCATGGACGAGATGGCGCAGGACCTGATGCGCCAGGGCGGTGGCTACGGCTCCCCGGCGCTGGCCGGCGCGGAGTAGGCGGCGCGCTGTTCCACTCCACGCGTTCCACGCGTGTCACCAACACACCATTGTCGTCCTCGCCCTTGTGGCGAGGACCCATATTTGTCCACGATCTGAATAGTCAAAATTGAGCCGGTGTCGGGATTGGCTGTCGGCTGTATGCGATGGGCCAATGTGCCGGCTCTCTTCGGCACTCGTCCGGACTGCCCCGCAAATGGGCCCTTGCGACAAGCGCAAGGGCGACGAGCTTCAGGTGAAAGGCCCTAAGCCGAAACCTCGACGTGCTGGTCGACGGCGGCGCGGCCGGCGCCGAGCCGGAGGTCCGGGCGGCGCTCGAACGTCAGCGTGCCGCGGAAGTCCATCGCCTCCATTGCCGCCGAGAACAGTTCCATCAGCTCGGGTTCGGAGCGCGCCGGCAGGGCGTTGCCGTGGCGCACGATCAAGTCGAGGCGGCGCGCCTGCACGAACCCGTCGAGCCGGAACGGGCCCAGCCGGGTGAACCGGGTCTCGACCCGAAAGCGCGCGACGTCCTCGTCGCCGTCCGCGTCCTCGCCACCGGCATTCTCATGCCAGCTGTAGTCGAGCGACTGCCAGCCGTCGCCGGTCATGATGGGTACCACCACGCTGCGCCAGTCGCCATTGTGCGCGGCGGCGCCGTCGACATCCGGCAGGCGCTGGCTGAGCTTCGCGCCATTGTCGCGTAACCGGTCGAGCAGGCCAGCCTGCCCGGCCTTGCCCAGGGCGGCCGCGCCGCCTTCGCCCAGCACGCTGTCGACCCGGCCGCCCTTCAGCGCGGTCAGCAGGAACATGGTGGCCGCGGCCAAGCGCGGGCCCGGCCGGGGAATCGCGGCATTGGCGGCGGCGGCCATCTCGGGATGGACGGTGGAGACCGCCGCGATGGCCTGCTCCAGCGTGGTGCCGAGCTGTGCGGCCGGGCTGGCTTGAGCCTGAACGCTGGGCGCAGCCTGGATGGCGAGCGTGACCTGCGTGCCAATGGGCAATTGCGACGTCTGCAGCGCGACCAACCCCCTGGCGGTCGAGATGATCGGCTGGCCGTTGCCGGCGTGGCCGACGACGCGCCCGGTGATCTGGGCCGGGTCGGCCGCCGTGGCCGCATTGGCATTTGCTCCGGTCGCGGTCGCCGCCACCTGGTTCGGCGTCGCGGCAGTTGTTGCCGGGTTGCCGGTGGCGGCAGCGTTCCCGGCGGAAACGGTCGCTGCGGCCTGGGCGGTTGGCGCGGCGGCCGGAGTCGCCGAAGCCGCCGAAGCCGCCGAAGCCGCCGAAGCCGTGGCTGCTGCGGGCGCGTTGGACGGCGGCGTGGTCGAGACCACCCGGACCTGGAACGAGGTCGCGTTGCGGAGCTGGGCGTCGACCTCGCCGCGCGGGGCGGTGGCGATCTGTTGCGCGGTCAGCCCGGAGAGCGGCCTGGCGGCAATGGTCTGGGTGGCGGCACCGGGTGCCGAAGTGCGGACCTGGGCGGCGGCATCGGCGGGTGCCGGGGCCTGGGTGGGGTTCGGGCGCACCGTCAGTTGCAGGTCAGGACCGCCGCGCTGCACGGTCAGGTTCACCGTGTCGCCGGGCACCAGGGTCGGCGGCAGGCCGCGAACGCTGACCGCGCCGAACGCGGTGGCGAGCTGGGTCACACCATTGGGCGACCCCTGGGGCGGCGCCTGTACGGTGGCGCCGAGGCGGGCGCCTGCGGCAAGCTGGGTCAGCGCGGTATCGGCGCGCACCACTTGCAGCGGGATTTGTGAAGGTTGGGGCGGAGGCGCGGGCGTTCCCTGCGGTGTCGCCTGGGCTTGCGCGCCGGCGGAACCGCCGCCGGATGCGTTTGCGACCGGGGCGACCGGCGGCTGGGTCAGCGCGTTGGGGGCCGGCTGGTTTGCGGCCGTCGGGGTCGTCGGCGGGGGCGGCGTGTTGATCGCAGCCATCGAAACCGTCCTCGTGTTGCGCCGTCGTCAGGCCATGCCGTCGGCGACCAGGTGCTCGGCAATGGCCAGCACGTCGCGCGAGGCGTTGGCGCCCGGGTGGCGGGTCAGTATCGGGACTTGGTGACGGATCGCGTCCTTCACCTTGGCATCGGCGCGGACGACGCCGGCCAGCGGCACGCTGAACTTCAGGAAGTTCTCGCACGCGCGGTTCAGCGTCTGGTGGGTCCGCTCGCCTTCCGACTTGGAGGGCGCCATGTTGACGACGACGGAGAAGCGCGCCTCGGGAAAGGCCGCGGCGGTCAGCTTGATGAGCGCATAACCGTCGGTCAGCGAGGTCGGCTCGTCGGTCACCACCACCAGGCAGCGCCGCGCGCCGCCGGCCAACAGCTTCACGGCGCGGTCGACGCCGGCGCCAAGGTCGAGCAGCACATCGTCATAGCCGGCCGCGAGGGCGCGCAGGTCGTGGTCGAGCGTCTGCAGGCGCGCACCGCCCAGGCCGGCCAGCCCCGGCGTGCCGCCGCGCCCGGCAATGATCTCGAACCCGCCGCCCGCGAAATCGAACGCGGCATCGGCCAGGCTGGCACGCCCGGCCATCACCGCGCTGAGGTCGGTCGCCGGGGTCAGCCCGAGCTGCACGTCCACGTTGGCCAGCCCCAGGTCGCCGTCGAACAGCAGGACCTTGCGCCCCATGCCGGCGAGCGCCTGGGACAGGCTGATCGCGAACCACGTCTTGCCGACGCCGCCCTTGCCGGAGGCGATGGCCAGCGTCGGGGCGGGCGCCAGGGCTTGGGCCAGGCTGGAGGTGCCGGGTTGCGCCATGTCTCAGAGTCTCCCGTTGCGGCCGCGCGCCTGGCGCCGTTGGTCCGCTGTGTCGTCTTCCTCGCCGATGGCGAGCAGCAATGTCGCGAGCGCCGCCGCGCCGACCGGGTGCAGGCCGCCGGCGATGTCTGGGCTGACACCGACGCCGCGCAGGGCGAGGGCGGGCTGGCCCGGCTGCACCGTCGCGGCGCCGAACGCGCTGCCGAGCCGTCGCGCGGTGTCGAGCCGGCTCACGATCAGGTCGGCGGTGCCGATATCCGCGAACGCGGCGGCGGTTTCCTCCGCCTCGCCGGCGTCCATGCCGGCGGGCAGCACCAGGACCGGCGTGCCGCTGAGCGCGGTCACGATGGTGTCGATCTGCTCCATGTCGGCGGCGCTGAACGGGCTGATGCCGGGCGTGTCGACGATGGTCAGCGCAGCAGCGCCGTCGGCGTCGCGCTGGCGGCGCCGGGCGCGCCATGCCTTGGCGAGCGCGGTCGGCCCCGCGCCGCTGTCGACGCCGAGCTTCAACGGGGCGGCCAGCGCCTCGAGCTGTGCGACGCCAGCGGGGCGGACCGTATCGGCCGACATCAGATCGACGCCGACTTTGGCGCCGACGGCATAGGCGGCGAGCTTGGCGGCGGTGGTCGACTTGCCGCTGCCGGGCGGGCCCACCAGCACCAGCGGCTGGGCGGCGGCGCGATAGGGCAGGGGGCCGAAGCGCACCAGGTCGGAGAGCGCGTCGCTCAGCGTGCCGTGGGCATCGTCGCTGCCATAGTCCGCACGCCATTGCCGAATGCCCTCGGCCAGCCCATGCGGCAGGCCGGTTCGCGCGATGGCGCGCTCGATGACGTCTTCGCTGGTATCAACGTCGTGGTCCGCGCCGTTGGCTCCCATGGGGAAGGGCGTGACCGTGTCGTCTTCGATGGCGGCCGGATTGTGGGCCGGCGCCTCCGGGTCGGCGGCCGCGGTGACCTCGATGCCGCCGTTCGGCTGCTGCCGGCTGCCGACGATGATGGCGTCGACGCCGAGCTCGTCGCGGATCTGCGCCAGCGCGTCCGGCATGCTGCGGGCGGTGTAGGTTTTCAGGCGCATGCTGGCACGCCGCCAAATTCAATTGCGTCGCCCTCGCCCTTGTGGCGAGGGCCTATGGCTGTGCCGACCTCCATCGATGCCGAGCCCCGTCGGGTTGCATGGGCAATGGGACGACGATGGGTCCTCGCCACAAGGGCGAGGACGACAATGGGTATATGTTGGGCGTCGCAGGGCATCATCACACCTGACCGACCGTCTTGATGCGCGCCTTGGGGTGGATCTCGTTCTGCGACATCACCACGGTGGTCGGGCGGAACCGCTCGACGATCGAGCGCACATAGGGGCGGATCGCCGGGCTGGTCAGCAGCACCGGCACCTCGCCGAGCATGGCCTGGTGCTCGAACACCTGGCGCACCTTGGCGATGAACTCCTGCAGCATCGACGGCGCCATGGCGAGCTGGCGTTCCTCGCCCTGGCCGACCAGGGCCTCGGCGAACGCCTGTTCCCACTGCGGCGTCATGGTCACGATGGGCAGCACGCCCTGCATGTCGCAGGCGGCATCGCTGAGCTGGCGGGCGAGCCTGGAGCGCACGTGCTCGGTCAGCAGCACCACGTTGCGGGTCTGCGCCACCACCTCGGAAATGCCTTCCAGGATGGTCACCAGGTCGCGGATCGAGACCCGCTCGCGCAACAGGTTCTGCAAGATGCGCTGGATGGCGGAGATCGAGATCTGGCTCGGCACCAGGTCGTCGACCAGCTTCTTGTCGGCGCCGCTCAGCTCGTCGAGCAGCTTCTTGGTCTCCGCGAATGACAACATCTCCGCCATGTTGTCCTTCATCACCTCGGTCAGGTGGGTGGTGATGACGGTGGCGGCGTCGACCACGGTCAGCCCGCGGAACAGCGCCTCTTCGCGGTGGGCGTCGCCGACCCACTTCGCCGGCAGCCCGAATGTCGGCTCCTTGGTATCCTCGCCCGGCAGCGGGATCGTCTCGCCGCGCGGGTCCATCACCAGCACCATGTTGGGCCGAAGCTCGCCCTCGCCGGCGTCGATTTCCTTGATGCGGATGCAGTACTTGGTGTTCGGAAGCTGCAAATTGTCCTGGATGCGCACCGGCGGCATGATGAAGCCCAACTCGCTGGCCATCTGACGGCGCAGCGATTTGATCTGGTCGGTCAGGCGCTGGCCGTCGGGCCCATTCACCAGTTGCAGCAGGCCGAAGCCCAGTTCCAGGCGCACCAAGTCCATCTTCAGCGCGGTGGAGATCGGCTCCTCGGCCGGCGGCTTGGCCTCGACCTCCGCGATGGCCTCCGCCTCGGCTTCCGCCGCGGCGACGGTGCGCCGCTTGTTGACGGCGTAGGCGACACCGCCGGTGGTCGCGGCCATCGCCAGGAACGGCAGCATCGGAATGCCGGGCAACAGCGACAGCGACACCATCAGGACCGAGCTCAAGCCGAGCGCGCGCGGATAGCCGCCGAGCTGGCCGAACAGTACCTTGTCGGTGGTGCCGTCGATGCCGCCCTTCGACACCAGCATGCCGGCGGCGACCGACACGATCAGCGACGGGATCTGGGAGACCAGGCCGTCGCCGACGGTCAGCAGGGTATAGGTCTGCGCCGCCTCGTTCAGCGAAAGGTCCTGCTGGGCGGTGCCGATGATGATGCCGCCGACGATGTTGATCATGGTGATCAGCAGGCCGGCAATGGCATCGCCGCGCACGAACTTCGACGCGCCGTCCATGGCGCCGAAGAAGTTGCTCTCGTCCTCCAGCGCCTTGCGCCGGTCGCGGGCTTCGGTCTCGTTGATCAGGCCGGCGGACAAGTCGGCGTCGATCGCCATCTGCTTGCCGGGCATCGCATCCAGGGTGAAGCGCGCCGACACTTCGGCGATGCGCCCGGAACCCTTGGTGATGACGATGAAGTTGACGATCACCAGGATCGCGAACACCACGATGCCGATGATGAAGTTGCCGCCCATCACGAAGCTGCCGAACGCCTCGATGACGTTGCCGGCGGCACCCGGCCCCTCGTGGCCGTTGGCCAGGATCAGGCGGGTGGAGGCCAGGTTCAGCGACAATCGCAACAGGGTCGCGATCAGCAGCACGGTGGGAAAGGCGGAGAATTCCAGCGGCTTCGAGATGAACAGGCAGGTCATCAGGATCAGCACCGCGAACGTAATCGACAGTGCCAGCGCCACGTCCAGCAGCCAGGTCGGCATCGGCAGGATGAGCACGACCAGGATACAGACGAGACCGAGCGCCAGCGCGATGTCGCCGCGCCGGAGCATGTCGGAGAGTTTGCGCCAGGCGCCGTTCGCCGCGGGCGATTGGGCCGAGGTGGTGTCTGTCACTTAGGTGAACCTGTCCGTCGGTGTGGCTGCGAGGTGCTAGGCGAAGCGGCTAGCCGGCGTAGGTGTCGAGCGGCGCGCGATAGGCGTCCGCGGTCGGCGGCGGCACCGCGACACCGTCGTCGGAGTACGCCTTCAGCTTGTTGCGCAGCGTGCGGATCGAGATGCCCAGGATGTTGGCCGCCTGGGTGCGGTTGCCCAGGCAATGGGTCAGGGTGTCGATGATCAGGTCGCGCTCGACCGCCGCGACGGTGCGGCCGACCATGGCGCCGCCATTGCCCGATGCGCGGCCCTGGGCCGGTTGTCCGCCGCCGGCGCTGGGGGCCGAGGCGGCATCCGCCTGCTGCGGTCCGTCGGCCGCGCGCAGGGTGGTGGCGTCGGTCAGGTGAATGGCGGCGGCGTCGATGGTGTCGCCCTGGGCCAGCAGCACGGCGCGGTGCATGGCGTTTTCGAGCTCGCGCACGTTGCCGCGCCAGTGGTGGCCGCGCAGTCGCATCCGCGCCTCCGGGTCCAGCGGGCGCAGCGGCACGTCGTTCACCTTGGCGTATTTCTCGGCGAAAAGGTCGGCCAGCAGGTCGATGTCGGCCGGGCGGTCGCGCAGCGGCGGCAGGTTCAGCGTCATGACGTTGAGGCGGAAATACAGGTCCTCGCGGAACTTGCCCTCGGCGACGTGCTGCTGCAGGTCGCGGTTGGTGGTGGCGATGACCCGGATGTTGACTTTCACCGGCTCGGTGCCGCCGACGCGGTCGATCTCGCGCTCCTGAATCGCGCGCAGCAGCTTGGCCTGCAGGCGGATATCCATCTCGGAGATTTCGTCCAGCAGCAGGGTCCCGCCGTCGGCTTCCTCGAACTTGCCGACCCGGCGGGCGACCGCACCGGTGAAGGCGCCCTTCTCGTGACCGAACAACTCCGACTCAAGCAGGTTCTCGGGGATCGCGGCGCAGTTGACCGACACGAAGCGCTGGTCGGCCCGGCGCGACTTGCGGTGGATGTGGCGCGCCAGCACCTCTTTGCCGGTGCCCGACTCGCCAGCGATCAGGATGTTCGCCTCCGACGGCGCGATCTGGTCGGCCAGCCGCACCACGTGCTGCATCGCCGGGTCGCGGAACATCAGCTTGTGGCTTTCCTCGGCGATCGCCTCCAGAACCGCGGCGATCAGCTCGGCGTCCGGCGGCAGCGGCACATATTCCTTGGCGCCGGCCTTGATCGCCCGCACCGCCGCATCGGTGTCGCTGCCGATGCCGCAGGCGACCACCGGCACGGTGATGCGCTCGGCCGACAGGTGGTCGAGCAGCTCGCGGATATCCAGCTTCACATCCACCATCAACAGCTCGGCACCGGCCCCGTTGCGCAGGGCGGTCATCGCCGCGGCAACAGTCTGCGTGTGGCTGACCTTGGCGCCGCGTTCCATGGCGATCTTGCCGGCGGTGGTGATGTAACCCTCCAGCGGGCCGACGATCATGAGGCGCATCAGTTTCTATTCCTTCCTAACGGAGCGGGGGCGGAGCGAGGGGGCATGGCAGTTCCGTGGACCGGCTCAGTTGCGGTCGGTCTTGATGATTTCCGTCATGGTCACGCCGAGGCGGTCGTCGACGACGACAACCTCGCCGCGGGCGACCAGGCGGTTGTTGACGAAGATGTCGATGGGCTCGCCGATCTTGCGGTCCAGCTCGACGACGGTGCCGCTGCCGAGGCGCAGCAACTCGCTGACCTGCATCGCCGACTTGCCCAATACGGCCGAGACCTGGACCGGGATGTCGTAGACGGTCTCCAGGTCCTTGGCGCTGCGCTTGGTGCGGGCATCGTCGTCGCCGTCGGCATCGTCGCCGGCCTGTGCCGGCAATTGCGCCTCCGGTTCCTGCTCCGCGGTCGCGGCATCCAGTTCGTCGAGTACCAAATCGTCGTCAGCCATCTGCGTCCATCCTTGGCCCGGTTGTCGGCCTTGTTGTCATCGCGTCGTGCGGCGCGCCTGGCCCGGCCTCAGCCGGCCGCCGCCTTGCGCACGTCGTCCACGGTCAAATTGTCGATCGGCCGGCCATCGGCGGCGGCCGCGTGATCGTCGGTCGCGGTGGGCCCGGCCTCGGCCGATGCCCCGGCCTCGGCCGATGCCCCGGCCTCGGCCGATGCATCGGCATCGGTTGCCGGCGCCGGGGGCGTTTCCGGCTGCCGGTCGGCATCCGGTGCCGCCGCGCCGCCGTCATCGCTGCCGTCATCCGTGCCGTCATCGTCCACGCTGGCGGCAATCAGCGCGTCGATCGCGCTCATGATCTCGGCAGGCGCGCGGACCACGCCGCCGTCGGCCCACTCGATCGCGCACCCATCCATGGCGATGTGGTCCTCGCCGATGAAGATCAGCTTGCCGTCGTAGGCGCGGCCCTGTGCCAACGCCTCCACCCGGGCCTTCACCTCGTCCAGGATGGCGCCGTTGCACCGCACGACGATGGCCGGTTCCTGCAGCGCCATGTCCAGGCACTGGTCGGCGACACCGACGATCTCGTCCAGGCCGTGGCGCGCGGCATGCCGGGGCAGCAGGCGCGCCGCGATGGCGCGGACTACTCTCAGCGAATCGTCCCGGGTCTTGTTCCGCACGTCGTCCATCGCCGCGAACATGGCCTGAAGCTGTCCGTCCATGGCGCGCAACTGGTCCTCGATCCGGGCCTCGGTCGCCTGTGACGCCGCCGCCCGCCCGGCGGCCTCGCCTTCGGCGAACGCGATCTCGCGCGTGGCCACCAGCTCGTCCTGGCTGAAGGTCGGCGGCGCCTCGGCCTCCGACCGGCGGTCGGCCTCGGAGTCGAACGAGGTTTCGAACAAGAACTTTTCCACCGGCTCTGCGTCCTGCGTTCCGTTAGCGTCCAGCCGAACCGATCAGTAAATCAGCTCGTCATCGCCCTTGCCATCGTCGATGGCGATCTTGCCCTGGCCGGCCAGATCCTTGGCGATGTTGATCATTTCAGACTGCGCCTCGTCGACGTCGCGCAGGCGCACCGGCCCAAGGGCCTCCATCTCTTCCTTCAGCATCTTGGCCGCGCGCTCCGACATGTTGCTGATGAACAAGTCGCGCAGCGATTCCGATGCGCCTTTCAGGCACATCGCGAGCTTGTCCTTGGGGAATGCCGCCATCAGCGTTTGTGCCGAGGCGGGGTCCAGATTGCCCAGGTCCTCGAAGGTGAACATCAGCGCCTTGATCTTATCCGCCGCGTCGCGGTTGCGCTCTTCCAGCGCGGTCAGGAAACGTTGTTCGGCATTGCGGTCAAGATTGTTGAAGATGTCGGCCATCAGTTCGTGGGCATCGCGCTGGTTGGTGCGGGCCAGATTGCTCATGAATTCCGACTGCATCGTGCGTTCCAAGTCGTCCAGCACCTCCTTCTGCACCGCCTCCATGCGCAGAATGCGCATCACCACTTCCATGGCGAAGCCTTCCGGCAGGCTGGTGAGCACGCGGGACGCGTGCTCAGACTTGATCTTCGACAGCACGACGGCAACCGTCTGCGGGTACTCGTTCTTCAGGTAGTTGGCGAGGACCTGCTCGTTGACGTTGGACAGCTTCTCCCACATCGTCCGGCCGGCCGGTCCGCGGATCTCCTCCATGATCTGCTCGACCCGGTCGTTCGGCAGCGTCTTCATCAGCAGCCGCTCAGTGCTGGTCAGGCTGCCGACCAGCGAGCCGGTGCTGGTGATCTGGGAGGCGAAATCGCGGAAGAGCTGCTCGACGATCTCGGCGTTGACGTTGCCGAGCGTGGCCATCTGGTGAGAGACCTGACGGATCTCGTCGTCGTCCAGCATCTCGAACAGCTTCGCCGTGTGCTCCTCGCCGAGCGAGAGCACCAGGATCGCCGCCTTGGCCGGGCCACTCAGGTCACGATAGCTGGTCACGCTGCGCATTTGAGCCATCTCCGGTCAGCCCTCGGATACCGCTATCCGGCAGCTATGCCGAAGTTTACTTCTCATCGGCGTAGATCCACTCACGGAGCAGGGCGACCGATTCCTGCGGGTGGCGGTCAATGATCTCGTTGATCTGCTTGATCGAGGATTGGCGCACTTGGCCATCAATCCGCTCTATATCGATCATACTGTCAGACGCGACTTCTTTTTCGGGGGAACTGGGGACGTTTCTGGCGTCGTCTTGGGCCGCGGGCGCGCCGGCGGTCGGCGTCGCAGTCATGGGCGTGCCGTTGGGACTGGCGACCGTCCGCCCGTCGGCCAGTAGCGCCTGCCCGGCGGCACCGCCGTCGGCCAGGGCGAGCTGGTCGGCGCCCGGGACGCCGACCGGTGCCAGGATCTTGCGCAGGGCCGGGCGGATCACCAGCAGCAGCGCCAGCAGGGCGACACCGCCGAGGATCGCAATCTCGATCAGCCGCGTAGCGTCGATGCCGAAGCCTTCCAGCAGGCCGACCTCGTCCACCCCGGCGCCGGCGGCCAGTTCCGCCATTGCCAGCCCGTCGGCGAACTGCAGGTTCTCGATCCGAAGCGAATCGCCGCGCGACTCGTCCAGTCCGACCGCGTTGCGCACCAACTCGGCGATGGAATTCAGTTCGGCGTCGGATCGCGGCGCATACTCGAAATTCACCACATCGTTGCCGTCGGCATCGGTGGTGACCAGCTCGTTGTAGGTGCCGTCGATGACCACGGCCACGGTCAGCTTCTCGATGGCGCCGGGCGCGCGGGTCACCTCGGTCTGGACTCGCGACAACTCGTTGCGAATCCGCTCCTCGGTGGTGACGTCATTGGTATAGCTCTGGGCGCCGTTGCCGCCCTGCGGCTCCGGGTTGGGCAGCTCGCGGACCACGGTCACCGCATCTTCGTTCTGGCCTTCCGTGCTCTCGCGCTGCCGCTCGATGATCTCGGTCTCGGCGGCCACGACGCGGGCCGGGTCGTAGGTGACGCTCGACTCGGTGACGATGTCGAAATTCATCTGGGCGTTGACCTCGGCCTGCACCCGATGCATGCCGACGACCGAGCCGACCATCTCCTCGATCCGGCGCTCAAGCTCCTGCTCGAAATTGCCTTGCAACTGCGAGGTGGCGTCGGCGGTGTCGGTGCTCTCGCTGAGCAACCGGCCGGACTGGTCGACGATCGAGACCGCCTCGGCGCTTAGACCGACGACGGACGCGGCGACAAGGTTCTGGATCGCGCGCACCATCTCGGTATCTATCCGGCGGGCGCTGCGGAAGGAGATCAGGACGGCGGCCGACGGCTCGGCACGGTCGCTCTCGAACGGGCGGGACTCGGGCAGAACCAGATGGACGCGGGCGTTCGCGACGGTGTCGATGGCGCGAATGGTGCGCGACAGCTCGCCTTCGATGGCGCGCTGGTGGTTGACGTTCTGCATGTGCGTGGTGGTGCCCAGCGCATCCATGCTGTCGTAAATCTCGTAGCCGATGGAGCCGCTGGAGGGCAGTCCGGACTGCGCCAGGTCGAGCCGTGCGCGGGCAACCTGGTCGGACGGCACCATGATGGTCGCGCCGTCCCCGCGTATCTCATAGGGCACGCCGCGCGACTCAAGCTCACTGACGATCTGGGCGCTGTCACTGGATTCGAGCTGGCTGTAGAGCACCATCATCGACGGTTCGGTCAGCCTGCCCGCGATGATCGCAAACAGGACCAGAAGGCCGGCCGCCACGGCGCCCAGCGCGATGATGCGGCCGGGGCCCAAGGATTTGATAGTTGCGAGGAGACCGTTCACGCTGCCCTTTCCGGCCGGCAACCGGCGAGCGCACATGGGTGCGCCGCAGCCGACCTGGGGCGGAACCTAGGAGGCGTGTGGTGAACATGACGTTAAGCGCCGGCAATAATTGCCCACTGCTAGGCAATATTTATCCAATCATTTTTACCGTGGTCTTAAGTATTTGTTAGGGATGCCGCACGGCAACGGGGCGCCATGACTGGCATGCCGCCCCACGCGTAATCTGGGGATCCGGAATTCGGCGGCCCGTGCTGGGCCGTATTGGCTTGTTAGACGCGCTCTTCGTGGGCGCGATAGTCCTGCAGTCTCGTCGTGCGTAAGCCGCGCAGTCCGTGACGTTCGATCAGTCGTTGCCAGGACAGGAACTCCTCGACCGACAGCTTGTATCGGGCGCAGGCGTCTTCCAGGCTGATCAAGCCGGATCGAACCCCGGCAACGACTTCGGCTTTGCGGCGGATGACCCAGCGCTTGGTCTTGGGCGAGGGCAGTTCGTCGATGCTGCGTGGCACCATAACTCCGTCCAAGAGCGGATCATCGAAGGTCTGTCGTGCGTCCATGTCTAGTCCTGATGCTGGCTACAACTACCTGTTGATGCTCCCGGGAGCATAGCCGGCCCGACCTAAAGAAACCGCTAATGCGTGTCCCCATTGCCGGGCCCGGCGTCAGCCAAACAGTGGACGCGAAGTCCAAATGCGAACCGATGCCTTCGGTTATAGTTTATGAAAGGTTATTCTTTTTGCCGATGACTATCGTTTCAGCCTGATCAGTTCCTCCAGCATTTGGTCGCCCGTGGTAACGATGCGGGCCGATGCGGAATAGGCACGTTGTGTGACGATCATATTGGTGAACTCGGTGGCCAGGTCCGCGTTGGAAGCCTCCAGGGAGGCCGATGCCACCTTGCCTGCACCGGCTGTGTTGGCCTGCAACAGCAGGTGCTCGCCGGAAAAGGCGGACTCCGCGAAGGCATTGCCGGAACGCGCCTCCAACCCGTTCGGGCTGTTGAAGATAGCGATCGGCAACTGGTAGATCTTCTTCAGGCTGCCATTGTCGAAGAAGGCGGTGACGATGCCGTCGCCATCGATCTGCACACCGGCAAAGGAACCGAACGGCAGGCCGTTCTGATCGAGCGCCTTGGGCGTGTACGGGCCGTCGAGGAACGTCATGCCGGTCGCCTCGCCATAAGTGCCGAGGTTCAGCGTGATTTCGTTGGTGGTGGCGGCACCCAGTTCGCCGCCGGAGCCGGTGAAGTTGAACTGCTCGGGTGCTGCCGGCGAGAAGTCCAGCGTGATGTTGACGGCACCGGTGCCGCCGGTCAGCGTGCCATCGTTGGCGAAATCGATGGTGGCGAGGGTCATGTAGTTGGTGGCCGACAGTGCGGCGGCGGCACCGCCCGAGCCCGTGTCCGGGTCATACGTGCCGGACGAGGCGCCGTCCGCGCCACGGGTCAGGCCGCTCAGGCGCACTTCCCACTGGTCATTGCCGGCGACGACGCCGTTGTAGTGCCAAGTGAATTCGGCGTCGTGGGCCACACCAAGGCTGTCGTAGATCAGCACATTGGTGTTGTAGGTATCTCCGGCGGTGGAAACGGCCGGCAGATTGGCAGCCACCGACATTGAGGTGGTGCGCTCGGCCAGCGTCGATAGATTGGCGACATTGACGGTCTCCAGGGCACTGATCGAGCTGGTATTGGTGGGCAGTTGTTCGTTTGCGTCCAGCGGCCACCCCTGCAGATAGAAGCCACCGGTGTTCACGAAGTAGCCGTCCTTATCGATGTTGAACGAGCCGGCGCGGGTGAACAGATACTCGTTGCCCAGCGCGGGACTCGGCGACTCGTTGACCACGAAGAAGCCTGCTCCGTCGATGGCAATGTCGGTGGACGACGCGGATGACTGCAAGAGCCCTTGACTGTTAATATTATAGAGTGGCAATGACAGCACGCCGCCAGGGGAATGCGAGGATTGCGAGGAATTCTGCGTCACCAGCGAGGAAAATTTCGACTGAACGGCCTTGTAGCCGATGGTGCCGACGTTCGAAATGTTGTCGGCAATGATGCCAAGGGCTTGGCTTTGCGCGTTAAGCGACGAAACGCCGGAGGTCAGAGCGCCGAACAGGGACATGTTGCATCTCCTTGGAATACCGAACCGTGGGGTTCGAAACCGCCGCGCCAGGCGGCATCAGTGTGATCAGGCGGCCGGTTGACCGTCGTTGTCGATGGTGGGTTGGCGCACCGCCGTGATGTTGGTCAGGGGCACGGGCACGTCGCCAACCATGACCACCGGCTGGCCGTCGCGGGTTTCGACCCCGGACACGGTACCGACCATGCCGGTCGACGCCTGGATCGGGTTGCCCACGTCGTCGGCTGCCGCCACCTCGAACGAGTAGGTGCCCTCCGGATAGGTCTGGCCATTGGTGCCGACGCCGTCCCAGACGATCTGGTGGCTGCCCGCCGTTGTCGGGCCGGTGCCGGTGAAGACGATCGCGCCGTTGGCGTCGCGGATGTTGAATGACGTACTGGTGGCGTCCTGCGGCAGCGAATAGCTGAACTGGGCATAGCCGTCGATCAGCGGCGAGCTGTTGCCGATCGCCTCGATCTCGCGGCCGATGAAGTTCAGGGCCGACAGCACCTGGTTGCTGCTCTCGGCGGCCAGGAGCTGGTCCAGTGTCGTGTTGGTCTGGATCGCCTGTTCCACACTCGCGAACTGCACGAGCTGGGTGGTGAATTCGGTCGCCTCCATCGGCGACAGCGGATCCTGGTTCTGCAACTGCTGGGTCAGCAGGGTCAGGAAGCTGTCGAAGTCGGATGTCAGCTTGCCGAGCGCATTGCTCTGGCTGCCGCCGGCGGCGCTGGCGCCCGATGCCGCTGCTACGTCCATGGGTGGTTCACCTTGTTGTCGGCGCGTGCGGACGCCTGGTCCTGTTCGGTCACTACGCGGTAGGTCAGTTGCGTCGGCCGATCAGACATAGACGTCCACCACGGTTCGGCCGTCCGCGGTCCGGCCGCCGCGCAGCCATGCCTCGTCACCGGCAATCTCAAGCTCGGTCTCGATCTCGTCGTCATCCGGCCCCTGGCGACCCGGGCCGTCATTGCCGGCGTTGTTCAGCTGGTCGTGGGTGGCCGCTTCCTGGTCTTTCAAGCCGAAATTCAGGCTGCCCGAATCTGTGCTGACGCCGGCATCCCGCAGTGCCTGCTCCAGGTCGCGGGCCGAGCGCTGCAATTGGTCCAGCGTTTCCGGCTTCTCGACAGACAGCACCGCGGTCAGCTTGCCGTCCGACGCCATGTCCAACTGAACGTCGATGCGGCCCATGGAGCTGGGGTTCAGGCGCAGCGTCATGCGGTCGGCGCCGGTCTCCGCAACCCGGGCGATGGTGACGCCGATGCGCTGAGCCACTGTCTGGGCATGGGGCTGCGGCGCGGCGCGGGATGCGGTGGCGGCCTGGGTCTTGGCCGCGGTGGCATCGCCCCCGTTGGTGACCGAATTGGTGGCGGTGAACTGCGTCGTCGGATCGGCCGGCGTGGCAGGGCGCGCATCGGCGGCAACCGGCGCTGCCTGGTGCAGCCCGCGCTCCGCCGCCTGCGCCAATGCCTGCCGCGCGAAGTGCAGACGCTCGAACGGCGCGTCGCCGGCTTGCGCGGTCTTGCTGTCCAGGGCAGCGGCGGCCGCGCGGCGCTTGGCCGTGGCGGGGCCGTTGCGGCCATCGGCGGCGGCCGACTGGTTGGCGTTGGCCTGGGCGGCATTCGCCGCTGCGACGGCGGCATCGCCGGTGCCGGCCGTCGCGGTCGCGCTGGCGGAAACGGCTGTCGCATTGACCGCAGGCTTGGCTGTCGGCTGTGCGGTGGTGGCGATTGCCTCGTCCGGTGCCGCGGCTTGTTGAGCGGCCGCCGACGCACCGGGCTTGCCGGCGTGGGCGGCGGCATTCGCGGTTGCCGCTGCTGGCGCGGCGACCCCGGTCGGCGACGCGGCGCTGGCGGTGGTGCCGACACCGGTTGCGGGTTCCACGGTGTTCTTTCCGGCGATGCCTGGTCCGTTCGTGACAGGCGTCACGGACGGGTCGGTGCCAAAGGGCGTTACCGGTCCGGTAGGCGTCGCAACCGAGCCCGGCACCACGGGCCGCGCATCGCCAGGCACATTCGTCTGGTTTGGGGTGGTGGCAGCCTTGCCATCCGGATTGGCAGCCAGCATGGCCATCGCCAGCACGTCGAATGTGGTCTCGGTGCCGGCGTCATCAACCTCAGCGGCCTCGTTATTGGTGGCCTCGGTATTGGCGGCCTCGCCGCTGGCGCGCGTCGCGGGATCGGCCGCGTCTTCACCGGCCGTGGCCTCCTCGCCGCCATTGCGGGACCCATTGTTCCGGCTGTCGGCCGGCTGGCCGTCGGCGGCGGCGGTGTCCTCGGCCGCCTCGCTCGAGGCAGCGCGATCGTTGGCGCTATCGTGCCCGCCGTTGTCGCGATCCGACCGGGTGTCCCGGCTGGAGTGACGCTCCGCCCTGTCGGTATCGGCCGGGCGGTCGCGCTCGACCTCCGGGCGGGCCGGGGCCAGGTCGCGCAGTACGTCGTCGAATCCGCCGGCGCGCGAAGAGATGGCGGTGCCGTTGCTGGACGGCACCGGGGGGGCTATGGCATCTGCAGCGTGAGCAACGTGCATGTTGTGTTGGCTCCTGCGAACGTTACGCTGACTGATCAGCAAGAGCCGGGCCACGGCGGCCGCTCATATAACATATTGAAAAACAACGATTGTTTGGTGCGGCGTAGACGGCATGCCACTGCTGGGGCGTGCCAATTTGCCGGGGGCGGCAACACTTGCCGGGTCATATTGGCCATCGGGCAACAGGTGCACCGTTGGCAGCCAGGCGCGGCGGCGGTGCATGCCGCCAGCCGTGATCGTGCGCCTGGAACGACAACACCCCGCGCCGATGCCGGCACGGGGTGTCGCGAACGCAGGGCCGTCGCCGGCCGGGTGGGCGCGGTTCAGGCCATCAGCTGGGTGTTGAGGCCCGCAGCCGCGGTGGTGTCGGTGCCCGGAGCCGAAGCCGGCGCGGAGGTCGCCGGCGTTGCCCCCGGTGCCGAGCTGACGGCAGCCTGGTTCGGGTTTTCGAGCAGTCCGGTCGCGATGGTGCGGTTGATGTCGATCAGCACCTGCAACTCGTCGGGCTTCACCCGCGGCATGGCCGCGATGGTCTGGCGGTCGACGAAGCGGGAGAGCTGCAGCATGTTGCGCTTGATCTCCAGCGGCAGCGGGTTGGACTCCTCGCTGATGTCCGCCTGGAAAATCGTCCACAACCGCCAGTTCAATCGCAATGCGGCGCGGTAGACCTCGCGATCGGCGTCGGTGGACTTCACGTCTTCCAGCCGCCGTGCCGCCTCCATCAGGGCACGACCCTCGGTCTCGCGGGGCGTGCGCGCCAGCTTCTGGCTGGACTGGTAGGCGTTATGACTGAGGCTGGGCATTGGTCAGAACCTCGCTCTCGTACTTGATCAATTCGCGGCACTTCTTCAGCGCCGCGTAGCTGTTGCCCTCGATTACCTTCTGACCGATCTCCATCAGCAGGGGCAGGGCACTTGGCACAGCCACACCGAACTCTTGCAAGAGTCTATTAATGTTCTCTTGATGCCGGTGCTCGTGCTCCGGAAACAGGTGGAGCAACTGAACGACAAAGTAGATGCAGCGACCCGGCGTATCGGCTTGCGATTCGGTGACGATATCCTTCTCGCGCAGGATGTTGGCCCGATTTTGCAGCACCAGTTGGGACCGGTCGCCACTGTTCACGACGACCGCCCCGTTGATGATGATCTTTTCGCCGGGCTTCAGCGAAAGTTTCAGTGCCATTGCTGGAACTCCTCGTGCGCTTTCTGCAACAGACTTCGGTCAACCGCTCAGGTCGGCGCTTAGCCGCCGAACAGGCTGAGGACCGAACGCTCGTTCTGGGCCGCCAGCGACAGGGAGTTGATCGCGAGCTGCTGGCGGGTCTGCAGGGCCAGAAGGTTGGCGCTCTCGCCGTTCATGTCGGCCAGGGTCAGCTTGCCGGCACCGCCTTCCAGGGTAGAGACTAGCGAGCTGGTAAAGCTTAGGCGAGCTTGCAGCACGGTGTTGTTGGAGCCCAAGGCTGCGGAGTTGGTGCGCAATTCCGTCAGCGCGCTGTTCAACTGGCCGAGCGCTGCATTGATCGCGCCGTCCGAGGACCAGTTGCCGATGGCGGTCGCCACGGACAGGCCGCCGACGCTGGTGGTCGACTTGACATGAGAGATGGTCAGTTTCGACGAGCCGTCCTCGTTGAAGTCGATCTCCAACTGGTCAGTGCCCGCGTCGATCAGGTTGACACCGTTGTAGGACGTGTCGCCGGCCAGCGTGTCGATCTGGGTCAGCAGGTCGTCGAACTGCGCCGCCAGGCCGGAGCGCTCCGAGGCGCTGCCCGAGGACTTCGCCTTGGTGGCCAGGCCCTTGGCCTGCTCGATCAGCGAGGTGATCGACTCCAGGCCGTCGATCGCAGCCTGGATGGTGCTGATCGACTGGTCGATGTTTTCTTTCAGGCGGGTCAGGTCGGACGCCCGCTCGGTCAGCGCGCGGGCCTGGAAGAAAGCACTGGCGTCGTCCAGAGCCGAGTTCACTTTCAGGCCGGTGGCCAGACGCTGCTGGGTCTTGTCGATCAGGGCGTTGGTCCCCTGCAAGGTCAGCAGGTTGGATCGGACCGTCTGCGAGAGTGCGATTTTGTCCATTCTATCCTCCGGCTGTTGCTGCGGGACCGGCAACCAGCCGAGACGCGCACCAAACCAGCTTTCTGCTCCGGTTGGTCGCCAACCGGACGATAATGTCGCGACTTATGTCGAGATCGATACGGTAGGGTTAATGGCAAGCCACGTGCCAAGACGTGCCAGCCATGCCCAGGGGTGCGGGCTGGTTCAAAATTATATTGTATTTGCAATAAGTTGAATGGGTCATCCCGATGCCCGGCCGGGACGGAAAGAATTTTTTTGCCATGTTCGGGTCGGCAATGTTAACGCCTAACGCGGCAAGAGCTGCCGGGTTACGGCAAGACCTGCCGACGGGGTGAAAAGCGCTTCGGCAGCGCTTTGGCAGCCTGCTAGGACAAAAAAAAGTGGCGGGGGAAATCCCCGCCACTCGCGTTCGTAATGTCGCTTGGGGCGTTGGGCGGTCGCGTCCTGCGACCACCCACGCCGGACGTATGCGACTTAGCCGAACAGTCCCAGCACCGACCGCTCGCTCTGCGCGGCCAGCGCCAAGGCGTTGGTCGAGAGCTGCTGCCGGGTCTGCAGCGCCAGAAGGTTGGCGCTTTCGGTGTTCAGGTCGGCCAACGTCAGCTTGCTGGCGCCAGACTCCAGTGTGTTGACCAGGCTCTCGGTGAAGTCGAGCCGTGCCTGCAACACGGTGTTGTTGGAGCCGAGGGTCGCGGCGTTGGTCCGCAGCTCGGTCAGGGCCGAATTGATCTCGGTCAACGCGGTGTTGATGTTGCCATCGGACGCGAAGTTACCCGCGGCCGCCGCAATCGAAAGACCACCGACGCTGGTGGTCGACTTCAGCGAGGCAATTGTCAGCTTGGAGCTGCCGTCCTCATTGAAGTTGATCTCCAGCTGAGCCGAGCTGGTGCTGATCAAGTTGGTGCCGTTGTAGCTTGCGTCACCAGCCAGATCGTTGATCTGGGTCAGGAGGTCGTCAAACTGCGCGGCAAGGCTTGAACGCTCGGAGGTACTGCCCGAGGATTTGGCCTTGGTGGCCAGGCCTTTGGCCTGCTCGACCAAGTCTGTAATTGACTCAATACCATCAATAGCAGCCGTAATAGTGGATACACCCTGCTCGATATCAGACTTGAGGGAGTCGAGGTCGCTGGCGCGATTGTTGAGAGCTGAGGACTGGAAGAACGCCGAAGCGTCGTCCAGTGCCGACGACACCTTCAGGCCGGTGGCCAAACGGTTCTGCGTCGCATTGATGAGGTCGGTGGTCCGGCTGAGGGTCAGCAGGTTTGCGCGCACCGGCGCCGAAAGATTGACTTGAGTCATGTCTAGGTCTCCCTTTCTAGGATCCGGACGCCCACATTCTGTGGGCGTGACAACCGGGTTCTACATGAACGCGGGCAGACAGGCGGGGATTTGCGGCGCTGGAACATCCTGTTCCAAAGTACAAGGCCCCACCTGGCAAAGCACCGCTGCCACACATCAGCAATCGGTGTGCCAAGATGTCGGGAAAATGGCAGAATCCAGGCATGCTGCGGGATTGATTGCTTAATAAATATTGTATTTACCATGCCAGCAGGGCATTATGTGCCGATCTATCGGCAAAAAATGCCGACCTGGCGGCATAAATTGCCGTCAGTTTATTGTTAGGGTTAAAACAAAGTGTAAGTATTTGGCCGTCGGTGGGTGTCGGCCCTTCTGTTGTGAGATCACTATGCATAGCGCGTGCCACAATGGAGCGGCCGCCCAGCGCGTTCATCAATTATCAACCATGGCGGTGGCTGGATGTACGGGCTCTTGAGCACCGGCGCCCGCGTTGTGGGAAGACAAATCAGGTGACGGCGCAGCTTGGCTGTGGTCCGCTGCCCCGACACAGGCGCCCGCAGTCACCCTGGACTTAAAGTCCCCCAAGGCTCAGATGACCGATTTCGTCGCCGAGGTTTCCAGCAACCACCACACCGACATCGAACGGTGCCGCGCCTTCATTGCGCGCGCAGCCGCGGTGGGGTGTGCCGCGGTCAAGTTCCAGCTGTTCACCGTCGACCAGTTGTTCGCGCCCGAGATCGTCGCCGCCAGCCCGGAACATCGCGCCCGCCGCGCCTGGGAACTGCCGCGCGACATGGTGCCCGAACTGGCCGCGTGCGCGCGCGCGCACGATATCGGTTTTGCCTGCACCCCTTTCGATTTGCCGGCGGTCGACGTGCTGGCGCCCCACGTGGATTTCCTCAAGGTCGCGTCCTACGAGCTGCTGTGGGACGACCTCTTGCGGGCGTGTGCGGCTACCGGGCGGCCGGTGGTGCTCTCCACCGGCATGGCGACGATGGCAGAAATTGCCCACGCCGTGGACGTTTTGCGCACCGCCAATGCCAGCGCCGTCACGGTGCTGCATTGCGTGTCCGGCTACCCCACGCCGAGGACCGATGCCAACCTGTCGGCGATCGCGACCCTGCGCGATGCCTTCGACGTGCGGGTCGGCTGGTCCGACCACAGCCGCGACCCCGGCGTCGTGCTGCGCGCGGTCCATCGCTGGCGGGCCTCCATGGTGGAGTTCCACCTGGACCTTGAGGGCGACGGCCCGGAATACGCCGCCGGCCATTGCTGGCTGCCGGACGAGATTGCACCGGTCATCGCCGCCTGCGCCGACCTTTCGGTGGCCGACGGCGACGGGGTGAAGGCCCCGCAGGCCGCGGAACGGTCGGACCGCGATTGGCGCGCCGATCCCAGTGACGGATTGCGGCCCTTGAAGGCGCTGCGCCCCGGTTTCAGACAAGCAGGCTGATCCTATGACCGAACGCGTTGTTGCCGTTGTCCAGGCCCGCATGGGCTCGTCGCGCCTGCCCGGCAAGTCGCTGATGCCGCTGGTCGGCAAGCCGCTGTTCTGGCACGTCTGGACGCGGCTGAGCGCCGCCGAGACCGTGGACGAGATCGTGCTCGCCACCAGCGACCAGGCCCAGGACGACACGCTGGAAGATTACGCGCGCAGTCTGGGGTGCACGGTTGTGCGCGGGCCGGCCGACGACGTGCTGGCGCGCTACGTGATGGCGGCGGATGTCGCCAATGCCGACATCGTGGTCCGCGTGACCGGCGATTGCCCGCTGGTCGACCCCTGGCTTGTCGACTACCTGGTCGCCGGCCTGGCCGCCAGCGATGCCGGTTATGTGACGGTGACGCCGGATGGCGCGCTGATCGACGAGGGCATCGACCCCTGCCGCGCCTGGGCTCTGCGCCGGTTGCGGGCCGAGCGGGGCGACGACCCCGTCGCGCGCGAGCATGTGACCAGCTATTTCAAGCGCCAGCCCCACTTCGTGCCGGTGGTCGCGCTGGCGGCGCCTGCCGACCGCGACGTGCCGGGCGCACGGCTGTCGGTGGACACGCCGGCCGATCTCGTCTTTCTGGACGCTGTCTACGACCGACTCGGGGCCGCCCCCGGCACCGCGCGCGTCGCGGATATCGTTTCGCTCTTGCGTCGCGAGCCTCAGTTGATGCGCATCAACGGGCACGTGGCACGCAAGGCCACGGAGACACAGGCAATGAAAGTGCTGATCCGCTGTGACGGCGACAACGCCGTCGGCATGGGCCATGTGGTGCGGTGCGTCGCGATTGCCGATGCGCTGCGGTCCGCCCATGGCGCCGCGGTCAGTTTCGCCGTGGTCACCGGAACGCCCGCTGCCGAGATGATCGCGGCACATGGCTTCAGGGTCGAAACGCCAGGCAACGCGCAAGGTGACGAGAATGCTTGGCTTGACGGGCTGGCAGGCGACCTGCGCCCCGACGTGCTGCTGGTCGATGTCCGCAGTGATCTGGGTCCGGACACGCTGCGCCGCATCGGTGCCCGTGGGGTGACCGTCGCGGTGCTGGACGATGCCGGGCCGCGCAGCCGCGCCGCCGACATCGCGTTCTATCCGCCGCTGCCGCGCGAACTGGCGCTGGATTGGCCGGCGTTCGGCGGCGATGTGCGCTCGGGCTGGGACTACATCCCCATGCGCCGTGGCTTTGCCGAGGCGGCCGAGGCTCGTGCCGCCAGGGTGGCCCAGGCATCGGACGGTGCGACGCCCGCCACGCCGGTCCGGGTGCTGGTCAGCATGGGCGGCGGCGACCCGACCGGGGCTACGGCGGCCGCACTCCGCGCGCTTTCGCGCAGCAAGCAGCCGCTGGAGATCGTGGCCGTGCTGGGCCATGCGTTCGCCGATCATGCCGCCGTCATGGATGCGGCGGCGGCCAGTTGCTGGCCGGTCGAAATTCGCACCGGCGTGGAGGACATGCCGGGCCTGATGGCGGACATGGACTGTGCCGTCGCCGCGTTCGGCATGACAGCCTATGAACTTGCCGCCGTTGGCGTGCCGGCACTCTATGTATGTGCGACCGCGGATCACCGCCGTTCGGCCATGGCGCTGGAGCAGGCGGGCGCGGCGGCGGTTGCCGGCATTCTCGCCGACGGTCCGGACGCCATCGATGTCGACGGCGCACGCTACGGCGACATGGTGCGGGCCTTCGTCGGCGACCGTACCGCGCATCGTCGGATGGCCGCGGCGGCCCGTGGCCTGATCGACGGCCGGGGCGCCGAGCGTATCGCCGATGTGCTGGCGGGCCTGCGGTCGCGGCGGCTGACCGTCGCTGCCTGAGGCGCACCATGTCGGCACAGCCGAATCCCGGACGCGATATGCATGGCTCCGACGCGCATGACGGGCCCGTCATTGCCGCCAAGGACGACTTCCATGTCGTCGACTGCCACGGGTGCGGATACGCCCATGTGGTGCCGATGCCCGACGAGGCGGCGCTGAGCCAGCTCTATCGCCACGACTTCTACGACCGCGACAAGCCGCTTTATCTGGAACGCTACGCCGAGGATCGCGACTGGTGGCAGGCGGTCTATGCCGAGCGCTACCAGGTGTTCGAGGGCCATTTGCCTGCGGACCGCAGGCGCGTGCTCGACGTCGGCAGCGGGCCGGGCCTGTTCCTCGACACTGGCGTTGCGCGCGGCTGGACCGTGCATGGCATCGAGCCGGGCGAACAGGCGGTGGCGCACTGCCGGGCGCGCGGCCTGGTCGTGACGGGCGGCCTGTTCGACGATGCCAGTGCCGCCGACCTGGACCGGTTCGACGCCGTGCACATGGCGCTGGTGCTGGAGCACGTGCCGGACCCCGGGGCGATGCTGCGCCGGGCGGTCGGCGTGCTGGCACCGGGCGGGGTTGCCTGCATCGTGGTGCCCAACGACTTCAATGCCTTGCAGACGGCTGCCCTGGGCGCGACCGGCGGTGTGCCGTGGTGGGTGGCGCCGCCGCATCACCTGAACTACTTCACGCCGCAGAGCCTTGAGCGCCTGGCCCGCCGTGCCGGTCTTGAGGTCGTGGCGCGGACCGCGACCTTCCCCATGGAGCTGTTCGTGCTGATGGGCGACAACTATGTCGGCGACGATGCCCTGGGCCGCGCCTGCCACGGCAAGCGCAAGCGCCTGGAGATGGCGGTGCGCGAACATGCGCCGGCCGGCACGCTTGCCAATCTCAACCAGGCGTTCGCGGATGCGGGCCTGGGCCGCGAGATCGTGCTCTACGCCCGGCGTCCCGCCGCCGACGCATGAGACGGCGAATGACATCCACGGTCACACCTGTCTTTTTCGTCGGCAGCGGTCGCTGCGGCACGGCGGCGATCGCCCGGGCGTTGGACGGACGTGACGATATCGAGATCCACCACGAATACCTCTGCACCCATGTGCAGCCGCTGGCGGTGGAGTACTACAGCGGGCGGATCGACACGCCGGCGGCGGTCCAGGCGCTGGCGCCGCTGCACGGCCGGGCCATCCAGTTGTGCGACCGGCCGTTGTGGGCGGACTGCTCCAACAAGTTGAGCTGGCTGATCCCGCCGCTGGCCGCCATGTTCCCGCACGCGCGGTTCGTCCACCTGGTGCGCGACGGACGCAAGGTTACAAGCTCATACTTCAACAAGCTTGGCGCGGAATGCTATGATGACCGCAGCACCGCCATACTGGCCCGCTACCTGGCGGGCGAGGGCGGCAAGCCGCCGCCAGAGAAGCGGTATTGGTGGCCGCAGCCGCAGGCTGGTCACAAGCTGCGGGACGCCTTCAACGGATATGACCAGTTTCAGCGCATTGCCTTCCATTGGGCCGAAGTCAATCTCGTGATCGACGGACATCTTTCCGGCCTGACATCGCCGCAATGGGCCCGCTTCCGCCTGGAAGACCTGCACGAGGACCCGACCGAGGTATCGCGGCTGATGGATTTCGTCGGCCTGGATGGCACGGCGGAGGTGGCGGCGCAATTGGCGCGTCCGCACAATGTCGCGGTTCCGCGCGACACCCTGCTGACCGACCGGCAACGCGCTCAGTTCGATGCCATCGCCGGTGACGCGATGGCATCGCTTGGCTACGCGGATTCACCTGAGTACCGGGTCAATTACGCGGGGCGGATGCACGCCTGATGAGTTCGTGGTGCGCGTCTTGCGGGTCGGCCAGGCTGACCGTCGCCTATCGTGTTCCGAGCACAGCGCGCGGGCTGAGCGTGTGCGTGTGCGAGCGCTGCGGCCTGATCCAGAGCTGGCCGCGCGGCGTGCCGGCGCCGGACGGGCAGGTGCGGGTGTCGGGCCAGGCCGACTGGGGCAATATCCGCTATGGCAAGGGCTTCCGCTCCGAAGCCGCGATGCAGCGCATCGTCGCCGCGAGCGAAGGCCGCGGTTTCGGCGCGATCCTGGATGTCGGCGCCAACCGTGGCGAGTTCGTGCTGGCGGCGGCCGACCGCTGGCCGCAGGCGCGCATCGTGGCGGTCGAGCCGGATGCCCGGGTGCTGGACGCCTATTGGCGCCGGCCGGAGATCGAATTGATCGTCGAGCCGTTCGAGGCGGTGGATGCGGGCGTTGCCGGCTACGACCTGATCCATTGCAGCCACACCCTTGAGCATGTGGACGACCCGATAACTGCGCTGCGCAAGATCGGGGCGGCGCTCGCGCCGGACGGCATCGCCTATCTGGAAGTGCCGAACGTGGGCATGGCCGGCAGCGGCGAGGCGCTGGAGGAGTGGTTCATCGACAAGCACCAGATTCACTTCGACGCGGCGAGCTTTGCGGCAATGGTCGCAGCGGCGGGCATGTGCCCTGCCGATGCCGAAGGCCTGGTCGAGGACGAGAATTTGGCCGTGCTGGTGCGACGAGGCGCATGGCAAGGGTTGCCAGAGCAGTCCGGCGACGCAGCCCGAAGATCGCGCGGCCTGGTACAGCGCTATGCGGTGCAGCGCGCCGCCAATCTGGTCTTCCTGGCCAAGGCGGCCAAGACGTTGAACGACGAGGCGCGCACGCGCCGTATCGTGGTCTGGGGCGCCGGCCGGCTGTTCGACACGTTGGTGCGGGGCGGCGGGCTCGATCCCCGGGCTCTCGCCGGCGTGGTCGACCGCAGCCTTGGTGCGCACGTGAAAGAGGTGCATGGCCTGCCCATCACGACGCCTGACCGGGCCGCCGGCCTGAAGCCGGATGTCATCGTCATCGCCTCGCGCGGCTTCGTCGACGAAATCCGTGCCGACGCCGAACGCGCTTGCCCGCAGGCGGAGCTCAGGACTATGTGGGAGCTGATGGCGGCAGAGCAGGGCAGGGGCGCATGAGCGCAGATACGGCCGGGGCAACTCCGGCGACGGATTTCATTCGCGATATCGTGCGCGGCGACGTGGCAGCGGGCCGCACCGAAAGCGTGGTCACGCGCTTTCCGCCGGAGCCGAACGGCTTCCTGCACATCGGCCATGCCAAGTCGATCTGCCTGAACTTCGGGGTGGCGCGGGAGTTCGGCGGCCGCTGCAACCTGCGCTTCGACGACACCAACCCGGTGAAGGAAGAGCAGCGCTACATCGATGCCATCCAGGAAGACGTGCGCTGGCTGGGCTTCGAGTGGGGTGCGGCACCCACCTATGCATCCGACAACTTCGAGCAGCTTTACGAATGGGCCGAGCACCTGGTCGCCAACGGCCTGGCCTATGTCGACGACCTGTCGGCCGACGAAATACGCGAGTACCGTGGCACGCTGACCGAGCCCGGTCGCAACAGCCCCCATCGCGACCGGCCGGTCGACGAGAACATGGACCTGCTGCGCCGCATGCGCGCCGGCGAATTCGCCGAGGGGTCGCGCGTTCTGCGCTGCAAGATCGACATGGCGTCGGGCAACATCAACCTGCGCGACCCAGTGATCTATCGCATCCTGCATGCCGCGCACCCGCGCACGGGCGACGCGTGGCACATCTATCCGACCTACGACTTCGCGCATGGCCAGGTCGATGCCATCGAGGGCGTGACCCACTCGTTGTGCACCCTGGAGTTCGAGGATCACCGCCCGCTCTATGACTGGCTGATCGACAACCTGCCGACCAACTCCAGGCCACGGCAGTACGAGTTCGCGCGCCTCAACCTGACCGACACCGTGCTGTCGAAGCGCCGGCTGATCCGGCTGGTGCAGGAGGGGCATGTCGCCGGCTGGGACGACCCGCGCATGCCGACGATCTCGGGCCTGCGCCGGCGCGGCGTGCCGGCGGCCGCGATCCGCGATTTCGTGGCCCGGCTCGGCGTGACCAAGAGTGCGACCACCATCGAGATGGCGATGCTCGACAGTTGCATCCGCGAGCTTCTGAACAAGCAGGCGCCGCGCCGCATGGCCGTGTTGCGGCCGCTGAAGGTGGTGATCGAGAATTACCCCGAGGGCGAGAGCGAGACCCTGGAGGCCATCAACAACCCGGAGGACGAGACGGCGGGCACCCGCCAGGTGCCCTTCGGGCGCGAGCTCTATATCGAGCGCGACGACTTCATGGAGGACCCGCCGAAGAAGTTCTTCCGGCTGGCCCCGGGGCGCGAGGTGCGGTTGCGCTACGCCTACTTCGTCACCTGCCAGGATGTGGTGAAGGACGGCGACGGCAACGTCGTCGAGCTGCGCTGCACCTACGACCCGGAAACGCGCGGCGGCAACGCGCCGGACGGTCGCAAGGTGAAGGCGACCATGCACTGGGTGTCGGCGGCCCATGCCGCTACCGCCGAGGTGCGGCTCTACGACCGGCTGTTCACCCGGCCGGACCCGGGCGCCGACGGCGACTTCGTCGACGACATCAACCCGGAATCGCTGGAGGTACTTTCAGAGTGCTTCGTCGAGCCGGCGCTGGCCGATGCGCCCCAGGCCAATGTACCACTGTCCGAGCCAGTGCAGTTCGAGCGGCTGGGCTATTTCGCGCCCGACCCCGATGGTGCTGCGGCCGGCCGGCCGGTGTTCAACCGCGTCGTCGGCCTGCGCGACGCCTGGGCCAAGGCGAAGGCCAAGGGCGGTTGAAGCCGGCGTCGCCAACGACGCGTTTTTATCCTGTTCCCAATCACGTCATCCTCGGGCTTGTCCCGAGGATCCACGTCTTTGTTGCGGCAGTCGATGACAGACGTGGATGCCCGCAACAAGTGCGGGCATGACGATCTCCTGATAGAAAAGGCGTCGACGACCCGGAACGGCATTCACTGCGGGAGGGCGAATGCACACCGAAACCGGGCCGCCGACAGGGGCCCGCCTTGGCATCA
This sequence comes from Alphaproteobacteria bacterium, assembly GCA_965227515.1. GTDB lineage: Bacteria > Pseudomonadota > Alphaproteobacteria > CALKHQ01 > CALKHQ01 > CBDDFZ01. The sequence goes on from CBDDFZ010000002.1 coordinate 771,602, forward strand.
TGCCTTGGCGGGTTGCGCAAGTTGTCCGGTCTCGGGTTACTTCCAGCCGACGCGGTCGAAGATCATGACGGCGGCGGCGTTGTTCTCGCCAAGCGCGGTCAGCGACAGCGCATCGGTGTTGAAGGTCTCGTCCACACCGCCCGCTGCCATCAGCTCAAGCACGGTTTCGTTGGTCTCTGCACCCTCGACCACCGGCAGCTCGTAGTTGCCCGAGGCGAAATAGGCCTGCGCCTCCGGGCTCGCCAGGTACTCCAGGAACTGGACCGCATTGTCGTGATTCGGTGACGTGGCAACCACCCCGGCGCCGGAGATGTTGACGTGGGTGCCGCGCCCGTCCTGGTTCGGGAAGATCGGGCTCAAGGCCGCGACGATGGCCTGGATCTCCGGATCCTCGTCCAGCATGTAACGCACGAAGTAGTAGTGGTTGGAGACCGCGATGTCGCACTCGCCATTGGCGGCGCCGGCGAGCTGGGCGCGGTCGTTGCCTTCCGGCTCGCGGCCCATGTTGGCGACCACGCCGGTGGCCCATTCCTCCGCCGCTTCCTCGCCGTGGACAGCGATCATCGAGGCGAGCAGGGACTGGTTATAGATGTTGCCGGAGCTGCGGATGCAGATGGTGTAGCCGAGGTCCGGGTCGGCCAGGTCTTCGTAGCTGGTGATCCCCGACGGATCGACGGTGTCGTGGTTGTAGAAGATGATCCGCGCGCGCTGCGACAGGCCGAACCACAGCCCTTCCGGATGGCGCAAATTCTCCGGGATCGCGGCGTTCAGCACGTCGGACTGTACCGGCGCCAGGATGCCTGCTTCAGCTGCGCGCCATAGCCGGCCGGCATCGACGGTGATGAACACGTCGGCCGGGCTGTTGTCGCCCTCGAGCTGGATGCGCTCGATCAGCTCGTCGGCGCCCGCCTCCAGCAGATTGACCTCGATGCCGGTTTGCGCGGTGAAGTTCTCGTAGAGCGCCATGTCGGTGTCGTAGTGGCGCGCGCTGTAGACATTCACCTCACCGTCCGCGAAGGCGGAACCGGTGGCCAGAACCGCGGCCAGGGTCAGGCCCGCCAGGGCGGTATTGGCGCCCAGTCGGCCATGAAGGCACCTGCGGCTGGGTTGATTTTCGGTCCGGGTCACTGTTGCTGTCCTTTCGTCGCGCGGTGTTGGCGGCGCATTTCTGTCGTGCCTCGCGTGGCCGGAATGCTCCGCTCATCACCGTCAGAAACTGTTGGTATGAGAATGATTATCACTCTCATAGAGCAACTGGTATCCGACCCGCGCACCGGATGCAAACGAAAATTATTCTCAAAATCACCAAGCAAGAATCGGAATGCGATCGTCCGCGATCTGTGGCACTTGGGCGGCTTCGTCGTTCCCGCCCACCCGCCGAGTGCCGATGCCGTCCCAACCGCCCGCGATGCCACAGGCTGCCCGCCCGCAGATGGGTCTCGGCGAATGGGCGCTGCTGATCCTGCTCGCGGCGGTGTGGGGCGGGTCGTTCTTCTTCGTTGCCGTGGCGGTGAAGGAGTTTCCGCCGCTGACCGTGGTGCTGCTGCGGGTCGCCCTCGCCGCGCTGACGCTGCACGTGCTGGTGCGCCTGTTTCGGGTGGCGCTGCCGCGCGCGCCGCAGATATGGGGTGCCCTGTTCGTCATGGGCTTCGTCAACAACGCGGTGCCGTTCACCCTGATCGTGTGGGGCCAGACCCATATCGGCGCCGGACTCGCGTCCATCATCAATGCGACCACGCCGCTGTTCACCGTGCTGGTGGCGCACGTGGCGACCAGCGACGAGAAGCTGTCGCCGGGCCGGCTCGCCGGGATTGGCTGCGGGCTGGCCGGCGTGGTGGTGATGATCGGCCCGGATGCGCTCGCCGGGCTGGGCGGCGACGTGTTCGGCCAGATCGCCATTCTGGGGGCCGCGCTGAGCTATGGCATCGCCGCCGTCTACGGGCGCCGTTTCAAGCGCATGGGCGTGGCGCCGATGGCGACCGCGACCGGCCAGGTCACCTGCTCGACCCTGATCCTGCTGCCGTTGGCGCTGGCGGTGGACCAGCCATGGACGCTGGCGATGCCGTCCTGGCAGGCGTGGGGCGCCGTGCTGGGCCTGAGCGTGGTGGCGACCGCGCTGGCCTATCTGATGTTCTTCCGGCTGCTGGCCAGTGCCGGCGCCACCAACATCTCGCTGGTGACGCTGCTGGTGCCGGTCAGCGCGATCCTGCTCGGCGCGCTGGTGCTGGGCGAGCGCCTGGGCGCGGCCGAGTTCGGTGGGCTGGCGCTGATCGCGCTGGGACTGGCGGCCATCGACGGCCGGCCGATAGGTTGGCTGCGGCGCGGGCGCGCGACGACAAGTCCAAGGTAGCGGCCGGCGCCGGTTCGCGACCCTACTGCGAGATCAGGTCGGAGTGGGCCACTTCCAGGTGGTCGCAGATCAGCCGCTGCGCCGCGGTCGAGTCGCGGCTGCGGATTGCTTCCAGCAACGCGCGATGCTGCTTGTTGTAGGCGGCCATGCGGGCGGCGGTCAGCACGCGGTCCTTGGCGGTGCGCCACTGGGTGTGGCCGCGCACGTGGTTGATTTGGCGGTAGATCAGCACCATCAGCGGATTGTGGGTGGCTTCGGCCATCAGCAGGTGGAAGCGCTGGTCCCAGTGGGTGAACGACTCCGGGTCGATGGCGAGTTCCAGCTGCTCGACGGCCGCCGTGAGCTGGCCGATGTCGCGCATGGTGGCGTTGCGCACAGCCAGCTCGATCATCGCCGGCTCGACGGTCTGGCGCACCTGGACCAGTTCGGTCGGGCTGGTGATCTCCGCGATGTCGGCGTCGGCCGGCTGGCCGGAGAAGGTCACGAAGGTGCCCGAGCCGACCCGGCGCTCGATGAACCCGTCTTCCTCAAGGTGCTCCAGTGCCTTGCGCACCGTGCCCCGCGAGCTGCCGTAGGTCAGCGCCATCTGGCGTTCCGCCGGCAGCCGCTCGCCGAAGCCGTAGACGCCGTCGATAATCGACTGCCTGAGTTTCAGCTTGATCCAAGCTGTTCCCTTGCGGTCGCCCGCAACCGCGTCTTCGGCCGCCGGCGGCCTGACCATCTTGTTCATGGCACGTGTCCCCTGCGATGTGCCCGGCCGTCTATACGGCCCGCCGTCCTGATGTCGCATGCACTGCGCCTGGGCACGAGTGCCCAAACATTGAGCCGGATTATGGACCAATTTGGACCGAATGCAACATCTGGTACAAAATTGGCTAGCTGAATTGCGCAACTGCTTATACCATTTCTCAAGCGATACGGGCCGCCGGATGGCCGGCGCGCCTGCACGAGGGATAGCGCCCGAAAGGGACAACCCGAGAGGGACCAATGGCTCTGCCGTCATCTGCCACCTACGTCATCATCGGCGCCGGAATTCACGGCCTCAGCACCGCCATGCACCTGGCGCGCGCGTTGAAGGCCAAAGGCAAGGGCGATGGCAGCGACATTCTGGTGATCGACAAGTCGGGCATCGCCGCCGGCGCCTCCGGCATCGCCTGCGGCGTCATCCGCAACAACTACTACCAGCCGGCGATGCGCGAGCTGATGGCGCATTCCGTCGATGTCTGGGAAAGCGACCCGAAGGCCTATAGCTATCACCCGGTCGGCTACATGCAGATCAGCCCCGAAGTGATGCACGCCCAGGTCGGCGAGATCTTCGAGCAGCAGCGCGCCATCGGCTATGCCTCGGACTTCATCGAGGGGTCGGCTGCCTGCACCGCCTATATGCGCGAGATCGTCAGCGACTGGCAGGCGCAGGGCATCACCAGCGTGCTGCACGAGAAGCGCGGCGGCTACGCCAACAACACTGCCTCCATCTATGGCCTCGCCGGCAAGGCGGAGGCCGAGGGCGTGCGCATCGCCACCGGCGTGACCGTAACCGGCTTCGCGCGCGCCAACGGGTCGGGCGCCGTCACCGCGGTGGAGACCGACAAGGGCGCGATCGCCTGCGAGCAAGTAGTGGTCGCCGCCGGGCCGTGGGTGAAGACGTTTTGGGACATGCTCGACCTGCCGAAGACCGTGGATGTGCGCGGCCCCAACGGCGAGATCGCGTCGGGCATCGACATGTGGCGCTATTGGAGCCTGCAGGAGGGCACGCTCGGCGTCGACCCGGACCTGCAGAAGACCAACGAGGGCGGCATGCCACCGGTGATCCATGTCGATACCGACGCGCCGCTCTATTCCGACGTCGACGGCGAGCTGATCACCGACCAGCTCTGGGGCATATATTACAAGCCGGACTTCAATTTCGGCGGCATCCAGGGCGGGGCGATGCCGTTCCCGGTGCCGCGACCGGCCGACGAGGTGGCGGTCGATCCCTACGGACCGGAGTCGCCGGAATTCGTGGTCGACGACCACTTCGCCCATATGTGGTGCTCGGCGCTGGCCCACTGCCAAAAGCGGTTCGAGGGCCAGATCAAGTTCTACAAGGACGAGCCGTCGGGCGGCATCGGCTGCTTCACGCCGGACAGCTTCCCGGTGTTCGACCGGTTCTGCGACAACGCCTATTTCATCGCCGACTCCAACCACGGCTACAAGATGATCGGCGTCGGCGCGCTGGTGGCCGACGAGATGCTGGGCGGCCAGAGCGCGCTGTTGGAGCCGTTCCGCTTCTCCCGCTATGCCGAGGGCAAGCTGCACCCCACCTCGAACAGCCCGTTCCCGTGGAGTTGATCGCATCCGGACGGATGCCTGCCGCGCGTTGCATTGACCGACCCGTTGCGGGCCGTATGATCACGGGCGGTTGACCTTGCATTAGGTGGGAGGCCGGGATGGCGGTGTTTTTGCGTGGGATGCCAGTGGTCGATTTTCTGCGTCGCTATCGCGTGCAGTTGAATTTTCGGTTGCGGGCTGGCGAGACGGCACCCATCGACGACTGCGTCCGTGGCCCGGTGTACCGCACGCTGGAGTTTCCGGTCGGCACCCGGTTCCGGTTCGAGGACATTCCGGTCACCGGAGATGATGCGACCATCAAGCTGCTGCGCCAGGAGGGCACGTACGAGACCAAAGTGCGCTACCTGCCCTGGCAGCCGGATCGTTGCGTCTATACCCGTTTGGACGACGCGGCCGAGATAGTCTTCACCGGCCCCTTGACCGGTTGCAACATCTACGTCTGCGGCCCGCGCACCGACCCGGTGTTTTTCCACACCAACTCCAACACCAGTGCCGATGACGTGACCGCGAACAACAACGACAAGCGGACCATGACGCTCAATCTGCTCGCGGCCAATGTGCTGGGCCTCAACCCCGGCACGAATTTGGGCGGCAAGCTGGAGCGTGCCACTTATTCCGGCGCCTATCTGGGCTTTGTCGTCGGCGTCAAGACCGGCACCGACTGGGCGTTCTACTTCAACGGCATCGGTGCGGGTACTTCGACGTTGCGCCGGATTTTCTGAGTGCCGGGCAGGGCGCGGCGCGGCTGAGCGATCCGCGAGCTTCGAGGACCAATCGGCCCAAAGTGGTCCAAAATTGGATCATGATTGTTGTACCGCTGATAAAACCTGTGTACCGTCGATCCTAGCGCGGGAGAGGATGCTGCGGCCGGCTGATGTCCGGCCCCGGTGCAGCCCCCCGCCGGCAGGAGATCGAGGGGAGGGCTCATGACCGACATCGAAGCATTCGTGGAAGCCGAGGGGCGCGCCGACCTGGTCAAGCAGGTCCGCGAGAAGATCGATGCCCTGGGCATCGAGTACCTCTACCTCCAGTTCGTCTCGATCACCGGGCGCATCTGCGGCAAGGGCATTCCCGCCGACCACTGGGAGTCGATCGCGGAGAAGGGCTTCCAGCTCGTCTACGGCGCCACCGTCAACCTGTTCCTGAACCGCCACGGCGAGTATCTGGGCTATGGCCCGCAGGACAAGGAACTGGTCGGCATCCCGGAGCCGGAGACGTTCTGCCAGCTGCCCTGGGACAAGCGCGTCGCGCGCGTCTTCTGCACCCTGTTCCGCAACCGCGAGGAGCGCGAGAACCCCGGCGCGTTCCTGACCGCCGATTGCCGCGGCAACCTGCGGCGCCTGCACGACGCGTTCAAGGAAAAGCATAACGGCCTGCATCTGCGCCACGGCACCGAGCCGGAGATGATGTGGCTGAAGCGGGACGAGGACGGCAAGCCGGCCGGCGGCTTTTCCGAGCCGTACTGCTACCACATCGACCAGTTCGAGAGCCTGCGCCCGGTCTATATGAAGACCATCGAGTATTCGAAGGCGATGGGCCTGGACATGATCCAGGGCGATCATGAGGACGCGCCCGGCCAGCTCGAGCTCAACTTCACTTTCGACGATGCCATGCGCACCGCCGACCGGCTGACCACCTACCGCCAGATCTGCGCCCAGGTGGCGCGCGAGTTCAACCTGATCGCCTGCTTCATGTCGAAGCCGTTCATGGGCGTGTCGGCGTCGGGCTGCCACCACAACATCTCGTTCTGGAACGGCGGCGAGGAGAAGGTGAAGCCGCTGGGCAACGACCCGCTGCTGGGCATGGAATACAATTACAGATACCTGTCGGGCGGCGAGAACACGTTCATGCCGGATACCGACGACGTGCAGATGCCCGGCAAGGTCGGCCTGCAGGTTGTGGGCGGCATCGTCGAGCACCTGGGTGCGCTGACCGCCATCGGCTGTTCCACCGTGAACTCGTACCGCCGGCTGTGGGACACCGGCTTCTGGGCGCCGGTGTTCGCTGACTGGGGCTATCAGAACCGCACCACGGGCCTGCGCATTTCTGCGCCGGGCCGGTTCGAGTACCGCGCCGTGGACTCCATGGTGAACCCGTACCTGATGGCCGGCGCCATCATCCAGGCCGCCGACGACGGCATCACCCGGGATATCGACCCTGGCCCGCCGGAGGACCGCAACATCTACCAGGCGATGGAGGCCGGCAAGGAAGTGCGCCGGCTGCCGATGACCCTGGGCGATGCGCTTGCCGCGCTGGCCAAGGACGATGTCATCAAGTCGGCGATGCCGGGCGAGATGTACCGTCTGTATGACGAATACAAGCGCGACGAGTGGGAGCGCTTCTTGCACACCACAACCAATTGGGACGTGGAGACCTATCTGCACTGCCTGCCGTAGGCGGTGGGCCCCTCGCCGTTATTGCGAGAAGCGGAGCGACGAAGCAACCCAGAGCGCCATGTGAAACCTCACAGCAATCGCCTGGATTGCCGCGCCGCCTGACGGCGGCTCGCAATGACGACGGAGAATTGGAGACCAACTGATATGTGCGGCATCGCCGGACTGATACATCGCAACGGAAAGGCGTCTGCCATCGGGGCCGAAATGACCTCGATGCTGCAGGCGCTGAAGCACCGCGGGCCGGACAGCACCGGCTTCGCGGTCTATGGCACGGGCGCCCAAACCAACGGCAGTGGGACCAATGGCGGCGGCAGCACCTACGTCATGCGGTTCAAGGTCGCCGAGCAGGAAGACCTGGCCGGCCGTTTCGCCATCCACCAGCAGATCAAGGATCGCCGGGCCGAGGTCGACCGCCGCATCGCCGAACTGGGTGCCACGGTCAGCAAGGCGGAGGAGGCGACCGAGTACGCCTACCGCTACACCCTCAGCTACGACGGCGACCTGCGCAAGCTCGCGGCCTTTATCGAGGACGTGGACGGGGCGGAGATCCTGTCGCTGGGCCGCGGCCTGGAGCTGGTGAAGGACCTGGGCGACGCGACCACGGTCTCCGACCAGTACGGGCTCGACAGCTTCAGCGGCACCCACGGCATCGGCCACACCCGCATGGCGACGGAGAGCGCGGTCGACATCCGCTCGGCCCACCCCTACTGGGCGTTTCCGTATTCCGACATTTCGGTGGTCCACAACGGCCAGCTCACCAACTACTGGGGCATGCGCCGCGACCTGGAACGGCGCGGCCACCGCTTCCAGTCCAACTGCGACAGTGAGCTGCTGGCCGTCTACACCGCCGACAAGCTGGAGCAGGGCGCGACCCTGGAAGATTCCCTCAAGGACTCGATCGACGAGCTGGACGGTGTGTTCACCTATCTGGTGGCGACCGCGGACTCGCTGGGCATGGCCAAGGACGTGATGGCCGCCAAGCCGATGGTGCTCTACGAGAGCGACGACGCGGTGGCTCTGGCGTCGGAAGAGATCGCGATCCGCAAGATCTTCCGCCAGGAGATCGATACCTGGGACCCATATGACGGGGAGGTGCGGGTATGGCAGACCTGAGCGAACAGGTGGAACGCAGCCATGAAATGGGGATGCACACCGAGCAGTTGCGCGGGCGCACCCAGCAGATGTTCTTCGAGCCGGATGCGGACGAGAATTTCCTCTATCCGGATGCGCTGGACGTCGACTTCAACAAGCGCGCCGAATTCGATGCCGAGGATCTGACGACCCGCGAGGTCAACCAGAAGATCCGCGCGCTGATGGAGGACGGCCACGGCACCATCGTGATCAAGAACCCGATGGCGCGGCACTCTCTGGGCGTCGGCATCCTCAACCGGCTGAACCTCTATTTCGAGGGCAGCCTGGGCTATTTCGGCGTCGGGCTGATCGACGGGCCGAACGTGCGCATCTCGGGCCGCGTCGGCTGGTCGTGCGCGGAGAACATGATGGCGGGCACCGTCATCATCGAGAAGAACGCCGGCTCGCAGTTCGGCGCCGCCATTCGCGGCGGCGACCTGGTCTGCAAGGGCCAGGTGGGCGGGCGCACCGGCATCGACATGAAGGGCGGCACCATCATCGTCGGCCGCGACACGGGCGCCTTCTCCGGCTTCATGATGCAGCGCGGCCGCATGGTGGTGTGTGGCAATGCCGGCCATAATTTGGGCGACAGCATGTACGACGGCACCATCTTCGTCGGCGGCGAGATCGCCTCGCTGGGCGTCGACGCGGTGGAGGCGGAGCTGACCGACCTGGACCGCGGCTGGCTCGACCGCAAGCTGTCGCAGTACGACCTGAAGCCGGACAAGGGCGTCGACCACTTCACCAAGATCGTCGCCGGCAAGCAGCTTTGGAACTACGACAATCTGGAGCCGACCGAGAAGAAGCTGATTTTGTAGCCACGCATCGTCATGGCCGGGCTTGTCCCGGCCATCCACGACTTGCCGATCCGGCCGAGGCGCCGGGAGGGCGCAAACAAGACGTGGATGCCCGCAACAAGTGCGGGCATGACCGAGAGTGGGGATGCAACAGCGCGTCAAGGCGGCCCACTAACGGCCGCGCCCACGTCAGTGGGGAATGGAGGTGCATATGTCCGAACGTCCCGTGCCGGTGGAGACCCCGGCGCCGAAGAAAACCAAGCGGAACACCCATCGGCTGGGCAACAGCTTCATGTTCCCGCCCCATGTGGTCGACGACATCCACATCAAGGCGGAGCTTGGCCGCTACCGCATGCGCGGCTTCTCGCTGTTCAAGAAGATCCCGACCTGGGACGACCTGACATTCCTGCCCGGCACGCTGACCCGCTTCGTCATCGAGGGCTATCGCGAGAAGTGCGAGACCAAGACCGTGCTCGGCCCCAAGGCCAAGCGCCCGCTGGTGCTCGACATTCCGATCTACATCACCGGCATGAGCTTCGGCGCGCTCTCCTATGAGGCGAAGACGGCGCTGGCGCGTGGCGCCACCATGGCCGGCACCGCCACCTGCTCCGGCGAGGGCGGCATGATCCCGGACGAGCGGCGCTATTCGTCGAAGTGGTACTACCAGTGCATCCAGTCGCGCTACGGCTTCAACCCGCACCACTTGAAGCTCGCCGACGCGGTGGAGTTCTTCATCGGCCAGGGCTGCAAGGTCGGCCTGGGCGGCCACCTGATGGGCCAGAAGGTCACCGACCAGGTGGCCGAGATGCGCTCGCTGCCAGCCGGCATCGACCAGCGTTCGCCGGCCCGCCATCCCGACTGGCTTGGCCCCGACGACCTGGCGCTGAAGATCGAGGAAGTGCGCGAGGCGACCAACTGGGAAATCCCGATCCAGCTCAAGCTGGGGGCCGCCCGCGTCTATGACGACGTGCGCATGGCCGCCAAGACCGGCCCGGACATCATCTACATGGACGGCATGGAGGGCGGCACCGGCGCCGGCCCGCATCTGGCGACCGAGGAGACCGGCGTGCCCGGCATCGCCGCGATCCGCCAAGCCCGCCGCGCCATCGACGACGTCGGCAAGTCGGGCGAGATCAGCCTGGTTTACGCCGGCGGCATCCGCAATGGCGGCGATGTCGCCAAGGCGCTGGCGCTGGGCGCCGACGCGGTCGCCATCGGCCACTCGTCGCTGATGGCGCTGAACTGCAACAAGGACATCCCGGAGGCCGACTACGAGGCCGAGATGGGGGTCGAGGCCGGCACCTGCTACCACTGCCACACCGGGCGCTGCCCGGTCGGCGTCGCGACCCAGGACCCGAAGCTGCGCGCGCGGCTGGACCCGGACGACGCGGCGGAGCGGGTCTACAACTTCCTGCACACGCTGGCGATCGAGTGCCAGATGCTGGCGCGGGCCTGCGGCAAGACCTATGTCCACAGCCTGGAGCCGGAGGACCTGGCCGCGCTGACCATGGAGGCTTCGGCCATGGCCGGCGTGCCGCTGGCCGGCACCGACCACACCGTCGGCGTCGAGGACTATCATCATCTGTAATCACTGCGTCATTGCGAGGAGCGGCACGCACGTGGCGCGACGTGGCAATCCAGAGCAACGTTGGAAACGCCAAGACAATCGCCTGGATTGCCGCGCCGGTTGACACCGGCTCGCAATGACGACGGAGAGGGGAAAACCACCATGGCAGGCAAGGGCGGATACAAGGGTAGTGGCGAGGACGGCAGCGTCGACCGGTTCATGACATCGGCGGGGCTGGACTCCGAGCGCGAGAAGGAAATCGGCCAGCACATCGGCTACCGCTACGATGTGAACCTGTTGCCGGATTACGACCGGCTGACCCCGTTCCTGAAGACCTACATGGAGACGATGGGTTGGGACGACCTCAACTGGCTGGAGGACGTCCACATGGGCTACGAGGAAGGCCGCCCGGCTGTCTTCGACCGCAACATCAACGGATGGGTCACCATCCCGGAGAGCATCGACCTGCCGGACAACCAGCAGGATCGCGACATGATCGCGCGCGAATTGCTGGTCAAGTTCCAGATGTCGCCGCGCCACCCGATGGTCGACCTGAACAAGGCCTATCGGAAGTTCTAAGCCTAACGACGACGCAGGCGCGCGCACCGGATTGCGTGCCCGCCCGTTCACACGACTTGCCAGACGTGGCGGTCTCGGTCACCCTGTCGCTCAGTCTGACTTGACCGGGCGACCCCGCGCCACTGTCGCTGGGGCTGCCCTGGAGCGGGCGGCATATGGACCGGCACGGACTATCCGAGCAGTACACGCGCGCATGGCTCGACGCGGATATCGACGCGTGCCTCGCGGCGATGGCGGTCGATTTCGAGTTCCCCAATCCGCGGGTCGGCATCGTGACCAAGGCCACGTTTCCCGCCTATTTCGAAAGTTTGATGGAGCTGATCGAGCGCTTCGGCGGACGCCAGCCCGGCGAGCCTTGGATGGTGCTGAGCGACTTTGTCAGCAAGGACAACGGTGTGGAGCTGACCAACTGGACGTGGTGGCGGGTGCCGGGCACCTTGCTGGAGGGCGCCGGCCTGAACAAGGTGGCCGACCGTGGTGTCACCTTGCATCGCCTGGCGATCGCCATGCCGCCGGACGCCTGATTGGCCTCTAGTCTTCTTCTTCCCGCTCCGGCCAGTCGAAGGCATCGAGCTGGCCCATGCTGACCCAGCCATCGGCCTCCACGTCGACAGCCCAGAATGCATAGGTGGTGACCTGGTCGCGCGGGTTGGTTTCGCTGGTCCAGAACTCGACCGACACGCCACCCTCGCGCACATCCAGGATCCGCGGGCCGCTGGGCACGGGGCCGTCATGCCCCGGGATCGGCATCTCGTCGGCGACGATCATCGCGAACGGAAACAGCACTTCGCGGACGAAGGCCCACGCCATGGCGTGGCGGCGATGCGCATCGGCCGCATACCAACCGGCGTTGCGGATCAATACGGTGCCGGCATAGACCGTGTCGCCGATCCACACCCCATCCTGCACGAACCCGTTCGCGAAGCAGCCATAAGGCATCATGTTGTCGCCCACCGCCCACACGTCGAAAAATTCCGACGCCTGCAGGCAGATCTCGGCGTTGTCCATGCCCTGGCCGGTGCCCTCGCGATAGGCATCGCGCGCGGCGTCCATCGCGGCCAATGTGGCCGGGTCGGAGTCGCCGTCCGGCCCGGCCGCGACCGCGGCGCTCGCTGTGGTCGCAAGAACGGCGGAAGACACAACGAGCAGCTTCATCCATGTGGTCATCTTGGCCATACGGCATCCCCCTCAAATGAAATTACACCCGATGGGAAGCGTGGCTGAAAAAACAGGCAAAAATTGTTGCTGGAATGTGACGATGTTGTATCGTTCTCATCGGTCCGGACTTCGGCGCCACTCTGTCTGAGCATTCCGAATGTGCAACTGTTCTGGTTGCGGCGCCGTACGACAACACGAATACCAATGACTGGACCAATCGGGCGAGGCGCGGCTTGTCGATGATCAGTCGGGGGCCGATCGCAGAGGGGCAAATCGATGGATAATGAGCTTGGAGCGCTAACAACGGTCTTCACCGAGTTCTACTATTGGTTGACCGTGGCGTTGATGTTCCTGATTCACGTCGGCTTCTGTATGTACGAGGTCGGTGCGTCGCGTCAGAAGAACATGATGCACACGCTGATGAAGAACACGATGCTGATCCCGCTGGTCACCGTCACTTTCTTCTTGTTCGGTTGGTGGATTTATTGGGCTTTCCCCAACGGCATCCCGTGGATCACCGGCGAATATCCGGCCGACTATGCCGACCTGTACACACCGTGGTCGGAATGGATGGGCCCGAACAATCAGGACCACATCTCCGGCGTCTTCTGGGCAGCCTTCCTGCTGTTCTCCTGGACCGCCGCATCCATCGTTTCCGGCTCGGTGATCGAGCGGATCCGGTCGGGCTCGTTCTGGATGATCGCCGTACTGGTCGGTTCGGTCACCTGGGTGATCGATGCCTCGTGGGGTTGGCACGCCGACGGCTGGATGGTGACCGAGCTCGGCTACCACGACGCCTATGCTTCGGGCGTGATTCACGCAATTGCCGGCGGTGCCGCCCTTGCGGTCTTGATTGTACTCGGTCCGCGCATCGGCAAGTTCAAGAAGGATGGCACGCCGCGCAACATCGTGCCGCACAATCCCTGGCTGGTGACCATCGGGCTGTTCCTGATCTACACCGGTTTCTGGGGCTTCTACGTGGCCTGTAACGTGCCGATCATCGACAGCGACACCATTGGGTCGACCGGCGATGGCGGTGTGTTCTACACCGCGACCACCATCTACTACACGCCGACAACGCTGTCGGGCATCACCTTCAACTTCCTGATGTCGCTCTCAGGCGGCTTGATGGTCGGCTACATGGTGTCCAGGGGCGATGCGTTCTGGACCTACTCCGGCGGCCTGGCCGGCATCATCACAGCGTCGGCCGGCAACGACCTCTATCACCCGATCGAGGCCATGATCATTGCCGGTGTCGGCACATGGTGCGCCTACAAGCTGCACTATTGGGTCGAGCGCAAGTTCAAGGTGGACGATGCGGTGGGCGCGGTCGCTGTGCACGGCTATGCCGGCTTCATCGGCCTGGTCATCGCCGGCTTCGTGCTGTGGGGCCATCCGTCGACGGCGGGATACCACGAAGAGGTGGCTGTCATCACGCCTTGGGGCCAGTTCATCGGCGCGATCATCATGTTCTTCGTGCTGGGCTTCATCCCGGCCTGGATCATGGCGAAGATCCTGAACGCGTTCGGTGTGCTCCGCATTCCGAAGGAAATCGAACTCGCCGGGCTGGACCTGACCGAGTTCGACGGACGCTATCTCAGCGAGGCCGAGGTGGCCGCCGCGGAGATGGAGGAAGCGCGCGACGCAGGCCTGATCAAGTGATGCAACTGGCGGTGCCGGGCGCCCTGCGGGCGTTCGGTGCCGCCATCGTTGAATGATGACATCGATTTACGGGAGAGACCGTTATGTCGACCACGCCAGTCGAATCTTGGCAGAACGTCAATGGCGCCGAACTGGGAGCGCTCTATCCGGGCGTCGGCGCCGAATGGATCCTGGTCATCGTCGCCGTGCTGTTCTGGCTTTGGTGGCACATCGCGCAGATGCGTGCCGAAGGCCGCACGTTCCGGGAGGAGCAGGCGAAGCTGAAAGACGGCAAGACGCTGGAACGCGCGATGAAGGGAGAGAAGATCTCCTGACGCCTTCTATCATGTGGCGCGACACCGGCACCTCCACCATTGGCCACCCGGCCGCCCATCGACCCGCATTGACGCGGCGGGCGGGTTGCCAGGGCAAGGTGCCGGTACGCATTCGGCCAGTGGCGCGGCCGAAACAGGTCAGTTGCAACCAGGCTCGCGCAGGTCATTGATGCGGTCGACTGCTTGTTGCAGGCGGGCGAACACCACAACTTCCGTACCCATGCCCACGATCAACGCCTGGACTGCCTCGCGGCGCCATTTCCACAAGTCATCCGTCGCTGTGTAGCCGTCGATCTGCGCCTGCAGCGACTGCGTCGCCTGGCGCACGCGCGAAACGTCGCCGCTCTCGAAACCGTCTGAGAAGATCGCGTCGATGCGGTCCGCGTACTGGTTATACGCCTGGGCCGGTGCGTCGCAGGCGGCAAAGGCGGCCTGCCCGCCGCCCGCAAGGGCTGCGGTGGAGACGGCGAGGGCGGCTAAGGTGCGGCGGACATTGCGGGGCATGGTCGGGCTTCCTTTTGGTGGTGTTAGCTGTGGCTGTCCCGGCTTCTACGTGCCGCCATGCCGCACCCTGCGCGCGCCGAGACGAATGCCCTTGAATTGCCCAAACCGTCCAGGTGCAGCCGCATTTCCAGGTGCCGCGACCTGCCGCACCAGAAGGTGTTCACCCCCGCGCCCGACTGTGCGACAAGCCAACTGAGATAAGAACGCGGGAGGGGACATAGGCCCATGTGCGCCATGCAGACAACCTACAGCCCGGTCGACGGGCGTGTGGTGGCGGAACGGGAGCAGGCGGATGCGGCTGCGCTGGACGCCGCCGTGGCCAAGGCGCGCCGGACGCAGGCCGACTGGCATGCGACACCGGTCGCCGAGCGCGCGCGTGCCGTGACCGCCATGGTCGACGCCTTCCTGGCCGAAGCGGACGCGGCGGCCGAAGAGATCACCTGGCAGATGGGCCGCCCGATCAGCCATGCCCCGGGCGAGCTGCGCGGGTTCGAGGAGCGGGCGCGCCACATGATCGCGATCGCGCCAAAGGCGCTGGCCGATATCGAGGCCGACCTGCAACCAGGTTTCCGCCGTTTCGTGCGCCGCGAGCCGCTGGGTGTGGTGGCGGTGATCGCCCCCTGGAACTACCCCCTGCTGACCTCGGTCAACGCGGTGGTGCCAGCGCTGATGGCCGGCAACGCCGTTATCCTGAAGCCCTCCCACCAGACGCCGCTGTCGGGCGAGCGATACGCCAGGGCGGCGGCCGCCGCCGGCCTGCCGGACGGGCTGGTGCAGGTGCTGCATCTCGACCATGCAGGTGCGGCGGCCCTGGTTGGGCACGAGGGCGTCGACTTCGCCTGCTTCACCGGCTCGGTCGAAGGTGGCCATGCCGTCCAGCGCGCGGCGGCCGAGCGGTTCATCGGCGTCGGGCTGGAGCTCGGCGGCAAGGACCCGGCCTATGTCCGTGCCGACGCCAATTTCGAACATGCGGTGGAGAACGTGGTCGACGGCGCGTTCTTCAATGCCGGCCAGTCGTGCTGTGGGATCGAGCGGGTCTATGTCGACGCCGGCATCTACGACCGGTTCGTGGAGGCGGCGGCCGACCTGGTCGGGCGCTACGTGCTGGACGATCCCACCAAAGCCGAAACGAACCTCGGCCCGATGGTGCGGGCCGGCGCCGCCGACGTGGTGCGCAAGCAGGTCGCCGATGCACGCGCCGCCGGTGCCCGCGCGCTCGTCGACACCAGCCGATTTGCCGCCGACACCGGGGAGGGCCCCTATCTGGCGCCCCAGGTGCTGGTCGATGTCGACCACACGATGGCGGTGATGCGCGAGGAGAGCTTCGGCCCGGTGGTCGGGATCATGAAGGTGGCGTCCGACGACGAGGCGGTGGCGTTGATGAACGACAGCGACTATGGGCTCACGGCGTCGATCTGGACCAGCGATGCCGACGCCGCCCTGGCCATCGGCGAACGGGTGGAGACCGGCACCTGGTTCATGAACCGCTGCGACTATCTGGACCCGGCGCTGGCCTGGACCGGGGTGAAGAACTCCGGCCGGGGCGCCACCCTCAGCGCGGTCGGCTACGAGCACCTGACCCGACCGAAGAGTTTTCACATGCGGGTGGAGGTCTGACCATGATGCCCGATGCTGCCAGCCTGACCGGCAACTGGAACTTTCCCACCACCGTGCTGTTCGGCCCGGGGCGCATCGCCAAGCTGGCGGCGGCGTGCCGCAATGCCGGCATCGCCCGCCCGCTGCTGGTCACCGATCCGGGTCTCGCCGGCCTGCCGATGATCGCCGACGCGGTCGCGGCCAACGAGGCCGAGGGCATCCCCACCGCCGTCTTCTCCGACGTGCGCGGCAACCCGGTCGGCGCCAATGTCGATGCCGGTGTTGCGGTGCTGCGCGCGGGCGGCCATGACGGCGTCATCGCCTGGGGCGGCGGCAGCGCGCTCGACACCGGTAAGGCGATCGCGCTGATGGCCGGCCAGACGAACGTGATCTGGGACTTCGAGGATGTCGGCGACAACTGGAAGCGGGTGAACCCGGACGGCGTGCTGCCGGTGATCGCGGTGCCAACGACCGCCGGCACCGGGTCGGAGACCGGCCGCGCCTCGGTCATCACCGACGAGGAGACCCACCGCAAGGTGATCATCTTCCACCCGAAGATGATGCCGGTGTGCGTGATCTCCGACCCCGAACTGTCGGTCGGCCTGCCGCCCCGGCTGACCGCCGGCACCGGCATGGACGCGCTCGCCCACAATCTGGAGGCCTATTGCGCGCCGGGCATGCAGCCGCTGTGCGACGGCATCGCGGCGGAGGGCGTGCGCCTGGTCCACGACTGGCTGCCGACGGCGGTGGCGGACGGCACGAACATCGCCGCGCGCGCCTACATGCTGGCCGCCGCCTCCATGGGCTCCACCGCGTTCCAGAAGGGGCTGGGCGCGATCCACTCGCTCTCGCATCCTTGCGGCGCCCTGTTCGACACCCACCACGGCATGACCAACGCGGTCGTCATGCCCTATGTGCTGGCGTTCAACCGCCCGGCGATCGAGGACCGGGTGGAGCGCTTGGCACGCTATATCGGGCTCGGCGACACCACGTTCCAGGGCTTCGTCAACTGGGTGGTGGCGCTGCGCGCTGAGATCGGCGTGCCGCACACTCTGGGCGAGCTCGGGGTGGACGAGTCCGCCCTCGACCGGATGGCGGCGATGGCGGCGGTCGACCCGCCGGCGGCGACCAACCCGCGCCCGGTGGGGCTGGCCGAGCATGCCCACCTCTACCGCGCCGCCTTCAGCGGCGATGTCGCCGCTGCGGTGTATCGGGACTGACGCTGCGACTACGGAATTGCCTCGCTATTTTCCGTCATTGCGAGGAGCGCCAAGTTTGGCGCGACGCGGCAATCCAGGGCAACGCCGGCAACTGCGCCTAAATCGCCTGGATTGCTTCGCTGCGCTCGCAATGACGGCAAGAATTTTGACTTAGTGGGGCACATGGCATCCAGCCATTCCGCCGTCGTGTCATTCGGGCTATTCTGCGGGCATGGGGGAAACGCAAAAAGGAACGTGCCGTTGATGCGGTGGCGGACATGACGGCGCGGGCCAGCAAGCTCGTCTTCTGTTCCGAGGACGCGCGGCGTGTCGCCCGCCGGCGCCTGCCGCGCATGGTGTTCGACTACATCGAGGGGGCGGCCGGGCGCGAGCTTGGCGCCGCCCGCAATCTGTCGGCCCTCGACCAGATCGAGTTGCAGCCGCGGGTGATGGAGCGGGTCGCCAAGCGCAGCCTCAAGACCTCATTCCTCGGTCACGACTACGCATGGCCGTTCGGCATCGCGCCGATGGGCATGTGCAATCTGGTGCGGCCAGGCACCGACCGGCTGTTCGCAGACGCGGCGCGCGCATATGGGTTCCCGACCTGCCTGTCGACCGCCGGCACCAGCTCGCTGGAGGACATGCGCGGCTGGGCCGCCGAGCAGGCGTGGTTCCAGCTCTACGTCACCGGCAGCGAGGAGAGCGCATTCTCGCTGGTCGACAGGGCGGCGAACGCCGGCTACGAGACGCTGCTGCTGACCGTCGACGTGCCGCAGCTCTCCCGCCGTGTCCGCGATATCCGCAATGGGCTCAAGATCCCGTTCCGCCCCGGCCCGCGCCAGATCTGGGACCTGGTCACCCACCCGGCGTGGTCGCTGCGCACCGCGATGGCTGGCGCGCCGAAGCTGCGGAACTTCGAAGGCGGCCGCAACCCGGAGAACTACAACCGCGAGCAGACTCGTGACGGCGCCAACTGGGCGTTCCTCGACCGGCTGCGCGCGCGTTGGCGCGGCAAGCTGGTGGTCAAGGGCGTCATGTCGGCGGGGGAGGCGGTGCGAATCCGCGATGCCGGCGTCGATGCGGTCTACGTCTCCAACCACGGCGCGCGGCAGCTCGACGCCACGCCGGCGGCGATCTCGGTGCTGCCGAAGGTGCGCGCGGCGGTGGGGCCCGACTATCCGCTGATCTTCGACAGTGGGCTTCGCGGTGGCGAGGACATCGCCAAGGCGCTGGCGCTGGGCGCGGACTTCGTGATGTTCGGGCGCCCGATGCTGTGGGCGGTGGGCGCCGACGGCGAGGCTGGCCTGCACGCGCTGCTGAAGAGCCTGGCGGAGGAACTGGACATCGCGCTCGCCCAGCTCGGCCTGACGTCGCCGGATCAGTTGTCGCCGGACGTGCTGGTCAATGGCGATGGAGCGGTGGACGCCACGGCAGAACCGCCGTCGCTGGTGTTGGCGTCGGCATGAGCGCGGGCGCGGCCACAATCCAGGACGTGCGCGCGACCACGGTGGCGATGCCGCTGGAGGCGCCGCTCAGGCACGCCAACGGCGCCCACTGGGGCCGCTTCATCCGCACCATCGTCGAGCTTGAGGACAGCGAGGGCCGCATCGGCGTCGGCGAGATGGGCGGCGGCGGCGAGTCCGCGGAGGCGTCGGTACGCGCGCTCGGCGCCTATCTGAAGGGGCACGACCCGCTGCAGCTCGAGCAGTTGCGCTGGAAGCTGATGAACCCGACCGCCAGCCTCTACAACAACCGCATGCAGCTCCATGCGGCGATCGAGATGGCGTGCATGGACCTGGCCGGCAAGCGGCTCGGCATCCGCGCCTGCGACCTGCTGGGCGGCGCGCTGCGCGAGGCGGTGCCGTTCGCGAGCTACCTGTTCTACCGCTACCACGACGAGAGCGGGCGGCGCGGCGGCGAGACCATGCCGAACGAGATGGTGGCGCACGCCCGCGACCTGCGCGACCGTCATGGCTTCCGCGTCCACAAGCTGAAGGGCGGCCACTTCGCGCCCGATCACGACATCGCGGTGATGCACGCGCTGGCGGAGGCGTTTCCCGGCGACCGGCTGCGGCTGGACCCGAACGGCGCCTGGTCGGTGGAGGAGTCGGTGCGGGTGGCGCGCGCCATCCAGCACCTGAACAACGACTATTTCGAGGACCCGACCTGGGGGCTGGAGGGCATGCGCCGGGTGCGCGAGCAGATCGCGATGCCGACGGCGACCAACCAGGTGGTGGTGAACTTCGAGCAGCTCGCCCAGTCGATCCGCCACACGTTGGTGGATGTGGTGCTGCTGGACACCACGTTCTGGGGCGGCCTGCGCCAGGCCTACAAGGCCGGCACGGTGCTGGAGACGTTCCAGTTCTCCGCCGCGGTGCATTCCTCCGGCGAGCTTGGCGTACAGCTCGCCTCGATGCTGCATCTCGGCGCAGCACTGCCCAATTTGAACTTCGCCGCCGACGCCCATTATCACCACCTGACCGACGACATCATCGTCGGCGGCAAGATGGCGTACCACGACGGCGCCATCGCGGTGCCGACCGCGCCCGGCCTGGGCGTCGAAATCGACCGCGACAAGCTGGCCGAATATGCCGAGGTCTTCAGGTCCATGGGTGGCTATGCCTACGACCGCGACCCGGGGCGGCCGGGCTGGTACGCGGTCTGGCCCGAAACCCGCTACGCCGACCCGGCGGTGAAGGATGCGCCGGCGGTCTACGAGCGAGACAGCGGCGACTGATGGCCGTCGTCAGCCTCACCGACCTGGTCAAGGTCTATGGAAGCGAGCTGGCGGTGCGCGGCATCGACCTGGAGATCCCCGACAAGGCGTTCGCAGTGCTGGTCGGCCCGTCCGGCTGTGGCAAGACCACCACTTTGCGCATGATCGCCGGCCTGGAATCGATCTCGTACGGCGAGCTCAAGGTCGACGGCAAGGTCGTCAACACGCTGCCGTCGCGCGATCGGGGCGTGGCGATGGTCTTTCAGTCCTACGCGCTCTATCCGCACATGAGCGTGCGCCAGAACCTGGAATTCTCGCTCAAGCTCGAAAAGCTGCCTAAGGAGGAGATCGCCGCGCGCGTGGACGAGGCGGTCGCGGTGCTGGAGCTGGGCCCGTACATGGAGCGCAAGCCGTCCGAACTGTCCGGCGGTCAGCGCCAGCGGGTCGCCATGGGCCGCGCCATCGTGCGCGAGCCGCAGGTGTTCCTGTTCGACGAGCCGCTATCCAACCTGGACGCCAAGCTGCGCAACCAGATGCGGGTCGAGATCAAGCGGCTGCAGAAGCGGCTGGCGGTCACCACCATTTACGTCACCCACGACCAGGTCGAGGCGATGACGCTGGCCGACGTCATGGTGGTGATGCGCGACGGCCGGATCGAGCAGACCGGCTCGCCCATCGACATTTTCGAGCGCCCGGCCAACCAGTTCGTCGCCGGTTTCATCGGCTCGCCGCAGATGAACTTCTTCGAGGGGGCGGTGCGCGCGGTGGACGGCGCGCCGGCCTTCGTTAACGACCAGGTCGTGCTGCCGATCGCGCCGGACAAGTTCGCCGACGATCTGGGGGAGGGCCGACCGCTGGTCGCCGGCTTCCGGCCCGAGGACATCGTGCCCGAGGGTCACGGCATCGTGCCGGAACGCTCTGTCGCGACCCAGTCGCGGGTGGAGTTTGCCGAGATGCTGGGCTCCGAGACCCTGCTGTTTTCCAGCCTGGGGCCGCGCGAATTCATCAGCCGCATGCACGCGCCGCGCATGGTTTCGCCTGACGAGACCTTGACGTTTCGCTTCAATCTGGATCGCATGCACCTGTTCGACGCCGATACCGGCGCAACATTGCGGCGCACTTGAACGCCGCAGCACAAAAGGAGGAAACGACAATGCGAACGAAGCCGCTGTTGGGCGCCGCCATCGCCGGCGCGCTGGTGCTGGGAAGCGGGGTCGCCGCCGCCGATGACGTCGAGCTGTTCCACGACAAGGGCTTCTGGTCCGATGCGTTGCAGCAGGTGGGCGATCAGGCGGCCGAGGACATCGGCATCCGCATCATTTCCACCGCCTATTCCGCGCCGGAGCAGTACAAGGCGTTCCTGCAGTCGTCGGTGGCCAGCGGCGACATGCCGGACATGTTCACCTGGTGGACCGGCGGCGTGTACCGCGACCTGATCGAAAGCGGCGAAGTGGCCGAGCTGGACGAGATCTGGGACGAGCTGGTCGCCAGCGGCGACTTCTCCCAGAGCACGCGCGACTTCTACACGGTCGACGGCCATGCCTATGGCGTGCCGCTGCACCTGTCGCGCTGGATCGCGCTCTACAATGTCGAGCACTTCAAGGAAGTCGGCGTCGGCGAGCCGCAGACCTGGGAAGAGCTGCTGGACGTGGCCGAGAAGCTGCAAGCCGCCGGCCATACGCCGTTCGTCGCCACCACCCAGGACGGCTGGCGCGGCTTCATCTGGTTCCAGGAGCTGATGATCCGCACCGACCCGGTCGCCTATATGGGCCTGCACGACGGCAGCACGCCCTATGACGGCGATGCGGTGCGCAACGCGTTCCAGATCTGGTCCGACTGGTACGCCAAGGGCTGGTTCACCGACCCGCGCTCCAATGAGGAGGCGCCGGACTTCGTGCGCGGCGACGGCTCGATCTACCTGATCGGCGACTGGTCGGTCGGCATCATCGAGGGCCTGGGCATGGTGCCGGGCGAGGACTTCTCCGCGTTCATCATGCCGAATATGGACCCCAACCTGCCGCACGCCGCAATCCTGGAGGGCGGGCCGATCATGATGTCGCGTAGCGGCATCGAGAACCCGGACGCTGTGGCAGCGCTGAAGTACTTCGTCTCGGTCGCGGGCGCCAACGCCTGGGCGGATGCGTCGGGCAACGCGCTGGGCAACCAGAATGCCGAGCCGCCGAACGTCGTGGTCGCCAAGATCAACGACGATGTCGCCACCCATGGCACCATCGCCATCGAGCGCTGGTGGGAGGCGGTGCCGGCCGACCTGCAGGGCGAGCTGGTGGCGGAGTTCAACCGCTTCATGCTGGACCCGACCATGGAGACGGCCGAGGACGTGATGGCCAATATCCAGGCCCTGAACGCGGAGTACTGGGAGGACCAGGAGTAGGGTTGGGGCTTTCCACACACACCCGTCATGGTCGGGCTTGTCCCGACCATCCACGACTTTGCATCGGTTGAAGAAAGACGTGGATACCCGCAACAAGTGCGGGCATGACGAGGTAGGTGTGGTGGGAGACACCTATGCCCCACCATAAGCCCAGCATCTCCGAAGAGGACCGCGCGCTGTTGGCGCGGATCGGCTGGCCGAAAACCGGCGCCGACGACCGCCACCGCGCGCGGATGAGCTTCTGGACCGCGCTGGCGTTCATGGCGCCGGCGATCGGTTTCGTCGGCCTGTTCCTGCTACTGCCGGTGCTGGGCAACGTCTATCTCAGCCTGACCGGCTGGAAGAAGTTCAAGGGGCTGGACGAGTTCGTCGGTTTCGAAAACTACGAGGACCTGGGCACCAGCCCGTTCTTTGCCGACGCGCTCTACAACACCGGCATCTGGGTCGGCGCCTCGATCACCATTCCGCTGATCCTGGGCCTGGGGCTGGCCATGCTGCTGCGCGGGGTGCCGTTCGAGGGCCTGTTCAAGAACATCATCTTCATCCCGCGCATCCTGGCGCCCACCGCCGTCGGCGTGCTGTGGTTCTACGTCTACACGCCAGACGGCATCGTCAATCGCTTCATCGGGCTGTTCGCCGGCGAGGAGACCGATATCGGCTGGCTCTACCAGGAGGAGACGGTGACCCCGGCCATCGTCGCCACCTTCGTGTGGCAGACGGTGGGCCTGGTCATGGTGCTGATCCTGCTAGGCTTGAGCGCGATCCCGAAAGACCCGATCGAGGCGGCGCGGCTGGACGGGGCGACCCGCGGCCAGGTATTCCGCCACATCGTGTTCCCGCTGCTGCTGCCGACGTTGCTGGTGGTGACCATCCTGTCGGTGCTGGCCGGATTCACTGTCTTTGACCTGTTGTGGGTGATGGGGGCGGCCTATCCCGGCCAGCGCACCCTGTCGCTGGCGGTCTATATGTACTTCGAGGCGTTCCAGAAGAGCTCCTGGGCCTATGGGTCGGCCATCGCGGTGGTCATCGGCCTGGTGGTGCTGAGCGTCACCTGGGTGCAGGCCGCGCTGCAGCACCGCGTCGACCGGATGATCAGGTAGGGGCGGGCGATGGCGGTCAACCTCGACCAGATCGACTTCGCGGCTATCCAGGCGCGCGAGCGCCGGCGCCAGGGCCGGGGCAAGATGGCGCTGATCGCCGCCATCCTGATCAGCGCGATCTGGGTGGTGCCGTTCTATTACGTGATCACCTCGGTGTTCAAATCGACCGAGGAGTATTCGCTGAACCACCCGCTGTCGCTGCCCGACGGCGTGGCGCCCGTGGTCGACAACGCGGTGACCGCCTGGACCCAGGCCAAGATGGGCATCGGCATGCTCAACTCGGCCATCTACGGGTTGGTGGGCGCGGGAGCGGCGGTGTTCATCGCGGCGCTGGCCGCCTATGGGCTGACCCGGTTCGAGTTCAAGCGCAAGAACCTGTGGTTCATGCTGATCTTCTCCGGCACCGTGTTCCCGCTGCAGATGTACCTGATCCCGCTGTTCTTCATGTACCAGCAGATCGGCATCCTGAACACGCACGCGGGCATGATGCTGTTCTACACCGCGATCTGCATCCCGTTCCCGGTGCTGGTGCTCCGGAACTACATGAACGGCATCTCGCGCGAGATCGACGAGGCCGCGCGCATGGACGGCGCGCGCGAGATCACCGTGTTCCTGCGCATCGTGCTGCCGAATTGCTGGGGGCCGATGACGGCGACGTTCCTGCTGCAGTTCACCTGGATCTGGAACGACCTGTTGTTCTCCATCGTGCTCGCCAACCGGACCGAGGTCCGCACGATCATGAACGCGCTGCAGGTGTTCCAGGGCAGCTACTCGTCAGTGGCGCCGAACGTGGTGATGACGGCGGCGGTGATGGCCAGCGTGCCGTCGCTGCTGCTGTTCTTCGTGCTGCGCAAGTACTTCATGGAGGGCATGCGCGTCTCCAGCGCGTAGTTCGGTTGAACCGAAGGAGCGGGCTATGAGCGACGATTCCGAAGCCGGGCGCAAATTCGCGGCGCAATTCAACAACGCGGTGTGGAACCTGCTCGGCCGGGCGGACCGCAGCGCGGCGGATGACGAGCGCATGGTGCATGCGGCCCATGCCTCGCACATGCACTGGCTCGATGCCGGCGACGCCGCGAACCACCAGCGCGGGCTGTGGCTGATCGCACGGGTCTATGCCGAACTGGGCAATGCCCAGGAGGCCGCCCGCTATGCGGACCTGTGCCGGGGGCTGACCGACCGCGCCGCCGACCGGTTGCAGCCGTTCGACCTGGTCTATTGTCAGGAGGCGGAGGCGCGTGCCGCGGCGGTGTCCGGCAACGCGGCGGACGCGCAGCGCCTGAAAGAGAAGGCGCTCGCCGCCGCTGCCGACCTGGCGGACCAGCAGACCCGCGACATGGTGGTCGGCGACATCAACGCCGGCAATTGGGGCGTGCTCGACGGCGGCGCATGAAACGCCGGTCCTTCGAAAAGCGGCTCAGAGGTACTCGACCTTGATGATCTCGTAGGAGCGCCCGCCGTTCGGCGTGTTCACCTCCACCGAGTCGCCAAGCTGGCGGCCGATGATGGCGCGCGCGATGGGGGAGGTGACCGAGACCCGGCCGTCCTTGATGTCGGACTCATGCGCGCCGACGATCTGATACGTCGACTCGTCCTCGGTTTCCTCGTCGACCAGCGAGACGGTGGCGCCAAATCGCACAACGTCGCCCGAGAGCTTGCGGGGGTCGATCACTTCGGCATGGCTGACCACGCTCTCAAGCTCGGCGACCCGGCCCTCGATGAAGCTCTGCCGCTCGCGCGCCGCGTGGTACTCGGCATTCTCCGAGAGGTCGCCATGCTCGCGCGCTTCCGCGATGGCCGTGATGACGGCCGGACGTTCGATTTCCTTCAACGTGCGCAGTTCTTCCACCAGTTGCTGGTAGCCGCGCTCGGTCATTGGGATTCGTTCCATGCCAAATGGCCCTGTCTTCACACAATTGAAGATCGTAACCGCCGGCAAGTGCACCGGCGACGCACGATCCGCTCGTTCCCTATGGGCAAGAGAGGCAGCCCAGACAACATGCCGGCGCCGTCCACATCCCAGCGGCGTCGTTGAAAACAACTCGGTCTCAGTGGGTGCGATCCGGCGTGCCGGCCGACGAAAAAGCGATCATGCTTAGATCGTTATCGCCGATCCCTCAAAATATGATTGCAGCGGCGCGACTTCAAGGGCTCCTTCGGCCAACGCCAGCACCGCCTGCACCGCGGCGCGCGCGCCAGCGACGGTGGTGTAGTACGGCAGGTCGTGGCCCAGGGCCGCGCGGCGGACGTGAAAACTGTCGGCCAGCGACTGGCCGAACGCCTCGGTGGTGTTGATCACCATCTGGATATCGCCGTTGATCAGCGCGTCGACCACGTGGGGCTGGCCCTCCAGCACCTTGTTGACGATCTCCACCCGCAAGCCATGGCGGGCGAGATAGGCGCCGGTGCCGCGCGACGCCTTCAGCACGAAGCCCTTGTCGGCCAGCGCCTTGGCAAGGTCGACCATGGCCGGCTTGTCGTCGTCCTTCACCGAGAAGAACACCGCGCCGTCGCGCGGCAGGAAGTGGCCGGCGGCGATCTGCGCTTTGGCGAAGGCCCGGCCGAAGGTGTCGGCCATGCCCATGACCTCGCCGGTGGACTTCATCTCCGGGCCCAGCAGGGTGTCGACGCCGGGGAAGCGGTTGAACGGGAACACCGATTCCTTGACCGCGATGTGGTGCTTGCCGTTGCTGAGCCCGCCATTGCTGAGGCCGCCATTGCGGGGCGCCCCGTCCAGGCCGAACTCGGCGAGCTTGGCGCCGGCCATCACCCGCGCGGCGATCTTGGCAATCGGGATGCCGGTCGCCTTGGCGACGAACGGCACCGTGCGGCTGGCGCGCGGGTTCACCTCCAGGATGTAGACCGTGCTGCCCTGCACCGCGAACTGGGTGTTCATCAGGCCGACCACGCCCAGCGCCTTGGCGAGCGCAATTGCCTGGTCGGCGATGTCGTTGACCACGTCGTCAGGCAGCGAATAGGGCGGCAGCGAGCAGGCGCTGTCGCCGGAGTGGATGCCCGCTTCCTCGATGTGCTGCATGATGCCGGCGACGTAGACTTGGCCGTCGGCGTCGGCGACCACGTCGACATCCACTTCAACGGCCTCGCGCACGTATTTGTCGATCAGCACCGGGTCGTCGCCCGACACGATGACGGCCGCCTCCATGTAGCGCCTGAGCGATGCCTCGTCGTAGACGATCTCCATCGCACGGCCGCCGAGCACGTAGGAGGGGCGGATCACCACCGGATAGCCGATGGATTCGGCGATGCGCGCGGCACCGTCGGCGGTGGTGGCGGTGCCGTTGGCGGGCTGGCGCAGGTTCAGGTCCTGCAACAGGCCCTGGAAGCGCTCGCGATCCTCGGCCAGGTCGATGGCGTCGACGGTGGTGCCCAGGATCGGCACACCGGCCGCCTCCAGCCCGTGCGCCAGCTTCAGCGGGGTCTGGCCGCCGAACTGCACGATCACGCCGACCACGTTGCCGCGCGCCTGTTCGGTGCGCACGATGGCGAGCACGTCCTCGGCGGTCAGGGGCTCGAAGTACAGCCGGTCGGAGGTGTCATAGTCGGTCGACACCGTCTCAGGGTTGCAGTTGACCATGATCGCTTCGTAGCCGGCCGCACGCAGCGCGTAGACGGCGTGGACACAGCAATAGTCGAACTCGATGCCCTGGCCGATGCGGTTCGGCCCGCCGCCCAGGATGATGATCTTGTCGCGGTCGCTGATGTCGGCCTCGTTCTCGGCCGGCAACAGGCCGTCGCCGTCGAACGCGGAGTACATATAGGACGTCTGCGACGGAAACTCCGCCGCGCACGTGTCGATCCGCTTGTAGACCGGCTGCAGCGCCTCGCCCTTGCGCGCCGCAGCGACATCGCTGACCGAGAGCCCGGTCAGCGTGGCCAGCCGCTGGTCGGAGAAGCCCATGCGCTTCAGGTCGTGCAGCGCGTCGGGCGTTTTCGGCAGCCCGTCGGACCTGAGCTTGTCCTCGGCGCGGACAAGGTCGCGCACCTGGGCCAGGAACCAGCGGTCGATCCGGCAAGCCGAATAGACGTCGTCCAGGCTCATGCCGATGCGGAAGGCCTGGGCGGCGACCCGCAGCCGGTCCGGCGTTGGCCGTGCCAGGGCGGCGCGCACCGCGTCGCGCTCCGGCCAGCCCGGAATGTCGATCTCGTCCAGGCCGGTCAGCCCGGTCTCCATGCTGCGCAGCGCCTTTTGCAGCGATTCCTGGAAGTTCCGACCGACCGCCATCGCTTCGCCGACAGACTTCATCGACGTGGTCAGCAGCGGATCGGCGCCGGGGAATTTCTCGAACGTGAAGCGGGGGATCTTGGTGACGATATAGTCGATGGTCGGCTCGAACGACGCCGGCGTGATGCGGGTGATGTCGTTATCGAGCTCGTCCAGGGTGTAGCCGATGGCCAGCTTCGCCGCGACCTTGGCGATGGGAAAGCCGGTCGCCTTCGATGCCAGCGCGGAGGACCGGCTGACCCGCGGGTTCATCTCGATCACGACTTGCCGGCCAGATGCCGGATCGACGGCGAACTGCACGTTGGAGCCGCCGGTCTCCACCCCGATCTCGCGCAGCACCGCGATCGAGGCGTTGCGCATGATCTGGTATTCCTTGTCGGTCAGCGTCAGGGCGGGCGCCACGGTGACACTGTCGCCGGTGTGGATGCCCATCGGGTCGATGTTCTCGATGGAGCAGACGATGATGCAGTTGTCCGCGCGGTCGCGGATCACCTCCATCTCGTATTCCTTCCAGCCCAGCACCGACTCCTCGATCAGCACGGTGCCGACCGGAGAGGCGCGCAGGCCGTTGGAAACGATGCGCTGGTATTCCTCGCGGTTGTAGGCGATGCCGCCGCCGGTGCCGCCCAGGGTGAACGACGGCCTGATGATCGCCGGCAGGCCCACCACGTCCAGCGCCTCCTGCGCGCTGTTGAAATCGTTGACCAGCCGGCTGACCGGCGTGTCCAGGCCGATTGCCTGCATCGCCTGCTGGAAGAGTTTGCGGTCCTCCGCCTTGGCAATCGCTTCCCGGTCCGCGCCGATAAGCTGCACGCCGTATTGTTCCAGCACGCCGGCCTCGGCGAGTTCCAGCGACGCGTTCAACGACGTCTGCCCGCCCATGGTCGGCAACAGCGCATCCGGGCGTTCGGCGGCGATCACCCGCTCCAGGGTCTCGCGCCGGATCGGCTCGACGTAGGTGGCGTCGGCCAGCTCCGGGTCGGTCATGATGGTCGCCGGGTTGGAGTTGACCAGGACGATCCGGTAGCCCTCTTCGCGCAGCGCCTTGATCGCCTGGGTGCCGGAGTAGTCGAACTCGCAGGCCTGGCCGATCACGATCGGCCCGGCGCCGATGACCATGATGGTTTCGATGTCGGTGCGCTTGGGCATGGATGAACAGGGGTCCGAAACGTGAAGGCTGGCGCGCGTGGGCGGCGGCAGCAAAGCCCGCGTGATACAGGCTCGGGCGGCTACATGCCAGTGCTATATGGGCGCTGGCGGCGCGAACGTCCAATGGCGGGAGATCGGCTGGGGAAACGCCCGACGCGGACGGACCCTGCGGCCAGGGTCCGTCGCGTGGCGCTCAGGCGGCAGGCGCCGTTGGCCGGCGCCGCGAATGGCCGATCAGTTGGTGGAGCAGCGATACGAAATCCGGATCTTGCCGCTGCATTCGTTCACGCCCGCCAAGCAGGCGGCGTTGGCGGTCTCCTGGGCGGCGAGGCGAATCGATTCCACCACCTGCCCGTCCTGCCAGCCCCACGACACCTGCATGGTGTGGGCGCACTGGTTGGTCAGGTTCCAGCTCCACTGGGTGAAGAAGCCGGTATCGCCCTGCACAGGCTCGGTCGGCAATTGCTGCATGGTGATGCAGCTCGCGCCATTGGGCTGGCGCAGGCTGCAGAGGATGCGGTCCTGGCCCAGGGCGGACCCGGCCATCGCCGCGGAAACGGCCAGTGCCGCTGCGGCCACGGTGCAACGTTGCCAGGTTGAAGAGGTCGTCATGGGTTCCCCCGTTTCTCGATTGAACTGTGGTGCGGGTGCAAAGCTACCCCTCCCCGGCGCCACCGGTAGACGCTCACGCGGGCGCCCCGTCCGTATTTCAACGCATAAGTCGGCGAGATGTTACCGTGCAACGGTTCATTCCCCAACCACCAAGCCTTCGCGGCGCGGGTCGGCGCCGCCGATCAGGCCGTCCTCGGTGACCATGATGGCGTGCAGGCCGCTGTTCAGGTCGCGCACGTTGACCTCGTGGCCCATCCCGACCAACGCGGCCTCCAGGTCAGCCGCCGCCGTGCCGGCTTCCAGGTCGGTGCCGCCATTGCGGTTGACGATGTGGGGCAGGGTGACGGCGGCCTGCGGGTCCATGCCCCAGTCCACCATCGCCACGACCGACTGCACGACATAGCCGATGATGCGGCTGCCACCGGGCGACCCGGTGACCGCCAGCAGGTCGCCGTCGGCGTCGAAGATCATCGTCGGCGACATCGAGCTGCGCGGCCGCTTGCCCGGCTCGACCCGGTTGGCGACCGGGCCGTCCGCGCCCTCGGGCCGGAACGAGAAGTCGGTGAGCTGGTTGTTCAACAGGATGCCGTGCACCATGACCCGCGATCCGAAGCCGCTTTCGATGGAGGTCGTCATCGACACGGCATTGCCATCGGAATCGACGATGGAAATGTGGCTGGTTGACGGCAGCTCGAAACTCTCGCCCGGCAGATAGAGCCAGCCGTGCTGCTCCGGCGGCGTGCCGGCTTCGGCCGGCCCCATGGACTTGGCCGGATCGATGAGCTGGGCGCGCGACATCAGGTAGGCCGGGTCGATCAGGCCGTCGACCGGCACGTCGACGAAGTCGGCATCGGCGACGTAGAGCCCACGGTCGGCGAACGCCAGCCGACCGGCCTCCGCCAGCAGGTGCGCGGCCTCCGCTGACAGCGGATCGAGCGAGGCCAAGTCGAAATGGTCCAGGATGCCGAGCATCTGCAGGGTCGCGATGCCGCCCGAGGTCGGCGGCGGCATGCCGCAGACGCTGAGGTCGCGGTAGGGCGCGCAGAGCACGGTGCGCTTGACCGCCTGGTAGTCGGCCATGTCGTCCAGGCTCAGCAGGCCGGGATTGTCCGGCACGTTGCGCACCGCCTGCACGATGTCGAGCGCGATGGTGCCACCATAGAACGCATCGGCGCCCTCGCTGGCGATGTCGCGCAGCAGGCCCGCGTAGAGCGGATTGGTCAGGATCTCGCCGATGGGCCGCGCCTCGCCGCGGTCGTCGTAGAAATACGCGCGCGCGGTGTTGTAGCGGCTGAGGTGCTCGTCCGCCGCCACCAGTTCATGCAAGCGCGGCGTGATCGCAAACCCCTCCGTCGCCATCGTGATCGCCGGCTCGAACAGATCGGCCCATGGCAGCTTGCCGTGATCGGCGTGGGCCATTTCCATCATGCGCAGCAGGCCAGGCACACCGACCGAGCGGCCGCCGACCACCGCGTCCCAGAACGGCAATGGCTCGCCCTCGTCGTCCAGGAACAGGGTCTCGTCGGCCTCCATCGGCGCCTTCTCGCGGCCGTCATAGGCGTCCACCTGCCCCGTCGCGGCGTCATAGGCGAGCAGGAACGCGCCGCCGCCGAGACCGGACGACTGCGGCTCAACCAGATTGAGCACCAGTTGCACCGCGATCAGCGCGTCGACCGCGCTGCCGCCCGCGGCCAGGATCTCGGCGCCGGCGCGCGAGGCGGCCGGGTTGGCGGCCGACACCATGTAGCTTTCGGCGGTCACCGGATCGCGGGTGGTGAAGCCGGTGGCACCCTCGGGCGGCGGTGCTTCCTGCGCCAATGCCACGCTGGACCAGGCCATCGCCAGCGCCGCCACACCGGCGGCCGCGGCCCGTTTCCATGGCTCGTGCGACACCACCACCGGCGGGTTCATCGCCGCCCACGTCACAGCAGTTTCTGGTGTTGTCATGGCCATGTCTCCCGGGGGTTGCAACCGCCATGATATCCCCCTCAACCGTGCGATTCCATCGTGATGCGAACATGATTTGGACGCATTCACTGTGGTAGGTTCCGCAAAACATTGGGGCCGAACTGGAGGCAAGCCATGCAAGGCTTTGGAACTCGATTCGTTGTCGGCGTTGTGGCGTTTGTTGTGCTGTGTGCCAGCGTTGTCAGCCAGGCGCTCGCGTTCGAATCGCCGCGTCTGACGGCGCAGGCGTCGTCCTATCGCGACACCTTGATCTCGACGATGGCCGACGAGGATCCCGCCGACTACGGCAGTGTCGACCAGTTGCTCAGGCAGGCCCGGCTGGCGGTGCGCGAGCAGCGCTATGGCGACGCCATCGACTATTTCGAGTTCGCGGCCGGTTTCGGCTCCGACGACTTCGGCACCTGGTTCGGCCTTGGCGATGCCTGGATCGAGTGGGGGCGCCCCAACGAGCGGGCGCTGGCCGCGTTCCTGAACGCCTATCGCGTAGCACCCGGCGCGCCGCAGCAGTTCGAGGCGCTGATGAACATCGCCATGCTGCTGGAGAATGGCGACGAGTGGGACCTGGCCATCGATGCCTATCAGGCGGCGATGGACCTGGAGCCCAACCCCGACCTGGAGGAGCGCCTGGCCTTCCTGCGCCGCGAGTACGGGTTCCGCGTCTACTACACCGACGTCTATGCCGAGCGCGACAACCCCCAGGTCTGCGTCCAGTTCTCCGACCCCCTGTCCAGCCGCAGTTCGTTTGAGTATTCGGATTACGTGCGCATGGAGCCGGAAGCCCCGATCGAGGTGAGCGCCAACGGCCCGCAATTGTGCATCGACGGGCTGGCCCATGGCGGCACCTACGAGCTGCGCCTGCTGGCCGGCCTGCCCTCCGGCGCCGACGAGGCGCTGTTCGAGGACTACGACTACACCTTCGACATTCCCAACCGCGAGCCGACCGTCGGCTTCCGCGGCAATGCCTATGTGCTGCCCCGTGGCGGCGAGGGCACGCTGCCCCTGGCCACCGTCAACGTCGACAACGTCGACATCGAGGTGCTGCGCATCAACGACCGCAACCTGATCGAGCAGATCGTGCGCGGCCGTGTCGGCTCGTCCATGGACGGCTACGACATCGACGAGATCGCGTACACCGCCGGCGAGTCGGTATGGACCGGCGACATGGCGGTCGATGAGGTCCTGAACCGCGAGGTGGTGACCGGCGTGCCGATCGGCGACGTGATCACCGACCCTGAACCCGGCGTCTATCTGGTGGTGGCGACCCGCACCAAGGACGACGACGAGGACTATTACTACTACGAGACCCGCGCCACCCAGTGGGTGATCATCACCGATATCGGGCTGACCACCTTCATGGGCGCCGACGGCCTGACCGTCGCCGCGCGCTCCCTGGAGACCGGCCTGCCGTTGGCCGGCGTGTCGATGGACCTGATCGCGCGCAACAACGAGGTGTTGTCGAACGCGGTCACCGACGACGAGGGCCTGGCCCACTTCCCCAGCGGCTTCACCACCGGTGAGGGCGGCCGCCGCCCAGCCGCGGTGCATGCCCTCGGTGCTGGCGACTTCGCGTTCCTGTCGCTGGTCGGCAGCGCGTTCGACCTGTCCGACCGTGGTGTCGGCGGGCGCTGGATGCCGGGGCCGCTGGATGCCTATCTGTACACCGAGCGCGGGGTCTACCGGCCCGGTGAGACGGTCTACATCACCACGCTGCTGCGCGACGCCGATGCGATGGCGCTGGACAACGTGCCGCTGACCGTCAGCCTGATCCGGCCCGACGGTGTCGAACTCGACCGCCAGACGCTCAGCGACCTGGGCGGCGGTGCCTATGTCTACGACTACGATCTGTCATCGGCCGCCCGTTCGGGCACCTGGACGCTGCAGGCGTTTGCCGACCCCGAGGGTGTCGCCATCGGCTCGGTGACCTTCCAGGTGGAAGACTTCGTGCCGGTGCGCATCCGCGTCGACCTGACGCCGGAGGAAGAGGTCCTGCACGCCGAGTTGCCCTCGGTGATCGAGATGCAGGCCGACTACCTGTACGGCGCGCCCGCTGCCGACCTGCCGGGTGAGGCCACGATCCTGCTGCGCCCGGCCTACACCCCGTGGCCGGACTATGCCGACTTCAGCTTCGGCATGGTGCAGGAGAGCTTCGAGCCGGTGCGCGAGCCGCTGCCGGTGCCGAACACCGATGCCTCCGGCCTCAGCCGCATCCAGGTGGCGCTGGCGAACATGCCCGACACCACCCTGCCGCTTGAGGCGGTGATCCGCGCCTCGGTGTTCGACATTTCCGGCCGCGCGGTGAACGCCAGCGTGGTGCTGCCGGTGCGCAGCGAGCGCCCGGCCATCGGCATCCGCTCCCAGTTCGGTAACCGCACCGACGTCGATTCGCCGGCCATGTTCGACCTGGTCGCGCTGGATGGCGACGGCCAGCCGGCCGCCCTGTCTGGCGTGCGCTACGAGCTGGTGCGCGAGAACTATCAGTGGCTGTGGTACTGGAACGGAAACTGGGACTACGAGCTGGTCGTCTACGACACCCCCGTCGAGGACGGCGGCATCGACCTCGCCGCCGGTGAGATCGCGCAGCTCAGCTTCGACGTGAGCTGGGGCCGCTATCGCCTGGACGTCTATGACGACGAGACCGGTGCCGCGTCCAGCTACCGCTTCTATGGCGGCTGGTGGTCGCCGCCCAGCCAGTCGAACACGCCCGACGATCTGGAAGTCGCGTTCGACCAGGAGAGCTATCGCATCGGCGAGACCGCCCGCATCTCGGTAACGCCCGCCTTTGCCGGCGAGCTGCTGCTGGTGATCGCCAACGACGACGTGATCGACACCTTGAACGTGTCGATGCCCGAGGACGGTGCCGTGATCGAGGTGCCGGTGACCGAGGACTGGGGCGTTGGCGCCTATGCGCTCGCCACGCTCTATCGCCCCGGCGCCGCCGCCGACGATACCCGCGGTCCCGGCCGGGCCATCGGCGTCTCGTGGATGTCGGTCGACATGTCCGAGCGCACGCTCGACGTGGCGATGGACGTGCCGGACGTGGTGCGCCCGCGCCAGATCCACAATCTGGAGATCGCGGTCGACGGCTTCGACCCCGGCGAGCAGGCCTATCTGACGCTGGCCGCGGTCGACGAGGGCATCCTGCTGCTCACCCGCTTCCAGTCGCCCGATCCGGTCGACTACTACTACGGCCAGCGCAATCTGGGCGTGGAGGTCGCCGATCTCTATGGCCGGCTGATCGAGTCGGAAGGCCGGCGCGGCGAGCTGCGCTTCGGCGGTGACGGCGAGGAGGAAATCCTCGACGAGCAGTCCGACACCCCGCCGGTGCGTACTGTGCGCACCGTGGCGCTGTTCACCGGCGTGCTGGAGGTGGGGCCGGAAGGCACCATCACCGTGCCGCTGGACATCCCCGACTACAATGGCGAGCTGCGGCTGATGGCCGTGGCTTGGACCGCGGACTCCGTGGGGTCGGCCGACGCTGCGCTGACCGTGCGCGATCCTGTCGTCAGCGAGGTGACGCTGCCGCGCATCCTGGCACCCACCGACGTCGCCGACATCGTGGTGGCCTTGCACAACGTCGACGGTGCGCCTGGTATCTATCAGGCGACGCTGGAGACCGAGGGGCCGATTGCGCTCGACGGTCTCGGCAGCTTCGAGGTCGAGCTGGGTGAGGACGCCCGGCACCGCGAGCCGATGCTGCTGGCGGCCGACACCGTCGGCATCGGCGAGCTGACGCTGACGGTGACCGGCCCGGACGGCTTCGCCATCGAGCGGTCGTGGCAGATCGCGGTGCGCCCGTCGCAGCCGTTCGTCACCGACCGCATCGCCGGCCTGCTGCACCCGGACCAGACGCTGATCGTCAGCGACAGCCTGTACAGCGAGTACCTGCCGGGCACGCCGGAACTGGCGGCGAGCTTCAGCTCGCGGCCGAACTTCGACGTGCCGGGGCTGGTGCGCGCGCTCGACCGCTACCCGTACGGGTGCGCCGAGCAGATCGCCAGCCGTGCGATGCCGCTGTTGTACCTGGCCGAGGTGGCCGAGGCCTGGGGCGACGACGACGAGCAGCCGCGCAACGTCGACAACCGCATCCAGCGGGCCATCGGCCAGCTGATGTCGAAGCAGACCTGGTCCGGCGCGTTCTCGCGGTGGAATCCGTTCGGCTACGAGGACCCGTGGCTGACCGCTTACGTGCTCGACTTCCTCACCCGTGCCCGCCAGGAAGGGTTCGAGGTGCCGGAGCGTGCCTACCAGCGCGGCATGGACTGGCTGGCCGAGCACGTCAGCCAGTACGACACGCGGTCGAACTGCCGCCCGTCCGGCGCCTATGCGCTCTACACGCTGTCGCGTGCCGGCCAGGCCGACATTGCCGACCTGCGCTACTACGCCGACGTCTGCCTGCACGACTTCGACTCCTCGATGTCGCGCGGCCAGCTTGGCGTGGCGCTGGCGGCCTATGGCGACATCGAGCGTGCCGAGGAAGCGTTCGACCAGAGCTACCAGCCGCGGCTGACCGGCGTCTCGCTGCAGGACTACGGGTCCGAGCTCAGGGACCAGGCGGCCCTGGTGGCGCTGATGGCCGAGGCCGGCTACCGCGACGAGGCCATCTATGAGATGGCCGAGCAGGCGGCGGCCGAGTTCAACCGCCAGCGCTACACCAGCACCCAGGAGCAGATGTGGCTGCTGATGGCCGCCCATGCCCTGCTGGAAGGCCAGGAGGACATGACGCTGGCGCTGAATGGCGTGCTCAACCCGCCGACCACGTCGGTGCTCGACCTGATCCCCGATGCCGAGCAGTTGGCGGCAGGGCTGGTGGTGGAGAACGCCGGCGAGACCATCGTGCGCCGCACGGTGACCATCCGCGGCGTGCCGATTGCGCCGCGACCGGCGGAGGCCAACGGCTTCGAGATCGAGCGCAGCTACATGCGGCCGGACGGCACGCCGTTCGATCCCGCGGTCGACACGCTGACCCAGAACGACCTGCTGGTGGTGATCATCGACGTCAACCCGCTGGGCGACTTCGAGCACGACATGCTGGTCGTCGACCTGCTGGCCGCCGGCCTGGAGATCGAGAACCCGCGCATCGGTGAGGCGCGGGGCCTTGAGGACATGGTCGACGACCTGCAGATCAGCCGCTACCTCGACCACGTGGAGATGCGCGACGACCGCTATGTCGCCGCCATCGACACCGACGAGGCCGAGCGGTTCGCCTATCTGGTGCGCGCCGTCACCCCCGGCAACTTCGTGCTGCCCCCCGCGTTCGTGGAGGACATGTACACGCCGGAGCTGAACGCCCGCACCGAGATGGGCCGGCTGATCATCGAGGCGCCGTGAGGTGACGCATCTGAAATGCGTCATCGCGAGCCGGCGCCATTCGGCCAACCGGATGGTTGGCCGGACGTTGATGGGGCCGGCGTGGCGATCCAGGCGATTGCGCGGACTGACCGCAAGTCGCACTGGATTGCCGCGTCGCTCCGCTCCTCGCAATGACGGTGGGTAGCGTGAAAAGCAACCCCTCCCGCATCCGCCGCTGGCTGGCGCGGCTGTCGTTCGCGACCTTCGTGCTGGCCATCACGGCGGTCGGCGCGGCGGCGATCCTCGACCGGCTCTACCCGCCGGTGCTGGACCGCTATCTCGACCGCTCGGCCATGGTGCTGGACCGCGACGGCCAGGTGCTGCGAGCGTTCACCAGCGCCGACGAGATGTGGCGACTGCCGGCGACGCGCGACGACGTCAGCCCCGCCTACATCGAGCTGTTGCTGGCCTATGAGGACCGGCGCTTCGACTGGCATCCGGGTGTCGACCCGCTGGCCGTGGTCCGTGCCTTCGGCCAGATGCTCGGCGCGGGGGAGGCGGTGTCGGGTGCCTCCACCATCACCATGCAGGTCGCCCGCCTGCTGGAGCCAAGGCCGCGCGACCTGTGGGGCAAGCTCGCCGAGATGGGCCGCGCGTTGCAGCTCGAATGGCACTACAGCAAGGACGAGATCCTTGCCATGTATCTGACGCTCGCCCCCTATGGCGGCAATCTGGAGGGTATCCGCGCGGCGTCGCTGGCCTATTTCGGCAAGCCGCCGGACACGCTGTCGCTGGGCGAGGCGGCGATGCTGGTGGTGCTGCCGCAATCGCCGAACCGATGGCGCCCCGACCGCGACATGGATGCCGCCATCGCCGCCCGCGACAAGGTGCTGGCCCGAGCCTACGCCTATGGCGCGATCACCGAGACCCAGATGCGCGAAGCGATGCAGGAGCCGCTGCCGGAGACGCGGGTGGCGATGCCGTTCCGCGCCGCGCACCTGGCCCAGACCCTGATGCTGGAGGACGACGGCGCCATTGCCGGCGCGCTGGCACCGGTGATCCGTACCACCATCGACGGCGGCCTTCAGGACGCGGCGGAGGGGCTGGCCGCCCAGGCGCTGGCCGACCTGGACCCGTTCGCCAACGTCGCGGTCCTGATCGTCGACAACCACACCCGCGAGGTGCTGGCCTATGTCGGCTCCGGCGATTTCTTCGACGACACCCGCGAGGGGCAGATCGACCTGGTGCAGGCGATCCGCTCCCCCGGCTCGACCCTGAAGCCGTTCATCTACGGCATGGGGTTCGAAGACCTGCTGATCCACCCGCAGACCTTGATCGACGACCAGCCGGTGCGCTTCGCCGACTACGACCCGCACAATTTCGACGGCGGCTTCCATGGCCGCATCACCATCCGCGAGGCATTGCAGGCGTCGCTGAACGTGCCGGCGGTGCGCATCCTCCACGCGCTGGGGCCGTCGCGGCTGGCGTCGCGGCTGGAGGCGTGCGGCATGGACCTGCACTTCCCCGGCAACGACCCCGAGACGCCGCTGCCGTTGGCCCTGGGCGGCGTCGGGGTGTCGCTGTTCGACCTGACCGGCGCCTATGTCGCGCTGGCCAATGGCGGCGCCGGGGGCTGCGACCTGGCGGTGACCGAGGCCGAGCGCACGCTGGTGGCGCCGGAACTGCCGCGCGAGCTGCTGTCGCCGGCCGCGGCCTGGTACGTCGCCGACATCCTGGCCGATGCCCCGGTGCCCGATGCGGAGATCAACCCGGCGTTCGCTGCCCGCACCCAGCGCGTCGCCTACAAGACCGGCACCTCCTACGGCTACCGGGACGCCTGGGCCATCGGCTACAACGCCGACGTCACCATCGGGGTCTGGGTCGGCCGGCCCGACGGCAATGCCAGCCCGCAGCGCACCGGGCGCGATACCGCGGCCCCGCTGCTGTTCCGGCTGTTCGAGCTGATGCCGGCGCCGCTGGTCGATGTGGTGCCGCCGGCACCGCCGGGGGTGATCGACCGGCTGACCGACGACGTGCCGGCGCGGCTGGTGGAGTTCGGCGCGCCGCCGCGCGCGCCCGGGCAGGCCGGGCTGGTCGACGCCCATCACGATCTGCGCATCGACTTCCCGGTCGACGGCTCCACCATCGAGCTGCCGCCGGCCGCCGCGGTGCTGCCGCTGGTGGCGTACGGTGGTGTGCGCCCGCTGCATTGGCTGGTCAACGGGGTGCCGATCGATGCATCCTCTGTGGCACGCAATGTGGCCTGGACGCCGGAAAGCGGCGGGCAGGTGCGGATCACGGTGGTGGATGCCGATGGCAACAGCGCGAGCGCGCAAGTCTGGCTGGAGTAGCCTTCTCGCGGGCCTCATGCTCGCCGGCCTGATGCTCGCGGGCCTGATGCTGGCGGGCGGCAGCGCGTCGGCGGCGGAGCTGTTCCAGCTTCCGGTCGA
Source organism: Alphaproteobacteria bacterium (assembly GCA_965227515.1). Classification (GTDB taxonomy): domain Bacteria; phylum Pseudomonadota; class Alphaproteobacteria; order CALKHQ01; family CALKHQ01; genus CBDDFZ01. Next base: position 811,105 of record CBDDFZ010000002.1, read on the forward strand.
CTGCACGCCGGGCGAGGATTGCTGGATCGCGCAGTATTTCGACACCGAATCGGGGGTCGAGGCGGCCGACCATCTGTGCGGCGTCATGACCTATGACGGCCACAACGGCACCGATTTCGCGATCGCCAACTACCGCCGCATGGCGGACGGCGTGTCGGTGCTGGCGGTCGCACCCGGCGTGGTGGTCGGCGCGCGCGACGGCATGGTCGATTTTCGCGGTCCGGCCAACCCCCAACGCGTCGAAGGCCGGGGATGCGGCAACAGCGTGGTGATCGACCATGGCGACGGCCTGGTCACCCGCTACTGCCATATGCGCAACGGCTCAGTCACGGTGGCATTGGATGATCAGGTGGCGGCCGGCGACGTGCTGGGGCTGGTCGGACAGTCCGGGCTCGCCGACTTTCCGCACTTGCATTTCACCGCGCAATTCAACGGCGTCGATTTCGATCCGTTCACCGGCCTGCCTGCCGACGGCTGCGGCTTGGCCGGCCTGGGGCGGTGGGACCCTGCCGTGGCGGTCGACCTGCCATACTTTGCCGCCGTGCCCTATACCGCCGGCTTCGCGCCGATGGAACCGCGGGCCGAAGACGCGCAGTTCGGCCGGTTCGCCGACGTGATCATCCTGGAGACCGACCTGGCGTTGATGCTGTGGGTCGACCTGTTCGGCGTCAGGGCGGGCGACAGCGTCGCCATGCAGATCACCGCCCCCGACGGCAGCGTGTTCGCCACCGAGACGTTTCGGATGGATGGCGACGAGGCGGCGCAGTTCCAGCACATCGGCCGGTTTCGCGGCGATGCGCTCTGGCCGACCGGCGATTACCTCGGCACGGTCACGGTGACCCGCGCCGGCGACGGTCACGTCTGGACCACCGAGACAGCCGTGACGGTGGTCGAGTAGCAGCAGCGTTGCGACTGACCTCTCTTTCTTTCTCTCACCGTCATCAACACTGTTGATCGCTTCCAACCACTATCGTCATGCCCGCACTTGTTGCGGGCATCCACGTCTTTGGATCGGCCGACGACAAGTCGTGGATGGTCGGGACAAGCCCGACCATGACGATTGTAAATGATTTCAATGAGTTTCACCGTCATTGCGAACCCTAGGGCATGCCCCCTGGACAGGCGCCGCGAAGCAATCCAGGCGTTTTCTATGTCGTTGTTACCATTGCTCTGGATTGCCGCGTCGCGCCGTTACCGGCGCTCCTCGCAATGACGGCAAGATGAGAGGATGGCAGCCATTCAATCACCCCGGGCATTTCACCCGCCGTGTCGTCCGGCGAACCGGGCAACATGGGTGACGGCGAACAGGGCTGCGGCCGTCACCACCATGGTCGGCCCGGTCGGGCTGTCGGCGGCAAACGAGATGCCGAGGCCGCCCAGGGCCGCAACCACGCCGATGGCGACCGCCAGCAGCGCCATCGCCTCCGGCGTGCGGGTCGGCGCGCGCGCCGCCGCCGCCGGCACGATCAGCATGGCGGCAATCAGCAGGGCACCGACCACCTTGATCGCCACCGCAACGGTCAGCGCCAGTGCCACGGTCAGCACGAGCTGCTCGCGGCGCGGGTCGATGCCGCTGGCGACGGCCAGGTCGCCGTCCAGGCTCGCCGTCAGCAATGCCGACCAGCGCCACGCCAGCAGCGCGAGCACCGCCGCGGCCCCGCCCCAGATCACCGCCAGATCGGTTTTGCTGACCGCCAGGATGTCGCCGATCAGGTAGCTCATCAGGTCGACACGCACGTCGGCCATGAACGACACCGCGACCAGGCCGGCGGCGAGCGCCGTGTGCGACATCACGCCCAGCAGCGTGTCGGTTGCCTGGCCCCGGCCGCTGAGGGCGGCGACCAGCAGCGCCATCATCAGCGCCACCGCCACCACGCCCACGTAGATCGAGATCGAGAACCCAAGAGCCACGGCCACGCCCAGGATGGCGGCGTGCGCGGTGGCGTCGCCGAAATAGATCATCCGCCGCCACAGGATGAAGCAGCCCAGCGGCCCGGCGGTCAGCGCCAGGGCGACGGCGGCCAGGCCGGCGCGCACCATGAAGTCGTCCAGCATCAGGCCGCGGCCCCGTCATCGTTATGGTGATCGTGACCGTGGCCGTGGTCATGACCGTTAGATGGGTCGTGAACGTGGTCGTGGTGATGCTCGTAGAGCGCGAACGCATCGCGCCCGAACAGCGCCCGGTATTCCGGTGCGGCGGTCACGAATGTTGGGGTGCCCTGGCAGCAGATATGGCCGTTCAGGCAGATCACCCGGTCGGACGCGCCCATCACGACGTTGAGGTCGTGGCTGACCAGCAGCACCGCGCAGCCCAGGTCGTGGCGCACGTCCGCCAGCAACCGGTAGAAGGCCGCGATCGCCGGCTGGTCCAGGCTCTGGGTCGGTTCGTCCAGCACCAGCAGATGGGGCCGGTCGGCCAGCGCGCGGGCCAGCAGGACGCGCTGCAACTGGCCGCCGGACAGCGTTGCCATCTGCTGGCGCTCCAGCCCGTCGGCGCCCACGCGGGCCAACGCGTCGGCAACATCCTTACGCGGGCGCCGACGGGGCAGGTTGAGGAACCGCTCGACCGTCATCGGCATGGTCGCGTCGACGGCCAGCCGTTGCGGCACGTAGCCGATCTTCAGGCCGCGCATGCGGCGCAGGCGGCCGCCGCTGGGCCGCAGCGCGCCGATAAGTGCGCGTACGAAGGTCGACTTGCCAGCGCCGTTGGGGCCGACCACGGTCACGATCTCCGACGGCTCGATCGTGAAGTCGACGTCGTGCAGCACCCGGCGCCCGCCGGCGTCGACCGCCAGGGATGCGGCTGTGAGCAAGCTCATGCGCGAAAGCCCCTATGAAGTTCCGTGATGTTATAATATAACATTTCTTGCTCTGACAGAGGCCGCGACGCGTGGGAGTTTTCGGAATGGGGGCAAGATGGGCGTTGGCGCCATGGGCTGCAATGGTCTTGGTCGCCGGAACCGCATTGGCGGGCCTTGCGGGGGCCAGCGCTGCCCGGGCAGAGGGGCCGTCGGTCGTGACCGATATCGCGCCGGTGCAGTCGTTGGCGGCGACGGTGATGGAGGGGGTCGGCACGCCGACCCTGATCCTGCCGCCGGGGGCTTCTCCGCACGGCTATGCCATGCGCCCGTCGGAGGCTGCAAGCCTACAGGACGCCGATATCGTGTTCTGGGTCGGCCCAGCGCTGGCGCCGTGGCTGGCGCGCGCCATCGACAACCTGGCGCCGGATGCGCTCGTGGTCGAGCTGATGGCGGTCAAGGGCGTGAAACTGCTGGCGTCGCGCGTCGAGCACGCCCACATCGCCGACGGCCACGGCCATATCGAGGCCCATGATGGGCACGATAACGGCCTGCAAGGCCGCGCCGCCGTGGACCCGCACGTCTGGCTGGATCCGGTCAATGGCATCGCCTGGCTCGACGCCATGGCCACGGCCCTGTCGGAGGCCGACCCGGCCAATGCCGAACGCTACCGCGCCAATGCCGAAGCGGGGCAGGCGGCGCTGCAGGCCTTGACCGACGACATCGCGGCCCGGTTGGCGCCGGTGGCCGGCTTGCCGTTCGTGGTGCGGCACGATGCCTTTCACTACTTCGAGCATCGCTTCGACCTGGGCAGTGCCGGCGCGATCGCACTCGGTGACGCCGTGGCACCGGGGCCGGCGCGGCTGGCCGAGGTCGTGACCCTGGTCCGCGACCGCAACGTCACGTGCGTGTTCACCGAGCCCCAGTTCGACGAGGGGCTGGCCGAAACGGTGGCCGAGGGCAGTGGGGCCAGGATCGTGGTGCTGGACCCGCTGGGCACCGCGCTGGAGCCGGGTCCCGCCCTCTATGGGCAGTTGTTGGACGACATGGCCGATACAGTGGCCGGGTGCCTGTCCGGCTCAGGCGCTCACTGACCGGCCGGATTCACCGTCAGGTCGACGACCAGCGGCAGGTGGTCGGAGCCATTGGGGGCGCCCACCGTCACGTCGCGGACGGCAACGGATGAGTCGACCAGCACATGGTCGATGGGAATGCCGAACCAGCCGAACATCGAAAGCCAGGTCGCAACATAGCCGTAGCCGTCGGCGGCATTGCGCAGCTCGGTGGCCTCCATCAGGTCGTTCCACAGCGGCGAGTACGGCGTGGTGTTGAAGTCGCCCAGCATGATGGTGGGGTGTTCCGCGTCCGCCACCGCCTCGGCCATCGCCTCCAGATAGCGCCGGCGTACCGACATATAGCGTTCGCGGATCGGATAGGGCGGGTGGACGGCAATCACGCTGATCAGCCGGCCGTCGATCTCGATCTCCGCGGACGGGAAGACCAGGCCGAAGCCGCGGCCGTCGCGGATGTCGAAATGCTGGATCGGGTGCCGGCTGAGCAGGATGACGGACTGGTGGTACTCCCAAATCAGCGGCGCCGCGTAGGGATAGAGCTCGATCAGTTCGGCCGGCGGGTCGTAGGACCACGGCGTGGTCTCCTGTAGCGCGATCACGTCTGCGTCGTAGGCTTTGATCTGCTCCAGGACCTGGCCGGGCGTGGGGTTGTTGGAGAGCATGTTGATCGAGGCGATGCGCAGCTCCAGCCCGTCGTCGGCCGCGGCCGGGCCGCCGGACGGCAGATAGGCGGGCGCTAGCCACCAACCATGAACGGCCATGCAGGCAATCGTCGCCAGGGTCGCGATGCGCCGCCGGCAGGGGATCGCGAAGGCCAGGACCACCAGACCGATCAGCACGTAGTGCATCCGGAAATGGGTCAACAGGTCGAACGGCCACCAGGTCCGGGCGAAGAACGTCAGCGCCGTGGCCCCGAGCAGGCACAGCATCACCAGTTCGACCGGCGGCCACACCAGTTCGCGCCAATCGAGGCGTCGGCGGCGGGCCGGCCGTGCGTCGATGGTCTGGTCGGAGGCTGTCACGTGTCGATGCTGCCTGTTGGGGGACGAACGAGTGCGTGGTGCGCGGTCAAGGTGCCGAAATTATGGCGCCCGGCGTCATCAGTGTGCCTGGCAATGGTGTCGGTCGCGTAAAGGCCGGGCGGTGGTTGGCTTGGCGCCACCATGACGGCGGCCAGCCGATGCGGTTATACCAGTCCCGCCATGACGGGCACGCGAATCGCGCCTGGGGAAGGACGCAGCATGAGCATGCGACGCGCAACAGCAAGGGGATGTGGGCGTTGAGGCCGCGGTCGTGATGCGCGCCCTGGTGAGACTTGGCGACCTGCTGGAGCGCGCCAACATCTGGATGCTGGTCGGCCTGACCGTCCTGGTGCGCGCGCTGGTGGCGGTTTTCGCGCCGGCGTTTCCCAACCTTCCCGATGCGCTGGCGTACAGCCAGGGCGCCCAGCAATTGTGGGCCGCCGGCCAGATCGTCGACAACAATACCCTGCCGGTCTATCCGCTGTTTCGGCTGATCACGGGCGATGGGGTGGCGACTCTGATTGCCGAGTTCCTGCTCTCGGGCCTGTGCGCATGGCTGCTCTTCCTGCTGGCGCAACAGCTCGGCGGCCGGCGGTTGGCCGGTGTGCTCGCCGCGCTGGTCTGGGCGATCTACCCGATGGCGGCGTTCTATGCCGTGGTCGGGCTGACCGAGAACTTCTTCGTCGCCTTGATGCTGGGGGCGACGGTGCTGCTGTACCGCCGCAGCTACTGGGCGGCATCGCTGCTGCTGGTGCTGGCCGGCCTGACCCGTGGATCGGTGGAGATCGTCGGCCTGCTGATGGTGGCATCGGCGGCGGTCATCGTGCATCGGGAGCGCTGGGCCGTCACCGGGCGCGCCGTGGCCGTCTATGTGGCGCTGTACGTCGTGCTGTCAGCGCCCTGGTGGTGGCACAACTACGAGAAGTTCGGCGTGTTCGAGCGCACGACCCTGGCCGACGGCGTGGTGCTCTATGCCGGCAACAATCCGTTGAACTGGTCGGGCGGCGGGGTCGGCGACACCGCCAACGCGCCGCCGGACTTCGACATGGCGCAGTTCGACCATCTGCTGGGCGACCCGGTGGCGCGGCGCGACGCACAGGTGGCCGCCGCGATGGACTTCATCTCCGAGAACCCGGATCGGTTCGTCGAACTGGCGTGGATCAAGTTCCTGCGCTTCTGGCGGCTGACGCCCTTCACGCCCGACTACCAGGTGTGGTGGATCGATGCGCTGCTGATCGTCAGCTACGGCCCGGTCCTGGCGTTCGCGATCTGCTATCTGGCGGTGTTCGGGTGGCGACGGTTCTGGCACCTGTCACCGGTTCTGGGGTTCATCGCCTTCGTCATGCTGGTGCACATGGCGACCATCGCGTCGATCCGCTACCGCTTCCCGGTCGAGCCGTTCCTGATCGTGTTCGCCGCGATGTTCGTCGACCGCGTGTGGCCGCGCGGCAGGTCGGACGATGGGACCTACGAGGCGAGCTTGGCGTCCGCACCCGCTTCGGCGCGGGCGTCGGCACCGTCGTCGGCATCGTCGTCGGGAATGCCGGCCAGTACCTCCGGCCAGCCCGACCAGGGGCCATAGACCTCGCGCTCGAACGTCTCGGCATCGATCGGCTTGGAGACGAGATAGCCCTGGGCGTACTCGCAGCCCAGACGGCGCAGCTCGCGCGCGATCTCCACGGTCTCCACGCCTTCCGCCACCACGGCCAGGCCCAGACTGTGCGCCAGTTCCATCGTGGAGCGGACGATTGCCGCATCATGGGTGCGTTCGATCATCGGGCCGACGAATGCCTTGTCGATCTTCAACTCGTGAACTGGCAGCCGGGTGAGATAGGCGAGCGACGAGTAGCCGGTGCCGAAATCGTCGATGGAAAGCCGGATGCCGGTTTCCGCCAAGGCATGGGCGACCGCCAGCGCGGTATCGGCATCGTGCATGACCGCACTTTCCGTCACCTCAATGGTCAGCTTCTCCGGCGGGATGTTGAGGGCGCTCAGATGCTCGGCGACGTCCTCCGCCAGCGCCACGTCATACATCATGCGCGCCGACAGGTTGATGGCGACGCCCATGTCGATATTGCGCCGCCGCCAGTCGGCCATCTGCGCGCAGGCCGTCTCCAGTGTCAGCCGGGTCAGGTCGTTGATCAGGCCCGTGCGCTCGGCCTGGATGATGAACTCGTCGGGTGAGATGTGGCCGAGCTTCTCGTGGTGCCAGCGCGCCAGCGCCTCGGCGCGCTGGACGCGGCCGCTGGCGAGGCACAGCTTCGGCTGGTAGTTGAAATAGATGTCGGCGTTCTCGATCGCGCGCTTCAGTTCGCCGGTCAGGGTGAGATGGCGGATCGAATTGTGGTCGGCGGAGGCGTCGTAGACCGAGACGGTGTGTCCGTTGTCCTTGGCCAGATACATCGCCACGTCGGCGCACTTCATCAGGCCGCTGTCGTTGGTGGCATTCTCCGGGTGCAGGGCCACGCCGATGGAGCTGCCGATGCTGATCGACAGGTCGCGCAAGGTGAATGGGCGCGCGATCTCGGCGCCGAACCGCTCCGCCATCGCCGAGGCGGAGTCCGCGTCCGGGCAGTCCGGCAGGATGATCGCGAACTCGTCGCCGCCGAGCCGCGCCACGATTTGATTGGGCTTGGCCAGATTTGTCAGCCGCCGGGCGACCTGGCACAGCAACTCGTCGCCGACATCGTGGCCCAGGGTGTCGTTGATGTCCTTGAACCGGTCCAGGTCGATCAGCAGCAGCGAGAAGCCGGTTGGCCCGGTGCCGGCATCGACTTCCGCAATCAGCCGGTTCAGGTGCGCGCCGAGACTTGGCCGGTTGGGCAGCTTGGTCAGCGCATCGTGATTGGCCTGGAACTCCAGCCGGCGCTGCTGGGCGCGGCGCTCCGAGATGTCGCGCAGCACGACGACCGTGGACCGTTCGCCGCCGGCATCGGTGCGGTTGATCGCGTATTCCACCGGGAATGCGCGTCCGCCCAGGCTCCTGGCGTCGGTCTCGTGATAGCTGCTGTCGTCCGCCGCACCTTCGGCCTGCGCTGCCAGCCGCACCGCGACGGCAGGCAGGATCTCGGCCAGCGGAATGTCTTCGGGCGCGCGCTCGCCCATTTCGAACAGCTTCGCTGCCGACTGGTTCGCCGCGGCGATCCGTCGTTCGGAGTCGATGATCAGGATGCAGTCGAAGGTGGTTGCGAAAATACCCGACATCACCGCATCGGACCGGCGCAGCCGCACCGCCCGGTTGGCCGCGATATCGGCGTTGCGGTCCGAGATCATCACCCGGTAGCGCTGCACATATTGCTGCAATGCGTTGCCGCGTGAGGCGTTCTTGAAGGAGTTTGAGAACATCTGGGGCGCTCGGGCGCTTGTCGTCAGCGCGCCAGGCGCCAGCGGCTGACCAGATCGCTCATGAAGTCGCCGTCGCTGACGTCCGACTGCCAGGCGGATGTGAACGACGCCGTGCCGCTGCGCGGTCGCTTCTCCGGCGGAAGCTCGTCGAAGCGCATCCGCAGCGGCACCGCCACGCCTTCGCCGAGCGCGATCGCCTCGCCGTTCAGCAATGACGGCAGCAGGTCGAGCAGGCCGCCGCTCCAGTCCGGCATGCCGCCGCGCACGAATTCCTGGTCGGTGCGGCTGGTCAGGCGCATGGAGAACACGGTGTTGCACTGGGACAATGCCTGAATTGCCAGGTCCGACGGCCGCTGGCTGACGATGCCGAGCGACAGGCCGTACTTGCGGCCCTCCTTGGCGATGCGCGACAGGGCGCGCTTCGTCGGCTCGAAGCCCAGCCGGGTCTGCTCGGGGATGTAGCGGTGGGCTTCCTCGCAAACCAGCAGGATCGGCATCGCACGGTCGCAGAAGAACGCAAAATCGAAGGTCAGCCGCGCCAGCACCGAGACGACGATGTTGATCACCTCGGACGGGATCGATGACATGTCGATGATGGTGATCGGCTTGCCGTCGACCGGCACCCGGAACAATTGCGACAGGATGGCGGCCATGTTGTCGCGCAGCGACAGCCCGGTCGGGAACATGAACCGGTAGCGCGGGTCGGCCTTGAACGACGACAGCTTGCCCTTCAGGCGCATGTATGGCGTCAGGGACTCCGCCTTGTCCAGCCGGCCCATCTCGTCCTCGAGCGCCTTGAACACGTCGGAGATGCGGTAGGGGACGGGCGAGTCCACGGTGAGCTGGCCGCCGGCCTTCTCGTCGTTGCCGACGAAATTGCGCTTCGCGGCGACGATCAGCTCGGACAGGATCGAGACTTCGGCGACAGCGTCCTGCTCCGGTGACTGGATCTGCATCACCGCGGCCGACAATTCCTCAAGATTGAACAGCCAGTACGGCAGTTTCAGGTTGGTGACGTCGATCAGTTCCGCCATGTCCTTGAAGGCGGCGGCGTACTCGTTGTGCGGGTCCAGCAGCACCACGTGCGCGTTGGGGTTCGCCTCCAGGATGCGGTGCAGGATCAGCGCCGTGGCGCAGGACTTGCCGGTGCCGGTCGAGCCGAGCACGGCGAAGTGCTTGCCGAGCAGGTCGTCGGGCGCGGCGCAGGCCGGGATGGATGGGTCGTGGAACACCCCGCCCAGGCGGATCGTCGCCTTGTCCGGCAGGCTGTAGACGCGCGAGATATCCTCCGACGTCGCGACCATGACCGGTGCGCCGACCGCCGGCAGATGCGACACGCCGCGCTGGAACTTCATCTCGCCATGGCCGGGGGAAGACTTGGGGGATTCGCCCAGCAACTCCAGCTCGGCAAACACGAAAGTGGACTGGTCGGGGTCGACGCTGGGAGTCGGCATGGTGACACCGGTCACCAGACCGAAGATCCAGGTGTCGCCGGCCGAGATGCGTGCCAGCATGCCGGCCCGCAACGCCGTGTCGCTGCCGGGTGCGGCCTCGTCGTCCAGCAAGACGACCACTTCCGAACCGGTGATACTGGCGACGCGACCGACGATCATTTCGTCGATGGCACGTGCCGCTCCGCCATCCATGGCTGCTCCAATTATCGGCTCGCGCGAAATGAAAATATATGGGGGGGGCGCGTGCCCCTTCGCGCTGTCTGAATTCTCCTAAAATGTACCTAAAACTCTATTAAATGGGCGGCGGAACGGGTTGCCGGCGGCTGGGTCGGAACCGCGCTCAACGCCGGACCGCGCGCGGGTCCAATGCGTCCTGCAGGCCATCGCCCAGGAAGTTGAACGCGATCACGGTGACGAAGATCGCGAGCCCGGGGAAGATCGCCAGGGTCGGCGCGCGCGATGCGTATTCCTGCGCGTTGGTCAGCATCCCGCCCCAACTCGGGATCTGCGGCGGGATGCCCAGGCCCAGATAGCTGAGCACGCTTTCGGTCAGGATGATGCCGCCGATCGACAGCGTCGTTGCCACCACCAGCGGCGAGATCGCGTTCGGCAGCACATGGCGCCAGATGATGCGCGCGTCGCTGGCGCCCAGCGCCTTGGCCGCGCGCACGAATTCGCGCTCGCGCAGGGAAAGCGTCGCGCCACGCACGAGGCGGGCGACGGTGGTCCAGCCGAACAGGCTGATGATGATGATGATCCGCCACACCCCGGCGGACTCGTCGCTGGCGATATCGGCCGGGATGCCGAGCTTGGTCAAGTCCAGGGCGGCCAGGATGATCAGTACCGGCAGCAGAGGCAGGGCGATCACGCCGTCGGTGATGCGCATCAGGAGGGAGTCCGTGCGCCCGCCGTAGTAGCCGGCGACGACCCCGATGACGGCGCCGATCACACTGGCCACCAGCGCCGACATCACGCCGACGAACAATGAGATCTGACCGGCCTCCAGCATGCGCACGAACACGTCGCGCCCGGCGGCGTCGGTGCCGAGCAGGTGCTCGTCGGACGGTGCCGCGTACTGGTTGAACAGGTCGACGGTATAGCCGTCGTGGCCGACCCAGGCCGCGAACAGGGGGGCTGCCAGCGACAACAGGGCCATGATCACGATGACGACCAGGCTGATCACGGCGGGCGGGTGGTGCAGGAAGCGGCGCCAGAACCCCTCGCGCATCAGCACGGCGGTCGCATCGGGTGCGGCTGCGTTGGCGCGGCTGAGTTCGGAGTGCATCTGCGCCATTGTCACTGCAGCTTCACGCGTGGGTCGAGGTAGCTGTACGCGAGATCGGCCATCAGATTGGCCAGCAGGATCGCCACTGTCGTAAGCAGCAGGGCAGCCAGCGCCAGATTGTAGTCATTGCCCATGATGGCGTCATAGATCGTGCGGCCCATGCCGGGGTAGGAGAACACCTGCTCGGTGATCAGCGCGCCGGAAAACAGGGTGCCGAAGTCCAGCGCCATGATGGTGACGATGGGGATCATCGCGTTGCGCAGCGCGTGGTTGCGCACGACGCCCAGTGTCGAGAGGCCCTTGGCACGTGCCGTGCGCACATAGTCCTGGCGCATCGCCTCGATCATCGCGGCGCGGGCGTGGCGGGTGTAGACGGTCAGGCTCGCCACCGTCAGCGCCATCACCGGCAGCACCTGATAGCTCGCCCAGCCCAGGAAGCCGTCGCGGGCGATGGACCCGCCGCCGGAGGGCGGTAGCAGGTGCCATGTCACCGAGAACAGCAGCATCAACAGTAATGCGAGCCAGAACGACGGCACCGAGATGCCGGCAAAGCAGAGCAGGTTGACGACGTAGTCGGTGATCGATTGCGGCTTCAGCGCCGCCGCGATGCCGGCGGGGATCGCGATTGCCAGCGCCAGCACGAAGCTGAGGCCGAGCAGGATCATCGTGTTGCCGAGGCGAGGCAGCAGGATGTCCATCACCGGTACGCGGTAGGTGCGGGAATAACCGAACTCACCCTGCAGCAGGTCGCTTGCCCAGTTGGCGTAGCGCACGACCAGGGGCTGGCCCAGGCCGTAGCGTTCCTTCAGCCGCTCGGCATCGGCCGCGGTCAGGTCCGGGTTCGACTGCACCATGACGTCGATGGGGTCGCCGGGCATCAGCCCGATCAGCACATAGATCAGGAACGAGACGATGACGACGAGGGCGACGACGCCCAGCAAGCGCCTGGCCAGATAGGCGTACATGCGCGGCGGTGCGGTGCGATGCGTGGGCTGCGGTGAGACGCGGCCCTATTCGGCGCGCCGCCAGTTCTCCACCCACAGCGTGCTCGGCCCCATGTGGCCGGTCGGCGTTATCCCTTCCAGCCACGGCGCCATCACGAACGGCTGTGCGCGGAAGTAGAGCGGCAGTACCGGTAATTCCTCGGAGTAGATCACCTGCAGCCGGTCCCACAATTCCTGCCGGGCCGGCTCGTCGCACACGACCTCCAGATCGTCGATGATCTGGTCGACCTCGGTGTTGGTGAAACCGGTGTAGTTCTGGCCCGCCCAATTGTTCTCCTCGGTCGGGACCATGGTGGAGTGCAGCGTGGTGCGGGGAATGTTGTTGGGCGCGCTGATCCAGGCGAACATCGCCATGGAGTCGAACTGGCGCTGGCCGATGGTCTGGCCGAACAGCACCCGCGCCGGCTCGTTCTTGATCCGCACGTCGACGCCGACGTCGCGCCACTGGCTCTGCAGCACCTGCTGCACCAGCTCGCGAGTGGTGTTGCCGGCGGTCGTCATGATCGTCAGCGTCATCTCGTCGCCGGCGGCATTGGTGCGGACGTCGTTGCCCGGTTCCAGGGTCCAGCCGGCCTCGTCCAGCATCTGGGCGGCGAGTTGCGGATCGTAGGGGTAGATCGGCACCACGTCGTTGTAGACTGAGTCCAGCGGGTTGATGTTGGAATGCGCCACCGGCTGCTCGCCGGCGAAGAGCTGGGTGGAGATCGCCTCGCGGTCGATGGCGTGCAGCAACGCGCGGCGCACATTCAGGTCAGCCAGGATCGGGTTTTCCAGGTTCAGGTCGACGTGCTCGTAGAGCAGGGACGGCTGGTAAACGATGGCGTAGTCGTCGCCGTGCGCCTGCTCGAAGGCCAGGGTCTGGTCCAGCGACAGGCCGTCCTCGCCGGCGATGTAGTCGATCTCGCCGGCCAAGAGATTGGCCTCCATCGCGGGGGTGCTCTCGATCACCTTGAAGCGGATGGAGTCGAAGAACGGCGCCTCGCCCCACCAGTGGGGGTTGCGCTCAAGGTAGATGTTGGCGCCGGGCTCGATCTCGACCACGCGATAGGGGCCGTACCAGAGCGCCGCGTTGGCGGTGTCGGTGTCGTAGAGGTTGCGCTCCGGATAGGCCTCGGGTGCTGCCTCGAACACCTCACGCTCCAGATGTGCGGGGATCAGGTCGAAGTTGTTGATGCCCTGGTAGTTGCAGCTGACGTTGTCGGTCTGCAGGGTGAAGGTCTTGTCGTCGACAACTTCGATATCAACGATGTCGTTGGCGAACAGCTCGAAGTTGATGACGCCGGACTGCGGGTGCCGCCCGACCTCCCAGGTGTACATTACATCCTCGGTGGTGATGGGCGTGCCGTCGCCCCACACAGCCTCGGGCAGCAGGGTATAGGTCACGGCCCAGCCTTCGCCGCCGCCAAGCTCCTCGGGAATCTCGCGCACCTCGGCGCGGCCGTTCTCCTCCGTCGGCAATTCGGTGCAAAGGAAGCACATCAGCTCCCAGTCGGTACCGTACTCGGTGATCGGCCGCCGGGTCATGCCGTGCACCAGCGATTGCACCACGTGCGCTTCGGTCAACGGGTTGAAGCTGGACGGGTATTGCCCCACGCCGATCACCAGCTCGCCATCGGCCATAACCCCGGAAGCACCCCCGGCGATTGCCGCGGTCATGGCGGTGGCGGAAAGGATGGATCGGCGGATCGTCATGGCTCACCCCTGCGCAGTGGTCATTGTTGCGGCTGCGGTCGCCTGGCCGGCGACCGCCGCTTCCGTCATGATCCCGTAATAGCGCGATTGGGGCGAGCCGTCACATCAGTTGATCGGCATGAGATCCGTCATCCTGGAACTCAATGCGCCATCAGCACCGGCACGGTCATCGACTGCAGGATGGTGTGGCTCGCGCCGCCGAACACCCACTCGCGGAAGCGGGAGTGGCCATAGGCGCCCATCACCAGCATGTCGATGCCCTTGTCGGCCACCCAGGACAGCAATGCCTCGCCGATGCCGATATCCGGTTGCGGCAGCGCCTCGACCTCGCATTCGATCCCGCGGCGGGCAAGGTGCAGGGCCAGTTCGGCCCCCGGCACGCCATCGAAGGCGCTTTCGTGGCTGCCCCCCGGGCCTGCGAACGAGACCACGTGCACACGCTTGGCTGCCGCCAGCAGCGGCGTGGCGGTGCCGACGGCGCGCGCGGCTTCGCGCGATCCGTTCCAGGCAATGGCGACTTCGTCGCCGACATGCGCCTGCTGGCCGGCATAGGGGATCGTCAGCACCGGCCGGCCCGACGACATCACCAGATCCTGCCATATGTCCACGCGATCGCGCTGGCCGCGCTGGGGTTGGCTGATAACAGTCAGGTCGCCGACGCAAAGGAACTGAACCGCCGGATCGTGCCTGAACCCGCCGAAGACGCGAACGTCGTAGGCGAGGCCGGTGTCCTTCATCCGGGTATCGAATGCCTGCCCGGCAGCCTCCGCATCGGTCTCAACCGCGCGCTCGGCCGACGTCACCAGTTCGGCGCTGATGGCCGCGTCGGTCACCATCGGCATCGAAATCTGCGGCCGGATGTACACCCCGGTCAGGTGCGCTTCATGGCGTTGGGCCAGCCGCACCGCGTAGTCGACCGTCGCGGATTGCGCGTCGTCACTGTCAATGATGACGTTGATATCTTTCAGACCGCCATATGTCGCCATGGTCGTGCCCCTTCTTGTTGTGCGTCCGAATCAAACGTTGTCACCGCCGCGGCAGGACGCAAGACGCTCAGCAGCGCCTTGTTGTCGCAATCCGTCAAGCAATCGTTGTCAGATATTTTACCAGAAACCATTGTAAGGACCTGATACTGAAAGCTGTTGGATAGCGCAGACCCTGCCATGAAGACGCGTGTGCATGCCGTGACCGAGAAGACGACCACCGCCAACACCACCGACTACCAGGCCGCGTTCGCTGCCGCGGTCGAAAATATCCGCAATGAGGGCAACTACCGGGTGTTCGCGGATATCGAGCGACACGCCGGCAGGTTCCCGTGCGCGCGCTACCACGGCACCCAGCAGAATGACGATCTGGGCACCGTCGGCGCCGAGGTGACGGTGTGGTGCTCCAACGACTATCTGGGCATGGGCCAGCATCCGGCGGTGCTGGAGGCGATGATCGACGCGGTGCAGCGCTGCGGCGCCGGCGCCGGCGGCACCCGCAACATTGCCGGCACCAACCATTTCCACACCCTGCTGGAGCGCGAGCTGGCCAGCCTGCACGGGGCCGAGGCCGCGCTGCTGTTCACCTCCGGCTACGTCGCCAACCAGGCGACCCTGTCGACCCTGGGCAAGCTGCTGCCGAACGCCGTCTTCCTGTCGGACGCGCTGAACCACGCCTCGATGATCCACGGCATCCGCGACAGCCGGTGCGAGAAGCAGGTGTTCCGGCACAACGACCTGGACGACCTGGAGCGCCGGCTGGCGGCGCTGGACCCGGCGCGGCCGAAGGTGATCGCGTTCGAATCGGTCTACTCGATGGACGGTGACATCGCGCCGCTGGCCGCGATCTGCGACCTGGCGGACAAGTACGGGGCCATGACCTATCTGGACGAGGTCCACGCGGTGGGCATGTACGGCGAGCACGGCGGCGGCGTTGCCGAGCGTGACGGCGTGCTCGACCGGCTGACCATCATCAACGGCACGCTCGCCAAGGCGTTCGGCACCATCGGCGGCTATATCACTGGCAGCGCGGCCCTGGTCGACGCCATCCGGTCCTACGCGCCGGGGTTCATCTTCACGACGGCCCTGGCGCCGGTGATGGCGGCCGGCGCGCTCGCCAGCGTGCGCCACGTGCGCATGTCGCCGGAACTGCGCGTGGCCCATCAGGAACGCGCCGCCACCCTGAAGCGCAAGCTCGCCGCGGCCCACCTGCCGGTGATGCCGTCGGAAAGCCATATCGTACCGGTGCTGGTGGGCGACCCGGTGCGCTGCAAGCAGGTGACCGACATCCTGATGGATGAGTTCGGCATCTACGTGCAGCCGATCAACTATCCGACCGTGCCGCGCGGGACCGAGCGGCTGCGCCTGACGCCGAGCCCGCTGCACGACGACGCGCTGATGGACCGGCTGGTGGCCGCCCTCAGCGAGATCTGGGCGCGGCTGGAGTTGCGGCCGGCGGCCTAGCAACTCGCCCGGTGTGTCCGCCGTCGCTTGACTTAACGTAAGTCCATTCTTACATAATGGCGATGGACGCTGCCCTGAAGGCCATTGCCGACCCGCAACGCCGCGAAATTCTGCGTTTGGTGCACGACCGTGAGCTGACGGCCGGTGCGGTCGCCGGCCATTTCAGCGTCAGCCGACCGGCCATTTCCCAGCACCTGCGGGTTCTGATCGATGCCGACCTGGTTTCGGTGCGGCGCGAGGGGACGCGCCGGTACTATTCCGCGCGCGTTGACACGGTGGACAATCTGAAACGCTTCCTGGACCGGTTCTGGGAGCACAAGCTCGACAAGCTGAAAACCGCGGCGGAGGCTGCGGAACGTGCCAAACGGTCCGGCGGACCGGCGGCCGCGAACGAGGAGGACGACTGATGTCGGACATGGCAGCAGCGGACGCCGATGCCGGCGATGCGGTGGTGCGCGAGATCTGGGTCGCGGCAAAGCCGGACACGGTGTTTCCGTTCCTGACCGACGCCTCCAAGATCACCGAATGGATGGGCGAGAGCGCCGAGATCGACCCACGGCCTGGCGGCAAGTTCCGCGTTGCCGTTCACCACAATTCAATCGCCAGCGGCGAGATGATCGAGATCGACCGGCCCAAGCG
This sequence comes from Alphaproteobacteria bacterium, assembly GCA_965227515.1. Taxonomy (GTDB): domain Bacteria; phylum Pseudomonadota; class Alphaproteobacteria; order CALKHQ01; family CALKHQ01; genus CBDDFZ01. The sequence goes on from CBDDFZ010000002.1 coordinate 827,864, forward strand.
GGTTGTGTTCTCCTGGGGCTGGGAGGGCGGCGAGATCGTGCCGCCCGGGGCGAGCACGGTCGAGGTCACCCTGACCGACGAGAACGACGGCACCCGGGTCCGCCTGGTCCATCGCGGCCTCAGCGGCGAGCCGGCCAAGCAGCACGGCATCGGCTGGGCGCATTATCTGGAGCGGCTGGGGATCGCGGCCGGTGGCGGCGATGCGGGGCCCGATCCCTGGAACAAGAAAGACTGACCGCCTGTGTCGGACTATCTGCCGGAGCTGTTGCTGGCTTGGTCGATCCAGTGGATGGGCGTCATATCGCCTGGGCCGAGCGTGGCACTGTTGTTGGGCGTGGCCACCACGCAGGGGCGCGCCGCCTCCATTGTGACTGCGTTCGGCATCGCCTGCGCGTCCATCGTCCTGTCGCTGGCGACGGTCCTGGGTATCACCGCCGCGTTCGCGCAGGTCGCCGATATCATGACGGTGATCCGCATCGTCGGTGCGGCCTATCTGGCTTGGCTGGCCTACAAGGCGTTTCGCCGCGCGGCCACGCCGCCGCAGATCGGGGCAGTGGCCATGCCCGCGCGCAGCGCGTGGCGCACCGGCCTGACCGGCTTTGTGCTGCAGTTGTCCAACCCGAAAGCGATCTTTTTCTGGTTGGCGATCGCGGCGGTCGGCGGACTGGCCACGGCACCATGGCCGGTTATTGCCGTGTTCGTCGTGATTGCGTTCGTCAACTCGTTCGTCGGCCACGGCGCCTATGCGTGGGTGCTCTCCTCGGCGCCGATCCGCAAGGTCTACGACCGCATTCGTCGTTGGATCGACGCCACGCTCGGCTGCTTTTTCGCGTTCGCCAGCTACAAGCTTGCGACCGAGAAACTCTAAACAGCGCTACCGGCTGGCGATGGTGGCGGCCGCCGCGCCCATGGCGGAGGCACCGACCCGGTTGGCGATGCGCATGGCGCGCGGGGTGCGCAGCAGCCGGCGGGCCTTGTGCGCCAGCGCCACCCAGCTTAGGTCTACCACGGCCAAGCATGCCAAGGTGGCCATCGCGGCGATGGCCCAGTCGCCGACCGTGACCGACCCAAGGTCGATCAGCGTCGGCAGCAGCGCCAGGTAGAAAACCACGATTTTCGGGTTGCCCAGGGTCAGCGCCATGCCGGCCGCGAACATCGACCAGCGGGCGCGCCGCTGCGGCAGGGCCGGCGCATCGGGCTCCGGTCGCTGGTGCCACATCTTCCACGCCAGCCAGCATAGATAGGCGACGCCGAGGTATTTCAGGATCACGAACCCGGTGTGGAACGTCTCGGCGAGCGTCGACAGCCCGGCCATCGCCATGGTCAGCCAGATCACCTCGCCCAGCCACATCGCCGCCAGGAACGGCGTGACGTCGCGCCACCCCCGGGCCAGCACCCGGGCGACCAGGGCAGCCACGCTGGGGCCGGGGCTTCCGGCGTTCAGCAGCAACGCGACGCAGAACAGGGCGAGCGACAACGGTTCCATGGCCGTTACCCATAGAACCCGCCCGCGCGACGATCAATCGGTGATTGCTCAGGTCGGCCCGTGCCTCGATTGACTTGCGATGCGCCATGCCCCACCCTGCCGGGCGAGACCCAATCCCAACATTTCGCAGATTCCGATGGCGAACGGGCAGACCAAACGGGCCGAGGCCGATCCTGCGCTGCTGCCGTCCCAGGCGCTGCGGCTGGCCGCGCTCGGGCCGCTTTCGACCGGGCCGCGCGTCTATGCCGACCTGGCGAGCGAGGTGCATGAGTTCGCCGCGGCACTGGCGGGACCGTCGCGCGAGACCCTCAGCCTGCCGCTCGACATCATGCGCTATGAGGGCCTGATCGAGGGCGAGGGCGGCCCGTCGGCGCCGGTCTCGATCACCAAGGCCGGCGAGGAAGAGCTGCACCGGCTGTTGCGTGCGCCGCTGCGCAAGCCATCCGGCGCGTTCAACAAGCTGTGGCTGGCGCTGAAGTTCCGCTTTCTGGAGCTGTTGCCGCCGGACGAGCGGATCACCGAGATCGACATGATCATCGCGATCTACGTCGCGGAGATCGACATGCTGGCCGGCTTGCGCCAGCGCGCCTTAACCGGCGAGGGCCATGTCGGTGGCTGGCTGGACCTGGAGATCGCCGAATGCGGGGCGCGGCTGGCGTGGTGCCGGTCGCTGCGCGCGCGGCTTGCCATGGACCCGGAGTGTGCGGCGCCGCCGCAACCGGAAACGGTGGCCGACGAGTATTGAGGCGCCGAAACTAGCCTTTTTTGTCATCCTCGGCCGAAGTCCAAGTGTCATTCACTTGGACGAAGCGCCGGCACTTGGACGAAGCGCCGGGGATCCATTTCCGCTATCGCGCGAATCCTGACATGGATACTCGACGCTCGGCCTGCCGGCCTCGGTCAAGTATGACAACATAGTGGGACAGCGAACGGGCCTGGGAAACTCACTCAGAACTCGATGGTGAGCTTTTCCTCGGCGCGGGCCTGGCCCTCGGCGATCTGCTCGTCGCTCAGCAAGTCGTTGAGCTGGCTCAGCGCATCGAAGGCATTCGGCACGCCGGCATCGGTCGCCACCCGCAGCCAGGCATAGGCCTCCACCGGGTCCGCCTCCACACCCTGGCCGTTGGCCAGCATCAGCCCCAGGTTCAGCATCGCCGGCGGATAGCCCTGCACGGCCGCGCTGTTGAACAGGGCAAAGGCGACCAGGTCGTCCTGCACCACGCCGTCGGCCTGCAGGTATTTGAGGCCCAGGTTGAACTGTGCGGCGGCATAGCCGGCGTCGGCCGCGCGCTGATACCAGCCGACGGCTTGGCCGGAGTCTGGCGCGGTGCCGAGGCCCAGATCGTAGGCGCGACCGAGGTTGTTCATCGCGGTCAGGTCGCCCTGCGCGGCGGCGGCCTGCCACCACGTGAACGCGGTCTCGTGGTCGGCCCGTTCGCTCGCCAACTGCGCGAGGGACAATTGCGCGGCAAGGTCGTCGGCGGACGCGGCCTGTTCCAGCCACATGACGGCGGCGTTGGCCTGGCCGTCCTGCTTCAGCAGCATGGTGCCCAGGCGCGACATGGCTTCGACGTCGCCCTGCTCGGCGGCGGCGGTGTACCAGCGGATCGCGCCCGCGGTATCGCGCGGCACCGCCTCGCCGCGTTCGAGCAGCTTGCCGAGCGCGACCTGGGCGTCGACCAGCCCGCCCTCCGCCGAACGCACGAGCCAGTCGCGCGCCGCCTCCGCATCGCGCTGGTCCAGCGGGCCAGCCAGCAACAGGCGGGCCAGATTGAACTGCGCCACCGCATCGCCTTGGTCGGCCGCACGGGCGTACCATGTCGCGGCGGCGTCCAAATCGGCGGCGACCCCGCGCCCGTCCTCATACATCGCGCCCAGCGCGGCCTGCGCCGATGCGATGCCCTGCTCGGCCGCGGCGGTGTACCAGCGGAGCGCCTCGCCGTCGTCGACCGGCCCACCGTCGCCATTGGCCAGCATCACCGCCAGATTGTGCTGGGCGACGGCGCGGCCCTGCTCGGCGGCGGCCAGATACCAGCGCCGCGCCTCGGCTAGGTCGATGGCCGTTCCGGCGCCGGTGGCGTAGGCATAGGCCAGTTCGAGCTGCGCATCGGCGAGCCCGCGCTCGGCCAGAGCCGCGAGTTGGCGGAAGCGATCGGCGGCATCGCTGTCGCCATCGGACTGCGCTTGTGCGCCGGCGGTCGCCACGATGGCCGAGAGCAGCACGGCGACGGACAGGAGGAGGCGCGCGATCATGGCGCATGCTCCTGCAAGATGTCTGCCGCGGCGGCCAGATCGTCAGGAGTGTTGATGTTCAGGAAGGGGTCGAACGGCCGGTTCTCGAACGCTGCGACCGCGACGCGGTAGGTGCCGGTCCAGGCATCCACCTTGCGCACGCCATGCTCGACGACGGCGGCGCGCAACGCGTCGGCCAGGGCCAGCGGCCACAGGCCGAACACCGGGTGTGTGCGGCTGCCGGACGACACGGTCGCCATGTCGGCGTCCGATCCCACCAGTGCGGCCATGCGCGCGACCAGGTCGCGGGGCAGGAACGGTGCATCGGCGGCGACGCTGGCGACGTAGCGGGGCCGTGGCGCCGTCTCGGCGGCCCACATCAGGCCGGCCAGGATGCCGGCCAGCGGGCCGGCGAAACCCTCCAACGGGTCGGCGACCACGGGCAGGCCGAACGCGGCGAAGCGCGCCGGGTCGCCATTCGCATTGATCGCGATCCGATCCACCTGCGGGCGCAGCCTGTCGATGACATGGGCCAGCAGCGGCCGTCCGCCGAGCGACTTCAGCGCCTTGTCGCCACCGCCCATGCGCCGCGACAGTCCGCCGGCAAGCACGATGCCGCATATTCCAGTTTGGTCTTCTTGCACAGCGGAGCCGAGGGTGGTGCGCAGGGCCGAGATCAGTGTGCCGGCGGGCTCATGACCGCGTCCGCAACCGTGCGCACGTGGCGGGGAGGTGAGCCGACCGCCGGATTGAGAGGGGCGAGACTAAGCCTGAAAATTCACGAATTTGTCAAGAAAGGCCGGCGGGACGAGATTTCTTGAACATCATGCCAAGCCTGGACATGGATGCGGACTGGTGCCGGCCGGCGCCAAATCGGTTAGGGTGCCAGCCCTTTTCCCACCCGCAACCCGCACAGGATTCAGACGCATGGCCGCCAACTCGGATTGGTTCAGACCGCTCTACAGGCGTGTCATCGTGTTCTCGTTGTGCCTGGCGGGCCTGCTGGTCGAGGTCCTGGTGCTGCAGGAAGAGATCTGGACCTATGTCTGGGGCGGCATCACTGCCTATGCGGCCTACGACTTCTTCCTCAGCGGCAAATATTCCGGCTGACCCTTTGCACCTGCCGGCGCACGCGAATGTTACGGTCAAGTGACCGCAGTCACTGCGTGCCCAATTGAGGTCCCATTTCCGCCCCCGAAGCGCCGGATGGGATGAGACATACGGTTCCATGCAGAACAACGGCGGCCCCATCGCGTGCGGGCCGCCCTCGAGAAGGAACCGCACCATGTCCTACCGTCACCTGATTCTGGGCCGCAGCATCGTGGCGCACCAGCCCGCGGACACCCGTCGCGGCGATGCGCGTGCCGAAACCTCCTATCGCACTGCCGACCAGGAGCGCTTCGACGAGATGGTCCGCATCGTCCGCCGCAACCGCGTCGTACAGCCGATCGCGGCAACCACGGGCGGCGCCGCGTTCCCGCGCCAGGGATAAAGCATCGCACTTCTTTCGCGTGCGCCATGCGTCTACCATGCCTGCCCGGCCCACACGCGGCTGCAACAGGCATGGTGAACCCTGGTGGCACTGACTGACGACCAGATCGCGGCGTTCGAGCGCGATGGCTTCCTTGTCCTGGAACGCCTGATCGACCCTGCGGCCTGCGACGCGCTGCGGGCGCGGGCGGACGACCTGGTCGACGCCTTCGACCCCGGGCCGGTGGCGGCGGTGTTCTCCACCACCTCCCGGGTGCAGGACCGCGACGACTATTTCCTCGGTTCCGGCGGCGACGTGCGCTTCTTCTTCGAGGAAGACGCCTTCGATGGCGACGGCGCGCTGACCCGCCCCAAGGCCCAGGCGCTGAACAAGTTCGGCCATGCCATGCATGATCTGGACCCGGTGTTCGACCGGTTTTCGCGCCAGCCGCAGATCGCCGAGACGGTGCGCGCGCTCGGCTACGCCGACCCCCTGCTGCTGCAATCCATGTACATCTTCAAGCCGCCCCACATCGGCGGCGAAGTGGTGCCGCACCAGGACGGGACCTTCCTTTATGCCGCGCCCAAGCCGGTGCTGGGCCTGTGGTTCGCGCTGGAGGACGCCAGCCGCGACAATGCCTGCCTGTGGGCGTTGCCGGGCGGCCACCTGGGCGGCCTGAAAAGCCGCTATGCGCGCCATACGGACGGTTCGACCGATATGACCGTGCACGACGCCACGCCGTGGGACACTACGGGCGGCGTGGCTCTGGAGGTGCCCAAGGGCACCATGATCGCATTGCATGGCCTGGTGCCGCACTGGAGCGGCCCGAACCGGTCGGACAAGTCGCGCCATGCCTACACGCTGCATCTGCTCGACGCATCCGCCGACTACCCGGCCGACAACTGGCTGCAGCGCCCGCCCGGCATGCCTCTGCGCGGGTTCTGACCAGCGTGACGGCGGTGCGAGCGATGGCGCGATCTTGGGTTGCGGGGCTCTGCCTCGCGCTGGCGTCGGTCCCGGCACTGGGAGAGGACTTCTCCGCCAATTCCGTCGCGCAGAGTTGGGGCCTGACATCCGAGCAGAAGGCACGTTTCGAGGCCACGGTGGTCGACGTCTTGTGCGAGGTCGCCGGCGACTGCGTCGAGAACTGCGGTGGTGGCGAGCGCCTGCTCGGCTTGCTGCGCAGCGCCGACAACGTGCTGGTGCTGGCCTCTCGCAATGCGCAGCAACTGTTCACCGGCGCGGTGCATGACCTGCTGCCGTTCTGTGGCCAGCGGGTCGTTGTTGACGGCTTGTTGATCGGCGCGCCCGACCAGATCGCGATGCCGGTCTACGAGGTCCAGATCGTGCGCCCGGTCGACCAGACGCGGTGGGTGCCGGCGACCCGCTGGACCGAGGTTTGGGCGACCCTCTATCCCGACGCGGCGGCGCAGGCCGCGGCGACCCACGAATTCTGGTTCCGGCACGACCCGCGTGTGCAGGCCTTGATCGCGCGCGATGGCTATCTGGGCCTGGGGCTCGATGTCGACGCCGCATTCATCGACGGGATGTACTGACCCGACCGATTAGCGCTGGCTCCCGGCACTCTCACATCTGTGTTGTCAGCCGTGATTTGCCGTGCCCACTGCCCGACAGTACCGTTCTGACACGGGACGACGGACAGGGAGACGCGCAACATGCGCAGGCTCGATATTTCGAAGTTGAAGCGCGGTGGCGTTGCGGCGGCGGTCGCCGTGATGGGCGCCGGCGCGGCGGTGCTGCCGGCACACGCCGAGGAGCGGGTGCAGGTCACCGGCGAGATCATAGACACCTGGTGCTACCTCTCCGGCGTGATGGGCGGCCCGGACGCGGTGGTCGGCTCCGCCCACCACACCTGCGCGCTGTGGTGTGCCGCGGGCGGCATTCCGGTCGGCGTGCTGGGCGATGACGGCACCGTCTACATGGTGCTGAAGCTGGGCAACGGCGACGACGCGATCACCGGCGGCGATGCGATCCTGGAGATCCAGTCCAACCGGATCACCGCCGACGGCACCCTCTACGAGCGCGACGGCATCAACTACCTGGTGGTCAACGACGTGGTCGCCAACGAGGGCATCACCAACCTGTCGCACGAGACCTTCGGCGTGGTGCCGCCCTTCGCAATTCCGGCGCCGGAGTGATGGCCATGACATTCACGACGAAGCATTCGCTGCGCGGCGCGGTCGCGGCGCTCGGTACGGTGGCCTTCGCCACTGCGGCGACGGCGCAGGACTTCTCCGCCAATTCGGAGGCCAATGGCTGGGGCCTGGCATCGGAGCAGAAGGCCCGGTTCGAGGCGACAGTGGTCGACATTCTGTGCGAGCTGGCCGGCGACTGCGTCGACGACTGCGGCAACGGCGATCGCCAGCTCGGGCTGCTGCGCAGTGCCGATGATGTGCTGGTGCTGGCGGCGAAGAACACGCAGCCGATCTTCACCGGCGCGGCCCAGGACCTCGCTCCCTACTGCAACCAGCTTGTGGAAGTGGACGGACTGCTGATCGGCCCGGCCGATCTGACCGCGATGCCGGTCTACCAGGTGCAGGTGATCCGCCCGGTCGGCGAGAGCGAGTGGAGCAAGGCCAACCGCTGGACCGAGGCCTGGACGGCCGCCAACCCGGAAGCGGCCGGCCTGGACGGGCCTTGGTTCCGTAACGACCCGCGGGTGAACGCGCTGATCGCGCGCGACGGGTTCCTGGGCCTGGGCGAGGCGGTGGACGCCGCCTTCATCGAGGAGTGGTTCTGATGGCGCGCATGAACCTGATCGTGCCCGCCGCATTGGGCCTTGCGGTGTCGTGCGTTGCCGTGGCCGCCGCCCACGACGGCGTCGTTCACTTCTCCGAGGAAGAGGCGGCGCGCCACGAGGCGCAAGGCGGTGAGGCCTTCGAGGTCTTCGACGCGGCGACCGACGCGCCCGGCGCCGAGAGTGGCGCGGGCATTCCGGATGGGCCGGCGCTGCCGTTCCCGGTGCAGATCGAGGCCAGGTTCGACCTGATCGACCACAACGGCACGCCGCGCACCCAGGAGTCGTTCCCCGGCAAAACGCTGATGGTGTTCTTCGGCTACGCCAACTGCGATTCCATCTGCTCGGTTGCCCTGCCGCGCATGGCACAGGCGCTCGATCTGATGGGCGCGACGGCGGCCAACGTGCAGGCGGTGATGATCACGGTCGACCCGGCCAACGACACGGTCGCGGCAATGCAGGACAAGATGCCGACCTTCCATCCCGACCTGCTGGGGTTGACCGGCGATGCCGCAGCCCTGCAGGCCGCGTATGACGCCTTTCAGGTGGAGGTGAAGCAGGTGACGACGCTCCCGGATGGGCAGCCGGTCTACGCGCACGGCTCGTTCGTCTACCTGATCGGGGCCGATGGCACGCTGCTGACGGTGCTGCCGCCGATCCTCAGCTCCGAGCGTATCGCCGAGCTGGTGGAGCACTACCTCTGAGGCTTCTGAGGGCGACGGCGGTCGGCGTCATGCGGTTGCGGCGACCTCCACGTTGGCAGGTCGTCGCTGACCGCGCCGTGCCCACACACGCTCGTGCAGAGTGTAGGCGACGGTCTGCACCGCCGGCTCGATGATGCCGATGCCGAGCGCGATCGCCCAGTCGCCGGATAGCGCATACGCCACGGCGATTGCCACCAGCAGGTGCATCGTCGCGTAGCTCGTCGTCTTCGCCATGAACCGCATCTCGCAACTCCCAAGTCTGGCGCCGAGCCCTGCCTGGCCGGCACACCCGATCGCAATGAGTGTTTTGCAATTGCGACGCATTCTCATTTAGGGGTTTGCGCACTGTCTGTCAATGGGTGGTGACCACGCGATGATGAGGGATTGATGTCTTCGATAATGGTGCCGCCGGTCCCCACGGGCGTCATTGCGAGCGCAGCGAAGCAATCCAGGCGTCAGCCGTGGCGGTTTCAATGATGTTCTGGATTGCCGCGTCGCGCCGAAGTCTCGCCGCTCCTCGCAATGACGGCTGATCGGGAAGTCGGCCCCAGCATTGACGTGCCGTCGGCGGTGAGGACAAACAAAAAAGCCCTCCCCCGCGGGTGCGGGGGAGGGCGGTTGCGTCAATCAGACCGCGTCGAGCACGGTGCCATTGCCATTGCCGTTGCCGTTGCCGGTGCGGCTAGGCAGCCTTCTTCTGCTCGATGGTCTTGGTGTCGCGGCCGGTCTCGTCGCCGGTGCGGATCGAGATCGTGCGGGGCCGCTTGGACTCCGGAATCTCGCGCTCCAGGGCAACGTAGAGCATGCCGTGCTCAAGGCGGGCGTCACCGACCTTGATGTCGTCGGCCAGATTGAACTGGCGCTCGAACGCACGGTTGGCGATGCCGCGATGCAGGAAGGTCCGGCCCTCGGTCTCGTCCTCGGACTGGCCCTTGATCACCAGGGACCCGTCCTGGACGGTCATCGTCAGGTTCTCGGGCGAGAAGCCGGCGACCGCGACGGCGAGCTCATACTCGTTCTCGTCGGTCTTGACGATGTTGTAGGGCGGATAGCTGGACTGCTGGCCCTGCGCCGCTGCGGAATCGAGCAGGCGGGTCATGCGGTCAAAGCCGATGCTGGAACGGAAAAGCGGGGAAAAGTCGACAGTACGCATCTGTACAGTCCTCCAAGAAGCAACTGAGATGTCAAATGGCCCCCGATGGTTCGGCGAGCCGGTTCACGCGATCGACCCGTAGCCGGCATCGATCGACAGCAAGCGATATGGGAACGGGCCGGCCCCGATTCAAGACCCCGGTGATGCTGTGATTTGGCATCCAGATGAGGATTCGGCATACTGGCCCCACATGCCCTGCTGGATCGGGGGACCGCCCATGCGGGGCGGCCAGGATTGGGGATGATGGCCAGGACGGTGCAGGACGATGAGTGAATCGCCGCTGTTTTTCAGCAAGCTCTACGACGAGACAATGGCGCAGCTTTGCGAGGCGCGCGACCTGATCGGCCGGCGCATGGGCGCCGATGCGTCGCTGCCGATCCCCGTGAGGCTCGCGTACAGCCGTGAGACCATGCGCCTGAGCACGCGCCTGACCAGCGTGATGGCGTGGCTCCTGATGCAGCGCGCGGTGATCGAGGGGGAAATGTCCGCGGCCGATGCCGCCAAGGACGAGCACCGTCTGGCCGGTCGCGACCTCTGCCTGGAGGGTGCCTGCGCCGAGCACGACGAATTGCCGGCGGCCCTTCGCGCCTTGCTCGACCAGAGCCATGGCCTCTACCAGCGCGTGGCGCGGCTCGACGACATGGTGGCAAGTCAGGCTGGCTGATAATTGCCGCCAACCCTTGCGTCCAACAACCCAGCGGGGGTGATCAGGCAGCCGCTCGGACTTGGCGGGAAGTGGGCCGCTTCGTGAGTTCCGCGGTGATGCCGGTCTCGTGCCCGGGGTTGTTGCCGTCGGTGCGTCCGGCCAGCGGCATGACCACCGTGACCGTGGTGCCGACGTCCACCGTGCTGCTGATGCGCACCTGGCCGCCGTGCATTTCGACGAGCTTCTGCACCAGGGCTAGGCCCAGGCCGGTGCCGGCCGCCACGTCCTTGCGCGCCGAGTAGCGGTTGTCGGCCTGCTCGAACGGCCGGAACACGCGCGCAAGCTGCTCCGGCTTGATGCCGACACCGGTATCGGCAACGGAGATTTCCATGCACTCGCCTTTGACGGTGGCGCCCACGGTGATGCTGCCGCCGGCCGGGGTGAACTTCACCGCGTTCGACAGCAAGTTATAGATCACCTGCCGCATGGCCTGCTCGTCGGCCATCAGGCGCGGCAGCTCCCCGTCGGTCTGTAGCGTGATCTGCAGCCCCATGTCCTGGGCGCGCGGCTGCACCGTGCGCACGGTCGTGCTCAGCAGCGTCGCAAGCTCGATCGGGCTGGGTGCCAGCTCCATCTTGCCCGCCTCGATCTTCGAGATATCCAGGATCTCGTTGATCAGGTGCAGCAAGTGGCTGCCGCTGGAGTGAATGTCGGCAGCGTATTCCTTGTAGCGGCTGTTTGTATGCCGCCCCAGCATCTCGTCGCGAATCATCTCCGAGAAGCCGAGGATGGCGTTCAGCGGCGTGCGCAGCTCATGGCTCATGGTGGCCAGAAAGCGCGTCTTCGCGCGGTTGGCCTGCTCGGCGCGCAGTCGTTCGCGAATGGCGTCGGCGCGCGAGGCCTGGAGGGCTTCTTGCGAATCCGACACATCGCGCAGCAACTGGTTGGCCGAGGTCGCCAGCATGCCGATCTCGTCGCGCTCGTGGCCGGGGGGAATCCTGACCGCCGCGCCGGGACGCGTCGGGTTGATGCGCGCGATGTTGCCGGCCAGGTTCAGCAACGGCCGGGTCAGGGTGCGATAGAAGATCGCGAACACGAGCAGCGCGATCAGGACGTTGCGGATGAAGCCGTAGATGGTGGTGCGCACCGCGCGCGCGATGAACGCCTCGCCGTAGACCTGCGGGTTGACGGTCACCACGAGCGTGCCGACCAGGGCCGGCTGGGCCATGTCGGCAAACAGCGGGCGCTCGATGGTCAGGCTGTCATCGAACAGCAGGCGGGTCAGCCAGCTTGTCGGCGCCGTGCTGTCGCGCGTCACCTCGGTCAGCGGCTCGTCGAAGTCGGACCGCAGCACCACGCTGGCCACCGCGCCATACGACATCAGCCCGTGCGCCACGTCGCGCGCCAGCATGCGGTCCAGCAGGAAGGCGGCCTGCGCCGCCGGCTGCTCCACAGAGGTCAGGATCTGGTCGATCGACTCCTCGGTTCCGGCGCGGTCGCTGAAGAAGTCCTCGACTATCTGCAGCAGGCTGAGGAACAGGCCAAGCGCCATGCCCAGAAGCACGACGTAGCTGGCCTGCCGGAACGCAATGCGGTCGCGCAGGCGAATGCCTTCGCGGCGCAGATCGCCCTTCAGTTGCGGGCGGGCGGCCGTCGATGCGGGGGCGCCGCTCATTCGGCCCCATCGAGCTGGTGGCAGGCGCGCACCTGCGCGTTGAACCGCTCCAGGAACCCGGCGTTCATCGCCAGGAACGCGGGATCGAAATAGACACCGAGGCGGTACCGGCTTTCGTCGCGATTGACCCATGGCACCGGCTCCAGCTTCATCTGGCTGGTGACCTGGGCCATGCGGTTGGTCGACGCCAGGACCGCCTGCACCCGATCGTGCTGCAGCAGGTGTGCGAGCTGATCGGCCGACCGGACCGCGGCCGCCACCGTATAGCCCTGCTCGTTCAGCCAGCGGCAGGCGCCGGAATCGACCACCGCGCCGACGATGCCGAACATCTGGAAGTCGGCCGTATTGGGGTCGAGATCGGCGCCGTCCGGGACGAACCAGGCCCAATCCTGTGCCAGCAATGGCACCGACATGGTCGCGATCTGGTGGATGTCGTCCTCGGTGATCTCGGTGATCACGCCTTCGGCCTGGCCGGCCCGCATGGCGCCGAGCGCGCGTCCCAGCGGCAGGTATTCGATACGGAACGGCTGGTCCATCCGATCCATCGCGCATCGAACGACGGCGATGTCCTGCCGGTCCTGGGCGCCGCCGTTGGCAACTTCAAAGTGTGCGAAGCCCGAAGGGCGCGTCAGCAGCAGCAGTTCTTCCGCCGGGTCTGCGCTGCCGGGCCCTGTCATCGCCGATACCACCAAAGCAGAGGCCAGGCTGGTACGCGTCAACCAAATCATCTCTTTCCTCATCCCCGGGTCGACGCGTCGAGCGACATACCTGAAGCTGTGTAGTCGGTGGCCGGCCGTTGAATCAGCCGACGGATCGGGGAACCCCGGCTGGCGCCGGGGGGCCCGTTTGCGGTCAGTTGCAGATCGCCTGCTCCGGAGAACCGGTGTCGGCGACGGCCGGCGTCAGCACGCACGATGCCTCGGCCAGATAGGCGCAGCGGAACTCACCCATGAAGCCGCTGTCGAAACACCGGCCGCGATCCAGCCCAACCATGTTGCGGAAGCTGACCGACGCAACCGTACCGCCCTGCGCATCGCAGTTCAGGCGGGCCGTCGTTTCGGCCTGGGCCTTGGCGGCCAGCAGCACATTGGTCGGGTTGAAGCCGGAGTCCTCGCCGATGCCGGAGGTCTGCACCAGCTGCGGTGGTTGCGGACGCACGCCGATGGTGCACGTGCCGTATGCGCGGGCGTTGCGGTGCAGGCGCTGTTCCTGGGCCACCGTCAGAAGGCCGGTCTCCGGCTCGCCGAGTTGGCGCTGGAACACGCGGATGGCGCTCTCGGTGCCCCAACCGGTGCGGCCGTCGATCGGCATCAGGTAGAGGCCGAGTTCGCCCAGCGAGCGCTGGATGCGCACCATCTCGTTCCACGACCGCTGCGGCGGCGCGAAGGCCACGACCATCGCGCTGCCGGTCTCGGTCAGGCTGGCGATGTCGGCTTCCAGCCCGTCCAGGGCCGCGATGGCGAACTGGTCCAGGCCGTCGGGCGTGGTGGCGTCGGTCACCTCGACAACCATGGCACCGATGGCCAGCGCCGGGCCGACCAGCATGGAGCGCGCCGGCGCATCCACGTCCACCTCGACCTCGTTGCCCTGGAAGCCGGCGGGCGGCTCGATCCAGTCGCCCGAGGCGTCGATGGTGGCGGAGCCAAGACGCGGCAGCAGCGCGAGCTCGGACAGCGCGGGCGGCGTCTCGATGGGCGTGTCCAGGATCTCCGCGGTGGCGCTCTGGACCGGATCTGCGGCCTCGACGATCTCCTCCACGGCGGTCTCGGCAACCGCGTCTTCGGCAATTGCGTCTTCGGCAACCGGGTCTTCGGCGGCCGTATCCTGGACGATGACCGGTATGTCCGGCACGGCCGGGATTTCGACCTCGGCAACCTCGATTTCAGCATCCGGCACAGGGATCGCGATCTCCGCGAACGTGCTGAATGGCACGTCCGGTTCGCTCGCCACCGATTCCGGCGTCACCGTCTCGACGGCCACGCTGATCGACGGATCGCCGCCGAGCGCGTCAAGCCTGGACCGCGCGAGGTCGGCATAGAGGCCTTCCGGAAAACGGGTCAGGTAGGACGCGAAGTAGTCGGGATTGTCCGACCCCTCGATTGCGGTCCAATAGATCAGGTCGATCACCTCCGGCGCGACCGGCTGGTCGGCGCTGGCGGTGCCGGACAGCAGCGCCTCCAGGTCCAGGGCGCCGGGTGCCGGCGCGGCGTCGGCGCGCTGCGTGAACACGTCGGAGGCCGCATTGAAGTAGAAGCTGCCGACAACATCGGCGGCCACCCAGGGCACCTGGGCATGGTTCGTCTGGGCCATCACCGTGCGGGCAACGGCATTGAACGTGGTCACCACGTCGATGCCCGGCGCGGTCAGCCAGTTGACCAGCGCGGACGTGAACGGGCTGTGTGCGCCGTCGGTCTCGTTCGTGGTGTGGCCAGGGGTTACAGCCGACACGACGATGAAGCCGCGGTCCGGCTCCAGGGCGGCGATGCCGGGGCCCACCTCGACGGTGCGGCCGCGTTCCTGCGCCGCGCGCGCCAGCAGGCGCGGCAGCTCGTTGCCGCGGGAGGCGTCCAGCAACACCACGCCCAGGTCGGGCGCGGCATCGCGCACTTCGCGCATCACCAGCGAGAGCTCGATGGCCTCGTAGGGCAGATCGCCGGAATCGCCGATGGATGCCGAGGTCGGCAACAAGAAGTTCTCGCCGCCGAACTGCACCGCATGGCCGCTGTAGTAGAACAGGGCCAGTTCGGCATCGGTGGCGGCGTCGCCAAAGTCGCGCAAGGCGAGCTGCATGTCGCCGACGGCGCCATTCAGCACCAGCGAGACCTCGAATCCGAGCGATTGCAGGGATGTCGCGATTGTGCTCGCGTCGTCGTAGGGCTGGGCGAGCGGAGCCAGTTCGACATAATCCTGATTGCCGATAACAAGCGCCACTCGGCGTGCCGGGTCCGCCGCAGCGGAACTGGCCACCATCACGGCAGCCGCCACAATCCCGACCAATTGTGTACCTAAGCGTGGGTCCAACAAGGCCACCTCCTCCTAGAAGCTGACCGGCCGCATCGAGAAAGACGATGCTGGGATGCCATCAGTCGAAGGTTGGGTTCGTTCTGGTAAACGAAGAGTTAACACCAAGATTAATGTCACGTTTAATTCCCTTAATGTCTAGCCGCGATGCCCGGCGCTCCAGGGGTTGCTCCATCGGGCGATCCAGGGCCGGCACTGCGCGTACCCTCGACGTCCCGGCGTCGACAACGCTATGGTGCGCCGCGACGCGGGAACGAGGTCGGCCGGGCGGCGACCGTCCGGCAGAAGTTGGTTAAGGATTGGCTGCGACTGGACCATGATCATGCACAGACGGCTGAACTGGCGCACCGGCGGTATCTTGTTGATGGCCGCGGTTTTCCTGGCGATATTCCAGGCCCCGGCCTTGGCGCAGAACTGCACGCAGAACCAGGTGCAGCTCTCCCAGGCGCTGACCGATTCCGAATCCGCGCTGGTGCAGGTCCGCCAGTCGCTCGATGCGTTCGGGCGCGATCTGATCGGGCCGCGCGACGGCCCGCTGGACGCCAGCCAGGTCAGTGCGGTGACCACCCAGATGGACGCCTACGTTAACGCGTTGACGTCGTTCGAGGGCCAGGTGCGCCAGTACGTGCCGGCCTGCGGCCCCGGCTTCGCCGCCGACGCGGACCGCCTGAGCGGGCTGATCGGCGACTTCCGCGCGCAGCGGGAGCGTGCCGACCGGCTGTTGGCCGACCACACCGCCCTTGTGCAGTCGGGCGAGCCGGCGATGAGCCAGGGCGAGATGGAAGCCGTGCAGCTCGCGCTTGCCGCGCTGGGCCACTACAACGGCGGCGCCGATGGGCGCTTCGGTCCCGGCACCCGTGGCGCCATCTCCGCCTTCCAGGCCGCGCAGGGGCAGCCGCAGACCGGCTACCTGACGCCGGATCAGCGCCAGGCCCTGCTGACCCAGGCGGCGCAGACCAATCAGCCGCCGAACCCCAACACATCGGACCCGAATACGCCGGTGCCTGGCACGCTGCCGCCGGCACCGCCGGTCGCCGACAATCCGCCGCCGGCGCTTGACCCGCAGACCGCCCAGATCTGCCAGCAGAACACGGCGGAGGTGGAGAACGCGGTCACCCAGGCCAGCACCTTCCGCCAACAGATCACCGCGCGGGTCAGCGCATTCCGCACGGCGACGCGCGGGCCGCGGGTGCCGGAGATCGACGAGGACGAGGGCACGCGCATCATCTCGGAGATCGACAGCTACGTGCCCGCGCTGGAGAACTTCCAGCAGCAGGCGGGCGCGGTCGCCGGGCAGTGCGGTGCAGCGTTCGACGACGCGCTGTCGCGCCTGGGCAGCCAGATCGACGGGCTGCGCTCGCAGCGCCAACGCGCCGGTGTCGTGGTGGATGCGCTGAACACCCTCCTTGCCTCCGGCGAGCCGCCGATGGACGAGGAGACCATGCAGGACGTGCAGACCGGGCTGAAGGCGTTGGGCCACTATGGCGGCCCCATCGACGCGCTGTTCGGCTCCGGCACCAGGCGGGCGATCAGTGCCTACCAGACCCAGATCGGCCAGCCCGCCACCGGCTACCTGACTGCGGCCCAGATCATCGCGTTGCGCGATGCGGCGGCCCCGGCGCCGACTCCGACGCCCACGCCAAACCCGCCGACACCGACCCCCACTCAAGATCCGCCGCCGAACCCGCTGCTCTCCGGCACGTCCGGCAACAACGCCGGCACCTCCGGCGGGCAGACGCCGGTGGTGCAGGTGCGGGCCGAACTGGCCGAGGCCCTGTCCCAGAAATCGGCACCGCCGCTGATGTCGAGCGGTGGCGGCTCATCCGGGCTGGCGCTTGAGGATGCGCTGCATTGGCTGACGGCAAACCAGCCGCAGCGGCTGATCGACGAGCGGGCGAGCCTGGTTGGCGAGATCTATCTCGACAACGGGCCGGACACGGTGGCGATGGCCGATGCGCACGTGCTGATCGCGGAGGCCTATGCCCAACTCGGTCTGTTCGGCGATGCGGTCTATCACGCCGAGCGCGCCGGCGAGGTGTGGGTGGACGCCGGCGGCAGCGCCGAGGCGGATCGTGCCCGCATGCTGGCGCAGATCGCCACCATGCGGCTGGCCCGCGCGTTGACCCGCGCCGACGATGCGACGATCTCCGGCGCCGAGTTCGACCAGATCCTGGCCTATCTGAACGAGGCTCGTAACGCGGCGTCGCAGGCCCTGCCAAGCGACGATCCGCTGCAGGCGGCGATCGTCGACAGGCTGGCCGATCTCCATGTCGCGGCAGGCCGTTCGGCCAGCGACAGCGCGATCCGCAGCTCGATCTCGGCCCGCTACGGCTGACCGGAACTGGCAGGACCGGCCGTCGTTTCGGCGTAGACCAGCGCCGCGGCGGCCAGGTCCTCCAGCGCGCAGCCGACCGACTTGAACAGCGTGATCTCGTCGGGTGCGCCGCGGCCCGGGTGGTCGCCGCGGCATAGCTCGGCGAGTTCCGCCGCGATGGCGTCCTCCCCGATCAGCCCGTCTGCGATCGGCCGGCAGATGTCGCCGGCCTCGGCCAGACAGCCGGCACGGGTATCGACGAAAAGGGTCGCGCGGCGCACCGCCGTATCGTCGGCCTCGCGCATGTCGGGCCGAAACCCGCCCACCAGGTCCAGGTGCGTGCCGGGGCGCAGCCACTCGCCATGGATCAGCGGATCGGTGCTGGACGTGGCGCACGATATTATGTCGGCACGGCCAGCAGCCGACGCCAGATCGTCGACGATCTCGATGTGGAGTCCTTCGCCGGCAAGATCGGCGGCCAGCCGCTCGGCGCGGTCGGCGCCACGGTTCCACAGCAGGACCTGCCTGATCGGGCGCACGGCGGCATGGGCGCGCACCAGGTGCGGGGCCAGCGCGCCGGCCCCGACCATCAGCAGCACCGACGCATCCGTCCGGCTGAGATAGGAGGAGGCGAGCGCGGAAGCGGCCGCGGTGCGGCGCACGGTCAGTGCCTCGCCGTCGATCACCGCGCGCATGGCGCCGGTCGGGCCGTCCATCAGCGCATAGAGCGCGTGCACCGAGGGCAGGTTGCGGGCCGGGTTGCCTGGTACGAACGTCACCAGTTTGACGCCGATGTCGACGTCGGGCCGCCACGCCGGCATCAGCAGCAGAACCGACGGCGCCTCTTTGTCCGATGGCACGGTGTGGTTGTGGCGGACCGGCGCCTGGACATCGCCGGCAGCGAACGCCGCGCGCAACGCCTCGATGGTGCGCTCCGGCTGCAGAACGGCGGCAACCGCGGCACCGTCTATCATCCGCAGCGGAGGATTGGCGTCTCCCACGGGTGCGCGGTCCGGCCTAGGAAGTGAATCGGGTCAGCGGGCCAGCACAGGCAGCAGGTTGCTGTCTTGTGCGCGGGTGCGCAGCGGCAGGGCCGACGTCGGCGGCGCGGGTGGCGGCGGATCCTGTGCCTCGGTCGCGGCTCCGCGAGCGCGCAGGGCGGCGATTTCGTCGCGCAGATCCTCGATCTCCCGGCGCCGCGCCCGTGCCCGCCGCCGTGCGCCGGCCGACGAGAAGAAGGCGGCAATCGCGCCGATGATGAAACCGATCAGCACCGCGGCCGCGAACCAAGCATAGAACGGCAGCGTCATCTGCCATGCCAGCGGCCACAGCTTGACCGTGGTGTCGAACGTGTTCGACAGCGCAAACGCCACCCCAACCGCCAGCAGCGGCAGCACGATGATCAACGAGATGATGAAGTGCATGGCAGGCCCTTCCTCGACCGGATTCACGGGCCGGACTATAGCACGGTTGCGATGGTGGAAGGTGCGGCCCGTCGGCCCGGCGAAGCTCAGCCCTCGCCGTTCACCCGCTCGCGCAGTTCCTTGCCGGTCTTGAAGAACGGGATGTACTTGTCCTCCACCTCGACCGATTCCCCGGTGCGCGGGTTGCGGCCGATGCGCGAAGCCCGGTGCTTGACCGAGAACGCGCCGAAGCCGCGCAATTCCACCCGGTCGCCGCGGGCCAGCGCGTCGCTGATTTCGTCGAATATGGTGGCCACGATGCGTTCGACGTCGCGCTGGTACAAGTGAGGATTGCGCTGAGCCAACCGCTGGATGAGTTCAGACTTGGTCATCGGATACCGGTATCACCCTAACCACCGTTCAGACGGGGCGACGATTGATGGGCCGCCCGCATCAGGCGCGCCCCGCCGCGCTGTCACCACCCTGGTGAAATGGTGTCGCACAATTGGGGTGTCGCGCCGGAATCCGGGCGGTAGTTGTCGCGGCCGACCGCGTCTCCTGCAACGCTGCCGGCACGGCAACCAAAATCGTGCCACGTCGCCGTTCCGCGGTCAACACTAAGTATATGCTTTGTTTGGGTTTTTCTGGCGGGGGCGAAAATCCGCCCGCCCGGACGCGCGTGACATTGCATTTGTGCGACAACCCCGGCAGTCTGCCGGCGCCGTTCGACCGACCGGGACTTGGCCCGAAAATGACCCGCCTGGACAGTGTGATCAACCGATTGCAGGCGCAGCGCGCGTGCATTGACGATGCCGTGCGCCGGATCGCCGGGATGGACGGTTGCGTGCTGGAGCTTGGGCTCGGCAACGGGCGCACGTTCGACCATCTGCGCGACCGCCTGCCGGGCCGCGACATCTACGTGTTCGACCGCTTCGTGAGATCGCACCCCGACAGCACGCCCGACGAGGCGCACCTGTTCCTGGGCGACTTCGACGACACCCTGCCGCAGGCCGCTGCCCGGCTTGGCCGCACCGCGGTGCTGGCGCATTGCGACTTCGGCAGCGGACGCCCGGAAGTCGACGCCGAGATGGCGAAACGGCTGGTTGGGCTGTTGCGGCCGCTGCTGGCGCCCGGCGCCATCGTGCTCTCCGACCAGCCGTTGATTCTGGACGGTGGCACGCCGCTGCCACTGCCGGACGGCGTGGCGTCCGGCCGTTACCAGATGTTCCAGGCTAGCTGAACCCGAACAGCTATTTCCAACTCACGATCTCGTCCAACGGCTTGCGCTGGATGTCCGGCACCCGCGCATCGTCCGCCGGGTAGCCGACGACCAGCAGCAGGAACGGCTTCTCGTTCGCCGGCCGCTCCAGGATCTCGTTCAGGAAGCCCATCGGGCTCGGCGTGTGGGTGAGGGTGGCGAGCCCGGCCCGGTGGAGGGCCGTGATCAGCATGCCGGTGGCGATGCCGACGGACTCCGCCACGTAGTAGTGCTTCACATTGCGCCCGTCGGGCAGGGTGCCGTGGCGCTCGGCGAGGATCGCGATCAGCCAGGGTGCGGTCTCCAGGAATGGCTTTTCGGCGTCGGTGCCCAGGGGCGCCAGGGCTGTCAGCCACTCCGTGCTCGCCCGCTCGGCATAGAACGCGCGTTCCTCCTCTTCGGCCGCGACCCGGATGCGCGCCTTCACCGCCGCGTCCGATACCGCCACGAAGTGCCAGGGCTGCATGTTGGCGCCGGATGGCGCACTGCCCGCCGCGCGCAGTGCCTGCGCGATCAACGTGCGCGGCACCGTCCGGTCGGAGAAGTCGCGCACCGTGTGGCGCAGGTGCAGGTGGTCGGCGAATGCGGTCGTCGCGGCGACCGCTTCGTCCGGCGCGGGCCGGTCGACGGCGGGCAGCGGAATTGTCTTGGGTGCAAGGGCGGTCATTGCGGCTCCGATTGTTGCAGCAGCCAGTCGCGGAAGCGCGCGATCTTGGGCCGCTCGGCGGTCGCGGGCGGGCAGACGATCCAGTAGGCGAAGTCGGCGGGGATGGCATCGGCCAAGGGGCGCACCAGCCGCCCGTCCGCCAGGTCGAGCGCGGCGAGCGCGCTCCGCGCCAGCGCGACTCCTTGGCCGGCAATGGCGGCGTCGATGGCAAGACTGGTCTGGTTGAACACCGGGCCGTGGTCGAGGTCGAAACTTGCCGGGTCGGCGCCCACCGCGCGCAGCCAGTGCGGCCAGCCCTCGCGGCTGCGGTCGTGGATCAGCACGAAGCGCGCGAGGTCTGCGACGGAGGACAGCCGGTCCCCGGCGAGCAGGCCGGGGCTCGCCACCGGGAACATCTCCTCCGCGCAAAGCCGGGTGACATGGAGGTGGGGCCATTCGCCGTCGCCGTGGCGAATGGCGACGTCGATGCCGTCACCGCTAAACGTGACGTGCTGCATGGCGGCGGATATGCGCAGATCGAGGTCGGGATGCGCCGACGTGAACGCGCCGAGCCGGGGCACCAGCCACTTGGCGGCGAAGTTGGGCGAGCAACTGACGGTCAGGATATTGCCGGTGTCCTGCGGGCGCAGGGCCTCCGCGCCCGCCCACAGCCGATCCAATGCCGCGCGGGCGAACGGCAGATAGGTGCGGCCCGCCGTGCTGAGCACGATGCCGCGCGCCTCCCGCTCGAACAGGCGGGCGCCGAGGCGCGCCTCCAGCTCGCGAATGCGGTGGCTGACCGCGCCCTGGGTCTGGCCCAGCTCCGCCGCAGCGCGGGTGAAGCTGGCCAGCCGCGCCGCTGCCTCGAACGCGCGCAGCGCGCCGGTCGATGGCAGGTGCCCGGACTGGTCAGTCATTAAAAATTCTCATGCTCTGGTGAATTGTTTTGGCTTTAATGCAGACTAGTTGGCCGCCAACATATTAGCAATGTTGAGATGAGCGCGGCGGGGTGAGTGGCGATGACAATGCAATCGATCGGTGCGGATGCGTTGGGCGCGGCAATCGGCCGGCCCGATGCACCGCTGATATTCGATGTCTGCCGAGCCGAGAAGTTCTGCGCGCACGAGCGGGTCATTGCCGGCGCGCGCTGGCGCGATCACATGATGACCGACACGTGGGGTCCGCAAGTGCCGGCCGGTGCCGAGGTCGTCGTCTATTGCGTCCACGGCCACAATGTCAGCCAGCTTGCCGCAGCGCGCTTGCGCAATCTGGGGGTCCGCGCAAGGCACCTGGACGGCGGCATCGAGCACTACCTCTCGCTGGGCCATCCGTCGGTGCTGCGCCGGCCGCACCCGCATGGCGCGACCGACCGCGCCAGCCGGTGGGTCACCGCGCCGGGCGGCGGCGTGGACCGGCTGGCGTGCTGCTGGTTCATCCGGCGGTTCCTGGATCCGGCGGCCGCGTTTCACGTCGTGGAAGGAGAGTGGGTGGCGGACGTGGCAGAGGAATTGGAAGCTGCTGCCTTCGGGTGCAGGGACGCGCTGCCCGATCTCGGCGCGATGATCGCGCACTACAGTATCGAGGTTGACGCGTTGCATGAGGTGGCCGGCGCACTGTCGCGCCCGGAGGCCGGCATTGCCGCTATTCTGGCTGGGCTCGCCTGCCTCTACAAGGATGACAGGGTGCTGATGGCCCAGGCGATGCCGGTGTTCGACGGGCTTTATGCCGAGGCGCAAGCCGTCGCGTCACGGGCGGCGGCATGAGCGATCTCCCCACTTTCGGCGAGGCGTTCCGCACGTTTGCGCGCATCGGCGTGCTGTCGTTCGGCGGCCCGGCGGCACAAATCGGCCTGATGCACCGGGTGCTGGTCGACGAGAAGCGCTGGCTCAGTGAGCCGCAATATCTCAGCGCGCTCAGCTTCTGCATGTTGCTGCCGGGGCCCGAGGCGATGCAGCTCGCGACCTACGCCGGCTGGCGCCTGCATGGCGTGCGCGGCGGGCTTATGGCCGGGCTGATGTTCGTGCTGCCGGGCGCCTGCCTGGTGCTGGCGCTGGCGATGATCTACGCCGCGTTCGGCAACGTGCCGTTGATCCAGGCGCTGTTCCTGGGCGTGAAGGCGGCGGTGGTGGTGATCGTCATCGAGGCGCTGCTGCGGATCGGCAAGCGGGCATTGAAATCCACCGCGCACCGGGTGCTGGCCGGGCTGTCGTTCGTCGCGATCTTCTTCTTTTCGCTGCCCTTTCCGTTGGTGATCGCCGTGGCGGCACTGGCCGGGGCGATGCTGGCGTGGCGGCGGGGAGGGGGCGCCGCGCCGGTAACCACGTCGGTGCGGGTCCGCCCTTGGGCGACGGTCGCCACCGTGCTGATCTGGCTGGCGGTGTGGGCAGCACCGTTGGCCGCCATAGCGCTCGTCCTGGGGCCGGACCATGTGTTGGCGGAGATCGGCCTGTTCTTCTCCAAGCTGGCGGTGGTCACCTTCGGCGGCGCCTATGCCGTGCTCGCCTACATGGCCCAGGAGGTGGTGCAGCTCTATGGCTGGTTGTCGCCGGGCGAGATGATCGACGGCTTGGGCCTGGCGGAGACCACCAACGGCCCGCTGATCCTGGTCACCGAGTTCGTCGGCTATCTGGCCGCACACCATTCTGTGGCCGGGCAGGGCGGTTCGACCGTGCTGATGGCCGTGCTGATGGGGGCGGCCGGTGCGGCGGTGGCGCTGTGGGCGACGTTCGCGCCGTGCTTCCTGTGGATCTTCGCCGGCGCGCCGTACATCGAGCGGCTGCAGCACGCGCCACGGCTAACAGGTGCGCTCAGCGGCGTGATGGCGGCAGTCGTCGGCGTGGTGCTGAACCTGACGGTATGGTTCGCGCTCCACGTCTTCTTCGCCGAGGTGACGCTGGAGGAGGTGGGGCCGCTCACCCTGTGGACGCCTGACGTCGAGACCGTCGACTGGCTGGCGGTGGTGCTGGCGGTGCTCGCCGGCGTGGCGCTGCTGCGGTTCCACCTTGGGCTCGCCTGGACGCTGGCGCTATCTGCCGTGCTTGGCCTGGCCTGGAGCCAGGTTGGGTAAGCTCGGCCTCCTCCTGAACATCCCGTGACCTTGGCAACAGTCAACTGCCGATGGCATCGCCCCGCCGCACTATTTCATCCAAGTCGATTCCGATACGCCCACAGTCTTCCGCACCTTCGGCTTGCATATTGCGCCACCGGGCAGTCGATCTGAACTGTTCTGTCATAGTTGTGAGGATGTCCGCCGACTCTTGAGAAGCGGCGTTGAAGATCGCCAAGAACGCATCATGTCCGACGCCATTCTCGTTCGACGCTCTTATAAATTCCTGCTGGGCGTATGCCACAATCGGATCCGTCTTTGCCTCATCGTCAATAACAAGCACAAGACCGAAGATATAGGTGTATGTGACCTTCAGGCACTCATGCAGCACCCCTTCGAAATACACGCGCGCCGCCGCCGCCTGTTCTTCCGGGGAAGACCCAGCGATGCTATCGCCCATGCGCACGATCTCATCGAGGTCCATCCCGACTTGTTGGCAGGTGCGCGTGCCCTCGGCGCGCATGGTTTGCCAACGAGATGTCGATCTGAATGTCGTCGTCATTGTTGTGAGTGTCTCGACCGCCTCATCGAGGGCAACGTCGAGCGCAACCGCATACTCCTCGAACGTCAGTCCTTGCTCGCGCCCAACTCTATCGAGTTCACTGTCGAGGTGATCGCGAAACGGGTCTGTCTTTGAACGATCGTCAATAAGTACCGTGACGCCAATGGCGTACACATAAGACACGACCATACATTCATGCAGGGTGCCGTCTTCCGCGGCAGGTGAGGTTGCGGCCGTGCTGGCTGCAACTGTGCTAGCTGCGGTCGAGCTGGCGGAAGAGGTTCCGCGTTGGTTGCATGCCGACAGTGCAAGGACTGCAACAAGAGCGCACACAATCGAAATCTTCATAGAAATATCTCTCCCCCAATGCACTGAAGGTCTTCGCCCGATATGGAAAAGTTATCAGGAGGGCAAAATGACAGCCAGCACAAACCGTCAATAGAATCGTACAGCCGGTTTTTCATACGAGTGTATGTATTTGTGAATTGTTCCGGCGGAGTGCTCTTGCGCCGGAGCGGTTACTAATTTGCCTTGGATCGCCACCATTTGGTGATGCGGCCGCCAAGGGATGCGCCGGTCAGCTCCACCGCGATGGCGACCGCCCGATAGAGGCCGGCGATGTCGATGCCGGTCTCATACCCGGCGGACTGGAACAGGTGCACCAAATCCTCGGTGGCGACGTTGCCGGCAGCACCCGGCGCGAACGGGCAGCCCCCAAGGCCGCCGACCGAGCCGTCGAAGTGGCGGATGCCGAGATCGGCCGCGGCCCAGGCATTGGTCAGCGCCATCGCCTGGGTGTCGTGGAGGTGGAGGGAGAACCGGTCCGCGCCCCAGCGTTCGACCAGGGCAGAGATCAGCGCGCGCACCTGTGCCGGGTTGGCGGCGCCGATGGTGTCGGCGATGGCGATGTCGCCAGCCCCGGCATCCAGCATGCGCTCGACCCAGGGCAGCACCGCCTCGGCCGGCGTCGGACCGTCATAGGGGCAGACCAGGGCCGCCGACAGATAGACCCGGCTCGCCACGCCCTCGGCGCGGCAACGCTCCAGCAACCCCTCATACTCGGCCGCGGAGTCCGCGACCGTCTTGTTGATGTTGGCGGTGTTGAAGGCGTCGGTCACCGCCAGCACCATGGCAATGTGGCGGGCGCCAGACTCGCGCGCCCGGTCGTAGCCGCGCGCGTTCGGCACCAGCGCCCAGTATTCGATGTCGGACCGGTGCGGCAGGCCGGCGAACACGTCCGCGCCGTCGGCCATCTGCGGCACCGCCTTCGGCGACACGAAACTGGCCGCCTCCAGTGAGCGCACACCGGCCGAAAGCAACGCCTCGGCCAGCCGCAACTTGCCCACCGTCGCCACCTGTCGGGGCTGCATCTGCAGCCCGTCGCGCATCGCCACGTCAGTGATCAGGATGCGCTCGGCCATGGCGGCGGCGGGCGTGTCGCGGGCTCACACCTCCGAGGCTACTCGGCGGCGGCGGGCACCTTGGCCTGCTGGATCGCCTCCCAGATCGCCTGCGGCGTCGCCGGCATGTCGATCCGGGTCACACCGACGTCCATCAGCGCATCCAGGATCGCGTTCATCACCGACGGCGGCGCGCCGATGGCGCCGGCCTCGCCGCAACCCTTGATGCCCAGCGGGTTCGACGCGCAGGGGATCTCGTTCCAGCGGAAGCTGATGTTGGGCGAGTAGTCGGCGCGCGGCATGCCGTAGTCCATGAACGAGCCGGTGACGAGCTGGCCGTCGTCGTCGTAGACGGCGTGCTCCATCAGCGCCTGGCCCAGGCCCTGGGCGATGCCGCCGTGCACCTGGCCGGTCAGCAGCAGCGGGTTCACCACCTTGCCGAAGTCGTCGACCACCGTGTAGCGCAGGATCTCCATGGCGCCGCTGTCGGGATCGATCTCGATCTCACAGACGTGGCAGCCGTTCGGGAAGGTGAAGTTGTCCGGGTTGAAGTCGGCGTCGGCGGCAAGCCCTTCCTCTTCGCCGGGATTGCGTTCCTTCCACGCCTTGGCGACCTCGAACACGCCGGTCGAGCGGTCGGTACCGGCGATTACGTAGCGCCCGTCCTTGAACTCGATGTCGGCGACCGCGGCCTCCAACAGGTCGGCGGCCACCGCCTTGCCCTTCTCGATCACCTTGTCGGAGGCAATCTGCACCGACGAGCCGCCCACCGGCACCGAGCGCGAGCCACCGGTCATGGAGCCGGACGGCATCCAGTCGGTGTCGCCCTGCTTGACCGTGACCTGCTCGAAGTCGATGCCGAGCCGCTCGGCGACGATTTGCGAGTACGCGGTCTCGTGGCCCTGGCCGTTGGACTGGGTGGTGACGATGGCGGTCACCGTGTCGTCGTCCTCGAAGATCACCTTGGAGGGCACGTTCGGCGCACCGCCGCAGACCTCGATATAATAGGCGAGGCCAAGGCCGCGGAGCTTGCCGTTGGCCTTCGACTGCGCCTTGCGGGCTGCGAAGCCGTCCCAGTCGGCATCGCTGATCGCATCTTCCAGATTGCGCTGGAAATCGCCGCTGTCGTAGGTGAGGCCGAGCACCGACGAATACGGCATCTGCGACGACTTCACGAAGTTGCGGCGGCGGATTTCCGCCGGGCCAAGGCCGGTCTCGCGGCCGATCTTGTCCATCAGACGCTCGATCATGTAGGCCGCTTCCGGCCGGCCGGCACCGCGATAGGCGTCCACCGGCACGGTGTTGGTGAACACGCCCGTCACGTGCACGAAGGCGGCCGGGATGTCATAGGTGCCGACATGCATGCCCTTGCCGGCGCCGGTCGGAATGAACGGGCCGAAGGTCGACAGATAGGCGCCCAAATTGGCGGTGGTGTTGACCCGCAGGCCGATGATCTTGCTGTCGGCATCCAGGGCGGCGGCAACGTTGGTCACGTGGTCGCGGCCCTGCACGTCGGACATAAAGGATTCGGAGCGGTCGTTGATCCACTTCACCGGGCGGCCGAGACGCTTCGACGCCCACAGCACGAGGAACAGCTCCGGGTAGAGGAAGATCTTCATGCCGAAGCCGCCGCCGACGTCGGGGCACAGCACCCGCAGCTTCGACGGATCGGTGCCCTCCAGGAAGCTGCCGAGCAGCAGGTCCTTGATCAGGTGCGCGCCCTGGGACGAGCTGTAGAGCGTCCAGGCATCGTCGTCGGCGTCATAGCTGCCGATCGCGCCGCGCGACTCCATGGAGTTGACGACGACCCGGTTGTTGACCAGGTCCAGGTCGATCACCCGGTCGGCTTTGTCGAACGCGGCGCTGGTCGCGGCCTCGTCGCCATCGACCCACTTGAAGGCGATGTTGTTCTTGGCCTCGTCCCACACCTGCGGCGTGCCGGCGTCCGCGGCGGTCGCGGTGGCCGAGGCGGCGGGCAGGATGTCGTAGTCGATCTCGATCAGGTCGGCGGCATCGCGGGCCTGGGCCATGGTTTCGGCGACCACGGCGGCGATGGCGTCGCCGACATGGCGCACATGGTCGGACACCAGAATGGCGCGCGGCGGCGTGTATTGCTTGGTGTCGCCGACATCTTCCAACTGCACCATGCACGGCACGTTGGGCACCTTGTCGTCGGCCACATCCTTGCCGGTCAGCACCGCGACCACGCCCGGCGCGGCTGCCGCCTCTGACGTGTCGATGCTGGTGATGCGGGCATTGGCATGCGGCGAGCGCAGAATGAACACGTGGGCCTGGTTATCCAGGTTCACGTCGTCCATGTAGCGGCCGGTGCCGGTGAGAAAACGCTGATCTTCCTTACGTACGACGGCCTGTCCGACACCAAATTTCACCGCATCCTCCGTTCATATTGTGTGGCTGCCCGGCAATGGCGCGACAGCCAATGGCGCGAGGGAACAGCCGCGGCGGCGTCGGTTTTCGAAGTCGACCGACCGCCGAGTCTCCAGCAGTCCCTCATGTTCATGTCCCACTTAGTTTAGCGCATTAACCGCGCGCGTG
This sequence comes from Alphaproteobacteria bacterium, assembly GCA_965227515.1. GTDB lineage: Bacteria > Pseudomonadota > Alphaproteobacteria > CALKHQ01 > CALKHQ01 > CBDDFZ01. The sequence continues at coordinate 856,195 of CBDDFZ010000002.1, forward strand.
AATACGCCGAAGCGCGGCGTGCCGCCGCGCCGCGCGCTGGCGCGCTTTCCGGTGCCACCGCCGGCAATGCCGCTCAAATTTTATCTGTGTTTATCGAAAATAATAATCAAGTGAATGTGGAATGTTTGTCAAGTATGTAGATAATAATGTAAGAACAGTCGTGTAATTATTAAGCGCTATTTAAAAGGTCGCAGGTAAAACAATCTCATGTCTGCGATGAAAAACACACCGAACACGATCCGGTACTCACGGCTCGATCGCGTTCTCCGCCGGGCCGCCACGGCCCGCCCCGCCAACACCGTGCGCCGGCTCGTTGCCGCCGTCGCGGTTGCCACAGCTACCCTCACGGGGCTTGCCAGCACCGCACAGGCCGTCGACCTCATGGCCTCCGCCCCGCCGCTGTTCGGGTCGCAAGGCACGCCGTCCCCCGACGTCTCCCAGTTCACCAAGTGGACCCGGATGCTGGCCGCCTTCCAGACCGAACGCGCCCAGGCCGAGCAGCCCTGCGCCGGCGGCGACTGCAAGCTGCAGCAGTGGCTGGTCTATGTGGAAAGCCTGCGCGGCTTGGACCGCTTCAGCCAGATCGTCCAGGTCAACACCCGGATGAACTCGGCCGCCTATATCGAGGATGCGCGCAACTACGGGGCCAGCGACTACTGGGCCACCCCAGGCCAGTTCTTCACCCGCTCCGGCGACTGCGAGGACTACGCCATCGCCAAGTACATGACGCTGCGCGAGCTCGGCTTCTCAGACCGCGACATGCGCATCGCCGTGGTCCACGACACCCAGCTCAACCTCGTGCACGCCATCCTCATCGTCTATCACAACGACGAGGCCTACGTGCTCGACAACCAGATCGACCAGGTCGTGCGCGCGTCCTCCATAAGCCACTACCGCCCGTACTTCAGCCTCAACCAGACCATGTGGTGGCGCCACGCCGGCAGCACCGCCGTCGCAACCAGCTCCTGATCGGGAACCGCTTGGACTGTGCCAGCCCTCTGCTCTACCCGGCCACACACGAGAGTATCCTGCTGGGTGGCCGGGTGGGGGAGAGGGCCGGTGCCGACTTGAATGAAGAACCATTCTTGGCGCCTATGACCGCCATGTGAGCATCGGCCGCGACAAATGCAGGCCACGCATCGCAGGCGAACAGGCAAGCAAACGCCGCCGATGGGCGAGCAAAGGCGCCACAAGAAAGGGCAGTGCCGACGGGCGCTGCCCTTTCTTACGTGCGGCCAAACCAATCGTTGGCGCTACGGAAGCACCGGCCAGACCGCAAGCATGGCGATCGCGGGTTATTGCGCCGGCCAGCGGGACCGGCGCCCTGAACACATCCGGGTTTTGCGGGTCGGCGACATAGGAGAGGCGCAGAAGAATCCGCGGCTGGGCTTCCGCAGCCCCTTCGGCGGCCTCGCTCGATGGGGCAAACGGGGTCTCGCGAACAGAGAGCGCAATGCGCCGGCCGTCCGCATCGCTGGCGGTGAACAGCACGACCGTGCCACCCGGCAGTGCCAGATCGCGCGCGATGTTTTCCGGCGCGTAGGGCTGGGCGGCCAGGAAGTCTCGCAGAATGGTGGCGGTCGCGTTCAGTCCGTCGGTCGTCGACGTCTCGCTCGACCAGACCAGGGTTACCTCGATCAGGCCGTGGCTGCTGTGCCCGAACACGAACGTTGCGTTCACCGGCCCGCCGTCGGGGACCAACTCGGCCAGTTCGGCGCGCAGCACGACCGTCTGCTCAATCCCATTGATCGCGCGGGCAATCGCACCTTCAGCGACGTCGAACTCGGTGGCCAGCACCGTGCGCACCGCCGCCTCGTCCATACCGAACAGGGCGCCGCGAAAGCCATCTATCCGCGCAGGCGCTTCGGGCTGTGCCGCACTGTCGTCGTCGGAGATCTGCTGGTCGCCGGTGGGGCCGGCGGCAAGTCCAGGCAGGGGCGCGAGCATGGCACCGCCGAGCAAGGCGAGCGCCAGGGCCCGTGCCGCCATGGAATGGGGCAGGTGCACGGGACCCGGCAGGGGACGTGGCGGGCCGGCGGGGACGTCGCCGGACCTAGAACCGGGTCAGGATGCTCAGATAGCCGCGGGTATCGGGAATGGCGACATTCTCGATGCTGCTATCGCGACCGATGCGATGCGCCAGTTCGAGATTGACGGCAAAATTGTCCAGCACGTTCAGCCGCACGCCAGCGCCCACCGAGTTCAAGGTGTCGTTGGGCCCCGGGGCCGCGCCTTCCGCCTGCGAGATGTTCCAGACGATGCCGGTGTCCCAGAACGTGTAGATCTGGTAGCTGTTCAGGTACATGCCGATGTCGTCGTCCGGCGACAGGTTCTCGCCATACTGCAGCTCGAACTTGGCGGCCAAGCCGTGATCGCCCGTGATCTCGCTGCCGTCGTAGCCACGGCCGAACTCGGCGCCACCGACGCCGAACTCCTCGCTGGCCAGCAGGGCCGTGTTGGCGACCTGCGCCGACGCGGCGACGAACAGGTTCAGGCCGGGGGCCAGCTGCTGCAGGCGCGAGGCGTCGATCTTCAGTGAGGTGAAGGTGCCGCTGCCTTCCGGACGCGACAGGTTGGGGTCGTCGGAGTCGCTGGCGCCCAGGACCGGAATGCCCTGGCTGATCTCAGCGGCAACCACGTTGACGCCCAACAGGTCGTCGACGAAGTCATACTGGCCCGACAGCCGCACGACGCGCAGGCTGTCGTCGCTGAACATCACGTTCGCGGCTTCGGACTGGAAGTCGTTCCACTCGATGCCACCGGAGGCGAACAGGTTCTCGCGCCGCGAGCGAATGAAGGGGTGGGTCACCGAGATGGAGTTGCGGAACGACCGGCTGTCGACGTCGAACGGCTTCAGCGAGGCACCGGGCTCCGAGAACGAATAGCTGGAACTGATGCTGATCTCGGTGCCTTCGCCGCCGATCGGCAGCGTGGCGGCCGCTTCGCCGTAGAACAGCTCGCTCCAGTCCACCGATACCGCGCCGGTCAGGTTAAATTCCTCATACAGGCCCGCCACCGAGTTCAGGCCGACGCCGGCGGTGCCGATCCACTCGCCGACGAACCGGGAGCTGCGGTTGTCGATGCTGGCGAAGCCGTCGAAGTAGTCGTGCTCCATCACGATGGTCAGGTCGGACGCGCCCGGCACGTTGGCGGACGCCTGCAGAACGCCATTGGCTTCGGCGCCGGCCAGATCGCTGGCCAGCAGCAGATAGCGCTCCAGCGTTTCGCTGCGCAGCGGCCGGTCGGCCTTAATGCTCTCGGCATACGACTCGAGGATGCTGATATCGCCGCCGATATCGCCCTCGATATTCACCTGGTCGACGTAACCTTCCACCGCCTGCAGCACAACAGTGCCGTTGTTGATCTCCTGCGGCGGAACCACCGCGCGCGACAGCACATAGCCGGCATCGCGATACAGCGCGGTCACCTGGGTCGCGATCTCATAGATCGTCAACAGCGACACCTCGGTGCCGACATACTGGTCCGCGATGGCCATGAGATCGGCGTTGCTGAAGACGGTGGAGCCTTCCAGCGAAATGCCGTTGAGCATGAAGGTCACCTCGTCGGCGCCGGCGGGGGCGTCGATATCGGGTGCCTCGGTCGGTGCGGCGTCGGGGTCGGAGAGCGGTTCTGGCAGTCCGGGCTGGAACTGTTCGTCGACGCGGCCGGGTTCGGCCGAGCCTGGCACGGCCGGCGGCGCCTGGCCGAACGCGCCGGTCGCCGACGTCAACATGGCCAGCGCCGAAATTCCGCCAATCAATGTCGCTGAAGACAATTGAATCATTGAACTTGCCCCACCATAGCCCTCAAACGATTCAAGCGGTCAGTGCATCGGCGTGGCCGCACAGGCCTGGAAACACCGCAGATCGTTACCGTCGCGAAATGACCGGTGCCGGCATTGCAACGAACCGTTCAACCGTCACCCTTCCGGATCGACCTGACTACCTGACGACACGCCTCGCGCGCGCGTCCCGAAATACTGGACCTTCTCGAATCTCATTCGTCCCAAAGCTTTCATCTTTGAATAAGCATGTCTTGTCAATTCCCGTGTCGCGCGCAAGTGGTGGGGTGTTGCGCGCGGGGCACACTATAAGTGGCTGAAAATCATGCATACATAGGCGGCCATGCCGGCGCCTGTGGCGCTTGCGCAACGGTCGAGCAACGCGCACACCCGGCCCTATGGTCGCCCCTATGGCCGCCCCCTATGGCCGCGGCGTCTCGGTCGCGGCACTCAGGGCGGCCAGTGTCGCCGGGTCCAAGGCGCCGGTCGGGGTGAGGCCGTTTTCGGCCTGGAATGCCTTTAGCGCGGCGCCGGTATTGGGGCCATAGATGCCGTCGGCGGGGCCGGGCGCATAGCCGGCCGCCGAAAGTTGGGCCTGGGCGTCGGCAACGTTTGGCGATGGCCGCGGATCCAGCACCAGCACGCCGCCGAGGGCCGACCCCAGCGCCCGGCCGTCGGGCAGGTGGACCACCGCTGCAACCAGCCGTCCATCGCAGATGATGGTGGTCTGGGTCAGCGCGGCATCGGCGGGCAGGTGCGGCAGGTTGAGCCAGGTGGCGCCGGAGAGCGATGTGGCGATCGTGCGCCATGGCGTCTCCTCGGCGATGTAGATCGGAGCACCGCAGGATTGCGCGCCGAAGCGAAACCCGCCGGTGGTGAGGCGGACGTCCAAGCCCATCAGCGGCGGCACGAACCGCCCGACCTGCGACCAGCTCGCGTGCTCTGGCGAGGCCTGATAGTCGACGGCCTGCCAACGCCCCGACAGCGCAGGGTCCCGGCCGGCATCGCGGCCCAGTTGGGCGAGGGCATCCGCGGCGCCCTGATGACCGGACTGCGCCGCGGCCAGGAACCAGCGCATGGCGGCATCCAGGTCGCGCTCAACACCGACCCCGCGCACCAGTTGCACGGCGAGGTTGTACATGGCGCGCGCGGCGCCGCGTTCGGCAGCCTGGGTGTAGAGGTCGATGGCGCGCGCCAGATCGGCCTCGACGCCATCGCCAGTCTCGTACTGGACGCCGAGATTGAACAGCGCCTGCGGGTGGGGGTTCGGTGGTGCCGCAGCGCGCTCGAACCAGGCGGCCGCGGCTGCGGCATCGGCATCGGCATCGCGGCCAAGCCCCTGGGCGAGCATCAGGCCGACAAGAAACGCGGCATCCCGGTCGCCGGACTCGGCGAGCGGCTGCAACGTCTCGAATGCCGTGGTGTAGTCCTCGGCCTCCAGGGCCTCTCGCCCTGCCGTCAGGGTATCTTGCGGCTCGGCGGATTGGGCCTGTGCGGTCGACCAGGCGGCGGTCGCCAGTACGATCACCACGACTGCGGCGGCCAGGCTGATCTGCAACAGAGGCGCGGATGCCCTGGCCGACCAGGCGGGGCGAGCCATGGCTGTGGGAGGTGCGGCGCGTGGCCGCACACGGTGCCGCCAGCCGGGCCAAGTCAACGGAGCGTTCATGCTCCGGGCTTATATCATGGTGGATATTGATTGGCGCGGTGCAGTGTGCATCCGCCTCAGGTGCCCCAAACCCCAAATGACCGAACCGGCTGCCCGTACCGCCCGTGCTAGCGGAAGGTCGGACAGCCGGCTGGCCATGCATTCGGGCGGCGCAGGATGAAACTGGGGAAGGGCGCGCCGACCGACTTTTTTGATATGCGGTCCAATCGACCGCGCCGGGAAGGTTAGAAGTCCCGGCGCGGCGTGCTTGGAGAGTTTGGCTTAGGCGCCCGAGCCCGTGCCGGTACCGGTGCCGGAAACAGCGCTGTCCAGCTCGGTCGAGACGGTGGAGAACATGGTCTCCAGGCTGTCGCCCATGGTGGCCAGGGCGCCGATGGCGGCGACGGAGACCAGGGCGGCGATCAGGCCGTACTCGATGGCGGTGGCGCCGTCTTCGTTGGCAGCGAACTTCTTGAACAGCTGGATCATTTTCTTGCTCCTCAGCACAGGTGATTCGGTGTGTTTCGATGACCCGATAATGCACCGGAAGTTCTAAAGGTGTGTTAACGCGGAAGTATAAATTGATACAATTCGAACAATCCAAAAGAATACGATCTGTCTAATCAAAATATATCTGCATTTTATATTTCGGAACTTGTCTCAAATTTTATGCAAATTGGATCGGACACGCGGCTGGTATGCGGCGTTGCGCGGTGGCGCCGGTATTGGTTGGAAGGCGGCTTTGGCCCGAGAGATCGATGCTCCGCCGCAATTGGTCCGGCCGCACCGTCTCGAATCTTGTCGCCGCCGCGCCCTGCGCGTACGCTGGCTGCTCATTTCATATTCAATTCACCTGATCCTATTTCGAAAGGTCATATCCATGTCGGAGATCTATTTCGCCACCAATCGATCCTACAATCGCAGGGGGCCGCGCCCGCCGGAATGGTTCGGGGAGGATTTTCACCCGGACGGGCCCTACTACTACCGGGTTGGAAGAGCGCAGGTCCGCCGCGAGGGCGATGACTACCGCCTGCTGGCCATCGACGTGGAGCCGGAACGCAAGGAGCGCAAGCCGCGGCGCGATGTCGACCCAACCGACGTCACGGCGGAAGCCGGGATCGCTGCCTCGATGACGGTGAGCACTGTGGACAGGTCGGGCGCCATCGTCGGCAGCGCCAAGTTGTTCGAAACCCTGCGCCGGCAGCTGCTTCAGGACGGCCGCCACATCATCGGCTACATCCACGGGTTCGCGAATTCGTTCGAGAACAGCATCCTGCGCGCGGCGCAGCTTCAGTCCGAATACCGGGTCGACGGCATCGACCCGATCGTGTTCGCGTTCTCCTGGCCGTCCGACGCAAGCATGACGCCGTTTTCCGCCTATCGCAGCGACCGGCAGGATGCGAAGGCATCCGGCATCGCGATGGCGCGGGCGATGATGCGGCTGATCGCGTTCCTCCGCGACCTCGACCCGCCGGAGCGCGAAGACCAGGGCGGGGGGCGTGTGCAATGCGCATGTCCGATGCACCTGGTGGCGCACAGCATGGGCAACTGGGCGCTGAGGCACGCCATCGCGGGGCTGGCGGAGATGCTGAACACCCAGCAGTTGCCGCGCCTGTTCGACAATGTGTTCCTGATGGCCGCCGACGAGGACAACGACGCCCTGGAGCACAGCTACAAGCTGAGCCTGTTGGCCCGGCTGGCCCACCGCACGCACGTCTATTATGCATCCGACGATCGGGCGCTCCACATCTCGACCGAAACCAAGGGCAACTCGGACCGGTTGGGGGCCGATGGGCCGCGCAATTTGGCGCTGGCGGACGAGCGCTTTTTCGCGGTCGACTGTTCCGACGTGTCCAGCACGTCCACCACGCACTTGCGCCACCAGTACTACCGGCTGCGTCCGGAGGTGATCGAGGATGTGCGCAGGGTGATGGCCGGCCAGCCGCGCCCGCACGAATTGAGGATCGGCGAACGGCGCTGGCGCTTGCGGCCCGAATAGCGTGAGCGGGCGTGCAAGGCTTGCCATTTGCGGGCGGCATCGCTATAAGCCCGCCTTTCCAAATCGATCGCCCGGCCCGGCACGATCATGTGCCCATTGGGCATGCCGCGGCGGTTTTCGCGCGGCGCCGTTCAGGCGCTGGCCACACGAATAGGAGTGCGAAAATGCCCAAGATGAAGACGAAGAGCAGTGCCAAGAAGCGGTTCAGCTTCACTGCGACCGGCAAAATCAGGCACAACGCGGCCTACAAGCGGCACGGCATGCGCAAGCGTCCGCAGAAGATGATCAGGCAGACGCGCGGCACCGAGATCCTGGCGCCCTGCGATGCCAAGTTCGTGCGACGCTTCCTGCCCAACGGCTAGCCGGTTCCAGCGACGGAGAATCTGACAGATGGCACGTGTAAAGCGCGGGACCACGTCCAAGGCCCGCCATAAGAAAGTCCTCGACCTCGCCAAGGGGTCGCGGGGTCGTTCCAAGAACACCATTCGCGTTGCGCGCCAGCGGGTCGAAAAGGACCTGCAATACGCGTATCGCGACCGCCGTGTGCGCAAGCGCCAGTTCCGCGGTCTGTGGATCCAGCGGATCAATGCCGGCGCGCGTGAGCACGGTCTCACCTATTCGCAGTTCATGAACGGGCTGAAAAAGGCAGGCATCGAGGTCGACCGCAAGGTGCTGGCCGATCTGGCTGTGCACGACGCCACCGGCTTCGAGGCGCTGGTCACCCGCGCCCGCTCGTTTATCACCGAAAGCTGAGGCCCCCGGAGCAGCCAGTACGCATTGCATCGGGAAGTTGTTGCGGGGCCGTTCGACTGAGCGGCCCCTTTTTGTTGCTGGATGAACGTTGGATACGGTTCGAAGATGAACGAGACGGACATACAGGCGCTGAAGCAGGAGGCGCTGGCGGCCGCAGGGGCGGCGGCGGACCTGGACGCGCTGGAGGCGCTGCGCATCGCCGAGCTTGGCCGCAAGGGGCGGCTGACCGAGCAGATGAAGACGCTGGGCAAGCTGGCGCCGGACGAGCGCCGCCAGGCCGGCCAGGCGCTGAACGAGGCCAAAAACGAGATCGCGGCGGCGATCGAGGCACGCCGGGCCGTGCTGGCGGACGCCGAGCTTGAAGCGCGTCTGGTCGAGGAGCGGCTGGACCTGACCCTGCCGGTGCGCGCCGAGCACGCGGGCGCGATCCACCCGATCAGCCAGACCGTCGACGAGGTGATCGAGATTTTCGGCCAGATGGGTTTCCAGCTCGCCGAAGGGCCGGACATCGAGGACGATTTCCACAACTTCACCGCGCTGAACATCCCGCCGGAGCATCCGGCCCGCCAGATGCACGACACTTTCTATGTCGAAGCGGAAGGCGATGAGACGCCGATGGTGCTGCGCACCCACACCTCGCCGGTGCAGATCCGCACCATGCGCGCCGGCGAGCCGCCGTTCCGCATCATCGCGCCCGGCCGCACCTATCGCTGCGACAGCGACATGACCCACACCCCGATGTTCCATCAGGTCGAGGGGCTGGTGGTCGACGAGACCACCCACATGGGCCACCTGAAGGGCTGCCTGACCGATTTCGTGCAGGCCTATTTCGGCATATCCGACCTGAAGGTGCGGTTCCGCCCGTCCTACTTCCCGTTCACGGAGCCGTCGGCGGAGATGGACATCGGCTGCGACCGCTCCGGCGGCAAGCTCGTCATCGGCGAGGGCGACGACTGGCTGGAGATCCTGGGCTGCGGCATGGTCCACCCTCGGGTGCTGGAATATTGCGACATCGACCCGGCGCGCTACCAGGGCTTCGCCTTCGGCATGGGTATCGAGCGGATCGCGATGCTGAAGTACGGCATTCCGGACCTGCGCACCTTCTTCGACGGCGACCTGCGCTGGCTGCGCCACTATGGCTTCCAGTCGTTGGGCATCCCCAGCCTTGTCCGCGGGCAGTAGGCGCGATGGTTGGGACACACTCCATTGTCATCCTTGGCCGATGCCCACGCGGCTTGCCGGAAGGCAAGCAGAGGGCTGAGCGCCGAGGATCCATGGCTGGGTTCGCGCGATATCGGAAATGGACCCTCGGCCTGACGGCCAAGGGTGACAACACGTTTTTGTGGGCGGCGCCGTGCGCTCGTGAAGCGGCTGCCGTCACCCGCCACACCGGGAATTCTGAGATATGAAATTCACCCTGTCCTGGCTGAAGGAACACCTCGACACCGAGGCCGACCTCGCCACCATCGCCGAGCGGCTGACCGCGCTGGGCCTGGAAGTCGACGGCATCGACAACCCGGCCGAGGCGCTGTCCGCGTTCCGCGTCGGCTACGTAAAATCGGCCGAGCAGCACCCGAATGCCGACCGGCTGCGTGTCTGCGTGGTCGATACCGGCCATGGCGACGTGCAGGTGGTGTGCGGCGCGCCGAACGCGCGGGCTGGCATGAAGGGCGTGTTCGCGCCGGCCGGCACCCACATCCCCGGCACCGGGCTCGATCTGAAGAAGGGGGTGATCCGCGGCGAAGAGTCGAATGGCATGCTGTGCTCGGAACGCGAGATGGGCGTCAGCGACGACCACGAGGGCATCATCGAGCTCGACCCGGATGCGCCCGTGGGCGCGGCCTATGCCGAGGTGATGGGGCTGGACGACCCGGTGATCGACGTCGCGCTGACGCCGGATCGCGGCGACTGCGCCGGTGTGCGCGGCATCGCCCGCGACCTGGCGGCAGCAGGAGTCGGCGCGCTCAGGCCCGACCCGCGTCAGGAGAAGGTCGCCGGCACGTTCGACAGCCCGGTCAAGTGGCACCGCGACCTGGAGGCCCACCCCGAGGCGTGCCCCCTGGTGATCGGCCGCTATTTCCGCAATGTGAAGAACGGCCCCAGCCCGCAATGGGTGCAGGAGCGGCTGCGCGCCATCGGCCTGCGCCCGATCTCCGCGCTGGTCGACATTGCCAACCTGGTGACCATGGACCTGGGCCGGCCGCTGCACGTGTTCGATGCCGACAAGCTGGCCGGCGACCTGACCATGCGGTTCGCCCGCAATGGCGAGCGCATCCTGGCCCTCAACGACAAGGAATACGAACTTGACGGCGAGATGACCGTCATCGCCGACGACAATGGCGTGCACGGCATCGGCGGCATCATGGGCGGCGAGGTGACCGGCTGCACCGAGGAGACCACCAACGTGTTCCTGGAGGTGGCGCTGTTCGACCCGGTGCGTACCGCGGCCACCGGCCGCCGGCTCGCCATCGACTCCGATGCCCGCTACCGCTTCGAGCGCGGGCTCGATCCGAACTCGGCCTATTGGGGCGCGGAGGTGGCGGCCCATCTGGTGCAGGAGCTCTGCGGTGGCGAGGCGAGCCACATCGTGGAGGCGGGCGAACTGCCGCCGGTGCGTACCGCGATCACCCTGCGGCCGGAACGGGTGGCGGCCCTGGGCGGCATTGAGGTGGCGAAGGACGAGAGCCAGGCGATCCTCGACCGGCTGGGCTTCGAGACCCGTGCCGCCAATGGCCACATCGTCGCGACCCCGCCGCCGTGGCGGCCCGACGTCGAGGGCGAGGCCGACCTGGTGGAGGAGGTGGTGCGCGTTGTCGGTTACGACGCGGTCGCGGCGGTATCGATGCCGCCGGTGGCCGCCCTGCCGCCGGCCGTGCTGACCGACGCCCAGCGCGCCGTCTCCACCATCAAGCGCACGCTGGCCGCGCGCGGGCTGGACGAGGCGGTGTGCTTTTCGTTCACCTCGCGCGCACTGGCCGAGCCGTTCGCACCGGAAACGGGTGTCGTGCCGCTGGCCAACCCGATCAGCGCCGACCTGGACGTGATGCGCCCCTCGGTGCTGCCATCGCTGCTGGCTGCCGCCAAGCGCAACATCGACCGTGGGTTCGCCGATTTCGGCCTGTTCGAGCTTGGCCCCTGTTATGTCGACCGCACGCCCAAGGGCCAGCATCTGGTCGCTGCCGGCCTGCGTGTCGGCCGCACCGGTCCGCGCCATTGGGCGGAGGCGGCGGCCAACCGCACTGCGCGCGCCGCCGACCCCTATGACGTCAAGGCCGACTGTCTGGCCGCGTTGGCGGCGGTGGGCGCGCCGGCCGGCAATCTGCAGGTCACCGCCGACCCGCCGGCCTGGTATCACCCGGGGCGCGCCGGTACGCTGCGCCTGGGCAAGAACGAGGTCGCCTGGTTCGGCGAGATCCACCCGCGGGTGGCGCGCCTGTTCGACCTGGAGGGCGAGACGGTTGTCGCGTTCGAGATCTTCGTCGAGCGTGCGCCGTTGCCGAAGCGCAAGTCGGCGCAAATCCCGCTGTTGCAGGCCTCCGACCTGCAGCCGGTGGAGCGCGACTTCGCCTTCATCGTCGATGCGGCAACCCCGTCCGACAGCTTGGTCCGCGCGGCCAAGAGTGCGGAGAAGAAGCTGATCGCGGCGGTCGACGTGTTCGACGTCTACGAGGGCGAGCATATGGAAGCCGGCAAGAAGTCGGTCGCCATCGCCGTCACCTTGCAGCCCGTCGACAAGACGTTCTCCGACGCCGAGATCGACCAGATCGCGGCCAAGGTGGTGGCCGCCGTGGGCAAGCAGACCGGCGGCACGCTGCGCGGTTAACGCGGACGAACCTTAGCCACCCTCTCCCCGCGGTACGCGCGGGAGAGGGTGGGACCCGGCGCCTGCCTTTGGTTCGGCCGAAGGGCGGACCGAGGGCGTAAGGCGTCGGGAGGGTGAGGGCAATGGCGCGGGCGGTCGCGTCGGCACGGCTCTGCAGGCAAGAACGTCACCCTCTCGCCGGACAATTAGGCGGTCGCAATCGATCGTGCCGCGCCCCTCACCTTCCCAGCCTTCGGCTGGGCCCCTTCCTCTCCCGCACCGCTTCGCGGCGGGGCGAGGAGATTGCGTCGCACGTTGCCGAGATGTGTGGCATGTCAATGGTGTGAGGTGCGATTGTCCCAGGTATCCGACTGGCTGAAGGTCACGCCGCGCGGGCTCTATTGCGTGCCGGGCGACTTCTATGTCGACCCGATGGGCGCGGTCGACTGCGCGGTCGTCACCCATGGCCATGCCGACCATGCCCGCGCCGGCCATGCCCATGTGCTGGCAACCGCGCCGACGGCGGCGATCATGCGTGCCCGCTTCGGCGAGGAGAGCGCCGGCACCTATCAGCATGTGGCCTACGGCGAAACCGTCAGCCACAACGGGGTCGCCGTGCGGCTGGTGCCGGCGGGCCATGTGCTGGGCAGCGCGCAAGTGGTGCTGGAGCATGCGGGCAAGCGCGCCGTCGTCTCAGGCGACTATAAGCGGCGGCCCGACCCCACTTGCGCGCGGTTCCAGGTCGTGACCTGCGACGTCTACATTTCGGAGGCGACGTTCGGCCTGCCGGTGTTCCGCCACCCGCCGGACAGTGCCGAGATCGGCAAGGTTATATCGGCGCTCGCCCTGTTCCCGGAGCGCACAATCGTCGTCGGCGCGTACGCGCTCGGCAAGGCACAGCGGGTGATCGCACTGCTGCGCCAGGCCGGGCACAACGCACCGATCTACATCCACGGCGCGCTGCAGAAGCTCTGCGATCTCTACCGCGATTTCGGTGTCGACCTGGGCGAGCTGAGGCCGGCCACGGTGGCGGCGAAGGCGGAGCTGGCCGGGCAGATCGTGATCGCGCCGCCGTCGGCCACCCAGGACCGCTGGGCGCGCCGGCTGACCGATCCGCTGGTCGCGATGGCGAGTGGCTGGATGCGGGTGCGCGCCCGCGCCCGCCAGCGCGGGGTCGAGCTGCCGCTGATCGTCTCCGACCACGCCGATTGGGACGAGCTGACCCAGACCTTCCACGACGTCGCGGCGCAAGAGATCTGGATCACCCACGGCAGCGAGGAGGCCCTGGTCCATTACGCCGAGACCCAGGGCATGAACGCCCGCGCACTCTCCCTTGTCGGCCGCGACGAGGGGGACGATGGGTAGATCAAACCGGGTGCCGGTAGACCAAGGTTTCAGGGTTTAAGCGCGCGGCATCGGGATCCAGGGTCGCGCCCATGCGTTCAGCCAAGCGGCGTGAGCGCGTATTTGGCGGATCGATATTGCTGACCAGGCTTGCCAGCTTGCCGGTACCCAGCCCCCAGTCGCGCATCGCAACCGCCGCTTCGAAGGCGTAACCCTGCCCCTCGCCCCCTTCGTACAGCATCCAGCCCAATTCCGGCTCCGGGTCGCGCGGGCCGACATTGATCGCCACGCTGCCGAGACATCGGCCATTATCTTGGCGGTCGATCATCAGGCCGCCAAACCCGACCAGCGGCCATTTGCCGATTTCCTGGCAGAAACAGGCCCAGGCCCCAGCGTCATCGTATGGCCCATCCATGTACTGCGCGCGCTGGGACGTCATGAGGCGTTGATACTCGGGCCAATCGTCGATATGCGGCGTGCGCAGTACCAGGCGTTCGGTCTCCAATCTTGGAATTTCGCTCATATCAGGCTCTCAAGAGTCGTTTGCGCGCGAATTCTGCAGCAATATGCGAGTTGCAACGCGGCATTGCTCGGACAATTCCGTATCAGACGGCTCATTGTTGCAAGCCGTGGCCTGGAATGGCTTGGAGTCTAGCGCGTTTGCCGGATTTCGGTTGATCTGGACGGCCAAGAACCCCACATCACGTCGTGTCCCACCGCGCGCCGGCAGGGACGGCGGCGCATGCGGACAAAGGCCTTGCTGCAGTGCAGCATTAGGATTATGTTAAGGATTACATCAGGACATTAACCGTGTTCTGAATTCCCGAGGAGGTTTCGATGAGCAGTGAGATGGCCGCCGGCCAGTGTTTGCGCGATTTGCGCGAGGCGGCCCAGATAACGCAGGCCGAGTTGGCCGAGATGTTGATGATTGGCGCACACACGATCGCCGAAATCGAGAAGGGCGCGAAGGCGGTGCCGTCTTTCGCCATGGCGCACTTGGCGCGCGTGTTCGACATGCCGGCGCACAAGCTGGCCAGCCGCTTCGAGAACGACGAGCCGGCCCGCGCGGCGGCCTGACCGTCTGCCGAACTCTGTTGCCCGCGTCGGCCCTTCCGAGACCGGAGGGGCCTGTAGGTGGGTCTACAACACAGCCGACTACATGAAGTTGTAGGGGTCGACGTCCACCCCGATCCGCACGCGTGAGGAAACCTTCACGCGGCCGATCCAGGTGCGCACGATGTCCTGCACCTTGACGCTGCGCGCCGCATGCAACAGCAGCCGGCGCCGGTGCCGTCCGCGCAGCAGCGCCAGCGGCGCCTGCGCCGGGCCGAGCACGTGGATGAAGCCGTCCGGCCCCTTCACGTGCGGCGCGGTGCGGCCCAGGTCGGCGGCGGCCAGGTTGACCTCCGCCTCGTCCCGGCCCGACACCACGACGGCGACCAGCCGGCCGAACGGCGGCATGTTGTGGCGCCGCCGGCCCTCTTCCTCCACTGCCATGAAGCGCTCGCGGTCATAGGCGACCAGTGCCTGCATTACGTCGTGGTCGGGCATATACGTCTGTACCATCGCGCGCCCGGCCGCCGCGGCGCGGCCGGCCCGGCCCGACACCTGAGTCAGGAGCTGGAACGTGCGCTCGCCGCCGCGCAGATCGCCGCCCTGCAAGCCGAGATCGGCGTCGATCACGCCGACCAGCGTCAGTTCCGGAAAGTGGTGGCCCTTGGCCAGCACCTGGGTGCCGACCAGCACGTCGATCTCGCCCGCCAGCATCGCCTGGCGCAGCGCCTCGCCGGCGCTCGGGCCATGCAGATTGTCGCTGGAGGCGACCACGACCCGCGCCTCCGGGAGCAGCGCCTGCACCTCTTCCGCCGCGCGTTCCACCCCCGGCCCGCAGGCGGCGAGCTGGTCCTCGGCATCGCAGGACGGGCACGTGCGCGGCATCGGTCCGCCATAGCCGCAATGGTGGCACATCAGGCGGCCGATGCGCCGGTGCTCGACAAGCCATGTGGTGCAGTGCGGACACTCGAAGCGGTGGCCGCAGGCGCGGCAGATGGTCAGCGGGGCGTAGCCGCGCCGGTTCAGGAACAACAGCGCCTGCTGCTTGGCCGCCAGCGTTGCCTGCAACGCCTCGGCCAGCGGCGGCGACAGCCATTTGCCGGCGGGCGGTGCGTGCTGGCGCATGTCGATCAGCGCGATCTCGGGGCGCTCCGCCCCGCCGAAACGCTCCGGCAGCGGGATCGAGCGGTAGCGCCCGCGCGCCACATTTACCGCCGTTTCCATCGACGGCGTGGCGGATGCCAGCACCAGCGGGATGTCGCCGAGCTGGGCACGCACCACCGCCATGTCGCGCGCCTGGTAGCAGACGCCGTCGTCCTGCTTGTAGGCGGCGTCGTGCTCCTCGTCGACCACCAGCAGGCCGAGGTCGGGATAGGGCAGGAACAGCGCCGAGCGCGCGCCGACGACCACCCGCGCGCCGCCGGTCGCCACCGCCCGCCAGGTGCGCTGGCGGACCTTCGCGCTCAGGTCGGAGTGCCACTGCGCCGGCGCCACCCCGAACCGCGCCTTGAAGCGGGCGAGCCAGTCCGGCGACAGCGCGATTTCCGGCAGCAGCACCAGGCACTGCCTGCCCTTCGCCAGGGCCGCGGCGATGGCCTCGAAATAGACCTCGGTCTTGCCGCTGCCGGTGACCCCGTCGAGCAGGGTGACACTGAACCCACCGTCCTGGACGGAGCTGCGCAGCTCCGCGGCGGCTGCTTCCTGCGCCTCGGTCAGCCTCGGCCCCTTGCCGGCCACATCGGGCACCTCGAACGCCACCTTTGGCCGTACCGCCTGCAGACCCAGGATACCGGCCTTGATCAGGCCCTGGACCACGCTGGTGCCGACGCCGGCCACGGTCGCCAGCTCGCGCACGCTCAGCGCCGGTGCCTCGGTCACGGTGTCGATCACCCGCTCGCGCGCCGCGGTGCGCCGCACATCGGGCGCCTCGAATAACGGGCGCACGAGGTGGACGAGGTGGATCGGCGCCGGCGGCGACAGTGCGGCGGTCACGCTCATTGTCATCCGCATCACCGCCCCCGGCGCGGCGCAATAATAGTCGGCGACCCAATCGACGAACCGCCGCGAGACCTCGGGCAGGGGCGGGGCGTCCAGCCGGCCCGCCAGAGGTTTCAGCTTGTCGGGCGCCACGTCGCCCAGCGCCGGACCCCAGACGACGCCGATCACCTCGCGCCCGCCCAGCGGGGCGACGACGAAGTCGCCCTGGGCGACCTCCATGTCCTCCGGCACCGCATAGTCGAAGGCCCCGCCCAGCGGCAGGGGCAGCAGCACCGCAACCGTTTTCATCGGCGGCCCGCATGGTGCTTCACGTGAAACCGGGTGCGTGCGATCCGGGATTGAGCTAGACATTGGGCCAGGAAATCAGGCCGGTACGCGACTGCAGGGCGGCGGAACCGCCGCAGGCGAAGTGCGGAACCGCACCCGGCCGTTCGTCGCGACACGAAGGAAGCGCCACAATGAAATTCTTCATCGACACCGCCGACGTCGCCCAGATCCGCGATCTCGCCGAGACCGGGCTGGTGGATGGCGTCACCACCAACCCGTCGCTGATCGCGAAGTCCGGCGGCGACTTCATCGAAACGATCAGGGAAATCTGCGGCATCGTGAGCGGCCCGGTCAGTGCGGAGGTGACGGCGACCGACCACGAGACCATGCTGGCCGAGGGTCGCCATCTGGCGAAGATCGCCGACAACGTGGCGGTCAAGGTACCCCTGACCGTCGACGGGTTGAAGACCTGCAAGGCGCTGCGCAGCGACGGCATCATGGTCAACGTCACTCTATGCTTCACGCCGGCGCAGGCGATCCTGGCCGCCAAGGCCGACGCCACGTTCATCTCGCCCTTCGTCGGCCGGCTGGACGACACCGGGGTGGAGGGCATGGACCTGATCGGCGACATCGTGTCCATCTATGCCGCCTACGAGGCGTTCACGACCGAGGTGCTGGTCGCCTCGGTCCGCAACGTGCACCACGTGGCCGAATCCGCGCGCCTGGGCGCTCACGTGATCACCATGCCGCCGGACCTGTTGCACAAGATGTTCGCCCATCCGCTGACCGACAAGGGCCTGGCCGCTTTCCTGGCCGACTGGGAGAAGACCGGCCAGTCGATCCTGGACCGGCCGATCGGCCAAGCAGCGGAATAGTCCGGCGATATTGGCCTGCCGGTTGCCAGTTCGCGCGCCGTGCGGCTGGTGTATGTTACCGGCAAGATGATTCGCGAGGGAGTAAGCGTTGGCGGACAGCACTGACCGGGCCGACGAGGGCGTTACGGATCTGAACGAGGCGGCGGTCGCGGACTATCTGCGCCGCCATCCCGACTTCCTGCACCGGTATCCCAAGATCGTGGAGGCGCTGGAGGCGCCGGACCGCTTCGCCGAGACCAATGGCCAGGTTGTCGACCTGCAGCGATTCATGGTCGACCGGCTGCGCAACGATATCGACGCCGCCCACAGCCGCACCGCCGCGCTGATCGACACCAGCCGCGAGAACCTGGTTGGCCAGCGCCGCATCCACGAGGCCGTGCTGGCGATGCTCGGCGCCACCGACATCGACCAGTTCATCGACATCGTCACCACCGATTTCGCCGTGGTGCTGGACGTCGATGTGGTCGCGATCGCGCTGGAGATGGAGATCCCCGGCCTGTCGACCGAGCTGTCCCAGCATGTCGCGGTGCTCGACCCCGGCATGGTCGAGCAGATCTTCCCGTCCGGGTCGGACGCTTTGTTGCGCGACGCCGACCAGCCGGCGCCGGACCGCGCGGCGATCTATGGCGGCGGCGCGGGCCTGATCGACTCAGATGCCGTGTTGCGCCTGCGCGTTGGGCCGCTGGAGGACGACGCCCCGGCGATCAACGGGCTGATGGCCTTCGGTGCCCGCGAGCCGGACAAGTTCTCACCCGACCAGGGCGCGGAGCTGCTGCTGTTCCTGGCCCGGGCGCTGGAACGCACCCTGACCCTGTGGTTGCTGCGGGGTTAGTTACACACCGAGACGCGGAAACGTCCGACCCCTATTCGTCATTGCGAGGAGCGCCTGTTACGGCGCGACGCGGCAATCCAGAGCAACCTGCGCGACGTCACGTTAATCGCCTGGATCGCGTCGTCGTTTCACTCCTCGCGATGACGCCAGAATGGGTGACGAGACTCGAAACTGTTGCAGCAGGCTCGCCCCCTTCCGCCCCCTCAGCGCGTGGTCATGGTGAACGTGCCGCGCGGCACCTTGAAATCGGGCCGCAGGTCGTCGACGCACGACGTGTCGAGCGCCGCCGTCGGGTCCTCGATGAAGGCCACCCCCAGGTCGCGTGCGCACTGGCTGAACATGATCGCGCCGTGCCCGGTCTCGGGCATCACCAACGCGGTGGCGTTGGGCAAGTGGCGCGCGGTCTCCGGCCCCCAGCTCGCGGCGGTCTGCGTGTCGAGCATGCCGGAGAACACCAGGGTTGGGATCTCGCTGGTGACCGGATCGTGGAAGCCGGGCCGCGGATGGCTCTCGAACAAGGCGCAGTTCTCGTAGAAGCCGGCCATCAGGAACTCGAACTCCGCTTCGATCCGCTCCGGGAAGTCCAACTCGGCATGGATGGCGACCTGGCCTTGCGGTGAGTTGTCGTCCATGTCCTCCTGGCAGGCATAGATCATCAGCTCGAAGTCCGCGCGCAGGACCTGGATCAGGTCCTCGTTGTCGGCGGTCACCAGCCGGAACGTCTCGATGATGTCGGCCTCGTTCATCAGGTCGATGAAGGACGTCAGCCGCGTCGCCGTTTCGGGCGGGAAGTGCGTTGCCACCAGTTCTCTCAGCGCTTCCGCCGACGGCTCCACGCCACGCAGCGCGAGGTAATCCTCGAACAGGTCGACCTGCTCTTCGTAGCTCGGCAGCTCGTCCTTGGCCTCGGTCAACTCCTGGTCGAAGATCGCGGCCAGGGTGGCGCCGGAGCGAACCGCCGCCGCGCCGCTTTCAAGCTGCATGCCGATCTCGCTGATCGTTTCGAGCGCGTAGCCGATCTCCTCGGCCTCGCGCAGTATGGCGAATGCCAGGGCCAGTTCGTTCGGCGTGATGTCCGGCGACGCTTCGTCGAGCACGCTGGAGACGGTGCGCGCCGGCGGCAGGGAGCCGTTCCAGATCGCCTCGAACGTCGTGGTGTCGCCGGCGGTCAGTTCACCAACCACGAGCGGCAGATAGGCGGTCAGCCCGCGCGGCACATGCCATGCGTTGCGCATGGCGAACAGATCGAACAGGTCATAGGCGGTGATCTCGGTGCCGAGGAACGGCATCGGGTCGTCGTAGAGCCTGTCCAGCAGCGCCCAGGTGTCTTCGCGCAGGTTGGGGAACGCCGTGTTGCAGGCATCGTCTGCGGCGCATTGCTCGAACACCGCATGGAACGATTCGGCAATGGGGACAAGCAGGGTGTCGTAGAGCGGAATGTGCGGCGACGCGACGGAGTCCAGAACCACGGACCGCACGCCTTCGGGAACGGACCGCATCACTTCCAGCGCCAGCTTGGTGCCATAGGAGATGCCGTAGATGTTGTATTCCGGGTAGCCCAGGGCCCGCATCACGGCCTGCACGTCGCGCGCGTTCTGATAGGTGTTGATCAGCGAGACATCGGTGCCGGTCGCCGCGATCTCGGCGAGGCAGTCGGCCGTCAGGTCGTTGGCCAGGTTGGGCACCGCCACGCCATAGAGCGCGTCGGATATGACCTCGTAGTTCTCCGACACCGTCCTGAAGCAGGAAATGGAGTCGCGGGATGCATCGGCGCCGCGCTGGTCGAACACGACGACGTCGCGGCGGCGGCGCAGTTCCTCGAACACCAGGCTGATGAACGACACCGCCTCCACCGTGCCGCCACCGGGCCCGCCGTGCAGGTAGACGACGGCATCCGACGCCGGCGCCAGCGAGCGCGACTTGTAGATGACGAAGCTGAGCTCGATGTCCCGCCCGAACAGCGCACCGTGATCGAACGGCACGCTGACGGTGCCGCAAATCACGGTCTCGCCCTCGATCTCAACCTGGCCATTGCCGGAGATCGGGCGCGAGCACGGTGCTGCCGCAACTTCGTAGCGGCTGTCGGCGCCGCCTGCCGCGACGACCGGAAACTGCGAAGCATCCGGCTCCGCCGACAAAAGGGCGGCCACCATTGCGAAGATTTGATCGGGCGTCACCAGAAGCCTCCGAGGCCGGCTGGTACTGCGGTCTCTGTGCCCCTAGGCGGAGTCCATGCGCGCGAGGCCGCTGCCGGCAGGCGAGGCTCGGCGATGGCGTCTGTCCCCCACAAGACGCTGGTTGCCGCAGTTGCGCTTCAAGGGGCGGGCCCAGAATTCACGTAATATTGGAGGCAAAACCGCCGGCGGTGTCAATCCGACCGAGCGGCGTCGGCTGGTGCTATTCCTCGATCTCCGGCACGCTGACGACTTCGATTTCGATCGCACTGAAATAGGCGGCGACGTCCTCGATGTTCTTGTCGCTGAGGCCCTGGGCGATGATCGACATTTGCTGGTGCTGGCGCTCGCCATCGCGGAACGCGCGCAGTTGGTTGATCAGGTAGATCTCGCTCTCGCCGCCGATGTTGGGCGCGTCGGGCTGCACCGCCATGCCGTCGAGGCCGTGGCACACCGCACACTGATTGGCCAGCGCGCGGCCCGAGGCGATGTCGCCGGCATGGGCGGCAGGCGCCAACAGGCTGATCGACAACCCTGCGAGCACGACGCGCGCAATCCTGGTGCCGGTCCGGTTCGGTTCGGTCACTATCTCGCTCCTGTTTGCATCCCAGATCCGGCCGGCCCAGCGGTTCGATGCCCTTGTCACTGTAACGGGCGGCCATCGTCGTGAGGTGCGCGATCGCTGCGCCACCGGCCCAGCCATCAAAAATGGGCCCTCGCCACAAGGGCGAGGGCGTCAAGTCTGCAGATCGTATGTTTTGCCTTGTTAGGCGTCCGGCGGTGCCGTCCTACTCCGCGCTATAGGAGATGCGATAGATCGCACCCGCCAGGTCGTCGGAGACCAGGATCGAGCCGTCGGGCAGTTGTTGCACGTCGACCGGGCGGCCCCAGTATTCGCCGGTGTCCATCAGCCAACCCTCGGCAAACGGCACGCTCTCGGCCGCGCCGCCTTCCTCGTTCAGGCTGGTGAACATGACGCGGGCGCCAACCGGCTCGGTGCGGTTCCACGAGCCGTGCTGTGCGGAGAAGATGCCGCCCTGGTACTCGGCCGGGAACATGCTGCCCGTGTAGAACATCATGCCCAGGTCGGCCGCGTGGGCCACCATCTCGACCTCTGGGAAGATCACGCCTTCCGGCACGACCTCGCCGGCATACTCGTTGGTGCGGGTGTCGCCGCCGCCATACCACGGGAAGCCGAAGTTCTGGCCGATGGAGGTGGCGCGGTTCAGCTCGCCGGGCGGGATGTCGTCGCCCATGCCGTCGACCTGGTTGTCGGTGAACCACAGCTCGCCATTGGCCGGGTTGAACGCATGCCCGACCGAGTTGCGGACGCCGGTGGCATAGACCTGCCGGCCGGTGCCGTCCCGGTTCATGCGGATGATGCCGCCAATGCCCGTTTCGGCATAGAGCTCAGCCTTCTCAGGCGGCTGCACGTTGAACGGCTGGCCGAGCGTGACATACAGCCGGTCGTCGGGCCCGATGGAGCAGGTCCGCGCACCGTGGTTGAAGGATTCCTCCTCGACCGGGATCAGCTCGCCCTGGGGCACCACGATGCCGACCGCCACGTCCGGGCTCTCGTAGAAGAACTCGGCCGCCGGGAACACCATGATCCGGTTGTGCTCGGCGATGTACAGGAACCCGTCCTGGCTGAAGCATACGCCGTTCGGCACCGCGAAATCGATCGACGGCGCGAAGCGCTTCACCTCGTCGGCGACGCGGTCGCGATTGCGGTCGGTCACGACATAGACGTCGGTCTTGCGGGTGCCGACGAAGACGGCCACGTTGGTGCCGACAGCCATGTGCCGGGCGTCCGGCACGATGGCGAACAGGTCGATGCTGAAGCCGTCCGGCATCGTGATGCGCTCAAGGTTCGCGCGTAGCTGATCGGCATATTCGCCGGTCTGCTCGATCACGGGTATGTCGAGCGATGTACCCGTGGTCTGAAATTGTTGCAATCGGTCGAGATTGTCAGCCATAGCGGCGCCGGCACCAAGCAGTGCTGCCACCGACGCCAAGAGCGTCGTCCGAAGCATGTGTATCCTCCTCAAGTTTCTCGTTGGAAGTTCTTGAGCGAGCCCGGGGGAGCCCGCTGAAATCGAGTATAGCGGCCCGTCGGAAACTGACCAGCAGTCGTATCCGATTTGTGACCGGTCCATAGTCCGGCGTGGTAATTAATAGGGGATCAGGCCCCGGATCAGGTAGGCGACGCCGGCGACCACCGCGAGACCGGCGACCCACAACGCCGCCAACCGGATCAGGCGGGCAGGCCGAGCGCGCTCAGTCCGTCGCCAAGTCGGTCGAGGAAGCTCGCCGTGAACGGCACCGCGGCCACCACCTCGGATACAGTCACCCCCGGTCTGTAGCGCCTCAGGTTGTCGAGAGCTTCTTGCGCCGCCCTGCGTTCTCCGGTTCGTGCATAAGCGACCGACAGGCTCCGGTTCGCCCATACGGTGCCCGGCTGCTCCACGATTGCCTTGCGCAACCAGGATACGGCATGCGGGTAGCGTCCGGCACCGAAATGGGCGCTGCCGATGCCGGCATAAAGATTGGCACGCGCGGAGCGCGGGCTCAGCGATATGGCACGGCGGAAGTGCCCAATGGCCGACGACGCCTCCCCGCGATAGGCGTGCAGCCAGCCGCGACGGCCCCAGGCCCAGCCACAGGTCGGCTCGATCGCCAGCGCGCGTGCCACGAATGCTTCGGCGGCATCGAAATTCTGGGACATGATTTGGACAGCGCCAAGAGCCGTCAGTGCCAGAGGATCGCGATCCTCCAGAATTGCGGCCCGGCGAGATAGTTTCTCCGCTTGCTGGCGCGCATCGTCCGGCATGTCGGTGCCGCTGAGCATCACAAGCTGGCCGTAGCCCCACGCCGCGAGTGCGCTGGCCAGCCCGTAGTCGGGGTCAATATCCAGCGCTGCATGCAGAAGTGCCAGTGCACGCCGCGCACCATCGGCCTGGGACGAGAACAGATATGGCATGGCCCGGGTCGTAAGACCGTAGGCGTCCAGACAACGGGGCGGCACTGCCTGTACCCGCCGGATTTCGCCGTCGCGTATTTGCGCTGGGACTGCCTGCACGACGCACGCGATGGCTTTGTCCATCAACTGCAACGGTGCGTCGCGGGCGCTGTCGATGGTGTCGCCCCACACATGCTGCCCCGTCGCGGTTTCGGCCAACCGGAGGATGAGTCTGGTCCGATTCTGGGAGGGCAGGAGACTGCCTGCCAAGAAGTAGCGGGCACCAAGGTCGCGCGCGGCTGCCTCGGGTTGACGCAGTGCCGTACCTCGGGATGTGGGAAGCATGACGGCCAGCGAGCCGAGCGAGCCCAGCGCCGACGCGATCGCCTCGGCGGTCGCCTCCAGGAACAATGTATGCTGCGACTGGTACCCCCCGCCGGAGCCGAGCAGGACGGCGATCGAGGGTCTTGTGCGCGAGCCCAGGCCCGTCGGCCGCAGAGCAAACCCGCGGTCGTTGGACGATGCCGATGGCTCGTTGGCCGGAGCGTCGGTGGCCTCCGAGACGGCGTCCCTACGCCTTCCAGACTGTGCCCGCCGCAGCGTCGTTGATGGAAGCTCACCGAAATGACGCCGATACGCCTGCGCGAAACGGCCCTGGTGGTTGAACAGATAGCGGCCCGCAACCTTCGTGACCGAAATGTCCGGCGTTCCGGTCAGCAGTGCCTCGCGCGCTGCGGTCAGGCGTAGCCGGCGCAGGTATTTGCTGGGCGAAAGGCCGAGAAACGCGCGGAAGTGTTCCGAGAGCGTACGTTCGGCCACGCCGCAGCGGGCGGCGAGCGTCGCCGTGGTGCACGGTGAGCGGAGCGATTGCCGCAGAAGCAGGACAGCCCGCCTGACATCCTCGGGGACCGGTCCACAACCGCTGTCGGCCACACCCTCCCGTCGTGCCGGCATTCCAACCCCTTGTGCAAATGCACCTGATATCGCCAGGCGCCCACTTCGATGCCGATTCCGGATAGTCGTGCCGAGAGCGGATATCTGCCGGGACGCGCGCCTCTCACTCTCACGATTCTGACCTGCAAGCGCAGGGCCGTCGCGGAGGGCGAGAGCGATGCAAGTGCTGATGACGGTGATCCTGATATGGCTTTCTGTCAACTTCGGGTTGCCGGCAACGTTTGAGCTGCCACGCGTGGTGTTCGCCTCGTCGGAGACGATGGCGCACGTCCGCGCCGTTCGGTCGTCGTCGGAAAACGGGCAGCACCCGGCACCCTCCACGCTTGCGGCTGACCTGGGCGCCGGTGGCCACGTTTTTGCGATGTATGACGATGCCACACGAACCATCTACCTGCCGTTGGGCTGGAACATCTTGTCCGCGGCCGACGGTTCGATGCTGGTGCACGAGATGGTACACCACCTCCAGAACGTGGCCGGAATGGCGTTTGCCTGCGCCGGCGCGCGCGAAAAGGACGCCTACCGAGCCCAAGAATCCTGGCTCGCCGTCCATGGGCAGACACTTGAAGGCACGTTCGGCGTGGATCCGATGACCGTGCTGGTGCGGACCAACTGCATGAATTGAGCCCACGCTGGTTCGTCCCGCAATGAGCGATGTGTCCTACATCACCCCGGGACAAGTGCGCGGATCAGGTAGGCAACGCCGGCGACCACCGCGAGACCGGCGACCCACAACGCCACGAACCACAGCAGGCGCGCGCGCCAGTGTGGACGAGGGCCGCTGCCGCCGCCGCTGTCAGGTGCGGCGGTCAATGGTAGCCCTCGTCGGGATCGACCTTGCCGCGGAACACCCAGTAGGCATAGGCGGTGTAGGCCAGGATGATCGGGATCAGGATCACCGCGCCGACCAGCAGCAGGCCCAGGCTGGCGTCCGGCGCCGCCGCTTCCCAGATGGTGATCGCGCGCGGCACCGCGAACGGGTAGAGGCTGATGCCGAGCCCGATGAACGACAGCACGAACAGCGCCAACGCTAGCAGGAACGGCATCGCGTCGCGTTGCTTCATCAGCGCGCGCACCATGAACGCGGCGATCGCGGCGATGGCAATCGGCATCGGCGACAGGAACGCGATATTCGGCCATTCGAACCAGCGTGCCGCGATGTCGTCGTGCAGCAATGGCGTCCACAGGCTGACGCCGCCGATCGCCGCCAGCACGATGGCGGTCAATGGCAGAGCCGCGCGGCGCATCTGCTGCTGCAGCGGGCCGCCGGTCTTCATGATCAGCCAGGTGGCGCCCAGCAGCGCGTAGCCCGCCACCAGCGCCAGCCCGGTCGCGATGCTGAACAGCGACAGCCAGTCGAACCAGCCTCCGGCATAGGCGCGGCCGTCGACGGCGATGCCCTGGATGAACGCGCCCAATGCCACTCCTTGGCTGAACGCGGCCACCACCGACCCGCCGCAGAAACCGACATCCCACCACCGTTTATGGCGGATCGAGCGGAAGCGGAATTCGAACGCCACGCCGCGGAACACCAGCGCCAGCAGCATCGCGAACAGCGGTGCGTAGAGGGCGGGCATCAGGATGGCGTAGGCCAGCGGGAAGGCGGCGAACAGGCCACCGCCGCCCAGCACCAGCCAGGTCTCGTTGCCGTCCCACACCGGCGCGATGGTGTTCACCATGGTGTCGCGGTCGCGCTTGTTGCCGACCACGCCGAACAGGATGCCGACGCCGAGGTCGAAGCCGTCCAGCACCACATAGGCCAGGATCGCGAACGACAGCAGGCCGGCCCAGATCAGAGCCAGATCGATCATGACGCGGCTCCCTGGCTTTTTGGGGTCGAGCCGTCATCGCCGCGCCCTTGTGCGGGGCCGGGCGCGATGCCGGCGGTGCGGATCGGCGCGTCGGCGGCCTCGGCCGGCTCGTCCGGCTGCACCGGCCGGCGCATCATGCGCAGCAGATAGGTGGTGCCGGCGCCGAACACCAGCAGGTAGACGATGACGAACGCGATCAGGGAGCCCGCGACGCCAGGTGCTGCGATCGGCGAGATCGAGTCCTCGGTGCGCAACAGGCCATAGACGGTGTAGGGCTGCCGACCGACCTCGGTCACGATCCAGCCGGAGAGCACGGCGACGAAGCCTGACGGCCCCATCGCCACCATCCAGCGGTGGAAGCGGTGCGCGTCGAACAGGCGCCGGCGCCAGCGCAGCCACAGGCTGACAAAGCCGGTCAGCGCCATCAGGAAGCCAAGCCCCACCATCAACCGGAAGGCCCAGAACAGGATCAGCGCATTGGGCCGGTCCTCCGGCGCGAATTCCTTCAGGCCCGGCACCTTGCCGTCCCAACTATGGGTCAGGATCAGGCTGCCCAGATGGGGGATGCCGACGGCATAGAGCGTTTCCTCCGCCTCCATGTCGGGCCAGCCGAACAGCAGCAGCGGCGCGCCTTCCTCCGGCTCGAAATGGCCCTCCATCGCCGCGATCTTGGCCGGCTGGTGCTCCAGCGTGTTCAGCCCGTGCATGTCGCCGGCCACGATCTGGATGGGTGCTACGATGGCGGCCATCCACAGCGCCATCGAGGCCATGGTGCGCGCCGCCTGGTCGGTCTTGTCCTTCAGCAGGTGCCAGGCGCCCACCGCGCCGACCACGAACGCGGTGGTCAGATAGGCCGCCAGCACCATGTGGACCAGGCGATAGGGGAACGAGGGGTTGAAGATGACGGCCAGCCAGTCGTCGGGCACGAACTGGCCGGCTTCGTTGAAGGCGTAGCCGGCCGGCGTTTGCATCCAGGAATTCACCGACAGGATCCAGAACGCCGAGAACAACGTACCGCCGGCCACCATCAGCGTGGCGAAGAAGTGCAGGCCCTTGCCGACCCGCTTCATGCCGAACAGCATGATGCCGAGGAAGCCCGCCTCCAGGAAGAAGGCGGAGAGCACCTCGTAGCCCATCAGCGGGCCGAGCACAGGGCCGGTCAAGTCGGAGAACACCGACCAGTTGGTGCCGAACTGGTAGCTCATCACCACGCCGGACACGACGCCCATGGCGAACGCGACGGCGAAGATTTTCACCCAGTACTTGAACAGGCGCAGGTACACCTCGCGCCCCGTCGCCAGCCACAACCCCTCGAGCACGGCGAGGAAACTGGCCAGCCCGATGGAGAACGACGGGAAGATGATGTGGAACGCGACCGTGAAGCCGAACTGGATGCGGGCGAGAAGCGTTGCATCGAGGTCCTCGAACATGGCAGCAGCATACACCTTCGGCCATAGGATGCATCGCGCGCGGATGGTCGCGGCGGCGCCGGCTCGTTAGCGGGATTTGGCTCGCATCGCGTTGACAGCGGGGCGGCCTGCCCGCAATGCTGCCCTTGTTATCGTGTCTTATGACCCTCTGGATTTATCCAACGAATGGGTGGCGCAGCCATGTCTGGTTCAGTCAAAGCATTCATATTTTTCGCACTTGTCGCGGGCGCTTGTCATGTGTGGGCGGCGCTCAGCATTTCCACTCTCACCAGCCAGATCGTCGAGAACGGCCTGTCCAGCATGTCGGCGAGCGATTTCGAGGATTTCGGCAGTCAGGGTACGCTGATATTCGTTCTCCAGCTTATCGCCTTCATCATCTCGGCCATCATGTTCTGGGTGGTGCTGTCGCGTGCGTTCAATGGCCTGAAGTCCATCAGTGAGATCGATCATACGGTGGCGTTCTGGCCGGTCGTCGTGCTCGGCATCATCCCGATCGTCAACCTGATCGCACCCTGGTTCTGGATCGCGCGCATCGACAGCGCGCTGAACCGCTATCCGGAGAGCGGCTGGCGCACCGGTTTCGCCTCGGTCGGATGGGTGGCTGTTCTGTTCGCGGCCTACTCCATCGCCGGCACCATCATTCAGATCAGAGCGAACGACCCCGGCTACACGGAAAGTGCGGTGACCGACACCTTCGTGTTTCTGCAGAGTGCCGCTTATGTCAGTCTCGCCCTGTTCCTGGCGAGTGCGGCGCTGACGTCGGTCTATCTGGCCAAGGTGGAGCGCGCCAGCGACGCCGCGGTCAGACTGGCCTATGAACGGGAACGCACGGCGGCGGCGACGTGATTCGAGGCTGAGTGGAAAAGGCTCTGGCGTGGGGGAAGCATCGACGGATGAACGGCGACAGCGGTTTGGCGTGCTAGCTGCGCTTCGGTTGACTGCGCTTCGGTTGACTGCACTCCGGGGGCGCGTCGCCGCATTGGTCGACAGCAGTGCCTTCCAGTGGGCGATCGTGGCGTTGATCGCGACCAACGCGGTGACACTGGGGCTTGAGACCTCACCGCACGTGCGCGCGCAGATCGGCGGTCTCCTGAAGACGTTCGATCACCTCGTGCTGATCATTTTCTGCATCGAGATCGGGCTGAAGCTGTTCGCGCATGGCCTGGGCTTCTTCCGCAACGGCTGGAACCTGTTCGATGCCGCGGTCGTCGGCTTCGCGCTGTTGCCGACCCAGGGCGACCTCGCGATCCTGCGCGCCCTGCGCATATTGCGGGTGCTGCGCCTGATCTCGGTCGTGCCGCAGGTGCGCCGGGTGGTCGGCGCGCTGATGACGTCGCTGCCCGGCATGGTCGGCATCATGCTGCTGCTGGCGCTGGTCTTCTACGTCTTCGCGGTCATTGCCACGACGCTGTTCGGCAAGGGCTTCCCGCAATGGTTCGGGTCCATCGGCGAGTCCATGTACTCGCTGTTCCAGATCATGACGCTGGAAAGCTGGTCGATGGGCATTGTGCGGCCGGTCATGGAGGCGAACCCCAACGCCTGGCTGCTGTTCGTGCCGTTCATCCTGATCACCAGCTTTGCGGTGTTGAACCTGGTGATCGCGCTGATCGTCAATTCGATGAACGTGCTGCACGACGAGGAAGTGCGCGAGCGCGAGAAGGCGGAGCGGGCGACCCGGGTGTCCAACGAGCGCCTGCTGGAGGAAGTGGAGGCGTTGCGCGGCGAGCTGGCCGCGGTGCGCGCGGCGGTCGAGAAAGCGCCGCCGTCCGAAAGCCGGGCCGCTGGTCGCGGTTGATGTGTTGCCGATAATACGTGGAGCGCTAGCCAACAACGTGGTATTATTAACCGTGGGGGCGTCCTGACCTCGGAAAGGGCGGTGGCGACCATGTTGTTGCCCAAGAATACTATCGTCCGGTCGGTGTTTTTTCTGACGGCGATCTTGTTTTTTAGCGCCTCTCAGCCCCTCCTGGCACAAGAAGAGGTGCGCCACTACGCCCTCGGCACCGCAACCACCGGCGGCACCTACTACCCCGTCGGCGTTGCCATCCAGGCGCTTGTGGAAGCGCGCTTGACCCCTTCGCACAACATCGAGATCGAGGCCGTCTCCACCGGCGGTTCGGCAGCGAACATCGGTCTGTTGCGCAATGGCGAGGTCTCATTCGCCATGGTGCAGGGGCTGTTCGCGCGCGAGGCCGCAGCCGGCGTCGGATTGCCCGCCGATCCGCGCGCCCAGGTCAGCCGGGCCGAACTGCGCTCGGTGACCATGCTCTGGCCCGACGTGATGCATGTCGTGGTGCGCTCATCGCGGTTGGCAGGCGGCACGATCGACGACCTCGCCGCGTTTGGCGGTGCCGGAATTTCGCTTGGCGCCGGGCATTCCGGGTCCAGGGCGTCCAGCATGCTTGCCCTGGGCAATCTGGGGCTCGATCCGGCCGGCCTGAATATCGTCGACAGTGGCAGCTATGACGGCACGGTCACCGCGTTCGAGAGCGGCGATATCGACGGCATGGTGATGTTCGGCGGCGTGCCGATCTCCGCCTTGGCCCGGCTTGCCGCATTGCACGGCGACGAGGTGGCGTTCCTGACCGTGTCCGACGGTGCGGTCCTGGCCGTGAACGGCGATCTGGACGACTTGTGGCTGGCCCACATCATTCCTGGGGGTGCCTATGCCGGCCAGACCGAGGACGTGGCGACATTGGCGGAGCCGAACAGCTTGCTGGCGCGCGGAGACGTGCCGGCGGACGATGTTTACGCGATCCTGAAGACGATGTTTGAGAACATGGATTTCCTGGCCAGCATGCATCCAGCGGTGCGGGCGATCAGCCTGGAGACCGCGTTGGCGGGCATGACGTTCCCCCTGCACCCCGGTGCGCTGCGGTTCTTCGAGGAAGCGGGCATCGCCATACCGGACGACCTCAGGCCGCCCGGCCAATAGGCCACCAAGGCATCTGCGTGAGGCCTATCGATGCCGCCAGGCGCCGAGCTCATTGATAGACAGGATCGGCGTGTAGTGCGCAATGCGGCTGGCCGACACCACGCCCGAGATCTGGTTGTCCAGGATCAACACGTCGTTGGCGGTATTGATGGCAAGAACGGCGTGCTGGACCCCCAAATTATGGTCCATCACCACGACGATGCGCATGATGTTCGCCGGCAGGCCGAGGCCGCGCAGCGTGTAGTACTTCACGATCGCATAGTCCTCGCAATCGCCATCCACATCGTAGAATTGCAACGGCGTGGCCCAATAGTCCTCGACTTGCCAGTTGCTGGGGTCGGAAACGTAGCGGAAGTCGTTGAAGTGGCGGTTGACCAGTTCGATCTGCGCACCAGGGGCCATGCCCTCGGCGTCGCGCATCATCTGCGCCCACGACGCAACGTACTGGCAAAAGCCGCTGGGCGCCGACGACGCGCACGCGCTGGTCATGCTTTGGTACTGATTGGTGTAGCGCTGCACCATCTCGGCGAACTGCGGAAACATCGATGGGCCCGGCAGCCGAAACGCGTTGCCGTCGAACAGGCTCAGCGCATGGGCCGGGGCTGGGGCCAGGGCGCTTCCGCCGATGATGGCTGCGACCGCCACAAAGGCGATGCGACGTCCCAAACCAAGCCCGTGCCTGTCTTTCACGCGTCCGAACATGCTCACCTCCTTGTGCCTCCCGGTCGCGGCCCAGCCAGTATCATGACGGCCGCGGCCGCCGCCAGACCAAGCGCCATGACGGGTATCAACATCAGATAAAGATTCGTTTCGTGCCGCGTGGCCTCGGCCAGCGCCTGTGCCACGGACAGAGACGCCACAATCGTGACCGGTGCGTCCTCGAAAGGGGCATTGGCCGTGATGACTGGCACGCCGCCGATGCCCTCGCTCAGACCGGCGCCGTTCGGCGCCTCGAACGCACGCACCCAGGCGGCAATCAATGCCTCGCCGCTCTCGTCCGCGACGGCCAGTTCGTACGATCCGTCGGTCCCGATCTGAGACAGGGCGACGACCCCGCCATTGCGCTCGCGAATGGCGGCGGTCTGGACCTGATTGTAGTCGGTCGTGTCCCGGGTCAGGCTGGACAGGTCGTAGATCTCGTAGAGCAGGCGCAATCCCACGATCCATCCCAGTTGGGTCTCTGCGGTCCGATCTTCCAGGAAAGCATGGGCCGGCAACAGGGTCAGATGCACCGGCGCACCGTTCGGCGAGTCGAAATCCAGCGACACGTGCCGCTCGCCCCGCTGCGCTGTCTGGATATATGTGCGGATGTCGAACGTCAGCGGCGGGAAGTCCTCGGTCGCCACCAGCGTGTCGCCCACCAGGTTGACGAGCGCCAGCCCCTCGAAGGCGAAGGCACCGAGGATCTCGGCCGTGTTGTCGACCGGCTCGGTGTCGGCCGGTCCGTCCGCATCCTGCCCTGACGCGATCGGCAGGTTCGCACCCACATCGGGGCGCGCATCGCCGACCTGGTAGCCGTGGTCGTAGGCCACGACGGCCATGTGATTGCGGATGTAGTCGAGTTGGTCCTCGCCATCCATGATCAGTGCAAGGTTTCCGTTCTGCGCGCGATACTCGCTGAGGAACAACGCAATGGTCGGGCTCTCGGCGACGCCGACCAGTGCTGCGTGGTCGTCGGCGCCTTGCGCCTGCAACTCGTCGCGCAGCGTGGAGGCGAGGTCGAGCAACCGCCGCTCCCAGTCCGCCTGGTCGCTGGCCCGCATATCTTCGGCCTGGCCTTGGATCATCAGGTATCCCGCCAGCACGGCGGCAAGTGTGAGGGCCAAGACGGCAGCAAACGCCGCCCACGGTCGCCCACTGCGGGTTCCGCCTTCCGATTGGCTGTCAGTCTCACTGCGCATATGGGCGGCCCAGTCGCACTGCCCGCGAGCCACACTGCCCGCAAGCCATAATGCCCGCGAGCCGGTACCCCGACACATCTGTCGCTTCGGCTAACCCTTCTTCGCGGGGGCTAGGGAACAATTGCGGTCGGCCGGACGCGGAAATCGTGACACGTGCGCGGCCGGCGGCGCAACTGGTTTGCTCCGCCATTCGCGAATTCGTGCACTCCGCGACCACTCATGGTGGCATCGTGCGACGACAGTCAGTCACCTGCCAGGGACGGCTGCTCAGCCGGCGCGCGACGACGGCACGCCATAGAGCCAGTCCGGCAGGGTCAAAGAGATCTCCGGCACGAACGTGATCAGGATCAGGAACAGGAACAACAGCCCGGTCCAGGGCAGTGCCGCCTTCATCACGCTCAAAATGTCCATGCCAGTAATCGACGACGTCACGAACAGGTTCAGGCCCACCGGCGGCGTGATCATGCCGATTTCCATGTTCACGACCATGATGATGCCGAGGTGGATCGGGTCGATGCCCAGTGCGATGGCGATGGGGTGGGCAATCGGGGCGACGATCAGCAGAAGCCCGCTCGGCTCCATGAACTGGCCGCCGACCAGGAGCAGGATGTTGATCAGGATCAGGAACGACCACGCCGCCAGTTCCGCATCCTGCACGATCGCCAGCAGCTCCTGCGGCAGGCGTTGCTCGGTCAGCGCGTGGCTGAAGATCAGCGCGTTGAAGATGACGAACATCAGCATGATCGCCATCTTGGCCGCGTCCAGCAGGACCTGCCGGGTTTGGGCATGGAAGAAGTTGGGGACCAGGAACACCACGCTCTTCCACAGATTGCGACCGATGGCCGCCTCGACCGTCTCGCCCTCGCGGCGCCACGGCTCGTCGCGCAGGAAGCCGATGCCGCGGTAGATCAGGGTCGCGGTGATGAAACCGTAGACCGCTGCAACCGCCGCCGCCTCGGTCGGCGTGAACTCGCCGGTATAGATGCCAACCAGGATGATCAGGATCAGCAGCAGGCCGAAGAATGCGTGGTAGCCATCGCGGACCATCCGTCCCCAGCCGGCCCAGTCGCGCGACACGATCTTGCGGGCGCCGACCGCGAACCAGATCCCCATGATCAGGATCAGCCCCGCCAACAGCCCGGGCACGATGCCGGCCATGAACATGCGGCCGACGGATTCGTTGGTCGCCGCCGCGTACACCACCATCACGATCGAGGGTGGGATCAGGATGCCGAGCGTGCCGGCTGTGGAAATGACGCCGGCCGCGAACGGCAACGGATAGTTGGCGCTCCGCATGCCGCGGATGGCGATCGGCCCGATGGCCGCCACCGTCGCCGGCGACGAGCCGGACAGGGCCGCGAACAGCATGCACGAGAACACGCCGGCATTGGCCATGCCGCCGCGCAGGTGCCCGACCGCACTGACCGCGAAGCGGACGATCCGCTCAGCGGCACCTCCCGTGGACAGGAACGCGGACGACAGGATGAAGAACGGGATCGCGGTCAGCAGGAACTTCGCGTTCATCGCGCCGACCGCCGCGATGGCGAGGCTGGAGGCCTTGCCGGTGTCGATCAGCGTGATGACGACGGCGGGTAGCGCCAGTGCGACGCCGATCGGCACCCGCAGCGCCAGGAAAAGGAAGACGAGGCCGAGCAGAATCCAGCCGACATGGGGCTGGAGCGCTTCTTGGATGGCCTCGAACATCGCCGCTCAGCGCCCCTGGCCGTCTTGCGGGGCGCGCGGGGAATCCAGGGCGGAAGCGTTGGTGAGGTCGGCCTCGACGACATCCTCCTCGGCTTCATGGCTCGCCGTAATGGCTTGGCGCTTGCCGCGGATGATCGCGATCATCGCCACGAACACGGTCACCGTGAAATAGGCGTAGCACAGCGTCATGAAGCTGTAGGTGAACCAGTGCGGGATATCGAGTTCCTCGGTGCCCACGGTCAGCAGGAACTCGCTCGATGTGAACCGCAGCACGATCTCGATGCCGACCCAGACGAAGGCGAGGCCGTAGATCAGCGTGATGACCACGCCAATCAGCGTCAGCCCCTTCTTTGTGCGCGGCTGAAACAGGTTGACGAAGACGTCGATGCCGATGTGCAGGCCCTTGCGCAGCACATAGGCCATGCCGAACATGATCAGGTAGAGGAAGACGTTGAGCGTCAGCTCCAACGCCCAGCCGAAACTGGCGGCGAAGAATTCGCGCGCGATGTAATTGACGAACGCGATCATCGTCATCGCCAGCAGCAGATAGGCGATGAGCGTTTCCTCGAACCAAGTCAGCACACGACCCAGCCGCGCCAGTCCGCTGCCGCCCGCTTGGGCCGGGGTGTCAGGGCTCATCATGTCGGGATCGCCGGATCAGGCGATGGCGGAGGCGTCGTCCGACCCGCGGCCGGACGGACGCCCCCGAGATTTCAGTGCCTGATCAACTGCCGCTGGACGCGGCGGCCTCGATAAGGTCCGCGCCGATCTGGTCGGTGAACTGATCCCACACCGGCTTCATGGCATCGATCCAGGCCTGGCGCTGCTCGCTGGTGAGCTGGCGGATCTCGGTACGCTCGGCCACGATGGCATCGCGGGCATCCTGGTTGATCTGCTCGGCCTCGCCGTTCTTCTGCGCGGTCACTTCGGTCAGGATGCGCTCCAGGTCCGCGCGGATGTCGTCCGGCAGGCCGTCCCAGAACTCGACCGAGGTCACCACCATATAGTCGATGACGCCGTGGTTGGTCTCGGTGATGCCGTCCTGCACCTCATAGAACTTCTGGGTGTAGATGTTGGCCCAGGTGTTCTCCTGGCCGTCGACAACGCCGGTCTGCAGGGCGCCGTAGACCTCGGAGAACGCCATCTTCTGCGGCGAGGCGCCAAGCGCGTTGAACTGCGCTTCCAGCACGTCCGACGTCTGGATGCGGAACTTCAGCCCCTCGGCATCGGTCGGCAGCAGCAGCGGCACGTTGGCCGACATCTGCTTCATGCCATTGTGCCAGAAGGTCAGGCCATAGAGCCCGTTCTCGTTCATCGCGTTCAGCAGTTCCTGGCCCGCGTCCGACTGCTGGAAGGCGTCGACGGCGGACAGGTCGGCGAACAGGAACGGCAGGTCGAAGATGCGGTATTGCAGCGTGAACTGCTCGAACTTCGACAGCGAGGGCGCGGCCATCTCGACATCGCCCAGCAACAGCGCTTCCAGCACCTGGTCGTCGTTGTAGAGCTGCGAGTTCGGGAACACCTCGACCCGGACCTCGCCGGCCAGCTCCTCATTCACCCGCTGGGCGAACAGGGCCGCGGCCTCACCCTTCGGGTGCCCGGACTCGGACACGACATGGGCGAAGCGGATGACGATTTCCGCGCTGGCGGTGCTGATGGTGGCGCCACCGGCCATGGCGAGCGCGATGGCCGAAACGGCAATTTTCCGTAGCATTGAATCCTCCCAAGAACTTTTGATTGCGGGAAGATTAGGGGAATTCGCTGCCGAAGGGAACTGCCGGTATCACGTTTGTCATCAAGCGGTTGCAACACGGCGCGGCGCAACGAAAAACCCCGGAGCCGAGGCCCCGGGGTTTCGTCATTCAGCGACAGGCGCCGGCCTATTCGCGGGCCAGGGCCATCAGGTACAGGATGTTGCGGAACATCACGATGAAGTCGATGTAGAGGATCAGCGCGCCGAAGATCGCCTTCTTGGAGGCATCGCCGGCGGCATCGCCCTCGTAGTACGACTCCTTGATCTTCTGGGTGTCGAACGCCGTCAGGCCGGCGAAGATCAGCACCGAGGCGATCGAGATGATGAACATCAGCCCGGTCGACGCCAGGAAGATGTTGACCACGCTGGCCAGGATCAGGCCGATCACGCCCATCATCAGGAAGCTGCCGAGCCCGGTCAGGTCGCGCTTCGTGGTGTAGCCGACGATGCTCATGCCAGCGAACATGCCCGCGGTGATGAAGAACGCGCGGAAGATTTCAGCCGGCAGGAAGAAGGTGAAGATCATCGCGAAGCTGACGCCGTTCAGCCCCGCATACGCCCAGAACATGGCGTGCGCCATGGTCGGCGACATCCGGTTGAAGCCGAACATGAAGATCAGCACCGGCGCCAGCGGGGCAAGCATCGCAATCCAGCCCAGCCCGGTCGGGGCCATCGTTGCCGGATTGAAGAACAGGCCCAGCGCGGCCTCGGACGTCGAGATGAAAAACGCCAGGGCGCCGGTCAGCGCCAGGCCCAGGCACATGTAGTTGTACACGCGCAACATATAGGCCCGTAGCCCAGCATCGACGCCGGCCTGGTCCTGCGTGCGCGATAGGAACTGGCTTTCGAAACGAGACGCCATCTACGATCCCTCACGTTTTGGCACGTTCAATTCCGTCCGCCACGGCGGACGCGTCCCTCGAAATATTGTGTGCGAGCCCGGGAAATTCAAGACATTTCCGGAATTGTATCGGCCCGAAACGGCTCGCGCATCGTCAGCGTATTCAAGGGTGTCGCAGAATTGGGGCCGCTTTTTGGCCGAGCGCGCGCCAGGTTCCGATAAATCCTAACGCAAGCGTGATCGCCAGGCTGATCGCCACCGTCATCACGACGGTCTCCGGCAGGAACGCCCAATCCATCTGCATGACGAACGCGACCACGACATAGGCCGCCAGCGTGCCGATGGCCGCCGCGATGACGGCGGTGGCGACCCCCAGCAGGCCGAATTCGATCAGGAAGGCCCGGGTGATGATGGCGCGGGTGGCGCCCAGCACCTTCAGGACCACGGAGTCGTAAACCCGGCGACGGTGCCCGGCGGCGACGGCGCCGGCCAGCACCACGGTTCCCGCGATCAGCGTGACAGCCCCGGTCAGGGTCACCGCGAGCCCGATCTTCGACAGGATGTCATTGGCGGTGTCCAGCGCGTCGCGCACGTTGATCGCCGACACGTTGGGGAAGGCATCGGTGACCGCGCGCTCCAGCGCCAGTTCGGCCTCCGGCTCGGCCTGGGCGGTGGCGAGCTGGGTGTGCGGGGCCGCCTCCAGCGCGCCGGGCGCGAAGATGATGGTGAAGTTGATCTGCATCGTGCCCCAGTCGATGCGGCGCAGATTGGCGATCTCCGCCGTCACCTCCCGGCCGAGCACATTGATGGTCAGGGTGTCGCCGACCTGGATGCCGAAGCCGGCGGCGAGATCGGCCGAGAAGGAGATCAGCGGCGGGCCGCTGTAGTCCGCCGGCCACCATTGGCCGGAGACGATCTCGGCGTTGTCGGGCAGGTCGGTGGCATAGGTCAGCCCACGCTCGGAGCGCAACGCCCAGGCGGCGTCGGGGTCGACCACCACGTTCTCCACCGGCTCGCCATTGATGGCGACGATGCGGCCGCGCAGCATCGGCACCCGGTCGACCTCGCCGGTGCCGGGCACGCCGGCGGTGACGATGTCGAACTGCTCGGCCTGGTCGGGCTGGATGTCGATGAAGAAATAGGCCGGTGCCTGGTCTGGAATGTTCTCCTGCACCGCGCGGCGCATGTTCCCCTCGATCAGCGCGACAGTGACGAGCACGGTGAGCCCGAGCCCCAGCGACAGCACGACAGAGGGCGTCGGCGCGCCGGGCCGGTAGACGTTGGAAAGACCCAGCCGCAGGTCGCTGCGCCGCGGCCGGCCGACCTTGCGGGCCAGCCACATCAACAGCGTGGCGGCGAACCGGAATGCCAGCAGCGTCACCACCGCGCCGGCCACGAAGATGGCGGCGAGCATGCGATCCTCGGCAGCGAGGATGGCGACGGCCGCCAATGCCATTGCCGCCACAGCGTTGCCGACAACGTACGGCCAGCTCGGCCAGCGCCGGTTGGGGGCCACGATGTCGCGGAACAGGCGGGCCGGCGGCACCTCGCGGGCGCGCGCCAGCGGCCAGATGGTGAAGGTGAGCGCGGTCAGCAGGCCGAACACGGCGGCCACCGCCAGCGGCAGCGGATAGATGCCGAAGCGGGCATCGACGCCGATCTGCTCGGCCAGCAGGCTCATCACGGCAAGTGGCGCGACGGCGCCCAATACCAGCCCGATGACGGTGCCGACCGCCGCGATCAGCATGATCTGGATCAGGTAGGTGGCGAACACCGTGCGGTTGCGCGCGCCGACGCATTTCAGGGTCGCAATCGTGGTGCCCTTGGCGTCGAGATAGGCGCGCACCCCGTTCGCCACGCCCACGCCGCCGACCAGCAGCGCGGTCAGCCCGACCAGGGTCAGGAACGCGGCCAGCCGGCCGACGAACTCGCGCAGGCCCTGCGCACCCTCGGAGAAGTCGCGCACCCGCCAGGCGGCGTCGGGGAATGCCGCCCCCAGATCCTCGCGGAACCCCTGGACGTCCGCGCCCTCCGGCAGGGTCAGCTTGTAGTAGTGGTAGATCAGGCTGCCGGTCTGGACCAGGCCGGTCGCCTCCAGGTCCCCGTCCGCGATGATCACCCGTGGACCGAGGGTCAAGAGGCCGCCGCCGCCCAGCCTGTCTGGCTCGGCCAGCAGTTCGGCCACGACCACGAACGTTCCGTCGCCGATTTGGATACGGTCGCCGACGCCAAGTCCCAGGCGGCGCAGCGCGGCACCGTCCACGATCGCGGCCGGCAGGCCGTCGACCGGCGCGAACCATTCGGCGCGCGGGATGGCCGGTTCCATGTCGACGGCGCCGAAGACCGGGTAGAGGTCGTCGACCGCCTTCAGCGAGATCAGGGTCTGGTCCGGGTTCTCCACGTCGACAAGGCGGGCCATGGCGCGCATCTCGCGATAGGCGGACACCGTGCCGCCCTCGTCCATGAACGCGCGCTGCGCCTCGGTGATGGGGGTATAGAGCTGGCGCACCTCCAGGTCCCCGCCCAGCAGCTGGCGGGCGTCCTCCTGCAGGCCGGTGGTGATCGCCGACGACAGCGATCCCACGGCGGCAATCGCCGCCACGCCCAGGGCCAGGCAGATCAGAAAGACGCGGAAGCCGCCCAGGCCGCCGCGCAGCTCCCGCCGTGCCAGCCGCCATGCCACCATGTTCATGGGCTCAGGCTCCTACGGCCTGGATCGGCGGGGTCGCGGCCGCCGCGCCATCATCGTCTGCAATCTTGCCGTCGGCGAGCCGGATGTGGCGCTGGCAGCGGTCGGCCAGCGCCGGGTCGTGGGTGATCAGCACCAGCGTGGTGTCGCCGCTGCCCGACAGCTCGAACAGCAGGTCCATCACCGCCTCGCCGGTCTGGCCGTCCAGGTTGCCGGTGGGCTCGTCGGCCAGCAGCAGGGCCGGCCCGGTCGCGACCGCGCGGGCCAGAGCCACGCGCTGCTGCTCGCCGCCGGAGAGCTGGCCGGGGAAATGGGTCAGCCGGTGGGCCAGCCCGACCCGCTTCAGCGCCGCCTCGGCCCGGTCGAACGCATCGTCCATGCCGGCGAACTCCATCGGCACCGCCACGTTCTCCAGCGCGTTCATGGTCGGGATCAGGTGAAACGCCTGGAACACGATGCCGACGTTGTTGCGTCGGAACAGCGCCAGGTCGTCCTCGCTCATGCCGCCGAGCTCGTGGCCGGCGACGGTGACGGTGCCGCGGCTGGCTCGCTCCAGCCCGCCCATGATCATCATCAACGTCGACTTGCCGGAACCCGACGGGCCGACGATGGCCACCGATTCCCCGCTGCCGATGTTCAGGTCGATGCCGCGCAGGATGTCGACCGCGCCGGCGGCACTGGAGAGCGTCAGGTGGACGTCAGCCAGGGCGACGACCTTGTCGGATTGCGGCATGGTTTCTCCCATCTGGCCGGGATTCGGAGCGAAGACAGACTGCCTGTAAGTAAGGTGTTCGGGCCAGCCTGCAAGCATGGCTCTACCATCACTTACGCGCGAACCGCCCAACCAGGTCACCGGACGGGTCACTATTTCGCCGGATTCGTCCGCACCATGCAGGCGGCATGCCGTGCGCAAGCGGGCGCTGGCGACAAGCTGGAGAATGGGACATGCGGCGTATCATTCAGGCAGGGTTGGTCGTATTTCTGATGCTTGGCAGCACGGCCGGCGCGCAGACCGTGGGCGAGGCTTGGGTTGGCGACTGGGAGGTGGCAGGCTCCAACCCGGACGGCTCCCCCTATAACGGCACAGTCACCATTTGGCGGACCGGCGACACCTACCAGGTTGAGTGGATCGTCGGCGACCAGATCTTCAGCGGCACCGGAATCGCAGTGGGCGACCTGCTGTCGGTTGGCTATGACGGCGGTGTGGCCGTGTATTCGCCCGGCGGCAAGGGCCAGTTGTACGGCACATGGTCTCCGATCGGTGGTGACATGCTCGGCACCGAGGTGCTCAGCGGGTTGACATCGAGCAGTGGCAACGACATCTGAGGTGCTGGCTCAAGAGTTGAGGGAACGGCCGTCATGACACCGCTTCGCACGACCGCTGGCCTTGTGGTTGCCGTAGCCTTTGCCGGCGCCGCAGCGCAGTCGGCCTTTGCCACCGAGGAACAAGTGCGCCTGTTGGTGCTGGGCGACAGCCTGACCGCCGGCTATGGGCTCTCGCCCGAGGATGGGTTCACCAGCCAGTTGCAGGCGGCCCTGCGCGACGCGGGCCTGGACGTGGTGGTGCTGAACGCCGGCGTCTCCGGCGACACCACCGCCGGCGGGCTCGCGCGGCTGGACTGGTCGCTGGGCGACAACCCGACCCATGTGCTGGTGGAGCTTGGCTCCAACGACGCGCTGCGCGGCATCGACCCGGCGGAGGCGCAATCGAACCTGGATGCCATCGTCTCCCGCCTGATCGACGAGGACGTGCCGGTGATGCTGGCCGGCATGTATGCGCCGCCGAACTGGGGCAGCGAGTACTCCGCCGAGTTCAACGCCATCTATCCGGAGCTGGCCGAGGAATACGACGTGCCGCTCTATCCCTTCTTCCTGGAGGGGGTGGCGATGGACCCGGACCTGAACCAGCGCGATGGCATCCACCCCAACACGGCCGGTGTCGGGGTCATCGTCGACAATATCGTGCCCGATCTCCTGCACTGGTTGGCACCCGAGCTTGCTTCCTGATAGGTAAGCGCCCGGCGCCGCGCGGGCGTCGAGTCAAATGGCCGGGCCTGCAATCATGCGGTGTGGCCTCACGCCGGGGCAGGGGAGGCATTCATGAAATATCGCAAACTGGGGCGCACGGACATCGACGTGTCGCTGATCTGCCTGGGCACCATGACCTGGGGGCATCAGAACAGCGAGGCCGACGCGCACGCCCAGCTCGACATGGCGCTGGACAACGGCATCAACTTCGTCGACGCGGCGGAGATGTATCCGGTGCCGCCGCAGGAAGCGACCTATGGGCGGACCGAGGAGTTCATCGGAACCTGGATCGCCAAGGGCGCGCCGCGCGACAAGGTGATCCTGGCGACCAAGGTCAATGGCTCGGCCGAGGCCCGGTTCAGCTATGTGCGCGGCGGCAAGCATCGGGTGGACGCCAAGAACATCGCCGAGGCGCTGGACGGCAGCCTGCGGCGGCTGCAGACCGACTATATCGACCTCTACCAGATCCACTGGCCGTCCCGCCCGACCAACAATTTCGGCCGGCTGGGCTATGTCCACAACGCCGATGCGGACTCGGTGCCGATTGCCGAGACGCTGGCGGCGCTGGCCACCCATGTGCGCGCCGGCAAGATCCGCCACATCGGCCTGTCCAACGAGACGCCCTGGGGCGTGATGGAGTTCCTGCGCATCGCCGAGGCGGAGGGCCTGCCGCGCGTCGTCTCGATCCAGAACCCGTACAGCCTGGTCAACCGCTCGTTCGAGATCGGGCTCGCCGAGATGGCGATCCGCGAGGATGTGGGCCTGCTGGCCTATTCGCCGCTGGCCATGGGTGTGCTGACCGGCAAGTACATGGGCGGCGCGAAGCCGGAAGGCGCGCGGCTGACCCTGTATGGCGACAAGATGACCCGCTACGCCGGCCCGCTGGCCGACAAGGCGTGCAGCCGCTATGTCACCATCGCGCGCGACCACGGGCTCGACCCGGCGGCGATGGCGCTGGCGTTCGTCAACCGGCAGCCGTTCGTGACCTCGAACCTGCCGGGCGGGACCAAGCTGGAGCATATCCAGACCATGCTCGACAGCCTGGACCTCGATCTGTCCGACGACGTGCTGGCCGACATCGAGACCGCACATCGCGAGATGTCCAACCCCTGCCCGTGACGGGGCGCGGTTATTCTTGGCGTTGGTCAAATAGGCATGGCTGGATTTGGGGAGAACGCATGTGGTTCGCCTGTTTGCCGGCATTGGCCTGCCCGATCGGGTGTGCGAGCGCCTGATCGAGGTGCGTTCCGCGATTCCCGGCGCGCGCTGGATCGATTCTGAGAACCTGCACCTGACGCTCAGGTTCTTCGGCGAGGTCCCGAACGACGTCGCCGACGACATCGACATGGAGCTGGGCCGCATCGCCGTGGCGCCGTTCCCGATCACGATCCACGGCGTCGGCCACTTCGAGAAGAAGTTGCAGCCGACGGCGCTGTGGGCGGCGGTGGAGCCGAACGAGCCGCTGGCGCGTCTGGCCGCGAAGACCGAGACAGCGGCGCGGCGGGCCGGGTTGTCGCCGGAACCGCGCAAGTTCCTGCCCCACGTCACGCTGGCGCGCCTGAAGCGCGCGCCGGTCCATCGGGTCGAGTCCTTCCTGCGCAACCGCGCGGACCTGAACGTGGGCCCGATCGAGGTGCACGAGTTCTACCTGTTTTCCAGCCACCTGGGCCGCGACGGCGCCGACTACACCCGCGAGGCCGAATACCGGCTGCGGGGGTAGCAAAACAACACTGTATATGCTATATTTGGCATAATTGATGAGTTGGACCGTCGAAACGCTGAATGCAACGGTTGATCGGGAACTCGACGCTCTCCCTGTCGATCAGCGGGCGCGCTTCCTGCGGATCGCCAGCCTGATCGCCACAAAAGGTCTTGCTCAGGTGCAGGCGCCTTATGTCAAGCATCTGCAGGGCTCGTTGTGGGAAATGCGCATGAAGGGCCGTGATGGGATTTCGCGCGCCATTTACGTGACCGCTTCGGGACAGCGCGTCGTGGTGGTGCGCGTGTTCGTCAAGAAGACGCAGAAGACACCACGCTCGGAGATTGCGTTGGCGCTGAAGCGGGCCAAGGAGGTGATATGACGAAGGTTGCAGACCTGCATCGGCGATGGATGAACGATCCAGAGTATCGCCGCGAATACGATGCGCTGGAGGAAGAGTTCGCGCTGGCAGAGGCTCTGATCGACGCGCGGTCGAGGGCGGATTTGACGCAAGCTGAAGTGGCTAAGCGCATGAAGACCACACAGTCGTATGTAGCCAAAATGGAAGGGCTGCGGGTTAACCCCTCGGTGGCGACCTTGCGGCGGTTCGCAGCCGCGACCGGCTCGCAACTGAAGATTTCCTTTGTGAAGGCGCAGGACTAGGCTGCGCTCCGCCTAACCCTCCTTCATCCGGGCCTCGCGTAGGGCGACGAACAGGCCACTGCCGCAGATGATGGCCGCGCCGACGAACACCCATTCGTCCGGCACCTCCTGCCAGATCGCCCAGCCGTAGATGACGGCCAGCAGCATCGCCACGTACTCGAACGGCACCAGCAGGCTGACGCTGGCGTAGCGGAACGCGAGGGTGACCAGGAAGTTGCCGGTGCCGCCCAGCAGGCCGAGCCCGATGAACAGCAGCCAATCGGTGCCCACCGGCGTGATCCAGACGAACGGCAGCATGGCGCCGAAGATCAGCAACGGCGAGGCCGAGACCCACAGCGAAACGGTGGTGCTGTCCTCGTGCATCACCATCCGCCGGCCGGTGAGGGTGAGCACGCTGTAGCTGAAGGCGCCGATCAGCGGCAGCATGGCGGCCCAGCCGAACACGCCGCTGCCGGGGCGGATCACGATCATCGCGCCGATGAAGCCGACGATCACTGCCGTCCAGCGGCGCCAGCCGACGGTCTCGCCCAGCAGCGGCACCGACAGCGCGGTGGCGATCAGCGGCGACACGAAGAAGATCGCGGTGGCGTCGGCCAGCGGGATCAGCTGGATCGCCCAGAAGAACGAGCCGATGGACATCACCCAGGTCAGGCCGCGCAGCAAGTGCGCCATCGGCCGGTGCGTGCGCACCCGCGCCCACTGGCCCTGGACCGCGATGATGATGAACACCGGGATCTGGCCGACCAGCGCGCGAAAGAACACGATCTGGCCGACGTGGTAGCCCTCGCCGATCAGCTTGGCGACCGCGTCCATGGTCGCCAGCATCGAGATGCCGACCATGATCAGCAGCACCGCCAGGCCGTGGCGGTCGCGCTTCTGGTCGGCCAGGGCGGGTATGGGCGGTGGCATAGGCGGTGTGTTCC
Source organism: Alphaproteobacteria bacterium (assembly GCA_965227515.1). Classification (GTDB taxonomy): domain Bacteria; phylum Pseudomonadota; class Alphaproteobacteria; order CALKHQ01; family CALKHQ01; genus CBDDFZ01. The sequence goes on from CBDDFZ010000002.1 coordinate 901,008, forward strand.
AGGTTTGCCGGCTTGACGCGGGGGCCACGCGCGCCATCATCGCCGTCATGACACTCGATGCCCCCACCATCGCGGCCCTGCGCGCCGCCGCAGCGCCGGTCGTGGTGTTGACCGGGGCCGGCATATCACGGGAATCGGGCCTGCACACCTTTCGCGATGCCGACGGCATCTGGGCAACGGTGCGGATCGAGGATGTGGCGACGCCGGAGGCGTTTGCCGCCCACCCCGAGCGCGTGCACGCCTTCTACAACGCGCGCCGCGCCGGCCTGCTGGACCCGGAAATCGAGCCGAATGCCGCGCACGCCGCCCTCGCCCGGCTCGAGCGGGACTGGCCCGGCGACGTGCTGGTGGTGACCCAGAACATTGACGACCTGCACGAGCGCGCCGGCACCGCAAACCTCATCCACATGCACGGCGAGCTTCTGAAGGCGGTCTGCGCCCACTGCGGCAACGTCACCGACTGCCGCCACGACCTGCATGCGTCCGACCCATGCCTGGCCTGCGGGCACCTGGGCGGCATGCGCCCCCATGTGGTCTGGTTCGGCGAGATGCCGCTGCACATGGACCGCATCTATCGCGCGCTGGGGCAGGCGGGGCTGTTCCTCTCCATCGGCACCTCGGGCAACGTCTACCCCGCCGCCGGCTTCGTGCAGGCAGTGCCGCCGGACTGCGCCACCGTCGAGCTGAACCTGGAGCCGTCGGAGGGGGCGGATATGTTCCAGACCCACCTGCACGGCCCGGCGACCGAGATGGTGCCCGCGTTCGTCGAGCGCCTGTGCGGCGCGGCGGCATGACCGAACTTGAGGAGGTGGCCGCGCGGGCGCGTGCCTGCACCATCTGCGCCCATGCGCTGCCTCACGCGCCGCGGCCGGTGTTCCGGGTCAGCCCGACCGCGCGGCTGCTGATCGTCGGCCAGGCGCCCGGCACCCGCGTCCACGCCTCCGGCATTCCGTGGAACGACCCGTCCGGCGACCGGCTGCGCGACTGGCTGCGGATGGACCGCGACCGCTTCTACGACACCGCCCACGTCGCCATCGTGCCGATGGGCTTCTGCTTTCCCGGCCTCGACGCCAAGGGCGGCGACCTGCCGCCGCGCCGCGAGTGCGCCCCCGCCTGGCACGCGCCGATGCTCGCCGCCATGCCCGACATCCGGGTGACCCTGCTGGTCGGCAGCTACGCCCAGGCGCGCTATCTGGGCAAGCGCGCCAAGCGCACCATGACCGAGACGGTCGCTGCCTTCCGCGACTACACCGCCGACGGCTTCTGGCCGATGCCGCACCCGAGCTGGCGCAACAACGCCTGGATCAAGAAGAACCCGTGGTTCGAGGCGGACCTGCTGCCGGCGATGCGCGGGGCTTTGGCGGCAAGTGTGGGGTAGGTTTGAAGACTCACAATTGCCACCAATACACAATCGTCATCCCCGGGCCATACAGTTGTCCCGAGGATCCACACCTGTCGCAAGGGACACTCGACGCCAGCAACAAGAGATATTGTCGTCCTCGCCCTTGTGGCGAGGACCCATTTATGGCCAATACGCCAATGGGTTGAGGTGAATCACTAAACTGCGGGGAGGCCGTCGGATATCCGGGTCTGCCTTTCAAGCCACTATCGGCACTGGTCCAGTCTGCTCCACAAATGGGCCCTCGCAACAAGTGCGAGGGCGACAAAGTTTTTTTGAAACTCAGGCGCGTTCCGCGCCGCCGGCCATCGCCGCGACGATCTCCTGGAAACGGTCGGCGAGCGCGCCGGGCAGGAGTTCGGCGAACCTGTCGGCCAGCGCGCGGTAGTACCACAGCGTGCCGTCGCGCCCGCCGGTGAACCGGTCCCACAGCGCCTCGCCACTCACCCGGTGGTCGTGCAGGATGGTGGTGGCGTTGTGGGTCTTGTCGGCGAGCGAGACCAGCAGCGACCGCGGCCGCTTGGCCGCCAGGCCGGCGATATAGGCCTCCTTGCGTGGGCGCCAGGCCGGCTTCGGGTCCTCCACCGTGTCAGTGCAGTCGGCCACGATGTCGCGCACGTCGTCGCCGAATTTCTGGCGGATCGTCTCCAGCGCCGCCGCGCCGCCCTGGTCCTCCGCCGCGTCGTGCAGCAGGGCCGCGATGGCCTGGTCCTCGTCGCCGCCATACTCCATCACCAGCGCGGAGACGGAGAGCAGGTGGGAGAGATAGGGCACGCCGCTGCCCTTGCGCACCTGCGCGCGGTGCAGCTCGGCCGCCAGCAGCAGCGCATCGTCGTAGCGTTCGGTCAGTTGCATTCGTTCTCCTGTTTTCGTGGGGGGATGGGTGGCATGTCGGTACGGCGCAGGACATTCGCTGCGCTGTGGACCGGGATGTGTCAGAGAGGAAGTAGCGCGTCGACGAGGCGCTCGATGGTTCGGGCCACGCCGTCGGCCTCCAACGTTTTCCGGATCAAGCGCCGCTTGGTCGTAAAATGCGCGTCTTCGGGCCATTCGACGCGCGCCGCGACCTCGGTGGCACGCAGTGCTGCGGCGGAAAGGTCCACGTGAAGCGCTTCGGCTGCGTCGAATTCGGGGATCGGCAGCGTCCAGACCAGATTGTCGAAGTCGCGCGGATCGCGCTGGCCGACCGGCTGGAGATCTTTCACCCGATCGAGCACGATGTTCGTGTTTAGGATCGCGGTCACATAGGCGGCTTCTTCGAGAGAGTTGGCGGCCGCCCAATAGGCCTTGTGGTCGACGATCACATCGTCGTCCTCGAGCCAGCAAGCGCTCAGCCGCGTTCCGGCTTTTGTATAGAGAACGCGGAGCGGAACGCGGTTGGCTTGAGCTCTGAGCATCCCCATCGCATCGAAGCGTTCAGCGAGTGACATGCGAGCCTTGCCATCGACGCCCTTGTTGCTGTGCTCGTTCCATTTTGCTTCTGCGTCGCGCAACCAGGCGGCAAGGCCACGGCGTCCATGCGCCTCCGCGTCCGCCGCCGTTAGGATCGCGCCCTCCGCCATGGGAACCACACCCGTCACGAGATCGAGGAGCCGATAGGGCGCCACCGACTCGCCGAGTGCAATCCGCCGCAGGAAGGCCCGTTCGACGGGACCCTCAGGAGGCTCTACGTTCGTCCAGGGCTTCTTGTCGAGATTGCCCACGCGGCCGCGCACTCGCGGCGCGTCACGACGGCTCAAGAGCCGCCCGGTCGCGGCATACTCTACCAGAACGAAACGGCGTGGAAAAAGGCTGGCACCATTGCGAAAGCGCTGTCGATAGGGTGAGGCAGAGACCAGCGTCCGCGGTCTCGGCCAGGCGGCACGGACATACGTTAGCGCCTCGGCCGCCTCGGCCTTACTGGCATCGCGTCGCGGAAGCACCCCGACCCAGCGATCGATCTCCGCAGGCGGTTGCCGCTCGCGGTCGCGCGATCCGAAGAGCACGCAGGTGCTCGTCGTGCTGCTGCCGGATTGCGCGCCGAAAATCGGCCATACACGCTCCAACCCCCACCCGCCGGTGATCGCCACCTTGACCCGCTGCATGTTCCCGTCGCGAATTCCGGCGAATACGGGAGCGTTTAGTACGGCATAGGGCAGGACGAGCGCCAGCGAACCGCCTTCACGCAAGTAGCGCTCGGCACCGCGTGCCCAAAACAACGCACACATGTCCTGTTGCGTGGCGAGGTTGCCGCCGACCCAAACACCGTAGCTCTGCAGCGCGTCGCGCAGCCGGTCCTTCATGTCTGCGCTCAGGTGGCGATAGACGATCCAGGGCGGGTTGCCGATCAATACGTCGGCGCGGTGATCCGGATGGGACAACCACACTGGGCGCAGCAAATTGCGCAGGACGAAGGTCCATATGTGGTTGCGGTCTTCGAGATAGAGTTGCTTCAGTTGCGCGAAGGTCGTGCCGAGCATCGCCGCATCTTCGGTGGTGGCACCGGCCCGGGCGATAGCGTCTCGTATCGCCTCCGGTTCGGCGAGGGTGTCGAGCCCGCGGTTGAGTTCGTCCAGCGCGCTTTCGAACAGTTGCTGATCGCTTGCCAGACCGGCGGGGATGCGCAAGGGCGGATCGTTCGGCGGTACATCCACCAACACCTCGGCCGACGCGCCAAGCGGGCGAAGGTTCCACTGCATGGAGTCGCCCATATAAACGGGCACACTTAGCGTGGGTGGCCGATCCTGCACCAGGTCCCCCAGCGCCAGCAGCCAGGTGACACGTGCAAGCGCAATGGCGACCGGGTGTACGTCGATGCCGAACACGCGATCGGCGCAGATCGCCACGATCTCGGCCGGCGGCAACCCTGCTTGCCGTCCCGCTTCGATCAGGCGGCGCAACGCGTGGAACAGGAAGGTTCCCGAGCCACAGGACGGATCAAGCACGCGCTGTTCCAGCGGGCGTGGGATCGCAGCCGTAACGACCCGCGCTGCCAGCCAGTCGGGCGTGTAGTATTCGCCCAGATCGTGGCGCTCGTCGGGATCGATCAGACTCTCGTACAGACTCTTGAGTACGTCGACTTCGACGTCGCGCAGGCGAAAGCGCACGGTCTCTGCTGCAAGCGTGCGCACCAGATCATTGCCGCCGGTTGCGAGTAGCGGCCAGTCGAAAAAGTCAGCCTCGACGGCGCCGACGATGCCTTCGTTCGATAGAAGTCGGCCCGACAACATCTCGGCCGGATCGCCGATTTCAAGATCGAGGACGCGTGCCGCGATCGCCTTCACGAGGATGGTCAGGTAGGTGTGCTGGAGGAACAGGGCATCGCTACCGACATCGTCTCCGTAGACTTGGCGCAGCAATCCATCCCACAGATTGCGCTTCAGACGCACCTCGGGATGGTCGCTGACCTCGGACCAAAGGCGCTCGAGTTCCGCATGCGCGCGGCCGAACGCGAGGCTATATCTTCCGAAGGAAAGCGCGACCGCGATAGGTGTCGGCATTACCTCTGGAACAGGCGCCAGCAGCGGTTCGAGTCAGCTCAGCAACCGCTCGGGGTGATTGACATCGACCTCGTAGCGGCCGATAGGCTTGAGCGCGTCGTGATCGAGCGTATAGGCGAGCACTGTCGCCCCGTCGGTGGCAAGACCGACCGTGGTGCGGCCGGGCGCGCTGTTGTGACTTGCATCGGCCAGGTAGGCCGGCATTCGGGCGAGCACGTCGCGCTCTTCTCGCCGAAGATCGCTCTTGAGTTCAATGATCGTGGCGCCCCATGCCACGTCGATGCGCCCACTGTTGTCGACCAGGTATCGCTCGTGCTCTACCTCGCTGAATGCAGCGTCAAATCCTTCCCGCAGCAGTTCCGTGACAAGCCCGCGTAGCGCCTCGTGTCGCGGCCGGGAGGCCATCGAGCGGACGATGTCGGGCAGGCGATCTTGGCGCCAACCATTTGTCATATGTCCCCTCCCGCTCGGGGGCTCACCGTTGCCGCCGCACGCACGAGCGAATATTCTGCCGGCATGAGATTCGTTCAAGCAGACTTGTTCGCGCAAGACAGCGCCGAGCGCAACACCCTGTCGGATTCACAGCGGGCGGCAATTCGCTCGCGCTTGGAGGCGACGCTGGCAAGGCTGGCCGCAGCGGAAACCTTTCCTTGGCACGATCCGTTGGACGCTGTTCACGAGGAGAATCGCTTTCAACGCGACACCGATATGCTTGGCGACGAGGGCGCTGAGCTTTGGGTCCGATTCGACAAAGAAATGGATCGGCTATACGAGACGCAGCCCCCTGTAGATGCTTGCGCGGCTGAAAAGAGACACTAAAGGGCTGACTATCACAGTCGGGAAGTCAATGGGCTCCCGTTACGACTCGCCACCACTACCCCGCCCGAACTTCCGGGCCACCTCGGCGAAGGCGGCCAGGCGGGCGGCGACCTTGCCGTTGATGCTGTCGGCCGGGTAGGCGCCGTCATTGCCCGCCTCGCCCGCCGGCACGCCGGTCAGCACCTCGATGCCCTGGTCGATGGTCTCGATCGGCCAGACCCGGAAGGTGCCGGCCTCGATGGCCTCCACCACGTCGTGGCGCAGCATCAGGTGCTTCACGTTTGAGGCCGGGATCATCACCCCCTGGCTGCCGGTCAGCTCGCCCTGTTCCAGGCATGAGTCGAAGAAGCCCTCGATCTTCTCGTTGGCGCCGCCGATGGCCTGTACCTCGCCGAACTGGTTGACCGACCCGGTGACCGCGATGCCCTGGTCGATGGGCACGCCCGACAGCGCCGACAAGAGCGCGTAGAGCTCGGTGGAGGAGGCGCTGTCGCCGTCCACCGGGCCGTAGGACTGCTCGAACACCAGGGTGGCGGAGAGCGCCAGCGGCGTGTCGGCGGCGAACCTGGCGCCCAGATAGCCGGACAGGATCATCACGCCCTTGGTGTGCAGCGGCCCGCCGAGCTCGACCTGGCGCTCGATGTCCACCACCTCGCCCTTGCCGGGGCGGACGCGCGCGGAGATGCGGTTGGGCTTGCCGAAGGCGAAGCCGCCGACGTCCAGCACCGCCAGCCCGTTGACCTGGCCGATGTGGGTGCCTGTGACGTCGATCATCATGGTGCCTTCGCCGATCCGCTCCTGGATCATCTCGCGCGGGCGGTCCAGGCGGTAGATCATTGCGTCGATGGCGCCGGTCACGTCCTCGCGCTCGATCTGGTCGCGGCCGGCCTTGGCGGCCAGGAAGTCGGCCTCCTGCACCACGTCCAGGATCGAGCGCATGTGGGTGGAGAGCTTGCCCTGGTGGGCGGCGAGGCGGGAGGCGTGCTCCACCATGCGCGCCGCCGCCGCACAGGTCAGGCTCTTCAGGTCGTGGCGCCGGGCGAGCTGGCCGACGGTCTGGCCGAACGCGTCCTCGGTCGCCTCGGTCCGGTCCATGCTCTCGGCGAAGTCGACCGCCACCTTGAACAGCTCGGCGAACTCCGGGTCGTTGGCCTTCAACAGGTTGTAGATGTAGCGGTCGCCGAACAGCACCACCTTGACGTCGAGCTTAATCGGGATCGGCTGCAGCGACTGGGTGTACATCACGCTGGCCGCGGCGTTCGGCTGCTCGATGGGGATCTCGCCGGCGTGGAGAGCGCGTTTGAGCTCCTGCCAGGCGAAGGGCTGCGACACCAGCTTGATGACGTCCAGCAGCAGATAGCCGCCATTCGCCTTGTGCAGGTCGCCCGGCTTGATCAGCGTGTGGTCGGTGGTCAGCGTGCCGAACTGGGCGACATGCTCGATCCGGCCCATCAGATTGCCGTGGGTCGGGAAGTCGCACTCGATCACCGGCGCGCCATTTGCGCCAGCAGTGTCGCCGGCATTCTCGATCATGACGTTGACCTGATAGCGCTTCAGCAGGTTCGGGTTGGGTTGCATGCCGCCCGCGGCCGCGGCGGCCTCCGGGTTCGGCGGGCCGTGCTGCTCGGTGGTCAGCAACTGCAGCAACGGCATGGCGTGCTCCACCACGTCCGCCTTCATCGCCTCCAGGTGGCCGATCACGCCCGGCTGGCCGTCGAACAGCTCGGCCAGCTCGTCGAAGATGGGCGCGACCGCCTGTTCCACCGTGGTCTGGTTCAGCTTGCGGGCGACGTCGCGCTGCTCGCGCTCCCACTTGCGTGACTGGCGCTGGGTGTCGCGCATGCTCTCCTGCATGTCGGCCATCGCCTTTTCCAGGCGCTCGCGCTCGTCCTCGGGCAGCGCGCGGAAGGCGTCCGGCTCCATCGGCTTGCCGTCGGCGACCGGCACGAACGCGATGCCCTGCTGGGTGCGGGTCATGATCAGCCCGCTGTCTTCCGCCACCTTGGCCAGCGCCTTGATCGCCTGCTCCTGGTGGGCGTTCATGTCGGCCTCGATGGACTGGACCTGGGCGCGGTACTCGTCGCTCTCGAAGGCGGCGGGCAGGGCGGCGCGCAGATCCTCGATCAGCTCCTCGCACTCGCGGCGGAAACGGCTGGCGTCGCCCGGCTTCAGCGACAGCGCCTTGGGGCGGTGCGGCTCGTCGAAGTTGAAGACGTAGACCCAGTCGTCGGGCCGGGCGCGGCTGTCCGCCGTGCCGCGCAGGTGGCGCTTCACCAGGGTGCGGCGGCCGGAGCCGGCGGCGCCCATGGCGAACATGTTGAAGCCGAACCGGTCGATGGCGACGCCGAAGTCGATGGCCTGCTCGGCCCGCTCCTGGCCGATGAAGTCGGAGCTGTCCGGCAGGTCGGCCGTGGTGTCGAAGTCCAGCGTGTCCGGGTCGCAGCGGCGATAGACCTGGTTGGGGGTCAACGGCGCGGGAATGGTCATCTGCTGGTTTCCTCCGGTGGTCTTGTTGTTGGCGGTCTTGTTGCTGGGCGGGCTTGTTATCAGGCGCTGTCTTCGATGGCGTGCATGTCGTCGTCGGACAGGCCGAGATGATGGCCGATCTCGTGGATCAGCACATGGCGGATCAGGTGCTGCAGGTCCTCGCCGGTTTCGCACCAATAGTCCAGCAGGGCACGCCGGTAGAGGAAGATGCGGTCGACGTCGCTGGGGGTGCCGCCGACCTCCTTCTCGCCGATGGACACGCCGCTGTAGAGGCCGAGCAGGTCGAACGGCGTCTCCAGCTCCATCTCGCGCGCGGTGTCCTCGTCAGGGAACTCGACGACGGCGATCGCGATGTCGGTGGCGTGCCTGCGGAACACCTCCGGGATGTCGTCGAAGGCCTGGCGGGCGATCGCCTCCAGGTCGTCGAGGGAGGGGGCGGTGGTCCAGTCGGTGCGGGGCATGGCCCGGATATAGCCGATCCCGGCCGCGCGGGGGAGGGGGTGCGGCCGCGCTGGACCCGCTTGCCTGAAAAATACCGCTCGGGCAGGTTTGGCCGCGTAACCGCAGGAACGCCCGGATACTGAACCCCGGATACTGAGCACGGAGAGTTCGATGCCTGGAATTGCCCGCACGTTGTGCGCGACGGCCGTGGGCCTCGCATTGCTGCCGGTGCCGTCGCCCGCGTCCGCCCAGGATCCCGCATCCGACCAGGAGGAAGCGCCTGGCCTGATCGAGCTGCTGGCGCTGATGCCGGCGACGGGAGACCCGGCCAACGCGCTTCATCTCTTCAGCTACGTCGATTTTCGGGCCATCGAGGCGGCGGCGGGGATTGACGCGCCCGACGTGGAAGTCGCCTACCAGGACGGGTTCGACGCGTTCGCCGACTGGTCGCAGGACGACGTCGCCGCATGGTTCCAGGCGCGCCGGCGCATCGTCACCGGCCCGCCGGACATCGTGAGCCATGCCGGCATGGTTGGCCGAACCGACCTCGCCATGGCGGACGCCACGGGGGTCGACTACTTCGCCATCGATCGCGCGATGGATTTCCACCAGGCGAGCGGGGGGTACCTCATGGCCGGCGACGCGCCGATGGCCGTGATCGATGACATGACCATGTGGAGCGACCTCCGCTCCCGCGGCCATGCGCTTGCCGATGTCGACGGCGTGCCGGTCTGGCACCGCTTCGAGGATAATGGCGTCGCACTTCTGCTTGCCGACGAGGGCGCGGCCGCCGATCCGTTCGATGGAGAGGCGATGCGGGCCGTGCGGCTGGCGGTGCTGCCCGACCTGCTGATTCTGGCCCGGAACTGGGCGGACCTGGAGACTACGCTGGCGATCCGCGCCGGGGAGGCCGAGCCTTCGCCGGTTGTGCCCCTGCTGCAACGCATGGTGGCGGCGACATTGATGCTGGACGGCGTCGACCAGCGGGTGCTCCAGGCCTGGGCCAGTCCGGTTTCCGCCCTGATGCCGCAGGGCGGCGCCGTGCCGGACGTGCTTGCGCAGATGTTCGCCGACGGCGGCGGGCAATTGCCCGATGCTGAGACGCTGGCCGAGACGGTGCAGCCGACGGATGCCCCGGCGGAGTCGCTGCCGGCCTATCCAGTGGCGCTGTTCGCCGACCTGCAGGCGGGCGACATGCAAGTCAATGCCATCGCGCTGCCATTTGCCAGCCGTGCTGCGGCGGACGTCGCGGCCCAGGTGCTGGCGGCCCGCCTGTCCGCGTGGGTGCTGCCGCGCGGCCCCGCGGATGAGCGCGCCATCGATGTTGTGGACGGTACGGTCGAAGCGCTTGTTGTCGATGCGCCGGGTATCGGGGCGGACCTGGCGGGCGCCCTTCGCGCGCTCGGTGCGGCGGGTGGCGGGCAGATGGCGGACGCGGATGGCGCGATTGCGGTGGTCGCGGTGCGTTACCCGATGTCGGCCGCAACCCAGGCGTCTTCGTCGTCAACCGCCGGGATCGTGCTGTACTGGTTGGCCGCGAGCCTGCTCAACCGCGACCTGACGCTGCTGTCGGTGCCGTAGCGGCCGCCGCCCGGGGGCTACTCGTTGCGGAAGATGTTTTCCAGGCCGCGCAGGGCGCTGGAGAAACCCAGCAGCGACAGCGGAATGGTGACGTCGAAGCCGTCCGGCCCCACCATCTGGAACTGGCCGACGATGCCGCGGCGGAAGGCGGTCAGAATGTCCTCCGACTCGTCCGTCGAGCGCGCGTACTGACAATCGACGCCGCTGGCATCGGCGATCTCCAGTTCCGCGACCAGCTCGTTGTCGACATTGACCCGCAGCACCGCGCCCGGCGGTGCGGAGGGCGGGCACAGGTGGAAATGCACCACCGGCTCCTCGGTGGCATCGACAAACCCGACAGAGACGCTGACCGACTGTGGCTCGACCAGCCCTGCCTGCTGTTCGGTTGCGTCGTTGTAGATCCAGCACACCCGCTGGCGCGTCTCGGCCATCACGTCACAGCGCAGGGTCCAGTCGCGGTGGCGACGTTCTTCCTGTGCCGTGGCCGGCGGGGCATGCATCAGGGATAGCAGGGCGGTCGCCAACATAGCCAACAGGGGGGCAAACCACAGGGTGCTGCGGCGGTTCATCACCGGTACTCCAACGATATTCAAGATCGTTCCTGCCTGCGCGGCCCATTGCCGTGCGGCGCTATTCGGACGGCGCCGCCTCTTCGTCGGCGGCGGCCGCATCGTCGGCGGGCGCGTCGCCCGAGGAGGCGTCGTCGGCACCGTCTGCCGGCGCGTCGTCAGCGGCGCCCTCATCGGCGGCACTCTCTTCCGCGCCATCTTCCGCACCGTCTTCTGGGGCGCCATCGGCGGCATCGCCATCGCCATCGCCCTCGACCGCATCGCCCTCGTCGCCTTCCGCTGCTGCTTCCGCTTCGGCGGCGGCCGCCGCTTCGGCCGCGGCCTGGATCTCGGCGATGGCGGCCGTCATGTCCTCGCTCAGCTTGGTGTAGGCGGCGGTGAAGCCGAACAGCGAGATCGGCACCTGCAGCAGCGTTTCGTTATCTTCCAGGAAGAAACGCACGGTCGCCTGGGCGCCGGCGCGGAACTGCGACACCATCATCGCGGCGATCTCGCCGCCGGCGACGGTCTGGCACCAGCCGATGTTGCATGCGGCAAAGCGGCCGGTCAGCGGTTCGTTGGTGTCGACCTGAATCTGCACCCCGCGTTCCGGGGATGCGATATCGGGCACCTCCACATAGACCAGCGGCTCCAGTTCCGGCCCGACCAGGCCGACGATGATGTTGACCGAGTGCTGGGTGCCGTCGGGCAAGGTCTCGGCCAAGCCGGTGTAAATGAAGCACTTGACGGCGTTTATTTCGGTCTCGAGTTCGCAGCGGTGCACCCAGTCGCGAAACTGCTCCTCCTGCACCTGCACTTCGGCCTGTCCGGTCGAAACGGTTGAGAACATGGCGGCAGCGGCCAGCGCTGCCATGATGGTCGGCCTCCCGACTGGAAATTGCATTACGGCTTCCCTTGGACCTTGGTTTGCGGCCTCGTCTGCGACTCGTCGCGGCGCACCATAGGCGGTTTCCACAATCGTTCAAATGTCATCGACGCGCCACGCCGGGTGCCTTGCGATTAAGGCAAAATCACGATAGACACCGCGCCATCCGGCCGCCCCTCCCCGAACCGGCCTCACATCAAACAGGTAATAAGCGTCATGGCTCGCAACAAGATCGCGCTTGTCGGTGCCGGCAACATCGGCGGCACGCTGGCACTGCTGTCCGGACTGAAGGAACTCGGCGACATCGCCATGTTCGACGTCGTCGATGGGGTGCCGCAAGGCAAGGCGCTGGATATCGTTCAGGCATCGGCAGTGGAAGGCTTCGATGCCCAGATTGGCGGCGGCACCGACTATTCGGTGATCGCAGATGCCGATGTGGTGATCGTGACCGCGGGCGTGCCGCGCAAGCCCGGCATGAGCCGCGACGACCTGATCGGCATCAACACCGGCGTGATGGAGAAGGTGGGCGCGGGCATCAAGCAGCACTGCCCCGGCGCCTTCGTCATCTGCATCACCAACCCGCTGGACGCCATGGTCGGCGTGCTGCGCGAGGAGGCGGGGCTTGCGCCGAACATGTGCGTCGGCATGGCCGGCGTGCTGGACAGCGCGCGTTTCCGCTATTTCCTCGCCGAGGCGATGGGCGTGTCGGTGGAGGACGTGACGGCCTTCGTGCTCGGCGGTCATGGCGACAGCATGGTGCCGCTGGTCCGCTACACCACCGTGGCCGGCATTCCGTTGCCGGACCTGGTCGACATGGGCTGGATCAGCCAGGGCGACCTCGACGCCATCGTGCAGCGTACCCGCGACGGCGGGGCCGAGATCGTGGGTCTGTTGAAGACCGGCTCGGCCTTCTATGCGCCGGCATCGTCCGCCATCGCCATGGCCGAGGCATACCTGAAGGACAAGAAGCGCGTGCTGCCGTGCGCCGCGCACCTGGACGGCCAGTATGGCGTGAACGGGCTTTATGTCGGCGTGCCGGTGGTGATGGGCGCGGGCGGCGTGGAACGCGTCATCGAGATTGCATTTACCGATGAGGAAAAGGCCGCGTTCGACGCCTCGGTCGATGCGGTGCGCAAGCTGGTCGACGCGACCCAGAAGCTGCGCGACGCGGCGGGCTGACGTGCCGCGCGATGGCGCAATTCCTGCACGATTTCTGCACGGGAAACTTCCTGGCAGGCATTGACGTTTAGAACGCAACCGACGACCGCCACCAACTGACCGGATTGGGCAATGAATATTCACGAGTACCAAGGCAAGGCGCTGCTGGACAAATACGGGGTGGCGGTACCCAAGGGGAAGGTCGCCTACACGCCGGACGAGGCGGTGTCGGCGGCGGAGGAGCTGGGCGGCCCTGTGTGGGTGGTGAAGTCGCAGATCCATGCCGGCGGGCGCGGCGCCGGGCGCTTCAAGGACGATCCCGACGGCAAGGGCGGCGTGCGCGTGGTGAAGTCGCTGGACGACGTGCGCAACGAAGCCCAGGCGATGCTGGGCCACATCCTGGTCACCAAGCAGACCGGTCCGGTGGGCAAGGAAGTCAAGCGGATCTACATCGAGGACGGCTGCGACATCGCGCGTGAGCTCTACCTCGGCATGCTGATCGACCGTGCCACCAGCCGCATCACCATCATGGCCTCGGCCGAGGGCGGCATGGACATCGAGACGGTGGCGGCGGAAAACCCCGACGCGATCGTCAAGGTCGCCATCGACCCCGCCACCGGCCTGCAGCCGTTCCACGCCCGCCAGATCGCTTTCGCGCTCGGCCTGTCGGGCGGCGAGGTGCGTTCGGCGGTGAAGTTCCTGACCGCCATGTACAAGGCGTTCAACGAACTCGATTGCAGCATGATCGAGGTCAACCCGCTGGTCGTCACCGGCGGCGGCGAGGTGATCGCGCTCGATGCCAAGGTCAATTTCGACGACAACGCGCTCTACCGGCACCCGGATGTCGAGGAACTGCGCGACCCCGACGAGGAAGACCCGTCGGAGGTGGAGGCCGCCGAGCACGACCTGAACTACATCAAGCTGGACGGGTCCATCGGCTGCCTGGTCAACGGCGCCGGCCTGGCGATGGCGACCATGGACATCATCAAGCTTTATGGCGGCGAGCCGGCGAACTTCCTGGACGTCGGCGGCGGCGCCACCAAGGAGCGGGTGACCATCGCGTTCAAGATCATCCTGTCGGACCCGAACGTCGATGGCATCCTGGTCAACATCTTCGGCGGCATCATGCGCTGCGACGTGATCGCGGAGGGCATTGTCGCCGCGGCGCGGGAGCTGAGCCTGAACGTGCCGCTGGTGGTGCGGCTGGAAGGCACCAACGTGGAGCAGGGCAAGGCGATCCTCGCCAATTCCGGCCTGCCCATCGTGAGCGGCGACAACCTGGCGGACGGGGCGCGCAAGGTTGTCGAAGCCGTCAAGAACGCAGCCTGAAGAAACGAGGAGGCGGACATGGCGGTACTTGTCGACGCAAACACCAAGGTCATCTGCCAGGGTTTCACCGGCAGCCAGGGCACCTTCCACTCCGAGCAGGCGATCGCCTACGGCACCAAGATGGTCGGCGGCGTCACCCCCGGTAAGGGCGGCGAGAGCCATCTGGGCCTGCCGGTGTTCAACACGGTGGCGGAGGCGGTGGCAACCACCGGCGCCGATGCCAGCGTGATCTACGTGCCGCCGCCGTTCGCCGGCGATGCGATCCTGGAGGCCATCGACGCGGGCGTGGCCCTGGTGGTGTGCATTACCGAGGGCATTCCGGTGCTGGACATGGTGAAGGTGAAACGCGCGCTGATCGGCAGCGGCACCCGCCTGGTCGGCCCCAATTGCCCCGGCGTCATCACGCCGGAGGCGTGCAAGATCGGCATCATGCCCGGCCACATCCACCGCAAGGGCAAGGTCGGCATCGTCTCACGCTCGGGCACGCTGACCTACGAGGCGGTGGCGCAGACCACCGTGGCCGGTCTCGGGCAGTCGACCTGCATCGGCATCGGCGGCGATCCGGTGAACGGCACCAATTTCATCGACTGCCTGGAGATGTTCCTGGGCGACGACGAGACCGAGGCGATCATCATGATCGGCGAGATCGGTGGCGCGGCGGAAGAGGAAGCCGCTGAATTCATTAAGAAATCATCGGTAAAGAAGCCCATTGCCGGCTTCATCGCCGGCGTGACCGCGCCGCCGGGCCGGCGCATGGGCCATGCCGGGGCCATCATCTCCGGCGGCTCGGGCGGGGCCGGCGACAAGATCGAGGCCTTGCGTGGTGCCGGTTTTGCAATTGCCGAATCCCCGGCGTCGCTCGGCGAGGCCGTGGTCGAGGCGATCAACGCCTAGATATTGCAGCGGCGAGCGCCGCGGGCCCGGTCAGTGTTGGGCTGAGGCAGTGTTGGACGGAGACTTGCGATGCAGAATCCATCGTTCCTGACGGGCGCCAACGCCACCTACATCGCGCAACTCTACGGCCGCTTTCTGCGCGACCCGGGCGCGGTGGACCACGAGTGGCAAGGATTCTTCGAGGGCCTGAACGATGACGAGGCCGGCCTGCTGGCCGACCTGCACGGCGCGGACTGGGCACCGAACGACGCCGCCGTCATTGGCGTGCAAAATGGCGACGCGGCGACCGGCGGCAGCGACCAGGACTACCACGGCAACGGCGCGCCCATGCCGGTCCAGATGTCGACCATGCCGGCCGACCAGGTGCGCCGGGCGACGATGGACTCGATCCGCGCGCTGATGCTGATCCGCGCCTACCGCGTGCGCGGCCACCTGGAAGCCAATCTGGACCCGTTGGGCCTGGCCAAGATCGAGCCGCACGCGGAACTCGACCCGCGCACCTACGGCTTCACCGATGCCGACATGGACCGGCCGATCTTCATCAACTACGTGCTGGGCCTGGAGAGCGCGACCCTGCGCCAGATCGTGTCGCTGCTGCGCGACACCTATTGCGGCAAGATCGGCGTGGAGTTCATGCACATCCAGGACCCGGAGGAGAAGGCCTGGATCCAGGAGCGGGTGGAGAGCATCCGCAACCACACCGAGTTCACGGACAACGGCAAGAAGGCGATCCTCGACCGGCTGAGCGCTTCGGAATGCTTCGAGACGTTCCTGGACCGCAAGTACACCGGCACCAAGCGCTTCGGGCTGGAAGGCGGCGAGACCCTGATCCCGCTGATGGAGCAGATCATCAAGCGCGGCGGACAGCTTGGCGTGCGCGAGATCGTTCTGGGGCTGGCGCACCGCGGGCGCCTCAACGTGCTCGCCAACGTGATGGGCAAGCCCTACCGGGCGATCTTCTCGGAGTTCCAGGGCAACGCCGCCACCCCGCAGGATTTCCAGGGCTCCGGCGACGTGAAGTACCACCTGGGCACCTCGTCCGACCGCGACTTCGACGGCAACATCGTCCACCTGTCGCTGACCGCCAACCCGTCGCATCTGGAGGCGGTGAACACGGTCGTGCTCGGCAAGTGTCGCGCCAAGCAGCGCCAGCGCAACGACAACAACCGCGACCAGGTGCTGCCGCTGTTGCTGCACGGCGATGCCGCGTTCGCCGGCCAGGGCCTGGTGGCCGAGGCCATCGATATGTCGGAACTGCGCGGCTACCGCGTCGGCGGCTGCATCCACGTGGTAATCAACAACCAGATCGGCTTCACCACCATGCCGACGTCCAGCCGCTCCGGCCCCTATTGCTCGGAAGTGGCGAAGATCGTCCAGGCGCCGATCCTGCACGTCAATGGCGACGACCCGGAGGCGTCGGTACACGTTGCCCGCATCGCCACCGAGTTCCGGCAGAAGTTCAAGCGCGACGTCGTCATCGATATGTTCTGCTATCGCCGCTACGGCCATAACGAGATCGACGAGCCGGCGTTCACCCAGCCGATCATGTACCGGCGCATCGCCGAGCACCCGACCGTGCGCAAGCTCTACGCCGACCAGCTAGAGGCCGAGGGCACGGTGCCGCAAGGCTATGGCGACAAGGTGATGGCGCAGTGGCAGGACCGGCTGGAGCAGGACTTCGACGGTGCCAGCGGCTACAAGCCGAACAAGACCGACTGGCTTGAGGGGGCGTGGTCCGGCCTGGCCGTGGCGTCGGGCGACGCGCGCCGGGGTGCCACGGCGGTCGACACCGACGTGCTGGTCGAGATCGGCATGAAGATGACCGAGATCCCGTCCGACGTGCACGTCAACCGCAAGCTCGCCAAGGTGCTGGAGAACCGGCGCAAGGCGATCACCTCCGGCGACAATATCGACTGGTCGACCGCCGAGCATTTGGCGTTCGGCTCTCTGTTGATCGAGGGCACGCCGGTGCGCCTGTCCGGCCAGGACTGCGGCCGCGGCACCTTCTCGCAGCGTCACGCCGTGATCGTCGATCAGGAGAGCGAGCACCAGCACGTGCCGCTGAACGCGCTCAAGTTCGGCCAGGCGCCGTTCGAGGTGGTGGACAGCCCGCTGTCGGAGGCCGGCGTGCTCGGCTTCGAGTACGGCTACACGCTGGCCGAGCCCCATTGCCTGGTCGCCTGGGAGGCGCAGTTCGGCGACTTCGCCAACGGCGCGCAGGTGATCATCGACCAGTTCATCTGTTCCGGCGAATCCAAGTGGCAGCGCATGTGCGGCCTGGTGATGCTGTTGCCGCACGGCTATGAGGGCCAGGGGCCGGAGCACAGCTCCGCCCGGCTGGAGCGCTATTTGCAGCTTTGCGCCGAGGACAACATGCAGGTGTGCAACATCACCACTCCGGCGAACTACTTCCACGCGCTCAGGCGCCAGGTCCGGCGCGATTTCCGCAAGCCGCTGATCATCATGACGCCGAAGTCGCTGTTGCGGCACAAGCGCTGCGTGTCGACGCTGGCGGACTTTGCCGGCGAGACCACGTTCCACCGGCTGCTGTACGAGAACAACCCGCCGTACAAGCCGAAGGACGTGAACCGCGTGGTCCTGTGCTCCGGCAAGGTCTTCTATGACCTGGAGGCGGAGCGCGACAAGCTGGAGCTGAACAACGTGGCCTTGTTGCGCGTCGAGCAGCTCTATCCGTTCCCGACCAAGGCGCTGAACGAGGAGCTGTCGAAGTATCCCAAGGCCGACGTGGTGTGGTGCCAGGAAGAGCCGAAGAACATGGGCGGCTGGACCTTCGTGGAGCCGATGATCGAAGAGGTCATGGTCAAGGTGGGCGGCAAGGCCAAGCGGCCCGTCTATGCCGGCCGGCCGGCCTCGGCATCCCCGGCCACCGGGCTTCTGGCCCGCCACATGGCAGAGCAGCACAAGCTGGTCACGCTGGCGCTGACCGGCGAGGAATAACTCCGTCACTGAGACAGAATTTGCGCCGAACGTTCGAACAGAGGTTCTAGATGGCAGAGCAAATTATCGTGCCCACCCTTGGCGAATCGGTCGTCGAGGCGACGGTCGCGCGCTGGATGAAGGCTGTTGGAGACACGGTCACGGCCGACGAGCCGCTGGTCGAGCTGGAGACCGAGAAGGTCACCATGGAGGTGAATGCGCCGATGGCCGGCACCCTGGCGTCGATCGACGCCGACGAGGGCGCGGACGTCGAGGTCGGCGGCCTGCTGGGCACCATCGATGCCAATGGCGCGGGCGCCGCGCCCGCCAAGCCGGCACCGAAGGCCGAGGCGCCGAAGAAGGAAGAGGCGGCCGAGAAGGCACCGGAGCCGGCGAAGGCCGAGGCGCCGAAGCAAGAGGCGCCCAAACAAGAAGCGAAGGCGGCAGCCCCCTCCAAGGCCGAGGCGCCGGCCGCGAAGGCCAATCTGAAGCACCCGCTGGCGCCCGCCGTGCGCAAGCTGGTGGAAGAGAACAACCTGGACCCGGCGGCGATTCCGGCCTCGGGCAAGGACGGCCGGCTGACCAAGGCCGACGTGCTCAACTTCATGAGTGCGCCGAAGGCGGCACCCGCGGCGGCGAAAGCGCCGTCAGCGCCGGCGCCGGCCTCGTTCCCGTCCGCCGACGAACTGCCGGAGCGCGAGGAGCGCCCGGACGAGCAGCGGGTGCGGATGACCCGCCTGCGCCAGCGCATTGCCCAGCGCCTGAAAGAGGCGCAGCAGACCGCCGCCATGCTGACCACGTTCAACGAGATCGACATGACGGCGATCATGGCGTTGCGCAACCAGTACAAGGAATCGTTCGAGAAGAAGCACGGCGTGAAGCTGGGCTTCATGTCGATCTTCGTGAAGGCCTGCATCGAGGCGCTGCAGGAACTGCCGGCGGTCAACGCGGAGATCTACGGCGACGAGATCATCTACAAGAACTACTACGACATCGGGGTTGCGGTCGGCACGCCGCAGGGCCTGGTGGTGCCGGTGCTGCGCAATGCCGACAAGCTGAGCTTCGCGGAGATCGAGTCCGGTATCGGCGACCTGGCCAAGCGGGCGCGCGACGGCAAGCTCTCCATGGCCGAACTGACCGGCGGCACCTTCACCATTACCAATGGCGGCGTCTATGGCTCGCTATTGTCGACACCTATTCTGAACACGCCGCAGTCGGGCATTCTGGGCATGCACAAGATCCAGAAGCGGCCGATGGAAGTGGGTGGCGAGGTGAAGGTGCGGCCGATGATGTACGTGGCGCTGAGCTACGACCACCGCATCATTGACGGCCGCGAGGCGGTGACGTTCCTGGTCCGGGTGAAGGAGTGCATCGAGGATCCGGCGCGCCTGTTGATGGGGGTGTAACCGCCCGGTTGCACCCAATCCGGGCGTACGCCACCCAGATGCGTGCGATCCGGTTGCATCAGGATTGTCATAATCGCGGCAAGGTTGGCGTGCTATAAGCACGGCTGCCAGGTAAGTGGCACTTTCCGAGGGAGGGGGGCTCCCATCCGGAACGGAGACCACGATGCCGATCATCGCAAGTCAGCTCAAAGCTGGCGATATTCTGTTCAAGCATTCCAGCGCCGGGGCGCTCAGCCAGGCGATCGCAAAGGGGCAAAGCCCGCACTATCACAGCACCGTCCAGGCGCTGGATGGCTTGTCACCCACCGGTGGCAAGTCGTTCGCCGTCGACCTGACCCATGTCGCCATGGCGGTCGGGCCCGACGATGTGCTGGAGTTCGACGAGGGCAGTTCGTCGAAGTGGCAGATCGTCATGAAGTCGGGCCACGGCTTCACCCGCGGCAACATGAAGATCCCGTCGCGCAAGGGCTTTCGCTACGAGGTTTTTCGCTCCACCAGCGACAAGCTGGCGGCATCGGCCGCCGACAAGGCGACCCTGGTCTGGGACATCACCCATCAGCAGGGCGGCACGGTGAAGGCCAGCTACGGCCTGAAGAAGATGCTCAGGACCGCGCTGCTCCGCTACAAGGGCAAGACCTTCAGCAGTCTCGACGACTTCGAGAAGGTGATCGATGCGCTCTGCACGCTCGGTGCCGATCAGAAGGACGTCAACATCCAGTTCTTCTGCTCTCACTTCGTGACGTTCTGCTACATCTTCGCGGCCAAGGAGATCGGCTTCAAGGACGTGCTGGGCTGGGACTACACGGTCGGCGCCGACAAGATCAGGATCTCCCCTGTCGAGCTCTACGTGCGGGTCGACATGCAGGGTCACAGCCACTTCCAGTTCAAGGGCTCGCTCTACGCCGGTTAGCGCCTTTCGGCATCGCGTTTCACCCTTCCGGCAATCAATCACCGGTTTGACACATTGCCCGCCATGATGGAGCTTCGGCGGCGCAATGGTCGCGATCAGCTGGCGCTGAGTCTGCGCCAGCCCTCACCCCCACCCGGCCACCCATTCAGGATACTGTCGTGGGTGGCCGGGTGGGGGTGAGGGCCGGTGCCGATTGGAACGATCGAACGCCAAGGGCGTTCATCGACGTGCAGGAAAGGCGTGCGATGACGGTCACGAAACGGCGGCGCGGGCTCGCGCCAAGTGCATTGCTGGCGGTGGCGGCCCTCGTCGGGCCGGCGGGCGGCGCTGTGGCCCAGGATGCGTCGAACATGCTGGGCATCTGGTACAACGCCACCAGCCCCGGCGGCATCGACGTGGGGGCGGAACAGCTCTCGACCTTCGTCAACGACACGCGCTGGCCCCATGATGCCGCCTTCTGCGGCGCTGACCGCAGTTACGATTTTTCGGTGCAGGACGGCGATTCGCTGCTGGCGGGCCTGCTCGCCGGCGATCCGCGGGATGACGACGATATCCCGCTCTCCCAGGCCATCCAGGGCCGCATTCCCGGCGGCACCCATCTGGTGCTGCGCGACCAGTGCTGCTGCAAGCCGGAGATTCCGGGGACCAGCTACTACA
Organism: Alphaproteobacteria bacterium; assembly: GCA_965227515.1. Classification (GTDB taxonomy): domain Bacteria; phylum Pseudomonadota; class Alphaproteobacteria; order CALKHQ01; family CALKHQ01; genus CBDDFZ01. The sequence goes on from CBDDFZ010000002.1 coordinate 921,939, forward strand.
TCCAGGTGGCCGACGCACAACTGCTGGCGATCCACTTCGGCGACGGCATCTACGAGGTCGAGGAACTGTGGCGGTTCGAGCCGCTGGTTGCGCCTGACGGCCTGAACCAATCCCAGATATTTGCGTTGCAGGAAGCGCTGGCCGAGCGTGGGCACTATCAGGGCGAGATCGACGGGCTGTTCGGCGGCCAGACCATGGTGGCGGTGCGCCGCTATCAGGAAGAGCTGAATGAGATGGTCACCGGCATGCTGACCCGCACCCAGTACGACCGCCTGCTGTTTCCGTGACACAGCTCACCGTCATGCCCGCACTTGTTGCGGGCATCCACGCCTTAATGGTCCGGTTTGAGCTTCCTTGCACCGCCAATTAGACGTGGATGCTCGGGACAAGCCCGAGCATGACGTTGTATCCTGTCGTCGTTGGTGATCATTAAACGATAGGCGCGTTTTCGCGGGCCGGGAAAGCAACCGAAATGAACCTCTTCACCAAGCTGGAAGCGCGCGCCGACAACCCGATCCGCGTCGCCATGATCGGCGCCGGCAAGTTCGGCGCCATGTTCCTGGCCCAGGCACCGCGGACACCGGGCATCCACGTCGTCGCCATCGCCGAGCTGAACCCGGACCGCGCCCGGCAGTCGCTGGCGACCGTGGGCTGGGAGGCCGAGCGCTACCAGGCCGGCTCGCTGGACGACGCGCGCAAGAGCGGCGGGTTGTGGATCACCGAGGACGCCCATGGCCTGATCGCCAGCGATGCCGTCGATCTGGTGATCGACCTGACCGGTAATCCGGTGGCCGGTGTCGGCCACGCGCTGGCCTGTGCCGAGCACGGCAAGCACGCGGTGATGGTCAACGTGGAGGCCGACGTGCTGGCCGGCCCCGCGATGGCCAAGGCCGTGCAGGGTGCTGGCAAGGTCTATTCGATGGCCTATGGCGACCAGCCGGCGCTGATCTCCGAGCAGGTGGACTGGGCGCGTGCCGCCGGGTTCACCGTGGTCGCCGCCGGCAAGGGCACCCGCTACCGGCCCGAGTTCCACGCCTCCACGCCCGACACGGTGTGGGGTTACTACGGACTCACCGCCGAGCAGGCGGCGGCCAGCGGCATGAACGCCAAGATGTTCAACTCGTTCCTGGACGGCACCAAGTCTGCGATCGAGATGGCGGCGGTGGCCAACGCCACCGGCCTGACCCCGGCGCCGGGCGGCCTCACCTTCCAGCCCTGCGGTGTCCACGACCTGCCGGCGATGATGCGGCCGCGCGCGGAAGGCGGCTGCCTGCACCACAAGGGCCAGGTCGAGGTGATCTCCAGCGACGAGTTCGACGGCCGCAAGGTGGTGGGCGACCTTCGCTGGGGCACTTATGTCGCGGTCGAGGCGCACAACGACTATGTCGGCCAGTGCTTTTCCGACTACGGCATGCCGCGCGACCCGAGCGGGCGCTACTCGGCGCTGTGGCGGCCCTACCACTACATCGGCCTTGAGCTGGGCATTACCATCGCCAGCATCGCCACCCGCGGCGAGGCGACGGGCGCGCCGACCGGCTGGCGCGGCGATGCGGTGGCGGTCGCCAAGCGCGACCTCGCCCCCGGCGACATGCTGGATGGCGAGGGCGGCACCACGGTGTGGGGCCGGCTCTATCCGGCCGACCGGGCGCTGGCCATCGGCGGGCTGCCCATCGGGCTCGCCCAGGGTGCGAAGATGATCCACCCGGTGATGACCGGCCAGCCCGTGCGCTATGCCGACGTCGCCATCGACGAGAACGATCTGGCCGTGAAGGTGCGCCGCGAAATGGAGGTCGACTTCGCGCCCGCGCTGCCGGCCGAAGCGGCTGAATAGGCTCGCCGCACCGGCACGAATGTGACAAACCGTTCATCGCGGTGTTTGACAAAGCCCTGGCGCCAAACGATCATCCGGCCATCGAAAGGCTGCCGCGCGCGCGGCAGTGACAAACAGCGGCGTGTCGGCTTCCTTCGGCGCGCGTGTGCATGAGGGGAGTTACAGGACTATGCGTGCAGGTATTGCGGGAGCGTTGGTGATCGCGGGCGTCGTGGCATCGTGTGTGCCGGTCGGTACCGGTGGCGGTGGCGGCTTCGGCCCGAACTACGCCAGCGCCACCCAGATCCAGCAGGCGGTGACGAACTTCTCGGTCGTCGGTTCTCTCGCGGGCGGCGGGTCCTACTGCGAATACCATTCGCCGAACTTCCAGCTCATCGGCCGCGACACCCAGCCCTACACCGGCAGCTGGTCGCTGTCCGGCAACCAGATCTGCTACAGCTATCCGCAGGGCGGCTCCAGCTGCCAGAACGCCGAGATCGTCGGCAACAACATCACCTTCTACGACAACGCCGGCAACTTCCTGGCTGGCGGCAACCTGGTCGGCGGCAACGTCTGCTGATTGAGGTCCTGACCGCACCTGCAGAACAGGTCCTCCGGTGGAACGCAAATCGTTGACGGTTAGCGACGGGGCGACCCTGAGCTACATGGAGGGTGGCAGCGGCCAGCCATTGGTGATGATCCCTGGCTGGTCGCAGTCGGCGGCGGAGTTCGAGCGCCAGTTCGAGGACCTCACCGCCATTGCCCGCGTCATCGCGCTCGACATGCGTGGCCACGGCGAATCGCCGGTGCCGGGTGGCGGCTACCGCATCCAGCGCCTGGCCAAGGACCTGTTCGACGTGGTTCGCGCGCTGGACCTGAGCGCGCCGGACTTCCTGGGCCATTCCATGGGCTCGTCGGTGATGTGGTCGTATATGTCGATGTTCGGCGCCGACGCGCCGCCGCGCCGGTTGGTGGTGGTGGACCAGGCGCCGGCCGCTATCGCGCGGGCGTTCTGGAGCGAGGAGGAGAAGGTCGACTACGGCTGCCTGTTCCCCTCGTTCGACGTACACGGCGAGTTCCTGGGCACCGTGCTGGCGGCCGATACGCCCGACACGTGCAAGGAGGTGCTGCGCGGCATGTTCACCCCCGGCATGGACGAGGGCGAACTGACCTGGATCGCGGAACAGAATTTGAAGCTGCCCCGCGCCCATGCCGTGCATCTGCTGCACGATCACTGCATCCAGGACTGGCGGTCGGAGATCCAGGCGCTGCGGGTGCCGACGCTGGTGGTCGGCGGCGATATCAGCATCTTCTCCGCCGCGTCCCAGCGCTGGATCGCCAACCAGGTGCCGGGCGGAAAGGCCGACATATTCGAGGCCGATCAAGGTGGCTCGCACTTCATGTTCTTCGAGAACGCGCCCCGGTTCAACGCGGCGGTGTCCGGGTTCCTGGGCGGCGCCTGACCGGTGGCCGAAAGCGGCACGGGCGGGACGGCAGCGCGGATGTGGTTTACACTTCCGTAATGCTGTGCGGCCTAGCTTGCCGGTAACGGGCCTGGAATCCGCACCCCCGCGCGGCCCGAGGAGAAGGGCAGACGCCCATGAAAGCTCTAGCGGTCATTTTTGTCGGGCTTGCCATCGGCGCCGCCGGTATGTGGTTCTATCTCGGCAACCCGGGGCCGGCCGATGACGGTGCGCCCGGTGCCGCCGCGGAGGCCAACCCGCAGGCGCCGGTTTCCGGCGACGTGACGGCCACCGCGCCCCAGCCCGCACAATCCGTGCCGAACCAGGCCCAGGACCAGGCCCAGAACGGCCAGTCGGCCAACCAGCCCGCCGACCCACCCAGCGGCCAGACCGGCAATGTGCAGCCCGTGCGCCAGCCGACCGGCGGCAACCGTCCTGCCGCCCCGCCGGTCGAGCCTTTGCCGCCGGGCAGCACCTTCGACGATTGCGTCATCGACGGGCGCTACTCGCAGACCTATTGCGTGGAAATCTTCACCAATGCACCGCAGGCCGGCGAGATCCTCGACGACGGGCTGGAGATTCAGTAGCCGGTCCGGACGTCCGGCACCTGCCGAATAATATTGCTGACCCTCACCCTCCCAGACCATCCGGTCTGGGCCAGGACCCGGCCGGCAAGGCCGGACGGGAGGGTGAGGGGCTTCTCAGACCAGACCTGGTCTGGGGCCGCCAGCGAGCTTACCCCCGGCGGGCGACCATCATCTTCTTGATCTCGCCGATCGCCTTGGCCGGGTTCAGGCTCTTCGGGCACGTCTTGGTGCAGTTCATGATGGTGTGGCAGCGGTAGAGCCGGAACGGGTCTTCCAGCTCGTCCAGCCGCTCGCCCTTCGCCTCGTCGCGGCTGTCGGCCAGCCAGCGATAGCTCTGCAACAGCACCGCCGGGCCCAGATAGCGGTCCGAGTTCCACCAATAGCTGGGGCACGACGTGGTGCAGCAGAAGCAAAGGATGCACTCGTAGAGCCCGTCCAGCTTCTCCCGCTCCTCGTGGGACTGCAGGCGCTCGGTATCGGGCGGCGGCGGGGTCTGGGTGCGCATCCACGGCTTGACGGAGGCGTATTGCGCGTAGGCGTCGTTCAGGTCGGGCACCAGGTCCTTCACCACCTTCATGTGCGGCAGCGGATAGATCTTCACCTCGCCCTTCACGTCGTCGGTGTACTTGGTGCAGGCCAGCGTGTTGGTGCCGTCGATGTTCATGGCGCACGAGCCGCACACGCCCTCGCGGCACGAGCGGCGGAAGGTCAGGGTGGCGTCGATCTCGTTCTTGATCCAGATCAGCGCGTCCAGCACCATCGGCCCGCACTGCTCCATGTCCACCTCATAGGTGTCGATGCGCGGGTTCTCGCCGCCGTCGGGGCTCCAGCGATAGATCTTGTAGGTCTTGGTCTTGGTGGCGCCGGCCGGCTTGTCCCAAGTCTTGCCACGCTTGATCTTGGAATTCTTCGGCAGGGCGAATTCGGCCATGGGGGACTCCCGGTTCGACGCGGTGCGATGCTGTCACCGATATAGCGGAGGCGGCGGCTTGAGGCCAGCAGGTGTGCTGGACAACGTGCCGCGCACCTTGAATTTCCGGCGCGCTGCCCGTAAATGTCACGCGCTCGGCGCCGTTGCCAGGGCGCGAGCATGTCACAGGAGATGAAGAAATGGGTTATCGGTTAGCCGTCGTTGGCGCCACCGGCAATGTCGGTCGTGAAATGCTGACCACGCTGGCCGAGCGAAAATTTCCGGTCGACAACGTGGTGGCACTCGCGTCGGAGCGGTCGTCGGGCCGCGAGGTCTCGTTCGGCGACGACGATGTGCTGAAGGTGCAGGACCTGGCGACGTTCGACTTCGCCGCGACCGATATCGCGCTGTTCTCGCCCGGAGCCAAGGTCTCGGCCGAGTATGCGCCGAAGGCGGCGAAGGCCGGCGCCATCGTCATCGACAACACGTCGCAGTTCCGCATGGACCCGGACGTGCCGCTGGTGGTGCCGGAAGTGAACCCGCACGCCATCGCCGGCTACACCCGCAAGGGCATCATCGCCAACCCGAACTGCTCGACCATCCAGATGGTGATGGCGCTGAAGCCGCTGCACGACCTGGTGCCGATCAACCGCGTGGTGGTGGCGACCTATCAGTCGGTCTCCGGCGGCGGCAAGGAAGCGATGGATGAGCTGTTCAACCAGACGCGCGGCATCTACGTGAACGAGCCGGCCCAGCCGGAGAAGTTCACCAAGCAGATCGCCTTCAACGTCATTCCCCACATCGACGTGTTCATGGACGACGGGTCGACCAAGGAGGAATGGAAGATGGGTGTGGAGACCCGCAAGATCCTGGACCCGGACATCAAGGTGCACGCCACCTGCGTGCGGGTGCCAGTGTTCGTGGGCCATGCCGAGGCGGTGAACGTGGAGTTCGACGGCCCGCTGGACCTGGACCAGGCGCGCGGCGCCATTGCCAACTTCAAGGGCACCTCGGTCATCGATTACCGGGCCGACGAAGGCTACGTCACGCCGGTGGAATGCGCCGGCGAGGATTTGGTCTACGTCAGTCGCATGCGGGTGGACCCGACGGTTGAGAACGGGCTGTCGATGTGGGTCGTCTCCGACAATCTGCGCAAGGGTGCGGCGCTCAACGCGGTGCAAATCGCCGAGCGGCTGACCCGGGACCACCTGCAGAAAGCCGCCTGAGCGGCAGGCTCAGGCCGGCAGCCGGCAAATGGCGAAGGGGCGGGGACGCGGCGGTCCACCGCCCCATGTGCGCCGCGCGCAGGCGCAAGCCAAGGGCGCCCAGCGTGCCAAGCATGGCGGACCCGCACCCGCCGGGGCCAGGCGGTACGACAGCGTGGCCGCTCTGCGCGCCGGTGCCATTGACTTGCATCAGAAGGGCAAGGCGGCCGAGGCGATGGCCGCCTACCGCAAGTATCTGCTGGCGCGGCCGGACGATGCCGGCATCTGGAGCAACTACGGCGTGGCGCTGCGCGAGGCCGGGCACTGGCCCGCCGCCGAGGCGTGCTATCGGCGCGGGCTGGAGCTGACGCCGGACGATGCCGGGCTGCTCGGCAATCTGGGCAACGTGCTGAAGGACATGGACCGGCTGGACGAGGCGATCGCCAGCCACGAGGCCGGCCTTGCGCTGAAGCCTGACGATGCGCGCCTGCGCCACAACTACGGCATCGCGCTCCGGGAGGCGGCCCGTTACGAGGACGCGCTGGCAGCGTTCGACGCTGTGCTGGCCGCCACCCGGGACGACCCGGTCAACCAGGCCAAGGTCGGCTGGGACCGGGCGATGGTGCTGTTGCACCTGAACCGCTCGGCCGATGCCTGGCAGGCCTATGAGTGCCGGGTGGCGAACGGCGAGGTGAAGCCGCGCCAGTACGACCAGCCGGTCTGGGACGGCGGCGCGTTCGAGGGCAAGACGCTGCTGATCCACCCCGAGCAGGGCTTCGGCGATACCATCATGGCCGCCCGCTTCCTGCCGCAGGTGAAGGCCCTGGGCGGCGCCAACGGACGGGTCGTGCTGGAGTGCAAGACACCGCTGACCCGCCTGTTCGAAGGGGTCGCCGGGATCGACCGGCTTGTGGCGCCCGATGCGGGGTTCCGCGACTTCGACCTCCATGTCTCGCTGATGAGCGTGCCCGGGCTGGTCGGCGCCGACCTGACCGACCTGCCGCCGCCGGTGCCGCTGAGCGTGCCCCAGGCGGCGCGGGACCGGGTGGCGCCGTGGCTCGCGCCCGCCAAGGACCGGTTCAAGATTGGCATCGTCTGGTCCGGCAGCGTCACCTTCAAGGGCAACGCCAAGCGCGCGGTCACCGTCGATCGCTTCCTGCCGTTTGCCTGCGTGCCGGGCGTGCAGGTCTATTCGTTGCAGAAGGGGCCGTGCGAGGGCGATCTGGCGGCGGCCGGGGCGGACAGCGTGATCCTGCCCATCGGCCCCATGGTCGACGACTTCGCCGAGACCGCGGCGGTGATCGACGCCCTGGACCTGATCATCATGACCGACAGCTCGGTCGCCCACCTGGCCGGCAGCCTGGGCGCGGAGGTGTGGAACCTGCTGCCCTACCACCCCTACTGGATCTATCCGGTCGAGGGCGAGCGCACGCCCTGGTACCCCTCCATGCGCATGTTCCGGCAAACCGCGCCCGGCGACTGGGACGAGGTGTTCGCCCGCGCCAAGGCCGAGCTGGAAAAGAAGGTGGCGGCGCGGGGATGAGCTTCGACCACCCCGCCCTGGTCCGCGATCTCGTCGCGTGGGTCGCCGCAGCACCCCGGCCCTATGCCGAGGTGATGGAGGCGTGGCGCACGTCCTGCCCCCGTCTCACGATCTGGGAAGACGCGGTGGACGCAGGCCTGGTGGTGCATGGCCCGGATTCGAACGGTCGGCCGATGGTGCGCGCGACCGAGGCGGGCCGGCGGTTTCTCGGCCGCGGGGATTAGCAGCCAATCGCGCCGCGCCCTTGCCAAATTGGCTGGCTACTGTAGAGCGTGAATGCATACATCAGTATGCGCCACATGCATGGCGGAAACGATTTGGCGGTCATGTGCTAATGGGGTTCTCACGTTTGGCGAGAGCCGGCGCGCTTGCGCTGGCAGGTATCGCTCTGGCGATTGCGTTTGTGCTGCCGGCCGGCCAGGCGCGGGCAGAGGCCGTGACCATCGAGGTCTGCAACCAGACCGGCGCGCGCATTGACGTCGCTGTTGGCGGCCTGCCGAACGACGACGGTCGTTGGGCGTCGGTCGGCTGGTTCCAGATCGACGGCGGCAGCTGCTCGACGCTGTCGCCGTTGAACATGGGCGCCAGCCGCTATGTCTACTTCTACGCCACGCAGGCCAGTACCGGCCTGGTCTGGTCCGGCGACACCTACTTCTGCGTCCGGAGCGAAGCGTTTTTCATGGGGCGCACGGATGGCAATGACTGCGTGAGCACAGACGGCGAATGGGTCGGCTTCTTCGAGCAGGACATCGGCCTTGACTACTTCGGCACGGTCACGATCAGGAATTGACGGGGCGGGCACTCGCGCCAGCCGCCAGGCGCGCGCCCTCTCAAATTCAGACCCGCTTCATCCTCGCCCTTGTGGCGAGGATCCATTTTTGTCCAGAATAACAATGGCTTCGAGGTGATCTGCACTGACGCCGGGCGGATAGTCGGCCCCAGTTCGAGTCCCGGCCCATGAATGGGTCCTCGGCACAAGGCCGAGGACGACAATGTAGTTTGGACCTGCCAACGCCCCTCAATACTCCGCGTAGAGCTTTTCCTCGACGATTGCCGAGCCGGTGAGGTCGTTGACCGCGCGCTTCAGCCGTGCGCGCTCGTCGTTGCGAACATAGACGCTGCGGGCGAGCGCCACGAAGCTGTCGCCGAAGTCGTGCCGGCGTTCGTGGTCGCGGATGTCATCCTCGATCTTCCAAAGCGCTGCGTTGACCGCCTGTAATTGGTCCTTCAGGCCAGCCATGTCGGCGTGGGCCGCCATCAGGGGCGCTGCAAGCGCGCTGAGCTCATTCAATTCGTGGGCGATGTTGGCGGCAGCCGCCTCGTCGCGCACGTGCTTGGCCTTGATCTCCAGGATGGTGATCTTGTCGATCAGTTCACCGGCGCCCACCGGCACCATGATGGTATTGGGATCAGCCATCGCGCTCAGTCTACCTTCTCGGCATGGAAGCGGCTGCCGGGGCCGGCGGCGGCAATCGCGTCCTGGGCGGCGACGATCTGCAGCTCACGGGTCTGGGCGGCGGCGGTCGCCTCGAAGATCGCGAAGATTGCTGCGGCGGCCCCTTCCAGCGCGCCGGCCGGGTCGTCGTCGCGCAGGTAGTGGGCCAGGAACAGGGCGGCGGTGGCGTCGCCGGAGCCGTTGGGCGCGATCGGCAACTCCAGGCGCGGCGTCGACACCACCCAGGCGGCGTCGGCGGCCACCAGCAGCATCTCGATCCGGTCGTCGGGCGTCTCCTCGCGGATCAGGCTGGTCACCAGCACCAGCTTCGGCCCCAGCGCCACCATCCGCCGCGCGCCTTCCAGGGCGCCGGCCATGGTGGTCACCGGAACGCCGGTCAGGTGCTCCAGCTCGAACTGGTTCGGCGTGATGATGTCGGCGGCCGGGATCGCGCGTTCGTGCATGAATTCCGGAATGCCGGGGCGCACGAACAGGCCACGGTCGACATCGCCCATCACCGGGTCGCAGCAGTAGACCGCCTGCGGGTTTTCCTGGCGTACCCGCGCCACCGCGTCCAGGATCACCTCGCCCAGCGCCGGTGCGCCCATATAGCCGCTCAGCACCGCCGCGCAATCGCCCAGCACGCCGCGTGCGGCGATGCCGCCCAGCACCGCGCGCAGGTCGTCGGGGGCGAAGACGGGGCCGGCAAAGTCCGGGTAGCCGGTGTGGTTGGAGAACATCACCGTGTGGATCGGCCACACCTCGAACCCCAGCCGCTGCAGCGGAAACACGGCGGCCGCGTTGCCGACATGGCCATAGGCCACGTGGCTCTGGATCGAAAGTATCGCGTTACGGGTGCCGTGTGTGTTGGCGCCGTCCATCATGCCGCCCGATTGTGGTTGTAGCCGTTGGTGCGAAAGCGGCGGCATTCAAGCCGCCGCGCCGGAATGTTGCAATCAAATGGCGTGTGGGGCAGGTGCGGTATGCTGGCGCATCGAACCCCCGAACGCGTCGATCTGAAGGAGACAATACCATGCAAATTGGGCAGCGCATGTCCTGCATCCTGGCCGCCGCATCGGCAATCTCGGCCCTGGCCACCAGCGCCATGGCGGACGTGACCCTGCCATTGACCGAGACGCAGCAGACCCAGTTGGTGCAGAGTGCGCTGACCATTATGAACGAGGACCCGGGACCCATCGACGGCCGGATCGGGCCGCAGACACGCGGTGCGCTTCAGAACTACCTCGATGCCGCCGATCTGAACGGCGATCCCAACAATATCGACCAGGCGCTGCTGGATGGGCTGAACGACCGTGCCGGCCCGGCCATCGCCGAGGCGTTCGGTTACCCGATCGACGGCCAGTGGACCTATGTGACCAGCGTGCTGGAACGCGACCAGATCGAGCCGGCGCTGGCCCGGCTCGGCGTGGCGCCGCCTGCGGCCTGCGACGGCATCTCCGGCGACGACGTCACGTTCGACGGCCTGCTCGTGCAGCGCGGCACCGACATCGTGTTCGTCATGACCATGAGCGAGAGCGACGAGGGCGGCGCCGGCCCGCTGAACCCGCGCCCGGAATCGCTGGAATGGGAGGGCGGCATGTACCGGCCGGTCAGTGCCGACATCCTGGCCTACGCGGCCGAGGGCAGCTTCGACGTCTATCTGCGCTGCGGCGCATAGCACTCCCCCGATTTGCCGGCCATAGAATCGACAAATTACAGTCCTGTAATGCCGGAACGCGGTTCTGAACGGTGTTCGGAACCGCGTGCCGGGGATCCAGGGGCGCGGGCGGCGCGTGACGGACGGAATGGATCCCGGGGTCTACAGGCCAGGTGAAAACAGGCGGCGGTGCCGTCGATTGAACCTGTCCTGCGTGTTCCGCGACATGAGGTGTGTCGCGCCACATGCACCAGACAGGACGTCAGACCATGTTCCGCCCGTTGCCGATCTTTGCCGTCGCCGCCATTGCATGGTTCGGCATCGGCTTGTTCCTCGCCATCCATGATCTGAACGCCATGGCCGCGCCCAGGGCGTGGGATTTCGTGCTGTTGTGCACGATGCCGGCGCTGGAATTGCCGCTGGCGGTGCTGGCGTTCCTGAACCGGCGATGGGCGCAGTACGGCTATATCGCGGCGTTCTTCGTCGGGCTGCCGTGCCGGCTTTCGGCCATGACCGTGTACATGGACGGCGCGACCGAGATCGGGCCGGTGATCGCGTTCGGCATCGCGATGACGGCGATCATCGTCGGCACGCTCTCCAGGGTTCTGGTCAGCCCGCGCGGCGACGCGGTGCTGGGTGAGGAACCGCAGCCCTCCGGCAACTGATCGCTGCGATTGCTGGCCCCGCGGCGTTGCAGGAGTCCGCAGCGGCCCTCTCCTGCCAATTTGGCCGCAAATGCGCGGCCCGCAACGCTACACCGCTGGCGGCCCATGACGGCGCGAACAACGGAAAATCCGGGGCGCTGTCAAACCGTGCCGGCGGGTTGTGTTGCGCCATGACTTTGCTACGCTTGATGTTTGTTCCGTCGTCAATGGAGGCGATCCATGGGCAAGTGTCTCTCGCTCCTGTCGATATTGATCGGAATTGCGTTCGCTGCGGCAAGAGGGGCGGATGCCGCGGACCAACCATATTGGGTGATTGACGGAATCGACGATCCCGCATTCCGGGATGCCGCGGTGAACTGGTTGCGCGGCGATGACGCTGGCGCGCTGCCTGAGCTGGCGCAGGCGGCCCATGATGGCAACCAGGCGGCGCAGATGCTGCTGGGCATGATCGAGCTGCGGGGCATGGACGACACAGCCTGGGTGGCGTCCCTCTCCGACGACGAATACGTCCACATCTTCCATCTTCGATCCGGTGGGCCCGAGCGCGGTTGGCTCCGCGTCGCCGCCGATGCGGGCAACCGTTTGGCGGCCCTCTTGGACGAGCGCCGCGGCGACATGGTCCATTTCGGAAGACTAGACGAAATTGCTGCAAGGCATGAGCCGCGTGCGGCCGCACATTACTTTCCCATGCTCTTCAACGCGAAAGAGTGGGACATCCTCCGGTTCCTGGAGGATGCAGGCTATCTGAGTGGCCTGTCGCCCTATGTCTGGGCGGCCAGAACGTACAGCGAGACAGTCAGCGACGGTGAGACCTGGGATGAAGAACTCCAAGTGTACCGCGCGGGCGTGCTCGAGGGCTATCTGTTCGTGTTCTTGGCAGATCGCGAAGACGAGGCGCTCAGCGCCCTGAAAGAGGCGGAAAACGACACGCTTGGCGATGTCATGTACGGGTGGGCAAGTGTCGACCCGGACGAAGAAATGCCTGCGGAAGCAAAGACGGTGATTGACCGTTGGCTGACGGATTCACCGCACGCGGCACTTCTGCGGAACTGGTGCGCCGCCGGTTGTCGGGCGACGGCTGCGTTCAATTGCCGGCGAAACCTGTATGCGCTGCTGCTGGGCGGGACGAATATTCCCCTTGTCGTGAGTTCGCCGTTGGAAACCATATTCGCGCAAGAGGATTGGGTCCGCACGCCCCGCGCTGGTTTGGTTCTGGAGGCTGCGGTCGCCGACCTGTTCGATTCCGAGCGGCTGGAACGCCTGGACCTTGAAAGCTGTGTCCTCAGGCGCTTGAGCGCAACCGACTAGCTCCGTCAGGGCGCCCGGATGAAACGCAGTGGAATAGGGACACTGCGTGACGGCCAGAAATGTGCCCGGATTGCGCTACGCTCCATCCGGGCTTCTGTAACGGGCCATTGTTGGTCAATCCCTTTTTCGTCGTCCCGGCGCCTGGGTCATGCTTCTGTACGGGGTCGGCGCAGGGCCGCCGCCAAGATGGATATGCGAGGATCGGTCGGTCCAATCTACGGAAGCGTGCTCTCATGCGAGGCGACATCCCGGATGGCGGCCTGACCTGATCCATCGTCCCGGCGCGGGACGGCGCTCGACGGGCCGGTGTCGGTGCCCGTCGAAGCTCGTGTGTCGGTTCTCCTTATGCCGCGGCCATCATGCTGTCGCCATCGCCGGGCGCACCGGTCCGGCATGGTTGAACGGTGTGCCGTCAACCCACATCCGGTGCATGATCACGGCGAGCCGGCGCGCCAGCGCGACCTTCGCCTTCCTCATGCCCGCACGCCTGGCCAGCTTCATCGCCCAGCTCTTCAGCCAGCCGCCCTCGATCGGCCGGGTCAGAACCACGTGTGCCGCCTCATAGAGGGCCGAGCGCACATCGGCGTCCCCTACCTTCGATATCCGCCCCATCACCTCGCTCTCGCCCGACTGGCGCTTGGTCGGCGTCAGGCCGAAGTGCGCACCCACCAGGCGCGACGAGGCAAACCGCCCGGGGTCGTCCACTCCCGACAAGTAGGTCAGTCCGACAATGCTCCCCACGCCCGGCACCGTCATCAGCAGGCGAGCGCGATCGTCGGCCTGCGCCGCCGCCCGGACCTGCCGGTCCAGCGCCGTGAACGATAGCAACAGGCCATCGCGTGCCGACAGCAGCGCCCCCGCCACCGCCTCCAGTACCGGATGCCCCGCCACAAGCTCCGAAATACGTGTCGAAAAGCTGCGCCTGGTGGTGTGCCCTACCTTCAGCCCGAAGTTCCGCAGCTGACCACGAAGGTGCATCTCAAGATCGTGCAGCTTCGCGCGGAGCTGGTCGCGACCCTTCAAAAGGGCCCGCATCTCCTGGGCCGCCAAAGACTTGCAGTGAACCGGACGAAACCAGCCCACACGCATCAGCTGAGCAATCCCGCGTGCGTCCGAGCGGTCCGACTTCACCGGCATCGTCGAAAGGGCCCGCGCAACATGACGCGTCTCCAGCAACTCAACCGAAAGACCGCCCTCGCTACATCCCCGCACAAGCCATTGCGACAACGGCCCCGCCTCAAGACCAATCCGCTCAACCGAAATCCCCAAAGACCCAAACCACAACAACAAACCCGCCGGCGTGCTCGCAATACGAGCCTCGCAGACAATCCCGCCCGCGCCGTCAACAACGCACACCGATGACCATTCCAAAGAAACGTCAATCCCGGCATAGTAGTTCATGGTCGTCTCTCCTCGATGTCTTGGAGCGGCAAACCCGACTCCGTGTATGACACCGACATCTTGAGGGACGACCACTCATGCACGCCACCAAACAAGGGCCGTTAGCCCATCTACGCTTGCTGGCAAGTGGGCAACGCCCTGGTTTGCACTGCGGGCGATCCATCCGATCCCGGCTAATTCGTAGCCCAGAAGTCTGGAAAACTGCCGGTCAGAGCGCGTCTGTGGGTGTCAGTTCCAGTGTCCCAACTGCCTCAAGGCCACCGAGCACGGCGTCGACAGCAATGGTCGCGAGAAGAATGCCCATGACACGGCTGATCACGTTTGCCCCGGTCGAGCCCAGAACCGGTTTCAGTTTCGAGGCGGCCAGGAGCAAGAGCAAGGTTATAGCCATGACCACAAGCAGCAGGCCCGCCGTCACAGCCTGCTCCGACACGGTGTTCTCCTTGTTGTCGGTAAGCACGACAATCGCCAGCATAGCGCCCGGCGATGCGATGGACGGCATCGCCAGTGGGAATACCACGCCGGCCAAGTGATTGCGCTCGGCCTCGTGAATTTCTTGCTCGGACTTGGATTCACCAAATATCATGGTCATCGCAAAGATGAAAAGTACGATGCCGCCGGCTATTTGAAACGAGCCAAATCTCAGTCCAAGTGCTTCCAAAATCAACTGCCCTCCGACCAGGAAGACCAGGAGAACAATTGTTGCTATCAGTACGGCACGAATTACAAAGGCGCGGTGCAGGTGTTTGGGTACGCCGGCCGTTGCAAAATATAAAACTGGCAGGCTGCCAATCGGATCGACAACCACAAGGATAGTTATGAATTCTCGCACCAAGTTCGGCAGGTTAGCAGCAGAGAAAAGGTGTTCCACGCAGCATCCTTTTTCCAGATAATAGAAACCTAAGATACTATATGCGATTGCGCTCGTTTCGATAAGTGAAATTCACGTTGGCATAGGTTTCTTGCCGGAAAACACATTACTGACGTCAGATGAGCGCGATGTGGCCAAGTGTATTGTGGATGTCGGTGCCGGTCCGGCCGACGGCAGCCTCGCCTCAGAACATCCATAACCCAGTTGTTGTGAACCGCGCCAAACGCGGCGGCGCCCCTAAATAATCTCGTCCTCGTCGAACATCGGGTCGGCTTCGAGCTGGGTGGTCAGGCTCTCTATGGCGGCCTCGGGGTCGGCGCGCACGGTCTCGGCCATGTGGAACAGGGCATCGCCCTCGTTGACCACCGGCATGTTGGTGCGGCCGATCACGATGCCGGGCACCGGGCTCTTCACCTCGACCTCGTTGTCGCCGAACGGGTCCGAGATCACGCCCAGCACGTCGTCCTCGTCCACATGCTCGCCCACGGCCTTGAAGGCGCGGAGCAGGCCGCCCAGCGGCGCGCGCAGCCAAGTGCTGGCGTGGACCTGGATCGGGCGCGCCTTGGCCTTGGTGATGCCCTTGCGCGGCAGCATGTCCATGGCGTGCATCACCCGCAGGATGCCGGAGACGCCAGCGCGGCCCGACAGCTCGTCGAACCGCAGCGCCTCGCCAGCCTCGAACAGCAGCACGTCGACGCCGGCCGACTTCGCCGCCATGCGCAGCGAGCCTTCGCGCAGCTTGGCCCGGATCACGATCGGCGCGCCGAAAGTGGCCGCCAGGTGCAGCGTCTCCTTCTGCGTTGACGACACCCGGATCTGCGGCAGGTTCATGCGGTGGATGGCGGCGGAGTGCAGGTCGATGCCGAAGTCGGACCGGCGCACGATCTCGCGCATGAACAGGCTGGCCAGCCGCCCGGCCAGCGAGCCGCTCTCGGTGCCGGGGAACGAGCGGTTGAGGTCGCGCCGGTCAGGCAGGTAGCGCGAGTGGTTCAGGAAACCGAAGGTGTTGACGATTGGCACCACCAGCAGCGTGCCGCGCAGCGCGTCGAGCAGGGGAGAGCGCAACAGGCGCCGCGCGATCTCCACCCCGATGATCTCGTCGCCGTGGATGGCGGCGCTGACGAACAGGGTCGGGCCGGCCCGCCTGCCGTTCACCACGTGCACCGGCATGGTGACCGGCGCGTGGTTCGACAGCACGCTGACCGGCAGCTCCACGGTCTGGCGCGACCCCGGCGCGATCCGTGCGGTGCCGATCTCGAATGCGGCGCGACGTGCCACTACGGATGCCTCCGTGCCTTTGACATCCGACATGTGTGCGGCACGCGTTCGGAGCTAGATGTCAGCAATACTCACCTCGTCGCCCTCGCACTTGTTGCGAGGGCCTATTCTTGGCTGGAACCTGCCATACGTACATGATCCTCGCAGTGCGCTGGCAGTCAACAGCCCGCCACCAGGCTTTCGGGGGGCGCTCGCAACACACTGATATATTGGACATAAATGGATCCTCGGGACGAGCCCGAGGATGACGATCGGGTGATTGTGTTGTTGAAATCCGTGACCTCGCTAAAATAGGGCGGTGCACCTACCCGCGGCCCTTGGTCTTGGTCTTGCCTGGCTTGGCGTGGGTCGCCAGGAAGTCGATGATCTGGCCGGCCACGTCCTTGCCGGTGGCTTTCTCCACGCCCTCCAGGCCCGGCGAGGAGTTCACTTCCATCACCACGGGGCCGTGGTTGGACCGCAGCATGTCGACGCCGCAGACGTTGAGGCCCATCGCCTTGGCGGCGCGCAACGCGGTCGCGCGTTCCTCCGGCGAGATGCGAATGGCCTGGGCGCTGCCGCCGCGGTGCAGGTTGGAACGGAACTCGCCTTCCGCGCCGCTGCGCTTCATCGCCGCGACCACCTTGCCGCCGACGACCAGCGCGCGAATGTCGGTGCCGCCGGCCTCCTTGATGAACTCCTGCACCAGGATGTTCACGCCGGCGCCGCGGAATGCTTCGATCACAGACTTCGCCGAGCGGTCGGTATCCGCCAGCACCACGCCGATGCCCTGGGTGCCTTCCAGCAGCTTCACCACCATGGGCGCGCCGCCGGCCAGCTTTACCACTTCCTCTGTCTGCTTCGGATCGTGGGCGAAGGTGGTCACCGGCAGGCCGATGCCGTCACGCGCCAGGAGCTGCATCGAGCGCAGCTTGTCGCGCGAGCGGCCGATGCCGACCGATTCGTTCAGCGGGTAGACGCCCATCATCTCGAACTGGCGCAGCACGGCCAGCCCGTAGAAGGTGACGGAGGCGCCGATGCGCGGGATCACCGCGTCGTACGACGGCAGCTTCTCGCCGTTGTAGTAGATCTCCGGCCGGCGCGCCGCGATGTTCATGTAGCAGCGCAGCGTGTTGATGATGTCGAGCTCGTGCCCCCGCTCCTCCGCAGCCTCCTTCAATCGCGTGTGCGAGTAGAGGTTGGGGTTGCGGGCCAACATTGCGATTTTCATGCGTGTTCTCCTGGCGCGACCCGGTCTTTCAGCCGCGCTTTGGGTGGACCGGCCAGAAACGAGTGTGCCGGATCGACCAGGATGCGCCGCCGCCGGATGGCGGTGCGGCCCAGGATCATATCGAAGCCCATCTGCGCCCTGTCGGCCAGCGAGCATTCGATATGCCATTTGTGCCGGCCCAGCAGGACCAGCGTCGAAATCACGTGGCGGCGCTCGGGGACGCCGCTGGTATTCTTGATATCGCGCTGCCCGATCAGCGGGGCCTCGCAGATCGGCCCGTGGCGATGGTTGGAGATGGGCAGCACGAAACGTACCCAGAGCTGGCCATCGCGCTCGAACTCCTCCTGCTCCTCGCCGTGCAGCGCCGAGGTGCGCGCGCCGGTGTCGATCTTCACCTTCATCGACGGAACCGCGAAATCGGGCAGGCTGATCAGTTCCCGCCAGCCAATCACTTCCGGCGGGCGTTTCGGACGAATGGCGTTCACGTCAGGCAGTCCTCGTTGGCGCGCCGGTAGTTGGTAAAGGCATTCGCCGACATCACGACGAAAAACGTCTCCATGTCGATCAACACGTAGCCTGCCTCGAACACCGCGCGCTGCAAATCGCGCACGTCATCTTCGTACAACCGGCGGCGCCCTGCCAACTGGCGCACCAGCTTCATCGGAATGCGGAACCGCCCGCCCGTCTTGCCGCCGAACGCCTTGTCGTAGAGCGCCACCAGTTTCGCGGCCGTCGTCTCGACCCAGGGCGTGTGCTGCGTCGTCGTCATGATGAGTTCATACTCAGGCAAAAATAATTTGTCCATAGGTAAAAAAATATATATGACAATTTCGATCCGGCGCGTGGCGCCGGCAGTCAGGAGCTCGCATGACCGACAAGGATCCCACCCCCGAGCAGGACCGCGTTGAAGGCGATGCCGACCCCACGCCCGAGAGCGCGCCCGAAAGCACAACCGAGACGATCCGGCGCCTGTTGGAGGGCGAAGACGGCGATGCGCTGTCCGCATTGCTGGACCCGCTGCCGCTGAGCGATGCGCTGCGCGAACTGCTGCTGTTGTCGCCGGATGAGCGCGACGCGGTGCTGTCGCTGGTGTCGCTGGAGCTTGCCGCCGCACTGATCGAGGAGGCGCCGACGGAGCTTGCCGTCGATCTGGTCAGGCGCATGGAAGCGTCCCAGGCCGCCGCGATCATCGACGAGCTGGACAGTGACGTGCAGGCCGACGTCATCGGCGAGTTGAAGGCGGCCGATGCCGAGGCGATCCTGTCCGAGCTGGATGCCGAGGACGCCGAGGATGTGCGCCGGCTGGCCGAGTACGACGACGACACCGCCGGCGGCCTGATGGTGGCGGAGGCGTTCACCTTCCTGGAGACCGACACCGTCGGCAAGGTGCTGCGCGGGCTTTCCACCGACGACGACGACTTCGAGCGCTATCGCGGCCAGCACCCTTACATCGTGGATGCCGAGGGGCGCCCGATCGGCGTGGTGTCGCTGCGCGGCCTGCTGACCTCCAAGCGCAGCGCCAAGCTGCCGGAGATCATGTCGACCCCGATCACCGTGCCGGTGGACATGGGGCTGGACGCGCTGCAGGACATCTTCGACGAGAACCCGTTCCTGGGCCTGCCGGTGGTGGAGGCCGACGGCACGCTGGTGGGCGTGGTGTCGCGCGCGGCGGTCGACTTCGCGATCCTGGAGCGCGCGGAGACCGAAAGCATGCGCCGCCAGGGCGTGGTCGGCGACGAGCTGCGCTCGATGCCGCTGCAACTGCGCGCCCGCCGCCGGCTGGCGTGGCTGTCGGCCAACATCGTGCTCAACATCATCGCCGCCAGCGTGATCTCCGCCTACGAGGAGACGCTCGCGGCCGTGATCGCGATTGCCGTGTTCCTGCCGATGGTGTCCGACATGAGCGGATGCTCCGGCAACCAGGCGGTGGCGGTAACCATGCGCGAGCTGGCGCTGGGCCTGGTCAGGCCGGTCGACGCCTTCCGCGTCTGGATGAAGGAAGCCTCGGTCGGGCTGATCAACGGCATCGCGCTCGGCATCCTGATCGGCATCGTCGCCTGGGTGTGGAAGGGCAACGTCTATCTGGGCGTCGTCATCGGCGTGGCGCTGGCGCTCAACACCCTGATCGCGGTGTCGATCGGCGGCGTGGTGCCGCTGTTGCTGAAGCGCTTCAAGCAGGACCCGGCGGTGGCCAGCGGCCCGCTGCTGACCACCATCACCGATATGGCCGGCTTCTTCCTTGTGCTCAGCCTGGCCAGCGTGATGATGTCGGTGCTGGTATAGGGCTGGCGGCGTAGCGACGACATGGAGCGAGGGGCATGGTCTTCGACCGGGAATTGATCTCGAACGGCAACCCGATGGAGGCGGTGGTCGGTTTCAGCCGCGCCGTGCGGGTGGGCCCGTTCATCAGCATCGGCGGGACGGCGCCGGTCGGGCCCGATGGCAAGACCGTCGGCGTCGGCGAGGTGGCGGCGCAGACCCGGCAGTGCATCGAGATCATCAAGGCGGCGTTGGAGCAGGCAGGCTCTGGCCTGCACGACGTCGTGCGCACCAGGGTGATCCTGACCAACATTGACGACTGGAAGGCGGCCATCGACGTGCGGAAGGCGTATTTCCGCGACGTGCGGCCGGTGGACACGATCATGGCGGTCGACCGCTTCGTCAATCCGGAATGGCTGGTCGAACTGGAGGCCGATGCCATCGTCCAGGGCTGGCCGGCGGGTGCCGGCTGATCGGTCGCGTGGCGCCGAGGCGCTAGGTCACACGCGGTTTTGTTGACGCCCGGTATTGTTGACGGGGACGGCGCAGGCGCATAGACCTTGAACGTGCTGGGAGGCGTCCGAACCGGTGCCACCCGGCGACTATTTTCCGGCGCCCACTTCAATGGCGAGTCCCCCCATGTCCGCGACCGAACGCCCGCTTTCCCCGCACCTCCAGGTCTACCGGCTGCCGTTCACGGCCATCCTGTCGATCCTGCACCGGCTGACCGGCATCGCGCTGTACGGCGGCACGTTCGTGTGGGTGTGGTGGCTGGCGGGCGCCGGGCTGGACGGCGATCTGTTCGACGCCGCCGCCTGGTTCCTCGGCTCCTGGCTCGGCTACATCATCCTGATCGGATGGACGTTCGCGCTGTTCCTGCACCTGGGCAACGGCATTCGGCACCTGTTCTGGGACGTTGGGCGCGGTTACGAGCTGAAGACCGCGGACGCCTCGGGCTGGCTGGTGGTGCTGGCCGCAGCCGGGCTGACCGTGGCGACCTGGATCGCCGCGTTCATCGTGATGGCGGATTGAGGGAGGGCGGCGATGAAGACTTCTAACAGCATGCGCACGCCCATCGGCCGGGTCCGTGGGCTGGGGTCCGCGAAAGAGGGCGTCGAGCACTGGTGGCTGCAGCGGTTGACCGCCATCGCCCTGGTGCCGCTGGTGATCTGGTACGTGATCTCGCTGATCGCCCACGCCGGCGCTGAACGTGGCGACGTGCAGGAGTGGCTGGCCAACCCGTTCTCGGCCATCGCCTCGGTGCTGCTGATCGTCGCGACGATGTGGCACGCGCAGCTCGGTTTGCAGGTGGTCATCGAGGACTATGTTCATTCCGAATGGAAGAAGATCACGCTGTTGGTGCTGAACAAGTTCGCGTCGATCGTGCTGGCGGCGATCGCGATCTTTGCGGTGCTGCGAATCGCGTTTGAGTAAACCAATAACGGTGACAGTTTACTAAATACGCGTGCAGGCCTTGCGGTTCGATTGGCGCAGAAGGGTATTTAGTAAACTGTCACCGTTATTGAGCTGCGATGAGTTATCTCATCGCGCCCAATGTGAAATGGAGTGACCCATGGGTACGGCCTATCCGATCACGGATCACAGCTATGACGTGGTGGTCGTCGGCGCCGGCGGCGCCGGTTTGCGCGCCACGTTCGGCATGGCCGAGAAGGGGCTGAAAACCGCCTGCATCACCAAGGTGTTCCCCACCCGCAGCCACACGGTGGCGGCGCAGGGCGGCATCTCCGCCGCGCTGGGCAACATGGGCGCCGACAACTGGCGCTGGCACATGTACGACACCGTCAAGGGCTCCGACTGGCTGGGCGACCAGGACGCCATCGAATACATGTGCCGCGAGGCGATCCCCGCCGTGGTCGAGCTGGAGCACTATGGCGTGCCGTTCAGCCGGACCGAGGCGGGCAAGATCTACCAGCGCCCGTTCGGCGGCATGACCACCGAGTTCGGCGACGGCCCCGCCGCCCACCGCACCTGTGCGGCGGCCGACCGCACCGGCCACGCCATCCTGCACACCCTCTACCAGCAGGCGCTGCGCTGCGAGGCGGAGTTCTACATCGAGTATTTCGCCCTCGACCTGATCATGGATGAAGAGGGCCAGTGCCGCGGCGTGATGGCCTGGAACCTCGACGACGGCTCGATCCACCGCTTCACCGCCAAGACCGTGGTGCTGGCGACCGGCGGCTATGGCCGGGTCTATTTCTCCTGCACCTCCGCCCACACCTGCACCGGCGACGGCGGCGGCATGGCGCTGCGCGCCGGCCTGCCGTGCCAGGACATGGAGTTCATCCAGTTCCACCCGACGGGCATCTATGGCGCCGGCTGCCTGATCACCGAGGGCGTGCGCGGCGAGGGCGGCTACCTCACCAACTCCGACGGCGAACGCTTCATGGAGCGCTACGCCCCCTCGGCCAAGGACCTGGCCAGCCGCGACGTGGTCTCGCGCTCGATGACCATCGAGATCCGCGAGGGCCGCGGCGTCGGCCCCAACAACGACCACATCCACCTGCATATCGAGCATCTGGATCCGGCGGTGATCCACGAGCGCCTGCCCGGCATCGCCGAGACCGCGCGCATCTTCGCCGGCGTCGACGTGACCACCGACCCGATCCCGGTGCTGCCGACCTGCCATTACAACATGGGCGGCATCCCCACCAACGTGCATGGCGAGGTGCTGCAGCCGACCGAGAACGACCCGGACGCGGTGGTGCCCGGCCTGATGGCGATCGGCGAGGCGGCGTGCGTGTCGGTGCACGGCGCCAACCGGCTCGGCTCCAACTCGCTGCTGGACCTGGTGGTGTTCGGCCGCGCCGCGGCCATCCGCGCGGCGGAGAAGATCGACCCGGCCGAACGGGTGCCGAGCCTGCCGCCCGATGCCGGTGAGAAGGCGCTGGACCGGCTCGACCGGTTCCGCCACGCCGACGGCGGCACCCGCACCGCGCACCTGCGGCTGGAGATGCAGAAGGCGATGCAGGAGAACTGCGCGGTGTTCCGCACCGGCGAGGTGCTGGCCGAGGGCGTGGAGAAGGTGGGCGAGGCCTATGGCAAGCTCGCCGACCTTCAGGTCTCCGACCGCTCCATGGTGTGGAATTCCGACCTGATGGAGACCCTGGAGCTCGACAATCTGATGGTCCAGGCCAAGGTCTCGATCGAGAGTGCGGCCAACCGCGAGGAGAGCCGCGGCGCCCACGCGCGCGAGGACTTCGCCGACCGCAACGACGAGGAATGGATGAAGCACACCGTCGCCTGGTGCGCCGACGACGGCACCGTCACCCTCGGCTACCGGCCCGTGCACATGCAGCCGATGACCAACGAGGTGCAGTCATTCCCCCCGAAGGCAAGGGTGTATTAATTGCCAACTTGAGCAAGAGGGGATTACTATCGAGCAAATCTGGAAGGACCGATCTCTGCCAGGACAAGAATGATGCAATTGCAAATCTGAATTTGAAATAATTCAAAAACCTCAAACCGTCGAGCATATGGCCATGCACCACCATGTTGCCAAACTGGGATACCGAAGATGACCAGCAATACTAATGAGAAACAAGATAAAACCCTTTTTTTGTCATTCTTTGGTGATGGTCCATATTGGTCCGATTTTCTACATATTCTAGCGTATCCATCAAATATAAATTATATCTGGCCTTTCCGTTACGACGGATCGTTAATAGAACCCTCACTGATTGAATTTTTAATCGCCAAAAAAATATTAAAAGTCTAATTGGTCAGAATATAGTGATTGGAACAAGATTCCAAGATCAAAAATATTTTGAAAAATTCTATCCAATTCGAACGGCCCAACTCAAGAGACTTCAAGATGAAGCGGGAATATACCAATTCCACTTTGTTCTAGATCGGGCGTTTGACTACACAGATGCTGGCAGTTTGGCGGACAAAGGGGTGAGCGTTGAAACTAATACAAACTACCTCGCCTTCCTTGAGCCGAAAGACAAAAATCTACCTTCATTATGTAGCGACGAAAATGAAAGCAATAACTGGGGTGCATTTTCCAAGATAATATCGGACGAGAGAATCTTACCAATTGCACCTCAAGCCAGGAATGCACTTTGGCTTCATTTTCCAAAACCTAACACAGAAAATAGCAATCTACGACGTGGAATTCAAACAGTCTCCAACAGTATGCTATGGTGGCGTCGCAGATCAGCCGAACGTAGCTTCTATCTTTATGCTGGCGAGAAATCACGCCTTACGTATGCTCACAAGGTGCCTTCACTCGATTCAGTCAATACCACACTAGGCGAAATTGATATCCAAGTCGAGGTCGACACCAATAAACTTGATGTAGGTACCGTTGGCTCGCGTGCGATCGGTAACTATGGTGTCCAAGAAATTACAATATCCGCCCTAAAGCCAACCTACATTGGTAGAAAGATTACGTATAAATTTTCCGATACTGAATTACATTCGCAGAATGGCAAAAATATTATTAGTACCAATGCATTTGAAATTCCGATTTTCGTTCGTTGGTCACTGTTGAATTGGGTTAAGACGTCGCTGCTACCGTTCTTTATACTGTTCATATCGCTTTTTGTGTTAGGATTGTCGGGCTTCTTGGAGAAAAACATGGAAAAGATAATCTCCGGCACATTGTCATTCGATGTATTGCTCCAGAACTGGCAGTTTGTGATTGTTATTATTCTCGCATCGGCTGCCGCAACATTGGCAATTCCGTTCTTTAAAGATAAGGAAAAATGAGAAAAATGTTAGATATATCGCCCGAAATTACAAATATCTACGGCCGTGATTTTGTGATGTTAGACCAAGACGATCAAGAGAGATTAGTTGACCTGGCATTTTCATACTGGAGATCAAAAGGGTTTCCTTACCCACCAGTTCATCGGAAAATAGCCGTGCGCGAACTCGCGTTGTTGAAAGAAATAACCGCCTATGAGAGCGAACGCATTTTTAGACGATCGTCGACAGTTGGCCTTCGCACCGCAAATGGATGCCAACCGAAGTTATGGGAGGCGCGCGTTAAAGGACGTTCGCCGCTCCAGTGCTTTGAAGACGACGAGAGTTTGCGCGCTATTTTGAGAAAGGCAGCGAAGTTGAGGCCGGATCGTCGTTGCTGGTCCGCAAATGAGGTGCGGACCTTTTGTGGTCTGTTTAACCGGTCAAGAGTTTCAAATTTCCGACCTACAGTCGCGAAGATCATCTACGAAATGTATAGTTCAAAAGGTGATCCGGTTCTCGATTTTTCAGCCGGTTACGGAGGTCGGGCTTTTGGCGCTCTAGCCTGTGATAGGCTATACTATGGTGTTGATCCAGAGGGAGCGCATATTTCTGGAATACATAAAATGGCCAAGATGGTAGGCGGCAAGGTAAAATTGCTTAATGATTGCGCAGAGGACGTGCTATGCAACTTCCCCGCAAGTTCGTTTTCTTTGGTATTTTCAAGTCCACCATATTTTAGTTTAGAGAAATACTCTGACGATGGGAGGCAAAGCTATATACGATATCCAGGGTATGAGATGTGGTTGCGGTATTTTCTAAAGAAAATCATTTTAAGATCATTTGAAATATTGGAAAAGGGCGGATTTTTTATCGTGAATATTGCAAATATATCCAAATTTGATTTGGCAAACGACTTTAGTAATATGGCCACAGAGGTATTCGGCGATAGAGTGGCTTTGCACTCTATGTTTGTTAGGAGCAATCCATCCTATACTTACAAGTATGGCGTGACGTCGCGCGTGGAGCCGATTTTTGTTTTTCGCAAATAGAAGCGAGTTGTAGAGAATTGCGATGATTTGTTTTGATACACCGGTCGAAGAATATTCGGTAGATGGGCGTGTTGTTTGGGTGAAAAGGGACGATTTGTTTCTTTCTGCTCCAGCTCCTGGTCTGGGAAAACTTCGAGGGCTGGTCAAGGCTATGGATCGCCTAAGAAAAGATTGCCAGTTCCATGTTGGTTGTTTTGAAGCAAGTAAATCGAAAGTTGGCCATGCAGTTGCTGCGGTGTGTAGTATTTACGAGGGTTTTGAGTGTACGGTTGTTTATCCTCAGTTTGGGCGTAGCCCAATTGGCGAAAGTGTTAGTCGCGCGAAGACGTTAGGCGCTGCAGTGGCGGCAGTTCGCGGCAATCACGTTCCAATTAATCATTTTCAGGCAAAACGTATAGTGGAGGCCCGAGGTGGTTGGATGATTCCATTTGGTTTTGAGTTTCCAGAGTCAATAGAGGCGGTAGCTCTAGAAGCAGCTAGTTTGGGTGATCATCTGGTAATGGACGGAACGGTTGTAGTTCCGAGCGGGTCTGGGGTCACACTGGCGGGGGTGTCGCTGGGACTGGCGCAGCGTCCGCGGCGAATTATAGGTGTGTCGGTTGGCCGATCAGTAGCGGGAATTATGAAGTGTTTGGACAGGTGGGGAGTTAATGATCTTTCTCGTATCGATATCATCGGGCCGGAAAAAAGATACAGTGAGCCGGCAGAAGGTCGTGTTCCTTTTCCATGTGATCCGTATTACGATCAGAAAGCCTGGAATTACCTTAGAGTATGCATCAATGAGTTTGATCGAGGTCCCGTGTTATTTTGGAACGTTGGAAGTTAGCGCTCATGGCATATGTAAATCGGATGGAGCGGTAGCGAAATCCGGGAATATACTTTCAACGGTTAGTCCACTTGCGCAGGATTGAACTTCGTTCCATCCGGGCTGCAAGGGCTGGGCTAACCGACCGGCTTCACCTCGGCGGACAACGTGATACCCAACGCCCGCATCACGCCGAGCAGTGTGGGGAGGCGTGGGTCGCCGTCTTCGCTAAGAGACTTGTACAGCGCCTCGCGAGTCACGCCGGCCTGTCGCGCGATTTCGTAGTTGCACTGGGGGTCATGCCGCGGGCGCGGGCGCGGGCGATCACGCCGAGTACTTGGGCGACTAAGCCGCTTTGCCGCTGGCCAGTGCGTCGCGTAACAACTCCGCCTGTGATTCTGGCGTGGTCATATTTCGCGCAGCATCGAATGCTTCGGTCTTGACCATATTGGTTGTCCTATCACGGTGAAATCCCCTCGCCCAGTCGGGAAGCCGCAGGCGTACCGGCGCGGGAGAGGGAGGGGTCGCGAGCCGCAGGTTCGTGGGAGGGTGAGGGCCGGCGCGGGAAGCTGGCATGTGTTCTGAGTTCGGGCAAGGGGGTGTGGTTGTATGCCGGCGTGGTCGTTCGGCAACCGATTTGGTGCAGACCCTCACCCTCCCAGCCTTTGGCTGGGCCCCTCCCTCTGCCGAAATGGGAGAGGGGGAAGATGCGCTGGCACGTTTCGCGTTCTGAATTGCCCTCACCCTCCCAGCCTTCGGCTGGGCCCCTCCCTCTCCCGAAATGGGAGAGGGGATGGCGTCCGCGTTCGTCCCCTAAAACACCAACCGCCGGTTTGTGCGCGGGATCATCCGCACCATGTCGGCGGAGGGGTGGGACAGGCGCGGCGGGCTGTCGATCTTCTGCGGTTGGCCGGTTTCCGCCGCCGCTTCGATCGCGCGCAGCACGCGTACGTCGGCCAGGCCCTCGGCCCCGTCGGGCTCGGGCTGGGTGCCGCTCTTGATGCAGTCGGAGAAATAGGCGGTCTGCGCGCCGAAATGGTCGATGTCGGCGAACGTCTCCTCGCGGATGATCTTGTCGTTCTGGCGCAGGATCATGTGCGTCGGCGTCTCGAACCGCAGCCCCGGGCGCATCTCGATCTCACCCTCGGTGCCCATGATGCGATAGGTGTCGATGCCGGCGGCATCGAAGCTGACGGTGAACTTGGCGATGCTGTCGTCGGGGAAGCGCAGCACGGCGGTCATGTTCTGCTCCACCTCGGCGAAGCGCGGGTCGTTGCCGTGCACCTTCATGGCGCGGGCCTCCACCGGCTCGGCCCCGAACAGGTGGCGGCAGGCGTTGACGCAATAGACGCCCAGATCCTGGAACGGGCCGCCCCAGTGCTCGGCCAGCAGGCGGTGGTTGCCGGCCGGCGCCACGAACGAGAAGTCCGAGCTGAAATAGCGCGGCGTGCCGATGGCGCCCTCGCGCACCAGGCGGATCGCCTCCACCGTGCCGGGCTCGCAGTGCAGGCGGTAGGCGGTCAT
Source organism: Alphaproteobacteria bacterium (assembly GCA_965227515.1). Taxonomy (GTDB): domain Bacteria; phylum Pseudomonadota; class Alphaproteobacteria; order CALKHQ01; family CALKHQ01; genus CBDDFZ01. The sequence continues at coordinate 949,629 of CBDDFZ010000002.1, forward strand.
CAGCAGCGCGCCGCCTTCCTCGCCCGCCGCGATCATCGCCTCGCACTCTGCCTCGTTGATCGCCAGAGGCTTCTCGACCATGGCGTGGATGCCCCGCTTCAGCGCGCGGATCGAATAGTCGGCATGCATCGAGTTGGGCAGCGCCACATAGACCGCGTCGAACGTGCCGGCGGCCAGCGCCGCGTCGTACTCGTCGTACGCGTAGATGTGCTCGATGCCATAGAACTCGGCGAGCTTGGCGGCGTTGTCCGGACTGCCGGAGACGATGGCCGTCATCACGGAGTTGTCGGTCTGGGGGACCGCCGGCATGAACGCCTCCTGCGAGATCCAGCCCGCGCCGACAATTGCGTATCTCACCTTATCCATCTTCCCCTCCCATTTAGGCCCATGACTGTGGGCGTTTCGCTTGGTGTGATCGAGTGTTTGTGTGTTCGCGCCTTTACCCTAGTCCGGCGCGGCGTCGCTCGCCGGGATGATCGAGCTTCCCGGCATGGCCGTGCTCTGCGCGGGCGGTGCCGGCATGGCTTGCATGCGCGCGTCCTGGTTGGCGTTGATGCGGCGGATCAGGACCACCAGCGGTAGCACACCGCCGATGGCGAAAATGGCGGCGATCAGGTCCAGCCACGAGCCGGTCAACATTCGCGACAGGAAGGACGAGATGTCGCGCTGCTGCAAGGCGAACTCGCCGGTGCGATAGAAGCCGGCGGCGATGCCGCCCCCGATGGAACTGGCCAGCCAGAAGAACCACCACCAGCCGACGACGGTGGCGGGCTGCATCTGCCAGCGCTCGGGCTGGCCCGCGCTGGCGCGATAGACCTCGGCCGTCAACTGATACGGGCGGAAGAAGCTCATGATGGGCACGAACCACCAGCCGACCGCCCAGCCCGGCCCCCACCGCGCATTGTCGACGCCCAGTGCCGGCAGATTGGCGCGGGCCCGCGACAGCCAGCACATCATCGCCGCGCCGGTCGCGATGGTCAGCAACAGGGTGAGGCTGCTCGCCCAGACGACGAACATGTCGCTGGCGTCGGCGTCGGCGAAGTCGACGTCCTCCCCGGCTTGCACCGCGGCCAGGATGGCGATCTGCCCGTACAGAGCGACGATGAGAACGGCCTTCGCCACCGCCGTCAGCACCAGCAGCCCGACCGTCAGCGCGCCCGGCCCGGTCGGCGAGCGAAAAGTCTTGGTGGCGTGGTTGGTGATATTGCGGCTGGCCGCGACGATGACGACGATCAGAAGGACGATGCCGGCAATCGCCACCACCGCCAGCAGCGTGGTCGCCTGTTGCTGCAGGTCCGCGTCGGACTGCGCCAGGGCTGGCTGGCACCACAGCAGCGCGGCCGCAAGCCACACCAGCCACGCCGGACCGCGCCAACCAGGGCGGTGGCGGTTGGCCCGCCTACTCGGCAAGCAGGGCATCGACCACCCCTTGGGTCAGGATGCCGACCTGCGGCGCCGGGCCGCCGGTCTCCGCGGCGATGAAGCGCGAAATCCCGCGGCGGACGTCGTTGTCGATCACGCCGTCGATCGGCCCGTCATAGAGCCGGCGGTCGGCCAGCGCCTGTTGCACTGCCATCGCCTCGTCGGCCTCCATCGCGCGTTCCAGCACGACATAGGCCGCCCCGTTCGCCGCCATGGAGATCATCACCCGCGCATCCACTTGCACGAACTCGACGAACGGCTCCTCATGGCAGGTCACGCTCACCGGCACGAAGTTGGCGGCGTCGCCGCCGACGGGCAGCATCAGGTCCGCCAGGCTGGGCTCCTCGGCGATGATGTCGGGGCCGGCGCCCTCGTCCCAGTACCAGAGGTCGCAGGTGCGCCCGTCATGCCATTCGAAGGTCTGGCCGATGAAGACGGAGCGGCCGAGCGGGGTTTCGCGCACCGCGGCGTTCTGGGCATCCGGCGTGGCGGCGACCATGCTGGCGATCCGGTGGTCGACGACGACGAAGCGCTCGGGGTTGTCACCGTCCAATGGCGCGCCGGCCCAGGCCGGCAGCACGGCAGCGGCCGCGATCAGCATGGCCAGCGGGGCCACGCGCAGTTGTTTGAACATCGTTCGCCCCCCGGCGTTGCATGGAGATCGAGAAGGAAGGATCACCATACGCCATCGCAGGACGATTCGCAGCGAACGGGGCATGGCCGCGGCAATTTCGTGATTTCGACCACGATCTCGCCAGCAGCCATGCTCGTTTTGTCAGTTTCTCCTACCGCTCCTCGGTGTCCAGCGAGCGGATGTAGGCGATGATGTCGTCGACCCGGTCGCTGTGCAGCACCGGACCCAATTGCGGCATGCCGATGTGCGGCGAGTAGATGCGATTGCGGATGCCGCGGTCGGTGCGATAGAGCGCGATGGACGCGAAGCTCGGCGGCTCCTGCTTGAAGTAGAGCTCGGGCCCGACGACGTGGCACTCGGCACACATCTGCTCGGCCAGCGCCATGCCGGCTTCCGGGTCGCCGTCCTGCGCGGTCGCAACCGCGCCGGTGGCGCACACGCCCGTCACCGCCAAGCCGGCGGCGACCATTGCATTTTTCACTCGTGTCATCGAACCCTCCTTCGACTTGGCGCCCCGATCTGGGCGCCGGCGCCGGAAGGGCTCCGGGGAACTCTCCCGGTACCATTAACGTGGCGTGATGGCGCGCGGCGCACAAGTCGTTTGGCGGCACACCAATTGTCGCGGGACGGCCCTATTCCCAGACGGAGAACCGGTCGGCGCGCCGCACGAACGCGGCCGAGAATGCGCGCAGCCGGGCCTTCAGCAGAATGCGCCGGCCATCCTCGGTGCGGGTGCTGACCAGGCCGACCGGCCCGACATTGCGCAGCCAGGCGCGCTCGAACATCTCCGCCGTCTTGCGGGTGCGGCCGAGCAGGGCCGGCACCGGGTGGTAGTCGACCCGCAGCAGGCGGGCGATGCGGGATTCCCGGGCGATGATGTAGCGCGGGGCCTCGATGGGGCCCAGCAACTCCTGGGTGCTGTCCAGGATCAGGCGGTTGTCAGTCGGGGTGCCGCCGTGCACCGAGCAATAGACCGCGCCGTCGCGCATCTTGGCGGCGTGATAGTCCAGGTCGTCCGGCGTCGTGCGCAGGTGACCGGCGGCGAACAGCGCCTCCGCCACCGTGCGCGTGACCTGTTGCAGGCTCTTCTCCAGCGACCCGGTCCGCAGGGTCAGCCGCACGATCTTGTAGATCTGGCTGCCGAACAACAGCCCGGTGGCGGCGAACACGACGATGGCGAACCAGGGCACGGCCTCCAGCGCGCTCTCAGGGTCGAAGTCGGTCAGGAAACCGGTCGCGAACTCCAGGATGCCCAGCATGCCGGCACCGACCGCGACGACCATGGACCGGATCGTCCGCTCCACATAGAAGCCGCGCGGCGCATACCGCGAGGCGATCCGCTCGCGCAGGGCGGGCCGGGCGTCGCGGGTGGCCATGGCCGACTGCCAGGCGCGCGCGGTGTCGTCACGGTCGGCGGCACGCCGCAGCATCGCTCGGTTGGTCTCGACGATACCGGCGGCAGACCATTTCGCGCCGCTGAGGCTCAGGCGCCCGAAGCCGTTCTCGATGATGAAGGGCTCGTCGGCCGTTGGCCCGACGAAGGCGCGGAACCGGCGCCTGAGCGCCTCCATCTCCACGCCCAGGTCGCCGCTGACCCGGTCGAACGGGTCGACGCCATCCTCGTCGGGCGTGGTGATGCCCAGGGCGCGATGAAACTGCGCCTGCAGCGTGTCGCCGAACACGGTCGCCAGGTGCCAGATGCTGGCAACCTTGCCGGGGGCGGCCGGGTCGGTGCGGATGGCGCGCCCGCGCATCTGGTTGCTCAGCATGAAGCTGCGCACGCTGCTGGCCAGCACCAGCACATTCAGCGCCGGTGCGTCCCAGCCCTCGCCAAGCAGCGCGGTGGTGCCGACGATGAGGTTGATCCCGCCCGCCGCGAACACGGCCGTCACCAGCCTGACGACCTTGCCGCGATGGGCGGGCGCCAGATTGACCTCCAGATAGGCAGTGTCGCGCGGCAGCGGCGCTAGGCCGAGATCGCTTTCGTTGATGTCGAGCCGCAGTGCCTCGGCGCACAGCGCGTCGCGGCAGGATGCGGGGACGATGACGGCCGAGCCGGTTAGCACACCGAGCTTGCAGTCGGTTTCCACCTGCAGGCGCAGGTGCTCGAAGATCGGGATGACGCCGAGCTTGACAGGACGTGTGGCGCTGGGCGGCGGGGCGTTGGCGCGCACATAGTCGGCCAGCACCACCATGCGCAGGTCCGGCCCACGGCTCTGGGCCTCGGCGCGCAGGATCTCGCCGATGCCGTCGAGCTTGTTGCCGCCCCGTTTCAGGGCCTCGCGATGCATGCGGGTGTCGGAGAAGGTGACCTTGTGGCGGCCGAGCGCATGCATGCGCCGCAGGTCGGACCGAATCGGCGCGAGGATGTCCTTGTCGATCTCGACGACCTTGCGGAACAGCAGGCCGTCCATCAGTGCCGCCAGCCAGTCCGGGTCGATGGTGGGCACGGCCTCGGTGCCGACGCCCAGGATGTCGATCAGCCGCTCGGATGGCGGGTAGCCGGCCCAGTTCAGGAACACGATGATGGCCGAGAACGTGCGCGGCTCGGCCAGTATCTGCTCGACCGATGCTTCCGGGTCCTCGAACCAGGGCTGCCGCCGCAGTGCATCCACCAGAGCGTCGTTGGACTTCAGGCGCTGGGCGAATGCCAGCGTCGCCGCGTTGAATTCGTCGACCTCAGCGCTTTCCGCGCTGCGCAGGGTGGAGAAATAGACGTAGTCCTGGTGCGGGCACAGGTCGCCGCGCTTCACCAGCTCCGGCACCGAAATCTCGCTGTCGATGGACCCGCACAGGCTGGTGTAGCGCTGCCATTCGGCACGGTCGACGTCGTAGGGCGGCGTCGCGGTCAGGGCGACGATGTGCGGATCGTCCAGCCCGTCCTTGAGCGCGAACAGGGCCCGCCACCAGGCGCGGCGCAGATGATGCGCCTCGTCCAGCACCAGGGTGCGGATGCCGTGCGCGCGCAGGTGGGCGATCACGTCCCGGTCCGGCCCGGTGCCGGTCTCACCCTCTTCGGACGCTTCGTTGGCGAAGGCGGCGTAGAGTGCCTGATAGGTGACGCAGGTCAGTGCGCCGGGCGCCCAGATGTCGGTGGAGACCCAGGTCAGCGGGTCGTGGCCCTGTGGCAGGAACAGCTCCTCCAGCCGCTGGATCCACTGGTTGCGGATTGCGATGGTCGGCGCCACCACCAGGGTCGGCAGCCCGATGCGGCGCAGCACCTCCAGCCCCAGCACGGTCTTGCCCGACCCAGGTGCCGCGACCACGTGCAGCGTGCGGTCGTCCAGGTGGGTTTCCAGCTCCGCCAGCACGCGCGCCTGGTATTCGCGCCACGTAAGCTGAAACTGCATCTGGTTGAGGGACATGTGCCGTCTCGGCGAATCGGGGACGTCGATGCGCGCGGATCAGGTTGCCACACGAACCGTGTGCGGCGCCCCGGCGCGCATCTGCACATGATGGCAGTACGACTTTGTCAGAACATGAAAAAGCGGGCGATGGAGCGGTGCGGCTGCGCCCCGGCGACCGATTTCACGGCCTGCCACAACCGGGCCAGCCCCCGCCACGCCAGCGGCGACAGCAGGATGATGGCGACCCACCACGCCGGGCGAAGCTGCGGGCCGAGGTCCAGGTTCGCCGCCAGAATGCGGTTCGCCGGCAGCCCGGTCTGGGTGGCGTACCACAAATACTCGATGCCCGCGGTGGCCAGCCCGGCGACGACAGCGACGACGACGATGCTGGTCGCGATGCCGCCCGGCAGCCGCATCAACGGCCGCACCCGGTGCAGCATCAGGCCGGCGAACAGCCCGGTCATCAGCACCGGCTGGGTGACGTCGCTCTTCGATTGCAGGAAGAAGTGCAGCAGCCCCAGGACGGCGAGCGGATACACCGCCAGGTGCAGCCGCTTCCAGTTACGGCCCATGCGCCGGATCGCGCCGTCGAAGGACGTGGCCGCCTGGGCGCCGAAGCCGAGCAGGGCGACGAAGCCGATGGTCAGGTAGAAGCGGTTGACGATTTCGCTGACCACCAGCCCCAAATCGAGCGCCTGGTCGACCGCATAGAACACCAGATGGGCAAAGGCGTAGCAGAACACGGTGATGCCGAGCATGCGCCGGACCACCGCCAGCTTCGGCCAGCCGACCAGCCGCTTCAGCGGTGTCAGCGTCAGCGTCGCCAGCAGGAAATAGATCGTCCATTCGCCGCTGAGGTGGATCGCCTGCTCCACCGGCTCGGCCAGCGGCCCGGTGGTCGCCAGCATGACCGCGATCCAGACCCCGGGACCGAGGACGCCCGCGAAGGCTACAAGGCGCAGCCAGTCGAACCGGCCGCGGCGATCACTCCACGGCAGGTGATGGCGCCAAGCCGGGGCGTTGGCCGTCTGTGTCGTGGTGCCGATGGGGTGCGCCTTTCCGCAGCGGTGCCCGGAGGAGCGGGCATGAGGGGGAGTATATGCGGATTGGCCGCGCCGATTGCAGCGGCACGCGCATTCACCGCGCTTCACGATCGGGTATGATCCGGTGATCGAGGGATAAACCCCGGGGGCGACAGTATGGATTGGGCAGGCGGCTGCCTGTGCGGGGCGATACGGTACCGCGCCGGCGCGGCGCCGGAATGGGCGAGCTACTGCCACTGCGGCATGTGCCGCAAGGCGTCGGGGGCGCCTTTCATGGGCTTCGTGCAGTTCCCGGAGGGCGCGCTGGCATGGACCGGGGCGGAGGCGGCGCGCTACCGGTCGTCGGAAACCGTCTTTCGCCGCTTCTGCGCCACCTGCGGCAGCCAGCTCACTTTCGAGGCCGACGGCATGGTGTTCGTGGCCCTGGGCAGCCTGGACGCGCCGGAACACGTGGAGGTGCAGCAGCACTGCTACACCAGGTTCCGGCTGCCGGGGATTGTGCTGGCCGATGGCTTGCCGCAGTTTCCGGGACCGTTCGGCGGCAAGGGCGGCCTGCCGATCGAGGAGGAAATCTGAGTGAGCGAACTCGACGCAGCATGCGGCGCGGTGTTGCGGAAGGCGACGACCGGCGACCGGCGGGTGCCGGGCGTCGTGGCGGCGGCGACCGACCGCGACCGCGACATCTATACCGGCGTGATGGGCGAACACCGCCTCGGCGGACCGGCAATGACGGAGGACACGGTCTTTGCCCTGTTCTCCGCCACCAAGGCGGTTGGCGGCACCGCCGTGCTGCAATGCGTCGAGGAGGGCCTGCTCGACCTGGACGCGCCGGCCAAGACCTACGCGCCGGAGATCGGCGACCTTCAGGTGCTGACCGGCTTCGGCGCGGACGGCGCGCCGCAGACCAGGCCGCCGAAGACCGACATCACCACCCGCCAGCTCATGCTGCACACCGCCGGCTTCGCCTATGATTCGTTCAACCGGACGTACCGCCGGCTGGCCGAGGACCATGGGCAGCCGAGCGTGATCACCGGCACCAAGGCCGCGCTGACCGTACCGCTGCTGTTCGACCCCGACGAGCGCTGGGAATACGGCTGCAACATCGACTGGGCCTGTCAGGTGGTGGAGCGCATTCGCGGCCAACGCCTGGGTACGGTGCTGCGCGAGCGGCTGTTCGAGCCGCTGGGCATGTACAACACCGTCTTCAACCGGTCGCCGGAGATGAAGGCACGCACCGCCACCACCCATCTGCGCGGGCCGGACGGGACGCTGACACCGGACGACGACTTCGGCCCGGTCGACGACCCCGAGATCGACATGGCCGGTCACGGGCTGTTCGGCACCGTGGCCGACTACACCCGGTTCATCCGCATGTGGCTGAACGACGGCGCCGGCCCCAACGGGCGGGTGCTGAGGCCCGAGACGGTGGCGTTCGCGGTGACCAACGGCCTGCGCCCGCCGCAGCAGGTGAAGGCGCTGGACAATGCCCTGCCGGACCTGACCAACGTGGCGGAGTTCTTCCCCGGCCTGCCGAAGTCGTGGGGCTACACCTTCATGATCAACGACGCGCCGGCGCCGACCGGCCGGGCCGCCGGCAGCGTCGGCTGGGCTGGGCTGCTGAACTGCTATTTCTGGATCGACCGGCAGAACGGCGTCGGCGGCTTTTGGGCCACCCAGATCCTGCCGTTCTTCGACGACGTGTCGCTGCCGGCCTATCTGGACTTCGAGACCGCGGTCTATCAGGCGCTGCGGATCACCGGCTCATGACGCACCGGGAAGTTGACCGACGCGGCGATGAAGCAGGCCTCGCTGGCCTTCGCGTGCAGGGCTTCCGCCTTGGCGGCGTCCGAGGCTGCCGTGATGGTGACCTCGGGCCGTAGCACGACCTCGGTAAAGCGGCCGCCGAACCCCTTCTGGGTCATCGTGCCGGCGGCGCGGTCGGCATAGGCCGTCACCTCCACGCCCTCCAGCGCGGCATAGGCCAGGTAGCTCAGCATGTGGCAGCTCGCCAGCGACACCAGCAGGCATTCCTCCGGATTCAGCACCGCCGGATCGCCCTTGAACGATGGGTCGGCCGACATCGAGAACCCCGGCTTGCCGGCGATCTCCACCGCGTGGGTGCGCGAGTACGACTTGTAGTCGCGGGTGCCGCCGTCGGCGCCGCCGCTCCAGGTGAGGACGGCCTCATAGTGATGCTGCTTTTCCATCGGATGGTCCTTCGACAGTGTCGATTCCGGGGGTAGCACAGGCTTGGGCGGGGCGGTACCGCGATCACCCATTGTCACGCCGCCGGCTGCATTTTGGCCACATTGCCGGCGCGTGCCCGCCGTGGCATCGGCGCGACATTACCTTCCGGCTGACAACAGGTTGCCCGCTTCGGCTGAATAGTGGCGCACTGGACAGCAAAACGGGAGCGGCGCCTATGTTGAAGTCCATTTCAAATATGCAGAAGACGTGTGTCCTGGTGTTGGCGGTGGCTGGCACGACGGCGGGGTGCGTGGCACCTCCGGCGGGCTCGGGCGAGTTCGCGGGCTTTCGCGATTCGTTTGGCGGCGGCCTGGGCGGTAACGAGTTGTACAGCTACATGGCCAATGGCTCGGTCTTCATCGACTGGTCGGACGGCTATGCCGAGTGCGGCTATTTCGGCGGCGACGGCTGGTACGAGTACGACACCTTCCACGACAATTATGGATACTACTATTACGACAATTCCTACGGCGAGCCCTGGTCGGTCAACGGCAACCAGGTCTGTTTTTCCGACGACTGCTTCAACGCGTCGTGGCGTGGCAACGGCATTCACCTGACCAGCACATCGCAGGGCTACACCGGGTATGCCGAGGTCTATGACGGGTCCGGGTACTACTACTACGACAGCTGCGGCATCGGCTGACACCACGGCACTACCCTTCGCCGCGCGCGCATTGCGTGCGGCGATCCTCACCGTCGATCCGATGGCCGGACGGCGCGCCTGATGTGGCGCGAGGGGGCCGGCGTCGGATCGACGGACCAACTGTGCCAAACTGAACCATGGTCCGCGCGGCGGTCGATTCGCGTGGGCGACGTCGCGCGCGCGATTTGCGGGTGGCGCGACTGTCATGGAAATGAGAGGGCCCCCGATGAAAGCAAGGGTAAGCGTGCTCGCCATCGCATTGGCCGGCGTTGCGGCCGGTTGCGTGCCGGCAGGCGGTAGCGGCGGTGGTGGCGGTTTCGGTGGGGGTGGCGGTTTCGCCGGCAACCCGGACCAGATCGTCGGCCAGGAACTCGACCGGCTGCTCGCCGATGGCAGCGTCTTCATCGACTGGAACGACGGTTATGCCGAGTGCGGCTTCTTCGGGCGCGACGGCTGGTACGAGTACGACGCCTACTACCGCGAGCGCGGGGTCTACTACTACGACTATTCCGACGGCGAGAACTGGTATGTCCAGGGCGATCGGGTGTGCATCGGCTCCGATTGCTTCTATGCGGAATGGAGCAACGACTCGACGGTCTATTTCTCCAGCGTCAGCGGCGGATTTGCCGGATATGCGGAGATCATCGACGGACCCGGTTACTTCTACCAGGACGCTTGCGGCTTCGAGTGACGCCTGATATCGGCGGTGCCGGCCGGCAACGATCCGGGCCATAGATCAATCGTGAGCCGAGCCTTCCAATCATGACCATCCTTGTTACCGGCAGTGCCGGCCATCTGGGCGAGGCCTGCATGCGCGTGCTGCGCGACCGTGGCGAGGCGGTGGCGGGCCTGGACCTGCGCGCGTCCGCCTACACCGATCATGTCGGCGACATCGCCGACCCGGCCGTCGTCGCCCGCGCCATGCAAGGCGTCGACGCGGTCATCCACACCGCCACCCTGCACAAGCCGCAGGTGGCGAGTCAGCCGCGCCAGGCGTTCGTCGATACGAACATCACCGGCACGCTCAACCTGTTGGAGGCGGCGGCCGCCAACACCGTGCGCGCGTTCGTGTTCACCAGCACGACGTCGACGTTCGGCGATGCGCTGGTGCCGCCGCCCGGCGCGCCGGCCGCCTGGATCACCGAGGAGGTGACCCCGGTGGCGAAGAACATCTATGGCGCCACCAAGACCGCGGCGGAAGATCTGTGCCGCCTGTTCCATCGCAACCAGGGCCTCGCCTGCCTGGTGCTGCGCACCTCGCGCTTCTTCCCGGAGCCCGACGATACCGCGGCCGTGCGCGACGCGTTCGACGACACCAACGTGAAAGCGAACGAGTTCCTGTATCGCCGGGTCGATGTCGCCGACATCGTGGATGCGCATCTGCTGGCGCTGGCGCGCGCGCCGGATATCGGCTTCGGGCGCTACATCATCAGCGCGACCACGCCGTTCACGCCGGACGACCTGGCGGGCCTGCGTAGCGACGCGCCTGCCGTGGTGGCGCGGCATGTGCCTGAATATCAGGCAGCCTATCAGCGGCTGGGCTGGCGCATGTTCCCCAGCGTCGACCGGGTCTACGTCAACGCCCGCGCGCGGCAGGACCTCGGCTGGCAGCCGACATACGACTTTCGCGCCGTTGTCCGGCAGGCGGCGGCGGGCGGCCCCATCGGCAGCGACCTCGCCCGCGCCATCGGCATCAAGGGCTATCCGGGCAGCACCTACGGCGAGGGCCTGTTCCCGGAAGCCTAGGGCGCGCGCCGTTTGGGCACGCAGGTTGCATGTTCGGTTTCGATCGGGTCTGCTGGGGCAATCTGGAAACGGGAGGGTGCGATGAGCCGAAGCCTGAAGTGGTCGGTCATGCTGCTCACGTTCGCGCTGCCGGCACCTGCGCAGGCGAGTGCGCTGGATGACTGCCTGCAAATCCAGGATGCCGAACGTCGTATCGCCGGCTGCTCCGCGCTGATCGAGGGCGGCCGCTGGACGGATATGTCGCCCGCCGATGCCTATCGCAACCGGGCAGAGGCGTTGCGCAATCTGGGCGACCTTGACCGCGCGATCCTGGACTTCGAGCGTGCCGAACGCCTGGATCCGTCGATGGCCCGCCTCTACGACCGGCTGGGCGCAATGGCGGCCCTGTCGGACCGGCTGACCGGCGACCCCTCGGCACAGATGTGCACCTGCGAGGACCCGCCCGCCGCACCGCCGGTGTTCTGACTCACACCTGCTCCAGTGCCTGGTCCAGGTCGTAGAGCAGGTCGTCAACATCCTCCAGCCCTACGGAAATGCGTAGCAGGTCGTCGCCGATGCCGCCGCGCGCCCGTTCCTCGGCCGAGTACGACGCATGTGTCATGCTCGCCGGGTGCTGGATCAGCGTCTCCGGGTCGCCCAGGCTGACCGCGCAGCCGATCAACTCCAGCGCATCGATGAAGGCGAGGCCGGCCGCCTTGCCGCCGGTGAGCGTGATCGAGACGATGCCGCCGCCACCGGACATCTGTTTCTCGGCCAGTTCGCGTTCGGGGAAGCTCTCCAGCAGCGGGTAGGCGACCGTCGCGACCTTCGGGTGTGCTTCCAGGAAGCGCGCCACCTCCAGCGCCGAGGCGGCGTGCTGGCGCATCCGCAGGTCCAGCGTCTTCAGGCCGCGCTGCACCAGAAACGCGGTGTGCGGTGCGATGGTGGCACCGGTCGCCCAGCGCAGGCCAAAGCCGCGGATCGCGTTCACGTGTTCCGTCGACCCGACGACGATGCCGGCCAGCAGGTCGCCATGCCCGCCGAGGTATTTGGTCGCCGAGTGCACCACGATGTCGGCGCCATGGGCGAGCGGCTGCTGCAGGGCAGGGGAGGCGAAGGTGTTGTCGACCACCAGCAGCGCGCCCGCGCCATGCGCAATGCCGGACATGGCAGCCAGGTCGATGATGCGCAGATTGGGGTTGGACGGCGTCTCGCAATAGAGCAGGCGCGCGCCGCCTGCTGCGACAGCCTGCTCCACTGCCGCCACATCGGTCATGTCCACCCAGGCGACCTCGACCCCGAACTTGGCAAGCCCGTGGTTGAAGTAGGCGAAGCTGGAGCCGTAGATCGCGTGGTCGACCACGATGCGGTCGCCCGCCTTCAGCAGCGTCCACATGGTGGCGGAGATCGCGCCGATGCCGGACGCCGTGGCCAGCCCGGCCTCCGCGCCCTCCAGGCTCGCCATGCGTTCTTCCAGAATGGCCTGGGTCGGGTTCTTGGCGCGGCCATAAATGTAGCCGGCGCGCTTGCCGGCAAACAGTTCGCCGCCGGCGGCCGCGTCCTCGAACAGGAAGGTCGACGTCATGTAGACCGGCGGGCTGAGCGCACCGTGCGCCTGGTGCGGGTCGTAGCCCAGATGGATGGCGCGAGTGGCGGGACCCATGTCCTGGAGCGTGCGGCTGTTCTTGCGATCGTGTGCCATGGCCTGTCGAGTGCGGTTGCGCAAAGGGCGGCACAATGGCCCGGATCGCCGCCAATTCAAAGCGTGTGGTCAGGGCGCCGGATCAAAGCCGGGATCAAGGCCCAGATCAAAGCATTGTGCGCGCCCCGTGCGCGCCGCCGGCTACCGCGTGCTGGGGCGATGGGATACGCTGCCCCAGTCTGCCGAGTGGATACCGCCCATGCCCGCCAAATACACCTCCAGCCACCACGACTATGGGCACGGCTTCAAGCTGTTCTGCCTGGCGTTCCTGCGGGTCGCCACCGGCTTCCTGCTGGTCTGGATCGGGCTGAACCGTATCGTGACCGGCAGCGTGCCGGGGCTGGTGCGCGCCAATGTGGACCTGGAGGGTGCCTCGGCCGACTGGCTCGGCATCGCCATCGGCGCCGGACAGCTATTGGTCGGGCTGTGCTGCGCGGTCGGCCTGTTGCGGGTGATCGTGCTGCCGATCCAGGCCCTGATGCACGGCTATACCGTGCTGCACGTGTGGTGGGCGGTGCTGGACCCCTATCGCTGGTACATCGAGGACGTGGACCGGATCGTGTTCAATTCCCACGTCTTCTATCCGGTCATCATCACGTTCGCGGCGTGCGTGCTGCTATTCGCATTCCGGCGCGAGGACCGCTGGGCGCTCGACACGCTGATTTTCCGCAAGCGGGCGGTCACCACCTGATCGCCGCCGCACCCAGTCCGGCAGCACCACGGCTGGCGCGCGAGAGTTAATTTGCTAGTCTGTCCAGGGGCGCAGTGCCGTCCTTCACCTCAGCGCCGACAGATCCAGCGAAAGCCCGACCCATGACCGATCCCACGACCATCGATTACGAGATCTTCGAGTGCGGCGACATCCAGTTGCAGCGCGGTGCCACGTTGCGCGAGGCAAAGCTCGCCTACCAGACCTATGGCACGCTCAATGCCGCCAAGGACAATGCCATCGTCTACCCCACCTGGTACTCGGGCCAGCACTACGACAACGAATGGCTGATCGGCGAGGGCAAGGCGCTGGACCCGAACAAGTACTTCATCATCATCCCCGACATGTTCGGCAACGGCCTGTCGTCGTCGCCCTCGAACACGCCGGAGCCCTATAACGCGGCCCGGTTCCCGAATTTCACCCCGTACGACAATGTGCGCCAGCAGCACCGCCTGGTGACCGAGCATTTCGGTATCGAGCACCTGAGGATGGTGCTGGGCTGGTCGATGGGCGCGTTGCAGACGTTCCACTGGGCGGCGATGTACCCCGGCATGATGGACACGATCGCGCCGTTCTGCGGCTCGGCCAAGTGCTCGCGGCACAACTTCGTCTTCCTGGAGGGCGTGAAGGCCGCGCTGACCGCCGATGCCGCCTGGAACAACGGCTGGTACACCACCAAGCCGGAAAAGGGCTTGCGCGCGATGGCGCGGGTTTATGCCGGGTGGGGCTTCAGCCAGGCGTTCTATCGCGAGGAGCTGGACCTGAAAGACCTCGGCTACTCGTCCCTGGAAGACTTCCTGGTCGCGTTCTGGGAGGGCTTCTTCCTGCCCAAGGACGCCAACAACCTGCTGGCCATGCTGTGGACCTGGCAGAACGGCGACATCAGCGACAACGAGCTCTACAACGGCGACTACAAGAAGGCGCTTGGCGCCATCACCGCCAAGGCCTATGTGATGCCCGGCTGGACCGACCTCTATTTCCCGCCCGAAGACAGCGAGAACGAGGTCGCCAACATGCCGAACGCGGAGCTGGTGCCGTTCAAGTCGATCTGGGGCCACTTCGCCGGCGGACCGGGCGTGAACCCGGCGGACGTGACCTTCCTCGACGACAAGCTGAAGGAGCTGCTGGCCGGGTAGTCGGCGAGCAATGACCCAGGGAGGACCCATGCAACTGACGGACGACCAACTGGCCACCTTCGACCGCGAAGGGTGGCTGCTTCTGGACCGTATGTTCGACCCGCAAGAGGTCGGCGTGCTGCGCCGCGAGGCCGAGCGGGTGTTCGCGCTGGATCGCGAAGAGGTGTTCCGCGAGAAGGACGGCAAGACCGCGCGTACCGCCTTCGCCGCCCACCACTATTCCGAGCCGTTTCGGCGGCTTGGCCTGCACCCGAGGATGGTGGAGCCGGTGCGCCAGCTCTTGGGCGGCGACGTCTACATCCACCAGTACAAGGTCAACGCCAAGGCGGCGTTCGATGGCGACGTCTGGCAGTGGCACCAGGACTATGGCACCTGGGCGCGCGACGACCAGATGCCGGAAGCGCGGGCCATGAACATCGCGCTGTTCCTGGACGAGGTCACTCAGTTCAACGGGCCGCTCTACCTGATCCCACGCTCCCACAAATCAGGCGTGATCGAGGCTGGCCACGACCTCACCACGACCAGCTATCCGCTGTGGACGCTGGACAATGAAACGGTGGCCAGGCTGGTGGACGAGGGCGGCATGGTGGCGCCGACCGGCGCACCGGGCTCGGTGCTGATGTTCCACTCGACCCTGGTGCACGGCAGCCCCAGCAATATGTCGCCGTTCGCACGCACCATCGTCTATGTCAGCCTGTGCCACGTCGAGAACCACATCAGGCAGTTCAAGCGGCCGGAGTGGATCGCGCACCGCGACTTCACGCCGATCCAGACGCTGGACGACGATTGCCTGCGCGCGCTGGCGGCAGAAGCGGCTTAGGGTCTGGCGGCCTACTCGTCGAACGCCAGGTACTGGCAGGCCTCGACCGTCACCGGATACAGCAGGAACAGGCGGTCGTCGGGCTCCGCCCTGAGATAGATGGAGTCCTCGAACTCGCCATCGCCCTCATAGCCGCAGCCGCCGTAGAGCGTGACGCCATGGTTGGTCAGCCGCACGGCGCCATCGTCCCTGAACTCGATGTAGAAGCTGCCGCTGTCGCAGTCGATGCCGCAGCTATACATCTCGTCGCGCCAGCGGCAGCTCGCGGTGTTGCCGAACCGATGCAGCGTGTCGTCGCGCAGCATTATGCGGAAGGTGGCATAGATCATGTCGTATTGGGTGTCGTGCTCCAGCGCCAACTGGATCTCGCTGACCGTCTGCTCCGGGTGTTGCTCGAAATAGGCCGCCGTGTAGGCGCGCTGGAAGCAGAGCTCGCCGTTCTCCGGCAACGGCCCGTCCGCCGCCATGGCTGTCGCTGCAACCCCAAATCCCAGCGTGGAGAGCAGACCCGCCCGTAGGTGACTGGCGCATCGCATCATCGCATAGCCTCTCTGGTGCATGGCATCCGACCTCGGGTTACTCGCCCAGCGTCGGCAGAGGACAGGCCTCCATCGTCATCCCATAGAGGCGGAACTGCCGGTCGTCCGGTTCGGGGTTCAGGCGATAGGTGCCCAAATCCTCGACATCCCCCTCGCCGTGTCCCACTTCGGCCCCGCAACCGCCGTGCAGAATAAAGCCATGGTTGGTCAGCAGGGCGGTACCGTCGTCGCTGAGCGCGATATCGAAGCGGCCGCCGTCGCATTCGATGCCGCAGGCATAGTGCCCGTCCTCGAACTGGCAGATGCCCAGATTGCCGTAGACGTGGGTGTAGTCGCCCTCCAGCATCGCGCGCACCCAGGCATAGGCCACGGGCTGGCCCGCCTGCTGCGACAGCACCACCTGCATCTCGCGCACCTGCTGGTCCGGATGCGCGTCCATGTGGGCGCCGGTGTAGGCGCGTTGGAAGCACAGCGCCTCGCCATCGGCCAGCGGTTCCATCGCCTGCGCCGCCGTCGCCGTGACGGCGCACAGCGCGATGCCGCCAAGCGCTGTCTTGATGTGTCTGACCATCCCCAACCCTTCCGGAAAACCACCTACCGTCAGTCGGCAGCTTGGTCCATGAATGTGGCCAAATCGACGTCGAGTTGTGTCAGGCCGCCGGCATCGTGGGTGGACAGTGTGACCTCGACCCGATTGTAGACGTTGAACCATTCGGGATGGTGGTTCATCTCCTCCGCCTTCTCGGCGACGCGGGTCATGAACGCGAAGGCGCGGTCGAAGTTCTTGAACCGGAACGTGCGCGTGATCGCGTCCCGGTCGGCCACCTCTTCCCAGTCGGTCAGGTCGGACAGGGCGTGGGCCCGTGCTTCACCAGTCAATTTCTCGGCCATGCGGTTTCCCTCAGTTGCGGCTTTGGCACGATGATGATGTCAGGGGACGCAGCACCCGTCACCGGTCACGTTCGGGCGGACAAGTTCGGGCGGTCATGTCGCGGCGGTGTCGGTGCGGCGGGTTTCGGCGATGTAGTCGGCGCTTTGCATCTCGTTGAGGCGGCTGGACGTGCGCTTGAACTCGAATGCAAGCACCTTGCCACGATAGAGGTCGTAGGGCGGGGCATCGGCCGCCATCACCAGGTTGACGCGATACTCGTACAGGGTGTCGACCAGCGTCATGAACCGCTTGGTCTCGTCGTGGCGGTCGCTCGGCAGGCGCGGCACGCCGTCGACGATCACGGTGTGGAACGCTTCGCACACCGCGATGAAATCGGCGGTGCCGCGCGGCTCACGGCACAGGGTCGCATAGTCGAACCAGCCGACGCCCTTGGCCTGGCGCACGGTGGGCAGGGCGCGGCCGCCGACCTCCAGTTTACCACCGTTGGCTTCAGCCCTGGCCGCATCGGCCTCATCGGTCAGGTCTGCGAACGTCTTGGCCAGCGCGGCGCTGGCGGCCGGGCCCAGCGGCGTGTGGTAGACCTTGGTGCCGATCAGGCGGGCGAGGCGGTAGTCCTTCGCGGCCTCGAGCTCCACCACGTCCAGGCGCTCCACCACCAGATCGATGAACGGCGTGAACTGCTCGCGCTGCAGCCCGTGCATGTAGAGGTCGTGCGGCGGCCAGTTGGACGTCGCCACCATGACCAGGCCATTGTTCAAGAGCGCGGTGAACAGGCGGGCCAGGATCATCGCGTCGGCGATGTCGGTGACATGGAACTCATCGAAGCACAGCAGCATGGTCTGGCCGGCGATGCGCTCGGCCAGCGGCGGGATCGGGTCGTCGGCGCGCCGGTTCTCGGCCTTGGCGGCCTGCCGCCAGGCGTGGATCGAGCGGTGCACCTCCAGCATGAAGGCGTGGAAGTGGACGCGCCGCTTTTTCTCCACCGGCGCGGTCTCGAAGAACAGGTCCATCAGCATCGACTTGCCGCGCCCGACGTCGCCCCAGATGTACAAGCCCCGCGGCGCATCGGCAGCCGGGGCGGGGTCGGGCGCGCCGCCGAACAGCCGGCTCAGAAATCCGCGCGGCTCCTCCCGTTCCGCCCCCAGGTTGCTGGCCAGAGCGTCGTGCAGCGATTGCAGCCGGTCGACGGCGGCGGCCTGTGCCGGATCGGGCGACAGGGCCTCGGCGGCGATCAGCGCGTCGTAGCGCGGCCGGGGGCCATCCAGCGTGGAAGTGCGCGCGTCCATCAAGGGGAGGTTCGGTACCGCATTCATGGGAAGTGTCTTGCCAGCGCGACACTAGTGGAACGAATTTGACATTTGAATCCCCTCAGCGGCGAGACCGAGATCAAATGTCAAATTCAAGAGTTCCACTAGATAACGAGATGTAGCTAGTGGTTCGGATGACTCCAACGTTTGCTCACGGCGTGCTTGCATCGGGATGCAAACGTTGGAGTCGAACCACTAGGAAACCGTTGACGGATCGTGCAAGGGGCGCGGTAGCATGACGGCACGACAACGCGAAATTGGGGACCTGGAAGGATGCGCGGAAATCTTCTTGTCGGCGTGGCAACCGTGTTGGGACTGAGCCTGCTGGCGACAAATGTGCTGGCGCAGGCGCACCAGCGGCTTGCCCACTCGCAGCGGATTCAGGCCGCCCAGAGCGCGCTCAACGTGCTGGGGTACGACGCCGGGCCGGCTGACGGTTTCGCTGGGCCGCTGACCCGCGATGCCATCGTCGCATATCGCACCGACAATGGGCTGGGCGGCGACAACGAGGTCAACAATGAGCTGCTGCAGTCGCTGATGGATGCCGTCACGCCCGTTATCGAAGAGCGGTTGGGCATGTCGCTCGAGGCCTATTGGGATATCGATCTGAGCGGCTTGTCCGAGCCCGAGATGCAGGACCTGGCTGACCTTTATGGCGTGCCGCCGTTCGAGATGTGCGGCGAGACCTCGCCGTTCCGCTTCTACATCGAGGGCAATGTCATGCGCGATGTGCGCTACGGCTTTCCCTTCGTGCTGGAGATCGAAGACGACGCCATTCTGCCGCTGGCAGTGCCTGGCGGCGAGGTGGAGGGTGAGTTCACCCGCTACGAGGTCGTGGACGCCGACACCCTGCGCCGGGCGATCGAAGGCACGGTCGAGTTGTGGCGCCGCTGCCCCGGACAGGATATCCCCGAAACTTCGGGCGAACCGGAGCAGGATGAGCCAAAAGACGATGGGGATGATGGGTAGGACATACGACCCGCCACACAGATCTGTCATCCTCGGGCTTGTCCCGAGGATCCATTTTTGTCCGATACGCCAATAGGTTATGCGCATTCACTCGGTGATGGGGCATTGTCTTGAATGACGTTGCATCGATAGCGAGCATGTACTGGACGTAGTGAGCCTTGCATTCGCATGGGCCCTCGGCACAAGGCCGAGGGCGACAAATCTTTCTTTTGCTGGGGCTGAGCAATTCGGCGCACCAAAAGAGCCCTCCCCCGCGTGCGTGGGGGAGGGCTTATGACCGGGCGATTGCGGCGTTGGTCGCCCGGTCATATCTGTGATGCGCTGTCGCTTCTCATTCAAGTCTGCGCCAGCCCTCTCCCCCACCCGGCCGCCCACGAAAGTATCCTGCTGGGTGGCCGGGTGGGGGAGAGGGCCGGTGCCGACTTCAGCGCAAGCTGATCTACTCAATCACCAGCGTGTCGTTGGCGCAGAAGTCGAAGCCGTAGCCGTCGAGCTCGGAGCCGTCGGCCCAGACAACCAGCACGTCGTAGATGCAGTGGTCGCCGTTGGAGGTCAGCTCGAAGACGCCGCCGGCCGGCAGGATGTCGTTGCCCAGCACGTCGTCGCCCCAGGTGTCGGCGTAGTCCGGCGAGATGTAGACATAGTGGATGTCGATGCCGCTCGCGTTCTCCAGGGCCAGATTCGAAGCGGCCTGGGCGGCGGTGGCGGCGGCGAGCACGCCGGCGGCGGCGATGGTGCCAATGACAGTGCGGGTGGCGGTGTTGCGGATGGTCTTGAACATTGTCGGTGCTCCCGTTTTCCAAATGGCTGCGGGCTGTTTGCCCTGCCGATGAGTTGGATTTGGGAACCCCGGTCACTCCTACCTGTGAACCATATCACCGCCGCCGCGATTTCCGGTGAACCTGACAAAGAAACGGCCCGCCCCGGATAACCGGAGCGGGCCGCGCAGTTCACGCTGATGCGTGGATCAGTAGCCGATGGTCAGGCCCAGCATGGCCGGGATCTGGCTCGGGTCGGCTGCATTGTTGATGTCGGCCAGGGTCAGCGGCTCCGGCGGATTGACCACGATGCCGATGGCGCCCTGCGGGTCCTGATAGTCCTCAAGGAATTCGCCCAGCGCGTCGAAGGCGGAGGACGCCAGCGGGTCGCCGGCGAACATGCCTTGCATCAGCTCCATCTGCGCGAACAGGCCTTCCATCAGTTGCTCTTCGCTCAGGCCCTCCTCGGCGGCCGCAAACGCGATCGCGCGCTGCATCATGCCGAGATCCTGATAGCTGAGCGCACCGCTCTGGATGGTGGCGTTGGCCAGCGCCTCCGGGCCCATCATGGCCATGCCCATGATCTCGTTCAGGCCGACATTGCCCAGCTCGAAGGTGAGGGTGAGCTGAAACAGGTCCTCCATCTCCATGGTCACGCCATTCAGCGTGAAGGTGTTCGACGCCTGGTCGAGCGCATAGTCGATGAAGATGTTGGTGATGACCTCTTCCATGCCGACCATCGCATAGAAGTCGGCATCCAGCTCCTCGGTCGGCATGGCAATGCCCTGCGCCGCGAGTTGCAGGTAGGTCGGCGGGCCGCCGGCCTGGATCGACGGCATGTCGATGGACGACACCGACAGCATCTCCATCGCCAGCGGCTCGTCGCCCGGATCGGGCTGGAACACCACGCCGGACAGGATGAAGCTTTCCGCGTCGTCGGCCAGGATGGCGTCATAGGTCAGCGGCTGGTGGCCATCCGGGCTGGTCGGCATCAGCGCCAGCAGGCTGGCGAAGGCGCCGTCGCCGGTGGCCGGCGGGGAGGCTTCCGCCTCTTCCATCACCTCTTCAGCCGGCATGTCGGCATCGGCCTCGACCGACGCTTGTTCTTCGACATCGGCATCGTCAGCGTCGGAACGGTCGAACAGGCCGCCGTCCTCGCCGCTGCCACCGCCACCGGCATAGCCGACGGCCAGGCCCAGCATCGCCGGGATGGCGGTCGGATCGGGGGAGCCGGCCAACTGTGCCAGCGAGACCGGCGCGTCAGGGTTGGCGGTGATCGTCATCGGGCCCTGCGGCGCGGCGTAGTCGCTCAGGAAGCCGACGAATGCCTCAAGCGCGGCCGCAGCGGTCGGATCGCTGCCGAACATCATCTGCATGCCCTGGATATCGCCCAGGACCTCGGTCTGCACGAACTCCTCGATGGAGACGCCTTCCTCGGCGGCGGCCGCGTTGAACACGGTCTCCAGGAAGCCGTTATCGTCCAGCGCGATATTCAGATAGGAGATCGACGTGTCGGTCAGCGCCTCGGGGCCCATGAACATGGCCGCGGCAATCGACTCGACCGACAGGTTCTCCAGGTCGGCGCTCGCCGAGATGGTGCCCAGGTCGTTGATGCCAAGCGAGAAGTGGTTGAGGCTGAAGTCGCCGCTGGCCGGATCCAGCACATAGTCGATGGCAAGATCGAACCAGATCTCCTCGCCGAACACCTCGATCATGTCGCCGTCGAGCTGCTCGGGGGGCATCACGGCGTGGTCGATCTCGATCGACAGGAATTGCGGCGCGCCGGTCACCAAGCCTTCCAGGTCGATGGCCTCGACCGCCAGGCGGTCGATTTCCATGACGCCGTCGCCGGGATCCGGCTCGAAATGCACGCCCTCGATCACGAACCCATCGGCATCGTCGCTGATGAGCAGGTCGTATGTGAGCGCATTGGCCGGCGCACCGGACTGCTCCATCAGCATTTCGAGCTGATCCAGGGCAGATTGGGCCTGTGCGGCGGCGCTGAAGCCAGCCAGGGCGACAACGGCAGTGGCCGTCGTGGACAGGAATTTGCTTCTCATATGCTCCTCATCACTGATGCGCGACCCGGTGTGCCCCGGGAAATCCCACGCGGACATACCATGCGCGCCTGCAAAAAACACGCACACCGTGGCGTGGTGGCGTGTTCGAATTGGCTGTCACGTCCGGGCCGTCGGCGGCCGGTCGCAGTGGCGAGGCTCCGTCCTATACTGCCGGCCTGACATAGGGGACCAGCCGAAACAGCGTCCGGAACCTGTGTTTGCCCCCTCCCACGTTCGCGCATCAGGGAGCAGGAAGTACCCTACGACCGAATTGTGGCAGAGGCCAGACCGGCGCGTGAAGGATTGATGGCGGCTGCGGCGTATTCCCCCGCCGGCCTACTCCGCAGGGCACAGCGTGCCGGGGCCGGGGTCATAGTCGCTGGCCAGTCCAAGCATCTCGAAAACGGCGTTGGGATTCTCCGCCTCAAAGACCTCGATCAGTCGCACCGGGGACGGCGGCGCGAAAATGATCGTCAGGGGGCCTTGCGGCGCGTCGGCGTCGCACAGGAATGCTTCCAGATGGTCGATCGCGTTGGCGGCGTTGGAGCCCGGCTCGAACATCGGGCCGATGCCGCGAAGGTCGGCCAGCACCTCGCCCGCCACGAATTCCTCGGTGGTCATGCCCTCGTCCCGGGCGACGGTCGCGAAGAACGTGAGCAGGAAGCCGTTGTCATCGAGGGTCAGCTCGCTCGGCCCCAGGGCGTCGGGTTCGCCGATGCCCGATGTGCCGAGCACGATGAAACCCACGAGCTGAAGCGGGTTGAAGTCTCCCATCATCTGCACTGAAACGAGGTCGTTCATGCCGAGATACAGGTTGCTCGGCGCGGCTTCGCCGCCGTCCTCCTCCGGGACGTGGGATATCGCAAAGTCGAGCCAGATCTCATCGCCGAAGGCGTCGGTGAATGCGTCGTCCATGCTGTCCGGCGGAGGGACGATGCGTATCATCTCCATCGCTATGAAGGTCGGCATCTGGCCGGCGACGATGCTGTCGAAGTCCAGTGCCTCGACCTCGACCCGGGCGATCTCGAACGCGCCCACATCGGGCTCGGGCATCAGGTCCACCCCTTCCAGGGCGAA
The DNA here is from genome assembly GCA_965227515.1 of Alphaproteobacteria bacterium. GTDB lineage: Bacteria > Pseudomonadota > Alphaproteobacteria > CALKHQ01 > CALKHQ01 > CBDDFZ01. Next base: position 972,659 of record CBDDFZ010000002.1, read on the forward strand.
ACTGTCCGTGTCGTCATGGGTGATCGCTTCGTAGGCGAGGACCGGCGTCTCGGGCGCCAATTCCAAGAGCCACTGCTCGATTCGCTCAAGCAAGGTCTGCTCCTGCGCGGCAGCGGGAACGGACGAAATGCCGGCCAGCGCCGCCGCTGCGAAGAGGGTGCGTCGGGTTGTCATGGATCGCTCCTGCTGGTCTGCGTTGGCTGGCTGCTGGTGCCGGCCCGTCACCCGGCCGCTGCGGTATTGGCGTGGTGGGCCAGCCGTTCCGCGGCGTCCCACGCCTCAACGAAACGGTTGTAGAGCGGCGCGAACCCGAAGCGCAGGGTGTGCGGCGGGCGGAAGTCGCCGATGACGCCTTCCTCGATCAGCTTGGGCATGATGTCGGACGCGCGCGGGTGGCTGAAGCAGACCTGGCTGCTGCGCCTGGCCGGGTCGCGCGGGGCGCTGAGCTCGAACCCGGCGTCCGGCGCCAGTTGCTCCACCGCCTCGATGAACGTGGATGTCAACGCCTGCGACTTGGCGCGCAGGGCGTCCATGTCGGCCTCCAGGGTCACGTCGACGCCGCACTCCAGCGCGGCCATCCCCAGGATGACCGGCGTGCCGCATTGGAAGCGGTCGATGCCGGCGCCGGGCCGGTAGTCGCTGGCGAAATCGAACGGCGAGGCGTGGCCCAGCCAGCCGGAAAGCGGTTGGCTGACCGCCTCCTGATGGCGTTCGGCGACGTAGACGAAGGCCGGTCCGCCCGGCCCGCCGTTGAGGAACTTGTACCCACAGCCGACCGCGAAGTCGGCACGTGCCTCGTCGAGCGGCACCGGCAGCGCGCCGACACTGTGGGCGGCGTCCCAGATCGTCAGGCACCCGTGCGCGTGCGCCTGTGCGGTGACGGTGGCCATGTCGAGCACGTCGCTGTCGCGGTAGTGCGCGTGGTTGAGCAGGCCGACGGCCACGTCGTCGTCGAATCCGTCCGCAATCTCGCCGCGCGGCCGGGCGCGAATCTCGCAACGCTCGGCACCCATCAGCTCGGCCAAACCGTGCAGGATGTAGCCGTCGGTGGGGAAGATCGCCTCTTCCACCAGCACCACGCGGCGGTCAGGCCGCAGGCCCATGGCGGCGGCCAGCACCTTGAAGATGTTCACCGACGTGCTGTCGCAGACCACGGTCTGGCCTGGCGCGGCGCCGATCAGGCGGCCCAGCTTGTCGCCGACCCGGCGCGGCATCTCCACCCAGCCGGCCTTCCACCAGCTCTGGATCAGGTCCTGCGCCCATTCCTTCTCGACCAGGTGCTGCAATCGGCCGGTGGTCGCTTTCGGCAACGGACCCAGCGAATTGCCGTCCAGGTAGATCACGCCCTCCGGCAGCACGAAGCGATCGCGGAAATGGGCGAGCGGATCGGCATCGTCGCGGGCAAGGCAGGCGGCTCGGTCGAGGGTCATGGCTGGGTCCGGGTCAGGAAAATCGCGCCGCATGCTGTAGCCCGAAACGCACCGCATGGAAACCGGCCACTAAGCCGCGCGGCACCGACTGGCCATATTCTCGCCACAGGAATGAACCAATTGGCCGCGCGCCGCGACCCCCTAGGTAAGACCCGGTTCTCGGGCCAGCGACAGGGGACGAGAAATGGCCTGCAACACTTGCACACTCGATACGAGCTTCGATTACATCCTGATCCAGATTGAGCAGGAGTTCGGGCGCGACCCCTTTGCCGTTTTCGCCGATATGGAGTCTGCCGCCGGCCTGGCACTCGTGCATCCCGATGTCCTGGTCAGCGCCGCGCGCGATGGCGACAAGAGCGACGACCGCGACAAGAACGACGACGGCGATCTGAAGGTCGCACTGGCCGATCCCAAGTTGACGACCGCGAGGGACGACAGGGATGCCTTCGACGACGATGACGCGAAGCTGGCCGGCGGCACCAACGACCAAGACGACGGTCCTGGCCCCGGCGACCAGGTGCCCGTGGGCGGCGACGGCGACGGCGAGGTCAACTGGGACCTGGCCCACATGGCGCACATCGCCCCAATGATCGTGCACGGCCCGCTGGACGAATTCTGGGTCGGCAACTACGGCGACGAGGACATCAACGCCTACTTCACCAGCAACCTGATCCTGGCGCTGTGGGGCGACGACACAATCGGCGGCACCGCCGGCAAGGACGTCATCTACAGCAGCATCGCGCCCGGCATGGCCCCAGGCGTCATCGGCGATGCAGACACGGTCTATGCAGGCGCCGGCGACGACCTCGTCTTTGCCGGCGACGACGACGATATCGTCTACGGCAACGACGGCAATGACGACCTGTATGGCGGCGACGGCGACGATACGCTGGACGGCGGCGACCACGCCGACAGCCTGTTCGGCGGCGACGGGGTGGATGACCTGTACGGCGGCGCCCACAACGACGCCATTTGGGGCGGTGACGGCAATGACGACATGGGCGGCGGTACCGGTCAGGACCGGCTCTATGGCGAGGACGGCGCCGATGTGATGTTCGGCCACGACCATAGCGATCTGCTGTTTGGCGGTGACGGCGGGGACAAGCTGTATGGCGGGGCCGACGGCGACCTGTTGGCCGGCGATCAGGGCATCGACACCATCGAGGGTGGCAGCGGCGACGACATCATCTTCGGCGGCGGCCTGTTCGAACCGATCGAGACGACCCTGACTCCGCCGCCGCCCGATGCCTCGGCCGACCACCTGTATGGCGACAGCGGCGATGACACCGCGTTCGGCGATGGCGGCAACGACTGGATCTATGGCGGCGACAACAATGACATGCTGAGTGGCGGCGATGGCGACGACCACTTGTTTGGCGAGGCCGGCGATGACGTGCTGTTCGGCGGGGCCGACAATGACCAACTGGTCGGCGGCGCCGGCAACGACACGATGGCCGGGGACCAGGTCTACGGCTACGTCGACGAGGACTTGAACGGCCTGGCGTTCGGCTACGGTGACCCCGGCGACGACCATCTGACCGGCGGCCTAGGCGATGACTGGCTGATCGGCGGCGTCGGCCAGGACAATCTCTATGGCGAAGAGGACAATGACGTGCTCGTCGGCTGGGGCGACGGCGACTACCTGCACGGTGGCGAGGGCGTCGACTTCTTCCTGAGTGTCAGGCACTCCAGTTCGCTGATTTCGGCCAATCCCACCATCGGCGACGGCTACGATCTGGTGGCCGACTATACGGCCGGCGAGGACTACGTGGTCGGTGACGCCTATTGGACCGATGGCACGCACACTTACGTCACCATTGAGGACGACACGGTGCTGATGCTGATCGGCTTCAATGCCAATCTCGCTGCGGTCAGCCTGATCGACCCGGACTCGCTTCCTCCGAGCTTCGTCCCGGGCCATGACCTGCCTGATTTCGTATAGACGGGAGCTACCTGATCCATCCGTGCTCAGACGACCTTGCCGGGGTTCATGATCCCGGCAGGGTCGAGGGCTGTTTTCAGGGTCCGCATCAGGCCGAGTTCCACCGGGCTCTTGTAGCGGGCGAGCTCGTCGCGCTTGATCGAGCCGATGCCGTGCTCGGCCGAGAAGCTGCCGCCCATGCCGACGGCGATGTCGTGCACGATCCGGGTGACGGCCGGGGTGTGTTCCAGGAACGCAGCGCCGTCCGCGCCCGATGGCTGGCACAGGTTGAAGTGCACGTTGCCGTCGCCGATGTGGCCGAAGGGCGCGACGTTGACGTCGTCGATGGCGTTCTCGCTGGCGGCGGTCGCATCGCGCAGGAAGTCCGGCATCTTCGACACCGGCACCGAGATGTCGTGCTTGATGCACGCGCCTTCCACCTTCTGCGCCTCGGGGATGGTCTCGCGCAAGCGCCACAGGGCCTGTGCCTGGCCCTCGCTCGCCGCCACCGTGCCGTCCAGAACCAGTGCGGCGCCGATCGCCTGTTCCAAGGCGGACTCGGCCAACAAGGCCAGCGTCTCGCCTGGCTGCGGGGTGGTCAGTTCGCACAGCACATAGTGGTCGTGGCGGTCGGCCAGCGGGTCGGACGTATCGGCGATGTGGGCGAACACCAAGTCCAGGCAGGCGCGGTGGATGTATTCGAAGCCGGTCACCGCGTCGCCGGTCGCCTGGCGCATCAGGCCGAGCAGGCGGATGGCGGCGCGCGGGTCCGGTACCGCGACGAGGCTGGTCACCCGCTGGCGCGGGCGCGGGTAGAGCTTCAGCACCGCGCCGGTGATGATGCCGAGCGTGCCCTCCGCGCCCAGGAAGAGCTGCTTCAGGTCGTAGCCGGTGTTGTTCTTGCGCAGGTGGTTCAACCCCTCCCACACCGTGCCGTCGGGCAGCACCACCTCCAGCCCCAGCACCAGGTCGCGGGCGTTGCCGTAGCGCAGCACCTGGGTGCCGCCGGCGTTGGTGGCCAGGTTGCCGCCGATCCGGCAACTGCCCTCCGCCGCCAGGCTCAGCGGGAACAGCCGGTCGGCCTCTTCCGCTGCGGCCTGCACGTCGGCCAGTATACAGCCGCCGTCCACCGTCATGGTGAAGTTGTCGGGGTCGATGCCACGCACTGTGGTCATGCGCTCCAGCGAGACCACCACCTGGTCGTTGTCGACGCTGGGAGTCGCACCGCCCAGATAGCCGGTGTTGCCGCCCTGCGGCACGATGCCCACGCCGGCGTCGCGGCAGGTCTTTACCACGCGTGCTACCTCGCCGGTGCTGGCCGGGCGCACCACCAGCGGGCTCTTGCCGGTCACCAAGTTGCGTACGTCGGTCATATAGGGGGCGAGCGCGTCGGGTTCGGTCACAATGCCCTTGGCGCCGACCGCCCCGGTCAGTGCCGCGATCAGCGTGTCGTCGATCTTGGTCATGGACCCTGATGTGCCAGCGCTGCGGCTTTCCGGCAAGGGCCGGTTTCGTGCCTGCATGAAATGCACTACAACCCGCGCAGACATCGCGGGACCGCACTACGGGGAGCAAACGCAACCATGACCGTCCAGAAGAATTTCATTGCCGGCGCCTGGTCCGAAGGCGCCGACGCCAACACCGACATCAACCCGTCCAACCTGGCCGACACCGTCGGCGAGTATGCGCGGGCCGACAAGGCGCAGGCCGAGCAGGCGATCTCCGCCGCCCGTGCCGCGTTGCGGCCGTGGGGGGCGAAGGGCATCCAGGCGCGGTTCGACGCGCTGGACGCCATCGGCTCGGCGATCATGGCGAAGAAGGCCGATCTCGGCCGCATGCTGAGCCGCGAGGAAGGCAAGACCCTGCCCGAGGGCATGGGCGAGACCATTCGCGCCGCCCAGATCTTCAAGTATTTCGCCGGCGAGACCCTGCGCATCCAGGGCGAGAAGCTGGCCTCCACCCGGCCCGGCCTGGACGTCGAGATCACCCGCGAGCCGGTGGGCGTGGTCGGCATCATCACGCCGTGGAACTTCCCGATCGCGATCCCGGCCTGGAAGATCGCGCCCGCGCTTGCCTACGGCAACACGGTGGTGTTCAAGCCCGCCGATCTGGTGCCGGGCACCGCGCACGCGCTCTCCGAGATCATTGTCGAGGCGCTTGAGGCGGTCGGCGCCCCGGAAGGCACCTTCAACCTCGTGATGGGGCGTGGCAGCCAGGTCGGCGACGTCATCGTCAACAACCCGGGTGTGGACGCGGTCAGCTTCACCGGCTCGGTCGACACCGGCTCGCGCATCGCCGCGGCGTGCGGTGCGCGGCGTGCCAAGGTGCAGCTCGAGATGGGCGGCAAGAACCCGCTGGTGGTGCTGGACGACGCCGACCTCGGCAACGCGGTCAACTGCGCGGTCAATGGGGCCTATTTCTCCACCGGCCAGCGCTGCACCGCCTCGTCCCGGCTGATCGTGACCGAGGGCATCCACGACAAGTTCGTCGGCGCGATGACCGATGCCATCAAGGCGCTGAAGGTGGACGACGCGCTGAAGGACGGCACCCAGATCGGCCCGGTGGTCGACCAGTCCCAGCTCGACCAGAACCTGTCCTACATGGATGTCGGCAAGGGCGAGGGCGCCAATCTGGTGTGGGGCGGCGAGCGGCTGAACTGCGACAACGAGGGCTTCTACATGGCGCCGGCCCTGTTCACCGAGACCAACAACGACATGCGCATCAACCGGGAGGAGATCTTCGGCCCGGTGGCGACGGTGATCCGGGTCAAGGACTACGACGAGGCGCTGGCGGTGGCCAACGACACCGAGTTCGGCCTGTCGTCGGGCATCTGCACCGGCTCGCTGAAGTATGCCAACGATTTCAAGGCCAACAGTGCTGCCGGCATGACCATGGTCAACCTGCCGACGGCGGGCGTGGACTATCACGTGCCGTTCGGCGGCCGGAAGGGCTCCAGCTACGGCGCGCGCGAACAGGGCCACTACGCGCAGGAGTTCTACACCACGGTGAAAACCAGCTACACGGCGGCGATCTGAGGACGCCTGCCGAAAACCCCCGTCATGCGCGGGCTTGATCCGCGCATCAATTCTCACCACAGTCGTCCTCGCCCTTGTGGATATTGGAATCGCACGGAGTGTCGGCGGAGCTGCTAATTCCCTCTCCCATTTCGGGAGAGGGTGGGGCCCAAACCGACAGGTTTGGGAGGGTGAGGGCAGGCGCGGTTGTTTGCCAATGCAGTGGGCAGGGGCAAGGAGCAAGATAACTGTTGGCGTTAAGGCGGCTACGACGCATGTGCGGCTTCGCCGCGGCCCTCACCCTCCCGACGCCCACGGCGCCGGGTCCCTCCCTCTCCCGAAATGGGAGAGGGGTTGCAGCCCGCCCCTTCGAGATGGGTGAGTGCCGCAGGCACAAGGCCGAGGGCATCGATCCTGTGATGAATTGACCAGCATGCATCCCCGCACCCTGCTCGTGCTGCTGGCGTTCGCGGCGTTCACCAGCCTCGGCCTGCCCGATGGCCTGATCGGTGTGGCGTGGCCGTCGATCAGCGTCGACTTCGGGCAGCCGCTGGATGCGCTGGGGCTGCTGGTGGCGGTGTTCACCACCGGCTACCTGACGTCGAGCTTCCTGGCCGGCGCGCTGTTGCGCCGGTTTACCGTCGGCACCGTGCTGGCGGTGTCGACAACGGCGGCGGCGGTGGCGCTGCTGGGCTATTCCGTGGCGCCGGCCTGGTGGCTGCTGGTCGGCTTTGCGTTCCTGTCCGGGCTCAGCGGCGGCGCGGTCGATGCCGGGCTGAACGCCTATGGCGCCACCCACTTCACCCCGCGCACCCTGAACTGGCTGCACGCCTTCTTCGGCGTCGGCACCACGCTGGGGCCGTTGATCGTGACCGCCGTGCTGGGCGGCGGGCTCGGCTGGCATTGGGCCTATGTCATCGTCGGCTGCGCACAGTTGGCGCTGGCGGCGACGTTCTTCGCGACGCGCGGGATGTGGCAGCGGGTCCGCGAGATCGGCACGGACAACCGGCCACCGGTCAAGGCCGCGCCGGCTCTGGAGACCGTGCGCCGGCCGATTGTCTGGCTCGGGATGCTGACGTTCTTCTGCTACTCCGGCATGGAGATCGCGGCGGCGCAGTGGAGCTATTCGCTGCTGACGCTGGGGCGCGGCGTGGACGAGTCCGTCGCCGGCCTCTACGTCGCGCTCTACTGGGGCAGCCTGATGGCCGGGCGCATTCTGTTCGGCTTCGTCGCCAACCGGCTGCCGCTGGTGGCGGCGCTGCGCATCTGCGTGCTCGCGAACATCGCGGGCACCGTGCTGGTGTGGCTGGAGCCGGTGCCGCTGGCCGCCCCGGTGGGCCTGATGATCATGGGGGCCGCGCTGGCGCCGATCTTCGCGACCTTGATCAGCCAGACGCCCGAGCGGGTGGGAAGGGCGCATGCGGACAGCGCCATAGGGTTCCAGATCGCGGCGGCCGGCCTGGGCGGTGCTGCGCTGACCGCGCTGGTCGGCGTGCTCGCCCGCGGCATCGATCTGGAGGTCATCGGGGCTGCCCTGTTCGCGATTGCCCTCGGCCTGATGCTGATCTACGAGGTGCTGGTTCGTGCCACCTCAAGGTCGGCCGACTGACCGTCACCACGCGCTACCATGCCAATGTTGTCCATCGACCATTTCGTGCTCACCGTCGCCTCCATCGACCGGACCTGCGATTTCTACGAGCGTGCGCTCGGCATGCGACGGGTGGCGTTCGCCGGGCGGACGGCGCTGGCGTTCGGCGACCAGAAGATCAACCTGCACCCGGCCGACAACCCCTACAGCCCGCGCGCGACGCTGGCGGCACCCGGCACCGGTGACTTCTGCCTGATCTCCGACGAGCCGGTGGCGGACGTGGCGGCGCGCTGGCGCGAGATGGGGATCGAGATCATCGAGGGCCCGGTGCCGCGCACCGGCGCTCGTGGCGCGCTGACGTCGATCTATTGCCGCGATCCCGACGGCAATCTGGTCGAGGTGGCCAATTACGAGGTGGGGTGAGGGCCTGCCATTTATGCGGCGTCATTGCGAGGAGCGCCAATCGACCGTAGGAGGGCGGCGCGACGCGGCAATCCAGAGCTATCTCGCCGCGCTCACGGCAATCGCCTGGATCGCCGCGCCCGCGGGTGCGGGCTCGCGATGACGGTAGTGTGGTAAAGGCGTCAGGCGGCCCGTAAGCGGGCATGACGGCTGTTGTAATTGCGGAAGCAGCGTCAGGCGGCCTGTAAGCCGGGTTCTGTCCAGGCGCGGCCGTAGCCATGCCCTGGATGACCATTCATCTGGGACGCCCGTTGCCGGACGCCTCGCGCGACCTACCCGGGCAGCGACGCGGAGACCCGCCCGACGGCGGCCGAAGCCCCGTCTGTGCCGCCCCTATCCGGTCTTGCTCCCGGTGGGGTTTGCCTTGCCGGCCCCGTTGCCGTTGCCGCGGTGGGCTCTTACCCCACCCTTTCACCCTTGCCGCGCAACACCCGAAGGCGCATGCGCGCGGCGGTCTGCTTTCTGTGGCACTTTCCCTGAACGCTGGCGCGAACGCCAGCGCCCGCCGGGCGTTACCCGGCACCGTGTCTCCATGGAGCCCGGACTTTCCTCCCCGCTGCGGGTTGCCCCATTGCAGCGGGGCGGCCATCCAGCCGCCTGACGTACCGCTCTATTTAGGCGATCTCCGGCGATGTTGGAATCTCCGGTTGCCGTGCGCGCACCTCGGAGGCCGCGGTGCGCACGATCTCCGCGATATCCGTGAGCTGCGGCGCGAGCGGGCTGGTCTTGCGCCAGATCATGCCGATGCTGCGCGACGGCTGCGGGTCGGCCAGGCGGGCAAGCGAGACCTCCGCCGTCGGTGTCTCGACCGCGACCGCCATCTCCGGGATCAGTGTCACGCCGAGGCCGGCGCCGACCATTTGCACCAGGGTCGACAGGCAACTGGCGTCCAACTGGTCGCGCGGCGTGGTCGACTGCATGGCACAGAACGCCAGCGCCTGGTCGCGAAAGCAGTGGCCCTCTTCCAGTAGCAGGAGCTGCAGCTCGCGCAGGGCGTCGCTGCCCGGAACCGGCTTGCCGGCATCGGCCCGGGGACGCACCAGGATGAAGCTCTCGCTGAACAGCGCGATCTCCTCGAACGCCGGCTCGGATATGGGCAGCGCCAGTATCGCCGCGTCCAAACGGCCTTCGCGCAACTCCACCAGCAGCTTTGACGTCATGGTCTCGCGCACCCGGATATCCAGGGTGCCATGCACCTCGTGCAACTTGCCGACGATTGCGGGCAGCAGGTAGGGACCGATGGTGGGAATGACGCCCAGGCGGAGCTGTCCGACCAGCCGGTTGCCCGAAACGCGCGCCAGTTCGTCCAGTTCGTCGACCGAGCGCAGGATCTTGCGCACCCGTTCGGCGAACGTGGCCCCGAAACCGGTCAGCCGCACGTGGCGGGCGCCACGCTCGAACAGCGGCGTGTCCAGCGTCTCTTCCAACTCCTTGATCTGGAGCGAAAGTGCCGGCTGGGAGATGGCGCACGCCTCCGCGGCGCGGCCGAAATGGCCGTGGCGTGCCAGCGCCTCGAAATAGCGCAATTGCCGAAGGGTCAGATTGTTCATAACGTGAACTTATCGACATGATTGGAAAATGCAATTTTTTCTTATGAATCTATATTGATACAGTGCCAGTCAGCTAAGGCGCAAAGGGCGCCATCCAGCCTGAAAGGGAGTGAGAGCACCATGGACGGAAGCGGCAACGTTTCAGAGGGCAAATGCCCGGTGATGCATACGGCTGCCGGCGTGCGGTCGGTACGCGACTGGTGGCCGAACATGCTGAAGCTCAGCATCCTGCACCAGAACTCCGCGCTATCCAGCCCGATGACGCCGGGCTTCGACTACGCGGCGGAATTCAACAAGCTGGATCTTGAGGCGGTACGCCAGGACCTCTACGCGCTGATGACCGATTCGCAGGCGTGGTGGCCGGCGGACTACGGCCACTACGGGCCGCTGTTCATCCGCATGGCCTGGCACAGTGCCGGCACCTATCGCACCGGCGACGGGCGCGGCGGGGCCACTTCGGGCACCCAGCGCTTCGCCCCGCTGAACAGCTGGCCGGACAACGGCAACCTGGACAAGGCGCGGCGCCTGCTGTGGCCGATCAAGCAGAAGTACGGCAACAAGATCTCGTGGGCCGACCTGATGATCCTGGCCGGCAATTGCGCGCTGGAATCGATGGGCTTCAAGACCTTCGGCTTCGGCGGCGGCCGTGAGGACATCTACGAGCCGGAAGAGGATATCTACTGGGGCTCGGAGACCGAGTGGCTGGCGACCAGCGACAAGGCCAACAGCCGCTACTCCGGCGAACGCGATCTGGAGAACCCGCTGGCCGCCGTGCAGATGGGGCTGATCTACGTGAACCCCGAAGGCCCTGACGGCAAGCCGGACCCGATCGCGTCGGGCCGCGACATTCGCGAGACCTTCGCGCGCATGGCGATGAACGACGAGGAGACGGTGGCGCTCACCGCCGGCGGCCACACCTTCGGCAAGTGCCATGGTGCCGGCGATGCCGCGCTGGTGGGGGCCGAGCCCGAGGGCGCGCCGCTCGAGGCCCAGGGCTTCGGTTGGCTCAGCACCCATGGCAGCGGCAAGGGCATCGACGCCATCACCAGCGGTATCGAGGGTGCGTGGACGGCCAATCCCACCAAATGGGACATGGGCTATTTCGACCTGTTGTTCGGCTATGAGTGGGAGCTGGTGAAGAGCCCGGCGGGCGCCTGGCAGTGGACCCCGAAGGATCCCGACGAGAAGGACATGGCGCCGGCCGCCGACGATCCGTCCCGCAAGGTCCGGACCATCATGACCACCGCCGACATGGCGATGCGTATGGACCCGATCTACGAGCCGATCTCGCGCCGGTTCCACAAGAACCCGGACGAGTTCGCCGATGCGTTCGCGCGGGCCTGGTACAAGCTGACCCACCGCGACATGGGTCCGCGCTCGCGCTATCTCGGCCCGCTGGTGCCGGACGAGGACCTGCTGTGGCAGGACCCGATCCCCGAGGTCACGCACCCGCTGGTCGACGACAACGACGTCGCGGCGCTGAAGGCCGACATCCTGGCGACCGGTCTTTCCGTCGGCGATCTGGTCACCACTGCTTGGGCGTCGGCATCGACGTTCCGCAATTCCGACAAGCGCGGCGGGGCCAACGGTGCGCGTATCCGGTTGGCGCCCCAGAAGGACTGGGAGGCGAACCAGCCCGTCCTGCTGGCGAAGGTGCTGACGGCCCTGGAAGGCATCCAGGCCAAGTTTAACGGCGCCCAGACCGGCGGCAAGCAGGTCTCGATGGCCGACCTGATCGTGCTGGCGGGCTGTGCCGCGGTTGAGCAGGCGGCGAAGAATGCCGGACAGGACGTGACGGTGCCGTTCACGCCGGGCCGGGCCGACGCGACCGACGAGCAGACCGAGGTCGAGTCCTTCGACGTGCTGGAGCCGTTCGCCGACGGGTTCCGCAACTACCAGAAGGCGAAGTCGGGCGTGCCGAGCGAGCACATGCTGGTCGACCGGGCGCAGCTCCTCAGCCTGACGGCGCCCGAGATGACGGTGCTGGTCGGCGGCCTGCGGGTGCTGGGCGCCAATGTCGGCGGCTCCAAGCACGGTGTCTTCACCGATCGTGTCGGCACGCTGAGCAACGACTTCTTCGTCAACCTGCTCGATATGTCGACGGCGTGGACGCCGACGGCCGCCGACGAGGACGTCTATGAGGGCCGCGACCGCGACACCGGCGCGGTGAAGTGGACCGGCACCCGGGTCGACCTGATCTTCGGTTCGAACTCGCAGTTGCGGGCGCTGGCCGAGGTGTTCGGCGCCGACGACAGCCAGGCGGCGTTCGTGCAGGACTTCGTGGCCGCGTGGACCAAGGTGATGAACCTGGACCGCTTCGACCTGAAGTAGCCAGCCAGGATCGGCTGCCAATGACCGGCCCCGTCGAGACCCATGAAGGACTTCTCGGCGGGGCCTTTCTGCTGTGCGCCATACCTCGGTATAATTCGGTGAATTCGGTGACAGTTTACTAAATACAACCTCGACGTCATTGGACGGGCAAGGCGCCGCGGGTATTTAGTAAACTGTCACCGAATTATGCGCTCGCAATGACGGCTTGAGAGCTGGTTGGCCGCGATCGTTGGCCTACGCGTCGGCGTAGCGCTCCATGATCGCCGCCGCGATGGCGCGCATGCCCATCGCCTCGCCGCCGCGCGGGTGGCCGGGGCGCGGGCGCAGGTTCCACGCCATCAGGTCGACATGGGCCCAGGCCGTGCCGTTGGGCACGAAGCGCTGCAGGAACAGGGCGGCCACGATGGCGCCGCCATAGGGCCCGTCGGAGATGTTGTTGATGTCGGCCAGGTGTCCCTCCAGGCCCTTGGCATAGGGGGCGTAGAGCGGCATCCGCCACATCGCGTCGTACGCGCGGGTGCCCGCGTCGAGAATGGCGTTCGCCCAGCCATCGTCGTTGCAGAACAGGGCCGGCAGGTCGGTGCCCAGTGCCACCCGCGCGGCACCGGTCAGCGTCGCCATGTCGACGATCAGGTCCGGCTTCTCCTCCACCGCGACGGTGAGCGCATCGCACAGGATCAGCCGGCCCTCGGCGTCGGTATTGCCGACCTCGACCGTGATGCCGGCGCGGGTCTTGATGATGTCGTGGGGGCGGAAGGCGTTGCCCGCGATGTTGTTCTCCACCGCCGGCACCAGGGTGCGCAGGCGGATCGGCGCGCCCGCGCCCATCAGCATGTCGGCGATGCCCAGGATGTTGGCGGCCCCGCCCATGTCCTTCTTCATGATCTCCATGCCACGGGCCGGCTTGATGTCGAGCCCGCCGGTGTCGAAGCACACGCCCTTGCCGACCAGCGTCACCTTCGGGTGGTCCGGGTTGCCCCAGGTGATGTCGATCAGCCGCGGCGGGTCGTCGCTGGCGCGCCCGACGGTGTGGATCGCGGCGAGCTGGGCATCCAGCAGGGCGTCGCCGACCACGTGCTCCACCTTGGCGTCGTGCTCGGCCGCCATCGTCTCGGCGGCGGCGGCGAGCTGGCTCGGGCCCAGATCCTCAGCCGGGGTGTTGATCAGGTCGCGGCACATGGCGGTGGCGCGGGCGGCGCGGGTGACGGCGTCGCGGTCGATACCCTCGGGCCACACCAGCCGGGCCGGTTCCGGCCTGCCATTGCTCTTCTTGCCGTTGGTCTTGTAGCGGTCGAAGCTGTAGGTGCCCAGCGCCCAGCCCAGCGCCGCATGGCCGGCCACGGTCGCGTCGACCGGCTCGACAAGCTGGTAGTCGCCGGGCGGCAGGGTGAGCGCCACGCCGCCATAGCCGAACAGCGGCTCGTCGCCCTGGCCCTGGGACGGGTCGCCGATCAGGGCCATGGCCGCGCGGCCGTTCTCGTCGGGTACCAGGCAGACCTGACCCGGGCGGCCGGTGAACTGGTTGACCGACAGCCAGGCGCGCGCCGCCTCTGGCTGGTTGTCGCGCCATGCCGCCAGCCCGGCAGCGCTCAGCGGCACCAACGGTATGGGGTTGGCGGCGTCGGCGGAATCGACTAGGGCGTCAGGCACGGTTCATCTCCGGTCGTCTTTGGTGTCGGCGACAGGTACAATATCGGCGACGCGGTTAACAGCGATCGACACGCCGCGAGGGGTCGCGGCACAAAAAGAATTGGTCAGTGGGAGTGCGGTCATGTCGTCCATGCGTGTGATCATCGGCAACAAGAATTATTCGTCCTGGTCGCTACGCGGCTGGCTGGCCGCGCGGCACGTCGGCGCCGAGTTTGAGGAGGTGCTGGTCCAGCTCGACCGTCCGGACACCGCGCAGGAGATTCGCCGCCATTCCCCCTCCGGCCTGGTGCCGGCGCTGGTGGATGGCGACCTGACGGTGTGGGATTCGCTGGCGATCTGCGAGTATTTGGCCGAGCAGCACCCGGAGGCGGGTATGTGGCCGGAAGACCCTGCGGTGCGCGCCCATGCCCGCTCGGTCGCGGCGGAAATGCACAGCGGCTTTCGCGCGCTCAGGGTCGCGATGCCGATGAACCTGCGCCGCAAGCCGAAGGCGCTGAATATCGACGACGACGTGCGCAGCGACATCACCCGCATCTGCGCGATCTGGCGCGATTGCCGCGCCCATTTCGCAACCGGCGACTCGCCGTGGCTCTATGGCAATTACGGTGTGCCAGACATCATGTTCACGCCGGTGGCGTGGCGCTTCCATAGCTATGCGGTCGATCTTGACGAGGGCTGCGCGGCCTATGCCGAGGCGCTGAGAAGCACGCCGGCAATGAAGGAATGGCTGGACGCCGCGCTCGACGAGCCGTGGATCAGCGACGCCTACGAGCTCTGAGCAGCCGGCCGGCCACGCCAGAATTACGACAGTCCCTCGGATGACGGCGTGCCCGCCGCGTTCGCCTTGATCTCGCGGATCAGTTCGTCGTGGCAGGGGGTCGGAATGCCGTGGGCGCGGCCCAGCCGGGCGATGGTGCCCGACAGCCAGGGCAGTTCCAGCCGGCCGCCGCGCTCCAGATCCTGCTGCATCGACGACTTCATCTCATAGGCCATGCCGTCGAGCGCGGTCATCTGCCTGGCGTGCAGGTCGTCCGGCAGGCCCGGGCACTCGGCCCGGCCGACCGCGATGGCCTCGTCCAGCGCGTCGGACATGCGGCCGCGGTCGTGCTCCATCACCCAGCCGATGGTCTTGCGATGGGCCGTGGTCAGTCCACTGTGACAGGCCAGCATGGAGAACTTGATCCAGATGGCGGCGAAGATGTTGTCGCTCAGTTCGGCGTTCACCTCCGGCAGGTCGGCCGCCGCGTGCAGCGCCGAGACCCGGGGGTCGGGCTTGCCGTCCAGGCTGCCGACGACCAGCCGGGTCATCGGGTTGTTCTGGCGGACCACGCCGGGTTCGACGATTTCGGCGGGGATGTAGACCGTGCCGCCGGCCACCCGTTGCGGCCCGTAACGCTCCAACAGCAAGGGCTCGGCGTCGACGCCGTTCTGCAGCGAGACGACCAGGGTCTCGGGCCCCACCATCGGCGCGATCGCATCGACCGCGCCGGCCAGGTCCCACAGCTTGGTGCACACCAGCACCGCGTCGCAAGCGCCGACCTTGGCCGGATCGTCGGTGGCGTTGGGGTTGGCGATGGTGAAGTCGCCGTGCGGGCTGATCACGGACAGCCCGTTCTCCAGCATCGCCGCCAGGTGGCGGCCGCGCGCGATGAAGTGCACATCGGCCCGCTCGGCCTGGGCAATGCGCCCGCCATAGTACCCGCCGACGCCGCCGGTGCCGAACACGCCGATTTTCATGAAACGGTCTCCAACGATTGGGAATGTGCGCCTTGATAGCACGCGGGTCACCCAGGTGTGAGGCGGATTGACGGCGCGGTGCCGCCATCGGCGGTTACACAGGATCGGCACATATGGGTCGACCCCGACCCGAAGGAACAAGCGAATGAGGATCTTCGGCAGCATTGCCCTGGCGGGCGCGATGGCGGTTCTGGCCGCACCGGTGGCACGTGCCGCCGACCTGGGGCTGGGCATGCTGGCCTATGACCAGGGCCAGTATGCGGCCGCGCTCGCGGAGTGGGTGCCGCTGGCCGAGGACGGCAATGCCATGGCGCAGGCCCTGCTCGGGCTGATGTACCGCACCGGCGAAGGCGTGGTGCGCGATCCGGCTGTTGCCGCCGACTGGTACGGGCGCGCGGCGCGCCAGGGCCATCCCTACGCCCAGTTCAATCTCGCCGAGATGCTGCGCGACGGGGAGGGCGTGGCGGCCGATCCGGTGCGGGCTTATGTCTGGTTCTCGCTCGCCGCCGAGGGGATTCCCGTCGGCGAGGACGGCACCAATGCCGCCAGCCGGGCGCGCGACGTGCTTGGCGCCACAATGAGCGAGGACGCCATTGCAGAGGCACGCGCGCTGGCGCCGCCACTGGTCGATGGCCAACAGTGAGGCCACCCCACAGGGCATGTGCGATCAATCACTGACACCGGCTTCGTGACTGGCGTGTGATGGCGGCCGATGACTAGGTTTCGTCCTGCATTTCAAGGCCCGGCTTGAGCCACGGCTGGGCGACCATGGGCACATTGGGGAGAAGTCACATGCGAATTCGCGCAACGATTCGGGCGTTGGCGGGGCTTGCGGCGAGCGGAGTGATGGCAGCCAGCGGGGCGACCGCGTTAGCGGACGGCGATGCGGCGGCCGGCGAGCGGGTGTTCCGGCAGTGCCTGGTCTGCCACAGCCTTGCCGAGGGCCAGAACGGTGTCGGCCCGTCTTTCTATGGCCTGTACGGTCGCACAGCGGGCACGGTGGAAGGCTACAACTACACCCCGGCGATGGCGGAGTCCGGCGTGGTGTGGAACGCGGAAAACCTGGATGCGCACCTGTCCGATGTCGCGGGGTTCATTCCCGGCAACCGGATGGCGCTGGTCAATCCGCAGGGCATCCCCGATGCACAGCAGCGCGCCGACCTGATCGAGTACCTGAAGCAGGCGACCAGCGGCCCGGGCAACTGAGAGGCTAGGGCGACTGAGACTCGTGCCGGCCACCCGCGCGTCCATGAACGCAGACGCGCGGGGGCCCATGTGGCTTAGACGAAGAACCCGGGCTGGTCCAACAGCACCAGCGATACGCCGTCGTCGAAGGTGTATTCCACGCCGCGGAACCCGTAACGCTCCGCCGCGCCTGCCGCGTCGGCCAGGCTGTGCACTTCCTCGCCGTTCAGTGTGACACCCTCGAAAACGATCTCGTCGTGCCGCTCATCGAAGTCGGTGATGATGTCGCGTTCCGACGCGCCGGTAACGACGAAGCGGTCGTCACCCTTGCCGCCGGTCAGAACATCCAGGCCTGCGCCGCCATTGAGGATGTCGTCGCCGCGACCGCCGTCAATGTAGTCGTTGCCGTCAAGACCGACGAGTTGATCGTCGCGCTTGGTGCCATTCAGCCAGTCCGACCGGTCGGTTCCGAACTTGGTCCGAACCGACGTATCTGCCTCAACGCCGATTGTGGTGGCGACCTCGGCACTGGCGCCGTCCAGGCCGCGTTCGTCGTAGACCGTGATGGTGATGTGTCGAAGCGCCTCGCTCGGATCGTCGGTTCGGCTCTCGAACGACAGGCTTTGCAGCACCTCCTGGTATTCCTCGGCAGTGGCGGCGCCGGCCAGGGTCAGCACGCCGTCCTTGGCGTCGTACGAGGCGCGGATGCCCGACCCTTTCTCGATTTCGACATTCAGTATGTCGTCGCGTTTGTCGAAGCCTTCAGCGATCCTGATCTGCGCGCCGGACAACACGCTCGAATCGGCATCGGTGATCGCGAGGTCAGTCGCGAAGTCGACGGCTGGCCCGCCTTCGCGGTAGGTGAGCGGGTGCGGCAGTTCGGTGCCGTCGTCATATTCGGCAACCGCGCGTGGACGGTTTGCGATCGTGGGATCGAGGGCGTTCGACAGCGAGACGACGGTCTCGCCGGCATCCATGTAGTCGCCGTCGCCGTTGAGATCGCTGAGCCGGGCGACATTCTTCTGTTCCGGGCCGGTGCCGTTGATCGTGAAGACGACGTCGCCATTGTCCATCGCCGCAATCGAGAAGCCGAAACGCGCGGCATAGCCGTCCGGCATGAAGCTCTCGTTCCACACCTCAACGGCCTCTTCCGGCGCGTCGATGGTGCCGGACCCATCCAGGTCGGTCAGCCGATAGATGGCGGGCGGGTTGGACGACGATCCGATCCAGGTATAGGTCAGAATGCTGCCATCCTGGGCCGCGTGCGCGATGTCGAGCGGCGCGCCGTAGTTCTCGGTGTCCGAGATGAACTCGGTCGCCTCGCCGGCATCGATGACGCCGTTGCCGTTCGCGTCCTCGATCCGCCAGACCACGTCCGGGTCTCCGCCGACGGTATCGGTCAGGTACGCGACATTGCCGACGAACGACAGGTCGAAGGCGGACGAGGATGCGTTGATCGTCTGCAGGTCGAGCCAGATGGTGGCCTCGCCGGCATCGTTCGCGTCGCCGTCGCCGTTCAGGTCCTCGGTGCGATAGATCGCGTCGACGGGCCTTGAGCTGACGCCCGCATTGACGATGTAGATCGCGCCGTCGCCGCCCTCGGCCACGCCATTCGGTGTCGGCAGCGTGTACCCGGCGTCGTTCTCGGCTTCGGAGAACCAGACAGTGGCCTCACCCGCGTCGTTGGCGTCGCCGTCGCCGTTGAGATCGCGCAGGCGGTAGACCGCGTCGGTGTCGCCGTCTCCAGCATAGACCGCCCCATCGGACGCCTGGTGGATGTTGAAGATGTTGCCGGTCGGGTCCGTCAGTCCGCTGGCATTACTGCCGTCGAAGAATACGCTCTGTTCCCCGGCATCCGCCGCGTCGCCGTCGCCGTTGAGGTCGGTCAGGCGATAGATCGCCTCGTCGGTCTGGTCCGCGAACAGGACTTGGCCGGACCATTGGTAAGCCGGGGTCAGCGACAGGTCCGGGGTCTCGGTCGTGGCCAGAATGTCGTCGTCGTTGGTGACAGGCTTGATCTCGACGCCGCGGTGGCTGCCGTGTCGGTGCGGGTGATGCCCCCACCAAGGGTTCCAGAACCTGCCGTAGTGTGATCCGCTCATTCCTCACTCCAATTCGCGCCCTATGGCGTCGTTTCTCGGATCGCCCCGCTGTCCCGCTCGCGGAAGCCGGCATCCCGCGCCTTGCCTCGGCCGAGGGTCGGCACGCGATGGCGGCTTCGGTGCCTACCTACCGAGCGGTGAGAATGATTGTCAATGAGAATGCGAGTCATTCGCATTCTTTCGATCTGACGGAGTTTTGTCCTTGCGGACCGGGCAACTGCCGGCGCGGCGGCGCGCAACACTGCATTGTGCTCGCAGCACTCACACGGATTTGACGGCACGCGCACATTCTGTTGACGACACGTGACGGAACGCCTTGAGGAACAGTTGGTAGACTAGGTATGCAAGGCATTCAGGCGCCGGATCGAGCGCCGTTCACAAATCACGTGTTGGGGAGCGTTTGATGTCGAAGAAGAGACAGATGCGGGCCGGGGCCGTGCTGCCGATCGTGGCGGGCGCGGGCGTTGCGATGACCGGCTATTTCGTCGGCACGGTGCATACGGTCGCGGAACCGGCAGGGGCAAACCCCGAAGCGGCGCCGGCGATTCAACTGGCCCAGGCAACGCCATGTGGCGTCGTCGGCGATGGCGTGGACTGCTACGTGCCGCGCCTGCGCGAGGCGGCCGAGGCGAACCCCGAGGCACACGTCGGCGGCGGGCCGTGCAGCCCGTGCAACCCATGCGCTGGCGGCGCGGTGATCGAACTGACGCCGGAGGAAGCGGCCGACGCCTATGATTGCGCGCGCGATTATATCCGCGAGGCCTACATGGTGTCCGGCGATCCGGTGGCCGCCGCCTACACCGACTACGACCTCTACAACACGGCGCCCTACTTGTCCGCGCTGCACGGATCGCGCTACGTCAACAACTACGGCAACGACGTGGCGGCATCCTACGGCGAATGGGAAGACGGCGGCCCGATGGTGGTCGGCGGCATCCTGGCCAAGGACAGCTTCATCGTCGGCGGCGACGGCACGGTCGGCCGTGGCCCGTTGTTCCTGATGGAGAAGATGGAGGCCGGATTCAATCCGGACAGCGACGACTGGAAATACACCATGATCCTGCCCGACGGGAACGTGTTCGGCGAGACCAACGGCACCAGTTCGGACGCGGTCGGCTTCTGCATCAACTGTCATGTGGTGGCACCGGTCGACCATATGTTCTTCCTGCCGCAGGATTTCCGGGTCTCCACCAACTGAGTTCTCGGCGATGTTGGAACCGGGGCCGGCGGCCCATCGGCGGCAGCCCGCGCCGGCGGAGCGGGTAGTGGCGCCTGAGGCCCCCCAGTCTTCGCAGGCCGCCCAGTCTGCCCAGGTGCCCGCCGCAGCCGCCACGCTGTCGCCTGCCGACCTCGATCTCGCGGCTCTGGGTGGCGACCGGTTGCGCGCCATGGCCGCCGCTGGCGACGAGGCTGTGCAATGGCAAGACGTGCTGGCGCGCACTGGCGACAACATCGTGGGCGAGGTGCTGCGCGGGCAGGGCACCTTCACCGAGTGGCAGCACTATCCCAAGGGCGACGTCTACGACAACGTCAGCCACGGGCAGTATTTCTATCATGCCCACGCCAAGGCCGAGCGCGCGCCCGGCGAACACGGCCACTTTCACGTCTTCCTGCGCGGCAAGGGGCTGCGCAAGGGCGCCAAGCCGCAGAGGGTTCCGGGCGAGAAACCACCGGCGAAAGATGTGGCGGCAAATCCCCCATGCCACCTGGTCGGCCTGTCGATGGACGCCAACGGCCACCTGATACGCCTGTTCACCGCCAACCGATGGGTCACCGGCGAGACCTGGTATCCGGGTCGCGACGTGATCGCTGGCCTTGGCAGGTTCTCGATCGATCACGCACGGCCGTCATGGCCGGCCAATCGCTGGGTCACGGCAGTGGTGGCCCTGTTCCAGCCCCACATCGCCGCACTCGTGCGCGCCCGCGACGATGCCGTGGCGGCATGGCGGAAGGCCAATCCAACCACGAACGTTTTCGAGGACAGGCAACTCGGCATCACCGCCGAGCTGTGGTCCAGTGTCGACGAGCAACGCGGCCGTGTCTCTGCCGCCCTTGGAGAGCACGGCTGATGCGGCTCAGTGCCACCATCGGTCTGGCGTTGACCGCGCTTGGCCATGCGGCGCTCGCCGATGACACCAACCTCGCGCAATTGGACGTGTCGGCGCTTGCCATCGAAGGGCAGCCGACCGGGCACGTGTTTCGCGACACGCAGGCCGATGGCAGCCCTTGCCCGGACTGTCCGGACCTGGTCGTCGTTCCAGCCGGCAGCTTCGTGATCGGCTCGGCAAGCGAAGAGGCCGGCCGTCGCGGCAACGAGGGACCGCAAGTCGCCGTAACGATCACGCGGCCATTCGCGTTGGGCGTCCACGAAGTGACCTTCGCGCAATGGGATGCCTGTGTGGCTGCCGGTGGCTGCACACACAGTGCGGCCGACGAAACATGGGGACGCGGCGACCGTCCGGTGATCAACGTGTCGTGGCACGACGCGCAGGACTACGCCGCCTGGCTATCGGCGCTGACCGGTCACATCTATCGCCTGCCCAGCGAGGCGGAGTGGGAGTATGCCGCGCGCGGAGGGACCACAACGGCCTATTATTGGGGTGACGACCTGGGCGGCGGGCACACGGTTTGCGAGAGTTGCGGCAGTGAGTGGGACAACCGCAGCACGGCGCCGGTGGGCAGCTTCGCGCCCAACCCGTTCGGCCTGCACGACATGCTGGGCAATGCGTGGGAATGGACGGCCGATTGCTGGAACGACACCTATGAGGGCTTGCCCGGCGACGGCACGCCGAGACTGACCGGCGATTGCGACGGCCGCGTGCTGCGTGGGGGCTCGTGGTTCAATTTTCCGCACAATATCCGCGTTGCCATCCGTTTTCGCGGAGTCGTCGGCAACCGGTATCTCAGCAAGGGCTTGCGGGTCTTGCGCGAGATTGATTAGGGGTTGGCCGCGGCCAGTCTGGCCGCGTTGGCGGTCGGCCTCACCAGCTTGTGAACCTGTCCATCGTGCATCTGCGAAGGCGGCTGGCGGGCGCAAGTAGGCTGTACGATGGTGTGGATACACAACTGTGTATTGACATTGGTCGGAATCAGGGCCTAATGGACCACTGAATGGCGGGGTTTGCGTTTTTGGCGCAGTGTGCCGAGCGGAAGCGTCGCAGCGTTCATGTAGATTTGTGTGTTCAGGAGGGCCAGATGATCAAGCAATTGGCTGCTATCGGCGGATGTGCGGCCTTGGCAGTGGCATTCTCTTTGCCGTCAAGCCAGGCATTTGCGCAAGCTTGCCCGCCAGGCCAAGCACCCAATGCCGACGGCATTTGCGTGCCGCTTGAGCCGGCAGCCGGCCCTGAGGATTTGGAGCCTGCGGCGGGCGGTGGCCCGGCCGCGACCGGTCCCTCACCCAATGAAGGCGGTTTCTTCCAGGAGGGTGAGCAGAACGAAGGTAGCGGCAACGGTTCGGTCCTGCCGGGCGGGACCGGGGGTGCCAGCACCTGATAGCTGGCCGTCGCGCCTGAGGGCGCGTCCATTGTCAGGCCCGCGACCCAGAAAGGCGTCGCGGTCGCCTGCGAGCGAAGAGCCCGTTGCGGTCGAGCAGCGGGCTTTTTTGTGTTTTGCCGCCGGGGCCAATTGTCGAATGCGTAGCGCCGGTGCTGCGCCTCAAGTGCCGGGCCGCGCGTCACTGCCGGGCTCGGGCATCGGCTGGCAGGAGAGCCCAGGCGCGGCTTCGGCATTCGCGTCGTTCGAGGTCGCCGGATCGTTCCCGACCAGGAACCGGCACAGGCGCTCCCTGAGGTCGCTCAGATTGCCGGCGTTCGGGGCCGTCGCGTAGCTATTGGCCAGCGCGGCGACAACATCGTCGGCGGGCCGTTCCAGATATAGAGCGACGATGGCGCGGTTCAGCCACGTGCGGTAGTTCGTTGGCTGGCGCGCCAGCGATGCGTCCAGCGCGGTCAATGCCTGCGCCGCCGCGTCGGCCGTGGCATCGGCGTCGTCGCCGGCTGCCAGCAGCATGGCGTAAACGCCATAGAGTCCATCGGCGCGGAATTGCAGATAGCGCCCGGACGGATCGGTCGCCTGGGCCGCATCCGCGCTTTCCACCATCAACTGCCAGCTTGTCAGGCTCAGGTCGCCAGGCGCCTCGGCGTAGGTGAACCACACCGCGGACGCCTCGATCGATTGCAGGCCACCCATCGCCTGGCGTACGCCGAAAAAGGCGCCTGCCACAGCCGCGGCGCAACAGACCAACGAGACCAGGCGGCCGATCACCCGTACCTCGCCCGGTCGCTATGCGCCCGATGCCGGCGGGCGTCAGGCGCCGGCCGGGGCCTTCGCGCCATAGTAATACTTGTAGCGGTAGGCGTTGCCGCGCGCGCGGTCCATGGTCAGCACGGCGCCCAGCAGGTTGGCATCGAACAGGCGCAGGTCACGCAGGGCCTGTTCGACATCGTCCCTGCGCGTGGCATTCGCCTTCACCAGGAACACGACGCCATCGACGAAAGGCATCAACGCCTTGCAGTCCGACACCGACAGGACCGGTGTGCTGTCGATGATGATCAGGTCGGCAGCGGTCTGCATCTGCCGGATAACGCGGTCGAAGACCTCCGGGCGCACGCCCGTATTGGAGCTGTTGGCGAACGGTCGCGTCGGCACGAAGATCAGGTTCTCCGTCGGCGACTCTCCGGACACGTGGCCGCCACCGGTGGCCAGGTCGTCATCGCCCGGCGCAAGGCTGCGCGTCAGCGTCTGCTTGCGCACGTCGGTGTCGATCAGCACGGCGCGCAGTCCCGTCATCGCCGCCACGGACGCGATCATGGCGGCCGAGGTCGACTTGCCCTCGTTGGGCACCGACGATGTCAGAAGCACCGTCACCGCGCGCCCGGGCTCTCGCTTCTCCTTCATCAGGTTCAGCACCAGGGAGCGCGCGGCATCGGCCCATGGCGTGATCGGGTTTTGCCGCAGTTCCTGGACGATCTTCTCCAGATTGGTCTTGCGCACGAAGGGGAAGGTCGCCAGCGCTTTGAGCTGGCTCACGGCCTCCAGTTCGCGCACGCTGCGAATGCGCCGGTCCAGGGACTCAAGCAGAATCACGGCGCCCAGGCCGATGATGCCGCCGATCAGGATGGCGACGGCGAACAGCAACGGGCGGTTGGGCTGTGACGGCTCGGTCGGCACCGTGGCGCGCGACACGATGCGGGCGTCGGGCCGTTCGAAGTCGATCTGCTCGGTTTGGCGCAGCCGGTTCAGGAACAGCTCCAACACGGTTCGCGTCGCCTCGGCCTCCCGCTCCAGGGCGCGCAGGTCGACCATCTCCAGGTCCAACTGGGCCGCTTGGGTCTGCATCTCCGCCAGCCGCAAATTGACGAAGTCCAGCTTCTGGCGTGCGACTTCGACCCGGTTGGTCAGATAGGCACGCATCGCCGTCGTGAACTGCTCGGTAAATTCCTGCGACCGGGTCAACGCGGCGGAGGCATCGGGCGTCTCGCCGACCGGGCTAGTCTGCATGATGAAACGCCACTGGGCGATCACGGTCGCGGCCACCGCCGGCTCCATCGTCGACAGCACGTCGAAGAAGGAGGCCTCGTCGACGCCGTCCTCGATGGTCGCCAGCAGGGTTCGGGCATTGGACAGCTCGATCTCGGCGTCCACCGCCTCGATGCCCAACTGATGGATCAGGTCCTGCGCCAGCTCCGGCGAGACGCGGTCGACCAGCTCGGTATTGGCGCGATAGTCCTCCACCGCGCGCTCGGCTTCCAGCACGTCGACCCGCAACTGGGCCAGCCGCGACTGGAGCCAGTCGTTGGCCTGCTGGGTGGCATCCAGCTTCGCTTCCACCTGGCGCCGGATGTAGGTGTTGGCCAACGAGTTCGCGATTTGCGTGGCCAGGCGCGGGTCCAGCGAGGTCACGCCTACCTCGATCACCGTCGACAGCCCGAGTTGCCGCACGGTCAGGCGGTCGCGCAACGCATCTATCACCGCGTTGAGCTGCATCGCGGCCACCTGCTCGGGATCTTCCGTCTCACCGGGCGTGCCGCCGGCCGATGCGTCGACCCAGCTGCTCTCGATGCCGAACCAGGAGGCAACGGTGTCGACGATGCCGCCACCCGCATTCAGGTGGCGGTTGAATTCCTCGACCTCGGTCAGGTTGAGGTCGACGGCGACCGTGCGCAGCAGCTCATCGGACGTCAGCAGCCGGATCTGCGTGTCCATGGTGGCGTTGTCGCCGCTGAGCCCGCTGACCACAGAATCGATGTCCACCACCCGTTGCTCGCGGGTCTCGATCATCAGGGTGGTTGCCGCGGTGAATTTCGCGGGCAGGCTGAGGATGATCAGCGCGCCGGCCAGCACGATGACGGCAACCACGGCGAGCAACAGCCAGATGCGCCGGCGCAGAACGGCCAGGATGTCGCGAAGCTGCAGGTCGCCCGCGCCGTTGGCCTTGGAGGATGGCGTGTCGGAGGACGCAACGCTCATGCGGCTCGCCAGTTGGTTCATGCGTCTGCCTGCTCCGTGCAAGTCCCGCGGGTAGGAAGCGATCCCGTCACATCCGCCGTGCGCGGGCGATATCGGGTGCTTCTGCGCCGGGCGGCCCAGGTGCAAGGCCGGATTTGAAGCCCATGCGCCTCACATAACCTTGTGTGCCATGCCCCATGCACATGTATGGAGCGAGTCGGTGCCACAGACACTCGTCAGTTGCAATAAACAATTGTTTAGGAAGGCTGTTCCGGCGCCCCGTGACGTCACGTTTGCGCGACCGGCCCGCGGTTGGCTCTCGGCGGTGACTTCGGCGCCATCAGTGCCGAAAGTGGCGGGTACCGGTGAACACCATGGCCATGCCACGCTGGTTGGCGGTCTCGATCACCGCGTCGTCGCGCTTGGCGCCGCCGGGCTGGATGGCGGCGGTGATGCCGGCCTCGGCGCAGATTTCCAGCCCGTCCGGGAACGGAAAGAACGCGTCGGAGGCCACAACCGCGCCTTGCAGACGGGCGTCGCCGGCTTCGGCGTCCGGCGCGGTGGAACGGGCGCGCTCCACGGCGATGCGCGCGGCGTCGACACGGCTGGTCTGGCCGCCGCCGATGCCGACGGTGGCCCCGTCGCGGGTCAGCACGATGGCATTCGACTTGACGTGCTTGGCCACGGTCTGCGCGAACAGCATGTCGGCGACCTCGCGCGCATCGGGCTTTCGGTCGGTAACGGTATGCAGGTCGTCGGCGGTGGGCAGCGCGCTGTCTGTCGACTGCACCAGCAGCCCGTCGGACAGGGTGCGCACCGCCATCGTCGGCGCGGAGGCGACGTCGCCGGTCAGCAGCACCCGCAGCGCCTTTTTCGCGGACAGGATCTCGCGCGCCTCAGGCGTCGCATCGGGTGCCACCACGACCTCCAGGAACAGGTCGATCAGGGCGGTGGCGCTCGCGGCGTCGACCGGCCGGTTCAGCCCGACGATCCCGCCATAGGCGCTGATCGGGTCGGCGGCGATGGCGGCCGCGGTCGCAGCCGCCAGATTGTCTGCAACCGCGACGCCGCACGGATTGGCGTGCTTGATGACGACGGCGGCCGGCTGGGGGAATTCGCGCACCAGCGACAGGGCGGCATCGGCATCCAGCAGGTTGTTGTAGCTGATCGGCTTGCCCTGCACCTGCTCGGCATGGGCGACGCCGCCGGTGGCCGCGGTGGTGTAGAGCGCGGCCGACTGATGCGGGTTCTCGCCATAGCGCAGCTCGGCGGCGTGGGTGCCGGCCAGCACGAACTGGCGCGGCAGCAGATTGCCGGTCTGGCCGGCCAGCCACTGCGCGATCATCGCGTCGTAATGGCCGGTGTGGGCGAACGCGGTCTGCGCCAGGCGGCGGCGCGTGTCGGCGGACAACCCGCCGCTGGCGCCAATTTCTTCCAGCACGGCGTCGTAGTCGGCCGGATCGGTGATCACGCCGACCCCGTCCATGTTCTTGGCGGCGGCGCGGATCATCGCCGGCCCGCCGATGTCGATGGACTCGATACAGGCCTCCACATCGGCGCCACGCGCCATGGTCTGGCTGAACGGGTAGAGATTGACCACCACAAGGTCGATGGCGCCGATGCCGTGCTCGGCGAGCGTGTCCATGTGATCGGTCCGGTCGCGCCGGGCCAGGATGCCGCCATGGATGCTGGGGTGGAGGGTCTTCACCCGCCCGTCGAGCATTTCGGGCGATCCGGTCACCTCGGCGACGTCTCGTATGTCGAGGCCCGCCGCCTTCAGCGCCTTGCCGGTGCCGCCGGTGGCGATCAGGCTGACGCCCGCGGCCGCCAGACCCTGGGCGAACGGCACCAGTCCCGCCTTGTCGGAGACCGAGAGCAGGGCGGTGCGCACAGGCCGGTGTGCGTCACTCATGCCCCGGTTTGCCCCAGGTCGGTCGAGGCTGGGGTGGTCGCGGTCCCGGCCGGCAGCGGGGGCGCGGCGGTCGCGTGCTGGAACTCGGGCACCGTGCGCTTTAAGAGCGCAAGGGCGCCGGCATCGTCGTCGGCGGCCACCAGGCGTTCCAGATCGTCGATCGCGCGCGCCAGCAGGGCACGGTCGGCGGCGCGTGGGCGGGCGACGCGGATGGCCGCATTCTCGGTCGGGTCAAGCGATTCCATTTCGTGAAACAAATCCTCGGCAAGCCGTTCGCCAGGCCTGAGCCCGGTGATCTTGATTTCGATGTCGTGATCGGGCCGCAGGCCGGCCAGTTGGGCCATCCGCCGCGCCAGGTCCAGAATGCGGATCGGCTCGCCCATGTCCAGGACCATGATCCGCCCGGCCGGCGCATCGTCGCTGGCGGTGCCAAGGACGGACGCCTGCAACACCAGTTCCACCGCCTCGCGCACGGTCATGAAATAGCGCACCGCGTCCGGATGGGTCACGGTCAGCGGGCCGCCCGCGGCAAGCTGCTTCTGGAACAGCGGGACCACCGATCCGCTGGAGCCGAGCACGTTGCCGAACCTGACTGTGACGAAGCGTGGCGCGCGTTTCGCGCCCTCCGCCGCCGCGCCGGCGATATCCAGCGCCTGGCAATAGGCCTCGGCCAGCCGCTTGGTCGCGCCCATCACGCTGACCGGGTTCACCGCCTTGTCGGTGGAGATCTGCACCATCGCGGCGACCCGGTGCTCAATGCACAGCTCGGCGACATTGCGCCCGCCGACGACATTGGTGGCCGCGCCCTGGGTCGGGTTCGCCTCCACCAGCGGCACGTGCTTCAGGGCGGCGGCGTGGAACACGATCTGCGGTGTATGCGCCTTGAACACGTGGTCCAGGCGGACCCGGTCGCGCACGTCGGCCAGCAGGGCGTGACGCGGCAGTCCGGGATGCAGGTCGCCGATCTGGCGGTCGATCTCGTAGAGATTGAACTCGGCATTGTCGACCAGGGTCAGCGATGCCGGGCCCAGTGCCGCGATCTGGCGGGTCAGTTCCGAGCCGATGGTGCCGCCGGCCCCCGTCACCAGCACCTGCCGGCCGGCGATCATGGCGCGCATGGCATCGCGGTCCAGCACCGCCTGCGGGCGGCCGAGCAGGTCCTCGATATCGACCGGCCGAAGCTGGATGGGGCTGTCGCCGCCGCGCTGGAACTCGGTCAGTTCCGGCAGCCGAGCCAGTGTCATGCCATGGGCCTCGGCCAGGTCCAGCAGCTCGTTCATGATCGGGGCGGCCAGCCGCCGCTTGGTCACGATCATGCGCTGCGGCTTCAGCCCGCGGGCCTGCAGCCGTTCGACCACCGAGGGCAGGGCGCTCAGGTCGCCCATCACCCGAATGTTGCGGATTTGCCGCCCGGTGCGGTTGCCCTTCTCGTCGATGATGCCGACGACCGTGTAGCCGGCGTTGCGGCGGCGCGAGAGATCGCGAATGAAGGTCTCGGTATCGTCGCCGGCACCCACCAGCAGCACCGGCGTCGGGCCCAGCGTGGTGCGCCGCCGCTCCAGCACGTGGCCGGCGTGCCGGTCCTTGAACAGGCGATAGAGCACGCGCGGGCCGGCCAGCAGCGCCAGCAGCACGAACCAGTTGATCAGCAGGGTTGAGCGCGGGATCGCGTCGAGCCGGTTGATCAGGAACATCACCGGCAGGAACAGCAGCAGGATCAGCGTGCCCGCCCGCGCGATGTTGATCATGTCGTCCAGCGACGCGTAGCGCCAAATGCCGCGATAGAGGCCGGAGAACCACAGCACCGGCGCGGCGACCAGCAGCAGCAGGCCGCCCGCGATCCAGAACGCCGTCCAGTCCCAAACAAACAGGCTGTTGCCGAGCCGCAGGTAGAGCGCCGCGACGAACGAGATGCCCACCATGACCATGTCGTGGGCAAAGGCCACGCTGGCGCGCTTGATGAGGCGGAGTGAGATGTTCAAGCCGTCACGATCCCGATTTGATGCGGCGCGTGCACACTAGCACAGCCGGTCGCGCCGTGTCAGCGCGCCCCGGGGATGCGCGCCCCGGGGATGTGCGCCCCGGGGATGTGCGCCAGCAATATCCGCCGTCGACGCGCACGGCGCCAGTGCGGTTTAATGCCCGGCGGGGGGCTGCACAACAAGAGCGCAAGGGCGGGAGACATCATGCAGGAATTCATCCAGAAGGCGGCTGCACAACTGGGTGTGGACGGCACAACGGTCAGTTCGGCGATTGGCACCATCCTGGACCTGATCAAGGAGCACATGCCCGGCACCGATTTCCAGGCCCTGCTGGCGAAAATACCGGGCGCCGGCGCGCTGCTTGGCCAGGCCGGCGGTGCCGACGAGGGCGGCTCGGGCGGCGGCCTGCTGGGCGGCATCGGCGACGGTCTGGGCGGCCTGATGGGCGGCAGCGGCGGCTCGGCACTCGGCTCGCTTGCCAAGCTGCAGGAGACCGGCCTGGACACCGGCCAGATCGGCTCCCTGCTCGGTATGTTCAAGGACCACGCCTCGGAACAGGCCGGCAGCGACCTGGCGGATAAGGCATTCGGCAGCGTGCCCGGCCTCGGCAACCTGTTGCGCTGATCGGCGGGCGGCCTGAGCGACGGGTATTTCGTCTGACGATGCCAGTGCCGGCAGTTCTTGCGCCGGGACTGCCGGCACCCTACCGTCGGCGCGACCGACGATCACCATCCAGGACGGCAAAATGGCGCTCAGCCCCAACTTCGCAACCCGCCTCAACTCGTTCAAGGCCGCAGTCGGCGACGGCGGGCGGTCGAGCGCGCTCGACCTCGTGCGGTGCGCCGGCGAGGTCGGCGGGCTGACCTCGGTCGACCTGAACTATCCCGACCAGGTGACTGGCGCGTCGATGGCCGACCTGCGCAACTGCGTCGCCGATGCGGGGCTCAGCGTCAACGGCCTCGCCATGCGCTACTACGGCGATGCCGACTACAAGGGCGGCGCGCTGGGCAACGCCGATCCGGCCATCCGCCGCAAGGCGGTGGACCTGACGCGGGCCGGCGTCGATGCCACCGTGGCCGCCGGTGCGGACATGCTGACGGTGTGGCTGGGCGAGGACGGCTTCGACTACCCGTTCCAGGTCGACTATGCCGACATGTGGAAGCGGGTCGCCGACGGGCTGAGGGAGGTCGCCGCGCACAATCCGGATGTGCGCATCTCCATCGAGTACAAACCGGACGAGCCGCGCGCCCGCGCGCTACTGGGCGATATCGGCACCACGCTGTTGATGATCAACGAGATCGGTCTCGACAATGTCGGCGTGTGCCTGGACTTCGCCCACGTCCTCTATGCCGGCGAGCAACCGGCCTTTGCCGCCGCGATGGCCGCCCACCACGCCAAGCTCTACGGCCTGCACCTGAACGACGCCTATGGCGCCCGCGACGACGGCATGATGGTGGCCAGCGTCCACGCGCTGCAGACCCTGGAGCTGCTCTACACCATGGACCGGGTGAATTACGACGGTGCCATCTACTTCGATACCTTCCCGGAGGCGGCGGGCCTGGACCCGGTGGAGGAGTGCCGCACCAACATCATGGTCACCAAGCGCCTGCTGGAGCTGGTGGAAACCCTGCGCGGGCGCAACGACCTGGCCGAGGCACTGGCGCAGCAGGATGCGGTCGCCGGCCAGCGCATCGCCCAGAGCGTGCTGATGGGCATCTCACCCGCGGGCGACGATTAGGCGGCCGGGTCGATGGGGCGCGCACCGCACATTGCCGTTCTCGGCAGCCTGCATATGGACATCGTCGTCACGGCGGAGCGCCTGCCGCAGCTTGGCGAGACGCTGCCCGGCGAAACCTGGCGACGCGTCTGCGGCGGCAAGGGCCTCAACCAGGCGGTGCATGCGGCACGCCACGGCGCGAACGTGCGCATGATCGGCTGCGTCGGTTCGGACGACTTCGCCGACCAGCTTCTGGCCTATCTGGATGACCACGGTATCGATCGCGGCGCGGTGCGCACCACCGACGAGGCCGGGTCGGGCATGAGCGTCGCCACCATCCAGGAGGACGGCGACTATGCCGCCGTCATCGTGTCCGGCGCCAATCTCTGCCTGGGCGATCAGGACGTGGCGGCGGTGTCGGCGGCGCCGCTGGACGTGCTGCTGCTGCAATACGAGGTCGCGCCGCATGTGCTGGCGCCGGCCGCCCGCGCGGCAAAGGCCGCCGGGGCGCGGGTGATCCTGAACGCGGCACCCGCCGCGCCGGCACCGGAGGGCCTGCTGGAGCACGTCGACGTGCTGGTGGCGAACGAGTTCGAGACCAGCATGCTGACCGACATCGGCACCGTCGATGCCCATGGCGCGCACAAGGCGTTGTCCAGCCTGATCGAGCAGGTGCCGAACGTCATTCAGACGCTGGGGCCGCAGGGGCTGATCCTGGCCGGGCCGGACTGTCCGAGGTGCCTGCTACCGGGCTTCGCGGTGGAGGTGGTCGACACCCACGGAGCCGGTGACGCGCTGATCGGTGCGCTGGCCTGCCGGCTGGCCGAGGGCGACGACCTGTTGTCGGCGGCCAAGTACGGCAACGCCGCCGCCGCCTTGATGGTGGCGACCGACGGCGCCGACCCCAACGCGATCACGCGCGCGGATGTCCTGGCCAGATTGCAGGACGGCCCAGAGGCGGAGCCATATGAATGACCGATTGGTCCGACCCGGTGGCCCATTGGGGCTTGCAGCCCGTGATCAACGTGTCCGGCACCATGACCACCATCGGCGCCGCATCGGTGCGGCCTGAGGTGATCCAGGCGGTCGGCGCCGTATTGCCGCGCTACCTTGCCATCGAGGCGCTGCAGGCCAAGGCGTGCGGGGTGATCGCCCGGGCGACCGGGGCCGAGGCCGGGTGCGTCGCCCACTGCACCGCTGCCGGCATCACGCTGTCGGTCGCCGCCGCGCTGACCGGGTCCGACCTGGCGGCGATCGAGGCGCTGCCCGACTGCGGCGGGCGCGAGCGGCGGGTGGCGATCCAGATGGGTCACATGGTCAGCTACGGCGCGCCGGTCCACCAGGCGATCGCGCTGGCGGGCGCGGAAGTGGTGCCGCTGGGCACGGCGGCGATGTGCGAGCTCTATCACCTTGAGGCGGCGCTCAAGGCGGGCTGCGCCGCCGCTGTCTATGTCGTTTCCCACCACACGGTGCGCGAGGGCGAGCTGCCGCTGGACCTGTTCGTCGAGGCATGTGCCGCCCACGGCGTGCCGGTCATCGTCGACGTGGCCGCCGAGTACGACCTGGCCGGTCCGGCCGCTTTGGGCGCCGATCTCGCGATCTATTCCGGCCACAAGTTCCTGCGCGGCATCACCAGCGCGGTGGTTGCCGGCAAGCTGGAGATGGTGCGTGCGGTGCACCTGCAGCATCGCGGCATCGGACGGACGATGAAGGTGCCGAAGGAGGCTATCGTCGGCCTGATGACGGCGCTTGAGCTTTGGGCCGACCGTGACGCCGAGGCGGATCGGCAGGCGCAGAAGGCGGTGCTGGCGGTCTGGCGCGAGCGGCTGGATGGCTTGCCCGGCATTCGTCTGAGCGACCACGGCGATTGGACCGGCAATCCGGTGACGCGGCTGGAGGTGCATGTCGACGGCCCGGCCGCTGGCCTGCACGGCTGGGAACTGGCCGACCGCCTGGCCGCGCGCACGCCGCCGATCATCGTGCGCGACGATCTGGTCGAGCACGGGCTGCTCTACCTGGACCCGTGCCAGGTGAACGTAGAAGAGGCTGCCGCGGTCGGCGAGGCCATCGTCGCGGAACTGGAGGCCGCGCGTGGCCGTGGCGACGGATGCGCGGTTTCGTGGAGCGACGTCAAGCGCGCCCGCGCCACCGATCCGCTGCGCTGGCCCGAAGGTGCGGCATAGCTGGTTTACACCAGTTTCCGATGGCATCGCCCTGCGCGGCGTGGCATTTTCGCCCCATTCCTCGCCAAGACTTGTTCAAAGCGCACCGCCGTTCCCATTTTCTTGGGGACCTCATGCCATGAAGGCCCGAAATGCCAATGCGGCCGATGCCAGTTAGGCCAATGAAGGAGTCGCCTGAATGAATGTCGTTATGATCGGCGCCGGCTATGTCGGCCTGGTGTCCGCCGCCTGTTTCGCCGAGTTCGGCTTTTCCGTCACCTGCGTCGACGTGATGGC
Source organism: Alphaproteobacteria bacterium (assembly GCA_965227515.1). Taxonomy (GTDB): domain Bacteria; phylum Pseudomonadota; class Alphaproteobacteria; order CALKHQ01; family CALKHQ01; genus CBDDFZ01. The sequence continues at coordinate 1,006,149 of CBDDFZ010000002.1, forward strand.
CGACAAGATCGCCCAGCTCAAGCAGGGCAAGGTGCCGATCTACGAGCCGGGGCTGGACGACCTGATCGTCAAGAACCAGGAGGCCGGGCGGCTGGGCTTCACCACCGATCTCGCATCCGCCGTCGCGCGCGCCGACGTGGTGTTCATCGCGGTCGGCACCCCGCGCCGCAACGACGGCCACGCCGATCTGCGCTATGTGGAGGAGGCGGCGCGCCAGATTGCCGACGCGCTGGACGGCTATACGGTGGTGGTCAACAAGTCGACCGTGCCGGTCGGCACCGGCCGCCTGGTCGCCGACATCATTCGCGGCCAGCGCGCGGACGCACGTTTCGATGTGGTCTCCAACCCCGAGTTCCTGCGCGAAGGCTCCGCCATCGAGGACTTCATGCGCCCGGACCGGGTGGTGATCGGCAGCGAGAGCGAGCGCGCGCGCGACGTGATGCGCCGGCTCTATCGCGTGCTCTACCTGATCGAGACGCCGATCGTTGAGACCAACCTGGAAACCGCTGAGCTGGCGAAATACGCCACCAACGCGTTCCTGGCCACCAAGGTCACCTTCATCAACGAAATGTCGGACCTGTGCGACGCCGTCGGCGCCGACGTGCAGGAGATCGCCAAGGCGATGGGCCTGGACAAGCGCATCGGGCCGAAATTCCTGCACGCCGGCCCGGGCTACGGCGGCTCGTGCTTCCCCAAGGACACGCGCGCGCTTGCCTCCATCGCCGTCGACCAGGGCGCGCCGACCCAGATCGTCGAGGCGGTGGTGCGGGCCAACGACAGCCGCAAGGCCGGTCTGGCCGCGCGGGTGACGGCGGCCGCCGGGGGCTCCATCGAGGGGGCCGTGGTCGCCGTGCTGGGCCTGGCGTTCAAGCCCAACACCGACGACATGCGCGAGGCGCCGGCCATCGACCTGATCGCGGGCCTGACGCGCGCGGGGGCGACGGTGCGGGCCTATGATCCCGAGGCGATGGTGCAGGCGCGCGAGCTGATCGACGGCGCCGAATGGTGCGACGACGCGGCCGCGGCCTATACCGGCGCCGACATCCTGGTGGTGGCGACGGAGTGGAACGAGTTCCGTGCCATCAGCCCCGAAGCGTTGCGCGGTGCCATGCGCGGCGACCTGGTCGTCGACCTGCGCAACATCTTCGACCCGGCAGCGCTCGAGCCGTACAACTTCCGCTACTATGGCGTCGGGCGCGGGCGGACCAATACGGTTTCCCTCAGCGCGCCCGCCAAGCCGGACCTCGTTGCCGCCAAGTGAGGTATTACTCCGGCGCGATGTGCTCGTAGACCGGGCCGATCTCGCCGTCGCTCAGGGTCAGCACGTCGTAGGGTTCCGGGTTGGGCCCCTCCATGCCGGGTGAGCCGATCGGCATGCCCGGCACCGCGATACCGTCGATGGCCGGGCGCTCTTCCAGCAACCGCTGGACAACGTGCATCGGCACGTGCCCCTCGACCACATAGTCACCGATCATCGCGGTGTGGCACGACTGCGCCTGCCCCGGCACGCCGGCCAGCATCTTCATCGGCTGCAAGTCGTCGAGTTCCACCACCCGCACGTCCACGCCGCCGGCGCGCACGTGGTCGACCCACGCCGTGCAGCACCCGCACCAGGGTGTCTTGTAGACCGTCATCTCGACTTCGGCGTCGGCGATGGCCGGGGCCGCCGCCAACAGCGTGGTCGAAAGCGCCGCGCCGCCGATGATGCGTTTGATAGTGGACATGGTGTTTCCGTCCTTTCTGCTGATAGCCATGCGCCCGCCAACTATGGCGTGCGCTGAGCCTGTAGTTCGCGGTTGCGCGCGGACCAGTGCGACTTGATGAACGCCAGCACGTTCCAGATGTCCTGGTCGCTCAGGACATCGCCGAAGCCCGGCATGCCGCTGACGACGCCGTCCAGGCCCATCCGCGCGGCAGCCTCCTCGCCGCCGAACTTGGTGTAGTCGAACAGCATGCTGTCGGGGTGATGCCAAGTGTGGCCGCTGTCGTCATGCGGCGGGGCGGGCAGCACGCCGTCGGGCCCTGGCGTCTGCCAGTCCGGTTGCCCCTCGAGGTCTGCACCGTGGCACGACGCGCATTGCGCGGCGTAGACGGCCTCACCTTGCGCCACGTCGACATCCTCGGGCATCCGTAAATTGGTTGCCGGCGCTTGCTCGGAGTCGACAAGGAACCATGTCACGGCGGCCGCGACCGCAAAGCCCACGACCGCGACGCCGGCAAGGGTTGCCCGGCTCACGCCGACACCTCGATCCAGGTCGTCATGCCGCTAACCGCATGTTCCAGCATATGACAGTGCAATAACCACTTCCCCGGGTTGTCCGCGACGAACGCGATGTCCACGGTCTCGCCGCGCTGCATCAAGATGGTATCGCGTAGCGGGCCGATGCTGCCATCCTCGCGAAGCTGCCGGAAGTGATGCCCATGCAGATGCATGCCGTGCGGGAAAGCCGTGTCGTTGACCATGGTCAGCCGCACGGTGGTGCCGCGGTCGGCGTGCAACAAAGGCTCGTCGCGGATGCCGGCATAGCCGTTGAACGCCCAGACCATCCCCAGGTCGACCATCTCGCGCATCGGTGTGTAGCGGCCGTCCATGACGGCGCCGGCCATCCCGCCCATGGCCCCGCCCGACATGCGTAGTTCAGCGCCCATCGCCGTGTCCGGGTCGTTGAGTGGCGGTATGGGGTTGGGCGTCAGCGCCGCCGGTGGCGGCAAGCGTTCCGCGCGCGACTGCCCGCTGATCGGGAATGTCGCGAGACGAAGTTCCTGGTCGCGCTCGATGGCGGTCAGCATGCCCGTGCTGCCGTCCGAGGCGGTGACGTCGACAATGAGGTCTATGCGTTGTGCCGGGGCCAATATCATTCGGCCGGCTGCGACAGGAGCCTCCAATGGCTGGCCGTCCAATGCCACCACCCACCCGTCGAGGCCATCCAGGTCCAGGACGAAGATCCGCGCATTGGCCGTGTTCACCAGACGCAGCCTCAGGCGGTCGTGTTGGCTGACGGCCGCGTGCCAGTCCCCGTGTCCGTTGACGGTCAGCCAATTGCCAAGCCGGCCGGCGTGCGACCAGTCCGACATCGCGCCGAAGCTCTCGTGGATCTGGGCATCCTCCGACAGCCGCCAATCGTCGATCAACAGAACCTCGTCGCGGTCGACTGCGGGTGGGTCCGGTTCGTCAACGATCAGCGCGCCATTGAGCCCGCGCGCCATCTGCTCCCAGCTTCGAATGTGGGGGTGGTACCAGTATGTTCCGGCGTCGGGCGCTATGAAATCGTACGTGAAATCTGAGTCCGGCTGCACCGGATCCTGCGTCAGGTCGGGCACGCCATCCATGCCGTTGTCCAGCCTGATCCCGTGCCAGTGGATCGTGGAGGGCTGGGTCAACTGATTGACGAACCGGCGCTTGAGCCTTGCGCCCTGAGGCAGCCTGATGACCGGTCCCGGCACGATGCCATCATAGCCCCAGATTTCCGTGCCCCTGGTATCGTTCGGCAGCATGAAGGCAGTGCCCGTTCGAGCACGGATGATCGGGACGTCCGCAAGTGCCGCGCGCGGCAGCAATGGGCCGCTCAGGCATGCTGCGGCTCCGGCGGCGAGTAACTGGCGACGCGTAAGAGTCATTCACCTGGCTCCGGGTTGAAGATGTAGGTTGCCAATGCCGACAGATCGGCATCGGTCCAGAATTGGGTGCCGTCCCGCACCGTTTCCGCCATGGACCCGCCGAACACATCGCCCCCTGGCATCACGCCGGAGCGAAGCGCGTAGGCAAGGCTCACCTCGGTCCAGCCTGCCTCTGTCAGATGGGACGCGGTAATTGGCGGAACGACCTCACCGTCCGGCCCCATGCCTCCTGACCAGCGCTGCTCCAGGTTGCGGCCGCCCAGCAATGTACGCGGCGTGTGGCAGGCTCCACAGTGGCCGGGCCCCAGGGCCAGATAGCGGCCCCTGTTCCATTCATCCGACTGCGACGGATCGGCAGTGAATTCGCCGTCGTTGAAGTAGAGCCACTTCCAGAGCCCGACACCGGCACGCATGTTGTAGGGGAAGTCGAGCTCGTGCTCGGGAGCGACACCCGCTACCGGCGGCACCGAATTGACGGCGGCCCACAGGTCGACGACGTCCTGCTCCGTCAGCCGCGTATAGAAGGCAAACGGGAAGACGGGGAAGTAGTGATCGCCGTCGGGGCTTTCGCCCGCAGTCAGTGCCCGGCCGAAATCGCTGACGGTCCAGTCGCCGATACCATCGGTGGGGTGCGGCGTGATGTTCGGCGCATAGAACGTGCCGAACGCCGTATCCGTTGCGCCGCCGCCGGCCAACACCGCGCCGCCATTCCGATTGTCGGTATGGCAGGCAATGCAGCCTGCCAGCCGGGCGACATATGCGCCCCGGTCGACGTCGCCGCTAAGGCCCGCATAGTCCCGAGAAGGTACGCTCGGGCCCCGAGACATCAGGTAAGCCGCGCCGGTGGCGATCGCCACGAGCACGAGCAACCCGACGCCGAAACGCTTGCGTCGGGTCACCTACTGCTCCAGCCGATAGTCCTCGTGGCAGGCGGCGCAGGTCTGCGCAAGGTGCTGGAACACGCCGTCCGGTGGCATCTGGAGCATCATTTCGAGCGGCGGCCCGTCAGCACCTGACATCATGCCCCCACCGGACATCATGCCCCCGCCCGACATGCCGCCGCCCGACATTCCACCACCGCCGGGCGCGCGCGCATTCGACGCCGCGCCGGCCAGGGCCTCTGCCACGACGGTCAGACGGTCGGCCAATGCGGCAAACCTGCCCCAATCCTCCCAGATCAGCGGCAGAGCCTCGCTTGGCGGATCAATGCTGTCTGCCGGAAACGAATCGGTCAGACGTTCTCCGCCGTGCTCGGCGATTGCCAGGGCGGCCGCGCGGACCTGTTCGGCATCGTATGGGTCCTCGCCACGCATCATGCGCGCGATGACCTCCATGGCGTCGGCCATGACGCCCATCATGTCCATGCGTTCCTTCACGACACCCGACGCACCGCCGTGCGCGAATGCGCCAACGCCCACGGCCGCAAGTACCACGGCCAGGCCGGCGCCAATCATTGTCTTGATCATCTTGTCCCATGTCCTTTCAAGCGTTCGGTCGAAAGTCTCGATCGATTCGCTCAGGACATTGGCGGCGGTATCGGCGGCGGCTTGGTGAGGCCGGCTTGCCACGCGTTCTGCCGAACCGGCCAGTTGCTTGTGGTCGCGGCGAGCCACACGTCGGGCCCGGCTGCCAGGTTTGCGACCGATAGGGCCGGGCAAATCGCGCCGCTGCCGCCATTGTGACAGGACTCCGAGTCGGCGGTGTCGGCCACTGCCAACTCACTGCCGGGTTTCTCACCAGCGACAACGTCGTGAGCCTGGGCGGCGCCGGTGGCCGCGAGCAGGCACAGTACGATTGCGGCCAACCAGACCGCCGGGCGGAACGGGAGAGACATCAGGCCGCGTCGACTCCTTCCAGGCCCGCCAGGTCGTCCAGGATTGGACACTCGGGGCGGTCGTCGCCGTGGCAGCGCTCGACCAGATGGTCCAGCGTGTTCCGCATCGCCTCCAGCTCGGCGATTTTCTCGTCGATGCGGGCCAGGTTCTTCTTCGCGACGCGCTTGACCTCGGCGCTGGCCCGATGCCGGTCCTCATAGAGGCTCAGCAGCGCCCGGCAGTCCTCGATGGAAAAGCCCAGCGACCGCGCGCGCGACAGAAACCTCAGTTTGTGGACGTCGGTCTCCGCGAACGTGCGATAGCCATTGTCGCCGCGGGCCGGGCGCACCAGACCGATATCCTCATAGTAGCGGATGGTCTTGGCCGGCAGTCCGCTGCGGCCGGCTGCATCGCTGATGTTCATCACGTTCTTCCTCAGTTGCTCCAAGCGTAGGCATTCCAGTGGCTGGAAGGTCAACATCGAACATATGGCAATTGCCCCCTTGAGCTTCCAGTGACTGGAAGCCCCATATGACGGTCCATGGACGACCACTCCCATTGCCATGAGCACGGACACGGGCATCAGCACGCCCATCCGCACCACGACACCGATACCGAAGGCCTGGCGCGAGACCCGATCTGCGGCATGACCGTGGACCCGGCGACCGCGAAATACCGGTCGGAGCGGGACGGCGAGGCATTCTTCTTCTGCTCGCAACGCTGCATGCAGCGGTTCGAGGCGGGGGAGACGGGGCCGCGCGAGCCGGCGCCCGCCGTGCCGGGCCAGAAATACACCTGCCCGATGCACCCGGAGATCGTGCGCGACGAGCCTGGCGACTGCCCGATCTGCGGCATGGCGCTGGAGCCGATGACACCGAGCGCCGACGCCGGGCCGAACCCGGAGCTGGTCGACTTCCGCCGCCGGTTGTGGATCGGTGCACCGTTGGCGCTGGGTGTGTTCGTACTGGAGATGGGCAGCCACATCGGCATTCCCTTCGCCGACTGGCTGGGTGTCGACACAGCACGCTGGTTGCAGTTCGCGCTGGCGACCCCGGTGGTGCTGTGGGTGGCGGCGCCGTTCTTCAAGCGCGGCTGGTCGTCCATCGTCTCGCGCAATCCGAACATGTGGACGCTGATCGCCATCGGCACCGGCGCTGCTTATGCGTTCAGCGTCGTTGCCATGCTGGCGCCGGGGCTGTTCCCCCACGGCATGGCCGGCGGGCACGAGATGGGGGGCGCCGCCCCGCCGCCGATCTACTTCGAGGCGGCTGCCGTGATCATCGTGCTGGTGCTGGTCGGCCAGGTGCTGGAGCTGGCGGCGCGCGAGCGCACCGGCGACGCCATCCGCGCCCTGATCGGGCTGGCGCCGAAGACGGCGCGCCGGGTGGAAGATGGCGGCGACGTCGACGTGCCGCTGGACGAGGTGCGGGTCGGTGACCGACTGCGGGTGCGGCCGGGCGAAAGCGTGCCGGTCGATGGCGTCGTTGTCGAGGGGCGCTCGGCGGTCGACGAGAGCATGCTGACCGGCGAGCCGATCCCGGTCGAGAAGGCGGCCGACGACATCGTCACCGGCGGCACCCTGAACACGTCCGGCAGCTTCGTCATGCGGGCCGAGCACGTCGGCGCCGACACCATGTTCTCGCGCATCGTCGACCTGGTGGCCAAGGCGCAGCGCAGCCGCGCACCGATCCAGGCGCTGGCCGACCGGGTGGCGGGCTGGTTCGTGCCGCTGGTGGTCGCCGCCGCCGTGGTGGCGTTCGTGGTCTGGATGATCTTCGGCCCAACGCCGGCGTTCGCGTTCGCGCTGGTCGCCGCCGTCAGCGTGCTGATCATCGCCTGTCCCTGCGCGCTCGGCCTGGCAACGCCGATGTCGATCATGGTGGCCACCGGGCGGGGCGCCGGCCTGGGCGTGCTGATCCGCGATGCCGAGGCGCTGGAGCGCTTCGCCAAGGTGCACACGCTGGTGGTCGACAAGACCGGCACCCTGACCGAGGGCAAGCCGGCCCTGACCGATATCGTGACCCATGGCGCCCTGGCCGAAGACGAGGTGCTGCGGCTGGCCGCCGCCCTGGAGCAGGGCTCCGAGCATCCGCTGGCCGCCGCCATCGTGGCTGGCGCCCGCGCGCGCAAGCTCGATCTGCCGCGTGCCGAGGACTTCGCGGCGGTCACCGCCCGGGGCGTGCGCGGCAAGGTGTCCGGCCGGCAGGTGGCGCTGGGCAATGCGGCGATGATGCAGGACATGGGGGTGGACGTGGCCCCGCTTTCCGAGCGCGCGGCCGCGCTGGCCGGCGCCGGCAAGACCGCGATGTTCGTGGCGGTGGACGGCGCGGCCGCCGGCCTGTTGGCGGTGTCGGACCCGATCAAGCAGACCACGCCGGCCGCCATCGCCGGTCTGCGCGCGGCCGGGCTGCGGATCGTGATGGCGACGGGCGACAACCCGCGCACGGCGCAGGCCGTGGCCCGCGAGCTTGGCATTGACGAAGTGCACGCGGAGGCGAGCCCGGAGTCTAAGGCGACCCTGGTCGGCCGGCTGCAGGCCGGGGGCGGCGGGGTCGCCATGGCCGGCGACGGCGTGAACGATGCGCCGGCCCTGGCCGCGGCGGACGTCGGCATCGCCATGGGCGCTGGCGCCGACGTGGCGGTGGAGAGTGCGGGCATCACCCTGGTGAAGGGCGATCTGAACGCCATACTGCGCGCGCGCGGGCTGGCCCAGGTGACCATGCGCAACATCCGCCAGAACCTGTTCTTCGCCTTCGTCTACAACGCCGCCGGCGTGCCGATAGCGGCTGGCGTGCTGTACCCGTTCATGGAGGTGATGCTGTCGCCGATGATCGCCGCCGCGGCCATGAGCCTGTCGTCGGTCTCGGTGATCGGCAACGCCCTCAGGCTGCGCGCGGTCAGGCTTGCGGGGCGGTCCGAAGCCTGACCTTGCCGCGCCCGACCCGGTCGAGCCGGCCCTGTCGTTCCAGGTCCGCCAGGGCGCGATAGGTCGCCTCCGGCGTGGCGCCGATATCCTCCGCCACCGCCTTCATGGCGGTTCGCGGCGGCATCGTGCCATCGTCGTCGGCCAGATCGGCCAGCCGCAGAAACAGGCGATCCGAAAGCGGCGTCACGAAGAGGAGCTCGAGCCGGCGGCGGGCCTCGCGCAACGAGGCGGCCAGGTGATGCGACAGGGCGCTTGCCAGCTCGGGCTGGCGGGCGAGGGCGGCCAGCACGGCCCCCTTGTGGAACTGGATCGCTTCGCTGGCCGACACCGCCACCGCATCGCAATGGTAGCGGTCGCTGTATAGCGACGCTTCCGCGAACGTCTCGCCGGCGCGTGCCGCATGGATGCGCGCGGCGACGCCCGATGCCGTGTGCCGCATCAGGTCGACGCGCCCCGACCTCAACAGGAACATGCCCCTTGTCGGGTCGTCCTGGCGGAACAGCGCCTGTTGCGGGGCCAACGACACCGTGCTGACGCCCGATGGGCCAACCGCCAGCTCAAGCGCGGAAAAGATATCCGACATGATCCAGATCATATGGCGTGGGGATGCGGTCGGGTAGAAGCGAATGATGCTCACGGAGGAGGTGTCATGAGAATTGCAGCCGCTGTCCTGCCCGCGGTCGTCGCCGTCCTGGCGTGGCCGGCCCACGCCCAGGAGCATCAGGCCCAGGAGCATCAACATGGCGACCATGCTCAGATGATGGGTGCCGGGCCGAGTGTGCCGACCGAAACGGGGCAGAGCGCCTTCGCCGCCATCGCCGAGATCGTGACGATCCTGGAAGCCGACCCGCAGACCGACTGGTCGTCGGTCGACATCGGTGCCCTGGCCGCGCACCTGGCCGATATGGACATGCTGATGCAGGCGACGGTCCAGGAGGCCAAGCTGGCGGACGGTCTGGAAATGCGCATCGATGTCACCGGCGACGGCGGTGCGGCCGCTGGCCGGATGGTGCCTGCCCATGCGCCGGTGTTGGCCGGCGAGACCGGCTGGATGTCGCAGGCCGAGGTGTCGGACGGCGGGATCGTCTGGCGCGTTACCGCCGCCGATGCGGCCGACGTGCCCCGCATCCAGGCGCTGGGCTTCTTCGGGCTGATGGCGACTGGCGCGCACCACCAGGCGCATCATCTGGCCATCGCCCGCGGCATGCCGCTTCACTGATCTGCAACGGCGGCAAGCCGCTCAAAGCCAGCGGCGCACGCGGTTTCGGTAGGCCGCATAGTCCGCGCCGAAGCGCGCCGCCAGGTGCCGCTCCTCCCGCCGCACCACGGCAAGGTCGAGGATGACGGTGGCCAGCGCCAGGAAGGGCAGGGCCCACACCAGATCGGCCATGATGGCGATACCGATGCAGGTCGCGATCATCGCCACGTAGCCCGGATTGCGCGAGAACCGGTTCGGCCCGTCGGTGACCAGGCTCTCGGCCCGGCGCCTGACGTCGAACGGGGTGGCGGCGCGGCGGAAAGCCAGCAGGGTCGGCGCCAGCACGACAAGGCTCGCCGCGATCAGCACGGCGCCCAGCGGGTATTGCACCGCGTCCGGCAGTAGCGCGACCGGCCATGCCGCGTCGAGGCCGAATCCGATCCCCAGCGCCGCCAGGAACAGCAGCGGCGGAATGATGTGGATGCCAGGGGTGTCGGCGGTGGTCATCGGGGGTGCGGCGGCGTGCCGTCGTGAGGCTCAAACGCAACCGGCCCGCACGATGGCGGGCCGGGCAGCAATTCTATCGTGGTGTCACCGCGGTCAGGCGGCGATCGAGTCGATCAACTCGGGCTTTTGGGCCAGCCGGCGTGCGTGCCACGCGGCAACCTTGGCCACCATCAGGTTCAACCGCGAGTGCGGCTTCAGCCCGATCGCCTTGAAGGTCATCGCCATCGCCCGTTCCAGGGTCGGCTTGTCGTAGAACCGGGCCACCCGGCGCGAATAGGCGCGGTAGCAGGCCTTGCGGTCATACGGCTCGTCGATGTCGTCATTGGCCGCGTAGAAGGCATACGACAACTCGTCGTCGTCGGTCTCCTTGATGCGGCCGAACGCCACCGCCATCCGGCGGACCAGGCTCAGATTCTCTTCCTGCTGATACTTCTGCAGGGTCTTGTAGAACAGCTTCCAGTGGCGCAGTTCGTCGGCCGCGATGTTGCGGCAGATCTCGCGCAGCACCGGTTCCTCGGTCTTGCCCCGCATGCAGGTGTAGTAGGACGAGGTGCCGGTCTCGACCATGCAGCGCGCGATCAGTTCGCCGGCGCGCGAGCCGCGCACAGACTCGGTCGCGTTCACATCGACCTTGAAGCCGGCATGGAACTTCTTCTGCGCCTCGTCGAGGTCGAAGGTCGGGTCCGCCAGCGTGGCCCAGCGCGCCAGCGCCTTGCCGTGCTGCACTTCCTCTTCCGACCAGCGCCGCGTCTCGGCCTGGAAGTCCGCGTCGTCGTGGAACACCCCGCAAAGATAGTCTGCGTAGTCCGCGCCATTGTACTCGACCAGCGCGGCCGCCTTGACGATGCGCAGGATGTCCGGATCAACCTTGCTGGCGTCGAACTGGTCCCACGGAATGTCGTCCAAGGTCCAGTGACGCTTTGCCGATTGCTCGTTCGTCCTCATCGTAGCCCCCGTGCGGATGTGACTCGTTCGTGAATCTAGGGCACAAACCGCTGTATTTCTGCCACACCGCCAAAATTATACGAAATCTTAACGGCTGGTGGCAACGGCCCGACATGCCCACGCCTGGAGCTCTAGGTCGGAGCGGATTGTGGCGTCACGGTGCAAATCTCGCGCCCATTTTCCGGCGAATCATGGCGTCTCTCCCCGCATTCTACACAGTCTGCGCCGGCCCTCTCCCCCACCCGGCCACCCAGCAGGATACTCTCGTGGGCGGGTGGGTGCCCAAAGGCATCGCGGATGCGATGACGCACCCAGATTGCGTGAGGGCCGGTGCCGGTTTTGCGCTAAGCCCGTCAGGGCTTTTCCCCCGCAATAACCACGTACACATTCTCCGCCATGCGCTGCTCGTGGACAATGGGCCATGTCGTCGCCCATTCGGGCAGATTGGCGTAGGTGCTGCGCCGCATCACCACCACCAGCGGACCGTGCTCGTCGGCCACCGCCTCCAGCTGGTCGGCGGTGTCGATCTCGAACACCGTCTCGCCGAAGTCGTAGCGGTAGACACCGTCATAGGTGCCGAGCGCAACGGGGAAATAGCCCTGCGCCCGATAGTCGCGCATGACCATGGCCTGGTCGTGGGGCGCCAGATAGGGGTCGACGCCGGGCGCCACCACCAGGCCGAGCTGGTTCATCAGCACCACGATGCCGCAACATTGGGCAGCCAATGGCAGCAGAACGCCCAGCCGGTGCGTCAGCGCGACGACGATGCCGGTACCGATCATGATGCCGCCGAGCCCGATCAGGCCCGGCACCTCGAACGGCAACCAGTCGCTGGCGCCGACGACGATGGCGCCGATGCCGGCGAGGGCGCTGAGTGCCGCGACCGCCAGCCAGGCCAGCATGCGGGCGCGCGGCGTCATCGATGTCAGAACCAGCACGCCCATTGCGGCCATCGCCGGCATCGTCGGCAGCAGGTAGATGTGGATCTTGCCGCTGAGCGCGCTCAGCAGGATGAAGGCGACCGCCCAGGTGGCGCCGAAATAGACCGCCGGGTGCTGCAGGAGCGCGCGGCGGCGCATGACGCCCAGGCCGTGGCCGATGCCGCGCCAAGTCTGCGGCCAGGCCAGCAGCAGCGTCCAGGGCAGCCACAGCACCGGCAGCAGGGCGATGTAGTACCAGAACGGGTGGCGGTGGTGCCATGCGCTGACCGCGCGCTGGAAGATCTGCTCGTCCAGCACCTCCCACGCGAAGCCGTCGCCGATGCCGCCGATGGCGGCGACGAACCAGGCGGCGGCCACGGCCAGGGAAAACAGGACGCCGAGGAGCATGTCCCAGGCCAGGAAGCGGATCAGGCGGCGGCTGAGGACCAGGTCGGTGGCACAGGCCAGCAGGGGCAGCACGTGGCCCAGCGGGCCCTTGATGAAGCTCGCCGCCGTCGCGGCCACGAAGGCCATCACAATCCACCACGAGAACCGGCCGCGCCGGACCCCGGTGTGGAAGCACGCGGCGCTGACCAGGATGCAGGCCGCGAACATCAGGTCCATGCGCACATATTGCGGCAGGAACGCCACATAGGGCGTGGCCGCCAGCATCAGCCCGGTGCCGAAGGCGACACCGGGCCGGTCGGGCAGCACGCGGCGGACCAGGAAGTGGCCGGCGCAGATGAACGCCCAGCCGGAGATCGCCGAGCCCAGGAAGTAGATCCAGGGCGCCGTCGTGCCGGCGATGCCGGCGATGGCGGCCAGGAACCAGAAATAGAGCGGCGGCTTGTCGGGATAGGGCGCGCCGTTCAGGGTCAGGGTCGCCCAGTTGTCGCTGTCCAGCAGTTCCACCAGGGCCGCGCCGTAGCGCACCTCGTCGGAGAACCACAGATAGCGCGCGTCCAGCGACAGCGCGGTCTGCGCCGCGACGATCAGGAAATAGGTGAGATACGGCCACGCCATCGCGGCGCGCAGCAGCGCCGGGCCTTCGCCGGCCGTGCGCGCGCCGGATGGAATGTAGCGGTCGTCGGCAGCGGTCATGCCGCGACGTCGGCCCAGCCGCCGGCTGCCGAAGCGCGCAGGCAGGCTTCGATGAAGGCGACGCCGGCGACCCCGTCCTCCACGGTTGGGTACCACAGCGCCAACGGGTCGGGCGCGGTGCCGGTGCGGCGGGCGACGATATCCTCCGCCACGTCGGCATAGAGGTTGGCGAACGCCTCGTGATAGCCCTCGGGATGGCCGATGGCGACGCGGGTGCCGCGTGCGGCGATGGGGTGAAGGCCCGGCCCGTCACGTGTGTAGCGCCGCGCCGGCTCGCCGATCGGCATGTGATGGAGGTCGTTCGGCCGTTCCTGGAACCACTCCAGCCCGCCCTTGGCGCCATAGACCCGCAGGTGCAGGCCATGCTCGGCGCCGGCGGCGGCATTGGTGACCCAGAACACGCCGCGCGCGTCGTTGGCGAGCTTCATCAGCACCGCGGCATGATCGTGCACCTGGCGCCCCGGCACCAGCGCGCCGACGTCGGCCAGCACGCGTGCCGGCGGCTGCCGGCCGACATAAGTGGCGAGATGGATCGCATGGGTGCCGATGTCGCCCAGCACCAGCGATTGCCCGGCAATCTCGGCATTGAAGCGCCAGGCGTCGCGCCCAGCCTCCGACCCTTCGACCAGTGTGGCGTTGTGGCCCTGGATGTACTCCACATTGACCGCGCGGATGTCGCCAAGCTCGCCGGCCTCCACCATGGCGCGCGCCTGCCGCACCATCGGATAGCCGGTGTAGTTGTAGGTCACGCACATCGCCCGCCCGCTGCCGGCGACCGCGGCGGCCACCGCGTGCGCGTCGGCGAGGCTATTGGTCAGCGGCTTGTCGCAGATCACGTCGAAGCCGTTGGTCAGGCTCGCGATGGAAAGCGGCGCGTGGCTGTCGTTCGGGGTCATGATGGCGACCACGTCGATGCCGTCGTCGCGCGCCAGTTCGGCCGCGAACATCTGGTCGGCGTTGGCATAGGCGCGATCCGCCGCCAGCCCGATCTCGCGTCCGAAGGCGACCGCCTTGTCCGGGTTAGACGACAGCACGCCGGCCACCACCTCGTAACGGTCGTCGAGTCGCGCCGCGATGCGGTGCACCTCGCCGATGAACGAGCCCGCGCCACCGCCGATGACGCCAAGCCGCAGGCGGCGTCCGAGCGCGCTCAGGACAGGGTTGTGGGCCACGGCGGCCTCCGGTTTTTGGCTGACACGTTCATGGTCGATGCGGCGCAGGAAGAGGGGTTCGGCCAAGACGTGTCAAGAGCACGCTTCTTGCGTTTGGCGGAGTTTTCTCCAAAATCGCGGCGTGAACCGACAGCACACCCAAACCACGATGCCGGAATACCGGCGCCGCGCCGCCGATCGGGTGGCGCAAGCGGCGGCATGGATGACCATCGTGGCGCTGATTATCGTGCTGCTGATCGTGGGCCGCGATTTCCTGATCCCGCTCGCGATCTCGCTGATCGTCTGGTACCTGATCAATGCAATCGGGCGCGGTGTCAGCAAGGTTCCGTTGGGTCAGCACAAGCTGCCGCAGTGGCTGGCGCTGGGCATCGGTTGCGTTGTGCTGATCCTGTTTTTCATCTTCATCGGCAATCTGATCGCGAGCAACATTGCCGCGGTGACCGAGGCGGCGCCGACCTACCAGGCCAACATCCAGGCGCTGTTGGGCTCGGCCCTGGCCTGGTTCGGCATGTCGGAACTGCCGACGCTGCAATCCATCCTGCAGCGCATCAATGTCGGCGGGCTGATCTCCAGCCTGGCGGGCACCGCCAGCTCGTTCATCGCCGATGCGGGCCTTGTGCTGGCCTATGTGGCGTTCCTGCTGTTCGAGCAGGCGATGTTCAGCCGCAAGCTGACGCTGATCCTGCGCAACGACGAACGCGACGCCCGGGTGCGCGAGGTGCTGGCCAAGGTCAACCACGAGATCCAGACCTACATCTGGATCAAGACGGTCACCAGCGCCATCGTCGGCGGCATCAGCTATGCCGTGCTGGTGTGGGTCGGCGTGGACTACGCCGCCTTCTGGGGCTTCCTGATTTTCCTGCTGAACTACATCCCCACCATCGGCTCGCTGTTGGGCATTCTGTTCCCGGCGCTGCTGACGATCCTGCAGTTCGCCACGCTGGAGGCGTTCCTGCTGGTGACCATTCCACTGGCGGTGACCCAGATCGTGGTCGGCAACGTCGTCGAGCCGAAGATGATGGGCAAGTCGCTGAACCTCAGCGCGATGGTGGTGATGGTGTCGCTGGTGGTGTGGGGCGCGATCTGGGGCGTGGCCGGCGCGCTGTTGTGCGTGCCGATCACCGTCATGTTCATGATTATCTGCAGCTACATTCCCTCGTTCCGCCCGATCGCGATCATCCTGTCGAACGACGGCGAGCTTTCGGCCGGGCCGGTACAGCAGTCGACGGCTCTGGAGCCGGACAATCCGGGCGGCGTGGAGGACGAGGAAAACCCGATCGTGCGCGAAGAAGGACCCGACAAGAGCGCGCCCTAGCTAGACAACCAACAGCGCCGAACGCTTCAGCTCGTCAGCTTGCCCATTTCGCGCAGGATGGCGTCGCCCATCACGTTGGTCGACACCCGGGCCATGCCGGGCTGCATGATGTCCGCCGTGCGCACGCCGGTCGACAACACGTTCTCGATGGCGCGTTCGATCAGGTCGGCGTCGTCGTCCAGGTCGAACGAGTAGCGCAGCGCCATCGCGAAGCTCAGCATCATGGCGACCGGATTGGCCACACCCTTGCCGGCGATATCGGGTGCCGAGCCGTGCACCGGCTCATAGAGCGCCAGGCGGCGGCCGTCCGCATCCGGTGCGCCAAGCGAGGCCGACGGCAGCATGCCCAGCGAGCCGGTTAGCATTGCCGCGCAGTCGGACAGCAGATCGCCGAACAGATTGTCGGTGACAATGACGTCGAATTGCTTCGGCTGGCGCACCAACTGCATCGCGCAGTTGTCGGCGTACATATGCTCCAGCTCGATGTCGGCGTACTCGGCCGCGTGCAGCGCCGTCACGGTCTCGCGCCACAACAGGCCGCTTTCCATCACGTTGGCCTTTTCGACCGACGTCACCTTGTTGTTGCGGCGCTCCGCCAGCTCGAACGCCACCGCGGCGATGCGCTCGATCTCCGGCGTGGTGTAGACCTGGGTGTTGACGCCCCGCTTGGTGCCGTCGGGCAGTTCCTCGATACCGCGCGGCTCGCCGAAATAGACGCCGCCGGTCAGTTCGCGCACGATCATGATGTCCAGGCCGCGCACCAGTTCGGGCTTCAGGCTCGATGCCTCGACCAGCGCGTCGAACACCAGCGCGGGCCGCAGGTTGGCGAACAGCTCCATTTCGCTGCGCAGGCGCAACAGGCCGCGCTCGGGCTGATTGTGGAACGGCTGGTCCGCCCATTTCGGGCCACCGACCGCGCCGAACAGAACGGCGTCGGCCTGAAGCGCATCGGCCATGGTTTCGTCGGTGACCGGGCTGCCATAGCGGTCGATCGCGGCGCCGCCGACCAGGCCTTCCTTGATGCTAAAATTGACAGTGCTGTACTTCGCCAGCCAGTCAATGACGCGCGTTACCTCGCGCATGGTCTCTGGTCCGATACCGTCGCCAGGCAGCATGAGCAGGGTCTTCTCGTTGCTCAGGCTCGTCTCGCTCATGGAACTCTGGTCCTTTCTGCTGGCAAGGCTGGTCGGTCACATCCCCTTCGTGGGGCTACACAGGGCCAACTACCGCGAACGCGCAACGCTTTGCTGCGACCTCATCGCGCGCGGCCAGGCCTTCGATCGTGCAATACGCCACGGCGGGTGCGTATGACCGTAACGGGGATCGGAACGACGGCATTGCCGCCGTCAAACCGGACTTTGGAACATCTTGAAACACACACCACGCCCCTGTCCCGGCAGGCGTCTCTCGTTTCAAGAATGATTCCAACATAGCACGTCACTCGACGACGCAAAGGACTATTATCACGGGTTCGTGAACATTAGTATCCGGACGGTGCGCGGGACGCAAAACCACGTCCGTCCAATTCACCGAAGTCTTATGCCTGGGCGGTCTGTGCGCTGTGCAGCCAGGAACGCGACAACCGGTCTCGCTCCTCGAATGTAGCGATATCCTCGTCGTGCTCAAGGGTCAGGCCGATGTCGTCCAGCCCGTTGAGCAGGCAGTGCTTGCGGAACTCATCGATCTCGAAATGCACGATCGGCCCGTTTGGCCGGCGTATGGTCTGCTCGACCAGGTCGACCGTCAGCTCCGGGTTCTCCTCGTCCCGCGCATCGCCCATCAACAGGTCGACCGTCTCGCGCGGCAGCTTGATCGGCAGCACGCCGTTCTTGAAGCAGTTGTTGTAGAAGATGTCGGCGAAATCGGGCGCGATGACGCAGCGGATGCCGAAGTCCAGAAGCGCCCATGGCGCATGCTCGCGCGAAGAGCCGCAGCCGAAATTGTCGCCGGCGACGATGATCTCGGCGTTCTTGTACGGCCCGCGGTCGAGCACGAACTCACCGGTATTGACGCCGTTCTGATCGGTGCGCAACTCGTGGAACAGGCCCTTGGCAAGGCCCGTGCGCGCCACCGTCTTCAGGAACTGCTTCGGGATGATCATGTCGGTATCGACATTGTCCATCGGCAGCGGCGCGGCGACGCCGGTCAGTTTCGTGAAGGCTTTCATCGGTCTCGTCCGGTCAGTGTTTCTTCTTCAGGGCGATCAGGGCGGCAAGGTCGCGCATCAGGCTGTCATGCGCGGGCGGCGTCTGCCGGCCCTGGACGGTGCTCGCCGGGTCGATGCGGCGCAGCCGGCCCGATCCGTCGCGCACAGCCATCAGACGCCCGGGCGACTGGCCATCGAACGGCCCGTCGCGGGTCAGGATCACATCGTGCTTGCGCATAGTTCGTCCTCCGGCCCCAGCCTGTCAATCCAACCGCCTATCAGTCCATCAACGCGCGAACGTCGGCCAGCCGTCCGGTCAAGGCGGCAGCGGCGGCCATGGCGGGGCTGACCAGATGGGTGCGCCCGCCGCGGCCCTGCCGGCCCTCGAAATTGCGGTTCGACGTGCTGGCGCAGCGCTGCCCCGGTTCCAGCCGGTCGGCGTTCATCGCCAGGCACATGGAACATCCCGGCTCCCGCCATTCGAACCCGGCCTCGATCAGCACGTCGGCGATGCCTTCGGCCTCCGCCTGCTGCTTGACCAGGCCCGAGCCCGGCACCACCAGGGCGCGCACGCCGCTGGCGACCGAGCGGCCCTTGGCGACCTCGGCTACCGCGCGCAGGTCCTCAATGCGGCCGTTGGTGCATGAGCCGATGAACACGTGGTCGACCGCGATATCGGTGATCGCCTGTCCGGCGGTCAGCCCCATATAGGCGAGCGCGCGCTCCATCGCCTCGCGCCGGCCCTCGGTGTCTGCGTCCTCGGGGTCCGGCACGACGCCGTCGATGGGGGCGACATCCTGCGGGCTGGTGCCCCAGGTCACCTGCGGCGCTATCTCGTGCACGTCGAGCCGCACCTCGCTGTCGTAGGTCGCGCCGGGGTCGGAGGGCAGGGTCCGCCAATAGGCGACCGCCTGCTCCCACTGTCCGGTCTTCGGCGCCATCGGGCGGCCCTTCAGATATTCGAACGTGGTCTCGTCCGGTGCGATCAGGCCGGCGCGCGCACCACCCTCGATGGTCATGTTGCAGACCGTCATCCTGCCTTCCATCGACAGGTTGCGAATGGCCTCGCCCGCGTACTCGATGACATGGCCGGTGCCGCCGGCGGTGCCGATCTTGCCGATAATCGCCAGCACCAGGTCCTTGGCGGTGCAGCCGAGGGGCAGGGCGCCGTCCACCGTGATGCGCATGTTCTTCAGCGGGCGCTGGATCAGCGTCTGGGTGGCCAGCACGTGCTCCACCTCCGACGTGCCGATGCCGAACGCCAGCGCGCCGAACGCGCCATGGGTGGCGGTGTGGCTGTCGCCGCACACGATGGTCATGCCCGGCTGGGTGAAGCCCTGCTCCGGCCCGATGATATGGACGATGCCCTGGCGCTCGTCGTCCATGCCGAAATACGGCACGCCGAAGTCGGCGCAGTTGCGCTCCAGCGTCTCGACCTGGATGCGGCTTTCCTCGTCGCTGATGCCTTGGGCGCGGTCGGTGGTCGGCACGTTGTGGTCGGCGACCGCCAGCGTCGCATCGGGACGGCGCACCTTGCGGCCGGCGGCGGAAAGCCCGGCAAAGGCCTGCGGGCTGGTGACCTCGTGCACCAGGTGGCGGTCGATATAGATCAGGCACGTGCCGTCGTCGCGCCGATGCACCAGGTGCCCGGCCCAGATCTTGTCGAACAATGTTTGCGGTGGTGCCATCAATGCGTCCCTGCCGGTCTTGCCTCAAGGCACGCACACAAGACCGCGCGTCCGCCGCAGACTGGTGGAGTCCGGCGGGCGCCCCCCACGTGGATGCCCAATGATCAGGCAGGGACGTTTAGCGCCTCACGTCAGGCGCGGCAAGTGACTCGCCGTTAGGAAAACGAGCGCAAGAACGGTGGCAAGCGGCAGTGCGCCAGGCTATTGCGCCGTGCCGATCAGCGGCTCACGGCCGTAGATGTCGGCATATTGGCGCACCGTGCCGGTCTGGTCCGGGAAGCGCGTGTAGTAGCCCAGCGTGACCGGGATGCCGTGGGCCGGCCAGTCGAAGGTGCGGCCGCCATTGGCGTTCTCGTGCACGTCGTCGATGCCGATATTCAGCGCCCAGGCGATCAACTCGTCCCAACGCTCCACCCGCACGCAGCCGTGCGACAGCGCGCGGTTGTCGCGATTGAACAGGTCGGGCCGGTTGGTGCTGTGCAGATAGATCAGCAGGCCCTCCTCCAGGCGCAGGGCGGCCAGTCCAAGCGGGTTGTTCGGTCCCGGCGGGCGCGTGTAGTCGCCATATTCGCCGCTGCGGACCATGTCGGGCGTGGGCCGCCAGGTCGGGCGGAAACGCACCACGGACGTGTAGGTGTTCATCACCGGCGTCGGATTGCGCGGGGAGCCGACGATGACGCGGCTGGTCAGCACCGGTTCGCCATCCTCGAACGCGATCAGCTCGTAGCCCGGGATGTTGACCACGATCGCCTTGCCCTCTTGCGGCACGGCGATTGGAATCTGATGGCTGTCCAGCCATTGCTGGAACTGGGACACCACCGGTTCGGGCGGCGGCGGTGGCGCCGCGGTGGCCGTCTCCTGGTTCAACCGGGCTTCATAGGAAGTCGCATGTTGCGCACAAGCCGCCAGCGACGCGGCAACGAGTACGGCAACGGCCAGTTTGAGAGCATTCATCGTCTCACCCCGCCAGTCATTGTCCTGCGACGCACCGGGCGGTGCATGCAGTAAACACACTTCCGCGCGCGGCGTTGCACCGGCGCGTTCGACCCCCGAGGACTCTTTCCCCAGAGTCATTATGTCGCAACATGACGGAAATTCATTACCAAACCGCGACCTGCGCGCGCACAGGCGCGTGATTTTGCGCGAGTCGCGGGCTGTCGCTGCGGCCCAGGCACGCAAAAAGCCCGGCAAGGCCGGGCTCTCGCCAACTCGATACTGATAGGCTGCGGCGCGGGCGATACCCGAGCCGCCGGCTAACTAGAAGCCTTCGCGCTCCATGCGCTTGCGGGCCAGCTTGCGCGCCCGGCGGATCGCTTCCGCCTTCTCGCGCGCCCGGCGCTCGGACGGCTTCTCGTAGTGGCGACGCAGCTTCATCTCGCGAAAGATGCCTTCGCGCTGCATCTTCTTCTTCAGCGCGCGGAGCGCCTGATCGACATTGTTTTCTCGGACCTGTACGTGCACGTTCTCGTCACCTGCCATCAAACGAAATTAACCGCACACGTCGCATCCCTGCCACGTGCCGGTCGCAAATTCGGTTACATTCCGCTTGCCGCGTCGCTGCGGCAACATGGGGGACATAACACAGGGTAATCGTTGAAGCCAAGCTAATTGGCGATTGCGCCGTGAATGCGGCGCGCGGCGGTGTGCCCTCAATTTCCCGCCAATTTCCCGCGCGAACAGGCGCGCCAGGCTTTACGCGCGCCGGACCCATGCACATATTGCCGGAATGGCCATTCTCAAGATCGCCCGCATGGGCCACCCCGTGCTGCAGGCGCGCGCCGCGCCGGTCGACGACCCGACCGCGCCCGACATTCGGCGCCTGATCGCCGACATGGTCGAAACCATGCATGACGCCGACGGTGCCGGGCTGGCCGCGCCACAGGTGCATGTCAGCCGACGCGTGGTGGTGTTCGAATCGCCACGCGCCCGCGACCCGGACAACGCCCAGGCACTGACGGTGCTGATCAATCCGGTCATCGAGCCGCTGACCGACGAGACCGATCTGGGCTGGGAGGGCTGCCTGTCGGTCCCCGGCATGATGGGCCTGGTGCCCCGTGTGACCCGCATCCGCTATCGCGCCCACGACCACCAGGGCAATCTTGTCGAGCGCGAGGCCGAGGGCTTCCACGCCCGTGTCGTACAGCACGAGTGCGACCATCTGGACGGCATTCTCTACCCCATGCGGATGACCGATATGTCGAAGTTCGGCTTCGTGGAGGAAATCCAGCGCGGCATCGCGGCGGAGGAGAAGGCGGCAGCGCAGACCGGACAACCGGAAATGGAGCTGGCGGAATGAGCGACCCGATCATGGCCGACCGCGACACCATCGTCGAAGCGATGCTGGCCGACGTGCCGTTCGACGGTTGGACCCTGGCGGTGGCGGACCGGGCGGCGCAGAACGCCGGCTTGCCGGCGGGCCGCGCGCGCGAGGTGTTCGGCGGCAGCGCGGTGCATCTGGTGCTGCACTACTGCGACATGGCCGACCGGCGGATGGTGGCGGCGCTGGCGGAGGCCGGGCTCGACACCATGAAGATCCGCGAGCGGATCGCGACGGCAGTCCGCATCCGGCTGGAAAATCACGCCGACGAGCGCGAGTGCGTCCGCCGCGCCCTGGCGGTGCTGGCGATGCCGATGAACACGCCCTATGCCATCCGCTCGCTCTATCGCACGGTCGACGCCATGTGGCGGGCGGCGGGCGATACCTCCACCGACTTCAATTTCTACACCAAGCGGGCGTCGCTGGGCTGGGTCTACAGCACGACCCTGATGCACTGGCTGAACGACGGGTCGGAGGACCTGGCCAGCACCTGGGCGTTTCTGGATCGCCGGATTGCCGACGTGATGCGGATTCCGCAATGGCGCGGCAACATAAAGCGCGCATTCTCGATGGCGCCGAACCCTTGGCACGCCGTGCGAGCAGCGCGGACCGCGGCGCGCAATTCGGGCTTTCGCCGCCGCCCGATGGTGTAAATCACAATGACCTGGTGACTACGATGGCTGCCTGATGTGGCCATGCATCCGGCTCAGTAGTCCAGATCCTCCAAGACGTCTTCCAGACTCCGCCACGGATTAGTGGCATCGCCGGCCAGTTCTCGACCGTACGCAAAGAGCCAGGCCGCAATCACCGGATCGAACAGGGCAGCCGTATCGGCATTTTCGGGCGGGTCGCCAATACCGTCTCCAGTAGCCACCCTTACATTCCAGGTCCGATCCCGCGCGTAGAGCAGTGTTCGATACAGCGATTGTCGTAGTCCTTCGTTAAGAACGATCGATACAGTGCGGCCAGCCACTTGCAGCAAACCGTTCTCAACTTCATCCGATTTGAACCCGAGAGTGCCATTTACGATCATGTAAACATCGGTGTCGGCCAGAAATGCTGTGCGAGTGCTCTCCGCCGGTATTCGTAAAGCTAGTCTCTGCACAGCCTCGTCGAAGCCCGCGAGAAATATATGCTGGCGGGCGCCGCCGTCGACGTAGATCCCTTGATCGAAAAATCTCGGCGGAAATGCGACAGGGATGGCAGCGGACGCCATAACAGCCTCCGTTATGCACCTTCGTCGATCTTCGATGTCCACGTCCCACCGGCTGGCAATCCAGGTCAAATTGAACGGCTGAAACACGCCGGACTTCAAGTCCGTAGCGCCGACCAAGAGCACCCTGCCGTTGTCGGCTGCGTCGCCAATCGCGCGGACAATTTCGGGCGAAATGACCTCGTACATGCGCTCGGCAAGCGGGGCGGTGTCGAGCAATGAATTACTGTACAGCAGGGACAGGCCCCGGCTGTCGTAGATGTCGTCCGGTGACACCGAGCCCAGGTTCGCCTTCAGCACGTGGTCGTAGTCGGAGCCGAGGAATGCAAGAGGCGCGAGCACGGCACCCGCGCTGACGCCTGTCACTACATTCAGGTCAATGGGGCGAGGTGTTTGCGATGGCGGGCGGGCACTCCACCCATTCAGGAATCCGGCACCGAAAGAAACCCATTGGCCACCTGCCGACATGGCCAGATAGGTCAAGGGCTCCCCGGCTTCGGGGCTCGCGGACCGGAGCATCGCCTCGGCAATAGCGTTTGCCACAACGTCAATACTTCGCGCATCCGCCTGTTGCTGGGACAGCGCCAGTTCGGCTGTCGTGAGACCGCCGGGCTGCCCTTCAAAGCATGATATGGAAGGAGGCGGCGTCGACGTACATGCAGTCAATAGGGCCAGGGGAAGCAGTATTGTGCGACCAAACATATCGGAGCCAACGATCGACAAAAGAATAGGACCGTCATATTGCCGAATGGCCGTGTGGTCAATCAATCAGTAGATTCAATCTATAGCCCATCCAGCTTGGCCCCCGTGACGCCTGTGCGAGAAGCGCTAGAAACGCACGGACGTTACGGGGACCAGCCGGAGGCAACCTGGCAATCTAGTGTCGGCCAGCGCCGGGGCTGAGGGGCCAGCGCTGGCCGTAGTCGGTTAGGCGATCAGGCGCCGGAGCCGGTACCGCTGCCGGTGGACGCGTTGTTGATCTCGGTGGAGACGGTGTTGAACATGGTCTCCAGGCTGTCGCCCATGGTCGACAGCGCGGTGATGGCGGCGACCGACACCAGGGCGGCGATCAGGCCGTACTCGATTGCGGTTGCGCCGTCTTCTTCGGTCCAGAACTTCTTCCACATGGTCTTGCCTCCGTCCATGTACCTGGCAGGTGCCAGGGTGTTTTGCATGTCTTCGAGGTTTGTCTCGTCCTCGCAAAACAAATGTACCAAATCCGGGGCAGATTTTCCAGACATTCTATGTATCGAAATGTAAGAGACAATTTGTAATTAAGATAACATCAAATCAATTAACAAATAACGTTTGTACGATTTTTATATGAAATCTTGTGAGGTTGAGAGCAAGTGCCGAATGAGTGTCAGCGGGGTACGGTGCAGGATCGGCGGAACGCCGTTGGCGAGGGAGAAGGGAATGGCGCAACCGGAGTTCTGGGTGTCGGTGGGCAGCACCTACAGCTACCTGACGGTGTCGCGCCTGCCGCAGATCGAGCGCGCGACCGGCGTGTCGTTCGACTGGCGGCCGTTCAGCGTGCGCGAGATCATGCTGGAAATGGACAACATCCCGTTCGCCAAGAAGCCGGTGAAGGCCGCCTATATGTGGCGCGACATCGAGCGGCGCGCGTCGATGTACGGGCTGCACCCGACGTTGCCGGCGCCGTATCCATTGCAAGAGTTCGATCTGGCGAACCGGGTTGCCGTGCTGGCCCGCGAGCAAGGCTGGTGCCGCGACTATGTGGTCGAGACCTACAGGCGCTGGTTCGAGCATGGCGAGCCTGCGGGTGGCCCGGACAACCTGGCCGCGACGGCGGCGGCGTGCGGCCAAGACCTCGAGCAGCTACTTGATGAGGCCAACTCCGACCGCATCGCTGCGGCCTACAAGGCCGCGACCGCGGAGGCGCGCGAGCGCGGCATCTTCGGCGCGCCGAGCTTCGTTTTCGACGGCGAGCTGTTCTGGGGCGACGACCGCCTGGACGACGCGCTGGCATGGCAGGCACGGGGCGCGGCGCCGACTTCCCCTCTCCCATCCGCAAGATGGGAGAGGGAGGGACCCGGCCGGCGAAGCCGGTTGGGAGGGTGAGGGTAGGCGCGGCATCTGGAACCGCACGGCATTCCGTCGAGGGCGCGGGATATTCGAGCCGCTGTCTGGCCAGACTGTATCGCGGCTTCGCCACGGCCCTCACCCTCCCGGCGCTTGACGCGCCGGGCCCCTCCCTCTCCCGCGATTGTCGCGGGAGAGGGTCAGTCTGGCGGCGCGCGGCATGCCACTTAGTGCGTCTGGGGCTTGCGAACGGTCCAATTTGCTATAAAATCAGGATCAATGACCACTTCTCCAGTGGAACGCAGACGGTACTCACCTGGGGCCGCCGGTTCAATCGACCGAGTGTCCGGGGGAAGCCTGAAGTCCTCATTCGCACGTGACCCTTCGAGGGTCAGATGAATGCCGTCTTGCCGATTTGCACGCGTAACCCGCCCGGAACACTGGGTCTGGGCCAACAGGCGGCCGTCGGCAGCGAATGTAGTAATGCCCACCAACATGATTTTGCCAACAAGACGTTCGGCCAGGCCTGAATCCCAGACGTCTGAAGGCGGTCTCTCATCGGCTGGTGTCATTTGGCATCCTCGCGCGCCGGTCTAGGATGACAAAGGTGGGTGAGCGTGCCTGGGAAATCCGGCCTCTATGCCAGGTCGCCGTATTCCTTGATGTGCTCCGGGATCCGCTCGTTGGTGCCGTACATGAAGTGGTTCGACATGTTCTCCGAGTAGCGGCTGGCGGCCGGATGCAGGCCCACCGCCTCGGCGACCTGGCGGATCAGCATTGGCGAGGCGCCGCAGCACACGCCCAGATAGTTGATGCCGAGGTCGTAGGCTTCCTTGGCGAACGCGCCGACCTCGTAGCGGTTCATGTAGAGCGGATCGAGCGCGGTCGGGAACGTGCGGCCGTGCGGCGAAGGGCAGGTGCAGCCGTGATTGTCCGACAGGTTGAAGAAGGTCGGCTCGTCCTCGGTGGTGCGGTAGGGGATCGGCAGCGCGCCGACATGGCATGACACCGCGGCCCTGATCTCCTTCAGGTACGGCATCATCGTGCCGGGCCCGCGGAAGCAGTTCATGCCGACCACGTCGGCGCCGCGCTGCTCCAGTTCCTTGCAGGTATCGATCACCGACACCTCGTCGCGCATCACGTTCTCGCCCATCGGCGCGATGGTCAGCACGCACGGCAGCCCGGACTTCTTCATCACGTCAAGCGCGCAATAGGCCTCGCCAGCGTAATAGAAGGTCTCGCCGACCAGCATGTCGACGCCTTCCTCCACCGCCCAGCCGATCATTTCCTCGAACATGCCGCGCACGGCGTGCTGGGCCTGGGTGTCGACCGGGTGCCAGATGTTGGTGTTGGAGATGTTGCCGGCGACCAGGTTCGGCTCGCCGTCGCCCACATCCTCGGCGACCTTCTTCGCGATCCGGAGGGCGGAGCGGTTCAGCGGCTCCAGCAATTCTTCCTTGCCGATGACCCGCATCTTCTCGCGGTGGCCGTTGTAGGTGAACGCTTCCACCACGTCGGAGCCGGCGTGCTGGAAATCACGGTGCAGGTTTTCCAGCGCCTCGGGATGTTCCAGCGCCACTTCCGGCACGAATTCGCCGGCGGTCAGATAACCGCGGCGCTCAAGCTCGAACAGGAACCCTTCCGCGCAAATAACCGGACCCTGGTTCAGCCGGGTTACCAGATCACGTTTCGTCGCCACCTTCGCCTCCCACCATGACGTGCGGCTGGGCCTCTGCCCACCGCCATATCGTAACGCGGAGGTCTTATCCGTGACGCGTGCCGATTTACAACAATGAAATTTGAGATCGAGGGAGGGCGGCTCTGCGGGCGCTTCGCCGGATTGGGCCCATCCAGCCTGGTCCCCGTGGCAACCGCGCGAGAAGCGCTTGGATCGCACAGTCGTATCGGGGACCAGCCGGAGGCAACTTGAACACATGCGGCCAGCGCCGGGACTGGGGGTCCAACGCTGGCCGTCGTCTGCTGGGTAACTAGGCGCCGGAGCCGGTGCCGGTTCCGCTGCCGGAGGTCGCGTTGCTGACCTCGGTCGAAACGGTCGAGAACATGGTCTCCAGGCTGTCGCCCATGGTGGTCAGGGCGCCGATGGCGGCGACGGAGACCAGGGCGGCGATCAGGCCATACTCGATTGCGGTTGCACCGTCTTCTTCAGTCCAGAACTTCTTCCACATGGCTTTGCCTCCGTCCATGTACCTGGCCATGTACCTGGGCATGTGCCAGGGTGTTTCGCATGTCATCGAGGTTTGTCTCGACCTCGCAAAACAAATATGGCAAAACCGAACGTCATTCGCTAGGAATTCTATGTATTGAAATGTAAGAAACAGATTGTATTTGAGGCAAGGGTAAATAAAGTCGTAAACAAAATTGCTGCGATTTTTATGAGAAATCTGGAGAGTCGGCGTGGCGGGTAGGTTCAGCGTCATTGCGAGGAACTTCGGCTCGGCACGACCCGGATCGTCGCTTGGCAATCCCGGCTAAAATACCGACAGTCAACCTGCGACCGAGAGGTGGCTTTTGAACGACATTGCTGTCATCGTCGTTCAGCCAGCCTTGGCCCGCTATAACCACAGTCACTGGAACGCACCTATGAAGACTGCCTCGCTCTGCCTTGTCCTGCCCGCCCTGGCCCTGGCTGCTTGCAACTCGTCAAACAATGACCAGCAGCGTGCAGCCACCGCTGCGGCGGCCGCTGGTGCCGGGGCAGCACAACCGCAAGCCTCGGAGACCATATTCGTGATCGGTGGAGGCGCCGGGGTCACTGTTGATAGCGTGACCGAGATACAGTTCAATAATCCATACGAGGGCCTCACATTCAGTTCTTTTCGGAGAATAGGTCAAGATGAATGGGAGACCGATACAGGTTATCGCGTCAGTGAGACAGCAAAGACGGCCGATGGTTTCGTTCTCGGAAGTGGCGATGTGCAAATAGTGGTTGACCTCGGACTGGCTGAGGTGAAAATTTCTGTTGGGTCGGGCAGCAACGCCAATGAATATGGCCCATACGATATCGTTATGGCTCGTTGATACTGCTAATGCAACGGAGCGGCCGTCATCCACCTGCGTCATGCCCGCAACAAGTCCGCGCATGACAAGCGGAAATTGGGCAGTGTTCGGCAGATTTCGCCGCGAGCCTAATGCGGCGGGTCGAAGCCGCGCTGGCGCTGTTCGATGTCGACCGCGATCTTCTCCAGTCGCCCCATCGCGACCATGGCGATCACCACCGAGGCGGTGAACAGGTAGAGCCCCTCGTGCACGAACACGCCGGCGACCACGTCGATGCTGAGCGCCGCGACGACAATCGCGATCACGAACACGTCCAGCATCGACCATTTGCCGAGCTGCTCGACCCCGCGCACCACCCGCAAGGGCGATCGTTTCGACAGGTCGGCGCGGTACCACGCCCACAGGCCAAGCGCGATCTTGGTGAGCGGGAACAGGATCGAGAACACGATGATGATGATGAACAGGAAATACTGCTCGCCGTCCCACAGCGCCTCGGCGCCGTCCAGGATGGAGATTTCCTGGCCGAACAGCGCGGCCACGTCGACCTCCATCGCCGGTTGGACGATGCCGAACACCAGGCAGACCAGCGCGAACAGCAGCAGCGGGCCGATCATCCAGCGGTCGGGCGCGTCGGCGTGGGCGCGCATCGCCTCCGGGTGGGTGCGAAACAGGCCGATCAGCCGGCGCATTGGCTGGATATTCCCTGCCCGAAGGGCCGTAGCCCGGATGAAACGAAGTGCAATCCGGGGATAGACAAAACGAGCGGCAAAGTCCCCGGGTTGCGCTGACGCTCCACCCGGGCTACCCGCGTTTCGAGCCACGCACCCATCAATACGCCTTGGCGAAGATGGCCTCGGTGGTGGCCGGCGCGCCGGTCAGCACGCACTTGCCCTCGCTTTCGTCCTGGTCGAACGGCAGGCAGCGCACGGACACACCCATCTCCCCCAGCACCTTCTCCGACGCCGGGTCGCCGCACCACTTGGCGCGCACGAAGCCGCGCTTCTCGGCATAGAGGTCGGCACCCTTGCCGCCGAAATACTCTTGGAACGCGCCCAGCTCGGTGATGTCGGTGCGGGTGCGCTCTTCCTGATAGGCCTTCGCCTCGCTGAACAGCGTATGCTGGATGTCGTTGAGAATGTCGGCGGCCTTGCCGATGAACTCGGCGCGCGGGCCGATCCATTTCTTCTCGCCGAGCTTGTCGCGGCGGGTGACCGCGACCCCGTCGTTCTCGATGTCGCGCGGCCCGACCTCGACGATCAGCGGCGCGCCCTTCTTGATCCATTCCCAGCGCTTGTCCTGGGCCGCCATGTCGCGGTCGTCCACCTTCACCCGCACAGGCAGGTCGCCCAGCCGGTGCATGCCCAGCTCGGCGGAGAGCTTCTGGGCGTAGGCGAGCACGGCATCCTTCTGCGCCTCGTCGCGGATAATCGGCACGATCACGATGTGCCGGGGGGCGACGCGCGGCGGCAGGCGCAGCCCATTGTCGTCGCTGTGGGTCATGATCAGCGCGCCGATCAGCCGGGTCGACGTGCCCCACGACGTGGTCCACACATGCTCCCATTCGCCGTCGCGGTTCTGATAGCGGATGTTCTGCGCCTTCGCGAAGTTCTGGCCCAGGAAGTGGGAGGTGCCGGACTGCAGCGCCTTGCCGTCCTGCATCATCGCCTCGATGGTGGTGGTGCGCACGGCACCCGGGAAGCGCTCGCCCTCCGACTTCTCGCCGGGGATGACCGGGATCGCCATCTCCTCTTCCACCACCTCGCGGTAGACCTCCAGCATCTGGGTCATTTCCTCGACCGCCTCCTCGGCGGTGGCATGCGCCGTGTGCCCCTCCTGCCACAGGAACTCCGACGTGCGCAGGAAGATGCGCGGCCGCATTTCCCAGCGGACCACGTTGGCCCACTGGTTGATCAGCACCGGCAGGTCCCGGTAGGACTGGATCCAGTTCGCGAACGCCTCGCCGATGATGGTCTCCGACGTGGGACGGACGATCAGCGGCTCTTCCAGCTCGCCCTCGGGCTTGAGCTTGCCGTCATGGGCGGCCAGCCGGTGGTGGGTGACCACCGCCATCTCCTTGGCGAAGCCTTCCACGTGCGCCGCCTCGCGCTCGATGAAGCGCAGCGGGATGAACAGCGGGAAATAGCAGTTGTCGTGGCCGGTCGCCTTGATGCGGGCGTCCATCGCCTGCTGCACGTTCTCCCAGATGCCGTAGCCCCACGGCTTGATGATCATGCAGCCGCGCACCGGCGAGCTTTCCGCCATGTCGGCGGCACGGATGATCTGCTGGTACCATCCGGGGAAATCGTCGGCGCGGGTGGGCGAAATCGCGGTCTTAGCGGCCATGTGGTGGAACCGATGCGGTTGTTGGGAACGGCGGCGCGGAAGCTAGCGGATTGGGGGGAGAGGGGCAATGATCGGGGAACGTGAAATCACTCGCTCTGATTTGACCTGGACCCGCATCCGCGATTTTGCCATCAAGTGTAGCAAAGCCCACCTCGGAGCCAATTCGCATGACTGGGAAAGAATGTTTTGTGATCTCACCGATTGGCGAATCTGAGTCGCCAACCCGGAAACGGGCGGATCAAGTATTTACACATATCATTAAACCGAGTGTTGAAAAATTCGGATATATTCCAACTCGTGCAGATCATATTTCAGAACCAGGCATGATAACAAGTCAAATAATACAAAGAATAGTAGACGACCCATTGGTTGTTGCTGATCTGACTGAGAGAAATCCAAATGTATTTTATGAGCTTGCAATTCGTCACGCTAATAGGAAGCCTTTAATACAGCTTATCGAGAAAGATGAGATTATTCCTTTTGATGTGGCAGGTTCGCGAATTATACAATTGGATTATCGCAATCTCGACAGTGTCGCTGAGGCGAAATCTTCTATTGAAGCGCAAATTGAAATCTTGGAGAACAACCCCAGAGATTTAGAGACGCCGATTTCTGTATCTCTTGATTTGCAAACGCTTAGAGAGAGTGACAACCCGGCTCAACGATCATTGGCGGATATTCTGGCGGAAATGGCAGAGATTCGCTCTAATGTATCAAATATTGAGAGAAAAATCGACCATGTTAGAAATGTTGTGTCTCCTGCAGGTGAAGCAAGAATAATAAGGCCGGAATACGCCGAAATCGGAAGCACTATTATTGCTGGCATTATCGATGATTTAAGTAATATCGAAAAAGAACTCTTGTATATCAGTGACGAAATAGGCGAAGATCAAGATCATGGATTGAGGATTGCCAAAACTCGAGATCGATTGAAGTCGTCTCTAAATAAGATATTGGATCTGCGGGCGCTGATACTCAGGTAGGCGTTGTTCCTAAGTTCTAAGTGTTTGGCTATTGCCGATGACCGGTGGGCTTATCTACCTACTCAGCCATTGATCGCTTCGGCAGCGGTCAGGATGCGACGCCGTCGGATGTTGTTGCGGCCAGCTTCCGCAGCGTCGCGTAAGACGAGGTCGACATCGCGACCAAACAGCGCTTCGAACGTCTCCTTGAAACTCGAATAGGCCACGAGGTCATGCGGTTTGCTGGCGCAAAGCCAACCAGTGGGTCGCCGTAGCTGTGTGCATGGCCGAAGTTCCGTGCCCCGTGCCGCTGAGCCGAACAACTCAAGCTGAGTGACGCCATGCAGTGCTGACCGAAAAGCCCAGCCAGGTGAAGCGACGCGACGTCTCGCGCGGACCCAATCACACAATATCGAACAACGTTCAATTTTCTTTGAACCATTCTCCGACTGGCGCGACTGACGGGGTAATGGGGCGTGGCGATCCGCCGTGTCCAATCCAACCCAAGCCAACCAACAGGGGCCGCGTTATGCTAGCGCGGTCCTGCAGATCGAGACTTCGGAGGACAACAACAATGAAACAGTTCCTGAGAGCAGGTTTGCTGCTTGCCGCCACCGCCGCCATGGCGACCGGCGCCACCATCAGTGCGGCGGACGCGGGCGACCTGGCGCAGTCGGAAATGATCGGGTTCTCGCCCAACGGCGATTACGTCGCGTTCCAGGAGTTCGGCGAGCACGACGAATCCGGCATCACCTACGCCAGCATCTTCATCATCGATGTCGCTGCCAGCGCCCCTGTCGACGGCGCGCCGATCCATGCGTCGGTGGATATGTTCGAACTGGCGGAGGACCTGACGTCAAAGCAGGCCATCGGACTGGCCCGCGCGCAGGCGATGGACCAGGCCGAGCCGCTGCTCGACCAGTATGGCATCGTCTACGGCAACACCGGCGCCACGCTGGTCTATCATCCGTTCAGCGACGTGGCAGCCGATCCGTATCTGGTCGAGTTCTCGATCGGCCGCGGCTTCGCGCCCGAGGGGCGGAACGGCCAGACCATGCAGTTCCAGTCGCTGCAGCTCACCCAGCAGGAGGTCCCGGTAGGGCGCTGCGACGCGCAGCAGCTTGGCGCGGTCTCGATGATGTCGCTGGAGTTGCGGGCCGATGGGCTCGCCGAGCCGGTGATCGTGCACGACGACGGCGTCTATCCGGACGAGCGCGACTGCACCTTCGACTATCGCATCCAGAGTGTCGTCGCCTACTACCCGGAGGATGTGGCGCTGACCGACTGCTGCCGGGCCCAGGTGGTCCTGCTGGCCATCGTGGCGATGCAGCAGTTCGGCGAGCATGGCCCGTTCGATGTGCATCATATGGGCGCCACGATCATCCTGGATGGTGAGTGGTAGGCCTGCTTGAGCCAATCCAATGAAACGCCCGCGGCGCAGCACCGTGCCGCGGGCCATCCACACACACCAATAGGCGCCGGCGATCGCGGCACGGCCGCGGCCCGGCAGACCGAACCTGGAGGACACGAACAATGAAACTGCTCAATCGAGCGGGCTGGATGCTCGCGGCCGCGATCGGCGCGGCAACCATGGCCGGAACCGCCCAGGCGGGCGACCTGGCACGGCCGGAAGTGATCGGCTTCTCGCGCGATGGCGCCTATGTCGCCTACGAGGAATATGGCGAGCAAGACGCGTCGGGCGCGCCCTATTCGAACATCTTCATCATCGACGTCGCGGCGAACGCGTGGGTGGAGGGCGCGCCGATCCGGGTGCTGCTCAATGACGAGGTGATGCCCAACCCTGAGCTGGAGGAGGACCCGCTCGGCCAGGCCCGGCTCCAGGCGATGGCCGAGGCGCAGCCGCTGCTCGACCAGTACAGCATCGTTCCCGGCGAGACCGGCTCCGTCATCATCCAGCATCCGCGCAGCGACGTGGACGCGCCGACCCACGAGGTCTCGTTCTCCATCGGCCTCGCGTACTCGCCCTATTCCCAGGACATGCAGACCCTGACCCTGACCGAGTCCGAGGTGGCGAATGCCGAGTGCGACCAGTACGACTGGGGCCCGGTGGCGATGATGTCGCTGGAGCTGGAGCGCGGCGGTCTTGGCGCGCCGATCATGCTGCAGCAGGACACGGATCTGCCGGCATCGCGCGGCTGCACCACCGGCTACCGCATCCACAGCGTCATCGTTTACACGCCGGATGTGCCCGAGCAGCACACCTGCTGCCACCGCGACGAGGTCGCCATGCTGGTGATCGTGTCGATGTCGCAGTTCGGCTTCGAGGGGCCGGATTGGCGCAACATGGGCGTCACCGCCATGCTGTCGCCGGCGTGGTAGGGCGCGGCGCTTCCACTCAATACATCAACGTCATGGTCGGGCTTGTCCCGACCATCCACGTCTTAGCCACGGCAGTCGATGAAGACGTGGATGCCCGCAACAAGTGCGGGCATGACGGCTTCGTTTATTCGACGGAAGCCGTCACCTTCTCCGCGCATGACGGTGTTTCTTAGTCCGCAGTCCCATCTGCGGGCATGACGGCTTCGTTTATTCGTCTGAAGCCGTCACCTTCTCCGCCAGCAGCATGCGGTTGATGCCGTGGAAGGCATCGTAGAGGGCGCCAGCCTGACGCTCGAAGTCGGCGACGCTCAGCCCCTGCTGGGTCTCGGCAATGTCGGCGTGGATGTCGCGGAACGCGCGCGTGCCGTCGATCCGCCGCATGATCGCCGGCCCCATCGCCGGCATCCGCATGGTGATCTTCAGCCCGTTGGTGGTGGCGCTCAGTGCTGCGCCGGGGCGCAGGCGCTTGGCCTCCGCCGGGCCGTCCAGGTCGCGCAGCACCGGCACCATGTCCATGCCGAAGCGGGGCAGCGTCACCGTGCTGTCGGCCGGCACCATATAGAAGATGTGCTTCTTCTGGCAGCCGAGCAGCAATTCGGCGAACGCCGCGCGCTCGAACGGCCGCAGGTTGGAGACGGCGCGGCGCAGCCCGGCGTCGCGCAGCCAGGCCAGCGGGTCGTACATCACCGGCT
Source organism: Alphaproteobacteria bacterium (assembly GCA_965227515.1). Lineage (GTDB taxonomy): Bacteria > Pseudomonadota > Alphaproteobacteria > CALKHQ01 > CALKHQ01 > CBDDFZ01. The sequence goes on from CBDDFZ010000002.1 coordinate 1,040,427, forward strand.
CGATGAACCCGGTCACCGTCATGTGCGCCGACTGCGCCAGCGCCAGGATCTCCGGCACCCGATAGGCGCGGTCGCGGCTGTGCAGGAACAGGTCATAGACCCCGGCATCGCCGCCGACCACGTGATCGCGGATCTGGCCGTTGCGCACCAGCCAGTTGGTTTCGGGCAGCACCTCGATCAGCGCCTTGGCGATGGCGACCCGGCGTGCCTCGTCGACCGCGCCGGGGGCTGCCACCATGCGCAGCATCTCCTGCATGTCGTAGACGCCGACCCGGCCGAGTTCGCCATAGAGCATCATGCCGATGCCGCCGCCGGGCGCCAGCACGCCTGCCAGCCGGCCTAGCCCCTCCGCGGGGGCCTCCAGGTGGTGCAGCACGCCGCAGCAGTCGATGTAGTCGAAGCGGCCGTGCTCGGATTCGTCCAGATCCATCAGCGAGCCGGACACGAAGCTGACGTTGGTCAGGCCGCGTGCCTTGGCCCGCGCCTCGGCCACCGCCCGGCTGCTGGCCGACAGGTCCATGTAGACGACTTCGCCCGGCACGCCCCAGTCGACCATCTGTTGCGCCAGCATGATGGTGGCGTCGCCGGTGCCGCCGCCGGCGACCAGGGCACGGAACGGCTGGCTGAAGTCGCGCTTGCCGCCGAACACGTAGTGATTGATCTCGGCCAGGTTGCTGGGCGAGCCCAGCTTCACCTTCTCCGGCTCGTCCTTCGGGTCGCGCGCCGGATAGGGGTAGAGCTCGTACTGGGTCTGCACCAGCTCGTCGCGGTCGTCGGCGGTGGTGGCCGGCTCCTCCCACAGCGGCAGCTCGGACTCCACCCGCTCGGCGATGATCGAGATCATGTCGTCGCCGCCGTGGAACAGCTCCGCGAAACGGGCGGCCTGCTCGGGCGTCAGCGTTTCCAGGCGCGGGCCCAGCGGCGGCGTGTCGATCTCAGGCGGCGTCATGCGGGCGCCGTCGACGATCTCGATCGGCGACAGCCCCTCGGCGCGCAGCCGGGTGAGCAGCGCGGGCAGCCGCCAGACCGGGCGCGGCGGGTCCAGGAACAGCGACACCAGGGCCGCGTCATCGGCCATGAAGTCGGCGCGTACCGGGCGGCGGCGCAGCAGATGGGTCGGCGGCAGCTCCGACAAGAGCTTTTTCAATAGCGCCAGCCGCTCGGCGGGCGAGGCGTCGATGGCCGGCGCGATCATGTCGATCTTGGCCCGCACATCGTCGATACCGCGATGCGCCAGCGCGCCGGCGCATGTCACCTTCACCTGGCCGTCTTCCAGCGGCTCGACATACAGGCCGTCGCGGGCGAGCGCGGCGCGGGCAGAGTCAGGGATGGCAGCCATCATTCTTCTAATTGTTGATCCATCCCGGCGCCGGGCACATGGTGCCGACCGGCTCGCCGGCGTGGTTGCGCCGGGTCTGCACCAGCGTGTCGCGTGCCAGGGCGGCGGCCGCACCGTCCAGCTCGCCGAAGCGGTCGAGCAGGGCGGCCATCGCCACCTCCGCCGCGCGGTCCGCACCGTCGCCGACCTTGATGGCGATGCCGAGTCCGCTGCGTGGCAAAGCGGCGGTATAGACCCCTTCGGCGCCGTTCTTCAAGATCACCGCACCCCGGCCCGCCGCCAGCATGCCGGAGACGAACGCGCCGGTGCCCGCGACCATGAACGGGGCCGCCCACTGCGCCTCGCGGATGCGCTGGCACGCGGCCTGGCGCAGGTCCGGCTGGTCGTCGGGCTGGCCGAAGCGCGCCATCGCGAGCGCGAGGTTGCCGATGGGCAGCGCCCAGGTCGGCACGCTGCACCCGTCCGGCGCGCGGGCGACATGGCCCAGGTCCATGCCGCACATCTGCTCCAGTACGCCCAGAATGCGTTGCTGCACCGGGTGAGTGACCTTGTGATAGCCCTCGACCGGCGCGCCGATGTGGCTGGCCGCGAGCAGCATGCCGGCATGCTTGCCGGAGCACACATTGTGCCGCCGGTCGGGCTGCCGGTCGGCGCGGGCGAGGTCGGCTTTCGTCGCGTCGCTGTGCGGCGGGCAGGCTCCGCAGGCGAGTGCGGTGCCATCCAGCCCGGCCTTGGCCAGCATGCCGTCGACAGTGGCCAGGTGTTCCGGCTCACCGAAGTGGGAGGCGCAGGCGATCGAGACCTCTTCGTCGACGAGACCGAACCCCTCGGCAGCCCCTGTCTCGACCAACGCCAATGCCTGCAACGACTTGATCGCGGAGCGCGGGTAGACCGGCATCTCCGCGTTGCCCCACGCGGCCAGCACCTCTCCGGACGCGTGGGCCACCACCACGGTGCCGAAGTGCCGGCTCTCGACGATGTCGCCGCGGGTCAGGTGGACCAGCTCGATGGTGTCGCGGCCGTGGCCGTGGGCGTGGTTTGGCGTGTTCATGTCGTCCGTTCGTCTGCGGTTGCGGGCGACCTTGCTATGCGCTCCGGTCTGGTGCAAGTGTCAGTATGTCCAGCACTTGCGGTTGCCCATCGGCGGCCGCGTGCCGGGCGGATCGTGTCCCCCAACCACCCTTCGAGTGACTATCCAGGCATGCGCGGCTATTTCGGTATCGGCGTCGAGGGCATATCGAAGGCGATGAACGTCGGCGCGCTGATGCGCACCACCCATGCGTTCGGCGGCAGCTTCTTTTTCACCGTGGGCGCCGTCTACCAGCGCGCCCAGGCCAACAACGCCGATACCTCGAAAGCCAACACCAACCTGCCGACCTATGACTTCGCCAACATCGACGAGCTCAAGCTGCCGCAGGAATGTGCGCTGGTCGGCGTTGAGTTGACCGACGATGCCGTCGACCTGCCGAGTTTCCATCACCCGCGCGCCGCGGCCTATGTGATGGGGCCGGAGCGTGGTTCGCTGTCGCCGGAACTGACCGGCCTGTGCGACCACGTGGTCAAGATCCCGACGCGGTTCTGCGTCAATGTCGGGCTGGCTGGCGCCATCGTGATGTACGACCGCACGATCTCGCTCGGCCGCTTCGCGCGCCGGCCGATGCGCCCCGGCGGGCCGACCGAGCCGCTGCCGGAGCACAAGTTCGGCGACCCGGTGTGGGTGCGCAAGCGCGCCCGCCGTGCGGAAGCCGACAGCGACGGCCGCGAAGCATAGATGGCGCGCCAAATTTTGGCCCGAATTCCCCGATTAACCTGCGCCGGTGCCCGATCCGGCCCCGCGCACGCCCTTTCGGCTTTGCGAACAGGGCTGTTGGCCTGGGGGCCGGATTGCGGTAACCGTAACGACGGTTAACGAACACGAACTGACTCGGTGTTGGATTGACGATGAGGATTCTGATCGGTCTCGGGCAGATGATGGGGCGCGTCGGGTATGCAAGCCGGGCGGGTCTGTTGGGGCTCGTGGGGCTTGTCTGCCTTCCGGCGGCGGTGTCGGCGCAGGACCTGCTGGGCGAGTACACGGACTGGCGCGCCTGGCGCTACGAGGAAAACGGCGGTCTGATGTGCTTCATGATGTCGGAGGCGCAGCAACGGGTGGCCGGGCCCTCCGGCGACGCGGGCCGCATCTACGTTACCCACCGCACCTGGCATGACGAGGTCGGGATTGTCAGCGTCAATCCGGGCGTGCCGTTGCAGGACGAGGAGCGGTTCGCGGCGCAGATCGGCAACAACGAGTTCGGGATGGAGTCGTTCGGCACCAGCCAAGCCTGGCCCTACCAGGGCCGCGAGTCCGACTTGGTGAATGCGATGATCTCGGGAATCGAGTTGCGGTTCACCGGCCAGACGTCCTCGGGCGACACCATCACCGACGTGTTCTCGCTGCGCGGATTCACCGCCGCCTATCGCGAGATCAGCCGCGCCTGCAACGTGAACTGAGTTCAAACTCTCATCGTCATGGTCGGGCTTTTCCCGACCATCCACGACTTTCATCAGCAATTGCCAAGACGTGGATGCCCGCAACAAGTGCGGGCATGACGATAGTGGTTGGATGCAACCAACTGTGTTGATGACTGCAATATTTGAGCTTGCAGGACTAGCGACCAGCACTCGATGCCTCAATCCTTCGCCGGCAGGCCCTTCAGCATCTCCAGCCCGTTACCGTAGGCGACTTTCAGCGCCGCCACGTCGGTGGCGTAGCCCAGCGCGCGGAAACCGCGGCGGGCCATCTTCTCCATGAACGCGGGATTGACGTCCAGGATGCCGGCAGGCTTGCCGGCGGCCTCGCACGCGGCGGCCAGCTTGTCGGTCGCGGCCCAGAAGTCCGGGTGGTCGAACTGGGCGGTGATGCCGAGGTCGTTAGACAGGTCGAAATGGCCCAGCCAGCCGATGTCGACGCCGGGGGTGCCGACGATGGCATCGGCGTTCTCGATGCCTTTCACGGTTTCGATCAGGCAGATCACCACGTTGTCGGCATTGGCCTGCGCCATGGTGTCGTTCGGCGTGCCACGGCCATAGCCGTCGTGGGAGATGCCGAATGCCAGGCCGCGCTTGCCCTCCGGCCGGTAGCGCACGGCGTCGACCAGCGCCTTGGCCTGCTCCGGCGTTTCCACCATCGGCACCATGATGCCCTGGGCGCCCGCGTCCATCATCGGCGCCACCGTGCTGTAGTGGCCGTCGGGTACGCGCACATAGACCTCGATATCGAGGCCGCGCGCGTACGCGATCTGCTGCTTCATGGTGTCGATGCCGACGCCGCTGTGCTCGGTGTCCATGATCACGAAGTCATAGCCCAGCACATCCAGGATCGCCGCGATGCCCGGCGTGAAAAGCTCGAAGATCATGGTGCCGTGGCAGCGCTCCCCGGCGGCGAGGCGGCTGCGGACGGATGGCTTGGCGGACATGGCATTTCCTCCCGGTCGATTGTTCGTGTGACGGCCAACACAGCGGTTGCCGCAGGGCTGCCGTATTCGGGCCGACATATTGGCTCCCGGACGGCGCGGGTGCGCCGCTGGGGCTGGTCAGAGAACATGCATGATCGGGTGCTTGGAGGCATCCGGCAACACTTGCGGTCCGATCTCTAAGTGCGCATCATGTCGCCAAGTGATTGCGGCCGCCCCTAGGAGGAATCAAGACATGCCCAAACATGCCCAAGGTCAACTCCGGTATCGGGGGCTTGGCGCCCGTGCGGTGGCCGTCATGTGTACCATCGTCATGACAGGCGTCATGGCGTTGGCCGGAGCCTCGGCCCAGGCCAGCGAGCCGTCCGCCGTGGCGCTGGAAGCGATCCAACTGGCGCAGGCACAGAACTGCACGTACGAGGACCGGCCGGTCTACACTCCGATGGTCTCGACCTTCATGCTCACCGGGTCGGAGACGCTGGGGCCGGACAAGGAAAACCTGGCCTGTGACATCCTGGAGAACCGCCTGCTGAACCAGGGCGAGCAGCGCTGCGCCAACAGCTATGGCCGCGAGGACCTGTTCCGCAATGTCGCGTTCGTGGCGCCGAGCATCACCCGTGGCGACTGCAACTGCAATTCCAGCAGCCGCGACACCCGTTGCACGATCAGCGTCGAAGCGGCGTGCACGTACGAATCGGTCTCCATCCAGTCGGTGCAAATCTGCAATTGAGCACGGTTTGCCGGCTCGGAGCTTCGGGTAAGGCGGGCGGCTGAATGGCCGCCCGTCCCCTTGTTGCGGTTACCGCCGACCTGAAGGGCGACAGCAACCCCGCCCACACCACCGCCGACAAATATGTTCGCCCGGTTGCCGAGATATCGGGCTGCGTGCCGGTCGTGGTGCCGGCGCTTGGCGAGGCGATGGACATCGCCAGCCTGTTGGACGCGGTAGCCGGCGTCGTCATCACCGGCGCGATATCCAATGTCTATCCCCCGCTGTACGGCAATGAAGCGACCGAGGCCGCCGGCCCATACGACATGGCGCGCGATGCGACCTCGCTGCCGCTGATCGAGGCGGCGTTGGCCCGTGGCAAGCCTCTGTTTGCGATCTGCCGCGGTTTCCAGGAGCTCAACGTTACCCTGGGCGGCAGCCTGCATGCGGCCTTGCACGAGTTGCCGGGGCGGCTGGACCATCGGGTGCCGCAAGGCGACGACATGGACGTGAAATATGCGCCGCAGCACGGCGTGACGTTGCAGAACGGCGGCGCGCTGGCCGCCATCGTCGGCGAAACGACGTTTGCCACCAACTCCCTCCACCGCCAGGGCATCGACCGGCTGGCGGATCGTCTGATCCTGGAAGGCACGGCCGAGGATGGGACGATAGAGGCGGTCCAGGTGCGCGATGCCAGGGCCTTCGCCTTCGGCGTGCAGTGGCACCCGGAGTACAAGGCGGCCGAGAACCCGGTCTCGGCGAAGCTCTATCAGGCTTACGGGCAGGCGGCGCGCAAGGCAGCAGGGACCAGCTAGCGCCGCGCTTTTCGTTGCCAGCAGGGCCGGTCAGGCCACCCGCCGTTGTGCGTCTCGCGCCGCCGGCAGCTCCGCGGCGGTGCCGGGCTCGTTGGCCCGCATTCCTGGCTGCTGTTCCCGAGTACTCAGGTCTGCGGGCGGCGTAATCGGCAGCGTCACCGTCACGGTAGTGCCGACATTCTTGGTGCTGGCGATGCCGATGGTGCCGCCATGCTGTTCGATCAGCGATTTGGTGATCGCAAGCCCCAGCCCGGCGCCGCCCTTGCTGCCGGCGTAGGTCGCTGCCTCCTGATGGAAGGGCTGCAACACGGTCGCGAGTTGCTCCTTGGCGATGCCCACCCCACTGTCGCTGACCGCCACGACGAAGGCTTCGGTCTTCTCGTCCGGATAGACGGAGATATGCACCGTGGTCATCTCGTGCGCGAACTTGACCGCGTTCGAGCACAGATTGGCGAACACCTGGCGCAGCGCCACCGGGTCGGCGCTGATCTTGGCGTCCGGCGGCATGCTGACGTCGAACGTCAGGCCGCGCTGCTCCGCCTGGAAGGTGACGAAGCGCACCGCATCGGTGATGACGTCGGCCAGGTCCACCTCCTCGACGCTGATGTCGTGGTGCCCCGCCTCGATCTTCGAGAACTCCAGCACATCGTTGATGATGCCGAGGAGCTGGCGGCCGCTCTGGTTGATGGCGTCTGCGTACTCGGCGACGTGCGGCTCGGCGGAAGGTTTCAGGTTCAACAGGTCCGAGAACCCGATGATGGCGTTCAGCGGGGTGCGCAGTTCGTGGCTCATGTTGGCCAGGAACATCGACTTCGCCTCGCTCGCCGCCTCGGCCTTCGCCGCCAGAAGGCGCTGGCTCTCGCTTTCCTCGCGCAGCCGGCCTTCGCGCGCCTCGATGCCGTCGACGAAATAGCCGTGCGCGCGGCACATCTGCGAGACTTCGTCATGGCCGGCATCGTCCACCCGTGTCAGGCTGCCGACCACGCCGTTGCGCATGGCCTGCTGCAGTTTTTTCAGCCGGCCGATCACGTTGCGGTTGAAATAGATCAGGCCCATGACGGCGGACAGCACGGTCATGGCGGCCAGCGCCAGGAACAGGTTGACGCTGTTTTCGGTGCGATCGAAGAACAGTTGATTCTGGGCTTGCGTCGATGCGGCGACATGCCGGAACAGCTTGCCCGTCGCTTCCATGAAGTATCCGGATGTGCGCTCGATCCGATCCAGGTGGTAGCCGAGTTCGTCGTTCACCTCGGCCTGCCGGGATGCCAGCGCGATCAGCCCGGTGAACGGGTCGATCGCGGCGCGGAACAGTTCCATCTCATGTTCCAACGCGACGCGGTCGGCTGTCGGCAATGTGAAATAGACGATGTTCAGCGCGTCGGCACGCGCAGCAAGGTCCCGGCGCGTCGCGACATTGGGCGCCAGGTCGCCGAGCGCCATCTGCACCATGATGTCGTCGATCAACTCGTGGGTGTCCGAGTGCCATTGCCGCGCATCGAGCGACACGTCGCGATAGATATCGGACGTTATGTCGGCGTGATCGAGGGCGCGGTGCTGGGCACTGATGTCGCGCAATAGGCTCTCGAGCGCCTGGGTCAGCACGATCCTCTGGTCGGTCGCTTCGTGCAGTTCCTCGATATTCGTTTCCAGATAGCCCGCCAACTGCACCACCTGCTCGACGAGCCGCAATTGCTCGGCGTCGCCGGTGTGGCCGTGGGTTGCCTGGACATGGCGGGTGCCGGCGGTCAGTGTCTCCACCTGCAGGCTGACACGGCGCATGATCGCCTCGTGCTCGACGTGGTTGCTTTCCGCCACCAGGGCCGGCGCCATCGAGACGAGCTCGCCGACCTGACGCGCCAATCCGACGGCGACAATGATGCCGGGGATGCGTTCTTCGGAGATCGAGGAAAAGCCGCGCCGGAAGTCGAACAGCAGGTAGACGCTGACCATGCAGACGACGACGACACACAGCACGGGTGCTGCGATTGCGAACAGGAATTTGCCGGTTATGCCTAGCCGCAACGCTCGTCGTCCACTTCGGCGGCAGCTGCCATGCGCCCAGGTGGGCGCATGCGGTGCCGTAATGCCAAGCGCAGGTGCTGCCGATGTGGCGAGCCGGCGCCCGACGCGCAGGTTAGTTACGCAGCGTTAATGAGCGCTGAACTGCCGGCCTGGCGGGCGTCATACCGGTCGGCCTGGAGTTGACAGGGCGGCCCGATCCCGTGTATTGCCGCGCCTTCATCCCGAAAACGAGGTTGCCGGAATGCGTGGCAACCCGTCCGTTCGCAAGCCGAATGCGTGCGAACGCGGCTGTTCGGGACAATCTTCGCCAATAACCGACGCCGTGCACCGTCACGGTAAAGCCGGAGAGACATCGACCATGAGCAAGCGTGTAGGCTCGAAGTACAAGATCAACCGCCGCCTCGGCTGCAACCTTTGGGGGCGGCCGAAGAGCCCGTTCAACAAGCGCGAATACGGCCCCGGCCAGCACGGCCAGCGCCGCCGCAAGCCTTCCGATTTCGGCGTGCAGCTGATGGCCAAGCAGCGCCTGAAGGGCTACTACGGCAACATCGGCGAGAAGCAGTTCCGCCGCTACTACCAGGAAGCCACCCGCCGCCGCGGCGACACCGGCGAGAACCTGATCGAGCTGTTGGAGCGCCGGCTGGACGCCGTGGTCTATCGCGCCAAGTTCGTGCCGACCGTGTTCGCCGCCCGCCAGTTCGTCAACCACGGCCACATCCGGGTCAACGGCAAGAAGGTGAACATCTCCTCCTACATGGTGCGCGACGGCGACACCATCGAGGTGAAGCAGAAGTCCCGCGAGCTGCCGTTGGTGATGGAAGCCATCGCCTCCACCGAGCGCGAGGTGCCGGACTATCTGAACGTCAACTTCGACAAGCTGACCTGCACCTATCTGCGCGGTCCGTCGTTCAACAGCCAGGACGTTCCCTATCCGGTGAAGATGGAACCGAATCTGGTCGTCGAGTTCTACTCGCGCTAACCTGATTGCGCCGGCGCATGGCGCGCCGGCCGGATATCAGGGGCGGCATCGATGCGCATCACCGCAACCCATTTCGTGCTGGCGGTGCCGGACGCGGACGCGACCGGTCGTTGGTGGGTGGACGTGATGGATTTCGCGCCGGTCGTGTCGCCGGACGGGTGGAAATTCGTCCGGCGCGACAACAGCATGATCATGCTGGGCACCTGCCCGGATGCGATGCCGCCGGCCGACCTGGGCGACCACAGCTATTTCGCCTACTTCGTCGTCGAGGACCTGGACGACTATCACCAAGAGATCGCCGCACGCGGCGCCAATGTGCTGAAGCCGCCGACCGACAAGGACTGGGGCATGCGCGAGATGGCGGTGCGGTCGCCCGACGGGCATCGCATGCTGTTCGGCGAGGAGCTCGACTGATGGCGGCGGGCCCGGTGGCATGAAAGACGCGCCGTGAACGACTTGGGCCGCTACGACTACGTCATCGTCGGTGCCGGCTCGGCCGGCTGCGTGCTGGCCAACCGCCTGAGCGCGGACCCCTCCAAGAAAGTGCTGCTGCTGGAGGCGGGCGGCCGCGACAACTACATCTGGATCCACATTCCCGTCGGTTACCTCTACTGCATGGGCAACCCGCGCACCGACTGGGGGTTCAAGACGGTGGAGGAACCCGGCTTGAACGGGCGCGCGCTCAACTACCCGCGCGGCCGGGTGCTGGGCGGCTGCTCGTCGATCAACGGCATGATCTACATGCGCGGCCAGGCCCGCGATTACGATGGCTGGCGCCAAATGGGCAACACCGGCTGGGGGTGGGACGATGTGCTGCCCTACTTCCTGAAGTCGGAGGACTATGTGGCCGACGACCTGCCGGGCCATGGCCGCGGCGGCGAGTGGCGGGTCGACAACCAGCGCCTGAGCTGGGAGATCCTGGACGCGTTCCGCGACGCGGCGGCCGAGGTCGGCATCCCGAAGATCGACGACTTCAACCAGGGCGACAATTTCGGCGTCTCCTACTTCAAGGTGAACCAGAAGGGCGGCATCCGGGTCACCATGGCCGGGGCCTTCCTGAAGCCGGTGACCGGTCGCGCGAACCTGCGGGTGGTGACCAAAGCGCAGGCCAGGCGCATCCTGTTCGACGGTGCGCGCGCGACCGGGCTGGAGCTGACCGTCGACGGCGAGTCCGCGCGGGTGGCGGCGGACGGCGAGGTCATCCTAGCCGCCGGCGCTATCGGCTCCCCGCACTTGATGCAGGTCTCCGGCGTCGGCCCGGCCGAGGTGCTGCGCGCCAACGGCATCGAGGTGGTGCACGACATCCCCGGCGTTGGCGAGAACCTGCAGGACCACCTGCAGATGCGCGCGATCTACAAGGTGGAGGGCACCACGACCCTCAACCAGCGCGCCGGCAACCTGATCGGCAAGGCCGGGATCGCGCTGGAATACGCGATGTTCCGGCGCGGGCCGATGAGCATGGCGCCCAGCCAGCTCGGCGCGTTCGCCTATTCCGACCAGGCGTTCGATACCGCCAATCTGCAGTATCACGTGCAGCCGCTGTCGCTCGACAAGTTCGGCGAGCCGCTGCACGACTTCCCGGCGTTTACCGCCAGCGTGTGCAATCTGAGGCCGGAGAGCCGGGGCAGCGTGCGCGCCACCGGGCCGAACCCGATGGCCCACCCCGAGATCAAGCCGAACTATCTGAGCGCGCCCGCCGACCGCAAGGTGGCGGCGGACGCGATCCGGCTGACCCGGCGCATCGTCGCCGCCAAGCCGCTCGCCCGCTTCCATCCCAGCGAGTACCTGCCGGGCGACGACATCGACAGCGACGAGGAATTGGCCCGCGCAGCCGGCGACATCGGCACCACCATCTTCCATCCCGTGGGCACCGCGAAGATGGGGACCGACCCGATGGCGGTGGTCGACCCGACCCTGAAGGTCCGTGGGCTGGAGGGCCTGCGCGTCATCGATGCCTCGGTAATGCCGACCATCACGTCGGGCAACACCAACGCGCCGACGGTGATGATCGCCGAAAAGGGTGCCGAGATGGTGCTGGCCGACGCGCGCTGAGGCGGCCCGTTACCTCTGCGAATTGAACCGAGACTGATCTCCCCGCGACCAAGACCGGGAAGCCGGGCGTGCAGCCGACCCGGCGCCATCGGCATTGGGGGAGACGCACATGCCCATCATCCTGAACTTCAGCACGGTCGTGACCTGGTACACCAAGGTCGATTTCGGCACCGCCGGCGATGACCTGGTCTTCGGCTCGAACGGGCATGACTACCTCTCCTGTGGCGACGGCGACGACAGCCTGGTGGGTCTCGACGGCAACGATCGCCTCCATGGCGGCAATGGCAACGACCTGCTGAACGGCAATTCCGGCCACAACGTGCTTTACGGCGGTGCGGGCGACGACACGCTCTATGTCGGCGATGACGGCAGCACCGGCTATGGCGGGACCGGCAACGACCATGTGAATGGCGGCGCCGGCAACGACTACCTGGATGGCGGCGATGGCAACGACTACGTCTGGGGCAATGACGGCGACGACCTGATGTTCGGCGGTGCCGGCAACGACTATATGGACGGCGGCGCCGGCGATGACGAAATCCATGGCGGCGACGGCATCGACAACCTCTATGGCCAGGACGGCAACGACATCCTGATCGGCGGCGCCGGCAACGACAATTTCTGGGGCCATGCCGGCGACGACCAGATCTTCGGCGGCTATGGCGACGACCATATCGTTAGCGACGGGTCGATCTACGTCGTCATCGATGGGGTCACCACGCTGTTGGAGACCGCGGGCAACGACATCGTCTTTGCCGGCGACGGCAACGACTACGTCTATGGCGGGCTTGGCGACGACTGGATCGACGGCGGCGCGGGCGCCGACATGATCCTGGGCGCGGGGGGCGAGGACACCGTGTCCTATCAGTCGTCCGAAACCGGGGTGGAGATCCACCTGGCGCTGAACGAGAACGAGGTCTGCTTCACACAGCAGGGCGGTGGCGCTGCGGAGGGCGACCTGCTGGCCGATATCGAAAACGTCGAAGGCTCGAACGCCGACGACAGGATCGTCGGCGACGCCCTGAACAACACCCTGTGGGGCATGGACGGCGACGACATCCTGAACGGCGGCGAGGGCGACGACGTGCTGGAAGGCGGCGCCGGCAACGACCTGTTCGTCATCGGCAGCGCTACCGGGTCGACCCGGATCACCGACTTCGTGGCCAGTGGCGGCGCCGAAGACGTGCTGGATTTCACCGCCTACAACATCGGCCACGACGACCTGACCATCGTCAGCACCATGAGCGGGACGACGATCTACGTGCCCGGCGGCGAAACGGTGATCCTGGACGGCGTCAATGCCGCCGCCCTCGACGCCGACGACTTCCTGTTCTGAGGCGGCTCGCCATCCCCCTGGGGTGCGTTCACTTAGTCGTCCACCATCTCGGTCACGTAGCGGTAGTCGACCTCGATGCCGAGCAGGCACTTGTCGGCGCGGCGCCGAGCCGGCTGTTCACGAGGTTCGCGCGTCCTCGGGCACTCGCACTTCAGCGGCACCGGAAAATTGTACTCGATCTTATGCAGGCCGGCGCCGCCCGGCACGCGTACCAACTTGGCCGGTTTGGACTTGATCTTCTTGGTGGGCTGAAGCGTGTAGACGCTTTGCACGGCACCGCACCGCTTGACCGGGCTTTGCAGGACGGAAACCTTCGGGTGGTGGGCGCCGTCGTAGCTGACCTTGAGCTCCAGTCGGGTGACGTTGCATTTGCCGCCGGCGCGATGGCAGCGGCAGAAGAACGGAAACTGGAACACAAGCTCCAGGCGCTCGAAGTCACCTGTCTTGCGATAACCCGCCGGCTGGCCGGTCGACGGGTACGGTGGCTCGTGCGACATCACCTCTCTCGTCACCACCCAACGGTGATTCTGCAGCATGAGGACGGGGTCGCGGCCGCGTGGCGTGGGCGGCTCGGGTGCGGGCGGGGCCGGCGGTGACGGCGGCCGGCGTGGCCGCGTATTGCGGATCCGCACTTCCTTCTTCTTCCTGAGCTTGTACTTCAGGTCAAAGACGCCGGAGCGCAGGTCGCCGCGGCATGTGCGGTTTGGCTGGACGAACGTGATGAACTCGAAGCTCTTGATGTGAATCTGCATGTGCGGCATGGCGACACCCGCGTGGTTCGCGATCTGCGCACAGGCGGTCCAAGACCGATGGTGTTGGGCTGTCGTGGCGAACAGGCCACGAAATGCAGTTATCGATGGCGTCTCATGCCATGTCGGCGTCCCGCGCTGCGTGCGCGGGCTTGGCTACTCTGATGGCTGATCGCTTGGTTTGAAGCACCAGTCTTGCACGACCGTTGCCGGTTGTGAACCGGCGCGCCCGCGATGGACGTGAGGTGGCTCAGCGCCGTAGCCCGGGTGGAGCGTAGCGAAACCCGGGTTCCACTTCGGTCCACCCAGGCCACGGGGCTAATCGATCAAACGCGCGAATGGAGTGGCACGTCATCCGGGTCAGACAGCAACCGACCAGCCCTGGATTGCGCTTCGATCCCTCCAGGTTACAAGTTCATTGTGAATCGAGTAGAGAGTCCATAGTCCTGTGGGTCTGTTATAACACTGTCGAGGTCAACGATGTGTGCAGCGAAAAAAGTAATTCCTGAGTATTTCTATGTATTTGTAGATAACAACAATCTTCAGACGAAATGGAATTTCAACCTACGTGGTGTTTTCTCTTCTTCCGCATTCACGCAGGCAGCGACTGGAGATGAGAGAATTAGAAAGCTTTACCTGAGCGGCGAAGCCACGTACCTACCATACATTCTGGGCAAACCTTCGGTGGATTTTGTATCTCCATATTTGCTCACAGCAATACAAAAGTACCGAATTGAATACGATGCAGAAATTTGCCGATATTCTAAATATTCAACACTACCATCTCGCATGTCGGCCGTTTTTGCGTTTGGTGACATAAATTCTTGTGAAATGGCTGCTCAACGATATGGATGGGACATTGGAAGCGTGAACAAGTTTAGGCTCCTGGAGCACGATCTGAACCGTATTGCTCGAGTGAATATGGAGATTGTAAGCTTGGCAAGTCTGGTTTATAGGCACAGTAGTCTTGATCAGATGGAAATTCAGAAATATTGGACTGCGTATTGGTCTGGAGTAGATGTAATGGAAATGGAAATACCTGGTGCAGAATTCGGCTCTCGTAAGCGAGTTCGATGTGATGTTATTTGGGAGTATTTGATCGAAGGTGCGTTAATGAAGGTGTGATTGCCGTAGATGTAGCTGCGACATGTCGGGAATAGTAGTGGCAGCATCGTAGCCCGGGTGGAGCGCAGCGAAACCCGGGTTCAACTTCCGTCCACCCAGGCTACCGGACCATCAGTCCATCATCGCCACGAAGCCGGCTGCGTAGGGGCCGATGTCGATGCCGTCGTCGGCCAGGCTGACGACGAAGCCGCTGTCGCCCAGCACCTCGGCGCGGTTGATCTGGTCGGCGCTCAGCGGGTGGCGCAACGGCGTGGCGGTCAGGTTGAACAGGCACAGCAGCGTCTGGTCGTCGCCACGGCGCAGGAACACGATCAGCTCGTCGGCGCTGTCCAGCAGTTCGATGTCGTGGGTGGCGAGCGCCGGCTGTTCCTTGCGCCAGCGCAGGAACGTGCGCACGTGGTGGAGCGGGCTGTTGGGGTCGCTCTCCTGCACGTCGACGGCGCGCTTCAGGTGGTCGTCGTCGATCGGCAGCCACGGCTCGGCGGTCGAGAACCCGGCATGCTTGGCCCGGGCCTGCCACGGCATCGGCGTGCGCGCGCCGTCGCGGCCCTTGAAGTGCGGGTAGTACTTGATCGAGAACGGGTCGCGCATCCGCTCGAACGGCACGTGGCCGTCTGCCATTCCCAGTTCCGCGCCCTGATAGATGCAGGCGCTGCCGTTCAGGCTGGTCTCGAACGCGATCACCGCCGCCGCCAGATGCGACTGCTGGTCGGCGCTCAGGCCGTCGCCGGCCAGCCGCCCGACCACCCGCGGCAGATCGTGGTTGGAGGTGGTGTAGACGATCTTGTCGGCGCCGATCGTCTCCAGGCAGCGGACCACCTCTTGCCGCATCTGCTGGGGCGGCATCACGTCGAAGCTCAGGAGGCTGAAATTGTAGGCCGCGTGCAGCAGCTTGTCGGTGGCGGTGTACTTGGCGGTGACGTCGAGCGACTTCGGGCCGCCGACCTCGCCGACCAGATAGCGGTCGCCGTCATAGCTGTCGGCCAGCGCGCGCAACTCGGCCAGCACCTCCAGCCCGCGCGGCTGCTCGAACTGGTGGCTTTCCTGGTCCTGCATCGCCACCGGCCCCTGCATCGCGTCGGTCTTCGGTGCCGGCAGATTGTCGGCCAGGCTGGGATCGTGGGTCAGGGTGTGGATGGCGTCGAGCCTCAACCCGTCGACGCCCTTGTCGAGCCAGAACCGGCAGGCGTCCAGCGCCGCCGCCACCACCTCCGGGTTGTGGTAGTTCAGGTTCGGCTGCTCGGGCAGGAAATGGTGCAGATAGTACTGCTGGCGCTGGTTGTCCCACGACCAGGCGCGGCCGCCGAAGATCGACATCCAGTTGTTGGGCTCGGTGCCGTCGGGCTTCGGATCGGCCCACACGTACCAGTCCGCCTTCGGGTTGTCGCGGCTCGACCGGCTCTCCTTGAACCAGGCGTGCTGGTCGGACGAGTGGCACAGCACCATGTCGACCAGCATCTTCAGGCCGGCGCCGTGGGTCGCCTCCAGCAGGCGGTCGAAATCCGCGTTGGTGCCGAACAGCGGGTCGACCTTGCAGTAGTCGGAGACGTCGTAGCCGAAGTCGCGCATCGGCGAGGCGACGAAAGGCGAGATCCAGATCGCATCGACGCCGAGGGCGGCCACGTAGGGCAGCCGATCCAGAATGCCCTTCAGATCGCCGACCCCGTCGCCATTGCTGTCCTGAAACGAGCGCGGATAGATCTGATAGAGCACCATGGCGTCGTGCCAGGGCCGGGTGGCGGCGCCATCCGTCTGCTTGTTGTCGCGGTCAAGGGTCGGCGGTGGGGTTGTGGACATGAAGCCCTACCTGTTCGTGCTGCCCGCGCCAGGCGGGGGCTGTTGCGTCATTGCGGAGTCAACGTCGATGCGCTCCTTGAAGGTGTCGGCATCGGCGGCGGCCCACCATTGCGCATAGGGCGTCTCGTCGGGCGCGTCCAGCAGCGCGTTCTCGGGCAGGAAGCGGTGCACTTCGCCCAGCGACCTCGCCTCCACGGTGTTGACGCGCATGGACAAGTGGTGCGGCTGCAGGTCGCGCGGGTGACGGTGGCCGACCGCGGCGACGATGTCGGCCAGCGCCTCCACCGTCTTGGCATGAAAGCGCGCGGCACGCTCGCCCTGCACCGGCACCACCAGCCCGCGCTGGCGCCACTTGTCCTGGGTCGTGATGCCGGTGGGGCAATCGCCCAGATGGCAGCGCTGCGCCTGGATGCAGCCGATGGACATCATGAAGGCGCGCGCCGCGTTGCACCAGTCGGCGCCCAGCGCCAGGTTCCGCGCCAGGCCCATGCCGGAATAGACCTTGCCGCTGGCGGCCAGCCGCACGTGCCGGCGCAGCCCGGTGCCGACCAGGGCGTCGCGCACCATCACCAGCCCTTCGCTCAGCGGCATGCCGACCCAGTCCGACAATTCCAGCGGCGCCGCGCCGGTGCCGCCTTCGCCGCCGTCGACGACGATGAAGTCCAGGTGGATGCCGGTCTTCAGCATCGCCTTCATGATCGCCAGCACCTCGTGCGGCTTGCCGACGCAAAGCTTGATGCCGACCGGCTTGCCGCCGGAAAGCTCGCGCATCCGGGCCGCGAACTCCAGCATCTCCACCGGTGTGGAGAACGCCGAATGGCCGCGCGGCGACAGGCAGTCGGCAAAGGGCTCGATCTGCCGTGCCTCGGCGATCTCCGGCGTCACCTTGGCGCCCGGCAGCATGCCGCCATGGCCCGGCTTGGCCCCCTGGCTCAGCTTGATCTCGGTCATCTTGACCTCGTCGCGCTGGGCGTTGTCGGCGAACTTCGCGGCGTCGAACCCACCGGCCGCGTCGCGGCAGCCGAAATAGCCCGAGCCAAGCTCCCAGGCCAGGTCGCCGCCATGTGCCAGGTGATAGCGGCTGATGCCGCCCTCGCCGGTGTCGTGGTAGAAATTGCCCTGATTTGCCCCCAGGTTCAGCGCCTCGATGGCGTGGGCCGACAGCGAGCCGAAGCTCATCGCCGACACGTTGAGCACCGAGGCCGAGTAGGGCTTGGCGCACTGGTCGTTACCGACATCGACGCGCGGGTCGGTATCGGGTGCGTCGGCCGGCGCGATGGAGTGCGACACCCAGGTGTAGCCGACGTCGTCGATGTCGCGTTCGGTGCCGAACGGGTGCGCGTCGGGCTCGCCGCGGGCGCGGGCATAGACCAGGTTGCGCGCCTCGAAACTGAAGGGCTTGCCCTCCAGGTCGCCCTCCACGATGTACTGCCGCAGGAACGGCCTGAGGTCGTAGAACAGCCACCGGAACCGGGCCAGCACCGGGTAGTTGCGGGTCAGGGTCCAGCGGGTCTGGAAAAGGTCGAACAGGCCGAGCGCCACCAGCGGCACGCAGACGGCGAGGGCCAGGATCATCAGCCACAGCGGCCACGCGAACACGACCGCGCACACCGCGAGCGCGAGGGCGGCGAGCGGGATGACGCCGCGTTGCAGGGCGGCGAGCGCGCTCATGGCCGGGCGCTCTTGCTTAGGCGGTGGTGCGCGTCTTTGCGGACATCGAGGCGGGCAGGCGGGGGCAAGGCGATGCTGGTCATGCGGCGGAGTATATCTGCTGAGCCACGGATCGTGCCATCGGCTGTGCCGCCGCCGGCCCGATTGTTTCGTGTCAGGAAACAGCCATTCCTGGTCGAAAAAACCTGCGCGTCTGTCAGTTCCGCCTGTACCGCTTAGGAAGCCGCAACCTTCGGATACAATTCCAGAAATTCGGCATCCGCAGTTGACACATCTCCGATCTGGGCCAACACTTGGATGCAGAAGATGACGGTAAATCAGTGCCGTCAGGAAAAGATAATTGGGAGGATACCATGAGGCTGAACGCTTTCAGCGCCGCCCTTTTCGCTGGCGTCTCCGCGATGGCCCTGGCCAGCTACGCATCGGCCGAAGAGGTCTCGATCGTCTCCGGTGCCGTCGGCAACGACCTTGAGATCCTGCGCGGCCAGCTCGACCGTTGGGAGGAGGCCACCGGCCACACCGCCAACATCGTCTCCATGCCGCCGTCGACGACCGACCAGTTCGGCCAGTACCGCCTGTGGCTGGCGGCCGGCAACACCGATATCGACATCTACCGGGTGGACGTGATCTGGGCGCCGCAGCTCTCAGAGCACTTCCTCGATCTCAGCGAAGCGGCCGCCGACATCGTGGACGACCACTTCCCGTCGATCATCGAGTCCCAGACCGTGGACGGCAAGCTGGTGGCGCTGCCGTTCTTCACCGATGCGCCGGCGCTGTACTACCGCACGGACCTGCTTGAGGCGCACGGCGCCTCGGTGCCGGCCACCTGGGCCGAGCTTGCCGAGACCGCGCAGATGATCATGGATGCGGAGCGCGCGGCCGGCAACGACGGCATCTATGGCTTCGTCTTCCAGGGCGCGCCCTACGAGGGCCTGACCTGCGACGCGCTGGAGTGGGTGAAGAGCCACGGCGGCGGGCAGATCGTGGAGCCGGACGGCGAAATCTCGATCAACAACGAGAACGCGGCTGCCGCCCTTGAGATGGCTGCGTCGTGGATCGGCACCATCGCGCCGGAAGGCGTGCTGTCCTACAAGGAAGAGGACGCGCGCGGCGTTTGGCAGACTGGCAATGCCGTGTTCATGCGCAACTGGCCGTATGCGTATTCGTTGGGCAACGGCGACGACTCCGCCGTGAAGGATCTGTTCGGCGTGGCCCCGCTGCCGATTGGCGAGGGTGGCGACACCTCCGCGGCGACCCTGGGCGGCTGGAACCTGGCCGTGTCCAAGTACTCGCAGAATCCCGACATCGCCATCGAACTGGCCCTCTACCTGGCCAGCGAAGAGGTGCAGAAGGAAAATGCCATCGTCGGTTCGCGCCTGCCGACCATCGTGTCCTTGTACGAGGACGCGGACGTGGCGGCCGAGCAGCCGATCATTCCGCAGTGGAAGGACATCTTCCTGGCCGCCGTGCCGCGCCCGTCCGCGCCGACCAAGACCAGCTACAACGAGGTCAGCCAGGCGTTCTGGAACGCGGTGCACGCGACCCTGTCGGGCAACGGCTCGGCCGCGGACAACCTTGCGGAACTTGAGCGCAACCTGAAGCGCCTGCGGGCCTCCGGCTGGTAGCCGGCAGCGCTCGCGCCAACGGCCAACCGCACCCGGATTCCGTCTTCTAGGGATCCGGGTGCGTCGCCGCCGCCGACGCGAGAGACGCCAAGCCCCTTCCCCCCGGTGGCGACATGGCATCCAGCAACACAAGCTCAGACGTAGCCGGCGCAGCGGTCGACACAGTGGCCGAGGCCTCCGCGGCGATCGGTGGCCATGGGGCCGCTGGCGGCGCGTCGCGCGGATCGCAGCTCACCCGCAGCCGGGTCCGCGATGCCTGGCTCTACCTGACACCGATGCTGGTGGTGCTGGCGCTGGTCGCCGGCTACCCGCTGTTGATGACCATCTTCTACGGCTTCACCGACGCCACGTTGACCACCGCGTTCAACTGGGATTTCGAGTGGGTCGGCTTCAACAACTACCTTGAGTATTTCGACTACGGCGACGGCACCGGCGACTATTTCGGCCTGCTGGTGGAATCGCAGTGGATCAACGCGGTCTGGAACACCATCAAGTTCACCGTGATCTCGGTCAGCCTAGAAACCATCCTGGGCATGGCCGTGGCGCTGACCCTGCACGCGCATTTCCGCGGCCGTGGCCTGCTGCGCACCGCGATCCTGATCCCGTGGGCGATCCCCACCATCGTGTCGGCGAAGATGTGGGCGTGGATGCTGCACGACCAGTTCGGCATCATCAACGACCTGCTGATGGGCCTGGGCGTGATCGCCGAGCCGATCGCATGGACGGCCTCACCCGACACCGCCATGGCGGCCGTCATCATCGTCGACGTCTGGAAGACGACGCCGTTCATGGCATTGCTGATCCTGGCCGGGCTGCAGATGCTGCCGGGCGACATCTACGAGGCGGCGAAGGTCGACGGCATCCATCCGGTCAAGGTGTTCTTCAAGGTGACCCTGCCGCTGGTGCGCCCCGCGCTGATGGTGGCGGTGATCTTCCGCGCGCTCGACAGCCTGCGCATCTTCGACCTGATCTACGTGTTGACGCCGAACAATGCCGAGACGCGCACCATGTCGATCTACGCGCAGGAGAACCTGTTCCAGTTCGACAAGTTCTATTACGGCTCGGCGGCCTCAACGCTGCTGTTCCTGGTGATCGCCATGCTTGTGATCACCGTCATCAAATTCGGGCGGATGCGTCTTGGCGACTGACACGGCATATTTGCGTTCGGCCAGACCCGGCGTCGACTTCGACCCGGTGCGGCTGGTCCATGCCGCGATCTGGGTGGTGCTGACCGCGGTCGCGATCTATCTCGCCATCCTGCTGGTGCCCGAATTCTCCAGCCTGATGGAGGAAACCACCCGCTCGGTCAGCGCGACGATGCTGGGCCTGATGATCCGGCTGATCCTGCTGCCGATCTTCCTGGCGTTGATCGTGGCGCCGATCGCGATTGCCGGCTTCATGACCTACATCACGCTCTCGCGCTATGCGCCGGAGTCCTGGTGGCTGGTGTTCGTGATCTTCCTGGCCGGCACCATCGCCTCGGCCTTCGCATGGGCCAACGGCGCGCCGGGCGCATGGCCGTTGATCACCATCGTCTGCGCGGTGCTGGCGATCATCACCTTGCCGATGGAGCACCTGCGCAAGAAGGCGGCGTTCTACGCCCTGATTGTCGGGATCATCCTGTTCGCGGTGTTCCCGTTCTACTATGCGATCATCACGTCGTTTAAGAGCGGCTCCGGGCTGTTCCAGGTCGACTACGTGCCGACATCGCTCAACTTCGACAACTACACCGGCGTGTTCGAGAGCGGCAATTTCGGGCGCAACATCCTGAATTCCGTGATGGTGTCCGCGGCGGTGGTCGCGTTGTCGTTGTTCCTGGCTGTCACCGCCTCATATGCGCTCGGCCGCATCCGGTTCCGCGGCCGCGCCGCCCTGCTGCTGACCATCCTGAGCGTGTCGATGTTCCCGCAAGTGGCGGTGCTGGCCGGCCTGTTCCAGATTTTCGGCGAACTGGGCCTCTCCAACTCGCTGCTCTCGCTCATATTCTCGTACATGATCTTCACCCTGCCGTTCACGGTGTGGGTGTTGACCACGTTCATGCGCGACCTGCCGAAGGAGCTGGAAGAGGCGGCGCTGACCGACGGCGCCAGTTCATGGACCATCATCTGGCGCGTGTTCCTGCCGCTGATGTGGCCGGCGATGGTGACCACCGGCCTGCTCGCGTTCATCGCGGCCTGGAACGAGTTCCTGTTCGCGTTGACGTTCATTTCCAACGATGCACAGCGCACGGTGCCGCTGGCGATCGCGTTCCTGTCCGGCGCGTCCGACCAGGAGATTCCCTGGGGCCGGATCATGGCGGCGTCGGTGATCGTGACCGTCCCCCTGATCGTTCTGGTGCTGATCTTCCAGCGCAAGATCGTGTCGGGGCTGACCGCGGGCGCCGTGAAGGGCTAGCAGAGGGGCTTATCGGGATATGGCGGACGTTGTACTGCGCGGCGTAGTCAAACGCTTCGGACAAGTCGAGGTCATCCACGGGGTCGACCTGGACATCAAGGACCGCGAGTTCTGTGTGTTCGTCGGCCCGTCGGGCTGCGGCAAGTCCACCCTGCTGCGCCTGGTGGCCGGCCTGGAGGACATCTCCGACGGCGAGATGATGATCGACGGCCAGCGCGTGAACGACCTGCCGCCGGCCAAGCGCGGCATCGCCATGGTGTTCCAGTCCTACGCGCTCTATCCGCACATGACGACGCGGCAGAACATGGAGTTCGGCCTGCAACTCGCCCGGCAGGACCGCGCCTCGATCAACCAGGCGGTCGAGAAGGCGGCGGCGATCCTGCAGATCGAGCCGCTGCTGGACCGCAAGCCGAAGGATATGTCGGGCGGCCAGCGCCAGCGCGTTGCCATCGGCCGCGCCATCGTGCGCAATCCGAAGGTGTTCCTGTTCGACGAGCCGCTGTCCAACCTGGACGCCAAGCTACGCGTGCAGATGCGCCTGGAGCTCGCCAAGCTGCACAACGACCTCAACGCCACCATGATCTACGTCACCCACGACCAGGTGGAGGCGATGACCATGGCCGACAAGATCGTGGTGCTGCGCGACGGCTATGTGGAACAGGTCGGCTCGCCGCTGGAGCTCTACCACAAGCCGCAGAACCTGTTCGTCGCCGGCTTCATCGGCTCGCCGTCGATGAACTTCGTCAACAGCTCGGTCGTCAGCGTTGAGGGCCAGACCGCCAGCGTCGCGGTGCTGGGTGGCGGCAATCTGAGCATCAAGACGGTGCAGCCGGTGAAGACAGGCGACCGCGTGACCCTGGGCATCCGGCCCGAGCACCTGACCCTGTCCGTCGGCGCGAATGGCGGCAGCGGTCCCGCAGACGGCGGCGCCTCGATCAGCGGCCGCGTGATGGTGACCGAGCGCCTGGGTGGCGCCACCTATCACTACGTGCAGTGCGGGGTCGAGACCCTGATGGTGCTGAGCGAGGGCGGCAGTTCGGTGCGCGAGGGCGACGATGTGATGGTCCATGTCGACCCGGCGCTGGTGCACCTGTTCAACGAGGCCGATCACGCGGTTGGCGAAGGCACGCACTACGACGCGTAACTATTGCCAGTGCTGAATCCTGTCAGGGGCGCCGGGCTGACCGGCGCCCCTTTGCGCGTGTTTGAAGGACCCCTGCATCAGCAGTCATAGTGCTCGCCGCTCTGGGGCGATACGCAGTACGAGATGTCCTCGATGCAGATATCGTCCGAATCGCAGTTGTACTCGGTGCAGTGGGCGATGCCCTGGTTGTCGGCCTCGCACTCGCGCTTCTCGTAGGCCGTCGTGCCGGGCGGCAGATCGGCTGCCAGCCCCATGAGGAGATCCAGGCGGACATCGTGAGCCACCAGACCGTCGCTGAATTCGGACGGCGCGAACTCGTCGATCACCAGGGGTGCCGGCGGCAGCCGGTGGGTGGTCAGGCCGGTCGGGCCCGCGTTCGGCAGCGGCGTCGGATCGACCGGCACGACCGACACCTCGGGGCGCGGTGCCGCCGTCGATGAATTCGGGTCGGTGGCCAGGCTCTGATTGGCCAGCGCTATGCCGGCGACCAGGACGCAACCCATCTGGGCAAATGTCTTCAACATGATCTCACTCCTCCATTGGTGCCGACACAATGCCGCCACATTCGGAGGTCGCCCGAGCGCGATCAGAGGTTCATTGCAACGGGCTCAGGGAAAGGCCGACGCGGCCACCATGGCGCCACCGTGACGCCACCGAGCCGGCCGGTCACTCGCACCACTTGAAGTGCAGAGCGTTCTCGACACCGTCGACATAGGGCTCGCCGAGGGTGATCCAGCCCTCGCGTCCCAACTCGGTATCGTTGCGGCGCAGCAGCGTCTCGCTGCCGTCGAGGTGACGCACGAAGGTGCCGTTCGCGCTGGTGTCGAAGATGCGGAACCGGCCGTGGGCCATTTCGATCCGCGCGTGGTGCCGCGACACGCGCCCGCCATGGATCACCAGATCGCAGTCGGCATGCCGCCCGATGGAGAGCCGCTGGCGGTCGTCGCCCATTCGCAATGTCTCGCCGTTGCAGCTGACCTCCAGGGCCCGCTCGCCGCCCGCTTCGCCCATCGCGCCGGTGGCCACCATCGTCGCGTCGTTGTCCTCGCCAAGCAGGCGATAGACTTGGATCTGCTCGGCCTTGCCCTTCACCGGCAGCGCGTCCAGGAAGCTGATGCCGGCCTTCAACGGCGCGCTCAACTGGTCGCGTACGTCGCCGGTCATCAAGACCTCGCCGGGCTGGCTGAGATCGACCACCCGTGACGAGACATTGACGGCGTCGCCGAACACGTCCTCGTCGGTGGCGATGACGGTGCCGGCATGCAGCCCCACCCGAACCGACAGCCCGCCGCCGAACTCGTTGTCGACCATACGCACCGCGCTCATCAGCGCGGCGTCGGCGGCGTCGAACACCGCGAACAGGCCATCGCCCAGGCCCTTGACGACCCGGCCCTTGAAGACGTCCACGTCGCCGTGCAGGGTTGCCAGCACATCGGCCACCAACCGGTATGCACTCTGGTCGCCCTGCTCGTCATAGAGCCGGGTGCTGTCGCAGATGTCGGCAAACAGGATGGTTGCCGGCAGTCGGTTCTCCGCCAAAGCAGGGCGCTCCACTGCACATGAATGAGCGATCGGCCGGGGGGCTTCGGTCGCGGACGCTAACCTAGCCAATCCGTCAACGGAATTCGAGCATGGTTTGGGCCCACTGTGCAGTGACTGCCGACACAAGCATAGGCGATGCGACAGGCGGCCGCGGAACGGGCGGTCTGCCTCACCGGCGCCCGATTAACCCGGCATTGAGGCCGGGTGACTATGTGGTAACAGTCGGATTGCCAGGGTCGAATCGCGGCGCTGGCCAAGCAATGGGAGCATGATTGATGTTGCGTTCTTGTGTACTGGCTGCGGCACTGGCCGTTGCCTCGGTCGGCGTTGCCGAGGCCTGTCCGGACTGGCAGCAACCGCCTTCGTTCGGCCAGATCGACCTTCAGGAGGGGTTTCCGCAAGACCCCTACACCCGCAGCATCACGGCTGGCGGCACCTATGCGCTGGCCAACTGCTTCGGTCCCGAATACACCGGCACCGTCGCGCGCAAGCCGGACTTCGACATCTACTACAACACCAGCGGCGCCTCGAACCTGACGATCTACGTGGTCTCCAACTACGACACCATGCTGCTGATCAACGATCCGAACGGCAACTGGCTGTACAACGATGACTTCGGCGACAGCCTGAACCCCAGCATCACGATCCAGAATGCGCCGGCCGGTCTCTACGATGTCTGGATCGGCTCTTTCGACGGCGGCCGCGGGCTGCCGGGAACGCTCTACATCAGCGAACTCTACTAGCCCTCCGGCGCCATTCGGGCCGTCCGCCAATTGTGATCCGGTTGGCAATTCATTAACCATAACAGAACCTTGCACCAACCTTGCCGAGGCGCGTAGGGTGGGCCATATCCGGTTTGGTCCTACCCTGCGGGCTCAGCAAGACGGCATTTCGAGGCGTAGGGGAGGTGGGGCCACACCCGTTAACCCTGGGGAACTTCGAAAGGTATGCGGGGGCAATTGGTATCGGCCTTGGTCGGCGTCGTGCTCGGCGTCGGCTGTGGGGTGCTCGGCTTCGTCATCGGGTGGGATGCCGCGCAGGAGAGCCTGCGCGAGAATCTGGTTTTCGTCAGCGCGGTCGACGACACTAGCACCGTCGAGATCATGGGCGAGGGCGGTACCGAAACGGTGCAACTGGTCGGTGTCGACCTGCCGCGCGTGAACGACGCGGCGTGCGTGGACGAGCGGCGCGCGGCCTATACCGCGGCCAACGCGCTGCGCAGCCTGATCGCGAATTTCAAGAACCGTGTGACACTGTCGGATATCGAGCCCGGCGCCGGCGGCGACGATGTGGTGCGGGCCCGTATCTGGGTCGACGACATCGACGTGTCGCAGTGGCTGATCGACAACGGCTACGGCTTCCTGCCGGGCGACCCGGCGGCGTCCGGGTGGTGCGGTAACTAATTCGCTTAGCGGAAAAAGTCACCGCACCACCGGGCCTGTAATTACTCCGCCGCGGCGGCCTGGGGCGCCCCTGACAGGGCCTGATCCAGATCGGCGATGATGTCGTCGATGTGCTCGATGCCCACAGACAGGCGCACATAGCCCTCGGTGACGCCGGTGCGCAGCTGCTCCTCGGCCGTCAACTGCGAATGGGTCGTCGTCGCCGGATGGATCGCCAGGCTGCGCGCGTCGCCGATGTTGGCGACGTGGTAGAAGAGCTGCAGCCGGTTGATGAACTCCCGGCCGGCGTCACGCCCGCCCTTCAGCTCGAAGCCGACCAGGCCGCCATAGCCGCCCTTGAGGTAGGCATCGGCACGGCGCTTCGGCTCGCCGGACTGCAGACCGGGATAGATCACGTCGGCGACGTCGGCATGGTTGGACAGATAATCGGCCACCTTGGCGGCGTTCTCGTTGTGCGCGCGCATGCGCAGCGGCAGCGTCTCCAGGCCCTGGATGAAGTTGAACGCGTTCATCGGGCTGATCGCCGAGCCCAGGTCGCGCAACAGCACCGTGCGCATGCGCAGGGCATAGGCGATGGGCCCCAGCGGCTTCACCGCCTCGGTCCAGACCGCGCCGTGATAGCTGTGGTCCGGCGTGTTCAGCGCCGGCTGGCGCTCCGGATGCGCTTCCCAGTCGAAGGTGCCGCTGTCGACGACGATGCCGCCGATGGAGGTGCCGTGCCCGCCGATGTACTTGGTCATCGAATAGACGTTGATCGCCGCGCCATGGGCAAACGTGTTGCAGATGATGGGGGCGGCGGTGTTGTCCATGATCAGCGGGATGCCGAACTCACGGCCAATGTCGGAGACTTCCTTGATCGGGAAGACGTGCAGCTTTGGGTTCGGCAGCGTTTCGGCGTAGTAGGCGCGGGTGCGGTCGTCGGTGGCGCGGCGGAAGTTCTCCGGGTCCGACGGGTCGACGAAGCGCACGTCGATGCCCTGCTGGCGCAGCGTGTTGTTGAACAGGTTCCAGGTGCCGCCATAAAGGTCGGTGGAGCTGACCACGTTGTCGCCGGCCCAGGCCAGGTTCTGCAGCGCGAAGGCCGAGGCCGCCTGGCCGGAGCTGAGCGCCAGCGCCACGGCGCCGCCGTCCAGCGCGGCCATGCGCTGCTCCAGCACGTCCTGGGTCGGGTTCATGATGCGGGTGTAGATGTTGCCCAGTTCCTGCAACGCGAACAGGCGCGAGGCATGGTCGGTGTCCTGGAACTGGTACGACGTGGTCTGGTAGATCGGCACCGCGACGGCGCCCGTGGTCGGGTCGGCGCGGTGGCCGGCGTGCAGGACGATTGTTTCCGGCTTCATTATTTGGCGTCTCCTTTTTTGGTGCCGCGCGACGCGCGACCCGGTTGGCTTGGCAGTGTTGCGTACTCGACTGATGCACCGGGGGCGGGGCGTCGCGTCGCGCCATTTAGCGCATGGCAGCGTCAAACGTTGTGACGGCTGACACAGGATAGCGCGCCCCGGCGGCTTCTCAACGCGTTTCTGAGCGGCGCGAGGCGTTTGGCATCCGCTAGAACGGCTTGGTCAGCAGCACCCAGTTGCACACTGGATTGTCCCAGTCCTCCTTCACCGCCGGTCGACTGGCGACTTCCCGGCAACCCAACCGCTCATAAAGGCGGCGCGCCGCCGTATTGGTGTCGGCAACGATGATCGAAAGCCCAGTCGCGCCGGTTTCGCGCGCACGCCGTTCCGCGTGGCGCAGCAGCTCCATGCCGTGGCCGTTGCGGCGATGGTGCGGGAAGGTGGCCAGTACATTCACATACCAGGTGCCGGGCGCCAGGTTTTCCAACGCCTGCAAGCCGGCGAACATGGGCGACAGCGTGGCGGTGTCGATGGGTTCCGGCGTGTCAGGCTGCCGGTAGCCGACCAGGCAGCCGGCGATCTCGCCGTCGACCTCGCGCACCACGGCGTTGGCGTAGGAGAAGCAGCCGTGGTCGCGCCTTGCGCGCTCCCGGCCTACGGACCAAGGGTCCACGCCGGGTCCTGCCATCTGCCGCCACAGGTAAAGCGGCAGACCCTCGCCGGCCATGTTCACGGCGATGGCCAACGCAGCATCGTCGTCGGGCGTCGCGCGCCGGATGGTAGGGGCCTGTCCGGGGTTGACGGGCACGGTTGGCGCCCACGTAACGCCCATGTCGGCGCGCGCTGCAATGCTTGTCATGATGTCCTCGTCTGGTTGGTTGCCCTATCCGGGGCGTTGCAGTGACCGCGCTATGGGCGGCAGACGTAGTAGTAGTTCTGCACGTCGTGCGAGAGTTCGTTCACGTCGACGCTGCCAAAACCCGCGGCGGTGAAGTACTCCAACGCCTTCTCCCGTCCCCACATCGCGCCCAGCCCCTCGCCGCCCTGCGCCAGCGACACGGTCATGCAGTGCATGCAAGACACGGTGTAGAGCAACGGCCCGATCGGGTGATCCAGATTGCCGTGATGGTGGCTCGAGCCCTTGATGTCCTGGGCGAGATACACGCCGTCGTCCTTCAGCGTGCGCCGGATACCGCGCAGTACCTTCAGCGGTTGGGCCTGGTCGTGGACCGCATCGAACGTGGTCGCGAAATCGAACGCGTTCTGTTCGGCAGCCGTGTCAAAGTCGCTGAGGTCCCTTGCCTCGAAGGTAGCGTTCCGGTTGCCGCGCTCCGCTGCCTCCTGGCGCGCAAATCCGATGGCCTCCGCCGACAGGTCGTAGCCGACGAACGTGCTGTTGGGATAATGCGCGGCCAACAGGTTCAACGCGCGCCCGCGCCCGCAGCCGACGTCCACGACCCGGATGCCGGCGGCCAGCCGGTCCTTGATGCCTGGTACCAGCGGCAGGATCTCGTCAACCAGCGCCGGCAATACCGAAACGCCACTGTCCTCGGCCATCACCTCATGGAAGCGATGGAAGCGGTCGTAGGGCACGCCGCCGCCATCGCGGAAACATGCGAGGATGTCCTCCTCCACCGTGCCAAGCAGCGGCACGTACTGGGCGAAGATGGCCAGGTTGGCGCTGTCGCCGTCGCGGGTCAGCACGGCGGCATGCTCCGGCGGCAGGGCATAGGTCTCGGCGACCGGGTCGTGCTCGGTAATGCCGCCGACTGTCATGGCCCCCAGCCACTCGCGCACATAGCGCTCGTTCAGCATCGCCGCTTCAGCAAGCGCGCTACAACGCGCCGGGCCGATGGCGGCCAGGGTATCGAACAGTCCGGTGCGATGGCCGATAGAGGTCATCAGGCTCAGCGCGCCGGCGTTCAGCATGTCGACGACCTTCTCCTCGAACGCTTCGGCCTTGGCCTGATCGGGGGCCTGATCGGAGGCCTGATCGGGCGAATGGATGGTTTCCAGTTGCGCGGACATTGTGATATTCTCCCTTTTTATACTGACCAGTCTGTCTAAGACCGACCGGTTGGTATAAAAAAGGTCGCGCCGAGTCAATCCCCGGTTCAAACTTTTCTGGACGGCGGGGTCGTCGGCCCTTGCGAGCATGTGGCAGGTCACGCGTCGCGTGGGCTGGACGCGGCGGCGGCCATATGGGAATGAGCGGTGCGCCCTTTCAGCGGGTCGCGTCGAAGAGACAGAGCGAGAGCATGCCGCGAGACGGAAGCCAGACACGCACGAAGATCATGGACACGGCGGAACAGATGATCCTGGAGAAGGGATTCGGGGGCACATCGATCGACCGTGTCATCCAGGGTGCGGGCATCACCAAGGGCACCTTCTTCTATCACTTCGACACCAAGGCCGACCTGGCCTACGCGCTGGTGGAGCGATATGCCGGGTTCGACATCGGCCACCTGGATACCAATCTGGCGGCGGTCGAGGCGGAGTCGGATGACCCGCGCACGCAACTGATTGCCTTCGTGAAGCGTTTCGAGGATGCCGCCCAGCAACTTTCCGAGCCTTATCCGGGCTGCCTGTTCGGATCATATTGTTACGAGGCCGGCCTGTTCGACGAGCGCACGTTGGACGTGATCCAAGCCACCATGCTGACGTGGCGCGATCGGCTGGGTGCCAAGATCGCCAAGGTCATCGAGCGCCATACCCCGGCGCGCGCGGTGGACGCAGTTGCCCTGGCCGACATGATGACGGTGATCTTCGAGGGTGCGTTCATCGTGTCGAAGACGCTGAAGGATCCCAAGGTCGTGACCGCCCAGGCCCGTCACTTCCGGCTGTTGCTGGAGCTTCTGTTCGATGTGCCGCCGGCAGCGGAAGATAGCGCCAAGTCCAAGGCGTAAGCCCCTAACGCGCCGCAGTTGTTCGCCGCTTCTGCCCCGATTGGCCGGTTCTGCCGGTTTTCGTCCCCACATCACCCGACTTGGCCGCGACAACTCCCGTATTCGGCCCCGCCTGCACCATATCGCGCTGGTCAAACCCGCCTCGGCCGAAGCATTGGCCATCGAAAGCAGGAAGGGGAAAAGACATGGCTTCGATCAATGGTACCAACAACGCGGACACGCTGATCGGCGGCCCGCTTGACGACGTGATCAGGGCGCGCAACGGCGACGACATCCTGGTCGGCGGGCTGGGCAACGACAGGCTGCTCGGCGGCAGGGGCGAGGACATTCTCTATGACGGCGCCGGCCGGGATCGGATGACCGGCGGCGCCGATGCCGACATCTTCGTGCTCGGCGACGATGGCGAGAAGGACGTGATCACCGACTTCGAGGACGGCATCGACCTGATCGACATCCGCGCCGACGGGGTGGACGATTTCTCCGACCTGACGCTGACCCAGCTCTCCAACGGCCGGGTCCGGGTCGACTACGGCAACGACTTCGTCATCGTGAAGGGCGGGCTCAGCGTGGCCGATCTCACCGCCGACGACTTCATCTTCGACAATCACGACCGGATCGAGCTCGACTTCGAGGGCCTGAGCTATCCGGACCTGACGCCCGGGCCGTACGACACCACCTATGGCGGCCAGCTCGGCCCGCAATATGCCGGGTTCGAGTGGTCGGGCATGGTGTTCGGGGTGGAGGGCGACGAGACGCCGGCGTCCGGCCTCGACAACTCGTCGGGGTCCGGCGACAACGCCATCGTCAACGGGTTCGCCGCGGCGATCTCGTTCTCGGACGACACGCCGTTCGACTTCGAGCAGGTGGAGATGGGCGCGCTCTACCGCGACGGGCTGGAAGTCACCATCGAGGGCAAGCTGAACGGGCAGGTCGTGGGCACCCAGACCGTGGTGCTGAACACCGGCGGGTCGACGACCGTACAGCTCGACGACGCCATCTTCGACGTGGTCGACGAGGTCTCGCTGACCCCGACCGGTGGGTCGGGCACCAACAGCCCAACCTACATGGCCTATGGCCCGAACGAGCACTTCTACATGGACGACATGGTGCTGTTCGCCTGACGCCGGTAGCCGCGCAACGCCCGTCCGGCCCCGCGCCGGGCGGGCGTGCAGGTTTGCGCCTCCAACCGCGTTCTGCGAGAATGCGACGATGAAAAAGATTGGCAATCCAGGCCCCCGCGCGTCGATCTCACTCGCGGAAGCCCTGAACTTGCAGGCGATTGAGAACAATCCTCTCGACGCCGAACAGATTGCCATGTTCGAGATGTTCGAGCGGGAGGGCTGGGATCACGCGCGCCGCATTGCTTACATCCGCAAGAAATACACGGCGGGTGATGCCACGCACGCTGCTGAATGACCGATCGGGTCTACTGCTACCCGCCTGACTACACCGTTCTAACAAACAAGCTGGACATTCGCGGGCCGCATGCGTTGGACACGGCCGAGCGCGCGCTGGTCGTGGCGCGCTTGACCGAGGGGCCGCCAAGCGGCGCATTCGACCTGGCGCATTTGTGCGCCATTCACAGCCACTTGTTTCAGGACGTCTACGAATGGGCAGGTGAGCTGCGCCGGGTTGAGATCTCGAAGGGCGGGCAGCAGTTTCAACCGCGCCGTTTCATTGAGGTCGGCATGGCGGACGTCCATCGGCGTCTCGTCGAGCAGAAGTTCCTGGCGGGCCTTGGCGCGGACGCGTTTTCAGCGGCAGCAGCCCATGTCATCGGCGATATCAACTATGTCCATCCGTTTCGCGATGGTAACGGACGAACGCAGTTAGTGTATTTGAAGCAGCTAGGCGCGCGTGCCGACCATGACATCGACCTGGCGCTCTTGCGGCGCGAGGCCTGGTTGGCAGCGTCCATTGCCGCGTTCAATGGCGACTACGGCCCAATGTCGGATCAGATTCGTGATGCCTGTGTTTGAAATGCCGACAGCATGATCCGCGCCCATCCCATCGGCAGCGCGGGCTGGGGGCGCACTGCCGTGGCGTCGGTGGTCTGCCTGATCTACAGCCTGCCGGTCCTGGTGATCGTCTCGATCGCGTTCCAGGACCGGAACGACGTGCTCGACACCGATGGCGACAGCCTGGGCGCGCTGTTGGAGAGCGTCGTGGTGTTCCAGCCGACCCTGGACAATTTCGGCCGCATCTTCAGCTTCCAGGTGCCGGTCGGCGGTTCGGTCCGCGACACCCCGTTCGCCTGGTACTTCCTGAACTCGGCCATCGTGGTGGGGACGGCGGTGCTGGCGGCGCTGCTGCTCGGCACGCTCGCCGCCTATGGCTTCTCGCGCTATCCGCCGCGCGGCACCGGGCCGATGCTGATCTGGATCCTGGCCACGCGCATGCTGCCGCCTGTGGTGCTGGTGCTGCCGCTATTCGTGCTGTTCCATTTCATGGGCCTGACCGGCACCTATCTCGGCATCATCCTGCTCTACACGTCGTTCAACCTGGCGTTCGCGATCTGGATGATGAAGAGCTTCTTCGACGATCTGCCGCGCGAGGTGGAGGACGCGGCGCGGCTCGACGGCAGCTCGGAGACGCGGGTGCTGTGGAAGATCTGCCTGCCGCAGGTGAAGGGCGGCATGGCGGCGACCGCCGTGTTCGGCCTGATCCTGACCTGGAACGAGTTGACGTTCGCCATGCTGATGACCGACGGCGACACCCGCCCGGTGCCGCCGGCGATGGTGGTGTCGATGGGGGCGGCGGGCAGCGCGGACTACGGCTTCCTCGCCGCCATCGTCACCCTGTTTCTGGTGCCGGTGCTGGCGGTGACCTACGTGCTGCAGGGCCACCTGCTGCGGGGCGTGACGTTCGGGACGATCCGCAGGTGATGCCCCCTATTCCTTGCGGAACAGGTCGTGGCAGCCGGAGCAGTTCTCGCCAACGGCGGTGAACTCAGCCACGAAGTCGCCCGTCTTGACCGCCTGCTCCAGCGCCGTGGCATTGACGACCATGTCGTCTGCGATGACCGAGAACTTCTCCCAATCCTGCCAGATCGCGTCCAGTG
This sequence comes from Alphaproteobacteria bacterium, assembly GCA_965227515.1. GTDB lineage: Bacteria > Pseudomonadota > Alphaproteobacteria > CALKHQ01 > CALKHQ01 > CBDDFZ01. The sequence goes on from CBDDFZ010000002.1 coordinate 1,073,888, forward strand.
CCTCGCTGGGGGCATCGTTGCTGCCGTCCGGGAACATCTCCGGCAGCATTTCCGCACCCTCACGCACGGCCGCCGCGGCCTGTTCCATCGTCGCCTGATCGAAGACCACCTCGCCGCGCAGCACCAGGGCCATTGCCTTCATGCCATCGCCCATCCGCTCCATCATGTCCATCCGCTCCTGCACGATGCCGGTGGCGCCGGAATGGGCGAACGCCGCATGGGCGATGGCGGCGGACGATGCGACGAGCGCACCGATCAGGGACAAGTGGGGCAAGCGCACGACAATCGCTCCTCGGTTGTGTCGTCTGAGGCCCGGAGTCTGGCACAGGGTCGCCCGACGGCTCGAATGAACCTTGCGTGTGCTCGTGGTGGCAGGGTGGCAAAGACAGCAGGGTTGAGGGGGCAGTGAACGTGTTGGCGCACGGTCTCAGGTGCAGATGCCGCGTCGTTGCAGTTCGTCGATGAAGCGCGCGATCAGATTGGTCGCTTGATCGTTGACCGAGGCGGTGCGCTGGTCGACCACCGCCTCAAATCCCTCCGGGGCCCGCACCATGCCGATCTCCTCGTCGCGGTCCCAGCGATGTCCGGTGAGCTGGGCAGCCGTGCCGCTGACGCTCAGTTCGCCGCAGACGAACTCGAACCGCTGCCGCACACCCATCGGTCCGGTATCGCCCGCTTCGACGTAGATGACGCTCTCCACCGTGGCCAGATAGGCGACGATGTCGGTGCCTGGCACCGCATGCCGGGTCCAGCCATCCAGGTCGACGCTTTCCTCCGCCCATGCGCGGCGCAACTCCAGCTCTGCCGGATCGAGAATGACCTCGACCCACACATCCTCGATGACGTCTGACTCCGCAATCCCGCCGGCGAAGGTGTCGTAACCCAGGACGATGCCGTCTTCTTCCGTGCCGGCCGGCCAGGAAACGACTTCCGGGTCGCGGTCCTGCCATGTGGCGCGGATGGCCGCCAGGATCCCGCCCAGCACCCGGTCGGCATCGAGATGCGGATGCTGAACCACGTTGTAGAGGCTGGGATAACACGGGTGTGTCTGGCGCGCCGGCCAATCGAAGTCCTCATCGGCGGTGCCGACGAACCGCACCTGCGCCGAGGCGCTGCCAATCCCGGTCGCCACGGTGAAGTGGTAGCTGCCGGCCGGCAGCAGCACGCCGGGAAGGTCGATACCAGGCGCGCTGTCGCGCCCGGTGGACACCACCCAGGCACTGCCCGACTGGACGTCGCCGTCGACGATGTTGAACCACAGATTGCCGGCGGTATCGATGATCCAGGCCGTGTCGGCGCCCAGCACCTGGATCACCTGTGGCTGGGTCAGGGTGAATTGCACGCCTTCGGTGGTCTCGCGCCCGTCGGACCCCATGGTGGTGCGCGCGGTCAGCGTGACCGGGTCGCCACTCGGGGCCGGCGGAGCGACGAACTCGACTGAGAAACTGCGTGCCGGGCCATCGGGCCATTCGCCGTGCAGGCAATAGCCGCCGGGCATCAGGTCGCGCGTGCTCCACGCCTCGACGTCGCCGGCATCGCTCGACCACAGCAGCGAGCCGGCGAAATCGATGATCGAGCCGGTCGGCGGCGTGTCGGTGAAGGTGACCGTCTGCGGCGCCGTCAGGTAGAACATGCGGTCGCTCTGGTCCTGGGCGGACGACAACAGAACCGGGCCGCCGGGCGTTGGCATCGGCGGCAGCAGGATCTCGGCGGACACCGAGCCGATTGCGCCCGACAGGCACGCGACGTGCAGAACGAAGGTGCCGGCCGGCAGCGGGACCATACCGTTCGTCGGGTCGGCGCCCGGCGGCATGATCAGCGGTGCGCCGTCGAAGATGTTGGCGACGAGGTCCCCGCCATAGTCCTTCTCGGCGATCCACCAGGAGTCCCGCCCCGGCTCGCCGCGCCATAGCACGCGTATGGTGGTGGGCTCGGCGAGCGTGAAACGCACATCGTTGACCTCGCCGCCACCGGCGGACGCATCGCAGACCGTGCTGGCGGTGCGGCGCTCGGTCAGCCCCGGCGGCGTGAGGTTGTCGTCGCCGGCCGGACCGTCCGGTTGATCCGCGACCACCGTTTCCGGGATGGTGCCGGGGTCCTTGAAGTAGCCGACGAGAGCGTTCATGGCGGCCACGTTGTCGGCGTCGCCGGTGGTGGCGACCGTCAGGTTCATCAGCGTGGTGTCGCCATAATCAACGCAGGTGATCAGCGCGTTGAAGTCGTCGTCCTCGGCCTGGAACGACCGGTAGGCGCTATCGGTTTCCGTCAGGCCGCCGCCGAGAAACGCGTCCTCGCCGCGCTGGCGGCAGGTCTCGACGTCCATCTCGACATATTCGGTCCACCACGTCATGCCGGGATTGTTGTCGACGTCGTTTGGTGCCGGGCTGCGCGGGCCGGCGCGAAACTCCATCAGGTCCAGCAGGCGGTCGACCGGCTCCCAGGCGCTGACGCCCTCGAACGCCGTGGCGGTCATCAGCGCCAGGGAGAGCCCGTTGCCGTACCCCTGGCACGCCACATAGGCGCTGACCCCGTCGCCGACGCCATACACCCACCAATCGCTGTTCGCCGTGACCGCGAGCCCGCTGCCATTCACCGCGTCAAAGGCGCGGCCCATGCATTCGTCGAAGCCGTACGGAAATTCTTCGATCAGAAACGCCAGGTCGCCGTCCGCGGCCGCGGCAGGTGCCGCGTTTGCCCCCAGCGCGCCGGCAAGGACGCCAACCTTCAAGATGCCACGCATAGCCCCCTCCTATGTAGCGGCGGGGGGCATGGTAGCACACGGAAACTGCCGTCGCGCGCCGCGATGGCACTTCGTTGCGGTGAACCTGCGACAGCGTCGGCGCGACCCACGGGCAACGAGCTTGAACGCGCTGTGCCCAGGCGTTCGAGGACAACAACAAGAACGAGGAGACCGCATCATGTCCAACTACGCATCCGCGCCCGCGCCGTCCGACGTCAGCCAGGCTGCCAATGGCGGGTCCTTCCGCTGGTGGTACGAGTATGGCGGCGGCCGCATCGAAGCGGCGCCCGAAGATGCCATCGCCGCATATTCGGTCGATGTGCCGACGGTTGAGCCTGGTACCGAAGCGCCCGCTGGCGAAGCGGCGCTGATCGGCGTCGATGACGGCGGCGACAACGGCGGCGGTCCTTGGGGCATGGACTGGCTCGTCTGACACACCACCGGTGAACCTCCTGGCCGGTCGCGGCGACATAAGCGCGAGCGACACGAGCATCTGAAGGAGACGATCCGATGGCCCGCTATTCCTCGACGACCACGCCTTCCGCCCTCAGCCCCGCTGCGCGGAGCCCCGGCATCAAGCAGTGGTGGGAGGATATGTGGGAGGACAAGACCGAGTACGGCACCTCCGGCGACGACACCATCCAGACCTGGTACGGCGACGACATCGTCTACGGCTATGCCGGCAACGACAACATCAAGACCGGCGGCGGCAACGACTACGTCGAGGGCGGCCTCGGCAACGACACCATCGAACTCGGCGCCGGCACCGACTATGCCGATGGCGGTGACGGCACCGACTTCATCTTCGGCGGTGCGGGCGACGATCATATCCTCGGTGGCTTCGGCAACGATCTCTGCTCCGGCGAGGACGGCGACGATTTTGTCTACACCGGCGGCGGCGACGACTGGGGCATGGGCGGCGCCGGCAATGACGAGGTCTGGGGCGGTGCCGGCAACGACTATGTGTATGGCGACGAGGGCAACGACTATGTCCACGGTGGCAGTGGCAATGACGCCGTGTACGGTGGCGCCGGGCACGACACCTTGCTCGGCGGTTCCGGCAATGACGTGCTCCACGTCGGCAGTGGCAACGACACCGCCTACGGCAACGAAGGCAACGACCTGTTGATCGCCGGCGACGGCCTGAACGAGTTGTGGGGCGGCAGTGGCAGCGACACGTTTCTGGTCGGTGTCGGCGGCGACTGGCCGGACCTGGTGATGGATTTCTCGGCGGAGGACAAGGTCGGCGGCGCCTACCACCAGGTCATCGGCAACCACACCTACATCTACGACAGCAGCGATACCGCCAGGCTGATCCTGGTCAACTACGACGCCGACCAGGATGGCCTGACCTGGTTCAGCTGAGCCCGGTCGAGACCCTACTCGGCAGCTTGAATCGCGCTACTTGCGGGTGTGGGCTCCGGCGGTCGTGTCGCTGCCATGCCCGCCGGCGCGCGGAAACGCATGAACGGCAGCCAGCGGCCGACCCAGCGGAAGATCGAGCGTTCCTCCATCGCCAGCGCGTAGGCGACGTAGTCGGGATCGGCCGACAGGTGCTTTTCCTCCACCTTGGCGCGGCCCAGGTAGATCGCGTTCACCATCGCCATGATTAAGGCGCCCTTCAGGCCCTCGACCGGGCCGGCCATCGACAGGAACGGCATGTTGACCAGCCAGAAGAAGATCGACTTGGAAACGTAGTCCGGGTGCTTGGTGAAGCGGTAGGGGCCGTTGGTGATGATGCCCCGATTGGTCAGGTTCGACCATCTGAGCCCGAAGATCATGGTCGCCCACAGCCAGATCGCGAAGCTGACCAGCAGCAGGCCCGCCCACGGCAGGCTAAGCGCCGGTGTGTCGGCGAACCAGTCGTACCAATAGACGCCGTCGGTGTAGTCCAGGATCTCGCCGGTGATGACGCGGTTGAACGGCTCGTAGACCACCAGGGTCACCAGCCACGCCGCGAGCAGCGGGTTGGGCGAGCGAATGTGCGCGTCGAGCAGCCGGAAGGTGCAGAAATAGCCGACGCACACGATGGTCAGCTCCAGCAGCACGACGAAGCTGGTGATCCAGGTGACGATGTCGACATGGCTGCCGTCCAGCAGGTCCAGGTTGGCATGCAGGCCGCGCACGTTCTTGGTCAGGTAGACGAACATGATCGGCAGGAAGAAGCCCTTGATCCCCCACGACAGCAGGTGCTCGCGCAGCACCGGCCAGTCGATGCTGTCGAACCGGCCGCGTGTCATCTGGCCGACCAGCCAATAACCGTCATGCGGTTCCGCCATCCGCGCATCGACGAAGGCGATGTAGGGGATGGCGACGATCAGGATCGGCACCGCCAGCAACGCCACCACCAGGGCGGCGATGGACATATCCTCGATGGTGTAGAGCCGGACCACCCAGTGAATGGCCGCCACCGCCGCCAGTGTGACCACTAGGCCCAGCAGCTTGGTCCAGACCCGCGGCCAGTTGGTGCCTTGGCTACCGGCCCGGGACCAGTCCAGTCCGGTGCTCGCGCGGCGATGGGTGCGCAACACTGTCAGCTCCAGCAACGCGATCGGCACCGCGTAGGCCAGCATGCACGCGATGGCGCCGACCAGCGGGTTGGGGCCGACCACGGCCAAAACGCCGGCCGTCAGCGCGGCGGCGAGCAGGCCGATAGAATTGATCCATTGGCTGGTGACTGAGGTGGGCATGCCAGGCTCTCTTCCTGAGATTTGCTCGCCACCCGTATCACAAACATCTGTATGGAAGGTTGAGGCGGCTGGCCGGCACGCCGGCTACAAATGCCGCGCGCTCGCCAGGATTCGGCCATAAGATCGCGCCGGCCGCGTGCTCTGCTCCCTCATGCTGGGATGAGCAGCCCGGACACTTCTCAAAGTTGCGTGCGCAGGGAGGTTTCGATGGTCACGGCCATGGTGAGATGGCTGGCGGTGCTGGTGTTTGCCGTCGGATGCGGCACCGCGGCCGCCCAGGACGCCACCAATCAGGACGATGGCAGGGGCGCCGACCATGCCGACGGTGTCGTTGGCTGGGACGACGGCGTGCGTGTCGCCCTGGTAATTGGCAACGGCGCCTATCGCGCCATCGGTCCGCTGGCCAACCCCACCAACGATGCGGCGGCCGTCGCCGATGCGCTGCGCGAAACCGGGTTCCAGGTAGTGCAGGCCACAGACGTCGACTACGAGGGCATGCGCCAGGCGCTGCGCGAATTCAACGCCCTGCTGACGCCGGGCGCCACGGCGCTGTTCTACTATGCCGGCCACGGCATCCAGTACCAGGGCATCAACTACCTGTTGCCGGTGGGGGCCGAGCTGACCCGCGAGGCCGACCTGATCTTCGAGGGCTTCGACGCCAACACCGTGCTGTCGCTGATGGCCGATGCCGGCAGCCGGTTGAACATCGTGATCCTGGATGCTTGCCGCAACAACCCGTTCGTCACCGGGTCGCGCAACGTGCAGCGCGGGCTGGCGGAGATGAGCGTGGCGGGCGCCGAAACGGTGATCGCCTATGCCACCGCGCCGGGTCAGGTCGCCGCCGATGGCGTCGGCGCGCACAGCCCCTACACGGCAGCCTTGCTGCAGCACCTGGGCGAGCCGGGGCTGGAGATCGGCCGCCTGTTCCGCGAAGTGCGCCGCACGGTGCGCGAGTCCACCGGCGACCAGCAGATCCCCTGGGTGTCCAGCACGCTGGAGGGCGAGTTCTATTTCAACCCGCCCGATCCGGATGACGGCGTGGCGGAGATGTCCGATGAGGAACGGCTGTGGCGCGCCATTGCCGACAGCACCGATCCGGCCGACTTCGAGACCTATCTGGCCAGCTACCCCGAGGGGCTCTATGCGCAATTGGCCGAAAACCGGCTGGCGGCACTCGCCGATGCCGAGCCGCGGGTCCTCGCCGTGCTGGCCGACACCGGGCCGGTGCCGGTGGAGTTCCTGCTGCCCGCGTCGCGCGAAGGCGAGGCGGCGGAAGTGCGGATCGACGCGGTGCCCCAGGGCGGGCGCCTTTCTCTTGACGACGCCACGTTGTGGCCGGGCGAGACCATCGACCTGGAAGGCTTCGGCCGGCTGGCGTTCACGCCCGACCCCGGCTTCAGCGGCGATGCCGGCCAGATGGCGTTCTCGGTGATCGGCCCCGAAGGCGTGCGGATGAACGGCCAGTTGAGTTTCCAGGTGGTGTCCGATCCCTGCGACGCCTTCTCCGGCGTGGCCAACTATCGGGCCGCTCTGTTGTGGGTGGAGAGCGACTTCGCCTACCAATGGCCGGAGTTCGACGCCACCCAGGCGCTGGATGCCTGCTCGGCGGCGGTCGAGGCCTATCCCGAGGTTGCACGGTTCCAGTTCACGCTTGGCCGCGCCCGGTTCGAGCTGGCGTCGGCCACGGGCGACTACGGCAACGCCGTCGACACGCTGGAGCAGGCGGTCGAGATCGGCTCCGGCGCCGCCGCCTACCAGCTTGGCGAGATGTACCGCTATGGCGTCGGCGCGGCGATTGATGCGGAGGCCGCGATTACCTGGTTCGAGCGGGCGATCGCGCTTGGCGAACGCCGGGCTGCGAGTTCGTTGGGCAACATCCTGCTCAACAATCCGCTTGTGGCCGATCCGACACGCGGGCTCGCGATGATCGAGGAGGCGGCCGAGGACGGCGAGCCCTATGCGCAGTTGGCGATGTTTCGGCTGTTCGACCTCGGCGAGCACGGCTTCCCGCAGGACCCGGGCCAGGCCATGCGCTGGTTCATCAAGGCGGCCAGTCACGGCGATGCCTCGCCGCCCGGCCTGTGGCACGACACCGACTGGATCCCGGAGGAGCATTGGGCGGCGGCCGTGCAACTGCTGCTGAACGAGCGCGGCTACGACGCCGGCCCGGCCGATGGCCAGCCGGGACCGCGCACTCTGGACGCGATCCGGGCGTTCCAGGCCGACATCGGGCTGCCGCCTTCCGGCGAGATCGACTATTTCCTGATGACCGCGCTGGGCCGCGACCGCCCGCTGCCCGGCGACACCATCCAGGACTGCGACGACTGTCCGGTGGTGCGCGTGCTGCCGGCGGGCCAATTCATGATGGGGCCGAACCCCGTGCCTGGACCCGATGAGCCGTCGATCTTCACCGATGCCGTGCCGGTGCACCAGGTCACCTTCACCGCCCCGTTCGCCATCGGCACCCACGAGGTGACCTTTGCCGAATACGATGCCTGCGTCGCCGACGGCGCGTGCGTGCACGTGCCCGACGACCATGGCTGGGGGCGCGGCGACCGTCCGGTGATCGACGTCAACTGGCACGACGCCATGGCCTATGTGCACTGGCTGTCGGTGACGACAGGGCGCGACTACCGCCTGCCAAGCGAGGCGGAGTGGGAATATGCCGCGCGCGCCGGCCTCGTCGATGGCACCTATTGGGCCGATGGCGGCGATCCGTGCGGCTACCTGAACGGCGACGATGCCGCCGCCGCAGCCGAAACAGGCGAGGCGGTGGCGGACACCGCCTTCTCGTGCGACGACGGCTATCCGTACACTGCGCCGGTCGGCAGCTTCACCGCCAACGCCTATGGCCTCTACGACATGCTGGGCAATGTTTGGGAGTGGCTGGCCGACTGCCAGCAATACACCTATATCGGCGCGCCCATCGACGGGTCGGCCTGGCAGGACGGCGACTGCGACCTGCGGGCCCAGCGCGGGCCGTCATTCGATTTCGGGCCGGTCATCATGAACCTGGCCTACCGCGCCGGCGCCGAAGCGGACAGCCGCCGTTGGGACGTCGGCTTCCGCGTCGCCCTGACGCTGGAGTAGCGAGGTCTCGCAACACCCTGAATTGATGCCCTCGCCCTTGTGGCGAGGGCCCATCGCGATGCCCGGCTGGACACTTGCCAATTGGATAAGCCTGGTGGGGCCACGTCAAAAAGGCGCTTTCGCCGACCGGCATTGCGAACACGACCCGTCAAGCATCACCGGCACAAATGGGTCCTCGCGACAAGCGCGAGGGCGACGATGGTTGGGGCGGCAGCGTTGAAGCGTACCGGGGTAATGCAGGCTGCCCGGTGTGATTCGTATGCGCTTGGCGATACGATGCCGCCTCGCGTGACGACTCGGTATGACGATGCAATCTGCGACTGCCCAACGACTTGAAGCGCCGCCGGCCGGTCGCCAAAACGACGGCAGTGCCATCGGCTTCCGCTTGAATGGCGCCGAGCTGCTGGCCGACCGTGCCGGCGTGCTGGTGTGGCCGGACGAGGCGACGCTGGTGGTGGCCGACCTGCACTTCGAGAAGGGGAGCGGGCTTGCCCGCAACGGCGCCCTGCTGCCGCCCTATGACACCGCCGCCACGCTCGACCGGCTGGACGCGGCGATCGCGGCCTGGGCACCGAAACGCGTGATCTGCCTGGGCGATTCGTTCCACGATGGGCACGCCGCCGGACGACTGGAAGACGAGGTGGCGGCGCGCATCCGCTCCATGACCGCCGCGCGCGAATGGGTGTGGATCACCGGCAACCACGACCCGGCGCCGCCGACATTCCTGGGCGGTACGGCGCGTGAGGACTTGCGCCTCGGGCCGCTGGTCTTCCGCCACGAGGCGGTGCCCTCGGCCGGTGGCGGCGAGGTCAGCGGGCACTTCCATCCCAAGGCGCGGGTGGCGGTGCGCGGCGGCAGCCGCAGCGGCCGCTGTTTCGTGACCGATGGCCGGCGGCTGATCCTGCCCGCCTTTGGCGCCTACACCGGCGGGCTTGACGTGCTGGACCCGGCGATCGACAGCCTGCTTGCCGCCAAGCGCGTGGTATTCCTGCTCGGCAAATCGCGCATCCATGGCTTTCCTGCGCGCCATCTGCGGCCGATCTGGTAAGGTGGCTGCCATGATCGTCGAAGCATTCACCCCGAGAATGGCCGGAATGGCGGCATTCGGCCATTTCTCGTTTGACTCGGGCGACCCAACTTGGCTCAATCCAGCCGCTTAACACATCAAACGGGGGAAGGCATGACCCGCACTTTGAAGACTCTCGGCAAGGCGACGGCATGCGCCGCCATCATCGCGGCGACCGGCCTCGCCACCCTGTCGCCGGCCAGCGCGCAGTTGTTGCGCCAGGATGACGGCGCGGACGATGCCGCCACCTACTACTTCTCGCCTGGTGCCGCCATCGACCGCAACTTCATGTACGGCGTCAATCGCGCGACCGGCGAGGTGAAGGCGTGCTGGTTCGAGCCCGACAACAATGTCGGCCTGACCACCTGCGCGCAGACCGGCCCTGGCGCCGGCCCGCAGGGCAGCGGCATGTACCGGTTGGTGCCGTCGAACATGGAGAACGAGCCTGGCGTCTTCCGCGTCGACATGGAAAGCGGCGCCATTGCCATCTGCTACGTCGCCAGCGGCCAGGTCGTCTGCACGCCGTCGAGCTGACGTGACGGGCGCTTGCGCGCCCGGATAGCACTGAATATGCGGCACGCCGTTCTGCGGCGTGCCGTTTTCGTTTAGGCCTGCCGGTGTCTCATTCGATCGATCCGCGCTTGACCAATACGTCGCCTGACGGCGACCCGGCGCTTGCCGCGGCGCTGAAGTCCGGGTGGCGGGCGCACGACCTGGTCTGGGAACGGCTGCAGGAAGCCGCGGCCGAGGCGCACACGGCCGGTGATGTTGAGGCCGCGTGTGCGCTGTGGCGCAGGGCGGGCAAGGTGGCGTTCTGGCGCTTCGGCCGGATCGATCCGCGCCGCGGCACCTCGTCGGCCAATCTCGGGTTTGCGCTCAGGGCCGAGGGGCGTGCGGCCGCCGCCCGCCGCGCCTACATGCGGGCCGACCGGCTCTGGCGCCATGCGCCGGTCTGGATCGAGCGCCACATGAAGATCGAGGGGCGGGGGCGCAGCTCCCTGTTCCACCTGCGGATGGAAGCCCGCGATCCCTCCCGGCATGTCGCCAATCTGCGCCTGCGCATGGCGCGGTTCGCCGAGGAGGCGGCGGACGTGCTGGCGGCTGCGGCCGAAGGTCGCCCGGCGCCGGTGCGCACGTTCGCGCGTTGGAAGGGCGAGAAGCCCTCCACCTACGACGACGGCCGCAAACTGGTCGCCGCCTGCCTGCTGATTGTAACATCGCCCCGTGATGTCCCATCGGGGGAATGAGCTCCAAATCGAATGCCTGAAAGAATAGTAACTAGGTATTTATGTAACAAGAGAGGGAAAAAAGAATTGGATCCGCACAACCATAAATGGTTTGTTGACCCGTTATTCCCTATTTGGTTACTTAAATTCATCGTGAGGCGGTGACATTTGCTCAATAGCCATATAGGCTTTGCTCGTGCGCTGATGGGGAATGAGTGATAGCGCGCTTGCGTGAATGAACTGGCAGACCAATGGCCAGTCGTTGCTCCGGGGGTCGTTTGGCTTCCGGGCCCTCGCGAGGAAGCGCCGATGCAGATGCCCGACGACGAGCCGGGGCGCTTGTTGGAATTGCGTGAATTGGGGGTGTTGGATCGCCCCTATTCGGCGGGGTTTCAAGCACTTGTCGAACTGGCTTGCGAAACATTCGAAGTGCCGGTGGCACTGGCCTCTCTGGTCGATCACGATCGGCAGTGGTTCGCCGCATGCATGGGCCTTAGTGTCACAGAGACGCCACGTGAATGTGCTTTCTGTCATCACGCGCTCTTCTCGCATGAGCTGCTGCTCGTCGAGGATGCACGACATGACGAACGCTTCGCGGAGAACGAACTGGTTCTCAACGATCCTTTCATTCGCTTCTACGCGGGCGCGCCGCTGATACTGCCATCAGGGAGCGTTCTCGGCACATTCTGCATCATAGATCGAGAACCGCGCGCCTTGACCGCCGCAGAGACGGCGCGCCTGCGCCGGTTCGCGACTGTGGCGCGCGACCTGCTCTTGCTTTCGTCGGAGGGCCGCTCGTCTGTACGGGCCGAGCAGGACAGCGAGGGGCGCCTGATGGAGCGATTGGCCCACGATCTGCGAATCCCGATCACCAGCATCATGGGGTTTTCAGAACTGATCGAAAGCCAGACTTTCGGCGCGATTGGGTCGGCCAAGTATGCGGAATACATAAAGATTATCCGCGAATGCGGTGCGCATGCGGTGCAGATAATCGATGGGATGTTGTCTGTCGCGAAAGCACAAGCCTTCATCGCCCATGATCAAGGTACAACCAACCTCTCCGACCTGGCCCGTACAATTGTGCAGTCGTTCTCGGGCCATGTCGAAAATCGCAATCAAGTTCTGACATTGAGCGCGCCCGACATCGATGTAATGTGCGATGTTCCATCGCTCACCGTTCATAGAATATTGAATAATATTGTCTCGAATTCATGCAAATACGCGGGCGCCGGTGCGCTGATAGAAATGAAGGTTGAGCCGTCGTCTGCTGACAGGGCGTTTAGCGTGATCGTGACAGACAACGGGGCGGGGCTGCCTGACGAAATCCTGGCGAAATTGGGCGCGCCCTACAACAGCGACATGTCGGACGGATCCATAGGCTTGGGCATCAGCAATGCCATCACGCTGGCCGCTTCGGTGGGGTGCCGCTGCGAAATATCCAATCGGCCGTCGGGCGGAGTCCGGGCAGAGTTCTACAAGCCGTATTCGGTCGGTTAGACCCATGTGCCGGTCGGCCGCCTTGTCCCGGCCGGTTGCGAGCCGGGGTCTCCGTTGGTCGTCGCGGCCGCGGATTGGTGCCTTGCGTGGTCCGAATTCAGCGTGCCACGATGATCGCCAATACTTCGGAATAGGGGACAAGTAAGATGACCAAGCGGGTTGCGATCATCGGGGCGGGACCGTGTGGCATGAGTGCGCTGCGGGCATTTGCGGCCGCGCGCGACAAGGGCGAGGCCATACCGAACATCGTCTGCTTCGAGCGCCAGCGCGACTGGGGCGGCCTGTGGAACTACACGTGGCGCACCGGGCTGGACGAGTTCGGCGAGCCGGTCCACAGCTCCATGTACCGCTATCTGTGGTCGAACGGCCCCAAGGAGTGCCTGGAGTTCTCCGACTATTCGTTCGAGGAGCACTTCGGCAAGCCGATCCCCTCGTTCCCGCCACGCGAGCCGCTGGCCGACTACATCAAGGGCCGGGCCGAGAAGAGCGATATCCGCAAGTACGTGCGCTTCACCACCGCCGTGCGCTGGATCGACTTCCAGGAGACGACCGGCAAGTTCACCGTGGTGACCGAGGACCTGACGACCAACCACAAGGCGTTCGACCAGTTCGACAACGTCATCGTCGCCACCGGTCACTTTTCGGTGCCGAACGTGCCGGAGTTCGAGGGCATTCAGACATTCCCCGGCCGGGTGCTGCACGCCCACGACTTCCGCAGCGCCAACGAGTTCGCCGGCCGCGACCTGTTGATCGTCGGCGCCAGCTACTCGGCCGAGGATATCGGCCTGCAGTGCCACAAGTACGGGGCCAAGTCGGTGACCATGAGCTGGCGGACCGCACCGATGGGCTTCGACTGGCCGGAGGGCATGGAGGAGCGCGAGCTCTTGACCCGCATCGACGGGCGCACCGTGCACTTCAAGGACGGCTCGTCGAAGGAGTTCGACGCCATCATCCTGTGCACCGGCTACAAGCACCACTTCCCGTTCCTGAGCGATGCGCTGCGCCTGGAGACCACCAACCGGTTGTATTCGCCCGGCCTCTACAAGGGTGTGGTCTGGGCGGCCCACCCGGGGCTGCTGTACCTGGGCATGCAGGACCAGTGGTACACCTTCACCATGTTCGACGCCGAGGCGTGGTTCGCCCGCGACGTGATCATGGGCAAGATCGAGTTGCCGTCGCAGGCCGAGATGGAAGCCGACATGGCCAAGTGGGCGGAGATGGAGGCGGCGGCCGACGACGCCAGCAAGATGATCACGTTCCAGACCGACTACATCAAGGAACTGATGAGCTACACCGACTATCCGAAGTTCGACATCGACAGCGCCGATGCCAGCTTCAAGGTGTGGAAGAAGAACAAGTCGAAGGGCATTCTGACCTATCGCGACTATGCCCATCCGTCGCCGGTGACCGGCACCATGTCGCCGACCATGTCGAAGCCGTGGATCGAGCAGATGGACGATTCGATGGAGACATTCCTGAAGGGCGGATGAGGAATGTGTCCTCCGTGGCGTCTATTCACCCGATTGTCGTCCTTGGCCGAGCCCAGGCCTTGCCTGGGCGACGCGCCGAGGACCCATTCCTCCGTTCGCGCGATGCCCGAAATGGATCCCCGACGCTCGGCCAGAACTTTGGCCTCGGTCGAGGATGACAATAGGGTGTTGACTGCTGTGACAGGTTGAGGCGACACCACCCCCATGCCCGACTCACTTGAAGTCACCCGGCACAACGCGACCGCGCTGGTCACCATCGACAACGCGGCGCGGCTGAACTGCCTGTCGCCGGCGATCCTGGCCGACATGGCGCGCGTGCTCGACGCGCTGGAGGCCGACCACGCGGTGCGTGCCGTGGTGCTGACCGGAGCGGGCGACCGCGCGTTCTGCGCCGGGGCGGACATCGCCGCCTGGGGCGACATGACGCCGTTCGAGTTCTCCCGCCAATGGGTGGTGCTGGGCCATCGGCTGTTCGACCGGCTGGCGGCCTTGCCGGTGCCGGTGATCGCCGCCGTCAATGGCCTGGCGCTAGGCGGCGGGCTGGAACTGGCGACCGCCTGCGATTTGCGCATCGCTACGCCTGCCGCGTCATTCGGCCTGCCGGAGGCGACCATCGGCGTCGTCCCCGGTTGGTCCGGCGCCAACCGGCTGTTGCGTCACATGCCGCAGGCGCTGGTGCGGGAAATGGCGCTGACCGGTGCGCACATCGGCGCTGACCGGGCGCACCAGGTGGGCTTCGTCAATGAACTGAACGACGATCCGCGCGCCGCGGCGCTATCGATGGCCGACCAGGTCGCAGCACTAGCGCCCCGCGCGGTGGAGGTGGCGAAGACCGTGCTGTCGGCCGCGACGGGCGAGGGGGCCGCCGCCGCCATCGACGCACTTGCTGGCGGGCTGGTTGCGTCTACCGCCGACAAGGCGGAGGGCGTCTCCAGCTTCCGCGAAAAACGCAAGCCGGTTTTTAAGGGTGATTAGCTGGCTCGGCGGCTGAGGGCGTCGCCGTGGGCGCTTGGCTCGGCCGGCCCCTTCGGCCGACGGCAACAAGTGCAAGAATTATTGCGATTGTGATGCCGCACCATACAGCGATGGTGCGCCACTGGGCTGCCGTGACACTGACCGCTGAGTAGACGACCGCGTTGCCGGTGTGAATGGCCACGACCTCGACCGGATCGCGTTTCGCTTCGATCATAGCGCGGGCGGCCTGCTGGCCGATGTCGTAGGTCTCGTCGCTGTCAGGCACCAGCGCCATCAGTTGCGTGCGCATGCGATGCCATGCATCCCCATTCACGCTCATTGTCAGGGTGTCTCCAGGGCTCAGGTTCTGGGCTGCCTCCAGCCAGCGGTCGCCCGAAGTATCGAAGATACCGTACGCTATCACGTCGCCATCGAGGAACAGCAGTGCGCGCAGCGACCCGCTGTGCCCTCGCAAAGCCGAGTAGCTGCCAATCGCGACCTCTGTTCGGTCGAGTGTGCCACCAATTTCAACAGTTTCCGGCGGCCAGAACGATGGCAGCCGAATGGCAATCATGACGATTGCGAATAGCAGCGCGCCCGCAAGCGGCAGCACCGCCCAGCTCAGGACCTGCTTTTTTCCGCCGCCGCCGCTGCTCGGACCTTTTGGGCCGTGTGGACCGACAGGTGGTTTTCCGGGCGGCTCTTCGTCGTGCTCTCTGAGTGCGCGTCGGCAGGCGCCATCCAGCTTTCCCAGCCGTTCCCACCAGTCGCTCAGGCTGATGTTCTCGACGTGGCGGTCGCCCAATGCGCGCACGTGGCACAGGCTTATCAGGCGTTCGAGAGCGCCAGACCGTGTCTCCGGCCGGTCGAGAGCGCTGACTAGGCGCTCCAACCTGGCAGTTGAACTCTCGCTCCCGCCATTGCGCAATACTTCGATAACCCGCCCGGCGTGATATTTGACACTGTTGATCGACATCGATGTGCTCCACGTCACCATAGTCGCGTGGTGCAGTTAATTTTCCCTTGGGAGGCGGCGGCCATGCGTCTTGACCTGACCCGCGACAGTGTTGCTGCCGGCGACGATGCGGACGCACCGCACCGGCGGTCGGCCGACCTGCCGGACGACACATCGGTGGAGGCTCTGGTGGCCTGGATCGTCAACGCGGGCTACCTGCCGCGAATCGGCGGCGGGCAGGCCACATGGTCGTTCGTGTCACGCCGCCCGTTTGCGGTCGCGGCACAGCAGTGGCCGCTGCCCCGCATGCTGTCGTCAATCCCGTTTGACCTTGAAGACCTGAACTGGGCTGACGGCGTGTTGAGGGTGCACGCGGTCTATCATGTGCAGCAGGACCCACAGGCGGTGTTTGACGTGCTGGAACGCATGGTTTGGGACGCGTTTTAGGAGCGCGAGGCTAGTGCGCCTCGACAAGCCACATGGGCAAGGTCACTTCCTCGCCGTGTTCGTACAGCGCCTCGAACACACCGTCATTGTCGGTGTCGATGATGTTGAACGCGCGGTCCTGGGTGACCAGGTGGTAGCCGTAGACCGACCCGCCATAGGCCATGGTGCCCACGGTGAGATGGAGATGAATGTCGTAGAGCGTCTGGCGGGTCTCGTCGCCGGGAATGTCGCGCAGGATGTCGACGTCGACGATCTCAACCGGTATGCGCGCCGCCAGGTCGCGTGGGATCAGGTGGTTGTAGCCGGAAGGCTCGGGAACGCCGCGCAGGCCCGTGTCGGCATGGCCGGTGCCACCGCCTGTCCCGAGCGACTCCACGGCCACCGCGCCCAGCATCGCGACGCTGGCCAGGGTGCAGAACAGACTGATCCACAGGGCACGACGCGAACCGCGCCGGTCTCCCGATGATTGTGCACGCACGGCGGCCTCCCAACCGTCATGGTGGCAATGCCCTCGGGCATAGGTCGCGGCCGGTGGGGAGAATGTTCAAAATTGTTGATGGCGACGGGACAACGTAGGGACGGGGCGGCGCGGCGAGGCCGGCGGCGTGGAGCAGGATGGCCAAGGCCTGCTGATGGCGCACGAAAGCTCTTGGGTTGATGCCAACCGAAACCCTGGCATGGGGGCGGCAGGCCGGCTCATCAGGGGCTAGATTCCCGGATCGGATTCCCGGATCGGATTCCCGCATCAGATTCTGGGAATCAGCAACCCACCATCCACCTGCACCGCTTGCCCGGTGGAGTAGGCGAGGCGGCCGGTCGCCATCGCCGCCGCCACCGCGCCGACGTCGGCCGGCTGGCCAGTGCGCGGGGTGACCGTCAGCCCGTCGGCGATGCGGCGCTTGTAGTCGGTCATCACCGGGGCGGTCATGGCGGTCTCGATGACGCCGGGCTGGATCTCGTAGCAGCCGATCCCGGCTTCGCCCAGCCGCACCGCGAACAGCCGCGACACCATCGACATCGCCGCCTTGGAGACGCAGTACTCGCCGCGCGCGATGGAGACCGCTTGCGCGTTGGACGACGTCACCGAGATCACCGAGTGGTGCACGTCGGGCGCGCGGTCACGGCCCAGCACCAGCCGTGCCCACGCCTGGGTGAGGAAGAAGCCGGCGCGGGTGTTGATCGCCTGGCAGCGGTCATAGCTCTCCGGCGTCACGTCCAGCAGGTCGCCGCGCGACATTGCGGTTACCCCGGCGTTGTTGACCAGGGTGGTCAGCGGGCCGAGCGCCGCCTCGGCCGCGCCCAGCATGCCGGCATGGCCGTCGATAGCGGCGACGTCGCCGGGGACGGCCGCTGCACGCGCGCCGCTGCGGGTCAGCGCGTCGACCGTGGATTGCAGCTCGTCGTCCATCGCCGGGCCGTTGATGGCGACCGCGAACCCCTCCGCGGCCAGGGCCTCGGCGATGGCGCGGCCAATGCCCCGGCTCGACCCGGTGATCAGTGCCGCGCCCGTCATGCGGCGGCGCCGTGCTTCAGCAGCTCGCGCGCGATGATGGTGCGCTGGATCTGCTGGGTGCCTTCGTAGATCTGGGTGATCTTGGCGTCGCGGTAGAGGCGTTCCACTTCGAACCCCTGGATGTAGCCGGAACCGCCGAAAATCTGCACCGCATTGGCGGTTTGCGCCACCGCGACGTCGCCGGCCATGCACTTGGCCATGGAGCAGGCCGCGTTCGCCGGCACGTCGTTGTCGAGCATGATCGCGGCGCGGTGGACCAGCGCGCGGGCGGCGGTAATGTCTTTCGCCATATCGGCCAGCATCCACTGGATGCCCTGGTTGTCGCTGATGACGGCGCCGAACTGCTTGCGGGTCTGGGCGTAGTCCAGTGCGGCTTCCAAGCCGGCCTGGGCGATGCCGACCGCGAGCGCGGCGATGCCGACCCGGCCCTTCTCCAGCACGCTCATCATCATGTGGAAGCCGCGCCCCTCGGTGCCGAGCAGGGCGTCCGCCGGCAGCGCCACATTGTCGAAATTGAGCGCGCCGACCTGGCTCGCCCGCTGGCCCATCTTGTGTTCTTTCGGGCCGCGGGTGACGCCGCTTGCGTTGAGGTCGACGATGAAGATCGACATGCCGCGATGGCCCGCGGCCGGGTCGGTCCGCGCCAGCACGAAGCCGAGATCGGCCACCGGCGCGTTGTGGATCCACAGCTTCTCGCCATTGAGCCGCCATCCATCTCCGTCGCGGGTAGCGGTGCAGCGGATGCCGGACACGTCGGACCCGGCTTCCGCTTCGGTGATGCAATAGGCGACCAGCTTGCGGGCGGCGAGCACGTCCGCCATGTAGACCTGCTGCTGTTCGGCAGTGCCGTAGCGTGTCAGCAACGTGCCGATCAGTTCGATCAGCCCGCACTGATCGGCGACGGACGCATATCCGCGTGACAGTTCCTCCATCACCAGGGCATAGGCATAGGCATCGAGGCCGACACCGCCCAGTTCGGCCGGAACGCCGATGCCGAACAGCCCGAGGTCGGCCATCTCCCGATAGAGGTCCACCGGGAACGACGCATCGCGGTCCAGCTCGCCGGCGATCGGTCGGATGCGCTCGTCGGCGAACCGGCGCGTCATCTCTCGCACCTGGGCGTAGGTCTCGGCGTCGCCTTTCGGGATCGGCAGCATGGTAGAGCTCGTGCGGTGATCTAAGTAACCAGTTGGTTATTTATGCGATCGCAGCGCGGGCGTCAAACACCCATCCCAGACGCGCGAAAGCCGCCGGCGCATGCAGCACCGGCGGCCCTCGTCGCGCGCGGGTCGGGATCAGACGAACGAGAAATCGTCTGCCGTCAACGCGGTGACGTCATGGAGCCCGATGTACCCCTCGGCGAACAGAAGGACGGAAAAGTCGCCGCTGGTGATCATCGGCGCGTCGGTGCCGCTGAGCACGCCGTCGCCATTGGTGTCGAGTGCTGCAAAGCTGTCGACCGCGGTACCGTCGGCAAGGCTCAGGCCGGCCAGCTCCAGGATGTCGTCATCGACGCTGAAATCGGTGATCAGGTCATAGCCGAAATTGCCGGCCGCGCCGTCATACACAAAGGTATCGTCGCCCGCGCCGCCGGTCAGCGCGTCGAAGCCGCCACGACCCTCGAACCGGTTGTCCTCGACATTGCCGGCCAGGATGTCGCCGTAGTCGGAGCCGACGACGCCCTCGATCTCGTCATAGGTGTGGGTGAACGAGGCACCGCTATCGTAGTCGTGCACGGTGCCCGTGCCGGCGAACAGATCGACCTCGACCTTGCCGCCGAAGGCTCGGTAGTCGACAGTGTCGAGGGCATTCGCGCCTGAAATGTCGCTCGTCGGAAGGTCATCACCGTAGAAATGGTCGTTGCCCAGGCTGCCGCGAAACACGTCGTTGCCAAGGTAGCCATAGAACCATTCGTCGACCGACGGGTCGTCGGTGCCACGGATGGTGTCATCGAATTGGGTGGCGATGAATTGCTCGAAGCCGGAGATCGTATCGGTGTATTCGGCGATGATGATGAAGCCGCCGCCCTGCGTGACGGTCGGCGTGCCGGCCGCGTGACCCTGGACGATCCCGCTTTCGGCATTGATGTACGCGCTGCCGGGGGCATTGCGGTAGTCCAGCGTGTCGGCCCTGCTCTGGTCGCCGGTCACGACACTGTCGTCGCCGTCGCCGCCGTGGAACGTGTCGTTGTCGCTGTCGCCGACCGACCAAGCGTGCACGACGTCCGCACCCGAGCCGCCCAGGACGGTGTCCGACCCGATGCTGTTGTACAAGTTATCATCGCCCGTACCGCCGGACAGATAGTCGTCGCCCGCCTGGCCGCGGAGCTCGTCGTCACCGCCTTGGCCGAACAGCCAGTCATCGCCGGATTCCCCGTACAGAATGTCCGCACCCCCTTCGCCATAAGCGGTGTCGTGGCCTTTGCCCCCGTGAACGATGTCGTCGCCTTCGGCGCCGTAGATGCGGTCATCGCCTTCCCGTCCGTACAACGTGTCGTTGCCTGCACCGCCGTCGAAATTGTCGGCGCCGTACGAGCCCAGGATTTGATCGTCGAAATCCG
The DNA here is from genome assembly GCA_965227515.1 of Alphaproteobacteria bacterium. Lineage (GTDB taxonomy): Bacteria > Pseudomonadota > Alphaproteobacteria > CALKHQ01 > CALKHQ01 > CBDDFZ01. Next base: position 1,094,116 of record CBDDFZ010000002.1, read on the forward strand.
AGCCGATGAAGGAGTCGATGTCGTCGAACTCAATCGTGCCCGCGGTCGTGGTGTAGTTCTCAGTGGCGATTTCGTACCAGGCGTCGATATAGACCCCGTGGCCGAGGTCGCCGAAGTCCAGCCGGTCATAGCCCTCGCCACCGTCGATGGTGTGGTCGCCCAGCTTTTGGACATGGAAGGTGTCGCGGCCCTTGCCGCCGAATGCCGTCACGTCGCCGGTGCCGCCGATGGTGAGACGGTCGTTGCCGTCGCCAAGATCGATCACATAGTCCGCCGAACCGTGCAGGCTCACGATGTCATTGCCGCCAAAGGTCTGAATGCTGGTGTCGACGTGGCGCAGCACGCTCAGCCAGTCGGCGTATTCGGTGCCCGAGAGCACGGTTGCCGAGCTGTTGTTGGCATCCGGCGCCGTTACCGGCGCTGGCGTGGTGTCGTCGGTCTGATCCTTGTCCGATGTCAGCGCCCGCGGGTCGGCCAAGCCTTGCTGCGTCGGCGCCAGCGGATCGGCCAACGGGTCGGCCAGCGTGGTGTTCAGCGAAGAGGGGGCCAGCCAAGTGGGGTCCAGGGTACGTGCCATTGTCGTCGTCCTCGTTCATGCCGCGTGTGGCGCGGCGGTTGATCTGCACCGGGCTGCTCCCGGCGCCTGAGGACCATCTGGTCAACGGCGTGCGTGCGTGCTTGACCGGCTTGTGAGGACGATTGGAGGATTTCGTGAGGGCCGTGACCGCGGTCACAGAGGCAGCGGAAATGGCCGCGCCGGTGCAGGTGTTTCACAGGAAACGGCCGCCGGCACGCATGGCGCCGGCGGCTCGCAGTCCGCAGGTCTCGGTTCGGATCAGGCGAAGACGATGTCGTCCTCGGTCAGTCCGCTCACACCCTGCAACTCGATGACGCCGTCCTGCAGGAGCAGGGCCGTGTTGCCGCTCCACGAGACAGCGGTGCTGTCCGCGCCGTCGATGACGCCGTCACCATTGGTGTCGAGGTCGGCGAAGCTGTCGATGGCGGTGCCGTCGGTGCGGACCAGGCCCGCCAGCTCCAGAATGTCCTCCTCGACGTCAAAGTCGGTGACGCGGTCGTAGCCGATGTCGCCCGCGTCGCCGTCGAACACGAAGGTGTCGCTGGCGGCACCGCCGGTGAGCACATCGAAGCCGCCGCGGCCTTCCAGCCGGTTCGCCGCCCCGTCGCCGGTCAGGATGTCGTTGAAGTCGCTGCCGACCGCGTTCTCGATGCCGCGATAGGTGTGGGTCCACTCGCCGCCGCTGGCGAAGTCGCGGGCGGTGCCGAAGGCGGCCGCGAGGTCGAGCTCGATCGAGCCGCCATAGTTGCCGTAGTCGACCGTGTCGTTGCCGACGCTCTGCCCCACGCCCGGCAAGGTGTCGCCGTCGAAATTGTCGTCGCCCTTGCTGGCGATGAAGCGGTCATTGCCGGCCCGGCCATAGAACCACTCGTCGACAAGCGGGTCGTCGGCGCCGCGGAAGGTGTCGTCGAAGTCGGTGCCGATAATGCGCTCGAAGCCGGAGATGGTGTCGATGAACTCGGTCGTGATGGTGAACGGGCCGCTTTGCTCGACAATCGGAATGCCGGCTGCCTCGCCCTGCACCTGGCCGAGTTCCGCGTCGAAGTAGCCCGAACCGGTGGCGTAGCGGTAGTCGATGGTGTCGGCATCGGTCTCGACGCCGTCGTTCACCCCGGCACCGTGGTTGCCGCCCTTGAACGTGTCGTTGGACTGGTCGTCATGATGCGTGCCGATGACGTAGTCGGCGCCATCGCCGCCGTCGACATAGTCGCTGCCGGCGTTGCCAGAGAGCAGGTCATCGTCGTCGCCGCCGAGGACGATGTCGTCCCCCAAGCCGCCGCTGAGCGTGTCCCTGCCGTCTTCGCCACTGATCCAGTCGTCGCCTTTGCCGCCCCAAATGTAGTCGTGGCGGCTGCCGCCCCACCCGGCGTCGTCGCCGTCGCCGAGCCAAATGTCGTCGTCGCCGTCGCCGCCACGGACACGATCCGCGGCGTTGCCGCCATAGACCTTGTCGTCGCCGCCTTCGGCATAGACGTCGAGCGCGGCATCGGTCGTGCTGAAGACGTCGCCGTAGTCGGTGCCGTGGATCACTTCGATATTCTCGATCGTCATGAACTCGGTCGGCGCGAGCGGATGATTGCCGACGATGCCGGCGTCGAAATTCACCCGGATGCCATGATCCAGGCCAAGGAATGTCATGGCATCCCGATCGGCGCCGCCATCGAAGTGATGGTTGTCGAACTCGTTGACGATGAAGCTGTCGTTGCCGGAGCCGCCGTCGGCGGTCACCGCGCCGGAGCCGTTGACGATCAGGATGTCGTTGCCGGAGCCTAAGTCGACGTCATAGTCGGCCTTGCCGTCGAGTATCACGAAGTCATTGCCGCCAAATGTGTAGACGCTGGTAGCGGTGTGCCGGTGCAGGTCCAGGAAGTCGCTGCCGTTGGAGCCGTAGACCGGCCCGCTGTCGAACTTGATGGTGGTCGATGCGATGGGGGTGAACAGGGTCTTGCTAGCCATGGTTTGGTCCTCGTCCTCTGCGCCGCAGACGGGGCGGCTGGGGTGTTTGCGCCGGGCCGTTCCCGGTGCCTGAGGACCAGATGGGCGGCGCGATCTGACGCCGCTTGGCGGAAACCTGTGGGAAGTTTGGGGAGTGATCCGAGGCCGTGACCTGGGTCACACACGGGTGGAATTGCGCTAGTGTGGTGGTTTCGAAGTTCGCCATACAACTGCGGTGGTAGCTGCGCGAACTTCGAAACCGAAAACCACACTAGAAACAATATGTTGCTAGTGTCCCAATCGAATCTGAAGTTCGACCGAGGCCAGCAAATACTGTTACGAACTTCAGATTCGGGACACTAGAGTTGGGTTGGGCTTTGAAACGCGGCCGTCAGATGCCGCACGCCCGTGGAAGGAAACGCCGATGTCCGACACCTATCCGCCGCTCGACGAGGTTCGCAGGACATTCAAGGTCAAGTGGTATCGCTGCCCGGTCGAGCGCGAGACCCTGCGCGAGCTGACCAAACGCAGCGACACGCAAGGGCTGTTGCAGGCGCTGGGTCACCTGTTGCTGGCGGCCTGCACTGGCGTGCTGGCGTTCCTGTTCTTCGAGCGCGAGATGTGGGTGGCGTTCGCGATCGCGCTGTTCGCCCACGGCACGGTGTCCTCGCATTACATATTCGCCTGCCACGAACTGGGCCATGGCACGGTCTTCAGGACCAAGTGGCTGAATGCGTTCTTCCTGCGCGTCTTCTCGGTGCTGGCGTGGTGGAACCACCACGAGTACGCCATGAGCCACACCTTCCATCATGTCTATACGCTGCATCCGCGCGGCGACCGCGAGGTGGTGCTGCCGAAGTACCCGTCACTGTCGCCGCTCTATCTGCTGCAACTGTTCACGTTCAATGTCACCGGCGGGTTCGAAAGCCGCGGCGCCATCAATATCTATGGCGGCATGATCACCACGGCGCTCGGGCGCTACGCCCTGTTCAGCACGCCTGGCTGGCTGGAGGCGCTGTACGAGGGCCAGCCCGAGGCCCGGCGCCGGGCCGTCAACTGGGCCCGGTTCGTCATCGCAGTGCATGTTGCGGTGGCGGCGGTGTCCTTCGCATTCGGGCTCTGGATCGTGCCGGTGCTGTTCACGCTGGCGCCGGCCATCGCCAACTGGCACCGCTATTTCGTCGGCGCACCGATGCATTGCGGGCTGCGCGACAACGTGCCGGATTTCCGCAAGTGCGTGCGCACCATCAAGCTCGATCCGCTGTCCGAGTTCCTCTACTGGCGGATGAATTGGCACCTTGAGCACCATATGTTTGCCGCCGTGCCCTGCTACAACCTCGCCGCTCTGCACAAGGCCGCCGCGCACGACATGCCGACCCCGCGCACGTTCCTGGGGGCTTGGCGCGAGATGCGCGAGACCTGGCGCAGACAGCAGACCGATCCGAGCTATCAGTTCGACACGCCTGTGCCGTCGCACGACACGTCCGTCGATGCCGCGGACTCGCAGAATCCGGACGCGGCATCCATTGGCGAGTTGGCGCCACGGGAGTTGCGATCGGCGTAAGACGGCCTGACGGTTGCAGACGGGGAAGAAGGGGATGCCGGCCAAGCCAGTCCAAGCCGGCGGGGCGGGCCGGTCTACCTGCCGTTGGGCCGCAGAACCACGCCCACCGTCTTCAACATGATGACTGTGTCGCGCGAGAAGCTGACGGATTCGGCATAGTTGGCGTCAAGCGCCACCCGTTCGGCGTAGGAGACGTCGTTGCGGCCGCTGACCTGCCACAGCCCCGTGATACCGGGACGCACGGACAGGTACTTTTCCTTGTCGTCGCCGTACTTCGACAATTCGTCGCCGGTTACCGGGCGCGGCCCGACCAGGCTCATGTCGCCGCGCAGGACGTTCCACAACTGCGGCAGCTCGTCCAGCGAGGACTTGCGCAGGAAACGGCCCAGCCTGGTGATGCGTGGGTCGCGCTCCAGCTTTTGCGTGCGCTCCCACTCGACACGTGCGCTGGGGTTGTCGGCCAAATATTCGGCAAGAATAGCGTCCGCGTTCGCAACCATGGAGCGGATCTTCCAGCACCGGAACGTCCTGCCATCCTTGCCGACGCGGGTATGGCCGTAGAAGCTGGGGCCCGAATCCCTACGGACGATAAGGGCGAGCAGGGCAACGGCTGGAACGATCAGTGGGCTTGCCGCCAACACAAACAAGACATCGAGCGCACGCTTGATCGTGTCTCGGTAGGGTCTTGCAAGGCTGTAATGAAAAGGCCGAAAATCGTCGTTCGAACCGCGTTGAAGCAAGTTCTGATCTACGGAATAGTCACTCATGCCCTACCTCGACGAGGCAATATTTGTCCCAAGCATCCTGCTCTGTTGGCCGGCACGGCTTCCCATCCGCTTCCGCGCGCCCAACGGCCGATATTATTGTTAGAAAACTCCCTTACCCCGAGAGGTGTGGTTAGCTTAATGCTATCTTAAGGACCATACAATCGTATTTTTCATACAATTGTATCCAATTGAAATACAATGGTATTTCGCCATTTTCGCGAAGTTGGGTTGTGCGGACTTATGGTTAAGACACGCACAAGTCGTTGTGATGTGTCGTTAATATTTCTGCGTTGTGCCGGGCCGGCGGTCACGCAAGCGGCGCGCGGGCGGTCCGAAGAGGTTTCAGACCCAGAAGGTCGCCGAAGGTCAGCCGGTTTGGAAGCCGTACAACGTGGCTGGGTTGTCCACCAGCACGGCCCTGCGCTCAGCCGGGTCGGGCACCCAGTCCTCCAGCAGGTCCAGCAAGGTCACATCGTCCGGCAGGTCGCTGACCGAGACATGCGGCCAGTTGGAGGCCCAGACCATGCGATGCGGGGCTGCGGCGACCGCGGCCTTGGCCAGCACGCCAACGTCGTCGTACAGCGGCGGTCCGACCTTGGAAGTCTCGTAGGGCGCAGAGAGCTTCAGCCAGGTGCGGCCATTGGCGAGCAATCGCAGCAACGCCTGGAAGCCGGGGTGGTCCGGCGTCACGGGTTCGATGAACTTGCCCACATGGTCGATCACCAGCGTACAGGGCAGGCGCTGCAGCACCGCTTCGTGCTCGTGCAAATAGCGGCCGTCCATCTGCAACTGGATATGCCAGCCCAATGGCGTCACACGGGCGGCGATAGGCTCCAAATCCTCCCAGGTCATCAACCCGCCGGGAAACATCTGGAACCGGGCGGCGCGCACGCCCGCGGCTGTCATGCGCGCAAGCGCGGCATCGTCCATGGAGGGGTCCAGAATGGCGACTCCGCGCGCCGAGTCGCCGAGCGCTGCCAGGCCGTGCAGGGTCACCGTGTTGTCGCTGCCATAGGCGGTCGGCTGCACGATGACCGACCGGCTGGTGCCCAGCCTCGCGCACAATGCCTGGAAGGCATCGACCGTTGCCCAGACGGGGCCCGGGGCATTCGCGGTCGGCGCGGTGGGCGCATCGGGGTCGAATACGTGCACATGGGTGTCGCAGGCGCCGGCCGGCACCTCGATTCGTGGTCTTGCCGCGTCGTTCGTCATCGCTTGGCTCCCCCGTGTGCTGCCATCAGCCGCTTCGCGTGATCCGGATTGACCGCACCCGGCGGCATCTCGCCGGCCAGGATGGCCGCACATTGCGCTGCCGACTCCAGTGCCTGGTGGGCGACGGCCGCGGGTGTCAGCCCGCCGATATGGGGCGTCGCCACGACCAGCGGATGGGCGGCCAGTGCTGGGGACGGTTTCTGGTCAGGCGCGCGGCCCACGTCCAGCGCGGCACCGCCGAGATGGCCTGTGTCGAGCGCGGCCGTCAGCGCCGCTTCGTCGACCAGGTTGCCGCGCGACGGGTTGATGAAGAACGCGCCTCGCCGCATGGCATGGAACGCGCCAGCATCCATCATGTTCTCGGTCTCGGCGTTGGCGACCGCCAGGCAGACCACGAAGTCGGAGTGTGCCAGCAGGTCCGCGAGCGAGACCGATTCCAATCCTTCCGGCAGGTCGGTCACGTAAGGGTCTGCAACGCGCACGCGCATGCCAAGCGCCTTGGCCGACTTGCACAGTTCGCGTCCGATGGCGCCGAAGCCGATGACGCCCAGGACACTGCCGGCGAGCTGCCGGCCTAGCACCACCGGCGGGTCGCCGCCGGCGCGGTAGTCGATCGTGCTTTGCGTGATCCCGCGCGCCAGGTCGATCATCGCGCCAAGCGTCCATTCGGCAACTGCCGGAGCGAATCCTGGCGTCGCGTGTGTCACGAGCACGCCGTTGGCGGAGGCGGCCGGGACGTCGATTGTGGAGATGTCGACGGCGGTGCGGACGAAGGCCAGCAGGCCGGGCACACCCTCGAAGACAGCCGCCGGACCAGGCGTTTGGCGGTCGGCTACCACGATTTCGCACCCCTGGGCGCGGGCGATCAAGTCCTCCAGCGGCAACGGCGCATCGCTGTCGTTGAGCTCCACGTCGGCAACCGCGCGCATGCGGTCGAGCGCCTCGGGCGGATAGAACTGGTCACGTATCGGGCGCGAGGCGGTGAGCAGGATGGTCGGCACGACGTTGCCCAGGCTGCGAGGAAGGGAGTGCAGTCTTATCGCGCGCCGGCCAGTCGCGCCAGCACGCTGGCCAGCACATCGGCGCCGGCGACAAGTGCCGCGTCGTCGGCGTCCTCATCCGGGTGGTGGCTGACCCCACGCGTGCAGGGAATGAAGATCATGCCGGTCGGGCTCAGCCCGGCCAGTGCCGCGGCGTCGTGGCTGCCGCCGGAGATGATGTCCATGGCCGGGTAGGCGAGGGCGGCCGCCGCATCGGCCACGGCCGCACGGACTTGGCCGTCGAACGGCGTCGGCGCCAGACGCTCCAGCACCGCGATCTCACAGTCGCACGGGGCAGCCAGTTCGACGGCGATCCGCTCGATGGTCGCGCGCATGCCGTCGAGGGTCGCGGCATCGGGGTGGCGTAGGTCGATGGTGAAGCGGACCCGGTCGGCGACCGTGTTGGGCGAGTTCGGGTGCGCCTCCAGCCGGCCGACGGTGAAACGGGTGGTGTCGGTGGGGTCGGCCAGTGCCTCGGAAAGGGCGGCGACGATGCGGGCGGCGGCCAGCAGTGCGTCGCGGCGGCCGGCCAGCGGCGCCGTGCCCGCATGCGCCTGCTCGCCGGAAATCTCGACCTGCAGCCAGTATAGCCCCTGCACGCCGGTGACGACGCCTATGGTCTTGGCTTCGCGTTCCAGGATCGGGCCCTGCTCGATGTGCGCCTCCACCAGCCCGGCGAGCGGGTACGGCGTTGTGCGGACCGGCAGGTCGGGCAGGTCGGCGGCGCAGGCGGCAATCGCGTCGCCGAGCGCGACCCCGTCGGGCGACGTCTGGTTCCGCAGGACATCGAGATCGAGCGCGCCCTTGAACGCGGTCGAGCCCATCAGGCCTGGGTGGTAGCGGCAACCCTCCTCGTTGACCCAGGCAACCGCCTCGATCGGGCGGCGACGCGGCACGCCGGCATCCTTGATCGCTTGCAAGGCCTCGATGGCGGCGACCACGCCATAGGCACCGTCCAGCCAGCCGCCGGCCGGCTGGGTGTCGATATGGCTGCCGGACAGAACCGGCGCCGCCGCCTCATCGGAGTCGCCTGTATTTGCCGACAGGCGCAGGTAGAGGTTGCCGATGGCGTCGGTGGCGGGCTCCAAACCGATATCTGCCGCCCACGCAAGCGCGAGCCGCCGCGCAGCCGCATCGGTGGGCGTGAAGGCCTGGCGGTTGACCCCGCCGCCGGGCCGCGCGCCGATCTCCGCCAGCGCACGCAGCCGCGACAGCAGCCGGGGTCCATCGACCCGAACCACCGTTGTCGCGCCGCTATCAGCCACGCAGGAAACCGCCGGTCAGCCTGGCTTCCATCTGGCGCAGATGGTCGTAGGCCTGTTCCATGTGAAACCGCATCGCCGCGCGGGCGGCTTCCGGGTCGCGGGCACGGAAGGCGTCGATGATGGCGCGGTGGGCGACGATGCCGTCTGCAGCCATCTGGTCGACATTTCCCGCCTGCGCGCGCCGCTGCCCGCCCGGATCGTCCTCTTCGTAGAGCGTCTGGTAGACGATACCGTTCTTGATCAGCGCACTGATGAAGCGGCAGGCGAAGCGCAGCAGCGGGTTGTCGCACCGCTCCGCCAGCAGGTCGTGGAAATCGAGCTCCGCCCAGCGCTGCCCGCGTTCGGCATGGCGGTCTTCGGGCACGCAATCGCTGATCGCCACCAGCCGCTCCAGCGCATCGATGTCCTCATCGCTCAGCCGTGGCGTGACTTCCGCCGCCAGCTCCGGTTCCAGCATCAGGCGGAGCGCATAGAGGTCGTCGACCGACACCTGCTCGAAATGGAAGTAGTTGCCCAACAGCCGGGCCGCGGTCTCCAGCGGCACCTTGGCGATGCGCGCGCCGCCCTTGGGGCCGGTCGACACCTGCACTAGCCCTTGCGCTTCCAGTGCCGCCAGCGTCTCGCGCATGGTGCCCTTGGAGACGCCGAACCGTTCGCACAGGGCGCGTTCCTGCGGCAGCCGATCGCCCGGTGCCAGACCCTCGCGCACGATCCATTGCTTGATCTCGTCGGCGATCAGGTCCGCGCGCTTGCGAAAGCGCGGGGCACGCGGCGGGCGCGGCCCCAGATCCTCATCCCGATCATCGGTCTCCAACATCGCTGGAAAGCAGTCCTTCGGTGGCGTTCGTGGGCGCGTGATTGGCCATCATATTTATCATGATAAATAATTGACTCCAAGCGCGCGGCTTTGCCAGACTTCGCCCAATGGCTGGCGCCAGCACGCATTCCCGGCGCACAGATTGCATGCCGCCGCATCAGAACAACCTAAGGCGGATCGATCGCAAACATTGCAGTCGCATTTCGCGCGGCTGCCGACAGGAGGGAGATCACGGATGAGAACGCAAATTTTCGCGCGGCTGGCGAGGCCGGCGACCGCAGCGCTGCTTGGCGCCGCACTGGCCATGCCGCTGGCGGCTGGCGCCGCATTCGCGCAGACGCCGGACGACGTTCTAGTCATCGGCCAGGTCGCTGAGCCGAAGTCGCTGGACCCGGCGGCCGTGACCGCCGTCAACGACTTCCGTATCCTGGTCAACATGTACGACGGGCTGGTGCGCTACAAGACCGGCACTCTGGAGGTCGAGCCGTCGCTGGCCGAGAGCTGGGAAGTCAGCGAGGACGGCACCGTCTACACCTTCAGCTTGCGGCAAGGCGTCAGCTTCCACGACGGCACCGCGTTCAATGCCGAGGCGGTGGCGTTCAACTTCAACCGCATGCTGGACGAAGAGCACCCGTACCATGACACCGGGCCGTTCCCGCTGTCGTTCTTCTTCAGCGCCGTGCAGTCGGTCGACGTGATCGACGACTACACCGTGCAGTTCACGCTGGATGCGCCCTACGCGCCGTTGCTCTCCAATCTCGCCTACCCGACCGGGCTGATCATCTCGCCGCAGGCGGTGATGGATAATGGCGCGGACGTGGGCCGCAACCCGGCCGGCACCGGTGCCTATAGCTTCGCGGTGTGGGAGGCGAACCGCCAGGTCGCGCTGCAGGCCAATCCCGACTATTGGGACGGCGCGCCGTCGCTGGCTGGCCTGGTGTTCCGGCCGATCACCGATGCCAATGCGCGGGTGAACGAGATGCTGTCGGGCGGTATCGACCTGATGGTCGAGGTGCCGCCGAGCATGGTGGCGACCTTCGTCGAGGACGAGGCCTATACCATGCACGAGCAGGCCGGCCCGCACCTGTGGTTCCTGATCCTGAATTTGCGCGAGGGGCCATTCACCGACGTGCGCATGCGCCAGGCCCTGAACTATGCTATCGACAAGGAAAGCCTGGTCCGCGACGTGCTGCAGGGCACGGCCACGGTGGCGGCAAGCCCGATCCCGCCGGCATTCGCCTGGGCCTACAACGAGTCTCTCGAGCCCTATCCCTACGATCCGGAGCAGGCCAAGGCGCTGATGGCCGAGGCCGGCTATGGCGATGGCGCCGAGGTCACCTTCCTGGTCACCGAAGGCGGCTCCGGCATGCTCGACCCGGTCGCGATGGGTACGGCGATCCAGGCCGATCTGGCCGAGGTTGGCATCACCGCCAACATCGAGACATACGAGTGGAACACCTTCCTGGGCGTGGTGAACCCCGGCCTTGAGGGCAAGGGCGACATGGCCGAGATGGCGTGGATGACCAACGACCCGGACACCCTGCCGTTCCTGGCCCTGCGTACGGCGGCGTGGCCGGAGGAGGGCGGCTTCAATTCCGGCTACTACTCCAACCCGGAAGTCGACGCGCTGCTGGAGCAGGCCCGTGCCGCCACCGACCAGGCGGTCCGCGCGGACCTCTATCGCCAGGTGCAGGAGATCGTCTACGAGGACGCGCCGTGGGCATTCATCGCCAACTGGAAGCAGAACGCGGTGACGACGGACAGCGTGGGCAACTTCAACCTGGAGCCCTCGTTCCTGCTGTTGCTGCATAACGCGACCAAGGGCTGAAAAACGGCCCGAGGCAGCACCCGGTGGGCCGTGTCCTCCCTCGGCCACCGGGTGTTGTGTCATTTGCCAATTCGCCTTCCTCGTCCTCGCCCACGTGGCAAAGATATTGACGTTCCTCCGCGATCCTTCGCTTGAGCCCCTCTCCCATTTCGGGAGAGGGAGGGGCCCAAACCCGCCCTTGGGCCGGCCGCAGGTCGCGCCCGAGGGTCGTCAGGTTTGGGAGGGTGAGGGCAGGCGCGGGCCGATGCCAACGCACGAGGCGCGGGCAAGGGGAATGACAACGGCTGGCGAAAACACGTCTGCGCCAACCGCGCGGCTTCGCCGCCACCCTCACCCTCCCGTCGCCCATGGCGCCGGGCCCCTCCCTCTCCCGAAATGGGAGAGGGTTTTTCCATGCTGACCTACATTGTTCGGCGGCTGCTGTGGGCGGTGCCGGTGCTGTTCGGCATCTCGGTGCTGGTGTTCCTGATCATCGCGGCCATTCCCGGCGACACCGCCACCGCTATCCTCGGCGCCTATGCCACGCCGGATAACGTGGCCCGCGTCAACGCGCAATACGGCCTCGATGCGCCGGTGTGGGAGCGCTATTTCATCTGGCTCGGCGGCGTTCTGGAGGGCGAGCTGGGCCGCTCCTATGCGCTCAACCGGCCGGTGGCGGCGGAAATCGGCGAACGTGTCGGCCCGACCGCGATCCTGGCGGTCGCGGCGCTCATCCTGTGCTCCATCTTCGGCCTGATCGCCGGCACGGCCGCCGCTGTGCGGCAATACGGTTGGACCGACCGCATCCTCAGCCTTGTGGTGCTGGTCGGCATCTCCACGCCGTCGTTCTGGCTCGGCGTGATGGCGATCATCGTGTTCGGCCTGTGGCTGGAATGGTTCCCGACCGGCGACATGTATTCACTGTTCGGCGACGGCGGACTGTGGGACATGCTGTGGCACCTGGTGATGCCGGCGACCACGCTCGCCATCGTCGCCACAGGCGTGCTCGCCCGCCTGACCCGCGCCAACATGCTGGAGGTGCTGCGGCAGGACTTCGTGCGCACCGCCCGCGCCAAGGGCCTGCGTGAGCGCCAGGTGATCATGGGCCACGCCTTCCGGGCCGCCCTCGGCAATCTGGTGCCGGTCATCGGCATCCAGGCCGGCTTCGTCATCGGCGGCTCGGTCTACGTGGAGGAAGTCTTCCAGTGGCCCGGCATGGGCCGCATGCTGGTCAACGCCATCTCCCAGCGCGACATCCTGCTGGTGCAGGCCGGCGTGCTGATCATCGCCGCCGCGTTCGTGCTGATCAACCTGATCGCCGACGTGGTGCAGTCGATCCTCGATCCCCGGGTGCGCGCCCGATGAACGCCTTCGCCCGCCTGACCGCCAACCCGATGACCGTGTTCGGCATGGTCATCCTGGGCTTCATCCTTATCGTCACCGTGCTGGCGCCGGTGCTGCCGCTGGCCGACCCGGACCTGCAGCGCAATGTCAGCCAGCCGATCCCGCCGTTCTCGGAGGGCGCGTTTCTGGGCACCGACCGCTATGGCCGCGACCTGCTGTCCCGGCTGATCTGGGGCACCGGGCTCAGCCTGCTGGTCGGGCTGGCGGCGACCCTGATCGCCGGCATCATCGGCTCGGCCATCGGCCTCCTCGCCGCGTATTACGGGCGGCTGACCGACACCATCCTGATGCGCAGCATCGACACGCTGATGGCGTTCCCCTACCTGCTGCTGGCGCTCGCCATCGTCGCCGCGTTCGGCTCCGGGCTGATGAACGCGCTGCTGGCCATCGCGGTGGTCAACATCCCGTTCTTCGCCCGCGCGGTCCGGGGACAGGCGCTGTCCATCGTCCACCAGGACTACGTCTCCGCCGCACGGCTCAGCGGGTTCTCCGACGCGCGCATCATCCTGGGCGAGATCCTGCCAAACGTGTTCCCGGTCGTCGTCGTCACCATGTCGACCACGCTGTCGTGGATGATCCTGGAGACGGCGGGCCTGAGCTTCCTCGGCCTTGGCGCCCAGCCGCCGACGGCCGACCTTGGCTCGATGCTCGCCGGCGGCCGCGAGCTGATCCACAACGCGCCCTTCGTCGCCCTGTTGCCGGGGCTGGTGATCTTCCTGCTGGCCATCGGTCTCAATCTGGTCGGCGACGGGGTGCGAGACATGCTGGACCCCAGGCTGACGTCCGGCGCGCTGACCCGCCCCGCCGCCGTCACAGCCCGCGCCGCCAGGCCTGCCGCACTGCCGGACGCGACGCCGCTGCTCGACGTGCGCAACCTCGACGTTTCGTTCCAGATGGGCGCGCGGCGGCTGGATGTGGCGCGCGACGTCAGCTTTCAGATCGCGCGGGGCGAACGGTTGGGCGTGGTCGGCGAGAGCGGGTCCGGCAAGTCGGTGACTGCGCTCGCGCTGTTGGGGCTGGTGCCGTCGCCGCCGGGCATCGTGCGCGGCGGGCAGGCCTGGTTCCGGCCCGATCCGGACGAGCCGCCGGTGGACCTGATCCAGGCCCCGCTGCGCCGGCTGCAGGACATTCGCGGTCGTCAGATCGCCTGCATTTTCCAGGACCCGCTGACCGCGCTGAACCCGGTGCGTCCGGTCGGCCGCCAGATCGCCGAGGCCATCGTGCGCCACCAGGGGCTGACGAGCAGCGCGGCACAGGCGGAGGCGGTGCGCCAGCTCGAACTGGTGCAGTTGCCGCAGGCCAAGACCAAGGCGCTCTCGTACCCGCACGAGCTGTCCGGCGGCCAGCAGCAGCGGGTGATGATCGCGATGGCGCTGGCCAATCGGCCGCAGCTGCTGATCGCCGACGAGCCGACCACGGCGCTGGACGTCACCACCCAGAAGCGGGTGCTGGAGTTGCTGGAGGAACTGCGCCAGGAAGTCGGCGCCGCCTTGCTGTTCATCAGCCACGACTTCGGCGTTGTCGCCGACCTCTGCGACCGGGTGCAGGTGATGTACGGCGGCCAGATCGTCGAGAGTGGTAATGCCGCCGCCGTACTGTCGGCACCCAGTCATCCCTACACCCGCGCGCTGTTGGACTGCGTGCCGGAGATCGGGGTCGACAAGTCGATCCGCGCCATTCCCGGCCTGCCGCCGGCCGCCGATGCGCTGCCGCCGGGCTGCGCGTTCGCGCCGCGCTGCGCAAATGCGGTCGACGCTTGCGGGGCAGGGGTGCCCGATCTGCGTGGTCTCGACGGTCGTCAGGTGCGCTGCATCCGCGCCGAGGAGTTGGCGGGATGAGCGACGCCGTGCCCATCCTCAGCACCCTCGACCTGCGCAAGACCTTCGTCGGGCGCCGGCCGCTGCCGTGGATCCCGGCGCCGACCCAAGAGGCGGTCAAGGGCGTCACCCTGGACATCGCGCGGGGTGCCGCGCTGGGCGTGGTGGGGGAGAGCGGCTGCGGCAAGTCCACACTCGCCCGCATGATGGTGGGGCTGCTGCCGCCGACCTCCGGCGAGGTGCTGGTCGAGGACCAGCCGGTGTGGATCAACGGGCGCGCCAACCCGGTGACCCGGGGCCGGGTGCAGATGGTGTTCCAGGACCCGATGTCGTCGCTGAACCCGCGCAAGACGGTGGCCGACCTGATCGCGGCCCCGATGATCGGGCTGAAGGCGATGTCGCCCACCGACCGCCGCGCACGGATCGCCGAGCTGATGGACATGGTCGGCCTGCGACCGGAGTTCGCGCGCCGCCACCCGCACGAGTTCTCCGGCGGCCAGCGCCAGCGCATCGGCATTGCCCGCGCGCTTGCCGCGGCGCCCGAAGTGCTCATCCTCGACGAGCCGGTGTCGGCGCTCGACGTGTCGATCCAGGCCCAGGTGCTCGACCTGCTGGGCGACCTGCGCCAGCGCCTCGGCCTGACCTACGTGTTCATCTCCCACGACCTGGCGGTGGTCAGCCATTTGTGCGAGCGGGTGGCGGTGATGTATTTCGGCGAGGTGGTGGAGCATGGCGAGACCGCCCAGGTGCTGGGTGCGCCAGAGCACGACTACACGCGGCTGCTGATTTCCTCGGTGCCGGGGCGCGGCCACGCGGCGGCCTGAGTCTGCTATGCTGCGTGCGGCATGACGTTCACCATCCTGGCACGAGACCCGCAGACCAGCGACATGGGCGCGGCAGTGGCCAGCCGCTGGCCGGGCGTCGGCGGCGTGGTGCCGTACCATCGCGCCGGGGTCGGCATCGCTGCCTCGCAGTCGGTGGCGAACGCGGCCATCGGGGCTGCGATCCTCGACCGGATGGCGGCGGGCGACGCGCCGGCACAGGCTCTCAATGCAGCGGTCGCCGGCGGCATCACGCCCGAGCGGCGTCAGGTGCTGGCCCTGAGCGCGGACGGCGAGACCGCGCTGTGGTCCGGCGGCGAATGCGTGCCGAACGTTGCCGAGGCCCGGGGCGACAACTGCGTCGCCGCCGGCAACATGCTGGCCGATCCGGGCGTGGCCGACGCGATGATCGCCGCCTTTGCCGGGGCAGGCGCCCTGCCATTCTCGGAACGCCTCCTCGCCGCCCTGATGGCGGGGGAGGCGGCCGGCGGCGACCGGCGTGGGCGGGAAGCGGCAGGTCTGATGGTATGGCCGGCGGACCATCCGTCGCCGAACCGGCTGCCGCTCGACCTGCGCGCCGACCACCACGATGACCCGATTGCCATGCTGGCAACGCTGCTCGCCCGCCGCCGCGAGGTCGATCCGGGCACGTATTGACTACCCCTCCCGTCATTGCGAGGAGCGCCCGATGCGGCGCGACGCGGCAATCCAGAGCAACCTCACCGACGACACGGTAATCGCCTGGATCGCTTCGTCGCTTCACTCCTCGCGATGACGCAATGAATATTGGGTGAGTCGATCGCTATTCACGTCGACCTACACGTCCACAACGCCGTCACCACGGCGCAGCATCGCGGCCACTGCCAGCGCCAGTACGGTCGAGGCGATCAGCACCACTGTCACCAGCGCGTTGATCTCGGCGCTGAAGCCGGTGCGCATCATCGCCCACATCCGCGTCGGCAGCGTGTTGGTGTCGCCGACCAGGAACAGCGTGATCAGCGTCTCGTCGAAGCTGAGGGTGAAGGCGAGCAGGCCGGAGGCGATGGCGGCCGACTTGATCTGCGGCGCCAGCACGTAGCGGAAGGTCTGCCAGCCGGTGGCGCCCAGGTCCATCGACGCCTCGACCTGGCTGCGGCTGAGCTGCTGCAGCCGGTTGAGGATGGTGCGGTAGACGATGGCGAGCACGAACAGGGTGTGGCCCGCCGTCACTGCGATCAACCCTCGCGGGATGTCGAACTCGCGGGTGAAGATCAACAGCGCCAGCCCGGTGATAATCGGCGGCAGCAGGAACGGCAGGAAGACCACGAACTGCAGCGGCCATCGCCAGCGGCTGTTGGAGCTGTTGACGTAGAACGCAATCGCCGACGCCAGGATCAGCGCGAAGAAGACGGCGAAGAAGCCGACCACCAGGGTGTTGAGAAGGGAATTGACGACGGTCTCGTTGTCGAACAGCCCGCCGTACCATTCCAGGGTGAAGCTGTCCCACTGCACCCGGCCGCGCCGCACGTTGAACAGGCTGGAGACCGCGACCACGAACACCGGGGCATAAAGCGCCACGAACACGGCCGCCACCAGCAGGCCGAGCAGGATGCGCGCGGCCTTCTGGCCGGATGTCGTTCCCGTAGCAGTCATTGCACCCGCACCAGCCGGGCCAGTGCCGCGCTCAGCGCGATCACTGCCAGCGAGACCATCAGCAGGATCGCGCCCATGGCCGCCCCCATCGGCCAGTTGAACGCCATGCCGAACTGGGTCTCGACCAGCCGGCCATAGGTGAAGCCGCCGGTGCCGCCGACCATCTGCGGGGTCAGGAAGTCGCCCATGGCAAGCACGAACGAGAACAGGCCGCCGACCGCCGCCCCCGGCAGGCTGAGCGGCAGGGTGACGTGCACGAAGGTCTGCCACGGCCGCCCGCCCAGGTCCGCCGACGCATGGCTCAGGCTCTTGCCGATCTTCTCCAGCGACACATAGATCGGCACCACCACGAACGGCAGGTAGACCACCGTCATGGTGATCAGGATCGCCTCGCGGTTGTAGAGGAAGTCGCGCGACGGCTCGTCCAGGATGCCGATGCCGACCAGGATCTGGTTGAGGAAGCCGTGGTAGTCCAGGATCGTGCGCATGGCATAGAGCTTGATGATGTAGCTCATGAACAGCGGCACGATGGTCAGCAGCAGCAACGCGTAGCGCAGGCGCGGCCGGAGCGAATGGATGAAGTAGGCGACCGCGTAGCCCAGCACCAGGTCGATCGCCATCACCTCCAGCGCCAGCAGCAGGGTGAAGCCGAACACCGCCATGTTCGGCGCGTCGGCGTCGAACCACGCGATGTAGTTGTGCAGCGACAGCGCGGGGATGATCTCGGTGTCGGTGCGCTGAAAGAAGCTGTAGGCGAGGAAGGAGACGATGGGCAGCAGCACGATGATGGCCGGCACGCCATAGACTGCGCCAACCCAAAACAGACGGCCGGGCCGCCAGCGCAAGGTTGGGCCTGCCTCGGTCGCGCTCACGAGGGACCCCGCGCCACCACCGCCATGTCGGCGGTATCCCAGCCGATGCGCACCGTTGCCCCGCCCTCCGGCGCGCGCGACTGCTTCTCGCTGGTCAGCATGACGCGGAGCGGCGGCGTGTCGCCATCGCCGGTGCGCAGCATCAGGTGCGAGGTCGGGCCGACGAAGACGACCTCGTCGACGGTGGCCTCGACGGTCACTTCGGCGCTCTCGTCGGCGGCCAGCGGGCGGATTGCTTCCGGCCGGATCGCGGCGTAGACCGCACCGCCGGGCGCGTCGGCTGGCGCCGGCAAGCGGCCGAGCGGGGTGTCGACCTGGCCACCGCTGCACGTTCCCGGGATCAGATTGTTCTCGCCGAAGAAGCCGGCCACGAACTCGGTGGTCGGCCGGTAGTAGACGTCGCGCGGGGTGCCGATTTGCTCGATCCGCCCGTCGTTCATCACCACCACCCGATCGGACATGGTGATCGCCTCCTCCTGATCGTGGGTGACGAACAGGAAGGTGGTGTCGATGCGCCGTTGCAGTCGCTTGAGGAAGAGCTGCATCTGCCGCCTGAGCTCGGCGTCCAGCGCGGCCAGCGGCTCGTCGAGCAGGATCAGCCGCGGCTCGCAGACGATGGCGCGGGCCAATGCGACGCGCTGCTTCTGGCCGCCGGAGAGCTGGCCCGGATAGCGGCCGGCCAGCGCATCCAGCCCCACGGTCTCCAGCACCTCGGCGACCTTGCGGGAAATCTCCGACTTCGGCGCGTGGCGCACCATCAGCCCGTAGCCGACGTTCTTCGCCACTGTCATGTGCGGGAACAACGCGTAGTCCTGGAACACGGTGTTGAACGGCCGCTTGAAGATCGGCACCTGGGCGATATCGCGCCCTTCGAACAGGATCGACCCCTGGGTCGGGGCCAGCAGGCCGCAATCAGGCGCAGGATCGTGGTCTTGCCCGAGCCGCTGGGGCCGAGCAGGGTGACGAACTCGCCGTCGAGAATTTCGAGGTCGACGCCATGCAGCACCTGGGTGTCGCCAAAGCGCATGACGACATCGCGCAACTCCAGGGCCACTGGCCCGCCGGCTCCATTCGCCGTCGTCTCAGGCAACGGTGTAGCGCTCCAGAGCCTCCCGGTTGAGCTCGATGCCCAGGCCCGGCCGGGTCGGCAGCGGGATCACGCCGTCGACCAGGTCCAGTTCCTCGGCCACCAGTTCCTTGCGCAGTGTCTCGACGCAGAGCTGCGGCGGCAGGTACTCGATGAACGTGCAGTGCGGCGTGTTGAACGCCAGGTGCGCGGTGGCGGAGATCGAGATGCCGGTCTTCCAGCAGTGGGGCACGATGATGCGGTCGCGTTCCGCGGCCATGTCGCAGACGATCTTGGCCTCGCCCAGCCCGCCGACCCGGCCCACATCGGGCTGCGCCACGTCCACCATGCCGCGGTCCATCAGGTCCTCGAACTCATAGCGGGTGGCCAGCCACTCGCCGGCCGCGATCGGCATCGGTGCCGCCTCGTGCAGCTTGCGGTACTCGTCCAGGCTGTCGGACCAGATCGGCGTTTCCAGGAAATAGACGTCATAGTCCGCCCAGTCCTTCACTGTTTCCAGGCAGGTGGCGGCATCTTCCCACAAATACTGGACGTCGACCATCAGGGTGATATCGGGGCCTATGGCCTCGCGCACCGCTTCCACCACCTTCGTGTGCAGGTGGAACGGCTCGCGCATGCCGCTGTGGGCATAGGGGCCGTTCATGGTGACTTCGCTCTTCATGGCGCGGAAGCCCAAGTCCTTCGCTTTCTTCGCTGATTCCACCAGCGCGTCGCGATAGGCGGCGAAGTCGTGGCCCGCCGGCTGCAGCGAGGCGTAGGGCACCACATGGTCCTTCACAGCACCACCCAGCAGTTCGTGCACCGGCTTGCCCTCGACCTTGCCCTTCAGGTCCCACAGCGCCATGTCGACCGCGCTCATCGCGTGCACCACCACGCCGCGGCGCCCGTTCATGGCGGTGCCCAGGTACATGCGCCGCCAGATGCCCTCGATATCCGCCGGGTCGGTGCCGATCAGCATGTCGCGCACGCACAGCCCCATGGTGTGGGTGCCCGGCGCTTCGATGCAGGCCTTGGCCATCCACGGGTTCACGTCGGACTCGCCGATGCCGGTGTGGCCGCTGTCGGTCGTGATGATGACGACGAAGCTGTCCTGCGCCGACGACGTGAACGTGGGGTCGTAATTAGGCGCCAGCAGCACGTGGCAAGTGATATCGGTGATCTTCATCGTCGGCAGTGCTTTCTCATTCTTCCGGTGTCATGCGCGGAGCTTGACGCAGCTGTCACCATCAAGTTGTCATCCTCGGGCTTGTCCCGAGGATCCATTTTTGTCCAACACACCAACGGGTTACTCGCTTTTCCGCGGACTGTGTGGCAATCGCTTCGCAAGCATCACCGCCTCGGCAACGCGCGTATATCGGACTCATTGAGCCCCGCATCGCGATGGGCCCTCGCAACAAGTACGAGGGCGACGAATGGCTCTTGGTGAGGTTCGATTTGAGGTGGAGGCATCTCTCGATCGTTCAGTGGCTAGGAAGGGCCTGCAATTGCGATTGGCTGCTCTAGGCGACGGTGTAGCGGTCGAGCACGTCGCGGTTGAGCTCGATGCCGAGCCCGGGCCCGGTGGGCAGCGGTATTGTGCCGTCGACAAGGTCCAGTTTCTCGGCGACCAGTTCCTTGCGCAGGGTCTCGACGCAGAGTTGCGACGGCAGGTATTCGATGAACGCGCAGTGCGGGGTGGCAAACGCCAGGTGCGCGGTGGCGGAAATCGAGATGCCGGTCTTCCAGCAATGCGGCACCACGATGCGACGTCGCTCCGCGGCCATGTCGCAGACGATCTTGGCCTCGCTGATGCCGCCCACCCGCCCGACGTCGGGCTGCACCACGTCGGCACGGCCCCGGTCCATCAGTTCCTCGAACTCGTAGCGGGTGGCGAGCCACTCGCCGGCGGCGACCTTCATTGGTGCAGCGTCATGGACGCGCCCGAAGCCGTCGACATCGTCGGACCAGACCGGGGTCTCCAGGAAGAACAGGTCGAATTCGGCCCACTCGGTCACCGTGCTGAGCGCGGTCTCGGCATCCGGCCACAGATAGCCGACGTCGACCATCATAGTGATGTCGGGGCCTATTTCGGCCCGCACCGCGGCCACCACCTCGGTGTGGGCGTCGTAGGAGGCCTCCAGCCCGGCGTGGGCGTAGGGGCCGTTCATGATCACCTCGGCTTTCACCGCCTTGAAGCCGAGCGCCACCGCATCGGACGCGGCCTTGACCAGGGCGTCGCGGTACTCCGGCACCGTGTGGCCGGTGGGCAGCAGCGAGGCATAGGGGATGACGTGGTCCTTCACCGCGCCGCCGATCAGCGCGTGGACCGGCTTTCCCTCCGCCTTGCCCTTCAGGTCCCACAGCGCCATGTCGATGGCGCTCATGGCGTGGATCACCACGCCGCGCCGGCCGTTCATGGCGGTGCCGAGATAGATGCGGCGCCAGATACCGGCGATGTCGTCCGGGTCGGCGCCGACCAGTATGTCCTTGATGCACAGGCCCATGGTGTGGGTGCCCGGCGCCTCGACGCAGGCCTTGGCCATCCACGGGTTGACGTCGGCCTCGCCGATGCCGGTCAGGCCTTCGTCGGTGTGGATCAGGACCACGAACGAGTCCTGCGCCGACGAGGTCAGCGACGGGTCGTAGTTCGGCGCCAGCAGCACGCGGCATTCGATGTCGGTGATACGCATGTTCTTTTTGGGTGTCGTCGGCAAGCGCCCGCCGTTGCGGGACGCGCAAATCATGCTGCCGTCATTGCGAGCCCGCGTCCGCGGGCGCGGCAATCCAGGCGTCAGCTCAAGCCTTGCAGGAAAACCCCTGGATTGCCGCGTCGCGCCGCCCCATTCCAAGTGATGGGCGGCGCTCCTCGCAATGACGGTCGTTTGGTTGGCGCGCCCGCCCTACTGCACCGGCGCCGCCTTGATCTCGTTCCACAGCGACACGCGGCGCTCGAAGTCCTCCGGCGGCAGCAGCCAGTTCAGCCGGTCGGCATAGTCCAGGCCCTCGGACTCCGACGTGGTGTTGCCATAGCCATAGGTGGCCGACATCGCCTCGCCGATTTTCTTCTCAAGGAAGAAGTTGATCCACTGCAGGGCCAATTCCTCGTCGCCGACGCCGCGGCTCATCACCCAGCAGTCGAGCCAGCCGATGCCGCCTTCCTCGGGGATGATGTACTGCACGTTCAGCCCACGGTCGGCCATGCCGACCTTCTGGAACTCGCCCATGGCGAACATCGCCACCACGTCGGACTGCTCCCAGATATCCATGCCTTCCTCGAAGCCGGCGTAATAGGTCTGCAACAGCGCCTTCTGCGCCAGCAGCGCCTCCTTCACCGCCTCGAACTCCTCGTCGGAGAGGTCGTAGGGGTTCTCGAAGCCGAGATAGATCGCGGTGTTGACGATGTTGTTGTTGGCGTCGTCCAGCGCGATCATGCGGCCGCGGTACTGCTCGTCCCACAGCACCTCCCACGAGGTCGGCGGGGTGTCGCCGAACTCGTCGACGTCGTAGATCAGGCCAAGCGAGCCCCAGGCCATCGGCACGCCATAGACGCCGCCGTCGATCTGCACTTCGGCCACATCCTGGAACGCCGGCAGCAGGTTCGCTGTATTGGCGATCTGGCTGACGTCGATCGCCTTCAGCAGGCCCTGCTCGTAGTAGCGCGGGATGCCGCTGGTATCGAGCGAGATCAGGTCGTAGTCGTCGCCGTTGGAGCCGGCCATCTTGGCGAACATCTCGTCCACGCTGCCGGTGTAGGTCACGTTGACCTCGGCGCCGGTCATCTCCTCGAACTCGTCGACCCAGGCCTGGTCGGCATAGCCGTCGAAGATGAACAGGCGCAGCACGCCGTCCTCGGCCGACGCGGCTCCCGAAAACGCGATGCCGGCGCCTGCGCCGATCAGCGCGGCCACGGCGACCGACCGGGTGCGGTTGAACTGCCTATTGGTCATGCCTTGTCTCCCTCGGTTGAGTTGGTGGAATGACGGGTGGTGGTGCGGGCGGGCGGCAACGTCTCTGCGGTGCCCAGCGTGCGTGCGCCAGCGATGTGGCGCTCGACCTCGGCATCGAGGGCGTCGTCGTCGCCGGCCCTGATGGCATTGCAGAGCTGGACGTGCTCCAGCGTGATCATCTCGGGGTCGGGCACGCGCGCGATCTCGCCGGCGAAGATGATCTCCACCTGGCGCGCGATGGTGCGCCACAGGGTGACCAGCGTGTCGCTGCCCGATGCGTGGTAGAGCGCATCGTGGAACGCGATGTCGGCCCGGTTCATCCCGGGCACGTCGCGCGCCTCCGCGCAGGTGCGCATGGTGGCGATGGCATCGGTCAGCGGGTCCAGCACGCCGGGGTCGTCGGCGACCTGACGGCTGACCAGGCGCGCGGCCAAGCGCTCCAGCGCCACCCGCGCCGATTTCACCTCATTGGTCTTTGCGGCGTCGAAGCGGACCACGCGCACGCCGCGATTGGGCTCGGCACGAACGATACCTTGGGTCACCAGCGTGCGCAGCGCATCGCGCACCGGCGCGCGGCTGACCGCGAGTTCGTTGGCGAGGTCGGCCTCGATCAGCCGTTCGTCGGCCTTCAGGATGCCGCGCCCGATGGCGTGGACGATCCGGTCGGCCACCTGCTCGGGCAGCGTGCGTGGCATCAGCGGCGCCAGGCGCCGTCCTTCCCCGGTGTCCAACAGACCCGCATCCGTAATGGACGCGCGGCGCAGCGTGTCGCTCAACGTCGTTCCCCCGATCTGCTGCGCCCAGCGTATGCAGATTGTATATTTTATGCAATCAGCGAATTCGCATGGAGATGCATGCGGACGGAGGCGCCGCCAGTCTCAGCGTGAGAGGGAAACGATCTAAGTGTTGTCTTACAGCGTGAAAGCCGCGCGGAACGCCTCCAGGGCGTCTTCCGGATCGCCCGAGGCATAGCTTTCCAGCGCGATTGGGCCGCTATAGCCCATCGCGTGTAGGGCGCGCGCGACGCCCGGCCAGTTGACCTCGCCGGTGCCTGGCTCCAGGCGGCCGGGCACGTCGGCGACCTGGATCTCGCCGATCCAGGGCAGGCACCGCCGGCACATCTCGATCAAATTCCCCTCGCCGATCTGGACATGATAGAGGTCGAGATTGAGGCGCAGCGACGGCCGGTCGATGCTGGAGACGAGCGCCAGTGTGTCCTCGGCCAGCGCGAACGGCACGCCAGGGTGGTCGACCGGCAGGTTCAGATTCTCCAGCGTGAAGGTGACACCTTCAGCGTCGCCCAGGTCGGCGATCCGCATCAGGGTGTCGCGCGCCTTCAGCCACATGGCACCGGTGACGACCTCGCACGGCACCACGGGCAAGCCGCCTTCGCCGAGCCCGGTACCGTGCAGGTTCAGGCGCGCCACGCCCAGGCGCTTACCCACCGCCGCCGTTTCCTTCGCGGTGGCCAGCATTTCGGCCGCGCCCTCATCGTCGGCAAGTCGGCCGCGCAGATAGCCGTTCATGATCGAGAAGGTGGCGCCCGACCGTTCCAGCATGTCGAGGTCGTGGTTCGGCCAGTCCCACAGGCCAACTTCGAAGCCCATCTCGGTCAGGCGCTTGACGCGCCATTCGACGGGCCGGTCGCGCCACAGCATCTCGGCGCATGCGGCAAGTGTGAAAGGTTGGTCCATGGTCAGCTCGCGTGGGAAAGACAGTCCTGGTGGGGATCCGCATCTTCCCCGATGTTGGCGTCCAGGTCAGCCCTGGATTTGCCTCCGGTCCCCCGATCGCTGGTTCTCTCGCGAGTCTTGTGTGGTAAGCGCGTTGGATCGGGGTCAGCTTACGCTGAATCTGCGCCAGCCCTCTCCCCACCCGGCCGCCCACGAAAGTATCCTGCTGGGTGGCCGGGTGGGGGAGAGGGCCGGTGCCGACCGAAACGATCCCAATCTAGTTATACCAGGCGACCACGGCGCGGGTGCGGCAGCCCATCACGATCGGCACCGCGGTCATGGTGGTGAGGCCGGCGGCGGCCGAGGC
This sequence comes from Alphaproteobacteria bacterium, assembly GCA_965227515.1. Taxonomy (GTDB): domain Bacteria; phylum Pseudomonadota; class Alphaproteobacteria; order CALKHQ01; family CALKHQ01; genus CBDDFZ01. The sequence continues at coordinate 1,118,699 of CBDDFZ010000002.1, forward strand.
GGCGACGACGGCTGGGTGCTCGCCGGAACCTTGCGACAGGTCGGTGGCAATGGCCGGAATGCCGCTTTGCCAGACATGCGCCAGCGTGCCGTCGCCGGCGCGGACGATGGCATCGGCATGCATCGCGGCCATGTCGCCGGTCAGCTCGCAGAAACCGTCATCGCAGCGCAGGCCACCGGCGCGGGCGTCGGGCACCCAGCACTCGAAGCGGCGCGCGATCGGTGTGCCCAGGGCTGACAGCAAGGTCAGCACCCAGGGGCCGGCATCGTCGCGGCCGCAGGGGATGCCGATACCCCGATTGATGCCGACACGGCGCGCATCGTCGCGGCGCAGGAAGCGGTGGGAGCGGCCCAGATCGTCCATCATCACCGGCATCGCGGTCTCCCACACCGTGCCCGGCAGGCCATAGCCGCGCCGAAACTTGGTCTTGGAGGCGGAGAACGCGAAGGTCTCCGCGGTGCCGAAATAGCCATCGACCAGGCCCATCTCGGCGGACCCGTCCGGCGTGTGCCACAGCTCGATAGCGCCGACATGCTCGGCATCGTCGCCGCAGAACATCACCAGCACCGCCATGATGAAGGGGCCGGCGAACACCGGCACCGCGACCGCGCATGTCAGGCCCGCCGCGTCTGCAGCCGCGCCGCGCTTGAAGTACGAGCCGGTTAGGTCCTTCAGCACGATGGGCCGGCCGGATGCCCAGGCCTTACCGGGCAGGCCCTCGTCGTGGGCGAAGGTCGTGGCCCGGCTGACAGAGGCGAACTCCGTCAGCGGCCCGTAGGCGCCGTCGCCGAACACGAGCCGCGAGCGGTCGGCGCTCGGCACCCAGATCTCGGTGGCGCGAATGAAGCTGCGGGCGGCTGTTGCGCGGATCGGCGCCGCCGCGCCGTTCCCGTCGGCGTGAACTGAGTCCATGAGCATGGCATCCTCCCGAAAATCGGCATTCAATCAGGCCGTGCAGGCCGTGCAGGCCAGCGGCATCGTGGCCAGGCGGTTCGCCGGGGCGGCGGCCGCGCGCATCGCCTCGCCGACCAACAGCAGCACCGGCCGGTCGGTGTGGCGCTCGTAGTCGAGCAGATCCTTCAGGCACATGGACCGGTAGCGCTCGTCGGCGTGGCTGATGCCTTCGGCGACCACCACGGGCGTATCGCCGGAGCGGCCCGCCAGCATCAGTCGGCGCGCCAAGCGGGGCGCCACCTTGCCGCCCATATAGATCGCCAGCGTGCCGGTGGGCTCGGCCAGAGCCGCCCAGTCCAGGCCGTCGGGCACCGCATGGTCGCGGGTGAAGCCGGTCATGCAGGTCACCGTGCGGGCGTGGTCGCGATGGGTCAGCGAGCGCTTGAGGCCGGCGGCGGCGGCGCTGGCGGCGGTGATGCCCGGCACAACGTCGACAGGGATGCCGGCCGCTTCCAGTGCGTCGATCTCCTCGCTGGCGCGGCCGAACACCATCGGGTCGCCCGACTTCAGCCGCACGACGCGCAGCCCCTCCCGCGCAAGACCGATCATGGTGGCGACGATGTCGTTCTGGCGGCAGCTCGCCGCCCCGCCGCGCTTGCCGACCGCGATGCGCCGCGCCTCGCGCCGACCGAGCTCCAGCACCGAGCCGTCCACCAGATCGTCGAACAGGATCACGTCGGCCGCCTGCAGGGCGCGCACCGCGCGCAGGGTCATGAGGTCGGCGGCGCCCGGTCCGGCGCCGACCAGGGTGACGCGGCCCGCGGGCGTTTCGGTCTCCGTCAGATCCTGCTGCAGCACGGCGTCGGGGTCGGCAGGCACCGCCTCGAAGGCGCGGCGCGCAAAGCGGCGCCAGAAGGTGCGGCGCGCCAGACCGTTCAGCCGTGCGCCGACCGTTGCGCGGATGCGCCCGGCCGCCTCGGCCCAGGCGGCAAGGCCGGCCGGCAGCATCGCCTCGATCCGGGCGCGGATTTCCTGGCCCAGCACCGGCGCCGTGCCGGCGGTCGAGATGCCGATCACCACCGGAGAGCGGTTTACGATGGACCCGATCTCGAAGCTGCACAGATCGGGCTGGTCGATGACGTTCGCCGGCACGCCAATGGCCTTGGCGGCGGCAGCGAAGCGCGCGCCGTCGGCCTCCTCCAGGTCGGCGATGGCGATGGCGCAGCCGGCGAGGTCGGCTTGCGCCCAGTCGCGGGCATGCACGCTGACCGCGCCGTCCGCCGACAAGGCCGCCATCGCCGGGTCGGCCGATGTTGCGCAGACCGTCACCTCGGCCCCTGCGGCGGCCAGCAGTTCCGCCTTCCACGCCGCGGCGGCGCTGCCGCCGGCCACCAGGACGCGGCGGCCCTGCAGGTTCAAGAACACCGGCAGGCGCGACAGCGGCGCCAGCCGGGCGGGCCGGCGCTCAGCCGGCTTCCTTGAGACGGGCATGGTCGATGATCCTCTGGATTTCTGCGCGGCAGGAGCCGCAATTGGTGCCGGCGCGGCAAGCGGCGCCGACTTGCGCCACCGTGGTGCAGCCATCCTTGGTAACGGCGGCGGCGATGGCGTTGATGCCCACGTACTCGCAGGAGCAGATGATGGCGCCGGGGTCCTCACCGCCGCCGCCGGCACGGCCGGCAAGCAGCGTCTTGCGCCCGGTGGCGTCGATGGTGTCCGCTCCCAGCCAACGGCAGGCCCACTCCCGCGATACCGAGACCGGGCTGGCCGCGAGAAACAGAAGGGCATGGACACGACCGTCGCGCAGCACTGCCAGCCGAGCGGTTCCCCCGTCCTTGTCGGCATATGCCAGGGTCTCGTCGCCAATCCGTGAGGGGCCGAACAGGCGTGCCGCCAGCGTGCCGACGTCGGGCGCAGAGCCGGTGCCGGCACATTCCAGCCGCCAGCCGCCGTCGGTCCGCGCGAGCGACCAGTAGTCGAGCCCCTGCGGTGTCGGCCGCGCCCGGCAAACGGCGAACCCGTACCAGCCGGCCTCGAAGCGGGTCAGCGACACCGGCGTCGCCTTGAATTCGGGCTGGCCGGACAACGGGTCGGTCGCGGCACCCACCACGGCATCTATGCGCGCGGCGGCGGCAAGGCTGTCGTTCCAGTGCATCGGTACGAAGACGCGCCCGGGCCGCTGCCGGTCGCCGACCAGCACCCGCACCACCGCGCGTCCATGCCGGCTGGAGACCACCGCCAGATCAGCGGGGCGGAGCTTGGTTCGCACCGCGTCCTCCGGGCAGATTTCGACGAACGGCTCAGCGATATGGCGCATCAGCCGCGCCGTCTTTGCGGTGCGGGTCATGGTGTGCCACTGGTCGCGCACCCGCCCGGTGTTCAGCACGAACGGCCGGTCGGCGTCGATATCGACAGCGGGCGCGCGATATGCGGTCGGCACCATCCGCGCCTTGCCGTCGGGATGGTAGAAGCGGCCATCGGCGAAGAACCGGGTGCGCCCCGACTCCGCCGCCGGTGCCGGCCACAATACGGGGGCCAGGGCGTCATAGGCGCCGCGATCCAGGCCCGCCAGGGCACCGATCTCCAGGTCGCGGGTTCCGCTATTCTCCAACGCCGTCAATGCCGCGTGCTCACGGAAGATCGCGTCCGGCCCGTCGTAGGCAAAAGCCGCCCCGTGACCCAGCCGCTGGCCCAGCTCGGCGAGTGTCCACCAGTCCGGCCGCACCTCGCCCGGCGGGGCGAGAAACGCGCGCTGGCGGGAGATGCGCCGCTCCGAGTTGGTGACGGTGCCGTCCTTTTCGCCCCACGCGGCGGCCGGCAGCAGCACATGGGCCAGGCGGGCGGTGTCGGTGTCGGCGGTGACGTCCGCCACCGCGACGAACGGACAGGCGGCGAGGGCGGCGCGCACCTTGTCGGCCTCCGGCAGGCTGACCACCGGGTTGGTCGCCATGATCAGGATCGCCTTGATCCGTCCGTCGGCGACGGCGTCGAACATCTCCACCGCCTTCAGCCCGGGCGTGTCGGCGATGGTGGGGGCGCGCCAGAAGCGCTGCACCCGGGCGCGGTCGTCGGGGTTCGCCAGCTCCATGTGGGCGGCGAGCTGGTTGGCGAGCCCACCGACCTCGCGCCCGCCCATGGCGTTCGGCTGCCCGGTCACCGAGAACGGGCCCATGCCGGGGCGGCCGATGCGCCCGGTCGCCAGATGACAATTGAGGATGGCGCTGACCTTGGCGGTGCCCGAGGTCGACTGGTTCACGCCCTGGGAATAGACGGTGACCACCCGTTCGGTCGCCACGAACCAGTCGCAGAACCGGGCGATATCGGCCGGATCGAGGGCGGTGATGCCAGCCACGTCCCGAACGTCTCGGGCGGTCGCAAGCGCCTCACCCAGCCCCTCGACATGCGCCGCCGTGAAGGCTGTGTGCACCGCGCCACGGCGGTCGATCTCGGCCAGCAGGTGGGCGAACAGCGCGACATCGGACCCGGGCGCCAGCGCCAGGTGCAGGTCGGCGATCTCGCAAGTCGCGGTCTCGCGCGGGTCGATCACCACCACCCGCATGCCGGGCCGGGCGGCCTTGGCCGCCGCCAGCCGCTGGTAAAGCACCGGGTGGCACCAGGCCAGGTTGCTGCCGGCGAGTACGACCAGGTCGGCCAGTTCCAGGTCCTCATACAGGCCCGGCACGGTGTCGGCGCCGAACGCCCGCTTGTGGCCGGCCACCGAAGAGGCCATGCACAGGCGCGAGTTGGTGTCGATGTTGGCGGCGCCGATGAAGCCCTTCATCAGCTTGTTGGCGACGTAATAGTCCTCGGTCAGCAACTGTCCGGAGACGTAGAAGGCGACGCTTTCCGGTCCGTGCGCGGCGATGGCGTCGCGGAACGCGGCGGCGGTGCGGTCGAGTGCCGTATCCCATGTGGCCTGGGCGCCATCCACCACAGGATGCAGCAGCCGGTCCTCCAGGCTCAGGGTCTCGCCGAGCGCGGCCCCCTTCGAGCAGAGCCGGCCGAAATTGGCCGGATGGTCGGGGTCGCCGGCGATCTCGACACCGCCATCGGGGCCGGGCGTCGCCAGCACGCCGCACCCGACACCGCAATAGGCGCAGGTGGTGCGCACCGTCGTCGGCGGCTTGTTGGCCGGTGGCCGGGTCATCGCGTGCGCGCCGCCCAGGCCGCCAGGTCGCGGGAATCGATCTGAACCCGCGCGCCATGCAAGCGCACGTTCAGCGTCGGCACCGTGGCCTCGTCGGGACCCTGCACCCGGCCGTCGCCAAGTCCGATGACCCAGTTGTGCAACGGGCAGGTCACCAGGTCGCCATGGACGATGCCCTGGCTCAGCGGCCCGCCCTTGTGCGGGCAGCGATCCTCCAGCGCGAACACCTGGTCGTCGGCGGTGCGGAACAGGGCCAGGCAGCCGGCCGGGGTCTTCACCACCCGGGCACCCTGGGGCGGTATCTCGTCCAGCGCGCCGAGGTCGACCCAGTCATCGACAATCACGTTCATGCCGGCACTCCTTCGCGTTCCCGCATCTCCAATTCGGCAATCGGCTTGAACTCGTGGGCGTCGCGGCCGGCGGCCCGCTCCGACCAGGGGTCGTGCTGGGAATAGCGCTGCGAGAGCACGAAGCGGTCATGGAGCGCGCGGCGGCGGTCGGCGTCCTCGACCACCAGCTCGCGGATCGCGTCCATGCCGACCCGGACCAGCCACTTGTAGATGCGCTCCAGATAGTGGCCCTGCTCGCGGTAGAGCTGGACCAGGGCGGCGCAGTACTCGATCACCTCGTCCTCGGTGGCGACCTTGCACATCACCTCGGTCTCGCGGACGTGGAGGCCCGCCGCGCCGCCGATGTGGAGCTCGTAGCCGCTGTCGACGCAGACGACGCCGAAGTCCTTGCAGGTGGCCTCGGCGCAGTTCCTGGGGCAGCCCGACACGCCCATCTTGACCTTGGCCGGCGTCCACGAGCCCCAGAGGAACTTCTCCATCCGTACGCCAAGCCCGGTGGAGTCCTGGGTACCGAAGCGGCACCAGTCGGTGCCGACGCACGTCTTCACGGTCCTGAGTGCCTTGCCGTAGGCGTGTCCGGAAACGAGGCCCGCCTTGCCCAGGTCGCCCCAGACCGCCGGCAGGTCCTCCTTGCGCACGCCCAACAAGTCGATGCGCTGGCCGCCGGTCACCTTCACGGTCGGGATCGCGAACTTGTCGACCACGTCGGCAATGGCGCGCAACTCGTTGGCGGAGGTGACGCCGCCCCACATCCGCGGCACCACAGAGTATGTGCCGTCCTTCTGGATGTTGGCGTGCACCCGCTCGTTGATGAAGCGCGACTGGCTGTCGTCGCGGTACTCGCCCGGCCATGTCGCCAGCAGGTAGTAGTTCAGCGCCGGCCGGCACTTGGCGCAGCCGCCCGATGTGGCCCACTCCAACTCGTGCATGACCGCCGGGATCGACTTCAGCTCCTTGGCGACGATCAGCCGGCGCACGTCGTCGTGGCCAAGCTCGGTGCAGCCGCAGACGGGTTCCACCGCCGCGGTCACGTAGCCATCGCCCAGCGCGACCGACAGCAGGCCCTCGACCAGGCTGGTGCAGGTGCCGCACGACGACGACGCCTTGGTGTGGGCGCGCACCTCGGCCAGCGTGGTCAGGCCCTTTTCGGCGATGGCGCCGGTGATGACGCCCTTGCAAACGCCGTTGCAGCCGCAGATCTCCGCATCATCCGGCAAGGCTGCAACGGCCGCCGTAGGGTCCAGCGGAACCCCTCCGGCGAAACTCTGACCGAAGATCAGGGTATCGCGCATCTCGGAGATGTCGGTGCCACGGCGCAATTGGTCGAAGAACCAGGGTCCGTCGGCGGTGTCGCCATAGAGCACGACGCCGAGAATGCGGTCGTCCTGCAACACCAGCCGCTTGTAGATGCCCGCCGTGGCGTCGCGGAACACGATCTCCTCGCGGTCCGGCGCATCGGCAAAGTCGCCGGCCGAGTAGAGGTTGACGCCGGTGACCTTCAGCTTGGTGGCGGTGACCGCGCCGGCGAACGCGGCCTCGGTGTCACCGGTCAGGCGGCGGCCGATCACCTTGGCCATCTCATAGAGCGGCGCGACCAGCCCGTAACACATGCCGTCGTGCTCGACGCACTCACCGACGGCGTAGATGTCCGCGTCGGAGGTCTGCAGGCTGTCGTTGACGACGATGCCGCGATTGACCTCCAGCCCGGCCTCCTTGGCCAGCGCCGTGTTGGGGCGGATGCCGACCGCCATCACCACGATGTCGGCGGGGATCTCGGTCCCGTCTTCCAGGTGGACCGCCTCGACTTTGCCGTCGCCGACGATGGCCTGGGTGTTGGACTTGGTGAGGACGGCGATGCCACGCTCGGCAATCGCCTTTTCCAGCAGATAGCCGGCGGAGGGATCGAGCTGGCGCTCCATCAGCGTCGGCATCAGGTGCACCACGGTCACCTCCATGCCCCGCATGCGCAGGCCCGCCGCCGCCTCCAGGCCGAGCAGGCCGCCGCCGATCACGACCGCTCGCCCGCCGCGGCCGGCCGCCTCCAGCATCGCCTCGACATCGTCCAGGTCGCGATAGGTCAGCACGCCCGGCAGGTCGTGGCCCGGCACCGGCACGATGAACGGATTGGAGCCGGTCGCGATCAGCAGCTTGTCGTAGGGGGCGACAGTGCCGTCCTGGCCGGTGACGGTCTTCGCGTCCCGGTCGATGGCGACCACCGGGTTGCCGCGCAGCAGGGTGACCCCATGCTCGGCATACCAGTCATCGCCATGGATGATGATGTCCTCATAGGCCTTCTCGCCGGACAGCACGGGCGACAGCATGATGCGGTCGTAGTTCACGCGCGGCTCGGCGTTGAAGATGGTGACGTCGACGTCCGCGTCGCGGTCGAACAGGGTCTCCAGCACGCGCCCCGGCGCCATGCCGTTGCCGATGACAACGAGTTTCTGGGTCATCTCGCTGATCCTTTCCACGTCATGCCGCTTCAGCGGGCGCGGGCGTGGCCGCCTCGCCGGTCTCGGCAACCGCCGGCTTCGGCTTGGCGCCGCCCTCGTATTCCTCCAGGAAGTCCAGGAGTTCGTGGCGATAGGCGTAGTAGTCCGGGTGCTCCAGCAGCGCCTTGCGGGTGCGCGGGCGCGGCAGGTCGACCTCCATGATCTTGCCGATCTTGGCGTTGGGGCCGTTGGTCATCATCACCACCCGGTCGGCCAGCAGGATCGCCTCGTCGACGTCGTGGGTGACGCAGATGGCGGTGACCTTGGTGCGCCGCCACACCTCCATCAGCACTTCCTGCAGCTCCCAGCGGGTCAAGCTGTCGAGCATGCCGAACGGCTCGTCGAGGAGGAGGAGCTTGGGCGACAGCGCGAACGCGCGGGCGATGCCGACCCGCTGCTTCATGCCGTTGGACAGCGCGTGCGCCGGGCGGTGCATGGCGTCGGCCAGCCCCACCTGCTCCAGGTAGTATTCGACGATTTCGCGCCGCTCGGCGGGCTTGGCGGACGGATAGACCTTGTCCACGCCCAGCGCCACGTTCTCGCGCGCGGTCAGCCACGGCATCAGCGAGGGCGCCTGGAACACCACCGCGCGCTCCGGCCCGGCCGACTTCACCTCCTTGCCGTTGAGCACGATGCCGCCGGCGGAGATCTCGTTCAGCCCGGCAACCATCGACAGCACGGTCGACTTGCCGCAGCCGGAGTGGCCGATCAGCGAGACGAACTCGCCCTTCTTCATGTTGAGGTCGAAGCCGTCGACCACCGTCAAAGGCCCGTTCGGCGTCGGGTAGACCTTCTTGACGTCGAAGAACTCGACATAGCGCTCGACGATGGGGGAGGCCGCAGCTTCCTTGGCGGCCGCCGGAATCTCCGCGGCGCGAATCTCGTCCGCTTGCGTGATCGGGACGACGTTGGGCAGCACGCGCGGGTCGGCGTCGTTCTCCGCGCCACGCTCCATGCCGACGTCCATCAGGTACTGGGTCACCGCGCCGCGCACCTGCTTGAACGCCGGGTCGTCGTTGATCGCCGCCCGGTCGCGCGGGCGCGGCAGGTCGACCTTGAACTCCGGGCCGAGCACGGCGTTGGGACCGGGATTGAGCGGGATGATGCGGTCGGCGAGCAGGATTGCCTCGTCGACATCGTTGGTGATCATCACCACGGTCTTGCGCTCTTTCGCCCAGATCTCCTCGATCTCGGTTTGCAGCTTGGCGCGGGTCAGCGCGTCCAGGGCGGAGAGCGGCTCGTCCAGCAGCAGCAGTTCCGGGTTCATCGCCAGTGCGCGCGCCACCGCCACCCGCTGGCGCATCCCGCCGCTGAGTTCCGCCGGCCGCCGGCCCGTGGCATGGCTGAGGCCCACCATGTCGATGTAGCGGCGGGTGCGCGCCTGGCGCTCGGCCTTGCTCTCCTTGGCGAACACCGTGTCGACCGCCAGCGCCACATTGCCGTGCACGGTCAGCCACGGCATCAAGGAGTAGCTCTGGAACACCACGCCGCGCTCGGACGCCGGGCCCCGCACCGGCTGGCCCTTGAAATTGACGCTGCCGGCGGTCGGCGCCGCCAGCCCGGCGATGGTGTTGATCAGCGTCGTCTTGCCGGAGCCGGAGAAGCCGACGATGGCGATGAATTCGCCGTCCGCGACCTGCAAGTCGATGCCGCCCAGCACCGGCGTGGCCTTGTCGCCGGTGCCGTAGGTGACGCACACGTTCTTGAGTTCCAAGATTGGATTCTGTTCCACGAAGGACATGGGTCGTGCTCCGGTCTCAGCGGGTGGCGGAGTAGGTGAGGGCGGACTGGAGCGCGTACATCAGCCGGTCGAGCAGGAAGCCGATCAGGCCGATGGTCAGCACCGCGACCATGATCTTGGCGAGCGACGAGGAACTGCCGTTCTGGAACTCGTCCCAGACGAACTTGCCCAAGCCCGGGTTCTGCGCCAGCATCTCGGCCGCGATCAGCACCATCCAGCCGACGCCGAGCGACAGCCGGAGCCCGGTGAAGATCAGCGGCAGGGCCGACGGCAGCACCAGCTTGGTGATGGTCTTCCAGGTCGGGAGCTGCAGCACCCGTCCGACGTTCATCAAATCCTTGTCGATGGACGCCACGCCGAGCGCTGTGTTGATCAGGGTCAGCCACAACGAGCACAGGGTGACGGTGATGGCCGAGGTCACCAGGCTCTTCGGGAACGCATCCGACGCGTCGACGTAGACCGCGGAGACCACCATGGTGACGATGGGCAGCCAGGCCAGCGGCGACACCGGCTTGAACACCTGGATGACCGGGTTCAAAGCGCCGTTGACCGTGCGCGACAGGCCGCAGAATACGCCCAGCGGCACGGCCAGCAGGGTGGCGAGTATGAAGCCCAGCGCCACGGTCTTCAGAGAGGTGACGATCTGGTCCAGATAGGTCGGACGGCCGGTGTAGTCGCGCCAGCGCACCCGGTCCTCGCGCCCTTCCGCGATCAGCTCGGCGTTGCGCCGTTCCTGCTCGACATAGAAGTCTTCCGCCTTCTGGCGCTCGGCCAGGTGGTCGTCCCACAGCACGCCGGCCTGCTCGGCCACCTCGGCGGGGCCGGGGATGGTGCCGAGAGAGGTTTCGACCTGCGGCGCGAAGATCGCCCACAGGGCCAGGAAAGCACCGATGCCCAGCAGCGGCACGCCGAGGCCGTGCCAGATCTCGCGCAGTTGCTGGCGCGGGTTCTCGCCGGCGGCCATGCGCACCAGCGGTGCGATGAAGCCGAGGCCGAACAGGCCCAAGGTGCCGGATGCCTTGTTGGCCATGCGGCCGATCTTCTGCCGCCGCTCCTCACGCCTGGTGTCGGCCGTGGTCTGCAGCGTGTCGTCAACAGTGGTCATGGATTTCTAGCTCCGTCGCGGGCCAAAGGCGGGCGGATCGCGCCGGGCGAAGCTGGGCTCCGCCCGGCCGTTCGATGTCGATGAGAGCCGCCGGGGTCAGCCGCCAGGCACCACGTCGACGCCGTCGATCTGCTCGGTGCCGCGCAGGCCGATCTCCAGCGAGTCCAGGTATGCGTTGGGCTGGCGGCCGTCGTAGGCGAGGCCGTCGATGAAGGCGTCGGTGGGCTCGCGGAAGCCGTCGGTGTCCCAGGGGAAGTCGGCTTCGTCGGCCAGCCCTTCCTCGACCAGCAGGCGGGCCGCCTCCAGGTACACGTCCGGCAGGTAGACCTTCGCCGCGACGTCGAAGAACCACTGGTCGTCCTTGTACTCGGTGATCTGGCCCCAGCGGCGCATCTGGGTCAGGTACCAGATCGCGTCGGAGTAGTAGGGATAGGTCGCGTAGTAGCGGAAGAAGGTATTGAAATCAGGCACTTCGCGGATATCGCCCTTCTCGTACTCGAAGGTGCCGGTCATGGAGTTGGCGATCACCGGGGCGTCGGCGCCGACATATTCGGGCCGGGCCAGGATCTCGACCGCTTCCATCCGGTTGGCGTTGTCGTTCTCGTCCAGCCAGATGGCGGCGCGGATCAGCGCCTTCACGATCGCCAGCGTGGTGTTCGGGTTCTCCTCCACGAAGTCGGCGCGCAGCCCGAAGACCTTCTCCGGGTTGTTCTGCCATAGCTCGTAGTCGGTGATGACCGGCACGCCGATGCCCATGAACACCGCTTGCTGGTTCCATGGCTCGCCGACGCAGTAGCCGGAGATGGTGCCGGCCTCCATGGTCGCCGGCATTTGCGGCGGTGGCGTCACCGACAACAGCGCCTCGGCCAGGATCTGGCCCGACACATCGTCTTCCGAGTAGTAGCCGGGGTGGATGCCGCCGGCGGCGAGCCAATAGCGCAGCTCGTAATTGTGGGTCGAGACCGGGAACACCATGCCCATGTTGAACGGGCGGCCCTGGGCGGCGAACTCGTCGAGCACCGGGCGCAGGGCGGCGGCCGAGATCGGATGCACCGGCCGACCGTCGTCCTGTGACGGGATGTGCGGGCGCATCAGTTCCCACACCTCGTTCGACACGGTGATGCCGTTGCCGTTCAGGTCCATCGAGAACGGGGTGACGATGTGGGCCTCGGTCCCGAAGCCGATGGTGGCAGCCAGCGGCTGGCCGGCCAGCATGTGGGCACCGTCCAGCTCGCCGGTGATCACCCGGTCCAGCAGCACCTTCCAGTTCGCCTGCGGCTCCAGGGTGACGTAGAGGCCCTCATCCCAGAAGTAGCCGAGCTCCTGGGCGACGGCGAGCGGCGCCATGTCGGTCAGCTTGATGAAGCCGAAGGTCAGCTCGTCGACTTCCAGGTCCAGCATCTCGGCACTGGCGGGGGTGGCCAGCAGGGCAGCGGCCAGAGTAGTGGCGGCCAGAGCAGTGGCGGCCACGCCGGCCCGACCGGCGCGGGCATTACGGTGCATCGGCACATACGCAGTCATCGCGTCTTATCTCCTCCTCGGCACAGACCGCGGGCGCATCGCTCCCGCGGGGCACGAACGAAAAAAAACGCTGCGACAAGCGCACATGCCCGAGCGATCTCGGGTACGCACGTGTCGGCAGCGTTGCCGGCGCCCGCCGTTGGGCGCGTTAATTGTCTGGGGTGTGGCCGCCTTTAGCCACGCAATCAGTGCAGCAACATCCGTGCCAAACCGGACGAATCCGGCAAACTATTGAAGTGCGGGAATTAATTCGGCTCCAGGTCGGGTGGGCGCGGTTGCATGATCTTGTTGCGCTGCACAAGAATCTGGCAGCGGCTGCCAGCCGCGCATGCATAAGACGCTCTCCGGCAAGGGCGCCCCGTCAGTCGATACCGAGTTCCGTCAGGTAGGCGCGTGCGTCGCGCGGGTCGAAGACGGTGCCGTCGAAGAAGCCATCGGGACCAATGTTCAGCAAGCCGAGAACGCCTGGGATTTGGGCGCCCTGACTGGCGGCCCCCTCAACCTTCCAGTCGTCGGCCGGCATGTTGATCTCGGCGGCGCTCAAAGCATCTCGGCACAGGTCCGGGCGGAACACGTCGCGCGCCCTTGCCGCCAGGTCGTCGGACCAGCCCACCTGGCCCCACCGCACCATCTGGGTGAACAGCCAGGTCGCATGGCTCTGCCACGGGAAGGTCGCCGCACCCCGCGCGAAGGCGATGTAGTCGCCGATCTGGCGCGGCTCGGCGCCGGCGGTGCGGACCCGGCCCTCCAGCACGTCGGCGATGATGTCCGCAGGTACGCCGACCAGGGATTCGCGGGCCAGCAGTTCGGCCAGGGTGCGCCGGTTCGCCGGGTTGTCGGCCCAGATCGCGGCACGCTGGCAGGCCCGCACCAGGGCCGCCAGTGTGCGCGGGTTGGCGTCGGCCCAGTCCTTGCGCATGCCGAGCGCCTTGTCCGGGCTGCCGCGCCATATCTGGGCCGTGGCGGCGACGATCTGGCCGGTGCCGGCGCTGACCGCGAGCGTGTTCCAGGGCTCGCCGGCGCAGAAGCCGTCGACCCGGCCCGAGGCCAGGGCATCGCCCATCAAGGGTGGCGGCAACACGATGAGTTCGACGTCTCGATCCGGGTCGATGCCGGAGGCCGCCAGCCAGTAGCGCAGCTCGTAATTGTGGCTGGAGAACGGGTAGACGATGGCGAGCACTGGCTTGGCGCTACCGGCTTCGCGCCGCCGGCGAACGGCGGCCGCCAGTGCCCGCCCGACGGTCTCAGGCGCATCCAGCGAGATCGCGCCCCCACCCATCTCAGCGAACAGGGCGTTGCTGACGGTAATGGCGTTACCGCCCGCGCCCAGCATCATCGGCGCCACCATCGGCTGCTGCAGGTAGTTGATGCCCAGCGTTGCGGCGATCGGCATGCCGGCCAGCATCTGCGCCGCGTCCAGATGGCCGACGAAGATGCGGTCGCGCACGTTCGCCCACGAGATCTCGCGCACCAGCTCCAGGCGGATGCCTTCCTCGGCCGCGAACCCCAGCGCATCGGCGACCGCGACGACGGCGCAGTCGACCAGCGGGACGAAGCCCACCCGCACCACCTTGCGCTCCGGCGGCTGGGCACGCGCGCTCATACCCGGTCCCCTAACAGGTCGGCCGCCGTGACCAGGCTTTGCGCCACTTCCACAAGGCGTTGGTTCTGGTTCATGGCATTGCGGCGCAACAGGGCATAGGCCTCCTCCTCGCCGATGTTGCGGGCCTTCATCAGCAAACCCTTGGCGCGCTCGATCAGCTTGCGCTCGGCAAGCTGGGTGCGCGCATCGTCCAGCTCGCGCCGCAGCCGGCGGAACGCATCGAAGCGGTGGATCGCCATGTCGGCGATGGTGCGCACTCGTTCCTTCTGCAAGCCGTTGACGACGTAGGCCGACACGCCGGCCTCGATGGCGGCGCGGGTCATGTCGGGGTCGGAGTGGTCGACGAACATCCCGACCGGACGGTCGCCGGACCGGCTCGCCCGCAGCACCTGTTCCAGTGCGTCGCGGCTGGGATTCTCGATCGCGATCAGGATGACGTCGGGATCGATGGCGCTGACCCGCGCCTCCAGGTTGCGCATATCGGAAATGCGCTCGATCGTGCAGTCGGCGCCCTCGCGCAGGCCCTCCTCGATGATCGAGGCGCGGATCGGCTCGTCATCTATGATCAGAACCCGCAGGTGAGAGGCTGAGCCCATTGCTACCTATCGACCGAACCGAAATGTCGCGCCGGTCGAAGCAATAACCGCGCCATGGTCGCCGGCCCGGAGCGGCACCTGGATGGCGCGGCCCGTGCATGGGAGCGGTGCAATGAAGATCGACGGTCCAGGCAAGCTGCAATAGCATTGAGCGCATGAGCGACATCAGAGTTTCACGCGACAAGACCGGGAACGGCCAGCAGAAGCGCACCCGGGCCGAGACGCTGCGCGATGCGCTGATGGACGCCATCATCGCCGGGCGCTACCCCCCGGGCCACCGCCTGGACGAGATGGAGCTGGCGGAGGCCTTCGAGGTCTCCCGCACGCCGGTTCGCGAGGCGCTCAAGCAACTGGCGGCCATGGACATGATCGACCTGCGGCCGCACCGCGGCGCGGTGGTCAGCGATCATCCGCCGGAACGGGTGGCCGAGCTGTTCGAGGCGCTGGCGGAGAACGAGGCCGCGTGCGCGCGCCTGGCCGCGATCAAGATGGGAACCAGCGAGCGCGAAGCGCTGGAAAGCCACCATGCCGCCTGCCGCGCCGCCATGCAGGCCAACCAGATCGACCGCATCTACGACACCAACAAGGCGTTCCACGAGGCGATCTATGCCGGCGCCCACAATGCGTTTCTCGCCGAGCAGGTGCATTCCCTTCGGCGGCGGCTGGCGCCGTTCACCCGTGCGCAGTTCCGGCGCTCGGGCCGCCCCACCCATTCCGCCGACGAGCACGACGCGGTGATGACGGCGCTGCGCAACCGCAGCGGCACGGCGGCGGAGGAAGCCATGCGCCAGCACATCAGGCTGATTGCCCAGACCTACGTCGCATACCAGTTGGAGCTTGGCAGCCAGTCGCTTCAGGACCTCGTTGTCGCCAAGGAGGCCTGATAGGCGCGCCAGCCGCCGAACGCGGTGATGTCGCGCGCGCCATCCAGGGCCAGCGGCTCACAGATGAAGCCCTTGACCGCACGGCCGTCGGCCAGCTCCACGCTGCCGATGCCCAGCGGCGCCGGCACGGCGGCGGCGAAGCGGCCGAACGCCTCCGACGACAGGGCATAGACCTCCACGTCGATCGCGCGCCCCTGGCCGGGCCCCACCCGCATCAGCCCCGGTTTCGGCGGTGTCGTGCCGTTGAGCGCAAACAGGCGATAGGCATCCGCCGTGGTGGTCGATGCCTGCAACGTCGCCCCCAATGCCGCCAGTTCGCCGGCCAGCGGCTCGCCGCTCAGGTGGGCGCCGACCACGGCCAGCAGCACGCCGTCAGTGCTCGCGGTTTGCGACGGTGACGGCAGTTGCTGGCCTGTCGCCCCCAAGGGCAGTCCCGTGGCGCGCTGCCAGCCGCCGCCCAATCGCGCCAGCGCCGCATCGTGGAAAGCCGGCGCAATGAACGTGACGCCCGCCGGCAATCCGTTCGGCAGGAAACCGTTGGGCAGCGCGATGGCGCTGAGGTCCAGCAGGTTGACGAAATTGGTATAGGTACCCAGCCGGCTGTTGAGCAGCACCGGCTCCGCAGCCTCTTCGGCGACGGTGTAGATGGTCGGCGACGTTGGCACGAGCATGACGTCGATGTCGTGCCAGACATTCGCACAGACCCGCCGCAGGTCCTCGAGCCGATACATGCTCTTGAAAGCGTGGACGGCGGAAATGTCGGCGGCGCCACCGATGATCTGGCGGGTCACCGGCCACAGGCTGTCGGCATGGCCGGCAATGAAGTCCTCCACCGCCGCCAGCCGTTCGGCGACCCACGGCCCCTGATACAGCAGGGCCGCCACCTCGGCGAACGGCGCGAAGTCTATCTCGGTGACGGTTGCTCCGAGCGACCTGGCCCGCGCCGCCGCATCCGCAAACAGGGCCTCGGTCTCGGCATCGCCATCGAAGAACAGGTCCTGCGGTTTCGGAACGCCGATCTGCAGACCCGACCAGACAAGATCCCCCACGTCCTGCCTGACGCGCGAATAGGCATCGGCGGCATCGTACTGGGCCGCGACGGAGAGCACGCGAGACGCATCCTCCGCCGTCAGCGCGAAGATGGAGACGCAGTCCAGCGTGCGGCAGGCCGGCACAACGCCGGAGCACGAGATCAGGCCGCGGCTGGGCTTCAGCCCCACGATGTTGTTGAAGCCGGCGGGCACCCGGCCGGAGCCCGCGGTGTCGGTGCCAAAGGCGAAGCTGACCAGGCCGGAGGACACCGCCACCGCCGATCCGGAGCTCGACCCACCGGGCAGATAGTCCGCATCGAACGCGTTGCGGGCGACGCCATATGGCGTTCGGGTGCCGACCAGGCCGGTCGCGAACTGGTCGAGGTTGGTCTTGCCGACCAGCATGGCGCCGGCCGCGATGAGATGGGCAACGGCGGGCGCCGTCGCCTCGGCGACATAGGCGAAGTCGGGGCACGCCGCCGTGGTCGTCATGCCCGCCACGTCGATATTGTCCTTCACCGCGAAGGGCACGCCATAGAGCGGCAGCGCCGCGCGCTCCGCCGGGCCGAGTGCGTCGAGCGCCGCGGCCCGGTCCATGAGCGCCTGGTCGTCCGCACGTGAGATCCAGACCGCGTCGTCGCCGGCTGCCGCGATGCGCGAGAGGATGTCTGCCGCCACGGTGCCGGGGGATGCCGCGCCGGTCAGATAGCTGCGCTTGAGCGTGGCCAGGTCCAGGCTCATCGGTGCTTCGCTCACGGTCATCCCCTTCGTTGTTCCCTCCTCCACGCGTGGCGGCCCGCCCAGCACTGCTGACCCGTCAATCTGCCCACGTGGCGATAGATTGTATGCAATTTGAATACCACGCCGCGATCTCGCGCCGAACCTCGATCTCCACACGTGCCTTGGAAAGCCCTGTAGGGCGCAAGAATGCCCGTATTTTGTGCGATGCCCGAAGATTGGTCAATTTTGGCCGTCCACAGATTGCATACAATCCAGAAAAAGTCGCCCGCTTCGAGTTGGCACGTCGATTGCTGAGCAGTTGTCAGAAGTGGATCGGACTGCGGGCGCATGGCGCGCTCATGGCCGGCCGATGGCGCGACAAGCCGCGCTCGGACAGCGACTACGGAGGGGATGATGAAAGCAACAGGATCGACCCGACATGGCCTCAGCCGCCGCAGCGTGCTGCGCGGTGCCGGCGCGGCGGCAGGCGCCGGCGTTCTTGGCTCGGCCTTGCCGATGCGCCGCGCCTACGCGGACGACCTGACCGTCGGCTTTATCTATGTCGGGCCGAAGGACGACTATGGCTACAACCAGGCCCACGCCGAGGGGGCGGCCGCGATCAAGGATATCGAGGGCCTGACCCTGGTCGAGGAAGAGAACGTGGCCGAGACCATCGACGTCGAGAAGTCGATGGAGAGCATGATCAATTTCGACGGCGCGACGCTCCTGTTCCCAACGTCGTTCGGCTATTTCGACCCGCACATGCTGAAGATGTGCGAGTCCTATCCGGACTTGCAGTTCCGCCACTGCGGCGGGCTGTGGAACGCCGACGCCCACCCCGCCAACGCCGGCTCGTACTTCGGCTATATCGGCATGGGCCAGTACCTGAACGGCATTGTCGCCGGCCACATGTCGCAGACCAAGAAGCTGGGCTTCGTCGCCGCCAAGCCGATCCCGCAGGTGCTGCTGAACGTGAACAGCTTCACGCTTGGCGCGCGCAGCGTCGACCCGTCGATCACCACCCAGGTGATCTTCACCGGTGAGTGGTCGATGCCGGTCAAGGAGGCGGAGGCAACCAACGCGCTGATCGACCAAGGCGCGGATGTGGTGACCTGCCACGTCGACGGTCCGAAGGTGGTGATCGAGACGTCCGAGCGCCGCGGCATCTACACCTGCGGCTACCACGCCAATCAGGCACCGCTGGCGCCCAACGGCTACCTGACCGGCGCCGAATGGAATTGGGCCGAAGTCTACAAGATGTTCGTCGAGACCATGATGGCGGGCGAGGCGTTGCCGAACTTCGTGCGCGGCGGCCTGGCCGAGGGCTTCATCAAGACCAGCCCCTACGGACCCGCGGTGACGCCCGAGGCGGCGGCCCATGCCGACGCGGTGAAAGAAGAGATCATGGCTGGCGGATTCTCGGTCATCAAGGGCCCGCTCAGCGACAACGAGGGCAACATGGTGGTGGCGGACGGTACCGCGTTCGAGGAGACCGCCATCGAGCTTGAGAGCATGGACTACCTGGTCGAGGGCGTCGTCGGCTCGACGAGCTGACGCGGCGCCCGGCGGATCGGGTCCCGAAGATGGCCGACGCGACGTTCACGCAGGTGACCGGCGCTGCCACGCCGGGCACGGCACCGTCCGACCGCACGGTCCGCCTGAAGAAGGCGGCCGAGGCGGTGGCGGTGCCGGCGCTTGCCCTCGTCGTGTCCGCCATCATCTTCGCCATCTTCCTGGCCGCCCTGGGCCATTCGCCGATCGAGTTCTACGAGCTGATGTTCCAGGGCGGCTTCGGCACCTGGTTCTCGTGGCAGAACACGTTGCAGCGCGCCGCGCCGTTCCTGCTGACGGCGCTGTGCGTGGCGGTGCCGGCGCAGCTTGGCATGGTCGTTATCGGCGGCGAAGGGGCATTGGTGCTAGGGGGCCTCGCCGCCGCCGCCATCGCGATCCCGCTGCAGGGCGCCGACCCTGTGATCGTCCAGATCGGCATGGCGGTGGCGGCGATGGTCCTGGGCGGCCTGTGGATCGGCCTCGTCGGCGTGCTGCGCCACAAGCGCGGCGTCAACGAGACCATTGCCAGCCTGCTGCTCGCCTACATCGCCATTGCGCTGATGAACCATTTCGTCGAAGGGCCGCTGCGCGATCCGGAGAGCCTGAACAAGCCGTCCACCGACCACATCGGCGAGGCCAACATGATGGGCCAGATCCCCGGCATGGACGTGCATTGGGGGCTGGTCATCGGCGCGATCGCCTGCGTGCTGCTTTGGGTGTTGATCAGCCGCACCACAATCGGCTTCGCCGCGCGCATGGCCGGCGGCAACGTGCGCGCCGCATTGTTGCAAGGCCTGCCGGTCGGATGGCTGGTCATCGGCTTCTGCGTCATCGCCGGCGCCTGCGCCGGGCTTGCCGGCATGATCGAGGTCGCCGCCGTGCACGGCCGCGCCAACGCCTCGCTGATCGCCGGCTACGGCTATACCGGCATCCTGGTCGCGTTCCTGGCCCGCCACAACCCGCTCGCGATCATCCCGGTCGCGATCCTGTTCGGCGGCATCACCGCGTCGGGCGGCCTGATCCAGCGCCGCATGGACCTGCCGGACGCCACCGTGCTGGTGCTGCAGGGCGTGATCTTCGTCGTCATCCTGGTCGGCGAGACGCTGTACGGCCGGTTCCGCATCTTCCAACCGAAACGCCTGGACGAGCGCTGAGCCATGGAAACCGCCGTAGCCGTCGATATCGGATGGTGGGGGGTGCCGCTGGCGGTGCTGGCCGGCGCGATCCGGGTGTCGACCCCATTCCTGTTCGTCAGCCTGGGCGAGTGCCTGACCGAGAAGAGCGGGCGCATCAATCTGGGGCTGGAAGGCACCCTGGTGCTGGGCGCGATGTCGGCCTACGCCATCTCCTACGAGACCGGCTCGCCCTGGCTGGGCACCCTGTTCGCCGGCATCGTCGGCTCGATGTTCGGCGCGCTGCACGGCTATATCTGCAAGTTCCCCAAGGTCAACGACATCGCCATCGGCATCGCCTTGATGCTGCTCGGCACCGGTTTGGCGTTCTTCTTCGGCAAGCCCTACATCCAGCCGACCGCGCCGATCCTGCCGGCGATCCCGCTCGGCTGGTGGTCGGACATCCCGCAGGTGCGTTCGGCCCTCGACATCAACGTGCTGTTCGTCATCGGCATCGCGGTCGCCTTCGTGATGGCCTGGATGTTCCGCAACACGCGCGTCGGGCTCATCGTGCGGATGACGGGCGACAGCGCGGATGCGGCGCGCGCCATGGGCTATTCGGTCGACATGGTGCGCTTCCTCGCCACCATGGCCGGCGGCTTCCTGGCCGGCATCGGCGGGGCGTTCCTGTCGCTCTACTACCCCGGCAGCTGGAACGAGGGCCTGTCGTCGGGCCAGGGCCTGATGGCGGTGGCACTGGTGATCTTCGCGCGCTGGGACCCGAAGCTCTGTTTCCTGGCGGCACTGCTGTTCGGCGGCGCCGGCGCGCTGGGCCCGGCCCTGCAGTCGGTCGGCGTGTCCGAAGGGTACTACCTGTTCAACGCAGCGCCCTACGTGCTGACGCTGGCGATCATGATCCTGACCGTGTCGCCGCGCCGCAATCTGGCCGGCGCACCCGGCGAATTGTCGATTACCAAGTGACCGGCACCAAATGAGGGAGATGGCCGAATGAGCGGACTGGGCGGGCTGAACAAGTCACCGGGCGGCGTGGTGGTAGGGCTGGTCCAGCTCCAGCTTCCGGTGGTGGACACGCCCGATCAGCTCGCGGCGCAAGCCGACAAGATCGTCGCCATGGTCGCCAAGGCACGGCGCGGCATGCCGACCATGGACCTGGTCGTGTTCCCCGAATACGCGCTGCACGGGCTCTCCATGGCCACCGACCCGGCGATCATGTGCAGCCTGGACGGGCCGGAGGTCGCCGCGTTCAAGAAGGCCTGCGTCGATAACGCGATCTGGGGCTGCTTCTCGATCATGGAGGCGAATCCCGACGGCAACCCCTACAACTCCGGCCTGATCATCGACGATACCGGCGAGATCCGGCTCTACTACCGCAAGCTCCACCCCTGGGTGCCCGTCGAGCCGTGGGAGCCCGGCGACCTGGGCATATCGGTCTGCGACGGGCCGAACGGCAGTCGTATCGGGCTGATCATCTGCCACGACGGCATGTTCCCGGAGATGGCGCGGGAGTGCGCGTACAAGGGTGCGGAGATCATGATCCGCACCGCCGGCTACACCGCGCCGATCCGCCATGCCTGGCAAGTGACCAACCAGTCCAACGCCTTCTGCAACCTGATGGCCACCGCCAGCGTGTGCATGTGCGGCAGCGACGGCACGTTCAACTCCATGGGCGAGGCGATGGTGTGCAATTTCGACGGCACAATCATGGTCGAGGGCAACGGGCTCGCCGACGAGATCGTCACCGCCGAGCTCAGGCCCGACCTGATCCGCGAGGCGCGGCGCGAATGGGCGGTGGAGAACAATATCTACCAGTTCGGCCACCGCGGATTCACCGCCGTGCTCGGCGGCGCGCAGGACTGTCCCTACACCTACATGCACGACCTTGCGGCGGGCCAGTACCGGCTGCCGTGGGAGGACGAGGTCAAGGTGACCGACGGGACGTCCTGCGGTTTTGCGGTGCCGAACCGCACCTACAAGCAAGCGATGAGCGAGTGAACGGAGGCGCACCGGTGCCGGAGACCTACATTTCCGCCGACCCCTATCCCTGGCCCTACAACGGCGACCTGAGGCCGGAAAACACCGCGCTGGTGGTGATCGACATGCAGACCGACTTCTGCGGCGCGGGCGGCTATGTGGATTCGATGGGCTACGACCTGTCGCTGACCCGCGCGCCGATCGAGCCGATCAGGAAGGTGCTCGGCGCGATGCGATCCAAGGGTTACCACATCTTCCACACGCGTGAGGGGCACCGGCCCGACCTCGCCGACCTGCCCGCCAACAAGCGCTGGCGCTCCCAACGCATCAATGCCGGCATCGGCGACCCCGGCCCGTGCGGGCGCATCCTGGTGCGCGGCGAGCCTGGCTGGGACATCATCCCGGAACTGGCGCCGCTTGACGGCGAGCCGGTCATCGACAAGCCCGGCAAGGGCACGTTCTGCGCCACCGATTTCGACATGATGCTGCGCCAGCGCGGCATCGAGAATATCGTGCTGACCGGCATCACTACCGACGTGTGCGTGCACACCACCATGCGCGAGGCCAACGACCGGGGTTATGAGTGCGTGCTGCTGGAGGACTGTTGCGGTGCCACCGACCGCAACAACCACCTCGCCGCGATCCAGATGATCAAGATGCAGGGCGGCGTATTCGGCAGTGTCTCGAACGCCGACGACTTCGTGGCCGGCCTGCCGTGAGCACCGCCGCCACAACAGCCTCTGGCACCGGCGCCATCGGCATCGAGACGATCTCGGTCACCAAGCGGTTCGGCCCGTTCACCGCGCTGGATGCGGTGTCGATGCAGGTCGCACCCGGCGAGATGCACGCGCTGTTGGGCGAGAACGGCGCCGGCAAGTCGACGCTGGTCAAGTGCGTGATGGGCTACTACCACGCCGACGACGGCAATATCGTCATCGACGGGCGCGAGCGCGAGATCGCCAACCCCCGCGACGCCCACAGCCACGGGCTGGGCATGGTCTATCAGCACTTCACGCTGGTGCCGTCGATGACCGTTGCCGAGAACCTGGTGATGGCCCGTGCCGACGTGCCGACGGTGATCGACTGGAAGCGCGAGTTCGAGGCGCTGGAGGCGTTTCTGGCGCGGATGCCGTTCAAGGTGCCGCTGCGCAAGGCGGTGGCCGATCTCGCGGCCGGTGAGCGTCAGAAGACCGAGATCCTGAAGCAGCTCTATCTGGAGCGCCGGTTCCTGATCCTGGACGAGCCCACGTCGGTGCTGACGCCGGGCGAGGCCGACGAGATGCTGGGCCTGCTGCGCGGGCTGACCCGCGACGGCGTGCTGTCGATCCTGATGATCACCCACAAGTTCCGCGAGGTGATGGGCTATGCCGACGCGGTGACGGTGCTGCGGCGCGGCAAGCTCGCCGGCACCGGCGCGGTCGCCGACCTGACCCGCGAGGATCTGGCCGCGATGATGATCGGCAGCGCCACCCTGCCGGAGAGTGCCGCGCGCGAGGGCACGCCCGCCGCGCGCACCATGCTGACGCTGAGCGGGCTGACGGCAGAGGATGCCTCCGGCCACAAGGGCATCGATATCGCCGACCTGAAGGTCCATGCCGGCGAGGTCGTCGGTATCGCCGGTGTCTCCGGCAACGGCCAGAAGGAACTGGTCGAGGTGATCGGCGGCCAGCGCCCGCCGACCGGCGGTGCGATGCGGGTGGAGGACGCGGACTATGGCGCCACCCGGCGCCAGGCCCAGGCGCTGAAGGTGCGCTGCCTGCCCGAGGAGCCGCTGCGCAATGCCTGCGTGCCGCGCATGTCGGTGGCCGACAACCTTTCGTTCCGCGAATTCGACCGCACCGGTAAGACAAACGGCAAGGCCAATGGCGCGGCCCGGCCCGCGATGTGGCTGAACCGGGGGCGGATCGGCCGCCGCGCCGCCGAACTGATCGGACGCTACCAGATCAAGACGGCGTCGAAGGAGTCGGAGATCGCAACCCTTTCCGGCGGCAACGTGCAGCGCACGGTGCTGGCGCGCGAGCTTTCCGGCGAGGTGCATCTGCTGATCGCCGCCAACCCGTGCTTCGGGCTGGATTTCGCGGCGGTTGCCGAGATCCGCGGCCAGATCATGGCCGCACGCAACCGAGGCGTCGGCGTGCTGCTGATCAGCGAGGATCTGGACGAGTTGTTCGAGCTGTCCGACCGCATCCTGGTGATGTCGGAAGGCAAGATCGTCTACGAGACGCCGATCGAGACCGCCGACGTGCAGACCATCGGCACCCACATGGCCGGGCATCATTAGATCATGTCAGCTTTCGCTGAAGTCGGCACCGGCCCGCTCCCCCACCCGACCACCCATCAATCATACTGTCGTTGGGCGGCCGGCTGGGCATGCGGGCCTGTGCCAAAGCGAAAGACAGGCCAGAGAACCTTATGACCGCCGTTTCCGCCCAGCCTTTCGACTTCGACCTGGACCCCGCGCGCGTGGCGCTGATCGTCATCGACATGCAGCGCGACTTCATCGAGTCTGGCGGCTTTGGCGCCAGCTTGGGCAACGACGTCAGCCTGCTTGCCGCCATCGTGCCGGCAGTGAAGCGGGCGATCGAGGCGTTCCGGGCACATGGCCTGCCCATCGTCCACACCCGCGAGTGCCACCGTCCCGACCTTTCCGACTGCCCGCCGGCCAAGCGCGAGCGCGGCAGCCCGAGCCTGCGCATCGGCGATCCGGGACCGATGGGCCGCGTGCTGATTGCCGGCGAACCGGGGGCGGAGATCGTGCCCGACCTGCTGCCGGCCGACGGCGAGATCGTTATCGACAAGCCCGGCAAGGGCGCGTTCTACGCCACCGACTTGACGGCGGCGCTGGAAGCGCGCGGCATCCGCCAACTCGTTTTCACCGGCGTCACCACGGAGGTGTGCGTGCAGACCACCATGCGCGAAGCCAACGACCGTGGCTATGAGTGCCTGTTGCTGGAGGACGGGACCGAGAGCTACTTCCCGGCCTTCAAGGCGGCGGCGATTGAGATGATCCGCGCCCAGGGCGCCATCGTCGGGTGGACCACCGATACCGACACGCTGATCGCGGCTCTAGATGCCTGAACCTTTTTCTTATAGCGGCTTGATCAATGGCGGCTGGCGCGCGCTGGAGTTCGCGCCGTTCCGCGACGGTGTCGAGATCCATCGTCTCTATGCGGAGGGCGACGACGGGCCGGCGGCGGCGCTGCTGCGCTACGCCCCCGGCGCACAGGTGCCGCGCCACCTGCATCCCGGCTACGAGCACGTGATCGTGCTGGAAGGGTCGCAGCGCGATGCCAACGGCCTGCACCAGACCGGCGACGTTGTCGTCAACACGCCGGGCAGCAGCCACGACGTGACCAGCGAAGAAGGCTGCGTTGTGCTGGTGATCTGGGGCCGGCCGGTGCGGTTTGAAGAGGCGGAAGCATGAGGCGCGCCGACGTGGTGTGCCTGCCCGCAGCCGGGCCGGACGACACCTCGGCAATCGAGGCCGCCGTTGCCGTGGGCGACATCGACCCCGCGGCCATCGTCGCCATCCTCGGCAAGACCGAGGGCAATGGGTGCGTCAACGATTTCACCCGCGGCTACGCGGTGCAGAACCTGAAGGCCATGCTCGCACGATACATTCGCGCGCCGGACGTGGACCGTGTCGCCATGGTCATGTCCGGCGGCACCGAGGGCGGGTTGTCGCCGCACTGGTTGGTGTTCTGTGCATACGATGCCGGTCGGACGTTCGCACCGAACGGCGGCGCGCTGGCCGTGACCGTCGCCCGCTCGCAAGAGCTCCGGCCTGAGGAAATCGGCCGCCGGGCGCAGGTCGATGCGGTGGCCGAAGCCGTTCGCGCGGCGATGGCGGATGCCGGCATCGCCGACGCCGGCGACGTGCACTACGTCCAGGTCAAATGCCCGCTGCTGACCGCCGCCAAGGTTGCCGATGCGGCGGTGCGCAGCAAGACCGCGGCCACCGCCGACACTCTGAAATCGATGGGGCTGTCGCGCGGCGCATCGGCGCTCGGCGTGGCCGTGGCGTTGGGCGAAATTCCGGAAAGCGCGGTCACCGATGGCATGATCGGCACCGACACGGCGTTCTGGTCGAGCCGGGCAAGCTGCTCGGCGGGAGTCGAACTCGACGACTGCGAAATCGTGCTGATGGGCAACAGCGCGGGCTGGACCGGGCCGCTGCGCATCGCCCACGACGTGATGGCGGACGCTATCGACACCGCCGCCGCCGGCCGGGTGTTGCAGACCCTGGCCCTGCACCCCGGCTCGGACCATCTCCAGGCGGTGCTGGCCAAGGCCGAGGCCGCGCCCGATGGCCGTATTCGCGGCCGCCGGCACACCATGCTCGACGACAGCGACATTTCCTCCACCCGCCATGCCCGCGCGCTGGTTGGGGGCGCCCTGGCCGGTTTCATCGGCCGCACCGACCTGTTCGTATCCGGCGGCGCGGAGCACCAGGGGCCGGCCGGCGGCGGCCCGATCGCCATGATTGCCTGCGCGCCATAGGGACCAAACGGGTTGCGGCACGACCGCTATTCCGGTGCGTTGTGCCGGCTCGCCGATGCATCCGGCATCGCGGTCGCCCATTGGTCCCTGGGCACGCCTGCCGCTCCGACAATCAGGCCCGCAACGCTGACCTTGCGGCGTTTCTCAGCAGCCTGCTCGGCGGCCGACAGCAAGCTATCGCGACCAGCGACCCGCACGATCAAACAGATCGCAGTCCAAGTGGCGCAGACACCTCGAATGTCGGTGGATGATCGCGAGCTTCGCCGGATCGAGCGGCCGGCGCGATCAGGGTCTGGCGGAGATGTTGTCCGCCACAATCAGATGCGGAAACAGCGCATAGGACTGGAAGCACATCGCGGTATCGCGCCGCTCGTGCGGGGCGGTTGTCACGTCCATATCGCCGATTTCGATCCTGCCCCTGGTCGGGGCGTGGAAACCGGCGATGGTCTTCAGCAGGATGGTCTTGCCGCACCCCGGCGGCCCAAGCAGGGTCACGAACTCGCCGGGCGCCACGGTCAACGACACGTCCGACAGCGCCTCGAACCCGTCGTCGAAAATCTTGGTAACGGCGATGACCTTCAGCGCGGACAAGGCTCCGACCCGCAAGAGTGGTAGGCACGACCGAGGCCACGTCCGGTGCAAGGACCGACGGGTGAAACGGCGCTTCAGGCGTGATTAGCCGCGCGGCGGGTCGCTTTCGTGAAGGTTCGGCGAAATATTTGTTATGGGCAGGGACAGTTGCGACGGCGGGCGGGCCATATGGCCAGCACGCTTTCCGGATTTGTCATCGTCCTGGGGCGCGGCGGGTCGGCGACTGTGCCGACGGAGATGAAGCCGGCCAGTCGCTCCACGTCCGCGATGCCGAGCCAATCCCGGATCACCGGGTCTTCGCAGCGATAGCCGGAGACGATCTTCGCGCCGAAGCCATGCGCTTCGATGGCGAGCAGCATGTTCTGCAGCGCGGTACCGACCGCAATCCACTGCTCATGGACTGGAATGTCCGCATGGCATGCATCGACCCGGGCGACCAGGGCCAGTTGCACTGGCGCGTTCAGCGCCTTGCCGCGCTCGCGCGCGAGTTCTTCGTCAGAGGCGTCTGCCCGGCGCGCGGTCAATGCCGCCGCAAAGGCATGCGCGAGGGCCTCGCGATCCAGGTTCAGCAGGCGCCAGGGCCTGAGCAGGCCATGATCCGGCGCCGCCAGTCCAGCAGCCGCGATATCGCGGAGCACCGCCAATGACGGCCCCGGTGGACGGAGCCGCCGCGGCGACACCGATCGCCGGCCATGGATGGCCGCCAGGATCGGCGATGGCATGTGCCGTTGGATCGCGTTCATCGGGCGGGACTCCGGCGGGCCACACGAGATGCCGGTGAGTGGGGACTCACCTGTCCCCACCCACGGCAGCGCGGGAACTAGACCTGATACTCTTTCGACTTGAATGTCAGGTGCCGGGTGACCTCCGGCGCGTTGGCGATCTTGCGGATGTCACCCCAGGTCTGCTTGTAGTTGGGGATAATCAACTCGTTGACCCCTTCGGAGATCACGTTCCCCATCACGCCGGTCGGGTAGGCGAACAGCATGAAGGTCTCATTCGGCTTGGCGGTCGGCGTCGGGTAGGCCATGGCCTGGGTGGCGCCGTTGGCATTGTAGATCTCGACCAGGTCGCCCTCGCCAATGCCCAGTTCTGCCATGTCATCGGGGTTCATCTCGATGAACGGCAGCGGCCAGCGGTCCATCACGAAGTCGTTCTGCTGGTCCAGATAGGCCGACTGCCAGACGTGGTTGGCGCGCCCGTTGTTGATCAGGAAGCGGTATGCTGCCTGCTCCTCGGCCTTGCCGGGAGCCTGCAGGCCACGCCACTGAGTGGACGCGAAAACCGCCCTGCCGTCTTCGCCACCGAAGACCCCATCGGCATAGAGGCGCTTGGTGCCGACGATGGTGTCGCCGTCCAGGCCCGTCGCTGGCTCCTGGAACCCGTTGGTCCCCATCGCACGCAACCGGTCGTAGGTGACGAACTCGCCGCCGCCCGCATTGGCGTGATAGCCGTCCATGAAGGCGTCTTCCTCGGTCGCCCAGTCATAGCCCTGGAACTTGGCCGCGGTCTCGCTGTCGCCAGCGGCCGCGAACGCGCGCTCCAACGCCTGCGCCAACCTGGCTGCTATCAGGCAGTCGGGCAACGCCTGCCCTGGCGGGTCCATGTACCGCTCGGTCAGGCGCATCCTGCGCTCGCCGTTCATCGACGTCAGGTTCATCTCACCCGACGTCGCCGCCGGCAGCACGACATGGCTGTACTCGCCAATTTTGGTCGGCACGATATCGACGTCGACCGAGAACAGGCCGCCCGCGCGGATCGCGCCCATGATCGCCTCGATCATGCCCTCGCGATCGCCATAGGGCACCGACGACATGGCATCGCGCACCATGTCGGTGCGGCGCTTATAGGCGCGCTTGAAGGCGGACGCATTCAGCGTGGTCTTGAAGTGATCGCACGCCCAGATGTGATGGACGCCGCCCTGGCCGTCGATCAGTAGCTGGTCGACATAGGGTGCCGGCCGGCCGATGAAGCCGTCCGCCGGCCGGACATAGCCTTCCTGGTGACCGCCCATGCGCACGCAGCCGCCGCCGGGCCGGCCGATGTTGCCGGTCGCCAGCGCCACGTTCACCAGCGCCTGGTTGGTGCGGTAGTTGTCGTTGCCCCAGATCAGGCCCTTCTCGTAACAGAACATGGTGCGCCGCCGGGCGCCGCCCTCCTTGGGCTCGGCGATCCAGTGCGCCGCCTGCTGGATCTGGTCGACGGTGAGCCCGGTAATCTCCGCGGCCTCTTCCAACGTGGTGCGGTTGTCGGCGACCGCCGCATCGAAATTGCTGGTCGAGGCCTCGATGAAGTCGCTGTCGGTCCAGCCCTGGTCGGCGATGTAGGTGAACAGCGCGTTGAACAGCGCCAGGTCGGTGCCGGAGTTGATGGCGAGGTGCAGCACGTTGTCCGCGCCCGCCGCCGTCTCGCAGGCATTGACGGTTACCGTCCGCCGTGGATCGACGATCACGATCCGGCCCGCCGCGTGCGGCTCGTCAGGCAGTTCCTCGCCCTTCAGACCCAGAGAGGTGCCGCGCAGGTTCGGAATCCAGTGGTTGAGGAAATAGTTGGTCTGAGTCTCCAGGGCATTGGTGCCGACGGCGAAGATGGTGTCGGCCAGTTCCGCATCCTGGTAGCAGTTGTTGAGTTCGCCCACACCCATGTCGCGGCTGCCGTGGACCTCCGAATTGTAGGCCGGCCGGTTGTGGATGCGGATGTTGCGCACCTTCATGCTCTCGAAATAGAGCTTGCCGGTCGCCCAGGTGTTCTCGTAGCCGCCGCCGGCCCCGCCATGGTCGAAGGCGGAGACGAACAGCCCGTCCTCGCCCTGTTCGGCAATGACCCGGCGGGTCACCTCAGCAACCAGGTCGATGGCGTCGTCCCATGAGGTCGGGTGCATGCCGGAATAGCGCCAGACCAGCGGATTGGTCAGCCGCTGCATCTGGGTGCCGGTGGTCTCCGAATAGCTGAGCTCGCCCTGGCGCGCGCCACGGATGGAGCCCAGGCCCGAATTGACCTCGCACTCATGGTCCGGCTGGATGACCATGTGCACGTCACGGCCATCCTGCTTGACGATGTTGTACATCGACGGTGAGTACCAAGCCGTCGTTTCCGGCGACTGCTGCTCGCCGAGATCGACACCATAGTAGTTGCCGCCGGGATCGCTGGTGCCCTGGCGGTTGACCGGCCAGGTCAGCGCCTTGTAGCCGCAACCGACGATGCAGTAGTGGCAGGTCACGTTGCGGACCTCGGCGTCGGCCGGCGGAATCGGAAGGCGGTCGATATTGCGCTTGTATGCCATGACAGATCCTCCCTCGCTCAGCCGGCCAGCACGTTGGTGAGACGGCCGTAGATCAGGTCGTCGACGCCCTCGGCGAAGATGTCGCCGGCATCGTCGACCCGCAGGTGAAACTGCGGCAGGTTCGATGTCGCCTGGCCCCAGATCTGCAGGCCGCTCTTCTCGCAGTCGAAGCGGCTGTAGTGCCCCGGGCAGTTCAGCGACCGGTCTTCGGCGACGTAGGACAGCGGATAGCCCTTGTGCGGGCAGAGGATGGAGAAGCCGACGATGTCACCGTCCGGGCCCACGCCGGCCTCGGCCGCGGTGCCGAGCTTCAGCAGGACGCCGGGCGAGCGCTCGTCGGGGTAGCTGACGAACTGGGGCTGGTTCTCGACCAGGTCGGCCACATTGGCGAGCCGGGTCGACGGGTATTCGACCCGTGCCAGTGCCGGGGTCGCCTTGGCCTGTGTCGACGACGTGGCAACCAGCGCCGCGCCGGCGATGGCACCGCCGGACCTGCGCAGGAATTGGCGCCGGCCGACGCCAACCAGTTTCTCGCAGCCCTTCATGGATCGAACTCCTCCCACAGTTGTCGGCATTGTTGCCGAACCATGGGCAAGCTGCGTGCCAGCGCCGAACCCGCCGATTTCCGCGGGTTCGTGCATGAGGCGGGGCTGAAATGTTCGGAAATCCGAACGGGCGGGGCGGGACGTGTTCGGGAAGCCGAACGCCGCGATTAGCCGGATCGAACCGCGATGCCCATACGGCGCATCCGCTCCCACAGGGTGGTGCGCGATATGCCCAACAGGCGGGCCGCATCCTGGATCTGGCCGCCCGTTGCCTCCAACACGGAGACGATGTGCTGGCGCTCCGCCTGCTCGCGGACGGCCTCAAGGGTCTGCGGAGCGGTGTCGTCGGCAAGTGCGTCCTCGGGGAACAGGTCGCTGGCCGTGATCGCCGGGCCCGCGCAAAGGGCGACGGCGCGCTCGGCACGGTTACGCAATTCGCGCACGTTGCCGCGCCACCGGTGATCGCGCGCGGCCGCCATGGCATCGGCACCGACCCTTGGCGCGGGCACCCGGCCCATGACGCCCGCGAACTCCGCCACGAACGCCGGTAGCAAGGTTGCGATGTCCTCCGGCCGATCGCGCAGCGGCGGAATATGGACCGGGATGACATTGATGCGGAACAGCAGGTCCTCGCGAAATCGCTCGGCGCGCACCAGGTCGTCCAGGTCGGCGTGGGTGGCAGTAACGATGCGGGCGTCGAAATGCTGCGCCCGCTCGCCCCCCACCGGGGTGAACCGGCGTTCCTGCAGCACCCGCAACAGCTTGGCCTGCACGGCCAGCGGCAGGTCGCCAATCTCGTCGAGGAACAGGACGCCGCCGGCGGCGCGTTCCAGGTAGCCGCGATGCGATGCGACGGCGCCGGTGAACGCACCCTTCACGTGGCCGAAAAGCTCGCTCTCGATCAGGTCGGCCGGGATCGCCGCGCAGTTGACGGCCACGAACGGCAGCGACGACCGGTTCGATCGCGCATGCAGGAAACGGGCGGCCACCTCCTTGCCGGCGCCGCTCTCACCGGTCAGAAGCACGGTGGAGTCGATATCGACCAGACGTTCGAGCAAGTGCTGCACCCGGCGCATGGCGGGCGAGGTGCCGAGGTCATTGTCACCGTCAAGACGATCCGAGGTGCCGATCGTGCTCGACACCTTCTCCAGGAACGCCGTCATTTCGAACGGCTTCGTCACGTAGTCTGCCGCGCCTTCGCGCATCAAGGTGACCGCCTGATCGATATCGCCATAGGCCGTGGTCAGGATCACCGGCACTTCCTGGCCGGTGGCGAGCAGGTGCCGGAACACCTCCGCGCCACTGATATCCGGCAGGCGGATGTCACAGATCAGAACGTCGAGTGCGGTGCCGTCCAGGCCGCGGATGGCATCGCGACCGCAGCTCCAGTGCAAGGCGTCATAGCCTTCCAGCCGCAATCGCTGCACCAGCGACTGGGCCATGATCGGGTCGTCTTCCAGAACGCCGACACGCGGCGCGCTTTCATGCGGCGTCATGGCTCAACATCTCCCCCTCGACGATGCAGACGGTGACCGACGTTCCTTCGTCGGTCATCTCGACCGCGATACTGCCCTGTTCGCGCAAGGCCAACTCGCGCACGGTCCACAATCCCAGCGCGCCGGAATCCGGAGGCTCACGCGCGGCCTCGCCGCATTGCAAGAAGTCCCGCCACGCTGCGGGAATGCCGGGGCCGTCGTCCTGCACCCGCAGCACCAGGCTGCCGCCCCGGGCCTCGCAGAACAGTCTCACTTCCCCGCCGACGGGCGCGGCGTTGGTGGCATTGATCAACAGATTAAGGGCGATCTGGCGCGCCGCACCGGCGGAGACGGCAACCGGCCGGGCGACGCGGTTGTCCCACGCCAGTTGCAGCGCCTTGCGCCGGACTTGCGGACCGATCAGGGCCTTCAGATCGTCGATGGCGTCGGCGACCAGCCAGGGCGCGCCATCGTCGCGGCGCCAGGCGACCAGCATGCCGCCAACCACGTCGCGGATGCCGTTGAGACCGCGCCGCAACAGGCCGATGCTTTCCCGGCGCGCCTCCGGCACATCGCCGTGACGATCCAGTGTGTCGACCGCATTGAGCAGACCGCCGAGCGGGTTGTTGACCTCGTGCGCCATCGACGCGGCAAGCTTGCCCATCAGCGCGGCTTTTTCCTCCCGGGCCAGCTGGCCTGCCAGGCGTTCACGGTCCTTGGCGGCGTCCACCACGGCATTAAACCGCCGGTAGAGCGTCGCGTATTCCGGTGGCGCGGTCGCGATGTCGGCCTGGTCGACCGGCTGGAAACCGCCACTTGTCGCCAACTCGATGCGGTGCATGAACCGCTCGGCCGGAGCCACCATGTGGCGGACGACGACATAGCCTGCGCCTGCCATCAGCAGGGTCAGCACGGCATTGACCGCGATCAGCGTCAGCAGCACCTCGCGCCGCTCCGCCACCAGATGATCGGTCTCGAATGCGATCGCTAATTGGCCGACCTGACGGCCGCCCTGGCGCAGCGGGATCATGCGGCCGACTGCGTTGGTGCCGTCGTCCAGCGAAATGTCGGCTGTGTCGGTGGCGCGAAGGATATCCGCGGGCGGCGCGGTTCCTACCGGAAAGTCCATCGGCCGGCTCGAGGCCAGGATCAGGCCGTTATCGTCGATAACCATCACGAAGCTCGGCGGCAGCAGTTGCTGGCCCGCCATCACCCGGTCGATCAGGTCGAACGTCGACCAGATGTCGTGCTGCGCCACATGGGCCGATACCGCAGCGGACAGGCTGGCGCCGGTGCCGTCGATCAGGCGTTCCAACTCCACCTGCTGGTTGGCCTGGAGCCGGTCGAGCACGCTGATCGAGGCAAGCGTGCCGACGGCGGCCATCAGAACCGCGACCACCAGTGGCACTGCCGCGAACAGGGGCATGCGGCGCATCACCGACCGGGTCACGACCGCGTCTCCACGAAACGGCTGATATCGCCGATGCGGGCATAGTGTTCCGGCGTCACCGCCACGAAACGGTCAAACCGCAACAGGTCAAGCAGGCGGCGCCCCTCGTCGCTGTGTTCCATCTCGAGCAGGGCGGCGGCGATTGCCTCGACCTCCGGCTCATTGCGCCGTGTCGACAGGGCCGCGATCGGCGGGAAGCCGAACCATTCGGACCGCGCGACCACCTGGCAGGCACTCGTCAGGTCCGGTTCGATCTCGGTCAGCAGTTCCCAGACATAGCCTTCCGCGCTGCCGCTATCGGCAAGACCCGC
Source organism: Alphaproteobacteria bacterium (assembly GCA_965227515.1). Lineage (GTDB taxonomy): Bacteria > Pseudomonadota > Alphaproteobacteria > CALKHQ01 > CALKHQ01 > CBDDFZ01. The sequence continues at coordinate 1,152,593 of CBDDFZ010000002.1, forward strand.
GGCCACGGCGCGGATCACGTTGCGATGCCCATAGGTGAAGAAGGTCTCGCGGAAGAACGAGGCCGGGGTCTCCCCCTGCTGCGCCAGCAGATAGCGGGTCACGAGATAGCCGGAGTTGGAATCCGGGTCGGAGAAGGCGTGGACGTGGCCGCGCAGGTCGTCCAACGAAGTGGCCGGCCTGGCGGCGTTGGCGACCAGATAGGACTGATAGAGCGATTGGCCCCGGTAGACCGGTGCCGCGAGCAAGGCCAACTGGCTCGCAAACTGGATATAGGGGTAGCCGCAGATCCAGGCCGCGTGGATCTGGCCACTGAGCAGCAGCGTCATGATCTCCTGGTAGCTGCGCCGCTGCACCAGTTCGACCTGGCGGCCGGTATGCGCCTCGAGTGCCGCTCTGAAGTCGACCTGGAACTGCTCGTTGGAATCGAGCACGACGGGCGTGAGGCCGAAGCGGACCGGCGGATCGGCGCCGAGGGCGGGCCAGTAGGGTGCAATCGCGAAGGCTGCCGTGCCCGACACGAAGGCACGGCGCGACACAAGTGCCGGCAGCCGCTGGCTGCAGCTCGCCATCTTTTCCTCCCGCACGCCGGACCCACGGCTGCAGTTCGGCCCTGCGCATGGGCCGCGCCCGTGGGATTCCGGTGGCTGCCGCCTGCCGGCTTCGATACGCTTTCAGCGCGAGTGCCGGTCTCGAAACGACAGCTTGGGGTCATCGTGCCCGAAAATGCGGACTTGGCCAAGCCGGCTTGAAGCAGTCGACACTTCAGCCCGCCGCGCCCAACGATTTGCCGCCGCCGGACGGGCCGCGCCGCCAGCCCATGGACTACGATCCGTTTGCCGGCGACACCACGCCGGTACCGTCGTGCTGGAACATGCAGCACCCGGAGTGGAAACACTTCGAGGGCGGGGCCTGGTATTCGCGCTGGATCGACGATCCAAGGGCCGAGCGCGGCCAGCGATTGGTCTTGAGGGTCGGCGCGGCGAACTACTGCGCGCGGGTATTCCTCGATGGCCGGTTCCTCGGCCGCCATCTGGTGGGCCTGACCCCGTTCTTCGTCGACCTGTCGGCGCATATGGATGGGGGTCGCGGCCACCTGATGACCCACGTGGAGAACAGGCGCCAGCCCGACCGGCTCGCCGACCTGGTCGATATCGTCGGGGTCAACGAGTATTGCGGCTGGTACGACAGCGACCCGGACGACCTTGGGCGCCTGCTCGCGCGCTATGATCTGGGCAAGCCGCTGGTCATTTCGGAAACCGGCAGCGATGTGGTCGCGGGCCGGGAGGGCTCGGTCGGCGACCTCTATAGCGAGGCGTTCGGCGACGACTATCTCGCGCGCCAGATCGTGCAGGTCGCGGCCTCCGACGCGGTGAAGGGCTTCTGCCCCTGGTTGCTCTACGACTTCAGGACCGAGCGGCGGCAGAACACTGACCAGCGCGGCTACAACCGCAAGGGCCTGATCGCCGACGACAAGACGACCCGAAAACGCACCTTCGCGCGCCTGTCCGCCTTCTACCGCAGCAATCGGGCATGAGCGTCAGGCATACGGTCATGGGCTTGTAGGGCGGTTGGCGGAGAGAGAGGGATTCGAACCCTCGGTACGCTTACGCGTACAACGGTTTTCGAGACCGTCCCGTTCAACCACTCCGGCACCTCTCCGCAAGGCCCGGCCCAGGCGCCGCTGGCGCCGTTGGCAAGGCGGGCGGACCATAATGCAACGCGCCATCAAACTGCAACCTGTACCGGGGCACGTTAGCCGGGCCACCTTGCGATCGCCCTATTTGGGGTTCATGGTCGCGGGCTTCAACCGCGTTGGCCGTCCAGGTGCCCTGGTGCGGCAGCGGGAATGTTTCAGGAGACCCCCATGTCCGAACCGTCCCCCCACGCAACCGGCAGTGTCTTCCGTCGACTGCGCACAGCGGCCCTGGCGGTCGCGGGCGTGCTGGCCGGAGTCGGTGCCGGCGTCGGTGCCGGCCTCGGTGGTGGGGCGCCGGCGCTGGCTGACAGCCACGCGGCCGACCATCAGGTCTATGGCGACACCCTGATCTGGCGGCTGACCCCGCCGGATGGCGGCCCGGCCAGCCATATCGTCGGCACCATGCACGTGCCGGACGAGCGGCTGGAGCCCATCCTGCAGCGCGCGCTGGCCCAGCTTGACGGGGCTGACATGCTGATCGTTGAGGCCGACGTCACCGGCGAGGCCCAGATGGCGATCGCCGCCCAGATGATGATGACCGACGGCTCCCAACTGGCGGACCTCATCGGCCAGCAGTTGTATGACCGCCTGGTGGAGATCGGCGCGGCCTACGGCATGCCGTCGTTCTTTCTGCGCACCTTGAAGCCGTGGGGGGCGGCGATGCTGATCAGCGTGCCGCCGGAACAGATGACGCGGATGGCGGCTGGCGAGGAAGTGTTCGACCAGCGGTTGATCAGCGCGGCACAGGCCCAGGGCACGCCGGTGCTCTACCTGGAGGATATCCAGGAGCAGATCGACGCCTTTTCCGACTATTCGCTCGATCAGCAGGTCGCGATGCTGGACTTCGCCATCCGCCTCTACCCGCAGCTCGATGGCATGTTCGCCCGCATGATGGAGCTCTACGTTTCCGACGATCTGGCGGGCCTTGCCTATTTTGCCCTGGAGGAGATGACCGTCGACGACCCGGCATTGTCGGACGCGATCAGCGAGAACCTGATCTATCAGCGCAATGCCAACATGGCGGAGCGGATCGCCGAGATGTCGGCGGGGCAGGCGGCGCTGGTCGGCATCGGCGCGCTTCATCTGCCGGGCGAGCGTGGGGTTCTGAACCTGCTGGCGGCCGAGGGCTGGACCGTCGAACCGGCGGAGTGATTTTCCGGCACGTTCCGCGGCAAATCGGGGCCGTTTCCCGTTGACTTGAGATCGCCGCTACGTATAGTGCGCGGCTTGCGCCGGCCAGCGCCGTTTGCGCATGTATCGGCATGTATTCAGTTCGGGGTTGCGCGGCCGGTTTTGTGCCGATGCGGCGATCCGGGCGGAAACTCCAGGATCAAGGGCCCCCAGGACGATGGGTCTGGCACGCCACCGACGGCGTGCTCGGCGTGGCCCAGGGTGAGGACGAGAAATGTACGCAGTCATCAAGACCGGCGGCAAGCAATACCGCGTTCAGCAGGACGACCGCATCATGGTCGAGCGTCTGGCGGGCGAGGCCGGTCAGCGGGTGCGCCTGGGCGAAGTGCTGATGATCGCTGACGGCGAGGACATCACCCTCGGCGCGCCGATGATCGAAGGTGCCGCGGTGGACGCCACGGTGGTCGAGCAGGCGCGCGGCGACAAGATCATCGTGTTCAAGAAGCGCCGCCGGCACAACTACCGCCGGACCAAGGGCCATCGCCAGGACCTGACGTTGCTCAAGATCGACAGCATCATGGCCGATGCCTCGGGCACGCCCGCGCCGGAGCCGGCGGAGAAGGCGAAGCCGAAGCGCGGTGGTTCGAAGGACGCCACCAAGGACGCCAAGTCGGACGCGGCGACTCCGTTCAAGAAGTCGACCAAGGGCAAGGTGAAGAAGGACCAGGCGCCCGCCGAGGAGGCTAAGACCGAGGACGTTGCGGCCCAGGCTGCGGCGCCCGAGGCCGCCGCGCCTGCGACCGAGGCCCCGGAAGCGAAGGCCCCGGCCAAGAAGGATGCCAAGGCCGAGAAGCCTGCCGAGGATACTGCTGCCGAAGACGTGGCCGAGTCCGAGCCGGCCGGCCTGCTGAGCGCGCCCGATGGCGACAAGGACGACCTGAAGAAGATCAGCGGCGTCGGCCCGAAGCTGGAAGGTGTGCTGAACGAGCTTGGCGTCTATCATTACCGCCAGATCGCGGCCTGGACGCCGGAGAATGTCGCCTGGGTCGACAACCGGCTGAAGTTCAAGGGCCGCATCGAACGCGACGGGTGGATCGAGCAGGCCAAAGAGCTCGACGCCGGCAAGGAGGGCTGAACAGATGGCACATAAGAAAGCAGGTGGCAGCTCCCGCAACGGGCGCGACAGTCCGGGTCAGCGGCTTGGCGTGAAGAAGTTCGGCGGCGAGCGCGTTGCGGCCGGCAACATCATCGTGCGCCAGTGCGGCACCAAGTTCCATCCGGGCACCGGTGTCGGCCTCGGCAACGATTTCACCATCTTCGCCACCACCGATGGCGAGGTGAGCTTCCGGCGCCGGGCCAAGGGCCGCGTCTATGTGTCGGTGACGCCGTTGGCGGAGGCCGCCGAGTAGCGCCGCGCCCGCGCATCCAAGGTATTCGATGGGGAATGGCGCGCCATTCCCCATTTTTCTTTGTGTCGTCGTTTCTCGAGATCAGTTGTCGCTGATCCTGCACCGGCCCACTCCCCCACCCGGCCGCCCAACAAGAGTATCCTGACTGGGTGGCCGGGTGGGGGAGTGGGCCGGCGCCGACTTGAATAGAAGCTACCCGATGAAGTTCCTTGATGAAGCCAAGGTATATGTGAAGAGCGGCGACGGCGGTGCCGGTTGCGTCGGCTTTCGGCGCGAGAAGTATGTCGAGTTCGGCGGGCCGGACGGCGGCGACGGCGGTCGCGGCGGCGATGTGTGGGTCGAGGCGGTCGAAGGCCTGAACACGCTGATCGATTATCGCTATGCCCAGCACTTCAAGGCGCAACGCGGCCACCACGGCATGGGCGGTGATCGCACCGGTGCTGCCGGCGACGGCGTGGTGCTGAAGGTGCCGGCGGGCACCCAGGTGCTGGACGAGTCGAAGTCCTACGTCGTTGCGGACCTGACCGAGGTCGGCCAGCGCGTGCTGCTGGCGAAGGGCGGAGACGGCGGGCGCGGCAACACTCGCTTCAAGACGTCGACCAATCGCGCGCCGCGCCGTGCGGAACCGGGCTGGCCTGGCGAGGAGCGCTGGGTCTGGCTGCGCCTGAAGCTGATCGCCGACGCTGGCCTGGTGGGCCTGCCCAACGCCGGCAAGTCCACGTTCCTGTCCACCGTCAGCCGCGCCCGGCCGAAGATCGCCGACTACCCGTTCACCACCATGCACCCGCAACTGGGCGTGGTGTCGGTGGGTGGCGGCGGCGACGCCAGCACGTTCGTCCTCGCCGATCTGCCGGGCCTGATCGAGGGCGCGCACGAGGGCAGGGGGCTTGGCGACCGCTTCCTGGGCCATGCCGAGCGTTGCGCGGTGATCCTGCACCTTGTCGACGCCAGCGGTGGCGACCCGGACGAGATCGTCGGGAACTACCGCCTGATCCGCGCCGAGCTGGAAGGCTATGGCGGCGGGCTTGCCGACAAGCCGGAAGTGGTGGGCCTGAGCAAGCTCGATGCCCTGCCCGAGGAGGACCGCGACCCGTTGGTCGAGACCGTGCGCGGCGTCATCGGCGGCGAGGTCTACGGCTGCTCGGCGGTCGCCGGCATCGGGGTCGATGTGCTGCTCGGCACGCTCGCGCGGCATATCGCGGAACGCAACGACAGCGAAGAGGACGGGCTGGAACTCGCCGACGCCCCGGCGACGCCGTGACCCCCGGCGACGACGTGACCGGCGCGGCGACGCCAAGTTCGGCGACGCCCGACACGACGGCCGCTGCTGGCGCGGGGGCGCTCGGCGGCCTGGCGGCGGCGCGCCGGGTCGTGGTCAAGATCGGCTCGTCGCTGCTGGTCGATGAGGCGGCGGTGGACGACCGCCACAGCGGCATCCGCCACGACTGGCTGGTCGCGCTGGCCGCGGACGTGGCGGCGTTGCGGGCGCGTGGCTGCGCGGTGCTGCTGGTGTCGTCGGGCGCGATCGCCATCGGGCGCGGTCCGCTGGGCCTCAACCGCAGCGGGCCGTTGGCGCTGACCGACAGTCAGGCCGCGGCCGCGACGGGGCAGATACGCCTTGCCCACGCTTATCAGGAGGCACTGGCCGCCCACGGCATCGTGGTCGCCCAGGTGCTGTTGACCCTGGGCGATACCGAGCAACGGCGCCGTCACCTGAATGCGCGCGGCACGCTGACCGCGCTGTTGTCGCGTGGCGTGCTGCCGGTGATAAACGAGAACGATACGGTGGCGACCGAGGAAATCCGCTTCGGCGACAATGACCGGCTGGCGGCGCGGGTGGCGCAGATGGCCAGCGCCGACACCCTGGTCCTGCTGTCGGACATCGACGGCCTCTACGACCGCGACCCGCGCGGGGATGGCAGCGCCGCGTTCATACCGGAAGTGCACGAGATTACGCCGGAGATCGAGGCGATGGCCGGCAAGGCACGGCTCGGATACTCGTCGGGCGGTATGGTCACCAAGCTGGCGGCGGCCAAGATCGCCATGTCGGCCGGCTGCCGCATGGTGATCGCCGACGGACGTGAGCCCCACGCCCTCGCACGGCTGGACGGCGGGGCCAAGGGCACCTGGTTCCTGCCGCCTGAGACGCCGCTGAGCGCGCGCAAGGCGTGGATCGCGGGCAGCCTGCAGCCGGTCGGCACGCTGGTCATCGACGGCGGCGCGGTCGCCGCATTGGGGCGGGGGCGCAGCTTGCTGCCGGCCGGCGTGGTCGCCATCGACGGCAATTTCCAGCGCGGCGATCCGGTTCTGGTGATGACCGGCGATGGCGAGGTGGTGGCCCACGGGCTGGTGGCGTACGGCGCCGACGAGGCCCGGTCGATCATGGGCTGCCGCTCCGGTCAGATCGTGGAACGCCTGGGATATCGCGGCCGCGACGAGCTGATCCACCGCGACGACTTGGTCCTCGCCGACCGCTCGCGTAGCTAACAATTATCCGAGGTAATGGTTTATTAGCCGGTCCTTGCCAGGATTTGGCACTGTGCAGTGATCGGTATTGTTGACCCGAGGCGATAGTCCATGAGCCAAGTCCAACTGAACGAACCCTCGATGGAACCGCCACCCGCGCCAGCTGAGCCAGTCGATGACAAGCGGCGCGAGACGCGCGAAAGCCCCGAGAGCGGGGTGATCGTTATCAATGACCGGCGGTACAACATCATCGATTGGAGTTCCTCGGCAGTGAAGATTGCCAGCTTCGAGGGCGATCCCACCGCGACCGAAACCCTTGATGCCGACGTGGAGATCGAGAGCGCGAGCGAGCGTTTCGCATTCCATTGCGGCTTGCGCCCGGTCTGGTTCGACAACGAGACTGGCGACATGGCTGCTGTGTTCGTGATGCTATCGCGCGAAAGCCGGGTCGCCATCGCTGACCATTTCGACGCCATGGGTAAGGCGGCCTGACAGTCGCCGGTGCGGCCTGTCAGAGGCCGTGCCCACCATGCCGCCGTCGCGCCGATTTGCCGGTTGACAAGGCCGCGGGCGAACCCGTCTAAGAACATCGCTGAAATGTCGCGCCCGCCGGCGTTCATCGCGGCTGGCCGATGGCCCGCGTCCCTCGCACATACCACGGATCGCACGATATGAGCGCCAGTACGCCCTCCCGCCTCGCCAACTACATTGCCGGCCTCGGTGGCAATGCGCCCGACTCGGGCGCCGCAGCCTATTACGCGTCGCTGGACCAGGTGGCGTCGGTGTCGCCGTCGATCGCGGCCTCGGTTGTCGACGAGCTGCGCGACCAGCGCGCCAACGTGAAGATGATCGCCAGCGAGAACTACTGCTCGCTGGCCACCCAGCTTGCCATGGGCAATCTGCTCACCGACAAATATGCCGAGGGCAAGCCCAACGGCCGCTTCTACGCCGGTTGCGACAACGTCGATGCCATCGAGACCGAGGCCAAGGCGCTGGCGGAAGAGCTGTTCGGCGCCGACCATGCCTATGTGCAGCCGCACTCCGGCGTCGACGCCAATTTCTCCGCCCTGTTCGCGATCCTGTTCGCGCGGGTGCGCGCGCCGTATCTGGAGAAGCTGGGCGACAAGCGGCCGGAGGAGGTGTCGGCTGAGAACTGGCGCGCGCTCAGCGCCGAGCTCACCAAGCAGAAGCTCCTGGGCCTCGACTACTATTCCGGCGGCCATCTGACCCATGGCTACCGTTTCAACATCATCTCCAACCTGGTCGACGTGCACACCTATACGGTGGACCCGGAGACCATGCTGCTCGACTACGACGCGATCTGGCGGCAGTTGCAGGAGGTGCGGCCGCTGATCTTCCTCGCCGGCTATTCCGCCTACTCGCGCGCCATCGACTTCGCCAAGATGCGCGATATGGCCGACCAGGTGGGCGCGGTCCTGTGGGTCGACATGGCGCACTTCGCGGGCCTGGTCGCCGGCAAGGTGTTCCAGGGCAACGAGGACCCGGTCGCCCACGCGCAGATGGTCTCCACCACCACCCACAAGACGCTGCGCGGCCCGCGCGGCGGCATGGTGCTGTGCCAGGACGAGTTCGCCGAGTGGGCGGACAAGGGCTGCCCGACCAACCTGGGCGGGCCGATGGCCCACGTGATGGCGGCCAAGGCGGTGTCGTTCCGCGAGGCGATGAAACCGGCCTTCCAGGACTATGCCGGCCGCATCGTCGAGAACGCCCGCGCGCTGGCCGAGGCGTGCGTCGCCAAGGGCATGAACGTGCTGACCGGCGGCACCGACAACCACATGATCGTCATCGACATCGCCGACCAGTACGGGCTGACCGGCCGCCAGGCGGAGACCGCGCTGCGCGACTGCGGCATGACGCTGAACCGCAACGCGATCCCGTTCGACCGCAACGGGGCCTGGTTCACCAGCGGGTTGCGCGTCGGCACGCCGGCCACCACGACGCTGGGCATGGGCGCCGACGAGATGGCGGTGCTGGCCGACGTGATGCACGGCGTGCTGGCCGCATGCACGCCCGACACGGTCAACGGCAAACCCAGCCGCGCCAAGGTGATCGTGGAACCGACCGCCGCCGCCAAGGCCCGCGCCCAGGTCAGCGAGCTTCTGCAGCGCTATCCGCTGTACCCGGAGATCGACCTCGACATCGCCTATGGCGGCGCGGACGCCGCTGCCCAGCGGGCTGTGGCCTAACTTTGAATTGTCGTCCTCGCCCTTGTGGCGAGGACCCATCGAAGTGCCGCGCGTGCCGCCGCCCGACAGACATAGCTGTTCTTGCAGTCCTCCGGCGCACTGCACACAAATGGGCCCTCGCCACTAGGGCGAGGGCGACGGGTTGGCAAAATCGGCGGCACCGATACACGTCCCCGGAATTGCCACCCCATCTGGCGGTGCCGTGCGCAGCGGACTATTCTCGCCTGACAATCACGAACCCAGGAAACGCCCATGCCGCCGCCCGCCCGTAAGGTCGTCATCACCTGTGCCGTCACCGGCGCCATCCACACGCCCACCATGTCGGACGCGCTGCCGATCACGCCCAACGAGATCGCCTCGGAGTCCATCGCGGCGGCGGAGGCCGGCGCCTCCATCATCCACCTGCACGCGCGCAACCCGGAGGACGGCAGCCCGACGCCCGATCCGGCCGTGTTCATGGAGTTCCTGCCGCGCATCAAGCAGTCGTGCGACGCGGTGGTGAACATCACCACCGGCGGCGGGCTCAACATGACGCTGGAGGAGCGGCTGGCCGCCCCGATGCAGGCCGAGCCGGAGATGTGCTCGTGCAATATGGGCTCGATGAACTTCGGCATCTTCCGGGCCGCCAAGCGCTTCGACACATGGAAGCACGACTGGGAGAAGCCCTATCTGGAGCGCACCGACGACCACATCTTCAGGAACACGTTCAAGGACGTGACCTACATGCTCAAGCACCTGGGCGAGGGCTGCGGCACCAAGTTCGAGTTCGAGTGCTACGACATCGGCCACCTCTACAACCTGGCCTATTTCCTCGACGAGGGGCTGGTGAAGCCGCCGATGCTGGTGCAGTCGATCTTCGGGATATTGGGCGGCATCGGCACCGGGCTGGAGAACGTCGCCTTCATGAAGCAGACGGCGGACAAGCTGTTCGGCGACGACTATGTGTGGAGCGTGCTCGGCGCCGGCCGCCACCAGATGCCGATCGCCACCCAGTCGCTGCTGCTGGGTGGCAATGTGCGCGTCGGCCTGGAGGACAGCCTCTACATCGGCCCCGGCAAGCTCGCCCAGTCCAACGCCGACCAGGTGAAGAAGATCCGCACCATTCTGGAGACGCTGGACCTGGAGGTCGCGACGCCGGACGAGGCCCGCGGCATGCTGAACCTGAAGGGCGGCGATCAGGTCAATTTCTAAGACCATGTCCGCTGCCGAAAAGCGTAACATTGCCGGCGGTGGGTCCCACAGCATCCTGGTCGCCGACGGCCTGGACGAGGTCGCGCTGATCGACAGCGGCGGCGGGCGCAAGCTTGAGCGCCTTGGCGCCGTCACCGTCGACCGGCCGGAGCCGCAGGCGATGTGGCGCCGGGCGGCCGACGACGGCACGTGGGACGCCGCCGACGCCGTGTTCGCCGGCGATGACGAAGCCAATGACCAGGGGGCTGGGCAGGGGCGTTGGAAGCACAACGGCAAGCCCTCGCCGCCGTGGCCGGTTCAGCTGATGGGGCTCACCGCCGTCTGCCGGTTCACCAGCTTCCGCCATCTCGGCATTTTCCCCGAGCAGGTGCCGCACTGGCGCTGGATGGAACAACGCCTTCAAGGAACCGGCGGCCGGCCGGCCGTGTTGAACCTGTTCGGCTACACCGGCATCGCCAGCCTGCTGGCGGCGCGGGCGGGCGCGCAGGTCACCCACGTCGACGCCTCCAAGAAAGCGGTGCAGTGGGCGCGCGAGAACCAGGGTGCCTCCGGGTTCGATGACCTGCCGATCCGCTGGATCGTCGACGATGCGCGCAAGTTCGCGGCGCGGGAGGTGCGGCGCGGGCGTCGCTACCAGGGCATCTTGATCGACCCGCCGAAGTTCGGGCGCGGCCCCAACGGCGAAGTGTGGGAGCTGTTCGACCACCTGCCGGCGCTGATCGCCGACTGCGCGGAGGTATTGGAGCGCGAGAACGCCTTCCTGATCCTGACCAGCTATGCGGTGCGCGCGTCGTTCCTGGCGTTCGAGGGACTGGTCCGCGAGGCGCTGGCCGGCCATGGCGGCGGCATCGACAGCGGCGAGCTTGCGGTGCGGGAGGCGTCCGCCGGCCGGCTGCTGCCGACGTCGATGTTCGTGCGGTGGAACAGCACCAGTGCGTAGCCCGGGTGAAGTGCAACGAAACCCGGGATTCGTGCCGCTGCATGTTCGGCCCCGGGTTGCGCTCCGCTCCACCCGGGCTACGGTGTCTGCGTCGTAGCTTATGCACCCCGTCACCAGCCTGCAGAACCCGACGATCAAGCTCCTGCGCGGGCTCAGCCAGCGCAAGCTCAGGCGAAGAGCGAACCTGTTCCTGGCCGAGGGCGCCAAGGTGGTGGCGACTGCCCGCGACCGGGGCTGGACGCCGCAATACCTGGTCTGCGATGCGGGGACCGCCGAGCGCGGCATCGTCGCCGAACTGGCGGCCTGGGCGGAGGGGGCAGGCGCGCAATGCCTGGCGGTGCCGCGCGCGGTGCTCTCCACCCTCACCACCAAGGACAACCCGCAGACAGTCGTGGCCGCCTTCCAGCCGCGTCATGCCGAGCTGCCGACGGACCCGCCGCCCGATGCGCTGTGGGCGGTGCTCGAGGGCATTTCCGACCCCGGCAATCTCGGCACCATCGTGCGCACGGTCGACGCGGTCGGCGGCGAGGGCGTGATCCTGGTCGGCGACTGCTGCGACCCCTATTCGCGCGAGGCGGTGCGCGCCTCCATGGGCTCGATCTTCGCGGTCCAGGTGGCGGCGTGCGACCGCGCCGCGTTCCTGGACTGGCGGGCCGGCTGGCCGGGCGAGGTCGTCGGCACCCACCTGGCGGCCACCGACAGCTTCAGCCGGGACTATCCGGGCCCGACCCTCATCGTCATGGGTGCGGAGGGGCCGGGCCTGTCGGACGAGCTGGCGGCTGCCTGCTCCGCCCTGGTGCGAATCCCCATGGCGGGAGGCGCCGACAGCCTTAACCTGGCCGTCGCCACCGCCCTGATGCTCTACGAGGCGCGGCGAGGCAAGGTGTAGGCCCGAAATACCACTTCGTCATGCCCGCACTTGTTGCGGGCATCCACGAGATGGCCGCGCAGCGGCCAATTTAAGACGTGGATGCGCCCTCGGGCTCGGCCGAAGGCCGACCCAAGGACAGGCTCCTCAAGTCCGCGCATGACACGGAGTGAGGGGGCAGCAGCGCGCTATGCCGGCAATGTACCTGCCAGGTAGTCGATGGCGGCCTGGGCGCCGCCGCGGCCGTGGGCGATGCCGCAGGCCGTCAGCCCGATCTCGGTGGCGGCGAGCGTGCCCAGCACCATCGGCGCGTTGACGTAGCCCATGTGGGCGATGCGGAACGTCTCCTTGCCCAGTTCGCCGATGCCCGAGCCCAGCACCACACCGCAGGTCTCGTTGCAGTACTTGATCAGCTGCTTCGGGTCGTGGCCGCCGTCGAGCCGTACGGTTGTCACCGAGTCCGCGCGCTGTTCCGGATTTGCGATGTTGAAGCCGACGTGGCCGTTCTCGCTCCAGGCGCCGACGGCGCTGCGCACCGCTTCCGCCAGCAGGCGGTGGCGCGCGAAAACGGCGTCGAACCCCTCGGCGAACAGCATGTCGATGGCCTTCCTGAGCCCGAACAGCAGGTGCTCCGGCGGGGTGCCGCAGTATTTCTGGTAGTGCAGGGGGCCTTCGCGGGCGGTCCAGTCCCAATAGCTGGTGCGCAGGCCTGCGTGCTCGTGTGCGGCCTTCGCCTTGTCGTTGGCGGCGCAGAAGCTGAGCCCCGGCGGCGTCATCAGGCCCTTCTGCGCGCCGGCGACGGTGACGTCGATACGCCACTCATCCATCCGATAGGGCATGGTCGCCAGCGAGGCGATGGTGTCGACCATCAGCAGCGCGTCATGGCCGGCGGCGTCGATGGCGCGGCGGATTTCCGGCAGGTCGTTGACCACGCTGGTCATGGTGTCGACCTGCACCACCAGGATCGCCTTGATCCGGCCCTCTGTATCCTTGCGCAGCGCCTCCTCGACCGCGTTGGGGTCGACGGCGGAGCGCAGGTCGCGCGGCACGGTCTGCACGTCCAGCCCCAGCATCGCCGCCATCTCGCCCCAGCCGCGCGCGAACCGGCCGCTCTCCAGCACCAGCACCGTGTCGCCCTGGGAGAGCACGTTGGTCAGCGCCGCCTCCCACGCGCCATGGCCGTTGGCGGCGTAGATATATGTCTTTCCCGTCGTGCCGATGATCCGCTTCATGTCATCGAGCAGCGAATAGGTCATCTCCTCCAGCGGCCCGCCGTAGATCTCCATCGGCTGGCGGTTCATCGCCGCCAGCACCTCGTCGGGCACGGCGGTGGGACCGGGGATGCTCAGGAACTCACGGCCGAAACGCACGGACATTGCAGGCTTCCTATTAGGACTTGGATGGATCGAGGTCGAATGGCTCGCCGGTACGGATCGACCATTCGGCGGCCGCACCCATCATCACTGCCCGGCGCCCGTCGTCCACTGTGACCCGTGGTCGCCCACCGCCGCGCACCATGTCGGCGAAGGCCTGGTGCTGGAAATAGGTGGCGCCGTGGTGGTTGCCGGCCGCCATCACATCATGGTCGACGGGGATGGTGCGGGTGGTGCAGGCGCCGGTCTTGCGCTCGCCCAGGATCACCGTCGACGACGGCACGCCGCACTCCACCTTGCCGACGTCGCCGGTGGCGGCGATCTCCTGCTCGTCGCGCGAGCCTTCCGCGAACATGCACAGGTCCAGCATCGCACGCACGCCATTGGCGAAGTCCACCACCACGAAGGCGTTGTCGACGATATCCGGCACCTCGCCGTCATAGCGCTCGTCCAGGTGGTTCACGTCTTGCGCGCCGGAGGCATAGAGGCGGACCGGCTCGGCGCCGACGATCAGGCGCATCAGGTCGAAGAAGTGGCAGCACTTCTCCACCATGGTGCCGCCGGTGTTGCGCGCGAACCGGTTCCAGTCGCCGACTTTTTGCAGGAACGGGTAGCGGTGCTCGCGGATCGCCAGCATGCGCAGGCGGCCGATGTCGCCGCCGCGCACATGGTCGATCAGGGCGGCGACCGGCGGCATGTAGCGGTACTCCATCGCCACCCACACTGGCGCCGGCGCGTTGGCCGCCAGGGCGACGATGCGGTCGCAGTCGGCCAAGGTGGTGCACATCGGCTTTTCGACCAGTACCGGCTTGCCGGCGGCGAGCACATCCTCCAGCACCGCCGCGTGGGTGTGGTTGGGTGCCGCGATGACGTAGGCGTCGGCGAGATCGGCCGACAACAGCTCGCCATGGTTGGTAAAGGCGCGAGTCTCGCCGCCGGCCAGCGTCGTTGCCTGGTGGCGCATGCCCTCGTCGGGGTCGGCCACCGCCGTCACCCGCGCACCGGGCAGCAGCGCCAGATTGCGGATGTGCTCCTGGCCCATGTTGCCGGCGCCGATGATGGCGTAGCGAAGGGGTGCGGCGTCGGTCATGCGGCCGTGGTCGTGTTGGTGTGTTTCCGAGGGGCCATCTGCGCCATTCGGCCCCGGAAGTAAAGCGGCGCGAGCGGACAGGTCAGACTTTCGCCTCGGTTTCTCGCGATGCGCCGTCGGGGGTTGGGCACAGGCGGTCGCCTGTCCGCTCAGCCTCGTGCACCCGTTCGGCCAGAACGCGGTAGTCGTCCAGCGACGTGCGGACGATGCCCTCGATCATCAATGCGTCGCGGGTGGAGGCATCGAGGTCGCGAATGGCGGCGGCTACCGCTGCGAAGATGACGTCAATGTCAGCGCGTTTAGGGCTGGACGCGGTGATCATCGGCAGGCCTGGTGTCGGCGGTGTCTGCGCCAGCACCCGCAGCTTGGCGGCTGCCGGCTCGTGCCGCACCCCGAGTGCCCAGGAGACGCAATCGATGGCGGCGACATCGGCCGAGCCGTCCGCCACCGCCTGGATCGACCCGCGATGCGCACCGGTGTGCACGCCTTCTGCGAACACAGGCCCGTCCTTGGCCAAGCGCTCCAGCACCGGCAGCAGTGCGGCATAGCCCGATTGCGAGCCAGTGTGGTTGTAGGCAAGGCGGCGGCCGGCGACGTCCTCTATGGCGGTCGCGGGGTCGTCGTCGCGGACCACCACCATGCTGCAATAGGTGCCGGGTTCGCAGCCGGCGGCAGCGTATGTCGGCGTGCCGACGACTGCGACGTGGCGGTGCAGGCCTTGCGCCAGCGGCAGGCCGCAGGTCTGGCCCAGCAACAGGCGTTCCGAGCGCCACCCTGCATCCTCGTCGAGGGTGCGGTCCAGGCGATCCGGTGCGTCGATGCCAATCGCGTGCAACCGCGTGGCGATCAGTTTCCAGAAGGTGTCGTGGGCGTCCCTGACCTCCGGCCAGTCGTACATCGGCAGCGCGGCGATGGCCGGACCCGTGTCGGCTTGCATCACCCGGCGGCGCAGTGCGGATGGACCACCGGTTCCTTGGCGCGCCACAGATGGCGCCGGGCCACCGCCCAATAGGACGGGTAGACGTAGCCGTCATTGCCGACGAGCACCTGTGCGCGATGGGCGCGATAGTGCGCCGGCAGCGCGTACCACGGCATGCGCGGGTGCGCGTGGTGCACCGCGTGCAAGTTGTTGTGCAGGTAAAGCCAGGCCAGTGGCCCGTTGCTTTCGACGATCACGGTCCGTGCTCCGTGACGGGGGTCGGCGCGGTGCTCCGCGTAGGAGCGCACCATCACCAGCGACATTGCCGCATAGGCACTGACAGCGTAGGCCCACGGCGGCACGCTGCCAACCAGCGCGATCGCCGTCACGACAGGGGCAAGGGCCGCTGCGTGGATGCCCCAGGCGGTCAGCGTGGCGCGGTCGCCGGCCAGCATCGCGCGCACCTCAACGGGATAGAAGCGGACCAGGAAGATCGCCGGACCCAGCGCCATCCGCCCGGCAAGCGTGTTACTGGCGCGATAGACCAGCCGGGCGAGCGCGCCGCAGCGATGCCAGTCCTGGGGCGCGAGATAGAAGCTCTCCGGATCGCGGGCCGGGTCGGTCAGGTCGCCGCACGCGTGGTGGCGCAGATGGATCGCGCGGTAGCGCCGATACGGCAGGAACAGCCCGAGCGGCACACCGGCGATCCATTCGTTCAGGCCGCGCCGCCGAAACGGGTGCCCGTGGATCGCCTCATGCTGCAGCGAGCTGTGCAGCGCGATGGAGATGGCGAGCAGCGGGACGGCCAACCAGACGCCGATCTGGCCGGAGAAGGCAACGATGCCCACCCACGCGGCATAGTTTGAAGCCAATAGCAGAATGGTGGGCCATTCGGGGCGGCGGGCTGCTCCCTCGCGGCTCGGGCGCGGCTGCGCGGCGGGCGTTATTCTCGAAAATGTCATTGGGCATCGCTGTCGTTCGTACTGACAGCAACTGACATTTTCGGCCCGCCGGATTGCAACTTGTTAATCTGCTATCGTTTGTGACATTTCGCGCCGGAAATACAGAAATCGTGATATTGCTGAGTTATTGGGATGTTTCACACGCATGATGTGAATTCACAACGCCCTACATTTCATCGGGAGACGGCATGGACGGCGCGACTTCCACGGACGATGGCAGCGGCGGCCGGATCGACAAGCGCGACCTTGCCAAGGTGTTCAAGGAGCGGCTGGCGACCCTGGTCGGCCGGCACGACGGCAACCTGTCGCGCTTTGCCGACCGCGCCGGTGTCGACCGCTCGGCGCTGAGCCAGTTCCTGGCCGAGGAGACCACTCGGTTGCCGCGTGCCGAGACCCTGGCCCGGATCGCGGCGGCCCATGGGGTCAGCCTGGACTGGCTGCTGGGACTGAGCCAGAGCGAGGCGGAACTGGCCGAGGTGGCGCCGACGCTGGAGTTCGAGCATTGGCACGGGCCGGGCGAGGACGCGCAGCTCGCGCGCTGGCACCGCGAGGCGCTGGGCTACAAGATCCGCTACGTCCCGGCCACGGTGCCCGACCTGCTGCGCCACGAGGATTTGACCGCCTACGAATTCCGTTTGGCGACGCCGGCGGAGCGGGAGTCGCAATCCACCCACGCGCGGCGGCAGCTCGACTATTCGCGCCGGCCGGAAACCGACATGGAAGTCTGCATGCCGATGCAGACCCTGGACCACATCGCGCGGGGCGAGGGCCAGTGGTCGGACCTGGATGCCGCCACCCGCCGCGCCCAGCTTGAGCTGATGGCCGGTCTGCTGGGCGACCTCTACCCGACGCTGCGTCTGTTTCTGTACGACGCGCGCAAGGTCTACTCCGCCGCCTACACCATTTTCGGGCCACTGCGCGCGGCGGTGTTCCTGGGCCGCGCCTACATCGTGGTCAACGCCGTCGAGCACATCCGCTCGCTGATCCAGCATTTCGACGACCTGATCCGCCATGCCGAGATCGGGCCGGACCGCACCGTCGACTACATCCGCAAGACCTGGTTGTAGGCGGTGCGGCGCGCCAGTCGCCGGCCCCTCTACACACACATGACGTCCTCGCCCTTTTAGCTGCGGTAATCGCACGCCTCAAAGCCAGTACTCTGACCACCAGACATCGTCGCCCTCGCGCTTGTCGCGAGGGCCCATTTGTGGGGCGGGCTGGAGCTATTTCGGGGGTGGCGCCCAGAGTCGGCCCAGCAAATTTGACGGTTGCCCACCAAGGCGGCAATTCTCCTCTACCCATTGGCGTATTGGACGAAAATGGGCCCTCGCCACAAGGGCGAGGGCATCGAAGGCGGGGGTGAATGGCGCAGCCTAGCGGCTCGGGGTTACGTCGGTGCCCGGCTCCTGGGTTTCCTCGCGCTTGATCTCCTGGGCCAGCGCATCGGCGAACACCCGGCTGTCGGCCGCCATGCTGCCGCTGGGGAACGGATAGAGCGTCGGGTCGGAGTAGTAGAGCGCCCGGCTCTCCACCGCGAACACGTGCAACTCGCCATCGACGTCGATGAGGAACGGCGAGCCGCTGTCGCCCGGCGTGGTGTCGCACTGGTGCAGCACGCCGCCATCCTGCAGGAACTCGACCACGCGGCAGCCGTAGTTGGCGGAAATCCGCCGGCGCGTGTCCCAGCTATAGCCGGCCTGCTGGACCAGCAAGCCTTCGCGCATCACAGCCGCTTCGTCGTCTGGCGTGATCACATGCACCGGCACGGTGCCGGCGATATCGCCGATGTCGTCCTGCAGGATGACGAAGGCCCAGTCGTGACGGCCGCGGCCGACCGCATCGTTCTGGTGGATGTAGTCCGGGCTTACCACCACACGCACCGCGGGCGATCGCGCGACCTCGGTGTCGCCCGCGAAACCGGCGGCGAAGAAGCTCGGCACGTTGATGCGGTCGTCGTCGTCGATCACGCAGTGGGCGGCGGTCAGCACGATGTTGCGGTGGACCAGGGTGCCGCTGCAGCCGGGTGCCAGGAAGCCGACGGCGCTCCAGGGGTAGGTCGTGGAATCGGGGATGTAGCGGTCGTCGCGCCCGAAATAGTGATCGGGGTGCGCCGGCAGCCGCGCGCGCCCGACGCAGTCGGCGGTGTCGCTGCCGTCGTCGCACCGGCCGGTGCCGCCCGGCTCGTCGCAGATGCCGTCATAGGAGGTCAGGCAGGTGTTGTCGCGGTGGTAGAACTCGCCCAACAGGGCGCAGTCGGTGGCGTCGGTGCCGCGCGCGCACTGGTAGCGGTAGTCGCCGATGAACACCTCGTCGCACGAGCCGTTGTTGCCCATGGACGCGTCGTAGACAACGCCGTGCTCGTCGAACTGCAGCTCGCCGCCATAGACCACGGCGCAGTCGTCATTGGGGCCCTGGTAGGCGACGGCACAATCGTTGGCGTCGCTGCCATCGTCGCAGACCATGGAGCCGCCGAAGCTCACCTCGTCGCATTCGCCGTCGTTGAAGTAGCGGCACGTGCCGTCGGCGCGGTTGTCGGGCACTGCCTGGCGCACGCCGCTGCCGCCCGGATCGCGCTCCTGCACGAAGAAGCCGCCGCCCAGCAAGCACGCGCGCAGGGTATCGACCGACTGGCACATCAAGCCGTTCGTGCCAGTCGATGGGGCGACCGCATCCACCACTGGTTCGCTGGCCATCGCCACTGGCGCGCTGGCCACCCCCATGCCCAGCACTGCCAAAATTAACAGACGCATCAATCCCTCCTGTCGACAGTTGCGCCCTGCAGCCCTGCGTTTCGCGACCGCCCAATCTTTCGCAGTTTCCGCCTGTGTTCAACCGGTAACAGCCAGTTTCCTGGGGCTGCGGCGCCCGCACGGTTGCCAAACCGCGCGCATTGCTGGTACGCCCATGCCGCCGCGCGCCGTGGCGCAAGAAAAACCGCCGCATCCGTGGCGGCGCGGCAGGTTAGGGGCTGGGGAGGCCGGATCATTGACAGACAGAGTTGAAGCGGGCGGCCTGGCCGTCGAGCGTGTTCTCTACGACTTCATCAACGACGAGGCGCTGCCCGGCACCGGCGTGGCGCAGGACCGGTTCTGGGACGCGCTGGGCACCCTGATCCACGACCTCGCCCCGCGCAACCGCGAACTGCTGGCCCTGCGCGACGAATTGCAGGCGAAGATCGACGCCTGGCATCAGGAGCATCGCGGGCCCGGCTTCGACGCCGCCGCCTACAAGGCATTCCTGCAGGAAATCGGCTATCTGGTGCCCGACCCCGGCGACGTGCAGGCGCGCACCGCCAATGTCGACCCCGAGTTCTCCACCATCGCCGGGCCGCAGCTCGTGGTGCCGGTGTCCAACGCCCGCTATGCGCTGAACGCCGCCAACGCGCGCTGGGGCAGCCTCTACGATGCGCTTTACGGCACCGACGCCATCGCCCACGACGATGACGAGAAGCCCGGCTATGACCCCGCCCGTGGCGCCAAGGTGATTGCCTACGCCCGTGGCGTGCTGAACGACGTGGTGCCGCTGGCCGCCGGCACTCACCGCGATGCCGAGCACTACATGGTGCGCAACGGATCGCTGGTCGTCGGCCTGCGCAACGGTGCTGAATCGGCGCTGGTCGATTCCGGCGGTTTCGTTGGCTACACCGGGTCGGCCGACGATCCCGACAGCATCCTGTTCCGCCACCACGACCTGCACATCGAGGTGGTGTTCGACCGCGAGCATCCGATCGGCAAGACCGACCCCGCCGGCATCGCCGACGTGGTGATGGAAGCCGCGATCACCACCATCATGGACTGCGAGGACAGCGTCGCGGCGGTCGATGCCGAGGACAAGGTCGGCGTCTACCGCAACTGGCTGGGCCTGATGAAGGGCGATCTGGTCGCCACCTTCCAGAAGGGCGGCCAGACCGTCGAGCGGCACCTGAACCCGGACCGCAGCTACAGCGCGCCGGCCGGCGGCACGCTGACCCTGCCCGGCCGCAGCATGATGCTGGTGCGTAATGTCGGCCACCTGATGACCAACCCGGCGGTGCTGGACAAGGACGGCAACGAGGCGCCCGAGGGCCTGCTCGACGCCATGATCACGTCGCTGATCGCCAAGCACGACCTGGCGAAAACAGATGGCATCAGGAACAGCCGCGCCGGCTCGGTCTACATCGTGAAGCCGAAGCAGCACGGGCCGGACGAGGTCGCCTTCACCAACGAGATCTTCGGCCGGGTGGAGGACGCGCTCGGCATCGAGCGCTTCGCCCTGAAGATGGGCATCATGGACGAGGAGCGGCGCACCACCATCAATCTCAAGTCCTGCATCGCCGCCGCCGCAGACCGGGTGGTGTTCATCAATACGGGCTTCCTGGACCGCACCGGCGACGAGATGCACACCTCGATGGAAGCCGGCGCCATGATCCGCAAGGGCGACATGAAGTCGGCCCCCTGGATCCAGGCATACGAGGATCGCAATGTCGATGTCGGGCTCGCCTGCGGGCTGATGGGCAAGGCGCAGATCGGCAAGGGCATGTGGGCGATGCCGGACCTGATGGCCGACATGCTGGAGGCGAAGATCGGCCATCCGAAGTCGGGTGCCAACACCGCCTGGGTGCCGTCGCCGACCGCCGCCACCCTGCACGCGCTGCACTACCACAAGGTCGACGTGATCGAGCGCCAGCTCGAGCTGCGCGACCGGCCGATGGCCTCGGTCGACACCATCCTGTCGATCCCGGTGGCCGAGCGGCCGAATTGGACGCCGGCCGACATCCAGCAGGAGCTGGACAACAACGCCCAGGGTATCCTCGGCTACGTGGTGCGCTGGGTCGACCAGGGCGTCGGCTGCTCCAAGGTGCCGGATATCAACGACGTCGGCTTGATGGAGGACCGCGCAACCCTGCGCATCTCCAGCCAGCACATCGCCAACTGGCTGCACCACGGCATCTGCTCGCCCGACCAGGTGATGGAGACGATGAAGCGGATGGCGAAGGTGGTGGACGGCCAGAACGCCGGCGACCCGGCCTACAAGCCGATGGCCGACGACTATGACGGCTCGGTCGCGTTCCAGGCCGCCTGCGATCTGGTGTTCAAGGGCCGCGAGCAGCCCAACGGCTACACCGAGCCGATCCTGCACCGCCGCCGCCTGGAGGCGAAGGCACGGGGGTAGGAGATTTCTTGCTGCGTCGTCCTCGCCCTTGTGGCGAGGACCCATTCGTGTCCAATGCGCCAGCTGACAATGGGTGATTCGCGATGTCGGATGGATCTTGTTGGACCCGCGCTCTTTGCCATGAGGGTATCGTTCGCGCATGCCAAGTGCATGGGCCCTCGCCACAAGGGCGAGGGCGACAAGTGAGGGTGGCATAGGCGATGCCCGACGCTCCCACGCGCCCCGACGTTTACGCCGCCCTCGACACCAGTGACCTTGAGCACGCGCGCACGCTGGCGCGCGATCTCGCGCCGGTGGTCGACGGCTTCAAGGTCGGCATGCAGCTCTACTATGCGCACGGCGCCGACGCTGTCCGCATGGTGGCCGACCACGGCAGGCCGATCTTCCTCGACCTGAAGCTCCACGACATCCCGAACACGGTGGCCGGCGCGGTGAAGAGCCTGTCGCCGCTCGGCGTGCGGTTCCTGACCATCCACACCGGCGGCGGACCGGCGATGCTGTCGGCGGCGGTGCAGGAGTCGCGCGCCAACCCGGGGCCGGACGGGCGGCCCATCGGCCTGCTTGGCGTGACCGTACTGACCAGCCTGGACGACGACGACCTGTTGCGCCTGGGCGTGGCCGAAAACAGCACCGAGCATGTGATCCGGCTGGCGGGGCTGGCCCGTGGCGCGGGATGTGTCGGCCTCGTCGCGGCACCGCAGGAAATCCGGGTCGCGCGTGCGGCCGTGGGCGAGACCCTGGTGATCGCCACTCCGGGCATCCGGCCGGCGGAAAGCGGCGAGGACGACCAGCGCCGCGTGATGACGCCCAAGCAGGCGGCCGACTACGGCTCCGATCTGCTCGTCATCGGCCGCCCGATCACGGCGGCGCCCGATCCGGTCATCGCAGCGCGGTTGATAATTGCCGATCTGGTGTAGCGCCGGCGGGCGCCGCGAGCGCCTGCCCGAGGTCTTCGAACAGGCGCGGCCCGCCATAGACCCAACCGGTCATCAATTGCACCAGTGACGCCCCGACGGCGAGGCGCGCGGTAACGTCGTCGGCCGTCATCACGCCGCCGCTCGCGATCAGCGTCAGCCGGCCGCCGCTCAGCGCGCGGACGCGGCGGAGCTGGGCCAGCGCACGGTCGGTCAGCGGTGCCCCGCTGAGGCCGCCGGGCATGTCGAGGTCGCGCCGGCCGGGCGGCCGCTGGATGGTCGTGTTGCAGACGATCAGGCCGTCGAGGCCGGCGCCGACGGCGCGGTCGACCAATGTGGCCTCGTCGTCCTCGCCGAGATCGGGCGCGATCTTCAGGAACAGCGGCACGGCGGTGGGCAGTTGCGCGCGTGCGCCGGCGCCGGTATCGAGCGCGCGCGCCAGCCGGTCGCCCGCCTGCCAGTCGCGCAGGCCGGCCGTGTTCGGCGACGAGACGTTGAGCGCCAGATAGTCGGCGTATGGGCCGAGGGTCGAGATGCCGGCGGCGAGATCGGCTGCCACGTCCTCGCAGTCGCGGTTGGCGCCGACGCTGACGCCGATGCGCAGATGGCTGTCGGGATTGGCCGCGCGCCAGCGCGCCAGCCGCGCTGCTACCGCCTCGGCGCCATCATTGGGCATGCCCATGCGGTTGACGATCGCGCGGTCGCGGGGCAGCCGGACCAGGGTGCGCCCCGGATTGGCCGTTTGCGGGCGCGGGGTGACGGTGCCGACCTCGACATGGCCGACCCCGATGCGCGCCAGTCCGGCGAGCGCCACGGCGTTCTTGTCGAAGCCGGCGGCGATGCCAATGGGGTTTCGGAAGCCGAGCCCGGCGACGGTCACCGGCCCCGGCAATGGCTCCCGGCGGGGCACCGGCCAGCCCAATGCCATCGCCTTGAGCGCGAGCCGATGCGCGAGGTGCGGCGGCAGCTTGAGCAACGCGCGATGGGCGAGGGCGGTGAGCATACACATTCACCTACGTCGTCCTCGGCCTTGTGCCGAGGACCCATGGTCGGGTCAGGGCAGGTTCATGGCCAAGAATGCTCAGCCCACTTGCGGACTATAAGAATTGTCTGCCACTTCAGCACCACCCAACCGGGGGCTCTTGACGCATTGGACAAGAATGGGCCCTCGGCACAAGGCCGAGGGCGACAAATCGAGAGTGAAACTACTCCGCGGCGATCGGCACCGGCTGGGCCTCGTTCATCAGGCCGGAGAGCTTCATCGCGCGGATCATGCGGGTCAGCCCGATGCCGCCGCCGAAGCGCGGGAAGAAGTCGAACGACAGGAAGTCGTCCAGCTCACGCTGCACCCGCTCGCGCCCGAACTGGGCGAACAGGATGTCGGCATACATGCCGTCCGAGATCGAGTGGAACAGGTTGCGCATCTCGTCCTTGTCGGTGGCGCGCTCGGCCGAACCGATGGTCTCGATGCCGTGCAGGATGACGTCGATCTTGTTGGCCACGTCACCCACCTTGCGCATGTTCCAGAACGGGCTGGTGCGCATCGGGAAGTGCTCCAGGAAGTAGACCGGGCCGAACTCCTCGTTGATCCGGGTTTCGATGTCGCCGGTGATGTCGTCGACGCCGAAGTGGTCGGCGGTGTCGAGCCAGGTCTTGTGCGCGTAGCTGGCCTTCGGGCCGAAGCCGAGGAAGACGAGCAGGTCCTCTTCCAGCGCGCGCAGCTCGTCCATGCCGCCCTTGGTCTCGAACTCGAACATCGGGAAGATCAGGTCATGACGGCCCGCCACCGGGTTCGGCTCGTTGCGGAAGCTGGTCGACACGCAGAAATAGCCGGGCGTCTCCGGGTTGGAGAGCAACTCGTGCTCCAGCCACATCTGGCCGGTCTGCGGCAGCGGCCAGAGACGGCCGCCATAGTTGTAGGTCGCGATGGTGCGCGGGTCCTCGCACGCCGCCAGGATCGACAGCCGGCTTTGGGTGTGCACCTCGACGAAGCCGCGGTTGACGAAGAAGTCGCGCAGGCGCGAGACGGCGATGTTGTAGGCGTGCGGGTCGATCATGTTCGAAGCCATGGGCTTTTCTCCTTCGGGGGCTCTGGTCAAAAAAAAGGCCGCCAATGGCGACCGCTACGGGTGTTGATAGGGAACGGGGGGAGTCCCGAGGGGAATCCCCTTCAGGGGATTGCCGCGGGGCGGAATCTTGTGGTGAGAACGGGTGTCGGAGGCTGCCAACGCAAAAAAATACCGCCGGTGTTGGCGGTGCGCGCGGCGGTCTTCCGATACATGATTTTGTGCGGCCACTAGGCTGCTCCACAAGATGTGGTTCCCGGTCGTCGTTGGCGAGCACGTATGCCAGTGCCAACTGAGTCGCGCAACCCCCAAATGTCAGAAATGTTTCGCGGGCGGTGCGACGTGACGCCTCGTGCCCGCCAGGCCAATTTCCACATTCTTTCGAATGCTTGAGAACGTAGTGCATTGTAGTATGTTGTATACATCTGGATTGAGAAACCACTGGCACCGAGATGGCTGACACGACCGTACTTTCGGTTCGGATGAGCAAAGACATGCGAGAGCGCCTCGCACGTCTGGCGGATCTTTCCGACCGCACGCAGTCATATCTCGCCGCGCAAGCGATTGAGGAATATCTCGCGGTGCAGGAGTGGCAGCTCGAGGGGATCAAGGACGCTATTGCGGCGGCCGATCGCGGCGAACTCATCCCGGATGAGAAGATAGACGCCTGGATTGAATCGCTCGATACCGACAACGAGCTTCCAGTCCCGACTGCATGAAGCTCGTATGGACGCCGGCTGCCGCCGCTGATCTTGCGGAAATTCGCCGCTACGTCGCACGGAATGACCCAAGAGCGGCGAAGCAAGTCGTCGCGCAAGTTCGAAAGGTCATACTGGGTGTCTTGCCACGCCTGCCAGATGCCGGGCGGCCCGGCCGGATCAGCGGCACGCGGGAACTCGTAGTCCCAAGAACACCCTACGTCGTACCCTATCGGGTCGTCGGCGAGACTGTTGAGGTGCTGCGCGTCTATCACGGAGCGCGGCGTTGGCCGGACACGTTCTGACAGGCGATCAAGAGGCGCCGCAGTATTGTCGTCGAAGTTTGGTTGATCCGCCGGGCGCAAACGCAGCGTCAGCGCCCGACGATCAGGGCACGGGGTCGGCCACGCGCGCGACCACTAGGTGGGGCACGCCGTCGCTGGTCTTCGCGTACGAGACCCCGCCGGGCGAGACGGTGCCGTTCACCCGCCGGCGGAAGGCGGAGAAGCTCTCGAACGTCACCACGTCCACCGGCTGGTCGAGCTCGATGGAGATGCGGTAGGCGCTGCCCTCGGCGACGCTGTGGACGCCAAGCACCACGCCGGTGAAGTCCTGCTTCAAATAGCTGCCGGCGATGCGGTCGCCCACTTGCAGCGGCACTTCCGGCGCGTTGGACAGCCGGGCGTGCAGCGCGTTCCAGCTCTTGCAGCCTTGCTCGGCGGCGACCCGCTCGAGGGCTGCCGAATGGCTGATCTCGCGACCCTGGGCGGCTAATGCAGCCCGTATGGTCTTGGCGCGGGCCTTGGCCTGGTCGCGCGTGTGGATATGGGGTGTCGTCATGGCGATGATCCCGTGTCGTATCGGCGGTCGTGTTGAACGGGGCTCGCCTTGCCGTCGGACCGCTGATCTCGGGTCGTCCATAACGTGGCACGCGGCCGCTTCGGGCCGGGAGATCTTCACCATGGGCATCAGCCCAGCGAGCGGCAGGCGTCTCTCACCTGCGCGCTCAGATAGGGGTTGCGGATGCGCCTGTCAATCGACTCGGGGATGGTCCCGGCTGGCGCTCAGGCCCCGAAACCGTCCGCCGCATCTGGGTTTATCGGCACGCCGGGCAGGTCCTTCGAGGTGCGAATCGCCGGGAACGTGGTCACCCGCACCACATTGGGCGCCGCGGTCAGCTTGGTGGTCAGCGCGTTTTCGTGCGCCGTGTTGCGCGCCACCAGCTTCAGCAGGAAATCGCCGCCGCCGCGCACCATGTGGCAGGCCCGCACCTCCGGCCATGCGCCGACCATCGCCTCGAATCCGCTGAGGACGGCATCGGACTGGCTGTCCAGCCCGACCAGGGCGAAGAACACCACCTCCCAGCCCATCTGGGCGATGTCGACCTCAGCGTGGTAGCCACGCAGATAGCCGGCCTCCTCCAGCGCGCGCACCCGGCGCAGGCAGGGCGGGGCGGAGATGCCGGCGCGCTGCGAGAGTTCGACGTTGGTCATGCGCCCGTTGTCCTGCAGGTCGCGCAAGATCTTCAGGTCGATGGCATCCAGCTTGATATTGGCCATGCCGGGTTCCGGGTTTGCGGCAAAGCGCCGGTTGGAAGCGCGCGGATGATAGTGCAGTTTGTAATAATCTTTCAAGGATGACCGCATTGGAGGAACATCCGCATATGACATCCCATGGCGGGGCGGCAGGCAGCGCGCCTGAGAGTGCCGGACCCAACGATGCTTTGCCCAACGATGCCTGGATCGTCACCGACGGGCGAATCGGCATGACCAACCAGTGCGTGGGGCTGGCCGAGGCGCTGGACCTGTCGCCGACGGTGCTGACGGTGCGCGCTGCACCGCCACGGCGCTGGCTGCCGCCGCAGCTCTGGTGGCGGCCGCTGACCGCGCTGGAGGCGCCCGGCGCCGCGCCGCCATGGCCGGACCTGGTCATCGCCACCGGGCGCCAGAGCGTCGCGCCGGCACTGGCGATTCGACAAAAAGCCGCCGGCCGCACCCGGCTGGTGCAGATCCAGAACCCCACGGTCGACCCGGCACGCTTCGACCTGATCGTGACGCCGCAGCACGACCGGCTGGAGGCGCCGAACGTGCTGTCCACCGTGGGCTCGCTGCATCGGATCAACATGGCGCTGGTCGAAGCGGAGGCGGCGCGCCTGGCCGCGCGCTACCGGCACCTGCCGCGCCCACTGGTCGCGGTGCTGATCGGCGGCACAAACCGGGCATTTCGGCTCGACGCGACGGCGGGCCGCCAACTGGGTGCGGCGCTTGCCGAACTGGCAGCGGCCCAGGGCGTGGGACTGGCCGTCACCACATCGCGCCGCACCGATCCTGAGGCGCTGGCGGCCTTGCGCGCCGCGCTGGCCGATGTGCCGGCCGATCTCTACGCCGGCGATGGCGACAACCCCTATTTCGCGATGCTGGGGCTGGCCGACGCGGTGGTCGCGACCTGCGACTCGGTGAACATGGTGTCGGAGGCATTGGCGACCGCCAAACCGGTGCACATCTACGAGTTGCCGGGAGGGTCGGCGAAATTTCGCCGTTTTCTGGATGGCCTTTATGGCGCCGGACTGGCGCGCAAGTTCGCGGGGCGGCTGGAGCGCTGGACGTATACGCCGCCCGACGACATGGCGCGCGCGGTCGCCGCAGTGCGCGCGCTGTTCTGAAACGCTAATTTGGGGGCGCCACGATTGCGCAGCCCTGGCACTCCTTCTATACGAGCCGACATGACGCAAACGCGCCCAACAAAGCCAGCTGAAACGATCGATCTCGCAGCCCTGCGGGCAGCGACACTCCAGTCCGAGCCCTACGAGCACATGATCGTACCGGGCTTCGTGCCCAGGGGAGCCTTGCCGGCGATCAACGCCGACTTCCCCGATGTGCGCCAGCCGGGCAGCCTGCCGACGACTATTCTGAGCTACGGCGCAGGCTTCGGCGCATTGATAGACGCACTGCAGGGGCCCGAGATGCAGGCGGCGATGGCCGAGAAGTTCGGCGTCGACCTGACCGGGCGGCCGACCATGGTGACCGTGCGCGGCCACTGCCGGGCGCGCGACGGCGGCATCCACACCGATTCGCGCGACAAGATCATTACCGTGCTGGTCTATCTGAACGACGGCTGGGACACGCCGGACGGGCGGCTGCGCATCCTGCGCTCCGGCACCGATCTGGAGGACTATGCCGCCGAGGTGCCGCCGGAAGCCGGCACGCTGCTGGCGTTCCGCCGCTCGGACCGGTCCTGGCACGGCCACACCTCGTTCGAGGGGCCGCGCCGCGCGGTCCAGCTCAATTGGGTCACCAGCAACTACTACGTCTGGAAGGAGCGCGCGCGCCACACCGTGTCGGCGCTCTTCAAGTCGCGGCACGCGGCCTAGGCCATTCGCGGATATCTGGTGGGGGGCGCCGCATGGCACTGAATATCGAAACCTTCAGCAACGTCACCGGCGGGGCAACGTTC
The DNA here is from genome assembly GCA_965227515.1 of Alphaproteobacteria bacterium. Classification (GTDB taxonomy): domain Bacteria; phylum Pseudomonadota; class Alphaproteobacteria; order CALKHQ01; family CALKHQ01; genus CBDDFZ01. The sequence goes on from CBDDFZ010000002.1 coordinate 1,181,128, forward strand.
TTCAAGGCGGCCGGCCACCCGAAGACTGCCGCCGCCATGACGGCGTGGCGGGAGGGTCTGACGCGCAGGCGGGTCGCGATATACGACCCGCTGGGGTTCCTGGCGCCCTTGGGTGAGTTCTACGAGCTCGGCGCGCTGGCGCCGGTCGCGGTCTATGGACAGGACCTGTCGTCGCTTGGCCGGACGGTGCTGGGCTGCCAGGTCCAACCGGTGACCGATCTGCCAAGTAGCGATGCGGAGGTCCTGCTGGTGGCCGCGTTCGACGCCGGCCGCCTGATCGATCACATCCGCCATCTGGTGCCGGAAGGCTGCGCTGTCGAGAGTCTGGACGCGGTGCGGCTGGACGACGACTTCCTGACCAATCCGCGCAACTATCTCGACCGGTTGAACTTCGCCACCAACTTCGCCTTCTTCCGCGACGGCGGCGGCCACCACACCCGCATCGTCACCTGCAACTACTGGTCCGGCTATGGCGCCCGGGACACCAAGCTGTGGCTGTGCCTGTTCGATGGCGGCGGCGACGTGCTGGCCGAGTGGTGGCAGCCGATCCCCGGCAACGGGGCGGCGGTGGTGGTCGACAGCGCCGATGTGCGCCAGCGCTTCGGCCTGGGCGCGTTCGCTGGCCAGCTCTTCGTCCACGTGGTCAACGGCGCCGGCCACGACGTGGTCAAGTACGCGCTCGACACCTATGGCGATGACGACGCAACGATCTCATGCACCCACGACGCCAATGCCTGGCCGGCCGCGTTCTATGCCGGCCTGCCGGCGGCGCGCCCCGGCGAGCGAGTGCTGTTCTGGCTGCAGAACAGCCATCCGTGCCCGGTGCCGGCCGGCGCCGTTAGCTTCAACCGCATGGGCGGCGATGGTACCGCGGCCTATCCCGAAGCGGTGCCGGCATTCGCCAGCGTCGAGGTGGACGTCACCGAACTGCTGCCGGGCCTCGCCTGGCCGGAGCAGATCGAGATCGACGCCGGCAAGCACTTCGTGCGGCCGCGTTACGAAGTGGTGCGCGACGACGGCCGCCGCCGGATGGCGCACGTCAACGTGGAGCGGACCGACCTGAAGCCGGACCCGGGGCTGCGTGAAATCGGCAATCTGATGGGCAAGGGCTTCGTGCTGCCAGCGCCGATCCTGCCTATGGCGCGGTTCCGCAGCTTCGCCCTGCCGACGCCGATGTCGACCACCCAGGACACCCTGCCGCTGGCCGCCATCGTTTACGACCCGGATGGCAGGGAAGTGCACCGCGAGCGCTTCGGCGTGCTGCCGCGCAACCACGCCACGCTGTTCGACAGCGATGCGGCGCTGAACGGGTCGCTCAATGGCGGCTATGGCCATGTCGAGCTGGTTTACGACTTCGCTGATGGGGGCCCGGGGGGTGGCGAAGGCGATGGTTGGCTGCACGGTCTGTTCCGCTACGAGGATCGCGAGACCGGTCATGGTGCGGACACCAGCTTCGGCGCCCACATCTTCAACACCGTGCTGACCTACAAGAACGAGCCGCAGTCCTATGCCGGGCGCGCGCCGGGCCTGTCGACCCGCCTGTTCCTGCGCCTGGCGCCGGACCCGCACGATACGGTCTGCCACCTGATCTATGCCGCGTCGCAGCCTTGGCACGCGACGTCGAAGACCACGCTGCAATTGCACGATGCGGCGGGCAGGGAGGTGGCCGCGCGCGACATGGCGATTCCGTGCAGCGGGTCGCGCCACTGGCGCTATCACGAGACTTTCAATGCCGACGAGCGTGCAGCGGCGAATGCGGCCGGCGATGGCGCGTATGTCGTCATCCGGGACCTGACCTGCCGCCTGTTCGGCTATCACGGCACCATCGCCGCCAACGCCTTCAGCCTGGATCACATGTTCGGGTTTTAGAACTCATTACGCGAAGTCTGCTCCAGCCCTTGTATCTCATTTTGTGGCCGCTGCGGTTATTGTAGCGGTGGCGGAGACGGGCGGGAGGCCGCAAGGCCCTTGGTCTCGAAGACCGTGGGAGAGCTTGGCACCCTGCCCGTTGTTCCAATGAACCCGAACAGTCGCTTGGTCCGCCGTGCGAGACCGCATTTGCAAGGACGGGTGATGGAACAGGTTTTCGTTGGCATTGATGTCTCGAAGGCGCGGCTCGACGTGCATGTCTTGCCGTCCGGCCAGAGCTTTGCTGTCGCACGAGACGGTGACGCTCTGGCAAGTCTTGTCGAGGACCTGGCCGGGCTGTCGCCGGGCCTGATCGTGCTGGAGGCGACTGGCGGCTACGAGGTCACGGTGGCCGCGGCGCTGGCCACGGCCGGACTGCCGCTGGCCGTGGTCAACCCGCGCCAGATCCGGGACTTCGCGCGTGCCCTTGGCCTGCTTGCCAAGACCGATGCGCTAGATGCCAAGGCGATCGCGCTGTTTGCCGAGCGGGTCCGGCCCGAGCCTCGGCCGCTGGCCGACACCCAGACCCAGGTGCTCAGCGAGCTGATCGCCCGCCGGCGCCAGATCGTCGTCATGATGACCGCCGAGCGCAATCGCCGCAGCCAGCTCACCAGCCGACGCATGGTCAAGAGCGTCGACCGCCTGCTGGCGGCCCTGCAGAAAGAACTCTCCGCCCTCGAACGCGAGCTCGATGAGACGATCCGCGGCACACCGGCTTGGCGCGAGGACGAAGACCTGCTCAAGAGCGTGCCTGGTGTCGGCGATATCACCGCCCGTGCGCTGATCGCCGACCTACCTGAACTCGGACGTCTCGACCGAAAGAAGATCGCTGCCCTCGTCGGCCTGGCGCCGTTCAACAGGGACAGCGGTACCATGCGCGGCAAGCGCACCATCCGTGGGGGACGGCGTCATCTGCGCACAACCCTTTACATGGCAGCCTTGGTCGCCAGCCAACGGAACCCGATCCTCAAGGCCTTCTATCAACGCCTGCTCCATGCCGGAAAGCCAAAGAAGCTCGCGCTCGTCGCCGTCATGCGCAAGCTCCTCGTCATCCTCAATGCCATCATCAGAGATCGGACCCCATGGCAAAACGCTTGACACAAAAGACAGTCGCTCTCCCCCACCCGGCCACCCAGCAGCATAATTTCGTTGGGCGGCCGGGTGGGGGAGAGGGCTGGTGCCGGTTTCGCGATAGCGCAAGGCGATATCGCTGAACAAAGCACCGTGGCCCCTTGCCAAACGCGGTCGCCGGGCGCATCTCTGAGGGAGCCGTTTTCCACCGCCAATCGGGGCGCGCCGCGGTCGCCGGCGTGAAATTCCATGTCCAAGACCCATCACGCGCCGATGCTGATCATCGGCTCCGGCCCGGCCGGCTACACGGCCGCCATCTATGGCGCGCGCGCCAATTTGCGCCCGGTCATGATCCAGGGGCTGCAGCCGGGCGGGCAGCTCACCATCACCACCGACGTTGAGAACTATCCGGGCTTTGCCGACGTGATCCAGGGGCCGTGGCTGATGGAGCAGATGGCGGCCCAGGCCAAGCACGTCGGCACCGAGATGATCGCCGACACCATCGTCGATGTGGACCTGAATGTGCGCCCGTTCCGCGCGGTGGGCGACAGTGGCGACATCTACACCGGCGACACCCTGGTCATCTGCACAGGCGCGCAGGCGCGCTGGCTGGGCCTGGAGAGCGAGAAGACCTTCCAGGGCTATGGCGTGTCGGCCTGCGCCACCTGCGACGGCTTCTTCTTCCGCAACAAGGCCGTGGCGGTGATCGGCGGCGGCAACACGGCGGTGGAGGAGGCGCTGTACCTCACCAACCACGCCGCCAAGGTGACGCTGATCCACCGCCGCGACGAGTTGCGATCGGAAAAGATCCTGCAGGACCGCCTGTTCGCCAACGACAAGATCGAGGTGCTGTGGGACTCGGTGCTGGAGGAGGTGACCGGCGAAGAGGGGCCGATGCCCTATGTCACCGGCATCAAGGTGCGCAACGTCAAGACCGACGCGGTGAGCGACCTCGCCGTCGACGGTGTGTTCGTCGCCATCGGCCACGACCCGGCGACAGCGCTGTTCAAGGGCAAGCTAGACATGGATGAGGGCGGCTATATCCTGACCGCGCCGGACAGCACGGCAACCTCGATTCCCGGCGTGTTCGCGGCCGGCGACGTGACCGACCACATCTATCGCCAAGCGGTGACGGCGGCCGGCATGGGGTGCATGGCCGCGCTGGAGGCGGAGAAGTACATCGCCGCTCTGCCGCGCGACGTGCAGGACGCGGCGGAGTAGCTTTCTAAGGCACATCGGGCGCGGCGTCCGTCGCGCGCGTCATTATCTCTTGTGCAGTGCAACAAACTCACTATGTTGCAATGCAACATTGAATGATCGGCCGGATTTCACGGTCGCCACGTACGCGAGCCCAGCATCGTAAGTCGGTGCGGGCACCAGGGGAAAAGGGGGAGGTTCGGGCGTCGCCGTGTTGACGGTGGCGGAGCATGTTATTGTCGGCGGCGAATTGCGTTGCCGGCCAGGAATCGAGACCGCTGCCATGATCATGGATTGGGATAAGCTCAGAGTCTTTCACGCGGTCGCGGAGGCGGGCAGCTTCACCCGTGCCGGCGAGCAGCTCAAGCTCAGCCAGTCGGCGGTCAGCCGCCAGATTTCCGGCCTGGAAGACAGCCTGAACATTTCTCTGTTCCGCCGCCACGCCCGCGGGCTGGCGATGACCGAGCAGGGCGAGCGCCTGTACCGCACGGTGCATGAGGTCTTCGCCAAGCTGGCCGCGACCGAGCGCGCGCTGACCGACAGCAAGATGGAGCCGGTGGGTCACCTGCGCATCGCCACCACGGTGGCGCTGTCCACCACGTGGCTGGCGCCGCGCATCATCGAGTTCCTGGACCGCTATCCCGACCTGCGCGTCACCGTGATCGCCGACGACGGCGATGTCGACCTTGGCATGGGCGAGGCGGACTGCGCCGTGCGCCTGGGCGCGCCGACCCAGTCCGACCTGATCCAGCGCCGGCTGATGACCGTGCACACCCACGTCTATGCGTCTGAGGGCTATCTGTCGCGCTGGGGGATGCCGCAACGGGCCGAGGACCTGGACGAGCACCGGCTGATCAGCTTCGGGCTGATGCGCAAGATCCCGGTGCCGTCGATCAACTGGCTGCTGACCGCCGGTGCGCCGCACGGCGCGCCGCGCACTCCGGTGCTGGAGGTCAACAACATCTATGCCATGTACCGGGCGGTGCGCAGCGGCGTCGGCATCGCGGCGCTGCCCGACTATCTGGTGCAGGACCCGCACGGCCTCGTGCGCATCCTGCCGGACATCGGCGCGCCGGAGTTCGAGGCCTACTTCGTCTACCCGGCGGAGTTGCGCAACTCGGCCCGCATCCAGGTGTTCCGCGACTTCCTGCTGACCCAGATCTCGGTCACGGCGTTCTGAGCCCCGGGCTGGGGGCGAAATTCGCTCCTTGCCGCACTCTCACCCAGATTTCGCCACCTGCCGTACTATATGGCAGACTTGGATCGTGCCGGTTTGGCCGGCTTGGACGGGAAAGGTTGCGCAATGGCTCTCGAGAACATCGCCCTGGTCTGCGTGCTGGTGCTCGCCGGCATCTGGGTGGTCGTCATGCTGGCCACGTCGATCGCGATGTTTCCGTTCGGCTTGCCGATCCTGGGCGTGATCCTGATCGTCGGCTTCTTCTTCTACCGCGTCGTGGTCGACCGGCTGAGGAACAAGGAAGACGACTACTACGAGAAGAACGTCAAGCAGTAAGCGCCGAATTCCCCGCCGATATCCAAGGAGCCGACGATGCTGGTAGCCACGACCGACAGCCTGCCGGGACACGAGATCACCGAGGTGCTGGGGGTTGCCCGGGGCAACGTCATCCGCGCCAAGCACATCGGGTCCGATATCATTGCCGGCCTGCGCAACATCGTCGGCGGCGAGGTCAGCGAATACACCAAGCTGATGGCCGAGGCGCGCGAGCAGGCCTATGACCGCATGGTCGCCAATGCCCAGCAGATGGGCGCCGATGCCGTGATCGGCATGCGCTTCGGCACCTCCATGGTGGTCTCCGGCGCCGCCGAGATCCTGGCGTTCGGCACCGCGGTCAAGCTCGCGAAGTAGCAAAAAAAATTCGACGCCCTCGGCCTTGTGCCGAGGGCCTATTTATGGCCTTGCTCCAAGGGGTTGCCGAAAAATCGCGTTCTCTGACGGTTGGTCAAACGTGATCGTAGCGTCCTCTGGAAAGCCATTGCCGACCCGTATCACGCGTGGCATTGCCATGGGTCCTCGCCACGAGGGCGAGGACGACAATGGAGTGGTGGGGAAGATGGCGCCGCTTACCGCACCTCGACCGACAGGTCGCCAATGGCGTCGATGTGCCCCTCCAGGCGATCGCCGCGCTGAACCGGCCCCACGCCGGAGGGCGTGCCGGTGAAGATCAGGTCGCCGGCGGCCAGCGTGAACAGGCGCGACAGGTGGGCGATCATCTCCGGCACCTTCCAGACCAACTGGTTCAGGTCGCCGCGCTGGCGCTCCTCCCCGTTCACCTTCAGCCAGATCGCACCCGCTTGCGGGTGGCCGATTTCGGCCGCCGGACGGACGGCCGAGACCGGGGCCGCGCGCTCGAACGCCTTCGAGACCTCCCACGGTCGCCCACGCTTCTTCGCCTCGCCCTGCAGGTCGCGCCGCGTCATGTCGAGACCGACGGCATAGCCGTAGACGTAGTCGAGCGCCGACGCCTCGTCGATATCGGTGCCGCCGCGCCCCAGCGCCACCACCAGCTCGATCTCGTGGTGCACGTCCGAAGACGCGACCGGGTAGGGGAACACGCCGTCGGTGACCAGGCTGTCCGGGTTCTTCTGGAAGAAGAACGGCTCCTCGCGGTCCGGGTCGTAACCCATCTCCACCGCGTGCGCCGCGTAGTTGCGGCCGACGCAATAGAGCCGGCGCACTGGCAACCTGGCCGATGTGCCGTGGACCGGCAGCGCGACCGCTGGCGTGGCCGGGAAAACGAGATCGTTGGCGGTGGTCTCAGCCGGGGCGCCGGCCGGTCCGGAAGAAGGCGTCATGCGGGACTAGCTCCTGGAATTGCGACGGCCGCATCGTGGCCCAACGGAGGCTGGGACGCTAGCCCCCGTACAGATGCACCCGGGCGTCGTCGGGGCGATAGGCCGGGTCGTCCCAGGCCAGCATCTTGCCGGGGTTGAGCAAGCCGAACGGGTCGGCCTCGCGCTTGAAGGCCAGTTGCTCCTCGTCGACCTTCTTCATACCGCCACCCTCCAGCGTGTAATCGTGCGGGTTGAAGATCGGGGCGCCGTGGTCCTCGTGATAGGCGATGATCTCGGCCAGCCGTTCGTCGGTGGTGTAGCGCACGATCGGCAGCCCGAAACAGGCCACCTGACCGCCAAAATGCACGAACTCCAGGTGCGCCGGCACCTCGCAGCCGAAATGGTTGTGCATGTGCTCGACCAGGGCGAGATGGTCCGGCGGCGGAAACAGGATCTGCAGGTAGGTGATGGACTTGTCGACCTTCAGCGCCTGCAAGGTGGTGTGGTTCCAGGCGTATTCGTACAGCGGCACCGCGCCTGCGGCTTCGGCCTCTGCTGCCGTCGCGCGGTAGCACGTGGTGCCGCCCCAGTCCGCCACCAGCGCGTCAAAGGGGCCGAGCGCGTGGTCGGCGACCATCGTCAGCACGATGGCGTGGCCGGCGGGCAGCACGTCGTTCAGGCCCTTGAAATAGTCCTGGCCGATGGGGGACGCGATCACCGTGATCAGCTTCTTGACGATGCCAGGCGCCTCACCCAGCGCCTGGGCGAACCGGCATGCGGTCATGAAGTCGGGGAACGTCACCACGCTGTCGACCCAGGTTTGCGCCGGCGCGGTCGCGACCGTCACCTCGGTGATGATGCCGTTGGTGCCATAGGCGTGGTTGACCCGCTGCACCGCGTCGCCTTCCAGCGTCAGCACACGCGGGGTTTCTTCCAGGGTCACCACCCGCGCGCCCAGCACGTTGCCCCGGTCGCGCAGGATGCCGTAGGTGATGGAGCCGACACCCGAAGAGCCGCCGGCAACGTATCCGCCGATGGACGCGGTGCGCCGGGTGGAGGGGTAGAAGCGCATCTCCCAACCCTGCGGCTTCAACGCGTTGTCCAGGTCCAGCAGCTTGACGCCGGGGCCCAGCCGCACGGCACCGGGCCTGATCTCGTGGATCTGGTTCAGGCCCATCATCTCCAGCACGATGCCGCCGGCCAGCGGCACCGCCTGGCCGTAATTGCCGGTGCCCGCCCCGCGTACGGTGACCGGCAGGCGGCGGCGCACCGCGACTTCCGCCACCTTCAGCACGTCGGCCTCGTTGCGCGGACGGACCACGATGTCGCCATAGGTGCGCTTGAGTTGCTTGTTCAGCACGGGGCTGTACCAGAAGAAGTCGCGGCTCTTCTGCTTCACAAGCGCAGGCTCGTCGATCACCGGCACGCCGTCGAGTTCTGCGGCAACCGCAGTCCAGTCGACATCGGCAGTGGCAAATTTCTCGCGCAGATCGCTCATGCTTCGCATCCTAGTTGGTCTTGCGATGAGACAAGCTCATCGCTCGCGTCGGCCCACTCCCCCACCCAACCGCCCGACAACAGTATGATGCGGGGCGGTTGGGTGGGGGTGCGGGCTGGTGCCGACTTCATCAATGCTCACGATGAGTGAGCATTGAAAAGATGATCCAAGGCGCGATAGTCGGGAAGGCGGCGCTCGATGGCGCGGCCGTCGCGCAGCACCACGCGGTCGGCCTGTGGCCGCGACAGCAACTCGGCATAGCTGCGGGCGGCGAAGACCACAAGGTCGGCGGGCAGGCCCGCGGCGATGCGGCCGCGCTCGGCAAGCCCCATCAGTTGAGCCGGTGTGGCGGTGACCGCGCGCGGCCAGGCGCCCACCGGGCGGTCGAGGTGGCAGATGCGTGCTGCCTGGGTGAACACCTCCAGTCCGTCCAGGTCGCCATAGCCGTAAAACGGATCGCGGCAGTTGTCGCTGGCCAGCGCCACCGGCGTGCCCTGGGCGGCCAGCTCATGCACCAGTGTCGGGCCGCGCCAGTGCGGCGAACGGCCGGGCGTGCGGTCCTGAAGATAAAGGTTGCACATCGGCAGGCTGACGACGCCAAGGCCGGCGTCGGCGACCAGCTTCATCGTGCGCTCGATGACCGGCTGCGGCTGCACCGCCAGCGCGCAGCAGTGGCCACAGACGACCTGATGGCCGAAGTCGAGCCGCATCGCGGTTTCGGCCACCGTCGGCAGGGCGGAGGCACCGGGGCGACCATGCTCGTCGACGTGGAGGTCGACCGGCAGGTCGCGCTCGGCGGCGAGCCGGAACAACCGCTCGATCAGCAACGGCTCCTCATCGGTGCTGCCGTCGACCACCGCGCCCAGCACGCCGTCATGGGCGCGCACGACGTCGGCAAGGGCGGCGGCATCGGCTTCATCGGCGAAGTAGTCGATGTGGACGATGGTGACCGGCTGCAGGTCGATGCGCCTGGCCCAGGCGCGCCTGATCTCATCGAACACCTGCCATGTCAGCCGGTCGTGCGGCGGGTAGGAGTCGAGATGGGTGCGGATGGCGACCGTACCATGGGCATAAGCGCCTTCCAGCGCGAAGTTCATCCGCGCGGCGATGTCCTCGGCGGTCCAGTTGGCATCGCGGTCGGCGCGCACGCTGTTGATCGCGCCCTCGAACGTGCCGTCGGGGTTTTCCGCCCTTGGCCAGATGTGGCCCTTGTCCAGATGGGTGTGCATGTCAACGAAGCCCGGCCAAACCTGACCGCGATCCAGCTCGACGACTGCTGCGTCCGCCGGCATTTCCGTGGCGCCGGCGGGCGCGACCGCCGCGATCCGCCCGTCAACGATGTCGATGTCGACCGTAGCGAGGCCGTCACGGTCGACCGCCGCACGGTCCGGCACCTCGTCCAGCAGGCACGAGGGCACATGCGCGTTGGCGAGCCGCAGGCGCGGCCGCGCCGGCACCTCGATCCATCGCGGCATCGCCGTGGTTGCGGGCGCGCCACCCATGCTCAGTTCTCGCGCTTCACCGCGCTCTCGTGCCACTTTCGCAGCAACAGGTGCGACAGCAGCGAGAACAGCAGGAACAGCACGATGCCGGTGAACGAGATCAGCACCAGGGCGGCGAACATGCGCGGGATCTTCAGGTCGAAGCCGGCGACCAGGATGCGGGTGGCAAGGCCCGGCGTGCGCCCGTAGGCGACGAACTCACCGACGACGGCGCCGATCAGCGACAGGCCGGCGCTGATCCTGAGCGAGGCTAAGAAGTAGGGCAGCGCGCTCGGCAGCCGCAGGAACCACAGCACCTCCCACCGGTTGGCACCATGCATCTCGAACAGGTTCAAGAGCCCATGGTCGACGCTGCGCAGCCCGATCACGGTGTTGGAGAGGATCGGGAAGAAGGCGACGATCCAGGCGCAGACGATCATCGCCATGTCGAGATCGTCCAAGAGCGTGATGATCAGCGGCGCGATCGCCACCACCGGCGTCACCTGCAGCACCACCGCGTAGGGGAAGAAACCGTACTCGACCCAGGTTGAGATGTTGAAGGCGATGGCCAGCCCGACGCCGATCAGCACCGCCCAGAACAGCGCCTGCGCCGTGGTCCACAGGGTGACCAGCCAGGCCGGCCACAGGATCGACCAGTCATTAACCATGGCGGTGGCGATGGCGCTGGGCGCCGGGAAGATCGAGTTGAAGTACGCGACCTCCTCGACGTGGATTTTGTAGTAGACCAGCCCTTCCCACAGCAGCAGCACGACGATGCCGATCACGGTCGGCAACAGCCACTGAGCGGTGCGGCGGCTGATCAGCGGCCGGCGTTCGGGCGCCTGTTGCGCGGCGTCGGCGCTCATCGCGAGGCCGGATCCGACATGTCGCCGGCCCGCATGGCGGCCGCCAGGGACTCCGAGGCGCGGCGGCAATAGTCGTTGTAGGCGCCGGACATGCGGAAGTCGTCACCGCGCGGATAGGGCGCGTCAATGGCGATTTCCTCGAACATGCGGCCGGGGCGCGCGGTCATCACCACCACACGATTGGACAGGAACACCGATTCGAATACCGAATGGGTGACGAAGATGACCGTCCACTGCTGCTGCCGCCAGAGGTCGAGCAGGTCGGCGTTGAGCTTGAAGCGGGTGATCTCGTCCAGGGCGGCGAACGGCTCGTCCATCAGCAGCACCCGCGGCCGGGTGGCGACCGCGCGGGCGATGGAGACGCGCATGCGCATGCCGCCGGACAGCGCGCGCGGATAGGCGTTCAGGAAGTCGGTCAGGCCGACCAGTTCCAGTGCGTCGTTGGCGCGCTGCCGTGCTTCCCTGGCGCCGACGCCGATAAGCCGCAGCGGGCGCTCGACATTGCCGCGCACGGTCGACCACGGCATCAGGGTCGGCTCCTGGAACACGAAGCCGATGTCGTGCCTGCCTTCCTCGTGGCTGGCGGCATGATCGGCGGACCAGGCGATGGCGCCGCCGCTGGTCTCGCCCAGGCCGGCGACCATCCGCAACAGGGTGGACTTGCCGCAGCCCGACGGTCCCAGCAGGCTGACGAACTCGTGCTGGCCGATGGCGAGCGAGAAATCCTCGACCGCGAGCGTGCCGTTGCTGAACCGCTTGGCGACGCGGTCGAACGCGATCAGCGGCGTGGCAGATGTGGCGGCTGCTGCCGACGTGCGGTCAACTTGCGCGGTGGGTGCGCTGTTCATGGTCGTGCGTGGCCCGCATGCGACTGGCGCATTGGTACCTGATCGCTGTTTCCGCAACCGGTTCGCACGACATCATCAATCATTCATCGTCATGGCCGGGCTTGACCCGGCCATCCACGCGGTTGTTGCAATACGCAGGCGGCGACGCAGTCCGTCCTCGACTGCGTGGATGCGCGGATCGAGTCCGCGCATGACGTGTTGTTATTCGCCGAACGGAATGTCGAGGCCATGCTCCTCGGCAAGCGCCTTCAGGCGTTCCAGGTCGTTGACGAACTGGGTCGTGTAGGCGGCGGCAAATTCCAGTTCCGAGGCGTACTGACCGACCTGCACCGATGCCTCGAAGAAGTCGCCCCAGCGCGCATCGGTCATGGCGCCGATGCCAAGCCCCAGCGTGTCGCCGCTGTCGACGATGCCGTACTCCTTCATACTGGCGATGGAGAACGCGATCTGCTCGTCGGTCATGTCGGGATTGTCGGCCTGGATCGCTGCGTTGCCCGGTGCCGGATCGCCGTAAAGATAGCTGTACCAGCCGAGGATGGAGGCATCGACGAAGCGCTGCACAAGGTCGGCATTGTCGTCCACCAGCGCCTGCGACGTGGTGATCAGCGTCGAGTACGGGGTGTAGCCGTAGTCGGCGAGCAGGTAGACGTCCGGGTCGCCGCCCTGCTGTTCCAGCGCGTAGGGCTCGCTGGTCAAGTAGCCCTGCATGACGATGGTGTCGTCGGCCAGAAAAGGCGCCGGCGAGAAATTGTAGGGGCCGACCTGACTGTCCTCGAAGCCGTACAGGGCCTGCATGAACGGCCAGTAGGAGGTGCGCGCATCGGCGGAGATCAGGATCTGCGAGGCGCCCTTCAGGTCCTCGATGGTCGACCAGCCCTGGCTCTCATGGGCGATCCAGACCTGCGGGTCCTTCTGGAAGATGGCGGCGACCGACAGGAACGGCAGCCCCTCGACCACGAAGTTGTGCGACTCCGAATTGTTGGAGCCCATCAGGAAGTCGATGTTGCCGGCGACCAGAAGCTGGCGGTGGTTGATCTGCGGCCCGCCGGGGCGGATGTCGACCTCAAGACCGAATGCCTCGTAGATGCCGGTGGCCGCGGCTTGGTAGTAGCCGCCGTGCTCGGCCTGGGCGACCCAGTTGGTGCCGAAGCTCACCTGGTCCTGCGCCCAGGCGGTGTTGCCCGTCGCCGCGAGTGCGGCAATCGCTGTCGTGCCCGCCCAAATCAGTCTCATCGGTATCTCTCCCCTGCTCGCTTTGCATGCACTGGCGGCGGATGCCGGTCGTGCCGAATTGGTTCCGGGCCGCGCCAAACCCGTCGGCTGGCCCGCAGCTTGGTCCTCGGGCGCACCATGGCGTAACCGCCGGCCTGTGTACAGCCGCCCAACTGGCCAAACCGCGGTTGGCCGTGGCTCAGTCCAACGGACCGTCGCGCAGGGCCGACAGCGGCATGGCGTCGATATCCTGCAAGAGCGATACCAGCCCCGCCGCCGCGCCATCGACCAGCGCCTTGCCGCGTTCGACATCGGCATCGGTGGCGTCGCCGGCCGCACCTGCCGGATGCAGGTCCTGGGTCTGCCAGCCGAACGCGACCTTGCCGTGCGGGCGCAGGTGCTTGTACCGCGCCACCATGTCCAGGGTGGTTGGCCGGAAGTCCTCGGCCTTGTCCATCTGCACCAGGTCCGGCCGCAGGTGCAGCATCATCGATGTCTCGATGCCGCCGCCGTGGATGCCATAGGCGATCTCCTCGGCGTCGAACCAGGGCGAGGGGTCGACCAGGTGGTACCAGTTCGCCAGCACGGCCAGCATCTTGCGGCGGACCCGCAGGTCGCGGGCGACGATGTCGACAATCTGCGGCTGGCCTCCATGGCTGTTGAACAGCACAATCTTGCGCACGCCGGCATTGGCGACGCAGTCGCCGATTTCCGTCCACAGCCGGATCAGAGTCTCCGCCGACAGCGACAGGGTGCCCGGGAAAGCCAAGTGCTCGTTCGACTTGCCCACCGGCATGGCGGGCAGGATGACCGCCGGCAGCTCGTCCGGCATCATCTCCACCGCGCGCTCGACGATGCCCTGGTTGATGCAGGCGTCGACGTAGACCGGCAGATGCGGGCCATGCTGCTCGATCGCGCCGACCGGCAGCACGGCGATCACGCGCTCGGCGTCCAACTGGCCGAACTCGGCGGTGGTCATGTCGTGCCAATAGCGGCGTGGTGCAGTCATGATGCCTCAGGAACGACGCGATGTAGTTGGTTGATCCGGCCCAGTGTGGTCACTCGGCCGCGTCGGCAGGGTGGTGAAACCGTGCTGGAGGTACCGGCATGCCCCGTTCCTTGGCCACCTCGAGCCACGCCTCGATCATCTGACGCAACTCCGCCACCGCGCCTTCTGGGGTTTCCCCATGGGCCGCGCACGGCTTCAGGTCCGGCGCCTCGGCAATCCATATGGCGTCGTCTTCGGACCAGTAGACCACGATTGCGTATTCGGTCATCGGCTCACATCTAGGGTCAAGTCGTGGTTCCTGATCATATCGCGAAGTTGGCGCACTTGGTACCGCTTGGCGTCCGTGCCATCTGCTTGAACCGGAAAGGGCCGGTCAAGGTGCGGATGGACATAGATTCGGTGGCTGCCCGATTGACGGACAAACTCGAAGCCCAATGATGTCAACAGGACTTCGAGATCGCGAAATCGCACTATCTCGCCGCGGAGAACTGCATCGTAGATGCGGGAAAGCTTCGAACGCCGGACCATCGGTGGCTCTCAGGCTCCCCATCTCGCGGATGTCGTAACAGGCGCGTGTCCGATATAACGTCTGGAATGACGCGCGACCATCCCCGCCGGCTGCCACCGGCTGTTATCGTGACCTTGTGATCCCTCAGCGATGATCCTGCTGTTCACCGACTTCGGCTACCAGGGCTTCTACGTCGGCCAGGTGAAGGCCGTGCTCGCCGAACAGGCGCCCAACACCAAAGTCGTCGACCTGATGCACGACGCCACCGCGTTCGACCCGTGCGGCGCGGCCTATCTGTTGGCGGCGCTGACCCAGGCGGCACCGGTGGGCACCATCATACTGGCGGTGGTCGACCCCGGCGTCGGCGGCGACCGGCGTCCGCTGGTAGTCCGTGCGGACGAGCGGCTGTTCATCGGGCCGGACAATGGCCTGTTCGAGCTGGTGATGCGCCGGGCCGAGGCGGTGGAATGCCACCAGATCAACTGGCGGCCGGAAACGCTGTCGCCGAGCTTCCACGGCCGCGACCTGTTCGCCCCGGTGGCCGGCGCACTGGCGCGGGGTGCGACATATGGCGGGTCGAGCATTCCGGTCGAGGCGGCGCGGCGCGCGCACTGGCCGGACGACCTGGCCGAGATCATCCACATCGACGGGTTCGGCAACCTGATCACCGGGGTGCGCGCGGCCTCTCTGCCCGACGATGCCGTGTTGCAGGTGGGCGCGCACACGGTGGTGCGGGCGCGCACCTTCTCCGACGTGCCGGAGGGCCAGGCGTTCTGGTACGAGAACTCGATCGGGCTGGCCGAGATCGCGGTCAACCAGGGCCACGCCGCCAACGACCTGGGCCTAACGCGCGGCGCGGAAATCTCAATGGGTGCGTGCGGCGGTTAGTCCCGCCGCTCTCGGCGCCCGGCTGGCGCTTTGTTTCTCCAACGCCTCATCCAGCTTCGACTGCGGCCAGCCTTCCGCCAAGGCTTGTGTCAGCACCTCCTGCGCGCTTTTCGGCGCAAGCCCATACAATGGCGGGTCGTTGTCCAGGTTGGTCGGAAACGGATAGCCGTCCGCGGTCGCGGCGATCACCGCGCGCCTGCCTGCCTCCGAAAGACCGGCCAGATGGGGATAGACCGCGCGCGCCATCGCGGTGCGGTCCAACGCTTCCATATGCTTGGCGAAGGCGGACGCGGTCTGCAGCAGATTGGCCATGCGCACCACGTCCTTGGTCCGGTTCTCGCCGGCGGCGTGGAACAGCGCCGGGCTGAAGAACATCGCATCGCCCTTGTTGAGCGGAAGCTGGACGAAGTGCTTTTCGAAATAGGCAGCGAATTCCGGCCGGCTCGCGGCCATGTAGCCCCACAGATAATGCTGCGAGTAGGGCAGCACCTTGGTCGGCCCGCTTTCGACCGTCATGTCGATATGCGCCACCGCGCCCTGCAGGATCAGCGCGCCGCCCATGGCATGGACGTGCGGCGGGTAGGTCGCCATCTGCTCGGGCGACATGAAGCCGAGGTGATAGTCGCGATGCGGTGCTTGCGGCTTGCCGCCGGGGCGCACCTGGTTGACCTGGGTCGCGAGCTGGTAGCCGGGGCCGAGCCAGGACCGGCAGGCAATGTCGACCACGGGATTGGCCATGTAGCGCGCATAGACGTCGGGCGCGCGCAGGCACAGCTTCTGGAGGCTGTTCCACAGCCGGTCGTTCGCGCCGGCCTTGGCGAAGTGGTCGCCCGCCGCGGTGCCCGCCGCCCGCTCCTCGGCAATCAGATCCCGGAACACGGCGCTGGCTGCATCGAGCGCCTCGAGGTCGCCGAACGCTCGCTTGACGACGAAGATGCCGGGCCCATCGGCGATGAGCGACGCCCACTCCGGCGCGATATCCTCGCTCACGTCGCCGGCGTCGTAGATCGGTATCTTCTGCTCGAGCCCAATCGCGGTCGGGCACATCTGCGCAGGTGTCTCGACCTCGACCTGACGCCGGAAGTCGTCGAGGCAAATGGCGTCCAGCGGGTTCTTCGCCTTTTCGACTGCTACAACATCCTGCACCTGACCGACCTCCCCCGGATGCGGCCGTCTTGTCACCGCGGATTGCGGTTGCGGCGCGCATATTGTTCGGGAGTCTATGCACCGGCACCCGCGCGGAGCAAGGCTTTGCCAGCAGCTAGCGCCGGGTCACAACCAGCCGGTAGCCCAGGTCCAAGGCGTCCAGGTCCGGCAGGTGCGCGTTGCGCTCGGCCCAGGCGCCCGAGGCGAGATCGGCTTCCAGCCGCGCAAGGCCCGGCGAGATGTCGCCAATCTTCCAGAACGACGACATGGCAGCGCGTATCCTGGGGTCGAGATAGGCCGCCGGCCGCCGCCAGTAGGCGCACAGGAAGCCGTCGGCGCAGTCGTGCGGGATCGGCACCGGGGTCACGTCGACCGGCCCCAGCCATGCCGCGAAGTCGCTCATCCCGGGCATCTGGTCCTGGTCGAGGGCGACCAGCGCCGGGAAATAGTCGTAGAGCCAATAGTCCTGGAAGTCCGGGTCGTAGGTCAGGATCGCGACCGGCCCGCGCGCCACGCGGCGCATCTCCGCCAACCCCTTCGGCTTGTCGGTCCAGTGGTGGACCGTCAGGACGGCCATCGCGGCGTCGAAGGCATTGTCGGCGAAGGGCAGGTCTTCCGCCCCAGCCTGCACCGCAAGGTCCGTGCCGGCCTTGCGCTGCCCGATCATTTCGGCCGAGGGCTCGACCGACGTTACCGCCATGTCGCCAGGCTCGTACGACCCCGCACCGGCGCCGACATTGACCACGCTGGTCGCAGCACCCAGGGCGTCGCGGATCGCCTGGGCGATGCGGGGATCGGGCTTCCTGAGGTTGGCGTAGTCGACGCCGATGGTGTCGTAGGTCGCGGCCATGCGGCTACCTATCACACCGCATTCCGGCCCGCGATGCGTGCTTGCGCGCCGGAATGCGGTTTCGCGATGCCTTATCGCAGACGCCAGTCCATCGCGTCGCGGAGCTGGCTGCGATCCAGCCCGACGTCGGCCAGCAAGTGGTCCGGCATGCCCAACAGGTACCGGTAGTCGCTCAGGTGACGCCGTCGGGTCAGAAACCGCGTCCACCACCGCGCCGGTGCGGCCTGGCTGGTCTTGCGACGGCCGCCGCTGCGGGGGTGCGGCAACGGTAACGGCAGGATCTGTGCGTATGACATGACTATGAACTCCGTGAACGTGGTTCGTGGGGACGGAAGGTGTGGCGTGCTCAGCTATGGGCCGCCGCCAGCGAGGGCGCCGGGCGGCGCTCGATGGTCACCCGGAACAGCATCGTGAACAGGGCGGCGATGCCCAGGGTGGCGGCCCCGATGTCGGCGGTCAGCGCGATCCAGGATTCCACCAGGTAGTCGTGGACCGTCCAGAACACGCCGCCGGACAGGATCAGCAGCCGCAGTGCGAGCTGGTTGTCCTGCATGCGGCCGAACGCGATCAGCCCCATCGCCATCACGCACAGCATCGATTCCGGTCCGTTCCAGAAATAGATGCCGGCCGCCATCATCAGCGGAATCAGGCCATAGCCGATGCGGTTGAGCGCACGGCTGCGCGGGGCGAACAGGGCCGCGACCGTTTGCACAGACCCCAGCACGTTGACCAGCGACGGCGCTGCCAGGTCGAGCAGGGCATAGTGGGTGGCAAAGCCCACGCCCGCGCCGAGCTGGGCAAGCAGGATGCCGCGCCTGGACCGGAACAGCGGCCAGGAGGTGAGGCAGACCATCGCGAAGATGCCGGCGGTCGCCGCCGCCGGATTGTCGAGAAACGAATCCAGCATGACTCAGTCTCCGTACCTGGAGCGCGCGTTCCAGCGGCCGTACTTGTAGGCTGCAACGACATCGCTGCGGGTCAGCCCGATGTCGTGGAGCTGGTGCTGGCTCATCGCCATCAGCCGGTCGTATTCCAACCGCCTGAGATATGCGTTGCAGGCACCGGTCAGCAGCCTGCGCGGCAACGCGATGATCCGATGTACGAGGTTCCTGGACTGCGGCCGAGGCTCTATCTCGTCTGCCGCAAGCCATGCGTGTCTTGCTTGCGATTCCATGATTTTGACCTTGTGAATTCTGGTCCGGCCGGGGACGGCGGACGCAACACTGGTTGTGCCGCATGCGACAGGCATGCGGTCGACCGGGCCTCCGGCGGTGTGTTCGATAATGCGCGGTTGCGGCGTGCGGGCCCGCCATGGGTGAGGGGCCGCTACCGCCGGCCTATCCGGTGGCGCGCAAAGGCTCCACTGCCCTGTCGGTTGCGCGGCTTTCCGCTGGCAAGCGATGCGGGGTGTCCTGCCCGGTTGCCTGATGCAGGGCGACGGTTCGGCCCATCCGCGCCGACAGCACGGCGATAGACGCCGCCAGGCTCTGGTCGCAGTGCAGCAGATGGCGGAAGCCGAGGCCCTCCAGGAACTTGCGCACGGACTGGGCGCCGGCACATACGCGCATCTCGCGGCCGGCGGTCTTCGCCAGCTTGGCGGCCACCACCAGGCCACGGGTGCCGGCATGGGTGATGACGTCCACCCGCGACAGGTCGACGATCAGGTTGGTCTTTCCGCCGTCAACGGCGGCGACAAGGGCGTCGTAGAGGCGGCCCGCCTCATGACTGTTGACAGTGCCCGAGACCTCCAGGATCGTGATCCCGCTCATGGTGCGGGACCGCAGGTCCATCGGTTCGAACCCAAGGGCGTCGGCGTCAATACGTGAAGGCAAACCGGCGCCGGGGGCGCTGGGCTTGGTCATTCTCCTGCTCCATCCATGTAGGTTGACGGCCTGGCCGGTCTGTCGCGCCCTTGCCCTTGCCAGATCCCCTCTGTGGATCGGGTCGTTCGGCAGAGTCGGCGTGCCGTTGCATGGGGCATGTAGGGATCGCCCGTTGTTGTCAGCGTTGTATTCAGGGTGTTAATTCTGCGGGCGCACCGTTGTTTTGCGCACCGCAGGCGTTGTTGTGGCTCAGACTCTCAAGGTTTCGTTCTTGGGCGAGCTGCGTGTCACGTCGCCGGACGCGGAGCTGACGCTCCCCGCATCGCGAAAGGCGCGCGCGCTGTTGGCCTTCCTGATCGCTACCGGACGGCCACACCGCCGGGAGCGCTTGTGCGAGTTGTTCTGGAAATTGCCGGACGATCCCAAGGCCGCGCTGCGCTGGTCGCTCAGCAAGCTGCGCAAGATCGTCGATGCGCCGGATTGCCCGCGGATCATGGCGGATCGGGAGCGGGTGGCGTTCGACGCCGTCGATGTCGAAATCGACATACGCTGCATCCAACGGCGCCTGCGCCAGCGTGACGGCCATCTGCCGGTCGCCGACTTGGAAGGGATGGCGCACCAGCTGGAGCCGGTGCTGCTCGACGGGCTGGACGGTGCCGGCGACGATGCGTTCGAGACCTGGCTGATGGGCGAGCGCGAGGACGCGCACGCCGCGCGGGTCCAGGTGTTGCAGCAGCTTGCCACCCACCCCGATGTGCCGGCGGCCTCGGCCGGCAAATGGCAGCGCCTGTGGCACGAGATCGATCCTGAGGGGGCTGCGGCCGAACTGACAGCGGCAGCGCGTGCACCCGTTTCACCGCCGCGGCGCGGTCTGGGCCGCACGGCGGCGACGTCCGGCGATAGTGTCCGCCCGGCGACCAATGCCCGGGCCAACGCCTTGCGCGCACAGCGGATCGGATTCTGCGAGGTGCGCGACGGCACCAAGATCGCTTATGCCACCGTGGGGTCGGGACCGCCGCTGTTGAAGGCGGCGAACTGGCTGAACCATCTGGAGTTCGACTGGGCCAGCCCGATCTGGGGCAGGAGCTTCGCCGCGATCGCCCGCTACCGCACCTTCGTGCGCTATGACGAGCGCGGCTGCGGCCTGTCGGACTGGGGCGTCGACGACCTGAGCTTCGACGCCTTCGTCGAGGATTTGGAGGCGGTTGCCGACAAGCTGGGGCTGGAGCGCTTCCCGCTGCTCGGCATCTCCCAGGGCTGCGCGGTGTCCATCGAATACGCGGTGCGCCACCCGGAACGGGTCAGCGGCCTGGTGCTGGTCAGCGGCTATGCCGCCGGCTGGCGCCATCTGGCGAGCCCGGACGAGCAGGCGCGGCGCGAGGCGGTGCTGGCGCTGACCGAAGTCGGCTGGGGCACCGACAACCCGGCCTACCGCCACATCTTCTCCCAGACCTTCATGCCGGACGCGAGTGCTGCCGACCTGGCCTGGTTCGACGAGTTTCAGCGCCAGACCACCTCGCCGCACAACGCAGTCCGCTTCCAGGATGCGTTCGGCCATATCGATGTGCGCCACCGCTTGGCGGAGGTGCAGGCACCGACCATCGTGCTGCACGCCAAATACGACCAGCGCATCCCGCTCGATCTCGGCCGCGCGGTCGCCTCCGGCATCCCGAACGCGCGTTTCGTGCCGCTGGAAAGCCGCAACCACATCCTGGTCGATCACGAGCCCGCCTGGCGCACCTGCCTGCACGCGGTCGGCGAGTTCCTGATGGAGCACGGGATATAGCGGGCTGGGTGCGCCGATGCTCGCGACGTAGGTGCGGTCGCCGCCGCTACAGCCACTCCTTCATGAACGCCAGAGCGGCGGTGCGCATCTCCGGCGGTTCCTCGTGGCCGCAGTCGAAGCGCATCAGCTTGAATGCTTCCGGTTGCCCCAGCTCGGCATAGCGCGCGGCGACGGTGGCCTCGATCTTGTCGAGGCCGGCCGGCGGCGTCAGTTCGTCATGGATGCCGGCCAGCCCCAAATGCGCGCGCGGCGCGATCAGCGCGTTGATCTGGCCGGTGTCGAACTGCCGCAACAGGCCGGGCACGATGTAGTAGAAGCCGTGCATGTCGAGCGCGCCGGTCTCGATGATGGTCGCCACATCGGTCAGGCAGCACAGGTCGACGCAGACGGTCACCCGGGTGTCGAGTGCTGCCAGCCACCAGCCCAGGGTGGAGCCCATGGAGAGGCCCAGCACGGCGACGCGCCCGCCGTCGATGTCCGGCCGCGCGAGTGCGTAGTCCAGGGCTGCGGCGTTGTCGTGCAGCATCATGCCCAGCAGCACGCGGCCTTCCATCAGCAGGCGTTTGACCAGCGCGTTCTCGCTGCCGTGGCGCGGCCGGTCGCCGAACATCCAGTTGTCGATGGCCAGCACCGCATAGCCGTGGCCGATCAGGTCGTGGGCATACGGGCTGACCAGGTGCGATCGGCCGCGGACCAGCTCGTCCTTGCCCAGGTCGTAGTCCCAGCCGTGGGCGTGGATGTAGTTGACCAGGGGGAACGGGCCGTCGCCCTCAGGCTTCAGGAAGATTGCGGAGACCGGCTCGTCATCGTTGAGGTCGAGCAACAGCCGCTCGCCCACCGCACCGTCGATTCCAGGGTCGTAGGGCTCGGCCTCCAGAACCCGCGGCGTGCGCCCCGGCGGGGGCCCGCCGACCAGGTCCCACAGGCGCTCACGCGCCATCGCGTCTTCGGCGGAATGGGGTGCGTCATTCATGGTCTTGCCTTTTTTGTTGCAGTGCAAAGCACATGCTGAGAAGCTTTTGGCTGTTTCGACATTGGTGCGGAGAGGCCCGTGCCTAAGCCTGGAGGGAACCGCGATGGTACGACGCAAGGAACACGAATATCTTCTGCAAGAGGTGTCTCGTCAGCAATTGCTGCGTGGCCAGATCAACCGTCGCGACTTCATGACCCGCACTTTGTCGGTCGGTCTTGGTGCGGCCGGTCTCGGGGTTGCCGCGAAGTATGGCATGGGCCCCGCCTATGCGCAGGACCGCCCGCTGACCCCCACGTTCTATCAGTGGATTGAGGATCTGCATCCGTCGATCCCGCAGGTGAATGCGCAGTTCGAGGGCATCAACTACCAGATCGCCCCGGTCGAGGGCTTCGGCATCGAGCGATTCGTGGCCGAAGCGCAGGCCGGCGAGAGCTCCTGGGACGTTTATGCCGGCATGACCCCGTTCGTCGAGATGACGGCGATGATCGAGGCCGACGTGATCGAGCCGTGGGACGACTACATCCCGCAGGACGTGCTGGACGACATCATCCCGTCGATCCGCGAGGAGTGCACTATCGACGGCAAGCTCTATAGCTGGCCGTTCCTGCTCGACGTTATCGGCATGGGCTGGCATTCGGGCCTGACCAACGAAGCCGGTGTGGCCGACGCGCCTCCGGGGACTTGGGAAGAGTATCTCGCCAATTCCGCCGCCGTGGTCGAATCAGGCGCGGCACCGTTCGGCTGCACGTTCGACGCGCATGGCTGGCGGTCGCTGGCGCCGTACACCCACTCGATGAGCACCGACGTCTACAACGAGACGGGTCTGTTCGAGTTCACCAGCGACGCCGCGATCGAGGCGTTGATGCTGATGAAGGAGATGATGCAGTACTCGCATCCGGACATCCTGCTGGCCGGTGCGTCGGACGGCGGCGTGAACGGTACGCCGGACGAGGTTGCCTTCGCGGCACAGCGCGTGGGGTACTACACCAAGTACTTCAATGCGCCGCTGCGCATGGCGGCCTATTGGGACAACCCGACCGACCTGCACATGGGCCCGTTGCCGAAGTTCGCCAATGGCGAAGGCTCGACCGTGTTCTGGACCACCGGTTGCGCGCTGTTCAAGCACGGCCAGAACAAGGAAAAGGTGGCCGAGTACATCCGCGCGCTCACCTACGACCGCCAGATCTGGCAGGACTCGATCGCCGGCACCGAGACCGGTCATCCCGGCCAGCTGCCGCCGTACAAGTCGATCTACTCGGAGTGGGACGCCAACACGCCGGACTGGATGCTGCCCTTCGTCGGGCTGGTGCGCGGCCAGCTCGACATCGCCAAGGCGATCCCGAACCACCTGTTCGGGTTGCAGCAGTTCGTCATCGGCCAGCCGATGTGGGAGACCTATCTGACGGGCGAAGAGTCCGATCCGAAGGTCGCCCTGCAAGCGGCGCAGGACGCGGTGCTGGCCGAGCTCGAGCGCCAGTAGCCGTTCACGCATGAAACGGCGGGTGGCATGCCGCGTGCATTGTCACCCGCCCATGCGGAATGCGTTTCTCTCAGCCAGGGGCATGCCGGGCAATGCAAACCCACGCTGTCGTCCTCGGCCTTGAGCCGAGGACCGATGCCAAGACTGGTGCTCGGAACCCACGGTCCTATTAGGTTGCGCCGCAGCTAGGCTAGGGATGACGAAGGAAGTGCACATGCCTGCAAGGAGTCGTATTCGGCCAAGCGTGGCGGGCATGGCGCCGGCCCGATGACGGCGGTAGAGGCACGTGCGTACCGGCAGGAGCGCCCGACCGGTTGGCTGGGGCTCACCATCAACACCTGGCTGTTCCTGGCGCCGACGCTGATTTTCTTCATCTGGTACCAGGTCTACCCGATCATTCGGGTGGTCTGGCTCAGCTTCACCGATTTCCAGTTCCTGACCGGCGAGCCCGGCCAATGGGTCGGCTTCGACAACTATGCCGAGGCGCTGAGCGACCCGCTGATGTGGGAGAGCCTGTGGCGGGCAGCGCTGTTCACGCTGATGTTCCTGCCGGGCACCATCATCTTTCCGCTGCTGCTGGCCATTCTGGTCGACCGGGTGCGCGATCAGCGGCTCGCCACGATCTACCGCATGATCCTGCTGATCCCGGCGGTCATTCCCTCCACGCTGATCTTCGTGCTGTGGAAGTGGATGTACAACTACCAGGTCGGCCCGATTAACCTGATCTTCGAGACGTTCGGCGGCATGCCGCAAATGTGGCTGGGCGGCACGCCGCTGACGCTGCCCTCGATCGCGATCATGGAGGTCTGGTGGGGGCTGGGCTACCACACCATCTTCTTCCTGGCCGGGCTGGCGGCGATCCCGAAGGAGTTGCCGGAGGCGGCGCGGCTGGACGGCGCCAACGAGTGGAAGATCTTCTGGTACGTCACCCTGCCGCGCCTGCAGCCGATCATGATGATCCTGGTGGTGCTGCGCTTCGGCACCTCGATGGCGGTGATCGACGAGTACCTGATCTTCGGCGGCTTCAACCGGGACCACCCGACCTATACCTGGACGGTGTTCATGTACGATCAGGCATTCCAGCTCGGCCAGTGGCGCCAGGGCTTTGCCGCGGCCATCGGCATGGTGGGCGCGGTGGCGATGATGTTCGTGGTCGCCGGCCTGCTGTGGGTCTTCCGGCCCAAAGGATGATGACGGCATGACTGAGACGGATGTAACGCCATGACCGCCGAAGCGATCCACCTGCCGGAAACGCGCGCCGCGACCCTGCCGCCAGCCCGTGGGCCCCTGATCGGGCGCACCGGAGCGGCGGCGATCCGCCATGCGGTCATCATTTTCTTCTGCGTCATCATCCTGCTGCCGCTGGCCTGGGTGCTGCTGATGTCGGTCAAGTCGCTGCCGGCCTCCATGCGCCCGCAGATCTGGCCCGATACGTTCGACTTCTCGCACTACGCCTTCGTGTTCGAGAAGATCGACACGCTGCCCCACAATATGTGGAACTCGATCTACGTGACCGGCGCCACGGTCATCTTGACGACGTTCTGCGCCGTTCTGGCCGGCTATGCGCTGGTGCACCTGCGCACCCGGGCGGCCACAGCCATCGTCATGACGCTGTTGATGTCGCTGTATTTCCCGACCCGCGTGGTGTCGATCATCTCGATCTACGAGATCCAGAACTATCTGGAGCTGATCAACTCCACGACCGGGCTGATCCTGCCCTACATCACCCTGAACCTGGCGATCAGCGTGCTGATCATGCGCTCCGTCTTCCAGCTCGTGCCGCACGAACTGTTCGAGGCCGCGAAGATCGACGGCGCCGGTCCATGGAAGGGGCTGTGGATGGTCGGCCTGCCGCTGGTGCGCAACGGCCTGGTGGTGGTGTTCATCGTCAATTTCGTCACCGCCTGGGGCGAGTATCTGCTCTGCCTGACGCTGACCAACGACCAGGAAGCGCGCACCATGCCGGTGGTGCTGGCGCAGGCGGCCGGCGGGCTCGGCCAGTGGGCGTGGCCCCGGCTGGCCGCAGTCTACGTCATCGTCGTCACGCCCGGCATCGTCGCCTTCGCCTTCGCCCAGAAGCTGTTCTTCAAGGGCCTGATGGAAGGCATGGTCAAGGGGTAGGGGCGCGTCCCCGGTCAGCCTTGCCTGCGTCCATTCTTGATCGTGCCGCATTCGCGATGTAGGCGATTGTCCATCGAAGCGGGGTAGCGGAGGCGAGATATGTTTCGTGCGGCAACATCGGCCATGATCCTTGTGGCCGGATCGCTGGCGGCAAGCGCGGCGGCCCAGGCCGACGACAGTTGCACCATGGCGAACAACCAGACCTGCGAGGAAATCTACCTCGGCCCGGGCTTCTGCATGCCGCAGACCGACACCACGGACTGCGCGGGCGCGGAAGTGCTGCCACAGTCGGACGATCGGCTGCTGACCGGGCTCGATGTCCTCTACATGACGCCTTATATGCGCCGGC
Source organism: Alphaproteobacteria bacterium (assembly GCA_965227515.1). Taxonomy (GTDB): domain Bacteria; phylum Pseudomonadota; class Alphaproteobacteria; order CALKHQ01; family CALKHQ01; genus CBDDFZ01. Next base: position 1,206,935 of record CBDDFZ010000002.1, read on the forward strand.
TGGCACGCAACGAGATCTTCGCGCGCCATGGCTACAGCTTCAACAGCCCGGAACTGCAAGAATTCTTCGGCGCGCGCAGCTGGTACGCCCCGGTTGGGCAGAACGTGAATTTGTCGGCCATCGAGAGCGCCAACGTCGAATTCATCCGCCAGGTCGAGAACGGCGAGATCGCCCTGATGGATGACAACCCACGCTCGTCGGACGGCCAGTCGCTGCCGCCGCTGACCGCGTGGATCGCCGATATCGTCAATGCCGACGGCACGGTCCTGTATGGCGTGGTCAGCGGCATTCGCGGCCGCACCTACGACCCGGAGACCGGCTACGTCACCATCGTGCGGCCGGATCGCGAGGACCTGCTGTCCTATGCGTTTCAGCCGCAAGGCGACGACGAGTGGTCGGTGGCGACATGGTGGCGGCTGTTTCCGCCGCGCGTGTTGGAGCCCTATGTCCACGCCCTCAACATCGTGCCGCAGCCGATTGCGCGCGAGACCCTGTTTGGCGAGCCGGTGACCCGCGTGCACCTGGAGTGGTCGGACGAGGGCGGCTTCACCACGCTGGTCGGCGAGGCCTGGGTCACCGACGACGGCATCTTCCTGCAGGTCAATGTCGGCGGCGTGTTCGAGGAGTGCTGTGGCGGCGACGTCGATATCCCGTGGACCATGCAGTACCACCTGGAAAATCTGGAACGCGGGCTGGCCGACCCGGCCCTGCTGGAGCCGCCGCCCGACCGTAACTGGGGCTACGCTGGCTGACCGCCATGGTCCGTAACTCATCCGCGATCGGCCGTGGGCTGTTGGCCGCCGGTGCCTGGTGCGCGATGGCGGCCACGGCCTTTGCCGACGACACTTGCCCGATGGCCAACAACAATCGCTGCGAGGAGCCGTGGCTGGGCGTGGGGTTCTGCGCGCCGCTGACCGACACCTCCGACTGCGCCGGTGCGGAAATCCTGCCGCAGTCCGACGAACGCGAGCTGACGGCCCACGACGTGCTCCATTTGCCGCCAGATATCCTGCGGCTGGCGCGCAACGAGGTGTTCGCGCGCCACGGCTACACCTTCAACAGCGCGGACTTGCAGGCGTTCTTCGGCGCGCGCAGTTGGTATGCGCCGGCCGGGCAGGATGTGAGCCTGTCGGCCATCGAGGCTGCCAACGTCGACCTCATTCGGCAGATCGAGGACGGCGGTGCGGCGGCCTTCGGCGAGCCGGCCCGCGCGCCCGACGGCCAGTCGCCGCCGCCGCTGTCGGCCTGGAGCGCGGACGTCCATTTCGCCGAGGGCACCGTCATGCAGGCTATCGTCCACGGCGTTCGCGCCCGCCTGTATGTGGCGGACCGGGACCGGGTGACGATCATGCGGCCCGATCTCGGCGACATGCTGTCGTTCGCCACCGAACCGCAGACCGACGACGAGTATGCGGTCAGCCAGTCCTGGGGCGTGTTTCCGCCCCGGCTGCTGGAGCCATATGTCCATGCGTTCGGCATCGTGCCGCAGCCTTTGGGCCGCGAGACCATGCTCGGCGAACAGGTCACCAGGGTCGCCATCGACTGGGTGGACGAGTACGGCAACCAGACCATCGTGGGCGAGGCGTGGGTCACCGACGACGGCATCTTCGTCAAGGTCGACGTCGGCGGCGTGTTCCTGGAGTGCTGCGGTGGCGAGGCCGACATTCCCTGGCAGCTTCAGTACCAGCTCGAGAACCTGCAACGCGGCGCGCCCGACCCGGCGGTCTTCCAGCCGCCCACTGACAGGCAGTGGACATTTCCGGGCTGAGTGCCGGCTACGAGATAGGCGACCCAGTGGCCGTGATCGCTGGCGTGCGGCGCGACGGCTACGCGGTGGTGACCGGTGCGTTGGCGCCCGCCGCCAGGGCTTGGCTGGCAGGCCAATGCGCGCGCATCCTCGCGCTGTGGCAATCCGAAACGCCGGACCATGGCACGCGCACCAACATGGCGTGGCTGACCGAGCCACGGTACTGGGCCGGCGATCCCGACGGGCTGACCGCATTCCTGGAACTGGTGGCCGATCCGGCGCTGGTGGCGCTGCTGACCGAACTGGGCTGTGCGCCGCCGCTGTTCAACAACACCCAGTTGTTCCCCGACCCGCCAAGTACCGAGACAACGGGCCGGTCATGGTACGGCTTGTGGCACCGCGACACCCAGTTCCTGGCGCCCGAGGACGAGGCCGAGCGCGCCTTCATCGCCAGCCTGCGCGGCATCCATGTGCATGTGGCCCTGGTGGCGGACGACAATTTCGAGATCGTGCCCGGCAGCCATTTGCGCTTCGACACGCCGGCCGAGCGCGCCATCCGCAAGGCCGAGCTAACGGCGGCACGTTCGCTCGGCCGCATGCCGGGGGCCGCGCGCATCGGGTTGGCACCGGGCGACGCGGTGATCTTCGATGCCGCCACCATTCATCGTGGGCGCTACGCCGCCGGCACGCCGCGGCTGACGTTCGACATCATCTACCAGCACGGCCCGCCGCTGACCGACGCGCACCCGCCGCCGACGTGCTTTGCCGACCTGGCGGTGCTGGCGCGGCTCAGCCCCGGCGCCCGTGCCGTGTTCGCCCGGTTCGTTGAGGCGTATGGGGAGATGTGGGCGGGGGCGTAGAAAGCCCTGACCAGCCCTTCACCGTCATGGTCGGGCTTGTCCCGACCATCCACGACTTTGGTCAGCCGAAGCCAAGACGTGGATGCCCGCAACAAGTGCGGGCATGACGCGGGAGAGGCCTAACCGCCCGTGCTCATCTGCTGTTCGATGGCCAGGTTGCGCACGGCCCTCTGCAGTTTGTCGAACGCGCGAACCTCGATCTGGCGCACCCGTTCGCGGCTGATGCCGTATTCCTGGGACAGTTCCTCCAGGGTCACCGGGTCCTCGCTCAGCCGGCGCTCGGTGATGATGCGCCGCTCGCGCTCGTTCAGGCCCTTCATCGCCTGCTCCAGCATCTCGCGGCGCTGGCCGAACTCCTCCTTCTGCGCGAACTCGGTTTCCTGGTCGTCGCTGTCGTCGACCAGCCAGTCCTGCCACTCGCCCTCGCTGTCCGCACTCAGCGGCGCGTTCAGCGAATGGTCGGGGCTGGCCAGCCGCCGGTTCATGCTGACGACGTCGTCCTCCGACACGTTCAACTCGGTGGCGATCTTCTTGACCTTCTCCGGCGACAGGTCACCGACCTCATAGGCCTTCATCTGGCCCTTCAGCTTGCGCAGGTTGAAGAACAGCTTCTTCTGCGCCGCGGTTGTGCCCATCTTCACCAGCGACCACGAGTGCAGGATGTATTCCTGGATCGAGGCGCGGATCCACCACATGGCGTAGGTGGCCAGCCGGAAGCCCTTTTCCGGGTCGAACCGCTTCACCGCCTGCATCATGCCGACATTGCCTTCGGAGATCAGCTCGGCGACCGGCAGGCCGTAGCCGCGATAGCCCATGGCGATCTTGGCGACCAGGCGCAAATGGCTGGTGACGAGCTGCGCGGCTGCGTCGGCATCCTCGTGCTCGCGCCAGCGCTTGGCCAGCATGTACTCCTGCTCGGCTTCCAGCATCGGGAAGCGGCGGATTTCCTGCAGATAGCGGGACAGGTTGCCCTCTGCGGTCAGCGCCGGCACCTTGGCGGTGGCCGACGCGAAAGAGGCGTCCGCTGAGTTGCTCATGTGCGTTGTCCTTCATCTTTCAGCGGTGACCGGAATGATGGCCACCGCACCCCCAAAATAGCAGATAATTCCTTACCCTTGCGCTAGTGCCTCCATCAGAGACTCCATGTCCGCCGGCCGCGGTGCCTCGAAATGCATGCCTTCGCCGGTCACCGGGTGCGCGAAGCCCAGCGTGCGCGCGTGCAGGGCCTGGCGGCCGAACCCGTCGACGGCCCGGCGGGCCGCCTCGCCCAGGTTCGCGCGCCGGCGGCGGTCGGCCCGCCCGTACAGCGGATCGCCGACCAGGGGATGGCCGATATGCGCCATGTGCACGCGGACCTGGTGCGTGCGCCCGGTTGCCAGCCGGCACTCCACCAGACTGTGCGCCGGCCCAAGTGCCGCGCAAACTCGATACAGCGTGCGCGCCGGCTTGCCGCCTCGCGTCACCACGGCCATTTTTTGCCTGTTGTGCGGGCTTCGGCCGATATTGCCCTCGACCTCGCCAGATGTTGGCTGCGGCGTGCCCCACACCACGGCATCATAGTAGCGCGCGGTGCGGCGCTCGGCAAACTGGGCGGCCAGGCTGTGGTGCGCGCGCTCGGTCTTGGCCGCGACCATCAGGCCGGAGGTGTCCTTGTCCAGACGGTGCACGATGCCGGGGCGTTTCACGCCGCCGATGCCGGACAGGCTGTCGCCGCAATGGGCCAGCAGCGCATTGACCAGCGTACCGGACGAATTGCCCGGTGCGGGATGCACCACCATGCCGGCCGGCTTGTTCACCACGATGACCTCTTCGTCCTCGTAAACGATTGAAAGGGCGATGTGTTCCGCGCGGGGGGTGTCCTCGATGCTGGGTGGAACCGTCAGGATCAGGCATGCCCCCGCCGCCAGTTTATAGGATGGATCGGTGACCGGCCGTTTGTCAGTGACCGTCGTCACCGAACCGCCCAGGATCAGCGCCTTGACCCGGCTGCGGGACAGATGGGGGAAGCGCTCGGCAAAGGCGCGGTCAAGGCGCACGCCGACCAGGGCGTCATCGGCGGTCAGGGTGAGTTGTTCGGGGGCGGGGTCGGCAGCCTGCATGATGGGGGAGAATATCACAGCCGCGCGGGCCAAATCGCATGGCACCCCATTTCTTGGCGCCCCCATTTCTCGGCACCCCATTTCTCGACATAATGGAATCGGTTAGGTTGCCGGCCATGGCTACAATGTCTCCAAATCGCCTGCGCGCCCTGAAGATTCTGGTGGTCGGCATGGGCATCCTGATCGTTGCCGGCATGGCGGTGATCGCCGTGACGCTGGTGATGCGCGCGTCCGACATGCTCGACGGCAGCGACGACGATGACGATGACATCGTGACCGGGGGCGACGAGGCCGACCAGGCGCGCCCCACCGGGTCGGCGGCCGAGCCCTGGGTTCGGGAACTCGCGGTGCCGCCAGGCGGGCGGATCGTCGACGTCGCCATCGATGACGGGCAGGCACTGTTCGTCGTCGAGACCGCCGATGGCGGCCAGCAGGTAATCTATTTCGATGTCGATGCCGCCGCCGTTGGTGGGCGGGTCAATGTCACGCAAGGCGAGTGACGGGGCTTGGCGGAAAAGGATCAGACCATGGAACCCGAATTCAAGGACCTTGAGGCTTTCAGGCTCATCGGCCTGGAGGGCAGCTTCGATCCGTCGACGGCGGGTGGCATTCCGCCATTGTGGGCGCAGTTCTCCGCCCGCTATGGCGAGATCGAGGGCCAGATCGGCAAGACGAGCTATGGCCTCAGCCGGCTGACCGACCGGCAGACCGGCGCATTCGACTACATGGCCGGGGTGGCGACCGCGCCGGATGCGCCGGTGCCCGAGGGCATGAGCGAGGCCCTTGTGCCCGGCGGCCGCTATGCGGTTTTCACGCACGTGGTGGGTGACGAGGGCATGCAGCCGGGCCTGATGAAGACGTTCCAGCACATCTTCGGCGTGTGGCTGCCGCAGTCGGGCTATGCGCCGGCCGAGTTCAATTTCGAGCTCTACGACGAGCGTCTCGACCCCCAAACCATGCAGGGGGCCTTCGACATTTACGTGCCGGCGCGCTGAGCCGCATTCTCCGTTGGCTTGCTCCGCTAGATCGCCCGCGCGGGGTGCGGGTGCGTGCCGCAGGAAATCGGCCACGGCCATCGTTTACAGTCACATGACACGGTGCTAGTTTCCGCGGCGTCTCTTCCGGCGGCCGGCGGGTCCATGAAAATCATTGCAGGTAATTCGAACCGGCCGCTGGCCGAAGCGGTTTCGGCGGCGTTGAACGTACCGCTGACGCGGGCGCAAATCCGGCGTTTCTCCGACATGGAGATCTTCGTCGAGATCCTGGAAAACATGCGCGGCGAGGATGCTTTCGTCATCCAGTCGACGTCGTTCCCCGCCAACGACAACGTCATGGAATTGTTGATCATTCTGGATGCGCTGAAGCGCAGCTCGGCGCGTCGGGTGACGGCGGTGATGCCCTATTACGGCTATGCCCGCCAGGACCGGAAGACCGGGCCGCGCACGCCCATTTCGGCCAAGCTGGTCGCCGACCTGATCGGCGCCGCCGGCGCCGACCGCGTGCTGACCATGGAACTGCACGCCGGCCAGATTCAGGGTTTCTTCGACGTTCCGGTGGACAATCTGTTTTCCGGGCCGGTGTTCGCACAGGACATCCTGGACCACTACGACCAGGACCGGTTGATGATCGTTTCGCCCGACGTCGGCGGCGTCGTTCGGGCTCGCGGGATCGCACGACGACTTGACGTCGACCTTGCGATCATCGATAAGCGCCGCGAACGTGCCGGTGTTTCGGAAGTGATGAACATCATCGGCGACGTTCGTGGCCGCAGTTGCGTGCTGGTGGACGACATCGTCGATACCGCCGGCACCCTGTGCAATGCGGCCCAGGCACTGATGGACGCCGGCGCGGAACAGGTGGCGGCGTATGTCACCCATGGCGTGTTGTCTGGCGGGGCGGTGGCGCGGGTCACCTCGTCGCCGCTGCAGCAATTGGTGTTGACGGACAGTATTCAGGCGACCGAGGCGGTGCGGGTGGCACAGAACATCCGCCAGCTCTCGGTGGCACCGCTGATCGCAGAAGCGGTTCGGCGGATTAGCGAGGAACGCTCGGTATCGAGCTTGTTCGATTGATCGCGGCCCTCGGGGCCGCTTGATGGTTTGAGGAGACATGCGACATGGCTGAGGTCGCAACTTGGGATGTAGAGGCCCGCGCGCGGGCTGGCACCGGCGGGGCGCGCGAGACCCGGCGTCAGGGCATGGTGCCCGCGATTGTATATGGCGCGGGCGAGGAGCCGGCGATGATCGCGGTGTCGCCGAAGGAGCTGGCGCGCGAGCTGCGCAACCCGGGCTTCTTCGGCAAGCTGTTCGACCTGAAGCTGTCGGGCAAGGCCGAGCGGGTGATTCCGAAGGACGTGCAGTTCCATCCGGTCAGCGATGAGCCGCTGCATATCGACTTTCTGCGGGTCAGTGCCGATTCCAGGGTCACGGTCGCGGTGCCGGTGCAGTTCCAGAACGAAGAGGACTCGCCGGGCCTGCGCAGTGGCGGCGTGCTCAATATCGTCCGCCACGAGGTGGAGCTGAACTGCCGGGTGGATGCCATTCCGCAGGTGCTGGAGATCGACCTGACCGGCCTGGAAGTCGGCGATTCGGTCCACATCAGCGCGGTTTCGCTGGGTGACGGCGTCGAGCCTGTCATCTCCGACCGTGACTTCACCATCGCCACCATTGCCGCGCCGACCATCGTTGCCGATGTCGACGAGACCGAAGGCGAGGACGAGGGCGAAGACGAAGCGGCGGCAGAGGACACTGGCGACGAGGACGACGGCGAGGACTGATCGTCGCGCGATTGCGTGTCGGCGCCGCGCCGCGGGCGTGGCGCCACTGCTGCTGAGGGTTGGCATCGGGGGCGTAGGTGGCCGGCGAGCGGAAGGGACTGCTGCGGCGACTGCTGCCCCGGGGCGACCGTGACAACGCGCCAGCCGACATGCGCTTGCTCGTCGGTCTCGGCAATCCCGGCCGCGAGTACGAAAACAACCGCCACAATGTGGGCTTCATGGCGATCGACGAGATCGCCGCGCACTACCGCTTGTCGGCGTGGCGCTCGCGCTTCGAGTCCGCCACCGCCGACGGCACGGTCGGCGACCGGCGCGTGCTGGCCATGAAGCCGATGACTTATATGAACCGGTCCGGCCGCGCGGTCGGTGCGGCGGTGCGCTTCTTCAAGCTGGACCCCGCGGCGGTGTTCGTGTTCCAGGACGAGATGGACCTGGCGCCGGGCAAGGTGCGGGTGAAGAAGGGCGGCGGTGCCGGCGGGCACAATGGCATTCGCGATATCGCTTCGCACATCGGCCAGGACTTCTGGCGGATACGCATCGGCGTCGGCCATCCGGGCAGCAAGGAGCGGGTGATCGGCCATGTGCTCAAGGACTTCGCCAAGGCGGACCAGGGCTGGCGCGACCAGGTGCTGGACAGCATGGCCGGCGCGCTGGATCTCCTGCTCGACGGCGACGAAGGCCGCTTCATGAACAAGGTCAGCGTTGCCGTGCAAGCTCTTGACCCGAAAGCAGACAAAAAGAGCAGCTGATGCGCCCGGCATCGCGCTGCTTGCCCTAACCACAAGGAACCTGTCTTGGGATTTCGCTGCGGCATCGTCGGACTGCCCAATGTCGGCAAGTCGACCCTCTTCAATGCGCTGACCGCGACCGCGGCGGCGGAGGCGGCCAACTATCCGTTCTGCACCATCGAGCCGAATGTCGGCCGCGTGGTCGTGCCGGATGCACGCCTGGACCGCATCGCGGGCCTGGCCAAGTCGGCCCGCGTGGTGCCGACCCAGCTCGAGTTCGTCGACATCGCCGGGTTGGTGCGTGGCGCGAGCAAGGGCGAGGGGCTGGGCAACCAGTTCCTGGGCCATATCCGCGAGGTCGAGGCGGTCGCCCATGTCGTGCGCTGCTTTGTCGACGACAATGTCACCCACGTCGATGGCGGCATCGACCCGATGCGCGATGCCGAAACCATCGAGACCGAGCTGATGCTGGCCGACCTGGAGAGCCTGGAACGGCGCACGGTCGCGGCGGAGAAGAAGGCGCGCGGCGGCGATCGCGAGGCCAAGGCCGAACTGCCGGTGATGCAGCGCGCGCTCGCCCTGTTGCAGGACGGCAAGCCGACCCGCGGCATGGCCGTCAGCGCGGAGGAACGGCCGATCTTCCGCCGGCTGCAACTGCTCACCGCCAAGCCGGTGCTCTATGTCTGCAACGTCGACGAGGGATCGGCCGCCAACGGCAACGAACTCAGCCAGAAGGTCGCCGAGATGGCGGCGGAGACCGGGGCCGTGTCCGTCGTGATCTCGGCCGCGATCGAGGCGGAGCTGTCGACCCTCGACGCGGAGGACAAGCAGGCGTTCCTGGACGATCTCGATTTGAGCGAGCCCGGGCTGAACCGGTTTATTCACACTGGCTATCAGTTGCTTGATTTGATTACGTTCTTCACCGCTGGCCCGAAGGAGTCACGGGCCTGGACCATCAAGGACGGCACCACGGCCGCGCCGGCCGCCGGCACCATCCACACCGACTTCCAGCGCGGCTTCATCTGCGCCGAGACCATCGCCTATGACGACTACATAGCCTGCGGTGGCGAGGCCGGCGCGAAAGAAGCCGGCAAGATGCGGCAGGAAGGGCGCGACTACGTCGTGAAGGACGCCGACGTGCTGCTATTTCGGTTTAATGTGTAGATCTAACTATCTGATCTTAATTTATAAAAATCGTATCTGGATGATGCGTTAGACCTGCCTGCCGCCTCCGCGGCTGTTTGTCGCCCGGGCGATTGGGGCGCGGCGGCTCCGCTCCGCCGGACCCACCTCAGTATTAGGCAGAGGGTGTGCAGTCGCGGCGATGCGGGCGCGCGCGAACTTCAGGACGCGCGTTCCACTGATCCCGGCTGCGGATGCGAGGAGGTCGCATGCGCAATCCCAGAACTTCCGACACACGGGTCGGTGCCGCCATGGCGGTGGCTGCGGCGATCGTGCTTTGCGCGACGCCCGGGCCGGCGAACGCCGACGGCGTGATCGCGCCGGACGATCTTGTCTATCTCGGCGCGTTTCGCCTGCCGGGCGGTGAGGACCGGCCGCTAACGTTTGCCTATGGCGGCAACGCGATGACGTTCAATCCGAACGGCGATCCGGGCGGCGGGGCTGACGGTTTTCCCGGGTCCCTGTTCATCACCGGCCACGCTCGCCTGGCCTATGGCGAGTTGCCGAACGGCGACCAGGTCGCCGAGGTCAGCATCCCGGCGCCGGTCGTCGCGAATTCGGCGGCCGGGTTGAGCGCGGCGTCGTTCATCCAGCCGTTTCATGACGTCGCCGCGGGCTGGTTCGTCGGCCTCGACGAGATACCGCCGTTGGCGATGCTCTATCTCGACAGCCCACCGCTGGGGCCGGCGATCCATCTGGCCTGGGGGCAGCACATGCAGCCGGAAGCGGCAACCCCGTCGCACGCATTGTTCGCGCCCGACCTTAGCGCGCCGGCGATGCAGGGGCCGTGGTTCGTCGGCGACGCGTCGCCCTATGCCATCAACAGCTACATGCTGCGGGTCCCGGCCGACTGGGCGGCGGCCCATACCCAGGGTCGTGTCATCGGCACCGGGCGGTACCGCGACGGCGGGTGGTCCGGCATGGGTCCGGCGCTCTATGCCTACAGCCCGTGGGACGCTGAAGGGCAGCTCGCGGCATCCGGCGCGCGCCTGTCGGCAACCGCGCTGCTGCAGTACCGCAGCTCGCGCGAGACCGAGGATATCGACGGCGCGCTCGCTGGCTACCAGCATGCCGACGAGTGGGAAGGGGCGGCCTGGTTGACCACCGCCGACGGGCGGTCTGCCGTGCTGTTCGCCGGCACCAAGTCCGTTGGCACGCGCTACTGGTACGGGTTCGTCAACCCCGAGGGGCACGACCGTTCGTGCGTGGCGGGCGACTTCGTCGGTCAGTTCCCGGTCTGCCGGCTGGCCGACGGGTCTTCGTGTCCCGCGGCCGAATTGGTCGAGTGCGCCAACCACAACGACTTTCGCGGTTGGTGGAGCACCCGGTTCGAGGCGCAGTTCATACTCTACGACCCCGCCGATCTTGCGCGGGTGGCCGATGGCGAGATGGCGCCGTTCGAGCCGCAGCCCTACGCCGCGATCGGCATCGACGAGGCGCTGCTGCTCGACCCGCCGCCTTGGGATGTGGAGTGGCTGGGCGAGGGCCCGCAGCGCCGTGCCCGTATCGGCGATGCCGCCTACGACGCGGCAAGCCAGACGCTCTATGTGCTGGAGCTGTTTGGCGATGGCGGCAAGCCGGTCGTCCACGCCTGGCGCGTTCAGTAGCGCGCCCGACCGCAAACAACAGGAGGACTATCATCATGCGATATCGACACATTGCGGCCGGGCTGATGGCGCTTGGCTTGGCTGTGCCGGCCGCCGAAGCCTCGCCGGCCTGCGACCTGCTGCGCCGGTGCGCGGCCGAACTGGCGGCCGAAATGGCGACCGGCGTGGGCGACGGGTGCGGCGAGGTGTGGCGCGCGGCGACGATCCAGCAATATCGCCGGCTGAGCGTCAGTCCGTTGGAGCAAGGCGGGCCGGGGATGTGTGAGGCCGTGTTCCTGACCATCGCCAACAACACCCGCGAGTTCTATGAGCGGCGGCGCATCTGCAACATGCCGATCGCCTGCAAGCCGGAAAATGCCGACGACCTGCCGGCCCTGCCGCCGCTCTAGGCGCGTTTCGCTGGCGCGGAATAGCTGTGGTCAGCGCTAGCGCATGATCACTTAAGTCGGCACCGGCCCTCTCCCCCACCCGGCCGCCCAACGACAGTATCCTGCTGGGTGGCCGGGTGGGGGAGAGGGCCGGCGCAGATTCAGCGTAAGCTGATCCCGATCTAGCGCAGGTCGCGGACGGTCTGGGTCATCTCGTCGACGGTGCGGAAGGCGGTTGCGGCCGTCGAATAGGCGCGCTGTGTCACGATCATGGTCGAGAACTCGGTGCCGAGGTCGACGTTCGACTGCTCGATGGTCGCGGCCCGGAACTGGCCCAGCTCGCTGCCGCGCGTGTCGATGAGTTCGGCTTCGCCGGAAAGCGTACTGACGCTGAACACGTCGTTCGACAGCGCCTTCAGGCCGTTGGTGTTGGGGAAGACCGCGCCTGGGATCAGGTAGAGCTGCGAGACGACGCCGTTGCTGTAGGACACGTTCAAGAACCCGTCCTGGTCGAAATAGAAATTGGACGGCAGGCCCGGCCCCACGCCGTCGTTAGTGCTGCCCCGGGTCACGAATTCGCCGCCGGTCATGGACATGGCCGAGATATCGGTGGTGTAGGCCGCGGTCGACCCGCCAGGGAAGCTCGCACTGACGGCGTAGGACGTGGTGCCGGAGGCAAAGCCGGTGGACGGGTCGATGGTCAGCGTGGCCGGCGCACCGACGGTGGCTGTGCCGCCGGTGACCGACGCCGAGATCGACCAGGAGTTCAACCCGGTGTTCTGGAATGTGTAGGTCAGGTCCTGCGGGTTGCCGTCGCTGTCGTAGACAGTAATCGACCTCTCGTGAGTGTCGCCGACGGATGCGGTGGCAGGCAGGTTGTCGGCCAGCCCGACGGCGGTGGTGGCCTGCCCCGGTATCTGCTCGTTGCGCGTCGGCACCTCGATCAGTTCCAGCGACTGGGAAACCGTGCCGTTGGAGACCGGCCAGCCCTGCAGGTAGTAGCCGTTGGCGGTCGACAGGCGCAGCGTGCCGCTCTCGCCCTCGACAATCTGGAAATTGCCGTTGCGGGTGTAGTAGGCGCCACCGCTCTCACCCTGCTGCACGGCGAACATCGCGCGGCCGCCGAGTGCCGCATCCAGCCCCCGGCTCGTGCCGGCATACGCGCCATTGGCATCGACCCGTTGGGTGACCTTGGCCTGCGCGCCCTTCGACTTGGTCAGGAAGGTGCCGTCGCTGCCGAGGAGCGACGAGAAGTCGATCTCGCGGCGGCGGTAGCCGTTGGAGCTGACGTTGGCGACGTTGTCGGCAATCACGCCCAGCGCCGATCCGTGCGAGCGCATCGCGGTACTGGTGATGTAGAAGGCGGAGTTCAAACTCATGGCACATTCCCGTCCTGGGCCGAACCGAAGTCCTTGAGGGACACCGGCGCCGAGGGCACCGCAAGATCGATGCCACGGGAATGGCCGCCGGAAACGCCACGAAAAAGGCCGGCGTCAGTGGCGCCGGCCGGTCGTTCTCGCAGTCTGCTAGGCAACTATTGCCATCGGCCCGGCAGGATCCGCCGGGCTGTCGGCAACCGCTATTTGGGTTCGATCACCTGCCGGCCCTTGTACATGCCGGACGCCAGATCGATGTGGTGCGGGCGACGCAGCTCGCCGCTGTCCTGGTCGACCACATAGGTCGGCTTGGCGAGCTTGTCGTGGGCACGTCGCTGGTTGCGGCGCGACTTCGATACCTTCTTGCGCGGTACGGCCATTGGCCACCTCCAGATCGGTCACGTTGCCCAAGATGATTGGGCGTGGGATGAATGGAAAGGCGGTCATTTAGGCGATTGGGCCGCCAAATGCAACCCCGCATCGCAGTTCCCGCCGTGTTAGCGAGGGACCGGCACCCACGGGCGCCGGCCCCCCATCGCAATTGGCGCGCTACTGTGCCGCGATCAGCGACAGGTCGATGGAATTGGCCATTGCTTCATAGCCCGCGTCGTTCGGGTGCAGGTTGTCGCCCTTGTCGAAGGCGGGCAGGATCATGTTGGGATTGTCGGGGTCCTGCACCACGGCATCGAAGTCGATGACGCCGTCGAACGCCCCACCGTTGCGGATCCAGTCATTGACCGCCACGCGCACCGCCTCCTTCTCCTCGCTGTAGTAGCCATCCAGCGGTCCGCCGCCGAACGCGTTGTTGAACGGGGTCAGGGTGGCGCCGATGACGCGGATGCCATGGTTGTGCGCCCGCGCGATCAACTGCTTGTAGCCGGTAATGATGTCGTCGGCGGTGGGCGGCACGGCGTGCTGGTCCAGCATCATGTCGGGCCAGCCGATGTCGTTGATGCCCATCATGAAGATGACGGTATCGACATAGGGATGGACCAGCACCGCTTCCTCGAACCTGGCGAGCGCATTGATGCCCATGCGGTCGGCCAGCACGCGCTCGCCGGAGATGCCTTCGTTCAGCACCGCGGTCTGGGTGTCGCCGGCCGCGTTCAGGCGTTCGGCCAGCACGTCGGGCCAGCGGTTGTTCAGGTCTGCCGACGAGCCGTCGCCGTCGGTGATCGAATCGCCGAAGGTCACGATGGCGCGCGCACCCTCCGGCGCATTGACGATCACCCGGCTCAGGAACAGGCGCGACAGGGTGGTGATGTCGGGCGTGATGTCGGCGTCCGCGGTCTTGTCGCCGGCAACGATGTAGGCGGTCTGCCGGCCGTCGAAGTGCATGGTCGTGGCAGGCGTGACGTTGGCGAAGTAGAGGCTGACCGCCACACTGCCGAGTGCCGGCACGCTGAGGTCGACGGGATCGCTGACCACCGAAGCGCCGGCCGGAATGGTGATCGAGCTGTTGCCGCTGAAGGTGAGCGCCCGGTCGGTGCCGTCCTGGATCTTGGCGCCGGTGTCCTGCAGCGCGATGTGCGCCGCGTCGACGGTCATCGGCAGGTCGCCATACTCGTTGGAGAGTGCGATGCGCACCTGCTCGCCGCCAATGGACACGCGCGCGATCTGGCGGATGGTCTGGCCCCACAGATTGCGCGGGAAGGTGAAGCCGGCCAGGAAGTCAGGCTCCCAGATCGGCTGGGTGGCCGCCGACCAGGTGTCGATCCAGTCGCCACCGCCGCCGGCGGCAAAGCTCTCGGTGGTCGGGGCCGCCATCGCGACGGCGAGCGCGCCGGCAAGGGCAATGCCTTGCCACCGGCGCCGGGGCGTGGTCGTGTTTTTTGGTTCGTGGGACACGATGTTTCCTCCTTGGTCTCGGACCGACGCCTTCTGTCGGGCACGGTCCTTCAGGCTCGCGTCATGGCAGCGCCTACGGACCATGCCCGCGGCGCGGCGTGCGCGAACTCTTCTGTGAACAACGGAACACCGGCTCCGGTCTGGGAACCGGTCACCATCGACTGCCGGGCATGCCCTGAACGGGGGTTGCGGGTCATACCGGCGGAGACGATTGTTCCACCACAATCGACGTCTGACAAGAGTGGCTGGCAAGAGCGCCTGGAGCGTCGAAAGCCGGGCTGGGCCCTCAGCGTTTCGCGCGCAGGCGGTCGGTGGCGGTGACCAGGCCGGCGCGGATGCCCGGCTCCATCGCGGCGTGGCCGGCATCCGGCACCACGACGAGGTTGGCTTCCGGCCAGGCATCGGCCAATACGAACGCCGAGCGGGCGGGGCAGACGATGTCGTAGCGCCCCTGCACGATGGTCGCCGGAATGTGGCGGATGGCCTCTATGCCGTCGAGCAACGCGTTGTCCGGCAGGAACATCTGGTTGACGAAATAGTGCGCCTCGATGCGCGCCAGCGGCAGCGCCAGCGACAGGCGCGCCGCGCCATCCACCGCGTCCTCGCTGGGCAGCAGCGTGGAGCAGCGGCTCTCGTAGATGCTCCATGCGACGGCGGCGGCTTCCCGCACCGCGAGATCGTCGTCGGTCAGGCAGCGGTAATAGTCGGCCAGCAGTCCGGCCTCGGTCGTCTGCGGCAGCGCGGCGATGAAGTCGCGGTGCGCATCGGGGAAGACGTTGGCCATGCCGTGTAGGAACCAGTCGACTTCCCGCGCCGTGCCCAGAAAAATGCCGCGCAGCACCAGCGCGGTGCACTGGGCGGCGTGGGCCTGGGCGTAGGCAAGCGCCAGGGTGCTGCCCCACGACCCGCCGAACACGGCCCAGCGCGCGATGCCCAGATGGCGTCGCAGCGCCTCTATGTCCGCGATCAGGTGCTGGGTCGTGTTGTCCACCAACTCGCCCAAAGGGGTGGAGCGGCCGGCGCCGCGCTGGTCGAACAGGACGATCCGGTAATAGTCGGGGTCGAAGAAGCGGCGGTGAGCGGCGGTGCAGCCGGCACCGGGGCCGCCGTGCAGGAACAGGATCGGCACGCCGTTCGGCGCACCGGACTGTTCCCAATACAAGGTGTGTCGCGCGTCGACCGCCAGGTTTCCTGTCTCGAACGGTTCGATCGGCGGATAGAGGTCCGGCAACGATGTGGTCCTGGTCGTTGGTGTGCGTGGCGCGCACGATGCCGCCACCGCGAATAGCATATCGCGCGAAGCCTTGATACTTTGCGCCACGTTGCGTGGCCACGGCGAAGGCGCTGGCCATGCCCTGCCAGGAGGCGCGGACGCCAAGATGGGACGACCGGTGCGACAAGCCCTGCGGCGGGTGCTGGCCATGCTGGTGCTGGTGTCGGCGCCTTGGTCGGGAGCGTTCGCGTTGGACCTGGCGGAGGCCCGGCACCTGGTCGCGCGCACCGGCTTCGGCGCCACCGTGGCCGAGGTCGAGCGCCTGCTGCCGCTGAGCCGCGAGGCCGCGATCGACCTGCTGTTGTCCGAGGCTGCCCTGGAGCCTTCGACGCCGCTGCCGGCCTGGGCCGATGACAACCCGATGCTGGTCCGCCGGCTGGACGATCCCGGCGAACGGGCGGCGCTGGTGGCGCGCGAAGGGCCGTTGCTGAAAGCGTGGTGGGTCGGCGAGATGCTGAACACGCCGTCGCCGCTGACCGAGCGGATGACGCTGCTCTGGCACGGCCATTTCACCAGCGGGCTCGCCAAGGTGGAATCGGTGCAGTTGATGCTGCGCCAGAACCTGATGCTGCGCCGCCATGCGCTGGGCAGTTTCCGCGCGCTGCTGGGCGACGTGCTGCACGACCCGGCGATGCTGATCTACCTCGACAACGACACCAACGTCCGGGGCAACCCGAACGAGAACCTGGCCCGCGAGCTGATGGAGCTGTTCACGCTGGGCATCGGCAATTACAGCGAGGCCGACGTGCGCGAGGCGGCGCGGGCGCTGACCGGGCTGACGGTCCAGCAGGCCACCGGCGACGTGCTGTTCGTTGCGGCGCGCCATGACGAGGGCGACAAGACGGTACTCGGCCGCACCGGGCCATGGAGCGCGGACGATCTGGTCGACATTCTGCTCGCCACGCCGCGCACGGCGGAATTTGTCGTCGGCAAGCTGTGGGCCGCATTCGTCGTGGCGGAACTGCCGGACGAGGTCCGCGACGACCTCGCCGAACTGCTCCGGCAACGGGACTATGAGATCGCGCCGGTGGTCCGGGTGATCCTGTTGAGCGATGCGTTCTGGGCCGCTGACGAGCGCGGCGCGATGATCACGCCGCCACCGGCCTTTGCCATCGGCACGCTCAGGCTGATCGGCGGCGGCGACATGGTGCCGCCGGTCACCGTCGCGCGGTTGTCGGCCAATCTGGGCCAGGACCTGTTCGACCCGCCCGATGTCGCCGGCTGGCCCGATGGCGAGGCGTGGATCACGCCGTCGACCCTGTCCGCGCGCTACCGCGCCCTGGAGCGGCTGATCGCCGGGCCGCCGGATGCCGGGGAGGGGGACGACACGCCGAGCGGGCGGCGGTCGGGCGCGCTGGTGCGCTGGCTTGCCGAGCTGCCGTTCGCCTGGCGCGATCAGCAGCGGCTGCGCCAGGTGGTGCTGCCGGCCTTGGCGCCGGAGGATGGAGAAGCGCCGGTCGGCCTGACGCCGGACCCGCAGGTGCTGGCCGGCGCCGTGCGCGACTGGCTGCTCGACCCCACCTATCATTTGCGCTGAGCCATGGACCTGCGGAGCACATTCTCACGGTCCATCAGCCGCCGCTTGTTCCTGGCGGGTGCGGCGGGGGTTGCGACGTTAGGAGCGTGGCGCGGTTCGGCCCGTGCCTCCGCACCGGCGCGCACGCTGGTGCTGGTAAAGCTCGCCGGCGGCAACGACAGCCTGAACATGGTGGCGCCGGCCGCCGATCCGGACTACCGCCGGCTGCGCCCGACCATCGGGCTCGGCGCCGACGAGGTGCTGCCGCTGGCCGATGGACTTGGCCTCAACCCGGCGATGGCATCGCTGATGGCGTCGTGGGCGGATGGCGAGATGGCGGTGGTCGGCGGGCTCGGCCTGCCGGCGGCCGAGCGCTCCCACTTCAGCGCGATGGACATCTGGGAGACCGGGCGCGAGCAGCCGGGCGCCGATGCGCCGGGCTGGCTGACCGAAGCACTGCTGGCAAGCCCGCGCGCCGATGCCGATCCGCACGGTCTCATCATCGGTTCCGATCCCGGCGTGGCTCTGGCCGGCCGAGGCACCAGCGTATTGCACCTGCGCCCGCCGCTGCGATCTGCGGCGCCAAGCGCGTCCCTAGACGCACCGGTGCTGGCCACCGCCAACCCGGCGCTCGCCCACATCCTGAACACCCATGCCCAGCTCCAGTCCGCCCATGCCGCGCTGGACACCGCTATCGCGCGCCTGCCGGACCTGGAGGACTTGTTCCCGCGTACCGATTTCGGCCGGCGGATGGCGGCGGCCGCCGGCCTGATCGCTGCCGGGCTCGAGGTTCCGGTGATGATCGTGCCGCTGGCCGGTTTCGACACCCACGCCGGCCAGCGCGCGGTGCACGACCGGCTTCTCACCGATCTTGCCGAGGGCATTGCCGCTTTCCGTGCCGCGCTGGTGGCGGCCGACAGATGGCCGTCGGTGTTGCTGGCGACCTACTCCGAGTTCGGCCGGCGCGCGGCGGAAAACGGCAGCGGCGGCACCGACCATGGTGCCGCGGCAAGCCACATCGTGATCGGCGCGGACGTTGTTGGCGGCCTGCATGGCGACCGGCCGCGCCTCGACCGGCTGGTCGACGGCGATCTGGCGCCGGCCATCGACTTCCGCCGCTATTGGCGGACGTTGGCCGACTATTGTTTCGCCGCGCAATTAAACGCGGACGGTCTCGGCAATCATGCGTCTTTGGATATTATTAACCATTAGGAATTCGTTCATAAAGATATCTAAAAACTGAAATGATGTTGCTGGCAGATCTTTCTTGGTCTTGGTAGAGTCGCCACGGTAATTGGCAAGGAGAATGTCCGTGGCTGATATTGCCATCAGCGGTAATTCCGGCCTGCAACGCCTGCAGGATCCGGTATCGGCACCGCGCAACGACAACCAGGGGGCGCAGGCCACCCCGGCGCAGACGCCGCAGCAGGATGCCGCGTCCGATGCCAACCAGGTTGGCGAGCCCCAACCGTTGCAGGCCGCACCGGCCGGCAACCAGGCGCCACAGCAGCAGCCCGAGCCGGCGAACGACGCACCGCCGCCATCCGGCGACGGCGACCGCGGCCAGTATCTCGATATCTCGGCGTAGGTTGCGCCGGTGTCAGGCGGCCGCTTCGGTGGGCGCCTGAACGTCGAACAACCAGCGCTGTGCTTCGCTCAGCCGGTCGTAGAGGGCCGGCGTGAGAAACTCCTGCTGCGGCAGTTGCTGCTTCAGGTCGCGCCGGGTGTAGGTCAGGTGCAGCATGCGCCTGCGCGCATCGTCGTTCTTGCGCGTGCCGCCGTGCCAGCAGCTTGAATTGAACACCGCGACCGAGCCGGCGGGAATGGTGACCAGCACTTCGCCCGGATAGGGTGCGAACGGGTCCGCCGGATACTTGTCGAACGCCAGCAGGTCCGGATCGGTCACTTCCGATGGCATCACGTTCTCGCCCGGCACGTTGAGTTCCGGCCAGGCTTGCGAGCCGGGCACGATGCGCGTCGGCCCGTTGTCCAGAGTCATGTCATCGAACATGATCAGCGAGTTGACCAGCCACCAATCGCCCTTGAAGCGCTTCTGCACGTCCGAGTGCAGCGGCTGATGGCCGTGGCCGCGATGCGGCTCGCGCAAGTTGGCGCCGTGTAGCTTGATCTCGCCGAGCAGGTGGGTGGAGGCGGCCAGCAGCGGGCCGATCGACAGGCAGCGGTCGAAGGCCGGCGACTTGTTGAAGATGTTGGAGATGCGGGTTGAGCCGGTCTTCAGCCCGGCCTGCCGCCCCTCTTGCGGATTGTAGAGGCGGCCGTCCTCGCCCTCCAGGCTGACTTCCATGCCGGCGTCCTCGCCGTCCGCGGCGCGCAACCGGTCGAACTCGGCTGCCATCTCGCCGCATTCGTCGGCGGAAAACACGTCATTCAGGATGAAGAACCCATCCGTGTCGAACCGTTGCCGCTGATCGTCGCTGAGCGGCGCGACCCCCAGCGCATCGAGGGCGCTCTTCGTGTCCATGGGGCTCCTCCCGTATCGTGTTGGTTGCCGCCAGTCGCACGGCGCCCGTTGGGCGGACTGTGCCGCCGCTTTCGGTATTCGGCGTAATGGATGGCCTGGGCGCACGCAAGCCGGCTGTGGCCACCGGTCGCTGGTTGACTGTATGGGGCCCGCGCCGTACCGTCCGCGCCCTGATCCTGGGATTTCGCGGAAAACGATGATGGGCAGCCACGACACGGACCGGCGCGCAGCTTGGCGCGCGGCCGCCGAGAACCTGAAAATCTGGCAGTTCGAGGAAGCCGGCAAGCTGGTCAAGCGCGTGGGTGGCGCGGGCGTGGAGCACACGCCGGCCAAGGGCCATGTGCTGTTCGAGACCGGCTACGGCCCGTCGGGCCTGCCGCACATCGGCACCTTCGGCGAGGTGGTGCTGACCACCATGGTCCGCCGCGCCTTCCAATTGTTGTCCGACATCCCGACCCGGCTGGTCTGCTTCTCCGACGACATGGACGGGCTCCGCAAGGTGCCCGACAACGTGCCGAACAAGGAGATGATGCAGCGCCACATCGGCATGCCGCTGACCAAGGTGCCGGACCCGTTCACCGACGAGTACCCCTCGTTCGCGCACCACAACAACGCGCGGCTGCGGGCGTTCCTGGACGGCTTCGGCTTCGAGTACGAGTTCGTCAGCTCCACCGACTGCTATACCTCGGGTCGGTTCGACGACGCGTTGCTGAAGGTGCTGGCCTGCTACGACGAGATCATGGCGATCATGCTGCCGACCCTGCGCGAGGAGCGGCGCCAGACCTATAGCCCGTTCCTGCCGCTCTGCCCGCGCACCGGCCGCGTGCTGCAAGTGCCGATCGCCGAGACCAGGCCCGATGCCGGCACCGTCGTCTACCGCGACCCGGACACGCAAGAGATGGTCGAGGTGCCGGTGACCGGCGGGCACTGCAAGCTGCAGTGGAAGCCGGACTGGGGTATGCGCTGGGCCGCGCTCGAGGTCGACTACGAAATGTCGGGCAAGGACCTGATCGACAGCGTGAAGGCGTCTCAGCGGATCGCGCGCGTGCTCGGCGCGCGGCCGCCGGAAGGGTTCAACTACGAGCTGTTCCTGGACGAGAAGGGTGAGAAGATCTCCAAGTCGCGCGGCAACGGCCTCGCGGTGGAGGAGTGGCTGCGCTACGCGCCGGTCGAGAGCCTGGCGCTGTTCATGAGCACCAAGCCGAAGACCGCCAAGCGGCTCTATTTCGATGTCATCCCGCGCGCGGTGGACGACTACCAGGCGGCCCTTGAGCGCTATCCGGAGGAAGACCCGGCGGCCCAGCTCAAGAACCCGGCCTGGCACATCCACGACGCCGACCCGCCGCACGAGCGCGTGCACCTGAACTTCAGCATGCTGCTGAACCTGGCCAGTGCCGCCAATGCGGCCGACAAGGCGGTGCTGTGGGGCTTCATCACGCGCTATGCGCCGGACGCGACGCCTGAGAACGAGCCATTGCTGGACCGGTTGGCGGGCTACGCCATCGCCTATTATCGCGACTTCGTCCTGCCCGAGAAGGCCTATCGCGCGCCGACCGCGACCGAACGGGCGGCCCTGGGTGATCTGCGCGCGGCGCTGGCCGGCATGGAAGACGGCACCTCGGCCGAGGACTACCAGACCCAGGTCTACGAGATTGGCAAGGCGCACCCCTTCGAGAATTTGCGCGACTGGTTCCGCGCGATCTACGAGGTGCTGCTGGGCCAGAGCCAGGGGCCGCGCTTCGGCTCGTTCATCGCGCTCTACGGCCGGTCGGAGACCATCGCCCTGATCGACCGCGCGCTCGCCGGCGAGGATCTGAGCGCCGCGTGACCGGCGCGTCCGAGGTGCGCCTCACGCCGGTGGGGCCACGGGATGTAGACCTGCTCCACAAGCTTCATCCCGGCCCGGGTGCCGAGCAGTTTGTCGACTATTCCTGGTACTGGCATGGCGTCGCGGCGCGCCGTGCGGCTATCGCCGATCGCCTGATCATGTTTGGTGGCGAGGCGGTCGGGCATGCCGCGTTCGGCGCGCATTACTCGGATCGGGCTCTGACGGTGGCGATGCCGGGCGAGGCCGAAATCTATCACCTGGTCATCGATGTGGCGCATCAGGGCCGGGGGATCGCCGGGCGGGTTATTCCCATGCTTTGCAAGGAGTTGGTGCGGTCGCCGGACACCGAGACGGTGGTCGTTGCCGTCAACCCCGACAACCGTGCGGCGCGACGGCTCTATGAGCGGCTGGGGTTCGAACCTGCCGGCCGCAGCAACTACGACGACGATCCGATGCTGCGGACGGCCGCTGGAGCCAGCTCCGATCCACCGCCGCTTCGCCCGCTGGGCGCCGCGGCCGCGGTCGACCGCGACGCCTGGGCCGCCGGGAGCAGGCGGGCCGAACGGGCCTTCGACTGGGATGAATGGGAAGCGGTTTAGCCGCCGCCAGGCAGGCTCTGGTCGATGGCGGTGGAGAACTCGACCGCGTTGTGCTCGTGCAGTTCGCCGGTCTCCTGTCCCAGGTAGGTGACGGCGCCGACAATGCTGAGTGCCACCAGCGCGACGATCAAACTGTATTCGATCATTGCGACGCCGTCCGTCTGTCGCAAGAACTTCTTCATGGCGTCGCCCTCCGCGATGTTGAGGCTTCAACATAGTAAAAAATGTGTTCAGGGTTAAGTAATGGTTTAGATTATCTTTCCGAATTTTAATCAACTGTTGCTCAAATTGTTTAATGAACCTTATGCGCGCTGCCGGTCAGTGCTGAGCGACTGTGGGGTGGCGGCGCAGCGTCAGGCGCCTTGCGTTGCCGGCTGACTTCAACGACAAACTCGACCTGAGCGAAACAATAGAGCTTCGGCCCCGGCATGCCCGGGCCGGGAACGTGAGCATCCCGTGGACGACAACACCGCCTTCGAGGTCCGCTTCGTGGACCTCGTCTTTCCG
This sequence comes from Alphaproteobacteria bacterium, assembly GCA_965227515.1. Taxonomy (GTDB): domain Bacteria; phylum Pseudomonadota; class Alphaproteobacteria; order CALKHQ01; family CALKHQ01; genus CBDDFZ01. Next base: position 1,229,731 of record CBDDFZ010000002.1, read on the forward strand.
CGCCAGACCAACCACTACGGCACCATGTTCGCCGGCGACCAGTTGTCGGCGCTGGCCAAGGTCGCGTTCGTGACCGCCAGCCGCTACACCCGCGCGCGCATGGTGCTGCGCCGCACCGAGCAGGTCGATTTCAAGGCCCCGGTGCCGCAGGGCCGGCTGGTAGAGTTGATCGGCCGCGTCGTCGAGGAAAGCGACTATGGCGTGGTGGTCGATGCCGAACTGGTGGCCGAGGACCTGTTGTCCGGGGAGCGGACCCGGTGCGTCACCGGACGGTTCGACATGACCGCCGTCGACGAAGCGGGCAAGGCCACCAAGCTTGCCGGACGCGGCTGAGGGGTCCAGACTTCGTGTAAACATACGCGAGGGAGGTTCGGATGCGCACTAGCCTTGCAGTTCTTGTCTCGTCGCTTGTGATCGGCCTGGCGGCAGCCGCCCCGGCCACGGCAGGCGACATTTGCGGGATCGTGGAGCCCGCCCGGCCCGGCGACCTGTCCCTGCATTTCCCGACCGGCTATCTGGGCGCCGACTGGTCGTGCCGCGCGGCGTGCGGCAAGGCGGACAGCGCACACATCTGCACAGCGGAGGAATTGCGGGCGGCAGCGGAACTCGACGGCAACCTCAACCGGCTGCTGCGTGAGGCCGGCCCCTATTGGCACGCAACAACACGGCCGACAGGGTTCGCCGAGCAGACCGCCGACTGCCGCGGTTTCCGCGACGGCGGCGCCGATGTGCAGGGCGCGGTCTGGCTGCGCGGCGCGTCGGAACAGCGCGCCTGCAGCACCCTGGCGATGGTGGCCTGCTGTTTGTGAGCGGTGCCGCCGCCTACATCCCCGGGTTTTCGTCCGCCGTGCACAGGATGGTCTGATCGAACTCGAACACCGAGCCGGTCATCAGCCCGCTTTCGTCCGACACCAGGAAGCACAGGGCGCGCGCCACCTCGTCGACCTCGATCAGGCGGCCGAACGGCTGCTCCTTCGATGCCAGTTCCAGCCAGTTCTCCGGCCGGCCATGGGTCTGGGTCTGGATCACGTGCTCCCACGGCGTGTTGGTCCAGCCGATGTTGAGCGTGTTCACCCGGATGCGGTCATGCTTCAGCGTGTTGGCCAGGTTGCGCGTCATGGTCGCCAGCGCGCCCTTCGAGGTGGCGTAGGGCGCCAGGAAGGGCGGTCCGCCATAGGCGACGATGGAGCCGATGTTGGCGATGGCGCCGGCGATCTTGTGGCGGCGCATCACCTCGGCCGCGCGCTGGGTCAGGAAGAACGGCGCCCGCACGTTCACCGCCATGATTTCGTCCCACACCTCCGGCGTGGTGTTGAACAGATCGCCACGGATGCTGGTGCCGGCCACGTTTAAGAGCGCGTCGAGCCGGCCGAACTTCTCTTCTGTCTTGTCGATGAAGTTGAAGCAGTCCTCGACGCTGTCCAGGCTCACCGGCACGAAGATGCACGGGCAGCCGGCCTCGGTGATGCTGTCGGCCACCGCCTGACCGCGCGCCGCGTTGCGGCCGCACACCGCCACGCCGGCCGCGCCCCGCTGGGCGATCAGCCGCGCCGTCGCCTCGCCGGAGCCGCTGGTGCCGCCGGTCACCGCGGCCACCTTGCCGGCGAACTGGTTGTTGAAATTGTCGGTGCTGGCGTCGGGCATGTCGGGGCTCTTCGGTAGGGATTTTGCGGGCGCACATCATGCCCCAGGCGGGGGAGCGGTGCCACTGGGGAGTCAAACCCTCTATCGTCGTCCTCGCCCATGTGGCGAGGACCCATTTGTGTCCAATGATTCAGTTAGTTAACGCGGATCGCCCAGCGACGTGGCAGGCTCCGGGTCTCGATGGCCATCGAGAGCAGATTCCTTTGGCACTGGCTTGGACCGCCACACAAATGGGCCCTTGCGACAAGCGCAAGGGCGACGATCTAGTGGCTGGAAGCGACCCAGCACGCGCGAGACCGGCTCACCGACCACTCACCCCGGGTACCAGACCTTGCGCGGGTCGTCGGGCGCGCGTTCGTAGGTCCAGGCCTCCTCGATCAGGCGCGGCAGGTCGTAGGCCGGGCGCCAGCCGAGACGGAACTTGGCCTTGCTGTTGTCGAGCCAGGTGGAATGGAACTCGGACGGGATCGGCACGGAAGCCAGCCCCCTGGTGCGCGCCAGGTAGGCGGCCATCTCGCCATAGTCCAACGGCTCGTCCATGCAGATGTGGAAGGTCTCGGCCCGCGCGCCGGGGTGGTTGAGGGCAATCAGGATGGCGCTCGCCAGGTCGTCGACATGGACGAAGTTGCGCTTCAGCGGCACGCCGTCGCTGTCCTGCAGGATCGGCACGGCTCCGTCCGCCGCATACGCCTTCGCCTGCTCCGGCGGCACCAGCTCGCAATAGCGCGGGCCGCCGAACACGTCCTCGCCGAAGGTGTGGGCGAACTTCAGGTCGTCCTTCTCCATGATCCACGGCGCGCGCAGGCAGCAACCGTCCAGGTCGTACTGGATGCGGTACTGCTCCAGCAGCACCTCCTCCAGCACCTTGGAGAGCGCGTAGCAGCCGGGATAGGCCATGAAGGGCCCGTCCTCGGTGACCGGGTTCGGGCGTGGATAGACGAAATGGCCGATGCCGGCGTCGCCGCCGATCAGGACGAAGCGCTGGAAGACGGCGCTCTCGCGCGCCTCCTCCAACAGCCAGAACAGGCCCTTGACGGTCACGTCCATCACGTCGTCGGGGGTTTCCTTGCAGGTGGCCAGGTGGACGACATGGGTGACCCCGTCCATGGCGCGGCGGGCGGTGTCGCGCTCGGCGATCGAGCCCTTCACCACCTGCACACGCGGGCCTTCGTCCAGGGTGCGGTTGTGGCAGAGCGCGCGGACCGTCCCGTTCGGCACTTCCGACAGGTATCGCGCAATGAAATGCCGGCCGACCTTGCCGGTCGCCCCGGTGACCAGAACGATGTCGCCGTGCGCTGCACCTGATGCCATGGTCGTCCTCTCCCTCCATCTGCCGCGTGTGGCGGCATGTTTCCACTGTGGGCTTCGGGTGGCAATGGGCGGGTCGTCGCTGGCATCGTTCTGTTGCGGTGATGAACTGGGATAGAGTTCGTCTGCCGACGACACGAAAACCTAATTTCTAGACTCCTAAAAACCTAATCTTTAGACTCTTAAGAACCTAAATTCCAGACGCTCAAGAACCTAACGACGCTCGCACCACACATCATGGCTACACCGCAGGAAATGCTTGCCGAGTCTCTAGGGGCCCTCAAAGACCTCCAAGATCGCCAAATTGTAGCTATCCGGTCCGCCGACCTGACACGAAGCCATCGCGAGCGCCTGCTCAAAAATGGCTTCCTGCAGGAAGTCATGAAGGGCTGGTACATCCCTGCTCGTCCGCATGAAACGGCTGGAGAGAGCACCGCTTGGTACACATCATTCTGGGACTTCTGCGCCACCTACCTCCACACCCGATTTGACGACCAATGGTGTCTATCGCCTGAGCAATCGCTCTCCCTGCATGCCGGAAACCGCACAGTGCCCAGCCAACTCGTTGTGCGCGCGCAGAAGGGCGGCAACAAGGTCATAGATCTGCCGCATCGTACCTCCCTGCTCGATGTTCGTTCGGCTCTGCCTGATACGAAGGACATCGAGCGCAAGGATGGTCTCCGCGTTTACGCATTGCCCGCAGCCTTGATCGCATGTTCGCCAGGCTTTTTTGCCAGCAATCCAATAGATGCGCGAACGGCTCTGGCAAGTATCCGCGACGCTTCCGAGGTTTTGGACCGGCTACTCGAAGGCGGCCATAGCACCATCGCTGGACGGCTCGCAGGAGCATTTCGCAATATCGGGCGCGTCCGCATTGCGGATGACATAATGGGGGCAATGCGCGCGGTCGGATACAATGTGCGCGAACAAGACCCGTTCGACGACCACATCGAACTCGTCATCGCACGGCACGAAGCGCCCTACGCTCGTCGCATCCGCCTCATGTGGCAGCAGATGCGCCAGCCGGTCATCCAACGGTTTCCAGCGCCGCCCGGCATGCCAAGAGACGTCGTCGACTATCTCGCGCAAGTCGACGATGTCTATGCTGCGGACGCCTACCACTCCCTTTCGATCGAAGGCTACCGGGTTAGCGGTCAACTCATCGAACGCGTACGTACCGGTGGCTGGAACCCCGACCGGAATGAAAAGGACCGCGAGCACAGAGACGCGCTTGCCGCGCGCGGCTACTGGGAAGCATTCAAGGCCGTCAAGCGCAGCCTGTCGAAAGTCTTGAGCGGAGAGAATCCCGGTGCGGTTGCCAATGCAGATCACAGTACCTGGTATCGGGAATTGTTCGCACCAAGTGTGGAAGCCGGATTGGCGCGGCCAGCCGACCTCGCCGGCTACCGCAACGCCCCGGTCTTCATACAGCGCGCCAAGCACGTACCCCCGAGCAGCGAAAATGTCCGAGACTCAATGCCGGTGTTCTTCGAATTGCTGGAGCATGAAACCGAACCATCAGTGCGCGTGGTGCTGGGCCATTTCATCTTCGTCTATATCCATCCCTATACAGACGGCAACGGTCGCCTCGCTCGATTTCTCATGAACCTCATGCTCGCATCTGGGGGTTATCCCTGGACCGTCGTGCCCGTGGAACAACGGAGCACGTACATGGCAGCCTTGGAGGATGCGAGCACAAATGGTGACATCAGACAGTTAGCCGACTTCGTGGCCCAACTCGTTGACGCTGGGCTGGAAGGTCGCCCCCAGGCACATCTGCCGGCCAGCTGATCGGGGCGATGGCGCCTCAATAGGCTGTTTCTCTCTGATAGCGCCCGCAATGCAGGGATGGTTGCCGCGCGCGCCACCCATGCGGTAGTGTTAACGAAGGTTAACAGGGGCATTCTCGGGGGAGACATGGCCAGTGTGGGCGTCGCGCGCGTGGGCGCGCGTTTTCTTGTGGCGGCCGCCGCCGTGTCGGCATTGGCGGCCGTGTCCGCATGCGGGGTCGGCACCACCGACCGCTATCGCACGCGGGTGTCCGCCTGGGTCGACCGGCCGGTCGACGATCTGATGGCGCAGTGGGGCGAGCCCGACATGACCGAGCAGAAGGGCGACGGGCTGGTTGCGTACGAGTACGCGCTGGACGGCCCGGGCGAGGCGCCGCTTGAGGATCTCGCGCCAGCGGCCGGGCCCGGCGCCCTTGGCAGCCCGGTGGTCGAAGGCTGCGTCACCCGCTTCGTCGCCGACGATGGCATCATTCGCACCGTCAGCTTCTGGGGCCAGGACTGCCAGGCGTGACTTGGAAGCGGGTCGCCAGCGGGTCGCCCAACGGTAAGTCGTGACGCGGCCCCGCGGCCGACATCTCGTGCACGGTTGACCGGCGCTGCGCCGCCCCGCATACCGGGGCCCATGCGGATTCTCTTCATCGGGCCGACCTACATCGGCGACGCCGTGGTCGCGTCCGGCCTGCTCGACCATCTGGCGCGCGTTCACCCGGCGGCCGAGATCACCGTCGTGTGCGGCAAGTCGGCGGTGCCGGTGCTGGCGAACATGCCCGGCGTCGTCAAGGTCATCCCGGTGGTCAAGCAGAAGCGCCGCGCGCACTGGTGGGGCGTGTGGAAACAGACCGCCGGCGTGCGCTGGGACATGGTGGTGGATTTGCGCTCGTCGGGGCTCGCCTATGTGCTGCGGGCCAAGCGGCGCTGCGTCTACTGGCGCAAGAAACAGAGCCCGCACCACCGCACGGCGCTGTGGGCGCAGACCATTGGCCTCTCGGAACTGCCGCAGCCACGCCTGCGCGCGACCGACGCCGAGCAAGCGCAAGCCGCCCAACTGGCGCCCGATGGGCCGCCGATCCTGGCACTTGCGCCGTCGGCCAACTGGCAGGGCAAGATCTGGCAGATCGAGAACTTCCGCGACCTGGCGCTGCGGCTGACGGCCGACGCCGGACCGCTGGCCGGCGGACGGGTCGCCGTGCTCGGCATCGAATCCGAGCGCCCCGGCTTCGGCCCGTTGCTGGATGCGATTCCGGATGACCGGCTGATCGACCTCACCCTGCCGGGCCGCACGGCGCTGATGCTGTCCTACGCCGTGCTGCAACGCGCCGCACTCTATGTCGGCAACGACAGCGGTCTGCTCTACATGGCGGTGGCGGCCGACATTCCCGCCGTGGGGCTGGTCGGCCCCAGCCTGCATTTGTTCGGCCCTGAGACCCCAACGTCCGCCGCGCCATGGGCGCCGAAGGCGGTGGTGGTGCACACGCCGATCACATACGAGGAGTTCCTCGCCCAGCCCGGCTACAACCGGCTGACCACCGGCAGCCTGATGGGCTCGCTCACCGTCGACGCGGCGTATGAGGGTGCCTTGCAGGCGCTGGCGTTGGGTGCCGGTGCTCCTGCACTGGCGCCGGTCTGAGGCACGCCCGCATGCCGCTCGACAACTATCGCCTGGTGATCGGCCGGCCGCGCGCGCTGGCGCTGGACGACGACGAGAGCCCGCATCTCGGCATTCACGTCGACGCGGCGGGGCTGGACCACCGTATCGCGGTCAACGTCCGCTCGCGGGTGGCGCCGCACACCTTGCTCTATGCGCGCAAGGAGCCGTTCGTACATCCGCTGGTCGACCGTCTGGCGCTGCTGTCGCCGGGCACGGTCGACGTGCGCCGCAAGCGGCCCGACCTGGCGGTGGATTTCGCGCGCGGCGGTTTGTTCTCGCGCGAGGAGATGCGCGCGGCCCCCTATGAGCGGGCCGGGCCGAACAACGACCTGCGCGAGTTCCTGTGGCCGGTGCTGCAGCGCGCTATCGCCCAGTCGGAGGCGTTGGTCTATGCGTTCGGCGAGACCTGGGGGCCGGAGCAGCGGCGGCGCGACGAGTGGTTCGGCTTCCGCCCCAGCCGCGGGGTGCACGACATCCACATGAACCAGGGCAGCTCCGACTATCACGCCCACAGCAACGGCGCGAACCAGGACGGCGCGTTGCTGGTGCGATTGGCCGACCCGCCGCATTGGGTCGCGATCTTTCTGGCGTTCCAGGACCAGACCTTCGACACCGACCCGCAGACCGGGCATCCGATCGTGGGACCTCAATAGGGCGTGACGAGACGCGGCATGGCGCCTGCACGGCCGGCGTGACACCCTGGCGGCGCGCACGAATCAGCACGGAGCAGGCCCGATATGAGCGACGGAGACACCGACACCTGTAACATCGCCGTCATCGGCCTGGGATCGATGGGCCACGGCGTGGCACTTTCGGCGTTGCGGGCCGGCCACCGGGTGTGGGGCGTCGACATAGATGCGGGGCGTGCCGAGCGGTTCCGGGCCGAGGGCGGCGCGCCTGGCACACTGGCAGAGGTAGCTGCCGACCTGGACGCGGTGGTCGTCGTTGTACTGAACGCCGCCCAGACCGAGAGCGTGCTGTTCGGGGATGGAGCCGGCAATGGGGGCGTCGTACCGACGCTGCGGCCAGGCGCCGTCGTTCTGGGTTGTGCCACGGTCGCACCGGCGTTCGCGCGCCAGATGGCGGCGCAGTGCGCCGAACGCGGCGTGCACTATCTGGATGCACCGATCTCGGGCGGCGCGACCAAAGCGGCCGAGGGCGCGCTTTCGGTGATGGCGTCGGGCACGCCGGAAACGTTCGCTGCCGCGCGAACGGTGCTATCCTGCATGGCGACGACGGTCTTCGAGCTTGGCGAGGCGCCCGGCGCCGGCAGCGCCATGAAAGCGGTGAACCAACTGCTGGCCGGCGTGCACATCGCGACAATGGCCGAGGCGCTGACCTTCGGCATGACCCAGGGCGTCGATCCGGACACGTTCATCGAGGTCATCACCAAGTGCGCCGGGTCGAGCTGGATGCTGGAGAACCGCGCACCGCACATTGCCGACGGCGACTACACCCCACGCAGCGCCGTCGATATCTGGCCGAAGGACCTGGGCATCGTGCTCGATATCGCGAAGGCGGCCGGCTTCGACGCACCTATCGCAACCGCTGCGCTGCAGCGGTTCAGGGCGGCAGCCGAGATGGGGCTGGGCGGCGAGGACGATGCCGCCGTCGCCAAGGTCTATGCCCGGGCCGCGGGCCTGACCCTGCCCGGCGAGGACTGACGCCGCGCCCGCATCGCCGAACATGGGCCTTGATTTGCATGGCCCGGTGGGTCACAGGTGCGGCACGGGGTAAACACGGGAGTGTCGCCATGACCGAGACCACCACCGAACACGGCCACGATCACGAGGGCGAAGGCGAGGGCAAGCAGCTACTGCACCTGGTGCTGGGCGGCGAGCTGGTCAGTTCCCAGTCCACCGAGTTCAAGAACATCGACGAGATCGATATCGTCGGCGTCTTCCCGAACTATGCGACGGCCTACAAGGCCTGGCGCGGCAAGGCGATGTCGACCATCGACAACGCGATGACCCGCTACTTCATCGTCCACCTGCACCGCATGCTGGACCCGGAAACCGACACCACCCGCGGCGATCAGGACTGACTGCAGGTCTACCCGGTCGGCAGCGGCTTTCACCCTCGCCAATTGTCATCCTCGGCCGGAGCCCAAGTACATCTACTTGGGCGGAGCGCCGGGGATCCATTGCGCCGCTCGCGCGATGACAACGATGGATCCTCGACGCGACGCGGCGAACAAGTTCGAACCGCGCCGGTCAAGGATGACAAGGGGGGTAGTGGCGGGCACTGAGTCTGCCGAGGCAATCGTAGCCCGGGTGGAACGGCGTGAAACCCGGGGACATACCTTCACCTCTCTGTGCCCCGGATTGCGCTGCGCTCCATCCGGGCTTCTGTAACGGGCCATTGTTGGTCAATCCCTTTTTCGTCGTCCCGGCGCCTGGGTCATGCTTCTGTACGGGGTCGGCGCAGGGCCGCCGCCAAGATGGATATGCGAGGATCGGTCGGTCCAATCTACGGAAGCGTGCTCTCATGCGAGGCGACATCCCGGATGGCGGCCTGACCTGATCCATCGTCCCGGCGCGGGACGGCGCTTGACGGGCCGGTGTCGGTGCCCGTCGAAGCTCGTGTGTCGGTTCTCCTTATGCCGCGGCCATCATGCTGTCGCCATCGCCGGGCGCACCGGTCCGGCATGGTTGAACGGTGTGCCGTCAACCCACATCCGGTGCATGATGACGGCGAGCCGGCGCGCCAGCGCGACCTTCGCCTTCCTCATGCCCGCACGCCTGGCCAGCTTCATCGCCCAGCTCTTCAGCCAGCCGCCCTCGATCGGCCGGGTCAGAACCACGTGCGCCGCCTCATAGAGGGCCGAGCGCACATCGGCGTCTCCTACCTTCGATATCCGCCCCATCACCTCGCTCTCGCCCGACTGGCGCTTGGTCGGCGTCAGGCCGAAGTGCGCACCCACCAGGCGCGACGAGGCAAACCGCCCGGGGTCGTCCACTCCCGACAAGTAGGTCAGTCCGACAATGCTCCCCACGCCCGGCACCGTCATCAGCAGGCGAGCGCGATCGTCGGCCTGCGATGCCGCTCGGACCTGCCGGTCCAGCGCCGTGAACGATAGCAACAGGCCATCGCGTGCCGACAGCAGCGCCCCCGCCACCGCCTCCAGTACCGGATGCCCCGCCACAAGCTCCGAAATACGTGTCGAAAAGCTGCGCCTGGTGGTGTGCCCTACCTTCAGCCCGAAGTTCCGCAGCTGACCACGAAGGTGCATCTCAAGATCGTGCAGCTTCGCGCGGAGCTGGTCGCGACCCTTCAAAAGGGCCCGCATCTCCTGGGCCGCCAAAGACTTGCAGTGAACCGGCCGAAACCAGCCCACACGCATCAGCTGAGCAATCCCGCGTGCGTCCGAGCGGTCCGACTTCACCGGCATCGTCGAAAGGGCTCGCGCAACATGACGCGTCTCCAGCAACTCAACCGAAAGACCGCCCTCGCTACATCCCCGCACAAGCCATTGCGACAACGGCCCCGCCTCAAGACCAATCCGCTCAACCGAAATCCCCAAAGACCCAAACCACAACAACAAACCCGCCGGCGTGCTCGCAATACGAGCCTCGCAGACAATCCCGCCCGCGCCGTCAACAACGCACACCGATGACCATTCCAAAGAAACGTCAATCCCGGCATAGTAGTTCATGGTCGTCTCTCCTCGATGTCTTGGAGCGGCAAACCCGACTCCGTGTATGACACCGACATCTTGAGGGACGACCACTCATGCAAGCCACCAAACGAGGGCCGTTAGCCCATCTACGCAGTCAGCAGCGGGCTCAACCGTCCCCCGGCCACGGGCCGGCCTGGGCCTCCAGCGCCTCATAGTCGATATCGGGCTCATGCACCGCGCGGATACGGGCGAACTCCCGGCCCTTGACCAGCGCGGTCAGCGCGCGGTTGTAGGGCACGTCGATCCCCAGCGCCTCTGCCTCGCGCACCAGCGCGCCGTTCAGCGCATTGATCTCGGTCCGCCGCCCGGCGTCGACATGCTGCTGCATCGACGGGCGCGAGAACTTGGTCCAGCAATGCCGCTTGATGGTGCTGCGGATGTCCTTGTCCGGGATGTCGAGCCCCTTGGCGGCAACCACGGCGAGCGCCTCGTCGATGATCCGGTCCTGGAAGTCGTTCACATCGGGCTGCCGGGCCAGTTCGCCGAGCCGGAGCCCGGTCGCGGCGCAGATCGGGTTGATGGCGATGTTGAGCAGGAACTTCTGCCAGATCACCGCCATGATGTCGGGGCTGATGGAGGTGGGAAAGCCTGCCGCATCCAGCATCGCCTTCACAGTCGCGGCGCGGTCCGTTGACCGCCCGTCCAGTTCGCCGATGGTGGTGGGGCCCTGGTGGGTCTGGGTCACCTGGCCCGGTCCGCGCACCATGAAGCTGGACATGCTGGACCCGCCCAGCACCCGCGCCGCGCCGAGCACCTCGACCAGCGCCTCGACATTGCCGATGCCGTTCTGCAGCGTCAGCGCGAACCCGTCCGGCGCCAGCACCTGTGCCGCGGTCATGGCGGCATCGGCGCTGTGGTTGGCATCGACCGTCACGATGGCGAGGTCGGCGGGCGGCGCCTCGGCGGGGTCGGCGTAGGCCGCCATCGCGACCGTGTGCGCGCCCGGTACGCCGTCCAGCCGCAGCCCGTCGCGGTTGATCGCCGCGACGTGGTCGGCCAACACATCGATCAGTGTCACGTCGACACCGCTCAACGCCAAGCGCGCGCCATAGCTGCCGCCCAAGGCCCCCGCGCCGATCACGCATACCCGCATGCCGTCCTCCCGTTGTTGCGCGATAGCAGAGAGAGGATGCGGCGCAAGGTCAACCGCTTTTGAGGTCCGCGAGCTTGCGTTCCAGCAGCCGTTGCTCCTGGCGCGACGTCGTCTTGCGCCACGCCGTGCGCAGATCGGCGCGCGCGCCCGCCATGTCGCCCAGCCGGGTCCTGAACTCGGCGCGTGCGGCATGGAACAGGTAGTAGTCCGCCGACAGGTTCCAGTCTCGGTCGACCTGCTCCAGCGCGGCCAGGGCGGCGTGCGGCCCATCGGTTTCCGCGACCGCGATGCAGCGGTTGAAGGCATAGAGCGGACCGGGCGCCAGCGCCATCAGACGGTCGTAGTCGCGCAGGATCGCTGGCCAGTCGGTGGAGTCGTAGTCGCTCGCCAGGCAATGCCGGGCCGCGATGCCGGCCTCCAGGTGATAGCGCGAGATGTCGTCGCCCTCCGCCGAGGCCGCCAAGTGCGCTAGTCCCGCGCGGATGGCGTCGCCGTCCCAGGCACCGCGGTCCTGGTCGCGGAGCAGCACGATGGCGCCGGCATGGTCGATGCGCGCATCGAACCGGGCGGCGTGCAGCAGCATCAGCGCCATCAGGGCGCGTACCGGCGGGCGGTTGCAGGTGGGGTTGTCGAGCAGCACCTGGCAGAGGCGCATAGCATCGCCGCACAGCTCGCGCCGGATCAGCGCGTCCGGGTGCGCGGAGTGGTAGCCGGCGGCGAAGATCGCATAGATGGTGGCGAGCACGCCCTCCAGCCGTTGCGGCATCTCGGCGGGCGGCGGCACCTCAAGGGCGATGGCGCCGTCGCCAAGCTGTCGGCGCGCGCGCTGCACCCGCTTTGCCGCCGTGTCCTCGCCGGTCATCAGGCAGCGGGCGATTTCCGCCGTGCTGAAGCCGCCGAGGAATTTCAGCGCGAGCGCGACCTGGCCGGGCAGGGGGATCGCCGGGTGGCAGCAGGCGAACAGCATCCGCACCTCGCTGTCGCCGATCTCCGCGCCAAAGTGCGGTTCGTCCGCATCGTCGGGCGGGAACAATTGGTCCAACAGGCCGGGGTCGTCGGCGTAGCGTTGCGCGGTGCCTTGCCGGCGGGTGCGGTCGATCAGGTGATTGCAGGCGGCCCGGTAGAGCCAGCCGCGCACGTTCGCCGGACGTCCACTGAAACGCCAGCGTTCCAGCGCGCGCAGCACCGCCACCTGTACCGCGTCCTCGATCTCGTCGATGTAGGCCGGGCCGAACCGCGCGGTCAGCACGGCGATGATGCGCGCGGTGTCGTGGCGGAAGCTCTGCTCGACGGTCCGCGCGACGTTCTCCACGCCCGCTGGCGCGGCAGCGCTCATGTGGCTCATGGGTCGGTGGCGTCCATGCACATGCCGTCTTCCAGCCGGCGCACCTCGACCGAGCCGTCGTACTCGAAGATGGGGCACTGGCGCGCGATCGCAGCAGCCTCGTCTGCGTTGGCCGCGCGTATGACGCAATAGCCGCCGACCGCCTCCTTCGATTCCGCGAACGGCCCGTCGACGACGAGCCCGCCACGGCGGACGAGCTGGCCGCCCGGCCCCAGCGCCTCGCCGCGCTCGAACCGGCCGTCGCGGGTCAGTTCGGCGACCCACGCCTCCCACTTGTTCAGGTGCGCCTCGACCTCGCGCGCCGAGAGGCCGGGCGTCTGGGGCGCGCCGCCGCGATACAGGAACATGAAGCGGTCCATGGTCATCTCCTCCACATCGGCATGTCATACCGCGCAGTCCATCCAGGCAACATGCATGAACCGAGACGCATGAGCCGGGCCGGATCGGACGACGGAACGCGTGTAACGCCATCACATTGATTTCAATGCCGGTTTCGTCCCGATCAGGCGTGCGCAGCCGTCTCGTCGTTGGATGCCGCAAAAACGCGCGCATCGAACCGAAACTCGGGAGACGACGATGATCCGATCACTTGGCCGCCATGCGATGCGCGGCATGACACTCGGCCTGGCCCTGTCGGCCGCAACGGCGGCGCTGGCGCAGGACGGCCCCGACCCGGCGGTGCTGGTCGCCGGCAGCGAGGCGTTCTTCGCCACCATGAACGCCGGCGACATGCCGGGCTGGCTGGCGACCATGGCGCCGGACGTGGTGACCTTTGAGCCGGTCGGCACGCCGCCGAACGTCGGACATGAGGGCGTGATGGCCTGGATGCAGCGCAATGCGGAGATGGGCATGACGTCCGTCCACGTCACGCTGGACCGGGTGATCCCGGCCGGCCAGGAGACCGCGGTGCTGTGGACGGCAGACTTCACCCTCGCCAACGGTGCGGCGGTGACGGTCTCCGGCGTCGATATCCACCGCTTCGACGACGACGGCCTGATCGTGGAAGTGCGCGGCTATTTCGACCCCATGCCCATGATGGCGGCGATGGCGGCAAACCAGTGAGCGGGAGACGGACAATGGCGCAAGACGTGAGGATCAACTGGTTCCAGATCCCGGCCACCGACCTTGAGCGCGCAACGGCATTCTATGCCGACGTGCTGCGGGCCGAGACCATGCCGATGACGATGCCCGGCGCGCGCATGCAGGCGTTCGTATCGGGCGGCCGCCCGGTGGGCGCGATCGTGGAGTCCGAGCATGTGGCACCATCGGACCAGGGCACGTTGATGTTCCTGGATGCGGGCGGGCCGGTCGGCGATGCGCTGGCGCGAGTGGAGCGCGCCGGCGGGCGCATCGTGCTGCCGCGCACCGAGATCGGCGAGTATGGCGTGATCGGCCAGTTCCTGGACACTGAGGGCAACCGCCTCGCGTTCCACGGGATGAGTTAGGGCCTGTCAGCGTGTTCTGAGCCGACCCTCACCCTCCCGTCCGGCGTTGCCGGCCGCATCCATCCCCTCTCCCGAGATGGGAGAGGGGATGGATGCGGCACCAAGACCCCTCTCCCCGTGTGGGAGAGGGAGGGGCCCAGCCGAAGGCTGGGAGGGTGAGGGGGCTCTAGCGCCCGCGCAGCGCTGCCTGCACCGCGGCGTCGAGGGCGTTCAGGAACCGGCTGCGGTCGGCCCTGGCGAAGGGCTTGTTGGTGCCCTTGATCTCGCCCATGTCGCGCAGGTCGGCGGTGAGCGCGCGCATCGCCACCGCCGAGCCGATATTGTCGCTGGTGAACGGGCGCCCGTCCGGGCCGATGGCTTTTGCGCCCCGCTCCAGGCAGCGCCCGGCGAGCAGGATGTCGGCGGTGATCGCGATGTCGCCGGCGCCGATGTGCTCCGCGATCCAGTCGTCGGCGGCATCGAAACCGTCGCCGACCACCACCGGGTGGACGCGCGGATGGGTGCCGAGGCGCATACCCTGGCCGCTGACCAGATGCACCGTCAGCTTGCAGCGCTCGGCGACCCGCAGCACCTCGTCCTTCACCGGGCAGGCGTCGGCATCGACATAGATCTCGGGCGAGCGCGCCATCGGTGCGTGCTGTGGGCGACCGGCTACTCGGCCGCCATGCTGCCGTGGGCGCGGCCGGGCAGGGTGCCGCGAATGACGTAGGCCAGCGTCTCCACGACCTGTTCGGGCGTGGCGCAGGTGGCGAGTGCTGCCGCGTCCACCTCCTTCAGCGCGTGGTTGACCGCCGGGTCGTGCAGGGTGATCAGCGCCTTGCCGAGGGCGGCGGCCATGCCGGCATCGAACGCGGCATTCCACTGCTTGTACTTCTCGCCGAAGCGCACCACGACCACGTCGGCCTCGCCGATCAGGGTGCGGGTGCGGATGGCGTTCATCGAGGCACCCTTGCGGTCGTGCCAGAACGCATTGTCCTCGGCGCCCAGGATCACGGCACCGCAGTCGTCGCTGTCCTCGTGCACCGTCACCGGCGCGTCCAGCCGCACCGGCAGCCCGGCGGCGGCAACCCCGTCGCGAATGCGCTCGCGCCAGTCGGAGTGAATCTCGCCGGAAAGATAGACGCGCCAGGTGCGCTCTTCGGTGGTCATGGCTTGCGGCCCTCCCGTTTGTCCATGGGAGGGGGATAGCGGTCCCGGGCCGGGGGATCAATGGGCGGCGACCCTGTTGCCGGCACAATATGGGGTGTTGGCCCCATACAGGCGGCAGGTCTGGGTTCCCATGTGGTGACGGGCAGACGGCCACACCCCGTGGCCCGATTCAATTCGGTGTAAGAATCATCGTCGCCCTCGCACTTGTTGCGAGGGCCCATTTGCGGGGCGGACTGGGCGACGCCAACCAAAGCTGGCAGGGCTGGCCCATCAGGTTTGGCGGCCGCCCCGCGAGATGGCGCTTCACCTCAAATCTTTGGCGTACCGGACAAAAATGGGTCCTCGCCACAAGGGCGAGGACGACAGTTTGTTCTATTGCAGGCATCAAGCGCGCCCTGCGACTTATGTGGAAACCATAAGGGGGCAGAGGGCCGGGTCGGGCCAGGCGGTCAGGCGGCGCCGCGCCGCCGGCCGCGCTCGCCGCGCGCACCTGCGCCGCCGGTCCCGGCCTGTTCCTCGAACAGCTCGGCAAGCTGGTCCATCATGGTGCCGCCGAGTTGCTCGGCATCGACGATGGTGACCGCGCGCTCGTAGTAGCGGGTGACGTCGTGGCCGATGCCGATCGCCATCAGCTCCACGGTCGAATACTTCTCGATCCAGTCGATCACGCCGCGCAGATGGCGCTCCAGGTAGTTGCCGGCGTTGACCGAAAGGGTGCTGTCGTCCACCGGCGCGCCGTCGGAGATCACCATCAGGATGCGCCGCTGCTCGGGCCGGCCGAGCAGGCGGTTGTGCGCCCACAACAGCGCCTCGCCGTCGATGTTTTCCTTCAGCAGGCCCTCGCGCAGCATCAGGCCCAGGCTCTTGCGGGCCCGGCGCCATGGCGCATCGGCCGACTTGTAGATGATGTGGCGCAGGTCGTTCAGCCGGCCGGGGTGCTGCGGCTTGCCGCCGGCAATCCACTTCTCGCGGCTCTGGCCGCCCTTCCAGGCGCGGGTGGTGAAGCCAAGGATCTCCACCTTCACCGCGCAGCGCTCCAGGGTGCGGGCCAGGATGTCGGCGCTCATCGCCGCCACCGAGATCGGGCGGCCGCGCATCGAGCCGGAATTGTCGATCAACAGCGTGACCACCGTGTCGCGGAAGGTGGCTTCCTTTTCCAGCTTGAACGACAGCGGGTTCATGGGGTTGGCGACGACGCGCGCCAGCCGCGCGCAATCCAGCAACCCTTCCTCCAGGTCGAAGTCCCAGCCGCGCTGTTGCTGCGCCATCAGGCGCCGTTGCAGGCGGTTGGCCAGCCGCGAGATCACGCCTTGCAGATGGTGAAGCTGCTGGTCGAGCTGCAGGCGCAGCCTGGTCAGCTCGTCGGTGTCGCACAGTTCAGACGCGTCGATCGTCTGGTCGAACTCGGTGGTGAACGCGTGATAGGGCGGCTCGCCGGGCACGTTGCGGAAGTCGGGCTCGCGGCGCGAGGGGTCGCCGATCTGCTCCATGTCGTCCTGGCCGTCGCCGGGCTCCATCTCGGCGTCCATCTCCTGGGCCGCCTCGCCCTCGCTCTCGTTGTCGGCGTCCGTGGTGTCTTCTTCCTCGGTGGCGCCCATCGCGGTCGGGTTCTCCGAGTCGTCGGACTGCTCCTCGCTGTGGTCGTCCGGCTGCTCGGTATCGGTGTCGTCGTCGCTGTCCTCGGTCTGGTCGTCGCGCAGGTCTTCCTCGCCCAGGTCGAGCCCCTGAATGAGCTGCCGGGCGATGCGCGCGAACACGTCCTGGTCGTCGATGTTGCGGACCAGATTGCCGATCTCGGCGCCGACCTTGGCCTCGATGTCCGGGCGCCACAGGTCGACCATGGCGCGCGCCGCCTCGGGCGGCACCTGGCCGGTCATTGCCTCGCGGGCCAGCAGGCCGATCACATCGGCCAGCGGGGCGTTGTCGCGGTTGGAGATGCGGGCATAGCCGCGGGTGCGGCACTGCTCGGTCAGCGCGGCTTGCAGGTTGTCGCGCACGCCCTGCATCCGCCGGGCGCCGATCGCCTCGCAACGGGCCTGCTCCAGCGCATCGTAAACGCCTCGGGCGAGCGCGTTGGCGGGCATCGACTTGGCATGCAGCTTGGCGTTGTGGTGCCGCTTCTTCAGCGCAATGGCATCGCTGTAGCCGCGCACCTGGGCGACCTGATCCGCCGGCAGGTCGCGCGACGGCATCGGCAGGTGCACTTCGTTGCCGACGATTTTCGGGCCATCGGCGGTCAGCGCGACCTCCAGCTCGGGGTCGTGGGACATCGCCCGGACGACGGCGCCGGTGACGCGGCGGAAGTTCTCGACCACCGCCTCGCGCTCGCGGCGCGCCGAGGCGCCACGCAACTTATCGGACGCTTCCCTGGCGATGCGGTCGGCGGTGGATTCGGCGCGCGCGACGCCCGGGTCGCTGGGCTTGTCGCCGGACGACGGACCGGAGCGCACGTGCTTCTCCGCCACCTTGCTCAAGGTGGTCGTGGACACGCGGCCGGCGCCGGTGCGATGCAGGGTCGCGGACCGGCCCGGTTTGCGTCCGTCTTTTGGCGGCGCGCCGGACAAGGGCTTTAGCTCCGCAAGGCGGTGGCCTGGGCAGGCAACTCCGTCCCGAAGCAGCGCTGGTAGTATTCCGCCACCGTGGCGCGCTCGGTCTCGTCGCACTTGTTCAGGAACGTCATCCGGAACGCCAGGCCGATGTCGCCGAAGATCTCGGTATTCTCGGCCCAGGTGATGACGGTGCGCGGCGACATGACGGTCGAGATGTCGCCGGCCACGAAGCCGGCGCGGGTCAGGTCGGCGACCGCGACCATGGCCGAAATGGTCTTGCGGCCGTCCTCGGTGTCGTATTTCGGCACCTTCGACAGCACGATCTCGACCTCGGTGTCGTGCGGCAGGTAGTTCAGCGTGACCACCAGGCTCCAGCGGTCCATCTGGCCCTGGTTGATCTGCTGGGTGCCGTGATAGAGGCCCGTGGTGTCGCCCAGACCGACGGTGTTGGCGGTGGCGAACAGGCGGAACGACGGGTTGGCCTGCAGCACGCGGTTCTGGTCCAGCAGGGTGAACCGGCCGCTCGCCTCCAGCACCCGCTGGATCACGAACATCACGTCAGGCCGGCCGGCGTCGTACTCGTCGAACACCAGCGCGCAGGGGTTCTGCAGCGCCCACGGCAGCACGCCCTCGCGGAACTCGGTCACCTGCAGGCCGTCGCGCAGCACGATCGCATCCTTGCCGACCAGGTCGATACGGCTGATGTGGCTGTCCAGGTTGATGCGGATGCACGGCCAATTCAGGCGCGCCGCCACCTGCTCGATATGGGTCGATTTGCCGGTGCCGTGATAGCCCTGGATCATCACCCGGCGGTTGTGGGCGAAGCCGGCCAGGATGGCGAGCGTGGTGTCGTGATCGAAGCAATAGGCTTCGTCCACCGGCGGCACGTGCTCGGTCGGCGTGCTGTAGCCCATGACTTCCATATCGACGTCGATGCCGAATGTCTGGCGGACGTCGATCTTGATGTCGGGTGCGCCCTCGGGCATGGCGGGGGCGTCGTCGACGGTATCCAATGGCATGGTTCTTCAATTCCGCAATTTCGGTGGGTCGAGTGCCCTCGACCGGGTTGTCATATCAAGACGTGAGCGCCGATACCAAGGTCTTTAACGTGGCATAGGCCTGATTGACCGCCTTCAGCCGATCTTCCGCTGCCTTGTCCCCGCCATTGGCATCCGGATGGTGACGTTTTACCAGCCGCTTGTACTGCGCCTTAAGCTCGTCCGCCGTAACCGGTGGGGTGACCTCCATGACCGCCAGCGCCTGTTCGGCTTCGGCGCCGATCTGCCGCCAGCGGGCCCGTTCAATATCCTCCGCGGTGCGGAAGCGGCGCTGCGCACCGCCCGGCATGTCGTCCTCGGCGAACGTCGCATAGAACTTGTTGAACGCTTGGCGCGCCGCGTTGTCGTTCTTCTGGCCGTCCTGACTCATGCGGCCGTCGCCCAGCGGCCATGTCGGGCGCTGCCACGTCGTGTCCTGCCTGATATGGCGCTCGATGGCGGCCTGGTCCATGCCTTCGTAGTAGTTCCAGGCCGCGTTGTAGGCGCGCACATGATCCAGGCAGAACCAGAAATAGTCGCGGAGCTGGTCGCGCGACTTCGGTGCCGGATGCACGCCGTGGTCGGCACAGCCGGGCATGTCGCAGCCGCGTGGCGGCGGCTGGTCCTCATCGTCGATCCAGAGCGACTGAACTTTGCTGGTTCTGGCCATTTGTTGCCGAGTATGGGGTCGAGGCTGTGGCGTGGCAACCCGGCAGGCCGGCGGCGTATCGCCCGGGCGAGGCGCCTCGCAATGGCTGTCGGCCACCGCGGCCGCCACATCCCATGCCTAGCAGGATTGTGTCAACGACGGGTTGTCACATCCCTTCGCGTCATTCCGGCGCAGATGATGGGGCACTATTGTGGACAGGTGCCGGACGCCATATCCGGGCACATCCGTTCTCGCCATCGCAGGAGCAGCAGACCCTATGTCCCGCATCGACCGCATTCGCCAGACCCTCGAAGACACATTTCAACCGGAGTCGCTGCAGGTCGACGACGATTCGCACCTGCATGCCGGCCACGCCGGTGCCAGGCCGGGCGGTGAGACGCACTACCGCGTCGCGATGGTGGCGTCGGCCTTCGAGGGCATGAGCCGTGTCGACCGGCAGCGCGCCGTGAACAAGGCGCTCGCCGCGGAATTCGCGGATGGCCTGCACGCCCTGCAGCTCAACCTCCGCACTCCGTGATACGACTAATGCGAGAAATACAGAATCATTTTGTAACAAAATGGCAGAATTAATTGTTCTAGGGTTGATCTTGAGGACATTGGTATGTCAGAAATTACACTCTTTCGCTCATGGAGTGCAATTTTGGTGCATGCATAGGTATATGTAGCTCGGGGGGGGTTACAATTAATGCTTGGCGATAGAGGCGGCGACTGAAACGTCGGTGTTGTCAAGCTGGG
The DNA here is from genome assembly GCA_965227515.1 of Alphaproteobacteria bacterium. GTDB lineage: Bacteria > Pseudomonadota > Alphaproteobacteria > CALKHQ01 > CALKHQ01 > CBDDFZ01. Next base: position 1,249,823 of record CBDDFZ010000002.1, read on the forward strand.
GGCTGATTGGTTACAATCGTATACATGATTTTTGAACCAACGACCCAGTAGGTATCGCGAACGGCTGGCGATTCCGAGCGTACTCGCCGACCGAATGGTCGGTCAAAACACCCTCCTGTCACCAAAATGGGCCCTTTGAGTGAAGACGGATCAAAGGGGGAAAGACGTGGCATTCGATTGGGATGATCTGACCTTGGGCTCTACCTTGGTCAGCCGAAATATTACAATTCTAGGTCGGCGTACTAGCATTCGATTAGAGCCATCTATGTGGGATGCTCTGCGCGAGATCTGCAAACTGGAGGGCGCTTCAATGCACATTATTTGCGAGGAAGTGGAGGCCCGCCGCGGCGAGTTGGGCCGAACGGCTGCCATTCGCGTTTTCATCGTCAGCTATTTTCGCGCGCTGGTACGCGGCGACTGACGACGCTCCGACGCGTTTCGACAGAAGCGTGGGTAGATATTCAACCGCCGATTGTCGGAAACGGTCGTCGCAGGTCCATCACGATTTTCTCGTAGTCCGGGCAATTGTCGGCATCCAGGTGCCCGTGCCGGACCAGGAAATCGATGACAACCAGGTTGCAGTTCCACTTGAAGTCGTCGGTCTGGAGCACGCGCGCCGCGAGTGCCGGGACCGGCCACAGCTCGAACCCCGCCACTTCGCCATCGGTGTTGCGGGGCACGAAATCGGCCGGCAGGTCCAGGTCGTAGAGCAGCAGCGTGTCCGCCCTCATGTGACCTTCGGCGTTGGTGCCGCAATAGCTGACATGGCCGACCGGCTGCGCACGACGCGCCAGGTGCGGCGGTACGTCGGCCTCCTCGCCGGCTTCCTTGATCAGGTTATCGGTAACCGTGGCGTCGGCCGGCTGCCCGCCAGCGACGAAATTGTCCAGCTCGCCCGGCGCGACCAGCCGGTCGTCGGCGCGGCGGCCGACCCAGACCCATGGTCCGTCAGGTTTCCGCACATAGCCGTTCACGTGAACGCCCCAGGAGCGAATGCCCAGCAACGCCGCCGCGGCGCGGTCGACGGACGCCAACGGGGGCGCGGAAATGCTTGTCGCGATGCGGTAGTGCTCGCCGTACAAGGCCTTGATGCGCCCATCCTTGGCCATCGGGTGCAACAGCGCGGCAAGTGCAGCGGTGCGCGCGGCAGGGGTTTCCAAGCCGGGGTGCAGGCGGAGCGGGCCCTCGGCATCGGCTGGCGCCGGCGCGAACGCGGGGTTGTCATCGGGCAATGCGTCGGCGAAGGCGCGCGGCATCCATCCGACGTGCTCGCCTGCAATCGTCCAGGGCCGGTACGCGCTCAGCTCGGCACGGTTACAAAGCTCAATCCAGCGCAGGTAGGACATTGGATCCGCCGCCTGTGGCACCTTCCGAGAGCCGGGCCGGCGCCGGTCCGCCGGTGGCCCAGTCGAGCAACTCCACAGTGTGGACGATCGGCGGGCCGTCCGGATCGCTCAACTGCGCGATGCATCCGATGTTGCCTGTCGCCACCAGCGGCGCGCCGGTGCGTTCGATGTTCGCCCGCTTGCGATCGCGCAGGCGCCCGGCGATCTCTGGTTGCATGATGTTGTAGGTGCCCGCCGAGCCGCAACACAGATGGCCCTCGCCGATCTCGCGCACCTGGAAGCCCGCCTCCGCCAGCAGGGCGCGCGGCTGGCTCAGGATGCGCTGGCCATGCTGCATCGAGCAGGCGGAGTGGTAGGCGACCGCGGTCGCGTGGTCCGCCGACTTGGCGGGCTGCAGGCCGATCTCGGCCATGAACTCGGTGACGTCCTTGGCGAGCGCACTGACCTCTGCCGCCGCTCCGGCCAGATCCGGGTCGGTGCGGAACATGAAGCCGTAGTCCTTCACCGTCGTCCCGCAGCCGGATGCGTTGATGATCACGGCGTCCAGCCCGTCGCCGTCGCGCTCCGCAATCCAAGCGCGGATATTGCGCGCGGCCTGGCGGTGGGCGAGGTCGGACTTGCCCATGTGATGCACCAGCGCGCCGCAGCAGCCAGCCTTGTTCGCCACCACGACATCGACGCCATGGCGTGTCAGCAGGCGGACGGTAGCCTCGTTGATCTCCGGCGCCAGCACTTGCTGGGCGCAGCCGGTCATCAGCGCGACCCGTGCCCGCCTCGGGCCCTGGGCACGAAATATTTGGGGCCGATCCACCGGGGACGGGGCGGGCAGGCGCGGCGGCGCCAGCCGCAGCATGGCCCCCATGCGGGCGCCGAACCACCTGCCCACCACACCCGCAAGCGGGCGGGCCAGCGTGGCACCGGCGAGGGCCAGGCGGAACAGCCCGGGGCGCGGCAGCACGACCGCCAGCAGGCGCCTGAGCGCGCGGTCGTGCCAGGGGCGGCGATACGTCCGCTCGATGTGGTGGCGGGCGTGGTCGACCAGATGCATGTAGTGCACGCCCGACGGACAGGTGGTCATGCACGCCAGGCACGACAGGCAGCGGTCGACATGGCGGGCGACCTGCGCGTTGGCCGGACGATCGGCCTCCAGCATCTCCTTGATCAGGTAGATGCGGCCGCGCGGACTATCCAGTTCGTCGCCCAACAGCACGTAGGTCGGGCACGTCGCGGTACAGAAGCCGCAGTGCACGCAACTGCGCAGGATGCCATTGGCCTCGGCGATGTCAGGGTCGGCGAGCTGTGCGAGACTGAATTTGGTTTGCATGGATGGGCGGCCGTCTTGCTCAAGCCTCGTTCGGGTCGGGGCGTTGCGCCCAGCCTCGCATCACATTTTTCGGCGACCTGTCCACAGGCACTTGACTCCCTTTGGCCACAGGCGCAGCCTTCGATTGATGGATGCGCTGCGGACGGCCACGAGTTGAGCCTCCAGGCTCCACTCCCTGGACGTTTCTAGCACGGGCCACGTGCCCTGCGCACCATCGCGGAGCCCTACGGCGGGCGCGTCGTTTTCGAGCGACGTTGTGCCCCAGAACATGGAGGGTGTGTAAAAGCATGGAGCCGCCGAAGATACACCTGCGGCCCCGCTTGGTCGGGGCCACGGCTTAGGTCCAACAGACGTATCGCGCGAACGTCGGTTGCCAGGCCGCCGACAACACGAAAAATGCGACAACGAACGCCGCAGTGGGTTTGTCCCTGGGCGTTCGTCAGAGAATGCCCGACGATCCCGTTGGGCATCGGCCAAAGAGCCATTGAAACCCCGCTCGGCCACAGCGCCGGCGGGGTTTCTGATTCCGGTTCATCCAAATTTGGCGCGGGTGTGAGGTGGCTAACACGGCCGGCGGCTATCTGGCCCCAAATCCCAGTCATCGCAACGGCCAATAAGGCCAATCACTGGGAGCCTACCATGAACAAGATCGCCGCCATCGCCGCCGCCCTGACCTTCACCGCTGCCGCCACCGGCTCGGCGTTTGCCGACACCGCGACCGACCTGGTCGAGGAGCTGTCGGCCCCGACGACCGAGAGCGCGTCGAAGAACTACATCTGCGAGTACGTCATCGTGTACGACGCCTGGGGCAACTACTACTACGAGACCGTCTGCTACTAAGCCGGTCTGCATTATCGGAAGGTGCTGAGGGCCCGGCCAACGCCGGGCCTTTTGCCATGCATGCCGGTGTGCGCCGGCAAAGAAAAAGCGGGCCCGAAGGCCCGCTTCCTCATTCAACAACGATGGCGCGCTCAGCCGCCGACGCAAGTGTCGACGTTGTCGGCATCGCAAATGTCCAGACCCGTGTAGAGCGGATCGGAAGGCATCACCCCGTCCATCATCTGGCGCAGGACGTACATCGAGCGGTAGCCCATCTCCCACGGGCGCTGGCCGACCAGGCCGTGGGTGTCGCCGGCACGCAGGAAGTCGAGCTGCACCGGCAGGGTATCGGCGATGACCACCGTCAGTTCGCCGGCATCCATCCGCTCACGCGCGGTGGAGATGACCTGGGCGAAGGCGTTCGGCGCGAAGTGCGGGAAGCCGCCCGTCGCCACGAAGATGTCCAGGTCCGGGTAGGTCGCGAACACATCGGCCATCTGCTGCACCGACAGCGGGAAGTCGTCGTTGGTGTACAGCGGGGAGACCTCGACCTCGGTGAAGCCGTTCTCGCCTTCCAGGCGCGGGCCCGGGTTCGGCTCGCCCGAAACCTCACCGCGCAGGGTGTCGCGGATACCGGCCATACGCTCGTTGTGGTTGGCCGCCGCCGCACCACCCGACTGGATGACGATGGTGCCGCCGTCCGGGTTCATGGCCTTGATCTGCTCGGCCAGGCCGACGCCGATCATGTAGTTGTGGGTGCCCACATAGGCGGCGCGCATGCCGGCGTCTTCCGGCAGCAGGTCGCTGTCCCAGGTGATGACCGGGATGCCGGCGTCTGCCGCACCCTGCAGCACCCGCGCCATGGCCGGCGCGTTCGACGAGGCGACCGCGATGCCATCCACGCCCTGGCTGATCAGATCCTGCACGATCTGGAGCTGGTCGGCTTCAGTGTGCTCGGCCGGGCCGATGTAGTAGCACTCGACGTCCGCCAGCGCTTCGGCGGCCACGAAGCAGCCGTCGCGGGCCTGGTCGAAGAACGGGTTGTTCATCGCCTTTGGCACCAGTGCGAACGTGTAGGTGTCTTGCGCGCTTGCCGCGAACGGCACGGCCAGGACGGCCGCAGCCGCCGTGGCAAAGAATAGGTTCTTCATGCGTCTTCTCCTCCCCAGGTCTTCATTGGGATCTCAGTTTTTTGGTCGATGTACGCGGACGACCGTTCGCGCATCGACCGTACAATAGCACTATTTCGGTCGTCGCAGCAGATGGCCGGCGACGTTGCGCAGGTTCGCGGATGAATCGCGCAGTCGTTCCAGCAGGACCGCCAGGATGATGAAAAGGCCGACGAACCCGAGGTGGAAGTTCGGGTCGATCTTCAGCAGCACCAGCGAGTTGCGCAGGATCTCCAGCAGCCCGGCGCCGATGAACGCGCCGAACGCGCTGGCGGAGCCGCCCATCAGGTTGGCGCCGCCGATCACGCCGGCCGCAATCACTTCCAGCTCGTAGTTCAGGCCGATCGAGTTGTTCAGCGAGCCGGACCAGCCCATCAGCAGGATGCCCGACAGCCCGGCCAGCGAGGAGCACAGCACGTAGGCGGAGACCTTGATGAACGCCACCGGCACACCGGTCATGCGTGCGGCCTGTTCGTTGCCGCCGACGGCGTAGAGGTGGCGCCCCCAGCGCGTCAGATAGAGGAAATAGGACAGCAGGAAGGTCAGCACCAGCAACACCAGGAACGGCACCGGGAACGAGGCCAGACCCTCGCCAACCAGCGGCGGCCGGCCCTCGAATTCCTCGCCCATGATGTACGGCGACGCGATGCCGCCGGTTCCGAGCCAGAACAGGTCGTTTTCGTCAGGGCCGAACTGGTAGATGAGCTGGTTGTTGGTTGCCGCCATCGCAATGGTGCGACAGATGCTGAGCGTGCCTAGGGTGACAACGAACGGTGGCAGGCGCACGAAGGCGACCAGGCTGCCGTTGAACAGGCCCACCGCCATCGAGAAGCCAATGCCGACCAGGAACGACACTTCGATGCCGTAACCGCCCTGCATCATCAGGCCAGTGCCCACCGCACCGACGGCCATCACCGAGCCGACCGACAGATCGATGCCGCCGGTGATGATGACGCAGATCTGGCCAAGCGCGATGATGCCGATGAACGACATGTTCATCAGGCTGTTGCGGATGTTGCGCCAGCTATCGAAGGCTTCGGTGTCGGTTGCCAGGTAGGCGGCCATGATCGCCACCGCCATCGTCACCCAGAATTCCTGGCTGATCAGGACCTTGCCGGCCAGCGACTGGCCGCGGTGCCCGGTGACTTCGTCTACGCCGAATGTGCTGCTCATGGTGCGGTGGTTTCTTTCGCTCTTATTTTCGCGCTGGGCGTCAGGCGTGCTCGATCGCGCCGGTGATCAGGCCGGTCACTTCTTCAGGCGAACTGTCCTTGATCGGCTTGTCGGCGACCACGCGGCCGCGGCGCATCACCACGATCCGGTCGCACACCGCGAACACGTCGGGCATGCGGTGGCTGATCAGGATGATGGCAATGCCGCTGTCGCGCAGGCGCTTGATCAGTTCCAGCACCTCGTGCACCTGGCGCACGCTGATGGCGGCCGTCGGCTCGTCCATCAGGATCAGCTTGGCGTCGATCAGGCGCGTGCGTGCGATGGCGACCGCCTGGCGCTGGCCGCCGGACATCCGCTTGACCGGATCGCTGGCCCGGGTCTCCGACTTCAGCTCGTCGAACAGCGCGCGCGAGCGCCGGCGCATCACGCCGTACTTCAGCACCTGGATGAACCCGGCCAGCCACTTCCGCTCCTCGCGGGCCAGGAAGACGTTGTCCGAGGCTGTCAGGTTGTCGCACAGCGCCAGGTCCTGATAGACGACCTCGATCCCCCGGGCGCGGGATTCCGACGGACGGTGGAAATGAACGACATGGTCTTCCAGCCGCATCTCGCCGCCGTCTGGCGGGAAGTTGCCGGAGATCATCTTCACCAATGTGGACTTGCCGGCGCCGTTGTCGCCCATCAGGCCGACGACTTCACCAGGCTCGATGTGGAAATCTACGCCACCCACCGCTTCGATCGCACCGAAGCGCTTGACGATTCCTGACATCGTCAGAAGCGACACTCATCCTCCCCCTGCGGTGTATGTAACGCCGCTATTCTTGTTACTGGCCGTTTGGCGCCCCAAAGATGCTCACGCGTCCGTGCGAGTCAAGCAAATGGTGCGCGCGGCAGCGCCTGTGGACATGGCCGGTTGCGCGGTTGGGAGCGGGCGGCAATGATGAGCCGCAACACGTGGCGGGAATGGCCGCCCACCAACGGTCGGGAGCAGCGCGTTGTCACTGGAGACCATCAGCGAACAGAAATGCTTCGGCGGTGTGCAGGGGTTCTACCGCCATGCGTCGGCGGCCACCGGTACCGACATGCAGTTTGCCGTCTATCGTCCGCCGCAAGCGAAAAGCGGTCCGGTGCCGGTGGTGACCTATCTTGCCGGCCTGACCTGTACCGAGGAGACGGCGACCATCAAGGCGGGTGCCCAGCGGCTCGCCTCCGAACTTGGGTTGATGCTGGTGATGCCGGACACCAGCCCGCGCGGCGCCGGCATCGAAGGCGAGGATGTGGATTGGGACTTCGGCACCGGGGCCGGCTTCTATCTCGACGCCACGGAGCCGCCGTGGGCCACGAACTACCGCATGTACACCTACGTCACCGAGGAACTGCGCGGCCTGATCGAAGAGAGCTTTCCGGCCCGCGCCGATGCGCAGGGCATCGTCGGCCACTCCATGGGCGGCCACGGCGCGCTGACCATCGCGCTGAAGAACCCGGACCGCTACCGCTCGGTCTCCGCCTTCGCGCCGATCTGCGCGCCCAGCCAGTGCCCGTGGGGCGAAAAGGCGTTCAGCAACTACCTGGGCGATGATCGTGACGCATGGGCCGCGTATGACGCCACCAAGTTGGTCGCCACCGGCGCCACACATCATGAGATCCTGATCGACCAGGGCGAGGACGACCAGTTTCTGGCCGCACAACTGCACCCGCACCTGTTCCAGGCAGAGTGCGAGAAGGTGGGGCAGGCGTGCGAGGTCCGTATGCAAGCCGGCTACGACCACAGCTACTATTTCATCCAGACCTTCATGGCCGACCACCTGCACCATCACGCCTGGCTGTTGAACGGCTGAGAGGAACCGAGCCATGTCCGCGCCGGCCAAGCCCATCCTGGTGTTCCAGCACATCGCGTGCGAGCACCCGGGCGTGTTCCGCGATTTCCTGGCCGAGGACGGCATCGCCTGGCAGCCTGTCGAGCTGGACGAGGGCGAGCCGATCCCGCCGCTGGAGGACTATGCCGCGCTGTGGGTGATGGGCGGGCCGATGGACGTGTGGGAGGAGGCGGATCACCCCTGGCTGGTGCCGGAGAAGGCGGCGATCCGCACCGCGGTGGCCGACCTGAAGATGCCGTTCTTCGGGCTTTGCCTGGGCCACCAGCTTCTCGCCGACGCGCTGGGCGGCAAGGCCGGGCCGGGCACGCCGGAGATCGGCATTCTGGATGTGCGGCTGACGGCGGCGGGCCGCGCCAATCCCTTCACCTCCGGTATCGATCCCCATGGGCGTTGCCTGCAATGGCACGGTGCCGAGGTGCAGCAGGCGCCGCCGGGTGCGGTGGTGCTGGCCGAATCGGATGCCTGCGCCGTCCAGGCGATGGCCATCGGCGAAACCGCGTTCTCGCTGCAGTATCATGTCGAGTTGACGCCGACGACGGTGAGCGACTGGTGGGCAGTGCCCGGCTATCGCGCGGCGCTGGAGCGCAGCCTGGGTGCCGACGCGTTCGACACCCTGAAGGCGGAGGCCGATGCCAACCTGCCGCGCTTCACCGCCGAGGCCCGCCGCCTCTACGACAACTTCATGGCCACGACCGGGCTCAAGACCTAATCAAACACCACCACGTTGCGCAGGGCGGTGCCGGTGCGCGAGGCGGCGATGGCATCGTTGATCTCGGCCAGCCGGAACCGGCCGGAGACGAGCTCGTCCAGCTTCAAGCGCCCAGCGCGATAGTGCTGCACCAACACCGGGATGTCGCGCGCCAGCACGGTCGAGCCCATCTTGCTGGCCAGGATGCGCTGGCCGGCGCCGACAAAATCGGCCGCCTCGATCTGCACTGCCGCGCCGGACGGCGGCATGCCGACCACGACCATGGTGCCGCCGCGCCGGATCAGCCCCAGACCATCCTCGATCGCCCTGGCATGGCCGACCGCGATGAAGACGTAGTCGAGGCCGACCCCGCCGGTCATCTCGGCCACCGTGCCGGCGACGTCGCCCGAGCCGGCGTTGACCGCGTCCGTCGCCCCGAACGCGCGCGCGGTCGCCAGCTTGGTGTCGATCAGGTCGACGGCGAGAATGCGCTCGGCACCAGCCAGCACGCCGCCCTGCACGCAGTTCAGCCCGACGCCGCCGACCCCGACAACGGCCATCTTGGCGCCGGCCGGGACCTGGGCCGTCCGCAGCACGGCGCCGACGCCGGTGATGACGCCGCAGGCGAGGAGGGAGGCCGAGGGCGGCGGGATATCGTCCGGGATACCGACGACCTGCGACGCGTGCACGACCACCGCCTCGGCAAAGGCGCCGGTGTACATCGCCTGGTGCAGGTCGCTGCCATCGGCTGAGGCGAGCGGGCCAGCGCGCTCGCCGTTGGGCGCGGTCTGGCACAGATACGGCGCCTGGTCGGCGCACACCGCGCAGTGCCCGCAGGATCGCAGCAGCGTAACCACCACCGGCGTGCCCGGCATCACGCCCGACACGCCCTCGCCGATGGCCTCCACCACGCCGGTCGCCTCGTGGCCGTAGACGGCAGGCAACGTGCCGCCCCAGGCGCCGTCCATGTAGAGGATGTCGCTGTGGCAGATCGCGCATGCGCTCAGCCGCACCCGCACTTCCTGCGGCCCGGGCGCGCGCAGGCCAACTGTTTCAATCGATAATGGTGCGCCAAACGCGCGGCAGACGGCAGCTTTCATGCGGATAGGCCCGGTCGATGCGGAACCGGCAGGTTGTGCCGCACCTCGGCCCCGACCGCAATGGCCGAACGAACGCAGGTTGCGGCAGGATGTCGAAATCGAACGGCCGTTCGCGTCATCTGTATGGAGCGCCGGTTGTCGCCACACGCGATGCGGGCTCCGCCACGCCAACGGAGACGAGACGAGGGAACGATGTCGTACATGATGATGATCTACGAGACGACCGATGCCATTGCTGCGCGCAGCGACGCGGCGAAGCAGGCCGAGTACTGGGGGGCGTGGGGCGCCTATCACAAGGCGCTGCAGGATGCCGGCGTCATCACCGGCGGTGCCTCGCTGCAGGGCGGGCACACCGGCACCACGCTACGTGTCCGTGACGGCAAGCGCGAGGTGCAGGACGGCCCCTATGCCGACACCAAGGAACAGCTCGGCGGCTATATGATCTTCGACGTGCCGGATTTGGACAGCGCGCTCGACTGGGCGGCGCGTTGCCCGGCGGCGGAATACGGCGCGGTCGAGGTGCGCCCGATCCACAAGATGGAGTAGGGCGCGCGCATTTGCGAAAGGATGCAGGGTGGGTGACGGCGACGACGGGCGGGACGCACGGCAGGCGGCGGCTGACGCTGCCCGTGCATCCTACGGCCGGCTCGTTGCCTACCTCGCCGCGCGCTCGCGCGATGTGGCCGCCGCGGAGGATGCGCTGGGCGACGCCTTCCGCGCGGCCGTGCAGACCTGGCCCCGCGACGGGGTGCCGGATCGGCCGGAGGCCTGGCTGTTGGCCGCCGCGCGCAACCGGGTGAGCGATCTCGCCCGCCGCCACGCCGTGCGCGATGCGGCCATGCCGGCGCTCGCGCAGTTGACCGAGGAGGCGGCGGCAAGGGTGGGCGATGACTCCTTCCCCGACGACCGCCTGAAGCTGATGTTCGTCTGCGCCCATCCCGCCATCGACCCTGGCGTGCGCACCCCGCTGATGCTGCAGGTGGTGCTGGGCCTGGATGCGGCGCGCATCGCGTCCGCTTTCCTGGTCGCACCGGCTGCTATGGGCCAGCGCCTGGTGCGGGCGAAGGCGAAGATCCGCGATGCCGGCCTGCGCTTTGCGGTGCCGGGACGCGGCGAGCTCGATGAGCGGCTGGCGGGTGTACTCGATGCCATCTACGCCGCCTATGGCACGGGCTGGGAGGACGCGGCCGGCGCCGATCCCCGTCGCAGCGGGTTGGCGGACGAGGCGCTGTGGCTGGCGTCGCTGGTGGTCGACCTGCTGCCCGACGCGCCCGAGGCGCATGGCCTGCTGGCGCTGATGCTGTACTGCGAGGCCCGTCGCGATGCGCGCCGCACCGCGGCCGGGGCCTATGTGCCCTTGTCGGAGCAGAACACGGCACGCTGGTCGATGCCGATGATCGCGCGCGCCGAAGCAGCGCTTGGCCATGCCGCGCGCCAGGGTCGGCTCGGCCGCTATCAGCTTGAGGCGGCGATCCAGTCGGCCCACACCGCCGGCCGCATCCAGGGCCATATCGAGTGGCGCGCGGTGGTCGATCTCTACGACCGGCTGGTCGACCTGGCCCCCACGGTCGGCGCGCTGGTCAGCCGCGCGGCCGCCGTCGCCGAGGTGCATGGCCCGGCGGCGGGACTTGAGGCGCTCGCGGAACTGCCGGATGCGCGGGTTGCCACCTACCAGCCGTTTTGGGCGCTGCGCGCCCATCTGCTCGCCGGACATGGCAAGGCAGGCGAGGCAGCCGATGCCTATGAGCAGGCCATAGGCCTGGCCGAGGATCCGGCGGTGCGACGGTTTCTCATGGACAGGAAGACGAATGTGGCGGCACCATGGACCCTGTGACCCACGTCACAGAAAAAGTCATGGCTTTCCCAGAACTCGCCTCAATTGCCTCCCAACTGGATGAACCGAGACCGGCGTGTCATCGACCCACTCGCACGAAGCGTACTGATCCAACGAGACCCACGGCCTGCGGCGGCCGACAGAAATAATGGAGCTTGACCCATGCGGAAGATCCCAACCCTTGCGATTGCGTGCGTAATTGGCCTGGTTCCCTTGACGGCGAAGGCCTTTGAGGCGGCCGACGTGAACGCGACGCTGACCTACGGCTCGTGCCCGGAATGCGATCTGGCGGGTGCCGATCTCGGCTATGCGACGCTTGGCGGCGCCGACTTCACCGGCGCGGACATGGAGCAGACCAACCTGGGCAGCGCCAATCTGCAGGGCACCAACCTCAGCGAGGTCGACCTGAGCCTGGCCAACCTGACCTACGCCAACCTGAACAACGCCAACCTGACCGAGGCGTCGGCTGGCAACGCCAGCTTCGCCAACGCCCAACTGCGCGGCGCGGTGCTGTTTGGCGCCGATCTGGACGGCGCCAACTTCGCCAGCGCGATCCTGGAAGGCGCGGACCTGCGCGAAGCCAGCGTCGACGAGGCCAACTTCTCGGCCGCCAATCTGGCGCGCGCCAACCTGCAGGAAGTCGATTTCGACGGTGTGAACCTGTGGTCGGCCAATCTGCAGGGCGCGAACCTGGTCGGCACCGACCTGTCGGATGCGCTGTACCTGGAGACCGCCAACCTGGCGGACGCGCGCTGCAACGAGGAAACTGAGATTCCGAGCCACATCGGCTGGCAGTGCGTCGTCGGCCGCATGCAGTTCAAGTAGGGCCGGAGCCGACTTCAGCTCAAGCTGACACAGCCTAACTCACGCCGTCGGTGGCAACGCCGGCGGCGTGTTTGGTTTTGGCAGCCGGTCACGCAATCGTCTAAGTTCCGGCGGAACCCATCATCACCGCCGAACCCGCTTGATGCCCGAATCCTCCGTTCCGCCGGCCGATGCCGCAACCCTGCTCGGCGTGGGCGACCCGCCGCCGTTCGAGGCCGTCCGCGCGACGTCGGACGTGCCGCTGGTGATCGTCTGCGACCACGCTTCCAATCGCATCCCGACGGCGCTCGGCGACCTCGGCCTGACCGAAGAGCAGCGGCGTCAGCACATCGCCTGGGATATCGGCGCCGCGGAGGTCGCCTACCGGTTGGCGCACCGCTATGGCGCCGGGCTTCTTCTCGGCAACTACTCGCGGCTGGTGATCGATCTCAACCGCCATCCGCCGGATGCCGCGGCGATGCGGGCGGACAGCGATGGTGTGGCGGTGCCCGGTAACGCCGACCTCAGCTTCGATGCGCGCCAGGCGCGGGTCAGCGAGATTCACCGCCCATACCACACCCGCATCGCCGAATACCTGGACGATCTGCTGGTGCATGGGGTGCGGCCACTGTTCCTGGCCGTGCATTCGATGACCGACCAGCTTTCCGACGGTCACCATCGGCCGCAGCAGATCGCCTTCTGCTGGGCCGAGGATGCGCGCTGGATGCGGGCCGCCAGCAAGGTGCTGGAGGCGAACGGCGACATCGTCGTCGGCGACAACGTGCCCTACGCCATCGACTTCACCGACTACACGGTGCCGGAGCACGCCATGCGGCGCGGCCTGCCGCATTTGCAGGTCGAGTTTCGCCAGGACCTGATCGCAACGCCCGCCGACGCCGCCACATGGGCGGACCGGTTCGTGCCGGCGCTCGATGCCGTGCTCGGCGATGCGGCCCTGATGGCCGAGGGGAAACGGTATTGAGCGGCCGCGACCCGCGCTTCGACATCCTGTTCGAGCCGGTGCAGATCGGCCCGGTGACCGCGCGCAACCGCTTCTATCAGGTGCCCCACTGCAACGGCATGGGCCATGTCCACCCCAAGGCGATGGCGGCGATGCGCGGCGTGAAGGCCGAGGGCGGATGGGCCGTCGTGTCGACCGAGGAGGTGGAGGTCGACGTCTATTCCGATATCAGCCCCTACATCGAAGGCAGGCTGTGGGACGACGGCGACATCGCCTATCACGCCGCGATGGTGGAGGCGGTGCATGCCCACGGTGCGCTGGCGGCGATCGAGCTGGTCCACCAGGGGCTGGCCTGCGCCAACCTGACCAGCCGTGAGCTGCCGATGGGGCCGTCCGGCGGACCGGTGAACCCGATGCATCCGGTGGCCGCGCGCACCATGACGCTGGACGACATCGCGGCCGCGCGCCGGCGCCATCGCGAAGCGGTCGAGCGGTCGGTCCGCGCCGGCTACGACATTGTCTATGTCTATGCCGGCCACGACTTGGCCTTACCGATGCATTTCCTGCTGCCGCGCTACAACCAGCGCGACGACCGCTATGGCGGCTCCCTGGAGAACCGGGTGCGCTTCCTGCGCGAGATGCTGGAGGACACGGCGGAGGTGCTGGACGGGCGCGCCGCCTTGGCGCTGCGCATCTCGCTGGACGAACTGCGCGGCGCGGACGGCATGCAGTCCAGCGGCGAGATGCGCGACATCGTCGGCATGCTGGCCGAACTGCCGGACCTGTGGGACGTGGCGCTGTCCGACTGGTCGAACGACAGCCAGACCGCGCGTTTCGCTGAGGAAGGTTTCCAGGAAGCACATTTCGGCTTCGTCAAGTCGCTGACCAGCAAGCCGGTGGTCGGCGTCGGCCGCTACACGTCGCCCGACCGCATGGCGTCCCTGGTGCGCAAGGGCGTGCTCGATCTGATCGGGGCGGCGCGGCCGTCCATCGCCGATCCCTTCCTGCCGGCGAAGATCGAGGCCGGGCGCGTGGACGACATCCGCGAGTGCATCGGCTGCAATATCTGCGTCTCCGGCGACATGACGATGACGCCGATCCGCTGCACCCAGAACCCGACCATGGGCGAGGAATGGCGCAAGGGCTGGCATCCCGAGCGTTTGCCGACGGCCACGTCGGACGACACCGTGCTGGTGGTCGGTGCCGGCCCGGCGGGGCTGGAGTGCGCCCGCGCACTCGGCCAGCGCGGTACGCCCGTGGTGCTGGCGGAGGCGGGCACGGCACTTGGCGGGCGGGCGAAGGCGGAGGCGACGCTGCCGGGGCTGGCGAGCTACGGCCGGGTCGCCGACTACCGCATCCAGCAGCTTCAGCAGATGGCGAATGTGGAGGTCTATCTGGACAGCCGCCTCGGCGCCGAGGACGTGATCGGCTTCGGCTTCCCGCACATCGTGCTGGCGACCGGGTCGACATGGCGGCGCGATGGCGCCGGCCGCGCCGCGCGCGTGGGTTTTCAGGTTGCCGATGGCCTGCCGGTGTTCACGCCCGACGACGTCATGGCCGGCAAGCTGCCGCCGCCGGGCCGGGTGCTGGTGTTCGACGACGACCACTACTACATGGGCGGCGTCGTGGCCGAGCGGCTGGTCGACGCCGGTTGCACCGTGACCATGATGACGACCGCACCGGTGGTGTCGCAATGGACGGTGCACACGCTGGAGCAGCATCGCATTCAGGCCGGGCTTCTGGCGCGCGGGGTAACGCTGCTGACCGGGCGGCGGCCGGTCGGCTTCGGCCCGGTCACGCGGCATGCGTGCGTCTACAGCAGCGCTGAGGACAAGATCGACGTCGACGCGGTGGTGATGGTGACGTCGCGCGCGCCCGACGATGCGCTCCACCAGGCACTTCTGGACACGGTAGGCGAGGGGACGCCGCCCTGGGCAAGTCTGCGGGTGATCGGCGATGCGGCAGCGCCGGGCACCGTCGCTGCCGCTGTCTATGCCGGTCACAAGGCCGCGCGCGCCCACGATGCGCCGCCTGCCGCCGAGGTGCCGTTCCGCCGCGAGTAGATGCCGCGCGGGACGGACACAACACCCCGCGCCCGCCATCTATTCCCGGAGAATAAAAAAAGAATTTTCTCTGGATAGCCGGAATAAAGCCGTTTGCATTGGTGTTCTGCATACAACAACGCAAAACAGCGGGGGTCCGAGTGGTCCTTTCACAGGAGCAAACGGAGCAGAACGATGCCGAACTACACCATGACCCGTGTCGTCAATCCTTCCAGTTTTACGCCCAGCGCAGCCTTCCAGCGCCAGAATTTCAATCAGGCGCAACGCACCAACCGCGGCAATGGCCTGGCCGAGGCCATGCAGAGCATCGGTGGCTGGATCGACGGGTACCTGCTGGATGCGGAGCAAAAGGAAGTCTTCGACAGCCTGCAGTTTGAAATCGAAAAGGCGCTTGGCGGCAATGTCGTCGGCGGGGCCCTGGTAGCTCTGTACAGGTACCAAGACCCGTCGACGGGACGCCGTCGCTATACCTTCGGCGCACTGCTCGGTGTCGGCTTTACCTTCCAGTCGGCTTACCATGAATATCTTTGCGGCAAGCGCAAGTCCATGGGCAACCATATCGAGCTGAACATCATGACCAAGGAATACTATTGGATCCAAAAGACATCGCCGAACAGCGTCAACATGCCTTCGCTGTCCAAGGGCATCTTCACCGAGAATGCCAAGCTCAAGAGTTTTGATCCGCTGACCAACTGACCAACTGACTGACTGGTCGAAGGACAGGGTGCTGGCCGCCGTTGGTCGAGCGCCCGTCCTTATTGCGGGGTCAGGCAGCCTTGGCGGTTACGTCGGCGCCGGGCGTCCTGGGCCAGACCTTCGGCCAAGTGAACGCGATGGTCGAGCCTTCGCCCGGCGCTGTCTTCGGGTCGACCTCGATCGTGCAGTCGATGGACTGTGCGATCTTGCGCAGGATCGCCAGGCCCATGCCGCTGCTCTCCAGTTCGTCGCGTGCGCGCAACGTCTGGAACATCCCGAAAATGCGCTCGTGATGCTCCGGGGCGATGCCGGGGCCGTCGTCACTGACCTCAAAGCGCCAGCGTGTTCCTTCATCCCGCGCACTCACCGTCACCAGGCCCTTGGGCTTGTCGTGATGCAGGCAGGCGTTGCTCAGCAGGTTGCGGAAGAACTGCTCCAGCGGCGCCTGGGCGGTCTCGATGACCGGCAGGTCGGTTGCGATCACCAGGGCAATCCTGTCGGCCGGCGCGACCAGGTCGAATGCGTCCTGAACGAGGCGCAGCACATCGACATTGGCGATTTCCGCGTCGTCGCGGCCGACACGCGAGTAGTTCAGCAGATCGTCCAGCAGGCGCTCCAGACGCGCCACCCGGCTCTTGATCAACTCCATGTGCATCAGCGATTCGGCATCGACCCTGCCTTGCAGGTCCTGCTCCAGGAACCCGGTGAGGTCGGCGATGCCGCGCAGCGGTGCCTTCAGATCGTGGGAGGCGACATACGCGAACTGGGCGAGTTCGGCATTGGTGCGCTGCAGCTCGATCGCGTTGGTGCGGAACTGGCGGACCGCGCTGGCCATCTCGCCGAGCTCGTCGCTGCCGCTGACAGTGACCTCGGTCTGCAGGTCGCCTTTGGCGATGGCAAGCGTGGCGTCGCTCAGAAGGCGCAGCCTCAATGCCACGCCGCGCATCACCATGCGCCAAGCCAGCGTGCCCGCAACAAGGAACGCGACGAACGCGATAGCAATCAGGGCATATTGCGCCACGCGGACGATATCGCTGACGCTGCTTGCATCGTCCTCGACCATGCCTTCCACGGTCTGAAACAAGCTGGTGACCTGGTTGCCCAGTTGACGGCCCAGATCAGTGTTTTCCTGATCAAGGTCGTCGATACCGCGCGTGATGTCGGCAAATCTATTGCGCACCGCCACCAGGCCATCCTCGTTGAGCACCTGTTCGTTGAGCAGTCCGAGCTCGGCGCCAATCGCCGCCTTCAGGCTTTCGTCCTGCAGATCCAGAACGGCGCGCGCCACGTGGCGTACGTCCAACAGGAAGCGGTCGCGCAAGATGTCGATCTGGGAGGGATCTGTGGTCGCGCGCAATGTCTCGGAGATATCGCGCATGTCCTCCACCCGAGAGCGCAGGACCAGAATGGTTTGTATGTTGAAGATGTCGCGACCACCCAGGTCGTCCAACAACCTGTTGACATCCTCCACCTGCATGTCCGGCGATGTCGCCATCGCGCGAAGGTCGTCCATGTCCCGGAACAGCTTGTCCATGGCGTCGACATTGGCGGGGGCCAGCCGACTGAGTATGAGGCTGGCGCTCTCTGCGGCTTCATCGGCCCGGTCGTTCGTCGAACGGCCAAGGATGTAGCGCTGTTCCACGAGTTGGAACAACTCGCGGATGTTGTCGCTCATCGCGCGCAACGTCGCATCGATCCGCTCGACGGACTCGGCGTCGATGTCGCGCAAACGGCTCAGCTTTGAGCGGGCATAGACCATGGCGCCGCTCAGTTCGCTGTAAAG
This sequence comes from Alphaproteobacteria bacterium, assembly GCA_965227515.1. Lineage (GTDB taxonomy): Bacteria > Pseudomonadota > Alphaproteobacteria > CALKHQ01 > CALKHQ01 > CBDDFZ01. Next base: position 1,267,460 of record CBDDFZ010000002.1, read on the forward strand.
CCGGGTGAAGCTGTCTGGGTCTTCGATGGACGTCACATCGGCGGCGTCGACGATGATCTCCAGCCCCAGGTCCTGCAGGCTCTTGGCCGTCTGCATCGCCGGCAGCGCGTCGTCGAGCATGTGGTCCTGCGCGACATCGATCATGCGAAGGCTGGCCATGCCCACCAGTGCCGCGAGCAACGCAAACACAGCAATAGCCAGGAACGCGACCCGGAGCCGCGAACTGACACTTTTCCCAGTTTGTCCAGATGCACGCCCCATAACCAAACCGGTGCACCTTAGTATTGAGTTGTCTGCATGCTCGCCACTTTGGCTTGAACTATCTTAACCAATCGCTGATATCACACAAATTGACGAAAATTGTATATGAGGGCCAGTCGTTGAGGCGCCGCCATTTTCTGTCCGCGGCCACCGCGTGCCTTGTGGGGCCGCGCCTATTCGCCGATGACGCGGCAGCGCAATCGCCTGCGCAGCCATTCGACCTGGAAACGGTCGATACCCAGGCGACGGATGCCGCGCGAGCCTTGGCCAGCGGCCGCGATATCACGCTGACCATCCTGATGCCGGAAGGGTCGCCGGCGAATGTCCTGCCGGCGACGGAAGCGTTTCGCGCGGCCACCGGTATCGGCTTCGCGTTTCTCGAGACCCCGGTCGACGACATCAACACGCGCATGATCATCAACGCGCTGGCGGGGGAAAGCGAGTTCGACCTGGCCTTGCCGGCCACGTTCGGAATCCCCGATCTGGCGGAGGCGGGAACGCTTGCGGAACTGGACGCCTATGCCGCTAAATACCAGCCGCATGATTTTGGCGACCAGGCGCTCTACAAGCTGGGCGACACCTACAACGGCCATCTCTACGGTTATCAGACCGATGGCGACGCCTACGTCATGTTCTACAACAAGGCGTTGCTGGACGACCCCGACGAACAGGCCCGGTTTGCCGACGCGCATGGCTATCCGCTGGGAATCCCGCACACATGGGCTGAACTCGATGCGATGATGGCCCACTTTCACCGGCCCGATGAGGGCCGCTACGGCGGCGCGCTGTTCCGCTCCATCTTCTACATCGTCTGGGAGTTCTGGATCCGTATGCACGCGAAGGGCTGCTGGCCGTTCGACGCGGACATGGAGCCGAAGCTTCTGGATCCGGCCGCCGTTGCCGCTGCCGAGGAACTGGTTGCCGCGTCGCAATATCTTCACCCCGACGTGCGTACCGACGGCCTGTTCGAGAACTGGGTCGCCTACGCAGAGGGCAATACGTTCTGCAACATCGGCTGGGGCGGCACCCAGAAATACCTCAACGGTCCGCAGTCCGCCATACGTGGCAAGCTGGCGTTCGGGCCGACCCCCGGCGGCATCGTGGACGGCACGATGCTCTCGGTCCCCTACTTCAACTGGGGCTGGAACTACACGGTCTCCAAGGGATCGCGGTTTCCCGAGATCGCCTACCTGTTCGCATTGTTCGCTTGCAGTCCGCGGATTTCGACCGCGGCGGTGCGGCCGGCCGATGGGTTCTTCGACCCTTTCCGGGCCGAGCATTACGAGGATGCCGAAATCGTATCGGCCTACACCGAGAGTTTCCTGGAGACCCACAAGGCCAGCATGCTTGGCAGTATTCCCGACCTCTACCTGTCGGGCCAAGGCGAGTATTTCGATGCCCTGCGCGAGAACCTGATCCTGGCCGACACCGGACAGGTCTCGGCGTACGAGGCGATGGATCGCACGGCCAAGCAGTGGTCGCAAACCACGCGTCGGCTCGGGCGCGCCAATCAGATCGCGCAATGGAAAAAGCTCCGTGACCGCTACCCAGCCGAGATCAGCGCCCTCCTGAGATAGCCGGCCGGCGCCCAGCCGGTGCAGCCCGCGCCGGCGCTACTCGCTCGTCGGCAACCCGATCATCTGCTTGGCCTCGTCGTCGAAAATGCGACCACCCTCGATCCCCTCGGGGCGGCCCGCGATGACGATCAACAGCTTCGACGGATCCAGCCAGATCTCCGCGGTCTGGCGCGCCACGTCCAACGTGACCGCATCCACCAGGGCCGGGCGCAGGTCGTAATAGTCGATCGGCAGTTCGAGTTCCTGGTAAGTGCGCAACGCGGTCGCAATCGACGACGTGTTGTCATAGCGCAAGGGGTAGGAGCCATTGACGAACGTGCGCGCGTCCGCAACCTCCTGTGCCGTCGGCCCGTCCGTCGCCATCTTGTCCCACTCGGCCAGAAGCACTTCCAGCGTCTCGGCCGCGCGCGCGTTGATGGTGGACGTCTGGCCCATGATCATGCCGGCCTCGTCCCAGGACTGGAGCCATGTCGCCACGCCATAGGTCAGGCCGCGCTGTTCGCGAATCTCGTCGTACAGGCGCGAACTGAAGCCGCTGCCGCCAAGAATGCGATTGACGATGTTGACGGGGTGATAGTCGTCGGAATCGACCAGCGGGCCGGGTTGCCCGAACAGGAACACCGACTGCGCCAGGTCCACATCGACAATGACGATCTCGCCTTGTCCCTGCATCTCCACAGGCGGCAGCTCCCAAGGCGTCGCCTCGGCCGGCAGGCCGCCGAACACCTGGTCCAGGTAGGCGCCGAGCGCGTCCTTGTCGATGTCGCCGACAACGCCGATCACCAAATTGTCGCGGGCGAACCGGCGCTCGACGAAACCGCGCAGGTCGTCGGCCGTCATGGCGGCAATGGTGTCGAGCGTGCCCGACACAGGGCGCCCGTAGGGGTGGTCAGGGAATGCGGTGGCGAACCATGCAAGGCTGGCCAGGGTGCCGGGGTCCTGCAGGCTGCTGCGCAGGCCGGCCACAAGCGCGCGCCGCATGCGCTCCAAGGGCTCCTCGTCGAACCGGGGCGCGTTCAGCGCCTTGGTCAGCAGGTCGAAGCCCAGGTCTGCGTCCGAACTCAGCATATAGAGCGAGCCCGAAAAGCCGTCGCGATAGGCGCTGAAGCCAATGCCGATGGAGTTCTCGTTCAGCAGTCCTTGAAAGGCGCGCGAATCAAGGTCGTCCGCGCCCTCGTCGAGCATCACGGACACAAAGTCCGCCAAGCCCTCCTTGCCCTCCGGGTCCAGCGCGGACCCGCCCAGGAATGAGAACTTGACCGAGATCACCGGCACATCGGGCGCATACAGGTACCAGGCCTCGATGCCGCCGGGCGACACCACGCGCTCGCCGACGAAGGCATCGGCGGGCCGGGTGGTCAGGGCGAGGCCGCAAACGGCAGCGAGGCCGACCAGCGTCATGAAGCGGGTGAGCAGGATCATCGTCAGGCTCCTATTCCGGCCGGGCGCGTGGCGCCGGTTGCGGCCGGTTTGAAATATCGATCCGGTGCGGTTGGCCAACGTCTTGGCGGCGTGGCTATTCGGCCGGAGCCGGCATCAGGATCGATGTCACCGAATTGGCGGGATCGAAAACGTAGGCGATGGCAGCGTTCACATCAGCCACCGTGACCTCACCCAGCTTCTCCGGCCAGTTCTCGACATCCTCGATAGAGCGACCGGCCGCCAAAGCGCTGCCAAGGGTGCGCGCACCGGCCATCAGCGAATCCTGGGCGAAGATGGCGTCCGACTGAAGCTGCTTGATCGCCGATGCGACCTCCTCCTCGGTCACGCCGTCGGTCATCAGCATGTCGATCTCAGCCTCGATCGCGGCCTCGAGCGCCGCGACGGCTGCTTCGTCGTCGCCGTCGCTGACCGGCGAGCCATAGACGCCGAAGATGCCGTGATCGATGTTGTCGGGACCGTAGTAGGCCCCCGCGCTGACCGCGATGCCCTGCTCGAAGACCAGCCGCTCATAGAACCGGCTGTCGGTGCCATAGCCCATGATCTCGGCCAGCACTTGCAGTGCATAGGCGTGCTCGCTCGCCCCGTACTGGTAGCTGGGCGCCAGGTAGGAGCGGGACCACGACGGCTGGCCGATGGTGGGATGCTCCAGGTAGACCGTGCGCGGCGCATAGTGCGGCGGCTCCTCGATGCGCGCACGTTCCGGCGTGTCGGCGCGCGGAATTTCGGCAAAGTACTGCTCGACCAAGGGGCGCAATTCGTCCATCGACACCGCGCCGGCCACTGCCAGCACCGCGTTGTTGGGCGCGTACCACGTGCCGTAGAACTCCAGCATCTGCTCGATGGACAGGGTCTCGATCTCGTGCCGCCAGCCCAGGATCGGCGTGCCATAGGGATGGTGCGAGAACAGGGTCGCCAGGGCCTCGACCTGCGCCCAGGAGGACGGCTCGTTGCTGATGCGGGTGGCGAATTCCTCCAGCACGACCAGCCGCTCGGGCTCCACCACGTCCGGCGTCAGGATCAGGTTGGTCATCCGGTCAGCCTCGAACTCAAGCGCGCGTTCCAGGTGCTCCGGCGCGATGATTTCGTAGTAGGCGGTTTCGTCCCACGAGGTGTGGGCGTTCTGCTGGCCGCCGACGCTGGCGATGAACCTGTCGAAGGCGCCATGCTCGAACGTGGTGGTCTCGCCGAACATCAGGTGCTCGAATATGTGCGCGATCCCGGACTGGCCGCGCAGCTCATCGGCCGACCCGACGCCGTAGTAGATGATGACGCCGACCGAGGGCATCGCCGGCTTTTCCAGCAACAGGACGCGCAGGCCATTGTCGAGCGTGAAGCTCTGCGGGTTGAACACGCCAGCCGATGCCGCCGGTGCGACGGCAGCCACGCCTGCCGAAATCAGCGCCGCGCCGGCCAGTCGGCGCGTCGTCGTCAACATGCGTGAGTGACCGGTCTCATTGTTCGCCATGGCAGTGTCCTTCATCGGCAGTGCGGGCTCGTTCCGCAGCAAGTATTCCAGGTGGCGATGCTGACGTTCGATCAGCCTCGCCAGTCGTCGCAGGCGTCGATCAGAACAGGACGATCGTGTCCGTGCGGCGCTCGATCACCGGCGTCTCGCCTTCGTTGATCGGTGCGCCGCGGGCCTGGTTGGCGCTGATCCGCTCAGCCTCGGCCGCGGCGTTCAGCACCGAGCCGGACGGGCCGTCATCCTGCCAGAACAGCAGATAGTCGGCCAAACCGCCGCTGTCCTCGTCCGACACGCGGCTTTCGGCGCTCAGGATGGCCCGGATCGACGGGTCGACGTCGCTGGCGCCGGCCTGGTTCAACAGCGCCTGTTCCGCCGCGCTGCCGGTCACGACCGGGGCGCCGGTGGCACCGACCAGCGCTTCGCGTGCCTGTTGCGCCGGCGCCTCGATGGTCGGGTCGGGCGCGTTCGGGTCCGGCGGCCGCAAGGTGAAGTCCGGCGGAATCGACAGCGGCAGGTTGGTCACCACCTGGAACTCGTCCGGCGGGTTCTGTCGCTTCAGGCCCAATGCCTCCGACAGGCCGCTGCACCCGCCGAGGACCATGGTCGCGGCGCATGCCATCACGATTGTAAGTGTCGTCCTAGAGGTCATTCCTGTTTCCCCCTCTTTCAACCTTTCTTGGTCAGTCCGAACAGGGCGTCGATCACCACAAGTCCCACCCCTATGGTGATCGCAGAATCAGCCACGTTGAACGCCGGCCAATGATAGTCCGCTACGTGCAGGTCCACAAAATCAACAACCGCACCGAAGCGGGCGCGATCGATCACGTTGCCCAAGGCGCCGCCGGCGATCAGCCCGACGGCCCAGGCGAGCCAGCCCTGGCGCGAGCGCCACAGCCAAATCATCAGGCCGGCGGTCACCGCCAGCGCGATGGCGACGAACACCCACGGGCCGACGCCGCTCAACATCCCGAATGACACGCCCTGGTTGCCGACCAACACCCAGTTCAGGAAGCCGGTGACTTCAATCGGCCGGGCCGGCACGAAGTTCTGGAACAGGCCGGCATCGCCGAAGTCGCGGCCGAACATTTCGACCGCCCAGAACTTGGTGGCCTGGTCGAGCACGATCACGACGATGGCGAGCACGATGGACACCCCGAACAGCCGGGAAAGTCGGCGTGGGCTGCTCGAGCCTTGCATGGCGCTGGAGGCTTCCGCTGTCATCGGTTTATGCCGCGATCGCCGGGCGGGCGCGCACCGCATCGGCACAGCGTCCGCAGACACCGGGCACGTCGGCACTGGCGCCCACGTCGGGCAGCACCTGCCAGCACCGCGCGCACTTTTCGCCGTCCGCAACGCTGACCACGACCGCCACGTCCGCCACATCGGGCAGGCGGAACGCGCCCTCGGGCGCCGCCGTCGTCACCGCCTCGGCGGACGAGGTGATGGTGATCTCGGCCAGGTCCAGGCCAGCCAATGTCGACACATCGTCGGGCGTCACGTGAACCTGAACGGCGGCCTGCAACGAGGCGCCGATCTGCTTGTCGGCCCGCGCCAATTCCAGCGCGCCGGTCACCGTCCGGCGGATGTCGCGCACCCGCGCCCACTTGGCCGCCAGCCCGGGGTTCGCCCAGTCCTTCGGCGTCTGCGGGAACTGGCGCAGATGGACGCTGGACGCGGCATCGCCCATGCGGGCCAGCCACGCCTCCTCGGCGGTGAACACCAGGATCGGCGCCAGCCACGCGGTCAGCCGGTCGAACACCAGGTCCAGCACGGTGCGCGCGGCACGGCGGCGCACGCTGGTCGCCGGGTCGCAATAGAGCGCATCCTTGCGGATGTCGAAATAGAACGCCGAGAGGTCCGCCGTCGCGAAATTGTGGAGCGCGGTGAACTGGGCATGGAAGTCGAACGTGTCGCTGGTCTTGTGCACCAGCTCGTCCAGCACCTGCAGGCGATGCAGGATCAGCCGTTCCAGTTCCGGCATCTCCTCAATCGGCAGCCGCTCCTGCGGGTCGAAGCCGTGCAGGTTGCCGAGCAGGAAGCGGAACGTGTTGCGGATGCGGCGATAGAGATCGACCTGGCGCTTCAGGATCTCCGGCCCGATGCGCAGGTCCTCCGAATAGTCGGAGCCCACCACCCACAGCCGCAGAATGTCGGCGCCGTACTGCTCGATCACCTGTTGCGGCACCACCTGGTTGCCCAGCGATTTCGACATCTTGCGGCCGTCCTCGGCCATGACGAAGCCGTGGGTCAGCACCGCGTCATAGGGCGCGCGCCCGCGTGTGCCGCAGCTTTCCAGCAGCGAGGAATGGAACCAGCCACGGTGCTGGTCGGTCCCCTCCAGATAGAGTGACGCCGGGAATGACAAGTCGTCGCGCGCCTCCAGCACGAACTGATGGGTCGAGCCGCTTTCGAACCACACGTCCAGGATGTCGTCGACCTTCTCCCAGTCGTCGGCATCGTAACTATTGCCCAGAAAGCGGGCCGCCGCACCTTCCGCGAACCAAGCGTCGGCACCCTCTTCGGCGAATGCGGCAGCAATGCGACCATTCACGGCGTCGTCGTGCAGCAGTTCGCCGGTGCGCCGGTGGACGAACACGGTGATCGGCACGCCCCAGGCGCGCTGGCGCGAGATCACCCAGTCGGGCCGTTGCTCGATCATGCCGCGCAGGCGCTTCTGGCCGCTCGGCGGATAGAATTTTGTCTCGTCGATTGCCTTCAGCGCCTTGCCGCGCAGCCCGTCAGGCCCAGCCGCGTCGTTCATGGCGATGAACCACTGCGGCGTGTTGCGGAAGATCACCGGTTTGCGCGACCGCCACGAGTGCGGGTACTGGTGCTCCAGCCGCCCGCGCGCCGCCAGCATGCCGGCGGCGACCAGCGCGTCGATGACGGCCTTGTTGGCGTCGCCCTTCTTGCCGTCCTCGGTCAGCACATGATGGCCCTCGAAGCCCGGCGCCTCGCTGGTGAAGCTGCCGTCGTCGGCCACCGTGAACGGGATGCGGGTGTCGATGCCGGCGTCCTTCAGCACGGCCTCGTTGTCCATCCAGATCTCGAAGTCCTCGGCACCATGGCCGGGGGCGGTATGGACGAAGCCGGTGCCGGCGTCCGACGTCACATGGTCGCCGTCGAACAATGGAACGGTGAAGTCATAGCCCTTGCCGGCCAACGGGTGGCGGCAGGTCAGGCCGGCCGAGTCCACCGCCTGCAAGCGCTTGACGCCGTCCTCCGGCACCCGGGCGGCCTTGAACACGTCGGCGGCCAGGCTGTCGGCGATGACCAGGCGCTCGCCTGATTTCACCCAGTTGTCCTCGGGCGCGCCGGTGACTTCGTAGAGCCCGTACTCGATGCGCGATGAGAAGCTGATCGCCCGGTTGCCGGGGATCGTCCATGGCGTCGTGGTCCAGATCACCACCGCGGCGCCGTCCAGAGCATCCTTGCCGTCGCGGATCGGGAACTTCACCCACACCGTGTCGGAGACGTAGTCGTGGTACTCGACCTCGGCCTCGGCCAGCGCGGTGCGCTCCACCACCGACCACATCACCGGCTTGGAGCCGCGATAAAGCTGGCCGGAGGTGGCGAACTTCATCACCTCGCGCGCGATCTGCGCCTCGGCCGCGAAATGCATGGTCGAGTAGTAGTTCTCCCAGTCGCCTGTTACGCCCAGGCGTTGGAACTCCTCCGACTGCACGTCCAGCCAGTGCTGGGCGAACTCGCGGCATTCGCGCCGGAATTCGTTGATCGGGATCGCGTCCTTGTCCTTGCCCTCGGCACGGTACTGTTCCTCGACCTTCCACTCGATCGGCAGGCCGTGGCAGTCCCAGCCGGGCACGTAGATCGAGTCCTTGCCCAGCATCTGCTGGGACCGGCTGATCACGTCCTTCAGGATCTTGTTGAGCGCGTGCCCGATGTGCAGGTGCCCGTTCGCATAGGGCGGGCCGTCATGCAGGATGAAAGGTTCGCGCCCCTTAGCGTCGGCGCGCATCTGGTGCCAGACGTCGTCCTGCTTCCAGCGGGCCAGCATGTCGGGCTCGCGGTTCGGCAAGTTGGCCTTCATCGGAAAGCTGGTCTGCGGCAGATAGATAGTCGGGCGATAGTCGGGGTTGCCGTCCTTGTCGCGCGGCAGCTCGGTCATATCGAATTCCTGGTTCGGTTACACCGCCTGCCGGTCCGCGAGGGCGCCGGTCTGGCGCGGCGTTCAGTCATGTCCTTGATATCCGGGGATATCGAAATGGGGATATCGGAAGATATCGGATTGGGTCTGGCATCGCCAATGGCCGGCGCGGCGGCGTGCGTTTGGCGTCAAACGCTCGGCCGGTGCGCCGGGGCGGTAATTCGTTCGTGGAAGGCGGCCATCAAACGCATCTCCGAGTTCGGCGCGGAGACTACGCCAATTGATGGCGGAATTGAAGCAATCTGATGCGGCAGGCCGGCAACCGCATACGGCTTACGGGAAGGGACCGGAGAAGCGACCCCAAACGGAGCGTTCGAAGGCCGCCTTGCTCTCGTCGTCAAGGCGCTGCAGCAGGGAGCGTGCCTCCTCGCTGTCACTCGCGATCTGGGCGCGCAGGGCATCGAGCCCGTCGAACTTCTGCTCGTCGCGCAAATGGGCGATCAGGGTCACGTCCAGTCGCTGCCCGTATAGGTCGCCATCGAAGTCGAACAGGTGGACTTCCAGCAATTCGTTCTCGCCGTCGACCGTTGGCCGGCGGCCGAGATTCGCTACGCCGGGCAGGCATTCCGACCCGTTCGGGCCTGTGCGCGATACCCGCACCGCGTAGACTCCGAACGCGGGCCGCAAGTGGCGGCCCAGCGCGATGTTGGCGGTCGGAAACCCCAGTGTGCGCCCCAGCTTGCGGCCGGTGGCGACACGGCCCTGGATCGACCAGGTCCAGCCCAACAGCTTGGCCGCATCGTTCAGCCTTCCCGCGGCCAGATGTTCCCGGATCGCCGTCGACGAGAAGATGGTGTTCTCGCCGTCGGTCACCGGCACCATCGAGGTGACGCCGAACTTGCCGGCCTCGGCGCGCGACTGCAGCAGCGTGGCGTCGCCGGCGCGTTTGTGGCCGAAGCGGAAGTTGTGGCCGACAACGACATGGGACACGCCCAGGCCGCTGACCAGTACATCGTCGACGAAGCGTTCCGCCGGCATGTTCGCCAGCGCCCGGTTGAAGCGCATGGCAAAGACGGCATCCACGTGCAGGTGGTGCAACAGTGCCAGCTTCTTGCGCACGGGCGACAGGCGAAAGGGCGGGGCGTCGGGGGCGAAGAGCGCACGCGGATGCGGCTCGAACGTCAGCACGGCCAGCGGCGCGTTCAGATGTGCGGCGATGGACCGCGCCTCGCTGATGACAGCCCGATGGCCGAAATGCACGCCGTCGAAGTTGCCGAGCGCCACAACGCAGCCGCGCGCACGGGGCGGCACGGTCGTCAGGTCGCGGATCAGCAGCATCGCGTTGGGGAGGTCGCTCGCATCGCGGGCATTCTTAGCCGTTTTCGGTCCACTGGCGAACATGATAAACGGCCGCGAGAACGAATGCGTACCAACGGGGGGCAGGCCAACCATGCGCACTATCGACACTATCGAGGCGCTGGAAGCGCTCTATGGCACACCGGGCCCAGCCTCGACCGTGAAGGTCGCCGACCGGATCACGCCGCAGTACGGCGCGTTCATCGACGCCGCGCCGTTCGCGGCGCTGGCCACCGTGGGGCCGGAGGGCGTGGACTGCTCGCCCCGCGGCGACATGCGCGGGTTTGTGCGCGTGGCCGATCCGAAAACGCTGATGATGCCCGACCGCCGCGGCAACAACCGGGTCGACAGCCTGCGCAACATCGTGCGCGACCCGCGCGTGGCCTTGATGTTCATGGTCCCGGGCAGCGGCAATTGCGTGCGCGTCAACGGACGTGCGGTCGTGGCGGTGGAGCCGGACCTGCTGGCGTCGTTCGAGGTCGACGGCAAGGCGCCGCGTTCGGTGATCGTGACGACTGTCGAGGAGGTCTATTTCCAGTGCGCCCGCGCCATCGTGCGCTCAGACCTCTGGAACCCGGCGCATCATGTGGCGCCGGGCAGCCTGCCGACACCCGGCCAGATTCTGGCCGAGTTGAGCGAGGGCACGGTCGGCGGCGCCGATTACGACCGGGAATGGCCGGAGCGCGCTGCCAAGTCCATGTGGTAGTGCCGGTGTGGTAGTGCCGGTGTGGTAGGGGCTGGCGCGGTTATGGGGCCGCGCCAGCGACAGAATCGGATCAGGCCGCGGCGCGCGTCGGCACCAGGATCTCGGCCTCGCCTTCCAGCACCACGGTGTCGCCAACCGAGCACACGGTGCGCAGCTTGACGCGGCGGCGCTCGGTCTGGATTTCCAGCACGGTCGCCCGCGTTTCCACGGTTTCGCCGACCCGGACCGGGGCTTTGAACTTCAGGTCCTGCTTCAGGTAGATGCAGCCCGGACCCGGCAGCTTGGTGCCGATCAGGGTCGAAATCAGGCTGGCGGTAAGCATGCCATGGACGATACGGCCGCCGAAGCGGGTCCGCTTGGCAAACTCCTCGTCCAGATGCAGCGGGTTGGTGTCGCCAGACACGCCGGCGAACATGATCAGGTCCGCTTCGGTCACCGTCTTGCCGAACACCGCGGTCATGCCCACGGCCAAATCTTCAATGTAGAAGCCGTGCAACTCGTCGATGGACGGTTCGCGGGATACCAGATTTCCGTCAGGCGCCATTGAGGGTAGCCTCCAAGTGATGATGCATTGCACAAATCCAAAGCGAATATCTGCCGCGCTCTGCCACCCGATTCGGTTGTCCGGTTCAATGACGAGCCGCAGCGTTGGCTGATTGGCTCAGGAATCGGGCCGCTTCCGGGTACCGCGCGACCGCAGACACCCTCGGTCGTGCAAAATTGTGCAGCGCACAATATAGCGGTCTGTCACAAACCTGCAAGGGGGAACTGGTGGCGGAGTTGTGCGGTCAGGTAACTTCGTGGCGGCGTCGTCGAATCCTCCGCTTGGCCAGCGCGCTACTGTTCACCACAAATGGTTAACGTATTGCAAGCGCCGCAATCGCGGATGAGCCGGCGGTCAGGCGCCGGCCGCCACCGCCCGCTCGGACTCGGTGTCGTCGATGACCCGATCGATGGGGAAGGTCAGGTTCACGGTGGTGCCGGCATCGCGGGCACTGACGATGTCGAGCTTGCCGCCGTGGAACTCCATCAGCGCCCGCGCGATCGGCAGGCCAAGCCCGGTACCCTCGATACCGGTGCGGTCCGGCGTTTCGATCCGGCCGAAAGGTTGCAGCGCGCGCTCGATGCCCGCCTCGTCCATGCCGACGCCGGTGTCGATCACCGAAATCCGCATGGTGCCCTCCGGCGTCAGGCGCACGGAGACGCCGATCTCTCCGCCCGTGGGGGTGAACTTGATGGCATTGCCCAGCAGATTGAGGATGATCTGGCGGAACCTCAGCACGTCGGCGCGCAACTTGGGCAGCGCGTCCGGCAGGTCGCTGACGAATTCCAACCCGGCCTTGTCGATCTGCTCGGACACCAGGCGCGCGCACGATGCCAACTCGTCGCCGACGTCGAAGATGATGTCGGCCAGGTCCAGTTCCTCGGCTTCCACCCGCGAGATGTCGATAATGTCGTTGATCAGGTCGCGCAGATGCCTGCCGCTGGTGCTGATGTCCGCGAGATAGCCCTTGTAGCGCGGGGTGCCGATGGGCCCCAGGGTCTCTTTTTCCATCAGCTCGGCGAAACCGATGATGGCATTCAGCGGCGTGCGCAGTTCATGGCTGACACTGGCGATGAACCGGCTCTTGCGCACGCTGACCGCTTCCGCCGCGTTGCGCGCCTCGATCAAGGCGGCGTACTCGGCGTTCTCGGCGCTCGACTCAACCAGCAGTCCCAGGACGTCGACATGGTCCTCGGCGTCGATCCGGCGCAGCCAGTGGCGCATCCAGATGTGATTGTCGCTCGTGCCCAGTCGCAGCCACCCGCCATTGGCGGACTGCGGCGCGTCGCCCGGCAGGCCGGCGGCGAGCTGGATCGCGCGTTCAAGCGCGAACCGGTCGTCGCGGCACAACGCTTCAAGGAAGGCCGAGGAGGAGTTCTGCGTGTGGCTTTCCAGGTGCGGGCAGCCCGGCAGATCTCCGACATGGACATCGTGCAGGTCGATATCGCCGTTGCTATCGACCCGTGCGCGGTAGGCCACGATCGGCTGCGGGCGCAGAATTTCCGAGAGGCCGGTCCTAAGGATCGCGTTATGGCCCGGGGCGGCAGTGGCATCGGCCGTGCCTGCGGGTTCCTCAGATACAGATGCGCCCGACACCGATACGTCCGACACCGATACGTCCGAGACCGGCGCGCCGGCACCTGCGACGGTCTCAGCCATATCCATCTCAGCGCCGCCATGGCCCGCCAGTGACGGTTGAGTGGCCTCTGGCGCCGGGCCGGGGCGGGACGCCACCGCGAAGCGCACAGCGATTGCCGTGCCCAGGATCAGCAGTGCACTGATCACGATGGTCGGGATGACGCCGGTCCACCACGCCGCTGGCAGTCCGGGCGTCGTCGGGTGCAATGCCAGCTCAAGCCCGAATGGCGAGGCAATCGGGGCCACAAGCGCATTTGCCGGCACGTCTCCGTCGCCGAACGGTGCATCGGCCGGCTGCCCGATCGCCGCAGGATCGAACGGCGCGCTGATCCAGACCCGGCCCGTCGAGGCCGAGACCACAGCCACGCCGGGCACCGACGCGGCCGCCTCCTCCAAGGCGGAAAGGATCGGCTCCAGCGGCATTGCCGCCGCGGCCAACCCGCCCTCACGGGGGGCATGCAGCGCCGCGACGAACCACTGGCCGTTTACGTTGTATGGCAGCGTCAGCGCCGGCAGGCCGGGGCCGGCGCCATTCGCCACCGCCGACGCGCGCGCATCCGGGGGCAGCAACGCCCAGGTCTCGCCGGCCGCAAGCACGCGCGCGACGATGCCGTGTGCGCCGGTCAATGTCCCGGTCGCGTCCGCCTCGCTGGTCGCGCCAATGTTGTTGACCGCGCTGGCCAGCATGTTGATTTCCATGCTCAGCGTGGCAGCGGCGCGCGCGCCGATCAACTGCTGCTGGGCGATCTGGTGATCGGTCTCGAGCGAAATGGTCCGGGCGATCCAAAGCGCCAAAACGGCTGCGCCCGCCAGAATGACGACAGCCGACCAGCGCCATTGCCGCCAGTGGTGCGTCCAACGTCTTGAATTCTGTTTACCGGCCAAACCACCGGTCATAAGCCTGCCTGCATCGGTCACGATCTGCCGCCATCCTGGGGCAAACGGCGAGGCCGCGCAGGCCCGTCGAACTGGAATGCCCCCAAACTCCCCCATCGGCGCCAATCGTTTCCTACGATTGGCTGTTCTCGCGCAAAATCCCCATCCGGATGATGCGCCATGCGAACGCCGACCCATAGCAGCTTTGGCCGCGAATCGCGAGATGAAATGCGGTTAACTACATATGGAAGTTCGGTTGGGCGCGTTAACCATGCCGAGTGCTGAGCCCCGCGACGCCACTGGTTGACTGTCAAAGTGTCGTTTATTACTTGTCGCGCGTTCTAATTTTGCACCGCGTTTGAGAAGTAATACAAGACAGCGGACAGCGTAACAATGGATACTAGCGTTGAGAATATGATCACGGAGACGGCGCGCTGAACATAGATGTTGTGCTGCTGCGCCAATACATAGACCAACGAGCCGGTTGGCAGCGCCGCGAGTGTCATCGCGATCGCGAAGCTGGATTCCGGCAGCCCGATCACAAGTGCGAGCGCCAAGGTGATCGCCGGGTGGACGATCAACTTGAACCAGGTGACCCAGGCTACTTCGCGCCATCCGTCTGAAAGGCGCCGCCCCACCATGAACAGGCCCATGGCGAACAGCGCGCACGGGCCCGCGGTGGCGGCCAGCAGGTCGAAGACCCGCGACAGGGCGGTCGGCATGGCATCGGTGCCGACGAAATACGACCACAGCACACCTGCCGCGGCCGACACGACCAATGGGTTGCTGATGCCCGCCAGGAAGGCCGATTGCGCCGTCTTGACCGGGTTCGAGCGCTCTGCCGTCGCCAGCTTCAGCAGGATCGCACACAGCGGCATCACGATCGTGCCGGTACACAGGGTGGCGATCACGGCGGGCAGGGTGCCGGTGGGGCCGAACGCGGCGGTAATCAGGGGGATGCCCATGTAACCGGTATTGCTGAACATGGCAGACATCGCGTGCAGCGTGCCGGATCCGGGCGCGTCGTCGACAAAGATGCGGTGCAGCAGCAGGGCGAGTGCGAAACTGACGAGGAGCCCGCCCAGGAAGACGGCGATGAAGGGCCAGTCCAGCACAGCCTCGACCGGCGCGCGGGCCATCGAGATGAAGAACAGGGCCGGCAGCGAGATGTAGAAGACGAAACGGTTCAGCGCCTCGGAACTGGCGGCCCCCATCAGCCCGATGCGGCCGACCGCGTATCCGCACCCGATGATCGCGAAGATCGGCACGACGACGTCGATGATTGCATTCATGGGGTGTGGCGGGTCTCTTGGCGATGGTTTGGCGCCCGGTCCGGCCGGGTGCGTTCGGCACCCCGCGCTTGACGGGCGGGCCGGCATTCCCTAAGTGCGAGGCTTCGGTCTGCCGATGGCTTAGCCGAAGCGGGCCGCGCTGCAAATCGAAAGCTGATCCCCAACAAGGACAATTCTATTCCGCCATGCTCGATGCACAGACCGCTCTCATCTACACGATGATCCTTTGCTCCGCCGCCGACAGTGAAATGAACGATCACGAGTTCAACAAGATTGGTGTCATCGTGCGTGGCCTGCCGATTTTCGAGGAGTTCGATGCGGCGATGCTGCCGCGGATCGCATCCGGTGTGGTCGACAAGCTGAACGAGGAAGACGGGCTAGATCATCTGCTGGACGAGATCCACGCATCGTTGCCGGACAATCTGGCGGAGACCGCCTATGCGCTGGCGTGCGACGTGGTCGCGGCCGACGGCCAGGCAAGCCAGGAAGAGCTGCGCCTGCTGGAGATGTTGCGCTACCGTTTGGAAGTGGGCCGGCTTTCCGCCGCTGCCATCGAGCACGGTGCGCGCGTCCGCCACCAAACCCAATAGGATTTGGCGCCCCGCCTGTTGCCCTCGTTTCCGGCGTCAGGTTCAAGCATCGCAAACATGGCGTCGCGGTACGCCTTGCCAAACGTGATTGGCATGCCGCCCTCAACATGACCACTATGTGACCGAGCACGGCCACCCCGCACGGGACAGGGCGCGGGACGGGCCGGCGAACGTCGAGTGGACGGGAAGGCGGCGCGATGGAACCGATCGCACCTCTACCGAGGCGAATTGCGCAACGACGCATTGCCTTTCTGCTCGTCCCCGATTTCTCGATGATCGCGTTCACCACTGCCGTGGAGCCGCTGCGCGTGGCGAACCGCGTGCTTGGCGATCGGGTCTACGACTGGACGGTGCTGTCGGTTTCCGGTGCGCCGGTTTCCGCCAGCAACGGTGTGTCGGTGATGGTGGATGGCGCGCTGCCCAGCCATCCGCCCCACGTACCGCCGCGCCCCGACCTGGTGATGGTCTGCGCCGGCCTGAACGTCGCCGCCGCGGCCGACCGGATGTTGTTGCAGGCATTGCGGCGCTGGCACCATGCCGATGTGGCCCTTGGCGGCGTGTGCACCGGCACATGGCTGCTGGCGGAGGCCGGCCTGCTGGAGGACGTGCGCTGTGTGATCCATTGGGAGGCGCTGCCGGCGTTCGCCGAGCGCTTTCCCGATGCCGACGTGCGCGCCGACCTCTACCAGAGCGACCGGGGCTTCCTGACCTGTGCCGGCGGTACCGCGCCGCTGGACATGATGCTGCACATGGTGGCCGAGGATCTGGGCGACGATGTGGTGTCCGGTGCCTGCCAGCAGATCATCACCGACCGCGTGCGTCAGCACGGCGAAAGCCAGACCCTGCCGATCGGTAGCCGGCTGAAGATCGCCAACGGGCGCCTGTTGGAGATGGTGCGGCTGATGGAGACCAACATTTCCGAGCCATTGTCGCTGGAGGACATCGCGGCCGCCGTGAAGCTCTCCCGCCGCCAGGTCGAGCGGCTGTACCAGCGGCATCTCGGCATGTCCCCGGCGCGCTGCTACACGCTGCTGCGGCTCAATCGCGCCCATTTGCTGCTCACCCAGTCCGACCTGCCCGTGCTTCAGGTGGCGCTTGCATGCGGCTTCGTCTCGGCGTCGCACTTCTCCAAGTGCTACCGCGCCGTGTACGGGCGGCCGCCGGCGCGCGACCGGATGGGGCAGGGAACGTTCGAGACCGGCCTTGCCGCGCCGGCCGATCGGCCGCTGAAGATGGCGTAGCGCCACGGAAAGGCTGGGCGCCGGTTACAATCAGTTACAGTAATTAAAGAGAAAATCGAAAAAATCTGTTCTGAAAATAAATAATGGACAAGTTTATATTTGATTTCAGATAATAACAGTTGGAAGTGATAACCAATCTGAAACCAATCTTTAAAGGATAGACTATTAGCGTCCCCACGAAGGTAATGCGTGCATTGGTGAAATCTGTGCGTCCTGACAACAAAGAAGCAGGGCGAGGGGACAGGCAACATGAACTCACAGACCTATGTGGTCGACGGCGATGTCGACACGCGTGTCACGGTCACGGAGCTGGAGGACGGCTCCCTCAAGATCGACCTGGAGGTGCTCGACGACACCGGCTTCATCGGCGACCTGGGCGCGATGTATTTCGACCTGGCGGACGATGGCCTGGCCGAGAGCCTTTCGGTCAGTGGCGAGCAGGTCGCGACGTCGTCGTTCACCGGCGACGTCTTTGCGGCGTTCGACCAGTATGAAATGTCCGACGCCGCGTATGGCGCGGTTGGCGACACGTTCGATGGCGGCATCGAGCTCGTCTCACTCGGTGCCGACGGCGACGGCATCCAGGCGACGACGTTCTATCTGTCGAGCAGCCTGCGCGACCTGACGGTCGACGACCTCGTGCAGCAACAGATCGCCATCGGGGTCACCAGCGTCAGTTTCGTCACGAGCGATGACTCAGAGCCGGAGCCGGATCCCGACCCGGCCGAGGAGGCAGAGGCCACGCCGTTGGACGCCCTGGACGACATCCTGTTCGTGTTCGATGCCGATCGCGCCAGCGGCAACACGCTGGACAACGATACCGGCGACATGCTTGCGGTCAGCGCGGTCAACGGCGAAGCGGGCAATGTGGGCCAGGCGATCACGGTCACGTCCATTGGCGGGCGGACCGGGCAGCTGACCATCGATGCCGACGGCATGTTGCTGTTCGATCAGCTCGGCAATTTTTCCGACCTCGGGCAAGGCGAGGTCGACATCGTCATGGTCACCTATCAGGCGACCGACGGCGGCGGCGCGTTCGACACCGCGACCACGTCGTTGCAGATCGTCGGCGGCAACAATTCCGACGAGTTCCTGCTTGGCTAGGTTGCGTTTCGACAGGGAGCCCGGCTACGGGTTCAGCACCAGCGGCAGCACGGTGCGGCCGGGCGGGAAGCCCTCGCCGTCGGAGACGTCTTCCTCGTAGACCTCCAGGTGGCCCACCTGCTGTTCCGTCACCGCAAAATCGACGGTGAACGAGAATGCGCCGGGCCCGTCGACGGCGCCGCCCATGGTGAAGCCGTCGGCGACCACGCTGCCGTCGCGGGCGAGCAGGCGCCACACCACCGTGCCCTCGAACGTGCGCGAGCAGCCGGCGACCGCGAAGCCGCTGTCGACGCGCGCTCCGGCGACCGGGGTGGTGGCGATGACGAAGGCGGCGCTGGAGAGCGCTGCATCGCTGTTGTCGCAAGAGTCAGGCGTTGCGGGGGGATCGCCGCCCGACTGCGCCGGGCTCTGGGTGCAGCCGATCACCATCGCCGTGAGCAGCGCCACGGCGCCTGGAACCTTCGTCATCTGACCCTCCGTGTGTTTTGTGGCCTTGTTGTTCGCCCCACTATCCAATGTCCGGCGGGCAATGGCCAGCAACCAAGGCCTCGACATCGAGAGTCATTGATTGCAATGCAATCAATGACTACATTGCTGTCTTTGGAGGTGGCATGGCGAGCATTACGATCCGGAACCTGGACGAGGGGCTGAAACGGCGGCTGCGCGTGCGCGCTGCCGAGCACGGTCACTCGATGGAGGAGGAGGTGCGTGAGATCCTCCGTCAGGTTGTCGAGGGCAATGCGCCACCTTCAAACCTGGCGGCCGCCATTCGTGCCCGGATCGCACCACTCGGGGGCGTCGATCTGGAGGTGCCGCCACGGGAGCTCATGCGAGCGCCCCCAGACTTCGAGTGAAACCCAACCTGATTGGCCGGGCGCGTGGTCATCCTGGATACAAACGTGATTTCTGAGATGCTGCGGCCGACACCGGCGCCGCGCGTTGAAGGCTGGCTCGCGGTACAGGAGAGCACAGGCACATTCTTGACGGCGATCAGCGAGGCCGAACTGCGCTACGGCGTGGCTTTGCTGCCCGCCGGCCGGCGGCGCGCGATCCTTGCCGATGCGGTCGACAACATCATCCGCGTGGATTTTCGCGGTCGTGTTCTGCCGTTCGGGAGCGCCGCCGCTGTGGCCTACGCAGCCATTGCGGCGGACCGGCGGGCGGCTGGGCGGCCGATCAGTCAACCGGATTGTCAGATCGCCGCGATCGCGCGCGCGGCCGGCGCGGCCGTTGCCACGCGCAATGTCATGGATTTCGAAGGTTGCGGGATCGGGGTGATCGATCCTTGGACCGCCGGATAGGGCCGGCACCGCGCGGGTGGGTTGACGGCATGCGCCCACTAGCCATATGGATTCTTGATCGGATATCGATAGGAGCGGCGTCATGGCTGGCGGATGGGCCCGCGACGGGGCGGTGCAGGATCAGATCGACGACACCATCGCGGATGGCGTGAAGCACGCACGCGGCCAGATGCCGACCGGCGAAAGCGCGCTCTATTGCGTTGTGTGCGAGGAGGAAATCCCCGAGGCTCGGCGCCTGGCTGTGCCCGGCGTGAAAACGTGCGTCCACTGCCAGTCGAAGAACGACAACCGCATCCCGCCCGGCTTCAACCGCCGCGGCAGCAAGGACAGCCAGCTGCGGTAAAGGCCCTGGGTGGCAATCGTCGTAGCCTGGGTGGAACGAAGTGGAACCCGGGTTTCGTTGCACTTCACCCAGGCCACGCTTGCTATCTAGCCTGTGTGGATCAACACCACGTCCGTCATCGCGAGCCCGCGCAGCGGGCGCGGCGATCCAGGCGATTAACGGACATTTGCAGGTGTTACTCTGGATTGCCGCGTCGCGCTTTTGGCGCACCTCGCAACGACGAGCATGGAATTGTAGCCTGGGTGAAACGAAGTGAAGCCCAGGTTTTGCGGAGTCCCGCATGCTTCAAGAAAATCAGGTTAGTTTTCGTTTTCTAACAAAATCGAGAGCATCTTGAATTTTGGGAATTGATTCACCCAATAACTCTTTATTGAGTTCTATTTCAGTGTAACCTTCATAGTTGTGATACATGTAAGCTGTGTTCTCTCCGGATTTGTTTGCGCCTAGGTAAATATTGGCGTAGCGGTTCACGAACGATCGGTGTCGATTGGTGAAGCGATACCCGCCATGATTATCTCGGAGCGGTAAGGTATCATTGTTGCCTATCCAGCATTGCGCGATCTGAAGGCTTTTCAGTAGGCCGCGGATCTCCAAGCATTTTGTGGTCCGCATGGGTTCTCTATAATATTCTGCATGGCTATCATAGCAGGTGCTGCTCGTGTTAGTTTTGGTGCAGATTACAACACTCCACGTTTTGTTCCAACCGCGAAAGTAGTATATATTGACTAGCTTCGTTCGCTGGAATCGAAAAATATAGCCACGTCCGATCCAGCAAATACTCATAATAAGATATGACAGAGCCAAGAAAAAGATTTCAATGGGTATCAATATTAGTGGGACAAATCGTTCCAGAGTCAATGTTTTGCGAGGTGTATCGCTGCTCGATTTGCCTGTCATCCCGACAACGCCTCGTGTTCCGAAATATGCGGGCCACCGGCGATGATGTGGGCCGGGTGGAACTGGTAGACACCCGTAGCCTGGGTGGAACGAAGTGGAACCCGGGTTTCGCTCCGCTCCACCCGGGCTCGTTTCGCCTGCGTGCCGTGCCGGCTAATAGAACCGGCAGCCGTCGTTGTCGAATAGGTCGAGTTGTTGGGCGTACTGCGCCTCACCGCGGGCGATGGCATCGCCCAGGCGCTCGGCGATGAATTCGCGTTCGACGATGACCTCGCCGGTGGTGGCGTCGGCGAAACCGACGCGGATCGGCTTGCCGGCCGCAAACGTGTTCACCAGCACATCGAAAATCTCGTCGCCACTGTCGGTCCTGTTTTCGCCGTCGACGATGTAGGCGGCAACGCGGTTATTATCCTCAACGTCCGCCTCCGCGGTCATCGTGCGCTCGCTGCTGCCGAACAGGCCGCCGGAATACTGGAACACGACCTGCAACTCGCGGCCCTCGAACGGCCAATAGCCGCCCTGCGTACGACGCACCTCCGGCACGAGCCGTGGCGCAAACTCCATCCCCGGCGGCATCGGCAACGAATAGAAAAGCTGCACGCCGCCGTCTTGCGGCGCGTCGAAGTAGATATTGTAACCGTTCGGGTCGGCGTAAAGCTCCACTGAGCCGATCGTCTCGGTGACGGCGCAATCGGGCAGCGACGTCTGTGCGAAGGCGGCGTTTCCGCCCAAGGCCAACAGTAACGTGGCGACGCAAGGCCATCGGCGGAAGTGCTGCGTTGCCGATAGCGGCCGGCGGATCGGATTATGCATTGGTGCCTCCATCCAGTTCGACTTTTCGAAGACCAATGCAGCAAGTGTAGCCCGAATGAACGTGAGCGTAATCCAGGGATTGTTGGCTTAGAGCGTGTTCAATTCGTCCCCGGGTTTCGCCTCGCTTCACCCGGGCGACTGTTCTCACCCCCTCAAGACCGTGTTCTCCGGATCGTAGGGGCTTTCGGCGATAATGCGCGCCGGGCGTAGCTGGTCGAGCACGCGGACGTGGCATGCCGTGCCCTCGGCGGCGTGTTCGGTCTTCATATAGCCCATCAGCAGGCTCTTGCCGACATAGTGGCCGTAGCCGCCCGCCGTTCCCCGGCCGACCACCTCGCCGTCGATCAGCACCGGCTCGTTGCCGAACGGATCTGCATCGTCGGCGTCAATCTCGATGGTGACGAATTTGTTGGCGACGCCTTCCTGTTGCTCGCGCACCAGGGCGTCGCGGCCGACGAAACTGCCCTTGTTGAGCCGGATGAAGCGGTCGAGCCCGGCCTGCAGGGCCGAGTTCTCCTGGTTCAGGTCGGTGCCCCACAGGCGGTAGGACTTCTCCAGCCGCATGGAGTCCATCGAGCGCATGCCGCAGAGCCCGATGTCGTGGGCGGCACCCGCCTCCATCAGCGCGTCGTAGAGCGCGTTGTGGTACTCGATCGGGTGGTGCAGCTCCCAGCCCAGCGAGCCGACGAAGTTCACCCGCATCGCGCGCACGCCGCTGGCCGGCCCCAGCGCCAGTTCCTGCATGGTGAGCCAGGGGAAGGCGGCGTTGGAGACGTCGCGGTCGGCCAGCTGCGCCAGCACGTCCCGCGCCTTCGGCCCGGCCAGCACGAACACGCCGTACTTCGTCGTCACGTCCTGCAACGAGACCGAGCGGTCGTCGGGCAGGTGCTTCATCAGATAGTGCAGGTCGTAGTCGTGGGCGGCACCGGCGGAGACCAGCAGGAAGCGCTCCGGCCCCAGCTTGGTGATGGTGAACTCCGAGCGGATCGCGCCCGAGGGCCTGAGCGCGTGGCAGAGCCGGATCGCGCCCTCCTTGGCCGGCAGCACGTTGGCGACCAGCCCGTCGAGCCAGTCCCTGGCCCCCGGTCCCTCCACCTCGAACTTGGAGAAGCCGCCGAACTCCATCAGGCCGACCCGCTCGCGCATGGTGCGCACCTCGTTGCCGACATGGGGGAACCAGTTGGAGCGGCGGAACGAGTATTCGTCGCGCGGCTCCACACCCTCCGGCGCGAACCAGTTCGGCCGCTCCCAGCCGAAGCGCTGGCCCCATACCGCGCCGGCCGCGCTCAGCCGGTCATAGCTGGGCGGCGCCTTCGCCGGGCGACGGGCCGGCCGCTCCTCCATCGGGTAGTGGATGATGAAGACGTGCTCGTAGGCCTCCCCGTTCTTCTCCTTGGCGTAGTTCTTGTTGGCGTAGGCGCCGAAGCGGCGCGGGTCGACGCCGATCATGTCGACCGAGGGCTGGCCCTCCACCATCCATTCCGCGAGCTGCCAGCCCGCGCCACCGGCCGCGGTCACGCCGAAGCTGTGGCCCTCGCTGAGCCAGAAGTTCTCCAGCCCGAAGGCGGGGCCGACCATCGGGTTGCCGTCGGGCGTGTAGGAGATCGGGCCGTTGACGATGTCCTTGATGCCGGCGGTCTCGAAGCTCGGCACCCGGCGCATGCAGGCCTCCACATGGGGCAGCAGCCGGTCGAGGTCGCCGGGGAACAGGTCCTTCTCGAACGTCTCCGGCACGCCGTCGACGAAGCAGGCCGGCGCGCCCTTCTCGTAGGGGCCCAGGATGTAGCCCATCCGCTCCTCGCGCAGATAGTACTGCGCGTCGCTCTCGCGCAGGATAGGCAGCTCGGCGTTGCCGGCCTCACGGTACTCCTTCAACTCCTGCGCCACGTCGGTGACGATGTACTGGTGCTCCACCGGGATTGCCGGGATTTCCAGGCCGACCATGGCGGCGGTCTGGCGCGCATAATTGCCGCTGGCCGAGACGATGTGCTCGCAGACGATGTCGCCCTTGGTGGTGGACACCATCCACTCGCCGCTCGGCGTCTGGCTGATGCCGGTGACCGAGGTTTGCTGATAGATTTCCGCGCCCATCTGGCGCGCGCCCTTGGCCAGCGCCATGGTCACGTCGACCGGGGCGATGTGGCCGTCGGTCGGGTGCCACAGCGCGCCGACCAGCCCCTCGGCGTTGATCAGCGGCCACAGCTTCTTGATCTCGTCGACGCCGATCAGATGGCACTCGACGCCGATGGTCTCCGCCGTGCACTGGTAGTTGCGGTACTCGTCCATCCGGTCGCGATTGGTGGCGAGCCGGAGGTTGCCGGTCTGGTGGAAGCCGACGTCCTGGCCGGTCTCCGCCTCCAGCGTCTTGTAGAGCTCGACCGAGTACTGGTGGAGCTGGCCGACCGAATAGCTCATGTTGAACAGCGGCAGCAGGCCGGCGGCATGCCAGGTGGAGCCTGCCGTCAGCTCGGTGCGCTCGCACAGCACCACGTCGGTCCAGCCCTTCTTGGCCAAGTGGTAGAGGGCGGACACCCCGACCACGCCGCCACCGATCACCACCACCCGCGCATGGCTTTTCATCGCCGTTTCCTTCCCCAGGTCATTTCCGGCCAGTTTGCGATTTAATGGCGGGCGGGGGAACCGTCATGCATGCCCGGCTGCGACACGCGCGTTGCCGCGCGCGACATCATCCCGGCGTGGTTGTTTTCAAGATCGCGTCGGACAGCGGCTCGGCGGCGCCATCGGTGACCAGGTTGGTGCGGCCCAGGGTCATGGCGAGGTCGCGGTCGTCGTCGAAGATGATGATGTGGATGAAGAACACCATGCCGGGCGCCAGCGTCACCGGGTTGTCGCGGTAGATCATCGGCCGGTCCATCCAGCTCGGCGGGTAGACCGCGCCCAGGCTGTAGCCGCACGCGGTCATCCGTGCGTGGCGCAGGCCGGCGGCATCCAGCGCGCGGGCGTGGGCGGCATAGACGTCGCCGACACTGCGGCCGGGACATAGCGCGTCCTCGCAGGCCAGCAGGGTGTCACGGGCCACTCTGAACAGATGGGCGGCATCCGCGTTGTCTGGCGCGCCCACTGTGACCGTGCGCATCAGGCAGGCATGGTACTGGCGCCAAATACCAGCAAACTCCAGCGTCAGTTGATCGCCGGCTTCCAACACCCGCCGCCCGCTGGCATAGCGGCATAGACGGGCGCGCGGGCCGGAGCCGATGATGAACGGGTTGCCGGGATAGTCGCCACCGGCGCCGAACACAGCCGTGTGCATGGCGGCCAGCACCTCGGCCTCGCTGGCGCCGGGTTTCGCGGTGGCGAGGGCCGCCGCCCAGGCATCGTCGGCCAGCGCCGCGGCCTGGCGTACATGGGCGATCTCGGCGGGACTCTTCACCAGCCGCAACGTGTCGACCAGGTCGGAGGCGTCCTCCAGCATGGCAACCGTGCCGACCGCGGCATCGACCTGGCGGCCGAGTGCTGCCGTCAGCCCATGGGCCGCATACTCCACGCCCAGCCGCTCGCCGCGCGCGCCCTGTTCCAGCACGATGTCGGCCAGGTCGGCCGCCGGATCGGCATCGGCGCCGTCGGCCCAGGTGCGAATGTCGCCAATGATCGACGTCATCTCGGCCTGGCGCCGGTCGGGATTGCGGGTCAACAGCACCAGCGCGCCGTCGACGCCGACATAGAGGCACTGGAAGAAGCAGAAGCCGAAGGTGTCGTAGCCGGTCAGGTAGTACATCGACTCCTGGCGGAACAGCAGCAGTCCGGCCAGCCCGCGCGCAGCGGCGGCCTTGCGCGAGGCGGCCAGCCGCCGGTCGAACTCGGCGCGCTCGAAGTGCAGGTTCGGGATCATGTGCTGGAGTTGTGTCGTGCCTTGAAGGCGGCGTCGCGTGCGGCGCGCTCGTCGAGCAGGCGACGGTAGTAGGCGGCCGTCTCGCCGAACAACTGATCGATCTCCCGGTGATTGGCCGCCACCAGTGCCGCCATCGCCTCGCCCATGTGGCGGTGTTGGCCGACCCAGGTCTCCGGGTGGGTGAGCAACTGGAACGAACGGCCCCGGTCCAACAGGTCGTGCGGCGTCTCCTGCCGCCACGCCATCAGGGAATCGGAGATATAGGTCATCGGCGGCGCGGTGAAGCGCGGCGCGTAGGCATCGTTGGCGACGTGGACCCCAATGTCGAAGTCGACACCGTCGATCGGTACGTGCTCGGCGGCGGAGTGCACCTGAAAGCCGCTGAGGCCGGCGACCAATTCCAGGTCGACCTTCAGCCGCGCCTCGCCCTCGTCCTTGTCGACGTAGTGGGCGGCGTAATAGTGCAGCCCGACCTCGTGGCCCTCGTCGGCCAGCCCGCGCACGATGGCGCGGCTGCGCTCCGACAGCAGATTGTAGAACGGGCAGGCCGGCTGCACGAAATAGGTGGCGGCGACACCTTCCTCCGCTTCCAGCCGGCCAAATATCGCCGCCGACTCCAGATCATGGTCCAGGTCGTGGCGCAACAACAGCACCGGCGCATCGTCCGTGGGCTCGACGAACTCGCGAAACGTGGCGATCCGGTAGCCGAGCGCCTTGGCGCGGCGCAGGATGGCGCGATAGCCTTCGAGCGTGAAATAGCGGTCGTCGCCGTGATCGGGGAAGTCGGGAAGCGGAGGCGGCTGCATCCGCCCAACATACACGGGCCGGCGGCCGGGCAGAACCGAAGAGGTGCGTTCCGGCGGGGCCTCAGCCTGCGGCGGCTTGGCGCTGCTGGCCCACGTCCAGATAGTGTTCCAGGGTCAGGCGCAGGCCGTCGGCGAACGGCGTGTGCGGCGCGAAGCCCAGCACCTCGCGGGCGTGGGAGATATCCGGCACCCGGTTCCAGCTATCGTCGAACTTCTGGGTGTAGGTGAAACTGTCGGAGACGATGGGCAGTGGCGCTGCCAGCAGGCCGACCTCGACCGCCATGGCAACCATGGCCTCGGCCAGGTCGCGCATAGACATCGGGTTGGACGCGCCCAGGTTGAAGCAGTCGGTGAACGGTCCCTGCTTGCCTGTCGCATAGGCCAGGGACTGGATCATGCCGGCGACAGTGTCCTCGACATAACAGAAGCTGCGGGTCTGGCTGCCGTCGCCGCTCAGCTTTAGTGGCGCCTTGTTCAGGATGGCGTCGATGAAATGCGGCACCACGCGCTTGGCGTGGGGGTAGTCCATCGCCGGGCCGTACGTATTGAACACCCGGATGACGATCGACCGCGCCGGCGTGTTGGCGATGACGTTTTCCTCCAGCGCCTTCACGTGGGCATAGACCCAGCGGTTGACCTGGGGGTGCTCCATCAGCAGATGGTCGTCCTCGCGCATCGGCCGGTCGTAGAGATGGGAATGCGCGGCATAGACGTCGGCCGACGAGCCGAACAGCACCACGTGGCTGGCTGTCAGCGCGCGGGCGATGTTGAGCGTGCCTTCCAGATTCTCGACCGTCTCGACCGGGCGCGAGATCGTCTCCTGCACGCCAACGACGCTGGCGAAGTGCACCACGGTGGCATGCTCGGCCACCAGGTCCTCGACGAGCTGGCGGTCGAACACCGAGCCTTCGATGCACGTGATGCCCGGGGTCGCGAGCTGGGGACAGTCGAACGTGCTGTTGGCGCAGCTCAGATCGTCCAGGACGGTGACGTCCAGGCCGCCGTCCTTCAGGGCCTTGGCCAGGTATCGGCCAATGAAGCCCGCGCCGCCCGTGATCAGCACGGGACCGCGCACTTGCGCCACCGAGTAGACGCTCATTTCGCTCTCCTCTCGGTGCACCTGCCTACGCCCTGCGCCGGCCGGTCCACCTGCAACGTCCTGCCTTGACAGCGGGCGAGGGCGTCAAGCCCGCGCCGCCGACGAAACCATGCCATGCCGGCCCGGGTCACGCTCCGACGACAGATCGTCGAGGTCCGCGCTGGCCAGGCTGTCCGGCGAGCGCCGGCGTGCGGCCCAGGCGCGTCGCGCCACCGGCACCAGGTACAAGTATCCCGCCAGAAGGTTAAGAAGATAGACCCCCACAACCTGCCACGCGGCGGACCACCGGCCGGGCGCACTTGCGCCGCCTTGTTCCAGCGCGACGACATTGTGCTTGTCGCCGAACGACAGGCGCTGCGCCTTGCTGAACAGCCGGACCAGGTTCATCGGGTCCAGCGTGAAGGCGATGTCGGCCAGGGGCAGCACCGCGATGCGCCACAGCGGGAAGTTCTTCAGCGCGAAGTACATGCGGCTGCGGCCGGTCAGGAGCGGACGCACGCGGCGCGAGTGGCCAGCGAAATGGTGCACGACGGGCACATGGCCGACAACGGCGGCCTTCAGCCCGGTCTGGTTCAGGCGGTAGACGAAATCGGTGTCGTCCCAGTGGAACACGCAGCCCTCGTCGAAGCCCTTCAGCGCCATGAAGGTCTCGCGCCGGACCATCAGGTTGCAGCCTTCCAGCATGTTCGCCGGATGCAACTCATAGGGGGCGAGTTCCATCAGATAGGAGCCGCGCACCATGCCGTTCAGCAGCAGTGTCAAGGTCTTGGTGCCGATCGGCCGGCCGGTATCGTCGACCACCGCCTCACCGCCGACCGCGCCCAGTTCGGGATCGGCCTGCATGATCGCCACCAGCCGGGTCGCCGCGTCCGGATCGATGATCTCGGCATCGTTGTCCATGAACCACAGCATGTCGCCGGTGCTCATCAGCGCGGCGGCATTGCGGCCGGCGCAGATGCCGTGGTTGCGCGACGCACGGTACAGGCGCACCTCCGGGAACTCCCGGGCGATCATGTCGGGCGCTTCGGTGACGCTGCCATTGTCGACGACAACGGTCTCGAGGTTCGGGTAGCGCAACCGGCGGATCGATGCCAGGCAGGCGCGCATTTCCTCGATCCTGTTGTAGGAGAGGATGATGATGGACAATTTCGGCGTGGTCATCTCGCCCCGCCTACGTTGACCTCGCCCAACATGACGAAGTGCCTGCACATGCGCTCCGCGCACCCTTCTGGTGAGCCCGTGGTAACTCTATTCAACTGTTGGGGGCGACCGCCGGTCGGCCAACGACAGGGCAGCCAGCCGCAGCTTGCGACCGTCCTACCCTTGCCCCACACCTATAGAAAGGTAGGGTCAAACATTAAAAAAATCAATAATGATCAGCGCACCACAAGTACCGAAACATGCGACTCATTCACAACCCTTGAGCCTGTCGTGCCAAGTATATAGTGAGACACTTCATCCTTGTTGCTGCTTAGAACTATTAGATCACAAGAAAGGCTACGCGCCTGCTCGACAATTGTCTGGTGAATGTTTCCCTCGGCCACGTGGGCTTGCCAGGTAACATTCGCGTCCATCGTCTCTGCCAGCAGTTTTTCCAGTCCCTCCTTGGCCGTTGCCAGCATCCGGGCCTTGTGGTCCGGCGGAAAGAACTGTGCAACCAGGCCAAACCGGAACGCCGGCACAACGGACAGGGCGTGCAGCGTGGCACCGAACGTGCCGCAAAGCTGGCTGGCCACCGGCAGCGCCTTGACCCAGGACTCGCGGTCGTCGAGGTCAATCGGCACCAGGATGTTCTCGTACATGCCTCGCCCCTTCCTATGCCTATGCTTACGCCTGGGCCGTCGCGGTACGCAGTTGCTCGCCCCGCCGGCGGCGCTGCACCCAAATCACCAGCGCCAGCAACACGAATGCCGGAATGAAGAACAGCTCCTTCGGCGGGCGGTCGGCCTCGACCTCCAGGTGGAGAATTTCGAAGCCGCTGTCCAGGCCGGCGGCGAACGCCGGGGTTTCCGGCTGCACGAAGGTCGCCTGCACCATGTCGCCCATCGCCATGAACTGGGCGCCGGTGGCCGACAGCCGCTCCATGCCGCCGGCGCCGGCCTCGCCAAGCGGCAGCATGGCGGTGATGGTCACGAAGTCGCCGTCGATGGTCAGCCCCTCCGCCACCATGCGGATGTCGGCGCCGTCGGGTGCGGCTTCCGCCCGCTCGAACAGCTCGCTGGCCGGGGCCTGCTCCAGCGGTTCCTGGATCATGTCCATCCAGAAGCCCGGTCTGAGCAGGGTGAATGCGACCAGCAACAGGGCAACCGCCTCCCAGATCTTGTTCTTGGCCAGGAACCAGCCTTGGGTCGCGGCGGCAAACACGAGCATGGCTATGGTCGAACTGACCACCACCAGGATCAGGTCAATCGTGTCCTCCACCCCGATCATCAGGAGCTGGGTATTGAAGATGAAGATGAAGGGCAGGGCCGCCGTCCGCAGGGAATAGGCGAACGCCGTGAAGCCGGTGCGGATCGGGTCCGCCCCGGATATTGCCGCCGCCGCGAACGAGGCGAGGCCCACCGGTGGCGTTACGTCGGCCATGATGCCGAAGTAGAACACGAACATATGGACCGCGATCAGCGGCACCACCAGGCCGTTCTCCGCGCCCAGCGCCACCACCACAGGTGCCATCAGCGAGGAGACGACGATGTAGTTCGCGGTGGTCGGCAGGCCCATGCCCAGGATCAGGCTCAGCACCGCCACCCACAGCAGCATCAGGATCAGGCTGCCCATTGACAGCACTTCCACGAACTGCGCCATCACCTGGCCGATGCCGGTCAGCGACACTGTGCCGACGATAATGCCGGCGGTCGCGGTCGCGATGCCGATGCCGATCATGTTGCGCGCACCGGTGACCATGCCCTCCCACAGGTCGCGCATACCTTCGCCGAAGGCAGCGCCCAGGGCGCCGCTGTTGCGCATGACGGCCAAGAGCGGGCGCTGGGTCACCAGGATCACCAGCATCAGCACCACCGCCCAGAATGCCGACAGGCCGGGCGACAGCCGCTCGACCATCAGGCACCAGATCAGCACCACCACCGGCAGCAGGAAGTAGAGTCCGGAACGCACGGTCGGGCCGACCTCGGGCAGCGCCACGATCTCGGCGTCCGGGTCTTCCATCTTCAAGGGCGGGTTCTTGGACGAGATCCAGAGCAGCCCGACATAGGCCGCGGCGATCAGAACCAGGATCGGCAGCATGCCCCAGGCCGTGCCGAACACCTCGTCGATCAGGCCGATCAGCAGGAACAGGCCATAGGCGCCGATCACGATGTTGCAGGCGACGATGGCGCCGGTGGAAATGAAGTGCAGGCGCTGGTCGGGCGTCGTGCGGCTGCGCACACCGAAGTAGAGCACGACCTGCAGCGCGATCACGGCCAGGATGCCGATCAGCGCCAACCCGTTGTCGGACAGCCATTCGAATGACAGCCACAGATAATAGAGCGCGCCCGCCACGATGAAGATCGAGGCGACGGTGATGCCGAACGACAGCAGCGCCCATTTGGCGGCGAGTTGCTTGCCGGGCTTGGGCAGCCCCTGCATGTCGGCCTTCATCGCCTCCAGGTGGACGATGTAGACCAGCGCGATGTAGCTGATCACCGCCGGCAGGAAGGCGTGCTTGACCACGTCGAAATAGGCGATGCCGACATACTCGGCGATCAGGAACGCGGCCGCGCCCATCACCGGCGGCATGATCTGGCCGTTGACCGAGGAGGCGACCTCGACCGCGCCTGCCTTGTCGGCGCGGAAGCCGACCCGTTTCATCAGCGGGATGGTGAAGGTTCCGGTCGTCACCACGTTGGCGATGGACGAGCCGGAGATCAGGCCGGTCATGCCGCTGGCGACCACGGCGGCCTTGGCCGGGCCGCCACGCAGGTGGCCGAGCAGCGAGAACGCGACCTGGATGAAGTAGTTGCCGGCGCCCGCCTTCTCCAGCATCGCGCCGAACAGCACGAACAGGAACACCATCTTGGTCGACACGCCGAGGGCGACGCCGAACGTGCCCTCCTGGGTCAGCCACTGGTGCTCCATGGTGCGGGCCAGCGACCGTGGCGCGGTCGCAATGACGTCGGGCATGTACTGGCCGAGGAAGGTGTAGCAGAGGAACACCAGGGCCACGATCATC
Organism: Alphaproteobacteria bacterium; assembly: GCA_965227515.1. Classification (GTDB taxonomy): domain Bacteria; phylum Pseudomonadota; class Alphaproteobacteria; order CALKHQ01; family CALKHQ01; genus CBDDFZ01. Next base: position 1,298,935 of record CBDDFZ010000002.1, read on the forward strand.
AGCGGCGGGCCCAGGGTGCGCCTGGTCGCTTCCAGCAGCATGCCCATGCCGACCACGGCGACCACCATCGACAGGTCGGACGGCCGGCCGGCGGCGGCGGTGACGCTCTCATAGAACCAGTACAGGTAGCTCGCGCAGAACGCGGCGATGAAGGCGATGAACCAGTCCGGCCAGGTGATCTTGGTCCGGGTGACCGGGCCGAACATCGGGATTGCCAGCAGCAGCAGCGCCGCCGCGCCGGCCGAGATCGCCACGTGGGCGCGGATGCCGCGGTCGTCGATATCCAGGAAGCCCGTCAGGTCGTCGCGCAGGGACGAAATGCCGACCAGGTAGTAGGCGATCAGCGCCAGGCCGACGATGCCGACGATCCATTGCGTGCTGCCGCGCATGCCGGGAATGCGCCCGCTGACGATGGGGTTGACGGACAGCAGCGCCAGGAAGCCCAGCAAGCCGGCGATCCACGGCAGGATGCCGCCGCCAGCCCCGGCCTCGGAGACCATGGTGCCGGCCTGGGCCAGCGCCTCTTCGATCACGGCCGGGTCGGCGGTCTCCTGGATGCCCATGCCCATGAACACGGCCTCCATCGTCAGGCCGAAATAGGTGAGCAGCGAGAAGACGACGACCACCAGGCCGGCGAGCAGCAGCAGCCAGCCGAAGAAGCGCTTGCCGATGGGCTTGGCCTGCAGATAGGCGGGGTAGGCGCAATAGCCCAGGAAGACGGCGAAGCCGAGGTGGATGGTCCGCGCCTCGTGGTCGTTCAGCGTCCAGTTGCCGGGCAGAATGTCGGTGAAGATGAAGGGCAGGGGGGAGGCGAAGTAGATCTGGAACGCCGACCAGGCGAACGCGATGCAGGCCAGCAACAGACCGATGCTGCCGGTCGGGCTGCGCGCGCCGGTGTCCGACTGCGCAACCATCTCTTGCAGCTTGTCCTGGTCGACCCCGGCCGCCTGGGCGTCTGGCGCGCCTGCGGGCACATCCCGATCGTCGGTTGATGCCGCCATGTTCGGCCTCCCGCTATCCGTGTGGCGCCGAACGCGCCACCGGTACCCCAATGATCGATGCGAAACGGTGCGCCCGGTCGTCGATGGCGGGCGCGGCAGGAAAGGTCGGGCGGCGCGACTCCGGTTGAACCGGGCCCGCGCCGCCCGCTCGGCCTACATCAGGCCAGCTTCTTCGTAATAGCGGATCGCACCGTCATGCAGCGGGGCCGACAGGCCGAAGCTCACCATTTCTTCCTTCTGCAACGTGCCGAAGGCCGGGTGCAGGCGCTTGAAGTCCTCGAAATTGTCGAAGACGGCCTGAACGACCGTGTAGACCACGTCGTCGGCCAGCGCGGTCGAGCTGACGAAAGTCGCCTTCACGCCGAAGGTGGCGACGTCGTCGTCATTGCCCGGATACATGCCGCCGGGAATGGTGGCGGTGGCGTAGTACGGGTTGTCGGCGATCAGCTGGTCGATGGCCTCACCGGTCACCGGCACCAGCACGGTCTCGCACGACGAGGTCGCTTCCTGGATCGAGCCGGACGGGTGGCCGACGGTGAAGACGATGGCGTCGACATTGTTGTCGCACAGCGCGGCCGCCTGCTCCGACGACACCAGTTCGGACACCAGCGAGAAGTCGTCCATGGTCCAGCCCAAGGCGCCCATCACCACTTCCATGGTGCCGCGCTGGCCAGAGCCCGGGTTGCCGACATTGACGCGCTTGCCGAGCAGGTCCTCGAAGGTGGCGATGCCGGCATCGGCCCGCGCCAGCACGGTGAACGGCTCGGAGTGGACCGAGAACACCGCCCGCAGGTCGGGGTTGGCGGTCTCGAAGTTCTCGTGGCTGCCGTGATAGGCGTGGTACTGCCAGTCGGACTGGGCAACCGCGAGATCGAGCTCGCCGCCGGCGATGGCGTTCAGGTTGAACACCGAACCGCCCGTGCTTTCCACCGAGCAGCGGATGCCGTGCTCGGAACGGCCGGCGTTGACCAGACGGCAGATCGCGCCGCCGGTCGGATAGTAGACACCGGTGACACCGCCGGTGCCGATGGTGACGAACTGCTCCTGGGCCGCGGCCCCGGTGGCACCGGCAATCGCCAGCGCGGCGCCGGCCAGTGCAAAACTCTTGATGAAACTCATATGCGTCCTCTCCTCTACTCTTCTGTCGTTATCCCAATCCGCTGAATGACGCTGCGGCCGGCGGCTCGTAACAGATCGTCAAGCCATCATGCGGCGCGCCGCATCAGCATCGCCGATCGGGCGGCCCAGGGCATCGGCCCCGCTCCGGACCTGTGCGACCAACGCCGCATTGTCGGCGGCCGTCGTTCCATCGCGCAGTAAGGTATTGTTCTCAAACCCTACCCGACTATGCCCACCCAACGCCGCCGCCGTCAACGCGCAGGCGTTTTCCGTCGCGCCGAACGCGCATACGAACCACGGCAGCGCGAGGTCCAGGGTTTGCCACGCCGCCAGAAACGGCAGCAGGTCGGCGGGCGCGGACTGCTGGCCGGCGGTATAGCGGCCGAGCACGAAAAGCACGCTGGCCGGCGTGGACGGCACCACCTCGCGCGCAACCAGGTCGCCGAACCGCGCGACATCTTCAGGGCTGTAGAGGATGTACTGCGGCAGCGTGCCATCGGTGACGGTATCGGCCAGGAACCGTGCCGCCTCGGCCTCGTCGTCCGGCCCCGGCACCAGTTCGCGCACCGCCAGCGAGACCGCATCCGGCCGCACCGCCCGCACGACAGCCATCTGTTCGGCCGGCGTGTAGCGCCCCACCGCCTCGCTGGTGATCTGGATCAGCAGGCGGTCGCCGACCTCGGCCTCGACCTTGGAAATGGCATCCAGGTACAGGTCGGCATCCAGCACATGGCCGCCACGCCGGTCGCGCACATGCAGGTGCAGCATGGCGGCACCCGCATCGGCGCATTCGGCCGCGCAGCGCGCCATGTCCTCGTTGTTCACCGGCACCGCCGGGTGGTCTGCCTTGGTCTTGCGCGCGCCGTTCGGTGCGACCGCGACGATCAGCGGCGTCCAGTCCGGACCTGCCGCCAAATCGCTCATTCGGCGGCAGCGACCGAGGCGCCGACCTCGTCCAAGCCGGTGCGGATGGCTTCGGCGACACCGTCGGCGATGGTGTCGATGTCGGCCGCCGTGACGATGAAGGGCGGGGCGATCAGGACGTGGTCGCCGCGTTGGCCGTCGATAGTGCCGCCCATCGGATAGATCATCAGCCCGTTGTCCATGGCCGCCCGCTTGATCTTGGCGTGCAATTTCAGTGCCGGGTCGAACGGGGCCTTGGTCTCGCGGTCGGCCACCAGTTCGACGCCGCGGAACAGGCCGCGCCCGCGAATGTCGCCGACATGGGGGTTCTGGCCCAGACGCTCGCTCAAGCCGTCCTGCAGCCGCGCGCCCATGGCGCGCACGTTGTCCAGCAGGTTGTCGCGCTCGATCACCTGCTGCACCGCCAGCGCGGCGGCACACGCGGTGGGGTGGCCCATATAGGTGTGACCGTGCTGGAAGAATCCGCTGCCGGCCGCGATCGCATCGAAGATGTGACGGCCGACCATGACCGCGCCGATCGGCTGGTAGCCGGCGCCGAGCCCCTTGGCGATGGTCAGCAGGTCGGGGCGCACGCCGTCCTCGGCGCAGGCGAACAGATGCCCGGTGCGGCCCATGCCGCACATCACCTCGTCCAGGATCAACAGCACGCCGTGCCGGTCGCAGATCTCGCGCACCCGGCGCAGATAGTCGGCCTCGGCCGGCACCGCGCCGGCGGTCGCGCCGACCACGGGCTCGGCCACGAATGCCATCACGTTTTCCGGCCCCAGCCGCTCGATCTCGGCTTCCACCAGGCCGGCGGCGCGGGCGGCATAGTCCTCCAGCGATTCGTCGGGCCGCTTCAGGCGATAGGCGTAGCAGGGGTCTACGTGGTGGGTGTCGATCAGCAAGGGCGCGAACGGCGTGCGCCGCCATTGGTTGCCGCCGGCCGCCAGTGCGCCCAGGGTGTTGCCGTGATAGCTCTGCTGGCGCGCGACGATGTGGCGGCGCTGCGGCTGGCCGGTCTCCAGATAGTACTGGCGCGCCAGCTTCAGCGCAGCCTCCACCGCTTCCGAACCGCCGGAGACGAAATAGACCCGGTCCAGCGCGCGCGGGTCGTCGGCGCTGTAGTCAGGCGAGCGCGCGACCAAATGGTCGGCCAGGTCCTCCATCGGCTGGTTGGTGAAGAACCCCGTATGGGCATAGGGCAGGGCGTCGAGCTGGGCCTTGATCGCCGCGATCACGTCCGGGTGGGAATGGCCGAGGCACGAGACCGCCGCCCCGCCGGAGGCGTCGAGGTAGCGCTTGCCGCCGCTGTCGACGATGTGGATGCCGTCGCCCTGCGCCGCGACCGGCAGGCGCATGGCCGTGTGGCGGTGAAAAACGTGGCCGGAGGTGCTTGCGCTCATGGAAAATTCCCGTGCGGCAGGTTAGATGAACGTCGGTACCAATCTTTTGCGCGCCCTCGGGCAAATCATCAAGCCGTTCGGAGATTGTCGCCTGCGTCGGCAGGCCACGGGCCAGAACGCGGAACGACGACGGAGTGCAGGCGTGGACCTGAAGGCACATATCCGCACCATTCCGGATTTCCCGAAGCCGGGCATCCAGTTCTATGACATTTCGACCTTGCTGGCCGACGGCCCGGCGTGGCGTGCGGCGGTAGACCGCATGGCCGAGATGATTGGCCCCTACAAGCCCGACATGCTGGCCGGCATCGAATCCCGCGGCTTCCTGGTCGCGGCCCCGCTGGCGCTGGCGCTCGGCTGCGGTTTCATGATGGTGCGCAAGAAGGGCAAGCTGCCGGGCGGCATCGTGGAGCACGACTACGACCTGGAATACGGCACCGACACCATCGAGGTGCAGCAGGACGCTCTGGCCAAGGGCCGACGGGTGGTGGTGCTGGACGACCTGATCGCCACCGGCGGCACCCTGGCCGCCTCGGTCCACCTGCTCGACAAGATCGGCGGCGACGTGGTGGCGGCGGCCACCATCATGGAGCTGAGCTTCCTGAAGGGACGCGACAGCCTGGGCGTGCCGTTCCACAGCCTGGTGGTCTACGACGAGTGAGGTTGCGCGCCTTGGTTTGGGTTTGGCGCGCAGCTCGATCCGATAGAGACCGTCGCCCTCGCGCTTGTCGCGAGGGTCCATTTGCGGGGCGGTAAGAACCGGTCGGATTGGCAACGGGAAGCGTTGGCCCATCGGGATCCAGCGCCTGCCACCTTGCCTGGCGATTCAGATTAACTTGTTGGAATATTGGATTAAAATGGGTCCTCGCCACAAGGGCGAGGACGACAAGATTGGGTGTGAAAAACGCCCCCGGCACGAGGCCGAGGGCGTTAACTGCCAGGTACGGATCGCGCGCGTTACAGCAGGCGGTCCATGTCCTCCAGGGCGTCGGCCAGCGATTCCAAAGTGTCCTCGCTGAATGCCTGCACCAGCGCATTGATGGTGACGGGCGCGTTGGCGATGCCGTCCGGGAACAGCTCGATCTGGCTGATCGCGTTGTCGTCATCGTAGTCGTAGTTGGCGATCAGGCCGGTCGCGATGACCGGTCCGGTCAGCATGGTCGCCAGATGCACTGCCGTCTTCTGGCCGAGATCCAGGAACCCGTCGCTTTGGGCGTTCACCGCCCACTTGGCGCCGAAGCGCGTCACCCGGGCCAGCTCGGCATGGGTCAGGCGGCCGTCGCCGGTGATATCGGCGAAGCCCCAGAACACATCGACGCACTGCTGCTCGCTGCCGGCGACGCAGACGTCGGCCAGTTCGCTCACCAGCTCGCCGAAGCGCGCGGCGGGCTCGTCGAACATGTGGCTCTCCACCGACGCACCGCCGACGCCGACCGGCCCCACCGGACCTTCGTCGCACGGTGTCAGCAGCTCGACCTCGGGATCCCGGCCCTCGGATGTTGCCGTCACCTCCAGCACCGAGCCGCCGTCGACCCAGACCAGGTCCACGATCGCCGGGTTGCCGTCGTCGTCATTCGTATCGAAGGTGACGCCGTCCTCGGTCTCGTACATCGAGAGGTAGATCATCTCGGCAATGAACTCGCCGCCGTCGATCACTTCCAGACGGTCGCTGTAGAACGTGATCTGCAGCTCGTCCGCGCCGCACGGCCCCATGGCATAGCTGCCCTGATAGGCATCCGGCAGCCGGTCCAGCGGATTGCCGATCGGCAGCGGGTCGATGATGTCGCCATCGCTGCAAGGTGTCAGCACATCGGCATCGACGTCGCCACCGCCTTCAGGTTGGAACGCGACTTCCAGGCCGTTCGGGCCCCACACCATGTCGATTGTGCCGGGGCCTTCGGAGCTTTCCGAGTGCATGGTGATGCCGTCCTCGGTCTGCTGGATCTCGCTCAACTCGATCTCTGCGACCAGCTCAGCGAACTGGTACACTTCGATGAAGGTGCCGTTGATCATCACCTCGACGTCGGCACTCTCGCACGACCCCATGGCATAGGCGCCCTGGAACGCGTCCGGCACCATGTCCAGGAACTCGCCGGTCGGGTTGACCACAGCCTCGCTGCAAGGTGTCAGCTCGACGACTGCCGGGCGCTGATCGTCCAGGCTCTCCCACATGGTCGCTTCCAGCAGGCCGTCCACCCAGGCGAGCTGCATGCGGCCAATCTCGCCCTCGACAGTGACCTCGATCATCAAGACGCCGTTCTCGTCGGCCTCGATGGTGTTGAAGTCGATCAGCGTGTCGATGGCGCCGCGCTCGATCACTTCGATCCGGTCGGCAAAGAACTCGATGAACTCATCGTCGCCGCACGGCCCGATGGCGTAGATGCCCTGGAAGTCGGTCGGCAAGCTTTCGAGCACCGCCAGCGACTGGATCGGACCGTCGGTCGGACCGTCCCCGCACCTTGTGAGGTCGATGGTCTGCGGGCTGCTATCGTTCGCGCCCTCCCAAATGGTTGCGGTCAGCACGTCGCCGCTCCAGGCAAACGCGATCTGGCCGAATTCGTTCTCATCGAACACGACGTCGATCAGCACGCCGTTGTCGGTCGGCCAGATGGTCTCGAACTCGACCGACTCTTCCAGTGCGCCGTTCTCGATCACCTCGATGCCGGCTGTGGAGATCTGAACGACAACGTCGTCCTGCCCACATGGGCCGATCGAATATGAACCGGCGTACTCGGCCGGCAGTTGCGGCAATGGCTGCGGAGACATCGCCGGGCCGTCGGTGCACCGCACCAGTTCCACGCTCTGCGGGCTGTTGTCGTTCTCGCCCTCCCAGATCGTGATGCGCAGCACGTCGCCGACCCAGGTGAACTCCATCAGGCCGGGCTCGTCGCCATCCAGCAGCACATCGGCGGTCACGGCGAGATCGGCCGGATAGACGGTCAGGATCTCGACGTACTCCTCCAGCTCACCGCCTTCGATGACCTCTATGCTGTTGGGGTAGATGTCGACCACCAGGTCGCCCTCGCCGCAGGTCCCGATGGCGTAGCTTCCGACATAGCTCGCCGGCAGTTCGGGCATCGTCGGCACTTCCGGAACGTCGGTCGGGCCCTCGTCGCAATTGGTCAGGTCGAACACCTGCGGGTTCTGGTCGTTGGCGCCTTCCCAGACCGTCAACTGCACATCCTGCCCCACGGGCATGAATTGCATCTGGCCAGCATCGCCATCGCCGAACAGGATGTCGGCCATCACCGTGCCGTTGGCCTCGCTCAGGCCGACGAAGGTGATGGACTCGTCCACGCCTTCGGAGGAGAGCACCTCCATCATGTCGCCGTAGATGACGACGCCGTACTCGCTGCTCTCGCAAGCGCCGATCGCATACATGCCGATCAGGTCGTCCGGCATGGCGGTCAGCGCCAGGTCCGGCGGCGGATTGACCGGGCCGTCATCGCAGGGGATCAGGGTTTCGACATCGGGCCCGACACCAGAGGCATCGTAGAAGCCCGTCTCAATGCCGCCATTGGCCAGCAAGCGCATTTCCAGGGTGCCGGCGTCGGGACCAAAGGCCAGGTCGACGGCGATGCCGTCGCCAAGGTCGGTCACGCTCAACACGTCAGCGACGACCACAAGCTCGCCGCCCTCGCTGATCTCCAGGCTGTTGCCGAAAATCTCGATCTGCTGGTCGCCCGATGCGTCGCTGAAGCAGGCACCGACCGCATAGTGGCCCTGGAACTCGACCGGAATGCTGCCCAGGTCGCCTGGATCCTGCTGCTGGCCGAAGCCGCACAGATAAAGCAGTTCCGGCGGATCCTGGCTGCCGTCGGTGTCGACGCGGATGCCCTCGAGGGTGCTTTCGTCGACATGGCTCAGCAGCAGGGTCAGCGGGTCGCCGTCCAGGTTGGCAACAAGCTGGATGCCGGTCGGCGTCTCATACACCTCGCTGACGGCGGCGATGGCCAGTTCGGCGCCGGTGACGGGGTCGAGCAGGACAAGCTGGTTGGCCTCGAAGCGCACCAGGTCGGTCGCGGCCTCGCAGGAACCCAATGCCCACTCGCCATGGAAATTCGCTGGAATGCCCGGCAGCGAAGCCTGTACCGGCACGGACGCGTCGCAGCGATAGAGTGACTCCGGCGGCTCGGCCTGGCCGTCGATGACCGCGACGATGCTGAGCTCGTCTTCGCTGACGATGTTGATCAGCACATCCATCGGCGTGCCGTCGAGATCGAGCGACACCACGTAACCGTCGGCGGTCGCGGCGATGTTGTACAGGTCCGCATCGACCACCACGGCGCCGTTGTCGGCAGCCTCGACGTAGAGGTGGGTGCCGGTCAGTTCGGCGAATACCTGCGGTGCCTCGCAGCTGCCGCTGACGTAGTCGCCGGTGATGTTGCCGGGCAGCGATGCCAGGGCATCGACGCTTGGGCCGTCCACCGCCGGCCCCTCGCAGGCCTCGACCACTTCCGCCGGCTCGGCATTGCCGCTGGCGTCGATGAAGATGACCTCCACACCGCCGGCGACCAGCCGCAGCTCGATGGTGGCGTCGTTGCCTTCGAAATCGACCAGCAGGCGCTGGCCGTCCATCATGCCCTCGATGCCCAGGATCGACGCCGTGGCGACGACCTGATTGTTGGCGGGGTCGATGACTTCCAGGGCGTTGGGGCCGATGTCGACCAACTGCTCGGGCGCGGCGCACGAGCCGAGCGCGAACAGGCCGTTGAACACATCGTCCAGAGGCTCGGTCGGCAGGTCCGACGGGCCGGCCGCAGAACACAGCGTCAGGGCCTGCGGCGCCTCCGGCGAGCCGCCGTCCGGCGTGTAGAAGATTTCGACATCCCCGCCGGAGATCGGCGCGATCTCCATCACGCCGCGCTCGGTCCCGTCGATGACGACGTTCAGCACCACGCCGTCGGCGGCCGGGGTCGCCGACGTCACCTCGACGATGGTGATGATGTTGTCCGGGCTGCCGTCGTAGATGGTCATCGTGTCTGATTCGATCAGCACGCTGGCATCCGGGGCGCCGCAGGAGCCGATGGCGTAATCGCCCTGGAACGACAACGGCACGGCGTCTTGCGCCCATGCCGGCAGCGCTCCCGCCATCAGCAATAGTCCGCCCGCGAGCGTTTTGAATGCAGTCACCTCTACCTCCCAGACAGACCCTGTCGACGTTCCCTGTTGGCGCGATTAGACCACAGCGCCGGCGCCATCGACAACCGTGCAAGTCCTCGAAAGTCTTTGCCAATTGTGACGAAGTGACGGCTGTTCACGCGCAACGCTGGCCGCTATATCGGTGCGACCTCGGCACCGGTTGCGCGCTATTGGGTGCGACCCCGCGTTGCCGTCCATGATTGGAGTGATGCGTTATCACGTGATCTTTGGCCATCCGGTCGAAACCAGCTATTCCGCCAGTGTATTCAAAACCGCCTGTCGCGCGCTTGCCGACGCGGGCCACGACGTGGACCCGGCGGACCTCTATGCCGAGGGGTTCGAGCCCTGTCTCAGCCGGCAGGAGCGCCAGTGCTACCATGACACGGAGATCAACACCCAAGGGGTCGAAAGCTATGTCGATCGCCTGCGCGCCGCCGATGGTGTCGTGATGGTGTTCCCGGTGTGGAACTTCGGCCCGCCCGCCATCGTCAAGGGGTGGCTGGACCGGGTGTGGTTGCCCGGCGTGGCGTTCCGGCTCGACTCCGGCAGCATCAGGCCGGCGCTGGACAATATCCGCCGGTTCGCCGTCGTGGTGAGCTACGGCCAGCGCGAATGGATTGTGCGCTGGGTCATTGGCGACCCGTTGCGCAAACAGCTGATGCGCTCGTCACGGCGGTGCCTGAACCGGCAGGCCAGAACGCTGTGGATGCCGCTCTACGACATGAACCGCAACGATGACGACGTGTGCCGGCGCCATCTGGACCGGGTCGCGGCGGGGATGACGCGGCTTTGCGCGCCTTGAGGGGAGTGTAAGCCGCATGCGCGCGCTGGTCGTGTACTGCCATCCGGTGGCAGACAGCTTCTGTGCCGCGGTTCGCGCGGCGGCCGAAGCCGGGCTTGCCGACGGCGGCCACGAGGTCGAGGTGATCGATCTCTACGCAGAGGCGTTTCGCCCGGCGCTCGACGAGGGCGAGCGGCTGGCCCACCTGGAGCCGGCGCCCGATGGCCTGGATCCCGTGCTGGTGCGGCACATCGAGCGGCTGCAGGCGGCCGAGTTGCTGGTGTTCGTCTATCCGACCTGGTGGTACGGCCTGCCGGCGATGCTGAAGGGGTGGATCGATCGGGTGATGCGCATCGGGGTCGCCTATGACCTGCCGCCAGGCGCCAACGTCATCACGCCGGAGTTGAGACACATCCGCCGCATCGCCGTGGTGACCACATATGGGTCGCCGTGGTGGCTGATCCGCTATGTCGGCGACCACGGTCGCCGGCTGATCTGTCGCGGCATGCACCTGTTGTGTCCCAATGCCCACCGCCCTGTTTGGCTCGGTCTCTACAGCATGGATACCATCGGGCCGAAAGAGCGGCAGCGCTTCCTTGGGCGCGTGCGCCGGCGGTTGTCCAGCTTCGCCGCCGCCACTGAGCGGCGCCAATCCAGCAACGACTTGCCGGACCCGAAGTGATGAACGATGGCGCGCGCAGCTGCCGCGAGTAACATCCGTAGTAATCCCGAAAATCTACGGAAAATTTGATGCGCCTTTACGCATTTTTCAGGCGTTGACCCGAACTTTAGTGGTGCAAGACGCTGAGATAACGCAATATGCGGTCGAATAGCTCGACCCGAGGCCCAACAATTCACGACTGGCATAGTGCATGAAGTTCCTGCCGGCTTCATCTAACCGCGTGACGTGGATCATCCTCGGCACCGTTTTCGTCGGGCTGATCGTTTTTACGCTGTTCAGCACCCAGAACATGCGTGCCGTGGTGGAGCAGGCCGAGATCGAGCGCCTGGAGGTGGTCGCCGATTCCCATCAGAAGGAACTCAACCTTCTTCTGGACGCCTATCTCGGCAAGGCACGATTGATTGTTAGCCGGACGCGATTGCGGCAGATCCTATCCGGCCAGGCGTCAGGCCTGGGCGAAGACGAGATGTCGGCCATGTCGGCCATACTCGTGGACGCTGCCGCGGCGGACGGCACCGTCCGATCTATCGCACTGGCCGGGCTGGGCGGCACGGTGGTGGCCGCGACCGATCCCGAGACGATTGGGCACGACGCGCGCGCGTTGTTCGGGCCATCCATGGACCTTGCTCGCCAAGGTCAGGTGGAGATTCTGGAATCGGTCCCGGTGGGCGAAACGGTCGGCATCGTGGCCAATCTCCCGGTCCCCTGGGAGTCGGACCTCATCGGCAGCATTCGGATCGTTTTCTCGTCGGATGCGTTCGACCAAGCCGTGCTCGGCACCCGGTTTGGCGAGACCGGAGAAGTGGTCCTCGGCCAGCGAGATGGCGATGGCAACGCCGTGTTCGTGGTCGACCCGAGGGCCGGCGCCGAGGGTGCGCTCTCGTTGCTGGCGCCGGCCGAGCGTTTCGACGTGCCGATGATCCGGGCGCTTCGTGGCGAGGCGATCGTGATGCCCGAGGGCTCGGTCGATTACGACGGGACCGAGGTCATCGCCGTCACCCGCTACATTCCGCGATTGCGCTGGGGTTTGGTGGCTAAGATCGACCGCGACGAAGTGGTGGGGAAGGCGACCGACGGTCAGTGGATACTGCTGTTTGTCGCCCTGCCGGTCATCCTGTTGGCCGCCATCGCCGGCAGCGTCGTTGTGCGCCGGCTCCGGGCCGAGCATGTCAATCGGGCGCGCACCGAGGCGTCGTTTACCGAGATGTTCGCCAACTCGCCCAACGCGACCTTGATGATTGGCACGGACGGCATCATCGCCCAGGCCAATGCGCGCGCGGAAATGCTGTTCGGCTTCAAGCCGGGGAAGTTGGTTGGCAAGCCGGTCGACGACCTGGTGCCCATGCACCAACGCGCCGGCCACGTGGCAATGCGACAGCGCTACAACGCGCAGCCGACGGCGTACAATATGGGTCAAGCCCGAGACTTGAAGGCCCAGCGCCTCGACGGTTCGGAAGTGCCGGTGGAGGTCAGCCTGACACCGGTTCAATTTGGTTCGCACACCATGATAGTGGCGTCAGTGCTGGACATTTCCGCGCGCAAGGACATCGCGGAACTGAGACGGGTCAAGGCCGATCTGGAAGCTCATGCCGGCGAACTCGCCCGCAGCAACCGCGAACTGGATCAGTTCGCTTACATCGCGTCGCACGACCTGCGCGCGCCGCTGCGCGGGATCGACCAGTTGGCGCAGTTCATCGAGGAAGACGCAGGCGACGTGCTGCCCGCGCAGTCGCGCCAGGATCTCACGCTGCTGCGTGGCCGCATCATGCGGCTGGAAAACCTGCTGCACAGCCTGCTCGCCTACTCTCGCGTCGGGCGGAAAGAGGCAAAGCCGACCAGGGTCGAGCTCCCGCCATTGATCGACGAGTTGGCGGAACTTTATGTCCCGGCCGATCGTTTCTCCGTTTCCGTGCCCAGGAACCTGCCGGCGCTGTTTGCGCCGCAGCCGGCGGTCGAGTTGGTGTTCCGCAACGTTCTGATGAATGCGGTGAAGCACCATGACAAGGCCGAGGGCCGCATCGTCGTGGAGTGGGGACTTGACGGCGACACATTGCAGATCGACGTCACAGACGACGGCCCGGGCATTCCCGACGACTACGCAACCAAGGTGTTTGATCTGTTCCAGACCCTGGAAAGAAGAGACAAGGTCGAAGGCAGCGGCATGGGGCTGTCCATCGTCAGGAAGACCTTGGAACTCTATGGCGGCGCGGTCTTCGTCGTGCCGGGCCGCGAAAGCGGCACGACCATTCGCATGATCTGGCCAGGCGCGATGAAGGCCACGACCATGGCGGCATAGGTATGGGCGCAAGCCACCGCGCTGCAAGGTACGCAACACTCTGATTTCCGAAAGCGGGGACATGAGGGACATCGATAGTCAACTCACCATCGTCATCGTTGACGACGACGATGTTTCCGTTCGGGCGATCAAGCGCGCACTGCGCAAGCATGGCGTCACCAACCCGATCGCGGTTGCCCGCGACGGCGTGGATGCCCTGGAATTGCTGCGCGGCGAGAGGGAAGATTCCCTGGAGTGGCCGTATCTCGTGCTGTTGGACATCAACATGCCGCGCATGAACGGCATCGAGTTCCTGGAAGCGACGCGCAAGGACCCGGAACTGACCGACACCGTCGTGTTCGTCCTGACGACATCGGACGACGACCGGGACATGATGGCGGCCTACAAGCACCACATCGCGGGGTACCTGCTGAAGAGCCGGGCGGGGAACGACTTCGTCAACCTGGTGGCGATGCTGGAGAACTTCTCGATCACCGTGACGTTCCACCAGAAGGACAAGACGCCGGTCGGCGTTGCCTGACCGGCTGGGCAAGAAACGCGACCGCACGCCCAGGGGAGTGGGCGTGCGGCGCTGCAGTGCACGACCGGCCTGCATGGCTGGCGTGCACCGCGGGTGCTGACCGAGCTTACTCGTACGAAGCCCAGTCCAGATCGGACTCGATCAGGGTGTAGCCCGGCGTATCGGTGTCGAATTCGGCCATCGCCTCCAGTGCTTCCTCCGACGTGTCGATCAGCACCAGGGCCTCGTGCTCATCGGAGTACTGGAACGCGTTCAGCCGCACCGCCCGTTCGCTGTCGCCGATGCCCAGGATCGCGTCATCGAGCGAGATGATCAGGAAGAGCTGATTCTGGTCGTTGCGGGCAATGTCCTCGACCGTGCCGATATCGTCTCCGTCACGGTTCAGGATGTCGAGGCCGACGATCTCGTCGACGCCCCACTCATTGACCGCCTCGCGCGCCGGCATCGTTGTGCCGACCGCATAGGCCTCTTCGATTTCCGCGATCTCGTCGTCGGCCATGGCATCCGCCATCGGCGCGCTGTAGGCGGCGACAAGGTCGTAGCCGGCGGCGGCGATATCCGGCACCTGCTCGGCACCGCTCATCACCGTGTAGAGACGGGCCATGCCGCCATAGGGGCCCGCGGCCGGCGCGCCGGAACTGACGCCATAGCGGTCCCAGACCACCAGGGCGTCGGCCTCGGCGTTGTAGTCGAACTGCGGCAGCGGGACCGCGTGATCGCCGGGCATCAGGCCCGCCGCGTCCTCGGTCGCCGTGACGATCAGGTAGACGCCGCCGGTCTGGCTGTGCGCGACCATGCGCACGGCACCGACAAGGTTGCCGGACTGGTCGTAGACGTCCATGCCCTCGACCTCGGCGGCCGACATGCCGGCCAGGTGCAAGGCGGCGTCGCCTATTTCGTCGGGGTCGAAATAGGCAGGATCGGCGGCGCCAACCTCGACCAGCTGTTCGGCCTTGTCGTCGTTGACGGCCTGCGCCGCTTCCGGGTCGGTGTTGGTCATGTCCTCGGCGGCAGCGGTGCCGATGCTCAGGACGAGCGCGCTGGCGGTACCGAGCAGCATGCGATGAAGACTGTTAGCCATCGTTATCCTCCATGGATTGCAGTGGCCGCAGGTCTCTGCGGTGGGCAGGGTCACCGGTTCGGTGTGCCCTGCTTCTGCTCATTCAATGGATGACGGATGGTTTGGTTCCGGCTCATCTCGCGACCATTGTCGCAAGGGCCGAAGGGCAGGGTCCCGGCGATCAGACCGTTAGGTAGCCACGCACCTCGGTCTCGCGCGCGAGCAGGGTCTCGCGGTCGCCGGCGAGCACCACCTGCCCGCGGTCGAGCACGATGAAGCTGTCGGCCAGATCGCGGGCGAACTCGAAGTACTGTTCCACCAGCACCATCGCCATGTCGCCGCGCGACGCCAGCGCGCGAATGGTCTCCTCGATTTGCTTGATGATCGAGGGCTGGATGCCTTCGGTCGGTTCGTCGAGGATCAGTAGGCTCGGACGGGTCACCAGCGCCCGGCCGATGGCAAGCTGCTGTTGCTGGCCGCCCGACAAGTCGCCGCCGCGCCGGCCCAACATGTCTTTCAGCACCGGGAACAGGGTGAACACTTCGTCGGGGATCGACCGCTTGCCGCGCGGCAGGGCGGCGAACCCGCTCCGCAGGTTCTCCTCTACCGTCAGCATGCCGAAGATCTCGCGGCCCTGCGGCACGTAGCCGATGCCGCCAGACGCCCGGCGATGGGCCGGCGCGCGCGTGATGTCCTGCCCCTCCCAGGTGATGGACCCGTCGGACACCGGGGTCAGCCCCATGATCGCCCGCGACAGGCTGGACTTGCCGACGCCATTGCGGCCCAGGACGCAGGTGACCCGGCCCTTTTCGCTCGTCATGTCGACGCCGCGCAACGCGTGGCTGGCGCCGTAGTGCAGGTGGACGCCGGCAACGTTCAGCATCGAAAGAATCCGCTCATCGGCCCAAATACACCTCGATGACGCGCTGGTCGGCCTGCACGTGGTCCAGCGAGCCCTCGGCCAGCACCGAGCCTTCATGCAGCACCGTCACGCGCACACCGAGCGCGCGCACGAACTCCATGTCGTGCTCCACCACCACCACGGTGTGGGCACCGGCGATGCGGCGCAAGAGGTCGGCGGTCTGCTCGGTCTCGGCGTCGGTCATGCCGGCCACCGGCTCGTCCAGGAACAGAAGCTCCGGGTCCTGGATCAGCAGCATGCCGATCTCCAGCCACTGCTTCTGCCCGTGCGACAGGGTTTCGGCCGGCACGCCGGTCTGGTCGGCGAGCCCGATGGTCTCCAGGATCTCGTCGATGCGGCGCTGCTGCTGGTTCGACATGGAGGCGAACAGGGTCGCGAAGACGCCGCGATTGTTGGCCAGCGCCAGTTCCAGGTTCTCGAAAACCGTATGGCGCGGGAACACGGTCGGCCGCTGGAACTTGCGGCCAATGCCCATGTTGGCGATGGCGGCCTCGTCATAGCGGGTGAGGTCGGTGCCGCCCTTGTAGACGACCCGCCCGGTGTCCGGCTTGGTCTTGCCGGTGATGATGTCCATCATCGTGGTCTTGCCGGCACCGTTGGGGCCGATCACGGCGCGCATCTCGCCCTTGTCCAGCACCAGGCTCAAGCCGTTCAGCGCCTTGAAGCCGTCGAAGCTGACGGTGATGTCGTCGACGTGCAGAAGGGTTGCATGGCCCGCCTTGGGTGCGGCAGGCGTTGGCGCTACAGTGGCCTCGGCTTCGCTCATTCCGCCGGCTCCGTGGCCGCCGCGCCATCCGGTTTCCCGGCCTTGCGACGCTGGTGGAACGAGGACCACCAGGAGGTGATGGAGCCCAGGATGCCCTTCGGGAAGAACAGGGTGACCGAGATGAACAGGCCGCCCAGGATGAACAGCCAGTACTCGGCGATGTCGCCGGTGGTGAAGAACGACTTGGCATAGTTCACCAGCACCGCGCCAAGGGCCGCGCCGACCAGGGTGCCGCGGCCGCCGACCGCGACCCAGACCACGATCTCGATCGAGTTAGCCGGCGAGAACTCGCCCGGGTTGATGATGCCGACCTGCGGCACATAGAGCGCGCCTGCGATGCCCGCCAGCACGGCCGACAGCACGAACACGAACAGCTTGTAGTGCTCCACCCGGTAGCCGAGGAAGCGGGTGCGGCTCTCCGCGTCGCGGATCGCGGTGGTGACCCGGCCGAGCTTGGACGCCACCACCAGCCGGCAGATCACGTAGCCCACGCCGAGCGCCACCGCGCTGATGATGAACAATACGGATCGGGTCTCCGGCGACTGGATGCCGTAGCCCAGGATGTCCTTGAAGTCGGTCAGGCCGTTGTTGCCGCCGAAGCCGGTGTCGTTGCGGAAGAACAGCCACATCAGGGCGAAGGTCATCGCCTGGGTGATGATCGAGAAATAGACGCCGGTGACGCGGGAGCGAAAGGCGAACCAGCCGAACACCAGCGCCAGCAGGCCGGGGATCAGCAGCACCATGATGGTTGCGAAGCCGAAGCTGTCGAAGCCGTGCCAGTACCAGGGCAGGGCGTCCCAATCCAGGAACACCATGAAGTCGGGCAATTCCGCGTTGCCATAGACGCCGCGCTCGCCGATCTGGCGCATCAGGTACATGCCCATGGCGTAGCCGCCGAGGGCGAAGAACGCGCCGTGGCCGAGGCTGAGAATGCCGCAGAAGCCCCAGATCAGGTCCACCGCCAGCGCCAGCAGCGCATAGCACAGGTACTTGCCGAGCAGTTGCACGGTGCCGCCGCCGATGTGCATCGGTGAGTCCGGCGGCACGCTGAGGTTCAGCGTCGGCACCACGATGGCGGCAATGAACAGGATCGCCAGCAGCGCCTGGCCGGAGCGGTCGAGCCGGCTCCACAGCGGGATGTAGTTACGCGTGGTCGATGCCATGCGCATGGGTCAGCGTGTCCTCTCGCTCGTGAGGTGGAATGTGCTCATGGCCGCGCCGTTACGCTTCCGCCGCCCGGCCCTTGAGCGCGAACAGGCCGCGCGGGCGCTTCTGGATGAACAGGATCACGGCGACCAGGATCAGGATCTTGCCCAGCACCGCGCCGGCATAGGGCTCCAGGAACTTGTTGGCGATGCCCAGCGACATGGCGCCGGCGAACGTGCCCCACAGGTTGCCCACGCCGCCGAACACCACGACCAGGAAGCTGTCGATGATGTAGGACTGGCCCAGGTTGGGGCTGACATTGTCGACCTGGCTGAGCGCGACGCCGGCCAGGCCCGCGATGCCGGAGCCGAGGCCGAAGGTGAGCGCGTCGACCCGGCCGGTGCGGATGCCCATGGCCTGCGCCATCGGCCGGTTCGCCGTCACCGCACGCATGTTCAGCCCGAACGAGGACCGGCGCATCAGCACGATCAGGCCGACGAACACGATCAGGCAGAAGCCGAAGATGTAGAGCCGGTTGTAGGTGATGGTGAGGCCCGCGGTCTCGATCGCACCCTGCATGAACTGCGGCGTGCCGACCTCGCGATTGGTCGGGCCAAAGATGGACCGCACCGCCTGTTGCAGGATCAGGCTCAAGCCCCAGGTCGCGAGCAGGGTTTCCAGCGGGCGCCCGTAGAGCCAGCGGATGATGCCGCGCTCGATGCCGACGCCGACCGCGCCGGCAACCAGGAACGCGCACGGAATGGCCACCGCCAGCGACCAGTCGAACCACTCGGGTGCGACGCCGCGAAACACCTCCTGAACGATGAAGGTGGTATAGGCGCCGAGCATGATCATCTCGCCATGGGCCATGTTGATCACGCCCATGACGCCGAAGGTGATGGCAAGGCCGATGGCGGCCAGAAGCAGGATGGAGCCGAGCGACAACCCCTCGACCAGGCTGCCGACCAGCCCCCACATTTCCAGCGAGGATTCGATGTCCGACAGCGCGTCCGCGGCGGCGGTGCGCACACTCTCTTCGGGCTCGCGGAAGCTGCCGTCGTCGTTCTGGCGCAACAGGCCGGTCAGCAGCGAGCGCACCTCCTGGTCGGGAAAGGCGGACAGCGCGGCGACCGCTTCCAGGCGGTCGGCGGGCTCGTCGGACACCAGCATGATCGCCGCGCGCGCCCGGCTCAGCGCGTCGTGGACGGTCGGGTCCTCTTCCTGCGCCAGGGCGGCCTCGACCGCATCCAGCGCATCCGGGTCCTGGGCGCCGAACACGTCGTTGGCGGCCGCCAGCCTGAGCGCCGGATCGGGCCCCATCAGCGACATCGCGCCGAGCGCCTCGCGGATCGCGCGCCTCAGCCCGTTGTTGGTCTTGACCGGCTCCAGATCGTCCTCGGGCACCGTGCCCAGTTCCTCCAGCGTCAGCGGATCGCGGATCAGGATCTGGTCGTCGCCGGCATCCTCGCCGATCACCACCGGGCCGTCCTCGCCCTGGGTGTAGAGATTGCGGTCGCCCATGGCTTCCAGCACCGGGATCACCCGGGGGTCGCCGGTGGCGGCGAGCGTGGCGACGGCGTCGCCCTTGTCGGAATAGCTGCCCTGAGCCAGCGCCGGCAGCAGCTCACGAAACGCGCTGTCGTCTTCCTGCGCCAAGGCGGGCATCAAGGGGAGGATGAGGGCCAGCAAGGCCAGGGTCGTGGCGGCGGCCAGGTGCCGGGCCATTCCCGCGATGGCGGGCGGGCAGGGCGCCCGTAGGTGCGAACCGGCGGCGATCGTCGCGCTCACGTTAGTTGTATCCACTAGAGAACGGTGCATCTGGGTGGGTTGGTCGGCGAGGCACCGCTAACTGCGATGCCCCGCCGTGCAGTCGTGTGGCGGGCCGTGCGGTACCTGCCCGCCGCTGCGTCGGCGTGCTGCCGAGAAGCGTCGGCTAGAACCGAGGCTCTTCGCAGCCGCCGCAGACCCACGGATAGGTCCAATCGGCCGTCAGCACAGCACTCTCCGGGATGAAGTCGGACCACGCGTCGCCCACCACGACGTCATCGGTCTCCCACACCACGTCGAACTGGCCATCGTCCAGGATTTCGCCGATCAGGACCGGCTTGGACAGGTGGTGGTTGACGTTCATCACCGCCACGCCGCCGGTCAGGTTCGGCACGGTCTGGCCGTACATCGCCTGGCGCACGGCATCGACGTCGGTGGTGCCGGCCTGCTCGACCGCCTGCACCCACATCTTGAAGCCGATGTAGTGGGCTTCCATCGGGTCGTTGGTCACGCGTTCCTCGCTGCCGATGAACTCGTGCCAGGCGCCGATGAAGGCGTCGTTCTCATCGGACTCGACCGACATGAAGTAGTTCCACGCGGCCAGGTGACCGACCAGCGGCTCGGTGTCGAGGCCGGCCAGCTCTTCCTCGCCGACCGAGAACGCCACCACCGGGATGTCGGCGGCATCGATGCCCTGGTTGGCCAGCTCCTTGTAGAACGGCACGTTGGCGTCACCGTTGATGGTGGAGACCACCGCGGTTGCCTTGCCCTGGCTGGCGAAGTCCTGCACCGCCGAGACGATGGTCTGCCAGTCGGAATGGCCGAACGGGGTG
Source organism: Alphaproteobacteria bacterium (assembly GCA_965227515.1). GTDB lineage: Bacteria > Pseudomonadota > Alphaproteobacteria > CALKHQ01 > CALKHQ01 > CBDDFZ01. The sequence goes on from CBDDFZ010000002.1 coordinate 1,319,276, forward strand.
TACTCTTCCATGATGTCGTCGTCGGACACGCCGTTGGCGTTCAGGAAGGCGCGCAGGATCTTGTTGGTGGTGCGCGGGTACACGTAGTCGGTGCCCAGCAGCACCCAACGCTCGGCGCCACCGCCGTCCTCGCTCATCAGGTACTCGACCGCCGGGATCGCCTGCTGGTTCGGCGCGGCGCCGGTGTAGAACACGTTGCGCGAGCTTTCCTCGCCCTCGTACTGCACCGGGTAGAAGAGCAGGCCATTCAGCTCCTCGAACACCGGCAGCACGGACTTGCGCGAGACCGAGGTCCAGCAGCCGAACACCACCGACACCTCTTCCTGCTCGATCAGCTCGCGTGCCTTCTCGGCGAACAGCGGCCAGTCGGACGCAGGGTCGACGACCACCGCTTCCAGCGGACGGCCGAGCAGCCCGCCGGCGGCATTCTGCTCCTCGATCAGCATCAGCATGACGTCTTTCAGGGTCGTCTCACTGATGGCCATGGTGCCGGACAGCGAGTGCAGGATGCCGACCTTGATCGGCTCGACTTCCTGCGCGCCAGCGACGCCGCTGAATGCCAGCGCCGATGCCGACGCCAGCGTCGCGAGCCATGATGCCTTCGCGGTTTTCCCCATATTTCCCCTCCATTGCCTGGATTTGCGTGGATTGACCGCGTTGGGCACGCGGCTCCGGAGGGGGTATGAGCAAGGGGCATGCCATGGGTGGCGGGCTGGCGCCAACCGCGCGCGAGCCTGCCATTCTGACAAGCACTGCGCGTGTGGCGTCGCTTAAATTCTGTGCGCTGCCTGCGAATTAATCAGCCGTGCCGCGAACGCGGTCACAGGTGGCGAACGGCCATCACTTGCCGGCGGCGGCGAAGCGGGCCTCCATCTTCGCCTGATCCTCGTCCGACCCGTTGTGGTAGGTGCCGAACACCTTGTCGAGCAGCGGCATGCCGTCGCCGGAGTAGTTGCACTCGAAATATTTGTGGTGGAGGTAGTGGAAGTAGTTGTTCACCGGCACCTCGCGGCCGCCGCGCACGACGATGCGGTCGAAGCCGAGGTGGCCGACGGCCGGCGTCAGGGCGGCCTGGTGCAGCGTGAACATGGCGTGGATCGGGTGCGACGGCACCACCCAATGCAGCAGGACGCAGGAGAAGTAGAGGATCGACTCCACCGGGTGCTGCGACAGCCCGGCCCAGGGGCCGACGATCACGTTGCGGTGGTGCAGTTCGTGGAAGCGGTCGTAGAGCGGCTTCCAGTGCAGGATGCGGTGGATGACATAGAAGTGCATCTCGCGATAGGCCGGGATCAGCATCAGGAACAGAACGAACCAGACCGGGCTGGTCTCCCAGTCGATGTAGGGCAGCCAGTCGTTGGCATAGGCCCACAACGTCAGCACCTCGTAGACGGTCCACACCGTGACCGCGCCGGCCAGCGACCAGAAGATATTGTCGTAGGTCTGGTTGCGGAACGTGAAGGTGTCGTTGTTCCTCGCCAGCGGCTTGGTTGAGTATTTGAAGTCGATGCCCTGGCGCTTGAAGATGAACAGCCAGGCATGCAGGCCGCCGAACAGGACGACGGTGAACGCCATGTTGCGGCCCCAGACGATGGCGATCCACCACAGCTCCAGCGACTTCATCTCGGCCAGTGCCGGGGTCAGCCAGAACCAGCTGATCGCGGCGACGCTGAGGTAGACCGCGTTCCAGGGCCACAGATAGCCGGGGAAGCCGAACGTCCATTTCAAGGCGGGCCAGAGCTTCGGGGGCCAGGCGAAGATCACCGGCAGGTCGACCAGATAGGGCGGCCGCCAGTCGCCACGCCTGTCGCGCTTGCCCAATGCGGAATCGCTCATCGCGCCCTCCCCAAACGCATCTTTTGCGGTCCAGGGTGCTGTTTTTCGGCGGATCGGGCAAGAACTGTCGCGCGAGAAGCGGACGAGCAGGGAGGGCTATCGGCGCATCAACATGCGGAAATGCGCCGGTCAGGCGTCCGTCATGGCCTCGAACAAGGCCCGATGACGGGGCGTATCAGGCACCGCCAGATGGTTATGGACCGGCGGCCCAGGCACGGGCTGGAAATCGATCATGTCGAAGATCGCATAATTCTTGTTGCGCAGGGTGTCCAATACCTCGGGCCGGCCGGGGGTCACCTCCAGCATCAGCAGAGGGGCCCGCTCATCGAGCAGCGTCTCGGCGCCGCAGATCACGTCGAACTCCGCGCCTTCGACGTCAATCTTGATCAGGTCCGGCGTCTGGCGGGTCTCGGCCTCGCGGTCCAGCGTCGTCACGTCGACGGTCAGGTGCGGGCTGGCCTCGCCGAAATGGCGCTCGACAAAGACCTGGCCGTCCTCGCCGGCGACCAGCGAGCCGGTCGCGCCGGTAATGTTGTCCAGGTGGAACTTGCTGGTACCAGGCCGGCTGGCCACCGCCTTGCGGACAAGGGCGGCGCGGTCGAGCTTGTGCCGCGAGGTGGTGCGGTCGATCAGATCGGCGTTGACCGGGTCAGGCTCGAACATGACGACGTCGCCGTCTGCCCGCAACGACTTGAAGATAAAGGCATAGAGTCCGACATTGGCGCCCACGTCCCAGAACGTCGCGATATCGAAGGCGCGCACGATGCGCTCGAAGTTGGTTCGCTCCGCCACCTCGATCGCCTTGCCGCGGGACAGCACCCAGGACAGGTTGCGCATCAGGTCCACATAGACCGGGTGGGCGATATCAGGGAAATTGACCGGAATGGCGGTGCGGACGTGCTTGGAAACGTAGCGGAACAGGTGCGTCTTTCGCAGACGATGCAGCGGGTGCAGCTTCTCCCGAATGGCGTGCATTGAGATGGCGCCCATCTGACCCTTTCCGCCTTGCCGCGCGCCGCATCGGCTCGCTCAGAGTTGTCGCGTGCGCGCATACATAAGCATTCGGATCGCCGCACGCACGCCTAAACGCACGGCGCAAGACGCTGAGCGGACCGAGCAAATTCGAGGAGTAACGGGCGCGCCCGTTCGAACTCACTTCTTGGATGAGGGGCCGCGATTCATGCAGGAATGGCGCGCCCGTTCGAACGACGTTCGAACTACCTTTTGGATGAAGGGCCGCGATTCATGCAGGAATGGCGCGCCCGTTCGAACCAAGTTCGAACTACTTTTTGGATGAAGGGCCGCCATTCATGAAGGAATGGCGCGCCCGGGAGGACTCGAACCCCCAACCTTCTGATCCGTAGTCAGACACTCTATCCAATTGAGCTACGGGCGCTAAGCCGGTTGCCGGACCCCCGCAGTGTCGTGCAGCAGAGCCGTACGCACACCTGCGGTCATGGCAAACCGATCGCCGCCCAACAACGCCGGGCCGGCGAGGGGCGGGACCATACGCGAACCCATATGGGCAGGCAAGCGTCAATCGCCAACCCATGCCTGGGCCAATGCCTGGCCCAATGCCTGGGCGGCATTGCGCCGCGCCGGCACCCAGACGACACGCGATCGCGCGCGGGTTACGGCACTGTCGGACGCCGCGACCCGCAAACCCGAATTCCGGCTCGGGCGGGCCCACGGCGTCGCGGACAATTGCGTGCTTGTACCAGCGGTTTGGCTTGGCTATTTTGCCGCCAATGCGGGATGATTCGTGTCGCAGACCTTACCTGCCGCCTGGGTCTTGCCGCAGTTCATGGGGCGGACTGTTCAGTATGGTGATCGATTGAGCGCAAAGCACGCTTCCTTGGCAGTCGGGGCCGGGGCGGTCACGAGGGTGCGTCGAAGCTATGGCGCTCTCGTGGGTGCGGCTTTGTGCGTGCTGGTGTCCGGCTGCGGCGATGCGCTGCTGCCGTCCTTGACCGGTGAGGCGCCCAGCGGGGCCGACACTGGCGGGCTGGTGCTTGGCACCGGCAGCTTCGTGCCGGGCGGGGTGACGCCGGGGGCGTCGACCGGCACCGTGGTCGGTGAGCGCATTGACGATATGCGCACCCAACTCGAACTCATTCAGGATCAGGTGGGCGCCGAGAACGGCGCGCTGCAGCAATTGCGCGTCAGCAACATGCGCAACGCCGCGCAATATCATACGCGCGTGGCCGAGATCGGCGCGCGGCTGCAGACCGGCACGACCCCAGGTAATCCGGAACTGGTGGCGCGTTGGAACGAAGCGCAGCAGAACCTGGACCAGTTCGACCAGGAGCTTTCCAGCCTCAATCTGTTGGCGACCGAAGTGGCCAACACATCGGCCGGGGCGGCCTATCTGTTGGCGACCGCCCGGGCGACGTACGGGCTGACCGGTGCGGTCGATGCCGACCATGTGCAGCTGGCGGTGCTGGAGGACGAGACCAACCAGACCGTCGTGCTGATCGACCGCCTGCTGACCGAACTGACCGAGGATCTGGGCCGGCAGACGTCCTATCTCAGTCGAGAGCGCGACAATCTGCGGGTGCTGTCGCTTGGCATCCTGAACGGGGAATGGTTCGGGCGCAGCCTGGCGAACGCGGCCTACAATGCAGGCCCGATCGGCAGCGCACCGCCAGTCGGCGTCGCCGCGAATCGGCCGCTGATGATCATCCGGTTCGATGCCAACAACGTCGACTACGATCAGGCGCTTTATACAGCGGCCAGCAACGTGATTGACGTCCGTCCGAACGCGCAGTTCGAGCTGGTGGCGGTTGCGCCCGCTCAAGGGCTTCCGGCCCAACAGGCATTGTCCGCTTCCAGCGCACGCCAAAACGCCGAGAACGTGCGGCTTCGGCTCACCCAGTTCGGCATTCCGCCGCAACGGGTGGCGCTGACCGAGGCGTCCAGCTCGGCGGCATTCACCAATGAGGTGCACATTTACGTTCGGTGACGCGAAGTGCTGGCGGCGGGGCGCCAGCACCGGTTTGGGGGTTCGTTTGGCTGGGTTCGTAATCTTTCGGCAGGCCGCCGGAGCAATGCATCGATGCGCCGCGCATGTGGTCGCGCCACGTGCCGAGATGTCGTGTGCGGGCGCCGGGCCGTGCTGTTGTGTCACAGCCGTGTGTGTCAGATCCGCGCCGGGCGCCACCCGGACTGTTGCATGATAACGACCATGCGGCAGATAAGTGAGCCAAACCAAAGAGATATTTGCAGAAGATTCATAATTTTTGTTAACTTTGCCGAATCAAGAGGATCGCGTGTTGACAGACGCCAAGATTGGTGCGGGTCAACGCTGACAGGCCAATTGCCGGTGCCCCACGTGCCGTCTGAGCCTCATAACAGGAGTGATCAGCGATGAAGAATGGCCGGGTGCCAGGGGTTTCGGCAACACGGCGGCATGGAACGGTTGTTCTTGCGGTTGCGGCCGGGGTCAGCATGCAGGTGTGCGTGACCGCCGAGAGTTTTGCGGACGCCCGCACAGAGGCGGTGGCGTCCCGTCTGCGGCCGGAATACGACCCGCTCGGTCTGCCGCTGGATCTGTTGTTCTGGGAGGCGGGGCAGTTGTTCGACAGCAGCGGATCGCCTCCGAACGGTGGCGAATCCTCGATCGGCAGCTTCATCGTCTATCCGTCGGTAGAGTTTTCGTTGGAGTTCACCGACAACGTCTTCAGGGCGCAAGATTCGCAGTCGGACTTCATCTTCCGCACCACGCCGCTGATCCGCTTCAATTCGGATTGGGACAATCACGCCCTGAACTTCGAGGCCGGTCTGGAATACGGCAAGTACTTCAGCTTCAGTTCGGAAGACTATCTGGACTTCCTGTTGGGCGCCGATGGCCGCATCGATGTCACCGACGACATCGCCTTCAATGCCAACACGCGTTGGGTCATGGGGCACGAGGATCGCGGCGATCCCGACGATCCCGGCTCCGCATTCGATATCACCGAATATCAGCGCTTCAGCGCCGGTGGGTCGATCTCTTACGACGCCGGCATCGTCCAGGTCGAGCCCGGCTACGAGATCGTCTTCTGGGACTACGACAACGTGAATGGGCCGGGCGGCGTGCTCAACAACGACGACCGCGACCGCACGGAACACCGCGCCTACCTCAACGTCTCGACCGACGTTGCCGAGGATCTGCGCCTGTTCGTCGAGCCGGATGCCCGTTGGGAGGTCTACGACAACAACCCGGACGACCTCGGCTTCAATCGCGACCGGCAGGAGATCGGCGTTCTGGTCGGTCTGGATTGGACGCCGGACGACGTGTGGGCCGTGCGCGGTGCCGTGGGTTACGAGTATGTCGAGTTCGACGACCCGGCCTTCGATGCGACCAACGGCTTCATCTTCACCGGTGACGCCCTGTGGAACATCGACGAGCTGACCACCATCGCCTTGACCGCCGAGCGCGAGTTCGACGGCACGACGCTCGCCAATTCCGCCGGTAAGGTGAACACCGCCGTCGGCCTGTCGGTCGACCACGAGTTCGCGTACAACATCATTGGCAGTGCCTTCACCGAGTACCTTCGCGAGGACTTCGAGGGCAACAATCGGGCCGACGACACGATCCGGGTCGGCCTGGGCGGTGACTACTACATCGGTGAGTATGTTGTGGCCGGCGCGCAGTACACGTATACGAACCGGGACTCCACGGATGGCGCGCAGTCCTTCTCGGAGAACAACTTTCTCCTCTCCTTGCTGCTGAGAATGTGATGTTGGCTATGACCGAGACTTCGTGCATCGCATACGGGCCGGCGCTGGTGCGCCGGATCGGTTGGCTCCTGCTGTTGCTCGTGCCGCTGGCACTGGCAGGCTGTGAGTCCGACGACATCGCAACCGACAATCCGCCTGACGGCACCGGCGATGGCACCGTGACGCCGCTGCCGGACAATATCTACGCGGTCGGGCCCGGTGACGAACTGAACGTCATCATTTTCGGGCACCCCGACCTCTCCGGGAACTACGTCGTCGATCCGCAGGGCAGCATCACGATGCCGCTGGTGGGCCGGCTGGCGGTGACCAATGTGGATGTCGACCAGGTGACGCAGATGGTGCGCGACGCCTATGACGGCGCCTATCTGGTCGAGCCGCGTGTCAGCGTCGAGATCCTGAATTCCCGCCCGTTCTATATCCTGGGGCAGGTCAACGAACCCGGCGAGTATCCTTATTCTCGCGGCGTGACCGTCCGGCAGGCGGTCGCCATTGCCGGCGGGTTCACCCGGCGCGCCGATACGGCCGAATTCCTGATCTACCGGGGCGGCCAGAACCTGGAAGTGAATGCAGAGACCATCGTGTTGCCCGGCGATACGGTGGAGGTTCAGCGCCGATTGTTCTAGTATGTTCAGGCTGGCGGGACGGTGGTCCGTTCCGCCGGTGGCACTGGCAACGGTTGCAGGAACTGACCCCCGGAATTGAAATGTTCGGCAGCATTCCGGCCACAATTTAAACAATTGAATAGACATGGCGGCTAGCGTTATGTCGATTGAGCCCAAATCTGCACAGAGTGGCGGGTTCAAGATGTCCTTGCATGCCGCGCCGCAGTGTGTGGCTGCGGCATGGGTTTTGACCGGGGCTTCGGGGTCGCCGTTGGGCGGGGCCGAGCGCAACCTCAAGAGCACGACATGAGCTTGACGACTGTCACACGTTTGCCGGTTCCCCATCAGGAACAGCTTCCTGTCCCCGATCCGGGCTATGGGTCGTCGTTCCAGCCGCCCGAGGAAGACACGTTCAGCATGCGCCGCGTGTTCGCGGCGTTGCGTCGGCGCAAGTGGTTCGTGCTGGCGATCATCATCCTGCTCACGGGCATCGCCTACTTCTTCATCCGGCAGATGACGCCGATCTACGAATCGACCGTGACCCTGGCGGTGCAGGCCAACAGGGGCTCGGTCATCGGCCAGACCGACGTGTTCGCGACGTTGAACCAGGACAACGAGGCCCGCGAGACCGAGGCCGAAAAGCTGCGCTCTCGGCAGATGGCCGAACTGGTCGTGGCGCGGCTCGACCTGCTGAACGACGATCGGTTCAATCCGACCCTGAAGCCGCCGGAGCCCTCTGTTCTGGACTCGATCATCTCCGGCATTACCGGGCTGTTCGATGGCGCCGAGGCATCGACCGACAACGCCGACACCTTCGGCGAGGACGCGCTGGCGACCAATCTAGGAGAAGAGGGCCTGAACGAAGGTCAGCTCGCATTGCTGACCGAAGACGAAATCCTCAAGCTGACCATCAACAATTTCATGATGGGGCTGACGGTGCTGCCGTCCGACCGGTCGCGCACGATCGCGGTGACCTACGCGTCGTCAGACCGCGCGTTTGCGGCGCTTGCCGCCAATACGGTCGCGGACATCTACATCTCGGGCCAGGTGGAATCGCGCGAGTCCGAGGCGAATGCGGCGGTCGAACTGCTGGAAACCAAGATCGCGGAGGCCGAGCAACGGTTGCGCGACGCCGAGGACGAACTCGCGGCCTACATCGTCGACAACAACATCGTCGAGGTCGAGAACGCCACACTGCTGACCCGGGACCTGACGACCCTGCGCCAGGAGTTGCTGTTCGCGCAACAGGAACAGCAGAGCCTGCAGTCGCAGTACAATCAGCTCCAGGCCGGCAATCTCGATGCGATCCCGGAGGTGCAGGGCAGCGGCCTGATCACGGCGCTCCGCTCGCAAGAGGCGACGGCGCAGGCGCTGGTCGGCGAATTGTCGACGACCCTTGCCGCCGGACACCCCGACCTGCAGGCGGCGCGCGCGCAGCTTGGCAACATCCAGGGCGCGATCGGGGCCGAGATCCGGCGCATTGCGCTGCGGATGGAAAACAATCTGAGCCTGGCCAACGACCGTGCCGAACGGCTGCAGGTCCAGGTGGCCGATCTGGAAGCCCAGCTTGAGGGGCAGACCCAATCCCAGGTCGAGCTGCGGCAGTTGCAGTCGCAGGTGGAAAGCGCGCGCAGTTTCTACGAGACGCTGCTGACCCGCTTCGACGAGGTCAACGTGGTCAGCGAGGAGCAGCGCGACGCCGATGCCTCGATCCTGTCGCGCGCCGTGCAGGCCGACAAGGCCTCGTACCCGAACACCACGCTGTTCCTGATCGCCGCGTTCGCCGGCGCGGCGGTGGTCGGTATCGCATTCGCCCTGCTGGCGGAGTTCCTGGATTCCGGTTTCCGTAGCATCACCCAAATCGAACAGGTGACCGGTGCGCCGTCATTGGGCCTGGTGCCGACGATCAAGGGCAGCGAGAAGCCGCACGAACTGGTGCTCTCGAAACCAAACTCCGCGTTCGGTGAGTCGATACGAAGTTTGCGAACATCGCTGCTGCTGACCGCGGGCGACCGGCCGGTGCGCACCGTGGCGGTGACCTCGTGCGTGCCAAACGAGGGTAAGACCTCGGTGGCGCTGTCGTTGGCGATGATGGCGGCCCAGGCCGGCCAGAAGGTGGTGATCCTGGACTGCGACCTGCGCAAGCCATCGGTGCACCGTGAGCTCGACACCGACAACAAGGCCGGCCTCAGCGACTATCTGGTGGGCAACAAGCCGCTGGAAGAGGTGATGGAAATCGATCCGCGGAGCGATCTCCACTACATCACCGCAGGCAGCAAGATGCCGAACCCGCCCGAGCTGCTGCAGTCGAACGCCATGAACAAGCTGCTGCAGGAACTTGGCGCCAATTTCGATTTCGTCGTGCTCGACACGCCGCCGCTGATGGCGGTGTCCGACGCGTTGCTGCTGTTGCGGCGTTGCGACAAGACAATTTTCCTGGCCCGTTGGGAAAAGACCCGCCGCGAGACCACTGCGGTCGGCGTCCGCCAGGCGTACGATTCCGGCGCGGACTTGGCCGGGGTCCTTCTGACACAGGTCGATGTGCGCAAGATGGCGCACTACGGCTACGCCGACTCCGGGTACTACTATTACAGCAGCTACAAAAAATACTACGCCGACTGAGCCGAACGACCGCCGTCGCGACCGGGCGATCCTGGCATCGTTCGGCGCCGCGGCATTTGCAATCGTGCTGATCTGGTTCGCGGTGCCCGGCGTCTTTGCCGGGCACTACATGACGTCGCACCGGGACACGATCCGGGAGCTCAGGACCGGCGAGCCGGTTACGGCCGGGGCACTCTATGACGCGATCCTGGCCCGCCGGGAGGCGCTGGATTGGACCGACAGCCCGGCGGTCTGGGCCGAAATTGGCGAACTGCGCTTGATCCTGGCCGCCCTGTACCCGGAAGAGGCCGCCGAAACCGATGTCGTCTCGGACTCGATATCGGCGTCCCGGTCCGCGGTCGAAGGGTCGCCCACCATGCCGTTCGCCTGGCTGCGGATGGCCGAGGCGATGGCGCTGAGGGACGGGGCCGAGGCAGATATCAACGCGCAGCTGATGATGGCAATCGTGACGGCGCCGCAGCATGCCGGCATGGTGCGCCGCCGTGTGGAGCTGGCGCTGTTCTACTGGGCGCAGCTGGACGACCGGGCGCGCCAGTATTCGGCCGGCCAGGTGCGCATCGCCGCGCAGCAGGACCCCTCTGCGCTGGCCGAGATCGTGAAACGTCAGAATGCCCTGCGTGAGGTGATGGCGATCCTGCTGACCGACAACGAGCTGCTGCAGGAATTCACCCAGGTCTACTATCGTGAGCAGGGGATCGAGCAGGAGCGGGCGGCAGAGGAGGAGGCCGCGGAGGCGGCAGCCGATGACGACGGCGAGACCGCGGATCAATAGGTTTGCCGCTCTGGCCTTGATCGACCTTGATTGTGTCTCAGGTGTCTATCAGCTAAGACGACAGCGAATGCGGGCTTAGAGCATGATCACGTAAGTCGGCACCGGCCCTCTCCCCCACCCGGCCACCCCGCAGGATACTTTCGTGGGCGGCCGGGTGGGGGAGAGGGCTGGCGCAGATTCGGCGCAAGCCGATCCTGATCTAGTGAGTCCGGCTTGTGCGGGTGTGGCGGAATCGGTAGACGCGCCAGACTCAAAATCTGGTTTCCTTACGGAAGTGGGAGTTCGAGTCTCCCCACCCGCACCAAATCACCCCAACGCGACGACACCGACACGACCTGATCCGCGCGGGCTGCCGGCATTGGGCGGCCGCATCAGGCGTCGGGTCTTTCCATCGCCAGCGGCGAAGCGAAGACGTGGTTCGTCACGTTCATTTCGATAGTCAACGCCACATTGTCCCCCCGCACGCCGATCGATTTCGTGCCGCGTTGCGGCAGCGGAATTTGATGGGCAATGCAATAGCTTACCAGCGCCACGCCCAGCTCCTCGGCCGAAACCTGCAACTCGTGGGTTTGCGATGTGGTCGGGTCGAACTTTGTCACCAGGGGCACGCCATTGGGCGCCATTCTGGTGAACTGGATATAGCCGTTCGGCCAGGGGCTCCCCATGGTCTGGAAGAAGTCCCGCAGTGCGTTATCCAACGTGTCGTTGGAGAACATGATCGTACGCGTTTCAGAGATCATCGCCGCATCGAAAGGAAGGTAAAAAAGGGAGGCCCTGGCTGCGTGCAGACGATGGGGGAACCAGCCACGGCCTCCCAACCGACACCATTGAGTCGAGTACGACTAGCCATGAGTCAGCTATCTACAGGATAGTGCGGTTGGAGCGCCAGTTCATGGGCCAAATATCCCAATGAATATTACATTTTGGTCGGCGCGACCCTGAACAGTTAATGGTACCCCCATTGGTCTAGAGTTGCAACCCTGCGTGGCAAAGAGCGAGGGTGGGGCGTCATACGGCGATGACGACAGGTCAGTCCGGCGGGTCACCGATTCAGGCTTGCGCCGCTTCGGTACCTGCGGATGCAGCTTGCCACGCCTCCCGCAACCAGCGGGCGCAGGCCACCGAGTGCTCGAAGATGGAGTAGCCGGCGCCGCCGCCATAGTCGGGGAACGGGATGAACTCCGTGGTCACGGTGTCGAAGGTCGGTGTCTGCCTGGCGGCCCGGTCGGCGAACAGGTGGCGCATCACTTCCTTCCAGGGCTCCAGCTTGTCCTCGTCCCATTCGGCGTGCCATTCGCCGGGCCCTGGCTCGATGAACGGGTACTGGATGCCGCGGCCCGTGGTGTCCTGCGGGTGCAGCGACGAGGGCAGCGAGTCGAGGTCGGGGTGGGACGCCCTGACGTTGCGCGGGTTGTTGGGCGCGGCGGCGCGCGCGTGGCAGTGGGCGACGAAGCCGCGCTCGATCCAGATGTCGCACACATTGCCCGAGGTGAACGGATCCAGGATCAACGATCCGTCCTCCACCGCCTCGTCGATGCCAAACACCTTCTGCTCGCGCGGATTGTCGATCTTGAAGATGACGTGGGAGTGGTCCAGCGTCATGTGGAATGGAATGCCCCGTTCAGCAACCATGTCGGCAACCTTGGCCACGCGCCGGAAGTCCTCCGACCACATATTGACGTGGACCTCGAAGGTCGACAGGCAGTTCACCTTGGCGCCGATGTCGTATGCCCGCAGATAGGCGTCGGCCACTTCCTGGTCGGTGACCAGATGGCCATCGGCATGGTCCATCTTGATCTGGGTGTTGTGGACCCTGCTGCCCAGGGCGGCGCCGATGCGCAGGTTCTGCGCAAGCATGTCCTCGTCCTTGCCAAGCGTGTAGTACCAGCCGCCGGCCAGCACAGGCAGGTCGTACCGTTCCGCGCAGCGCTGGTAGGCGTTCACCTGGTCGGACGGCGGCGTCTTGTCGTAGTAGTCGTAGACGCCGGCGTCCTTGACCATGCTGAACCTGGTCTCCAGGTCAGGCACGGGGTCGGCGTCGGTGTGCATGACGCCGGCCTCCTGAATGCCAAACAGAAGGTCGTGCGCCATCAGCTTCTCCGCTGCGCTATGTCGCTGCCGCTATTCGGCGGCGATCTGTGCCGCGGCCATGGAAGCCGGCGGCGCCTTGTGGAACGCGCCGTCCTTCATGATGGCCAGCAGGCGATTGCGGTCCTGCAGCAGCGACACGTCCTTCGACGGGTCGCCGTCGACCAGCAGGATATCGGCCAAGTAGCCTTCGGTGATGGTGCCGAGCTCATCGCCCATCATCATGATCTCGCCGCCCATCTTGGTGGCGGACTGGATCGCTTCCAGCGGCGTGTAGCCGAACAGCTCGACGAAGTGCTCCAGGTCGCGCGCGTTGGCGCCCACCGGGTTCCAGGCGAAGCCGTAGTCGCCGCCCGGCAGCACGCGCACACCGCGCTTGCGCAGCGACGCGACCACGGGGATGGCGTGCTCCAGTTCGCGCTTCAGACCCAACTGCTCGCCGATGTCGGGGGTGATGCCCCAGTCGCCGGCCTCGTAGAGCGTGGTGTAGGTGACGCCGATGGTGGGCGACACGAACACGCGGTCCTTCGCCTCTTCCAGCATGTCCAGCGCCTCTTCGTCGGCGAAGGTGGCGTGGTAGATCACCTCGCAGCCGTGCTTCAGGCTCAGCTTCACCGACTTGGCACTGCGCGCGTGGGTGGCGATGCGCTTGCCGTGGGCCAAGCCCACTTCGCAAACCGCCTGGATCTCGTCCTCCATCATCACGGTCTGCTGCGCCTTGGCGTAGGGCACCAACTCGTCGCCCGACGGGTTGATCTTCAGCGTGTCCACGCCCTCGCGGCACATCTCGCGCGCCACGCGGCGAAACTCGGTCGGCCCGTCGCAGACGATGGCAAAGGTCTCGCGGTGCAGGTGGCTCAGGCGCACGTCGCCCAGGCCCGATGTGACGGTCAGTTCGGGCGAGGCGGCCAGCATGCGCGGCCCGGGGAACTCGCCGGCGTTGATGGCATTGCGCGCCACGATGTCCATGCGCGGCTTGGCCGCCGCCGCGCTGTTGATGCTGGTGAAGCCATGGTCGAGCAGCAGCTTGACGTGGCGGATCGTGACCAGCGTGTGCTCCTCGGGTGGGATGTCGCCCAGCGAGTGCAGGTCAGAGGTGTTGGCGAAGCTCGGGTGCGCATGGGACTCGACCAGCCCCGGCATCAGCGTCGCGCCACCGCCGTCAATCACTTCGGCGTTGTCGTGGGCAACGGTCTCCGAAGCCGGCGCGACCGCCTTGATCCGGTTGCCCTGCACCAGGACCTGTCCCGGAAACGGCTCGCTGCCGCTACCGTCCAGCACCTGAACGTTCGTGAACAGTGTCTGTGGCATTTCGGACTCCCTAGAGCGTTATCATTTAACCGGCTCCGGCCCTCTCTCCCGCCCGGTCCCCCAACGAGAGTATCCTGCTGGGTGGCCGGGTGGGGGAGAGGGCTGGCGCCGATTCCGCGCAAGCGGCACCATGTCCACGTGCGGGGAAGCGGTGTTCGCCGACGTATCGGGACTCGCGCGGTCACTCTTTCGCGCGGTCACTCTTTCCCGCGGCGGGGCGCTTCCCCCAGCGCTGATTGCAGCTTGCTTTGCTACCCGAACACTAAGGTTCCGCTGCCCACAGGGCAAGGCGCGGAGGGGCGGTCAATTGCCGCCGCCGGGAATGGCGTCACGCGCCGTCGACGCAGACCTCGCTGTCCGGGTCGCTCTCGCACAGATTGCCCTTCAGGTAGGACGAGTAGAGCTCCGAAGACCCCAGCGCCAGCAGGATGACGATCACCAGTATGACGGCGACGATGATCGCCGCCTTCACCGCACCGAAAAGACGTCGTCCCGGCTGCGCCAAAGGCACCAGGTTGAAGGCCAGCCCACCGAGCACCACCAGCCCCATGCCCACCGTGTAGAGGATGGGGATGTTGGGCTGGAAGATCATCACCAGTGCCGCCATGCACAACAGGATGATGCTGCGGCTCAGCGAGCGGGCATGGCCCACCTTCATGGTGCCGGGCTTGGCCCCGAACACGCGGATCTCGTTCAATTCGCGATTGAACGCCGGCGCGAAGACCAGGAACAGGATCGCCAGCAGCGCGACAATGGCGGTGACGGTGAGCCGGGTGTCGGCGAACGCCAGCAGCGCCTCGTTGCTTTCCTCGATGCCGCTGAAATGGCCCTCCAGCTCGCCCAGGCGCTCCAGGCCCGGCAATGGCGGCTCCATGCGGTCGCGGCCGCGCATCTCCTCGATCTTGACGTTCAGCTCGGCACTGGCGCCGCGCATGTCCTCCACCACCGCCTCGATCTCGGGCGTCATGGAGGTGTTCTCGACCAGGGCGACCAGCTCGTCCAGCGTGTCGACCACCTTGTTCAGGTCACGCTTGTTGTATTCGTCCTCGTCGGCCAGACCGGCGGCGCGGTCGAGCAGCTCGGATACCTGCTGCGGGCTGTCGTCGACGAACCAGGCTTCCGGCGCCGGCACCAGCAGGCAGATGATCGCCAGCACCAGGATGACGGTGGCGATCTTGGAACTGCGGGTCGCCGGCACCTCCGACGCGCGCTTGACCGGAACCGAGTGCGCCGGGCTGTTGGCGGCGAGCGCCGGGGTGTGGACGTGGTCGGTCATAGCGTGAACACCCGTTGGCCGTCGGTATCGAACACGTGCAGTTGGCCGGACCGCACCCTTGCATGGATCGCCTGGCCCGGCGTCACCGGCACCCGATGGTCGAACACCACGCGCATGTCGGTGTCGCCCTCCACCGCGTGGATCAGGGTCTCGGCGCCCATCGGCTCGATGATGTCGACGGCTGCGCTCAGGGTCTCCTCGCTGGCGTTGTCGACCTGCTCGAAGCCGCGGGGGCGAATGCCCACGGTGATCTCGGAGTTCGGGGCCAGCCGGGACACGGCGGGGTCGACCGGGGCCTTCAGGTCCTGGTCCAGAATACGGAACGTGGCGTTGCCGTCGGCATAGCCGGTGATGGTGGCGGGGATCAGGTTCATCTGCGGCGTGCCGATGAAGCCGGCCACGAACAGGTTGGCGGGTGCCGCGAAGATGCCATGCGGGGTGGCCACCTGCTCGATGTAGCCGTCGCGCATCACGGCGATGCGGTCGGCCATGGTCAGTGCCTCGATCTGGTCGTGGGTCACGATCACGGTCGCCTTGTCCAGGCCGCTCAGGATCTCCTTGATCTGGCCGCGCATGGTCTGGCGAAGCGCGATGTCCAGGCGCGACAGCGGCTCGTCGAACAGGAAGCACGTGGGCTCGCGGATCACCGCGCGGCCGACCGCCACGCGCTGCTTTTCGCCTTCCGCGATGCGGCCGGGAATCCGGTCCAGCACCTTATCGAGCTGCAGCACATGGGCGACCCGCTTGACCCGGGTCTCGATCTCCTCGTGGCCCAGACCCTCGGCATACAGCGGGTAGGCCAGGTTCTCCGCCACCGTCAGGCTGGGATAGAGGGCGTAGAACTGGAACACCATCGCGATGTTGCGGTCCGCCGGCGACAGGTCGTTGACCCGCTTGCCGGCGATATGGACGTCGCCCGCGGTCGCCGGCTCCAGACCGGCGATCATGCGCAGCGTCGTGGTCTTGCCGCAGCCGGAGGGGCCCAGCAGGCACAGCACCTCGCCGGGCGCGATGTCCAGATTGGCCTGGTTGACCGCGACCAGGTCGCCGAACCGCTTGGTCAGGTTGGTGAGCTTGATGTCGGACATGGCGCGACCCCTACTTCTTGATCGTGCCGAAGGTGACACCGCGCAGAAGCTGGCTCTGCAACAGGTAGGTCACGATCAGGATCGGGATCAGGAACAGCGTGACGATGGCGGCCAGCAGGCCGAAGTCGGCGCCGACCTCGCCACCCAATGTGCGCACCATCGCCGGCGGGATCGTTCGGGTCTCGTTGCTGGTCAGGATCAGCGCGAAGAACAGCTCGTTCCAGGTCAGGATCAGGCTGAACACCACGGTCGCGGCCATGCCGGCCTTCACCTGCGGCAGGCAGATCTTGAAGAACACCCGGAATTCGGAACTGCCGTCCATGCGGGCGGCATCCTCCACATCCGGCGACAATTCGTCGAAGAAGCTCTTCATCATCCAGATCGTGAACGCCAGGTTGAAGGCCGTGTAGAGCGGGATGATGCCGTAGTACTCACCCGCCACGCCGGTCACCTGGAACATGATGACGATCGGGATCGTCACCACGATCGGCGGCAGCATGCGCGTGGTCAGGATGATGAACATATAGGTGTCGGTGCCGGGCAGCGCGAAGCGGGAGAAGCCGTACGCCGCCAGGGTGCCGATGATCAGCGCCAGCAGCACCGAGGCGCCCGCGATACCGATCGAGTTCGCGAAATAGAGCGGGAAGCTGGTCTCGGTCTCGGTCTGGCTGACCACGTTCTGCTGCACGAACACGCTGCTGAAGTTCTGCGTCGTGTACGAGAACTTGCACTCGCCATCGTCCGAGGAGCAGTCGGTGAACACCGACTCCACATAGGCGCCGAAGCTCTCCGCGCTGATGTCGAGAATATCGTTCCGGCCCTGGAAGGCATACAGGACGATGATCAGGACAGGCAGGAAGTAGACCAGCGCGATGAAGCCGGCGAAAACCGTGCGGCCCCAGCCGGCGGTACCGATTTCTCTGTGTTGACGGGCCATGGCTATTGCTCCGCCTCGCGCTGGCGGACCATGTAGAGATAGAGGTTGGTCAGCACGATGACGATGAACAGGATGATGTAGGCGAACGCCGCGGACTCACCGGTGCGGAAGTCCTGGAAGCCGGAGCGGTAGAGCTGCAGCGAGATGGTCTTCGTGGCCGTGCCGGGTCCGCCCTCGGTGATGATGTAGATGGTGTCGAACAACTTGAACGTCTCGATGGTGCGGAACAGCAGCGCCAGCAGCAGCAGGCTGCGAATGTAGGGGAACGTGATCGTGGTGAACCGGCGCCAGCGGCTGGCGCGGTCGATCTGGCTCGCCTCGTAGAGGTACTTCGGCACGCTGACCAGGCCGGCCAGCACCAGCAGCATCACGAACGGTGACCACATCCACGCATCCGCCAGCACGATGCCGAGGATGGCGCCCGTCGGGTCGCCCAGGATGTTCGGCGCGTCGCCCTGGAACACCTCGATCAGCTTGCTGATCAGGCCGAAGTCCGGGTTGTAGAACAGCTTGAAGAACACGCCGACCGCCACGTAGGACAGCATCATCGGCGCCAGCACGAACATCAGGATCAGCCGGCGGCCGGGGAAGTTGGGCTGGAACAGCATGGCGAGCCCGAAGCCGAGGATCATCTGCAGGCTGACAGAGCCGAACACGATGATGGCGGTGGTCTGCAGGCTGTCCCAGATTACCGGATCGGTCAGCACGTCGGCGTAGTTGTCGAACCACACGAACTCCGGCAGGTCGCTCTGCCGCGCGACGCTGAAGTCGTAGAAGCTGAGGCCGAACGACCACATCAGCGGGAAGATGTTCATCACGAACAGCGTCACCAGCGCCGGGGTCACCAGCAGCGGGCCGCGGTTGCGCGCCGCCCACGATTGCTCGACCCGCGCGGCCTGGTCCGGCGTCAGCCGGGCGCCGGGTGCGGTCTGCGCTACGTCGCTCATGACTGTCGCCCGGTCAGGGAGATCGCCTGGCAGACCTGGGCGCGGATGCGCGGACGGCAGCCGCCCATGGCGCGGCCGTCGAGCGGGCCGCGGTCCATCGCGGAAGGTGTTTGTTTGGGCTGGCCGTCATGGCCGAGCGGACGCGCAATCAGCATGTGCAAGCTACAGTCGCGGTTCGGTGTTGGATTGTCGTATTGGCGCCCCTGGGGGCGAAGTCGGCTCGTGGATGGGAGAGCCGGGCAGGCCAGCGCAGTTGTCATACGCTGAACCTGCCCGGTCAAGGCTAACTCACGAGCAGCTATGCGTCACGAGCACTCAGGCGCGTCCGGATTGATCCGGCCTGCCTCTTCCAGCGTCTCCTGCTGGTGTGCCGCAACCAGGTCCAGCGCTTCCTGGGCGCCGATCTGGCCGGTGATCGCACGGTCGAACTGCTCCTGCTGGTAGGTCAGAAGCTCGAAGAACTCCGGAATGTGCCAGACGTCACGCTGCCACTCCATCATCTCCACATGCGCGCGGTTGAACGGGCCAAGGTCGTTGTAGCCCTCGCGGTTCATGATCGAGACGCGGCCGGACTGGCCGCCGTTCGCGGTGAACGCCCACTGCACGTCGTCGGACAGCCACCACTTGATGAAGTTGACCGCTTCCTCGATCTCCGGCTCGGTGCTCCAGGTGGTGACCACGAACGGCTGACCGCCCTGGTTGCCATAGCGCAGGATCGAGCCGTCGTCCTGGCGCAGGCCGGGTGCCGGGCCGAAGTCCGTCACGTCGGCAACCACGCTGGACGCGGGGTCGAGCACGGGCGGCACCAGGCCGACCCAGTTGATGATCGCGGCAACCTTGCCCTGCGCGTACAGGTCGTTCAGGACGAAGATGTCCATCTGGCCGGTCTCGACGGCCGACGGCATGTACTGCAGCAGGTCGAGATAGTGCTCGAACGCCTCGACCGCGATATCGGAGTTCACGACGCCTTCGGCCATCGCGCACGGCTGGTCGGTCTCGTCCCAGATGCTGCCGCCGTACTGCCAGATGAAGGCGTTCACGGCCATCGACGAGAAGTCATAGCCCTTACCGGCCTGGTAGCCGATGCCGGCGAAGTCCTCGGTCAGCGTCTCGCCGCCCAGGGTATCTCCGGCCGCGCGGCTGAAGAACTCGCCGATGTCGGCAAAGCCGTCCCAGTCGATGTCCTGCCAGTCCTCGTACGAGCACGGCAGCGCATAGCCATATTCTTCCTCGAACGCCGCGCCCTCTGCCTCGTCGCAGAACAGGTCGGTGCGGAAGAAGGTGACGTACGTATCCGGGAACTGCGGGAAGCCGTAGTAGTGCGCGTCCGGATGCGGGAACGGATGCTCGCGTACCTGGTCGGTCGTCAGGTGCGGGTACACGGAGTACGCGGACACCAGCGCCGGGTGCAGGTCGGCGACCAGCGCGGCGAGTTCCTCGTCAGCCAGGATCTCGTCGGTCATCTCGCGGTAGTAGCCGCCCTCGATGAACGCGCCGAGCCACTGGCTGTCGGTGATGATCATGTTGTACTTCTCTTCGCCCGCGGTCAGCGAAGCGGCAACCCGCTCGTAGAACGTCGGCCACGGAATGAAGTCCAACTCGACCGCCACCTCGCGCCCCGACGGGGACACGTAGTTCTGGTTGGCGTATTCTTGCAGGAAGCGGGTCGGCGGCCAGTCCGGCGCCGCCATGATCAGCGTCACGTCCTGCGCCATCGCCGGCGTGCTCAGGGCAGTCGCGGCAACAAGCCCCGCCCCCAGCAAACCGAATGTGGTGCGTACTGCTCTCATTTCGGTGTTTCCTCCCTCTGCATGATTAGTAGACGGACGCCGACGCCGCAGTAATGCGGGGTCGGGCAGCCAGCCAAATCAGCGTATCGCAGTTCCCGTCTCGCTGGCAAACAGGTGTGTGTGCTGCAGATCGATCTCGACCCGCATCTCGGTGCCGACCGAATAGGCCAGCGCCTGCTCTTCCGGCAGGACCAGTTTCACGACGGCGCCGTTGGCTTCCAGGTCCAGCACGGTGACGTCGCCAAGCGGCTCGGTCAGGTGAACCGTCGCATCGAACGTGGGGCCGGCGGCGTCGCCGTCGCGCGGTGTCAAATCGTGGGGACGTACCCCGAACCAAACGTCGGTGCCGGCGTCGAAGCCGCCGAGGGCGCCTGCCCACGGTCCGTCGTCCAGGTCCATGAATGGCAGCGAGATGCCGGCACGGCCGTTGCCCGGCTTCACGCGCCCGCGGATCATGTTCATCGGCGGGTCGCCGACCATGGTCGCGACGAAGTCGTCGTCCGGCGCGCGATAGAGCTCAGCCGGCGTGCCGACCTGGCCGATGATGCCGTCGCGCAGCACACCGATGCGCTGGCCCATCGACATTGCCTCCAGTTGGTCCGGCGTCACATACAGCATGGTCGCGCCGATCTCGCGATGCAGTCGCTTGAATTCCGCGCGCGTGTCATGGCGCAGCTTGGCGTCCAGGTTGGTCAGCGGCTCGTCGAGCAGCAACAGGCTGGGGCGGCGGATCAGGGCGCGCCCGATGGCAACGCGCTGCTGCTCGCCGCCCGAGGCGGTGGAGGGCTTGCGCTCCAGCGTGTGGGTCAGCCGCAGCATCTCGGCGATCTCGCCAACGCGACGCCGGATCTCCGCGCGGTCCAGCCCTGCCTCGCGCAGCGGATAGGCCAGGTTCTCGCGGATGGACATATGCGGGTAGAGCGCGAACGTCTGGAACACCATCGCCATGCCGCGCAGCTGCACCGGCACATCGGTCACATCGCGACCGTCGAACACGATGCTGCCGGCATCCGGCGTCTCGATGCCGGCAATGCAACGCAAGGTCGTGGTCTTGCCGGACGCGCTGGGGCCCAGAATCGCAAAGAATTCGCCCGGCTCCACGTCCAGGTCGATGCCGCGCAGGGCTTCAACCTGACCGAAAGCCTTGGTCACACCCCTCAGTCTCAGGTCTGTCACTGTCCCCACCGTCCTGACGTAATCGCCGGATGTCCATCCGGTCGTTGGCAGCGCCCCGCGCGTAAGGTGCCCGGACCCAACAGGAGGAGGTATTGCCGGCCTGGCGCACCCCCATGCCCGGAAACGCAGGCCCAAAAGCGCGGCGAGGATAAGGGCATTTCCTTCCCACGCTCAAGCCGGAAATCTGCGGTGCTGGCCATGGGATGGGTTAGCTGCGGTGCAGCACGCCGGCGATGGCACGCTCTATGGCCCAGTGCGCGCGGGCGCTTGCGGCGGCCCGCCAGCGCGGGTCGTCGGGGGCGAATGCCCACAGCATACGCGTCTTCACCGCCGCCGCGGCGGGGCTGTCCATGTTGGCATCCGCCGCGCCGCTGAGGTGAAGCCAGGCATCGGCGCGCAGCGCGTTCAGCACCGAAAACAGCCTCCGCGTGCCGAACTCCAGCGCCACGCCGGTGACCTGTGTGTCGCCGGCCGCCGCCGCGATCCCGTCCAGCATGTCGCCGGTGATCCTGGACGAGGCGCTGTCGCCGACCGCGGTGGAACGCACCTCGCCGCCATACCAGGCCTGCGCGCGCGCCAGTTCGGGCGACCCCGCCGGCGCGGCCGAGATCAGTTCGCCATAGCCGTAAGGGCCGAGCCCGGTGTGGAGGTCGATCACCGCGAGTCGCGCGGTCTTGGCGGTCAGGTCGCCGACCAGCCGTTCGACCAGCCGGCGCGACCATGTCGGCGCCGTGCCGCCGTAGAACAGGCCGTCAGCGTGCGCGTACTGCCCGCCGGTGATCGCGTCCTTCACGCCGGAAACCCCCAGCCTCGCGGCGCTGGCGAGCAGGCGACATTCCGCCCCGATCCGCCGCCAGCCGCGCCAGTTGCGCGGCGCGACGGCATCGGCAATGCGGTCGTAGGCGGCATTCCGGGGCGCGTCTTGGTGGTCGATGAAGTTGCGATTGAGGTCGACATTGTCCTCGTTCACCCGCCGCAGCCACGCCAGGCCATAGGGGTTGATGCCGTGGATGCACGTCACGCGGATATGCGCCGGCAGAGGCTGGTCGGGCAGGCTGTCCAGCCAGTCGCTCAGCATCGCCGAGCCGGCGACACCCTCCGCGCCGTGGGTGCCGGCTACGATCAGCACCGCGCGGTCGGTGTCCGACGGGCCCAGGTGCGCCACATCGGTGACCAGCGAAGTGTCGCACGGGCCGGACACCGGATTTGTGTGGGCCTCGATCTCGGCGCCGGCGACCTGCGCACGGCGGCGGAACAGGCGGCGCCTGTCTTCGAATGCGCGCGCCAGGCGCTCGGTCAACGCGGTGGGCATGGGCCCTCGACGGGGTTGGATTCGGTGCCGGTCAGGATCAATTTTCCCGTTTCGAATGAAACCAACTTGACAAAATTTGCAACAGCCTGAAAAGTTTTTCACAGGCGTCTTTCAAAAACAGGTCGGCGCGCAGGGTGGGACGGCCCACTCGGCGTGACTGGCCATCGGCGCTTGTCAACTAGACGATTGCCTGTGCAATCGGGGAGGAAGCAACGATGTTCAACGTTCCGAAAAACCCGCTCTACAAGCGCGTCGACCGCCGCAAGTTCATGGAACTGGGTGGCGGGGCCGCGACCATGCTGGGCGCGGGCTCGATTGCGGTCGGCCTGAACTCGGTCATCACACGCCGGCCCGTGTACGCGCAGTCGTCCGACGACGCGAAGTGGCGCCAGTACGAAGGCTCCAAGCTGGTCTTCATGTCGGAGAACACGCCGCCGTCGTTCGCCATTCGCGACACCATCCAGGCGTTCTATGACCTGACCGGCATCGAGGTCGAGATCCTGACCGACGACCTGCCGGTGGTGCAGCAGAAAGTGGGCATCGACCTGCAGAGCGGCGCGTCCGACTTCCATCTGAACTACGTGCAGGACAAGCCGATCGGGTCGCCGTTCGCCGACTTCTACGCCGACCTCAACCAATGGCTGGACGATGACACGCTGCCGCAGGACCCCGAGGGTTACGCCGAGGACGTCTGGTTCGAGAACTTCCTGAAGGCATGCGGCTGGTTCTACGACGAATCGCGCCTGGTGGCCTTCCCCTACGACGCGGCCGTGGCCTGCACCTTCTAACGTCAGGACCTGTTCGAGCAGTACAGCCAGCAGTTTGAGGGCGAGTACGGCTATTCCCTGGAATTCACCAACGACACGACCTGGAAGAACGTCACCGACTTCGCACAGTTCTTCAAGGCGCTGCGCGACAGCGGCGAGGATGTGCCGTACGGCTACGCGCAGCACCAGGGCTCGTTCGCGTGGACGACCCAGCTCGACATCCAGCGCATGCTGTTCGCGCATGGCCGCTGGAACGACTTCGACATCGACGACAAGCTCGGCTCGAAGGACCCCGGCCCGACCAACTGGGGCGACGAGCAGTCGATCAAGGTGATGGAGGCGTACAAGGCCCAGGCCGACGCCAGCCACCCGGACAACCTGGCCAACGGCACCCTGGAGCTGAACACGGTCTACCAGGCCGGCCAGATCGCCATGCAGGTGCAGTATCACGAGTTCGCCGCGTCCATCGAGGACGAGTCGACCTCGGTCGCGGCCGGTGGCAAGACGGCGTACGCCGCGTGCCCGAAGGGTGCGGCGGAGTACCTGGTCGGCGACGGCGAGCTGGTCAATGGCTGCAACTGCGGCATCGGCGGCATCGGCGTCAACGGCAATGCGTCGGAAGACCTGCAGCGCGCGGCCTACATCTTCGCGATCTGGGCGACCTCGGCCAACATTCAGTACGACGTGCTGAAGGGCCTGGGCGGTACGCCGACCCGCAAGTCGGTGCTGGAGCGTGACGACGTGGTCGCGGCCCGCAATCGCCCGACCGACATGCCGAACGCGCTGACGTTCGAGCCGGTGTACGACTACGGCATTCGCGACCCGCACTTCGTGCTGGGTCCGAAGATCCCGGAGGCGAACGAGTACCACATCATCGTGGCCTCGGGCTGCCAGTCGTGTGTCGCCGGCGAAGCGACGCCGGAAGAGGCGTGCCAGGACATCCAGGAGCGCCTGGACGATCTGCACGACGTCTGATTGACACCACCCTTGTGTGGCGCGGGCCCGGCGCGAGCGTGCCGGGCCCGCACGCTTCCTGCCAGTACGCTTGCTGCCCACGGGCTTACTAAACGAGCACGATGACCGACACTACGCTTACCCACGGCGTTTCAGAAGCGCGTGAGCCCGCGGGCTCCCACGACGCGACCGCAGGCGACGACGTCGTCGAGCGCGGCGCGCGGCGCATCGACTATCAGCCGCCATCGCTGAACAAGCCGTGGTCGCAGCGCTACTACCTCTACATGATGCTGCCGGCCATCATCCTGCTCGCCTGCATCACGCTCTACCCGTTCTTCTGGCTCGTCTACATGAGCCTGCACGAAATCCCCGTCGCGCCCAACGCCGAGGCGGAGTGGAACGACTTCAACAACTACACGCGCCTGTTCCGCCGCTGGGACGGCGACTACCTGATGGGCTGGTGGCTGCTGATCAAGTACTC
Organism: Alphaproteobacteria bacterium; assembly: GCA_965227515.1. Taxonomy (GTDB): domain Bacteria; phylum Pseudomonadota; class Alphaproteobacteria; order CALKHQ01; family CALKHQ01; genus CBDDFZ01. Next base: position 1,343,957 of record CBDDFZ010000002.1, read on the forward strand.
CGCCATGTGCCTGGTGCTGGAGGTCGGCATCGGCGTCTTCCTGGCCGTCATCCTGAACAACACCCGGGCGGAAAAGTACCTGGTCACCATCTTCCTGATGCCGATGATGATGGCGCCGGTGATCGCCGGCACGGTCTGGTACTACCTCTTCAATGGCACCTTCGGCTGGTACCACTGGCTGTTCGAGAGCCTGGGCATCCTGGACGGGACGTCGATCCTGGGCAGCGCCGACACCGCGATGTTCGGCATCGTCATTGTCGACGTGTGGCAGTGGACGCCGCTGATCACGCTGATCGTGCTGGCGGGCATGAAGCGGGTGCCGCAGGACCAGTCGGAGGCCAACATGGTCGACGGCGCGGGTCCGCTGCGCAACTTCTTCTCGATCACGCTGCCCAACCTCTACCCGTTCCTGCTGATCGCGATCCTGCTCCGGTTCATGGACAACTTCCGGTTCATCGACGCGATCATCGTGATGACCGGGCCGGGGCCGGCCGACAGCACCAAGATTCTGCCGATCTATCTGTTCGAGCAGTCCTTCATATCGTTCAAGTTGGGGCGCGGCGCCGCGATCGCCTTCACGCTTCTACTCGTCACCATCATTCTGGGGCTGATCCTGGTGAAGGTGTTCGAGGATCCGAAGCAGAAGTCCGAACGCGAGAGCGGGGCGTAGACGGCCATGGCATCGCGCGACATCGTTCAATACCGCTCGCCGGGACGCACGGCGTTCAAGGTGTTCACCGTCATCTTCCTCACCGCCTTCGTGGTGTGGTCGCTGCTGCCCCTGTTCATCATGTTCGTGTCCTCGATCAAGGACCTGCTGGAGGCATTCCAGTTGCCGCGCGTCGGCGACTGGGGCGACGCGCTGCCGACGTTCTTCAACTTCACGCCGACATTCGCGCACTACGAGAACCTGTTCGTCGACCAGGACTTCGGCGTCTACCTTGTTAATTCGCTGGTGGCGGCGCTGGGCTCCGCGGCGATCTCGGTCACCCTCGGCGCGATGGCGGCTTACGCGCTCAGCCGGTGGGACTTCCGCGGCAAGAAGGACCTGTCGTTCTGGATCATCTCCACCCGCATGGCGCCAGTGGTGGCCGTGCTGGTGCCGCTGTTCTCCATCTTCCGCAGCCTGGACCTTGTCGGCACGCTGCCGGGTCTGATCCTGGCCTACACCACGTTCAACCTGCCGTTCGCGATCTGGATCCTGAAGGGGTTCTTCGACAACGTGCCCTACGCGGTGGAGGAGGCGGCGATGTGCGACGGGTGCAGCCGGCTGCGCGCCTTCGTCGCCATCCTGCCGCTGGCGGCACCTGGCATCGGCGCGTTCCTGGTGCTGTGCGTGCTGTTCGCCTGGAACGACTTCCTGTTCGCCTCGATCATCGGGTCGGGCAACGCCAAGACGCTGCCGGTCGCAACGCGCGGCCTGGTGCAACCGCAGAACATCCAATGGGGCTCGATCATGGCGGCCGGCGTGGTGACAACGCTGCCCATGCTGCTGCTGGGCCTTCTGATCCGCCGCTATCTGGTGGCCGGACTGACCATGGGCGCGGTCCGTGAGTAGCCGGACAACGCGCACAGGCACGAGAGCGATACGCAATGGCTGAAATCAGGATCGAAAACGTCTGGAAGCTGTACGGCAAGACCGAGGCGGTGAAGGACCTCAACCTCGTTTGCGCCGATGGCGAGTTCCTGTCGGTCCTGGGGCCGTCCGGCTGCGGCAAGTCGTCGACGCTGCGCATGCTGGCGGGCCTGGAGCACATCTCCGCCGGCGACGTCTATTTCGGCGACACGCGGGTCAACGACCTGCCGCCGAAGGACCGCGACATCGCGATGGTGTTCGAGAACTACGCGCTCTATCCGCACAAGACGGTCTACAACAACATTGCCAACGCCCTGAAGCTGCGCAGGATGAGCCAGTCGGAGATCGACAGCCGCGTGCAGCAGGCCGCCAAGATGCTGGAGATCGGGCATCTGCTGAACCGGCGCCCGATGGAGCTGTCGGGCGGCCAGAAGCAGCGGGTGGCCATCGGCCGGGCGATCGTGCGCGAGCCGAAGCTGTTCCTGTTCGATGAGCCGATCGCCCACCTGGACGCCAAGCTGCGCGCACATATGCGCGGCGAACTGAAGTACATGCAGCGCCGCCTGGGTACGTCGATGGTCTATGTCACCCACGATCAGCTCGAGGCCTTGTCGATGGCCGACAAGATCGCGGTGATGCACGAGGGCGTGCTGCAGCAGTTCGGCACCCCGGACGAGATCTACAACCACCCGACCAATGAGTGGGTGGCCGGGTTCGTCGGCGAGCCGCCGATGAACTTCCTGGATTGCGGTCTGGAGCGTGTCGACGGCTGCCTGCACATGACCCATCCGTCGTTCAGGCTGCCGCTGACCGACGAGCAGGAAAAGACGATGGAAGGCGCCGGCGATATCTCGGCCGTGCGCATGGGCGTGCGCCCCGACGACGTTGCGATCGCCATGCAGCCGGAGGGCAACCGCAGCGCCCAGGCGTCGATCTTCGTGACCGAGCCGATCGGTGGCGACACCCTGGTCGATACTCAGTTCGGCGATGGCGCGCGCATGCTGGTCAAGACGCGCGCCGGTTTCGCCGGCGCGATCGGCGACCCGTGCCACCTGACCATCAACACCGCGCGCTGGCATGCTTTTTCCGCCACCAGCGGCGAGGCGTATTTTTGATACCGGCTGCGAACCGAGCGCTCTTGCGGCGGCAAGGCGCTCGGATAGACTGACGGAAACTGCCCGCGGCGGGCCCGCCCAGCCGCACCGAATACCGTTGCCCATTGGCAAATCGTTGCCCAAAGACACCGATAGGGGAGAGCGCCCATGTTGCAATTGAACCGGGACGAGCTGATCCAGGCCTATACCCGAATGAAGACCATCCGCGACTTCGAGGAGCGGCTGCACGTCGAGTTCGGCAATGGCGAGATTCCGGGTTTCGTCCACCTCTATGCCGGCGAGGAAGCCAGCGGTGTCGGCATGTGCCAGCACCTGAAGGAAGAGATCGACTACATCGCCAGCACCCACCGCGGCCACGGCCACTGCATCGCCAAGGGCTGCGACGTGAATGGGATGATGCGCGAGATCTTCGGCAAGTCGGGCGGTCTTTGCAACGGCAAGGGCGGCTCCATGCACATCGCCGATCTTGAGAAGGGCATGATGGGTGCGAACGGCATCGTCGGTGGCGGCCCGCCGCTGATCTGCGGTGCGGCGCTGTCGGCCAAGACGCTCGGCACGGGCGGCGTTGCGGTGGCGTTCGTCGGCGATGGCGGCTCCAATCAGGGCACGACCTTTGAGGCGATGAACCTGGCGACGGTCTGGAAGCTGCCGGCGATCTTCGTGTTCGAGAACAACGGCTATGCCGAGGCGACGCCGTCCACATGGTCGGTCGGTTGCGGCGACATCGTCGAGCGGGCCAAGGGCTTCGGCATGCCGGGCGTGCAGGTCAATGGCTTCGACTTCTTCGAGGTGCACGAGGCAGCCGGCGAGGCGGTGGAGCGCGCGCGCAACGGCGAGGGTCCGACCCTGATGGAGGTCAAGCTGACCCGTTTCTTCGGCCACTTCGAAGGCGACGCGATGACCTATCGCGGCAAGGGCGAGGTCGAAAAGCTGCGCGCGGAGAAGGACTGCCTCCAGATCTTCCGCAAGCGGGTGACCGAAACCGGTCTGCTGGAGGCCAAGGTGATGGACGACATCGATGCCGAGGTCGCCAAGCTGATCGAGGATTCGGTGGTCGACGCCAAGTCGGCGCCGTATCCGGACGACGCGGAGCTGATGACCGACGTCTACATCTCCTATTAGTCCCGGCCGCGCGGCGGGACGTGCCCGCCGCCAGCACCGGCCATCTTTCAACGGTCCCGCGAGACCGATGGCAGACATGCCAATTGCGAATTCAGGAGTACAGTCATGGCAAGATCATTGTCGTTCCGTGGCGCGATCAACGAGGCGCTGGCCCAGGAGATGGAGCGCGACCAGCGCGTCATTCTGATGGGCGAGGACATTTCCGGCGGCACCGAAGCGCCGGGTGAGCAGGATGCCTGGGGCGGCCCGCTGGGTGTGACCAAGGGCCTGCATCCGAAGTTCGGCCCGACCCGCGTGCTCGACACGCCGATCAGTGAATCGGCATTCGTCGGTGCCGCGGTCGGAGCCGCCACCTCGGGCCTGCGCCCGGTCGCCGAGCTGATGTTCGTTGACTTCATGGGGGTCTGCTTCGACCAGATCTTCAACCAGGCCGCCAAGTTCCGGTATATGTTCGGCGGCAAGGCGACCACGCCGGTGGTCATCCGCTGCATGATCGGCGCCGGTTTCCGTGCCGCCGCCCAGCACTCGCAGTGCCTGTATCCGCTGTTCACCCACATTCCGGGCCTGAAGTGCATCGTGCCCTCGTCGCCGTACGAGGCGAAGGGCCTGCTGACCGCCGCGATCCGCGACGACGACCCGGTGATGTTCTTCGAGCACAAGCTGCTCTACGACGTTGAGGAGGACGTGCCGGAGGACCCCTACACGATCCCGCTCGGCGAGGCGAACGTGGTGCGCGACGGCAGCGACGTGACCATCGTGACCCTCGGCCGCATGGTCGGCCTGGCGAAAGAGGCGGCGGACGCCTGCGCCAAGGACGGCATCGAGTGCGAGGTGATCGACCTGCGCACCACCTCGCCGCTGGACGAGGACACCATCCTGGAGAGCGTGGAGAACACGGGCCGCCTGGTGGTGGTGGACGAGGCGCACCCGCGCTGCAACATCGCGACCGACGTTTCCGCCCTGGTGGCGCAAGAGGCGTTCGACGCGCTGGAAGCGCCGATCAAGATGGTCTCGGCGCCGCACGTGCCGGTGCCGTTCTCGCCGGCGCTGGAGGATCTCTACATCCCCAGTTCCGACACCATCGCGAGCGCCGTGCGCTCGGTGGCCGGCAAGGGCAACTAGGCCAGCCTAGGTACACGCCGGAGGCGGGACTGGCCGCCTCCGGTCATGACTTGACAGCAGATTGACTGGCGGCCACGGGCCGCGAGCCGCTTTCGTGCGGCAAGGAGGGACACGATGAGCGACGCGATCCAAGCAGTGGTGATGCCGAAGTGGGGCCTGGCGATGCAGGAAGGCGTCCTGACCGAGTGGCATATCGCGGAAGGTGACAGCATCAGCCCGGGCCAGGAAATCTGCGAGATCGAAACCAGCAAGATCGCCAACGCCATGGAGGCGACGATCAAGGGCACCGTGCAGCGGCTGGTGGCCGAGCCCGGCAAAACCCTGCCGGTCGGCGCGCTGCTGGCTGTGGTGGTCGACGGGTCCGCCGATGACGGCGATATCGACGCCTTCGTCGCCAAGTTCGAGGAAGAGTTCGCCGAGATGATGGCGGCGGCCGAGGCCGCGGCGCCGAAGGCGGCCAGCGTGGAGATCGACGGCCGCAAGATCAACTATCTGCAGATGGGCCAGGAAGGTGTGCCGGTGGTGTTCATCCACGGCTATGGCGGCGACCTGAACAACTGGATGTTCAACCAGCCCGAGCTGGTGGAGAAGGCGCAGACCTATGCGCTGGACCTGCCGGGCCACGGCGCGTCGTCGAAGGACGTCGGCGACGGCTCAATGGCGATGATGGTGGCGACGGTGAAGGGCTTCCTAGAAGCGCTCGACCTGACCGGCGCGCATCTGGTCGGCCACTCCATGGGCGGAGCCGTGGCCATCGGCGTCGCGGCGGAGGCGGGCGACCGCGTGGCCTCGCTGACCCTGGTCAGCCCGGCCGGCCTCGGGTCCGACATCAACATGGACTACATCAACGGCTTCATCGGCGCCGCGCGCCGCAAGGACATGAAGCCGGTGCTGTCCATGCTGTTCGCCGACGCTGACCTGGTCAGCCGCGACATGGTCAACGAGGTGCTGAAGTTCAAGCGCCTGGACGGCGTGGAGGCGGCGCTGACCGCCATTCGCGACAGCATCTTCGCCGGCGGCGCCCAGGCCGACCAGGTGCGCGACAAGCTGGAGGGCCTGTCGATCCCGGTCACCATCATCTGGGGCGCGGAGGACAAGATCCTGCCGCCAAGCCACGCCGATGGCATCGGCGGCTCGGCGAAGGTCGACAAGAAGCCGAACGTCGGCCACATGGCGCACATGGAAGTCGCCTCCGACGTCACCAAGGCGATCGAGGCGCAACTGGGGTAGGGCGGCGGGCGCAGGTAGCCCGCAGTTGGTAGCTAAGCCTCGGGGGGCTGGCCGCGCAACGACGGCAGCCCCACGCCGGTGCTCTCGAACCCGCCGTCGGCGGCGATGACTTGGCCGGTGATGTAGCTCGCCTTCTCTGAGCACAAGAAGGCGATCAGGCCGGCGATCTCCTCCTCGCTGCCATAGCGGTTCAGCGGGATCGCGTCGTGGTAGGCGGCCACGATGTCGGGGGTGTGGACCGCCATGGCGAGCTTGGTGCGCACCGGTCCCGGCGCCACGCAATTGGCGCGGATGCCATACTCGCCCAGCTCCGCCGCCTGCTGCCGGGTGAGTTGCATCACGGCGGCCTTGGACGTGCCGTAGGCAGTGCGCAGGGTCGAGGCACGCAGGCCGGAAATGCTGGCGATGTTGACGATACAGCCGCGCGACGCCTTCAGCGCCGGCAGGGCCGCCTGCGCGCACAGGAACACACCGTCCAGATTGGTCGCCATCACCGTGCGCCAGCGCTGGAAATCGGTCTCCTCGATCGGCCCGAAGTCGGCGACGCCGGCATTGTTCACCAGATGGTCGATGCGCCCAAACGCAGCCTCGGTCGCGCGCACGATCTCATCGACCTGATCGGGGATCGAAACGTCGAGCGGCAGCGGGAGGACATTCGCCAGGCCCGCTGAGGCCTCGTCCAATGCCGGCTTGTCGCGGTCCACCATCGCGACGGCCACGCCCTCGGCCAGCAGCAGCTTGGTGGTAGCAAGCCCGATGCCGCGCGCGGCCCCGGTGACGATGGCGACCCGTTCCGGCATATGATGGGTTCCCTGAGAGTCCTTGGTTATGCGATGCCCATACTAGCCGTTACCGTTTCCAACGTCGTGCTGAGCAAGATTGAAGTGGAAAACGTGGAGATTTCCTCCTATTTGGAGGAAAGGAGGAATTTTTGATGCCGCTCAACATCAAGGACGAAGCTGTCACGGAGCAGGCACGGCGCCTTGCCAAGCTGACTGGCCAGTCCATTACCGCGGCAGTCCGCGAAGCCGTGGCCAATCGATTGCGGGAGATCGAGCGTGCCAGTGCACAGGTCGCGCCACCACGCACGCCTGAACGCCTGCTGGCAATGGCGCGAGAGATCGCCGCGCAAATGCCAAGCGATGCGCATTCCGCCGATCACGCCGATCTGTATGGCGAGGACGGGCTTCCGGAATGATCGTCGATGCGTCGGCGCTGCTTGCGGTGCTGTTGGACGAGCCTGAGGCCCCCGCATTCGCGGCGGCGATCTGCGATGCCGATCCGGCAGCGATTTCGGTGGTGAACTACCTCGAGGTCGCGATCCGGATCGACCGACAGGATAGCGTGACGCTGACGCAGAAATTCGACCGGTTCATCGAGTTCAGCGGCATCGGGTTGCGCCCGGTCTCGGTGTCGCAGACCCGCATCGCGCGCCAAGCCTATGCCGAATTCGGCAAGGGCCGGCATCGTGCGGGGCTGAATTTCGGTGATTGTTTCGCCTATGCGTTGGCGAAAGAAGCCGGCGATACGCTGCTGTTCAAGGGCGCGGACTTCATCCACACAGACCTTCGACCCGCAATTCAGGTCTGAGGCCTGGGACTACTCCGCCGCGGCGCGGTCGGGCTCGGTGAGGAGGTCGAAGATCATCGAGGCGCTGCCGGCGGCGCGTATCTTCGAGCAGAGTTCGGCATTGCGCATGGATCGGGCGACCCGGGCCAGCGCCTTCAGGTGGTCGGCACCTTCGCCGGCGGGCGCCAGCATCAGGAAGATCAGGTCGACCGGCTGGTCGTCCGGCGCGTCGAACGGAATCGGGTCGGCCAGTTGCGCGAACACCGCATAGATGCGGTCGATACCCTCGGGCCGCGCATGCGGGATCGCCACGCCGTGGCCCACCGCCGTCGAGCCCAAACGCTCCCGCTCGGTCAGCATGTCGAACACCATCCGGTCGGTGGCGCCGCTCTGGCGCGCCGCAACTTTCGACAGGTGCTGAAAAGCCTGTTTCTTGCTGGAAACATCCAGCCCGACCACCACGGCCTGCGGGCTCGTCAGCAAATCACGCATTTCCATAGATCCCAACCTTGCTTCGTCTTGAACGGACGGTCACGCGGCGTTCGAGCGCCTTATTGCGTGTCCCCGCCCGGATCGATCCATCCGATGTTGCCGTCGTCGCGGCGATACACGACGTTGAGACCGCCGTGCTTGGCGTTGAGGAAGACCAGCGCCGGCTGGTCGGCGAGGTCCAGGCGCATCACCGCGGCCATCGGGCTCAGTGTCGCCAGTTCCGCGGGCTGTTCCGCGATCACCGCTGGGGCGTCGCCCTGCGGTGCCATGTCGTCTTCGTCGTCGTCGTCTTGGGGCGACGCCACGACGTAGTGCTGGCCGCTGCGCCGCACATCGGCCCCGTCGTTCGACTTGTGATGGTCTTTCAGGCGCCGCTTGTGGCGGCGCAGGCGCTTGGCCAGCCGCTCGATCGCCTGGTCCGCGGCGGCATAGGCATCTGGCGCCTCGGCATGGCTGCGCATCAGAATGCCACGCGCGGCGTGAACGGAGATGTCGGCGGTAAACGCGCCACCCTGGCGCCCCATCACCACGTTCGCTTCCAGGGCACGGTCGAAGTACTTGGTAACGCCGGCCTCCACATGCTCGGTGATGTGCGCGCGCAAGGCATCGCCGATATCGATGTGCTGTCCGGATACGTCAATCCGCATGGGTGCACGGGCTCTTGTGGTCAGGTCGTCGGGCGTGTGGCATCAGGGTTCCGATCGCATTGCCTCAGACATCTGCACCGAACCTCAGCGTACGCGCAGTTGCCGCCTTGGGCTAGATCAACGTCGGCTTGCGCTGATTCCGCGCCCGCCGTTCCCCCTTTCGGTTCCGGCACCTTGTGTGCGGTGCCGCGAAGGGGGCGGAACTTATGCTTGTGACGGTTCGATGTCAAACCCCTGGACGTGCACAAATCGCGCCAGAGAACGGGGCTTGAGCATGATCATTTCAGTCGGCACCAGCCCTCTCCCCCACCCGGCCACCCAGCAGGATACTCTCGTGGGTGGCCGGGTGGGGGAGAGGGCTGGCGCAGACTTCAGCGTAAGCTGATCCCAATATAGCCTACAGCGCTGCGGCCAATTGGCGCCGGCGCTGAACGGACGAGGGAATCCGCATGGCTTCCCGGTATTTGGCGACAGTGCGCCGCGCAATCACGACTCCGGCACCGCGCAGCGCATCGACGATCTGGTCGTCGGACAGCACGGTCGACTGGGTCTCGGCGCCGATCAGGTCGCGGATACGATGCCGCACCGCCTCGGCCGACAGCATGTCGCCGCTGCTGCCCTGGATGGCGGCGGTGAAGAAGTACTTGAGTTCGAAGATGCCGCGCGGCGTGGCGATGAACTTGTTGGTGGTCACGCGGCTGACCGTGCTCTCGTGCATCTCGATGGCATCGGCAATGTCGCGCAGGATCAGCGGCCGCAGATGGGTCACGCCATAGGCGAAGAACTGGTCCTGCTGAGCCACGATCTCGGTCGCGACCTTCAGGATGGTGGTGGCGCGCTGGTGCAGCGACTTCACCAACCAGTTGGCGGCGTTCAGGCTCTCGACCAGGTACTCGCGCTCGCCCGACGAGCGCGCGTTGGGTTTCAGCTTGGCGTAGTAGGCGGAGTTCACCAGCACCCGGGGCAGAGCATCGGTGTTCAACTCGACGTTCCAGCCGCCCTCCAGGTTCGGGCGCATCAGCACATCGGGCACCACCGGCTGCAGCGGGGCCGCATCGAACATGAAGGCCGGCTTCGGGTTCAGGCGGCGAATCTCGGCCGCCATGTCCGCCAGATCCTCCTCGTCCACCCCGCAGATGCGCTTCAGCGCGGCCACATCGCGCGCGGCCAGCAGATCGAGGTTGTCCAGCATCGCCGCCATCGCCGGGTCCAGGCGGTCCTTTTCGCGCAACTGCAGCGCCAGGCACTCGCCCAGCGAGCGGGCGAACACACCCACCGGCTCAAGCGTCTGCAGGGTAGCCAGCACGGCCTCGATCTCGGCCACGTCACAGCCCAGATTCTCCGCGATCTGCTCCAGCGGCACCGTCAGCCACCCGGAGTCCTCCAGGCAGTCGATCATGTAGGTGCCGATCAGGCGGGTACGGGCATCGGGCGCGGTGACGCCGAACTGCTCCACCAGGTGCTCGCGCAGCGTGATGTCGTTGGAGAGTGACTGCTCGGGCCCGTATTCGCTGTCGTCGAACCGACCGCCCTGGCCGCCGAAGCCCCACTGGGCATAGCTGCCGCCGTCGTCGCCGGCGCGGTCGGAGCCGATATCGTCCCCCCAGACCGAGTTCAGGTCGGTGTCGAGCGGGGTCTCGTCACGGGCCGCGATGCTGCTGTCCGGGCCGGCCGCGTCATGGCCGTTGACCGCGCCCTCGGCCGGTTCCGGCGGGCCGGCGGCGACAATGTCGTCCCCGAAGCCGTCGCCACCGGGCACGTCGTCCGGCCGATCCAGCATCGGGTTGCGCTCGATTTCCGCCTCGACATAGGCCGATAGCTCCAGATTGGAGAGCTGCAGCAGCTTGATGGCCTGCTGCAGCTGCGGCGTCATGACCAGACCCTGGGTCTGGCGCAGATCCAATCTTTGGGAGATGGCCATCCGGCGGCGCCCTACAGACTGAAGCGCTCGCCCAGATAGACGCGCCGGACGTCTTCATGCGCGACGATTTCGTTCGGCTTGCCTTCCATCAGCACGGCGCCGTCATGGATGATGTAGGCGCGATCCACCGTGCCCAGGGTCTCGCGCACATTGTGGTCGGTGATCAGCACGCCGATGCCACGGTCGGTCAGGTGCAGGACCAGTTCGCGAATGTCGTTGACCGCGATGGGGTCGATGCCGGCCAGCGGCTCGTCGAACAGGATGAAGCTGGGTTGCGAGGCCAGAGCGCGCGCAATCTCCACCCGGCGCCGCTCGCCGCCCGACAGGGTCACCGCCGGCGTCCGCCTGAGGTGGGAGATCGAGAACTCGCCCAGAAGGTCGTCGAGCATGGCTTCGCGGCGGTCGCGATTGGAATCGACCGATTCCAGCACGGCGCGAATGTTCTGCTCCACCGACAATCCGCGGAAAATCGAAGGTTCCTGCGGCAGGTAGCCGATGCCCATGCGCGCGCGGCGGTACATCGGCAGCTCGGTGATGTTGGTGCCGTCCAGGCTGATCTCGCCGTAGTCGGCCGAAAGCAGCCCCATGATGATGTAGAAGAACGTCGTCTTGCCGGCGCCGTTGGGGCCGAGCAGGGCCACCGCCTCGCCGCGCTGCACGCTGACACCGACGTCGCGCAGCACCGGGCGGCGCCGGAAGCGCTTTCCGACATTGCGCGCGATCAGGCCGGGGTTGTCGGTGACGAGCCTTGGGGTCTGGTGCGCGTGCTCGTCGCCTGCGGCGGTGTCGCCGTGCTTCGTGCCGGCGTCACGCACTGGCCCGCCTTTCGTCATTGTGGTGGCTCGACTACGCAAGGGACCTCGCCATCAGTGGCTTCTTCCTCGTTCACAAAACGCCCGACCGCCGCCGTCATCTGGAAGATGCCGGTATTCAGATCGTACCGCGCAGATCCCCCGACCATCTGGTTGTTGCCCTGGGAAATCCTAACATTTCCCGAAAGCTCGGCGATGCCGGTCCGCGCGTAATAGATACCCTGATCGCCGAGCAGGCGCTCGGTCGGGGTAATGATGTCCACGCCGCCGAACGCCTCGACCCGGTCCAGGTTCTGCGCGCGTTCGTCGCCTTCGCCCGGTGCGGCTTCCTCGTCGGCAAAATACGCGGTCAGAATGTCGGCGGCCAAGCGTTCGGTGCCGGTACAGGCCACCGCGTCGCCGCGGGCCACCGCCATCTGTTCCTGTTCCCAGTATTCCAGGCTATCGCGGGCGGTCAACCACTCCGTCGGTGTCGACAGACGCAAATTGTCGCCGGTCAGGACCGCGACGCCGTTGACGACGTCGTAAACGCCGTTCTGGCCGGTGACCTGCTCGTTGGCGGTGGTGATGACGACATTGCCCACCGCATCGATGCGGTAGATGTCGATATCCTCGGCCTCCGGGTCATAGAACGCGCTCAACGTGTCGGCGCGGATCGACACGTCGCCGCGGGTGGCCGTGGCATTGCCGCGGGCGATGTAGGCGCCGCGGTCGCGCTGCCATTCAATGCCGTTGATCGCCTCGATCTGCACCGGCTCGCCGTCGCCGCCCAGGTCGAGGCCCTGGGATACCGCAGCGCCCATGGAGCCGACCCAAACCGCGGAGGCGGCCAGCACCGTGCACGCCAACCCGAGCGCGTCGCGCCAGACCGTCACAGCGGGTTGTCCTCGCTGTTGACGCGAAGGGTCACCATCGCCCGCCCGGTGAATTCGATGGTCATGCCATCGTCCTTGATGACGAAGCCGTCGGCATCCACGTCCCCGAACGGTCCGTTGCCGACAACGCCCTGGTCGCCGCTTGCGATGCCGTCGGCAAGATCGATCACCGCGACCGGGGTGTGAAACTCGTAGCCGCCGTCATGGAACAACTGGACGTCGCCATCCAGGTTCAAGACCTCGCTGGTTTGATTGTAGACCCCGTTCTCGGCCCGCAACAGCACCCATGCCCCATCGGACAGGGTGACGTCGGCCACCGGGTTTTCCAGCAGGACCAGGTCCTTGTCGGTTTCGTCCCGCTGCGCCCCGTCGGCAGTCACCTGGAACGGCTGCCCGTCCTGGTCGACGCCGCTGTAGCGCGGCTGGGTCATCCGCAGCCGCTCCGCATCCTCGATCGACAGCACGCCGCCGGTGTCCTCGAATTGCTCCTCGATGGCCACGAACTCGGACCACAGGGCGACTACCAGCACCAGCGCCACCGTCACCACCGGCAGCACCAGGCGCATCGTCTGCACGAAAACGGTGTAGCCGATGCCCGGCGGACGGCGCCGACGCCCGCCGTCCGAGCCCTCGTAGCCCGGCAATCCGCGGCCCATGCCACCGCGCGCGGGCTCCGCTCTCGCGCTCCGGTCCTGGAGGCCGGCGTCCGACGCGTGGTCAGGAGTGTCAACGCTGCTTGTCATGCCGTTGGATATATGGTGCCGAGGGCCGTCATTTTCCGCCCCGGCGGGCGTATTACGCGACGCCGGCGTGCAGAATGTCGTGTACGTGGACAATCCCTACAGGACGTTCACCGTCCAGGGCAAACATGGCGATAACGCGGCGGGCGTTGAGTTGCGCCAGCACCTCCGCCGCCAGCGCCTGGGGCGTGGTGGTCAACGGTGTGCGCGTCATCACCTGGGAGGCACGCAGCGACAGCAGGTCCTGGCCCGCATGCCTGCGCAGATCGCCGTCGGTGATCATGCCGACAAGCTTGCCGGCGCCATCCACCACGCCGATGCAGCCGAACCGCTTCGACGCCATGGCCACCAGGGCCTCGCCCATGGGCGGGTCGAGTTCGATCAGCGGCATGTCGTCGCCGCTGTGCATGACGTCGGCCACCCGCAGCAACATGCGGCCCAGCTGACCGCCGGGGTGCAACTGGCCGAACCGCTCCGCCGTCAGCCCGTGGCGCTCCAGCAGCGCGACCGCCAGCGCATCGCCCAACGCCATCATCATCGTGGTCGAGGTGGTCGGCGCGAGGCGCAGTTGGCCGGCCTCGTCGGCCTTCGGCAGTTCCAGGATCAGGTCGGCCGCCCGGGCCAGCGTGCTGTCCGGCGCGGATGTCATCGCCACCAGCGGGATCGAGAACCGCTTGGCGTGCATAATGATGTCGCTGAGTTCGCTGGTCTCGCCGGAATTGGAGAGCGCCAGGATGCAGTCGCCATCGACCACCATGCCCAGGTCGCCGTGGCTGGCCTCGGCCGGGTGCACGAACAGCGCCGGCGTGTCGGTGGAGGCCAGGGTCGCCGCGATCTTGCGGGCGATATGGCCGGACTTGCCCATGCCGACCACCACGACACGGCCGCGCATGCCGCCGATCAGGCTCACAGCGTCGGCGAAGCTCTGCCCTAGATTGTCCGCGACCTCGCCCAGGGCCGCCGCGGCGGTGTGCAGCACCTGACGCCCGGTGGCGACAGCCTCGCCAGGGTCGCCTTCCGGGCGCACACCTTGCTTGGAACCGCCGGTGACCGCCTGGGTCATGAGTGGGCGAAGATATCCTGGTCCGGCCAGCCGGCCAGATCGAGCGCGGCCCGCGTCGGCAGGAACGCGAAGCAGGATTGTGCGAAAACGGTGCGGCCCTCGCGCGCGAGCATCTCGTCCAGGGCGGCGCGCAGGCGATGCAGGTACAAGACGTCGCCGGCGGCGTAGGCCATCTGCTCCTTGGTCAGGGTCTCAGCACCCCAGTCCGAGCTTTGCTGCTGCTTGGAGATGTCCACGCCCAACAGGTCGCGGACCAGATCGCGCAGGCCGTGCTTGTCGGTGAAAGTGCGCACCAGCCGCGAGGCGATCTTGGTGCAATAGACCGGGCTTGCCATCACGCCCAGATAGCGCTGCATCACCGCCAGGTCGAAGCGGGCGAAGTGGAACAGCTTGGTGACGGCGGGGTCGGCCAGCAGCGCGCGCAGGCGTGGCGCGGCATAGGCATCGGCGTGCTCGGCCGGATTGCGGAACTGCACCAGATGGCAGGTGCCGTCGCCAGCCGAAAGCTGCACCAAGCACAGGCGGTCGCGGTCGGGCAGCAGGCCCATGGTTTCGGTATCGATCGCGACGCAATCGCCGAACTCGACGTCGGCGGGCAGGTCGCCGACGTGCAGCGTTGTGGTCATGTATCAGCCTGGGTCATTACAGGACGGGGCGGTGCCGGGCGCCCGAAGAGGGACGCGTCGGTCGCCGTTGCGCCCGCTGGCGCGCACCTTTGCGCCAGGGCGCTGGTGCCCAGGAGAAGACTCGAACTTCCACGGCCTTGCGGCCACAGGTACCTGAAACCTGCGCGTCTACCAATTCCGCCACCTGGGCACATCCGGGGGGCAAGTTCGGGGTGACGTAATGGGCGCGGGGGCTCTTGTCAACTCGCCTGCACTTGTCTTTGCGGTCTGGTGCGCGCAATTGTATCGGCGTGCGACGTTGTGTAGGACTTGCCGCAGTACGCGTTGGCGGCGGACTGCGCTATTGTGCCGCCGGCGATTTTGGGGGTTGGCGATTCTGGGGATTTGGCGTGTGTTTGGCAGGCACCGGCCGGGCCTGAGACGACGGTTGAGGTGAAACGGCATGGCTAATCGTTTGGTGACCGTATTCGGCGGTTCGGGGTTTGTCGGGCGCCACACGGTGCGGCTGTTCGCGGCCGACGGCGACCTTGTGCGTGTTGCGGTGCGGTCCCCGGACGACGCGCTGTTCCTGAAGCCGATGGGCGATGTGGGCCAGGTGACGCCGGTGGCGGCCTCGATCCAGAACGAGCGCACGGTTGCGGCGGCGTGCGAGGGCGCGGACGCGGTGATCAATCTGGTCGGCATCCTGAACGAACGCGGCAGCCGCTCGTTCCAGGCCATTCACGTCGATGGCGCGCGCATGGTCGCCGAGGCGGCGCGCAAGGCCGGGGCGACCAAGTTCGTCCACCTGTCGGCGTTGGGCGCCGGCCTGACCGCGCCGTCGCGCTACCTGCAGTCGAAGGCGCTGGGCGAACAGGCGGTGCGCGAGGCGTTTCCCGACGCGGTGATCATTCGCCCATCCATCGTCTTCGGGCCCGAGGACGAGTTCTTCAACCGCTTCGCCAGCCTGTCACGGCTGATGCCGGCGCTGCCGGTGCTGGGCGTGGAATACTCGCGCGACGACCTGATGAACGGGCGTTATTGCGGCAACGAGGGCACCAAGTTCCAGCCGGTCTATGTCGGCGACCTGGCCGCCGCGATCCACCAGACCGCCGCCACCACCGCCTATGCCGGCGAGACATTCGAGGCGGTCGGCCCGAACGTCTACACCTTCAAGGCGCTGATGGAGATGGTCATGCAGGCGACCCGGCGCCGGCGCCTGCTGGCACCGGTGCCGCTGTGGGCCGCCAATATCATGGCAACGTTCGCCGGTTTGCTGCCGAACCCGCCGATCACCCGCGATCAGGTCCGCTCGCTGTCGGTCGACAACGTCGCCACCGGCGAATGCAAGAGCCTGGCCGACCTGGGCATCGTGCCGTCGGGCCCTGGTGCGCTGGTCGAGACCTACCTGGACACCTACCGCGTCGGCGGCCGGTTCGACAGCCTGCGCACCTAGCTACGCCTTACACCCACATCGAGATGTCGTTTCCGTCGACCTCGAACTTGATCGGACCGCCGTAGACATTCTCCAGCCGCGCGACGTGACTATAGCCATCGTCGTTGTGAACATAGATGTCGGTCCAGATGCTTCCGGTGGTCCAGTACTTGTACGCGCTGATCGCATCCGCGTAGCTGGCGACATCCGACATATCGAGCCGCTCTGACAGGTCGATGGTGTCGGCGCCGCCGTAGTAGTCCAGGATGCGGTCGCCGAAATCGTCGTTGCCGGCGACACGGAAGATATCGTTGCCGGACCCGCCGATCAGGTAGTCGAAGCCGCGCCCGCCGACGATCAGGTCGTCGCCCTCCTCGCCGTAGATGAAGTCGTGGCCATCGTCGCCATAGAGCCGGTCGCCATCGCGACCGCCGTTGATGTAGTCGCTGCCGTCGCCGCCGCGGATGTAGTCGTGGTCGTAGAAGCCGAATAGCTGGTCGTTGCCATCCTCGCCGTAGATGCGGTCATCGCCGTCGTAGCCCCGGATGATGTCGTCGCCATCGCCGCCATACAGGTAGTCGCGGCTGTCGAAAGCGCCCGCGTTGGGATTGCTGCTGTGGGTGCCGGCACCCGATATGACGTCGTTGCCGGCACCGCCATGCACGACGTCGCGCCCAAGCCCGCCGGCAAGCATGTCGTTGCCGTCCTCGCCATAGACGTGATCGTTGCCGCTGCCGGCCCACACGATGTCGTTGCCTGCGCCGCCGAGGACGATGTCGTTGCCCTCGTCGCCATTGGCATAGTCGTTGCCGTTGCCCAGCTCGATGTAGTCATTGCCTTCGCCGGCATAGGCGACGTCGTTGCCGTCACGGCCATAGACACGGTCGTTGCCGATGCCGCCCCACATGGCATCGTTGCCGGTGCCGCCGTCCAGGAAGTCGTCGCCGGCGCCGCCGATCAGGTAGTCGTGGCCGGCGCCGCCGAACAGGCTGTCCGGCCCACCGACATGGGGCAGGCCGGTTTCGTCGGGATATTCGTCGGCGTCGTATTCGATGCCGTCGCCCCAGATGACGTCGTTGCCGCCTAGGCCCTCGATGGTGTCTCCGGCGGTCGATCCCTCGATGGTCTCGCCTGCTGCGGTGCCGACGATGTGACGCCCAATCGGCACCGGTATCGGGTTGATCGTGGGCGGAAGAATGAATTTGTCGAACATGATTTCAGAACCCCTGGTCGCTGTTGTTTCAACGTATCCAGTGGAGTGGTCGTGGCCGGCCGCTTGTGGGTTCAATACCAGGGCGCCGACGTGAGCATCGGGGGCGAAACGATCACGCGCGCGTCAGGAAAGAGGTGGTCCTGAAACGCGTACAGCGCCGCCCGAGGGCGACGCCGCGCGCGATCCGCAGTGCTATGGTCAGGCAATCAGGTAGGCCTCGGTGGTGTCCGTCACGACCATGATCTGATCGACATAGCCACTGAAATGGGCGGCGTGGCGCAGGCCGTCCGCAGTGACGATGAACAGGTCGGAATGGGCCGCCTCTCCGGGGCCGCCCTGGTCCGCGACGAAGAACCAGTGGTTTTCGACCGTGCCCAGCTCCCAAAGCTCGAATTCTTCCTCGTCGGTGTAGAACTCGCCGATATCGACGATGTCGCCTTCTTCGAAATCGTAGTCCAGGACGGTGTCCGCTTTGATGTCCAGGCGTGACATGGTGAAAATGTCCGCGCCCGCGCCGCCGACCATCAGGTCCTTGCCGGCGTAGCCATGAAGCTGGTCGTCGCCGTCGTCGCCGAGCAGGTAGTCGTCGCCGTCGCCGCCGAACAGGTCGTCATTGCCGGCGCCGCCCAGCAGGACGTCGTGGCCGTCGCCGCCGTCCATGCGGTCGTTGCCGGCCTTGCCTTCCAGCCAGTCATTGCCGTCCTCGCCGAACATGCCGTCGTTGTTGGACGAGCCGAATATGCGGTCGTCGCCGTCGCCACCATACATGCGGTCATAGCTGCCGTCGCCGTCGTCGCCCGGGTCCTGGCCGTAGATCTCGTCGTTACCGGCGCCGCCGCGCAGAAGGTCCTGGCCCTCTCCGCCGATGATGGTGTCGTCGCCCGCGCCACCGTCGACGACGTCGTCTCCGGCCCCGGCGAAGACGATGTCATTACCGTTGCCGCCGAGGATATCGTCGTCGCCATTGCCGCCGTCGATTTCGTCGTTGCCGTTGCCGCCAAAGAGCGCGTCGTTGCCGTCACGGCCGTGGATCCGGTCGTTGCCGTCGTCGCCGAAGATCCAGTCGTCGCCATCAATGCCGCGCAGGTCGTCGTCTCCGGCGGTGCCGCGCAGCGACAGGCCAAGCGGGTAGGGATCCTTGATCGGGTCGATAAAGATGTCCCTGGGATCGCCGTCCTTGACCGGATCGCTGGCCAGGGACTGGGATTGCAGGTCGGCGGTGAATTGATCCTTGAACATGGGTGTTGCTCCTGTCGCATGTTTCGTTCGCACCGACAGGGCCGTCGCGGCGGGGGCTGCGCGCGTTCAGCGTCTCGCGACAGTGTTATGTGGACGCACGAATGGCTCGCGCGCCCGTGAGCGGAAGCGGCGGAAAGATAACGCGGCCGTTATCGGGACGGGGTCAGGCGGTGCCCCAGAACCACCAGATCAGGAAGGCGCCGAATGCAATGCGGTAGAGCACGAACGGCCAGTAGCCGGCCTTGCGCAGCCACGCCATCATCGCCCAGATCGCGACCAGCGCCGCCACGAACGACAATGCCAGTCCCAGCAGGGCATCGGTGGTGACGGCCCAGTCGCCGGCGTCGACCAGTTCCTTGCCGATCAGAAGACCGGCGCCGGCAATGGCCGGGATCGACAGCAGCAGCGAGAAGCGTGCGGCCTCGTCGCGCTCATAGCCCAGGAAGCGCGCCGCGGTCATGGTGACGCCGGCGCGGCTGGTGCCCGGGACCAGCGCCAGAACTTGGGCGAGCCCGATGATGAACGCATCGACCAGGCGCAGATGGCCCAGGCGCTTGATGGTCATGGTCATGGCATCGGCGATGAACAACAGGATGCCGAAGCCGATGGACGTGACCCCGATCACCACCGGGTCGCGCAGGCTCATCATGAGCTCGCCGTTCATGAAGCCGCCGTCGGCATCGTCGCCGGTCGTGGAGATCAGGTAGCCCGCCGCGACGATGGGCAGCGTGCCGACGATGACGCCCCAGGTTAGCCGGCTGTTGGCATCGAAGCGCCCCCACAGCGGGCTGACCAGGCCGACGATCATGCGCAGCAGGTCGCGCCAGAAATAGATCATCACGGCGAGCAAGGTGCCGACATGGACGGCGACATCGAAGCTGAGACCCTGGTCCGGCCAGCCGAAGATCTGCGACGTGACCACCAGGTGCCCGGACGAACTGATCGGCAGGAACTCGGTGATGCCCTGCACCAGTGCCAGGACAGCGGTTTGCAGCAGGTCCAATGACGCCCCCTCGATACGTGGCCGCAGGCCCCCAGCACGCGGCATGGTTCGTGCGGCGGCCCGGCCCGACGCTGATATCCGACAAGGGCGAGTCGGCGCTATGGTTTCGCGATCGCATCCATGTCCGGCAATTCGCAGCGACTCGCTATTATTCCGTTCGGGGACTAAGTTGTGGTTTGGGGCTGGCTATCGCACAGGCCCATGCGCAACGTTGGTGTATTACCGTTCGGAAAGGTCAATACTAGATAACCAATTTCCAGTTTGCGGTTGTCGACGCAGGGATTTCCGGCTAGACTTCACCTTCATCCAGGTAGGCGTTTGCCGGGACGTCATGTCCAACGCGCGAGCGCCGCAAGGATGGCCAGGCAACGCATCGCCGCCGTGGACGAGACAGGTGAGGTCTTGTCGAGTGGCGTTGCCGTGGGCCCGGCAGGGAAAGTTCCCGCCATGTTTGGGGTAGACTAGGGAGCGCTATCGGCAATGCCCGGTCGCATGCTGCAATTCGTCAATGTCGGCCAGCGCATGCCAGACAAGCGCGCTGCCGAGGAGCGTCGCGAGGACTTCCGCGAGATCTATGCGGAGTACGCGCGCGAGCGCGCCCAGCAGCAGTCGTCGCGCTGTTCCCAGTGCGGCGTGCCGTATTGCCAGGTGCATTGCCCGCTCAGCAACAACATCCCCGACTGGCTGATGCTCACCGCCAACGGGCGGCTGGAAGAGGCGTACGAGGTCTCGTCGGCGACCAACACGTTCCCGGAAATCTGCGGCCGCATCTGCCCGCAGGACCGGCTGTGCGAGGGCAATTGCGTCATCGAGCAGTCGACCCACGGCACCGTCACCATCGGCGCGGTCGAGAAGTACATCACCGAGACCGCGTTCGAGAGCGGATGGGTGCGGCCGATCAAGCCGCGCGAGGAACTGGCGCAGTCGGTCGGCATCATCGGCGCCGGTCCCGGCGGGCTGGCGGCTGCGGCGCGGCTGCGCGCGATGGGCTATCAGGCCACGGTGTACGACCGCTATGACCGGGCCGGCGGCCTGCTGATCTACGGCATTCCGAACTTCAAGCTGGAAAAGCAGGTGGTCACGCGCCGCCGCGACTGGCTGGCGGAGAGCGGCGTCGCCTTCGAGCTGGATTGCGACGTCGGCAACGATATCTCGTTCGAGGAGCTGCGCGCGCGGCACGACGCGGTGCTGATCGCGACCGGCGTCTACAAGGCACGCGCCATCCAGGTGCCGGGCGTCGGCCTGCCCAACGTCGTCGATGCGCTGGACTTCCTGGTCTCGTCCAACCGCAAGGGCCTGGGCGACAAGGTGCCGGAGTTCGACAGCGGAGCGCTGAACGCCGAGGACAAACAGGTGGTTGTCATCGGCGGTGGCGACACCGCCATGGACTGCGTGCGTACCGCCGTGCGCCAGGGGGCAACGTCGGTGACCTGCCTCTACCGCCGCGACCGCGCCAACATGCCGGGCTCGCAGCGCGAAGTGGCCAACGCCGAGGAAGAGGGCGTGGTGTTCGAGTGGCTGGCCGCGCCGGACGCCTTCGTCGGCGATGTCGACGGCGGGGTCGAAGGCGTGCGCGCCCATCGCATGCGGTTGGGCCCGTCGGACGCCACCGGGCGCCAGGCGCCCGAGCCGCTGCCCGACAGCCAGTTCACCGTGCCGGCCGACCTCGTCATCAAGGCGCTGGGTTTCGACCCGGAGGACCTGCCGCACGCATTCGGCATGCCGGAGCTGCCGGTCACCCGCTGGGGCACGTTGAAGGTCGACTGGTCGACCCTGATGACCGAGATGGACGGGGTGTTTGCCGCTGGCGACATCATCCGCGGCGCGTCCCTGGTGGTCTGGGCGGTGCGCGACGGCCATGACGCGGCGGCCGCGATCGACGTGTACCTGCAGGCCAAGGCGGCCGGAGTCGAGACCGCGGCGACGATCGCCGCCGAATAGTCCGGCTGCTGCCGGTTTCGAGCAATACTGCCGTGGCCGCCGGCCGCGCGCGATCAGGGGTTGAGGGTGTGCCATGACAGTCGACAGCAACCGTCACGCACAGCAGCAGGTCGAGGCCTATCTGCGCGAGCGCGAACAACTCGTCGCGGCCCACGCCTATGACGCCGCCGACGAGCACGATGCCTGCGGCGTCGGCCTGATCGCGGCCATCGACGGCAAGCCGCGCCGCGACGTAGTGCTGGCCGGCATCAACGCGCTGAAGGCGGTCTGGCACCGCGGCGCCATCGACGCCGACGGCAAGACCGGCGACGGTGCGGGCATTCACGTCCAGATTCCGATCCCGCTTTTCGAGGACCACATCCGTTCCACCGGCCACGAGCCGGGCGAGGGGCGGATCGCCATCGGCATGGTGTTCCTGCCGCGCACCGACTACGGCTCGCAGGAGCGTTGCCGCACGCTGGTGGAGTCCGAGATCATTCGTTTCGGCTACACCATCTATGGCTGGCGGCAGGTGCCGGTGAACGTCGCGGTGGTTGGCGAGAAGGCCAACGCCACCCGGCCCGAGATCGAGCAGATCATGATCGCGAACAACAAGGGCGTGGATGACGCGCGCTTCGAGTGCGATCTCTACATCCTGCGGCGGCGGATCGAGAAGGCGGCGCTGGCCGAGAACATCACCGATTTCTACATCTGCTCGCTGTCGTGCCGGTCGATCATCTACAAGGGCATGTTCCTGGCCGAGGATCTGACCCGGTTCTACCCCGACCTGCTGGACAAGCGCTTCGTCTCCAACTTCGCGATTTTCCACCAGCGCTTCTCGACCAACACCTTCCCGACCTGGAAGCTCGCCCAGCCGTTCCGCGTCATCGCCCACAATGGCGAGATCAATACGGTGCGCGGCAACACCAACTGGATGAAGAGCCACGAAGCGCGGATGGATTCGCCGACCTTCGAGGACTACGTCGAGGATTTGAAGCCGGTCATCCAGCTCGGCAGCTCGGACTCCGCGGCGCTGGACGCCGTGTTCGAGCTGATGGTGCGGGCCGGCCGCGACCTGCCGACGGTGAAGTCGATGATGATCCCGGAGGCATGGTCGAAGCGGACGACATTGTCGGACGAGCTGCGCGATTTTTATGCCTACTGCAACACGGTGATGGAGCCGTGGGACGGCCCCGCCGCGGTGGCCGGCTATGACGGCCGCTGGGCGGTTGCCGGCATGGACCGCAATGGGCTGAGGCCGCTGCGCTACACGGTCACCGACGATGGCTTGCTGATCGTCGGCTCGGAGACCGGCATGGCCGGCATCAAGGAAGCCAACATCATCGAGAAGGGCCGTTGCGGACCGGGCGAGATGATCGGCGTCAACCTGGTCGAGGGCCGCTTGCTGCACGACACCGGGCTGAAGGAGATGATGGCGAAGCGCCGCCAGTTCGGCAATTGGCGCAAGGGTGTCACCCAGATCGACAGGCGCGTGCCGTCGGAGGCGTTTGTCGGCGGCCGGCTCGGCTTCGACCGCGACGAGCTGCGGCGGCGCCAGGTGGCCTACAACTGGTCGATGGAGGACATGGAGATCATCCTGCAGCCGATGGTCGACAACGGCCAGGAGGCGGTGGGCTCCATGGGCGACGACACGCCGCTCGCCGTGCTGTCGGACCATTATCGCGGGCTGCACCACTTCTTCCGCCAGGACTTCAGCCAGGTCACCAACCCGCCGATCGACAGCTTGCGCGAATCCAGCGTGATGACGCTGCACACGCGCCTCGGCAATCTGGGCAACATCCTGGCCGAGGATGCCAGCCAGTGCGAAATCCTGGAGCTGGATTCGCCTGTGCTGAGCAATGCGGCATTCCTGGCCATGCAGGCGCAGATGGGCGCCAGCGCGATCGAAATCGACTGCACCTTCGATGCGATCGAGAACGATGGGGCGGAGACCCTGCACGACGCTGTCCGCCGGATCTGCCAGGAGGCCGAGGACGCGGTGCGCAGCGGGCCGACCCACATCGTGCTGACCGACATGGCGACCTCGCCCGAGCGCGCGGCGATGCCGATGATCCTGGCCGCCGGTGCGGTGCACACCCACCTGATCCGCCAGAAGCTGAGGACGTGGACGTCGCTGAACGTGCGCACCGGCGAATGCCTGGACGTGCACTATTTCGCGGTCCTGATCGGCGTCGGCGCCACAACCATCAACGCCTATCTGGCCGAGGAGACCATCGTCGACCGGCACGCGCGCGGGCTGTTCGGCGAGCGCGGGGCCGCCGACTGTGTGGAGAGCTACATCAAGGCGGTCGACAAGGGCCTGTTGAAGGTGATGTCGAAGATGGGCATCTCGGTCATCAGCTCCTATCGCGGCGGCTATAATTTCGAGGCCATCGGGCTCTCGCGCACGCTGGTTGCCGACTACTTCCCCGGCATGAACTCGCGCATCTCCGGCATCGGTCTCGCTGGCATCCAGCACAAGGTGCAGGGCGTGCACGAACGCGCCTGGCGCGCCGATGTGGTGGCGCTGCCCATCGGAGGCTTCTACCGCTATCGCCGCAATGGCGAGGCACACGGCTTCGACGGGCCGCTGATGCACATGATGCAGTCGGCGGTTGCCAACGACGCTTTCGCGACGTTCCGCAAGTACACCGCCGGCCTGCGCGAGCTGCCGCCGATCCACTTGCGTGACCTGCTGGACTTCCGGCCCGGCCGCAAGGCGGTGCCGGTGGACGATGTCGAGTCCATCACTGCCATCCGCAAGCGGCTGGTGGCGCCCGGCATCTCGCTCGGTGCGCTGAGCCCGGAGGCGCACGAGACACTCTCGATTGCGATGAACCGCATCGGCGCGCGCTCCGACAGCGGCGAGGGTGGCGAGGACCCGGCGCGCTATCGCCCGCGTCCGAACGGCGACAATGCCTCCAGCGCCATCAAGCAGATCGCGTCCGGCCGGTTCGGGGTGACCGCGGAGTACCTGAACAACTGCAAGGAGGTGGAGATCAAGGTCGCCCAGGGCGCCAAGCCGGGCGAGGGCGGGCAGTTGCCCGGCTTCAAGGTGACCGAGATGATCGCGCGGCTGCGCCACTCCACGCCCGGCGTTACGCTGATCTCACCGCCGCCGCACCACGACATCTATTCCATCGAGGATCTGGCCCAGCTCATCTATGACCTGAAGCAGATCAACCCCGACGCCAAGGTCTGCGTGAAGCTGGTGGCGCGCTCCGGCATCGGCACCATCGCCGCCGGCGTCGCCAAGGCCCATGCCGACGTGATCCTGATTTCGGGCCACTCCGGCGGCACCGGCGCCAGCCCGCAGTCGTCGATCAAGTACGCCGGCCTGCCGTGGGAGCTTGGCCTCGCCGAGACCCACCAGGTGCTGACCCTGAACCGCCTGCGCCACCGCGTGCGGTTGCGCACCGATGGCGGCATCAAGTCGGGCCGCGACATCGTGATCGCCGCTATCCTGGGTGCCGAGGAGTTCGGCATCGGCACCACCTCGCTGGTCGCCATGGGCTGCATCATGGTGCGGCAGTGCCATTCCAATACCTGCCCGGTGGGGGTGTGCACGCAAGACCCGCGCCTGCGCGACAAGTTCACCGGCACGCCGGAGAAGGTGGTCAACCTGTTCACCTTCCTGGCCGAGGAAGTGCGCGAGATTCTGGCCGAGCTTGGCTTCCGGTCCATCGACGAGGTGATCGGGCGCACCGACCTGCTGCATCAGGTCAGCCGCGGCAGCCCGCACCTGGACGACCTCGATCTCAACCCGATCCTGGTCAACACCGACATCGGCGACTATCCGAGCCATTGCACCATCGAGGGGCGCAACCCGGTGCCAGAGACGCTGGATGCGCAGATGATCGAGGATGCGGCGCCGCTGTTCAGCCACGGCGAGAAGATGCAGCTCGCCTACAACGTGCGCAACACGCACCGGGCCATCGGCACCAAGATGAGCAGCCGCATCGTGCGCCAGTACGGCATGGATGGGCTGCAGCCGGGCCACGTCACCGTGCGCCTGCGCGGCTCCGCCGGTCAGTCGTTGGGGGCGTGGGCGGTGCGCGGCATGAAGCTGGAAGTTTTCGGCGACGCCAACGACTACACGGGCAAGGGCTTGTCGGGCGGCACCATCGTGGTGCGGCCTATGACCTCCAGCCGGCTGGTCGCCAATGAGAACGTGATCATCGGCAATGTGGTGCTTTACGGCGCCACCAGCGGCCATCTGTTCGCCGCCGGCCGGGCGGGCGACCGCTTCTGCGTGCGCAACTCCGGCGCCATCGCGGTGGTGGAGGGCTGCGGCTCCAACGGTTGCGAGTACATGACCGGCGGCACGGCGGTGATTCTGGGCTCGGTCGGTGAAAACTTCGCCGCAGGCATGACCGGCGGCATGGCATTCGTCTATGATGACGAGGCCGATTTCATGGACCGACTCAATAAAGAGAGTGTGATTGTGCAACCCGTTGAGACCGCGCACTGGCGCAACGTGCTGTTCGACCTTGTGCGCGCCCATGTGGGCGAAACCCAGTCCAAGTTCGCCAGCAATCTGCTGAACGACTGGGCGCAGGAGGTCGGCCGCTTCTGGCAGGTGGTGCCGAAGGAGATTGTGGATACGCTCGCCAACCCGGTGCGCGTTGCCGTCGACGAACCGGCCCAAGCCTGAACGCACACGCTGATACGATGCTATTGGACGCTTCCGGGCCGCTCGTGGTCCTGGACCTGGAATTCACTGCCTGGCGCGGCTCGCGCGAGCGCAACTGGTCGCGCCGCGGCGAGCACCGCGAGATCATCCACATCGGCGCCGTGCGCCTGGGCCCCGGGCCGGCGTTCGAGGAAACCGACATCCTGGACATCCTGGTCCGCCCGGCGCGCAACCCGAACCTGTCGGACTACATCGTCGACCTGACCGGCATCACCCAGGAGGAACTGGACGAGGACGGCATGCCCTACGCCGAGGCGCAGGAGATGCTGGACGAGTTCGTCACCGAGGATGTCGCCATGGTGCTGGCCAATGGCGACGACCGCGATGTGCTGCGGGAGAATGCGGACCTGAACCAGGTGAAATGGTTCAGCCGCGACGACAGTATGACGAATATTCGCGACTGGCTGGCCAACGGCCTGGAGCGCGAGCCGGGCTCGTTCGAGAGCGCGGAACTGCCGGCCCTGCTGGGGGCGGAGTCGCCCGGTCCGGCGCACGACGCACTGGCGGACGCGCGGGCGATTGCGCTCGCCATGCGGCTGTTGTACCCACGTGGGTTTTCGCGCGCCGGCGAAGAGGCCGACTGACGCGCGTGGCGATGGCCGGGCTGCCGGCCGCGATCCCAATTTTACAAGCGGGCACGGTGACAGCTTGGGCTCCGATCGGACATTGATTCACATGTGGCTGTCGCCGGCCTGCCGGGCGGTGCGCATTCTGCTGGCCGAGAAGGACCTGCCGTTCGAGCTGAAGTTCGAGAACGTGCTCGACCGGCGCGAGCCGTTCCTGCGCCTCAACCCGGCGGGCGAGGTGCCGACCCTGGTGGAGAACGAGCGCGTCATCGGCGGCGCCCACGCCATTCTGGAATACCTCGATGAGGTCCATCCGGAGCCGGCGATGCTGTGGGGCGACCCGGTCCAGCGGGCGGAGATCAGGCGCCTGGTCGACTGGTTCGCCGGCAAGTTCGAGCGCGAGGTGACCGAGAATCTGGTCGGCGAGAAGATCTTCAAGCGCTTCTACGGCCAGGGGCACCCGGACTCGACGGCGGTACGCGCCGGCCACATGAACGTGCTCTACCACCTGCAATATGTCAGCTACCTGGCCGACCGCAGGCGGTGGCTGGCCGGCGATTCAATGTCGCTGGCCGATATTTGGGCCGCCGCTCAGCTGAGCTGCATCGACTATCTGGGCGACATCCGCTGGGACGACCATCCCGTGGCGCGGGACTGGTATGCCCGCATGAAGTCGCGCCCCAGCTTCCGCCCGCTGCTGGCCGACCACCTGCCCGGCGCCAAACCGCCGAAGCACTACGCCGATCTGGATTTCTAGCTCGCCACTGTTGCGACAGGCGTCGGCACCGCGTGCCGGCACCGCTGCCCATGACCGCACTACAGCCTTCGGAACACTTCGCGCCGCATCGTGTTGTCCCTGCCAGAGACCACGCCAACGGTGGGAGATGTGTTGTGCTTTATGCCCTGAAGGACCTGCAACACTATGCCCTGCAGGCAACCGACGACACGTTGGGCACGGTCAAGGACATCTACTTTGACGATAGCGACTGGTCGGTGCGCTATCTGGTCGCCAACAGCGGCGGATGGCTGTTCGGCCGGGAGGTGCTGCTGAGCGTTTCGGCGCTTGGCGAGTCGGACCCGGAGGAGAACAACATCGCCGTGGCGCTGACCAAGCAGGAGATCAAGAACGCGCCCTCGCCGGCGACGCACCTGCCGGTTTCTGAGCGGGGCCGGGATGCCAAGTTGCCCCTGTATATCAGCAGCGAGGCGCACACCCCGTTCCCGACCTACATGCCCATGTTCGGCATGGCGTTGCAGGGCCGGCCTTACGACGGGTCGAGCCACGAGGCCGACCTGGCGGTGCGCGAAGCCGCCGACCCGCACCTGCGCAGCGCCGATGACCTCTGTGGCTATGCAATCCACGCGAAGGACGGAAATGTCGGCTCGGTCGCCGATGTGATCGTTGACCAGAACCCCTGGCGGCTCCGCTACATGGTCGTCGACACCGCCGGCTGGTTCAGCGAGCGGCTGGTCGTGCTGGGCGTCGACTGGATCACGTCGATGGACTGGCACGAACGCGAGATTGTCGTGCCGGTGACCAAGCAGAGGGTCGAGGACAGCCCGCCGCTGAAGAGCCTGCGCGACCTGGACCGGCCGTTCGAGCAGCGGCTGCACGAGGCGTTCGGGTTCCCGCTCTACTGGCGGTGATCCTGCGCCACCAAGGCATATCTGGGCAATACGCCTGGTCCTGCGTTACCATGCCCCGTGTCATGGACTTGGGGCTCGCCATGGAGCAAATCTCTGCCGAAGACTTTCATGCTGTCGTGGCCGACCGGCCCCGGGTAGCGGCGGTGCTGCATGCCGGCCCGCTGGCCGATCACGAGGATGTCGCGCGCCTGGTCGAGGAGGTCGAACCGGGCGCGGGCGACTGGGCCTGGCTCGGCGTCGACACGGACGATGCATCCGACCTCGCCGCCATGTTCGGTGTCGAGGCCGCCGACCCCAACCTGCTTGTGATGCGCGACCGGGTGGTGCTGTACTGCGCCCCGGTGGTGGCGCGTTCGGCGCCGGAAACGCTGGAGTTGCTGCAGCGCGCGGGCACGCTGGACATGCAGCGGGTCCAGGGTGAAATCCAGGCCAAACGCGACAACGAGCAGGCGCTGGCCGGCCGGCGTGTGTGTCCAATGGCGTGGCGGTCGCGCTGATGGCGGCGCCCAAGATCCTGATCAATATCGCCCAGCTCCATGGCCGGCCGGCACCGTTCCTGCAAAGGCTGCAGGACGCAGGCTTCGACCTGGTTCTGAACGAGACCGGCGCACTGCTGCCGGAGGACGAGTTGATCCGACGCCTGCCGGGCGTCTACGCCACCATGGCCGGTGGCGAGTTCTACAACGAGCGGGTGTTCGCGGCGGCGCCGGACCTGCGCGTGGTCGCGCGCTATGGCGTGGGTTACGACAGGGTCGATGTGGACGCAGCCAGCCGGCACAACGTCGCCGTCGCGATGGGCTTCGGCTCCAACCACGAGACGGTCGCTGACTTCGCCTTCGGCATGGTGCTCACCCTCGGGCAGAACCTGTTAGCGTATCATGCGAAGGTGGCGTCGGGCGGCTGGGGGTCCACCGTTCGCCCCGGCGTTTGGGGCCGCACATTGGGCTTGGTTGGGCTTGGGCGCATCGGCAGGGCGACCGCGCGCCGGGCTGCCGGCTTCAAGATGCGGGTGATCGGATATGACGCGGACCCCGCCACCGCCGATGCGGCGCGCGCCGACGGCGTGGAGCCGGTGTCGCTGGAAACCGTGCTGGCCGAGGCCGATTTCGTCTCGCTGCATGCGCCGAACCTGCCCACCACCCGCAACATGATGAGCACCGCGCAGTTTGCGGCGATGAAGCCGACCGCGTTCCTGATCAACACCGCGCGCGGCGAACTGATCGACGAGACCGCCCTCCACCACGCGCTAACCACCGGCGTTATCGCCGGTGCCGGCCTCGACGTCTTTGCCGTCGAGCCGCCGGTCGGCTCGCCGCTGCTGGCATTGCCGAACGTGGTGCTGGCGCCGCATGCCGCCGGATTGGACCAGGCGTCCGAGCGGATGATGGCTGAGGCCTGCGTCGACAACATTCTGACATTGCGCGACGGCGGCATCCCGATAGAGAATCGCCTGCTCAATCCGCAAGTCATGGACGCTTGGCGCGCAGCCGGCGAAATCTGAGGAGACGCGAATATGCTTGAACGTGCGGGCGCGCTGAAGGCGCGCGCGAAGGCTGGTGACGTGCTGATGGGGTCGTGGGTGGCCGTTCCAAGCCCGATGGTCGCCGAGATCGTGGCCGACACGGGCTTCGACTATGTGGTCATCGACACCGAGCATGGGCCGACCGGCTATGAGACGTTGGCCAATATGTTGATGGCGTTCCGCGGCGTCGAGACCGTACCGCTGGTGCGCGTGCAGTCGAACGATCCGGTGCCGATCAAGCGCACGCTGGACGCCGGTGCCGAGGGCATCATGGTGCCCAACGTCCGCTCGGTGGAGGAGGCGAAGGCCGCCGTTGCCGCATGCCGTTATCCGCCGGACGGCGAACGCGGCTTCGGGCCGTTGCGCGCGTCGGGCTACTACGCCCACGCCGACGCCTATGTGCCGGCGGCCAACGCAAACGTCATTGTCGCGATCCAGATCGAGGACAAGCGCGCGGTCGAGGACATCGACAACATCCTCGACGTGCCTGGTATCGACATCGTGGTGGTCGGCCCCAACGATATGTCCGGCACCTACGGCCTGTTCCGCCAGCACGACCACCCGACGATGGTGGAGGCGCGCAAGACGGTGATCGCGGCGGCGCGGCAGCGCGGCCTGCCAGTGTGTCCCGGCATTCCGGTCAGCCCGGACGTGCTGAAGGCGCAGGTTGCGGAGGGCTACACGGTGCTGTTCGCGGCGGCTGATGCCGGCGCGCTGGTCGAGGGGCTTGCGGTGGCGCTCGCCAATGGCCGGGCGGCAACGTCGTAACCCACTCTAATTCGGTGACAGTTTACTAAATGCGCCGCCCCATCTTTGGGAAGAACGTGGCGCGTAGCGGTATTTAGTAAACTGTCACCGAATTCAATCGTCATGGTCGGGCTTGTCCCGACCATCCACGACTTTCGTCAGCCGTTGCTAAGACGTGGATGCCCGCAACAAGTGCGGGCATGACGACAGTGGTTGGATGCAACCAACGGTGTTGATGAGGAATGGAAAGGTCGACTGCATATCAGGCAGGCCGACGCGGGATCACCCAGTTCTGCCGCTCCTTGCGCGCGATGAAGTCGACCAGGTAGTCGACCAGCACCTGCTTCATGCGCTGGCCCTTCTCGCGGGTGGCCTTGCTGCCGTCGCCGGTGGCGCCCAGGTCGGTCAGTTCCTGGTAGTTCCAGAACTCCTGGATCTGGTCGTCCTTCTCGTCGACCATGCCGCGTGCCCGGTCCGGGTGGGTGAGGGCGGGGATCAACTCCATCGCCAGCGAGGTTTCCGCCTCTCCGCCATGGCCATAGCCCTCGTAGGCGTCCCACATCTCCTTGGGCAGGATCGACAGCGCGGTCGTCCACCAGCGTTCCATCACCGCGATGGCGACGTCCGGGTGCCGGAGCTTGATATCCTGGGCGGCGACACCGATGCACGGCACGTTGCCGTCGTGGCCGTTGATGACGACGATCTTCTTGAAGCCCCAGTCGATGACCGAGTTCAGCACGTCGCGGTAGACCGCGATGTTGGTGTCGTGGCTGACCGAGATCGACATCGGCTGGTGGCGGTAGTGCAGGCTCATGCCGAACCAGAGCGGCGGCAGCACCAGGGTGCGCGGCACCTTCTCCGCCACGGCCAGCGCCAGGTGGTGGGCGATGAACGCATCGGTGCCGAAGGGAAGGTGGTCGCCATGCCCCTCGCACGAGCCGATCGGCATCAACACCTTGTCGAAATCGCCGGCCGCGAGATCGGCGGTGTTCAGTTCCTCGTAGCGGAAGGTCTGGGCCATGGTGCCCTCTCTCTGCGGCCTCTACTTGCGGCGGGGCCTTGGTGGGGCGCCGAACAGAACCTCGCGCACGGCCGACCAGCCGGCCCGCCACGCGGCTTGCAGCGACACGCCGTCGACGGCGACGAAGCGCAGCGACAGGCCACAGCCGCCGGGCAACGGCGACACGCCGGCGTAGACATCGGGCAGTGCGGCAATGGCGTCGTCGATTGCGCCTTGTAGCGCGGGCAAGTCGGCTGTGGGCGCCCACAGGAACACGGTGCCGCAGCTGGTGAACGCCGGGTCGCGGCCGATGGACATGGCCTGGAATGCGGTGCCCGACATCGCCTGGCGGTCGCGGGCGAGGAGGGCGCCGCCGTCGTCCTCCAGCAGCACATCGGTGGTGACCTGACGGAACGGCGCGGCACAGCCTTCGGGGCCGCCGTCGGGATCGTGGGCGATGAAGGATTCGCCAACCAGCACCACCGCATCGCGCGCCGCGCGGACCCGCGTGGTGCTGACCAGAGCGGCGCCGGGGAACAGGATCGTCGCTTCCGGCAGGTACTCCAGCACCGCGCCGGGGCCGGCCTCCAGGGTGGTGGCGATACGCGCCTCGCCGCCGGTCATCGCGTGCACGATGGTCGAGGCCTGGCTGGTCAGGTGCACGGCGGCGCGCGCCTCGGCCGCGAAGTCCATGGTCAGCCGGTCGTGCTCGAACACCCCGCCGGAGACCGATTGCAGGTACATGGTCGCCATGCCCGCCGGGTCGCCTTCGTCGCGGTGCGGCCGGCAGATGTGGAACGGGTAGCCCGAGCGCTGGTGCGCGATGAAGGTGTGGCCGTCCGGCGCCCGCCGGAACGCGAGGTCGATGGCGCCGGTGCGGGCGGTGGCTGCGTCCGCCTGTTTGACGGAGACCACGGTCATGGCGCGTGGTCTCCGACCACAGAACCCGCTCCGCCATGCCCGCACTTGCTGCGGGCATCCACGAAATGTCGGCGAAGCCGACAACAAGACGTGGATGCGCGGATCAAGTCCGCGCATGACATAGGAGTATGATGGGGCCCAACGAGACTCACGCCGCCATGTCCTCCAGCAGCACGTCGCGGCGCAGCAGGTCGACGATCTGGTCGATGCCCTCGCCGGCGCGGCAGTTGGTCAGCGCCAGCGGCCGGCCCTCGCGCACCTCTCGCGCCTCCGCCACCATGCGGTCGAGGTCGACGCCGACATGGGGCGCCAGGTCGGTCTTGTTGATCACCAGCAGGTCGCAGAGCGTCGGCCCCGGCCCGCGCTTGCGCGGAATGTCGTCGCCGCCGGCCACGTCGATGACGAACAGCCAATAGTCGACCAGGTCGAGCGAGAAGGTGGAGGCGAGATTGTCGCCGCCGCTCTCGATGATCACCAGGTCGAGCTTGGGCAGCGCATGCTCCAGGAAATCCGCCGCCTCGATGTTCATCGACGGGTCCTCGCGGATGACCGTGTGCGGGCAGGCACCCGATTCGACCGCCAGCACCCGCGACGGGTCGATCAGCCCGCTGTTCTTCAGCCGCTCGGCATCCTCCTTGGTCACCAGGTCGTTGGTCACCACCGCGACCTCGATCCCGCGCGCCGCAAGCGCCGGCACCAACCGCTCGATCAGCGCGGTCTTGCCGGAGCCGACCGGCCCGCCGATGCCGACCCGCGCCGCTCCGGCCGCCTTGGTGGCGGCGTTGTTGCTGGTGGGGCTCATCGCAGCATGTAGCGCTGGGTGAGGGGCAATTCCTTCGCCGGGTCGCACATCGCCACCTCGCCGTCGACGATGACGTCGAAGGTCTGGGGATTGACCTCGATCTTCGGCAGCGCGTCGTTGTGCAGCATGTGGGTCTTGTTGAGCTTGCGCACCTTGGACGCGGGCAACGTCATCTTGGTCAGGCCCAACGAGCCATGGATGTCGGCATCCATCGCCGCCTGGTTGACGAAGCAGGCGCTGAGCGCCTTCTTCGCCTCGCCGAACGCGCCCCATTGCGGGCGCATCAGCAAGGGCTCGCAGGTCATCAGCGACGCCGCGCTGTCGCCCATGGCGCCCCACGCGATGAAACCGCCCTTCACCACCAGCTCCGGCTTGATGCCGAAGAAGCCCGGCCGCCACAGCACCACGTCGGCGAGCTTGCCGCTCTCCAGCGAGCCGACATGGGCGTCGATGCCGAAGGTGCGCGCGGCGTTGATGGTGTACTTGGCGATGTAGCGCTTGATGCGCTCGTTATCGCCCATGCTTGTCGCCTCGCTGTCCAGCCGGCCGCGCTGCTTCTTCATCTTGTCGGCGAGTTGCCAGGTCCGGCAGATCACCTCGTTGATGCGGCCCATGCCCTGGCTGTCCGACCCGAGCATGGCGATCGCCCCCAGGTCGTGCAGAATGTCCTCAGCCGCCATCGACTGCGGGCGGATGCGGCTTTCGGCGAACGCCACGTCCTCCGGCACCGCCGGGTTCAGGTGATGGCACACCATGGTCATGTCCAGGTGCTCGTCGAACGTGTTCACGGTGTAGGGGTTGGTCGGGTTGGTCGACGATGGCAGGCAATTGGCCTCGCCGGCGACCCGGATGATATCCGGCGCGTGGCCGCCGCCGGCACCTTCCGTGTGATACATGTGGATGGTGCGGCCGTTGATGGCGGCCAGCGTGTCCTCCAGATACCCGCTCTCGTTCAGGGTGTCGGTGTGGAGCTGGACCTGGAAGTCCAGCTCGTCGGCGACCGACAGGCAGGTGTCGATCACCGCCGGCATCGCGCCCCAGTCCTCGTGGATCTTCAGGCCCAGGCAGCCGCCGGCCATCTGGTCGTAGAGCGAGCGCGGCTTCGACGTGTTGCCCCGTCCCAGGAAGCCGAAGTTGATCGGCCACTGTTCGGCGGCCTGTAGCATCTTGCCGACGTTCCAGGCGCCGCCACAGTCGATGCCGACCGTGATCGGCCCCAGCGAGCCGCCGATCATGGTGGTGATGCCGGACGAGATCGCGTGCTCGCACAACTGCGCGCTGTCGAAGTGCACGTGGACGTCGATGCCGCCGGGGGTCGCGATCAGCCCCTCGGCATCGCGCACCGTGGTGGCGGCGCCGACGATCAGGTCGCTGTCGACATTGTCCATGGTGGCGGGGTTGCCGGCCTTGCCGATGCGCACGATCCGCCCGTCCTTGATGCCGATATCGCCTTTCACGATGCCAAGCACCGGGTCGATGACCACGGCGTTGCAGATCAGCATGTCGAGCGCGCCGGCCGCGCTGTCATAGCCGGCGGTCAGACCCAGCCCGTCGCGCAGCGTCTTGCCGCCGCCGTGCAGGCTCTCGTCACCCAGGAAGTTGTAGTCGTGCTCGACCTCGGCCAGCAGGTCGGTGTCGGCCAGCCGCACCGCGTCCCCGGTGGTCGGCCCGTACATCGCGGCATAGTCCGCGCGGCTCATCTTCGCCATGGCTCAGGCCCCCTTGAAGCCGCGGGCGCGGGCACGCGCCAGTGCAGCCTCTTTCTGCAGCTCCGATTTCGTCGAGCCCTCGGTCAACCGGTTCAGGCCGGACATCTCGCCCGTGCCGCCGAAGCCGCACAGATTGACCTCGCGCGCCTCGCCCGGCTCGAAGCGCACGGCGGTGCCGGCCGGAATATCCAGGTGCATGCCGAAGGCGGCGGCACGGTCGAAGTCGAGCGCGCGGTTGGCCTCGAAGAAGTGATAGTGGCTGCCGACCTGGATCGGCCGGTCGCCGGTGTTGGTGACCTTGACCTTTGCGGTCGGCCGGCCGGCGTTGAGCTGATGATTGCCCTTGCCGGCGATGATCTCGCCCGGTGTCACCGCACCCTTCGGCGCCTTCTTCTTGCCGGGGCGGATCGGGTCGTGGACCGTGACCAGCTTGGTGCCGTCCGGGAAGGTCGCCTCGACCTGCAGCATCGGCATCAGGTCGGCGACGCCCGGCATCACGTCATCGCTGGTCAGGATGGTGGACCCGTAGCTGATCAGGTCGGCCACGCTGCGGCCCTCCCGCGCGCCCTCCAGAATCTCGTCGGAGATGTAGGCAATCGCCTCGGGGTGGTTCAGCTTCAGGCCCTTGTCGCGGCGGCGCCGGGCCATTTCGGCGGCGGTGAAGATGGTCAGCCGCTCCATCTCGGTCGGCGTCAGTAGCATTGCAGTTGTCTCCCCCGTCGTCGTGTCAGGCTGAGTTGGCGTGCGCTCATGTCGCGAACAGGCGCACGGTCTGGTTCGGGTGGCGCATGGCGGCGATCTCCGCCAGCGGCGTGAAGCTGCTGATATCGGCGGGTGCCGGCGGTGCCGTGTCGACCATGGTTGCCAGGTCGTGGTGCAGGTCGCCGCGCAGGCGCTGGGCGGCGGCGTGACCGATGATGTTGAGCCGCACCGCCGCGCTGAGGATGCCGGCGACCAGGCCATGGGCCGCCATCGCCGCGGCAGTTCGCGCGCCCAGCCCGGTGCCGTGCCAGACGACGCCTTGCACCACCGGAAGATGTCCGCGCAGGCCCCCGTCGCGCACGGCATTTTGAAAGGCCTGCGCGCCCGGTGTCTGCAGGCGCGCATGGATCGACAACAGGGCGGCCCCGGCCCGGCGCGAGCCCTCGCGCAGTTCCGCCGGCATGGTCATCCGCTCGACGAGATCGTCCAGTTCGGCCAGCTTGGCCTCATCCCCTGCGGCGGCGTGGGCCGCGGCCATGACAGGGCGGTCGAACGATTGCCAGCGGCCATGCAGTTGGCTGGACAGGAAGGCCCGCACGTCTTCCTCCGACGACAGCAGTCCGTCGCGGTGCAGCGGCTCCAGGCCCCACGAGAATGAGCCCGCCCCGCTGGGAAACAGGCTGTCGCCGTGTTGCAGGGCGACCAGCAGTTCGGCATCAAGGCTCATCTTGCACAATCTCTATGCGGCCACTGCCCAATAGAGGGGCAAGTCTGGCCAGGTAGGCGTCGGCGTCGCCATCCTGCGCCACGTTCAGCACATCGCCGTCGAATGTGACGCGCCAATGCATGTTTCCCGCCAGGTAGCCGAGTTCCAAGGCCGCCGATGCCACGGTCGCACGCACCCGGATGACCGGCTGCGCGGTCATGCGCACGACAATCGCCTGCTCATTCGTTAGGCGCAGGATGGCGCCATTGCACAATTTTTCATCACGAGGCAGGGCAATGGCGCACGCGGTGCCCTTGTCGGTGGTCGCCCGCAATCGGTGACGGCTGAGATCGGCTGGCGCCAAGGCGATGTATTCGACCGCATCGGCATGGCCAAGCTTGTGTAGCGCGTCGGCCATGTCGTCGTCGGTGGCCCGGCCCAGAACCTCGGTCAACAGCAGCATGTCGCGCGCGCAATCGTGGTGGGATCGACGTTGCCAGCCGGGTGTCTCAGGATCGCCCTCCCCTTGAAGCGGGCCGTTCGGCCGACAATTGTTGAAACCGAGTGGCACCTAATCTGACCGGCAGTGAAACCGGCTGGCCGGTGCGGGGTCAATGCCGAAGTCGCCGCCGCGACCCGACCCCGTGGCACATTTCTTGATGGTCATGGTCGCGACCGTTCGTCCGCAGTCGGATGATTGCGCCTTCGACATCTTGATGCTAGAGAAAAGATGTTAACCGGCAGGGAAATCTCGCGGGTGCACAACACTTTGGCGCCCGACACAATGGCGAGGTCTGCGGGCGAGCAATGAGCGACCTGATCTGGAGGGGAACATGACCAAGTTGCACACGAATATCGGCCGCCGGAAGCTGCTGAAGGGCTCGGCGCTGGCCGGTGCCGCAGCCGCTTTTCCGACGCCTTACTTCTTCACCCGTTCGGCGGCTGCGCAGGATGCCATTGAGCTTGGCGTGCTGTTCTCCCTGACCGGCGGTCTGTCGATCATCGAGAAGTCGCTGGCCGATGCCACCTTGATGGCGATCGACGAGGTGAATGCCGAGGGGGGCATCAACGGCGTCATGATCAATCCGATCGTCGAGGACGGCGCTTCGGATCCGCAGACGTACAACGAGAAGGCCAGCAAGCTGGTCCTTCAGGACCGCGTGCCGACCGTGTTCGGCTCCTACACCTCTGCCAGCCGCAAGGCCGTGCTGCCGGTGTTCGAGCGCCGCAACAGCATGTACTTCTATCCGACGTTCTATGAGGGTTTCGAATGCTCCAAGAACGTGGTCTACACCGGCGCGGTGCCGAACCAGCAGCTTTCCAACTACATCCCATGGATCATCAACGAACTCGGCAAGACCAAGTTCTTCATCGTCGGGTCGAACTACATCTACCCGCGCGAGATGGCCAAGGTCTGCAAGATCCTGATCGAGGAGAACGGCGCCGAGTGGATCGCCGACGAGTATCTGGAACTCGGCCACTCCGAATGGGGTGCCATGGTCTCCAAGATCAAGGACTCCGGCTGCGACGTGGTGCTGTCCAATGTCGTCGGCGACTCGATCGTGGCATTCTACCGTGAGTACAAGAACCAGGGCCTGACCCAAGAAGCGTTGCCGATCTGCGCCACCGTGACCTCGGAGATCGAGATCGCCGCTATGGGCCCCGAGTTTGCGGCCGGCAGTTTCTCCTCGTTCCCGTACTTCCAGGCCATCGACACGGACATCAACCAAACGTTTGTCGAGAACTATCGTGCGTATGTGAACGATCCGGCTGCGGTGACCCACGCCGCGCTCGAGTCGTCCCATTTCGAGGTGCACCTGTGGGCGCAGGCGGCGCGGACTTTGAACGGCGACATCACACCGGACAACATCCGCGAGGCGATCAAGGGCCAGGAAATGGACGCAGCGAATGGCCATGTCCGCATCGCGCCGGAGAACCTGCATACGTATATGACCCCGCGTATCTCGCAGTGGAACGCCGAGGGCCAGGGCGTGATCGTGGACGAGTATCCTGAGCCCATCATGCCGCTTCCCTATTCGGCCTATGGCGAGGCAGAGGACAATCTTTTCTGCCTCGAGAGCGGGCTGGATACGTCCAAGCTCTAGTAGGGGCTAACGACACCGGGCCGGTTCTGACAGACCGGCCCGGTCTTCGTCGGGACCACGCATGGAAGTCTTCTTCATTGGATTGAGCCTCGGCTCGATCCTGCTGCTCATCGCGCTTGGCCTGTCCATCACCTATGGCGCCATGGGGGTCATCAATATGGCCCATGGCGAGATGGTGATGATCGGCGCCTACTCCACCGTGATGGTGCAGATGTACCTTGGCCTCAACATGATCTACGCCATCCCGGTGGCGTTCCTGGTTGCCGCCCTGCTCGGGCTGCTGATCGAGCGGGTCGTCGTACGCCGGCTTTATGGCCGTCTGCTCGACACGTTGCTGGCCACGTGGGGCATCGGCATCCTGATCCAACAGGCGGTACGACTGGAGTTCGGCCTCGCGCTGTTCGACATCCGCATGACATTTCTCGGCCGCGAGATTTACAGTCTGACTGACGCGCACATTCCCGGGCTCGGCACGGGACTGCAGAATGTCGATGTGCCGTCGGTGTTGAGCGACCCGATCCCGATCGGCGACTTCGAACTGCAGCCGTACCGCAGCTTCATTATCCTGGTGACCATCGCGCTGTTGGTGCTGACATGGTGGATCATGTACCGCACCTCCATGGGCCAGCAGGTCCGCGCCATCATGCGCAATCCGAGCATGGCGGCGAGCTGCGGCATCAACGTTAAGCGCGTCAACGCTCTCACCTTTGCCTATGGCTCCGGGTTGGCCGGCGTGGCGGGCGTGATGATGTCCGGCTTCAAGACCGTTTCGCCCGACATGGGGACGTCGATGGTGGTCGACGGATTTCTCGTTGTCGTGGTCGGCGGCGTTGGCAGCCTGCTCGGCAGTCTGGTTGCGTCCGTCGGTCTTGGGCAGGTCAATGGTATCTTCGCGTTCTTTACGAACGACATCCTGGCGCGCGCACTGATCTTCGGACTGGTCATCATCATCATCATGATCCGGCCGAAGGGCCTGTTCTCGTTCAAGGGGCGCTAGCGTGCCAGCGACCAAGGTCCGTCTAGATTATGCGGCGTACGCGATCGTCATCGTGGCCATGCTGCTGTTGCCGTCGTTCATGGACGACGTCTTCTGGCTGAACCGCATCTCCAAGTATCTCGTCTACGGCATGCTGGGCGTGGCGATTGCCATGGCCTGGGGCTATGCCGGCGTGCTGAACCTGGGCCAGGGCCTGTTCTTCGGGCTCGGCGCCTACATGCTGGCGATGTCGCTGAAGCTGGCCAGTCCGACCAGCCTAGCCCAAGGCTCCGACCAGCCGATCCCCGATTTCATGATGTGGACTTCGGAGCCCGGGGCGGAGCTTGACCTGTGCTGCATCACCGGCGGTTCGTTCCTGTGGATCCCGTTCGAGAATCAGTGGTTCGGCGTGTTCATGGGTATCGTGCTGCCGGTGCTGGTGGCGACCCTGGTCGGCTATGTGCTGTTCCGGCTGCGCATCTCCGGCGTGTTCATCGCAATCATCACCCTGGCGCTGGTGCTGCTGGTCCGGCTGATCGTCATCGACGCCCAGCCGGTCACCAACGGCTTCAACGGCCTGACCGACCTTGGCTGGTTCACGGTCAACGATTTCGAGCTCGACCCCTATTTCGTCGAGACCTACTACGTCATCGCCGTCGTGACGGCGCTGGTGCTGATCTTTGCGCGATGGCTGGTCAGCACGCGCGCGGGCCTGATCCTGCAGTCGATCCGCGACGACGCCAACCGCGCTCGCTTCCTGGGCTTCAACGTCGCCCACTACCAGACCTTTTTCTTCGCGGTCTCGGCCGGCATCGCGGGGCTGGCCGGCATGCTGTTCGTGATGGCATCCGAGTTCGCGTCGCCCACGTTCATGGACCTGGCCTTCTCCATCACCATGGTGGTTTGGGCCGCGGTCGGCGGGCGCCATTCGCTGCTGGGCGCGTGCATCGGCGCCTTCCTGGTCAACTTCATCGAGGACACGGTCAGCGAGACCGACGCGCTGGTGGAGGCGTGGAAAGCGATCATCGGCTTGCTGTTCGTGCTGGTGGTGCTGTTCCTGCCGCGCGGGCTGGCCGGCTTCGCCAACGATGTGGTCGACCGGTACTTGCGGTTCGTACGCACGCCTCATGCGGCGCGGCGCCTGCCCTATCCGCGCGTGGCCGCGCTCATCTGCATGGCCTTCGTGGTGACCATGCTGCTGCCGTGGATGTCATTGAACGAGGAGGCGAACTCGATGTTCGATGCCGCGTTCCTCGGCTTCCCCGGAGGCGGATGGTTCGGCCTGGCGATGCAGATCGCGATCATCCTGGCCATCCTGATCGGCATCTTCGGCGCCATCATCATGGCGTCGGAAAAGACCCTGCGCAGGGCGGCCGCCATAGCACCGGGCGTGTACATGCTGGCCGTGGTGCTGGTGTTCGCCATCGTTCTGTTTGCTGCCGTGCTGGCCGTTGAAGGCATGCAAGCGGAGTACGGTTTCTTCCTCGGTGCGGCAGTGGCCATAGGGCTGATCGCTTACGGATTGCTGGCACCCGCCCAGCCGCATGCAGTCACCGAAACGCAGCAAGACGCCGGCCCGGCAATCTCTGACGAGAGCAAGGCTGATGCGTGATCCGGGAACATTTGCGCGGGCGATGAACCCGGGGGTGCGGTCATGAGCGACACGTCCGGCATGACGGGCGGCACGACGGGCGGCACGGCGCTGAAGGTCGACCAGCTCGAACTCGACTACGGCGGGTTCAAGGCGGTCGACGGCTTCTCCATGGAGGTGGCCGAGGGCGAGCTTCGCGTCCTGATCGGCGCCAATGGTGCCGGCAAGACCACGCTGATGGACCTGATCAGCGGCAAGACCAAGTCGACCGCCGGCAAGGTCTTTCTGCACGGCACCGACATCACCAACCGGCAGGAGCACCAGATTGCGCGCGCCGGTGTCGGCCGCAAGTTCCAGATCCCGAGCGTGTTCCGCGACCTGTCTGTGCGCCAGAATTTGAGCGTCGCCGCGACCGAGAGCAAGAGCGTGCTCGGCAATATCGGCCTTGGCCTGCGCCGCGCGCGCCGCGACGAGGTCGACCGCATCCTGGGCCTG
Organism: Alphaproteobacteria bacterium; assembly: GCA_965227515.1. Lineage (GTDB taxonomy): Bacteria > Pseudomonadota > Alphaproteobacteria > CALKHQ01 > CALKHQ01 > CBDDFZ01. Next base: position 1,385,838 of record CBDDFZ010000002.1, read on the forward strand.
ATCGAGCTGCGCGAAAAGGCCGACGATGCCGCCAGCACCCTGTCGCATGGCGAGACCCAGTGGCTGGAACTCGGCATGCTGATGATCCAGGACCCGAAGATCATCCTGCTCGACGAGCCGACCGCCGGCATGACCCATGCGGAGACCCTGAAGACGTCGCGCATCGTCAACGCCATGAAGGGCGAGCACACCATCCTGGTCGTCGAGCACGACATGAGCTTCGTCAAGGAGATCGCCAACACCATCACCGTCATGCACCTGGGCAAGCGGCTGGCGGAAGGCACCGTCGACGAGATCGAGAACGATGCGGCCGTGAAGCAGGCCTATCTGGGCAGCGGGGGCATCCACTGATGCTGTCGCTGGACCACGTCAACAGCTTCTACGGGCGCAGCCAGATCCTGCACGATCTGTCGCTGGAGGCGCGCGAGGGCGAGATCGTCGCCATTCTGGGCCGCAATGGCGTCGGCAAGACCACCTTGATGAAAACCATCATGGGGCTGACCGACCGCATCGAAGGCACGATCCGGCTGCAGGACGTCGACCTGAGCCGGCGGTCGACGTTCGACCGGGCCCGCGCCGGCATCGCCTATGTGCCCCAGGGGCGCGAGATCATTCCCGATTTCACGGTGCGCGAGAACATCCTGATGGGGTGCTTCGCCCGCCCCGGCGAGCCCCGGCGGGTGCCCGACCTGGCGATGGAGCTGTTCCCCTATCTGCGCGAGAACATGGGCAAGCCCGGCGGTCTGCTGTCGGGCGGCCAGCAGCAGCAACTGGCCATTGCGCGCGCGTTGGCGGCGAAGCCGACCGTGCTGTTGCTCGACGAGCCGACCGAGGGCATCCAGCCCAACATCGTCGAGCTGATCGAGGGCGCGATCCAGACACTGAACCAGACCCTGGGGCTCACGATCTTGTTGGTGGAGCAGAACGTTGCCTTTGCCCGGTCGGCGGCGCATCATTTCGCGATGATGGTCAAGGGCAGCGTGGTGGCGGCGGGGTCCGTCGCGGAACTGACCGATGCAGTGGTCGCGGAGCACATGATCTAGCCTGTCCCGGCAGGTGCGGCTGCGCGCTGCGAACAACAACGGCCCGCCGATGGCGCAAAACGGCGCGGGCCGATCATCTAGAGAGGAGAGGCGTCATGTATCACGGTGACATTTCCAGCAGTAACGACACGGTCGGCGTGGCCGTCGTCAACTACAAGATGCCGCGCATGCACACCAAGGACGAGGTGCTGGCCAATGCGCGCAACATCGCCTCGATGATGGAAGGCATGAAGATCGGCCTGCCCGGCATGGATCTGTGCATATTCCCGGAATATTCGACCCACGGCATCATGTACGACGAGAAGGAGATGTACGAGACCGCCTCGTCGGTGCCGGGCGAGGAGACCGAGATTTTCGCGGCCGCCTGCCGGAAGACCAAGTGCTGGGGCGTGTTCTCGCTGACAGGCGAGCGCCATGAGGAGCACCCGAACAAGGCGCCGTACAACACCCTGATCCTGATGAACGACCAGGGCGAGATCGTGCAGAAGTACCGCAAGATCATGCCGTGGGTGCCGATCGAGGGCTGGTATCCGGGCAACTGCACCTACGTGACCGAGGGTCCGAAGGGCATGAAGGTCAGCCTGATCATCTGCGATGACGGCAACTATCCGGAAATCTGGCGCGACTGCGCGATGAAGGGCGCCGAACTGATCGTGCGCTGCCAGGGCTACATGTACCCGGCGAAGGACCAGCAGGTGGTGATGGCCAAGGCGATGGCGTGGGCCAACAACACCTATGTGGCGGTCGCCAACGCGTCGGGCTTCGACGGCGTCTACTCGTACTTCGGCCACTCCGCCATCGTCGGCTTCGACGGCCGCACGCTGGGCGAGTGCGCGGAGGAGGAGAACGGCATCCAGTACGCGCAGCTTTCCGTCAGCGCCATCCGTGACGCGCGGGCCAACATGCAGTCGCAGAACCACCTGTTCAAGCTGCTGCACCGTGGCTACACCGGCATGATCAATTCCGGCGACGGCGACCGTGGCCTGGCCGAGTGCCCCTACGATTTCTACAAGAACTGGATCACCGATCCGGAGGGCACCCGCGAGGCGGTCGAGGCAATCACCCGCAAGACCGTGGGCACCGAGGAATGCCCGATGGACGGCATTCCGAACCAGAAAACGGCGACCCACCGCTAGGGCGAGTTGGATCGCCGAAGGTCTTCGGCGGGTTGTTTCATCGACTCGCCGAAGTTTCTCTTCTAGCTCAACGTCATGGCCGGGCTTGACCCGGCCATCCACGTAGATGCAGCGAGACGGTGGCCGCGCCGAAGTATGGCAACTGCCGCGTGGATGCGCGGATCAAGTCCGCGCATGACGAAGGAAATCGAAGGGCAAGGTAGCGTCGGCGTGTGCGGCTGACGCGCTATTCTGGCCACGGAAACTGTATGTCGATCGAGCAATATCTGATCGCCGAGGAGCCCTACTACCGGCCCATCGGCAACGAAGTGGCGCTGTTCGAGGCCGCCTACAGGCAGCGCATGCCGATGATGCTGAAGGGCCCCACCGGCTGCGGCAAGACCCGGTTCATCGAGCACATGGCCTGGCGGCTGAAGAAGCCGCTGATCACCGTCTCCTGCCACGAGGACATGACGGCATCTGACCTGGTCGGCCGCTTTCTGCTGGAGGCCGACGGCACGGTGTGGCGCGACGGTCCGCTGACCACGGCGGTGCGCGAGGGCGCGATCTGCTATCTCGACGAGATCGTGGAGGCGCGGCAGGACACCACGGTGGTGATCCACTCGCTGACCGACGAGCGCCGCGTGCTGCCGCTGGAAAAGAAGAACGAGCTGGTGCGCGCGCACCCCGACTTCCAGCTCGTCATCTCTTACAACCCCGGCTACCAGAGCGTGCTGAAGGACCTGAAGGAGTCGACCAAGCAGCGCTTCGGCGCCATCGAATTCGGCTATCCCGACGCCGCCATCGAGGCCGAGATCGTCGCCCACGAGGCCGAGGTCGACAAGGACCTGTCGCAGCGCCTGATCACCATTGCCGAGCGGTCGCGCAACCTGAAGGGCCACGGCCTGGAAGAGGGGGCATCGACCCGCATGCTGGTCCACGCCGCGCAACTGACGGCGGAGGGCGTGCCCCTGGGCGAGGCCTGCCAGGTGGCCCTGGTGCTGCCGATCACCGACGACGAGGACATGCGCGACGCGTTGTCCTCCGCCATCTCGGCATGCACCTAAACCGTCGCCCCAGCAGGTGCTGAACGATGGCGGACGCGCACCCGGCATTCCTGCGCGTCGTGGGCGCTGAAGACGCCGCACCTACGCCGGACCCGCAGCTCGCGCAGGCTTTTCCCGGAGACGCCACCGCCCGTTGGTTGCGCGCGGTGCGCAAGCTCGACGGCGCCGGCTACGGCAAGGCGGTCGTCGCCGCCTATGAACGGCAATCGCCAAAGATCGCGCTCGTCATCGGGCCGGATGGCGCCATCGAGCTGGCCGATACCGTGTCCGCGGTGGCGATCAAGGCAGGCGTCGCGGCGGCGGCGATGCTGCCCGCGGCCGCCCTGACCGTCGCCGAGCGGCTGGACGACCTCGCGCGCTACCGCTCCTGGCTCAGCCTGATGCAGCGTTTCACGGCGCTGGCGCCTGAGTCCGTCGGCGTGGTGCTGGAGCGGATGGACCAGTTGATCCGCGCGCTCAACGTCTCTCGGCTGGAGGCGTGGCTGCTGGCCGGCATCCGCGCCGCCGGCAGCGACCGCCAGCGCCGACTAAGCTTCTTCTCCATGGAGGACCCGGAGGCCGAGCGCTGGTTGCAGCGCGAAACCGGCGACGTGCTGTTCAGCGACGTCGAGCGCCGGATGAAGGCGTTCCTGACCGCCATGTGGCAGGTGCGGGTGCCGATCCGCGAGCCCAGCCTGAGCGCGCCGGCGCCGATGCGCCGCCGGCCCGGCTTCGGGCCTGGCATCATCCGCATGCCGGCGACGTTCCCGGGCTTCCGTGGCCGCAAGGCAGAGGACCTTTTCCGTGCCGCGCTGGCCCACATCGGCGCGCACTATCACTATTCGACCACCAAATTCCCCATCGGCCAGCTGAAGCCGATGCAGGTCGCCCTTGTCTCGCTGATCGAGGACGCGCGGGTCGAGCACCTGGCGATGCGCGCCTTTCCCGGCCTGAAGCGGCTGTGGTTCCCGTTCCACATCGCCCAGTCCAGCGGGTCGACCACGGCACCCAGCCTGATGGCGCGGCTGTCGCGCGCGCTGATCGACGCCGACTTCGAGGACGTCGATGCCTGGGTCAACAAGGGCCGGCACATGTTCTACGCGGTCGAGGAGCATTGGCACGATCCGGCCATCAGCCGGCACATCGGCAACTTGCTCGGTAACGATTTGGGCCAGCTCCGCATCCAGTTCAACGCCAAGGTCTACGTGCCCGAGCCGCCCTACCGCGACGACAACATGGGGCTGTGGGATTTCGGCGACGATGCCGCCCACATCGAGGAGACCGAGATCGTGCTCGACAGCGTCCGCCTGCTGGAGCAGGAGGAGGACGACCCCGACCCGCCCGACCGCGACCGGGACGAGGGGACCGAGGAAGAGACGCCCAATGTCGCCAACGTGTCGCCGGAGGACGCGGTAGAGGATGGCATCCCGGTCGCGCGCTATCCGGAGTACGACTACGCCACCGGGCGCGAGCGCGCCGAGTGGACCACACTGGTGGAATACCGTCCGACGCCGGGTCCGCTCGACAGGGCGCAGGAGATCCTGGACCGGCACCATGGCCTCGTCACCCGCATCTCCAACCTCATCCGGTCGGCCCGGGTCAGCCGGCCGATGCGCCTGAAGCGCCAGCCGGAGGGCGATCAGCTCGACATCGACGCCTGCATTGCCGCCGCGGTCAGTCGGCGCGCCGGCGACACGCCCGACCCGCGCGTCTATCAGACCACCGAGCGGCGCAATCGCGACCTCTCGGTGCTGCTGCTGCTCGATGTCTCCGAATCGACCCGCGACCGGCTGCGCGACGGCTTCGCCAGCGTGCTGCAGGTAGAGCGCGAGGCGACCCTGATGCTGGCCCACGCCATGGACGGTCTCGGCGATCCGTTCGCCATCGCTGCCTTCTCGTCGAACGGTCGCGAGGACGTGCGTTACCAGCGCATCAAGGATTTCGGCCAGCCCTACGACGCGATGGCGCAGCGCCATCTGTCGGGTTTGGAGAGCGGGCTGTCGACCCGGCTGGGGGCTGCCATGCGCCATGCCGGCGCCGACCTGGAGCGCCAGCTCACCCATCGCCGCCTGCTGCTGGTGGTGACCGACGGCGAGCCGTCCGACATCGACGTCGACGACCGGCAGTATCTGGTGGAGGACGCGCGCCGCGCCGTCATCAACCTCGCCGACAAGGGCATCGACACCTTCTGCGTCGGGCTCGACAGCGGCGGCGACAGCTACCTCAGCCGCATCTTCGGCCGCCGCAACGCGATCCAGATCGACCGGCTGGAACGGTTGCCGGAGAAACTGCCGATGCTCTACTTCCGCCTGACAGCCTGAACTGAGAACCAGCGCAAGACGCGCGCCAAAGAGGGGGACCCCACGATGACCTTGCGCCGCCCATCCATCGACGACCTGATCACCATCGGCGAACGCGCCCACATCAACCTCAACGACGACGAGTTGGAGGTGCTGCCCGCCATCGTCGACGCCGTGCTTGAGGGCTACGACGCGCTGGACCAGTACCCCGACCCGGTGCGCAAGGTGACGCCAGCGGTGCGCGTGCCCGGCCCCCGGCCAACGCCGGAGGAAGACCCGCTGAACGGCATCGTGCGGACCTGCAGCGTGCAGGCGGTGCCGGAGGTGAACAACGGCCCGCTGTCGGGCAAGTCCATCGGGGTCAAGGACACCATTGCCGTCGCCGGCATCCCGATGACCTGCGCGTCGCGGCTGCTCTACGACTACACGCCGGATATCGACGCCACCATCGTGGAGCGGATGCTGAAGGCCGGTGCCCACATCACCGCCGTGCTGAACACCTGTGACTTCGCGTTCTCCGGCGGCGGCCACACCTCCACCTACGGGCCGGGGTGCAATCCGGCCGCGCCTGACCATGCCGCCGGCGGCTCGTCCTGCGGTTCGGCGATCGCGCCGGCGGAGGGCGTCGTCGATATCGCGCTCGGCGGCGACCAGGGCGGCTCGATCCGCATTCCGGCGTCGTGGTCAGGTGTTGTCGGCCACAAGCCGACCCATGGCCTGGTGCCCTATACCGGCATCGTCGGCTTCGACCAGACCATCGACCACATCGGCCCGATGGCGATGACGGTGGAGGACTGCGCCCTCTTGATGGGCGTGATCGCCGGCAAGGACGAGAGCGCCATCGACCCGCGCCAGCCCGACACTATCGACGTGCCGGACTATGTCGGCGGGCTGACCGGCGACATAAGCGGCCTGAAGATCGCAGTGGTTCAGGAAGGCTTCGGCGGGCCGGAGGCGATGGCCCAGGTCGACGAGGCGGTGCGCGCGGCAGCGTCTAAGCTCGGCGGGATGGGCGCCACCGTGGAAGAGGTCTCGGTGCCGCAGCACATGATGGGCGTGCCGTTGTGGAACTGCATCGCCATCGAGGGCGGGGTCGACAGCTTCTATCACGGCCACACCAACTACGGCACCAAGGGCTGGTACAACCCGCGCCTGATCTCGGCGATGTCGCGGGCGATCAAGACCAATGGCGGCGACTTCTCGCCCACGGCCAAGCTGGGCGTGCTGGTCTACCACTACATGAAGGACCAGTATCACGGCGTGTTCTACGGCCGGGCGCAGAACCTCGCCCGCCAGCTCACCAAGGCCTATGACGAAGTGTTCGCCGACTTCGACCTGGTGCTGATGCCGACAACGCCGCAGACGGCGCACAAGATGCCGGCGATGCCGGAGGAGGACCGCGCCGAGCATATCGGCCAGGCGCTCAACATGGTGCGCAACACCTGCGTGTTCGACATGACCGGCCACCCGTCGATCTCGGTACCGGTGAAGGGCGCGGGCGACCTGCCGATCGGCCTGATGCTGACCGGCCGCCAGTTCGACGACGCGACCGTGCTGCGCGCCGCCCACGCCTACGAGCAGGGGGCTTAGAGGCAGAGCCCAACCCCTCACCCTCCCGCATACCTCCGGTTCGCGGGTCCCTCCCTCTCCCAGAGGGAGAGGGGTTAATGAGTAGCGCCGGCCACTACCCCTCTCCCTCTGGGAGAGGGGCCATTTCACCCTCTCCCTCAGGGAGAGGGAGGGACCCAAACCTGTCCTTGGGCCGGCCTTGAGCCGGTCCCGAGGGCCGGCAGGTTTGGGAGGGTGAGGGTGTACCGAGTCAGCCCACATTCGCTGCGGTGAGGTCGACCATGTTCGTGTTGCGGCCGGAGACGTCGCGGCCGTGGACCAGGAAGATCGGGCGCGCGCCGAAGTCGGGTGCCGAGGTACCCTTGGCGCCCTCCACCGTCGGCAGGTCGCGCTCGAACACCGACGTCGCCGGCATGTAGCGCAGCGCAACCCCGGCCCGCCTGCGGCCGGAGGTGTTCGGGTTCGACCCGTGGATCAGGTTGACGTCGTGCATCGACATCTGGCCCGGCGCCAGCACCACGTCGGCTGCCTCGCCGGGGTCGAACGTGCCCTCGTCCAGGGCCTGGTTGAGGGCGAGGCCCGCGTCGTCGTCGGGATGGTGCGCGCGTAGCCCGCCATGATGCGAGCCGGGGATGACGCGCATGCAGGCGTTGTCGGGCCCGCACTGGTCCAGCGCCACCCACACCGTGCACGTGGCCAGCGGGCGGATCGGCCAGTAGCGGCCGTCCTGGTGCCAGGGCACTTCCAGCCCGGTGCCCGCCGGCTTGCAGAACAGCGCGCAGCCCCACAGAATCAGGTCGGAGCCGATCAGGTCGGCAACCCGCTCGACGATGTCGGCGTTGGTGGCGAGGTCGAGGAACGCCTGGTCGCCGCGCACGCCCTCCGGGCTGTCGGCCATGTGGACGTTCATCAGGTTCTCGGGCCGCTTGCCCGGATTGGCGGCCAGAACGCGCTCCAAGGCGTCGCGCAACCGCTCGACGGTCGCTGCCGGCAGCGTCAGGTCCGGCCGGATCCAGCCCGCCTGTTCGTATTCCGCGATTTCCTGTGTGCTCAGCATTGCCCCGTCCGAAGCTGATCCCGCTATCCCGACAACAGATACCGCACCGCGGCGTCGCGTTCGAACAGATAGAGCAGCACCCGCAGCGCCTGGCCGCGCGGGCCGGTCAGCTCCGGGTCGCGCTCCATCACCAGCCGTGAGTCGTCGTGTGCGACCGCCAGCAGGTCGCGGTGCTCGTCCAGGTCGGCGACGCGGAACTGCGGCAGGCCGCTCTGGCGGGTGCCCAGCACCTCGCCGCTGCCCCTGATCCTGAGGTCTTCCTCGGCGATGCGGAAACCGTCGTCGGTCTCGCGCAGGATGCGCAGCCGTGCGCGCGCCGACTCCCCGATGCCGGCCGAGTAGAGCAGCAGGCAGGTGCCGCCGGCGAGCCCGCGCCCGACCCGGCCGCGCAACTGGTGGAGCTGGGCAAGCCCGAAGCGCTCGGCCTGCTCCACCACCATCACCGTCGCCTCGGGCACGTTGACCCCGACCTCGATCACCGTGGTCGCGACCAGCAGGTCGACCGGGGTGTCGGCGGCCGTCAGCAGGTCGTTGTCGCGGCCGGAAAACCGCGCCATCACCCGGTCCTTGTCCGGGCCGGCCATCCGCCCGTGCACCAGCGCCACCTTGTCGCCGAAGCGTTTCTTCAGGCTGTCGTAGCGGTCGGTGGCGGCGACCAGGTCGATCTCCTCGGACTCCTCGACCGCCGGGCAGACCCAATAGACCTTGGCGCCCTTGTCCATGGCGCGCGCGACCCCGCCGATCACGTCCTCCAGCCGGTCGAGCGGCATAGCGCGGGTGTCGACCGGAATGCGCCCCGGCGGCTTCTCGTCCAGGATCGACTGGTCCAGGTCGCCATAGGCCGCCATCGCCAGGGTGCGCGGGATCGGGGTCGCGGTCATCACCAGCACGTCGGCGTGGCGCCCCTTCTGCGACAGCAGCATGCGCTGGTGGACGCCGAAGCGGTGCTGCTCGTCCACCACCACCAGGCCCAGGTCGGCGAAGTCGACGCCCTCCTGGAACAGTGCGTGGGTGCCGATGGCGATGCCGATGCGCCCGGCGGCGAGGTCGGCCAGGGCGGCGTCGCGCGCCTTGCCCCGGTCGCGCCCGGTCAGCAGCAGCAGCGGCACCCCCAGCGCCTCCGCCCACGGCGTCAGCGTTTCCAGGTGCTGGCGGGCGAGCAGTTCGGTCGGCGCCATCAGGGCCGCCTGCGCGCCCGACTCAAGAGCGTTCAGCATCGCGCACATGGCGACCACGGTCTTGCCGCTGCCGACATCGCCCTGCAGCAGCCGCAGCATGCGGCGCGGTGCGGCCATGTCGTTGTCGATCTCGCCGAGCACGCGGAGCTGGGCGCCGGTCAGCGGGAAGGGCAGGGCGCCGAGCAGTTTCTCGCGCATCGGCCCTCCCACCTTGTAGACGCGGCCGGCGCGGCTGCGCTCCCGCGCCCGGATGATGGAGAGCGCGAGCTGGCTCGCCAGCAGCTCGTCATATGCCAGCCGGGTGCGCGCCGGGCCGGTGGGCGACAGGTCCTCGGTATCCTGGGGGCGGTGGACGGTGGCCAGCGCGTCGCGCCAACCCGGCCAGCCGCGCTGGCGCATCAGGCCGGTGTCGTTCCACTCCGGCAGTTCCGGCGCGCGGCGCACCGCCTCGCCGACCGCCTTGGCCAAGGTCTTCGGCGACAGCCCCTCGGTCATCGGATAGACCGGCTCCAGCACCGCCAGCTCGTCCATCTCGTCGGGGCGGGCGATGAAGTCAGGGTGTGCCATCTGCAAGCGGTCGTTGAACGCCTCCACCTTGCCGGAGACGACACGCTGCTCGCCCACCGGCAGCACCCGCTCCAGATAGTCGCCACGGGCGCGGAAGAACACCAGGCTCAGGAAGCCGGTGTCGTCCTGGCCGACGACGACATAGGGGCGGCGCCGGTTCGGCGGCGGGCGGTGCTCCACCACCGTCAGTTCTATGGTGGCCACCGCGCCGATCACCGCATGGGCGATCTTCGGGCGCTTGCGCCGGTCGATGGCGCCGGTCGGCATGTGCCACAGCGCGTCGATCACCCGTGTGATGCCCAGCTTTTCCAGCAGCTTGGCGACACGCGGGCCGACCCCCTCCACCCTTTCGATGGGGGCGAACAACGGTTGCAGGACATCGGGTCGCGTCATCGGCGGGCGGATTCGGTTGGACAGGCGGGCGGGCACGCGATATCGCATGCGCCCACGCACTTCCCATAACCAAATCCGAATGGCGCGGCAGGTCAACGCCGCTTGCCGCAAGAGTCTTCGCCCATGCCGGACCCGACCGACCTGGAATATCGGCGCAAGCGCCTGATCTACCGCAGCCACCACACTGGCACCCACGAGACCGACCTGTTGCTGGGCCGGTTCGCCGATGCCCATGTGCCTGGCATGACCGCGCGCGACCTGGACGACTACGAGGCGCTGATCGACAACGCCGACCCGGACCTGTGGAACTGGATCAGCGGCCGGGTGGCGGTGCCGGCGGCCTACGACACCCCGGTGTTCCGCAGCCTGTGCGCCATGTCCTTCACGCCGAACGACTATTGAACGACCTTCGATGATCCAGCTCGAACACAGCCTGAAGGCGCCGGGGCGCATGCTGGTCGGCGGGGTGCCGGACGGTGCCGATGCCCTGCTGATCGCACGCTACCTAGCCGGCGATGCCAGCCGCTCGCTGCTGCACGTCGCCCGGGACGATGCCCGGATGGCGCGGATGGCGGCGGTCGTGCGCTATCACGCGCCGGACGTGCGGGTGCTGGAGTTCCCGGCGTGGGACTGCCTGCCCTATGACCGGGTGGGGCCGAACGCACAGATCGTCGCCCGCCGGCTGGAGGGGCTGACCGCCCTGGCCAATGGCTTTGTGGGCGGGCTGGTGGTGACCACGGTCAACGCGCTCGCCCAGCGGGTGCCGCCGCCGTCGGCGCTGGCCGACGCGAGCTTCACCGCCGAGGTCGGCGACACCCTGGACCGCGAGGCGCTGACCGCGTTCCTGGAGCGCAATGGCTACCACCACACCTCCACCGTGCGCGAGCCGGGCGAGTACGCGGTGCGCGGCGGCATCATCGACGTGTTCCCGACCGGCGCCGAGCGGCCCTGCCGCGTCGACCTGTTCGGCGACGATATCGAGACCATCCGCGCGTTCGATCCGGTTGACCAGCGCAGCACCGGCCAGGACGTGGCGCTGGTCATCAAGCCGGTCAGCGAGGTGGCGCTGTCGGAGGACAACATCCGCAGTTTCCGCAGCGGCTATCGCGCGCTGTTCGGCACCAATGTCAGCACCGATCCGCTGTACGAGGCGGTCAGCGCCGGCCGCCGCATCGCCGGCATGGAGCACTGGCTGCCGCTGTTCTACGAGCGGCTGGCCGCACTGCCGGACTATCTGCCCGGCACGCCGGTGACGCTAGACGCCCAGGCGGCGGAAGTGCGCGACGCGCGCCTGGAGACCATCGCCGACACCTACCAGACTCGCGCCACCGGCAGCGCGCTGGCGGAGGGGGCCACACCCTATCGCCCGCTGCCGCCAGAACGCCTCTACCTCGGCAGCGACGAGTGGGACGCGGCCCTGGCCGACCGGCCCGTCGTTCAGTTCTCGCCGTTCGATGCGCCGCCCGGCGACAAGCAGGGACGCTCCGCCGGGGTCGAAGGCCCGCTGTCGTTCGCGGAGGCGCGCGCCGACCGGCAGGCGGCTCTGTTCGACGCAGCGGTCGCGGCCATTGCCGCCGAGCAGGCTGCCGGCCGCCGGGCGGTGGTGACCGGCTTCACGACGGGCTCGCGCGACCGGCTGATGGCGTTGCTGGGCGAGCATGGCTTGGGCACCGCGCTGGCAGTGGAAAGCTGGGCCGAGGCGATGAAGGCGCCGAAGGGCGTCGTCGTGCTGCCCGTCCTGCCGCTGGAAACCGGCTACCGCACCCGCGACCTCGCGGTCATCACCGAGCAGGACATCCTGGGCGAGCGGATGGCGCGCGCGCCGCGCCGCCAGCGCAAGGCCGACAACATCATCGCCGAGGCGAACAGCCTGGCCGAAGGCGACCTGGTGGTGCACCGCGAGCACGGCATCGGCCGCTATGACGGGCTGATCGCGATCGAGGTGGCCGGCGCGCCCCACGACTGCCTGCGCGTGCTCTACGCCGACGACGACAAGCTGTTCCTGCCGGTGGAGAACATCGAGGTGCTGTCGCGCTTCGGCCCCGGCACCGACGGCGTGGTGCTCGACCGGCTGGGCGGGGTCGCCTGGCAGGCGCGCAAGGCCAAGGTCAAGAAGCGCATCCGCGAAATCGCCGATCAGTTGATCCGCATCGCCGCCGAGCGGGTGGTGCGCACCGGCGAGACCGTGGAGGCGCCGGACGGCGTCTATGACGAGTTCGCCGCGCGCTTCCCGTATCCGGAGACCGACGACCAGCTCCGCGCCATCGAGCAGACCATTACCGATCTGGCGTCCGGCAAGCCGATGGACCGGCTGATCTGCGGCGACGTCGGCTTCGGCAAGACCGAGGTGGCCCTGCGCGCCGCGTTCATCGCCGCCATGTCGGGCGGGCAGGTGGCGGTGGTGGTGCCGACGACGCTGCTCTGCCGGCAGCACTTCGCCACCTTCAAGGAGCGGTTCCAGGGCCTGCCGGTTCGCATCGAGCAGCTCTCGCGCCTGGTGACGCAGAAAGACGCGACCGCCACCCGCAAGGCGCTGGCCGAGGGCCAGGTCGACATCGTCGTCGGCACCCACGCGCTCCTCTCCAAGTCGATCAAGTTCAAGCACCTGTCGCTGCTGATCGTCGACGAGGAGCAGCATTTCGGCGTCGCGCAGAAGGAGCGGCTGAAGCAGCTCAAGTCCAACGTCCACGTGCTGACGCTAACCGCGACGCCGATCCCGCGCACCTTGCAACTGGCACTGTCGGGCGTGCGTGACATGAGCATGATCGCGACCCCGCCGGTCGACCGGCTGGCGGTGCGCACCTTCGTGCTGCCGTTCGACCCGGTGGTGATCCGCGAGGCGCTGCTGCGCGAGCACTATCGCGGCGGCCAGACCTTCTATGTCTGCCCGCGCGTCAGCGACCTGGCCCGCGTCGAGGAGCGGATCGCGGAACTGGTGCCCGAGGTGAAGATGCGGGTCGCCCACGGCCAGATGGCGCCGAGCGCGCTGGAAGAGGTGATGACCGCGTTCTACGACCGCCAGTTCGATGTGCTGCTGTCGACCCAGATCGTGGAGTCCGGGCTCGACCTGCCGGCGGCCAACACCATCATCATCCACCGTGCCGATATGTTCGGGCTTGCCCAGCTCTATCAGCTGCGCGGGCGGGTCGGGCGCGGCAAGGTGCGCGCCTATGCCTATCTCACGGTGTCGCCGGGCAAGGTGCTGACCGGCGGCGCGCAGCAGCGCCTGCAGGTGATGCAGACGCTCGACACCCTGGGCGCCGGCTTCACGCTCGCCAGCCACGATCTGGACATTCGCGGTGCCGGCAATTTGCTGGGCGAGGAGCAGTCCGGCCAGATCAAGGAAGTGGGCGTCGAGCTTTACCAGCAGCTTCTGGAGGAGGCGGTCGCGGCGGCCCGCTCCGAGGGCGATCTGGACGAGGCGGAAACCGCATGGTCGCCGCAGATCACCATCGGCGTGCCGGTGCTGATCCCCGACGACTATGTCGCTGATCTCGGCCTCCGGCTATCGTTGTACCGGCGTGCCGCCGACCTGGATTCGGCCCAGGCGGTGGAGGGTTTCGCCGCCGAGCTGATCGACCGGTTCGGGCCGCTGCCCTCGGAAGTCGAGAACCTGCTGGAGATCGTGCAGATCAAGGCCCTGTGCCGTACGGTCGGGGTGGAGAAGCTGGACGCCGGGCCGAAGGGTGCGGTGCTGGCGTTCCACAACGACCAGTTCGCCAACCCCGCGGGCCTGGTCGAGTTCATCGCCACCCAGGTCGGCCGGGTGAAGCTCAGGCCCGACCACAGGCTGGTCTATCGCCGCGACTGGACCAAGGTGGCCGACCGGCTGCGCGGCGCGCGCGACATGCTGCGGCAGTTGGAGCGCGTGGTGGAAGAGAGCGCTTAGGCAGGTCAACAGCCTTACGCTGCTCAGTCGACAGCTCGTGACTTCACGACGTCATCCACACAGTAGAACGGGGTCCAGCCTCCCGCGTCATGCCCGCACTTGTTGCGGGCATCCACGTCTTGGCATCGTTAGAAGAAAGTCGTGGATGGTCGGGACAAGCCCGACCATGACGATAGTGTATGACTTGAGCGCCGCTGGTATTAAGGTTTGGTTCGTCCAGCGCGGGCATAAAGACAGTCCGTTTGTCTTTTGCTGCCCCACCCCTGCCCGAGGACCCACGCCATGCCGATGACCGCCTACAGTCATGAATTTCCCGGTATCTATATCGATGCCGAGAACGCCGACGCGAACTTCTTCGGCAGGGTCAAGGCCTGCCTGAACATCCTGCGCTCGCGCGATGTCGGCAAGCGCCTGCTGGATGCGATCACCGGCGCGGTCGAGGTGCCGAACAAGGTGGTGGTGATCGAGGAGGCGCCGGGAGGCGCCAATGGCCTTGCGACCGCCGTGCCGACGCTCGACACCAGCGACGGGTTTCGCGCGCGGCTGCGCGCGCCGGGCGAGGGACGTCTGCTCGCCGCCCCGGCCTTCGATCGCATTGTGCGCGGCGGCGAAGGCGCCAGCGGCATTGTGCGCTGGAACCCGGCCAACGCGATCCCGTTCATCGGCACGCCGCGCCCGGCGTACCTCAGCCTTGGCCACGAGCTGATCCACTGCCTGCACTACATCACCGCCGATTGCTATCGCAAGATCAACGACGTGGTGACGCTGGATGCCGGCGTCGACTCAGGCCTGGCCGAAGAGGAGGCCCGCACCGTGGGCCTGGGCCCCTATGCCGACGAGGCGATGTCGGAGAACGCGATCCGCGAGGCGTTCGAGCAGCCGAAGCGCACCGAATACAACAACGGCAACGACCTCAGCCACGTCAAGGCGACCCCGCACTGACGACGGGCCCGCTGCGTCGCCGTTACTCGGCGGCGGCGCGCTCCGCCACCGCGCGGTCCAGCACTTCCAGCAGCACGGCGGCCGGCTGCGCGCCCGAGACGGCATAGCGCTGGTCGATGATGAAGCAGGGCACGCCCTGCACGCCGCTGGACCGCGCCACCCGATCCTCGCCCAGCACTTCCTGGCGCTTGGCGTCGTCCTGCCACTGGGCGATGGCCTCGGCCGGCATGTTCGCCTCTTCGGCCACCGCCGCCAGCACCGTCGGGTCGCCGATGTTGCGGCCGTCCAGGAAATACGCCTTGAACAGCGCCTCCACCACGGCGTCCTGGCAGTCGTGCTCGCCGGCGATGGCGATCAGGCGGTGGGCGTTGACCGTGTTGGGCGTGTGCTGGATCGCCTCGAAATCGAAGCCGATGCCGGCGTTGGCGCCGGCCTGGCGCACCCGGTCGTACATCTGACCGCCGGCCGCGTCGCCGAACTTGGCGCGCATATACTCGTCGCGCGACATGCCTTCGGCCGGCATGTCGGGGTTGAGCTGGAACGTGCGCCAGTGGATGTCCAGGTTCAGGTCCGGGCGCTCGGCCGCCGCCTGCTCCAGATGCCGCTTGCCGATGAAGCACCATGGGCAAATGACGTCGGACACGATGTCCAGCCGCACAGGCGCGTCCGCTGCCGTGCGCTCTTGGGTGTCGTCCGCCATCGTTGCCTCCTTCGAATTGCCTCGCCTTGATGTGGCGCAGCGCGTCCGTCCGGTCAATCCACACGATCTCACCGTTCCGGCATGGCCGGCTGATTGCAGCACCCACCGGCAACGCCTATAAGGGCGCCTGCAAAATGACGGGCGGCGGCAGACGGGCAAGCTCATGCCGCATGCGCCTACACGGTGGGAGCGAGTGAATATGCGGGCGGTACAACACTACATCGGCGGCAAGCGGCACACGTCCGACAGCGGGCGTGTGGGCGATGTGTTTAACCCGGCGACCGGTGAAGTGCAGGCCCAGGTGTCCATGGGCACGCCGGCCGATGTGGATGCCGCCGTTGCCTCGGCAATGGAGGCGTTTCCGGGCTGGGCGGCGACCCCGCCGCTGCGGCGCGCGCGGGTCATGTTCAAGTTCAAGGAACTGATCGAGGCCCACAGCGAGGAGATCGCCGCCTGCCTGACGTCGGAGCACGGCAAGGTGCTGTCCGACGCGCGCGGTGAGGTGACGCGCGGCCTGGAGGTGGTGGAGTTCGCCTGCGGCATTCCGCACCTGCTGAAGGGCGAGTTCTCCGAGAACGTGGGCACCAACGTCGATAGCTGGTCGACCCGCCAGCCGCTGGGCGTGGTTGCCGGCGTGACCCCATTCAACTTCCCGGCCATGGTGCCGATGTGGATGTTCCCGGTGGCGCTGGCCTGCGGCAACTGCTTCATCCTGAAGCCGTCGGAGCGCGATCCCTCCGCGTCGCTGCTGCTCGCCGACCTGCTGAAGGAGGCAGGCCTGCCGGACGGCGTGTTCAACGTGGTGCACGGCGACAAGGAAGTGGTGGACGCGATCCTGGTCCACCCGAACATCCAGGCGGTCAGCTTCGTCGGCTCGACCCCGATCGCGCAGTACATCTACCAGACCGGCACCGCCCACGGGAAACGGGTGCAGGCGCTGGGCGGGGCGAAGAACCACATGGTGGTGATGCCCGATGCCGACATGGAGCAGGCGACCGACGCGCTGATGGGCGCCGCCTATGGCGCGGCCGGCGAGCGCTGCATGGCAATCTCGGTCGCGGTCGCGGTGGGCGACAAGGTCGGCGACGACCTGATCGAGCGCCTGAAGCCGCGGGTGCAGACGCTCAAGGTCGGCGTCGGCACCGATTCGGAATCGGAGATGGGGCCGCTGGTCACCAAGCAGCACATGGACAAGGTGCGCGGCTACATCGACCTCGGTGTCGAGGAGGGCGCCGACCTGGTGGTCGACGGCCGCGACATCAGCCTGCAGGGCTATGAGAACGGGTTCTTCCTGGGCGGCTCGCTGTTCGACCGGGTCACAACCGACATGCGTATCTACAAGGAAGAGATCTTCGGGCCAGTGCTCTCGGTCGTGCGCGCCAACGACTATGCCGAGGCGGTCGACATGGTGAACAAGCACGAGTTCGGCAATGGCGCTGCCATCTTCACCCGCGACGGCGATGCCGCGCGCGAGTTCGCCTCGACCGCGCAGATCGGCATGATCGGCGTAAACGTGCCGATCCCGGTGCCGATGGCGTTCCACAGCTTTGGCGGCTGGAAGGCATCGCTGTTCGGCGACCAGCACATGCACGGCCCGGAAGGGGTGCGCTTCTACACCAAGCTGAAGACCATCACGTCGCGCTGGCCGACCGGCCTGAAGGAAGGCGCGCAATTCGTGATGCCGACGATGAAGTGATGCCGCGCCGCGCCGCACACGCACTTGCCGGCGCAGCCCTGCTGGGGCTGGCGTCGCTGCCGGCTACGGAGGTTCTGGCGCAGAGCCAGAACACGTTCGTATCAGGGGTGTGGAGCGGCCAGGCGTTCTTCTCGTCCGAGGACGCCACGTTCAGCCATTGCCTGATGGTCGCGGAATTCGACCGCGAGATCACGCTGATCTTCGCCCTCGACCGTTCCGGCGCGCTGTCGTTCGGCGTCAGGAACCCGCGCTGGGACCTGCCGGTGCAGTCCAGCCCCGACCTGACCATGACGCTGGATCATGGCTGGACCGGCACGCCGGCGATCGAAGCGCTGGAGCCCAATCTCATTCTGGGGCCGATCGGTTTGGCGGAGGACGTGCTGGCGCCGTTTGCCCGCGCATCGTTCGTGTCCATCGATGTCGGCGTACAGCGGTTCGACTTCGCGCTGATCGGCGCGGAGGCCGCGTTCCGGGCGCTGGCGGCGTGTGCCGACGAGGCTGGCGCGCCGGTGGCGGTGGCCGGCCAGCCGGTCTCCATCGACATTTCCGCCGCTGACAGCATTTCCGAGCAGGTCGACCTGGTCGCGGTCGATCCGAACATCCTGGCCACAACCATGGCGCAGAGCCTGCTGCAGTCTGCTGGCCTGGGCCACTTCGAGCTGATGCCGCGCGAGGGCAGCGACATCTTCCTGGCCAATGCGCGCGCCGTGTGGACCGATGGCGCCATCTACGGCGCCCTGTTCACGGTCGCCGAGCGCGCGCGCGGCGCCGATGCGGCCATTGCCGAGGTGATCGAGAGCATTTCCGCCGGCTGCCAGGGCGTGTTCGAGGAATACGACATCGAGCTTGCCGACCCGTTGCCCTTCGGCATGGCGCGGCGGGGCGCGCGTTGCCGCGAGGGCGACGTCATCATCGCCATGCGCGCGGTGGCCATCGTGCAGGCCAGCGGCACCATGGTGATCGTCCATGCCGGTCTGCGCGAGGACCTGAGCGTGCTCGCCGACAGCGACGACCGGATCGCCGAGGCGCTGGCCGAAAACCTTGGCGGGCTGCGCTGACCCGCACCGCCGCACACGTGTGACGGACCGTTGATCGCAGATCTGAAAGATGCGCCTGAGTTGATCTCGGTCGCCGAGATGTACGCCGCCGACAAGGCAGCGATGGCGGCCGGCGTGCCCGGTGTCGACCTGATGGCGGCGGCCGGCCGCGCCGTCGCCGATGCAGTGAGCCTGGAGCGGGCGGGCGGAGGGGTCGTCGTGCTCTGCGGTCCCGGCAACAATGGCGGCGATGGGTTCGTCGCGGCGCGGGTGCTGGCGGGTCGCGGCTGGTCGGTGCGGGTGGCGTTGCTGGGCGACCGGGCGCGCCTGAAGGGCGATGCCGCCCACCATGCCGCTTTGTGGGACGGCCCCGTTGAGCCGCTGGCGCCCGGTGCGGTCGTTGGCGCGACGGTCGTCATCGATGCCGTGTTCGGCGCCGGCCTGACCCGCGACGTCGATGGCGTCGTCGCCGAGACGCTGGACGCCATTCCCGGCGATGCCTTTGTCGTCGCGGTCGACGTGCCGTCGGGCGTGTGCGGCGACACCGGCACGGTACGCGGCACCGCGCGCCGGGCTGACCGCACCGTCACCTTCTTCCGCGCCAAGCCGGGGCACTGGCTCTATCGGAGCCGGGGTCTGGTGGGTGCGCTGACGGTGGCGGACATCGGCATCCCGGAGGCGGTGCTGGGAGCCATCGCACCGCAATGCCTCTTGGCCGGCCCGCGCACCTTCGCGGATGACTGGCCGCACCCCTCGGCCACCGGCCACAAATACGACCGCGGCCATGTGCTGGCGATTGCCGGCCCCGAGATGAGCGGCGCTGCGCGGCTGGTCGCGCATGGGGCGCAGGCGACAGGGGCCGGGCTGGTGACGGTGGCGGCACCCCCGGCCGCCGTGCCGGTGATCCAGGCGGGTGCCGCCAGCCTGATCGTGCTGCCGCTCGGCATGGGCGGCGATATCGACGACGTGCTGGCCGATCCGCGCCGCAACGCCATCGTCATAGGGCCGGGCCTCGGCCAGTCGGCGGCCGCGGCCGACCGGGTGCTCGCCTGCCTGTCGACGGGGCGGACCGTGGTGGCCGACGCCGACGCGCTGTCGTGCTTCGCCGGCCGCGCCGCGGAATTCGCTGAGGCCGTCCAGGGGCCGTGCATCGTGACGCCCCACGACGGCGAGTTCGCGCGCCTGTTCCCAGATCTGGAAGGCAGCCGACTGGAGAAGGCAAGGGCGGCGGCACGCGCGTTGGGCGCGGTCGTTCTGTTGAAAGGGGCCGACACCGTGGTCGCCGATCCGGAGGGCCGCGCGGTGATCAATCGCGGCGCCCCACCCTGGCTCGCCACCGCCGGTGCGGGCGATGTGCTGGCCGGTACGGTGGCGGGGTTCGCCGCCCAGGGCATGCCCGCGTTCCGGGCCGCCGCGATGGCCGCCTGGGTGCATGGCCGCGCCGCCGCCGGACTGCCGCCAACCATGTCGGCGGACGACCTGGCCGGGGCCATCGGCCCGGTAGTGGCCGGGCGCGGCACGAACCCGCACCGAGGCTGTGCCGCATCCTTGACCCGGATACGGCAGTTCCTATAGACATCCGGGCTTGTTGCATGAACGGCGATGGGCCGCGCCGCACTCTTGACCCGCACATTACGTTGACGATTTGGGTCGCGTCGATCGGATGCGGGCGTGGTGGAATTGGTAGACACGCCAGATTTAGGTTCTGGTGGCGCAAGCCGTGGGGGTTCAAGTCCCTCCGCCCGCACCACCGCCGTCAATATGCTGCCGTTTGCTCGCTGCTGGTTGCGCGCTGCCACCGGCCAGTGTTTGGAGAGAAGCCCGGATGCAGGTTACCGAGACGCTCAACGAGGGGTTGAAGCGCGAGTTCAAGATCGTTCTCACCGCGGCCGAGGTCGGCGAGCGCATTGACGCGCGCCTGGACGAGATGGCCAAGACGTCCCACTTGCCCGGCTTTCGCAAGGGCAAGGCGCCGAAATCGCTGCTGAAGCGGCGGTTCGGCCAGGCGCTCTATGCGGAAGAGGTGCAGAAGGCCGTCGGCAGCAGCATCGACGAGACCATCTCCGATCGCGGCATCCGCCCGGCGACGCAGCCCAAGGTCGACGTGCAGTCGATCGAGCCGGACAAGGACGTCGAGTTCACCGTGGCGCTGGAGCAGCTGCCTGAGATCGAAACAGGCGAGTTCGGTGACATCGAGCTGGAGCGGCTGACCGCGGAAGTGACCGACCAGGCCGTCTCCGACGCGCTGAAGAACATCGCCGACAACCAGAACCGGACCGAGACGGTGGAAGAGGCGCGCCCTGCGGCCACCGGCGACACGGTGGTGGTCGACTATGTCGGCACCATCGACGGCACGCCCTTCGAGGGTGCGACGGCCGAAGGCGCCTTCATCGAGCTCGGCAACAATCAGTTGCTGCCCGAGTTCGACGAGAACCTGGCCGGCGTGAAGGTGGGCGAGGAAAAGACGTTCGACCTGAAGTTCCCGGACGATTACGGCAGCAAGGAGCTGGCCGGCGTCACCGCGCAGTTCAAGGTGAACGTGAAGGAGCTGCGCCAGAAGGTCGAGACCGCCATCGACGACGATTTCGCGAAGTCGCTGGGCGCGGAGAGCCTGGACGCGCTGACCAACACGGTGCGCGACCAGATCGGCCAGGAATACCGCAAGATGGGGCGCGCCAAGGTGAAGCGCGACCTGCTTGACAAGCTGGCGGACCGCTACAATTTCCAGGTGCCGGAGAGCATGGTCGACCTTGAATTCGACCAGATCTGGCAACAAGTGGAGCATGCGCGCGAGCACGGCCACCCGGATGCCGAGGACGAGGGCAAGTCCGACGATGAGCTGAAGGCCGAGTACCGCACGATCGCGGAGCGCCGGGTTCGGCTCGGCCTGTTGCTGTCGGAGGTCGGCCAGCAGAACAACATCGAGGTATCGCAGGAAGAGCTGACCCGCGCGCTGATCGACCTGGTGCGCCGCTACCCGGGCCAGGAGCAGGCCGTCTACGACCACTATCAGAAGAACCCGGAAGCCATGCAGTCTCTGCGCGGCCCGATCTTCGAGGACAAGGTGGTGGACTACGTGCTGGAACTGGCCAGCGTCAGCGAGCGCGAAGTCGACGTCGACGAGCTGGTCAAGGCCGCGTCGGGCAACGATGGGGACGGTGGCCACGATCATGACCACGACCATGATCATGACCATGACCATGACCACGATCATGGGGACGACGCCGAGAAGGGCGAGAAGTAGGGGGGCGGCCGGCGGCAAGGACGTCTGACGGCGCGGCGTGCCCGGTGTGATGCCGGTGCCGCGGTCACAGGAGCCTGGAGCGATCCCAGAGCATTAAATCCAGCCGGTCGCGGACCGGCGGCAAGGAAGAGTCCGACATGCAGATGAACACCCTGGTTCCGATGGTGGTCGAACAGACCAGCCGTGGCGAGCGCGCCTTCGATATCTATTCGCGCCTGTTGAAGGAGCGCATCATTTTCATCACCGACGGCATCAACGACGCGGTGGCGAGCCTGGTGTGCGCGCAGTTGCTGTTCCTGGAGGCCGACAACCCCAGCAAGGACATCTCGCTCTACATCAACTCGCCGGGCGGCATCGTGACCTCGGGCCTGGCGATCTACGACACCATGCAATATGTCCGCCCGCCGATCTCCACCGTGTGTATCGGCCAGGCGGCGTCGATGGGGTCGTTGCTGCTGACCGCCGGTGCGACCGGCAAGCGCTTCGCGCTGCCCAATGCGCGCATCATGGTCCACCAGCCCTCGGGCGGCTTCCAGGGCCAGGCAACCGACATCGAGATTCACGCCAAGGAAATCCTTGCCGTTCGCGAGCGGTTGAACAACATCTATGTTCACCACACCGGCCAGGCGTTGGAAAATATTGCCGACGCCATGGAGCGCGACCGCTTCTTCACGGCGGAGGACGCGCGCGACTTCGGCCTGATCGACGAGGTGGTGACCGAGCGCCCGTCGGCCGAGGACGCCGGCGACAAGGACGAGAAGAAGTCCTGACACGAAAATTGCATGGCATAGGGCACGGCACGGCGGCTCGGCGCGGTTTAACGCGATATTGATAGCGGTCGTGTAGTTTACGGGTTTGGGGCGTGGCATACGCCGGCCGGCAGCGGTTACGTTCTGTTGCGCGTTGCGGCTTGGATTGTGTAACGCTACGCCTTAGGTTACTGACGCATTAAGACGCGTCGCGACGCAGTTGAATTGGAGCGGACATGACGAAGTCCAACGGCGGGGACACCAAGAACACGCTGTACTGCTCGTTCTGTGGCAAGAGCCAGCACGAGGTACGCAAGCTGATCGCGGGTCCCACGGTGTTCATCTGCGACGAGTGCGTCGAACTGTGCATGGACATCATCCGCGAGGAGAGCAAGACCACCCTGGTCAAGTCACGCGATGGCGTGCCGACTCCCGCGGAGATCAACGAGGTCCTGAACGACTACGTCATCGGCCAGGGGCATGCCAAGCGCGTGCTGTCGGTGGCGGTGCACAACCACTACAAACGGCTGGCCCACGGCACGAAGTCCAACGACGTCGAGCTTGGCAAGTCCAACATCCTGCTGATCGGCCCCACCGGTTGCGGCAAGACCTTGCTGGCCCAGACCTTGGCCAGAATCCTGGACGTGCCGTTCACCATGGCGGACGCGACCACGCTGACCGAGGCCGGCTACGTCGGCGAGGATGTCGAGAACATCATCCTGAAGCTGCTGCAGTCTGCCGACTACAACGTCGAGCGGGCGCAGCGCGGCATCGTCTATATCGACGAGGTCGACAAGATCAGCCGCAAGTCCGACAACCCGTCGATCACTCGCGACGTCTCGGGCGAGGGCGTGCAGCAGGCGCTTCTGAAGATCATGGAAGGCACCGTTGCCAGCGTGCCGCCCCAGGGTGGCCGCAAGCATCCGCAGCAGGAGTTCCTGCAGGTCGACACGACCAACATCCTGTTCATCTGCGGTGGCGCGTTCGCCGGCCTGGAAAAGATCATCTCCCAGCGCAATCAGGGAACGTCCATCGGCTTCGGCGCCAACGTGCGCGGTCCCGACGACCGCAAGACCGGCGAGTTGCTGGCGGAAGTGGAGCCCGAGGATCTGCTGCAGTTCGGCCTGATCCCGGAGTTCATCGGCCGTATGCCGGTGATCGCCACGCTGCGTGACCTGGATACCGCCGCGCTGATGGACATTCTGACCAAGCCGAAGAACGCCCTGGTCAAGCAGTACCAGCGCATGTTCGAGATGGAAGGCGTGAAGCTGACCTTCACCGACGACGCGATGATGGCGGTGGCGCAGAAGGCCATTGCCCGCAAGACCGGCGCACGTGGCTTGCGCAGCATCATGGAGGGCATTCTGCTCGATTCCATGTACGAGCTGCCGGGGCTGGAGAGCGTCGAGGAGATCGTGGTCAACGGCGAAGTGGTCGAGGGCCGCGCACAGCCGCTGTACGCCTATTCCGACGCAGCCAAGGACCAGGGCGCGACCGCCTGATTGGGCGCGCGCCCGGTGCCGGGTGCGGGCCGGGCTTGATTAAGTCCTCGGCCGGAACCATCTCTGCTTGGTAGCGCAGGCGTCAGAACGGCCCCGCGCCCTATCGATTGGCCGGCAGCTTCGTGCGGCGAAAGCCCATGGCACGGCGCCAGCCAGCCGTCTCCGGCTCCCGGATTGACGGAAACCCCAGCCAGGGATCACTGCATTGCAAGAACGGCACATTCTTTCCTTCCCCGTCCTGCCTCTGCGCGACATCGTCGTCTTCCCGCACATGATCGTGCCCTTGTTCGTGGGCCGCGAGAAGTCGGTCCGCGCGCTGGAAGACGTGATGAAGGACGACAAGCAGATCCTTCTGGTCACCCAGAAGGACGCCGGGCAGGATGAGCCGAAGACCGAGGACCTGTTCAGCCTGGGCACCGTGGCGACCGTGCTGCAGCTTCTGAAGCTGCCCGACGGCACCGTGAAGGTGCTGGTCGAGGGCACGCACCGCGCCCAGATTATGTCGTTCATGCACAATCCGTCGTTCTTCCAGGCGACGGCCGAGGTGCTGGAGCCGGAGGCGACCGAGACCCCGGAGATCGAGGCGCTGGCGCGCACGGTCGTGGGCCAGTTCGAGCAGTACATCAAGCTGAACCGCAAGGTGCCGCACGAGGTGCTGGTGTCGATCAACCAGATCGACGACTGGTCGAAGCTCGCCGACACGGTGGCGTCGCACCTGTCGCTGAAGATCCCGGAGAAGCAGGACCTTCTGGAGACCGTCAACGTCGCCGAGCGGCTGGAGAAGATTTTCGGGTGCCTGGACGGCGAGATCGGCGTGCTGCAGGTCGAGAAGAAGATCCGCAGCCGGGTCAAGCGCCAGATGGAGAAGACCCAGCGCGAGTATTATCTGAACGAACAGATGAAGGCGATCCAGAAGGAGCTCGGCGAGATCGAGGAGGGTCGCGACGAGCTCAGCGAGCTGGAAGAGCGCATCGCCAAGACCAAGCTCAGCAAGGAAGCGCGCGAGAAGGCCCAGGGCGAGCTGAAGAAGCTGCGCTCAATGAGCCCGATGTCGGCCGAGGCCACGGTGGTGCGCAACTACCTGGACTGGATCCTGGGCATTCCGTGGAAGAAGCGCTCGCGCGTGAAGCGCGACCTGATGGGCGCCCAGGGGGTGCTGGACGCCGACCACTACGGTCTCGACAAGGTCAAGGAACGGATCGTCGAGTACCTTGCCGTGCAGAACCGCATGGGCAAGGTGAAGGGGCCGATCCTGTGCCTCGTCGGCCCGCCCGGCGTCGGCAAGACCTCGCTCGGCAAGTCCATTGCGCGTGCCACCGGCCGCAACTTCGTGCGCATGTCGCTGGGCGGCGTCCGCGACGAGGCGGAGATCCGTGGCCACCGGCGCACCTATATCGGCTCCATGCCCGGCAAGGTTGTGCAGGGCATGAAGAAGGCGAAGTCGTCGAACCCGCTGTTCCTGCTGGACGAGGTCGACAAGCTCGGCGCCGACTGGCGCGGCGACCCGTCGTCGGCGCTGCTGGAAGTGCTGGACCCGGAGCAGAACGCCACCTTCATGGACCACTATCTGGAGGTCGAGTACGACCTGTCGGACGTGATGTTCGTGTGTACGGCGAACACGCTGCGCCTGCCGCAGCCCCTGCTCGATCGGATGGAGATCATTCGCATCCCCGGCTACACCGAGGACGAGAAGGTCGAGATCGCCAAGCGCCACCTGATCAAGAAGCAGATGGCCGCCAACGGGCTGAAGGACGAGGAATGGCGGATCTCCGACGAGGCGATCCGCGAGCTGATCCGCTACCACACCCGCGAGGCGGGCGTGCGTAACCTGGAGCGCGAGCTGGCCAACCTGACCCGCAAGGCGGTGAAGGAGATCATGATCAACGAGAAGGTCGACAAGGTCTCGGTCACCTGCCGCAATATTGAGAAGTACGCGGGGGTGAGGAAGTTCCGCTTCGGCGAGATCGAGGAAGACGACCTGGTCGGCGTGACCACCGGTCTGGCGTGGACCGAGGTCGGCGGCGAGTTGCTGGCGATCGAGGCGGTGCTGGTGCCCGGCAAGGGCAAGATGACCATCACCGGCAAGCTCGGCGACGTGATGCAGGAGTCGGTGCAGGCGGCGGCAAGCTTCGTGCGCTCGCGCGCGACCTCGTTCGGCATCAAGCCGACGGTGTTCGAGAAGAAGGACATCCACATCCACGTGCCGGAGGGGGCGACCCCGAAGGACGGGCCGTCTGCCGGTGTCGCCATGATCACCTCGATCGTGTCGGTGCTGACCGGAACGCCGGTCCGCAAGGACGTGGCGATGACCGGCGAGATCACGCTGCGTGGCCGGGTGCTGCCGATCGGTGGCCTGAAGGAGAAGCTGCTGGCGGCCCACCGCGGTGGCCTGAAGCTGGTGCTGATCCCGCAGGACAACGAGAAGGACCTGGCCGAGATCCCCGAGAACGTGAAGCGCGGGCTCGATATCCGGCCGGTGCGCACCGTCGACGACGTGCTGGAGCATGCGCTGGTGTCGACGCTGTCGCCGATCGAGTGGAACGAGGACGACGCCACCGTGGTGGCGACCCATGGCGAGCCGGAGCATTCCGGCGTCGTGACCCACTGACAATTCGACTGGTGTGCCGGCTGCCGAATACGGTGGCCGGCACGACCGTTTCATGGCCGGGTCGGCTCCCAACCGCTTGAAATCGTTTGCAACCCTGCCCGTCTCGGTGCAGCATGATTGCGGGATGCGCGTCGTGACTCGGTCGCCAGCGCATGGCAGCGCCAGTTCTGAAGCCCGCTTGCCAGAGTGTCGCGCAATCGAAAAATTGTTGTAACACCGTGGTGACGGAATTGACGCTCAATAACCCCGGCAGTACACTCTGCGCCCTGAATCCCACGGATTTCCTCGATTCTCTCCGCCAATCACAAATAGAAGGGGGACCCCCGAAGTGAACAAAAACGAACTCGTCGCTGCCGTTGCTGACCAATCCGGCCTTTCCCGCGCTGACGCAGGTCGCGCGGTTGATTCTGTGTTCGACGCGATCACGGATGCGTTGAAGAAGGGCGATGAGGTGCGATTGGTTGGCTTCGGGTCCTTCGCGGTCAGCCGCCGTGCGGCCAGCAAGGGGCGCAACCCGCGCACCGGCCAGCCGATCGACATTCCGGCGTCCAATCAGCCGAAGTTCAAGGCTGGCAAGGGCCTGAAGGACTCCTTGAACTAGGTCAGCATATTGCGCGCTGGCCACTCCGCAGGAGCGGCCGGCCGCCTCGTTAGTATATTGCAAGACGGTTGTTTCGCCGGCTCGCACCGTCGCCAGGATCGGATACCGATCGGGTGAAGGGCGGGCCGGTTTCGATTCGTGCGGCCGCCGGTTGCCGCCCGCTGTCGCCAGTCCATTCCCGCGCGCAGTTCCAGCATGGAACGCCACCTGATCTATGTTGTTGAAGAAAGGCCCTGCCAGGGCCTTGCCGGAGCGCCGCGCCACCGATCGTGGCACGAACCGCACTCGGTCCCAGGGCGTTGCATAGCGAGGGCGCGCGCATGGACACGGTGATCGAGAAGCTGGACTCGTTCTGGGTCGGCTTCCTCAAGCTGCTGCCGCAATTCGGTATCGCGCTGGCGATCCTGGTTCTGACGTGGCTGTTGTCGGTGTTCGTCAGCAAGGCGATCGGTCGCCTGTTCGCCACCAGCATGCGCCATTCCCTGCGCGACCTGCTCGACCGGCTGATCACGGTGGCGCTGTGGTTTGCCGGCATTCTGGTTGCCGCGACAGTGGCCTTTCCGTCGCTGTCGCCGGAGGAGTTGCTCGCCACCATCGGCATCGGCTCCATCGCGGTCGGCTTCGCGTTCCAGGACATCTTCGAGAACTTCTTCGCCGGCATCCTGATCCTGTTCCGCGAGCCCTTCCGGATCGGCGACTACGTGGAATGCAACGACATCGACGGCTGGGTGCAGCGCATCACCATTCGTGACACGCACCTGCGCAAGACCACCGGCGAGCGGGTGGTGATGCCGAACGCCATGTTGTTCAAGAACCCGGTGCACGTGATCACCGACCAGCCGATCCGGCGCACGACGGTGATCTGCGGCGTGGCCTATGGCGAGGATGTGGACGCCTCGCGCGACGTCATCCGCCAGGCGGTGGAGGCCTGCGAGAGCGTGGAGACGGAGAAGCCGATCCAGATCTTCGCCCACGGCTTCGCCTCCAGCAGCATAGACTTCGAGGTGACGTGGTGGACCGGTTCGGCGCCGGTCGATATCCGCCGCTCCCGCGACGAGGTGGTGGCCGCGGTCAAGCGCGCCCTCGACGCGGCCGGTATCGAGATCCCGTTCCCGTACCGCACGCTCACCTTCAAGCAGCCGCTGGAAGTGCAACGGGCGGAAGCCGGCGGTGGCAGCGGCTCGGCTACGGCCTCGGCGCGCGACGTTCCGGCCGACGACCGGTAGACAGCCGCGTGCTTGCGCGCTGCGTTGCATTCGCGCACGCATTGTGGCATTGCCACCGTTCCGACGACCGGTAGCCCGGGTCGGATTGGGCGGTTAGCTCAGCTGGAAGAGCATCTCGTTTACACCGAGAGGGTCGGCGGTTCGAGCCCGTCACCGCCCACCACTTACCTGATTGATTTTGCGTTGTTTTTTGATTTCAGCCTGAACGCGGCCAGAGCGCCTTGCGTTTGATCCGCACCAGTCCGCTCCCATTTCCATGCGGTCGTGCATTCGCACAGCCTGTCTGGCACCCGGCCGCCCAGCGATCGTATCCGGTCTGGGCGGCCAGGTGGGGGTGCGGGGCTGGTGCCGACTCAGCGCAAGCGAACCGCGATCCAGAGTCCAGTTGCTCGGTGAGGTCGTGGATCAGACACCGTTGGCAATGAACTTGTCGTCTAGGAACTTCTTTGCCCGCGGAATATCGGATTCGTCGAGGTGCTCGATGATCACCGCGATGTTCGGATGTTTTTCCGACAAACGCTGCAGATAGAGATCGTAGTTCAGTTCGCCCAAACCCGGGGCCGGCAACTCGATCTCGCCAACACCGCGGAACGTGTGACTCTCCAGCGCATCGTCATCGCCGATGTCGGCGTGTTTCTCGGACTTGTCGTCGCCGGAACGTTTGACGTCCTTGGCGTGGGCGATGTGAATGTGGTGCCACAGCGTATCGAACATTTGGTTCAGGATCTCGTCCATACGGTCGATATTGTGAGACTCGAAATAGTTCGTTGGGTCCATCAACAGGCCGAGGCCCGGATGGTCGACCTGGGCGAACAGCTTCACCGTCTCTTCGACTGAGCCGACCACGTTATTGACGTAGGTTTCCAACAGGAAGATGGCGCCATGGTCGTAGGCGGTTTGGGCCAAGTCGGCGATCACGTCGCGGCAGTCCTCAAATCCCTCTTCTGTCTTGTTCTTGGGGTGGTGCACCCAGTCGGACTCGGTGTCGAACGTGCCGGTTTCCGAAATCACGTACGGCGTGCCGAAGTGGCGGGCATTGCGGATGATTTCCTTCAGGTATCCAACGCGCCTTGCACGCTCCGCCGGATCGGGATGGACGATGTTGGTATAACCGGAAATGCAGCAGATCGGCGCATTGTGGGCGCGGAATGTGTCGCGCACCTTTTTTGCCTTTTCCTCGGTGATCTGCCCCGCAGACAGATCCAGATCCTTGAAGTGAAGATCGAGCTGAGCGGTGGTGAAGCCCTGCGCGGCGATTTTGGACGCCGTCTCTTCAAGGCCATATGGATAGTAGCCGGTGAAAATGCCAGCGTGCATCATGCGTTGGGTCCTCCCTTAGTTACGCTGTTCTGATTTCGTCGAGCTTCACCGTTCGCCTCTCCGCGATGGAGCGGTAACCGGCTTCGATCAGCTCAACTGTTTTGACGTTGTCAGCCACCGACAATGCCGGCGGCTCGCCCGAAGCCACGGCATGTTGCAGTTGCTCCATCACCCCAATGAAGGCATGTGGAAACCACATCGTTTCCCAGCTGGGTGACACCCAATTGCCTCCGGTGGTCGTCCGCGAGGCATAGCTCAGAGTGGATGCAACTCCCGTCGGCCAGCCGATTGTGCCCTTGGCGACCCCGTCGGTGCCGTCCACACGAAATGTGATGTGCTGGTCGTCCTCGTAGCCTTCTTCGCGCGGCCCCGACCAAACATCCTCCAGGCTGACCGCCAGCACCCCATTCTCGAACCGCAGCGTGGAAACGCAGATGCCATCTGTATGGTCGAATTCGGTGCGTGGGTCCTGGCGAACCACCGTGGTGATCTCGGTCGGCTCACCAAACAGGAAGCGCAGTACGTCCAGGTGATGCACGCTCATATTCGACAGCGTCAGCCGATTGTACGCTCTCAGAAAATCCTGCCAGTGCGGAATGGCGTGCATGTCGATCTGCGCGAACACGATCGCGCCGAGTTCCTGTCGATCCAGGATCTGCTTCAGCACCTGCATCGACTGATCGTAACGCATGTTCTGATTTACCGAGAGAATCTTGCCGGCCGCTGCCGCTTCATCCCGCAGCGCGCGTGCCTCTTGCAGGGACAGTGCAAGCGGCTTCTGGGCCAAAATCGCCTTCACATGAGGCTGGGCCAGCGCAGCGCGGATCAGAGCCGGCTGCTGGTCGGGAGGATAGGCGATGTCGACGATCTCGACCTCAGGGTCGGCGATCAAGTCCTCTGGCGTGTCGTGCACGCGGCTGATGTTCCATCGTTCAGCAACGGCCTGTGCCCGGGTCTTCGTGCG
Source organism: Alphaproteobacteria bacterium (assembly GCA_965227515.1). GTDB lineage: Bacteria > Pseudomonadota > Alphaproteobacteria > CALKHQ01 > CALKHQ01 > CBDDFZ01. The sequence goes on from CBDDFZ010000002.1 coordinate 1,416,584, forward strand.
ACTGGCGATCGCGACCACAGGAAAGCCGGCTTCGGCATACGCAGCGAGGTGACATTCGGCCATGATCATGCCTGCGCCAATTGCGCCGATCTTGGCGCTCCGGCTGCGCACGGCCACGTCAGGGCGGTAGGATAGGCTAGTCATTTCTCGTCACTCCGCTGTCACTCCGCAGTCGCTCGCCCAGGCAGCGTCGACGTCGGATTGAGGCGGGCGGGACCGAATGACAACCACCGCAAGATTTTCGTCGACATCCAAAAGGGGCCGCGCGAGACGGCCCACTTCGCCAGGTGGCAGCATGTGGTCGCTGGTTCCATTTGCCCGCACGACGCCATCCTAGCGTGGAACAGTTCGTTGCCATTCATAAAATGCGGTCCAACCCGGACTGACAAACACCTTCGATACATGCCAGAGCCTTTTTTCGCTCAGGCGCCGCCAGTTCTGTTTCCGGTCCGGCGCGGCGTTCCGCCAACAGCAGACCGATATTTCGGCGCCTTGTGCGACAGGCGTGGCAGGCGTTCGCGCAAATGTAGGCTCAAGTTGCTGTGCTGCACGCGCGTGACGAGTTTATGACGGTGGACAGATCGGTATAGTAATTGGTACATCAATTTGGCGATTGGTCCCGCAGCGATCGGGGGTTTGTCGTCAAGCACCAGTGCTGCCGCGATGTTTTGGGGTATGCGGGCTAGTCTGGAAATAGAAACGCGTCGAGGCGTTGCCTCGCCCATTGCTGGACCCTTTTCTCGGTTCGGCAACGCACCTCTTTTCGCCTGAGTTCGCAGCGGCGATGACACAGCCGTCGACCCTCGACCGTGTCGGTTTGGATTTGGACGGCGTGTCGGCCGAGCAGCGGTCCGATATGTGGGCGGACCTGGTGCGGCCCATCTTCGATGTGTCGGCGCTGAACCCTGCCGAAATGCCCATCGAGCGCGTGGACGCTTGGTTGTTGGACAACCTGATGCTGACTCGGGTCGCGTTCGGCAGCCATGTCTTCGATCGCAAGCCAAAGCACGTGAAAGCGGACATTGCCGATTGCCTGCTGGTCGAGCTCTACCTCAGTGGCGGCCTCAAGGGCGATATGGACGGCCAGGAATTCAGGATCGAACCCGGCGACCTGCACATCGTGGATTTTTCACGCCCATTCACATCCCGGGCGACGTCGGCAAAACTGGTGAGCTTCCTCGTTTCGCACGATGCGGTCGGCTACGACAGGAGCCGCCACCCGCCGACCATGGCAATTCGACGGGACAGCGTCTTTGGCCGGATCATGCGAGATGCCGTCGTCAACATCTTCCGGCAGATCGACACGATCACCAAGGCCGAGCAGTCGGCGGTCGCGGGCGGCTTGGTCGGCCTGTTGCGCGGGGCATTCCACGCGCCGACGAGCCAGTCGGTCAGACCCGCGTTTGCCGCCGCGCGCGGACAGGCGATACGCGACTTCATCGCGCAAAATTTGCGGTCGGAGAATTTGACCGCCGATGCCATTTGCGGCGAGTTCGGCCTGTCGCGCGCCACCCTCTACAGGGAGTTCGAGGCCGATGGCGGGCTGAAGCACTACATCACCTCGCGGCGCCTGAATGCCGCGCTGACGTCGCTGGCCTTCGCGGACACGCCGCGCGGCGCTGTCAGCCGCGCTGCCGAAACGTGGGGTTTTTCGTCGACGAGCCACTTCAGCCGCGAGTTCCGGCGGATGTTCGGCTTCGGGCCTGGCAGCATTGTGGGAACGCAGCCGCGGCCTGCGCCGACCGGCGACGGTCAGTCGACGCCCGGGGCGCCGGCCGGTTCCGTCCTGTTGCCTCTGCTGAGAAAGCTCTGAGCTGAGCGGCAACGCCGCCATCGGTGCGCTTGGCGCCTGAGGGTCCAAGCCGCTCCCCGCACAACTTCACTTTCCTTGCCGATGCCTCCCCGCTCGGCTGCCCCCGGCACGCGCGGAATGGCGCACTTCCAGGGCGGTCCGGTCTGTCCGTGATACGTAAGTGCAACGAACTTGAGACTCCTGGATCATGATCTTTTCCGGGTTTACCGATAATTAACCTCCGCGCTGATGGGCGCAATAAAGCCAGCAATAGAGCACCGTGCAATAGGGTCCAGCTCTGTTTGAGGTTGGCGATAACTTGGATCGATTGGGGAGATCCGTCGCTTACACATCATCGATTCTAGCTTTCCGAATATTGCCCGGGCTGGGTGTTCCCCCACGTCGCGGCGGCACACGCACCAACACTGTCTGTCACGACCGCCCAGCCCGGATATAGCCAGAAGGCAACAATCCCCAACACTGCCCCCCGCACGGTCGTCAAACACGAAATGCGCCCATCGCAGGTAGCAACGAAGCATTGACAGGGAGAGCCAGATGTCGAACCGCCAAAGCACCAAGACTGTGCGGCGCACATCGGCGATGCAGGTGCTCGGTCGTCTGAATGCGACCTCGGCACTGACAAGCGCGGCGTTCGCGTGCTCGGCGGTGTTTGCAGGCCACGCACTTGCGTTGCCGCAGGACGGCAACGTGGTCGAAGGCCAGGCCGAGATCGTCTACGGCGCTAACTCGGTCGAGATCGTCCAGGGCTCCGACCGGGTGATCATCGAGTGGTCCTCCTTCGACGTCGGCGTCGACGAGAGCGTCAACTTCGTCCAGCCCTCGCAGCTTGCCTCGGCGCTGAACCGGGTGCTGTCGGGCCAGTCCTCCGCGATCCTCGGCTCGCTGACCGGCAATGGTCAGATCACCATCGTCAACCCGGCCGGCATCCACTTCGGGGCGACGGCGAATGTCGACGTGGCGGCGATCACCGCGACGACCATCGACATCATCAACGCCAATTTCATGGCCAACAATCTGGCCTTCGACCAGTTCAACGACGAATTCGCGAACGCCACCGTCACCAACGACGGGTCGATCACGGTGCAGGACAGCGGCCTTGCCGCCCTGGTGGCGCCGGGTGTGGCTAACAACGGCATCATCGCCGCGCGCACCGGTGCGGTTGTGCTGGCCTCTGGCACCGCATTCACCGTCGACCCCTATGGCGACGGCCTGATCCAGTTCGCGGTGAATGCGCCGACGACCGAGGCGCCTGAGGGCATGGATGCCCTCGTCAGCAACTCGGGTGAGATCTATGCCGACGGCGGCACGGTGATCCTGACGGCTGAAGCCGTATCGGGCATTGTCGACAGCGTCGTGAACATGGACGGCGTGATCCAGGCGCAGACGATCGAGGGCCGCAATGGCCAGATCGCTCTCGTGGGCGGGTCCGGCGCCGGTGCGGTCAATGTGGCCGGCACCCTCGACGCCAGCGGCAACGACGCCGGCGAGGCTGGCGGCACGGTGCACGTGCTGGGCGACCAGGTGGCGCTGAACGTCGGCGCGAACGTCGACGTCTCGGGTGCGGCCGGCGGCGGCGAGGCGCTGATCGGCGGTGCCTATCAGGGTGGTGCGCAGGCGGCCGGGGCCGCGCTGCAGTACCAGCAGACCGCCTCTGGCCTCAACATCATCAGCGACACGGCCTTCGAGACCGACGGCTACACGCCCACCTCCGATGTCACCCTGTTCGACGCGGGCGCGACCGCCAATGCGTCGGCCACCGACAACGGCGACGGTGGTGATGTCGTGGTCTGGGGCAATGACGAGGCGACCTTCTATGGCACGATCGCGGCCACAGGCGGCAACCAGGGCGGCAATGGCGGCCAAGTCGAACTATCGGGACAGCGGGTCACGGTCGCGGGTGACGTTGATCTTGGTGCGACGGTGGGCCAAGCCGGACATATGTTGATCGACCCGACCAATCTGTGCGCTGCCAATAGCCCTCTCAGCTGCTCTGCCTTCCCATTTCTTGTCACTACCGCAACCATCGTCTCGGCGCTGGAGTCCGGCGCCGACGTCACATTGGACACCAGCAATCCACCTGGTGGTGGCGATGCCGGTCAGGCCGGCAATATCGAGATCGTCCATGCAATAACGGTGGACTTCGCCAACAACGCCAGCGCCGACGACACCGCCATCTTCACCCTGCTGGCCGATGGCGGCATCGTGCAGGATGGCGCGGTCACAGGCATTAATGGTTCCCTGGGCATCAACTATCAGGCCAAGGGCGGCGAGATTGACATCAACGCGGCTGTCACGGTGGGCGGTGCCGCCGACGTAACGATGCTGTCGCAGTTCAACATTCGCGTTGACGCCAGCATCCAGAACGGCGGCACTGGCGCGACCAGCCTGGTCGCCGGCTGGGACGGCGCCACAACGGACATCGCCACGATCCTGGCGACGCCATCGGCGTACGGCGTGGGTGGTGGCGCGCTGTTCATCGGTGACGGAACGCAGACATCGGGCATCCATGTCGGCTCGCAACTGGGCGACACCAGTTTCGCCGGTGCGGCGATGACACTGCAAGGCAGCGCCGCGACATTCAACGCGTTTGCCATGGCCGGTTTCATCGGCGATTCATTCGGCTCTTACGACATGGACGGCGACATCTTCATCGCTTTGAGCGACGAGAGTGGGACCGGCGGTGCGCTGACGCTGAATGCTGGCGGCGCGACTAACACGTTCGCCCAGGTCGGTCACGGCGGCGAAACGCGCGCTGGCAACAGCACGGGCGACATCATCGTCCTGCTGGCAGGCGACGTCACCCTCACCGCTGACGAAAGCTATGCTCAAATCGGCCACGGCGGCAATGAGTCGGGCGGCAACCGCACCGGCGATATCACGCTGTTCCAGGTTGGCAACGTGTCTCTATTCGGCGCCGGGTTTTATGCCCAGATTGGCCATGGCGGCGTCGATGCCGGGGGCGGCCGCGCTGGCGATATCACGATTGTCGAGGCCAGCAATCTGACGATGGTCGGCGGCGGGGCCAGCCAGTACGCCCAAGTCGGCCACGGCCAGGCGGACGAGTTTCCGGGCGCACTTTTCTTCGACAGCGGCACCGCCGAAGGCAGCATCGACCTCACCATCACCGGGGAAACCAGCCTGGTCAACGGCGGGGGCGCTCCGTGGTACATCGGCCACCGGGCCACAACGGTGACCGACACCGCGCTCAGCTTGGTTAGCGGCACCCTCGACTTCGACGACACCGCAACTACCGGCGCATTCGCCATCACCGACGATGCCGCCGGAATGGATTTCGCGGCGAAGATGGCCGCCAACCTGGCGTTCGGCGACGTCACGCTCGGCGCCACCAACGGCACCGCGGGCGCCACCGGCGGCATGACGGTCGGCTCGTCGTTCATCTATGACAGCGCCAACGACCTCAACCTGTTCTCGACCACCGACATCCGGTTCGACGCCAGCGTACAGAACAACGGTGCCGGCAATGTGAGTGTGGTCGCCGGCTGGGACGCGGTCACGTTCGACATCGCGGACATCCTGTCAGATGTCACCACCTATGGCATCAGCAGCGGCATCTTCATCGGTGACGGCACGCAGGTCGAGGGCATCGCGGTCGGCGCGCGCTTCGGCGACAGCAACTTCGCTGGCGCGGAGATGATTTTGCAAGGCAGCGATCAGCAGAATTTCACCTTTGCACAGGCCGGCTTCAGGAACCCAGGTGAACTCGATTTCGACATCGACGGCGCGATCAATATCGCATTGAGCGACGGCACCGGCACGCCCGGCGACCTGATTGCGACGGCGGGGACTAAACTCTCAAGCTACGTTCAGGTTGGCCACGGTGGATCAGACTATTCCCTCGTTACCGGGAACGATGGCGACGTGGCCGGCGACATCACCATCCTGCTGGCCAACGATGTGATCTTCACGGCCGTCGGGCAAAGTGCCCACGCCCATCTCGGTCACGGAGGGCTTACCCTCGACGGCGCCTTTAGCGGTGACATCGTCATCGCGCAGGCCAACGATCTGACTTTTGCCGGTGGTGGCCCAAACGCCTACGCTCAACTTGGCCACGGCGGATTGTCATCCACCGGCAGCAAGACCGGTGACATCATCATCGACCTGGCCGGCAGCTTGGCATTCGCTGGCAGTTCCAAGACCCAGTCGTTTGCTCTGCTCGGCCACGGTGGAGCCCATGCAATCGGTAGCGCGAGTGGAGACATCGCGATCTCGCAGGCCGGCGACCTTATGCTCACTGCCGGCACCGGCTGGGTGTCATTTGCGCAGATCGGACACGGAGGATCCAATATTGGCGGCGGTGCCAGTGGTGCCATCACGATCACCGGAGCCGACAACCTGATACTCACCAGTAACAGGGGGCGTATCTCGTACACGCAGATCGGCCACGGAGGTTTCCGCTACGATGGTGCTGCCAGCGGCGCGATTTCGATCGACGTCCTCCAGGATTTGAACCTCAAGGGCGGTGACCTGGAAAGCGATGCGTACGCCCAGATCGGCCACGGGGCCGTTTCGACGTCGTCCACGGGATTGCGCAGCGGCGATATCGACCTGGACGTCGCCGGCGAGACAAGCCTGGTCAACGGGGCCGGAACGAATGCTGACTGGATGATCGGTCATCGCTCTGGGACGATTGTCGAAGTATCCGATGCCGACATCACCCTGATCACTGGCACTCTGGACTTCGACGACACGAACAGCAGCACCAGCTTCGGCATTACCGACGATGCGGCGGGCACCGACTTCGCGGCGAAGATGGCGACCAACCTGCTCGTCGGCAATGTCACGCTGGGTGCCACAAACGGCAGGACTGGTGCGAACGGCGGGATGGCTGTGAACGCGCCTTTCATCTATGCCAGCGCCACCGATTTCAGCCTGTTCTCCGCCACCAATATCCGGTTCGGTGCCAGCGTGCAGAACAGCAGCACAGGCAACGTCAACGTGGTCGCCGGCTGGGACCAGACGACGTTCGACATCGCCACCATCCTGGGCGATGTCACGACCTACGGCCTGAGCAGCGGCATCTTCATCGGCGACGGCTCTCAGATCGAAGGCATCGCCGTTGGCTCCCGATTCGGCGGCAGCAACTTCGCCGCCCATTCCATGACGCTGCAGGGCAGCGACACGACCGACTTTGGCTTCGCCATGGCCGGCTTCCGAGACACCGGCGCGGACGATGCAGACGGCGCGATCAGTATCGCGCTCAGCGACGGCACCGGCGCCGCCGGCGACCTGGAGGCCGCGGGCGGCAGTGCGGTCTTGGCATATGCCCAGGTGGGCCACGGCGGCTGGAATATGAGCGGGTCAAGCGGCAGCTACGCTGGCGATATCACGATCATTCTGGCCAACGACCTGATCTTCAGCGCCAATGGCTCGGGATCCTATGGCCAGCTTGGCCATGGCGGCATCACCGCCCAGGGCAGCCACAGCGGCGCGATCAGCGTCCTCCAGGCGCGCGACATCACCTTCACCGGCGGCAGCGGCGATGAAGGGTCGTCATATGTGCAGTTTGGCCACGGCGGCTTCGGCGCCGATGGCGACCACAGCGGCCAGATCACAATCGCCGAGGCGCGCAATGTGAGCTTCACAAGCGCCACCACACAGAACGGCTATGCACAATTGGGCCACGGCGGCCGCATCGCCGACGGTGACATTAGTGGCGACATCACCATCACCCAGGCCGCCACGCTGAGCCTTTCCAGTGTCGGTCAAATCGGCTCCTATGCGCAGCTTGGCCACGGCGGCTACGACATGGACGGTACCCTTAGCGGCGCCATCGACATTACGGTGGTTTCGGCACTGACACTGACCGGCCAGGACGTTGCCACCATCCTTGGCCAGTATGCTGTTCTGGGGCACGGCAACGAGTTCGGTAGCTTCGACAGCGACGCCGGCCAAGGGGTCAGCGGCGATGTAATGGTCCGTGTCGGCGGCGCTGCGACGCTGACCGACGCGTTCATCGGCCACATGACCGATGACGACACGCTGTACACCAGCGGCAACACGTTCGTCGGTGTCGGCGCCCTGCTGACGACCGATGCGGCGAGTGCTCTCAATAGCGCGGCGTCAGGCGAATTGCGGATCTATCTGGGGTCGGTGGCCGCCGATGCGGTGGACCCGGCGGCGCTGCTGAACGGCGTCGCGCACGAGGCCGCCCAGGCCCCCAACAACCAGGGCGCGTTCGCCTTCGGCTCCGGACCCTACGCGCCGGACTTGACGCGCGGCAACTTCGCCTACTACACGCTGGACGGCGTGTGGAACTACTTCGTCGAAACCGCGCACGCCGCCAACATCGTGGCTGAACTGGAGGGGGGCAACGCGGTCTCGCTGGACACCACGCAAGGCTTCACCCAGTTCGGCGCGGTCTTCGATTGGGACGGCGCGCCGTCGTTTATCGAGGTGAACGCGCCCGTCGTCTATACGTCCGACAATCCGCTGAACTTGCTGGCGACCGGCGGCGTGACGTTCAACGCCAGCGTGCAGAACAGTGGCGCTGGCAGTGTGAATGTGGTCGCCGGCTGGGACGCGGTGACGACAGACATTGCGACCATCCTGTCCGATGTCACCACCTATGGCATCAGCAGCGGCATCTTCATTGGCGACGGCACCCAGGCCGATGGCATCGCGGTTGGCGCGCGCTTCGGCGAATCCGTGTTCGCTGCCCATTCCCTGACGCTGACGGGCAGCAATACGACGGCCGATGCGTTCGCCCAAGCCGGGTTCAGCAATCCAGCAGGCCGCAACTTCGAAATCAATGGCGCCATTACGGTCGCATTGAGCGATGGCACCGGCACGCCCGGCGATCTGACCGCAACGGCCGGTTCGCAGTCCGGCAGCCATGTTCAGGTCGGCCACGGCGGCGGTCCCGGCACCACCGGCAACAATCCCAGTGGCCGTTACAATGGCGCCATCACGATCCTGCTCGCCAATGACCTGTCCTTCAGCGCCAGCACCGGCGGATTGGCCTCATATGCGCAGCTCGGCCATGGCGGTGCCGACGTTCAAGGCGTTCATGGCGGCGCTATCGAGATCGTTCAGGCCCGCGACCTCAGCTTCGCCGGCGGTAACGATGATTACACCTACGCCCAGCTTGGCCACGGTGGCTATAACTCAGACAGAGATCATCGCGGCAGGATCACGATAACCGAGGCCCGCGACCTCTCGTTCACCGGTGGCGCGGGCGACGATGCCTATGCACAGCTCGGCCATGGCGGCGCGCTGTCCGGCGCGGGCGGCGGCAGGATCATATTCGACCTCGTCCGCGATCTGCTCTTCATGGGCGGGACAGGCGAGAGAGCCTACAGCCAGCTCGGCCACGGGGGGCATGGGGCAAACGCAAAGCTCCAGGCCGGGATCACGATCGGCGCTGCTGGCGATTTGACCGTGGCCGCCGGTGCCGGTGACGAGGCATACGCACAGCTTGGCAATGGCGGCTTTTTCTCCTTCGGTGCGTTCACGGGCAAGATCGATGTGACGGTGCTGGGGAACTTGGCCCTGACGGGCGTGGACCCGATCGAGCGATACGCCGTGATCGGACATGGCGGCCTGGAGAGCAAGGTTGTTGTCGACGGCGACGTGTTCGTAAAGGTCGGCGAGGCAGCGACGCTGACCAACGCGGGGATCGGGCACTTGTTCGATGACCCCAACTCCATCCGCTTCGGGACGACATTCGTCGGTGTCGACGGCGTGTTGACCGCCGACGCAACCAGTTGGTTTGTCAGCGCGCCATCCGGGAGACTGGGCGAATTGCGCATCTATCTGACGTCCGCCGCCTACGATGCGGTCGACCCGGCGGCGTTGCTGAACCGGGTTGCACACGGGGCCGACCAGGGACCCAACGACCAGGGGCCGTTCGATTTCGCCGATGGGCCTTACGATCCTGGCACGTCGCTTGTCGGCGGCCCGGTGATCGACGGCAACTTCAACTACTACATCCAGTTACGGCCGACGACCACGGCGGGGACCGACCCGGTGACGTTCGTCGCCACGGCCCTGCTGGTGAACATCGGCGGGCAGTCCAATCCGGAGCAGGGGCCCACCGATGCCCTGGCCGGCCGCAGCGCCCCGGACTCCGGCAACACCATCGACGACGTGTTCGCCGATCCGTTCAGCCTGCTTGGCGGCGATCCGTCACAGGGCGGCGATCTCTCGCAGATCGCACCGGCGGCGGGTGGCCAGACGTGTCAGGTGGTGCCGGGCGAGGGCGGCGGGACGTTGACCTGTAGCGTCGACGAGGCGGGCGCCCCGAGCGACCTGTCGCCAGCCGGCGGCGGCGCGGGTCCGTTGGGCGCGTTCACGCTGGACCCGCAAGTCGACTTGGACAGCCTGTTCAACGTCTGGCAGTAGCGGTTTTCGCGTCGGACCAGTTTTCCAGTTGATCTGCACCGGCCCACACACCACCCGGCCACCCAGACAGGATACTATCGTTGGGCGGCCGGGTGGGGGTGCGGGCCGGTGCCGGCTTCGCGTAAGCGGGAAACAATCTAAGGCGCCTTGTAGGCGACGCAGTCCACCTCAACCTTGGCATCGACCATCAGTCGCGATTCGACGCAGGCGCGGGCCGGCGGGTTCTCGACGAAGTACTGGCGGAACACGGTGTTGAACGCGTTGAAGTCGCGCGGGTCTTCCAGCCACACGCCGATGCGCAGAATGTGCGAGGCGTCGTAGCCGGCCTCTTCCAGGATCGCCAGCATGTTCTTGATCGCCTGGTGCGCCTGCGGAACGATGCCGCCGTCAACGATCTGGCCGTCGGCCATCGGCACCTGGCCGGATACGAACAGGAAGCCGGCGGCGCCGGCGGCGCGGGCGAACGGCAGGCCGGTGGCGGCACCTTCCGCGCCAATACGTGTGATCGACATTTCAGACTCCCCAATAGCGGTGTTGCGATTGCGGGCAAGAGGGTGCGCGGCGCGGGCGACGATTGCAAGGGTGCTGCGATCCGCCGACAATGATCGCGCAATCACGAGGGGGCCCTGCCACATGACGACCGTAGAGGCGCTGGATACACCGGCGGTGACCATCCTGCTCGACCGGCTGGAGGCGAACATCGCGCGCATCCAGGCGCACATCACGGGCCATGGCATGGCCAACCGGCCGCACATCAAGACCCACAAGATACCGGCCATCGGGGCGATGCAGATGGCGGCGGGCGCGGTGGGGCTGACCTGCCAGAAGCTGGGCGAGGTGGAGGCTTTCGTCGATGAGGGCGTGTGCGACGACATCCTGCTCACCTTCAACATTGTGGGCGAGGCCAAGACCGACCGGCTGATGGCCTTGTCGGAGCGTGTCGGGCGGCTGGCGGTCGTGGCCGACAACGAAGCGGTGATCGCGGGGCTGTCGGCGGCGGGCCAGCGCCACGGCCGCGACGTGCCGCTGCTGATCGAGCTCGATGCCGGCTTCGGGCGCAACGGCGTGACGTCGCCGGAAGCGGCACGCGACCTCGCCCGGTTCGCCGCCAGCCAGCCGCGCATCCAGTTCGAGGGGGTGATGATCTATCCGAACCAGATCCCCGGCACCGCCGACTTCGTGTCGCGGACCCTCGACCTGCTGACCGAGGCGAAGATCGAGGTGCCGGTGGTCTCGGGCGGCAGCACGCCGTCGCTGCCGATCATCGAGCGCTTCCCGATGATGACCGAGCACCGCGCCGGCACCTATGTCTACAACGACGTGATGATGATGCAGTCGGGTGCCGCGGCCTGGGACGACTGCGCCATGCATGTGCGGGCCACGGTCGTCAGTACGCCGACCGCCGACCGGGTGGTTGTCGACGCAGGCTCGAAGACCCTGACCCGCGAGCAGTTCTACGTCGAGCACTTCGGGCGGGTGGTGGAGTACCCGGACGCCTTCATCGCCAACCTGTCCGAGGAACACGGCGTGATCGACGTGTCCGCCTGCGACGTCAAGCCCAGGGTGGGGGAGGCGGTCTCGCTCATCCCCAACCATTGCTGCGTCGTCTCCAACATGGTCGACGAGGTCTATGGCGTGCGCGACGGCGTGGTGGAACTCACCTGGCCGGTCGCCGCCCGCGGCGCAAGCCGGTAGGATTAGCCTGCGCGAGCGGTATCGTCGCCACGTGCGTGTCGATAGCGGCGACAGCGTCATGAGATAGCGGCAGGTTCGCCTTTTCCGCCTGCCAGTGCTGGTGGAAAAAAGCGACCGTCTCGTATGCAGTATCCAGCACGAACTTGCGCGCTACCTTGGCGCCGTTGGCCAAGTGGGCGACTTCGTCCTCGGTGAAGTCCTCGAACCGCTTGGATCGGCTGACATTTAGCGCGGCCTTGGTGTCGGGCGCGTAGGCAACGGTGGATACGAGATCGTACGCTGGCGCCAGCGCGGCGCGGCGGCGGTCGGGATAGATCAGCGACCAGTTCTTCAGGTGCGCATCAGCGTTGCCGATCAGCATGTTGAAGGTCAGCCGACGGATGAACTCGGCGATGTTGTCATCGGTGCTCTCCGCGGCAATGACGGTGGCGATGTTCCGGTAGTTGGCGTGCTGGTACTTGTCTTCTGGATAGACGCCGAACACCTGCGCGAAGTCTTCGATGTGAGTGCGCTCGCCGCCGGGCAGCCTGTCGAACCGTCGGATGGCCAGCGCCTGGCCATTCAGCCGTCCAATGCCTTCGGGCAAATTGCCGACCGATGCCGGATCGACCAGTGCGATGGGTGGTACCTCGATGCCAACCATCGCTGCCAACGTCATCATCGACCACTCGTTCTCCGACACGCCGTCGAACCGGCTGGACGGCAGCTTGACGATCCAATCGCCGCCCATCCCCTGTGCTGGGATGGTCAGGCCGCCGCTGGCCTCCATGATGGCAGAGAACTTAAGCTGCACACCGGCGAGTGAGAAACGCAGTGCGTTGTCCTTGTCGATGTCGTTCGCGGAGGTCTCGTCATCCTCCGGGGCGGAGAAGTCACCCAATGCTCGGATCGAAACTGCGCCTGCGAGGTCGCCGCCAAGAGCGCGCAGAAGTAGGTATTCCCGCATCGGTTTGATGCCAGCGCGCTCGGCCAAGTAGCTGCGCAGGTGGCCCTCAGGCAGCAGGTTAGCAAAGAATGGGAGCGCCCGGCCCTGGGTCGGGCGGAAGTCCGTCATCAGCTCGCCGAATTGATCGGTGAAATCCAGCCCTAGAGCGGGATCGTTTTATGCGGAAGCGTATCCTGCATTGACGATGTAGTTGTTGCATTCGTGTGGCTGGAACGCGTCGAGTAGTTTTCCGATACGCCGCCATGTGTCGTCGATGGTGCGCTCTGCGGCGCGCCTGAGCAGGTGCTTGAGCTTGGCGAACACCTGCTCGATGGGATTGAGGTCGGGGCTGTAGGGCGGCAGGAAGAGCAGCCTTGCGCCGGCTTGGCGCAGGGCGGCCCGTACGGCCTTGCCCTTGTGGCTGCCCAGGTTGTCCATGATGACGATGTCGCCGGGTTTGAGCGTCGGCACCAGGATTTGCTCGACATAGGCGAGGAAGGCCTGACCGTTAATCGGGCCGTCGAAGACGCACGGTGCGGTGAGCTGGTCGCAGCGCAGAGCAGCGAGGAAGGTCAGGGTGCGCCAGCGGCCGTGCGGTGCCTTGCCGACGAGGCGCCGGCCGCGCCGGCTCCAGCCCCGCAACGGCGCCATGTTGGTCTTGGCCCAGGTCTCGTCAATGAAGACCAGGCGGGCGGGATCAAGTTTCGCCTGATGACGCTTCCAGCGCGCGCGGCGCCGCGCCACGTCGGGACGATCCTGCTCGCTGGCGAACGCGGTTTTTTTTGAAGCTCAATCCCTCGGCATGCACAAAGCGCCAGATCGCGCCGTAGCTCACCCGGATGCCGCGATCGGCCAACTCGCGCTGCAAGGAGCGCAAGGGAAGGTGCGGCTCGGCAGCCAAACGAGCCTGCACGAAGTCGCGATGCGGCGCCAATATGATCCGCTTGTGGCCACCGACCTTGCCCGGCGCAACGCTCCCGGTGCGCCGATATCGCTGCGACCACTTCACAACCGCAGACACGCTCACATCGAACGCGGATGCCACAGAGCGAACCGTCTCACCGGCCATCACCCGGGCAACAGCACGCTCACGAAGATCATTCGAATAGGGTCGACCCATCGCGCCAGCCTCCTCTCAAGACCAACACGTTGAATCAGATTGCCACCCGAGTCGGGAATCCCCTTTCGATTCTTCCAAAAAAGACCCCGCTCTAGTGTTGGCCGTTCCGGGTCGGCAGCATATGTGTCGTCGAACGCGAACAACGTGCGGTCGCCGCCGACATGGGTCAGTGTTCCAACTGGCTCTCCATGCAACAGAACCTCAAGAACGGCGACGTCAGCCATCGTCGTCGAGGCGGTGAGATCGTTGCGGGCGATCGGGCGTAGCGCCCGACGCGATGCCACGCACTGCAGGCAGCGCGGCACGCGGTACAAGGGTCAGTTCATGACCCAGTGCGCGCGACAGTTCCACCAATGTGGATAGACGCAGATCCACCGCGCCGCTCTCGATCCGTGAGATCTGCGCCTGGGGTATTCCTGTCATTTCGGATACGTCCCGCTGTGACAGGCCCTTGAGGCTGCGCACCGCTCTCAATTGCTGGGCGATGTCCATGGTAGGGGTAGGCATCATATAGAAATCTGCATCATGGTTGATCTATGATGCAGAAAAATACATCGATTTGACGTGAAAGCAAGAGGAGTGATGCATCAAAATGCATCAACCGACATTGCTTATGTGTGAAAATGCATCAAGTCGACAGGGGGCATCGACTCTCAGGCATAGCCCTACCGCTTTCTTGGCGGCATCAGGTCGGTGATGGTGCCGTCGAACATCTCCGCGGCGAAGGCGACCGTCTCCGACAGCGTCGGATGCGGGTGGATGGTCAGCCCGATGTCCTCGGCGTCCGCGCCCATCTCGATGGCGAGCGCCACCTCCGCGATCAGGTCGCCGGCATTGACGCCGACGATGCCGGCGCCCAGCACCTGCTTGGTCTCCGGGTCGAACAGCAGCTTGGTCATGCCCTCCGACCGGTCGAGCGACAGGGCGCGGCCCGACGCGGCCCACGGGAACGCGCCCTTGCCGACCTTGATGTCCTTGTCCTTGGCCTCGTTCTCGGTCAGCCCGATCCAGGCGACCTCCGGGTCGGTGTAGGCGACCGAGGGGATTACCTTGGCGTCGAAATAGCTGTTGTGGCCGGCGGCTGCCTCGGCCGCGGTCTTGCCCTCGTGCACCGCCTTGTGGGCCAGCATCGGCTGGCCGACGATGTCGCCGATGGCGAAGATGTGGTCGACGTTGGTGCGCATCTGCTTGTCGGTGGCGATGAAGCCGCGGTCGTCGACCTCTACGCCCGCCTTGTCGGCGTCGATCAGCTTGCCGTTGGGCCTGCGGCCGACCGCGACCAGCACCTTGTCGAAGGTGTCGTTCTCCGGCGCGTCCTTGCCGTCGAAGGTGACCTTCAGCCCCTTCTTGGTCGCCTCCACGCCGGTCACCTTGGTGCCGAGCCAGATGTTCTCGTACTGGCCCTTGATCCGCTTCATCAGCGGCGCGATCACGTCCTTGTCGGCGCCGGGAATGATCTGGTCCATCAGCTCGACGATGGTCACCTTCGAGCCCAGCTCGTGATAGACGGTCGCCATCTCCAGCCCGATGATACCGCCGCCCAGCACCAGCATTCGCTTGGGGATGTCGGCTAGCTCCAGCGCACCGGTGCTGTCGATCACGCGGTCGTCGTCATGGGGAATGAAGGGCAGGGTCACCGGCTCGGAGCCGGCGGCGATCACCGCCTGGTCGAAGCTGATGGTGCGGGTATTTCCCTTGGCGTCCTCCACCGCGACCTCGTTGGCCGAGGTGAACTTGGCGGTGCCGTGCACCACCTCCACCTTGCGTTGCTTGGCAAGCCCGGCAAGCCCGCCGACCAGGCGCGAGACGACGCCGTCCTTCCACTTCGCCAGGCTCTTGATGTCGATCTTCGGCTTGGCGAACTTGATGCCGTGGGCGCCCATCTCGCTGCTGTCGGCGATCACCTTGGCGGCGTGCAGCAGCGCCTTGGAGGGGATGCAGCCGACGTTCAGGCACACGCCGCCCAGCGTCTCCCACCGCTCGATCAGGGTGACCTTCATCCCCAGGTCGGCGGCACGGAACGCGGCCGTATAGCCGCCGGGGCCGGCGCCCAGCACCAGCAACTCGGTGTCGTGGTCGCCCGACTTCGGCGGCGCCTTGGCGCTCTCGGCCTTCGGCGCATCGTCCTTGGCGGGCGCCGCGGCCTTCTCGTCCGCCTTCTCCTCGGCCTTTTTCGGGGCGTCGTCGCCCGCGGAGTCCCCGTCGGCACCTTCCAATGTGCCGATGACATCGCCTTCGGAGACCTTGTCGCCGACCTTGACCTTCAGGTCCTTGATCCTGCCGGCGGCGGGTGAGGGCACGTCCATCGCCGCCTTGTCGGTCTCCAGCGTGATCAGCGGGTCCTCGGCCGCGACCGTGTCGCCGGCCTTGACGTGGACCTCCACGATCTCGACGTCGGAGAAGTCGCCGATATCGGGCACCTTGATGTCGGTAGGCATTGGGTTCTCCTGCCGGATGTGCGGGGCGGGCGTGAGGCGGCCGGACTACAGCACCAGCCGGCGTACGTCCTCCAGCACATGGCACAAATGGCGGGTGAAGCGGGCGGCGAGCGCGCCGTCGATCACCCGATGGTCGTAGGACAGGCACACCGGCAACATGTTGCGCGGCTTGAAGGCCTTGCCGTCCCAAACCGGGCTGATCTTGGAGCGCACCACGCCCAGGATCGCCACCTCGGGCGCGTTGACGATGGGCGAGAAGTGGGTACCACCGATGCCGCCCAGGCTGGAGATGGTGAAGCTGGCGCCCTGCATGTCGGCCGCCGACAGCTTGCCGTCGCGGGCGCGTTGGCTGACCTCGCCAAGCTCCTTGCTGATCTGGTCGACGCCCTTGCGGTCGACGTCGCGGATCACCGGCACCACCAGCCCGTCCGGCGTGTCGACGGCGATGCCGATGTGGACGTACTTCTTCAGGATCAGGCTGTCCTTCTCGGCATTCAGCGAGCTGTTGACGGTGGGGAACTGGCGCAGCGCCGACACCGACGCCTTCATCAGGAACGACAGCAGGGTGACGCGGTAGCCCTTTTCCTTCGCCGCCGTGTCCAGCTCCTTGCGATAGCCGTCGGTCTCGGTGATGTCGGCCTCGTCGGCGTGGGTGACCGCCGGCACGTTCAGCCAGGCGCGATGCAGGTGCGGGCCGCTGATCTTCTTGATGCGCGGCAGCGCCACGGTCTCGACCTCGCCGAACTGGGTGAAGTCGGGCACCGGCACTTCCGGAATGCCGGCACCGCCCGTGGCCGCCGCGGCTGGAGCGCCACCGCCGCCGGACAGGTGCGCTTTCACGTCGTCCTTGGTGATGCGGCCCTTGTCGCCGGAGCCCTTCACCTTGGTCAGGTCGACGTCGAGCTCGCGGGCCAGGCGGCGGACCGAGGGGCTAGCATTGACGTTGCCGAAGTCGATGCCGGCGGGCGGCGGCAGGCCGCTGTCGACGGTGGCGGGGCGCGGCGCGTCATCGCCCGATGCGCTGCTGGCCTTTGCCGGCTCTTCCGCCTTGCTGGCCTCGGCAGTGTCGTGCGCCTCCGGCTCCTCGGCGGCGTGCTTCGGGCCGTCACCGTCCTCGGCACCTTCCAGCACCAGGATCGACGAACCTTCGGAGACGCGGTCGCCAACCTTCACCTTGAGCTGCTTGACCGTGCCGCTCATCGGCGAGGGCACCTCCATCGAGGCCTTGTCGGTCTCCAGGGTGATCAGCGGGTCGTCGAAATGCACGCTGTCGCCCTCGGCCACCAGCACCTCCACGATCTCCACATCCGTGAAGTCGCCGATATCCGGCACCTTTACGTCTTCGCTCGCCATGAAAGTCTCCCTCCCCAGTGCTGCCCGCGCCGTTACGAGCGCGCCGGGTTTTTCTTGTCCGGATCGATGTCGTATTTCTTGATCGCCTCGGCCGCCTTCTTGCGGTCGATCTGGCCCTGCTCGGCCAGCGCGGTCAGCGCGGCCAGCACAACGAAGCGGCGGTCAACCTCGAAGAACGACCGAAGGTTGCGCCGGAAATCCGAACGGCCGAACCCGTCGGTGCCCAGCACCGTGTACGCCCCCGGCACATAGGCGCGGATCTGGTCCGCGAACAGCTTCATGTAGTCGGTGGACGCGATGGTCGGCACGCCGTCGCCGGCATCCAGGGTGCTGGTGACATAGGGCACCTTCGGCTTCTCGGTCGGGTGCAGCATGTTCCAGCGCGCGCAGTCCATCGCCTCGCGGCGAAGCTCGGTGAAGCTGGTCACGCTGAACACGTCGGCGACCACGCCGAAGTCGTCGCGCAGCATGTCGGCGGCGGCCACCACCTCGTTCAGGATCGAGCCGCTGCCAAGCAACTGCACCTTCGGCGCGCCCTTCTTGGCGCGGCCCTTTTGCAGCCGGTACATCCCCTTCACGATGCCGTCTTCCGCACCCTTCGGCATGTCCGGGTGCTGGTAATTCTCGTTCATCGTGGTGATGTAGTAGAAGACGTCCTCCTGCTCGGCATACATCCGGCGCATGCCGTCCTGGATGATCACCGCCACCTCGTAGGCGTAGGTCGGGTCGTAGGAGACGCAGTTCGGCACCGTTGACGAGATCAGGTGGCTGTGGCCGTCCTCGTGCTGCAGGCCCTCGCCGTTCAGCGTGGTCCGGCCAGAGGTGCCGCCGATCAGGAACCCGCGGGCGCGCATGTCGCCGGCCGCCCAGGCCAGGTCGCCGATGCGCTGGAACCCGAACATCGAATAGTAGATGTAGAACGGGATCATCGGGCAGTTGGACGACGAGTACGACGTCGCCGCCGCGATCCACGACGACATGGCGCCGGCCTCGTTGATGCCTTCCTGCAGCATCTGGCCGTCGTCGGACTCCTTGTAGAACATCAACTGGTCGGCATCTTCCGGGTGATAGAGCTGGCCCTTCTGGCTGAAGATGCCGAACTGGCGGAACATGCCCTCCATGCCGAAGGTGCGGCTCTCGTCGGGCACGATGGGCACCACCCGTTTGCCGATCGCCTTGTCGCGCAGCAGCGTGTTCAGCACCCGCACGAACGCCATCGTGGTCGAGATCTCGCGGTCGCCGGTGCCCTTGAGCTGGCCGCCGAACTTCTCCAGCGGCGGCACCTCCAGCGCCTCGGACTTCTCGCGCCGTGCCGGCAGATAGCCGCCCAGGGCCTCGCGGCACTTGCGCAGGTACTTCATCTCCTCCGAGCTTTCGTCGAAGGTGATGTACTGCAGCGCCTCCACTTCCTTGTCGGTCAGGCCCAGCTTGAAGCGGTCGCGGAACTGGTGCAGCGCGTCCTCGCCCATCTTCTTTTGCTGGTGGGTGATGTTCTGCGCCTCGCCGGCGGAACCCATGCCATAGCCCTTGACCGTCTTGGCCAGGATGACTGTCGGCTGGCCCTTGTGGTTGACCGCGGCGTGGTAGGCGGCGAACACCTTCTGCGGGTCGTGGCCGGCGCGGGTCAGCGCCCAGATCTCGTCGTCGGACCAGTCCGCCACCATCGCCGCGGTGTCCTTGTAGCGGCCGAAGAAGTGCTCGCGGATATAGGCGCCGTCCTTCGACTTGAAGGCCTGGTAGTCGCCGTCGACGCACTCCTCCATCAGCCGGCGCAGCGCACCGCTGTAGTCCTTGGCCAAGAGCTTGTCCCAGCCGGTGCCCCACAGCGCCTTGATCACGTTCCAGCCGGAGCCGCGGAAGTTGCCTTCTAGCTCCTGCACGATCTTGCCGTTGCCGCGCACCGGCCCGTCCAGGCGCTGCAGGTTGCAGTTCACGACGAAGATCAGGTTGTCCAGGTTCTCGCGGCCGGCCAGCGACAAGGCGCCCAGGCTCTCCGGCTCGTCGGTCTCGCCGTCGCCCAGGAACGCCCACACCTTGCGGTTGGCGGTCTTGGCCAGGCCCCGGCACTCCAGATAGCGCAGGAAGCGCGCCTGGTAGATCGCCATGATCGGGCCAAGCCCCATGGAGACGGTGGGGAACTGCCAGAACGAGGGCATCAGCCAGGGGTGCGGGTAGGACGACACGCCCTTGCCCTCGGTCTCCTGGCGGAAATTGTCGATCTGATCCTGGGTCAGCCGGCCCTCCACGAAGGCGCGGGCATAGATGCCGGGTGAGGAGTGGCCCTGGTAGTAGATCAGGTCGCCGCCATGGTCGTCGGTCGGCGCGTGCCAGAAGTGGGTGAAGCCGGTATCGTACAGGGTGGCCGCCGACTGGAAGCTCGCGATATGGCCGCCCAGCTCCGAACTCTCCTTGTTGGCGCGCATCACCATGGCGAGCGCGTTCCAGCGGATGGCGGAGCGGATGCGGTGCTCCAGCGCCCGGTCGCCCGGGTGTTCGGCCTGATCCTCCGGGTGGATGGTGTTCAGGTAGGCGGTGTTGGCGGCGAACGGCAGGTGCGCGCCGTGGGGGCGTGCCAGCTCGACCGCGGCACTCAGCATCGCGTCGGCGGCTTCGGTACCCTCGAAGGCGATGACAGAGGCGATGGCCTGCTGCCAATCGCGCATTTCCTCGCTGAACTGGGACGAGTCAGTGGCCTTGGTCATGTTGCTCACCTGGTGGTTGGGCTGGCGCCGGCACGGGTTCTAATGATGGTAGCCGTTCCTTGGCAGGCAAGGAAACCCGGGTGTTGGTTGGTAGTTCGGTTTCGGGGACAGTTTACTAAATTCAGGGAGTTAGAGCCCGGCCGTGCAGAATGGCGAATGGAATTTAGTAAACTGTCCCCGAAACCTTTCACTCCGCGTCGCTGCTCTGCAATTGTGCCTCGACCACCGCGATGGCGGCCAGGTTCAGCAGCCCGCGTGTGGTCAGCGAGCGGGTCGCAATGTGGATCGGCTTTGCCGCGCCGAGCAGGATGGGGCCGACCGAAACGCCGCCGCCAAGCTGTTTCAACAGGTTGAAGGCGATGTTGGCCGCATCCAGGTTGGGCATGATCCAGAGGTTGGCCTCACCGGCCAATGTGGCGCGGGGAAACTCGCGCTGCCGCAGCGCTTCCGACAGCGCCACGTCGCCGTGCATCTCACCATCGACCATCAGGTCCGGCTGCTCGGCCTTCAGCAGGGCGACCGCGGCGCGCACCCGCTTGGCGCCGGGCGTGTTCCGGCTGCCGAAGTTCGAGGCCGACAGGAAGGCGATCCGCGGCTCGATGCCGAACCGGCGCACCTCCTCGGCGGCGAGCCGCCCGAGCTCGGCCAGTTCCTGCGCCGTCGGCTCGTCGGACACATAGGTGTCGCACACGAAGTAGGTGCCCGATGGCAGGATCAGCGCATTCAAGGTGGAGAGGTCGCGCACGCCGCGCGCCCGGCCGATGATGCGCTCAACCGTGCGCAACTCGCCGTAGAAGCGCGGCACCGGGCCGACGATGGCGGCATCGACGTCGCCGCATTCCAGCAGGATGCAGGAGAGCGCCGTGGCGTCGGTTTGCAGCATCGGCAGCGGATCGCTGGGCGACATGCCCTGGCGCCAGTGGCGCTCGTACAGGCGCTCGACAAGCTCTGAGTCGGCGGCAATCGTGGCGGGGTCGATGATCTCGATCTCCGCGCCCAAAGGCAGCTTCAGTCCCACCGACCGCGCCTTCTCGGCAATGGCGTCCGGGTTGCCGAGCAGCACCGGACGGGCGATCCGCTCGGCCAGCACCTGCTGAACGGTGTAGAGCACACGCTCGCTGTCGCCGCGCGCGAACAGCAGGCGCCGCGGATTGCTCTGTGCCGCCTCGAAGATCGGCCGCATCAGGTTGCCCGAGCGGAACACGAACCGGCTGAGCTTCTGGTCGTAGGCTTCGAAATCCTCGATCGGCCGCCGGGCGACACCGCTCTCCATCGCGGCTTTCGCCACGGCTGGCGCGACTTCCAGGATCAGTCGGTCGTCGAACGGCTTCGGCAGGATGTAGTCGCGCCCGAACCGCAGCGGCGCGCCGGAGTAGGCGTTCGCCACCATCTCGGAGACACCGGCGCGGGCCAGGGCCGCGATGGCGCGCACACATGCGTGCTTCATCGGCTCGTTGATCGTGGTGGCACCGACGTCGAGCGCGCCACGGAAGATGAACGGGAAGCACAGAACGTTGTTGACCTGGTTCGGAAAGTCCGACCGGCCGGTGCAGATGATGGCGTCGGGGCGGGCCTCGCGGGCCAGCTCCGGCCGGATCTCCGGGTCGGGGTTCGCCATTGCCAGGATCAACGGGTCGCGCGCCATGGTCTTCACCATTGCGGGCTTCAGCACGTTGGCGGCGGAAAGCCCCAGGAAGACGTCGGCACCGTCGACCGCGTCGGCCAGCGTGCGGTCCGGCGTGTCGACCGCGTATCGCGCCTTGTAGGGGTCCATCTGCTCGGTGCGGCCCTCGAAGACCACGCCGACGATGTCGCAGACGGTGATGTTGGCCTTGGTGAGCCCCAGGCTGACCAGCAGGTCGAGGCAGGCGAGTGCGGCGGCGCCGGCACCGCACGCGACCAGCCGCACGTCCTCGATCTTCTTGTCGACCAGCTCCAGCGCGTTGAGGATGGCGGCGGACGCGACAATCGCAGTGCCGTGCTGGTCGTCGTGGAAGACCGGGATCTTCATCCGCTCGCGCAGGCGCGCCTCGACCTCGAAGCACTCGGGCGCCTTGATGTCTTCCAGGTTGATGCCGCCGAAGGTGGGCTCCAGCCGGGCAATGGTCTCGATCAGCATCCCCGGATCGTTCTCGTCGATCTCGATGTCGAAGACGTCGATGCCGGCGAACTTCTTGAACAGGGCGGCCTTGCCTTCCATCACCGGCTTGCCGGCCAGCGCCCCGATGTTGCCGAGGCCGAGCACCGCGGTGCCGTTGGAAATGACCGCGACCAGATTGCCGCGCGAGGTCAGCTCCAGGTTGGTGTCGGGCTCGTCGCGGATCGCCAGGCACGCGGCTGCGACGCCGGGCGAGTACGCCAGCGAAAGGTCGCGCTGGGTCGCCAGCGGCTTGGTTGGCTGGATGGCGAGCTTGCCGGGCGGATCGGCCCGGTGATAGGCCAGTGCCGCCTTGTCGAGTTCGTGGTCTGGATCGTCGGTCATTTGGGGGTAGAGGCGCTCAATCCGGTTCTGCCTGTTCCTGCTTCGCTTCCTCGACCAGCCGCCTCGGGCGCAGGAATTTGCCGATGAACAGCGGGGCCACGAATCCCAGTATGGCCGCTATCCACAGCCCAATCGAGATCGGACTGTCAATCAGCGAAAACCAGTCGCCACGATTTGCCGCCAGCGCATCGCGCAGGTGCCCCTCCATGTGCTTGCCGAGCAGGATGCCCAGGATGATCGGCACGGTCGGGATATCGAGCTTGCGGCAAAGATAGCCGATGACGCCGAACGCGATCATCGTCATCAGGTCGAACACCGACCCGGATATGGAATAGATGCTGACCGAGGCGATCATGGCGACCGCCGGCATCAGGATGTAGGACGGCACCGACAACAGGCGCACGAACAGGCCGACCAGCGGAATGTTCAGGATCAGCAGCATGAAATTGCCGATGAACAGGGCCGCGATCAAACCCCAGACCACGTCCGGGTTCTGCTCGAACAACTGCGGGCCGGGCGTGATGTTGAGGGTCAGCAGGATCGCCAGCAGCACCGCGGTGGTGCCGCTGCCCGGCACGCCCAGGGTCAGCATCGGCACCAGCGCGCCGCCGGCGGCCGCATTGTTGCCGGCTTCCGGTGCCGCGACACCGCGCGGATCGCCCGTGCCGAAGGTCTTCTTCTTGTCGGAGATCTTCTTCTCGGTGGTGTAGGCGACGAAGCTGCCCAACGATGCGCCGGCCCCGGGCAGGATGCCGCACAGAAAGCCGATCACCGTGCTACGCGCCATCGTCCAGCCGGTGTGCGCCAGGGTCTTCAACGGCACGGTGATGCGCCCGACCTTGGCGCCGATGGCCGAGTCCTTGCCCTGGTGTTCCAGGAACAGGAAGACCTCGGCAATCGCGAACAGGCCGACGATGGCGACCAGGAAGTCGATGCCGTCCATCAGGTGCATGTCGTTGAAGGTGAAGCGCGCGGTGGTGCCGCCGTCGTCAAGGCCGATGGTGGCGATGGCGAGGCCGAAGGCGGCCGCCATGGCGGCCTTGGCCTGGTTGCGGTTGGCGATGCCCCCCAGCGTCGCGAACGCCAGCGCATAGAGTGCGAAATACTCGGCCGAGCCGAACTGCTTGGCCACCTCCTTCAACACAGGCGCCAGCAGCACCAAGCCGACGGTGGCGAAGAAGCCGCCGACAAACGATGCCACGCCCGACAGCACCAACGCTTCGCCCGCCTTGCCCTGCTTGGCCATGGGATAGCCGTCCAGCGTGGTCATCAAGGCGGGCTCGTCGCCGGGAATATTGAGCAGGATCGAGGAGATGCGGCCCCCGTACATGGCGCCGTAGTAGACCGAAGTCAGCAGGATCAGCGCCGCGGTGGCGTCCAAGTCCAACGCGAACGCCAGCGGGATCAGAATCGCCACGCCGTTGGACGGCCCCAGGCCGGGCAACGCACCGATGATGGTGCCCAGAAAGCAGCCCAGCAGCGCGAAACCCAGATTCTCGAGCGTGAGAGCGACCGCGAAGCCGTCAGCGAGATAGTTGAGAGTTTCCAATCAAAACCCCCAGGGTCCCTCGGCCAGCGACAGCTTCAGGACCAGGTGGAAGACGAGATAGGTGCCGACCCCGACGCCGAGGCCAACGATGCCGGCCACCCAGGGCCGCGCGCCGAGCCGCCAGCTGATGACCCCTGCCGCCAAAGACGTGGCGGCGACATAGCCGATGGTGGTGAGGATCTGCGCATAGACGATCAGCACCACCAGGACGATGCCGATTTCCAGCAGACGGCGCTTCGGCGGCCAATTCGGGTCCGGGTCCGGCCGGATGATCGGAAAGATGGCCGAAACCGCCAGAATGCAGCCGATGATGATCGGGAAGGTGCGCGGGCCGACCGGCTCGAAAATCAGTCCAGATGTCTTGATTTGAGTGGCGCCCACGACAAACGCGAGCGCCACGATCAGGACAATACCGCCCAGCAGGCGGTCGGACATTATTCGATGACTCCGATCTCTCGGCTGAGGTCGGCGATGGCGGAAATCTGCTCGTCGACGAAGGTCTGGAAGTCGGGCCCGACCTTGTAGAACGGCATCAGGCCGTTCTCGGCCATGATCTGCTTCCACTCGTCGGACTCATAGACCGTCGACATGGCGTCGGCCCAGAAGTCGAACGCCTCGTCGCCGGCATCCAACGGGATATAGAAGCCGCGCCAGTTCGGGGCGACCACGTTATAGCCCTGCTCGACGGCTGTAGGGATGTCGGCGAAATCGCCCGGCAGGCGCTCCTCCGACAGCACCGCCAGGATGCGGATGTCCTCCATGAAGGGCACCGTCTCGGTGATGTCGCCGGTCATGGCGCCAAGGTGCCCGCCGGTCACCTGCAGAATGGCGTCCGCACCGCCGTCGAGCGCGACGTAAGGCACGGCCGTGATGTCGGTGAAGCCGGCGGCCTGCAGAACCTGCAGCACCTTGATGTGGTCGAACCCGCCGACCGCACTGCCGCCGCCGAAGGCAACGCTGCCCGGGTCGGCGATGATCGCGTTCACCAGGTCGTCCAGGTTCTGGTAGGGCGAGTCCGCGGAAACGACGATGACGCCGTAGTCGGCGCCGAGCGAGCCGACGAAGCGAACCTGATCCGACGTCAGGCCGACATAGAGGTTCTGGGCCAGCCGGGTCGCGGTGGCCGTCGACGCGGCAACCAGCAGGTTGGCGTCGTCGCCACGGTCGGCCACGACATAGGCGTAGGCCACACCGCCGCCGGCGCCGGCCATGTTCGTCACCTGAATGTTGCCGTCGACGATGCCGAGGTCGGTCAGGGTCTTGCCGACCTGCCGGCAGGTGAAGTCCCAGCCGCCGCCGGGGTTTGCGGGTGCAATGCACTCTACCGATTCAGGTTCGAAGGCCTGGGCGCTGAAAGTCACGCCGGTTGCGAGTGCGAACGCGCCAAGCGCGCGGATAGCGATCGTCACATTATCCTCCCGTACTGGTTTACACAGCCGGTCTTGATGCCAGCCGTCATGTCCGTGTCACACGTACCCGAGGGTAGGCCGCGATGCCAGTGCAAACTCGCCTATGGCAGGCCGCTGCCGAACCGGACCAGCAGTGTGGCGCCATCGGCGGCGGACGGCTCGGCCGCGACGGTCCAGCCGTGGCGCGCGCAGATCACCCGCGCGATGGCCAGCCCCAGGCCGCTGCCGGGCGCCTCAACCTGCTTCAGCCGGACGAACGGTTCGAAAATCCGCTCCGCGCCCCGCTCGTCGAGGCCGATGCCATTGTCACGCACGCGCATGAACGCGCCGTCGGGCTCGTGTCCGATAGCGACCGTCACGTCCGGCTGGCGGTCGGGTGGAACATAGGCGACGGCGTTGGAGACCAGGATACGGATCAACTGGTTGGTCTGTGCCGGATCGCCCTGCACGACGACACCATCTCCATCCCGTCGAACGTCGGCGCCGCGGCTTTCGGGGCGCTGCCCGATCTCGGCCGCCGTGGCATCGATGATGTCGATCAGGGCAATCGATTGCCGGTCGAGCGGGGTGTAGGCCGCGCGCACATAGGTGCGGATGTCCTCGATCAGGGCCAGAAGCTGGGCACCGGCGCCACGCGCGATGTCCATCCATTCCGCCGCTTCTTCCGGCAACGGACCTTCGATCTCCTCCTCGATGATCGACAGCGCCGTGGTGACGTGGCGCAGCGGCGCCTTCAGGTCGTGCGCCGCGCGGGATGTCAGCGCAATGATATCGGTGGCGTCAGGCAGGTCCGCCGGCCCCGCGGACTGGCAGATCTGGAAGACATTGCCTTCGGGGTCGCGGCCGTCGCACAGCGGCGGCGCGGTCGGCGAGAACCGCTTGATCTCGCCCAGCCTGACGTCCATGTCGAGAAGCCGCTCGCGCAGCGCTTCCAGGTCCTCGTCGACCGTGATCACCAGCTTGACGTTGGTGTCGCCGAGCCAATCCTTGGCGTCGTCACGCCGGTATTCCGGCCCAACGCGGTGCAGCGCCAGTTCGGTCCCGCCGGCATTCAGCACCATCCAGTCCGCGCCGTCCTGCTCCACGATCGAGAACCCGAACACCGAACGGTAGAAGAGGGCCAGCCCCGCGACGTCCTGTGCGAACAGAATGATACGGCCGAGGTTTGCGCGCATCGGCTCGTGTCTCCCAAGGTGGCCATTAGTGGCTATGCGGCGGGGCGGTTTTGCTTCTCGCCGCGGGCCAGCGAGCGTTCCTCCCCGTCCCGGCACCTTGGATAGACCGCCAGCGCGCTCAGTTTCAACCATTCCGGGAACGCGCGGACGTGCGCCGATGGGCCGTCGACCCTGATCCTGCCCGAGGCGATCTCCGCGCGCAGCGGGCGGAAGCCGCGCCATGCCTCGATAAAGCGTCTGAGGTCGGCGCTCACCGCGACATCGACCTCGAAGCCCGGATGCTTCAGGCACATATCGACGTTGCCGTCGGTGTTGACCAGCCAGAACCGGCTGAACTCGGCGACGTGGCCGGAAAAGGTGAACTCGATGACGGTGCGACCGGCCGGCATGGCGTCGGTATTCAGCCGTTCGTGCATGCTCCAGGCCAGAAAGGCGGGGTCCAGGTCCTCGCTCACCATGTCGCGCGCCCAGTGCTGGCCCCAGATCGCCAGGTCCATGATGATCGGCTCCAGGGCGCGGCCCGCCTCGGTCAGGATGTATTCATGGCCGCGGCCATTGGGCAGCGGCTCGCGTACCACGATGCCGGCGTGCTCCAACTGCGCCAACCGCTGGGTCAGCAGCGTGGCGGAAATGCGCGGCACCCCGCGATGGATTTCGTTGAACCGGCGGCAGCCGTCGATCAGCCGGCTGACCACCAGGATGGACCAGCGCTCGCCGAGGAACTCGGCTGCCAACGCCAGCGGGCAATATTGGCCGTATCCGCGTGTCATGGCGGCAGGGTGGCGGAGCGGGTGGCGTGCGACAACTCAATAATCTGTAGTGCTCCAGATTTGTCAGTTTCCTTGGCCCGGCCTTTGCCCACAATGGGCGCGATCACTCGAAGCAAGCGAGGTCGCCATGGCCACCAGCACGAACGTCCAGGACCTGCGGGCCGCATTGCGCGGTGAGGTGATCGCGCCGGACGATGCCGGATACGACGCGGCCCGCGCGGTGTGGAACGCGATGATCGACCGGCGGCCCGCCGCCATCGCGGCATGCGCGGATGCCGCGGACGTCGCACGAGCGGTCGGCTTCGCGCGCGACAACGGCCTGTTGCTCTCCGTACGGGGCGGTGGCCACAACGTCTCCGGCACCGCGGTCTGCGATGGCGGCCTCATGATCGACCTGTCGGCGATGAACGACGTGACCGTCGATCCCGAGCGCCGCACGGCAAGGGTGGGCGGCGGTGCCACGCTGGCGGAGATGGACCGGGCGACCCAGGCGCACGGGCTGGCCGCACCCGGCGGTGTCGTGGGGTCGACCGGCGTCGGCGGGCTGACGCTCGGCGGCGGGTTCGGCTGGCTGTCGCGGCTGCATGGGCTCGCGGTCGACAACCTGATCGAGGTCGAGATCGTGTTGGCCGATGGCCGCATCGTGGCCGCGAACGAGACCGACCATGCCGACCTATTCTGGGGCGTGCGCGGCGGTGGCGGCAATTTCGGCGTGGCCACGGCCTTCACCTTCCGGCTGCACCCGGTGGGACCGGACGTGCTGTTCGGCCCCACGGTCTACCGGCTGGAGGACGCGGCCGACGTGCTGCGCCACTATCGCGCGTTCACCGCGACCGCGCCGCGTGCGTGCTGCGTGTGGGCCGATCTGCTGACCGCGCCCCCGTTTCCGTTCCTGCCGCCGGAAGCGCACGGCACCAAGGTTCTGTCCCTGCTGCAGTGCTTTGCCGGCGACATCGAGGAGGGCGAACGTGTGTTGGCGCCATTAAGTGGCTACGGCAATCCGTTAGGCGATGCGGTGATGGCGCGGCCGTTCGTGGAGGCGCAGGCGCTGCTCGACGAGGTGTATGCCAAGGGCATGCGCAACTACTGGGCGTCGGCGAACTGCCATGACCTGAGCGATACGGTGATCGACGCGCTGGTCGCGCGCGCCGCGACCATGCCGACGCCGCAGTCGGACATGCTGATCTGCCAGCTCGGTGGTGCCATCGGCGATGTGGCCGACGACGCCACCGCCTATCCGCACCGTGACGTGTCCTATGCCCTGACGCCTGGCGCGCGCTGGGCCGATGCGGCTGACGACGATGCGTGCGTCGCCTGGACCCGCGAGACCGGCGCCATCCTGCGCCGCGTCGCCGAGGCAGGCGCGTACGTCAACTTCATCGCCGAAGGGTCGGGGCGGGAACGCGATGCCTACGGCGCCAACTATGAACGCCTGGCCCGCATCAAGCGCGCTTACGATCCGTCGAACCTATTCCGCATGAACCAGAATGTGGAGCCGGCATAATACCCCCAATCGTCATCCTCGGGCTTGTCCCGAGGATCCATTTTTGTCCAACGGATCAATACTCTATGTGGTTCACTCTGGCCGGAGTGGAGGTCGCACTGAAGGCTTGGCTGCATTGGCATGGAGCAAAATGCAGCCACAACAACCCTCGCACTACGATGGGCCCTCGGCACAAGGCCGAGGGCGACAGCTTTGTTTGTTGTCTGGATCGAGAATTCGGGCTGTGTGAGGTCCACGAATCGCTGGACCCCGCCCGAACGCCGCCATCCTCACGCAGGGCGTGACCGGCCGCGCTCCTCCAGCCACAGGTATTTGTGGGTCAGGAAGATGATGTAGATCAGGCTCAGAATGAACTTCCAGCCGGCCAGCGACGATCCGCAGGCCAGCTCGACGGTCTCGCCCTCGCCGATCTGTACTGGCAGGCGATTGCTGCGGCACCAGTCGATCTTCATCATCACTTCGTGCGTCCCGGGCGCCACCCGGATGTCCATCGTCTCCTTCGCCTTGATCGAGCCCTCGACCTGGCCGTCGACCAGGATCTTGTAGGCGCGCAGGCGGTCGGCATAGGACGTCGCGCGGCTGACGCGCAACACCGTGGGCGCCGGCCTTGCCGTCGCCCCTGGGCTGTCGGACATTTCGGTTCCCCCAAATAAGCGATCCGTTGCGATCGCCAGTCAGACACCTTCCAACCGGTCGAGCAAGTCCTTCCGCCATGCGCCGGCGCGCGCGATGCCGCCGAACGGGAAGACATGCAACCGGGCGAGGTTGGGGTGCTGGCCGGCAGCACGTACCAGATCGGTGACGATGCGGTCCGAGCCCTGATGGCCGATCAGCCGGCCGAACAGGCCGCCCTGCCGGCGCAGCACACGGGCCGAGCGGCCCACACCGCAGCGCAGCGCGAATGTCGCCAGCGTCTTCAGTTCCGCCGGGCCGGCAAGCCCGACGGCGACCGGGGCATCGATGCCCAATTGGCGCAGGCGCGCCAGGTAGTCGACGATCGGCTTGGTGCGGAAGCAGAACTGGGTGGTCACGAACGGCGCCATCCCGGCCTGCCGAGCCAGCGCGACCTTTTCGACCATGGCCTTTTCCAGCACGTCGCGCGCCACCACCGGATGCTCTTCCGGATGGCCGGCGAAGCCAACGGAGGCGATGCCGTGGCGCTGCAGCAACTCGCTGCGCATGAGGTCGCTCACCGACGTAAACGGTCCCGCCGCATCGTCGACATCGCCGCCGACCGCCAGCACCTGCGTGACGCCGGCTTCCTGCACCAGCCCGGCGATCAGGTCCGCCACCTCCGCCACGCTGCCAACGCTGCGCGCGGCGATGTGCGGCACCGGCTCGAAGCCGGCGGCGCGCGCCCGCTTGGCAGCCGCGAGCGTCACCTCGCTCGGCTGGTGCGGCAGGTGGGTGATGTAGGTCAGCGTGCCGGGCGGGAAGTTGTCCGCCAGCGCCGCGATCGCGCGCTCGTGGGTGGCGCCGACCTCCAGTGAAGCGCCGCCGATCAGGCGGGTTGCCGCATCGGACCGTGCGGCTTCCCGTGAATCGTCCATCATGACCGCACTTGTGGGGGCAGCGCTCATGGGCGCCTCCGCGAGATGACGTAGGTCTCGTCGTTGAACCAGAGCCCGCCGTGCTTGCGCAGCACGTCGGCGGTGGCGTCGATGTAGCTGCCGTCCTTGACGACGTCGCTGAGGCGCTCGTCCTCGATCTGCGCGACGTAGATCGCCGCGTTCCATGCCGCGAACAGGGTCGAGGTGCCGATGGTGCCCGAAAGCTCGTTGGGCAGGGTGTGCATGTCGTAGCGGAAGATCGAGCGGTTATCGGCGTAGGCGTTGTACTTCAGGTCACGCTGCGCGCTGCCCATCTCCGCCTTCACCGCCTTCAGGATGTCGTGGCGGTCGGTGGCGAACGGCTGCTCGCCGGGCCAGATCTTCTGCACGATCTCCAGGCCCGGGTCGTTGCCATGGGAATGGATGCCGACCAACCGGCCGCCGGGCCCGAGCGCGCGCGCCAGCGGCGCCACCACCTTGCGCGCCTTGAACTCGGCCGA